>CAWFLT010000022.1:0-48006 GCA_963816795.1 uncultured Acidobacteriota bacterium | reverse complement strand
ACTCCCGCGAGCTCCTCGTACAGGATCGCCGAGGCGACGATGCCGTTGTGGAAATTGCCGAGATCGAGGCGCTCGTTCGGGGCGTGGGCGTTCTCGTCGGGCAGCCCGACGCCAAACAGCACCGCAGGCACGCCGAGCTCTTTCTGGAACGTCGACACCACCGGAATCGAGCCGCCCTCGCGGCAGAACACCGGCGGTTTGCCGAAGCCCTGCTCGATCGCGCGGGCGGCGGCCTGGACGTAGGGGTTGTGGTAGTCCGTGATCCACGGCTTGCCGCCGTGCATGCGCGTGATCTTCAGCTCGACCGTCTTCGGCGTGATCTTGCGCACGTAGTCCTCGAAGCGCTCGGCGATCGTGTCGGGATCCTGATCCGGCACGAGGCGCATGCTGACCTTCGCCATCGCGACGGCGGGAATCACGGTCTTGGCGCCGTCGCCGGTGAAACCCGCGTTGAGGCCGTTGACGTCGAACGTCGGACGCGCCCAGGCGCGCTCGAGCACCGTATACCCCGTCTCGCCGGAGAGCTTCGGCGCGCCGAGGTCCTTGCGGTACTTCTTCTCGTTGAACGGCAGCTGCTTCCATGCGTCGCGCTCTTCGTCCGACAGCGGCCGCACCTCGTCGTAGAACCCGGGAATCTTGATGCGGCCGCCGCGATCCTTCATCTGCGCCAGCACGCGGGCCAGCACGTTGGCGGGATTGGCGACCGCGCCGCCGAACACGCCGGAGTGCAGGTCGGTGCTGGTGCCGCGCAGATCGATCTGGAAGTAGAGCAGCCCGCGCAACGAATAGCAGATCGACGGCACGCCGCGGTCGAACATCGCCGAATCCGAGATGACGACGACGTCGGCGGCGAGATCGGCCTTGTGGTCGCGGATGAAGTCGTCGAGATGCGCCGACCCGACTTCTTCCTCGCCCTCGATGATCACCTTGATGTTGACGGGCAGCTTGCCGGCTTTCTTCAAGTGCGCCTCGATCGCTTTCAGGTGCATGAAGACCTGGCCCTTGTCGTCGGCGGCGCCGCGGGCGTAGATCTCGCCGTCGCGGACGGTGGCCTCGAACGGCGGCGACTCCCAGAGCTCGAGCGGATCGACCGGCTGCACGTCGTAGTGCCCGTAGAACAACATCGTCGGCGCGCCCGGCGCGTGCAGCCACTCGCCGTACACGACGGGGTGCCCGGGTGTCTCGATCAGCCGGACGTTCTCGAGGCCGACACGCCGCAACTCGTCCGCGGTCCATTCGCCGCAGCGCCGGACGTCCGCGTGATGTTGTGGGAGCGCGCTGATCGAAGGGATCGCGAGGTAGCCCTTGAGCTCGTCGATGTAGCGATCGCGGTTGGTGTGAATGAAATCGAGAATCGGGATCATGAAATCCTTATGTTCGAAGACTTCCGGCAGGAGTCTGTCTTTCGAAATATTTACACGGCTGCCACGCCAAAAGGGCGTGAGTTTCGTGACCGGTGTCGGACGAGTTCGCTAAAGTCCCTTGAAATCGAGACCGCGCCTGTGGCGAGTAAATTGCACATCTGTTTTGGGTGATGGCTCGTCACGTCGGCGGGGAAGCCGTGGGACGTGTGCCGGACAACGGTCCAGGCCTGCGTCTCGTGTGCAATTCGAATCGAGCGCCGGTCGTGCCGGTTCCATTCCCTGAGGATCACGTCGCAGACTCGGGCGCCGAAGCGGACCGGCTGTTCACCGGGCTCGATGGTCGCGAAGTCACCGTGCGCAGCCGCCACTGGCGGATCGAAGTCTACAGCACGTGGGAACAGACGGACCGTCGCTGGGTCCAACTCGCGCTGCGCGGCGAAGACGGTTCGCCGGACTACATGCTCACGCTCCGCCTGGCCGCGACCGACGGCGTTCGACACGCCGTGCTCACGCTCTCGTCGTGGCTCGCCAGCCCTGGCAAGTCGCGAGAGATTCTACAAACCGCCTAGGCCGTACTCGTTCTCCTGCAGCGAGTTACGTCCAGCCTTCTCACTCTTCGGAGTACGTCCGCGAAGCCTTGGAACTTGGGACTAATGTCAGCCAGGGCGCAGACAAAATTCCCATTTCCCGCGAAAACTTGTGGCAAATCCACTTCGAAATCAGGAACGCAAGTTGCGTGGTGTTCACGCCAGTGAACATCCGATTCACATCGTCGCTGACGCCTGAAGACGAGAACATCGTCGCACTCGCCATCTTGAACGCAGTGACCGGTGTGCTCGACTTGCTCCCCATCGCCTACACGATTCGAGTCGACACCTCGGACTCGCAGGTGTACCAACACAGCGGCCCGGATCGGGCGCGGTTACAGGCGGGCCGCCCGGCCTCGCCGAATCCGAATCCGACTTCGAAAGAGTAGGCTCTGCACATTTCGGCAAGTCGCCTGCTTGGCGGTGAACTAAAGTCTGCCTAATAGGTGTCTTGATATTATCGATCGACGCCGTTCTTTGCACTTGAGATGGCGTACTGTTCGCATGTCTGGGACGTGAACCATGAGCCCAGCGCCCGCCGTAAAGCCTGAACCTCGGGATCCGTCCGACGCCATCATCGTCCGGCCAACCCCGCTGACTGAAGTGGTCTCGCCAAGTCGGCGGGCTCAAGATGAGGCCTTGCTCGCCTTTATGTGCAAGTTGCACTAAAAAGGCGGACAAAGCCTCATCTTGAGCCCGCCGACTTGGCGAGACCACTTCAGTCAGCGGAGTTGGCCGGACGATTATGGCGTCGGACGGATCCCGAGGTTCAGGCTTGATGGCGGGCGCTGGGCTCATGGTTCACGTCCCAGACATGCGAACAGTACGCCATCTCGAGTGCAAAGAATGGCGTCGATCGATACTATCAAGACGCCTATTAGGCAGACTTTAGTTCACCGCCAAGTAGGCGACTTGCCGAAATGTGCAGAGCCTACTCTTTCGGCGTCGGATTCGGATTCGGCGAGGCCGGGCGGCCCGCCTGTAACCGAGCCCGATCCGGGCCGCTGTGTTGGTACACCTGCGAGTCCGAGGTCTCGACTCGAATCGTGTAGGCGATGGGGAGCAAGTCGAGCACACCGGTCACTGCGTTCAAGATGGCGAGTGCGACGATGTTCTCGTCTTCAGGCGTCAGCGACGACGTGAATCGGATGTTCACTGGCGTGAACACCACGCAACTTGCGTTCCTGATTTCGAAGTGGATTTGCCACAAGTTTTCGCGGGTAATCGGAATTTTGTCTGCGCCTTGGCTGACATTAGTCCCGAGTTCCAAGGCTTCGCGGACGTACTCCGAAGAGTGAGAGGCTGGACGTAACTCGCTGCAGGAGAACGAGTACAGGCTCTAGGCGGTTTGTAGAATCTCTCGCGACTTGCCAGGGCTGGCGAGCCACGACGAGAGGGTCAGCACGGCGTGTCGAACGCCGTCGGTCGCGGCCAGGCGGAGCGTGAGCATGTAGTCCGGCGAACCGTCTTCGCCGCGCAGCGCGAGTTGGACCCAGCGACGGTCCGTCTGTTCCCACGTGCTATAGACTTCGATCCGCCAGTGGCGGCTGCGCACGGTGACTTCGCGACCATCGAGCCCGGTGAACAGCCGGTCCGCTTCGGCGCCCGATTCTGCGACGTGATCCTCAGGGAATGGAACCGGCACGGCCGGCGCTCGATTCGAATTGCACACAAGACGCAGGCCTGGACCGTTGTCCGGCACACGTCCCACGGCTTCCCCGCCGGCGTGACGAGCCATCACACAAAACCGGTGTGCAATTTACTCGCCACAGGCGCGGTCTCAATTTCACGGGATTTTAGCGAAGTCGTCCGACACTGGTCACGAAACTCACTCCCTTTTGGCGTGGCAGCCGTGTAAATATTTCGAAAGACAGACTCCTGCCGGAAGTCTTCGAACATAAGGATTTCATGATCCCGATCCTCGATTTCATCCACACCAACCGCGATCGCTACATCGACGAGCTCAAGGGCTACCTCGCGATCCCCTCGGTAAGCGCGCTCCCACGACATCACGCGGACGTCCGGCGCTGCGGCGAATGGACCGCAGACGAGCTGCGACGTGTCGGTCTCGAGAACGTCCGCCTGATCGAGACACCGGGGCACCCCGTCGTGTACGGCGAGTGGCTGCACGCGCCGGGCGCGCCGACGATGTTGTTCTACGGGCACTACGATGTGCAGCCGGTCGATCCGGTCGAGCTCTGGGAATCGCCGCCGTTCGAGGCCACCGTCCGCGACGGCGAGATCTACGCCCGCGGCGCCGCCGACGACAAGGGCCAGGTCTTCATGCACCTGAAAGCGATCGAGGCGCACTTGAAGAAAGGCGGCAAACTGCCCGTCAACATCAAGGTGATCATCGAGGGCGAGGAAGAAGTCGGGTCGGCGCATCTCGACGACTTCATCCGCGACCACAAGGCCGATCTCGCCGCCGACGTCGTGGTGATCTCGGACTCGGCGATGTTCGACCGGGGTGTGCCGTCGATCTGCTATTCGCTGCGCGGGCTGCTCTATTTCCAGATCGATCTGCGCGGCACCAGCACAGACCTGCACTCCGGCGTGTTCGGCGGCGCGGTCGCCAATCCCGCCAACGTGCTGGCCGGCGTGCTGGCACAGATGAAGGATCGCGGCGGCCACATCAAGATTCCCGGGTTCTACGACGAGGTGCGGCCGCTCTCGGACGAAGAGCGCGACGCCTGGAAGCAGCTGCCGTTCAACGAGAAGAAGTACCGCAAGGACATCGGCGCGACGAAGCTCTCCGGCGAGACGGGGTATACGGTGCTCGAGCGCGCCTGGGCGCGTCCGACGTTCGACGTCAATGGCCTCAACGCGGGTTTCACCGGCGACGGCGCCAAGACCGTGATTCCCGCCGTCGCGATGGCGAAGGTCAGCATGCGCCTCGTGCCGGATCAGGATCCCGACACGATCGCCGAGCGCTTCGAAGACTACGTGCGCAAGATCACGCCGAAGACGGTCGAGCTGAAGATCACGCGCATGCACGGCGGCAAGCCGTGGATCACGGACTATCACAACCCCTACGTCCAGGCCGCCGCCCGCGCGATCGAGCAGGGCTTCGGCAAACCGCCGGTGTTCTGCCGCGAGGGCGGCTCGATTCCGGTGGTGTCGACGTTCCAGAAAGAGCTCGGCGTGCCTGCGGTGCTGTTTGGTGTCGGACTCCCCGACGAGAACGCCCACGCCCCGAACGAGCGCCTCGATCTCGGCAATTTCCACAACGGCATCGTCGCCTCGGCGATTCTGTACGAGGAGCTCGCGGCGACGGGAGTGAAGGGCGCGGGAAGTCGGAGTGAAGGGCGCGGGAAGTACGGAGTGAAGGGCGCCGGAAGTACGAGGGGCGCGGCGGGTGAAGCCCGCCTCCATCCGTTGCAAGGTGCTCAAATCTCCAAATCTCAAATCCGCCAATAGGATGTTCCCCATGGTTGAGCCGTTCGTCGTTGCCCGCACTTCGTCCGGTACCGAGATCGTGATGCGTCCCGGTCTGGCGAATCGGCATGGGCTGATCACCGGCGCCACCGGCACCGGGAAGACCGTCACGCTGCAGGTGCTCGCCGAGAGTTTTTCGCGGCTTGGCGTGCCGACGTTCATGGCGGACGTGAAGGGCGACCTCGCCGGGCTCGCGGCCGCCGGGACATCGTCGCCGAAGTTGATCGAGCGGCTGAAGCGCACCGGCGCGAGCGAACCGGTGTGGCGCGCGTCGCCGGTCGTGTTCTGGGACGTGTTCGGCGCGGCGGGGCATCCGGTCCGCGCGACCGTTTCCGACATGGGGCCGCTGCTTCTCGGGCGGCTCCTCAACCTGAACGACACACAGCGCGGCGTCCTCACGATCGTCTTCAAGATCGCCGACGAGGCGGGATTGCTGCTGCTTGATCTGAAGGATCTGCGCGCGGTGCTTCAGACCGTCGGCGACCACGCAAAGGAATTCACGACGAAATACGGAAACATCTCGGCGGCGTCGGTCGGTGCGATCCAGCGCGGGCTGCTTGCGCTCGAGGCGCAGGGCGCAGAGCAATTCTTCGGCGAGCCGATGCTGGACATCGACGATCTGATGCAGACCGGCAGCGACGGCCGCGGCGTCGTCAACATCATCGCCGCGGATCGGCTGATGACGGCGCCCGCGCTCTATTCGACGTTCCTGCTGTGGATGCTGTCGGAGCTGTTCGAGCAGCTGCCGGAAGTCGGCGATCCGGAGAAGCCCAGGATGGTGTTCTTCTTCGACGAAGCCCATCTGTTGTTCACCGACGCGCCCGACGCGCTGGTTCAGAAGATCGAGCAGGTCGTCCGGCTGATTCGATCCAAGGGCGTCGGCGTCTACTTCGTCACGCAGAATCCGCTCGACATTCCCGACACCGTGCTCGGGCAGCTTGGCAATCGCGTGCAGCACGCGTTGCGCGCCTTCACGCCGCGCGATCAGAAGGCCGTCCGCACCGCGGCGCAGACGCTGCGGAGCAATCCCGCACTCGATGTCGAACAGATCATCACGGAGCTCAGTGTGGGCGAGGCGCTGGTGTCGTTCCTCGACGAGAAGGGGACGCCAGGCATCGTCGAGCGCGCGTGGATCGAGCCGCCGGCGTCGCGCATCGGTCCGCTCACGCCGGAGGAGCGCAAGGCCGTCATCAGCGCGTCGGTGATCCGCGGGCACTACGAGCAGACGGTCGATCGCGAGTCGGCGTACGAGAAGCTGCAGGCTCGCGCCTCCGAGCGCCAGCCCGACAGCCCGCCGGTGGCGCCGGCGCCGCGGACGACGAGCAGTCCGTCTGGCACTGGTCCGGCGCCTGGCGGCTCGCTCACCGACATCCTCTTCGGTACCGTCGGTCCGCGAGGCGGCAAACGCGAAGGCATCCTCGAGTCGGCCGCCCGGAGCGCCGCCCGGTCCGTCGGATCCGGCTTCGGCCGCGAGCTCATGCGGGGCGTCCTGGGGTCGCTGTTTGGGGGGAAGAGACGGTAGGGGCGGACGGAGTGGAAAGCGCGGGAGGTACGGCGTGGAGAGCGCTTGAAGTACGGCGTGGAATGCGCTTGAAGTACGGAGTGAAGGGCGCTCGAAGTACGGGGTGAAGGGCGCTGGAGGTACGGGGTGAAGGGCGCTTGAAGTACGGCGTGGAGGCGCTCGAAGTACCCGCACGGCAGCTCCGGCGGCGCGGGCGGGACGTCCTTGGCCGCCGGTACGCCCTTTGTCCGCGCGACGGGCTCAAGAACAACCGCTGGCCGTGACCAGCTGACAGCTGCCGCCCAGGCCCTTCGCGGCCCGGCACGCGGCCGTGGGGAAATGGCGCTCCGCAGGCGCGGTTCTGGCTTCCGCAATCGAGCCGAGCGCATACGCGAGGAAGTGGGCGAGCTCGATGGCGGCAGGCGTCGCTCGTACTTCGCGCGCTCCGATACCCCGACTTCGCGCGCTTTTCCACGCCCGTACCTTCGACGCGCTTTCCACGCCGCGCGCTTCACCTTCGCGCGCTTTCCACCATCCCCGTCCCTCGGTGTCTAATAGCTTGTTCCCCCAGGTTGCCGTGTCTTACCGTTGGCCCTGGGCCTTGGGCCCTGGGCCTCTGTAGAGGTGGCTATGAGACGAGCCCTCACCCTTCTTGGAGTCGTCGTATTGTCGTTGGCCACGCAGTCGTCGCCGGTCGCGCAGACGCTGGGCGAGACGGAACTGCTGCAGCGGCTCAGCGCGCAACCGTCTGAGATTGCGAACTACCTCGAGCTGGTCAAGCTCTACACGAACGCGCGGCGGTTCGATGACGCCGAGCAGATGCTGACTCAGGCCATGGGCGTGCTGCGACGCGCGCGGATTGCCCCGATTCCGCCGCAGGCAGCGGCGGGCGTCTCCGGCGGCTTTGTCGGGGGCCTGCCGGCTGGCGTCGCCGGCGGTACGACGACCTCGTCGCAGCGGCGCGAATTGCTCGGCCCCGGTATTGAGGCCCCACTCCGCATCGGTGGTGACATCAAAGAACCGAAGAAGCTCAAGAACGTTCCGCCGGTCTACCCGATCGAGGCGCAAGCCGCGAAGATCCAGGGGATCGTCATCATCGAGGCGATCATCGCGAAAGACGGGACTGTCCGCGATGCGAGGATCTTGCGCTCGGTCCCGGTGCTCGATGAGGCGGCGATCACTGCGGTTCGCCAGTGGGAGTTCACGCCGACCTTGCTGAAGGACGTGCCGGTCGAAGTCGTGATGACCGTCACGGTGAACTTCACGCTCAGTTGAGAACGACCTCGGGGGTCGTTTTCCGACACGACGACAGGTACGGCAGGTGCCGCGCGTACCGAGGATGCCCGCCGTTCCCGCGACAAGCGTGAGACGAAGAATGCAGCGGGACCCGCTTCACGTGCTTCGCACTCGGACCCGCCGTAGCGTGGTCAGAAGCCCTGACGCCTGTTGACGCGGCCAGCAAATCCAGAAGTTGCTCTTCTTCACGACCTTCACGTTGAGCTTTTGGGTCTGTGTTGCAGCGTGATCCGTTGAGGTTTTTGGGTTGTGCTCGTACCATGTCCGCATCGTGGCCCTGTCTTTCGTCACCGCGTCGCAGCACCTGACCGAGATCGGCCGTCGCTTTTACACGCGCGGGTGGGTCATGGGCACGAGCGGGAATTTCAGCGCGGTGATCGCGCGCGAACCGTTGCGGCTGGCGATCACGCCGAGCGGCGCGCACAAGGGAATGCTGGAGCCGGCCACGTTCCTCGAGATCGATGACGAGGGCCGCAACGTCGGCGAGGCGCCCGGCGGGCCGTCGGCAGAGACGCTCCTGCACCTCGAGATCGTCCGCGAACGCGGCGCCGGCGCCGTCTTGCACACGCACTCGGTTTGGAGCACGATACTTTCAGACCTCCACGCGGCGCACGGCGCGCTGGCCATCAGCGGCTACGAGATGCTGAAGGGCCTCGACGGCGTTCGCACGCACGAGCACACCGAGCGCCTCCCGATCGTCGCGAACGATCAGGACATGCGCCGGCTCTCCGGGGAGGTCCGGCAGGTGTTGCGTGCCGAGCCCGAGGCGCACGCGTTTCTGCTGTGCCGGCACGGGTTGTACACGTGGGGCCGCACGCTGGCCGACGCGGAGCGGCACGTCGAGATTCTGGAGTTTCTGTTCGAGACCATCGGTCGAACGTCCGGGAGGTCATGATGGCCCAGGTCAATATCCCGCAGGAAAACCGCACGATTACGGGCGCTGACAACGTCCGCGCGTTTCTGGCGCCGCACGGCATCGAGTACGAGCCGACGGAGCCTTCCGTCCCGATCGGCCCCGACGCCACGGCCGATCAGGTGCTCGCCGCGTACAAAGACAAGATCGACGAGCTCAAGGCGCGCGGCGGCTACGTCACGGCCGACGTGATCGACGTCTTCCCGCACACGCCCAACCTCGACGCGATGCTGAACAAGTTCAGCTCCGAGCACTGGCACGACGAGGACGAGGTGCGCTTCATCATCGAAGGCCGCGGCCTGTTCCACATTCACCCGCAGAACGGGCCGGTCTTCGCCATCGAAGTCGAGAAGGGCGATCTCATCCGCGTGCCGCGCGGCACGCATCACTGGTTCGACCTCTGCGTCGATCGCCGGATTCGCGCGATCCGGTTGTTCCAGGATCCGTCGGGCTGGACGCCGCACTACACGCAGACCGGCGTGGACAAGGACTTTCAGCCCGTCTGCTTCGGGCCGTCGTACCTGCCCGCCGCGCGCTCCGGCGCCGGCATGTGACGATTCGGCTGGCCGAGCGCGGTCTCGGCGCGGTGCTCCTCGACATCGAGGGAACGACGACGCCGATCGCGTTCGTCCATGAGGTGCTGTTTCCGTACGCGCGACAGCGGTTGACGGATTACCTCGACGCGCATCGCGGCCGCCCCGAGATCGTTGACATCACCCGCCAGCTCATCGCAGAACGCGACGCAGATCTGCGTGCCGGCCTGGATCCTCCCGCCCTCGACGCTGACGCCACGGACCCGGCCCACGCGCTCGTGCCGTACGTGACGTGGCTCATGGATCGCGATCGCAAATCGCCGGGCCTCAAGGAGCTGCAGGGGCAGATCTGGGAAGCCGGCTACCAGGCGGGCGTGCTCCACGGCCAGGTCTTCCCCGACGTGCCCGCCGCGATCCGCCGCTGGCGCGCGCTCGGACTCGCCGTCGCCATCTACTCGTCCGGCAGCGTCCTCGCGCAGCGCCGGCTGTTCGAGTCGACGCGCGACGGCGATCTCACGCCGCTGTTCTCCGGCTTCTTCGACACCGCCGTCGGCGCAAAAGTCAGCGCCGGGAGCTACACGACGATCGCCGCACGCTTGAACTGCGCGCCTCGGGAAGTGCTCTTCATCTCCGACGTGACGGCGGAGCTTCGCGCCGCCCGGGACGCCGGCATGCAGGTACTGCTCAGCATCCGCGACGGGAAATGTGCCGCAACCGGACGCGGATGAGTACGAGCAGGATCGACGACGTTTAGCGACGTGGGCTAGGGACGCCGGCACGTAAGACGACGGGCTGACGTACACGAGGGACCCCGGGCCTGCCGTACCCGCGATCCCACGTACCGTCTAGAATGTGCGCGTGCTCTTCTGCTACTGTTGATCACGCTGCCTGTCCGCGCAGGCTGCGCCAGCGAAGCCCGTCCCGATGCCGGCGCCTGACCGATTCACCGTGCAGTCAGATGGCCACGCCCTGGTCGTCTGGGCGCGCAAGCCCGCGCAGCCGAAGGGGGCCGCTGCTGCTCGTGCACGGGCGCACGTGGAGCAGCCGGCCGGATTTCGATCTGCAGGTGCCCGGGCTTCAGCGGTCGGTGATGGCGTCGCTCGCGGCGCAGGGGTTTGCGGCCTACGCGGTGGATCTGCGCGGCTACGGCGAGACGCCGCGTGATGCCACGGGCTGGCTCACGCCGAAGCGGGGCGCGGCGGACATCATCAACGTGCTGGCGTGGATCGCGCAGCAGCATCCGACGCTCGCCCGGCCGGCGCTCATCGGCTGGTCACGCGGCGCGGCGATGGCGGCGATGGCGGCGCAGTCCGCGCCGGCGCGACTGTCCGCGCTCGTCCTGTTCGGGTTCGTGTTCGACCCGGACCTGCAGTTCATCGACGGCGCGGCCGCCGAGAAGCCGCAGATGGACAAGAACACGCCGGACGCCGCCGCCAGCGATTTCATCTCGCCGAACGTCACGCCGCCGGCGGTGGTGCAGGCGTTCGTCCAGCAGGCCCTGCGCGCCGATCCGATCCTGGCGGATCTCAAGAACGACAGCGAGTTCAACGTCTTCAAGCCGGCGAAGATGAACACGCCGACGCTCGTGCTCTTCGGCGATCGCGATCCTGGCGTCGTCCTGGACGACGCCGGCAAATTCTTCGCGCGGCTGGCGTCGCCCGACAAGCAGATGGTCGTGCTGCCTGGCGCGGATCACGCCGCGCAGATCGAAGACACGCACGACGCGTGGATCGCGGCGATCGTGAACTTTCTCAATCGTCCGGCGGTGAAGCGGTAGGCGCTCGCGGCACGACCGGGCCGGCAAACTGCGAGAGGCATCATCATGCGCAGACGAATCCTGACTGCGTCGGCTCGTTGCCGCTGGTCGTGCCGCTTCGCTGCTGGTCGCGCAAGCGACCGGCGCCGACTCCGCATCGGCGATCTGCCCGAAACGCCGGGCACGTTCTCGATTCTCGGGTTCGATCCGGAAACCGGCGAGATCGGAGCGGCGGTGCAGTCGCGCGTGTTCTCGGTCGGCAACGGCGTGCTCTGGGCCGAAGCCGGCGTCGGCGCGGTGGCGACGCAGGCGATCGTCGACGTGAGCTACGGGCCCAAAGGGCATCGCGCTGCTCAAGCAAGGTCTCGCGCCTGACGCGATCATCAAGCGGATCCTCGACGAAGATCCGGATCCCGGCTATCGCGGGCAACGCCTGGCCCAAGGCCGGCCGTCAGTTTGCGGTGATGAACGCGAAAGGCGAGTTCGCTGCGCACACCGGCCCGCAGGCCACGTAAGTGGGCCGGACACAAGGCGGGGAAGTTCTGCACCGCGCAGGGCAACATCCTCGCCGGGCCCGACGTCGTCGCGAAGATGGTCGAGGGCTTCGAGCAGTCCGAGAAGGACGACACGGGACGCCGGCGCCATATTTCCCTCCGTCTGGTCGCCGCGCTCGAGGCCGGTCAGGCGGCCGGTGGTGACACACGCGGTCAGCAGTCCGCCGCGCTCATCGTCGTGAAGAAAGACGCCGGCGTCTGGCTGCACAACGACGTCGTCCTCCGGCTCCAGGTCGACGACAATCCCGAGCCGATCAAGGAGCTGCGCCGGCTCGTGGAGCGGTCGCCCGCGGGCCGGCCTGCCGGTCGCGGCCGCGGCGGCCAGTAGTCGACACCGGCGCGACGTGACGCTCCGCCTCCCACATCCCTTCATCCTGCTGCTCGGCGGCGTCGATGTCGGGGTGATGTTGATCGCGCTGTGAGTATCAAACGACGCACGCGCACGACGACCACGGCGCGTGGACTGTCGTCCGCTCTCACAACCGCGTTTGTCTGTCCGCCGTGTCGGGGAGACGATCGGCCACCTCAGGCGAGCGGCCGCGGAAAACCGGTGCCGCCGTCCGCGCATGATTCGTACTGACGCGTATCGGGCCGGCGCCTATCCGGCCTGGATCGAGTCAAGAGCCGCGCTCAGGCCTACGGCGCAGCGGCCCTCGAATCCTGCGCTGCCTTCGGCCCGGTTTTCAGACTGCCGCCGTCGCGGCCCTCGCATTCGGCGACCGATCGTCTCCCCGACACGACGGACCACGACGCGAAGTCTGGCGTCCGCTCTCGTACGCGCCTCCTTCTCGCGTCCCGTCGACTGGCGGGTGCGGTGGCGGGCAGATCGATGTGGTGTGGCCCGTGTGCGACTTCGACGGGCCCAGCTCGCCTCGAACCTCGTCAAGGGCGTCAGTTCGGAGTCGTACCGTAGGGACCGAGCGTTTTGAGCTTCGTCGCGGCTCAGCCCGCCCTGAGTTCATCGAAGGCGCGGCCGCGCGCCTCGTTCTTCTGACGTGACAGTGCCCGGCGCGGGAGTGGTCGAGCGGGGTCGATGTGAAGTGGCCCGATGCGCGTCAGTTTGAAATCGTGCCGTAGGGAGGGAGCGTTTCGCGCGCGAATCGCCCGTAGGCGTGCGACGATCGCCAGTGCGGTCAAAGCCGGATAGGGCGTCGTGCGCCACGCGAAGTATGAAACGCGACCGCACGGAGAGCACGATTTCGAGGGCCAGCTTCCCGGAGACCCTGCTCGACCACTCCCGCGCCGGGCAGACAGAGCCAGCGACGTGATTCAGTCGTGCTCTTGGTCCAGAATAGCCACAGCATGACCGTGAACTTGGCCCGTGCGTTTGTCGTGCTTGCGGCGGCCGTCTGGATCGCAGCCGGAGTGATGCGCGTACAAGCCCAGGCACAGGCCGCTGCCTCGCAGAAGCCGACCGTCGACTTCGAGCGGCAAGTCTGGCCGCTCATCAAAGCAAATTGCCTCGGGTGTCACAACGCGGAGAAGCGCAAGGGCGGATTGTCGCTGGCGAATTACGCCGATGTGCTCGAGGGCGGCCGCAGCGGCACGGCGATCCGGCCGGGACGCGGCCACGACAGCCTGCTGATGCGGCGGTTGAGTGGCGTCGTCGAGCCGCAGATGCCGATGGACGAGACACCGCTCGACGCGCGTGAGCTGGGGATCATCCGCGCGTGGATCGATGAAGGCGCGCGGCGCACTCTCACGTCGCCGCCGGCGCCGCCGCCGTGGGAGGCGCCGCTCGCGCTCGAGCGGCCGCCGGTTCCAGCGGCGACGTGGCCGGCGTGGTCCTCCCCGATCGATCGATTCACCGCCGCGTACATGACGAGCCGCCCTCCGGCGGCCGGAGCGTCGCGCGCCGTTCCGGCGACGGTGGGCGATGCGGTCTTCGCGCGACGCGTGTATCTCGATGTGTGGGGTCTGCTGCCGACGCCGGAGGAACTGCAGGCATTTCTTGCTGATACCCGTCCGGACAAACGTGCGCGGTTGGTCGAGACCCTTCTCAGCGACGATCAGAAGTACGCCGAGCATTGGATGTCGTTCTGGAACGACCTCCTGCGCAACGAGGATGGCGTGACCTATTTCTCGGACGCGACTGGCGGCGCGCGGCGCAGCATCACGCCGTGGCTGCTCGACGCGCTGAAGACGAACCTGCCGTACGACCAGGTCGTCACGAAGCTGCTCAGTCCGAATGGCGCCGGCGATCCGGAGGGGTTTCTGATCGGTGTCAACTGGCGTGGAGAGACGAGCGCGGCGGTGACACCCTGGATGCAGGCATCGCAGAATACGGCGCAAGTGTTCCTCGGCGTCAACATGAAGTGCAACGCCTGCCACGACAGCTTCGTGAGCCGGTGGTCGCTGAAGGATGCCTACAGCCTGGCGGCGTTCTTCTCGCCCGAGCCGCGCCTGCAGCTCTTCCGGTGTGACGTCGCCCGTGATGAGTATGCGGAGCCGGGATTCCTGTTCCCGGAGCTCAGCCGCACCCCGGCCTCATCGTCACTGGCCGATCGGCGCGCGGCGGCGGCGGCGATTTTCACCGATCCCCGGAACGGGCGGATGCCGCGCACGATCGTCAATCGTGTCTGGGAACGGCTGCTCGGTCATGGCCTCGTCCCCAACTCGGACGAGATGGACCGCAAGCCGTGGAGCCCGGAGATCCTCGACTGGGTCGCGAGCGAGTTCGTCGCGCAGGGCTACGATCTGAAGAAGCTGATTGCCACCATCGCCACGTCGCGCACGTACCAGATGCCCGCCGTCCGGCGGACGGATGACGTCGCCGCGCGCGAGTACGTGTTCGCGGGGCCGGAAGTGCGACGGCTCACGGCGGAGCAGTTTGCCGACGCCATCGGCATGATGACGGGCGAGTGGAGCGTGCAGCCCGGCGGCGGCCGAGGCGCGGCACCGCAGCCGCCGGCGGGAGCTGCCGGTCGCGGCGCGGGCCCCCGGACCGGCACCGACGCGCTGACGACCGGCACGTACGTGCGTGACTGGCGCGCGCCGTCTTCGAGCCTGACCCGCGCGCTCGGCCGCCCGATTCGCGATCAGGTCATTTCCACCCGCGCGAAGGAGGCGACGACCCCGCAGGCGCTCGAGCTGGTGAACGGCGAGGCGCTCACGCGCTGGCTGCTGCGCGGCGCACAGCGGCTGACCGGCGAGCTGCCCGAGGAGCCGCTGAGTCTCTGGAATGGCGCCGTCGCCGGCCGCAATGCGACGGCCCGCGCGTTCGAAGTGAATGTCGCCAGCGCGCAGCGGCTGTGGCTGCTCGTGACCGACACCGGTTCGAACGCGCCCGAGCGGGTGCTGCCCGTGTGGTCGAACGTCGAATTCGTCGCGGCGGATGGCCGCGTGACGCCTCTTGCCGCGCTCACCCCGACCGAGACGACCGGCACGCGAACGACCCCGCACGGCCGCGCCCGATGCGCCGGCCGGCCTGAGGGTGACCGGCACCTCGCGGCTCGTGTACGACATCGCCGGGCGGGGTTTCGTGACGCTCCGCGGGCAACTCGCCCTCGAGAATCCCCGGCTCGAGATCGGATCGACGCTCAATCCGTCATTGCGATTCTTCGTGTTCGATCGCGCGCCGAACATGGCGCGGCTGATTCCGGCGTGGCACGAGCTGCCTCTCCCGGCGCCGCCCGTGCTGCAGACCGCGAGTGCGGTCGTCGACCGGCTGTATCGCCATGCGCTCCAGCGTCCGCCGACAGCCGCCGAGCGGAAGATCGCCGAAGCGGCGATTGCGGATCCGCGCGACGGCCTGGGCGCGTATCGGCGGAGGCGGTGGCGGATCTGTTGTGGGCGATCATGATGACGCCCGAGTTCCAGTTGATCCGTTGAGGGCGGGAGATGTCCATCGATCACTCACGCCTGACGTCTGACGAACGGCGCATCGCTGCGCAGTTGACCCGCCGGGGATTTCTCGGCGCGACGACGGCCGCGACGCTGGCGGCGTTCACGGGACGCGCGCCCATCCTGCAGGCGCAGGAGCCTGCGCGAAAGGCGAGCGCCGACGCCGTGATCGTGCTCTGGATGGCCGGCGGCATGGCGCAGACTGAGACGTTCGATCCCAAACGCTATCGTCCGTTCGAGTCGGGCATGCCGGTCGAGCAGGTGTTGAGCACCTTTCCGACCATCGACACGTCAGTCGACCACATCAAGTTCAGTGAAGGCCTCGAGCAGATTGGCAGCGTCATCGACCGCGGCGCCGTGATCCGGTCGTTCATGGCCGCGGACCTCGGGTTCATCCTGCACTCGCGCCATCAGTATCATTGGCACACCGGCTACATCCCGCCGCAGCCGATGGCGATGCCGCACATCGGCGCGGTGATCTCCCGCACGCTCGGGCCCAGGCACCCGGACATGCCGGCGTTCATCGCCGTCGGTCAGACCGTGGAAGGCGCTGGCGAGATCGCGACGCTGAAGGCGTTTCACACCGCCGGGTTCCTCGGTACCGAGCACGGCCCGTTTCTCATCGTCGATCCTCAGGATGCGGCGTCGGCCGTCCGGCCGCCAAAGGAACTGGGCGAGCAACGGTTTCAGACGAGACGGCAATTGCTCGAGCGCCTGCTGGCGCAGGAGCCGGCGACCGGGCAGGCGGGCGGGTTCCAGCGCGAGTCGATGGTCCGGGCGCTCGACAGCGCCGATCGACTGCTGCGGTCGCCGTCGGCGAAGGCGTTCGACCTGTCGCTCGAGCCCAAGGAGTCGTTCGACAAGTACAACACGAGCCGGTTTGGCCAGGGCTGTCTGCTGGCGCGCCGGCTGGTCGAGGGTGGAGCACGGTATGTCGAAGTGACGTCCGAGTACATCCCGTTCGTGTACTGGGACACCCACGAGCACGGCCATGAGCGCGCGAAGCAGATGAAGAAATTCATCGATGCGCCGGTCGCGCAGCTCATTCGTGATCTGGAGGCACGCGGACTGCTCGATCGCACGCTCGTGGTGCTCGCGAGCGAGTTTGGCCGCGACGCGATGACGGAAGGGAAGGTCGGCAAGGAAGTGCGCGATCAGGCGATCGACATCCCGAACGTCATGACCGAGCCGCGGCACTGGGGCATGCACCGGCACTTCACGGCGGCGGGCTCCGTCCTGATGTTCGGCGGCGGCGTCAAGAAGGGCTTCGTCTACGGCAAGACCGCGCCCGAACGGCCCTGCACGACGATCGAAGATCCGATGCCGATTGAAGACCTGCACGCGACGATCTATCACGCGCTCGGCATCGCGCCCGACACGTCGTACGTCGTCGAGAAGCGACCGGTCTACGTGACCAAAGACGGCATCGGCAAGCCGGCCTTGAAACTGTTCGCGTGACGGCAGGGAGGGCCGGCTTCAGCCGGCCTGGCAAGGGCGGGCTGAAGCCCGCCCCTCCTTCTGCATTTCGCTGAGGATCCGGATGATGTCCAACCCGACGCGTCGTGAATTTCTGGCCGCGGCCGCCGCCGCGCCTGTGGTGTCGCCGATTCTGCTCGGCATGCAGGACAAGGCCGGGACCAGGCTGCCGGTGATGGGCGAAGGCGCGCATCGCTACGAAGCCACGCACGACTGGGGCCAGCTGCCCTCGAGCCTGAAGTGGGGCAACACGCACGCCGTCGTGCAGGACGCGAGCGGCCTGATCTACATCCACCACACCGTCCACGCCACCAGCGAAGTCCCTGACTCGATCGTCGTCTTCGATCCCGGCGGCAAGTTCGTGCGCTCGTGGGGCCGCCAGTTCCGCGGCGTCGCGCACGGCATGGACATCCGCAAAGAGGGCTCGCAGGAGTTTCTCTACCTGACCGTCAATTCGGTCGCACCCGGGACCGCCAACGCGCCGGAGATGCAGGCGTCGATCGTCAAGGCGACGCTGACGGGTGAGATCGTGTGGCGGGTGCAGGGGCCGCCGGACATCGAGGGCTATCGGCCCGCGGCCGACGTTCAGCGGCCGCCGCGCTACAACCCGACGAATCTCGCGGTGGCGCCCAACGGCGACGTCTACGTGGCGGACGGCTACGGGTTCTACTTCATCAATCAGTACAACGCGAAGGGCGAGTACCTGCGGACGTTCGGCGGCCGCGGATCGGAGCCCGGCCAGATGCTCGAGCCGCACGGGATCTGGATCGACACCCGTGGGGCCGCGCCAATCCTCGTCGTCGCCGATCGCCGCAACAACCGGCTGCAGCGATTCACGCTCGACGGCAAGCCCGTCGACTTCGTGCAGGGCTTCCGGCTGCCGTGTCATTTCAACGAACGGAACGGGACCGTCGTGATCCCCGACCTGCACGGGCGGGTGACGCTCATCGATCGGAACAACGCCGTCATCGTGCATCTTGGCGATTCGAACGCGCCGAAATGGAACAGCCCGCTCCGCAACCGGCCGCGCGAGGAATTCGTTCCCGGCGAGTTCATCCAGCCCCACGGCGCCTGCTTCGATCGCGACGGCAACATCTTCGTCACCGAATGGGTCGAGGTCGGACGCGTCACCAAGCTGCGGCGGCTCGCGTGACCGTCGAGAACGTGGTGATGCGGCACCTGCCGCTCTCCCGGAGGTCGCATGTTCCTTGCCGCAGCCGCGCGGTTCGCGTGGTTGTTTTCGTTGTGCTGACCGTGCTCGGCTCACGTGCCGCCTTCGCGCAGGGGGAGGAGATGTCGATTGGCGTGCGGGCAGGCGTGAACGTGTCGACGATGGAGTTCCAGTCGACCGACGTCATCATCACGCCGTCGAATCGCTTCGGTCTGCTGGCGGGCGTCTACACGAGCGGACGGCTCGCCGGAGATCTCGGGCCTTCAGGTCGAAGCCCTCTTCAACCAGAAGGGCACGATCATCCGCGACGATCCGAGGTTCGAAGGGGACATCGACATCCGCATCGGCTACCTCGACGTGCCAGTGCTTCTCAAATACCGGTTCGGCTGGTCGGCGACGAAGACGTTTGAAGTGCTGGCCGGACCGGTGTTCTCGGTTCGCCTCAACGATCGACAGAAGATCGGCTCGACGGTCCTCGGCGACTTCGAGAAGCAGGCGTTCATCAACAGCGATTCCGGAATCTCGGTCGGCGGCGCGATGTCGTTCGACCGGCTCAGCATTGACGTCCGCTACATCTGGGGCTGGCTGAACATCAACGACGACTTCGACCGCGACGAATTGGCGGCCAGGAACCGGGCGCTCAGCGTGTCGGTGGGCTGGCGGCTGAGATGACCTCGGGGGTCTTTTACGAAATTCGTAGCAACGACACCCGAGGTCGTTTAACTTACGCCCATGCGAAAACTGACGGTTCTGGGAGGATGCGTGGCGGCGCTCGTGGCGGGATTGGCGGCTGAGCAAGGCGGAGGCGCGGCGCCCCAATTGCCGACGTCGATTGCGGCCGAAGTGAACGGCTACTACACCGCGGTCGCGACCAACATCACGAGATCGGCGGCGATGGTCCCGGCCGAGATGTATACCTTTCAGCCCACGCCAGAGGTCCGCTCGTTCGCGCGCCTGTTTGCCCACATTATTGATGACAATAATGGCGCCTGCGCGGCGCTTGCGGGCGTGACGCCGGCTCCGGGCCGCGTCGACACCGGCAGTGCCGGCGCCTGGGCGGCCGACAAGATGACGAAGGCCGACCTCGAAAAGGGCCTCGCCGACTCGGTCGCGCTCTGCCAGAAGGCGTTCGCGGCCGTCACGCCGGCCAACATGATGGAGTCGGCCGGCGGGCGCGGGACCCGCACCAAGATGGGCATGCTGATCTACAACACCAGCCACATCAACGAGCACTACGGCAACCTGGTGACGTACCTCCGGCTCAAGGGCATGGTGCCGCCGTCGAGCGCGCCCCGAGGCGGCGGACCGTCACAGTAAAGGCCGATGTCTTACGACATGAAGCACATGAAGCGAATGAAGGGCGTCGTCTTCATGTCACTGCTCTTGGCAGCGTCCTGCTCGCGCCAGGAGCTTCCTGACAAAGTCGCTGTCGCTGCCGACATCGTGCTCGGCCGCGAGTCGACGACCGTCGAGGAACGGGTGCCGGCCAACGCGACTATCGAGACCCTGTTCCGGAAATTCAACCTTTCTCCAGAGCTCACGACGACCGCGATCGACGCCGTGCGTGGCGTCTTCAATCCGCGCGACCTGCGCGCCAACCAGTCGTATCAGTTGACGCGGACGCTCGACGGGATTTTCCGCGAGTTCCGCTACATGATCGACACCGATCGGCTGCTTCGCGTCGTGCGCACGGCGCCGGCGGCGGGCGAGCCGGCGTTGAACGTCGAAGTCGTGACGCTGCCGAAAGAGGTAGAGGTGGTCGCCGTGGCCGCCGAGATCGGCGGGGCGCACTCGTCGCTCATCGGCGCGTTCGACGCCGTCGGGCAGAAGATTCAGCTGCCGCTCCAACTCGCCGAGATCTTCGGCGGAGAAGTTGATTTCAATTCCGACCTGCAGCCAGGGGACCGCCTCGAGGTGTTGTTCGAGCGGCAAGTACGCGGCGGCGAGTTCGTCGGATACGGTGACGTCAGAGCCGCGGTCCTGCATAACGACGGCCGGCGTTTGACGGCGTTCCGCTATCCCGGCAGCGACGGCAAACCCGGGTGGTACGACGAACAGGGCCGGTCGCTCAAGCGACAGTTCCTGCAGTCGCCGCTGCCGTTCGAGCCTCGGGTCACTTCGCAGTTTTCGTACCGCCGCCTCCACCCGGTCCACGGCACGACCCGCGCGCATCTGGGCGTCGATTACGGCGCGCCGGCGGGAACGCGCGTACAGGCCGTCGCCGCGGGCGTCGTCGAGTTCGCGGGCTGGTCGGGAGAAGCCGGCCGGATGGTGCGGTTGCGTCACTCCGGCGGCTACGAGACGCTCTATCTGCACCTGTCTTCGCTTGGCCCGGGCATCCGCGTCGGCGCGCGCGTCGATCAGGGCGAGACGGTTGGCCGCGTCGGGTCGACCGGCACGGCGACCGGCCCGCACCTCGATTACCGGATCGTCAAGAACGGCACCTACGTGAATCCGCTCACCGAGCTGAGGAAGATGCCGAAGGGTGTCGAGCTCGACCCGAACGCGCTCGCCAGCTTCATCGAACACCGCGATCTGCTCTCGGCCGACCTGCAGCGCTCCCTGCCGGCGCCGCCGTCGCCAGCGCCGTCCGGCCCGCCAGGCCCGCCCAACAAGTAGCGCGATGTCTGCGCTGTTCCCGTTCCGCGCGCTCCGGCCAGATCCGGGCGTCGCTGCCCGCGTCGCCTCGGTGCCTTACGACGTCGTCAGCACCGACGAAGCGCGCGCGCTCGCCGAGGGCAATCCGCTGAGCTTTCTGCACGTGACCAGATCGGAAATCGACCTTCCGGCAGGCACGAATCCGTACGACGCCGCGGTGTACGCGACGGCGGCAGAGAACTTCACGGCCCTCCAGCGCGAGGCGCCGATGGTGCAGGACGACGAGCCTTCGCTCTACCTCTACCGGTTGATCATGGACGGGCGTGCGCAGACCGGGCTGTGCGGGTGCTTCTCGGTCGAGGAGTACGACACCGGCCTCATCAAGAAGCACGAGAAGACGCGCAAGGACAAGGAGGACGATCGTACGCGGCACATGGTCGCCCTGCGCGCGCAGACAGGGCTCGTGTTCCTGACCTACCGCGCGGTCCAGGCCGTCGACGCACTCGTGGCGCGGATTCAGACGGGGGCCGCCGCTCTACGATCTGACCGCACCTGACGGCGTGCAACACACGATCTGGCGCGTCGTCGGCGCGGCTCGCGACGCGCTCGTCGCGAGCGTCCGTGACGTGCCGGCGATGTACATCGCCGATGGCCATCACCGCGCCGCGAGTGCGGCGCGCGTTCGGACGGCACTTGCCGAGCAGGGCGGTCGCGGGAGGACGGGGCCGCCGGCAACGACGCCGGCACGTTCATCGCCGTCGCGTTTCCGGACAACCAGGTCCACATCCTGCCCTACAACCGGATCGTCCGCGATCTGGCCGGGCACACGCCTCAGACCTTCCTGGCCGCGCTGGAAGAACGAAAGATTCTACGTTCAGGCACTGGGCAGACACTCGGCACGTCAGCCGGGCGGCGCGTGGCGATGTTTCTGGCCGGCGCATGGCACACGCTGGAGCTGCCGGCGCCGGCGGCTGGCACGTCGCGCGCCGACGGGCTCGACGTCGAGATGCTTCAGCGCGAAGTACTCGGGCCGTTGCTGAAGATCGGCGACGTTCGCACGGACAAGCGAATCGATTTCGTCGGCGGCATTCGCGGCACGGCGGAGCTCGAGCGGCTTGTCACGTCCGGGCAGGCCGCCGTCGCGTTTGCCATGCATCCGGTCGGCCTCGACGACCTGATGGCCATCGCGGACGCCGGCGGCATCATGCCGCCGAAGTCGACCTGGTTCGAACCGAAGCTCCGCGACGGACTGCTCGTGCACAGATCTGAGGTGCGTGAAGGGCGTGAGTACAGGGCAAGCGCTGAGACGGGTGAAGCGCTTGAAGTCGGAGTGAAGCGCTTGAGGTCCGGGGCTGAAGCCGCGCTTGAAGGTACTCATCGCTGACAAGTTCGAACAGAGCGGGATCGACGGGCTGACCGCGCTCGGCTGCGACGTTGTCAGTCAGCCGGGTCTCGCCGATCAGGCGCTGGCCGACGCGTTGGCGGCTTCCAAGGCGGGCGTCCTGATCGTCCGTTCCACAAAGGTCACAGCCGCGATGATGGTGCCGGAGCTCAAGCTCATCATCCGCGCTGGTTCGGGCGTGAACACGATCGACGTCGAGGCGGCGACGACGCGAGGCGTGCTGGTGGCGAATTGTCCGGGCAGGAACGCGATCGCCGTGGCGGAGCTGACGATCGGCCTGATGATCTCGCTCGATCGCCGGATCCCCGAGAACGTCGCGGACCTGCGGGCGGGCCGGTGGAACAAGAAGGAGTACGCGAAGGCGCGCGGCTTGTCTGGTGCGACGCTCGGTGTGCTCGGCGCCGGCAATATCGGCCGCGAAGTCATCGTGCGCGCGGCTGCGTTCGGCATGAAGGTCGTGCTCTGGAGCCGGCGATTCAACGGCGAGGATCGCGCGCTGACCGCCGACGAGGCCACCGCGCTCCGGCTCGACGAGGCGAGTCGCCAGACGACGATCGCGGTGGCGCCCTCGCCGGCCGACGTCGCCGCGCGCGCGGACGTCCTGACCATCCACCTGCCGCTCGCCCCGGAAACCCGGCAGCTCGTGAACCAAGCGGTGCTCTCGCGCTTGCGGCCCGGCGCGTTGCTGATCAACACCGCGCGGGCTGAGGTCGTCGATTACGACGCGCTCCGCGCCGCCGTGCGAGACAAGCAGCTGCGCGTTGCGCTCGACGTCTTCCCGTCAGAGCCGGCGTCATCCACCGGCAGACTTCGGCGACGCGATCGTCCAGGAACCCGGCGTGTACGGCACCCACCACATCGGCGCGTCGACCAATCAGGCGCAGGAAGCCATCGCCGCCGAGACGGTCAGGATCGTCGACACCTACCTCAAGACAGGAAAAGCACCCAATGCTGTTAATCAGCAATGAGGCAATGAGGCAATGGGGCAATGGGGCAATGCAGGCAATGGGCAATGGGCTGCTGGGGGCAATGCAATGGGGCAGTCTGGCAAATGAGAGAATGGTTTGGTTATTGCCGCACTGCCTCATTGGCCCATTGCCTCATTGCCCATTAGGAGTCCCTGAATGTCCGTGAAGCGTATCTATAACTTCTCCGCCGGTCCGGCGGTTCTGCCCTTGCCCGTCCTCGAGGAAGCGCAACGCGATCTCGTCGCGCTTCCGGGCGTCGGCATGTCGGTGATGGAGATCAGCCACCGCTCGAAAGCGTTCGACGCGATCATCCAGGGCGCCGAGGCCGACCTGCGCCAGCTCGCCGGGATCCCGGCCAACTACAAAGTGGCATTCCTGCAGGGCGGCGCGAGTCTGCAGTTTTCGATGGTGCCGATGAACCTGCTGACGGCCGGCGCCACGGCCGACTACATCCTGACGGGCGACTGGGCCAAGAAGGCGCTCAAGGAGGCCAAGCGGGTCGGTGCGACGCAGCGTCGCGGCCTCGACCGAGGACGGCAACTTCAAGCGGATTCCGAAGCAGGCTGAGCTGAAGCTCACCGCGGACGCGGCGTACGTCCACATGACGTCGAACAACACGATTCACGGCACCGAGTGGCACGCGCTGCCGGATGTCGGCAGCGTGCCGCTCGTGTGCGACGCGTCCTCAGACATCTTCTCGCGCCCGATCGACGTCTCGAAGTTCGGCCTCATCTACGCCGGCGCGCAGAAGAATCTCGGTCCGTCCGGCGTCACCGTCGTCATCGTCCGCGAAGACCTGCTCGCCCGATCGAGCGACGCGCTGCCGACCATGCTGAACCTGAAGACGCAGGTGGAGAACGGGTCGCTCTACAACACGCCGCCGGTGTTCGGGATTTACATCCTGCGGCCTCGTGTTGAAGTGGCTGCTGTCGATCGGCGGACTGCCGGCGATCGCGACGATCAACGAGCGCAAAGCGAAAACGCTCTACGACGAGCTCGACCGGACCGAGTTCTGGAAGCCGCATGCCGATGCCGACAGCCGCTCGCTCATGAACGTGACCTTCAAGCTGCCAACGGAGGACCTCGACGACGCGTTCGTCAAAGCCGCGACGGCGGCCGGGTTCGACGGCCTGAAAGGTCACCGCTCGGTCGGCGGCCTGCGCGCCTCGATCTACAACGCGTTCCCCGAGCAGGGCGTGACGGATCTCGTCAACTTCATGAAAGAGTTCGAGAAGAAGCACGGATAGGACGCGACCGCACAGCCTTCCTGAGCACGGGCACGGCCGGGGTCTCCGCTGCGTCGCCTTCGAGCTCCGCCTGTCGCCCCGTGGCCCCCGTGTTATGTAGCGAAGCTCTTTCTCAGGTTGTCGGCGCGGCTGGCGGATTGCCCCGCCCTCGTCCACGACGCCGGCGTCTGCGGCGGCGCCGGCGCGGGCGTTGGTCCGGCGGCGCGTCGTGCGCGGCGTCGCGGGCGTGATCGTCGCCGTCGGCTGCCGGCGCCGGCCGGTGGTGGCGCGCCTGTTTCCAGTGCGCGACCATCTCCGGCGCGTCGCCGAAGACCTCGAGCCAGGTGACGGCGTCGGTGAAGGCTGGCCGGCCCGGCAGCCCGCGAGCCACTCGCGGCGGCAGGTTCGGGTCGGAGAGCCGCGGCAGCGTCTGCACGAGCTGCCGCAGCCGCTCGAGATCCTTTCGCGAAATCGGCAGCATGCCGAACGCCAGTCGATCGCCGCGCGGATCGTGGCCGGCGTCGGGGATCCGCCGCTGGAGCAGGCCGAGCGGCACCAGCAACGCGCCGACGAGCACGACGTTCGTCAGCTCGGGCGGCGCCGACGGGAACTGCTGCCGATAGCGATCGAGCCGCGCCAGGCCGTCCCACACCGCGTCGGCTGGCGACTTCAAGTCCGGGACGATGAGCTCGAGCAGCCGCACCCGGCTGAGCGCGCGGAAGCTGGCTTCCGCCGATCCCGATCGGAGAATCTTGTAGACCTCCTCGAGCATCCGCGCCGGCGACGCCTTGAGAATCAGCGTCCGATGTTCGGCAATCGCCTCGCTGACCAGCGGCGTCCATGTCGAAGCCCAGCCGCGCCGCAAACACCGCAGCCCGCACCATCCGCACGGGATCCTCGACGAAGCGCACGCGCGGGTCGCCGATCGATCGGATGACGCGATGCTCGAGGTCATCGAGCCCGCCAACGTAGTCGATGACCGACCTCGACGCGATGTCGTAGAACAGGCCGTTGATGGTGAAGTCGCGCCGAAACGCGTCCTCTTCCGGCGTGCCGAACGTGTTGTCGCGGTGAATGAGTCCGGCATCGTCGCCGGATGGGCGCTGCGACGATCGCGACTCCGATCGCGGCCGGTGGTCGGGCGGCCTGGTCAACCGGGGGACTTTGCGATCCGTCCTCGTCAGGTGGGGCCGCCGACGCCACCACCACCGCTTCCGGCTCCGTGTTCTCGACCGGTGTATCCGACGACAATCTGCCGGAACGTCGCCACCTCGATCGTCTTCGGTCCGAACTTGATGTGCGCCAGGCGAAAACGGCGGCCGATGATCCAGCAGTTCCGGAACAGCCGCTTGATCTGGTAGGGATGCGCGTCCGTCCCGATGTCGAAGTCCTTCGGCTTGCGGCCGAGCAGCAGGTCGCGCACGCTGCCGCCGACGAGATAGGCGACGTGGTCGTGGTGCTGAAGCCGATACAGGACGCGGAGCGCGTCAGGATCGATGTCCCGCCGAGAGATCGGATGTCTCTCGCGCGGGACGATCACGGGGCCGGGCACGGATCGGGATTATATGACCCCACCCGCGATCCGCAGGTCCTGCACCTTTCTTTCGCCGTCGCCGAGTGAGAATTGATACGACGCCGGGAGCAGCTGCTCCAGGAACGCCGGGTCGTTTGCCTCGCCCGGCGCGATATCGACCAGCGCCGCAATCCGGTAGTCGCCCGGCGGCAGGTTGGCAACGGTGTAGCGGCCGTCGGTGCCTGGCCGGACGGTCCGGATCCGCCGTGAAAGCGGGGTCCAGTAGGCCTTGTCGCTGGCGAAGACCACGATCGTGTAGTCCGGCGCCGGCCGGCCCGAGGCGTCCTGCAGGACGCCGGCGACCTGCTGAGTGGCATCAGTGAACGTCAGGACCGCGTCGGCCACCTCCTCCCCCGGCCCGATGTCGAGCGGGAAGTCGAGGACGTCGCGGCCTTTGACCATCGCCGAGCGGAGCGTCCAGGTAATGCCGGGACCCGTCCCGGGCGCCACTGGAGCGTTGCCTGTGAGCCGGTAGCGCCCGGGAGTCACCCCGGTGACCGTGAACTTGCCGGCCGGGTCCATCTGGAGCGTCGGCCCACCCATCATGACCGTCACCCCACCCGCCGTCGGCGCAGGGACGACGGAGACGCGCACCCGCCCGAGCTCCGGCACCGGAGTGCCGCGCGTCGTCTTGAACTCGACCGAGCCCGACAGCGACATCGTCGGCTGCATCGAGACGACGACATTCGAGACCGGCGAGCCGTCCACGGAGAGGTCGGCCATGCCCCAGAAGCCGGGGCCGCTGCCGCCGCCACGCATCCCCGCCATGATTTCGTCCGGATTGATCGCGCCGGCCCCGCCACCCCCGGCGGGCGCGGTCAACGTGAACTGCATGCGTTCGCCTGCCACTGCCGGCTGACCTCCGCCAGCGCCGGCCCCGCCCGTGGGGCGATTCGCGCGCGCGTTCAGCGTGTACTGTCCGGGCGGGACGCCGTTGTAGGTGAACTTGCCGTCAGGACCGGGCGTGGCGCGATTGACGAAGCCGAGGCCGCCCAGGCCGATGGCGGGCATACCCTGGGCGGCGGCCGGCGTGATCGTGAGTTGGACGCTCTGCGGCGAGACTCCCGGCGGGACGACGACCGAGCCTTCGATCCTGGTCGTCCGGACCAACTGCACGCTGAAGTCCACGCCCGTGCGTTCTTCGCCGGGCCCGAGCGTCACCGAGGCGGCGCTGGCGGGTGTCGTCGCGCCGGGATAGTAGATCGCGGTGTAGCCGACGGTCTGGTACTCGTCGCGTGGTTGCGGAGGCGGTGGCGGCGCACCGGGCGGCGTCGACCCGGCGCCTGACGGCGTCTGCCCGCTGGCCTGCTGCTGCAGCGCCGTCATCGCCGCGCGAATCTCCGCTTCGGTCATGGCCCGGATCTCCGTCGTGCCCGCGTTGCGTGGCGTCGCGGAGACGATGTACTCGCCGGCGGGCAGCCCGAAAATCCGATAGGCGCCGCGATCGTCGGTCATCTCGCCCATGAGATTCGCGGTGCCGACCGGCGACAGCGTCCGCTCGCCGTTCACCACGCGGTACTGCAGCACGCGCACCTGCGCGCCGAACGCCGGCACGCCGGTTTCGTCCGTGATCGTGCCGGCGATCACTCCACCGCGCGGCATTCTCAGGGTGATCCCGGTCATCTGCTGGCGATCGGCCAGCGTGATCGGCGTGCCCGGTCGATCGGCCCGCCTGGCGCCGTAGGCGGCGCGCACGTAGCCGGCCTTCGACGCCGAGAGCGAGTAGCGGCCTGCCGGCAGGTTCGGGATCGTGAACCGCCCGGCGCCGTCGGTATACGCAATCTTGACGAAGCCAGTCTCCGCGTTCGCCAGCGAGATCTGCGCCCGCCGCACCGGCTGCGGCGTGGACTCGTCGGTGACGACGGTACCCGACATCATCGCGTTGCCGACCGGCTGCGGGGCATCCGCACGGTCGCGCGTGAGCACTTGCTGCGCCGACGTCGACGAAAGCGCGCCGATCGTCAGACACGCGATCAGGGACAAGCGCAACCCTTCACCACGAAGGACACGAATCATCGCGCCACCTTCACGTTCTGCGAGCGCTTGTCGCCTTCCGGCAGCCGCACCCGCGTCGCATCGGCCGTGAGGCCCTCGAGGAACTTGGGATTCTGCCAGTCTGCGGCCATGCGTTCCGGCACGGCGACGACGAAGTAATCGCCGGCCGGGAGATTCGTGATGCTGTAGTTGCCCGTCTTGTCGACGCGGGCGGTGCGCAGCCGGCGCGGCGCCGATCCGTAGCCGACCCACGCGCTGCTGTCGGTCGGGAACGCGATGACGGTCGCCGCATCTGGCGGTCCGCTCTCCGAAGTGACGGTGCCAGAGAGTTGGGTCTGTTTGTCGGTAAACGTCAGCATCACACCGGTGAGGTCGCCGTCGATCTCGACCGGTTGATCGGTCACGTCACGGCCGCCCAACGTGGCGCCTCGAAACGTCCAGTTTGCCGGCGCGTTGGCGACGCGCACGAAGTAGCGACCAGGCGGCACACCCACCGTCGCAAACGTCCCCACCGGCTCGACGCGCCCGCGCGCCGTCGTCTGGCTGCCCGGCCGCACGTCAGCCAATTCGAGCGACACGGCGATGTTCGGCAGATCCTCCGGGCGGGGACGCTCGGCGGCGCCATCGAACTGCACGTTGCCGGTCACCTTCAGGCCGGGGCGGAGCGAAACCGTCAGGTCGGTCACGTCGTTCGTACCGAGCCGAGAGCGTCGTTTCGGTCCACAGGGTCGGCTCGGTCGGCAACGGAGGCTGACCGCCGCTGGTGTTCGTCACCATGCGAGTCACCATCACGGCGCCGCCTTGCATCACGGTGGTGGTCTCGCCGCCGCCGCCCATCGCGAAGCGCGGCGATCGCGACGCGCGCAGCGTGTACTGTCCGGCTGGGACGGCGGGGAACGAGAACGCGCCGCCTTCACCGCTGAAGCTCGAGAGTGTTTCGATCGGCGTGATGAGCTCGGACGCTTCGGCCGGCGCGAGCGTCAACTGGATGCCGCCGACCGGGCCCTCGAGACCCATGACCGTGCCGGCGATCTTGACGGTGCGCACCGCCTTCAACTGGAAGTCCACGTTCATCCGTTCTTCGCCCGAGCCGATCGTCACGACCGTGGCACGCGAGGCGGAAGCGGCCGTCGGGTAGAACTGGGTGGGGAAGGCCAGCGGACGGCCGTCTTCGCCCGTGCCCGCGTTGGCGGCGTTCGGGCCCTCGATGAAGATCGGCATCTCTCCCGCACCGCCCATCGCGACGCCCGCGGTCGCGCGCACGGCGACGAACGTCATCACGTCGCGTGCCCCGTCGACAGCCATGGCGGCGCCTCGATGATCGAAGCGTTCTGGCTCATCGGCACCGCGACCACGTACTCACCCGGTTCGAGCATGCCGATGCGGTAGGCGCCGCGATCGTCGGTGGAATCCTGCGCGCCGGCCGTCAGCCGCCACTGCCCGCCGACGATCCCGCGCTTGAGGACGCGAACGGTCGTGTTCACCAACGGCTCGCCTTGCTCGTCGACCACCGTGCCGGCGACCGCGCCGTACTTCCACAGCGAGATGGCGACGTTCGAGACCTTCTCGTTCTCGGCGAGATCGAGCGCGAGCGTCGGACCGGCGGGACGCATCCGGCCGTACGCGCCATCGACGTAGCCGGGCTTGGTCGCGGTGAGGTTGAAGCGGCCCTTCGGCAAATCGCGAAACGCGAATCGGCCCTGGCCGTCGGCCAGCGCCCGAATCGGCGCAGTCCCAGGCACGTTGATGGTGATGAGCGCGCCGGCGACTGGCCGCGTGGTTCCGGCATCAACCGCCTGACCGAAGATCAAGCCGGTGCCGCGCGCCATGGGCGTGAGCGGGCCGCCCGGGCCCCCAGGGACAATCGGACCAGGACCGACGGTCCGGATGTCTTGTGTGACGCGAACTTCCTGCTGGGCAACGAGCCCGGCAGTCGTGAGTGCGAGCACGGCTGCGGCAGCGACGAACGTGGGCTGTCTGTAAGTCATATGGGGTCGCTCGGCGACCTGGATCAGTCTCGCGCGTTTAGACGTCAGGCGAGCCGCCTCAATTGTTAAACGTTTGCTAAGTGAAAAGCACGGGAGGGCTCAGAACGAGGCGGAGGTACGGGGTGAAAAGCGCGGGAGGTACGGGGTGAAGGGCGCGGGAAGTTCGGCGTGGAGGGCGCGGGAAGTACGGAGTGGAAAGCGCGGGAAGTTCGGCGTAAAGAGCGCTTGAAGTACGGCGTGAGTGCGCGGGAAGTACGGCGTGAAGGGCGCCCGACGTCACGGCGTGAAGCTGGACGGGAGCGCCCGTCATCGTCGTGGACGCCGCGGTCTTGGAGCTCGGCGGCCGCGGCCGGGCCGAGGCGACGGTCCTGGGCCGCCGCGGCGATCTCGCTCGATCTGTCTGAGTTGGCTCTCTCGCAGGCTCGCCGTGATCTGACGGCAGCGGCCAGCCCAGGCCATGGCAGCCAGGCAGCCGGACGCCGGAAAGTAGCCTCGCATGACGCCATCGTGGAGCCGCGTCTTCGCTTCCGCGATCGAGCCGAGCGCATACGCGAGGAAGTTTGCAAACTCGGTGGGCCGGCGCCGGCCGAAGCCCTCGGCGATATTGGCGTCAATTCCGCCGACAGCATCCTCGAGCTGCGCACGATACCTGAAATCGCTCTGCGCCTCAGATGAGAGACTCACGAGGCGGTAGACCTCGTTCTTGAACTGGACGGCAAACTGGTACGCGACGAGGTCCTCGACAGACTGAGCCACCATGTCCCGGCCTGTCGCAAAACCAGCGCCAAGCCCGGCCGCCGCTGAGTCCCGCGCCCGATGGCCTTGGCGTGCATTACGTGGCAGAAACTGCAACCGGGTGGGCCGGCGCGCGTGGCGAAAACTGCGTACCTCCCGCGCTTTCAACTCGGTACTTCAAGCGCTTTTCACGCCGTACCTCCCGCGCCCTTGCACGCCGGACCTCCCGTGCCTTTCACGCCGGACCTCAAGCGCCCTTCACTCCGTACTTCCCGTGCCTTCACGCCGTACCTCAGCGCCCTTCACTCCGTACCTCGCATCACTTCACGGTGAGGTCCTGCGCCTTCGTCTCCCCTAACCGAACCGTCACCGCCACCGAACCTGGCAGCAGCTTCTTCAGCAACAGCGTGAGATCGTCGCCGGTGGGCGCGTCGGCTCGCGTCGAACGCGGCCAGGCGGTAGTCGCCGGCCGGCAGCCCGTTGATCGTGTAGCGGCCCGTCGGCATCGACCGACATCCTGCTGAGCCGCAGCGATCCGCGAATCCACTGTTGCGGATCGGCCGGGAATGCCATCACGGCGACCGCTGGATGCGTTGCCCGATCGTAGGCGACGACGCCGGAGATTTTCGAGACCTGGTCGGTCATCGTGATCAGGACCCTCGACAACTCCGTCCCGGCGGCGAGATCGATCGGCCGGTCCAGGACGTCGCGCCCATCGACAACAATGGACTTGACCATCCAATTGCTGGCCGCCGGATTTCCGCGGAGATCGGAGATCTGAAGCAGATAGCGGCCGGGCCGGACGTGGTCAATGGTGAACGGTGTCGGCTCTGAGACATTCCGTCCGACGTGGCTGAGGGGCGTCCCGCTGAAGCTCGAAGTCCCGAACGGCGCCATTCGTTCGTCTCGACCGTCTGTCGGTACCAGGCGAGGCATCAGCTCCGTCGCCGCAGTCTTGCCGCCTTCAAACACGACCGTCCCACTGACGCGTGCGCCCGGTTCAAGGGCGATGGAGATCGAGCTCGGCGTGACCCCGTCACTCGTGACCTCTGCCGATCCCCAAAGTCTCGTCCGGATGGCGGCCCCGGACAGTTCCATCGCCGAAGCGACGATCAGATAACGTCCAGCTCGTGTCGCCGCGACGAACCCGCGCCGGCCATCTGGCAGCGTGGTTCCGCGCGCCGTGGGCGCCGTCGGTTGGTCGAGCGAAATCCGTGCGATGCTGAGATGCTGAATCTCTCGCCCGCCCGCGTCGATGGCGACCTCAATCGTCGTCACCGGCTCTGGACGGACCACGACGTCGATGCCAGCGACATCGGTCCCAGGAGAAATCGTCATCGGCGTCGCCATCGACGCGTCCAGGACGCCGGGGTAATAGGTGGGAAGCATGGCGACCGTCCGCTCGTGATCCGGGCCATCAGAGATCCGCAGGTCGCGCCCGGGCGGATTCTGATCGATGAACAGCACATACTCTCCCGCGCTGTTGGCACTGCGGAACTCGCCGCGTGCGTTGCGATCAGAGATCCGCAGGTCGCGCCCGTACGGATTCGGATCGACGCGACAGCACGTATTCTCCCGGCACGAGGTTGGCGATGCGGAACTCGCCACGTGCGTTCGCCAGCGCGGCGTGCCGTGGGATCAGCGGCGTCTTCGCCAGCCGGAGTGAGACCACTCCGGCGATTGGATCGCCGAATTGATCGAGAAGGGTAGCCCTCGAGCACCGGGGCCTTCGCGAGCGTCAGCACGACGCCGCTGTGGCGCTGGCCGGGCGCGACGTCGACCTCGACCGGCGGCGGCGCCGTCAACGCGGTGGTGCCAGGAATGACGTAGCCATCGCGAGACGCGATGAACTGGAAGCGTCCTGCCGGCACGGCATCGAACTCGAAGCGTCCACTCTCGTCGCTCAAGGCGTGCGCCGCCGCCGCCAGGTTTCAGCGGCCTCCATTTCGACGGTGGCGTGGGAAATCCCTCGGCCGAATGGAATCTCGCACGATGCCGCTGACGTGAGGCTGTGCGCCGACGGCATCGGGGGCAGCTTCTTCATCATCGCATCATCGGTGTGCTGGCGACGCTTCCCGGCTGGACGGTCACCATCATGTCCGCGCCGGCATGTTCGGCGCCTGCCGTGACTTCGATCGTCGTCGCGGTATCCGCGGTCAACGCCGCGGGGAAGAAGACTGGATTGTGCGTGCGCGGCGTCCGTCCACTCGAGCCCTCCACCAGGAGCAGGTAGAGACCCGCCTCGAGGCCGCCGATCACGAACCGCCCGGTGTCGTCGGTGAGGCCGGTCACTCCACGAAGGAGATTCGACGGTTCGCCGACCGGCACGTTTGCCAGCGCGACGGCCTTCACCGACGCATTCGCCAACGGCTCGCCGAACTGATCGACGAGCCGGCCCGAGATCGATCCTTCCCTCACCAGCCGCACACGGACGTCGTCCCGACGTCCGGTCGGCAGCGTGAACGGCTTGATCTCGCCGTTCAAAAAGCCGGCCTTCATCGCGATCAGGCCGACGCTGCCGGCTGGCAGATCGCGAAAGACGAACCGCCCATCCGCGGCCGTCAGAAACGCCGCCGCCGGCGCGATCGACGTCGCGCCCTGGACCACGTTCGCGAGCACCACGACGCCGCGCAGCGGCTCGCCGGTGAGCGCGTCAACGACATGCCCCTCGACGTGCATCGTGCGCGGGGCAGTCGCCTGGCGCGCGTGCGCTGCTGCAACGAGCGTCACAGCAAGCCCCAGCGCCGCGACTTGTCGGCAGACACGCACCACAGGGTCTCTGAACTGCCGATTATCGATGACCGACTCGGCGATTGCCAATTGCACTGGCGGGACTTCACGCGCTTTCACTCGGGACCTCAGGCGCCTTCACCACTCCGCGACTCTCACGCCGGACGTCGCGCCTCCACTCCCGACCTCCCGCGCTTCACGCCGGACTTCCCGCGCCTTTCACTCCGGACCTCCCGCGCTCTTCACTCCGCACTTCCCGTGCTTTTCACTCCGTACTTCCCGCTACTTGACTCTCAAGGTCTTGCACGCGCATTTCTCCGGGTCTGAGGCTGACCAGCGATGAGCTCGGCAACAGCTTCTTGAACAGGCCCGTGCGGCCGTCGGTGCCGGCGAGATCGCCGGGGACGAGCGCCGCGATTCGATAGTCGCCTGGCGGAAGGCCGCGGATGGAATAGCGCCGGTCGCGGCCCGACCGGCGCCATCCGCATTCGCCTGTCCAAGCAGGCCCCAGTCCCAGAATTGCGGATCGGCGGGGAAGGCCAGCACCGTGACGATCGGATCGGCGATTGGGTCGAAGCTCACGGCGCCCGAGATCTGCGTCAACTGATCGGTCAGCGTGATGACGACGTTCGAGAGGTCCGTCCCGGGCGCGAAGTCGAGCGGTCGATCCTGCGCATCGCGGCCGTCGATGACGATCGACTTGACCGTCGATGTCTGTTTCACGTCCAAGGCGCTCAGGAAGTATTTCCCCGGTTCGATGTTGCCGACGGTGAACGTCCGCCGGCTACCGGCGATGGTGCCGATCTCGGTGATCGGTCCGGCCACGCGTGGGCGCGGACTGTCGGCGCTGGAGAGCACCGACACGCACCGTGCCGTCCGGAATGGCGCCTTCGTGCACGATGGTGCCGCTGATGCGGCCGCCCGGCCGCAGCACGAGCGCGAGCGACGCCGGCGTGACGCCATCGCTGCCAATCTCGCCCTTGGCCCACAATCTGAGACCGCCGCGCGGTCCGTCCGTCCCGACCTCAATGGCCGACGCGACGATCTCGTGCCGGCCCGCTGGCGTCGATTCGATCCACCACCGCGCGCCATCCGGCGACCGCTTCGCCCGCGTGGCCGGTGCGTCCTCGCATCGGGGCCAACCGGTCGATCGTCAGATCTCGAATGGGTGCGACCGTCCGCGTCCACCTCGACGTCGATGACCGACACCGGCTGGGGACGCATGACGAGATCCATGTTGGTGAGATCGCTGCCCGCCGTCACCGTCAACGTCGTGGCGAGCGACGCCTCCGGCACGCCCGGATAGAACACCGGCAACATCGCGACCGTCTGCTCCTGGTCGGGACTGACCGACGTCCGGAGATCGCGGCCGAACGGATTGTCCTCGACCGAGAGGATCCAATCGCCGCTTTCGATGCTGAGGATCCGGTATTCGCCGCGCGCGTTCGACTGCGTCTGACGTCCCGGCAACGAGATCACGCCGCCGACCCGCCTGAGCGCCACCGATCCGACGATCGGGTCGCCGAACTGATCGAGGATTCTGCCGCCAATCGAGGCTGACTTGGCCAGCGCCATGGCGACGCCGAGTTCCCGCTGGCCGGGACGCAGCTCGATGACCTTCCAAGCGCCGGTGCCCGGGGCCGCCTTGGGTGGCGATTCGTAACCCGGACGGAGCGCGGCCACATTGAAGCGCCCTGGCGGCACTCCATCGAACTGGAAGCGGCCCTCGCTGTCGGAACTGGTCATGCGCGTGGTCGTGCCGCCGTCCACGAGTCGCAGCATCACCGACGTGTGCGCGAGGCTCCGCCCCGACGTGTCTCTGACGACGCCCGCAATCACGCCCACGTCCGGCGCGTCAGACAGCAGCTCCTTCCAGACGTAGTTGGACGGCTTCACGAGCAGCGTCACCGTCATGTCGGCGCCTGCCCGTTCGACGCCCGGATCGACTTCGATCGCCGTGGCGTCGCCGGCGATCGTCGCCGCGGGGAAGAAGACCGACTCGTACGAGACCGCCGCGCCGACGGCCGCGCCCTCCGCCTGGACGAGATACAGACCGCGCTCCAGGCCGGCGATCGCGTAGCGGCCCGAGTCGTCGGTCAGCGCCGGTTCGCCAACGGACGGGCGCGCGCCCGGAGGGACCGCTCGCACCCTGGCGTTCGCGACCGGCTCACCGAATTGATCGACGATGCGGCCGGAGATGACACCTTCCGGCGTCAGTCCCAACCGGACGTCCGCCGTTCGATCGCCACCCCGTAAGCGAAACGGCCCACCCTCGCCATGGAGATATCCCGTCTTCGACGCGAACAGGTTCACCGTTCCGGCCGGCAGATCGCGAAAGACGAAGCGGCCATCCTCGCCGGTGAGGAAAGCCGCGGCGGGGCCGAACTGCGCGACGCTTCCAGACACGTTCGCCAGGACGACGACACCGCGCACCGCGCGTCCGGTCAGCGCATCGACGACGTGACCTTCGAGATGGACAGTGCGGGCCGTGGACTGTCGAGCGTGCGCGACTGGAACAGCGTCGCGCACCGCCAGCGCTGCGACTACGGCGCAAGAGACGCCTGGCAGAGAGCATGCTGAACTGCGATTATCCGACGCCCGATCAGCGATTGCCATTGCCCAGAGCCGCCGGACGCACGAACGTCACACGGACCTCAAGGTTTGCTGGAGCTTCAAGCACGCTTCGCGGCTCACAACCCGAGCCGCGCTACGACGGGCCGGACTTCAAGCGCTGTCACTTCGGCCTCACGAGATGTTCCTCTACGGCTTCGCGGCTGTCCAGTTCTTGCCAATGCCGACGTCGACGTCGAGCGGCACGTTGAGCGGAAACGCCGTCTGCATGACGTCGCGGACGATGGCCGCCACGTCGTCGGCGTCCTGGTCAGGCGCTTCGAACAGCAGCTCGTCGTGGACGGTCAGGATCATGCGTGTCGGCGTCCGGCGTCCCGCGTTGTAGGCCTCGAGCTTCGCGTGCACGTCGATCATGGCCTTCTTGAGGACGTCGGCGGCCGCGCCCTGGATCGGCATGTTCACCGTTTCGCGCTCGGCAGCGCTGCGGATCATGCCGTTCTTGCTCATGAGCTCCGGCACGAGACGGCGACGGCCCGTGATCGTGCGCACCACGCCGCTCGCCCGCGCATCTTCCAGCGTCTTGTCGATGAAGACGCGCACCGCGGGGAAGCCGGCAAAGTAGGCGTCGATGAACTCCTGCGCCGCCTGCTTGGAGACGCCGATGTCAGTCGAGAGCGTGAACGCGGTCTTGCCGTACAGCAGCGCGTAATTGATGATCTTCGCGCGCCGCCGCAGCTCGTGGGGATCGAGACCGCTGTTCGCGCCAAACACACGCTCGGCCGTCCTGTCGTGAATGTCGATGCCCTGTGTGAAGGCGTCCACGAGCGCCGCGTCGCCGGAAAGATGCGCCAGCACGCGCAGCTCGATCTGCGAGTAGTCGGCGGAGATCAGGACGTGGCCGGCGTCGGCAGCGAAGGCGGCGCGGATCTCGCGGCCGAGCGGCGTGCGAATCGGGATGTTCTGCAGATTCGGATCGCTGCTGCTCAGCCGGCCGGTCGCGGCGACCGCCTGGTTGAATGTCGTGTGCACCCGCCCGGTCGACGGATTGACCAGCGCCGGCAGCGCGTCGACATACGTGCCCTTCAGTTTCTGAATGCTCCGCCATTTGAGGACGATGCCCGGCAGTTCGTGATCTGAGGGCAAGATCCTCGAGCACATCCTGCGCCGTGGACACGACGCGCGTCTTGCCGGTCTTCTTCGACGGCTGCAGGTTCAGCTTGACGAACAGGATGTCGGCGAGCTGCTTCGGCGAGTTGATGTTGAACTCGCATCCGGCGTGTCCGTAAATCTGCCGGCAGAGCTCGTCGAGCTCGTGCTGCATCTTGCGGCCGAGCACGGCGAGCGCCTCCGTGTCGACACGGACGCCGGCGCGTTCGATCGCCGCGAGCACCGGAATGAGCGGCTGCTCCAGCTCGCGATACACCTCGGTCAGGCCGGCCTGCTCGAGGTCGCTCGTCAGGCCGTCCGCGAGCGTCAGCGGAAGATCGGCGCGCTCACCGGCGAAATCGAGCAGCGACGCGGCCGGGACGGCATCGAGCGCCACGGCCTTCACGCCTTTGCCGGTCAATTCCTGCTCCGTGCCCGCCCTGTACCCGGCGCGCTCGAGCGCGAGGCCGTCGATGGAATGGCTCGACCGGGTCGCGTCGAGCAGATAGCTCTCGACCATCGTGTCGACATCGCCGCCGCGCAGTTCCACGCCCTGCCGGGCGGCTGCCACGGTCGCGAACTTCAAGTCGTGCCCGACCTTCGCGATCGATCCGTCGGCCAGCACCGGACCGATGCGTGCGAACACGTCCCGCGCGTCGAGGTTCGGCGTGTGCGCCAGTCCAGAATGGGCCAGCGGGATGTACCGCGCCGACCCGGGCGCCGTCGAGAACGACCAGCCGACGACGTATGCGCTGACGGCCGAGCCTTCGCTGGCCACCGGGGCCACGCCGATGCGTCCGGCCGTCACGCAGCGAGTCCGCCAGCGCGTCCACCTCCTCGATCGATCCGACGATGGCGTAGTCGCGCGGCGCAGTCTTCGCCGTTGGCGCGAAGTCGGTGACCAGCGTCCGGAAGCCGAGCGACGAGAACAGCGCATACGCGCGCTCGCGCGTCGCGCCGCGATAGCGCAACGCCTCGGGGTCGAACGTCACCGGCACGTCGGTACGGATCCGCGCGAGCTCGCGGCTCGATCGCGCGGACTCGACGTTGGCCAGCAACGCCTCGCGGTAGCGCTTCTGTGTGAGCGTCGGCGCCGCCTCGATGAGCGCTTCGAGCGTGCCGTGCGCCGCGATCAGCTCACGCGCGCCTTTTTCGCCGATGCCCGGCACGCCTTTGATGTTGTCGATGCTGTCGCCCATCAGCGCCATCACATCGAGCACCTGGTCGGGACGGACGCCGAACTTTTCGAGCACACCGGCTTCGTCGTACCACGTGCCCTCGTCGCGCGGGTTGTACACCTGAACGCCGTCGGCGACGAGCTGAAAGAAATCCTTGTCGCCGGTGACGAGCGCCACCGAGAAGCCCGCGCGCATGCGCCTGCGCGGCCAGCGTGCCGATCACGTCGTCCGCTTCGAAGCCGGCAAATGTCAGCACGGGCACGCCGAGCGCCTCGCAGGCTTCGCGCACGAGCGGCACCTGCTCGGCGAGATCCGACGGCATCGGGGCCCGGTTCGCCTTGTAGTCGGCGGACAACTGGTCGCGGAACGTCGGGCCCGCGAGGTCGAACGACGCGCCGATGAACTCCGGATGATGATCCGCGATCAGCTTGCGCAGCATCGTCGAGAAGCCCAGGACCGCATTGGTGGACTTGCCGTCGGGTCCGGTCAGGCCGCGTATCGCATGGTAGGCGCGATACATCTGTGAGCTGCCGTCGATGAGGAACAGTCGTGGCATCGCTCGACAATGTATATCATTGCGCGGATGCGCGTTCGGGTGCTCGGAGCCGCCGCGATCGTGCTCGTCCTGATCGCCGCGGCGTGCAGCAATCCGCTCGGACGGCAATACGAGTACGAGGAGCAACTGTACCTGCGCGTCGACGGCGCCGCGACGGTGGTCATCGACTCGTCGATTCCGGCGCTCGTCGCGCTGCGCGGCGTGACACTCGACCCGTCGACGTCGGCGAGGCTGGATCGGCAGGAGATCCGCGCGATGTTCGAAGCGGGCGGGTGTACGGTCGAGAACGTCGGCCAGCCCTGGCGCCGCAAGGGCCGCCGCTTCATTCAAGTCCGCATCGACACCGCCGATGTGCGCACGCTTTCGAAGTGCAGTCTACTGTCGTGGTCGTCGTACGCGCTGGCACCTGACGCCCAGCGGCTCCGCTACCGCCAGGTGGTCGCAGCGCCGGAGTTCCGCGATCCGGGCGCCGTGAACTGGGACGGCACGGAGCTCGTCGCCTTCAAACTACACCTGCCCAGCCGCATCCACGTCCACAATGTGAAGCTGCTCGATGGGACGAACGGCACGACGGAACGCGGCAACATCCTGACCTGGGAACAGACGCTGGTCGCCCGCCGCGCCGGAACGCCGATCGACATGGACGTGACGATGGACTCGACGTCGATCCTCTACACGACGCTCTGGCTTTTCGCCGGCGCGTTCGTGGCCGCCGTCATCGTGTTGTGCCTGATTGTGTGGTGGACGGTGAGGCGAGGGAGAAGGACGGGCGTCCCTGGACAAAAACCGCACAATGCCGAGGTCACGGAGAAGAGCTAGAGGTCACGGAGAAGAACTGAAGAACGAGGGCACGGAGCAGAACTGGAGATCACGGAGAAGAGGGAGATCACGGCAAGAGGGTGTCGCGACGCGCCCCCATTACACCATTCCCCATCGGCCATTGCCGATTGCCGATGCAATTACCGATTACCGCTTGCCCATCATGATTGCCGATTGCCGAGCGCGATTACCGATTGCCCATCCGCGATTGCCGATTATCGATTACCCATCGGCGATTGCCGATTGCCGATTACCCATCCGCGATTTTGCCGATTACCGATTACCCATCGGCGATTGCCGATTATCGATTACCCATCGCGATTGCCCATTATCGATTACCCATCTCGATTGCCGATTATCGATGTGTCTGCCATTGCAGATTGCAGATTATCGATTGTCGATGTCTCTATCTGACCCCAATATTCTGCGTCTTCTTCTCTCCCTCCGCGAGCGGCACGGAAATCGACGCGGCCGCGAGCTGGCTGAGGAAGTCGGGATTGAACCACTCGCCGGGCTCGACGTCGGTCACGGCCGTGATGCGATAGTCGCCGGGTGGCAGCGTGCGGAACGTGAACTTGCCGTCGGTCCCGGGGCGCGCGGAGAGGATCCGGCGCGACTGCGGCTGCCAGTACCGGTTGTCGGACGGATAAATGATGATCGTGTAGTCGGCAGTCGGACGGCCCTGCGGGTCCTGAATCGTGCCGGAGACTTCCTGGCTGCGATCGCCGAAGGTGACAGTCGCCGCGGCGACATCCTGGTTCGGTTCGATGACGAGCGGGAAGTCGAGGACGTCACGTCCACCGGCGACGGCTGACTTGAGCACCCACTGCGCTGAGGCTTGCGCTCCGCCGGCCTGCGCGCCACCGGCTCGGCCGGCGCCGCCGCCCGCCGGTGCATTCGCTGAGAGCGTGTAGCGGCCGGGCACGACGCCCGTGATCGTGAAGCGTCCGGTCGCGTCGACCTGCGCCGGCGGCACGCCGCCCATCTCGAATCCCTGTTGCTGCCCGCGTGGCGTGAGGTTGACGCGGACACGTGTGAGATCCGCCGGCGGCGCGAGAGACGAGCCCTCGAACGTCACCCGGCCGGTCATCGTCATGCCGGGCTGCAGATTGAGCGCGAGATCGGTGACGTTCTGCCCCGCGATCGTGACGTCGGCCGACGCCCAGAGCACCTGCTGCGGCTGTCCTGGTCCGCCACGGCCGCCCGGTCCGACGTCGAGCCGCGCCCGCGGCCGGCGGCCGCCGCGCCTGGATCGCCGGGCGGGCGAACGGCCGCCCGCGCCATCACGCGATATTGACCCGGCGTGACGTTCGAGAACGTGAACTTGCCTTCGCGATCGACGCGCGCCATGTTCGAGCCGACGCCCGGAATCGGCGGCATCCCCGAGCTGTCTGCCGGCACCAGCGACAGTCGCGTTTCCTGGACCGGATTGCCGTCCGGCCCCTGAATCCGTCCTTCGATCTTCGCGGTGGCCACCAGTTGCAACTGGAAGTCGACGCCGCCGCGCTCTTCGCCGACGCTGAGCGTCACGCCTGCGGCTCCCGCTGCCGTCGTGGTGCCCGGGTAGTACACCGGCGCGTAGGCGACCGTTTGTTCCTGTTCGGCCTGCTGAAGCTGCTGCTGCAGTTGCGTCGCCCGATCGATCAGTTGCTGGCCGCGGCCGCCCATGACCTGCGCGATGTCGACGCTGTTGATACCTGCGCCCCCGCCGCCTCGGCCAGCACGACCGCCGCCTCCGACAGGCCCCCCCATTCCGCCGGGTCCCCCGCCGCGCGCGCTCTGCGCCTGCTGCATCACCGCTTCGATCTCCGCCATGATCGTCTGCCGCAAGTCGCCGAGGTTCATGTTCCGCGGCACCGCGCTGACGATGTACTCCCCAGGCTGCAGTCCGTAGATGCGATACATCCCGCGGTCGTCGGTCTGATCCTGATCGGCCGACTGCAGCGTCCGCTCGCCCGTTCTCACGACGTAGCGCATCACGCGCACGGCCGTGCCCGGCGACGGCTCGCCGTTTTCGTCGATCACGACGCCAGTGACGACGCTGCCCTTGGGCAGTGTGATGTTTGCTTTCTCGAGCTTCTGTCCTTCGGCGAGCTGAATCGGCGTACCGGGCCGGCCCGGCCGCTTGGCGCCGTACGAGATGTCGACGTAGCCGGCCTTCGACGCCGTCATCGTGAAACGGCCGGCAGGCAACGTCGAAAACGCGAACTGCCCCTGATCGTTGGTCACCGAGGTCCGTCCGCCCCGCAATTCGGGCCCGGTCAGGGTGACCCGCGCGCGCCGCACTGGCGTGCCCACACCTTCCACGACGACCACGCCGGACACGCTTCCCGTGCCGACGGCCGGCGGCGCGAGGTTGTCGCGCGAGGGCACCTGTCCGCCGCGGCCGGCAGGTTCCGCGCCCCGGCCTTGCGGCACCGCAGGCGGTGGCGGCGCCGTCTGCTGGGCGGTGACGCCGAGCAGGCCGCAGATCAAGACGAGCGCGGACGTGGCGATCGCGGTGGACGAGCGCGTTGGCGTCATCATGGTCTCTGGACCCGCCCCTTCACGAATAGCTTAGACAAGTCTGGTGGCAAAGGTGTGGCCTGGCGACCGGGCGCCGGCTCCGGCAATCGACCCGCAGCAGCGCGGACAGGCCACCAGGCAGCCGGAGCGCCAGTTCCTGCACCTCGCCATCGTCGAGCCTGAATGGCACCGCGCGTGGGCGCAGTGATTCAAGCCACTCGGGCAGGGGCTCTGTCCCGGCGTCGTTTGTCGCGGCCGCCAGATAATCGCCTTCCGGCAGGGTCGTGATCTGGAACTCGCCGCGGACGCCGGCCCGTGTCCTGGCCAGCCGCCGCGACCCGGGAATCCAGTAGCGCGAGTCCGGGGCGAACACGACGAGGTCCGCGCCGGAAGCGGGGCGTCCCTCTTCGTCGTCAATCCGCCCCGTCACGGTCGTCGTCGCCATCGTCATGTCGATGCGAACGCCGAGCACGTCCTGGTTGGGCCCGACCGTGAATGCCGCGTCCAATCCGTCGAGCTCGGCCAGGCGGCGTTCGGAACCTGGCACCGTGGCGAACTTCGGCCGCCACCCGAACGCGTCGGCACCCGACACGCTCAGCCGGTATTTCCCAGGCATCAGGCCGGTGATCCCGAAATGTCCGTTGACGCTCACGCGGCCGAAGTTGCCACCGAGCGCCCACAAGACCGATGGCGAGTCCCCGATGGGTTCAGCATTCACGACCAGAAATACTTCCGTCTCGTAGAGCGGCGTCGGACGGCCAGCAAAGCTCAGCGTGCCGCCGATGGTGCGCGTCGGTTGCGCGGCAAACGTCACGCTCGCCACCGACTCACCGCGCACGGTGACGACTTCGTTCACCCACACCGTCGGATCCGGTCCCTTTCGGGGGGCGAGCATGACGCGGTACTGACCGGGCACCACGCCCGGGAACACGAACGATCCGTCGCGCTGCACGTCGGCGGTGCGTGCGATCGCCAGCGGCTCCCCGGTGAGCGGCTCGAGCCGCACCAGATCCCGGACGACACTCGTGTTGACGTAATTGGTGACCCGGCCTTGCAGCCGAGTGACGGCCAGGGGCCGCAGCGCCAATGTGATCTCGGTGTCTTGCTCGACCGTGAAGCTCATCCGCGCCGCGTCGACGGGAGATGACGTCCCTGGATGGTAGGTGGGTCCATAGCGCGATGCGATCGCACTCCCTGGCGCCGGCAACGTCGACTGGTCGCAGCCTGTGGGCACGGCGGCGACGACATAGTCGCTGCGCTCGACGATCGGATCCCGGCCGAGGACGAACTCGCCGACGAGATTGGTGAGTTCCGCGGTCACGCGTTCGAACCGTTCCAATCCGCTCTGACGCGTGATCCGGAACAGGCACACCGGAACGCCCGCACGCGGAACGCCCGTTTCATCGACGACGCGCCCGACGACGACGACGCCTTTCCTGAACACGCGACTGAGCGACTCGCCGGCAAGGAGTCGCACCTGGCCGAGAGCGATCGTGTAACTCGCGCGCTGGATCACCGCGCGATAGGCTCCCGGTCGAATGTCCTTGAAGACGAAGCCACCCGCGTCGTCCGTCGTCGTCTCGTACACGGTGGCGACGCCAGCGGCCATCAGCGCGATGCGCACCTGGCCGAGCGGGGTTTGACTCGGACTCTCGAGCCGGCCGGTGAGCGTCGCCGTGGTTTGCTGAGCGGTCGCGAGAGCAGGTGCCGCGGGTCGATGCGCCGAGAGCCCAGCCGCCGCGGCGACTGAGACGGCGATGGCGATCGCGACGCGAGTCATCGGCGCCCGCCGACGCGAAGGTCGAGCGTGCGCTGCTCTGCGTCGCCCAACGTGATCCGGGTGGCCTGAGTGCGCAGCACGGCGAGCCGCCCGGCTTCCTGCCAGCCTTCCGCGAGCGCTTCGTCGATCGCGGCGACGAGGTAATCACCCGGAGGCAAGCCGGTAATCACGTAGGCCCCGGTGCTCGCCGAGCGGAGCTCGCGCGTCCTGATCTGACTCAGCACCGCTGTCGGCGCGGCGGGCACGACGACGATCGTCGCTCCTCCTGCCGCGACGCCGCGAGCGTCGCGCACCGTGCCGACGATTTCAGTCGGGCGATTCGTGAAGGTGATGGCGACGGTCGAGACGTCCGAGGCGATCGAGAGCTCGAACGGCGTCTCGGACGCATCACGTCCAGCGACGATGGCGGACTTGAAATACCACCCCGGCGGCGCGGCGTCGATACGCACGAAGTACTGGCCGGGCACGATGCCGCGGATGACAAATCGCCCGGAGGCGTCGAGCGACCCACGCGGCGCCGGCATCATGGCGGCGTCGACGGGTGCGAGCACAATCGGCACCCGGCCAAGCTGTTCCGCAGACGGCGCGGGGCCGCCGGAGAAACTTGTCTGCCCGGTGAGCGTGAGGCTCTCCAGCATCCTCACGCCGACCCTCTCGTCTTTGTCTTCGATGGTGACCTCTCCGCGGCCCCAGAGAACCGTCTCGGTGCCGGCGGGATCGACGAGAACCGGCGCGTCCGATCCGGCGACTGCCGTCTGTGGCGCGGTGCCTCTGGCCTCGATGCGGTAACGCCCGGGCGGCACGCGGAGAAACGCGAAGCCGCCGCCGGGCGCCGAGAGTGTCGCTCCAGCCTCGGTCCCTGGTCCATAGTCGTCCGTGTCGGCCTTCAACAAGCGGAGGCGTTGGTTGGCCAGCGGCCGGCCGTCCTCGTCGACGGTGACGCCGGTGATCCGCGACGTGCGGACCGCCCGCAGTGCGAAGTTGACGCCGCGGTGATCCTCGCCGGGACCGACCGAGACGGCGAGTCCCAGACTGACCGCTTCGGCGGCCGGATGGTACATCGTGGGATACGCGAACGCGCGGCCGTTCTCCGCGTCAGGCGGAGTGGCCGGTGAGGCGATCATCACGTGTCGATCGTCTGCATCGAACACGAAGCGGTTCTGGTCGAGACCGCTCAGTCCGGACGTCGAGTTCATGAAGGGCGTGAGGAAGGCCGCCACGCCGCCCGCCACACTTCCCGTTCGCGCGATCTCTTCGAACGTCTCGATCGCTGCCGAGACCTGCACGAACGGCACGCTGACAAAGTAGTCACCCGGCATCAACCCGAAAATGCGGTAGTTGCCTTCGTCGTCCGTCGTCTGCTCTCCGATCAACGTCACGCGCCACCGCCCGTCGATGAACTGTCGTCGCAGCGCGACGACGCGGGTGCCGATGACCGGCTCGCCGACTTCGTCGAAGACAAACCCGCTGATGACCGCCGGCCTGAAGAGCTCGATTCGCATATCCGGGATCGAGACCCCGGGCGGAAGCGACAGTGGCATCCCGGTGCCGCTGGCGCGCCGCTTGCCGTACGACCCGTCGAAGAACCCGGTTTTCGTCGCGTTGATCGTGAAGTCGCCGGGCGGGAGATCGGCGAACGTCACGCGCCCTTTGTCGTCCGTCAGCCGCGTCTGCGCGACGCCGTGTCCGTTGAGGCGCACGGCGACGCGCGGGAGTGGCCGGCCGTCCATCGCGCTGACGACGAGTCCCGAGACGGTCCCGATGCGCGCGCCAAGTTGCGGCGTGGACGCGACCGGCTGTGTCGTGCGCACGGGCACTGGCGCCGCCGGCGACATCGTGCCCGGCCGGGTGACGGTAGGCGCGGTCGTGCTTGGTGGCGTCGTCGTCGGCGGGGTCACTGTCTGTCCAGCGACGGACATCGCCGCCGCGAGGGTCGCGACGAGTGTCAGCGCCAGCCGCCTCAGCTTCATTGGGAGAACCCAGTCAATTGTAGACGGTCGCGCGGGGTCAGACCGGGGTCAGACCGGGGTCAGACCTCGACCCGTGGTCTGACGCCTCCGCCCGCCGAACCCTACCGCCGTAGGTCTTGCACCACTTTTTCGTCGCCCCGCAGTTGCACGCGAATCGCACGCGCCTCCAGGCTGGCCAGGACCGCCGGGTCCTGCCAGCTGCCCGGCTCGAGGTCGCCAATCGCGAGCAGGTAGTCGCCGGCCGGGAGCGTGCGCTGAAACGCATAGCGTCCATCCGTATCGGGCCGGGTCGCCAGCACTCGTCTGGAGCTGCCGGTCCGGTAGGTCCGGTCGGCCGGAAACACCACGACGTAGCCAGATGACGACGGTGTGCCGCCGGCATCGCGCAGGACGCCGGTCAGCTCCGCCATCCGATTAGTGACCGTTACGACGACGTTCTCGACATCCTGGCCGGGCTCGATGCGCAGCCCGAAATCGAAGGCGTCGCGCCCGTTCACCATCGCGGACGAGGCGAACCAGCCGGAGGGCAGGTTGCTGACGCTGAGAGTGTACGTACCCGGCGCAAGACGTTCGAAGGTGAAACCCGTCTCGGGCTGCGGCGTGGCGCCGATCGAGAGCGAGCCGAGAAACGACGGTTGCAGCGACAACTGCACGCGCACGTCGGACAACGCTCGTACTGCCGACTCGACGTAGTCGCTCGAGAAGCTCAGACGCCCGGACAGCCGGCTGCCAGTGTGCATCGTGACGATCAGGTCGCGAATCGGTTGATCGCCGACCGTGATCGTGGCCGTGCCGGCCGACATCGTGACATCTCCCCCGGCCCCGGTCTGGGCGCGAATGTCGAGACGATACTGGCCGCGCGGCACGAACGGGAAACTGAAGTCGCCGGACGCGCTGAGCTGCGACCCGAACTGGTCAGGATCGTTCAACGGCTCACTGGACACCGGGCTCAACAGGGCGCGGCCGTTCTGCACCGTGCGTGCCGTTCACCGTCGCGAGGCCAGAGATCCGCACCACGGGCACTGTCGCCACCGGGAAACTGACGCCCTCTCGTTGTTCGCCTGCACCGACTTTGATCGGCACCGCCGCCGCGGCGGTGGTGCCTGGATAGAACGTCGCCGCGTATCCCATGTACACGCCGTCACCGGAGGTCTCGCCGGGCAACGGCGCGGCGTCGTCGAGGGCGACGCTCCGTCCGCCTGGGAGGACCAGCATCGGCTCGAACGCGAGCCGGCTCGTGAACTCGACGCCGCTGTCAGCGTCGTTCGGGTCCCAGATCGCGTCGTCGCCATGGGCGCCGTCGAGGTAGCGCGGCACCATGCCCGTGAGGTAGTCACCCGGCTGGAGCCCGGCAATGCGATACGCGCCGCGATCGTCGGTCACGTCGCTGCCCGCCGCGAGGAACCTGCTCCGGCCGTTGCTGAATCCGCGCCGAAATGCCTCGACGCGGACACCGACCAGCGGATCGCCGCTCTCGCTGGTCACGATCCCGGAAATCGTCGCGCCGCGCTTCATCCGGATCGTGATCGGACCGATCGTCTGTTCGCCGCCGAGCGGCATGAACGTGCCTGCGTCGCCCGCGCGCTCCTGGCCGTGGATCTCGTTGAGATAGCCCTGATGAGTTACCGAAATGCGGACCCGCCCTTTCGCCAGACCGAGCAGCAGCGCGCGGCCGTTCCGATCGGTGAACGCGGACTTCGTGTACGTCGCCTGCTCGGCGATCACGATCGCAATGACTGAGGCACCTTTGACCGGCCGGCCAGTGGCGTCAGCGACCACCTGCACCGAGATCGCAGACAAGCCGGTCATTGAGGCAGGTACTTGCGGCGGTGGCGGA
>CAWFLT010000021.1:0-179707 GCA_963816795.1 uncultured Acidobacteriota bacterium | reverse complement strand
ATCTCGTCCAGGAGAAACACGGTGCCCTCGTCGGCCTGTTCGAGCAGCCCACGCTTCTGCTGGCGCGCGTCGGTGAACGCGCCTTTCTCGTGGCCGAAGAGCTCGGATTCGAGCAGCGGCTCCGGCAGCGCGGAACAGGTGATGTTGAGGAACGGCCGATCGGCGCGACTGCTGAGATAGTGGATGACTTTCGCCACCAGATCCTTGCCAGTCCCGCTCTCGCCGGTGGCGAGGACCGTCGATGCCGGGCTGGAGGCGATCTTGCGGACCAGCGTCTTGATGCGCTGCATCACGTCCGATTCCCCGATGATCGAATCGAGGCTGACACGGCCCGCGACAGCACGGCCCGCAGCGTCCGCAGTTCCCGGCGGAGGCGCGTGGCCTCGAGCGCCCGCGAAACGCGCAGGATGACTTCCTCCAGGTCGAACGGCTTGGTGGCGTAGTCGAACGCGCCGGCCTTGACGGCCTCCACGACGGTATCGACGTGAGTGTGGGCGGTCAGCATCATCACCGGCGTGTCCGGATCCAGTTCGCGGAGCTTTTTCAGGATTGTCACGCCGTCGACGTCGGGCAGCCGGTAGTCGAGCAGCACCAGATCGGCGCCCTGCTCGGCCTGTTCGAGTGCCGCCGCGCCGGTCGCGGCCTCGACGACTTCGTGGCCCGCATCGCGAAGTCGTTCGGCGAGCGCCCATCTCACCAGCTGCTCGTCGTCGACGACGAGAACGCGGCGCGAAGACACGAGCCGTAGTATAAGACTCTGTGCCCAGCCGGCTTGCCCGCCACGCCGCCCTGCTCTCGTGGATCGTGATGGCGGTGGTGTGCTTCGGCGGCTTGTGGCTCGGCCCGGGCTATTCGGTCAACAGCCTGTTCATCGTCTCGATCCTGCTCGCGATGTGGGTGCCCGAGCGGGGCCACGCGTACCGGCTGGCTGCCGGCGCGACGTTGCTTCTCCCCGTCAATACCATCGTCGTCGGCACCGCGGCGCCGATTGAGGCCGTCATCTTCAGCCGGAGCATGCTCGCCACGACGTTCTGGCTGACCGCATTTGTCGTCACCCGATATCGCGAGACCGCCGCGGCCCGGGTCGAAGCGGAACGCGCGTTGCGCCGGACCGAGGCGGCGTTGCGCGAACAGACCGCGCTGGCGCAGCTCGGACAGATGGCGGCCGTCGTGGCCCACGAAGTCCGTAATCCGCTCGCAGGCATTCGCGGCGCGGTGCAGGTGATGGGTCGACGACTGCCGGCCGGCGGCCCCGAACAGGCGATCGTGGGCGAAGTGGTCGCCGGCATCGACTCGCTGAACGACATCGTGCAGGACCTGCTGCTCTTCGCGCGGCCGCGCCCGCCGCGGCTGGGCCGCGTTCCCGTCGCCGGCCTGATGGATGGCACGGTGGCGCTCCTGCGCGACGACCCGAAGTTTCGCGACATCGTCATCAGCATCGATCGCAGCGACGTCTCCGTGCTCGCCGATTCTGCGCAGCTGACGCTCGTGCTCCGGAACCTCGTCCTCAACAGCGCACAGGCGCTCGACGGGCGCGGGCAGATCCGGCTCGCGGCACGATCCGGCGCTGGTTGGACGGACCTCCTGGTGCTCGACGACGGGCCCGGAATTCCTCCAAATCAGAGAGACCAGGCCTTTGAACCGTTCTTTACGACGAAGCATCGCGGAACGGGCCTCGGCCTTCCGACCGCACGCCGCATTGTTGAAGGACACGGCGGCACGCTGACCCTCGAGTTCCCGGTCACGGGTGGCACCGTCGCGGTGATGCGCCTGCGCAACGCCGACCCGCCGCCCGCAGCCGCGCCACCGTCGACCGCACCCGTCGAGCGCGACGTGCCCAGCCACGCTGTCGCGGCTCGAGCCTGACATGCCCCCGGCGATCCCGACCGACATCATCTGCGGCGTCGACTTCTCGGACGAATCCGCACGGGCGCTCACGTGGGCGCAGCTCCTGGTGACGCGGCTCGGCGCGCGGCTGGTCGTGGTCACCGTCGTCGATCCGCTCCTCGCGGGAGCCGCCAGGACGCAGACCGACAGCGGATGGTTCCTGAACGACGGGCGGCGCGATCTCGAGACGTTCGTCACTCGCGCCATCGGCCAGCCTGCGGCCACTGCCGCGGAGCTCGTCGTCGTGGTCGGCGCTCCAGTGCTCGCGTTGCTGCAGGCCGCCGAGCAACGCGGCGCGATCATCGTCGTCGGCACACGCGGTCTCGGCCGCGCCGAGCGGATGATCTTTGGCTCGACGACGTTGCGCCTCATGCGGACGACAACATGGCCAGTGTTGGCTGTCCCCCACGCCCCGGCCGACCACGGCCATGGGCCAGCGGCGGCGCCACCGGCCATCGACCGGCTCATCTGCGGCGTCGACTTCAGCGCGTCCTCGAAGGCCGCGGCGCGCGCGGCGCATACGCTCGGCCAGGCGTTGTCGGTGCCCGTGGAGATCGTGCATGCCGTCCAGATGACCGCGCGGCCTGCGGTCTGGGATGCGATCTTGTCGCCGCCGGAACAAGAACAGATTGCGGCCGCCTCGTCAGCGCTCGATGCCGTCGTCTCGTCGCTCGGCACGCCGCTGGCGCTCAAGGCCGCCCGTCTCGGACGACCCGAAGACGTCCTGACGGCCGCCGCCGCGGCGCAACCGTCGCTCATCGTCCTCGGCCTTGGCGATGCCAACGGCCATCGGCCGGGCACGACGGCCATGCGCGTCATCGCCGGAAGCCGTGTGCCGGTCCTGACCGTTCCGCCCGACGCGTCCTGACTACCGTTCGAACAGCCACCACTTCGGCTTCGGCTGAGTCTTGACCCGCTTCAAGCCGAACTGGGTGACGGCGTGCGCTTCGAGGTGATGCATGGCTTCATCGAGATCGTCGGTGACCTTCAGCAGGTCCAGATCGAGGCGCTGACGGCGCCATGCGTGATCATCTCGCGCAGCAGCGCCAGAAACGGCTGCCAATACGACGTGCCGATGAGGACGACCGGGAACGAGGCGATCTTGCCGGTCTGGATGAGGGTGAGCGCCTCATTCAGTTCGTCGAGCGTGCCAAGTCCGCCCGGCAGCACGACGAACGCCATACGAGTACTTGAAGAGCAGGACTTTGCGCACGAAGAAGTAGTGACACGTGATGTAGCGATCGAGGTAGACGTTCGGCGCCTGCTCGAGCGGCAGCTCGATATTGCAGCCGACCGATGGGCCGCCAGCCTCTTTGGCGCCGCGATTGGCGGCCTCCATGAGCCCGGGCCCGCCGCCCGTCATGACCGTGAACCCGAGGCGGCTCACTCTCCGCCCGACATCACGCGCGATTTCGTAGTACGGGTGCGACTCGCCAAACCGCGCCGATCCGAAGATCGTGATGCACGGGCCGACAAAATGCAGCGCGCGAAATCCGCGAATGAAATCGCGCAGCGCGCGTCCCAGGAGTTGGATCTCCCTGAGGCGCGAATGTGGACCTTCGAGGAAGACCCTGTCGTCGGCGCCGGCTTCAGGCTCGTTCGGTGATGGCGGTGGCGTCGTCGCCGGTTCGGGTGGTCCGACCGAATGTGCCGGCCCACCCGGGCCACTCGAACCAGGCGCCGGAGTCGGCAACGCCGTCGTCGTCGGTTCCGCAGTACCCGCCGTACCCGTCGTACCCGTCATGGATAAAGCCACCCTTGACGCCATTCTGCGCCGTCACGCTCGAACCACTCGCGATGGTGGAGGCGTCCGTCGCCATGGGACCAGAACTCCATGCGGCGCGGGACAACGCGGTAGCCGGACCAGAATGGCGGCCGCGGCACCGGTCCGCCGGCGAATTGCCGTTCGAACTCGGCGACGCGCTGCGTGAGCTCCTCGCGGGATGCGAGCGGCTGACTCTGTTTCGAGGCCCACGCACCGATTTGACTGACCCGTGGACGTGATGCGAAGTAGGCATCGGCTTCCTGATCGGTGACGAGTGTGGTGACGCCTTCGATCCGGACCTGGCGATCGATCTGGGGCCAGTGGACGCACAGCGCGACATCGGCCCGTGCCGCGAGGTCGCGCGCCTTGCGGCTCGTGAGGTTGGTGAAGAACGCGAATCCGCGTTCATCGAAGTACTGGATGAGGACCATCCGAGCGGACGGGCGGCCGTCGCCGTCGACCGTGGAGAGGCAGGCGGCCTTGGGGTCGAGCGAGCTCCCCGCGGCCGCCTGCTCGTGCCACTCGCGATATCGAGCGATCGGGTCGATCACGATCTACTTTTTCTTCACTCCCAGTTCGGCGAGCTTCGCCGCCAGCTGCTGGCCGGCGGTCTGCGCGGTCACCTGCTTTTCGATGTGCGTGATCTTCCCGTCCGGCCCGATGTAGAACGTCCAGCGCGACGCGACACCGCGGGTATTGAGCACGCCGTACGCCGAAGCGACCTTCTTGTCCGGATCCGACAGCAGCGGGAAGTCCGCCTTCTCCTGCTCGGCAAACGCCTTGTTCTTGTCAGGCGTGTCCACGCTGGCCATGAAGTACGCGACATCGAACTGCTTCAGCACCGGCCCGTTTTCCGCGAACGACTTGCACTCGGCCGTGCACCCGCTCGTGAATGCGGCCGGATACCACGCGATCACGACGGCCTTGCCCTTGTACTGGGCGAGGGTGTGCGTCTTGCCGTCACTGCCGGGCAACGAAAAGGCCGGGGCGGTGTCACCGACTTTCAACTCCACCTCCTGCATCACTTTCACCGGCTCTTGAGCCATCAGGGACGCCGACAGCCCCGCAGCGATCACCGAAACCATCAGCCAGTTGCTCTTCATATGCGACCTCTCGCCTCCATTTCACCGGCGGGGAAGCACTCGCCGCCACTCTGCATCTTAGTCGATCAGCGCCGGCCCTTTGGAACGTCCAGTGCCGGGTTTCTGGAGAAGAAACTGACGGGCAGCAGCTTGAACCCGGCCGCCGTCGCGTTCATCACCGGCCACTCCTCAGGACGCGGCACATGGGTGATTCCGAAGGTGTACCAGACGACAACGTCCTGACGATCGAGCGATCGGTTGGCAGCCGTCCATTTTGGCAGGCCCTCGCCGGGCTCGCTCTGGTTGGGGTAATCGCCCGCGGCGTGCTGCTCGGCCGGATCGAACGGCGTCGCCCAGAAATGATGATTCACGAAGCCGGCGCGACGGCGGATCGGCGAATCCGGGTGCAGATACGGCATCGAGTTCTCGCCGGGAGCCAGGAGGTATCCGGCGGGCTGGCCGAGCGCGTTCGGCCGGTCGTGATTGACCACCAGCCACCGCCGCGCCGACGCGAGATCCATGTCGCGTTGCGCCGCGCGCTCCGTCGGCAGATCGGTCGCTTCCATGATGAACGCGTTGCGATCCGGGTTGTCCGCGCCAGGCGGCAGGGCCCGCGTGTTGATTTCCTGCACGCTGTTCGAGGTGCCGTCGACGTCCAGATCGATCCGGAAGTTGAAGAAGTGCTGGTGATGGGGCGCCGCGACATTGGGTGCCACCAGGTGCCAGCTCCGCCCGTCGCGCTCGGACCCGGCGGTTGGCGCGCCGGCGTGCGACCCGCTGGCGGTGGTCATCTGTACGCCCCTGGCCAGCATGATGCCGGTCAACACGGCTTGCATCTCGATCGAGCCATCCTGCCGGAAGACCCAGCTCAGGCCGTAGTCGTAGTTGCCAACCGTGACCACCGAAAAGACGACCAGCTCGCGCGCACGCCGCGACTCGGTCGTGTTGCTGTAGTACTCGAAGTGCTTCCAAAGCAGGCCGCCGTCGCGCTCATAGACGGCGACCGCTCTCGGGACCGTGACCGGCTTTCCGCTGTCGTCGGCGTACACGGCGCTGAAGAGTCGCGCGTGCGCTGGCGCGTCGGTGCCGATCTCGAGGGCGTCGGTCAGCCGCCCGATGCCGTACTCGCCCTCGTCGAACGCGTTGCGGAAGCTCCATGCCGCGGAGGGATCGGCGTACGGCACCAGCATCTCCGACAGCGACGCCCGATAGAGCACGGCGCGCAGCTGGTTGCCGTCCTCGTACCGCACGGTGTGGATAACGAGGCCCTCGCGCGGATGTACCGAGAACCGGAAGCGCCATTTCTGCCAGGCGATCTCGTGCCCGCGCACGGTGAAGCTTGGCCCCTCGGGCTGCACGTGCAGCAGCGGTTTTGGCGCCGCGCGCTGACGGCCGACCGATTGCGGATCGAGATCGGCCGGCTGCGGCGGCACTGGATACGCGCCCGTGTCGATCACGCGGTCGACGCGCATGCGCGTCAAATCGACGACAGCGACGACGCCTTCGATCGGCCGGGCGTAGACGTTCTTCTGCGTGCCCTTGAGATAGGACAGCGCCCGCGCCCACCGCGTGGTCCGCGGCTCGGTCTTCGGATCGAGGAGGCCCGGCGCCCACGGATCGACGTGAATCGCCTTGAAGTCGGTCAGGCCGCGCTTGCGCATCGCGTCCTGCCACGCCGGATCGGCGCGCACCAGATCGGGAACGCGGTCCAGTTCCTCGAACGTGATCGCCGGCTGCGCGCCCGGAATCACGGCGAACTTGGTCACCGCCCGTGTTCTCAAGTCGACCACGGCCGCGCTGGTGCGCGCGCCGGGCCGGTCGAACACGACGACGGCGGCCTCGCGCCGGAACGGGGCGCCCGGCTTGAACGCGAGGACCTCGGCTTTCGGCGGCTCGTTCAGGACGATCTCGGGAAACAGCGCCTCGCGAGGCACGTCTGGATGTGCGCGGACGATCTGCACGACCGTCCGAAGCTCGTCGGCCGTGAGCGGGTCGAGCGGGTGTGCAGGGACCACGACGGTGCGCGTCGGCGCTGGCTTCGTCTGTGCCGCCTGGGCCTGGACCGGCAGCGGAAGACCGAGAGTGATCAGGCCTGCGAGCACAAGGGTGGCACATCGTTTCATCACGAGTCCTCGGCTCTTGTCCGTGACGAGTCCTCCGCACTTGTCCATGACGAATCCTCCGTGCTGGATGTTAGGCGATCACGCCGTCACTGACCCCGGTCCGTGCCTATAATCCGGCCGATGGCCAACTTCGCGGCGCGCATCGGCGAGGTCGCGGCGAGATGGCCCGACCGGCCGGCGATCGAACAAGTGCGCGGCACCGGCGAGGTCGAGACGACGACGTACGGCGCGCTGGACGATCGGGCGCAGCGTCTCGCCGGCTGGCTGGCCAGCCAGCCGATCCACGCCGGCGATCGCGCCGCGATTCTTGCCGACAACGACGCGCGATGGATCGCCGCGTACCTCGGAACGCTTCGTTTCGGCGCCGTCGCCGTGCCGCTCGATACGGCGTACAAAGCGGCACAGGTCCGGGCAGTGCTCGAGAGCTCGGGCGCGCGACTGATCTTCACGACAGAGAAGTATCTCGCCACGGCGCAGGCGGCGGCCGGCCAACTCGGTCCCGATCCGCCAGCGATCGTGCTCCTCTCCGGCGCCGCCGCAGGCGTCGTCGATGCGGCTGCCATTGACGCCGCGCCGCCGCAGCGCGCGGTCGCGGACGTCGCGGATTCGGCGGCGGCCGTCATCCTGTACACGTCGGGCACGACCGCCGATCCCAAGGGCGTCGTGCTGACGCACGCCAATCTCGACGCCGAACGGGCGGCCGCGTTCGGCGTCGTCGACGTCACGGAGATTGACGCGGTCCTCGGCGTGCTGCCGCTCTTCCACGCGCTGGCGCAGATGGCCAACCTGCTGCTGCCGCTCTCGGTTGGCGCGCGCGTGGTGTTCCTCGACACCGTCAGTTCGTCGACGCTGCTGGCCGCGCTTCAGTCGCGCGGGATCACGATCTTCGCGTGCGTCCCGCAGTTCTTCTATCTGATTCACCAGCGGGTCCTGCAGGACGTCAGCCGCGCCGGCGCGCTCGCCCGGGGAGCACTTCGCGCGCTGATCGGACTGAACGTGGGGCTACGAACCTACCTCGGGCTCAACCCGGGACGCCTGGTGTTCGCGAAAGTGCACCGCGCGCTCGGCCACCGGATGCGGCTGCTGATTACCGGCGGGTCGAAGTTCGACCCGGCGATCGGGCGCGACCTCTACGGCCTCGGCTTCACCATTCTCAACGCCTACGGGCTCACTGAAACTTCGGGCGGTGCGACGATGGTGCGGCCGGGGGATCGCTTCACGACCTCGGTCGGCCAGCCCTTTCCCGGCGTCGAGATTCGCGTCGCTGAACCGGAACGCGGTCCGGGGCTTGACGATGAGACGGCCGGCGAGCGCGACGGCGAGATTCTGATTCGCGGGCCGATCGTGATGCGCGAATACTTTGGCCGCCCGGACGCAACGGCCGAGAGCATTCGCGACGGCTGGCTCTACACCGGTGACCTCGGGCGCATTGACGCCGCGGGCCGGCTGTTCATCACCGGACGCAAGAAGGAAATCATCGTCCTCAGCTCCGGCAAGAACCTCTATCCCGAGGAGATCGAGGCGCACTACCGGCAATCGCCGTTCATCAAAGAGCTGGCGGTGCTCGGCCTCGCCCGGCCGGATCAGCCGGCAGCCGAGCGGCTGCACGCGGTCATCGTGCCAGATGAGCAGGTGCTGCGCGAGCGCGGCATCGTGAATCTCGGGGAGCTCGTGCGGTTCGAGCTCGAGGGGTTGTCGGTCCAGCTGCCCGCGCACAAGCGCATCCTGACCTACGACATCACGCTCGAGCCGCTGCCGCGGACCACGACCGGCAAGATCCGCCGCCATGAGATCGAGCGCCGTGCGCTCGACCACGCCGCGAGCACGGCGAAGGCGCGCCCGATCACGGACGAGGACCGCGCCTGGCTGGACGTGCCGACGCATGCCGGCACGCTGTCCGTCATCAGTGAGCGCGTCGGACGCGAGGTCCCGCCGCACGCGAATCTCGAGCTCGATCTCGGGCTCGACTCGATGGAGCGCGTGGAGTTGCTGTCGGATCTGGAGCGGCGTCAGGGCACACGAGTGGCGCCCGAGGTACGTGCCGTCATCTTCACCGCGCGGCAACTCGTGGACGCGGTCCTGGCCGCGCCGGCGAGCGCCGAAGCCGGCACCGCCGCCGACGGCGACCTGGCGTGGGACACGCTGCTGGCCACGCCGCCCGATCCGGCACTCGTTGACGGCCTCTCGCGATCGAAGACGATCACGGCCGTGGCGGTGTTCGTCGGGCTCAAGATCTTCGCGCTGGCCGCCCGCATCGTGCTGGGCTACCGCGCACACGGGCAGGCGCACCTGCCAGCCGACGGCCCGGTCATCATCAGCCCGAACCACCAGACCTATATCGACGGCCTGTTCGTCGTCGCTGCGCTTCCCTTCCGAACGCTCGAGCGCGTCTTCGTGGTCGGCGCCGCGGAGTACTTCGAGTCCTGGTTCATGCGTTGGCTGGCGCGCACGATCAACATCGTGCCGGTCGATCCCGACGCGAACCTCGTGAACGCGATGCGCGCCGGCGCGGCTGGCCTGCGCTTGAAGAAGGTCCTGCTCCTGTTTCCGGAAGGCGAGCGATCGATCGACGGCACGTTGAAGAAGTTCCGGAAAGGCGCGGCGATCCTGTCGGCGCACACGGGGGCGCCGATCGTGCCGGTCGCGCTCGACGGGCTCTTCGAGCTCTGGCCGCGTGGACGATCGCTCAACTGGCGGGGGCTCCTCCCCTGGCGATCGTCGCGCGTCACGGTGGAGTTTGGCGCCCCGCTCGGTGCCCGGCCCGGCGACTACGCCGCCGGCACCGACGCGCTCAAGGGCGCGGTCGCCCGGATGTTCGACCGTATGCGGTCGGCGACGCGCGGCGGCCCGACGTCCGTGCTACAAGACAACAAGCCCGGCTGATACGGGCGAGCTCCCGGAGGCGTTCGCATGACCCAAGGTCCGAGCATGTTCGACTTCGTCAACCAGTACTTCGACCACGCAACTGCCGGCACCGACTATCCGAAGGGGCTGCTCGACGTCATCAAGGAGTGCAACAGCGTCTACCGCCTGAGCTTCCCGTTCCGGCGCGACGACGGCACCTTGATCAAGATCAACGCCTGGCGCGTCGAGCACTCGCAGCACAAGCTGCCGACCAAGGGGGGCATTCGCTACGCGCCGTTCGTCGACGAGGAAGAGGTCAAGGCACTTGCCGCGCTGATGACCTACAAGTGCGCGATCGTCGATGTGCCGTTCGGCGGCGCCAAGGGCGCGGTGCAAATCGATCCCAAGGAGTTCACCCCGGAGCAGGTGGAACGAATCACGCGGCGCTATACGCACGAACTGGTGAAGAAAAACTTCATCGGACCGGGCATCGACGTGCCGGCGCCCGACTATGGCACCGGCGAACGGGAGATGGCGTGGATCGTCGACACGTATCTCGCGCTCCACCCTGGCGCCCTCGACGGGCTGGCGTGCGTGACCGGCAAACCGGTGACGCAGGGCGGCGTCCGCGGACGCCGTGAAGCCACGGGCCGGGGGCTGTTCTTCGCCCTCCGCGAAGCCTGCTCGGTGGCGGAAGACATGCGGGCGCTCGGCCTCACGCCCGGCCTCGACGGCAAGCGCATCGTCGTGCAGGGACTCGGCAACGTCGGATATCACACGGCCAAGTTCTGTCGCGAAGCCGGGGCGAAGATCATCGCCGTCGCCGAGTACGACGGCGCGATCATGAGCGAGGCCGGCATCGACCCCGACGCGCTGGTTGCGCATCGCCGCGAGCGCAAGACGACGCTGGGATTCGCTGGCGCGACCGATCTCAAGGATTCGGCAGCGGCGCTCGAGCTCGACTGCGACATCCTCGTGCCCGCAGCGCTCGAGAACGTGCTCACCGTCGACAATGCGGCGCGCATCAAGGCCAAGATCATCCTCGAAGGCGCCAACGGCCCGACGACGCCAGAAGCCGAGGCCATCCTGCGGAAGAAAGGGACGCTCGTCATCCCCGACATCTACGCGAATGCCGGTGGCGTCACGGTCTCCTACTTCGAGTGGCTGAAGAATCTGTCCCACGTGCGCTTCGGCCGCATGGAGAAGCGGCTCGAAGAACGCGACGAGGCGGGCCTCGTCCGCGCGATCGAAGCGCTGACCGGCAAGTCACTTCCCGATGATCTCCGGCGCGCCGTCATTCACGGCGCCGAGGAGCACGACATCGTCAACTCCGGCCTCGAGGACACGATGATCGTCGCCTACCACGCCATCCGCGACGCGCTCAAACAGCGCCCCGAGCTCGGCGACCTCCGCGCCGCCGCGTTCCGTACCGCGATCGACAAGATCGCGCGGTCGTATATCGAGCTGGGAGTGTTTCCATGACTTTACTTAGGGGCGCGGGGCCTGGCCTCCGCCAAGGCTTCGGCCCAGCTCGCCGAAGCGCCTTCGGCGCGAAGGCGGCCCACCCCCGCACCTCGGGCCGCGTTGCTTCGCAACGCGGGTGTCCACTTCACTAGTCATGAACGCATTGATCACCGGCGCATCGGGCGGGATCGGCGAAGCGATCGTGCGCGAGCTCGCGGCGCGGAAGATCGACGTCATTCTTGTCGCGCGCTCGGCGGAGAAACTCGAGGCGTTGGCCTCGGAGGTGCGCCGGGAGCATGGCGTGGCAGCCTATGTCGTCGCCCGGGACTTGACGCAACCTGGCGCAGCCGCGGACGTGTTCGCGAGCGCCCGCGGCGTCGCCGGGCGGATCGATATCCTCGTCAACAACGCCGGTTTCGGAACGATGGGGCCGTTCCGGGCGAGCGATCTCCAGACCGATCTCGACATGCTCCGGCTCAATATCGAGGTCCTGACAGAGCTCTCGAAACACGCCCTGCCCGACCTGATCGCCGCGAAAGGCAAGCTGCTGAACGTGGCGTCGACCGCGGCCTTCCAGCCCGGCCCGCTGATGGCGATCTACTACGCCAGCAAAGCGTACGTGCTCTCGTTCACCGAGGCGTTGGCGGAAGAGCTCGCTCCGGAGGGCGTCACGGTCACGGCGCTCTGTCCCGGACCGACGCGGACGGGCTTTCAGGCGCGGGCGGATATCAAGGACGCGCGACTGTTCTCGGTCGGAGCGATGTCCGCAAGTCGGGTGGCGAAAGTGGGGGTGGACGGAATGTTCGCGGGACGACGGGTAGTCGTGGCGGGGCTACTCAACTGGATCCTGAGTCAAGCAAACCGCCTGGCGCCGCGGCGGCTCCCGCCGAAGATCACCAAATGGCTGCACGGGCAGGTCGGGCGGTAGAACAAGGCCCAAGGCCAAGGGTCCAAGGCCCAAGGGGCACCCGGGGTCCGCGGCGCACCGCGCACCGCGCACCCCGCACCGGTTAGTTCTTCTCCACCTCGTGTCTGGCCGCGATCTGCGCCCGGCGCCGGCGGCGCGCCAGTTCGGCGTAGACGTCGCGGCGCAGGAGACGCAGCGCCGGGTGGGGCTGGGTGGGCCGAATCCGTGGGATGACCGGCTCGTTGCCGTCGTCTACGAGGTCGAGCTGCCGGGCCGTCGCTCCATCGATACGCTGCATGTCTCCCTCCTGGCTCCAGACTATGCAACTCGTGTGACAACCGAGGTCACACCTTGAAACGGCCCGGAAACGAGCTTCGAGGAAGGGGTCCCTCTCCAGTGTCCATGTGACTGCCCTGAGTGGGAAGCTGGAGGCCCAGCCCCTTATACAATCCAGGGCCCAGGCGCCCGGCAGCGGCCCGGGCCGAAAGGCAACCGTCTTGGCCACTCGACTGCACGGAGTCAGCCGGCTCGAAGGATTCAGCGATGCGGTCTTCGGCTTCGCACTGACGCTGCTGGTGGTGTCGCTCGACGTTCCGGACACCATGGACGAACTGAAGTTGCTCGTGCGGGGGTCACTGCCGTTCGCCCTGATGTTCGCGATGGTCTGCTACATCTGGTGGGAGCACAACAAGTTCTTCCGGCGCTACGGCCTGCAGGATGCGTGGACGGCATTCCTCAACTGCGTGTTGTTGTTCGTCGTGCTCTTCTACGTGTACCCGCTGAAGTTCCTGACGGTCAGCCTCCTCGGCCCCAATCTCGGCATGGCAGGCACCGGGCTGCGCGAAGACCCGCGATTCCTCATGCTCGTCTACAGCACGGGCGTCGCCCTCATCTTCGGCACGTTCGTCCTGCTGTATGTCTACGCCTGGCGTCAGCGTATGGCGCTGCAACTGGGCGCCGCCGATCTGGTGACGCTGCGATTCAATCTGCAGGCCCATGTCATCAGCACTGCGCTCGCGATCGTCTCGATTGGCTTGGCGCTGGTCGTGGAAGAGCAGATGATGGCGCTGCCCGGTGTGCTGTACGGGCTGATGGGGCCGCTCCATGGCATGAACGGCTACTTCGCGGGCCGTGCTCATGGGAAGCTGACGACCGCCGCGCCCTGAAGGGAACCACGATGCGCAACGCCGAAGTCATTCGCCAGTGGCAGATCCTGAGGGAAATCGAAGGCCGTCGCACCGGCGTGACGATTCACGAGCTCGCCGCGCATGTGAACGTCACCACGCGGACGATCCGGCGCGATCTGCAGGCGCTGCAGGAAGCGGGGTTCGCGCTCTACGACGAGGGCGACGGCAACGAAACCAAGCGCTGGCGGCTCGACGCGCAGCCCTTCCGTTCCGTGCAGGAAGGCCTCTCGGTGTCGGATGTCGCGGCGTTGTATCTCAGTCGCGCGCTGGTAGACGGCCTCTCGGGGTGGCCGCTCTCCGACGAGCTCCGCGCGGCGTTCGCGAAGATAGAAGGCGGCTTGAATCCACGCATGCGGGAGTTTCTGGCGACGCTCCCACAGGTCATCTCCGCCAAGGCGGGGCCACGCAGTGGCCAACCGGCAGCCAAGCTCGTGGACGTGACGCGCCGGCTGCTCGACGCCACGCGCGATCGACGCCAGGTCGAGATGCGATATTTCTCGGCGAGCAGCAACCGCGCGAAGTCCTACGTCGTGCAGCCGTATCGTCTCGCGCTCGCGCAGGGCGGGGTCTATCTCGTGGCCTGGGTGCCGCAGTACGGCGAGTTTCGAACCTTTGCGGTCGAGCGGATCGAGCGGATGACGGTGGGCGAAGAGGTCTTCCGGCGCACACGCGAACTGCCGGCGGAACTGTTTGGCGGCTCGATGGGCGTCTTCTGGGCCCCTGCGGAGCACATCGAGCTCGAGTTTGCCGCCGCCGTCGCGCCGTACGTCCGCGGCCGCATCTGGCACGCCAGCCAGGCGCTCGAGGAGCTGCCCGACGGCCGCGTCCGGATGTCGCTCGACGTCTCCAACGACTGGGCGTTGCGCAGCTGGCTGCTCGGATTCGGCGCGGCCGTGCGTGTCGTCGGGCCCACGGCGCTCGCCGACGCCCTGCTCGACGAGTTCAAGCGGGGGTGCCGGATCTACGAGCCTGGTCTGCCCCTGACCACCCGGACACCGGCCGCACCGGGGCCCCCGCTTCCCTTCTGACCGGAACCGCATAGCGGTTTCCGGCGCTACCCCGAACTGGAAACGGCTCCAGCCCGTCTCGCGGACCGTTCCCGGCGGTAGAATGGGACCGATCCTGTTTATGAAGCGATGGCTCCCGGTGCTTCTGGCGTGCATGGCGGCGCCAACGCTTGTGGCGCAGGCGCCACAGACCCCTCAACAACCGGTCTTCCGTGCGATGGTCGATCTGGTGCGCGTCGATGTTCAGGCGGTCGACTCCACGGGCCACCCGATTCCCAACCTCGTCACCGACGACTTCGAGGTCTTCATCGACGGCCGGCCCCGGCGCGTGGTATCGACCGAGCTCGTGCGGTATTCGGCGTCGGCGACGGTCGCGTCAGACAAGGTGCTCGCGCCGATCCGGACGCCGGGACGGATCCCTGAAGACGGCCGGCTCTACGTGATCGCCGTCGATCAGTCGGCATTCCGCACCGGCGCGCTCGGCCAGGTCCGGCAGGCGCTCCAGCAGTTCATCAACCAGCTGCGCGTCGAAGACATGGTCGGCTTGTACGACTTCCCGTACCGGCTGCCGCTGCTCAATCTCACGCACGATCACAGCGAAGTGATCGGGGCCTTCAATCGGCTGACGGGCTTGATGGATCCGGCGATGGGGGTCTTCGGCCTGTCGCCCTCCGAGATCGTCGACATCACTGCGGGCGATCCGGACACCCTCTCGAGGGTCGTCAGCCGCGAGTGCGATCCGGCGGACACGCATTGTCCGATGGCCGTCAAGGGCGAGGCCAGCGCGATGGCCGGCTACATGGAGGCCGACGCGCAGATGCGGCTGAACGCGCTGCGCAACCTGATGAACGGGCTCTCGACGATCGCCGGGCGGAAAACCGTCGTGCTCGTGAGCGGCGGGATGCTGAGCTCCACGCGCGTCGGCGGCCGGCCGGATGTCATGACCGTGATGGGTCAGGTCGGATCGGCGGCGGCGGCCGCCGACGCCAACCTCTACGTGCTGCATTACGACAACCTGTTCATGGATGCGTATTCGGCCGCCAACAAGTCGTCACGCCGGCCGCAGGATCGCTTCGAGTCGCTCTTCGCTGATCGTCATGCGATCGGCCAGGGCCTGGAAATCATCGCCGGCAAGGCGGGCGGGGCACTGCTTCGGGTGGAGGCCGGCACGGGCGAGACCGCGTTCAACCGAGTGCTCCGCGAGACCTCGGCCTACTACCTGCTCGGCGTTCAGCCTGAAGAGCTCGATCGCGACGGCAAGGCGCACTTTCTGAGAGTGAGCGTCAAGCCGCGCGGGATCACAGTGCGCGTGCGCACGCAGGTCGTCGTCCCGCGTCGCATTCCCACGACCGGATCCTGATGCGAGGGCTGGCCTGGACCGCGGCGGGTGTCCTCGCATCAATCGCAGGGCTCGCGGCCACGCAGGCGCCGCCACAGGTCTTTCGATCCGCCGTCGATGTGGTGCGCGTCGACGTCCAGGTGGTCACGAGTGATGGCCACCCGCTGATCGGGCTCGGGCTCGACGACTTCGTCGTCGGCATCGACGGCGGCCGGCGGCGCGTCGTGTCCGCCGAGCTCGTGAAGTTCACACCAGAGATCGACATCCTGAACGCCATCCGGCCGGTCAGGACGCCGGGCGAAATCGCCGGCGACACCCGGGTGTACGTGCTGGCGGTCGACCTGGCCGGCTTCCCGACCGGGGAAATCCAGCCCCTGCGCCAAACGGTGCGACGGTTCGTCAGCCAGCTGCGGCCGCAGGATCTGGTCGCGCTCTACGCCTTCCCGTACCGCACGCCGACTCTCGCGCTCACGCACGACCACCCGTCGGTGGACTTTGCCTTCGATCGGCTCGCCGGCCGGCGCGACGATCGGCCGGGCATGTTCAACCTCGGCCCCTCGGAGATCGTCGACATCACGGCCGGCGACGATGCCGCGTTGCAGAAAGTGGTCCGCCGCGAGTGCCTGGACGGTGATGCGATGTGCTCGAAGGCGATTGAAGGCGAGGCCTCGGCGCTGGCCAGCTATCTCGAAGCGGAGTCTGTGGAACGGCTCAACGCGGTGTCGAATCTCGTGCGCAGCCTCGCGACCATTCCGGGCCGCAAGACCGTCGTGCTCATGAGCGCGGGGTTGATGAGCTCCACGCGCACCGTCGGGCGGCCTGACGTCACCGGGCTCATCAGCACTGTCGGCTCGGAGACTGCCAACTCGCAGACGAACCTCTACGTGCTCCATTGGGACGTCACCTGGAACGACTCGCTCGGCGCCAGCGCGCCGACGCCCCGGCGCGCGACGGAGCGCTATCGCAGCGGCTTTGCCGATCGCGACACGGTCAGCCGCGGCCTCGAGCTCATCGCCGGCAAGGCGGGCGGCGCGCTCTTTCGTGTCGAGGGCGGCACGGGCGACTACGTCTTCGATCGCGTGCTGCGTGAGACGACGGCCTACTATCTGCTCGGCGTCGAGCCGACCCCCGAAGACCGCGACGGCAAACTCCACTTCATCAGCGTCAACGTCCGGCAGCCCGGCGCCACCGTGAGGAGCCGAACGCAGGTCGTGATTCCGAAGAGTTAGGACACCGGGTGTCTGAAGACACCCGATGTCTTTTACTCTGCTCTTCCCAGTTTCTTGAGCAGCACTCTGACGGCCTCATCCAGTTGCGTGTCGCGACCGGCCAGGAACTCGCCCAGCGGGCGAACGACGGGGACGTCGACGCGGCGCGGGTGCATCTCCATGTCCGTGCCATCCGCGCCCTTGATGCGCATTCGCGGCAGCCGCAACGTCGAGCCGTCCACCAGGCGCGTGTCCCAGGTGTAGATGATCCAGCCGGCGGTCGGCTCGCCGACGACCGAGCCAAGCTTCAGCGTCCGGTAGCCCTCGGTGAAATCCTCCGCGTCCGAGAGCGAGTGCTGGTTGGTGACGAGCACGGTGGCGGATTCGAGCGCACGCTGGCCGAGCACCGTGCGCGCCGGCGCCTCGGGCACGCTGCGCGTCGACATCCGGAGATACGGCTGCCGCGCGAAGACGTCGATCGCATAGGCATTGACGAACCCGCCGTTGTTGTTGCGCAGATCGACCACGACGCCGTCGAGCTTGTGGTTCTCGACGTCGAGATCGAGGTGCAGCTGCTCGAGGGCGCCCGCGCTCATGTTGATCATGTGCACGTAGCCGAGCCGGCCCCCGCTCGCCTTGAGCACGTACTCACGATTGGTCTCGACCCATTGGCGGTACAGCAGGCTCTTCTCCGTCGCCTGGTTCGTCGGTCGAATCACGACGTCGCGCGTCTCGCCGCTGGCCCGCGCCACCGAGAGCACCACGCGGCGATCGATCGTGTTGGCGAGCAGCTCATCGAGATTCGTCGACCGGTCGAGGCGACGGCCGTCGACGGCCACAATCGTGTCGCCGACGTTGATGCTCTGGGTGAGGGCGGCCGGCCCGAGGGGCACGACATGATCGACCGTCAACCGGCCGCTGGTTTCGTACGCCGCGCGGGCGAATCGCAGCCCGAGCCGGCCGACCACCGGGCCCCACCACCAGCCGCCGCAGAGATGCCAAGGTGTGACGCGTTCAGGTCGCCGATCATCAGGCTGACGATTCGGCGCAGCTCGTCGCCGGTCGCCGCGGCCGCCGCGCGCTGACCGTAGCGTTCACGCGACGCTTCCCAGTTCACGCCGTTGAAGCCCGCGTCGAAGAAATTGTCGCGAAGGAGGGTCCAGGCCTGCTCGAACACCTGCCGCTTCTCACTGCGCGAAGTCGACCGTGTACTCCGCCGTCACCGCCAGCGGACGCACGTCGCGGGTCGCGACCGTCGCGATCTGGATGCGTCCCGCGTCAAGGAAATAGATCTCGCGGTTGTCCGGCGTGAACTGCGGGTTGGCTTTCGCGCCGGTGCTGGTCGACACCTGCCGCGCGACGGCTCGATCGCTGGCGAGCTCGTCGAGTGAGTAGGTATAGACGTTGGTCTGGCCGGCCGCGGCGGCGATGACGGCGGCGGTCTTGCCGTCCGGGCTGATCGTGACGTCACTCACATCGAGGCCGATCGGCACGAGCGACAAACGTTCGCGGATACTCGCGAAATTTGGGGTTGGCGAGGGACGTGGTTCCGGGGTTCCGGGGGTTCCGGGGTTCCGGGGTTCGGGTTCTGGTTCCGACGGCTTGGGTTCGGCCGGCTTGGGCTCGGACGGCTTCGGGTTCCGCCGGCTTGGTTGTGGGCGTCGTGGTTGGCGTGAACAGGTCGCGGAACAGGTCCTCGCGGAACTTGGGCGTCCGCAGGGTCAGATCGACGCGCGCGAGCTGGCCGGGTTCCGTGCGTTGACGCGTATCGAACAACAGATACGTGCCGTCGCGGCTCCAGACGACGGAGTTGGTGAAGACATTCGCCAGGAAGCTGACCGGGCGCGGCGGCGCCCCGCCCGCGACGGCGACCAGATCCACGTTGGTGAACGCCTTCGCGCCGATCGAGAAGAGCGCGATCCAGCGGCCGTCCGGCGACCACGCGGGCTTCGGATCGTCGATCGTGTCGGCGAACGTGCCGGTCGCGAGCAGCCGCTCGGCGCCCGATTCGAGATCGACGACGCGCAGCTCGCGCCGATCGCGCAGAAACGCGATCGACTTGCCGTCCGGCGAAACGACCGGCGACAGATCGGTCGTCGTCCCGCGCGTGAGCGGCCGCTCGGTCGCCGTCGTGAAGTCGTACAGGTAGATCTGCTGGCCGGAGCCTCGCGCCGAGGCGTACGCGATCTTCCGGCTGTCTGGCGTCCACACCGGCTGCGACTCGACCTCGGGCGACGAGGTCACGCGGGCGGCGTCGCCGCTGTCTTTCGCCGATGCGGCGAATACGTCGCCGCGCGCGATGAACGCCACCTTGCGGCCGTCGGGCGCGAGCGCGAGATCGGTGAACTGTGCGGTCTGCCGCACGCGCTCCGGTGCGGACGTCGTCGGCGCGCCGCGGCGGACGATCGAGAGCGGCCGCGCCTGGCCGGTGCCAGTGTCGAGCGTCCAGACGCCGAAGTCGCGCTCGAACGCGATCGTCCGGCCATCGGCGGTGATCGACGGCCAGAGCACCCGGCCGTCACGAAAGGTCGTCAGCGGGCGGCCGACGGTGTCCGCGGCGCCGTTGGTCTCGACAGGTGCGCGCGTTCCGACGCTAGCTGCGGCCGGGCGCGACCAGACGTTCTCGGCGCCGCCGCGATCTGAAACGTAGAACAGCGTACGGCTGTCAGCGCTCCACATGGGCCACAGCTGGCGCGCGCCGCGCGGCGTGAGCTGCGCATATGACGGAGGCCCGGTGAGCGTCACCGTCCAGAGCTCCGACTGATCGATGTGGCTGCTGCCTCTGCGCCACCATTGATTGGAGGCAATGCCGCGCGCGGCAAACGCGAGCTGTCGGCCGTCGGGCGAGGCCGAAGCGCCGAACTCGTTCACATAGCGCTCCTCGGTCACGGCCATCGGCGTGCCGCCGTCCAGACCGACACGGAAGATGTCGTTCATGCCGGCAACGTCGCGGCTCGTCGAGCTGAACAGCACCGCCCCGCCGTCGCGCGACCAGCCATCGAGTTGCTCGAGCCCATCGTCCCAGGTGAGCCGTCGCACACTGCCGGTGCTGAACGTCAGGACATAAATGTCTCCGCCGCCGGTCCGCGTCGAGACGAACGCGAGGTGCCGGCCGTCGGGCGAGTACAACGGACGACGGTCATTGGCGGCGTCGGCAACGAGCAGATGCGCGTCGCCGCCGGCAGCGGGGACCACCCAGAGATCGCCGCCGGACGTGAAGGCGATTTCACGGCCGTCGGGTGCGATGCCCGGCTCGGCGAGGGCGTAAGGGGGCGGCGCCGGGTTGGCCGATCCGGCTTGCCTCGCCAGTGGAAGCGCACCAGCGGCGGCGATGGCCACGACAGTAACAATAAGGAGCGCATGAGGGTGGCGCATGCGCAGACATTAGCAAACTTGCGCGCGTCCGGAATCGAACACCACGCGCTTGTCAACTCTGGCCCGATTCTCTCCGTCTAAGCCATCGCATGCAGCGCTCGCGCGTGGGACATCGACTGGCAGTAGTGATCTGGAGTGCCGTGGCTGGCAGCGTCGTCCTCGGTGCAAGCGCTCCCGAACCGCGCTCACCCAAGCGTGGCGTCGGTGTTGGCGCTCGCGATTCCTGCCGGCTCCGAACCGATGAAGATCGACGGCGCCACCAACGAGGAAGTGTGGGCCAAAGCCCAGGCGATCACCGATTTCCTGCAGCGCGATCCGAACGAAGGACAGAAACCCACGCACCAGACCGAAGTGCGGGTGGTGTACGACAGCACGTCCCTGTATGTCGCCGTCCGTGCAGACGAACCGGAACCGGACAAGATCGTCGGCATGCTGACCCGCCGCGACGATGGATCTCCGTCGGACTGGGTCCGCGTCATCGTCGACTCGTACCGGGATCGGCGGACGGCGTACGAATTCGCCGTCAACGCCGCCGGCGTCAAGCAGGATTCGTACTGGTTTGCTGACAACAGCAACGACTCCAGTTGGGACGCCGTGTGGGATGTCGCGGTGGCACGACACGCGGACGGCTGGCGCGCGGAGTTCCGCATTCCGTTCTCGCAGTTGCGTTACGACCCCGTGTCGGCGTCCGGGTTCGGCTTCGCGGTGGTCCGGCAGGTCGCCCACGCGACGGAGACGTCGACGTGGCCGCTGCTCGCCCGCAGTGCGAGCGGCTACGTCTCGTCGTTCGGCGACCTCACGGGGCTGGCGTTCTCGGGCGGACAGAAACGGCTGGAGCTGACGCCGTACGCGTTGAGCGAGTTCACGACCTCGCTGGCCGAAGCCGGCAATCCGTTGAACGACGGGCGTGACGCCGACGCCGCGGTCGGACTCGACCTGAAATACCGCGTCACGTCGGGATTGATGCTGACGGCGACCGTCAATCCCGACTTCGGACAGGTCGAAGCCGATCCCGCGGTCGTCAATCTCGGCGCCTTCGAAACATTCTTCTCCGAGCGGCGGCCGTTCTTCGTCGAGGGATCCGGCAACTTCGAATTCGGGCTCGACTGCAGCGACGGCGACTGCACCGGCTTGTTCTATTCCCGGAGGATCGGCCGCACGCCGCACCGGTTTGCCGACGCCCCAATCGACGGTTATGCGCTGCAGCCGGTCAACACGACGATCCTCGGCGCCGCCAAACTCGCGGGACGGCTGGGCAAGTTCTCGATCGGCGGCCTCAATGCCATCACCAGTCGTGAGTCGGCCACGCTCGCGTCCGGGGCCGGGCTGGTCACGTCGACGACGCCGGTCGAACCGGCGTCGAGCTACTCGGTGGCACGAGTGAGCCGCGAATTCGCAAACAACTCACGGGTGAGCTTCATGCTCACCAACACCTACCGCCGGTTGATGGACGAGCTGCGATTCCTGCCCAGCTCAGCGACGACCGGCGGAATCGACACGGATGTCCGCCTGGGCGGCGGCGTCTACAACCTGAGGAGCTACTGGGCCGGCAGCGACGTGCGCGGCAGCGCGGACGCGATCGGTCGCCTGCAGCGCAGCAACGTCCACAGCTATCAGCGGCCCGACGCGACGCATCTTGCCTACGATCCCGCCAGCGAGCGGCTCGCCGGACACGCCGGGTCGGTCAACATCAACAAGATCAGCGGCCAGCGCACGCGGTTCACGTTTGGTGTGTCGTACAAGACGCCGGGGTTCGACGTCAACGATCTCGGATTCATGGCGCGCGCAGACGACATCTCGACCATCGGCTGGTATCAGGTGCGCGACGATGTGCCGGGCAAGTACATCAAGACCTTCCGCTTCAACCTCAATCAGTGGGGCAGCTGGAACTTCGGCGGCGACCGCCGCAGCTTCGGCGCCAATGTGAACGCCCACTGGTCGTTCATGAACAACTGGGCCGTGGGTTCGGGCTTCAACGTCAACGCGGAGGGCTTCTCCGATCGGCTCACGCGCGGCGGTCCGGGCGGCTACACTCCGGGCAACCTGAATCAGTGGATGTACCTCGACACCGACAACCGCAAGCCGGTGGTCCTGAATCTGTTCGCCTCGTGGTTCAACGACCACGGCGCGTCGTCGGGCTGGAGCGTCAGTCCAAATCTGACCTGGCGGCCGATGCGGGCGCTGAACGTGAGCGGCGGCATCAGCGTCGATCGCAATCGCGCCGACGCGCAGTGGATCGAGAATCTCGACGCCGCTGAACAGACGCACTACGTGTTCGGCCGCCTGAACCAGACGACCGTCAGCTTCACGACGCGCGTCAACTACACGATCACGCCGACGCTCACGCTCCAGCTCTACGCGCGACCGTTCGTCTCGTCCGGCGGCTACGGCGCGTTCAAAGAGCTGACCGACGGACGGGCCCCGAGCTACGCCGACCGCTACTCGTCGTACGACTACACCGGCGAACCGGACTTCAACTACCGGTCGTTCCGCACGACCAACGTCCTGCGCTGGGAGTACCGCCCGGGCTCCGTCCTCTTCGTCGTCTGGCAGCAAAGCCGCGACGGGGTTGCCCCGATCAACGACTTCCAGTTCGGCCGCGACTTCGCCGGCCTGTTCGACGCGCCAGCCACCAGCGTGTTCCTGGTCAAAATCAGCCGCTGGTTCAACTTTTAATTACTGGCGCGGGGCCCCACCCCCGCGCCTCGGGCCGCGCCCACAAGCGGCGCGGGGTGCTGGCGCGGGGCCCCACCCCCGCGCCTCCGGGCCGCGCCCACAAGCGGCGCGGGGTGCTGGCGCGGGGTCTGGCCTCCGCCGAGGCTCCGGCCCAGCTCGCCGAAGCGCCTTCGGCGCGAAGGCGGCCCAGCCCCGGCGCCTCGGGCCCGCGCCACAACGCGGCGCGGGGTGTCTAGCCTCACAGGCGTGGGGCCCCACCCCCACGCCTCGGGCCGCGCCCACAAGCGGCGCGGGGTGTCCGCGTTGCTCTTCTCCGTGTTCTCTAGCCCTTCTCCGTGTTCTCGTTCTTCTCCGTGGTCTCGTTCTTCCCAAGGCGGTGGCACAATAACCAACAGCCAATGCAATGGCCAATCGCCAATCACCAATGATCATTGGGCACCGTCGGCGCGTGGCCTTTGGCCTTCTGCCCTTTGTTGTTTGCCTGTTGCCTTTTGCCTTCTGCCTGGTCTCTGCCTCTGTCCCTACACAGCCTCAGTGGATCGTCGACTGGCTGCGCGACTATGCGGAGGGTCGCGGCGACGCGGCCGCAGCGCGCATGGGCGCCATCGCCGACATTGGGCAACTCGAGCTCGATCTCGATCGCGTGGCGGGACCTTGGCGATCGGCCATCGTGGCCACGCCGGAAATCCGGCGGCGCGCGCTGGCCGCGTTCGTCCTCGACGCCGTCAACGCCCGCCTCGACCAGGGCGCACGGGCGACGCGGTTGCTCGAGTGGGGCTGCCGCCAGGTTCGCCGGCACAGTCCGCCTGATGACTTCGATCGGTCCTGGCACCGCGCGGCGTTCGCGTTGTTCTCCGGCGCGGTGGATCCCGATGGCCTCGACGCTCATGTTGCACACGTCAAGCAGCAGTTCCCCGACGAGCCGCGCCTGTTGTTCGCGCGTGCGGTCGCGTCGGAGCTGCGGGCCGCTCCGTTCCTCACCGGCGCCCGTGGCGGGCCGGCCGACGTGGCCAAGCACTACGCCGAGGCCGCCGCGCGCTACCGCCAGGCGATCACCGCGGCCGGCGCCGACGCCGCCACGGTGCGCGCGGCGCAGCTTCGCCTGGCTCACGTCGAAATCGAGCTCGGGCGCCCGGACGCGGCGCTGGCGGCGCTCGACGCGCGTCAGGGCGGCGCTGAGCGAGCTGCCGACGCTGATGCGCGCCATCTCGCGCTGCTCTTTCGCGGACTGGCGCTCGGCCGGCTGACGCGGATTGACGAGGCGCGCGCCGCCTTCGACGCCGCGCTCGTCCTCGTGCCGCAGGCGCAGTCAGCGTCGATCGCGAACGCCGCCCTCCTGTTCCGGCACGGACAGCGCGAACTCGCCGATCGTCTGATCACGCAACTCCTCGAGCGGCCGGCGCCCGCAGCCGATCCCTGGTGGCTCTACTGGCCCGGTGACTATCGCAACGCCGCGGGCTATCTGGCTGAGGCACGACAGGCCATCGTGCCGGCGAACCCGCCGCGGCGGCGGCGGCGAAGCGAGCGATCGGCGAAGGCGGGCCGTCCGCAGCGGTTTCTGGAGCGCCACCGAGCGCGCGTCTCCCGCCAGCTCTACCCCAGGTGCAAACCGGCGCCGGCCAGCCGTTGTTTCGATCGAGCGTGACCGGCGTGAGCGTCAGCGTTTCGGTCCTCGCGGCCGGCAGTCCCGGTCGCCGGTCTCACGTCGAGCGACTTCGAGTTGCTGGACGACGGCGTGCCGCAGAAGATCGGCGCGTTCTCCGTCGAAAGCCAGCCGGTGGATGTCTCCCTGCTCCTCGACCTGTCCGGGAGCGTCGAAGGCCCGCGCCTTCAGCGGCTCAAGCGGAGTGTGGTCGAAACGTCGCAGTTGCTCGCGCGAGAGGATCGGCTGAGGCTGATCGCCGTCCAGCATCAGCTGCAGCAGGTCTTTGGCTTCCAGCCGGCCGGTACGACGCCGGCGCTCGATCGTCTCGCCGCGCGCGGTGGCACCGCGCTCGCCGACGCGCTGGCGGCCGCGATGATCCGCATCGGCGTGCCCGATCGGCGTCACTTGATCGTGGCGTATACGGACGGCGCAGATACCATCAGCATTCTCTCGCCCGACACCGTGCGGGAGGTGGCCGGATTCGCCGATGCCCTCGTCCACGTCGTCGTCCCCACCAGCCCCGACCGGCGCCGGCCCGCGGGCGCGCCAGCTCCCGCCAGCTGGCTCAGTGACGTGACGACGCGCACCGGCGGCCAGGTGTTCGAGGTCGACAGCGAGGCACCGATCGGCGCCGCGTTCACGCGCGCGATCGAGGAATTTCGCACGAGCTATGTCTTGCGCTATCTCCCGGCCGGCGTGAAGGCTGGCGGCTGGCACGACATCTCGGTCCGGGTGAAAACGGGCGCGTACGAGGTCAGAGCGCGGAAGGGGTATTCGGGGGGATGATGTGGACGAGGTCGGACTCGAACCGACACGGGATTCCTCCCACGGGCTCCTAAGACCCGCGCGGCTGCCAGTTACGCCACTCGTCCGGAAACGCGCTGCCTTCTCATCCTACCTCGACGACCGCGCGCCGTACCCGTACCCGCCGTACCCATGCCGCTACCCGTACGTACCCGTCGTACCCGTCGTACCCCCACCTGTCGTACCCGTCGTACCTGTCATAATGTCGATTGAGATGAAGACCGAGTTCACCGAGGTCTCTGAGACCCGGAAGCAGCTGTCCTTTGAAATCCCGCCCGACGTCGTCGACGCTGAGATCAGCCGCGTGGCCAAGGGTTATACCCGGAGTGCGCGCGTACCGGGATTCCGCCCGGGCAAGGTGCCCGCCTCTGTCGTCAAGCAGCGGTATCGCGACGACATCCTCTACGCGGTGGCGAACGACCTGATCCCGCGGCTGGTCGGCACTGAACTGAAAGAGCGCAACCTGCAGCCCGTGGCGACGCCCGACATCCGCGACGTCGTCATCGAGGAAGGCCGGCCGCTGACGTTCGTCGCCGATTTCGAGACGCTGCCGCCGATCGAGCCCGGCGAGTACGTCGGCCTGACGTTGCGCAAACCGGCGGCCGTCCTTGAAGTCGGCGCTGTCGACCAGGCGCTGGCCGAGCTGCAGCAGCGCGCTGCGAAGTGGCATCCGGTCGACGACCGGCCGGCCGCGGCCGGCGACACGCTGCTCATCGATCTGACCCGCACGCGCCGGACCAGCGTCATCGAGATGCCGGGCGAGCACCGCCCCGCCCCCGGCGGCGCCGATGACAAGCCCGAGACGCTGCCGAACGTGTCGATCGAAATCGGCGGGCCCGCTAATCCGCCCAAGTTCGACGATCAGCTCACCGGCACGACCGCGGGCGACACGCGCGAGTTCACGGTCGACTATCCGCACGACTACGAAGTGAAGGAGCTGGCCGGCGCGACCGTCGACTATTCCGTCACCGTGAAGGGCGTGCGGCGCAAGGAAGTGCCGGCGCTCGATGACGACCTGGCGAAGGAAGTGAGCGACACCGAGACGCTCGACGCATTGCGCGACCGGGTCCGGCAGGACCTGCAGCACAGCGCCGAGCACGACGCCGAGCATCGCGTCCGGCACGAGCTGCTCACAGAGCTCGCGTCGCGCCTGAAAGTCGCCCCGGACGTCCTCGTCCAGCAGGAAGTCGAGCGGCGGCTCGAGGAGTTCGTCCGCCGGCTCATGGAGCAGGGGGTCGATCCGGAGAAAGCGGGGATCGACTGGAACGAGTTCCGCGATCGCCAGGCGGGTCCGGCGGCCGATACGGTCCGCAGCACGCTCGTCCTGGACGAAGTGAGTCGTCGCGAGTCGATCGAGGCGACCGAGGACGACGTGGCCGCCGAGATCGCACGGTTCGCCGAACGATCGGGACGGACGCCGGCCGCGGTGCGGGCGCGCCTCGAAAAGGACGGTGCGCTGGACCGCATCAGTTCGGGCGTCCGGCGCGAGAAGACGGTCGCCTGGCTGCTCGAAAAAGCGAATGTCGTCACCGGGTGACGCTACCAAAGACTCCGGGAGTCGCTGAGGAGTGCGCGACTCCCGGAGTCCTAGTCCTATACAATCTGCCTATGCCTGCAATGAATCAGCTCGTGCCGATGGTCGTCGAACAGACCAATCGGGGCGAGCGCGCCTACGACATTTTTTCCCGGTTGCTGAAAGACAGCATCATCTTCATCGGCACCGCGATCGACGACTCGATCGCCAATCTCGTGATCGCGCAGATGCTCTTTCTCGAAGCGGAGGATCCCGAGCGCGACATCCTCCTCTATATCAACAGCCCGGGCGGGTCGATTACCGCCGGCCTGGCGATCTACGACACGATGCAGTTCATCAAGCCGGACGTGCAGACGTATTGCATCGGGCAGGCGGCGTCGATGGCGGCCGTGCTGCTGACCGCCGGCGCCAAGAACAAGCGCTATTCGCTGCCCAATTCGCGGATCCTCATCCACCAGCCGTGGATGTCCGGCCTCGCCGGCCAGGCCAGCGACATCGACATCCATGCGAAGGAAATTCTGCGCATGCGTGAGCGATTGAATGTCATTCTGTCGGAACACAGCGGGAAGCCGCTGGCCCGCATCCAGGAGGACACCGACCGCGACTACATCATGAGCGCAAGCCAGGCGAAGGAATACGGTATCATTGACGATGTGCTCAATCGACGCGCGTAGCGTGGGCACATCGCGGCTAACGGGGCCGCTCCCGGTTGCCGATACTGCGTAGACCGGGAAGGTGCGATGACGACCAAGAAAACGGGCGAAAACGAAGTCCTGCGCTGCTCGTTCTGCAATAAAGACCAGAACGACGTCCGCAAGCTGATTGCGGGCCCGACGGTGTTTATTTGCGACGAGTGCGTCGAGGTCTGTAACGACATCATCGCCGACGACAACAAGTTCGATCGCAGCACGCGCACGTCGTTGCCGATGCCGACCGAGATCAAGAAGTTCCTCGACGAATACGTCATCGGCCAGGAACAGACCAAGAAGAAGCTGGCGGTCGCCGTCTACAACCACTACAAGCGGCTCGACATCCAGAAGCAGCAGCGCGGCAGGCACGACGTCGAGCTCACCAAGTCGAACATCCTGCTGATCGGCCCGACCGGCACCGGCAAGACGCTGATGGCGCAGACGCTGGCGCGCATGCTCTCGGTGCCCTTCACGATTGTCGACGCCACCACGCTCACCGAAGCCGGCTACGTCGGCGAGGACGTTGAGAACATCATTCTCAAGCTGCTCCAGGCCGCCGGGGGCGACATCGAGAAGGCGCAGCAGGGCATCATCTACATCGACGAGGTCGACAAGATCTGCCGCAAGGACGAAAACCCGTCGATCACGCGCGACGTCTCGGGTGAGGGTGTGCAGCAGGCGCTGCTCAAGATCCTCGAAGGCACCGTGGCCAACGTCCCGCCGCAGGGCGGCCGCAAGCACCCGCACCAGGAGTTCTTCCAGGTCGACACGACCAACATCCTCTTCATTTGCGGCGGCGCGTTCGTCGGGCTCGACAAGCAGATTGCCCGGCGCCTCGGCAAGAAGACGATGGGCTTCAAGACCGACAAGGCCCTCACGGTCAAGGACGCGTCCGTGCTGGTGGAGCAGATCGAGCCGGAAGACCTGATCAAATACGGCCTCATCCCGGAGTTCGTCGGGCGCCTGCCGGTCGTCGGCAGTCTGCACGAACTTGACAAGGCCGCGCTCATCCAGATCCTCACACAGCCCCGGAATGCTATTACCCGGCAGTACCAGCGCCTGTTCGAATACGAGAATGTCAAGCTTCGCTTCACCGACGATGCCCTGGAAGCGATCGCCGAGGCGGCCCTCCGCCGGAAGATCGGTGCGCGCGGCCTGCGCATGATCATCGAAGACATCATGCTCGACTTGATGTATACGCTGCCCGGCCAGAAGAAGATCCGGGAGTGCGTGATCACGCGCGAGGTGGTAGAGTCGAAAGAGAAGCCGATTACCGTAATCGAAAAGGCGGGCTAGCTAATTGGATCAGTACGAAACCCTCCCCGTCGTTCCACTTCGGGACGTCGTCGTCTTTCCGCACATGATGATGCCGTTCGTCATTGGACGGCCGTCGTCGACGCGCGCCCTCGAGCACGCGCTGGCGACCGACAAGAAGATCTTCCTCGCCGCGCAGCACGATGCCTCGATCGACGATCCGCAGCCGGCCGACATCTACACGATGGGCTGTGTCGCGAGCATCGTCCAGTCGCTGAAGCTGCCGGACGGGAACATCAAGGTGCTCGTCGAGGGCGTCGAACGCGCCCGCGCGGTGGAGTGGAAAGAAGACAAGGGCTTCTACCGCGTCACCGTCAAGATGATCCCGAAGAAGGTCGAGGCGCCGTCCGACGCCGAGACCGTGATGAGCCGCGTGGTCACGCTCTTCGAGCAGTACATCAAGCTCTCGAACAACCTCCAGTACGACGCGATGATCGCCGCCGTCCGGGTCGACGACCCGTCGCGGCTGGCGGACACCATTGCGGCGCACCTGCAGGTGGGCGTCGAAGAAAAGCAGAATCTCCTCGAAATCGTCGCGCCGATCGAGCGGCTGTCGCGCATCATCGCCGTCCTCGAAGCTGAGGTCGACAAGCTCCAGGTCGATCGCCGGATCCAGTCTCGCGTCAAGAAGCAGATGGAGAAGGCGCAGAAGGAGTACTACCTCAACGAGAAGATGAAGGCGATCCAGCGCGAGCTGGGCCGCAAGGACGAGAAAGGCAACGAGGTCGAAGACCTGAAGAAGAAGATCGAACAGGCGCGGATGCCGAAGGAGATCGAGCGCAAGGCGATCGACGAGCTCAAGCGGCTCGAAGCCATGCCGCCGATGTCCGCCGAAGCGACGGTCTCGCGCAACTATCTCGACTGGCTGATCGCCGTCCCCTGGTACAAGAAGAGCAAGGAGAGCCGCGACCTCAAGCACGCCGAGTCGGTGCTCCACGAGGACCACTACGGCCTCGAGAAGATCAAGGAGCGCATCCTCGAGTTCCTCGCGGTCCGCGCCCTGGTCAAGAAGCCGAAGGCGACGATTCTCACGTTCGCCGGCCCTCCCGGCGTCGGCAAGACGTCGCTGGCCAAGTCGATCGCGCGCGCGATGAACCGCAAGTTCGTGCGGCTGTCGCTCGGCGGCGTGCGCGACGAGGCGGAGATCCGCGGCCATCGCCGCACCTACATCGGCGCGTTCCCCGGCCAGATCATCCAGATGATGAAGAAGGCCGGCACGCTCAACCCGGTCTTCCTGCTCGACGAAGTCGACAAGATGTCGATGGACTTCCGCGGCGACCCGTCGGCGGCGCTGCTCGAAGTGCTCGACCCCGAGCAGAATCACACGTTCCTCGATCACTATCTGGACGTCGAGTACGACCTGTCCGCCGTCATGTTCATCTGCACGGCGAACGTCCTGCACACGATTCCGCAGGCGCTGCGCGACCGCATGGAAGTGCTGCAGCTGGCCGGCTACACCGAGCAGGAAAAGACCGAGATCGCGGCGCGCTTCCTCTCGCCGAAGGCGATCGAAGGCGCGGGGCTGACCAAGGACAACCTCAAGTTCACCGACGACTCGTTCCGCCAGATCATCCAGCGCTACACGCGCGAGGCCGGCGTCCGCAACCTCGAGCGCGAGATCGCGTCGATCTGCCGCAAGATCGCCCGCAAGGTCGTCGTCCAGGGCAAGACGTTCAGCGAGGAGATCGACTCGGCGAAGGTCACCGAGTACCTCGGCGTGCCGCGCTTCCGCCCGTCGATGGCGGAAGAGAAGAACGAAGTCGGCGTCGCCACCGGCCTGGCGTGGACCGAAGTCGGCGGCGAGATCCTGGTCACGGAAGCGACGCTGATGCCGGGCCGCGGCAAGCTCACGCTGACCGGCAAGCTCGGCGACGTCATGCAGGAATCGGCGCAGGCGGCGATGAGCTGGGTGCGGTCGCGGTCAGAGGACCTCGGCATTCCGCGCGACTTCTACCGCCGCACCGACGTGCACGTGCACATTCCCGAGGGCGCGATCCCGAAGGACGGACCGTCGGCCGGCATCACGCTGGCCACGGCGCTGGTCTCGGCGCTGGTCGCGCGTGCCGACGCGGCGCGACGTCGCGATGACCGGCGAGATCACGCTGCGCGGCAAGGTGCTGCCGATCGGCGGCGTGAAGGAGAAAGTGCTGGCCGCGCACCGCGCCGGCCTGACGAACATCCTCCTGCCCAAGGACAACGAAAAGGACCTCGCCGACATCCCCAAGAACGTCGTCGACGTCATGAACATCCACATGGTGGAGACGATGGACGAAGTCCTCCGCCAGGCGCTGGCCGGCCCGCTGCCGGCCGCCATTCCGCCCACCCCCGACGCCGACATCGCGGGCGAGCTGGGAACGAGACACTAGTCAGGACTCCCGGAGTCGTCAAAGAGCGGCCGACTCCGGGAGTCATTCACGACCGACACCCAATCGGCAGGTTGCAGAATCGGCCACGGTCGTCAACGCCGGAGCATTGCAGTTTCTGCAACGCTGCGACAGGCTCGACCACGGCCAGTCTTCGGCTGCGCGTCACCAGACCGGCCGTGAGCGGGTTTCGCTCGACGTACCGGCACACGGTCAGAAAGTGCCCGTCCGCTCTGAACCGGAATCGCCTTGAATCGTCCCTGGTAGACACACCCGTCCCGGTGGTGCCCCGATGGGCGTGCCAGCGCTTGGAGTGCGTGAGCGTGAGCCAGTGCATGAATCTCGAGAGATCTCCGTCGTTCGTCGGGCCAGACCACCAGGTGAAAATGGTTCGGCATCAGGCAGTAGGCGAGCAGTCTGATCGGCACGCGTGCTCGCGCTTCGCCGCAGAACGGTCGAGGAATGCCCGATAGTCGCCAGGGTGGTCGAACAGCTGGGCCCGTCGCACGCGATCGGTTGATGACGTGAAAGACACGCCGCCGCTGAGCACCAGCCGCGAGCCGGCATACGGCGTGTCATATCAAGTTCCTTGCCAAGACTCCGGGAGTCGTTTCATGTTCGAAACGACTCCCGGAGTCCTTCATCGCATCGCCACCAGCGTCGCGTTCGCGCCACTCCCGGTCGCAATCACCACGAACTGCGTCCCGGACTTCGTCCGGTAGGTCATCGGCGTCCCCGTCGTCGCGCGGCCCAGATCCAGGCGCAGCAGCAAATCGCCGGTCTTCTTGTCGAAGGCGTTCAGAGCGGTGTCGCCGCCGCCGACCAGCACCAGCCCGCCCTTCGTGACGATCGCCCCGGGCGCGCCGGCCACCCCAAGCCGTTCTGGTAGCGTGACGCCGCGCAACGCCGGGTGATTGCGGACGGACGGGGTGTCGCCAACCGGCACGCGCCACGCCAGGTTGCCGGTTCCGAGATGCAGCGCGACGAGCTCGCCGTAAGGCGGCTTGAGAATCGGCAGAGCGGGCAGCCGAGTGTCAGGGCTCGCGCCGGTCGCCGGCGGCGTGAACGTCGTGCCCCCCAGACTGCCGACAAACTCCGCGTCCACTTCTCCGGCCCGCGGCCCCGTCGTCGATCGCTCGGCCGCGACAATCCGGACGAGCGCGGGCTGGTTGTTGCTGACCTTCGCGTAGAGCATGCCGCTCTCGGGATCGAACGCGCCGCCACCCCAGTTGACGCCGCCGATGATGCCAGGGCGCATGAACGTCCCCTGTGACGTTGGCGGCGTGTACAGCGGCCCGAGTCGGTACTTCTGGAGCTCGGCCACTGCGGCGTCCCTCAGCGCCGGCGTGAGATCGAACGCGTCGTCGAGCGAAACGCCCTGCGCGACCAGCGGCGCGGGGCGCGTCGGAAACGGCTGGGTCGGCCACGCTTGCTCGCCGGGAACATCGCTCGCCGGCACCGGCCGTTCCTCGATCGGCCAGAGCGGCTTGCCGGTCACGCGGTCGAACACGAACGCAAATCCCTGCTTGGTGAGCTGAACGACCGCGTCGACGCGGCGTCCCGCCAGCGTGACGGTGACCAGATTTGGCGCCGAGGCCAGGTCGTAGTCCCACAGCCCGTGATGCACGATCTGGAAGTGCCAGCGCGGGCGCCCGGTCGCCGCGTCGAGACACACGAGGGATTCGCCGTAGACATTCGCGCCGGGGCGGCCGGCGCCGTAGAAGTCGTTGCCCGGTGTGCTGACCGGCAGATAGAGCAGCCCGCGCGCGTCGTCGAGCGACATCGGCGCCCAGACGTTCGTGTGACCGGCGTCCTTCCAGGAGCCCTCGCGCCACGTATCGTGGCCCGGCTCGCCCGGAGCGGGCACGGTGTTGAACCGCCAGACCTGCTTGCCGGTGCGCGCGTCGAACGCGCGCACGTCGCCGGGCGGATCGCCCCGGTAGCTCAGCCGGTCGCCGACGCCGTTGCCGAGAATCACGAGATTGCGGTACACGACCGGCGGCGACGTGTTCGTGTAGTGCTTCGGGTTGACCGGTCGCCGAAGACCCTGCGTGAGATCGACGATGCCGTTGGTGCCGAACGACGTGATTGGCTCACCCGTCTTCGCGTCGAGCGCAATGAGCTTGGCGCGGCTGTTCATGAAGATCCGCGTCTGCCCGCTGGCAGTGCCGGTCCCCCGCCACGCCGCCACACCGCGGTGGACGAAGCCGGTGCCGTTTGGTGGCTGGCCGTCGGCGTACGCCTTGGGATCGTAGGCCCAGAGCTCGCGGCCCGACTCGGCGTCCAGCGCGACGACGCGATTGTAGGGCGTGCTGACGTACAGCACGTTGTCGATCATGAGCGGCGTGTTCTGGAAATTGCCGGGACGCGTGCCGAACTCGGCCAGCGCGTCCTCTGACGGCCGCCACTGCCAGGCGACCTTCAGGTTGTTCACGTTGTCGCGCGTCAAGTCGGCAAGCGGCGAATAATGGGAGGCACCCTGATCGGCAGCGTAGACCGGCCATTCCTGGATTGGGCGCGGCTGCCGCTCCGGGGCGGCGGGCAGGACGGCCGGCAGCATCGCCAGAAGCACCGAGAGGACAACGGCGAGAAGAGGAGAGGGGACGGCGATCGGGAGCCGCGGAGGACGTCGGAGGCGCGAGGAGTGGGCGCGGTTGTGCGGGCGCATGGCAGAACATTAGCGCGGGGACACGGGGGACGGGCCTGTTTTCCACAGGAGTGGGACAGGCCTCGTCCGGGCAAGTGACCTAGAATGACGGCCGAGGCCTGTCCCAGAAACAGCTCTTTCTGTGGAAAACAGGCCCGTCCCCACCTGTGGAAATCTCGGCCAGGTATCGACGTATGTTCAGACGAGGGCGATGGCTGACGGTACGTTCAAGCAGACGCTGAAGACGCCGGGCTTCAAGCCTTTTTTGGCGACCCAGTTCCTGGGCGCGTTCATCGACAACGTCTTCAAGATGATCGTCACGTTCTACGTCATCCGGACCGTCGACAAGGACACCGGTACGTCGATCGCGGCCGGCGTCTTCATCCTGCCCTTCCTGCTGTTCTCGGGCTACGCCGGCCGGATCGCCGATGCCTACAGCAAGCGCAGCGTGCTCATCTGGACGACGGCCATGGGCATCCCGGCCATGCTGCTGGCGATTCCGGTCCTGCTCGCCAACCGGGGTGACCTGCTGCTCATCGGCCTCTTCATCATGGCCGCCCAGGCCGCGTTCTTCAGCCCGGCCAAATACGGCATCGTCCCCGAGATGATGCCCGACGCGGACCTCTCGCGCGCCAACGGCCTGCTCGAGATGAGCTCGTTCATCGCCATCGTCGCCGGCACCTGGCTCGGCGGCGAGATGTTCGACCTCTGGCACGACGAACCGTGGTGGCTCGCAGTGGTCCTGGTGACGTTGGCGGTCCTGGCGACCCTCGTCAGCACGGGCATTCGGCACCATCCGGCCCCCAAGGCGCGCGACCGTTTCTCGATGAACCCGTGGACCGAGATCGTTCGTGGTGTCGCACGCGCCTACCCCGACCGCACCCTGCGGATGACGATGCTGGGAATCGGGTTCGTCTGGTTTCTCGGCGCGTTTATGCAGATGGTGCTGGTGCCGTTCGGACTAGACGACCTCGGACAGACCGAAGGCGGATCGGCGCGGCTGTACACCTTCCTCGCCGTGGGCATCGCGCTCGGCGCGCTCGCCGCCGGGCGCCTGTCAGGCGACAAAGTCGAGCCCGGGCTCGTGCCGATCGGATCGATCGGCATGGGCGCCTGCATTCTGTTGCTCTCGACGTCGGCGCCTTCGTTCCTCAAGGCCGGCCTCTCGCTGGGTCTCTTCGGCGTGGCGCTTGGCTTGTTCGCGGTGCCGTTGAACGCGCTCCTCCAGCAGCGGGCGGACGAGCGCGAAAAAGGCCGGTTGATGGCGACGAGCAACGTCGTCAACACTCTCGGGCGGCCTGCTGGCGGCGGCGACTGTGTTCGGGCTCACCAAATGGGCGCACTTCACCAGCGCGGACCTCTTCATCGTCGTCGGGGCGCTCACGCTGGTGGCGACGATCGTCGTCCTGACGCTGATTCCCGACTTCTTCACGCGGTTCGTGCTGTGGATGCTGACGCACACGTTGTATCGCATCAAGATTGTCGGCCGGCCGAACATTCCGCTGCGCGGTCCGGCCTTGATCATCTCGAACCACGTCTCGATGATCGACGGCGCGCTGATTGGCGCCTGCGTGCAGCGCTTTGTGCGGTTTCTCGTCTACGGGCCGTTCATGCGGCGGCCCTTTCTCGGCCGGGTGCTGCGGCAACTGCGCGCGATTCCGGTCACCGCCGGCAACAAGAAGGAAGTGGTCGATGCGATCGAACGGGCGCGGGCCGAGCTCGTCGCCGGCCACGTCGTCTGCATCTTCGCGGAAGGCGCGATCAGCCGGACCGGCAACCTGCTGCCCTTCCGGCGCGGCTTCGAGCACATCGTGAAGGGGCTCGACGCGCCGATCATTCCGGTCTACCTCGACCGCGTGTGGGGTAGTATCTTCAGCTTCAAACGCGAGCGATTCATCTGGAAGGTGCCCGAGCGGCTGCCCTATCCGATCACCGTGACGTTTGGTGAGCCCATGCCGGCAACGTCGACCGCAAATGACGTACGCTCTGCGATTATGGATCTCGGCACCGAAGCGGTGGGTCAACGCCGGGCGCCCACTGACCTGCTCCACACCTCGTTCATCCGCACGGCGAAGCGGCACTGGGGCCAGTTCGCGATGGCCGACAGCACCGGTCAGAAGCTGACCTACGGCCGCGCGCTGGTGGCGGTCAGTCTGTTCGCCAGGCGCATCGAGGCGCGCACGCACGACCAGAACGCGGTTGGCGTGCTCCTGCCGGCGAGTGTCGGCGGCGCCTTGACGAACATTGCCGTGCTCGCGGCCGGCAGGCTGCCGGTGAACCTGAACTTCACGATCGGCGCCGAAGCCATGGAAGCGGCGGTGGCCGAAGCCGGCATCAAAACCATCCTGACGTCGAAGCGATTCCTCGACAAAATCGGCATCGCCGTTCAGCCGTCGATGGTGTTCCTCGAAGACCTGCGCGAAGGGATTTCGGGGCTGCGAGAAGATTCGGGCGCTGCTGTCGGCACGCCTGACCCCGGCGTCGATTCTGGCCCGCCGGTACCGGCGCGGCAAGACCGCCGACTCGCTGGCCACCATCATCTTCTCCAGCGGAAGCACCGGCAACCCCAAGGGCGTGATGCTCACGCACGCGAGCATCCTGGCGAACGTCGATTCGCTCGCGCAGATCTTTCCGATGTCTGGAGCGGACTGCTTCATCGGCGTGCTTCCCTTCTTCCATTCGTTCGGCCTGACCGGCACGTTGTGGTTTCCGCTGCTGCAGGGCTGCGCGGTCGCCTATCACCCCAACCCGATGGACGCGAAGACCATCGGCGAGCTGGCAGAGACGTACAAGGGCAGCATGCTGATCAGCACGCCGACATTCTGCCAGTCGTACGTGCGCCGGATCGAGAAGGGACAGTTCGCCCACCTCAGGTACGCGATCGTTGGCGCCGAAAAGCTCCGCGAGCCGCTCGCCACGGCCTTCGAGCAACACTTCGGCATTCCGCTCTTCGAGGGCTACGGCTGCACCGAGATGGCGCCGGTCGTCGCGGTGAATCGGCCGAACGTCGACCATCACGGGGAGAAGCAGACCGGACGTAAGTTCGGATCGGTCGGCCATCCCATTCCGGGCGTCGCGGCAAAAGTCGTCGATCAGGAAACGGGGGAAGGGCCGCTGGTCGGCCGCCCGGGCCTCCTGCTCGTGAAGGGCCCGAACATGATGGTCGGTTATCTCAACCAGCCCGAGCGGACGGCGGAAGTGATCCGCGACGGCTGGTACGTGACCAACGACATTGCGATGATCGACGAGGACGGTTTCATCTTCCTGACGGACCGGCTTTCACGCTTCAGCAAGATCGGCGGCGAGATGGTGCCGCACATGAAGATCGAAGAAGCGATCAACCTCATTCTGGGTGACAACTGCACGGCGGTCACGTCGGTGGCCGATCCGAAGCGCGGCGAGCGGCTGATCGCGTTCTACTGCAAGCCGGACGTCGGGCCGGATGCCCTGTGGGAGGAACTGGGCAAGACCGAACTGCCCAAGCTCTGGCTCCCTCGTCGCGACAGTCTCGTCCCGATTGAGGCCATTCCCACGCTCGGCACCGGCAAGGTGGACCTGCGCAAACTCCGCGCGATGGCCCAGGAGCTCACGACCGCCGAAGTCCGGACGTAGCGCGGCCCGGGACGCCCCGCGCCGCCTGTCGGCGCGGGCCCGAGGCGCGGGGGTGGGGCCCCGCGCCAGTAATGTTAGAAGAACGTCACACGTCCCGGGTTCCCTATCCTGCCTCCGGCGCCGCCACTGACGCAATCGCGAAGCTCACCGCCACGAGCGCGATGCACATCGTCGGGATGATGAAGAAATGCGTCAGCGAAATCACGAGCAGGATCGCTGCGCTCAGCGCAAACACGCGCGCGACGGCGAGGACGATGGCCGGATCGGTGGCCGCGCGCTTCTGCACCACGAGACCGGTCCCGCCGATGGTGGCGAGCAACAGCGCGAAGGCCAGGCTGAATCCCGATTGCAATTCGAGGAGCGACCGACTCGTGCCCCCGGGGAAAGGAAACCGGTACGTCGCCATCAGCTCGAGGAGCTGCCGCTCGGTCTCGTTCGCGGGCGGCTGCGTGCCCGACGCGTGGCCGATCATGTGCAGCGACGCCGTCAGCAGGGCCGCGAAGCACCCGATTCGGAACACGATCACTTGTCGCCAGGGCATCAGGGTTTTCTCGGCAGGAGCTGAGCCCGGTTCGCCGCCTGCCACGCGAAGACGGCCGCGACGGTCGCCATCTGCTTCATGTCCTCGGCCTGAACGCGATCGAGGAAATCCATGTTCGAGTGATGCGTCCGCGAGTTGTACTCGAGCCGCTCCTGAATGAACTGGAACGCCGGGACGCCGAGGGCGTCGAAATTGGTGTGGTCGGTCGAGGCGACCGATCGCGGACCGAGCAGCTCGACGCCGAGATCCTTCAGCGGCTTGATCCACGCCTCGAAGATCGGCCTGACGGCGTCGTTGCCCTGCATCCAGACGCCGCGAATCTTGCCGGTGCCGTTGTCGATGTTGAAGTACACGCTGGTCTTCTCGAGCTCGGGTTTTGGGTCGAGCACCACGCGCTGCGCCGGCGCAGCCGCGGTGGCCGGCGTCGCGGGCGTGTCACCAGCAGCCGCCTCCGCCCGCCTGCCCGCCGCCACGGCCCGGGGCGCGGCCGAGATGCTCGGTCGCGTAGAACCGCGACCCGATCAGACCGCCCTCTTCGGCGCCCCAGAGGCCGATGCGAATCGTCCGCCTCGGACGAAGACCGGAGGCCTTGATGATGCGGAGGGCCTCCATCATCGCGGCCGATCCGGACGCATTATCCGTCGCGCCGGTCGCGCCGTGCCAGGAGTCGAAGTGCGCGCCGATGAGGACGATCTCGTCCGCCTTGTCGGTGCCCGGGATCTCGCCGACGACGTTGAAGCCGCCCGGCTGCGTCTCTTCGCGAAACTTCACCTCGATGTTGAGCTCGACTTTGACCGGCACGTTGTGCTCGAGCAGCCGCACCATCCGGTTGTAGTGCTCGACGGCGAGCGTCACCTGTGGCAGGTTCGCATCGGGCAGGTCGCCGGCGCGACCGCCGGACTGCACGAACACCGTGCCGCCGTCGACGCGCTGCGTCTGCCACGTCAGATCGCTGCCGCCCGCCGACAGATCGCTGTTGGCGCCGCGGTCGAACAAGGCGAGTACGCCTTCGTCCTTGTAGAACTGATTGACGTTGAAGGCGCTGCCCCGGCCGCGCCCGGCCGCGCCCCCGGCGCCACCCGCGCCCGCGCCCCGCCCACGGGCCGGCGCCGGCATCGATAGCACTTCCTCCATCCACTTCGGGTCGTTGCCATAGCGAAGGACGACGGGGCCCTGATCGAGCATGCGGACCTCGCGCGTCGGCTGGGTGAGCACGATCTTGCCGCGCAACTGGCCTTTGTATTTCGCCGCGTCGGCCTCGTTCGCGATCTCCGACCCGGACGACGTCGGCAGTGAACGTCCCGTTGGTGCCGCGCGACCACGCCTTCGGCAAGCCGATGATCGGCATCACGCGCGGCTCGGTCATCGTCGCGTGAAACTTCGCCAGCGACCAGCCGCGGCCGAACGGAAACCGTTCTTTCTTGACGTTGGTGACGCCCCATTCCTGGAGCTGCTTCACCGCCCAGTCGCCGGCTTCCTCGAACTCCGTCGATCCAGTAAGCCGCGGCCCATAGCGGTCCGTCAGCCAGAACATCGTCTCCATGACCTTGGAGCGATTCAGACCTTCGTCGCGGATCTTGGCGATCGCGGCTGAATCGACGGTCTCACCGGTTTGCGCCGCGAGGGCGGCGGTCATCAGCACGGCGAGCAGGATGGTCGAGCGTTTCATTGCAGAGCCTCCGGGCCTCAGGATCATACACAGGCTCAGCGCCAAGGGTCCAAGGCTCCGGGAAGTTCGAAGTGCAAAGCCAGAAGTTCGACGTTCGCCCTTCGACGAGCTCAGGGCGACCCGAGCGAAGTCGAGGGTCGAAGTTGCTCAGGTCAGGCCGAGTGGGTGCATGGTCGGCCTGGTCACTCGCGCACCTGCGCTCCCGCCACGCGATCGTCCCGACGCGTCCAGTGGCCGAGGATGCTGGCCGTGGCGACGAAGCAATGAACCAGCAGCGACAGCGAGAATATTTCAGGGTTGGTGCCTGCCAGCGCCCCGCTGGCCTTCGCCCAGAACTGCAGTCCGACTCCGATTGAGAGCACGCTGGTCACACCGAGCACGACGAGCCAGTGCGACGGCAGCGCGATGGTGGCTGGGCGGTGCGTTCGGCGGCGTTCGGCAGACCGACGCCGCTCGACCGCAAGAATGAGCAACTGCAACGAGATCACACAACCCACGCCCGCCGCAAACGCGCCATCGACACCAAGGCCGGCGAAGGGCCACGACACGGCGCCGGCACCGATGCTCCAGCACACGAGTGCCCAGGCGAGGGCGGCCCTGCGGCGGAACGTTTCGCTCGTCTGCACCCATTCCCATGTGGCGCCGCTCGCGAGGTCAACAACGTGCCGGAAGGTTGGCGGCCGCTCGTCGAGAAGCGCGAGGATTTCGTCCTCGTATCGCGCCCGCCAGGCGCGCGGGTAGAGACGAACAATGAAGGCGGCAAAGCGGAGCATGGTCATGACGCCAACTGGCGCTCGGACTGATCTCGATCGAGCTTGCACCGCCAACTGCTGGCCGAACACGCCCATCATCATGACGGTGTCCAAATCAATCCAACCGCGGAGATCCCAGTAAGTTGAGACGAAGCCCGGGGCAGCTCCCCGCGAGAGGGTATCGAGGACGAAGAGGACGACAAACAGCACACGCACACTCAACCAGGAACCAAAAGGTCGCGGCGGATCGGAACGTCCTTCACGAATCTGCAGGAAGTGCCACGTTCTGAGGACAACGTTTCGAAGAGAGACGACGGCCAGGACGCCGCAGATGCCATAGAACCAGGCTCGGCCGCCCGGCGGCGCCGTAGCGGGCCCCCAAATCGACGAAGCGGCGAGCTTCGCGGCGCCCACGCAGGCAATCGCCAACACGATGGCCAGCACGTCGCGCACGTTTCTGCTCGACCGCACCCATTCGGACGCGCAGCCGCGCGCCAGATCGACGACCGTACGCCAGTGCCCTGGCGATGCCTCGAGGAGCGCGAGCATCTCCTGCTCGTACCGCGCGCGCCAGGCGCGCGGATGCGATCGGACGATGCGCCGGGCGAGCGATTCACGCATCCGCCAGCCTCGCCTGCGCCACGCGCGTCATCGCGCGCAGGCTGTCGAGCCGCGCGCGCAGCACCTTCTGGCCGGCGCCGGTCAGCCGGTACGGCCGCCGGCGATCCTCGGCCGGCAGCGGCTCGATCCACTTGCGCGCCTCGAGCCGCGCGATCGCGCCGTACAGCGTGCCCGGCCCGAGCCGCTGGCCCGACACGCGCTCGATGTCCTGCGTCATCGCGTAGCCGTGCTTCGGGCCGTCGGCGAGCGAAATCAGGATCAGCAGCGCCGGCTCCGAGAACCGGCCGAGGTCGGCGAGCGAGTCGGGCGTTTTCTTCATTGGTATATCGCCATACGTAATACTACGCAGGACGTAGTAGTGTCAACAACGGTCTCGGCGCTTCACAACCCGAAGCGCCCTACAGCCTCGGCGCTTCACAGCCCGAAGCGCCCTACGTACCTGCCGTACCTGCCGTACCCGTCGTACAATCCGCCGATGCACTCACGACGATTCGGGCGGCTGGGCTGGCCGGTCTCCGAAGTCGGCTACGGCCTGTGGGGCATGGGCGGCTGGTCGGGATCGAATGACGACGAGTCGCTGGCGGCGCTCGAGCGATCGATCGAGCTCGGCTGCACGTTCTTCGACACCGCGCTCGCCTACGGCAACGGCAAGAGCGAGCAGCTGCTCGGCGCGGTGCTCGCGCGTCACTCGCGACAAGACCGCTCATCGTCGCGACCAAGGTCCCGCCGAAGAACCTGCAAGTGGCCGGCGCTGCCGGAGTACGCGCTCGCACGACGTCTTCCCGGCCGATCACATCCGGCAGTCCACCGAGATCAGCCTCGAGAATCTCGGCGTGCCGTCCGTCGACCTGCAGCAGTTTCACGTCTGGACCGACGCGTGGGCGGACGACGACCGCTGGCAGCGCGCGGTCGACGACCTGAAGCGCGAGAAGACTGATTCGCGGCTTCGGCATCAGCGTCAATCGCTGGGAGCCGGCCAACGTGCTGCGCGCGCTCGAGACAGGCCTCGTCGACAGCGTGCAGGTCGTCTACAACCTCTTCGATCAGAATCCCGAAGACGAGCTGTTCCCGATGTGCCGCGAGCGCGGCGTCGCGGTGATCGCGCGCGTGCCGTTCGACGAGGGCAGCCTGACCGGCACGATGACGCCCGGCATGACCTGGCCGGAGGGCGACTGGCGCAACCTCTACTTCACGCCCGACAAGCTCGACGAGACGCTCGACCGCGTCGACGCGCTCAAGGCGGACGTGCCGCCGGCATGACGCTGCCCGGAGCTGGCGCTGCGGTTCATCCTGGCCTCGCCGGACGTCTCGACGGTGATTCCGGGCATGCGCAGGGCGCGGCACGTGGACGCCAACCTGGCGCGTCTCGACGCGAGTCCCCTGCCGGCCGCCGCTCCTCGACCGGCTCCGGCGGCACCGGTGGGAGCGGACGTATGTTGTTGCGTAGACTCAAGTTACTTGACAGGACTCCGGAGTCGCGCGCCGGAGATCAGCGACTCCGGGAGTCCTGACTTGGCGACTCCGGGAGTCTTGTCCTATACTGATCCTTTGCCTCACGTCACCGAGGAGCTCACAGTGAAGCCCGGGATTCATCCGAAGTACTTCGAGGTCGAAGTGCGGTGCGCGTGCGGGAACACGTTCAAGACGCACTCGACGAAGCCCGAGCTGCACCTCGAAATCTGCAACGAGTGCCACCCGTTCTTCACGGGCCGCCAGAAGCTGATCGACACCGAAGGCCGCGTCGAGCGGTTCACGAAGCGGTTCGGCGCGCAGACGGCCGAAGGGCGCAAGGCGCAGACCAAGGCCAACAAGGCCGCCAAGACCGACAAGGCGAAGAAGACGGGCGCGAGCGCGTAGGCGCGTTCGGCGAGCGCGGCCGCGGTTCGTCAGGCCGGTCGAGCCTCCGTCAGTCCGCCGCGTCCCAGTTCAGGCTGACCGTCGCGCGATCCTTCTTCTGTTCGAGCTTGCGATCGAGCCGATCGAGCCGGTGCGGCGACTTCCTGCCGGAACCGGCCGGAGGCCTCGTCTGCGAAGCGACTCGGCGTAGCGCTGCGCCGCCGGGAGATCGCGCGCGCGATGCTCGTGATGGATCGCGAGCGCCTCCGCGGCGCGCCGCTCGAGCGGCGTGGCCGCCGCGCCGCGATCGACGCAGGCCATCCAGCACGCCCTGCCAGGCCGCCGCCGCGTCGTCGAACGCGCCGGCGCGACGAGCAGCACCGCCAGCCGCGCGAGCGCGTGCCGGCGCACGTCGCGGCTCGTCGGCTGACGCCGCGCAGCTCGTACGCATCGCCGCGCGCGGTCGGCGTCGCCGGCGCGCTCGTAGAGCCGGCCGAGCGCGAGCTGCTCGCGCGGCTCGCGGCACGCGTCGGGTCCCTCCTGCGCCAGCCACAACGCGTGCGACATCACCGCCGCCAGCGACAGCAGATCGTGACGGTTGTGATCGAGCACGCCCGCGATCACCGACGGGTCGCCGGTGCGCAGGAAGTGAAAGTAGCGCGCGGGAATCTCGAAGCCCGGCACGTCGCCGAGCCGATGGAAGCCGAGCACGGAGCGCTCGAGCGCCGACAGGCTGCAGCTCGCGCGGCGTCGTCTTCGCCGCCCACGCTCGGCTCCGCACCGGGCGCGCTACGCAGACTGCGGCCCCCAGAGCCGGCGCGCCGGCGGCAGCATGTCGAAGTGCGGCAGGTCGTCGGTCGGCGTCGGCGGTGCGATGAAACGCCCAGCGCGTCTCCATCAACGGCACGTCGAACGTCCGGCCGTTGAAGGTCACGAGCAGCGTCGCGTCGTCGAAGATCGCCGTCGAGCGCCTCGAGCATCGCGCGCTCGCCGGCCGGGCCGGTCAGGAAGAACTGCCGGACGCGAAACCCGCCGTCCTCGAACCAGCCGCAGCCGGCGAGAAACGCGAGCGTGCCGGCGCCGCCGCTGAGGCCCGTCGTCTCGATGTCGAAGAACACGACGCGGTCGGCCCAGCCATCGATGGCTGCCGGCGCGCGCGATCGAACAGCGCGAGCGGCGCGTCGGCGCCGACGCGATAGCTCGACAGGCGCCGCCGGCCGTGCAAGTGGTCGGCGTCCCAGACGCGATCGATCGCGATGCACGCGCTGCCCTGGCGGCCGATGACCGTGCCGCCGAGCGCGCCGCGCGACCTGCTCGCGGATCGCGCGGCGATCGGACAGGTCCGGCACGTACGTCAGCTCGCGACGCGCGCGGCGATGCCCGGTGATCCTGGCGGACGATGCTGCGCAGGCGCGACGTGAGATCGCGCATGGCGATCAGGCCGCCGCCGCGCGGCGCGGTCAGCAGCTCGCAGCAGGCGCGAGCGCGACGGCCTTGGCGAGCGGTCCGGTCGCGCCTTCGGGCCCGACGCAGGACGGACATCCGGACTCGCACGGACAGCCGTCGATCAGCTCGCGCGTCCGCGCGAGCAGCTGCGTCGTGCATGCCGAAGAGCGGCTCGCTGAAGCCGATGCCGCCCGGATAGTTGTCGTAGATGAAGATCGTCGGCGCGGCGGACAGCTCCGGCCGCTCGCCACGCGCGGTTCGCGCCGCCGAGGCGTGACGCGCCTTCGACCGACAGGCCGTCGATCGACAGCCCGAGATCGTGGCCGTCGCACATCAGCAGCAGCGGCGCGACGTTGTGCATCGCGTACGCCAGGCCGAGCACGCCGTCGCGCCGATCGGCCGTGCCGAACGGCAGCGCCGCCATCAGTCTCTGCCGGGATCGTCAGCCAGTACGACGTCGTGTGCATCTGCTGCTCGGGCAGATCCAGCTCGCCCGATCCGACGTTCTCGTTCGTGTAGAACTTGATCTTCTTGAAGCCGACGACGCGCGAGACGACGTGCACTTCGCCGTGGGAGGCCGACGGCCCAGGGCCCAGGGCCAACGGTGCAGCGGCTCGGTGGCTCGTGGGCCCTGGTGCCTGGCGCCTGGATCCTGCTTCGATGCCCGCCGCGAGCGCCGCCACATCGTCCGTCGACGGTCCCGCGCCGGATGACCCGCTGCCCGCGAACGTCTCGAGGATCGTCACCTTCGTGTACGTGATCGCGTCGGTGTAGTAGTCGCACTCGACCTCGCGCACGAACGCCTTGCGGTTGTCGAAGTCGAACCGCTCGACCTGAAAGAGCTGGCCTTCGACGATGTAGATCGCCTTCTCGTGCAGCGTCGACGGACCGCTCGTGAAGTCGGTCTCGCCGATCACGCGCTCGCCGCGCGTCATGTCGACGACGACGAAGTTGTCCGACGTCACCGACCGCAGGCTCACGGCGTCGGCCGGATACGACTCCTGCGTCCACTGCCACTGGCCGTCGACGAGGTGGACGAAGCCTTCCTCCGCCAGCACCGCAGAATCTCCTGCACGTTGATCGTCGCCGAACTGTCTCGTCGGCCGTGAACGGCAGCTCGAACGCCGCGCACTTCACGTGATCGAGCAGGATGTGCAGGTTGTCGGGATTGACGAGCGCGTGCTCGGGCGACGCGTCGAAGAAGTAGTCGGGATTGCGGACGACGAACTGATCGATCGGCGCGCTCGAGGCGACGAGCACCGCCGCCGATCGGCCCGCTGCGGCGGCCGGCGCGGCCGGCGCGCTGCCACGTCGCCGGCAATCGTGCCCGGGATAGCCCGCCATCACCGCGACGTCGAGCGCGCCGATGTCGATGCCGAGCTCGAGCGCGTTGGTCGAGACGACGCAGCGCACGTCGCCGCTCGCGCAGGCCGCGCTCGATCTCGCGGCGGCGCAGCGGCAGATAGCCGCCGCGATAGCCGCGAATCACGTCCGGCCGCGCCGGGCGGCCCCGGGAACGCGTCCTTCAGGTAGGTCGTGAGGATCTCGGTCGACAGCCGGCTCTGCGCGAACACGATCAGCTGCAGGCCGCGCTTCAGGAACTCGATCGCGACGCGGCGCGTTTCGGCCAGATACGACCGCCGGATGCCGAGCTGCGCGTTGACGACCGGCGGATTGACGAAGAGAAAGAACTTCTCGCCGCGCGGCGCGCCGCTCTTGTCCACGAGCTCGAACGGCGCGCCGGTCAGCCGCTCGGCCAGCTCGCGCGGATTGGCGATCGTCGCCGACGAGCAGATGAACGTCGGATCCGATCCGTAGTGCCGGCAGACGCGCTGCAGCCGCCGCAGGATGTTCGCCGAGATGGCTGCCGAACACGCCGCGATACGCGTGCAGCTCGTCGATGACGACGAACTTCAGGTTCTCGAAGAGCTTCGCCCAGCGCGGATGGTGCGGCAGGATGCCGGAGTGCACCATGTCCGGGATTGCTCAGCACGACGTGCGCGCGGCCGCGAATCGCGCGCCGCGCGTCCTGCGGCGTGTCGCCGTCGTAGGTGAACACGCCGATGTCGCCGCCGCCCTCGGCGCCGACGAGCTCCGCCATCTGATGCAGCTCGGCGAGCTGATCCTGCGCGAGCGCCTTGGTCGGAAACAGATACAGCGCGCGCGTCGACGGGTCCGCCAGGATGCTCTGGAGGACCGGCGCGTTGTAGCAGAGCGTCTTGCCCGACGCCGTCGGCGTGACGATGACGACGTTGCGGCCGGCCGAGCGCGTGGGCGATCGCCTCGGCCTGATGCGTGTAGAGCTGCTCGATGCCGCGCGCGCGCAGCGCCTGCACGAGCCGCGCGTCGATGCGCGCCGGGAAACGGCGCGTAGTCGCGCCTCGGCCGGCGCGAGGCGCCGGACCGCGGTGACGTGCGGGTCGTCCGGGCCTCGGACGCCGCGAGCATCGGCGCGAGGCGCCGCCGACGAGCGACTGGTCCTGCGTCCGCGCGGAAGCGCCGGCCGCGGCCATGACGGCCATCGTATCCGCGAGCATGCGGCAGCGCCGCCTGAAGCGACTGATCCTTGTCCGGCGACGGCGCAGGCAGCGAAGCCATTGCCGCGGATCGTACCGCTCCGGCGGCAGGCGATCAAGTGGCGAAACGACCGTTCAGCGCAGACAGCGCGTCGACTGCGCGCGGCTCAGGTCGGCGCGCCGCGCGCGTAGGCGGCGGCGACGCCGCTCAGGCCGATCAGGCCGATGAGGTTCGGAAAGACCTGCAGCGCGTTCATCAGGTCGCCCCAGGCCCAGACGACGCTCCGGGCGGAGGACGGCGCCGAACGGAATCAGCAGGCAGTAGATCCAGCGATACGGCAGCGTGACGCTGCGGCCGAGGATGTATTCGAGAAACTGCTCGCCGTAGTACGCCCAGCCGATGAGCGTCGTGTAGCCGAAGAGGAACGCGCAGAACGCGACGATCCAGCCGCCGACGGTCGGGCATCGCCAGCGTTGAACGCGGTCGCCACGGCGGCCGTGCTCGTCACGAACGCGCGCGACCGGCCTGCCGCGCGGCGATCGACGTCTCGGCGATGCCGCTCACGAGAATCGTCATCGCGCTGATCGTCGCCGTGACGAACGAGACGATGAACACTTCCATCACCGCCTGCAGGCCCTGCTGCGTCGGATTCGACGGTCTTCGCCGTGCCGTACGCGACCGCGGCCGTGCCGTAGCCGGCTTCGTTCGCGTAGATGCCGCGCGCGATGCCGTAGCGCATCGCGATGAAGATCGCCGAAGCCCATCGCCGACTGCATCGTCGAGCGCCTCGCGGAAGACCATCGAGAACACGTGCGGCAGCCGGTCGGCGAACGTGACGATGACGATGAGGCCGCCGATGAGATACAGGCCGACCTTGAGCGGCGCGAGCTTCTCCGCCGCGCGGCCGATCGACTTGATGCCGCCGATGATCACGGCCCACGTCAGCACCGCGACGATCAGGCCGGTGATCAGCGCCGTGCGGCTGACCGTCGCCGATGAGCGGCAGCGTCGACGTGCCCGACGGCACGACGTGGTTGACCGCGATCGCGATCGAATTCGGCTGCGTGAACGGCGTCGTCGTCAGCGCCGCGACGCCGGCGACGAGCGCGTAGATCCAGGCGAGCGCCGGCGACTTCAGGCCGTCGCGCAGGTAGTACATCGGCCCGGACTGGACGTGCGTCGCCCGTCGTCTGCGCGGAACTGCACGCCGAGCACGGCCTCGGAGAACTTGATCGCCGTCGCGACGAAGCCGTAGACCCAGATCCAGAACAGCGCGCCCGGACCGCCGGAGATGATCGCCGTCGCGACGCCGGCGATGTTGCCGGTGCCGATCGACGCGCCGAGCGCCGTCATGAACGCCTGGAACGGCGACAGCACGCCGCCGTCGCGCCCTTCGACTGCTGCGCGACCATCGCGCGGAACGCCTCCGGCAAGCGGCGCAACTGCACGACGCCGAACCGCAGCGTCAGGAACAGGCCGGTCGCCGAGCAGCACGCCGACGACGTACGGCATGAACAGCAGGTCGGCGAGATGCTGGATGGCGTCGGCCATGGGTCGAGAGACTATGACAAGTGCGAAGTCAGAAGCCAGAAGTTCGAGGTCAGCTCGAGTTCGAAGTCTGACTCGCCGGTCAGATGTTCGAGCGCGACTGGCCGCCGTCGACGGTGATGCACGCGCCGGTGATCCAGCTCGCGCGCGGCGACGCGAGGAACGCGACGACGTCGCCGACTTCTTCGGCGCGTGCCGAAGCGGCCGAACGGCAGCTCGCGGCGGATGAACTCGGCGATGCCCTCCGGATCTTCCTGCTGGCGCTTCCACCAGGTGCCGCCCTCGAACAGGATCGAGCCCGGCGCGACGCTGTTGACGCGGATGTTGTCCTTCGCGAGCTGCTGCGCCATCGCCTTCGCGAGGCTGATCTCGGCGGCCTTCACGGCGTTGTAGGTCATGCGGCCGCCGGACTCGCGGCCCCAGATCGACGCGATCATCACGATCGACGCCGCCGCCGGCGCGGCGCATGTGCGGCACGGCGAGGCGCGACATGCGAATCGCGGGAAACAGCGTCTGATCGAGCGCGCTCTGCCACTCGGCGTCGGGCGTCGAGACGATGTCGCCGCCGCCGGCCTTGCCGACGTTGTTGACGAGGATGTCGAGGCGGCCGAACGCGCCGATGGCGCGTCGACGACGGCGCCGGCGCCGTCCGGCGTCGAGACGTCGGCCGCGACGGCGAGGACGCGCGCCGGCGCGGCCGGCGCTCGTTCCAGCGCCGCCGCCGCGCTGTTCAGCGCGTCGGCGCCGCGCGCGCAGATGGCGACGCGGCAGCCCTCGGCGGCCAGCGCGCGCGCCGAGGCCAGCCCCAGGCCCTTGCTCGAGCCCGTGATGATCGCGACTTTGTCAGTGAGCTGCAGCTGCATAGGGGACGGGCCTGTTTTCCACAGTTTTGCCCTTATCGGTGCCAGGCCTCGAGGCCTGTCCCCCACATGGGCAAAACTGTGGAAAACAGGCCCGTCCCCTCCACGTTCGGCAAGTGCCCGATCTTCGGCAGCACGAACAGTGTCGAACTGAGGGATCGCGGCGTGCATGGCCGCGGCTTCGCTGGACGGGAATCGCGGCGTCTTCGTCGCCGGCGACGATCACCGTCGGGCACTGGATCGTCGCCAACAGCGGCGGCGAGTCGGGCCGATCTCTGAGCGCGCCGATCGCCGCGACGATGGCCTCGGTGGAGTTCGCCTCGATCAGCCGGCCAAGCGCCTCGACCAGATCCGGCTGCTCGCGGCGCGTCGTTTCGCCGAGCAGCTTCGGCAGCATGTCGCGCGCGACGCCGGGGACGCCGTCGCGCGCGAGCGAGATCGAGCAGTCGCTGACGATTGGCTTTCGCCTCGTCGCTGTCGGCGCCGGCGCGCGTGTCGACGAGCACCAGCCCGGCCACGCGCTGCGGTGCCCGCCTGAAGATCGCGAACGCGACATAGCCGCCGATCGACGATCCGCGATCACCGCATCCTCGATCTCCAGGTGCGCCATCAGCGCGAGCACGTCGGCGGCGTAGTCATCCATCGTGATGGGGCCAAGGCCGGGGGCATCAGCCGAACCGCGCACCGCCAAAGCCGCGCAGGTCCGGCGCGATGAACCGCCAGCCCGGCGGCACCTTCGCGAACTGCGGCAGCCACTGCTCCGCGCTCAGCGGAAACGCGTGGAGCCACACGACGGCGCGACCGGATCCGCCGTCGAAGTAGCGCACGGATCGCTCGGGCAGGTTCGCGATCTTCGAGATCACGCCTGGATTGTAGCGGCAGTTGGCGCGTTGCGGCGCCGAGCCGATGGAGGCGGGTTGGCGACCTGCGAGTCGCACGCCTGCGACCGCGGCCGCCCATGCGATGATCTGCGCATGATGCTGGCTCGTTCGCCTCGCCTGTGGCTCGTGTCGTGCTTCTGGCCGCGCTCGCTCGGCCTGCACGCTGAAGGACGAGCACCAAGGGCACGGCGCCGCCCGACGTCGCCGCGCCGCCGGCCGACGCGATCGTCACGCCGTCTGGTCTCGCGTCGAAAGTCCTGCGCGTCGGCCTCGGCAGGATCAGACCCGGACCGCGCTCGACCGTGCGCGTCCACTACACGGGCTGGACGACCGACGGCAAGAGTTCGACAGCTCGTATCACGTGCGGGCAGCCCGTCGAATTCCCGCTCGACCAGGTCATCCCGGGCTGGACCGAGGGCCTGCAGCTCATGGTCGTCGGCGAGAAGCGCCGTTTCTGGATTCCCGGCAAGCTCGCCTACGATGCACCGATTCCCGGACTCGCCAGCCCGAAGGGCATGCTCGTCTTCGAAATCGATTGCTCGGATCGTCTCGACGGGCGCAGATTGCCAAGGACGTCAGGCAACGCGCAGAATGACAGGAACGACGAACTCGACGGCGAACTCAGAACTGGAAGTAGATGAACTGCGCGCCGTCGAAATCGCCGAAGAGCAGCACGAAGTAGAACACCGCGCCGTAGAGCGCGTAGCGCAGCACGCGGCGGCAGTTGCAGCGGCGCGGCCTCGGAGCCCTTGGCGGCCTGATAGACGTGGACGGTCAGAAGCGGCGACCACGACCTGCAGCATCGGCATGAGCAGCGAGGAGACCGTCGACGCCGACGGCACCAGATCGGTGAACAACAATCGGGTGAAGTGCCCGACCTGATCGACTGATTCCGCTCGGAAGATCAGCCAGCCGTAGCACGTCACCTGGAACATGAGCACGCCGAGCGCGACACGCGCGGCCGTCACGCCGGCGCGACGACGATCTCGGCCGCGCCGCCGCCCAGCTCCGCATCAGGGCGCGCGCCAGCACCAGAACCACGCCCTGATAGAGCCCCCAGATCACGAACGTCCACGCGGCGCCGTGCCAGAGGCCGCCGAGCGTCATCGTGATCATCAGATTGCGATTGGTCTCGGCAGCCGAGCCGCGGTTGCCGCCGAGCGGAATGTAGAGGTAGTCGCGCAGCCAGGTGGACAGGCTGATGTGCCAGTTGCGCCAGAACGCCTGCGGAGACGTGACGAAGTACGGGAACAGGAAATTGACGTTGAGCTCGATGCCCATCAGCTTCGAGACGCCGCGCGCGATGTTCGAGTAGCCGGCGAAGTCGCCGTAGATCTGGAACGCGAACGCGACAGTGGCGACGAGCACGTCGAGCGCCGGACGGGGTCGCCGACGGACCGAAGACGGTGTCGACGAGCGGCGCCAGATTGTCGGCGACGAACATCTTCTGGAAGCAGCCCCAGCCGATCAGCCACAGCCCCTCGGACGATCTGCTCGCGCGTGATCGTCCGCGGCCGCGCGATCTGCGGCAGCAGCAGCGACGCGCGCAGAATCGGGCCGGCGACCAGATGCGGGAAGTACGCGACGAACAGCGCGAAGTCGAGCGAAGTTCGGCGTCGGCGGGATCTCGCGGCGATAGACGTCGATGACGTAGCTGATCGTCATGAACGTGTAGAACGAGATGCCGATCGGCAGAATCACGTTGAGCGTGACCGGATCGAGCGTGCCAGCCGAGCGCAGCCGAAGACGCGACGCAGGCTCGTCCTCGAAGAAATTGAAATACTTGAAGAACCCGAGCATGCCCGAGGTTGAAGACGAGGCTCAGCGATGAGCGCGGCGCGGCGCCGCCGCGGCCCTGCGGTTCGCGGCCGAGATACCGCCCGACGAGAAATCGACGACCGTCGATCCGATGAGCAGGCTGAGAAAGCGCCAGTCCCACGATGCGTAGAAGTAGTAGCTCGCGGCGAGCAGCATCCAGTTCTGCGCGCGATGCGGCAGCACGCGATAGAGCGCGTAGACGACGACGAAGAACGCGACGAAGTGGAGCGACGTGAAGACCATCAGCGAGCAGCCGCCGCCAGGCCGCTCGTCTCGAGGAACTCGAAGAGCGCGCCGCGACGACGTCGTGGCCGCGCGGCGTGAGAGTGCACGTTGCGCTGGAAGAACAGCTCCGATCGCGATCGGGCTGGCGCGCGAGGACCGGCTGCAGATCGAGCATCGGCACGCCCAGCGGCGCGAGCGCCTGCCGCGAAGCGCTCGGTCGCCGCGTTGCGAACGAGCGTGCCGCCGGCCTGCCGGACGATCGCCGCCAGCCGTCCGAAGTCGGCGTCGTCGGTCTGGAAGCGCGCCGGCATCAGCACGATGCGCGGTGCTGCGCGCCGGCGGCGCGCGCGCGATCGGCGATCGCCGAACGCCTGGCGCGCCACGTCGAGGCCCTGCGCCACTTCCGGCGGCGGCGTCGGCGAGGTAGCTCGCCAGCGGCCGCTCCGGCGTGCCGGTCGACGAGCCGGCCGCGCAGTTGATCCCAGCGCAGGCGCACGAGCTGCAGCACGACGCTCGACGCGCACGATGCGCCGCAGCCGCGCTCGACGATCGCGGCTCGTGCCGCCGCACCGGCGGCCCGCCGTCAGCCATGCTCGGTGTCGTGCGCCTCGATCGCGTCGTTGCCGACGAACGCCACGATGCAGCACGATGTCCGGCTGGAAACGCCGCGGCGATGTGGTCGAAGAAGAACCACTCCTGCACCGGGCCGTAGCCCTGCACGCCGCCGTTGATCACGCGCCAGCGCCGGCCGTCGCCGGCGCGCGTTCAGCCGCGCTTCGAGCCGCTTGCAGAACGTCTCGGCGAGCGGCACCTGCACCGACAGCACGAGCGAGTCGCCGAGCACGACGATGCGGCGCTCGTCCGGCGGCCTTCGGGCCGATCGGCTCGTCGTCGCGCACGCCCTGCGCGTTGATCGCGAGGTCGGTCGTGAACTCGACCGTCGTGTACCGGGCGCGCGCGTTCGGCCGCAGCCGGTGGCCGACCGCGGGATCGTCCATGAACAGCGACTGGAACGCCGGCGAGGCGTCCGATGCCGCCGTGGACGCGAAGGCCGGCTTCGAGCACGGCGAACTCGGCCGCGAGGATGATCAGCACAGAGAACGAGCGCGCGCAGAACCGTGCTCCCGAGCCGCCTAGGTCGCGCAGACAACGCCAGACTCGAAGTCCTCCGGATGGTTGGCGCGCAGCGCGGCCTCGGCGCGATCGATGAGCCCGGCCTTCACCAGCCGCGCGAGACATTCCTCGAGCGTGAACGATCCCTGCTTGCGCGTGATCGTGATCTCCTGGTGCAGATGATGCAGCGCGTTGCGGCGGATGTGCTGGCGCGCGCCGTACTGCACCATGAGCAGCTCCGCCGCCGGGACGCGGCCGCCGCCTGACGCGGGCAGCAGCGTCTGCACGAACACCGCCGACAGCGCCGCCGCGATCTCCTGGCGAATCGTCGGCTGGCGCTCGGCCGGAAACGAATCCGTCATGCGCGCGATGCGTCGACGGCACGTCCGTCGTGTGCAGCGTCGACAGCACCAGGTGCCCGGTCTCGCCCGCCGCCAGCGCGATCTTCATCGTCTCCGGATCGCGCATCTCGCCGACGACGATGACGTCGGGCGCCTGTCGGAGCGCCGATCGCAGCGCCGTCGGAAAGTCCGGCGCGTCGATGCCGATCTCGACCTGCTGGATGACGCTCTGCTGGTTCGTGTGCTCGTACTCGATCGGATCCTCGATCGTGATGATGTGCTTCGCGTCGCGCCGGTTGATCTCGTCGACGATCGCCGCCAGCGTCGTCGTCTTGCCCGAGCCGGTGGCGCCGCCGACGAGCACGAGGCCGCGCGGCAGCCGCGAGAGCAGCTCCGTGCCCGGCGGCAGATTGAGGCTGGCGAGCGTCGGCACCTTGCGCGGCAGCATGCGGATCGCCGCGGCCGCGCGGCCGCGCTCGCGATGCAGGTTGATGCGGAACCGGCCGACGCCGGCCACCCGGCGCGACGCATCGGCGATGCCGTGCTCGCGAAACGCGCGCTGCGCATGCGGCGGCAGCTCGGGCACGCACCATGTCCTCGACGTCCTCGCCGTCGAGCGGCGGCGCCGTCGGTCCGGACGACGCGGCCGTCGATGCGAAGCGCCGGCGGCTCGCCGGCGACCAGCAGCAGGTCGCTCGCGCCGCGCTCGGCGACGAGCGCGCAGCCAGCCCTCGAGCTGCGCCGGCGACGGCGCGCCGTCGGGCCGCGACGGCCTCGAGCTCGGACACGAGGCGATCGAGATCGTCGAGGGAGGTCGGTCATGGCCGCCGCCATTATCTTGTCGACCTAAATCCAACGCCGGACGCGGCGGCGTAGTGGCGTACTCGGGCGCCGAAGTCTCGCGCAGGTACTCCTCTTCCCGGTGCACGACGGCGGCCGTGAGGACGAGCAGCACGATCGGCAGGAACACGATCGGCCAGGCGCGTTCGTGAGGAGCGCCGCGCCGAGGTAGAGCGCCGTCAGGCTCACATAGATCGGGTTGCGGGTCCAATCGAAATGGACCGCTCGTGCACGAGTGTTGTCGACGCGTGGTCCGGCCTCACCGTCGTGCGGCACGTCGGCAAGCGTCCTGAATCGCCCAGACGATGAGCCCAAGTCCGCGTCGCCGAGGGCCCCCGAGCACGACTGCACGACGCCAGCGCCGGCGCCGTCGATCTCGAACTCGAGTCGACGGTCGAGGACCAACCGGCGGCCCACCGGCGGCAAACACGAGAGGCGGCGGAACGCGAATCCCGGGTCCGGCTGGACTGCTCACTCCTGGCTTCTCACTTCCGACTCAGGCTGCGTCAGCCGCGCTCAGCCACCGGTTCACCCGCCGGCAGTAGTCACGATAGTCGGGTCCGAAGACACCCTGCAGATACCGCTCCTCGCGCGCGATGACGACGGTCACAAGCAGCGCGATCAACCCAGGGAGCAGCACGATCGGCCAGATGGTGTTGGCGAGCACGGCGGCGCCGAAGTAGAACGTCACGTACGCGACGTACTGCGGGTTGCGCGTCCATTGATAGGGGCCGGCGGTGACCAGGTGGCTGGCCGGCTGCTGCAAGAGGATGCCGGTCTTGACGCGGTGGAGCGCGGCCAGTCCCCACCAGAACATCGCCGCGCCGAGACCGAGGGCGACGACGCCGACGATCGCGCGCGCGAGCGGATAGCCGTCCGGCCCCTTCTCGATCGGCCACGGCTGCTGCCAGTCGATCCACAGCGCGATGACGAACCCGAGAATGAAGATAAACGTCGGTGGAAACGGCGTGCCCGGCCGTGCGCCCGGCGGGACACCGCGTATGGCAGCAGGTGCGGCCCGATTCGCATGGCCCATTCTCTAGGACGGCGGCGGTTTCGGGCAACTGACGTTCAGCGCACGCTCGTCTAATACGGGCGTTGCGCCTGCGGGCGCGCTTGAGGCACAGTCATTTGTCGGAGGCCGACATGGTTCATACGTGGGTAGTGGCCGGCGCCATCGTGGCGGCCGGTATGGTTCAGCAGGGGGCCGCGCCGGCGCCCGTGGTACGACGCGACCTTTTCAGTCACCACCGACAACGGCGCGCAGGCCTACACGGGCACGACGACGTTCATCGTCGACGCGAAGGGCGGCGTCACCGGGAAGATGAACCTGACGCAGCCGACGGCCGTCGAGGGCACGTTGCCGGGAACGATCAAGGGACGGGACTGGACCTTCGAGTATCCCGTACTCGATCGCGGAGCAGAACTGCAGCGGCACGGTCAAGGGAACCGGCACCGTGCCGGCCGATCGCAAGGCGATCTCCGGCACGGCGACGATCCCTTGGCGCGTCGCACGTCGCAGCCGCTGGCGGCGACGTTCGCGTTCAAGCTCCAGGAAAAAAAGGGTCGCATAGCCCGCGTTTACTTGCCCCTTGTTCGCGATCGCCTTCTTGATCGCCGCGGCGGTGTTGGTCGCGCGCATCTCGACGATCTTCTTGCCGATCTCGAGCGTCTTCGCCTTGTCGGCGATCGACACGCCGTTGATCGTCGCCTTGCCGGCCTTCACGCGCGCGTCCCAGCGCACCGACTGCGGATCGGTCACGAACATGTTCATCGTGATGCCCGGATCGTCGTGCAGGCCGTCGCTCGGCTGCCCATCTTGGTCACGCCCAGTTCGACTCAGCAGCCGCCCACCGTGTTGTAGTCGTAGTGCTGCGGGATGTGCGCGACGACCGGATTGCCGTTCCACTGCGTGTTGAGCTTCTTCGCGACCGCCCATGCCGCGGCCGTTCCCGCCGCTGTCGCCGATCAGCATGATGTTCTCGAAGCCGTGCACCTTGAAGCTGAGGACGATGTCGGTCAGCAGCGCCTCGAAGGTCTCCTCCGTCAGGCTGATCGTGCCCATCGTCGTCATGTGACCGCTCGGCGGCTCGTGGCGGCCTTCCGGCACGAACGGGACGATCGGCGCGCAGAGCGCGTTGCCGAGCTTGCGCGCGATGGCGTCGCAGTTCGCGCGCAGCACGTAGTTGTGCTTGCCGAGCGCGAGCAACGGGCCGTTCGGCTCGATGCCGCCGGTCGAGATGATGATCGTCGTCTTGCCCGCCTTCATCGCGTCGCGGACGTCCATCCACGTCATCTCTTCGAGCCAGACCGTGTCGACCTTCGGCAGCGGATTCGGCGTGTCGATGCAGTTGTACGGATTGGCGCTGCACTGGCCGCCGCCGCGGTGCGCGGATCGGCCTGGCCGCGGCCGCCGCTGGCGCTGACGGCCGGCTGGCTGGCCCGCCTGCTGACCGCCTGTGCACCTGCTCTGACCCTGTTGCTGCGCCGTCCGCGACGGTGGCTGCTGCGTCGGCCCGACGGCGGCCGCTCAGACGGCCAACGCGCGGAGATCGATGCTGAGCTCGCTTCATAGCCACTCCTGCCACGAGGCTATTGGCGCTTTCGCGCCCGAATCGGTCACCGTGTACTGATTCTCGCCGTTGAGATTGATGAACGCGACGAACGCGCGCCGCCCTCGCTACGTGCCGATCGTCCCCGACTGCGACACGCCCGTCACTTCCCAGCCCGTCGGGCAGCAGGACGGTGTTGCGCAGCCCGTGCAGCGTGCGCTCGAAGACGAGCTCGCCGTTGGCGAGGCGGTAGCCGGCGTCCTTGAGCGTGCCGGTGATCCTCAGATGGCGCGCTCTGCCGATCGTCGGTGATCGGCACCTCGAGCGTCACGAACGTGGCCGTCGCCTTCCTTGACCGGCGTCAACGGCTTCGCCGTGTCGAGATCGACGACCTTCAGATCCTGCAGCGGCAGGTAGCCGAGCGAGTCGAGGCGCGCCTCGTGCGCCCTTGCGGTAGTCGCTGTAGGTCTGCTCGACCGCGATCGTGCCGGTCTCCGGCGCGCCGAGATCGTAGAGCGTCTTGATGTCGTCGAAGAACATGTCCGTCGAACGGCGTCGGCGTGAACGCCGCGCGTCGTCTTGCGCGCGTGGATCGTCACCGGATTGCTCTGGCCGCTCGGATTCGCGAACGCGAGCTTCAGCCGTCCGTCCGCCGTCGTCGACAGCTGCGCCGCGACGTTCGACGAGATGAACGCGAAGCCCTTCGGCAGCACGCACGCCGAGCCGGTAGCCGCTGCAGGCTGCGGACCCAGACGATGTCCTCGCCGTTCATCATGTAGGTGCGCGCATCCTTGTAGGTCTTGTAGATCAGCACGCGGCCGATGCCGCCGTCGGGCACCGGGACGCGGCAGCTTGGCGCGAATCGCGTGGCTCTCGGGATCGTTCGCCTTGCGTGCTGCGTAGGTGAACTTGAGCGGCTTGCCGGTGCGCGGATCGTAGACCTCGATGCCGGATCCCTCGCTGCCGCCGCGCGTCGCGTTCACGATCTCGGTCGCGCCGGCGCGCGTCTCCTCGGGCAGGAACCTGATCCGGAACGACTCGCTGCCCGGCTCGAGCAGTCGCGTACTCGGTGTACGCGTCCTGCGTGAACAGCCGCGTCGACCGGCGCCGACGGCCGCAGCGATCCGTCCGGGTTGGTGGCGGACCGTGCTGCGCGGCCATCAGCGCCGGCATCGCCAAGCAGCGGCCACCGAGCGCAGCGCGCCGCGATACGCAGACACGACGGGTCAGTCATGCAGATGCCCTCATGGTCACCCTGTGCCCGGAAGTCTACAACCGTTCGCGTCCGTGCCTGCGCGTCCTCAGCGTCGCCGATTGAGCGTCGGCTACACTACCGGCTTCCGTCGCCGACGAAATCGGAGTCAGACGAATGTCGTTCAACGTGCTCAACCGCAAGATCCACTACTGGGTCGCGCTTCGCTCATCGCCATTCCACTGGCGTGATGATCCTGACCGGGCCTGCTGCTCCAGATGAAGAAGCAGTGGACCTGGGTGCAGCCCGCGGAGCACCGCGGCACCGGCAAGATCGCCGGCGTTCGATCCTCGAAGGCATGCTCGATCGCGTGAAGACCGGTCCCGGCGATGAACGTGGACGGCTGGGACGACGTGAACCGCCTCGACGTGCGGCCGGGCCGCGGCGTGGTGAAGGTCTGGCTGCACAACGGCTACGAAGTGCAGGTCGATCTCGGCACCGGCGCGGTGCTGCAGACCGCCTACCGCCGATCCGACCTGATCGAGTCGATCCACGACGGCTCGTTCTTCGCCGGCGACTGGACCAAGCTCGGCCTGTTCCTGCCCGACGGGGATCGCGTCGCGCTGCTGCTGGCTCGGCGGCCTGTGGATGTGGTGGGTGCCGTTCAGGGCGCAAGCGTCGACGCGAGCGACGGCGAGACACCTGAGTCCGGACTTAAGAGCACGTGAGGTGCTCGTTACTCCGGCGTCAGCCGAACCCGGGCGAGCTCGTGCTCGATTCGGGCGCGCGCGATCGCGGCCTGATCGGACTCGTGCTGCGCGGCGGTTCACGTCCTTGCCGAGCGCGATCATCGCATCGCCGGCGTCCTCGAGGGCCTTGGTCAACCGGGCGTGTTCGCGCTCGGCGGCTGCCAGCGTCCTGCCTCGCGCGCTCAGGGCCGCCTCGGCGTCGCGTTCGGCAGCGCGGGCCTGCTTCAACTCCGCATCGACGCGGGCGGCTTCGCGCGCGCGAGCGGCCGCCTCGCGTTCAGCGCGGCGGCCTCGCGTCTCTGCCGGCGGCCTCGGTTTCGCCGGATTTCTCGCGCGCCGCCTTGACCGGAAACGGCGTCGATCTCGGCGCGGCGAGTAGGCGCGGCCGCCGCACCGGCGAGCAGCCCGGCGAGCGCCTCGAATCCCCGCGGCCGGAGCGGACGCGTGAGCCGGCCCGGCCGCTCGCTGCCGGGCAGCGTGCCGAGGCGTCTCGCTGACCGCGATCAGCGTCGCCGGCGTCGCCGCATCGCCAGCCTGCCGCAGGAGCTCGCGCGCCGCATCGGCCGCGTTCGTGACCGCCGCGCGATGCGCTGTCTCCGCGGCGACCGTATCGGCCTCGTGCCCGCCGATCCGCTTCGCATGCGTCGCCCGGAGCCGCTCGGCGGCCGTCACGAGCCGATCGTAGAGCTTCCGTTGCCGCCAGTAGACCTGATTGACGGCCCAGGCGGCCGCGGTCGGTTTCTCGAGCGTCTTGATCTCGGCCGCGCGCGCGCCGGCCGTCTTGGCCAGCGCATTGCGTGCGCCGGTGAACTCGCCGGTGCGAAGCTGATAGAGCCGATCGATCTCGGCTTCGACGTCAGGCGCCACACCCCATTATTCCGCGCGGAGCGATCCGACAGGATCGACTTTCGCGGCGCGCCGTGCCGGCAGCCACGCCGCAGCGAGCGCCATCCCGAGCGTCGCCAGGCCCACCGCCAGATAGATCAGTCCGTCTCCCGGCGGCACGCCACGATCACCCGCGCGATGGCGGGACGAGCCAGGATCGCGAGCGCTGAAGCCAGCGACGACGCCGATCGCGGTCAGACGGCCCGCCGACGCGGATGATCATGCGACACCACATCCTGCCGGGTCGCGCCGAGGGCGATCCGACGCCGATCTCGCGCGACCTCGCCACGACGTTCTGCGCCATCACACCGTAGATCCCGATCGCCGCCAGCGCGACCGCGGTCACGGCGAACACGGCGAGCAGCGTCAGGTAGATACGCGGCTGCGCCGACGTAGCGCGCGACGCGAACTGATCCATCGTGCGCTCGCGGAACACCGGCACCGTCGGATCGACGCCGCCACCGCAGATCGAAGCGCACGAAGCAGATCGTCTCCCGCCGCCGGCGCGCGCACCACGATCGTGAGAAAGCCCATCGGGTACTGCGCGTGCGCGACATAGAGTCGTCGGCCGCGCCGCCGTCCCCGGCCCGACGTCGCGAACGTCGCCGACGACGCCGACGACCTCTCCGCCGACCCGCTCGCCGCCCAGACCGAGCCGCGTGCCGACGACGACGCGGTGGCCGACGACGCCGGCTGCGCCAGTCCCGGCAAGGTACAACCGCGCCGCGCTCTCGTTGAGGATCGCGACCGGCGGGGCGCCGCGACGGTCGCCGGCGGCGAAATCGCGACCGGCCACGATCGGAACGCCGAGCGCGCGAAAGAATGCCGGCGTCACGACGCGGACGTTGAGGCTGAACCGCCCCTGATCATCGGGCGACAGCACCTCGGCGTCACGCTGATACGCGCTGATCGCAGTAGGTGAAGTCCGTCAGCGGCAGCCGAAGATCGCGCCGGCCGCCTCGACGTCCGGCCGCGTCGCCGCGTTCGCCAGCACCCGCTCGACGAAGTAGGCGCGCCGGTCGAGGTCCTTGTAGGTCGCCGACGGAAGCGACAGCGAGATGGTCTGCACGCCGCGAGGATCGATCCCGAGCGGCGTCCGCACGAGCGCGACGAAGTTGCGCCCGAGCAGGCCCGGCCGCCGACGAGCAGCGCCACCGCGAGCGAGATCTCGATGGCGACGAGCATGCTCCGCGCGCGGACGCGTCCGCGATCGGAGTTGTGCGCGTGCCCGGCGGCGAGCGCCCGTCTGATCGCGCGACGCGTGCAGCGCCGGCAACAGGCCGAACAGGCACGCGGCGGCGAGCGTCGCGACGCCAGCGAAGACGATCACCGTGGCGTCCATCCGCGCCTCGTCGAGCAGCGCGATACCCGCCGTCTCGCAGACGCCGCCATCGGCCCCGTGCCGAGGACGGCCAGCGTCAGGCCGGCGAGCCCGCCGGTGCCGGCGAGGAGCACGCTTTCGACGAACAGACCGCGCACCAGCCGGAATCGCGACGCGCCGAGGGCGGCGCGGACGGCGAAATCGCGGCTCCGGCCGAGCGCCATCCCGAGCACGAGGCTCGAGACGTTGACGCAGGCCACGAGGAAGACGAGCCGACGGCGCCGAAGAGCAGCCGCAACCCGGCGCGACTCCCGTCGCCGACGATGCCCGTCTCGAAGCGGCGCAATCGAGCACCCGCGCGGGCTGGCTGGCGCGTGGAGCCGTCTCGGCGTGCCGGCCAGCAATCGCCGTCAGCTCGGCGCGGCGCGGCCGGAAGTCCACGCCGCGCGTCAGCCGCGCCACGACCGAAGATAGTGCGCGCCGCGTTGGCGCGTCGGGTCATCGACGTCAGCACCAGCGGCGTCCAGACCTCGGTGCCGAGCGGAAAGTTGATGGCGCGCGGCATGATGCCGACGACTTCGTGCGATCTGCCCGTCGAGCACAATGAGCGGCCGACCACCCGCGAATCGCCGCCGTAGCGGCCGCTGCCAGAGGCGTGGCTCAGCACCACGACGGAGCTGCGCCCGGCTCGCCGTCGGCGGCCGACAGGGCCCGCCCCAGCTGCCGGTGTATCCCGAATCAGCGAAGAACGACAGGGATACCGCGGTGCCGGTGATTTGTTCCGCGCCGTCCGCTTGCTGAAGCGCGTAGCCGTCGTCGCGCACCGCCGCCAGTGCCGAGAATGTGGCGACTGCGCACGCCAATCGACGAAGATCGGCGAGACAGCTGTTGGGGCGCCCTGGGCGCGCGGCGGTCGTGTCGACACCATCACCAGCGCGGACGGATCGGGATACGGCAGCGGCCGCCAGAAGACCGCCTGCATCGCGCTGAAGATGACCGTCGTGCCGCCGATCCCGAGCGCGAGCGTGAGCACGAGCCGCCAGCGTGAACCCGGACGTCGCGCGAGCACGCGGACGGCGTGGCGGGTGTCGCGGCCGGTATCTCGAAGCGTCATGGTCTGTCCTCGCAGCCAGAGGGCGTGTTGCAACGCGGCGGTCAGCCGCCGCGCCAAGCCACCAGCGCCCGAGCGGACGGTTCGGCGCGCGGCCGCGCCCCGCGTGAAGTAGGCCAGTTCCCCATCCCATCGCGTCGCCATGCATCACGGTCGCGGGACGGGACCAGCCAGGCAAATGCGACGAGCCGCCATCCGGCTGGCGCGGATTCAGGGTGGCGAAGTCGACTCCGTCATTGCCGTGGCTTTGCCGTGGCGGTGACGGCACGACGGACCGGCTTCATCGCATGCAGTCGCTCGAGGGCCTCGTTGAGCGTCGTCAGCCCGACGCGGGTGACCGGCGTAGTTACGCCGCGGCGGCCGTCCCTCTCGGCGCGCGTCCTCCGCCAGGCTCCCAGCTCGAGGCGACGAGGCCGTCGCGCTCGAGGCGGCTCAGCGCCGGATAGACGGTGCCGCCCGGCAGATTCGTCTCGTCGATGATGTCGAATCCGTGCGACGTGCCCCGCGCCACCGCGTGCAGGACGGTCAGCGCGGCAACCGACAGCCATTTCATTCGACCGCTCCATGGAAAGTCATGCTATCTAGATAGTATCACTATCTACAAGCGCCAGGAGAGACGGACGCGGCGCGCCATCGGTTCCCGATCGTCGTAAACTGCCGTCGTGGGCTCCACGCAATACGACCGCGGGCCAGGTCTCCCGGCGGCGGCGAGCTCCAGGCGTCCGCGCCCGCGACGTCCCCGACGATTCTCCGGGCGACGATCACCGTCAGCCGCGAACACCCGAAAGACGTCGGCCAGCGGCAGGTCATCGTCCGCCTCGATGGCGGCCCGAAGGTGACCCTCGTGTTCGGCGAGTGGATGACCCAGGACCTCGAGCCCGGCCGACATCATCTGCGCGTCCACAACACGCTCGTGTGGAAGAACATCCACTTCACCATCGAGCCCGGCGAGCATCTCGAGTTCATCGTCATCAACAGCGGCCGCTGGTGGACCCCCGGTATTGTCGGCGTCCTCGGCGCCGCACCACTCTTCCTCGAAGTGCGGCGGCAGAGCCTCAGATAGCGGTCGGGCCTCGCCCATACCGCTCTGCCGCTCGGGCCTTGGCCTTCGCGGCCCACTCCTCCCGAGTCGCGGGTCGGCGCAGTGGTGGTGAGCGAATCGATCAATTCACGCGCGGTCGCTGCGACCTGGTCGATCGCGGTGTTGAAGGCGGCCTCGTTCGCCCTGGAGGGATTGGTGAATCCACTCAGCTTTCGAACGAATTGCAGGGAGGCCGCGCGGATCTCCTCGTCGGTGGCGGGCGGGTCGAAATTGAAGAGCGTGCGGATGTTGCGGCACATGAAGAGATAGTGGCAAGGCCGGCACAAAAAGGCAACGCAGCGCGTACCCTTCGTACCTCTCGTGTCCGTCGTACCTACCGTACCCGCCGATGTACCCGCCGAGTGGCTCCTGATCGTCGCCACGATGTCCTCGCCGAGCTCGTCGACCTTGCGATCGCCGACGCCGTACACGTGGCGCAGCGTGTCGAGATTGGTCGGCTTGAGGCGCGCGAGCTCGCGCAGCGTGCGGTCGTGGAAGATGACGTACGGCGGGACATGCGGTCGCGCGCAATGCGAAGGCGCAGGCCGCGCAGGCGCTCGAAAAGATCGCGATCGACGCCGTCCCACGACTCCGTCTCGACCCGTGATCGCTTCTGCTGCCCCTTCTCCGGCTTGCGCTGGCGCGCGAGAACCAGATCCGGCATCGCGGCGGCATCCCTCATCAGCGCGATCCCGTCTGCCGTCAGCCCCAGCACCGGAAACTCGTCGTCGGTCTGTCGCAGCAGTCCGCGCGCCATCATCTGATCGATGTAGCCGCGAATCTCGTCCACCGTGGCGCCCTTCAGCAGGCCAAAGACCGAGAGCGACTGGTGCCCTCGCGCTGTCACCTGCTCGCTCTCGTTGCCGCGAAGCACCGTCGTCACGTACGCCACCCCATAAGCGCTGGCCGACCCGCGCCACCGCCGAGAGAATCTTGCGCGCCATCGTGACCGGATCCGGCGTCGACTCGAGCTCACCGAGACACGCGTCACACGCCGAGCAGTCGGCCGCCGGATACGTTTCGCCGAAATAGCTCACGAGGCGCTTGTGCCGGCAGCCGACACTCGCCGCGTACCGCTCCATGTCGCGCATGAGCGATCGGCGCGCATCGTTCCACTCACCGTTGCGCTCGAGCATCACGCGCCATTTCAGGAAATCGGCGCTCGAATAGAACAGCACGCACTCGGCTTCGAGGCCGTCGCGGCCGGCCCGGCCCGATTCCTGCTGGTAGTGTTCGAGCGACTGCGGCGCTCCGGCGTGGACGACGAAGCGGACGTCCGATCGATCGATACCCATCCCGAAGGCGACCGTCGCGACGACCACGTCAGCCGATTCATTCAGGAACGCGTCCTGATGACGATGCCGCACGTCGTCAGTTAACCCGGCGTGATAGGGCACGGCTCGGACGCCCAATCCGGCCAGCCAGGCCGCCAGCTCGTCGACCTCGCGGCGCGACTGACAATAGATGATTCCGGCCTCGCCACGGTGACGCGCCAGCACGTCCTGAATCTGCTTCTTCAATCCCGAACGCGCGAGGACGCGATAGACGAGGTTCGGACGGTCGAACGAGCCGACAAACTCGGCGGGCTGTCGCAACCCGAGCTGCGACACGATGTCCTGCCGCACGCGCGCGGTCGCCGTCGCGGTGAACGCGTGCAGGCTGACCGCCGGCCAGCGCTCGCGCAGCCGCGCGAGTTGACGGTACTCAGGACGGAAGTCGTGTCCCCATTGGCTGATGCAGTGCGCTTCGTCGATGGCGATGAAGCTGACGGGACGCGCGGCGCCAATCATCGACAGGAAGCCGTCGCTGCCCTCTCCGACCAGACGCTCGGGCGCGACGTAAAGCAGGCGGTAGTGCCCGGAGCGAATCCCCGCGGCCACCCGGCTCTTCTCCTCGGGTGCAAGCGCGCTGTGGAAACTGGCGGCCGCGACGCCGTTGCCGACGAGCGTATCGACTTGATCTTTCATCAGCGAGATCAAGGGCGACACCACGATCGCGAGCCCATCGGCGACGAGCGCCGGCGCCTGGAAGCACAGCGACTTGCCGCCGCCGGTCGGCAACACCAGGAGCGAGTCGCGGCCGGCGAGGACCGCGTCCATCGCCTCGCGCTGCAAGGGACGAAAGGACGAATACCCCCAATAGTGCTCGAGGACGGACGACAGCGTGGCCGGGACTTCGACGCTCACGCCGCGCTATCGCTCGAACAGCCCGGGAAGCCGCAAGACGAAGCCGGGGAACAGCGGCGACGTCAATGTGTCGTCGTGCAAGGTGGTGAGGACCTCCGCGTGGAGCAACCGCTCGCCGTCTCGACGCGACACCGACACGAGATCGCTGCCTGGATCGATGAGCCAGTACTCCGAAACGCCGACGCGCTCGTAGAGCTGGCGCTTCAACGTCTCGTCACGCCGCCGGGTCGACGGCGACAGGATCTCCACCGCCAGATCCGGCGCGGCAAAAAGCCCCTTCTCTTCGATGCCCTCGGACCGTTCGGCAGACACATAGATCAGGTCCGGCACGACGACGTCGTAGCGGGTCAGCACCACGTCGAGCGGCGCAAAGAACATCTCGCCAATCGGATGGTCGCGCAGCCACGTTCTCGATCTCCACAGCCAGCCTGCGCAGAATGCGTTGATGTCGGGTCACGGGCGACGCGGTCACGTAGTGCACTCCATCGATGAGCTCGTGGCGCAACCCGTCGTCCGGCAACAGCAACAGGTCCTCGGTACGTCATCCGGGCAGACGTTTCCTGAAGCATGTCGTGGTCTCCGTCCATGCCGCAATTTTACCGCGGGCGCGACGACGACTTGTCGCAATGATCGTGCCGAACGCTGACGGCTGCGATCCGGTGGGATTCGCGGGGAAATCTCAGAGGGTCGCACTTTCTGCGTACTCTGCGCTTTGGAGGACCTGGGTGATCTTCGAGGTCGAGCCGCGCGCGATCGTCAGGCGAGTGTCGGTCTGGGGCGGAGGATGTTGAGAGTACTGGGCACTAAGCAATAGCCACTGGAACAGCAAAGGCCGGCAAAGCCGGCCCTTGTTGTCTAGAAGTTCAACGTCGAAGTCTTCGCGTCCTTCGCCCGCTTCGTGTGCTTCGTGGTGATCGGTCTTCAGACCATCACGCGCAGCCGATGTCGTGCCGCAGTTGCTGCACTTGTAGCAGGCGCCCGACCGCACCATGATCGACCCGCAGGTCGAGCACGGCGGCGCGTCTTCCTGGTTCTGGATCGCGGCGAAGGTCGACTTCTTCGGGTCTGCGCCGCCGGGGCGGAGGCGCTCGGGCGTCGCCGAAGCCGCGTCACCCGGTCGCGCGGCGGCGACATCCAGAATCAGCTGTTCCGGCGACGTCGCTTCCTCGCGGTTGTTCACGCCGGCGCGAAACTGCGCGTCCACCGACAGGAACTTCACCGCCAGCCACCGGAAGATGTAGTCGACGATCGACTTGGCGAAGCGGATGTCCGCGTTCTTCGTCATGCCGGACGGCTCGAAGCGGACGTGGCTGAACTTGTCGACCAGGTCCTGCAGCGGCACGCCGTACTGCAGCGCGTAGCTGATCGCCTGCGCGAAGGCGTCGGCGAAGCCCGAGATCGTCGAGCCTTCCTTCGCCATCGTCAGGAACAGCTCGCCCGGCTGGCCGTCCTCGTAGAGACCGACGGTGATGTAGCCCTCGTGGCCGGCGATGTCGAACTTGTGCGTGATCGACTGCCGCTCGTCGGGCAGCCGCCGGCGGCGCGGCGCCACGTCGAGCTTCAGGCCGGCCGCCCGCGCCGGCGCCCGGCGTCTTGTCCTTCGACGTGTTCAGCGGCTGGGTGCGCTTGCTGCCATCGCGATAGATCGACACTGCCTTGGCGCCGAGGCGCCAGGAGTCGATGTAGGCCTGCTCGATCTCCTCGATCGTCGCGTCCTTCGGCACGTTGACCGTCTTGCTGATGGCGCCCGAGATGAACGGCTGCGTCGCGCCCATCATCTTCACGTGGCCCATGTAGTGGATCGACCGCACGCCGCGCATCGGCTTGAACGCGCAGTCGAACACCGGCAGGTCCCTGTCCTTGAGGTGCGGCGCGCCCTCGATCGTCTCGTGCTCGTCGATGTAGCCGACGATGTCCTTGACCTGCGTCTGCGTGTAGCCGAGCTTGGTCGAGCGCCATCGGGACCGTGTTGTTGACGATCTTCATCAGGCCGCCGCCGACGAGCTTCTTGTACTTGACCAGCGCGATGTCCGGCTCGACGCCGGTCGTGTCGCAGTCCATCATGAAGCCGATGGTGCCGGTCGGCGCCAGCACGGTGGCCTGCGCGTTGCGGTAGCCGTGCTGCTCGCCGAGCTCGACGCACTCGTCCCAGATGGCCTTGGCGGCCTCGAACAGCTCCTTCGGGACGTTCGTGCGATCGATGTCCTTGAGCGCGGCGCGATGCTTCCGCATCACGCGCAGCATCGGCTCGCTGTTCTTCGCGTAGCCGGGGAACGGCCCGCCGTGATCGCGCGCCACGCGCGCCGACTGCGCGTAGGCCGCGCCGTGCATGATCGCCGTGATCGCCGCCGCGTAGTCGCGGCCGGCGTCGCTGTCGTACGGCAGGCCGCGTGACATGAGCAGCGCGCCGAGATTCGCGTAGCCGAGGCCGAGCGGCCGGTAATCGTGGCTGTTGCGCCCGATCGCCGGCGTCGGATAGCTCGCGTTGTCGACCAGGATCTCCTGCGCCGTGATGAACGTCTCGCACGCGCGTCGCGAACGCCTCCGCGTCGAACTCGCCGTCCGTCGCCGCACGAACTTCATCAGGTTGATCGACGCCAGGTTGCACGCCGAGTCGTCGAGGAACATGTACTCCGAGCACGGATTGCTGGCGTTGATGCGCGCCGTGTTCGGGCACGTGTGCCAGTCGTTGACCGTGGTGTCGAACTGCATGCCCGGATCGCCGCAGATCCACGTCGCTTCGGCGATCTGGTGCATCAGGTCGCGCGCCCGATACGTGTCCATCACGTCGTGCGGCGCCAGCACCGCCCGCGTCTGCCACTCGCCGTCGTCGAGCACCGCGCGCATGAACTCGTCGGTCACGCGCACCGAGTTGTTCGAGTTCTGGAAGAACACCGACGCGTAGGCCGGCCCCGTGAACGAGCCGTCGTAGCCGGCGTCGATCAGCGCCCAGGCCTTGCGTCTCTTCCTCGACCTTGCAGTTGATGAACTCGACGACGTCGGGATGCTCGGCGTTGAGGATGACCATCTTGGCCGCGCGGCGCGTCTTGCCGCCCGACTTGATCACGCCGGCAAACGCGTCGAAGCCCTTCATGAACGACACCGGGCCCGACGCCGTGCCGCCGCCGGCCAGCAGCTCGCGCGACGACCGAATCGCCGACAGGTTCGATCCCGTGCCCGATCCGAACTTGAACAGCATCCCCTCGGTCTTGGCCAGCGTCAGGATCGAATCCATCGTGTCCTGGACCGAGTTGATGAAGCAGGCCGAGCACTGCGGCGCCCGCTCGAAGCCGCAGTTGAACCAGACCGGGCTGTTGAACGAGCCCTTCTGATACACCAGCAGGTGCTTCAGGTCGTCGCTGAACGCCTGCAGATCGTCCTCCGACGCGAAATAGCGCCTGCTCGCGCGCCCACCGCGTGATCGTGTCGACGACGCGGCCGATGAGCTGCTTCACCGAGCGCTCGCGCTCCGGGCGTGCCGATCTGCCCGCGGAAATACTTCGAGACGACGATGTTGGTGGCCTGTTGCGACCAGGCTTTGGGGAACTCGACGTCGCGCTGCTCGAAGACGAGCTCGCCGCGTTCGTTGGCGATGACGGCCGACCGCAGCTCCCAGTCGATTTCGTCGAACGGATCGACGCCGTCCTTCGTGAAATAGCGGTCGAATTCGAGGCCCGCTATGTCGCGTCCCGGTCCAAAGGTCCGGCCGATCGTTTCGCCCTGGCGTCGTTTCAGTGTGCTGCGCGTGCTGCATGTCGTTCTCCCACCTTCCGTACACGCCGACGCATCCGCCCCTGGACGGTCGTCGCTGGGACCGTCGTAGTCAACTCGCGCCGCGCGGACCCGGAATCCTGCCCTCCGCGAGAGGCGGCGCATCTCAGGCGAAATGCCGGGAAGGATTTCGCCGATCGGCTGTTCGATTGCCGGGGAACGAATATGCGACTTCGTTTACCTGGTTGTCAAGACGGAACCACTTCATATTGTGGCCCGATTCTTGGCAGGACGCCAGATATTGACAAATCGCTGCGGTACGTCTTGAGGTTCTTTCACTTGCCCTATTTTCAAAGCGCACCAAACGCGCAGGGCACTGACGCCACGAGTGCTCAAAACGCCGATTCTTTCGCACCGTTCTGCACGCCTTCACGCGCAGTGCGCTGGCCTGCAGCCTAGTGCCCTGGTCCTGCGGGCCTGATATCCTCTCGTCCGTGGACCACGCGCCCGCGGCGCTGCCGCTGACGGAGTCGCCCGGCGCGCCGGCCCTCGTCGCTGCCGCGGTCGCCGTTGCTGCCGCGCTGGTTTGCCGTCATTCAGGCCGTCCTGGTCTGCGGCATCCTCCCCACCCAGCTTGCGATCGCCGACGATGCTGGTGCTCGTTCCTGGACGTGCCGATCCTGGCGAGGCGACGGCGCGATCTCGCTCGCAGTTCTTCGCGACGCTGAGCCTGTTCGACACGGCGCTCGTCGCGCTTGCTCATCCGCGTCTTCCTCATCCTCAGCGGCGAGGAGTCGCGTGACGTGTTCCTCGGCCGCCGCCCGATCTGGGGCGAAGTCTGGCGCGGGCTGGCGCTCGTGCCGGTCGTGCTCATCGGCGTCACCGCCATCGTCCTCGGCCTTGCGCGCCGTCGCGCCGTGGCTGCACACCGTCAAGGAAAGTCCGATCGCCCAGTACATGCAGAATCCCTACGACGCCGCCATTTTCCTCGTCGTCGTCGTCCTGGCGGGCGGCGTGCGCGAGGAGCTGCAGCGAGGGTTCTTCCTCCACCGGTTCCAGCGCGTCCTCGGCGGCGTCCGATTTGGCCAGGCCGCGGCGCTTGGCGGCTACACGCTGCTCTTCGGCGCGCTGCACTTCGACCAGGGGCTCGACGTCGCGATCGCCGTCGGCTCGCTCGGGCTGCTCTGGGGCCTCCTCTACCTCAAGCGGCGGATCGTCGGTGATGCCGATGGTCAACCATGCGTGCTTCAACGGCGCGCAGGTGGCGCAGCAGATGATCGCGCGCTCGCTCGGCATGTGACCCGCGACCGCCGCCTCTGGCTGCTGATCGCGCTCGTCTTCCTCCTCTCGCTGCCCGCCGTCACCACCCGGATCTACGCGTCGGACGAGATTCAATACTTCTCGTGGCTCCGATCCTGGGCCTTCGATCGCGACGTGGACTTCGAGAACGAGTACCGCTATTTCTACGACACCGGGGCCGCCCGCAACCCGGACTTTCACGAGACGTTTCTCGAGCGCACGAACGAGGCCGGCCGCCGGATCAACTTCGCGCCCATCGGCACGGCGATCCTGTGGGCGCCGTTCTACGCCGTCGGCCACGTCGTCGCGCTTGCGACCGGCGCCCGCGCCGACGGGCTCAGCGCGCCGTACATCGCCGCCGTCGAGTTACGGATCGGCCTGTCTACGGATTTCTCGCGGTCTGGCTCTCGGCGCGCATCGCCGGACGGATCGTCGGCCGTGGCGCGCTCGCCGCGGTCGTGATCTGGATCGGCACGCCGCTCGTGTACTACATGTACGTCACGCCGCCGTTCTCGCACGCGTGTTCCGCGTTCGCGGTGGCGCTGTTCATCACGGTCTGGCTGCGCGTGCGCGACTCGCTGGTCGCCCGCCGGCGCCGCCTGGCTCGGGCTGAGCGGCGCGCTGATGGCCATGGTGCGCGAGCAGGACATCTTCTTCATCGCTGGTCCGGCCATCGATTTCGCGTGGACCGCGCTCTCGAGGCCCAGGGCCCACGCAAGGCCAAAGGCCCAAGGCCCAGGGCCCAGGCCGGACCCGACAGCACCCGCCACCCAGCAGCTAACACCCGGCAGCGCGCACTCAGCACCGTTCGAGAGCCGCACCACGCCCCTCGCACCGCGCACGGCCATCACCGCGGTACTCGTCGGCGCGGTGTCGTTCCTCCTGGCGTTTGCGCCGCAACTACTCGCCTACCAGGCGCTCAACGGCCAGCCGCGGCCGACCGACCTCGTCGCCCGCAAGATGATCTGGACCTCGCCGCACGCGCTCGAAGTGCTGTTCTCGCCGGCGCACGGGTTCTTCGCGTGGACGCCGCTCGCCATCGCTGGCGCTCATCGGCGTGGTCCTCCTCGCGCTCGGCACGCAGTCGCGCGGTCCACCCTGACGCGCAGTGGATCGGCGTCGATCGCCCTCGTGATGGTGGCGGCGCAGATCTACGTCACCGGTGCCGTGGATTCGTGGACGCTTCAGGGATCGTTCGGTCAGCGGCGCTTCGTTGGGCCTGACGCCGATCCTGACCGTGGGCCTCGCGGCGCCTGATCGCCGCCGCCCCGCCGGCACCGCTGCCGCGCCGCGCCCTGGTGGCGGCCGTCGTGCTCTGCCTCTGGTGGAATCTCGGGCTCATCGCCCAGTTCGCGCTGCACCGCATGGATCGCCAGCGCCTGACGCTCCGCGAGAACGCGTGGAACACGTTCGTCGTCCTGCCGCGCGAGGCGCCGGCCATTCTGTGGCGCTACTTCACCGACCGATCGTCGTTCTACGGGCGGCAGAGACAATAGACGGGTACGATGGGTCGCACCTGTGCGTACCCGCCCCCTACTTACATCTCCAGACGTCGAAGAACGTCGTCCTTGACGTGAGCATGTAGCGCTGCCGGAATGCGCGGCGAAATGCCTCCGGGAAGACGTCGGGCGGTCCCAGGGGCGAGTAGGCGCTCGGCACCGAGAACGGCTCGGCGCCGGTAGGAATCAGCCAATACTCCGCGCGACACGTGTCCATCGCCTGATACGTCGCCACTGGCAGGTCGAGTCCCGACAAGCGATGCTCCTGGACGGCCGGCGCGTCCAGCAGGTAATCCCGCTGAAGGAACACGATCTCGACGCGGGCGTCGGACCAGCGGGATGTGCCGGCGTAGCCAACCGCGATCGGGCTCGCCGGGTGTGCCGCGGCAAAGCGGCGCACGTCCTCGATCGCCGGCTCGAGCGGGCGGCTTTCAATCGTGCGATACAGCGTGATCTGCCGCGGGATCGCGACCATCACGGCGACGAGCATGAACGCGACGCCGCCGGCGCGCGCCCGACTCACCTGCCAGGTCCCAGCCGGACGACTCAGGGCCAGCCACACCCACACGGGAACGAACGGCAGGAAGTGGTACGGCCCACCGCCCGGCCTCGCGCCGATGATCGCGATGGCGACGCTCCCGAGCGCGGCAGCGGCCAGGACGGCCAGGTCGGCACGGTCTGACGTGCCGAGGCGCCTCCCGGAGATCACCGCGGCGCCAAGCGGCGCGGCGAAAAAAAGCAGCCACTCGCGCGTTCTGGCGCAGCTTGGCGCCGACGCAGACCGTTGCCGGCCGAGAGTTGGAGATACTCGATGTAGTTCGCCAGCGAAATCTCGCGGCTCACGAATGGCAGGAGCGCGACCACCAGCGCGATCGCCGCGGCGGCGAGCGCACCCGAGAGACGCTGCTTGAAGAACAGCAGGACGAACAACGGCAGCAGATACGCCGGCGCCGAGATCTTCAGGCTGACCGCCAGCCCCGTCGCCAGGCCGAGGCCGATCGACCGCGACCGGCCGGCGCAGGTGCACGAGCCAGAGGCCCGCGGCGACGGCACATGATCAAGAGCGGCTCCGCACGCGTCCAGAACGTCACGTTGCCGAACATCAGGTAGGTGGCCGCCAGCGTCGCGCCAGCGACGACGCCGACCCCGTCGCCGGCTTGCCGGGTCACCGCGCGCTGGGTGAACACCAGCGACAAGCCGATCGCGACGGCCCCGACGGCCTTCGAGACGAAGATGCTCGAACCGGCGACCGCCAAGCGCCGCCGCATGGACGAGAAACAGCCCCGGCCCGTAGACGTGCACGAAACGCTCAGAGCGCATCGATCGCGGGATACAGCGGATGTCCGTGGCCGATCAGGGCGGAGATGGCCGTGATGGTCGGCTCCGCGGGATCGAAGTACGCCGCCTGCCAGACGTACCAGACCGACGATCGACATGAAGGTGAACTGAAGGGCCACCGCGGCCCACGGGCCGGCAGCCGCACGGATCCCGACCATCGCTGCCAGTTCGCCGTGCGCACGACCACCCAGACGCCCAGCCACAACGACGCCAGGAGCGCAAGCGGGTGACTCGTCAGCTCCACGCGAAATCCAGCAGATACAGGTTCGTGAGGACCAGCAGCAGCCCGAGGATCGACGTCACGGCGATGCCCGCGATCCGCGATCGACTCGCGATCCAGCGCCACGCTTCAATGACATACACGACGTAGATCGGCAGGAGGAACAGCAGGTATTTCGTCTTCAGGGCCCACGATTCCTGCGCGAGGAACCACGCGACATAGGCCGCCCAGGCCAGCACACCGGTCACGAGCAGCGGCCAGTACTCGCGCCGCCGTGGCCGTGACCGACGGCGCCGAACAGCGCGAGCGCATTCGGCACGAGTCCGAGCACCAGCACGGCGCTCGCGAGCCACGGGCGCGATACGCTTGCGCGGATACGGCTGCCGGAAGAATCCGTGCCGGCTCGGATCGCTGAAAAAACTCATGTCGCCCCAGGCCATGGCATGGAGGCTGGTCCAGACGCTGCGATAGAACGGCAGATCCGTCAGGTGGCCGGGCGGCACGTCGCCGCGGGTCAACCGAAAGAGATCGTTCAGGCGGAGCGACAGGAAATCGTACTGGCTCGCGAAGCTCGGGCGGCCGCTCACGGCAAAGCCCTGCTGCGCCGATCCGTTTGCGAACAACGGCGTGCCGTACCGCTTGACGTTGTCGACGTACTTCCAGCCGCCGACGAGCGCGGCGATGATCAGCGCCACGGCGGCAAAGCGCGCCATCGCCAGCCGGCCGGGTCCGGTCAGCAGACGAATCGCCGCGAGCACGCCGATGATCGCCGGCGCCAGCAGCCCGTGATACTTGGTCGCGCACGCGAGGCCGGCGAGCACGCCGAGACCAATCGCCGCCCGCCATCCCGGCCGTTCGAAAAAGCGCACGCAGTAGTAGATGAACGCGCTCATGATCGCCGTGAGGACGATGTCGGCCTCGATGCCCCACGAGCTGATGAAGAGGCACGGAAACGCGAGCAGCAGCGCGACACCGACCAGCCGTTCGATGGCCGGTGACGCGATAGTGCCGCAACAACCGGTCGCCGTAGAACGCCGTCACGGCCGCGGCGCACAGCGACAGCAGCGTCAGCACTGGGAGTGCGGGATCGGCCATGCCGGCCGGCCCGCCCATCAGGTCGCTTGCCGAGCGCGTAGAACGGCAGTCCGGCGACGTAGAAGAGCCGGGCGGGTGATAGCACTGCCAGCAATCGGACGCGATCGGCAGGCGTCCGAGCGCGTACATCCGCTGGACGCCTTCATGATAGAAGTCGAACACGTAGCCGTAGGGCGTCGGCGATTCGACGGCGAGCAGGGCGCGCAGCGCAAGGGCGATCGCGACGATCGCGAAGAGCAGGCGCCGTTCGTAGCCGTGCACGGCCACACTATTTCACAGACCCGCGGCCGCCTTTCTGCGATAGCGTCTACCCGGGCCGTGACGACCCTCGATCTGCCGCCGCGGGTGGCTGGCTGCTGATGTCGATCGCCTTTGTGGTCGCGCGGTCGCGCGTGGCGCTGTTCAACGCGGCGTGTGCGGCGACTCGTGCTCGGCGTGATCGTGACCGTCGTTCTGCTGCCCGGGCCGCACCGCCGGCCCGCGGAGACGGTCGCCATCGTCGTCGGGCTGGCCCTGCTACTGGGTGGGTCTGCTCATCCTGCGTGCGATGCTGACGCGCAGCGTCAGCCTGCACCTGCTCGATCGCGCACGCGCGACCCCCGCATGAAGTGGCCTTCGACGACCGCATCGCCGATCGAGTGGCCGAGGCCGTGCGGTATCGCCTGGTCCGAACTGACGGAGACCGCCTCACGCTCTCGCCAATCGGCAGAGGCCTCGCGCGACTGCTGGCGTGGCTGTACCGGATGGCTCGGCTGCCGGGATGACCGCGCTGCTGATTCTCTGCGGCGGATTCATCCTCACGCTGGCCGGCTGCGAATGGCTGCGGCCGATTGGCAAGCTGCAGTCGGCGCTCCCGCGAATCGGCCTCATTCATCTCGTCGGGTTTGCGACGACCGCGGTGATCCTCCTGGCCGGCGGCCTGATGCGCGTCGTGCCGACGTTCGTCTTCTGGAGCGGCGGCGACGCTGGCGTGGTTTGGCCTCAGAAGTCACCTCGAGAGCTCGATTCTCCTGCGGATGGTCTACATGCTCGACGCACGGGCCCCTCTCGGCCGACGAGCTGATCTCCCGATACCACGCGCACGGCGGCCAGAGCGAACGGCTGGCCGAGTTGGTCCGCGCCGGATGGCTTGGCGTGGACGCGAGCAGCGGCGCCCTGGTGCCTACGCCCAGGGGTCGCCGGATCGTCGCGCTCGTCTCGCGTCTCCGTTAGCATCCTCAACGTGCTGATCCTGGTCGCGCTGACGATCCTCGTCTTCGTCGCCTGGTACGCGGTCGTCGCGACTGCGGGGACCGGCGATGCCGGCGTCGACGCGCATCCTCCTCGCGTGCCTCGGCGCGTCCGGCCAGTGGGTCGTGACGACCACTGCCGCCGGCGCGACGGGATGCTGACTCACGCGGTGATCGGTATCTCGAACGCGGCGATCGCCGTCCTCGTCCTCACACTCGCGCGGCGCGCCCTTCAGCCGTCGGTCACGCTCGCCGCCATGGCCCGGCGCGATCTCGCCGTGGCGATCGCAGCCGGCCGGTCCGCGCTGTCGTGGGAGCTCGCCGTCATCGCGGTGCTGCTGTGTTCGCGACCGCCTGGATCTCTGACGGCGCTGGCCGTCTACCCGCCCGCGTGGGATCGACGACGTGACGTACCATCTGCCGCCGATCTATCAGGCGATACAGGATCACCGGCTGACGGTCCTGCCGATCGAGCTGCGCGGCCACTTCGGCTATCCGCTGAATGCGGAGATGCTCTTCCTGCTCGTGCCGCTGTTCACGGGCAACATCCAGTGGATCGCGGCGCCACAGGCCGCGTTCTGGATCGTCGGCATGCTGGCCGTGTACGCGCTGCGCGCGACGATCGTCGCTCGCACCTCGCGGCGCCGTGCTGGCGGCCGCGCTCTTCGGCGCGATGCCCGTCTGCCTCCTCCAGACGACGACGAACTATGTCGATCTGATCTCCGCCGCCTGGCTCCTCTCGGCGGTCATCGCGCTCTGGCACTACGAAGCCACCGGATCGCGCCTCGCGCTCGCGTTCGGCGGCACCGGCGTCGGTCTGCTCGCGGGCACGAAGGTGTCGACGCTCACGCTTGTGCGCCTTGATTGCCGTGGCGGCGACCTGGGTCATCGGCCGCGTCGTCCGGACCGCGCGGTCAGCGCGTCACCGCGGCGGTCCTCTTTGCGGCGCCGATGCTCATCTCGGGCGCGTATTGGTACGTTCGCGACTGGATCGTGTTGAACAATCCCGTTCTACCCGTATCCGATCCGCGCGTTCGGACGGACGATCTTCGACGGCACCCTCGAGATCGGCCGGAACAGCTGGTCGGCGATCGTCGCCGATCCGCTTCGAGGCTCGTGCGTGTCGGGTTGTGGGATCCGGGACTCGGGACGTTCCACGGCGGCTTCGGCTTTCTGTTCTGGGGATTCGCGGCGCCGGCCGTCGGGCTGCAGCTCATTCGGCTACGTGCAGGATCGGCGCGCGCGTTCGGTGTCTCGATTGCTGCTGCTCTCGCTGTTGCCGTTCGGACTGGCGACGCTCTTCCTCGTCGGACACGCCGACCTGTTCGTCTTCGCGCGGCTCGTGCTCGTCGTCGGCGCGCCGGTCTTCATCGGCTACGCGGCACTCGTCGACTGAGACGCGTGGTCGGCTTCCGGGCGCCGGCTCGTCCCTGCGCGCCCTGGCGATCGTCGCCGTCGGCTCGTCGTTGCTGCTGATGGCGGCCGCCCGCTGGCCGCTCCTGACGTCTGCAGCCGATCGCGGCAGACTCCCCCGCCGCAGCGAGCGCTGTCGCCGTTCCGCTATCTCGGCGGCGGCCAACTGGGATCATCGGCCGCTCTCGCTGGCCTGGGCGCCTCTCGACGAGATCACGAGCGGCGGTCGCGGTCTCACGGTGTACCAGTCTGCCGACTGGCCGGTGTTCTGGACCGCGTCCACCTACGGCCACGAGCTCCAGAATCGCCTCTGGAACTTCGTCCAGGATCCTGCGCATCCGCCCGAGGCGTTTCTGTTTCACTCGCGGACGGGTGCGCCGTTCCATCTCGGCCGCCCGGTGACGCGAGACGCGATCGGCGCCGATTCGCGCTATCGGTTGATCGCGGCGTCCCGAGGCGACGTGACGACGCTGTACGTCGCGTCACGCGGCGCTGGCCACGCGCGAGCGTGGTGAGCGGTTGGCGCGGTACTATCGCGTCGCCGAACCTGACATGGTCGCCACCACCGCCGCCGCCCTCGCCGATCTCGCGGCCGATGCCGTGCTCGTCGCCCGCTTCCCGTTCGCGGCGGGATTCATCGTGCACGAGGCGGACGGGCGGCTGCGACCGGCACTCCACCCGACCGCGGTTTCGGACTTTGCCCGGGCCGTGTCGTCGTTGACGGATCGCGTCGTCTACACCACGGGCTATGCGATTCCCGGCCGCTCGAGCCGGCCGGTGGCGTGGCTGCACGAAGCGGGAAGTCCCGCGGTGGCGCTCCTCCGTCACGAGCCGACCGGCCAGGAGCGCGTCGCGCGATGATCTTCACGCCGTTGGCTGACGGTTGGCGGGACGGCGATCGGGCTTGGGCTCGCCGCGGGTTTCTATCTCTGGATGATCGGCGGCCCGCGGCCGGCCGATCCGGCGATCTTCCAGACCGCGCAGCCGGGCCTGCTCGCCGGCTTGCCGTCGATCCTGGCTGGTCGCCGTGCCCGCCGGTGTCGGGCTGGCCGTGCTGCTCGGGCTGCGTTCCGGCAGCCGGATCTGGCTCGGGCGGCTGGCGCTCGCGTCGTGCGGCCTGTATCTCGCGAGCATGAGCGCGGCCGTCGGCACGAGCGCACACAGACCGCGGCGGCCGCCGCGGCGCTCGTCGCGCTCGTCGTCCTGTTCGTGCGGGACGACTCCCCTGCGGGCGGCGCCGTCCTGCTCACGCTGCACGCGGGCGCGTTCGGAACGGCGCTCGCCTTCTTCGAGCAATGGGGCACCTACCGCGCCGGATGGGCGCCGCTCCTCGAGCAACTGTCGGCGCTGAAGACAGTTTGGCTGGGCGCCTGACGTCAGATGCGAGCCGCGAAATCTTCTTTAGTTGCAAATGGGGCCCCACCCCCATTCGCGCGACCTCCGCGCGCTCCGCACCGCACTACGGTCGCCGTGCTGCGTGCGTTGGTCGTCGCGGGCTCCGCCGGCTACCTCGTGCTCTACGCGGTGCTGGCCGCGCTCCGCGTCCGCTATCCGTTCGATCTCGAATGGCTCGAGGGCGCGATGGTCGATCACGTGCGGATGATCCTCGAAGGGCGTCCGCTGTATCCGCCGCCGACCCTGGACTTCATCCCGCTGACCTACACGCCGGGCTACTTCTACACCGCCGCGGTGCTCTGCAAGATCGTTGGCCTTGGCGTCGTGCCGATGCGACTGATTTCGATCGTCGCGTCGGCGGGTCTGCTCGCGATCACGAGCCGGCTCGTGACGTATGAAACGGGCGAACGGCGATTCGGCCTGCTCGCGGCGGGCCTCTTTGCGGCGATGTTCGGTGGACTGGCGGCTGGCTGGATCTCGCGCGAAACGACTCGCTGTTCCTGTGCCTGGCGATGCTCGCGGTCTACGTCTTGCGCACGTCTCACGGCACGGCGGGCGCGGCCGTGGCCGGCGTCCTGATTTCGCTGTCGTTCCTGACGAAGCAGACCGGACTGATCATCGCCGTCCCGCTGGCCCTCTGGTGCGCGACTCGCGGCTGGCGCCGATTCGCCGCATTTGCCGGCACGACGTTCGTGACTGATCGGTGTCAGCTGCCTGCTGCTCGATCGGATCTTCGACGGCTGGTATCTCTACTACATCTATTTCGTTCCGCGGCAGCACCCGGTGGCGATCCAGTCGATCGTCGGCTTCTGGCGCTACGATCTGGCGGGACCGCTGCCGATCGCGTTGGCCGCCTCGCTCGCGTACCTTGGCTGGGAGCTGGTCCGCGGGAATCGCGATCGCGCGTGGTTCTACCTGCTGGTCGCCGTCGGGTTCGTGGCCGGCGCCTGGATCTCGCGACTCCACTCGCTCAGTTTCATCAACGTCGTGCTGCCAGCGCACCTGATGATCGCCGATCGTCTTCGCGCTCGCCGCGCATCACGCGGTCGAGCATCTGGCGCCGCGGATGCGCAGACCGGCTGTCATGGTCGCGGTCGTCTACAGCCTGTGCGTCGTGCAGATTCTGAGGGCCGGGTACTTGCCGGCCAGCTTCGTGCCCACGACGGCAGACGTCGCCGCCGGCGACGCCCTGGTGCAGGCGGTCGCGCGCATTCCTGGGCCGGTGTTCATGCCGTTTCACGGCGATCTGCCGCGCCGCGCAGGCAAGGCGACGTTCGCGCACGCGGTGATGATCTCGGATGTCATTCGGGGCGGGCAGACGGCGACGGAGCTCAACCTGGCGAAGGCGCTCTCAATGGCCATGCGGTCGCACCAGTTCCAGTCAGTGGTCGCGATCGATTCGCGAACGCCCGTCCACGACTGGCTGCCGACCACCGAGGGCTATGCGCCCGCGGAGCTGCTGGTAACGCGAACGTCGCGATTCTGGCGGCCGGAGCGCCGCTGACGTCCCGAAGTGATTGGCGGCCTCGAACTTGGATTAGGCTAGCTGGATGCAAAGCCGGACGACGACGCCGGTAGCGGCGTGGCCGATCCTCTGCTGAACGCACATCCGCCCGCGCTCGCACTGGCGTGACCATTCTGTCCTTCGCCGATACCCGCTTTCCCATCGAGCGCGCCAACGGCGTGCAGACGATGGCGACGTGCTGGGCGCTGGCGGAGCGCGGCCACGACGTCACCCTCGTCGTACGGCCCGACACGGCGCCGCTGCCGCGCGATCCGTTTGCGTTCTACGGCTGGCCGGCCAACAGGCGGCTGCGATCGAGACGGTGCCGGTGTCGCGCGGACCGCGGCGGCGGCGCCTTCGCTTCCTCTCGACGCCGTGCGGCGGTCGCGCGCCCGCGACGCGGTCGTCTACACGCGCGACCTGGGCCTCGCCGCGCTGCTGCTGCAGACTGCCCGCCGGTCGGCGGCCGGGCTCGTCTACGAATCGCACGGCGTGGCGACGACGGTGAGCGAGGAGATGCCGCGGCTGCTTGGCAAGCCGGACCTCGCGCCGTCGGCGCAGAAGCTGCGCCGGCTCGATCGTCAGGAGCGGCGCGTCTGGGCGCGCGCCGCGGCGTACGTGACGATCACGCGCGCGCTTGCCGACGAACTCGCGGCACGTACGGTCCGCGGTCGAACGTCTTCGTCGTGCCGGACGGCGCGCGGGCAATCCGAGGGACGCGGGGCCAACGCCGGTGCCCCGGGCGCGCCGCGCGTCGCCGCGTACGCCGGGCATCTCTATCCGTGGAAGGGCGTCGACGTCTTCGTCCGCGCGCTCGCGCTCGTGCCGCACGTCTCGCGGGCTGATCGTCGGCGGCCATCCAGGCGAGGCGGATCGGGCGCGCGTCGAGCGCCTGATCCGCGCGCTTGGCTCGGCGAGCGCCTCACCATCACGGGCCTCGTGCCGCCGCACGATGTGCTCGAGCACCTGGCCGCGCGCCGATATCCTGGTGCTGCCCAACACCTCGACGGCGATCTCCGAACGCTACACGTCGCCGTTGAAGCTGTTCGAATACCTGTCGCTCGGCCGGCCGATCGTCGCGTCGGACCTGCCGGCGCTGCGCGAGAAGTGCTGACGGACGGCACCACCGCGTTGCTCGTCACGGCCGGCGATCCGCGCGCGCTTGCCGACGCGCTCGGGCGCGTCGCGGCGGACGACCGACTGGCGCGTGCCTTGGGCGACGCGGCGCGCGCCCTGGCGCCACGAGTACACGTGGGCGGCCCGCGCGGCGAGGCTCGAGCCGGCGCTCGAGGCGGCGCATCAAAAGACCTCGGGGGTCGTTTTACGAAAACCGTAAAACGACCCCCGAGGTCTTTATACTCAACCGGATGGTCTCGTCGGCGTTGCTCTCGTCCGTGCGGTGTCCCGACTGCGCGGGCCGGATCGTGCCGGACGGTCACGCGTTCCGCTGTGCCGATTGTGCGCGAACCTTCACGAGCCCTCAGGCGCCCTCGACTTGCGGCCGCGGACCGCAGCCGCCGAGCAAACCAAGTACCTCGACGACGCCCTGCACGTCGATCGGCGGCACGAGTCGATCGCGCCGCCGCTCCTCGGGTTCGAAGGTACGCAACGACATGCTGCGGGCGTTTCTCGGACTCGGTCCGGCCGACCGGGCGATCGATCTCGGCTGCGGCAGCGGACGGACGCTCGTCTGGAACGCCGACAGCGGCGCCGCGCTCGCCGGCATCGACATCGCGCCCGTACTTCGCGCGCGAGGCGATCGACCGGTGCGACCTGATCATGGGCGACCTGCGGCGGCTGCCGTCTGCAGTCGGGCGTCTTCAACAAGGCCTGGTCGCTCGACGTCTTCGAACATCTCTCACGGCCGGCGCTCGTCGAGATGCTCGGTGAGGCCAACCGGGTGCTCGCCGAGGGCGGCCGCCTGTTCGTCTACACGCACGTGCGCCGCAATGGCTGGGTCGCCCACGGCACGCGCGCGGTCAACGGGTTCGCGCGGCTCTGTGAGCGTGCCGGATTGCTCGACTTGCGGCAGGAGCGGCTGCGCAAATCCGATCACGTCAACCCGCTGGTCGGACCACGACGACCTCCGCCAGGTGGTGCGTGACACCGGCTTCGAGATCGAGCGCATCACGTACTACACGCCGGTGATCGGCGCCTTCATCGAAAATGTCCTGGTGCGGATCGCGGAACGCGCTCTCACACATCGCGCCGCGCGGACGCTCGGCCGCGATGCGCGTGCGACGGGCACGGCCGCCGATCCGGAGGCCGCCGTGCGCGCGGTCCGGTCGTCGGCGAAGGCGACGGTCAGACGCGGTGGCGCGACGTACCGCGCCGTGCGGGCGCTCTCGGCGCTCATGCGCCTTGACGTCTGGCTGTTCGGCCGCGTGCAGTCCGGCCCGTTTTTCGCATTGCTGAGAAAGTCGGCCGCGAGCCAATCGTGATGGGTCTCGCCGCACGCCTTGCCGGCCGCGCGTTCGGTCTCATCGCTGGTGCCGGCTGCGCCGTGGTAATGCTGGCGGCGTGGCACGAGCCCGCCGTCCCGATGAGCCTGCGTGTCTTCGCCGTGAGCCTGGCGGTGATCTCGGTGATTCGGCCGTCGATCGGCCTGTGCGTGCTCGCCGGGTTCCTGCCGATGGCCTTTCCGCTGCAGGCGTACGCCGCCGCGAGAATCCCTGGCGCGACGGTCGGCGAGCTTCTCCTCCTGGCGTTTCTGGCCGGTGCAGTGCCGCGCCTCGCGTTTACGCGATCGACGCCGAGTCCGCTCCGCTGGCCGGCCGTCCTGATCGGCGCCCTGGTCGCCGCCGGCGGCATCGTCTCGCTGGCGGCCACCCAGCAGACGTCACTTTCCGTTCCGGTGTACTTCGGCGCGATCTGGCGACACGTGTCGACGGCGTACTTCGTGGACTCGCACAACTTCGGCGATCTCAAACCTCGCGGTCATGTGGATCGAGGGACTCATGCTCGCGGTCGCTGCCGACCGGGTGGCCCGGCTCGATCCGGCCGGCGGGCGCGCCGCCGTACGGATGGCCGTCGTCGGCGCCGCCGGCGTCGCCGCGTTTTCAGTGAATCGTCTGGCCGAGATCTGGTCGCGTTCGCTCGAGCCGATGGCTGCGGTCATGCGGGTTGTAGGCAGCATCCGGTTCAACCCGTTCTACACCGATATCAATGCCGCGGGATCGCTCTACGCGCTGTTCCTCGTGCCGGCGATCTGGATGACGACGGCGGCCCGCCAGTATCTCTTCGCGGTCGCCATTTTCCTGCTCGGCGCGGCGGCGTGGCTCGCCGGGTCGCGCGCGGCGCTGGTGGGCGTCGCGGCGGGCCTTGTCATCGCCTGGCTGGCGTCACGCCGGCTGGTGCTCACCCGGCGCTCAGTCGCAGCGGCTGGCGCCATCGCCCTGGTCGCTGCGCCCGATCCTGATTCCCGTGATGCGGATGCGCGGATCCTCCACTGTCGGCGACGCCGTCGGAGTGCGCGGGGAGATGACGCGCATCAGCCTGCAGGTCGCCGCGATCGAGCCGGTGTTTGGCATCGGGCTCGGGCGATTCCGAACCTCGACCGTGGCGTTCATCTCCCCGGAACTCGTCAAACGCCTTCCGGGCCTCGTCATCGGTGAGAACGCCCACAACAATTTTCTCCAACTGCTGGCAGAGCTCGGGCCGATTGCCCTCGTGGCGGTCATGTGGATGCTCGTCGTCCCGCTGCGCACGACCTGGGCGATCCGGCAGCTCGGACAGCCCGATCCCGTTCAGGCGGGCATCGCCGGCGGCGTGGTCGCGTTTGCGATCAGCGCCGTCGCCGGCCACCCGCTGTTGAACGATCATCTGCGCGCCTGCTTCTTCCTCGCCCTCGGACTGGCCGCCGGCGTAGACGCGCCGGCGCAGCCGCCATTGCCGGGCACGGCGCGCCGAGATCGCGCGGTCGTCGCGGTAATCGCCGTGCTCCTGGCAGCCATCGCCGTGACGCTGCCATCCCGCATGACCAAACGGCGAAACGGCATGAGTCTCGACACTGTCGTCATCGGTGCATCCGAGGAGCGCCAAGCGCCCGACGCGATCCCCTACCGCTTGGCCGAGGCCCGTGCCATCCTCTTCGTGCCGGCGCGCGCCAAAGCCGTGGAGATGCCGATTCGGGCCGATCCTGAGTCGAAGACGCCCTGCGCTATCCGCGTCACCGTTGACGGCATCCCGGCGGAGCCGGACGCAGCGCTGCCCGACGGCTGGCACAGCCTCTCCCTCCCCGTCACGGCGCCCACCGACCACCGTTCGCGGCGGGTGGAGATCGTCAGTCCCCCGGAGTGCCGGCTCAGGGTCGGGCGCTTCGTGGTACATCATTGAAAGTTGGGGGGTCCGCTGCGCCTGCTGTACGTCGCCATTGACCAGAAGGTCCCCGGCACGCTGGGCGGCTCCGTCCACGTGCAGGCCGTGGCCGAGGGTCTCGCGCGGCTCGGCCACGAGGTGCACGTCGCCGAGACAGGCCGGCGGCGACGTGGCCGGCCGGGGGCCGGTGCACCTGGCATCCGATGCGCCCGCCGCTCGGCCGCGCCGAGCTCCGGTGGACGCGTCAACCCGCGGTCGGCGCAGCTCGCGCGCGAGGTCCGCGCCGAGGCCATCATCGAGCGGTACTACAACTTCGGCGGCGAAGGGATCCTCGCGGCCGGCGCGCTCGGCGTGCCCGCCATGCTCGAAGTCAACGCGCCGATCGTCGATTATCCGGGATCGTCCAAAGCCCGCCTCGATCGCGCGCTGGTCGTCGAGCCGATGCGGCGGTGGCGCGACCGCATCTGCCGGGCGACGGATCTGTTCGTCACGCCGACGGCGGACATTCTGCCGGGCTGGGTCGACCGCGACAAGGTGCTCGAAGTCGAGTGGGGCGCCGACGTCGATCGACTTCCGGCCGGACGCGCCCGGCCCCGGCCGTTCACGCGCGATCGCGAGCGCGTGCTCGGCGTGTTTGCCGGCGCGTTCCGGTCGTGGCACGGCGTGGTCCATCTGTCGGCGGCGCTGGCGCGGCTCCATGAGGCCGGCGACTCGTCGCTTCGGCGCGGTGCTTCATCGGCGACGGTCCCGAGCGACCGGCCGCCGAACGGGTCGCGCGCGACGTGCCCGGCATCACGTTCACCGGCGCGCTGCCGCACGACGGCTGCCGGCTGGCTCGCGCAGGCGGACATCGGCGTCGCGCCGTTCGATCCCGCGCGCCACGCGCCGCTGCGGCTTGGCTTCTACTGGTCCCCGCTGAAGATCTTCGAGTACATGGCGGTCGGGTCTCCCGGTGCGTCGCGCCGGCACTGCCGCGCCTTCGGCGGCTCGTCGAACACGGGCGCGAAGGCTGGCTCTACGATCCCGACGATCCGCGCGGGCTCGATCGCGCGCTCGAAGCGCTCGCCGACCCCGATCGGCGCCGCGTCATGGGCGCCGCGGCGCGCGCGCGGGTCGTCCAGCGATTTCAGCTGGACGGCGCACTGCCGGGCGCTCGACGCGCGCCTGCGGGAGCTGGTGCCGCGTGAGCGCCCCGCTGCGCGTGCTGATCGTCACCGACTGCTTCCCGCCGATCTGCGGCGGCAGCGGCTGGAGCACGTGGGAGCTGGCGCGCGGCCTCGTCGCGCGCGGCCACCACGTCGAAGTCGTGAAAGTCGACGCCGGGGTCGCGGACCGGCGTGTTCAAGCGCACCTACGAAGGCCTGCCGCGTCACGGACTTCTGCCGGCCGGCGCCGAACGTCCCGGTCCTGCGCAACATGATCAAGAACGAGCGGCTCTGGACGTCGCTCGAGCGACGTACCTGACCACGCGGCTCGTGCGGGAAGCGATTCGACATCGTGCACGGTCAGCACGTCATGACGACGGTGCCGTCGATCCGGGCCGGCAACCGCCACCGGCATCCCGTCGGTGGCCACCGTCCGCGACTACTGGCCGGTCTGCTACTGGTCCGACCTCATCTACGATCCCGCGCAGCCGTCGCTGTGTCCGGCGTGCACGGCGGGGCATGATGACGCGATGCGTCAGGCCGCGCGCCGGCGGCCGCGACGATTGCCGCCTGGCCGCTGATTCCGTACATGCGAGCGAACCTGCGCACCAAGCGTCAGACGCTGGCGGGCGCGTCGGCGGTGATCGCCGTCGAGCCACGCGATCGCGCGCGACCTCGCGCGCGCGCGCGCCGGAGCTGGCCGCGACGCCGCTCTACACGATTCCGAATCCGGTCGACATGACCGCGCTCGATCGCGTGCTACGACACGCGCCGCGGCCGATCGACGAGCCGTACGTGCTCTACGCCGGCAAGACTCGCGATCAACAAGGGCGTGCAGTACCTGATTCGCGCGGTCAAGGACGCCGGCATCACCTGGCCGCTCGTCGTGGCGGGCGACGGCCCGCTGCGCGGCCGCTGGAGGCCGAGGCGCCAGCGCGCTCGGCCTCGACTTCGCGTGCTGGGCTGGCTGCCGCGGAGCGAAACGGTGCCGTGGATCCGGCACGCGTCGCTGCTGGCCTTTCCGTCGTACGGACCGGAGTCGCTCAGCCGCGTGCTGATCGAAGCCTCGGCCCTCGGCGTGCCCATCGCGGCGATGGACACGGGCGGGACGCGCGACATCATCCGGCACGGGACGACCGGACTGCTCTCGGCTGACGCGGCGGCATTCTCGCCGGATCTCGCCCGGCTGTTCGGCGACGAGCGGCTGCGCGAGTCGCTCGGCGCCGCGGCGCGCGTGGACGTGCACGCGCGACTTCTCCGCCGCCTCGGTCGTCGAACGCGTCGAACAGGTCTATCGCGGGCTCCTCCTGCCGCGCGCCGCCTGATGATGGCGCCCGCCTCTGCGTGTCGCCGTGCTGGCGCGGGCCGTCACGCCGCTGCACGGCGTGGGCGGGCTCGAGCGGTCCGTGCGCGATCTGGTGCGGCATCTGCCGCGGACGGGCGTGCGACGTCACGCTCGTCGTGCCGCCGCCGCGGCTGCACCGCGAGACCGGCCCTGATCCGTTCGCCTCGCCCACTCACGCTCCGGCACGTGAGCTACCTGACGTTTCCGTTCGCCAACCGGCGCGGCACGACGATCCTCGATCGCAGCAGTGCGTATCTCTGTTCGGCGAGCGCGCGGGCAGGCTGGCCGCGTCGTTCGTCGAGCCGGGCGACGTCGACATCGTCCACGGCTTTGGCGCGAGCGTGCTCGGCTACGCGCGCCCGCGCGCGGCGCCGTCGCGCGCGCCGCTCGTGCTCAACCCTCAGGGACTGGAGGAGTTCGGCGCCACGCGCGCGCGCCCTCCCGTTGATGAAGCGGATCGGCTACGCGCCGCTGCGCTGGGCCGTCCGCCGGACGCGCGCGCGAGGCCGACGCCATCATCGCGACCGACACCGCGCTCGAGCCGATGGTGACGCGGCATCTTCGGCCGCGCCCGGGACAGATGCGCACGATCCCGAACGGCATCGATCTGCGTCGACGTCTCGTCGGCTGGCCGGATCGGCGGACGGCGCGATTCTCCGGCAGCGGCACCGGATACAGCCGCCGGAACGTTCTGCTGTCAGCGTCGGCACGGCTCGAAGCGAACAAAGGATTCGACGATCTGGCGGCCGCGCTCGGCCAGGCGGCGCAACCGGGCGTCGCGCTCTCGGCCGCCGTGCCCTGGCGCTGGGTCATCGTGGGCGCCGGCCCGTTTCAGCCGTCCGCTCGAGCGCGCCGTCGGACCGCACGGACTTCGAGTCGCACGTCGTCATCGCCGGCCGCGCGCCAGACGCGGACCTGCACGCCTGGTACGAAGCGGCGTCGGTCTTCGTGCATCCCACGCGCTACGAAGGCAGCTCGCTGGTCACGCTCGAAGCCATGGCGCATCGGCAAGCCGGTGATCGCCACGCGCGCCGGCGGGCTGCCCGACAAGGTGTTTCCCGGCGTGAACGGCTGGCTGGTCGAGCCCGACGACCCGGCCGGCCTCGCCAGCGCGCTCGACGCCGCCACCGCCAACGTCAGTCACCTCGCGGCGATGGGCGCCGCCAGCCGGGCGATCGTCGAGACGCAATTCGCCTGGCCGGTCATCGCTCAGCGACACATCGAAATGTATCGGGAGCTCCTGGGACGGTGACGGGTATGGCGGGTACGACGGTACCGACCACGTACCGACAGGTACGGCAGGTACCAGCGGATTGCAGACAGGTACGGCAGGTACGGACAGCGTACGGCAGGCACTCTGCGTAAGGCGCTACCCAACGTACCTCTCGCACCCGTCGTACCAGACCGCTATCTCACCACCCTCAGCACCGAATGATCGGACCGGCAGGAAACTCGGCCGTTGGCGCGAATGTCTCGACGAGCTCGGTGCCTTTGAAGATCTCGTTGTATTCGTTGATCTGCGGGGAGAATCACGCGGGGTCGTTGAAGTACTGTGTCGTATTCGCCCGCCGACGCGACGAGGTACGCCGGTGCCGTCGGTGCGGTACTGCGCGAGCGGGTAGGTGATCAGCCCCAGCACGCGCTCGGACTGGAATTTCGGCGGCAGTTGGAGCGTCGCCTCGAACACGATGCGTTCGTTCGGCTTGACGTGCTCCATCAGCCAGCGTCCGGCGCGTTCTTCCGTGGACACCTGGCGCTGATCGCGCCCGAAGCTCGCTGACGTCAGCGCGGGCGGCATCAACGCATGAGGAGGAGCACGAAGATCAGGCGCGACCGCGCGGGCGCGCGAGCGGCGATCCAGCCGTGCACCGCCACGAGGCCGATCGCGAAGCCGATCGAGATCATCGGAACGATCGGCATGAGGTAGCGGCCGAATTGCAGTGATTGATTCGACACGAACCAGAAGTAGGCCGCGGCAAACAGCACGATGGCGAACGCGGGACCACGCTGGCGGCCGGCCCGGAAGTCGCGAAGGAGCAGGCCGCACCCGAGCAGGAAGAGCAGGATGGCCGGGTAGCCGACCCAGCGCGGCAGCAGCGCGGGATAGCTGAACCAGCTCACGGCGTGCTTGATGTACGTCGACGCGATGTCCGGACCGGTCGCGGGGCGTTGTAGTGCTGCAGCAACGCGGCGAATCCGTTGAGGAAGCCGGGCAGGTCGATCAACGAGTAGGGAGCCGCGCCGGCGAATCCGACGAACGCGCCGCCGAGGACCGCAATCGCGGCCATGACGCGCGTCTCGATGCGCGCCGAAAGCAGCACGACCGCCAGCGGCAACAGAATGGCCAGGGCGCCGTTGTACTTCGTTGCCGTGGCCAGGCCGGCCGCAACGCCCGCGATGAAGAACTCGCGGAAGCGGCCGCCCTCGGCCGCACGCTGCGACAGCAGCAACGTCAACGCCACGAAGAAGGTGAGCGGCGTATCCGTCAGGGCGAAATGCGATTCGCGGACGTGCTGCGGTTGAATCGCCATGGCGAGGGCCGCGACGAGGCCGACCAGGGGCCCCCAGCGGACCGCCGAGCGAAACACGAGGAAGACGGTGAGCGTCCCCAACATTCCCGGTCACGAGCCGCGACCAGTGATAGAACGCGCCCGGCCACACGTTCTCGTCGTCGAGCGCACTCCACTCTCTGTTGGCCGCCCCGTACCGAGAAAATCGGACCGACGCGACGGCCGCGTGAAGGTAGATGGTCAGGCCGCCGTAGTCCCAGAAATGCGGGTGGAAGTCGCCGGACTTCACGATGTTCAGCGACTTCTCCGATCAGTACCGGCTCATCGACGCCGACGCGGAACGGTAAGCCCGCCCCCGCCCCGGTGAGCCGCAGCCAGGCCGCCAGGGCGAGGATGCCGACGAGAATCAGTTTGTGTGGAAGACGGAGAACGTCCGATCCAGGCACTGGAGGCTGATTGTACCTCGGCTGAAGGTCCGCCGTTGTTTTTTGCCTGTTGCCTGTTGCGTAGTCCTGGGCCCTTGGCCTTGGCTTGGGCCTTATTTCAGTCCCGCGCGCTGGCGCAGATCCCCGAGCCACTCGGCAGTGCGCGTGGCGCGCTGATTCGGCGCCAGGCTGCCGAACCGGCCGTCGAGATACATCTGGATGCGCAGATCGTTCCGCTGCCAGGCGTGCAAGTCACGCGCGCTCATTCCAGCGCGTGCCATGAGCGGCTCGACATCAGCGGTCCCCAGCGTCTGCTCCCAGACCCGCCGGTGTGCGGCCAGCTCCTCGGCCGTCGGCTCCGGACGGCCGCGCGTCCGACCTCCGCGAGCATCAGCACGCGATTCTGCAACTCGACCAGAATCCCCTCGTCGGAGGTCACCGCCGGTCCGCACAACTTGAGCAGCCGCGCCTGCCGGACGTCCGAGCTCCCAGATTTTGGTGGTCTGGACAGTGCTGACGATACGGTCGAGCTCGACGGCGGCCAACGCCTGCTGCGGCAGAGCGAGCAGCGAAATGACCAGAAGCGGCGTAGTGGGTCCCCCGAACGATCATACCGCTCGGCCGTTGTCCCGTCGTGCATCGCCTGTAGCCCGTTGCCTTTGCCCTTTTTGCCCTTTTTTGCCTTTTGCCTTTTGCCTTTTGCCTTACCTGGGCCCTGGGCCTTTGCCCCTCTTAGAACGCCTCGCCGATGCTCAGGTGATATTCCCACCCGCGCTCCCGCCGGCCGTTGCCGTAGAGCATGCGATTCGGCTTGAAACCGAAGTCGAGCCGCACGGGACCGAGCGGCGAGTCGTAGCGAAAGCCGAACCCCGCGGTGCCGCGCAGCCGGCCGAGATCGATGTCGCCCGCCTCGCGGAAGACCTGGCCGCCGTCGACGAAGCCGACGACCGCGAGATTGCGGCTGAAGAGCTTGCCGACGATCGCGCGCAATCTCGGCATTGAGGACGATCTGGGCGTTGCCGCCGTTCGACAGGCCGTCGACGGTGAGAATCTCGGGCACGCCGAGCCGATCGAGCTGGAAGCCGCGCACGGTCGTGCTGCCGCCGGCGAAGAAGCGCTGGCTGGCGGGGATGTCCTTGACGACTTCGATCACTTCCTGGCCGTTCTCGTCGATGCGCGTCCGTGCCCGCTCGAAGCCGCGCGCGCAGCCGAGCTGGCCCGGGTGGCGAGCACGACGGCTGCGCCGGCGTCCGTCGAAGCGGATGGTAGAACGAGCCCTGCAGAACGCCCTTGACGAATCCGGCCTGCGACCCGATCTCGCTCAACGCCATGTCGCCGGTCGCGCCGAGCTGGAATCCCCGGTCGGCGCGATCGGATCGTTCGCGGCGATTCCAGAGGACGCCGCTCGAGAAAATCGAGAATCGCAATTGCGGGAAGAACCGGTCGATCGGCGAACGACTGCTCGATTCGTTCGGCATCCGGTCGAACAGCCGCGTGAACTCGAGCACGTAGCGGCCAGAGACCGTACGCGCGGCGACAGCGAGTACAGCAGATCGGCCGTTCGGCCACGCGCCGCAGGTAGCTGAACGTCGGCCGCACCGCCTGCTCGGAGGTGACGCCGAAGAGCAGGTCCGTATTGGATCGAAAGGCATAACGCTCGCGGTAGGTGGCGCTGACCCGGTACTCGGTGAACCCGTAGGTGCGCGATCGTCGTCGCCGGAATCGCTCCGCGCCGTCTCGGTTTGAGGGCGACACGCGAGAAGAAGTTGAGGTCGCGGTTGCGGCCGCCGAGGTTGCGGCGCCCGAGCTCGAAGAACGCCCGCGGCGATTGATCCCGAGCGTGTCTTCGATGCCCGCCATCCTCGGCTTCCCGCGCGCGTCGGCCGACTTCGACACCGCCGCCGCCGCCGATCGTGCTCTTCGGGAGCTCTTCGACCGAAATCGTCAGCCGGACCGTCTGTTCGCCCGGCAGCCGCGGCTCGGGGACGATGCGGATGCTGCGGAAGCTGCCGAGGTTGCTCAGCCGGCGCTGGCTCTCGAGCCGTTTGTCGTCGCTGTAGGACTGCCCTGGCCGCAGCGTGATCTCTTCCAGGATCGTCTCGCGCGAGATGCTGTCGTTGCCGACCACGGTGATCTCACCGACCAGCAGCTGCGGCCCTTCACGGACCGTCGCGGTCGACCGTCGTTTCGGTCAGCGTCTCGTTGAACGTGCACGTCGACGTGATACTCCTCCGGCTGAAACCCACGGCTCGTTGTAGTACGCCAGCATGGCATCAGCCTCGGCCTGGACCCGTGTCCGGACGTAGGCGGCGCCTTTGCGGACGTCAGCACCGTTCGGAGCTCGGCGTCGGTCACGACGGGCTTGTCGCCGAGTCGAGAAGATGACGTCGGCAATCGTCGCGCGTGGGCCTTCGGTGATCACTGGCCGGATGATCGACGCCGCCTTCGGCGTCATCCGGACCCGGCGTGCCGACGAACTCCGGCGACAGTTGCACGCGGTGATATCCCTGCTGCACGTAGGCGAGGTCGACGAGCACGACCAGCGCCTGGCGCGCGCGCGTTTCGCTGAACCACTCGCCGACCTTGAGGCCGTCGGTGTCGCGCCACCATCTCCGGGCTCAGGCGAAGGCCGGGCGCCAGCTCGACGCTGGCGACGCGATACCGCTTGCCCCGATTGATCCTGAACCTGATGATCCGTAGCCGCCTGCGGATCCGTCTGATCGCGCAGGACCTCCGCCTTCCAGTAACCGTCGTTGCGGAGCGCCGTCTGAATCGCCGTCCGGCGCGTCATCGAGCAGGTCGGGATCGATCGACCCTTCGCGGTCGATCGGGATGTAGTTCGACCGCGGCCCGCTCGGCATGTGGTCGGAGGGTTCGATCCGGAGCTCGACCAGCGGTCCGGCATCGACGCGCAGGACGAGATCGACCTCGGTCCCACCCGGTGGGGGCGGCGTGTAGGTCGCGATCGCCGCGTAGTACCTCCGACTCCGCAGGGTGTCACGAATGTCGACGAGTCCGGCGGCGATCGCGCGTTCGCGGAAGGCCGCACCGGGCACCGCGCCGGTGCGGCTCTCGATCGTCGCCTTCGACAACGGCGACGACCCGTCGATCGTCACGGTCCGAATGATCGTCCTCGGACCGGCATCGACCAGGAAGACGAGCGTCGCGCGATCGGGATTGTGGGTCTCGACGACCGTGGCACTGACCTTGGGACCGCGGTAGCCCTCCCCCTGCAGCAGGCGCGTCACGCTCTCTTCGAGGTCGCCGGTCCGGACGTTCGTGGGAAGTCCGCCGTACTGCTCTCGGACCAGCCGCTCGAGCTCGTTCGCGTCCATGCCGGTCGTCCCTTGGAACGCGATGTCGTCCACCGGATGGCGTGGAATCAGACGAAACGTGAGCTCGACGCCACCGGGCACGTCCGTGCCAAGAATCGAGACGCGCTCGAACCGCGGATCGCTTGCCAGGCGGTCCCGCGTCCGGCGCAGCGACTCAAACTGCAGCGTCTCCCCGGGCTTGATGATGATCAGGCTGAGGAGCGCCTCCGAATCGACCGGGCGATCCTCGATCTGCATGCGAACGGCGGTCACGGTCTTGCCGATCAGGCGTTCGATCGGATCGGGATCCTGCGCGCTGGCCCGGCCGGTGCCGGTGAGGATCGCGAGGCCTGCCGCCACGACGTACCGGGCCAGTCGTGTCATCAAAAGACGTGCCGGATTCGGAAGTCGAGCGCGAAGGTCCTGTCCTCGATGCGAGAGAGCACCCACGAAATGCGGTCGTCCTGGTCGAACTCGAGCAGGATGATCTCGTCCTGGTTGCCGCTGAGCGTCCTCGAGTACGTCAGATACACCCGATCGGAGATCCGCTTGCCCAGCGTGAAGCGGGCCGTGGCCGTGAGCGAGCGAAGGGCGATCTCGTCGCTCAAGTTGCCAAGCTGCGGGACGATCTGCACGACGTCGACGGGGAGGAACTCGCGGACGACGTTGGAGACGGTGGACGAAATCGGACTGGTGAGGAGGACGGCGCCGGCGACCTGCATGGCCTTGGCCTGCTCGGCGGCGTTCGAGGCCTGGAGCGATCCGACCCCCAGATCCGGCGTCCCGCCGAGGATGAGCGAGACGATCTGCACATCGGAGAGGTACGGGTCCGCGGTCAAGACCGGCGTCAGCTTGTCGAACGTGCCGCGGATCTGGATCGTCACGCGAAACGTCTCGCCGCCCGAGCGCGCCCGCGTCTCGGCAGCGACGTCGAAGAACGGCTCGAAGCGCAGCGGGTTGGAAAACTCCACGCTGCCGCGGCGGACGAGGTAGCGGTTCTCGCCGAACACGAAGTCGCCGCGCTCGATCGTCACCTGCCCGGTGATGGCGGGGCGGTCGATCGTCCCGGCGACGTCGATGTTCGCCCGTCCCTCGATCCGCGCCTGGCGGTTGTCGATGAACCGCATCACCCCTGACGCGAGCTTGATGTCCAGCGCGATCGGCACGCCGGAGGACTCCGCGATCGGCGCCGGAGCGGCCGGCAGACTGACGGCGCCCATGCCGCCGCCGGCGATGCCGAAGATCGGATTGGCGGCGTCGATCTGCGGCCGGAAATGCGTGCTGAGCACGTCGATCCGGCCGCGCAGCGTCGGGCCGGACACCGGACCCTCGAGCGCGAGGCGGGCATCGACCGTGGAGGTCAGACCGGCGGGATAACGGAGCCGCATCGATCGGCCGTCCGCGGTGAGCCGGTATTCCTCGGGCCGGTAGCCGTCCGAGAGCAGAATCTCGCCGCCGAACGCGACCGGCCCCTCGCCCATCGTGCCGGTGACGCCATCGACGCGGATCCGGCCGGCCTCGATGCGGATCGGACCGTTCACGTCGATCAATCCATGCGGCAGCGAGAGGTGGCGGAGCCGCGCGTTCTTCAGCACTGCAGTGCCGGTCAGGACCGCGCTGCCGAACGCGCCTTCGAAGCGCGCGTCGAGCGCCGCGCCGCCGCCGGCATTCAGCTCCGGATAGAAGGCCTGCAGGATGGCGAGGTTGGCTGAACCGCTGACCTGGACGTGCGCCTCGCGCCGGCCGGCGTCGATCGTCCCGCCGACATTGAGGAGCGTGTCCTGTCCCTCGAGCACGAGCCGGGCGAAGCTGAAGGTGTTTCGATCGAACGCGAGCCGCACATCGCCCTGATTGCGCAGCTGGTAGTCGAACAGGGTCAGCCGCGCGTCCCCGGGCGCGATGCGCGCGTCAACGGTCAGCTCGGCCGGCACGGCGAGCGGGCCGCGAATGTCGACCGTGCCGCCGACGATCGCGCGCGTATACGGCGAGACCTCGGGCGCGAAGAACTTCAGATACGGATCGAGCGACGTCTCGAACAGCCGGAAGAACAGCGTCGCGTCCGACCGATCGTTCAGCGCGATGCGGCCCGACCCGGTGACCTGCAGACGATTCGACACCGCGTCGAGCTGATCGATCGTCAGCGTCTCGCCGCGCACGGTGATCCGGCCGTGTACCTGGCCGATGCCCTCGTCGCTCGCGTACAGATCCGCGACGGTGCCGTCGAATTCGTACATCGGATCGTCGAAGTTGCCCTCGCCGCGGGCTTTGAACGACAGGCGGCCCGAGAGCGGCGCCTGCGGCACCTTGAAGTTCTCCAGCAACTCCACCGGAATCTGTTCTCCGGCGGCGGCGAACACGTAGGTGTTGTTCCAGCCGATCCAGGCGTCGCCCGTGACGCGGCCCGGCCCTTTCGTCATGTCCATCGATCGCATCCGGAGCCCGTCGCCTTCGAACGAGAGCTCCGCGATAGCCGACTCGAACGGCTCGCCCCAGGCGACGCCGGCATCGACCCGCATCTTGCCGGTGCCGAGCAGCGCGCGGTACGGCCCGTGCAAGTCGAGATCGGCCTCGGTCAGCCGGCCGTCGACGGGCCAGTCCTCCAGGCCGAACGCCGTCCTCAACGGCACCAACGGCCAGTTCGAGAGGACCACCCGCGCCCGCATCTCTTCCTGCCCCGGCTTGAAGCCGAGCGAGTAGCGGCCCTCGGTGCGAATCGTCATCCCTGGCCGCGAGACGACACCGTTGCGCAACTGCATGAAGCCGCCGCTCACGTCGATGTCGCCTTCGGCCCGGCCCCAGGTCACGTTCCACGCCCGCATGTCGTCCGACACGAATCGCCCGATGATTCTCGGCGCGCGAAACGATCTCGTGAAGGTGCCATCGAACGTCCCGCGGCCGCCGACCTCAATGGCCCCGACAGGCGACCCGAACTCGGCGACGATGGTCGCGAACAGGAAATCGCTCTCCTGCCAGTCCTGGCTGACGACGTGGACCGGCAGATTCACCTCGCCGCCCATCGCGTGCCCCTGAAACCTGACGTACGTCTTCGGCGTCGCCGCCCAGCTGTCGTCGAAATCGAGCGACCCGGCGCCGAAGCGATATCGGAGCTGGGCCGCCAGCGGAAAGCGATCGAGCACGCTGAGTGGGATCGAACGGCCGGACGACCTGCCCGAGCCAGGTGCTCGCCGCCCGCGGCCAGGACCGGCGCCGGAGACCGCCCCACCGACAGGCGTGATGCTCGTTTCCCCCGCGCCGTGCGCCGCGCGGCTGAACTGGCCGTTGGGCCACGCCATCGCGAGATGGCCCTGGAGCCGGCCCTGGGGCTCGAGGACGTCCCAGTTGATCTGCGGATGGCGGATCAGCGCGCCGAGATCGACACCCTCGTAGTCGGCCGTCATTCGAGCGGTCGCGCCAGTGCCCGGCACGCCGATCGGTTCGAGACCATACGTGAAGCGCATGTTGCCGCCGAGGAACCTGGCGTCCGCGTGCGTGACGGTAAAGCGCCGCGGCTCCCACACCAGCGTGCCGTGCAATTCGGGAAACGCCCACTGGTTCACTGCCACGTCCGTGCCGCTGAACTGGCCCGCCAGATTGAACCCACCGCGAAACAACCGGAAGACGCCTTCGAAACCGCCCTCTCCCGTGATCCGCCATGTCTGGTTGGCGAAGAACAACTCGCGCATGCGCGGGAAGCTGAGCGTCGAGCTGACGTTGTAGGACTGCTCAGGCCAGCGGCTGAAGTCGAGATTGCCGTTTACATGCGTCACCGCGCCGTCGGTGGCGAGGTCGATGTGGCGCAGGGTGACGCGGCCACCATCCAGCACGAAGCGCGTCGTGAAGTCGGTGCGCATCGGCAGATATTTCTGAATCTGGACGAGCCCATCCGAGAACTGCGCCTTGCCGACGTACGCATTGAGATTCTCGGCCCTGACGAGTTGGAAGTTGAGGTTGGGTCCGTGTACGCGCCAGGGTGTGCCGTGATCGAGGTACTCGAACTCGCCATTCTTCGCATACACGAATCGCACGGTGGTCGTAAACGGCATGGGCCGTCGCGGCCTGTTCGGATCGGGCCGGGGTGTGAGCTTGGGGATGTTCGTGCCGCCGCCGCTGGCAAAGCTCTCGACCGTCATCTTCCAGCCGGTGAGCTCGACCTCGACCTCGAGGCGCTTCTTGAATAACGTCCACCACGGCACGTAAATCGTGATCCGTTTCGCGCGAAAGAAGGGCGCCGCATCCGGCGTCTTCCCTGCGATCACGACGTCGTCGAAGGCAAACGCGCCCGGACTGAGGAGGGCGGAGATTCTCCCGATGTGCATCGGCCGTTCGAGGTACTTGGTGGCCTGCTCCTCGGCGAAGCGCTTCACGTCCGGAAAGCGGCCGAGATCGATCGTGAAGAAGGTGAGGAGGAGCGAAATGACGATCGCGATGGAGACCGCCAGCAGCCGGCGGGTCCACGTCCAGGCGGCTCGTCGGCGCCGGCCTTTGACGCGGGCGGGTGTGGCCGGGGGCTCCGGTGGCAGCGCCGGCGCCGCGCCGGGATCCGCGGCGGGATCGCGTACAGGTTCCGTAGCGTCCGGAGCCTCGCTCACATCCTCAGCTTACTCGACGACGATGAGCAGCCGGCCGGTCTCGACCGACTGTCCTTCGGTGACCAGGACGTCCTTGATGCGGCCGGGCCGGGGGGCGACGAGCTCGTTCTCCATCTTCATGGCTTCGACGACAACGAGGCCCTGGCGGCCGGCGACCTCGTCGCCCGGTTTCACCAGGACGCGAACGATACGGCCGGGCATCGGCGCGGTAATGCGCTGTTCGCCGGTACCAGCCGCCTGACCGCCCGATCCGCGGCGGAAGCGGCGGCCGTCGACGGTCGCAGGCACGGTCACCCGCGGAAACTGCAGCAGCCAGTCGCCGGGCGTGCGTTCGGTGACGGCGACGTCGACGACGCGGCCGTCGGGGCTGTAGACGATCGACAGGCCCAGCTCGGTGCGCGCGAGGGTCAGATCGTACGGCTGGCCGTCGACCAGAACGCGAAAGGCCCCGCCATCAGGTCCGGCGGCGCCGGTGGGCTCGACGGCGACGGAGCGGACGCGGCCGGCGATTTCGATCTCGAAGGTCATCAGGGGAGTCCCAACGTCGCGGAATGAGGATATCGCCTCGGGTTGCCTCACGCCACCGATGCTGACATATATGTTAGCATCGGCATATGAAGCGGACCACGGTCTATCTCGAGCCCGAGCTCGACGCCCGGCTGAAGCGCGAAGCGCGCCGGCAGAAACGGCCGGTGGCGGAACTGATCCGGGAGGGCGCGTGGCGCGTGATTCGCGAGGCGCGCGTCCGGCAGCCGCCCGGCGCTGGCGCCTTCGCGTCGGGTCGCGACGACACGGCCGACGACGTCGCGGCGGCGTTGGAAGACTCCGGGTTCGGCCGGCGCCGGTAAATGGCTGTCATCGTCGATACGGGCGTGCTCTACGCGTACTACGACCGATCGGACGCCTGGCATACCCGCGCGCGGGCAGTCATCCGCCGCGAGGCGGGCGGCCTGATGCTGCCGGCGCCAGTGATTCCCGAAGTCGATCACCTCCTCGGCCACCGCCTCGGCGCGAAGGCCCGGCACGCGTTCTATGAGGGCCTCGTCGAGGGCGACTACGCCGTAGTCGATCTGCCGCACGACCAGTTCGAGCGTATGGCCGCGCTCAACCGGCAGTTCCCGGCCTTGGATCTCGGCTATGTCGATGCGGCCGTCGCCGTGCTCGCGGAGGTCACGAGCGTTCGCCGGATCGCCACGACCGATCGGCGTCATTTCGAGCCGCTCGCAGCGGTCCTGAGGCTGGAACTGATTCCTTGAGCGGGTCTGAAGCGCGAGCGCAGCGCCTACAGCACTCTGAACGTCTCGACCGCCTTCAGTCCCCGATCGAACGTCACCGTCTGTTCGGCGCCGAGCGATCGGTTGACCCGCCCGATGAGCAGATCGCTGAACTCCGCCGCGGTTGACCGAAACTCCCGCAGTGCCTGACGGGCTTCGTCCAGTCGCTCGATGTCGAACTGTGCCGTCGCCAGGATCTGGTCGAGCGCGCCGGCGATCTCCTCGCGCGAGTAGCGGTAGACCGCGCTGAGCACCCACACGAGCTCGCAGAGAACGACGGCATTCACGACAAACCGGTCGCCGCGAGCGGTCGCGCCGTCGATGAATGCGGCTGCCCTGGCGTACTGAGACGGGTCGTCGCGCGTCAAATAGCGAACCAGCACATTCGTGTCCAGGCCGATCATCGGCGTCGTCCGAACTTGCGGCGCATCCTGGCGGCGATGCCCCGGTCCATCTCGGCCGGCGACACCGGCGGCCGGCCGGCTCGCTGCAGGAGTCCCCCCAACGCGCGCACGTCACTCACGATCGGCGTGACGAGGACCGAACCGTCGTCCTGGACCACGAAGCTCAGACGATCGCCGGTCTCGACACCGAGGCGCTCCCGCACTTCCTTGGGAATGGTGACTTGGCCTTTTGTGGTGAGGGTCGCGGTTGGCATCGGTGTCTCCTTACCTGAAGTCTATCACTTACTTACTGGTAAGGAATGCGCGCGCTCAGCAGTCGCCTGACCGTCCGCGCGTCGAGCTCTTACAATCTGCCGCCGCCCCTGAGGCTTTCCATCCGCGCCGCGCGCCGCCAGGCGCCGCCGGTGTCCGCGACGCCATTCCCGGCCGCCGCCCGATGCGCGCGCAGCCAACTGGCGAGCCCCGCCGCCACCGCGGCGTCGCGCTCGTCTGTCTCCGTCGGTTCGACAAACGGCCGGCCGTTGCGTTCGGCGAGAATGCGATCGAGATACGTCGTGTCGAACTCGCCGGCGAGAAACTCGGGCTGGCCGACCAGCCACTGAAAGAAGGGTACCGTTGTCGTCACCCCAGCGACGCGGTACTCAGCCAGCACCCGCGACAGCCGCGCGATGGCGTCGGGCCGCGTGTCGCCGGTGACGATGAGCTTGGCAATCATGGAATCGTAGAAGACGGGGATCTCGAAGCCCGGTTCGACGCCGCGGTCGTCGCGGATGCCAGGTCCACCGGGTACCGAAAGCGCTCGGACGATGCCGGGCGAGGGCATGAAGCCGAGGTCGGGATTCTCCGCGTAGACGCGGCACTCGATCGCGTGGCCGCGCGGTGTCAGCGCCTGTTCGGGCGAGATCGTCAACCGCTCGCCCAGCGCGATCTTGATCTGCCAGTGCACCAGATCGACGCCCGTCACCATCTCGGTGACCGGATGCTCGACCTGCAGGCGTGTGTTCATCTCGAGGAAGTAGAACGTGCCTTCGCGGTCGAGAAGGAACTCGATCGTGCCCGCGTTGGTGTAGCCGACCGACCGTGCCACCTTCGCGGCGCACTCAGCCATCGCATGGCGCGTCTTGACGTCGAGCGCGAGCGACGGCGACTCCTCCACGACCTTTTGGTGGCGCCGCTGAATCGAACACTCTCGTTCGACGAACGGCACGACGGTGCCGTGCGTGTCGCCCATCAACTGGATTTCGATATGGCGCGGGCCGACGATGCGGCGCTCGAGATAGACGGCCGCGTCGCCGAAGGCCGACTTCGCCTCCGACCGTGCCGTGCGGACGGCATTGACGAGATCGGCGCGATCGCTGACCGTTCGCATGCCCTTGCCGCCACCCCCAGACACCGCCTTGACGACGAGCGGGAATCCGATCCGATCCGCTTCGGCCACGATGGCCGCATCCGGCGCGTCTTCGTCGAATGGCGCCTCGGTGCCGGGCACCACGCGGACGCCAGCGCGAATCGCGGCCTCTCTCGCCGCGGTCTTGCTGCCCATCAGCGCCATCGCTTCTGGAGTGGGTCCGACAAACGTCAGCCCGGCATCGACGCAGGCCTGCGCGAAGTCTTCGTTCTCAGCCAGGAATCCGTAGCCGGGATGGATCAGCGATGCGCCCGATCTCCTGGCGGCGTCGACGACGCGATCGATGTTGAGATAACTCTCCGACGCCGGGCTCGCACCGATGTGATGCGCTTCGTCCGCCAGCCGTATGTGCAGCGCCGCACGGTCGCAATCGGAGTACACCGCGACCGTGCCGAGGCCAAGCTCCCGGCACGCGCGGATCACCCGCACGGCAATCTCGCCGCGGTTGGCGATCAGTACCTTTGGCGTCACTGGATGCTCGTCACTGTTCTACGACATGACAAGCACTTCACAGCGGGATATTCCCGTGCTTCTTGGGTGGGTTCTTGTCGCGCTTGTTGTCGCAGCTCGCGAGCGCCGCGATCAGCTTGGCGCGGGTCGCCCGCGGCCGGATGATTTCGTCGACGAATCCCCGCGACGCCGCGATGTAGGGGTTGGCGAGCTTCTCTCGCAGCTCGGCGACAAACTTCGCGCGTGCCGCCACCGGATCGGCGGACTTCGCCAGCTCGGTACGATAGAGGATGTTGACCGCGCCCTCTGGTCCCATCACCGCGATCTCGGCCGTCGGATAGGCGTAGTTGAAGTCGGTCCGGATATGCTTGCTCGCCATCACGCAGTAGGCGCCGCCGTAGGCCTTGCGCGTGATCACCGTGATCTTCGGCACCGTGGCTTCGGCAAACGCGTAGAGCAGCTTGGCGCCAGCCCGGATGATGCCGCCGTGTTCCTGGCGCACGCCGGGCAGGAAGCCGGGCACGTCCTCGAAGGTGATGAGCGGGATGTTGAACGCGTCACAGAAGCGGACGAATCGCGCCGCCTTCACCGAGGCGTCGATGTCGAGGCACCCCGCCAGCACTGCCGGCTGATTGGCCACGACGCCGATCGGCCGGCCGCCCAGCCGCGCGAAGCCGACGACGATGTTCTGCGCGAAATGGCGATGCACTTCCAGGAACGCGCCGTCGTCCACCACGGTCTGGATGAGGTCGTGCATGTCGTAGGGCTGATTCGGCTGCGCGGGCACGAGCGTGTCGAGCGCCGGATCTTCGCGGTCGAACGGATCGCTGGTGGCGCGGCGCGGTGGATCGTCGAGGTTGTTCGAGGGCAGGTAGCCGAGCAGCTCGCGAATCAGGAGGAGGCACTCGCGGTCGTCGGCAACCGCGAAGTGCGCGACACCGCTCTTGGCGTTGTGCGCCATCGCGCCGCCGAGCTCTTCCTTGGTCACTTCTTCGTGCGTGACGGTCTTGATCACGTCCGGCCCGGTCACGAACATGTAGCTCGTGCCCTCGACCATCACGTTGAAGTCGGTAATCGCCGGTGAATACACCGCCCCGCCGGCGCAGGGCCCCATGATGGCGGAAATCTGCGGCACGACGCCGGAGGCGAGCGTATTGCGCAGAAAGATGTCCGCGTAGCCGCCGAGCGACAGGACGCCCTCCTGAATCCGCGCGCCGCCCGAGTCGTTCAGGCCGACGATCGGCGCGCCCATGCGCACCGCCAGATCCATCACTTTGACGATCTTGGCCGCGTTGGTCTCCGAGAGAGAGCCGCCGAACACCGTGAAGTCTTGCGCAAACGCGTAGACCGGCCGGCCATCGACCCGGCCGTGGCCGGAGACGACCCCGTCGCCGGGCACGACCTCGTCGGCCAGACCGAAGTCGGTCCCACGATGCGTGACGAGCTTATCGAGCTCCTCAAAGGTGCCAGCGTCGAACAGGAGATCGACGCGCTCGCGCGCCGTCAGCTTGCCGGCGTCGTGCTGCTTCTTGAGCCGCGCCTCACCGCCGCCGAGCTCCGCCAGCCGCTCGAGCTCCGCGAGCCGGTCAACAGGTAAAGACATCGGGTGTCTTTTTACAAGAAGCGGGGAAAAGAGACACCCGATGTCCTAAACCTTGGCTCCCTGCGCCTTGTCCCAGTCCTTCAGGAACTTCGCCAGGCCGATGTCGGTCAGCGGGTGATTGAAGCAGGCGTCGATCACCGACGCCGGGCAGGTGCAGACATCGGCACCCATGCGCGCGGCTTCGACGATGTGCATCGGACTGCGGACGCTCGCGACGAGGACCTCGGTCGAGAACTTGTAGTTGCGGTAGACATCGACGATCTGCCGGATCAGCCCCATCCCGTCCGACGCGATGTCGTCGAGGCGGCCGACGAACGGGCTGACGTACGAGGCGCCGACCTTGGCGGCGAAGAGCGCCTGCGTCGCCGAGAAGACCAGCGTGACGTTGACGCGCAACCCCTCGCCGGCGAGGACCTTGCACGCTTCGACCCCCGCCCGTGTGAACGGCACCTTGACGACGATGTGCTCGTCGATGCCGGCGAGATCGCGGCCTTCGCGGATCATGCCGGCGACGTCGGTCGCGACGACCTCCGCGCTGACCGGCCCCTGCACGAGCCGGCAGATTTCTTTCGTAATCGCCCGCGGATCGCCGCCCTCCTTCGCCATCAGCGACGGGTTCGTCGTCACCCCGTCGATGATGCCAAGCGGCACGAGCCCCTGGATGTCTTTGATGTTGCCGGTGTCGATGAACAGCTTCATGTCATTGCCTCACTGCCGCATTGCCCCATTGCCCCATTGCCTCGTTGCCCCATTGCCGTACGTCAGTCCTGCCTGGCCACGACCGGATTGGTCAGGGCGCCGACCCCCTCGACATGGATCGTCACCTGGTCGCCGGGCTTGATCGGGCCAATGCCGGACGGCGTGCCTGTAGAGATGATATCGCCGGGCAGCAGCGTCATGATCGACGAGATGAACTCGACCAGCTCGGGGATCGTAAAGATGAGCTCGCGCGTGCGTGAGTCCTGCCGGAGGTCGCCGTTGACGTAGCCACGCACCTGGAGGTCCTTGCCTTCCAGGCCGACGGCGATGCCGGGGCCGATCGGCGCGAAGGTGTCAAAGCCCTTCGGGCGGGTGTACTGCCCGTCCTTTTTCTGCAGATCGCGCGCGGTGACGTCGTTCACGGAGGTCATTCCAAGAATGTGCTCGTAGGCGCGATTCGCCCGCACTTTGAACGTGCGCTTTTTGATGACGACGCCCAACTCAGCCTCATGGTCGACGCGCCCCGCCCAGAGCGGCACTTCTATGGGGGCGCCCGGACCGATGACCGCCGTGGAGGGCTTGATGAACAGCAGCGGCTCGGCCGGCAGCGGCTTGTGCTGCTCGGCGGCGTGATCCTTGTAGTTGAGACCGACGCAGACGATCTTCGACGGTTCGACCGGCGCCAGCAGCTTCGTGCCTTCGGACGAGATCTCGGCGCCTTCCTTGAAATCGCCGAAGATGTCGCCGCTCACCAGCCGCCACTTGCCCTCGCGCTCGGCGACGTAACGGGCCTGGCCTTCATCATCGATCCTGTACAGACGCAGCATTCGCTCTTCTCCGTGCCTCTGGACTTACTGGCGCGGGGCCCCACCCCCGCGCCTCGGGCCCGCGCCTTAGAGCGGCGCGGGGTATCCGCATTGTTCTTCTCCGTGCCCTCTAGCTCTTCTCCGTGTCCTCGTTACCTGCGAGCCAGACGATACAAGCGAGCAGTTACTTCCTGTCTATTCGACTGCTCGCTCTCGTTGCCTGATTTGTCCACGGCAATGACTGAATAGATATAGGTCACGCCGGACCTGGCGGTCGTGTCGCGGAACTCCGGCGTCGCGACCAACTCCCGCGCCAGTAGCTGCAAGATCGCGTTCTGACCCTCACCGCGCAGGACGCGGTAGCCGGCCACGTCGGGTGACTCCGAGACTGACCAGACGAGATCGACGCCGCCTTCGACCGGCTGTGCGACCAGCCTTGTCGGTGCCACCGGCGGGTACTTGTCGGCCGGCGTGACGCATTGCGGCTCCCCCACTGGCCCTTCGAGCGTCACCCGCCCGGCGGCCTCGATCGTCCGCAAGGCAAAACACTTCTCTTGTCCGAGCTCGACCGGAAGCGTGAACTCCGGCGTAGTGATGAGCGCGTCGTTCAGAGCTGTCGCCTTCGGCGGCGTGCCGCGCGTGACCTCGTACAGTCGGTAGGCGAGCGCCGCGGCTGGCGCTGTCCACGTCACCTTCAGCGTCTTCTCGTCGTGCTCGAAGGCCAACGCGCCAGGCGCCGGCGGAACCCGCTGCAGCGGCACCGAGACGATGCCAGATTCGGCGCCGCGCCGGCGTCCCACGTACCCGACGGCCGCGTAGTGCCTCGTCGCGGCGGGCGAGACGGCGGAGGGGCGGTTCTCGACGAACGACGCGGGCACTCCGGGTGTGAGCCTGGTGTCAGGCGGCGCGTCCGCGGCCGGCGCGGGCGCGTCGGCCGGGCGCACGGCGATGGTCGTGATCAGGTTGGCCGGCGTCACCAATTGCAACGCCGTCGGCGCCGGCGCGCCTTCGAGCGTCGAGAGCGCGTAGACCTCGACCCGATCGATCGCCGCCGGCGTCGAGCCGTCACGATTGGTCGCCGGCACGGTCAGGCGCAGCGTCAGTGTGGTGTCGCCGCGCTCGGCGCTCAGATCGCTGACGGCGGCCGGCGCCAGGCGCAGCGGCGCCAGCGGCGGTCCCTTCTGGCCGCACGCCAACACGCCGCCGGACAGGCCGACCAGGACGACGGCTGCAGCTGTCCTCGGATCGCACCACCTCACAGGATGTACCGCGACAGGTCGTCGCTTCGCACGATGTCGGCCAGCATGCGATCGACATAGCTGGCGTCGATCATGATCGAGCGGCCGCCGAGCTCGGGCGCGTGAAACGAGACGTCGTCGAGGAGCCGCTCGAGCACGGTGTGCAGCCGCCGGGCGCCGATGTTCTCGGTGCGCTCGTTGACGAGCGTGGCCAGCTCCGCGATCCGGTCGATCGCGTCGGGGGTGAATTCGAGCGTGACCCCCTCGGTCGCCATCAGTGCCATGTACTGCTTGATGAGCGCGTTCTTGGGCTCGGTCAGGATGCGGACGAATTCCTCGCGGCCGAGCGCTTCGAGCTCGACGCGAATCGGGAATCGTCCCTGCAATTCGGGAATCAGGTCCGACGGCTTCGACACGTGGAACGCACCGGCGGCGACGAACAGGATGTGATCGGTCCGCACCATCCCGTACTTGGAGTTGACCGTGGTGCCCTCGACGATCGGGAGGATGTCTCGCTGCACGCCCTCGCGGCTCACGTCGGGCCCCTGGCTCCCCTCGCGTCCGGCGATCTTGTCGATCTCGTCGACGAAGATGATGCCGGCCTGCTCGACGCGATGAATCGCGGCCTTGGCGACGCCGTCCATGTCGATGAGCTTCTGCGTCTCTTCCTGCGTCAGGTGCTCGAACGCCTCGGCCACCGGCAGGCTGCGCCGCCGCGTCTTGCTCGGGAAGAACCCGGGCATCATGTCCTTGAGGTTGAGCCCGATCTCCTCGACCGACGATCCGGCGATCAGCTCGAGCGACGGCATCGACCGCTCGCGCGTTTCGATCTCGACCGTCTTGGTGTCGAGGCGGCCGGCGCGCAACTGCTCGCGCAGCCGCTCGCGCGTCGAGGTCGCGTGATCGCGCGTCATCGTCGCGTCGGTGGACGCGTCGCCGAGCGGCGAGGTCACCGGCGGCAGCAGCAGATCGAGAAGGCGCTCTTCAGCCGCGCGGCGGGCGGCCTCGCGGACTTCGACCTCGCGCTCTTCGCGCACCATCTTGACGGCGATTTCGACCAGGTCGCGCACCATCGACTCGACGTCGCGGCCGACGTAGCCGACCTCGGTGAACTTCGACGCCTCGACCTTGATGAACGGCGACTGCGCGAGGCGCGCCAGCCGGCGCGCGATCTCGGTCTTGCCGACGCCGGTCGGCCCGATCATCAGGATGTTCTTCGGCGCGACCTCTTCGGCCATGTCGCTCGCCAGCCGCTGCCGCCGGTAGCGATTGCGCAACGCGATCGCCACGGCGCGCTTGGCCGCCGCCTGGCCGACGACGTACTTGTCGAGCTCGGCGACGATCTCTCGCGGCGTCAGCGAGGCCACGAGGCTCGCCGTCGTTTCAGGAAGGTAGATGGGGGCCATGCGTCAAAGCTCTTCCAGCACGATGCGGTTGTTGGTGTAGATGCAGATCTCGGCGGCAATCGCCATCGACTGCTCGACGATGGCTCGCGCATCGAGCGTACTGTGTTTGACGAGCGCACGGGCGGCGGCGGTCGCAAACGGACCGCCAGATCCGATGCCGATCACGCCGTCGTCGGGCTCGATCAAGTCCCCCGTGCCGGAGACCAGATACATCACGCGCGTGTCGGCGACGAGCAGCATCGCCTCGAGCCGCCGCAGCAGCCGGTCGGTCCGCCAGTCGCGGGCCAGCTCGACCGCCGCCCGGTCCAGGTTGCCCCGATGCTCTTCGAGCTTCGCCTCGAACCGGCTGAACAACGCAAAGCCATCGGCGGCGGAACCGGCGAATCCCGCCAGGACCTTGTTGTGGTACAGGCGCCGGACCTTCTTGGCCTGATGTTTGACAACGGTTTGCCCGAGGGTCACCTGGCCGTCGCTGGCCATGACGAGGTGATCCTGGTGGCGGACGGCAAGGACGGTTGTGGCGTGGATCAGCGTCATGCTGGGTCCCCGGCGTGAAAAAGGCCGGGATTCGCATCGTAGTGCCGTCCGCTCAGGAGGGCAAGCACTGAGGACATTTCAACTCTCGCGGGTCCAGGAGTCAGGCGAATATTGCCGATTGCCGGGCCGTACCCACTGGCAGTAAAGTTGCACCACAAAGGTTGCAGAACCGGCGGCCGCAGTTTAGGCGAGCGGTAGCGAGCACGCGCGAACGGAGTGGGGCACAAGGGGCCCCGCGAGTGAGCGCGTAGGGGGTCCGCGGGGGCGAAGCCCCCCGGATCAATCACAGGAGCGAGCCATGGTCAGGTCGACCCGCCTTGCGTTGTCAATGATGGTGACCGCCGCGCTCGCAGCACCAGCGGTTGCGAACGGCCAGGCGGTTCCACGTGGCGGATCCACGTCGTCCGGTTCGTCGGGATCCTCCGGATCCTCGGGCTCCAGTTCCTCCGGATCCTCGAGCGGCGAGTCTTCGAGCTCCGGTTCCAGCAGCTCCAGCAGCAGTTCGTCGCCGAGTGCGAGCACGCCCAGGGACCCGGCGCCGCGCACCTACAGTCGCGTCCCGTCCAGCTCACGAACGACCAGCAGCAGCTCGTCCAACGCGTCGCGAGTCGCCCCTGGTGGCGTGGTCGCGGGCAGCAGCCTGGCGTCGAGCGGAAGCGCGAGCGTACGCTCGAGCAACGAGTCGCGCCAGAGTGCGTCGACGTCGTCACTCGGCTACGCAGAGGCACGCACTGGTCGCGATAGCGGTGGCCGCGCAGTGGTTGGCAATGCCGTCAGCCGCCCGACCTACGCGCACGACGGCTACGTCTCGTTCCCGATCTATGGACCGTGGGGCTACAACTATCCGTGGTACGGCTCGGCGTTCGGCTGGGGCCTGGGCTACGTGTACTACGACCCGTGGCGCTACCGCGGCACGATGTGGGGCTGGGGCCGCTACGGCATGTGGTACGACCCCTGGGGTTACTACGCGTACGACCCGTTCATGTACGGCGGCGGTGGTGGCGGTGGCGGTGGCGAATACAGCGAACCGCGCGAGCGAAAGACCACCGGTTCGATCCGCCTGAAGGCGAACGTCAAGGAAGCGAAGGTCTACGTCGACGGCGCGCTCTACGGTACGGTCGACGAGTTCGACGGGTTCAGTCGATCACCTTGAACTCGACGGCGGCCGCCACACGCTCGAGCTGCGGGCCGACGGCCACGAGACCTACCGCAAGGAGATCGTGGTCGATTCGGGCAAAACGGTCACACACCGCGCGAGCTTGAAGAACTTGAAGAAGAAGTGACGTGACCGCGCGGCGCCTGCGGTCGGTTGTTTCGGGCGTTTCGCTCGTCTACGACCTCGGCACGGGCCTCCTGCTGCTCGTGGCGACCGACCGCATGGCCGCCTGGTTCGGCGTCGCCGTTCCGCAGCCCGTCATCTTCGTCAAGCTTCTTGCCCTGTTCCTGGTCGCTGTCGGTGTCGGCTACTACCAGCCGCTGCTCAATCCCGACGCCCATCGTCCGTATCTCTGGATCTTCGGCGTCTTCCTCAAAGCCGCTGGCGCCCTGACGTTCATCCTCACCTATTTCTCCGGTGGCTCGCCTGCGTCGTTCCTGCTGTTCACGCTGACCGACGGCGGCCTTGCGGCGTGGACCGCGATGGCGCTCAGGGCGAAGGATCAGCCGGCTGCGACAGAGGTCCGGAATGAAGGGCACGGGACGTCCGGAGTGAACCGCGCGTGAAGTCCGGAGTGAAAGGCGCCTGAGGTCCGGAGTGAAGAGCGCTCGAGGTCCGCGTTCCCCGCGGGATCACTTCTTTCGCGCGAAGAGAAAGTACAGCGGCAATCCAGCGGCGATGACCGCGAGTCCCCATCGCTCACCGAACTGGTTGGTGTAGAGGTTGTAGCCGACCATGAACAGGCTGGCCATGATGAAGATCGCGGGTGCGACGGGATAGCCCCAGGCGCTGAACGGGCGAGCGACGTTCGGCTCGCGCCAGCGCAGCACGAACACCGCCATGACCGCGACGCCAGCGAACAGCATCACGGCGAAGCCGGTGTAGTTGACGAGCCCGGCAAGCGTGCCCGACAGCACGAGGATCGAGCTCCAGACGGCCTGCGTCGCGATCGCAATCGCCGGCGTGTGGAAACGCGGGTGCACGCGGGCGACGGCCGGCGGGAAGACGCCGTCGCGCGCCATCGCGTAGTACACGCGCGGCCCCGCGAGCACCATCGCGCTGATGCTCGCGGCGATGCTGACGATCGTCAAGAGCGCCAGCAACGTGCCGGCGACGCCACCGAAGAGCCGTTGCGCGACGACGTCCGTCAGGCCCTGTCCGGCGCTCAGCAGGCCGGCCAGATCGGCCGGCGGCAGCGCGTAGAGATAGAGCGCGTTGAGCGCGAGGTAAAGGAGCGACGACGGCGCCGGTGCCGAGCGCCAGGGCGATCGGCACGTTCCTGCCGGGATTGCGAATCTCCTCGGCGACGTAGGCCGCGGCATTCCAGCCCGAGTAGCTGAACATGATCGGAATCAGCGCCACCAGCCAGCCCGTCGCCGGCGCCGGCACGGAGTGGGTGGCCGACAAGTTGGCGAATGATCCCGTCCCGATCGACAGACCAAGGGCCACGAACAGGACCAGCGCCAGGACCTTGAGCGTCGCCAGGAAATTGTGAACCAGCCGGCCGGGCCCGAGCCCGCTGATGTGGACCAGCGAGAGGCCGACGATCGCCGTGATCGCCACGAGCGCTTGCGGCGTGACGACGAGCGGAACGTAGGGGATCGGGACGGTGACGAGCGCCGCCTTGTTGGCGGCGGCCGGGACGAAGCGGCCGATGTACTCGGCGAGACCGACGGCGCTGGCCGCGATGGCGCCGGAAAACCCGGCGACGAACGACGTCCAGCCGGTGAGAAACGCGGCGACCGGTCCGTAGGCGTCACGCAGGTAGACGTACTCGCCACCGGCGCGAGGGCGCAGCGCCGCGAGCTCGGCGTACGCCATCGCGCCGGCGAACGCGAGGACACCGCCAAGCAGCCAGAGCCCCAACATGCCGATCCCGCTCGGCACGAGGCCGGCGACGAGGATCGGCACGAAGAAGATGCCGCTGCCGATGACGTTCGAGACGACGATGGCGGCCGCATCGAGCGGACCGAGCCGCCGCTCGAGCGAGGCCGACGGAGCAGAAGTTGAAGAGCTGACGTGTGGCGCGCTCACGGGACGCGCGCGCTCGTGGAGTGGGGAATGATCCGCTGATCCATCTTGAATTGGCCGAGGGGAAAGATTCTGCCAGATCGCTTGGCGAACATCCTGGCCGTCACGTCCCTGAACAGGCTGTGGCGGAAGAAGTCGTCGCGTGCGCCTTCGAGGGTGAAACCGACTTTGGAGCGGATCGTCAGCGGCTCAGAGGACGCGCCGGCAGCGAGACCGTCCGCCAACGCTCGCACGGAGACGGAGTCGATTTCGCCATCCTTCGCCGTCTGCCCAGAACGCGACGTCGAGCTCGATGTCCGGGACCGTCTGTGCGCTCTGGTTCTTGAGCCTGAAGGTGATGCTGGGGACGAAGTGGGTCTTGCCGTCCTTGACGCCATTGTCGTAGTAACCCGAGAGGACATCGGTGACCGCCAGCGCCTCGTCGAGCTCGATGTCGCGCCCGCACCCAGCTGGCGCCGCCAGGCCAAGCAGAATCACGAGCAAACCGACGAGCCGCCGTGCCATGAGTCCGGCGATTGTAGATCAGAATCGCGTGTCTACTATCTTCTGTTTCGCCTCGTCCCGCGTGATCTTGCCCTGACGGAACGCGAGCAGATCCTCACTCTTGATCGAGAGAATCAACTGCCGGAACGTGCGGCTGCTGAGATCCGTCGGTTGCGTCGGCTGGACGTCGAGCATGTCCTTGGCCACGATGGTCACCTGTTCGCCGGGCTTGAGCGGCAGCATGTGCGACCAGTCGAGCAGCGAATCGATCAGCTTCTCGCGCGCGCTATTCGTGTAGGAGCGAACCGGATCGAACGAGGCGACGGCGGGCCCCATCGGATCTGGGTTGGGCATCCTCGTGGCCGCCACCCGGTCGGGCGTCGTACTCACCTGCTGCCCACCCTGACTCGCCTTCGGAAACTCGGACCACATCTTCAGCAGCGCCAGGTTGGACGACAGAATCGGGGGAAACTGCACGTCGAACACCGGCCCGACGTTGGGAACCACGACCCCGGTCACGACTGGCGCCGCGCCGAACGAGATCTGCACTTTCGTCTGCGTTGCCGGCTGCATCGCTTCGGCCTGGCGCGCGAGCTGCGTGCCCGCGTCCTTGATGGCGATCCGCAGGATCTCCTCGAACCGGTTGACCTGCTCCTTGACGACCGGATCCGTCTCGGGCCCGGCTTGCTGCGCCAACGCCGGCGTGGCCACCGCCAGCATCATCCCGAGAAGCACGTTTCGTGACACCACTGATTCCCTCGCTTACTTGTTGTAGCTGCGATCCGCCGCCGCCCGACTGCGCGGACGACGCGCGCAACTCGGCGAGCAACTCGTCACGCAAGCCCTTCCGTACCGTAGCGACGTCGTTTGACGTGCGCGTGATCGCCTCGAGGAGCGCCCGATCGCGCAGCTCGGTTGAAATCTCGAGACCCCGCACCTGCTCGGCCAGCGCCGTCGACAACGAGGCGTTCATCACGCGAGGCGCGCCGGCGCCCGAGAACTGCACACGCTGGACACGCTGGTCGATGCCGCTGAGTTCCTGCCGCATGAGCTGCAGGATGCGCTGCTCGGTCTGCGTCAACTCGGCCGCGGTCACGACCGGCCGCGTCGTCCGCGACGCGCGCGGACACCGTCGCCGCCGCAGGCCGCAGCCACGCCGCCGCGATGGCGCCGCCGGCGACGCCCGAGAAGAACATCACCGACGCCGCCGCCGCGAGCGCCCACGCCGGCACCTGGCGCCACCACGGCACGCTCGGCGCCGCCGCCACCGGCAGCGGACGCCAGATGGGCTCGTGCAACGGCACGCGCCACGCCAACAAATCCTCGCGCACGTCGCGCAGCGCCGCGATCTCGGTGCGGCACGTCGGGCACGCGTCGACGTGCTCCTCGATGGCGCGCCGTTCTCCCGCGTCACACTCGTCGTAGACGAAGCCGATCAGTCGTTCTCTCTCGTCGCACATGCTGGCACCTGCGAAACTTCGAAGTTCGAACTTCGAAGTTCGAAGTTTCTAACTACTCTCCCACGTCGCCCGTCTCAGGGTCGCTTCCTCGGCCTGCCGACGCTCCAGACGCCGGCGAAGGACCGACAACCCCTGATACAAGCGTGTTTTTACCGTACTCAGCGGACAATCGAGCATGTCCGCGATCTCCTGAAACGTCAGGCCGTGATACTCCTTCAGCAGAATCGCCTGCCGCTGCTCCTCGGGCAGGTCCGCCATCGCCCGCGACACCGCCTGCGACATCTCGCGCCGCGCCACCAGATCTTCCACCGACTCCTGCGGCGACACCCGATCGTCTGCCAGGTCGACGGGGTCCACACCTTCCGGCACCTGGACGACGGGCGCGCGGCGCTCACGCCGAATCCAATCCCGGCACAGATTCAGCGTGATCCGGTAGAGCCAGGAAGAGAACTTCGCCTCGCCCTTGAACCCGCGAAGCCCCCGATACGCCCGAAGAAATGCCTCCTGGACGACGTCCCTGGCATCTTCTTCCCGCCCCAGCGTCCGGTACGCCAAGGCATAAATCGGCCGCTCCCAGCGTGTCACCAGCTGGTTGAAGCTATCCGTATCGCCCGCGTTGGCACGGGCAACGAGCTCCTCATCGGTCCGGGTCATCGAGGCGTCTTTGAACCCCGGACCGGCGACGCCTGGGCCAGCCCCTGGGTTCTGTTTGGTTAGACGGGGGGTACTCGTCAGTAGTCTGTACCGACGGCCCCACCCGCCACCATCCTAACGCTTTTGCAGCTTGGCCTTTTGCCTTCTGCCTTTGCCTTTTGCCTTCACTTCCGGCCCGCCCCGTCCGCGCCGGAAGTGGTACACTGCCCAGGCACCCTGGTTCCCCGATGAGTGAAGACCCATTCTTGACCACCGAGGAAGTCGAAGAGATCCTTCAGGTCAATCCACGGACCGTCTATCGACTGATCAAGCGCGGCAGCATCCCTGCCCTGCGCGTTGGCCGCCAGTGGCGGTTCCGACGGAAAGATGTGGAAGCCTGGCTGTCCGGACATCGCGGCGCGCTCAGCCGCGACGGGCTCGATCGGCCACGCGTGCTCGTGGTCGACGACGAAGCCCCCGTGCGGGATCTCATCGCCAAGACGCTCAGTATGGCCGACTACGAAGTCGACACGGCGGAGGACGGCCTGGCCGCCATCGAGCGCCTCAAGACCACCGACTACGACCTCATGTTCACCGACCTGCGCATGCCCGGCATGGACGGGCTCGCCGTGATCCGTGAGGCACGCCGCATGTACCCGACGCTGTCGGTGATCATCGTCACCGGCTACTCGAACGAAGCCAACGCAATCGAGGCGATCAACCTCGGCGTGTGCGGCTACCTGACGAAGCCCTTCCGGCTGCCGCGCATTCTGTCGGTCGCCGCGCGCGCCCTCGGCGAGCCGGTGCCCGCCGTCGAAGTTTGATCCAGCTTTCCACGCTCACCAAGTCTTTCGGCGAGCGCGTCCTGCTCGACGCCGTCACCTGGCAGGTGAACGCCGGCGACCGCGTCGGTCTCGCCGGTCCGAACGGCGCCGGCAAGACGACGCTGCTGCGCATGCTGGCCGGGCTGGACGAGCCGGACAGCGGGCTGATCGTCAAGCCGGCCGGGCTGACCGTGGGCTACCTGCCTCAGGACGGACTGGAACACGCGGGACGCACGCTCGTCGATGAAGTCTCGCTGGCGTTCGGTCCGCTGCTCGAAGCGCGCGCCGAGATCGACCGCATCGAACATGCGCTCGCCGATCCCGCACTGCCTGACGGCGAGCACGAGTCGCTGCTCGTGCGATATCACGACCTCACCGAGAAGTTCCGGCACGAAGAGGGCCACAGCATCGAGTTGCGGGTGACCCAGGTACTCGACGGGCTTGGGCTTCACCCGGGACGACTTCGAGAAGCCGACCGAGACCTTTTCCGGCGGATGGCAGATGCGCATCGCGCTGGCGAAGCTCCTGCTGAGCCGGCCGTCGCTGCTCCTGCTCGACGAGCCCACCAATCACCTCGATCTCGACGCCCGCAACTGGCTCGAGGACTACCTGACGTCGTCGCCACAGGCGATCATCCTCGTCTCGCACGATCGCTTCTTCCTCGACGCGGTCGTCACGCGGATCGCGGAGATTTCGCTACGGAAGATCGACGACTACCCCGGCAGCTACACGGGCTATCTCCGCGCACGCGACGCGAAGCTCGAGATCCTGCGGCAGCGCAAGCACGAGCAGGACGAAGAGGTGGCGCGCATGCGCGCCTTCATCGATCGGTTCCGCTACCAGGCGACCAAAGCGGCGCAGGTTCAGAGCCGCCTGAAGATGCTCGAGCGGGTCGTGCCGATCGAAGTGCCGGCCGAGCGCAAGCGGGTGCACTTCACGTTTCCCAGCTGCCCGAAGAGCGGCCGCATGGTGCTCGAGCTCACGGACATCCGCAAGGCGTACGGGGCCACCGTCGTCCTGAACGGCGTCAATCTGCACATCGAACGCGGCGATCGGATCGCCCTGGTGGCGCCAAACGGCGCCGGCAAGTCGACCCTGATGCGGTTGCTGGCCGGCGGTGAGCCGCCCGATCGCGGCACGCGGCGCGAGGGCCACCAGGTCGTCATGCAGTACTTCGCGCAGGACGAGGCCAGCCGGCTCGATCCCGTGAAGACGGTCTACCAGACGATGGAGAGCGATTCACCAGTCGGGATGGTGCCGATGATCCGGAACATCCTCGGCGGCTTTCTGTTTTCTGGCGACGACATCTACAAGAAGGCCGGCGTGCTGTCGGGCGGCGAACGCACGCGGCTGGCGGTCGCGCGCATGCTGCTGCGCCCGGCGAACACGCTGCTCCTCGACGAGCCGACCAACCACCTCGATCTCGATTCGAAGGACGTTTTGCTCGACGCGCTCGAAGATTTCGGCGGGACGCTCATTTTCGTCTCGCACGATCGCTATTTCGTCGACAAGCTCGCGACGAAGATCGTGGCGGTGGGCCACGGCAGCATCGAGGTCTATCCCGGCACCTACGAGCAGTTCCTGTGGAGCCGGCAGAATCGTGGGCAGGCCGCAGCGGTCAAGCCAGGGTCGAACCGAGGCGCCATGCCCGGCGCCTCGACGCCAGCGCCAAACAGCCCGGCGCCCGCCAGGTCCGCGGCGCCGCCTGGCCAGGCGGCGCGCACGGCCTCGCCGCCCGCGCGAGATAAGAAATCTGCGGCGGCAGCCGTCGGCGCACCGGTCAAAGTGTCGGCACCCCGACCGGCGGCGGCCGGCGACACCAACGCGGCGTACGCGGAGAAAAAGCGCGCGGACGCCGATATTCGGCGCCGAAAGCGCGCCGCCGACGAGCGCGCCAAGCGGGTGGCGGAGCTCGAAGGCCGCATCGCCGAGCGCGAGCAGGAGATTCGCGATCTCGAAACCAAGATGGCCGCGCCCGGTTTCTACGACGCCCGGGAGACGGCAGAATCCTTAGTGAATCGGCACCATCACCTGATGTGGGAGGTGGGCGACCTGATGAATCAATGGGAGTCGCTCCAATCCCAGCCTGACGACGACCTCTCCGCCTGACGACCGGCGTACTACATCTTTGTAATCGTTCTCGCGTTCTGTAATTATTCCGCCACTCATCTCGGGCTCGCGACGTCGCACCACATGTTTTTCCCACTTGGGAGAGAAACGATGGGACGGATCCTGGTTGTCGACGATCACGATTCACTGCGCAAGGGCCTCGTCCGCGCGCTCACCAATGCCTCACACCATGTCGAGGAGGCGGCGAGCGGAACGGTCGGCATCGAGCGCCTCCAGCACAGCCAGTTCGACGTCGTGCTGACCGACCTGCGCATGGGCGGCGCCGACGGCATGGACGTGCTGCGCACGACGCGATCGATTCAGCCGACTGCGGCGGTGATCCTGATGACGGCCTTCGGATCGATCCACACGGCGGTGGAAGCGATGAGGATCGGCGCCTTCGACTTCGTGCAGAAGCCGTTCGAAATCGAGGAGATGGAGCTCAAGATCGAGAAGGCGATCGAGCACCGGCGTCTCAAGTGTCAGGTCGACTACCTGCGCCACCAGCAACAGGACATCTACGACTTCGACCGCATCGTGGGCGCCAGCGGCGCGCTCCAGCAGGTGCTGACCATCGTCAGGAAGGTCGCGCGCAGCAACTCGACGGTGCTGATCCGCGGCGAAACAGGCACCGGCAAGGAGCTGATCGCCGGCGCAATCCACCACAACTCGAACCGCGCCAATCGCAGCTTCGTCAAGGTCAACTGCGCGGCGTTGCACGAGAACCTGCTCGAGTCGGAGTTGTTCGGACACGAAAAGGGCGCGTTCACGAGCGCCGACAGGCAGCGCATCGGCCGTTTCGAGCAGGCCGACGGCGGCACGCTCTTCCTCGACGAAGTCGGCGACATGAGCCAGAGCACGCAGTCGAAGATTCTGCGCGTGCTGCAGGAGCATGAGTTCGAACGGCTGGGCGGCACGCGCACGCTGCGCGTCGACGTCCGTATCGTCGCGGCGACCAACCGCAGCCTCACCACGCTCGTGCAGCAGGGCCGCTTTCGCGAGGACCTCTTTTACCGTCTCAACGTCGTCTCGGTCGAGACCCCGCCACTGCGCCATCGCAAGGACGACATCCCGGCCCTGACTGACTTCTTCGTGCGCCGTTTCACCGGCGAGCTGAACAAGAAGGTGGAGGGCGTCCATCCGGAAGCGCTCAAAGTCCTGATGCGCCATCACTGGCCCGGGAACATCCGCGAGCTCGAGAACGTCGTCGAGCGCGCCGTGCTGTTGGCCGACGCCGCCGTGATCGCCGTCGGCGACCTGCAGATCGGCGAACAGCAAGCGACGGCGTCGCCGGGAGAGCGGGCGACGGTCGTCAAGATTCCGCCGACGGGGATTCCGCTGGAGGAGATCGAGCGGCAGGCCGTGGTCGAAGCGCTCAAGATGTCGAACTGGATCCAGAAGGACGCGGCGGAGCTGCTCGGCATCAGCCCGCGGGTCATGAACTACAAGATCAAGATTCTGCACATCGAAATCCCACGCAGCCGGAGGGTGCCCGGCCAGGCCGAGGCGATGACGGGCTAGATCTCGCGCGCGGTTCGTCAGTCTGGAACGGCGCGGTCACGCCGGCGGACGGCAGAGGAAGACGTGTCGCGCGTCCCGGCCGGCCGGCCGTCCCGGACGTCCAAACGCCAGCCAGCACGCGCCCATCCGGATTGGAGGCTCTCCATGCCGACGTCCGTCCCCTCGATCACCCGGACCTTCGTCGTCGTCCTCACCACGCTCGCCGCCGGCATCGCCTTGCCGGTCGCTGTGGCCGTGCAGTCGCCGCCGCTCACCGTCCACGAGTGGGGCACGTTTACCGCGATCGCCGGGCCTGATGGCCAGGCGATGCAGTGGCTCCCGCTCGGCGGTCCGACCGACCTGCCCTGTTTCGTCGAGACCTACAAGAACCGACAGGTGAAGGTCCGGCTGACGACTGACGCTGGGCCGCTCGTCGACTATGAGACGGCGCGCTCAGGGTTGAAGGGCACGGTGCGAATGGAGACGCCGGTCCTCTACTTCTACGCCGACGCTCCGACCCGGGCCAGCGTCTCGGTCACCTTCCCGCACGGGCTGTTCACCGAGTTCTACCCGCACGCCGACGTGTTGCAGACGCCCTCTTACGCCAACGTCCTGCAGACCCAGCCAGGCTTTCCGGCCAGAATCTCCTGGCCGTGGGTCGACGTCCGCCCCGGCGCCGCGCCGGTACTGCCAGGCGACCAGAGCCGCAGCCATTACTACGCCGCGCGCGAAACTGACGCCGCACCCGTCCAGGCCGCCGGCCAGGACGAGAAGTTTCTCTTCTACCGCGGCGTCGCCGGCTTCCGGCCGCCGATCGCGACAATTCTCGAGGCCACCGGCGCGATTCGTGTCAGAAATCTCAGCCAGCACGCCATGCCGGCGGTCGTCATGTACACCAGGCACGCTGGACGGATCGGCTACCGCTGGCACGCCGGGCTGGAAGCCGGAGCCGAGGCCGTGCTGGCAGCGCCAACGCTGGACGGATTCGCTCGACGGACTGCGCCAGGCCCTCGAGCGCACCCTCGTCGGCGCCGGTCTCTACCAGAAGGAAGCGCGGGCGATGATCGAGACCTGGCGCGACGACTGGTTCAACGACGGCACGCGTATCTTCTACTTCGTGCCGGCGCCGGACGTGGACGCGATTCTGCCGTTGCAGATTCAGCCGACGCCCGCCGCAGTGGTGCGCGCCTTCGTGGGTCGCATGGAAGTGATCACGCCGCAGAGCGAGGCCGACGTTGCGCGGGCGCTCGCGGTGAACGACACGGCGCTGATCGACGCCTACGGCCGATGGTTGAGCCCGATTGGCGAGCGCGTGATGGCCAGGATGCAGAACGCTGACGACCGCTCGCGGATCGCCGCGCGGCTCGATCAGATCTTCAAGTCGTATCTGGCCCGCGTCACTGCCTGTCACTGATCGCGCAGCGGCGCCGAGCATGGCGTAGGGCGACTCGGCAGCGGCGATCGCGCATGCTCGGCCGCGCGCGTCAGCGTCTCGGTCATTTCATCTTGCCGGCGCGCGGATGCGCCTTCTTGTAGACGTCCATCAGCCGTCCGACATCGAGGTGCGTATAACGTTGCGTCGTGCCGAGACGCGCGTGACCGAGCAATTCCTGAATGACGCGCAGGTCGGCGCCGGCCTGGAGCAGGTGCGTCGCAAACGTATGGCGGATGGCGTGCGGACTGATGCCCTGCGCGATGGCGGCCTCCCGGACGTACCGGCGCACGATGCGGTCGACACTGCGGGTGGTCAGCCGGCCGCCTCGCAGGTTGAGGAAGAGCGCCAGCCGTCGTCTCGTCTGGGCCGACGGCTTGCCGCTCCGCGGCGACGGCCGTACTTCGGGCGGCGGCGTCCGGACCAGGCTCATCTGATCGGCGAGCATCGCGCGGACCGCCTCGGCGGCTGATCGCCCGAAGGGGACCAGCCGTTCCTTCCCACCCTTGCCGCGAACGCGCACGACCCGACTCGACAGGTTCACGTCCTCGAGATCGAGGCCGACCAGCTCGCTCAGACGAAGTCCGGACGCGTAGAAGAGCTCGAGAATGGCCCGGTCGCGGCGGCCGGGCGGCGTCGCGGTGTCCGGTGCGGCGAGTAGATCGACCATCTCGCCCTCCGCCAGGTGCGCCGGCAGCGTGCGCTCCTTGCGGGGCGCGCCAACGAGGGCCGTCGGATCCTCGAGGAGCAGCTCCTCACGCAGCAGATAACGCGAGAACGTGCGGAGCGCCGCCAGCCGCCTTCCGGCCGAGGCGCGACTGTTGCCACGGTCGTGCAATTCCTTCAGGAAACCGCGCACGCCGTCGGCGTCGAATCGGCTGACCGCGAGCTCGCTCGGCTTCACGCCGTCGCGCGCGGCGAGATGCGCCAGAAACTGAGTGAGATCGGTGTCGTAGGCGCGCAACGTGTGCGGCGAGACGTTGCGGTTGTAGCGAAGAAAAGTGAGGAACTGGCGCGTCTGATCCTTCAGCACTGGCGATGGTCTTCATGACATGAAGCCAGTGAAGACGCTGAAGCGAGCCCCTTCATTTGCTTCATGTCGATAGATCTCCAGCGCCGCCAGCGCGCGCGCGCTCGTGGCCAGGGCACGCTCCTGTTTGCTCTTCGGCGGCGCGTCCAGCGGCGGCAGGATCCCGAACGTGATGTTCGTCGGGTCGTAATGGGCCGGATCCGCGTGTGAGACGTAGTAGGCCAGTGCGCCCATCGCGGTCGTCCTCGGCATCGCGAGCGGCGCGCGGCCCTCGGCAAGGCGAGCGGCGTTGCGCCCAGCCAGGAGACCCGAGGCCGCCGACTCGACGTAGCCCTCCACGCCGGACACCTGGCCGGCAAAGAACAGATCCGGCCGCGTCCGCGTCTGCCACGTCTCGGTCAGCACCGTCGGGCCGTTGATGTAGGTGTTGCGATGAATCATGCCGAGCCGGACGAACTCCGCGCGCTCGAGCCCCGGAATCATCCGCAGCACACGTGCCTGCTCGCTCCACTTGATCTGCGTCTGAAACCCGACGAGGCTGTAGTGCTCGCCTGCCAGGTTGTCTTGCCGGAGCTGCACCACCGCATAGGGCCGGCGTCCCGTCCGGGGATCGCACAGGCCCGCCGGCTTCATCGGCCCGAACCGCAGCGTGTCGCGGCCGCGGTGCGCCATCACTTCGATCGGCAAACACCCTTCGAAGAACTTGGTGTTGTCGAAGTCGTGCACCGATGCCTTCTCCGCCGTCACGACGGCCTCGTGAAACGCGCGGTATTCGTCCTCGGTGAAAGGACAGTTGAGGTAGTCGCCGGAATTCTCGGCCGGGCATCCTTCCTCAATCACCGGCAGCGGGGACAGGGCTCGCTTCGCGACCCCTGTCCCCTCGCTTCGGAGACTGGTGCGCGCTCGTTTGTCAAAGAGCGATCCCATCGCGATTGTCGGAACACCTTCGTCATGTCGATCGACTCGGCGAGGACAATCGGGCTGATGGCGTCGAAGAAAGCGAGGTGCGCGCGGCCGACGAAGCGCGCGATGTCGGCGGACAGCGCGTCGGACGTCAGCGGTCCGGTCGCGACGATGACCGGAGACATTTCGCCGGGTGGTGGAATGGCGGGAAGTTCGCGCCGCTCGATCGTGATGAGCGGATGGCGTTCGAGCGCGTCGGTGATCCCCTCCGCGAACTGCTCGCGATCCACCGCGAGCGCCGCGCCAGCCGGCACCCGCACGCGGTCGGCGACGAGCATGACCAGCGAACCGAGCCGCCGCATCTCTTCTTTCAGGAGCCCGACGGCGTTGTCGAGCTTGTCGCCGCGGAAGGAATTACTGCAGACGAGCTCCGCCAGCCGGTCCGTCTTGTGCACCGCCGTCGGTCGCACCGGCCGCATCTCGTAGATGGTGACCGGCACGCCCAGGGACGCTGCCTGCCAGGCCGCCTCCGATCCCGCCAGGCCGCCGCCGATGATGTGGACCACCATCAGATCATAGTTGACCTGGGCCCATGGCCTTGAGTCCTGTGCCTTGGTTAGGCCTCGACCAGCTCTTCACTCCTGACGTAGTCGCACGACTCGTTGCTGCAGAGGAGTTGGCGGCCGTGGCGCTTGGTGATCTTCTCGGTGAGGAACTCGCGGCCGCACTTCGGGCACGGTTCGAGCACCGGCCGGTTCCAGAGCGTGAACTCGCACTTCGGGTAGTTGGCGCAGCCGTAGAAGACCTTGCCGCGGCGTGATTTGCGTTCGACGATGTCGCCGCCGTCGAGCGGGCATTTGACGCCGGTCGACTTCAGCTTGACGTACTTGCACTCGGGATAGCCCGTGCAGGCGGTGAACTCGCCGAACCGGCCCTGCTTCACGACGAGGTTCTTGCCGCAGTTCGGGCACGTCTCGTCGAGGATCTGATCCGGTTTGGCCGCCGTCACGCCCTGCTTGGTCGTGATGATCTTCCTCGTGGTCTTGCACTCGGGATAGCCGGTGCAGGCGAGGAACATCCCGAAGCGGCCGCGTTTGACGACCATCGGACGGCCGCAGTTTTCACACGTCTCGTCGAGCTCCTCGGTCGGCGCGTCGGCTGGCTCGAGCTCCTTGGTGTTGTCGCATTCCGGATAGCGGCTGCAGGCGAGGAAGATGCCGAACTTGCCGGCCTTCTCGACCATCTCGCCCTGCCCGCACTTGTCGCACGGCGTCGGCGGCACCGTCGGCTGCCCTTCCTTGAAGTTCGGCATCTCCTTGGCGGCGCGCTTCAGATCCTTCTCGAAGCTCTTGTAGAAAGCCGCCAGCGTTTCCTTGTAGTCCGCTCGGCCCTTCTCGATGTCATCGAGCTGCTCTTCCATTCGAGCGGTGTACTCGACGTCGAGGATGTCGTCGAACACCGGATGGAGCAGCTTGTCGACGAGCCGGCGGCCGAGGATCGTCGGCCGGAAGCGGCCCTCGATCTTGTTCACGTAATCGCGCGCCTGCAGCACCGAGATGATCGACGCGTAGGTGCTCGGCCGGCCGATGCCGTCTTCCTCGAGCGCCTTGACCAGCGACCCTTCGTTGAACCGCGGCGGCGGCTGCGTGAACTTCTGGTCCGGCCTGAGCTCACGGACCTCGAGCGTCTGCCCTTCGGACAGCACCGGCAGCACGCCGCTCGCCGGCTCGTCGTCTTCCCCGCTGCTCTCGGCGTCTTTCTTCGGCGTCGGCCGCTCGAGCCGTTCGCTCTCGTCGGCTTCGGAGGTCGACGCGCCGTAGACGGCCTGCCACCCGGCAAACTTCGGCACCGAGCCCTTGGCCCGGAACGTGTAGTCCCCCGCGGCGATGTCGACGGTGGTGTCGTCGAACACCGCGGGCATCATCTGCGACGCGACAAACCTGTTCCAAATCAGGCGGTAGAGGTAGAACTGATCGGGCGTGAGATGCGCCCGCACGTCGTCCGGGTGGTACTGCATCGACGTCGGCCGAATCGCCTCGTGCGCGTCCTGCGCCGTCGCCTTGATCTTGTAGCGGTTCGGCTGCTCCGGCACGTAGGCGTCGCCAAAGTCCGCCGTGATCCGCGCGCGCACCTCATTGAGCGCTTCATCGGCGACGCGGACCGAGTCGGTGCGCATGTAGGTGATGAGACCGATCGCCGCCTCTTCCCCGGGCAACTCGATCCCCTCGTACAACTGCTGCGCCACCATCATCGTCTTCTTCACCGGGAAGCGCGACGACTGCTGCAGCTTGCTCGTGATGAACGGCGGCGCGGGGTGCTTCTTGCGCTCCTTCGTCGCCACGGAGGAGACGGTGAACGTCGCGCGCTCGAGATCCCTGAGGACGGCCTGGGCGCCTTGCTCGTTGGTGACCTTGGCGGCGGCGTCGCCCTTCTTGACCAGCCGCGCGTCGAACTCAGGGGGCAGCTCGGCGGCGAGCCGCGCCGTGATGTGCCAATACTCCTCGGGCACGAACGCTTCGATCTCGCGCTCGCGGTCGCAAATGAGCTTGAGTGCGACGGACTGCACGCGCCCGGCACTCAAGCCGCGGCGCACTTTGTCCCAGAGAATCGGACTAATCTTGTAGCCGACCAGCCGATCGAGCACGCGGCGCGCCTGTTGCGCGTCCACCATCCGCATGTCGATCGTGCCGGGATGCTTGATCGCCTCGAGGATCGCCTTCTTGGTGATCTCGTTGAACATCAAGCGGTGGATTTTTTTGTTCTTGGCGCCGAGCTCCTCTGCCAGGTGCCAGCCGATCGCCTCGCCCTCGCGGTCCGGGTCGGTCGCCACGAAAATCTCGTCGGCGGCTTTTGCCGCCTCTTTGAGCTCCTTGATCACCTTCGCGCGGGCCGGGATGACGACGTATTCGGGCTCGAAGCCGGCGTCGACATCCACCCCGAGCTTGCTCTTGGGCAGATCGCGGACGTGTCCCATAGACGCGATCACCTTGAAATCGCGCCCCAGGTATTTGTTGATGGTTTTCGCTTTGGCCGGGGATTCGACCACGACCAGCGCCTTTGCCAATGTCTCGCTCGCTTGTCGCCTCTCGCTACACCTCTATATCTAGCAGGTTCGTCAAGCCGAACGAAATCTCCCCCGGGGAGCCGGGAGACCCGGCCGGCCAATTCAAGGGTCGCCAGCTCGGCGAGCAGCACTGCTGCCGGACGCCCGGTGGCGGCCGCCAGATCGTCGAGGCTGTAGGGCTCTCCCGACGCCATCTTACCTTCTAACCCATTTGTGATGAATGAGTTAGGAATTCCAACCGCGGATCCGGCCGGGGCGAGACCCGCCGGGCGTGACCATTTCAGCTCGTCGAGGACGTCCTCAACAGTCTCGACCAGACGCGCCCCATCCTTTATGAGAGCGTGGCTGCCGCGATAGCGGCCGGTCGCCACGCTTCCCGGCACGGCCAGGACGTCCCGTCCTTGCTCGAGCGCCATTCTCGCCGTGATGAGCGATCCGCTCCGCTCGCCGGCTTCAATCACGACGACGGCCCGGACCAGCCCGCTGATGATGCGGTTGCGGAGTGGGAAATGGTGCGCGAGCGGAGGGCTCCCGGGCGGCAGCTCGCTCACCACCACGCCATGTGCCACCAGTTCCTGCGCCAGCTCGACATGCTCGGCGGGATAGGCGACGTCGACCCCGCAGCCGAGCACCGCGACCGACCGGCCTCCTGCGGCGAGCGCGCCGGCGTGCGCCGCGCCGTCGACTCCGCGTGCCAGGCCGCTCACGACGACCAGGCCGGCGGCGGCGAGGTCGGCGCCCAGCCGCCGCGCGACGTTGACGCCGGACGGCGTCGCCGCCCGCGCCCCGACCACCGCCACTGCCGGAGCCGAGAGCGCAGCCGGATCGCCGCGCATCCAGAGCACGATAGGCGGGTCGCTGATGGTCTGCAGAAGCGGCGGGTAATCCGGATCGAGGCACGTGAGCACGTGGATGCCCCGGCGCTCCGCCAGCAATACCGCCTCTTGCGCAATCTCGTGGGCGCGCGAGATCTCGTGGCGTCGGCGGGCGGCCGGAATGCCGAGGCCGTCAGCAATTTCGAGGAGGACGGCCAGCTCCGGCTCGGGCCAGCCCAGGGCCTTGTACAGCCGGGCGCCCCGCGTATCGGCGGCGGCATTCAGGCACGAAATTGTCACAAGAAGACGACGGCGTTCGTCGTTGGTGCGCTCGCTGGGGGCGCTCACAAAGGCAGGGCTTGTGCACTGCCCGTGCCACGTTGAATGGCCGCGAATTCCCCGAGGGTCGCCAGGCGATGGCAGATTCTGCAACCTCGCACCGGTCGACCCGATTGCAGAATCTGCCATCCGGCCCTACCGAAATCTCACGGATTCCCGGGGTACCCAAGCACGGGTTCGGCAGTATAGTGGGGGCTGGAAAACCCTATGCGCACCCGACTTCTCCTCGTGACGGCGCTCGTCATTGGCCTGACGGCACCGGCGTTGGCAGACCGGCGCGACGACGCGAAGGCGCAGGTCAGCTTCGGTATCGACGTCGCGCAGAAGGGCCTCTGGAAAGAGGCCACGCTGCGCTGGCGGATGGCGGTCCAGATCGACCCGTCGTACGCGGCGGCGTGGAACAACCTCGGCATCGGCTACGAGCAGCTCGGTCAGTTCGCGGACGCGCGCGATGCGTACGAGAAGGCGATCGCGCTCGAGCCGAACAACAACTTCATCCGCAACAACTACGATCTCTTCAGGGAAATCTATGACCGTCAAAACCGCCGCCGCGCTCGGTAGCTTCCTGCTCGTGGCCGTCGCTGGCCCCGGCTGTGTCAGCTTCTACGAGATCCCGGTCGAGACGCCGATCCACGCCAAGCTCGACGTCAGCTCGTTTCAACGCGTGCTGGTCGCCGGATTTCTCGCCGGCGGGTCGAAGAGCCTCGATCCCAATACGGAAACGGCGCGGCTGCTTCGCAGTCAGCTCCGCACCAAGTCCGACCTCAAGGTCATCGACGCCGATGTGATCTCGCTCGTCGACGAATTCGACAAGCGCCGCGGCGGACCGTCGCCGGCCGCCGACAGCAGCGACGAACCGCGGATCAAGACCGACAAGGACCTGGCCGAATACGAAAAGATTCTCGCCGACAAGGACTACTGGAAGAAGCTCGGCGAAGAGCACCAGACCCCGCTCATCGTCACCGGCTCGATCCTGTTCACGGAGATCACGAAGAGCGGCATGGCGTCGAAGATGGCGACGACGACCGACAGCGCCGGCCGGCCGGAATACCGCGAGGTCCGGAGCTACGTCAACATGAAGGGCTACTCGCTCACGCCCAAGTTCGTCTTCATCGACGGGCGCACCGGCGAGCAGCTCTACACCGAGTCGTTCCACGAGGAGGCGCTCTACCAGGAGGGCCAGAACACCCCCGCGCTCTCGTCCTATTTCGAGCTGATGGACAAGCTCCTGCCCGGCTTCCTCAACACGCTCAGCACCCAGAAGATCCGGGGGACGAGGATCCTCATTAAGTAAGCCACGAGCCTCAGGCCACTGGCACCGGGCCGCAGGCTACTGGGCACTAGAGCGGCCCGGGCCGCAGAGAACCGTCCAGTGCCCGACGCCTAGTGCCTGAGGCCTGAAGCCGTCTGTGCTAGGCTCGTAAGTTCTGGCATGGCCCCGGACGGGCGCCGTGCGGCGGTATCACGGAGCATCCTGACATGTTCGCCATTGTGGAAGCAGGGGGCCGGCAGGCCAAGGTCGCGCCAGGGGCAGTGCTGGTCGTCGACAAGGTGACGGCCGAGCCGGGCGCGGAAATCACGTTCGACAAGGTTCTGCTCGTCGAGCAGGGCGATGGTCAGGTCGTGGCGGGCACGCCGTACGTCGCCGGCGCGTCGGTGACGGGCGAGGTCCTGGCCCAGACCAAGGGCAAGAAGATTCGCGTGTTCAAGATGAAGCGGCGGAAGCACTACCGCAAGGCACGCGGGCATCGGACGCTGCAGACGCGCGTGCGCGTCACGAGCATCAACATCTAAGGAGGGGCGGGTCCAGCCCGCCCTGGTGTCATGGCAACTAAAAAAGGTCAAGGCAGCTCACGGAACGGACGCGACAGCAACTCGCAGCGGCTCGGCGTCAAGCGCTTCGACGGCAACATCGTCACCGGCGGCTCGATTCTGGTGCGTCAGCGCGGCCGCCGCTTCCGGCCGGGACTGAACGTCGGCCGCGGGAAAGACGACACGTTGTTTGCCAAAGTTCCAGGCCGCGTGAAGTTCTCCGATCACGGTGGCCACGGGCGTGTGATCGACATTCTCCCGCTGGATAAGATCGCGGACTGACGCTCCAGTCTTCCCCTTGTTTGTCGACGAAGTCGACATCGACGTCCAGGCCGGCGACGGCGGTAATGGCTGCATGGCCTTCCGTCGCGAGAAGTTCGTGCCGCGCGGCGGCCCGAGCGGCGGGGACGGCGGGCATGGCGGGTCGGTGTACCTCGTCGCGAGCCCGCACCACAACACGCTCGTCAATTTCCGTTTCCACCCGGAGTTCAAGGCCGAGCGCGGTAAGCACGGCGAAGGCTCCAATCGTACCGGCAGCGATGGCGACGACCTGATTCTCGAGGTTCCGCCCGGCACCGTTGCGTACGACCACACAGCGGGCGAGCTGATTCCCCTTGCCGATCTGACGACGCCCGGTGAGCGGGTGCTGATCGCGCGCGGTGGAGACGGTGGCCGCGGCAACGCGGCGTTTGCGACCTCGACCAATCGGGCGCCGCGCCGTGTCGAACCGGGGCGGCCCGGCGAGCAGCGAAAACTCCGCCTTCGACTCAAGCTGCTGGCGGACGTCGGACTCGTCGGCTTTCCCAACGCCGGCAAGAGCACGCTGATCTCGCGGATCTCCGAGGCGCGTCCGAAGATCGCCGATTACCCGTTCACGACGCTCACACCGAACCTCGGGGTCGTCAAACTCTCAGGCGACCGCTCGTTTGTCGTCGCCGACGTGCCGGGCCTGATCGAAGGCGCGCATCAAGGTCATGGCCTGGGGACGAAGTTCCTCGCGCACCTCGAACGGACGAAGGTGCTGGTCCACGTGATCGACGTGTCGTCGAGCACGGGGCGCGATCCGGTCGAAGACTTCGACGTGATCGTGCGTGAGCTCGAACAATTCGCCGGCGCCGGCGACGACACCGCGGTGGCGCTGGCGGACAAGCCGCGCATCGCGGTCGCGAACAAGATCGATGCGCTCGACGAGCCGGAGCGGCTGAAGAAGATCGAGAAGCATTTGAAGAAGCTGAAGGTGCCGCTCTACCGCATCTCCGCGGCCACGGGCGAAGGGCTGCCCAAGCTGCTCGAGGCGATGTGGAAACAGGTCGCCTCACAGACGGAGCCGCCGGCCGCGTGACCCGCTGCGGCCTGCTCGGCGGCACGTTCGACCCCATCCACCTGGGCCACCTCGACGTCGCGGAGGCCGCCCGCCGCGCCCTCGGACTCGAGCGGGTGCTGCTCGTCCCGGCCCGGATTCCGCCGCACAGAGGGGCGCCGCACGTCTCGGCGGCCCACCGCTTCGCGATGGTGACGCTGGCCATCGCGAACCACCCCGCGCTCGTGGCATCGGACATCGAGCTGGACAGCGACGGCCCGTCCTACACGTCACTGACGCTCGATCGGCTGACCGCTCGGGGGGAAGACCTGTCCAACATGTTCCTCATCACCGGGGCCGACGCCTTTCGTGAGATCGAGACCTGGATGCGCTATCCTCAACTTCTGGATCGCTGCCACTTCGTGGTCGTTTCCCGCCCTGGGTCGCCGGCGCCGGCGCTGCGCGACATGCTGCCGTCACTGGCCGATCGCATGATTGACGTCTCCGCGCCGCTGCCCACTCGACCCGCGATTGTTCTAGTGGACGCTCCCACGGCGCCAGTGTCGTCGACAGACGTTCGCCGGCGTCTTGCCGCCGGATCGCCGGTGGACGGACTGATCCCGGACGTCGTGGCCGCTTACATCCGGCAGCACCGACTGTATTTGACTTCGTCCGAAGAAGGACTCGCATGAAGAAGACGGCCCCACGCGCCCGCAAACGCCCCGCTGTCCCACGCCTCTCGAAGGAACTTACGGCCGGCATCGCCGCTGCCCTCGACAAGAAAGCCCTCGACGTCATCGTCCTCGACCTGTCGAAGGGTTCAGCATTCACCGACTTCTTCGTGGTGTGTACCGGCACGAACGTCCGCCAGGTGCAGGCGATCGCGGACGCGGTCAAGGACGCGATCGGCAAGACCGGCGCGAAGCCGGCGCTGATGGAAGGCTACGACCGCGGCGAGTGGATCCTGATCGACTACTTCGACTTCATCTTCCACGTGTTTCTGCCGCGCCCGCGCGAGTTCTACGGGCTCGAGCGCCTGTGGGGGGATGCGGAGAAGATTGAAGTGCAGCCTGGTTCCGGGGTTCCGTAGGTTCCGAGTACGCACTTCCCGCAATCCCCCGTCGCCTCACCGATCGCAGTTTCTGCAATGCCTCGCTGAATTCCCGCCGTTTTCGCGACTGATCCTGGCCCCGGGCTTGCACTCCTGATGCGCGGCCGGCGTCATGCTCGTCACGGCAGCCAACACGCTCGTTCGCATCTTTCTCGAGCCACTCTGCGCCGCGTGCGCGGCAGTGCTCGACCGTCCACTGGCGAGTCCGGTGTGCGACACGTGTTGGCGCGCGGTGGCGCGGCTGACGCCGCCCTGTTGCGTCCGGTGCGGCGATGCGCTCGCCGCGTGGCGCGCGGCCGACCCGTTGTGCGCGCGCTGCCGGCGGCAGCCCCCGATCTTCTCGTTGGCGCGGAGCGCGGGCCGGTACGACGGGTCGCTGCGGCAGATCATTCACGTGTTCAAGTACGGCCGGCGGCGGCTCCTGGCTGCGCCGCTCGGCGCGCTCATGGTGCGGGCCGGCCCCGACATTCTTGCCGGCGCGGACGCCGTGATCCCGGTGCCGTTGCATCCGCTGCGCGCCTGGCAGCGCGGTTTCAACCAGTCGGACGATCTGGCCCGGGCGCTCGGGCTCCCAGTCTGGCGTGTGCTGCGGCGTTGCCGGCACGGGCCGCCGCAGGCCGGGTTGCCGGCCGCTCGCCGGCACGCCAACGTGCGCGGCTCCTTTGCCCTCGCGCGGTGGCGCGGCTGGCCTGCCCGTCGCCACCTTCGCTCGGCCACCGTCGTGCTCGTGGACGACGTGATGACGACGGGCGCGACGATGGCGGAGTGCGCGCGGGTCCTGAGAGCCGCCGGGGTCAAGAGCGTTCGAGTCTTGACGGTCGCGCGCGCCGTCGCCGCCGGCTCGGGATCGGATCACGAGTAGTTGGCCGTTCAATCCCGGAGGTGCTATCATTGCTATCATGCCGCAGTTGATCGTCAGGAACCTGCATCCCCGCGTAGTCGCTGCACTCAAGACGCGGGCGGCCGGCCGGGGACGCTCGGCCGAAGCCGAGCATCGCGAGATCCTCGAGCACGTCCTCCTCGGACCTGCCGCGCAGGATTTCAAAGCGTTTCTCAGAGCGGTGCCTGAGGCGCCGCCGCTGAGGCTGACGCGTGCCAGGGACCGCGGCCGTCGCGTGACCCTGTGAGCTTCCTGCTCGACACCAACATCGTCTCCGAGCTCCGCAAGGGGGCGAAGACGCATGCCGGCCTGCTCGCCTGGTTCGACGAGCAGCCGGCGAGATCGTTGTTCATGAGCGTGGTCACGGTCGGAGAGATCCGCCAGGGCATCGAGCAGGCACGGCGCACCGATCCGCGATGGGCCGGCTCGCTCGATCGGTGGGTGCAGGGGCTGACGCAGTACTACGAAGATCGGCTGCTGTCCATCGACGGCACGGTCGCTGAAGAATGGGGCCGGATCCGGGCGGGTCGCACGGTGCCGGTCGTGGATGCCCTGCTGGCCGCGACGGCCCGCGTGCACGACCTCACGATCGTGACCCGCAACGTGCGCGACTTTCGCGGACTGGCCGTCCGCGTCCTCAACCCGATGGCGTAAGCCGGGGCCGTCGGTCCGCGCGGCTACTTCTTCGTCATTTCTTCCTGCAGGCGCTGCAGGCGACCGACCAGCCACCGAACATCGTTGGCGCGGCCGCCGCGTAACCGGCCTTGACGTACTTCTCGCGGCATCGACCCATCCCGGCGCCGCGGCCTCGGGCGTCTTGCCGGCCTTGAGCTCCGCCTGCGCCCAGGTCAGGAAGTCCTGGTTCAAGTCCGCGAACATCTTCAGGTCGGCCCACGTGGTCTGCGTCGGCATGTGGCCGTTGATGATCGTCTCCACGCCCTTGATGCCGGCGTGCGCCTTCTGCAGCGTGCTGGCGATGTGCAGCACGCTGCCGCCGTTGGCGGCGTCGATGAGCGGCAGGCCCTTGTGCCCGCGAAGATGTCGCCGGCGTGCATCGTCCGCAGCGCCGGGAAGACGACGAACGCGTCGCCGTCCGTGTGGCCGGGGCCGAAGTAATAGAGATCGATCTGATCCGCGCCCTTGCCGATCGTCATCCGGTCCGTGAACGTCCGCTTGGCCATGCCGCGATTGGCGTTGTCGGCGAAGATCTTCATCTTCTCCATGTTCGCCTTGGTGTTCGCCTGCGACGACGACGTCGACCGTGGCCGGGAACTCGACGTTGCCGCTCACGTGATCGCCGTGGGTGTGCGTGTTGATCAGAGAGCGTGACGGGCTTCGGCGACAGCTCCTTGATCTTGTCGAGGATCGGCTGGCCCCAGCCGGGGTTCTTCGAGTCCACGACCGTGATCGCCGTCGGCGGTGACGAACACGGCCGTGTTGCCGCCGCCGCCGCGCGAGGACGAAGAGGTTGTCGTGCAGCTTCTCGACCTGGACCGTCTGCGCCTGTGCGCCCTGGCGCGCGGCCGAGACGCCAATCGACAATCCGCCCACGAGCCACCAGCGTGCCGAGCACCACTGCGCGCTTCATCGGAATCCCCCGGACAAGAATACACGTTCCACGAACCAGAATCCTCCGGCGGCGATGACGGCGACCGAGCCGGCGACGGCGAGGCGCCGGCCAGCCTCGGGACTCCATCGGCGGATGGCCGGCCAGCGCTCCGGCGGCGGCGATCACGACGAGCAACTGCCCGATCTCGACGCCGACGTTGAACGAGAACAGCGACCAGCCCAGCGCCCGCGCCGGCAGGTCCATCTCGCGCAGCACGTTCGCGAAGCCGAAGCCGTGGATGAGGCCGAAGACGAGCGCGATCCAGGGCCGGACGTCGCGGCCCTTCCGAACCAGCAGATTGTCGACGCCGACGTAGACGATGCTGAGCGCGATCGCCGGCTCGATGATGCTGGCGGGCGGACTGACGACGCCGAGCGCCGCCAGCGACAGCGTGATGCTGTGCGCCATCGTGAAGCCCGGTCACGATCAGCAGCAGCCGGCCGAGCGTGCCGCCGAGCAGCAGCAGGCCGATCAGGAACAGCAGATGATCGGGACCGATCAGGATGTGATGCACGCCGGACGGCAGGAACTTGCGCACGACCGCGAACGCACCCTGGCGGGTGCCGGCGAAGTACTCGAACGACGGGCCGTGAGCGGTCGAGAATCGCCTGCGTGAGCGCGTCGCCCTCGTAGACGTTCAGGAAGGTCCGGTGGTTCGCGTCGTACGGAAACAGCGTCCCGGACACTCGCGTTGACGCGACCGGCGCCGCCGATGGGACGCGGAAATGCAGCCGGAGAGACTGCCGCTCGGCCACGACCTCGAGTCGCGTCCATTCGATGGACGCGGCGGCCCGACCGTTGATGTCGATCTGCAACCGGCCGCCGACGAGCTTGGGTGACGCGCTCGAACGAACGCGCGGCGACGACGGATCGAGCAGCTGCGCCGCGGGGTCGATCGTCAGATCGTGCGCGACGTCGAGGACGTGCACGACGAGCGTGCCCTCGATCACGCCGGACTGAAGACGCAGATCGAGGTAGCTGAACGGGACCGGATGGGCCAGCACGCGCGCCCCCGGCCAGAGGAGCAGCATGACCGCTGCCGTGATCAGGCGTCGCCCCATCGGCGAGATGTTAACCCGGCGTCATTTCTCAGGAACGCCCCAGCGGAGCCACCGCCACCTGCCGGTGACGCGCGCCCCGCGCGGTGTCATCTGACCGCGTACCCCGCCGCGGGCGTGCCGTCGTTCTGAAGCTTGTCCACTGTCCACAAGAACCCGCGCGTGACCAGGCCGAGATAGACGGGGTCTTCGATCATCGCGGTGTTGTGCCCGAGCGACGTCACGAACACGCGCGCTTTGCCGTGGGTGTTCGTCCAGATCAGCGGATAGGTCTTCTTCGACTCGACGCTGAAGGCCTGGGCCAGTGGCGTCATGCCCGGCCACACGCGCTCGAGCTCGTACAGTTCTTCGGGAATCGTCACCCACTTCTCGGGCACGCCGCGCATGATCGGCGAGTCCTTGGCGACGACCTCGACCGTCAGCGCGCGCTGGGCGTCGTGCCGCATGCTGAACGCGCCCATCATCTCGCCCCAGGCCTTCGACTCGGACCGGCGGTAGCTGTGCACCGCGCCGTGCAAGATCACGGCGCCGACGCCGCTGTCGCGATGCGCAGATGTAATGCGCTCGATCCACGGCACGTCCACCACGAATGAGAACGACATGTTGTAGAGGACGACGTCGAACTCCTTGGCCCAGTCGGTGTTCTTGTGGCGCTCGATCAGCACCTCGGTAGACTTGCCTGCGGTGTGATCGACCGTCCAGTCGACCCGGGCCTGCTTCGCGATGAACGGCGGCAGGATCTTCTCGTGGGCCACGAAGTCGTGGAATCCGCCACCGGTGACATAAAGGGCGCGGATCGGCCGGGGCGGCGCCGTCGTGGCCTGCGCGGCACTTCGTCTCCCTTCCACGGCAGAGGAAACGGCGGCGACCGACAAAAGAACCATCACCAGGACGCGCTTCATGAGAGGTGCTCCAGACGCAGGGTATCCTGCGAGTCCATCCTACAGCCGCTCAGCGCATTTCTGACGGTGTGGAACGCGGCGGGCGATCTCGAGACCGTGCCTCAGGGGCGGTCATCTATGTTGGGATGTATGTCGTTGCAGGCAAGCGATCACCAGATCTTCCACCGCCTGCGCCACTTCATCCTTGGCGCGATCCGCGTCGACCAGTGCCCAGTGCGGCTGCGCCGCCTGGCGGTGATAACTCGCGCGAACGCGGGCGAGCAGCCCGAGGTCGCGCTCGTAGCGATCGCGGTTCGCCTGCTTGCGCTTGGCAGCGGTCTCCGGCGCGATGTCGAGCACAATGGTGATGGCCGGATCGGGCAGGTGCCGCTGGATGTCGGTCAGCCAGGCGACATCGAGGCCGTGGGCCTCTCCGTAGGCGACGCTCGACGCGCGGTAGCGATCGCAGATGACGATGTCGCCAGCGCCGAGCCAGAGCTCGATACGCGGCCGGTGTTCGTAGCGGTTGGCGACGTACAGCAGCTGCATGACGTCGGGCGGGAAATCGCGTTCGCCGGCGAGCGCCTGCTGAATCTCGCGGCCGATCGGCGTGCCGTAATCGGGAAACGAGAGCGAGCGCACCTTGTGCCCGTCCTGTTCGAGCCGCGCGCGGAGCGTGCGCGCCTGCGTTTCCTTGCCGCTTTGATCGAGACCTTCGAAGGCGATCAGCATCACACGTCCCACTGCAGGAGCTCGTCCACCGTCTGCCGCCGGCGCACGATGGTCCAGCTGTCGCCCTCCACCATCACTTCCGCTGCGGTGAGACGACGATTGTAGTTCGAGGCCATCACCGCGCCGTACGCGCCGGTGTCGCGGATGGCGACGAAATCGCCGACCTCGACCGGCGGCAGCTCGCGGTCGCGGCCGAGCGTGTCGCTCGTCTCGCAGACCGGACCAACGACGTCGGCGTGGAGCGGCGGGCCCGAGCGTGGCGCGATCGGCTCGATACCATGCCAGGCGCCGTACAGCGCCGGCCGGAGCAAATCCGTCATGCCGGCGTCAATGACGACGAACCAGCGGCCGCCGGGCTGGGGTTTGAGATCAACGACCTGGGCGACGAGGACGCCGGCCGGGCCGACAATCCACCGGCCGGGCTCCAGGACCAGCGTCAGCCCGGTGCCCTCGGTGGCCGACAGCAGCGCGTGCGCATAGGCCTCGACGGAGACCACGGTCTGTCCCGCCTGATAGGCGATGCCGAGTCCGCCACCCAGATCGAGATGCTCGAGCTGAATCCCCTCGGCGGCGAGCGACCGCGCGAGATCGGCGACCGACTCGGCGGCGCGCCCCAGCGGCTCGGGCCGGGTGATCTGGGATCCGACGTGCACGTGCAGTCCGACCACCTGCAGGCTCGGCCGCTTCGCCATCTCTCGAATCATCGCCGCGCCGTCTTCGATCGACATGCCGAACTTGGTCGCAGCATGGCCGGTCGAGATGTGCGGATGGCTGCCGGCATCCACGTCGGGGTTGATCCGGACGGCCACGCGGGTCCGAGTGCCCCGGGCAGCAGCCAGGTCAGCGATGCGCGCCAGCTCCCCGGACGACTCGACGTTGATCGCCGCCAGGCCGAGGCCGACCGCCCAGTCGAGCTCGGCCGCCGTCTTGCCCACGCCGGTGAAGACGATCTCGCCCGGCCGGAATCCGGCGCGCAGGGCGACCTCGATCTCGCCGGCTGAGTTGGCGTCCGCGCCGGCGCCGAGACCGTGCATGCGGCGGGCGACGGCCAGCGTCGCGTTGGCCTTGATCGCGTAGTGGATCCGGTGCGGACGGTCGCCAAACGCCGTATCGAGCGCACGGTAGCGCTCGTCCATCAGCGCCCCGCTGTAGACGTGCAGCGGCGTCCCCACCGCCCGCGCCACCTCGCCAAGCGCCACGTCGTCGCAACAAAGCTCGCCCTGTTTGGTGTGAAACCCGGACATGAACCGGGGATTCTACTTCGCCTCGCGGCAACGGGCCAGCGGCTCAACGCCTTGGACGTGCTGGGTGCTACGTGCTGGGTGCGCGGAACAGACTAACGGTGGCCAACTTCTCAAGAGTTGACGAACGGCAGTACGTTCCTTGCACCCGGCACCTGGCACCTAGCACCCAGCACCGAGCACCCGCCCCCGCTCTGCCTGTTATGATCCGTTTCCGGTCAATGTCATCCGATCCCAACATCGTCCCCGTGACCAGCGCGACCGATGCGCTGATCGAACGCTGCCTGGCCGGCGACCAGGTGGCGTGGGACGAGATCGTCCGGGCGCATTGGCGGAAGGTGTTCAACCTCGCATACAAGTTCGTCGGCCGGCACGACGAGGCCGAGGACCTGACGCAGGACATCTTCCTCAAGATCTTCAAGGCCCTCCATACGTTCGACCGGCGGGCGAATTTTCAGACCTGGCTGATCAGCATCAGCCGCAACCTCTGCATCGACCACTACCGCAGCGTCCGCAAGGAGCGTGAGACGATGGCGCGGGAGGTGGACGCGGCGGACCTGATGCCGGTCTCACGCGAGCGCGGCCCGCACGGCGAGCTGGAGCAGATCGACCTCCGGCACCTGATCCGCGAGGCGCTGTCGTCGCTGCCCCCGGCGCTGAAGCAGGCGGTCATGCTGCGCGACCTGCAGGAGTTTTCGTATCAGGAGATCGCGGACCAGCTCGGGCTGCCGGAAGGCACCGTCAAGTCGCGGATCAATCGCGGCCGGCTCGAGCTCGCCCGCCAGCTCCGTCGTCTTCAGTCTCGGAGCCCGGCAGTCCGGCCGGGTTCGCGTGGAGGACCCGAATGAACGTCACGACCTCTCATATCGGCGAAGTGGCGATCATCCGCGTGAACGAGCCGCGGATGACGTATCCGATCCTGTCCGACTTCGCCACGACCGCAACGAACTTCATTGGCGCCGGCGAGAAGAAGATCCTCGTCGACCTCTCGCCCGTCGGCTACGTTGACAGCGCCACTATCGGCTGCCTGATGGATCTCTATCGCCAGGCACAGGCCGCCGGGGGCGCGCTCAAACTCTCGGGCGTCCAGAAGCGCGTCGAGACGATGCTGACGATGACGGGCGCACACAACTTCCTCGAGGTCCACGGCGACGAAGCCTCGGCCCTCGCGAGCTTCGGAGGCTAGTATGCGCACGATCAAGACGACGGCCGGGACGCCGGTCGACCTCGACGGCGACGTGCTCGCCGTGATCGAAACCGTCTCGCGCGACCTCGTACGGACACGGGAGCTGGAATACGGCTTCGAGGACGTGCAACGCGAGTTCGATCACCTCATCGGCCAGATGTCCGAGGCCGACCTGCGGACCTACCTCAGGGAAAGCCTGTTCATGAGCTTCAACCGATTCGAAAACGAGCGGATGATGGAAGCTCGTGAGCGAGTCACGAGAGAACGAGGACACGGGGAAGAACGAGGGCACGGAGAAGACCTAGAGGGCACGGAGAAGAACAAGAACAAGTGGATACCCCGCGCCGGTTTGTGGCGCGGGCCCGAGGCGCGGGGTGGGGCCCCGCGCCAGTAAGTTCACGTCAGGCGCCGGTAATCAGTGCGCCAGTTGCCGCGCCGGAACGCGGGCGCCGCCGCGGACGCGGCTGGTCTCGGCCGGGGCGTCGACAAACTGCCAGGCGTCGCGCTGACGCAGCACTTCGCACGCGAACGCCGTGTGCAGGGCGTGGCCGCCGCGATGGACGACGACGTGGCCCTGGATCGCGTGGCCGACGAGGGCGAGGTCGCCGATCACGTCGAGAATCTTGTGGCGGACGAACTCGTCCTCGAACCGCAGCGGGTTGAGGACGCCGGTCTCGCCGAGCACGATCGCGTTCTCGAGCGAGCCGCCGAGCGCCAGGCCCTTCTGGCGGAGCATCTCGACTTCCTTCAGGAACCCGAACGTCCGCGCCGGCGCGATCTCGTCCACGAACGCCTGCTCATCCATGTCCATCGTCTTCTGCTGGTGACGGAGGAGCGGGTGGTCGAAGCTGATCGTGTAGGTGACGCGGAAACGATCGGCCGGGAAGAGCGCGATGCGCTTGTCGCCCTGCTGAATCTGGATCTGACGAAGGATCTGGATCGTCTTGCGCGGCACACCGAGGTCCTTCACGCCCGCGTCCTGAATCAGGTAGACCCAGGGGGCGGAGCTGCCGTCCATGATCGGCACTTCGGGGTGGTTGAGCTCGATGAGCGCGTTGTCGACCCCCAGGGCGCTCAGGGCCGCAAGCAGGTGCTCGACCGTTTCGACCGACGCCTGGCCGACGGCGAGTCCCGTCTGCAGTTGCTGCCGGCCGCCCAGATGGGTCACGTGCGCTGGAATCTCGACGCCGCCAAGGTCGACGCGCTTGAAGCGAATACCGTAGTCGGCTGGAGCCGGGCGGAGCGATAAATTCACTTTGCGACCGGAATGAAGACCAATTCCGGCGCAGGGAACAACTCGGCGAAGTGTGCGTTGCGACGTCATCTCGACTCGAACAGCCGCCCTGCCTGTAGCAAGCGGACTGCCAACAGCCGGAACGAGACTGTAACACTATCTAAAGCCTTACTTCTACAGTCTTTATCAGGTGAAATCGACCGGCCGATCCGATCGGGTGTTCTGACAGGTGTGTCAATTGAACCACGGTTTGGCCGATCCCCTCGTGTCATCAAGACCACACAGGGTTGTCAGGAGCCCGCGATCGCCGGCCGGCTGGCGAGTCCCAGACTAACGGCCAGAAACGGCGCCGTGGCCGATTTGGGCTCCCTGGCGACGACATCCGGTGGCCCGATGGCAACGACCCGGCCGCCTTGCGCCCCGCCCTCCGGACCCAGATCGATGACCCAGTCGGCCGATTTGATGACGTCGAGATTGTGCTCGATCACGACGATCGTGTTGCCCTGATCCACGAGTTTGCCCAGGACCTCGAGCAGGCGCCGTACGTCCTCGAAATGGAGGCCCGTGGTCGGCTCGTCGAGGATGTAGAGCGTCCGGCCGGTGCCACGACGGGCGAGCTCGCGCGCGAGCTTGACGCGCTGCGCTTCGCCGCCCGACAGGGTCGTGGCCGACTGTCCCAGCTTGATATAGCCGAGGCCGACCTCCTTCAGCATGCGCAGTTTCCAGGCAATCGGCGGGAAGTTCTCGACCAGCTCGAGCGCCTGCTCCACCGTCATGTCGAGCATCTCGGCGATCGACTTGCCGCGGTACTTGATCTCGAGCGTCTCGCGGTTGTAGCGGCGGCCCTTGCACTCTTCGCACGTCACGTACACGTTTGGCAGGAAGTGCATCTCGATGGCGATCACGCCGTCGCCCTGGCACGTCTCGCAGCGGCCGCCCTTCACGTTGAACGAAAAGCGCCCGGCCTTGTAGCCGCGCGCCCTCGCCTCGGGCAGCATGGCGAAGAGCTCGCGAATGAACGTGAACAGGCCCGTGTAGGTGGCCGGATTGGACCGTGGGGTGCGGCCGATCGGCGACTGGTCGATCTGGATGACCTTGTCCACCAGCGGCATGCCCTCGATGGCGGCGTGCGGCCCCGGCTCGTCCATCGCCCGATAGAGCACGCGGGCGAGCGCCCGATAGAGGATCTCGTTGACGAGCGTGGACTTGCCCGACCCGCTCACGCCGGTCACGGCGATGAACGTGCCGAGCGGAAACGCGACGTCGATGTTCTTGAGGTTATTGGCGCGCGCGCCCTTGACCACGATCTCCCCGCGCGTGGGCGGGCGGCGCACGGCCGGAATCTCAATTCTCTTCAGCCCCGCCAGGTACTGCCCGGTGAGCGACTCGCCTGGCGCCGACAGCAACTGTTGCGGCCGCCCCTGGAACATCACGTGGCCGCCGTGTTCGCCGGCGCCCGGCCCGAGGTCGATCAAGTAGTCGGCCGTGCGCACGGTCTCTTCGTCGTGCTCGACGACCAGCACGGTGTTGCCGAGATTGCGCAGCTTGCCGAGCGTGCCGAGCAGCCGCCGGTTGTCGCGCTGATGGAGGCCAATCGACGGCTCGTCGAGCACGTAGAGCACGCCGGTGAGCTGCGAGCCAATCTGGGTGGCGAGGCGGATCCGCTGTCCTTCTCCGCCCGAGAGCGTCGCGGCGCTGCGGCCGAGCGTGAGGTAGCCGACGCCGACGTCGATGAGAAAGCGAAGCCGATCGCGGATCTCGCGGGCGACGCGCTCGGCGACCAGCCGCTCGCGATCGGAGAGATCGAGCGCCTCGACGACGGGGAGCACCTCGGAGAGCGGCAGGTCCACGTACTCGGTGATCCGGCGGCCCTTCACCCGGACGGCCCGGCTCTCGGCGCGCAACCGCCCGCCTTCGCAGATCGGACAGGGCTGCAGCCCGCGGAACGGCTCGAGCGCTTCCTGATCGGTCCACGTCCCATCGTCGAACCGCCGGCGCAAATTGGGGATGACGCCTTCGAAGTCGGCGCCGAACGGATCCCTGGGCGCACGGACCTTGGCGCTGCGCGCCAACTTCGAAGTTTTCTCCTTGGCCTTGGGCCGTGGGCCCTGGGCCCTGCGTCCCGGCGCGCCGAAGAGCACGATGTCGCGCAGCTTCTTCGGCAGCTTTCCGAACGGCATCGCCGGATCGATGCCGAAGGTCCGCTGCAGTCCTTCGAGCATCTCGGTAATCAGCCGCTGATCGCCCTTCGCCCACGGGCCGATCGCGCCGGCGGCAAGCGTCAGGGTGTCGTCGGTCACGATGCGCGCGGGGTCGAAGTCGAACACGCTGCCGAGCCCCTGGCAGTTCGCGCAGGCGCCATGCGGCGAGTTGAACGAAAACGCGCGCGGCGACATCTCGGGGATGCTGATGCCACAAGTCGGGCAGGCCATCCGCCGCGAGAACAGGCGATCCCCGCCCTCGAGCGTGTTGATCACGACGATGTCGTCGGCGAGCTTTAGGGCGAGGTCGATCGAATCCGACAGCCGCCGTTCGATCCCCGGCTTGACGATCAGCCGATCGACGAGGACGTCAATGGTGTGGTTGCGGCGGCGGTCGAGCTTGATCTCGTCGCCGTCGAGCGCGACGAAGTCGCCGTCGATCCGCGCGCGGGTGAAGCCGCGGGCGCGCAGGGCCGCCAGCTCGCGCTTGAACTCGCCCTTGCGGCCACGCACGACGGGCGCGAGGACGTTGATGCGCTCGTCCGGCGGGTAGAGCAGCACCATGTCCATGATGCGCTCGAGCGACTGCGACGTGATCTCGCGGTCGCAGTTCGGGCAATGCGCGACGCCGATGTTGGCGAAGAGCAGGCGAAGATAGTCGTGAATCTCGGTCACCGTCCCGACGGTCGATCGGGGGTTGGAGGCGGTGGTCTTCTGTTCGATGGAAATCGCCGGCGAGAGCCCGTCGATCAGGTCGACGTCCGGCTTCTCCATCTGCTCGAGGAACTGCCGCGCGTAGGCCGAGAGCGACTCGACGTAGCGGCGCTGCCCTTCCGCATAGATGGTGTCGAAGGCCAGCGACGACTTGCCCGATCCGGAGAGGCCGGTGATGACCACCATCCGGTCGCGCGGTAAATCGACGTCGATATTGCGCAGGTTGTGGACCCGTGCGCCACGAACAGCAATCCAGCCGGAAGCCAAACTCCTATCCTAACAAGCGCAGCGGTCCGGAACAACGCGTGGCTTGACCCTGGAACGATTCCAGGCGCTAACGTAGGCTGGAGGGAGAAAACATGGCACTGCTACTGCTCGCGCTGACACTCGCCGGAGCCGGTCAGGACCCGCATCGGGGCATGAACGATCGCGGGACCAAGGTGATGGGGTTCGATCAGGACAAGACCGCGCACCACTTCTATCTGTACGACGACGGCGGGATGATTGAAGTCCGGGTCAAGGATGCGGCCGACACGAAAGAACTCGCGGCGATTCGATCGCACCTGCCGCACATCGCCATGATGTTTCAGGACGGCAATTTCGATGCGCCCATGCTGGTTCACGACTCGAAGTCCGTGCCGGGCATCGCCGTCCTGCTCGCCCGCAAGGACAAGCTGACGTATACCTACTCCGAGACGCCGGCCGGCGGCCGCGTCCGCGTGGTCACGACCGACTCTGCCGCCCGCGCGGCACTCCACGACTTTCTGAAGTACCAGATCACCGAGCACAAGACCGGCGATCCCTTGACGGTCAGCCCACGGAAGTGAGCCCGAAGGCCCTGGCCGACGCCACGGGCGTCAGCACCGACACGCTGCGCCACTACGAGCGGCTCGGCCTGCTGCCGGGCGTCACCCGTACGCGGTCGGGCTACCGGCGATATCCACCGGCGCTCGTCGATCGTGTGCGCGTGATTCAGCGGGCGCTGGTGGTCGGGTTCTCGCTGCGCGAGCTCGCGAGCGTGTTGCGACTGCGCGAGCGCGGCGATCCGCCTTGTCGGCGCGTTCGGGCCCTCGTCGGCGAGCGCTTGCGCGACGTTGACCGCCGCGTGGCGGAGCTCCTGGCGCTCGCGCGCGGACATGCGCGCCCTTCTGCGCGAATGGGACGTGCTGCTCGACACGATCCCGCGGGGCCAACCGGCGCGGCTCCTCGACATGCTCGCCGATCGGCCGAGCCTCCCGGCGGCGCCCCAGCGCCGCGTTTGCTCGCCGCTAGCGCGCGGCGAGCGTGGCGGCGGTGCGATAATCGAGGCCGTGACCATTCCTGCCACACTGCCCGGCGCCGATTTGATCCAGCGCGGCCTGGCGGACCTGCGGGCGGGACGCGACACGGTGCACGCGCTTCTGGTCGCGATTGGTGCGCCACGACTCATCGCTCTCGGCCTGGACGTCCCCGCCGGGCCCGACCGGCCCGAGCATCGCCTCTATGCGCGTCTCGCTGAGGACGGCGCTGACTCGGCGCACGCGCGCTACAACGCGCTCATTCGCCGGCTCGTCAGTTTCGAGCGCGCGCTCGCATGCGTGCGCTAGCTGACGCGGCGCGGATTCGCACGTTCATGCGCGAGTTGGGCCGCGCCGCCTCGGCGCCCGGCCAGGTGTACTTGACCGGGGTGCCACGGCCGTCCTGATCGGCTGGCGCGACACGACCGTGGACGTCGACCTCAAGATGGTGCCGGAGCAGGATCGTGTGTTTCGGGCGATCCCCGCGCTGAAAGAGTCGCTGCAACTGAACGTCGAGCTGGCGTCGCCCGACGACTTCATCCCGGTCCCGGACGGCTGGCAGGATCGCAGCGCGTTCATCGCGCAGGAGGGTCCGCTCAGCTTCCGCCATTTCGATTTCGTGGCCCAGGCGTTGGCCAAGATCGAGCGCGGGCACGCGCAGGATCTGCTCGACGTGCGGGAGATGCTGACGCGCGGGATGGTCAGCGCGGCCGGGGCTTCGTGACGCGTACGAAGAGATTGACGCCCAGCTGTATCGGTACCCCGCGATTGACCCGCCGGCGTTCCGGCGAGCGCTCGAAGACGCGCTGGCGTCCATTCTGCCGCCCGAGTCGCGCTGACGGCGCCGCTCAGCTGCCGCCGACCTTGCGCGGCGTCCGGGCCCGCGGCACGAACCCACGCGTCGTGTTCGCCCGCCAGGGCTGATCGGTCCGAGGCGTCCGGCGCCGGGTGGGCGCGGCCGTGGTCGATTCGGACGGCTCCGTCACCACCTCCGCTGCGGCTTTCGCGCGCGCCGCCATCGCCGCGGCGTCGTCCTTCTCGAGACAACACTGTTTGTACTTGCGTCCCGACCCGCAATGACAGGGCGCGTTGCGTCCGGGTCGTGCGCTCGTTGCGGTGGTCATTCAGCGAGTGTACTGGATCGGGACCGCGGACTCCGTACGGAGCCAGCGGCTGCAGGCAACGACCTGCACAGGTGGTGTGGGGGAATCGAGAGGCGGCGATCGCCCTCAGCGGGCAACCAGTGCCGTGACAATCGCGGTCAGCGTGGTGAGCTGAAGCCCGACCACCCAGTAGAACTGTCGCGAGAACTTGGCATCCATGGCCTCGAAGCGCCGGTCGACGCCGTCGAAGCGCCGATCCATTCGCTGTTCGACGTTCTCAAATCGTTGATCCATCCGCTGGAGCAACGCATCGAAACGCTGGTCGGATCGCTGCATTGCCGCGTCGAATCGCTCCGCCGAATGACGCTCGCTGTCAGCGAGCCGCTGCTCGAGGCTATCGAACCGGGCGTCCATCCGCTGCCCGAGGCTCGCCATCGATTCGCGAAGGTCATCGACCATACGCACGTGCTCCTGGACTCGGCCCTCCAGATGGGCCACCCGCTCCGTCACGCCTGCCGTCATCGCTCGTCTCCGTGGGCGGCACGTCTGCGCCAGCCCACTGGAGCGATCGCACGACGCGTGCCGGTTCGAAGACGCCAGATTCGGCCGAAATCAGCGCAGGGATTTCACAATCTGCACACTCACGGCCGGTGACGCATTGCAGAAACTTCGATCCGCCTGTTCCGAGCCCGGACCCGTTCCTGACGACGACGCTACCATCGTCGGCGCCACCTTGGAAGTGAGAAGAACGTGCCAGTCAACCATGACGAGATCGACGCCACCCTTATAGACGGGCGCTTGCCCCTCAGCCCGCCTCGCGATCGCGCACGCCAATGAGATACAGGATGCCGTCGAGCCCAAGAGACGAGATCGACTGCCGGGCTCCGGAGCGGACGACCGGCTTGGCGCGGAAGGCGATGCCGAGGCCGGCCAGCCGCAACATCGGCAGATCGTTGGCGCCGTCGCCGACCGCGATGCACTGTTCGAGGCTCAGTCCCTCGCTCGCTGCGATCTCCTGTAGCAGGGCCGCCTTGCGGGCGCCGTCCACGATCGGCGGCTCGATCTCTCCGGTGACGACGCCGTCGCGGACGACGAGCGTATTGGCGTGCAGGCGATCGATGCCGAGGCGCTCCTGGAGGACGCGTCCGAAGAAGGTGAAGCCGCCGGAGAGAATCGCCGTGCGGTAGCCGAGCCGGCGGAGCATCGTGATCAGCCGTTCGGCGCCCTCGGCGACGGGTATCGCCTCGATGACCCGAGCCAGCGCCGACTCGGGCAAGCCCTTGAGCATCTGCACGCGCCGGCGGAACGACTCCTGAAAGTCGAGCTCGCCACGCATCGCCGCCTCGGTGATCGCGCGCACCTCGTCGCCCGTGCCGGCCAGCCGCGCCAGCTCGTCGATCACTTCGCCCTGGATCAGCGTCGAGTCCATGTCGAACGCCACCAGCCGGCGATTGCGGCGGAAGATCGACTCGTGCTGGAACGCGACGTCGATCGTGCCCGGCGCCGTCAGCGCCGTGAGCCGGGTACGCACGTCGTCTTCGTCGATCGGCGAGTCGGCCGAGGGCGCACTGGCGCTGAACTCCACGCAGACGCGAGGCGCGATCTGCTCGTCGGGCTCGAGCGGCACGCGCGCCGACAGCCGGTCGATGCGATCGATGTTGAGCCCGGCGTCGGCGAGGATCCCGGCCACCGCGGCGATGTCTGCCGCCTCGAGCCGTGGCCCGAGCACCGTGACGATGAATCGCCGCTTGGCCTGGGCGTGGACCCAGAGGCTGTACTCCGTCCGAGGTCGAGGCCGCAAACCGGATCTGCACGCCGAGCGTGTGCGCTTCGAGCAGCAGATCGGTGAACAGCGTGGACGACCGGAGCTCATCCGGCAATTCGACGAGCATGCCGAGCGCGAGCGCGTCGTGAATCACGGCCTGACCGATGTCGAGCACACGCACGCCATGCCGCGCCAGGATGGAGGTCAGGCCAAACGTGACGCCCGGGCGATCGTGCCCGGAGATGTGGATGAGGAGCGCGCTCGACGGCATAACCTTCGGACGATACCATCGCGCCGCGCTGCCTGGCGCGCGTTGCAGCTTTTCAGAGGCCGCCCGAGGCGCCGCTACGGGCGAGTCGGCTGCGTCCGCCGCGTGCCGACGCGCTGGTCGTGGAGGATGGCGACGTCCAGCCGCACGTCGTTGGCGTCGAGCACGCCGGAGAACGTCGTCGGCGCGGTGGCCGGTCGATCGACGTCGGCGATGGTGAACGACAGTGCCGTCCAACGCCGGCCGCTTCAGCGGTGCCCGTGTACACGACTTCCCCGTCGCTTCTCACGACGTCGAGCCGCACGCCGCGTCCGGCCGGACGGCTCAGTACGAGATATTGCACGGCGGCACCGAGGCCAGGCGGCTGCCAGCGCGCGGCAAGCGCGAGAATCCAGGGACGTTCGAACAGCCGCGGATTGGCAGTAATGGCCGGGCCGAGCTCGGCATTGCCGAACACCGTCCACCGCGCGCGGCCGCACTGCAGATCGTAGCCGCGGGCGGCCGGCTGGACGCCGAACGTCGGACCGGTCAGCTTCGCCAGGTCGGCCGCCGTCGCCTCTGCGCTCTTCATCGCCAGCGTCAGCGTGCTCATGCGCGTCGCCGCCACGGCGTCGCGCCGCTGCCCCTGCCGCTCCGGCAGAAACGGACCATCGAGCCCCTCGCGATGCGCGATCAGCGCACGCGTGAGCGCAAGCTGTCGGCGCGTCGCTTCGTCCTGTCCGTCCACAGCGTCGAGCGCGCTCAGTGCCGAACGATCGGCGAACTGGCCGAGCGCTGCGAGTGCCGCGATCTGCACCCGCGGCTCGGCGTCACGCGCGTGCGCAACGAGCGCCGTCTGGGCGTCCGGCGACGCCAGTCGGGCCAGTCCGTTGAGCGCGGCGACGCGATTGGTGGCCCGAGCTGACCGGTCCTGCGCGATCGCGACGAGTACGGGCATCGCGACCTCCGGACGAGCCGCCAGCGCCAACAGGCCAATCGCGCGATGCGACGCGAGACCACGTCGGCCTCGCGATCGCTTCGCGCGGCAGCCGTCAGCGCCGTCAGTTCCTCCGGCGTCAGCGCCTCGACGGCGGACCGGGCGCGGGCGTCGGCCGAGAGCAGCCGTCGCAGCTTGGGCGTCAACGACTGCACGAATATCGAAGGCATGATCCGCTCCTAGCAGGGCCCGTTGACCGAACAATGGCCGCTCATTGTCGTCCCTTGAGCGGCCGTGAGGCCGGTGCTGGTGTTGTCGATCTCGCCGATGCCGTCGCCGTCCGAGTCGACGCCCATCACGTTGGTGATCGTGGTGAAGTGCTCGAGACGGAGATAGTGACCGACTTCATGGGCGAGCAGAATGCCGGTGATCCGCCGGGAGAACGACGACTTCGAGGACGGCGCCGGTGAGATCGTCGCTCGAGTCCTTGTCGCAGGGCCCATCGACGTTGGACCAGCCGTCCGGCGTCGCCAATCGACTGCACGAAAAAGACGTCGATGCCGCCGGCCGGACCAGACCAGTCGTCGGTGAGGTCCTCCGCCTCGGCGCGGTTGAGAATGTCCGCGTAGCCGCCGACGTCAGCCTGGGGGATGTGCTGCCAGTTGAGGCGGCGGACGCCGAAGTTCTGCTGCGCGTAGATGTCACGCATCACCTGGATCGCGTACTGCACCTTCAACGCGTCGTCGAGGCTGAAGGCGCCGGAGAAGTCATTCACGTGCCCGACGAAGATCGGGACGAGATCGGTGGCGCGGCCGGAGATCGTCTGGAGGTGACGCGTCAGCGATCGTTCGGTCGGAGTGTTGGTGCCCGGCAGGATGTCGCTCGCAACGAGCGGCCCGAACAGCGAGCCGTCGGTCCCGCGGAAGATGTAGCCGTACACGTCGGAGTTCACCGAGAACGGCGGCGTGAGGCCGAGGCACGACTGGGCGACGGTGCGCAGACTGAGCGCCATGCGCAGCTCCCCTACTGCAGCGCGATCAGGACGGGAATCAGTCCCTGTCCGCGATCGAGCGGCCGAAGCGCCTTGCCGATCACGGCGCCGAACGCCTTGTGCGGATCGGTCGCCTTCATCGCGTGCCCCGGTGTCGCCGAGGTCGTCAGGAGATCGCCGATCTCGATCGGCGCCGTCGGTCGCATCGACTTTGCAGTAGACCTTTCCGACCAGCGCGATCGCCTTGCGATCGCTCGCTGGCGCCTGGCGGTCGAGCACGATCGCCGGCCGATAGCTGCCGGCGCCGGAAATCACGCCGGCGACGCGGCGATCGTAGGCACGCTGGCTGTGCTCGAGCCGCCCCTCTTCGCCGAGCACCATCACCGTGCCGGGATCGACGACGGCGGACTCGGCGCGACGTCGAAGTCTTCAGCGCAGTCGGCGTTGGTCAGAATCACGTCGCCGGTGACGCGCAGGTTGCCGGACGTGTCGATGGTGACCCGATCCTGATCGTTGGTGCGGAACACGACCGGGTGATTCGACGTCGTGCCGATGAACGCGCCCGCGCCCGACGCCTGGACCAGCACGTTGACGCCGCTGTTCTGCGCGATCGCGATACCGGCGTCGGCCTCGGTCGTGGCGAACACGGCGTTCACGCGGCTCGCCGCGATCGTCGTCGAGCCCGGCCCCACCTGGACGTCGCCGTTGGTCCGGACGACGACGCGATCCTGATCGTTGGTGCGAAGGACGAGCGGATGATTCGACGTGGTCCCGATGAAGCCGCCGGCGCCGGAGGCCTGCAGCAACACGTTGACGCCGCTGTTCTGCGCGATCGCGATGCCGGCGTCGCCTTCCGTCGTGGCGAACACGACATTCACGCGGCTGGCGGCGATCGACGTCGCGCCCTGACCGACGTGCACATCGCCGTCGGTCTTGACGACGACGCGATCCAGATCGCCGGTGCGCAGGATCAGCGGATGCGAAGACGTCGTGCCGATGTAGCCGCCGGCTCCGGACGACTGCAGGAGCACATTGACACCGTCTTTCTGCGCGATCGCGACGCCGGCGTTCACCTGAGTGCTGGCGACCACGACGTTGACGCGATTGGGCGTGATTGACGTGGTGCCGTTGCCCACATGCAGGCTGTTCTGCGGCGTCGTGGTGCCGATGCCGACGCGCCCGTTGATATCGACGCGCGCGGCTTCAACTTCATTCGTGCGGATGACGAGCGGTTGCTCGTCTTTGGTGCCGACAAAATGCTCGTCAGGATCGGTGTGGGAATTGCCCTTCAAGAGCCACGACATGAGAGTCCTCCCGCGGAAAGGATTGGGCGGCGGCAGGCTGGGGGAAGGGGATTGTATACGTACAGACGGTGCTGGGTGCTAGGTCGGGTGCGGTGCGCGAAAGGCGGTGCGAGGTGCGGTGGCATGCGGTGCCCGCGCAGGGCGAGGTGCCGGCCGATTCACGCGTACACGACCAGATACCCCATCACCCCTGCGAGGACGATGAAGATCCCGCCGGCCACCTGGAACTCCCAGGCTTTCTCGAGCGAGACGCGGTTGAAGCTCCGCATCGACACGTGCGGCAGGATGAAGCCGATGGCGGCCTTGACCACTTGCGCCCACCCGATGACGGTCAGGATCACCGGCCACCCGGTCCAGACGTTGTGGAAGACGACGATGATGGATCCGAACCAGAGGCTGAGAAAGGCGTTGGCGAAGACGCCGGTGTTGCCCTTGGCCCGCAGCGCGATGAAGAACTCGACCCAGGCACGCGGCTGCACCAAGTGCGAAAGACCGATAATCAGGAACTGAAGGCAGGCGAGGAGTTGGATCGTGCGGGGCACGGAACCTCCTCGCGGATCGTATTACGATTCTAGCGGATCATCCGCAGCGCCGCTTCGATCGGTAACAGCCGTTGGTCGAGGCGATCGCTGAATGCGGTAAAGGCGCGCTCCGTCGCTGCGAGAATCGCGGAGTGACCCTCGGCGATCTGTGTGATGTGGTCGCGCATTTCCTCGAGAGACACTTCGATTCTGTCCACCCGATTCACCAGCTCGATCTGCCCGGTGTCCAGGCGCTGAAGGCTGGCCTCCAGGCGACCTTGCCCGGCCTCGAGCCGGACCTGGCCTGCCCCGAGCTGCTCTCCTCCGGCTTGGAGATGTTCCTGGCTCCTCTCCAACCGTTCCTGGCGCGTTTCGAGCCGGCTCTGCCCTTCTTCGAGCTGGCCCTGACGCGTCTCGAGCCGGCTCTGCCCTTCTTCGAGCCGGCCCTGGCGCGTTTCGAGCCGGCTCTGCCCTTCTTCGAGCTGGCCCTGGCGCGTTTCGAGCCGGCTCTGCCCTTCTTCGAGCTGGCCCTGGCGCGTTTCGAGCCGGCTCTGCCCTTCTTCGAGCTGGCCCTGGCGCGTTTCGAGCCCGGCTCTGCCCTTCTTCGAGCGGCCCTGGCGCGTTTCGAGCCGGCTCTGCCCTTCTTCGAGCTGGCCCTGGCGCGTTTCGAGCCGCGCTCTGCCCTTCTTCGAGCTGGCCCTGGCGCGTTTCGAGCCGGCTCTGCCCTTCTTCGAGCTGGCCCTGGCGCGTTTCGAGCCGGCTCTGCCCTTCTTCGAGCCGGCCCTGACGCGTCTCGAGCCGGCTCTGCCCTTCTTCGAGCCGGCCCTGCGCTCCTTCGAACCGGCTCTGCCCTTCTTTGAGCAGGCTCTGCTCCGCTTCCAGTCGAGCCTGCCCTTCTTCCAGCCGGCCCTGTCCGCGTTCAAGTCGCTGTTGCCCCGCCTCGAAGCGCTCCTGACCGACCTGAAGTGATCCCAACCGTTCGTCGATTTTCGACAGCGCTGCCTGCCACATACGCGACTCCCCGCCAGGGACGACGCCCCTTCGACGAGCTCAGGGTCGTCCCGAGCGTGCGCCGAAGGACGACGACGATACCATCGTCCTCGACGCGAGAGTCAAGCAACGGCCGTGCCGCAGCGGCGCAGGAAATCTGGCGTGTTTTTGAGGGGCGATCGCAGAAACTGCAATATTGCGGTCGTCGTGTGGTTGCAAAAACTGCGCGCTCATGAGCGGCTTCCAACCCGAGCCGCCCTACGTGAGCAACTCTGTCGTCTTCCGCGTCCGCTTACGTCAGCAACACAGCCGTGTCCGCTCCCAACGCCGGCGCCGGGCCGAGATCGGCGACCTCGCTGGCAAACGGCGGCCGGATCGCGCGCAGGCCGGTGCCGCGGATCATCGTGCCACGCGCCACGACGTGCGGATCGACGAACGCCTCACGCGGCTGGTTGACCGGCGTCATGCAGAGGTCGTGATTCTCGAGCAACGCCAGCCACTCGGCGCGCGTCTTCGACGCGAAGATCCGCTGCACTTCATCGATCAGCGCGCGCTGATCCACGTCGTCCGTCAGATGTCTGGGCCCGAGGTCCTGGCGCCCGGCGGCGGCGCAGAACGCCAGCCAGAACTTCGGCTCGAGCGCGCCGAGCGCGATGTGCTCACCGTCCTTCGTGCGGTAGACGTTGTAGCAGGCGTGATCACCCGACGTCGGCAGCGTGTCGATCGCTGACGCGCCGCCGTCGACCAAGTCGCGCGCAGCCGGCACCATCAGCCAATAGAGCGCCGCTTCGTGCATCGACACGTCGATCGAGGCGCCCTCGCCAGTGCGCTCGCGGCCGAACAGCGCCGCCAGGATCCCGATCACGGCAGACATCGCGCCGCCGCCGACGTCCGCGATGAACATCCGCGGCAGCGTCTTCACATCCGGCCGATCGGCGGCGAGAAAACCGGAGACCGAGACGTAGTTGAGATCGTGCCCCGGCCGCTCCGCGTACGGCCCGGTCTGGCCGTAGCCGGTGATGGCGCAGTGCACCGCGCGGGGATGCGCGGCGCGAATGTCGCCGGCGGACACGCCGAGCCGCTTCGCCGTCCCGGGGCGGAAGCTCTCGACGACGACGTCAGCGGTGGCGATCAGCCGATCGAATGCCGCGCGCGACGACCCATCTTTGAGATCGATCGCGATGCTCTTCTTCCCGCGATCCAGAAGCAGGTGATAGATGCCGCGCCCGTTCACGAACGGCGGCAGCTGCCGCATGGGATCGCCGCCGCGCGGATCCTCGACTTTGATCACTTCCGCGCCGAGCTCGGCCAGCATCAGCGTCGCGAACGCGCCCGGGAGAAGCCGGGTGAGGTCGAGGACGCGGATGCCTGATAGTGGAAAACTCATGTCGGCGCGGCTCTCAACCTTAGTTGCGAAATGGGGCCCCACCCCCATTCGCGCGACCTCCGCCCTGCGCTCCGCACATGCGCTCACCGGTCGACCCGAGCCGCGCTACGTTGCGTTGGACCGGAGCTTGCTGTGTCTGTACCCGTAAGCGAAGTAGAGGACGAGCCCAATCACCAGCCACAGGCCGAATCGCTCCCACGCCTGCTTGGGCAGGCCGAACATCACGAAGCCGCACGCGGCCATCCCGGCCGGCGCGATCAGCCACACGAACGGGACCTTGAACGACCGTGGGCGGTTCGGGTCCTTCACCCTCAGCACCAGGACGCCCGCGCACACGAGGATGAACGCGAAGAGCGTCCCGATGTTGGTGAGATCGTAGGTCTCGGCCGCATCGCCAATCGCCGACGCGCAGGCAACGACGATGCCCGTGACCAGCGTCGTCGTGTACGGAATCCGCGTCTTCGGATCGATGCGGGCTGCCCACTTCGGGAGCAGGCCGTCGCGCGCCATCGCGAAGAAGATCCGCGGCTGGCCGTACTGGAAGACCAGGAGCACGGCAGAGAGCGAGACGACGGCGCCGAGGGCGACAATCCAGCCGACCCCCTGATAGCCAGCGAGGTTCAGCGCGTGCGCCAACGGGTCGGCGACGCCGAGATCCTTCCACGGCACCATCCCCGCCAGCACGAAGCCGACGACGACGTAGATAGCGGTGCAGATGGCGAGGCCGCCGAGGATGCCAATGGGCAGGTTGCGCTGCGGATCCTTGGTCTCTTCGGCCGCGGTCGAGATGGCGTCGAAGCCGATGTAGGCGAAGAAGACGATCGCCGCGCCCTGGTGGATGCCGGTGAACCCGTTCGGCGCGAACGGCGTGTAGTACTCCGGATGGAGGTTCATCAGCCCGACGCCGATGAAGAGCGCCAGCGCCAGCAGCTTGACGACGACCATGACCCGGTTCGCGGTCGAGCTCTCGCGCGCGCCGCGCAGCAGCAGCCACGTCACGGCCATCACGACGAGAAACGCCGGGATATTGACGAGAATGGGAATGCCCATCACGTTCGGCGCCGTGTTGACCAGATTCTGGACGTCGGGGTTCGAGCTGAGGATCGCCGTGCGATAGCCGGTCGAGAGCCAGTCAGGCAGCGCGATCCCGACGCCGGCAAGCAGCGTCTTCAAGTAGTCGCCCCAGGAGATCGCGACCGCGACGTTGCCGACGGCGTACTCGAGGATGAGATCCCAGCCGATGATCCAGGCGACGAACTCGCCGAGCGTCGCGTAGGAATAGGTGTAGGCGCTGCCGGCGAGCGGAATCATCGACGCGATCTCGGCGTAGCAGAGCGCCGCCAGCGCGCAGGCGCCGCCAAGCAGGATGAACGAGAAAATCAGCGCCGGGCCGGCGCCGTAGCGGATGACTTGTCCATCAGGCCCGATCTGGCCGGCCGCCGCGGTCCCGATCGCGCCAAAGATGCCGGCACCGATCACGGCGCCAATCGCCAGCATCACGAGATCGCCAGCGCCGAGCACGCGTTTGAGCGAGTGTTCGCCCTGCTCGGCGTCTCCGAGGATCGCGTCGAGCGGCTTCACGCGCAGCAGATTCATCGCGAGAGCATACAGGAGGCCCAATGCACAGGGCCAAAGGCAACGGCGGCCTTACGTCCTCGGTTTCAACCCAACGTCGAGCTTCCAGACGTTGTCGTTCGAGGCGAGCACGATGCCGCCGGCCGGGTCGAACGCGAGGCCGATGAGCGCCGGCGCGGTGAGGACGAGCTCGGCCTGCGGCTTGGCCGACGTCACATCGATCTTGTAGAGGGCGGCTGCGCCGGCGAGCGCGTCGACGGCGTAGAGGCTGCCGGTCGAGTCGAACGCCAGCCCTTGCGGGCGGCCGAGCTGATCGTTCACGACATCCACCAGCCGCTCGGGCGTGATGCGGTAGATCGGATCGTGCGTCGCGAACGTCGGCGCCGCGACATACAGGCACCCGTCTGGGCCCATCGCCAGGTGGAACGCCGCGACGCTGGCCGGCAGCTGCGCGAACGTCTCGACCGTGCGTTCCGGCGAGACGCGCAGAATCGCGCCCGACCGATCGCCCACGAAGAGGCTGCCGTCGGCGGCAAACGCCAGGCCGGTCGGCACGCCGAGCTCCGTCGCGTAAATCTCGACGCGATCGTCGGCCGTGAGCCGATGCACGTGGCCGTCGAAGCGGCTCGAGATGTACATCGCGCCGTCGGGCCCGAGGGCCAGCGACGTCGGATTCGCGATCTCGACCGCGAGCGGCTCGCGCACGCCGTCGGCGCGACAGCCGGTAGAGCGGGACCGGCACCTTCGTGCCGCGCCCGCCGCTCTGCGTGACATACAGCCGGCCGTCGCGATCGAACGCGGGACTGTCGACCAGGTGCAGCCCGGTCGAAAGCAGGCGCGCAATCTCGAGCTCGGCGCGCTCCCCCGGAAGCTCGTCGATATGGACGGCGGTCCGGCCGCCTTCGGCCTCCGCGGGCACGACGAAGCGAATCGCCCGATGCGAGGCACCGACGACGTGCGCGTCGTGTGAGCCGACCAGCACATGCGGCGGGCCGTCAGGCAGGACCGGAAAATGCGTGCCGTCGATCACGACCCGGCCGCCGGGCACGACCCACGCCGGGCGAATGGCCGAGATCACGTGAGACATCTAGGACTCCCAGAGTCCCCGGACTCCGAGAGTCCTCATCTTACTCTTCGAGCTCGACGTTCCAGTAGACGTAGTCGCGCCAGCTCTCAGGCGCGTTGCGGAGACCGAACGTGATCCGGATCGCCAGCGCCGGTGCCTTGTCCGGTCGCCGTGGATGACGGACGAGCTTCATCCCGGCCTGCTCGGGCGTGCGGCCGCCCTTCCGCCGGTTGCAGCTCACGCAACAGGTGACGATGTTCTCCCAGTCCTTGCGGCCGGCTTGCGCGACCGGGACCACGTGGTCGAACGTCAGCTCTCCGGTCGGGAACCCATGGCCGCAGTACTGGCACGTGTGGTGGTCACGCGCATAGATGTTGGCGCGCGAAAACGGCACGTAGTCGGCCGTCCGGCGCATCCGGATCCGCCGGAGCAGCCGGATGACCGACGGCAGCTTCATGCTGAACGTCACCGAGCGGACCTCCCGCTCGTAGTGGGCGACGATCTCCACCTTGCCCTGGCACCACAGCGTGATGGCCTTCTGCCAGTGCACGACGCGCAGCGGTTCGTACGTCGCGTTCAACAGCAGTGTCTGTTCCATGACCCGAGTGTGGTCATTCTGACCAGAAGGCCGTCGGCCTGTCAAGGAAGCGCGGACGTAACGCTAATGTTGTCTTAGAGTTAAGAGGATGACGCCCGCGTCGCGAAGCGGCGCGGCCCGAGGCGTGGGGGTGGGGCCCCCGCTATTAAGGAAGTCGACACCGTAGCTCGCCAGCCGGGCGAGGCGGGGCCTGCGCGGTTTGGCACGCCGCGCCGATACGATGGCCGGCATGACCGGCCGCTATTCCAGCATCAAGTCCGCTGTTCTGCTGACGGCGGTGGCGATCGCGACCACCGCGTGCGCGTCGGCCGCCGCGCGGCCCGCCGTGAGACCCTCGCCGTTTCCACGCGCGGCTGGCGGGTCCGATGACACGACGATGCCACGCCCGGTCGCGGCGCCAGCGCCAACGCCGGCACCTTCGCTCGCCGCGCGCCACCTCCTCGACACCGCAGTCGGCCTGCGCGGCGTGTCGTATCGGCTCGGAGGCGAGGATCCCGGATCGGGGTTCGACTGCAGCGGCTTCGTGCGCTACGTCTTCGCCCAGCATCACGTCGTGCTGCCGCGCACCGTCGTCGAGCAGTTCGGCGCGGCCCACGACATCGCGCCGGACGAGATCGCCGCCGGCGATCTGCTGTTCTTCTCGACGATCGCGCCTGGCCCGACGCACGTCGGGATCGCGCTCGGGCCGGTCTCGCAGGGCGAGTTCGTCCACGCGCCTGGCACTGGCGGCGCCGTGCGCGTCGAGCGCTTCGACACGCCGTACTGGCAGGCGCGCTTCGTCGGCGCGAAGAGGACATCGGGTGTCGTTTTACGAAAATCGTAAAACGACACCCGATGTCTTTTCAGTCGGGCACCGCCACTCCACTCAGCCGGCCGAGGATGATCTGCTGGCGCCGCCGCAGGCGGCCGTTCGGATGGGCGGGACTGTAGACGCGCGGGTTGATGATCGCGCCGGCGAGCAGCGCCGCCTGCTCGGCTGACAGCGCGCTCGCCGGCACGCCGAAATAGCTCTGCGCAGCGGCCTCGGCGCCCCAGAGGCCGTCGCCCCATTCGATCACGTTGAGATAGATCTCGAGAATCCGCCCCTTGGAAAGCTCCGCCTCGAGCCGCCGCGTGATCAGCAGCTCTCTCACCTTTCTATAAGGATTGCGCGACGGCGAGAGGTAGAGGTTCTTCGCGAGCTGCTGCGTGATCGTCGAGGCGCCGCGCAGCGCCTCGCCCTTGTGCAGCGTGTCGGAAAACGCCGCGCGCACTTCGTCGTAGTCGATGCCGTCGTGCGACCAGAACCCGGCGTCCTCGGTGACGAGCACCGCGCGCACCAGCGTTGGACTGATGCGCGAGTACGGCACCCACCGCTGGGACTGGCGGACGGGCTTGCCGGCCGCGCGCGCTTCAGCCGCGCGCAACCGCATGAACGCGGTAGACGCCGGCCGTTCCGTCCGCAACCGACGCACGTCGGGCAGCGTGACCCAGGTGTAGCCGACCGTGACGAAGAGCACCGCCGCCGCGGCGACGAAACCGCGCCCGATGCTCGCCCATCGATTGGATTTGCCGGCTCTGCCCAACCTCACCCGCCCGCGACGACGCGGACCCGGTCCCCCGCTCGTGGCCTGGACGTCGGATCCTGACCGTTCATGATAGCGAGCGTTGAGGCTTTTATGGCACCGCCCGACTGTTTGGCGATGGACTCCCAGGTATCGCCCTGGCGCGCGACGACGAAATCAACGCGGCTGGGCTGGATGCGATCGGCTTCCTCGGCCGAGAGGGCGCGGAACGACTGGATCGCGGTCGCGAACTGGCTTTGAACGCGCGAGAAGTCGCTGACTGATGACAGACCCGCGACCAGGTACGTCTGCTGGCCAGCCCGGATGTGGGCCGCGCGAACGCCGATCCGCGTGTTGCCGCTCACGCCTTCGTACGTGCCGACGTAGGCGTCGAGGCCATTGATCCGTGTCCGCTCCCCGTCGGCTTCCTTCAATCCCGCCTTCGCCATCGTCGTCCGCGCGGTCTGCTCGACGGATCCCCCGCTTGGCGCGAATTCGAGCAGCATGGCCACGTTGCCGTCTTCTTTCTCCACAGCCACGACTTGTTCGGCGCCGTTCGCAACGTTCCAGCCATTCGGAAAGCGCAGTGCGAAGCGGAGGATCGGATGCAGGAACTCGTTGCCGCGGACAATGCCCTTCTCGCGGCTGTCGCCGAAGACGACGCCGTCCACGACGCGCTCGAACTCGGTGCGGTTGGTGACCGGCGCCGACGGCGTCTTCGTCGCGGCGATCGTCTCCTCGACTTTCACGACGCGGTCGGCGGCGGGCGGATGTGAGAGCGCCCAGTTCGGAATGCCCCGCCGCGATCCCTGGGCCTCGTCGAGCCGCGCCAGCGTGCCCAAAAGCCCCTGCATCGCGCGCGGTTCCCAGCCGTTGGTCGCCGCATACCCCACGCCGAGCCGATCGGACTCGAGCTCGGCATCGCGGCCATATCGGAGCAGAATCGCTTGCGCGGCAAGCCCGCCGCCGGTGCCGATCAGGTCGCCATACTGCGGCGCGAGCACGCTCGCCACGAGCAGACCGCCGCCAGCGAGCTGTTGCTTCGAGTACTGCTCGGCCGAGTGGCGGCCGTCCACGTGACCGACTTCGTGTCCGAGCACGGCGGCCAGCTCGGCCTCGTCGCGAAGGAACGCCATCAGGCCGCGCGTGATGTAGATGTACCCGCCCGGCAGAGCAAACGCGTTGACCGCCGCTTCGTCGACCACCGTGAACTGCCACGGCAGAGTCGGCCGATGCGACGCCTTCGCGAGGCGCAGCCCGACGCGGCTGACGTACTGCTGCATCTGCGGGTCGTTGTAGACGCCCATCTGCTTGCGGATCTCGGGGTCGGATTCCTTGCCGATCTGAATCTCCTGCGCCTCGGACATCAGGATGAGCTGACGCCGGCCGGTCGCGGGATTCGTCGCACAGCCGGCGATGACCACAGCGAACAGGAAGACGCGAAGGGATCTCATGGAGGACTTCAAAGCAAACTCGGGGCCAAATCCCAGGTGGCGTCTGACGCGAGCGCCGCGGTCAGCGCCGACGTGAGGCGTTCGACGTTGGGTACAGAGGCGCCGTACCCCATCAGGCCGACACGCCAGATCTTGCCCGCGAGCGGACCCAGGCCGGCGCCAATCTCGATGGCGGCCCGCTGCCGGAGCTCGGCCCGAACGGCGGCCTCGTTCACGCCGGCCGGCACGCCGACGGCGTTGAGGCTCCACAGTCGCTCGGCCTCGGGCGGCAGCAGCGACAGCCCGGCCGCCGCGATCGCGCTCACGAACGCGCGATGCACACGCTCGTGGCGCTGCCAGCGATTCGCCAGACCTTCGTCGATCACTTCGCCGAGCGCGGCGTGCAAGGCATAGACGAGCGGCGCGGAAATCGTGTGGTGGTACTTCCGCCGCAGCCAGTAGTCCTCGAGCAGCGCGAGGTCGAAATAGAAGCTGCGGCAGGTCACGCGGCGATCGAGCGCGCGCTTCGAGAACGCGACCGGCGCGATTCCCGAGGGCGCGCCGAGCCCCTTCTGCGAGCACGAGTAGCAGGCGTCGATCCCCCACGCACCCACCTCGAGCTCGACCGCCCCCAGCGTCGTCACGGCGTCAACGACCACGAGCGCATCGTGGGCGCGCGCGATCCGGGCGACGTCAGCGACGGGATTCAGCACACCGGTGGACGTCTCGCCGTGCACGATCGCGACGATGTCGGCGCGAGTGGCAGCGAGCGCGCGTTCGACCGCGGCCGGATCGACGGCGCGTCCCCACTCGACGTCGAGCCGATCGACCGCGGCACCGTAGCGCGCGAACATCTGCGCGAGCCGATCGCCGAAATAGCCGGTGACGACGACCAGGGCGCGCCGGCCCGGCTCGGTGAGATTGGCGACCACCGCTTCCATGCCGGACGTGCCGGTGCCGGAAACCGCCAAGGTGAAGCCGTCGTCTCCGGCGAGAAACGCGAGCGCCAATCGGGCGCGGATGTCGTCGAGCAGTTTGAGCAGATCGGGATCGAGGTGCGAGCGCGGCGGCGCGCCGAGCGCGGCAAGGACGTTGGGAGAAACCGGTGAGGGACCTGGACCGAGGAGGAGGACGTCGGACGTCGGCAGCATCCGAGACAGGGTACGACAGGTGGCACCCGCGCCGCCCGAGCGGCGCGGCCCGAGCCGCGGGGGTGGGGCCCCGCGGCTTTGAGGAAGTCGGCACGGTCTGTCCTTGGCGTAGATCCCCACTCGCGTGGCGATCGGCGCGGGGCGGCCGTCGAGCGTGCGCGCACCGGACAATCAGATAACGAGGCGCTGCCTTTTGCCTTTAGCGATGAGCTGGACGCTCAAGACGACGAGGAACAGCGCGGCGGCCGGTGCGAGCATCCAGGGCGCTTCGTCGATGACGCGAATGTTGGCCGCTTCCTGCAGCATCGTGCCCCAGCTCGGCCGCGGCTCCGGAAAGCCGAGACCGAGAAACGACAGCGTGGCTTCGGCGATGAGCAGCGCCGGAATCAGCAGCGCGATCTCGACGGCGAGGAACCCCGACGCCGCCGGCAGCAGATGGCGCGCGAGCCGGAACGGGCCGGCGCCGATCGCGCGCGCGGCCTCCGCATAGTCGCGCCGCCGCTCGGTCTGGACGATCGCGCGCACGCCGCGCGCGGTGTGCGGCCAGGCCGCGATCGCAAAGAGCGCGGCCATCAGCACGAAGACCTCGGTGGTCGAGAGGACCTCTGGCAGCAGGCTCCGCAGCACGAGCACCAGATAGGCGCCCGGCAGCACCAGCAGGAAATCGGCGATCAGCATGAGGATCGAGTCGGCCGGCGCCGCCGAGGCTGCCGGCGATCGCGCCGGCGAGTCCGCCGATCGCCAGCGCGCCGAAGACGCCGGCCAGCACCACGCCGATCGAGAGCTGCGCGCCGTAGAGCAGCCGCGAGAGGATGTCGCGGCCGAGCGCGTCCGCGCCGAGTAGCAGCAGCGGCTCGCGCTCGTCCGCGAGCGACACCAGCCGCCCGTGTGAGAACCACGCGATCGGCATCAGCGCCGCGCGGTCCTCGCGGTACGTGCGCCCGATCCGATCCTCGATCGCCTGGCGGTAGACGAACGGCCGCTGCCAGCCATTCGGGCCCCAGACGTGCAGCCGCATCGGCGGCGCGTAGGCGCGATCGGCGAACTGCTCGCGGCCGCTGTGCGGCGCCAGCACCGGCGCGAACAGCGCGATCGCGCAGACGATCGCCAGCACGGCCGCGCCGCGCGCGCGCCGCCGGATTCACGTCTGTTCTCTCACGCGCGGATCCACGACCGCCCGCAGCACGTCGGCCGCGAGGTTGCCGGCGGCGATGAACGCGGCGGCGAAGAGCGCGCAGCCGGCGACCAGGAACCAATCCCGCTGCTGCAGCGCGTCCATCGTCAGCCGCGCCAGCCCGGGCCACGCCGTCACGATCTCGACCGCGAGCGATCCGCTGAGCAGGCCGCCGATCGCGAGCCCGTAGACGCCGAGCACCGGCCGCAGCGACTGCCGCGCCGCGTGCACCCAGAGCCGGCGCCAGCGCGGGATGCCGCGCGCCGCGGCCGCGGTGAGATCGACCGCGTCGAGCGCGTCGGCCGTCGCCCGCGCCTGCAGACGCTCGAGCGCCGCCGCGAGTGGCAGCGCGAGCGCGATCGCCGGCAGCATCACGCGGCCCGGCTCGGTCGAGAGCCAGCCCGTCATCACTGCCAGCCAGAGCAGGGCCAGCACGCCCACGAGCGGCGGGCAAGCGATCAGCGCGCTCGAGATCGGCGTCACCATCGTCGCCAGCCACCCCGACGGCCGCGCGCCGGTGAGGACACCGATCGGCAGGCCGACGATCGTCGCGACGACCAGCGCGATCGCCGCCAGCTCGCCCGTCCGCACCGCGCGTTGCCACACGATCGGCGCCACCGGCTGGCTGTAGATCGACGATCGGCCGAGGTCGAACGTCGCCAGCCCGATCAGCCAGTCCGCCGACCAGCGCGCCCATCGGCCGGTTCAGACCGAGCCGCTGCCGCTCCTGTTCCACCTCCACGCGGGATCGGCCGAAGGTCGACACTGCATCGCCCGGCGCCAGGCGCGCCAGCACCAGCGCGCCGGTGGAGACCACGACGACGAACGCGATCGCGGCGGCGATCCGGCGGACGACGTACGTCGCGAGGCCGGACGTCACCGCCGCCCCGCGTCCACCGTCAGCACGTCTGCGTTCCACAGCACCGGCAGCGCGAGCACCGAGGCCGCCGCGCCCCGCAGCCGCGTCGAGGCCGGGACCGTCAACTTCGGCGCCGCGAAATAGATCACCGGCTGGTGCTCGGCCAGAATCCGCTGCGCCTCGGCGAACGTCCTGCGCTGCTCCGCCAGATCCGTGGTCGTGGACTGCTTCTTCATCAGCCGATCGATCTCGGCCTCCCACGGCGTCGCCGGCGTCTTCTGGCCCGGGTTCCAGATGTGGAACTGCCCCGAGCTCAACCAGAAGTCGCTCGCCGGCTCGAATGTGTCGTAGAGCACGCCACGAATGAAGGCGTCGAAGTCGCCGGCGGGAATGCGTTGGTTGAGCGTCGCGACGTCAACGGAGACGAGGTCGATCGTCAGCCCGACCTGTCGCAGCTGCTCCTGGATCACCGCCGCCGTTCGCTCGCGCACCGTGTGCCCCTTCTGCGTGAGGAGCGCGATCCGCGCCGTCCTGCCGCTCGCGTCGTCGCGCGCGCCGTCGCCGTTCCTGTCGATGAGCCCGAGGCGATCGAGCAGCGCGCCGGCGCGGGCGCGATCGAGCGTGCTGTTGGGCAGCCCGGGCACGTACCAGTCGCCGTGCCCCGGAGTGATCGGCCCCGACACCGGCTCGGCCGCGCCGAGATAGACCGTGTTGACGATCGCCTGCCGATCCACCGCCGCCGAGATCGCCTGCCGCAGCTCTTCGCGCTGGAGCCACGGCCGCCCCTTGGCCACCGCGGCGCCCGGCAGTTGATTGACGAGCAGGAACTCGGGCGCGACCGAAATGCCCGGTTCCATCAGCGCGATCTTCCCCGCCGCCGAGAGCGTGCGGAGCGCCGCCAGGTCCTCGGCGCGCGCGTAGTCGGTGACCAGGTCCAGCTCGCCCGCCTGCAGGCGCAGCATCTCGCCGTTGGCGTCGGGGATGATCTGCACCTCGATGGCGTCCAGATACGGCAGCGCCCGCCCGCCGTCGTCTTTCCGCCAGTAGTGCGGGTTGCGGGCAAAGAGCAGCCGCTGGCCGGCGGTGTGCTCCTTCAACACGTACGGGCCGAGGCCGGCCAGATCGGTGAGCGGCGCGCTCGTGCCCCACGCGTCGGCAAACGTACCGGCGTCGAGCGCGGCCTTCAGCGTGTGGCGCGGATAGATCGGCAGCGTGTCGAGGAGCGCCACACCGGCGCCGGCCGGCGCCGCCAGCGAGATCACGATCGTCCGCTCGTCGAGCGCGCGCACGGTCAGTGGCTCGCCGCCGGCACGCACGCTCGTCCCGAGCGGGCTGTCGAGCCTGGGGTCGTAGATCGCCTGGAAGCTGAACAGCACGTCGGCCGAGGTGAACGGCGCGCCGTCCGAGAAGCGGACGTCGTCTCGCAAGGTCAGCGTCCACGTCTTCGCGTCCTCGGAAACCTTCCACCCGGCCGCCAGCCACGGCTCGGGCTGCCGGGTGGCGCGGTTGAGACGGACGAGCGGCGCCTGGGTCAGGCGCGTGAACAACTCGGTCGCGCTTTGCGGAACGACGTAGCGGTTGAAGCTCCGCGGTTCATTTCTGTAACTCACGACAAGTGTCCCGGCCGGCCGCGCTGGACCGGACGCGCCGGGATGTTCGCGTCCGGAGCACGAGAGGGAGACAAGAACCGCCACGAACGGCAGGATCGGGCCGGGGAATCTTCGTACCGCGCGCGGATTTTGGCCCATTCCGGGTCCTCCGTTGACGGTCCTGCAGGTCGATTGCAGTTTCGAACCGCCTGTTTACCACGACGCCTCGTCGGTCGCTAACGAAAATGCGCGCTTAAATGTCGGCTTTCAGGCAGAATTGGTCCTCCTCGCAGGTCAGGACGTCAACATGCTGCCTTTCCGGTTCCGCTCCGTGAAGACAGGTCATCGGCGTCACGATTCTGGCCATCGCAGGTGTCTGCGTCGCGACATCCCCGGCCTTCGCCCAGCATCGCGCCAGACTCTCGCGCGGGCTGATGAGTCAGGTGCGCGACGGGCGGCCGGACATGCGGGTGCTCTACGAGGGGCCGAAGGCGGAGGCGGATCGGCTGGCCAAGGCGTACGGGCTCAAGGTCGCGCGGCACTTCAACGGGCTGGCGGTGCTCACGGGCACCAGCGCGCAGTTCGATGCGGCGGCGTCGGACCCCAACGTCCATGCGATGACGGACGACGGCCGGGTGCAGGGGACGATGGCGACGACGACGGTGTCCACCGGAGCGAGCCAGTTGTGGGGGCGCGGGCCGCGCAACTACGGCGGGCTCACCGGCGCCGGGATCACGGTGGCGGTGATCGACTCGGGCGTGGATCGGCACCATCCGGACGTCGCGCCGAGCCTGATGCTCGAGAAGGACTTCACCGGTACCGGTGAGGGCGACGAGTACGGGCACGGGACGCACGTGGCGGGGATCATCGCCGGGCGCGGCAGCCGGGTCGGGACGGAAAGCACCTACGTCGGCATGGCGCCGGGCGCGGCGATCGTCTCGCTGAAGGTGCTGACGGCAGACGGGACGGGCCTGGTCTCGAGCGTGCTCGAGGCGTTCGAGTGGATCCTGCAGAACAAGGACCAATACAACATCCGCGTGGTCAACGTCTCGGTGGGGCAGCCGGCGGGCGGCCGGTCGAAAGACGATCCGCTGGCCAAGGCGACGGCGCGCCTGGTGCGCGGCCGGAATCACGGTGGTGGCGTCGGCGGGCAACCTCGGGAAGCTGGACGACGGGACGCCGGTGGTGGGCGGCGTGGTGTCGCCGGGCTACACGCCGGAGGCGCTGACGGTGGGCGCGCTCAACACGCGCGGCACGGTGGCGCGGTCAGACGACGGCGTGGCGACCTACAGCTCGCGCGGGCCGGTGGGCGATCCGGAGGATCCGTCCACGTGGGAGCTGAAGCCGGATCTGGTGGCGCCGGGGAACGCGATCGTGGCGGCGGGCTCGGAGGGCAGTTATCTCTGGGAGAACTACCCGAGCCAGCGCGTGTATGCGCCGGGCGGCGGGACGTATCTGACGCTGTCGGGGTCGAGCATGGCGACGGCGGTGACGTCGGGCGCGGTGGCGCAGATCCTTCAGGCGCAGCCGACGCTGACGCCGGCGGAGGTGAAGTTCGCGCTGCAGTACACGGCGCAGCGGCTGGAGGGCTTCGGGCTGATCGAGCAGGGCGCCGGCAGCCTGAACGTGGCGCTCGCCGCCGCCGCCGTGAAGAGCCAGGAACTGATCGACGCGCCCAGCACCATTGAGATCGGCGGCGAGACCGTCGAGGCTGGTCGCACGGTGTTTGGCGCTCCTTCGAGTGCTGCCTCGACCGTCTGGGGCTCCAGCCTCGCAAGTTTGGGGTTCGCGCAAGACCCGTCCCCCACCTGTGCAAATCTCTCCTATCATCCCCGGCCGTGGTCCGGCGCAAACGGCTCAGCCGCTTTCACGTGCGCTGCACCAAAGTGAAAACCGGGTCCGCTACTTGCCCGAGCTCGGCGGCGGCGCGAGTGTCGCCTGCAACCGCTCGGCGACCGTCTGCTTCGCCAGGTTGTTGACGATCCTCGCGTCGTTACGCAGCGAGGTCAGGAACGCGGCGCGCAGCACCTGCTCGCGCCGTTCACGGAGGTTCGTGCTGATCGTGTCGCGCACGTTCGGATTGCTGAGCTCGCGTTGCCCGGCCGGTTCCTTGGCGATGACCAGCACGAGCGTGTACGCATTGCCGGCTGTCACCAGGCTGGCGTTGCCGGGATCGGTCCGCAGTACGACTTCGCGCAGCTGCTGCGGGACCTGCGCGAGCTGGGACGCCGAGATGAACCCGAGATCGCCGCCGTTCGGCGCCGACTGCGGATCCTCCGAGTAGTCCCTCGCCAGTTGGGAGAACTGCGTTCCGGCCTTCAGCTGCCCCATCAGCATCTGCGCCTTCGCCTTCGCCGCCTCCGGCGTCGTCGCGTCGTCGCCCTTGAGATTGCGGAGCTGCGGATCGCGCACCGGCGTCACGACGATCTGCGCCAGCCGGAACTGCGGTTCGGCGACGTTGAACTGCGCCTTGTTCTTGTTATAGAAGTCGGCCACCTCGGCGTCGGTCACGGCGATCTTCGCGGTCACCTCGCGTTCGATCACGCGGTCGGCCGTGAGCTCGTCGCGCAGCGCAGCCTTCATGTCCTCGACGGTCAGGTTGCGATCCTTGAGCTGCTGCAGAAACTGGTCGTCAGGCAGGTTGCGCTTGCGCTCGCCGTAGGCGGTCTCGACTTCGGCGTCGGTGACTTCGATCTTCAGTTCTGCCGCACGTTTGAGAAGAACCCGCTGGGTAATCATCTCGTCGAGCAGGCTGAGCTTGCCGCCCAGTTCCTCGTCGGTCGATGTGACCGGCTGCGGTGGGGCGACGCGGCGGTACGCCTTTTCGACGTCAGCCTGGCGGATTTCGCGATCGTCAACCACCGCCCAGACGTCGGCGGCAAGGTTTGGGGCTGTGGAACGACCACACGCGGCGCCGCTGATGGCGGCGAGGCCCGCGAGGGCAGTCAGGGCACGAGAAAGAGATAGATGCACGGAGAGAGGATACTCAACTTTCTTAGTTGCGCGTGGGGCCTCGCCTCCGCCTTTGGCTACGGCGCAGCTCGCCGAAGCGCCTCCGGCGCGAAGGCGGCCCACCCCCACGCGCGCGCCCGCGACGGCTCGCTACGCTCGCCTGCGGGCGGTCGTTCTGGGCCGGAGAGGTCGAGGCTCAAGGCCCAGGGCATGGGCAAGGCAAAAGGCAAAAAGACTAGACGACGCTACCGGGGCACGCTGTTCAGCAGCCCCTCGATCAGATGCCGGTGGCTTCCGGCCGGGTTGAGCTTGGTCACACCGACGTTGGTGTAGTAGATGTCCGGGTCCTCTGGCTTCGTGGCAGAGTCGCGAATCCGCAGAATCTTCATCCCGCGAAGTCGATCCCAATAGGCGAAGGCGACGGCCTGTCTCGTCCCGGCCACGGACTTGAGGTCGGCCCATTCGCGGCGCGTGTTCTCAAACGCGGACCGGTCTTCCGGAAGGGTGAAATACATGTAGCCGCGTGCCGGCGGCCCGAACGGGTAGCCCGTGAAGCCCTGGCCCGGCAGGTGCTCGACGAGCATGAACGCTCCCCACAGTTGAATCCGCTGAGGATCCCCGCTGGCTGGCTCGAACACCACGCGTTCGAGGACGCCATAGACGCCAGCCTGACCGCTGGCCTGGACCTGGACGGCGAGCAACCCGACGAGTCCGACGATTACCGGCAGCATCCGAGCCTTCATGCGTCACCTCCTGCGGATTCTCTTTTGACGTCGGGTTTTGGCCTTTTGCCTTTTCGTTTTGCCTTTGCCCTTTTGCCTTTGTTCGACCTTGGCCTGGGCTTGGCCCCTACTTGATCAGCGCCGCGAGCGCCGCGTAGTCGAACGTCTCCTTCGCGCGCTGCTGCCACGCGCGACGGGCGGTCTGCTTCGGATCGGGATCCTGCGAGAAGCTGATCGCGATCACCTGGATGCGGTTCGGCGCGGTGACGTCCGGGAACGACGGGTCGGGCTTGAAGCTGATCGCCCGATCGGCGGCGCCGGGCACGAGATTGGTCAGCTCGTAGCGCGCGAGCGCGTCGGCGATGAACGGCGCAGCCTTCTCGGCGTGAATGCGGCGCAACTCCCGGACCTTGGCGGTGAATTCGGCCGCCTGGGCCGGCACTCGGCGGGCTTCGCGAGTCCACTCGTCGATCTGCCGCTGTCCGTCCGGCGTCAGCGCGCGGAGCGCCGCCGTTTCCGCTTCGAGCTTGCGCTTGCCCTCGCCCGACGGATCGCCCCAGACGCCGGGCGCGCGCAACTGCTCGGGCGTGAACGAGGCGCGGTACTTCTCGTAGTCCGCGATCTGTTTCTGGAACTGCGCCGTCGTCGCCGGATACACCTGCTGCCGCAGCCGCTCGACCTCTACCGCCTGCTCCTTCACCGTCGCCATCAGTTTCTCGGCACCGGCCGGATCGGTCTTCTTGATCAGCTCGTAGGCACTCTGCATCTTCGCGGGATCGGCCGGCTTCATGCCGGCGACGGTCCTGTTCCAGTCGGCCAGCGCCCGCTGGCGGCGCGCGCCTTCGGCGTCGAGCTTGTCGGCGAGCGTCTGCGGCAGCCAGGGTAGCCGGCCGTCCTTCGTGATCAGCACCCAGCCGTTGTATTCGGGGTGTCCCGCCACGGTCCCGGTGAGTTTGGGGCCAGTGCCCGCCGCGCTGATGAACAGGGTGCGCGGGATCGGGATTGAAGAACACCGAGACCTGGAAGATAGCCCCGCCGATGCGATCGATCTGCGGAATGACGTCGCACTCGCCGGTCCAGACGCGCGTGCCGTCGTCCTTGCGCTCGGGCACGACCTTGACGTGCATCCGCCCGCCGCCGTCGTCAGACGGACCGGCGGACATCGACGTTCGCAGGCGGACGGGCTCGGGCGCGGCGAGAAATGCGGCGTTCTGTTTGAGCAGGTCCTCGGCCGCGACCATCGCCTGCCGGAGCCCCGCGAATCGCGTGCTCGAGGCGGCGTCTTCTTCCTTGCGCGGCGTCCAGCAGCCGGACGCGCCGCCGCGCGGCGGCTCGCGGCAGCAGATTGGGCAGCGCCGTGGCGGCGGCCGGTCCGCAGAGCGAAAGGCCCGCGCGCGCGGCAAACGTGCGCGATGCCGGCGCGTCGCCGGGCGCGACCAGGCCGTGGCTGTTGTCGCCGGCCATGCGTGCGTTGCAGCGATCGGCGCCGATCGCGCCGGCGAGGCCGTTCACCGCGAGCACAGGCGACGCGCTGGCGGCGCCCGGCACAAGCACCGGCTGCGGCACGACCGGCTGCGGCGTCACGCCGAGCGCGCCGAACTGGTTGTCGCCGCAGACGTAGACCGCGCCGTCAGACGTCTTCATCATCGTGCCGTGCCCGCCGGCGGAGACCTGCGTGACCTTGACGGCGGCCGGCAGCGCGACACGCGCCGGCACGCCGCGATTGGCCGTCGTGCCGTCGCAGAGCTGCGATCGCCCGTTGTTGCCCCAGGCCCAGACGCTGCCGTCCGCGCGCGCGGCGACGCTGTGCCACATGCCGGCGTCGAACGCGACCACGTCCGTGAGCTCGCTCACCGCGCCGGCGCCGTTGACCGGCTTGCCATGACCGAGCTGCCCGTCGCGTCCGCGGCCGACGGCGTGGAGCGTCCCGTTGCTCGTGAGCAGCAGCGTGTGAAATCCACCCGCCTTGATCGCGACCACGCGCCCCGCGAGATCGGGCAGCGGCATCGCGACAAACGCCTCGAGCCGCCCGGTGCGGCCGGCCGCGCACTGCCCCATCGAGTTGTCGCCGGCGCAGTAGAGCTCGCCGGTCGACGTGAGCGCAACGCTGAAGCCGACGCCGGTCGCGATGTGCGCGATCGTCTTGTCGGCCAGCGACGGAATCAGCAGCGGCCCTTCGCACTGATCGTTCGTGTTCCCGGCGCCGAGCGCGCCCTCGGGGTTGGTCCCCCAGCCGTAGACTTTGCCGTCAGTCGTCAGCGCCAGGCTATGGTCCGACGCGGCCGCGATCTGCTTCGCGTTGCGCATGACGATCGCGGGCGTCGCGTTGCGATTCCCGGCCCGGCGTCCCAGCTGACAACCAACGTTCTCGCCCCAGCTCAACACATCGCCATTGGTGCGCAGCGCCAGCGCGTGCCGGGCACCGAAGACGATCGCCGGCTCGGCGGCCTGCGCGAAAGCCGCCGCGGGAAACAGGCAGAGGACGAAGACAACAGCGAAGCGCGCGATCGTCATTCGTCCACTAATCTACCCCTTTGCGCAGCATCGCCACGATCGACAGTCCCGTCGCGTCACGCACGAGCACCGGCTCGACCGGAATCTCCGCCTCGCGGCAGAGCGCAATGAGGTCGGCTTCCGAACGTTCGATCAGCCGCCAGTTCGCGAGGTACTCCAGCCACACGCGAAACGGGTTGCCGCGACCGATGTTGGTGAAGAGGATCCGGCCATCCGGCGCGAGCAGCTCGTGCCACGACTCGTGAAGCGTGCGGACGATGAACCGATCGGACAGATAGTCGAAGAGCCCGCCCGCCAGGATGAGGTCGAAGGGCCCCGTCCCGCGCACACGGCGCAGCACGCGCGGCACCATGCCCTGGACGAAGAGGCATCGCTCCGCGATCGCCGTCAGCCTCGCCCGCGAGTACGTGAGGGCATCAGGGTCGCTGTCACAGAGCACGAACTCGGAGAACGGCGTCGCCTGGTCGGCGACGCTGCGCAGGTCCGGGCAGCTGCCGCACCCGATCGAGAGGATACGGGCGCGGCGCCCTGTCGCCATCGTCTGCCGGATACAGGCCGCCTGCAGCGCGACCTTGTTGCGATGCTGCTGGGCGATCGACGAGCTCAGCGCGTACGTCTCGAACGCATGCGCCACGGTGCCGGGCGACTCGTGATTCTCGGCTTGCCACAACCGTTCGATCGTTTCGAAGTCGCCGGGATAGCCGCGCGGCCACGCCTGCAGGCGTTTGATGAACGACGACTGTCCGTGAATCGCGCGGGCGGTAGCAACGATGGCGCGGAGCTCGTCGGGCGGCACGCCGGCAGATTCGGCGTCGTAGAGCGCGTCGCAGATCTCGTGGATGAGCGCGATCACGCGGTGGAACTGGCGGATCGTGGGTGCGGCACTGGGCGTCGCCAGGCCTTCCAGGCGGTGGTTCGCCGCCTGGAGGCGGACGATCGCGTCGATCGGGTCAGCAAGGTGGTGAACATCAGCGCCGTCAGGATCAGCGGTGGGGAGCAGGTAAGCAGTTTGGAGCATCGTCATGGCCAAGGGCCTCCATGTGGAGAGAGAACGCTTGGCCGCGGAGAACCGCACAGACCCATGCGCTATCATTCGGCGAGCGAATCGGTCGTATGCCCTCCCCGGACACCGAGCGACCGGCCTCGTTGACCGACCGCTTGCGGTCCTCATGGTCCACACTCCGCCTTCACGTGCGCGCCAAGGCGGGCGACGCGTCCGCGCTCAACGCCCTGTTCGCCCGGCACTGGAACCCGCTGGTGCGCTGGGCGCATGGCCGGCTGCCCAAGTGGGCGCGATCGCGCATGGACACCGCGGACCTGGTCCAGGACGCGATGCTGCAGACGTTCAAACACATCGGCTCGTTCGAAGTGAGACACCGAAGCGCGCTGCGCGGGTACCTGCAGCAGGGGATCCAGAACCGGATCCGCGACGAGCTGCGCCGTGTGTCGCGCGCGCCGATCGAGCCGCTCACGATCGACGTGTCGGACACGGCGCCGTCGCCGCTTGACTCGGCGATTCGCGGGCAAGCGGAAGCACGGTACAAAAAGGCGCTGGCACAGCTGCGGCCGGAAGATCGGGAACTGATCGTCGGCCGCCTCGAGCTCGAGTACAGCTTCGAACAGCTCGCGCTGGCCACGCGGCGCCGATCGGCGGCGGCGGCGCGGATGGCGCTGTCGCGGGCGCTGGCGCGGCTCGCCGAGGAAATGGCCCGTGCCTAAGCAGGTAGAGGCCGTCGCCGAAGCCGTCTGCGACGGGCACCGCATCGACTGGCCTGCCGTCGAGCGACAGACGAGCGACGCCGAGCGGCAGGCGCTCGGTCACCTGCGCGCGCTCGTGGAACTGACGGGCGCGGGCGGCAGGGAACGATCCGAGAGCGCGCGACCGGCCCGACCGCGGATCGGGTGGCCGTGGCGCGTGTTGCTTTCGATCGCCGCGTTCCAGGCGGTCGCCGCCCTGATCGGGTTCGTCGTGATCGCCCTCGACGGAGCGCTGTCGTTCGTCCGGTTCCTGCAGGTGAGCACGGTCGCGACGCTCTTGTGCGCTGCCGCAGCGCTCATCGTCTTCGGCCGCGATCGTCGCGCCGTGTCGCTCGCCGGCCTGCTCCTGGTCCTCGCGTCGGCTCCAGCCCAGCCGCTGCTGCGGCCGGTGGCCGGGGTGCCCGTCGTGTCGTGGGTGCTGACCGGCCTCCACCCCGACGCCTGGCTGGCGTACTTCGCGTGGTCGTTCACGCGCGACTTTCCGCATGTGCTGCGATTCAGCCGCCTGGACGATCTCTGCCTGGCGGCAGTCCGGCTGACGGGGATCGTGGCCGCCGTGCTGTTCGGCGTGAATTTCGCCCTGACCTATTGGCCGGCGCTGACGGCCGGGCCGCTCGTCTCGCTCGTACGTGGAGAGCGGAGCGTGTACTGGGCGATGGTTTTCGGCTTGATGATTCCGGCCCTCGCGGTGATGCTCGGCCGGCTCCGCCAGGCGGCGCCCGACGAGCGCCGCCGCGTGGCGTTCTTCCTCGGCAGCCTGGCGGCGGGTCTGCTGCCGGTCATCACCATCGTCAGCCTCGAGATTCTGAGCGAATCGTTCGACCGGTTCACGCGCCGGCCGGCGTACGCAGCGGCCGTGGACGCGATCATCTACGTGTCGGTCCTCTCGATCCCGTTCACGGCGGCCTACTCCGTCGTGGTCCGCCAGGTGATCGACGTGCGGGTGCTCGTCAGAAGGACCGTCCGCTACGCGCTGGCGCGGCAGACGCTCGTCGTCGCAGCGATCGTGCCGATCCTCCTGCTCGGGCGCTGGATCTCGGTCAACCGGCAGTTGACAATCGGCGAGTTCGTCGGCGGTCCGCAGGCGGCGACGGCGGCGGCGTTCGTGGCGGCGGCGGTCGGGCTGCTGCTCGTGCGCGTACGGCTCACGCGCTACCTCGACCGGAAGTACTTCCGGATCGACGTTGACCTGCCGGACCGGCTCGCCAGAATCACGGAGGATCTCGGTCAGGCGCGCGGCGCGCGTCAGATCGGCGAGGAGATCGCGCGGGCGATTCCCGCGGCGCTCCAGGTCGACCACGCCGATCTGCTCGTCCACCGCGGCACGCTGCTGGCGCCGATCCACGACAGTGGGACGGCGCTGCCGCTCTCGAGCGCGCTCGTTGCCCTGCTGGCCGAGGCGCGCGAACCGCTGGACCTCGGCGCGTCGGCGCTCGGACCGCTGCTGCCCGACGACGACCGGCGGTGGGTCGCGCGGAATCGGGCGGCGGTGCTGGTGCCGGTCGGCGACGCCGATCTCGGCGCCGTGCTCGTCGTCGGGGCGCGGCACAGCGACGAGGGGTTCTCGCCGCAGGCGCTCTCGTTTCTGTCGACGGTCGCAGCCGCCGCGGCGCTGGCGCTCGGCCGGCTGGACGCGGCGGGGGGCGCCGAGGAGGGCGCACGCGCAGACCACCCGTCGCGAGTGCCCGCGGCGGAGTGTGTCGACTGCGGCACAGTCGCGCCGGCTGACGCGTCGCGATGCGGCTGCGGCGGCGCTCTGCGCAGCGCGGCGCTGCCGGAGGTCGTCGCCGGAAAGTTCCGGGTCGAGCGCGTGCTGGGCCGGGGCGGTATGGGCGTCGTGTACCGGGCGGCGGACCTCGGGCTCGGGCGGCCGGTGGCATTGAAGACGCTGCCCCGGCTGTCGGCGGCCGCGGCCGCGCGGCTCCGGCAGGAAGCCCAATCGATGGCGAGCGTCTCGCATCCGGCGCTGGCGACGATCCACGGCGTCGAGTCGTGGCAAGGCGCACCGATTCTCGTGATCGAACTGCTCGCAGGCGGCACGCTTGCGGATCGTCTGCGGCACGGCGCGGTGCCGATCCCGTTCGCGGTGGCCACCGCGCGCGAGATCGCGCGCTGTCTCGCGCACCTGCATCGCCACGGACTGCTGCACCGCGACATCAAGCCGAGCAACATCGGCTTTGACGCGCACGGCCAGGTCAAACTGCTCGACTTCGGGCTCGCGCAGTTGCTGGACGCCGGGGAGGCCCGCGGCGGTGACGCCGGTCAGACTGGATCGGATCTCGTGAGCCGGATCGCCGGAACACCCGCGTACCTGCCGCCCGAGGCCCTCGAGGGTGTCAAGCCGACGGCGGCGTTCGATCTGTGGGCGCTCGGGCTCACACTGTACGAGATGGTCACCGGCCGGCATCCGTTCTCGCCGGCCGCGTCAATCGACGACACACTCGTGCTGGTTCGCCGCGCCCGGGTGCCCGACGCGCGCTCGCTGCGCCCCGATTGCCCGCCCGATCTGGCGGCGCTTCTGACACGGGCGCTGGCGCGGGCGCCGACGGCACGGTTCGCGGAAGCGGAGGCGTTCGGTTCCGGACTGTGACAAATTGCCGCGCCGAGCGTTTATCATCTCGGGCGCGGCGCGCAAGCGTCAAAGGAGGTAGTGTGAACGATTCGACCGGCACCGAGACCGATCTCCCCAAAGGACTCGAGGACACCATTGCGGCGTTCAACGCGGGATGTGACGCGAAGAACAAGGATGTCGCCCCAGACGTGCGGGGCCGAATCATCGAGCGGTTCGAGCAGTCATACCGGGAAAATCAGGGCCAATGGGACGAGGTGAAGATGCAGGTCCTGACCGTCGCGCGGCTCGCGGGACGGCTGGCAGCGCTTTACGCGAATCTCGACCAGAGCTTCAAGGTGCAGTGGGTCCACGCGCGGTTTGGCCTCCGCGATGCCAAGGCCGAGTGCCAATCTCGCGAGGGCGCGATCGGCAGGCACTGCCAGCGCGTCGACCTCGACACACCCTGAGGAGGCCCCATGACTGAGAACAGCGCCCCGACGCCGGCGGGCGCCTTGCCCGTCGGATTGGCTGACACGATCACGGCGTTCACTGCCGGTTGTACTTCGCGCCACAAGCGCGTCGCCACCGAGGTCGCCGCGCAGATTGAAGAGCGTTTTCGGCCCGCGTTCGAGCGCGCGGAGAGCGACTGGCCGCGCGTTTCGCGGCAGGTGTTGACCGTGGCCGGCCTGTCCGGCCGCCTGGCCGCGCTCTACGCCGACCTCGACCATTCCGACGAGGTCCGCTGGATCCACGCGCGCTTCGGCTTGCGCGACGGACAGGAGGAGTGTCAGTTGATGTTCAACACCCGGCTCGACGGCAGACACTGCCAGACCGTGAACCTGACGACGCCGTAGCTACTTCAGCTTCTTGACCAGGACTTTCGAATTCCGCCCGCTCTGGTCGTACCGTTCGCGCCGGGCGGGCGGAAGATCGTCGGGCCGGCCTTCGACGAACCCGCCCTTCGACTGGAAGAACGTGAACGCCTGCGTCGAGAGCGCCAGCAGCTCGCGCAGGCCTAACTCGCGCGCGCGGTTCTCGACGAACTGGATCAGCTTGCGTCCGATCCCCTGATTCTCGTGTGACGAGCTGACATAGAGCGACGCCAGTTCGCCCTGATTCGTCTCGGGATACACGTGCAGCGCGACGCAGGCGACCGGGTTCCGGTCGATCTCGAAGATGAAGTAGTCGCTGAGGCCCTTCTCGATCGTGCCGCGGGTCCGCTTCACCAGCTCGTCGGTGTCGGCGCCCTGCTTGGTCAGCATCTGAATTGCGCGCAGATCCTTCTTCTTGGCCGGCCGGATCTGCTGGTACTCGTTGGCGTAGATCAGCGTTCCGAGGCCGTGGTTCGAGAACACTTCGCCGAGGAGCCCCTCGTCGAGGGTGCCGTTGATGACGTGCACGCGCGGCACGCCGACGCTGCCTGCCGCGGCAGCGTACTGCGCTTTGAGCAGCATGGGGGGCGCAAACCCGGCGGCGTCCTGGTCGACCAGCTTCAACAGCTCGGGCACCAGCATCTGCCGGATGATCTGTCCACGGTGGACCAGACCATCCTGCGACGTGACGAAGATCAGCTTGATCGCCTTGAGCTCCTCGGCCACGGCGACCGCGACGCGGTCCGAGTTCACGCGATACGTCTTGCCGTCGCCGTCGAAGCCAAGCGGCGGCACGACCGGCACCACGCCCTGCGCCAGCAGCGACTGCAGTAACTCGCCGTCCACACGCTCGACCTTGCCGGTAAAAAGATGATCGACGCCCTGCAGGATTCCGAGCGGATGCGCGGTGATCACATTGGTGCAGGCGGCCCGCAGGTCGTTGGCCGACAGCCCCTCGAGAATCTCGTGCGTGAGCCGCGTCGCCGCCGTCAGCGCCAAATCGAGCGTGACCGCATCGGTCACGCCGGCGCCGTCGAAATCCGACGCCGCCACTTTCCGATCGCGCGCGAGCGATCGGATCTGCTCCGACGCGCCGTGGACCAGCACGACCCGGATGTTCAGCGACCAGAGCAGCGCGACGTCGAGGAGCAGGGTCGCAAAGTTGTCGTCGGTGACGATGTCGCCGTCGATCGCGAGGATGAACGTCTTCTCGCGGAACTGGGGAATGTACTGCAGGATGCCCCGCAGGTCGGTCAGTTTCATGCTGGCGGTGCCTTCAACCCTGGTCAACCGGACGCACCTTCAGGAGGTCGCCATCGCAGGACACGACTTGCAACACGAAGGGCTGGAAGCGCGTCGTCTTCACGCTGATGCGGAGCCGGTCGGAGCCTTCGAGGATCCAGGTCCCAGGGAGTGATTCTGATCCGTCGCCACGGGCAATTCCAAAATACACGAGCTCTCCTCGCGCGCGAAACTCAAATCCGTCGCGACCGCGTGAGGGCGGAAACTTGTAGCTCGCCGGACGGTAGGCGCGGACGCCGGCCTTGTCCTCCTCGTGCGACCGGATCCAATGCCCCAGCAGACAGCGCGGCAGGTCCGCAGCAGCGTTCTGGGGCGTTGGCGTTGACTCGGCCATGCAGACACCTCCAGCGGCGGTGAGCTGTCGGGGGCCGTCATAGTAACTCAGGACGAGCGCCGAGCCTGCTCGATCTTCTCATCGCGCTGCGACCTCAGCCGTTCGTGTTCGCGCCGATGGTTCTCGCCAAGGGTCGCCTGCTCGGCCGGATCCAGCGTCTTGCGCAGGCTCGCCTGATGGAGGATACCGAGCTCAGCGAGCTTGGCGTCGTAGAAGGTCCGAATTTCCGCGATCGCCGCCTTCTGCGCTTCAGTCAGCGGCTCCCACGCGACGCCGGCTTCGGCATCCTTTTTCTTGAACCGCTCCATTGCGAGCTGGTACGCGGACTTCATCGGCTTTTCGTCGGGCATACTCTGATCATGCCTGATTCGGCCCGTCGCGTCTCTCCGAACGCGACGACGCACATCGCGACCGCTCACCCCGGCCGGGCCGCGGAGGCCGACCATCTTGTCCCGGCGCAAGTCATCACGAGCCCGGAGACGGACCTCGAGTACCGCGTCGAACGATGGCTCGGGCAGGGCGGGTTCGGTCAGGTCTATCTGGCCAGGCGGCTCGGCCGATCGACCACGGTGCCACCGGTCGTCTGCCTCAAGGTCAGCGCCCACATCGACGGCTGGATCCGGGAGGCGTACTTCGGGCGCCTGCTCGACGACCATCCGCGGGCGATTCGCGTCTTCGACGCGTTCCCCATCGTCCGGCCCGCCGGTCAAGTGCTGTACGTGCTGGCGCTCGAGTACGCCCGCCATGGCGATCTGAGCGCGTTTCTCGAGCGCGGGCGCGATGGCTGGATCGAACGCGTCGCCCGGCGGGAAATCGCCGGCATCCTGCAGGTCCTGGGTAAGCTTCATCGCGGCAGCCTGCTCCATCGCGACCTGACGCCCGTCAACGTCTTCGTCTGCGACGGGCCGCGCCTCAAGCTGGGCGACTTCGGCATCGTCCGGCAGCAGAGCAACCGCCGCGGCGTCACCTCGCGGACGCTCAACCGCTCGATGGTGCCGAGTGACATGCTCGCCGGCGGCGCGCCGAAATGGCGGGCCCGCGACGACGTGTATCAGGTGGGCCAGTTGCTGGCGATGCTCGTCAAAGGCGACGCACGAGAGCGCGTGCGGACGCACGAAGTGCGCCATCTCGCCTGTAGCGACGAACTGAAGGAGATCGTCTACCGCTGCATCGGCGAGCGGCGCAAGCGCTACGAGAGCGCCGACGATTTGATTGCGGCGCTCGGCAGCCCGCCGGCGCGCCTCGCCGTCGGTGCGCTCCGGACGTTGAAGGGCGCGCACATCGCGTTCACTGGCATCCTGACGACGCGGCGCCGCGAAGCCAGCGCCGCCGCGAAGCGGGCCGGCGCCGTCGTGCACGGGATGCCTTCGGCCAAGACGACTGTCGTCGTGCGCGGCCGGCCGAATCCGCTACAGGCGGCCGGGCGCGACGGCGGGTTGAAGCTGATGGAGATCAAGCGCCTCCGCGCGAAGGGCCATCGGATCACGCTGATTGACGAGGCGCGCTTCTGGCGGCTGGTTGAACGCCGGCGGTGATAGCTGTCAGCGTCCGATCCGAAACAAGTGCGTGCGGCTGCGCAGGTAGATCGACCCGTCGGCGACCAGCGGCGACGCGATGAACGACTGATCCGTCAGCGTGTTGGTCGCCAGCACTTCGAATCGATCGGCGAGGCGGAGCACGACGACGTCGCCCTCCTCGGTCGCGAGGTAGAGCTTGCCGTTCGCGCCGACGGGCGACGCCTTGAAGTTGTACGGCTTGGGCAGCCGGCGCTGTTCGAAGAAGCGGCCGGCCGGTCATCGCGTCGAAGCAGCTCACCAGGCCGGCGTCGCTGACGACGTACAGCCGGCCGTCGTGGAGGAGCGGCGACGGCGTATACGAGACGCCGCGCGCGGTGGACCAGGCGATCGCGTCCGTGCCGGTCAGCACGCCCGTACGGCCCAGGCGGATCGCCATGAGCAGCTTGATGGTGTGGCCGCTCATCGCAAACACCAGATCGCGGTGCTGGACCATCTGCGGCACCGAGTTCTCTCCGAGGCCGGCGGCTTCCCAGATGAGCGCACCCGTGTCGAAGTCATACGCGCGCGTCGTCTCGCCGTTGACGACGATCTGACGCCGGCCGCCGTGGGTCGCCACGAACGGCGCGGCCCAGTTGTAGCGCTCGGTCCGCGGCACGCGCCAGAGTTCACGGCCGGTCTCCGCATCGAGCATCGTCAGAAAGCCGCCGTCCAGGTGATCGAAGTGCAGAATCAGCCGGTTGTCGTGGAGCGTCGGCGCCGTGCCTTCACCCCACCCGTTGTCCATGCGCAGCTTGACGCCGAAGTCCTTCTGCCAGAGGAGATCGCCGTCGAGCGAATAGACGAAGAGCCCGCGAGAGCCGAAGAAGGCGTAGATCCGCTTGCCGTCGGTCACGGGTGAGTTGGACGCGAAGCTTCCGTAGCTGCGGTGATATCCCTCGTGAGGAGTCGCCGTGGTGGCGGTCCGCTGCCAGACGGTTCGTCCGGTGGCCCGATCGATGGCGAGCACCTCGAATCGGTGCTCGAGACCGGCGTCCGCGTTCCCGCCGCCGCCGCGGCGTGCGGCCCGATGGCGCCGGCGCACGGCCCGTCGGAACGGCCGTCGTGACGAACAGGCGGTCGCCCGCGATGATCGGCGTCGAATGTCCGCGTCCCGGCACCGGCACTTTCCAGACGATGCCGTCAGTGTCGCTCCAACGCAGCGGCGCATCGCCCACCGCCATGCCGGTGTTGAGCGGACCTCGCCACTGCATCCACCCGGACGTTTGCGACGCCGCCACCACCGAGCCGCCAAGACGAGCGCGGCGACAAACGCCCGGTCAGCGCAAATGCGAAGCACGTGGAATTCCCCCGATATTGTAGGCGACTGCGCGATGCGGGTGAGAACGCGTCGGTGATCGCTTGGGCGGTGGCCGGCGATCCCGAGCCTGACGTGACGTCGGCGACCAACCCGGCGAGCATCAAAATCGGCGGCAGCTTTCCGCAGAACTCGCTCGAACGGAACCGCCTTCAACGGACGACTCGACGACTTGATGTTCTTCGACCGGTCTCGCTCAGCGGCCGAGGTGCGGGCGCAGTTCGCGCGGTTCCGCGTCAACAGCTCAGCTCGTGGGCGCGCGCCGGGCCGTCTCCGAGCAGGCCGGTCCACGCGCTCTGCGCCCAGCCGGTCGGGCCGCATCGGTCGCGATCGCTCGGCACCGACCTCGAGCCGGTCGATCAGGGGCCGGCCCCGGTCGATCGTTGCTGCGGCGCGTGCGGGGATCGCGCCGGGCGCCGCCAAAGCTGGGTAACGCGTGTCCTATACCGCTACCGTCAACGACGCGCTGAGTCCGCTCGCGACCGACCCGGTGACGGTCGCCAGCTCGAGTGCCGAGCCGTCCCTGAAGACGTTGTCGGTGGCGAGCGACACCTGCGCCAGGTTGGTCACGCTGCTCTGATAGCCCGCGGTCGCGTAGACGAGATCGCACGCGCTCTTGGGCAGCGCGATCTGCGAAGTCGCGACCTTGTTGGCCACGCTCGTCGCACCCGCGAGGCTCGGGTACACCTCGAAGTGAATGTGCGGCCAGCGTCCCGCATAGCAGCCGGGGAAGATGGCGGTGAAGGTCAGGCGGCCGTTCGCATCGGCCTCCTGGACGCCGCGCAAGTAGTTTTGATTCGTCACGCCCTGGTTGTAGAGCGAGTAGCGTCCGAGCCGATCGCACATCTAGAT
>CAWFLT010000020.1:0-17636 GCA_963816795.1 uncultured Acidobacteriota bacterium | reverse complement strand
TCGGCGGAGTTCGCCTCGATCATCCGGCCAAGCGCATCGACGAGATCTGGCTGCTCGCGGCGAGAGGTTTCGCCGAGCAGCTTCGGCAGCATGTCGCGCGCAACGCCGGGGACGCCGTCGCGCTCGAGCACAGCGAGCAGTCGCTGACGATTGGCTTTCGCCTCGTCGCTGTCGGCGCCGGCACGCGTGCCGATGAGCGCCAGCCCGGCCACGCGCTGCGGTGCCAGCCTGAAGATGGCGAACGCGACATAGCCGCCGAGCGACGATCCAGCGATCACCGCGTCCTTGACCTCCAGGTGCGCCATCAGTGCTAGCACATCGGCGGCGTAGTCATCTACCGTGATGGGGCCAAGGCCGGGGGCATCAGCCGAACCGCCACCCCCGAAGCCTCGCAGGTCCGGCGCAACGAACCGCCAGCCGGGCGGCACTTTCGCGAACTGCGGCAGCCACTGCTCCGCGCTCAACGGAAAGGCATGGAGCCACACCACGACGCGACCGGATCCACTGTCGAAATAGCGCACGGACCGCTCGGGCAGGTTCGCGATCTTCGAGATCACGCCTGGATTGTACTGGCAGTTGGCGCGTTGCGGCGCCGGGGTGAGTCGAGTTGGCGCCTGCGGTCGACCTTGCGCGCCCGCCCATGCGATGATCTGCACATGATGCTGGCTCGTTCCCCTCGCCTCTGGTTCGTGTCCGTGCTTCTGGTCGCGCTCGCTGCCTGCACGCCGAAGGACAGCACCAAGGGCGCGGCGCCGCCTGACGTGGCCGGCCCGCCGGCTGATGCGATCGTCACGCCGTCTGGTCTCGCGTCGAAAGTCTTGCGCGTCGGCCTTGGCAGGATCAAACCCGGACCGCGCTCGACCGTGCGCGTCCATTACACGGGCTGGACGACCGACGGCAGGCAGTTCGACAGTTCCTACACGGGCGGGCAGCCCGTGACATTCCCGCTCGACCAGGTCATCTCGGGCTGGACCGAGGGACTCCAGCTCATGGTTGTCGGCGAGCAGCGCCGTTTCTGGATTCCCGGCAAGCTCGCCTACGATTCCATCCCCGATTCACCAGGCTTCCCGCCCAACCCGAAGGGGATGCTCGTCTTCGATATCGAGTTGCTGGACGTCAGGTAGGCCCAACACGGGCCCGAAGGCCAAGGGCCGTCCTCAGTATTTGGCCAGCGCCGCGACGAAGCTTTCCGCCACCTTCGGCACCGCGGTGGTGGTCTTGATGATCTCGCGGTTGGGCAACTCTTTCCCGTAGAGCTCCTTGTTTTCGCCGGCGTCCTCGCGCAGTGTCGAGCCCTGCAGCGAAATCCCGGCATACACGCCGCGCGATCGCGACCACGCCAGCATCTCCGCCATCATCGTCGCATCCGTCTGCGCGCTCGCCTGCCGTCCGACCGGGCCAGCGGCGACGGCCGCGTCAGCGCCGACCGTGAATCGGCTCGACAACAGACGGTCGACACCGCGGTCGTTCATGACGAGCAGAATGACGTCGGTATCCGACCCGCCAATATGAAAGCCGATGCTGCCGCCCTCGATGCGAACGCCGCCCGGAGCGCTCCACCCACCGGCGTCCCTGCGGCACGACAGATAGCCACGTCCGAACTGACCGCCGATGCCGAGTGCCGCTTTCTTCACCCCAGGCACCACGACGACGCACCTGGCTTTGGCGAGCAGACTGGTAGGAATCCCGGTATCTGCGGCGCCCGCCATTTCGGAGAGGACGACGGCCGCGTCCCTGAGCCGACCGGCATCCGGCGCAATGACGGCAAGACCGAGCACGGAGAGCAAGGCGATGGTACGGAGAGCGATCATCAGAAAAAGTATGAAGCAAACGTGTCAGAACTGGAAGTAGATGAACTGCGAGCCGCCGAAATCGCCGAACAGCAACACGATGTACACGATGGCGCCATAGAGCGCGTAACGAAACACGGGCCGCAGTTGCATAGGCGCAGACTCGGAACCCTTGACGGCTTGATAGACGTGGACGGTCAGAAGCGGGATCACGACCCAGAGCATCGGCACGAGCAGCGAGGAGACAGTCGACGCCGACGGCACCAGATCGGTGAACAACAATCGGGTGAAGTGCACGACTTGATCGACCGAAGCCGCTCTGAAAATCAGCCAGCCGTAGCACGTCACCAGGAACATGAGCACGCCGAGCCCGACACGCGCAACCGTAACGCGCGGCGGCGACACGGTCTCGGCCGCCCGCCGGCCGGTCCGCGTCAGGGCGCGCGCCAACACCAGAACCACGCCCTGATAGAGCCCCCACAACACAAACGTCCAGGCGGCGCCGTGCCAGAGGCCGCCGAGGACCATCGTGACGATCAGGTTTCGATTGGTCGCGGCAGACGAGCCGCGGTTGCCGCCAAGCGGAATATAGAGGTAGTCGCGCAGCCAGGTGGACAGGCTGATGTGCCAATTGCGCCAGAACGCCTGCGGAGACGTGACGAAGTAGGGAAAGAGAAAATTGACGTTGAGCTCGATCCCCATCAACTTCGAGAGTCCGCGCGCCATGTTCGAGTAACCCGCGAAGTCGCCATAGATCTGGAACGCGAAGGCGACAGTTGCGATGAGCACGTCGAGGCCGGACGGGGCCGCCGACGGCCCGAAGGCGGTGTCGACCAGCGGCGCCAGATTGTCGGCGACGAACATCTTCTGAAAGGCGCCCCAGGCGATCAGCCACACCCCCTCAGAGATCTGACCCGCCGTGATCGTTCGCGGCCGGGCAATCTGTGGCAGCAGCAGCGACGCGCGCAGAATCGGACCGGCAACCAGATGCGGGAAGTAGGCGACGAAGACCGCGAAGTCCACGAAGCTCGGGGCCGGCGGAATCTCCCGGCGATAGACGTCAATGACGTAGCTGATCGTCATGAACGTGTAGAAGGAAATGCCAATCGGCAGGATCACGTTGACGGTGATCGGATCGAGCCGCCAGCCGAGCGCAGCAAAGAGCGACTGCAGACCCGAGGCGAAGAAATTGAAATACTTGAAGAACCCGAGCATGCCCAGGTTGAAGACCAGGCTTGCGACGAGCGCGGCGCGACGCCGGCGCGGCTCAGCGGTCCGCGCCAGGTACTGCCCGACGAAAAAATCGACGACGGTCGATCCGACGAGCAGCCCGAGATAGCGCCAGTCCCACGAGGCGTAGAAGTAGTAGCTCGCGCCGAGCAGCAGCCAGTTCTGCGCGCGATGCGGCAGCGCGCGATACAGGGCGTAGACAACGACGAAGAACCCGACGAAATGGAGCGAGTTGAAGACCATCAGCGAGCAGCCGCTGCCAGGCCGCTCGTCTCGAGAAACTCGAAGAGCGCGCTCGCGACGACCTCGTGCCCTCGCGGCGTCAGATGGACGTTTCGCTGGAAGAACAGTTCCGATCGCTCGGGCTGGCGCGCGAGGATCGGCAGCAGATCGAGGATCGGCACGCCGAGCGGCGAGAGCGCCGCCGCGAAGCGCTCCGTCGCCGCGTCCCGCACGAGCGTGCCGCCCGACTGCCGGACGATCTCCGCCAGCCGTCCGTAGTCGCCATCGTCGGTCTGAAAGCGCGCCGGCATCAGCACGATGGCGGGACGGGCGCCGGCGGCCTGCGCGCGATCGGCAATTCGACCGAACGCCTGACGCGACACGTCGAGCCCCTTCGCCACTTCCGGCGGCGGCGTCGCGAGATAGCTCGAGAGCGGCCGCTCCGGCGCGGCGGTCGCGAGCCGGCCGCGCAGTTGGTCCCAGCGCCGGCGGACTAATTGCAGCACGACGCTCGACCGCACGATGCGGCGCAACCCGCTCACCACCGGCTCAGTGCCGCCCACCGGCTGGCCCGCCGTCAGCCAGTGCTCGGTGTCGTGCGGCCTCGATCGCATCGTTGCCCACGAACGCGACAACGAGCACGATGTCGGCGGCAAACGTCGAGGCGATGCGGTCGTAGAAGAACCATTCCTGCACCGGACCGTAGCCTTGCACCCCGCCGTTGATCACGCGCCAGCGCTTGCCGTCGCCGGCGCCATTCAGCCGGGCTTCGAGCCGCTTGCCAAACGTCTCGGCGAGCGGCACCTGCACTGACAGCACCAGCGAGTCGCCAAGCACGACGACCCGCCGCTCGTTCGCGCGCCTTGGGGCCAATCGGTTCGTCGTCTCGCACGCCCTGCGCGTTGATCGCAAGGTCGGTGCTGAATTCGACCGTCGTGTACCGGGCGCGCGCGTTCGGCCGCAGCCGGTGCCCGACCGCGGGATCCTGCATGAACAAGGACTGGAACGCTGGCGCGGCGTCCATACCGCCGTGGATTCGCAGGCCGGCTTCGAGCACAGCGAACTCGGCCGCGAGGATGATCACACAGAGAACGACTCGCTTCAGAACCGGCTCCCAGCGCCTAGATGGCAGACAACGCCAACTCGAAATCCTCGGCGTGGTTGGCGCGCAGCGCCGCCTCGGCCCGTTCGATCAGCCCCGCCCTCACTTGCCGCGCGAGCCCTTCTTCGAGAGTGAACGATCCCTGCTTGCGGGTGATGGTGATCTCCTGGTGAAGATGATGGAGGGCATTGCGGCGGATGTGCTGCCGGGCGCCGTACTGCACAACGAGGAGCTCCGCCGCAGGAATCCGGCCGCTGCCGATCTTGGGGAGCAGCATCTGCACGAACACCGCTGACAGTGCAGCGGCGATTTCCTGGCGAATCGTTGGCTGGCGCTCGGCCGGAAACGAATCGGTCATTCGCGCAATGGTCGACGGCACATCTGTCGTATGCAGGGTCGACAGCACCAGGTGCCCGGTCTCGCCCGCCGCCAGCGCGATCTTCATTGTCTCCGGATCGCGCATCTCGCCGACGACGATGACGTCCGGCGCCTGTCGCAGCGCAGATCGGAGCGCGGCTGGAAAGTCGGGAGCATCGATGCCGATCTCGACCTGCTGCACGACGCTCCGTTGATTCGTGTGCTCGTACTCGATCGGGTCCTCGATCGTGATGATGTGCTTCGGATCGCGCCGGTTGATTTCATCCACGATCGCCGCGAGTGTCGTGGTCTTGCCCGAACCGGTCGCGCCGCCGACCAGCACGAGCCCGCGCGACAGCTTCGTGAGCAGCTCCGTCCCGGCTGGCAGATTGAGGCTGGCAAGCGTCGGCACCTTCCGTGGCAGCATCCGAACTGCGGCGGCGGCACGACCACGTTCCCGATGCAGGTTGATCCGGAACCGGCCGACGCCAGCCACCCGGTGCGAGGCATCGGCGATCCCGTGCTCGCGGAACGCCCGCTGCGCATGTGGCGGCAGGTCGAGCAGCACCATGTCCTCGATGTCCTGGCCGTCCAGTGGCGCACCCTCCGTCCGGACGACGCGGCCGTCGATCCGCAGTGCTGGCGCTTCGCCGGCGAGCAGCAGGAGATCGCTCGCGCCCCGCTCCGCGACGAGCCGGAGCCAGCCCTCGAGCTGGCCAGCCGCGCCGGTGTTGCCGTCGGGGCGTGCGGCCTCGAGCTCGGACACCAGGCGGTCGAGATCGTCGATGGGGTCGGTCATACGACGACATATTCTGTCCCAGCCAGCGCCTGGCCGTTTTTTCTCTCGCGAAAAAGACTGCCCGCCGGCTCTTTTGCCTACCGCCTGGCGCCGGCAAAACAGGACGAGGCGCTACATCCAACGGCGGACGCGGCGCGCATAGACCTCGTACTCTGGAAACGTCTGGTGGAGATACGCTTCCTCACGATGCACGACGGCGGTCGTCAAGACAACCAGCACGATCGGCAGGAGTACGATCGGCCAGGCGTGGTTGGTCACGATGGCCGCGCCGACGTAGAGCACCGTCAAGCCCAGGTAGATCGGGTTGCGGGTCCTTCGAAACGGACCGTTCGTGACGAGGGTGGTCGAGGCGCGGTCCGGTCTCACCGTCGTGCGCGCCTCGACGAGCGTCCTGAATCCCCACACGAGTAACGCAAGCCCGGCGGCGATGACCGCTATCCCGATCGCCAACTGCACGACGCTGGCGCCGGCGCCGTCGATCTCGAACTCGAGCATGCGGTCGAGATACCAGCCGGCGACCCAGCCGCCGGCAAAGACGACCGGCGGCGGAACGCGAATCGCAGGCCCGGCTGGACTTCCCACTCTTGGCTTCTCACTTCTGGCTTCAGGCGGCGTCAGCCGCCTGCTACAGCCACCGATTCACGCGCCGGCAGTAATCACGATAGTCGGTCCCGAAGACGCCCTGCAGATATCGTTCCTCGCGCGCGATGACGACCGTGACGAGCAGGGCGATCACCCCGGGCAGGAGGACGACTGGCCACAGTGTATTGGCGAGGACCGCGGCGCCGAAGTAGCAGGCGACGAACCCGACGTACTGCGGGTTGCGCGTCCATTGGTACGGACCGGCAGTGACCAGGCGTCTGGCCGGTTGCTGCAGCAGAATGCCTGTCTGCACGCGGGCGAGCACCGCCAACCCCCACCAGACCACGGCCGCGCCGAGACCGAGGCACGCGACACCGATGACGGCGCGCGCGACCGCATGGTCGTCGGGACCGGCGTCGATCGGCCACCGGTGCTGCCAGTCGATCCACATCGAGATCAAAAAGCCAAGAATGAACAGGAACGTCGGCGGAAACGGCGTGCCCGGTCCGTGAGCCCGGCGGGACACCGCGTACGGAAGCAGGTGCGGCCCGATTCGCATCGTGCTCCCATTCTCTAAGAGTCCAGTGGTTTTCGGCAACTGGCGTTCGCGGCCGGCCGTCTAAAGTGGTTGGCACATCGCTCCACCAATGTGAGAACGGCTGCAGGGGGCCGTTGCGCCTGCGGGCGCGCTTGAGACAAAGTCATCAGGGGAGGCCGACATGGTTCATACGTGGGTTCTGGCCGGCGCCATCGTGGCGGCCGGGTGGGTTCAACAGAGCGCCGCGCCGGCGCCGGTGTACGACGCGACGTTCTCGGTGACCACCGAGAACGGCACGCAGGCGTACACGGGCACGACGACGTTCGTCGTCGACGCGAAGGGCGTGGTCACCGGGAAGATGAACCTGACTCAGCCGACGGCAGTCGAGGGCACGCTGTCGGGAACGATCAAGGGCGGGACGTGGACGTTCGAGTACCCGTACTCGATCGCGGAGCAGAATTGCAGCGGGACAGTGAAAGGGACCGGCACCGTGCCGGCCGATCACAAGGCGATCTCCGGCACGGCGACGATCCTTGGGGCGTGCACGTCGCAGCCGCTGGCGGCGACGTTCACGTTCAAACTACAGGAGAAGAAGGGCGAGTAGGCCGCAGGCCTACTTGCCTTTGTTCTCGATCGCCTTCTTGATCGCGGCCGCCGTGTTGGTGGCCCGCATCTCGACGATTTTCTTGCCGATCTCGATCGCCTTCGCCTTGTCGGCGATCGAGACGCCGTTGATGGTGGCCTTGCCAATCTTGATGCGCTGATCCACGCGCACGGAATTCGGGTCGGTCACCATCATGTTCATCGTGATACCCGGATCGTCGTGCAGGCCGTCGTCGGGCATCCCTTCCTTGGTCACGCCCATCTCCCGGAGCAGCGCGCTGACCGTGTTGTACATGTAGTGCTCTGGAATGTGTGCGACGACCGGCGAGCCGCCCCACTGCGCGTTGAGCTTCTGGGCGACGTTCCCCATCCCCTTCGTGTTCCCGCCGCTGTCCCCGATCAGCATGATGTTCTCGAAGCCGTGCATCTTCATGCTGTGAACGATGTCGGTGAGGAGCGCCTCGAACGTCGCCTGCTGCAGGCTGATGGTGCCGACCGTCGTCATGTGCCCGCTCTTCGGTTCGATGGAACCTTCGGGAACGAACGGGATGTTCGGCGCGCACAGGGCGTTGCCGAGCTTACGTGCGATGGCGTTGCAGTTGGCGCGGAGCACGTAATTGTGCTTGCCGAGCGCCAGCCACGGACCGTTCGGCTCGATGCCGCCGGTCGTGATGATCATCGTCGTCTTGCCGGCCTTCATCGCGTCGCGGACGTCCATCCACGTCATCTCCTCGATGAAGACCGTGTCGGGCGTCGGGATCGGATTCGGCGTATCGATGCAGTTGTACGGATTGGCGCTGCACTGACCACCACCGGCGGTACGCGGATCGGCCTGGCCACGACCGCCCTGGCGCTGACCGGCCGGCGGCTGACCCGCCTGCTGCCCGCCTTGCACCTGTGCCTGCCCCTGTTGGGTCTGCCCCTGCGTTTGCGGCTGCTGCCGTTCGGCCGCGACCACGGCCGTCACCACGGCCAACGCACTGAGAAGAATGCTGACTCGCTTCATATCCACTCCTGCTCTCGCGCCTATTGGCGCTTTCGCGCCCGGATCGTCACCGTGTACTGATTCTCGCCGTTGAGATTGATGAGCGCGACGAACGCGCGACGTCCCTGATACATGCCGACCGTCCCCGATTGCGAGACGGCGGTGACGTCCCAGCCTTCGGGCAGGAGCACCGTATTGCGCAGTCCGTGCAGCCTGCGTTCGAAGATCAGTTCACCGTTGGCGAGGCGATAACTGCTGTCCTTGATCGCGCCGGTGATCTTCAGATGCGCGCTCTGCCGATCGTCGGTGATCGGCACCTCGAGCGGCACGTAACTGGCGGCGCCGTCCTTGACCACATTCAACGGCTGCGCCGTGTCCAGGTCCACGACGGCCAGATCCTGAAGCGCCAGGTAGCCGAGCGAATCGAGGCGCGCTCGTTCGCCTTTACGGCCGTCGCTGTAGATCTGCTCGATCTGCATCGTGCCGGTGTCCGGCGCGCCGAGATCGTAGAGCGTCCGGATGTCGTCGAAGAACATGTCGGTAAACGGCGTCGCCGGCAGCGCGGCCGTCGTCTTGCGCGCATGGATCGTCACCGGATTGCTCTGGCCGCTCGGGTTGGCGAATGCGAGCTTCAGCCGTCCGTCCGCCGTCGTCGACAGCTGCGCCGCGACGTTCGACGAGAGGAACGCGAAGCCCTTTGGCAGCACGACACCCAGTCGGTAGCCGCTCAGGCTTCGCACCCAGACGACGTTCTCGCCGTTCATCATGTAGGTGCGCGGGTCTTTGTAGGTCTTGTAGATCAGGACGCGCCCAGTGCCTCCTTCTGGCACCGGCCGCGGGAGCTTTGCGCGTATCGCGTGGCTTTCCGGGTCGTTCCCCTGCTGCGCGTAGGTGAACTCGAGCGGCTTGCCGGTGCGCGGATCGTAGACTTCGATGCCTGATCCCTCGCTGCCGCCGCGAGTCGCGTTCACGAGCTCAGTTGCGCCGACGCGCGTTTCTTCCGGCAGGAAACGAATCCGGAACGACTCGCTCCCCGGCTCGAGTAACGCGTATTCGGTATACGCGTCTTGCGTGAACAATCGCGTCACGGGCGCCGACGGCCGCAGCGACCCGTCAGGATTAGTGCCGCCCTGCTGCGCGGCCATCAGCACTGGCAGCGCCAGCAGCGCCACGGCCGCGGTGCGCGCGGTCATCCGCAGACTACGACTACCAATAGTAAATGCCCTCATGGTCATCCTGTGCCGGGAAGTCTACAACCGTTCGCTCCTGTCTGACGCCCTCCGCGTCGGGGATCGCGCTCAGGTACACTACGGCCTCCATCACTGCCGAAATCGGAGCCAGACGAATGTCGTTCAACGTACTCAATCGCAAGATTCACTACTGGGTCGCCTTTGGGATCTCCATCCCACTCGGGGTCATGATCCTGACCGGCCTGCTGCTGCAGATGAAGAAGCAGTGGACCTGGGTGCAGCCCGCGGAAGTTCGCGGGACCGGCAAGGCGCCAGCGTTGTCGCTGAACGATGTGCTCGACCGCGTAAAGACCGTCGACGGCATGAACGTGAAGGGCTGGGACGACGTGAACCGCCTGGACGTGCGACCGGGCCGCGGGATGGTGAAAGTCTGGCTGCACAACGGCTACGAAGTGCAGGTCGATCTCGGCACCGGCGCCATTCTCCAGACCGCGTACCGCCGGTCCGATTTCATCGAGTCGATCCACGACGGCTCGTTCTTCGCCGGCGACTGGACCAAGCTCGGCCTGTTCCTGCCGACCGGCATCTGCGTCTTGCTGCTCTGGCTGGGTGGCCTGTGGATGTGGTGGGTGCCGTTCGGCGCGAAGCGACGCCGGCGGGCGATGGCGAGACACCTTGAGGTCCGGACTTAAGAGCACATGAGGTCCCTCACTCGGGACCTCACGTGCTTTTCACTACGGACTTCCCGTGCTTGTCACCCGGGTGGTTAACGGAGGCGCGCGAGTTCGTGCTCGATCCGGGCGCGGGCGATCGCGGCTTGATCGGCCTCGCGCTGGCGGCGGTTGAGATCTTTGCCGAGCGCAATCATCGCGTCGCCGGCGTCCTCGAGGGCCTTGGTCAACCGGGCGTGCTCGCGCTCGGCCGCCGCCAGGTCCTTCGTGGCGCGCTCGAGGGCGGCCTCGGCGTCGCGCTCAGTCGCGCGAGCCTTCCTTAGTTCCTCTTCGACGCGGGAGGCCTCGCGCGCGCGCGCAGCCGCCTCGCGTTCAGCGTCCGCGGCCTCGCGTCTCTTCTTGGCGGCCTCGGTTTCGCCGGACTTCTCTCGCGCCGCTTTAGTCGGAAACGGCGTGATCTCGGCCCGGCGAGCCGGGCGCGGCCGCCGCACCAGCGAGCAGCCCGGCGAGCGCCTCGAAACCCTGAGGCCGGAGGGGACGCGTGAGCCGGCCCGGGCGCTCGCTCCCGGGCAGCGCGCCCAGCGTCTCACTGACCGCGATCAGCGTCGCGGGCGTCGCCACATCGCCCGCCTGCCGGAGCAGGTCGCGCGCCGCGTCAGCCGCGTTCGTCACCGCGGCGCGATGCGCGGTCTCCGCGGCAACGGTATCGGCCTCGTGCCCGCCGATCCGCTTCGCATGCGTCGCCCGGAGCCGCTCGGCGGCCGTGACGAGCCGATCGTAGAGTTTGCGTTGCCGCCAGTAGACCTGATTGACCGCCCAGGCCGCCGCGCTCGGTTTCTCGAGCGCTCTTGATCTCGGCCGCGCGTGCGCCCGCCGTCTTGGCCAAGGCATTGCGCGCTCCCGTGAACTCGCTGAGTGGAAGTTGATACAGCCGGTCGATCTCGGCCTCGACGTCAGTCGCCACACCCCATTATTCCGCGCGGAGCGATCCGACCGGATCGACTTTCGCGGCGCGCCGCGCCGGCACCCACGCCGCAGCGAGCGCCATCCCGAGCGTGGCCAGACCCACTGCCAGATATGATCAATCCGTCTGCCGGCGGCACGCCGACAATCACTCGTGCGATGGCGGGACGGGCCAGGATCGCGAGGGTGAAGCCAGCGACCACGCCGATTGCCGTCAGACGGCCCGCCGCGCGGATGATCATCGACACGACATCCTGCCGGGTCGCGCCGAGGGCCATCCTCACGCCGATTTCGCGCGACCTCGCCACGACGTTCTGCGCCATCACCCCGTAGATCCCAATCGCCGCCAGTGCGACCGCGGTCACGGCGAAGACGGCGAGCAGGGTGAGGTAGAGCCGCGGCTGGGCCAGCAGGCGCGACGCGAACTGTTCCATCGTACGCTCGCGGAACACCGGCACCGTGGGATCGACCGCGGCCACCGCGGATCGAAGCGCACGAAGGAGATCGTCTCGCGCCCCAGGCGCGCGCGCCGCGATCGTGAGAAAGCCCATCGGGTACTGCGCGTGCGCGAGATAGATGGTCGGCCGCGCGGCCGATCCCGGCCCGAGATCGCGAACGTCGCCGGCGACGCCGACGATCTCTCCGCCGGCTCGCTCGCCGCCCAGGCCGAGCCGCGTGCCGACGACGACGCGGTGGCCGACGACTCCGGCGGCGCCAACCCCCGGAAAGTACAGCCGCGCCGCGCTGTCGTTGAGGATCGCCACCGGCGGAGCGCCGCGCCGGTCGCCGGCGCCGAAATCGCGACCGGCCACGATCGGGACCCCAAGCGCGCGAAAGAATGCCGGCGTGACGACGCGTACGTTGAGACTCAACCGCCCCTGGTCGGCGGGAGAAAGCACTTCGGCGTCACGTTGATAGCCACTGATCGCGTAGGTGAAGTCCGTCAGCGGCAGTCCGAAGATCGCGCCGGCCGCCTCGACGTCCGGGCGCGCCGCCACGCTGGCCAGCACTCGCTCGACGAAGAGGGCGCGCCGGTCGAGGTCCTTGTAGGTAGCGGTCGGCAGCGACACCGAGACGGTCTGGACGCCGCGAGGATCAATCCCGAGCGGCGTCCGCAGGAGCCCGAAGAAGCTGCGCCCAAGCAGCCCGGCCGCGACCAGGAGCGCCACCGCAAGCGAAATCTCGACGGCGACGAGAACACTGCGTGCGCGGATGCGTCCGCGATCGTGCGTCGTGCGCGTGCCGGCGGCGAGCGCGCCATTCAGATCGCGCGAGGCGCGCAGCGCAGGCAACAGGCCAAACAGGCACGCGGCGGCGAGCGTCGCCACGCCAGCGAAGAGGAGCACGGTCGCGTCCACCCGTGCTTCGTCGAGCATCGCGATGCCTGCCGTCTCCAGTCCCGCAATCAGGCGGGTCCCGATCATCGCCAGCATCACGCCGGCGAGCCCGCCCGTACCGGCCAACAGCACGCTTTCGACGAACAGACCGCGGAGCAACCGGAACCGCGACGCGCCGAGGGCGGCACGGACCGCGATTTCGCGGCTCCGCCCGAGCGCCATGCCCAGCACCAGGCTCGAGACATTGACGCAGGCCACGAGAAAGACGAGACCGACGGCGCCGAGGAGCAGCCGCATTCCTGGCGCGACTTCGTCGCCGACGATACCCGCGCGCAGCGGCGCGACCGAGACGCGCGAGCCTTCGTTGGTGCGTGGATACTGTTTCGCGAGGCGGTCCGCAATCGCGGCCAAGTCCGCGCGCGCGGCCGGGAGCCCCGCCGCCGCACCGATCCTGCCGACGACCGACAGATAGTGAGCGCCGCGTTGGCGCGTGATGTCGTCCGTCGTCAGCACGAGCGGCGTCCAGGCCTCGGTGCCGAGCGGAAAGTTCATCGCCTTCGGCATGACGCCGACGACTTCGCGCGCCTGCCCGTCGAGCACGATCGAGCGGCCCACCACCGCGCGATCGGCGCCGTAGCGGCGTTGCCAGAGTGCGTGGCTCAACACCACGACGGGAGATGCGCCCGCTTCGCCGTCGCCGGCGGACAGGGCGCGGCCAATCTCCGGCGACATCCCGAACACGGCGAAGAACGACGGGGAGACCGCGGTTCCGGAGATCTGTTCCGCGCCGTCCGCTTCCTGAAGCGCGTAGCTATCGTCCCGTACCGCCGCCAGTGCCGAGAACGTGGCTGGACTGCGCACGCCAGTCGAAGAAGTCCGCCGGCGAGACGCTGTTGGGGCGGGCCCCCTCGGGCCGCGCGGCGGTCGTCGTCGACACCATCACCAGCGCGTCTGGATCGGGATACGGCAGCGGCCGCCAGAAGACCGCCTGCATCGCGCTGAAGATGACCGTCGTGCCGCCGATCCCGATCGCGAGCGTGAGGACCGAGGCGAGCGTGAATCCGGGGCGGCGCGCCAGCACGCGGATGGCCTGGCGGGTGTCGCGGCCGGTATCTCGAAGCGTCATGGTCTGTCCTCGCAGCCAGAGGGCGTGTTGCAACGCGGCGGTCAGCCGCCGCGCCAGCCACCAGCGCCCGAGCGGACGATTGGCGGCGACCGCCATCCGCGTGAAGTAGGCCAGTTCCCCATCCCACTCGCGTCGCCATGCATCACGGTCGGTGGACGGGACCAGCCAGGCAAACGCGACGAGCCATCGGCTGGCGCGGATCGAGGGTGGCGAAGTCGACTCCGTCATTGCCGTGGCTTTGCCGTGGCGGTGACGGCACGACGGACCGGCTTCATCGCATGCAGTCGCTCGAGGGCCTCGTTGAGCGTCGTCAGGCCGACGCGGGTGACGGCGTAGTTACGCCGCGGCGGCCGCCCCTCTCGGCGTGCGTCCTCGGCAGGCTCCCAGCTCGAGGCGACGAGGCCGTCGCGCTCGAGGCGGCTCAGCGCCGGATAGACCGTGCCGCCCGGCAGATTCGTCTCGTCGATGATGTCGAATCCGTGCGACGTGCCCCGCGCCACCGCGTGCAGGACGGTCAGCGCGGCAACCGACAGCAATTTCATTCGGACCGCTCCATGGAAAGTCATGCTATCTAGATAGTAACACTATCTACTACCCAGGAGAGGACGGACGCGGCGCGTTATCGGTTCCCGATCGTCGTAAACTGCCGTCGTGGGCTCCACGCAATACGACCGCGGGCCGGGTCCTCCGGCGGCGGCAGCTCCAGGCGTCCGCGCCCGCGACGTCCCCGACGATCTTCGGGCGACGATCACCGTCAGCCGCGAACACCCGAAAGACATCGGCCAGCGGCAGGTCATCGTCCGCCTCGATGGCGGCCCGAAGGTGACCCTCGTGTTCGGCGAGTGGATGACCCAGGACCTCGAGCCCGGCCGCCATCATCTGCGCGTCCACAACACGCTCGTGTGGAAGAACATCCACTTCACCATCGAGCCCGGCGAGCATCTCGAGTTCATCGTCATCAACAGCGGCCGCTGGTGGACCCCCGGTATTGTCGGCGTCCTCGGCGCCGCACCACTCTTCCTCGAAGTGCGGCGGCAGAGCCTCAGATAGCGATCGGGCCTCGCCCATACCGCTCTGCCGCTCGGGCCTTGGCCTTCGCGGCCCACTCCTCCCGATCGCGGGTCGGCGCAGTGGTGGTGAGCGAATCGATCAATTCACGCGCGGTCGCTGCGACCTGGTCGATCGCGGTGTTGAAGGCGGCCTCGTTCGCCCTGGAGGGATTGGTGAATCCACTCAGCTTTCGAACGAATTGCAGGGAGGCCGCGCGGATCTCCTCGTCGGTGGCGGGCGGGTCGAAATTGAAGAGCGTGCGGATGTTGCGGCACATGAAGAGATAGTGGCAAGGCCGGCACAAAAAGGCAACGCAGCGCGTACCCTTCGTACCCTCGTACCCGTTGTACCTACCGTACCGCCGATGTACCCGCCGAGTGGCTCCTGATCGTCGCCACGATGTCCTCGCCGAGCTCGTCGACCTTGCGATCGCCGACGCCGTACACGTGGCGCAGCATGTCGAGATTGGTCGGCTTGAGGCGCGCGAGCTCGCGCAGTGTGCGGTCGTGGAAGATGACGTACGGCGGGACATGACGGTCGCGCGCAATGCGAAGGCGCAGGCCGCGCAGGCGCTCGAAAAGATCGCGGTCGACGCCGTCCCACGACTCTGTCTCGACCCGTGATCGCTTCTGCTGCCCCTTCTCCGGCTTGCGCTGGCGCGCGAGAACCAGATCCGGCATCGCGGCGGCGTCCCTCATCAGCGCGATCCCGTCTGCCGTCAGCCCCAGCACCGGAAACTCGTCGTCGGTCTGTCGCAGCAGTCCGCGCGCCATCATCTGATCGATGTAGCCGCGAATCTCGTCCACCGTGGCGCCCTTCAGCAGGCCAAAGACCGAGAGCGACTGGTGCCCTCGCGCTGTCACCTGCTCGCTCTCGTTGCCGCGAAGCACCGTCGTCACGTACGCCACACCATAACGCTGGCCGACCCGCGCCACCGCCGAGAGAATCTTGCGCGCCATCGTGACCGGATCCGGCGTCGACTCGAGCTCACCGAGACACGCGTCACACGCCGAGCAGTCGGCAGCCGGATACGTCTCGCCGAAATAGCTCACGAGGCGCTTGTGCCGGCAGCCGACACTCGCCGCGTACCGCTCCATGTCGCGCATGAGCGATCGGCGCGCATCGTTCCACTCACCGTTGCGCTCGAGCATCACGCGCCATTTCAGGAAATCGGCGCTCGAATAGAACAGCACGCACTCGGCTTCGAGGCCGTCGCGGCCGGCCCGGCCCGATTCCTGCTGGTAGTGTTCGAGCGACTGCGGCGCTCCGGCGTGGACGACGAAGCGGACGTCCGATCGATCGATACCCATCCCGAAGGCGACCGTCGCGACGACCACGTCAGCCGATTCATTCAGGAACGCGTCCTGATGACGATGCCGCACGTCGTCAGTTAACCCGGCGTGATAGGGCACGGCTCGGACGCCCAATCCGGCCAGCCAGGCCGCCAGATCGTCGACCTCGCGGCGCGACTGACAATAGATGATTCCGGCCTCGCCACGGTGACGCGCCAGTACGTCCTGAATCTGCTTCTTCAATCCCGAACGCGCGAGGACGCGATAGACCAGGTTCGGACGGTCGAACGAGCCGACAAACTCGGCGGGCTGTCGTAATCCGAGCTGCGACACGATGTCCTGCCGCACGCGCGCGGTCGCCGTCGCGGTGAACGCGTGCAGGCTGACCGCCGGCCAGCGCTCGCGCAACCGCGCGAGTTGACGGTACTCAGGACGGAAGTCGTGTCCCCATTGGCTGATGCAGTGCGCTTCGTCGATGGCGATGAAGCTGACGGGACGCGCGGCGCCAATCATCGACAGGAAGCCGTCGCTGCCCTCTCCGACCAGACGCTCGGGCGCGACGTAAAGCAGGCGGTAGTGCCCGGAGCGAATCCCCGCGGCCACCCGGCTCTTCTCCTCGGGTGCAAGCGCGCTGTGGAAACTGGCGGCCGCGACGCCATTACCCACGAGCGTATCGACTTGATCTTTCATCAGCGAGATCAAGGGCGACACCACAATCGCGAGCCCATCGGCAACGAGCGCCGGCGCCTGGAAGCACAGCGACTTGCCGCCGCCGGTCGGCAACACCAGGAGCGAGTCGCGGCCGGCGAGGACCGCGTCCATCGCCTCGCGCTGCAAGGGACGAAAGGACGAATACCCCCAATAGTGCTCGAGGACGGACGACAGCGTGGCCGGGACTTCGACGCTCACGCCGCGCTATCGCTCGAACAGCCCGCGAAGCCGCAAGACAAAGCCGGGGAACAGCGGCGACGTCAATGTGTCGTCGTGCAAGGTGGTGAGGACCTCCGCGTGGAGCAACCGCTCGCCGTCTCGACGCGACACCGACACGAGATCGCCGCCTGGATCGATGAGCCAGTACTCCGAAACGCCGACGCGCTCGTAGAGCTGGCGCTTCAACGTCTCGTCACGCCGCCGGGTCGACGGCGACAGGATCTCCACCGCCAGATCCGGCGCGGCAAAAAGCCCCTTCTCTTCGATGCCCTCGGACCGTTCGGCAGACACATAGATCAGGTCCGGCACGACGACGTCGTAGCGGGTCAACACCACGTCGAGCGGCGCAAAGAACATCTCGCCAATCGGATGGTCGCGCAGCCACAGCTCGACCTCCACAGCCAGCCTGCGCAGAATGCGTTGATGTCGGGTCACGGGCGACGCGGTCACGTAGTGCACTCCATCGATGAGCTCGTGGCGCAACCCGTCGTCCGGCAACAGCAACAGGTCCTCGGACGTCATCCGGCCAGACGTTTCCTGAAGCATGTTGTGGTCTCCGTCCATGCCGCAATTTTCACCGCGGGGCGCGACGCACGCACCCGTCGGAAGGATCGTGCCGAACGCGACGGTCTGGCGCATCCGGGTGGGATTCGCGGGGAAGGCTCATGAAGTCTCTTTTCGCACTTTCTGCGTACTCTGCGCTTTGGAGGACCTGGTGTGATTTTCGAGGTCGAGCCGCGCACGATCGTCAGGCGGGTGTCGGTCGGGGGCGGAGGATGTTGAGAGGACTGGGCACTAAGCAATAGCCACTGGAACAAGCAAAGGCTGGGAAAGCCGCTTCGTTGTCTAGAAGTTCAAAACGTCGAAGT
>CAWFLT010000019.1:0-11989 GCA_963816795.1 uncultured Acidobacteriota bacterium | reverse complement strand
AGCCGCCTCAATTGTTAAACGTTTGCTAAGTGAAAAGCACGGGAGGGCTCAGAACGAGGCGGAGGTACGGGTGAAAAGCGCGGGAGGTACGGGGTGAAGGGCACGGGAAGTACGGGTGAAGGGCGCTTGAAGAAGCGTGGAGCGCACTGGAAGTACGGAGTGGAAAGCGCGGGAAGTGCGGCGTAAAGGGCGCTTGAAGTACGGGGTGAAGGCGCGCTTGAAGTACGGCGTGAAGGGCGCCCTACGTCATCGTCGCGGACGCCGCGGTCTTGGCGTTCGGTGGCCGCGGCCGGGCCGAGGCGACGGTCCTGGGCCACCGCGGCGATCTCGCTCGATCTGTCTGAGTTGGCTCTCTCGCAGGCTCGCCGTGACCTGACGGCAGCGGCCAGCCCAGGCCATGGCAGCCAGGCAGCCGGACGCCGGAAAGTACCTCGCATGACGCCATCGTCGGAGCCGCGTCTTCGCTTCCGCGATCGAGCCGAGCGCATACGCGAGGAAGTTTGCAAACTCGGTGGGCCGGCGCCGGCCGAAGCCCTCGGCGATATTGGCGTCAATTCCGCCGACAGCATCCTCGAGCTGCGCACGATACCTGAAATCGCTCTGCGCCTCAGATGAGAGACTCACGAGGCGGTAGACCTCGTTCTTGAACTGGACGGCAAACTGGTACGCGACGAGGTCCTCGACAGAATGAGCCACCATGTCCCGGCCTGTCGCAAAACCAGCGCCAAGCCCGGCCGCCGCTGAGTCCCGCGCCCGATGGCCTTGGCGTGCATTACGTGGCAGAAACTGCAACCGGGTGGGCCGGCGCGCGTGGCGAAAACTGCGTACCTCCCGCGCTTTCAACTCGGTACTTCAAGCGCTTTTCTGAGCCGTACCTCAAGCGCCCTTGACGCCGGACCTCTCGTGCATTTCACGCCGGACCTCAAGCGCTTTTCACGCCGTACTTCCCGCGCCCTTCACTCCGTCCTGCATCACTTCACGGTGAGGTCCTGCGCCTTCGTCTCCCCTAACCGAACCGTCACCGCCACCGAACCTGGCAGCAGCTTCTTCAGCAATAGCGTGAGATCGTCGCCGGTGGGCGCGTCGGTCGCGTCGAACGCGGCCAGGCGGTAGTCGCCGGCCGGCAGCCCGCTGATCGTGTAGCGGCCCGTCGGATCGACCGACATCCTGCTGAGCCGTAGCGATCCGCGAATCCACAGTTGCGGATCGGCCGGGAATGCGATCACGGCAACCGCTGGATGGGTTGCCCGATCGTAGGCGACGACGCCGGAGATTCTCGAGACCTGGTCGGTCAGCGTGATCAGGACTCTCGACAGCTCCGTCCCGGAGACGAGATCGATCGGCCGGTCCAGGACGTCGCGCCCATCGGCAACAACGGACTTGACCATCCAACTGCTGGCCGCTGGATTTCCGCGAGGATCGGACATCTGAAGTAGATAGCGGCCGGGCCGGACGTGGTCAATGGTGAACGGCGTCGGCTCTGAGACATTTCGTCCGACGTGGCTCAGGAGCGCCCCGCTGAAGCTCGACGTCTCGAATGTCGCCATTCGTTGGTCTCGACCGTCTGTCGGCACCAGGCGAGGCATCAGTTCCGTCGCCGTAGTCTTGCCGCCTTCAAACACGACCGTCCCACTGACGCGTGCGCCAGGTTCAAGGGCGATGGAGATCGAGCTCGGCGTGACCCCGTCAGTCGTGACCTCTGCTGATCCCCAAAGTGTCGTCCGGATGGTGGTCCCAGAAAGTTCCCTCGACGAAGCGACGATGAGATAACGTCCAGCTCGTGTCGCCGCGACGAACCCGCGCCGGCCATCTGGCAGCGTGGTCCCGCGTCCCGTTGGCGCCGTCGGTTGGTCGAGCGAAATCCGTGTGAAACTGAGGTTGTGAATCTCTCGCCCGCCCGCGTCGATGGCGACCTCAATCGTCGTCACCGGCTCCGGGCGGACCACGACGTCGATGCCAGCGACATCGGTCCCAGGAGAAATCGTCATCGGCGTCGCCATCGACGCGTCCAGGACGCCGGGGTAATAGGTGGGAAGCATGGCGACCGTCCGTTCGTGATCCGGGCCATCAGAGATCCGCAGGTCGCGCCCGGGCGGATTCTGACCGATGAACAGCCCATATTCTCCCGCGCTGTAGGCGCTGCGGAACTCGCCGCGGGCGTTGCCATCAGAGATCCGGAAGTCGCGCCCATACGGATTCGGATCGACCAACAGCACGTATTCTCCCGGCACGATGTTGGCGATGCGGAACTCGCCACGTGTATTCGCCAGCGCGGCGTGCCGTGGGATCAGCGGCGTCTTCGCCAGCCGGAGTGAGACCAATCCGGCGATTGGATCGCCGAATTGATCGACAAGGGTGCCCTCGAGCACTGGGCGCCTTCGCGAGCGTCAGCACGACGCCGCCGTGGCGCTGGCCGGGCGCGACGTCGACCTCGACCGGCGGCGGCGCCGTCAACGTGGTGGCGCCCGGAATGACGTAGCCAGCGCGAGACGCGATGAACTGGAAGCGTCCGGCCGGCACGCCATCCATCTCGAAGCGTCCGCTCTCGTCGCTCAAGGCGGCGCCCCCGCCGCCAGGTTTCAGCGGCCTCATTTCGACGGTGGCGTGGGAAATCCCACGGCCGAATGAATCTCGCACGATGCCGCTGACTGAGGCTGTGGCCGACGGCGTCGGGGGCAGCTTCTTCATCATCAGCATCATCGGTGTGCTGGCGACGCTTCCCGGCTGGACGGTCACCATCATGTCCGCGCCGGCATGTTCGGCGCCTGCCGTCGACTTCGATCGTCGTCGCGGTGTCCGCGGTCAACGCCGCGGGGAAGAAGACTGGATTGTGCGTGCGCGGCGTCCGTCCACTCGAGCCCTCCACCAGGAGCAGGTAGAGACCCGCCTCGAGGCCGCCGATCGTGAACCGCCCGGTGTCGTCGGTGAGGCCGGTCACTCCACGAAGGAGATTCGACGGTTCGCCGACCGGCACGTTTGCCAGCGCCACGGCCTTCAGCGACGCATTCGCGCACGGGCTCGCCGAACTGATCGACGAGCCGGCCCGAGATCGCGCCTTCCTTCGCCAGCCGCACACGGACATCGTCCCGACGTCCGGTCGGCAGCGTGAACGGCTTGATCTCGCCGTTCAAGAAGCCGGCCTTCAACGCGATGAGGCCGACGCTGCCGGCTGGCAGATCGCGAAAGACGAAGCGCCCATCCGCCGCCGTCAGAAACGCTGCCGCCGGCGCGATCGACGTCGCGCCCTGGATCACGTTCGCGAGCACTACGACGCCGCGCAGTGGCTCGCCGGTGAGCGCGTTAACGACATGCCCCTCGACGTGCATCGTGCGCGGGGCAGCCTGGCGCGCGTGCGCTGCTGCAACAAGCGTCACAGCAAGCCCCAGCGCCGCGACTTGTCGGCAGACACGCACCACAGGGTCCCTGAACTGCCGATTATCGATGACCGACTCGGCGATTGCCAATTGCCAAGTGGCGGGCTACTTCAGGCGCCTTCCACCCCGGACCTCATGCGCGAGTCGTCGCGCCTCCAGGCCCGAGGCGCGCTACGAGCGGTCTGGACTTCAAGCGCCTTTTCACTCCGGACCTCAGGCGCCCTTCACTCCGCACTTCATGCGCTTTTCACTCCGTACCTCCCGCTACTTGACTCCAAGGTCCTGCACGCGCATTTCTCCGGGTTTGAGGCTGACCAGCGATGAGCGCGGCAACAGCTTCTTGAACAGGCCCGTGCGGCCGTCGGTGCCGGCGAGATCGGTCGAGACGAGCGCCGCGATTCGATAGTCGCCTGGCGGAAGGCCGCGGATGGAATAGCGCCGGTCGGACCCGACCGGCGCCATCCGCATTCGCCTGTCCAGGAGGCCCCAGTTCCAGAATTGCGGATCGGCGGGGAAGGCCAGCACCGTGACGAAAGGATCGACGATTGGGTCGAAGCTCACGGCGCCCGAGATCTGCGTCAACTGATCGGTCAGCGTGATGACGACGTTCGAGAGGTCCGTCCCGGGCGCGAAGTCGAGCGGTCGATCCTGCGCATCGCGGCCGTCGATGACGATCGACTTGACCGTCGATGTCTGTTTCACGTCCAGGGCGCTCAGGAAGTATTTCCCGGTTCGATGTTGCCGACGGTGAACGTCCGCCGGCTACCGGCGATGCTGCCGATCTCCGTGATCGGTGCGGCTACGCGTGGGCGGGGACTGTCGGCGCTGGAGAGCACCACACGCACCGCGCCGTCCGGAATGGCGCCTTCGTGCACGATGGTCCCGCTGATGCGGCCGCCCGGCCTCAGCACCAGCGCGAGCGACGCCGGCGTGACGCCATCGCTGCCAATCTCGCCCGTGGCCCATAATCTGAGACCGCCGCGCGGTCCGTCCGTCGCGACCTCGATGGCCGACGCGACGATCTCGTGCCGGCCCGCCGGTGTCGATTCGATCCACCACCGCGCGCCATCCGGCGACCGCTTCGCTCGGGTGACGGGTGCGTCACGCATCGGGGCCAACCGGTCAATCGTCAGATCTCGAATCGTGCGACCGTCTGCGTCCACATCGACGTCGATGACGGACACTGGCTGGGGACGCATGACGAGATCCATGTTGGTGAGATCGCTGCCCGCCGTCACCGTCAGCGTCGTGGCGAGCGACGCCTCCGGCACACCTGGATAGAACACCGGCAACATGGCGACCGTCTGCTCCTGGTCGGGACTGACCGACATCCGGAGATCGCGGCCGAACGGATTGTCCTCGACCGAAAGTATCCAATCGCCGCTTTCGATGCTGAGGATCCGGTATTCGCCGCGCGCGTTCGACTGTGTCTGACGTCCCGGCAACGAGATCACGCCGCCGACCCGCCTGAGCGCCACCGATCCGACGATCGGGTCGCCGAACTGATCGAGGATTCTGCCGCCAATCGAGGCTGACTTGGCCAGCGCCATGGCGACGCCAAGTTCCCGCTGGCCGGGACGCAGTTCGATGACCTTCCAGGCGCCGGTGCCCGGGGCCGCCTTGGGTGGCGATTCGTAACCCGGACGGAGCACGGCCACACCGAAGCGCCCTGGCGGCACTCCATCGAACTGGAAGCGGCCCTCGCTGTCGGAACTCGTCATGCGCGTGGTCGTGCCGCCGTCCACGAGTCGCAGCATCACCGACGTGTAGGCGAGGCTCCGCCCCGATGTGTCTCTGACGACGCCCGCAATCACGCCCACGTCCGGCGCATCAGACAGGAGCTCTTTCCAGACGTACGTGGACGGTTTCACGAGCAGCGTCACCGTCATGTCGGCGCCTGCCCGTTCGACGCCCGGATCGACTTCGATCGCCGTGGCGTCGCCGGCGATCGTCGCCGCGGGGAAGAAGACCGATTCGTACGAGACCGCCGCGCCGACGGCCGAGCTTTCCGCCTGGACAAGATACAGACCGCGCTCCAGGCCGGCGATCGCGTAGCGGCCCGAGTCGTCGGTCAGCGCCGGTTCGCCAACGGACGGGCGCGCGCCCGGAGGGACCGCTCGCACCCTGGCGTTCGCGACCGGCTCACCGAATTGATCGACGATGCGGCCGGAGATGACACCTTCCGGCGTCAATCCCAACCGCACGTCCGCCGTTCGATCGCCACCCCGTAAGCGAAACGGCCCACCCTCGCCATGGAGATATCCCGTCTTCGACGCGAGCAGGTTCACCGTTCCGGCCGGCAGATCGCGAAAGACGAAGCGGCCATCCTCGCCGGTGAGGAAAGCCGCGGCCGGGCCGATCTGCGCGACGCTTCCGGCCACGTTCGCCAGGACGACGACACCGCGCACCGCGCGCCCGGTCAGCGCATCGACGACGTGACCTTCGAGATGGACAGTGCGGGCCGTGGACTGTCGAGCGTGCGCGATTGACAGCGTCGTCACCGCGATCGCGACTACGGCCAAGAGTCGCCTGGCAGAGAGCATGCAGAATGCAATTATTCCACGCTGGAACAGGAGCATCGCGACAGAACACGGGGCGCACGGAGGCACACGGAGCACACGGGATCGGGAACGGTTAGCCGTTCGAACCCCCGTGAGCCCCGTGCCACTCCGTGCCCCCGTGTTATGCCGCGAAGCTCTTTCTCAAGGTTTGGCGGCTGTCCAGTTCTTGCCAATGCCGACGTCGACGTCGAGCGGCACGTTGAGCGGAAACGCCGTCTGCATGACGTCGCGGACGATGGCCGCCACTTCGTCGGCGTCCTGGTCAGGCGCTTCGAACAGCAGCTCGTCGTGGACGGTCAGGATCATTCGTGTCGGCGTCCGGCGTCCCGCGTTGTAGGCCTCGAGCTTCGCGTGCACGTCGATCATGGCCTTCTTGAGGACGTCGGCGGCCGCGCCCTGGATCGGCATGTTCACCGTTTCGCGCTCGGCACCGCTGCGGATCATGCCGTTCTTGCTCATGAGCTCCGGCACGAGACGGCGACGACCGGTGATCGTGCGCACCACGCCGCTCGCCCGCGCATCTTCCAGTGTCTTGTCGATGAAAACGCGCACCGCGGGGAAGCCGGCAAAGTAGGCGTCGATGAACTCCTGCGCCGCCTGCTTGGAGACGCCGATGTCAGTCGAGAGCGTGAACGCGGTCTTGCCGTACAGCAGCGCGTAATTGATGATCTTCGCGCGCCGCCGCAGCTCGTGGGGATCAAGACCGCTGTTCGCGCCAAACACACGCTCGGCCGTCCTGTCGTGAATGTCGATGCCCTGTGTGAACGCTTCCACGAGCGCCGCGTCGCTGGAAAGATGCGCCAGCACGCGCAGCTCGATCTGCGAGTAGTCGGCGGAGATCAAAACGTGCCCGGCGTCGGCAGCGAAGGCGGCGCGGATCTCGCGGCCGAGCGGCGTGCGAATCGGGATGTTCTGCAAATTCGGATCGCTGCTGCTCAGCCGGCCGGTCGCGGCGACCGCCTGGTTGAATGTCGTGTGCACCCGCCCGGTCGACGGATTGACCAGCGCCGGCAGTGCGTCGACATACGTGCCCTTCAATTTCTGAATGCTCCGCCATTTGAGGACGATGCCCGGCAGTTCGTGATTGAGGGCAAGATCCTCGAGCACATCCTGCGCCGTGGACACGACGCGCGTCTTGCCGGTCTTCTTCGACGGCTGCAGGTTCAGCTTGACGAACAGGATGTCGGCGAGCTGCTTCGGCGAGTTGATGTTGAACTCGCATCCGGCGTGTCCGTAGATCTGCCGGCAGAGCTCGTCGAGCTCGTGCTGCATCTTGCGGCCGAGCACGGCGAGCGCCTCCGTGTCGACACGGACGCCGGCGCGTTCGATCGCCGCGAGCACCGGAATGAGCGGCCGCTCCAGCTCGCGATACACCTCGGTCAGGCCCGCCTGCTCGAGGTCGCTCGTCAGGCCGTCCGCGAGCGTCAGCGGAAGATCGGCGCGCTCACCGGCGAAATCGAGCAGCGACGCGGCCGGGACGGCATCGAGCGCCACGGCCTTCACGCCTTTGCCGGTCAATTCCTGTTCCGTGCCCGCCCTGTACCCGGCGCGCTCGAGCGCGAGGCCGTCGATGGAATGGCTCGACCGGGTCGCGTCGAGGAGATAGCTCTCGACCATCGTGTCGACATCGCCGCCGAGCAGTTCTACGCCCTGCCGGGCGGCTGCCACGGTCGCGAACTTCAAGTCGTGCCCGACCTTCGCGATCGATCCGTCGGCCAGCACGGGACCGATGCGTGCGAACACGTCCCGCGCGTCGAGGTTCGGCGTGTGCGCCAGTCCCGAATGGGCCAGCGGAATGTACCGCGCCGACCCCGGCGCCGTCGAGAACGACCAGCCGACGACGTAAGCGGTGACGGCCGAACCTTCGCTGGCGACAGGGGCCACGCCGATGCGTCCGGCCGTACGCAGCGAGGCCGCCAGCGCGTCGACCTCCTCGATCGATCCGACGATGGCGTAGTCGCGCGGCGCGGTCTTCGCGGTTGGCGCGAAGTCTGTGACCAGCGTCCGGAAGCCGAGCGACGAGAACAGCGCGTACGCGCGCTCGCGCGTCGCGCCGCGATAGCGCAGCGCCTCGGGGTCGAACGTCACCGGCACGTCGGTACGAATCCGTGCGAGCTCGCGGCTCGATCGCGCGGACTCGACGTTGGCCAGCAACGCCTCGCGGTAGCGCTTCTGTGTGAGCGTCGGCGCTGCCTCGATGAGCGCTTCGAGCGTGCCGTGGGCCGCGATCAGCTCACGCGCGCCTTTTTCGCCGATGCCCGGCACGCCTTTGATGTTGTCGATACTGTCGCCCATCAGCGCCATCACATCGAGCACCTGGTCGGGACGGACGCCGAACTTTTCGAGTACACCAGCTTCGTCGTACCACGTGCCCTCGTCGCGCGGGTTGTACACCTGAACGCCGTCCGCGACGAGCTGAAAGAAATCCTTGTCGCCGGTGACGAGCGCCACCGAGAAGCCTGCGGCATGCGCCTGCGCGGCCAGCGTGCCGATCACGTCGTCCGCTTCGAAGCCGGCAAATGTCAGCACGGGCACGCCGAGCGCCTCGCAGGCTTCGCGCACGAGCGGCACCTGCTCGGCGAGATCCGACGGCATCGGGGCCCGGTTCGCCTTGTAGTCGGCAGACAACTGGTCACGGAACGTCGGGCCCGCGAGGTCGAACGACGCGCCGATGAACTCCGGATGATGATCCGCGATCAGCTTGCGCAGCATCGTCGAGAAGCCCAGGACCGCATTCGTGGACTTGCCGTCGGGTCCGGTCAGGCCGCGTATCGCATGGTAGGCGCGATACATCTGTGAGCTGCCGTCGATGAGGAACAGTCGTGGCATCGCTCGACAATGTATATCATTGCGCGGATGCGCGTTCGGGTGCTCGGAGCAGCCGCGGTCGTGCTCGTCCTGATCGCCTCGGCGTGCAGCAATCCGCTCGGACGGCAATACGAGTACGAGGAACAACTGTACCTGCGCGTCGACGGCGCCGCGACGGTGGTCATCGACTCGTCGATCCCGGCGCTCGTCGCGCTGCGCGGCGTGACACTCGACCCGTCGGCGTCGGCGAGGCTCGATCGGCAGGAGATCCGCGCGATGTTCGAGGCGAGCGGGTGCACGGTCGAGAACGTCGGCCAGCCCTGGCGCCGCAAGGGCCGCCGCTTCATTCAGGTCCGGATCGACACCGCCGACGTCCGCACGCTTTCGAAGTGCAGCTGCTGTCGTGGTCGTCGTACGCGCTGGCCCCGGACGCCCAGCGGCTTCGCTACCGCCAGACGGTCGGCCGCGCCGGAGTTCCGCGATCCCGGCGCAGTGAACTGGGACGGCACGGAGCTCGTCGCCTTCAAACTACACCTGCCGAGCCGCATCCACGTTCACAACGTGAAGCTGCTCGACGGCGACGAACGGCACGACCGAACGCGGCAACATCCTGACCTGGGAACAGACGCTGGTCGCCCGCCGCGCCGGCAACGCCGATCGACATGGACGTGACGATGGACTCGACGTCGATCCTCTACACGACGCTCTGGCTCTTCGCCGGCGCGTTCGTGGCCGCCGTCATCGTGTTGTGCCTGATTGTGTGGTGGACAGTGCGCCGAGGGAGAAGGACGGGCGTCCCTGGACAAAAACCGCACAATACCGAGGCCACGGAGAAGAGTTGAAGAACGAGGGCACTGAAGAACGAGGGCACGGAGAAGAACTAGAGGATCACGGAGAAGAGAAGGTGCGCGACGCGCCCCCATTACCCCATTACCCATCAGCGATTGCCGATGCAATTACCGATTACAGATTGCCCATCAGCGATTGCCGATTATCGATTGCCCATCTCGATTGCCGATTGCCGATGTGTCTGCGATTGCAGATTGCAGATTATCGATTGTCGATTTCTCTACCTGACTCCAATATTCGCCGTCTTCTTCTCGCCCTCGGCGAGCGGCACGGAGATCGACGCGGCCGCGAGCTGGCTGAGGAAGTCGGGATTGAACCACTCGCCGGGCTCGACGTCGGTCACGGCCGTGAGGCGATAGTCGCCGGGCGGCAGCGTGCGGAACGTGAACTTGCCGTCGGTCCCGGGGCGCGCGGAGAGGATCCGGCGCGACTGCGGCTGCCAGTACCGGTTGTCGGACGGATAAATGATGATCGTGTAGTCGGCGGTCGGACGGCCCTGCGGGTCCTGAATCGTGCCGGAGACTTCCTGGCTGCGATCGCCGAAGGTGACAGTCGCCGCGGCGACATCCTGGTTCGGTTCGATGTCGAGCGGGAAGTCGAGGACGTCACGTCCACCGGCGATGGCTGACTTGAGCACCCACTGCCCTGAGGCTGGCGCTCCGCCGGCCTGCGCGCCCCGGCTCGGCCGGCGCCGCCGCCCGCCGGTGCATTCGCTGAGAGCGTGTAGCGGCCGGGCACGACGCCCGTGATCGTGAAGCGTCCAGTCGCGTCGACCTGCGCCGGCGGCACACCGCCCATCTCGAATCCCTGTTGCTGCCCGCGTGGCGTGAGGTTGACGCGGACACGTGTGAGATCCGCCGGCGGCGCGAGAGACGAGCCCTCGAACGTCACCCGGCCGGTCATCGTCATGCCGGGCTGCAGATTGAGCGCGAGATCGGTGACGTTCTGCCCCGCGATGGTGACGTCGGCCGACGCCCAGAGCACCTGCTGCGGCTGTCCTGGTCCGCCACGGCCGCCCTCGAAGCCGCCGCGCCCGCGGCCGGCGGCTGCCGCGCCTGGATCGCCGGGCGGGCGAACGGCCGCCCGCGCCATCACGCGATATTGACCCGGCGTCACGTTCGAGAACGTGAACTTGCCTTCGCGATCGACGCGCGCCATGTTCGAGCCGACGCCCGGAATCGGCGGCATCCCCGAGCTGTCTGCCGGCACCAGCGACAGTCGCGTTTCCTGGACCGGATTGCCGTCCGGCCCCTGAATCCGTCCTTCGATCTTCGCGGTGGCCACCAGTTGCAATTGGAAGTCGACGCCGGCGCGCTCTTCGCCGACGCTGAGCGTCACGCTTGCGGCTCCCGCTGCCGTCGTGGTGCCCGGGTAGTACACCGGCGCGTAGGCGACCGTTTGTTCCTGTTCGGCCTGCTGAAGCTGCTGCTGCAGTTGCGTCGCCCGGTCGATCAGTTGCTGGCCGCGGCCGCCCATGACCTGCGCGATGTCGACGCTGTTGATACCTGCGCCCCCGCCTCGGCCCGCACGGCCGCCGCCTCCGGCAGGCCCCCCCACTCCGCCGGGTCCCCCGCCGCGTGCGCTCTGCGCCTGCTGCATCACCGCTTCGATCTCCGCCATGATCGTCTGCCGCAAGTCGCCGAGGTTCATGTTCCGCGGCACCGCGCTGACGATGTACTCCCCAGGCTGCAGTCCGTAGATGCGATACATCCCGCGGTCGTCGGTTTGATCCTGATTGGCCGACTGCAGCGTCCGCTCGCCCGTTCTCACGACGTAGCGCATTACACGCACGGCCGTGCCCGGCGACGGCTCGCCGTTTTCGTCGATCACGACGCCAGTGACGACGCTGCCCCTGGGCAGTGTGATGTTCGCTTTCTCGAGCTTTTGTCCTTCGGCGAGCTGAATCGGCGTACCGGGCCGGCCCGGCCGCTTGGCGCCGTACGAGATGTCGACGTAGCCGGCCTTCGACGCCGTCATCGTGAAACGGCCGGCAGGCAACGTCGAAAACGCGAACTGCCCCTGATCGTTGGTCACCGAGGTCCGTCCGCCCCGCAATTCGGGCCCGGTCAGGGTGACCCGCGCGCGCCGCACTGGCGTGCCCACACCTTCCACGACGACCACTCCGGACACGCTTCCCGTGCCGACGGCCGGCGGCGCGAGGTTGTCGCGCGAGGGCGCCTGTCCGCCGCGGCCGGCAGGTTCCGCGCCCCGGCCTTGCGGCACCGCAGGCGGTGGCGGCGCCGTCTGCTGGGCGGTGACGCCGAGCAGGCCGAAGTCAAGACGAGCGCGGACGTGGCGATCGCGGTGGACGAGCGCGTTGGCGTCATCATGGTCTCTGGACCCGCCCCTTCACGAATAGCTTAGACAAGTCTGGTGGCAAAAGTGTGGCCACCTTCG
>CAWFLT010000018.1:0-62972 GCA_963816795.1 uncultured Acidobacteriota bacterium | reverse complement strand
CGGTTCAGGGAACTCGAGGCCGGCCTCGAGCGCACGCACCACCGGCGCACACCCCGCCGCCTGCGCTGCGTAGATCGCGGGCACCGGATCGTCGACCAGGCCGACGCGCTGCAGTTCCTCGAATGCCTTGAGGATGCGCGGCAGCAGCGTGCCGCCGGCGACCGGAGAGACCACGTGCTGCGGGAATCGCCAGCCAAGCTGTTCGGCAATCTCGAAGCCGTAGGTCCTGGCGCCCTCCGCGTAGTAGGCACGGAGATTGATGTTGGCGAATCCCCAGCCGTAGGTGTCTGCCACCTGCGTGCACAGGCGGTTGACGTCGTCGTAGTTGCCGCGGACGGCGACGATCCGCGGACGATAGATGCTGGCGCCGGCGACCTTGCCGAGCTCGAGATCGTCCGGGATGAAGACGACGCACGACAATCCGAGCCGTGCGGCATGCGAGGCGACGCTACCTGCCAGATTCCCGGTGGACGCGCACGAGAAGACGGAGAAGCCCAACTCGACCGCGCGCGTGGCCGCGATCGACACGACGCGATCTTTGTAGGAGCACGTCGGGTGATTGACCGAGTCGTCCTTGACGTACAGCTCGCGCACGCCGAGACGGGCGGCGAGGCGATCGGCTCGAACGAGCGGCGTGAAGCCGGAAAACAGGCCCGTGCGCGGCTCGCCCGCAATCGGCAGCAACTCGCGGTACCGCCACAGGTTGCGCGGTCGGCGCTCGATCGCTCTCTCGCGACATCTTCGGCGCGATCGCGTCGTAGTCGTAGGTCACTTCGAGCGGCCCGAGGCACTTGTGGCAGACCCAGAGCGCTTCGGCAGGAAAGGCCGACTGGCAGAGATGGCAGCGGAGCGTGAAATTCATATGTCGTGGCTCACTACGTGCGGTCGACCGGTTGATGCGCGCCAAGCGTCCGGATGGCGTGCGGGATGCCCTGCCTCTGATACAAGCTGCCGAGCAGCTCCCCGCGGCCGCGCTCTGTTTGCGCGTCGCAATGCCGGCGACCGATGGCCCGGCGCCACTCAACAGACGCCCAGCAGGGCCGGGTCGTCGAGTGCGAGGGCCTCGGCGAGGCCCGGCACGTGTGGCGCCCGGTACGGCTGATGCCAACGGTCGCGCATCGCCTCGCGCAGATCATCGTATCGCGCCGTGTCGAGGGCGTGCACGAACAACACCGCGCGCTGGAGGTTGAACACTGCGTCGCTCATAGGCACCGTTGATGGCAGGATGCGTCGCGCGAATGCGGTCTGGAGCGACACCTCCGGTGTCACGACGACGAACACCAGGTCGTCCGGCCAGTTCCACGCTCGCGCCGTGATCCCGCCATCGTCGCGCTGGCAGCTGAGCGTGACGCCGCCGAAGAGCGCCGCGACGACGTTGTCGGGATGGCCTTCGATCTCGCGGGCGAGCGGCAGCCACTCTTCGCCGGGACGTGGCGCCGTGAGCGCCTCATAGATGCGCATCCCCGCGACGGTGGCGGCGCCACTGCTGCCGAGCCCTGCGCGCACGGGAATTTCGGTCTCGACTTCGATGCGGACGCCCGGGACCGGGCGCGCGGCGTCGCGGCCGGCCGCCAGGAACGCCGTTTCGATGCGATTCTCCCCGTCCGGCGCCGCGCCCGTGAACGTCGTGGCAATCGTGCCTGGCGCGTCCGGCAGGATCTCCAAGATCCGAACGCGCAGATACAGCTCGATGGCCACCGACAGGGTGTCGAATCCCGCTCCCAGGTTGCTGATCGATCCGGGGACGACGATTTCGTGGGGCAGTTGGTGGGTGAGCGGGTGCATCGGCTCGGGCAGCGAGCGCGCCCCCGAACCGCTAGCTTAGTCTTTTCTTAGTGGCTCGCGGGGGCCCCACCCCCGCTCGCCTGTCGCTCAGCGCCGCTCCTTCCGTCGCGGGCCTCGCGGTAGGCTCGCGGGGGCTCACCCCGACGCCTGCCGCTTCGCGCTTTTGCGCTACGCGGCGGCTGATGGCTCTCGCTCGCCTGTCGCTCAGCGCCCCTTCTTCCGTCGCGGGCCTCGCGGTGTCTCGTCGCTCACCGCATACTCGAGCAACACGGTGCCCGTTTTCGGATAGACCCGATGGCCCGTCAATGTCAGCCCTGCCCGCGCCGCCGGGACCGGGAGCAGCGGGACGCCGCCGCCGAGCAGCACGGGGATGACCGCCACCTCGACGCCGTCCACCAGGCGCAGTTCGAGCAAGCTCCGGAACAGGCTGCCGCCGCCGAAGAGCCAGAGGTCTTTACCACCCGCCGCTTTGAGTTCCGCGATGTCTCGAGCGAGGTCGGCCCCGATGATGCGGATCTTTGGATGCGCTGCCGGCGACATCGTGCGCGACACGACGACGACGGACATGCCGGAGGACGGCCCGCCACCCATCGCCTGCGTGCTTTCGAACGTCTTGCGCCCCATCACGAGCGTGTCGAACTGGGCGAAGAGGGCGGCGAAATCGAGATCGGGATCGATGACGATCCAGTCCGCCTCACCATTGGGCCCGGCGATATAGCCATCGAGGCTCATGGCCACCTGATAGCGAACGCGTCGCATACGTAACCTCCCACCGACACGATAAGTGAATGGACGTTAACAAATCAAGAGTAAACTTAATGGCGGTTTATAATCGACATCACGATGAGCCCGCGGCCGCGGCAAGTCACTGATGAAGCCATCATCCAGGCCACGTTCCGAGCGATCGCGCGGGTCGGTCCGATGCGGCTGACCCTGGCCGACGTCGCGCGCGAGGTTGGCGTGTCAGCGGCGGCGCTGGTCCAACGCTTTGGTTCGAAGCGGAAGCTTCTGCTGGCCGCCGCGGCGGCCGGAGGCGGCGGCGAGGGCCTGCTGTTCGCTGGGTTGCGGCAGCAACACCGCTCGCCGTTGGCGGCGCTCGTCGGGCTGGCGGACTGTATGGTGATGCTCGGCTCAACGCCGACGGAGATCGCGCACTCGCTGGCGTTTCTGCAGATCGACCTGACCGATCCCGACTTCCATCGCCACGCGCTGGCGGCGTCGCAAAACACTCGCGACGGCATCCGGGCGCTCGTGAAGGATGCCATCGCCGCCGGCGAAGTGCGGCGCTGCCACAGCGGGCAGCTCGCGTCTGCACTCCAGGCGACGCTCAACGGATCGCTGCTCAATTGGGCGGTCCATCGGGAGGGAGCGCTCGTGGAGTGGATACGTCGCGACCTGCTGATGCTGCTGCAACCGTACCAAGAGGTCCGCAGGGCAGGGCGCGGGAAGTCCGGAGTGAAGAGCCGCTCGAAGTCCGGAATGAAAGGCGCTTGAGGTCGAGGTGCTCGTAGCCCGCCTCGGGCTGTGAGCGCGGCGCCTCGCACTGCACGTTTAGGCGGCTCAGCCACCGATTGTCGATTACCACATTGCCCATCGAATCGGATCGATTGCCGATTACCCAATCGGCCCGATTCGATTGCCGATTACCCCATTACCAATCGGCTCGATTACCCATTAGCCATTACCGATCGAGATTGCCGATTGCCGATGTCTTTGCCATTGCAGCTTGCCGATTACCCATTATCGATTTCCCGCGCTTTACCAGCTGAAATCCCCACTGCCCGTGCGCGGCGGCACGGTGGGATCGGTGCGGACTTGATCGGCCGCGGTGCGCGGCATCTCGAGCGTCAATTCGCCTTCGCGCTCGCGGCGGGCTTCCGCGCTGTACCAGTCGCACAGCAGCTCCTGGGCGTCGATCGGCGGATCGGCGGCGGGATCGGTCGGTGGCCCATAGGCGCCGTCGGCGCCGAGGATGCGGCTGCGGTGGGTGTCGCGCTGATACGCGCTCAGCACGACGGACCGCAGGTGATCGGCCAGCCGGCGATCGAGAATCGGGCAGAGGACTTCGACGCGGCGATCGAGGTTGCGCTCCATCAGATCGGCGCTGCTGATGTAGAGCCGCGGCTCGCCGTCGTTGGCGAACCAGAACAGGCGCGAGTGCTCGAGAAAGCGGCCGACGATCGACCGCACTGAGATCCGCTCGCTCACGCCGGGGACGCCCGGCCGCAGGCAGCAGACCCCGCGGACGATGAGCTCGACCTGCACGCCGGCCGACGAGGCGCGATAGAGCGCGCGGATCACTTCCTGATCGGTCAGCGAGTTGACCTTGAGGATGATGTGCGCGGGCTTGCCGGCGCTCGCGTGCGCGGCCTCGCGATCGATGAGCGCGATCACGCCAGGCCGGAGGCTGCCGGGCGCGACCAGCAGCTCGCGGTACTCCCGCCGGTGCGAGTAGCCGGTCAGGTAGTTGAAGACGTCCGTGACGTCCTCGACGATCGACGGCCGTCCCGTGAACAAACCGATGTCCGTATAGGCGCGGGCCGTCCCGCGGTTGTAGTTGCCGGTGCCGACGTGCGCATAGCGCCGGATGCCATCGCCTTCCGAGCGGACGATGAGGCAGAGCTTGGCGTGGGTCTTGAGATTGACGAGACCGTAAGCGACATGGACACCGGCCGCTTCGAGCCGTTGCGCCCAGGCGATGTTGTTCCGCTCGTCGAAGCGGGCCTTGAGCTCGACGAGCACGGCGACCTGCTTGCCCGCTTCGGCCGCGTCGACCAGCAGGTCGACCAGCGGAGAGTCGGCGCCGATGCGATAGAGCGTCATCTTGATCGCGATGACGTGCGGATCGAGGACCGCCGTCCGGAGGAACGTCTCGACCGCGTTGAACGATTGAAACGGGTGATGGACGAGCCGATCCCGATGCCGCAGCTCCGCGAAGATCGAGTCGGCCGTGTCGTCGCGCCACATCGTCGACGGCACGAGCGGTGGAAACTTCAGGTCCGGACGCGGGAGCCGCGTCAGCTGCGTCCAGTCGCCGAGGCCCAGCCGGGAGGTCGAGCGGAAGACCCGCTCGTTTTCGATCTCGAAGTTCTCGACGAGGATGTTCAGGATGCCCTGCGGCATCTTGCTGTCGACCTCGAGCATCGACAGCGCGCCGTGCCGGCGCTGCTTGAGGCCCTGATCGATGGTTTCGAGCAGATCGTCCGCTTCGTCCTCCTGAATGACCAGGTCGGCGTCGCGCACCACTCTGAAGAGGTGCGCGCCGGCCACCACCGTTCCCGGAAACAGCGACTGCAGATTCCCGCGCACCACGTCTTCGAGGTAGACGAACGTCACGCCTTCGCGCGGCGAGAGCGCCGCCGGCAGCGGGACAAAACGCGGCAGCACGTCGGGCAGCTTGACGCGCGCGAACTTCTTCCGTCCGCCATGCTTGACGACGACCGCGAAGTTCTTGCTGAGATTCGAGATGAACGGGAACGGGTGGCCCGGATCGAAGGCCAGCGGCGTCAAGACCGGCGAGATTTCCCGTTCGAAATAGGCCGAGAGGTGCGAGGTGATCTCGGGCGTGAACTCCGACCGCTCGAGGAAGTGGATGCCCTGCGCCTCGAGCGACGGCCGGAGCGTCTGGGCCCAGCACCGCGACGCACGGTCGAGCAGCGCCTCGCCGCGCGTCTGCACCAGAGCCAGTTGGGCGCTCGTGGCGAGCCCGTCCTGCGACAGATCCTCGACCCCCGTCCGCACTTTCCGCAACAGCGCCGCCACCCGGATCATGTAGAACTCGTCGAGGTTGGTGCCGACGATGGACAGGAACCGGACGCGCTCGAGCAAGGGATGGTCCGTGCCCTCCGCCTGATCCAGCACCCGTTCGTTGAACGCCAGCCAGCTCAGTTCCCGGTTGATGTAGAGCGCGGGATCCGACAGCGAGGGCGGCGACGCGACGTCAGGGCTGGTGGGGCGGTGCAAGCAGACCTCCGGAACCTTTCATTCTAGGCAACAAGGGCGACCAGCGGGTAACAACGATGCAACGCGTCTAGGGCAGCACCAGGCGGGCGAGCCCGAGAAACAACAGGAATCCCATGCCGTCCGTCACGAACGTCAAGACGACGCTGGAGCCGTGGGCCGGGTCCCGTCCCAGCCGGTGCAGCGCGAGCGGGACCGCGATGCCAGCAACCGCGGCGACCAGGAGGTTCAAGACGACTGCGGTCATCATGACCGCTCCGAGCGGCGCGCTGTGATAGAGCGCGAGCGCGAGGATGCCCAGGACGCCGCCCCACAGCAGGCCGTTGACGGCGCCGACCGCCAGTTCCTTACGGACCAGGCGCAGGCGACTGCCGCGCAACTGGTCGAGGGCCAGGGCCCGGGTCACCAGGGCCACGGTCTGATTCCCGGTATTGCCGCCAAGGCTGGCGACGATCGGCATCAACGCGGCCAGTGCCGCGATGCGGACGATCTCTTCCTCGAACCAGCCGATGACGCGCGACGCCACGAACGCCGTGCCGAGATTCAGGCACAGCCACGGCCAGCGGTTTCGGAAGGACTGTCTCACGGTCGCGAAGAGATCTTCCGCGCCCCGCAACCCGGCGCGAACGAGCGCGTCCTGATCCGCCGCCACCCGCACGAAGTCGAGCACGGCGTCGATCCGAAGCCGTCCGATGAGTTTGCCGAGATCGTCGACCACCGGCGCTGACACGAGGTCGTACCGTTCGAACGCCTGTGCGGCATCGGTCGCCGGCTGATCCGGGGTGAAGGCGGCGACGTTGGTCAGCATCACCGCAGCGATCGGCGTGTCAGGTTCCGCCCGCACCAGCGTCTGCAGCGGGACGCTGCCTTTCAAGAGGTGGCGCGCATCGACGACGAACAGCCGATCGGTCTGGTCCGGGAGCTCGGTGCGCTTGCGAAGCGCGGCGATCGCGTCGGCGACGGTCTGATCCTCGCGGACGTCCACCACGTCACGCGTCATCAGCCGGCCGACTGAATCGTCCGGCGAGGCGCGCGTGTCCGCAATCCAGTCCCGCTCGCGCGCGACCAGCGCGGCCGACGCCTGTGCGAGCGCGTCAGCCGGGAGCCATTCGGACAGGTACGCGAGGTCGTCGGCATCCAGCTCGGCGATCGCGCTGTCCATCTCCTCGCGCTCGATCGCGCCGAGAATCGAGGTCCGAACGTCCGACTCGGCTTCGACGAGCACGAGCGCGGCCTCACGCCGCGGCAGTTGCCGCCAGACAATCAATCGGTCATCGGGCGGCAGAGACGACAGAATGCTCGCCAGATCGGCCGGATGGAGGCCCCGGACGTGTCGCTGCAGTTCGGCCAGGTTCTCGCGGCGCTGCATTTGTTCGAGCAGGTCCCGCCGCGCGGTCTGCTGCCGGCCAGCCAGCGTGGCGAGCACACGGTGCCGCTCGAGCAGCCGCACGATTTCATCGGTTCTGGCGTCGAGATCCTCTGCGTGCTGGACATGACCCGTCATGCGCTGCCTCGTCGCCGCATCGTCGCATGTTTCTGCAACGCATCTGTGGTCCCGCTCAAAATGGAGGTCATCCCGCGAGAGCCTCGCATCGTCACAACGATGATTGGCAGGACGGAGGATCGCGCGAGGATACGCGCTACGGAGGGTCCCATGAGAGCGCTCGCTACCGTCTGTCTGTTGGTCCTCGCGCCAGTCACCGGAGCGATGTCCGTCTCGCTGACCGCGGAGGCTGTTGCCCCGTTTAGCCAGACGCCCCGAGCGGTGCCCGCCAACGCGCCATCAACCGGGCAGATGGCCCCGGCGCGAGAGCCCGGCACGCCGCTCACCGTCAGCGGCGTGGTCGTCTCCGCCGAGGGCACACCGATCCGTGGCGCCTCGCTCTATGCGTATCAGACCGATGCGGAGGGGTATTACGGTGTGAAGCCGGCGAGCGACAGCAACAACCCGCGGCTCAAGGTCTTCTTGCGAACAGATGCCGACGGCCGCTGGTCCTTCACGACGATTCGCCCGGGCTCCTATCCGTCGAGCCGCGCTCCCGGACACATCCACTTCGAGGTCGCGGCCGACGGCATGGCGCCGCGATTCTTCGAGATCGTCTTCGAAGGCGATCCGTTCGTGACCGCCGAGATGCGGAAGAACCCAGCGTTCTCCGTACGTCCGATCGAAGCCGGCGGGCGGGTGACGGAGCGGATCGTCCTGACCCGCGGGGTCAGACCGGGGTCAGACCGGGCTGCTGACCCCTCCGGCGGGACGTCGCGACGAGCACAAGACCCAGCCCGAGTCCGCTGAGCGCCCCGACGGTGGTGACCAGACGCCGGCTTGGCCCGAGCGGCGTCTCAGGGATTCGCGCCGCCTCGATGAGCGTGAACTGTTCGCCGATCTGGCGGCGTTCCAGGTTTTGCGTCAGTGATGCCTCGTGACGCTTCAAGAGCAACGACTCGTAGAACTCTGCCAGCGCCTGGAACTCGACTTCCAGGACCTTCGACGGCTGGCGGCCGCTCGCACGGGCGCCGGCGATCTTGGCTTCGTATTCCTCGAGTCTGCGCCGCGCATCCTCGGCTGCTCCTGCCAGGAACTGACCCGCGTTGTCACTGATGTTTTCCCGGTCGCGATTGCTTTCGTCGATGAACATCGAAGCCAGCCTCTCAGTGACCTTCTTGACGGTCCGTGGGGTCGTGACCCGGTGAAGCTCACGACGAACGTCGCGTTTGCCCCCTCGCCGCCGCGGATTCGCACGCGATGTCTTCGCGCAACTGCTCCACGGCGTCCTGCATCGTCTGCTGCTGCCGCTGGGTCCGATAGAGATCGAACTCGCTCGATCATCCGTTCGAGCCGAGTGCGACTCAGGACTTTCGCGCGGATCCCTGCCAGCCGGTCCTCGAGCCCCGTGACGACGGCATTCCGCACGTAGTCGGACGAGACCCGCGGCGGTTCGACCATGATCACGGTTTCGGACTTGTAGCGGACCGGGAGAACGGAGGTCACGACGAGGGTGACGACCGTCGAGACGACTGCGGGCACGATGACGAGCCACTTCCGCTTCCACAACGTGATCAGCCAGCTATCTCGAGAGGTGGGCTCAGTCAACACGGCCTCCTGGACGATGCGCTCGTCCGAATCGAGCGGTATTCTCGTCGATGGCGACCGGCTGTCAAGCTCGGCTGCCTCGACAGTCGCTCGACCTCTCCCCCTTGCGCTTCGACAGGAGTCCTGCTACCTTCTTGTCGAAGTGAAAGGGGAGCGCCAGTTGCCGGACACCCGTCTCGACCTCCCGCAGGGCACGCTCGACCTGCTCATCCTCAAGACCGTCGCCCTCGAACCGCAGCATGGATGGGCGATTTCCGAGCGCATCCGGCAGGTGTCGAGCGACCAGCTGCAGGTCCAGCAGGGCTCGCTCTATCCGGCCCTGCACCGGCTCGAGCGGCGCGGATGGATCGCCGCGACGTGGGGCGCGTCGGAGAACAACCGGCGGGCCAAGTACTACGCGCTGACCCGCGCCGGCCGGAGGCAGCTCGACGCCGAGTCGGCGTCCTGGCGCCGGCTCGCCGGCGCCGTCGGCCAGATTCTCGACATGACGTAAGGAGCGCCGTGCATGCTGTCCGATCTGCGGTATCGCGTGCGGGCGCTGTTCCGCCGGCGCGCGGTCGATCGTGAGCTCGACGACGAGCTTCAGTTTCACCTCGACCGGCAGGCCGAGCGGTATCAACACGCCGGTGCCGATCCTGAAGAGGCCAGGCGCCGCGCCCGCGCCGCGCTCGGTGGTTTGACGCAGGTCAAGGACGCGTGCCGCGACGAGCGCGGCATCGGTTCGATCGACCGTCTGGCGCAGGACCTGACCTACGCCGGGCGGATCTTCACGAAGCGGCCGGGCTTCACGGCGGCGGTCGTCGTGACGTTCGGACTCGGCGTCGGCGCCACCACGACGATGTTCAGCGTCGTCGATGCCGTGCTCCTCCGGGCCGTGCCGTACCCGGACGCCGATCGGCTGGTCCAGATCGGGACGACGTTCGGGGGAGTGACCGTCGCGTCGACTTCGGCGCCCGACGCGCTCGACATCGGTGCGCGGGCCACGAAACTGACCGGTGTTGCGCTCGCGCGCGGGCTCACGGTGGATCTGACCGGCGCCGGCGATCCGGAGCGGCTGACCGGCGCCATGGTCTCCGCCTCGTTCTTCGACGTGCTCGGCGTGCGTCCTGTCATCGGCCAGGCGCTGTCGCCCGAGCACGACCGGCCGGGCACGCCGCCGGTCGTCGTGTTGTCGCATCAGCTCTGGCAGCGCCGCACCGGCGCGGATCGGGGCGTGATCAATCGCACGATCTCGCTCGATGGCGTGCCGCACACGGTCATCGGCGTCATGCCGGCGGGATTTCGCGGGCCCGATGCCATCGACCAGGAAGCGACCGCCCTCTGGCTTCCGCTCGGCCGTCTGGGCGATCTGTTGCGCAATCGCGACGACACGACCGTCTCGGTGATCGGCCGTCTCGCCGACGGCGCCGATCTCGCGACGGCTCGGGCTGAGATCGAGGCGATCGATCAGGCGCTCGCTCTCGAGCACGGCGCACGCGACGGCCGGCGCCCGTGGCTGATGTCGCTGCACGAGCGCACCGTCGGCGACTCCGGCCAGGTCTTGTGGCTGCTGTTCGCTGCGGTCGGCCTCCTGCTCCTGATTGCGTGTGCGAACGTCGCCAATCTCTTTCTGGTGCGGGCATCTGACCGGACGCACGAGATCGCGCTCCGCACCGCGCTCGGTGCCGGACGCGGACGGATCGCGCGCCAGTTGCTCACGGAGAACGCACTCTTCGTGCTCGCGGGCGGCGCGCTCGGTGTCGCGCTCGCCTACGGCGGTGCGGCGCTCGTCCGCGCTGTCGGCCCCGCGGATCTGCCGCGCATTGCCGATGTGCGCGTCGATGTTCGCGTCCTGTCGTTTGCCGCCTGCGTCTCGGCGCTCGCCGGACTCCTCTTCGGTCTCGTGCCGGCCATTGATGCCGCGCGGCGCAGTCGCACTCCCCGGTTGCGCGCCTCCAGTGTGGCAGCGACCGAGGCCCTGCCAGGCGTCCGGGTCCGGAGCGCGCTCGTCATTCTCCAAACGAGCCTGGCCGTCGTGCTCGTCGCCGGGGCGGGCTTGTTGGCGCAGAGTCTCATCAGGCTTTCGGCCGTGCAGCCCGGCTTTGACGCCACCGACGTCGTCTGGGCGGACCTCTCGCTGCCCGAACGGTCCTATCCCGGCGCGGCGTCGAAGCTCGCGTTTTTCGACGCGGTCCTGGCCCGCATCACGGCGCTGCCCGGCGTGACCGCTGCCGGCGGCATCCAGGGGCGCCCGCTCGGCTCCGGCAATGCCGTCGTGAGCATCGCCGTCGAAGGGCAGGCACCTGACGATCCCAATCAGGCGCCGCGCGTGCCGTATCACGGCACGACTCCCGGCTACTTCGCCGCGCTCGGCATCGCGCGACTCGACGGCCGGGACTTCGCAAGTGACGACACCGCTGCCAGCGCGCGCGTCGCCGTCGTGAGCCGCGCGTTCGCCAGGCGCTTCTGGCCGATGAACGCGCGGTTGGAAAGCGATTCTGGATGGGCCGAATCGCGCCCGACGCGCCGCTGACCACTATCGTCGGCGTCGTCGACGACGTGCTGCAGTACGGGCTGAGCGAGCCGGCGCAGCCGATGGTGTATCGACCGATGGCGCAGGTGCCGCGTCAACCGGCTCGGCATCGTCGTGCGTCACGATGGTCGCGCGCCGGACGCCGATGCTCGACGCGATCCGCCAGGCCGTCTGGGCGCAGGATCCCGCGCTGCCGCTCGACCGCGCCGGCACGATGCGCGACCAGGTCCGGACCGCGCTGGCCGCGCCGCGATTCCGGGCCGTGGCGTTGTCAGCGTTTGCGGCGGTGGCGGCGCTCCTGGCGGTGATCGGACTGTACGGCACGCTCGCATGGATCGTTCGCGCGCGCCGGCGCGAGATCGGCATTCGCATGGCGCTCGGCGCTTCCGGTGCCGGCGTCTTGTGGCTGGTCGTTCGCCGCGGGATGGCCATCGCGTCGATCGGCATCGTGATCGGCGTGGTCAGCGCGCGGGTGGCATCGAGTTGGTTGGCGCAGATGGTGTACGGGATTACCGTGACCGACGCGCCGACCTTTGCCGTGGTCGCGCTCGCCATGGCGCTCGTTTCGCTCGTCGCGACCTTGATTCCCGCGTACCGCGCCTCGGCGACCGATCCCGTCAGAGCGCTCCGGACGGAGTGATCAGGCCGGCGAACGACGACGAGCCCGAGCAGCCCAGCACACGCCGGCACGACGCGATCCGACCGCATCGAGCCAAGCTGGGGCGGCGATCGAGCGTCGCCTCGTCCCGGAGGCGCGGATGTGCGGCGGCCGCGGCGATGAGCGCCGGATCGCCGTACGCGCGGCCGTTCCGCCCGTAGACGACCGTCCGCTTCGCGCGAATCGCTTCGATCACTGCCTCTGCGGTGTCGTCTCGCGCGAACACGTACGTCCGGCACATGCCGAGCCGGCCGATTCCATGGAAGTCCGACGAGCCGATCGCGGCCACCGGCACGCGGGCACGGAAGGCCTCGAACTCCCGCTGAAAGTCGTCGTCCATGTAAATCATCGGATGGCAGATTTCCGCGCCGTCCAGCCGCATCACGACGCGGTCGTCGACCGCGGCCCACGTCTCCTGAAACGGGTGCGCGGCGATCGCGACGCCACCCTGGCCGTGGACGTCGTCGATCTGGTCCGAGGCGCTCAGCCGCCAGTCCACGGTGCGCTCGATGCCGACGGCAATGATGTGCTGGGTCGGACCGTGGATCTCTTCGCCGGTCAGCACGGTCGGGCCGCCGGCGACGCGCGCGAACCAGCGAGCGATCTTGCCGTCGAGCACCTGATTGTGGCCGGTGACGGCGATGACATCGAGCCCTTGCCGCCGCGCCTCCAGCACCAGACCCCACGGCGTGACGCCGTTGCCGCTCCAGGTCGAACTGTGGACGTGAAAGTCAGCGGCCAGGACGCGATGGCCGTCAATGGCCAGCGGCGGCGCCGGCGCCGGCCGATCGGTGGCGGTGCCGACGACGATCGCCAGTCCCAGCAAGGCCGCCCGCGATCCGGCGAAGCGTCGTCACGCGCCGAACCACCCCGCGACGCGCGGGCTGGAGAAGCGACCAGGCGGCCCGGCCTTCGAAGCAGGCGACGAACGCCGTCCAGCCGATCAGCCGGTGCGCGAGCACCGCGACGGCCGCCGCACGCGGTCGGCGTCCCGCCGTATCGCGAAAGAAATCGGAAGTCGGCGATGACGCTCCACACGATCGGGAGCAACATCGACAGCTCAATCGGGATCAACCAGTGCCCGAGGTCGCGTGGCGGCAGCGCCAGGGTGACCGCCGCGACCGCGACCATCCACACCAGCCAACCGGCGTAGCCCGCGAAGAAGAGGTCGATCGCCTGGCGCGAACGGCATGCGGCTCTGCGGTGGCCGCCCGACGGCGGCGAGCAGCGCGATGCCGATCGCGGGGACGAACGCGAACGAGATCATGCCGTCGAGGATGAGTCTGACGGTGAACCGGCCGGTGGCGGTGGCCGAGAGGCCACATCCGATCACGAAGAGCAGCCAGAGCGGCCGGTGCCACCAACGCGAGACCGCTCTAGCCCCTGGGCAGCCATTCCGCAGGCACGGTCACGTGCGACGCGTTCAACTCGTTGACCGACGCGCAGCCGAGCAGCTTGAGCGTGCGAATCAGATCGGCGCGCAGGATCTCGATGGCGCGCGTGACGCCTGCTTCGCCGCCCGCTCCGAGGCCGTAGGCGTACGCGCGGCCGACGAGGACGGCGCGCGCGCCCATCGCGAGCGCCTTCGCGATGTCGGTGCCGCGGCGGATCCCGCCGTCGAGCAGGACCTCGGTCTTGTCCTTGACCGCCGCCATGACTTCGGGGAGCGCGCGAATCGTCGGATAGACGCTGTCCAGTTGCCGGCCGCCGTGATTCGAGACGACGATCCCTTCCGCGCCGTAGTCGAGCGCACGACGCGCGTCCTCGGCGATCATCACGCCCTTCACGACGATCGGGCCCTTCCAGGCGTCGCGAATCCACTTCAGATCGTCCCAGCAGACGGTGGATTGCTCGAGCGCCGCGCCGACGTCGGCGTAGGACATCGGCCCGTCGGGCAGCGCGACGTTGGGAAAGCTCATCAGGCCGCCGTCGCTTCAGGAAGCCCGCGAGCCAGCGCGGACGCGCAAGGAATTGATGCACGTACGGCAGCATCTTGAAGGGGCTGCGGGTGAGCAGCGCCTTGGTGCCGTTGCGGAAATCGCGCTCGCGCAGGCCTGCCACCGCCGTGTCGATCGTCACGACGAGCGCGGTGCAGCGTGCCGCCCGCGCGCGCTCGAAGGCGGCCAGCGCGACATCGCGGCCGCCGACGAGATAGACCTGGTACCACATTGGACCGGTGGCGCCCGCCCGGACTTCGTCGACGCGCGTGCCGGAGAGCGTCGACAGGATGTAGCCCGTGCCGGCGTTGCCCGCGGCGCGCGCCGCGACGACCTCGCCACGCGGGTAGAACATCCGCGTGCTGCCCACCGGCGCGAGCAGGAAGGGCAGCGAGAACTCGGTGCCGAGGACCGTCGTGCGAAGGTCGATCGACGGGATGGCGCACGCATTGCGCGGTCGCAGCAGCACGTCGTCGAAGGCCCGCACGTTCTCGCGCAGGGTCACTTCGGCGTCAGCGCCGCCATCGATGTAGTCGAAGACGACGCGCGGCATCCGGCGCTTGGCGAGGCGCCGGAGATCGGCAATGTTGAGCACGTTGGCGGAGTCGACGCTGGCCATGATTCGACGAAGAAGTCGGCGCGATTATATCCGCTGATCTACGCTAAGCCCGCCGCCGTGCCCATGATCCCCCGGTCGCCTCGCGCTCGACTCGTCGTCGTCGGCCTCGCTCTGGCCGTGGCCGGGCTCGCGCTGGCGGTGTTGGCCGCCCGCGCGGAAACCCGCCGCGCCGCTCGCGACGCGATCCGCTTTCCGCCGCCGGGCGTCCTGGCCGACATCGGCGGCCGCCGCCTGCACTACATCTGCTCGGGCGAGGGATCGCCGACGGTGATCTTCGAGAACAGCAGCTTCGGATCGGCCGCGAGTTTCGATGCCGTGCGCACCGTCGTCAGCCGGCGGACGCGGGCGTGTGCGTACGACCGCGTCGGCATGGGGTGGAGCGATCCCGGCCCGACGCCGATCTCGGCGGGCCTGCTCGCCGACGACTTGCACAGCCTCCTCGATCGTGCCGGCATCGGTCCTCCGTACGTGCTGGTGCCCGCATCGGTCGGAGGCTTGACGGCCGAGTTGTTCGCCCGGCGCTATCCCGATTCCGTCGCGGGCCTGGTCTTCGTCGATGCGGGTCACAGCGGCGCGCTCGAATTGGTGACGTGCCATTCCGGGCGCGATCGCGCTGCACGACTGGGTGCGCCGCGCGGCCTGCCTGACGCCGACCTTGGAGCGATTCGGACTGATTGAATGGCTCGATCCACTGCATTTGCGCCGGCAGCCTGGCGTGGGCGCGGATCGCTCGCGCGCGCTCATCTACCGCCAGGCCCCGATGGCGACGCTGTGCGGCATGCAGCGCGGCCGGGCCGCGACACTCCAGGCGTTCAGGGACGCGCCGCGTCTGCGCCCCGACATCCCGTTGACGGTGCTCACGCACGACACCCCGGCCGGCCTTCTTCCGCCGATGATCCCGATCGATCCGACGAAGTTCGAGCCGCTCTGGCAGTTCATGCAGCAGCAGCTCGCGCGCCGATCGTCTCGCGGCACGTGGCAGAAGGTGCCGGGCAGCGGCCATCTGATTTATGCGAGCCATCCCCAGGTGGTGGCAGACGCGATCCTCCGGCTGCTCGACGGTCTTCGGGGCCCTGCAGGCAAATGAGGCACTGCGCCGATCCCGCGGCTCCAAACCCGAGCCGCGCTACGTACCGTCGCACCCAGCACTCCGCACCCAGCACCCTCGGTTAGTGTGTAATCTCCCTGGGATGACCAGCCGTGCCGCGAACGACCCTGCCCTCACCTTTGTCGTGCCGCTGTACCACAGCGCGGAGACGATCGAGGGCGTGGTCCGCGAGATCGAAGGGCTCGCGATCGAGGGCGGACACGAGATCGTGCTGGTGAACGACGGCAGTACCGATCGGACGGGCGAGGTCTGCCGCAAGCTCGTCGCCCACGCGCGCATTCCCATCACGCTGGTCGAGCACGCGCGCAATTTCGGCGAACACAACGCGGTGCTGACTGGCTGGCGCCACGCCCGGGGCGCCCACATCGTGAACCTCGACGACGACGGGCAGAATCCGCCGGCTGAGGCCGTGCGGCTCTGGCAGCACGCGGTGAAGACCGGCCTCGACGTCGTGTTCGGTCACTACACGGCGAAACAGCATTCGGCGTTTCGCAACTTCGGCAGCTGGTTCACGAATCGGATGACCGATTGGGCCGTCGACAAGCCGCACGGCTTCTATCTCTCCAGTTTTCGCTGCGTGAGCGCGTTCGTCGCAAAGCGCGTCGCCGAGTACGCCGGGCCGTATCCGTATATCGACGGGCTGCTCCTGCAGGTGACGCAACAGATCGGCTCGATCGCGGTGCGGCACGACCCTCGCCGTGCCGGGAGAAGCACCTATACGCTGCGGAGGCTCCTCAGGCTCTGGCTGAGCGCCTGGGTGAATTTTTCACTGCTCCCGCTCCGGGTCGCCACCGCGCTCGGCTTGTGCATCGCGCTCACCGGTCTGGCCGGGTTCGGCTGGGTGGTGTACTGGCGGCTGACCGATCAAGGCCCGACGTTCGGCTGGGGATCGATCATGTCAGCGCTCCTGATCTTTTCGGGGACGCAGCTCGTGCTGCTCGGGCTGATTGGCGAGTACGTCGGGCGCATGTTCCTCACCGTGAACCAGCGGCCTCAGGCGGTGGTGCGTGCCGTCGTGCAGAGCCATCAGCCGTAGGCCGCTTTCGCCGACATCTGCAAACCGCTCCAGGGTTAACATCGCGTGATGCGCAAACACACGGCCGCGTTCGTCGTCGCGGCAGCGCTGGCTGCTGCTATCGGCACGCAGGCGGCGTCCGCGTTCCTGGTGCAGTCCATTCCCGTGGCGACCGGAAGCGGAGTGACGGCGTTGCCCGAACCGCGCGCGCCGTTTTTCGACATCACGAAGTTCGGCGCAGCACCCGGCGGCCCGGCGGTCGCCAACCAGCGGGCGATCAACGACGCGATCGCCGCGGCCGCGTCGGCAGGCGGCGGAACGGTCGTGGTCCCGGCCGGCGTCTTCAACACCTACACGATTCGGCTGAAGAGCCGCGTCGGGCTCCATCTGGCCAGCCGTGAGTCGATCCTTCGCGCGGCCGTCCCCGGTACGGGCGCCGGCCAGGGCGGCGGGTTCTACGACGCCCCGGAACCCAATCTCTTTGTCGGTCTGCAGGATCACGGGCACAGCCACTGGGCCAACAGCCTGATCTACGGGCTCGAGGTCGAGGACGTCATGATCTCCGGGCCCGGGCTGATCGACGGCAGCGACACCAACGCGCGCGGTGAGATCGTTCCACGTGCTGACCACCGGCGACCCGCGCGAAGTCAGCAACCGGCCCGATGCCGGCGTGCCCGGCGCCGGGAACAAGGCCATCGCGATCAAACACGGCCGGCGCATCGTCTTTCGCGACTTCTCGATCAAGAACGGCGGCCACTTCGCGATCATCGGCACCGGGATCATCGGCTGGACGATCGACGGCGTCATCGTCGACACCAACCGCGACGCGCTCAACGTCGACGCCTCGCAGGACGTCACCATCAGGAATTCGGTCTTCAACTCGCTGACGGACGACGCGATCGTGTTGAAGGCGTCGTTCGGTTTGGGCCGGATGCTGCCGACCCAGAACGTGCTGATCGAGAAGTGCACGGTCAGCGGCTACGACGTGGGTTCGGTGATCGACAAGGTCTATTCGACGAACAAGCTGATTGCGACCGATCGCGACGGGCCGACGGCGCGCGTCAAGTTCGGCACCGAAGGGACGACCGGCTTCAATCGCGTCACCATTCGCGACGTGATCTTCGATCGATCGCGCGGCTTCGCGCTCGAGTCGGTTGACGGTGCCGAGCTGCGCGACGTCGTGATGACCGACGTGCGCATGCGGAACGTCAGCAGTTCGCCGATTTTCATCCGCCTGGGCGATCGTGGCCGGACGCCGGTGACCGGGACCAATGTGAGTGACGCCGTCGGCGCGGAGCCCTCGGTCCGGCTCGATGAGACGGGGTGGGTGCTGCCGAGCCTCACGGATCGCTACGGACACTACCCGCCGATCCGGCATGTGCCGTCGTACGTGAGGGACACGCCGGTCCGCATCGGCGGCGCGACAGCACCGATCACCATCGTCAATCCGACCACGCCGACTCGGCTCAATCCGGGCGCGAGCGAGCCGGGCAATCCGCTGATGGCGAACGCCGTCGGTGCCCCGTTCGCGCGGGTCCGCAACATCGAGATTCGCCGGGTGACGATCGAAGACGCCGATCCGCGCTACCCCATCCTGATCGCGGGCCTGGTCGATCATCCGATCGAGAACGTGATCATCAGTGACGTGACGGTCCAGTATCGCGGCGGCCTGACCATGGCGCACGCCGTCGAACAGCGCCAGATCAATCAGCCGTACGCGTACACGTCCTATCAGGCGGCGCCGGCGACGCAGTCGCTGCCGTGGCTCGTCAACACCTTCTTCGCCAAGAACGAGGCGCTGCTTCCGCGGATTGGCTGGGACGCCGCGGCGACCACCGGGCGGGGCGGGTGGGTGGATGATCCCTACAACGTGCCTGAAATGCCACGCGAGTACCCCGAACCGAGCAACTTCGGGATTCTGCCGGCGTATGGCCTGTACGCGCGGCACGTTCGCGGATTGACCGTCGCCAACGTCACGTTCACGTTTCAGATCGAGGATCGCCGGCCGGCCGTCGTGCTCGACGATGTGGACGGCGCGACCTTCAGCACGTTCACGGCGGCAGTCCCGGGCGGGGCGCCCGTCATGGTGAAGGTGACCAACCGGCGGAAACGCGAGAGCGGCCGCGAGTACGTGCTCGATCAACCCTACAAGACGACGACCGTGACGAATCTCAAGACGCCGGCCGGGCTCACCGTCAGTGAAGTGACGGTCGACCGACCTGCCCCCGGCACGCCACCAGACACACTGTACCGCCACCCGACCTCACCAACCGACGCGTCTCCGTATGCCTATGCGGTGCCCGATGCGGCGTACGAGAAACCTCGAACCGTGTACCGTCCATTCTTCGACGCGCTCCCGCGCCAGTCGGGGATGGTGGGGCAGCCGATCTCGCTCGTCGTCAGCGCGAAGAGCGTCCTGGAGGGCGCCACACTGCGGTACTCGGCCGCTGGTTTGCCCGGAGGGGCAGTTTTCGATCCCGCGACGCGGAGATTCACCTGGACGCCTGAGGCCGCGCAGGCCGGCGTGCACACCGTCCGGTTCATCGTGCACGACGGAGTCCTTCCCGTTCATCGTGACGTCGAGTTCGTGGTCGCAGCGAGGAAATGATCGTGACCCCGCGTCGCCGGATCGCCACGATTCGCCGCGCGCAGGTACCGGCGCTGGCCAATTTTGCGCGCGCCTACCTGCACGAAGACTTCGAAGCCGAGTATGGATCGCCCGAAGGCGCGGCGGCCGCCTTCTCCGCGGACGCCTCCGAGACCGAGCGTGCCGATCTCGCGCGAGACATCGCGCATCTCACGACGAACGCCGGACGATGGTCGGTCGCCGCGCTGCAACGCTTCATGACGCGGGAGATTGGTGGCGCCTGGCGTCCCGAGTCGGTCGACGCGGTCAAGGCGCTCGAGCAGGCGTTGAAGGCCGGCTCGCGTCTAGAATGACGGGCACAGGAGTCTTCATGATCGCCCGCTGCCTTTTCGCCGCCACCATCGTCAGCACCTGGTCGCTCGTGCCGGCGCCCGCCGCGCTCGCTCAGTTGCGCGCGCCCGATGGCGTGACCATCAACGAGGAAGGGCTGCCGCAGTACTCGACGTTCTCGCTCTGCGCGATCGATCCGGCGACCGGCCAGTCAGGGGCAGCGGTGACGACCCGCGTGCCGTTTGTCGGCCGCGCCGTGCCGCACGTTCGCGCCGGCGTCGGCGCCGTCTGCACGCAAGCCTCGACGATGGTCGAGTACGGGCCGCGCGGGCTGGATCTGCTCGCCAAAGGCGTCGTGCCGGCCGATGTCCTGCAACAGTTGATGGCCGAGGACAAGCAGCGCGAGTCGCGCCAGGTCGGCATGATCGACATGCAGGGGCGGGCCGCGGCGCACACCGGCAAGCAGAACGGGAACTGGGCCGGCAGCAAGCAAGGGCGCAACTACACCGTGCAGGCCAACATCATGGTCGGCCCTGAAGTGATCGAGGCCGTCGCGTCGACGTTCGAAGCCACCGAGGGGTCGGGCTGGCCGCTGGCGGAGCGCATGATCCTGGCGCTCGAGGCGGGGCAGGCGAAAGGCGGCGACCGCCGCTGGGGCAACCTGCAGTCGGCGGCGATCAAGATCGCCGATCCGAAGAATCCAGGGCGCGGCGGCGACTTCATCGCGCTGGCGATCGAAGTGGGCGAGCATCCCGAGCCGGTGGCCGAGATGAAGCGCATCTACTACGCGACCGCGCGCCGCCTCGGCTATCGCAGCTTCTCGCGGATCGAAGGGCCCGACGTGCTCGAGCTGAAGCGCATGCTGCACGCCGTTGGCATGTGGCGTCCGGCACTCGAGACGTTTCCAGAGACGACGGCCGGCCTCAATCTCTTCGACGAAGAGGCCATCGCTGCCGTCGACAAGTTCCGCGCCGCGCAGAACCTCAACTACCAGGGCAATCCGCCCGGCCTGGTGGATGCGCGCTTCATCGAGGCGTTGCGCGTCGCGTATTTGAAGAAGAAGACCGGCGGCGAGTGAGGATCTTCGCTACAGAACACGGGGCGCACGGAGGCGGCGCGGAGAACACGGGGTCGAATTCTGGGGGAGCTTTACTCCGGAATAACCCTCGTCTCCGTGTGCTCCGTGCGTCCGCGTTATCTCCGTGTTATGTCGCGAAGCGCTTGTCTTCGCGTGTTGGAATTGGATGACACCATGATCAATCGCCGACAGTTTCTCGAAGCCTCTGTTGCCGCTGCCGCCGGGACGCTGCATGCGAGTGAGCGATCTGTCGGCCGCGATGCAGTCGCTCGGCGCCAAGTGGCCGATTGGCTGCTTCAACCGCCCGTGGACCCGTTGGACGTATGACGAGGGACTTGACGGCATCAAGGCCGCGGGGTACGGCATCACCGGCCTGCTCAGCACGCACCGCGGCGAAGCGTTCACGTCTGCGGCGGCGACGCCCGAGTATCTCGACGGGTTGAAGAAGCGCATCACCGCTCGCGGACTGATCGTCAACATGACCGCGATCCGGCTGACGCCGTCGATGCCGATCGACGAGGCGATCAAGGACCTGCGGACCCAGATCGACAACGCGAGCCGGCTCGAGCTCGAATACATGCTCACGTTCGGAGTCGATCGGCCCGCCGACTACGAGAACTTCTATCGCGTCATGGCCGACGGCGCGGCGTATGCGGAGAAACGGCGGATCAAAATCGTGTTGAAGCCGCACGGCGGCGGCAGCGGCGCGTCAGAAGAGATCCTGCGATGCATGGAGAAGGTCGCGCACGCGAACTTCAAGGTCTGGTACGACGCCGGCAACATCATCTACTACACCGGCAAGGACCCGCTCGTGGAGCTCGAACCCGTCGTCAAGTACGTGACCGGATTCTGCGCGAAGGACTGCCCGGAACCGAAGGGCGAAGTGATGTCGCAATTCGGCAGCGGCAAAGTCGACTTCGTCTCGATCTTCAAGCGCCTCAAGACCGCGGGCTTCAACGGCCCGATCATGGTGGAAGGCGTAGCCGTCGGCGCCACGCCCGACGCGACGACCGCAAACGCGCGCGCGAACAGGGAGTTCTTGGAGCGGATCGATTCGGTAGGGCGTTTCGGGTGCGGGGTGCTCGGTGCTAGGTGCGGGGTGCAAGGGACACCCTGCCGCTGGCCAACTTTAGTTATTCAGAAATCATGGCGAGCGTCAGTTCGTTCTGCGCACGCGCACCTCGCACCCGCATTGTCCTCGCACCTCGCACCTAGCACCTAGCACTCAGCACCGTCACTTACATTCGCTCGACACCGCCTTGATCGCCGTCACTTTCAAGATCGTGAGACGTGGCGGCGCCGGCGCCTTCACTTCGCCGCGCTGCGGCTGCGTCGGCGCTGTTTCCGGCACCTGACTGAGGGTGCCGGTCACTTCGACGCGCGTGTTGACGTGGTCAGCCAGCTTGACTGTCTCTGTCGCGGTGACCAGATACTCCTGTTCAACGACTAGCGGCGGCCTGGCCCCCGCCGGCGGCGTTGTGCCGACCCCGGCTCCAGCCGCGGGCGGCGCGTCGGCTGCGTGCACGTTGGTCAACCGAAACGCTGGTCCCACAGGCTGAGCCACTTGCCCTGCCTGGCCGGCGACCGGAGGCAGCCGCTCGAGACAGCCCACGAGTCCCACCACCCGAGGCGGGGCGACTGGAGCCTGTTCGCTCCGGCCGGCTTGCGCGGTGAGCTGAACGCTGGCCGCGGCAGTGACTGCCGACACACCGAGAGCAAGAACGAGCGTTCTGATGTTAGCCATTTCACACCTCGCGACGTCCATTCAATTCGATGCAGGAACCGTTCCACGGGCATGGCGATTGAAGGGGAGAGCGCGGCTCAAAGTGGCTAAATCAGGTAGCACTCTGACACCTAACTCCGTAAGATTCTCACCCATGCCCACTCTCGATGAAGCCCGCCGCCGGTTCATGACGCACTTCACCAGCATCGGTTTGGGATCGACGCTCGTGCCCGGCGTCGTCTGGGCGCGCATGCAGGATCAGGGCACTCAGCGGATCACGCTGGCGATGGTCACCGAGGCATTGAAGATGCAGGGGATCGATCTGCCGGAGGCCGATCGCCAGGCGATGGTCAACTACGGCGAACCAGAATCTGACGCGCTACGAGGAGGTCCGGAAGGTCAAGATCCCACTCGATGTCTCGCCGCCGTTCCATTTCAGTGCGCTGGCGCCGGGCATCACGGTCAACCGGACCCGCCAGCCGTTCCGGCTGAGCACGGCGCCTGCGGTGAAGCGTCCGGCGAATCTCGAAGATGTGGCGTTCTGGCCGGTCCGGCATCTCGCCGAGCTCGTTCGGACGAAACAGGTGACGTCGTTGCAGTTGACCGAGATGTATCTCGCGCGGCTGCATCGCTACAACACGAAGCTGAACAACGTCGTCACGTTTCTCGACGACCTTGGGTTGGCGCAAGCGAAACAGGCCGACGCTGAGATCGCGGCAGGGAAATACAAGGGCCCGCTGCACGGCATTCCGTGGGGCGCCAAGGACATCATCTCGGTCAAGGGCTACAAGACCACCTGGGGATCGGCGCCGTTCAAGGATCGATCCTTCGACTACGACGCCAGCGTCGTCGAGATGCTCCGCGAGGCCGGCGCCGTGTTGATCGCGAAGCTCGCGACCGGTGAGCTGGCGGCGGGCGACCAGTGGTTTGGCGGACGAACCAACAGCCCGTGGGATCCGGCGCAGGGGTCGAGCGGGTCGTCGGCCGGGCCGGGATCGGCCACTGCGGCCGGTTGCGTCGGCTTTGCGATCGGGACCGAGACGAGCGGTTCCATTTTGAGTCCGGCGGCGCGCAACGGGCTGGCCGGCTTGCGGCCGACGTTCGGCCGGGTCAGCCGCTACGGCGTCATGGCGCTGTCGTGGACGCAGGATCGGCTCGGTCCGATGTGCCGCTACGCCGAAGATTGCGCGATCGTGATGCAGGCGATCGCCAGGCCGGACGGCCGCGACATGAGCGTCTCGGACATTCCCTTCAACTGGAATGCGCAACTGGACATCAAGACGCTCCGCGTCGGCTATATCAAGGAGTCGTTCGACGACATCACGAATGCGACGGTGAAGGCCAATGCGGAGCAGGTGCTCGAGACGCTGCGGTCACTCGGCGTGACGAAATTCATTCCGCTGACGATTCCGGTGTCGCAGACCAACGTCAGCGCGCTCGGTGTGGAGTCGGCGGCGTACTTCGACGAGCTCACGCGAGCAGGTACGATGGCTGGCACGCGCATGGCGCGTGCCACGGCCAGGCTGGTGCCGGCGGTGGAGTTCCTCCAATCGCAGCGGCTGCGGATGATGATGATGACGGACCTCGCGGCGGCGACGGCGGGCGTCGACGTCTATCTCGTCGCCTCCAACGCAGGCGGTGGCGGCGGCGGCCGGGGTCGAGGCGGTGATCCGGCGGATCCTGCGGCGGCCGGCGCGGAGGTCACCGCGGCAGCAGGTGCCGCCGCGGGCGCTCGCGGGGCGGCAGGTGCAGCTGGTGCCGGCGCTGGAGGCGCGGCGGATCCCGCAGGCCGCGCCGGGCGCGGCGGACGAGGCGCCGGTGGTCCGGCGCAGCCACAAGGTCCGGCGCAGCGGCATTCCACGATGGCCAACCTCGCGTGCTATCCGGCCATCAACGTTCCCAACGGGTTCATCGAGGCCGGGACACCGACCAACGTGACGTTCTTCGCGCGGCCCTTCGGTGAAGCCGAGCTGCTCGCGTTGGCCAAGGCCTACCAGGACAAGGCCGGCCATCATCTGAAAAAGCCGACGAAGCTCGACGCGTAGGAGTCTGCGCGGCAGAACGTAGGGCGGGCCAGGTTTGGACCCGCCAACCGCACGCGGATTGACAGCCCAATCCGCGCTACGCGTCTGCAATCCGCGCACACCGCGTCGGCCAGGGACCACGTACGAGGACACGGCCGTCCCCTGCCGATCGCACCGATCTGGCCCGCATCAGCCCGTACGGCGACTCCCGCCCGATCTGAACTCGGCAAGGTATTTGCCCTGTTGTGGCCCGTGGAGATCTTTTCGGCCAGGGAAATCGCGTCTGCCGCTGGCGTGACCGCTGCTCACGTGGAGCGGCATCGCCTTGCGGCCGGGATCCCGGCGGCTGGCGGGTACCTTCGTCAAGCAGACGCCGTCGGGCTTGTGCGCGCGATCGCGGCAGGCGAGGCGCCGTGGAGCCAATCTCCCGCCTTTTTCGCGGTCTCGGCGGCGCAGGAACGCCGTGGCCTGTTTGGTCTCGCCATGTCCAGTGCGGCGCACACCGTGCTGGCGGCGATCCTCATCGTGACCTCATTCGGTCTGCTGAGTGCCCGCAGCGATCCTGACGAGCCGGATCCGCCGCCGCCGGCGAAGCTCGTGTTCCTCATGACGCCCGGACCGGGCGGCGGAGGCGGCGGTGGCGGCCTGAAGATCCCGCGCCCCGTTCGTCAGGCGCAGCGCCGCGCGCCAGCGCCGCGACCGATCTCGAGTCCGGTGCCGGAAGTTCGGCCCCCGGCTCCACCACCGGAACCACGTCCCGAGCCGCCACCGCCGGCGCCACCCGCTCCTGTCGTTCAAGCGCCCGTCGTTCCGGTACCGTCGGATCCCGTCGAAGCGCGTGGAGTGCCGGCAGCCGCTGAGATCCCGAAGAGCGACCAGGGGCGGGGCACAGGCGGCGGCGCAGGAACCGGTGCGGGCACCGGTGTCGGCGAGGGAACAGGCGGCGGGATCGGGCCGGGATCTGGCGGCGGCGAGGGCGGTGGTCCATATCGGCCCGGCGCCGGCATCGATCCGCCTGCGCTCCTGCGTGAGTCGAAGGCGTCGTACACCGACGATGCGCGACGCCGCGGGATCGAAGGCGAAGTCCTCCTCGAGATCGTGATTCTCCGGGACGGGTCGGTCGGCGACGTCCGCGTTCGCCGTGGTCTCGATCCCGGTCTGGACCGGCGGGCGGTGGACGCCGTGCGGCAGTGGCGGTTCTCGCCTGCCAAACGCCACGGCGTCGCCGTCGATGTCGTGGTGGAAGTCGCCGTCGAATTCAAGTTGAGGTAATGCCGATGTCACCAATCTGGACGGTTGTGGTCGGTCTGCTCATCGCGGTGGCAGCGGCGCTCTCGGTTGGGCTGTGGGCGCTCGTTCGCGAACGGCGCGCACGCGAGGCCGCGCGCGTCCAACTCCTGCAGGAGTTGGCGTTCCCGGGTCCGCTTGCGCAGACGGCGCCGCTCTCGTCCGCGGGCGCGTGGGACATCGAGTTCGAGTCCGAGCGCGAGACGGCGGACGGCGCGATGTTCAGCCACGAGGTGGCGCCCGGAGTGCCGTCCCGTCGCTGGCTGGCCATTGTCGGCGTCAGCCTGCTGATGGCGGCCACCGTCGGCGTGTACACCTTCGGGCACCGGTCGAGGCCCGCGTCGTTGTCCAGTGCGCCGGCTGAGAAGTCGCCGGCTCAAGCGGTCACCGGCGTCTCTCGCGGCCCGATTGAGCTCGTCGCGCTCCAGCACGAGATGCGCGCCGGGCGTCTGGTCGTCACTGGCGCGCTGCGCAATCCCGCAGACGCCGCGCCGCTGACGAATGTCGAGGCGGTCGTCGATCTCTTCGATCGATCCGACCACGTTCTGGCGACCGAGCGAACGCGGATCGACCGCGACCTCCTGGCGCCGGGCGCGTCGGCGACGTTTTCGGTGGCGATGCCCAACGTCGCCGGCACCGCGCGGTACCGCGTCGAGTTCCGGCTCGGCGGGCGCGACGCGTTGCCGCATGTCGATCGGCGGTCGGCCGGCGGCCAACCGCACGCGGAGTAAGGGCTTCCGAGCCCTTAAGTGGAGGCACGATCATGCACGTTTCAGCGAGGGTCGGCGCGATCGGATTCCTGACGGCGACGCTCGGCGGACCGCTGTTGGCGCAGCAGCAACCGGGCTTCTCGTTCCGGACGTCGGTTGATCTCATCGGCGTGAACGCGACGGTCACCGACGCCTCGGGGCATTTCGTGCCGGGGCTCCGCGCGGAGGACTTCGTGGTCTACGAAGACGGCGAACGGCAGGCGATCAGCCAGTTCGAAACGGAACGCGTGCCGGTCAGTCTGGGGATTGTGCTCGACACCAGCGGCAGCATGGCCGGTGAGAAGATCGCTGCGGCCCAGACCGCGTTGAGCCGATTCGTCTTCGACCTGCTCGGCCCGCGCGACGAGATGTTCCTGTATCGGTTCGACAGTGAGCCCACGCTCGTGCAAGGGTGGACCGAGGATCGTCGCACGCTCGTACGCGCGTTGGGATCCGTCCGCCCATCTGGAGGCACGGCGCTGTACGACTCGGTGGTCGAAGCGATCCCGCTTGCCGCGGCCGGATCGCGGCGAAAAAAAGCGCTCGTCATCCTCTCCGACGGCAACGACACCCACAGCATGGTCACGTTGGCCGATGTGCAGCACGCCATCCGCCCGTCGGAAGTGATGGTCTATGCCATCGGGATCGGCGCCACGGCGTCCGGCGCACGGCCACAGGCCAATCCGCCGCGCATTCCGTGGCCGGGCGGCAACGGCGGGCCCATCCAGCTCCCCTGGCCACGGCGGCCGCCCGCTCCGTCGTCCCCGCGTTCCTCCGGCGGCAGCGGGACGGATCGCGTCAACGTCACCGCCCTTCGTTCGATCACAGACGACAGCGGCGGACGGACCGAGATCGTCCAGTCGGCACGGGACCTGGACGCGGCGACCGCGGGGATCGCGAGCGAGCTCAGCCAGCAGTACTTTCTCGGGTATGTCTCGAACCGGCCCAAGGATGGCCGGTGGCATCAAATCGAGGTCCGCCTGGCGAACGGCAGGCACACCGTGCGGGCGCGCCGGGGCTTCGTCGCCAGCTGAGGCGCGGACGCGGTATCCTGTGCCTCCAACTGCTGGAGGCACGTATGTCGATCGGTTTCCCCCGGCGTGTCCGGGTTCCTTTCACCCTCGCCGTCCTGGGCGTTCTTCTCGCGGGACGGTTGTCAGCGGACGCCCCGCCGGCGCAAGCACCCGCCGGCTCCGCCCCGCGTCCGATGACGTTTCTCGACATGCAGCTGATGCGGAACGTCGGGTCGCCGACGCCGAGCCCGGACGGCCGCTGGTTGCTGTACACCGTCTCGTTCCCGGACTGGAACGAAGCGCGACGGCAGACTGACCTCTTCCTCGTATCGATGAACGAGGGCGTGTCGTCGACCAGGCAGCTGACCTTCACCGCCGAGAAAAACGAAACGGCGCCCGCATGGACGCGGGACGGCCGCGGCTTCCTGTTTCTCTCGAATCGCGACGCCCCAACGAGCGCCGCCACGCAGAACCAGATCTACTTGATGCGACCGGACGGCGGGGAAGCGCGGCGCATTACCGATGCGAAGGATGGCGTCACCGATTTCGCAGTGGCCAAGGATGGCAAGTCGCTGATCTACCGCGCCGGGCGGGCCGAGGCGCGCCAACTGTATCGCCTGCCGATGCCGTGGACCGAAGGCGTCGAGCCCGAACAACTGACGAAGCAGACGACGGGGATCGAGAATTGGACGCTCGTCTCGAACGGCGCCAGGATCTACTTCGTCACGCCGGATCAGGCCGACGCCGACGACAAGACGCGCCGGGACAAGAAGTTCACCGTCAACATCCGGAATGCCGAGACGCCGACCGCAAGCCTGTGGGCCCTCGATCTCGAACCGCGCCGCACCGCGAAGGTGAGCCAGGACGGGACCTACTCGGTGTCGAATTTCACCGTCAGCGCCGACGGCAAGTGGGTCGGGTTCCAGGGCGGATCGACCAATCGCTACGAGCGCAACATCACCGCGCAGAACCTCTATAGCGACGTCTACCTCCTGGAGGCGGCGACCGGACAGATCGAGCGCCTGAGCAACAACCGCGAAGTGGGCGAGTCCGGTGTCAGCTTCTCTCCGGACGGCCGCTGGGTCGCCTTCAGCGCGCCCGACGATCTGACCCGCTACGGCATGTCGAACACGCGTGTGTACATTCGCAACATCGGCGATCGCGGGAAGCCGTTCCGCAAGCTCGAAGGCGGTTTCGACGGCGACATCACGATCAGCTTCTGGTCCAAGGACGGCAACACGATCTACTTCAACGAGGGACTGAAGGCGACGACGCAGTTGTTTGCGGTGGACGTGAGTCAGAACGAGGTGCGCCAGATCACGCGCGAACAGGCGACGGTGAACGTCGCCTGCGACGACGACAGCGGTGCGGTGCTGATCAACTACTCGGATGGCCGGACGCCGCCGACGTACTTCTCCGCGCCGTCGATTGACAAGGTCGCGCAACGCTCCACCTGGATCCAGTTGACCGACACGAATCCGCAGGTGAAGGGCTTTGCGCTCGGCGCGCAGGAGGAGATCACCTGGACATCAAAGGACGGCACGAAGGTCGGCGGCGTCCTGATCAAGCCGGTGGGCTACCAGCCCGGCCAGCGCTACCCGTTGATCGTCGCGATCCACGGCGGCCCGGCGTCGGCAGACCTGCTCAACTTCAACGGCGGCTACGGCTCTCAGGTCTACGCCGGCGCCGGCTACGTCGTGCTGCGGCCCAACTATCGGGGCTCGACCAACTACGGCGTCAAACACAAGACCGACATCGTCGGGGACTACTTCCGGACCGGATTCGAGGACATCATGGCCGGCGTCGACTACCTGATCGCGCAGGGCATCGCCGACGGCGCGCGGATGGGCGCGCTCGGCTGGAGTGCCGGCGGCCACTGGTCGAACTGGATCCTGACCCATACCGATCGCTTCAAGGCCATCAGCTCCGGAGCCGGCACCTCGAACTGGATCTCGATGTATGCGCAGAGCGACGTGCAACGCAACCGCCAGTTCTACCTCGGCGACAAGCTGCCGTACGACGACTTCGACGCCTATTGGGTGCAGTCGCCGCTGAAGTACATCCGCAACGCCAAGACGCCGACGATGATCCACGTGGTTGAAGGCGATCCGCGCGTGCCGAGTCCGCAATCGGTCGAGCTGCACATGGCGCTGAAGCAGATCGGCGTGCCGACCGAGCTCTTCATGTATCCCGGCAATACGCACGGCATTCCCGATCCGCGCAATCAGCTCGTGAAGTCGGTGAGCGAAATGGCGTGGATGGATTACTACGTCCGCGGCAAGGGCGAGAAGTTCGTCTGGCGCGACGTGCTGAAGACGCTCGACAAGGAGAAGTAGGGCCGGCACATGAATCGACGAGATTTCCTGAAGCGCGCCGGCGCCGCGTCAACCGTGCCGGCGTGGGTGACCGCCGCCGAGGCGCGGGACGGCCAGGTACCAGCCGGCGCCGAGAACGATCGCGATTTCTGGGTGCGTACGCTGCGGCGGCTGGCGGATCCCGTCCTCAACCATCTGGCCGCCGGCACGTTGAAGGCCCGCATGCCGGTGGAGCAGGCGGCCAAGGCGAATCGCGCCGCCGTCACGCATCTCGAGGCGATCGGGCGGCTGGTCGCCGGCATCGCGCCGTGGATCGAACTGGCGGCTGACGACACCGCGGAAGGCCGGCTGCGGCGCGACTACGCCGCGCTGACCCGCCGGGCGATCGCCAAGGCGGTCGATCCGGCGTCGCCGGACGCGTTGAACTTCACGCAGGGCGGCCAGCCGCTCGTCGATGCCGCGTTTCTGGCGCAGGGGCTGGTGCGGGCCAGACGCGAGCTGGTGGAGCGCCTCGAACCGGTGACGCGGCGCCAACTGGTGGACGCGCTGGAATCGACGCGCGTCATTTCTCCCGGGTTCAATAACTGGCTTCTGTTCTCGGCGATGGTAGAGGCGGGACTCGCGGTGCTCGGCGCGCGCTGGGATCGGGTGCGGGTCGACTACGCGCTGCGCCAGCACGAGCAGTGGTACAAGGGCGACGGCGCGTACGGCGATGGGCCCGTGTTCCATTGGGACTACTACAACAGCTTCGTCATCCAGCCGATGCTGATCGACGTGCTCGACGTCTGCCGCGGCGAGTCGGCGGCGTGGAAAGACCTCGCGTCGCGCGTCGAGCCGCGGGCGCGCCGGTACGCCGCGGTGCAGGAGCGGCTCATCGCGCCCGACGGCACGTTTCCGCCGCTCGGCCGATCGATTGCGTATCGCTTCGGCGCGTTTCAGCTGCTCGCGCAGATCGCGCTCAGGCGCACGTTGCCGGACGGCGTGTCACCCGCGCAAGTTCGCGGCGCCCTGACCGCGGTGATCCGCCGGTCGGTGGACGCAGCGGGCACCTTCGACGCCGACGGGTGGCTGCGCATTGGCTTCTGTGGCCACCAGCCGGGGGTCGGCGAGTCCTACATCTCGACCGGCAGCCTCTATCTCTGCGCGACCGGTCTGCTCCCGCTCGGTCTGCCGGCGTCGGACGAGTTCTGGGCCGCGCCGGCTCAGCCATGGACGTCGGTGCGCGCGTGGACCGGACAGGCGTTTCCGATCGACCGCGCGATCGCGACGTGAGAGTCGGGAACGTCAGTTACGCGAGGTACGACAGGTACGATAGGTACGACGGGTACGACAGGTACGCGGAACGTACTGTCGCTGGCCTACTTCTTTGGACTGAGACTCGCCGTACCTGCCGTACCTGCCGTACCCGCGTACCCGTCGTACCTCGCCTATCGCGTCCTCGACTTCTCTGCCTGCCGCGCGTCCTGCCTGCTCAGCGCGGCGGGTTTCGAAGGCGCCGTCGGCGAACCGCCTGACTCCACTGTGCCGCTGCCCGACCAGTTCGTGGAGCCTCGCGCCCTCCAGTTGTTCGATGACGTGTTCGAGCTCGTGCGCCAGCATCTCGACCTGGCGCGACGTGGCGGGCAACGTAATCTCCGCCCGTATCGCTCCGAACGCATAGCGAGCGATCGTGGCCTGCGCGCGCGTGCCGCCGATGAGCCGGCCCGGAAGGAGCCGGATTGAGACGCGGAGATGACGGGCACTCGCGATAAGGCCGCACTGCCGCCGGATGGTTTCCACCTCTGAGATAGCGCGCATGCACCATCGGCGCGATGGCGCGGTCGACGATCATGTTGGCCGGAATCGCGACGCAGTCAGCGGTTTCCGGCGGAACCGTCTGTGCCAGCGCCGTTGTCGCATCGGCTCCCGTCATGAGCGCTAACAGCGCCAGTGTTTGTGTCAGTCGCGAACGTCCGCACGCTTGCTCCTCGCCCGGGCGCCAGTGCCCGGTGTCGAAGACAGTGGGGAGCAAGATGCTGTCCAACCTGACGGCATCGGCGCGACGAACGGGATCCTCAATTTCCGCAATGCGTTACCGTGAGGACGCCGCCGCTGGACGCGGCCTGTGCCCAGCCCGAGGCGGACGCGAATGTCGAACGCGCCGATCGGCAGCCGACACAAACGTAGAAATCAGCGACCGCGCCGATTGGCGGACGCCTCTCGTGACGACCGGCGAATAATCAGCGGCCAATCGCGGTCCACAACGATGTGGACCGACGGGCGCCGCGAGACAATCCTGTCGGATATCGCCGGGCGATTCGCCGCGTTGCGCGGCGCGAGATCCGTTCTCACTATGTGAAGATCGCGAAGCCGGCGCCGGTGAACATCAAGAGAAACAGGACGCCGAGGACGAGTCCCAGGGCGCCAGACGGCCGGCCGGTGCCGCGCACGATCGCCGCGAGACCGAGGCCACAGGCAGCGAGCGCCGCCATCACTGCACCTGCCGCCAGCGCCTGCAGGAATCGTACGCGCCCTGGCGACGGATCCAGGCTGCCCGCGACCAGCGAGAATGCCATCACCGCCCAGCTGCCGACCGCGCCGTAAAACGCCAATCGGCCGAAATGCTGCGTCATGCCGGGAAGACTATAGACGAAGGCAACAGCGAAACAAGGGCAGCCTAGTGCGTTCGCAAGTTGAATCCCGTCATGATGCTGACGCGCGCTCCGGTCTTCGACGAGACGACGGCGAAATTGAGCGGGATGTTGAGCGCGCCGGATCGCACCGTCACGCCGGCGGCGATGACCAGGCCGACCCCGAGGGGTGTGACATTCGGGCCGATGCCGAACTCGGCCCCCGTCGCGGTCCGGATGCCGACCAGCCAGTTGAGTGACGGCAGCGCGACGCCCTGCTCGAGGCCGGAGATGAGCGGCACCCATTCGGTGAGCGCGGTGAGGCCGTCCTTGTTGGCGAAGAGCCGGCGCTCGAACTGCCAGCCGAACTGCGTGATCATCGGATTCACGACGATGTCGTTTTCCTTCAGCTTGTCGATGCTGGCCTGGCCCAGCATCGTGAGGCCGAAGCGAGGGCCGGAGAGATCGATTTCGTGAGTGACCCGGGGCGGCAGAGCCTGGCTCCAGGCAGGAGTCGCGAGCGCGAAGAGCGAGAAGGCGGTCGCGGCAACGATCGGCAGGCGATTCGATGGGAACGTCATCATGGGGCACCTCACGGGCGAGGGTACGTGGGCACCCAGAGCGAAGTCCTGAAGCGGAGGTGACGAAACGCTGAAACTACGCTGAAAAGAAACTGGGGTCTGGTACAGCTGGACTCGATCTGGCGATGAAGCGCGTCTACTTTCTGTACGCCCGCACGATCTTGATCGGCGGATCCAGGGTCTCGGTGCGGTACGCGCCGGCCGGCGTGCTATCGGCCGGACGAGTTGGCGCGGCCTGAATCTTCCTGACCACGTCCATGCCGGCGGTGACGCGGCCGAACGCCGCGAACCCCTGGCCGTCTGCATTCCGCTTGCCGGCGAAGTCCAGTTCCGGTTGATCGTTGATCATGATGGAGAACGACGACGTGGCAGCTGTCGGGCCGCTGCGCGCCATCGAGAGCACCCCATCCAGATGCTTGAGGCCGGTGACGCTGGTGCGCTCGAGCGGAATCGGCGGGAACATCTCGGCGCGGCGCGCCGGATTGCTCTGAAACTGAATGACCTGAATCTCGACGTCCTTCCGGGTCGTGTTGTCGGGCCGCACGGCTCGATTGATCACGCCGCCGTCATAGAACTTGCCGTCGACGTACTTGAGGAAGTTCGCCGCCGTGATCGGCGCGCGGGCGACGTCGATCGCCATCGTGATGGATCCCAGTTCGGTCTCGAACACGACGGTGACGGGCGGCGGCAGGCGTCTGCGTGAGCGCGAGGGCGAGGAGGAGAGAGGAGAGCATTGGGGCTCCTTGTTCGGCGGCTCCCAGCCCGAGCCGCCCTACGTGAGCGTCACGACCTGGCCGGTGCGCGCGCTTTCGTCGGCGGCCAGCACGATGCGCAGGCTGTTGACCGCATCGTCCAGGTGGGCCGTCAAGTCCAGGTCGTCGCGAATGGCGCGCAGGAGGTACGCCTGCTCACGATCGCAGAGGGCCTGGTGGTCGGGCTCATCCTCGGTGCTGAAAAAATCGTCCGGCCGCACGAATTCCTGATTGGCGTCGAGTGCCGCGTGATGGACGCGGAGGCAGTTCGTCTTCGTGTGGCTGTCCACGTCGTCCGAGGCCTGCGCCGCCGCCTCGTTCGGGTCCTTGACGATCGAGACCGATCCGTACGGCCCGACGACGTCTTTGACGAAGAACGCCGTCTCGCTCATCATCGGACCCCAGCCCGCCTCGTACCACCCCACGGACCCGTCGTCGAACGTGACCTGGAGGTGACCGTAGTTGTACATGCCCGGCGTCAGCTCGTCGCTCAGCCGCGCACGCATGCCGGACACGCGCAGCGGGCGGGCGCCGGTCATCTGGCACATCACATCGACGTAGTGCACGCCGCAATCCACGATCGGGCTCATCGAATTCATCAGGTGGCGATGCGTCGTCCAGGTCGAGCCATGGCTCTGCTGGTTGAGGTTCATGCGCATGACGAGCGGCTTGCCGAGCGTGCGCGCGATCTCGATGAACTTCGTCCAGGCCGGATGGACGCGCAGAATGTAGCCGACGACCACCTTCCGCCCGCGCGCCCGCGCGGCGTCGGCGATCGACTGCGCCTCGGCGACGGTCTCAGCCAGCGGCTTTTCACAAAAGACGTGGCAGCCCGCTTCAAGAGCGGCGCGCGCATAGGGCGCGTGTGTCTCGGGATACGTGTTGATACTGACGACGTCCGGCGTCGTCTCCGTGAGGGCGCGGTAGTAATCGTTGAAAGCCGGCACGCCCCCGAGCTCGCGGCTCAGCTTGTCGCGCGAAGACGGACCGCGGCTGACGACGCCGGCGATCTCGAACTCCGGCATCCTGGCGTAGGCGCGCGCGTGGCTGGCCCCCATGTTTCCGCACCCGGCAACCAGCACGCGCAGACGACGACTCATGGCCGACAATCATAACGCCCAGAGCAATGGGGCAATGGGGCAATGAGGCAATGAGGCAATGAGCGCAATGAAGATCTTCATTGCCCCATTCACACATTGCCCCATTGCCCCATTGCTCGTATAAGGGACGGCATGAATCGATGGCTGACGGCGCTGATCGCGTGTGCGGGAATCGGGTGGGTGGCGGCTGCGCAGCAGGCGCCGCCGGCAGCGCCGCCTTCGCGCGCCAGCGTGCTGCGGGGTGAGTACGACCGCTACCGCGCGAACAACGATCTCCTCTACTACCACCTCGACATCCGCGTCGATCCGGCCACGAAGCTGCTCACCGGCAAGAACACGATACGCTTCAAGATGCTGAAAGACGACACCCGGATCCGGCTCGACCTGTACGCCAACATGACCGTCGATCGGATCCTGCTGAGATGCGGCGCCGCTCAAGTACGAACGCGAGCTGAACACGGTCTATATCGACTTTCCAGAGACGCTCCGCGCCGGGCGCGAGTACGCGATCGACTTCTACTATTCCGGGTCGCCCCAGCAGCAAGGGCGGTTCGGCGGCTTCGTGTTCCAGCAGGATCCGTCAGGCCGCCAGTGGATCTTCACGGCCTGCGAGGGCGAAGGGTCGAGCCTGTGGTGGCCGAGCAAAGATCAGTGGCGCGACGAGCCCGAGAGCATGGACATCAGCGTCGCGCTGCCGAGTCGGCTTGACGGAAGTCTCGAATGGACGCCTGATCAAGAAGACGGATCTTGGCGATGGCTACACCCGCTGGGACTGGCGGGTGCACTATCCGATCAACTCCTACAACGTGTCGATCAACGTCACCGAGTACGCCCACTTCTCCGACAAGCTCGGCGACCTCGATCTCGATTTCTACGTCACGCCACAGAATCTCGAGAAGGCCAAGGTCCAGTTCGCGCAGGCGAAGCCGATGATTCAGGCGTTCGAAAAGTACGTCGGCCCGTATCCGTTTCCGAAAGACGGCTACAAGCTGATCGAGGTGCCGTACTCCGGCATGGAGCATCAGAGCGCGGTCACCTACGGCAACCGGTTCGCCAACGGGTACCTGGAACGCGACTGGACGGGCGTCGGCGTCAGCCCCAAGTTCGACTTCATCATCATCCACGAGAGCGGGCACGAGTGGTTCGGCAACGCCGTCTCGGCCGCCGACGTGTCGGACATGTGGATTCAGGAAGGCTGGACGACCTACCTGGAGAACGTCTACGTCGAGGCGCTCTTCGGATATGACGACGCCTTGAAGTACGTCAACGGCTACAAAACGAAGGTGCAGAACAAACAGCCGATCATCACCACCCGCGGCCTGCACCGGACGCCGCCGCAGGACATGTACTTCAAGGGCGCGCTGTTCCTGAACACGCTGCGGAGCGTCGTCAACGACGACGCGAAGTGGTGGCGCACGCTGCGCGAGGTGTTCGACCACTTCAAGTACCAGAACATCATGACGGAGGACCTGGTGCGGTTCTTCAACCAGAAGATCGGCGCCGATCTGACGCCGATCTTCGATCAGTACCTTCGCCATACGGCGTTGCCGGCGCTCGAGTTGAAGTTCGAGACGCCCGGCGCCGTGGCGTACCGCTGGCAGGCCGACGTGCCGGCGTTCGCGATGCCGGTTCGAGTCGGCACCAGGGGCAAGTGGCAGATCATCCGGCCGACGACTGACTGGCAGACGATGAAGACGTCGCTGACGAGCGAGACGTTCGAGGTGGCGACCGATCTTTACTACGTGAACGTCAGGCGCGAGTAGGCCGCGCCATTCGACCACCGACGACAGGCTGGAGACGCGCTAAAACCGTCCGCGCCCACGCCCTACGACCCGCCCTTGAATACCTTCGGCGCCTCGGGAAGGGCGGCGCCGTCGTGGCGTGGTTCCGAGCCGCCGTAGTGCACACCGGTGCCATCGCTCATGACCGCCTGTCCGTAGCCGAAGGTGCCGGACCGCGGGCGAACCGTGCGCACCTGGTGTCCCAGGGCGGAGAGCTCCTTGCGGGTGGTCTCGGAGATCAGCGCTTCGACGTCCACATCACAGCCGGTGAACGATCCCTTCGTGAAGCGTCCCACTTCAAGTGCCTCCTGCACGTCGAGGCCGAAGTCGACGATGTCCGACACGAATTGGGCGTGGGCCTGTGCCTGGTTGAACCCGCCCATGATGCCGAATCCGATCTTGATGTCGCCCTTCTCCATGAACGCCGGGATGATCGTGTGCAGCGGCCGCTTGCGCGGCGCCACCTGGTTCGGATGGCCGTCCTCGAGCGTGAAGAGGCCGCCGCGGTTGTGCAGCATGACACCCGTGCCGGGCGCGACGACGCCGCTGCCGAATGAGGAGGTACAAGCTCTGGATCAGCGACACGATGTTCCCGTCGCGATCGATGACGGAGAGGTAGATCGTGTCGCCTCCTTCCGAGTTCGTCAGGCCGTCGAACTTCGACGGTTCGACGGAGCACGCGGCCTTCGCTGGATTGATGAGCGCGGCGCGTGACTTGGCGTGGGGCTTGCTCAGCATGGGCAGGACCGGAACGCTGGAGAACTTCGGATCCGCAACGTAGCGCAGCATGTCGGCATAGGCGAGCTTCTTGGCCTCGATCATCACGTGCAGGCCCTTCGAGCTCGTGAGCCCGTACTCGCCGAGCGGGAACTGTTCCATCAGGTTCAGCATCATCAACGCGGCGATGCCCTGCGTGTTGGGCGGCAGCTCGTAGACTGTCCACCCGCGATAGGTCGTCGAGATCGGCTCGACCCACTCCGGCTGGTACTCCCTCAAGTCCGCGGCGGTCATCGTGCCGCCCATCTCACGCTCGACGGCGAGAATGGCCTCGGCGGTCTTGCCCTCATAGAAGCCGGCCGGCCCCTTCTCGGCGATGAGTCGCATCGTGCCGGCCAGGAGCGGGTTCTTGAAGACTTCGCCGGCTCTCGGCGCGCGGCCGCCGATCAGAAATGTCTGGCTCGCGTTCTGATCGGCCGCGAGCTTCTTGGTGGCGCCGTTCCAGGCATCGGCGATCACATCCGTGACCGGGAAGCCGTCCTCTGCGTAGAAGATGGCGGGCGCCAGCAAATCGGAGAGCGGCAGTCTGCCGAACCGGGCTCGCAGCATCTCCCAGCCCTTGACCGCGCCGGGCACCGTGACGGAGTAGATGCCGCTGTTCGGCATCCGCGTCAGTCCCTTCGACCGGAGGAGCGCGGGCGTGAGCCCGCTCGGCGCCCAGCCACCGGCATTGAGGCCGTAGAGTTTGCCGCTCTTCGCCTCGTAGTAAATCGCGAAGACGTCACCACCGATGCCGTTGTTGTGCGGCTCGACGAGGGCCATGACCGCGTTGGTCGCGATCGCCGCATCGACCGCGTTGCCGCCGCGCTCGAGGATCTGCACGCCAGCCCGAGCGGCCAGCGGTTGACTCGCCGCGACGATGCCGTATTTGGTGGCGACTTTCGAGCGACCGGTGACCACGTTCGGACGAGATGCGCCAGGCTGCTGACCAGCGAGACTGCCGGCCAGCCCCAGGCAGAGCGCGACGGCCAGGGCGATGCGAATCTTCATGGGCGGCTCCTCTGTGCTCGCCCGACTATAGAACGGCTCGAGGAGTCTGCGCGGCAGGACGTAGGGCGGGCCGGGTTGGGGCCCGCCAACTGCGCGCGGATTGCAGCCCAATCCGCGCTACGCGCTTGGAAAATGACCCTCAGGCTTCAGGCCGATCGACGATGCGGCCGTCGAACAGGTAGATGTGGCGGTGGGCCATCGCGATGTAGCGCGGGTCGTGCGTGGCGAGGCAGATCGTCGAGCCGTCTTTATGGAGCTCGGAGAGGATCTGCATGACCGATTCGCCGCTGGCCGAGTCGAGATTGCCGGTCGGCTCGTCCGCGAGCACGATTGGCGGCCGGCCGGCGAGCGCCCGCGCGATCGCGACCAGCTGCTGGTGACCGCCCGAGAGCTGGCCCGGCCGCTGTTTCGCGCGGCCGGCGATGCCGACGCGCTCCAGCGCGGCGTGCACCCGGGCCCGCCGATCCTCTGCGCCGACGCCGCGGATCGTGAGTGGATACTCGACGTTCTCGTAGACGCTCAAGTCGCCAATGAGGTTGAAGCTCTGAAAGACGAGTCCGATCTCGACATTGCGCGTCCGCGCGCGTTCCGCCGGCGAGAATCGATCGACCGCCCGTCCATCCAGCCAGTAGCGGCCGGAAGTGGGCGTATCGAGCAACGCCAGAATCGAGAGGAAAGTCGATTTCCCGCACCCCGACGGTCCGGAAACCGAGACGTACTCGGCGCGGTCGATGTCGACGCTGACCTCGCGCAGCGCGACCGAGGGCTCATCGGCATCGCCGTCGAAGTGCTTGTTGATGTTCTCGAGCCGGATGAGCGGCATGGGGCCGCCCGCACGGGTTTCCGGCGCCACCGCCTCTGAGGTCCGCTTCCACCAGGCCATCGGGGTCTCGCGGCATTGGACGGCAAAACGGCGCAAAATGTTGGCGGGTGGCATCGCCGCCGCGATTCGACCCTGAGAAACCGCTCTCGGTCCCAGTCACGTTGCCTCGGGGGAGCGGGTCTCTTAGGCTCACCGGTGGAGGCCGCATGAAGACTGCACTGCTCACGCTCGCTGCTGTCGCCTTGATCTCGGCTGCGCCGGGCGCACAAGGAGCCGCCACCAAGGCTCTGGCACCGCTTCAGGGCACGTGGACGATCACGTCGATCAACGGCCAGGATCCGGCCGCCAGCGGCGCGGCCATGACCATCACCTTCACGGACGACAAGTACACGCAAACCGTGAATGGCACCGTGAACGAGCGCGGCACCGTCAAGCTCGGCACCGACAAGAACTTCACGACGATCGATCTCGCCATCACCGAGGGCGACGACGCCAACAAGCTGCAGGTCGGACTGGTGGAAGTGAGCGGATCGACGATGAAGCTCAAGCTCGCGCTGCCAGGCCAGACCACGCGGCCGACGGACTTTGCGGCGAGCGAGGGCGCAATCCTCGCGCTGTTGACGAAAAATGTGAAGAGCTGAGGAGAAGAACGAGGAGCACGGAGAAGGGCTGGAGGGCACGGAGAAGAACTGCAGCGCTACGGAGACGAGCTAGAGACGCCGCGAAGGGAGCGAGCGTAGCGAGCCCTGAGCGTCCGAAGCGTGGGGGTGGGGCCCCACGCGGTCCAGAAAAGAGCCTGGCGACGAGTCAGTTCCGTTCGTACACGATCTGACCGGCGACGATCGTCGCGGCGACCTGGCCTCGGCGATCGTGTCCGCGGAGATGCTGAAGAGGTCGCGATCGATGACGGCGAGGTCCGCCGCGAACCCTGGCGCGATCCGTCCCGTGCGCCGATCGTCGAATCCCGCATAGGCGGCGTCCACGGTGTAGGCGCGGAGTGCGGCGTCGAGGCTGATGCGCTCGGCGGGCACCCATCCGCCAGGCTGGCGGCCGTCCAGGGTGCGCCGGGTGACCGCGGCATACAACCCGTCGAGCGGCGTTGGCGGGGCGACGAACCAGTCGCTGCCGAACGCGAGCCGTGTGCCGTGGTCGAGCAGCGTTCGCCACGCGTAGCTTCGTGAGACGCGGTCCGGTCCCAACGCGCGCTCGGCCCAGCGGCCGTCGTCAATCGCGTGATACGGCTGCATGCTGGCGATCGCGTCGAGCGCGGAGAAGCGCGGGACGTCTACGGCGCGGAGGTGCTGCGCATGCTCGACCCGTAGCCGGCGGTCGCGTGCGCCGTTGGCGGCGACGACCGACGCATACAGATCGAGCAGCCGCGTGTTCGCGCGATCGCCGATGGCGTGCGTGATGAGCTGGAGGCCGGACCGGTCGGCGTCGATCATCCAGCGGCGGAGATCGACCTCATCGGCGACGAAGAGGCCGCGCTCGTCCGGCGCGTCTGTATACGGCTCGTGGAACGCGGCCGTTCGGGCACCAAGCGAGCCGTCGATGAAGCTCTTCAATGCGCCGACGCGCAGCCACCCGTCGCCGCGGCCGTCCGGGCCGCCGGCCTCGCCCGAGCGGATGAGGTCGTCCAGCCGGGGCCAGGTGTCGAGCGGCACCGTCGCGTAAATGCGTGTGCGCAGGCCGCCACGCGCGTGCACACGCCGGAACACCGCGAGGTCGTTCCAACTGCCCTCAGGCGGCAGCGCGCCCATGTGGTGGACCGAGGTCACCCCCTGCGCCGACACGTGGCGCATGGCGGCGTCGAGTGCGGCGTCCTCCTGGGCGACCGTCGGCGGCGGAACCGCGCGCTCGACGAGCATCATCGCGCGATCTTTGAGCAGCCCGGTCGGCTCTCCCTGTGTGTCGCGCACGATGGCGCCGCCCTCCACGTCCGGCGTGTCACGCGTGACGCCCGCGAGCTGCAGAGCGCGCGAGTTGGCCAGCGCCATATGGCTGTCGACGCGTGTCAGCCAGATCGGATGGCCCGGCGCGACCGCGTCGATCCATTCCCGCGTGGGCAGCGTGCCGCCCCATCGCTCGTGATCCCAGTCGCCGCCGAGAATCCACTCATCGCGCGGCCGGCTCGCGGCGAACGCGGCGAGGAGGGTGGCGAAAGCTGTCGCGGTCGTGCGCCCGGCCAAGCGCGACCCATCCGAGGCGGAAGCCGCCCGCGATCATGTGGATGTGCGCATCGATGAAGCCCGGCGTCACCAGACCGCCGCCGGCGTCGATCTCGCGCGCGCGCCCCGCCGCGCGCGATCGGATGTCGGCGGTCGTGCCGACGTCGTCGATCGAATCGCCCTGCACCAGCACCGCCTCGGCCCATGGCCGAGCCGTGTCGGCGGTCCAGACGCGCGCGTTGACGATGGCGATCATCACCCTCGCTCCTCTCCGTGCACTCTAGTTCTTCTCCGTGTCCTCAACATTACTGGCGCGGGGCCCCACCCCCGCGCCTCGGGCCCGCGCCAGACACCGGCGCGGGGTGTCCCGTCTTGATCTTCTCCGTGCCTCCAGTTCTTCTCCGTGCCCTCGTCTTACCGGGGCCCCACCCCCGCGCCTCGGGCCCGCGCCAGACACCGGCGCGGGGTGTCCGCGTTGATCTTCTCCGTGCCCTCCAGTTCTTCTCCGTGTCCTCGTTCTTTAGCTTGACGGCCTATCAAGGAGTAGATACACTCCTGAATAGGAGAACCCTGATGCAGCCCGCCCTGCGCTATCCAGCTGGCCGCTACCGCCCGGAGGCCCTGCCCGATCTGAACGCCCGCGCAGCGCGCGAGCGGCTGTCGCCGGCGGCGTTGAAGGCGTTTTTCAACATCATGACGCGCTGGCACGTCCGCGACGAGGACGCGCGCGTGCTCCTCGGCGGCGTCACCAACGGGCCGTTCTACGAGATGAAGAAGGATCCGGATCGCGTCCTCGACGCCGATCGGCTGACCCGGATCTCCTATCTGGTCGGCATCTTCAAGGCGTTGAACATCCTGCACTCCCGTCCGCTGGCAGATGAGTGGATGCAGTTGCCCAACGCCCATCTCATCTTTGCCGGGGCCCGGCCATTGGATTACCTGATGAGCGGCGGCCTGCCGGCGATGCAGCTCGTGCGCCGGCTGCTCGACGCCCGCCGGGCGGGCTGATGCCGCGGCCGCCCGTTCGTCTCGTGCGCCGGCTCGACACGCACCGGCTCGTTCCCTCGCGCCACCTGCCGCGCGCCGACAGCGTGCTCGCGGGGATTGCCGACGACGACAAGCATCTCGAGGCCATCTTCGAGCTCGACGCCGCGACCAACGATCGCCTGCTGGCGGAACATCAACGGCAGCCTGGCATCGGCCTCGAGGAATTGGTCTTCGGCGTGCCGTCGGCGTCGGTGATCAACGCGACGTTCTGCCATCCCCACCCGCTCGGTGCGAGGTTCTCCGGCCCGGAGCGCGGCGCCTGGTACGCGGGCTTCGAACTGGAAACGTCGCAGGCGGAGGTCGCGTTTCACAAGTCCGTGCAGCTCGCCGAGATCGGGCGCTTCCACGACACCGTCACCTACGACGACTACCTCGCCGACTTCAGCGCCGACTTCCACGACCTTCGCGGCGCCCGCACGTTTCGCGCCGCGCTCGATCCCGCCAGCTATGTCGAATCGCAGGCGCTGGCCGAGGAGTGGCTCGGCGCCGGCGCGCTCGGCGTCGTCTATCCGAGTGTGCGCCGCGAAGGCGGAACGTGCGTCGCGTGCTTCAGGCCGGCGCTGGTGGCCAACGTGCGCCGCGACAAGACCTATCGATTCACCTGGACCGGTGACCCTGTGCCGATCGTGACCGTCGAGCCCAAGGCGTCGCGCTGATCTAATGCGACAGTTGACAATGCGACAGTAACTGTCGTATAAATCCGTCATGCCCGACGGGCCTCGCTACGCCATCGGCGATCTCGCTGAGCTCGGCGGTGTCTCGCGGCGGACCGTTCGCTACTACGTTCAGGAACAGCTGCTGCCACCGCCGTTCGGCGTCGGCCGGGGAGATCACTACGGTCAGTCTCACCTCGACCGGCTGCTGCAAGTGAAGGCGCTCCAGGAGGCTGGCCGGTCGCTCGACGAGATTCGACTGTCGCTGCGCCCCGCGCCGGCGAAGCAGAAAGACGCGAGGGCGGCGGCAACCCGACCGGCCGATCCGTTGCCGCTGCCACGGACGCTCTGGCGCCGCCTCGTCCTGACGGAGGGCGTGGAACTGCACGTCGCCAGCAACGTACGCCTGCCGGCGCCCGGCCGGCTGAATGAACTGCTGGCCTGGTGCCGCAGCAACTTCCCGGCGCCCGATGACGCCGCCAACGATTGAGAGGAGAGTCATGCCCGACCAATTCGCTCCCGCTTGCGCCGGACTTTACACACGTGCAGGCGGCGCCGGTGCCGCTCGCTGGCGTGGCCATCGACGGCGAGCTGTCGACCATCGGGGCTCGCGTCAGCGTCAGCCAGCGCTACGTGAATCACGAATCGGTGCCCATCGAGGCGGTCTACCTCTTTCCGCTCGACGAAGGCGCGGCCGTCTGCGGGTTCGAAGCCTTGATCGACGGCACGCTGGTGATTGGCGAAGTGAAGGAGCGTGACGACGCCTTCAAGATGTACGACGACGCCATGGAGCGTGGCGACGGCGCCTTTCTGCTCGACGAAGAGCGTCCGGACGTCTTCCAGGCGAGCATCGGGAATCTGCCGCCCGGCAAAGAAGTCACGGTCAAACTGACCTACGTCACGGAGCTCGCCGCCGCGGGACGCGCGCTTCGTTTCGTGATTCCGACCACCGTGGCGCCAAGATATGCGCCGGCCGCCGACCGTACCGGAGTTGGCCGGCCGGACGCAGAGACGCTCAATCCACCCCGCGCCTTTCAGCGTGCCGTACGGCCTCGAGCTCACCCTCCGGCTGGCCATGAGCGGCACCGTGACACGTCTCGAATCACCCTCTCATCCGATCGCGGTCGTCATGAGCGGATCGACCGCGACGGTGACCCTCTCATCGCGCGACGCGGCGCTCGATCGGGATTTCGTTCTGTCGGTCGAGGCTGACGGACTCGACGTACCGGCCGCGTGGATCGAACAGGACGACGACGCGAGCGGTGCGATCGCGCTCGCGTTCACTCCCGACTTCGCCACGACGTCGGCGCCGGCCGACGTGACGTTTCTCGTCGATCGATCGGGTTCGATGGAAGGCTCGTCGATCGACGAGGTACGCAACGCGCTCCAGTTGTGCCTGCGCTCTCTGACGCCCGGGTGCCGATTCAACATCGTCGGCTTCGGGGAGACGTGGATCGCGCTGTTTCCGGAGAGCCGCGAGTATGGCGACGCGAGCCTGGCGGAAGCGAGCGCGCATGTCGCCGGACTGACAGCCGATCTGGGCGGCACCGAATTGCTGCCCGCTCTGTCGTTCGTGCTCCAACGGCCTGCGGCGCGAGGGTTGCCGCGTCAGGTGGTCGTTCTGACCGACGGCGAAGTGACCAATACCGATGCGGTGCTCGAGCTGGCACGGGCGCACGCCAGCGACGCGCGGATTTTCGTGTTCGGCATCGGCGCCGGTGCCAGTCATCATCTGGTCAAGGGACTGGCACGGGCCGGCGGCGGCACGGCTGAGCTCATCTTTCCCGGCGAGCGCATCGAACCCAAGGTCATCCGGCAGCTCGGCCGGCTGCTCACGCCCGCGCTGACGAACGTCGGCGTGGACTGGCGCGGCTTGCAGGTGAAGCCGGCGACCACGGCCGCTCCGCCGGTGTTTGCAGGACACCGCCTCGTCGTCTACGCGTTTGGCACCGCCTCCGATCCCGGCCACGATCCGTCTCACGGCCGAGAGCCCGTCCGGACCACTCGCTTTCGACGTCAGCCTCGACCCAGCCCGCGCAGTACGAGGACGCACCGTCGCCGCGCTCGCGGCGCGCGCACGGATTCGTGAGCTCGAGGAGGGTCCTGCGTGGCTGACGTCGCGAGGATCGCGGCAGACAGATCGGAAGGCCAGTGCAGTGCGCCAGGAAATCGTGCAACTGGCGACGAAGTACGGCCTGCTGTCGCGCGAGACGTCATACGTCGCGATCGAGCGACGGGAGTCGCCAGTGACGGGCGAGGTCCAGCTTCGCCGCGTGCCGATCGCGCTGACCTCCGGATGGGCGAACTCCGCCGTTCACGACACAGCAGCCCGGATAGGCGCCAGCCTTGGGATGCCGACGGCCCGCCTCGTGGCAATGTCTGAGGCCAGTGGCGATGACGAGCAGACGGCGTTGTTCGCGAGGAGCGTCCCGCGCCCAGCGTCGATCGCGCCTGCCTCGCGCAATTGGCTGGCCAGCCGCCTCAGCGGCGCCTCGGGGCGGCCAGGTGAATCGCGCGATGCCTCTCGGGTTTCGGGAGCGGGGCCAACCTCGAGCCGCCGACGGATGGCTTCGCCCCCGCCTCCGCCCACGGCGATGTACCAGCTCATCGCCTTGCAGCGAGCTGATGGATCGTGGGATCTGACCAAGGAACTGGCGGCGGCGATGGGGCGGCCGTTGCCAGACCTTGAACATCAACTCGAGGGAGGGACGGGCCCCGCGGCCGACATGCGCCGAGCCTGGGCGACGGCCCTGGCGTTGGAATGGCTCCGCCTGCATGCCGCCAATAGCGAACCGCAGTGGCGACTGCTTGCGGCCAAGGCCGAGCAATACCTTGCGGGGATTTCGGCGACCGCCCCTGGAGGTGTCGCCTGGAGTGAAATGGCGGCATCCTTTCTAGCGCGAAACTGATCCACTATTACGGCGGAGCCTGACCTATGACCTTCCGAGTCGTCACCACGCTGCTACTCGCCTGGTTGCTGTTGCCGCAGACCGCTGGTGATGCGACGAGCATCACCTATCCCGCCGGAAAGGGAGCCGGTCAGGGCAGGCACGTCGTCCTGCTCGCCGGCGACGAGGAGTACCGGAGCGAAGAGGCCCTGCCGATGCTGGCCAAGATCCTGAGCCAACGTCATGGCTTCAAGACCACGGTGCTCTTCTCCGTGGATCCAGACGGAACGATCAACCCGAAGAACGGCGCCTCGCTTTCCGGTGCCACGGCGCTCGACTCAGCCGATGCGATTGTGATGTCGCTGCGCTTCCGCGCCTGGCCGGATGAGACCATGGCGCGATTCGACAAGGCGTTGCGCGCGGGCAAGCCGATCATCGCGCTTCGCACGAGCACACACGCGTTCAACGGCCTGGCGAAAGGCGGGCCCTGGGACTCGTGGAACTACAACAACCAGGGCGGCTTCGGAAAGCGGGTGCTCGGCGAGACCTGGTTGACGCATTGGGGACGGCACAAGATCGAAGCGACCCGCGGGGTCATCGAGCCGGCGGCGCGTGCAAACCCCTTGCTCCGCGGTGTCGAGAGCCTCTTCGGCGATACCGATGTGTACGAGGCCTATCCGCCCGCCGACGCCACGATTCTGGTGCGCGGAGTCGTGCTCCAGACGCTGGCGCCCGACTCCGCGCCGGCGAGTTACCAGAAGCGGCGCGCGACCGACAAGGAAATGCAGGACGTGAACGATCCCGCGATGCCCGTGGTCTGGACGCGGATGCACAAGAACGACAGCGGGACGACCAATCGCATTCTGACGACCACCCTGGGATCGGCCACTGATCTCGAGGACGAAGGGCTGCGCCGCCTGCTCGTCAACGGCGTCTACTGGGGACTCGGCCTCGACGTCCCGGCGAAGGCCGACGTGAGCTACGTCGACGAGTACATCCCGTCGTTCTACGGCTTCGATGGATTTCGCAAGGGTCTTCGCGCCTCGGATTTCGCGCTCGGCAAGAAGGTGCCGGGTGAGCCGTTGCCGAAGCCGGGAGGCAGAGGGCGGGGGGGAGCGAGGAACTAGTTCATCGACAATCGGTAATCTGCAATCTGCAATGGCAAACACATCGGCAATGGATAATCTCGATTGGCAATGGGTAATAGCAAATCTTTTCGGATGGACAATCGAGTAATGGACAATCGCTCGACCTGATCGGCAATCGGCAATCGGCAATCGGCAATCGGCAATCGGTAATCAAATCGGCAATCGGCAATTGGCGCGCGACTACCGCGCCGGCGCCCAGAACGGCTCGCCAGCGCGGATGAAGGTGACGCGCACGTCCGGCACGACGGTGCGCAACCAGGTCGCACACTCGTCCATGCCAGGCCCCTCACTCTGTTCGTGCCCGAGGATGATGACGCCCTTCGGCTGCCCGGTCGCCGTCGCGTCGAGCGCGTAGGCCGGATTGTCCCAGGCGCTGTCCGCTTCCTGGTACTCGCCAGTCACGACGGCGTCGATGTCGGCGTTGAGCTGCGGATTGCCGTAGCCGAGACCCAGCGCCACACGCGAGACGCGCGCATTCGGATCCCCCACGACGCGAATGGCGCGGATCGCCAGGCGGCGTTGCAGATCGCTGGCGAGCGCGCTGAGCGTCGTCGGCGGCAGCGTGACGACGCCCGGGCGCTTCCGGCCATCCGAAGAGACGAAAAAGCGCGACGCGCATGCCGTCGGGCCGCCGCGCGTGCCAGTGGTCGTGAAAGCGGAACACCACGACCTGATGCTTCTCGATGAAGGCCATCTTCGCTTTGAACACCGCGTCATCGGCGAACGTGTCGGTCGCGTCCTGATGGTTGTAGAACGTCGGCTCGTGCGAGATGACGAAGTTGGCTCCGGCCGCGACGGCGCGCTGAATCGCGTCGAACGTCGCCATGAACGTGGTCGCGATGCCCGTCACCGGCGTGTCCGGATTTCCGGCCTTGAACGTGTCCACCGTCTCGGCGCGCCAGGTCACGCCGCTCGCCGCAAGCGTCTCTTTGATCCGGTCGACGACCTCACGCGCCGTCATGCTGTTGCCGGTCTCCAGTAGGGATCGGTCACGGCGAGCGGGGCGATCCGCACACCTGCCAGCGTCTCGCCGAGCCACTCCGCCATTACGCGCATGCCGGCGTTCTCGGAAAGGAGCCGGCCGACGATGACCATCGCCTTGTCCTGACCCGCGGTGATGGCATCCTGCACGTACTCCACGCCCTCCCATTCGCGCGGCTCGCCGGCGAGGATGACGTCAGCGGTCGCGAGGTTGGTGAACGTCACGGCTGGCGCCGACGGCCCCGGGGACAGGACGATGCGGCTGACGCGCAGGTCCGGGCGGCCGACGACGCGCATCGCGCGCGCGCCAAGGCGCTGCTGCACCTGGGCGACGAGATCGCGGAGCGCCATCGCCGGCAGCGTCACGCGAGCCGGCGCGTCCGGCTGCTTGATATTTCTGCCACTGGAGGTCTTCGGCGAGCCCGTTGATGAAGGCCGCCGGGCGCTGCGCCATCCACTGGTCGCGCAGCCGCCAGATAGCCACGTTCGACTGCTCGATCAGCGCGCGCTTGGCGGCGAACGTCGGATCGGTCGCGCGATTGGCCGGCGATGGGACATCGGCGCGCGCATAGAACGTCGGCTCGCCGGTGACGATCACGTTGCAGCCGGCCGCGACCGCGCGCCGGATGATTTCGACGCTGGCGATCGGCGCGGTCGCAATGCCGGTGACGCGAAGATCGAGCCGGCCGGCCTTCAGCCCATCCGCTGAGTTGGCCGGGGCCGTGCCGCCGAGCGCCTGCTGGACGCGGGCCATGACGTCGCCGACGGTGACTGCCTGCGCTGATTGAGCTGATTGAGTCGCGGCGCTGAGCCGAGGCGCCAGCGCAGAGGCGCCGGCGATGGCCATGAACGCCCGGCGGGAGAGCGGCGGCATGAGGCCGCGATTCTACTCCAGGCGGCCGGTGCCAGAATGAGGCATTTGTCGAGTTCTGTTGCCTGTCAACATGAATCCCGTGTATCTTGGTGTTGTCTGTCAACAGGAGACGCGAAATGGACGCGACGCTCGGACCGGTCCCGTACGGCACGCTCGATCTGATGGTCTTGAAGACGCTCGACACCCTCGGGCCGCTCCATGGCTACGGCATCGGGCGCCGGATTGAGCAGGTGGCGCGCGGCTCGCTGTCGCTCAACCAGGGCACCATCTATCCGGCACTTCTGCGGCTCGAGCAGAAAGCCTGGATCAAGAGCGAATGGGGGGCGAGCGAGAACAACCGCCGCGCGCGGTTCTACTCGATCACGCGCGCCGGGAAGAAGCAGCTCGCGGCGCAATCGGACAGTTGGGCGCGGACGGTCGAGATGGTGGGCCGATTGCTGGCGGACAAGTCATGACCCGCCTGCGCACACTCTTCGCGAAGGTACGTGGACTGTTCGGCGTCGGCCACGCGGCCCGGCGCCTCGACGACCTCGACGAGGAGGTGCGCACACACCTGGAGCTGCTCGCTGCCGAACATGAACGGCGCGGGTTGTCCGCCGCGGACGCTCGGGCCGCCGCGCGACGGGATTTCGGCGGTGTCGTCCAGACGAAAGAGGCCTGGCAGGACGAGCGCTCGTTTCCAGCGCTCGAGGCCCTGTGGCGCGACATGCGCCAGGGGGCCCGTCTGATCAGACGTCAGCCGACGGCCGCCTGGACGAGTATCGTGTCGCTGGCGATCGCGATTGGCGCCGCGACCGCCGTCTACAGCGTCATCGACACCCTCTTCTTCCGGCAGCTCGCGGTCGTGCATCCCGAAGAGCTCGTCATCGTCCAACCTCAGCTGAAGAACCGGCGTTGGATTCTGCCGAATCCCATCTTCGAGCGCCTGCGGCGCGAACAGACGAGCCTGGTCGATCTCGTGGCGGTCAGCGACACCCAGTATCTCCGCACGCGATTCGAAGACGGGCGCGCGGGCTACGTGCAGGCCAGTCTGGTGAGCGGCGGATATTTCTCGTTGCTCGGCGTCACGCCGGCCGTCGGGCGCCTGCTGACCGCTGCCGACGACGAAGTCGCCGAGGCGACGACGTGTGTCGCGGTGCTCGGTCATGCCTACTGGGAACGCGAGTTTCATGCGGACCCGGCCGTCGTCGGCCGCCGCTTTCAGGCCAACGCCGCCGACTGCGTCGTCGTCGGCGTCGCGCCGGCGTCGTTCCCGAGTCACCTGACCGGATATGTCGCGGATATCTGGCTTCCGCTGAGGCCCCTGACCAGCCAGCGCAGCCTGAACAACTACTTCGGCGCGTTCTTCTCCGGCGTGTTCGGGCGGGTGAAGCCGGGCGTCAGCGCCGCCGAAGCCGCCGCCTCGCTGACCGGTGTGTATCAACGGATTCATCTGGACCAGCCCGCGCCGCCGCGCGGCGACCAGCCGATCGATCCCGCCACCGTGAGCATCCGGCTCTCTGAAGGCGGCCATGGTCTCCACACGCTCCGAGCGCAGTTCGGGCAAGCGCTCGGCGTCCTGATGGCGCTCGTCGTCGTCGTACTGACCATCGCCGCCGTCAACGTCGCCAGCGTCACACTTGCTCGTGGCCTGGCCCGGCAGCCAGAGCTGGCCACGCGTCGCGCGCTCGGCGCCGGCCCGATGCGGCTGTTGGGCCATCTGTTCGCCGAGAACGCCGTCATCGTCGTGGCCGGCACGCTGCTGGGCGTGGTGCTGGCCGTGCTGACGGCGCCGCTCATCACCGGATTCATCACCCTGAGCTACCAGACGGTGGAAGTGATCACCGCGCCGACGTTGCGTGTCGGTGCATTCGTCGGCGGCATCATGCTGCTGCTGTTGCTGGTGGTCGCGGTGTTGCCGGCTTATCGTCTCGTCCGGCGGCGCGCCGTGCTGCCAATCACCACGCGATGGGCGAGTGACGCACCTTCAGCGTTGCGGACGCTACGAACGATGGTGGTGATTCAGTTGGCGCTCGCGCTCCTGCTGGTGACGGCAGCTGGACTCTTCGTTCAGACGCTCGCTCGCCTGTCCACGATCAATCCGGGCTTCCGACCGGACCGTGTCTTGATCTCGAGTCTGGGAGGCGAAAGCCGATTCGCGACCGCGACGGAAGACGAACGGCTTCAGCGCGCGGCGCGCTACCGCGATCTCGAGTCCCGGCTGCGCGCGATTCCTGGCGTCGAAGCGGCGGGTTTGTCGTGGCTTGGGTTCTTCGGCGGAAGCGATCTCTGGATCCCGATCGCCGTCGGCCAGCCTCAGCGGCGGCTGTCGGTACGCGTGGACTACATCACGCCGAGCTACTTCGACGTCCTTGGCATGAAGTTCACGAGCGGCGACACCTTCCGCGATGGTGACCGTCCCGCCGGACGCCGGCCCGCGGTCGTCAACGAGGCGATGGCCCGGAAGCTGTTTGGCGAGGACGCGATCGGCAAGGAGTTCACGCTGGACATCCCGGCCGATACCGGCGGCCCGTTCGCGGTCGTGGGCGTCGTCGCCGACTCCAAGTACAACAATCTCAAAGAGCCGACGGAGCCGATGATGTGGCTGCCGATCGCCGAGGTCGGAGGCGTCGGCATGCGGTCGGTCACGGTACGGACAGCCTCCGAAGAAACCGATGCCGTCGCCGCGAGCGTCCGTCAGGCGCTGGTCGCGGTCGATCCCGGATGGCTGGTCCGGCGATCGACGACGTTGTCCGCGCTCATTGCCGACACACAGTTGCGCGAGCGGCTGCTCTTTGGATTGTCGCTGGGCTTCGGAGTCATCGCGCTGGTGCTGTCGGCGCTCGGGCTGTATGGGACATTGACCCAGGCGTTTGCGCGCCGCCGGCGTGAGTTGGGCGTGCGTGTCGTCCTCGGCGCGCGCCCGGAAACGCTGCGCCGCATGGTGCTGATCAGCGCCGGCTGGTTGATTGCCGCGGCGATCGTCATTGCCGTGCCGATTGCTCTCGTGGCGGGAGGCGCACTGCGTGCGTTCCTCTTCGGCGTGGAACCGACCGATCGTGACGACGCTGATCGCGAGCGTCGTATTCGTTGGTGTCGTTGCGCTCGCGGCCGCTTATCTGCCCGCGCGCCGGGCGGCCGCGGTCGATCCGGCGGAGGTCATCCGGGGAGAGTAGCGGCGCGCTTCATGACCGCCGCGGTCGCTTCGAGTGCCAGCCGGGCGCTCTCCTCGGGCGGCATCGTGTCAGGAATCCGCGGGCCGATGGTTTCTGGCGCCACGCCACCCGCGTAGCCAATCTTCGCGAGCGCGCGAAAGAACCCGACCAGGTCGATGATGCCCTCGCCCGGCAGCAGGCGCATGTCGTCCCGGACGTCCTCGGCGCCATCGTGCGCGCATCCGAGACGTGCACGTGGACGACGCGGGCCCGATCGGTCGCGAGGATGTCGGCGACGGTGCCGCCGGAGTGATACCAGTGCCAGGCGTCGAGCGTGACGCCGATGTTGGGCCCGCATTCGACGGCGAGCTTGACGGTTTCCGGGAGCGTCCAGACGAAGGGCACGGGCGCTGGCGCATCCGGTGCGGCGGCACCGGCGCGGCCGCCGCCACCACGGCCAGTGCGGAAAACGAGTGGGCCCAGGAACTCGAGCCCGAGCCGCATGTCGTGCTTGGCGAGCACGGCTGAGATCGCACTCAGTCGATTGCGCACCGTTTGCCAACGATCTGATTTCGACTGGCCGGCCGGCGTCGTCGCTGTGAGCACGAGCTGAAAGTTGCGACAGCCGATGCCCGCGGCGAACGCCGCATCGTCTGCCAGTTGCGGCAGGCGGTCCGCAAAGGCGGCCTCATCGGCTCCGAGCGTGCCCTGCATCGGGAGGTTCGTAATCGTCGGCTGAATTTTCAGTTCGGCGAGAAGCGCACGGGTCGCTTCAAGGCCGGCTTTACGGGCCGCGGCGAACGCCCAGTCGATTCCGGCGTAGCCGACGCGTGCGGCCAGCCGCGCCTGCTCCGGCCAGCCGACGTTGCGCGCCACCGCCCACGGCGGCAGCGAAATGAACATGGCGGATTGGGCGTGCGCGATCCGCCAAGGCAAGAACGGAAGCGCCGCTGCGGAGGACGTGCGCGCGAGAAAGTCGCGACGGGTCATGGGTTAGGCCCTCCTGGCCGTGACGATGTGCGCGGGCGAGTCGAATGTCAGTCGACCATCCGCGGCGACGTAGCGGGCCAGCGTCCGTTCCGCATCCGCCAGGATCTCCGCGATCTTCTCTTCCGCCAGTTCGACGCCCATCACGGGGAGCCAGCCGCGCAAGTCTGCTTCGACAACGAAGCGGATGCTCGGAAAGCTGGCCGTGAACGGCTGGGTGACGATCTCGACGTCTCGGAGGCCGGTATCGTCAAAGAGCGCGGCCAGTACCGACGTGTCGCCGAGCGAGAACGGCGCACGGAGCGCGTCGCCCGCGCGCGTGCCCGCAAGTCGATAGAGTCATCGGCCGACTTCTTCCGAGTTCCTGCAGGAGTCCTGGCGTGACCGCGTCAGGATCGGCGCCGCCTTCGGGGCGAAGCACTTCGGCGATGTTGTCGCGAATCGACGGATCGTCTTTCGTTTCCGGCCAGAAGAACGCGCGCGCTTTGGCGGCCTGCCGCCCGCACGGCGTCGAAAATCGTCGGCGTCCGCACCGACTCGCGCCGCGGGAGGTGCGTGATGTGAAACCGCGCGCCGGTGTGGCGATTCTCGACCGTATTGCCGGTCACGCCATGCTTGCGCGGCGTGACACCGGTGACGAGCGTCGTGTGCGACGGATGCGTCAACGACGGAAACACCGTCTCACTGCTTTCGGCGGCCACTCCGGACGCGGCCAGGGCCCGGAGATTCGGCAGGTGCAGCGCCGGGTTGTTGAGGTGATACGCCGCGAATCCATCGAGCGAGATCAGGATGACGTGGGCGGTCCGCCGTCGTCTGGCGTTCCGAGGCCGGAGCGGCGGAAAGCGCCGCTGCCGCGGCGGCGATCGCGAGCCAACGCATCATCGGAACCGCCAGTCGAGGCCCACCCAGAGATTCCACGAGTGGATCTCGTCCTGCGTGCGGAACGAAGAAGCTCCGGCGTAGCGACGGCGCCGCTCGTCGTTCAGGTTGCCCACTTCGAAGAGCGCGCGCAGGCCGCGCCGCACCGGGGCGCTCAACTTCGAAGTCGACGACCCGATAGGTGTCGCCATAGTTGTCTCGGGCCGCGTCCGGTCCGACCGAACCGAGCGACGGACTGTTGAACGACACGGACAGCTGCGTCGCCATGCCGAATTTCTCATGGAGTTCGCCGCCGTTCCCACGTGCGCAGACTGTTTGAAGAACGGCAGGTCCTCGGTCTCACGGCCGAAGATGGTGACCGACGAGTCGGTGACGGTGTAGTTGACATTGATGCCGAACCCATCGAACGATGACGGCAGCCGCGTGAAGTAGGTCTGCAGGTTGAACTCGACGCCTGCGATCCGGCCCTCGTCGGCGTTCTCCGGCCGTGAGAAGCCAAAGCGCTCATATAACCGATCGTTGTACGACCACGTCCTCTTCGGTGAAGCTGCGCCCGTAAATGGGGTTGTCCATTCGCTTGTAGAACGGCGCGACGGAGACGAGACCAGCGGGCAGGTAGTACTCAATCGAGAGGTCGAGGTTCATCGACTCGTACGGCTTGAGCGTCGGGTTGCCACTCGACAGGCTGCCGACGAAGACTCCCGGCTCGCTCTCAGATCTCGTCGAGGGCGCTGATTGGCGCCAGATTCGCGTGCGCGGGCCGGCCGAGCGTGTTGGTCCAGGCTGCCCGAATCGTCAGCTGTTTGTATGCGGAAAAAGTTCACGTGCACGCCCGGCAAAACATCCGTGTATTGCGTGGACCCGGTGGTTGGGTTCACAGTGCCCGTGAACACGCCGCCGGCGGACACCAGCTCGTAGGCGTCATAGGTGCCGGTCGTGTGCTCGACGCGATCCCACGGCGAGCGGCTCCACCGCGTGAAGTCGATCCGGCCACCGTGCCGGCCGGACCAGTTCGCGGCCGTGAAGTCCTGCGTCATCGAATTCTGCCATCTCGACGGAGTCGCTCGTGAGCGCGCCGGATTCTGCAGAAGAACTGATCCAGCGCCGAACTGGCTGAGCGTCGGACCGAACCGGCAGCGGCCTTCGAAGGCGTCGCCGGCGGCCCGCCAAACGGCAGCGCTTCGCGAGCGTGAATCCCGCTCGTTGTAGTTGAGATTCTCCCGATCCTGCATCTTGTCGCGGCCACGAACTTGAGGCCGCCTTCCGGTGCCCGGTCCGGCCGCCATACGTCGCGCCGCTCCGGACGTTGCCTTCGGCACTGACGACATCCTCGCGCTCCAGGTCTTCGCGGAAGCGCACGCGCCGGAACGGGTACGACGCGGCGTCATAGTAGTTGGCCGTCGGCGTGATGATGGGCTGTGTCGGATCGGTCACGTCGTAGGTGTTCGGGAATGCGTTGGCGGCGGAGCGGAACTCCCAGTCGTTGCGTCGCGGCGTATGCCGCTGCCCGCGGCTGAGCCAGCTCGCCAGTCGTAGGTCGAGCCGGAGAGCAGATGGTTGCCCTCGATTGCGTAGGCGTTGATGAGATGTTCCTGCTCATAGTCGCGATACTCGCGCGTCGCTCGGCCCTGGCTGAACCGGCCCGACGTCGGCGTCTGATTGCTCAGCGTGCCCCGCGTGAGATCGAACTCATTCAACTGCCGACCTTCGATATCGCGGAACATGTTGTGGTTGAGACGGAACGCCACTTCGTGTCCCACCTTCGGCCGGTAGCCTACGGCCGCATTGACCCCCTAGCGCCGACGATCCACGTCGTAGATCAGCATGCCCGTCGTCTGCGGCACCAGGTAGCCGTTGAAGTTGGCGAAGGCGCCGTCGGCGCCGCGGAACAACTCCGAATCGAACCGACGCTGCGACAGGCTGCCCCCGACGACGACGCCCCACTGCTGGCCGGCGCCAATCGCGCTGCCGCGATGACGTGCCGGCGCAAACGGCGCAAAGAGGACGGGCACGTAGTCCTGTTCGTACACGGTCGCCGCCTCGATCTGTGATTGCAACTGTGCGTCGGCGCTCATCCGTGCCTCCTTGCGCTATTCGTTGAAAAACTCGTCGGCGTGCCGGAACGTGAAGCCGAGGCGACGCGCAAATCCCGGATCCTGCGAGCCGGCACCGACATACAGGCACTGATGGCGGGATCGAGCCGGTAACGTTCGGTGACGACCACACCGAGCCCGGGCAGCGGTTTGCGGCACCAGCAGATTGGAGGACCGGCTGGATGGGGACAGAAATAGACCTCGAGGTCCAGGCCGAGCAGCTCGCGCGTCCGATCGAACGCCGCCGCGACCTCGGATCGCGACATGGTGCCGTCGCTGATCTCAGGCTGCCAGGAGAGCCCAATCACCCGCCAGCCCCGGCGCTGATACTCGCGGAGGCGATCTCCGCGACCTGGCTCGACCTCCACGTCGTCGGCCGAGGAAGGCGTCCGCTGGCCAGTACGACTACGACGCAAGACGCCATCGCACCAGACGATCACCGCGCGTTCAGTGAACTCCGGCGGAAGCACGCGGCTGAACGGGACCACTTCGAACGCGGCGAAGCCTTCCGACGGATCTGGCATCTCGAGCTCACGCTCGTATCGGAAGTGGACGCCCGGTCCGAAGATGCCGGCGTCTCGCCTGGCCGTCAGACGGATTTCGTCGGGTTCCAGTAACCGGCCGTACTTCTCGACCATCCGCCAGCACGCATTCGTCTGTGCGTCTTCTACCGGCGTTGCGACCCACACGCCGCGGGTGCGCAAGCCAAAACGCGTGGCCACCTCGATGATCGGCGCCCGCGACGTTCTCGAGATGTAGGTGTTGTCGAGGACGAGGCGGGTCGTGCCCGCGACAATCTGACGTTCGAGCGCCGGCACCATCGCGCGGAGCGAGCCACCGATCTCGTCGCGGTTCAGACGCGTGTAGCCACGCTCGACGAATCGACGGGCAATGGTGCTCTTGCCGGCAGCCGGCAGACCCATGACGAGCACGACTTCGCCGTCGCGCGCCGCCGCGCCAGCGGTCACGAGCGCCGGCGTCTTCGCCCGACGGAGTCTGGCAGCGGCGGGGAAGTGCGCATCGAGCTGAGCCCGCTCGCTGTCCGTGAGGACGATGGTCGCGGCGCGCCCCACCGATGCTGCCGTCTCGACGCGAGACGGTCCCGGGATCGGGACCAGGCCCTCGCCGAGCCCAGCGAGCCAGGTCAGTACGACTTCATGCGGCGTTGCGTGATGCGACACCGCGATCGCGCTGAGCAGCGGATCGGACGCGATCGCGCGCCGCCGGCGCGGGCCGCCAAGCGGCCGGTAGGGCACGAGCCGGATGCCGTTCAGGACGCAGTAGCCGGCCACCCCGCTCAGGATGTTCGCGTCCTGCCAGGGATTCAGCTCGACCTGCACGGCGGTGATCTCCGTGATCTCGCGCGCTTCCTGCAACTGACGCAGGTTGACGTTGCACAAACCGATTGCCTCGATCCGGCCGTCGCGCTTGAGCGCGTCGAGGGCGCGCACGCTCGTGGCGAACGGCACGCGTGGATCGGGGGCGTGGAGTTGATACAGCGAGATCCGATCGACGCCGAGCGCACGGCAACTGGCCTCGCAGGCGGCCGCCAGATGCTTCGCGCGGCCGTCCGGCACCCACTGGCCGTCAGGCCGGGTGAGACCACCCTTCGTGGCGACGATCACCCGCGATCGGTCACCGGCCCAGGTGGCCAGCGCGCGCGCGATGAGCCGCTCGTTGTGTCCGATGTCGCTCTCGTTCGAGCAGTAGCTGTCGGCGGTGTCGAAGAACGTGACGCCGGCGTCCAGCGCGGCGTGCACGACGGCGACGGCCCGGTCGTCGTCGCGGCCGGCCGCGGTGGACAACCGCATGCAGCCGATGCCGACGGGATGTTCCTCACTGGCAGCCACGGGCTGAGCGTGTCATATTTTCCGCCATGAGCAAGACCGCTCTGGTCGATGCCGTCCGGCGACTCGATCTGTCGGCCGTTCAGTCAATTTTCACCAACAAGCCGGCTCTCAGGGAATTTCACTCGGAGAAGGGCTTCGACGTGCTGCAACTGGTCTGCTCGCGGCCCACGGCCGGCGAACCAGCCGCGGCTGCCCGGCAACTCACGCTCGCGAAGTGGCTGGTCGGCGAGGGGTTCGATCCGCTCGTGACGTATACGACGAAGCCAGGCGAGGACGGCGAGGAAGAGATCTCGGTCTTGTCGCTCGTCTTCTTTGCCGTCGCTCGCGCGCAGAACAACCGGCTCGCGCGCTACTTTCTAGGCCTCGGCGCCAGGCCGGAGGCGCTGTTCGCCGCGGTCTGGTGGGGCAACTGGGAGATCCTGGGCGATCTCGTTCGTCAGGGCGCGGACCTCAACGTGCGTGTCGGCGGCACACCCTTGCACATGGCGGTCGGCCTGCTCGGCCGCGATCTGGCGGACAGCCGTGAGGAATCGGCGAAGCGACGGCTGAAGACGCTGAAGGAGCTGATCGCGCTCGGCGCGGACCTCTCGATCGGGGACACTCGGCGGGGGGACACCCCGCTGCACAGCGTGCTCGAGAAGGGCCACGACCCGTCGATCTTCAAGGTGCTGCTCGCCGCCGGCGCCAATCCGGATCTGCCGGCCAAGAACGGACGCACGGTGCGGGAGATCGCGGCGCGAAAGAAAGACAAGCGGTACGCGCAAGCGCTCCGTTCGTGACCTTCGTGGTGAGAAGATCCAGGCGTCGCGGCCATCTCCCGGTTGCGCATGAACCACTCCCCACCCTTGCCGGTGCGGAGGTTCTCGGCGCTGAGCAATGTGATGCCGAGGTCGATGCCGATGACATCCGGATTCACCCAGCCATCGGTCGGGTGAAACGCGTCGGCGAATCCGTAGCGGCCGTAGATCCGGTCGCCGAAGCGCGTGCGCATCTCGCGCACCGCGGGCACCGTGATATCCGGTGCGAACATGAGCGATCCGGCCGCCGCAGCGGGCACGATCGTCCCGTCGATCTGATTCGTGCGCGGCGGGCCGCCCCAGGCGACATAGCCTTTGCGGCTGTCTGACGCGGTGATGCCCCACAGATGTTCGGAGTAGCCTGGAAACTCCGGCGCCAGGCTCAGCGTGAACGCCTTGTGGGCGCGCGTCGCGATGACTGAATTCTCGAACCAGTCGATGTTCGGCGCCTCCCGTTCGCGCCGTCCTCGAAAGTCCACCCAGGCGTGCGCGTACTGATGGACGAAGAGCGGCGGCGGTCCGCCGACGTACGAGTACGACTCGAACGTGATCGTCGGCCGCCGCCAGGCGCGCCAGGAGGCTGGCGGAATGGCATGTGTCGGCGACCCAATCGCGAGCACGTAGAGCAGCATCAATTCCGAGTAGTGGTCCCAGCGCGATCGCAGGAACCCGCTCTCCGGTTTCCAGCCATGCGAGAGGATGAGCGGATCGCCCGCGAGCATCCAGGAAAAATCCACCCGTTCGTAGATCGTCGTTGCCGACCGCACGATCTCCGCGTCGGAGCCGAAGCACTGGCGCACCGAGAGGACGCCGGCCAGGAGCAGGGCGCTGTCGATCGACGAGCAAGTTCGCTCGACCACTCGCGCGCTCCCGTGCGGAGGTTGACGAAGTGATAGAACCAGCCGCGCTCGTGAACGCTCCGCCCGGTAAAGAACCGCAGCGTCGTCCGGCCCGGCCGACGGCGTCCGCGCGTGGAATCCAGCCGCGCTCGGCGGCGATGCACAACCCGGTCAGGCCCGAACCCGGTCGATGCGATGCTGCCGACATCACGTGCGTTGGTGTCGACCGGCGATCCGTTCGTTCCGCGCCCGGTCGCGCACGATTCCGGTGGCCGGGTCGGCATGTTCCCAGAAGAACATGAACGATCGCTTCGACAGATCCTCGAGCAGCGCGTCATCCCCGGCGGAGAGCGTCCGCGCGCCCTGCGCGGACTGCGCCCCTGCCGGGTGGTCTGGCAGCGCCAGCCAGGCCATCGCGACGACGAGCGTGGCGATGACGGCGGTGCGACCGAGGGAAAGGGCGGTCTGCACCCGCACCGCCCTAACCCGTGTTCCGCATGCCCGCCGCGATGCCGTTGACCGTCACGACGAACGCGCGCATCAGCTCCGGCGTCGTCGCGCGGCTGGCGCAGGCGCGCGAGCAGCTCGATCTGCACGAGGTTGATCGGATCGACGTAGGGATTGCGCACGTCGATCGATCGCCGCAGCACCGGCGTCGTCTCGACCGGCTCGCGGTGGCCGGTGATCGCCGAGCACGGCGGCGGTCGCGCGCGCCGAGCCGCGGCCGCAGCTCGGCTGCCGAGCGGCTGGAGATCGGCGGGGCACGAGCCGGCGGTCGTACTCGGCGGCGATGCGCGCGTCGGCTTTCGCGAGCACCATCTCGATCAGATCGAGCGTCGACTGAAAGAACGGCCACTCCTCGTACATCGTCTTCAGCAGCGCCGCGTCGCCGCGCGCGTCGACGTCGCGAGCGCCTCCTCGACGCCGAGCCACGACGGCAGCAGCAGCCGCGTCTGCGTCCACGCGAACTGCCACGGGATCGCGCGCAGGCTTTCGACGCCGTCGCCGCCGCCCGGCGCGCCGGCCGGCTGCCGATGTGGACGCGCGCAGCTCGGGCTCGGGCGTCGCGGCGTGGAAGTACTCGACGAACCGCGGGTCGTCGTAGACCACGGCGCGATACGACGAGCGCGCCCGTTCCGACAGCCGCGTCCATCGCCGCGCGCCACTCGGGCGGCGGCTGGGCCGCCGGCGTCAGCGTCGCTTCGAGCGTCGCCGTCGTGTAGACCTCCATCGTGCGCACGGCGATGTCGGGCAGGCCGAACTTCGCCTGGATCATCTCGCCCTGCTCGGTGACGCGCAGGCGGCCGTCGATCGAGCCGGGCGGCTGCGATCGGATCGCGAGGTGCGTCGGGCCGCCGCCGCGGCCGACGCTGCCGCCGCGGCCGTGGAACAGCGTCAGGCGGACGCCGTGCCGCGCGCACGCGGCGACGATCTGTTCCTGCGCGCGGTACAGCGCCCACGCCGCGGCGAACCGGCCGGCGTCCTTCGCCGAGTCGGAGTAGCCGATCATGACCTCCTGGTGGCCGGCGATGCGCGCGCGGTACCACGGGCAGCGCGAACAGCGCGTCGAGGACGCCGCCGGCGCGCTGCGAGATCGGCGACCGTTTCGAACAGCGGCACCACGCGCTGCGGATGCGGTTGCCGGCGAGCTTCTGCAGCAGCTCGACGGCGAGCACGTCCGACGCGCGGCTCGCCATGGTGATGACGTAGGCGCCGAGCGAATCGGGCGGCAGCGCGGCGGCGATCCGGAAGGTGTCGAGCACGTCGCGCACCGGCGTCGGGCAGCGCGCCGATCGTCGGCGGCAGGTCGGCGAACGTCCGCGTGCCGGTGCGTCGAGCTCGCCGATCAGCATCGCGATCCGTTCCTCTTCCGAGGCGTCTTCGTACGGTCCGAGGTTCCAGGCGCGCGCGATCCAGGCCACCGCCTCGGTGTGCCGCGCCGCTTCCTGGCGGAGGTCGAGCGGCGCCAGCGTCGAGCCGAACGCGGCGACGCGGCGAAGGATGTCGGTGAGGCGGCCCGCGGCGATCAGCGCGTTGCCGGTCGCGACGAGCGAGCGATGGCAGAGGCAGCAGCGGCGCCGCGAGGTCGGCGACGTCGAGGAGCGGGCGCGTCGCCGCCGATCGGAGTCGCCGTCCTCGCCGCTCGATCCGGGCCGCGGCGAGCGCGCGCGTCGCGCGCAGCCGCGCCGCGACGCTCGCGCAGCAGCGCGCGATAGGGTTCGTGCGCTGTCGCCGACGACGCGCCGCAGCTCGTCGCTCGCCGGCGCGATCGACAGCTCCGCGCGGAGCGCCTCGATCTCGCGCGGTACAGGTCGGCGGCCACCCACCGCGCCATCCAGGTCGCCCGGCGCGTGATCTCCGGCGTCACGTTGGGATTGCCGTCGCGATCGCCGCCGATCCAGGAGCCGAAGCGCAACGGCGCGGCGTCGAGCGGCAGCGGCTCGCCGAGCGCGCGATCGATCTGGCGCACGTAGCGCGGCAGCGCCTCCCACAGCGTCTGCTCGAACACCGCCAGCGCCGCCGCGCACCTCGTCGAGCGGCGACACGCGTGCGATCGCGCACTTCGTCGGTCTGCCAGACGGTCGCGATCTCGCGCCGCAGCGCGTCGATCGCGTCGTCGGATTCCTCCGGCGTCAGATCGGCCGGTCGCGGACGGCGAGCACGTCGGCGATCCGGCGATGCGTCTGCAGCAGCGTGCGGCGGACGATCTCGGTCGGATGCGCCGTGAGCACGAGCTCGATCCGCAGCGATCGCACGGCGTCGGCGAGCGCCTCGTCCGACAGCCCGGCGGCCCGCCAGCGCGCGAACGCATCGGCGCACGAGCCGGGCTGCGGGCGCCGCGCCGGCGTCGCGCGCGTAGTCGCGGCGCCGGCGGACGCGGTGATGCTGCTCGGCGATGTTGGCCAGCGTCGAGGAAGTGCGCGAACGCCCGCGCGATCGGCACCGCCGCGTCCAATCGGCAGCTCGGCCAGCCGATCGGCCAGCTCCTCGAAGGCGGCCGCGTCGCCGGCGTGCGCGCGCTTCGCCAGCGCGCGCACCTCCTCGACGCGCGCGAACAGCGCCTCGCCTTCGAGCGCGCGCAGCGTGTCGCCGAGCAGCTCGCCGAGCAGCCGCACGTCGTCGCGCAGCGGCTTGTGCGGGTCGGATCGCACCACGAGAGATCGATCGTCTCGCCGCGAAAAGCTCAACATGAAGGTCGTGAGGAAAAGCTAGCTTTGGGATGTTCTGGCCGCACCGACTGCGGGATCAAGGCTTCTGGCCGTGCCACGGCGTGTCCACTTGCGAAGGCAGTGAAGCGAATCCCACTGCACTCGTGCTACCACGGTCGCTCTGTGGAAGCGCGCTCACGCGCTTCAACGCCAGAGCGTCAGCCTGAATCCGTGAGGTCGTTTCTCGCCCAAAATGGTCTTCAGAACTTTACGTCTTTCAG
>CAWFLT010000017.1:0-684587 GCA_963816795.1 uncultured Acidobacteriota bacterium | reverse complement strand
CGGCCATTCCAGACCTGCTCGAATCCGCCGTCGAGGATCGAGCCCATCAGGGCACCATTACACGCAACACGGCTTGACAGTGCCGAGCTCGTTAATGGCGCACGCCTGCCAAGGTCTGAAACAGTTCACCATCTCGATCGACAAATCGGGAACCGGCCGAGCCTCGACTTCCGCTCGTCAACTGGATCTTCAGCGCCGATTCAGCAAAATCCCCGGAAGAGTAGTCGCCGGGAATCGAGACCGGCATGTCCAGTTCTTTGGCGACAGATCGGGCCAGTTTGAAGTGCTCATTCGCGAGGAAGCGGTGATAGGTCAGGTTCTTGTATTTCTGGCTCGCCACGTACGGCACCAACGGCATCACTTGGATCCGATCAATTCAGGGCGCTTCCCCGACTCGGATCATCTCAGGTAGTTGGTGGATGCTGTCGGAGTGGGCGCAGTAGCGCCACTCGATGCGGAAGGTCTTGCCGGCATCGCGCTTGGCTTGAACGAGCTTCTCGATGTTGGCCACGAATCACTTCACGGAAACCCACCAGGATCTTCTCGAACTCCGCGTCCATGCCTTCCATTGACAGGCCGACAACCTCCGACACTTCAACAAGGTCGCCGATCCACTGATCGTTCATTCGCGTGCCGTTGGTCGTCAAGTTGACCCGCACACCGAACTTCTTGCGATCGAGCAGGAATCGGTGAAAGTTCTTGCTGATGGTCATCTCTCCCAGTTCGTACCGCCAAGGTTGCAGGTGGAGGCGGTCGCCATCAGTTCGCGGATGACTCAGGTATAGATGGTTTCGGAGACCTCCTGATCGGAGGTGCGGCCTTCCTTGCGATAGCCACAGTGAACGCATTTCAGGTTGCACGGCCCCGAGATGTCGAACCAGAAGAAAACGGGACGCGACTTCAGGCGAGTGAGCCCTTGCCGGGCTTCCTCGAAGTTGAGGGCCCTGTTCGTCTGCTTGATTTGTGCGTAGTCCATGGCAATTGCTCCTCTCTGACACAGTGCCAGGGTCTCAAGCAGGAACGGTGGCTACTTGGTAAAGCAATTCCGTCTCCTGAAGTCTTCCATCGAACCATTCAATTAAGTCCATTGTTTGCAATAATTTAGATAGCTGATCCGTGTGACGAGAGCTTTCCGGAATCCAAAAGGCTCTCGCCAAGGCGATAAATATCCGTTTAGAACAATACTATCGTTTGGTCTCACTCTCCTGTCGGGGGTCATCCTCGGAACGCTTCGAGGTCGCCAAAGTCGTAGAAGAACCTGTGCCGGATGTGATAAATGAGGACGGCGATCGCGGCAAGACCGCACACGAGATCGAGGTGCTGCGACGCTCGCGTGCCCTGAATCCTCGAGCTCAACTGACCGCGACGGGTGCGTCACGGGATGGAGCCGGACGATATGTGGACCGATGCGGTTGGCAACGCCGACGGGGAGCCGTTTACCCACGAATCGATGACAACTGGAAACTTCGGGTTCTTCGGGCTGTGGTCCGGCAGCTGACTCCAGGCGGCAGGCGGTACTCCCCAGTTGAGCGGCACGGCTCGAGCGCCCCACTGCGCCTTGAACTGATACGTGCCGTCGTCGGGGGTCGATCTGCCGAAATCGAAAGCAGTTCGACCCTCGGAAATCGCTTCGGTGATGATCGACCAGTAGAGCAGGTGATTCGGACAGAGGGCGCGATATTCGCGCAATGACGATGCCGACGGCACCTCGATGGTCGATCCGAACGCGTAGCTGAACGCGCCGGCGATCGTGTGGCTGTCCTTGCGCACGAGGTGCACCTTTGCATCTTCTGGGAAATGCGACAGGATGGCGGCAAACAGCGATCGTCCATATGCCGGCGTGCCGAGGTCGCGCATGTTCTTCGCGAAGACTGCGTGGAACTCGTCGAGCAGCTCCGCGCCGCCTCGATCAATCGTCGAATCCGATTTCTCAGCCTTTCGCTGACCTGGTTTCTGGCCTTGCAATGAATCCGCTCCCACATGCCGGGCGCGAGCGGCAGGCGCATCGTGACCTTGTGCTGTTTGAACGGCAGATCCTCGAACTGCCTGGCAAAGTGGCGAAGCTCCACGTGCTGGCACCTTCGTTCCCGGGAAATCGCCTCGGCCCAATCCCGGCGGCGGCTGAGCGTGACTGCCAGAACGCCGCCGTAGTTGACGAACGGCAGCGACGTCAACGTCCGTCCGAAGAGCCAGCTGTCAGTCTCGACCAACGGAAGCACGCCTTCGATGCCGTTGGTGCCGTTGGTGCCGCGCGCGATGAGATGGGCGCTGGTGGCCGAACACCAGGGCGAGCGTCGCGCCATGGCCACTCGTGATAGCCCGTCGCCTCGGCGTGAGTCGCGACAAAGGCCTCCCACGCCGTGCAATCGTCGCCTCCGGCGACAGTAGCGGCCACCGACGAAGCCGGGCTCGCCTGCAGGTGAGTCGTGGCCGTCACGTCGTCCGGCATGGCTGCGGAGGAGCCAGTAGTCTTTCATCAGGACGAAACGGCCAATCACCAGGGCGTCAATCGCGAATAAAACACCGTGCGGACGGCATCGCGCGGCGTGCAGGCGACCGGCTCGTCAACCGCCGACAGGAATCGATTGCAAATCAGGCCGGAGAGCGCCCGGCTCTCGACATGCCGTTCCAACAGCTCGAGGAACTCCGCACCGGGACCCAGCTCTCCGGCGCGGACGCGCACGCAGCCGCGCGCGTCGATCGCGGCTCCCAGGCTCTCACGGCTCGCCGGCGCGACGGTCACGTCGAAGGCGCCGGCCGTGCCGGGCATCCCGCCGACGAGGCAGCGTCGCGCCTGCGATGGCGCGAAGGCGACGGGCAGCGGCTCGTCGACCGGCACGTTCCGCAGGTACTCGTTCATGTTCTGGCGGACGTAGCGGCCGGAGGGATCGGCAGATGCTGCGGCTCCCGCTAGTCGTCGACCCGAAGCCCATCGGCCCCTGAAACCAACCCACGACCTTGCCCTGCGCGAGAGCCGGGACGTGCGGCCCCCGATCAACCGCGACCAGTCCGGCTCGTAGACGTAGTCCAGCCGGCAATTGTCCAGCACCCGCTTGATTTCGGCGTCCGAATACGCCGGCCCAAGCGCGAGCGTGGTCAACTGCAGCCGGTTCGAGTCGGCGGCGTCAGTGCGCCGCCCAACGCGCGGCGACCAGGCTCGGCACCGGACCGATCACGAGACGGTCGCCCAGGAGATGCCGCAGCTCGGTGTTCAGCCGCGGCGCATGAGAAACAGATCGCCACCGCAGGCCAGACGGCCGGCGCCCGCGGCGTCGCCCACGGCATCGAGCGCGTGTCAAGATCTCCGCCAGAGCGCGACGTCACACTTGCCGCCAGAGAGCGGCGGCGCTGATGCACGCGGACGTTCAACGACTGCAGATCGCCAAGACGGCCATCGACGTCCCGATCTGCCGTTCGATCAGCTTGCCGAGCGCTGCGACATCGGCGGCGAAGCCGGACGGCGTCCAGTCGAGGATCGGCGTCAGCTCGTCCTTGACTCCGGCTCGCCGGAATGCCCAAGGCGGTCGAGGGCCGCCAGCGGATCGATGGTCTGGAGGCCAAGCGCGTGGGCGGTCTTCCGGAACGCGGCGACCAGCGCGTCAGTGCCCTCCAAAGACCCGTTGCGGGACCGGCGCCGCCCGTCCATCACGAACGACAAGTTGCCGCCCCGGTGCGGAACTGCACACGAACAGCGCTCCACGACCTGTTGGCCGCCGCCGCCGACATCGCGTCGGCCTGAAGCGGAGAGACGGACACCATGTTCGCGTGCGGCCAGCGACTCGTCCACTCGTCCGGCGAGCGCGGCTCGGTCTCGCCGTCATCAGCCACAACCGCCACGCAATCGACCTGCGCCGGCGTCAGACCCGCGCGTTGCAGGCAGGCGGCAACCGCGGCCGAGGGGGCGCCACCGGTCCGCTCATTACCCAATCGCGGCGACCTTCTCGAAGTAGTCTTCCGACGCCGCCGCGACAACGCGGCCGTCCACGCAGAATGGCTGCCGCCCCATCGCGGTGGCGGCCCGAAATTCCAAGAACGTTCATTGCCGCAGCGACGGGTGTTCGACGATGAAGTCGCCGATCGCGAGATAGTCGAGATTCCCCTGCAGGAACGCTCGAATCGCATCGTCAGGCGTGCAGACGATCGGCTCCTCGTGCATGTTGAAGCTCGTGTTGATCACGCGCGGGCATCCCGGTCCGCCGGTCGTACTCCGTCAACGATCTTGTGGAAGCCCGGGTTGCCGCGCTCGCCGCACGAGCTGCGGTCGCGCCGTGCCGTCCACGTGCACGGCGGCCGGGCAGCTCGCGTTTCATCGACTCGGTGCAATCGAAGGTGATCGTCATGAACTCCGCGGCGTAGTCGGCGCCGCTCGTGCTCAGGTAGTTGGCGTCGCGCTTGCTCGTACAGTGTCGCCGGTGCGAACGGCATGAACTCGGTCCGGCCGCAGCCGCTTGTTGAGCCACTGGTTCACCTGCCGGATCGCGTCGCGTGGTACAGAATCGATGCGGTTGACCGAGCGCGCGCGGGCCGTACTCCATGCGGCCGTCGAAGCGGCCGACGACCTTGCCGGCGCGAGGAGCGCGCGCGATCTTCGATGCTCGACGGGACGATATTCGGTAAACGGCAGTCTCGCGGTGCGCAGGGCCTCGGCCCAATCTGCTCGTTCGAGTAGTGCGGGCCCGAAGTACACGTCCTTCAGGCGGCGGTCGGCGGGGTTCCCCCTGGAACTCGAGAGCGCGGCCCCGGTGCGCACCGCCGTCGCCCATGTTCGGATGGATGAAGACCCGTCGATGCCGTCGATCTCGCGAGGCGCTGGTTCAGCTTGACGTTGGCGACACGCCGCCGGATAGCGACCAGCTTGCGTACACCCGGTCTTGCGGACGTACTGCCGGACGTATGCGACCGCGACCTCCTCGAGCACGCGCTGGTAGGCCGCGGCGACGTCGATCTTCGGGAACTGGCTCGCCAGCAGCCTACGCAAAGTACACGATTGTTGGTCTCGACGATGCGGAAGCCGCCGTTGCTCTCGACAAACCGGCGGCGAAGCAGCACTCGCCGAGTACCTTCGGGTCGCCGTAGGCGGCCAGGCCGACAATCTTGCCCTCGTGGCGGCTACGGCGTGAAGCCGAGCGCCGAGGTCACCGACTCGTAGAACGTTCCCAGCGAGTGCGGGATACTCCTGGCCGTGCAAGCGTTCGATCCGGCCGCCGCGGCCGAGATTGACGCTGCCGGAGAGACCCGAGCCGTAGCCGTCGAGAGTCACAATCAAGGCTTCGTCGAAGCCACTGTTGAAGTAGCACGTTGGCCGCATGGGTGACATGGTGCTCGACGCGCTTCAGTTTGCCGCCGAGTTCGAGCTCGCCGAGCGCGGCCTCCAGCTCCTGCTGCCACGCGCTGATGAAAGACCGTCGCCTCACGGCCCCACTTCTCGGAGCCCCGCTTGGCGACGTTTCGCGACACCACCCCCTCGCTCGCCAGCGAGGCGGTAGGCGACGCTCTTGATGAGCCCTTTTTCGAATCGCTCGTTCGGATCCGACAGCCCCGGCACCGGCGCGCGGCCGGACGGCACGCGTTCGCGCGCCATGCCGCAGCTCCTCGCTCGAAGTGTTGATCGCCGTCTCATCGAGAAACTCGCGCTCTTTCGCGAGGTTCTTTCGAACAGCCGGGTCTCCTCGTCGTACGGCAGAAACGGATAGACGACGCGATCGATCTCGGCCGCCGAAGTGCCGGTGAATTCCAGCGCGTTCTCGAACGCCCGCCACGGGAACCCGTCCTGCAGCTTGACGCGCGTGAACCGCTCCTCAGCGGCGGCATACGTGATCACGCCGTCTTCGACCAGCGTCACCGTCGAGTCCTTGTCGAGCGGAGAAATCCCGAGCACTTTCATATCGATGTGTCCTTGCACCACTGATCGAACAGGTCAGCCGGCGTCGTCGCGACACCGCCGATCCGGCCGAAGAAGTAATCGCAATAGCGATCGATTGTCGACAGAAACGTGTCGCGCTCCGAGAGCGAACGGACGTAGCGCGTGCAGCCCGGCTTCAGGCTCGGGCTGTGAAACGTCAGGGCGAACGTCCGAATGCCGTCGGCGACGAGGGTGTCGGTGAGCGCGCACATCTTCGCTGAGCGTGCTTTCCTCGGGCGTGAGCATGATCTTGTTGAGCGTGCCGCTTCTGCGACAGGATGCCGACCGCCCGGAACGGTTTCAGCCAGGACGCCGACGCGGCCCGGTGCAACGCCGGGCCGGCCCCTCGTGCCACCCCGGTGAATCCCGTCGTGCACGGCAGCTCGAGCAACCGTCTGGCCCGGCCGAACGTCGACGGCACGGGCTGGCAACCTTCAAATGAGGGGCCGCCGTCGGCCCTGAAGTCCATGTGCGGATTCACGCTGACGTCGACGTCGAAGTTCAGCCGCTCCAACGTCGCCGCCGTCGTCGTCGCCGAAGCCGTACCGGCCGGCCTTGTAGGTGCGCGGGCGTAGCCCGAAGTGCTCGCCAATCGCGTCCCGCAGGACACCAATCTTGTCGGCTTCGAGCGCGGCCCCAAGGTTGCACGCGTAGCTGTTTCGCGCGTTCACAGTCTCGACGTACGGCGGATTCACCCACGGATGGAGATGAGCCCCGATGTGGCACTCCCCGCGCGCGGCAAACTCGCCGAGACGCGCGACCGACGACGGCGTCGTCGCCGACGGGGTAGTCGATGACGTACGTCGGCACGACGAAGTACTTCGCGAGGACGGCCTGGAGGAGTCCGACCTCCTGAATAGCTGTCACGCCGACCGCGTCCCGCGAGAACGGCGCGTCCCAGTCGAACTCCTCCTCGGTGTCGACGACGACGAAGAGAGAGGGCTTGGTGCCATCTGGCACCGAAAACGGTCGGAAGATGTCAGGCGACATGATCCGCTTGTTCGGCGTCTTGACGTCGTCCCGGCTCACATCGCGGCTCAAATCGCGGCTCACAGACCGAGCCGCGCTACGTACTACGGGCAAATCGCTACGTAGGTCTGTCAGATCGCGGCTCGAAGATCGAGCCGCGCTCCGTACGACCTCGGACACGGTCACGAAGCGAAAGTCCGTCAGGAGTTGCCGCAAACGCGGTTCGGTCTTTTCAAGATGCCGATAATGCCTGAACCGACTGAGGCCGGTTGCCGGCAGTCGGGGTTGTCCGGGATCGATTTCCCACGGGTGCAGATAGAAGATGGCTGGAAGCCGCTCGATCCGGTTGAGCCGATCGATACCCCAGCGCGTCCACCAATAGGGAAGGATGCGGAAGTAGCCGCCACCGGCAACCGGCAGGTTCATCGATCCCCAGCGAACCGTCGACGGCGGTGCCTCGAGCAGCGTGCCGCCGGTTCGCTGCAGCACATGCGGCTGGCGCGGCGCATCCGGGATCCCGTAGCGATCGTGCCGGATCGGGAAAATGCTCGAGTCGTACTCGTACCTGCTCCTCGATGAGGACGTCGAGCGCCCACAGCGACTTCGCGGTAATCGAATAGCTGGGAGCGCGATAGCCGGCGACGCGCGCGCCCGCCAGATCCTCGAGGATGCCTTTCGCGCGCGCGGACGTCGTCGCGGAACTCGTCGATCGTCTGCTCGTAAATCAGCCGGTGCCCGTAGCCATGCGACGCGACCTCGTGACCGCCCGCCGCGATGCGCCGCACGATATCCGGATGGCGTTCGGCCACCCACGCGAGGACGAAGAACGTCGCCTTGATCCCGAACTCGTCGAAGAGCGCCAGCAGTCGATCGGTGTTGGCGGAGACGCGGCTCTCCATGCCGTCCCACGCCGAACGCGAGACGACACGATCGAACGCGCTCACCTGGAAGTAGTCCTCGACGTCAATGCTCATCGCATTGACGACGGCGTCGCCCGGTGCCGCCGCGTGCGCCGTCATCGGTCAGGCGCCTCGCCGCAGGATGACCGTCTTGATGGTCGCGAAGATGATGTAGAAGTCGAGCGCCAGCGAGAGATTCTTGATGTAGTACAAGTCGTACTGCAGCTTCTGGAGTGCGTCTTCCCTGGTCGCGCCGTAGGTGTAGCGGACCTGGGCCCACCCGGTCAGTCCGGGACGGATGACGTGGCGCTGCCCGTAGTACGGGATCTCGCGCGTCAACTCGGCGACGAACTCCGGCCGTTCGGGCCGAGGGCCGACGAGGCTCATCTCTCCGCGAAGCACGTTCCACAACTGCGGCAGCTCGTCGAGGCGGAGCCGCCGGAGCCACCTGCCGATTGGCGTCACCCGCGGATCGCCGGTCTTCGACGCCCACACCGGACCCGTGGCGGCTTCGGCATCGACACGCATGCTGCGGAACTTGTGCACCATGAACTCGCTGCCATCGCGCCCGACCCGGCGCTGATGGTACAGGGCCGGACCAGCCGACGTGATCCGCACGGCGAGCCCCACCAGCACGATGCGAGCGGTGCGGCCAGTACCAGACCCACCAGCGACAGCATCACGTCAACCGTCCGCTTCAGCGACGGCCAGCACCGCACTCTTGCGAAATCCGGAGGAGAAGATCAACCAGCTCGGGCGCAGGTTCTCGATCGCGATCTTGCCGGTGTACTCCTCGTACACCGAGGCCAGGTGGTCGAACGACACGCCGTCGAGCTTCATTTCGAGCAGCTTGTCCATCGGCAGCTTGCCGCGTGCATCGGCGAGGCTGACCACGACGCGATCGACGTCGCGCGAGCGGACGATCTCCGGAATCTGGTCGATGGTGCCGATCACGCCGGGGTTGATCACTGACGTGCCGACCAGCTCCGGGTTCGGATCGGCGAACCCGACGATCTCGACGCCCAGTTCATGACGCCGCTCGTACAGCTCGCGCGCGAGCGTGATCGCGGCCGCGCTGGTGCCGACGAGCAGCAGACGCTCGCGCGGGCCGACCTGCCGGCTCGTCCAGTCGAACGCCAGCCGCCAGCCGATGACGACCGCAATCACCAGCATGGCCGCGATCAGGAAGACCCCTCGGCCGATGACGAGGTTCGGGAAACCAGTAGTACACGAGGGCGAGAATGAACGAGACCGCCGCCAGCGCCTGGATGATGCCGATGAAGAGCGTCGGCCGATCCGACATCAGGCGCATGTCGTACAGGTCAGCGTAGTACAGGCAACCCTGCGTGACGATGACGATGACGGCGACTTTCATCACGCCGCCGTTGTGGAAAAGGACGTCCCAGGCCCCGTCGCCAAGACGCAGATACGCCGCGAGCGCCACGGCCACCACGATCAGGACCGTCTCGCATACGACGAGCGTCAGCGATCGCAGGGAGGGTCCGCGCATCAGATCACTTGGGTTCCGGAAGGGCCGGAACGGCCGGCTGGGTCTTGGGCGCCGCGTAGTAGCTGTCGTATTCGTATCCGGTGCCGTGCATCGGCGTCCGGGCGCGATTGAGCACCACGCCGACGATCCGGCTCTTCCCGAGCGCCTCGACGGCGCGCTCGACCAGGGTGTGCGGCGTCGCCTCCGCCTTCACCACCAGCACGGCGCCGTCCACCATCGACGACAGCAGGCTGGCGTCGGTCAGCACGCCGACCGGCGGCGTGTCGATGATCACCCAATCGAAGGCGTCGCGCGCCTCCTCGATGACCCGCCGCATGCGATCCGACGTGAGACCGGCCATCGGATCCGAGATCGGCTGGCCGGCGGGCAGGATCGTCAGCCGCTGAGACACCTGGTGGAGCGTCAGCGGATGCTCGTCGGCGTTCATCAGGCCGTCGCTGAGGCCGGACGAGCCGTCGACCCGAACACCGAGTCGAGCGACGGCTTCCGCAGGTCGCCGTCGATCAGCAGCACCGTCCGCTGGTAGGATTCGCTGAACGTCATCGCCAGGTTCGCCGCCGTCAGCGTCTTGCCCTCGCCGCTCAGCGCGCTGGCGATCATGATGACCTTCAATCCGCTCGCCATCTGGCTCTGATGCAGCGTCGCGGCGAGGCGGCGGTACTGCTCGAGCGACGCGTGCGCCATGTCGTTGATCGACGACGATCTTGCGCGCGAGCTTGGCGTCGATGCGTTCGAACAGCGGCCGATGAGGCAAGTTGACCGCCGTGCTCTCGTCACGACGACCCGGCGGCACGGCCGCGGCCGGCGGCGCCGGAGCGGCCGGCAAGGCGGCCCGGGCCGCTGGCGCCGGTGCTCGGCGATCTCGACCGGGTACGGCTCGCGCGACAGCGCGTCGACGTCGGGCCGGCTTCGAGCATCAGCACGGTGTCGGCCGGTTCGATCCCGACCTCATCCGGCCGCAGCTTCCGCCGCCCGCCGCCTCGCGTCTTCTACCCGGCCCATTCGTGTGTCTCCTCGTCAGTGCTCGTAAAAAGCGTCAGTTCCAAAAAAACGAAAATCGCCGGCGCTTTGCCGGCGCCGGCTCCTGCGCCCTCAGCCAGTTCGGGCGTCTCGGTCGGCGCCCCAATCGCGCGGCGGCAGCCGCGTCGTGGCTCCGACCGTCGTCGGCGTCGTCACCAGGAGCCTGCGTGGCGGTGGCGCACCAGTCGGCGACGGCAGCGTGGCCGCCAGCGCACGGGCTTCGGCGGCTTCCTCGGCAAACCGTTCGGTCTCCTCCCCGCCGCGCGCCCTGAGGTCGAAGTCGCGGCAGACCTCGCGCACGAGCTGGCTGCCGACCGGGCCGCTGACCCGCGGCGAAGCCGCCCAGCAGGGCGTTGTCCGCGATGACGCTGACCGTGCGGGGAATGCCGTGGGCGTGCTCATGGATCAGGGAGACGGCCTCGCGCGTAAACACTTGAGCCCCGACCGCCCCGGCGGCACGGATGCGGCCGGCGATGTAGCCGGCGGTCTCCTGGAGCGTCAACGGGCGCAACTGGCAACGCAGGGCGACGCGTTGCTTCAACTGGCGCAACGACTCGTGGTTCAACCGATCGGCCAGCTCGGGCTGGCCGGCGATGATCACCGACAGCAGCTTCTCTTCGTTCGTCTCGACGTTGGCCAGGAGCCGGATCTCCTCGAGCAGGTCCTGCGGCAGGCTCTGCGCTTCGTCCACGATCAGCACGGTCGTCTCGCCCGTCGTTGTGACGGGCGATGAGCAGCGCCTCGAGCTCCAGCAGCATCGCCGGCCTTGGACTTCGTCGCCGCCTCCGACAGGCCGAAGCGCGCCGCCAGCATCTCGGAGAATTCCTGCCGGGTCAGCGTCGGGTTGTGCAGGTGCACGCTGTGCACCTTCGCGGACTGCCGCTCGATCGCCGCGCGAATCAGCGTCGTCTTGCCCGAGCCGGCCTCGCCGATGAGCAGGGTGATCCCTTTCCGGCTCGACACGCCGTACTCGAGGTTGCTGAGCACCTCGCGATGCGCTTCGGTCAAGACCAGATACCGGGGATTCGGCGTCAGGTCGAACGGCCGCTCCCGGAATCCGAAGAATCGTTCGTACATCAGCGCCTCACCGCACGAACGTATAAAGCAGCACGGCCAGGCAGACCGCGACCACGGAACCGAGACCGCGTATTCAGCACGAGCTTCCACCGGAACGACTTGCGCCGCTCGGCGTCGGACAACATCACCGGCACCACCGCGAGCACCGGCAACGACAGCACGCGAATGATCTCGTCGTCCGTCTTGAAGCTCGCGTCGCGGTACTCGAGCAGCCCCACGAGCGCCAGGCCGATGCCGAGGCCGACGCCATCCCCATCAGGTTGATCTGCCGGCGATCCGGCTTGAACGGCCGTTCGGGGACTCGGGCGGCATCGAGGAGCGTGAACTGCTCGCCGATCTGGCGGCGCTCGAGGTTGGCGGCCAGCTTCGAGTCTTCGCGCTTCGCCAGCAGGCTCCCGTACTGGGCGTTCAACTGCGTGTAGTCGCGGGTGATGTTCGTCATCTCCGACTCCACCGCCGGCGTCGCGTCGATGCGCGCCTGGAGCTTCATCGCCTCGCCGCGCAGACGTTTTTCTTCCACCAGCTTCGAGTTCATCTGCAGGTTGAGCTGATCGAGCTCGGCCCGGATGGACGCGACGCGATTGCGGCGCGCCAACTCGGCCGGCGGAACGCACCTGAACGGTGGCCCGGCTCACCGGCTGCTGGAGCGCCTCGTCTTCGGCCTTCTTCTCCCACTCGGCGATCTGCTTCTTCACCGCGATCACGTCGGGATGGCCTGACAGGTACTTCCGTGCCTCGAGATCGGCCAGCCGGGCCTTCCAGAAGTTCAGGACCTGGATCGTGCCGCCCACGGGATTGCCGTCGGCGCCCATCGTGAGCTGCGCCCGGCGACACCTCGAGCCGGCTGGACCGATCTCGTTCGGGTCTCTCGAAATCGGCCAACTGCTTCTCGAGGAGCAGGCGGCGGTTCTGATCGTCGTGGATCTTCTGGACGATGGACTGAATCTCGAGCGCGTTGTTCGAAAACGCCTGCAGATTCGACTCGAGCTGCGTCGGCAGCGAGCCCGCGCGCGCCTTGCGATACTCTTCGACCTTCTTCTCGCTCTCCTGCAAGCGGCGGCGGACGTCCTCGACCGAGCCGTCGAGAAACTGCGTGGCGCTGTCGGCGACGTTCTCGCGGTCGCGGTTGCTCTCGTCGATGAACATCGACGCCAGCCGTTCGGTCACCTGCTTGACGATCTGGGGGTTGCGCCCGACGTAGGCGATGCTGAAGGCGTCGCCGCGTGGCAGGATGTTCACCTGGATATCACGCGTCATCGTCTCGACGACGTCCTGCATGATGCCCTTCCGGCGCTCGTCCGGATACAGGTTGAACTCCTCGATGAGCCGCTCGAGCCGCGTCCGACTCATGAATCTTGGCGCGGATCGCACCCAGACGGTCTTCAATGCGTGTCGTCACGGTGGCCTTGACGTACGACTCGGGAACGCGCTGCGGCTCGACGAGAATCATCGTCGAGGACTGGTAGTAGTCCGGCAGCTTGCGCGCGACGGCGGCCGTGCCGGCCGAGACGATGGCGAACGGCACCAACAGCAGCCACATGCGCTTCTTGGCGAGCCGCAACAGATCTTCGGGTTTGTACTTCTTACCTGGAAGCATTGGATCTCCGTCCCCTGCTGCATGATCGGCGCCCAGAGGCTCACGTACGCCATGATGCCTTCCCGCTCGGCGAAGTTGGGGAAGCCTGCCGGCAACACCACGCCGTCCTGATACCGATATCGATAGTACGTATAGCTGAGATTGAAGGACGACGAACTGGTTCAAGGCCAAGCCTGAGCTCGGCCGTCGCATAGTAGTTCCAGAACGCGTTGCCACCGCTCGAAAATCCGACGTCGCCCCGGATCCGCCGCCGCCGACCTGAACCTGAATCCGTCGATTCAGCAAGCCCGAGATCCCCAGCTGACACCGTGTCTGAAAACACCGGCTGGCTGAGCACGTCGGAGAACTGAACCGTCCTCGAAGTAGTTGAGGCTGCTGCTCCAAGTACGGGCGAGCTCGTAGCTGAGCACTGCGGATCCCACCGCGTCGTACCGTGCGTCGTCGATGGCATTTCGTGTCGTCGTGAATCCGGTCGTGAACGCCAAGGTCGTGCGGCGCGAGAGAGAAATGGCCCGGTTGAAATCGAGGCCGCCGTCGAGGCCGTCGCCCTCGTATCGCTGACGATTGTCGGCCGGACCGGACTCGTTGCTCGTGCGGCTATAGCCCAACCGGGCCGAAAGACCTTTTCCGATGGCATAGCTGAGGCTCACGCCTTCGCGGTACGGGTCCACAGATCGAATTCGCCTGACGGTCGAATCACTGCGATTGACATCGTAGCTCGCCGTCAAGGACACCCGACTCGTGAGGCCCTGGGTAAACCCGATGGAGCCCGTCTGCGTGACGTGATCTTCGACGCGGGCTCCGAGCGTGTCGTCGATCGTGACCGGCGGCTGACCGATGGGCGGTGGCTGCAACGGCGAGAATCCGCCGAGCGCATAGTTCGGCGAGAACCAGGCACCGTAGCTCGCAGTCAGACCTGCGATCTCGCACTCAACTTGAACGATCCGCCGACACTCGTCCCAAAGGCGTTTGCGATCTGCGTCTGCAGCGTCGTGAAGTAGCTCGTCCCACCGGAGACCGACGCCGAAAAACTGGCACGCTCACGGCCAAGGCTGTAGTTGAGGCCCCCGGAGAGCTGCGCATAGGTGCTGCCCTTCCCCGCCGTGCGGATCTGCCGGCGCAAAGTCGCCCGTCCCCGTGAGCACGTTCCCGTCGTACCCGCCGCCAAGCGACAACGACGCCGTCAGGCTCTGCTCGTACTCGCCGCTCCCGCCGCCGCCACCGAACAGACCTCGATACGGCCGCTCGGGCCGCGAGATCTGGGCGAACGCCGGCGCGGCCGCGAGCGCAGCCAGCACGGGCACGACGAGGAGCAGGCGCGTCTTCATGCCTACTGCTTGACGAGCACCTGATCGCCAGGCATGAGGTAAATCAGGTTCTTCGCGAGGTTCTTCCCCTTCTGAAGGTCCTCGTAGTTGACGATGATCGTCACCGGCTGGCCGTCGGGCTTCTTCTCGGAGCCGCGAATCACCATGATCTCTTTCTTCTTGGCAAACTCCAGCAGGCCGCCGGCGACGGTGATGAGATGCGTGATCGTCATCCTGGCCGTCAGCTCGTACTCGCCGGGCTTGTTGACGGCGCCGGTGATGTACACCTTGCGGCTCTTGATCTGCTTGACGCCGACCGAGACCACGGCGTCGGCAATGAGGTTCTTGGCCGCCAGCGCCGCCGTGATCTTCGTCCGCAGCTCCTCGACCGTCAGACCCGCGGCCTGCATCTCGTTGACGAGCGGCACCGTGACCTTGCCATCCGGCAGGACGACGACTTCGATGCTGAGGTCCTTCTCGCGCCAGACCGAAATCGTCAACACGTCATCGACGCCGATGACGTAGCCGGTCGGCGGCGTCGGCCATCACGGGCGCCGCGGGTCCATTCGGCTTCGCGGTGCCGGCGGCGGCGGCCCTGTGGCGTCGCCTGCGCCTGCAACGCGGCCGATGACATCGCGACGGCAGCGGCGAGCACGAATGTCGTCAGTCTCTGAGTCTCATGGGCGGCACGATTCGCTGGGCGGCTTTCATCTACCGATACTCCTTGAAAGGCAGTTGGCAGTTGTGCTTGCGCAGGAAGTTCAGGAATCGCTTGTAGTCCGTCGACTCCATGTTGAAGAGACGCAGCACGATCTTGTAGTTGCCGCGCGCCTCTTCGAGTCCCTTCTTGACGAGGTCACGGACGTTGCTCCGCGTGATCTCGCGGTTCATGTACAGCGGGTAGACGGCGTTCCAGAACGACTCGCGCTCCTCGACCAGCTTCGTGAACAACTCGTCGGCGACCGTGCGGCGCCGTTCGTGACGCGGCCGCAGCCCGGAGTTTCCGGGCAACCGAATCTCTGGCGAGAGATCGTCGAACTGCACCACCTCGCGGCGGCCGGTGACGACGAGACGCTCGATCACGTTCTCGACCTGGCGGACGTTGCCGGGCCAGGCGTAGTCACGCAGAGCGCGGCCAGCGCCTCGGGCGAGATCGAGCGCACGGGGCTGTGATTGCCGTTGCCGTTCCCGTTGCCGTTGTCCGGCTGCGTGGCCGTGAAGCGGGTCAGGAAGTAGTCGACGAGCAAGCGGGATGTCTTCGCGACGCTCGCGCAGCGGCGGGACGACGATGTGGATGACGTTGATGCGGTAGAAGAGATCCTCGCGGAACTGGCCCTGGACGATCAGATGCGGCAGGTTGCGGTTGGTCGCCGCCATCACGCGAACGTTCGTGGCTTTCGCCACCCGTTCGGCGCCGACCTTCTGGATTTCGCCGGTCTCGAGGAACCGCAGCAGCAGGCCCTGCATCCGCAGCGTCATCTCGCCGATCTCGTCGAGGAAGATGGTGCCGTTGTCGGCCATCTCGAGCTTGCCCGGCTTGTCGCGATAGGCGCCGGTGAAGCTGCCCTTGACGTGACCGAAGAGCTCGGACTCGAGCAGCGTTTCGGGGATGCCGGCGCAGTTGACCGGCACGAACCCGACTCGCGCGCGCACGCTCGAGTCGTGAATCGCCCGGGCGACGACTTCCTTGCCCGAGCCGCTCTCGCCGGTAATCAGGACCTTGGCGTCCGAACGCGCGACCCGCTCGACTTCCGCGCGGAGGTCCTCGATCACCTGGCTGGTGCCAATCAGTTGAACTTTGCCGGTCTGCCTCATCATGTTCCTCGCGGGCGGCTGCCGCTCCGACCGAGACGTCAGCCCGTGGCTCTAGTGCAAACCGCTGTCCGAACTTGGCCGCGCAGAAGTCCTCCCGCTATCCAGTTGAATCCAAGCACCTTAGCTGATGTTGCTTCCGCCGCGTGTCGCCGGTCTAAGATCTGGAAGTTGCGACTTTACACGAATACTTGCGAAATTAGTACGCTATTTGTCAGACTTTCGGGCGCCATAAGGAAGGACAAAGACTACCGCGGCTGCAGGTTGCCGGCCTGTGCGTCCCTGTAACTATTTATTTACATGGGACTTGCGCCGACTGACAAGAGTGACCATTGACGCCGCACCCTGATGCCGATAGTATCGCGTTTCCCTGACGAAAGTCGCTGCGGGCGCCGTCGATCAGAGAGGATCCAATTCATTGGCAGTCGTTCCACAGGCCCCAGGAAGTTCGCCTCATCGGGCGCAGTGACGCGATCCGCGCCATCGAAAGCGAGATCGAGCTCGCCGCGCGTTCCGACGCGAAGGTCCTGATCACCGGCGAGACCGGTGTCGGCAAGGAAGTCGTCGCGCGCCTGATCCATCATCGCAGCAAGCGCGCCGTCCGCGTCGCTCGTCACACTCAACTGCGCGGGCCTGCCCGACTCGCTCCTCGAATCAGAGCTGTTCGGACACGTGCGCGGCAGCTTCACCGGCGCCTACCGCGACAAGCCCGGGCTTGCTCGAGATGGCGCCCAACGGCACCGTCTTCCTCGACGAAGTCGGCGAGATGAGCACGCGCATGCAGGTCGTGCTCTTGCGCTTCCTCGAGTCCGGCGAGATCCAGCGCATCGGCGCGGACCGCTCGCACACGCGCGTCAACGTCCGCCTCATCACCGCGACCAATCGCGATCTCCAGGCGCAGATCACCACGGGCGACTTCCGCGAAGATCTCTACTTCCGCCTCAACGTCATCCGCCTGTGCATCCCGCCGCTTCGCGAGCGCGCCGAGGACATCCCGCTGCTGGTCAATCACTTCATGCAGGTGTACAGCCAGATGCACAAGATCGAGATGTCGGAAGTGTCGCCCGACGCGATGGACGCGCTCCAGGCGCTACCGCTGGCCCGGCAATATCCGCGAGCTCAAGAACGTGATCGAGCGCGTCGTCCTCAAGACCGGCGGCCGCGTCATCCGGCCCGTGGATTTGCCGACCGACGTGGTTCGCGCGGCCGTCGCACAGCCGTCTCCGTCCTCAGCCGGCGGCGCGACCGCTGCCAGTCGTCCTTCGCAAGCCGACGAGCTCGCGTCGCTCATGCTCACCAACGGCGAGTCGTTCTGGTCGGTCGTCTATCCGCTGTTCATGGCGCGCGACCTCACGCGCGCCGATCTGCGCAGAATCATCCAGATCGGCCTCGAGCACACCAACGGCAACTACCGCTCGCTCGTCCAGCAGTTCAACATGTCCGGCGACGACTACAAGCGGTTCCTGAGCTTCCTGCGCAAGCACGACTGCCACCTCCCGTTCCAGCGCTTCCGCGCCGCCCCGGCACGTCTGCACTCGCAGCCGCAAACCACAGGCGCACTGGCAAAGGCGTAGAGCAGTTGCAAATTGAAGACGAAGGGCGCTTCAGCCCACGAGCTGGGCGGCGAGCGGCCCCTCGGCCGCCGGTAATTCTGCAACGCGCTCAGAGATCGATCGGGCTTCGTACGCTGCAAGAGCTCTGTCGTCGAGAGGCCCGGAAGGCGTGGCACCAGGTGGAGTCTGGCGCCGAGGCGGCGCACCGTCGGCGCCTCGACGCACTCGTCGCCATACTCTGCGCCGTTGACATGCACGTCAGGCCGCGCGGCTTCGATGAACGCCATCGGCACGGTCTCGTCGAACACGTGCACGTAGTCGACGTAGCGGTTGGCGAGGAGCATCTCCGCCCGTTGCTGTTCGGAGTTGATCGGCCGGCCAGGTCCTTTGTAGCTGCGCACGCTCGCGTCGCTGTTCACCCCGACAATCAGGACGTCGCCTTGTCGCTTCGCTTCCTTGAGGATGTGGAGGTGTCCCGTGTGCATGACGTCGAACGAACCGTTGAGGGTGACGATCCGCTTGCCTTGGGCTCGCAGCCGCGCGGACACGTCGCGCAGTTCGTCGCGGCCCAGGGCCCGCGACTCGGTTTCGGCTTCGCTGAGCAATTCCTGCGGGCTGACCGTCGCCGTCCCGTGCTTGGCCACCACGACGCCCGCGGCACGATTGGCGAGATCGATCGCGTCCATGTGGCTGCACCCGGAGGCCAACGCGAGCGCGAACGCCGCCACCACGGTGTCGCCCGCGCCGCTGACATCGAAGACTTCCTTCGCCAGGGCCGGCACCCTGAAATCACCGAGGGCATCGCGATGAAAAAAACTGATGCCTCTCGATCCGAGCGTCATGACGACGTGACACCCGAAACGGGAAACGAGCTCGCGGCCACAGGCGGCGACCGCGTCCTCGGTGGCCGGCCCTTCGGACTGGCCGAGGAGGGCGAGCGACTCCTGCCAGTTCGGCGTCATGTAGTCGCAACCGGCATAGAACGAGCGATGCTGGGGCCGCGGGTCGATGACGACCTGCTTGCCGGCCGCGTGAGCACTCCGCAACCAGTTGCTGGCAGATCCGCTGTGTGAGCGCGCCCTTCGCGTAGTCGGAAACCACGACGATTGAGGCACTGACCAGCTCACGCTGGACGCCGGCGAGCAGCCGGTCCTCGATCGCAGCGTCTGTGGCGGGCGCTTCTTCGTAGTCCAATCGAAGCAATTGCTGTTGATGGCCAACGACCCGCACCTTACGAATGGTCGGTCGCCGATCGGCCACCGCGACGAGCTGAATGCCGAGTGCCTCGCATTGCCGCTCGAGCTCCCGCGCTCCCTCATCGTCACCGACCAGACCGACGAGCGTGACGTGCCCGCCAAGCGCGGCGATGTTGGCCGCGGTGTTGGCGGCGCCGCCGAGCGTCGCGCGATGGTGCTGGACCCTCATGATGGGAACAGGCGCCTCGGGCGAGATACGGGTACAGTCGCCGGTCAGGTATTCGTCGAGAATGACGTCGCCAAACACAAGCACCCGGTGCTTGCTGAACTCCGCGAGGACGTCACGTATCGGTCGCATGGTCACCAATTCTGTAGTCTATCCAAGTCTCGCAGGACGCCGGCGCCGGTTCCACACGATGCCGGCAATGACCGCCACCAGGAGCCCCACGCCCAGCACAGTCAGGGCCGCAGGCGACAGCCATTCGAAGATTGATTGCGCCAGGTAGGCCTGCGCGTAACAGAGCGGCGCCATGCCGGCGAGCGTGCCGAGCGGCCACCTGGTGCGGTTTCACGCCAGCCAGCCCCGCGGCGTACGACACGAGGTCGGACGAGGTGAAGGGATTGACGCGCAAGAGGAACACGACCCACGCGCCTCGGCTGGCGAGCCGCTCCTGCAGGCGCGCCAGCAGCGAGTGGTCATGACGTTCCCGCCAGCGCTGGCCAAACGTGCCGGCGACCCACGCCGCGATCGCCGCACCGAGGACGTTGCCCAGGAGCGAAAGCGTGCCGCCGACAAACCCGCCGAAGATCGCTCCGGCCGGAGCGTAGAGGAGCGTCCCCGGAATTGGCGCGACCAGCACTTCAACCGTGACCGCCAGGACGTAGACAAGGGGCGCGAGCGCGCCCCACGAGGCGACGTAGGCGCGCAACGATTCGAGACGCGAGACGCCCTCTGTGGGCGAATCGAGGAGGACGGACAACAGGCCGCCCGTGCGATAGGACCACAGCGCCCAGACCGCCAGCGCCAACACGCCAACCGCGACGACCCACCGCCAGCCAGGCTCGCTTCTTCACAGGTCGGTCGCCCTACCCTGCCGCGAGCACGGCGTTGGCTGCGTCGATATTCTGCCGAAGATGGTCGGGGTGAATCGTCCCCGCGATGAGGCTGGCCACCGCTCGGTGACCGAGGGAAAAACGGAGACAACTCCGAAGCGCCTGATCGGGATCGCCCGGAGGGAGATGACCGGATTGAAGGCCTCGCTTGATGGTGATGCCCTTCTCGAGCGTCGCCGCCCGTTCAATCACGGGTTGGTGCTCGGCGTAGCCGGGATTGAAGGGAACCATGACCACATCCGCGGCCTCGAGCGCGTAGAGGCCGCCTTCCACCGTGTGGGTCGAGGCGCCAAACGCGCGGATCAGCCCGGCGCGCTTCAAGCGCGCGAGCGTGTCGAGCGCGTCACTCTCTCGCATGGTTCGCAGATCCTCTCGCGGCAAATGCAGCAGCACGATATCGAGGTAGTCCGTCCGAAGCCTTCGCAAGCTCCGATCGACGCTTTCACGGATCGCCGCCGGAGAGAAATCGTAGGTCGACGACTGGCCATCGAATTCTTCGCCGACTTTCGTCGACAGAACGAAATGAGGGCGGTCACCGCCAAGGAGCGAACCGATCCGTTCTTCAGCAGTGCCGTACGCAGGCGCCAGGTCGATCAGGTTCAGGCCGGACTCGCGACAGATGCCCAGCAACTCGGACACCGTCTCGATACTGGGCAACGGAAACCCATCGGCAGACTTGTTCTTGACCTGCGAATTTCGGCCAACCTTGACCGTACCCCAACCGAGAACGGAGACCTCGATGCCGGTCGAGCCGAGGGGCCTTCTGCTCAGCTCCATTGGGCGTCTTCCCAGGGATAGCGGCCGATCGGCGGCGGCGCGAATCCGTGCCCGTGCTCTCCCGGCTCGGTCCGGCGGCGCGGCGGGGGAAGGTGCGCGCGGATCTCGCGCGCGATGGCAGGCGCGAAGGTCAACTTGGTGGGCCAGGCGACGAAACAGTTCTCGTGCCGCATGACTGAAGGTCCGTCCGGGAGCCAGCCGGTCGACACACTCGGTTCCGCGCGGTCGATCCTCAACGTCGACCACCGCTTCCTGGCCCACGCGATCTGCGGAAACAGCGTTTCGAGCTCACGACGCGCGAACGTCACGGCCACGTCATCCGGCTCGTCGACGTTCTTCACCGCCACGAGACCGCCGAGGTACCAGACGAACCGGCCGTCTGGCTTCGGGTGCGCCGAGACCGTCACCCGTGGCCGCGGGTCGGCCGCGATGCAATGGCCGTAAAGCGAGTACTCGACATCGTCGACCAGGACTTGTTTCAACGGCCGGCGCTGGCAGACCGCCTGCCCTGGCCAAAGCGCCCGAGCGATCTGTTCATTGCCGAGGCCCGCCGCGAACACAAACTGCTCCGCCGCGATCTCGGTTTCGTGGTCGCCGTTCGAAACGCGGAGGGCGCGCAGCTTTCCGTCCGCGAACACCGGATCCCACTTGTCGACCTTCCAGATCCGATCCAGGGCCCCTGCGACAAGCGCCTCCGTGGCGCTCCGGATATCGACGACGAGCTCGCCCATGGCATAGATCGAGCCCTTGAACTTCGGATGCGTCCGGAAGATCTCTGGCCACTCGTCGCGCGGGAGCGGCTCGACCCGTGAGTTCATCGCCTTCGACGCGAAATATGCGGTCACGCTCGACGTCAGACCCCCAGGGGACCAGAGGACCTGCGTCTGACTCAGAATCCGCGCCGCGCGAAGATCCGGGCCGCTCGTTCCGTTCAGCGCCGCCTGCCAGATCGCGGGCATCGCCGCAATGCCTTCGGAGTGGAGATTCGATCGCCCTTCCAGAGCGTATCGCTGCCCGCCGTGGATCATGCCCTGCGAGGCGAGGCTCTGTGTTCCGCCCAGGGAGTGCGGCTCGATCAACAGCACGTCGTACCCCTCATCGTGCAAGGTCCTGAAGGCCCACAGGCCAGCGATGCCTGCGCCGACGATGACGATTTCCGGACGGACGACGGGCATCACTGCGAACGCAGAGACATCCTACCAACACCGGTCGGCGCTAGCGCGCGCGATCTGCACCCCGCACTGTTCTACAGTATCGCCATGTCCCTCTCTCGCCGCGCGTTCCTGGGTGGTCTCGCGGCCATGGGCGTCGGCGCTGGCGCCAGGTCGCCGGCGATTCGAGCCGCGGCACCGCGGCTGCAGGACGTCAGCGTCGATGCGAGTTCACTTCGTGAGCGCATCGAAGCCCTGAGCGTATTCGGCCGGCCCGCAGGTGGCACGTTCGCCGACGGCGTCAGCCGGGTCGCGTACTCCGACGCGGATGTCCAAGGGCGGCGGTACGTCATGGATCTCATGCGCGCGGCCAGGCTCGAGCCGCGGGTCGATCCCGCCGGCAACATCTTCGGCCGCCGCCCCGGCCGAGACTCGTCCGTGCCGCCGATTCTCTTCGGATCGCACATCGACTCGGTGCCCAACGGCGGCAATTTCGACGGCGACCTGGGATCGCTCGCGGCGCTCGGCGTGATCGAAGCATGCGATCGCGCAGGCCTGCGAACGCTTCACCCGCTCGAGATGGTGGTCTGGTCGGCGGAGGAGGGCGTCGCGTTTGGCCGCGGCCTTGCGGGCAGCCGCATCGTGGCCGGTGACGTCACCCCTGCGGACATGGACGCGGTCTGGAACGGCCTGCGGCGCGCCGACGGTGTGCGCAAGCTTGGCGGCGATCCCGATCGCATCATGGACGCCGTCAGGCCCAAGGGCGCGCACCACGCGTATCTCGAGCTCCACATCGAGCAGGGCGGCACACTCGAGCGCGCCGGGCTGCCGATCGGCATCGTGGAAGGCATCGTCTCGATCGAACGGCTGAGCGCCGTCGTGACCGGCTTCGCCAATCACGCCGGAACGACGCCGATGCCCGATCGCCAGGACGCCCTGGTCGCCGCCGCGCGACTGACCTTGGCCGTGCGGGAGGCCGTCACCCGCGAGCCAGGACGCCAGGTCGGCACCGTCGGTCAGCTCGAGGTGTCGCCGAACGCGCCGAACGTGATCCCGGGGACCGTCCGGCTGACGATCGAGCTTCGCGATCTCTCGACGGAGAAGATTCGCGCAATCGCCGCGGACATCCGCGCCCGCGCGCGTCAGATCGCCGCCGAGACGAAGACGACGATCGAGATCGCGGATCTGAGTCGCAATCCACCGGCGCTGGCCTCGTCAGAGGTCCAACGCGCCATCGAACGGGCGGCGGCCGCCGCCGGCCTCGCAGACCACGCGCCTGCCGAGCGGCGCCGGTCACGACGCACAGATGATGGCGCAACTGGGCCAGATGGGCATGATCTTCGTCCCAAGCATCGGCGGGATCAGCCACTCGCCGAAAGAACGGACGCGCTGGGAAGACTGCGCGAACGGCGCGAACGTGCTGCTGCGGGCGATTCTGGAGATCGATCGCGCGTGATCGAACGGGGTCAGACCCCAGTCTTCCCCGCGCGACCGTGCCCGTCGAATGCGCCTTCAACGCTGGGGTCAGCCGGGCTTCCTGCGGAAGTGACCGGATCGTCAGCAGTTTCCGGACGGCGCGGTCAATCCGGTCGATCGGAATCCGGTCGACTCCGAAGACAAACGCCAGGCCCAGCGCTCGATGGTGCAACCGCGGCCTTCGAAATGTGCGCGCGGTCTCGGCCGCCATCACGCGATCATACCGTTGCCAGTCCTCCCGTGACCGTCCTGCCGCATGCCGCCGTGACCGTGTGACGGGCGTCGATGCGCATCTCGCCTAACCAGGGCCGAAGAACAAGCCGCTCACGACGGCATTGGGCCCAGCCAGTCGCGTCACACGGAGAATCACGTCTCCAGTGACCGTCCACGTCAGGTACTGCCCGGTCTGGAACCCGCTGAGTGTGCGACTGTCCAGCACTGCCAACGTCGCCGCGTTCAACACATCGATCCGCTGCGATCGCCCCTGGAGGTCCCAGTCAAGGCCGTAGATCGTCACTCGGTGTGGCAAGCCATCGCCGAAACGCACGTTGATGTCGAAGACATTGCCGTACCACGTGCCCGCCACGCGCCCGACACCGCTGGCTCGCTGGAGTGCTCGCACGTCCGTCGGCGAGCCCGACCACAGGTAAACACTCCCCGTGCTGGTGACAGTGGAGGAGGACGGATAGCTCACCGCATCTCCGACGACGTTGTATCCGCTCGAGCCGAACCTGCCGATCCATGAACCTTGCGTGGTGGTGTCGAGGCTCTGGAACACGGCGCTGGTTGGCGGTGGACCGGGGACGCATTGAAGAACAGCCCGCTCACGACGGCGTTGGGACCGCTGGTCAGCGTCACGCGAATCTTGACCCGGCCGGTCAACGACCAGGTCAGGTACTGCCCGCCCTGGAAGTTGCTCATCGTCCGGGTGTCGAGCACCGCCAGGCTCGCGGCGTCAAGGATGTCGACGCGCTGCGATCGCCCAAGGCCGTCCCAGTCGAGCGCGTAGAGCGCCACGCGGTGGGCCAACCCGTCCTGGAGGTTCACCTCGATATCGAAGACCGATCCGTACCAGGTGCCCGCGATACGCCCGACGCCGCCTGGCCTCTGCAACGCGCGGACATCGGTCGTCGCCGATGACCAGACCCATTGGCTTTGCCCTGTCGGCGTCACCGACGCGTACGACGGATAACTGCTCGTCGCCTCGCCGATGACGTTGTACCCCTGTCCGCCGTACGACCCGATCCACGTGCCTTGCGTCACCGCGTCCGCACCGACAAATGCCGCGGCCGCAGAGCCGACCGAGCCGCCCACCGTGATATTCACCGCCGCTGACGTGGTCGCCGCCGCCGCATTGTCGGTGGCGACCGCCGTGAGCGTATACGCCCCAGGCGCGGTGGCGGTCCAAGGGACGCTGTAGGGACTGGTCGTGTCGGTACCAACCAGCGCGCCATTGGCGTAGAAAGCGACCGCCGTCACCGCGCCGTCGCTGTCGCTGGCGCGTTGCGCTGAGCGTGAGCGAGGCAGGGGCAGCGAACGTCGCGCCTGAAGCGGGACTGGTCAGCGACACGCTCGGGGGCACGTTGATCGGAGGTGCGGTGGTGACGGCCCAGGCTTCGACCTCGGCGATCCGGCTGTACATGTTCATCGCGTTGGTCACGAAGATGCGGATCTTCGAGGTTGAAATCGGGCTGAAGGTCACTCGCCGCCACACCAGGTTGTTGGCGGTCACGGTCCCGCCCGGCACGGTCAGCCATGCAGAACCGGTCCAGTACTGCACCTGGAAGTCGCGCAGCCCGTTCAGGCTGAACGTCGTGGTCGGCGTCGGAAAGACCGCCGACGTCTGGACGTCCGGTACCGTGAAGATATCGACCTCGTCGATCGTCTTGACGTCACTGAAGGCCACCTCCAGCCAGTCCGGATAGATGTTGGGGGTCGCATCCGCCCACGCTCCTCCGGATGCCCCCGCGATACTCCGGCGCTCGTTGTTGATCGCGGCACCCGGCGAGTAGGCACGCGCTGTACGTCGAAGACGCCGTGGCGATCGCGCCCCTCGACGCCAGCGCGACGTTGACACGAGACGGCGGAACGACGGTGCCAGGCGCCGGCCACGTGAACCGGATATTGTCCGCGTAGATCGCGCCGACGTTGACACTCCCTGCCGCCGATGTGAGGTAGATGCCGTCGGCGTAGTTGCCGGCCATCGGTGTGAGGTCGAACTCCCGGTGATACCACGCGCCGTTGGCGCGGCCGCCAAGGCTCGGCGTGTCCTCGTTGTGGTGAAAAACATCCCGTCACGCGGTCTTCGCGACAGCGGGATGAAATTCTGATCGAAGATCAGCGGGGGCAGGCTGCCGTCCTTGACGTACCAGTGCGGCTGCACGGTCACGGCGTCCTTCCCTGGCACCGCGCCGTACAGATAGATGTCGTACGAGAACGTCATGCCCGGCTCGATCTTGACCAGTTGCTCCGAGATGAATCGGGGCGAGTACCACGTCATGGCGTCGGACTTGAGCATGAGCGGTCCGGTCGTCGGGCTCACGCCGTTCTCCGGACCGACCGGGACCATCTTGGGGAGGCGTGTATTGCCGACGTTCGCCCCGTCTTCGGCGACGCGGAGGACCTGCCGTCCGCCGATCGGCACGGTCTGATTCATGGGATGGGCATCGAAGTCGATCACCGTGCTCGTGCCGTTGCCCGTGAGCGTAATCGTCTCGCCGGCGACATTGACCCTGATGCCGAGCGGCAGCGGGCCGGTCTGGACGTGCACCGAGTTCACGCCCTTCCACCGCGTGATGCCGGCGTGGCTGTGGAGGTGGCCCGAGAAGATGTACTTCTGCTTCGGATGCGCAGCGAGCATCTCGAGCAGCGCCGCCCGGTCGGTGAGCATGAGCTCCGGCGTCGAGCCCGGCGTCGCGTTCGTCGTCTGTTGATCGATCGGCTCGTGGACGAACACCATGATGTTCTTGTCGGCATTGGCGAGAATGTCGTTCTTCAGCCAGGTGAGTTGCGCCTGGCCAAGCGTTTGCCAAAGCCGGGCCGTTGATCCCGTCCCACGTCATGTAGCCGCCATCGAGGAAGATGAAGTGAGTTGACGGGCCGACGTTGAACGACCAATAGGCGTGGTCGGCGTTGCCCGGCCGGCATACTCGGCAGCGTCGTCCAGCTCGCTGGCCGTACGGCGTCCGGATACAGCGCGTCGATCCAGGACCGCTTGCCGAACGAATCGTGTTTTCGTGATTCCCCATGGCGTAGAACACCGGCGGCGCGCTCGGCACGGCGGCTGGTCCTGACAGCACGTTGTCTCGATGTGAGAGCTCGTCGTAGCCAAGATCACCCACGATCACGCCGAACAGATTCCCGACATCGCGCCACGTGGTGAGCAACCCGGCCCACTGAGCCCGCGTCAAGACGTTAATCGAACACTCACACATGTGGATATCCGAATAGACGCCAAAGCTGAAGTTCGTGATGCCGCTGAATCCCGCCGTCCGAGCGTTCATGTACGCCTGTAAATCCGCGTGGACCAGAGCTTCGCTCCCGCTCTGCCGCCCAGGTAACGTTGCCGTAAAGAATCCGACGAGGACGACAATTGCTCCGGCCGTGGCTTTGAACCGAGTCATCGGGCTCCTTCAGGTTGGTGGACTGGGCGCCCACTGTACTCCCGTCCACAGTGCGCGATGAAGCGTTTTTTTGCGAGCCGCGCTACTTGCACGGCGCCGGGCACCCGTTTGCCGTCCACTCGGGCTTGAACGCAGAATCGGCGAGCCAGCGGATCGGCGCGAGCAGCGAGCGAATTGATTCGGTCATGTGCGCGAAGTCGATCTTGCCGATCTCGTCAGAGGGCTGGTGATACTCCTTGTGCAGGTTGTAGCTCGACACCGTGTGCGCGATGACACCGCGGCGCGCGAAGCGGATGTTGTCTGACCGGGTGAAGAAGCTTTGCTCTGGATGGGGATCGGCGACGAGGCGTGCGCCCTGTTTGGCAAGCGTCGCCCCCAGATTCGATCGCTCGTAACCGGTGAGCCACAGGGTCTTCTCGGGAACCATGGGATCGGCGCGCCCGATCATCTCGAACTGCAGGTCCGCGACGATCTCGGCCAGCGGCACCACCGGGAGATCGACGAAGTATCCGGCGCCGTGGCCGCCGGTCTCCTCGCTGCCGAAAAGCGCGAAGACGATCGTTCGCTTTGGCCGCGGTCCCTTCGCCAGCGCTTCGGCCAGCATCATCACCGCGACAGTCCCAGACGCGTCGTCGTCAGCACCGTTGTTGATGCTGTCGGCGCCGGGCCCAGCCGGCCGCGCGCCGATGTGATCGAGATGCGCGCTCAAGACGATGGTCTGCTTGGCGAGCGCGGGATCGCTTCCGGTCAGTCGCCCGACGGCGTTCCAGGTGTACGACGACGGCGCCGTCTTGGTGTCGACCGCGAAGGTCGCCACGGTGCCGTCGGCCGAGCTCGCGACAGACGCGTAGGTGGCCTTGTCGAGGTAAATCACTGACGGTCGCGGCGTCGCGGCTGAAAGCTTTACGGGGAGTGCAGGCGTCGACGGCAGGGCGCCACCGCGGGTGGCCCATTGGGATCGGAGCGGCGCGATCTCCATCAACAGCACCAGGCTGGCACCGGGAACCGCGCCGGCCGTCGTGCCTTCAGGCAGCAGGACGATCGACCCCGAAGGAACGCTGGCGCCCGGTTGATACCTGACGATCGGCCCGGACGCTCGAAGTGTCCCGAGCGACGGCGACGAGCATCTCTTTGCCGTGCGTGTACGCGTTCGTGCCGATGCGCAGCACCGGCGGCGCGGCCGCTTGCGCGCCGGCCATCTCGACTTGCTGGACGAACCCGCCGTTGTCGCCGACCGGATCCAGGCCCCACAGGCGAAACTGCGCGCCGACGTAGGTGGCCGCGATCTGCTCGTCGCGCGAACCGCTCGCGCGCCCGTTCAACGCATCGCTCGCGAGAAACTCCATGTGCGCGCGAATCGCCTGCTCAGTGATTGTCGCGGCCTGATCCGCCGGTCCGGACGTGACCGCTGAACGGGTTGCAGGCGGCGCCGCGGGAGGCGCGGGCCGAGCCGTGCCGCCTGCGGATGGCTGCGCCGGCGGCGGTGAGGCCGGCGAGCTCTTCGGCGCGCACGCACCAAGAGCCAGAGACGACGCGAGTATCCATGCCGACGTCAGAACGAAATTCCTTCGGATGGTCATGCGCGTAGGATACGACGGGTGCCGACGGTTCCGAGGTTCCGAGGTATCCGCGAGTTCTCGGTGTCTCCGGTTCTGCTGTCCCGGGTTCGGAGTTCCGCGATAGGATGCCCGGCATGTCGTGGCCGAGAACGGAACCGAGAACGGAGAACCGAGACCGATGAAGATCGTCGCTGCCCGAGTCATCGTCTGTTCGCCTGGCAGAAACTTCGTCACGCTCAAGATTGAAACGGACGAGGGCGTCTACGGGGTCGGCGATGCGACGCTGAACGGGCGCGAACTGGCGGTCGTCAGTTATCTCCAGGAACATGTCGTGCCCTGCCTGATCGGCCGGGATCCGTTCCAGACCGAAGACATCTGGCAATACCTGTATCGCGGTGCGTACTGGCGAAAGGGGCCGGTGACGATGACGGCGATTTCGGCCGTCGACGTCGCGCTGTGGGACATCAAGGGCAAGGCACTCGGCACGCCCCTCTACAATCTGCTCGGCGGCAAGAGCCGGACCGGCGTGATGGTGTACGGGCACGCCAACGGGCGCGACATCGCGGAGACCTCAGACGCGGTCGCGAAACACGTCGAGGACAAGTTCCTTGCGGTTCGCGCGCAATGCGGTGTGCCCGGCGTCCCTGGCGCCTACGGCGTCGCGGAGGGGAACGCACCGTACGAGCCGGCGAAGCGAGGCCTGCCGCCGGAACACGCCTGGTCGTCGGAGGCGTATCTGCTGCACGTGCCGAAGTTGTTCGAGCACCTCCGGACGAAGTTCGGCGAGCACCTCCACCTCCTCCACGATTGTCATCACCGCCTGACGCCGATCGAGGCCGCGAGGGTTGGCAAGGCCCTCGAGCCATATCACCTGTTCTGGATGGAAGATCCGACGCCGGCCGAGCTGCAGGAGGGATTCCGGACGATCCGGCAGCACACGACGACGCCGATTGCGGTCGGTGAGATCTTCGATACGGTCTGGGATGCAAAGCTTCTCATCACCGAGCAGTTGATCGACTACCTGCGGATGAGCGTCCTGCACGGCGGTGGCATCACGCCAATGCAGAAGATCGCGTCGTTCGCCGCAATGCACCACGTCCGCACGGGATGTCATGGCGCGACCGATCTCTCGCCGGTGACCATGGGCGCGGCGCTCCACTTCGACGTGTCGGTGCACAACTTCGGCATTCAGGAGTACATGCCGCACACGCGCGAGACCGACGAGGTCTTCCCGCACGCGTATCGATTCGAAGATGGATATCTGCTGCCCGGCGACGCGCCGGGCCACGGCGCCGACATCGACGAGAAGCTCGCCGCGAAGTTCCCGTATCAGCGCGCGTATCTGCCCGTGAACCGCAAGCTCGACGGCACGCTCACCGACTGGTGATCGGCATCTTGCTGAACTGCTGAAAGTATTTGAGGATCTGGTCGCGCCAGGCCGCGGCATCTGCGACCTGCACGACCAGCCGCTCGGCGACCTCGCGGTGGCGCTGTGCGTCGATCCGGCCCGCCAGCGTCTGCCACGTGGCCTGCAGCCCCGCCGCCTGCGTCGCGCCTTCGTGGTATTTCTCGCAGAGCCCGTTCCACAGCGTCGCACCCGAGCGGAGCCGATAGGTCCACGCGCAGCGATGGAACCACAGACAGGAACTCTTCGGGACACGTCGCCAGGCTGTCAAAGCGGTCGCGCACCGGCGGAAAGTACTGATCGACCGCCTTGTTGCCGCGCATGGTGCGATCGAAGCCGACGCCCTCAGCCGACGCCTGATGGTAGTAGGTGGCGGTCCAGTCGGCGCGCGGCGCCTTGGCGTTCTGCGGCATCGGCGCGTAGTGGTCGCCACCGATGAGATGGTGCAGGCCAAGCGGCATCGTGTAATTCACGAACGCTTCGCGCGACGACATCATCATGGCGACGATGACGGCGACGGTCTTCTCGTCGTTCGTGAAGGTCATCCGCGTCCACTCGTCGGCGATCGCGCGCGCGCTCAGCGTCGGATTCCAGGCGAGACGCCCTGACGCGTACCAATTCGACTGGGAGAAATGATGCCCGCACCAGTTGGCGTCGCGCCCGGGATTGACGACCGAGGCCATGCCGGTGACGCGGTACGGATGAATCGCACCTTCGAGCGCCCTGGCGACCGTCGATCCCTTGCCCTTCGCGAACGTATCCGCTTCCAGAAACTCCTGCCACATCGGGCCGAGATAGACGAGGTGCTTCGCCTGTCCCAGGTACTCTTGCGTGGCTTGAATCTCGGCGATGACGGGCGTCTGCTTCAGCGCGCCGAACAGCGGGTGAAATGGCTCGCGCGGCTGGAAATCGATGGCGCCGTTCTTGACCTGCACGAGCACGTTCGGGCGAAACTGCCCGTCGAGCTTCGTGAACTCGAGATACGCGCGCTTGGCGCGATCCGGATCGACGTCCTCGTCGTAGATGAACGCCCGCCAGATGACGTTTCCGCCGTGCGGGGCGACGGCATCCGCCAGGACGTTGGCGCCTTCGGCGTGCGATCGGCCGTAGTCCTTCGGGCCTGGTTGTCCTTCGGAGTTCGCTTTGACCAGAAACCCGCCGAAGTCAGGAATGTGCTTGTAGATCTCGTCGGCTTTCGCCTTCCACCATGCCACAACGCCGGGATCCAGCGGGTCCGCGGTCTTGAGTCCCCCGATCCGAATCGGCGCGGCCACATTCGCGGAGAGATACATCCGCACGCCGTAAGGTCGCCACACGCCGGCCAGTGCCGCGACTTTGACGAGGTACTCGGCCGACAGCATTCGCGCGTCGGCGTTGACGTTGTTCGGAGCAGCGCCGTTGATCCCAATGGAGGCATTCGCGCGTGCGTACTCGGCATAGCGCGGGTCGATCCGATCGGGCAGCTCGTTCCATTGCCACAGGGAGTTGCCGGCGTACCCTCGCTCGATCGAACCGTCGAATCTGTCCCAATGATTGAGGAGCCGCAGTTGCAGCCGCGGCCGTTCGGCGACGTCGATCCGATCGATTGGCTGACCGACCTGCAACAGCCGCAGGAAATGAAACGCACCGTACAACGCGCCGATCTCGCCGGCCGACGCGATGACCAGCACCGGCCGGCCACCGACGGTCGCGCGGCGAATCACGAACCCCTCATCGCCGAGCTTCGTCAGCTCGCCGTCCCAACCGAGCGCCTGGATCGCCGGCGACGACCGCGGCGTTCCGGCGAGGAGCGTGCCCTCGGCGATCTCCTGCGCCGGCTGAATCGGTCCGCCCAGCATCGACGAGAGCGCGGTCGTCAGCTCGGTCTCGATGATCCGTAGCGTCGGCGATGTCCCGTCGACCCGCACTCGCCTGATCGCCTGCCGGTACCGCGCGACCGCACTCGCCGCAGGCGGCATGAATCGCAGCCACAACCGGGACCCGTCTTCCGGCGCGGTCTGAGATCCCGTCAACTGCGCGAGGGCAGACGCGTCGCGGACAGATAGACCGGCGACGGCCAGGCCCGTGGCTATGAAGTCGCGTCTTGAAGGGGGCACGGGGGGATCATAGTTCAAGAGCTCGGATCCAAGATCTTTCAACACGAAGGCACGAAGGGCACGAAGGAAGACGAAGAGCCACGAAGAATCTCTTGGGAAGGACCGTTTCGTCGACGGCGTGTCTTCCGCAAGAACTTCTTCGAGGCTCCTTCGTGTGCTTCGCTTCGTGTTGAAAGATCTTTCGTGAAGACTTCATTTCGGTTGAAAAATCGCTGCTCTACCTGCTCCTCGCGTGATCCTGAATCGCCCGTTCAGGCCACGGACCATGCTCCCCGAGGGCGCCAAACATTCATCGGGAGCCGCGCATGCACAAGTTCGCCAGTCTCGCATTCCTGATTTCGTTGCTGTTTCCAACGCCTCCGTCGCCTGGAGAAATCGACGTGGTGGCCCGCTGGAATGCCGCCGCGCTCGACGCCATTCGCGCCGAACGGACGTCGCCGCCGGTGGCGTCCCGAGCGCTTGCGATTCTTCACACGTCCATCTTCGACGCCGTCAACGGGATCGCACGGAGGTACGAACAGTACTTCGTGCCGAGTCGCGTTCCCGCCAGTGCGTCCCGCCATGCCGCCGCCAGCGCCGCCGCGCACACCGTGCTGGTGACGCTGTTCCCGGCAAGGGCCGCGGCGTTTGACGAGCTTCATGCAGAAATCCTGGACGCCATTCCGGACCGTCCGCAGAAGCGCGCCGGCGTTCATGGGGCGAGACGGTGGCCAGGAGCATCCTCGAATGGCGACGCAGCGATGGCGCTGACGCCGCGGTCGATCTGCCGGGCAACCGGGCCCCGGCGCCTGGCAGCCGACGCCACCGGGATTCCAGCCGTACCTGCTGCCTCAGTGGGGATTCGTCACGCCGTTCGCGCTCGAGGAACCTTCGCGCCGTCAGGCCGCCCGGCCCACCGGCACTCGACAGCGCGGCGTGGGCGCAGGACTACAACGAAGTCAAGGAGCTCGGCGCGGCGACCGGTTCGACGCGGACGCCCGAACAGAGCCTGATCGCGCAGTTCTGGGCGGACGGCGCCGGGACCGAGACACCGGCGGGCCATTGGAACAGCATCGCGCGAGACGTCAGCGAACGGCTCGAGACACCGCTCATCGAAAAGGCGCGCCTTTTCGCACTGCTCAATGTGGCGCTGGCGGACGCCGCGATCTGCGCCTGGGACGCCAAGTACGCGTACGCGTTCTGGCGACCGGTCACGGCGATTCGCAACGGCGACATCGACGGCAACGACGACACGGTGGCCGATCCGACCTGGAGCTCGTTCATCGTGACGCCGCCGTTCCCCGACTATGTGTCCGGGCACAGCACCTTCAGCGGCGCCGCCGCGACCGTGCTGGCCCTGTTCTACCGCACTGACGACGTGGCGTTCACCGCGACGTCGGATTTCCTCCCGGGAGTCACTCGCGACTTCAACAGCTTCTCAGCCGCCGCCGACGAAGCGGCACTCAGCCGGCTCTACGGCGGCATTCACTACCGATCCGCGAACGAGGACGGGCTTCGCGCCGGGGTCGCGATCGGGGCGTGGACGGTCAGGAACGTGATGCGGGCGGAGGGAGATCGCTCGCGCAGGTAGACAGATCTTTCAACACGAAGAGCACGAAGAACACGAAGGAAAAGACGAAGAGCACGAAGGTACTTTTTCGGAAAATCCGCTCCCTCGACCAGCGGTCTTTCCAAAATATTCTTCGTGTTCTTCGCTTTCCTTCGTGCCCTTCGTGTTGAAAGATCTTGTTTGAAGATCTGAATCTACTTGTCGGTGGACGTACGCCGATCGACCTTGATCCCCGCGCGGGCCTCGAGCGTGCCGATGATGCGGGCAAAGTTGTTGTCCTCGAGCCGGAGGATGGTGAAGCCCGTCTCCGTCTGGAGCACCAGCCAATGACCTGACAGCCGGAACGCCGACCCGACATCGAGATTCTGTGGCGGCGACGGCAACGCCGGATCCCATTTGGGATCGCGCGCTTTGGTGTAAGTCGCCTTCGCAATCGTCTTGTAATTGATCGATCCGAACGCCGCGCCTCCGGCGCTGGGCAGCACCGTCAACTGTCCCGCCGCGAACTGGAGGTCGACGTCGCGACCGCTGGTGTTCCGGCCCGACACGGCGTAGATCTTCACGTCCGGAAACGAGACCAGCGGATCGTTCGCCGGCGGAACGGCCGGCGTTGACGATGGCGGCGGCGCCGTCGAGGGCTGCGGAGGCGCGGGTGCCACCGGTGGCGGCGTGATCGTCACCGGCGGCGGCACGATCGTGTTGGTGGGCGCCGGAACCGTGGTGGTCCCGCCCTTCGTGCCGCGCCCAGGCGTCGTTCCTGAAGCTGGAGTACCGGGGCCGGGCGGCGACGTTCCGGGTGTCGTCGTCGCCTTGGTTCCGGTGGGCGGCGGCGTCCCCGGCGGCACCACCGTTGGCGCCGCGGGATCCGGCACAGGCGTCGTCGGCGCAGGATCGACTGTCGCGGTCGTCGGCGGCGGCGGCTCGGGCGCCGGCACCGGCACCGGCTCGGTGACGACCGGCGGAGCCGCGACGACGGCGTTCTGACGGTTCTTCCGGACGATCAGGCCGCCGATGACAGCGGCGATCAACACCAGGCCGACTGCGGCGCCGATGAGAACGGTCGCGTTCTTCTTGTTCGGATTTGGTTTCTGGCCCGTCGCTGGTTTCGCGGCGGCTTTCTGCGCCGCGCCGGCCGCCGCGGCCGCCGAAGCCGGTCCGGCGATCGGCGATTGCGTCGATGGCACGCCCGCCGGCGCAACGCCGGGCGGCACGGTGCCTGGGGCAGTGCCGGGTCCCGCGCTCGCTGCGGCAGGATCTGATGCCGGCCCCGATACGACCGCGCCACTCGACAGACTCGCACGGGATCGGTTGCGGGCCGGAAGGCGCCGGGCTCGGCGCGAGGACGGTCGGCAGTGAGCCGGTCCCGAACCCGCGCATGCTGAGGCTTCCTGTCGGCATCGCGCGCGATGGCGTCATCAGCAACTCGGTTTGCGCGTTCGCGCCGTACATCGTCGTGAACGGCAACCCGGCAAGACAGCGCGCGAACGCTTCGTGGAATTCAGCCGCCGACTGAAACCGTTCCTCGGGCCGCTTGGCCAGCGAGCGCGCCACGACGGGCTCGACCCAGGGCGGCAGATCGGAGCGCACCATGCCGACGGGCGTCGGCGGATCGTTCACCTGCGATTGCGCCATCGCAAACGGCGTCTCGCCCTTGAAGGGCAGCTTCGCGGTGGTGAGGCGGTAGAACACGACGCCCATCGAGTAGAGGTCGGCGCGCGCATCGAGCTCTTCGCCGCGCACCTGCTCGGGCGCCATGTACGCCGGCGTCCCCATCATGAACCCGGCATTGGTCAAGTGCTCGGTGCCCGCCACGCGGGCGATGCCGAAGTCCATGATCTTCACCGCACCGGTCTCGGTGATCATCATGTTGGCGGGCTTGAGGTCGCGGTGGACCACGCCCATGCTGTGCGCGTGCGCGAGCGCCGCCAGCGCCTGCATGCAGAGCTCGGCCGACCGCTGCGGCGAGCAGCGCCCCCATGCGATCGACCATGTGCTCGAGCGTCTCGCCCCGCACGAACTCCATGACCATCAGCCACTGGCCTTCGTGCTGGAACAACTCGTAAATCGTCGCGATCCCCGGATGGCTGAGGCGGGCGACCGTGATCGCTTCCGCCCGAAAGCGTTTGGCAACTTCTGGATCGTTCAGTTCGGCATTCAGAACTTTGATCGCCACATCGCGATGAAGCGTCTCGTCCAACGCCCGATAGACCGTACCCATGCCCCCGCGGCCTATCCGGTCCAATACCCGGTACTTGCCGATATTCTGCCCGACCATAACGGATACATTGTCGCAGAAACGACGCCGGGTGTCGTTTCTAGTAGAAACGTGAACGACACCCGACGTCTCAACCGTCTCGACTGCGTAGACCTCGAGCGGAGTGGCCCGGCCCCGAAGGTTGCGGGCCCCGAGCGGCCGGATCTGGATGTGATTGATGTGGTTCTTGATGCGGTCGTAGGTCGCGCCGGAGATGACGATCTCGCCAGGTCCGGCGACCTCGTCCTCGATCCGTGAGGCCGTATTCACGACGTCCCCCAACACCGTGAACTCACGCCGCTTGGGCGACCCGATGTCACCCGTCAGGGCGACTCCTGAGTTGATCGCGATGCGCATCTCGAGCTTGGGGACGTTCATCTGCAGGTTGAGGTCGGCGAGAGCCTTTCTCATCGCCAACGCCGCTTCGACCGCCTTCAGCGCGTGGTCGGCCTGCTCGAATGGGGCGCCGAACACCGTCAGCAGCGCATCGCCGAGGAACTTGTCCAGCGTCCCTTCGTGCTCGAACACCACGTCCGTCATGCGGGTCAGGAACGTGTTGAGTAACTTCGCAGCCTCGACCGGCGAGAGCGGCTCGCACAGCGCCGTGAAGCCGACGAGATCGCAGAACATGACGGTGACGTCGCGTTCCTGCGCCACGGGCATCGAGTCGTCGCTCGGCCCGTGGATGATCCGGCTGACCACTGCCGGCGAGTGGTACCGCTGCAACCGTTCGCGCCGCTTCGTTTCTTCGAGCAGTTGCGACGACAGGCGCGCCTGCTCGATCGCGATCGCGGCGGCGTTGGTGAGCGCAGTGAGGGTGTCGAGATCCTTGCTGGAAAACGCGCCGCGGCGCGGACTGTCGACGTAGAGGACGCCGACCACTTCCTCGTGGCTCCACAGCGGCGCGCACATGAACGATCTGATGTTGAATCGAAGGATGCTGTCGTTGAAGCCCAATCCCGGATCCGCCGTCGCATCGTCGGCGAGGATGGCGACGCGCTCGCGCATGACGCGACGCACGATCATCCGGCTGATCGTGGGATTCGGCGGGATCGATCCGTCGCGATGGCGGAGTACGCGTGCCGACAACGCCTCGTCGGTCGAGTCGCGGAGCATCAGCACACCGCGTTCCGCCGGCACCGCGTCGAAGGCGATGTCGACCACGCGCTTGAGGACATCGGGCAGCGTCTGGTTGCTGACGATGGTGCGGCCGACGTCCGCGAGCAACTTGATCAGATGGACTTCGACGGCGCCAGACGCCGCCTGTACAACAGGAGCGACTGACTGGATGATCGTGCCCGGGCCTTCCGCGATCTCGTGGCCCTCGGCGAGCACTTCGTGCTCGGTCAGACGCTGCTCGAACGTCAGCACGACTTCGCCGAGTTTGAGAATGTCAGCCGGATGGAGGAGCACCTCGTCCTCGGTCGGCAGAAGCCGCTCGCCGTTGAGCAGCGTGCCGAATCGGCTGCCGGCATCCTGGACGTAGCCGCGGCCGTCGCTCAGGTGGATGGTCGCGTGATGCCGCGAGACGCTCGGATCGTTCAGGACGAAATCGCAAGTCGGTAACCGGCCGACGATCGTCATTCCCGGTTTGAGCGAATGCGTTTTTTCGATACCCAGTTCTTCGTAACGCAGCAGGAACATGGAGGCCTATCGTGAGGCCAGCGCGACCCTGATGCCGGTCCGTGCCTCGAGCGTATCAACGATGTTCTTCCAATTGTCGTCTTCGAGGCGCAGCACGAAGTAGTGCGTTCTCGACTGCAGCGTCAGCCAGTGCTTCATCGATCGAAACATGCCGCCAGGCACGTCGACGTTGGCGGGAGGCCCTGGCAGCGAGCCGTCCCACTTCGGGTCTTTGGCGCGAATGTGGGTGGCACTGACCAGGTCACGATACTGCAGCGTGGAGATCGGTGCGCCGGTTCGCGTCACCAGCGAAATGAGCCCGCCGCCCAGATAGACCGCGGCATCGCGTTCGGTGCCGATGCGACCGACGACCTCGAGGTGCTTGATCGCGTCGAACCTGACGACCGTGTCGGTCGGAGTGGCGGGAGGCGTGGGGACGCCGCGCGAGCCACGGGCGGGTCCCGTTGGCGTCAGACCGGGTGACATGCCTGGCGGCACGCTAGTCGGTGGCGTCGGCGAGCCCGGACCCCTCCCGGTGTCGGCGCCAGGCGAGGTGCCAGCGGGTGTGCCAGTACGGCCGGGCGTGCCTCGCGCGCCGCCCGTTCCCTGGGGCGGCGACGGCGGTGGAGCGACCGAGGCGGTGCCTGGGTTCGAAGACGGGGCGCCGCTTGCCGGCGGCGGCGTGACGGTCGCGCCCGGAGTGGCCGGGGCGGCCGGATCAACTGGCGGTGGAGGCTCCACCGGGGCAGGCGCCGCGGTCGTGGGCGGCGGTGTCACCGATGGCGCAGGCTGTGGCGCATCTCGCATGAAGCGCACGACGAGCGCGCCACCGATGAGAAGCGCGACCACGCCGGCCGCGATTGCCGCCAGCGTTGGCGTGTGCCGTGTCTTTGACGATGCGTTTGCCGGCGCCGGTACGGGAGAAGCCGGCGCGGCCACCGTCGGCTGGCTTGGTCCCGGCGAGGCCGGAGCCGGCTGGCCGGTGCCCGGCTCTGCCGCTGAGCCCGCAGGTGCCAACCGGTCAGAACGCGTCGGCGACACGATGACGGTCGGCGTGTCGGAGCCGACGCGGGTCGGGTTGGGCGGGACAGATGGATGCGTCGCCCAGGTCGAGCTCCCGGGCGGCACCGTCGCAATCAACTCCGGCGGCGTCGGGAGCGGGCCAGGCACTTCGACAGGAAGGCCAGAGAGGCCGCGCCGTAGCGCGTCGCGCATCTCGTCGGCCGACTGAAAGCGCCGATCGGCGGCGCGCTCGAGCGCGCGCTCCATGACGATCGATATCCAGGCCGGTAGATCCTGACGAATCGCGCGAATCGGAGTCGGCAGATCGCGGATGCGCGATTGCACCATCGCCATCGGCGTCTCGCCTTTGAACGGTAAGTTTCCGGTCAGCAGATGATAGAGAACGACGCCGACCGAATAGAGGTCGGTGCGCGTGTCGACCTCGCCGCCCATCACCTGTTCGGGCGCCATGTACGCGGGCGTGCCCATGAGCAAGCCGGCGCTCGTGAGGTGCTCGGTGCCGGCGACGCGGGCAATCCCGAAGTCCATGATCTTCGTGGCGCCGGTCTCGGTGATCATGATGTTCGGCGGCTTCAGATCGCGATGGACGACGCCCATGCTGTGGGCATGCGCGAGCGCGGCGAGCACTTGAATCGCGAGCTCAGCCGCCTGCGGCATCGGCAGCGGGCCCGAACGAGCCACCAGGCTCTCGAGCGTCTCGCCGCGGACGTACTCGATGACCATGAGCCACTGGCCGTCGTGCTGAACGAGCTCGTAAATCAGCGCGATCCCCGGATGATTGAGGCGCGCGATGGCGACGGCTTCGGCTCGAAAGCGTCGGCTGATGTCCGGATCGTTCAGTTCGGCGTTGAGGACCTTGATGGCGACTTCGCGATGCAGGGTCTCGTCGACGGCGCGGTAGACGGTGCCCATGCCGCCGCGGCCGAGGCGGTCGACGATCCGGTACTTGCCGATGGTCTGACCAACCATGCTGTGGAGCTAGGCTCCGCGCCGCGGCTGACGCGAAAAGGGGGCCAGGCCCTCGGCGGGAAGCACCGAAGTCTAGCAGTTTGCTGAAAAGGCCACCAACCCGCCGGAAACGGACCGCTATCCTCGCCGCGAGGTCCGTTCGAGGGGCAGGTCTTCTCTGTCGCCCCATTCCTTCCAGGACCCGGTGTAGTTGCGCACGTCCGGATATCCCGCGATCTTCAGCGCCAGGTAGGCGTGGGCGGCACGGTAGCCGCCCTGGCAATAGGTGACGACTTCGCGATCGGGCGTGATGCCGGCACCGCTGTACATCGCGCGCAGTTCCTCGGCGGTCTTGAAGCGGCCGTCGGACGTGAGGTTGTTCGTCCATTCGAGGTGGACCGCGCCAGGAATCGCGCCACCCCGCTTGGCGCGGACCGCTTCGGCGTAGTACTCGGCGTCGCTACGCGTATCGAGGATCGCCGTTTCGGGCCGGCCGAGCCGGTCCGCCACATCGCGCCACGTCGCGATGCGTGCGGGATCGGGTGAGCCATGCCAGTCGGTCGGCACCGGCGTGGTGACGTCGGTCGTGACCGGCCGGCCGGCGGCGATCCACGCCTTGAAGCCGCCGTCGAGAACGCGCGCGTCTGGATGACCGAGATAGTCGAGGAACCAGTAGGCGCGCGCCGCACGCATGCCCGAGTCCTGCTCGTAGACGACGACCGGGCGCGTGGGACTGACACCGCGGAGCGCGAACAGGTGGCCGATCATCCACATGAAGGCGCGCAGCGGCGCCTCGCTGGTGTCGATGAGGCTCAGCCCCCAGAGGTCGAGGTGCACCGCGCCGGGGATGTGGCCGACAGCAAACTGCTCGGCGGGCCTCAGGTCGATGACGAGCGCGTCGCCGACATCGGTGCACAGAGGGGGGACGGGCCTGTTTTCCACAGTTTCATTGTATTTGGGGACAGGCCTCAGAAGACTCCCGGAGTCGTCAGCGCGTTCACGACTCCGGGAGTCCTTCGGGAGGCCTGTCCCCAAATCCGCCGAAACTGTGGAAAACAGGCCCGTCCCCCTACTGTGCAAATGTGCCTCGACGGTCGCGCGCGCCGCTGGGTGGAGCGCGAGATCGAGGCTTGGATAAATACGCCGCACGATGTCATCGACATCGGTAATGCCGTCCGCAAGGCAGTCCGCGATCTGGCGATCGCGCATCAGCCGGTGCTCGATGTACTCGCGGATCAGCTCGACCGGCCGCTCGATCACCGGGCCGTGGCCAGGATAGATCCGGAGTGGCGACAACGCCGCGAGCCGTTCGAGCGACGCCAGATAATCGCGCAGGTTTCCACCGCGGCCGGCCGGAATCATGATCGTCGTGCCGATCGCGACCATGTCGCCGGCATAGAGCACCTGGTCCTCGGGCTCCCAGAAACAGACGTGATCCGGCGCGTGCCCGGGCGTGTGCAACACGACGAGCTCGGTGTCGCCCGCGCGCACGCGGTCGCCGTCAGCGAGCGGCGTCCAGCCCGACTCCCCCGGCAGCGGAAACTTCATCGCCTCGCACGACGGCCAGCGCGCCCGAATCGCCGGAACGCCGGCCGCGTGATCGGGATGCCCGTGCGTCACCAGCACGCGCGCCAGCGGCCGCCCCCCGAGCGCACGCGCGATCGCGTCGAGATGCGCGCGATCGCCGAGTCCGGCGTCGATCAGCGCCGGCTCGGCGCCGTCGAGCAGCCACGTGTTGTTGCCGCGGCCGGTAAGAGCGCTGGCGTTAGCGACAAAAAACAACATGTCTAAAAACTGTACTTCACCCGCCCAACAACGAAATCCCGGCCGTTGAATCGGCTGATCGTGTCGTCGCCCGATCCGAGAAACGCCCCGGCCGACAGTTCGACGGCCAGATTGTCGCGCGCCGTCCAGACGAGCAGGCCGCGCAGGAATCCGGACCCGTCGCCTGGATTGACGACGGCGAACGCGCGCGCGAGATAGCGGTCGCGGTCGAACGTCCGGTCCACCGAGCCGACGAGGCTGACATTGGTGCCGCCGAGCGCGGGCTCGTCAGCCGACCATTCGCGCCGAACCAGTACCGATCCGAAGATGCGATAGTCGCCCGTGCGGCGGTCGACGCCGATGCCGGCGTCGAGCGCGCGGCCATCGACCACGCCGGGGCGCGTGACGCCGCCAAACTGTTTCTCGACAAACGCCGCCAGCTCGCCGCGGATCGCCCATTCGCCGGCGACGGTCTCGAAGTCGCCGGAAATCATCGTGAAACGCGGGAACTGCTCGACCAGCCGGCCGACGACCGTGGGCGCGACCTGCCCTTCCCCCAGCGTCGCCCCAACCGGAGACGCCGGGACTGGCGAGAGCTCCGGCACGAACTGCACAATGCCGAAACCGTCGAATCCCCGGTACGCCGCGGCGGCGACGTCAACGCGTCCGATTGTCGCCAACACTCGTCCGCCGCCCGAGACGTTCGACCACGTCGTCGCCGGCGTCTGATAGTCGATGCCGGGGGACAAGGCGACACCGGCTGGAAGCACGGCGTCGCGGATGAGGTTGAACGGCGACGTCGGCTCGTCCAGCTCGTCGAACGCTCCGCGGCGAAAAACGGGGACCAGTACACCCTCGAAGATCAGCCGCTCCGACGGCATGACGCGGCCGCGAATGAACGTCACCGGAAGACGCGCGGCACTGCGTCCATCGAGCAGAAACTTCGCAGTGTCGAGCGGGTTGATGACATCGGACGGCTGAATCTCGTCGAGACGTCCCCACACGAGCCGTCCGTATCCGGCGCGCAGATCGCCGTGCGCGCCGCCCACCTCGACCCAGGCATCGCGCGGCCGCGCCACGAAATCAGTGGCGGTGCCACCGTCCCGATGCGCGGCCAGCCCCTCGACCAGGACTTCGGCGCGGTATCTCAGCCACTGACCGCGGCGGCCGGTGAGATCGACGAGAATCTGCGGCCGTGCCTCGGCGGCGTCCTCGCGGGGCAAGACATCGGCGACGATCGCGATCGCGCCGCCAATGGTCAGTGGGGTCAGACCGGGGTCAGACCCCGGTTTGACCCCGGTCTGACCCCATACCGCAACAATCAGCGCCGCAACCCAGGCGGCTGTCACGCCGCCGCCCCGGCGCGCCGTCGCGCCGCGTGCACGCGGTCGGCGCCGAACAGCGACGGCAGCAGCTTGATCGTCGCCGGCAAGACGAAGACCTCAGCGAGAAACGCGACGACCATCGTCACGGCGAGCAGACTGCCGAACCAGGCCGTCGGCTTGTACTCCGAGAGCGCGAGCACGCCGAAGGCGAGGCTGTTGATCACTGCGGTCGTGAGCGACGCGCGGCCTTCGTGCTCGGTCGCCAGCGAAATCGCCTCGTCGGTCGATCGGCCGGCCGCGGTCTCACGACGATACCGGCTGATGAAATGAATCGTGTCGTCGTCAACGACGCCGAGCGCCACGCTGGCGAGCATCACCGTGGCGACATTCAGCGAGATGCCGAGCCAGCCCATCACGCCGAAAATCGCCAGTACCGGGAACAGGTTCGGAATGATGGCGAGCAAACCGAATCGCCACGATCTGAAGACGATGAAGATGACGCCGAACACCGTAAAGAAGGCGGTCGCAAAGCTGCTGATCTGCGAGGTGACGAGATAGTGGTCGAGCGTGGCAAAGAGCCGGCCCGACCCGGTCACGGTGGCCTTGATATCGGTACCGCCGAACGCCTGGTCGACAAGCCGCTGCGCCGTGTCGATCTGAGTGAACACGATGTCCGAGCTCATCGACGCGAGCTTGACCGTGATTTGCGCCTTCGAGAAGTCGCTCGCGGCGATGCGGTCGAGCTCCGCCCGCCCGGCGTCCGCGAGGGAGAAGACAAAGAGCTCCTGGGCAATCACCGCCGCATCTTCAGGAATCGGCGCGGCGGCCGTAGCTTCGCCGATCTCACGATGCACACGCTTGACGTAGTCGGCCAGCCCGGTCACCTTCCGCACGAACGGCAACCCGCGAAGCTCGGTCTCGACCCGTTCCATCCGGGTCAGCACGTCCGGCCGGCGCATCGACTCGGCTGGACCTTCGAGAAAGATCTGAAAGGTGTAGATTCCCGACAGCCGATTGTCGATCACCTCTGCGGATTGGCTGAGCGGATGCGACCCGCTGAAGAAGTTGATGTGGTTGGTGTCGACGCGCAGGCGCGACAGGCCGGCGATCGCCAGCGCACAGATCGCGAGTGAAACGGCAACCACCGTGCCGGCACGGCGAGTCGTGAACGACGCGAGCCATCGCATCGGCTTCCGCAGCCAGGTTTCCTGCGGCGCCGGCGCGTCCTCCGGCCGCAGCCAGCCGAGCATCGTCGGCATGAGCACGATCGAGATCGCGAAGTCGACCATCACGCCGATGGCCGATCCGAGCCCGAACTCCCGCACCGCGACGATGTTGCTCATGGCGAGCGAGGCCATGCCCAGCGCCGTCGTACCGCTCGCTCCAAAGATCGGCGCCACCAGGTGCGTCACCGTCGACTTGAACGCCTCCTCGGCCGTGCCGTTCCGCCGCGCCTCGCCGTAGTGCTGAATGATGTGAACGTCGTCGGCGATCGCCAGCACGAGGACGAGCGGCACGATCATGCTGCTCAGGACGTTGTAGTTGAAGCCGAGAAGGTCGTAGAGGCCGAGCGTCCAGATGACGCTCACCAACACGGCCCCTGCCGTGAGCAGGGTCCGCCGCCACGATCGGAACATCGCGTACAGGGCGATCAGCGTCAGCGCGAGGATCGGCGGCGTGTACTTCGTCTGGTTGGCGAGCGTGATGCGGTTGTAGGTCTCGCTGATCTCGATGCTGCCGTTGTAGTAAACGCGAAAGTCCGCCGGCAGCCGGGTGGTGACGATCTCGCGAATGCGGTCGAGCACCGTGGCGCGGACGGCGTCGACCCGCCGTTCGTCGAAGAAGACGATGACCGACGTGACGGTGCCGTCCGCAGAAATGAGATCGCCCTTCAAGAGCTCGTCGGCGATGGCGCGGTCGGCCAGCTCGGCGGGCGATTTCGACCCGAGGTCGTCGATGAGCGGACGCACGTCGAGGACGGAATCGGCGTCCGGCGATGTGGAGGGCCGGGCGTCGACGAGCGTCGCCGACGTCAGGCTGGCGACACGCTCGACCGTGTCGACGCGCTCAATCTCCGCCGTGACGTCGTCGAGAAACTGCAGGGCCTCGCGGCTGAACAGGCGATCGCGAGAGGGCGCCGTGATGGCGACAATCAGGTTTCGCGTGCCGCCGAACTCGTCCTGGAAGCGCTCGTACTCGCGATAGATGGGATCGTCCCGCGAGAACCACGCGGTCAGATCGTTGTCGATCCTGGTGATGTTGGCGCGCGGCGCCAGCAGGACCGCGCCGAGGATGATCGCGCCGCACAGGACACGGCGCCAGCGATAGAGGATTTCGGCGAGCGCGCGGCTCACCGCGCGCCGCTCCGCTCGAGTTGGCGCCGGCTGAAGTCGTCGGGCTTCAGGCCGACATTGTATTCAGCCTTCTCGATGACGAGATCCGTGCGCGTCCGCTGAAGCGCGTCCGCCATCCGCAACTCCATGCTGGTCCAGTAGCCGTCCACTCGCTCCAGCCGGATGACGTCGAACGTCTTCTGCACCTCGTCGCGCCGGTTGTGCACCTTGGCGTGGACGACGACGAAGTTGTCCTGGCGCACGAGCGACACGACGCGCGGGAAGCGGGCACTGCTGTCGCGGTTCCTCGATTCGAGGGTGTAGACCGGATGCCTGGTGCCATCCGGCGCGGTCCAGACGGCCTCGGGTGCGTCGATGAGCCGGTACGCGTAGTCGTCGAGCTCCCGCCCGCCGATGTCCTCGAAGGTGAAGTCGCTGCCGACGAAGCTCTCCTGGGATTCGGAGCCGGCGATGCGTCGCACGCGGCCGAGCGACGGCAGATAGAGGAACCGCTCCGCGTCCGCCTTCGGCTGTTCCCAGGTGAGGAACGCGGTGTCCTTGATGTCGTTGGGATAGGTGAAGCGGACGAGCGTCTGGTCGCCCGGGACCGGACGGCCCGGCCCGCCTCGCAAGGCGATCAGGCTGAGCGCCCGCTCGCGAACGCGCTGCTGCCGGTCGACGAGCCGCATTCGCATCGTCATCCGGCTGTCTCGCCCGGTGTCGCGGTCGTCGACCTGGCGAGCGAGCCAGAGGCCACGCTCTTCGGGAGTCGCTCCCTGCGGCGCTTGCGGCGCCGTGGGTAACGAAGTGCCTCTTTGTGTGTAAGAGAACAGCTCGCTCCCGGCCCCGGTGTTCAGGAAGAGAAGTATTAGGAAGTAAGTAGCAAGGCGAGACATCGGCTTGCGTTGTACGACCGGCTCCCTGGGAAAGGGAACCGTGAAGGTCTGTTACCGAAGAAATGGGGCCGGGAACGACCTGACGTAATTATGTGAAATCTTTCACAAGGTGTCAAGCACTTTCGGCGCTGGACGCCTGCCGGATCCGGACAGCCTCGGGTCAACATCGAGATAACTGTAATATTATCAATTGGTTACAATCCGAGTATCGCGGCGGGCTGGGCCCCGCTCCCACGCGCGGCGCCCTCACGGCTCGCTACGCTCGCCTTCGGGCGGTCTCTGTCCTAGCGCTTCTCCGTGCCCTCTAGCTCTTCTCCGTGCCCTCGCTCTTCCCTCACGGCGCAACAATTGCTGAATGGGTACCCCGTGACATCGAAAGCCGGCGCATTCTGCTCTGGTCGACCGTCGCCGGGGCGGTCACGCTCACTCGTCATCCTGGTCATCGGCGGCTGGATGCTCCGGCCCTCCTACCTGAAGCGCCTGGTGATCGAAGGTCTCGAAAAACACACGCAACTCGACGCAGATGTCGAGAGCATTTCAGTGAGTTTTCTGCCACGGCCGCGCGTCACCGGCGCGGGCCTGACGATACGCATCCCAAACCGGCCCGATCTGCCGCCGTTCATCTCCGTCGCCTCGTTCCACGTCGAAGTCGGCCCGCTCTCCGCCCTGCGGCGCGCACGTCAACACCCTGCACGTCGATGGTCTCAAGATCGCGGTGCCGCCGAAGGATGCGCGCGAGGCCTTGCGCGGACGTCAACGGCAGCCGACGACGAGGAGCGGGGGCGGCAAGTCCGAAGTGATCGTCGAGCACCTGATCGCGCACGATGCCGAGCTCATGTTCATCCGCAAGGACAAGAACAAGCGCCCGCTCGTCTTCGCGATTCACGATCTGTACGTCGATGACCTCGGCTTCGATCGCCTGATGCCGTTTCGCGCGAAGCTGACCAACCCGATCCCGACCGGCCTCGTCGACAGCAGCGGCACGATCGGGCCCATGGACGAAGGAAGACCCGACGGGTCTGCCAGTCTCGGGCGAGTACACCTTCACGGACGCGGATCTTTCGACCATCAACGGCATCGGCGGCACGCTGACGTCCAAGGGCACGTACGCCGGCCCCTTGGATCAGATCTCGGCGAAGGGGACGACCGACACGCCGAACTTCACGCTGGATCTCGGCGGCAAGCCCGTCCGGATGACGACGACGTTTGCGGCGGTCATCGACGGGACCAACGGCACCGTGAAGCTCGAACGCGTCGACGCCAAGCTGTTGAACACGACGATCGTCACGACCGGCGCGATTACGAACCTCGACGGTCCCGGCCGCCACGACGTGAATCTGCGACTCAAGATCGACGACGGCCGGATCGAGGACATGCTCGCGCTCGCGCATCGATTCCCCGACGCCGATGCTGCGTCGGCGATCTCACCTCGAGAGCACGTTCCTGCTGCCGCCGGGCAAGACGCGCGTGCCCCAACGCCTGCAGATGGCGGGCCGCTTCGGCCTCGACGACGCCCGATTCACGAACGCGCAGGTCCAGACCAAGCTTCAAGAGCTCAGCCGGCGGAGCCAGGGTAAGAGCAAGGAAGTCGAGATCGGCCGCGTGCTGACCGACCTTCGTGGCCGTTTCTCGGCGAAGAACGGCCGGCTGACGTTGAACGACCTGGTGTTCCAAGTGCCGGGAGCCACCGTCGCGCTCAACGGCACCTACGGGCTCGAAAGCGGCGCGCTCGATTTTGCCGGCACTCTGCGCATGGACGCCTCGGTCTCCCGCGCCGTCGGCGGCTTCAAGTCGATCTTCCTCAAACCGTTCGATCCGCTCTTCCGCAAAGACGGCGCCGGCGCGGTCGTGCCGATCAAGGTCGGCGGCACACGCGAAGCGCCGAAGATGGGGATGGAGATGGGGAAGGTTTTCGGCGCGGGAAGAAATGACACTCGGCGCCCGGACGGTGCTAGGTGCGGGGTGCCTGGTGCTGGCGTTCAAGGATACGCATGCCGAACGTCCAGCACCCAGCACGTAGCACCCAGCACCACTGGTCCACCTCGCACCCCGCACTCCGAACCGCCGTCAGTCGCTATAGGATCGGCTGTGCGAGTTTGTGCTTCGTCTCGTCCCTGATCGGCGTCGGCTTCCCGGTGTCGTAGTCGAACCACACCTGCACGGTCTTCGCGGTCGACCACGATGGTTCCGGTGGCGACGTCGGCGATCTCGTACTCGTAGGTCGCGCTCGTGCGGCCGAAGCTGCCGAGCGCCAGGCGGACTTCGAGCTCGTCGCCTTCGCGCGCCTGCGCGCGGAAGTCGACTTCGGCCCGCGCGAGGATGAAGCCTTCACCTCGAGTGCCGTCCGGCCGAAGCCGGGCCCATGACCCGATCTGGGCGCGCCACAACACGATCCGCGCCTGCTCGAGGTAGGTCAGGTACTTCGCGTTGTTGACGTGACCGAGCGGATCGCAGTCGCTGAAGCGGACCTGCAGGCGGTGCGCCAGAAGCACTTGGCCGGTCACTTGAGGATGGTTCTCCCGTTCCCCAGGTACGTCTGCCACCAGCGCAGCTCGTTCAGCATCCGGTGCACGTTGTTCCAGTGCCCGCTGATGCCGTGCGGCTGTCCGGCGTAGCGGATCATCTTCGCCGGCACGCCGCGCCGCTTCAGGGCGAAGTACATCTGCTCGCCCTCTTCGTACGGAACGCGCTGATCGACCTCGCCGTGAATGAACAGCGTCGGCGTCCTGACGTTGCCGGCATAAGTGATCGGCGATTGCTTGATCATCCGCTCGCGCGCGGCCGGCTCCCACGGCGTACCGAAGAACTCGGTCTCCTTGGTCCGGAAGATGTCCGCCGTGCCGTAGTCGCTGATCCAGTTGGAGATGCCGGCGCCGCTCACTGCCGCGGCAAACCGGTCCGGATACTGCGTGATCAGCCAGTTCGTCATGAAGCCGCCGTACGAGTGGCCGATGTGACCGACGCGTTTGGGATCGATCGGGTGCGCCTTGATGACGTGATCGATGCCGGCGATGACGTCCTGGCCGTCCTTGTCGCCCCACGCGCCCCAGGTCGCCCACTTGAAGGCGTCGCCGTACCCCGTCGAGCTCCGGAAATTCGTGTCGAGCACGAAGTAGCCGTTGGCCGCGAAGAACTGCTTCTTGAAATCGAAGCTGTAGCCGGCTGCGGCGTGCGGGCCACCGTGACTGACCACGATCAGCGGATACGGACCGCGCGCGCGGTCATAACCGTACGGAAAGCGTCAGCCAGCCTTCAATCATCGTCCCGTCTTTGCTGGCCCATTTCAGCGTCTCGGTCGGCGAGAACGCGATCTCCCGCACGGTGTCGCGGTGGACGATCAGTGAGGCGCCGCTCGCCGGTGCCGTCGACGCGCGCGACGAAAACGTCTGGCGGCGCGTCGTGCCGGCCGACCGTGTAGGCCATGGTGGTGAAGCTCTTGTCGTACGAAAAGCCGCTGAGGCGGCGCGGACCAGTCGTGAGCTGTTCGACGACGGCGCCGGGGACGGAGACCCGGAACAAATGGCTCTCGCCGCCCTTGTCGGCGCTGAAATAGAGGAACTTTCCGTCGGGCGACCAGCGCGAGTCGCCAGGGTCCAGATCCCACTTCGCGGTGAGGTTGATCGGCTCGCCGCCGCCGACGGGCCGGACATACAGGTCGCGCGGCCCGCCGTGATTCAGCTTCTGCTGAATGATCATGTCGGTGCCGAACGTGCGCGCGTACGACAGGTATTTGCCGTCCGGGGAAAAATCCAGATCGCTGTGCACGTAGCCGTCGTCGGTGAGCCGCTGGAGAACGCCGTCGGTCGTGATCGTCCACAGGTCGGGCCGGTCGTACTTCAGCTCGTCGCGCCAGGTGGTATCGGCGATGAACGCGGCCATCTTCCCGTCGGGGTGCCAGACGATCCCCGTCGGTCGAATGTCCATGTCGACCAGTGTCTGCGGAGAGCCGCCGGGCGCGACGGCCTCGCAGCGTGATCTGTTGAGCAGGCCGTGTCGTGAGGTTCGGGTGCCGGAAACGGCTGGCCATCGCGCTGGAACTCCATCCAGTCGAAGATGGCGCCTTGAAATCGCTTCTCATGGCGCTGCTCGAAGTCGGTCAAGGCCTGGACCGATCGTGCGGGCCGTGCCTTGTCTCGCAGCACGATCGTCCACGCGCCATCGGGGCTGACGGTGCCTGCGACGGCACCTCCGCCGGCCGATGGGCCTGCGCCGCGACCGCCACCCCGACCGCCGCGCCCGCCGTCCGCCGGTTGGCCAGCAGTCTTGATCGGTGCGGCCGAGGGATTTGCGGGATCGATCGTCCAGGTCTCGCGATCGACCGTGTAGCGCAGGCGGCCGTCCGCGGTCCATCCGGGGCCGCTCACGTCCTTGGCCTCGTGCTGGACACGCCGCGGCGGCGCCGACGCATCGGCCGGCACGATGTACGCTTCGGACCGCGTGCCGTTGTCGCCTTCGACGCGCGTCGATACCGAGAACGTCACCCACCGCGCGTCAGGCGAGATCTGCACGCCGGCGACGCTTTGCACGCGGTAGTAGTCCTCAATCGTCGAGCGCGGCCGCGGCCAGACTGGCGACCGCGGGTTGCACCGGCGGCGATCGCCGCAGCACCAGACAGACGATGACGGGCCAGGCGAAGCGAAGCGATCGGGCCATGGTGGGCCTCCACTGAAAGGACGACTCGGGGGTCGTTTTACGATTAGCGTAAAACGACCCCCGAGGTCATTTTCGCCGCCGCTCCTCCAGGCGCCGTTCGGCCTGGAGGCGTTCGAGCTCGACGGCGGAATGATCCGCGAACTTCATCGACGCCGCGATCGCACGATGACCGGCGCGTTCGGCGATGAGCCTGTGCATCTGCTGGCAGACGCGGCGATACGCGGGATGGCCCTGCGGCGCGGTGCGCAGCTCGATGACGTGCATGGCTTCGCGCGCGTTCATGTCCATGACGAAGCGCACCCGATAGGCCATCGACACCGCGTACGCCGCGGCGTCTCGCTGCCCGGCCTCGACGAGCGACTCGTAGAGATCGGCGGACCGCTCCATGATCTCGCGCCAGTCGGCGCCGCCGCCGGCCTCGACGATCGCTTCCGGCTGCGAATAGCCGTGTCGCGCGCCGAGCGGCTGCCAGTCGATCGTCAGCAGCCGGTGACGCTGCAGGTCGCGAAACGCGCCGTAGTCGGTGAGGATGTCGAAGCGATAGCTGGTCCGCTCGAACGCGCGGCCGGGCTTGTGGCGGCGATTGGTCCGGTCGCCCACCGCCGCTGCCAGTACCGCTTCACGCTCGAGCTGGCTCATGCCTCTGGCGACGTCCATCAGCTCGGCATCGGCGCGATCCGACACGGCGTACAGCGCGGCGGCAACGACCTTCACCTCTCCGTCGGGATCGAAATCCGTCAGCGTGACTTCATCGGCCGCCACAGGGGCGACGTCCTGACCGATCCGCCCGGCCACATCAGTGAGCCGCTCGCGCACGTCGGCCAGATACGCGCTCCACCGGTTGCCGCGCTCGGGCTGATCGACGCGCGTGAGGAACGCCGGGATGACCTTTCGCAGCTCTCGCAGCATCGCATCCGCGGTCGACCGGACTTCGTCCAGCGGGTGCGCGCGCATGCGCAGGAGCAGCGCCTCGAACGCCTGGCCCGTGCCGTAGATGCCGACGTTGGACTGTGTCGCCGCCGGCAGCAGTCCACGCAACGTATCGAGCGCTTTCGCGCGGATCGCTGCGCGATACACGCCATCCGAGTCCTCCGGGGCCTTCGGATGCCGGGCCGCGAACCACTCGCGCATCGGATCGATCCAACGCGCGTAGACCTCGAACGCGGCGTCGAGCGTCGACACGTACTTCGCGCGTAGCGGATGTCCATCGAGCTCCGCAGGTACGAGATACCGCCAGTGCTCGCCTCGGCGCTCGGTGTACGGGATGTATCGCGTCGATTGCTCGAGGTACGCCATCAGCCGGCCGCGCTCGAGCACCTTGGTGAGGACGTTGGACGCGTCCTCGACGGCGATGTGCACGCCACCCAACTGCGCGACCGAGTCGTCGCCGTACTCGTTGAAGACCTTCTGGAACAATCGCTCGGCGCGCGCGGCGCCGACGTCACCCCCCGAGTGGCCCGCTGCCGAGGGCGGCGCGATCGACGAAGCGAACTCGTCGAGAAACAGACGCCGCAGCGGTTTCGGCGAACGGGAATAGCGTGCGAAGAGCGCGCCCTTGACGGTTTCCGGCAGGTTGACGAGCGCGAACACCGGCTCGTCCACGTTCGTGAAGTACGGGGCCAGCGCCGCCGTTTCCACGTCGGTGAACGTCATTCGTCGTCGTCCTCGGTCCAGAAGCGGCGGTACTCGTCCATGAAGGTGAGCGACTCGAACGTCGGCATGCGATCGAAGAAGAGCACGCCGTCGAGGTGGTCGGTCTCGTGCTGAATGACGCGGGCCGGCAGGCCGCGAGCGGTCAGCGTTATCCGCCGGCCGGTGCGATCGAACGCCTGGACTCGGACCTCAGGCGCGCGCGGCACCTGACCGCGGATGTCGGGAATGCTGAGGCAGCCCTCCCAGCCCGTCAGGGCCGGCGTCCCGACCAGCTCGATCTCGGGATTGATGATGGTCAGAAACGGCATGTCGCCCTCGTCGCCGATCTCAGGGGTGACGGGTGCCGTGGTCAATCCGGCGACGAAAATCCGCGATCCTTCGTGCACCTGCGGAGCAGCCAGTCCGATGCCGCCGTATTCGCGCATCGTCTCGAACATGTCGTCGATCAGGCGCTGCACGCGCGGCGACGAGATCTCCGCCGGCGGGATCGGCTTGGCTTTCGCCCGGAGCACCGGGTGCCCCATCCGGGCCACTTTCAGAATCGCCATTGACGTGCGTCCCAGTGACTTCTAAGCGCAGCAACGCGTCCGCGGTCTTGGCGCCATAGAACGAGTACCAGGGCGTCGCCGGCTTGAGCGCGGCGTTCACGTTGCTGATGTTCTCGACGCCTTTCGACTCGAGCCACTTGGTGAACGCCGTTGCGCCCTCCTTCGCGTAGATCGCGATGCCGTCCTTCCACGTGGCGCGGCCGCACAGGACGCCGGCGAAGCGGACGCCCGACTCGGCCGCCAGCGCGAGCGACTCGGTGAACTCGGCGTTGCTCACGCCCGCGGAGAGGTAGATGTACGGCTTGGTCGCAACTTTGGCGGCTTTCAGGAAGCAGGCTTTCGCCTCCTCGCGCGTGTACGCCGTCTGTCCTCCATACGCCTCGGCGCCCTCGACGAACTTCATGTTGATCGGCATCTCGACTTTCATCACGTCGACGCCGTAGCGATCTTTCGTGAACTCCGCCATGCTGCCGGTGACGATCTCCGGCTTCTTCTTCGCAAACTCGAGGCCCTTCTCGTCGGCGCCGTCTTCATAGCCGACGAACTCGAGGAAGAACGGGATGTCGTTGGCGCGGCACTCGTCGCCGATCCGCTCGACCCACGCGTGCTTGATCTCGTTGACCGGCTTCGGATCGTACGGCGTGTAGTACAGCAGGATCTTGATGCAATCTGCGCCGGCTTCCTTGAGCCGGCGGACCGACCAGTCGTCGAGCAGATCAGGCAGCCGGCCCGGGCCGGTCTTGTCGTAGCCAGTCTTTTCGTAGGCGAGGAGCAGGCCGGCATTTTTGGCGCGGCGCTTCGAGGCCGGCAGCCCGAACTCCGGATCCAGCAGGATCGCACTCGCGTGCCGAGTCAGCACCTCGGTGACGATGGACTTGAACTCTTCGAGCATCGCGGGGCCGGCGTCGCTGCCCTTTTCTTTGGCCAGCGCCTTCTGCAGCGATCCGCGCTGGTCCATGGCCGCGGCGGCGATCACGCCGCGTGCGTCCGCGACTGCCTTCATCCCAGCGAGCTTTCCGGCTGTCAACTTCACGTCGCCTCTCCTGTATGTTCTGCGGTCTGTACGACCGGCAATTCTAGCATTGGAAACTTGAAGTCCTCGGCGACGGCCTCGTTGACCGCGCGATCCACGAGCTCGGCGACGTCGAGCCCGGCCTCGGCGGCGTCCACCTCCGTCGCGTCGCGCGCGCGTGGCCGGAAACCGCGGCGTGAACAGCGTGCAGCAATCCTCGTCGGGCACGATGGATGTCTCGTACGTCCCGAGCCGGATCGCCTCGGCCGTGATCTCCTCTTTGTCACACCCCACCAGCGGCCGCAGAATCGGCATCGTCGCGACACTCCCGACGACGTCGAGGTTGGCGACCGTCTGCGATGCGACCTGACCGACCACATCACCGGTGACGAGCGCCCGGGCGCCGCGAATGTCGGCGAGCCGCTCCGCGATGCGCACCATAAAGCGGCGGTAGACGACGACGCGCAGGGGCGACGGCACGGCGACGACGATGCGCTGCTGAATGGCACCGAACGGGACGAGATAGAGGCGCGATCGCAACTGGTGTCGCGTCAGGCGCGTCACGAGCTCGCGCGCCTTTTCCTGCGACGTGCGCGAGAGGATCGGATAACTGTGAAAGTGGACGAACGAGGCCCGGCAGCCGCGCCGGATCATGCGCCACGCCGCGACCGGCGAGTCGATGCCGCCCGAAAGCAGGCACATCACGCGGCCGCTGGTCCCGGCCGGCAATCCACCAGCGCCCGGCTCGCGCTCGAGGTAAAAGAAGGCGTCGGCGGTCAGCACCTCGACGCGAATGACCGTCTCTGGCTCAGACAGATTGACGGGCCATCCCGTGACTTGCTGCACGCGCGCGCCGATCGCCCGCTCGAGATCGGGCGACGGAATAGGAAATCGCTTGTCAGCGCGCCGGGCCGTGACGCGAAAATTCTTTGCCGTCCGTCCACGCACCGCCTCGGCCACGGCGGCCGCAATCGCCTCGAGCTCCGGCACGACGTGGGTCGCGCGCGCGAAATTGCCAATGCCCGGCAGCCTCAACAGCCGCGCCCGGATCTCGTCCCAGTCCGCACGCGGGCCCAGGCGAATGATGATGCGCCCCACCATCGGTCGCACCGACACGATGTCCTGGCCGGCGAGCACGGCACGAATCGATCGCACCAGGGTATGGAGAAACCACGGCCGGTTCCGCCCCTTCAGCGCGAGCTCACCGTAATGCACGACGACGGAGGACACGGGACGATCTTAAGTGAAAAGCGCATCGGGTCCGGTGAGCCGTTCTGAGAGCGTTCTTCGGAGTTCACGCGCCGAGGTCCGGAGGTGTCAGGCGCTTCAGCGTCCGGACCTCAAGCGCCCTTCACCCCGGACCTCAAGTATCGCTCCACGCTGTCCGCCGCCCGATGTCCGCTGACGACTGCGCTTTCGATCGTGCCGGGAAGTCCGGTGTCGATCCAGTCGCCGGCGAGGAAGAAGCCGGCCAGCGGCGTGATGGTCGCAGGTCGCGACGGCGTGCCCGGTGCGACCGAGAACGTCGCGCGATGTTCGCGGACCACGACCGATCGCGTCACCTTCCGGCCGGCTGCGGTCGGCAACGCACGCAGCAGTTGTTGCCAGGCCGCCTCGGCAATGGCGGCGTTGTCACGCGAGACGAGGTCGACGGCGCCGCTGGCGACAATCGAAAGATGACTGGTCCGGTCTCCATAGAGCGCGGACTTGTTGAAGATCCAGTGCATCGGTCCGCCGACGAGACCGATGAACGGCTCCGACGTGATCGGCCCGTCCAGCCACAGATTCACCGTCACAATGGGCGAGCTCGTCATCGCCGCGGCCGCCGTGGAGACGGGCGCCAGCGCCGCCGGAACTCCGCCATCCCAGAGTCGGCCGAACGCGTGCCATTGAACGGCACTGACGACCGCATCGGCGTCGATCAGTTCGTTGCCGGCGCGCACGCCGACGAGCTGCTCTCGATCGCCGACGACGACTCGCGCCGCAGTCTTCGTCATCACCCGGCCCCCCGCGGCGACAATCGCGCGCTCCGCCGGCTGGGCGTACAACTCGTCGAGCGGCGCGGCCGGCAGGCCGATTGCCGAGTCGTCGGGCCTGGGTCCGAACAGCTCTCCGAGCACACGGACGAACGGCGCCGCGGCCGCGACCTCGGGCGACTCGTTGAGCGCAGCGATCGCCAGCGGATGCCACAGCCAGTCGCACAGCCGGCGCGTCTGCCCACGCGCGACCAGCCACTCGCTGACCGTCTGCGCGGGCGAGACCTCGGCCGCGACCGCCGCCGCGCCGCGTCGTCTGACGTCGAGCAGGAGCCTGCTCAACTTCGCGGCCGCCACCTTGTCGGCGAACCCGAGCGCGTTCCATCGCAACACGCCGGCGATGAGATGCCACGGGGCCGGCAGCGCCGGACAGGCGAGCGTCGATCGCGTGCCGTCCTCTCCGACCATCGCGAGACGGAGCCGCTGCTGCAGCGGCGCGCGACTCGCGGCGCCGATGCGGTCGAGAAATGCGTAGGTCTCGCGATAGCAGCCGAAGAGCACGTGCTGCCCGTTGTCGACCCGCTCGCCGGTCTCACGATCGTTGAACGCCGTCGCCCGTCCGCCAAGCCTCGGCGCCTCCTCGACCACGACGACCCGCCGTCCGGCCGCTGCCAGACGCACTGCAGCCGACAGACCGGCGAACCCGGCGCCGATGACAACGACAGTTTTCATAGATCTCGTGGTTCCGGGGTTCCGAGGTTCCGGGGTTCCGGGGGTTCCCTTGTCTGGACTTCATGCGTTCTCCCCTCCGGACCTCATCGGCGCATTTCACTCCGGACCTCGAGCGCCCTCCACTCCGCACTTCATGTGCCCTTCACTCCGCACTTCATGCGCCCTTCACTCCGCACTTCATGCGCCCTTCACTCCGTACTTCCTGCGCCCTTCACTCCTATAAGTGTCTTGACCGCGATGTATGCCTGCGTCGACCGTCGGGCGCGAATGACGCGGCTGAAGACGTCGTAATCGGCGGCCTCGATCCGCTGCAGCACGTCAAAGTAAATCGCACGCATGATCTCGGCGGCCACGAAGCGCCGGGCGTCGACCGCTGGCAGCGAGCGGACGGCGCGATTGAAGAACTGGCGCGCGCGTGCCGCCTGATGCGCCAGCAGAGCCTTGAGGGCCGCTGGGGGGCGGTTCGCTCCGGCGTCGGCCACGGCCTGCTTGATGTCGTCTTCAGTGCAGCCGAAACGGGCGAGATCTTCGAGCGGCAGATACAGCCGCCCGTTCCGATAGTCGACGCCGACGTCGCGCAGAATGTTGGTCAGTTGCAGCGCGACGCCGAGATCGCGCGCGTACACCAGCGCGGCGCGATCCTGATATCCGAAAATCTCCGCGCAGATCAGCCCGACTGCCGACGCGACACGGTGGCAGTAGGACTCGAGATCGGCAAACGTCTCGTAGCGGCGCGGCGTGACGTCCATCGCGACCCCATCGACGACGGCGTCGAACTGATCGCGGGGGAGACGAAAGCGGCTCGCAACAGGCTGCAGCGCACGCCCCTCCGGCGTCGTCGGCGTGCCGCCGTCGAACACGCGTCCGATCTCGCGCCGCCACTCGTCGAGCGACGCCGTCGCCTTCGCCTCATCGCGCTCCAGATCGACGGCATCGTCGACGACCCGGCAGAAATCCCAGACCGCGATGATGGCCCGCCGCCGCTCGCGTGGCAGGGCGAGGAACGAGAAGTAGAAGCTGGTCTTACGCATGAGCCGGGACCGTCATCGCCAGACGAGCGCGCGCCACCCGATCAGCGCCGCGTCGGTCGAGCGGAGTGTCGGCCGCGATCTGAAGACGTCGAAGCCCGCCGCTTCGAGCCGTTCAAGAATGCGCATGCCGCCGAGCCAGGTCGCGCGGAGCTCCCAACGCAGGCGGCCGGTGACCGCGTCGGCGAGTGGACGCCCCTGCAGGAAGAGCGCCCGTGTCTCGGCGGCCGCGCGAGTCAGGGCCACGCGCCACTCGGGACTGATCCGGCGACGGCCCAGGTCGTGCAGATCGGCGCCGGCTGCCGCCAACTCGGCCTGCGGGAGGTACACACGGCCCTTCTGCCAGTCGCGTTCGAGATCCTGCCAGAAGTTCGTGAGCTGGAGCGCGGAACAAATAGCATCGGACATCCGGTCCAGGCCGTCGTCCCGATACCCGGCGATGCGCAGCACCAGACGGCCGACTGGATTCGCCGAACGCCGGCAATAGTCCAGCAGGCTGGGCCAGTCGTCGTAGCGGTGCACGACGACGTCCTGCCGGAACGCGCTGAGCAAGTCGTCGAAGAGCTGCGCGTCCAGATCACAGCGCCGCATCGTGTCGGAGAGGGCCAGGAAGATCGCGCCGGCGTCCGACTCCTCGCTCCGCGCCCGGCCGGCAGCCGCTTCCTGCAGCCGGCTGCGCCAGTCTTCGAGCAGCGCCAGCCGCGCTTCAGGGGTGCGCTCGCCCTCGTCCGCGAAGTCGTCGGCCAGACGGGCAAAGCCGTAGATCGCGGCGATGTGGGGACGCGCGGCTTTCGGAAGCAGGCGGGACGCCACGGGAAAATTCTCGTAATGCTGGCTGGCCAGGTGCTGGCACCGGGCATAGGCGGCGTCGATTACCACTCGATCTCGGGCGCGTTCGCTCGTGCGTTGACCGCACGCGCCATCACGAAGAGCAGATCGGACAGCCGATTCAAGTAGGTGACGGCGACCGGATCGACGGCGTCCGGCCCAAGCGCCACCGCCCGCCTCTCGGCGCGACGGCAGACCGTACGCGAGAGGTGCAGCATCGCGCCGGCCGTCAATCCTCCGGGCAGGATGAACTGGCGTAAGGGAGGCAGCGCCGCCTCGAGCGCGTCGATCGTCTGCTCGAGCCGCGCGATGTCCTCTGCGACGAGCGCCGCCTTGGTGACGCGGGCAGCAATGCGGTGACGCGGATCGGCAAGCACGGCGCCGAGCGCGAAGAGATCGCGTTGAATGTGGCCGAGCGCGTCGTCGATATCGGCCGGGATCTCGGTGGCCCGAACCAGTCCCAGCCACGCGTTGAGCTCGTCAACGTCGCCGTACGCCTCCACGCGCGGGTCGGCTTTCGACACCCGGGTGCCATCGAACAACCCGGTCTCGCCGGCGTCACCCGTTTTCGTGTAAATGCGCATGCAACGCTGTGCCCATATTATTTCACCGTGACTCGACGACGTTCGCGTCCGGCCGAGCTGCCGGCCCCGCAGTCGCGACAATGGTTCCGGCGGCGCCTGCTGGCGTGGTACCGCCAGCACGGGCGCAGCCTGCCGTGGCGCGACACCCGCGACCCGTACCACATCCTGGTCTCGGAGATCATGCTCCAGCAGACGCAGGTCGACCGCGTCCTGCCCAAGTACCACGAGTGGCTCGACCGCTACCCGTCGCTCGCCGCGCTCGCTGCGGCTCCGGAACCGGAAGTCGTGAAGACCTGGTATCCGCTCGGCTACAACGTGCGGCCGCGACGGCTGCAGGCGATCGCGCGCGAGTCGGTCGAGAAGCACGACGGCCGGCTTCCCGACGACGAAGAAACGCTCCGATCGTTCAAAGGCATCGGCGCGTATACGGCTGGCGCCGTGATGAGCTTTGCGTTCGGCAAACGCGCGGCCATCCTCGACACCAACGTGGCCCGCGTCCTCTACCGGGTGTTCGTCGCGCGCGGCGAGCGCGAGAGCTCGAGCGCCGAGAAGCGCCTGTGGGAGATCTCCCGCGCCGTCCTTCCGCACCGGCATGTATACGATTTCAATCAAGCCCTGATGGACTTCGGCGCCACCGTCTGCAGCGCGCGTAAACCGCAGTGCATGATGTGCCCGATGACGTCGAAGTGTCTGTCCTATCCCTTCAATCCCGAGCATGACGGCTGATCGCGCCGTCATCGTCGTCCTCGCCGCCGTCGTCGAGCGCGACGGACGATTCCTCGTCACGCGGCGGCTCGCCAACACTCACCTCTCGGGCTACTGGGAGTTTCCCGGTGGCAAATGCGAGCCGGGTGAACCGCCAGCGGCGTGCCTGCAGCGCGAGCTCGACGAGGAACTCGGCGTCGCGGCCACGATTGGCGACGAGATCCTCACCACGGAGCACGCCTATCCAGAGCGGACGGTGCGGCTTCACTTCCGGCGCGTCACCATCCACTCCGAGCCGAAGCCGATGCTCGGTCAGGACATCCGTTGGGTCGGACGCGACGAGCTCACGACGTTGCCGTTTCCCGAGGCCGACAACGCGCTCATCGAGATCCTGGTCGGAAATCAGGAGGGGCCGGCTTCAGCCGGCCCACGCAAGGCGGGCTGAAGCCCGCCCCTCCGTACGCTAGCGGCCACCCACCAGGCTGAGCTGGACAGTCGTCGTTTCGCCGTCCTTGACGACGACCGTGGCGGGCACGGCGAGCTTCAGCGCCTCGTGCCAGACCTGCAGGGTGTGCGTGCCGGGCGGCACGCCATCGAGCTTGAACGAGCCGTCGGCGGCACTCACAGCCGCCAGCGAGTCGGTGACATACAAGTAGCCTCGCATCCATGTGTGCGTGCTGCACGACAAGGTGACGACGCCGGCACGGCTGATCGGTCGTGACACGGTCAGATTCGGCAGGGGCAGACTGACATTGAACAGCGCCCGGCCGTCGGCGGCCGCGTGCATCGTATGAATCATCGGATCGTGGCTTGTCGTCTTCACGGTTCCACCTGGACGCAGCGTCGCGATCCGCGGAACGAACCGGCATTTCTCGTTGATGATGTTCACTTCTGCCGGAGCGGGCTGACGCACGCTCGCGATCGACACCACGACACCGCCGAGGCGGCCGGCCGAATCGACCGCGATGGATTCGTCCGGCAACGTCTCCCCGCACGTCGCGGTGTCGATCGACGCGCGAAGCGGGGGCCGCGCCTGTTCCTTCGTCGTCGCGACACCGGCAATCGAGCCGGTGCGCGAGATGCGCGCCGCCGAGCCAGGCCCTGTGCCAGCGATGGGAACGACTGCCGCCGCGATCAGCGCCGCGATCGCACTGGCTCGAGATACTCCCAAGCGAGATACCCCACCCATTGATAGCCTCGTTCTCTCCGCTCGTTGAGCGGCACGGTCACGCCGACGGCCGCACTGAGCGCACCCGTTCGGGTGAGCGGCTTGCGAACCTGTGGCGTCAATCCGATCTCGCGATCTCTCCCCGTTGAACTCAATGCCGAACGTCCAGGTATTTGGCGCGTCGCTGGTGTCGGTGCCGAGATACACACCGTACCCCGTTTCACGCGTTTGCCACGAACCGCCAAACGGCAGACCGAGTGCGAACCGGCCCTGCACGTGCGCTCTGCCCGCCGTGGTGGCCGCCAGAACGGACGGCTCGAACACGGCGCCATGCGCGCCCGCGATCCCCGACTCGCGGCCGGTGCCGAAGGCGAGCTCCGCGCCACTCGTAATCAGATAGCGCGACGCGCGCGGCGTGAGCACGTACTTGAGCCCGACCCCGACATCCCCCACGCCGGTCAGGCGCGGCCCCCTTTTGATCGATTCGAACGGAACGAACACTTCAAACTCCGCACGGCGGCCAATCCGGCGTTCGTAGGTGGCCTTGATCGCAAACTCCGCAAACCGATTGGGATCGTGCGACGCGACCGGCGCGATGACGAACTCGTTCTCGGGAAATGCCTTCTCGGTGAGAATTGGCCGCGGCAGGTTCAAGTTGCCCGTCGGCCATCCGGTCTCCTTGCAGAAGCCGCGCAGGTAACGCACGAACGCGCGCACCTGTTCGGCGGACAGCGCATCACCGAACGCGGGCATCGTCGACGACAACCCGACGGCCGGTCCGCCCTGCGAGATCGCGAGCTGCCAATCCACGTCAGGCTCGGCGGTCGCGAGCCGGCAGTCGGTGAAGTCCAGGGGCTCGATCGGGGTGGGACGGTTGGCGACGCGGCCGGAGCCGTCGGCTCCATGACATCGCGCGCACCACGCGTTCCACATCTCGGGAATGCTCGACGGCGGCGACGTCGATTGCGCTGAGTGCAGACCCGCAACGAAGGGAAGAAGCCCACAGACGGTTGCGACCAGTCGGCGCATCCTCCGCTCAGCCGGCCAGACCGAGGATGGACGCACCGACGTTGCCCTGGGGCATCGCGACGACGAGGGACCGTCCTGTTTCCGCAAAATCCCGATGTACGTATCCGAGCGCAACGATGCGATCGCGCGCTGGAGAGAAGGCGGCGCTGGTGATCTTCCCGACTTCCTTGCCGTCGGCCGAGAGGATGGCACCCGCGACAGGCGGTTCGGTCGCCGACGCGTCGAGCTCGAGTCGCGAGAGCCGTTTGGCGACGCGGCCACCGCCGCGATGGAGGACGCGGATGATGATCTCCTGGCCGACGTAACAGCCCTTCGTCGTGCTGATGCCGCGATCCAGCAGGCCCGCTTCGAGCGGGATGGTCTCGTCGGTCATGTCCACGCCGAAGGCGGGCCGGCCGGCCTCGATCCGCGCCGCCTCGAGCACCTCGGGCGAGATCTGCGGTGCGCCGGCTAGTTCCAACGCGGACTCGACGCTGGCGGCCTCATCTCGAGACACGAACACGTCGAATACAGGCCACGCCTCGGAGTCATCTGCGCGCGCCACGAACGTCGTGCCGCCGCTGATCCCGGCGAGCGGCGCGAGGCCATTGAGCCGCCCGGCATCGATCGTGAGTGCGCGAGCCACGGCGTCTGCTGCCCCGGTCCCAATCACTGCAATCTGCGATACGGACGCCGAGACGTCCGAGACAACGACGTCCTCCGAAAAGATGAGGGCGTCGAAGGCCGAGAGCAAGCGATCCGTCAAGCTCGCCGGCACTTCGACGAGAAGATGATCGCCACGCTGATGGATCCTCAGGTCGGAGATCATGCGACCTTGCGCGGTGAGATAGGTCGCATACACGCCGTGACCGGCGTCGAGCGCGGTGACGTCGTTGCTGACAAGAGCCTGCAGGAACACCACCGCGTCCCTGCCATCGAACCGCAGGCGGCCGCGGTCGTGGCGCGCCGTCCGGCCGGCGCCGGTAGTGATGATGCGATACTGGGAGTGTATGTCGCTCATCCGGGGCCTCGCCGGCCATCTTAGCGTTGCGCTCGTCGGTCTCACAACGTTGGCGGCCCCGGCGGCCGCGCAGCGGGCCGTCGGCGATGGTCCGGCCCGATTCACAGTGATCCTGAAAGGGGTGCGCATCGGCGCGGAGGTCGTCGACGTGTCGCGCACCTCCAACAGCATCAAGATCACTGCCACCGGCCAGATTCTCGCGCCGTTCGAACTGACGACCAGCCGGTTCGAGATGACCTACGGCACGGACTGGCAGCCACAGCAGCTTTCGATTGAAGGGCAATTGCGCGGCCAGCTCATCACGCTGGCGACGACCTTCGGCCCGACCACCGCGACGAGCGACATGATGCAGGCCGGAAAGCGTGGATCGGTCACGCAGCCGGTGACGCCGCGTGCGGTCGTGCTGCCAAACAACTTCTTCGCGGCCTACGAAGCGCTCGCCGCCCGGCTTTCCGGCATGGCGGTCGGGGCACGCATTCCGGTGTACGTCGTCCCCGAGGCCGAATTGGGTGCCACCATCACCCGAATCACTCCGCGGCGAGTCGTCGGCCCCGACTCGAGCGCCAACCTGCAGCAGTTCGATCTGAATGTCGGCAGTGCGGCAGCGCCGTCAGTGGTGCAGGTCTGGGTCGACGAGCGCTCGCGGCTCGCGCGGGTCGATCTGCCGGCGGCGGCGCTCGTCGTCATCCGCGAAGACCTCGCCACAGTGCTCGCACGTGAGGAGCACATCAAGAATCCCGGCGACGACAGCCTGTACATCCCGGCGACCGGCTTCAGCCTGGGAGCGACGGTCACCCGGCCAGCCGGAGTGACGGGGCGCGCGCCCGCCGTCATTCTGGTCGGTGGACCAGGCCGGCAGGATCGCGACGAGGCGCTGTACAGCGTGCCGATGTTCGGCCAGATTGCCGGCAAGCTCGCGGAGGCGGGCTACTTCGCCGTGCGATACGACAAGCGCGGCGTCGGCCAGAGCGGCGGCCGGCCCGAACATGCGGGCATCGCCGAATATGCCGAGGACTTGATCGCGATCGTCACCTGGCTCCGGAAGCGGAAGGATGTCGACGCCGATCGGATCGCCGTCCTCTCGCACGGCGAAGGCGCTGCCGTGGCGCTCACGGCAGCCGGCCGCGAGCGGCGCATCCGGACACTGGTGCTGCTGGAAGCGCCCGGCAAGACCGGTCGCGATCTGACGCTCGAGCAGCAGCAGGCGCTGCTCGTCCGGCTCAACGAGCCGGAAGCCGAGCGCAAGGCGAAGGTCGCCACCCAAGTGCAGATAATGGACGCCGTCGTCAGCGGCAAGGGGTGGGATGCGCTCGCGCCGGAGCTGCGACGGCAGGCGGATACGCCGTGGTTCAAGAGCTGGCTGCTGTTCGATCCGGCCGTCGCGCTCAACCGGGTGAATCAGCCGCTGCTGATCATGCATGGCGCGCTCGACACGCAGATTCCGCCTTCGCACGCTGACCGTCTGGAGGAGCTGGCGCGCGCGCGCAAGCGCGTCCCCCCGAAGCGACGCGGAAGATCATCCTGCCGAAGATCAACCATCTGCTGCTGCCTGCTGTGACTGGCGAGGTCGACGAGTACGAGTCACTGGCAGTGCGGACGATTGGACCGGACGTGACCTCGCCGGTGATCGAGTGGTTGAAGGCGGCATTCGTCAAAGCCGGCTGACGGTTCCGCTCGCGACGCCAATCTGAAACGGCTGTAAACTCTTGCCCGATGAAGATCGGAGTTCCGAAGGAGACGTTCCCGGGTGAACGGCGCGTGGCGCTCGTGCCCGTCGTGCTGCCGGCGCTGAAGAAGCTGGGCGTCGACGTCGTCGTCGAGCACGGCGCCGGCGACGAAGCCGGATTCCCCGATGCGTCGTTCGTTGCTGCCGGCGCGACCGTCGCGTCGCGCGCCGACGTTTTCCAATGCGAGATCATCGCGCAGGTCCGCGCGCCTGGGGCGAATCCGGCCGGCGGCATCCGCCGACGTCGCGCTGATGCGCAACGATCAGGTCGTCATCGGCTTTGCCGAGCCGCTGACAGCGCCCGATGCTGCCCGAGCGGTCGCAGAGCGCGGCGCGACGCTCATCTCGATGGAGCTGGTCCCGCGCATCACTCGCGCGCAGAGCATGGACGCGTTGTCGTCGATGGCGACGATCGCCGGCTACAAAGCCGTGCTGCTCGCAGCGGCAACGCTTCCGCGCATGTTTCCGATGCTCAATACCGCCGCCGGTACCGTCGCCGCCGCGCGGGTCTTCGTCATTGGCGCTGGAGTGGCCGGGCTGCAGGCGATCGCGACGGCCAAGCGGCTCGGCGCGCGGGTCGAGGCCTACGACGTCCGGCCTGCCGTCAAGGAACAGATCCAGAGCCTCGGCGCCCGCTTCGTCGAGATGCCGATCGAGGCCGGCGACGCGCAGGACGCCGGCGGCTATGCGAAGGCGCAGGACGAGTCGTTCTATCGCCGCCAGCGCGAGCTGATGCAGAAGACCGTCGCCGCCACCGACGTCGTGGTCACGACTGCGGCGATCCCGGGCAAGAAGGCGCCCGTGCTCATCACTGAGGAGATGGTGAAAGGCATGCCGCCGGGATCGGTCATCGTCGATCTCGCCGCCGCGACCGGCGGCAATTGCGAGCTCACGCAGCCGGACGCCACCGTCGAACGGCACGGCGTGACGATCATCGGCCCGACCAACCTGCCGGCCTCAGTGCCTTATCACGCGAGTCAGATGTATGCGCGTAACGTCGTCACGCTCGTGCAGCATCTCGTGCAGCGGGAGAAAGGGCCGGACGGCAAGGCCACCGGCGCGCCGCGGCTGATTCTCGACCTGAACGACGAGATCACGAAGGAGATCGTCGTCACCAAAGGCGGAGCGGTCGTGCACCCGCGCGTCCGTCAACCGGCCGGAGTGTAGCTCCCCATGCCCGGGTGGATTCTCGAAAGCAGCGATACTCCGTCGATTACTTTGCGTCTGCCACCAGGAGCGATCAAGACGGTCGGTCGCACCGCGCGCGCGGATTTCATCGTCGACGCCGCGCTGGTGTCGCGGCTCCACTGCCGGTTGACGGCCGATCGGTCCGATCAACTGGTCGTCGAAGACCTCGGCAGCACCAACGGCACGATCGTCAACGGCAAGAAGGTCGAACGCGTCGTCCTGCGCGTCGGCGACACGCTCACCGTCGGCCGTGTCGAATTCATGGTGCAGGCAGGGAATTGATGCGTACGTAGGGCGGGCCGGGTTGGGGCCCGCCAACTGCACGCGGATTGCAGCCCAATCCGCGCTACGCGTTTTGAAACGCTCTACAGAAACGGATTCGTCCGTCTCTCCACCCCGATCGTCGTCTCCGGCCCGTGGCCCGAGTGGACGACCGCGTCGTCCGGAAACGCGAACAGGACGGTGCGGATTGACGTGATCAACGTCTCGTGATCGCCGCCGGGCAGATCCGTGCGGCCGATCGATCCAGCAAAGAGCGTGTCGCCGACGAACAACTCGCGCGTCTGGTTGCCGTCGCGGCCGATGGCCAGACACACGCCGCCCGGACAATGCCCCGGCGTGTGCAAGATGTCGACGACGTACTCGCCGAACTTGAACGGCACGCCCGGCTCGTAGAAGCGATCGACAGGCGGCGGCGGCTCGACGCGGATGCCGAACATGAGGCCCTGCTGCACCGCGCCCTCGTAGAGGAAGTTGTCAGCCTCGTGCAGCCAGACGTCGACGCCGAGCGCGGCCTTGGCAGCGGCGACGCCGGTGACGTGGTCCAGGTGCGCGTGCGTGAGCAGAATCGCCTTCGTCGCAAGTTTCTCGCGGCGAATCAGGTCGAGCAGCTCATCGACTTCATCTCCGGGATCGATCAGCACCGCTTCGTGTGTGATCTCGCACGAGACGACGTAGCCGTTCTTGTGAAATGGCGGGGCGGCTGCCGTCGCGATACGCATCGCACGTATCATTCTGTCATGTCAGTCGCGCCGTCCCTGGACGACATCCGCGCCGCGACCCGGCGTATCGACGGCCTCGCGTGGCGGACGCCGCTCATCCTGTCGCCCTGGCTGTCGGATGCCACGGGCGCCGAGATCTGGCTGAAGCTCGAAATCGTGCAGGCGACGGGATCGTTCAAGATCCGCGGCGCGGCCAACGCGCTTCGACGCTTGAAGGACGAACGGCCGTCGGTTGTCGATGTCACGACGGCCTCGGCGGGCAACCACGGACTGGCGATCGCGACGGCGGCGCGCCACCTGGGGTTGAAGGCGCGCGTCCATCTGCCTGAGACCGCGCCTGATGCAAAACGCGTCGCGCTCGCGCGGCTGGGCGCTGAGATCGTCACCGCGCCCACGTACGACGCGGCCGAAGCGGCAGTCGTCGATGACGTTCGCCGATCTGGCGCGACGTTCGTGTCGGCGTACAGCCATCGCGACGTGATCGCCGGCGCCGGCACGGTGGCGCTCGAGATGCTCGACGAACGTCCCGACCTCGACACGTTCGTCGTTCCGCTCGGTGGCGGCGGGCTGCTCTCCGGGACGGCCATCGTCGCGCGCGCGCGTGCTGAAGGACGCGCTGATTGTCGGCGCCGAGGCGGCAGCGTCGCCGGTCTTTACCGGCGCGCTGGCGGCGGGCCGGCCGGTGACCGTCGAGGTGCGGCCCGACGCTGGCCGACGGCCTGGCGGGCAACATGGAACCGGACAGCCAGACGTTCGCGATCGTCCGCGATCTCGTCGATCGCGTGGTGACGGTCGACGAGGCCGCGATGGCCACCGCGATGCGCGACCTCATCCTCCGCGACCGGCTGGTCGCCGAGGGTGCGGGCGCCGCCGGCGTCGCGGCGCTCCTCGCGGCCGGCCTCGACCTGACCGGCCGCCGCGTCGGCGTCATCCTCTCCGGCCGGAACGTCGACGCCAAGACGATCATCGGGGCGATCGGTCAGACCGGGGTCAGACCCCGAACTGAGCGGCTGACCGGTCTGACCCCGGTCTGACCCGATGTCGTTCTCCTGCTGCGCGACAACCGCAACTTTCGCTGGCTCTGGCTGGGGCAGGTCGTCAGCCAGCTCGGCGACTGGTTCAACTACGTCGCCCTCTACGCGCTGCTCTTCGACCTGACCGGGTCGGCGACGATGGTCGCGGCGCTGATGGTGGTGCAGATCCTGCCGATCGCGCTCGTCGGTCCGTCGCGCAGGCGTCGTCGCGGATCGCTTCGATCGACGCCGGATCATGATCGCCGCCGACGTCATCCGTGGCGTGGCCGTGCTCGGGCTGCTCCTGGTTCGCACGCCGTCGATGGTCTGGCTCGCGTTCGTCGTGACGGCCGTCGTCGTCGGCGCGTCCGGATTCTTCGAGCCGGCGCGATCGGCGACGGTGCCGATGATCGTGCGCCGCGAGGATCTGGTCTCGGCCAACGCGATATCCACAGGAACGTGGTCGGCGATGCTGGCGATTGGCGCGTCGCTCGGCGGCGTGGTGGCGGCGTCGCTCGGCCGCGACGCGGCGTTTCTGATCAACTCGGCGTCGTTCTTTCTCTCCGCCGGATGTCTGTGGCGATTGCGCGTGCCGGCCCGGCCGGATGGGCCGCGTGCGTCGTCCGGGTGGCACGGCCTGGTCGAAGGCGTGTCCTACATGCGGGCGCACTGGCCGGTGGCGCGGGTCGCCCTCGTCAAAGGCGGCTGGGCGATTGTCGGCGGCGCGCTGCTGCTCCTGACGGTCTTTGGCGACCGCGTCTTTCGAATTGGCGCCAGCGGCGATGCCGGCATCGGCGTCCTCTACGCCGCGCGAGGCATCGGCGCCGCCATCGGGTCGTTCACGGTCACGGCGCTCGCGCGCCGATCGCAGACACAGCTCACCGGCTGGATCGCGCCGTCGTATCTGGCGGCCGGCGCCGCCTACGCGACGCTCGGCTTTGCGCCGAACATCTGGGTCGCCGCGCTCACCGTCATCGTCGCGCACACGTTCGGGTCGATCCTCTGGGTCGCGAGCAACGTCCTGCTGCAGATGTCGGTCCCCGACACGTTCCGCGGCCGGGTCTTCGCGGCCGAGCTCGTCGCGCTGTCAGTGGTGCAGTCGACGTTTACCTTCGCCACGGCGGTCGCGCTCGATCGTTTTCACGCTTCGCCGCGTCTGCTGGCGATCGTCATCGGCGTCTGTCTGTGCGGGCCCGCGATCTGGTGGAAAACGACCTCGGGTGTCGTTCTAAGACCGCGAAGTCCGCACGTAGGACGCTGAGCGGCGCGAGCGGGTGCCCCGCGAGCCCAGATCGTAACGACTCCCGAGGTCATTTCGGCTGCGACGGGCGAATCTCGATCCGGCTCGGCAGGCTGCGCGCGGGGTGACGGAAGCAGGCCCATCACCGCCTCAGCCACGTCGTCGGCCGAGAGCTTCCAGCTTTCGTCATCCCCGCGATTGTGCGAGAACTCGGTGGCCACCGAGCCCGGCATGATGACGGTGACGCGGATGTTGTCGTGACGCACTTCCTGCATCAGCGACTCGCCGAAGGCAATCAGGCCCGGCCTTGGACGCGCAGTAGGCCGCGCCGTTGGCGAAATAGTTCCGGCCGGCCAGGCTCGCGATGTTGACGATCCAGCCGCCGCCCGCCTTCTTGATTTCGGGCAAGGCCGCGCGTGTGCAGTAGAAGACACCCGTGAGATTGGTGTCGATCACGTGCGCCCAGTCGTCGTCGCTCATCGTCGCGACCGGGGCGAAGGCCCCGACGCCCGCGTTGTTGACGAGCGTGTCGAGGCGGCCGAATCGCCGCACCGCCTCCGCGACCAGCGCCTCGACGGCGGTCCGGTTACGCACGTCGGCCGCCATGCCGGCGACTCGCGATGGATCGCTCGTGCCGCGCCCGAGCGCCGCGACCGACCGTGACACCTGATCGGCGTCGCGACCGCTGATCATCACCTGGCCGCCATCCTGGAGAATCGCGTGCGCGATCGCGTAGCCGATCCCGCGCGTGCCACCGGTGACAATCGCCTGCTGAGACATTCAACTAGAATACGCGCTCAATGTCTGTCGTGGCCATCGTCGGCGCCGGCGCACTCGCGAGCGCGATCGCGCACCGGCTCGCCGAGCGCGGGCGTGTACGCGAAATCGTCCTCATCGACGAGGCCGCCTCGGTCGCGGCCGGCAAGGCGCTCGACATCCGGCAGTCCGGCCCAATCGACGGAAACGACACGGCGCTTTATGGTCGTGCCGATGTCCTCGCCGCGGCCAGTGCGTCAGCGATCGTTCTGGCAGATCGGGCCGACGGGACGGAGTGGGAGGGCGAGCCGGCGCTGGCGCTGGTCGGACGGCTCGTGCGCGCCGGCACGCAAGCGCCGATCGTCTTCGCCGGAGCCAAACAGGTCGCGCTCATGGAAGCGGTCGCGCGTGAGCTCGGAGTCCCGGCGGACCGCCTCGTCGGCACGGCGGCGTCAGCCGTCGCCACGGGCGTTGCCGCGCTCGCCGGAGTCGAGCTGGGCCTCACGGGCGTCAACGTCGTTGTCGCCGGACGCCCGCCGGCGTTCGTCGTGGCCTGGTCATCGGCAACCGTCTCTGGCGTTCCGGTTGCCGATCGCATCCCGGCACATCGGCTACTGGCGCTTTCCGCGGCCACCCGGCGGCTGTGGCCGCCCGGCCCGCAGGCGACTGCCGCCCCGACGGCGCTCGTCGTTGAGGCCCTCCTCGCAGGATCCCGCCGCCTCCATCAGGCGGTCACGATTCCTGGCGACGAGCTGGGCGTGAGCGGCGCGGCGGTCATGCTGCCGCTCGAGCTGGGACACGGGCGCATCCTTCAACGAGTCGTGCCGGCCCTCAGTCCGCAGGAGCGGACCGATCTACTGAACAGCCTGCAGCGCGGCGCCAAACACTGACGCGACGCCTTCGGACACGGCGTCCTCGACCTGCGACATCTCGGGCCGGCGCCCCAGCAAGTGCTCGAGTGATGTCACACCCCGGTCCGCAATCCCGCACGGCACGATCAGTTGGAAGTGGTCGAGGTTGGTCGCGACGTTCAACGCGAATCCGTGGCTGGTGATCCAGCGGCTGATACGGATGCCAATCGCGGCCAGCTTGCTCTCACGGCCCGGTGGACCCACCCAGACACCGGTCAGCCCCGGCACTCGCCCCGCCTCGATGCCGAACGTGCGGATCGCCCGGATCAACGCTTCTTCCAGATCGCGCACGTAACGGTGGACATCGCAACGATCGGGACGGAGGTCGAAGATGGGATACCCGACGAGCTGGCCGGGACCGTGGTACGTCACGTCGCCGCCACGGCCAGTTTCCACGACGGTCACGCCGGCGTGCGCGAGCTCGGCGGCTGAGGCGATGACGTTGGTCGGGCGGCCGCGATTCCTGGCGCCAAGCGTGATGACGGGCGGGTGCTCGAGGAGCAGCAGCGTGTCGCCGATGCGGCCCGCGCGACGATCCTCGACCAGTTCCTGCTGCAGCTTCAGCGCCTCGTCGTACGCGACTTGCCCGAGGCGCCGGACGTTCATACCCAGCTCTCGTCGAAGTCCTGCAGCCGGTTCTTGAGCGCCTGCAGGAACCGGCCGGCGTCCGCGCCGTCGATGAGCCGGTGATCGAAACCGAGCGTCAGATAGCACATCGACCGCACAGCGATCATGTCGTCGACGACGACAACCCGTTTGTCGACGCTGCCGACGCCGAGGATGGCGACCTGTGGCTGACTGATGATCGGCAGGCCGAACACCGCGCCGAAAATCCCCGGGTTGGTGATGGTAAAGGTGCCGCCCTGCACTTCCTCGGGCTTGAGCTGCTTGGTCCGCGCACGATGCGCGAGATCCTGAATGGCGCGGCACAAGCCGAGCAGGTTCTTCTCGTCGGCGTTCCTGATCACCGGCACGAGCAGGCCGGAATCGAGCGCCACCGCAATACCGAGGTTGATGTCGCGCTTGTAGACGATGTTCTCGCCGTCGAGCGACGCATTTGAGAAGGGAAACTCGCGAATCGTATCGACCGTCGCTTTGGCGATGAACGCCGTGTACGTCAGTTTGGTCCCCGCGGCTTCGTACTCGGCCTTCTTCGCCAGGCGCAGCTTGTCGATCTTGCCGAAGTCCACCTCGTACGCCGAGTACACGTGCGGTGACGTGTGCACGCTCATCACCATGTGCTCGGCGATCTTCTTGCGCATGATGCCCATCTTCTCGATGCGCACGTTCTCGCCCGGCTTGAACGCCGGCGGGTGGCGGAGCGACCGGCGCCTGCGCCGAACGAGCCGCAGGTGAGGCCGCTGGCGCGCGGCCGCCGCTCTCGATGAACGTCGTGATGTCCTTCTTCGTCACGCGGCCGGAGATACCGGTCCCGTTCAGTTGCCTGATGTCGATGCCGTGCTCTTTGGCGATCTTCCGGACGAGCGGGGACGACCGCGTCCGGCGCAGATCGTCGAGGGTCTCGGCTGCCGCGACCGCTGACAACGGGCGCCGGCGCGCCGGCCGCGGCCGCTGCGGCCGCCGCCGTCTCGGCCGGCGTAGACGGGCTCGCCTGAACGGACCCGTCGCCCTGAGAGGACGCCACCGGCGGCGAGGCGACGGCCTCGTTCGTCTCCGTGCCCTCTAGCTTTTCTCCGTGTCCTCGTGCTCGTTTTTCCCCCACCGCGCCAATCACCGCGACGACGCTGTTGACGGGGACGGTCTCGCCTTCCTTGACCTTGATCTCCAGCAGCACGCCGGCATCCGGCGAAGGGATCTCGGCGTCAACCTTGTCCGTCGAGATCTCGAACAGCGGCTCGTCCTTGTCGATGGCATCGCCGACGCGCTTGATCCAGCGCACCACCGTTCCTTCGGCAATCGACTCGCCCATCTGGGGCATCACGACATCAGTAGACATGGACAAGACCTCTGCGCTCTTCACAGGTGAATTGCTGCGCCGTGCACCGCGTGCGCGGCTTCGCCGATCGCCTCCGACATCGTCGGGTGCGCGTGCATCGTGCGGATCAGTTCCTCCACCGTCGACTCCAGACGCAACGCGACCGCGGCTTCAGCGACGAGTTCCGTGGCGCGTGAACCGATCATGTGGACGCCGAGCAGCTCGTCGTACTTCCTGTCGGCCACGATCTTCACGAAACCCTCGGTCTCGCCCATCATCTTGGCGCGGCCAAGCACGCCGAATGGAAAGGTCCCGACTCGAACGTCGAAGCCGCGAGCGATCGCTTCCTGCTCGGTGAGACCGACGCTGCCGATCTCGGGATCGGAGTAGGTGCACGCCGGCACCTGGTCGTAGTCGATCGGCCGCGCGTCCTGTCCGGCCAATCGCTCGGCGAGCACGATGCCCTCCGCCGACGAGAGATGCGCGAGCTGCGGATGCGTGCCGGTGCCGAGCGTGATGACATCGCCGATGGCTGAAATCCCCGGGACATTGGTCCGGAAGAGCGGATCGACGACGACGTACCCACGGTCGAGCGTCAGACCGGCCTCAGCGGCGCCGAGCCCGTCGGTGACAGGCCCGCGGCCGATGGCGACGAGCAGCTTGTCAACGACGACGAGTGCGCTCTTGCCGTCAGGCCCCTGCATCTCGATCGTCACCCCTGCGCTGGCGACCTTCGCAGACGTGACCTTGGTGGCGGTTTTGATCGTGATACCGCGCTTCTTGAACGATTTCTCCAGTTCCGCGGAAACGGCTTCGTCCTCATTCGGCACGATGCGCGGCAGGAGCTCGATGAGCGTGACCGCACTGCCGAATCGATGAAAGATCGAGGCGAACTCGACGCCAACCGCGCCGCTGCCCATGATCGCGATTGACTTCGGAATCTCGGCGAGATGGATCGCCTCGTCACTGGTGATGATGTGCTTCCGGTCGATCTCCACGCCCGGCACGCTCCGCGGCGTCGAGCCGGTGGCGACGACGATTTCACGCGCGGCGAGGGCCCGCGTCGTGTCGCCGGTGACGTCGACCCGTCCCTTCCCGAGCAACTGGCCGGTGCCCTTCACCCATTCGATCTTGTTCTTCTTGAAGAGAAACTCGACGCCTTTGGTGAGGCCGGTCACGATCTTGTTCTTTCGCGCGTGCACGCGCGCCATCTCGATCGACGGCTTGACGTCGCCCTTGCCGAAACTGATACCCCAGTCGGCGGCGCCCTGAGCGATCTTCAACGCGTGGGCGTGTTCGAGGAGAGCTTTTGTCGGGATGCAGCCCCAGTTGAGGCAGGTGCCGCCGAGCGACGGCTGGCGTTCGACGACGGCGGTCTTGAGGCCAAGTTGTGCGGCGCGAATGGCGGCGACGTATCCGCCCGTGCCGGAACCGATGATGACCACGTCGAACGAATCGGCCATTCCGACAAGTCTATGCCAGGCGAGCCGACGGCCGGGCTGAAGGCGAGGAGCAGCTCGCGAAGGGTCCGTGGCCCCGACGCGCGTGACCTGGCGCAGCGCGGGTACCACACGACGACGTTCGTGCGGACGCTTGCCGCCCGCGCGGCCTCGAAGATTGAGCCTGAACCGACGAGCTACTTTCTCGGCAGGACGGCGTCCTTGAGCTGCTTGGCGATGCGGGCCTTCACGACGGTCTTGGCCGGAATCTTGATCGGCTCGCCCGTCGCGGGATTGCGGCCCTCGCGCGCTTTGCGGCGCTGGACGACGAGCTTGCACATCCCCGGAAGCACGAACTCACCGGATCGCTTCAGCTCTTTCTCGGACAGGCGGAGCAGTTCCTCGAACAGATCGCGCACGGACGTACGCTTCATGTCGAATTTTTCCGCGAAGTGCGCGAAGAGCTCCATCTTGCCCATGCGCCGGGCGTCTGCCATGCCTTCATCTCCCTGGCTGGGGCGCGCGTGTCACACAATCGCCGGGCCACCGCGCGCGAGCGGCCAGGCGGCATTCACAATGGAAAGCGGGGCGTATCGTAGCCTTGTGCCGGAAACGATGTCAATCATTCGGACGCATCGCTGACTAGAATGACGGACATGGCGTTCACGATCGAGACTTTTCCCAACCCGCGGCCCGAACGCGACTATCAAATCGAAATCCGCTGTCCGGAGTTCACCTCGATGTGCCCGAAAACCGGGCTCCCCGACTTCGGCGAGATCATCATTCGCTATACACCCGATCGCACCTGCATCGAGCTGAAGTCGCTCAAGTACTACCTCCTCGAGTATCGCAGCCAGGGCATCTTCTACGAGGCCGCGACCAATCAGATTCTGGACGACCTGGTCGGCGCCTGCCAGCCGCGCCAGATGACAGTCACCGGCGCCTTCACGGCGCGAGGTGGCATCACGACCAGCGTGACGGCGACGCATGGTGCACCGGCTTCCGATCGAGCCTGAGCTCGATCTTCACACGTTCGCTCCCCGCGACGTGACCTCCGTCGTCGACGAGTACGTCCGCGCCGCGCACGCCGCCGGCCTGCGCGACCTCCGAATCATCCACGGCCGCGGCCACGGCGTGCAGCGCCGGATGGTTCAGATCACGCTCGACCGCCATCCCCTGGTCGCCGAGTTCTGGGACGACGCCGAAGCGCATCTGGGAGCAACGTACTGTCGATTGGTGGGTTGAGGGTTCCGGGGTTCCGAGGGTTCCGCCACCCGCGCGCCGCTTGAGCGGCGCGCGGCCCGAGGCGTGGGGGTGGGGCCCCACGCCATAAAATAAGCCGGCCAACTTTTCTTAGGGCGCAGGGGCCCCACCCCCCGCGCTCGGGCCAGCGCCGCCAGGCGGCGCTGGGTGCCAACCTGCCGAACCCCGGAACCTGGTACTTCCCTTGCCTTTGATCTCCACACGCACGCTCGTAGTCTCTGGGAGCCCCAGAGGAACATTGCAGTTTCTGCAATGCGCGGCGTGCGTGGAGATCGCAGATTGTGCACACGCTACCGTTACCTGGGGACCTCGTCTGGATTCGACAGCGGCGCTGGCGCATCGAGCGCGTGCGCCGCGACCGCCACGTCGTCCGTCTCGACGTCGCAAACCGGGACGGGCGGCTGACGTTCCTGTCGCCGTTCGACCGGCCCGGCACGATCAATCGATCCGATCGTCTGAAGCGTGTACGGCCGCAGCAGGCGGTGGCACGGCTCGCGGCGCTGATCGGGCGGGCGCACGGCGTGCGGACGCTTGCCAGCGTCGTCGATGCCGATATTGCGATCCTCCCCCATCAACTCGAGCCGGCACTCGCGTTCCTGCATGGCGCGCGTCGCGTGCTCGTGGCCGACGACGTCGGCCTGGGCAAGACGATTCAGGCCGGTCTCGTGATCGCCGAGCTCCTGCGACGCGATGCGGCAGCCCACGTCCTCGTCCTCGTGCCTGCCGCGCTCGCCGATCAGTGGACGGCGGAGCTCCACGCCCGCTTTCGTATCGTGGCCGCGCGGGCCGACGCGCGCGCGCTCGAAGAATCAGCACGGTCACGTGCTCGGGGCGCCAACCCCTGGGACCGTCCGGGCGTCTTCGTCACCTCGCTCGACTACCTCAAGCAGCCGCACGTGATGGACAGCCTGCCGCCCCGTCCCTGGGATCTCGCCGTCGTGGACGAGGCGCACGGTGTGTGCGGCGATTCCGATCGTCATCAGGCGTGTCACGAAATGCTCAGCCGATCGCGCAGGTGCCTGCTCCTCACCGCCACACCTCACTCCGGCGATGAGACGCGGTTCGCTCGGCTGATCGAGCTCGGAGCGCTCGATGGCGACGGGCTGACGATCTTCCGCCGGTCACGACAGGACGTGCGGCTTCCAGTGCGGCGGCTGGTGCGCTGGCAGGGCGTGACACTGTCGCCGGCTGAGCACCGCGTGCTGGCGACGCTTCGCGCTTTCGAGGCGGCGGTGTTGCGTGCCGCCGGCGCCGCCGGCCGCGCGACCGCACTTCTGCTGCTTTCGGTGCTTCGCAAGCGCGCGCTGTCGACGATGGCCGCGCTCGGGCGATCGCTCGATCGCCGGTTGGCGTGGCTCGGCGAGATGGATCGGGAGGATCTCGAATGGCTCCAGCCGACGCTCGCTTTCGACGCCGAGCAGGATGACTCAGGCGACGACGAACGCACGGGCTTGACGGCATCCTCCGGCCTCTCAGCCGCGCACGAGCGTTCGTGGCTTCGGCGGATCCGAAACCTCGTCGAGCCGGCGCTACGCGTGGAAAGCAAAGTCACGCACCTCGACGCCCTCCTTGCCCGGACGAGCGAGCCGGTCGTCGTGTTTACGGAGTTCCGTCACTCACTCGAATTGCTTCAGCGCCGCCTGGCCCGAGTGCGTCCGCTCGCGGTGCTTCATGGCGGTCAGACCCCTCTCGAGCGGCGACAGCAGCTTCAACGTTTCTTGACTGGCACCGCCTCGGTGCTGATCGCGACCGACGTCGCCGGACAAGGCCTCAATCTGCAGTCGCGGGCGCGCTGGGTCGTCAGCATCGAACTGCCATGGAATCCGGCGCGGCTCGAGCAGCGCATCGGCCGCGTGGATCGGATTGGCCAGACGCGCGGCGTCCACGCCACGCTGCTCGTCGCGCGGGATGGCGCCGAGTCCGGGCTGCTGGCGAACCTGGCGCGGCGGACGCTGGCGGCGCGTCAGGTCTTCGACGGCACGTTTCTCGACATCGGAGTGCCCGACGAACCCACGATTGCTGCATCACTGATCGATGACGCCGCAATGGCGCAAGTGGCGGCGCCGCCGCGGCCAGTCTCGATCTGTCGACTGTGGCAGCGGCACGCCCGAGTGGCGGCGCGCCGGCTGCGTTCGTCGCGATCGCTCGTGGCGCGATGGCGCCACGACAGCGAGGGCGGCTCGGCGGCGTGGTCACGTCTCGGCTCGCTGGCGCGCCTGGGGCTGCCGCCCGGAACGGCGGGACTCGCCGTCTTCACCGTGCCCGTCATCGATCTGACCGGCACTGTGGTCGAGCGCCACGTCGTCGCACTCGCCCTGAAGCCACGGCTCGATATCGATCGACATCGGCGAGGTGATCGCACACTGCCGGCGGCTGGCGGCCCTCTCCCGATCCGCCTGTGCGAGGCGTGCGGCCCGGTTCATGCGTCGCGCCGCCACCACGGAATCCGCCAGGGACTGCGCGCTCTTCGCCCGGCTCGAGCGGGATTGGATTCCATCCGAAGCGCAGCCCGGATTGTTCGACCGGCGTGAACAGCAGGCGTTCGAAGCCGCGACGCTCGCGGGGCTCCGGCTCGGAGACGATGCGGCTGAAGCGACGGCAGCTCGCGATCGCGCGAGCCAACTAGCCATCGGACGTCCGGTACTCGACCTGGTCTTGATCGCGCGTCCATGATGGGCACGGCCGGCGTCGGCGGCTCACTCCTGCCGGAACGCTACCTCGCCACCGCGGTTCAAGAAGGCACCTTGACGCTGGCTGCCCCATCGGCGATTGACACCGCACGCCGTCGTCTTCGGCGGTGGTGGCGGAGCGTTGAGGCGACGTGCGGCCCGGCGACGGGACAATATGCGCTGTTCGATCTCGTCGCGATGCCGCTTGCGGCAATGCTCGGATTCCGTGCGAACGCGGTCCGCTTCGAGCGCGGCAAAGTCGAGGCACGACTCACGTCGGTTGCGGGGGGCGGGGTGGTGGGCCTCCTCATCCTCCCGTGGGCGTCGTCGCCTTCCGCAAGGTGGCGCGATGTCTCCTCGGTCGCCCGGCAGTTCGGCACGAACTGGTGCCTGCTGATCGCGCCGCCATTCGTCTCGATCGTCGATGCACGTGCGAGTGCCGTGCGCCGGAGCGCCGATTTCGTGCTTCCACACGCGCTTGAAGACGACCGATTCCAATTCTTCTGGCTGATCGCGCACGCGTCGGCGTTCGATGGTCCGGGCTCCCGTCTCGACGGCCTCGTCGCGGGCGCGGCCAGATTTCAGGATCGGGTCCGCGAAGATCTCCAGCACGGCGTCGCTCGAGCGCTCGGGGCCCTTGGATCCTCAATCGGCGCCGCGGCCCCTCGTCGCGATCCGGAAGCGGCGTTCGACGAAGCGCTGACGGTTGCCTACCGGATTCTCTTCCTGCTCTTCGCGGAATCGCGCCAACTGATGCCGCGCGATCAGCCAATCTACTCGTCGGCCTATGCGGTGACGACGCTCTGCCGGCTCGCGGCCGCCGGCTCGGCCGCTCCGGCCGGCCTCTGGGAGAGCCTTGCGGCGGTGACGCGGCTCTCGCGAAGTGGATGCCGTATCGATGATCTGATTGTCCGGCCGTTCAACGGCCGGCTTTTCGCCCGAAGCGCGGCGCCCACGCTCGAGGCACCGGTACGGTCGCGTCGTGGCACGCGCGCGTCGGCGCTGCGTGATCAGGCGGTCCGGGATGCGCTCGTCGCGCTGGGCACTCGCCCCGGCCGAGGCGGCCGGGAAGAGATCGCGTACTCGGGCCTCGACGTGGAGCAGCTCGGCGCAGTCTACGAACGTGTACTCGATCTGGACCCGGCGGACGTCGTGCGCGCGCGGGCGCCCGCAGATTCAGATCGGCCGGCGGGACGCCCGGCGACAACGAGCGGAACACCGAGGTGGCGCGCACAGGGCCGGCAACGAAAACGGACGGGGACCTTCTACACACCGCGATCGCTCACGGAGTTCGTCGTTCGACGAACGCTCGGACCGCTGGTCCGCGGCGCCTCCGCCGACGCGATTCTTGCACTGCGCGTCGTCGATCCGGCGATGGGAAGCGGCGCCTTTCTCGTCGCGGCATGTCGCTACCTGGCGGCCGCGTACGAACGCGCGCTCGTCGAAGAAGGGCGCTGCACCGAGCCGGATCTCGACGCCGACGCGCGCGCCGACGTGCGCCGCCTGATTGCCGAACAATGCCTGGCGGGCGTTGACGTCAATCCGGTCGCCGTGCAACTGGCTCGCCTGTCCTTGTGGCTCACGTCGCTCGCGCGCGGCAAGCCGCTGGGATTCCTCGATCATCGCCTGCGGACCGGCAACAGCCTGATCGGCACAACCCCTGACGATCTCTGGCGAAGGCGGGGCCGGCGCCGCAGCGACGGCACCTTGCCGCTGTTCGAAGCGGCCCGGCTCGAAGCCTCGCTGCGCGAGGTTGCGCATCCCCTCAGTGAGCTCACGCAGCGCCGTGACGACGACGTGGAATCGGTGCATCGCAAGACCGCGATCTGGCGCCGATTGAACGGCGCTCGATCGCCGCTCGATCCGTGGCGCAACGCCTGCGCGCTCTGGTGCGCACGCTGGTTCTGGCCGGCGCAGGATGAGGCGGACGCGCCCGCTCCGCCGCCGTCCGACGCCGAGCTCGCCGCCGCCATCGACGCCGTGCTGAAAGCCGATGCGACGATTCGGCGCGCCGATCTCGACCGCTGGATCTCGATCGCGCGGACGCAGTCCGTCCAGCTGGGGATGTTTCACTGGCCGCTCGAATTCGCCGATGTGTTTCACGACGAGACTGGGCAGCCGCGGACGCGGCCGGGCTTCGACGCCGTGATCGGCAATCCGCCCTGGGAGATGCTGAGAGACGAGGGGGACGGCCCATCGAACGCGGCCACGCCGGTCCGTCGGGCGGCGATGGTCCGCTTCGTGCGGGAGTCCGGCTTGTACCCGGGCTGCGACCGCGGACACGTCAACCTCTATCAGCCGTTCCTCGAACGGGCGCTGTCGCTGGTGCGCAAGGGAGGTCGCGTCGGCTTCGTGCTGCCTTGGGGTCTCGCCGCTGACGACGGCGCCGAAGCCCTTCGGCGGCGGCTGTTCAGCCACGATTCGGTCGACACGCTCGTGGGTCTGGACAACAGCGCCGGACTGTTTCCCATTCATCGCGGCCTGCGCTTCATGGTGCTGATCGCCAACCCGGGCGGGCCGCCACGCGAAGCGCGCGCGCGCTTCGGGGTGCGCACCGCCGAAGAGATTGCCGCCCTGCCCGACGGGGACGCCGGCCTCGATGCTGAGGCGGCGGCGTTTCCAATCCGTCTCTCCGGCCGGTTGTTGCGTGCCGTCGGCGGACCAACCGGGCGCATCCCGGACATCCGTCGCCTTGCCGACCTCGAGTTACTCGAACGGCTGACTGCGGCGTTCCCGGCCGCCGGCGCCGCGGATGGGTGGCAGCTCCGGTTCGGCCGTGAACTGAATGCCACCGAAGACCGCCGTCACTTTCGGCCCTCCGGATTGCCGGTGATTGAGGGCAAGCACCTCAATCCGTTCACGGTGGACGTGAACGGCTGTACCGCGCGCGTGCCGGCAAGTGTGGCCCGCGATCTTCTTCGGGATGAACGGTTCACGCGGCCGCGCCTCGCCTACCGCGACGTTTCCGGCGTCGGCAACCGCCTCTCGCTCATCGCCGCAGTTCTTCCCGCCAACGTCGTCACCACCCACACCGTCTTCTGCCTGCGCACTCCGCTCCCGGACGACCACCAGCATTTTCTTTGTGGGGTTCTCAACTCGTATGTCGTCAACGCGATCGTCCGGCTGCTGATGGGAGGCCACGTCACGACGAGCCTGATCGAGCAGTTGCCATTGCCCCGGTGGCAAAATATGGCTATCGAGCGCCGGATCGGTCGGCTCGCCGAGCGGCTTTCTCATCCCGGGTGCTCGGCCGGGACGATGGCGTCGCTGCAGGCGGCCGTAGCACGGCTCTACGGGATCGACGAGCGGACGTTCGAGCTCGTTCTCGAAGGATTTCCGCTCATCGACAAGCAGAGCAAGGCCGCTGCGCTGGCGGCGTTCCGGCGGCGGTCAAGTGATGAGCCCGGTTCGGTCGATCGATCGCATACAAAAGCAGGAGGCTATTCGCCTTGAGAAAGCTGTTCATTTCGGGTCTCGCAACGGTGTGGATCTTCGCGAGTGCGGCAGCCTCGGCGCAGGAGCACGCCGGTACTCCGGCGCGATTCTCGCGCGACGCCTTGCGCCGGGCACTTCCAGCCGGCGTGGCCGCAGCGGATCAGAACACCAGGACAAACTGGGCCGAGCTCAAGCGACTCGAAGGTCGTGAGGTCGTCGTCGACGCGACCGGGTTCGCCAGTCGGAGAGTGCGGATCGTTTCGGTCGACGACACCGGGCTTTCGATCGTCGACCTCGACGCCAGGGACCGGCCAACACACAGGCTTGGACGGGAGACCATTCGCGAGATCAAGCAGTGGACCGGACGCCGTGGCTCAATCCTTGGCGCCGCCATTGGCACCGGCGCCGGAGCTTTCGCCGGCTTTGTGACGGCGCTCACTCTCGCGGATAAGCAATGCGGCACCAGTTGCACGGACGAGAAAACGCTCATGGCCCTGTCGCTCACCGCGCTCCCGATCGGCAGCGGCCTTCTGGGCTACTACCTGCCCGGCGGCAACCGCACACTCACGACCGTCTACGTCCGGCCCTAGCGCTTTCGCCTTTTGCCTTTCCTGGGCCTTTGGCCCCTGGCCTTGTTATAGTCCCACCCGGTGCCCAACTACGGGTTCGTTATCGATCTTCGGAAATGCATCGGCTGCCACGCGTGCACGATCGCCTGTAAGGCGGAACACGACATTCCAGTAGGTGCGAACCGCTGCTGGGTCAAGACAGTCGAAAAGGGCACGTTTCCCGACACCCAGCGGTTGTTCCTGCCGGTGCTGTGCAATCAGTGCGAGGAAGCGCCGTGCATGAAGATCTGCCCGACCAGCGCGCTCTTCAGGCGGCGGGACGGCATCGTCGATCTGCACGGCGACTCGTGCATCGGCTGCCGGGCCTGCATGGTGGCCTGTCCGTACGACCAACTGTTCATCGATCCGAACACCCGAACCGCGGAGAAGTGTAACTTCTGCGCGAATCGCGTCGAGAATCAGCTTCAGCCGTCCTGCGTGAGCGTGTGTCCGACCGAGTGCCGGATCTTCGGGGATCTCGATGATCCAGAGAGCCAGGTTGCCGAGATCGTTCAGCGCGAGGCGTTCATGGTGCGCAAACCGGAGAAAGGCACCGGACCGAAGGTCTTCTATCTCGGCGCAGACGAAAGCGCGATGCGGCCGGAGATTGCGGCGCGGCCGTTCATGTTTCGCGAAGGCGAGGTCCATCTTCGGCCACTCGGCGCGGCCGATCCGGATCCGTTGCGCCCTGGCGATCCACGCGTCGACTATGACGTGCCGCACAAGAAGGCCTGGGGGATCGATCTCGTCCTGTACCTGCTGACGAAAGGCATCTCGACGGGCGCGATGTTCCTCTCGGCCGTGCTTTGGCTGATGGGCGACCGGACGCCGCTCGTCGGTTTCGCCGGCCCGCTCGTGTCGGTGCTGTTCTCGATCGCGACTGCCGCCGTCCTCATCGTCGATCTCGAGCGGCCTGAACGGTTCCTCTACATCCTCACCCGTCCGAACTGGACGTCGTGGATGGCGCGCGGCGCGTTCCTGCTGACGGCGCACGGCGCGATCGCGGGAATGTGGGTCTTCTTCTACCTGCTTGGCTGGACGAGCGCGCTATCCTGGCTGGCGCCGTTTGCGATGATCGTCGCCTTGGGCGCGACCGCGTATACGGGGCTGCTCTTCGCCCAGGGCCTCGCGCGCGACCTCTGGCAGGGACCCCATTCCACGGTGGACCTGGTGCTCCTTGCGGCGGCCGAAGGGAGCGCGGCGATGCTCCTCTCAGCCGTTCTCGCCGGCGGGGCGCCGGCAACGATCCGGACGCTGGCGTTGACGCTCGCCTTTTCCGCCGCGGCGCATGTGTCGATCTTGATCCTCGAACACCTGCTGCTGCCAAGCCCGACGCTCAATCACGAGCTCGCGGTGCGCGCCGTCCGCTCCGGTGTCTACAGCCGCCTCTTCTGGCTGGGCGCGCTCGGCCTTGGCGGCCTGGCGCCGTTGCTGCTGATTGGTCTCGCGTCCGCGTTGAGTTTTTCCCTCGTGGTGCTGGTGCCCGCGGCCTGCTTCGCGCTGGCCGGCAGCCTCGCGTGGGAATATGTCTGGGTCGAGGCGGGGCAATCGGTACCGAACAGTTAACCAAGCAATGTCACACAGGCCTCAAACACGGAGCTCACGGAGGAAGCACGGAGAACACGGGGCCGGAGGGTTTTTTGGAAGAGCCTTTCCGAAAAAGAACTCCGTGACCTCCGTGCTTTCCCCGTGGCCTCCGTGGTGTCTGAGCTCTTCGGATCTTGGCGATGAGCGATTTCCGCACCCACCCCGATCCCAAAGACTGGGACGACTACGTCGACTTCGAGTCGAAGAGCTGGCCGAAGAAGGAACGCCGGCGCTACTGGATCATTCCGAGCATCTGCTTCAACTGCGAATCGGCCTGCGGGATCCTGAGCTACGTCGACAAGGAAACCCTCGACGTTCGGAAGATCGAAGGCAACCCGCTGCATCCTGGCAGCCGGGGCCGGACCTGCGCCAAGGGCGTCGTCACGCCCAATCAGCTCGAAGATCCTGATCGCATTCTCTACCCGCTCAAGCGCGTTGGCGCGCGCGGCGGCGGCGAATGGGCGCGCGTCTCCTGGGACGCCGTCCTCGAGGACATCGGCGCACGGATGCGCCGGGCCATCCTCGAGAATCGCCGGCACGAGCTCATGTACCACGTCGGGCGCCCGGGCGAAGACGGCTATGCGAACCGCGTGCTTCAGTGCTGGGGTGTCGATGGGCACAACAGCCACACCAACGTGTGTTCTTCGTCGTCACGCCTCGGCCACTTTCTCTGGACCGGCGCCGATCGGCCGTCGCCGGATCATGCGAATGCGAAGACGATTCTGCTGCTGTCCTCGCACCTCGAGTCGGGCCACTATTTCAATCCGCACGCGCAACGCATCATCGAAGGCAAGACGCGTGGCGCGAAACTGATCGTCATCGATCCGCGCCTGTCCAACACGTCGGCGAAAGCCGACCTCTGGTTGCCAGCCAACCCCGGCACCGAAGCCGCGCTGTTTCTCGCGATCGCACTGCGGCTCGTGCAGACGCGGCGATACAATCGCGAATTCGTGCGGAAGTGGGTCAACTGGGAGGCCTACCTGCAGGCCAGCCGGCCCGATCTGCCGAAGACGTACGAGGCGTTCGAAGAAGCGTTCGAGCAGGAGTACGCGACCTTCACGCTCGAGTATGCCGAAGCGGAAACCGGCATCCCGGCGGCCAAGATCATTGAGACCGCGGACGCCATCGCGTCCGCCGGCACGGCCTTTTCAACGCATGGTTGGCGCGCCGCGACGGCCGGGCACCTCTGGGGTTGGCAGATCACCCGCTCGCTCTATCTGCTCGTCGTCCTGATGGGCGCGATTGGCGAGCCAGGCGGCGTGAACTTGCACCACACGAACAAGTTCGTTCCGAAGCATCCGAACCCGCCGCCACCGCCTGACTACTGGAACGAACTGCTCTTCCCGAAGGAGTTCCCGCTCGCCTTCTTCGAGATGAGCTTTCTGCTCCCGCATTTCCTCAAAGAAGGCCGCGGCCGGCTCGACACGTACTTCACGCGCGTCTACAACCCGCTCTGGACGAATCCCGACGGCTTCACCTGGATGGACGTCCTGCAGGACGAATCGAAGATCGGCATGCACATCGCGCTGACGCCGATCTGGAGCGAGACGGCCTGGTTTGCCGACTACATCCTGCCGATGGGCCTTGGCACAGAACGCCACGACACGATGAGCCAGGAGACGCACGCGGGCCGATGGCTCGGGTTCCGGCAACCCGTCAGGCGCGTCGCGCTCGAGAAGAAGGGCCAGAAGGTCGATCACACGTACGAAGCCAATCCCGGCGAAGTGTGGGAGGAATCCGAATTCTGGATCGCGCTGTCCTGGAAGATCGATCCCGACGGCTCGCTCGGGATCCGCAAGTACTTCGAATCGCCGTACCGTCCGGGAGAGCAGATCACGATCGACGAGTACTACGGCTGGATCTTCGAGCACTCGGTGCCCGGCCTGCCCGAAGCCGCGGCGAAAGAAAACCTGACGCCGCTCCAGTACATGCGGCGCTATGGCGCTTTCAAGGTCGACGACGTCGCGTACAGCAAGGCGCACGAACAGCCGGTCGAGACCGGCGGGGTCGTCATCGACGGCGTCCGCCGCGCCGGCTTCAACACGCCGTCGCGCAAGCTCGAGTTCTACTCACCGACGCTGGCCGAGTGGGGCTGGCCCGAGCACGCCATCCCTCGCTATACGCCAGGTCACGTGCACTGGCGCGATCTCGACCGTTCGGCCGACGAGTTCGATCTGCTGCCGAACTTCCGGCTCCCGACGCTGATCCACACCCGCTCGCCAGTGAAGTGGCTCTACGAGATCTCGCACAACAACCCGCTGTGGATCTCGCCGGAAGACGCCGCCAAGCTGCATCTCGCCGCCGGCGATCTCGTCAAGGTGCGAACGGGCATCGGACATTTCGTCACCCGCGCGTGGGTCACCGAAGGCATCCGCCCTGGCGTCGTTGGCATGTCGCACCACCTCGGGCGCTGGCGGTTGAACGAGGATCAGGGCGGCGCCCGCGCGTCCTCGGCACTCGTCAAGATCTCGCGCGACGGCGGCCGCTATTCGATGCGCCAGGTGCACGGCGTGCAACCGTTCACGAGCGACGACCCCGACAGCGGCCGCGTCTGGTGGAGTGAAGTCGGAGTCCACCAGAATCTGACATTTCCGGTGCAGCCAGATCCGGTGAGCGGCATGCACTGCTGGCATCAGAAGGTGCGCCTCGAAAAGGCTGGCGACGCCGACCGCTACGGCGACGTCGTCGTCGACACCGACGAATCGCATCGGCTCTACAAGGAGTGGATGTCGAAGACACGGCCCGCACCGGGACCGGACGGAACGCGGCGGCCGCTGTGGTTCGATCGGCCGCTGAGACCGGTAGCTGAGGCTTACAAGATCACGAAAAAACCCTCACCATGAAGTCGTGAAGGACGTGAAGGCTCTTTGGAAAGACCAACCTCCGGAACTGACGCTGCCTCGATGGTAAAGGTCGTGAACGGAGGGCACTGCATACTGCGGGCGAGAAATGCAGCGGGAGCCGCTTCACGTCCTTCGCAATCGGATGTCCCGTGGCGCGGCCAGAAGCGTGGACCCGCGATCTGACGCGGCCAGCAAAACCCAAATGGTCGCTCTTCTTCACAACCTTCACGTTGAGCTTCTTGCTCTATTCGTTTGCTATTTGATTCTGAGATCTTGTCTCGTCACTTGTCCGTCAGTGAGCGTCACGCGAATCGCCGATCCAACCAACTGCTCGAGAAACGCCGCGATTGTTCCATTCGCCGGTTCGAGATCCGTCAGCGCGGCGACGTAGTACTCGCCTGGCGGGAGCGAGGATGAGTACTTGCCGTCGCTGGCAGGGCGCGGCGTTGCGATGCGGCGAGAGCCGGGCAGCCACTGCGATCGATTGGTGGGGAACGCGACAATGAAGAAGTCTGGAGCGGGAGCGCCTCTGGCATCGAGCAGCACGCCCTCGAGCCGCGTCGGCGTGTCGGTGTAGGTCAACGTCCACTCGACGTTTTCGCCAGCGACAACGCGCAATCCCGTGTCGTAGGCGTCGCGGCCGTTCGCGATTGAGGTCTTCAGACTCCAACCGCCCGCCGACGGCGATCCCATCTGGAGCACGCGGTACTCGCCCGGCGTGACGCCCGTGAATGTGAACCGCCCATCGGCATCGACTTGTCCGCCGGCGGGGCCGGCGCCAAGGTTGCCGCCGCTCCCGGGCGGAATGAGGACGATGCGATACCCGGTCAAGTTCGTTGGCCGCGGCGCGCTGCCCTCGAAGACGAGACGGCCGCTGATGGTCATACCAGGCTGCAGATCCAGCGCGACACTCGCATCGCGGCCATCGATCGTGATGTCGGCCTGCGCCCACATTGTGCTGAGAGAAGCGGCGGATGGACCGCCAGGCACGGCACCAGGCACGCCACGAGCGATCGGCGGCGGCCGCGCGATCAGTGTGTACTGACCGGGGGCTATTCCGGAGAGCGCGAAGCTGCCGTCGGCGGCCACGCGGGTAGCCGGTCCGCCGCGTCCACCGGTGGCGCCCAAGAGCAGGCCCGACTTGCCACCCTGTTGCAGTGTGACCAGAATCGGCAGCGCGGGGGTACCGGCTGGCCCGGTGACGGTGCCGCTGATGGTCGCGGTGGGCACTGGCTGCACATGAAAGTCGAGCCCGCTCCGCTCCTCGCCAGGCCCCAACGTGATCGTCGTCGCCGCGTCGAGATCGACGGCGCTACGGAAGTAGACAGGAGCGTAGGTTACCGGCCGCGCAGACGGCACCGTCGGTGTGTCGCTGGCGTCTCGACTGCCTGCGCCACTTCCCCGCCCGGTTGACGACAAGACTCTGCGCATCTCCTCGGCACTGATGGGACGGAAATCGGCGGCAACGTTCAGCGCACCGGGCGGCGCGGAGGTCAGCTGAATCGTCGCGCGCACGACATACTCGCCGGGCGGCAATCCCCAGGCGCGATACATCCCGCGATCGTCGGTGACGCCACTCCCGCCACGATTGAACTGTCCGAGCGTGCGCTCGCCGAATGCTGACCAAGAATATTTGAGAACTACCACCGCAGCGTCCGGGAGCGGACGTCCGTTCTGATCGAAGATCGTGCCCGAAATGACGCCGCCGCGCGTCAGTCTCATGGTGAGGCCACTGAGTCGCTCGCCATCCTTGAGGACGACGGGTGTGCCAGGCCGCTCCGCACGCTTCGCGCCAAAATCCGTCGTCAGGTAACCAGCCTTCGACGCCTGAATCAGGTAGCGGCCGACAGGCACACCGACAAACGCGAAGGCGCCAGCATCGTCAGTGGTCGCCGTCATGCCCGCGTCGCGGCGATCGGGCGTGTTCAAGGTCACTCGAGCGCGTCGAGCCGGCGGCGTCCCCGGTTCATCGACCAGCACGACGCCGGCAACAGCACCGGACCCGATGCGCGGCGTGGTGATAGCGTCACGCGCCTGCGCCGACGTGTAGGAAGGCGTACAGAGGATCAGGATCGCGGCAATGATGCTGACCCTCATCGGATCTGTCTCAATACGAGCGGCATCGTTCGCTGCTCGTTTTCGGTCAGGGTGATTCGCGTTGCGATCCTGCTCAACGCCTCGATCGTCTTCGGATCCGGCCAATCGAGCGGCGTCGGTTCCTCGACCGCGACGAGGAAATAGTCGCCGGGCGGCAGATTGCGAACCTCGAACGCTCCGGCATCGCTCGTGATTTGTCGCACGAGGCGTCTGCGCGTCAGGCCAGTGCCCGACCAGTTGTCGCGGTTCACCGGAAAGACGAATACCGACGCCTCGCTCGCGGCGGCGCCCTGTGCACGCTGCACGGTGCCGCTCAGACGGGTTGACTCGCGGCTGAGAATCACGGCGATCCCAGAAACGGCGTCACCTTTCACGTCTACCGCGGTGTCGGAGACGTCCTGTCCGTTGTATCTGACGGCCACAACGAACCAGGGGGTATCAGCCACGAAGAAGTAGCGGCCGGGAACAATGCGAGCGCGAAACATCCCCGTGCCCTGCGCATCGAACTCCGCCGTGGCGCGATCCGGTCCGCCGTCGGCGGGCCAGATGGACATTGGATAGCCTTCGATTTGTCCGGGGTTATCGGCGCGGAACTCGACGCGCCCGCTGACGTCGACGCCCGGACGAAGCGTGATGCTGAGATCGGCGATATCCGTGTCGGCCACGCTGAGCGGCTCGACGGCCCACATCAACGGCGCCGAGTTCGGCAGCGCTGGCGCGTTGCCACCGGCGGGAGGCATCGGGGTCGTCACGCGCAGCAGGTATTGACCGGCAGGCACACCGAGAAATGTGAACGTACCGTCGGCAGCGCTCAGCGCGGTGGCCGTCTCAAGCCGCGACTCGGCGATCATACCGGCGAGGCCGACTGGGACGAGACGAACCGCTTTGGGTCCAGCGATCGAGTCGGGTAGGTTGAGCCGGCCGCTGATTCGTACGGTTGGGACCGGTTTGAGTTGAATGTTCACGCCAGTGCGATCGTCGCCTGAGTGGACGGCGAGGGTGTCGGCCGCGGTCGCCACCGCCGCGCCAGGATAGAACGTGGTTGGGTAGATCTGGATGCGACGGCCCGCTGCGGGTGCTGGAGGAATCGGCATGTTGCCCTGCGTCAACAGCACTACGTCGCCGAACTGTTGATTGGCGGCACTCCCGACGATCGAGAGCTCAGGGCTCACCATCGTCACCTCGCCCCGAAGTTGCGGATCTTTCGTCGCCTCGAGCGCACTCGCGAGCCCACCGGGCTGGAAGGTCGCGGCGATGGAAACGACGGCGACGAGATACTGGCCCGGAATCAGGCCCGTGATGCGGTAGGCGCCCCGATCGTCGGTGGTCCCGAGATTCCCGACGCTGGCGAATCTCGCGCCGACGATCTGACTGGTCCGCGAAAACGCACGCACGGCGACGCCAACGACTGGCTCGTCGCGCTCGTCGGTGACCGTGCCGCTGATCGTGGCCGGCCGCCACATCGTAATCTTCACCGGCGGCCGCGACTCGCCGGCCTTCACGACGATTTGCGCCCACGGCGAGGGTGGGCCTCGTTCCCATCGGGGCGACCCATAGGCGCCGCGGAGATACCCCGGCTTCACGGCACTGATTGTGTAGCTCCCCGCCGCGAGGCCTCCAAAGAAAAACTGACCGTCGCCGTCAACCATCACACGCTGCTGACGCGACGTCGCTTCGACGCTGGGCGGCATGATGTTGAGCGAGACGACGACGTCGGTGAGCGGCTTGCCCGTCGAACCGTCAACCATCTGGCCGGTAATCCACGAAGCGGTTGGCAAAGCCGGCTCAGGTGCGAATCGCACCGGCGCCTGCGCCTGAGCCGCGAGGGCAGCTGCCGCCACGGTGACGGCAATCGCCAGCACGGCGGGTTTCAGCGGCATAGGGACTTAGACACGGGATACGACGGAATGGGTGGACTAGTTACCCGCTGGTTCCGGGGTTCCGGGTTCCGAGGGTTCCGGAGGTTCTCGGGGTTCTCGGGTCTCGGTTCTGGAGTTCTGCGGCTTCAGGAACCCGACCGGTGAACAATGAAGCGAACCGCGGAACCCCGGAACCCCCGGAACCTAGAGGATCAGATACTCAACCCCCACTACCCCCAACAGCCCCGCCATGATCACTTTGAGCCACTTGACCGGCACTCGTCCGCTGAGCCAGGTGCCGCCGCGCGAGCCGGCGAGGACACCGAGCACGGAGGCAGCGACGAGCTCGAGGTTCGTGAGGTGCCCGAGCGCGTAGTGCTCGATCACGCCGGGAATCGCGGTCACGCCGATCATGAAGGCACTCGTCGCGGCAGCCGCGCGAAGCGGAACGCCGCACCATGAGTTGAGAGCGGGAACGATCAGGATGCCGCCACCGATGCCGGCGAGTGTCGAAACGACGCCGGCGACGCCGGCGGAGGCGACGGCAAGCGGCACGCGGCGCAGACGATAGGAAACGACGACGCCGGTGTCGTGATCGTGAAAGCGCCCGCCGAGGACGCCTACGGGTGTGGTGGCGTCCGCGATCACATTGCGCCGGTCCAGGCGCTGAAACATGACGATCGCGATGAACACCGCGGTCACACCGAATACCCGCTCGGAGGCGCCGGTCGAGATGAGTCCAGCCGCGAGCGCGCGCGCCGACGTCATCGCGCCGATGACCGACGCGAGCAGGAGCACGATCGCCAGGCGCAGATTCAGCAGCGGCCGGGTGGCGGGAAGAATCGACACGGCGGTCGACGTGCCGATGACCGACACCAGGCTGACTGCCGCCGCGGCCAGAAACGGCAGCGCCAGCACCTTGTTCAACACCGGCACCAGGAACACGCCGCCGCCGATGCCGAGTACCGAGCCGAGGAGGCCGGCCGCGGCACCGGCCATCAGCGTGATGAGCATGGTCGCGGTCACGAGCCGCTCATCCCCACACCAGCTTCACGCCGAAACTGAAGCCGATGAAGATGAGCACGATGCCTGCGGCCATCGCAAACAACCACTCGCGGCGCCGTATTTCTTCGGCCAGCGCCGCGGCAATGCCGATGACGGGCATCAGGACGAGCAGGATCGACCCGCTGAGAAACAACGGCGTGGCCCGATCCGGCCAGCCTGCGCCCGCGACGATCAAGCCGATCAGAAAGAGGGCCGTAATGACGCTGAGGCCGGCCCGCGTGACGAGCACACGCCCACGCTCGATTGGAGATTTGTCAGGAAGCACGGGCAGGAGTATTTTGAACCAACCTGAGGGCCAGGGGGCAAATCCTTCCGTGACTTGTGGCTAGAATTGGCCCATGTCCAACACCCGCATCGTGACAGCGCTCCTGGAGCGGTTCATGAAAGTGAAAACGGCGATGGCCGTCGCGGTCGGCGGGGCCCTGATCGCGCAGTCCTCGGTCGCGCCACAGGCACAGACGGGCGGGCACAAACACTACGTGGCCTCAGCGACGGAGCTCATGCAGGCGTCGCCGACCGGCCAGCTCGCACCGCGTTTGCAGAAGCTTGGCACGCACGTGTTTCCGGTCTCGACGAAGAGCCCGCGCGCGCAGTTGTTCATCAACCAGGGCCTGAATCTGTCGTACGCGTTCAACCACGCAGAGGCAGGCCGCGCCTTCCGCGAAGCCGCGCGGCTGGATCCGAATCTCGCGATGGCCCAGTGGGGGCAGGCGCTCGTGCTCGGCCCGAACATCAACGCCGCGATGGAGCCGACCGACGAGGCGCCGGCGTACGCGGCGATGCAGAAAGCCGTCTCGCTCAAGGCCGGCGCGTCGCTCCGCGAGCGCGCACTCATCGACGCCCTGGCTCAACGGTATACCGGCAAGCCGGAAGATCGGCTCGCCAGGGATCAGTCGTACGCGGCGGCGATGAAGAAGGTGCACCTGCAGTTCCCGGCCGACAACGACATCGCCACGCTCTATGTCGAGTCGGTGATGGATCTGCGGCCCTGGGGCTACTGGATGCGCGATGGCCGGCCGTACGAGGGCGTGGCTGAAGCGGTGACGATCATCGAGCGCGTCATGGCCCGCAACCCACGTCATCCAGGCGCGCTGCACCTCTATATCCACCTCATGGAATCGATGGAACCGAAGAAGGCGGAGCTCGCTGCGGATCGGCTCCTGCCGCTTTCGCCGGCGGCTGGCCATCTCGTGCACATGCCGGCGCACATTTATCAGCGCGTCGGCCGGTACGCAGACGCCATCAGGAGCAACGAGCTGGCCATCGCGGCCGACGAGGACTACATCACGCAGTGCCGCGCGCAGGGGCTGTATCCGCTTGGCTACTACCCGCACAACCTGCATTTCCTCTGGTTCGCGGCGACCTTCGACGGGCAGAGCAAGCTCGCGATCGACGCCGCCAGAAAGACCGCGTCGAAAGTCGATGCCGAGACGCTGAAGCAGTTGCCGCTGCTGGCCGCGTTCAAGGTCGTGCCGTACTACGCGCTCATTCGATTCGGCCGATGGGATGAGATGTTGAGCGAACCGGCGCCAGCCGACGGCCCGCCTTTCCTCGTCGGCACCTACCACTTCGCGCGCGGCATGGCCTACGTCGGGAAGAACGAGCTCGCCCAGGCCGAGAAGGAGCTCGACCGCGTCCGTCAGATCCTCAGCGACAAGTCGCTCGACTCGCCGTTGTTCTCGCCGAACACCGCCGCCGCGGTGCTCGCCGTCGCGCCGGCGATGCTCGCGGGAGAGATCGCGGCGGCGCGAAGCCAGTACGACGCGGCGATCGCGCATCTCGAGCGCGCGGTTCGCCTGGAAGACGGACTTGTCTATACCGAGCCGTCGGAAACCATGCTGCCGCCGCGCCAGCTCCTCGGTGCCGTGCTGCTGCAGGCCGGGCGGCCGGCCGAGGCCGCCACCGTGTATTGGGACGATTTGAAGCGCTTCCCCGACAACGGCTGGTCACTCGTCGGCGTCGTTCAGGCCCTCAGAGCGCAGGGCAAGACCGAGCAGGCAGACATCGTGCAGAAGCGGCTCGACAAGGCGTGGGCCAGAGCAGATGTGACGCTGCAGTCATCGCGCTTCGCACGCTGAACAGCGGCGTTGCAGCAATGAGGCAATGCGGCAATGTGTGAATGGGGCAATGACAACCTTCATGCCATGCTTCCCCCATTGCCTCATGTGCCTCATTGCCCCATTGCCCCATTGCCCTGAGCGTGCAGCTTGAGCGCCGCGTAGAGTGCGCCGATGATCGGCGTTGGCACGCCGACGGCGCGACCGCGGCGGACGACGCTGCCCTGCAGGGCTTCCACCTCGATCCGCTTGCCCTGTGACAGGTCGATGAGCAGCGACGATCGCGTGCTCGGTGGCAGCTTGCCCGCGTACTCCTCGATGCGCTGTTTCTGATCGTCGGGCAGACGGATGCCGTGCGCCCGGCCCACGCGCGCCACTTCCTCGACGGCATCGACGAAGAGCGCGCGGCAGTAGTCGTCAGACCAGATCGGGCCGATCGGCAGCCGCGCCGCACCGGTGAACGCGGCGAACGGCGCGAGGTAAGTGAACTTCTCCCAGATCGCCTCGCGCGCGTCGGCGACGGCCTCGGCGAGGATGCCGGCGCCGATCATGGCCTCTTCGATCGCGCGCACGCGCTCGGTGACCCGACCCGCCTGCGAGAAGTACTCGCCGAACACCACCTTCCGATGGCTGCCGGTTTGCCGGATCAGCCCCGGGCCCTCGATCGCCGTCGCGACGTAGGTCGAGCCGCCGATAGTCGCCGACTCTCCGACAACGGCCGCAACCTCCTCTGCGCTGTCGACGCCGTTCTGCAGCGTCAGCACGGTCGTCTGCGGGCCCATCAGCGGCACGATCAGCGGGATGGCCGTGGCATTGTCGTAGGTCTTGACGGCCAGCACGACGACGTCGGCCTGGCCGAGCCGCGCCGGATCGCTGTCTGCGCGGGTCTTGACCGTGAAGTCGCCAAGCGGTCCGACGACGCGGAGGCCGTTCTGCCGGATCGCCTCGAGATGCGCACCCGCGCGCGACGAAACTGACGTCATGCCCCTGCCGCGCCAGCAGAGCTCCGTAGAAACCGCCGACAGCGCCGGCACCGATGAAAGTGAAGTGCATTAGGAATTTGAGGATTTGGGGATTTGAGAGATTTGGAGATTTAGACCAGTACAAATACACCGGGAAGCCGATCGCCAACAAGCCGAGGCCGGCCAGCGACTCGAAGGGGCGCTCGCGAAGTGTGTTGATCACGACGAACAGAGAGCCGAGGACGAACAGCGCGGGCACGACGGGATAGCCCCAGACGCGGTAGGGACGCTCGGCCGCGGGCCGGCTGATGCGCAGCCGGAACAGCGCGAGGCCGCCGAGGAGGCTGAACAGCACCGAGGTGAAGACGACGTACGTAAACAGTTGCTGATAGCTGCCGGACAGCGCGAGGAGCGACGACCAGATCGTGAGGCCGAGGATGGCGATGTGCGGGCTGCGATGCTTCGGGTGCACCCGCGCCGCCGCCTTGAAGAACAGGCCGTCTGCGGCCATGGCGTAAAGCAGCCGCGAGGCGCCGAGGATCGCGGCCGCGTTGCAGCCGAGCGTGGAGACGACGACGGTGAGGGACACGATCGTGGCGCCGGCGGCGCCGACGAGCGCCGTCGCGGCGCGTTCGGCGACGCGCGAGGTCCTGGCCAGTTCGTCGATCGGAAGCGCGACGAGATAGGCGACGTTGACCGTGAGATACACGGCGATGACGGTCAACAAGCCAAACGTCAATGCCCGCGGGAGATTGCGCGCCGGATCACGGACTTCGCCGGCCGAATACGTCAGAAAGTAGAAACCGTCGTTGGCCCAGAGCACGGCAATCATCGCGACGCCGAAGGCGACCAGGGGCGAGCCGAGATCGGGTGGCACGATCGGCGTCCACGCCGGTGTGACTCGCGCCGCGGTCAGCGCGAAGATCGGCAGGAGCACCAGCCCGGCAATCTTCGCAATCGTCAGCACGCCGTTCGTGCCGGCCCCGAAACGGACGCCAAGATAGTTGACGCCGCCAAGCAGAACGATCGATCCCACGGCGACAAGCTGCCCGGCCGAGAGGCTCCAGGCCCAATCACCAACCCTCACCGTGATCAGCACGTGGGCGTGTGACCACGCCGGGATGAAGTAGCTCAGGTAGTCGGCGAATCCGACCGCGACGGCGGCGACCCCGCCGGAGAGCGCGATCAGCAGCATCGCCCACCCATAGAGGAACGCCGGGAGCGATCCGAACGCTTCCTTGAGATAGACATACACGCCGCCGGCCCGCGGATACATCGCGGCGAGCTCCGCGTAGCTGAGCGCGCCGGCGAGCGCGAACAGTCCGCCGGCCGCCCAGGCAACCAGCAGCAGCGTCGGCGACGGCAACGCCGCCGCCATGATGCCGGTCGTGAGAAAAATGCCGGAGCCGATGATGCCGCCGATGACCAGCAGGGTCGCCGCGACCGGGCCAATCGCGCGATCCAGGGTGGGAGCACTCATGGAGGAAGGCGCGGCGATTATATGGGACGGGGTGCGTGAACGTAGCTGCGGCACCGGGTTGCTGGGCCGCGGTCTTTCGCGGCATCGACGGTCGTCGGCGCACGCTGCACCGCGGCTAACCTGCACCGCACTGCTCTAGTGCCTGGTCTCCCCTGCCCTCATGAGGCGCACTTCGCGGATGCGTGTGGTGCGGACGCCGTTGTCGAACTCGAGGAACATGCCGGGCGCGGCGACGAGACCCGTGTGGATCGCGGTGCCGCCCCACGTGCAGCCGACAACGCGCACGCGGCAGTTGTTGCACTGCTCGGCGGCGAACCAGCCGCCGACGACGTGATAGCGGCCGTTGCCGACTGAGGCCAGCGAGTAGGTGGAGTTGCGGGTGCGGACAACGACCCAGTCGCCTTCGCGGACGTCGCGTGCCCACACGCCCTCGATGTCCGGCGCAGTGGCCGTAATGCGGTCGAGCGTCCGCCCTTCGGCCGTCGAGTCTTCTTCTCGCCGCGTGACGTCGGGCACCACGATGCGGGTCTGGTCCACTGGAGAAATGCTACACCGTGAGGGCTTCTGGTTGCTACCGGGCGGGCTTGGCCGTGACTTCGGTTTGTGCCAGAAACACGCGCTCGACGCGATAACCTGTCCCCGCCGGCGCCAAAAGCATCAGGTCCGCCGCGCTACCAACCTGTAACATTCCTGTAATCGGCTCGATCGTCACGGTCGCTCCGGTGCCGCATCCGGCGCGAGCGGCGCCAGGACCCTGCCGGTGCCGTCAATCTCGAAGAGTCCCGCGTAGGTGCGCAGGTCACCCAGATCGCCGACTGAGGCCGAGAGAAACAGCCGGCGCTCGCCCTCGACGAGACGGACGCGGCGATTCGCGCTGATGCCGACGTCCCCGACGAAGGGCGGGACGCCCGCGCCGACCCTGATCGTCACATTCTTGATGAGGTAGTAGAAGCCGAACGATTCGTTCTCGGGCAGCGTGTCGTAGCGCGCGGGATCGGCGAGCGCGACGGTGCCGTCAGCGAGCGCGCCGAGCGCGCTCACGAGCGCGAGAAAGTTCAGGCGCACGAGCGCGGGATCGGGCTGCTCGTCCGGCCAGGGACCGGTCTCGATGAGCAGCACCGGCGTGCCCCACTTCGTGACGTTGTCGCCGAACGCGCGCACTTCGAAACTGTCGTCGTATCGGCCCATGCGACCCGCAGCGAAGCGGCTCGAGCGCATCGCGCACGACAGCGCCGAGCCGCTTCGTCAGCAGCCTTCCCTCGTTGACCGTCCGCGCCTCGTCGTAGGCCACGGACAGCAGCGAGATCGCCGCCGGCTGCGGCGGCCGGCCCGCCGTCGTCGACCAGCTTTGATTGTGCAGGTTGAACCCGACCTTCGGGTTGAGCTCGTCGCGAAGCGCCTTGAGGATGCGGCCCTCCGGCGACTGCAGCAGCAGCGCGTCGCGGTTGATGTCGAGGCCCTGCGCGTTCCGGCGCTGCCAGCGCTCGGCGCCGTCTGGATTGAGCATCGGTAGCGTGTGTATCGTGAGCGCGCTCAGGAGTTGCTGCACGTGCGGCTCACGACGGTGGCGGTGCACGTACGCGTACAGATCGAACAGCGCCGACGTCGCCGTGCCTTCGTCACCGTGCATCTGCGACCACAGCAGCACCGCGATACGGGCCGTTGCCGAACGAGACGAGCGAAATCGCCCGCCCTTCACCCGACTCGCCGAGGCGGCGGAAGCGGAACAGATCGCTGTCCTCGCCAAGCGTCTTGAGCCGTCCAGCAACTTCGGCGTGACCGACGAGCGGCGTCAACGGCGACGAGAGGTGCTCCTTGTCCCACAGCGCGGCCAGTTCCTGGGGCGTCGGCGCGGGCGTCGCCGTGAACCGGATCCGCGTGAAGGCACCGGTCGCCGGGACGAGCACGAACAGATTGTCGAAGTCGGTCGACTGAATCGTGACGGTGGGACCGCCCAGCGCCTTGATGATTTCCGGGACGGTATCCGAATGTCCGACGATGTAGACGACGTCGGCCGCGTGCTGTTTCTTGAGACGGGCGACGAGGCCGGTCGTGTCCGCGCCCGGCACGACGTTGACCGTGAGGCCCAGCTTGGTCGCCAGCGGCTTCGCCGTGTTCTGCGTCCGCCTGAACTCGGTCGCGAAGATCGCTTTCACGCCCGAGTCGGCCAGCATGAGCGCCAGCTTCGCGGCGCGCGCCTCGCCAACTTGCGAGAGCAGTGGATCCTTCTCTTCGGCCTTTCCAGCATCAGCGCGTTCGGCATGACGGGTCAGGATCACGAGCTTCTGCGCGGCCGCGGCGGCCGGCAGCAGCAGACAGCAGCACGACAATGGATAAGGTCGTCAGCGTTTTCGCCATACAGTCACTCCATAGAGAACGGCGCCGGCCACGAAGAACCACGCCCCGACTTGAAGCTGGAGCCTCGTGGCGCCAAAGAGAATGGCGATCGACACGATGAGCGCGGCCGCCGGGACGACCGGCCCGAGAGGAATCGTGAACGGCGCGCGGCTTTCACGGCGCAGCGCCAGCACCGACGCGCACGTGCCGCTGTAGACGAGGAGCCGCGCGAGAGCGCTCGTCGCCGCCAACGTGATGAACGACCCGGTCAACGCCAGCGCGAGCGCGACGAGCGACGTGAAGACGATCGCGAAGTCCGGCGTCCGGTAGCGCGGATGGATGTGTCCGAACCAACGAGGCAGGTCGCCCTGTTCGGCGAGCGCGAAGAGGTTGCGCGAGCCCGAAAGGGCCTGGCCGACGTTGTTGCCGGTCATCGACACCGCCGCGCCGGCCGTCATCATCAGTGCGCCCGACGCGCCGACGAACAAGAACGCCGCGTCCGCCAGCGGCGTCCGCGACGAGGCGAGGGTGGGAAGCGTTCCGATCGCCACGACCTGCACCAGCGTCATGACGATCGCCACGATGACGATCGTCGCGATCATCGCGAAGGGCACGATCTTCTTCGGATCCCGCGCCTCTCCGGCCGGCACCGGAATCACCTCGTAGCCACCGTAGGCGAAGATCAGCGCCAGCGCCGCCGTGGAGATCTGCGTCCAACTGGCCGACAGCGTCGGATCGAGATTGCCGAACGCGACGTGCGGCAGGCCCAGGACGATGAACACCACCAGCGGCAGCAGCTTGCCGATCGTCAGCACATTGACGATCGTGGCGCTCTGGCGAATCCCGCGAACGTTGATGGCCATGATGGCGAGGATCACGACCGAGATCACGACTCGACGCGGCACGCCTGCCGCGATCGCCGGCCAGTAGTAACTCAGCGCGTCGGTCAGGCCATTGATGACCGACGCCCAGCTCGTGACCCGGGTGACCCAGAGCATCCAGCCGACTTCGAAGCTGACAAATCGCCCGAAGGCCGCGCGGGTATAGAGATACGCGCCGCCGGTGCCGTCGAAGCGGCTGCTCGCTTCAGCGAAGTTCAGCGCGATCATCATCGCGAGAATCCCGACGAGGCCGACCGCGATCCAGCTGAACCCGCCGAGATGGAGGGCCAGCGTCGCCGGCATGATGAAGACGGCACCGCCAATGACCTGATTCACGCCGATGGCGGTGAGGTCCCACTTGCCGAGATCGCGGCGGAGCTGAGGCGGCGGATCCGTGGGCCTCGTCATGATGAAAGTCTGGAGGGTTGTATCATGGCGTCAGTGTCGTTCAAACCGCGCTCGACGCTGCCGCAGACGGCCTTCACCTTGCCGGCGCGCTACTACGCCGACGCCGCGGTGTTCGAACGTGAGCGCGAGCGCTTCTATCGGCGGATGTGGGTCGGTGTTGGCCGGCTGTCGCAGATTCCCCGGCGCGGCGACTACCTCACCTGCGACATTGCCGGCGACAGCCTGATCGTCGTCCGCACCGATGCCGACCGGGTCGGCGCGTTCTACAACGTCTGCCGGCACCGCGGCACGCAGTTGTGCGCTGAAGTGTCAGGAACGTTCGCCGGCTCCATTCAGTGCCCGTATCACGCCTGGACGTACGACTATGACGGCCGCCTGATCGGCGCGCCGCACATGGACGGCTCGCCGGGATTCAGCAGGGAAGATTTCCCGCTCGGCGCGGCACGGGCGGACACCTGGGACGGCTTTGTGTTCGTGTGCCTGTCCGACGACGCGCCGCCGCTCCGTGCGCAACTGGCGTCGCTTCCCGGGAAGTTCTCGTCGTGGGGCATGGCCGACCTCGTGGTCGCGCATCGCGTCGTCTACGACGTGAAGGCGAACTGGAAGTTGATCGTGCAGAACTACAACGAGTGCCTGCACTGTCCGACCCTCCATCCGTCGCTGAACAAACTGTCGCATTACCTCAGCGGTGAGAACGAACCGCTCCAGCCCACCTACATGGGCGGGCGGATGGACCTCAACGACGGCATCGCGACCATGTCGATGGACGGCACGTCTCCGCGCGAGCCGCTGCCAGGCCTGGACGGATCGGAACGCCGGCGCGTGTACTACTACTCGGTCTTCCCCAACTTCCTGATCGCTCCCCATCCGGACTACGTGCTGACGCACACGCTCTGGCCCGGCGCTCCCAACCAGACCCGCATCGTCTGCGAGTGGCTGGTCCATCCGGCTGAGGCAGCGCGCCCGACCTTCGACCTTGCGGACGCGACGTCGTTCTGGGACATGACCAACCGGCAGGACTGGCACGTCTGCGAGCTCGCGCAAGCCGGAATCAGCTCACGGGCGTACCGGCCGGGCCCGTATTCGAATCGCGAAGACCTGCTCTACGCATTCGATCGCTATGTCGTCGATGTTCTGGACGAGGCGGACTGATGCGCGCGCTCCTGACGACGGCGCCGTGTGTCAGCGCACTGCTGCAGACGCTGCCGAAGTAACTTCCGCTCGACGAGCGCCCGCCCACTCTTCCACTCGCGTGCGATAGACCTCGACCCGCTCGGGCTCCTGCGCTGCCAGATCGGCGCGCTCACCCGGATCGCGACAGAGGTCGTAGAGCCGGGCCCGCCTGGCCTCGACCTCGAAGATCAGCTTCCAGCAGCCATCGCGAAGCCCGATCCACCCGAGCGAGTAGTCGGTGAAGAAGAGCGCCATCCGCTCGCGAGGCCGCAGCAGCGAGACGCCGTCGTGAGACGGCGACGGGTCAAGGCCCAGCAAGTCCAGAACGGTCGGGGCCACGTCAATCGCGCTCGCCGGACGCGCCACTCGTACTCCCGCCGAGCCTGGAGCAGCGACGGGCGGCCACGCGAAGAACAGCGGCACTCTGATGTTCTCCTCGAAGATGAAGAGCGAATGGCCGAAGTTTCCGTCGTGCTGGCCAAACGCTTCGCCGTGGTCGCCGACGACGACGAACAGCGTTCGGCGATCGAGCCCGCGTTGACGAAAGCCGTCGAGAAACGCGCCGAGCGAGGCGTCTCCGTAGTGCAGGGCGTTCTTGTAGGCCACCAGGTCGGTCTCGCCTGCGAATGGCCCGGCGACGGGCGACGCGTAGGGATGGTGCCCAGCCGCCGGGAGGTAGGCGAGAAAGAAGGGCTGGCCGGCCGGCAGTTGGTCGATCCACGACAACATGTGCTGAACGGTCGCCGGTTCTTCGACGCCGAAACTCGATCGGACGTTTCCGCCGATGGCGCCGGCGTCGGCGGTGGTGTCGAAGCGCTGCTGCGCGAGCACAGCTTCCATGCCGAGATACGTGAAGCGGCCCGAGTGAAAGAGCGCCGTGCGATAGCCCGCGCCGGCAAGGATCTGCGTGAGCGGCGTGCACGGCGACCGCGCGTGTGTCTCGGCGTCGACGTCGAACGCCGGCGGGCGTGCGCAGAGCGTCGAGAACAGGCCCTTGATGCTCTCCGGATACACGGCATACGCGTTTTCGAACAACAGGCTTCCGCGCGCCAGCGCCGTCAGGTTCGGCATCGGGTCATCGGGCGCACCATATGGGGCCAGGTACTGCGCGCCCGTGGACTCGAGCAGCAGCAGCACGACATTCATGCCCGACGCGGCGCCGCGAATCGCCGAGAGATCACTGCTGCTTCGCTCAGCAAACGGGCTCGACCTCCAGTCGCCCTGGCGATCGCGTGACGCCATCCTGGGCGTCATCGTCGTGACGAGCGCGGTGACGGCATTCCGCTCGAGGCCGAGCGTCGCGACGCGGCGGCTGCCGATCAGCCCGAGGGCGATGAAGATGACGGCAGCAGCGGCCACCACCGAGCGCAGACGTAGCGTCGGGTGCGTGAACATCCGGGCCACGGCGACAGCGACGGCGACCAACAGGAGCACGGCGCCGATGTTGGCGGCCGTCACGTAGTACGCGACCGAATCGAGCAGAGGGCCGCCGGCAGCGCGCCACATCGGCATCGTCAGCGGCGACGAAAGCGCTCGTGACACCGGGACGTTCAGCGCGGCGTAAACGACCAGCATGTAGTACGCGATCGACACCAGCGACTGACGCCGGACGACGATCTCGAAGAGGCCGAAGGCCGCGCCGACCGCGACGTCGTGCCAGAAGTAGGCGGGAACCGACCACCAGGACCACGTCACCTCGCGACCAGCGAGGACCAGGACCTTGGCGAGAATCAGGACGAGCGTGAGGCCGATCGCCCTCACCGGAGCACGAGGGTGATGCGCTTGAGGAGCCACCAGGCGACGACGGCGCTGCGTGGGGCCGGATGCCAAATCCAGTCGTGTACCAGCACCGCGCGCGCGGGAGGATGGGCGACGACCTCGCGGCGATCCCCGTCGAACGAGAGCGGAATGACGACGAGGTCGGCCGGCTCCGTTGAACCCGGAACGAAGGCGCGCTGCTCGAAACGGACGGCTTCGACGAACGGTCGGGCGACGTCCAGATGGGCAGCGACCGCGTCGACGATCGTGATCTGCGCGGCCGGGTAGATCTGCTGCAGGATCAGCGCCGTGCGCGGAAACAGGCCGCCGCCGATGATGGTGGCGCGTTCGACCGGGCCGATCTCGGAGGTCAGCCGGCGAATCGCGCGGGCATGCGCCGCCAGCACCATGCGCTGCAGCCGAGGCGAACGCAGCACGCGCCGCTCGAGCCCGTGGAGCCCGAACGCGTCCAACCAGCGCAGCACGGCTGGCCACCGGCTCGCCCGCTCGCTGCCGTTCGACACCGCGCCGAGCTCAGTCCAGTGCGCCGTTGGCCGCAAATGATGCTCGACGTGGAACCCGTCGTTGAAAAACAACCAGTTGTACAGGCGCCCGTAGTGGCTGGTCGTCCCGCCCGCATGCTCGTAATGGCCGTGGAGCTGACAGAGCGTCAGGCCGATCGCCCAACCGGGCAGATACACCGTCAGGAAGAACTGCGGCGAGGCGATCGCGATCGCGGACCAGAGCGCAACGACGAGCGTGACTTCGATGAAAGACTCCCGGAGTCGCCAAACCGCGAGCGACTCCGGGAGTCCTAGCCCCGCGTGATGCAACAGGTGCCGGCGGCGCCACACGCTCTGGGGGAGCCCCAGCAGCAGCGTGAGATATGCCGAGTACGCGCGACGAAGACCGGCACGTCGAAAGAACGGACGATGGATGAAATTGTGAGCGATGGTGTTGGCGTTCCACCAGAGGCCGATCGCAATCGTCAGGATCGACGGGAACAACACGATGACCAGCGCGTGGACGAGCGAGAGCGAGACGAAGCACGCGTCCCACAAACGATGCCGCGACAGGCGCTCTGCCGGCAGGACGAGGGCGGTGGTCGCCATGTGCTTACGCTGGGATGAGCGGTGGGAGCGCGACCTTGCGTTTCGGATTGAAAAACGGCGTTGGGACGATCCGCGCGCCGACCAGGTGTCTGACCGCGTCGACCGTGTGCTCGACCTCGAGCCTCGAGCCCTGACCGGAAAACGCCGCCTCGACCGTCGCCAGGCCGATCATCTGCTTCAGCACAGGCGACCACGTCGATGACGTCATCCGCCCAATCTGACGACTGCCCGCGAACACCGGCACCGGCGACACGCGACGCCGTCGCGATCGCGAGCGGTGGAAGCCCGACGGCCTCGTAGAGCACTTCGACATCCGGCCAGTCGACGGCGAGGCCGACGATTCGACGGGCCGGACCGCGACGGCGCTCGGCGGCGAGCGCGCGCCATCCGATAAACGCATCCTTGTCGAGGTCCACGAGCCGATCCAGCCCCATTTCGAACGGCGAATACACTTGCGAGGCCGTCAACGCCTTGCGTGCGCTGAAGAAATCCACGTCGATCAAGAGCAACCCCGCTTCGATGCGCGCGACATCCAACGCCAGCAGCCCGGTCGGCCTCAGCCGATAGGCCGGCCCCACCCGTGCCAACGCGTCCCACACCGCGCCAGCGTCCTCTCGCCCCATCCACACTTCATAGCCGAGGTCGCCTGTGTATCCGGTTCTGGAGATTTCGACGGGCTTGCCGGCAATCCGGCCGGACATCACGCGAAAATACTTGAGGCCGCTGAGATCGGCCTCGGCCGCGGCGCTGAGCAGGGCGGCCGACGTCGGCCCCTGGATGGCCAGCGCGGCGACCTGTTCCGAAATGTCCTCGATCTTGACGTCAAGGCCGGACGTCTGGGCGCCAATCCAGTGCAAATTGGGTTCTGCGGCGGTCCAGCGGAATCGATCCTCCGCCAGCCGGCTGACCGTCCCGTCGTCCACCACATGCCCGTGCTCGTTGCACCACGGCGTGTAGATGACCTGTCCAGGCTGCAGCTTCTGCGCATTCCGGGTGATGACGCGGTCGACCAGCTTCACGGCGTCGCGTCCGGTGATCAGAGTACTTGAAGAGCGGCGACACGTCGATCAGCGCCGCGGCATTGCGGATCGCGTTGTACTCGTGCTCGTGCAGCGGCTCGTACGAGCTCGGCGCGTAATAGCCGGCCCAGTCGCGGTAGTTCAGGCTCTCGCAAAGGGGCAGCGTGCGGGAATGAAACGGCGTCCCGACAGGCATCTGAGGATTATAGACACCTGCCGTCAGATTAGAATGATCTCTTGCCCGGCAAATACGACGCGATTGTGATCGGGGCGGGCCACAACGGCCTGACGGCTGCCGCCTATCTGGCACGAGCCGGGCGCCGGGTGCTCGTCCTCGAACGGCGCCACGTCCTTGGCGGCGCGGCAGTGACCGAAGAAATCTTCCCGGGGTTCAAGTACTCGGTCTGTTCGTATGTCGTCTCGCTGCTCAGGCCGGAGATCATCCGGGAGCTGAAGCTCGCGTCACACGGGCTCGAGATTCTTCCGCTCGACGGGACGTTCACGCCGATGCCGAGCGGCGACTATCTGTGGCGAATGAACGACCACGGCCGGACGTTCCGCGAGATCGCCAGACATTCACGGCGCGACGCCGAGGTCTACGACGAGTACGGGCGCGCGATGGTCGAGATGGGTCGCTTCGCGAAGGACATCCTCGCGATGACGCCTCCCAATCCGTTCTCGATGCGGATGCGTGATCTGGGCGCGCTCGGCGATCTGGCGCAGCGTTTTCGCAAGCTGCCCGAGCAGGACCGTCACCATCAGCTGCAATTGCTGACGATGAGCGCGGTCGATTTTCTCGATCAGTGGTTCGAGACCGACGTCCTCAAGGCGACGATGGCCGCATCGGGCATCATCGGGACCTTTCTGGGCGTCCGATCGCCGGGCACGTCGTACGTGCTGCTCCATCACTACATGGGCGATATCGACGGCGCGTTCCGATCGTGGGGACTGTCGAAAGGTGGAACCGGCCGGGTGTCCGAATCGATCGCCGCGGCGGCGACCGCGGCCGGCGCCGAGATCCGCCTCGAGGCGCCGGTACGCCACATTCTGGTCAGCGGCGGCGAGGCGACTGGCGTCGTCCTGGAGAATGGCGACTACCACATGGCGTCCGCCATCTTGTCGAGCCTGGACCCGCGCCAGACGTTCATGAAAATGGTTGGCGCCGAACACCTCCCCGGCGAGTTCGTCGACGACATCCGCCGCTACAAGTTCCGTGGCTCGTCCGCCAAGGTCAACTTCGCGCTCGACGGACTGCCGAACTTCACGTGCCTCCCGGGATTCGGGGCCCATCTGCGCGGCGCGATTTCGATTTCGCCCAGCGTCGACTACATGGAGCGAGCCTACGACGAGGCGAAATACGGCAGGTACTCCCGCCAGCCATATATCGACATCGTGATTCCGAGCCTGACCGATCCATCGGTCGCACCTCCCGGCAAGCACGTCATGTCGTGCTTCGTGCAGTACCGCGCCGTACGATCTGAAGGAAACGCTGCCGGACGGGACGGCCGCGACCTGGGACGACCTGCGCGACTCGTTCGGTGACACCGTCCTCGACACGATCAGTCAGTACGCGCCGGGCTTCAAGAAGCACATCCTGCACCGGCAGGTCCTCACGCCGCTCGACATCGAGCGGGATTTCGGATTGTCGGAAGGCAACATCTTCCAGGGAGAACTGACGCTCGAGCAGCTGTTTTTCCTTCGTCCCGTTCCGGGTTGGGCCGACTATCGTACGCCCATCAAGCGACTGTTTCTGTGCGGATCGGCCACCCATCCCGGCGGCGGCATCATGGCCGCGCCCGGACGCAACGCCGCGGCCAGAGTCATGACCCTTGTCTGACGTCATCGTCATCGGCGGCGGCCTGAACGGCCTGGTGGCGGGCGCGTATCTGGCCAGACGCAAGCGGTCCGTCACGATTCTCGAACAGCGCCAGGCCGTAGGGGGCGCGGCGATCACCACGGAGTTCGTGCCGGGCTATCGGGTGCCGACGCTCAGCCATTCGCTCGGTCCCGTCAGCCGCGACGTCATCCGGGCCCTCCATCTCGATCGCGCGGGACTCGAGCTCAAGTTGACCGATCCGGCGCTGACAACGCTCGGCCGGAATGGACAGTCGATCGTGTTTCACCGTGATCCGGTGTTGACGGCCGGCGCCATCAATCGCGTTTCGCCAGATGACGCCGTGCGGTGGAGCGAGTTCCTGAAGCTGGCTCACAAGATAGGGGCGATCGCGGCAAGAACCAGCCGGCGCGCCCCGCCGTCAATCGACGACGCCACCGCACGCGACTGGTGGCAGCTCATCCGGCTGGCCCGGACCGCTCGCTCGCTGGGCCGCCGCGATCTCGCGCGGGTCCTCCGCTGGGTGCCGATGCCGGTCGCCGATCTCGCAGCCGAGTGGTTCGGCAGCGAGCTGCTCCGCGCCGCGCTGGCCGCGCAGGCCATCTTCGGCAATCCAGTCGGTCCGATGTCCGCCGGCACCGGCGGCATGCTCCTGCAACGGCTCGGCCTCGATCCGTATCCGCTCGGCAGCGGCGCCACCGTGAAGGGGGGGCCGGGGGCTCTGGCCAATGCGGTCGCCAAAGTCGCCGAACGGGCCGGCGCCACGATCCGCACCGGTGCGCGCGTCGCGCGGATTCTCAGCCGCGGCGGCGTCGCCACCGGCGTCGTGCTCGAGAACGGCGATGAGCTGGCGGCCACGACGATCATCGCCGCCATCGATCCGAAGCGCACCTTGACGGCGCTCGTCGATCCTGTGGAGCTGCCGCCATCACTCCGCGAACGGGCGAGCCGGATCCGCGCACGCGGCGTCACGGCGAAAGTCAATCTCGCCTTGAGCGGACCGCCGGTCCTGAGCGAGCTCGAAGGCGACCCGTTGCCGCTTCGAGGAAGATTGCTGGTGGCGCCGGACATCGCGTACCTGGAGCGCGCATTCGACGCCACGAAGTACGGTGAGATCTCCGCCGAGCCGTGGCTCGAGGTGTCGGTGCCGACGATGACGGACTCGAGCCTGGCCGACGAGGGCCACGTGATGTCGATCTGCGCGCACTACGCGCCGCGACACCTCCGGAGCGCCCAGTGGGCGGACAAGAAGGATGCGTTGTACCAGTCGGTGCTGCGGGTGCTCGAACCCCACATGCCCGGCCTCAAGGCGCTGATCGTCGATCGTGAGATCCTCACACCGGAAGATCTGGAGCGGGGCTGGGGGATGAGCGGCGGACACATCTTTCATGGCGAGCCGGCCATCGATCAGTCCTGGATCGCGCGGCCGCTGCTCGGCTGGTCGCAGTACCGCACGCCCGTCACCGGCCTGTATCTCGCCAGCGCCGGCGTTCATCCGGGCGGCGGATTGACCGGGTTGCCGGGACTGCTGGCGGCGCAGGTGGTTGAACGCGGGCGACGCTAGATCACAGTCCCGCTTCGTGTCACGAAAACCTCAACATGAAGGACTGAAGATGCGAAGCCTGGCGTCTTGACCCGATGCCCACGGGCCGCCGGCGGCTCAGCCGCCGGCGACGCCAGGCAGCGCCAAAGGACGTCGAAGGTCGCGTGGTTCCTTCATGTCTTCACGTCTTTACGGTGAAGGTTTTTCTGACTACCGAATCGGCACCCTCACATCGATCGGGTTCTGCAGCGTGACCGCGATCGTCGCGCCGCGGCCGATGGCCACGTCTTTGCCTTCGGTCAGCAGGACGTTGGCCGTGCCGGCGCCGCCGCCGACGGCCGCGCCAATCGCGGCGCCCTTCTTGCCGCCGATGATCGCGCCGATGATGGCGCCACCGGCGGCGGGGATGCCAATCTTCTGCGCGTCCTGTTTCTTCGTGGACGGCGCGGTCATCGCGAACGGCGCCGAGATCGCGTAGGACTCGTCGCCGGCGACGATCCGCGTGAAGCGAAATGAAATGCTCGCGCGCCCTTTCACCTTACCGGCATCCTGCACGGTCGCGACTTCGCCGAGCACTCTTGCACCGGCGGGCAGCACCTCGACGCCGTCGATTCGGATCGGCGACTCCAGACGCGCCTCGACCGGATCCTCAGCGCGGCTCGTTTCCGAGCTCACACTCGACTCCATTTCGAGCGACAAACGGGTGCCTTCGGGCACGGTGTACTCGCGAAATCTGGCGATCGCTGGCAGCACCGCGGGCTTCGCGTCGGTGGAACGATCCACCACTTGCACATCGGCGATCTGATCCTTCGGTACCGTGCGCGTGACCCGGCCGGTGTCGACCTTGACGCTCTCTTCGTCCCTGGCCTTCAGGGTCCCCGCGACCACGCCGCCATCCTCGCGGGTCAGCTGCACGTCCGTCCCGACCGGCACCTTCTCGACTTCAGGCTGCCTGGCGCATCCAGCGACGAGCACGACCATTGCGACGGACCACAGTTTCTTCGCCATCCTTATGCCTCCCACCCTAACCAGAGTAGAGACAGCAAGGATCGGGCCAGACCGAAAAAGCAGCAATTTGAGTAGCGAATCTACCCTTCGTGCCCTTCGTGCCCTTCGTGTTGGAAGATCTGGCTATCGCAAGCGCTTCGGCGTCCACTTCGTGAACTGCGGATGCCGCTCACCACGCGCGGAGAGATCCACCAGCATCGCAACCCGGCGGGCGCGCGTTTCCTCCTGTTTCGCCGAGATCACCCACCAAATCATGGCGCGCCGGTACGACGCCGGTTGGGCCTCGAAGTACGCGGCCGCGGCCGTGTTCTTCTTCAGCATCGCGTCGTAGGGAGCGACCAGCCGGTCCGGCCGCTGCTCGTACGAATACACGCCGGACTTGTTCTCGCGCCGGGTCGCGAACGCTTTGAGACCGGCGGGCCGCATCCGGCCGGCTTTCTTCAGCGCGGTCACTTTCCTGATGTTGATCGCGCTCCAGATGCTCGACGGCTTCCGCGGCGTAAACCGGATGGTGTAGCGCTCGTCGTCCAGGCTCCGACGAACGCCATCGATCCAACCGACGCACAGCGCCTCGTCGACAGACTGCGACCAATCCACGCTCGCCTTGCCCGACGTCTTCTTGTAGTAGCCGACGAGGAGCTCGGTCGCCGTCGCGTGATGGCGATCGAACCAGTCGCGCAGATCAGCGGGCGTCTTGAAGAACTTCGGCGTCATGCCGATCATTTCAAGGGCGCGGAGAGATAGTCCACGGCCAGGTGCGTCAGGGCGCGGACGCCGGTCGGCAGCGCCTTCTCGTCGACGAAGAACAGCGGCGAGTGATTGGCCGGCGCCTTGCCGACCTGTTCCGGCGGCGTGATGCCGAGGAACACGAACAATCCCGGCGCCTGCCGCTGGAAGTAGGTGAAGTCCTCGGCGCCGGTGATCAGCTCCGACTGCTTCACTCTGCCCTGGCGCCACACGCTTGAGCGTCGGCAGCATCCTGCGTGGTGAGCGCCGGATCGTTGGCGGTGACCGGATAGCCGCGGTAGATCTTCACGTCCACGGTCGCGCCGGCGCCGGCGGCGATCCCTTCGGCGATCTTCTTGACGCGCGCGTGAATGTCGTTCTGCACCGCATCGTCGAACGTCCGGATCGTGCCGACGAGCCGCGCGGTCTCGGGAATGATGTTGTTGCGGACGCCGGACTGGAACTGCCCGACCGACACGATGGCAGGCAGCCGCGTGATGTCGACGTTGCGGCTGACGATCGTCTGCAGCGCGGTGACGATCTGCGACCCGACGACGATCGGATCGACGCCGCGCCACGGCGCCGACCCGTGCGTCTGTTTGCCGGTGACGATGATGTCGAACTGATCGGCCGCCGCCATGAACGGACCGCTGCGATACGTGATCGTGCCGGTCGGCACGTTCGCGAAGACGTGCAGGCCGAACACCGCGTCGACCTTCGGATTCTGCATGACGCCTTCGGCGATCATCTTCTCGGCGCCTGCCGGCCGTTCGTCGAGCGGCGCGCCTTCTTCGGCCGGCTGGAAGATGAACTTCACCGATCCGGGCAGCCGATCCTTCACCTGCGTGAGCACGCGCGCGGTCGCCAGCAGGATCGCGACGTGCGTGTCGTGCCCGCACGCGTGCATGACGCCGACCTTGTTGCCTTCGTATTCGGCGGTGGCCTTGCTCGCGAACGGCAGGTTCGTCTCTTCGCGCACCGGCAGCCCGTCCATGTCGGCGCGCAGGGCCACGACCGGACCCGGCCGTCCGCCGCGCAGCAACGCGACGACACCGGTCCTGGCGATGCCGGTCTGAGGCTCGAGGCCGAAGCTCCGCAGCCGCTCGGCGACGTAGTTCGCCGTTTCGATCTCGCGGTTCGACAGCTCGGGATTCTGATGGAGGTGCCGCCGCCACTGCATCAGCTCGGGCTCGACCGCGACGATCAGCTTCTCGACGTCCGTGGCCAGCGATTGCGACGCCGTCCCCACCGGCGGCAGCAGGAGCATCGCCATCACGACCATTCCACGGCAGGTTCGTACGCGCATCGTCAGCCTCCAGGACCGGGCTGAGTATAACGAGGAGAACGAGGCCACGGAGAAGAGCTAGAGGACACGGAGAAGAGCAAAGATGACACCCCCGCGCCTGATTTGTGGCGCGGGCCCGAGGCGTGGGGGTGGGGCCCCACGCCCCTAAGCAAAAGCGGACACCCCGCGTAGCGAGCCCCGAGCGTCCGAAGCGTGGGGGTGGAGCCCCACGCGGTTTAAAAATGTTAAGGTCCTAGAGGCCTTCGGCCTCTTCGGGGTGTGGAGGTTTTGGCGTTGGCACGTGGCTGGGTTTGAAATGCGCAAACAGCAGGAACCCCAGCCCGCCGAGGATCGCGACGTCCGCCACATTGAAGATGCCGGTTCGGAGCGAGCCGAGCCCGACATTCATGAAGTCGATCACGCTGCCCCGCGCGATGCGATCGGCGAGGTTGGACGCGCCGCCGGCGAAGACGAGGGCGAGGCCGAACAGTTGCAGCCCTGTCCACTGCAGGCGCGCCGCCATGAAGATGGTGGCGGCAAGAATCAGCCCGTTGCCGACGGTGAAGAGCGCCGTTCGCACCACCGGTGGCAGATCGGCGCCCAGGCTCAGAAACGCCCCGGTGTTCTCGACGTACTCGAGCCTGACCGTGTCTCCCAGAAACGACTGGCGCGGTTCGCCGGCAAGGGTCTCGGCGGCGATGTGCTTCGTCACCCGGTCGCAGCCAATCGTCGCGACCACCAGGGCCAGCAGCGCGGAACGTATCCAAGGGCTATTCATTGCGCGGCACCTTCCAACGTGCTCAAAACAGGTCGAGCGGCCAGTACACCGTTGGCACCAGCGTATCCGCTCCCGGCGCGGCAGCGCCCACCGGCCGCCACATCATGATGTCCTTTGGCGGCAGCCCGGCCTCCACTCGTACCTGCGGCGGCCGCAATGAGTCCGGCAGCCAGCCCACCAGCCGTAGCGGTGGATCGGCCGGGGTGCGTGCGGAGAGCACCTGCAGCATCGCGCCCACGCGCGCACCGGTCGGATCGCGGTCGCCGCATTCCTCGAGTCGTCGTCCGTGCGGCCCACGCGTGATGACGACATACGCGGCCGCACGATACGCCTCTTCGGTGACGAAGAACTCGACGTCGCGAAGCCCCGAAGGTCCGAGGCCCGCCAGCAGACGCTTGCGTGCCAGGCCAAAGCCAATCAAATCCGGCGTCCTGTCCAGCGCGAAGGCCGCACCCTCGGCATATCGCGCGGTGATCTCCGCAATCGCTCCGAGATCGGCGGCCTCGCCCGATCTCACCAGCATGGCCGGCGACCCGGTGAACGGCAAGACGTCGACCGTCACCATGGCGCGCGGGACGACCTGAAACCCGAGGCGCTCATAGTACTGGGCGCCGATCTCCGAGAACAGCAACGCGATCGCACAGCCGCGCTCCGCCGCGTCCGTCACCATCGCGTCGATGAGTGCCGCGGCGTGGCCCTGGCCACGCCTGGCGGGCGGCGTGAACACCGCGCCAATGCCGAGCACATCGACGGTCTGGCCGGACCAGCGGGCGCGAAAGTCGTAGCGTTTCGCGCTGGCCACGACCTCTCCCCCTTCGACGAGCGCCACCCGGCGCAGGTGTTCCCGGCCCCAGGGCGTCTCCATCTGGGCGCGATTCCACTGCGAGTAGGCGGTGCGGCTAAGTCCTTCTCCCCAAATGGGATAGGTGCCATCCATGATTTCTTCACGGGAGGCGGGATCGGCAATGACTAAGGACATGGGATGAGGTATTTTGCCTTTCGTATGAGTCCCGGTCTAAACAGTTGTATGACACCTGCTCATCGAATTCGGCTTCTCACCATCGTGACGGCAGCCGCCGCGCTGATGCTGGGCGTTTCGGGCAGCCTGGGCGCGCGTGTCGCGTCCGACATTCCGAGGAACGCCGATGCGCGAACGATCGCGCATGTGCTGAACCGGATCACCTTTGGCGTGCGACCGGGGGATGTCGATCGCGTGCAGAAACTGGGACTCGCCGCGTTCATCGATCAGCAGCTGCATCCAGATCGACTGACGGACACAGCGCTGACCGATCGGCTGGCGGGCTTCGAGACGTTGTCGATGACGACAGCGGAGCTGACGGCCAAGTACTACGCGCCGGCCGACGCGCTGCGTCGCGATCAGCAGTTGAAGCAGGCGAAAGCACAGGCGCAGGCGCAAGCGAAGTCGGACGACATGATGATGACGCCGCAAACGCCCGCTCGTCCGAACGATCCACTGAGTCCCGAACAGCGTCAGGTCCAGCAGGCGGCGCAGAACGTCACCAACGAGTTGATGCAAGCGAAGGTGTTGCGTGCCGTGCTCACCGAGCGGCAACTCGAGGAAGTGCTCGTCGATTTCTGGTTCAACCACTTCAATGTGTTCATCGGCAAGGGTCAGGTGCGGCAGTACCTGCCCGGGTACGAGCGTGACGCCATTCGTCCGCACGTTCTCGGCAGCTTCCGCGCCATGCTCGGCGCGACCGCGCAGAGCCCGGCGATGCTGTTCTATCTCGATAACTTCCAGAGCCAGGCGCCGGAAGGATCTCCAGTGCTTGCGGCCCAGAACAATCAACGGGTCGCCGACATGCGCCGGAAGCCCCAACCGCCGATCATCCGGCCCGGGCAGGTTCGTCCTGCACCGGTACGGCCAGGGCAGATCGCGGCAGGCGCCCAATTGCCGCGGCCGCCGCAACGGCAGCGGCCTGGCCTGAACGAGAACTACGCGCGCGAGCTCATGGAGCTCCACACGCTCGGCGTCGACGGCGGCTACACGCAAGCCGACGTCGTTGCGCTCGCTCGCATCCTGACGGGCTGGACGATCGATCGGCCGCAGCAGGGCGGGCAGTTCCTGTTCCGTCCGCAGACACACGACGCCGGCGAGAAGGTCCTGCTCGGAACCAGGTTCCCGGCCGGCAAGGGGCAGGAGGAGGGCGAGCGCGCGCTCGACCTGCTCGCGCAGCATCCGGCGACGGCGAAGCACATCGCGTTCAAACTGGCGCAGCGGTTCGTCGCGGATGAGCCGCCGGCGGAGCTCGTCGACCGGGCCGCGAAGAAGTTCCGCGACACCAAGGGCGACCTGCGCGAGGTGACGAAGCTCATCGTCACGTCGCCCGAGTTCTTTGCCGACGGCGCCTATCGCGCGAAGGTGAAAACACCGCTGGAGTTCGTCGCCTCGGCGGCGCGCGCGGTCAACGCCAACGTGCAGAACGCGCAGTCCGTGATCCAGGCGCTGCGGACCGACTTGGGCATGCCGCTCTACGGCTGCCAGCCGCCGACCGGCTACAGCATGACGGCCGACGCCTGGGTGAATACCGGCGCGCTGCTCAACAGAATGAACTTCGCCGTGCAGTTGCTCGCGGGCGGATTCCCGCAGCGTGCGGCGATGGACGGACGCGGCGGACAACCGGGTCCGCCAGCCGGCCAGCCAAAACGGCCGAACGCCGGTGCGCGGGCCGGACAGCCCGGCCCGCTTCAAATGCGCCCTGGCCAACTGGCGCGCGCGCCGATCCAGGTCGATACGCTCGCGCTCGCACCCGACACGACGGAAGCGTCGCGCGACCACGTCATTCGCACGATTCTCGCCGGCGACGCGTCGGCTGCGACCCGCGCGACCCTCGCCCGCGCCGAAAGCCCGCAGACACTGCTGGCCCTCGCGCTCGGATCGCCGGAGTTTCAGAGACGATAGACAGCTAGTGCCCGACTCGGGCTAGCGCGGACAAGTTTTGACGGAGACAGAGCAATGATGACCCGTCGCATTTTCCTCAAGAACGGCAGCGTTGCCCTGGTGAGCCTCGGTTTCGCGCCGGTGTTCATCGCGCGGACCGCGCAGGCGGCGCAGGCGCGCAAGAAGGTGCTGGTCACGATCTTTCAGCGCGGCGCCGTGGACGGTCTGAACATGATCGTGCCGTTCGGCGATGCGGCCTACTACCGTGCGCGGCCGACCATCGGCATTCCCAAGCCCGGCGAACGCGCCGCTGGCGGGAACGAGCAGAGCGCGGTCGATCTCGACGGGTTCTTCGGACTGAACGCGCGGATGGCGCCGCTCGCGCCGCTGTTTCAGAGCGGCGAGCTCGCGATCGTGCACGCATGCGGGTCGCACGATCCGACGCGTTCGCACTTCGACGCGCAGGACTTCATGGAGAGTGGCACGCCAGGCCTGAAGAGTACGCGCGATGGCTGGCTCAACCGCTACCTCCATGCCAAGGAACACGAGAAGGCGAGCCCGTTTCGCGCCGTCGCGCTTGCGCCGCAACTGCCGCGAACCCTGCAGGGCACAGCGCCGGCGCTCGCCATCGGTCAGCTCAGTCAGTTCGGCGTCCGCGCCGGCGGCGCAACGGACATGATGGCCTCCGGCTTCGAGTCGCAGTACTCGCAGGCTGCCGATTCGCTGTTGCAGCCGACCGGCAAGGAAGCCTTCGACGCCGTCAAGATGCTCAAGGACACGGACCCGTCGAAATACACACCGGCCAACGGCGCCGAGTATCCGCGCTCGGGCTTCGGCGAGGCCCTTCGACAAGTCGCGCTGCTGATCAAGAGCGACCTCGGCCTCGAAGTTGCGTTCGCTGAGATGGGTGGCTGGGACACGCACATCCAGCAGCCGAATCGGCTGAGTGGCCTTCTCGAAGATTTCGCCCGCGGCATCACCGCGTTCCGGCGTGACCTCGGCGACAGGATGGCGGACGTCGTGCTCGTCAGCATGTCCGAGTTCGGCCGAGCGGTGCAGGAGAACGGCAACCGCGGCACCGACCACGGCCACGGCAACGCGATGATGATTCTCGGCGGCGGCGTCAAGGGCGGCAAAGTCTACGGCCAGTGGCCCGGCCTCGGCCAGGCTCAGCGCTGGGAAGGCCGTGACCTCGCCATCACCACCGACTTCCGCGACGTCTTCGCCGAAGTGGTCACCCGGCACCTCGGAGCCAAAGACCTCTCGAAGATCTTCCCGGGCTATGCCTACAAGAAGCCGCTTGGTTTCTTTGCTTGAACCGCGTGGGGCCCCACCCCCACGCTTCGGACGCTCGGGGCTCGCTACGCTCGCTCCCTCGCGGTGTCTCAGTCTCAGCTCTTCTCCGTGCTCTCCAGTTCTTCTCCGTGTCCTCGTTCTTAGTGCTAAAGTCTTTCGCATGAGTGCCGCGAAGAATCAGCCGCTGCCCGGTGAAGCGCTTGGAATGGTCGAGACGCGAGGGTTCGTCGGGATGGTCGAAGCGACCGACGCGATGGTCAAGACCGCCAACGTCGTGTTCGTCGGCTGGCAGAAGGTCGACGCCGGGCTCGTCACGGCGATCGTCCGCGGCGACGTCGCCTCCGTCAAGGCAGCCACCGACGCCGGCGCCGCCGCGGCACGCAAGGTCGGCGAGCTCGTTGGCGTACATGTGATCCCGAGGCCCGTCGATGGTCTCGGGGATGTATTCCCAATCGACTGACTCCCAGCCCAAAACCTTCACCGTAAAGACGTGAAGGACATGAAGGCCCTGGCAACTCTGGAAGTGCCTGGCGTCGCCGGCAGCGAGCTGCCGGCGGCCCAAGGGGCCGATCAACCGAGTCGTGCTCGCGCGAAACTGAGAGTCTGACGGTCGATAGAGCTGACTCTCAGTTCCGCGTGAGCACGACTCGGTCACGACGCCAGGCCTTCACGTCTTCCCGTCTTCATGTTGAAGCTTTTCCCGCCACGAGTGCAGCGGGATCTCGCGATCAGTAGTTCATCCCGCGCGCGTCGACCTTCAGCGTCCCGACAATCGCACTGCCCTCGACGAGTGTCACCTCGTCGGCCAGGTTGGTGACGACGCAGGAGTGATTGGGCAGGATTCGGACGCGATCTCCTGGCTTGAGGCGGCAGCTCTCTGGCACCTCGGCGGTGGCGTGTTCCTCCGAGAGACGCTGGATCGCGATGGTCGGGTCCGGCGTCGTCGCGTCGATGGAGGGAAACACGAGACCGTGCCCGGTCGGGCTGCCGAATCCCCGCACGCCGTCCGACGTGAGCGTCTTGCTGCCGGCATCGAAGTTGAGACGCGTCGGCGAGGGTCGGCTGACGACGGTCGCGAGCACGGTCAGCGCGCAGTTGTCGATCGCCGTCGCTTCGAGACCGACCTGCGTGCGGTCGAAGAACACGTAATTGCCCGGGCGCATCTCCGTGACGCCGGCCTGACGCGCGATGAAGCGGGCCGTCGGTGTCGACCCGACGCTGATCTCGGCGATCTCGATACCGGCCGATCGCGCGCGCGACGCGAGGTGGCCAAGAATCGCGATCTCCTGCTCCGCAATGGCCTCGATCTCGGAGACGGACCTCGCCAGATAGCCGTGCCCGGCGTGACTCAACAGGCCGCGCAGACGCACGCCCGGCAGGCCGGCGACCTCGCGCACGATATCGAACGCCTGCCCGGAGTCCGGATCGATGCCGCAGCGGTGGAACCCGACGTCCACTTTGATCAGCACGTCAAGCCGTCGTCCGGACGCGACCATCTTCTCAGACCATTGCCGTGCCACCTCGACGTCGTCCACGATGATCGAGAGACGGACGCGATCGAGAAGAGCCAGCACACGTGTCGCATTGGCCGGGTTGACGGGATACGGCAACCGGATGTCGTCGATCCCGGCGTCTGCAAAGGTCTCGGCCTCGGCGAGCTTCGCGCAGCACACGCCTGAGGCGCCGGCGTCGAGCTGCCAGCGGGCGACCGTGACGCTTTTGTGGGTCTTGCAGTGGGGTCGCAATGTCACTCCGGCGCCCGCGGCCAGTTGCTGCATCGACGCGATGTTCGCGTGAACCTTGGCGCGATCGACCAGCACCCGAGGAGTTGAAATGGACGCGAGGTCGGCGATCAAGAACCTTGGCTCCTTCGTGTGCTTCGTGCGCTTCGTGGTGAACGCACGAACTCCTATCGACCGTGGTTGATCGCGTTGAAGATGATCCGGAACGTCCCGAACGGCTGGCCTCGCCATTGCGGACGGAAGCCGAGCAGCACGACGCGCCCGGTGCCGACTTCGACCTCGAGCGCGGCGGCCTTGCCCTGGATCAGTTTTTCACCCTGCAGGAAGCCGGACGCGAGCGGTGACTCGTTCTCCGGATAGCGCGCGAGAACTTTTCCCGTGAAGCCCTCGCCAGTTTCGAACACGGGTCCGCTGTCGTAGTACACGGCGGCGCGATCCGGCATGCCGGACATCACTCGCTGCGCGGGATCGGTCAAGACGGTCAGCAACGAGCCGCCGACGAAGAACTGTTGCCGGGTGAGACCGGCGACGACGTTCTTGACCGGCAGTTTGAGTTGATCGATGGCAAAGTTGCTGCTGCGATTGAAGCAGACGAGCGTGCCGCCGGCGCGGACGAACTCGTCGATCGCACGCACGCGCGCCTCGTTGGCCGCGGTCAGGTCCTGGGGCGCCTCCTGGCCTCGGCCTCCAGGCGGCCTGAATGCGCCGCCGGCACCCGCGCCCCCAGCCGCCGCCGGTGGTCCGCCAGCACCCCGGCCACCTCGTCCTCCCCCACCCTCGAGCACACGCGCGTCGTCAGCCAGCACCAGGACGTCGATCTTTTCGCGCAGTGCTCCGGCCTGCACGTCGGCGCCGGAGATTCGCGAATACTCGAACTCGTACTGATCGAAGACCCACCGCGTCCAGCCCTCGTCCATGCTGGTATTGCCGAGCAGCAGGCCGATGCGCGGGCGCTCGGCCTTCACGACGGCGGGCGCGTCGGCATGCTCGGCACTGAGCGCGAGCGACTTGACGAGATCGGATTGCGCCGACGCCGACAGGCCGGAGATCACGTACCGGCCTCCTGCGGCGCCGGATCCGGCGTGATACGCAACAGACGCGCCGGCCTTCCAGGCGCGATTGATCGCCTTGAACGCGTTGTTCTCAGCCGGGTTGACGGCGAGTGACGGTCCGCTGCCGGTGATCCGGCCGGCCGGCGGCACGATCGCGCGCGCCACCGGATCGCTGTCGAAGCCAATGCCGGGTGCGCTGTCGAACGCCGCCACGTCGGCCGACACCGACATGTTGTAGGGCGTCATCGGCGCGCCCGGCGCCGGCTGGCGCCCGAGCGGCCGCAGCTTCGATCGGATCTCGTCGGTGAGCGGAGTGGTTGCCGCGATGGTCCGGACGCCCATCGAAAGCGGCAGCGTCCAGCCGGCCGCGTCGTAGGGCGTGTCGAGCGGGCCATTCGGTGACTCGCGAATCTCCGGGTACTTCTGGACGTCGAGCACCTCGCGCGCGAGCGCGCCGAACTCCTGGTCGGCGGGAATCACCCAGGTGCCGGCAGCCAGCGTCGTGCCGTCGATGGTGACCGGCGCGTTCAGTTGCGACACGCGGAGCCCGCCAAACGCGAGGCGCCGCAGCATCTCCACGGCGGCGACAGGATCCCGCTGATCCTGCGGAATGAAATACGCGTAAGGCGCTTCGGTGCGGCCCTTGGCGATCTGATTCTTCCCCGAGAGATACCGGTTGTAGAGCAGCGTGTTCTTGTAGCGTGCCGCGTAGTCGAGTGTCGCCAGCGATGCCGTCTGCATGTATTCGACCGCATCGCGCAGCCGCCAGGTCCCGCCGAGCCACGGGCTGGCGTACAGCGCCTGTGGGCGGCGCATGTTTGGCGCGATCGTGGCGGGATCGGTCTCGCGCGGCGCGGCGCCGTTGCCCTGGGTCTCGGTCCAGAACGCGGGGATGTTCTTGAACACGGGCAGATAGTCGATGTACCCGGGATACCACGCGTCGTAGCCGGTGCCCATGTGGGTGGCCCCGACCTTGCCCTCTTCCTCGAGCCGCTTGGCGATTGCCATGCCGATCATGTTCACTTCACGCGACATCAGATACGGCGCGTGCGTCGCGATCGGCTCCGCGAACGGCGGCAGCCAGATGCGCGTCGGAAACGGCGCCGACTGATGGTGGACGTACACGATGTTCGGCTCCCACTGACGCCACGCGTGTTCCATGACACGTGATTCGATCATGTTCAACATGTAGGCGTCGCGGTTGTTGTCGTGGCCGACGTACTCCTGATAGAGATTCGGCATCGGCGCGCTCGCGTCCGGCGTGCCGAACCTCGGCATCTGCCAGTCCGCCACCATCTGATGGCCGTCGGGATTGATCGTCGGCCAGAGCATGAGGATCACGTTGTCGAGAATGGCCGCCATTTCCGGTTCGCTGGCCTTGCGGAGGATGTTGTAGAGCAGGAGCGGCGTGTGTTGCGGTCCCGCGACTTCGGAAGAGTGCAACCCGCCGTCGATATGCACGAAGGCCTTGCCTTCGAGCGCCAGCTTGCGCGCCTCCGCGTCGGTCAGGCCGGCCGGGCGCGCGAGACGTCGGGCGATTTCACGATGCCGATCGATACGCGCGAGGTTGGCGGGTGACGACACCAGCGCGAAGTAGAACGTCCGGCCTTGCGTGGATTTGCCGGCCGGCACGAGCATCACGCGATCGCTCGCGGCGTCGACCCGCTCGTAGTACTTGATGACCTGGTCGTAGTTCGCGAGTTTGAAGTCGGCGCCGGGCTCGAAGCCGAACACGGCGGCTGGTGCCGGAATCACCGGGGCCTGCGCCGGCAGCACGGCAGGAACGACAAGGAGCAAGGTGGGGATCAGCCTGGCCAGAAGTCGCATGATGGGATCAGATGATGGACTGCCGCGCGGCCGGCTGCAACGGCGGCGATCAGGGCCGGACCGGCCGGACTGCAGCTTTACGCCGGCGTCGCGTACGTGCCCGCCCAGTGACCGGCGCCAGGGGAAGACCGTCGCCGGTGACCAGGGGCTGGGTCGGATCCACCAGCAGGTCGAAGATGTGGCCCTGGCGCGTCCGCAGGAAGAGACCCTCGCCATCGGTCAGCAGACGCAAGTCGCCGGCGTCGTCCAGCGTCTCGGAAAGGCGGCGGCGAAAGTAGTCGCGCAACGCGTCCATCATCTGCCGCAGCGCGGCGGGCGTGAACCCCCGCCGCCGCAACTCCGCCAGCGCGACCAGTTCGAGCACGTCGACCGGCGTGTACCGGCGCTCGGTGAAGCCGCCGGACGTCGTCCGTCGCGGCGCGATCGCCGGCTGGAAGATGCGGCTGGCATCCCAGCCTTGGAGCTGCCGGGCCGTCAACCCCGTCAAGCCCGCGACTTCACGAGCGCTATAACTTGTTTTCAGGCGCATCTAGTAGGCCTGCTGCGCCGAGTTTGGTTCGCAATCGTGTCCGATTGTGCGGCGCCGTCAAAGTCCTTTGCCGTGATCCCGCCCGCGCTGTGGGTGCTCCAGGTCACGGTGACTCGGCGGAAGTTGACGAGCAAGTCGGGATGATGGTCCGCCGACTCCGCCTCGAACGCCAGACGCGTCACGAACGCGATGGCGTCGGCGAACGACGCGAAGGTGAACTTCCGCACGAGCGCGTCGCCGTCACGCCGCCAACCGGCGCGCTCCGACAACCGAGTCGTGATTTCCTGGTCGGAGAGTTTGGACATCGCGCAATTCTAAGGTCCGGAGGCACTCGAAGTCCTGGGTAAAGCGCTTGAGTCCGGTCGCGCGAGGCGGTGTGCTCGAGGTCTCGGCGCAGAGCCGCTCTGACATCGCGTTCACTACCTCGCGCGTTTCACTCCGAACTTCCGTGCCTTCCACTCTGGACTTCGTGGGCACTTCACTCCGGACCTCAAGAATCACCAAACCTGTCCGGCGTCGTCACTTCAAACACCTGATCGCTCACCCCATCGACGAGATAGTTCGCGACGATCTCTGCCGTGAGCGGCGCCAGGAGAATGCCGTTGCGGTAGTGGCCGGTCGCGGCGACGATGCGTGGCGCGGAACGGAAGGGGCCGATCGCCGGAAGGCCGTCCGGCGTCGCGGGACGGAGGCCCGCGCGGGCCTCGACGAACGTCGCCGTCCGCGTCGCGGGCAACAGGCGGGCGGCGGCGTCGGCCAGCATGCGCACGCCTTCCGCCGTCGTGGATTCGTCGAAGCCGACGTCCTCAACGGTGGCGCCGACGAGCAGTGAACCATCCGGCCAGGGCACGGCGTAGCACCCCGGTCCCCACGCGACGCGCGACGGCTGCGGCGTGGTGCTGGACCAGCGGAGCTGAAGCAGTTGCCCGCGAACAGGCCGCACGGGGAGCGCCGCGATGCCGTCGATGCGAAGGCGCCGCGACCAACTGCCCGCGGCGATGACCACCGCCTCCGCTCGCAGGTGGCGATCCCCGATGCGCACGTCGACGCCGTCGGCGTCCGGCACGAGCCGGACTGCTTCAGCTGGCGTGACGAACATGGCGCCGGCACGCCGCGCGCTGTTGACCAGCGCCGTGATCAGCGATGACACGCCGACGAATCCGTGTGCGGGAATCATCAACCCGCCGAGCGCATCCGGCGCTACCGCAGGTTCCGCACTCCGGAGAGACGACGCCTCGAGCCATTCGCTGGCGACGCCGCGTCCGGCGAGCCACGTCGTGGACTCTTTCAGCCGCTGGCTCTCGTGCTCGTCGAAAGCGACTTCGAGTGTGCCCGAGCGCGCGTAGTCGATCTGACGGCCACTCCCGTGAGTGGCCGACCGAATGAACTCGTCGAACAATGAAAGACTGCGCGCGGCGAGACCCAGGAGCGGAGAGCCGTCATCCGCTTCGGTGTAGGGCGCGAGAATACCTGCAGACGCTTGCGACGCGCCGCCGCCTGGCGCTCGCGTGTCAATGACCGTAACGTTGACGCTGCGTCTGGCGAGAGCATCGGCCACCGCAAGGCCGATGACGCCGGACCCAATGACTAGCCCGTTGGCGATCCGCAAGTGAGGTGAGCTAGTCCTTGTCTTTCCACGTGCCGGGACGCCGCTGTGCGCCAAATCCCCAGTAGATCGGTTCCTTCGGCAACGTTGTGGGACGGACCACGACCGGAGCGCCGACGTAATAGACCGGCCAGGTCGCATACATCGGTGAGTACTGCCGCTCAGTCGGCGCCTCGACCTTCTGTTCGACGGTTTGCGTGATGTTGATCACCACCGGCGAGGTGGGCTGCGGCACGACGACCTGTGTCGCGCTCTCGGCCTGATACGGATCGGTAAACACTTGAGGATCGGGCTGACGCACGACGGGCATGTCGGCCGCCGCCTGCGTTCGAGTCGCCAGCGGAGTGGCTGACGGCGCGGCTGGCCGTTTGGTGGCGGTCACCAGCATCGCCATGATGACCTTCTCGCTGAGACCCTGCTTCTTCAGCGAAATGACGTCGTCGGCCTTGAGCTGGAACACCGAGCCATCGCTTTCGATGAGCGCGATCAGGATGTCGTCGCTGAGACCGGCGGCCTTCAGTTTGACGAGGTCCTGGATCGTGGCGGCGCTGGCTGCGGAAACCGGACCAAGGAGTAGAATCGCCGCGAGCAAGACGCGAAGGCACTGACGCATAAGCGACCTCTCCTGCAACGCAGGTGCCGGGGAATGCCGTCGGGAAACCGAGCGTATCATTAATTGTGTGGCCGGTGGGTGACGCGCCAGTGTCCTCTCCGGCCAGCGATCGGCGCAAAACCTGACGAAACTGGCCCCGTGGGGTACGGTACGGCCCTTGCTCTTTCAGGCAGTGTGATGACCACCAAGTCCCTCGTCGTCGCCGCAATTGGCGCTGCCACAGTCGTGGCGGCCGGCGCCGGCAGCTTCATGGCGTCCCGGACGAGACCCGAAGCCAGCACCTCGACTCAGCCGGCAGTCGCCCCCAATCCCCCCGCGGTGATGGGGACGTCGGTCGCGGTCGAACCGCCGGCTCCTCCAGTCGAAGCGTCGGCTGCTCGAATTGATGAGCCGACCGAGCGAAAAGCAGGCGCTCGCGAGGCCAGATCGCGGACCGATGCGCCGGCCGTGTCGCGGCCTGCCGAGACGCCGAATCGCCCCGCTGCCGCGGCCCCCGCGCGTGTCGATCCTGTCGTGTCGGCGCCTCCACCCGCGCCGGCTACTCCGCCGGCGACCGCCGTGACGCCTCCCGCGCAGGCCGCGCCCGAGATTCCGCCGCCCCCGCCGCCGGCCATCGAGACCCCGGCGCCGGCGCCGCCGAAACCGCGCTTCGAGGAGATCACCGTCAAGGACGACGCGGTGATCGGCATTCGTTTCGAAAACGCCGTCTCTTCAGAAACCGCGAAGGTTGAGGATCGCGTCACCGCACGAGTTTCGCGCGACGTGACCGTGGACGGCCGCACGGCGATTCCGGCAGGCGCGCTGCTCGAAGGCACGGTCACCGCGGTCGAACGCGGCGGAAAGTTCAAGGAACGGTCGCGGATCGGGATTCGATTCACGACGCTCGTGCTCGGCGAGAACTCGCGGCAGCCGATTCAGACGGAGACCATTTTCCGCGACGGCGAGTCGCCCACGACTGGCGCCGCGTCGAAGGTCGGTGCGAGCGCGGTCGTCGGCGCCATTCTCGGCGCCGTCATCGGCGGCAAGAAAGGCGCGGTCATCGGGAGCACGGCGGGCGCTGCCGGCGGCACGGCCGCCGTCGCCGCGGGCGGCCGGAACGAAGTCACGATCGCCGCGGGCGCTCCGCTGACGGTTCGCCTCACCGCGCCGCTCACGGTGCAGGTCGAAAGAGATCTGGAACGATAGACGCAGATTTCACACTTCGAACGCGGAGGCCACGGAGAGGCACGGGGCTCACGGAGTTCGAAGGCTGAACCCTTCTGATCCCGTGTTCTCGAAGGTCCCGCGCGGTGCCCAGCCGGTCTCGGTTCTCTCGAACACCATCGCTCCATGCAGCGGAAATGCGCGCGGCTCGCGCGCGAGCGCTGAGGCGATCGCCGGCAAGCTCGGCATGTGGCCGACGAGCATGACGTCGCGCGACTCGCCGGCAAGCAGGTCTCGCACCCAGTCGGGCGGATCGTCCGGCCGCAGCCCGCGGATCATCTTGAACTCGGCGAAGGGATTGCACGCGCGCAGCATCGCCTCGGCGGTCTGGCGCGCCCGCAACTTGCCGCTATGCCAGATGACCGCCGGCGCGCAGCCGGCGCCCTTCAGCTGAGCCGCCAGCGCGTCGGCCTGCCTGCGGCCGAGCATCGACAGCGGGCGCTGCGGATCGACGTCGGGACCTACCGCGTCAGCGTGATGAACAAGGAAGACGTTCACGGTTGGTATCGTTCTGCGATAGTGTACGCCCGGTCCGTGCCCAGTCAGGATCGCGCCGTCCCCACTCGTGCCGTTGCCGCCTGGGTCGTTTACGACCTGGCCAACACGATCTTCTCGATGGGGATCATCTCCCTGTTCTTTCCGCATTTCATCGAGCGGGCGGTCGGTGAAACTCGCGTCGATCGTGTGTTCGGCCTGATCCAGGCCGTCTCATACGGCATCATCTTCGTGCTGTCACCGCTGCTCGGCGCGATGACCGATCGCGCCGGCAGGCGCATGCCGTTCCTGATCTGGAGCACCGTCATTTGCGTCGCGGCCACGGGCTTTCTTGGCCAGGGCTCCTTCATGTTTTCCGCCGTCCTGTTCATCATCGCCAACGCGGCGTATCAGGCCGGCCTGCAGTTCTACGACGCCCTCCTGCCGGACGTCACGACCGAGCAGAATCGCGGCAGGGTCTCTGGCATCGGCGTCGGCATCGGCTATCTCGGATCGTTCGTTGCGGTCGCCATGGGCTTCGCGTTCGCCGAAGCGTCCTACACGCAGCCATCGCAGTTCGGCCCGCTCTTCCTGGCGATCGCGGCCACCTTCGCGGTGCTCTCAATTCCCTGCTTTCTGGTCGTTCGTGAGCGGTCACGCGCCGCGCGCGGTCCTGTCTTCAACTGGTCGGTGATCCGCCATTCGACGGCCGAGACGATCGCCACGCTCCGATCGAGCCAGCAGTATCCGGGCCTGGCGCGCTTCCTCATCGGCCGCGTGTTCTACACCGACGCGATCAACACCGTGATCGGCTTCATGGCCCTCTACACGATGCACGTGTCGGTGGCGGGCGGCCTGTCGTCGGAGCAAGCCGCGACGCAACGCCTGATCGTCATGGCCACGGCGATCCTGTTTGCCGTCCCGGCCGGGATCCTCTGGGGCCGCGTCACAGACGCGATCGGCCCGAAGCGTACGCTCACGGCGGTGCTCTGGCTCTGGATGGGGACGTTCGTGCTGGCCGCGATGATCGGCTTTCTCACGCTGCCGGTCTTCTGGCTGTACGTCGTCGCGTGCCTCGCGGGCATCGCGATGGCCGGCACCTGGGCGGCCGACCGGCCGTACATGCTCCGCCTGACGCCGCCGGATCGCATCGGCGAATTCTACGGTCTCTATGGGATGGTCGGCCGCTTCTCGGCGATCACCGGCCCGGCGCTCTGGGCAGCGACGACGTACTTCCTGGTCGAGCGCAGCGGCTTGCACGTGCTGGTCGGCGAAGGCGCCGCCATCCTCGTCCTGCTCGCAATGATCGTCGTGAGCTACCGGATCCTGCGGCCGATCAGCGATGAGCCTCGGGATTGGGATCGGCTGCGATCAGCGTAACCAGCGTCTTTCTCGATTTCCTCTGGCGTGTCGCGCGATCCGTATCGCTTCACGACCGTCCCGGCGCGGTCGACGAGAAACTTCGTGAAGTTCCATTTGATGCTCTCGAGCCCGAGGATGCCCGGCTTCTCCTCTTTGAGAAACTTGTAGAGGGGATGCGCGTCGCCGCCGTTGACCTTGATCTTGCTGAACATCGGAAAGGTCACGTCGTAGTTGAGCGAGCAGAACTGCTGGATCTCCTCCTCGGTGCCAGGTTCCTGGTGGCCGAACTGATCGCACGGAAAACCGAGCACGGCAAGCCCCTGCTCTCGATGCTGGCGATGTAACGCTTCGAGGCCACGATACTGAGACGTGTAGCCGCAGCGGCTGGCGACGTTCACGATGAGCATGACCTGGCCTCGATAGGCCTCGAGGCGTTGTGGCCGTCCGTCGATCGTAGTCACCTCGAAGTCGTAGATCGACATTGAAAGCTGACACCCCGCGCCCGCTTTTTGGCGCGGGCCCGAGCGCTGGGGGTGGGGCCCCAGCGCCCAAAATAAAGTAGACGGTCAGCTTCCCTTAAGGCCGCGGGGCCCCACCCCCGCGGCTCGGGCCCGCGCCGCTGCGCGGCTCGGGGTGTCATCTTTTTTCATAGCGGCCGCGCTACGTGCTTCGCCCGCCAACCGACTGATCAGCAGCGCCGCCCGTTTCGTCTGAATCGGCAACACTCGCAGATCGGCGGTCTCCGAGGGCGAGTGACCGTCGCGTCCTTTGAGGCCGAGTGCGTCGATGATCATCGGCACGTGGCCGGCGACGAACGAGACGTCTGCCGCGCCAGCGCGATCTGGATTGACGGCCTCGACCGGTCCGAATCCGAGATCGCGGCTGATCCGATCGTACATGACGAGCAGTTTCTCGTTGCCCGCCGACGGCGCCAGCGGCGGGTAGCCGGCATCGAACGTGATCTGGGCCTTCGTTCGCGGCAACGAGGCCGCGACGATCGATTGCATCGTCGCCTTGGCCTTCTCGAACTGGTCGAGGGTCAAGCCCCGCAGGTCCCCTGCCACAATGGTGCGCGCCGCCACGACATTGGTCTTGCCGCTCGAACTGGCGCGCCCGAGGGTGAAATCGGCGTCAGCGGCGGTACCGCCCGCGATCATTCCAGGATTGAACGTCAGATGCGGCTCGCCGGCGAGGCGATCGCGAAACGCGTTGAGGATCCGCGCCGCCTCGAAGATCGCGCCGGCGCCAAGGTCCGGCCCGAAGATCTGCGACGAGTGTCCCGTGACACCCTCCACGGTCAGCCGCCAGCCGGTCGTCCCGCGGCGCGCGATCACGGCATGCGCCGGATCGCCGTCTCCGTCCTCGAAACCGATCGCCACCGACGCGCCCCTGGCCGCCGAGACCAGCGTCTCACGAGAGCGATCCAGCGGCCGGCCGGCGTCTTCCTCGTCGCCAGTCATGACGACGTGAATGTTCATCCGATCGAGCTGGCCAGCCGCTTTGAGCGCTTTCAGCGCCTGGATGATGATGACGTCGCCGCCCTTCATGTCGATGACGCCGGGTCCGCGCGCCGTGTTGGCGTCGAGCCGTTCGAACTTCTGGAACGGACTGTCGCGTTCGAAGACGGTATCGAGATGTCCGATCAGCAGGATCTTCTGCGAGCGCCCGGGATGGACGGCCACCAGATGGCCGGCACGTTGCCACGCGGCACCATCGACCCATTGTGTCTTGAAGCCGAGTGCGTCGAGCTCGGCCCGGAAGATCGCGCCGACCTGCCGGACGCCGTCGAAGTTCTGCGTGCCGCTGTTGATGTTGACGACACGCTCGAGGAGCGCGATGGCATCCTCGCGGCCGGCGTCGACCGCCGCCGTGATTGCGCGATCGTTGTTCTGTCCGGCGAGTGACGACGACAGGACGACCAAGGCGCACAGCCCGCCACCGGCAAGACTGACGACTCTACGACGCATGCCTGGCCCGATCGCGTCCGGCGCGATCGATGAGCTCGACGACGTCGTCGTAGCCGCGTACGGCGGCCAGTTCGCGCGCCGTCTTGCCTTCGAATCCAGGCGCGCCTGACGCTTTGATGGTGAGATCGGCGCCGGCGTTGACGAGCGACTGGGCGACCCAGCGATGCCCCCGAATCACGGCCAGCATCAGTGCGCTCAACTGGTAGTCCGCGGTGTGATTGAGGTCGGCGCCGCGGCCGGCGAGGAAGGCCACCGCGCGCTCGTGTCCTTCGAGCGCCGCCAGCATCAAGGCATTGTGGCCCTGGCTATCGCGCGCATTGATGTCGGCACCGGCGCCAAGCATCCGGTCGAGCGCCTGCACATCACCCGCGCGGGCGGCATCCTCCCACGTCTGATGACCCTGCCCGGTCGTCACCGCAAGAGGATCTCACAGGTCGCCGGCGATTCCCGCGGCAATGTGCTCGGCCAGCGCCGCGATCGTCTTCGACGGATTGAGTCCAATCGCCTTCGGCACGATGGCGCCGTCGGCGACGTACAGCTTTGGATGACCGAAGACTTCGCCCTTGCTGTCGACGACGCCCGTCGCGGCCGAGGGGCCCATGTTGCAGCCGCCGAGAGGATGCGGCGTGATCAGGTCCCGGCCAATCGTCCACGTCAAGGGCGTCAGCGGCATCCCGCCGGTCAGCATCGCGAGCTTGCGATGGACCGAGGCCACGGCGTTGATCGTCTCCTCTGACGCTGCGATCTCCCAGTCGAGCCAGAGCCGCCCGTCCTTGAGCGAGCAGGTCCCGTCGGCGGCATCGCGCGCCTGCGCGAACCACGGCATGACGTTGCGGACCAGGTCAATTGAACGCAGGACCGGCAACAAGGTCGCGGTCGCGCGCTGGAGCAGATCGTCACTGGCCGGATCGGCAGCGGATCGCTGGAGCGCATCGAGCGCGAGATCGGGGAGCCCGCCGTCTTCGACGAAGATCGCCTGGTTCATGTACTCGCGATCGAGCAGATCGATCGCACAGGTGATCGTCGGCCCGCGGGTCGGCTTCACCTCGCGGAAGGGATGAATCGCCGGCGTCAGGAAGTCGCCGTTGCTGCTCCAGCCGGCGCCGAGGCGCGCGCTGAGGTTGGTCAGGCCGCCGCTCGCACGCGCGCGCAGCAGCAACTCGGTCGACCCGATCGATCCCCCGGCGACGATGACGCGCGGCGCGGTGAACGTCTTCGGATGCAGTGCGCCGCCGGAAATCTCGTCCGCGACAACTTCGTAGGCGCCGGCGGACGCCCGGAGATCCCGGACGAGATGCAGCGGCAGGACTCGCGCGCCCTTCTGCTTCGCGACCGCGAGATAGTTGAAGTCGAGCGTGTTTCTTGCCTTGACGGGACAGCCGATGTCACACAAGCCGAGGTGCACGCAGGTGCCCTGCTCGATCCCGTGCAGGTTCTGCTCGTTCTTCGAACGCGCGTGGTCGTGGGAGTCCGGCTGACCGTAGCGCCAATCGTTGTCGAAGCGAACCGCGAGGTCGAGCGGCCGGAATCGATGTTTCCAGCCGGCCTTGTCCGCCGCCTCGTACATCAGCTTCGTCCGCTCGGGCCATTGCGCCTCGGGCACATGCTTCACTTCCATCATGCGCGCGACTTCAGCGTAGTGCGGCGCCAGCAGTTCGTAGGTGATCTCGGCCGGCCAGCCGCTCGTGAACGTGTCGCGCTTGGCGTCGACCGAGATGTTGGCGTACACGAGCGACCCGCCGCCGACACCGGCGCCGGCGAGCACCGTCATGTTCGGCCAGGTGCGGATGTCGAACCAGCCGTTGGCCTTGTCCGGCCGCGCGACGTCGTAGAACCACGGACCGTTCAGCTCGCGCGGAAAGTTGTCGACGTTCCATTCGCGCCCGCGCTCGAGCACGAGCACCTTGGCGCCGGCCTGCGCCAGCCGGCACGCCGTCACCGCGCCGCCAAACCCGGATCCAATGATGATCACATCAGCGTCGGACATGGCGACTCCAAGAACACTGGTTCGCGAAACGTAGTAGCGCGGCTCGAACTTTGAGCCGCGGAGCGTTCGCGGCTCACAAACCGAGCCGCGCTACGTCATGAAGATCAGTTCAGTCCCAAGAATCCCCCATAGACGTCGATGAGCTTGCCGAGCCACAGCGTTCCGAAGCGCGTCAGCCCGCCGATCGGGTCCGGCCCCGCCAGACGGAACGTCGTGAGCTGACGGAGGAAGTCGAAGAGGTGGATCTTGATGATTCCGGTCGCGATCTGCGCGCCGGGCGTCTCGGCGCCCTCCGCGAGGTGGCCTCGATAGAGCGTCGTGTACAGGATCGTCGTGTCGTCCCAGAGCTCGGGCTGACTCTTGTCGTCCTCGATCTTCTTGTGGCCGATGAACGTGCACGGCGTCCCGTCGGCGTGCTTCAGGAAGATTCGATAGCGCATCTCCTTCTTGCGCGGATCGCCGGCCTGCACGAGCAGGTTGAACACGCCCGGCTCGACCGGCACACGTCCGCCCAGCAGCGGCGATTCGATCCAGCCGGTGGCCACGGCCTCGTGGTTCGAGTCGCTGACGAACCGATCGACATCTTCGGTACGGATCGTCAGGTGCGCGTGCATGGTGTTGCCCTGCTGCTTGCCGAGATCCTCACCGGTTCGATAATCGGTGGCGCCGGCGCCCAGAAAGCCACGCATGTCTTCGGTGAATTGCAGGCTGGTCGTCGTCGGCGACGGCTGAGTCGGCGGCGGGCCGGTGACGGGCGCGCCGAGCGGGATACCGTTGTCACGGCACCACTTCCTCGCCGTCTCGACGCCCAGATCGACGGCCTCGGCCATCCGGTCGCGCGAGAAGTTGAACAAGTAGTGAACCGCGACTTCTTCCTGAATCAGATGCTGCTTGATCGTGCGGCCGAACTCGCCTTTCCGGCCGGCGGCGATGTCGTCGTTGTTCTTCTTGATGCGATTCCACCACGAGAAGAAGTTGGTGTCGGCGGCCGCTTCGATGATGTGGAAGTACTGCGCGACGAAACCGGGACGCCATTCATCGCGCGTGCTGACCGTCCAGATCGCCCAGATTTCGTCGGCCTGTCCGCCGTCACGGCGTGCTCGACGTTCGCGTCGGTGATGTAGACGGCGTCGATGTAGTTGTCGCCGTTGATCTTCACCGGCGGAAACCACATCGGCAACGAGACCGCGCTGACCAGCCGGTCTTCGTCCATCGCGCTGTTCGGCGTGACCTCGAGTTGCTTCTTCGAGAAGTTGAAGAGGTTGAACGTGCCTCGCCGCTGGCCGTTGCGGATCGCGTTCCAGTCGAGGCCCCATTTGGTCAGGACGTTCGCGCGCAGGTTGTCGTGCGTGAAATACGACAGGCGGTGCGCGAACTCACCCGGCCCCTCGAGATTGACGTCGACCGGCAGCCACGGATCGTAGTCGCGCCATTGATCGGCGATCTTCTTGCCCGAGTAGCCCTGGCAGTACATCGCCAGGTTGAAGCAGCCGCCGCTGGCGCCGTCCGCGTGGTCGAACGTCAGGCCGGCTTCGTCCAGCCAGACCTGCAACACGCCGGCTTGGAATCCCACCTTCAGACCGCCGCCGGCCAGGATCAACGATCGCTTGGACATATGAGGCCTCCGACGCTGGGGGAGCTAAATCATATTCGGATTGGCCGTGTTTACATTGGATTTGACGAGCACCCGCCCGTGCTGTTTCCAGAAGAAACTGACCCGGCCGTCCTGCGACGCCACAAACGCCGCGGTGGCCTCCGCCACGCCGACGCACCGCATGGCCGACCGGTGACGCATGCCGAAGCTCTCGCTGTCCACTTCCGGGCCGTGCCCGGTCCGGGCCAGATGCCCCGCCACCTGATACGCGTTCACCGGCGCGGCCGCGTCGAGCACGATCTCGGCGCCGAATCCCGGGACACGGAGGTCCGATGTCAGGATCAGAGCGCCGTCGACCGCGGAGAGTCCGGCGACGACGTCGGCCGCGTCGGCCAGGCTCTCCTCGGCCGCGAACGCCGCGTTCTGCAGGTGCGACAGCGCCGCATCCGGCATCGTCGACTCCCAGCCGCCCGCACGCTTGCGATGGAGCCGCGCCTCGGTGAGCACGTGCCGCGTATTGAGGAACTCGACGAAGCGATCGCTCAGAACCGACCGCGACTCGTCCACGCTGAACTTGGCGCGCACGGGCAGCGTGCGCTCCGAGCCCGGCGCCACGAGCAGCACCATGCCGCCGTGACCGTGCGCCTTCACGCCGTTGACGATGCACAGGATCGTATTGAGCATCGCCGTCCACTCGAAGTCAGACGTTTCTCTGCGCCGGCTCATGGTCGGGCGCGATGATGCGCGGGCGCAGCGCCTCTTCGCCGCGCATGAGGATGTCGTTGATCGGCAGGAACTCGAGGGCTGAGTAGGCCACCTGATCCTGCAGACGGCCGGCATTCAGCGCCGCGAGCTTGACGTCGCCCTGATAGACGTGGAGCTCACCGGCGTCGCGCACGTCCACCATCAGCGCAAATGGCGCCGGCCGGTAGTAGAAGGAGCGTCCCATCCGTGCGCGGGCAAGATTGGCGCCCACGTGCAGGATGCCGGCGATCTCGCAGTCGCCGGATTCTTCCGGCCGCGGACACCGCACGAGAATCGCCGCGTTGTCCGGACTCACGGCGGGCGCCAGCGCCCGCAGCGCCTCGACGCTGATGGGCCGGGCCGGCAGCAGCGGCACGACCGGCACCGCCTCGCCGAACCCGTCGCGCAACACCTCGACGCCTGGCGCGCAGCAGAGCACGAACCGGAGATTGCGCCCTTCCTCGCGTTCCAGGCTGGCGAAGAATGCGGTTGCCAGAATGTGACGGAGATCTGCCGCGGCAGGCATCGGCGGCGCCGGACTCTCGTGGCGCGCGACGAACGTTTCCCACCGCTCGATGACCTGAGCGGTCAGGTCATCGGGGAACGCATAGGACATCGGGGGGGATTCTATGACGGGTGACGGGGTGCGACGTGCTAGGTGCGCAGGTGCGCGGAACATTCTGTCGCTCGCCATCTTTTGCTTACTTGACGAAAAGTTGGCCAGCGTTAGCACGTTCCTCGCACCCGAGCACCCAGCACTCAGCACCCAGCACCCGCACCACGAGTTACTTGATCATCTTCCCATTGGTGTCAAACGTCTCGACCGTGCCGAACTGCGGGAGGATCGTCGCGACCTTCGTCGGATCGCCGACGGCGACGATCTGCAGGCGCGCCGGGATCGAGGTACTTCTTCGCCGCGGCCTGGACGTCGGCCACGGTGACGGCCATGACGCGATCCGGGATACTTGTCCCAGTAATCAGCCGGCAGTTTGTAGAGCCAGCGCGTGACGTGGTTGTTGAGCACCGCGGCCGGCGATTCGAGCGAGAGCGCGAACGACGCGACCATGCCGCGTTTGCGATCCTCGAATTCCTTCGTCGGCACGGGCTCGTTGCGCATGCGCGTGATCTCGGCCACGAGGTCGCGCAGCGCCGGCTCCGTGACCTCGGTCCGGACGTCGGTCGACGCCGTCCAGCTGCCGCGGAACTGGCCCGCCGAGATGTTGCTGTACGCGCCGTAGGTGTAGCCCTTCTCCTCGCGGAGATGGGTGAACAGCCGGCCCGTCGGGCCGCCGCCGAGCACCGCGTTCATGACCTGAACGATGTCGTAGTCCGGGACTCACGCGCGAGATCGCCTGGGTGCCGACCCAGAGGGACGTCTGGACGGAGCTCGGCGCGGGCGATGAAGCTCACCTTCGCGGCCCCGATGGCAGACGGATCGGACACGGCCGGAGCCGGCGTGCCCGCCTTCTTCCACGTGCCGAGGCGGGCCTCGATCGCTTTTCGGGCGTCAGCCATCGAGATGTCGCCGGCGATCGCGATCACGGCGTGGTCGGGGACAAAGCGCGTCCGATGCACCGTGACCATGGCGTCGCGCGTGACCTTCGTCAGGCCTTCCTCCGTGAGCGAGATCCGGGCCGCCGGATGCGTGCCGTAGAGAATCTTCGACATCATCTCGCTCGCGAGAAAGCCCGGGCTCGTCCGCTGGGTGACGAGGCCTGCCCGGGTCCGCGTCCGGTAGCGGTCGAGCTCGTCCTGCGGGAAGGACGGATTCAGCAGGATGTCGGCGGCCAGCGCCAAGGTGTCATCGAAGTTCTCGGTCAGGCTCGATCCCGAAACGGTCGCCGACAGCCGACGCAATCCCGCTCGTGACCGCGACGGTGGCCGCCTTCGTCTCGAGCAACTCCGAAATCTGCTGCGTCGTGCGCGACGTCGTGCCTTCGCGCATCATCGCCGCCGTCACCACTGCGAGCCCCGGCGAGTCGGCGGGATCGAAGTAGCCGCCGGCGCCGGGAATCAGAATCTGAAAGGAGATCTGCGGCAGCCGCCGATCTTCGAGCACCATGACGTGCAGGCCGTTCGCCAGATCGGCTTCCGCCGGACGCGGCAGTTTGACCTGCAGCACGTCTTTCGAGACCGGCGCCCGGCCTTTGAGGACGACCGGCTGACTCTTCGTTGGCAATGGCGGTTGCGGTGGCGGTGGTGCCTGCTGCGCGGCCACGATCCGTCCGGGCGTGCCCGTCATCGCGAGCGCGGCCATCAAGACGCCGATGGCGAGATGTCGAAGCTTCATTGCCGGCCTCCTTCCGCGCCCGGAACGCCAGAGGGCGCCTTCGGCATGGTCGTCACGACCGTCCGATTGGTCGCGACGAAATACTGCTTGGCGACGCGCTGGACGTCGGCGGCGGTGACAGCCGCGATGCGGTCCGGGTACGTGTTGATGAGATTCGGATCGTTCCAGAAGAGCGCGTAGCGGCCGAGCGTGATGGCCCGCTGCAGCGAACTGCCCGAGCGCGGCCACCGACGAGCGCTTCCAGTTGTTACGCGCCTTCTCGAGCTCCCACGCTGCCACCGGTTCCGTCTTGAGCTTGTCGATTTCGGCGTAAATGGCCGCTTCGAGATCGGCGATGTTCTTGCCGGGAAGCGCCGTCCCGCCCACCTGGAACAGTCCGGGGCCGCGAGTGTCCGCCGCCGACGCGCCGACGCCGCTGCTCAACTGCTTGACCCGGACGATGCTGTCGTAGAAGCGCGAGCTGCGGCCGCTCGAGAGGACCTGCGGCCATCACGGTCAGCGCGTCGTCATCTGGCGCCAACGCCGCCGGCGTGTGCCACACCATGTCCACGCGCGGCAGGCGCGCCAGCGCGTCGTCGACGGTCTGGCGGCGTTCGGCGGTCTGCGCCGGTTCGGTCATATCCACCGGCGCAGGCGCCGGCTGCGACGGGATCCGCTCGAAGTACTTGCGCATCTTCTCGAGGACTTCCGCAGTCTTCACGTCGCCGACGATCGAGACCACGGCGTTGTTCGGCGCGTAGTAGGTCTTGAAGAACGCGGAGACGTCCTCGACGGTCGCGGCAGACAAGTCGGCCATCGAGCCAATCACCGAGTGCTCGTACGCGGGATTCTCGTAGGCCAGTTCCTCGATCAGCTCGAACGACTTCCCGTACGGCTGGTTGTCGAGACCGAGCCGCCGTTCTTCCTGGACCGCGTTGCGCTGGTTGTCGAGATTCTCCTTCGTGATCTCGAGCGACCACATGCGGTCGGCCTCGAGAAACAGGCCGAGGTCGAGCTGGTTCGACGGCAGCGTCTCGAAATACAGGGTCCGATCCTTGTTGGTCGTGCCGTTCATGCTGCCGCCGTTGTTGAACACCAGCGTGAAGTGCTCACCGGGACCGACCTGCTCGGATCCCTTGAACATCATGTGCTCGAACAAATGCGCGAAGCCCGTGCGGCCCTTGCGCTCGTCGCGCGAGCCGACGTTGTAGGTCACGGCAATCGAGTAGACCGGCGCGGTGTGATCCTCGGAGATGATCACGCGCAAGCCGTTCTTCAGCTTGGTGTCCGTGAACATGACCCGCGGCGCGGCGGCCGCGGCCAGCGTGATCGCGCCGACCAGCATGGCAAATGCGGTCTGGGCGAGTGGGCGAATCCAACCTCGCATGGAGACTCCTCCTTCAGAAGTGCGTGTTGAGATTATAGAGGCGCACAGCCCCGGAGGAAGCCGCCAGGGGCGAGTTGCCCGATTTCGAACGCGAACGGGGGTGTCTTCACGACACGAAGGGCAAGTCCTTCATGTCTTACGGGTGGGGCGGGGATCGACGGCCGTGGGCAGCTCGTACCAGATCTCGACCTCGTATCCGTCCGGATCCTCGAAGAACACGTACGGCTCCCCTGGGACGAATTCGCCCGAGCTCTTGATGCGGCCGCCGGCGCGGCGCACGGCGGCGATCGCGCGGTCGATGTCGCGGGCACGGCGGAGGCGGAAGCCGAAGTGCTTCACACCGGCGCTGCGGCCGGCATGGCGCGCCTTCTCGAACACCAGGACATCACGGGCACCCGGCGTCTGCGCCTGGACAAACGCCTTGTCCCGGTACACCGGCACCACGCCAAGCACGGCTTGATAGAACGCGAGCGATCGCTCGGGATCGCGGACCGCCAGCGCGACGTGGGTCAAACCAAAGGTGCGGACCGGAGCCGGTCGAGATGTCACGGCAGCTGCATCCGGGTGGCAATCCACGCGCGGGTCTCGGCGAGCATCGCGGCGACCGAGGCCGGATTGGTGGACTGCGGGGTTTTTTTCGCGGCCACGGCGGCTTCCGGGGTGACGACCCGGAAGACGTCCTCCTCGAAGCGCTCGTGGTACGCGCGCCAGTCCTCGAGCGCGAGCGCACGGAAGTCGGCGCCGCGCGCGTACAGATCGCGGACGATGCGGCCCGTGACTTCGTGCGCGGACCGGAAAGGCAGCCCGCGCGCAACCAGATAGTCGGCGACTTCGGTGGCGAGCAGGAGACCGGACGCGGCGGCGCGGGTGACGTCCGGTCGCAGCGTCAGCGTACGGATGACCGTCGCCGTCGTGCGCGCACAGGCAATCATCAGATCCTCGGCCTCGAAGACGACCGCCTTGTCCTCCTGCAGATCCTTGTTGTAGCCAAGCGGCAGGCCCTTCATCGTCGTCAGCCAGCCGGTGAGCAGTCCGACGGCCTTGCCGGACTTGCCGCGCACCAGCTCGAGCGGATCGGGATTCTTCTTCTGCGGCATGAGGCTCGAGCCGGTCGCGACCGAGTCGTGGACCTCGAGGAAGCCGAATTCCTCGCTCGAGAACAGGATGACGTCTTCGGCGAGCCGGCTGAGGTGCACCATCGCCACCGAGCACGCAAAGAGAAAGGCGGCGACGAAATCGCGATCGCCGGACGTGTCGATGCTGTTCGGTGACACTCGCGTGAAGCCGAGGCGGCCGGCAAGCCAGGCCACGTCGATGTCGTAGGCGGTGCCGGCAATCGCCCCTGATCCGAGCGGCAGAACATCCGCTTCGTGGCGCGCGACATCGAAGCGGTCGACGTCACGGCGAATCGCCGCCGCGTGCGAGAGCCAGACGTGCGCGACGAGCACAGGTTGCGCCCGGCGGAGATGCGTGTACGACGGCATCACTGCGTCGCCAGCCGACGCTGCCTGATGGGCCAACGCCTCAACGAGGAGGGCGAGCGCGCGTTGGACCTCGGGAATCCGCCGGCGCAGGTACAGGCGAAAGTCGACGGACACCTGTTCGTTGCGCGAGCGCCCGGTGTGCAGCCGGCGGCCCGCATCGCCGATCCGTTCGATCAGCTCGCGCTCGACGAAGCTGTGGACGTCTTCGTCGGTCGCGCGCTCAATCGTGTGCGGATCTGCGTGCACCGCGATCCTGATGGCGTCGAGACCACGCACGATCGCGCTGACGTCCGGCGGCGCCAGCACGCCGGCGCGGCCGAGCGCCTCCGCCCACGCCTGGCTTCCCACAATGTCGTCGTCCACGAGTCGACGGTCGACCGCGAGCGACTTGCCGTACTCGAAGACTTCGCGGTCCGGTTCCGAGTCGAACCGGCCCGACCACAGGGTCGACATCAGGAGATCAACGCCGGCTCGATCCGCCGGGCTCCTTCAGCTGCTGTCGTGGTGCCGGTCAGCACGCCGGCGACCTTGCGCCCGACGATACGGCAATCGCCTCTGAAGAGCTGGAGACGGATGGCCGGCGCCGAGGCGGCAAGCTCGACCGAGGTGGCGACGCGGCGAAGATCGGCGAGCGCAACGTCCAGCACATGGGCGGCGGGCGCCTCGGTGATGGTGCGGCGCATGTTGCCGTCCGCGCCTGAACGGGTGACGTCGGTCCGGCCGACGCCATGTGTGCCGGCAATCGTCTCGAGACTCTGCACGAGCTCCACCAGAGGCATCTCGACACCGTTGATGCTGACCGGAACGCCACGCGCAAATGCGATCTCGACCTGCGCGGCGGCGTCCGGCGACCTCGCCGGGTCTCTGGTCAGCTGGAAGAACGCGCGCGCCGGTGTGCTCGACGGCTCACGGGCAGACACGAGCTCCAGCACCCGGCCCCAGATGGTGCGACCCGAGCGACTGATCTCCTCGCCCACCACTCCGGGAATACCGCGTTGCCGAGCCTCGTCAACGAGTTGCCTCGGCGTCTTCTTCCACAGGCGCGCAGGCGCGACCATCGTCAACGCGGGATCGATGGCGCGCACCGCCGCGTCCTGCCGCGCCTGATCGTCATAGGACCTCGCGCCGTGGGCGACGATGGCCGCCTCTTCGATGTGCGCGATGTCGACGAGATGCTTCGCGATGAGCGGCAGCGCCAGGGCAGCGGTCAGACCAGCGCGTGCGCAAGAGATGCCCGACTGGAGCGCGGCCAGCACGCCGGCGCGCGCCAATTCCTCGCGCGCGTCGACGACGTGGGCGCGTGCCGCACCGAGTGCCAGGGCGCGCGCGCGGACATCTGCCAGCTCGCGTCCCTGTCCGAGATCGAGCGTGACCGTCACGACTTCGGCACCGTACTCTTCCGCGAGCCACGGAATGGCGATCGAAGTGGCGAGACTGCCCGAATAAGCGAGAACGATTTTCTGCATCACGCGCCTCGCGCGATCGGTGTCCTGGCCATCTCATTCAACTGGCGCTCGAGCGCCTCGGCCTGGCCGGCGCGGCAGACGATCAGAATCGTGTCGTCGCCGCCGATCGTCCCCGCCACTTCGGGGAGCTGAGCCCGGTCGATCCACTCGGCCAGGCCCTGAGCCTGGCCCCGGTCCGTCCTCAGGACGAGCAGGGCATCGACGCGCTCGAGCCCGCGCATCAATCCCGCCACGCCCCGGCGGAGCTGCTCGCTGACGGCCGGACTGCCCCGCTCGGACCCAGGCCGGACATAGGCGCCGTCACCGGCCCGCTTCACCAGCCCTAACTCTTTGAGATCTCTGGAGATCGTCGCCTGCGTCGCTTCGATACCACGGGCGCCGAGCCGCTCGCGGAGCCGCTCCTGCGACGCGATGGCGTCGTGATCGATGAGGTCCAGGAGTTGAGCCTGTCGCCAAGCCTTCATAACTATTCAGTCGACGCATGATTATACATGAGCGCGGTGCAACGACGCATGTAATGTCTAGCATTTTAGCTCGGTTGGTGTTGACGTGCCCGCCATCTGTGGATATATAGTGCTTTAGATGGATACGTATTCATCGACAATACGCGTCGGCCTGGCCGGCGCCACGGGCTATGCCGGGCAGGAGCTCATCGGGCTGCTCGCCCGGCATCCGAACGTGCGGCTCGAGGCGGCCATGTCGTCCAGCGCGGATTCGGCAGCCCGGCCGCTGCCGCGATTGGCGCGGGTCTGGAACGGCGCCGTCGAGCCGCTCGACACCAAACGCCTCGCGTCGGATGTGGACCTGGCGTTTCTGGCGGTTCCTGAGGCGGCCGCGGCAGAACTGGCGCCGCCCCTCGTTGACGCCGGCGTCCGCGTCATCGATCTGTCAGGCGCCTTTCGCATCCGCGACGCCTCGGCGCGCTCCAAGTGGTATCCCGCCACGGGCTTGCTGCCCAACGGCGCGGCCTACGGCCTGACGGAGTTCTACAAGAACGACGTGCGTCACGCGTCGCTCATTGCCAATCCCGGCTGTTATCCGACGGCGGCGCTCCTGGCGCTCATGCCGCTCGCCCAGGCCGGCCGCCTCGACACCGACGCCGGCATCGTCATCGACGCCAAATCGGGGATCTCGGGCGCGGGCCGCGTGCCGAGCGACCGCACGCATTTCTGCGAAAACCACGGCTCGGTGGCCGCGTACGGCGTCCTCGGGCATCGCCACGTCGCCGAGATGGAACAGGAGTTGAGGGCGAGCGTGACGTTCGTTCCGCACCTCGTGCCACTCGATCGCGGCATTCTCGAAACGATCTACGTGAAGGCCGCGCCTGGCACGACCGCGGAGCAGATCGCCGACGCCTACCAGACCGCGTACGTCAACGAGCCCTTCGTGCGGCTCACCGGCGACGTGTTGCCGGAAATCAAGCATGTGGCGTGGACGAATTTCTGCAATCTCGGATGGCGGTTCGAGGCCTCGTCACGGCGATTGGTGATCGTGGCGTGCCTCGACAATCTCGTGAAGGGCGCGGCGGGCTCCGCGTTGCAGAACTTCAACGTCGCCTACGGCTTCGACGAGCGGACGGCACTGCTGTGACGTCCCCGCTCGTGTTGAAGCTCGGCGGTGAGCTGCTCGAATCGGCGGAGGATCGCGGGCGGCTGGCGTCGTACGCGGCCAATGTCGTCGCGGCGCGGCCGCTCGTCCTCATTCACGGGGCTGGCCGGGCGATCGACGCGGAGCTTGCCCGTCGCGGCATCACGCCGAAGAAGGTCGACGGCCTTCGGGTGACTGACGCCCCGACACTCGACGCGGTCGTCGCCGTGCTGGCCGGTACGGCGAACACCGAGTTGGTCGCCACGCTCGTTGGTCATGGCGTTCGCGCCGTCGGGTTGACAGGTGTCGACGCCGAGCTCGGCCGCGCGACGCGTACCGACAAGCATCGAGCGACGACGGGTGCAGTGGTGGATCTCGGACTGGTCGGCGATCCCGTCGAGGCCGATGCCTCGCTCGTCACGCTTCTGATCTCAGCGCAGTACGTCCCCGTCATCGCCAGTCTCGGCATCGACAAGGACGGCGCGGTGCTGAACGTCAATGCCGACGTGATGGCCTGCCGGATCGCGGCGGCACTGACTGGCAGCGACCTCGTCATCGCGGGCGCGACGGCCGGGGTCCTCGACGCCAGCTCAAGCCACGATTCGCCAGCTCGACATTCAAGGCATCGATGAACTGATTGCCAGCGGCACGGCGACGGCAGGAATGATCGCCAAGCTGTCAGCCTGCCGCATGGCGCTTTCCCAGGGCGTCGCGAGCATCCGGCTGGTAAACGGGCGCGCCCTGGGAGCCACCCACGGCGTCGAGGATGCGCCGGGCACGACGTTGACCAAGACCTCGGAGGAAGTCCCGACGTAAGACGTTCCGACCTTCGAGGTCATTCAGGATGACGATGAGTACAACGACACCAGACGTTCGGGCCCTCGAATCGCAACACGTTCTCCAGACCTACCGCCGCTTTCCGATCGTCCTGGAGCGTGGTGCCGGCATGCGCCTGTTCGACGACTCCGGTCGCGCCTACCTGGATTTCGTCTCGGGCATCGGCGTCGCCTCGCTTGGCCACGCGCACGAAGGCCTCGCGCGAGCGCTCGCCGATCAGGCGGCGACGCTGGTCCACACATCGAACCTGTATTTTCATCCGCTCCAGGGTGAGCTGGCGACCCGGCTCTCGCGGCTGACGGGGCTCGAGCGCGCGTTCTTCTGTAACAGCGGCACGGAAGCGAACGAGGCCTGCCTGAAATTCGCGCGACGTTACTGGCACACACGCGGCGAGACCTCACGGACCAGGTTCGTCGCATTCACGCACGCGTTCCACGGCCGGACCATGGGCGCTCTGTCGGCTACCTGGGACGAGCACTACCGTGCGCCGTTCGCGCCGTTGATTCCGGGCGTCTCGTTCGCCCCGACGTCCGATCCGGCCGCGCTCGACGCGTTGGTCAACGACCAGACGGCCGCCATCATCGTCGAGCCGATTCAGGGCGAGGGCGGTGTCCGGCCGATTTCGGCGGAGATGGCGGCAGCGATCGCTCGGGCGTGTGAAAGGACCGGCGCCCTGCTCATCGCCGACGAAGTGCAGAGCGGCTCTGGGCGGACAGGAACATTTCTGCGCAGCCCGGCGATCGGACTGGCGCCGGACCTGGTGGCTCTCGGAAAAGCGCTCGGTGCCGGCGTTCCGGTGGGCGCGGCGCTCGTGAGCGCGCGGGTGGCCGAGACGATCTCCGCCGGCGATCACGGCACGACCTACGGCGGCAACCTGCTGGCCTGCCGGGCGGCCCTTGTGTTTCTCGACGCGCTCGAGGGTGGATTGATGCAGGCGATTCCGCAGGTCTCGTCCCATCTCTTCAGCGGGCTGCGGGCCCTTCAAGCCCGTCATCCAGACGTGATCGTCGACGTTCGCGGCGCCGGGCTCATGGCCGGAGTCGAATGTCGCGAGGACGCCTCGCCGATCGTGAACAAAGCGCTCGAGCGTGGTTTGCTCATCAATCGGACGGCGACGACCGTCCTCCGGCTGCTGCCGCCGTACATCGTCGGCCCCCGGGACGTGGACGAGGCGCTCGGCCTCCTCGAGGAATCGCTGTGATGACCGGATTGGCGATCCGGCCGGCGACCGCCGCTGACGCCGGGGCGGTGCACGCGCTCATCAGCGCGCACACGCAAGAAGGCCGTCTCCTGCCGCGCGATCTCCCGGAGATCGCCCGGCACGTGAGCCGTTTCGCCGTGTGCGAGGTCGGCGGTGTCGTCAAGGCGTGCGCCGAGCTGGCGCCGCTGTCGCCGCGCCTTGCAGAAGTGCGGTCGCTGGTGGTCGCGAAGGACGTGCGACGCGCTGGCCTCGCGGCACGGCTCGTCGGTGAATTGCGCGATCGGGCCCGCGCTGCTGGCTTCGAGTCACTGTGTGCGTTCACCCACGAGGCGCAGTTCTTCGTGCGGCAGAACTTCTCGATCGTGCCGCACGTCTGGCTGCCCGAGAAGGTCACGACGAACTGTCTCAGCTGCGCGCTCTACGGAACGTGTGGTCAGCACGCGATGCTGCTCCCCTTGCGCGAGATGCCGCGCTATGCTGCGACGCCGTCGACAGACCGGCTCGCTGTGGCGTAACCGGAACCGATCAGTGATGACCAACATCGACCAGGGCGGAGTGACGACACCGGGCGGATTCCGCGCGGCAGGAGTGGCGTGCGGCATCAAGAAAGCGCCGGCGCAAGGTCCTGCCCCACTGGATCTTGGGCTGATCGCCGCGGACCAGCCCGTGCCGGCGGCGGCGGTCTTCACGACCAACCGCGCAGTGGCCGCACCGATTGTCGTTTCGCGAGAGCACCTCGAACGATCGAGCGGCCTCACTCAGGCGGTCGTCGTGAACAGCGGCTGCGCCAACGCCTGCACGGGCGACGTCGGTTTGAGCACAGCCAAGGCGATGGCGGCGGCGACGGCGGCGACGGTCGGCTGCGCGAGCGAACACGTGCTCGTCGCGTCAACCGGCGTCATTGGCGTGCATCTCAATCTCGAGAAGATCCGGAACGGCGTGCAGTCTGCTGGACGCGCGCTCGACGTCGCCGGATCCGAGGCCGCGACGCGCGCGATCATGACGACCGATCCGTTCCCGAAGTCATTGGCCGTGCGAGTGGAAACGCCTGCCGGGACGTTCTCGGTCGGCGGCATGGCGAAGGGCTCGGGCATGATCGAGCCGCGCATGGCGACGATGCTCGGGTTCCTGACCACCGACGCGCGGGTTGAACCGCGCGTGCTCGCCGGCGCCCTCCGCCGGGTGACGGACGAGACGTTCAACGCCATTACGGTCGACGGCGAGTGTTCGACCAACGACTGCGTCTTCCTCCTCGCCTCGGGCGCGTCCGGAGTCGTTGTCGAGCGCGAGGACGATCCAGTGTTTCTCGAAGGCCTGCGAGCGGTCGCCGGCCATCTCGCGCGGGAAATCGTGCGGGGCGGCGAGGGCGCGACGAAGCTCGTCACGATCCGAGTCACCGGGGCGGCGTCGCTTGCCGATGCGCAACTCGCGGCCAGGACGATCGCCAATTCGCCGCTGGTCAAGACAGCGATTCACGGCGGCGATCCGAACTGGGGCCGTTTGATCGCGGCGGCTGGCCGCTCCGGCGCGGCGTTTGTCCTGGACCATGCGTCAGTGTCGATCGGGCCAGTCGCGGTCTTCGTCGATGGCGTACCGCACGACGAGCGGTCCGAGGAAGCCGCTGCCGTGCTGACCAACAAGCTCGTCACGATTGTCGTCGACCTCGGCACCGGCGCCGCGTCAGAGGCCACGATGTGGACGTGCGACTTCAGCGCCGAGTACGTGCGGATCAACGCGGCATACCGGACATGAGCAACGTGACAAAGACCTCGGAGGTCGTTTCGACCTCGAAACTCACTGCGAAACGACCTCCGAGGTCTTTGTCCTCGAAAGACGTCCTCTCGATCCTCGACCTCAGCCACGATGAGCTCGACCGGATTCTCGATCTCGCGGCGACTCTCAAGGCCGACCGGGCGGCTGGACGCCCGTTCGACCGGCCGCTCGCCGGCCAGCACGTCGTCATGCTGTTCGAAAAGCAATCGCTGCGGACGCGGACGACGTTCGTCATCGCCGTGCGGGAACTGGGCGCCGACGTGCTCGAGCCGCAGGCGGACGTGGGGCTCGGCGGCCGCGAGCTCGTCGAGGACGTCGCCCGCAATCTCGAGCGCTGGGTCTCGGGCGCCATCGTGCGCACGTACGCCCAGGCGCGGCTGGCGCGCTTCGCCGCGGCGGCGCCGCGCCTGCATGTCGTGAACGCGCTGACCGACGAGGAGCATCCCTGTCAGGCCCTCGCCGACATGGTGACGCTGAAAGAGCGCCTGGGGGATCTGACGGGACGGACGATGACGTTCGTCGGCGACGGCAACAACGTCGCCACCTCGCTGGCGCAAGCCGGGGTGATGCTGGGGCTGCACATCCGCGTGGCCTCGCCCAAGGGCTACGAGCTGCCGGCGGCGGTCGTGGCCGACATCCGCCGCGTCGCGCGTCACGGCGCCACGATCACGCTCGCCAACGATCCCGCCACCGCGGTCGCCGGTGCCGATGCGGTCTACACCGACGCGTGGGCATCGATGGGCCAGGAAGATCAAGCAGACGAGCGGGCGCGGGTGTTCCGGTCGTTTCAGGTGAACGAAGCGTTGATGGCCAAGGCGGGCCCGGACGCGCTGTTCATGCACTGCCTGCCAGCGCATCGCGGAGAGGAAGTGACCGACGCGGTGATGGACAGCCCGGCGTCGGCGGTCTTCGATCAGGCCGAAAACCGCCTGCACGCCCAGAAGGCGCTGCTGAGCCTCCTCATGGGGTGAAGAGCTCTCGAGGTCCGGGGCGCTCGTAGCGCGCCTCGGGCTTGGAGGCGCGACGACTCGCGGGCGAAGTCCGGAGTGGGAAGCTCGCGAGGTCCGGGGTGAAAAGCGCGGGAGGTCCGTAGTGAAAAGCACTCAAATTGACTCGTGTTGATGAGTCAATTAATCTCCTTGAGTGACTAGCGGCTCCAGGGCCTCCTCGACGAAACCGAGTGGCGGGAAGTGCGGCGCGTTGCCCGAGCGCGCCGCATGACGGTGGCGGCCTGGGTCCGCGAGACGCTGCGATCCGCCCGCCGCCGGGAGCCGCTGGGCGACAGCGACGCCAAGATCACGGCGGTTCGGACCGCCGCCAGCCACGCCTTCCCGACGACCGACATCGATCAGATGCTCGGCGAGATCGAGCAGGGCTACTAGAGCCGTTTTCGCGCTGCAGCACTCTCCCCCCGTTGGTCGTAATTCCTGCCGGTACGTTACAGTCTTGCCGCTCGTTCCTTCTGGAGGCTCCATTGGTTAGTCGACCCTTGCGTCTTTCGCTCGTCACCCTCGCGGCATTGGCGGCCGCCGTGCTGCCGGCGCGGTCGATCCTGACCGCCGGCGTCGCTGGCCAGGCCGGTCAGGCCGCGCCGCCTGCATCGCCAGGCGTGGTCGCGATCCGGAACGCGACCATCATCACCGCCGCCCGCGGCACGATTCAGAACGGCACCATCGTCCTGCGCGACGGCAAGATTGCGGCGGTCGGGGCGAACGTCCAGATCCCGGCGGAGGCGCAGGTCGTCGACGGCACTGGCAAGTTCGTGTCGCCCGGCATCATCGACGCGCACTCGCACATCGCCAACGACGCCATCAACGAAGGGGCGACGGCCGTCAGCTCGATGACCGGCATGGGCGAGGTGCTCAATCCGGCCGATCTGTCCATACATCGCGACCTTGCCGGCGGCCTCACGGTCGCAAACATCCTGCACGGCAGCGCGAATCCGATCGGCGGCAAGACAGTGGTCATCAAGCTGCGTTGGGGCGCGAAGAAAGCGGAGGACCTGCTGCTCAAGGGCGCGTTGCCCGGCATCAAGTTCGCGCTCGGCGAGAATCCGAAGCGTCCCGCTGCGCAGGCGCAAGGCGGGCTGCTCCGGTATCCGACGACGCGTCAAGGGGTGGAGTTCGTCATTCGTGACGCCTTCACGCGAGCCAAGGTCTATCAGAAAGCGTGGCAGGAGCACACGAAGGCGAAGTCGGGCAATCAGGACGTGCTCCAGCCGCGCCGCGACCTTCAGCTCGAAGCGCTCGTCGAGATCCTCGAGGGCAAGCGCCTCGTGCATGTGCACTGCTACCGCGCGGACGAAATCCTCATGATGATCCGCCTCGCGGAAGAGATGGGCTTCAAGGTGGCGACCTTCCAGCACGTGCTCGAAGGCTACAAGGTCGCCAAGGAGATCGGCGCGCACGGCGCCGGCGCCTCGACCTTCTCCGACTGGTGGGGCTACAAGATCGAAGCGGAGGACGCGATTCCCGGCAACGCCGCGATCATGACGAACAAGGGCGTGAACGTGTCGATCAACTCGGACAGCGCCGAACACGCCCGCCGGTTGAACACCGAAGCGGCCAAGTCCGTGCGCTGGGGGGGCGATATCACCGACGAGCAGGCGTTCGCGATGGTGACGCTCAATCCGGCGAAGCAGTTGGGCATCGAGAAGAGCGTCGGCTCGCTCGAGGTCGGCAAGGACGCGGACGTCGTCATCTGGTCGCATCACCCGCTGAGCACCTACGCCATCGTCGAGCGCACATATATCGACGGCATCCTGTACTACGAGCGCACTCAGGAGCTGGCGCGGATCGAGATGGTCGCGAAGGAAAAGGCGGCAATGCCGGGCGGCCGCGGCGCCGGCCAGGCGGCCAGCAGCACGCCGCCAACTGCGGGCAACCTGTTCAACATCGAGAGCCAGCCGATCGACGTCAAGCTGAATGCCGCCGGGCCGACGTGGAGCATCACGAACGCGCGCATCGTGCCGGTCACGGGCGCGGTCATTGAAAAGGGCACGATCGTCATTCGCGGCAACCGCATCCAGGCGCTCGGCGCCAATGTCTCGCCCTCCGGCAGCAAGATCGTCGACGCGCGCGGCGCCAACGTCTATCCGGGCTTCATCGACGCGTCGACCGATCTCGGCTTGATCGAGCCCGGTGTTCGCGGGTACGACGACGTGAGCGAGATGCTCGAGTTCAATCAGATGCTGCGCACGCGGGTGGCGTATCAGTCGGACAGCGACGCGATTCCGGTCGCGCGCGTCGAAGGCATCACGAGCGCCGGCATCTTCATGACCGGCGGCGTCGTCAGCGGGGACGTGCCGTTCATGAATCTCGACGGCTGGACCTGGGAAGAGAATCAGGTGCGTCCGACGGTCGGGCTCACGATGACGTTCCCGGGCGGAGCCGGAGGAGGACGCGGCGGTGGCGGCGGAGGCGGCGGCCGGGGCGGCGCGGCTGGCGGGGCCGGCGCCGGTCTTCCCGATGTCGATCGGCTGTTCGCACAGGCCCGTGCCTACATGGCCAATGCCAACCGGACGATGGATTGGAATCTCGAGCCGCTCGTGCCGGTCATCCAGAAGAAACAGGTGATGTTCATTCAGGCGGGCACCGAACAGGTTGTTCGCGACGCGATTGCCTGGGCCGAACGTCAGGGCATCAACATCGTGATTCGCACCAGCCCGGCGGCGGCTGTCGCGCAGGCGGCGCTGCTCAAGGCCAAGAACGTGCCGGTCATCATCAGCACCGTCCTGGCGATGCCCGCCGGCGAGGACACCTTCCACGCGGCGACGTACCAGGCGGCCGGCGAACTGGCCAAGGCCGGCGTCACGTTCGCGTTCTCGAGCGGAAACTACGAGAACGTTCGGCTCGTGCCGTTCCAGGCGGCCATGTCCGTGGCCTGGGGCCTCAGCCATGACGATGCGATCAAGGCGCTCACGATCAACGCGGCGAAGATTTTTGGCGCCGACAAAGCGATCGGGAGCCTCGAGGCCGGCAAGATCGCCAACCTCCTTGTCGTCGCCGGCGATCCGTTGGAGATTCGCTCACGTATCCGCAACGTGGTCATCGCGGGGCGCGATGTGCCGCTCGATAGCAAGCACACCGAACTCTTCAAGCGCTACATGTCGAGGCAGTGACCATGTCACAAGATCTTTCAACACGAAGGGCACGAAGCACACGAAGGGAACGAAGTCCACGAAGTGGATTTCAGGGAGAGCCTCGTGGCATCGCTGCGAGTCACGCAAGAGCCGTGATCGCCGCGGCGGTTCTCATTGGGACGTTCGCGTTCGGAGCGACCGGCACGGCGACTCAGGCAGGCCCGACCTACGCCCTCAAAGGCGTGCGGATCTTCACCGCGGCGGGGGCGCCGATCGAGAACGGCACGATCCTCATGCGCGACGGCGTCATCCAGGACGTCGGGGCCTCGGTGACCGTCCCGGCCGACGCAATGGTCATCGACGGCGCCGGGATGAATGCCTATCCGGGCCTCATCGACATGGGGAACGACGCTCCGCTCGACACGGGTGAAGAGGCGGCGCCCGCAGCGGCGGCCGGGCGCGGGGGCGTGGCAGGCGGCGGTCGTGCCGGCGGGGCCGGGCCGACGTTTGCGACGCTCGAGGAAGCCGAGCGGGCCAAGCGCGCGGCGATTCTCCGCGCGGACTACGTCTCGGCCGATCACCTGCGCGCCGCGAGTACCGAGCTCTCGAGCCTGGCGAGCGCCGGCGTGACAACCGTGCTGGCGGTGCCGGCGACGGGCATCTTCCGCGGCCAGAGCGCGCTCGTCAACGTCGCCGTGCCGGAAGACGATCCGCAAATCAGCACCATCGCCGACTACCGCAAAGGCCTGGCCGTCGTGAAATCACCGGTCGCCATGCACATCAACATGTCCGGGCGCGGAGGTGGACAAGGCTATCCGGGCTCGCTGCTCGGGACGATCGCGTTCACGCAACAGGGCCTGCTCGACGCGCAGTGGCAGCGGGACGCCCAGGCGCACTACGCGCGCACACAGGGCAAGGGACCGCGCCCGCTCATCGAGCCGGCGCTCGACGCGCTCAAGCCGGCGCTCGCGCGCCAGATGCCGGTGGCGCTCGACGCGAACCTCGCGCGCGAAATCGACCGCGCGCTGGCGCTCGCGGCGCAGTTCAACCTCGATCCGATCATCGTCGGCGGGTCTGAGGCCGCCGAGCGGATCGCCGACCTCCAGAAGGCGAAGGCCCGGGTGATTCTCAGCCTGAGCTTCCCGGGCGGGCGCGCCGGCGGCGCCGGCGCGGGTGGTGGTGGCGGTGGCGGGCGCGGCGGCGCCCCCGGCGGCCCGTCACTGGCTCAGCTCAAAGCGCAACAGAACGCCCCGAAGATTCCGGCCGCGCTCGCTCAGGGGAACGTACCGTTTGCGTTTACCTCGGACGATCTCCCGACGCCGGCTGAGTTCGTCCGCAACGCCGGGCGAGTCATGAAGGAAGGCGGCCTGCCAGCCGACGCCGTCCTGCGCGCGCTCACCATCGACGCGGCCCGCATCGCCGGCGCCGCCGACCGCATCGGCTCGATCGAAAAAGGCAAGGTCGCCAACGTCGTCGTGACCCAGGGGGACCTCCTGGACGGCGGCACCGTGCGGCACGTCTTCATCGATGGGCGCCCGGTGGAGCTCGTCACGCCAGCCCCGCCTGCACGACAGGCGGACGCGGGCGGGGGCGGACATTAGCAATGGGGCAATGAGGGCAATGTGTGAATGGGGCAATGACGAAGTTCATTGCCATCATTTCTCACTGCCCGACATTGCCTCGTCCCTTCATTGCCTCGTGCCCCATTGCCCCATTGCCCCATTGCCTCATTGCTTGTAGAGCCACACGAGCGCGTCGCTGAGCCTTCGGCCCCAGCTCGACTCTGAGTGATCCCCGTCGGGGTCTTCGACGTAACAAAAGGCGCCGTGGCCCTGCTCGCGCAGGAGGTCGCGCAGCGCGCGCGTGTCGCGGACGACGGCACGGCCTTCCTGCCGGCCGGCGTCGAGCCAGATGCGCGTCGCCGGATCGAGCGGCTGCCGCCGCAGATGACGCAGGATCATCCGCCGGTCCCACCACACGGACGGCGACATGACCAGCAGGCGGCCGAACTGCCGGGGTGACGTCGAAGCGATCCAAAGCGTCACGAGTCCGCCAAGCGAGGAGCCGCCGAGGCTCACGCCGTTGACGTCCGTCCGGACGTGCAGTTCGTCGGCCAGATCGGGAATGAGATTCGTCACGATCCACCGGGCGTAGGCGCTTGCCTGGCCGCCGCCGTTGACAGCGGGCGTCGGCGTGAACTCGGCAATGCGACCTTCGCCGGCGTGATCGATGCCGACGAGGACGAGCGGCGGGATGCGTCCGTCGGCGGTCAGGCGATCGACGATCTCGTCGGCGCGCCACGATCCGCCGCGCGCTTCATCGCGCGAGATCGCGAGGTTCTGTCCATCGTGGAGGAGCAGGAGCGGATAGGCTTCCGGCCTGGCGGCATCGTAGTCCGGCGGGAGGTGCACGAAGACGCGTCGTCCGGCGCACTGCCGCATAGAATGGGCCGGCATGCAGCGAGCGTATCACCGGTGGCGAGCGCGACAGCTCGACCGCGACATGGAACTGCTGGTCTTCGGTCACGGCGGCCAGCCAATGATCGTCTTCCCGACGTCGATGGGCGCCTTTTTCGAGTACGAGGATCGCGGCATGATCGCCGCGGTCGCCGACAAGATCGAGCATGGCGCGCTCCAGATCATCTGCGTATCGACCCTCGACACCGAGACCTTCTACGCGAGACATCGCCATCCACGCGCGCGCGTCGAGCGGTACCTCGCCTACGAGCGGTACCTGCTCGAGGACGTCGTCCCGTTCGTGAAGCACCTCAGCGGCTGGCACACCTCCGGCGTGACGGGCTGCTCGTTCGGCGCGTATCACGCGTTCACCATGGCGCTCCGCCATCCCGACATCTTCACGTCGTGCATACCGATGGGCGGCGCGTTCACGATCACCCGGTTCCTCGACGGGTATCACGACCTCGACACCTACCTGCTCAGCCCGCCGGACTTCCTGCCGCGGCAGCGCGACGACTGGTTCCTCAGCCGGTACCGGCAGAACAAATGGGTCCTCGTGACCGGCGAACACGACATCTGCCGCGGCGACATGGAACAGGCGGCAGCCATGCTCGGTGGCCTCGGTATCCCGCACAACCTTCACGTGTGGGGCCACGGCTCCGAGCACGACTGGCCCGAGTGGCGGAGGATGGCGGCGGCGTACGTTCCCTGAAAGGCGCGCTGCTGAGGTCCGGAGTGAAAGGCACGGAGTCCGGAGTGAAAGGCACTTGAGGTCCGGCGTGAAAGCGCGGGAGGTCCTGACTGAAGAGTGATGGAAGTCCAGGCTGCGCGCCCGGACTTCAGGCGAGCTACCGCGGCGGCGCCGCACCGCGGCTCGTAACCCGAGCCGCGCTACGAGCCGTTCGGACCACACGTGCTTTTCAGTCCGGACTTCACGTGCATTTCACTCAGGACTTCAAGCGCCGTTCACCCCGGACTTCAAGCGCTTTTCACGACGGACCTCAAGTGCTTTTCACTGCGGACCTCCCGCGCCTTTCACGCCGGCCTTGCCTCATTGCCCCATTGCCAATAGAGTCACCCAATGCATCTCATCGGCGTCCTTTTTGGCCAGGAAGAGACGTTCCCCCCGGCGCTGGTTGAGCGGATCAATGGGAAGCAGCTTTCCAACGTCACCGCGGAAGCTGTCAGCATCGGTGCCGTCCGGATGGACGAGCCTCACCGGTATCGGGTGATCGTCGACCGCATCTCGCACGACATCCCCTTTTATCGCGCCTATCTCAAGAACGCGGCCCTCACTGGCACGACGGTCGTCAACAACCCGTTCTGGTGGAGCGCCGATGACAAGTTCTTCAACTACGCGCTGGCCACCAAGCTCGGGGTGGCGATTCCGCCGACCGTGCTGCTGCCGCACAAGATCCATCCGCCCGGGACGAACGAGCGCTCGATGCGCAATCTCAAGTACCCGATCGTGTGGGACGACGTGTTTGCGTACGTCGGCTTTCCGGCGTTTCTCAAGCCGTTCGACGGCGGCGGCTGGAAAGACGTCTACAAGATCGGCTCGCCCTCCGAGTTCTTCTCCGCCTACGACGGGACCCGCGATCTCTGCATGACGTTGCAGCGGGGTGTCAACTTCAACGAATACTTCCGCTGCTACGTCGTCGGTCAGAGTGACGTCCACATCATGCCCTACGACCCGCGGGTACCGTTTCACGAGCGCTACGTGCGCAATCCGCCGGCCTACGACCCGGCGCTGCTGGCGCGCGTCGAGCGCGACGCCCTCACGCTCTGCAAGGCGCTCGGCTACGACTTCAACACGGTCGAGTTCGCGGTCGAGGACGGCGTGCCGTACGCCATCGACTTCATGAATCCGGCCCCGGACGCCGACATCAAGTCCGTCGGCGCCGACAACTTCGAGTGGATCGTGGACGCGGTGGCGAATCTGGCCGTCCGCAAGGCGCTCGAGCCGCCGCCCGCCGCAACAACCTATCGCTGGGACGCGCTGCTCAGATGACGGGCCCGTCCTTTACGCTCGGGATCGAAGAGGAGTACCAGACCATCGATCCGGACACGTTCGATCTCCGCTCGCACATCCAGATGGAGATCATCGAGAAGGGCAAGCGGCAGCTGCACGAGCGCGTCAAGGCCGAGATGCACCAGTCGGTGGTCGAAGTCGGCACCGGCGTCTGCCGGAACGTGAAGGACGCGGCGATCGATCTCAAGGACCTGCGGCGTCGGATGATCGCCCTGACCGAGGAGAACGGCCTCCGGCTCGCCGCCGCCGCGACGCATCCGTTCGCGGATTGGCGCGCCCAGGACATCTACCCCGATCAGCGCTACCTGCAGGTCGTGGAAGACCTGCAGATCGTCGCCCGCGCCAACTTGATCTTCGGGCTGCACATCCATGTGGGCATCGAGGATCGCGAGACCCTGATTCACTTGATGAACCAGTTGCGGTACTTCCTGCCGCATCTGCTCGCGCTCTCCAGCAACTCGCCGTTCTGGATTGGCATGAACACCGGCTTCAAGTCGTACCGGAGCAAAGTCTTCGATCGCTTTCCGCGCACGAACATCCCGGACACGTTCAGCTCATGGGCCGACTTCGAAAACTACGTCAACCTGCTGATCCGCACCAACTGCATCGACAACGCCAAGAAGATCTGGTGGGACGTCCGCCCCCATCCGTTCTTCAACACGCTCGAATTCCGCATCTGCGACATCCCGATGCGCGTCGACGAGACCATCGCGCTCGCTGCCCTCGTCCAGGCGACCGTCGTCAAGCTGCATCGGCTCCACCTGAAGAATCAGAGCTGGCGCCAGTACACACGGGCCCTCCTCATGGAGAACAAGTGGCGCGCGTCGCGCTACGGGATCGATGGGCAGCTGATCGACTTCGGCAGTGAGACCGAGGTGCCGGAGCGGGACCTGATTCTCGAGTATCTGGAGTTCGTGGACGACGTGCTGGACGAGTTGGACAGCCGGGACGAAGTCGAGCACATCCGCTGGATTCTCGACCATGGTACGGGCGCCGACCGCCAGCTTCGGGCCTATGAAACCTCGGGCCATGACGTCAAGGCCGTCGTCCAGTGCATGATAGACGAGACCAAGGTTGGCCTTTGACACATGACGGCTCGAACACTCGTTGATCAGGATCTGCTCCCCGGCGCCCGCAATGCGGTTCGCGTCTGCCTCGCAATTCAACCGCACGAGCGCGTGACGCTCATCACCGATGAAGCCTGCGCCGAGATCGGCGACGCGCTGGCGCACGAAATCGAGCTTCTCGGCGCGCCGTACCGCCGGTTCGTGCTCGAGCAGATCGCGCCGCGGCCGCTCGCCGCGCTGCCGCCAGTCGTCGCCGAAGACCTGGAGGAATGCGAGGTCAGCATCTTCGCCGCCCGGGTTCAGGCCAACGAGCTCGGCTCGCGCATGCAGATGACCGACATCATCAACCGCCGGCACATCCGCCATGCGCACATGGTGAACATCACGCCGCAGATCATGTGCGAGGGCATGCGCGCCGATTTCCGCGCCGTCGACCGCATCAGCACCAAAGTGATCGAGATCGTCTCGCGCGCACGCACGGTGCGAGCGACGACGCCGGCCGGCAGCGATATCGTTGCGACGCTCGATCCAGCGCTCCGCTGGGTCAAGACGAGCGGCCTGATCTCGCGTGACAAATGGGGCAACCTTCCGGGCGGCGAGGTGTTCACGTCACCCGGCGAAGTCAACGGCACATTCGTCGTCGACGGCGTCGTCGGCGACTGGCTGTGCGCTCGCTATGGGTCTCTCAAGCAGACACCGCTCACGGTGACGATCGCCGGCAACCGGCTGGTCGACGCCTGGTCGGACAATCAGGCGCTGCGCAACGATTTCTGGCAGTACACGCACACCGACGAGAACAGCGACCGGGTCGGCGAGTTTGCCATCGGCACGAACATCGGCCTGACGCACGTCATCGGCGAGATTCTCCAGGACGAGAAGTTCCCCGGCGTCCACATCGCGTTCGGCAACCCCTACGGCGCGCACACGGGCGCGACCTGGTGGTCCTCCACGCACATCGACGTCGTCGGCACCAACTTCGACATCTGGGTGGACGACGCGCACATCATGGAGCGGGGCCGGTTCCTGATTGAATAGACGCCGGCATGATCCCAGCGCACCGCCAGCGATTCAACCGCGAGTTCACCGAGCCTCGTTACGCCGCGTTCGTCGCCGCGATCGAGAAGTCGTGCGGCGCGCACGTGAGCTTCCGCCTGTCCGAGACGCCCTTCTTCATGCCCGCGTCGCTCCTGGCGCGGCTCGAAGGCGTGGCGCAGGAGCTCATCGGCCAGTTGCTGAGCAACGGCGACCACATGAGCGCGGCCGCGGCGATGGTGCCCGCACCGTTCCGGCACGCGCACGGCGAGACACGGCCGACGTGCATTCAGGTGGATTTTGGTCTGCTGAAGACGCCGTCGGGCATCGAAGCCCGGCTGGTGGAGCTTCAGGCGTTTCCATCCCTCTACGGCTTCCAGATGCTGCTGTCGGAGACGGCGCGCAAGATCGATGGCTTCACGGAGTTGACGCCGTACGCGGGGGGACTGACCCGCCAGCAGTACGTCGCGCTCATCCAGCGCATGATTGTCGGCGATCACGACCCGGCTGAAGTGGTGTTGATGGAGATCGATCCGCACCACCAGAAAACCTGGCCGGACTTCGCGGTGACCGAGCTGGCATGGGGTGTCCGTCCGGTGGATCTTCGCGAGATCGAACGGCGCGGCTCGAAGCTCTACCTGACTCGTGACGGGAAAACGACGCAGATCAAGCGCATCTACAACCGGGTGATTCCCGACGAGCTCGAGCGGAAGGGGCTCTCGTGGCCATTTGCCGGCAGCGATGCGCTCGACGTGGAGTGGGTCGGCGGGCCCGACTGGTTCTTCCGGATCAGCAAGTTCTCGATTCCGTGGCTGCGCCATCCCTGGGTGCCGCGCACGCACTACCTCAACGACGTCGCGGTCATGCCGGAGAACCGCGAACAATGGCTCTTGAAGCCGCTCTTCTCGTTTGCCGGAGGCGGCATCATCTTCGCGCCCACTGATGAGCAGATTGCAGCGATTCCGCCACCGGACCGCCGGCATTTCATCCTGCAGGAGCGCGTGCACTTCACGCCAGTCATCGAGACGCCGCACGGCCCGACGCAAATCGAGATTCGCGTGATGATGGTCCGCGACGGCGACCGGTATCGCGCCGTTCTCCCCCTCGGCCGCATGGGCCGAGGACGGATGATGGGCGTCGACCATAACAAGGGCCTGGCCTGGGTCGGCTCGGCAGCCGTTCTGATCGACGAGACGAAATGACACCGGGGTCGTTGTCTCGGCATTTTCGTGAAAACGACACCCGGTGTCTTCTGAAACTGTCCCAACCCCCGAAGCGTCTAACGGGCCGATCCCGCCAACAAGAAAATGCCCAGGGGCCTCTCGAGACGCTTGCTGCTGATCTGCGCGCTGATTGGTGCCCTGATACCGCCGCTGCCCGTTTTCGGACAGGTGGCGACGCCCGCTGTGCCGCCGGCACAGGCGGGCGCGACCAGCGGACTCCTCAAGCTCTTTCTGGATTGCTACCAGTGTGACGAGGAGTACCTCCGACAGAACGTGACATTCGTGGAGTACGTCCGCGATCGGGCCGTCGCGGACATTCATGTGCTCGTGACCGTGCAGGAAACCGGCGGGGGCGGCGGGGCGTGGACGCTGAAGTTCATCGGCATCGGATCGCTTCAGGGCCAGGACCGCACCCTTACCTTCAGCACACCGCAGACCGCGACTGGCGACGAACGGCGCAAGGAGTTCGCGCGCGTGCTCAAGCTCGGCCTGGCCGGCTACGCCGCAACGACGAGCATTGCGAAAGATCTCGATGTCACGTTCAGTCGAACAAAGACGGACGCGGCTGCCGCGTCGGCGCCCGACCCGTGGAACTACTGGGTGTTCCGGCTCAACGGCAGTCTCGACATGAACGGCGAGCAGTCGAGCAAGTTCAGATCGTACCGAGGCTCCTTCGACGCCAGCCGCACGACCGACAACTGGAAGATCCAGTTCAACGGCAACAAGAACTCGAGCCACGACACCTACGACATCGACGAAACCACGACGGTCGTCAGCCGCCGCGATGCCTGGTCGGTCAACGGCCTGGTGGTGAAGAGCCTGGGACCGAAGTGGTCGTTCGGTGGGAGAGGCAACGTTTCGCAATCGACGTTCTCGAACACCGATCGCCTGATCAACTTCGCGCCAGCCATCGAGTACGACTTCTTCCCCTACAGCGAATCGAGCCGGCGCATCCTGACGGTGAACTACTCAGTGGGGCCGACGTACCTCGACTACCACGAGGTCACGATCTACGACAAGCTGACGGAGACCGTGCCCAAGCATTCGCTCGACACTTCGCTCGGGCTGCGGCAGCCGTGGGGCTCACTGAATGTGTTCTCGAGCTTCAGCCAGCAACTGAATGCTCTCGACTTCTTTCGAGTGGTCACCTGGGGCAGCGCCGACGTCCGGCTCTTCAAGGGCTTCTCGTTCAACGTCTTCGCCGAGTACAACAAGATTCAGGACCAGATCGGTCTACCCAAGGGCACTGCGAGCCCAGAGGAAGTGTTGCTTCGTCTCCGGCAGCTTGAAACCGGCTACAGCTACTACCTCAGCGTGGGCGTCTCCTACAGCTTCGGCTCGATCTTCAACAGCATCGTGAATCCGCGATTCGGTAGATGACCTACTGCCCTCCACCACCGCGCGTGCCAGCAGCCGGCGTCGTCACCTTCTCTTTGTCCTGCCGCTCTTTCAAGCGCTGGTCGATATGCTCCTGCATCTTGAGGCGCGGCACGCCGAACTGCAGCCAGTCTGGTGCGGCGGCGCCTTTCAAGTAGTGATCGAAGAACTCCCGCATGCGGACGGTGTAGTCCTGCTGATTCGCCGGCCGGGCCAGGCCGTGATTCTCGCCGGGATACTCCAGGAGGATGACCGGCTTCTGCAGCCGGCGGAGCGTGTTGTAGTACTCGATGCCCTGCGTGAAGTCGACGGCGCCATCCAGGTCGTTGTGCAGGATGATCAGCGGCGTCTTCACGTTCCTGGCGTGGGCGACCGGCGAGTTTCGCGTGTACGCCTGCCATTGTTCCCACGGGCCGCCGGTAAAGCGCCCCTGGCTGCTCTCGAAGATCGCGCCGTTCGTCCCGCCGGTGTTCTTGTAGATGATCGAATACATGCTGATCATGTTGGTCAGCGGCGCACCGGCGATGGCGGCGGCAAAGATGTCCGTCTGCGTGATGGTCATCGCCGTCTGGTAACCGCCCCAGGAATGGCCATGTAACCCGACGCGCTTCGGATCGACAACGCCGGTCTTGATCGCCGCCTGTACCGCCGGCACGAGCGCCCACACCGCGGACATGCCCGGGTCGTTCACGTAGTACTTGATGTCGGGCTGCAGTACCGCGTAGCCGTTGCTCGTGTACGCCTGGCGGCTGAAACCATTCGCGGTCGGACGGCCGAACTGGTTGTGGCCCTGCGTCAGCCGCTCGTAGATGTAGACGACCATCGGGTACTGCTTGCCCTTCTCGTAATTGGCGGGCAAGTAGAGCGACGCCTGGAGCTTCTCTTTCTTGTCGTTGACGAAATCGATCAACTGCGCGCCAGACGACCACAGGTACGGCGCGGATTCCGCCGACGTGTCGAGGAACTTGCGCCCGCTTGCGAGCGAGGCGTCGGTCACGTACAGGTTCGGCGCCTGCGTCGGTGTTTCGCGGCCGTAGATCCACACGTCCGCTTTCTCGGCTTTCTGCAGGCGGGTGATCGCGGCGTCCTCCCAGAGCAGCATCTTGATGCCCGCCTGGCCCGGCTGGAGGATGCCGTACCCGGCGCGCTTGGTCCATTCAGACATCGCCGAGAAGTACTGCGGCTTCGCGAGGTCGATGCCACGCTCGTCCGGATCCGTCCGCACGCGGGTCTGGTAGCGAATCTGATCCTTGCGACCGTTGACCGTGATGTTCACGGCGGCCGTGCCCGCCGCCACTGGAATCTTCCAGATGTCCCAGCGGTCCGAAATCAGCACATGCGCGTTGTCTGACGCCCAGCCAATCACGGGCGTCGGCGGATCGACGACGTTGTGGTCGTCCTCGAGGTTGACGAAGGTGCTGGGGACGCCGAGCGTGACGTTGCGCGAGGTGCCGCTCTCCATGTCGAACACGTGGAAGTTCTTGTCTTCGTAGTAGAGATACTTGCTGCCGTCGGGCGACGCGCTGTTGCCCCAACGGAGCCGCTTCTTGATCGCCTTCTTCTGCCCGGTTCTGGTGTCGACCGCGTAGACGTCCACGTAGCGCTGCCCGTCGAGGTTGCCCTGCAGCTCGTAGGCGTCGTCGCTCGTGCCGACGGCCCAGCGGCCGCGGCCGGTCACCGCGATGTCGGCGACTTCATCGTCGGCCAGGCGGACCAGCTTCTTCTCGTCCGGCCGGTAGATCGTCACGAAGTTCGCCTGGCGATCGCGCGTTTCCTGCACTTCCTGCTGCGACTGCAGGCGCGGATCCTTGTAATGCCAGATCACGAGGTTCGGACGCTCGGTATTGGCCTCGTCAGCGGCCGCACCCGCCCCTGCACCGCGACCCGTGTCCGCGGCCTCGCCTTCGGCGGCAGGCCCGGCCCCACGGCCGCCGGCGCCGGCGCGCGGCGGGACTTTCGTCAACGTCGCGATGCCGAAGATCAGGGCGTCGCGGCTCTCGGTCCATTGCGGCTGACGGTTGCCGCTGACCGACATCCCGGCCGGGAACGACTTGTCGTCAGCAGGATCGAAGGTGGTCTTCTTCGGCGCGCCGGTGCCGAATCCAGTGAAGCCGACGACGGAGAACAGCCGCTCACGATACTGGCGATCGTCCTTGCCCTTGAGCAGCACGAGCGCGTCGCCTTCTTCCGTCCAGGCCATCCGTTCGTAGAACGACGTGCTCGTTTCGAGCGGCGTGATCGCGCCGGTCTGCATGTCGCGGATCTGGATGCCGTTGCCGATCTGGTCGGCGGCGTCGATCACGAGCGCGAGATAGCGCCCGTTCTTGTTGAAGGCGAACTCCGACACGTTGCCGATGCTGAGCTCGGTGCCGGTCTTGAGATCGCGCAGAATCAAATCGGTGCCGCGCGGACGCAGTGTCGCGCGGCGCATCGGCTCCCGCACCTGCGCCGCCTCGACCGCCACCGCCACGCCCACCGGCCGCCGCGGCCGGCCGGCGCCGCGCCAGCCGCCGGCTCGGGACCGTAGCGATGGAGCGCGATCCAGCCGCCGAGCTCACCGGCGAACGCAAAGCGGCGAATCTTCGGGACGTTCACCTTGTCGCCGGTCGCGAGATTCACGATCGTCACGCTCGTCTGGTTCGGCCGCCGTGCGCGCGTGTTGGCCTGCGCCTCGCGCCGCGTCGGCGACACCGTCATCGCCGCCCACGCGGAATCGGCTGAGAACGACGTCGCGCCGCCGCGCCTTCGCCGACCGCGAACTTCATCTCCTTGCCGTCGGCGGCGGTGCCTTTCAAGAACACTTCGCTGTCGCCCTGCAGCGGCGACATGCGGTAAGCGAACCACTGGCCGTTCGGCGACAGGACCGACGTCCCCATCGCGCGAAAGGACAGGATGTCTTCCAGGTCCATCGCGCGCTTTGCCGGACTCTGCGCGCCCACCGGAACGAGCAGCACCGCCGCCGCGAGCGCGACAACGCCGGAGAGAATGCGGCGCGCGCCTCGGGCCGCGACCGAAGAAGACAGACGGTTCATAGGGCCTCCCAGAAGAGGCGATGGTAGCACTGCGTAGCAGGCTCGCTGGGTGCTACGGCTGCTCGCCAGTGCTCAGGTGCCGCGCCTCGTCGCGCACCCGGCACCGAGCACCCAGCACCCGGCACCGTCGCTTGCGCTAGTCTTTCCCCAGAGAACCTGCCATGCGCAAACAACTCACCGTCGCCGCCGCGCTCGCCGCCGCCCTGCTCGTGCCGTCCACGCGGGCGTTTCAGGCCGTGCCCACCGACCTGGGCGTCGCCTCGAAGACCGGGCTGGTCGTGTCGTCGTCGGACATCGCGTCGGACCTCGGCGCCGAGGTCCTGGCCCGGGGCGGCAACGCCGTCGACGCCGCGGTGGCCACGGCGTTTGCGATGGCGGTGACGTATCCGACCGCCGGCAACTCGGCGGCGGCGGCTTCATGATCGTCCGCACGCCCGACGGGCGGGCGGCGACGTTCGACTATCGCGAGGTCGCGCCTGGAAAAGCGACGCCGACGATGTATCTCGGCGCAGGACGGGAACATCGATCGGCCGCCTGACGGCGGCCGGCTATCTCGCGCCGGGCGTGCCGGGCACCGTGCGCGGCATGGCGCTCGCGCACCAGAAGTTCGGCAAGCTGCCGTGGAAGGACGTCGTCATGCCGGCCGCGGAGCTCGCGGAGAAGGGCTTCCCGATGTCGGCGTCGCTCGCGCGCGGGCTCAACAACGAGCGTCCGCGAGGGCGGGCCGATGCAGCGCTTCCCCGCCTCGGTCGCCGCGTACGGCAAGCCCGGCGGCGGCGCATGGGCGGCCGGCGATCGGCATCGTTCAGCCGGATCTGGCCGCGACGCCTCAAGGCGATCGCGACCGACGGGCCGGACGCGTTCTACACCGGCTGGATCGCCGATCGCATCGCCGAGGACATGGCGGCAAACGGCGGCCTGATCAGCAAAGCCGATCTCGCCGGCTATCGCGCGAAGGAGCGCACGCCGGTCAAGGGCACGTTCCTCGGCCACGACATCATCTCGATGCCGCCGCCGAGCTCGGGCGGCGTGGCGCTGATCGAGATGCTGAACATGCTCGAGGCGCTCGAGATTCAGAAGAAGCCGCGCGGCTCGGTCGAGGCGGTGCACCTGGTCGCCGAGGCGATGCGACGCGCGTTCCTCGATCGCGCGCGCTTCCTCGGCGATCCGGACTTCGGCGAGATTCCCGTCGCCACGACTGACGTCGAAAGCGCACGCGCGAGATCTGGCGAAGACGATTCGTCCCGGCAAGGCCTCGAGCAGCGTCGAGCTCGGCAAGGACATCGTCACGGTGCCGCAGGCGTCCGAGCCGGACGAGACGACGCACTTCTCGGTGATCGACAAGGACGGCATGGCCGTCTCGAACACCTACACGCTCGAGGGCGGCTACGGATCGCACGTCGTCATCAAGGGCACGGGCATCCTGCTCAACAACGAGATGGGCGACTTCAACAAGAAGCCGGGCACGACCGATCTCACGGGCGACATCGGCACGCCGGCCAACCTGATCGCGCCGGGCAAGCGCATGCTGAGCTCGATGACGCCGACGATCGTCACGCGCAACGGCAAGGTCGTGCTCGTCACCGGATCGCCGGGCGGCCGCACGATCATCAACACCGTGCTCAACGTCGTGCTGAACGTCACGGCGTGGAACCTGACCGGGCGCGAAGCCGTCGACGCGCCGCGAACGCATCATCAGTGGCTGCCGGATCGACTGCCGATCGAAGGCAACGGCGTCTCCGCGGACACGCTCGCCAAACTGAAGGCGCTCGGCCACGACGTGCGCATGCAGGGCACGCAGGGATCGGCGCAGTCGATCTGGGTCCATCCGATCACCGGCACGGCGTTCGGCGTCGCCGACATGCGGGGCGATACGGCGAAGGCGAGCAAGCCGAAAGACTGAAGAGACGTGCAGGTGCTGGCCCTGAGCGCCCGGTCCAGCAGGCGTGGGGCCAGCCCGCGACTGGCCACTCGCGAAGCGTTCGGGCAAGGCGCTCGCGCGGCCTTCTAGCATCTCCAGGCGCTGGGTGTCCTCACCTCGCCACGCCTCGGGCCCGTCGCCAGTCGGACCGGCGCGGGAGTGCACGTTCCACTTGCTCTCGCCGTGACCCCCAGTTCGGGCCCGTGCCTACCGGCCTGTCCTGATGTTTGACATGCGCCCTTCCACTCAGTAGTCTGTGTCCGATGTTCGCGCGGCACCACCATCTCCACCATCATCACTGTCATCTGACCGGCCGGTGGAGTTGCGCGTAGCAGACGACTGACAGCACAGTCTCTTCAGCGACCCCGCCGGATCCGGCGGGGTTTTGTGTTTTCGCCCCCACTGGAATCCGGCCCGGCGCATCAGGACGGGCGATGGACTACTCAAAACTGAACGGCCTCATCCCGGCCGTCATTCAGGACGACGAGTCGAGCGAAGTCCTGATGGTGGGCTTCATGAACGACGAAGCCGTCGCCGGAACGCGCACGACGGGCTACGTCACGTTCTTCTCGCGCACGCGGCAGTCGCTGTGGAGGAAGGGCGAGACGTCGGGCAACCGGCTCGCGGTCGTCTCGATCGCGGTCGACTGCGACGAAGACACCGCGCTTGATGCGGGTGCGGCGCGAAGGAGACGGCAACGTCTGCCACCTCGGCACGCGCAGCTGCTTCACCAACGTTCTGACGCCGAGGTCCTGAGATGACGCTGAAGCTCGGTCTGCCGAAGGGATCGCTGCAGGACGCGACCGTTCAGCTCTTCGCGCGCGCGGGATTCAACATCTACCTCAGCTCGCGCTCGTACTACCCGACGATCGACGATCCCGAGATCGAGTGCATGCTGATCCGCGCGCAGGAGATGGCGCGGTACGTCGCCGACGGCGTGCTCGACGCGGGCCTCACCGGCCAGGACTGGATTGCCGAGCATGCCGCTGGCGCGCCGAACGCGCCCGCGGTCGTGCCGATCGCCGATCTCGTCTACGCGAAGCAGAGCTTCGGCCGCGTGCGGTGGGTGCTCGCCGTGCCGGAGGACTCGCCGTTCCAGACGCCCGCAGGATCTCGAGGGCAGGACGATCGCGACCGAGCTCGTGCGGGTCACCGAGGCGTACTTCGCGCGGCTCGGCGTTCAGGTCAACGTCGAGTTCTCGTGGGGCGCGACCGAAGTCAAGCCGCCGGTGCTCGCCGACGCGATCGTCGAGGTCACCGAAACCGGATCGTCGCTGCGCGCCAATCGGCTGCGCATCATCGACACGGTGATGGAGTCGAACACGCAGCTCATCGCCAACGCGGCGGCGCTGACCGATCAGTGGAAGCGCACGAAGATCGACAACCTCGCGCTGCTGCTGCGGGCGGCGATCGAGGCGCAGGGCCGCGTCGGCCTGATGCTGAACGTGCAGCGCGCCGGATCTCGACGCGGTTCTGGCGCTGCTGCCGGCGCTGCAGCGGCCGACGATCTCGTCGCTCAGCGACGCCGACTGGGTGGCGGTCAACACGATCATCGAAGAGCGCACGGTGCGCGAGCTGATTCCGCGCCTCAAGGCCGCGCGCGCCCAGGGCATCGTCGAGTACCCGCTCAACAAGATCGTGCTGTGATGCGGATCATCGACGTCCACCGATCGCGCCGCCGTCGCACCGCCTGGTCGCGCGCGATCGTCGCGCGCGACCCGGCGCGTCGCGCGCACCGCCGCCCGCATCGTCGCCGACGTCCGCCGCCGCGGCGACGCCGCCGTGCGCCAGTGGACGCAGAAGCTCGACGGCTCGTCAGCTGGCGGCCAGTTTTAGGGGACGGGCCTGTTTTCCACAGAAACGGCCGTTTCGGGGACAGGCCTCAGAAGAACGTGCAGAAACTGGCGCTTTCCAAGCGGCAGCTCGAGGCCGGGTGGCGCGCGACGCCGGCTGACGTGAGGCGCGCCATCCGGACGGCGCTCAAGCACATCCGGCGGTCGCGGCCGCACAGCGGCCGCGCCCGTTCGCCGTCACGGTCCGGCCCGGCGTCCGGATCGAGCAGCGCGTCCAGCCGCTCGCCCGCGTCGGCTGCTACGTGCCCGGCGGTCGCTATCCCGCTGCCGTCGACGCTGCTCATGACCGTCGTCCCGGCGCGCGTCGCCGGCGTGCGCGAGATCATCGTCGTCTGCCCGCGGCCGGCGCCCGCCGTGCTCTGCGCGGCGCGTCGAGGCCGGCGTCACGACGCGTCCTGCCGATCGGCGGCGCGCAGGCGATCGCCGCGCTCGCCTACGGCACCGAGTCGATCGCGCGCGTCGACAAGATCGTCGGCCCCGGCAACGCCTGGGTCGCGGCCGCGAAGGCGCTCGTCGCCGCCGACTGCGCGATCGACTTCCATGCCGGGCCGAGCGAGATCGTCGTCTTCGCCGATCGCCGGCCGTGCCGACTGGATCGCGCGCGGATCTGCTCGCGCAGGCCGAGCACGATCCGGCCGCGCGCGCGATCTTCGTCACGACGACGGCGGCCGCTCGCGGACGGCCGTGCGCGCGCAACTTCGCGCGCGCACGCCGACAGGCAGGCCCGGCGCGCCACGCGCTTCGCGCGCAACGGCGCCATCGTCGTCGCGCGCACCCGGAGCGAGGCGATCGAGCTCGTCAATCGCCTCGCGCCGGAACACCTCGTCTGCGACCGCGCCGGCGACGTCCGCCACTTCCGCGCCGCCGGCACGATCTTCGTCGGCGGCTGGAGCGCGCAGGCGGCCGGCGACTACTGCACCGGATCGAATCACGTGCTGCCGACCGGCGGCGCGGCGCGCTTTCGCGGCGGCCTCAGCGCCGCCGACTTCGTCCGGACGTTCACCGTGCAGACCCTGACACGCCGCGGCATCCGCGCCATCGGGCCCGCCGTCGTGGCGCTCGCCGACGCGGAAGGACTGACGACGCACGCGGCGTCGGTGGAAGCGAGGCTCCGATGAGCTACGTCAAGCCGCCGCACGTCCGCATGGTCTCGCGACTGCACTTCAACGAGAACACCGCCGGCTGTTCGCCGGCCGTGCTCGACGGCGCTCCGATCCATCGCGCGCGAGGACGTCGGCGTCTATCCCGGACTACGCCGAGATCACGCGGCGACGCGAGCGGTACTTCGACGTCGCGCCCGGCTGGGTGCAGCTGACCAACGGCCTCGACGAAGGACTGCACGTCGTCGCCCAGTTTGGCGGCGGCAGGGGCCAGGCTCGCGGCGTCAGCAGCCCGAGCCGGGCTCACGACCGACGGGTCAGGCCCGGCTTCGCCACGGGGCCAGGCCCCGTCAGCATTGATCGTCGAACCGGCGTTCGAGATGTACGCCGCGTGTGCGCAGGGCGTCGGGCTCGCGGACATTCACATCGCGCCGGAAGCCGATTTCCGGTTTCCGCTCGACGACGATCCTGGCGGCGATCACCAGCGACGACACGCGTCGATCTATCTCACCGATCCGAACAACCCGACCGGTCTCGCGATTCCTGCCGGTGCCGTCGAGCAGATTGCCGCGGCGGCGCCGCACGCGCTCGTGCTCGTCGACGAGGCCTACGCGGAGTTCAGCGGCCGCACCTTCATCGGCGCCAGCGCTCGATCGTCATCGCAATCTGATCGTCGGCCGCACGTTCGCGAAGGCGCACGGCCTCGCGGCGCTGCGCGTCGGCGCGCTCGTCGCGCATCCGGACACGCTCGCGCCGCTTCGGCGGCTCCTGCCGCCGTACAGCGTGAACATCGCGGCCGTGCGCGCGCTCGGCGCGGCGATCGACGATCCGGCGTATCTCGACTGGTACGTCGGCCAGTCCGTAGAGTCGCGCCGGCTGCTCTACGAGTTCTGCGAGCAGCGCGGCTTCACGTACTGGCCGAGCGAAGCCAACTTCGTCCTGATGCGCGTCGGGACCCGATGCGTCTGCCATCGTCGCCGAGCTCGCCGCCCGCGGCATCCTCATCCGCGATCGATCCGCGTCGCCGGGCTGCGCCGGCTGCATCCGCATCACCGCCGGCGTCGTCGACGCACACGCAGACCTGTCTCGCCGAGCTGGAGGACATCCTTGCGTCGCGCCCGAATTGATCGCCGCACCACCGAAACGCAGATTCGGTTGCGCCTGAATCTCGACGGCCGCGGGCGTACGCGGTCAGGACGGGCATCCGCTTTCTCGACCACATGCTCGAGCTCGTCGCGCGGCACGGCGGCTTCGATCTCGACCATCGACGCCACGCGGCGATCTCGACGTCGACGCGCATCACACGGTCGAAGACGTCGGCATCGCGCTCGGCGAGGCCGTGCCGCGAGGCGCTCGGCACGAAGCGCGGCATCAACCGCGCCGGCTACTTCGTGATGCCGATGGACGAGACGCTCGCCGTCGCGGCGATCGATCTCTCCGGCCGGCCGCTTCGCCGTCGTCGATCTCCGCCTGGCGGCGAAAAAGGTCGGCGATCTGCCGACCGAGCTCGTGCAGGACTTCTTCGAGGGCTTCGCGGCGGCCGCGCGCGCCAACGTGCACCTGAAGGTGCTGTACGGCCGGTCGAGTCATCACCAGATCGAGGCGATCTTCAAGGCGTTCGCCCGCGCGCTGCGCGTCGCGTGCGCGCGCGACCGCCGGCTCGCGCGGATGCTGCCGTCGACGAAGGGACTGCTGTGACCGGTCGCGCTCATCGACTATGGCGCCGGCAATCTGACGTCGGTCGCCAAGGCCTGCGTCGCGGTTGGGGCGGACGTGCGCCTGGTCGACTCGCCGGCGGGCCTCGATGGCGCGGGCGCCATCGTCATCCCTGGCGTCGGACACTTCGCCGCGACGGCGCGCGATCGACGCCGACTGGCGCAGCGCCATCCGGCGACGCGATCGACGCGGGCGGCCGTTGCTCGGCATCTGTCTCGGGCCTGCAGTGGCTCTTCGACGGCAGCGACGAAGCGCCTGACCTCGCCTGGCCTCGGCGTATTCGCCGGCCGCTGCTTCGAGCTCAGCGGCGACGTCAAGGTGCCGCACGTCGGCTGGAACACGCTGGCACCGACGCCGCAGGCTCTCGCGCCTGCTCGACGGCCTGCCACCGAGCGCGTCCGCGTACTTCACGCACTCCTTCGCGGCGCCGGTCGTCGACGACACGACGGCGACGACGACGCACGGCGCAGACGTTCTCGGCGGTCGTCGAGCGCGATCGCGTCGTCGGCGTCGCAGTTTCATCCCGAGAAATCCGGCGCGACCGGGCTCCGGCTGCTCGCGAACTTCCTCGCGCTGGCGAGGCGAGGCCGGACGCCCATGCTGGCCGTCGCATCATCGCGTGCCTCGACGTCCGCGACGGCCAGGTCGTCAAGGGCGTCAACTTCGAGGGCCTTCGCGATGCCGGCGAGCCCGGCCGAGCTGGCGGCGCGCTACAACGCCGAGGGCATCGACGAGCTGGTCGTCCTCGACGTCACGGCGACGCTCGAAGGCCGCGGCGCCCTCGCTCGACACGATCCGCGACGTCTCCAGGACGGCTCTTCATCCCGCTCACGGTCGGCGGCGGGATCCGATCGCTCGACGATGCGCGAGCGGTGATGGAAGCGGGCGCGGACAAGGTCAGCATCAACAGCGCGGCGCTCAGAGATCCGGAACTGATCACGCGTCTCGCCGGGCTCTACGGCAGCCAGGCGGTCGTCGTCGCCATCGACGCGCGCCGGGCAGCGAGCGGTTACGAGGTCCTCAGCCGCAGCGGCACGGCGCTCGAAACTCGAGGCGCCGTCGACTGGGCGCGCGAAGCCGCCAGCCGCGGCGCCGGCGAGATCCTGCTGACGTCGATCGATCGCGACGGCACGACGGGCGGGATTCGACTGCGAGCTCACGGCCGGCCGTCAGCGACGCCGTGCGAATTCCGGTGATCGCGTCTGGCGGCGCCGGTTCGCCGGAACACTTCGCCGAGGTGTTCACAGCGGGCCGCGCCGACGCGGCGCTCGCGGCGTCGGTCTTTCATTTCTCCGAACACGCCGTCCGCGACCTGAAGCAGTTTCTCGCGGCACGCGGCGTGCCGATGCGACTCGTCTGGTAAGGGCTACCGCATGCTGATTCCTTCGATCGATCTGATGGACGGTCGCGTCGTCCAGCTCGAGCAGGGCGAGCGGCTCGCGTTCGAGACGGATGACGTCGAGGCTGGATCGACAAGTTCTCGTCGTATCCGATCGTGCAGGTGATCGATCTCGACGCGGCGATGGGTACGCGGCCGGAACGACGCGCTCGTCCGCAGAATCTGCCGTGCGCTGCCGTGTCAGGTCGGCGGCGGCATCCGAACGACCGACGCTGCGCGCGCGCGGTTCGACGACGGCGCTCGACGCGTCATCGTCGGGAGCGCGCTGTTCGACGCCAGTGGCGTACGCGTCGATCAGGCGCAGGCCTTCGCAGACGCCCTCGGCCAGGAACCGTTCATCGCCGCCGTCGACAGCCGCGGCGGGCAGGTCGTCATTCACGGATGGAAGACGGCGGTTCCTGTCCGCGCGGTCGACGCCGTTCGAGCCCTCTCGCCGCACGTCGGGGCCTTTCTCGCAACGCTCGTCGACGGCGAGGGCATGCTCGGCGGGCTGGATCGCAACGCGGCACTGGAGCTTCGCGCCGCGACAGATCGGCAGTTAATTGCGGCCGGTGGCATTCGCGACCTCGAGGAAGTCGCGGCGCTCGATGCCGAGGGGATTGACGCTGTCGTCGGGATGGCGATTTACACGGGCGGATCAAGTAACCGCCAATGTAGAAAACCCGAGCAACCCTCTGTCCAGTCGCCCCGTCTATACCCTGGAAGGAGCGATAGCCATGCGGTGGACGGGACTTGTCATTGGCGGAGTGTTGGCGGCGGGGGTGATCGCAGCACCGGCAGTGCTGGCTGCGCAGCGCGAGACTGAAACGGTCAACCGGACCGTCCCACTTCCGGACAAAGGCACGGTCAGGCTAAAGAACTTCTCCGGTCCGGTTCGCATCACCGCAGGCACCGGGCGCGACGTCGTGATCAAGGCGGTGCGGCGGGCCACCCGTGAGCGATTGGATCGCATCAAGCTGGAAATCACGACGTCAGGATCGACAGTCGAGATCGAAGCCAACAAACGGCCGGACGGCGATCAGAACCGCGATCGCAACCGCGGCGATGACGACAACAACGTCGTCGAGACCGAGTTCGACATCCAGGTGCCGGCGTCGGCAGAACTTGACGTGAAGGTCTTCGAGAGCAAAGTCACGGTTTCCGGCGTCACAGGGGGCCAGCGGCTCGAGTCGTTCTCCAGCGATATCGTCGTGACCGGAGCGCGGGCCGCCATCGATTTGAAGACGTTCAGCGGGGCCATCGAAGTTGATGTCACCGGCGCGGGCGCCACACCTGATCTGTCGGCGGAGACGTTCAGCGGCGACATCCGGGCGCGGATTGCCGACGGCGCCAAGGGATCGGTGCGGTTCAGCACGTTCAGCGGCAACTTCGACAGCGATCTGCCCTTGAGCGTGCGCTCATCCGGCGGCCGCGGCGTGCGTGGCGACCTGCCCGGCGGCTCGGGCCCGACGCTGCGCTTTCACACCTTCAGCGGTGATGTGAAGGTGACGAAGTAGGGTGCGCGCGACGAGACCGCGGCTCACAGACCGAGCCGCGCTACGTACCTCTCTGCAGGATCGCGGCGAGCGCGCCGTCGATATCCGGGTACGCAAACTGGAAACCAGCGTCGATGGCGCGTTTGGGGATGACGCGCTGACCGCGAATCAGTCCCTCGTTGGCGAACTCGCCAAAGAGAATTCGTAGCGCGAATCCCGGGACGCGGAGCCAGCTCGGCCGGCCAAGCGCGCGGCCGAGCGCCTTCGAGAATTCTTCATTCGTCACGGGTGTGGGCGCCGTCGCGTTGTAGACCTCCGACGCCGTCGTCGTCTCGAGCGCCCAGATGACGAACGACACCCAGTCGTCCCGGTGAATCCAGGAAAAATACTGACGCCCCGAGGCCACCGGGCCGCCGACGAAGAAACGGAACGGTCGTGCCATCTGAGGAAGCGCGCCGCCGTCCTGGTCGAGGGCGATGCCGGTCCGGACGATGACCAGCCGCAGCCCGAGCGCGCGTACCGGGTGCGCTTCCGCCTCCCAGGCCACGCACACATCGCCGAGCAGGTCCTGTCCGGGCGGAAACGACTCGTCAAATGCCTGGTCGCCATCGGTGCCGTAGAAGCCAACGGCCGAGCCCTGAATGAACACCTGAGGCTTGACGGTCGCCGCGCGAACGGCAGCGACCAGGCTCCGCGTGCTGAGGACGCGGCTCTGCCGGAGCTCCTGCTTGCGCGCCGCCGTCCATCGCTTGTCGGCGATGCCGGCACCAGCGAGGTTGACGACAGCGCCAGCGCCGTCGAGCTCACGATGCCAGTTCGACTCGCTGCCTCCCGTCGCCGCGGTACCGTCCGGCCGCCAGGCGACCTGCCGAGGCGACTGGCCGGGCGCCGCCGTCCGCGAGAGCACCACGATCTCGTGACCGGCGCCGGCGAGCCGTGACGCCAGCGTCCGGCCCAGGAAGCCGCTCCCGCCGGCGATCACGATTTTCATGGCGTCTTCATACTATGCGCGATGTCATCGCGTGCGGCGACGCCGATTCGCGTCGGAAAACACTCACCATGAAGCCGTGAAGCGGTGAAGCAAATCGCTTGTCCAAACATCAGCGGCATGCCGCCAGCGGCCTGGCCGTGACGTGCGCTCACGTGGATCCGAGCCGCGGACGGATCGTCCGCCAGGCCAGAGCGTCTTCATGTCTTCAGATCTTCATGTTGAGGTTTTTCTGACCATTAATGCAGCGCGATTCATCGGGCCTTACTCAGTCCTGAGCGCCACCACAGGATCCACGCGCAAGACCGCGCGCGCGGGGAAATAGCACGCGAGGACCGCGGCCACCAGCAACGCGCCCACTACGGCAGCGTAAGTGAGCGGATCGCCAGGCTCGATCCCAAACAGAAGCGTCGTCATCAGGCGCGAGAGCCAGTACATCGCGATCAGGCCGATGATGACACCGGCGATCACCGGACGCATGCCTTGTGCAATCACATGGCGCAAGAGACCGGCGCGGTGGGCGCCCAGGGCGAGCCGCACTCCGATCTCAGAGGTCCGCCTGGCAACCGAATAAGCGAGCACGCCATAGACTCCGGCAAGCGCGAGAAGCGCGGCCAGGCCCGCGAATGTGACCAGCAGCAGCATCGTCAACCGGCGGGTGGCGACCGAAGCCGTGACGACTTCTTCGAGCGTGCGAATCCCGGAGACCGGCAAGGTGGGGTCGACGCTCGTGACGATCGAGCGCAGCGCAGGCCCGGCCGACTCGGGTGCACCCCTCGTGTGCATCACCAACTGCAGCGTCGTGCCGCCGAGCGCGCCGTACGCCGGAATGTAGACGGCGAGCGTCGGCCCGGTTTCAAGGCCGCGTTCGCGCATGTCGCTGACGACACCGACGACTTCGCTTCTCAGCTCGCTTTGCCCGCGCCACAGCAGGGCGGTGCGGCCGATCGGACTCTCGCCCGGCCAGAGCAAATCGGCAAGTCGCTTGCTGATCACGACGCGCCAGGGCTTGCCGATCGTGTCCTGTTCGGTGAAGCCGCGGCCGGCCACCATCGAGAGACCCATCGCCGCAAAGTACTGCTTCGTGACGATGCGCCAGCTCGCCCAGGGCACGTCGGCTTCGGCGATGGCCGGGCCGTCAGCGGCCACGATGCCCATACCGGTGCTCCCACGCGAGAGCGGCCGTCCGCTGACCGCTGCCACCGTCACCACTTCCTGCACGCCTTCGAGCCGCTGCAGGATGTCGGTCACGATCTGAGTGCGCCGGTCCTCCGGGTAGGCGCTCGGGATGCTGACCGTGGCGAGCAACCGGCGCTCGGTCTGGAACCCGCGATCGGCGGCGAGGACTTGTGTGAGACTGCGCACCAGCAGGCCGGCGCCGACGAGCAGCACCAGTGAAAGCGCTACTTCCGCGCCGACAAACAGCTGACGGACGCGATCGTGCTTGCGATCGCCAATCGTGCCGCGTTGGCCGTCGCGCAGCGCCGCCACGACGTGCGTGAACGGCGCCTGCAGTGCCGGGACAAGACCGGTGACGAGACCGACCGTGAAGGCGGCAGCCGCGGTGAACAGAAGGACCCAGCCGTTGAGATCGACTTCGGCCAGGCGCGGAATGCCTCCGGGATCGAGTGACTTCAACAACCGGACCATCGCAATGGCGACGAGCCAGCCGAGGCCCGCGCCGACGGCGCTGAGGATCAGCGACTCGGTGAGGCGCTCGCGAACCAGGTCCTTGCGAGTGGCGCCGAGCGCGGCACGGACGGCGCTCTCGCGGACGCGAGTCGATGCACGTGCGAGGAGGAGGTTGGTCACGTTCACGCAGGCAATGACCAGCAACAGGCCGACGGCACCAAGGAGGACCCAGAGCGTGCGTCGCAACTCGTCGCTGGCGATCCACGTGCGGCTCGGCTGCACGACATTGGTCAAGCCCTTGTTGGCGGGATAGCGTGCCTCGAGCTCGGTCCCGACGCGGCGAAGATCGTCCCGCGCGGCCTCGATCGTCACGCCGTCCTTCAGCCGGCCGATCCCGACGTACTCCCAGCTGCCACGATTCGCATTCGGCCGCCGGAGGAGGGGGACGAAGACGTCGGCGGCATCGAGCCACGGACTGCCAGGCGGCAGTACGCCGACGACTTCGTACGGCCGGCCATCGAGGGACACGGCCCGGCCGACAATGCCCGGATCGGCGCCGAACCGGCGTGTCCAGAACCCGTGCGACAGGAGCGCGCGCGTCGCCGGAGCGCCCGGATCATCCTCGCCCGGCGCGAAGAGCCGGCCGGCAACCGGCTGCGCGCGCAGGCTGCGAAAGAAGCCGACGCTGACCGTGGCACCAGAAACACGCTCTGGCAGATCGAAGCCGGTGAGGGTGAAACTCGAGCCACGGTAGAGGCCGAACTCCTCGAGCGATCGGTTCATGTCGCGGATGTCCCAGCCATTGGCTTCGGTGAGGGACGTCTGGGGGATGCTGCGGGCGGGCACGGACCCGTAGACCTGCACGATGCGGTCGGGCTCCGGAAACGGCAGCGGCTTCAAAAGGACGCCGTACACGACGCTGAAGATGGCGGTGGTCGCCCCGATGCCAAGCGCCAGCATGACGAGCACGCCAGCGGTGAAGAACGGCTGTTTTCGCATCAATCGCGCGGTGGCGCGGACATCCTGCAGAGCCACAAGAGGTCTCCTTCGCTGGGCGGTATACACGTTCGTTCCATCGTCCCACGAGGTTGTTCGCAAGCCAACCCCGCTTCTATAATCCGCCCGTACCGGAGGACGTATGGCGCTTCGCCGCGTGGTGACGATCGTGATCGCGTCCGGCCTGATGGCCGGCTTTTTCAGCACGTTCAGCAATGCGCCGGCGATCGGGGCGCAAACCGCCGCTCCGCCAGCGCCAGCCGGACGCCAGGGCGGAACCGGCCAGGGAGCCCGGCAAGGTGGCGCGCCTCAGGGCGGCGGCTTCGTCGCCGCGCCGGGGCGTCGCCCCGGCGAAGGGATCGGTCCCTTCAAGACGCTTCTGATCCGCGGTGTCATGGTCATCGACGGGACCGGCGCGCCGCCCTACGGGCCGATGAACGTCACGGTCGAGAACAACCGCATCCTCCGCATCACCAGCGCCGGCACGCCCGGCCTGCCGGCGCGCCAGGGCGGCGCGCCGCCGAACGCGGATCAGGTCATCGACGCGCCAGGCATGTATTTGCTTCCCGGTTTCGTCGACATGCACGTGCACGCGGGCGGTCCCCCCAAGAATGCGGAGGCCGAGTACGCCTACAAGTTGTGGCTGGCGCACGGCGTGACGACGGTCCGCGGCGTGCCGATGGCGCGCACACGATTTCACCGTCAACGAACGGTCGCGCGCGGAGAAGAACGAGATCGTCGCGCCGCACATCATCAACTACCAGCGGCCGGGCAGCGGCTGGTCCGGCGGCGCGGTGAACACGCCCGAGAAGGCCCGCGAATGGGTGCGCTGGGGGGCCGCCAACGGGATCGACGGCCTCAAGATCGGCGCCGAGGAACCGTCGATCATGGCGGCGCTGCTCGACGAGGCGAAGAAGAACAATCTCGGCAGCACGGCCCATCTGCAGCAGACGGGCGTCGCGCAGATGAACGCGATCAAAGCCGCGCGCCTCGGCCTGCAATCGATCACGCACTTCTACGGACACTTCGAATCGCTGTTGCGCGACTACGTCGTCCAGCCGTGGCCCGTCGACATGAACTACAACGACGAACAGTGGCGCTTCGGTCAGGTCGCGCGCCTGTGGGATCAGATTCATCCGCCCGGCAGCCCGGAGTGGAAGGCGTACCTCGAGGAGCACCTGAAGCTCGGCACCGTGTTCGATCCCACGCTGACGATCTATTCGGCCGGCCGCGACGTGATGCGCTTCCGCGCCGCCGAATGGCACGACAAGTACACGCTGCCGTCGCTGATGGCCTTCTACGCGCCCGAGCCGGAACAATCACGGCGCCTACTGGTACAACTGGACGACCGCGGACGAGGTGGCGTGGCGGAATTTCTATCAGGTGTGGTTCCGCCTGATGAACGACTACAAGAAGATGGGCGGCCGCATCACCACCGGCTCCGACTCCGGCTTCATCTATCAGACCTACGGCTTCGGCTACATCAACGAGCTCGAGATGCTGCAGGAAGCCGGCTTCCACCCGCTCGAAGTCATCCAGGCCGCGACGATGAACGGCGGGCTGACGCTCGCCGAGGCATCAAAGAAACCGCTCGACCGCGGCGTCGTCAAACCGGGCATGCTCGCCGACATGGTGATCGTCGATCAGAACCCGCTCGAGAACTTCAAAGTGCTCTACGGGACGGGCGCGGTCAGGTTGAACGAGGAAACGCAGCACGCCGACCGCGTTGGCGGCATCCGCTACACGATCAAGGGCGGCGTGGTGTACGAGCCGAAGAAGTTGCTCGAGGATGTAGCGGCGATGGTGGAGAAACAGAAGACGACGCGCTAACCGGTTCCGGGGTACGTAGCGCGGCTCGAACTTTGAGCCGCGAAGCGATCGCGGCTCATAAACCGAGCCGCGCTACGTCTTGCTATGCTCCTAACACCCCCGCCGGATTGACCTTTGCCGCCCGGCGCGCCGGGACGAGCGTCGCGATGAGCGCGACCACGACGAGCAGCGCCACGACCAGGCCGGCGACCGTCGGATCCGTCGCCCGCACTTCGTAGAGCTGCGTCTGCATCGCGCGGCCGACGAAGTAGGCCATCACGGCGCCCGCGACGAGTCCGATCGCCACGATCGTGATCCCGTCGCGAAGGACGAGACCGAACACTTCGCGCGTCGTACTGCCGAGCGCCATGCGGATGCCGATCTCGCGTCGCCGCTGCGCCACGCCATACGCCAGGACGCCGTAGATGCCCAACGCGGCGAGAAACAGCGCGACCACGCCGAACGCCGCCGCCACCAGCATCGGCACCTTCCGGCCGACAAAGCCGGCGTCGAGCCGCGCTTCCATCGTGTCGATCGAGTAGAGCGGCAGCTCCGGATCGATCGTCGCGATCTGCTTCCTCACCTGATTGATGAGAGCGTCCGGCTCGATCGCCGTCCGGACGACCAGCGTCGACCCCGAATCGGGCCCCTGCGCATATGGAATGTAGTACGCCCCAACCGGTTTGCGGTCCTCCACCGGATCGGCCATCTGCACTTCGCCGACGACGCCGACCACGGTCATGAACCTGGTTTCCGCGGTGACTTTGAGGACGTCCTCTGGATTGTTGGGCAGATACATCCGCCGGCCGAGCGGGTCCTGGCCTGGCCAGAACTTCTGCGCCAGGCGCTCGTCGACGATGATCGTACGCGGCGACTCCGGCGTGTCGCGCGCGTCGAACACTCGGCCTCGGGCGAGGCGAATCTTCATCGCCTCGAAATAGCCGTCGCTGACGTAGTTCTGCGTCGGTGAGATGAGCGACTCGCCGGGCTTCATCGTGTAGCCCTCGGCGATGATGACGCTGTCACTGCGGTCGCTGCTGAACGGCAGCTGCGAGGTGATGCCCGCAGATTCAACGCCGGGCAGCGCGCGGACGGCTGCAAGCGTGCGATTCGCGAAGGTCACAATGGCCGCATCGTCTCGGTAGGACGTCGACGGCAGTGCGAACGACGCGGCGACGACATGGTCAGGACTGAACCCGGGATCGAGCTTCAACACCGCGCGGAAGCTCGCGAGGAGGAGCCCGGCACCGATGAGCAGCGTGAACGCGATGGCGACCTGCGCGGTCGCCAGACCGCGCCGGAGCAGGTGCGCGCCGCGGCCGCTCGTGCCCCCACGGCCTTCTTCGCGCAAGGTGACGTTCACGTCCAGCCGCGCGAGCCGCAGCACCGGCAGGATGCCAATGACGAGGCCGACCAGGAGCGCGAGGGCGCCGATGATAGCGACGCTCGCGGGATCCAGGGCGATTTCATGACCGCGCGGCAACTGGTCGAGACGGAGCACCGTCAGCGAACGCAGCGCCCACCAGCCGAGAAAGACGCCCGCGGCGCCGCCAAGCGCCGCGAGCAGCAGCGTCTCGGTCAGCAATTGCCGCGACAGGCGGCCAAGCCCCGCGCCGAGGGCATGGCGCGTCGCGAGCTCACGCGAGCGCGCGCTCGACCGGATCACGACGAGGTTGGCGATGTTGACGCACCCGATCAACAGAACGAACGCGACGCCGCCCCAGAGCAGGTAAAGCACGGGCCGGACATCGCGGACGACTTCGTCCTGCAGAAACAACGCGAAGCTGTGGAAGCCGGCGTCCTTCAGGATCTGCCGGAACTGCGGAAAGCGCTCGTCGTTTCGAGCGTTGACGGCATCGAGCTCCTGCTGCGCCTGCGTTAACGTCGCACCAGGCTTCAGACGGCCGACCATGTTCCAGTTGTTGCTGTGCCGCGATTCGTCCGACTTCTCGCGGGCAGTAAACGCCGCCGGGACCCACAGATCGATGCCGCTCCACAGAAACTTGAAGCCCGGCGGCATCACCCCGATGATCTCGTGGGGACGGCCGCTCAAACGCATGGACTGGCCGATGACCGCCGGGTTGGCGCCAAACCGCGCCTGCCACGTCGCGTGGCTCAGCATCACGACCGCGTCCTTGCCTTCCTGTCCTTCCTCCTCACGGAAGATCCGGCCATGCACTGGCGTGACGCCGGCAATTCGATAGAACGACGGCGTGGCTCGCACGGCGCTCAGACGATCTGCGCCGCCCTCGCTGCCGTAGGTCAGGCCCGTCCGGCGATACAGTGCCTGCTCGTCGAAGACGGTCATCTCGCGTAGGCGGTCGTAGTAGTCGGGCACGCCCGTCGATGCGCGCGGCGCGCCGGCATTTGGATAGCTGTTCGACAGGAAGACCAACCGATCCGACTGCGGCACCGGCAGAGGCCGCAAAAGCACGGACCGCACGACGCTGAAGATGGCGGCATTGGCCCCAATGCACACCGCCAGCGTCAACAGCGTCGTCAGGGCAAAGCTCCGGTCTTTAATGAGCAAGCGAGCAGCGAAGCGAAGGTCTTTCAACATTGTTGTTGCTGGGAAAAGTTACGGGTTCCGGGGTGCCGGGGTTCCGAGGGCTCAGCGCTCCCTGAGCGCCCTCCCCGTCCCCTGATACCGCTCCTTCGTGATTTCGGCCATCACCGAGAGCGCGATCTCTGCTGGAGTGCGGCCGCCGAGGTCGAGGCCGACTGGGGACCGGATGGCCTGGATGCGTTCTTCGGTGACCCCGTGCTCGCGCAGCATCTCGGCAATGAGGATGGTCTTGCGACGGCTCCCGAGCAGGCCGATGTACTTCGCCGGCGTGCCAACCGCGGCAAGGACGCAATCGGCATCCAGCTTGTGCCCGCGCGTGGCAATGACGATGTAGCTCGACCAGCCATACTCGAGCGACGCAATGGAGGCCGGCACTTCCCCTTGCAGGACCGTGGCGCCGTCAAAGCGGTCAGGGCTCGCGAACTCCGGGCGGTCCTCGAGGATGGTGACGTTGAAATCGAGCAACCGCGCCTGGCGCGCGATCGCGAGGGCGACGTGGCCCCCGCCAGCGACGATCAGATGAGGACGGCCAATCACGGGCTCGATCAACGCATCCTGCGACTCGTTCAGCGACACCAGACGCGCGGTGCCGTGAGGCAGCTGCGCGAGTCCGGACGCCGCCGCCTGGGCGTTCAGCGCATCGGTCCCGAGCGTCCCGCGGCGATGGCCCGAGGCGTCGACGAACATCCGGCCGGCAAACGTCAGGTCGCGGCTCCGCCGGTCGAGCAAGGTGACGATCGCGATCGGTGGCCCACCTGCCGCGGCGGCGATCAGATCTTCCAGCACACTCCCGTCATCCCCTCGCAGAGCCTCGTCCGCGCGCTCTGCCAGGATCCACATCGTCCCGCCACACACCAGGCCGGTGTTCCAGGCCAGGTCCTCACTGAGATCGTACGCGCGCAACGATTGGCCTCCTGCGCGAATCACTTCGCGTGCGGCCAGGATCGCGTCGGCCTCGACGCAGCCGCCACCCAACGTGCCCGCGGCGCGTCCGCGCTCCTCGTCATCCACCGCGACGAGCTTGGCGCCGACCACTTGCGGCGTACTCCCTTGCGTCCTGACCACGGTGGCAATCGCAGCGGTACGGCCTGACTGTTGAAGATCGCGGAGGCGGGTCCAAAGCACGATCCATTCTAGAGCCGTGCTGGGTGCTGGTGCTGGGTGCTGGGTGCTGGATGCGAACGTAGCGCGGCTCGAGCTGTGAGCCGCGAGCGGAACCCGGCGCGTAGAGCCGCTGATCGGCTTGCGTCCCGGCTATCCTCGTCCTATTCTGCTTGCATGCGCATGAAAGTGGCGGCGCTCGCGATTGTCTTATCGCTGGCCACGCTCGTGTGTCTTCGTCCTGCTTATGCGCCGGCGCCCTCAGCGATGCCAGCGTCGGCAGAAGAGTTGAACCTGCTGCGCGGTGTCGACTGGCAGCCCATACCTGCGGAGCCGCCGCGCCCGAGGCGCGAGTTGCCGGCACGCTGCCCCCCAGTGAACGTCGCGCCGCACTGCACGATCCCGCCGACTGCCTACCTGCTCTATTGATCTGTCGACGGAGGCGGCGCGTTCGTGAGGTCGCTCACGACATCCACGTCGCGCAAGATACCGGCATCGGTAACGTCGATCGTCTTGCGCGGCAGGCCACATTCCTCCAGCACCGACGCAAGCGTCGCGTCGATACCGGCGGCCAGGATTCTTGGCCGTAGACGGCCGGGCACGGCGATCGGATGCCCGCCACGGCCGTCGTGCCAGGGCGAGACGATACAGTCGTTGTCGCGTGCTGCCGCCAGCACGAGCGCAACCGTCCCGGCCAGCACGAAGGGCATGTCGGCCGGCATGATCAGGATGGGACTGCCGTCCACCTCGTTGAGGCCGGCTTGAATCGACGAAAACATGCCGCGCGACGGGTCCGGATTGGTCACGTGACGAATGCGCTGGTCAGAGACGGCAGGCAGGTGGACGAGCTGAGAGCCCGGCGCCGTGACGAGCACGACCGAGTCAACGCCGCCGTCGATCAGGGATCGCAACGTGTGGGCGAGCAGTGGCTCTCCACTCAACAGCGCGGCAAGTTTCATCCCGCCAAACCGCTCACCACGACCAGCGGCCGGGACTATCGCGACAGAAGGCATCCGAAAGAGCTTTTACCACGAAGGGCACGAAGATCGTGTGCTTCGTGCCCTTCGTGTTGAATGATCTTAGACAATGACACCCTTCGGAAAATCGATGCTCGCGCACTGGCCGCTCGATCCGGACGTGACGTACTTGAACCACGGCACCGTCGGCGTGGCGCCGCGGCGGGTCCTGGCGGCGCAGCAGGCGATCCGCGACGAGGTTGAACGGGCGCCGTCTCAGGTCCTGCTCCGCGACGTCTCCCGTCTGGCCGGAATCCCATCGGCCGAGCCGACGCGGCTTCGGCGTGCGGCCGCGGATGTCGCGGCCTTCATCGGCGCCCGCAGCGACGACGTCGTGTTCGTAGACAACGCGACGACCGGCGTGAACGCCGTCCTGAGATCGTTCCGGCTCGAGCCGGGCGACGAGATGCTCGTGACCGACCACGCCTACGGCGCGACGGCGAGGATCGTCACCTTCGTGGCGCGCGAACGGAGCGCGCAGGTTCGCGTCGTGCAGGTGCCCTATCCTCGCTTCGATGCCGATCAGCTCATCGAACAGATCACCCAGGCGATCGGCCCGCGCACGCGTATCGCGGTGATCGACCACGTCTCGTCGGAAAGTGCGCTGGTTCTGCCGATCCACGCGATCGCGGCCCGCTGTCGGGCGCGGGGCGTCGCTGTTCTGGTTGATGCGGCACATGCGCCCGGCATGGTTCCGCTCGACGTTCCCTCGCTGCGGGTCGACTGGTATGTCGCCAACCTGCACAAATGGGCGCACGCCCCGAGAAGCTGCGGCTTTCTATGGGCCGACCCCTCGCGCCAGGCCGATCTTCACCCGCCCGTGATCTCGTGGGGTCTCGACCAGGGCTTTCTGGCCGAGTTCGATTGGGTCGGCACGCGCGATCCCTCGGCGTGGCTGGCGGCGCCTGCTGGCCTGGCGTTCCTCAGAGAGCTCGACTTCGCCGCCGTGCAGGCCTACAACCACGGACTCGCGTGGCACACAGCGCAATCACTCGCGTCGCGGTGGAACGTCGAGTTGCCGGCGGCTGAGTCCCACATCGGCTTCATGGTGACGATACCGCTGCCGGCGGCGCTCGGGTCGTCCAGCGACGATGCCGCTCACTTACGCGACGCGCTGCTCTTCGACCACCGCATCGAGGTGCACGTCCACGCCGCGCACGGCCGATTGTGGGTGCGCGTCTCGTGTCAGGTCTATAACGACAAGGACGACATCGAACGGCTGGCGCGGGCGATAGACAGCAGACAGCCAGTGCCTGACCCTATTGCCCAATGCCTGACTTAGACCGGTTTGATGTTCACGTTCTGATGAAACACGTTGTCCGGATCAAACGCCTTCTTGATCTCCCGAAGACGCGAGAGATTGGGGCCGTAAGCCGCCGTTAGCGCGGAGTCGGTCTCGTCCTGGCCGATGTAGTTCAGATATCGAATCGCGCCGGCATGGGATTCGAGGGCAGCGTGGCTGTTGCGTGTCCACGCGATGCACTTCGCGTCGTCGGCCGGTTCCTTCCATTGGCCGGCCATCACCAGGTTGTAGCCGGTTGAGCGGAGCGCGTAGGCGGTGGCGGTCGGCGCGACTCGCGTGGCGGCGCCGTGGAAATGCTCGAGCACGATCGCGCTGTTGGGAGACGGGCAGCCCAGCGCGCACTCGATGAGGGCGTCGATCGCGGCGTCCGAAAGCTCTGGCAGGAACTGTGATTTCCAGTAATTGCGCGCGCCCCGTGGGAAGTCGCCGTCGAGCATGGAGTTGAGCGCCGTGTACGGCATGGGGCCGATCACGTCCACGATCGGCTGGCCGAACTCTTTGATTTTCCTCGTGTCGGTGGCGCCGGCATCGAGCGGGCCAAAATGGCCCGCGATGATGGCGACGATCTTCGTCACGCCGTCCGGCGCGGTCAGCAGCCCGCCCACCAGCATCATGTCGTCGGAGAGCGACGCCGTGAGCTCACGATAGAACCGCAGCACGTCGCGGGCCGTGGCGATCGGATGGGCGACCAGGCCGCCCGTAATCATCGGCCCGACCGGATGCACCTGGAACTCGAACGACGCCGCGACGCCGAAGTTGCCGCCACCGCCGCGCATCGCCCAATAGAGATCCGGATGCTCGTCGGCCGCCGCACGCTTCACCGCGCCGTCAGCGGTCACCACTTCGATCGACCGCACGTTGTCGAGTGCCATGCCATGGCGGGCCATCAGCCAGCCGAGGCCACCGCCAAGCGTGAGACCGCCGACACCAGTGCTGCCGACCACGCCGCCGGTCGTGGCGAGGCCGTGCAGCTGCGCTTCGCGAAAGAACTCCCGCCAGAGCGCGCCGCCCTGAACCCGCGCGGTCCGGGCTCTCGGATCGACGTGGATCCCTTTCATCAGCGACAAGTCGATGACCAGGCCGGCGTCGAGCGTGCCGCGCCCGCCGACGTTGTGGCCACCGCCGCGCACCGCGATTTCAAGGCTCAGCCTCCGCGCGAGCTGTACGGCCTCGGCGATGTCCGCGGCGCCGCGGCATTGCGCCACGAGGGCAGGCTGCTTGTCGATCATGCCGTTGTGCACGCGACGGGCTTCGTCGAACAGCGGATCGGCCGGCTGGATCAGCCGGCCCGCGAAGGTCGGGGCGAGGTCTTTGACAGCGGCAGCGACGGCAGCGGACATGATGACTTCTCCAATCACGATCTTTCAACACGAAGGGCACGAAGCTCACGAAGGGGACGAAGAACACGAAGGCGGATCTACATGTACTTCCAGTTCCTCGGTTTGCCTTCGGCCATCCAAACGACGGCTTGAGCGAGACGACGGTCTCGGGTCGCATCGGTCTTGGCCTCGGTGATCCACTCGATGTACTCGCGCTGATGGCTGGGGCTGAACGCCTTCCAGGCGGCGATCGCGTTCTTGTTCTTCTTCAGCGCCGCCAGCATGTAAGCGGGCGTCTTCGGCGCCGGCTTGGGCGGCGCCTTCGGGCGTTTGACGTTGATCCCCTGTTCATTCAGCGCCGCGGCAGCACGCACCATCTTGGTGAGCCGCGTGTCCGGCGGCAAATCGGCCATCGACGTCAGGCGGCCCGAATGCCCGAGAGATTCGCCGGCGGCCTCGGTGAACCCCTGATCGACCAGTAGCGACGCCTTCCAGAATCCGAAGGTGGCGTGGGACTTGAACGCCGCGATGCCGCACATCAATTGGCCGTTGTAAGTGAAGGCCGGCATCCGCCACTTGATGGACTCCTCGACGCCCGGACACGCCGCGTGGACCACCTTCCGCAGATGTTTGAGGATCGGCCGCGCGAACGGCGGCGCGGCAGCGATGTAGTCGTCGACACGGGGATCTCGGGTGGCCATGAAACCTCACCGACAAAGACAGCGGCTATGGTAGATCACAGAGGTCCGGCGTGAAACGCGCATGAGGTTCGGAGTGAACAGCACGCGAGGTCCGGGGTGAACAGCGCTTGAGGTCCGGCGTGAAACGCGCATGAGGTCCGGCGTGAAAAGCACGCGAGGTCCTGGCCCCCGGAACCACTAAGATTCAGTCTATGTCTCTGATCGATATCGGTAAGAAAGCCCCCTCGTTCACGTTGAAAGACCAGACCGGCGCCTCCCGCTCGCTCAGCGATTTCGCCGGCCGGTCCGTCATCCTCTACTTCTACCCGAAGGACGACACCCCTGGCTGCACCGCGGAGTCCTGCGCGTTTCAGGCCAATCTGCCGAAGTTCACCAAGGGGAAGGCCGAAGTGCTCGGCGTCAGCATCCTCGACGAGAAGAGCAAGGCCAAGTTCGCAGCCAAGTACGACCTGACCTTCCCCCTGCTCGCCGACGCCGACCACGAGGTCGCCGAGAAGTACGGCGTCTGGCAACAGAAAACCCGATACGGGCGTAAATACATGGGCATCGTCCGGACCACCTACTTGATTGGCCCCGACGGGAAGGTCGCCAGGCGCTGGGACAACGTCAAGGTGGACGGACACGCGGAGGAGGTCCTCGGCGCGCTCTGACGCCTCGGACGATGGAAGGCCCAGGGCCAAGGGCCCAAGTAAAAGACAGAAGACAGAGACAAGGCAAAGGGCAAAAACGATGACGACAGCGAGAAGCGTGGCGGTGCTTGCGATGGCGGCAGGCCTGGCGATCGGCGCGGTCGCGTCTGCGCGGCAGGCGCCGGTTGGGGAACGCTATTGGCCGCAGTGGCGCGGTCCGCACGGCACTGGCTTTTCGAAGACCGCGACCCCGCCGACCGAATGGAGCGAGACGAAGAACATTCGGTGGAAGGTCGAGATTCCCGGCCGCGGCTCGGCGTCACCCGTCGTCTGGGGCGATCGTGTGTTCGTCCTGTCAGCGGTGCCGGTTGGCATCGACCGGTGATGCGGTGCACGCGGCGCGCGGCGGTCAGCCACTCGTCCCGCACAAGTTCATCGTCCTCGCGCTCGATCGGAAGACCGGCAAAGTCCTGTGGGAGCGCGTCGCCAAGGAACAGGCACCGCACGAAGCGTCGCATCCTGAGAACGGCACCTGGGCGTCGGCCTCGGCCGCGACCGACGGCGAGCACGTGATCGCGTCGTTCGACTCGTTCGGCTACTACGCCTACGACATGAACGGGAAGCTCATCTGGGAGAAGGATCTCGGCGACAAGAAGATGCGCAACACGTTCGGCGAAGGCAGCACGCCGGCGCTCTTCGGCAATCGCCTCGTCGTCCAGTGGGATCATCAGGGGCAGTCGTTCGTCGCCGCTTTCGACAAGCGCACCGGACAGGAGGTCTGGCGCCAGAACCGGACCGAGATCGACTCGTGGGCGATGCCCCTGATCGTTCCCGTCAACGGCCGGCCGCAAGTCATCACGGTGGCGATGAATCAGGTCAAGAGCTACGACCTCGAAACCGGCGACGTCGTGTGGTTCACCGCGGGCCTGACGATGAACCCGATTCCGACGCCGATTTCCGATGGGTCGATGGCCTGGCTGATGAGCGGGTTTCGCGGCAACAGCCTCAAGGCGATTCGGCTGAGCGACGCGAAGGGCGACATCACGGGCACGCCCTCGGTGGCGTGGACGCTCGACCGCGACACGCCATATGTCCCGTCGCCGCTCCTCTACGACAACATCCTCTACTTCCTGAAGTCGAACAACGGCCTGCTGTCAGCCGTCGATGCCAAGACGGGGAAACCGCACTACTCGGCCGTCCGGCTCGAGGCGGTGCCGGAGGTCTTCGCGTCGCCGGTCGGGGCGGCGGGCCGCGTGTACTTCGCCGGCCGCGAGGGCAAGACGCTCGTGATCAAACACGGGCCGACCCTCGAGGTCGTCGCCGTCAACGAACTGGCCGATGGCTTCGACGCCTCACCGGCACTCGTCGACAACGAGATCTACCTGCGCGGATACAAGTTCTTGTACTGTATCGGCGGTTGATCTCGATCATCGTCCCGGCCTACAACGAGGCGTCGACGATCGCGGCGGTCGTCGACCGCCTCTTCACCATCGATCTCCCGGCGTCGCGGGAAATCATCGTCGTCAACGACGGATCGCGCGACGGCACGAAGGCCGTCCTCGACGGCCTGGCGATCGCGCATCGCGAACTGATCGTCGTCCACGTCGATGAGAACCGCGGGAAGGGGCATGCGCTGCGGCTCGGGTTCACAACGAGCTGGCGGCAGCGTCATCGCGATTCAGGACGCCGACCTCGAGCTCGATCCGGCGCAACTTGCGGGTCTCGTCACGCCGATCCTGAACGGTGAAACGGCGGTGGTCTACGGATCGCGGTTCCTCGACAAACGACCGGACGCTCCGCCGCTCACGATCGCCGCGAACCGCTTCCTGACCTGGCTGACGAATGTGCTGTACGGCGCCGCGCTGACGGACATGGAGACCTGCTACAAGATCATGCGGGCCGACGTCGTCCGGGGTCTCGCGTTGACGGCGGATCGTTTCGACATCGAGCCCGAGATCACGGCGAGGCTGCTGCTCGCCGGCCATCGCATCCTCGAACGTCCCGCGCGATTCACGCCGCGGTCGCGCGCTGCCGGCAAGAAAATCGGCTGGCGTGACGGACTGATCGCGATCGCGGTGCTCATCCGGCTTCGGTTTTCTCGATCCGCGGCGGGATGATGGTTGCGGCCATCTGGCGCGCGCTCGAGCGACGAGGCGCGCCGATCGCCGCGATCGCGGCGATTGGCACCGCGATCGTCGGGCTGATCTGGGGCACCTACGTTGCCGGGGGCCCGATTCGTACTGTCACATCAATCAGGCCGAGCTGTTTGTCCAGGGCCGCGTCCACGATCCGCAGCCAATCGTCGAGGACGCGCCGTGGCCCGACCGCGTGAACACGGCCGTGCCGGTCGGTCACGTCGCGGCGCCGCGCGGGACGATCGCCGCGGTGCCGATGTGCCCGCCCGGATACGCCGCGTCGCTCGCCTTCGCGAGATTGATTGGCGGCCGGGCCGCGATGTTCTGGGTCGTGCCGCTCTTCGGCGCGCTCGGCGTGTGGTGCACGTTCCTGATCGGCCGGCGCCTGGGCGGAGCGGCTGCCGGCCTGCTGGCCGCGATCCTCCTTGCGACCAGTCCAGCCTTCCTCTATCAGGTCGTGCAGCCGATGTCGGACGTGCCGGCCGCTGGAATGTGGGCGGCAGCGCTGGTCCTGGCGCTCGACGCGTCGAGCGCGCGCCGAGCGTGGCTCACCGGAGTGCTCAGCGGCGCCGCGTTGTTCATGCGCCCGAACCTCGCGCCGCTGGGGTTGGTGATGGCGGGGATCGTGGCGAGGCGCGCCATCGCGGCTCGCAACCCGAGCCGCGCTACGGACGACGACGTCGTAGGGCGGGCCGCCTGCGGCCCGCCGAGCGAGCGCGGCTCCAGCCCGAGCCGCGCTACGTACGTCGTCGCCAGCTGTGGCGCTTGCGTTGGGCGCATTCCCCTTTTTCGTCGCCGTGCTTGCGCTGCAGAACGCGATGTACGGCGGACCGTTGAGCTCCGGCTACGGCAGCTTCTCGCAGCTCTTCTCACTCGATCACCTGGGCCCGAATCTCGCACGGTATCCCCGGTGGCTGGTCGAGACCGAGACACCATTCATCCTCGTCGCGCTCGCTGCGCCGTTCGTCAGCCGCGCGCCCTGAGTCGCGACGCGCCGCATGGGGGCTGCTGGCCTTCGCGCTCACGGTGATCGCCTGCTACCTCCCGTACCAGGTGTTCGACGCGTGGTGGTTCTTGAGATTTCTGCTGCCCGCGTATCCGGCCCTATTCGTTCTGGCGTCAGCAGGCGCGACGACGGCGGTCGCTCGCCTCGCGCCTGCGCCTCGTCTTCGCCGCGCTCGTGCTCCTCGCGGTCGCACTCGGGGGCAGCCGGCTGGCGATCGCCGAGGACCGCGCGGTCTTCGAACTCCGCGACCTCGAGCGGCGCTTCCGCGACGGCGGCGAGTACGTCGCGCGCAAGCTTCCGCCGAATGCGGTCGTGTTCACGACCCAGCAGAGCGGAAGCGTGCGCTTCTACTCGGGCCGGCCGACCATCATCTGGGACATGCTCGACGCGGCCTGGCTCGATCGCGCCGTCGAGCACTATCAACGCCGCGGCCTGCGGCCATTCTTCCTCTTCGAGCAGGAGGAGGATCGCGGCTTCCGCGCGCGATTTGAATCAAGCGGCCGGCTCGGCGGCCTGGAGTGGCCGCCGGCGGCACTGATCGGCAGAGCAGATCAAGATTTTCGATCCGCTCGACTACGAGCGATTCCGGCAAGGGCGAGAAGATCGAAACGGACTATGTGTTCAGCGACAAGTAGTGACTTCAGCAATGAGGCAATGCGGCAATGGGCGAATGAGGCAATGAACTTCGATTGCCCCATTGCCTCATTGCCTCATTGCCAGTCTCATTGCCTCATTGCCTCTTCTTGAAGCTGACATTGAACGTGAACGTGATGTTCTCGCGCACGCCGATCTCTTCCGAATAGCGCTCGAAGCCGTCCTTGCGGATCTCGATCTTGTGGCGGCCGGCCGAGAGCCGGATGTTCATGCGGCTGTCGCCGGGCGTCGTGGTCCAGCGTTCGCCGTCGATCAGGACCTCGGCGTCGCCGGGCTGAATGCGCAGTGACAACGTGCCGAACCGCGTCTCCGGCGCGATTTCGATGCGTTGCTCGGGTTCGACCGGCTGGCGATCGTACGGCCGGTCCTGGCGCGGAGGCAATTCGGGATCACGGTCGCGCTCTCGCTGGGCGCGCGGCGTTGGCGCCGGTGGCGGCTCGGACGTCTCGCCGGGGCCAAGCCGCTCCATTTGCAGCTTGAACGTCCTCGTCGATCGCGCGTTCAGGAAGAGCGGCTCGCGGATCGTCCGGTATCCGTTCAGGTACAGCACGAGCTCGTGCTCACCGGGCTCCAGGCGCAGCCGCTGGAACACGCCGTCGTAATCGTCCACGACGCCAGCGCGATAGCCGTCGACGTACACCTCCGCGCCGACCTGATCGGCGTCGATCCTCACTTCGCTCGTCGCGCCGTCCATCCAGTAGCCGTAGGGGTAGCGGCCCGTACGGATACCACGGGCTGGCGTAGCCGTATCCCCACGGGGCGTAGCCGTATCCCCAGGGGCCGTAGCCGTAGGGGCCAAAACCGTAGCCATATCCACCGTAGCCGTAGCCGAAGCTGAAGCCAATGCCGAAGCTCCAGGGATTGTGCCAGTAGCTGGGATACCCGAACGCGCCGGTCACCACGAACGTGCTGCGATAGCCTGGGTAGTAGCCCCCGTAGTGGTAAGGGGGCCGGTAGTACGACCCGTATCGGCCGGCCGGCACCGGCGCCCTCACGACGGGCCGGCTCACCGCCGCGCCGCGGGATGGGGCCGGCGCGCGCGACCCTCCGCGAGACTGCGCGTCAGCCAATGCGGGCAGCGCCACCACGGCCAGCAGGGCCAGCGTGGCGGAAAGGGCGGCCGAGTTTCATTGATGTCCTCACGGCGTTCACTCCGGAGAGGCGTGGCGCGCAGCGCAAGTGCAATGGATGTACCACGATAGCACCGGCCTGATCCAGGCCCGGCACGAACGCCGCCGACGCCGCTGGTGGACACTCGGGTCGCAAAGTGACCTCGGACTAGAATTGACGAGTGACCTCTCCCAGCATGGCACCGGAGGCCGCTCCGCGCCAGGATTTCATTCGTGACATTGTCTCGGCCGACACCGCGTCCGGCAAGCACGGTGGCCGTGTGGCCACGCGGTTTCCCCCCGAGCCCAACGGCTATCTCCACATCGGCCACGCCAAATCCATCTGCCTGAACTTCGGCATCGCTCGTGATTTTCGCGGCATCTGCAACCTCCGCTTCGACGACACCAATCCGGTGACCGAAGACACCGAGTTCGTCGACTCGATCCAGGACGATGTGCGGTGGCTGGGATTTACGTGGGAGGACCGGCTCTTCTACGCCTCGGACTACTTCGAGCAGTTGTACGCGTGCGCCGAGCAGCTGATTCAGCAAGGCCTGGCGTACGTCGACGACCTGACGGCGGACGAGATGCGCGACTATCGCGGCACGCTCACGACGCCCGGCCGGGAGAGCCCGTATCGCGGGCGATCGGCGGACGAGAATCTGGATCTCTTCCGGCAGATGCGGGCCGGCGCCTTTCCGGACGGCTCGCGGGTGCTGCGCGCCAGGATCGACATGGCGTCGCCGAACCTCAACCTGCGCGATCCGGTGCTGTACCGGATTCGGCGCGCGCATCACCATCGAACCGGCGACGCGTGGTGCATCTACCCGATGTACGACTACGCGCATCCGATTTCTGACGCGCTCGAGCGGATCACGCACTCGATCTGCACGCTCGAGTTCGAGGATCACCGCCCGCTGTACGACTGGCTGATCCAGCATCTGACGCTGCCGGGCACGCCGCAGCAAATCGAGTTCGCGCGGCTCAATCTGACCTACACCGTGATGAGCAAACGGAAGCTGTTGCAGCTCGTGACGGACGGGCACGTGTCCGGCTGGGACGACCCGCGCCTGCCGACGATTTCGGCATTGCGGCGGCGGGGCTACACGCCGGAATCGATCCGGCGGTTCGCGGACGAGATCGGCGTCGCCAAGCGCGAGAACGTCGTCGATGTCGGGCTCCTCGAGTTCTTCGTACGCGAGGATCTCAACAAGCGCGCTCCGCGCGCGATGGCGGTGCTCCGTCCGATCAAGATCGTCCTCGAGAACTATCCCGAGGATCAGACCGAGCTCATGGACGTCGTCAACAATCCGGAGGATCCGTCGGCCGGCACGCGGCAGGTCCCGTTCTCGCGTGAGATCTACATCGAGCGCGACGACTTCATGGAGGAGCCCCCGAAGAAGTTCTTCCGTCTGGCGCCAGGGCGCGAGGTGCGGCTGCGAAATGCGTATCTGATCACGTGCCAGCGCGTGGTGAAAGACGCCTCGGGCCAGGTGGTCGAGCTGCGTTGCACCTACGACCCGGCGACCCGCGGCGGCGACGCGCCGGACGGGCGGAAGGTCAAGGCGACGCTGCACTGGGTCTCGGCGGCGCACGCGGTGACCGGCGAGGTGCGTCTGTACGATCGGCTCTTCACGGCCGAACAACCCGGCGCCGGCGAGACCGACTTCCTCACGCAGATCAACCCGGCCTCGCTCGAGATCGTGCGGGGCGCGAAGCTCGAACCGTCGCTCGCGTCCGTACCGGCTGGCGCCCGCTACCAGTTCGAGCGCCTCGGGTACTTCTGCGCCGACGCCGACTCGCAAAGCGGGACGCCGGTGTTCAATCGGACGGTGACCCTCAAAGACTCGTGGGCGAAAATCGCGGCACGGGACCGATGAAGGCGCGCCTTCTCGTCCTCTGATCGCGGCACTCGTGAGCGTCGGGTGTGAATCGAACCCCACGGCGGCGTCGCTGCCGGCAACCCTGACGATCGCCCCTGGAGAATCTGCGACCGCCGACTCTGTCCGGGTGACGTTCGTGAAGGTGACATCTGACACGCGCTGTCCGATCAACGCGTTGTGCATTCAGGCCGGCGACGCAATGGCGCAGTTCCGGATCACGGTTCGAGGAAACGAAGCGACGTCCGATCTCGCCCTCGTCGATCCGACGAGGCGATCCACCATCGTGGGCGGCGTGACGATCGAGTTCGATAACCTGCAGCCGCATCCAGTTGCCGGCGAGACCACTGATCCCAAGACGTATCGGGCGACGGTGACGATCCGACAGTGACAGCGACACTCACCGCCATCGCACAAGATCTTTCAACGCGAAGAGCACGAAGAACACGAAGGAAGACGAAGCGCACGAAGAGGATCTTTGCGGTAAGGCCGCTTGTCGAGGAAAGGCTTTCCCCTAAACTCCTTCGTGTTCTTCGTCCCCTTCGTGATCTTCGTGCTCTTCGTGTTTGAGAGATCTCGCAGGTATAGTCTCTTCCATGTCCCATACACATCGCATCCGGCGATTTCTGCTGGTTCGAGCTCGCGACCACTGACCAACCCGCGGCCAATCAGTTCTATTCGTCGTTGTTCGGCTGGACGGTGACCGACTCGCCGATCGGCGACAACGAAATGTATTCGATGTACAAACTGGCGGGCGAGGACGTCGGCGCGGCGTACACGATGCGGCCCGACCAGCGCGACCAGGGCGTGCCGCCAAACTGGCTCGTCTACATCGCCGTCCCCAACGTCGATCAGGCCATCGCCCGCGCGGAGCTCCATGGGGCCACGCTGCTGTCTCCGGCCTTCGACGTCATGGAGTTTGGCCGCATGGCCGTGCTCCGCGATCCGCAAGGCGCCGTGTTTGCGATCTGGCAGGCCAAACAACACGCCGGAACCGGCGTGGCCGGCGTTCCGGGCACCGCCTGCTGGGGCGAGCTCAGCACGCCGGACCAGGCCAACGGCGGCCGCTTCTACGCCGATGTCTTTGGCTGGCAGATGGTCACCGGAAAGGACATGACGCCGGCGTCGCCTGGCGACTACTACCACATCGTCAACAACACACAGATGATCGGCGGCGTTGCCCCGCCGGAACAACGTGATCCCAACACGCCGCCACACTGGCTCACCTACTTTGCCGTCGCCGACTGCGCGGCGGCGACCCGTAAGGCCGTCTCGCTCGGCGCTACCGCCTACCTCGACTCGATGGCGATCGGCGACAACGGGATCGTGTCGGTGATCGCCGATCCGCAAGGCGCGGTGTTTGGGCTCCATCAGGCGAAGTAAACCCTACCAAGAGCTTCGCTACAGAACACGGAGGACGCGGAGGGGCACGGAGAGCACGGAGCCGCCCGGCGCTGACTCAAAAGCTCAACGTGAAGGTCGTGAAGAAGAGCAACATTTTGGGTTTGCTGGCCGCGTCAGCCGCCGCACCAAGACTTCTGGCCGCGCCACGGCGAGTCCGAAGAGCGAAGCACGTGAAGCGGGTCACGCTGCATTTCTTGCCCACGGTCACGATTCAGCGGCATTCACGCGCTTCAGCACTGGATCGCGTCAGTTCCTGATCCGTGAAGGTGTCGGTCGTTTCCCGAAATCGTGGCTTCTGAACTTCACGTCTTCATGTTGAAGGTTTTCTGACAACTAGATCGTCTCCGTCCCGTGTTCTCCGTGCCTTCTCCGTGATCTCCGTGTGTGCTTTTCTTGACGCCGTCAGCTCCTCAGCGTGGATGCCGGATCGAGCTTCAAGATTCGGAGCGCCGGGATCACGCTGGCGATCGCGGCGACGACCAGCAGGAAGACGATCACCCCAGCGTACGTGAGCGGATCGCGTTCGCCCACACCGACCAGCGACGCCTGGACAAGATGCGCGGCCGGCACCGAGAGCAGGACACCGAGCCCGGCGCCGGCGGCAGCGAGCGCGACGCCACTCATGGCAACGCCACGGATGGTTTCGGCCGGTGTCGCGCCGAGCGCCATCCGGATGCCGAATTCGCGCCGGCGCTCGCCGATCGAGTGCGCGAGCAGCCCGTAGATGCCGATTGCCGCGAGCAGCAGCGCCGCAGCCGCCAGCACGCCGACGAGCGAGACCAGCAGCCGCTGTTGCGACATTGCGGCCGCCATCACGTCGGTCATCGCGTGCTGGCCGGACAGCGGCAGCAGCGGATCGACTGCCCGAATCGCCTCGCGGATTGCGCGGGCGCCATCGGCCTGCGTCCGCGCGCGGACCGACCACACGGGCTCGAACCACGTGTGCACGCCGCGGAAATCGCCGTCAGCAGTTTGCGCGGCTGGTACGAAGACGAGCGGCAATGAGGTGAGCGGGCCGGGCGCGACGCCGTCGATTGACAGGCTCCGCCGTTGCTGCACATCTCCCGTGACGCCGACGATCTCCCGCTCCTCTCCGGCAATGCGGAGGCGCCGGCCGATGGGGGCTTGATCGCGCGAGTAGATGCGCGCGAACGTCTCGTTGATCAGCACGACGCGGGGTCCAGTGGCGGTGTCCGTTTCGGTCAGGTCCCTGCCGGCGCGGAGTGGGATCCGCAGCGTGGCCAGAAACCCGGGCGTGATGTAGGCCGAGTTGGTCATCAACGAATCGCCAGCGGCCATTTCGGGAAAACGAAACGATCTGTTGAGCAGCCGTTCGTACGGGAGCTCGAGTGAGATCGCGGCGCTCTCGACACCAGCCGTTGCGCGCACCCGGCGCAACGATTCCTCGAAAAGCCGATTGATCGACTCCGCCGTCCGATAGCGGCTGTCCTGCATCGAGACGCTCGCGGTGACGAGGCCGCGCGGTTCGAAACCGGGATCGAGATTGCGCAGGTTCATGAACGTGCGCAGGAGCAGACCGGCGGCCACCAGCATCGCGACGCCAAGCGCCACTTGCGCGACCACCAGGCTCCGCCGCAACCAGTGCTTCGAGCTGCCGGCGATGCTCCTGGACCCGCCGTCCGCAAGAGACGCCTGCACGTTCACGCGACTGGCCTGCCATGCGGGCACGAGGCCAAACAGCAGGCTGGTGATGAGCGAGAGCCCCAACGACACGAGCAACACCCGTCCGTCGAGCGTGACCCGCGTCCACTCTTCGAAGGTCTGACCGCCAATCGACTTCAATGCTTCCAGGCCGATCCATCCCACGAACATCCCGAGCGCCCCACCCGCCATCGCGAGCAGCAGGGCCTCGACCATCAACTGCCGGACGATCGCCCGTCGTCCGCTGCCGAGCGCCATCCGCGTCGCGATCTCCTTGGTGCGGCTCCCGCCGCGGGCCAGCAGCAAGGCGGCGAGGTTGACGCACGCCATCACGAGCACGGTGGCCACCGCCCAACCGAGCATGACGATGGAATCGCGGACGCCTCCGACGAGCGCGTCCTGCAGCGGCCGCACGTCGAGCGCGAACGAGATGCCCTCGCGCTTCCGGAACAACCGGAACGCCGGCTCGGTGATGGTGCCCAGCTCGCTCCGCGCCTGTGCCCACGTGGCGCCCGGCTTCAGCCGGACCACCAGCTGGAAGTTCGTCCCGCTGCCTTCGCCGGTGCTCGAACCCCGAAGCGGAGTCCACAAGTCGACCCCCGAGATGTCCTGGAACCCTTCCGGCATCACGCCAACCACGGCGTGCGGCTCGCCACGGAGCAGGATCGACTTGCCGACGATCTCAGGATCGGCGCGGAACACGCGCCGCCAGAGGTCGTGGCTGAGGACGGTCACGGCCGGTCCGCCGGCCCGATCTTCCTCGACGGTGAACTCGCGGCCACGCGCCGGAACGACGCCCAGCACGCGGAAGAACCCCGCGCCCACGCGATGCTGACGGATGAAGGCGGCCGCGTCACCGACGACGAGGTTGGCGCCGGACGCGCTTCCGTAGATCGCGGCGTCGAGAGAGGTGATGTGGTCGCGGACGGCTTCCCACATCGCGCCATCGACCGCCTGCGCCCGCTCTCCAACCGGGAGCAGCACGCGCTCGATGAGCGCCAGCCGACCCGGCTCGGGATACGGCAGCGGCCGCAAGCAGAATGCCGTCGGCCAGGCTGAAGACCGCAGTGCTGGCGCCGATCACGAGCGCGAGCGTGACCAATGCAGTGAACGTGAACACCGGCGTCTTCAGCAGCACACGGACGCCGTGGCGCACATCGCGGCCGAGCACATCGATGACTGGCAGGCGGTTCATGTGCCGAATCTCCTCAATCGGGGCGCGCGGATTGCCGAAGGCCAGGCGCGCTTCCCGCCGTGCCTGGTCCGGCGTGCGACCACGCGCGACCAATTCGTCCGTGTAGAGGTCGACGTGGGCACGGATCTCCTCCGCGCGTTCGCGCTCGCGTTTTCCCCGACCGATCCAAGTGAAGAACGACACGGGACCTCCGGTTGATCAGGCCTGCCGCGCCGAAAGCCCGCCGTGTGGGCGAAGGCGGGGCCTTGTCGGACAGCCGACGTTCGCGTTCCCTACGGGATGTCTCTATTCTCGCGCAGGCATATTATCGTTCTTGGCTCGACCCTGAGGTCCTGGAGTGCTTCCGGAAGGAGGTGAAGCGCCGCTGCCGCGAGCGCGAAGGGTGCAACTCATGGTGAAACTGCAAGAGATCCTCCTTCGGAACGTCGAGCGTTTGAGAATCGCGCTCGGGTCCTCTCAGTGACGCGAGACTGAAAGACCTCCCGAGGTACAGAGAGCGCTTCCGCGCCCGTGTTCCCGACCCTGGTGACATGCTCAGGCACTGAAGTTCTGGAATTCGGAGGTGAATATCGAGTGGGTTGCAGTCCTTGACCAACAGCGGAACGATACGTTTCCACCGGTGCTCCACGGCCCAGTGGACCTCTGATCTGACCCACGGAGACTGGGAAGCGCTCGGAGTCATGGCGAGAACAAACCACTGACAAGTATTCAACGCGCGGCGCTCCGGTGAGGGGCAGACCTTCCTGCGCCGACGCTGCGGCGCATCGGCCCTGCCGGCATTCTAGCCCGTCTGGACGCACCCTTATCGCGAGGAGCCAGTCCCCCGACGAGCCTCTGGGCCACTTGACGCACAATAGCAGCCGCGATGCCTCTGACACCCGGCGCGAGTCTCGGGCCGTACGTCATTCGCTCGCTCCTCGGTTCCGGCGGCATGGGCGAGGTCTATCTCGCGCACGACACGAAGCTCGATCGTGACGTCGCGTTGAAGCTGCTGCCGGCCGAACTGGCGAATGACTCCGAGCGCCTGCGGCGGTTCGAGCTGGAAGCCCGCTCGGCCTCCGCGCTCAATCATCCCGCCATCGTCGCCATCTACGATCTCGGTCAGGCCGAGTCACAGCCCTACATCAGCATGGAGCTCGTCGAAGGCCAGACGCTGCGACAGATTGCTGGAGGCCGGGTCGATGCCGCTTCGGCGCGCATTGCAGGTTGCCGCCCCGATCGCCGACGGGCTCGCGAAGGCCCACGAGGCGGGGATCGTGCACCGGGACCTCAAGCCGGAAAACCTGATGGTCTCGCACGACGGTTTTGCCAAGATCCTCGACTTCGGCCTGGCGAAGCTCGTCGGCGATGCCGAGGCGCGCGCGGCGCTGCAGACCATGACCGAGAAGGGCACTCGGCCTGGAAGCGTCATGGGGACGGTCGACTACATGTCCCCCGAGCAGGCGAGCGGCGGCACGGCGGACAACCGCTCCGATCAGTTCTCGTTCGGCCTCGTCCTCTACGAGATGCTCACGGGACGACGAGCGTTCAACGGACCGACCGCGGTTGAAACGCTGTCCGCCATCATTCGCGATGATGCCGACGCCAATCGGGCAACTCAATCCGTCAGTCCCGGCGCCGGTCCGGTGGATCGTCGACCGGTGTCTGGCGAAGAGCCCGGCGGATCGGTACGGGTCCACGCGCGATCTGGCGCGGGATCTGGCGAGCGTGCGCGATCATTTTTCCGAGTTGACGAGCTCCGGCGCGACAGCCGTGTCGGCCGTCGTGCCTGCTGTGCGGGTCAAAAGGCGGGAACTCGTCGCGTGGTTGCTCGTCGCAACGCTCGCGATCGCCGCGGTTGGCCTGATGGTCCGCCGCAGCGGGCAGCCGCCAGCGGACTCGGACCGGACCGTCCGCTTCACGATCGCGCCGCCGGAGAAAGTCAACTTCGAGTCGAGCTTTGTGACGTCGCCATTCGCCGTTTCGCCCGACGGGCGCCATCTGGTATTCGCCGGCGTCAGACGCCGACGGGACGCGCGGGCTCTGGCTCCAGTCGTTCGATTCGCTCGTGTCACGGCCGCTGCCCGGGACCGAAGGCGCGACTGCTCCGTTCTGGTCGCCCGATGGCCTGGCACGTCGGGTTCTTTACGGAGAATCGCTTGAAGCGTGTGTCCATCGCAGGTGGAGATGTGGCCACCATCTGCGAAGCCCGCTTCCGGCGGCGCCGGGACCTGGAATCGCGACGGCGTGATCGTGTTCGCGCCGGGGTCGATGGCGCGCTCTTCCGGGTGGCGGCGACGGGAGGCACGCCGACACCGGTGACGGTGTTGGATCCGGCGCGCGAAGAGAGCGGTCACCTGTCAGCCGCTGTTCCTGCCGGACGGCCGTCACTTCGTGTTCGGGATTTTCGGAGGCGACAGCGCGGGCACCTACGTGGCGTCGCTCGATTCACCTGAACGCAAGCGCGTGTCGCTCGATGTCTCGATGCATGGCTTCAGATCGCCAGACTTCCTGTTTTTCATGCGCGACCGCACCCTCATGGCCCAGCGGCTCGATCTGAACCGCCTCGAGCTGACAGGCGAGCCGATTCGCGTGGCGGAAGGAATCGAGACGCTGGGCTTGGGCTCCGGCTTCGCCGTATCAGCGAGCGGTACGCTGGCGTACTGGGCTGGGGCCACGGACCATCACACAGCCGACGTGGTTCCAACGTGACGGCACCGGCCGGGCCCGCTGGGATCGCCCGGGGGATACATGAACGTCGCCCTCTCGTTCGATGGGCAGCAGGCCGCGCTCGATCGGTTCGACGCGACGCCTGGGATCTGGCTCCTCGACGCGGCGCGTGGCGCGGCGATCAGAGCGACGTCGGGCAAGGGCTACGAATCGACGCCTGTCTGGTCGCCGGACGCGGGCGCCTTCGTGTTCGCGGCGGCGGCGGGACACGCCGCCGAACCTGTACCTGAAGCGGATTGGCGTGGCCGGTGACGAGGAACGCCTGTTCGGAAGCGCGGCCCAGACCTTGTTTCCGCAGAGCTGGTCGCGTGATGGGCACTTCATCGCGTACGTGAGCATGGACCCGAAGACCGAGTCCGACATCTGGGTGCTCGCGGGCTCCGGCGATCGGAAGCCCATACCGTTTCTCCAAACGCAGTTCTCGGAAACGCACGCTCGAATCTCGCCAGACGGTCGGTGGATGGCGTACGCCTCGAACGAGTCCGTGACGAATGGTGTCTACGTCACGAGCTTTCCGAAGCCCGGGCGCAAATGGCTCGTGTCCACGAACGGCGGGAGTTTTCCGGTCTGGCGTCGTGACAGCCGTGAACTGTTCTACCGCGCGTCCGATGGGATGCTCATGGCGGTGCCCGTGGGTCCCGGCTCCGACTTCACGCCCGGCGCGCCGATCCCGCTCTTCAAGCCGCGCGCGGCCATCGGCGGCCTTGGCTTTGGCACGTTCTACGACGTCGCGCCTGACGGTCGTTTCCTGATCAACATTTTCGTGGAACGAACGTCACCGCCGGCCACCGTCGTGCTGAACTGGCGGCCCGGCATCGCGCCCGTCCAGCGGTAGATGATTTCGTTTCGCGCTGTTCTTCCAGTCGGCTAAGCTCGTCAGACCGATAGCCCCCCAAGGTTCAGAGACGCCGTGTCACTCACTGCAGGTACGCGCCTGGGGCCCTACGAAGTCATCGCCTCGCTCGGAGCCGGTGGCATGGGCGAGGTGCATCTTGCCAAAGACACGCGTCTGGATCGCAAAGTGGCGATCAAGCTGCTCCACGCGGGCCGATCCGACCGCGGCGTTTCCCGCGACCGATTCGAGAGCGAAGCGAAAGCCGTCTCCAGGTTGAATCACCCGCATATCTGCTCGCTTTATGACGTCGGCGAACAGGACGGACACGACTACCTCGTGATGGAACTGCTCGAAGGCGAGACGATCGCCCGCCGCATTGCCCGCGGCCCGTTGCCGCCCGACCAGATTCTGCGCCATGCCATCGAGATTGCCGAGGCGCTCGACCACGCGCATCGGCATGGGATCGTCCACCGCGACCTGAAGCCGGCCAACGTGATGCTGACGAAGGCTGGCGCGAAGCTGCTCGACTTCGGCCTCGCGAAATGGCACACGACACAGACGCCGGGCTCTCACGAGTCGCTGCCGACCAGGACGCTCGAGCAGCCGTTGACCGATGAAGGTCACGTGGTGGGCACGCTCCAATACATGGCCCCCGAGCAGCTCGAAGGACGAGTGGTCGACGCGCGGACCGATCTGTTCGCCTTCGGCGCGCTCGTGCACGAGATGGCCACGGGCCGGAAGGCGTTCGAAGCGACCAGTCAGGCATCGCTCGTCGCCGCGATCCTCGGTGCGGAGCCGCCAGCCATTTCGGCGCTGCAACCGCTTTCGCCACCCGCTCTGGACCGCATCGTCAAGAAGTGCCTGGCCAAAGATCCTGACGAACGGTTTCAAACCGCACGCGATCTGGCCGACGCGCTGAAGTGGATCAGTCAGGACAGCTCACAGGTCGCATCGAGCCCGTCGTTACCCGAGGCGCCTGTCTCGAAGACGGTGCGTATTCGTCCCTTGCTGATTGGAGCGGCTGTCGTTTCGCTCGTCGCCGTTGCCGTGGCGGGCCTCTGGGTCTGGCGCCAGTCCGCAGACTCGCTGCCAAGCAACCGACCTTCGTCTGATCTCGACGTTTTCGGGCGAGCATTGGGGCGCCAGCTTTTCTCCGGACGGCAACTTCATCGCGTTTCTCAAGGAAGCCGACGGCGTCCCGCAGGTCTGGGTCAAGAACCTTGCTGAAGGAGATCCGCTTCAGATCACGTTTGGCGATGTGCCGGTCAGGCGTCTCGTCTGGTCCCCGCTCAAGGATCGCATCGTGTTCAGCCGTTTTCGCGCCGGCCTCTGGTCGGTGGCACCACTGGGCGGTCCGGCCCGGCGCATTCTGGAGGTTGGCGATGCGCCGAAATTCTCGGCCGACGGCAAACGCCTCGTCTTCACTCGCGGCAACGCGATCTGGATCGCCAACGCCGATGGCGGCGACGCCTACGAAGTGCCTGGTGTGCCGGAAACGCCCTGGGCCATGGATCGATCTCCGGATCTGTCACCAGACGGACAGACGATCACTTTCTTTCACACAGGCGCCGAACCGATCCGGGGTGATATCTGGATCATCCCGGCAGCGGGCGGCCAGGCTCGGCAGCTCACGTTCGATTTGTGCGAGGGCGGGTGGCCAAGCTGGGCGCCGGACGGACGATCTATCGTGTTCTCTTCCACTCGCGCCGGCAGCCTGACGCTGTGGCGTGTACCGGCAACCGGCGGCACACCAACACCGCTGACGACCGGCGCAGGCGAGGATACCGAGCCGGACATTTCACCCGATGGAAACACACTCCTCTATGGCACGCAGCGCAAGAGCTGGAGCCTGATCCTGTTCGACCCGGCGACTGGCCGGGAGAAGGAGCTGCTCTCCCGTCGGACGCCAATCGTGCATGCCGTGCTCTCTCCCAGCAGCGATCGGATCGCGTTCGCTCAGCCAATTGGGGGCACCGTGCACCTTTACGTCGTCTCTGCGGATGGGGGCGAGGTCCGGCAAGTCACCCGTGGCGAAGGTGAACAGAACATGCTGCCGCAATGGTCGGGCGATGAGGCCTCGCTGTATTTCTACCGGATGCGCCCATCGAAATCGTTCCGCAGGATTCCTGTGGAGGGTGGCACGACTATGGAAGTGGCTGCCTGGGATCTTCTCAGGGAGAGATCTGCGAAGGTCGATCCGCAAGGGCGCGCGGTCGTGTATTCACTCGTTGAGAAGGGCCAGGTGAACGCCACGGTGGTTCGGGACCTGCGTTCAGGGAAGGAACACACACTGGGTCGCCCACTCGACCGCATTCGCTGGTCATTCGATTCCCAGACCATCTACGGCGACCACATATCCCCGGATCCAGGTGGCGACCTCTGGAACCGCTGGAATGTTGAGGCATGCCCGGCCGATGGAAGGCCATGCCGCACGCTCACGAGAGGGCATTATCCCATTCCGGCCGGAGACGGATCCCGCCTGTTTTTTATCCGTGCCACCGCCACTCCGAACATGCGCGAAGTATGGACGGTATCCGTCGATGGCGGGAATCCCCGAAGGGTCGGAGCTTTGGGACCGCTCTGGGTGGAGTGGAACTACGACGTCTCGCGCAACGACCAGATCGTCTTCACGAAGTTGAATGCGAGCCGGCGCGAGCTCTGGGTGGCGCAATTGAAGTAGCCGTCTGCGCTTACCATTCGTGAAGTACCCGCACCGGATCGATGCGCGACGCGCGGCGAAGTGCCACCAGCCCCGTCGCGCCCGACCGGCATCGAGCGCAACATCGTGGTCGGTGACGGTCAGATGAACGTCAGCGACGGTTTGCGGTAATCGCCCTGGAGAATTGACGTCGAGTTGGCGCCGAGCCAGTTGTCGATCACCCGCGCGTAGACCGACCGGAAGTCGGTTTCGTGGGTCACGTCGCCGCCGTTGTTCTCGAGCGTCGGATTGCCCGAGAAGGGATTCAGGTTCGGCGCGGTGCCATACAGCCCGCCGTTCACGTTGCCGCCAAGCACCATCATCACGCCGGCCGCGCCGTGGTCGGTGCCGGCGCTGCCGTTCTCGCTGATGCGCCGGCCGAACTCCGAGAACTGCAGAATGACGGTGTCTTGCAGCAGCCCCTGATTGCGGAGGTCGTTGTAGAACGTCGTGAGCGCCGTGTTGATCGTGCCCATCAGGTTCGAATAGCCGCCGTTGACGCCGGTGCCCTGCGTCGCGTGCGTATCGTATCCGCCGGTCGTGACCCAGAAGACCTTCGTGCCCATTCCGCGGACCATCGCGCCGGCGACGGCGCGGAACGCCTGGGAGAGCCCGTCGTTCCCGTAGGTCACCGATCGGGTGTAGGTGGCCACGCTCGCCACGCGGTCGAGCGTCGCGAGCGCCGCCTGCGTGGTGCCGTTGACGAACGACAGATGTGGCGTCTCCGGCGGCAGATGCGACGCGATGCGCGTCATCGCCTGTCGCGCGAACGCCGGCTCGTTCGCGTGTATTGGGGTTCGGACTCGAGAACGCGTACTGCGCGGGACTCTGGATCGCCGGCACGCTCACCTTGTTGCCGATCAGCGAGCGCGGCACTTCACGAACCGTGCACCAACCCGCCAGAGGATCGACCGGCGACGGCAACGTGTCGAGATAGCGGCCGAGCCACCCCGAACCGGTTGGCGCTTGCGGCGTGGCGGTGGACCAGATGTCCGTGCCGAGGAAATGCGAACGGCTCGAGTTCGGATAGCCGGTGCGCTGAATCAGCGCGAGCTTGCCCTCGTTGAAGATCTGGCGCAGGCCCGTCAGCCGCGGGTGCAGCCCGAGCGCGACGCCCGAGCTGTCGGTCCCGACCTGGAGGACGGTGGACGCCGGCACGAAGATGTTGGGGCGCCGGCTGATGTAAGACGCGTCCTGATACGGGACCAGCGTGCTCAGCGCGTCGTTGCCGCCCGAAAGGTACAGCACGACGAGATTGCGCCGCGACGACCCCTGGGCCCGCGCGAGATCCGAGATGAACGCCGGAGCCCCGAAGCTGACGGTGAACGCGGCGACACCACCGCGAATGAAGTCTCGACGAGTCACCTTCATGGCCAGCCTCTCAGACGAGTTGATAACTGCCCGACCCGGTCAGCAGGTGCACGAGCCCGCCGGCCTTGTTGAGCAACTGGGTGTCGGATCCGGTCCAGGTGCCGCCCGCCCGGATGTAGTCGAGCAGCGCGTTTCGCACGTCGCCTGTCGGCTCCGGCAGCGTCAGTCCCTCGAGCACGAACGACAGCAGCGTTTCGGGCGTCGAGCTCGCCGCGCGTGCGCGGTCGCGCAGCGCGACCCGCTGGTTGGTCGTGAGCGTCGCCGCGAAGTTCATCCGCGCCAGCATGCCGCCGGTGGAGAACCACCCGGCGCCGACGTCCCAGCCGTTGACGTCCGGCGGCTCGAACAACTGCTGGCCCATGTTGATCATCGGGGTCAGCGCCGCGTCGAGCGGAAAGCCCGTGTAGCCCACTTCTTTGATCGCCCGCACGACGAACTCCGCCGGCCAGGCGTAGCGCTGATAGGCGCGCTCGGCCGCGATGAACTGCGGCGAGAACAGCACCGCCCGGATGACCGGCTTCATCTCGGTGTCGTTGCTCAGATACACGTTCGAGATGTTGTTGACGAACTGGCTGTCTGGCGCCTCGGTCTCGCTCACGAACCAGGTCCAGAGCCGGCGCGCCATGCGCTTCGCGGTTTCCGGATGAATGGCGAGCGCGTTGATCAGATCGAGCCCGTCCTGCATGCCGCTCGCCGCCGCTCGCGCCTCGATGCGCTTGCTGCCGTTCGAGTAGATCGGGAACGTAAAATCCTTGGCGTTTGTGTCGTGCTGTGCGGCGACGTAGGTGAACTGGACGAACGCGTTGTCAGTTCCCGCGTTGGTCCGCGCGAGATTCCAGCCGGTGAAGACGCGGGCCGCCGCATACACGTCCGGCTCGGTGTAGTGCTCGACGCCGAACGTGAAAAGCTCCATCAACTCGCGACCGAAGTTCTCCTGCGGCTGGGCGCGCCGATTCAAGTAGCCGTCGAGCCAGTACAGCATCGCCGGGTCTTTGGCGACCTCGACGAGCAGCGTCCGGAAATTCCCAAGTGCGTGCTCGCGGAAGAGCTCGATCTGCCCCTTCATCCCGCGCCGGTCTTCGCTGGGCTTGGCGGCCATCATCCGCGTGGCTTCCGCGCCGCCGACCAGCGCCGGAAATCTTGCTGTACGCGGTCGCGAAGTGATGGTGCCAGATGAGCGCCATGCGCTCCTGAAGCGGCGCCGGCGAATGAATCATCCGGAACAGCCAGCGCTGGCGAGCGTCGTTGATGACAGTATTTGGGTTCGCGCCGCGAATGAGGACGTAGCCAGACTGACCGATCTTGTCGTCGATGTTTGTCTCGGCCGGATTGAACTCCGTCAGCGCCGCCACCGCCATCGGGTAGGTGTAGTGCGCAAACTGCTCGCGTTCAGCCGCGGAAAGGCCGAAACCGGCGCGGCGCATCAGATGCTCGACGGATCGTGTCGGTTTCGCCATGACGACTAGCCTTCCCAACCGGGAAATGGGCCCCCGGGGCTCTAAAAGCATACTCCCGGTGAGCCATCCGAGACAGCGCGCGGATTTCGAGTTAGACCCTGGCGCGATGCGGACGGTTACAAATACCGCGCGAAGCCCAGGATGGCATCCGTCGGCCGGGCCTCCCCGCGGGCCTGGCGCAGGGCGGCCTTGGCCGCCAGCCACGCCAGCGCATCACCGTGCCAACCGAGTGCCAGGGCGAAGAAGTGAAACGGGAAGTTCCGATGGCTGCCGATCCACGGCAACCCGTCCGGCGTCGTCACCACTGGCTGCTCCCATCCCCAGTGGGCAGGAAGCCCGGAGAACTCCGGATACCGCAACGACAGCTCATACATGAGCTGAGCGGTCCGCGGCACGAGGAGCTTTTCGCGTTGTCTGGCGGGCGGCATGGCGCCGCGCGCGCCAGCGAACAGCACGCGATCGTCCGCCAGCCATCGAAGCCACGGCCGGCCGCCAGGTGAGCCGCCAATTTCGGTCTGCACGCTGTCGCGCTTGCCGGCGGCGCGCCTCATCGGCCCGGTCAACGGCTGGGTGACGACGACGTAGCCTGTTTCGCGCCGGACGTGCCGGCGCAACTGGCTGAACAGGGTGCCTGGCTCGCCGCTGGCGACAAAGACGAGCGTCGTCCGGATCGCGCCGGTCGCCAGAATGACGTCGGCGTACTTGCGCGTAAACCTCGTACGGCGGGCCGGAGACTGCTCGAAGATCCGCGCGCCCTTCGCCGCGGCGGCGCCTGCCAGGCCGAGCGTGGCGCGGACCGGATCGTAGACCGACGCATCGGTCAGCCGGATGCCGCCCACCGAGTCGGTCGCAATCCCGGCCCGGGCCGCGGCCGGTGTCATCCACGGCGCGACAATCGACGCCTCGCGTCGCGCCGCTTGTTCTTTCCTGGCGAACGCGCCGTCATCAACTGTGCGCGCATTGAGGACCAGCGCGGCCGGTTTGAGATCGCTCTTGGTGGGGAGTTTCTCGAGGGCGGCGGCAAACTCACGCGCGCTGCGGTGCGCTTCTTCCCACGCGACGCGCGCGGGGCGACGGCCGGCCGCCGCTTCGACGTCGCGAAACGACGCGTCGGGCTCCGGCAGAATGGTCCCGAGTCCCCCCGCGGTCGCCCCGCCGGCCAGGCGCCCGGCCTCCAGGACAACGACCTTCAGCCCGCCTGACGCCAGGACGAACGCCGCCGTGGCGCCGGTCAGACCGCCGCCAATGATGACGGCATCAGCCGTTTCTGATCCCTTGAACTTGGGGTACGTGCGTCGCCGATTGTCGGCCGTACGTTCCTCCCAGTACCTCGCTCCGTAACCTGGCATGGGGACAAGGATATCTGACGAGTGACGTGCGCGGTGCGGAAGAGCAGTGCGGGGTGCGAGGTACGGCCTGGCCGATGAATTGCTGCATCCGACCAAGGCGGCCTGAAGACGAGTTCTCGAACTGTCCGCGCGTTGACGTGACCCGGACCTCAGCGGAGCTTCGCGCTCGAAACCGGACTTCCGTCCGCTTGGGGTTCAGACTTCGCCCGTCGCGCCAGTTCTATTCGGCCTGGACGTCCTGACGCCGCGCAGGCCTACGAACGTGGCGCTCGAACCCCTGCGCTCCCTCCAGTCCGGTTTCACCCTGCCGCCCATCGCGCGACTCCGATTCGGTCCTCTCACGTCAACGCGCGGACAGTTCGAGAACTCGTCGGGCACGCTACGTCACGGACCACGCCGCAACACGACACCGACGGAAGGACGACCTTTCGGAAGGCAACAGGCTTGAAAGCCATTTGCGTTGACGTCGTGTCGGCCGACTGGGAGTGGCCCGATGAACGTCAGTTCGAAATCACGCCGTAGGGAAGGAGCGTTTCGAGCCCGTGTCCGTAGGCATGTTTGGTTTCCAAGCCGGGTAGGACGCGGGCGAAGCGCGGAAGCATGAAACGCGAGTGCACGGAGGCGTGATTTCGAGGGCCAGCTCCCCGGAGGCCGACACGACGTCAACGCAAATGGCTTTCGAGTAGAACTGAGACGGATCGACGAAATTGACCGGAGCCTACACTAGCAGTTCCTGCGCCAGCCGCGCGTACAACTCCACCGCCCGGTGTAACTCCGCAATCTCGACATACTCGTCCGCCGTGTGCGCGACGGTGATCGAGCCGGAGCCGAGCAGGAGCGGGGCGCCCCAGCGATCGAGGAGCGGGATGTCGGTGGTGAACGCGAATGACTCGGTATCGAAGCCCGGTCGGGTCGTGAGACGGACGGGCGGGACGACCAGAACATCCTCGACCGACACCAATCCGCCGGCCGCGCGCTCGATCTGCTGTCGCAGCTCGGCGTGATCGCCGACCGTTCTGAACATCAGCTCGGCGTCGGCGTCCGGCGAAATCACGTTGGGCGCCACGCCTCCATTGATGAGACCGATGGTATAGAACGTCTTGCCCATATCGGGATCGGCGGGCCATTCGACGCGACGCAGGGCGACGAGCGCGTCGACCAGCTTGTCGATGGCCGACACGCCGAGATGCGGCAGGCTCGAATGCGCAGCCGTCCCCTTGGCGTGCAAACGCACGCGATAGACGCCGCGCGTGGCTGTGGCGAGGCGATTGTCTGTGGGTTCACCGTTGATCAGGAAGCGCGACCCGAGCGGCGAGCCGTTCGCGGCCGTCGCGCCTTCGCTGCCGCGCTCCTCGCCAACGACAAACAGGAGACCGATCCGTGCCTCTCCCGAGGCGCGGAGCCGCTCGGCCGCCGCGATCTGCGCGATCAGGATCCCCTTGGCATCGCAGGCGCCACGCCCGTAGAGGCGCCCGTCCTGTTCGCGGCTCGCGAAGAACGGCGGGACACAGTCGAAATGGGTGGAGAAGACAACGACGGGATCGCCGAGGTGGGCGACGACGTTGAACCGGCCGTCGACGACCGGTTGCTCGACGACGGTCCAGCCGAGACGGCGCAGGGTCCCGGCGACGAACCGGCCGGCCAGGACTTCGTTCGGCGTCGTCGAGTCGATATCGATGAGGTCGCGAGTGAGGCGGATCTGCGTCAGCGGATCCATGTCTCGAGCTCCGTCCGCGTATCCGTCCGGTCGTCGCGGTACTTGACGATGACGGGCGTCGCCAGCGACAGGCCCCAGTCTTTTCCGGGCCCGACCGTCACCGCGCGCGCGCCGGGCACGACGACGGCGCCTTCTGGGACGACCAACGGCTGGTTTTCGGCAGCGCGGATGATCACGCCACGCGTGAGATCGTACAGCGGCGTCGACGCCGTCAGGATGACGCCAGCCGCCAGCACCGCCCGTTGCTTGATGACGGCGCCTTCATACACGCCGGTGTTGCCGCCGACGAGCACGTCGTCCTCGATGATCACCGGCAGCGCGCCAACCGGTTCGATGACGCCGCCGATCTGGGCGCCGGCGGAGAGGTGCACACGCTTGCCGATCTGCGCGCACGATCCGACGAGCGCGTGCGAATCAACCAGCGATCCTTCGTTGATGTAGGCGCCGATGTTGACGTACATCGGCGGCATGCAGACGACACTGGAGGCGACGAACGCGCCGTCGCGAATCGTCGAGCCGCCGGGCACGATGCGGACGCCGGCGGCGACACCCGGTTTCTTCAACGTCATCGTGTCTTTGTCGTAGAAGGGCCAGCGACCGTGGTCGCCGGAAAGATCGACGAGATCGCCGAATCGGAAGCCGAGGAGGATCCCCTGTTTCACCCAGGGGTTGACCCGCCAGCCGCTCGGCGTGGACGGATCGGGTTCAGCCGCGCGGACCGTGCCGCTGCCGAGCTGCTGCTGCAGCTCGAAGAACGCGGCGCGTGCGGCCGCCTTGTCGGCAGCCGATCCTTCGGCAAACAGTGCCGAAATGGTCTCCGCCAGGCTCACGACGCGCGGGCTCCGGCAGCGATCGGCAGCCCGAAGTCGCGCAAGACCGCGAGCACGCGATCCTGCGAAGCGCCGCGCGGCGGCACCATCGGCAGCCGGAACGCCTCTTCGCACAGCCCCATCGCCGCCATCGCGAACTTCACCGGGCCAGGACTCGACTCCACGAAGTTGATCTGCATCAGCGGCAGCAGCTTGTCGTGCCAGTGCTTCGCGGTCGCGAAATCGCCGCGCTCGGCGGCCTCGACCATCTGAACCATCTCAGCGGGCGCTTCGTTGGACGCGACCGAGATGATGCCGCGGCCACCGATGGCCATGAGCGGCAGCGTCAACGCGTCGTCGCCAGAGAGGACGAGAAAGGCAGGCGGGACGGCGAGGCAGATTTCGGCCATCTGCGTCATGTTGCCCGACGCTTCCTTGACGCCGACGATATTGGGCAGCGTCGCGAGCCGCGTGAGCGTCGCGGCGTCGATGTTGCAGCCGGTGCGGCCCGGCACGTTGTAGACGATGATCGGCAGCGTCGTGCTGTCGCTGATCGCCTTGTAGTGTTGATACAGACCCTCCGGCGTCGGCTTGTTGTAGTACGGCGTCACCGACAGCAGGCCCTGGGCGCCGGCCTTCTGCATTTCGGCCGCGGCATGGATGACCTCCCGCGTGTCGTAGCCGCCGGCGCCAGCGAGCACCAGCGCGCGGCCGTCCGCCTCTTCAGCAACCAACTCGACGATCCGTCGCCGTTCGTCCGGTGTCAGCGTCGGGGTTTCCCCGGTCGTCCCGCACGGCACGAGGAAATGGACGCCGGCGTCAACCTGCCGCCTGGCCAGACGCCGCACAGCCGCCTCGTCGAGCGCCCCCGTCCTGGTGAATGGCGTAATCAACGCCGTGCCGACGCCGGTGAAAGTCAGTCGCATCTCAGAGCTCCTTAATTAGCTGCTCGCGGGGCCCCACCCCCGCTCGCTTTCGCTCAGCGCCGCTCCTACGTCGCGGGCTTCGCGATCGTCTTGTCGCGAGGCCCCACCCCGGCTCGCGGCTCGGCGCCGGTCCTGGTCGTCGCAGGCCCTGCGGTCCTAGCGTTCCGTATTGTCGACCATGTCCTGCATCGTGAACCAGCCACGACGCCCTTTGATCCACTTGGCCGCGACCAGCGCACCGTGGGCGAACACCGCCCGATCGCGGACGGTATGCGTCAGCGTCACCGTTTCGGCGGCGGCGTCGAAGCCGACGGTGTGCGTTCCAGGGATGGCGCCCGCCCGGCTCGACGAGACGTCGATGGCCCGGTGATAGCCGCGCCGCTCCATCGCCGCGCGCAGCAGGAGCGCGGTGCCTGACGGCGCGTCCTGCTTCTTGTCGTGGTGCAGCTCGTGAATCCATGCCCCTGCGTCAGGCTGCGCCGCGAAGAGGCGCGCCGCCTCTTCCACCACCGCGCGAAAGATCGCGACGCCGATCGAGAAATTGGCCGACGCGATGACACCGAGGCCGGCCCGGTCAGCCATCGCCCGGCACGCCGGCTCGTCCGCTTGCCATCCCGTCGTGCCGATGACGACGTCGATCCGGCGGTCGGCCAACTGCGCCAGATTCGCGACCACGGCGTGCCCGAGCGAGAAGTCGATCGCGACATCCACGTCGCCGAAGGCCCCGTCGGCGATCGCACGCGGCGGCGACGTCTCCGTGAAGACGCCAGCCACCTCGCAGTCGTGGGTCGGCGCCAGCGTCTCGATCAGCCGACCCATCCGTCCGTGACCAATCAGCAAAATTCGCATCGAAAGCCTTCACCACGAAGGGCACGAAGCCCACGAAGAACGAATTTCCGGGATCTCCAGATCTCTACATGTCGGGATCTGAGATTCAAGAGCGTTTCCTCAATTCTTCGTGGTCTTCGTGAGCTTCGTGTTGCGAGCTCGGGAAAAACCGTTCATGCACGCGGGTCAGGGCCGGCTCCAGGTCCGCGTCGTTGATCACCAACGTGACATTCCTCCGCGCCGCCGCCTGCGAGACCATGCGGATCGGAATCTTGCCGACGGCGTCGAGCAGCCGGCCGACGAACGCCGGATCGCTCTGCAGGCCCTCGCCCACGGCGCAGATGATCGCCATGCGGTCCTCGCGGGTGACGTCGGCGACGTCGCTGAGCGACGCCATGATCTCGGGCACCCGCCTCGCGTCGTCAAGCGTCACCGATACGCTGACTTCCGACGTCGTGACGACGTCCACCGAGGTGCGATGTTGCTCGAACACCTCGAAAATCCGCTTCAGGAACCCGTGAGCCATCAGCATCCGAGTCGACGCGATGTCGACCACGGTCACATTCTTCTTCGAGGCCACGGCCGTCAATGGTCCGGTGCCCCCGGCAGGACGCTCGCGCGTAATGAGGGTGCCCGTGGCATCCTGCGGCCGCATCGAGTTCAGGATCCGGACCGGGATGTTCTTGGCCACCGCCGGCTGAATGGTCGCTGGATGCAGGACCTTGGCGCCAAAATACGCGAGCTCGGACGCCTCGGCAAAGGAGAGGTGGGGCACGACACGCACATTGGCGACCACGCGTGGGTCGGCCGTCAGCATCCCGTCGACGTCGGTCCAGATCTGGATCTCTGACGCACCCAGGCCAGCGCCGACGATCGCGGCCGAATAGTCCGACCCGCCGCGGCCGAGCGTCGTCGTGACGCCGTCGATCGTCGCGCCGACGAAGCCGCCGACGACGGGCACACGCCGTGCGGCCAGCAACGGATCGATCGTCTTCGTCAGCGCGGCGTTGGTCTCGGCCCAGAGCGGCGCCGCGGCCGTGTGCTCCCTGGTCGTCACCATGACGGCACGCGCGTCGACCCAGCTCGCCGCCAGGCCGTGTGAGGTCAGGGCCGCCGAGACGATCCGGCTGCTGAGGATCTCGCCGGCCGCCGCGATCGCGTCGAGCCAGCGTGGGGTGACTTCGCGCAGGACGCTGAGCGCGCCGGCGATTCGCTCGAGCTCTTCGAACTCGCGCGTGATGAAGCGCTCGACCTCCTGGCGTTCGCGATCGTCCGTGATGACCCCGGCAACCTGCAGATGCCGGTCACGCAGTGAATGTACGTGTTCGGCCGCGCCCTCGAAGTCGCCGGCAGCCGCCTCGGCGGCTACGCCCAGCAGCCGATCGGTGGCGCCGCCGAGCGCAGAAACGACGACGATCGGCCCGCGCCAGTCCGAGCTCTCCGGCTGCACGGCGACCTGCCGCGCGGCGCGGACGATGCCGATCAGCCGCTCGATGGCGGCGCGGTCCGCTACGGACGTGCCGCCGAATTTCATCACGACCATGACGCCGAGCCCTCCGACTGCCTGTGAGCGCGCGTCATGATCAGAGGAGCCCCTCAGCTTTCATCAGCTCGGCATTGAGAATCGAGGCGCCGGCGGCGCCGCGAATCGTATTGTGGCCGAGCGCGAAGAACTTGTGCGTGAGCACCGGACATTCGCGAACGCGACCGACGGAGACCGTCATGCCGCCGCCCAGATTCGCGTCGAGCCGCGGCTGCGGCCGGGTCTCTTCCGTCTTGACGACGATGGCGGGGATCGGCGCCGACGGCAGCGCAAGCTCTTGCGGCCGCCCGCGAAACGACTGCAGGGCGGCGACGACGTCAGCCACCGGTGGACGGCGCGTGAGCTCGATCGAAACCGTCATCGAATGACCGTCGATGACCGGCACGCGCGTGACCTGCGCGCTGATGATGGCCTCGAGCGGCGCCCGGCCATGATCCGTGCCGAGCATCTTCAGCGTTTCGCGCTCGATCTTGTCCTCTTCGCCGCCGCCGATGTACGGAATGATGTTGCCCAGAATGTCGAGTGACGCCACCCCCGGGTAACCGGCGCCCGACACCGCCTGCATCGTCGTCACCTGCACGCGCGTGAGTCCGAACTGGCGCAGCGGCGCGAGCGCGGTCGCGAGCACGACCGCCGCGCAGTTGGGATTGGTGATGATGGCGCCAGACCATCCTTTGACGCGGCGCTGCTCAGGCAGCACGCCCAGGTGATCGGCGTTGACTTCAGGAATCAGCAACGGCACGAGCGGATCCATGCGGTGCGTCCGGGCGTTACTGAGGACGATGTGGCCAGCCGCGGCAAAGACGTGCTCGAGCTCGTCGGCGGCCTTCGCATCGAGCGCGGAGAACACGATCTTGGGGCCGCGGCCCGGCACGCAGCCGTCGACCTTGATGCCCGCCACGGCCTCCGGCATCGGCGCAGCCAGCCGCCAGGGCGCCGCCTCAGCGTAGGCCTTCCCTTCGGATCGCTCGCTCGCCGCCAGCCACGTCACCTTGAACCACGGGTGGCAGGACAGCCGCGAAATGAACTGCTGCCCGACCATCCCCGTCGCGCCCAACACACCGACTTCAATCGCCACTGCTTTTGTCTCCTTTTTTAACGGCGCGGGGCCCCACCCCCGCGCCTCGGGCCCGCGCCACGAATCGGGCGCGGGGCGTCCACGTTACTTAAGGCGTGGGGCCCCACCCCCACGCCTCGGGCCGCGCCACGAATCGGGCGCGGGTGAGGCGCGGGGCCTGGCCTTCGCGCCTCGGGCCCCGCGCCACAGATCGGCGCGGGGTGTCCACGTTCTTCTCCGTGTCCTCTAGCTCTGCCTCCGTGCCCTCGTTCTTTGCAAGTGCACTTCTAAAACAAAGAACCCGCCGTGCGCTCTGCGCATCGGCGGGTTCAGCTTGCTTGCCCAGCGGCTGAGTCGTGCCTTCAGCCGGCCATTATGCGCACGCGGTCTCTCCGGGGGACTTTCCCCGCTTTCGAGTGAGCCGCTTGAGCCGTGCGCACAGGGCGAACATGTCAGTGCAAAGAGTATATGGCTGAGCCGGACGCGCGGTCAAACTCAGAAACTGAAATTCACCCCGAAGTTGACGTTGCGCGTGCCGCTCACGGCGGTCGGCTTCCCGAAGAACTCCGACGTCATGACGCCGCTGTAGCCGACCAGGTTCTGGCGGTTGGTGAGGTTGAAGATGCTGACGTTGAACCCGATCCGGTACCGGCTGGCCTGTGACGCCTGTCCCGTCGAGACGGCCATCGCACCACCGACGTTGGTGATCGAAATGCCGGGCGGCAACGCGATCTTGCGACTGCCGAACGACCAGGTGTAGGAGAAGTTCGCGCTCGAATTCATTCCGCCGGACCCGCGCGCGCTGTTGCGCTCGACTCGGAACGGCCGATCGTTGAAGACCGTATCGCCATTGACGTCGATGCCCGTGGTGATGTTGTACGGGCCCGCACTGTAGCTGTTGAAGCTGAGCCCCGCGTTGAAGTTCCGCAACGCGTTGCTGTTGAGCGACATGTTGAAGCGGTAGCGGACGTCCTCTGCCGACGGACCCCATTCCGCGTCGACGCCGTTGCTCGCGGGGATCGTAGAAGGCGCCATCGGAGTTGTTCCGCGACTTGTTGATCCCGAAATTTCCGAAAACGGACATCCGGCGCCAGTTGAATCGCGCCTGCTGAAGCGCGGGAGATGGCGTCGCCAGGTTGAAGCTGAAGTTCGTGTTCAGGCTCCGGCTCCACATGCTGCCGTCGGAGATGACCTCGACGACGTTGGCGAATTCGCGGATCGGGACGCACGCCGGCCGCCGGCGCGTTGAGGTTGTGGCCGCGCGCACGGTCGGAGGCGCGAGAGTCCGCGTAGCTGACGCCGACCGACATTCGTGAGTTGATCCGCTGGTTGATGCCGGCGCTGAGCCGCTTCGTCGTCGCCATCAGCACGTTGTCCGAATACAGATAGCGGTTCGTCGGCGGGTGCGACGCCAGCGTCACCGGGGTCCGGATAGGAGGGATCGATGACGTTGATCTCCTGCTGGCGGAACCCGTCGACGCGCAGCGTCTGCTCGTAGACGTTGGTGCGAGATCCAGTCGTAGAAGATGCCGTAGCTGACCCGCAGAGTCGTCGCGCCGCTCTTGTTCGGCGACCACGTGAGGCCGACGCGCGGCATGATGTTGTTGTAGTCGTCGAGGTGGTTCTGCACCTCGTAGCGCACGCCCGGCGTGAGCGTGAGGTTGCGCCGCAGACGGATATCGTCCTGCAAGTAGAAGCCGGCCTGCACGCTGGTGTACTGGATGAGCGGGTCGCCGATCCGCCGCGTGAAGCTGCGCGGCCGGCCGAGCTCGAACGTCGCGAGGCTCGAGAACGTGTAGGTGCCGAGGTAGTTCTGCGACTCGTCGGATCGATAGCTGTAGCCGTCGATGGTCACGCCGGCGCGCCACGAGTGAATGCCACGGACGTAGTCGAGATCCGACGCCAGGCTGTAGTTGAACGCGCGCCGGCCGCCTGTCTGCTGGGCGCCGCCAGTCGTGAACGCGTCTTGCACACGAATCGTCATCGCCTCCACGGCCGACTCGGTCGAAGACGTTGAGTAGTTGCCAAAGAAGCGGCGTGTTGATGAAGAAGCGGCGTCCGAGCGGGCCGACTTCCTGGAGCATGAAGTTGTAGCCGCTCGATTTGTTGCCATACGCCCGGGTCGACAGGTCGTACGCGCCGACGCCGAGGTTGCGCGCCTTCGATCGATTGCCGCCGAACGACATCCGGATCGTCTGGTCCTTGGTCACCGCCCAGTCGAGATAGCCGCTGGCGCCCGTCGAGTCGCGGGGCGTGCGAAAGCGCGCGACATCCGAGATCGTGCCGCCGGGCAGCGCCGCCTTGAAGTTCGGCTGCGTGTACGAGTTCGTGCCGCTGATGTTGATCGAGAACGACGCCTTCTCGGGCACGAGCGTGCCGCCGAGATTGAAGCCCAGATTGCGGTTCTGTGAATCCGGCTTGCGTCGTCGTCATCGAGTTCTTGCCGTCCATCGAGCTATCGCGGAAGCCGAACCGCGTATTCGCGCGCATCGGCCCGAGGCCGGGCTGCGTGACGATCTCGATGTGGAGACCGCCGGCCCAGTGGCTCTCGGCCGCGAACTGGTCGCGGGAGATGCGCACCGACTTGATCTGCGCCTTGGGCGGCAGATCGCGGCCCTCGAAGCTGTCGACCTTGAAGACGGCATCGGGTCCGGCCATCTCCGTCAACTGGCGCCTCATCTCGTCGGGATCGTCCGACAGCAGCTCGATCTGCTCGCGCGTCAGCGCGGTGCCGAAGAGCGGCGCGCGATCGGCGGCCGCCTCTTGCCGGTCGCGTGAGACGGTCACGGCGTCCTCCATGCGCTTGAGGGGCAGGACCATGACCTGTTTGTTGTCGCCGCCGGCGCGCACACGCACTTCCATGCTTCGCGTCTCGAAACCGGGGAACTCGGCGATCAGCGTGTATCGGCCGGGCACGAGCTTGTCGAAGATCGCGAGCCCCTTCTCCGATGTCTTGAGCGGCGCGACCGCCGCCTTCCTGGTCGCGTCCTCGAGCCCGGTCAGCGCGACCGTCGCGGTCGGCAGGACGCCGGCGCTCGGATCGACCACCGTCACGAGCAGCCTGGCCTCCTGCGGCGCAGGCGGCGCCTGTTGCGCGGCGGCGGGCCAGGCGCCGAACGTGACGAAACACACGAAGGCCAGGATCAGCGAGCGGATTCGGACGGTCATTTGCGAACCTCGAATTTTCGGGGATCGATCTTCGTGTTGATCTTGAACTGGTCGAACGTGGTCTCTTCGACGGTGTCCGCATTGATGGCGCGGCGGTGCCGGAACGGGAACATGACGCCGTTTCCGGCATCACGGTAATCCGAATAGAAGATGCGGTGCTCGACCGGCTTGGCGCCCGCCAGCGCCTTCGCGCGCAGCGCCGCAACGTCTTTCGTGTACTTGTCCTGCTCTTCCTTGGGCGCCGTCGCCGCCGGCAGCGGCGGCGCTTCCACGACGATCGATCCGGGCGCGAGGTCCTTCGGCGCTGGTTGACCGGGCAGCGTCATCACGACATTGGTCGCCGGCGTCGTCCAACTCACCATGATCGGCAGGTGCGTCTGGCCGTTGATGAAGTACCGGAGCGTGAAGTTGCCCTCACCCTTGACGTCGATCACGTCGGCCTTGCCCTGCGGCGCTTCGCCCTGGCCGGCGTAAGTGAACGTCAGCGGATACGCAGGGAACGACGCTGCGAACATTCCGAGGGTCAGCTTCGCGAAGTCCTGTTTGATCGTGTAGAGCCGTGCTTTGCGCGGATCGATCGGCGGGCCGCCGGCACGAGCACCGGGCGGCATCCCAGGAGCCGCACCGGCAGGACCCATCCCTCGAGCGCCAGGCGGGAGGCGCCTGGAGGCGCGCCGGCGCGACGGGTGCGCCCGGCGGGCGGCGCGCCGGCGGCGGGCGCGTCCCGGATGGTGCACCCGGATGGCGGCGCACCTGCGGCGGGCGGAGCGGTTGGCGCCCCGCGCGAGCGGTTGCACCCCGGGAGGCGCCGTGGGAGCGCCAGCTGGAGGCGCACCACCGGCCGGTGCAGTCCCCGCGGTCGCACCCGGAGCCGCCGTCGGTGCGCCAGGACGGGCGGCAGGAGGAGCGCCAGGCCCCGGCCCACCGGCCCGCGGAGGCGGCGCCACCGGCACCGGCAATTGAATCACCTCTTCGCCGTTGAACCCGGTCGACGTCGGGCCGCTCTCCTGAGCGGGAATCTCGTCCTTGCGCACGTACTTGTCCGGGAACTCGACGGCGATCTCGAACTCGACCGGCACGAGACTGCTCCCCTGAATCCTGCGGGTGCGCCCCGTGACGACGAACGTCTTGATCTCGGCGAGCTTCTTCTCGCCGCCGAGCGCTTCACGCGCCTGCGCAAGAATGGCTGTGGCTTCCGGCTTCTGCTGTCCGTCCAACGCCGTGGCAGCCAGCACACACACCACGACCACGAACTGTCCGAAAACGCGCATTGCGCGCCCTCCCTCTCGTTCTTGCTATCGGGCGACCTTTAGACGAAGTAAGACACCGGCTGGGTGGGTGTTGCACCTGGGATTTGTCACTTTCTTATACGTAGGCGGGACGACGAGGTATCAATCGGCTTGCCGCCACACCACGAGGAAGCTGGCTCCCAGTATGTGAGCCTGGTGACCGTCGAAATCGTTGGACCATGATGCCGCAGGTCTATGATGGGCGGGACACTTCGCATGGGAGGGATGTATGCCCGCAGTTCTGTCAGGTATCCAGCTAAATGATGCGCTGACGGCCGCCCGCTTGAGCACTGTCACTGTCGATTTACACTTGGTCGTGTCGTCATTGCAGCGATGCGGGGTTTCCTTCGCTGGGGCCCAAGAATTCAGCCAGGGCCAGACAGTGACGCATGCTGCGGATCGCCTGACGATCGCGAAAGCGCTATCGGAGCTGCTCAAACAGTCGGCGACGCTGCGTTAGAGCCGTTTTCACTTCCGCGTCGAGCCAATAATGTTTGGATCGCCAGAATGAGCTCTGGCATCTATCCCTACGATCTTGTGCCGTTTCGCAGCGCGAGCGCACCGGCTGCGGATTGCCGGCGCCTCGAGGTGATCGCAAGGTTGTTCGGTTTGACCGCGGCCTTCTCCGCCCAAGCTCGTGTCCTGGAGCTGGGATGCGGCACCGCCGCCAATCTGATCCCGATGGCATTGGCGCACCCACGCGCGAGTTTCATCGGATGTGACCTCAGCCGGAGCGCGCTCGCATCGGCGCAGCGCATGATTGAGCGCCTGGACCTCACCAACATCGAGTTGCGGCACGTCGACATTTGCGACGTGGACGACGGGTGGGGCCACTTCGATTACATCCTGTGCCAGGATGTCTTCTCCTGGGTGGCGCCGGAGATTCGGCAAAGAATCCTGGCCATCCACAGGCGCAACCTGGCGCGTCACGGGGTGGGTTATCTGTCCTACGACGCGTTGCCTGGATGGCGCCTCCACGGAATCGCCCGCGACATGATGCGCTACCACGTCACGGACCTGTCCGACCCGCGCCAGGCAGTCGATCGCGCGCGGGCGATTCTGGCGATGGGCGCCGCTGTACAAGACCAGAACCCCGGGCCCTACGCGGAGTTGCTGCGCGAGGAGTACTTCACATTCAGCGCGATGAGCAACGAGCAGCTCTACCACTTGGCTTTCTCCGAATGTCATCAGCCGTTTTACTTTCGGGAGTTCGTCCAGGAGATTGGTGAAGCTGGCCTGCAATTCCTGGGCGATTCGGACGTCACGCGGCTCGACGGTCCCCGTGAGCCTCCTGCGGTGCGCGCGTTTCTCGATGAGCTCCCGCGATTGGACCAGCAGCAGTACCTGGATTTCCTCACCAACTGCACCTGCCGGGGTGCCCTCGTGTGTCACCGCGATATCCAGGTCCGCAGTCGCCCTGAGGAAGGTGTCGTGCGCGACTGCTGGATCAGCCTCGCGACAGCCGCTCGTAGTCAGGTGGTTGCGCCTGACCCGCGACTCCAGGAAGCCCTGATTCGTCTGGAAGAGAGGCGTCCCGAATATGTGGCTTTCAGCGACTTCGTGGAAAGCAGCGCGCTGCCGACGAGCTTTTTCATGGAGGCGTACGCTGCGGGCATGGTCGACTTCTCTCTTTCGCCTCGTTGTCTTTCAAGCCACATCACCGATCGGCCCACCGTAAGCCCGCTGGTTCGTCTCCAAGCCGAGGACGGTTCGACCGTCACCAATCAGAAATGCGAGGCGGTGCGGTTGACGGACCTCGTCCGTCATGTCGTGACGCTTCTGGATGGTGTTCACAGCAGAGACGATGTCGCCGAATCAGTGGCCCATGAGATCAAGTCGGGCAGGTTGGCGTTCGACTGGACCGTGCGCCTGCAGGATCAATTGGATGTCGAACGCCTGACCGGCGACGTTCTCGGGCGTGTTCGTGACCACGCGTTGCTCGTCGTGTAGACGAGGGGGTCAGACCGGGGTCTGACCGGTCTGACCCCCTCAGTCCAAAGCGATTCGTGGCAGGTACGGTCCGACGACGATCCGCAAGATCATGAGCGCGCCCCACAACACGGCGGGAAACGCGGGCACCCTTCGATCGAGCGATGACACGAGACGCGTCAGCGCCGGCCAATGGCACCACGCGACCATTGCGCCAAGCGTCGCGAGCGCATAGGTCGCCGAAAAGGCGTACCGCTCGGCGAACCGGCTCGACGGCAGCAGGATCGCCACGACGAGCACGACAAACAGCCCCGCGAATATCGCGCCGCGTTTGATCGACTCGGCCGCCGTCGCCCAGGACGCCGCGACAGACTTCCACTGAGTGAGCACGATGGCGATCAGCGCCAGGCTCCACGGTGCCGCGTGCCACGCCAGGCGGCTGAGATAGAAGAGCAAGTGGCTGGCGATCGTCGACGCGCCGTCAATCGGCGTCGCCACTTCAAGCGGCCCGAGCTGGCGGCGCCAGTACGGGAGCCAGAACGTCTCCCCGGTGACACGCAGGTAGGCAGCGTCGTAGACAAGCGCCACGCCCGCCATCGCGACGCACGCGATGACCGTGGCGACAATCGGCCGGACGATCGATCCCGACGACCGCGTTGGGTTGATCAGCACCCACAGGCCCGCCGCGACGAAGATCAGGACAATGAAGACGCCCTTGACGAGCAACGCCGCCGTCAGCGCTACCGCGATCGCCGTCGTCCACCACCACGATCCGCGGCGGACGCCATCGAGACCGACGATCGTGACCAGCAGACACACCAGCATCGGATACTCATGGTTCGCGCGAATCCTGAAGAGGAACGCGACCGGCATGAGCTGCAGAAGAATGAGCATGACTCGCCCATCCGCTCCCGTGCCCAGGCGCGAGACCAGCCATCCAATCACGAGGAGCGACACGAGGCCGGCAGCGATCCCGACAATGTAGGAGGCCTGCACGGCCGGAACGCCGACGAGCGTCAGCGCCGTGGGAATCAGGAAAACACCGGCGGGGTGTTCGCGGAAGAGACCGTGTCCGTCCCAGTACCCCCACCACTGCGGCGCGATCCAGTTCGACGCGGGGCCCTGCGCGAGCTTCTCCGAAAGATTGGCGTACAACGCCGAGTCAGGATCGTCGCTGGCGAATCGTGTGACGACGAGCAGGGTGGACACCATGACGAACAGCACGGCCCAGACGAGCAGATCCCGCCGCGTGAGGAATCGATCGGGCATCACGGCTCCCGCCGCAGCCGGCCGTCGACGACCGCCAACCGGAGATCCGCGCACGGCAGGCACGGCGCCTTCAGTCCGGCGAGATCGGCGTTGACGGGCGGTGGCTCCACCCACAACGTCAACCGGCGCCCGGCTGACAAGGCGTACGCCTCCTCGATCAGCGTGCCGAAGGCCGATCCGAGATTGACGCGCTGCCGCCGATCGTCCTGAATGACGATCGTCGCGTGGTCGCGGAGCGAGCTGGTCTCGGCCCGCAGATCGGCCATCACGGCCGACGAGAAATCGGCGATCTCGACCCAACGGCCGGTGCGGGAATAGTGGAGCATGCCGACGATCATCGATACGAGGAGGCTGGCGATCAGGCTTCGCTGTTGTCGTATCGGTGTCGACTGCTCCCAGGCACGGCCGCAGAACGCGGCCGCGGCGAGCGCGGCGCCGACCGACGGGAAACAAGCATACAGGTCGGAACGGACCGGCAGAAAAACGGTCAGCGCAAACCCGCCGGCAAGCCACGCCGCACCGCACCGGAACAGAGTCAGCGTCCGGCGATCCATCCACGGATGTGGCCGGCCGAGCAGCACGACTGCCAGAAGGGCCACCACCAGCGGGAAGGTCAACGCGCGGTCGGCGTACGAAACGATGTTCGACCAGAGCGCCGCCAGCTCGAACGTGGGCGTGTAGAACGGCGGCGCGGACATCGGCGTCATCGCCCGTGTCGTCGAGCGGGCCAGAAAATACAGCGCTGTCACGATGCCGGCGCCGCCGATCCAGCTGATGGGCCGGACCGGCCCGGGCTCGTCGCGGGTCCCGAGCCACATGATCCACGCCAGCAGGATCGCCGGAAGGAGCACGGCTTCTTCCTTCGCCAGGAGCGCAACCGCGAGCCACGCCAGTGCAGGCACCAGGCGGCCGCGGACCAGCGCCGTCGCCGCCAGCACGGCGGCCAATGTCAGCACGAGTGCCGTGCGGCCGCTCACCCACAGTACGGCCATGCGGATACCGTGAAGATTGAGGAGCCACAACGCGGAAGCGAGTACGGCCGCGCCGCGCGGCAGGCCGAGCGCGCGCGCCAGGCCGCCAATCGCCCACGCGCACGCCAACGCCAAGGCGGCGTTGGTGAGGCCATACCCGTACGGCGTCGCGCCGAACATCCACTCGTTGACGGCGAACGTCAGCGAGACCATGGGCCGGTAGAAGCCGTTGTCGCTGCGGAACAACGCGATGACATCCGTCAACGAGGCGACGCGGCTGCGCAGGATCCAGGAAAAGTCGTCCTGAATCAGCCCATGACCGGCCATCGGCACGTACACGGCCGCGAACACCACAAACGGCACGACCGCCGCAATGGCCGCCAGCCTCGACGTCGAATGCATCGTCGACAGCGATGCTATTACAGAAAGAACGAGGACACGGAGGAGAGCTAGAGAGCACGGAGAAGAGCTGGGCACAGTCGGAAGAATCGGAACGACCGCGGCTGTTGAGATGCGATGTGCGAAGTTCAGCCCTGTCGGATCCCCGGCGGCCTGACAGACAGGATTCTCGAATCGTTCGCGCGTCGACGTGAGCCGGACCTCAGCGGAGGTTCGCGCTCGAAACCGGGCTTCCGTCCGCGCGGGGTTCATACTTCGCGCATCGCGCCAGTTCTATTCGGCCTGGATCTCCTGACGCCGCGCAGGCCTACGAACGTGGCGCTCGAAACCCCTGCGCTCCCTCCAGCCCGGTTTCATACTGACGCCCATCGCGCGACTCCGATTCGGTCCTCTCACGTCAACGCGCGGACAATTCGAGAACCGTCGATGTCAGGCCGGCGTCATTGAACAGATCGCATCACGATGCTGACGCCTCGGTCCATCGCGTCGTGCACGCGGCGCACGGAGACAGCCGGCGCGGTCGGCGCGTCCCTGGGCGAGCTCCTCCGACGGCACGTCCCGACGCCGCATGGCCGTCGTGCGCTCCACGCTGCCAGGAACGGCCGGGCGGACGTCGAGCGTCTCGACTCGACGCCAACAACCGAGACGAGTCGATCGCTTCGGCGTGGCCTTGGCCTACAGCCTGCTCTGCGCTAAAACGCGAAGCGGATGCCGATTTCGACTTTGCGCGGATTCATGACGTTGGTCGGCAACCGGTAGAACGGCGAGGTGATCACGCCGCTGTAGCCGATGTAGTTGTCGTGATTGGTGACGTTCTGGGTGGACGCGTAGATCTCGAGGCGGAAGCGGCGGTCGCTGGCGCTGCCGCCGAGGGCGCCCGGCATGCCGCCACCCGGACCGCCGAGGGTGACGATCATCGGGCCGCCGCCGGTGCCGCCGGTCTGGGCGCGCGGGCCGAATCCAATCGTATAGGCCACGCGCAGCCCGATGTCCCACTGCCTCGCGCCGAGCTCGGCATTGCGGCGCACACCGGCCGGCCGATCGTTGAAGACGCCGTCGCCGTTGACGTCGGCGCCGGTCGTGACGTTGTACGGCAACCCGGACTGCAGGCGGAAGTTCAGACCGACGGTGACGTTCCGCATGGGCGACGTGTTGAACAGTCCGCCGGCGCGATGCCGGGGCGCCTGGAGGCCCCACTCGGTCGTCAGGTCGTCGCCGCTGGCCGGGATCGCGAACGCTCCGAGGGTATTCGACTCGTTCGACGAGAAACTGTAGTTGGCAGCAAACATCGTCTGCCGTCGTTGCAGCAGCATCAACGACGCGCTCACGCCGAGCGTGTGCGAGCGCGAAGCGGCGTCACCAGTCACCGCGATGACGTTGGCAAACCCGGGGTCAGGCCGGATGCCGTCGATCGGCGCGTTGAGATTGCGACCGCGCAGCAGCGCCGCGCCCCGACGAAACGAGTATGTCCCGGTCACGCGGAACGTCGGCGTCATCGACTGGTCGATGCCGAAGTTGGCGCCGGCGCTTGCCGGCAAGGTCAAGCCCTCGGCAAGCAGGTATCGGTTGGTCGGCAGCGCTGTCTCGACCGCGCCGGGGTCAGGCCAGGAGGGATTGACCATATTCAGTTCGCGCTGCCGGAACCCATCGACCCGGAGCGTCTGTTCGTACGTGCTCAGGCCAAGCCAGTCGCTGAAGTAGCCGGCACCGCCGCGAAACGTGGTGCGACCGCTCTTCAGCGGTGACCAGGTGAGGCTGACACGCGGTGAGAAGTTCTGCTGATCCGAGATCAGCGTCTGCGCTTCGTAGCGGAGCCCGTAACTGAGCAGCAGGCTCTTGTGCAGGCGGAAGTCGTCCTGCGCGTAGATCCCGACTTGCAGGTTCGAGTACTGCACGGCCGGGTCGCCGATGCGCTGCGAATAGTTGGATGGACGGCCGGCTTCGTAGTCCGCGAGGCTGGCAAACGTGTAGGTGCCGAAATAGTTCGAGAAGTCGTCCGACCGGTAGCGTCCACCCTCGAGGAGCACGCCGGCGCGGAGGGAGTGCGCGCCGCGCACGTAGTCGTAGTCGGAGGCGGCTTCGAAGTCCACCGCGCGGCCGCCGCCACGCCGCTGCGCGCCGCCGCTGGTGAAGGCATCCATGACCCGTACCGTCGGTGCCTCGAGCGCCGACGCCGACTCGGACGCATTCCATCTGATCTGGAGGCGCGACTCCCAGAAACCGCGCCGCCCGACTGCCCCGTTCTCCGACAGCCGGACGATGTTCTCCGCCACGCTGGTCGAATAGGCGCGCCCGATCAGATCGAAGCTGCCAACCCCCTGATTCTGCAACTCGGCGCGCCGTTCGCTGGTACGACAGACGGAGCATGTGCGCGGCATTGAGCGACTGGTCGAACCGGGCATTGATCGACCGGCGGTCAGTCGGCCGCCGGATCGCCGTCGCCACCGTCGCGTCTGGCACCGCCGCGAGAACATTCGTCGAGTCGAAGATCCGCGCCTGTTGCACGCTCGCCGAAAACGACGACGTGCCCGGCACGAGCGCGCCGGAGAGCGACACGCCCCCTTGCGTGAGGCCCTCTTCGCCCTTGACTGGCGTGAAAGGATTGCGCGCGTTCAACACCTCGTCGCGGAAGGCGGCGTCTATGGAGCCGCGGAGCGAGCCGGTGCTCGGGCCGGTCATGATGTCGATGAACATGGCGCCGGTCATGCCGCCATGGTTCTGGGCGGCAAACATGTCCATCCGCGGCAGACGTATCGAACGAATCTGCGACTTCGGCGGCAGCCGGCCGCCCGTGAATCCGTCGATGCGCATCGTCGATCCTGGCGGCGCCATCGCCTTGAGGGCCGCTTCGAGCTCGTCGGGATCGTCAGGCAAGGCGGCGATCTGTTCGCGCGTGAGCACGGTCGAGAACGCGTTGCCGCGCGGGTCGAGTGCCGCGGACTGTCGATCGCGTGCGACCGACACGTCCTCTGACAGTTTCTTGATCGGCAGCACGACGGTTCGCCGCGTCTCTCCGGCGCGGAGCCGGATGCCGGGAACGATCACGGTTTCAAAGCCGGGGAACGCAGCCTGGATCGCGTAGCGGCCGGGCGCGAGGTTCTCGACGGTCGCCACACCCGCGGGCGATGTCTGGACCGGCGCCAGCACCGGCGCAGCGGCCTGTTCCTCGTGAGTGATGGTGACCGACGCGCCGGGTAGAATCGCGCCGGTTTGATCGGTGACGGTCACCACCACCTTGGCTCGCTCCGGCATCACGGTCTGTGCGGCTGCCGACGCGGGCAGGATGAACAGTGCCGCGATCGTTGCGAATCGAATGATTCGGCAAATCGTCACGCTCACACTCCTCGTCGGCCGGGCAGAGCTCCGCCTAGGCACAGAGTTCTCCGTGTCCTCTAGGATTACTGGCGCGGGGCCCCACCCCCGCGCCTCGGGCCCGCGCCGCTCTTTTCTTAAACCGCGTGGGCCCCACCCCCACGCTTCGGACGCTCGGGGCTCGCTACGCTCGCTCCCTCGCGGTGTCTCGAGGCCTTCTCCGTGTCCTCTAGGATTACTGGCGCGGGGTCCCACCCCCGCGCCTCGGGCCCGCGCCACAAATCGGCGCGGGGTGTCCACTTTGTTCTTCTCCGTGCCCTCTATCTTTTCTCCGCGACCTCGAACTTCCTCTGATCGATCTTCTGATTGACCTTGATCTTCTCGAGCTCCAGCTCTTCGGTGGGGACGCCGTCCGTCATGCGCTGGATGCGCGTCGGCAACTGGACGCCGCTCACCGGCTTGTACTCGCCGTAGAACAGGCGGTACTCGACGATGCGCCGTTTGGCCTCGGCTTCTTTCATCTGCTCGGCCATGTCCTGCTGCATCTTCTTGATGTCGTCCGGCGACATCGCCGCTGCCAGGCGCGGCTCGCGTGATCTGCACCCCGCCGGCGCTGCCACCCATCGAGTTGGGGCCCATCGTGAAGCGCAGCGGCTCCTTGTCCATCCAGCTCAGCATCAGCGGCAAGTGCGTCCTGGTATCGACGAAGAACTTCGCGACGAATCCGTCAGCGCCGCGCACCTCGAGGACGTCGGCCTTGCCGTCGGCGGCCTCGGCCTGCCCCGCGTAGGTGAACTCGACCGGAAACGCCGAAGTGGTCGTGCCGAAGAAGCCCAGCGCCAAGCGCGCGAACTCGCGGCGATGGCTCTGCATGCTGGCCTTGCGCTGCGTCTCGAGCTGTTCCGGCGTGGCCTGACCACCTGGCATCCGGCCGGCGCTTGGGCTGATGGCCATCACGCGCATCCCGCCGCCGGGTGAGGTCATTCCTGGGGGCGCATCGGTCTCGTCGATGAGCTGAGTGCCGTTGAATCCGCTGCGTCGCATCAACGCCAGGCCATTGAAGTTGGCAAACACTTCGCGCTTCATGAACTTGTCGGGGAGCTCCATGGCCATTTCGAAGTCGTTCGTGCTCGACGTGTTGTTGGCGCTCGTTCGCGTCGAGCGCCCTTCGATGCTCACGGTTTTCGCGGTCGCGGGTTGATCGGCGCCGAGCGCCGCACGCACCTGCGACAGGACGCGGGCGACGTCCGCCCCCTGACCCGCAATCAGCAGCTCCCCTGCCACGACCGCCACGCACATCGCCTGAATCGCGCGCTTCATGATTCGCCTGCTCCTCTGCCGGACCTGGCGGCCCGACCTTCGCCTGATTGGACGATCTCATCGTCGCTGTTGGTGTCAGCCGTGTGGTTAAGCGCGCGCAAAGAGATTGTTAAGAAGGGCCGGCCCTTCCATCCGCATGCTAGGCTCGTTCTCATGAGGAGGCGCCGGCTCTTCGTTGGCCTGATCGGTCCGGCCGCGCTGTTCCTCCTCGTCGGCGCGCTCGCGACCCTCCAATATCATTGGGTTGGCCAGGTCAGCGAAGCGGATCGCGAGCAACTGCGCGCCTCGCTCGATCGTCGCGTGGCCGAGTTCACGGCCGATTTCGATCGCGAGATCACGGACGACTACCAGGGGTTGCAGCCGGCTCCTGGCCCATTCGACCCTGGCGCGCCCGAGGCGTACGCCGCGAAGTACGAACAGTGGAAGGCCGCCGCCCGCTTCCCCGAGATCGTGCGCGCCGTCTATTTCGCGCGGACCACCACGAGCGGGCTCGACTTGTTCAAGTTCGACCCGAGCCTGCGCACGTTCGAACCGACAGACTGGCCGGCCTCGCTCGCACCTGTGAAATCGCGACTTGCTGGCAGCGTCGAACGGGTCGCCGGCACCGGGCCGGACGGCCCCAGAATCATCAGCTACACGACGAGCTCGATCGTGGCCGACGTGCCGGCGATTCTGATTCCGGTGGCCGATCCGATTCATCCGCCGGAGAAGACGGCGGTGGAGCCGCCGCGCAGCCCGGCAGGCGTACGCGACTTCTTCGTCGCCCTGCGTGTGAGCCAGAACAGCCTGATCGTCGAGCTCGATCAGCAGGCGATCCGCGAGCACATGCTGCCGACGCTCGCAGAGCGTCACTTTCCCGACACGGGATCCGATCGGTATCGCGTCTCGATCCTCGATTCGAAATCGGAACCCGTGCTGAGTCGCGGCCTCCGTGAGGGCGATCGCATCGCTCCCGATCAGGCCGATGTGACCGCGTCGTTCTTTGGCCTGCGGCTCGACGCTCTCCGGGACACGGCCGTGCGCTGGACGACGACGGCCGGCGGAGGCACAGTCACGAGCGGAACGAAAAGCGGCGGGCGCGGCACGATCACCCTGGCACCTGGCATGACAGCCGACCGGTTGTCCGTAATGGTCGAGCAACGCGCGACGACCACTGCCGCGCCGACGCGCGTCATGCGTCTGTCGAGTGCCGACTGGAAAGTGCTCGTGCAGCACTCGGCCGGTTCACTCGATGCCGCGGTCGAACAGGCTCGGCGGCGCAATCTGCTGCTGAGTTTCGGGATTCTCGGCGTGCTGATGGCGAGCGTCGCGCTGATTGTCGTCAACGCGCGCCGGTCGGAGCGCTTGGCGGCGCAGCAGATGGACTTCGTCGCCACGGTCTCGCACGAATTGCGGACGCCGCTCGCGGTGATTCGCTCCGCCGCGCAGAACCTGTCGGCCGGCGTCGTGCACGACGGGCGGCAGGCGCAGCGCTACGGCGATCTCATCGAAGACGAAGGCCGGCGCCTCACCGACATGGTCGAGCAGGTGCTCGAGTACGCCGGGCTGAGCGGTAACCGGCGTCCGGTCATGGCGCGGCCGATCGACGTCGGCGCCGTCGTACACGACGTCGTGTCGACGTCTGCGGGCCTGTTCGAGGCCGAGGGCTTCACGGTTGATGTCGATGCTGCCTGCGGATCTGCCTCCAGTGGTCGCCGACGAGGGCGCGATCCGGCGGGCACTCCACAACCTGGTGACCAACGCGCTCAAGTACGCGGCAGACGGCCGCTGGCTGGGCATCTCGGCACGCGTCACGACCTCTCGCGGCGCGCCGGAAGTGCAAATCGCGGTGAGCGATCGCGGCCGTGGCATCGCGGCCGAAGATCTGGCGCACATCTTCGAGCCGTTCTACCGCGGACAGTACGCGATCGATCGGCAGATTCACGGCAACGGCCTCGGCCTGAGCCTCGTGCGCCGGATTGCCGAGGCGCACGGCGGCCGCATCACCGTGGCGTCATCGGCCGGCGCCGGGATCGACGTTCACGTTGCACGTGCCGGCCGTCACGCCGCAATCGGCCGCCTCCGGATTGACGACGGCGGCTCCGGAAGCGGCTGGTCCATCCGCGTGACCTCCCCGCCACGCAAGCGCGTCCTGCTCGTCGAAGACGAGCCGGGCCTCGTGCTCACGCTGACAGACCGCCTCAAGAGCGAAGGCTACGACGTCGCGGCCGCATCAGACGGCCCGGCGGGGCTGCTGCTCGCGACGCGAGAACGCTGGGACGTGATCCTCCTCGATGTGATGCTGCCGGGAGCGAACGGCTTCGACATCTGCCGCGACCTCCGGCAACGGAGCGTGACGACGCCGATCATCATGCTGACGGCGCGCGGCCAGGTCGTGGACAAGGTCCTCGGACTCAAGCTCGGGGCCGACGACTATCTGACCAAGCCGTTCGACATGCTGGAGCTCATGGCGCGCATCGAGGTGCAACTGCGGCGCGTCGCCGCCGCCGGCGCGGGCACCAAGCAGTACACGTTCGGCGACATCACCGTCGATTTCCGCAAGGCCGAGGTCACCCGCAACGGCCATCAGCTCGATCTCTCCGCGCGAGAGTTTCTCCTGCTGAAGTACTTCATCGAACATCGTGAAGCCACGCTCGGGCGCGACGAACTGCTCAACGAAGTGTGGGGCTACCACTCGATGCCGTCCACGCGCACAGTCGACGTCCACGTCGCCTGGCTCCGGCAGAAGATCGAACCGAACCCGCGCCAGCCGCAGTACGTGCTGACCGTGCACGGCATGGGCTACAAGTTCGTGGGGTAAGACGTTCATCGACAGTGCAATCGGAATGTGATGGCAAACACATCGGCAATCGACAATCCCGATTGACAATCGATGCATCGGCACGATCGACGAGATTGGCGATTGCTCGATCCGAACGATTGCCAAATTGCGCAATTGAGATCGGGATTCCGCAATCTGGAGCTGACAACGATCTACCAATTGCGATTCCAGCCATTGCCGTTCCAATTGCCGATTTCGATGAATGCCAAGCGCCGCGTGCTATCGCCCCTGCGCCGTGAGCGCCAGGTTCTCGCGTCGCATGCCGATGGCCCGCGCGGCGAGGTTCACGAGCGGAATACTGATCGCGATCGTGAACAGCGTCCATCCGATCATCAGGGCCAGTCCGATCGCGGGGCTGGTCCGGCCGAACGATGAGAGGAACGCGATCAACGCCGCGGGGGCGGTGAAGATCAGAACGACGAACGTGCCGACGAACATCGGGAACCCATGTGGGTTGCCGCCAGAGCCGCTCTTGCTCAGATCAGACGCCAGAGGGAACAACGCGGACAGCCAGACGCTGAGCGGGCTCAGCAGGAAATACGTGCCGCACCCGCCCAGCCCCACGGCGATCCAGGTGAGCGGCGATCCGCCGGCCGCAACCGCAACCGATGCGACGAGACATACACCGGCGGCCACCGCAAAAATCAGCCCGCAACCGATGACCTTGCCCCAGGCCAGCTCACGATCGCGAATCGGCGACAGCAATTGGAGCGTGAGCCCGGCCCGGTCGGCGCCGAACAGGTTCATGCTGAATGCCTGGAGCGAGTAGAGACTGAACACCAGCCCGGCGCCGAAGAGGAGTGGACCGTGGTCAATGATTCGCGCCGTCCATTCCTCGCTGGGAATCCTGGAGAAGACGGCGGTCAGCGCGGCGAGCATCGGCCCGGGCATCAGGACGACGAGACGGCCGCGGACGGTGCGAAGCGCCGATCGGGTTTGCGCCCACGCCACCGCACCCACCGCGGGCGATCGGCCAAGTCCTGGCAACGTCGCCACAGGCTGCTCGACAACCCGCCGGCGTCGCGACGTGCCCTCGAGCGCTCCAAGCATCCGTCGATGAGCGGCCGACGCCGCGGCGTACAGCACGGCGGCGTGACCCGCCAGCACGAGAAGGCCAAACCCTGCGCCGACGGTATGGCCGACATACGCGCTGAGCAGCGTCCGGCCGTAGACCTCAGACGGCAACGCGCGGGTCCAGCGCGGAAGCGACGCGTCGAACCTCTCAATGGTCAATCGCTGCCGAGGCTCACCCGCCCGCCGGCCCTCGCGGCGCCGCTCTCCAAATTGTGGGCTGAAGAACATCGGCAGGAGCGAGAGCAGCGAGAACAACACGACCGCGACGAGGGTGAACAGCTCCGTGCGCCGACGGCTGCGGAAGAGCCAGCCGACGAGAAAACTGAGGAGCGCGCCGAACGACGCGAGCAGCGCCAGCATGATCAGCCCGGCGGCCAACGCGACCGAGGCGGCGAGGAAGTCGCCGCCCACCGCCATGCCGACTGGAAGCGCCATCAGCGCGGCGGCCACGAGCACGATCCACGGATCGGCGAGGTTGGCGGCCACCTCGACCAGATGCAGCACGCCGCGCGGGATCGGGAGGATCAGCAACCGCGAGTACTTGCTGACGGTCGTCTGGCTCGGCGAGCTGGTCGTCAGGATGAACAAAACGACCATCATGACCGCCAGGAGCAGCCTCGCGAACAGCACCACGAGCTCCGGCCGGACGGTCCCGGCGACCGAGGCGCGGCCGCCGATGAACCCGAGCGTGGTCATCGCGATCACCGAGCCTGTCAGCAGCGCGATCACGAGGATCGGGATGAACAGCGCAAAGGCGCGCGAGACCTGTTCCAGGCGATCGCGACGCTTGCCGCTGCGCACGGCGTTGGCCAGCAGGCGCCACCGGAGCCAGACGATTGCGCGCAGGGACCGCAGCATTGCGCTATCGCGGCGCGCCGAGCCACTCGAGGGCCACGCCAGGCCCCTGCACAGCGCCGACGATCGACAGGAACATCTCTTCGAGCGACTGACCCGTGGCCGCGCCGCTTCGCAGCTCGACCAGCGTGCCCTGCGCCACCATCCGGCCCTTGTGGATGATGCCGATGTGATCGCACAGCCGCTCGACGATCTCGAGGATGTGCGAGGTCAGAAAGACGGTGCCGCCGCCGTGCACGTAATGCGTCAGCAGGTCCTTGATCTGCCGGGAGGCAATCGCGTCGATGCCCTCGAACGGCTCGTCGAGGAAGAGCAGGCGGGGCGCCGGCAAGAGCGCCGCCGCCAGCGCGATCTTCTTGCGCATGCCGTGCGAGTAGTCGGTCACCAGGTCGGCCGCGGCGCTCTTGAGGTCCATCAGCTCGATGAGCTCGGCGGAGCGCGCGCGGATGCTCGCCTTGTCGAGGCCGTGCACCTGGCCGACGAAGGCCAGCGTCTCGGCGCCGCTCAGGCGATCGAACAGCGCCAGATCCTCGGGCACGACGCCGACCTGCTTCTTGACCGCGACGGGATCGCTGAACGGATCCAGATCGAGAATGCGGCACGTGCCCGCCGTCGGCTGCAGCAGACCGGTCAGGCACTTGATCGTCGTCGACTTGCCGGCGCCATTGGGCCCCAGAAAGCCATAGAAGCTGCCGCGCGGGACCGACAGGTCGATGCTGTCGACGGCGACGAGATCGCCGAACGTTTTCCGAAGGCCCGAGGTCTCGACCGCAAGACTCATGAATATGCGGCGAGATCGTATCTCGAATATTAGGGCGCGGGGCCCCACCCCCGCGCTCGGATCGCTTCAAGGGCGCTCGCGGGTACGGCGCGGAGCCCGAGCGTCTGGTCTCCGGCGATGGGGGCGCTCGCGTCGTTGTGGTCGTTGGCGAAGCGGGTCCGGGTGGTCGCCGAGCAGCCGGTGCGGCGAGCGGTGGTCGCGCCGCCCGCGGGGGTCCGCCGCCCGCATGGACGTGGAGCTACTTCCAACACGGGTCACCGCCGGCCGCTGGGGTGGGGGCCGGCGCCGTCGGCTTTGCGCCGGTTGGCAGACCGATGACCGGCTCTTCATCCGGCGCGGCGCCGCGCCCCCGACCGCCACGACCGGCAGGCTGCCAGCCGTCACACGCGGGCCCGTTCTGGACCATGCGCGTATCGGCGCTGACCGTGTAGCCGTTCAGATACTGCGCGCCGGCGTTCCCGTAATACTTGCCGTACCTGAGCGCCGCATCGTGGACCTTGATGATCGCATCCTGATAGCGGGGATCGTTCTGACTCCAGCCGGAGAACTGCGCCAGGTCGTTATTGCCCAGGATGATGACGTCCACGCCGTGGGTCGCCGCAATCTCATTGGCCATGGCCACGCCTTCCAGCGTCTCAATCATTACCGTCACGAGCATGTTGTCGTTGATCGTCGCCCGGTAGTTCATGCCCGGCGCGTTCCAGATCTGGCCGTACGCACCGCCGCCGGCACTCCGGCGTCCGAACGGTGGATACCGGGAGAACCGCGCGGCATCCCGCGCTTCGAGCGCATCGTCAACGGTGGGAACGATGATCCCGAGGGCACCGAGATCGGTGGCCTTCTGAATGCTCGACTCGAGCGCATCCGGCATTCGGATCATCGGTGCGGCGCCCACACGAGGGCAGGCCATCAGCATGCGCCGGACGTCGTCGTACGACATCGTGCTGTGCTGCATCTCGAACCAGATGTAATCGAAGTGCTTGCCGACTTCGCAGTAGAGCTCGGCGTCGTAGCTCGAAATCGTGTAGCTCGTGATCTGCTTGTCCTGAAGGAGCCGCTCCTTGGCCCGGTTGTACAGCGGCCGCGGTGTGGCCGGATTCATCATGGCCTTCACCTGCCAGCCCCAGCCGCGCTCGTCTGCCTTCGCCGGTGTCAGCGTGCCGCCGATCGGCGTGCCGTCGGGACTCCCACCCCCGCGACGCCCAGCGCCTTGCCGACCGCCGGGCGGCTGCCCCGCTCCCTGCTCTGCCGGCAGGACGACTCCCAGCGCTGCCACAGCGCAGACTGCAGCTGCGAGACATAGCCGTTTCATGGCATCCCCTCCCTCGACGGTGCGAATCGATGTGCCTTCGTTGATGGCGCCGCATCATCGCACGTCCCCTCGTGCGCTTTTCACTCGACTTTCAAGACCCCCCGCATCGTCACCCAATGTCCCGGGAACGAGCACACGAACGGGATACTCGCCCGGTTCGGTCGGCGCGTTGAAGGCAATGAGCGTCGACTCCCTGGCGTTCAAGAGCCGCGACGCGACGAGGACGTTCGGTGAATCGGGCACGAAGCCGCGCAACTGCGCGTTCGGTTCATTCAGCGACCCGAATAGCTCCTTCTCGTACGCCGCCATGTTGCCGCGCTTGAAGATGACGACATTGTGCTGCATGTCGTCGGTGTTGTTGAACGTGATTTCCACGCGCTGGCCCGGTCGGGCGGTGATGGTCGTCTGATCGAATTTCATCTGGCCGGCAATCACCGAGAGCGTGACTGTCAGCGTCGGGAGAGCAGCGCCGGGCCCCGCACCGGCGATGGATGGTGCCGCGCCGCCGGCGGCCGAGGCGGGCGCGACCGGCCCCGCCGCGACCGGCCTGCCCGCCGGAGCGCCTTCGAGCGCGGCGGCGGGAGACTTGAACAGGTCTGCAACCGGACTGTTCGCGAGCAGGAACTGCTGCGCGATCGGGACGGTCGGCAGAATCTCACGCCGGCGGGCGCCCTCCCAGGTCTCCTCGATTTTCGCGCGCCACTCGCCTGCGAGCGGGATACTGAAGCCCTCGCCCGCGATGACCATTCCGGTCAGAGCGGGACCCGTCGATGGCGGTGGTGGGGTGACGCCGGGTTGCAGCGGGCAGGATCGGGCACGAACCCGCCGCGGCCGTTCACGTTTGAAATGCGCACGGCGATCACGTTTCGGCCCGCGACCAGCACGCCCGCAGGAATCGAGTACTGACGCGGAAGGTTCCGCTGATTCGTCGTCGCGTTGATGCGGATCCCGTTCACATAGGTCACGTCCGTGTCATCGACAATACCCAGACGAATCGCGGCGGGTTTGCCAGCGGCTTCCGCGGGCAGATCGATCGTACGGCGGAACCAGATCGTGCCGACGTGGTCGCCGAGCGACGTCTCGCTCCAGATTCTCGGAGCCGCGACCGACGTCCAGTCGGCGTCGCCAAGAGCGGGTGCGGACCAATCCAACCCCCCGGGGCGCTCCCCGCGCGCGCCGCGAACGCCGATGCGCATGAACTCGCCGAGGCCGACCTCATTCGCGTACGCCTGGAGGAACCCGTCCGAGTGCCGCGTTGCGGCGATCCAGATCGCTTCGGGCAGCCACTCGTCCTCGATGACCTCCTTTTCCTTGCTCAACAAGTAGATGGCATGGCCGGCGTCGGCCGAGACCGGCATCTGCGACAACACCAGCAGCGCGTTCAGGCGAACGTTCAAGTCCCGATCTTTGAGCGCGCCCGCGGAAAGCAGGTCCGTGACCGACTGCGCCGTCTTCGGCAGCACCGACTGTGCCGCCTTGCGCACCCCTGCGGCCGGGTGGGTGAGCGCCTGCTTCGCCGCGTCGAGCGCGAGCGCGTTCGTGCCGTTGAGCACGCCAAGGCCCTGCATCGTCCAGAGTGCGTGTACGGCCGGGGAGTTGAGCCCGATCTTGTCCACCGTGCGGTTGTTGACGATGGCGATGAGCTGCGGCAGAACGTCGGTCTTGGCCGCGCTCGACGAGCAGACGCTGAGCCGTCGATCCGCCAGAACATGTTGTCGTGGCGGAGCGCCCGCAGTGAGCCCAGTCGGCAGGCTTGCGCTGAGCGACAGCGGTTGTGTACGGTACCGCTTCCTTCCACACGACGCGGTAGATCCGGCCGCGAGCATGCTCGCGCAAGGGCGAGTCGTACGCGTTGCCGCGTCCGTTCAGGTACTGATATCCCTGCGCAACCGGTCCGGCCGGCGTCGGGTTGTGCTGGATGATGAAATCGTAGAAATCGAGGAGCCAGAGCGCACCGTCGGGTCCAACCTCGGCATGGACGGGCGCAAACCACTCGTCATCGCTCGCGGCGATGTTCCAGCCGTCCTTCTCCGCGAAGCCGGAGCCGTGGCGCTCGATGATCGCGCGGTGCACGACGTGTCCTGTCGGTTCGTTCACGAAGGCGACGCGGTTCCAGTACTCTTCAGGGAACGCGCGCGCCGTGTAGAAGTTGTGCCCCGCCGCGGCGGTGAACCCGCCCTGCACGTCCACCTGCCGGATCTTCGGCGTGTTCGCTTGCATCGCGTAGTGTCCGTCGATCTTTTTCTTGCCGTTGGCGCTGAGACCCGTCACGCCCTGGTAGTACGGCCGTGGAATTGCGACGTACACGCTGTGCTCGCCGTTGGCGGTCGAGCCGAACACGTCGAACGTCTCGTTGAAGGCAAGCCCCCACGTGTTGTTCGTGAAGTTCGCCATGTGCTCCATCTGCCTGCCGTCTCGCGAGAAGCGATAGAGCGCCTGATTGAAGTTCAGCGCGTGTCCGCCGACCGTGCCGTTGAATCCGGAGTACCCGACGGCGCCCCAGATCCAGTTGTCCAGCCCGTACTTCAGGTTCGACGCGAGCGCGTGGGTGTCGCGCGCGCTCCATCCCCCAATCAGCGATTCGCGCAGGTCTGCCTTGTCGTCGCCGTTCGTGTCCTTCAACGCGACCAACTCGCCGGCCTGCGCGACGAGGATGCCGCCGTTGACGAAGACGAGGCTGCTCACGATGCTGAGCTTGTCGGCGAAGATCGTCGCCTTGTCGGCGCGCCCGTCGCGGTTCGTGTCCTCCAGAATCTTGATGTCGTCATTGCCCTGGCCGCTCGGCTGCGGGTTGTTCGGATAGTCCTTCGACTCGGCAATCCACAGCCGTCCCCGTTCGTCCCACGCCATCGCGATCGGATTCCCTGTGATGAGCGGTTCGGCCGCGAACAGTTGCAGCTCGAACCCTGGCGGAATCTGGAAGCGCTTGGCCGCCTCGGCGGTCGAGAGCGGCTCCTGAAGTTTCGGCGCCGGATTGCGGCGTTCGTAGTTCGGAACGGGAACGATGCCGTCAGTCTGGCGAAGTGGCTGGATCCTGAGCGCGGCGAGCTGGGCCGCCACTTCTGGCCCGACGGCCCAGGTGATCGCGTTCTTGATCAGTGTGTGAAAGTTCGGGTGGTTCCAGACCCGCTCGTCGTGGCCGTACGCCGTGTAGAAGACCCGCCCCTTGCCCTGCGTCCGCACCCACGTCCACGGCTCACGGCCTTCCGCGTCGACGCGTTCCATCAGGACGGTACGGCCGGTCGGATTGTGCTTCGTATGGACATAGGTCTCGTCCCAGACCTGGAACGGCTGCATCCCTTCCATCACAGGCTGCGAGGTGTTCACGAATGTCGTCGTGAACTCGCCCGTCCCGTGGCGCTGGAACTGTCCGCCGACGAGCGCGATGTACGCCGGTGAATTCTGGAAACAGAACGACGCCGAGTGGATCGGCAGGAAGCCCTTGCCGCCGGCCACGAAGTCGACGAGCGCCTTTTCCTGATCGGGCGTGATCTTCTCGTGGTTCGCGTAAACCATCAGCGCATCGTACTTCGCGAGATTGGCCGCGTTCAGGTCGGCCGGGTCGGTCGTGTACGAGAAGTTGAAGCCATATTGGGCGAGGGCCGTCTTGAGCATCGGCGCGAACCGGCCCGAGTCGTGGTGCGTGCTCGTGTGCCCGAGGAACAGGATCTCGACGCGGCGCGCAGCTGTACCCTGCGCCGAGACCAGCACACCGATGAGCAAGGCAACGGCCGCGATCGGAGCCGGTTTCAATCTAGAAGCTGAACTTCGTCACGAAGCTGAAGAAGCGCATCGCGCCGGCGGCCGCGACGGCCGTGGTCACCTTCCCGAAGTTGGTGCTCGTCGGGTCGGTGGTCGGGTTGTTGTACGCGGCGTAATTGAGCAGGTTCTGAATGTCGACGCGAGCCTGAAACGTGCGTCGGCCTCCCAGCCTGAAGTTACGCGAGAAGTTGATGTTGACGTAGGTCAGGCCCGGTCCCCGCAAGCCGTCGATTTGGAACGGGAAGGCCCGCGTCTGGAAGCTCGTCGGCGTCCTCGCCGAATCGCGCTCGAAGTTCTCGATATTGAACCAGTACTTCGTCGGATCGAGCGTCCCATCCGGATTCAGCGCAATCTCGGGGTTGCTCTTCTTGATGTCCTCGAGATTGCCGTAGAAGAACAAGTTGTTGAACGTCAGCAACGAGCCGGGCTGGTATTCGAAGGTGCCAGCCGTCTGCCACCCGCCGGCGAGGGCGGCCAGGACGCCGCCGTTCTTCAGCATCGGCTTCCCGGCACCGAACGGCAGCTCGTACACCGCGCCGCCGGAGAGGCGGAAAGGCCGGCCGCTGTTGTCATTCAGCCACAGCGTCGGCGCGCGGTCGTACTCCTCGACCGTGCGGTTCGACCTGGTGCTGTTGAACGACATGGCGGCGTTCGCCGTCAACCCGCCAGAAAAACGGCGATTCACATTGATCTGGAGCGCGTGGACCTTGGCCTTACCAAGCGGCAGGTTGCTGTAGCTCAGGTTATTGATGTGCGAGAACTGCCGCAACAGGCGATGCCGCTGCACATTCGCCTGCGTGAAGAACGCGTTCGTGGACATCCGCTGATGCAGCACGGGGTCGGTCGGCTGCAGCGCTGCGAAATTCGCAATCGCGTACGGGTTCGTCACGTTCCCGACGAGCAGGGCCTGCGCCGCCGTATCGCGGGCGTTCAGGCTGCCGGGAATCCAGTACTGCTGAGGCAGGTAGTCCTGCCTGATGCTCACCTCGATCCGATCCGAATATGAGCCGTCGTACGAGACTTCCACGGCCAGGTTGCTGGTCAACTCTCGCTGGATGCCAAACCGCCACTTCTGCTGGCGCGCGTGCTCGTGGTTCTGGTTCTGGTTCGTGAAGCCCGAGCCGGCGGCCGTGTCGATGCCGAGCGACGATCCGATCGGCTCGTCGAAGCGGGTGCCGTCAGCCCGGATCGGGAACGGATCGGAGATTCCCAGCACGCCCGCGTAGGGATTGCCGAGCAGGAAGGTCTGGCCGAAGTCCGTGCTGTTGGTGTTGGTCGTCGTCGAGCTGAAGCCCGTGGTGTTCGGGTTGTAGTCTGCAGCGTTCAGGGTGTCGTAGTAAATCCCGTACCCGGCCTTCAACACGGTCTTCTCACCCAGCGCATAGGACGCCGACAGACGAGGCATCCACATGGCCTGCGGTCTCCAGGCCTTCCCGTCCTGGCCCGGGGCGGTCGCGTACACCGAGCCGCCGCGGACATGGAAGTCCGCCGGCGCAAGCTGTGGGATCGGAGCCCTGGCGTAGGCCGCCTCAGCCAGGTCGGAGATCGCCAGTTTGGCCGTCGGGTCGAAATCCACGAGCATCGCCCCGTTGTCCTCGGAGATGCCGTCTTCCCACTCGAAACGGAGCCCGATGTTGACCGTCAGGTTCTTGAGACGCCACGTATCCTGCCCGTAGACGGCGAAGTAGTGGTTGCGAAGGTTGCTGGTGGGCTGAATGGTCGCGGACGAGGTCGACGGAATTCCCAGCATGAACGCCGCCAGGCTCAGCCCGAGGTTGCTCGGTGTGAGCTGCGACGTGTCGCTGGCCTGGCGCGTGAACTCGTTGGTGAACGAGAGCTGCCCGGCGGGGTTGCCGCCCGGACCACGCACGCGCTGCGCGAGTCGAGCATCGACGCCCCCTCGCAGCGTGTGCGCGCCCTTCACCTGCGTGAGGTTGACCGTTCCCTGAACGTTCGTGGTCGTATCGCCGGAGCTCGTCCCTTGCGAGATGCCTTGATAGCCGCCGATGGTGATGCTGGGCAACATGCAGTCGTTCTGCGCCTGGCAGAAGGTGTCGAGGTACGCCGGGAGGCCCATGTCGGTCGGCTTGTACTCGTGCAGCCGCTTGAGCAGGTCGTCCTGGAAGAACCGGTTGCTCGCGACCTGGGTGTCGATGACGGTCGCGCCGGACGTGTGCGTCCAGTTGCCGATGACCGCCCAGTTGTAGCGTGTCCGATCGATCGAGTGCAGACCTGCGAACGCGGGCACCTCGTACGTCCAGTCACTGACGGCCTCGAGGAACGTGTTGCCGGAGGCGCGGAAGAAGAAGCGGTCGCTGTTGCCCTTGTTGTAATCCACGCGGCCGGCAAACAACTTGCTGGAAGGCTGGTCCGGCTCTCCGCCCCGGTAATAGTTGCCGTTTGGCGACGTGCCGTTCTCGATGAGGTTCTGATTGGGTTGCGGCACCATCTGTCTGTAGAGGAGGTAGAGCGGATTCACGATCCGGTTGGCGGGAATGATGTTGCCCGGGAACGGAGTGCGGATGAATCTGTTCGGATTCGCCGGATCGGGGCGTACCGTCAGCGGATCATAGATCTGATACTGCGCCGGGTTCGGCAGTCTGAGCAGATCGGAGAAGTCGCCGGTGAGCTGCGCCGCACTCGCGGGTACGGTGCTCGAGGCCTGGTTCTTGCCAGGGATGAAGTCGTTCACGTGCGAGTAGCTGAAGAAGAAGAAGAGCTTGTCGCGGCCGTCGACGAGCTTCGGCACCACGACCGGCCCGCCGAGCGTCAGGGACATGTTGTGCGAACGGCCAGACTCGTAGAGCTCTTTGCCGGACGGAGTAAAGGTCAACCGCTGGCTGGGGTTCAACTCATTGAACTTGTTCGTCCAGTACTGATAGTTCGCCGTGCCCCGGTACTGGTTCGCCCCGCCGCGGGTCATCATCGAAATCTGCAGTCCCGTGCCGTGCCCGACCGCCGCGTCGAAGTTCGACGATTCGACGCGCATTTCCTGAATCATGTCGGCGTTCGGCGACGCCGCAATCCGCCGGCCGCTGCCATTGTTGGTCGCGCCGTCGATCGAGTAGTTGTTGCTGCCCACGCCACCGACCGCACCCCCGGCCGCCTGCGTGGTGCCGTCAGCGAACCCCTGTGACACGAGACTCTGGTTCGTGGACGGGTTCACGCCGGACGCAAAGCGGGTCAGCATGATGGGCATGTTCGAGAATCATCGGCAGGCCCTCGACGAGGCGGCTATCGAAGTTCTGTCCTGAAGAGACCGACGTCGTGTCGAGCAACGGCGTGACAGCGGTCACGGTCACCGTTTCGACGAGCTGACCGACCTCGAGGGGAAGCGTGAGGCTCATTTGCTGGCCAACTGCCAGAACAAGGCCGCTCCGCGTCAGCCGTCTTGAAGCCGGTCATCGCGACGGTAATCTCGTAATTGCCAGGCTGGAGCAGCGGCGCTTCGAAGTACCCGCTGCCATTGGTCACGAGGCGCTGAGACGCGCGCGTATCAAGACTGGTAATGGTGACGGTCGCCCCGGGAACGACGCCCGTGGCGTCCTTGACCGTGCCTGAGATATTGCCGCGAGTCTCCTGGGCTCCGGCCGGTACGGCGATCGCCAACGACATGAGGAGAGTCCAGACGCACGTTCGCATGTCCTGCTCCTTTGCGACTGATTTTGGGGCGGGCCTCATGCTACAGAGGCGACGGTGGCGTGTCAACGCGGGTACCACGAAGGACTACGGCGTCGCCTTCACCAAGGATCCCGAAGGACGCGCGACCAGCTCTCCTATTCCGGAACCGCTCCTAACGGCTGTCCCCGGTAACGTATACTCCGAAAAAATGCACAGATTGTTCTGGGTGGTCGTGACCGTAGCGGCATCCGCAGCCAGGGCGACAAGCCGACACTGCTGAGTGAATGGAAGACCTATGGCGGAGACCTCGCCAGTCTGCGGTACTCGCCTCTCGACCAGATCAACAAGGACAATTTCTCGAAACTGCAGATCGCATGGCGGCTCAATACCGACGTGTTTGGGCCTCGGCCGGACACTCTCTACTCGGCGACGCCGCTGATGGTCGGCGGCGTCCTCTACAGCACAGTGGGCACCCGGCGCGCCGTCGTCGCGCTCAATGCCGCCACCGGAGAGCTGCTCTGGATGCACGCTGAAGACGAGGGGCCACGCGGCCAGAACGCGCCCCGCAGCGGCGCCGGCCGGGGCGTGTCCTTCTGGTCAAGTACCGACGGATCGGATCAGCGCATCATTTATGTGACGCCCGGATACCGGATGCTCGCCCTCAACGCCAAGACCGGCGTTCCAATCTCGACCTTCGGCCAGGACGGCGTCGTGGATCTAAAGCTCGAGAATGATCAGGAGCTTGATCTCGTCACGGCCGATCTCGGCCTCAATTCCACCCCGCTCGTCGCAGGTGACGTCGTGGTCGTGGGCTCCGCACAACGGTTCAGCGGCGCCCCGAGGACGATGAACAACGCGAAGGGCTACGTGCGCGCCTTCGACGTCAGGACCGGCAAACGGTTGTGGATTTTTCACACGATTCCGAAGCCTGGCGAGTTTGGCTACGACACCTGGGAGAACGACTCGGCGCTGAAGAACGGCAACAACGGGGTCTGGGCGCAGATGAGCGCGGACCTGGAACTCGGCCTGGTCTATCTGCCCGTCGAAATGCCGACCGGCGATTATTACGGCGGCAACCGGCCGGGCAACACGCTGTTCGACGAGAGCCTCGTCGCGCTCGACCTCAAGACCGGGAAGCGCAAATGGCACTACCAGATGGTCCATCACGGCGTATGGGATTACGATCTTTCCTGCGCGCCCATCCTCTTCGACGTCACCGTGAACGGCCGGCGCATCAGGGCCCTGGCCCAAGCGACCAAGCAGGCGTTCCTGTTCGTCCTCAATCGCGAAACCGGCGAGCCGATTTGGCCGGTTGAAGAGCGGCCGGTCCCGCAGTCCACCGTACCCGGGGAAAAGACCAGCCCGACTCAGCCGTTCCCGACCAGGCCTGCCCCATTCGATCGGCAGGGCATCGCGATTGATGACCTGATCGACTTCACACCGGCGTTGCGGGCCGAAGCCTTGGAAGTCATCAAGCGGTATCAGATCGGTCCGCTCTTCACCCCACCCGTCTTGAGCAATCTCGATGGTCCGCTCGCGACCCTGCAGGTTCCGGCTGACACCGGCGGCGCCAACTGGCCGGGCGGCTCGTTCGATCCCGAGACGAACCGCCTGTATATCCACTCTCACACGACCGTGTTTGCGGTCGGGATTGTCCCTGCCAACCCGGCGGTTTCAGACATGGGCTTTGTGTCCGGGCAAGCGCGGGCGGGCGGTGCCGGCGCAGCCGCTCCGGCAGGCGGCCGTGGTGCCGCACCCGGACGTGGCGGAGGACGAGGCGGGACGTCGGTGCAGGGCTTACCCCTCATCAAGCCGCCTTACGACAGGATCACCGCATACGACATGAATACCGGTGCGCTGATTTGGCAGAAGACACACAGCTCGACGCCGGACGAAATCAAGAACCACCCGGCGCTGAAGGGCCTGGACTTGCCACGGCTGGGTCAGCCTGGGCGAACGTTCATCGGCACGCTCACCACGAAGACCCTCCTGATTGCCGGCGACGGTGGCGTCCACACGAACGGCGCGGGTGAGCGCGTGGCGCTGCTGCGCGCGTACGACAAGGCCACCGGAGCGGACGTCGGAGCCGTGAACATGCCAGCCAAGCAGACCGGGTCGCCCATGAGCTACATGATCAACGGCCGGCAGTACATTGTGGTCGCCGTCAGTGGCGTCAACGGCGGCGAATTGATCGCTTACGCCCTGCCGCCGTCGTGATCGGTTCGACGGCCGCCGCTGGATCGTTTCACTTGGCGCACCGCCTCTCCCGTGGTGACGCGACGGTCATTGAGGCTATGAAGTACGCGACGCTCGCCCCGAGGCTTCGGCCCAGCTCGCTACGCTCTTTTCTTAAACCGCGTGGGGCCCCACCCCCACGCTTCGGACGCTCGGGTCGCTCGCTACGCTCGCGCCCTCGCGGTACTCTCGAGCTGGCCCCTTGCCCGCCGTAGCGCCCATGGCGCGAAGGCGGGCACCCCCACGCTTCGGACGCTCGGGGCTCGCTACGCTCTTTCCTTTACACCGCGTGGGGCCCCACCCCCACGCTTCGGACGCTCGGGGCTCGCTACGCTCGCTCCCTCGCGGTGTCTCTGTCTCAGCTCTTCTCCGTGCCCTCTAGCTCTTCTCCGTGCCCTCGTTCTTTTAGATAATCGGCTCGATGCGCCTCCTCGACTCCCGCCGGGCGATCGGCACCCTGCTGCTGGCCTCCGTGGCCTTGGCCACCGTAGCCTTGGCGCAGGTGGCCGGGTGCACGGCCTTGCGCTCGCCACAGGACATGAACCCACTCGCGGAACGCTACGTCAAGCTCGTCCTCCAGGTCGGCCAGCACGACGGCGACTTCGTCGATGCCTACTATGGCAATCCGGCGTGGAAGCCGACGGGCCCTCCGGTGGCGCTGGCAGAGCTGACACAGACGGCGTCAGCGCTCCGGCGCGAGATCTCGGCCGTGGTGCTGCCGTCCGACGCCGACGAATTGACCCGGCTTCGTCGCGACTATCTCGACAAACAGATGGCCGCGGTTGAAGCCCGGCTCGAGATGCTGCAGGGCAAACGGCTCACGTTCGACGAGGAGTCGATGCGCCTCTACGATGCCCAGGCGCCGGCGAAGACGACTGCCGAGTTCCAGGCCGGGCGCGACACGCTCGAGCGGCTGTTGCCGGGACGTGGCGAGCTCATCGATCGCTTTGCGACGTTCCGGAACGGATATGTGATCCCGCCAGCCAAAGTCGACGCGGTGTTCCGCGCGGCGATCGAGGGCTGCCGCGCCCGCACCGTCGAGCGTCTGACGCTCCCGCGCGGCGAGACGTTCACCGTCGAGTACGTCACCGGGAAATCGTGGAGCGCCTACAACTGGTACAAGGGCAACTTCACCAGCGTGATCCAGGTCAACACGGATCTGCCGATTACGATCGATCGGGCGATCGATCTCGCCTGCCACGAGGGGTATCCCGGCCATCACGTCTATAACGCGCTGCTGGAACGCGCGCTCGTCCGCGATCGCAAGTGGGTGGAGTTCTCGGTCTACCCGTTGTTCTCGCCGCAGTCGCTCATCGCGGAAGGCACCGCGAACTTCGGCATCGAGGTGGCGTTCCCCGGCGAGGCGCGGACGACGTTCGAGCGCGAGACGCTCTATCCGCTCGCCGGCCTGGATCCGAAGACCGCGGATCGTTACAACGCCGTGCTGGCGGCTGTCGACCAACTCAGCTACGCGGGCAACGAAGCCGCGCGCCAGTACCTCAACGGACAGATCGACCGCGCTGCGGCCGCGGCCTGGCTGCAGCAGTGGGCGCTCACGCCCAAGGATCGCGCCGAACAGCGCGTCCGGTTCTTCGACCAGTATCGGAGCTACGTCATCAACTACAACTTCGGCAAGGATCTCGTGCGCGGGTACATCGAACAGCGCGGCGGAACAATCGATCGTCCGGACGTACGCTGGCAGGAGTTTGGCCGGTTGTTGTCTTCGCCCCGACTTCCGTCGGGGCTCAGATAGAAAATTGTTAAGCTATGAGAGCAGTCGAGATTTCCTCCCCCGGCGGCCCTGAAGTCCTTCGGCTCGTCGAGCGGCCTGATCCTGTGCCGGCCGCTGGCGAGGTCCTGATCGGCGTCGCCGCCGCGGGCGTGAACCGGCCGGACCTGATGCAGCGCGAGGGTCGCTATCCGCCGCCGCGCGGGTCGTCCGATCTGCCAGGCCTCGAAGTGGCGGGGACGATTCTCGCGTTGGGTCCGGGCGAGCCGCGGTCCGCGTCAGGGCGCGCCTGGAAGATCGGCGACGAGGTGTGTGCACTCATTGCGGGTGGCGGCTACGCCGAGCAGGCCGTGGCGCCGGGAGTGCAGTGCCTGCCGGTGCCGCGCGGGATGCCACTCGCGGACGCGGCGGCGATTCCGGAGACGTACTTCACCGTCTGGACGAATGTCTTCGACCGCGGCCGGCTCGCCGCCGGTGAGTGGCTGCTCGTGCACGGCGGCACGAGCGGGATCGGATCCACGGCCATTCAGTTGGCGGCGGCACGCGGATCCCGCGTGATCACGACGGCTGGCTCTGAGGAGAAGTGCCGCGCCGCCGAACAGCTCGGGGCGACGCGTGCGGTGAACTACAGGACGGAGGACTTCGTCGCGGCGGTCACCGACATCACCGGTGGCCGCGGCGTCGATGTCGTGCTGGACATCATGGGCGGCTCGTACCTTGCCAGGAATCTCGATTGCCTGACGAAGGACGGGCGGCTCGTCCAGATCGGCCTGCAGGGCGGCGCCAGCGCCGAGATCCCGTTGCGGCCGATCATGCTGCGACGGCTGACGATTACTGGATCCACGCTGCGGATCCGGACGCCCGAGGAGAAAGGCGCGATCGCCGCCGCGGTCGAGCGTGAGATCTGGCCGCTGCTCGAGTCGGGACGCGTGCGGCCGATCATCGACGCTCGCCTCCCACTTGCTGACGCAGCGGAGGCGCATCGAAGGCTTGGGTCGGGGGAAGTGATAGGGAAAGTGATACTGCTCACCTAGGTTCCGGGGTTCCGGGGGTTCCGCGGTTCCGGGGGTTCATCAGCCGCGACAGGCGAACCGGCGGAACCTACGGAACCCCGGAACCCCGGAACCACGACTAGCCACGTCTTATGAGAAGGATTCCCGCGACAGCATAGACCCAGTACCCAATCATCACCTGCCATCTCCACCATGGATACACGCTCGTCGGCGCGAGATTGAAGCCGACGTCGAGCGTCGTCAGGGTGGCGGCGACGATCAGGGCGAGACGCGCCAGAAAGGCGGCGCCCGGCCGCCGGGTCATGAGCGTCCAGCCGCCGGTGAACTGAAGCGCGCCAGTCAGCCCGCGCGCCAAGATGAGCAGAATGGCCACCGCGTCGTAAATCGCGAGCGCGCGCAGCAGTCCGGCGACGTACAGCGCGTTGAAGATCGACTCGAGGATCAACGCGACAGCCAGAATCGAGCGCATCATCAATCGTGACGTGGCGACAGCCAGATTGGCAATGCCAAGCCGCACCACGCGTCAGAAAACCCTCACCATGAAGCCATGAAGGACGTGAAGGAATTCTTGGTAGAAACAACGACTTCACGGATCAGCAACTGACGCCGCCTCGGAGTTGAAGAGCGGGAGAACAGCCAGCACTGTCACAACCGGGGGACAAGAAATGCAGCGCGACCTGCTTCATGTGCTTCGCTCTTCGGACTCGCCGTGACGCGGCCAGCAGCCCTGAGCTGCCGAAGTTGACGCGGTCAGCAAAACCAAGTGTTTGCCCTTCTTCACGACCTTCACGTTGAAGCTTTTGATCGCGCGTGGCTCTTGACTGTTGGATCGTTGGGCGCCGTGCCTTGATGCCCTACTCGGTCTTGAGCGCCCTGAGCGGATCGATGGTTGTCGCACGACGGGCCGGCACCAGGCACGCCAGCACCGCTGAGGCGAGGAGAAGAAGCGCGACCGCCAGCAGGACGCGGCCATCGGTCGGCCGGGTTTCGTAGAGGAAGCGCGCGAACAACTGGCCAAAGGCGAGCGCGCCGGCAGCGCCAACCAAGAGTCCGACCAGCACGAGGCGAACGCCCTGGCGAAGCACCATGCCGAGCACCGTCGAGGCGCTGGCGCCGAGGGCCATCCGCAGTCCGAACTCACGCGTTCGCTGGCTCACCGAGGTCGCAATCACGGCGGCGAGACCGGTGATCGTGATCACAAGCGCGATCGCCGCAAAGGCCGCGAGCAAGGCGGTGACGAGTCGCGGTGACAGGAGGCGGTTGGCGCGGAGCGCGGAGAGCAACTTGACATCTTCGACCGGCACGTCCCGATCGACCGCCGCGACGGCCGCGCGGATCGCCGGCTCGAACACCAGCGGCCGCTCTTCGGCCCTGACCAGCAGCCGTCCTCCGAGGCCCATCGACTGCGCCACTGGCGTGTAGTACTGGGCGATCGCCGGCCGATCCACGCCGTACTGTCTGAAATCCCTCACGATGCCGATCACGGTGAACGTGCGCGGCTCACCCTGGGTCGTGAAGTGGCCGCCCAGGGGATCCTGCCCGCCCCAGAGCGCGGCCATCGTTTCGTTGATCACCGCCACCGGCACGGAGTCGGCGCGATCGGCGGCCTGGATCTCACGTCCGCGGACGACAGGGACACCCAGTGTCTCGAAGTACTGATCGCTCGCGAGATTTGCATCGGCAAGCGGCAGCATCGCCGCGTCTGCGGTCTCGGACGACACGCCATGGATGCGGATCGGCCGTTCGCCCGGCACGATGTCTCCGAGCGGCACGGCGTTGGTGACTGCGGCCGAGCGCACTCCGGGAATCGCGCGGACCTTCTCGAGCACCTGTGCGTAGAACTCCAGCGTCTCCTGTTCGGTCGTCTGATGCGACCAGTTGCTGAACACTTCCGCCGTGAGCACGCGATCCGGCTCGTAGCCGAGATCGACCGACGACAGCCGGTGCAGGCTCTGCAACAGCAAACCCGCGCCGACGACCAGTGCGAAACACACCGTCACCTGTCCGACGACGAGCGCCGAACGCAGCCGGCGGCTGGAGTGGCCGTGGCCGACAGGCGGCGCGCCGTCCTTCAGGGCGTCGGTCAACACGGTGCGGACGCTCAGGGCGGGCACGAGTCCGAAAAGCAGGCCCGTGCCGAGAGACACCACGAGCGTGAAGCCAAGGACGGTGAGATCGATCGACGGATCGACGACGCGCTGCGTGAAGAGCCGTGCGAACGACGCGAGCAGCCCGGTCGCAGACCAGGCGACGATCAGGCCGAGCGCGCCGCCGGCCAACCCGACCAGCGTGCTCTCGACCACCATCTGCCGAGCCAGCCGGCGCCGGCCCGCACCGAGCGCCGATCGGACGGACATCTCGCGGGCGCGTTGAAACGTGCGGGCAAGCGACAGGTTTGCGACATTCGCACACGAAATCAGCAGCACGAGCGCGGTGGCGCCCAGCAGGGTCAGCAGGATCGGCCGCGCATTGGCGGTCATCTCCTCGTCGAGCCGGACGACGTCCGCGCGGTATCCGGTCTCCTGCGAGCGGTACACGTCTGGATACTCCGCCGCCCACTTCGCGGCCAGATCGCGTGCGTCGGCGCTGGCGTCGGCAGCGCTCCTGCCGTCAGTCAGCCGCGCGAACACGTTCAGGGCAGAAAACGTGCGCCGGCCATTGCTCATCGTCCGCGCGGCTTCAGCGCGGAACGGACACGCGGAGGTCGGCATGTAGACGTCGTTGTCGGTCGGATACTGCGGAATCGACGGCAGCACGCCGATGATGCGATGCGGACGGTTGTTCAACTGCACGATCCGCCCGACGACGCGGTCGCTGCCGCCGAACTTCTCGAGCCAGTAACGATGGCTGAGCATCAGCACGGCTTCGGCGCCGCGGGCATCGTCCGCGTCAACGAACGTGCGTCCGATGAGCGGGCGCACCTGAAACAGGTCGAAGTACTGGGGAGAAACGACGCCCGTATTGATCCGATCCGGCGTCCCGTGATCGAGCAGCACGAAGGACATCGCGTGGTATTCGACAACGTCCTCGACAGTGGTCAGGCCTTGACGATAATCGGCGAACTCGGAAATCGACACCGACGCGTTGGGCTGACCGATCAGCGGCGCCTCCTGACGGAGGCGGACGAGCCGGTCGCCGGCGCCGTACGGCAGCGGCGCGAGCAGGATGTCGTTGACGACCGAAAACACGGCAGCGTTGGCGCCGATGCCAAGCCCCAGCGTCAGAATGGCCGCCAGCGCGTAGCCCGGCGATCGCTTCAGCATCCGCACCCCGTAGCGCGCGTCCTGGCGAAGCTCATCCCAGAACGTGGCGCCGCGGACGTCGCGGACTTCTTCGCGCACACGGTCGACGCCGCCGAAGTCGCGCAGGGCCGTCCGCCGCGCGTCAGCCGGCGTCATCCCGGCCCGAACGCGCGCGTCGATCTCCATCTGCAGGTGAAACGCGAGCTCTCGTTCGACGTCGTCATTCAACGGACGAGGCCGCCGCGCGAGCCGGATCGCTTGCAGGACGCGGGTCAGGAACATCGCCGCCGGTTCCGTGTCAGGCCTCGACGATGCGCGTGACGGCGGCAGAGATCTGCGCCCACGTCTCTGTCTCGCGGGCCAACTGCTTCTCGCCGGCGCGGGTCAGCTCGTAGAACTTCGCCTGCCGGTTCTGGTCGGAGACCCCCCACTCGGCAGTGACCCAGCCCTGCTCTTCGAGGCGATGGAGCGCCGGGTAGAGCGAGCCTTGATTGACCTGCAGCACGTCGGCCGACATCTGGCGGATACGCTGCGAGATCGCCCATCCGTGCTGCGGACCGGTCTGCAGGGTCTTCAAGATGAGCAGGTCGAGGGTGCCTTGGAGAAGGTCGTGCTTCGAGGGGCGGGGCGGCATCGGGGTATTGTAGACGATCGACAGGACGGGTGCTGGGTGCTGGGTGCTGGGTGCTGGGTGCTGGGTGCTGGGTGCTGGGTGCTGGGTGCTGGGTGCTGGGTGCTGGGTGCTGGGTGCTGGAAATCAGTGTCGGCCAGGCGATGGACTCGCTGTCAAGTATTTGTAGAGACGAGTTGCAGCACCCAGAGCGGCCAGTTGCCACGCTTCGAGCTCACGGTGATTCTTGGCGCATTGGTTTGAGTCGCGGAACCGCGGGCCCTGCCCAGCGCACCCAGCACCCAGCACCTAGCACCCGGCACCTAGCACCGGTTTACCGCGCCCCGATCTCTATCCCCTCGCGGCTGCCGAGCGCAGTGCGAAGCAGCAGCATCAGCGCCGGATCGCCGCCGAGGTCCTGCAGCATGTCGAGGGTCGAGACGTCGATGTAGTAATCCTGATCCTCGGGCGATTCTTCTTCGAGGTGTGCGGCCAGCCACTCGAACTGTGACGAGGTGATATGGCCGATAGGCGTGTTGGTGTCGAGATCGATGAGCTCGATGTCCGCATCAGCAGCCGGCGGCGGTCCGACGTCAGCGGGCAACTCGGCATGAACGGACACGCTCGTGTCCGATCCGAGGTCGTCGATCAACGATCGCACTTCGGGTGCGAGGTCCCTCGCGACGAGGATTTCGACGACCGCTTCGGGCTGCTCGCCGCGCATGACTTCGCCGCCGGCGATGAACGGCTCTTCGGCACGGACGCGCTCGATGAACTCGATGCCTTGCTGTTCGAGCGTCAACTTCACGAGCGCGAGCAGACCGGGCTCGTCGGTCTCGAAAATGCTGACGATCATGCCGTCCGGATTCGGCGCACCGGCGGGCGGGGTCTCGACAAGGATCGCCTTGCAATCCGGACATTCCGCCTCGTACCACTCGAACTGCCGACCGCAGTTGGGACAGAACTTGGACATCTCTGCTCCTGACGACACGCGCAGACACGCGCGCCCCACATGAGTAAGGGTGCCGGGTGCTAGGTGCTGAGTGCTGGGTGCGCGGAAGGAACTGACGTTGGCCAACTTTCCTTGAAGTAGGCCCTTTCGCACCCTGCACCCGCACTCAGCACGTAGCACCCGCACCCCGCACCTAGCACCCAGCACCCAGCACCCTTACTGTCCTCCCCCTCCCGGCTTCCGCGCCCCCCACGTCGGCGGTGGCGGTTCCTTGGTCAGGCGGTCGACAGGCTGCGTCTTGAGCAGGCGCATCGCCTCCTCGACGGCGCGTTCGAGTTGCGGATCGCGGCCGGCGATGACGTCCTTCGGCCAGTTCTCGACGTCGATGTCCGGCGCCACGCCTTCGTTCTCGACCGCCCACTTGCCGTCACGGGTGAAGAACCCGCCGCGCGGGGCGATCATCGATCCGCCGTCGATGAATCCCGGCGTGTCGGCCGTGTGCACGAGACCACCCCAGGTGCGTTTGCCGATGAGCGGACCGATCTTGCGGTAGCGGAACATGTAGGGCATCAGAGTCGCCGCCCGATCCGGCCATCTCGTTGATGATCATCACCTTCGGTCCCCAGATCCCGGCCGACGGGCTCGTGAACGGCAATCGATCGCCCGCGACATTGTTGAAATAGCCGTCGAAGGTTCGCTCGAGCACTTCGATGATGTAGTCGGCCGCCGATCCGCCGCCGTTGTAGCGTTCGTCGACGACGACGCCGGACTTGTCCTGCTGCGCGAAGTAGTACCGATTGAAGCTCGCGTATCCGCCCTGGCCGGTGTTCGGCACGTAGACGTAGGCGAGTTGGCCGCCTGAGAGCTTCTCGACCGTGCGGCGATTCTCTTCGACCCAGGCGCGCGTCCTCAACGCCTGTTCGGTGGCGATCGGCACGACCGTGACGTGCCGCGCACCCTCCATCGCCGGCTTGCTGTTCACGGTCAGGCGCGTTTGCCGGTTCGCCGTCCCGTCGAGGAGACGATGGATGTTGTCCGGCGCGCGCAGCTCGACGCCGTTGATCGCGAGAACGTAATCACCGACGTTGACCTCGACGCCAGGCGCATGAAGCGGCGCGCGCAGATCGGGGTTCCAGCTCTCGTTGTCGTAGATGCGCGCGATCTTGTAGCGGCTGTCCTCGACGGTGAAGTCCGCGCCAAGCAGACCGCCGCTGCCGGTCGGCACTTCGGGCATGTCGCCGCCGCGCACGTACGAGTGGCCCACCGCAATCTCGGCGCCCATGTTGTCGAGCAGGTAATTGAGATCGGCGCGGTGATTGACGTGCGGCAGCATCTGGCCGTACATCTCCTCCATCTTCGTCCAGTCCGCGCCGTGAAGATTCGGCACGTAGAGGTAATCGCGCTGATTGCGCCACCCCTCCTTGAAGATCTGTTTGAACTCTTCGCGCGGCTCCAGATACATGCGCAGCGTGACCTCGAGCCGCCCGCTGCCAGCCTGCGGCACCGTGCGATCGGCATCGACGACGAACAGGCCCGGACCGGCCGCGGGCGCGCCGCCTGCGCGGCCGCCACGTCCACCACCACCGCCGCCGGCGCGATAGATCAGCTTGTGGCCGTCGGCGCTGATCCGATAATCGGTCGTGCCGGTCACGAACGGCGCCGCCCGGCGATCGCTCAGCCGGTAGCGATGGAGCGTGCTGTTGCCACCGCCTGCCGGCGTCTCGACGTAATAGACGATGCCGGCCGCGCCGGCGCGGAGCTGCGAATAATCGCGGACGGGCACACCCGGCACCGAGACGATCCGGCGCTGCAGGCCGTCGAAATCGATCTGCACCGTGACCGGCCGCGGCGGCGGACGGGTCGCGCCTTCTTGTGGCGCGTCTCCCTCGGTCGCCCCACCTGCCGCGCCGCCGCGGCCTCCCTGGCCGCCACCGCCTCGTCCCTGGCCTGACGCCGCCTGCACGCCCGCGTCTTCGTCGCTCTCCGGGAGCAGCGGAGTCGGTTCGCCCTTCTTGAGGATGGCGAAGTACAGACCGAACGTCTCCGTCGCGGTCGTACGACGTCATGTCGAGCCACTGCGACGCCAGGCCGAAATCGGTTGACGCCAGGAACCACAGGTACTTCCCGCTGGCGTCCCACGCCGGAAAAATCGCGTCTGCAAGATTGTCCGTGATCTGTTTCGTTTCGCCGGTCTCGACATTGCTGACGAAAATCGCGTGGTACAGCGATCGCAGCCGGCCGGCGTAGGCGATCCACTTCGAGTCGGGGCTCCAGACCGGGTTGAGCGTGCGTTGCGGCACCATCCACTGATCCGATCCGACGACCTTCGCCTGCCCCGTCGCGACGTCGAGCACCCAGACCTTGAGATTCGTATCCGTGAACAGCAGCTTCTTCGAATCCAGGCGACCACGACGGCGTGTAGTAGTGCGTCGGCTTCGGCAAGCGCGATCTCGCGCGGCGGCGCGATGCCGTCCTGTTCTTCGATCATCAGCTTGTATTCGCCGGACTTGTCGCTGAAGTAGGAGATGTACTTGCCATCCGGCGACCACGCCGGATCGCGCTCGGCCGACGCGCTCGAATGAGTCAGGTTGCGGACGTCGCCCTTCTCGGTCGGGATGGTGAAGATCTCACCGCGCGCTTCGACGAGCGCGCGCTTGCCGGTCGGTGAGATCGCCAGGTTCGAGATGCGGCTCGTGACGTCTTCCCAGCGCGGCATCATCCACGGAAAGTCGCCCGTGGCCGTGATCTGGACGATGCGGTCGCGGCCGGATCCGGGATCGAGCTCGTGAATGACACCGGCCTGCTCGAACACCACGGCGCCGCCGCCGGCGTCGATCGTCTTCACATCGAAATCGGTGAACTTGGTGACCTGACGGAGCCGTTTCGCTCGCGCCTCGTACGACCAGACGTTCGCGACGCCGTCACGATCGGACAGGAAGTAGACCGCGTCACCGACCCAGACGGGATCGACGTCCTTCGAGTCGGTCCAGGGCGGCGAGACGAGATCGTAGGTCTTGAGATCCACGATCCAAATCGGCCGGTTCTGCCCGCCCCGATAATTCCGCCGCTCGTCGTCCCATGAACTGTTCATGCGATACGCGAGGCGGGTGCCGTCGGGCGAGATCTTGCCCTGATAACCGCGCGGCAGCGCGAGCGGCTGTTCGACACCGCCTTCGACCGGCACCGTCCAGAAGCGTGCGGCGCCGCTCGGCGCCCAGGTGGCTCGAGACGACGCAAAGAGCACGGACTTGCCGTCGGGCGTCCAGCCCTGGACGACGTCGCCGCCCGGATGCCAGGTGAGCCGCCGCGGTTCGCCGCCCTCGGCCGCGACGACGTAGACGTCGACGTTGCCGCTGTATTCGGCGCTGAACGCAATCTGCCGGCCGTCGGGCGAAAACTTGGGATTGACCGTGGCGCCCTGAAAGCTCGTCAGGCGCCGTGCGACACCGCCGGCGCGCTCGACCGACCAGATGTTGTTGGCATACGCGAACGCGATGTGCGTCGCGCTGATGGTCGGCTGGCGCAGCAGCCGCGTCGGCGCCGGCGCCGCAGTCGGTGCCGCGAGAAGCGGAACGAAGAGGCAGATCAGCAGAGACGCGAGGCTGGAGACGCCAAGCGAAAAGCGACGGGACATGGGACCCTCCGGGGTATCGCTGGAGCTTACACGGATTGTCAAAGGTCAAAGAGACCAAAAGCTTTGAAACATGAAGCCAGATGAAGGTGATGAGAGCGCATGAAGGTAGCACGCAGACTGGAGGGCCTGGCGTTGGGTTGCCCAGGGCCTCTTCATGTGCTTCAAGACCTTCAATCTCTTCATGTCTATTGATCGCCGCCCGCCGCCGCCGCCACGACGCCCACTTGTGCCATCGGCGAACTTGATGACCTTGCGGCTCTTCATGTCGTAGGCATCGCCGGCGCCGAGGACGAAGTACGGCTTTTCCCACGGCTGGTAGAGCCGCGTGTTGTCGTGGACCGCGACCTTCCACTTGCCCATGCACTTCGAACTGGTCGCCCTTGACGATGATCGCCGTGCCTTCGGAGAGGCCGATGCCGAGCAGCTCCGGGATACTTCCTGATCACCGGAATCAGATCGTCCCAGCGATTGCGCGCGTTGATGTGCTGGTCGATCGCCGATTTGCGGAGGAAGTCGAACGCGAACTGGTGCGTCTTCTCCTCGGTCATCATCACGTTCGGCCCCGAGGTGTCGCCGCGCACGAGGTAGTGGCCCTGAATCGTCGCGCCGGCCGAACTGCCGCCGATGACGCCGCCGCGCTCGAGCACCTTGTGGAACTCGCGATACGTCAGCGTGCCGGCGTAGGAATCGACGATGTTCCACTGACGGCCGCCGTTGAACCAGACCGCGTCGGCCTCGCGCAGATCCTTCACGAACGCCTCGGTGTCGGCCACTTTCGGATCGTGCGTGTGCAGCATCTTGACGTTCTTGACGCCGCGCTTGAGCCAGCCGCCGACGACGGCCTGCTCGTCGTAAGGAACGATCTCGGTGCCCTTCCGATTGCCACCGGCCGTCGGCACAACGACGAACTTCGCGTCAGGGCCGCCGGCGATCTCGATGAACTTCTCCATGATCCCGGTCCCCTCAGTGGCGCCGCCGCCGACGATGACCAGGGTGCCTTTCGCGGGACCGTACTCCGGGGTCGCGGCCGCTACTGCCGCCGGCGCCGCGGGCTTCTGCTGGAGCGCCGCCGGCGCGGTCAAGCTCAGCGCGATGAGGAGGGTGGTCGTGGCAGCGAACAGCAGACGCTTGGGCATAGGAGTCTCTCCGGGTGGAGAGATTCTAGATCACGCTGGCGCGAAGAGACGAAGAGCTGGGTAAGAGCTTCGCTGCAGAACACGGAGCGCACGGAGATCACTAGGGTTTCGATCCCGAACTCCGTGAACTCCGTGCCTCGCCGTGGCCTCCGTGTGAGAGGCCTGAGGTCTTGCCTTCCGGAAAGACCCCAGTTTTCGGGCGCTCCTCGCGGAGGTGCTTTCCAAAGAACTCCGCAACGCGGCGCTCGAACTCAGCCGGCCGCTGTTTCAAGAACTCCGCATGCCCGACCTCAGGATCGAACCACAGCTCTTTCGGCTCCCGCGCAGCCTCGAAGAGCTTGGCGCCGCTTTCCGGCGACACGACGACGTCCGCGCCGCCTTGCATGAGCAAGCACCGGCCGCGGACTGATCGTCGCAATCCAGCGTTTGGCGTCGATCGTCTTCGAGTCGACGCCGATCTCGCGCTCCATCCAGAAGAGGATCATCGGCGCGAATGGAAACGCCGGCAGGCCGGTGAAGTACGTCACGCTGGTCTCGACGGTGTCCTCGATCGACGAGAACGCCGAGTTGGCCACAAGCGCCTTGACCTGTGGATTGCGCGCCGAGTACTCAATCGCCAGGGCCGCACCCATCGAGACGCCGAACATGCCAATCCGCTCCGGATCGACGTCGGGGCGCGATCGCGCGTACTGGAACCAGGCGTCGAGATCGGCCATTTCGCGGAAACCGAAACTGAGCGTCTCGCCATCGCTGCGGTCGTGTCCGCGGACCGAGAGGTCGAGCACGGCGAAGCCATGCCGGCGAAGCAGTTCGACCACGCCCAGCAGCGAGCCGCGATTGTCCTTGTAACCGTGCACGGTGATGACGAGCGCGCCGCCTGGCGCCGGAACGAACCAGCCGGCGAGCTTCAAGCCGTCGGCGGTCGTGACCGCCACCTCTTCGTACGGCAGCTGGCGGTCGGACGGCAACTCGCGCGGCAGCGAGCGCGTCTCGCGGGGATTGGTGACGAGCCGATGCGCTTCGGCGCGCGTCTTGATCGCCAGGCCCGCACCCGCGGATCCCACCAGGGCGAACGCGACGGCGAGGGTCGCTCTTGTGCCAGCGGCGCAGCGTCATTTATCGGCTGGAGATTTTCTCGGCGAAGTTGCGCAACGCCTGCCGCTGCGCCGTCTTGAACTCGACGTCGATGGCAAAGATGGTAGCGCTGAGCGTGGTCGCGCTCCCGAGGCGTGCGAGCTCCGCCTGGTTGATCTTCGCGATGCCGGTGGTCGGCTGGCCGCCCGGGCCAGGTTGATCGACGGCGAGGCGCGGCGTCCAGTCGAACACCGCCTGGCGCGGCAACTTCACGTCGACGACCAGGACGAGCCCGGCAGTCCTGAGCAGATTCGGGTCGACGTTGGCCGGCGGCGCGGCGAAGACGAGGATCTCTTTGGGGCCGCCGACCGGCATGCGCCCGGTCCACTGCGCCGCGAAGGAGATCGAGCGCGGTGCCTCCCTTGCCCGACGGCACGAGGCCAAGCCCGACTTCGGTGCGATCGATGTGCTCGTGATAGCGCGTCCACGTCTCGCCATCGGCCCAGCGGGAGGAAAACCCGGCGCCGATCTGCGAACCGGCCGCGTCTCCGGACGCGGCAGGCACACGCGCACTCGCGAGGAGCGCGATCGCGACGACACCGCCGGCAACCGTTCTGAGGCTGGACATGGGATCCTCTCGCCGATCATTCCCCGCGGCTGGCACTACACACAAGACCCGCGTTTTTCAACCGCGACACCAACGTGAAAACGGCTATAGAGTCGAAGCGATGTCTGTCGATCTCATTGTCTTCGGTCCGCATCCTGACGATATTGAAATCGGCCTCGGCGGGACCGTGGCCCGACACGCCGCAGAGGGCCGGTCTGTCGGCTTGTGCGACCTCACGGCCGGCGAACTGGGCAGCAACGGGACGCCGGCCGAACGGCTGGCGGAAGGGCTCGAGGCCGCGCGCGTGCTCGGCGCCCGCTGGCGCGAGACACTTGGGCTGGCCCGATGGCGGCATCGAGAAACGGCCCGAGATCATCCGGTCGGCCGTCGATTTCATCCGCCGTCACCGGCCCCGGGCGATCGCCGTGCCGCACTGGCAGGATCGGCATCCGGACCACGTCGCGGCAAGCGCGGTGCTGACGGCGGCGACGTTCACGAGCGGTCTACGCCGATACGAGACGGACCAGGAACCCTGGCGGCCCGAGTGGATCTGCTACTACTTCATCAACGACTCGGTGCCGCCGTCGTTCGTGATTGACGTGTCCTCACACTACGAGACCAAGCGCGCGGCGCTCGCCTGCTTCCGCAGTCAGTTCGCCCCGGCCGGAGAGGGCGCCGTCGGCACTCGCCTGACCGCGTCGACATTCCGCCAGCTCATCGAAAGCCGCGACGCGCACTTCGGCGCGTTGGCGGGGGTGGCGTTTGCCGAAGGCCTCGTCGTCCGCGAGCCGGTTCAGCGGACGTCGCTGCTGCGCGACCTGCCATGAGGATCGGCATCGTCTGTTACGCCTCCGTCGGAGGCAGCGGCGTCGTGGCCACGGAACTGGCCCACGCGCTCGCGTTGCGAGGTCATCAGGTGCACCTGCTCTCGAGCGAAGTGCCGTTCCGATGGCGCGAAGTGCCTGGCCTGTTCTTCGAGCGCGTCGACACTCCTGCCTACCCGCTGTTCCGCGAGCCGCAGTACCTGCTGGCCCTGGCCACATCGATCGTGCGCGTCGCCTGCGATCGACGCTCGATGTCGTGCACGCACACTACGCGGTCCCGCATGCGACGGCCGCCTATCTCGCCGCTCAAATGCTCAGCCAGGACCGGAGCGCGGTGCGGAGCGCGCGGAGGTCGAAGCGAAATGGGGTGGGGCTCCATTTCGCACTGAGGAAGACGGCGGTCTCGAACGGCTCCGGACCGTGACGACGCTCCATGGCACGGACATCACGCTGGTCGGGAGCGACCCGTCGTATCAACGCGTCGTCGCGTTCTCGATCGAACAGTCGCACGGCGTGACGGCCGTGTCCGAGAGCCTGAAACGCGACACGATCGCGGCGCTCGGCATTCGCCGCGAGATTGCCGTCATCCCGAACTTTCTCGACTGCGAGCAATATCGCCGGCGGCCGGACGCCGCGCTGAGAGGCGAGCTGGCGCCGGCCGGCGAGCGCGTCGTGATGCACGTCTCGAACTTCCGGCCGGTCAAGCGGCTCGATGCCGTGCTGGACGTGTTCCTGCGGATCCGGCGGCACGTTCCGGCGCGGCTCGTACTCGTCGGTGACGGACCTGAACGCGCGGCACTGGAGCAGCGCGTCCACGACGAAGGGGTGACCGAGGCGGTGATGTTTGCCGGTGAACGCCAGGATCTCGTGTCGTGGCTGTCGTGCGCCGATCTGTTCCTGCTCCCGTCGGCTCAGGAAAGTTTCGGCATGGCGGCGCTCGAAGCGATGGCATGTGAAGTGCCGGTGGTGGCGTCGCGCGTCGGCGGCCTGCCTGAAGTCATCGACGACGGGGACGACGGGGTTCCTGTGCGAGCCGGCCGATCTCGATGGGATGGCCGAGCGTGGCGTCGAACGTACTGATGGACGCGGCCAGGCACGAACGGATCGCGTTCGCGGCGCCATCGCCGTACGCACGCGCTTCTGCACCGACGCGATCGTGCCGCTGTACGAGGAGTACTATCGGGCGGTTCTCGACCGCTGACGACGACCCGGATTGCGGACGCTGCCCCAAAAAGCTCAACGTGAAGGTCGTGAAGAAAGCGACAGCGAAGCACGTGAAGCAGGGCAAAGGGTGGGTCACCTTGAGCCTGGCAATTAGCCACGCTCGGTCATCCTCATCCCTGACAGCAAACACTGACCGCGAACCAGACGGGTACGCTCGTTGCAGGTCCCACTCCCGTGCGCTTGCGCACGCGAGGAGGGGACATCGTGCGCTTCATCAACATGTACCTGATCGGCTACGTGGTGCTCGTGATTGGCGTCGTTCTCGGTCTGTGGCGAGCCGGCGTGCTCGACCGCGTGGCGCCGGCCTGGATCGGCATCGGTCTGGTGATCGCGATAGGTCTCGGCATCATGATGGCCGTCGGATCAGGTAAGCCGACCGTGACTCACGATTAGCCCCTCTTCACGGAGCTACTGCCCGCGCAACAGCCGCAACCGTTCGGCCGTGGCCGGATGCGTCGACAGGTAGTCAGACATCGGCAGATGGGGCGACGCGTGCGACGGCTGCTGTGCGGCGAAACGCTCGAGGATGTCCGCGAGGTGGCCGAGCGGGATGCCGTTGCTTCTCAGGACCTCCACCGCATAACCATCGGCTTCGCGCTCGAAGTCGCGCGAGTACTTCGCCTGAAGCAGCACGGTCGGCGCGGTCGCGACGAGACCGCCGACGTCGCCGAGGTAACCGGCGACGACCAGCGTGACGATCGAGTTCTGCAGCAGTTGCCGCAGCCCGTGGCGCTGCTCCACGTGACCCGCCTCGTGCGACAACACACCCAGAATCTCGCGATCGTCTTTCGCCAGTTCGACCAATCCGTCGGTGACGATGATCACCCCGGAGGGCAGAGCGAGCGCGTTGGCGCCGACCGCCTCACTTCGGCGAAACAGAATGGGATAGGACGGCGTGGTCCCGTCGGGCAACCGCAATCGGCCGAACGCCGCGATGATCTCGCCCTGCCGGGCGAGTGGAATCGTGGACGGCGCGAAGACCGTCCGGTCGAGGATGTCGAGCGTGTGCGTCCCGATCAACTCCACGGCGGGCCCCGGCAGATTCATCGCCACCGTGTGCGCAAAGGCCGGCACGCCGTAGCGATAGGCGACGCCGAGCGTGACGAGAAAGAGCACGATGGCGGTCGCGATCCACCCGCGACGGCCTTCCCACTGTGACACGGCGCTGCGCGCGATGCCCTGCCGCTCGAGGATCACGCCGAGCGCCGCGACGTCGGTCACTTCGCAGAAGGCGCCGTCCGAGAACCGGACCAGGCGCGGGGTCAGGCCGATCTCGTCGGTGATTTCGACCGCGTCGATGGTCTCGTCGCGCGCGATGGCGGCGCCCTCCACCGTCAGGCGCCCGGCGCTGAGGTCGAGCGTCACCGGATGGGCGCGCGCGGTGTGGCCGTCGAAATACGTGGCCGGTACGCTCATCAGAAACCGACCTCGAAGTCGAAGAAGTCGGCGGCTTCCTGGCCGTAGGCGCCGACATCGCGCTGTCGATCGCTGGCCTCGAACTCACTGAGGTCGCTCGCCGGCAACATCGTGAACGCGGCGGCAATGAAGCGCGCATACCGGATCTGCGCAAAGGGCGTGAACAGCCCAAGGGTGAAGATCGTCGCCACGATGTTCGTCCACATCACGCCAAACAGTTTGACGCCGTTGATCCGGCACCGAAACCGATGATCGCCGAGCCGCATCGTCGACCAGATCTGATTCTGCAGCCGCGCGGTGAGGAGCGCCCGCACGGCGAGCAGCCCCGAGGCGTATAAGAGGAAGAACGGCAGCATGCCCAGCAGTAACGACGGCGACATCTCCGGCGGCGCGTCGGAGTTTGCTGGCGCCCTGCCGGTCGCGATCGCGATACCGACGAACATCGCGAGAAAAGCCAGGAACATAACGCCGACGAACAGAGAAATCGCCAGCAGATACGTCACCAGGAACTCGGAGGCCGGTGCCAGAAACGTGAACCCGGTGCGGCCGTACGCCGAGTGCTGGTGCTGGTAGCGCTTCATGCGATGGTGGGCGAACGGCGTGAGCGTGAAGAAGGTGAAGAACGACAGCACGGGCAGCACGAGAAAGACCCAGTACGCCGACGAGGTCGGGCCGTGAAACTGAAAGCGCAAGCCGCGATAGCTGCTGTTGTGCATCCGGAACCGCAGCGATCGCGACAACATCCATGGCAGGGCGAGGCCGACGACCGCTGCCGCCGCGAGGCCAAAGAGCGGACTCACCGCGCCGGCCACCGTGTAGCCCCCGAACAGCAGCGCGGCGGCGATGCGTCCTTTGAGAATGGCGATCGGACTGGCGTGATAGTCGAAGCTCGCGCCAGCAAGACGGGTGTTGCGATAGAAGTAGTTCAGCCGCCGGACCTTTGCCCACGCGGAGTAGATGCCGAGCGTGACGATGCTCAGCAGGAGATTGACGATCCAGATGCGAAAGTACTCACGGCCACTGCCGTGGAAGCTGAGCAGCTCGGGATCGCGAGGCGCGGCAGGTTCGAGTGGAACGGCCGGCGCAGGCGCGACCGCGGGAACGACCTCTGAAGCGGGGTCGCTCTCCACGTCGGTCAGCGCGCTTCCTCGTCGGTCACGTACCAATCTTCGTGCAGCGACCAGTTCGCGCACTGGAGGCAGGCGGTCCAGATCCAGTGGTGATCGCATCCGGGACAGCAGCCCGCGGTCTGGAAGGTGTGCCAGACCGTGCCGCAACCGCCGCGGAAGAACTCGGGATGTTCCGTGTCGACGCAGGTCCAGCGGCTCCACTCGGCCGGCTCCCAGGCGCAGTGCGGGCAGCGGACGTGCCGGGGCCCTGGCGTTTGATCGAGCGACTTGATGAAGCTGTCGATGAGGTCGCGTGAAATCGGATCGCCTTTGAGAACGAAGTCACCGCGATCGGTCGAAGGTGTTGCCATAGCTATCACTGGATGGTAGCACCTCGTACCGGGATTTCGTCCCCCGGTCCCTGCCGGATCCAGCTCCTGGCAAACCGCGCTAGACTCCAGTTCACCCTGGTTGCACGTCGCGTTCATAAGGAGAGTCTCATGCGTTCTTCGCACCGCGTGCTGTTATGCAGCGCGGCGCTTGCCATCGGAGCGTTCGCGGGCCGCGTGCAGTCGTCGCCATCCGTGACGACGCCCGCCGAGGCGCCGCTTGCCGGTTTCGGCGGCGTCGTGCTCGTCGGCGACGGCGAGGTCTTCGCCGGCGAGGCGGCCAATCAGTTCCGGCCCGGCATGGTCTACGTGTATCGCAAGAGCGGGCGCAGCCTGGCAGGAAGCGGCGACGCTGACGGCGCCGAATGCCGCGGTCGGCGATGGATTCGGCACGTCGCTGGCGCAGGATGGCGACCGGCTGTTCGTCGGCGCCGGCGCCGCCGCCGTGCACGTGTTCACCAAGCAGGCTGGCGCGTGGACGTTCGCGATCGACCGTGGCGGTGACGGACGTGCCGGCCGCCGCGATTCCCGCGGCGCCACCTGCGGCGGCCACGACCGCTGAACCCGCAGCCGCGGGGCAGCTCCGGCTGCGGCTGGCGCACCGGCGCCGCCGGCCGCTGCGATTCGGCGCGATTGCCGCGTCGGGCGAATGGCTGCTCGTCGGCAAGGAAGCGCCTGGCGGCGGGCGCGGACGCGGCGGCGGTCAGGCTGGCGGGCGCGGCCGTGGCGACACCGGCCCGCAGCCGGCCGGCGCCGTCTTTGCGTTCAAGCGCGACGCGAACGGCCGCTACGCGTTTCACTCGACGCTCGCAATCCGCAGACGCGGCGACGCGCGCCGGCGACAACTTCGGCTCGTCGATCGCGCTCAGCGGCACGACGGCGCTCATCGGCGCGAGCGGCGAGGCGAATCGCGCCGGCGTCGTGCACGAGTTCGGACTCGGCGCCGATGGCGCGTGGACGACGCAGCGCACGTTCGCGCCGGTCGGCGTGCAGGGCAACGAGATGTTCGGCGCGGCGATCTCGGCGACCGGTGATCAGGCGGTCGTCGCCGCGCCCGGCGATGCCGGCGGGTACGGCGCCGTCTATGTCTTCCGAAAAGTGACGCAGGGCGGACGCGGGCGCGGCGCGGGCGCCGCGGCGGCCGGCGCGAACGCCGGCCCGCCGCCGGCCGCGGCAGCCGCGGCCGCGCGGCGGCAACTTCGCCTGGACGGAAATGGCGCGGCTCGCGGCGCCGGCCGGCGGACGCGGCGATCGCTTTGCCGCCGCGCTCGCCGCCGACGAACGCGAAGTCTGGGTCGGCGCGCCGGGCGCCGGCGGGCCGGGCCGCGTGTTCGTCTTCCCGGGCAGCGCGACCGGCTTCCAGATCGACGGCCTGCAGCTGCTCGGGCCGAGCTGGACGGATCCGGCGGCCGCCGGCGTCGTCGATCTCGATGCGCGGCAACGTCGCCGCCGTCGGCGCCACCGGCGCGAACCGCTGCGGCGGCGGCCTCTTCATCTACGAGCGCGACGCGTTCGGCGCCTGGCGCGAGCAGCCGATGATCACGACGCCGCTCGACGAACTGCCGGCGTTCACCGGCGGCGAGCGCCGCTGCAGCACGACGACCGGCAAGGTCGAGATGTTCGAGTGCGGCGCCGCGGACCTGCTGTCGTTCCTGCCGCCGTCGCGACTCATCGCACGACGGCCACTACATCCCGATCAGCAGCATCTGGGGCTGGACCGATCCGCAGACCAAGCAGGAATGGGCGATCCTCGGCCGCCGCGACGGCACGACGTTCGTGGACATCACGAATCCGACGCAGCCGCGCGTCGGTCGCCGATCTGCCGCTCACCGACGGCGCGCGGCCGAGCGCGTGGCGCGAGATCAAGGTCTACAAGGATCACGCGTTCATCGTGTCGGACGGCGCCGGCCCGCACGGCATCCAGATCTTCGACCTCACGCGGCTGCGCACGATGAAGCCGCAGCCGAACGGCCTGCCGCAGAAGGTCGCAGGCCGACTTCGATCTACCGCGACGTCAACAGCGTGCACAACATGGTCATCAACGAGGAGAGCGGCTTCGGCTATCCGGTGGGATCGAGCGCCGGCGGCACGACCTGCGGCGGCGGCCTCCACATGATCGACATCCGCGAGCCGAAGAACCCGAAGTTCGTCGGCTGCTTCGCCGACACCGGAACCGGGCGCGCCGGCACCGGCTACTCGCACGACGCGCATGTGCGTCAATACAAGGGCCCGGACAAGCGCTACAAGGGCCGCGAGATCTGCGTCGGCTCGAACGAAACGGCGATCAGCCTCGCGGACGTCACCGACAAGACGAATCCGAAGTTCATCTCGCGCGCGGCCTATCCGAACGTCGGCTACACGCACCAGGGCTGGTTCGACGAGGAGCAGAAGTTACTTCTACGTGAACGACGAGCTCGACGAGGGCCGCGGCAACATCCAGAAGACGCGGACGCTGATCTGGGACCTCTCGGATCTCGAGAACCCGCGGCTCGTCAAGGAGCACATGGGCGACGACCGCGGCGTCCGATCACAACCTGTACATCAAGGGCGACCTGATGTATCAGGCGAACTACCGCGCCGGCCTGCGCGTGCTCACCATCAAGGATCCGGTCAACCCGAAGGAGATCGCGTACTTCGACACCGCGCCGTTCCACCCGAACACCGCCGGCTTCAACGGCGCCTGGAGCGTCTATCCGTTCTTCAAGAGCGGCACGATCATCGTGAGCAGCATCGAGCAGGGGCTGTTCGTCGTGAAGACGGCGGACAGATGATGAGGACGGTTCGCGCGGTCGTGCTCGCGCTGGCCGCGCGTCCTCGCAGGGCGCCTCGGGTCTGGAGCGCGCCGGTCGTCGACCGGCTCGGGCCAGATCGCCGGAGATCAGGCCGTCAGCCAGCTGACGCGCTCTACGTCTGCATTCAGGACGACGCGAAGATCGCGGTCGTCGACATGCGCGGCGAAGCACGTCGTGCGGACGATCGACCTGCAGAAGCTCGGCTTTCCGGCCACCGCCAAGCCGCACTACGTCGTCGTCGAGCCGGACGGCGTCGCACTGGTACGTCTCGCTCATCGGCGCCAATCGCGTCGTGAAGTTCGATCGGCAGGATCGCGATCGTCGGGCCAGTTCGAGATGGAGACGCCGGGCATGCTCGCGCTGGCGCCGCCAGATCGCCTCGTCGTCAGCCGGTCGATGAGCGCCGTCAATCCGCCGAAGCGGATCGCGATCGTCCGACCGGACGACGATGAAGGGCGAGGAGCTGGACGTGCTCTTTCCGCGGCCGCACCCGGTCGCGACGACGGCGAGCGTACGCCTACACGGGCAGCCTGGGCGTGAACCAGATCGCCAGCATCGCGCTTGCGGATGACCGCGTCGAGGTCACCAACGTCGCCGGCCCGACGCATTCGCTCGTGCAGTTCGCGATGTCGCGCGACGGCAAGACGCTCGTGGGCACCGCGGAGATCTCCGGTCAGCTCCTGGTCTTCGACCTGGCCGCAGCCGGCGCAAGCCGCGCCTCGTGAAGACGATCGACGTCGGCAAGATGGCGTTCGATCCGATCTTCACGCCGGACGAACGGTCCGTCTGGGTGCCGGTCAAGAGCACGAACGAGATCGTGATCCTCGTCGACGACAAGCTGGACGGAGATCGGCGCGCATCAAGGACGACAGCTTGAAGCAACCGCATCAGATCGTGTTCTCGCCGGACGGCCGGACCGCGTTCGTCACGAACAACAACAAGATGGACCACATGGCCGATCCGGCGCATGCCGGACACGCGATGCCGGGCGGACGGCACGGCGGCGCTCGTCGATCGTCAACGTCGCAGACGCGCAAGGTCGAGAAGGCGATTCCAGCTGGGCAAGAACCTGACGGGCATGGGAGCGCGCGCGCGGAAGTGATCGCCACGTTCCGGCCCTGGCAGTCGCCGCCATCGGGCTGTCGGCGTCGCTGGCGCCCCTCGACCACCTTCGCCAAGGCTCCGGTGGTCAAGACGGCGCTCGGGACAGCTGTGGCAGTCGCCGCCCGCCTTCGAGCGCGCGATCGCGCCGTTCGCCGTGCTCGACGACGCCGGCCAGCCGTTCGCGCTGCCCTTTCTCGGCGGCCTCGACGTGCCGCGGCCGCAGTTCGTCGACATCGACGCCGACGGCGACCTCGATCTGTTCGTGCAGGAATACTCGCAACGTCATCTGGTTCTTCGAGAACACCGGCAAACCGGCGGCGCCGAGGTACGAGTGGCGCACCGACCGCTATCAGAACCTCGAGGTCGGCGAGTGGTATCGCTTCGTCGATCTCGACGCCGACGGCGACGTCGACCTGCTTGGCGAGCAGCCGTTCAGCAACATCCGCTGGTACCGGAACGTCGGCGCGCAAGACAGGCCGCGAAGTTCGAAGCCGGCGGCGCCGCTCCAGCGACACCGACGGCCAGCTGCTCTTCCTCGATCGTCAGAACATTCCCGCCATCGTCGATCTCGACTGCGACAGCCGGCTCGATTTCTTCATCGGCCGCGTCGAGGGCCACGGTCACGCGGTACGAAGCGGACGCGCCCGGGTCGGCGCGAGTTCGCCTTTCATCACCGATCACTTCGAGGACATCGAGATCATCGGCGGCGGCGGCGATGCGGACGGCGGAGGCTCGGGGCCGACGACGCGCCACGGCGCGAACGCGCTCGCCTTTGCTGACTTCGACGGCGACAGGGATCTCGATCTGTTCTGGGGCGACTTCTTCGAGGCGGGCGTGCTCCTGATCCAGAACATCGGGCGGACGTGCAGCACGCCGTCGTTCCAGGTCGAGCCGGTGCCTGCTGCCGTATGCGCAGACGAGCACGCGCACGAGCGGCTACAACGCGCCGGTGCCGGTCGACCTGGACTCCGACGGCGACCTCGATTTTCTGATGGGCGTCATCGGCGGCTCGTTCAATCCGGTGGCGACGGCGGCGGACAATTTCTATTTCTGGGAGCGGACCGCCGCGGATCGCCTCGAGCTGCGGACGACGCGGCTTCTCAACGGCATCGATCTCGGCAGCGAGACGATGCCGGCGCTGGTCGATCTCGACGGCGACGGCGACCTGGATCTCGTCGTCGGCAACAAGATCGATCCGGCGCAGGGCGACGCCGGGCGGCTGACGGTGTTCATGAACGACGGCACGGCGAAGGCGCCGGCGTTTCGGCAGGAGTCAGTCGCTGAAGCTGGTGGACGCGTTTCACCTGGCGCCGGCGTTCGGCGACCTCGACGGCGACGGCGATCTGGACATGCTCGTCGGCACCTGGAATCAGGACATCAGGTTCTTCCGCAACAGGGCACGGCGCGGGAGGCGAACTGGGTTGAGGATGCCGGCGGCGACAATTCGGCCGCCGCGCGTCGCGTCGGCGACGCCGGTGCTGGCTGATATCGACGGCGATCGCGATCTCGATCTGCTCGTCGGCCAGGCCACCGGCGCGATCGCGTTCTATCGCAACGACGGATCGGTCGAAGGCGCCGAAGTTCACGCTGGTGTCCGAACGGCTGGACGATCTCCGAGTCGGGCCGGCGGAGCACGCCGGCGCTCGTGGATCTCACGGGCGACGGCGTGCTCGATCTGCTGGTCGGCCGCGAGAACGGCGGCGCCGCGCTCTATCGCAACGCCGGCACCCGGACGGCGCCGAGATTCGTCGAGGTGCCGGAGTTCGCGCTCGCGCTGCCGCCGATGTCCGCCGCCGGCCGTTGCCGATCTCGACGGCGACGGCCGGCTCGACGTCCTGTCAGGCACGGTCAGCGGCGGGCTGGTGTGGCTGAAGGGGAAATGACCTCGGGAGTCGTTTCGCGTGGAAATGGAACCCCGAGTTTCCAAAACGGCAGAGAGGAAACTCGGGTTTCCGACCGAGCGCGAAACGACTCCCGAGGTCATTTCTTCGCTTTCCGCGCTGCAAGAATCCGGTCGAACTCGTCCTGATTGAGGTACGTCACGTCCACCCAGGCGTGCGCCATCTCGTCCACCGTGCGATCGCCCCAACCGACCCATTGTTTCGGATCCGGGTTGTTCGGATTGGCGGCCGTGTTGTCGTGCCACGCGGTGAAGACGAGCACCGTCCCTTTGGGGAGGAGCGGCGCGGTGTGGTCGGCGTAGATGTAGTTCACGTGCCAGTTCCACTGGAAGTTGTTGACCGCGCTCAACACTTCTTTGCGGCCGTCGGGGTAGATCGCTTCGAGTGACATCGCCTTGCCGCGCATGTGCATGTGCGGCTGAAAGTTCTCGATCCGGGCAGGCGCTTGCATCACGAAGAAGTTCTGCGTCATCGCGACTTCGCCCGGCGGAATGTCGAGCTCCGACCCGCGACTGACGTCGAACATCCTCAGCACGGTCCGGTGTTTCGGGACCACGCCCTTCGGATAAAAGTAGATCCCGAGCTCGACCTGGTTGTTCTTGATCTCCTCGCCGACGGCGAACATGTGGATCTCCCACCGGATCCGCGAGCCGGGCAGCATCAGCTTGCCGGCGTCGGCGGCGAAGACCTCGCCGACCTTGCCGACCGCCCATTCCATGAACAGCCCGGCGTTGGTCTGCACGTCGTGCGCGCTGTGCGCCAGGCCGGTCACGCCCTCTTCGCCCTGCTGCAACGTCGTGAGCACGTGGTGAACGATCCGCCGGCCGTCCGGATAGGACGGCTTGATCTCGATCGCACGCACCCAGCGTGGCTCGGTGAGGCCGGTCTCGCTGACTGGACGGAACCACTTGTCCTGCGTCCGCGCCGCCAGCGTGTACGGCGGCGACTTGATGACCAGATCGGGCTCGCCGAACTGCGCGGCCAGTTGCCATCCGGTCGGATCGGGAAACGTGACCGGCGGCGGCATGTCTTTGGGATCGCCCTGTGGCGCTCCCGCGTCGACCCAGCTGGCGATGGTTTCGATCTGCTGGTCGGTCAGGCTCCGATCGTTCTTGAACTCGCGGACGCCGATCGTCTTGTCGATGTGCCACGGCGGCATGACCCGTGCTCGAACGCGCGTCCTGATGCGCGTGGCAAACTTGCGCGCTTCTTCGTAGGTGATGAGCGACATCGGCGCGATCGAGTTCGGCTGATGGCAGACCTGGCATTTCTGCTGGAAGATCGGCGCCACGTCTTTGGTGAAGGTCGGCGCCTGACCAGATGGTGCCGGCGGACTGGAAGGACTCTGAGCGGCCGATACGATCGCCAGCGTCAGCCCGCCGGCCAACAACGTTCCCGCCAAGCGATGCGTCGTTCGTGTCCCGATCATCGCGCGCTCCTCTCAACGACAGGCAGTCGCCTGCGGACGGTCATCTTTATTTACGCTCGCGGGGCCCCACCCCCGCTCGCAGCGTCCGCGACGGCTCACTACGTTCGCCTGCGGACGGTCATTCTTGTTTTCCGACCGTCACTTTCACGAACCCGTTCGACCAGCAGCACTGCGCGTGCCCCGCATTGGCGACGCCGGACGCGTCGTTGGCGCGCACGCGCACGATATAGCTGCCCGGTTCGCTGAACGTCGCGTTCGTCGTCGCTTGCGCCCCGGCGGCGGCGGCGCGTCCCGTCGGCGGATCGAACGTCACTTTGCCGGGCCCCTGGTGCTTGAACCAGGCCAGCGCGACAGGCGCGGCACCGCGCCCGGCGCTTGCCACGCTCGTCGACGCTTTGCCGTCGTCGCGCGCCCAGACGTTCAATTGCAGCGGCTTGCCGACAGTCGCGGTGAGCGGCCCGGCAGTGATGCCGAATGGGCCGCTGCCTTCCGGCGCGTTCGCATCGAACTTCAACGCCGGCGGTGTGTTGCCGGATCCGGCTTCACCCTCGAGGGCGTCGATCTGCCAATTCGTCTTGAGGTTGCCGGGAATCGCATACGACGTCCCGCGCAGCTTCAGCGTCCACGTCACCGTCTTCTCGCCGAAGTCGGCCGGCACCTTGACGGCGAAGACGCCCCAGTGGCGCCGAGGCTGAAACTCTGTCGGTTGTCCCTGATTCTGATCACCGGGCTCGATGAAGTTGTTGGGACCAATCGGAACGTCGACGACTTCCTCGGCGTTGCGATTGAAGTACCCGAACGAGATGCTGAAGGTGCCGTCCGGGTTGCGATACCAGCCTTCGAACACCGGGGTCACGGTCTGGCCGGACGCCTTGGGGGCCGCGAAGGGCAACTGCGCGCGCACCGGAAGCCCGATGGCGATGGCAAGCGTCGCCAGACCCGCGAGGACGACGACACGGGTGTGTCGCATCGACGGTGATGATAAAAGACCTCGGGGGTCGTTTTACGAGAATCCGAAAAACGACCCCCGAGGTCGTCTTCTCCGGTCCCGGGTCATAGACGATGGCTGGCATCAGGCGTCCGCGGACGCGGTCCGGACTCGATCGGGCGTAGGCCATCAGGATGCGCGCCAGCTTCTCCTTGGCGCCGGCGCGGTCGTCGTCTGGCGGCAGGCCGGTCAACAGGTCATTCAGGGAAATCGTCCACGGCGATCCCCACAGCAGCGCGTCAACCACCGCGCCCTTGATGACGTTCTGCGAGAAGTTGAAGAAGAACGAGAACGGCGAGTACCGGTCGCCGGCCGGGCGCAGCCGCTCGAAGTCGGTCGTCAGGCTCGCCCGATGCTGTGCGAAGGCCTCCGCGAAACGCGCGTGCTCCTCCCCGAGGGAAACCAGAGCGGGCGGCGCCTCGCCAAGGAACGCCTCGACGTCGGCCGACAGCCCGTTGAACAAGGCCTCCACAATGCGCCCCCGGTGAAGGGTCGGCCCGGCGGCGTCGGCGATCCTTGCGTACTCGTCGATCAACGTCGACAGCGAGAACAGCAGCCACGGATAGTCGACGACGTTGTCCGCACGCATCGCCGCGACACTCTTGCCGTAGGTGGCTTCGAATCCGAACCTGAGGTGGCTGCCCAGCCCGGCGGCGTGACCAAGCGCGATTTTGAGCTGATGCGCCGCGTTCAGGGTGCGCACACGCGTCAACAGCGCGTCGTAGCCGTGATCAGCGAGCTCGTAGTGCGAACCGGCCAGCAGGAAGAGCGTCTCGGCGTCGTCCACGAACCGCTGACCGCTGCCGCCCGGACCGGAGAGCTCGCGAACCATCGCATCGAGCCGGTCGAGGTTGGCGTCCGCGTCGCCGTCGTCCCAGATCGCCAGCGACATGAGCGTCAACACATAGAGCAGGTAGTAGTCGAGCAGGATGGCCGCCGAGGTCGAGTCGTAGTCGTCCTGGCCGCGCTTCACGCCGAGGAAATGCAGGACGTCCACAGGAATGATGTCTTCGTTGACGCGGTCGGCTTTGCCGTCCCAATCGTGCAGCAGGTGAAACCCGCCTTCGCGCGCGCGTTGATCGTACTGGGCGACGAGCCGCCCGAGCCGAATCTGCCGTGGACCCACTTGCCAGACATGCGTGCGCATGCGCTCGCGGAGACGCGATAGCGCCAGGCCGAACGCGCCATCGACCGCCACGGTTTCGAGAATCCGCTGGCGGCTGTCACCGTTCAGGATCGTCTCGACGAGTGAGCACGCCTCGGAAAACGAGACGTCCGGCCGGCTCTTGGGCGCGTGGGACATCTGGACCGCTAGCGAAGAAATGTCGCCGCAGATCGCATCCGGGAAAACGGGAATCCGTTGCAGCCGGTTTTCGGGCTCTCGCGTTTGGCCACCTGCACGGCCTCGGCGGCCTCGGCGGTTGGCGCCTTGAACGCGCTCATGCAAAAGCCCCACACATATGGCGCCATGCCACTCAGTTTGACCCAGTCGATTCGAGTCCAGAGGCCGGCTCGCTTGGGTTGCCGGCGTCATTCTGCGCAATCAGATACTGCTGGTCGCTCCGCCACCGCGTGATGCGATAGCGCGCGCGCCCATGCCGCCACTCGCTGGCGGTGATCGAGTAGCTGCCGCCGTAGTCGTCGAGGAACTCGCCGAGCAGGCTCGGTTCCGGAGTGCCGTCTGGCGGACCTGACGCCACTGGTGGCGGCGCCGCGATGGCGTCCTTCGCCGGCGCGCCCTTCAATTCAAGCGAGCGATACTCACCCGTCTCGTCGAACGATCCGACGCCCACGCGTCCCGCCAGGATCGTCGTGTCCGTCACCGACAGCACCGGGGCCGGGTCATCGTCGAAGTACACGGCGATGCTCCCGGTCGAGACGCGCCGTTCGAGACGGAGCCGATGCCACGCCTGATCAGTCAACCGGCCGGTCGACGTCTGCGGATCGAGGCGCCGGCGATCGGCGTTGTCGACGACGAAGATGCCGTTGTGCACGGCATCGGTCTTCGCGGCGAGGTGCACGTAGTAGAAGCGCGTCGGCGACTGATAGCCGAAGATGAGCAGGACGTCGCGCACCGCGAGATCCACCGGCGCAGTCGATCGCATCTCGACCGTGAACGTGAAGTCGCCGACGGGATCGCTCTTCAGTACGGCGATCGCGGCCGGGCGACGAATCGGCCCGCCCGGGACACCGGCCTTGTCGAGCACGAGGACGGATCCGGCGACGCGCCAGCCGCCGTTGCCGTCGAGATCGAAATCGGCGAGGCCCCGAGTGTCCGAAATCTGCGGCCGGATGGTGAGCTGGCCCGGCGTCTGGGCGCTCAGCGCCGTCAGAACGATGGCGGTCAGAAACAGACGCATGTCGACTCCGCGGCTAAGGGCCAGCGGACTGGCCCTGACACTACCTTGGGAACGGATGATGGGCGGATCCGGTCACGCGATTTTCGCCACGACGTCACCAGTACGAACCCGCCCGGGCTGAACGACGCGCGCGTTGATGCCGCGCAGCGACAGCGCGCGGCCGCGCGTGCCGTTGACGAACTTCATGGCGTCGACGCCGAAACGTTCGACGAACTTGCCGCAGCCCGTGTGCGGCTGCGCGGTGACCTCGACAATCGCTGTGCCCATCGCCAATTGCGTGCCCGGCGGCAGGTTCTCAGCGCTCAAATCGAAATCGACGTAGAACTGGTCCCCGGCGAGCGGCCAGCGCTCCCGGTGCTGCGCAAGCAACGCGATCACCCGCGAATTCATGAGGGTGAGTTGCATGTCAGGGTGCCGGCGCCCGTCCGGCGTGCGCGAGCTGCCGCGGGCGCTCCACGTGTCGCCAACGAGTCCCTCGACCAGATCGAGCTCCGCCTCGGTGACGACCTCGCGGGCATTGACGGCCGGACGCCTGACGATGAGCTCGACCGCTCCGCGATCACGCGGTGAAGCCATGAATGTGGCGAGGCCGGCTTCGAGCTCGTCGAGCGTCAGGTGCTTCGCGGCGGCGCCGGCAGGTGCGTTCGTCATCCAGGAAATGGTAGCGCGTTGACACGGGCCGGCGCTATCGCCTGCACCCGGCCGAGGATAGGAAGGGTCCTGCTTCCTGAAGCGCTGGCGGTCACTCGCGAACGAGGTACTTCGTGTATCCCAACCGGACGAGTTCCTCGTACGCCGCCCACACATCGTCCGGGATCTCCTGCTCGATCTGAAATCCCTTCGCGGGATAGACCCGGACGCGTTGCAGGTCGCCGACCATGATGCCGATGACGTCCTCCTTCGAGAGGGCGGCGTTCGTGTAGGCCGCCAGGTACTCGTCGAACGACACCTGGGGAGACGTCACCACCACGGGCTTCTCGGGCCAGAACTGGCGGAACGTCGCATAGCTCCGGCGCTCCATGTACGGCTTCTGGACGACGATGAAGCTGGACGGGTCGACACCGCGCTCGGCCAGGAGGGCGCGCGTGAACCGCACGTTCTCGCCCGTGTTCGTCGATCGGTTCTCGATCAGAATCCGGTCGGCGGGCACGCCCATGGCGGTGGCGATGCGCGCGAACTGATCGGCTTCCGGTTCACTCCAGAGATGCCTGGTGATTGCGCCGAGGCCCCCCGAGAAGATCAGCACCGGCGCCCAGCCCTCCAGCCATAACTGCGCGCCTCGCTCGGCGACCGCCTTGTCGTGACTGCACAGCACCAGAATCGCGCCCGCCGGCGCCAACCGGTGATCCATGTGGTGGTATCGCCAGATTGTTTCCGCGAGATCGTGAACGTGCGCCTCCATCCGGTCGCCTAGCGCCGTTCCAACTTGCTCCGCCAAGAGGCAACGTCCCCTCGACTGGCGATGTTGTTGGAGTGAGGCTGTTCGGCATAGGTGCATTAAGTTGGAACGGCACTAGCCGTGCACGCCCGGCGCCTCGTGGCCGGTACGCTCGACGTACTCGGCATACGATCCGGGAAACACGACCGGCGTCCGATCGACGCCGCTCTCGCCGCCGAGCTCGAGCACGCGATTCGCAAGGCCGCGCAGGAAAGCGCGGTCGTGCGAGACGAAAATCATCGTGCCCTCGAACTCGCGGAGCGCTTCGATCAGCATGTCTTTCGTCGCCAGATCGAGGTGGTTGGTCGGCTCGTCGAGAATCATGAAGTTCGGCGGATAGAGGAGCATCCGGGCCATCACCAACCGGGTGCGCTCCCCACCTGACAGCGATCGAATCTGCTTGTCGATCTCGTCGCCGGAGAACTGAAACGCGCCGAGCAGGTTGCGCAGCACACCGACCGACTCGTGCGGGAAGTCCTGCTGCATCTGTTCCCAGACCGTGAGGTCGGCGCTGAGCAACTGCAGCGCCTGCTGCGCGAAGTAGCCGGTGCGGAGACTCGCGCCGAGCTTGATCGTGCCCTCGTCGGGCGACGTCGCCCCCGCGATCATCCGCAGCAGCGTCGTCTTGCCGGCGCCGTTGCGTCCCATCACCGCCCAGCGCTGGCCTCTCTGCACGTTGAGATTGAAGTTGTCGTAGACCACGCGCTGGCCGTAGCGCTTGCTGACGCGCTCGACCGCGACGACGTCGTCTCCCGACCGCGGCGGCTGCCGGAATTCGAACTTCACGATGCGCCGCTTCTTCGGCAATTCGATCTTTTCGATCTTGTCGAGCGCCTTGACGCGGCTCTGCACCTGCGCGGCCTTGGCGGCGTTGGCGGCGAAGCGATCGATGAACCGTTGTTCCTTGGCCAGCATCGCCTGCTGGCGCGCGTAGGCGGCCTCGCGGTTGGCTTCGCGCAGGGCGCGTTCGCGCTCGTAGAAATCGTAATTGCCGGAGTACACCGTGATCTCGCCATCGTCGATTTCGGCGATCTTCGTCACGGTCCGGTTCATGAAGTCACGGTCGTGCGACGTCATCAGCAGCGATCCCGGCAGTGATTTCAGGAAGGCCTCGAGCCAGACGATGGACTCGATGTCCAGGTGGTTGGTGGGTTCGTCCATCAGGAGGACATCAGGCTTGCCGAGGAGCGCGCGCGCCATCGCGACGCGCATCTTCCAGCCGCCCGACAGCGCGCCGACGTCGCCGTCGATGGCGCTGTCGTCGAATCCGAGACCGTGCAGCACCTCGCGCGCCTGACTCTCGAGCGCGTACCCGCCGAGATGCTCGTACTCTTCCTGCACTTCGCCGAAGCGCTCCAGGATGGTGTCCATCTCGCCGGCTTTGCCGGGATCGGCCATTGCCTGTTGCAGATGCTCCAGCTCGTGATGCAGCGTGCCCAACCGGCCGCTGCCGGCGATCACTTCGTCGATCACCGAACGACCGGCCATCTCTTCGACGTCCTGCCGGAAGTAGCCCACGGTCAGCTTCTTCGGCATCGTCACGTCGCCGTCGTCCGGTGACTCCTCGCCGACGATCATCCGGAACAGCGTGGTCTTGCCGGAGCCGTTGGGTCCGACCAGGCCGACCTTCTCTCCAGGGTTGAGCTGGAACGACGTGTCGACGAAGAGGATCTGCTTGCCGTACTGCTTGCTGATTTTGTTGAAGGCGATCATGGACTCAAGGCGCGCTAGTCGGGCACACACCAGTGTACCTTCGGTTCGCGACGTGTCCCAAAAACCTTCAACGTGATCGGGTCACTCCACCCGCGCGTAGCACAGGACGTCCTGCGGCTCGCGGGGAGAAAGGTTCGGGAATTCAGCGTACTTTCGCAGCACGCCCTCGCAGCGAAACCCGCATTTTTCCAGCACGTGGGCGGAGGCCCGATGCTCGATGTGACAGATGGCGTACAAGCGACGGACCGCCATCGACTGTGCGACGACGACCATGGTTTGCAATGCTTCCGTCGCGATCCCCGCGCCCCACTCGTCTCGAGTAATGACGTAGCCCGTTGATGCGCGGTACGGTGTTTCGAGTGACAACCCGGTGCTCCCGACCAGCCGGCCGTCTCGCGACTCGACCAGGTACGGACCAACCATCCAACGCTTCCACTCGATGTCGCTGAACTTCAAGAACGCGCGGGTGTCGTCGATCGACACGTGAGTGGGCCAACCGAGGTAACGCGTGACCTCCTGGTCGCTCGCATAGCGAGCCAGGATAGCGGCCGCGTCCGACGGGCGCGGGCGCCTGATGACCAGCCGTTCGGTGTCGATGCGTTCCGGACCGTGGGGACGCATGGTTCCCAAGCTTATCGGCACGGCAGGGCTATCGCACGAGGAGAGCCGCGCCTGCGCCAAGCGTCCCGTTCACAGGAGCGGCCGTCGAAACAACAGCGCTGTCCCGCCCTCGTAGAGGAACTCGCGATCGAAGCGAAGGCCTGCCTTCTGCAACACGTGCTGCGAGGCGGTATTCGGCCGGCTCGTGATCGCGACGATCTCGTCGAGGCCGAGGTCGTCGCGGGCGTGGTCGAGGCAGGCAGCGGTGATCTCGCTCGCCAGGCCGCGGCCCCAGAACGGCCGATAGAACGCGTAGCCGACCTCGACCTCGTCGGTGCCCTCAATGAGTGCGTGGCGCAGCACCGCGCGGCCAACCGGGTCGCCGTTTCCGGCGGCGTCGGACAGGATCCAGAGGCCGAACCCGTACTGGTCCCAATGCCGCAGATTTCTCGCCAGGTAATCCTCGGTCTGCGCTCGATCCCGAAGTCCGCCGAGATGCTGCATCACGTCGGCATCGCAATGCATGCGGATGAGCTCAGGAAGATGTTCGGCGGTCAGGCGCGCCGCGGTCAGACGCGCGGTCGAGAACGTCTCGGGAAACGACATCCAGATCACTTCCCGGGCGGGAGAACGGTCAGTGTCGTGTTCAGGAGGGCTGCCAGTCTCAATCCCGCCAGCGCGAGCCGTTCGTCGACGACGGCAATCTGAGCCTGAAAGTACCTTCTCGTCGACGATCCCCTGCTGAGGCAGCAGCGCGGCCTTCGAGAGCGCCACCGATTCCATCGCCCAGTCCGGCGGCGTTCCGGCCGGCCGGGCGGCGAGCTGTTTGGCCACGATGACCTGTTCGAGGAGCGCGAGGTACTCCGCATCCTGAAGCTTCCGGTGGGAAATGAGTGAGGAATCCCACACACCGTGCAAATTGCACGGCGTCGGGGCCGCTGGCGTACCGCCGCAGGTTGGCGAGCCGAACACGGTCACGAGAATGCCGTTGCCGCCGCGTTCGACGCCCAGCGCGTGGAAGGGCTGGTGCAAGTCGCCGACGAAGTGGACCAGGAACTTCAGCGCGATTGCGCGGTCGGCCCGATCGAGCGACGCGTTGCCCAGGCGCTCCAGGTTGTAGGGGATCCTGTCCACGATGCAGTCGCGCCAACGATCGTTGCGCGCGCCCGCAGCGACGTTGGGCTGCCGGGGACAATCTCGATCTCGATCGTAAGCGGCCGCATCGGGCGGGATGTTCACGTAGTGCCAGAACGAGGTCTGATAGTTGCCGCCGAGGTAGTCGTCGGCCCAACTGGAGACATCGGCGGCGCTGCGACCATCGAGCAGCCAGGTGACGTTCTGCTTCGCGACTGCGGTCAGGCGCGTCTCGGCGACCCTCGCGACCAACCGATGGCCTTGCAGGCCCCACGCCGAGATCGAGCTCGTCGCCACGATCGCGATGCCAATCGCCGCAAAGATCGGCGAGGCAACCTGGATGCGGCGGACCGACGGCCGAGCTCGCTGAACCATGACGCGCTGGACACTATCCTCGCCGATCTCTCACCGCCGCCGCCATGGCGCGCAATACGCTTGGGCTGTGGCCGCGTCAACCACGGACCTCGATTCGGCGGCGCTACGACGGGTCCGGCGTGCGAAGGACGTGAAGCGGGTCCCGGTTGCCCAAAGCGTCTTCACGCGCTTCAGGTCTTCATGGTGAAGGTTTTTTGCCGAGTACCGTTCTCAGTTCGGCGATCACATCAGCGGGATAGGTCCCGAGCCGCTGGATGCCGATGTTCGTGGGATACGGCATCGCGACGGCGGCGGCGTCTTCCGCGTAGACTCGCACCTCGGCCGCAACGTGCAGACCCGGGCGCGCCGGGTCGTTGGCCGGCACCCAGAAGCTGCCGAATCCTACGGCTCGGCCCGTCCCAGCCATCGCCTTCAGGTCGGCCCACTCGTTGCGAATCTCAGCTTCGCGTCCTGGCGTCAGCTTGAAGTACGTGACCCCCTTGCGCGCTGGGTTTCGGTGAACGCCGCCTCCCGGCGTCGGCACCGAAAACGCTCCCCACAGCTTGATGCGCTCAGGCGCCTGGTCGTTGGGTTCCATCTGGACCTTGGTGAGGATCGCGATCACCCCGATGGGATCGCTGGCCACCATCGAGCCCGAGGCGAGAACGACTCCGATGACGACGCCGGCGACGGTCCTCAACAGACGCATATGCACCTCCAAGACCCTGGACGCGGGGACATGTGTTTGGACGCCGGCCCCCAGCCGCCGGTTCGCTTTAGGGCCAGCCCTGACGGGCCCTTACCAGTCGGTCGGCCGGTAGTCCTTCAGGAACTGTCCCCACACGTGAGTGCCGGTGTTGACCCCGTCGATGATCGGATCGACGATTCGGGCGGCGCCATCGACGATGTCCAGCGGCGGATGAAACCGGTGCTCGGCGGTTTTCCGCCTGGCGATCTCCACCGGATCCTCGTCGGTCACCCAGCCGGTGTCCACGCTGTTCATGTGGATGCCATCGTGCTGATAGTCGGTGGCCGACGTGCGCGTCATCATGTTCAGCGCCGCCTTCGCCATGTTCGTGTGCGGATGCCGGGTCGTCTTGAAGTTTCGATAGAACTGCCCTTCGACCGCCGACACGTTGACGATGTGCTTGTCGCGGTTGGGCGTGCGCAGCATCAGCGGCTTCAGCCGGGCGTTGAGGACGAACGGCGCGACGGCATTCACCAGTTGCACTTCGAGCAGTTCGACCGAGGACACCTCCGCCAGCAGCGAGCCGCCACGAATTGCGGCCGCGCAGGTCCACCTGCTGCAGGTCCTGATCGAGCTGCCCTTCCGGGAAGAGATCCTTCTGCGCGAGCAGCTCTTCCGGCAGCAACGGGACCTGCGAGAGCTCGGCCGCGTGGGTCAGTCCGGCGATCGCCGCGCGCCGTCGGCCCGCGGCGAGGCGCGTCTCTTGCGCGGGACTCGTCTCTGGCAGCATGTGGTATCCGCGCAGCCCCTCGTACGTGCCGACGATCTTCCGCGACGTGCGCCGGCATCGCGTCGAGCGCCGCGGTTTCCGCCGCCATCATGTGCGCGTAGAAATCGGGCGGCCGCCGCACCGTCTGGCAGGCGTTGTTGACGATGAAGTCGAGCCGGCTGCGTGTCGTCAGCAGCTGATGGCAGAACGATTCGACACTCGGCGTGTGGCGCAGATCGAGACCGAAGATCTCCAGCCGGTCGCTCCACTCGGCGAAGTCGGGCTCGCGCGCATAACGCATCGCCGAGTCGCGTGGAAATCTGGTGGTCACGATGAGGTGAGCGCCAGCAGCGCAGCAGCTTCAGCCCGGCCTGGTAGCCGATCTTGACGCGGCCGCCGGTCAGCAGCGCCACCCGGCCGCGCAGGTCGGCCAGCTCGGTGCGTTTCGTGAAGTTGAACGCCGCGCAGTCCGGACACAGCTGATCGTAGAAGGCATGGAGCCGTGAGTACTGCTCCTTGCAGACGTAGCAATGCCGGGAGTCGATCGCCTCGCGCGGCGCACCGGCGGCATGGTCTGCGATCTCGTCCTGGTGACGGTCGCCCGGCGTGAAGTCCGGCGGCGGAAACACGTTCGGCGTATTGATTGGCGCCTTGCGATGGAGCGTCCTGATCGACGACGCGGCCAGGATCGCGTCGTCGCGCCGCGCCCGTGCGGCCCGTTTCTCGCGCGCTGCCGCCTTGACCATCCGCCGCCGCTCATGACGATCGGGGCTGTAGACCGCGGCGATCGCCTTGAGCAGCCGTTCGCGATCGGCCTCCGGCAGCGCGTCCAGCGCGCTTCGGTCGGCCGCGACCCGCTCCAGCACGTCGGCGGCGGCGCGCAGCCTGGCCTCGATCGTGTCTGGCAGGCCAGGGATGTCCGTCTCGGCGATCTTCACTCGTCAAGCCTAGTCCGGGGAGCCGGGCTTCTCCAAAAACCTCATCACCTGAAAACGGCTCTGGTCGTGACCGGATTGTGACCGGCAGTGCGAGTCGACGCCATTCGTCACGGCGCGAATTCGCACAAGTTGGTCCCAGTTCGTTCGTTTGCGGTCAGGAAACCAGATGCGGGTCTGGCCCGTCTGTAGTAGCGCGGCACCGCACACAGAACAGCCATGCCTATCCGATGGATCCATTGGGTCGCCGCGCTATTGTTCTGGCTGTCGATCGGCGTCGGCGTCCACCGCAGATGTCTGGTGGCGTCGGAACGCCTGCCGGGCGATCCGGCCTCAGGCAATCGATCGATCGCCTGGCACCTGGCCTTCTCGCCTCCTGTGGGTGCCGCTGACGGTCGCGCTCTGGCGGCTGAGTGCGGCGTGGGCGTGCCTGAGCGTCTCGCGGCAGTCGTGGCGCACGCGCTGATCGCTGGTCCCGGTCATCCTCCTCCACGGAGGGTTGGTGTCACTGGTCGCAGGGCCGGATCGGCCCAGGGGCTGGCTCCTGGCCGAAACGGTCGCCTACGGCGCGGTCGCGGCGTCCGGCCTCGGCTTCGTTCTGCACCAGCGCTGGCGGGACCGGGACGACGCCGCGATCCGGTTCAAAGAGCATCTGGCGGAGGCGCGTCTGGTCTCGCTCGACGCGCGGCTCCAGCCGCACTTCCTGCTCAACAGCCTCGACGCCATCGAGTCGCTCGTGCGCGACGCGCGCCCCGACGAGGCCAGGCATCTCATCTGCGGTACGCGTGCGTTGTTGCGGCAGGTCGTCGAGCGACGGGCCGAAAATCACACCATCTCGGAAGAGATCGCGCTCGTCGAGACGTTCTTTTCCGTCCAGCGCGCCCGCTTTGGCGATCGTCTGCAAACCGTGATCGAAATGCCGCCCGACGTCGCTGGCGCGCGGGTGCCTCCGCTCCTGATTCTTCCGCTCGCAGAGAACGCGCTCAGGCACGGGCTCGCCGGCCCCGGCGGACATGGCCTGGTGCGGGTCAGCGTGCACCGTCGCGCCGAGACGCTCGTCATCAAGGTCGAAGACGACGGCCCCGGCGTCGAAGATCAGTGGCGGCTCGAAGCCAGCCGTGGCACCGGACTGGCCAATCTCTGTGCGCGGCTGCACGCCCTGTATGGCGACGCCGCGTCACTCTCGGCGGGATCTGCCGGTCAAGGTCGCGGCTTCAGCGTCACCGCGCGCCTGCCATTTCAGGAGGCCGTCGCGTCAGGCGCGCGCGCCAGCAGCGCCCGCGCCTCGTCGAGTGTCGTCACGTCGTCTCCGTAGGCGCCGCGATACGGAGAGGGGAGGAGCGCGGCGATCGCGAGGCCGATGACGTCGATCATCAGGCGGCGATCGGCACCGGTCACCTCGCGGAGCCAGCCGGCCGGAATCGGCCGCCCGATGCTCGTGACGATCGGCACTTTATGGAGCACGTCCTCGCCGACGGGGAACATCGCCTCGGTTCCGGTGATGGACGCCGGAAGGATCCAGCTCTCGGGCCCATCCAGATAGCGCGTCACGCCGGGCAGCATCTGCTGCATGCCGGTCGTGCGGCTGCGCGTGCCCTCGGCGAACAGGAGCAGCGCGTCGCCGCGCGCCAGGCGCTCGTGCGCAACCTCGATCGATCGCCGCGCGGCGCGCGCGACGTCCCGCACGCTCATGACGGCGTCCTCGCTCGACCGCGCGTTGTTCTGCGCGACCTTGATGGTCCCGAAGCAGAGGCTCGAGAACCTGCGCCTCAGGCTCGAGTACACCTTCGGTCCAGCCAGGACCGTCAACCGGTCGCAAAGCGCGTTGCCGCCCGCCCTCGCGACGAGGACCTCGAAGAGGTTGGCGTCCGAGTACGAGAGGTGATTGGCAAAGATCACGACGGGCCGTCCGGCGACCGCCGCCGCGTGCTCGAGGCCATCGCAGCGCGAGCCGTCACCGAGGAATCGGTGCGCCAACTGACGATGAATCTCGCGCGCCAGCGGGTCGCGCGGATAGTAGTTCCAGTCCGTGCCGGCGTCGGCAAAGCGCTCGTTGAACGCGACGAGCGCCCCCGGGCCGGCCTCGTCCATCACGCGCACGATGTCGGCGCGAAGGCCTTCGCGTGTTTCGGCGTCGCTGTTGCCGAGAAACGTTTCAACGGCGGCGATCAGTTTCTCGCGACTGATGACGGACGTTGACGCGCTCACGCCACCGAAAGCATGCCACAGTCGGAAATCGCCTCAATCGTCAAGGCAGAACGCTGAGCACTGCGCATTTTTTTTGGCACGAATCGACGCCGTGCCGTCAGAATAGGGCGACCGGCGACGCGAGACAGCCGGACGAGGCGATTCGACGTGAGCGCGAAACTGCGACGATGGGTGGAGTCCTGGGATCGGGTGAAGGGACTTCCTGAAGACGAACTATGCAGCTACATCCTGGGCAAAGTGCCGCAACGGGTTCCAGGTGGCCAAGAAGCCGTCGCGCGACCAGCGCGACGCCTGGGTCACGCTGCTGGCTGAGCCTGACAAGAACCGCGATCAACTGAGCCCGCTGGCGCTTCGCGTCGTCGACTACGTTCGCCGCAACCTCGATGACGAAGGCTACGACTTCGAGCTGAATCTCGACGACACGGGCGGAGTGGCGTACGCGGAGGTGCATTTCCGTACGCTGACCAAGGCGGACGGTAAGAAAAGAATCCGAACCCTGAACGGAACCGAGAACGCAGAACCGAGAACGGATCAGAACGTTATCTGTGTCCTTTTCCCCGAGTACGTCACGTCCTTCGTCGTGCCCTCCGGCAACAACTGCACCTTGAATCGGCGATCGGCGACGACGTTCGTTGCCCCTTGCGGAGCGCCGGGCTCGAGGATGAGCTGACGCGTGCGGTCGTTCCACGTCATCCGAATCCAGCTTCCGCGACCCTTCAAGTACTCCTGGCTGGTGCCGTCGTCCTCGTACAGCGTGAACTGCCCGTCCGCACCCCGATAGATCTTCAGCGTCGTCGGCTCGCTCGACGGGCTGTGCCGTGTACTGGCGCACCGGATCGACCGGGATGATGCCGCCCGCGCGCACGTAGATGGGCATCGTCGCGAGATCGACGGCGCGTGTCACGCGCCGGCCGCCAGTCGACTTTTCGTTCGTCCACCAGTCGTACCAGTCACCTGATGGGAGGTAGACGTCCCGGGTGGTGGCTCCCTTGGTGTACACGGGCGCGACCAGCAGGTCGCGGCCCCAGAGAAACTGATCGCCGAGGCCGCGGGCTTGGGCGTCGTGGGCGTAGTGCAGCCACATGGCCCGCATCAGCGGCAGGCCGGCGTCGCGCGCCTCCCAGGCCAGCGTGTAGGTGTACGGCATCAACTGATACCGGAGCTCCGAGTACTTCTTGGCGACCGGCTCGATCGCCGGGTTGTTCATCTCGGACTGCGAGGATGTTGCGGCGGTCGCCTGGCGGCAGCGGCGTGTTGCGGTTGTCGTTCTCGCGCGGGCCCATGTCGTTCTGGCCCCAGCCCCACGGCAGGCGCGTCCACCACGTGCGGCCGTGCGATCGGAACGACCCGCAGAACGCGGCGAACTGATGCCACCGCGCGTAGAGCTCGCCCGTGAACTCGTTGTTCGGATAGAACCCGCCGATGTCCGAGCCCCAGTACGGCGCGATGCTCAGCGAGTAGTTGACGCCGACCGCGATCTGCGCCTCGAGCGTCTTCCACGACGTCTCGGTGTCGCCCGACCACACCCATCCGCCCCACTGCGCGATCCCCGGATAGCCGTTCCGCTGCAGGCTCCACGGGCGCACGTTCGGCGTCGTCGAGAGGCTGCCCTGGTAGTAGAGCTGATGCCGCTTGATGCGTTCGAAGAGATTGAACCAGTCGCCTTCGTCCGGCCAGAACGCGTCGATGCCGGCGCTGACGAGACCGAGATGCTGCTGCCAGTAGGTCTGAATGTGCGACGCGTCGAGCGTTTCGTCCGGCTTCTGTCGGAATCGTGCCGTGCAGCGTCGGCAGCTTGTCGCGATCCCACGGCACCATGTGGACGACGACCTTCACGTTCTTCGCGTGCATCTCGGCCAGGACGGTCTTGGGCTCGCGCTTGAAGACGTCTGGATTGAACTCGAACGAGGGCTGCGTGCGGTTCCAGCCGCGCGGCGAGAAGCCGGTGCCGAGATAGATCACCGCGTCGATCGGAATCTGCTTCGACCGGAAGGTGTCGACGATCCCGAGGATCTGCGTTTCGTCCTCGAGCGTGCGGTGCGACTGCATGTAACCGAGCGCCCACTTCGGCGGCATCGCCGCCGGTCCGGTGATCGCGGAAAAGTCCTTGAGCGCTTTGAGCGGATCGCGGGCGTCGAACACGAAGAGGTCGAACAGGCCGGGCACGATCTGGTCGACCGGCGGCCGGCCCTTCACGGAGTTCTGCTGCTGGTTGCGCTGCGTCTGCGGACCGGCGTCGGCCGCCGGCGGCTGCCACGGTTGGAAGACGCCGCGCTTCGCGTCGCGGAGATCGACCTGCACCCAGGGCGACGCCACGAACAGGCCCCACCCGGCGGTGCCGAACAGCATCGCGACGGGATTGCGTGAGCCGTACATGTCGCTCTGCCAGCGCGGCTCCATCGTGTCGAGCTTGCCGCGCCGATCGAACTGCACGGGCTGCTGACGCCACGGCGTGCCGGCCTCGGGTCGAGGACCGCCTTCGCCCAGGCCGAGCACCGGCTGATCGTCGAGCGTGAACGACGCCGTGCCGTCATTCTCGAACGTCACCTGTTGCACGAGCCGGCCGGCGGCGTCCTTGACGAGGACGGTGAGCGGATTCGCCCGGACTTCGACCGCCAGCGCGCCGATCGTGCGCTGCACGGGACGCGTGACCTCACGGACGCTGATCGCGGGCGCGGCGTACTTGCGATCGACCACCGCGGGCGTTGCCGGGAAATCCTCTTTGAAGCTGATCGGCTTCAGGGTGATGCGCACAGCCCGCTCGCCGGCCGCCCGAATCTGCAGCTCGGCGGGCTGACCGCCTGCGGTGATCTGTTGGCCCTGACCGGCGATGGTGCTCGTCAGCAGAGCGAGAATGACGGCCGTCAATCGTAGTGTGCGCATGGAAATACTCGAGAGTGTGTGCGTAGCCTACACTCATTCACTCTGGCGGCGCAGCTTCGCGATCGCGCGGGCGAGCGAGCGCTTGCGCTTCGGCAAATCGACCCATAAGTCGCCGACGGCTGCGAGGCGCGGGCCCATCGTTTCGCAGCGTGAACGAACGTGGCTGCACGTCGCCGCGCTCGATTTCCTCCCACGTGCAGGGCGCCGACACCGGCGCGCCGGGCTTCGCGCGGACTGCATAGGCAGCGGCGAACGTCGCGCTGTAGCCGTTGCGGCCCGTATCCACGTAAATGCGGCCGCCGCGGTCGGCTTTGCTGAACTCCTGCGTGAGGTGCCGCGGATCGCGCTTGACGAGGAGCGACCCGACGGCGCCGGCGAACCCCGCGACGTCGCCGAAATGCGCCTTGGCGTCGAGCGGCACGACGATGTGAAAGCCCTTCGAGCCGGACGTCTTGACCCAGCTCGGCAGGCCGAGCTCGAGGAGCAGGTCGCGCAGGCCGATGCGCCGCCGTCCGCAGCACGTCCTGATCGTCGTCGGCCGGATCGAGATCGAAGACGCAGATATCCGGCTGGCCGAGATTCGGCGCGCGCGACGTCCACACGTGCGGCGTGATGCAGTTCTGATTCGTCATCCACAGCAGCGAGCGCGTGTCCATGACGAGCGGATGATGCACCGTCCCGCCTTTCTTCGGCACTTCGGCGCGCTTCGAGCCACGCGGGAAAGCCCTTCGAGACGTCCTTGTGGAAGAACCCTTCCGCGCCGATCCCGGCCGGATATCGTCTCCATCGTGACCGGTCGGGCGCGCATGTGCGGCACCATCTGCGGCGCCACGCTGTCGTAGTACGCCGCGAGCTCGCCCTTCGTGATCCCGTCGTCTGGAAGAGGATTTTCCGGATGCGTGATGCGTGACTTCTCTTGCCGCGGGGCCCCACCCTCGCGCGCCGCACGGCTCGCTACGCTCGCCTGCGGGCGCTCGTTCATCCCGTGCATCAGCTCGCGCGCGGCATCGTCTCGCCACCGCTCGCGGCGCGCTCGGCGGCTTCGCGCCTCACGCGGGTGCTCCCGGATGACGTCGCGCGCGGCCTTGTCGGCGCGCACACCAAGCAGCCGGGGATGCCGCAGCTTGTCGTTCGGCGTCCACTCGATGAACGCGACCTGCACGACGATCTCCGGCGAACCCAATGCACCCGCGGAGCGCGAGCCTGCGAGCGCTCCCGCGGCAGACGAGCGCGGGGTGGGGCCCCGCGAGCTGATCAACGTTGGCGCTGCGCGCGGCAACCCTGTCCCCTTCGTGAACGGCGACTTCGGAATCTCGAGCCGATCCAGCCTCTCGCGTAGCTCGAGCAGCATCCTGGTGTCGAATCCGGTGCCAACTTTCCCGGCAAACACGAAGTCGCGCCGTCGTCGTAGTACCCGACGAGCAGCGCGCCGAGGCCGACGCGCGCGCCTTGCGGGTCAGTGAAGCCGCCGACGACCAGTTCCTGCGTCGCCTCGCACTTCATCTTCAGCCAGTGCGGCGATCGACGATGCTCGTACTTCGAGTCGCGCCGCTTCGCGATGACGCCTTCCCAGCCTTCGGCGCAGGCGCGCTCCCACGGTTTCGGGTCGTCGAGCGCCGCGACGCGCTCGATCGGCAGTCGCAACGGCAGTCGCGCGAGAATCGCGCCGCCGTTCGTCGAGCGGCAGCGACGTCAGGTCGCGTCCGTCGAGCCAGAGAATATCGAACACGTGGTAATCGCCGGCGCCGAGCCGGCCCCACCCGCCACGTCGCTTCGCCGTCGAGAATCACGTCGTGAACCGGAAGGTCCGCGATCGCCTCAACGACCGCCGGGTACGACGCGTTCAGCGGCAACCGGTTTCGCGAGAACAGACGAACCTCCGCGCCTTGCTTGTAGGCCAGCACGCGGATGCCGTCGAGCTTTCGCTCGAAGATCCATTCGGGCCCCGAGAAGCGCTCCTGAGTGAGCGTCGCGGCCATGGGCTCGAGCCAGTCGGGAAATGGCACTGGCACAAGATCTCACCACGAAGAGCACGAAGCACACGAAGAAGTTCGGAGGTGCGTTGAATACGCACGCTGGCCACCGGAGAGCGCCAAACGTTGACGATTCCGCTCCACCCGCAACCCGCGTCCGGCACGCTTCACGCGATCTCGGCAAGCTGCTCGGTTCGTCCGAACGTGAGCTGCGATCCGTCTTCTACGAGTGATCGTCTACCCGGCGACCCACTTCAATCCCTCATCGGCGACCGCCGGCGGCACCTGGTGTCCGCCTTCGAACTCGCGGTAGGTGACGTCGTAGCCGTAGGTCTTGAGCGCCGGAACGATGCGGCGACTGCAGCGATCGATCGGGAGGATGTCGTCGGCCGTGCCGTGGGAAATGAACACGCGCGGTTTGCCTTGACGCGTTCCCTGAATGACGAACCCCGGTGAGAACGCCAGGATCTTGGGAAACAGATCGCCGTTGATGAGTCCGAGCGACAAGCCGTACGACGCGCCGTCCGAGAAGCCGCCAATCGTGAGGCGCGCCGGATCGACGGCGACGGTTTCGAAAACGCGCGTGAGCGCGCGATCGAGGAACGCAACGTCCGGACCGTAGTCGCCGCGAATCGCGTCCCAGGTGCCGTCACGCGAGTCAGGCGCCAGAACGACCACGCCGGTCGCGTCGATCGCCGCGATCTGCCGTTGCAACTGGCGCTCGCCCCGGCCGCCTGCGCCGTGCAGCAGGACGAGCAACGGCACTGGACCGCTGCCGACTGACGCCGGTACGTGCAGAATCGCATCGCGCGCGGGATCCAGTCCGAGCGCCTTGGTCCCCTGCGCCGTCGTCTTGACGCCGCTCTTCGGCCGGACGCGTCAGACGGCCACTTCCCCGCGACTGGTCGGTCTCTGCGTCGGCGGTGGGATGGCACGCTTCGGCGAAGACCACGGAAGACATGACGCCAGTGGCAATGGCGCCGAAGCGGCGGCGCGAAATGGGCAATCCGTCAGGTCGATGAGGCATCGCCCATGACATTACATCGAGACGCGGTACGATGCTCCATGCCCCTGTGTCCAGATTGTGACGAGTCGATGCCGTACGCGTTCCACGATACCGCCGGAGTCGGCGCATGGAAGTTGGGCGACGGCTTCAACACCACGCCCGACACAGCGCACTACATCTGCTTTCCGTGCGCCAAAGCGTGGAAGCAGCGGCTCGATGGCCCATTCACCCAGGACATCATCGGCGATCTCGCGTTCTTCACGTGCAAGCTGACCGAGTGTGGCGAGCGTCTCCATGTGACGCGTGAGTCAATCGTCCCGACCGAGATCGAGCTGGCCTGTGTGCGCGGCCACCGGTATCGCGTGCAGGCCAGCGACGACGGCGGGCTCATCCTCGCCGGCCAGCCATCAGACACACTCGACCCTCCGGGTCGAGACTCCCCGGATCGTGCACGGCATAGAGTGGATCTTTGGTCGCTCGCGGACTCCTCAGGGCCAGCGGCGAAGCAGAGGTGCACTATGGGACTGCGAGACATGTACGCCTACGCGATTCAAACCGCGAAGGGCAAATTCCACGGCGGAGCGGAAGAGCGTGACGGCAAGTTGTACTGGAAGGGCACCGTCGCGACCGAGGCCGAACGCAACGAGATCTGGAACGCGATCAAGACCATCCCGACCTGGCAGACGGACATCATCGCCGACATCCAGGTGACGGGCGGTCCGGCAGCGGCTGCGGCGGCGCCACCACCACCGCCAGCGAAGACCCACACCGTGCAGGCGGGCGACACCCTCAGCAAGATCGCCAAACAGCATCTCGGAGACGCGAACGCGTACATGAAGATCTTCGAAGCGAACAAGGATCAATTGAGCGATCCGGACAAGATCAAGCCCGGCCAGGTGCTGCGTCTGCCGTAGCCCCCGCCTTCGCGCGCTTGACGCTTGGCGCGCTTCGGCGGGCAAGCTCGGGTCGCGCGATTGCCCTCGGCGCGCTTCGGCGGGCAAGCTCGGGTCCCGCGGTTAACGTCTGGCGCGCCTCGGCACGGCCAGCCCGCATCGCGCGTTGGCAAATGGCGCGCTTCGGCGCGGCATAGCTCGCATCGCGCGCCTGGCGCTCATGGCCGGCGCTCATCGCGCGCTGGCACCGAAGCGCCCGTCAGCCTCGCGCGAGGTGGGCTTGCCCACCGAAGCGCGCCATCAGCCGTCGCCCGAAGGTGGGCTTGCCCACCGAAGCGCCCCATCAGCCGTCGCCCGAAGGTGGGCTTGCCCACCGAAGCGCCCCATCAGCCGTCGCCCGAAGGTGGGCTTGCCCACCGAAGCGCCCCATCAGCATCGCGCGAAGGTGGGGGTCTGTTAGCATGCGAAGCGGAGCTCATTTATGATGCGCCGCCTCGCACTCGGCCTGGTCCTGCTCGGTCCGTTCGTTCTTCCACTCGCACCGATCGACGCGCAGGCGCCGCCTTCACCCGCCGGGGCGGCGGCCACTCCGCGCGCGATTCGTCGCGATCTGCCGATCACCAATTCGATCCAGCGTGCCTACGACGCCGGAACTCGCGACATGACCGGCCGCCCGGGCCCGAATTACTGGCAGTTGCAAACGGACTTCGACATCCGGGTCCGGCTCGATCCCGACACGCAGACGCTGACGGGGAGCGAGACGATCACCGTCCACAACAACAGCCCGGAGGAACTGAACGAATTGGTCCTGCGGCTCGATCACAATATCTTTCGCGGCCTGGTGCCGCGTGGAATGTCGGTGCCGGCGGAGAACACAGACGGCATGGTCGTCACGCGGCTCGTCGTCAACGGCGAGGCCGTGGATCTGACGGCGCCGGCCGCTCCCGCGGGCCGCGGCCGCGGCGCCGGCGGCCCGCGGCGCCTTTCGGTGTCCGGCCTCGACCAGACCGTCGCGCGTGTCGTGCTCGCTAAGCCAATCGCCGCGAAGTCGTCCGGGAAACTCGAGATCGACTGGCGAACGAAGCTGCCGGGCGGCACCCGCGGCAGCGGCCATCGTATGACGCAGCGGTTCGACGACCGGCTGTTCCAGCCGACGCAATGGTTCCCTCGCCTCGCGAAGTACGACGACCTGCGCGGCTGGGACACGAGCCTCTACCTCGGCCCGTCGGAGTTCTACAACAACTTCGGCCGCTTCAACGTGCGCATCGACGTTCCGGCCGGTTGGATCGTCAGCGGTACGGGCCTCCTGCAGAATCCGCAGGACGTGCTCACGGCGCGCGCGCGCGAGCGGCTGGCCACGGTCCTCGCCTCCGACGAAGTCATCACCATCGTCGGCGACGACGAGGTGGGACCCGGGCAGGCGACGGCGGCGGGCGATCGGCTCGTGTGGCACTACGCCGCGGACCTGGTGAACGACTTCGCGTGGGCGACGGCGCGCAAGTTCACCTGGAAAGCGACGCGCGCCACGATTCCGGGCAAGGGCCCGGTGCCGATTCACATGGTCTTTCTGCCGGAGCGCGCGAATCTGTTCGCCAACGCCGGGCAGATCACCCGCCACGCGCTCGAGTTCTACTCCAGGCTCTGGGCGCCGTACCCCTTCCCTCAGTTGACGCTCCAGGACGGTCCGAGCTCCGGCATGGAGTATCCAATGGTCATCAACTCCAATCAGGGAGCGGCAGACCACGAGACCGCGCACCAGTGGTGGCCGATGATGGTCGGCACCAACGAGACACGCTACGGATGGATGGACGAAGGATTCAACCAGTACATGAACGCCCTGTCTGACGCCGACGCGCGGGGCGTGGCCGCCAACTTGAACCGATTAGGCCAGAGCTACGGAGCGATGAGCGGCGACGAGAACGAAGCGCCGATGATGTGGTCGGCCAATGACGCCGGCAACGGCTATGGCTTTCAGACGTATCAGAAAGCGCCGCTCATGCTCTCCATGCTCGGCGGCATCGTCGGCGACGCCGCCGTGCAGAAGGCGATGAGCGAGTACACGAAGGCGTGGGCGTTCAAGCACCCGTCGCCCTGGGATTTCGTGAACTTCATGAACAACCAGCTCAAGCAGGAGCTGAACTGGTTCTGGTACTACTGGCTCTGGACGACCGAATCTGTCGACGGATCGATCGATCGGGTGACGACGACCGGCGACAAGACGGTCGTGACCGTGCGGCAGGCGGGCCAGATGCCCTCACCAGTGGTGCTGAAAGTGCAGCTCGCCGCCGGCGCCACTCCGGCCGCGGGCCTGAAGACCCGTGCTCCGGTCGTTCAGCCCGGCGCCACCGTGCAGATCGTCGACGACTCGACCGCGATCCTGACGTGGCCAGTGGAAGTGTGGTTCAACGGCAGCCGGACATTCGAAGCGACGCTCGACGTCGGCGGCCGCGCCATCAGCGCGATGACGCTCGACCCCAGCTGCCGCTTTCCGGACCGCACACCGGCGGACAACGTCTGGCCGAAGCCGGCAGAGGGCGCACCGGCGCCGAGTCCGTGCGGGGGTAGATCAAAACCTCACGCCTCTCACACGGAGGCCACGGGGTCACACGGAGGCCACGGGGCAAAATTCGTAGCATGGAGATCACAAGGGCTTCGATCCGAAGCTCCGTGTGCTCCGTGCCTTCTCCGTGTTCTCCGTGTGAGCAGCGTGGAGGTTTTGATCTGAACTCACCTCAACACTTGCTCGCCTTCTTGCTGCTGGTGCGACTCCATCTGGCGGACGACCATGTCGTGATACCCGCCTTTGGCCTGCATCAGTTCCTGATGCGTGCCGCGCTCGATGATCCGGCCGTCTTCCATCAGGAGAATGAGATCGGCGCGGCGGATGGTCGAGAGCCGATGCGCGATGACGAACGTCGTCCGGCCGGCGAGGAGCGAGGCCATCGAGGCCTGGATCAATTGCTCGCTCTCGGTGTCCAGATTGCTGGTCGCCTCGTCCAGGATCAGGATCTGCGGGGAGGCGAGGATCGCGCGCGCGATCGCGAGCCGCTGCTGCTGCCCGCCTGAGAGCTTCACGCCGCGCTCGCCGACGAACGTGTCGTACCGGTCCGGCAGCCGGTCGATGAACTCGTGGGCGTTGGCGCGCCGGGCGGCGTCTTCGACCTCCGCATCGGTGGCGTCGTGCCGGCCGTAGGCGATGTTGTCGCGGACCGAGCCGTCGAACAGGAAGACGTCCTGCTGCACGATCGCGAGCAGGTCACGATACGTGGCGAGCTTGAAGTCGCGGATGTCGGATCCGTTCATGAGAATCCGTCCGCGCGTCGGATCGTGAAAGCGCGCCACCAGATCGGTCACCGTCGTCTTGCCGGCACCGCTCCGGCCGACCAGCGCGACCACGGATCCGCCCGGCACGGTGACGTTGAAGTCCCGCACGACCGGACGACCTTCGCGGTACTCGAACTCGACGCCTCGAACTGCACTTCGTGGACGACCCGCGGCGCGTCGCGCGCATCTGGCCGGTCGGGTTTGTCGTCCTCCATCCCCAGCACTTCGAACACGCGCTCCATCGCCGCGAGCGACCGCTGCAGCTCGGAGAACGAGTTGACGATGTTCCAGACCGGGTTGAGCAGCAGGAACGTGTACCACTGGAACGCCATGATGTCGCCGATCGACGCGCGGCCCATGAGATTGAGATAGCCGCCGTACCAGACGATCACGACGTTGACCGCGCCGAGGAGCAGTCCCCAGGACGTCCACAGGACCAGCTCGCGCCGCTGCGCGAAGAGCTCCTTGCGCAGGACCGTATGCCGGCCGCGCATGTACTCGACGAGCTCGCGGAGCTCCCGGCCGAACGCGCGCACGACGCGAATCCCCGAAAAGGTCTCGCCGACGCGGCCATCGATCCGCTCGGCGTCCTTGCGCAGCGACCGGTAGATCGGCCGCACGCGGCGCGCCGAGGTGAAGCTGATCAGCATGACGCCGGGAATGATGGCCAGCGCCGTCAGCGCCAGCCGCCAGTTCAAGCGTCATCAGGATGACGACGGCGATGATGAGACGGATGATCGAGATCGACGGCGACAGGACCGCCATCTGCAGCAGCCCGGTCGTCGTGTCCACGTCGCCGGTGATGCGCGAGAGGATCCCGCCGGTCTTCATGTCCCACAGTTTGGGCAGCGGCAGGTGCAGCAGCCGCTCGAACAGCGATCGCCGCAGCGAGAGCATGACGCGCGTGTTCAACAGCCGTTGGCGGTAGTTCTTGAACACGCTGGCGAGCTGCGTCAGGATCACCAGCCCGACGAACAGCGAGCCGGCCAGATGCAGGCGGCTCAGCCGCTCGGCCTGGTCGAGGGCGGTGTTCAGCAGGACGCGGTCGATGATGAACCGCATGAACAGCGGCTCGATCATCTCGAGCCCCGCCATCATCAGCGCGAAGAAGAACATCAGCGCGACGCCGCGGCGATGCGGCCAGAGCCAGCGGATGTACTCGCGGAGGTATTGGCGGCGCTTGCCGCTGCGCCAACTGGTCTCAGGGGCGGTCTTGGCCTCGGCCGCTGGCGCGGCCGCGTCCGGCTCCTGTTTCTCAGGCTTCTTGCTGCCGTCGGCGTCGTCATCCAACCGGCGATGCCGATAGTCCTGCACGAAATCGCGATAGCGCTGCCTCGAGGACCGGCCCGGCCGGACAGGTGCGGTTGATTTCGAAGCGGACTCGTCGCTCATGCAGTCGGGCGCGCCGCCGTCAGGCCATCCGCCGCCACTCTTCGGCGGTCAGTTGCTTCAGACGATGGAAGTACTGCGTGGTCAGGGCGGGCCCGCTCTCGGCCTTGGCCTTGAACGCCGCCATGATGTGCTCGACCACGACGGTGCCGATGGCGTGAACGGCATCATGACGGCTCAGGCCCTCCTGCTGGAGCCGTTGCAGCGTTTCGACGACGACGGCTTCGTTGAGCGCCAGCTGATTCTCGACCACCGTATGAATCGTCGCGTGCAACTTGGGCTGCGGATGCGGGATGCCCTCGGTCGTGTGGTATCGCTCCACGACGGAGACCCGCTCGCCCTCGTCCAGAGCGAGCCACTCGGCAGCCACCGGTCCCGTGTCTGGGTTGTACCGGCTCATGGTTCTTATCATCGCGCGAAACGGCGGCGTCCGACGAAGACATCGCGCTTCCAGGGGTCGAGCCGGGAGGACGCGGTGAAGCCGGCGTCACCGAGCCAGGCGAGCCAGGAGGCGCGTGCGAACAGCCCGAACTGGTGGCGCTCGCTTTCGACGCTCACGGTGCCATCAGACCCGCGCAGGAGAAATGCGAACGCCGTCTCGGTCAAATCGTCGGCCGGATCGGGATCCCAGGTCCATTCCAGATACCGGAGCGCGCGTCCGTCCGGACCATCCTCGCCTCCGCTCTCGGTCGAGGGTTCGAACGTCTCTTTGACCTCGTCCGGGACGACGACGACCGCTCCCCCAGGCCGGCAGTGCTTCGCGGCGTTCACGAGCGCCGCGCGGACGGAGGTTTCGTCGGTGAGGTACATGATGGCGTCGTGGATGAAGACCAGATCGAATGTCCGGCCGAGATCGATCGTTCGCATGTCGCCGAGCGACGTGCTCGCATTCCGGATTCACCACGCGGCTGATCTCGAGCATCTGTGGCGAGCGGTCGGTGAGCGTGAGCTGCAGCCGGTGCTTGAAGTGCGACGCGAGGCTGCCGCCGCCGCACCCGAGCTCGAGCATCGTGTGGGGTGGCGCATCAGGGGCGCCGAGCAGCGTCGGCAGCAGATCGGCGGCTTCCTCGACGTAATGGATCGGCGGCGAGAAGAGCGGCCACCAGTGCGCGAGGTCCGAGTACAGCTTCATCGCGCGTCTTCCCTCAACCGGAGTGGCAGCTCAGACGTCGAGCTCCTCGGCTTCCTCGGCACGCTCCATGATGAAGCGAAAGCGGGCCGACGGATCTTTCCCCATCAGCTCGTTGATGACGCGGTCGGTCACGATCTGATCGCCAATCTCGACGCGTAACAGGCGCCGCGTCTGCGGATTGAGCGTCGTCTCCCACAAGACCTTCGGCATCATCTCGCCCAGCCCCTTGAAGCGCGTGATCTCCGGCTTGGCCCTGCCGCCGATGCGCTTGAGGATGTCTTCCTTGTGGCGCTCGTCCAGCGCCCAATGCGTCTCCTTGCCGGCGTCGATACGGTACAGCGGCGGTTGCGCGAGATAGATCTTGCCTTCGCGCATCAGCTGCGGAATGTGGCGGTAGATGAACGTCAGCAGCAGCGTCGCGATGTGATGTCCGTCCGAGTCGGCGTCCGCGAGGATGATCACGCGCCCGTAGCGGAGGCGGCTCAGCTCGAAGCCCTTCCCGATGCCGCAGCCGAGCGCGGTGACCAGATCGGAGAGCTCCTTGTTCTCGAGTACCTTGGAGACCGATGCGCTCTCGGCGTTGAGGACCTTGCCGCGTAGCGGCAGGATCGCCTGCCGGGCGCGGTCCCGGCCCTGCTTGGCGGATCCGCCGGCCGAATCGCCCTCGACGATGAAGATCTCGCTGCCCTCGCGGCCAGGATTGGTGCAGTCGCTCAACTTGCCGGGGAGCGTCAGCCGCGACGAGGTGGCGCTCTTGCGCGTGACCTCGGCCTGGGCCGCGCGGCTCGCTTCGCGCGCGCGGGCCGCGAGGATGATCCGCGCGACGATCGCCTCGGCGATGGTCTTGTTGTGGTTCAGCCAGTGCTCGAGCGCGGGTCTGACGACCCCGTCCACGATCGCCGTCACTTCCGGATTGTTGAGGCGATCCTTTGTCTGGCCCTGGAACTGCGGCTCTTTCAGGAACACACTCAGGACGCCGTGCACCCCTTCGCGGATGTCATCCGCGGTGAGCGTGACGCCTTTCGGCGAGAGGTTGTGCGTGTCGATGAAATTGCGAATGGCCTTGCCGAGGCCGGCACGGAATCCGTTCTCGTGAGTGCCGCCAGATCCTGTCGGGATGCCGTTGACATAGCTGCGAAGGTGTTCCTCGGTCGACTCCGTCCACTGGACGACGAGATCGAGGCGCAGCCCACTCTCGTCGTGCTCGCGCGCAAACGCGAAGGGCGCGTCGTGCACGGGCTTCGCCTTGCGCTCCGTCAGAATCTTCTTGAGGTAGTCGCCGATGCCTTCGTCGTGCTGGAAGGTCTCGCGCTTCGGCTGGCCGTCCTCGGCGGCCTCGTTCTCGAACGTGATCTTGAGACCCTTGTGCAGGTAGCTCGCGATCTCCAGACGCTCCCGGATGACCGCCTGGTCGAAGTCGGTCTTCGGAAAAATCGTCGGATCGGGGCGGAAGAAGACCGTCGTCCCGGTACCGCGCGCGGCACCGAGCTTCTTCACGCCGCCGACCGGAGTCCCCTGCTTGTACTTCTGTTCCCAGGTGGCGCCGTCGCGGCGGACGGTCGCGACGAGCTCGCGCGACAGCGCGTTCACCACCGAGGCGCCGACACCGTGGAGTCCGCCGGCCGTCTTGTAGCTCTGCCCTTCGAACTTTCCGCCGGCGTGGAGCGTGGTGAAGATCACTTCGAGGGCGCTCGTCTTCGTCTGCGGATGCTTGTCGACCGGGATGCCTCGACCGTCGTCCTGAATCGTGATCGACGAGCCGTCTTCGTGCAGCGCGACGGCGATGTTCGACGCATGGCCGTTCATCGCTTCGTCAACAGAGTTGTCGAGGATCTCCCAGACGAGGTGATGGAGGCCGGACGAGCCGACGCCGCCGATGTACATGCCGGGCCGGCGCCGGACAGGCTCGAGCCCTTCGAGAACGGTGATGTCTTTCGCGGTATAGGAGGGCACAGGAGTGAAAGGATAGTACAGGAGAACACGGAGGAGCACTTGATTCAGATCAAGAGCCAGAAGATCACAACAAGATCAAAAGCTCACACGGGGCTCGCGGGGCGGGCACGGAGGCACGGGGTGTCGAGGCCTCACGCGCGGATCGGCCTCAGCTTGATGACGTGTCGTCAGCTCGTCGAGCGTGCGCGTGCTCTCAAGGGCGCGGCAGGCCTTCGTATGTCGGTCTCCGTGAGCCCCGTGTCAACTCCGTGGGCCCCGTGTCAGAAGCCTTGTGTCTTATCGCTCTGTCCTGAAGCAGCGCACCACTGGCCGAGTGACGCCGCTGCGCCTGGCGCCTGGACGCCGGTCGCCGGGACGGGATCGACGTCGGGATCGCGGTTGCCGACAGGCCGCGAGTACATCACCCCCGAGTGATAGCGGATGTAGTCGGGGCGTGGCGCGCCAGGACAGCCCGGCCCTGAAAACGTGTCGCCGAAGATGTCGGGCGTGTGCCAGAAGCCCATGGTGTGCGTGATCTCGTGATCCGCGATCGACACTTCCGGCGTCAGGCAGTTGGTCGGATTGGTGGTGGCGTTCGAGACGATTCCGTAGCGGATCGACATCGTACCGCTGTTGCCTCCGACGGTGGACGTGCCGAATGCGCTGCCGAGCTGCGCATAGAACGTGAGATTGACCCAGCCCTCCTCCACCGGCCGTTCGGCGTCGCCGGTCTCGAACGCCGCGACGCGGAAGCGCCCGCCAGACAACTCGGGCACCGACTTCTCGAACAGGTCGCGAATCCGATCGACCACCGCCGGATCGACGCGCGTGATCGTGGTCGGGCCGACGACGACCATGCGGACGTAGAAGCTCGGCGAGCGGGTCCAGGGCTTGGTGGCCTGCAGCTCCGGGGACTCGTAGCCGTTGCGCGCCCAGAACCGGTAGAACTGCAGCGAGAACGGCGGCGTATCGCGCAGGATGTCGATGGTGAGGTTGGGCGGGACCTGCGAAAGGCTGACGCCGAAGCCGCGGAAGACGTAGCCGGGCGCGTTGGCCGTGATGATCCCGGCCCCCGACCCCGGCAGATTCGGCAGCGCGAACTTCCCTTGTGCGTCGGTCGTGGCGATCGTCTGGCCGATGACGACCGATGCGCCCGAAAGGGGCGTACGGTCGCCATACGAGAGCAGCGTCCCGCTCACTGTCCCGCTGCCTTCGGACGGATTCGTGGGCGGGGTGAAAGGATTCTCCGTGCCGCCACACGCGATCGTCGCGGAGGCGACGAGCGCGATCACGAGCGATCTCATCGGCACGGAAACTCCTGACGACAGGCTGGCGAAGCGGCCGTTTTCACCCTGCGACACCACGGTGAAAGCGACTGTGGCGGCGTCCAGAGGATACCGCTATTTCAGGATGCAGCTCTTCAGAATCACGTCGCCCGCGATACCCTTCGCAGAAGCAGACCAGCCTGACGCGTTGCCCGACCACGACCGCCTTGAGAATGGCCGGCGCGTCCTCGTCGAGGAGCCGCGCGCGCACACCTCGACCTCCGGCCTGCGCGAACAGGAGCGAGGGCGCCGCCGGGTTGGAGACATCGGAGGACGAGAGCGGCCCGCTGATCTCGACGGCGCGGCCCCAATACCGGCCGTCGGCCCCGCGGGCATCCGTCTGGTAGTCCTGCCACAGGTCGGCCGCGGACATCTTGGCGACCGGCGTCGCCGTTCGAATGCGTAAGTCCTGATCTGGCAAGCGGTTAACGCAGGACGTCAGTGAGACGAGGGCGACGACGACGCCCAGGGTGGCTGCCCGCATGCGACAGATTCTAGTGGACCTGCAGGTTGGAGGGTCCCACGCCCGGCCACTCACTCCTTATAATGTGTCCAGTTTCGGACGGACAAGTCGATCCCCAGCCCAAGTCCCAGGAGAGTCCTCCTCCCGGATTCAGGTTGTTTACACCGAAATTTTGTCGTTCGTCACAAGGAGTGGAAATCACGTGGGACAAGAGTGGAGGAACTGCATGAAGCGTAGCTTCGTCGCGTCGATGATCGTGCTCGTCGGCCTGGCTGTGGCCAGTCCGCGCGCGTTCGCACAAGGCGGCGTGACGACCACGCTGACCGGAACCGTGAGCGATGCCTCCGGAGGCGCCATTCCCGGCGCCACGGCGGTCGTGAAGAATGCCGGAACGGGTGCGATCCATAACGGCGTCACCAACGTTCAAGGCGTGTTCGTGATCCCTGCCATCTCCCCGGGCACCTACTCGGTGACCGTGTCGCTCTCGGGTTTCAAGACGGCCGTGCTCAACGACATCGTCATCAACGCCGGCGTGCCGGCATCGGTGCGCGCGACGCTCGAAGTCGGCGGCGTCACCGAGACGGTGGTGGTCGAGAGCGCGACACCCATCGTCCAGACCGTGGATTCGGGCGTGTCGGCGACGATCAACGTCAAGCAGATCCAGAGCCTGCCATTGACGAGCCGGAACGTGCTCGACTTCGTGACCTTCCTGCCGGGCGTCAGCACGCCGGGCGGCAACCGCGACAGCACGATGAACGGACTGCCACAGAGCGCGATCAACATCACGCTCGACGGCATCAACGTCCAGGACAACACGCTGAAGACGACCGACGGGTTCTTCACGATCGTCCAGCCGCGTCTCGACGCGATTGAAGAAGTGACCGTGTCGTCGGCCGCGCAGGGCGCGGACGGCGGCGGCCAGGGCGCGGTGCAGATCAAGTTCGTCACCCGCTCCGGCACGAACGTCTACAGCGGCAGCATCTACAACTACTTCCGCAGCGACACGCTGAACGAGAACACCTGGTTCAACAACCGCAATGGCGTCGCGATCGCCAAGCTGAAGCAGAACCAGACCGGCGGACGGTTCGGCGGGCCGATCCAGATCCCAGGGCTGGTCGACGGCCGCGGCAAGGCGTTCTTCTTCGTCAACATGGAAGAGTTCCGGCAGCCGGCCGACGTGACGCGGACGCGCACGATCCTGCATCCGCGCGCGCAGGAAGGCTGGTTCCGCTACGGCTCGCAGGAGATCAACATCTTCAGCGTCGCGGCGGCCAACGGCCAGACGACGACGTTCGACCCGACGATTCAGAGGCTGCTGGCGGACATCCGGACGGCCACGGGGACGGTGGGCACGGTCACTGACAACGTCGACCCGCGCTTCCAGAACTTCAACTACAACGTCGCGACCATGTCGTTGAACCGCTATCCGACGGTGCGCGTGGACCTCAACCTCACGCCGTCGCAGCGCTGGTCGACGACCCTGAACTGGCACACGTTCAGCTCGGTGCCGGACACGCTCAACAGCGCCGAGCCGTTCTTCCCGGGCTTCCCGGTCATGGGCTCGCAGACGTCGACGCGCATCCAGTTTGCGAACAACCTGCGCTCCACGATCGGCGCCAATCTCGTCAACGAGGCACGGGTCGGCTACAGCGGCGCGCCGGTCGAGTTCTTCAACGAGCAGTTCGACCCCGGCATCTGGAAAGGCTCGGTGGGCAACCAGGGTGGGTATCACCTAATCTCAACGACGCCGGCATCACCAACGCCGGTCCCGCGCCGAACGCGCAGTCGCGCAACGCGTCGACGTTCCTGATCGAGGACACCTTGAGCTGGCTGAAGGGCTCTCACAGCCTCAGCATCGGTGGCTCGATGACGTCGGCCGATGTGTGGCTGAAGAACCAGACGACGGTGCCGACGGTGACAGTTCGGCGTCGACACCAACGACCCGGCGAACGCGATGTTCAACGCGACGAACTTCCCCGGCTCATCGACGACGGACCAGAACAACGCGCGCAACCTCTACGCCGTGCTGACGGGACGCATGAGCGGGCCATCAACTCGAACGCGCGGATCGACGAGGCGACGGGCAACTACGTGTACTCGGGCCTGGCCATCCAGCGCGGCGGCATGCGCGATGCCGGGTTCTTCGTGCAGGACAGCTGGCGCGTCAAGCCCAACCTGACGCTGAACCTCGGCCTGCGCTACGAACTGCAGTTCCCGTTCGCCTCGCACAACAACAGCTACTCGACGGCGACGGTGGACGACGCGTGGGGCCGATCCGGGAATGTGGCCGGCTGCAATCCGAGCAACCCGACACCGGCGACGTGCAACCTGTTCAAGGCCGGAACGCTTCCCGGCCAGCTGCCGCAGTTCACGCAGCTCGGCGAAGGCACGGGCGCGTACTCGACCGACCTCGACAACTGGGCGCCGAGCGTGGGCTTCAACTGGACGCCGAACGCCAAGGACGGGTGTGCTCGGTTCGATCATGGGGCAGCCTGGAGAGTTCGCTATCCGTGGCGGCTACCTGCGCGCGTATCAGCGCAACGGCCTGACCGACTTCACGGGCGTCTACAACGCGAATCCGGGCATCGTCATTACGACCAATCGCAGCCAGGCGCAGGGAATCTCGTCCCGGCGGGAGGCTCATTCCCGGTGCTCTTCAGGGATCCGGCCAACCTCAATCCGCCGAGCTTCCCTGAAAAGCCGGTCTACCCGATGACCGACGTGGTCACGCAGGACGTCAACGTCTTCGACCCGAACTTCCAGGTGCCGTACGCCGACACCTACACGATCGGCGTGCAGCGCGGGCTGACGCGGACGATGGCGTTCGAGATCCGCTACGTCGGCACGCGGAGCCGTGAACAGGTCGCGACCTACAACCTGAACGAGATCAACATCATCGAGAACGGGTTCCTGAACGAGTTCAAGGTCGCCCAGGCCAACCTGCTCGCGCACGTCTCGGCCGGCTGCGGCACGACCGGCCAGCCGGCGTGCTCGTTCGCGTACCGTGGCGCCGGCACCGGCACCTCGCCGCTGCCGATCTACCTCGCGTACCTCAACGGCTCGGCCGATCGAAACAACGCGGCGGCCTACGCCGGAGGCAACTGGACCAACGCGACGTTCATCAACCCGCTGGCCCGCAACAACCCCAACCCGTTCAATGCCGCCAACTCGCTGGACGACGATGCCGGCACGTCGGACGGCCGCGCTGGCGGCCGGACAGCCGGCGAATCTGCTCGTCGCCAACCCGGACTACCTGGGCGGGGCCAACATCACCGGCAACGGCGGGCTACACGGGGTTCAACGGCCTGCAGTTCGAGCTGCGGCGTCGCCTCTCGGGTGGTCTCCAGTTCCAGACGAGCTACGCGTACGGGATCACGCAGAACTCGGCGCGCTACTCGTTCCGCGTGCCCCGCCAGGAAGTCCGGCAGTCGGGTGGCGAAGGCGAAGTGACCCACGCCCTCAAGCTCAACTGGGTGTTCGAGCTGCCGTTCGGCCAGGGCAAGCGCTGGGCGAACCAGGTGAACGGCGTGATGGATCGCATCATCGGTGGATGGCAGATCCACGGCAACATGCGCGTCCAGAGCGGCCGCCTCGTGGACTTCGGCAACGTCCGGATGGTCGGGTTCGACGAGAAGGAGCTCCGCGAGGATCTCTACAAGCTCCGCATCGACGACAACCGTCGCGTGTGGATGCTGCCGCAGGCGGTGGTTGACGAGACCGTGAAGGCGTTCAGCGTCAACGCGACGTCGCCCACCGGCTACGGCGCGTCAGGCGCCCCGAGCGGCAAGTACTTCGCGCCCGCGAACGGGCCGGACTGCATGGAGACGATCAGCAACGACTACGGCGACTGCGGCGTCCGCACGCTGATCATGCGCGGACCGATGTTCAAGGAGTTCGACATCAGCCTGATGAAGGTGGTGCCGATCGTCGGCCGGACACGCATTGAGTTCCGAGTCGAGGCGCTGAACGTGTTCAACTCGGTCAACTACGTGCCGGTCACCGGGCATCGGCAGCACGATCGGCAACTACGAGGTCTCCGGTTTGACGGGGACGAACACGGCGCGGGTCGTGCAGCTCGTTACGCGATTTACCTGGTAACGAGCGAGAACGGAGAAGGCTCACGGAGAAGAACGGGGCCGGTCGGGCAGTTTGCCTGGCCGGCCTTCTTTTCTTGCGTCAGAAAACCCTCGCCGTGAAGTCGTGAAGTCTGAAGAAGTTCAGACCGCGTTCCGTTCAGCGATCCTTCACGTGCTGCAGCTCGTTGTGCGGTGCGCTTTCCTCCGTGGCCTCTGAGCTCTTCTCCGTGTCCTGCGTTTCTCGTCCGTGACCTCACGTTACGACTGGACGAGCAGCCCTCCAGGGTCTTCGACTAGTTCCTTCACGCGGACGAGAAACCTAACCGCCTCTGAGCCATCGACGATCCGGTGATCGTAGGTGAGCGCCGTGTACATCATCGGCCGGAGGACGACCTGGCCGTTGACGCCGACCGGACGCTCCTTGATCGCGTGCAGGCCGAGAATACCGACCTGCGGCGGGTTGAGGATCGGCGTGCTCATGAGCGAGCCGTAGACGCCGCCGTTGGTGATGCTGAACGTGCCGCCGCGCAGATCGTCGAGCGTGAGCGAGCCATCCTTGGCCTTGGCGGCAAACTCGCGAATCCCGCCTTCGATCTCGGCAAACGACATCCGGTCGGCGGCGCGCAGCACCGGCACGACGAGCCCTTCGGCCGCCCCGACCGCGACGCCGATGTCGTAGTAGTGCTTGAGCACCATCTCGTCGCCCTGAATCTCGGCGTTGAGACGCGGGAATTCCTTCAGCGCTGACACCGCCGCCTTCACGAAGAACGATGCGATGCCGAGGTTGATGCCGTGCTTCGTCTTGAACGCCTCTTTCTGGCGCTCGCGCAGCGACATCACGGCCGACATGTCGACCTCGTTGAAGGTCGTCAGCATCGCCGCGGTCTGCTGCGCTTCGACCAGACGCCGCGCGATCGTCGCGCGGCGTTTGGACATGCGCACCCGCTCCTCAGCGGCGGCGGGTGCCGGAGCGACGGGTACGCGGGTACGTCAGGTACGACGGGTACGGCGCAGGTACGACGGGTACGTTGCGGTACGACGGGTACGGCCGGTGCGCCCTTCACTGATTGTTCAACGTCGGCCTTCGTCACGCGCGGGCCGGCGGCTTTGACGTCGTTCAGGTCCACCTTCTGCTCGCGGGCCAGCTTCCGCGCCGACGGCGTCGCGGCCGTACCGTCGTACCTGCCGTACCTGTCGTACCTGCCGTACCCGTCGTACCTGTCGTACCCGTCGTACCTGTCGTACCCGTCGTACCCGTCGTACCCGTCGTACCTGCCGTCCTTCTCGTCAATTGTCCCGAGGACGTCTCCAATCTTCACATCCGCCCCGTCCGCCGTGCGCGATGGTCTTGAGCACACCGGCTTTTGGCGCGGCGACTTCGACGTCCACCTTGTCGGTCTCGAGCTCGACCAGCGCCTCGCCGGCGGCCACCGGCTCGCCGGCCTTCTTGAGCCAGCGCGCCACACGCGCGTCCACGATGGATTCGCCGACTTCGGGAACGACGATGTTGATAGGCATGGGTCAGTTAACTTCGACCTTCGACAGGCTCAGGTCGCCCCGAGCTCGTCGAGGGGCGCACTTCGAAGTTCGAACTTCGAAGTTTCAAATCGAACGCGTTCGAGACCAGCCGTTCCTGCGTCTGTGCATGACGCGCCGCCGACCCTTCGGCCGGGCTGGAGCTGCGCGGTCGCGCGAGCACCGCGAGGCGGCGCGAGCCGGCGAGACCTTCGAGCGCGGTCCGCACGAAGTCCCACGCGCCCATGTTCTCCGGCTCTTCCTGCGTCCAGACGACTTCCTCGAGCCCGGGATATCCCTCGATCGCGTCGAGCAGCTCTGCGACGGGCAGCGGGTAGATCTGCTCGACCCGGCAGATCGCGACCGCGGGAGTGCTCTCGCGATGCGGGCTCGTCAGCAAGTCGATGGCGATCTTGCCCGTGCAGACCACGAGCCGGCGGACGTCGCGGCGCCGCGCCTCGGCGTCCGGATCGTCGATGACCTGCATCCAGCGGCCCTCCGCCAGATCGCGCGGCCGCGACGCGACCAGCGGGTGGCGCAGCAGGCTCTTCGGTGTGAGCACGATGAGCGGCAGCGGATCCTGCTTCAACAGCGCCGCCTGGCGCCGCAGCAGGTGAAAGTACTGCGCGGCCGTGGTGCAGTTGGCGAGCCGCAGATTGATGTCGGCGGCGAGCTCGAGAAAGCGTTCCGGGCGGGCGCTGGCGTGGTCCGGCCCCTGGCCTTCGTAGCCGTGCGGCAGCAGCATGACCAGCGACGGCTCCTGCCCCCACTTGGCGCGCGCCGACAGCACGAACTCGTCGAGCATGAGCTGGGCGCCGTTGATGAAGTCGCCGTACTGCGCTTCCCAGATCACCAGCCGCTCGGGCGCCTGCACGTTGTAGCCGTACTCGAACCCGACGACCGCGTTCTCGCTGAGCGGGCTGTTGCGAATCTCGTACGACGCCGTCGCCTGCGCGAACGATTCGAGCGGCGAGTAGCGCTGTCCCGTCTCCGCGTCGTAGAGGACGGCGTGGCGATGACTGAACGTGCCGCGCTCGACGTCCTCGCCGGTGAGCCGGATCGGCGTGCCGTCCTCGAGAATCGAGGCGCACGCCAACTCCTCGGCGGCGGCCCAATCGACCGACGGGAGGTCGGGATCGTCGAACAGCCGCCGTCGCTTCTCGCGGCCCCGTTCGAGCTTGCGATGCACGGCAAACCCGTTGGGCGTCGCCAACAGGGCCGCATTGAGCGCGCGCAGCCGCTCGAGCGAGACGGCCGTCTTGACCCGGCCCGCCGTGCCCGGCGCCGCAATCTCCGGCGTCGTTTCGACGTAATGTTTCTCGGGCTCGAGCGCCTCGAGGCGCTTCTGCAGGTCGTCGAGCCGCTCGTTCAGCATGGCGTCGGCCCGATCGGCCGGGATCGTGCCGCGCGTTTCGAGCGTGCGCGCCCAGACCTGCCGGACCGTCGGCTGCGCGGCGATCTTGCGGTACATCATCGGCTGCGTGAACGCCGGTTCGTCGCCTTCGTTGTGCCCGTACCGCCGGTAGCCGATCAGGTCGATGAGGAAATCGCGCTTGAACTGTTCGCGATAGCCGAACGCCAGCCGGGCCGCGGCGACGCAGGCCTCCGGATCGTCGGCGTTGACGTGCACGATCGGAATCTTGAACGCGCGCGCCAACCCGCTCGCGTAGAGCGTGCTGTAGGCATCGTGCGGCGCGGTCGTAAACCCGATCTGGTTGTTCGCGATGATGTGGATGGTGCCGCCCGTCGTATAGCCGTCCAGCCGGTGCAGATTCAGGGTCTCGGCGACGACACCTTGACCTGAGAACGCGGCGTCACCGTGGATCAGGATCGGCAGCACGGCGTCGGGATTGAAGACGGGCTGGCCGCGCCGTCCGGCTTCCGTCCCGGCGGCGCGCGCCATGCCTTCGATCACCGCATCGATCGCCTCGAGGTGGCTCGGGTTGGGCGGCATCGAGACGACCAGCGCGACGGCTTCGCCGCCGGCGACCATGCGCGAAGCGCCCAGGTGGTACTTGACGTCGCCGCTCCACTGGACGCCTTCGATGGCGAGGGAGTTGCGCACCGGGTCCTTGAACTCGGCGAGGATCTGCTCGTACGGCTTGCCGAGCACGTGCGCCATCACGTTCAACCGTCCGCGATGCGCCATGCCGATGAACGCCTCGCGCATCCCCGCTTCGGCCGCTTCGGTGATGACCTCGTCGAGGATCGGGACGAGCATGTCCAGACCTTCGATCGAGAAGCGCGTCTTGCCAGGAAACGAGCGGTGGATGAACTTCTCGAACGCTTCGACTTGCGTCAAGCGATCGAGCAGCGCCAGCGGGTCGATCGGACTCTGCGGCGCGCGGAACCGATTGGTCTCGATGGCCTCGCGCAGCCAGTGGCGCTCTTCCGGGACGAAGATGTGCGCGAAGTCGTATCCCGTGGTCGAGCAGTACAACGTCCGCAACCGCTCCACGACCTCGGCCATCGTCCTGGCCCCGTGCGCGACGGGGGAACTGATGAGCGTCGCCGGGAGCGCGGCCAGGTCGTCATCCGTCACGCCATGCGTGGCCGGGAGCAGCGCGGGGTCGCCGATCGGCCGGCTGCCAAGCGGATCGAAATGCGCGGCCAGATGCCCGTAGCGGCGGACAGACTGCGCGAGGTTGATGGCGCCGACGACAATCGCAAGGTTCCGCCCTTCGGCGAGCTCAGGGCGCCCCGAGCTGTCGGTCGAGGGGCGGGGTTCCGGGGTGTCTGCTTCCTCACTGGCGCGGGGCCCCACCCCCGCGCCTCGGGCCCGCACCGCTTCGCGGTGCGGGGTGTCTACTGTGGGCTGGGGCGGTTCCGCCGGCGGCGTCCACTGGCGGAAGAATGCGCGCGTCGGTGTTGTCAACGGATTGCGGATCGCGCTGGAACTTCTCGTAGAGCTCCAGCACGTAGGCCGAGTTCACGCCCTGAAAGTCACGCCAATCGAATGACATACCGGCTGCGTGCCCGCGTGGGCACGAACCTCGGATCATATCATCCGGGTTTCGCGACCGATTCGTCGCGTGTCAGAGTGTGCAGACCGCTCTACTCTCCGGGCGGGCCGAATAGCGTGAGGAAGTGCCCGTCGGGATCGCTGAGAACGGCGGACCATTCCTTCTCGGTCACCTGCCGCGGTTCGCGCACGAAGGTCGCGCCGCTGGCGGCCAGGCGGCGCCAGGCCGCGTTCACCCCGTCAACGGCAAACACCACTTCGACCGCGCCGGCGAGCGGTACGCGCGCCTTGCCGATCTCGAGGCTCAGCATCAGCGTCACCGGGCCCGCCCCGAAGAACGCCAGGCCACCGTGCTGAAACTGCAGGGAAAGTCCGAGCGTGTCGCGGTAGAACGCGACCGATCGCGGCAGGTCGCTCACGCCCAGGCCGATATAGGCCACGCCTTTCGCCAGATCTGCTGCCATTGTGTCCCTCTTATTTCAGGCCGCGGGGGCCCGCCCCCGCGGCTCGGGCCCGCGCCCACAATCGGCGCGGGGTGTCACTTCTCCGTGCCCTCTAGTTCTTCTCCGTGTCCTCGCTCTTTATTGATTAGTTAGCACAAACTAAATAATATGACGGCGGATGTCAAGCGCGACCGCGCCGCCGCCGGCGGCCGAAGACCGGACCGGGGGCGACCTTCCCGCCCGCGACGTCGCCCTCCGCCTGCACGCGGCGGCCATTCATCTGCTCAGGCTGGTCCGGCAGGTGGACGTCGCCGCCGGTCTGGGCCCCGCGCAGCTCTCCGCGTTGTCGGTGCTCGTATTCGGCGGGCCACGGTCGCTTGGCGCACTCGCGGCCGCGGAACAGGTCCGCCCGCCAAGCATGACGCGCGTCGTCCAGGAGCTCGAGACGGCGGGCTACGTGCGGCGACGACCTGACGCGTCGGACAAACGGGCGATTCGGCTCGAAGCCACCGCGAAGGGACGCCGGCTCATGCTCGACGGTCGCGACCGGCGCGCCGCGCTGCTGGCGTCGTGGCTGGAGGCATTGACGAGCGACGAGCGCCGGGCGATCTCCCGCGCCCTGCCCGCGATCGAGACGGCGATCCGCGCGGGCTCGCGACTGCCTGTCACTCCGCCCGCAAGGTCCGGGCCGGATCGACGTGCATGGCCCGCGACGCGGGGTAAAGCGTGGCGGCGATCGTCACGAGCAGAATGAGAACGATCACGGCGCCAAACGTCAGCGGGTCGCTCGGTCGAATGCCGTAGAGCAGCGAGCTCGATGCGCTCGCCAGGACTGCCGCCAGCAGGAGACCGGCCACCACGCCGATGGCGACGACTCGGAGGCCCTCTCTGACGATCATCCGGCCGATCGCCGTCGGCGCGGCGCCGAGAGCGAGGCGAATGCCGATTTCCCGCCGGCGCTGACCGACCGAATACGAGATCACGCCAAACAAGCCGCCAGCGGCCAGAAGCAGCGCGAGAACCGCGAAGCCGACGAACAGCCCGTTGATGATCCGGCTGCTCGCGAGCTCCTCATCGACAATCGCGGACAGCGGCCGGAGGCCGGCGATCGCGACGTCGGGGTCGAGCTCGCGCATCACCGCCTGCACGTCTCTGCCGCGGGCGGAGGGATCGTCAGCGCGGACCACCGCGCGGATCTCCTTGGCCGGCCACTGATCCAGCGGCACGTAGATCTGCGGGCTGACACGTGTCAACTGCGAGTCGCGCGTGTCGGCGACGACGCCAACGATCGTGACTCGGCGATCGCCGCGGAGGTCGTCGTGGATGATCACGCTGCGGCCGATCGCGGCCTCCACGCCGTCGAAGTAGCGGTCGGCCGCCATCTTGTTGAGTACGACGACGGGCGACGCGGTCGTGCGGTCCGATACGTCAATGCCGCGCCCCTGCAACACCGGAATGCCGAGCGTGCGGAAGAACGTGGGACCGACACCGAAGCAGGATGCCCACGGCCGATCGCTGTCGGTCTGGCCATCGTGAAGCGTGCCGGACATCCGGCGGGCGCTGTCGCCCTCGAACACCGGCAGGTGCGTCGCAAGCGCGGCTGACTGCACGCCTGGAATCGCGGCGAGGCGTTCTTCCAGACTGCGGACGAAGGCCGCGCGACGCTCGTCACTTGCGTACCGCGCGCCGGGCAAGTCGAAGCGGTAGGTCAGGAGCGGCCGGATCTGGAATCCCAGGTCGATCTTGCGAAGGTGCAGCATCGACTGAACGACGAGCGCGGAAACGACCAGAAGCGACAACGCGAGCGCGACCTGCGCGCCGATCAGCAGGTTCCTGCGCCGGCCTGCGACCCGCCCGCCACTGGTGCGCGCGCCGTGCAGGATGTCTGCGCTGATCGATCGGCCGGCAGAAAGGGCCGGCCAGAGCGTGAACAACAGCGGCGTCGCCAGCGACAGGATCAACGTGAACAACAGCACGTTGCGGTCGATCGTCAGCGTCCGCAAGAACGGTTCGTACGCCGCGGCCGTGATGAGCCGGATGCCGCCGTAGGCCACGGCGAGGCCGATGGCGCCGCCGGCCAGACTCAGCAGCAGGCTCTCGGCAAGGAGCGGCCGAACGAGCTGCCAACGCGACGCGCCGAGCGCCAGGCGGACCGACGATTCCTGACGCCGCGCCACCAATCGCGCGAGCACCAGATTCGCCAGGTTGGCGCAGGCGATGAGCAGGACGAAGATGACGATGACCCCGAGGAGCGCGAGGATCACCCAGGTATCCGACGCGGCGAGCGCGCCCTGCGTCGTGACGACGTGCGCCTGCCAGCCGGCGTTCGCTCGCGGGTAAGTACGTCGTTGCGCATCGACGAGCGGCTGGAGCTCGGCGTCCGCCGAGGTCACCGTCGCTGCCGGCGCGAGCCGGCCGACAACGCGCAGGGTGCGCCGGTCGCGCGAGGCCGTCGCGTCGAGCGGAAGCGGCGTCCACACATCGACCAGCGCCAGGTTGCCGATTTCGATCGACGCCGGCAGCACGCCGACGACGGTCAGCGGTTCGCCGTCGAGCAGGAATGTGCGGCCAACCACGGCGGGCGCAGCGTCGAACAGCTCGCGCCAGAAGCGATGGCTGAGGACGGCCACGCGAGGATGTCCCGGCGCATCCTCGCCGGGTTGAAACAGACGGCCAGTCTCGATCCCAAGCCCCCACACCTCGAACAGGTTCGCGGTCGCTCTTCGCCAACTGGATGTGCCGGGCGTCACCCTGACCGGTCAGCGTGCCGCTGCTGAACTCGTAGGCCGCGAGCGACTCGAGGCTCTTCAGGCTCGCGCGCCACTCGAGAAAATCCGGCAGCGAGGACTGTCCGCGCACGATCTCGCGCTCGGGATGGCTCGCCATGATCCAACCGAGCGTCGCGGGATCCTTCAGGGGCAGCGCGCGCACGAGCAGCGGATTCGCGATGCTGAAGAGCAGCGTGTTGGCGCCGATGGCCAGCGCCAGCGTCAGCGCGGTGATCGCCGCGTAGCCGGGCGACCGGACGGCTACGCGAAGACCGAGACGGAAGTCGCGAAGGATGGTGCCCACGTCGATCCTCCAGACAGAAGCGGACGGGATGGCCCGGCCGGAGTGGCCGGCGGTGCGACGAAGCGACGCGGCGTGGATGGTGAGGCGAAGCGTCTGGCTCCAGTAGCGCCGCCACGCAACGAACCGGCTCCGCTCGGACCACCTGGCGAATTGCTCTTCGAGGTCGCCCAGGACGGGCTCGCGGACCGAATCCGGCAGCAGCGCGGTGATCAGCCATCGAGCGACGCGCGGTGATGGCCGGTAGCCCATCGTCGTCTGCTACAGCCTGAAATCCGCGTCGAGGCCCTCGGTCATGCTGCGAAGACCGCCGATGGATTCTTTGAGCGCCCGCTGGCCCGCCGCCGCGAGCTTGAAGTGTTTTTTGCGCCGCCCGCCTCGTTCCGGTGTCGGCTCGCCGAGACGGCTCGCGATCAGCCCCTTGGTCTCGAGCCGTTCGAGGGTCTTGTAGACGGCACCGAGCGAGACGTCGCGGCCGGTGCGGTCGGCGATGTCGTCACAGATGGTGACGCCATACGCGTCGGCGCCCAGCCGGACCAGCGCCAGCAGGACGAGTTGTTCGAAGTCGCCGAGCGTTGGCGTCCCCATGGCCTGTTTGTTAGACGATGTCGAGTAAATCGAAGTTCCTGACCCTGGAAAACCTTCACCATGAAGACTTGAAGGGCGTGAAGGGCTCTTTGGAAAGACACTCCTCACGGAACTGACGCGACAGCGGGACCCGCTTCACGTGCTTCGCTCGTCGAGCCCGCCGTTACGTGGCCAGAAGTCTCGAGCCCTCGGTTGACGCGGCCAGCAAACCAAAAGTGTTGCCCTTCTTCACGACCCTTCATGTTGAGGTTTGGGTTTGAAGGTCTGGTGCGTCTACTCTCCGGGTTCCGTCATCTTGCGCGGATCCACCCACTGTCGAACTGCTCGGCGGTGACGAGGCCGAGCGCGACGGCGGCCTCCTTCAGCGTGGTGCCGTTCTTGTGCGCCGTCTTTGGCGATCTTGGCGGCGTTGTCGTAGCCGATGTGCGGGTTGAGCGCGGTCACGAGCATCAGGCTGCGCTCGAGGTTGTCCTGAATCCGGGCGCGGTTGGGCTCGATGCCGGCGGCACAGAAGCGATCGAAGTTGGTGCACGCATCCGACAGGAGTCGCAGGCTCTGGAGCACGTTGTGGATGATGAGCGGCTTGAAGACGTTCAGCTCGAAGTTGCCGGAGGCGGCGCCGATGCCGACCGCCACGTCATTCCCCATCACCTGCGCCGCCACCATCGTCAGCGCCTCCGACTGCGTCGGGTTGACCTTGCCGGGCATGATCGAGCTGCCGGGCTCGTTCTCGGGAATCGTGATCTCGCCGAGGCCCGAGCGGGGGCCCGACGAGAGCCAGCGGACGTCGTTGGCGATCTTCATCAGAGTGGTGGCGAGCGTCTTGAGCGCGCCATGCAGCGTCACGAGCGCTTCGTGGCCGGCGAGCGCGGCGAACTTGTTGGGGGCGGTCTGGAACGGGAGTCCGGTCAATCCGGCGATCTGTCTCGCGCTGACCTCGGCGTACTGCGGATGCGTGTTGAGCCCGGTGCCGACGGCGGTGCCGCCGAGCGCGAGCTCGTAGACGGCGGGCAGCGTCGCCTCGATCGCCCGGACGGCGAGGTCGAGCTGGCTCACCCATCCGGAAATCTCCTGTCCGAGCGTGAGCGGGGTCGCGTCCTGCAGATGCGTGCGGCCGATTTTCACGATCGTCGAGAACGCCTGCGCTTTCGCGTCGAGCGTGTCGCGGAGCACCTTTACCGCCGGAAGCAGCCGGCGCACGGTCTCTTCGGCCGCAGCGATGTGCATCGCGGTCGGGAACGTGTCGTTGGACGACTGACCGCGGTTGACGTGATCGTTCGGATGAACCGGTTTCTTCGATCCAATCTCGCCGCCGGCCAGCTCGATGGCCCGGTTCGAGATCACCTCGTTGGCGTTCATGTTGGTCTGCGTGCCGCTGCCCGTCTGCCACACGAACAACGGAAAGTGATCGTCGAGCGTCCCCGCGATCACTTCATCGGCCGCGCGCACGATCAGATCGACGGTCTCGCGCGGCAGTGTGCCGAGCTCGCCGTTGGCGAGCGCCGCCGCTTTCTTGAGGACGCCGAGCGCGCGAATCATCGGCCGCGAAAAGTGCTCGGTGCCGATGCTGAAGTGATGCAGCGAGCGTTCGGTCTGTGCCCCCCAGTAGCGGTCGGTCGCGACGTCGATCGGCCCCATGCTGTCGGTTTCGGTGCGCGTCTTGGACATCATCGATGCTCAATCTATCAGGAGTTTTTTGCCTTTTTGCCTTTTGCCTTTGTCTCTGCCTCTCCCCCGCCGCGAACCCGGGTTGTGGTTAGCTACCTCTGAGGGGACGTGTCAGAAGCGCTGCGATCCTACCGCCGCAACGTCGTCCACGTCCGCCAGGCGCTCGAGCTGCTCGAGCGGGAAGCTGGCCGGATGCAGGTCGACGGCGGCTACCTGCAGGACGAGGGAGCGCGCGAACGGTACAAGCGGCTCTCGATTCCGGTACGGCGGGCGCTGAACGGCTCCGATCGCGCCTCCTTCGTCCAGGCGCTCGCGGCCATCGGACCGGACGGCGCGGCTGGCGATCTGCGGGTCCGCGCCGAAGTCGCCTGGCAGAAGCTTCAGCAGGAGCTCAGCAGCACGGTGGTCCTGGGCGGCGAGAAAGTGGCGCGGCGTCAGATTCTGCTCGGCTGGCTCGACGCCGCCGCGTTCTACGACCAGCTCGATCGCGATCGCGCCTACGACCAACTCGTCGATCGGCTCGGCAAGGCGGCCGAGGGCATGGGCGCGCAGTTGATGGAGGATGCGGCGCGCGTGTTACTGCTGCTCGACGAAGCCGCCGCCGCCGCGCTCGGCGAGCCCGTCATCCTGCCGCCGCCAACGAAGACGCCCCCGCCGCCACCCGATCCAAAAGAGTCGTGGTGGAAACGACTCTTTGGGGTCGGTGGCGCCAAGGACGAAGACTCATGAGATTTGGCTCTTCCGGCCTCTAGCCTCTCCGTGTCCTCGTTCTTACTTGAACATGTTCTTCGCGACGAACCACACGTTCGCCGGCCGTTCGGCGAGCCGCCGCATGTACCACGGGAACCAGTACTCGCCGTAGCTGATCAGGCAGCGCACGCGAACGCCGCTCTGGCCGAGCTCCTGCTGGCGTGAGGTCTGGATGCCGTACAGCATGGCGAACTCGTAGCGATCCTTGGAGACGTTCCGGTCGGCGATCACTTTCTGCAGCCGCTCCTGCAGCGGGAATGTCGTGCGTCGCGATGTGGACGAGCGCGCCCGGCCGGGTGTTGTCGTCCTGGAGGAGCCGCGAGGCGAGCTTGAAGAAGTTCTCGTCGACGTCGCTCTTCTTGGGGAACGCGACCGACTCCGGCTCGAGATACGCGCCCTTCACGAGACGAATCGCCGAGCCGAGCGCGACCAGCGGCTCGATGTCCTTTTCCGTCCGGTACAGATACGCCTGAATCGCGATGCCGACCTGCGACGACCGTTCGCGCAGCCGCTTGTAGAGGGCGATCGTGCCGTCGACGTACGCCGAGCTCTCCATGTCGAGCCAGAAGAAGTTGCCTGCCGCCTCACAGCGCGCGAGAAGATCCAGGCAGTAGTCGAAGCAGAGATCCGGATTCTGGTCGTAGCCGAGCTGCGTCGGCTTGACCGAAATCTGCGCGTCGAGGCCGGCCGCCTTCACCAGGTCGATGACACGGATGTAGTGGTCGCGAGACTTCTTTGGCTTCCTCGATGCGCGTCAGGTTCTCGCCGAGCCGGGTGAGGATGGTGTTGATCCGCTGCGGCTTCAACGCCTGCGCCGCCTCGATCGCATCCTCGATGCGCTCGCCGGGCATGAACTTCACCACCGACCGGCGGACGAACGCGGTTTTCATCGCGCGTTCCCGCATCCACACGTTCGTCGAAGCTGCCAGCAGGGCCTTACGCATCAAGCTCATCGGCGAGTATCTTATCGGCCTCAAGCAGCAAGTGAGAGGCAATGAGGCAGATGCACGGCACGCTGGCACGGCATTGCTCGAAGCGCAGCGACGGCATGCTTATCTTACCCTGTCACTTGCGCCATTGCTTCATTGCCGCATTGCCCCATTGCCTCATTGCCCCATTGCCCCATTGCCCCATTGCCCCATTGCCTCATTGCCCCATTGCTAGTCCTGCGGCACCTCAGGCGTCTGTGGGATCACCCGCGTGAACTCGCCGCGCTGGAGCAGTTCACGTCCTTTGCCGCCGCGGCCGGTGACGTCGTACTTCGTCGTGCTGATCGTTTGCTCAGCGCCACGCGTGGTTTCCACGGTCATCAGGTCGCGGTCGCCGGTGGAGGCGATGAACCCGAGCACGCGGTCGTTTTCCTTCTGCAGCTTGATGAGGATCACGCCGCGACCTGGCCCTGCGAGAAAGTTGATTTCGTCCACCTTGCAGAGCATGGCGCGCGCCTGACGGGTGGCGGCGATGAGCGTCTCGTCGCCGGTCACGCGCACGGCGCCGATGACTTCCGCGCCCTCCGGTACCCGCGCGAACCGGCGCCCCGACCGGGTGCTCGGCTCGACCAGCGGCTCGAATGAAAAGCGGAGGCTGTAGCCGTCGCTCGTCACGGCCAGGCCGTGCGCCGGTGGCGGCGTCTCGGGATTCTTCGACGTCATCACCCCCGCCACGCGCGGATCGAGGCTGACCGCGCCGACGACCTTCTCGCCGTCCTTGAACTTGAAGAGGCTCTGGATCGGCTCGCCGTACCCGGTCGAGGCGGGAATGTCGGCGATGCGCGCCGTGTAGGCGACGCCGAAGTTCGTCAAGAACGCGGTCGTCGCGCGCGTGCTGCCGGGCAGGACCGCGAGGACCGCGTCGCCCTCGCGCAGCGCGCGTCGTGGCGATGTCTTTGACTTCCTTCTGCCGCTTCACCCAGCCGTCGCGCGTCACGATGACGACGTTGTCTTCCTCGATGATGAAGTCGTCGGCCGTGTAATCTTCCTCGGGCACTTCGCCGGTGATTTCGGATCGGCGCGGATCGCCGTACGCCTTGTGGACCTGCTCGATCTCGGTGCGGACGATCTTCCAGAGATCGGCGTCGCGTTTCAGCAGCCCGCCAATCTCCTTCGCGCGCTTGCGCTTCTCGGCCAGCTCCTGCTGGATGACGAGAATCTCGAGGCGCGCCAGCCGGTAGATCTTGAGCTCGAGGATCGCGTCGGTCTGGACCGCGTCGAGCTCGAAGCGTTTCATGATCTTCTCGGCGGCGTCCTGCTTGCCGTCCGACTTCCGGACGATCTTCAGGATCTCGTCGAGCGCGTCGAAGACGGTCTCGAATCCTTCGAGGATGTGGATGCGCGTCTTCAGCGCCTCGAGCTCGTGCTTGAGCCGGGCGCGGACGACCTCGAGCCGGAAGTGCAGGAACTGCCACAGAATCTGGTGCAGCTCGAGCCGTTCCGGCTTGCCGACCAGCGGGTTCTCCGTCGGCACCAGACACGTCAGATTGACCGGGAAATTCGACTGGAGCGGCGTGTGCTTGTAGAGATACGCCATCACCATCCGCTTGTCCGCGTCGCCCTTGAGCTCGAGCGCAATCCGGACGTCGTCGGTCGACAGGTCCTTCACGTCGAGCAGGTGCGGCAGCTTGCGCGACAGCGCGACGTCGGCGATCCGCTCGACGAGCGTCGACTTGTTCACGGTGTAGGGCACGCTCGTGATGTAGATCGTCTTGCCGCTGCGCGAGGACGGTCCCTCCTGCCAGGTGGCGCGAAGGCGGATGGTGCCGGTGCCGGTCTTGTAGATGTCGCGGATCTCCTGCGGCGTGTTCATGATCTGGCCGCCGGTCGGAAAGTCCGGACCCTTGATGTACTTGGCGAGCTGCGCGCTCGTCAGCTCCATGTCGGCGTCGATCATCTTCACGAGCGCCGTGCAGACCTCGCCGAGGTTGTGCGGCGGGATGTTGGTCGCCATCCCGACCGCGATGCCGGTCGCGCCGTTGATCAGCAGATTCGGAATGCGCGCCGGCAGCACCACCGGCTCCTCGCGCGTGCCGTCGTAGTTGGGCCGGAACGTGACGGTGTCCTGCTCGATCTCGGTCAGCATCTCGTCGCTGATCCGCGCCAGCCGGCATTCGGTGTAGCGCATCGCCGCGGCGCTGTCGCCGTCGAGCGATCCGAAGTTGCCCGAGCCGTCGACGAGCGGATAGCGCAGCGAGAACGGCTGCGCCATGCGCACCAGCGTCTCGTAGAGCGCCGCGTCGCCGTGCGGATGGTAGTTGCCCATCACGTCGCCGACCACCTTCGCGCACTTGCGATGCCTGGCGTCGGCCGTCAGGTTCTGTTGCCACATCGTGTAGAGGATGCGGCGCTGCACCGGCTTCAGCCCGTCGCGCACATCGGGCAGCGCGCGCGACGTGATCACCGACAGCGCGTAGTTGAGATAGCGCGCCTGCGCCGCCTCGTGCAGCTCGACCCGCTCATCGGTGGGACCGCTCGGCGGACGGGTCAGGACATTGGCGTCGGCATCAGTGTCGAACAGCGACGGGGTCTTCGAGGAGCGTCTCTTGGCCACGAGGAGATTCTAGTACGAGGACGTCGGGTACGACGGTACGCAGGTACGACGGATACGGCGGTACACGGCACGGTCACGGTGCGAGTACCTAACGTACCTTCGTGAGCTCCGTGGTAACCGCGTACTGTCGCGTCACTTTCCAAACGCGTACAGCGCCTCGACCGTCCGGATGTAGACCCGGCCGTCGGTAAACGCCGGCGTCGCGTAGGTATCCTCTTTGAGATCGTTGACCACGACCGGCGTGAGCTCGCCGGTGGGAGGAAGGACGGCGACGGCGCCGCGCTCGCTCACGAAGAAGATGTGTCCGCTCGCGGCGACTGGCGACGCGTAGTAGGAGCCCAGCGCGCCCTGGAGGCGTCCCTGCGCGATCACGGCGCCGGTTTCGTGGTTGAGCGTGGTGACAATGCCGCCGTCGTTCACCATGTAGAGCACGCCGCGATAGAAGAGCGGCGACGGCAGCTGCGGCACGGATCGCTGGTACTTCCACTTGACGGATTTCTCCGTCATGTCGCCCTGCCCGCCGAGCCGAATCGCGAGCATGCCGTTCTCGGAATCGAGCGCGGCGCGGTAGTACTCCCATTCGTCCTGCGAGAGCGACCCGTCAGCGTCGAGGTCGACCATGGCGAACCAATTGGGACCGAGCTTGGGGAACTCGGCTTTCGACATCAGCCCGTTGCCGTCGGCGTCGGCCGTCTTCCACATCTCGCTGGCGGGAGGCACGTTGACCTTGCGTCCGGGATCGTTCTGCGGCGCACCGTAGCCGTTGATGAAGAGCGTGTCGCCGAGCGACGACCGGCGTGGACTTGATCTCGAACGACAGGCCGCGCACCCACCAGCGCTTCGCGCCCGTGGCGGCGTCGTAGGCCGTCAGCAGGAAGGAGCCGGGCAGCAGGATCTCGTTGCGGCCGTCGGGCGCGCGCCAGACGATCGGCGTCGCGTGACCGCTCTTCGCCTCCGGCCGCAGCGTCTTCCAGCGAAGGGCGCCCGATGCGCTTGTCCACGGCCATGACGAACGAGCCCGTGCTCTGATCGCAGGCGAGCACGACGTCGTTGCCGACGATGACCGGCGACGCGCCCATGCCGTAGATGTTGTTGAACGGCCCGAGCGGCATCTTCCAACGCTCGCGGCCATCGGCCTCGTACGCGACCATCCCGTAGTCGGGGAAAAAGACGTAAATGCCATTCGCCTCGACGGCCGGACTCGGCGAGGCCGGGTTGTTGCGGGCGTCGACGCTCTTCGTCGCGGCGCCGGGCGCTGCGCGTTCCCACAGGATGCGCCCCGTGGAGCGATCGATCGCGATCGTCACGAGCGCCTGATCGCGGAAGGCCGTCAGGTAGATCCGATCGCCCCAGATGATCGGCGAGGAGTGCCCGCGCGGCAGCGCCAGCCGCCAGACCAGTTTGTCAGCGGGACCAAACGCGATCGGCACGTTCGCCGCTTCGGAAACGCCCGACCCGTTCGGGCCGCGGAAGCGCGACCATTCGCCGGGCGGCGCTGCCGCCACCACGACCTTCACCACGAAGCACACGAAGAGCACGACAGAACCCGATAGCGAGACTCGGCGACTCAGCATGATGTGTTTCTCCGTGCGCTCGTGAGCTCATCTCCGCGCTTCGGACGTACTCGCGGGGCCACTCGCTCGCTCGCGCACCTCGCGGTGTCCGTGACTCAGCTCTTCTCCGTGCGCTCCAGCCCTTCTCCGTGTCCTCGTTCTTTACCGTGTCCTCGTTCTTTCCGTGTCCTCGTTCTTCACCAGACCCAATCCGCAATGAAGAGATTCGTATCCGTTTCCTTCTCCGAGTTTCGATTCGACGCGAACACCAGTTTGCGCCCGTCGGGCGAGAACATCGGGAAGCCGTCGAACTTGTCGCTGAAGGTCACCTGCTCGAGGCCCGTGCCGTCGACGTTGATGATGTAGAGGTCGAAGTTGGGCCCGCGCGGATCCTTGTAGTTGGTCGCGAAGACGATTCTCTTGCCGTCCGGCGAGAAGAACGGCGCCCAGTTCGCGCCGCCCATGCCCTTGGTGACCTGCCGAAGGTTGCTGCCGTCGCGATCCATCACGAAGACGTCGAGACCGGTCGGACGCCACACTTCCTTCTTGAGCAGCGAGAAGTAGCCGTCGAGCTCGGCGCCGGGCTCGGGATGCCGGCCGCGGAAGACGATCTTCGATCCGTCGGCGGAAAAGAACGGGCCGCCGTCCGGGCCGGGCAGATTCGTCAGCCGCCGGACGTCGGATCCGTCGCCGTTCATCGAGTAGATCTCCATGTCGCCGTCGCGCACGCTGGTGAACACGATGCGCCCGTCTTTGGCGACGGTCGCTTCGGCGTCATAGCCCGGCGTTTTCGTGAGCTGGGTCAGCCCCGTGCCGTCGACGTTGACCTTGAAGATGTCGTAGCTGCTGTAGATCGGCCAGACGTAGCCCTGCTCCCGGCCCGGCACGGGCGGGCAGGCGGGCCCGGCGAGATGGGTCGAGGCGTACACGATGGCCTTGTTGTCCGGCGTGTAGTGAGCGCACGTCGTCCGGCCGGTGCCCGTGCTCACCAGCTTGACGTCGGTGCCGTCGATGTTCATCGAGTAGATCTGGTCGCAGCCGCGATCCTTCGTCGACTGAAAGCTCAGCCGGCGGCCGTCGAACGAAAAATACGCCTCGGCGTTCTCGGCGCCGAAGGTGAGCTGCTTGATGTTGCGCAGGTGGCGCTCACCGGCGACTTCCGAGGGCCGGACCGGCGGCCGGCTTGGCGCCGCCCTGCTGAGCGAGAAGCGCCAGGGAAGCGCAGGCAGTGACCACGGTGGCCACGAACACGAAGATATAGCGAAACTTGGTCGACATCGTTAGGATTCTACTGCGTCATGACGCGCCGCATCATTCACGTCGACATGGACGCGTTCTACGCGTCGGTGGAGCAGCGCGATCGGCCCGAGCTGCGCGGGCGACCCGTGGCGGTCGGCGGCTCCCCCGCCTCTCGAGGCGTCGTCGCGGCGGCCAGTTACGAAGCGCGCACCTTCGGGGTGCGTTCGGCCATTCCGATGTCGCGTGCGGTCCGGCTCTGTCCCCACCTGTCGATCGTGCCGCCAGATTTTCAGAAGTATCGTGCCGTCTCGCAACAGGTGTTTGCCCTCTTCCGGTCGGTGACGCCGCTCGTCGAGGGGCTCTCGCTCGACGAGGCCTACCTCGACGTGACCGAGAACGCGTGGGGCGAGCCGCTGGGGATGACCGTGGCGCAGCGGCTCAAGGCGGAGATCCGCGAAGCGACCGGCCTGACGGCCTCGGCCGGAGTCGCGCCGAACAAGTTCCTCGCGAAGATCGCATCGGCGTGGCGGAAGCCCGACGGGCTCACCGTCATCGCGCCGGAGCGAGTCGAGACCTTTCTGCAGAAGCTTCCAGTCGACGCGCTCTGGGGCGTCGGACCGGTGACGGCCGCGCGCCTGCGTGAGCGCGGCATCGAGCGGCTGGTCGACGTCCGGACGGCAGACCCGGCGCTGCTCCGTGAGGCCGTCGGCAGCATGACCGAGTGGCTCCAACGCCTCGCCGCTGGCAACGACGACCGGCCGGTCGAGCCGAACCGGCCGTCGAAGTCGTCGTCGAGCGAATGCACCTACGCCCAGGACCTGGTGGATCTCGATCGGATCCGCGAGGAGATCGCCGAGATGGCGCGCGACAACGCGGCGTGGCTGCGCAAGACCGGCCGGCTCGCCCGCACCGTCACGATCAAAGTGCGCTACGAGGATTTCACGACGATCACGCGCAGCGACACGCGGGCGGCGACGAGCGATGCGGACGAGATCGTCGGTCGCGCGATTGCGCTACTCGCGAAGACCGACGCGGGTCGCCGGCCCGTGCGCCTCCTTGGCGCGGGCGTCCACAACTTCGGGGAACGAGACAGCGGCGGCGGCTCGCTTTTCGCTTAGGGGCGTGGGGCCCCACCCCCACGCCTCGGGCCCGCGCCGCTCCGCGTTGCGGGTTGTCGCAGCCTCTCCGGACCTCGTGTGCGTTTCACGCCGGACCTCGTATGCAGTTCACTCCGGACCTCGGGGCGTTTCTCCTCCGGACCTCGCGCGCCAGCGAACCCTCGGAACCCCGGAATCCCGGAACCTATTTGATCACGCGGATCGTCTTCACCATGATCATCTCCTTCGGCGTTTCCCCATCCACCGGCGTCGCCGCAATGGCCTGCACGGTCTCCATGCCGCTCACGACCCGTGCGAACACGGTGTACTTGCCGTCGAGCGATCGGCATTCGCCCGTGCAGATGAAGAACGACGTCGAGCCGCTGCCGGGATCCTCGCCGCGCGCCATGGAGACGATGCCGGGGACGTTGGGCGTGTCTGAAAATTCCGGCGGCAGATTGCGGACGAGCTTCTGCTGCGCCGCGGTGAGCGGCGCGCTGCGGTAGGCGAACGCGCCCGTCTGCAGGACGAATCCGGGCACGACGCGGTGCACCGCCACGCCGTCGTACGCGCCGGCGGCCGCGAGGCGCAGAAAATTCCGCGTCGTTTCCGGCGCCTTGTCGGCCATGAACGCAAGCTCGATCGATCCCTTGGTCGTCTCGATCTGCGCACGATACGCGCCGAGCTCGGCCGGCGTGGCCGCCACCAGCGGATCGATCACCGGCGGCGGCGTGTCGCGAATCGTCACCGACTTGATCTCGACACGCGTCGTCAGCCGTTGCTCCGCGTTGGCCGGGAGCGCGGAGATCTCCTGGACGACCTCGAGCCCCTCGACGACCCGTCCAAAGATTGTGTATTGACCCTGCAGGCCAGCCTGGTCGCTGGCGCAAATGAAGAACTGCGCACCGCCGCTGTCTGGGGCGTTTGGAATGAGCACGCCCGCCACCGCGCCCGCGGTCATCGGCTCCGCGTTGATCTCCCCGCGGAGCTGGTTGAGGCCGCCGGTGCCGTACTGCGCGAACCTGGCGGGATCCTTCGACAGCGGATCGCCGGCCTGGACGATCCCGTAGCGAATCGCGCGGTGGAACGTGGTCCCGGCGTACGCGCCCTCACGCGCCAGCTTGATGAAGAGGCCGACGTGATTCGGCGCGAGCTCTGGCAGCAACTGGATGACGAAGGTCCCGTGGGTCGTCGCGACCACCGCCTGTTTGCCCTTCGTTTCGGCGTCCGGATAGGGAGTCTGGAAAAATGTCTGGCGCGGCGGTGTTTGCGCGGCTAATGCCAACAAGACAAGCAAGGCACCTTTAGTCATCTGATGTGGCTCTCGCGGCTACTGCCCCCCGGCTGGGTCGAAGAAGATGCCGCTGACGACGGCGTTGGCGCCGCCCGTTCGTGTCACTCGAATCTTCACGGGACCGGTGATGGTCCACGTGAGATACACGCCGTTTTGAAACCCACTGATGGTCCGAGTGTCAAGGACGGCGAGCGTCGTCGCGTCGAGGACGTCGAAGCGTTGCGTCCGGACCTGGTTGTCCCAGTCGACCGCGTAAAAAGAGACGTCATGCGCCTGACTGCCAGCGAGGTTGAGGTCGATGTCGAATGACGTCTCGCTGTACCAAGTCGCCGCGATTCGTGCGCCGCCACCCGGACGCTGAAGACCACGCGGATCCGAGGTCGCGCCAGCCCAGGTATAGACACTCTGTCCGGTCGCCGTCACGGTGGCGTATGCCGGATAGCTGACCGCGTCGTTGAAGATGTTGTACCCGTCCGAACCGTAGCTCGACAACCAGGTTCCCTGCGTCGTCGAGTCGAGCCCGGCGAACGTCGCCGCGCTGCCGGGCGTCCCACCGCCACCGCCTGCCCCGAAGAACACGCCGCTCAACACCGCATTGACGCCGCCCGTGCGCGTGAAGCGGAGCTTCACATGGCCGCGCAGGTTCCACACCACGTACTGCCCGCCGTTGAATCCGCTCAACGTGCGGCTGTCGAGCACGACACTCGTCGTCGCATCGAGCACGTCGATCCGCAGTGCCCGCTGAGTCGTGTCCCAGTCGAGCACGTAGAACGCCACCTGATGCAGAGTCGCATCGGTCAGATTCACATCGACGTCGAATGAGGTCGGTGAATACCACGTCGCGGCCAGTCGACCGCTGCCGCCAGCTCGCTGCAGCCCCCGGGGATCCGCAGTGGACGCCGCCCACGTGTAGCTGGACGCGCCAACGGGAGCCAGGGTCGCGTAGGCTGGCAGGCTGGTCGACTCTCCGACGATGGCGTGGCCTTCAGCCCCGTACGTGCCGATCCAGTTCCCTTGCCGCGACGAATCCACGCCGACGAACGCGGCCGATGCCCCTCCGCCGGCCGGCGCGTTCACGGTCACGACCACCGGCGCCGATGACGTTGTCGAGGCCAGGTCGTCGTCGAACGCCACCGCCGTCAGCGAATACGTACCGGCTGGCACGCCCGCCCAGTTGAAGGTATAGGACGGGCCGGTCGTGTCGGTTCCGACCAGGCTGTTGTTGGCATAGAACTCCACGCGCGTCACCGTACCGTCGGCATCGGCAGCCGTGGCTCCGTAACCGATCGTGGCAGGGGCCGTGAACGCCGTGCCATTCGCCGGGCTCGTCAAGGTCACGGTCGGAGGAGTATTGCCGGCTGCACCAACGAAGACAGCACTGACCACGGCGTTCGCCCCCGCCAGCCGCGTGAGGCGGAACCGCACGTGGCCCCGCAGGCTCCAGATCAGGTACTGCCCACTCCTGGAATCCGCTGACGGTCCGCGTATCGAGAATGCCACCCGTCACCGCATCGACGACGTCGACCCGCTGCTGACGGCCCGCGCCGTCCCAGTCGATCATGTAGAGCGCCACTTGATGGACCGCGGCGTCGGTCAGATTCACGTCGATGTCGAAGGACGTCGGCGAATACCACGTCGCGGCCAAACGACCGCCGCCGCCGGCCCGTTGCAAGGCCCGGACGTCCGCTGTCGACGCATTCCACACGTAATCGCTCTGACTGACGGGCGCGACGGTCGCGTACGCGGGCAGGCTCGTCGCGTCTGCGACGATGGCATGACCCTCCGTACCGTAGGCGCCGATCCAGCTGCCCTGTCGCGACGTGTCCATCCCCACAAACGCGGCGCTCGTGCCACCGCCGCTCCCGGTGACCGTGATCGTCACCGGCGTTGACGTCGTCGTGCGGCCAAGGTTGTCGGTGGCGACTGCCGTCAGGCTGTAGCCGCCCGCAGGCACGTTCGTCCAGTTGAACGTGAAGTTCGGGCCCTTCGTGTCGGTGCTGAGCAGACTGCCATTGGCCCGGAACTCCACCGAGCTCACTGTCCCGTCCGGATCACTTGCCGTCGCAGCCAACCCGATCGTCGCCGGTGCGGTAAACGTCGCACCACTGCCCGGACTCGTCAGCGTCACCATCGGGGATTGGTTGGGTGAAACGGCTTCCGCGGCACGCCAAACGTTGAGGCGTCCGCGGGAGACGACCAACGTGCCCCACTGCGCCAGCAGCGGATCGACGTTGTCCATGATGAGGAACTTCAGTGAGTCGACCGAGAGACTCGAGTCAACGGCCAGCAGCAACGCAGCGGCCCCCGCGACGTGCGGCGCCGCCATGCTCGTGCCGGAGCTGCTCCCGTAACCGCCAGGATACGTGCTGACGATTCCGATCCCCGGAGCGGCAAGATCGACCGACGTCTGCCCGTAGCTGCTGAAGCCGGCGCGGTTGTCCGGACTCGTCGGACGCCGCGACCGAGATGATGCTGTTCGACGTAAAGCTCGAAGGATCAAAGGGCTGCACGTCGTTGTTGGTGCCACCGTTGCCGGCCGCAAAGACATTGAGGATCCCTGCCGCGCCCGCAGCATCGATCGCCGCCTTCAGGGCCGCGGGCGGCGGACCGTTCGCCGGCGTCCGCGGGCCGCCCCAGCTGTTGCTTGTCACCCGGATGTTGATCCCGCGTTGTTTGAGCGCGACGAGGTAATTGAAGCACTCGATCGCGCCGGCGTCGTTGCCACTGCCGGTCGCGTCCATCATCTTGCAGGCCAGAATCTTCGTGTTCCAGGTCACGCCGACCACGCCGATCGTGTTGTTTCCAACACCGGCAATCGTTCCGGACGTGTGCGTGCCGTGCCCGTGGTCATCCATCGGATTGCTGTCGTGGTTCACGGTGTCGATACCGAACACATCGTCGACGTACCCATTCCCGTCGTCGTCGACGCCATTGCCCGCGGTCTCACCTGGATTGCGCCACATGTTTGCCGCCAGGTCCGGATGCGAGTACTCCACGCCGGTGTCGATATCGGCGACGATAATGCTGCTGCTGCCCGTCGAGTGCGTCGTCCAGACCTGCGGCGCCTGGATTCGCGCGAGACCCCACAGCGCGTCGCTCAGCCAGTAAGGATCATTCGGTGGTGCCGGCGCGACGATGCGGCGGACGTAGTTCGGCTGTGCGAGCTCGACGTCGGGCATGGCCAGGAACGCCGCCACGGCCGAGAACACCGATTGCCCGGCTGGCAGCGCGACCTGATCGATGCCGATCTGTTGAAACCGCTTGAGGAGACGGGCCGACCGCGATGCCAGCAGCTGGGTCTTTCGTGTCTCGTCGACCGCCGGTCGAAACTTGACCAGTAACTCGGCCGGCACGACGCCGGCATCTGGCGCCTGTTCCTGACTCCTGGCAGCCGCGACCCAAAGGGCGACAGTTCCAACGATCATCATTCCTGCCAGATTGCGCCACGTGCTGTTGCGAGTTGTCACCATCAGTCGGTACAGACCTCCAGGGCGCGCTGATTCTACGGCGGAGCATGTACGGTAGGCTACCGCAATGATGCTTCGAGGTCTGACGCTGATCTCCTGCCTGCTCCTGGCCGCCTGCACGGCCGCGGCGCCATCCGGACCGGTGGGCCTCGCGAGTCTCCCGAATATCAACACCGATGCCGTGCTCGTCGACACGCGCCGGCTCTCGGCCGACGAGCTCGAAGGTCGTCTCCCAGGTTCACCCGGTGAGCAGCTCGCCGTGAGCTACCTCAGCGATCAGTTCCGTGCGGCCGGCGCAGAACCCGGCAATCCTGACGGCAGCTGGGTGCAGAAAGTGCCGCTCGTCAGCATCACGCCCGGGAAGTTCACGCCGCTGTCGGTGAAGGTCGGCGGCCGGACCTTGTCCTTCAAGCACGACGCCGAGGTCGTGGCGTTCAGTCAGCGGGTCACCGGCGCGATCGATCTCAAGAATTCGGAATTGGTGTTCGCCGGGTATGGCGTCCAGGCGCCGGAGTACCAGTGGGACGACTTCAAGGGGCTCGACGTGAAGGGCAAGACGATCGTCGTCCTCGTCAACGACCCGCCGGTAGCAGACGCCGCGGATCCGACGAAGCGCGACGCGAAGATGTTCGGCGGCAACGCGATGACGTACTACGGCCGCTGGACCTACAAGTATGAGAAGGCGGCTGAGCTCGGCGCCGCGGGCGTCTTCATCGTGCACGAGACGATTCCGGCCGGCTACGACTTCGGCGTGGTCCAGGGCTTCGGCGGCGAGCGGTTCGATCTGATCACGCCGGACAAGAACATGGGCCGCGCCGCGATTCAGGGCTGGCTGTCGCTCGACGCCGCCACGGCGCTGCTCAAGGCCGACGGGGCACGACTATCAGAAGCTGAAGGCGCTGGCGATGACCCGCGACTTCAAGCCCGTGCCGCTCAAGGCGACCGCGTCGATGTCGTTCTCGCAGACGATGAAGACGATCGACTCGCAGAACGTCGTCGCCAAGATCACCGGAAGCGACCCCGCGCTGAAGAACGAGTACGTGATCTACACCGCGCATTGGGATCATCTGGGCAAAGGGAATCCCGTCAACGGCGACGACATCTACAACGGCGCCCGCGACAACGCGAGCGGCTGCGCGATGCTGATCGAGCTGGCTCGAGCATTCAAGAAGATCACACCCGCGCCCAAACGGACGATCGTGTTCCTGGCGGTGACCGCCGAAGAACAAGGGCTGTTGGGGTCGGGCTACTACGCGCAGTTTCCGCTCTACCCGCTCGCCAAGACGCTCGCGGCGATCAACATGGACGAGATCAACGTGTGGGGACGGACGAGCGACTTCACCGTCATCGGGCTCGGTGCGTCCGACCTCGACGACTACGTCCGCGACGCGGCCGCTGAGCAGAAGCGCACCATCCGGCCGGACTCCGAGCCGGAGAAGGGCTTCTACTACCGCTCCGATCACTTCAATTTCGCCAAGGCCGGCGTCCCGGCGCTCAATCCGGATTCGGGCGTCGAGTACATCGGCAAGCCGCCTGGGTACGGCGCGGAGAAGCGTGACGAGTGGACCGCGAAGGATTACCACAAGCCGTCGGACCAGGTGAAAGACTGGTGGGACCTCACCGGCGCCGCCGAAGACGGCAAGCTGCTGCTCGCGGTGGGCTACCGGGTCGCTCAGGCCGGCAGCTATCCAGCGTGGAAGCCCGGCAACGAGTTCAAGACCGCGCGCGATCGGATGCTCGGCGGCAAGTGACGCGCTGCGCCTGGGCCGGCACGGACCCGCTCTACGTCAAGTACCACGACGAGGAGTGGGGCCGTCCGGTACACGATGACCGGAAGCTCTTCGAGATGCTGATTCTCGAAGGCGCTCAGGCCGGACTGAGCTGGATCACGATCCTCCGGAAGCGGCCGGCGTATCGCCGTGCGTTCGACCGCTTCGACCCGCGCAAGGTCGCGAAGCTACTCGGCCGCCAGAAAACGCGCGCTGCTCCGCGATCCCGGCATCGTTCGCAATCGCCTCAAGATCGACGCGGCGGTCACCAACGCCCAGGCATTCCTGGCCGTCCAGAAGGAGTTTGGGTCGTTCGACGCCTACGTCTGGCGGTTCGTCGGCGGCCAGCCAAAGGTGAACCGGCCGGCCACGATGAAAGACGTCCCGGCACGGACGGTGGAGTCCGACGCGCTGAGCAAGGACCTGAAGAAGCGAGGCTTCCGCTTCGTCGGTTCGACGATCTGCTACGCCTTCATGCAGGCGGTCGGCCTGGTGGACGACCACGTTGCCGGCTGCATGACTCCGGGAGTCGTTTCCTCAGGCCCAGTTCGGCGGAAACGAGTCCCGGAGTCCTGAGTCGGCAACGACTCCCGGAGTCGTGCGCAAACGTTCGGCCCGGAAATCTCGTCGAATCCGGAGATGACCAACCTCCGGCTAGCCGTTCGGGCGCTGTTCCGCACGCCGTTCGTCAGCGTCGTCGCGATTGTCTCGCTGGCGCTTGGGATCGGCGCCAACGCGGCCATTTTCTCGCTCTTCAATCAGTTCCTGCTGCGTCCACTGCCGGTGCTCGAGCCGCAGGCGCTCGTCAATCTCGGAAATCCGGGGCCGAAGCCGGGCTCGCAGTCGTGCAACAACGCCGGCAACTGCGATGTCGTCTTCAGCTACTTGATGTTTCGCGATCTCGAGCAGAAACAGACGGTCTTCACGGGGATCGCCGCGCATCGACTGTTCGACGCCAACCTGTCGTATCGCGGCCAGACCGCGAAGGGCGACGGCATGCTCGTCTCGGGCAGCTACTTCGGCGTGCTTGGCCTCGCCCCCGTCCGCGGCCGGTTGATTGACGCGAACGATGACAAAGCGCCTGGTCAGTCCAACGTCGTTGTCCTCAGCCACGCGTACTGGCGGCAGCGGTTCGAAGGCAGCCCCGCCGTCGTCGGCGACACGCTCGTCGTCAACGGCCAACCGATGACGATCGTCGGCATCACGCCGGAGGGATTCGAGGGCACGACACTGGGTTCGCGGCCTCGCGTGTACGTGCCGATCACGATGCGCGGGCTGATGCAGCCGGGGTTCAACGGCTTCGATCGGCGCCAGACCTACTGGGCGTATCTCTTTGCGCGGCTCAAGCCGGGCGTGTCGATTGAACAGGCCCGCACGTCGATCAATCAGCCGTATCACGCGATCGTCAACGAGGTCGAAGCGCCGCTCCAGAAAGGCATGAGCGAACAGACGATGGCCCGATTCAAGGCGAAGCCGCTCACTCTCGAGCCGGGCGCCCGCGGCCAGAGCGGCGCCTCGGCCGAGGCGTTCGCGCCGTTGATGATCCTGCTGTGCGTGACCGGTGTCGTGCTCCTCACCGCCTGCGCCAACATCGCGAATCTCCTGCTGGCACGGGCGACGCGGAGGACGGGTGAGATGGCGATCCGCCTGTCGATCGGCGCAAGCCGGCGACACCTTGTCACCCAGTTGCTGACCGAGTCGGTCGTGCTGTCGAGCCTCGGTGGTCTCGCCGGTCTCGTCGTGGCGAACTGGACGCTCGCGCTCGTCGCCGCGATGATGCCGGCTGATGATGCCGCCATGGTCGCGTTTCATCTCGACGGGCGCGTGCTGCTGTTCATGGCGGCCGTGACCATCGGCACGGGCCTGGTCTTCGGACTGTTCCCGGCCCTGCACAGTTCCCGCCCGAATCTCGTCACGACATTGAAGGGGCTCTCCGGCCAGCCGGGCGGGTCGCGCGCCGCAAAGCGGTTCCGGACCAGTCTGGCCACGGCGCAGATCGTCCTGTCCGTGTTCCTTCTGGCGGTGGCGGGGCTGTTCGTGAAGAGCCTGTTCAACGTGGGCCGGATCGATCTCGGCCTCCAACCGGACAACGTCATCGCATTCAGCATCTCGCCGGAGCTGAACGGCTACAAGCCCGCGCAGGCGCAGGCGCTGTTCGAGCGCGTCGAGGACGAGCTCTCTGCACAGCCAGGAGTGACGAGCGTTTCGGCGGCGCTCGTCCCCGTGCTCGCAGGCGACAACTGGGGGAGCAACGTTTCGGTGCAGGGTTTCCAGGCCGGCCCCGACACCGACACCAACTCGCGGTACAACGAGGTCGGGCCGGGGTTTTTTGCGACGCTCGGGATACCGATGCTCGCCGGGCGCGAATTCACTCGATCGGACCAGGAGGGCAGCCCGAAAGTCGCCATCGTCAACGAGCGGTTCGCGGCCAAGTTCAATCTGGGACGCGACGTCGTCGGCAAACGCATGGAACAGGGCAACTCGGGCAAGCTGGACATCGAGATCGTCGGGCTCGTGAAGGACGCGAAGTACAGCGAGGTCAAGGACGCCATCCCGGCGCTCTTTTTCAGGCCGTATCGTCAGGACGCCGAGCTTGGATCGATCAATTTCTACATCCGGACGGCACGTGACGCCGAGCGGATTGCCGCCTCCATTCCGGCTCTTGTGGCGAGGCTCGATCCCAACCTGCCGTTGGACAATCTGCGAACGCTGCGGCAGCAGGTGCGCGAGAACATCGTGCTGGATCGGCTGGTCACGACGTTGTCGGCGGCGTTTGCCGGCCTGGCGACGCTGCTGGCTGCCGTCGGGTTGTATGGCGTGCTCGCGTACATGGTGGCGCAGAGAACGCGCGAGATTGGTCTGCGGATGGCGCTCGGCGCGGCTCCGGGCCACATGCGCGCGATGGTGCTCGGACAGGTCGCGCGGATGACGATCGTCGGCGGCATCCTTGGCCTGGTCGGCGCCTGGCTGGCCGGACGTGCGGCCGAATCGATGTTGTTCGAGATCAAGGGCCACGATCCGGTCGTCCTGACCGCAGCCACCGTTTTGTTGATCATCGTTGCGGCCGCGGCCGGCGCGATTCCGGCGCATCGTGCGTCACGGATCGATCCGATGCGGGCCCTGCGGTACGAGTAGCGCCGCCCGCGTCGATGGATAATCCCCGGGTGCCTGCCCGGACCATCGCGCGCCCAGATGGGGCCAGCATCAGCTACTCCCGGAGTGGCGCCGGGCCGCCGGTTCTGCTCATCCAAGGCGTCGGCATCGTCGGCAACGGCTGGCGGCCTCAAGTCGAGGGTCTGGCCGATCGGTACACGCTCGTCACCTTCGACAATCGCGGAATGGGCGGCAGCACGCTTGGCGAGGCGACCAGGGTGCCCGCGTACTCCGTTGAGGTGCTGGCCGCCGACGCGCTCGCTGTCATGGACGCCGAGGACCTCGATCGCTTTCACGTCGTCGGCCATTCGCTCGGCGGCGTCATCGCGCAGGAAGTCGCACTTCAGGCGCCCGATCGCGTCCGGAGCCTGGCACTGCTCTGCACGTTCTGCCGTGGCCGCGACGGCGCGGGCCTGACGCCGGACATGTTCGTGATGGGGATCCGCACGCGCCTCGGCACTCGAGCGATGCGGCGAAACGCGTTTCTCGAGCTCGTGATGCCGGCCGCCGTGTTGCGCCAGATGGATCGCGCGCGGCTGGCCGAACAGCTGGCGCCGCTCTTCGGCCATGATCTGGCCGACCAGCCGCCGATCGTGATGACGCAGGTCCGGGCGCTGGCGCGCTACGACGCGCGCGCGCGACTGGCGGAACTGTCGCGGATCCCGACGCTGGTGACGAGCGCAAGCGAAGATCGCATCGCCCGGCCGTGGACTGGCCGCGCGCTCGCGGCCGCCATTCCGGGCGCACGGTACGTCGAGATTGCTGGCGCGGCCCACGGCGTGCCGATTCAGCAGGCCGATCGCATCAACAGCCTGCTGGCCGCACATTTCGCCGCCGCCGACGCGGCGACCGGAGTTACCGGGTCGAGTGTGCGCCTCGCCGCCCCAGAAGCGGCGACGTCGCCATCGTCGTGACAATCGCCATCACGACCATCATCGCGAACAGCGTTGGCGAGATGACGCCGAGCTCGAGCCCGATGTTGAGGACGATGAGCTCCATCAGCCCGCGGGTGTTCATGAGCACGCCGAGCGTGGAGCTGTCGCGAGTGGTGTAGCCGGTCAGCCTGGCGGCGGCGAAGGTGCCGCCAAACTTGCCGACCGTCGCGACGAGGACAATCAACCCGCAGATCAGCCACTGCTCGGCGTTCGCGAGCAGATCGATCCGCGTCCGCATTCCGGCGAACGCAAAGAACGCGGGCAGCAGCAGCACGGTGACCAGATCGCGCAGCTGTCCGGTGAGTGCGCGGGCGACGGCGCTATCGTGCGGCACGATGACGCCGAGCAGGAAGGCGCCGAAAATGGCGTGGATCCCGATCGCTTCAGTCGCCGCGGCAGACGCCATCAGCGCGACAAAGAGCACGACCGCTGCCTCGTGGGTGACCCGCCGGCCCTCCCACCGCGCGGCGAAGCGGACAATCAGCGGCCGAACGAACAGGAACATGACGGCGATGTACACCAGCGCGCCGGCCGCGACCGCCACACCGTCGCCGATCCTCGCGTTGACGACGGCGACGACAAATGCGAGCAGGCACCACGCGGTCGCGTCGCCGACCGCCGCGCACGCCAGCGCGGTGGCGCCGATCGGGCTCGTCGTGAGTCCGCGATCCGCGAGGATCCGCGCGAGGACCGGGAACGCGGTGATGGACATCGCCACGCCCATGAACAGCGAGAAGCTCGTGAACGAGACGTCGGCAGTGGCCAGGCGGGGGTAGAGCCAGATCGCCAGCCACGCGCCCAGCACGAACGGCACCACGATGCCGGTATGGGCCACCACCAGGATCTCGCGCCCCCGAGCCCGGATGGCGCCCAGGTGCAGCTCGACTCCGACGAGAAACATGTAGAGCACGACGCCGATCTGCGCAATCACGCCGAGCGACGGCGCAATCGACGGCGGGAGAATGGCGGCAGACAGCTCGGCACCGAGCAGCGACGGGCCCAGCAGAATGCCGGCGATCACCTCGCCGATGACGGGCGGCTGATGAATCTTCGCGAGGAGGCGGGCCAGGATCTGACCGGCGACGATCACCGCGCCGAGCGCGATCAGTACGCGAAAGAGAACTGAGTCCACGGCCGGGCCGGAGGTGGCGCCGGCGGGGAGATTCAGGGCGGGTGCGGTGGCCGACAAGCCGCCGCCGGCATGCCGAATGAACAGGAAGCCGATCACCCCGGCGGCCAGGAGCGCCGCGTAGGCCAGCCACTGAACGGACGATCGACCGGCTTCAGCGGCGGGGACGCGGTCGGCGCTCACGAATCACCCAAGGTTCGGTGCGAGCCACCGCTCCGCCTGTTCGATCGTCCATCCCTTCCGTGCCGCGTAGTCTTCGAGCTGGTCACGCCCAATCCGCCCGACGTTGAAGTACTTGGCCTGCGGATGGCTGAAATAGACGCCGCTCACCGCCGCTGCCGGCATCATCGCAAACGATTCGGTCAACGTGATGCCGACCGCTGGCGCGTCGAGCAGCGAGAACAGCGCGTCCTTCTCGGTGTGATCCGGACACGCCGGATAACCGAACGCCGGGCGGATTCCGCGGTACTTTTCCGCCATCAACTCGTCGTTCGAGAACTGTTCGGCCGCCCCATAACCCCAGTCGCGGCGCGCCTGCGCGTGCAGGAACTCCGCAAACGCCTCGGCGAGCCGATCGGCGAGCGCCTTGACGATGATGGCGCTGTAATCGTCGTGCTGTTTCTCGAATTCCTGAACGAGCTGCGTCGACGCCAATCCCGGCGGTGACGGCAAAGGCGCCAACGTAGTCGGGCGCCATCGATTCCTTCGGCGCGACGAAATCGGCGAGCGACCGGTTCGGGCGGCCGTCGGCGATCGGCTCCTGCTGCCGCAGCAGGTGGAACCGCACGAGCTCGGCGCGCCGGGCATCGTCTTTGTAGACGGCGATGTCGTCGCCGATCGCGTTCGCGGGCCAGAAACCGTAGACGCCCCGGGCGGTCAACCGGCGGTCTTTGACAATCGTATCCAGCAGACCGCGGGCATGGCCGTAGAGGTCGCGCGCGGCGGCGCCGTAGGTCGGATCATCGAGGATGGCGGGGAATCGGCCTTTGAGCTCCCAGGCCGAAAAGAAGAACGTCCAGTCGATGAACGGCACCAGCTCGTCGAGCGACGGCTCGACGACCCGGCGGCCGACGAACCACGGCACCGGAATCTCGAGCGTGTCCCAGTCCGTTTTCAGGTGATTGGCGCGCGCGTCGGCGAGCGAGAGCAGCTTTTTCTCCCGCCGGCCCCCGTACTTCACGCGAAGCTCGTCCTGTTCGGCGCGCACAGTGGAGACGAAGCCGTCACGCTGCCGATCGCTCAGGAGGCTGGAGACCACGTCAACGGCTCGTGACGCATCGAGCACGTGCACCGTGGCGCCGCTGATATTCCGGCGCGATCTTGACCGCCGTGTGCTGCCGGCTCGTGGTCGCGCCGCCGATGAGCAGCGGCTTCCGGATCTGCCGGCGCTCCATCTCGCGCGCGACGAACACCATCTCGTCGAGCGACGGCGTGATGAGTCCGGAGAGGCCGATGATGTCGGCCTTCTGCGCGACGGCCTCGGTGAGAATGCGATCGGCGGAGACCATCACCCCGAGATCGATGACTTCATAGCTGTTGCAGGCGAGCACGACGCCGACGATGTTCTTGCCGATATCGTGGACGTCGCCTTTGACGGTCGCCATCAGCACCCGGCCCTGCGACTGGCCGATGGTGCCCATCGTGATCTTTTCTTCCTCCATGAACGGCTCGAGGTACGCCACCGCGCGCTTCATCGCCCGCGCGCTCTTCACGACCTGCGGCAGGAACATCTTGCCGGCGCCGAAGAGGTCGCCGACGGTCTTCATGCCGTTCATGAGCGGACCTTCGATGACGTCGAGCGGCCGCGGCAGTTTTTGCCGCGCCTCTTCGGTATCGAGCTCGATGTAGTCGACGACACCGTGAATCAACGCGTAGGCCAGCCGCTCTTCCACTGGCTTCTCGCGCCAGCCGAGGTCGAACTCGCGTTTCTTGCCGGCGCCCCTGACCTGATCCGCCAGCGTGACCAGCCGCTCGGTCGCATCCGGCCGGCGGTTGAAGATCACGTCCTCGACGTGCTCCAGCAGGTCCGGCGGGATGTCCTCGTAGACGGCGAGCTGCCCGGCGTTGACGATCCCCATGTCGAGGCCGGCCTTGATGGCGTGATACAGGAAGGCCGCGTGAATCGCCTCGCGAACGACATCGTTGCCGCGGAACGAAAACGAGAGATTGCTGATGCCGCCGCTGATCTTCACGCCGGGGCACGTGGCCTTGATCAGGCGGGCCGCCTCGATGAAGTTGACCGCGTAGGCGTTGTGTTCCTCGAGCCCGGTGGCGATCGCCAGGACGTTCGGGTCGAAGATGATGTCTGACGGGTCGAAGCCGGCGCGCTCGGTGAGCAGGCGGTACGCGCGCTGGCAGATCGCGACCTTCCGTTCGATCGTGTCGGCCTGTCCTGTCTCATCGAAGGCCATGACGACCACCGCCGCGCCGTAGCGCCGCACGAGGTTCGCCTTTTCCAGGAAGTCGGCTTCGCCTTCCTTGAGCGAGATGGAGTTCACGACGGACTTGCCCTGAACGCATTTGAGGCCGGCTTCGATGACCGACCATTTCGAGCTGTCGATCATCACGGGCACGCGCGCGATCTCGGGCTCGGTCGCGATGTAGTTCAAGAACGTGGTCATCGCGTGCTCGGAGTCGAGCATGCCTTCGTCCATGTTGACGTCGACCACATTGGCGCCGCCGCGCACCTGCTCGAGCGCGACGGTCACCGCTTCAGTGTAGTTCGCGTCCTTGATGAGCCGCGCGAATCGCTTCGACCCGGTGACGTTGGTCCGCTCGCCGATCATCTGGAAGTTGCTGTCCGGACGGATCACGAGCGGTTCGAGTCCGGAGAGACGGGTGAAGAAGACGTCTTCTTCTTTTTCGCGCGGGGCCCCACCCCGCGCTGGCGCGCTGCGGCGCTCGAAGACTCGCTCTCCTCGCGCGGGCCGCGGGCGCCCGTCGGCGCTGCATCGTCATTTCTAGTTGGCCGGGGCCCCACCCCCGGCCCTGGCCGCGTCTAAGGCCGGGTCGCAGTCGCGGACTGACGTCCGCGACCGCGGCTGCGATCGCAGCGATGTGATCCGGTGTCGTGCCACAGCAGCCACCCAGGATGTTGACGAAGCCGCTCTCGGCGAACTCGCGCAACAGGGCCGCCGTCTCCGGCGGAAGCTGGTCGTACTGGCCGAAGGCGTTGGGCAGGCCCGCGTTCGGGTAGCAGCTCACCCAGCAGTCGGCGAGGCGCGCGAGCTCTTCGACGTGCGGGCGCATTTCGGCGGCGCCGAGCGCGCAATTGAGGCCGATGCCCCACGGCCGGGCGTGATGAACGGAGAGGTAGAAGGCCTCGAGCGTCTGGCCCGAGAGCGTCCGGCCGCTGCGATCGGTGATGGTCACCGAGATCAGCACCGGAAGGTCGACGCCGGTCGCCACCCGGACCTCGTCGATAGCAACGAGCGCCGCCTTGGCGTTCAGCGTGTCGAAGATGGTCTCGACCAGCAGCAGGTGCGCGCCGCCGTCGATGAGGCCGCGAACCTGTTCGGCATACGCGTCCTTCAGTTGATCGAATGTGATCGAGCGGCTGGCCGGATTGTTCACGTCCGGCGAGATCGACAGCGTCCGGTTAGCCGGGCCGATTGAGCCGGCAACGAAACGCGGCCGGTCGGGCGTCTTCGCCGTGTACTCGTCGGCCGCGGCGCGGGCCAGCTTCGTCGCCGCGACGTTCATCTCGTAGCACCACGGCTCGAGGGCGTAGTCGCTCTGCGAGATCGCCTGGGCGTTGAACGTGTTGGTCTCGATGATGTCCGCGCCAGCAGCGAGGTACTCGCGATGGATCGCGCCGATCACGTCCGGCCGCGTGAGCGCCAGCACGTCGCTGTTGCCCTTCAGGTCGTGCGGATGATCCGCGAACCGGTCGCCGCGGAAATCGGCTTCCTCCAGCTTGTAGCGCTGGATCATCGTCCCCATCGCGCCGTCCAGGATGAGGAGGCGCTGCTTCAGGACGCGGTCGAGCGTCTCGGTCGTCGTCATCGTTTCGATCGTCATGTCTGGGTCTCTCTCAACGCGTTCTTCGCGCCGCGCGCAATCAGCGCCGTGAAGGGGTCGCCGGTCCGCCGTGCACCGACGCGCACGATGACATCGCCGAAGCCGGCGCCGGCGATCAGGCGCGTCAGTTGCTGGTCATCGAAGCCGAGCCAGCGGTCGCCAAGCTTGCCGCGGACCCAGGTCTGCTCGTGCGCCCGGAGGTCGAGGATGAGCACCCGTCCGCCCGGGCGGAGGATGCGCCAGGCTTCCGCGAGCGCGTCCGACGGGCTCGCGGCGTGGTGGAGCGCCTGAGACAGCAGCGCGAGATCGACCGAGGCGTCGTCGATCGGCAGGCGTTCCAGCTCGCCTTGTTTCCAGACGATGTTATCGAGCTTGCGGCGCTCAGCCAGGGCTTGCGCCCGGGCGAGCACGTCTTCCGATTGGTCGATGGCCGTCACTTGCCGTGCCCAGCGCGCTGTTTCGAGCGTGAGGTAGCCTTCGCCGCACCCGAGATCCGCGACGTCGAGCGGCGGCATGAGCAGTCCCAGGGCGCGCGCCCACGCGACCCAGCTTCGGCCCGGCACGAGCTGCCGCACGTCAGTGCCGTGATGCGCGAAATCCTCTTTGCGCAGGCGCCGCACTTCCTCGAGCCGGGCGTCGTCCTCGCGCGAGGATGCCGAGTCGCGATCGAATTCCTCGCGGAGCCAGGCCCAGAGCGCGGCACGCGGCGCATCACCGCCACCGTTGCGCTCGGCATCCGGCGACAGGCGATACCAGCTGTACGGGCCCGAACGCTCTTCGGTCACGAAAGCGGCATCGCGCAGGAGTCCAAGGTGTCGCGATACCCCCGACTGAGCGACGCCCAGGACCGCCGTCAGTTCAGACACGTTGAGCGCCTCGCGCGACAGCAGCCGCAGCAGCCGCAATCGCGTCTCATCGCCCAGCAGTCTCAACAGCGCCGCCTGACTCACATACACTAATCTACATGTATATATGTCGAATGAGAAGGGGACGGGCCTGTTTTCCACAGATCCGGGCAAAATGGGGACAGGCCTCAACCCGGGCCGGTTTGGCCCGGTGATGAGGCCTGTCCCCGAAATGCCCGAAACTGTGGAAAACAGGCCCGTCCCCTATGCGCATCTATCAAGCGACCAACGACAGCGCGCCGACGCTTGTGTTTGGGCACGGTGCCGGGGCAGGTGAAGACCATCCGTGGATCGTGCGGGCGGGCGAGGGACTGGCGGCCCGCGGCGTGCGCGTGGTCACGTTCAATTTTCCTTATAAGGAAAAAGGGCGCAGCGCCCCGGATCCCGGACCCGTGCTCGAAGAGGCCTTTCAAGCGGCCTGGCGCGAGGCCGCGGGAGCTGCGCACGGGCCGATGTTTGCCGGCGGCAAGTCGATGGGCGGCCGGATCGCGTCGCAAGCTGCGGCTCGAGACCTCTTCGATCCGTCACCTGCCGGCCTCGTCTTTTTCGGCTACCCGCTGCATCCGCCGGGCGCGCCGGCGCAGCGGCGCGACCGGCACCTGCCGGCGATTCGCGTTCCGATGCTGTTCCTGCACGGCACCCGCGATCCGTTCGGCTCGCCGGACGAAATGCAGGCCCTTGCCGCAGGACTGGCGACGGCGCGACTCGAGCTCATCGAGGGCGGGGATCATTCGCTCGCTGCCGGCAAGCGCGTCGATCCGAAGGGTCAGTCGCTCGACCGCGCGCTCGATCTCGCGGCGGCGTTCATTCTCCAAGGATCTTTCAACACGAAGGGCACGAAGCACACGAAGGAGACGAAGAGCACGAAGGACTAACTCGAAAATCCTCAAGCAAGACGAGACACAACGGAAAACACGAAGAGAGAAAGGCCAAAAGACCTAACCCGAAACACTCTCCAGCCAACGGCCCGCCGCAGCGCGGAACTCGCTGGTCCACTCGTGGCCGCCCTGGAAACGCACCACTTCGTGCGTGACGCCAGAGTCCTGCAGGAATGCGACGTCGGTGTCGACGCGTTCGGGCGTGTACCACTCTTCACTCAAGCCGACGCCAATCAACACGCGCGGCCATGGCTCGCCACCAGGGGCCGATTTGAGCTCCGGCGGGATATCGCCGGCGAGCGCGATGATGCCGGCGGCGGCTCGCCGCCCGCAGATCGCCGCGCGATACGCCATCGCAGCGCCTTGCGAGAACCCGGCATACACCAGCACGCTCGGCATCATCGGCGACCTCGGCGACGACCTGATTCACATAGGCGATGTTGTCGGCGATGGCAGGCTCGCGATCCTGGCGTGTCATCCAGCTCGCGACCACTTGCTGATCGCGACGCGTGTAGAAGCGATGGAGCGCCTGCACACTGACCAGGCGCCAGCGATCGGCACCAGGAATCTGCCGCACTTCGGCAAGCATGTCGTCCGCGCTTTGCGAGTAACCGTGGAACGCGACCATCACCCGGCCAGAAAACGAACCGGCCGCGTCCTCAATGAGGACGCGGCCGTGAGTCGGAGTCTGGACCGAAAGAACACGCATTGGGAGCAGGCACCAGGCACTAAGCTCGACTATTTGACCGGCGATGGCACCGTCAGCGCCACGTCGTATTTCTTCAACGCCGCGCTCAACGTCATCGCCTTCGTCAGCACCGTATTCGCTTCCGTCATCGCGCGCGGCATCGCCAGTTTCACGTCGTTGTACTGCTTGACGAGCGTATCGCTTGGCGTGTCCTGGAAAGACATCATCTGCGTCTTGACCGTGCCGGCACGTGCGACGAGATCGTTCGGGTTGGCCGGCGCGCCTCCGCCGCCAAACCCGCCGCCGCCGCCGCGTCCTCCGCCGCCACCAGCCGGCGCGGCCGGCGCGGGCACACCGAACTTCACGCGGACCGCGTCGAACTCCTTGTTGAAGGCCTCGAGTTGTCCCTTCGCCGGGTCGGGGACGTTCGCCATCCCCTTCACTTTGGGGCTGAGGTCAACCATCTGCGTGTAGAGAGAATTGAGCGCCGCCGCCATCTCGCCACCACGCCGCTGCATCTCGTGCAGCTCGGCGACGGCGTCGAAGTACCGCTTGGCCTGCACGTCGGTCATCTCGATCGACGGATCCGCGATGACACGCATCGGCTTGGTGTCGAGCACCTTGCCGCCAGCGACGAGCGAGACGTTGTAGGTGCCGGGGTAGACGAGCGGGCCTGCGGCAGCACCGCCGCCGCCAAAGCCACCACCGCCGCCGCCGCCCACGGGTTGACGGGATCGCTACCCGAATCGGGCAGCGGCGTTGGAATCCCGGTGATGCCACCGCCAGGTCCTCCCGCGCCCCCGCCTCGGCCTGCCTGACCACCACCACCGCCGCCGCCACCACGGCCGGCCGGTGCGCCGCCGCCCGGTCCGCCGATGGCGGCCGGGCTAGCCGCCGGGGCGATCGGCTGAAGCCGCATGTCCCAGCACACGGTCTGAATGCCGGCCTGATTTCGGTTGGCCGGCACCGGCAGATCGCGAATCTCGCGGCCCGTCGCGTCGGCGATCTTCAACCGCAGATCCGGCACGGTCTTCTTCAGATGGAACTGAATCACCGCATCGGCCGGCGGATTCTCGCCGAGGAAGAACTGATGACCCCAGAACTCCTCGTTCTGGTTGTCGTACATGCGGAACTGCACGCCGGTCGGGACCGAGAAGAGCCGCGCGTCCGCGGTCGTCGCTGCCTGCGCGGCGGCGAACTCCTGAATCGGCTCGAGATGATCCAGCACCCACAGCGCGCGCCCGTGCGTGCCGAGAATCAGCGCGTTGTCGCGCGGATGGATGACCATCTCGTCGATGCGCACCGTCGGCAGATTCGACTTCAATCGCCGCCAGCTCTTGCCGCGATCGAGCGTGATGAACAACCCGGTCTCGGTGCCGAGGTACAGCACGTCCGCGTTCTTCGGATCCTCGAGCAGCGTCCGCACGACTTCGCCCTTGAGATTCGCAGTGATCGATCGGAAGGTCGCCCCCGTGTCGTTGCTCGCCCAGACGTAGGTGTTGTAGTCGTTCTCACGGTGACCGTCGACGGTCACGTAGACCGTCGCCGCATCGAAGCGTGACGGCACGACCTCCGACACGTAGCCGAGCTTCGGGAATCCGGGCAGCCGGTCGGCGACCTTCGCGTCCCAGCTCTTGCCGCCGTCCTTCGACATCCCGACCACGCCGTCGTCCGATCCGGTGAAGTAGAGGCCGGGCTGTTTCGGCGATTCCGCAATCGAGACAATCGTCGCGAACATGGAGATGCCGTCGTTGCGCGACAGCTTGATGTCGGTGTTTCGCACGCCCATGATCGTCAACTCGTTGCGATCCGAGTTGGTCGTCAGATCGGGGCTGATCGCCGTCCACGAATCGCCGCGATCGTTTGACTTGAAGACCTTGTTGGCGCCGACGAGCAGCGCCGTCGGATCGTTCGGCGAGAACACCATCGGCGTGTCCCAGTTCCAGCGGAACGGCAGCGCGCCTTCTGCCGGCGCCGGGGAGGTGTTCTGGAAGTTCGGCCGGATGTTCCTGGCCTCACCGGTGATCTTGTTCTTGCGCTGGATGTTCCCATCCTGCGACTCGCTGTAGACGTAGCGCGAGTCGCGCGGATCGGTGAGCACGACGAAGCCGTCGCCGCCCTGCACCTGGTACCAATCCTGATTCTTGATGCCACGCGCGAACCGCGTCGCGCTCGGGCCGCACCAGTTGTAGTTGTCCTGAAGACCGCCGCAGATGTTGTACGGGATGTCGTTGTCGACGCTCACATGGTAGTAGAGCGCCAGCGGCAGGTTGGGATGCTGAATCCAGGTCCGGCTCATGTCGTACGACACGGATACCCCGCCGTCGCCGCCGATGAGCAGATGATCGGTGTTGTTCGGATTGATCCAGATGGCGTGGATGTCGTCGTGAATGACGAGCGCCGCGTCGGTGGCCATCGACGTGCCGCCGTCGTTCGTCATGTGCAGGCCGACACCGCCCATGTACACGCGCTCCGGGTTCTTCGGATCGATGCGCACCTGGCTGAAGTACATCGGGCGCGGATTGGCCGTGCTCACCCGCCGCCATGTCGTCCCGCCGTCGTCCGACCGATAGAGCCCGCTCTGGCTGGCGCCACCGCCGGCGCCACCACCGCGCCCGCCCCCACCGCCACCGCCGCGCTGGCCCACAGCAGCAGCTGCGCCGCCACCTGCGGGATCAACATTGCCGCCGCGACCGTCTGGCGCCGGCCCGACCGGCGCGACCTCGGCTTCGATCAGTGCGTAAACGAGACTCGCGCTGTTCCGGTACACGTCGAGCGCGATCCGGCCCAGCTGTCCCTGCGGCAGCGTGTTCGTCAGTCGCGTCCAGGTCTCGCCGAGATCCGTCGACTTCCAGATGCCGCTGCCGAGCCCGCCGCCGTTGAAGCAGCACTGCGACCGCTGCCGGGTGTACATCGAGGCGTACATGATGTTCCGGTCGGTCGTCGCCTGAACGAGGTCGTTGGCCCCGGTATTCGGGTCGGCCCCCTTCAGCACGAGCTTCCAGGTGGCCCCGCCGTCAGTCGTCTTGTACACGCCGCGTTCGCCACCCGCTCCCCAGAGCGGACCAGTCGCGGCGACGAACACGATGTTGTTGTCGACCGGGTCGATGACGATGCGATTGACGTGGCGCGACTCGCGCAGCCCCATGTTGCGCCATGTCTTGCCGCCGTCCGTCGACTTGTAGACGCCGTCGCCCCACGGCGTGCTCTGGCGGTTGTTCGATTCGCCGGTGCCGATCCAGACGAGGTTGGGATCCTTCTGCGACACCGTCACATCGCCGATCGACATCAGGCCCATGTCCTGGAACTGCGCTTCGTACATCGCCCCATTGCTGGTCGTCTTCCAGACGCCGCCGTGCGCGCTGCCGACGTAGTAGATCGCCGGATTGGCCTCGTAGACGGCCAGGTCCGAGATGCGGCCAGACATCGACGCCGGGCCGATCGACCGGAAATGCAGGCCTTCGAACTCGGTCGCAGTGGATGTGGCCGGAGCCTGACCGGTGACGGACACGGCCGAGATCGCGAGGGCGATCAGGACCGCGCACAACGAGACGAAACGCAGGTGCCTCAACATGGAGCCTCCAAAACTCAAAACGGGCGAGTGATTATATCTACGATCGTCACTCGGAGGCCGCCGGTCGGGGAGCCGGTGGATGCGGGTATGATCCACCGGATGTCAAGCCAAGCTGCCGCCCGGCCCAGAGCGCGAGCCGCCCTTGCCGAGCGCCACAAGTGGAACCTCGAAGACATTTACCCGGACTGGGCCGCCTGGGAAGTCGGGCGGGCGACGCTCGACCGGCGAATCGGAGAATACGCCGCGTTGAAGGGCACGCTGGCGTCCGGCCCCGATCGTCTGCTGGCGGCGTACCGGCTGAACGACGAGCTCGGCCAACTCGCGTACACGGTCTACTTCTATCCGTCGCTGCGCTACGACGAAGACCAGCGCGACAACCAGGTCAACGCCCGCCGGCAGCAGGTGCAGGCGCTGCTCGCGCGCTGGCAGGAGGCGACGTCCTGGTTCAGCCCGGAGTTGCTGACGCTCCCACTCGAGACCGTGCGCGAGTGGATGGCCGCCACCCCGGACCTCGCGGTCTACCGGTTTGCCATCGAAGAAGTGTTCCGATTGCAGGAACACGTGCTCAACGAGCAAGGCGAACGGCTGATGTCACTCTCGTCCCGGCTGTCGAGCGCTCCGAACGAGGCCTACGTGGCGCTCTCGACCGCCGACGTCAAGTTTCCGGAAATCACGCTCAGCACCGGCGAACGGGTGACGATGACCTACGGCCAGTACCGCGCGGTGCTCGCCACGAACCGAAGCCAGGCCGACCGCCGGCAGGCCTTCCTGGCGCACTACGGCACCTACGCGAGCAGCCTGAACACCTACGCGACGCTCTATCACGGCGTCTGCCAGCGTGATTGGTTTCATGCCCGGTCGCGCGGCTATCAGACCACGCTCGACGCGGCGCTGCACGGCAACGCGATCCCCCGCTCGGTCGTCGACAACCTGATTGCGACGACGCGCGCTGGCGTCCAGCCGCTCCGCCGCTACCATCAGCTCCGGCGGCGCGCGCTCAAGCTCGATCGCTATTACCCGTACGACTTCTCGATCCCGATCGTCGAGTGGAACCGGCGCTACGACTACGATGCGGTGCTCGAACCGATCGTTCGCGCCGTCGCACCGCTCGGCGACGAGTATCAATCGCGCATGTGGCGCGGCTTCCGGGAGCGCTGGATCGACGTCTACGAGAACGACGGCAAACGCAGCGGCGCCTACTCCGCGCCCGTCTACGGTGTCCATCCCTACATGCTCATGAACTGGGCAGATACGCTGGACGACGTGTTCACGCTGGCCCACGAGATGGGTCACTCGATGCACACGATGCTGACGCACGAGCGCCAGCCGTTCGTCTATTCGGACTACACCATCTTTGTGGCTGAGGTGCCGTCGACGCTGTCGGAAGCGCTCCTGCTCGAGCATCTCCTCGAACAGGCGACCGATCGCGACGAGCAGATTGTGCTGCTGCAGCACGCGATCGACAGCATCACCAGCACGTTCTACACGCAGGTGCTCTTTGCCGATTTCGAGCTCGCCGCCCACGTGCTGGTGGAGCAGGACCAGCCAATCACGGCCGATGTGCTCAGCGCGCTCTACAAGGAGCGCTTCGACACCTACTACGGCGATTCGGTGGACCTCGAGGACCTGACGCCGATCACCTGGACCCGCATCCCGCACTTCTTCAACACGCCGTACTACGTCTACCAGTACGCAACGTGCTTCGCCTCGGCCGCCCGGCTGGCCGGCGAGATCACCTCGGGCGACGCCGACTCCCGCGCCAACGCGCGCCAGCGCTACCTCGAGCTCCTCGCCGCCGGCGGGAGCGACCACCCGATGGCGCTCCTCAAGCGTGGGGGCGTCGACCTCAGCGAACCCGAGACGGTCCTCGCAGTCGTCGACCAGCTCGACAGACTCGTGACGCGGCTGGAGGGGCTCACGGGGTGAAAAGGGCTCACGGGGTGGAAAGCGCTTGAAGTACGGAGTGAAGGGCGCTTGAAGTTCGGGGTGAACAGCGCTCGAGGTCCGGAGTGAACAGCTGCTCGAGGTCCGGGGTGAACGGCGCTCGAGGTCCGGAGTGAACAGCGCTTGAGGTCCGGGGTGAACAGCGCTCGAGGTCCGGGGTGAACAGCGCTCGAGGTCCGGGGTGAACAGCGCTCGAGGTCCGGGGTGAACAGCCGTTGAGAGCTGGACGCCCGGACGCCCTCACGCCCGACGCGGGCCCGGGGCCCGGCGCCACGCCCGGCCGATCATCGGAAACTGCGGCCCCGAGGCTGGCCTGGTTGACAAGGCGTCGAGCGCCCGCGAGCGCCGCTCGCGCCGTACTTCCCGCGCCCTTCACGCCGTACCTCCCGTGCCCTTCACGCCGTACTTCCCGCGCGTTCACGCCGTACTTCGAGCGCCCTTCACCCCGTACTTCCCGCGCCCTCCACGCCGTACCTCCCGTGCCTTTCACGCCGTACTTCATGCGCTGTTCACGCCGTACCTCGTGTGCCCTTCACCCCCGTACCTCCTACGCCCTCGACGCCGATCCGCACGTTCGTTTGGATTCTTTATCCGGGGGACCGGATCCGGGCAGCTCCCGCCACGGAGTCGCCGCGAGGAAGACTCCTTCTAACCGACTGATTCGACAGCAAATACACCGAGGGTTCGGCGCGGTTCCGGTCGGTGCACAAAACGGCACAGCCTTTTCTTAAGGAAGGGATCTCGCCTATGGGTCTCTTAGACAAGCTGAAGCCACAACCACGTTGGAAGCACGCGGATCCCGCCGTCCGCCTGGAAGCCGTCCGAGAGCTGGACGACGCGGCCGAACTGGCCGTCCTGGCAGAGAGCGATTCCGATGCTCGGGTGCGCCGCGCCGCGATTTGCCGGATCAGCGATCCGGGCGTGCTGGGGCGCGTCGCCGCCGGCGACGCCGATCCGGAAACACGCGATCGGGCGGCGGACCGGCTACTGGCCCTCGCGACCACCGGCCCTGACGAGGCCTCGTGCCTCGCCGCGGTGCGTGCGCTCGCCGATCCGCGCCGGCTGTCGACGATCGCGCGGAGCGAAGCCGCTGACGCCGTACGGGCGGAAGCTCTCGCGCGAACGACGGACGAGCGCTCGCTCAGCGGCGTGGCGCGTCATGCCCGGAACGAGGCGACGGCCATAGCGGCCCTCGGGCGGTTGACCGATTCGGCGGAACTTGTCGAGGTCGCGCAGAACAGCGAGCACCGCGACGTGGCCCTGGCCGCGTTCGAGCGCGTGATCGCCGGCGGCGTCGACCTCGCGCTCGTGCGCAGCATTGAGTCGCGCGGGCAGCAGAAAGCGGTCAGTCGCCGCGCCCGGGCGGTGATTCAGGAAATCGAAGCCGCCGAGCAGAGCCGGCGGGCGGCCGAGGAAGATCGTCGCCGCCGCGAAGTCGGCTTCTGTGACGCCGTCGAACGCGTCGCCGACATCAGCGACCTGGCTGCCGCCCGCACTGAGCTGGCGCGCCTCAACGAGAGCTGGGCCGCCTTCGGCGCGACCGACGCCACGATCCTGGCGCGGTTCGCTCAGGGCGCCGCGGCCGCCGAGTCCACCATCGCGCGCCGTCAACTGGACCTCGATGAGGCGGCGGAACAGGCGCGGCAGCGCGCCGAGGCCATCGCGACACGCGATGCGCTGTGTGCGCGGGTCGAGACGCTCGATGGCGACGACGTGCTCGCGCAATTGCGTCCGATCGAAGAAGACTGGCAATCGCTGACCCCGCTCATCGGCAACGGCCCGGAGGCCGATCGGTTAGCGGAGCGATTCGCCAGGGCGGTGGCTGCGTGCCGGAAGCGGCACGAGCTGGGAACGCTGCTGGCCGAGACCCGCACCAAATTCGAGGCGCTGGTCGCGGAAGCCGAGGGCCTGACGTCGCAAGAAGACGCGGCAGCCTCGGCACGGTGGCCGTCGCTCAGCCGCGAGGCACGCGGCCACGCCTCCATGCTCGCCGAAGCCTCCCGCCCGGCGGAAGACCTCGCCGCCCGTCTGAAGGCCGTCGAAGACACGCTCGCCGCCCGCGAGGCGGTTCGCGAGTCGGCGCGACGCGACGCCGTGGCGCAAGCGCAGCAGTCTCTGCTGGCCCAACTGACCCGGCTCGCCGAACGGGCCCGCCGCTCGTCGGAGGCCGATGCCATCACGCTGCGCGAAGGCGATCGCCTGCTGCGCGACATCAGCACGGCCCTCGACATCCTGCCGAAAGCCGACGTGACGCGTGAGATCGACGAGGCTGCCGGCAAGCTCCGCGAGCTCCAGGCGCAGGTCGCGCCCCGCGTGCGTGAGTTGCGCGAGATGGACGAGTGGCGCCGGTTCGCCAACGCGCAACGGCAGGAACAGCTCATCGCGATGGCGGAAGCCATCGTCGCGTCGCTCAAGAGCGAAGCAGAGGCGGGCAAGGAGTCCGACCTGGCCGCGACGGCGCGAGCGTTGCGCGAGCTTCACGCGAAATGGCACGAAGTGGCTGAGGCGCCTCGCCACTCGGCACAGCGACTGTGGGATCGCTTCCGCGGCGCCACCGATTTCATCCGCAGCCGCTGCGAGAGCTACTTCGCGCAGTTGCGGGCCGAGCGCGAGTCGAACGTGCAGAAGAGGGCGGCCCTCGTGGAGGAGGCCGAAGCCCTGGCGAACTCCGGCGACTGGGGCAAGGCGACCGCCCGCTTCCAGGCGCTCCAGACGGAATGGCAGCAGATGGGTCCCGGGCCCCGTGACGCCCAGCGCGATCTCAGCCACCGGTTCCGGGTCGCCTGCAATGCATTCTTCGCCCGCCGGCGCGAGGACCTGACGTCGCGCAAGAAAACGTGGTCCGAGAACCTGGAACGCAAGGAAGCGTTATGTGAGCGCGCGGAAACGCTCGCCGAGTCGACCGAGTGGGAGTCGGCCTCGAGCGAGATGAAGCGTCTCCAGTCCGAATGGAAGAGCATCGGACCGGTCCGGCGCAGCAAGTCCGAAGTCGTGTGGGCCCGATTCCGCGCCGCGGCCGACCGCTTCTTCGAGCGCTATCACAACCGGCACCAGATCGCGCTCGCCGGCAAGCTGGCCGAACGGGAAGCATTGGTGGTCGAGCTCGAGCAGCTCGCGTCGGCCGAAGAGCCGGTGGCCGATCTGTCGGACCGCGTGCAGTCGCTGCGAACGACGTGGAACCGCAGCGTCCCGATTCCAGGCGCCGAGATCAAGCCGCTTGCCGATCGCTGGCAAGCCGCGCTCGCCCGCGTCGTCGAACGGCAGGGCGATGCGTTCAAGGGAACGGAGCTCGATCCGGCGGCCGTCCGTCAGCGGATGGAGAAACTGATCGCGCGAATCGAGACGTTCCTCGCCGACGTGAAAGAGCCGTCCGCCAGCCAGTCGCAGACAGAGCTGCTGGCAGCGCGGCTCCGGTCCGCACTCGCGAGCAACGCCATGGGCGGCCGGGTGAACGAAGACTCGAAATGGCGATCGGCCGCCGACGCGGTGAAGGAAGCGCAGACGGCCTGGCAGCGGCTGGGTCCGTTGGTCACGCCGGAAGCGCGCGCACTCGATACGCGCTTCCGCGACGTCTGCCGGCGCGTGATGGATCAGGCACGTCGGCACGCACCGCCGCCGGGCCGCCGGCCGTCGAGACCGTCAACGCCTGAGCACGTCGGCGTCTAGACGCGTCGCGTCGGATTCGAGAGGAGCGGGCCGGACTCGAGCTGAATCCCGCCGGGCAAGCGCTCGGCGGGCAGTTGGCAAAGGTTCAAACGACGGAACCGGACGACGCCACAGGGGGCGGTTCGGTCCGGCTCGTTCCTCGCGGATCTCACCACTGGTTATTCGTTATTGCAGGACTCAATCGCGGCGGAGTACGACCGCCGGGTCGATCGCCGCTGCCCGATTCGCCGGAATCAGGCAGGCGCCCAGCGCCGCGACGCCCAACACGGCCATGACGCTGACCAGCGTCAGCGGGTCCGACGGGCCGATGCCGAAGAGCAGACTTCCAAGGGCAGGCGCCAATAACAGACTGGCGACCAGGCCCGCGACCATCCCGGCGAGCACCGGCGAAAGGCCGCGGCCGACGACGTCGCGCAAGACCAGGCTGCGACGGGCACCGAGCGCCACTCGCAGGCCGATCTCGCGCGAGCGATGGGCGACCGATTGCGCGACCATCGCATACACGCCGACCGTCGCGAGCAACATCGCGATGACGGCAAAGCCGGCGACCAGCCGAAGCACGGCGCGGCGGCGGAACATCGCGTCGGAGTCGTCGATCACGCGGGGCAACGTCGTCGCGTCGTAGACGGGCATCAGCGGATCGAGCTCATTCAAACGCGTTCGCACAACACGCGTCAGTGCGTCAGCGTCGGTGGCAGCGCGAAGGACGACGGTGAAGTCGCTGCCCGGCGTCACGGCGTAGGGAAAGTACACAACTGGCAGCGGCGGCCGGTCGATCGCGACAAAGCGCTCATCGCCGACGACGCCAACGACCCGCCACCAGGGTTGGCCGTCGAAGAATCGAAACGAAATCTGTCGGTCGATCGCGGCACCGCCGAGCAGCGTGTCGGCGGCGACCTGATTCACGAGCACGACGCGCTCGGTACCGGCGCGGTCACCGTCACCAAAGCTCCGCCCCTCGTGCAGTCCGATGCCCATGACCTCGAAGTAGTTCGGGCTGACGGTCCTGACGAGCGTCGGGTGCTCGAGTGACGCGCGCGACGCGTCGTCGCCATTGATCTTGAACGTGCCGTTGTTCGCGCGGCCGCCGAGCGGCGGTTCGTCGATCGTGGCGGCGCCGGTCACGCCCGGCAGCCCGGCCAGCGTGCGAAGCATCTCCGAATGAAAGAGGATTCTGGCCGCCGGTGTGGGGTTGCGCACGCCGGAGAGCGTCGTGTGCATCGTCACCAGTCCGCCGGGAGAGAAGCCGGGCGAGATGTCCGTCAGCTCACGGACGCTGCGGATCATCAGGCCGGCGCCGACCAGCAGGACCACCGCCATCGTCACTTGCAGTGCCACGAACAGCCCGCCAACACGACCAGGTGCGGTGCCGTTGTCGCGGACTCGCAACGCCTGGGCGCCAGCCGCCCGGCTGGCCTGCCAGGCCGGCATGACACTGACGCCGGCCGCGACGACGATCGTGAGCACCATCAACCCCAGCAGCATGGTGAAATCGATGGCGACGTCGCCGGACGGGGTCAAGGCATCTCGCTGCCTGGCCGGCAAAGAGGCCAGAAACAACCGTACCAGGCCCAACCCCAACAGCGTGCCGACGACGGCGGCCGGAATGGCGATCGCGACGCCCTCGGCCAGCAACTGACGGACGAGCCGCGATCCGCTGCCACCAATCGCCGCTCGTACCGACATCTCGCGAAGTCGCCGCGCGCCCCGAGCGACGAGCAATCCGGCGGCGCTGGCGCACGACGCCGCGAGCAGCAGGCCGGACGCCGCGAGGAGCACCAGCAGCATCGGTCGAAGCGGGCCGACGAAGCGATCGGTGAGCGGCGCGATGACGACCCGCGAGGTCTGATGCGCGGGGTCCGCCTCGCCGATACCGCGTGCGATTCGCGCGAGATCCTCGGACGCCTGGGAGTGAGTCACTCCCGGGCGCAAGCGGCCGATCAGGTTGAGCCAGTGGGAGTAGCGGCGATCCAGCTGCGCGGCGCTCAGACTCGCCGGCAACCAGATCTCCGCGCGAGCGCGTATCGGGAATCTGAAGGACCGCGGGAGGACGCCCACGATCATCGTCGCCTGCCCGGAGAGGGTGATGACGCGACCAATGATCGCCTGGTCCGACCCGAAGCGGCGCTGCCACGCGCCGTCAGTCAGGATGGCGACCGGCGCCGCACCAGTGACCATGTCATCGGCCGTGAAATCGCGGCCGAGGGCGGGCCGGACGCCGAGCACCGCGAAAAAACCGGTGGTGACTTCGGCCATCGTGAGGCGTTCCGCGAGGCCGTCCCCGGTGAGCGTACGGCTGACGCCGTTGTGCCCGGCGATCTGGACGAACGTCGCGTTGCGATCTCGATAGTCGAGGAAGTCGGGATACGACACATTGCCGCTCGATTCATCGCGCTTCGTGTCGAACTCGTCCACGCTCATCAGGCGATCCGGCGCCTCGTAAGGCAGCGGACGCAGGAGCACCGAGTTGATGACGGTAAAGACCGCCGTGCTCCCGGCGACACCGAGGGCGAGCGTGATCACCGTGGCGGCCGCGAAGCCGGGCTGACGAACGAGCAGGCGAACGCCGTGACGGACGTCGCGGCGCAAATCGACGAGCCAGCCCCGCGCCAACCTGACGGCGGCCGGCAACGATCCAAGGACCTGGCGCCAGTACCAGGCGCGGGCGCTCCACGGCGAGCGCGACGGCGCGACGTGCTGGCGAAACTCCTGATCGAGATCGCCGGTCACCTCGTCGCGCAGGCGAAACGGCATGACGGCACGGAGGAGTCCGCGCGCCAGCCGGGGCGGTGTCATACCTGCCTCGACGAGCGGCTCAGGCGCAGCCCGGACCACATCTTGGTTTGCAGCGATCGCGCCGCCTCGAGCGCGTCCACGCCGGCATCAGCCACCGTGAAGAACCGCCGCGCCCGGCCTCCGCTGTCGTCGTCTCGCGCTCGCAGGTAGCCTTTGTCCTCGAGCCGATCGAGCGTGGCGTAGACCGCGCCGATGGTCACGGCCCGTTCGGTGCGCTGCTCGATTTCGCGGCGAATTTCCATGCCGTACGCCTCGGCGCCCAGCCGTGCGACCGCCAGCAGGACAATCTGTTCGAATTCGCCCAGGTACTCGCCGCGGCCCATTTGCTTATTTCTACAAAATAGAGTCGGACATGTCAAGGACCGAACCGGAACCGCGAACGGAACCAGAACCGAGAACGCAGAACCGAGAACGGAAGGTTCAGCTATTGAGCTTTGTAAACGATCTTCCCACCGACGATCGTGTAGGCCACCTTCGCCTGTCTGATTTCCTCGTCGGGGACGGTCGTGATGTCCTTGGTCAGGACGGTGATGTCGGCGAGCTTGCCGAGTGAGAGCGTGCCCTTCTGATCTTCTTCGAACGCCGCAAACGCGTTCTGGATGGTGTACGAACGCAGCGCTTCGATGCGGCTCATCTTCTGATCGCCGTAGAAGACTTTGCCGTCGCCAGCCTTTCGGGTGACCGTTGCGTAGTAGCTGGCGATCGGATCGACGTCCTCGACCGGCGCGTCGGTGCCGTTCGTGACGACGGCGCCGGACTTCATGAGCTTCTGCCAGACATAGGCGCCTTCTTCGGCGCGCTTCGCCCCAAGGCGCGGTTCGACCCAGGGCGCGTCGGACGTACAGTGCACGCCCTGCATCGCGGCGATGACGCCAAGCTGACCGAAACGCGGGATGTCGGCGCCGGAGATGTGCTGGGCGTGCTCGATGCGCCAGCGAAGGTCCTTGCCGTTCCGGCCGTTCTTCTTGAACGCCTCTTCGTAGATGTTCAGGACTTCGCGATTCGCGCGATCGCCAATCGCGTGGATGCAGACCTGATAGCCGGCGTCGAGGGCCACCTGCGCCTGCTGCCGCATCTGCTCGACCGGCGTCGTGGCCAGGCCGACGCTGTCGGCTTTGTCGGAGTAGGGCTCGAGCAGCCAGGCGCCTCGAGATCCGAGCGCGCCGTCGGCCGTGATCTTGATCGCGCGGACGGTCAGCATGTTGTTGCCGTAGCCGATGACGCGGCCGGCGGCGAGCGACTGCGCGGTGCCGCCGCGAATCATCATCCACAGCCGGACGTTCATGCGACCGGCGTCGATCGCGCGCTTGACGCGCTCGACGACCTCAAACGATGACCCGGCGTCCTGAAAGCTCGTGATGCCCTTCGAGATCGCCTCACGATCGGCGAGCTCGAGCACGCGGAGCCCGCGGGCTTCGGTCTCTTCGGCGCGTCGGCGTCGGAGCGCCGGCGCCGCGGCGGATGAGACCGGATGCCGTTTCGCGAAGCAGGCCAGTCGGCTGTCCCTTCGCGTCCTTCAAGATCTCGCCGCCGGCCGGATTCGCCGTCGCCGCCGTCAACTTCGAGAGCTCCATCGCCTTCGCGTTGGCGAACGACGCGTGGCCGCTCGCGTGCGTCAGCAGCACGGGATTGTTCGGCGACACCTTGTCGAGCGACTGGTGCGTCGGAAAGCCCTCGACGTTCGGCGTCGGCACCGACGTCCACTTCTCCTGGTGCCAGCCGCGGCCGTAGATCCATTCACCCGGCTTCGCCTTCTCGGCGGCGAGCGCCACCATGTGCACGATCTCGTCCCAGCTCTTCGTGTTCTGCAGCTCGAGGTTGAGCTTGCTGTCGCCGAGATCCGTGAAGTGACCGTGGCCCTCGATGAAGCCCGGCATCGCGAACTGGCCGTTGAGCTCGATCACCTGCGTGGACGGTCCGATGAAACGTGCGACGTCCGCGGCCGTGCCGAGCGCGACGATCGCGCCACCGCGGGCGGCGAGTGCCTGCGCTTCGGGGACGCGCCCGTCGAGCGTGACGATCCGCCCGCCGCGAAGGACCAGATCCGCGGGCGCCGGCGCCGGGCCCTGCTGACTGATGGCCGTGACGCCGCCGGCGACGGCGAGCGTAAGGACAGCGAGTACGGTCGAGAACGTTTTCATGGGTGTGAGGCCTCGAACACTCGCGAGAAGTTACCACCAAAGACCGCCGCCTGGGCGGCGGCGTCGACGTTCAGACGCTCCAGCGTCTCGCGCTGTGCCTCGTAGAGGCCACGCTGCCAGCCGCGCGGGAAAAACGACGAGTCCGTGCCGAACAACAACCGCGCCGGCCCGACGACGTCGAGGGCGCGCGCGAAGACGTCTGCGAGCGTGAGCCCGGGGTGATAGCGGATCCAGCCGTTCGAGCTCGACGTGTCGAGCAGAATGTTGGGCGCCATGTCCGCCGCCATCAGTGCCTCCCGGAAGAACCCGCCGCCAAAATGCGGCAGGATGACCGGCACGCTTGGATGTCGAACCGCCACCGCCGCCACGGAGAGCGGATGACCGAGCCGGATGTCGAACGGGCTCGGCAATCCGAGCTTCTTTCTGACGCCGACCGAGAGTACGCCGCAGTGCACGAACACTGCCCGCCGATGGCGGGCGGCGGCGGCGAACACGGCGTTGACCGCCGCATCGTCGAGCCTGACGTGATGCATGGCCGGAAACAGGCAGACGGTGGACAGCCCCTGATCGCCAAACGCGTGCTCGAGTTGAGCCGCTGCGTCAGGCGCCGCAGGATTCAGCATGAAGGCGCCAACGAACCGCCGAGGATGGCGCGCCACCGCCGCAGCCACCGACGCCGCGTCACCCGGCACGCTCGCAATCAGCATCACGCGATCGACGCTGTGACGATCGATCTCCGCGACCCAGCGATCCGCGAGGGTGTCGTCGCCGCCAGGCGGTTCCCAGCCGAGCTTGGCCGGCAACGCCGCGGCGGCATCGTCACCGGCCGCATCCGGCACGTCACGACCCAGGGTCCGGAAGAAGTTCTGCTGAAAAGAAGTGGCAGTGCGAGTCGCAGATCACCGGTACCCCAATCTGCGTTCGGCGAACAGAAACAGCGGCAACGAGAGCGCCGCCACCGCGGCCGCGATGCCGAACGCGATCCGAAAGTTCGTATGGTGAATCAACCAACCCATCGACGTCGATCCGGTGCCGATGCCGGTGTCGAACGCCGCCAGCATGGCGCCGAAGGCCGCGCCGCGTCGAGACGTCGGCACGTGCGCCATCACGTATGAGGTGAATGCCGGATACATCAACCCGAACCCAGCACCGAAGACGAGCGCCGAGACGAGAAACGTATTCGTGCCTTGCGCCAGCGCGAGCAACAACAGCCCGGCCGGCGGCGCCACCAGGCACGGGAGGAGCACGTTGCGGTGACCTCGGCGGTCCAGGGTCCGGCCGACCGTCAAGCGGCCGATCAGGATCGATGCGGCCATCGCCGCCAGAAACAGACTTCGCGGCGTGATGCCGAGCTCGTCCGCGAAGAAGGCGGAGAAGCTCGTGAGCCCGCCATACCCGAACGAGATCAGCGCGAGCGACACGGAAAGGAGCAGCACCCGCCACTCGATGATCCGGCCGGCAGGCTGCGGCGCGTCGTCCAGCTCGGCGTCACGACCGAGTGCGCCGCTGTGATCGTCCGGCAACCGCCACGCGATGATGGCCATCAGCAGATTGAGCGCGGTCATCTCGAGACAGAGCACGACCCAACCGTGCTTGTAGACCCAGAATCCCAGCGCCGGCGCAACGGCAATCGCGAAACTCGACGACATGCCCCAGTAGCCAAGGCCTTCGGCGCGGCGGCTGCGCGGAATCGTCGCCGTCATGTACGCGCCCGACGCCGACAGCAGACCCGACCAGAACAGCCCATGCAGCGTGACGACCACGAGCAGCAACCGGTGATCCTGAATCAACGCGTAACTGATCGTGAACGCCGACAGGACGAGACTGACGATGATCAGCATGTGCCGCTGACCGAGACGGTCGCCGATCGTTCCAGTAAAGGGCGCAGAAAAGGCGGACGAGTAGGTCAGGAGGCCCAGAAACAGACCCGCCGCGGCCGTCGTCCCTCCGAGCTCGACGATGTGGTACGGCGCAGTCGGCAGCAGCTGAAACACCGAAACGAACACGGTGAAGCTGTATGCGCACATGATGAAGAACCGAGGCGTGAACAGCGGGTCGCGCATGAACGTTCCAGTATATGGGTGCTGGGTGCTAGGTGCTGGGTGCTGGGTGCTGGGTGCTGCGTGCTGGCGTGCTGCGTGCTGCGTGCTGCGTGCTGCGCGCAGCGTCTGCACCAAGCACCTGGCACAGCACCCAGCACCTAGCACCCAGCACCCAGCATCTATAAGATCAGTGCATGTCCGACCGTCCGTCGCAGTTGTGGAAAGAGATGCCCGTCGAGAAGCGCCAGTTGGCGGCTGAGGCCTTCTGGCGGGACAACGAATCGCCAGAAATTCAGGCGCAGCACGTCGAGGCCCTGGTCGCCATTGCGCGGCGGTTGAACTTTCGCGCCAAGAGCGTGCAGGCACTGCCGGTCGAGCGGCGCGCGAAGCATCTGGCGCAGATGCGGGACGTGTCCGACGCGCTCGCGACCCGCGCGCTCATCGCCTATCACTTTGCGACCCAGCGCCCGCTGATGACGACATTTCTCGACGCCCTCGGCATTGCCCACAACGAGGGGTTGATCACCGCTGAAGACGTGGCGCCGCCGAATCGTGAGCAGCTCGCGGCGGCGATGACGGCCCTCCTGGCGGCCCATCCCGACGACGACGCGAGACGATATCTGAAGACACTCGTGGCGCTCGACGAGGACACGTGGGTGAACCTGCCGGCCGTCCTCGGCGCAACTGATTGATAGGCGAGAAGTTGCCGTGGTATTCGACTTGCTTTCCCGTCTAGAGATGGGGGCAAGACGTCTTATTCTTGTACGTATGCGCCCAAGGCAGTGGCCGCGCATCCTGACACTGGCTGTCGCCGTCTCAACCGGCGTCGCCGCCCCTGCCTTTGCGGAACGTCAGCAGCCAGGGTCGTCCGGTAGCTCCGCGCAACTTCCCTCGTCTGCGTCGAGCGCGCAGAAGCCGGCGCCGGCGTCCGACGGGCAGGCTCGAGAGCCCGAGGCGCGCCCGAACTTCGATCGGATCAGAGACTCGATCAGCCGCGATCCCACGATCAAACTCGAGGATTACCGGCTCCGCTTCTACGTCGAGATCGTCGCCAAATGGCCGACGTTCCAGGAATATGTCGGCAAGTCCGACCTGCGCAACGGCCCGACGCCGTACGGCGGCGTGACGCACCAGGATTTCCTCAACCACGTGACGCCGCGAGAAATTTACGGCAGTCAGGGCATCAAGGCCACCGAGCTCATCCAGTTCTCGATCGTGAACTGGCTCGGCCAGTCGCTGGCGAAGAAGGCGATCGAAAGTTTCCGCAACGCGCGGGACGAATCCGAATTGCGCGCGATTCGCGAGCGGATTGAACGCGAGCTCGCGGCGTTGAAGGGACGGGACAGGTAGACCGCGTAGTCATCTTTGTTCAAGGGCGCGGGGCCCCACCCCCGCGCTCGGGCCGCGCCGCTTCGCGGCGCGGGTGTCAACCCATGATCTTCCCGATCATCCCGTTCCACGGCGGGATGACAATCGAGACGGAGCCGAAGGCCTTGGCCTGACACGCGAGGCGGATGATCGGCCGCTCACCCTCGGTGCCTGGATAGCCGAATACTTTCATCCGCTTGCCTTCGTCGTTCGCGACGACCGGCGAGAGTTTTTCGGCGCCGCCGATCACGCCGACCCAGCACGTGCCGCAAGACGCGGCCCGGCATTCGACCGGGATCGGCCCTTCGTTCGGAATACAGCGCGGATCTTTCGACCGGTATTCCCGCTTGTCGTCCTGAGCGCCGCCGGCGATCTCCCGGCCGTTGATGATCGGGAACCTGGCCTCGGGATCGTTCTCGTCGAACGTGATCGTCCAGCGCTTGCTGATGCCGCGGAGAAACCCGAACGGGCCCTGCCAGTCGTCCTTGGCGCGACGCTGCATGACCTGATGGGGCGAAGCGACCCGCGCAGTTTCAGAGACATGAATACGGCCGGGCGCGGCGGTGAACGCGGCGACGCCGGCCTGGCGGAGCGTCATCAGTCCGATGGCCGTGATCCCCACCAGTCGATCTCGATCGACGCGCGTGGTCCGGCACGCGGCATCGGCGATCTGCGTGATGATGGCCGGCAGCGACTCCGGCCAGGAATCCGTGCTCGGCGATGGCCGCCTTCACCTGCGGCCAGAAGCGGTGCGCGTAGAGGAAGCGGTGCGACGAGTCGACCTGGTCGGCGAGCCGCCAGTTGCCCATCAGGCCGAGCGTGCGAATTGTCGCCGCCTGGTCGGCGGACTGCTCGAGCGTCAGGTGCAACTGCAACGGAAAGAACGCGAACCAGATCCGCGTAGCGTTCCGATCGATATCGTGCGTTTCCGAAGACAGCGTGGCGACGGCGCGGTTCCACTCAGCGGCATCGAAGCGGCAGAGGTCCGCATACAAACGATCCATGCGCACTATCTTACTTAATGGCGCGGGGGCCCCGGCGACACCGCGAAGGAGCGAGCGTAGCGAGCCCTGAGCGTTTTGAGGCGTGGGGGTGGGGCCCCACGCCATGGAGTAAAGTCAGCCAACTTCATTAGAGGCGCGGGGGCCCCACCCCCGCGCTCGGGCCGCGCACCGCGTTGCGGTGCGCGGGTGTCAATTGGTTCTTCCCACCCATCTCACCGCGTTCACCAGCAGTGTCTTGAACGCCGCGAGATCGTGCACGCGCTCGTCGTGCCCGAGCGTGATGCCGACAATGCGCGCGCGTGGATGCGTGGTGACGTACACGGCTGGATGCGGCTGCTTGAACCGCACGCTCGGCGACGTCTCGGCCAGCACCTCGATGGCCGCGGTGCCGGCGGGTATCTTCCCGGGTTCGGCGTTGAGGTAGTAGAGCTCGTCCTCCACTTCGAACGATGCCGGCACGCCTTTCATCACAGGATGCTCGGGCTTCACCGCGTTGACCGAGAACTTGGCGATGCGATCGTGACCGCGAGCGCCACCGCCGACGATCGCCGCGTTCAGCTCCGGCCACTGCGCGAAGCCGTACCACGTCCCGGGATGCAGCATGACGAGACCCTTGCCGGCGGCGGCGAAGTCGAAGAGCGCTTTCCTGTACTCGGGGGTGTCAAAGAACTGGCGGTTGACGCTAATCACCGCGACGTCGGCCCGTCCGATCTCGGCGGCCGCCTGATCGCGATCCTCCGTGTAGTTGACGCTGAAGCCGGCCGCCTCGAGCGTGGCGCGGTCGGTACCGCCGAAGAACTTGCCGAAGTCGTGCGAGCTGCCGCCGCCGATGATGAGGACTTTGGTCTTGCCCGCGGCCCAGACGATCGGCTTCGTTTCCGGAAGCGGGCCGTCGCCCTTCCCGCCTTCCTTGGGGCCTTGCGTCGGAGCCGGCGCGGCCGGGCGGCGCCTGCACTGGAGCGCCCGCCTGTGCTTGAGCAGGCGCGGCAGCGCTCCCACCGGACGTCGCACCCGGAACAGGATCGGTGCCCGCCGTGATCGCAATCGTCGCCGGAACGATGTCGTTGTCGTAGCTCTCGAGCACGATTCGCGAGAGCTGCGCGCTCTTGCCGAGGTTCAACGCGAAGTAGCGCACTTGCCCGCGCCGGGTGAACCCGGCCGCAGCGGCACTGCGCGGGACGTCGGCGGCCGCGAACGCATCGGCGAAGTACTCGCCGTTCCGGAGCACGTGCTCCTGGCTCGATCCATCCGCGAACTGCACGGTGACTTTGAGGACGGGAGTGCCGCGCGTCGCGTCGCCGCCCGTCGGCCACGCCCAGCCGCCGACGCCGCCGAGGAAGTGCAGGCTCGCCGCGGTGACGCTCGCCGGGATCTCGATCCGCATCGGGAAGTCGTCAGCCACGTTGCCACGGCCCGGGCCGCCTCGAAGCGCGACCAGGTTGGCGCCATTCGGCGACCTGGCCGGATCCATGACGAAGAACGGGACGCCGGCGACGGTGACGTCGCCGAACTTCTGCAAGGTCACCGTCTCGTCGCGCTCATCTTCGCGCCGGAAACCGCGCCGGCTGTCGGCCGTGTACGCCTGTCGCAGATCCACGACGCGGAAGCGCTGCTCGCCACCCACCATGAAGGTGAGCAGGTCGCGCAAGGACTCGGCGCCCATCGCTTCGAGCCCCTCTGGCATCAGCGACCGCCGCGTGTTTTCGCGCGTGACGATGTCGTCTTTCTTGACTTCGACATCGCCGGCCGCGTTGCGCAATGTCAGGCCGGCGGCGTTCTCGCTGGCGATGACGCCGGCGAGCGTCTCGCCGCGGCGGGTGGTGACGTTCCACTGCCAGAAGCTCGGATCGACTTCGCGATTGGGATCGAGGATGTGCGCGAGCAACTCGGCGCGCCCGTGAGCGCCCATGCCGTTCAGCGGCGGCCCGGCCTCGTTGCGACCGATGTCGCCGAACTTGTGGCAGCCCGAGCACGTGCCGGTGAAGACCGTGCGGCCGCGCGACGCATCGCCGGGCTTCTCGACCTCGGGCGCGAGGGTGGCAATGATGTCGCTCTTCGGCCGCGCAGCGGGTGAAAGCGTGTCGAGCAGAGCCGCCGCCGCGGTCGCGACGGGCCGGTTCGGATGCGTGCGCAGCCGCGCGACATTACTCGGACCGAGGTTGGCGGGCGTGACCTGTCCCTGCTTCATCGCCGCGAGCAGCGCCTGCGCCGACTCCGGCCTTCGCATCAGCTGATCGAACACCAGTGTGGAGTTGGTGCGCGCCAGCGCGTTGATGAGCGCCGCATCGGCGTCGGCGCCGGGATGATCGCCAAGCGTGGCGACGAACCGGGCCTTGAGCGGCGTCTGCACGGCCGGGCTCACGAGCAGCGGCGCGACCGCGGCGATCGCGTCTGCACGGCGCGCCGGCACGGCCAGCAATCCGGCGGCGGCGTCCACTCGCCGGTCGTCGCTCACCGTCGTCCGGCTGATGTCGGCGAGGAGCAGCTTCGCGCGCTGGTCGGCCGCCGCCCGCAGGACGCCGCGTGTGTCCCACTTCGCGATGATCGGCAGCACGGCTGCCGCCGTCGCAGGATCGGCGAGCAGTTTCTGCAGCGCCGGCGTCAACGTCGGACCGAGCACGATCGCGCCGCCTTCCATGCGCGCCACCGCGCGCACGACCGTCGCTTTGAGCGCCGCGCTCGCCGGGCCGGCGCCTGCCCCGAGCGGGCCGGCGGCGGCTGTGGCGACGAGCAACCGCTCAGCGCCGGCGGGCAGCGCAGCGGGCAACACAGCGGTGACGAAATCGCCGAGAGCGGCCGGCTGTGGATGGCTAGAGCGCATCCACGACGTACGTCGCCGCCTGCTCGGTCGCGGCGGCAATGTACGCCGACTTGGTCCAATTGTCGGTCGCCGCCGAAAACCCGTCGAGCACCGTTCGCCGTGCGGCTGGCGTCTTGGCCGAGCGCGCTTGCTCGTAGAGCGCCTGCACGGAACTGCCCATCGTCTTGTTCAGCTTGGCCAGCCGAGGGTCGCTGGCGAAGTTCTCCTGCGCGAGGCGCCAGGCGGTCAGCTTGACGTGCGCGTTGGGGCTCGTTTCCAGCGCGCGGAGGAGGCCAGGGAGATCGGCGCGATTCAGTACCGGAGTCTCGAGCGTTCGCGCCTGCTTGTGCTGGACGCGCCAGATGCGGCCGAAGTAGTGATCGCGATCCGGCCGGACGGCGGCGTTCGCTGGTCCATGCTGCGGGCCGCGGGTGTCGTTGTGGATGACCGCCTGGTTGTAGAAGTCGATCACGTAGAGCGCGCCGTCCGGGCCGATGCGCGTTTCGATCGGCCTGAACCAGAGATCGCGGCTGCGCATGAACTCGGTCTGTTCCCGCCCCGCTTCCTTGCGTGTGGTGTAACTCACGCCGTCAGGCGTCACGAACTGCTGATGGACGATATTGAGCGTCGGCTCACCGGTGAAGTAGGCGTACCGCCATCTGTCGGGCCACGCGCCGCCATCGTAGATCGCACATCCGGCAGCCGCGGTGAACTGACCGACCTGGTCGATCTGCACGTAGGCCTGCTCGGGCCAGGTCATCAGCGGATAGGTGGCTCTGGCCGCTGATCATGCCTTTGGCCGACGTGGTCCCCGGGATCCGGCCCTTCGCGAGCACGGACTCCGGGAGGACGGTGTGGAAGAAGACCGTGCCGCTCGTCGGTTGCGTCCAGAACACCTGGCCGTCCCAGGTGATGTCGAGGCCCCACGTGTTCCCGCCGCGGCTGCTGTACTGCTCGAAGGCGCTGCCATCCGGCTTGAAGCGGACGACGCCGCTGCCGTCCCGGCCAAAATTCTTCGCGCCGTCGGCGGACGTCACCGTCCCGGCGCTGTAGCCGTGCGTCGCGTAGACCCAGCCGTCGAGCCCCCAGCGCAGGTTGTTGATGACCGAGTGCGTGTCCGACGTGCCGAGGCCGGTGTAGAGCTTCGTCCGTTTGTCGGCCACCTGGTCGCCGTTCGTGTCCTCGAGATACCAGATGTCCGGCGACGTCGCGGCGATCACGCCGTTGCGGTAGAGCACGAAGCCGGTGACGAGCTCGAGCTTGTCGGCGAAGACGTGTTTGCGGTCCATGACGCCGTCGCCGTTCGTGTCGGTGAGGATCGAAATCGTGTCCTCCGGATCGCGCGTTGGTCCCTGCCGGACCGAACCGCTGTCGCGCCACGCCGGCGCTGTCAACGCGCGCCGCCCGTTCGGGTACTCAGGCGTCTCCGAGACCCACAAGCGGCCGCGTTCGTCCCAGTCCAGGTTCATCGCCTTCTGAATCAGCGGTTCCGCGGCCACGAGAGAAAGGTCGAACTCGGGATGGACTTCGATCTTCTCGGCCGCTTTCGCCGGATGCGTCGGCCCGCCCTCGACGTAGCGCAGGGCGTCGCCGAGCTCGTCCTTCGCGAGCAACTCATCGACATTCGCGCGCTTCCCGGCCCACGCGATCCCGCGCAGGAGAATCGCGCGATAGTTGGGACGGTTGAAATTCACGTACAGGTGTCCGGGGATCGAGACGAAGGCGCGGTACGGTGCGCTGCCCCCGCTGGCCGTTCGCTCGTAGGTCCACATCTGCGGCTGGATGTCGTAGATGCTGACGCGCTTGCCGCCGCCGGTGAGCGCTTCCGCGCGCTTCTGCGAATTCGGATCGCGCGCGCCGGCCGGCTTCGGCGTGTACGCCGCCGCCAGCACCCGCGCCTCCGGGAGGATGTCCATGTCGAAATAGATCTCGTCGTCCATCGACCAGTTCGAGACGCCGGTCGTGATCGGGCTCTCGCGATCGGTGAAGTACAGATGCATCGGCCCTTCGAGCCACTTCGTCGTGCCGTTCCGCCACGAGCCGCCGACGATCGTCTTGAACCAGTCGGGATCGTTCGAGACCGAGCCGGCGTGAATCACGACGACGCCGCCGCCGCGGGCAACGAAGGCCGCGAGGTTCTGCCGATCGGCCGGGTCGTTGATGGTCCCCGCGTCCTGCTTGTGCAGGATCAGCACGTCCGTCTGGTCGAGCTGAGCCCTGGTCGGGAAGGTGTCGGCGCCGACCGCCTTCGCGCCGCGCGCGTTCAAGAGCGGCACCCAGTCGCGCAGGAAGCTCGGGTAGTCGTGCGCGCCCGGGCCATGCGATTTCGGGCCCGACCGGATGAACACACGCAGCGGCTCCTGCGCGGCCATCGTGAACGTGCTGAACAAGCTGACGAGGACAGAAGCAGCGAGGAGGAGTGCTCTCATAGCGGGTGTTGCGACTATAGTGACGGCTCTGGCCGTGGTCAAATCGTCCTCGTCCGTCCTGATGTTCGCCACCCTCGACACGAAAGGTCGCGAAGCCGCCTTCGTCCGCGACCTGCTCGAGGGATGGCAGGTGCGCACGACGCTCGTCGACGTGGGCTCGCTCGCTCCCCCGACGGTACCGCCCGACGTCACGCGGGAACAGATTTTCGCGCTGGCGGGCACTGCGCCCGAAGCGATGGCCGATCGCGGCGAGGCGGTGACCTGTGCGGCTGAAGGCGCGGCGCGATTCACGCGTGAGGCGCATGCGCGCGGCGAGGTCGCCGGCGTCCTCGGCCTCGGCGGCTCAGCCGGGACGACGATCGCGACCGCGGCGATGCGGGCGCTGCCGCTCGGGGTGCCGAAAGTCATGGCGAGCACGCTCGCGTCGGGCACCGTGCGCCAGTTCGTCGCCGACAAAGACATCTTCATGCTCAACACCGTGGTCGACATCCTCGGGATCAACCGGGTGAGCCGCGATGTCCTCTCGCAAGCCGCGCGCGCCATGGCGGGCCTCGTCACCCACCCGGGACCGCCGCCTCAGGACGGTGACAAGCCCCTCGTCGCCGCGACGATGTTCGGCGTGACGACCGCGTGCGTGGAACGCGCACGCGCCACCTTGGAGGCTGCCGGCTACGAAGTGCTGATCTTTCACGCGACCGGCAACGGCGGCCAGGCGATGGAATCGCTCATCCGCGACGGGCACGTTCGCCGGCGTCCTCGACCTGACGACCACCGAGCTCGCGGACGAGCTGGTCGGCGGCTTCCTCAGTGCGGGTCCGGAGCGGCTCACGGCGGCCGCCGCGATGGGGGTGCCACAGGTGGTCTCGACCGGCGCCACCGACATGGTGAACTTCTACGGACCGCAGACGGTGCCGGACCGGTTCGGCGGCCGGCTGTTTCACCGGCACAACGCCAACGTCACGTTGATGCGGACGACGGCGGAAGAGAATCGACGCGATTGGGGCCAACATCGCGCGCAAGCTTTCGGCCGCGACCGGACCCGTGGCAGTGCTGCTGCCCCGGCGCGGCGTGTCGGCGATCGATCAAACCGGACAGCCGTTCGACAATGCGGTCGCGCGTCAGTCGCTGCACGACGCGATTCGTTCCGGCCTGCCAGGCGATCGCGTGACCGAGTTGGATCTGCACATCAACGACCCGGAGTTTGCCGAAGCCGCGGCGCAGAAGCTGCTCGATCTGATGCAGACGGCGGCGCGCGCACGCCAGGCGACACCCTCCACAGGAGACACGACGTGACGGTCGACAATTCCCGACAGGCGATTCTCGAGCGCTTCCGGGCGCAGATCGCGCGCGGCGAGCCGATCGTCGGTGGCGGCGCCGGGACCGGACTGTCCGCCGTCAGCGAGGAGGCGGGCGGCATCGACCTCCTCATCGTCTACAACTCCGGCCGATACCGGATGGCCGGCCGCGGCAGCTCGGCGGGTCTCCTCGCCTACGGCAATGCCAATCAGATCGTCAAGGAAATGGCCTACGAGATTCTGCCGGTGGTGAAAAAGACGCCGGTGCTCGCCGGCGTCAACGGGACGGACCCGTTCATCATTCCGAGGCTCTTCCTCGAGGAGTTGCGCACCCTCGGCTTCGCCGGCATCCAGAACTTCCCGACGGTCGGACTCTTCGACGGCGACATGCGCCAGGCGTTCGAAGAAACCGGGATGAGCTATCAGCTCGAGGTGGACATCGTTCGACTGGCTCGTGAGATGGATCTGCTGACGACGCCGTACGTGTTCAACCCGTCCGAGGCCGAGCGCATGACCGGCGCCGGCGCGGATTTGATCGTCGCGCATATGGGCGTGACGACCGGCGGCTCGATCGGCGCCAGGAGCTCGAAGACGCTCGACGACTGCGTCACGCGGATTCAAGACATTGCCGACGCCGCCCGAGGTGTGCGGAAAGACGTGCTGGTGATCTGCCACGGCGGGCCGATCTCGGAGCCGCCGGACGCCGAGTACATCCTGACGAAGTGCCGCGGCGTTGACGGCTTCTACGGCGCCAGTTCGGTCGAGCGCCTGCCCGCCGAGCGCGCCATTGCCGAGCAGATCAGAACGTTCAAGGCCATTCGGAGAAAGGCCAACTGATGAGTCCCGCGAACGATGCGATCAAGGCCCTCCGGTTCGTCACCTCGAAGCACGCGCGCGTCGAGTTCGCGCCGTGGGGCAAGCACTGGTGGCTCTCGCAGCCCGGGCTGACCGGCACGAAATTGCTGACGCTCGTGCGCGTCACCATGTATCCCGGCGCCGGTCATCAGTTCCATCACCATCCCACCCGCGAGGAGATCATCTACATCGAGGACGGCATCGCCGAGCAGTGGGTGGATCGTGAGAAGCGGCGCCTCAAGGCCGGCGAGATCGCGTTCATCCCGAAAAAGGTCGTGCACGCCATCCACAACCCGACGAAGAAGCCGATGACGTTTCTCGCGATCCTGTCACCGGCGGAGGCGAAAGGACCGTTTCTCATCGACTGCTACAACAGCGAGCCCTGGCGCAGCCTGCGCAAGCCGTTCGTCTATCCCGAAGTCGATCCGCGAACTGGGCGACTTCTGAGAAAGAACGTCGCTCCATAACACTGAGGACGGGGGCACGGAGAAGCACTGAGTTCGGAGGGCAAACCCTCCGATCTCGCGTTCGAGATCTCTCACCACGAAGAGCACGAAGGCCCACGAAGAGGACGAACTTCGTGGTAGAAGCTTTTGATCTTCTCACCGCGCTTTCACTACGATCGCGTCACTCACCGCACGCGGCCCGCTGGGATCGGACGGCCGGTTGATCACTTTTCCTTTGACCACCATCGTCGTCGAGCCGCCGCCGTCGAGGTTGAGGGCGTCGCGCAGCTCGAGACGATCGGCGAGGCGCACGAGATCGGGCAGGGTCATGCCGACACTGTGGGCCGGCTGGCGGCCATCGATGACGATGAGCCAGATGGCGCCGCGGCGATCGACGCCGATCACCGTGCGCGGGTGGCGCACGTCGATGAAGCTATCCGGGTTGAGATTCTCGGCCTCGCGCCACGTGGTGATCGGCTTGTCGTCCCGCTTCAGCAGCCCGGCGCCGTTGATGACGTGATCGGCCTGGTCGAGGAACGCGGACGACAGACCGTTTCGGGTCGTCCACGTGATCGGCAGATCGACCGTCGTGCCGGGGACGAGCGCCGTCAGTGGTTCCGTCAGTTCAGTGCCGCCGAACGACAGGACGACGCCGTCGCGTGGAATCGGCGTGCGGCCCAGGCTCGGCCGGACCTCGGTCACGCGCAGCGGCCGGCCGGACAGGACGAACTCCGTGCCGGTCGGTGCGGTGTCGGTGTCGGGATGATACGACGGCGTGTAGAGCATCAGCTTGCCGCGCTCGCGGGTCGTGTCGACGCCATCGATGGGTACGTTGTAGTCGCCGCCGCCGGCTTTGAAGCGCAGCGTCATGCGCACGGCGACCTGGTCGAACGCCAGTTCGGGCGCAGCGCCGGGAGGCGCCTTGATGGCGACCACTCCGCGCGTGAGCCCCGTGTCGCTGACGAGCTCGCCGGCCACCTTCAACAGCCCGATCGGCTCGCCATTCTTGACGTTGAAGAACCCGGCATTGACCGCAGCGATCGCCTCGATACCGCGCGGCGATGCCGTCGACGCGCTCGACGTCCATGACTTCGCCATTCGACAATCCGCTGGCAATCGTCACGCGCTTCGGATCCAGGCGAAGCAGATAGACGGCGATCGGACCGGCGGCGTCGACGAGGGTGCGGTCAGTGGACCTGAAGAGATCGACGCCCGGCGCGATCGGCTCCGGCGCGCCGAGCCACGAGCCTTGTGATGAGCGCGAACGTCGCCGCAGCAGCGCCGCGACGAGGGCCAGGCGCTCCGCGCATCCGCACGCGCGGCAACTGGCGGCGAGCGCAGGCGTCTGAGATCCGACGCGGCCTGCGTGCGTCCCCGTGCTCTGCCGCGAACTCGTGAGCTACTCGTCATCGCACCGTCACGCTTTCGATCTTCGCCCCCTCCAGCACCTTGTCAAGAAGATCGAGTCCCATCGTCACCCGGCCGAAGACCGTGTAGTCATGGTCGAGGCGCGGCAGATCGACGAGGTTGATGAAGATCTGCGCGTCGCCGGTGTCGCGGCCGCGCGTCGAGATCCCGATCGAGCCGCGCAGGTGCGGGTGGGTGCCGAGCTCGTCGCGCAGGTAGCGTGGCGACGCGCCGGCGTATTCGTTGGCGCCGGGGCTGCCGCCTTGAATGACGAAGTTCGGCACGACGCGGTGGAACGTCAGGCCGTCGTAGCGGCCGGCGCGGGCGAGCGTCGTGAAACGGGCAACCGTCACCGGCGCCTGATCGAGGAAGAGCGTGACGAACATGATCCCGCCGCCGGCGAGCTTGATCCTCGCTTCCTTCGGCAGCGTCGCCATCTCGTCGGTGCTCGGCTGAAGCGGATATCTGACTTTGATCGCGCCCGAGGCCGGCGCGGGAACGTCGGCGGCTCCAGTCAGCGTCGCGAACGCCTTCGCGGCGGCGGCGCGGACTTTCGGATCGTAGTCGGTGGTAAACGCCGCCACGTCCATCGCGCGCTCCGGCGCGCAGCAGTTCCTCGAGCCGCTCGATCATCGCGACGCGCGAATCGCGCGAGGTGTCGGTGAACGCACTCGTCAACCGGCGCAGGCTCTCGAGCAGCGCCTCGCTGGCCTCCGCGCGTCGTTCGGCCGGCGCGCCCCGGAGCACGCTCGCGGCGGTATGCGTCAACTGATAATCCGACGACTTCAGCGCCGCGATCGCGGCGTCGACGAGCGCGCGGCTCTTGAGGCGCAGCAGTCCGTTGAGCGCCGCGTCCCGCACGTTCGGCTCGCCGTCATCTGCGAGCGTCACCAGCGCCGCCTCATCTGAGAGGTTCGCGGCGGCCACCGCGGCGGCCGCACGCACCTGCCACACCGCATTGGTCATCGCTGCTGAAAGCCGTTCGCGCGCCGCCGCGGGATCGAGGCGTGCCAGTGCCGGGAGCGCGCGCGCCGGTACGTGCCAGGTGTCGGGCCGGTCCGCACGCATCTCGTCCGCCCACTGGATGATTCTCGGCAGCACCGCATCGCGATCCGAGCACCCGGCCGGCAGAACGATCCAACGCGCGCAGGACGACCGCCGGGGCGTCGTCGTCGAAGAACCGCGCGACCGGCGCGCACGTCTTCGTCGCGGTCGCCTGGCGCCCGAACGCCGCGAGGACGTCGTAACGGACCTGGAAGTCCCGATCGCGGGCCAGCCGCTCGGCGATCCGCGCCATGCCGGCGTCGTTCATGTTGAGCCTGAGCGCGACGAGCCGGCGCACCTGCCAGTCGATGTCGAGGATCGCGCGTTCGAGCGTCGGGACGTCGTCGTCGCGCGCGGTTTGCAGAGTCAGCAGCGCGAGCCGGCGCACGCGCGCCTGCCATTCCGTGTCGCCTTCCACCGGGATGCTCCCGGGCCCGGCAACGGTCGGGATCGGCGCGCCGGGGCTGCCCGCTGCCGTCAATTCTCGCAGCCGCAGCCGCGTGTCGCCCGAGATCTCTCGCTTTGATTGCTGCCGAATCAACACCTCGAGGCCTTTGGCCGCGCCGAGCAACCGAAATGCGTTCGTCAGCTCGTGCTTTCTCGTTTGCGCGACGAGAAAGGCCTCGACCTCGTCCCGCGTCGCATCGCTGGGATAGCGCAGGCGGCCGAGCGTCTCGAGAATCGTAAAGGCCACCTCATCGTTCGCCTCGCGCATGAAGCAGGCCTCGAGCTCGGCGCGGGCGCCGGCGAAGACCTCCGGCGTCGCCGGCAGTCCCACGCTGTATTCGCCGGGGCTGCCCGAGAGCGCCGTGCCGATGGCGTAGGCCGCTTCGCGCCGCACGATGGACGATGCATCGGTCGCCAACGCACGGACAAGCACACCGGCCTGCCAGCGCTGCGGCGGCGTGCTGGCGCCGGCGCCGCCGGCCTTGCAGGCCATGACGGTCGGCCGCCCTTCGACCCCGACGCTGCCAACGGCCGTCGCGTACGCGCGGCGTCCCGTGGCCTGCACGGCGATCCTGCGAAGCTCGGCGTCTCGGGAAGTGAGCGCATTGGCGAGCAGTACGCCGTCTCGAGACTCGCGATGATCGAGCGTGTGGCTTCCTGGGCACGGCGCGTACAACCGTCCGTCACTGGCGAGCACCGCGGTGTCCCACCGCAGAGGAACCTCCGGCCGCTTCTCGTCCTCACCGCACGTGAAAAACGGAGTGCCGACGTTGTCGGCCTGCGCCACGACAGGCCGGCGCGGCTCGAGGCCAACGCCGGTCGCCGAGGCCGATCGGCGACAGTGCGGCTGCGCCAGGCTCGAACGACGCCGCGACGCTCTCGATCTTCGTGTTCAGCGAGACTGAGGCCGGCCCGACCACCAACCGGCGGACGCTGCGCACCGCCTGCGCGTACCACTTGCGCCACGCGGCGACGATCGTGGCTTCCCGAGCCTGTGCGGCGGCCGGATCCTTGTCGGCAGCTGCGAGCTTGGCGCCCGACGTGATCTCCTGCTCGAGGCGCGATCGGCCGGCCGCTGAGACCACATCCACGACCTGGCTCGCCTGCGCGTCGTCCGCCGACGCCAGCAGCCACGCCGACGCCGCCACCGCAACGCCGACATTCTTCATCTCGGCCGGGCTCGTCTTGTCGGGTGTATCGAAGTTCGTGTGGTAGTAGCGATCGGTGAAGTGCCAGTTCAGCAGCGACGGAATGCCCGCGCTGCCAAACACCGTGTGATCGCTGCCGCCCTCGTACGGATTCGTCTTCACGACCCAGCCGGTCTTCCTCGCGACGCGGAGGCACACGGCCAGATGCAGGTCGTTGATCAGATCGCCGCTGAGCTGTTCGGCCCGGACGTTTCCGCGGCCCCACTCCGAGTGCGGATCCCACGGTCGATCCCAGACGGCACCGGGATCCGGATGACGCTCGATCAGAAAGCTGCCGCCGGTCTTGGCGACGTCCTCGCCCGTCATGTCGAGCGAGAACATGTACTTCACGCGTTTCGCGTCTTCCGGATGCGCCTGAAGCCAGCGGCGGCTCCCGCTGATCTCGTCGAGGAAGAGAAACGTGAGTGTGCGTCCGGGCGGTGGAACCTTGCCGCTCTTGATGGCCGCCGCCAGTGAGACCGCGAGCTCGGCGAGTGTCGCGACGCCGCTCGCGTTGTCGTTCGCGCCCGGCTCCTGCACGTGAGCCGCGATGACGACGCGCTCCTCGGGCGCGACCCGCCCGGGGATTTCCGCGACGAGCGTCCGCACCGGCTTCATCACGAACGTGCTCGCGACCGTCACGCGCACACTCACCGGCGCTGCCGCGGCGGCAGCAGCGCCACCGGTTCGTAGCGCCGCTCTCAGCCGCGCGATTGCCCGCGGCGACGCCTTGAAGCCGAAGCCTTTGCGGGCCTCGTCGTAGGGCACGCTGCCCCACTGCAGGATGTCCCACTGGTCGCGTGGCGTGGCCTTGGCCCCCGGCGCGTCGGCGTTGAGATACGCGGGCAGCGCGCCGGAAATCACGCCGATGGCCCCGTGCGTCACGACCGCGCGCCGCCACAGTTGTCCGGCATCGGCGTCGCCGACGACGACCGCGCCCTTCAACGTCTTGCCGGCGTAGTCCTCATCGCGATCGCCTCGACCGACGTCGACCAGCGGCGCGACGACGCCGCCCGGTGCGGTCGAGAACGAGTTGATGCAGAGCGCCAGCCGCTCGCGCTCTCGTGACAACACCACATCGTCCGGCTGGCCCGGCCGCACGAGCGCAAGGGTGCCGACGGAGTGATCCCAGGCGCGAACGACCGTCGGGGGTCGTTTCCTCGAAGACTGCGGGAAACGACACCCGACGTCTTCAGCCTCTCCGCCACCCGATCGAGCGAGGCGTCGTAGCCGGCGTTGCCGGGCAATCGCCAGAACTGGCTGATGAACTTGACGTGATCCATCGCCGCGTTGGCGTCATACGCCGCCCAGACCGCGTCGATGACCGGATCGATCGTGGCGTAAAAGGCTCCCGGATGCGTCCTGGAGCGTCGACTGACGACTCCGGGAGTCGTACAACACCGCGCAGCAGGACGATGGCCAGGCGCCTCACCGGACGGTCTCCAGCGATCCGAGCTTGCCCGAATACTCCAGCATCTGACGCTCCAGATCCTGTGGGTAGGAAATGACGACGTCGGTGATCTGGCCGGCGTGATCGATGACCGGCTCGAGCCGCGGCTGCACGAAGCCGGTGTAGGACGGCAGATTCAGCGCATCGACGCGCGCGACGATCTGATCGCGCAGCGCCGGATCGAAGTGAATGCCGTAGCGCTCGAACAGGTCCCGGGCGGCGGCGTAGTCGCCCTCGGACTTGATCCGCTGCACTTCAGCCAGCAGGCGGCCGCAGCCCTCGTGGAACGCGGCCGCATCGACCATCACGTAGTAGGTCTTGCCGTCGCGCACGCGGACCTCGATCGCCCTGGTGTGCGCGAGCAGCCAGTGCACGATCATCTGGCGGTTGCGCATGTGATCTTCTTCGATCGTCGTGCCCTCGCGCATCCGCCGGAGTTGCACGAGCGCATTCCGCGCGTAGCCTTCGTACTCCGCCTGAACGATCTCGTCCTGATGCTCCGCCGGCAGCATCCCGAACTCGGCGATCCGCGGCTCGGTCACGAAGTACAGCGCGACGAGATCGGCGCGCGCTTCCTCGATCGCGGAGTACTGCTCCTTCAGCGCGAGCTGCGGCTGGCCGTTCAAGTGCTCGGCGACGCGGCCCGAGCCGTGGCCGAGGACCTCGTGAATGGCCGTCGTCACTTCGCTCGCCACCGCGCCCCACTTCTCCGCGCGCTCGAGCTCGTCCTCCGACCAGCAGAACTCGCGCCGGTAGGCCGGCAGCTGCGACTTGTCGTACGCCTCGTTGATGTTCGCGAGCGACACCGACTTGCTGCCGTAGATTTCGCGGATCCGCTGATCGTTCGGCAGGTTGATCCCGACCGGCGTCACCGGTCCCGATTCCCCGGTCTCGATGACGACATCGATCGCCTTCGCCGTCACCCCGACGACGTCCGACCGGCGCCACTTGGGATCCCACGGCATCCGGACCTCGAACCACGCCGCCGCCTCGGCCAGCCGATGCAGGCTCTCGGTCTTTTCGCTGTTGACGTAGTACACGAGCGCTTCCCACGCGCCCTTGACGCCGCGCGCGTCCAGGTACACTTCGATGAAGCCATTGATCGTGTCGACGGGCGACTCGCGATCCTCGACCCACGCGATGTCGTACGTCACGCGATCCGCGTCGTCGCCGGTCTCGTAGAAGCGGATCAGCGCTTCGAGCGCGCGGCGCATCGCCGGCGGCGCCACAGGCAGCGCCGCTTGCAGGTGGCCCACGATGGCCTCGATCTGCGACGAATAGCGGCCGTTGACCCGCCACACTTCTTCGACGAGCCGGCCGCCGTCCTTCATCAGGCGCGAGTTCAGACCGTACTGCTCAGCGAATCCGTCCAGGTCGGCCATCGTCACGCCGTCGTACAGATTGTTGGCGCTGGACGCCAGGATGTCGCGCCCTTCACCGGGCGCCTTGCTGGTGACGAGGCGGTCAACGGCCGGATCGAAGAACGCGCCCTCGAGCCGCGCGATGAGCGCGGCGACGGATTCGCCCGGCCGGCACGGAAACACCGCGCCCTGGCGCTCGGCGATCTCGGCTGCGGCCCGGAGCGCGGCCGGATCGCACTTCAGCACGAACTTGCGCGCGGTGATGTTGTTGTGCGGACCGCAGTTGATCCAGAACAGCTTGGTGTAGCGGCGAATCTCCGCCAGCACGGACGGCTCGATGCCGTCTGGATGCGTCAGGATCTCTTCGAGGATCTCGCGCATCTCGAGCGCGTGGCGGTACCGCTGGTCGTAATAGATGTCACGGCCGGCAATGGCCGCCTGGTAGAGGTGCCAGACCAGGATCTTCTGGTCGAGTGGCAGCGACGGAAACCCGTCGGCGTAGTACTGGACGACCGCCGCGTCGTCGACTTGTTCGAGCAGATAGGTGCGCGTCAAATGTCTATTTTCTCCTGATGGGCCGGCGTGCGAACGGTCCAGCCGAGTTCTTTCTGTATACGCGCCTTCAGCGTGTCCATCGGTCCCGGTTCACCGTGGACGAGGCACGTGAGCGACGGCGGCTGTGGAAACCCGCGCAGCCACCGCAGGATTTCGTTCGAGTCGGCGTGCGCCGACATCGAATCGATGGCGACGATCCTGGCCTGAACCGGGATCTCCTGGCCGTGGATGCGCGTGAATCGCGCGCCGTCCTTCAGCGCGCGACCGCGGGTGCCGGCCGCCTGAAAGCCGGCAAAGAGCACGGTGTTCTTCGGATTCGGAAGCGCGCGTTCCAGGTGGTGCAGCACGCGACCGCCGGTGGCCATGCCGCTCGAGGAGATGACGATCGCCGACGCGGAGGATTCCTGCACCGCGCGCGACTCGGCGATCGAGGCCACCACGGTCAGCTTCGCCGTACAGAAGGAGCATAACTGCCGTTCGGCGGCGCGCCGTCTGCCATCGCCGTCGCGGCCGCCACGGTGATTGGCGATTTCCGGATCGAGCTCGTCGAGACGATGACGATACTCCTCGAGGACCTTGGCCGCCATCGGACTGTCCACGTACACGGGAAGCTCCGGAATCCGGCGCTGGTCCTCGAGCCGTTGAATCCAATAGAGCAGCTCCTCGACGCGACCGAGGGCGAACGCCGGGATGATCAGCTTACCGCCGCGTTTCACCGTGTCGTTGACGACGTCGGCCATCGCCGTGCCGTCGTCGTCGGGCGCGTGCACGCGATCGCCGTACGTCGATTCGACGAGGACGACGTCGGCGTGGCCGGGCGGGGCGGGATCGGGCAGCACGGGCCTGGAGTACCGCCCGAGATCGCCTCCAAAGAGAATGGTCTTGCCGGTCGACTCGATGCGCACGCGTGCGTAGGCTGAGCCGAGCAGGTGTCCCGCGCTGATGAACTCTGCCGTCACGCCAGGAATCACGGGCATCGGGCGTTCGTAACCGACCGGCTGCAGCAACGCCATCGCGCGGCTGGCGTCCCTGATCGTGAACAGCGGCAGCGCGGGCTGGTGCCTGGTGTAGCCCTTGCGATTGGCCCGCTCGGCGTCCTCTTCCTGGAGCTTCGCGGCGTCTTCGAGCACGATCCTGGCGAGATCTTCGGTCGCCGCCGTACACCAGATCCGTCCCTTGAAACCCTGTGCGACCAGCCGCGGCAGAAAGCCGCAGTGATCGAGGTGCGCGTGCGTGAGAATCACCGCCTCGATGGAATCCGCCCGGACCGGAAGCGGCTGCCAGTTTCGCTGCCGGAGATCCTTGAGTCCCTGAAAGAGGCCACAATCGACGAGCAGCCGTCGTCCGTCCACCTCGAGCAGGTGCTTGGATCCGGTGACGGTGCGCGCCGCGCCGAGAAAGGTCAACGTCACGCGAAGAGTCCGATCTGGCCACCCGTGTGCCAGAACAGCACCGTGCGATCCGGACCAATCTCGCGAGAGCGAATGCGTCGGATCAGTCCGGCCATGGCCTTGGCAGTGTAGACGGGATCGAGCAGGATTCCCTCTCGCCGGGCGACGATCTCGAGCGCCTCCGTCGAGGCAGGCGTCGGCGTGCCATAGCCCTCGCCGACTTCGGCATCATCGACGTCGATGGCGCGGCCGGCGCCGACGTTCTCCGGCCGTGCGCCGAGGCGATCGGCGATGCCCGACAGCAACCCGGTGATGACGGTCTTCAATTGATCCGACGGATCGTCCGCACTCACGCCGAGCACCTGACACGACAGACCCAGGAGCGCGCACCCGGCCAGCAGGCCCGCCTGCGTCCCGCCCGAGGAGGTGGCGTGCACGATCACGTCCGGGCGCAGGCTCGACGTCGCCAGTTCGACGACGCCGCGCGCGAACCCGAGCGCACCAAGCGGCGTGGAGGCGCCGAGCGGCACGATCAACGGACGGCGACCGGCGGTCCGGCAGTCCTCGGCCGCACGCTCCATCGCCGGAGCGCGCTCCTCGCGCGTGGCGACATAGCGAATCTCGGCGCCGAACAGACGATCGAGACGCGCGTTGGCCGTTGGCGTAGCTGATGGCACGCCGTTCAGCACGAGAACGACCTGCATGCCAAGCGCGGCGCCCGCCGCCGCCGTCACCCGCGCGTGGTTCGACTGTACGCCGCCACACGTGATGAGCGTGTCCGCACCCGCCGATCGCGCCTCGGCGGCAATCGCCTGTATCTTCCTGACTTTGTTCCCGCCGCCGCCGAACGACAGCAGGTCGTCACGCTTCATGAACAGCCGCGGGCACGCGGGCCCGAGCGCGCTGGCGAGTCGCGTCAACTCGTCGATCGGCGTCGGATGCGGCGCCAGCGGGATGAGCGGCAGCGACATCAGCGTCGCGAGCGCAGTAGCCATGGGCAGAATCATGTTAAGTGAGAAGGGAGAAGCCAGAAGTTAGAAGTGCTGGGCGCCGTTGTTTATACTGGCCCGATGTCTGCTCCCCAGGAGAGCACCCTCGTCCGCGTGCTCCGCGAGCCGGCGGCGCTCGTGTCGGTCGAGCTTCGGCCGCCGCGCGCGGAGCTGGATGCCGCCGCCGGACGCGATGCGTGGATCGACACGTATCATGCGGTCCGCGGTCTGGTTCGGAGTGAGACGTTCGTGTTCCTCACCGACAGCGCCGTCGGCGCGCGCGAAGAACACACCCTGCGGCATCTCGTGATCAATCTCGGGACGGATGTGCCACGCGATCGTGTGGTGCCGTTCCTGACGACCAAGCACTCGCTCGAGTTCTGCCTGTCCTACGCCGAGCGCGCTTCGCACGAAGGCTTTCCGGCACTGGTCGTGCTCGGCGGCGACAAGTCGGTCGGTCCGCCGCGATGCGTCAATCACGCGTGGGAATTGCGTGAGGAGATCCGCCGGCACGTCCCGGAGCTTTCATTGGGTGGCTGGGCAAATCCCCACGCGAACCCGCGGACGCAAGTGGGCTATCTCGCCGAGCCGCACATCACGGCCGAGTTCTTCCTGACGCAGGTCGTCTCCCATCACGACGAGGCGGCAGTCGCCGCCTTCAACGAAGAGTTCGCCCGGCAGCGCATCGACCTGCCCGGCATCTTCGGCGTGTTCTACTACCGCAGCGCCAATCCGCGGACGCTCGACACCCTGAAAAACTTTCTGCCCGTGCCGATCGACGGATTGCGGCGCGAGTTTTCGGAAGGAGCGACGCCGGACGAGGTCTGCGCGAGAACGATTCGGGTGTTGCGTCGCGCCGGCGTGAAGCACTTCTACGTGTCGAACCTGCCGGTTGGCCGGGCGCGCCAGACGCTCGCACGGGTGCTGGCGCTGGCCGAAAACCCTTCACCGTGAAGACATGAAGCCGTGAAGACAGTCAGGTCGCCTGGCGTCATCGATCGGTCAGAACGCGCGCGGATCGAGCGTCGAGCACCACTGACTCTGTCGACGTTCGATCCGTGCGCGTACTGACCGATCACGGCCCCGGAGGGGCCGCCGGCGAGTACCGCCGGCGACGCCAGGCGCGTCACAGACGCGTGAAGGTGCGATCGTCTTTACGGCTTCACGCCTTCATGGTGAAGCTCTTTGACAAGCGATCCTTAGACAAGCTCTCTACGCGGTCTCCGGACCGCCGATGCTCTGGCCCCAGCGGCCTTCGAACACGAAATCCCCCAGCCGGCGGCGGCTGCGCGGAGACTGCTCGGCGGTGCGGTGCGTCTCGATTTCGAGCGACGCGGGATCGCCGGCATAGCCGATGGCCATCACGACCGCCGGCTCGAACGGCGCGGGGACGACGCAGCCCTGCGCGCGCATGCTCTCGATCGAATCCGGCCATCTGACGAATCGCGAGCGCCTGCGCCGTCGCCTGAAGCGTCAAGAGCGCGACCGCCTGGCCAGCGTCGTACCAGGCCATCGGATTGACGCTTTCGTTGCGTTCGAGCGTCAGCCGCACGACGACGAGCGCCAGCACCGGCGCCTGCCGGGCCCACGCCTGGTTCTTGGCGGTGAGCGACGACAGCAACGCCTGGTACAACTCAGGAGAGCGCGTCCGATCGCCGACGAGAAACCGCCACGGCTGCTCGTTGCCCGACGACGGCGCCCACCGCGCGGCTTCGAAGAGGCGCAGCAGATCGGCGCGCGCGATATCGCGCGTGCCGTCGAACGCGCGTGGACTCCAGCGATGGCGGATGAGCTCGTGGACGTCGTGATCGGGGTTGGCGATCTTCGGATGCGCCATCGCTCGCATCTTACCCCCAGCGGTCCGTTGGTATGATCGGATAATGGCTGCCTATCTCGACGCGGTGCCGTTCTCCGGCATCATCCGAATCCGCGACATGATGTACTCGGTCGACCGGCCGTTTCGCCTCGACCAGGGCGACGTCAGCTTCGATGCGCCAGCGTCGGTCAAAGCCGCTCTCGTCAAAGCGGTCCACGACAACCGCACACACTACGTACAGACCACGGGCATCCCGCCGCTGCTCGATCTGCTCGCGCGCAAGATGCGCGATCGCAATCGGATCCCAGTCGGGCCCGTTGACGAAGTGATGGCAACGTCTGGCGGCATCCACGGCATCTTTGCCGTCTGCCAGGCGCTGCTCGAGCCCGGCGACGAAGTCCTGCTTCCGGATCCGTGCTGGCCGCCGGCCACCGGAATCATTCAGTATTCGCACGCCACGCCGGTCGGCTATCCACTGCACGAGTCGCTCGGCTGGCGGCCCGACATCGACGAGATGCGCCGGCTCATCTCGGCGAAGACGCGCGCGATCTACGTCAACTCGCCGGGCAATCCCACCGGCGGCGTACTCACGCGCCGCGACCTCGAGCGCATCGCCGATCTCGCGCGCGAACGGGATCTCTGGGTGATCTCCGACGAGGCCTACGAAGACGTCGTCTTTGGCGGCGACGAGCACGTCAGCATCGCGTCGCTGCCGGGCATGTACGCGAAGACGATTCCCGTCTACACGTTCAGCAAGACGTACGCGATGACCGGCCTGCGCCTGGCCTACCTGGCAGTCTCAGATGAGAAGCTGCGCGAGCGTGTGAGGAAGGTGCTGTTCTACACGGTGTCCAACACGTCGTCGCTCATCCAGTACGGCGGTATCGGCGCGCTCGAGGGATCGCAGGACGTCGTCGACGCGTTCCGTGACGAGCTGGCCGCCCGCCGGGATCTGTTCTACAACGGCATTCGGGACGCCGCGGCCGGGATCCTCACCGGCCAACCACCCGCCGGCGCGTTCTACGCGTTTCTCAAGGTCGACCCGGCCTGGCAGTCGCCGCTCCCAGATGCTCCGGCATCATTGTCCTGGGCGATGGCGGAGTTCCTGATCAAGCAGGGCCGCATTGGCTGCGTTCCCGGCGTCGACTTCGGTGCGCACGGTGAAGGATACGTGCGGTTCTGCTTTGCAAGAGATCGCGCGGAACTGACGGGGGCGCTCGAGGCGATGAAGGGCGTGCTCGAGCGGGTGGCGATTTAGAGATTTGGGGATTGGGGGATTTAGGGATTTGAGGGGATTGGGGATTGAGGATCTGGAGATTTAGAGGCTGATCGTTTCGCGCGCCGGCGGCGGCGTTCGCGAAGTTTTCTGAGCATAGTCGCACGGGACTTGGCAAATATCGCGCGGAGTTCCTTCGCCTCAGCTCGGTGGCGCGTCGCGAGACCGGGAGTCCCGTAGCCGCGCGATTCCAGGAAGTCGAGCCATAGCTCGCACTCGTCTACCTCCTCAACAACCACCGCCAGCCGCGAAGCAAACTCCTTCGAGGAACGGCTTCGACATGCCGCCCTGTAATTGGTGGCGACCCCTGTTCCCGCCCGAATAAGTTGCCGCCGGGAGACGGTCGCGAAGTCGTCGTGGCCGATGGTCATCGCCAGATCCACGACGTCGAGGGCAAATTGCCTGGTCCGATTCTTGAGCTGCTCAGCATCCATGCGCCCAGACTGAGCAAGGCGCCTGCCACCCCGAACCAGGCGCAAATCGGTCAGGTTGGCGAGAAACATTGCAGTTTCTGCAATGCCCCACGAGCCCGCCGTCTGGCAGAAACTGCAATCGCCCCGCGCTCCAAATCTCCCGATCCCTAATTCTCCAGATTCCTAAATCCCGAAATCCTCGAAATCCTCAAATCCTCAAATCCCCAAATTGGAGCGTCACCGCAAATGTCTTCCCCCATCAACCCTGATGGTTTCTCCCGTGATGAAGTCGGTGTCGATGAGGGTCACCACCGTCTTCGCAATTTCTTCCGGACCGCCCCAGCGGCCGAGCGGCGTGGCGCGCTCGACGGCCTGGAATTCCTCATCGCTCGTGTCCGGAGGCGCCAGGATCGGGCCGGGGGCGACCGCGTTGACGAGAATGCCGTCGGCCGCGAGCTCGAGCGCGAGCGCTTCGGTGAGCGCTTTCACACCTGCCTTGGCGACGTAGTACGCCACGAACCCTTGATAGCGCGGTCGTCCGCTCGCCGCCACCCAATCGGCGAAGTTGACGATCCGGCCGCCGCCCGATCTTCGCATCAGCGGCACGGCAGCGCGGGCGCAGAGAAATGAGCCGCGCAGGTCGACGGACAGCTGCCGATCCCACACCGCGGGCGTGACGTCGTCGAAGGCGACCTTGTCGTAACGCGAAGCCATGTTCACGAGCACGTCGAGCCGGCCGAACTCACGGTCGATCGCCTGCATCATCGACGTCACCGACGTCTCATCCGACACGTCCGCCTGCAGGACCAACGCCCGGCGTCCGGCCGCGCGCACATCGGCGGCCGCGGCGTCAGCTTCGTCCTTCGAGCGGTTGTAGACGATGGCGACGTCAGCCCCACGCGTGGCAAGTGTCACCGCCACGACGGCGCCGAGACGCCGAGAGCCAGTGACCAGCGCGACGCGGGAGTGAAGGTCCATTAATGGGGGAGCCTATTAACGATTACGCAATCTAGCGCGCCCGGCGGCGCGGGAGGCGGCTGAGATTGAGCGTCGTCCGTCGATCGAGTACTCGCCGCCTCCTGCCAGGATGAAGAGCGTGAGCCCGGCCATGAGGATGATGACGAATTCCAGGCCGTCGCCGCGTGCTGGATCGTTGACCCAGTTGAGGAAGAAGCCCCACGGCGCGTGCCGTTTCCAGGCGGTTATGGCCAGGTAGCCAGCGAGCGCCGCAGACGCCCATCGCGTGAGGAATCCGGTGGCCAGGAGAATCCCGCCGACCAGCTCGATGACCCCGGCGGTGACAGCCACGAAGACGCCCGGCTCGAGGCCGAGGGCAGCAAATTGTGCCGCGGTGCGGGAAATGCCGCCGGGTCCGACCCCGGGTCCCGCCCAGAAGCCGAACAACTTGTGGGCGCCGTGGATCGCAAACACGACCGCGAGCGTCACCCGTAGGATGGCCAGCCCAACCCCGGTCATCCGCGAGATTGTGCCACTAAATCGCGCTGCAGTGCGGGGTTATAGACGCTTTCAACGCCGCGGCTAGATGTGAGGCCGCTTCAGAAGTAGAACGCGACGCCGCTGGTCCACATCGATCCCTGGTGTGAAACCGTGAACTTGTCGAGTCCCGGAACGAACGAGTTGCCAGGAATGTTGAGGGGTTGGTCGTCAACCCCGGGATCCCCGAACTTGACGAATCTGAACCGGTAGTCGGCAAAGATGGCGGCATGGCGGCCGAGAAAGATCTCCGCGCCCACCCCGAGATGGAGGCCGAACTTCTGCTCGGTGGAGAGGGTCACCGGCTGGGTCGAGAGGCTGACGTCGTCGTACTTTCGGCGATAGAGGCCGACGCCGCCGAGGAGGTACGGCGCGAACACCGACCGGACGGGGAAGATCAGGAGCGAACCCTGCAGCGGCGTCTCGCGGACCCGAATGGTGTTGTCATCGTTGTGAAACGACCGGTAGTCGAGCGCGACTTCGAAGGCCACCTTCTTCGAGCCGCCCATCCGAATGGTGCCGCCGATGAACCGCGAGGACGGATCGCCCGTCACGACGTCGCCGCGGACAAACGAGAACCTCGGCCCTATGCCAAACCCCTGCGCCGCCGCCCCGGCAGGCAGCGCCAGTCCCACCGCCAGTCCCATGACGAGAGCCACACGACGCATTAGTCGTCCCCTTCACAGAATTTCGGCGCGAGGCCGGCAGGACATTAATCAGGGGGTCCTTCTTGCTAAGATTTGCGCGATGTCCTCGATCCGGTCTTCGGCGCGCGTCGGCGGCTTCACCTACGCGATTCGCAACATCGTCGTCGAGGCCAGGAAGGTCGAGGCCTCGGGCCAGGCGGTGCGCTACCTGAATATCGGGGATCCGATTCCGTTCGGGTTCCGTACGCCGGCGCATCTTGTCGAAGCCGTGAGCCGGGCCATGCGTGACGGGCACAATGGCTACACGGCATCGGCCGGCATCCAGTCGGCGCGCGAGGCGGTGGCCGACGAGTACATTGCGCGCGGCATGCCGGTCACGCCGGACCGCGTCATGCTCACCTCCGGGACGTCGGAAGGCATCGAACTGGCGCTCGGCGCGCTGGCCGACGCGGGGGACGACGTCCTCGTGCCGACGCCGACGTATCCGCTTTACACTGCCGTGCTCGCCAAGCTCGGCGCGCGGGCGGTGTACTACCGGACCGATCCGTCCAACCAGTGGCTGCCGGACCTGGACGACATCCAGCGGAAGATGACACCGGCGACGCGCGCGCTGGTCGTGATCGATCCGAACAACCCGACGGGATCGGTGTACCCGGAATCGACGCGGCGGGCGTTGATTGAGATTGCGGTCCGCGCGAACGTGCCGATCCTGGCGGACGAGGTGTACGGGGATCTCGGATTCGATGGTCCAATCCCGCTGCTCGGCAGTCTCGATCCGGATGCGCCCATCCTGTCGTTCTCGTCACTCTCGAAGGCGTACCTTGCACCGGGTTGGCGGGCCGGATGGCTCGCCGTCGGGCGGTCGCCGCGCCTGGACGAGGTGCTTGGCGCGATCAAGAAGCTGGCCGACGGCCGGCTGTGCAGCCCCGGTCCGATGCAGTACGCGATTGAGGCCGCGCTGCGAGGCGACCGGACGCATCAGCGCGACTTCGTCCGCGAGTTGTCGCTGCGCGCCGACCTGACGGCGCGCCGCATCAATGCGACGCCAGGTCTGAGCGTGGTGCCGGCGCGTGCGGCGTTCTACGTGATGCCGCAGGTCGCGCTCCCGCCAGGCGCGACTGACGAAGACTTCGTGCTCGGATTGCTCCGCGCGACCGGAATCCTGTGCGTGTACGGATCGGGGTTCGGCACGGCGGCGGACGCCGGCTTCTTCCGCGTGGTGTTTCTCGCCTCGCTCGACGAGCTCAGCGCCATCTACGACGACCTGGCGTCGTTCACGGCCCAGTTCCTCGAGCATGCCGGCCGATTCGCCAAGACGCGCTGACCGTCCGGCGGCGGTCGCGCTCGCCTACGCACTGATCGCGGTCGTGATGACGTGGCCGCTCGCGCGGTATCTCGGCACGCGCCTGGCGGCCGACGTCGGCGATCCCGCCTTCAATTCATGGGTGCTGGCCTGGACCGCCGGCCAGATCCTGGCGGCCCTCAGTGGAGATGTCGGCGCGCTCGCGTCGTACTGGCACGGCAACATCTTCACGCCCGAGCCGCTGACCCTTGCGTACTCGGAGCACATGACCGCGCAGGCATTGCAGGTGCTGCCGATCTACGCCGCCACGGGAAATGTCCTCGTCGCGTACAACACGTTGTTCATCGCGACGTTCGCGATCTCGGGCCTCGCGATGTACTTCTTCGTCCGCGATCTCACGCACGAGCCTGCCGCCGCGTTCCTGGCCGGCCTCGCATTCGCGTACGCGCCGTACCGGCTCGGGCAGTTTTCGCACGTGCAGGTGTTGTCCAGTTATTGGATGCCGCTCGTGCTGCTTGGCCTTCATCGATTCTTCGTCAGGTCCACGCCTGATCGTCGGCTCGCGAGCGGGATGCGGCCACTCGCCGGCGCCTCCGCTGCGCTCGTCCTCCAGAACCTTTCGTGCGGCTACTACCTGCTGTTCTTCACTCCCTTCGTCGCAGCCTATGCGGCCTATGAAATGGTGCAGCGGCGTCTGCTCGGCGCCTGGAGGATCTGGGCGGCGCTTGCGCTGGCGGGCGCTGCCGTCGTGGTCCTGACCTGGCCGTTTGTCCAGCCGTACTTCGCCGTCCGCGAACTGACCGGACTCGGCGTACGCAGCCCGGGGGAGATTCAGATGTTCTCCGCCGACGCGCACGCGTTCGCGACGATTGCGCCCAACTCGCGACTGCTCGCCGAACGCTTGAGTGGGTTCCCCAACGCCGAGGGCGAAGGCTTCATGGGATTCACCATCGTCGCCCTGGCCATCGTCGGCCTGGGTTCCGGCTTGACGCGGATTCTGCGCGAGGTGTCATGGCGCACGCTTCCCGAATGGCACGTTCTCGGCCTGGGAACGGCGATCGTCCTGTTCTCGGGAAGCGTGACGGTTCTGCTGTGGTACTTCGTGCACGGCCGCCTCGATTTGACGACGCTCGGCAGCACCGTGATCTATCAGAACGCGACGCAGCCGCTCGCGATCGTCCTCCTCTCGCTCGTCGCGTTTGCCGGATTGACGACGATGGCGCGGCGCGGCGGCGCTGCCGTCGCACACGGCGTTCGGGTTCTTCGCGATCGCCACGGGTGCGGCGGCGCTCTTCGCCCTCGGTCCGCGCATGCACGCGCTCGGCCGCGATCTGGGACCCGGGCCCTATCAGTGGCTGCTCGACGTCGTGCCCGGGTACGACGGTCTCCGCGTGCCGGCGCGGTTCCTGATGCTGGTCGCCCTGTTCCTCGCCGTCCTGGCCGGACTTGGCGCTGCGGCGCTTCTCCGGACGCGCTATCGGCGCGCGGCGCTGATCGGGCTCGGCATCGCGGCCGCGGGAATCCTCGCCGAAGCCTGGGTCGCACCATTGCAGACCAATCAGCCGGTCGTCCCCTCAGCGGAGTTCACGCTGCCGCCGCGGCCGGCGTCAGGCAGCCGGCTCAACCCGATCTATCAGGAGATCAAAGCGCTGCCGGATCCTGTCGTCCTCGCCGAGCTGCCCTTCGGCGAGCCGGCGTACGACGTGCTCGCCGTGTTCTACGCCGGGCATCATCGCCGACCTTTGCTGAACGGCTACTCGGGATTTTTTCCGCAGAGTTACCTCGACCGGGCGCCGATCCTGCGCGCACTACCCGACACCGGCGAGCGGGCCCGGGGGATCCTGCGCGACGCCCACGTCACGCACGTCCTCGTCCACGAGGCCGCATTCGCCGGCGACCGCGGGAGGAAGATCAGCGAGTGGCTCCTCTCGATCGGCGCGCGCGAGGTGACAGCGCACAGTCAGGATCGACTCTTCGCGCTGCAGTGAGGATCGCGGCTCAGAGCCCGAGCCGCGCTACGTACTGCCCTACGCGTTAGACTGTGCGGGATGCGCGCTGATCCTCTTTCATACCTGACCAACGAGCTCGAGACCCTGAAGCAGCAGGGACTCTATCGATCGCTGCGTGTTCTCGACGACCGCCAGGAAGCCACCTCACACTTCGACGGCAAGTCCGTCGTCAACCTGTCGTCGAACAACTACCTCGGGCTGACGACGCACCCGCGCCTGATCGAGAAAGCGATCCAGGCCGTGATGGACCTCGGCGTCGGCTCCGGATCGGTCCGCACGATAGCCGGGACCATGTCTATTCACATGGAGCTCGAGCGGCGCCTCGCCGCGTTCAAGCACACCGAAGCCGTTGTCGTCTTCCAGAGCGGGTTTGCCGCCAACGCGGGAACGGTCTCGGCGATTCTGAACAAAGAGGACGTCGTCATCTCGGATGAGCTGAACCACGCCAGCATCATCGACGGCTGCCGGCTGAGCCGGGCGGCGATCAAGGTGTTTCCGCACAAGGACGTGGATGCGGCGCGGAAGATTCTCCAGGACCTGCCTGCGTCACAGCGCAAGCTGCTGATCACGGACGGCGTCTTCAGCATGGATGGCGATCTCGGGGCGTTGCCAGAGTTGTGCGGCCTCGCCGAAGAGTACGGCTGCATCATGATGGTGGACGACGCTCATGCCAGCGGGGTGTTCGGCAAGAACGGACGCGGAACGATCGACCACTTCGGCATGCACGGACGGGTCGACATCCAGGTCGGGACGCTCTCGAAAGCGATCGGCGCCCTCGGCGGTTACGTCGCGGGATCGAGGTCGTTCATCGAGTTCCTCTATCATCGGGCGCGGCCGTTTCTGTTTTCGACCTCGCATCCGCCATCGGTCGCGGCCACGTGTCTGGGCGCGCTCGACATCCTCGAGCAGGAGCCGGAGATCATCGAACGGCTGTGGGAGAACACGCGGTTCTTCAAGGCCGGGCTCGCCAGGCTGGGGTTCAACACCGGACTCAGCCAGAGCCCGATTACCCCGGTCATGGCGGGCGAAGGCAGCCGCGCCATGAAGCTGTCGGATCGCCTGTTCGCCGAGGGCGTCTTCGCGCAGGGCATCGCCTTTCCCACCGTGGCGCGCGACAAGGCGCGCGTGCGGACGATCGTCACGGCGACGCACACGCAAGACGAGCTCCAGTTCGCACTGGACAAGTTTGAGAAGGTCGGGAAAGAGCTGGGGCTGATTTGAACGTTCGCGGCTCACAGATCGAGCCGCGCTACGAAAACTTCGCACTCGAGAGTGTCGTATACACCTTTATGCCTGTGGGCCGCGCCAAGTCGTTCTTCGATCAATACACGAGCGACCTGAAGTCGGCCGATCTCGAGCGGCTGTTCACGCGCGACACGGCCGAGGCCTACCGATTCTTCACGCGCCACGTCGATACGACGCGGCTCGACGCCGCGCCCTGGTACCGGCGCTGGCCGCAGCAACTGCGGCTCGTGTTCCATGCGTTCTCGATGCGGCTGTCGCCGGCGCGGCGTGTGCTCTACGGCGTGTCGATTGCCGCCTCGCTCCTCGGGCTGATCCTCCTCTTCCGCGGCTTCCACACCGTGAGCCTGCTGTTCTTTCCCTTCACCCTGCGAGTGCCGTTGCCGGGCTGGGTGGACGGCACGCTCTGGCTGGTCCTCGGTGTCATCGGCCTGAATCTGTTGATCCTGATGGAGGTCGCCGATCGGCTCTCGCTCAAAGGCGAGCTCGAAATCGCGCGCGACATTCAGTTGGCGATGCTCCCCGACGGGATGCACCATGCCGGCGACGCCGTCGTGAGCGGAGTCACGCGCCCGGCGAACACCGTCGGTGGCGACTTCTACGACATCCTGCCGCTGCCCGATGGGCGGCTCGTGCTGGCGCTCGGGGACGTCGCCGGTAAGGGCAGCCCGGCCGCGCTGCTGATGGCGTTGCTGCTCGCCATCCTGCGCACGCTCGTTGACGAAGGACTGGAGGCGGCGCGGCTGGTCGAACGGCTGAACGCGCAGGTGGTGCGTCACAGCCCGCGCTCGCGCTTCATCACGCTTTTTTTCGGTGTCTACGATCCACCCAGCGGCCGGCTCGAATTCGTCAACGCGGGCCATCTGCCGCCGCTCCTCCGGCGCGCAGACGGCCGCTTCGAACGCGTCGGCGATCCGGACGGGAGCGGCCTCGCGCTCGGCATGTTCGAGCACGCCACCTACGCCACCAATCAGCTCACCATCGAGCCGGGCGATCTCGTGGTCCTCTTCAGCGACGGCATTACTGAAGCCGAGAACGCCGGCGGCGTGCCGTTCGACGAAACCGGCCTCGAGACGGTCGTCTCCACCAGCGAGAGCGAGGACCCGCAAGCTCTCGGTCGGACGATTCTTCGCACGGTCGAGGCACATGCGGGGAATTTGCGCTTGGCGGATGACCTGACGGCGCTTGTCCTGAAACGGACAATCTAGGCGTCCGCGCGTCGCAACCCGACGCGCGCTACGTACGCCTTCGCTCTTCTCCGTGATCTCCAGCCCTTCTCCGCGCCCTCTTCTCTTAACATGTGAGGCATGCGCCGCCTGGCCATCGCGGTCGTCGTGTTGGCGTTACACGCCGCACCCGTGGCGCAGTCTGTCCAGAATCGTCCGCTTCAAGCCGATGGCATCGTCCGCCTGCTCGCGGATCTCGAATCGGCGCTGGGCGGCGGGCGGGTGCAGGCGTTTCGCACGGCTGCCGCGCCGGATCTCCCAGAAGAAGACGCCGGCTTACTCACCCGCGCGGAGGCGACCCAAGCCGGCGCCAGCGCGATCGTGCGAGAGCGTGCACGACGGCTCGAGGGACAGAGCTACGAAGTCATCATCGACGTGCTCGTCAGTCGTGGCCGCGAAGGCCGTCTCGCGACGTGGCGGCTCGTCGTGCGCCCGCATCGCAACACCGCCGAACGCTACGAGCTCGCCGGCGTCAGCGAGCTCGCGGCAATCGACGGCCTCGTTCGGTTGGAGATCGATCGCACGCGGCAATTTCGGATCCACAACCTGACAATCACGGCGCCCGATTTCACGCTGAAGATGTCGTCCGGTACGGCGTTCGTCGCCGAATCAAACGACGGCATCACGGCGCTCGTCCTGCGCGGGCGGGGCGAAGTCAATTTCTCACCTTCCGATCCTGCCGAGCAGGGCCAGATGCGCTTGTTCAACCGGCGGTCGTCGTTCGTCTCGCCGGTCGAGGCCGCCTTCGTGCGCGTCAACCCGTCCGAGTTCGACGGCAGCCTGCTCCAGAACAGCCTGACGGCAGGCGCCGTCGACGCCGTCGAGCTCGAGCGCGCCACGGAAATCTTCGAAGACCTCTCGCCACGGACGTACAACCTCGATCTGCGAAGCCTCACGCCCGATCGCTGGTCGCTCGAGCCGGCCTACGGCAGCATGCTGGTCGAGCTGCGCGCCCGTAATTACGGCTGGCTCACCTACGCGCGGTCGCCGAACGAGCCGGAAGACGTGACGTTCTTCGAGCGCGCGCGGGGCCGCAACATCGCCGTCTACGCGTCCGCCGCGAAACTCGCCCAGCGCGGCCGCTTCTTCAGCGAAGACGACGACGAGTCGTACGACGTGCTGCACACCGATCTCGACGTGCGCTTCGATCCCGAACGGCTCGTCGTCGGCGGTCGCGCCTCGCTGCGCGTGCGCGTCAAGGTGGCGGGGGTGAGCTCGCTGTCGTTTCGTCTCGCGCAGCAACTCACGGTCTCGTCGGTGTCGTCGCCCCAGTTCGGCTATCTGCTCTCACTGCGCGTGATTGGCCAGAACAGCGTGCTGGTCAGCCTCCCGCGGCTCGCGGAGCGTGACACCGAGCTCGTCTTCGATTTCACCTACAGCGGCCGGCTCGATCCACAGGGCCTCGAGCGCGAGGCGATCGCGCCGCAAGGCCAGGCCCAGCAGCCGCAAACGCCGCAGGCCGAGACCATCCTGCTCCTGCCGGAGCCGCGGTACCTGTACAGCAATCGCGTCTACTGGCATCCGCAGGCGGGGGTTTCCGATTACACCACCGCACGATTGCGCCTCACCGTCCCGTCGGAGTTTCAGGTCGTGGCCAGCGGCCGCCTGACCGGTTCGACCCTGTCGCAGATCGATGGCGTGAGCGCGACGCGTGCGGCGCCACGATCGGTGCGGACCGTCGAGTACGAAATCGATCGACCGGTGCGTTACCTCGGGTGTGTCATCAGCCGCTTCGTGCCGATTGGCACCGCGCGGCTCGCAGTCGCCGCCGTGGCGCCGGGCCTGCCGATCGCGGGACTGACGCCACCGCCGGCGGACGGCGTCAGTCTCGAGGTCGTCTCGACGCCGCGCATGATTGGCCGCAACCGCCAGACGATGTCGCGCCTCTCGAGCATCATGAATTTTTTCGCGACGACGATGGGAGAAGTGCCGTATCCCAACTTCACGCTCGCGGCGCTCGACGACAACTTGCCGGGTGGCCACAGCCCCGCGTATTTCGCGGTCTTTCATCAGCCGCTGCCGACGACGCCGTACTCCTGGGGCGACGACCCGGTGTCGTTCGACAGCATCTATCCGCCGTTCTTTCTCGCGCACGAGGTCGCCCATCAATGGTGGGGCCAGGCGGTCGGCTGGAAGAACTACCACGAGCAGTGGATCAGTGAAGGGTTCGCGCAATACTTCGCGGCGCTCTATGCCGGATCCGACCGCGGCGCCGCGATGTTCGACGAGTTGATCGCCGACATGCGCGAGACGGCGGCCGAGCGGCTGTCGCAGGGCCCGATCTCGCTCGGTTACCGGCTTGGCCATATCCAGGCCGATGGCCGCATGTTCCGCGGCGTCGTCTACAACAAGTCCGCCGTCGTGCTGCACATGCTGCGGCGCCTGATCGGCGACGAGGCGTTCTTCAACGGGCTGCGGAAGTTCTATCGCGATTCCCGGTTCCAGAAGGCCGGGACCGACGACTTCCGGGCGGCGTTCGAGACCGTCAGCCCGCTCAAGCTCGAGCGTTTCGTCGATCGCTGGATTCTCGGCTCGACGGTCCCGCGGCTGCGCCTGAGTCACCAGCCGGGATCCGAGCCGGGGACGGTCGTGATTCGCGTCGAGCAGGTCGGCGACGCGTTCGATCTGCCGCTGACCGTCTCCGTTCAATACACGGACGGCCGGTCAGAGGACCTCACCCTCAAGATCACCGAGCCGGTTGTCGAGACGCGCCTCACGACAAAAGGCAGCGTGCGCCGGATCGTCGCGAAGGACGAACTGAGTTTGTTTGAGATTGTCAGGTGATGCGCAGCGCAGTCGGGCCTGTCGTCGATATGATCGCCCCGGTATGGACACCGTCACGCTCACGATAGATGGTCGGCAGGTCACGGTCGAGAAGGGGAAAACGCTGCTCGAGGCGGCGATCCAGCACGGCCACGAAGTGCCGTACTACTGCTATCACCCGGGGCTGGGCGTCGACGGGTCCTGTCGTGTCTGCATCGTCAAGATCGAGAAGATGGGCAAGTTGCAGACGGCCTGCTCGACGGCGTGCACCGACGGCATGATCGTGTACACGCAGACGCCCGAGGTCGTGGAAGCGCGCGCGAGCGTGTTCGAGTTCCTGCTCGTGAATCATCCGCTCGATTGCCCGGTGTGCGACAAGGGCGGCGAGTGCCCGCTGCAGGATTTTTCGTACGCGTACGGCCCGGAGCGGAGCCGGATGGAGTTTCCGCGGCGAGTGTTCGACGGCGAGGGCGTCAAGGCGGACGTCGATTTCGGACCGACGCTGATGCTCAATCGCAATCGCTGCATCCTCTGCACGCGGTGCGTGCGGTTCATGCGCGAGGTCGACGGCGACGCACAGATCGGGATCGCGAATCGCGGGTACGGCAGCGAGATCGCCACCTTCGGCGAGGAGGGCGTCATCTCGCTGCTCTCGGGCAACCTGATGGACGTCTGCCCGGTGGGCGCGATCACGACGCGCGACTACCGCTTCAAGGCGCGGCCGTGGGACAACCCGAGCGCGGTCGACACGATCTGCACGCTCTGCGAGAAGGGCTGCAACACGACGGCCTGGATCAAGGCGAAGCCCGAGTGGGCGAAGGGCGCGCAGCTCATCCGCATGACGCCGCGGCTCAACCCCGACGTCAACAGCTACTGGATGTGCGACATCGGCCGGTTCGACTACCACTGGGTCGAAGGCGATCGCCGCCTGCACCAGCCGCGGCTCCGGAAAGGCAACAACTGGGACGCCGTGCCGTGGGCAGACGCGCTCGTTGCCGTCAAGGACGCGGTGGACGCCGCGCGCGGCCCGCGATCGGTGCGCTTCTACGCGTCCGCGCACGCGTCGCTCGAAGAGCTGTATCTGCTGAAGCAGCTGGCGGCCGGCACGGCGGGTGTCACGATCGGCTGGCGCATGCGCGAGAAGCCGCAGCCAGCGGACACCAAGTTCAGAGTGCCGGCGGTCGACGCGCCGAACGTGCGCGGCGCGCGCGATCTCGGCTTCGCGGTCGGCGCGCCAGGCGACGCGGCCGACGTGTCGTCGCTGCGATCGGCGGTCGATGCGGGGCAGGTCGGCGTGCTCTACGTGTTCGACCCCGGCCCGGACGGATCGATTGGCGACACCGACTGGATCATCGCCGCGCGGCAGGCCGGGAAGATTCAGACGCTCATCGTGCAGGGCGCGCTGCACACGCCACTGGCCGAAGTGGCCGACATCGTCCTCGCGGGATCGGCGTGGGTCGAGAAGGACGCGACCTACACCAACATGACCGGCCACGTGCAGGCGTCATCACGCGCGATCACGCCACCCGGCGATGCCGGCGAAGACTGGCAGATTCTGCAGAAGCTCTCGGTGGTGTTCGACTCGGCGGTCGCGTACGCGTCGGCCGACGACGTCCGCGAGGCGATCGCGCGCGATCTGGCCGGCGTGCCCGGCTACGACGCGATCGCGAGCGTCACCTTCGCGCGTCCCGTCTCAGCGCGGCACTGGCTGCAGGCCTCGAATCCGTCGGAGCGGTGGAAGTGGGACTTCATGTTCCAGGATCTGCCGCCGATCAAGTTCGGCGAGGATTTCGGTCCGATGCCGCGGGCGGAAGTGATTCCGCTGAAAGAAGTGAAGTGACGTGATCGGCGTCAGGCCGTCACCGCGGCGGGTCATCGGAGCAATCGCCGCCACGTTGCTCGGCCTCGTTCTTCTCGCGCTGACGACGCCGCTCGCCGCGCAAACCGGGCTCATCACGCCTGACCTCACGCCCGTCGCCGAGCGCCCGTCCGTGGCGCCCGGATCGAAGGTGCGCCTCATCCTGTCGGTGTCACTCCCCGAGGGCTACCACGTCCAGTCGAACCAGCCCCGCGAAGCGTCGCTGATTCCGACGAAGCTCTGGATCATGTCGCCGCCCGGCATCACCGCGACGGAAGTCGTGTTCCCGGCCTCGATCGACATCAAGATCGCCGGCTTCGATCAGCAGGTCGCGGTCTTCGAGCGCGAGTTCGCCATCGGCGTCCAGGTCGCGATCGACAAGAGCGCCGCGGCCGGCGACCTCGTGATTCCGGCCCGGCTTCGCTACCAGGCCTGCAACGATCGTCAGTGCTTGTCGCCGCGCACGCTCGAGACGAACTGGACGATTCGCGTCGGCGCAACAGCCGCGCCGGCCGCCGATCGCGCCGATCTCTTCAAACGCATCGCATTCGGCAAGGGCACGCCGCCGCCAACCGATCCGCCGCCCGCCGTGTCGAAGCGGCCAGGCGGTGCGGCCATCCCGGGCGCGACCACGCCGCCGGCCGCCGGCGGTGGCCTGGCCCGGCTCGATCAGTTCACGATCGCCAGCGCGCAGCCCGGCGGCTACATGGACGTCGCCGACTTCCTGACGTTCGTTCACAACGCCGAAGCCGGCATCAAGCCGGCCGGACTCTTCGACGGCCGCGGCCCGCTCGCGATCGTCGCGATCGTCTTTCTCGGCGGCCTGGCGCTGAATCTGACGCCGTGCGTGCTGCCGATGGTGCCGATCAACCTCGCGATCATCGGCGCCGGCACGCAGGCCGGGCGCAGGCGGCGCGGCTTCCTGCTCGGCGCCGCCTATGGCGGGGCGATGACGCTCGTCTACGGGGTGCTCGGCGTGATCGTGATTCTCACCGCCGGCACGTTCGGTACGATCAACGCGTCGCCGTGGTTCAACCTGGGCATCGCCGTGCTGTTTGTCGTCCTCGCCCTTGCGATGTTCGACGTCGTCGTCATCGACTTCTCGCGGCTCTCGAGCAACATTCGCTTCGGGGCGGAGAGCCGGGGGACGTTCTTTCTCGCGTTCAGCATGGGCGCGGTTGCGGCGCTGCTCGCCGGCGCGTGCGTGGCGCCGGTCGTGATCCAGGTCGTGCTCTTCGCGAGCGATCTCTACTCGAAGGGGACGCCGCTCGCGCTGGCCCTGCCCTTCTTCCTCGGCCTCGGCATGGCGGTGCCCTGGCCGATCGCCGGCGCCGGGCTCGCGTCGCTTCCCAAGCCCGGCATGTGGATGGTGCGCGTCAAGCAGGTCTTCGGCGTCTTCATCCTCGCGACCGCGGCGTACTACGGGTATCTCGCCTACGAACTGTTCGCGAACCGCTGGGTCGATCCCGCGACCGTCGAGGCCAGCGTCCAGGCACAGCTCAAAGAGGGCTGGTACGCGTCGCTCGACGACGGCCTCGCCGCCGCGGCGCGCGATCGGAAGCCGGTGCTCATCGATGTGTGGGCGACCTGGTGCAAGAACTGCCTGGTCATGGACAAGACGACGCTGGCCGATGCGCAGGTCAAAGCGGCGCTCGCCGGCTACACGAAGATCAAGTTCCAGGCGGAAGATCTCGACTCGCCGCCCGCGAGCGATCTGATGAAGCGCTTTGGTGCGGTCGGGCTGCCGGCGTACGTGATTCTCAAGCCGAAGGAGTAGTCACGAACTCGCCCGGTCGAAGTCCGCTGGGGGGCTATTTCTTCGCCGTCGCTGGCTTCCTGCTCGGCGAGTCGTCGGCCTTCAGATCGCCCAGCGTGTACTGAATCCCCGCCAGAATGTGCTCGAGCATGTTCGGCATCGCGTAGATCCGCTCGTTGTGGCCGTTGGCTTCGTAGAACACGCGGCCTTGACCCTCGCGGCGGATGTAGCTCAGCGCGTAATCGCCATCGGTGCGCGCGGTCCCGGCCGGCTCCATCGCCTTGGTCTCGGGCGGCATCTTGTCGTAGTCGACGCTCTTGAGGACGTGCACGTTTTCGCGGGAGAACGAGTCCTGCGCGAACGTGTACGTCTCGTCGATGATTTCAAAGCCCTGGCCCGCGAACGCCTTGTTGATCGGACTCTTCGGGTCGTCGATCTTCACGGGAATCCTGGTGCCGTCGTTCCAGTGGTACTTGAAGTAGCCGCCGATCAGCTTGTTGAACTCCGGCCACGAGCCAGTCGCCGGCAGCGTCACCGAGCCACGCGCCACCGGAGGCGCATCGGCGCCGCCCCCCCGGCCGCCGCGCCCGCCGCCCGCCGGCGCCGGCGTCAGCAGCGCAAATCTCGCCGCAAAATCAGCCTGCAAAATGCTTCCGCGTTTGTCGGTGTCCATCGTATCGAACCAGGCATTCGCCATCGTGTCGAGCTCGACGAGCGTCAGCGTTTGATCTGTGTTCTTGTCGGCTGCCGTCACGATCTGCGTGGTGAGCTGTCCACCCGGCGTGCCGGCCCCGCGTCCCCCGCCACGGCCGCCGCGCGCGCCGTCGGCTGGCTGATCGCTCGGGCAGGTGCCGTGGTACGAATCGGTCGCCGCGTGAATGCCCGCGAGTCCTTTCCCACCACGGACGAACGCGAGCAGCGCCGCCCGGCGCGCCTCGATTTCAGCTTTGCCTGGAACCGGCTGGCCCGGCACGGCGTCGAGGAAGCATCCGGTCGTGCTCGCGAGGAACACCGCGTCGTACTGCTTCAAGTTCTCCGTGTTGATGTCGGCCGGGTTGTAGGTGATCGTGGTCGTCCAGGTCTTGAGCTTGTTCCCCATCGCCTCGACGGTCGCGCCCGCCAACGGAATCGACGAATGCACGAACCCCTGAGCGTTGCCGAGTACCAGAATCTTGCGCGGTCTGGCGGGCTTGGCCGGTGCCTTCGCCGGCAGGGCCGTGGTCATGGCGGCGACGTGGTCTGGACAGGGCGTCTTGGTCGGACTGTTTCCGCCACAGGCCGGACCCGCGCCGCGGCCGGCGCCCGGCGGCGGCGCTGGGAAGGCGGCGTTCAACGTGGCTGCGAGCTGTTCGGGCGTGATCGATCCCGATTTCGCCGTGTCGGTATCGGCGTACCACTTCTCCACGTGAGCATCAGTTCGCCGCGCGTCACCGCGCCATCCTTGTTGATGTCGGTGAGGTGAAGAGCGCGGGGGCCACGCCGCCGCCTCGTCCACCGGCACCGCGTCCGCCGGCTGGCGCTTGTCCAGCCGGCGCCGGAGCCTGGCCAGCCGCGGTCATCCCGGTGATCACGACACCAGCCGACAGTGCCGCCGCGAACGCAATCGACGCCGCCTGTGAACGTAGCTTCATGCCCAGCCTCCGAGGCGTAAATGTAATCGATTCTCGGCCGTTCAAGCGGACCATTTTGGGGCAGTGCGGCTCGGGGCCGCCGCGCGGATCCACTGACCTGGGTGTCATCACCAGGGCGCGCGCGCTGAGTCGAGGTAGACTGCGGAACCACATGCTCAACGCGCTCCGGCACGACATCCGGACCGCCTATCGAGGTCTTTCGCGCGCCAGGGCCTTCACAGCCGCTGCGACGTTGACGCTGGCGCTTGGTGTCACCGGCGCGACGGTGATGTTCGCCGTGGTTGACGGTGTCCTCCTGCGTCCGCTGCCTGTCCGCGATCAGGATCGGTTGATCCTGGCGTGGAAGGAGCTGCGCTCGTCCCGCTTCGGCCACTACCCATTGGCGGTCCCGACGTCAACGTCGTCGTCGAAGCCAGTCAATGCTCGAAGAGTGCGCGGGCGTCACATCGAATGGCGCCGTGGCTTGGGTGGCGGTCGAGGACGGCAGCGCCGGATACGTGCGGGGTGCGCTGGTGACGGGCGCGTACTTCGATGTGCTCGGCATCGATCCGTTCCTCGGACGCGCATTGATGCCGGCCGACGACGTCGCTGGCGCAGAGAACGTGGTTATGGAGTCGAATGACCCTCGATGACCTGCGGCGCGCTGCGATCACGCAAGGTCTGCTTCTGGCGGTTTTCCTGGTCTCCGGCAATTGCGCCGCCTTTCCGGCGGAAGACCAGCGTCCGGGCGACGCGACCTCACGGTGGATCGCGCTGATGGCGACGACGTACTACGAGCCCCGCACCTCGAGCGAGGTCCAGACGGCGCGCTTTGCAGAAGTCCTCAGAGAGGACGAGCTGCTGACTCACAGCCTTCCAAAACGGCCAGCACCCTCGGGGGGCCTCATCCATCGTCCAGGCGTGCTCAGCGACTACCGATCTGTGTGGAAAGCGGACCGGCTGGACCAGGACGCGTTGGCGATACGGATCGCGCGAATCCGCCAACTGTCGCTCTCGATCGCTGACGCCTGGAGGCCGAAGCTTTCGGCAGTGAACGCTGTTCTTGTCAGCGACGACCTGGCCCTTGTGCTGATCGCCGACGTCGCAGAACTGTTCCCGGGTGAGAAGTTCGACGCGGGATTGGCGAGCGCCGCGCTGACGCGCCTGGCAATTGTGCCGCGGGACGCCGCGCAATCTCTCGCCAACGTCCTCAACATGGAACGAGCCTATGCGGCCGTGCTCATCATCCAGAATCACGACTTCTTCGGGGCCGGCGGGTTCGACCGCCCGGCAGTCGATGCCGCGGTCGCGCGGATCGTTTCCTCGCGCCGGTGAGAGACGAAGGGTACACGGCGACTCCGTGAGGGACCGCCGCTCAGGTTTCCGCGCCGTAGGAGATCTGCATGCGCCGGACGGCGAGGCTGGCGATCCACAGAACGAACACGGTCAGGAGCAGCAACCCGAGCATCGCTCCTGGACGCGAGGCGGGAGCGGCGGGCGCCGCCAGCAGCCGGATCAGCACCGGGGCGTCGTTCTCCATCGGCGCCGGGACGGGACACAGGGACTGCAAGTAGTACAGAACGCTCATCTTCTGCAGCACATGCGGCAGGATGCCGTTGACCCCCTCCCACGCGAGCAGCACGGCCGCCGAGATGATGGGATTGCGGAAGTACATGCCGACCGCCAGAAAGACGCTGCCGTAGCCAACGCAGCCGAGCACGGCCGTCGCCACGTACCAGAACGCATGTCCCAGTCCCCCGGAGTTCCAGTACGCCTGGACTTCGACGGAATCATGCGGCCAGACCATGGCCGCAAACGTGAGCAGCGCACCGCCGCCGAAGATCACCGCCGACGCAATCAGCCCGGCGGCATACTTGCCGACGAGCAGCACTTCGCGCCGCGCCGGCGCGAGAAACCAGTAGTGCAGCGTCCGGTTGGACATCTCCCCGCGGAAGAGATACATGAAGATGCCCAGACAGCCGAAGAAGATCGCCAGGCGCAGATAGAAGTACTGGAAGATTCCCGCGAAGATCAGGCGGTCCTCTTCGAAGAGGAGCACGTGGTCGATGTCACGGCCCTCCAGTTTGCCATCGGCGAAATGGAGTCGTGCCTCGCGCTTCCCGTCGAAATAGACGAGCCGGCGAGAGTCGGTCCGCTCGTCGACGAATCCGGCGCCCGACGACGAGACCACCGTCCTGAAGATCTTCCCGTCGTTGCTCAGCTGGATGTTGAACTCGCTGGTGTCGGCATCCTCGTTCTCCCCGCCGGCACTGGCATGTTTCACGACGAAGCGCGTCACCGGACGAAGCGCACCGAGATCCACCTGCAGGAACGAGCGCCAGCCCTGAGCACACCACTTGTCGGATTGACCTCCGCCGACGCTCCCGTTCACCGCCTTCTCCGGCCCCTGATCCTGGCGGCACGGCGCACTGCCAGTGGCGGGACGGCGGAGTGCGAGATTCTCCCGGCCATCCGAGCCGTAGACCTCGAACTCGTAAATCCCCGCCATCGGCTCGCCGCTGAAGGACGCCCGCGTGACATTCAGGCGGACGATGCGTGCCTCGACCGTCGGCTCGATCAGATGGGTCGTCGTTCCCGGATTCTCAGTGCGCTGCCGAACACGGCGGACCCGCACGCCCGAGGACTCCCCGGTGGGCTTCCCCAGCCGCTTCTTCAGCTCCTCGAGGGGTTCTCCCACGCGGACGCTATCAATCAAGGCCGGACTCGTCAGGCCGCCCCGGGCCAGCCGCTCGTAGCGGAATTTCGCGTCGAGCCCGTGCCCGAAGAAGATCACCGACGGCAGCAGCGCGAGCGCGTAGACCCAGAGCGATCGCTTGGCGAAGAAGGCGCGACGCAACTCGATCCGTGCGATGGTCCACGCCTGACGAGCTCGGCTCTGCCTCATCTCGACTCACCGCCGATCAAGTACTCGTACAACGCGTCCACGTTCTCATCAGCCGGAACGACGCTCTCGATCTTGTGGCCGTCGAGCGCGATCCGTCCGAGCGCACGCGCGAACTGCTCACGGTCGCGGGTCATCACCAGCAGGCCCATCCGATCGTCGTTCAGCTTGATCTCGGTGACGTGTTGCTCACCGAACAGCAGCGCCGCCACGCCGGAGGCGTCGACGCCGCGGCACCGGACGATGTACTGGCTCGGGATGCTCCTGGATCTCGTCGCGCACCTTGCGAATCTTTCCTTCGGCGACGATCATCCCGTTGGCGATGAGCACCACCTGATCGCTGATGACGTCGACCTCCTGGAGCACGTGGCTCGACAAGATGACGTGCCTGCCTTCGGCGGCCCAGGCGCGGAACAGATCAATCGTTTCCGCGCGAACCAGGGGGTCGAGCCCGTTCAGCGGCTCGTCGAGCACCAGGATCTCGGGATCGTGCGCGATGGCCTGCGCGAGACGCACCCGCTGCCGCATGCCCTTCGAGTACGCCGCGACCTTGCGGTTCGCCGCCTCGGTGAGGCTCACTCGCTCGAGCGCCTTCCACGCCTTTTCTTCCGCTTCCACGCGCCCGTACCCGAACAGACGCAGCCCGGTGGTGACGAAGGTGAATCCTGTGGCCCAGCGCGGTGCGGCGTCGTACTGCGTCGCGTAGCCCGTCTTCCGCATCAGCGCTTCGGGATCGCGCGGAGAGATGTCACGCATGAGAATGCGGCCCTGGTCGGGGAAGATCAGCCCCGTCATCAGGTTCATCAGCGTCGTCTTGCCGGAGCCGTTCGGCCCGACCAGGCTGGTGATTCCCGGCGGAATGTTCAACGTGACGTGGTTGACGCCGAGCACCTCGCCGTAGAACTTCGAGACTTCGTCGAAAATGACCGCCGGCGGCCCTGGCCGCGCTCGCGCTCCGGCCGGCCGCGTCGTTGCCTTCGCGAAGGCGGGCCGCTCACCGAACCACCTCTACCGGCCGCAGCTTGCGCTCGATCACCAGGATGAGCAGGAGCACGAACGCCGCCAGGGCCAACAAGGAGGTCCAGATCCCCGGGCCGTCCGGCGGAGTGACGCCGAGCAGTGTGCACCATGCGCGGTTGACTGACCACGCCGGATCGATGACGTGCCCCCACGTCACGCGAAAGACGTTGTTGATCATCTGGGACACGCCGGCCAGGATGAAAAAGAAGGCAAGGCTGACCGCGCCAGCGACGACCCGCCACTTCACATAGGCGGAACTGGCCATCGCGACCAGGCTCAAGACCAGCAGCCAGAGAAAGAACCCGGCCACAACGCCGGCACCCAGCGTCCAGTTCGCCAGGAACCATGAGCCGCCAGCCAGGCCGACCTGCAGAAAGAACAAGAGGAGACCCGGAATCCACGTCACGACGGAAAGCATGCCGACGATCACGGTCAGGCGCGCCAGCGCGTAGCCCCAGCGCGGAAGCGGACGGCTGAAGTACAGCGGGAGCGCGTTGTTCGCCAGGTCCGGCGCCACCAGGCCGGGTCCGGCCAGCGCGGCGAGGAAGACGGCGAAGCTCCCCTGCACGTACATGAAGATCGAGAAGAACCGCCCGTCCACCTGGATGAACGCGCGAAACTCCGAATCGAGCCCCTGAAGCAGTTCCAAATGGTTCGTGAGATAGACGAAGCCGGCGCACAGAATGGGCCAGATGAACGCCGCCATCGTGAGCAGCACGACCAACCGCTGCTGGTAGAGCTTGCGCCAGCCGTAGCGCGGCAAGACCATGAACTGCGTCCAGCGTCCCGTGAGGGATCCCTCGTAACGACGATAGCCACGCTTGTAAATCGCCATCGCGTCAGCTCGGCGCCAGGTGGCCCATGGCTTTCAGGAAGATCTCCTCCAGCGAGTCCCGGCGATGTGAGAGCTTTCTCACGAGCAGGTCCTGCCGCGCCGCGAGCGCCCAGATCGCTTCGACCTCGACGCCCGGAGGCAGCACGATCCGCCAGCGCCCGCCACCTTCGGAGACGCCCTCGGCGCCGATGTCAGGCAGCGCCATTCGCAGGTTGCGATCGTCGCCGCTCACCTCGAGCTCGACGAAGCTCCGGTTCGACCGCCGCTCTTCTTCGAGGTTGCAGTGGTGCGCGATCATGCCGTCCTTCAGGATCACGGCTTCGTCGCACACCTGCTCGATGTCGCGCAGCAGGTGGGAGCAGACGAGCACGTTCATCCCCTGCTCCTCTTTCATCTCGGTAATCAGCTTGAGCATGCGCCGGCGAGAGGCCGGATCGAGCCCGTTTGTCGGTTCGTCCAGCACGACGAGCTCCGGCCCATGGACGATCGCCTGGGCGAGCTTGGCCATCTGCTTCATCCCGAGCGAGTAGGTCCGCAGCTCGCGGTAGCGCGCCTCGCCGAGCCCCACGTGGAACAGGACCTCGTGCGCCTTTTCGAGCGCCGCCTTCGAAGGGAGGCCCGACAACTCGGCCATCTGCCGAACGAACGTCACCGCCGTCATCTCGCCGACGAACGAGTCGTTCTCCGGCATGTAGCCGATTCTCGATCGCGCCTCCCCCATACTGCGGCGGCAGTCCAGGCCCAGGATTCGGGCGCGCCCGGCGGTGGGACGGAGAAACCCAAGCAGCGTCAGGATCAACGTGGACTTGCCTGCCCCGTTCGGGCCCAGCAACCCCACCGCCTGTCCCTTGCCGGAAACGCCGAGACGGCAGGTGATCCCGTGGAGGATCTCCCGCCGTCCCAGCGTGACCTTCAAATTCTCGAGCTCGACGACCGGAATCGTGTCCAATGCGTCACTCAACAGACCGGGGGCGCTTCGCCCTCGTGGCGCGCCTAACGCCGAACGGCGTCGGATTGTTGTCCCAGCGTCGCCTGACCGAGGCTCTCGATCAGCATCACATCCATGATCAATCCCGTGATGCGGGTACGGCTGGCGGCGCGAATCTGTTCCGACGTGCCATTGAACACCACAAGAATCGGATCGCGACCCGCAACGAGATCGCCGAGGGCCTGGCTCGGCGCCATCGTCGACAACATGGTCAGTGCCCCTTTCGTGTTCAGCCAGGCGAAGGCGGACGGATGGAGTCCGGCAGTCGAAGGGAGCTGGCCGAGAAACGCCGATGACCAGACAAGCGAGGAGCCGCCGTTCCGCGTCGCGATGGCACGCTCCGCGACGCCGCGATCGGAGGCGGCCACCATGTAGCCCTGATCGTACGTCCAGATGATCGCAAGCGGAAGTCCGCCTGGTGTCAGCCGGTTCCAGGTCCGTCCGTCCACAATCTCCTGCTGAAAGACGATCCGCTTGCTCTGGTCTTCCGGACGCAAGCTCCGCGTTGAAGGTGTCCACCAGCTTCTGGAAGGAGCTGTCGATGACTGGTGGGTTGTTCGCCACAGCCGTGATCACCCACGACGGACCGCTCGCTGAGAGTCCGGTCAGCGCAAACGCTCCTTCGGTACCCAATGCCGCGGTGAAGTTCTGGATGAAGCCAGCGCCGAGCATCTGGTCCATCGTCGCCAACCCTCGTTGGTATTCAGGCCCGAATTTGGTGATCTGCGCTGTGAACTCCTCGAACAGCTTCACAGGCTCGCGGGTCGACACGTAGCCGGCGAGGAGCGCATCGGACGGTAAGTACTCCGCCGCGCCCCCGGAGCCGGCGTCGGCCAGCCACGACCCCATCCCCGATCGGGCCCCGTTGAACTTCAACGTGATCTCGTTCTCTTCCGCCCCCGCAGGAGCCCGCTGCTCGACGAAGAGGTACCGCATCCCGATCATGCCGGCGAGCTCGATTGGCGGGGCGTCATCCCCGGCCGCCATCGTGACGATCGGGGGCGCATCCATTCCGAACAGCCAACCCACGCCGCGCCGATACCGTTCGCCGATAGCTGCCGCGAATGGGGAACCCGCGCCCTCGCCCTGATGAGCGATAGCCCAGTTCAGGTTCGACGACGAATCTGAGACGACCATCAGGTCCTCAGAAACTGAATACGCAGCCGGAGACTGACCGGTATCAGCGAAGAGCCCTTGCAGGGCGCTCGTGAGCTCCGCCCGCTTGCCGGGCTGGACACGGGCCAGCACGACCGGTATGGGCTCTGCCTTGGATCCAGGGAAGCTGGCACAGAAGACGATCTCCTCCCCGAGGAGCGGGTTCACCGACTGGAGGCGGTCCGCTATCTGCTTCAACTGCCGTCCGGTGTCGGACTGCCACCAGGCCGCGAACGCCGCGTTCTGCAGCGACTGGTCGTCGGCGAGGATCAGGGCCCGGTCGATCGTGACGCCAGGATTGGGCACCGCGGCGTAGACGACCGTTCCCGCGGGAAGGTACGCGAGCAGGGTCGCGTTGGTCCGCAGCGCGCGGGGGAGACTGGCCAGCTCGCGCTCGATCTTCACGAAGGATGCGAGCAGCGCCAGGTAGGACTCCGCCTCCGGACTCCAGGAGACCGCGCTCGCGACAGAGCTCGCCAGTGCCGGGATGGAGGCGGCCTGTTGACCAGGGCGGAGGAGAACTTCTCGGCCCGGTTGGTTCACCGCCACCGATCCCTCGACCACCGACACGACCGAGCCGCCCAGGCCAGCGGACACCGCAAAGACAGTGCCCTTCACCGAGGCGATGGAATCGCGGGTGAAAACCCGCAGGCGGCCCCGGCGCTGCTGGGCGGCCTTGACGATGATGTCGCCGCGCTGGAGATGAATCGTCTGGCCGCTCCAGGCGGCGGTCACGAACAGCTCCGTTCGCTCGTTGACATCCACGGTCGATCCGTCGGCGAGCCGCAACACCGCGTGAGCTCCCGGACCCGTGCGGACCGACTCCCGGTCGCCGATGGCGGCGCCAGCTTCGAGCGCGCCAACCGTCAGCCGGTACACGCCGCCGTTGGCGGAAACGACCGTCGCCCGCGGGCCGCCGGGCGCCAGCATGCCGTCGATGGCGCCGCGTCCGATGTACAGGACCGCGAACAGTACTGCGGCGGCCGCGGTCAGGGCTGCCCATCGCACCCAGCGCGAGGAGGACCGCTGTGGCATCGCGGCGATCGGCCGCTCGCCCTTCATCTCGGCGAGCCGAGCCCGACACTGCGCGCATCGGCTGAGATGATCCGCCACCAGCAGTTGGCGGCTGGCGCCGAGCTCTTTGCGCAGGTACGCGCTCAAGTCCTGCCGGAACTCCGCACAGGTGGCGCTGCCGGCGTCCGTCAGCTTGTTCCAGACGCGTCCACGCGCGGACTCGAGCGTGCCTGCATCGACGTCGTCTTCCTTGATCTCCTGTAGCGCTCGCTCGAGACGGTCTTCAGACATCGCCGATCTCCTTCATCGCGGCTCAAAACCCGAGCCGCGCTACGTACTTTTACTTGAACTATTCGCTGCGCAGTGCCACCAGCGGATCGACTCGCGAGGCGCGCCGCGCCGGCAGGTAACTTGCGATGAACGCGACAGCAAGCATCACCAGGGACATGCCGGCGAACGCCATCAGGTCCAGGCTTCCGACGCCGAACAGCAACGTTTGGACATAGCGAGTGAGGGCCACCGCGGCCAGCGCTCCTACGACCACGCCAACGAGTGCCACTCGCGTGCCCTGCCAGACGAACATCCGGCGTACGCTCTTGGGCTCGGCACCCAGGGCCATCCGGACGCCGATCTCCTGTCTGCGTTCCGTCACTCCGTACGACAGCACGCCGTACAGGCCGACTGCGCCAAGGACCAGCGCAAGCACGGCGCCGGTGCTGACCATCAGCATCGTGAACGACAGATTGGCCATGGCTTTCGCGGCCAGCGTCTTCATCGTGAAGATGCGATACATCGGCGAGTTCGGAATCATTTCCCGAATGACGGCGCGAACCTCCGGAGCCAGTTGATCAGCACGGGCGGACTTCATCACGTAGGCCGGCGACGTCGATGCACCCGGCAGGTACACCATCGGGTCCGGGGTCTTGCGGCGAAGATCGTCCACGAGGACGTCTTCGACCACGCCTATGACAGTGAACCAGGCATCGCCGCCGCCACCGCCAGCGGCGGGCCGAACCTGCTGACCGATCGGCTCCTCGCCAGCGAACAACAGTTTGGCGGCCGCCTCGCTGATGATCACGTTGCGAGTTCCCAGCTCTTCTTCCATCCGCTCGAAAAAACGACCGCGCGTGAGCGCAATGCCCATGGTCTGAAAATAGGCGCCGCCAGCGGCTGCGTTCCGAACCAGAGGTGCCTCTGCGCCGCTCGCCTGAATCCTGGGAGTCGTCACGTTCACGCTGCCTGCACCTTCGTCGAGTGGCAGCGTCGAGATGAATCCCACCGATTCGACGCCGGGCAAGGCCTTCAGGCGATCCATGAACACGTACTGAAACCGCGACACCGCGGCTCGCTCCGTCAAATCAGGGCCGCCGGCCGCGACTTGGAACGTGAAGATCCCGGTCGTGTCATATCCGGCGTCCACGCGGCTGAGCTGCCAGAAGCTGCGGGCAAGCAGTGCCGCGCCAACCAGCAGAACGAGAGCCGACGCGGTTTGCACGACCACGAGCGCATCGCGCCCAAGACGCCTCCGGCCGACGATGCCTCGTCCCGCCTGCTGGAGGCTCCCGAGCCGTGAGCCCGACAGACGGAAGGCGGGCAGCAGGCCGAACGCGCACGCGGCCAGCACCGAGATGCCCGCTGTGAAGAGCAGGGCCGTGCGATCGAGGTGCGCGTCAGCGAGTCCGGGAATGGGTGCGCCGGCAAAGCCGCCGGCGACCGCGTCAGGCGCCGCCCGGACGAGAAGGGGGACGCCGGCCCACGCCATGAGTGCGCCAATCGCGCCACCAGCGGCCGCGAGCACGAACGCCTCGCTCACGAGCGAACGCACGAGGTCGCCTCGTCCAGCGCCGAGCGCCCGGCGCACGCTCAGTTCGACGCGACGGTTCTCCGCTCGCACGGTGAACAGGTTCGCGACGTTGACACACGCAACGAGGAACACGATGCCGACCGTGCCGAGCAGAATCCAGAGCGCCGTGGAGATCCGGCCCACCATGTGCTCGCGAAGCGGCTTCACCACCGGCCGGTGGCGTTCCATGATGCGCACGTACGGCGCGGGTCCGCCCAGCCGCTGCTGCACCTGACGCGCGAGCGGTTCGAGCTGCGCCACAAGCATTGCGCGGTCCGTTCCCGGTTTCATGCGCGCCACCATGCGCGGCCCGAACCCGCCCGGCGTGACCTGAGCGGCGCGAATCGCCAGCGGCACCCAGAACGCGACGCGCTCATCGGGAAAGCGGAACTCCGGCGGCATGATGCCGATCACCTGCCGGTTCTGTCCCGCGAAGAAGTAGCTCTTGCCGATGACGTTCTCATCGGACTTGAACCAGGACTGCCACAGCCAATAGCTGAGGACCACGACGCGGCCATCGTCGCTGTCGGCAGGCAGCCGCCCACGCAGGGGCACCGCGCCAAGCGTCGTAAAGAATGACGGCGTCGCTTGAGTCACGAAGAGTTGGTCGACCTGCCCTTCCGCGCGTGTCGTTGACGAACCGGTCCCGTAAATCCCGCCGTCTTCGATCCCGGGAACGCTCTCGCGGTAGGCGAAGTACAGCTCGTCCGGAACGCCGAACTCCTCGGGCTGATCGGTCCCCGGCGCCGTTCCTCCAATGTGGACGAGCCGATCGGCGTTCGGGAACGGCACCGGCTTGAGGAGCACGACCCTGACGACGCTGAAGATGGCGACGTTCGCGCCGATCGCGAGCGCGAGCGTCGCCACCACGGTGATCGTGAACCCTGGCGTGCGCGCAAGACCGCGCACCGCGTGTTTGAAATCCCTGAGCCACGACTCTGCTGTCTTCACTGGCGCCTCATCTGCCGGCGGGCCGGAAACGTCGGCCGCCTTACTGCGTCATGACGGGCGGACGAGCGCCGCGCCATTACAGGGAGGGCCCCATCTTTTCTTACACCGCGTGGGGCCCCACCCCCACGCTTCGGACGCTCGGGTCGCTCGCTACGCTCGCGCCCTCGCGGTACCTCGAGCTGGGCGCTCGTAGCGCCTGGCGCGAGCTCTCGCTTCACGTCGGTGCTCCTAGCTCTTCTCCGTGTCCTCGCGCTTCCCCGGACGCTCGGGCGCTCGCTACGCTCGCGCCCTCGCGGTGTCTCGCGTCGGCCTCCGTGTCCTCGAGCTCTTCTCCGTGCCCTCCAGCTCTTCTCCGTGTCCTCGTCCTTTACCGCTCCAACTCGGCCTGAAGGCGGCGACGGATTCGGTGCAGCCTGACGGCCGCATTGTTCTTCTCTATCTGCGAACATCGCCGCCAGCTCGTCGAGTTCCACGCCCTCGACGTGCCGGAGCAGGAACAGGCTGGCGTCCTCAGGTTCCAGAGTGGCGATGGCACGCCGGAGCCGCTCCTTGAGCAGAAACTGGGGCTGGACCGCAGCGTGCGGCGCCAGCTCGTCGTACGGCGACTCCGCATGCATCTCCCGGCGGCGCAGCACGTCCACGGCCGCGTTGACGGCGGCGCGCCGGAAATAGGCGGCCGGCAGCGCCACGTCCTCGGCGTCTCCACCCCGTGCCAGGACGCGCAGGAAGACGGTGTGCAGGACGTCCTCGGCATCGGCCGGATTCCCGGTGACCCGCAAGGCCGCGCGGAATACCGATTCGTAGTGTTGCTCGTACAGTTCGGCAAACCCAGGCCGCGGGATCGTGGAAGTCATTCGGATTCGCAGCTCGTCGATTTTCTACGGGCTGGCTGTGGGCCCCTCGTCAGCCCCACCAGCTGTGACGCATGAGAAGGCCGACTATTACACGGCATCGCCGAGATACTCGACGGTTCCGGGGGGTCCGGGCGATTCTCCAGGCCAGCGCGCCCGCGTCAGGCCGAGACTCAATGTCGTGACGTCGGAAACATTCGCCACGGAGGACTCGAAAGCGAGGGCGACCGGCAACTGTACGTCGGCTACCGCCAGTTCACGGACGGCCGCATTGCCTTGCGTCGTCAAGCGTAGCCAGGACGATGCGCGAGCGCTTGCGCCCATCGGTGGTACGGGCGAGTTCGCGATGTCGATCCGGAACAACGGCGGGCGATCAAGAGCGTCAAGGCTGCGCGCGCGAAGCCACGCGTGGAGTGGAACCTGCCTTGGCGCGGGACCGTACGCACACCTGGGCGCGAATGACCCGCGGGCTCAAGCCGAAGCTCGAGGGACGCTGAGGTGCCCAACGTCCGTCCGCCGTTCGCGATTCGCCTCGCCGCGGCCGTGCTGCCGCGCGCTGACCGCGAGTTGCTGCTGGCCGATCTCGAAGGTACGCGTGCGCCGCGCGGTGCGCGACGGGATCGCGCCTGTCAGCCTCAGTCTCGCCTGTTACTCGAGTCGCTGCACGCCTCGATCGTTCGCCGCCGGCGCGTGATCCGCCAGAGACCCCAGACACCGAAAGGTTCCTTGATGATTTCCGAGACGTTCATGCAGGATCTCCGGGTCGGCGTTCGCGGGCTGGCCAAGCGGCCCGGCTTCACGATCGCGGCGCTGCTCACGCTCGCGCTGGGCATCGGCGCCAACGCCGCGGTCTTCAGCGTGGTCAACGGCGTGCTGCTGGCGCCGCTTCCCTATCGCGACGCCGATCACGTCGCGGTCATCTGGAGCAAGTGGATTGCGTTCGAGAAGACGTGGGTCTCTGACGCCGAGATCCTCGACTACAAGAACCGGACGCAGTCGTTTCAGGATGTCGGCGGCTGGTCGGTTGGCCGCGTGAATCTCACCGGCGATGGTGATGCGTTGCGCGTCGGGACCGGCTTCGTCACGTTCAACCTGCTTTCCGTCCTCGGCGCCGAGCCGATGATGGGTCGATCGTTCACCGAAGCCGAGACGCTGCCCGACACCACCACGGTCGCCATCCTGAGCCACGGCCTCTGGCAGCAGCGCTATGCCGGACGCCCGGACATCGTCGGCAGGGCCATTCAAGTGAATGGCATCGCGCGCGAAGTCGTCGGCGTGATGCCGCCCGAGTTCCAGTTGCCGACCGACTTCGTGCAGGACGCTGAAGAGCCGACGCGTCTCTGGCTGCCGCTCCGGCTCAATCCCGCGAACCGCGGCAGCCACGGCTATCACGCCGCGGCTCGCTTGAAGCCAGGGGTGTCGATCGAAGGCGCGAACGCCGAGCTCACGTCGCTGACACAGACACTGACGAAAGAAGGTCAGTACCCCGAGGCGATGAAGTTCTCCGCCTTTGCGACACGCGCGACCGACGAGGCCTACGGCGAGGCGCGAACGGCGATCCTGCTGCTCGTCGGAGCGGTCGGCTGCTTGATGTTGATCGCCTGCGCCAACGTCGCCAACCTCCTGCTCGTCCGCGCCGACACCCGGTCCCGCGAGATGGCGGTGCGTGCGGCGCTCGGCGCCAAGCGGTGGCGCCTGGTCCGCCAGATGCTCACCGAGAGTGCGGCGCTGGCGATCGGCGCAGCCGTTGTCGGCGTGGGCATGGCCTGGATTGCCATGACGCTGCTCCTCTCGGCCGATCTCACGGCCGTGCCGCGCGCGACGAACATCACGCTCGACACGAACGTCCTCCTGTTCGCGCTCGCGCTGACGCTCGTGACGCTCGTGCTCTTCAGCCTGCCGCCGGCGCTCCGCGCGTCCCGCGTCGATCTCAACGACAGCATCAAGGAAGGGGCGGCCAGCACGACCTCAGGCACCCGGCGGCAGCGGCTGCGCGGACTGCTGGTGGCCGGCGAGACTGCGCTGGCTGTGGCGTTGCTCGCAGGTGCGCTGCTGATGATTCAGAGCCTCTGGAACTTGCAGCGGATCAATCTTGGCCTCGATCCGAAGCACACGTTGACGATGGCGCTGGCGGTGCCGGCGGTCAAATACGACACGAACGACAAGGTCGTCAACTTTTACAGCCGCTTGCTCGATCGGGTCCGTGAGCTCCCGGGAGTGCAGAGCGCCGGCTTCGTCCGCGTGCTCCCGCTCGCGGCGTCGATCGGCGACTCGGGTATGAGTGTCGAGGGCTACACGCCACCACCAGGGACCGGCACGCCCGGCGACTGGCAGGTGATCACCGACGGAGCGCTCGCCGCGCTCGGCAAGCGCATCGTCTCGGGGCGCGATCTCGTCGCGTCCGACCTCGGCGGCGCGCAACCGGTCGCGCTGATCAATGAATCGATGGCCAGGAAGTACTTCGCCGGGCGCGATCCGATTGGCGCCCGCTTCAAGCACGGCGGCGGCGACGCGGCGCAGAACCCCAATCCGTGGATCTCCGTCGTCGGCGTCGTGGCGGACGTGCGCCACAACGGCATCACCGGAACGGTCAAGCCGAAGTTCTACCGGCCGCTGGCGCAGTGGCATCTTCGGTCGGCGAACGGGTCGACATCGCGCAACATGACGCTCATCGTGCGCTCGACGGGCAACCCGCTCGCGCTCGCGAGTCCGATTCGTGCGGAAGTGCAGCGCATGGACGGTGAGGTCCCGGTGGCGGCGGTCCGGACCATGGAGGACGTCGTCGCCGCCTCGATCGCCACGCCGCGATTGACGGGCTGGCTGCTCGGCTTCTTCGCGGGCCTCGCGCTTCTGCTCGCTGCGATCGGCATCTACAGCGTGCTGTCGTACGTCGTCAGCCAGCGCCGGCGCGAGATCGGCATCCGGGTCGCGATGGGCGCCTCGGCAACCGAGATCGCGGGGCTGGTGTGGAAGAGCGGGATCGCGTTGACGGCCGCCGGTGCCGTCGCCGGCATGGCGATCGCGGCGCTTGGAACGCGCACGGTTTCCGCCCTGCTGCACGAGGTGAAGCCGCTCGATCCGTTGACGTTCGTGGCGGCCCCGGTAACGCTGCTCCTGGTAGCTTCACTGGCCGCGCTCGTCCCCGCGCTCAGAGCGACCCGCATCGATCCGGTGAAGGCGCTGCGGGTGGAGTAGGGAGAGGGCCTCCTGGCTCAGGGCAAGGCGAGCAAGTAGACTAGGACCGAACCGACCATCACGAGCCGGCGCCGTGGCGCGCTCGAGCTCGACGGAGTGCCCTATGCGTGTCCGCGCGACGACCACCGTCATCGCCGTTTCGTTGTTCGTGACGCTGTCTGGGACAGCCGCACAGCAACAGCCACCGCCGGCTGGCGGGGCGGCGCAGGGCCAGGCCCCGCCGGCCGGTGAGCGCGGACGAGGCCGCGGCGGGGATCCGTTCGCAGGCCAGCCGCGGATCAACGCCCTCGTCGTGAGCGGCGGCTGCTGCCACGACTACCCGCTGCAGGGACGCCTGCTGATGGACGCCGTCGGGCGGGCGCTGCCCGTCGATTGGACGGTCGTCGTCCAGGGCGGCCGCGGCACTTCTGGCAGCATGCCCGTCTACGCCAGGCCCGACTGGGCGAAGGGCTACGACATCGTCATCCACAACGAATGCCTGGCCAACGTCGACGATCCGAAGTACATCCGCAACATCACCGAGGGACATCGCGGCGGCCCGCCCGCGGTCGTGATTCATTGCGCGATGCACTCGTACCGCTCCGCGACGATCGACGACTGGCGCGAATTCCTGGGCGTCACCACGCGCCGCCACACGGCGCAGTTCGCGATTCCGGTCAAGGTGAGCGCAGCCGATCACCCGGCGATGAAGGGATTCAAAGCGGATTGGGTAACGCCCATGGACGAGTTGTACGTAATCGAAAAAATGTGGCCCAAGACGACGGCGCTCGCGACGGCGGTGAGCCCGGAAGACAAGACCGAATACGCGCTAGCGTGGACCAGTGAGTACAACGGCGCACGCGTCTTCGGCACCACGCTTGGCCACGGCAACGACACCTGGGCGGACCCGGTGTTTCAGGATCTGCTGGTGCGCGGCATCAAGTGGGCGCTGAACCGTTGAGTGCGCTGGAAGTCCGGCGCTATCGCGTGAGGTCCGGCGACGACGCTCGAAGTCCGGAGTGAAGGGCGCTTGAAGTCCGGAGTGAAGGGCGCTCGAAGTCCGGCGGACTCGTAGCGCGCCTCGGGTTTCGAGGCGCGACGAGGGCGAAGCCTTCATTTCGGACCTCCCGCGCCTTTCACACGGAACCTCAAGCGATAGCGCCGGACTTCAAAGGCTCTTCACTCCGGACTTCCCGCGCTTTTCACCGCGGACCTCCCCACGCCAGTGCCGGACCTCAATTTCTTTTTGGGACCTGGGTGTCACAAAGCCCATCGGTCGCAGTTATGTGCCTGTGACTACCATTACCGGGACCTGGATGAGCCCTCGCGACACGGCAGACCCGGTGGTGGCGCAAGCGGTCGATCCGCGCGAGGAGACGCTTCGCCAGTTCGGCGCCCACGGCGCGGCGGTACTGGGATTCTGCCGCGCCATGATCGGCCGGACCGGTGAGGCCGAGGACGTCGTCCAGGAGACCTTCCTCAAACTGCTCGTCCATCTCGAAGCCGGTGGCGACCGCGCGAATCTTCGCGCGTGGCTGTTCACGGTCGCCGCCAATGCCTGCCGGGATCGGCTGAAACGGGCGCGGCGCTGGCTGCCGTGGCCCGAGCACCTCGAGCTGCCGTCGATGGACCCGCCGGACGACGCACCTGAGCTCGGACCGGCGCGGCTGGCATTTCGAAGACTGAAACCACGTGACCGCCTGTTGCTCGGTCTCCGGGGACAAGGCCTGTCGTATCGCGAGATCGCGCAGGCCGCCCGTCTTGGTGAGACCTCGGTCGGCAAATTGCTCGCGCGCGCAGCAGACCGCTGGAAGCGCGCAATGGAGAAACATTCATGAAGTGCTTGAACGACGTCGAGATCCAGTTGGTGGCGGACGATGAGGCGCCGGCTGACCTCGCCGGGCACATCGCATCGTGTGAGCGTTGCGCCACACGGCTGGCCGCGCGTCGCGAGGAGATGCACCGCCTCACCGCGTTGATGAGCGGGGGCGATTTGCCAGCGGCGATCGACGCGCGGGTGCGGCGAGCGATCGAACGCGCGCCCGCACGGAGCGGCGGCGCCACGACGTTACGGGCTGACGCCCCTGCGCCGCGCCGCGTGGCGATTGGCTGGCTGTCCGCCCTCGGCACGGCGGCGGTTGTCGCGATCGTCGTGTTCGCCGTCCTGCCGCGCGTCGGCGCGCCGACGACGTTGTCGGCGTCTGAAGTGCTCGGCCGGTCCCTTCAGTCCCTGTCGGCGGCGAGTGGCGTCGAGCGTCTCGAGTACGAGCTGATCGCGTCGCCAGGTGAGGCTGGACCGCATCGCATCGAGCACCTGATCGACCACGATCGGCCTGGCCGCTATCGCCTGGCCCGATATGGGCCGGACGGCGCGGTCGTCTCGGCGGCCAGCCAGGATCCGGTGACCGGCCACCGTATGCATTTTGTCCGCGTCGACGGCCGGAGCTACGTCATCGACCTGAAGACGGCGCAACTCGATCTCGCGCTCCCGCAGATGGGCAAGGCGTTGGTCGAATCCGCGATCACGATGATGCAGGCGATGTCCCCTCAATCGCTGTCGCTGCAGGACACCGCCGACGGGCCGCCAGTACGTGATCGAATTGCCGGCCGCCACCGCATCGTCTGGCGCCTCGATGTTCGACCTGCATCAGGCGCGCGCCGTCATCGACGAGCGCGACTACAGCATCCTCGCGTTCGAGGCGCGCGGCACGTTCCTGAAGCAGGCGTACGCGATTTCGTTCAAACGCAACCAGCGCACGATTCGCCCCTCGGCCAGCGTCGCGCCGGAAGAGTTCTCGATCGTTCCGGGCCCTGGCGACATTGTCATCGAGGGAGATGGATCCGCTGATCCAGTGCACGCCGTGCTGACCGCGGCGCTCCGCGAACTGGCCCGGCAACGCGGCCGGTAGCGGCGATGCCGGCCGCCATCGAGACGCACGACCTCACGAAGTACTACGGCCGTGTCGTCGGCATCGAGTCGCTGTCGCTTCAGGTGCAAGCCGGCGAGATCTTCGGCTTCCTCGGCGCCAACGGCGCCGGCAAGACGACGACGATGCGGTTGCTGCTGGACCTGCTGAGGCCGAGCAGCGGCCGTGCGGCCATTCTCGGGTTCGACTGTCAGCGCCAGTCGCTCGAGGCGCGCCGGCGCGTAGGGTATCTGCCGGCCGAGATGCCGATGTACCCCGATCTCACCGGTGCAGGCTACCTTCAGTTCCTCGCGTCGGTGGGTCCGGCCCCGGCCGCGTGCTCGGATCGCCCACCTGTGCCGCCGCTTCGACGTCAGCGACGTGGACCTCAAGCGGCGCATGCGCGACTACTCGCACGGGATGAAGCGCAAGCTCGGTCTCATCCAGGCGCTGATGGCCGACCCGCCGGTGGTCGTGCTCGACGAGCCGACGTCGGGCCTCGATCCGCTCATGATCGAAGCGTTCGCCGAGACCATGCACGACCTGGCGAGCTCCGGTCAGACGACGGTGCTGTTGTCGTCTCACGTGCTGTCGGAAGTCGAGCGGATCTGCGGACGGATCGGTCTCGTGCGCCGCGGGAGGCTCGTCGCGGTGCAGACGCTGGCCGAATTGCGCGAGATCACCCCACGACGGTTGACGATCTGGTTCAGGCGCCCGATCGATCGAGAGATCCCGCTTCCGGCCGGCTGGTCTGTCGTCAGCCGCAATCCGCAGTGCTGGGTGATCGACGTGCGGGGAGCAATCGGGCCGTTCCTGGGCGCGCTCTCGGATCTGGATGTGGCCGACCTCGCAATTACGCCGTTCGCGCTCGAGGACGCGATCCTGCGCACGTTTGCGGAGCCGCAGGCATGAAGGCCTTGCTCTGGCGCGCAGGGGAGCGAATCCGGCTGCTCTTCGCCGTCGTGACGGCGATTCTCGTGCTGTTTCAGATCACGCTTGTCGCAGTGGCGGCGTCGTTCGACGCCGATCACTTCGAACGGCTGGGAGCGGTGACGCCGCCGTTCATGCAGCGCGCCTTTGGCGCCGCGCTCGCGTCGTTCGCCGGGATGAGCGCGCTCGGGTTCTTCGAGCCGCTGGTCATCATGATGCTCGTCCAGTTCGCGATCTACTCGGCGACCGAGCCCGCCGGCGACGTCGACAGCCGGCTCGTCGATCTCATCGTCGCGCGCCCGGTGCCGCGGCATTGGCTGATCACGCGGTCGCTGGTGGTGATGACGGTGTGCGCGACGGTGCCGCCTCTGCTGATGGTCGCCGGGCTGTTCGGCGCGCTGGTGCTGCTGGCCCCTGAGGGAGCCCAGTGGCCGAAGATGGCGCACCATCTCGCTCCTCGCGGTCTACCTGGCGGTGCTCTCATGGACCATTGGGGCCGCCGGTCTTGCCGTCGCCGCGAGGACGAGCCGGCGAGGGGCCGCGCTCGCGATCGTCGGCGTGAGTGCGGTCGCCCTGTATCTCGTCGAGGTCGTCGGCGAGGCGTGGCCTGCGGCGAGTTGGATCGCGAATATCTCGCCGTTCCACTACTTTCACGGGGCCGCAGGTGCTGTCCGGGACAGCGACGCCCCTCATGCCGATCTGCCCGTCCTCTTCCCTCGGCCTGGCGCGATCGCGGTCGCTCTGGCCTACCGCGAGTTCGGCCGGCGCGATCTGTGAGCCGAGCCTGCCGCGCCGAAGCTCGTCCCGATGTCATCGAGCGAAGGCGGGGCCGATGTCGCCGAGCATCGCCCGGCGAATGAGCGGCAGCGGGAGCGGACCCAGCTTGATGAAGGTGTCGTGAAAGTTCTGGAGCGAGTACGCCGCGCCGATCTTCGCCTTGTAGTCGTCGCGCAACTTGAGCAGCATCAGCTTGCCCATCGTGTAGTACCCGTAGGTCGCGTCCGACGTGCCCCGCTTGGTCTCCGACTTGGCGACCGGCACCGGCTGATAGCCTTCTTTCACGAACATTTCCTCCGCCTGCGCCATCGTCATGCCCTGCGTGTGCATCTTGATGCCGACGATGAAGCGAACGTTGCGGAGGAGGGCGTCCTGCAGCTGCGCGAGCCGGTACCGCGGGTTTTCGGCGTGAAACCCTTCGTCGAAGATCATCTGCTCGCAGTAGTGCGCCCAGCCCTCGGAGTTCGTGGCTGCGCCGTAGACCTTGCGCACGTCCGACGGAAACTGCTTGGCATAGAGAAACTGCAGATAGTGGCCGGGCCACACCTCGTGGACGGAGACGTTCGTGATCGCGGCGTAGTACCACTGCGTCATGAACTCGTCGCGCGCCTTCTTCGCCCAGGCGGGATCTGGCAGCGTCATGTTGTAGTAGGCCTCGCTGGCGGCCGCCGCCGTTTCGAACGGTCCGGGAATGTCCATGCTGGCCGACGTGGTCGCGCGCATGAACGGCGGCGTCTCCTTCACCCGCGCGGGCGGCGCGGTGGGGATCGTGAGGATTCGCTTTTCGGTCAGGAAGGCCGCCAGCGCGTCGAGCTCCGCCTGAGTGGTCGCCAGCAGTTTGTCGGCCGGCGGATGATCCTTCTGCATCGCCTCGAGCACCTGCAGCGGCGTCTTCGTCGCGTCGATCGCGTTCGCCGTCCTGGCAAAGGCCGCCTGATTCTTCCTGAGATCGGCCTCGGCGATGGCGAGCAGCTGGTCGAGCGGCTCTTCGATCATCTCGTCAGCGGCGAGACGACGTCGATAGAGCTCGGCGCCGTACGCGAAGTCGCCCGCCGAGCGCGGCAGCAGATCTTTCTTCAGCCAGGTCTTGTACTCTTCGAGCGCGCTGATGACGGCGCCGTTCGCTTGCTTGAACTCGGCCCTGAGGGCCTCGTCCTTGACGCCGGCAAACGCCTCGACCACCGCGCCGCGGAACAGGCCGATGCTGCCATCAATCTGTTCGATCGCGATCTCGGTGTAGATGCGCGGCGGATTGTCGAGGTTCTTGCGCGCTTCGGCAAGCACGGCCGGCATCGCCCGCTCGCGCGCGATCAGGCGGCGCAGCCGCTCTTCCGGCGGCGCGAAGCTGCGCTTGATCATCACGTACGCGGTGTTCGTGATGCCGCTGCTGTAGATATCCGGGTCGCGCGCCCAGGCGCGGACGCTCTCGTTCTGCAGGATCGTCGAGTCCATCGCGTGGCGCAGTTGCTCGCGGTCGAGTTGCTTGTCGAGGGTCAACGTGGCCGGGTCAAGGGCCTCGAGCCGCGCCTTGAATGCACGCGCAGCGTCAGCCTCGGCCTTGATGGCCGCCACCGAATAGTCATCGAGCGCGCTGTCGTAAAGATGGACGCCGAGATCCGTCGCTGCCGTGGGATTGCGCTTGAAGAAGTCGTCGATGATTTCTTTCGACAGCGCCGCGAAGGCGGCATCGCCAGATCCAGTCGCAGGTGCCGGCGGCGCGCCGCCGCCGCAGCCGAGTGTCGTCATCGTCATCAGCACCACCCCTGCCAGAACCAGTCGCGGCATCGCCGGCGCCCCCTGAGCACCCATCAGATGCGATCCGCAGGCGGGCGTCAATTCAGGTCAGGCCGGCGAGACTCTTCCAACCTTTCATCCAGGATGCCCTGTCCAAGTAAGGGCTGTTCATGTCTGGGATCAACATGCGGTTCATCGGCGATGTCTGGCAGGACGTCCGCTACGCGACCCGGACCTTCTGGAAGCAACCGGCGTTTGCCGCGGCGACCGTTCTGACGCTGGCGCTCGGCATCGGCGCCACGACGGCGATCTTCAGCGTCGTGTACGGCGTGTTGTTGAAGCCCCTGCCGTTCGATCAGCCCGAGGGGTTGGTGAGCGTCAGCCATCACGCCCCGCGCGGGGCCGGAGCGAATCATGGCCCTGCGACCTATCTCACATATCGCGAGAATCAGACGGCGTTCGAGGCGATTGGCGCCTGGGATCCCGCGGCAGTCTCGATCACGGGAAGTGACAATCCAGAACGTGTGCCGGCTCTGTTGCTGAGCGCGGCGACGTTGCCGTTGTTGCGCGTCCAACCCGTGCTCGGCCAATTCTTCAGCGCCACCGATGACCTGCCGGGCAGCCCGCTGCGCGTGGTGCTGGCCCATGGCTATTGGCTGCGCCGGTTTGGCGGCGCAACGACGATCATCGGGCAGTCACTCGTGATCGACGGCAGACCACGTGAAGTGATCGGCGTTCTGCCTTCCTCGTTCAAGTTCCTGCGCACCCGCCCAGATGTCCTGCTGCCACTGCCGCTCGACCCCGCTGCGCCGCGCGGTATCAGCTTCAGGCTGCTGAACCGCAGCCTGAAGTCAGTACCATTCACCGGTGCTTGGCAGCAACGTCGTCAAGTGATCTATCCTCGCAGGCGATGTCCATCTGCCGTCGTCGTTTGTCTCTTCATGCCCGCTCATCGTCCACCGCAGTGGTGGCGCTGCTCGCCCTGTTCCTGATCGCGGGGTGTAACTCCTCGCCGAGCAATCCGAAAGTGCCGGCCGGCGCCAAAAGTTCCGGCGGTACGCACGCCGTCATCAGCACCGACAAAGGCGATATCGAGATCCAGTTCCTGGCGCAGGACGCGCCGAAGGCCGTCGAGAACTTCCGGTTGCTGGCGGAACACGGCTATTACGATGGCGTGACGTTCCATCGCATCGTGCGCGGGTTCATGATCCAGGGAGGCGATCCGACCGGCAGTGGCAGCGGTGGCCAGAGCGCGTGGGGCACGACGTTCGCCGACGAGATCGTGCCCGACTCGCCGGTCTACCGCGGCGGCTACCGGCGTGGTCTGGTCGCCATGGCCAACCACGGCCCCAACACCAACAGCAGTCAGTTCTTCATCCTCCATCAGGACTACAAACTGCCGCCGAGCTTCGTGATCTTCGCGTTTGTCACGAAGGGCCTCGATGTGGTCGACGCACTCGCGAACACGCCGACGACGCGCGGCGACGACGGCAACATGAGCCGGCCGGTCACGCCGCCGGTGATCAAGACGGTCACGGTTCGGCCGTAGTCGCGTGCGCTCGCTCTTCTCCGTGCCCTCGCCTTCCTCCGTGTTCTCGCTCCTTCTCTATTTGACATCCTAACGAGGTTCCTGATATTCCATTGGTGTGTCTAATAGAGAGCCCGCCAAGACGGACGTCCTCCAGGGGACCCTCGACCTGATGGTGCTGCAGACGGTGGACTGCGCTCGGCCCGCTCCACGGCTACGCGATCGCCGCCCGGCTGGAACAGGTCTCGAGCGGTGCCTTGCAGCTCAATATGGGGACGCTGTATCCGGCCTTGATGCGGCTCGAACAGCGCGGTCACCTCCGCGGGAAGTGGGGCACGACCGAGAGCAACCGGAAGGCGCGGTTCTACTCGCTCACGCCGGCCGGGACGTCGCGAGCTCGCCAAGGAGAAGCAGGCGTGGGACCGCATGGCCACCATCATGCAGAACGTGCTGCGCGACCCCGCGTAGTACCGCGCAGGACGACACATGCGCAGCCTCCGTGAGTGGATCACCCGGCTCCTCGGTACGGTGCGCCGTCAGCGCAGCGACCGTGACCTCGAGCTCGAGTTGCGCCTGCATGTCGAGCTGGCTGAAGAGCAGGCGCGCCGGCGAGCTGACGACCCGGCCGATGCCGCCCGCACCGCCCGACTGATCGCGGGGAACGTTCCAGTGGCGATGGACGCGTTGCGCGACCAACGTGGCCTGCCGTGGCTCGACGCGCTCAGGGCTGACGTCGTCTTCGGATGGCGCCAGTTGAAGCGGCATCGCGCCGCGACGGCGGCCGCGATCCTGTCGCTCGGCCTGGCGATCGGCGCCACCACCGCCGCGTTCCGGCTGGTCGACGCGCTGCTGCTCCGACCGCTGCCGGTGGCCGATCCCGATCGTCTCTTCGCCGTCGCCACGACCTTCCTCGACGCGAACCAGCAGATCGACACCCGCGACGACTTCGACTACCCGACCTACCGCGACTATTCCAGCGCGGTTGGCGCGAACGCGGACCTGATGGTGATCGGCCTCCTGGCGCGCCAGCCGGTGATCGTGCAGGCCGGCGGGGATCCTGAGGTCGCGCTGCGACAGTACCTGTCCGGCAACGCGTTCGCGACGCTCGGCCTCCAGCCGGCCCTCGGCCGCCTGCTCGGGCCGGCCGACGACGTCACGCCCGGCGGCCATCCGGTCGCCGTGCTGAGCTACGACTACTGGAGCCGCCGCTTCGACCGCGATCCCGGAGTGATCGGCAAGACGCTGCTCGCGGGCAGCCTGTCGCTCGAGATTGTCGGCGTCGCGCCACGAGGCTTCACAGGAACAGAGCCGGGCGGCGTGACGGATTTCTTCCTGCCCGCGATGATGAACGCGCAGGCGCTCAACAGCCCGGGATGGTCGTGGTTCCGGATGTGGGTGCGGCCGCGGCCAGGCGTCAGCGACGGACCAGGTCCGCGCGATGCTCAACGCGCGGTATCGCGCCAACCGCGCGGCCTCCCTGAAGTCGCTCCCCGCGGATACGCCGCAGGCGCGTATCGACGAGTACCTGGCCGAAGAGGTGCGGTTGGTGCCGGCCGGTTCCGGGGTGTCGGCGCTTCAGAAAACGTTCCGGCGTCCGCTGCTCATCGTCGGCGCGCTCGCCGCGCTCGTGCTCCTGGTCGCGTGCGCGAACGTCGCCAATCTGCTCGCCGGTCAAGCCGCGGCGCGGACGCGCGAAATGGCACTGCGCGTCTCGATCGGTGCCGGGCGCTGGCGGCTGATTCAACTCGTCCTCGTCGAGAGCCTGCTGCTCGCCGTCGCCGCCTCAATCGTGGGCATGATCTTCGCCGCGTGGTCGGCGCCGCTCGTCGTCTCGATGCTGGCGCCGATCGAGCGGCCGATCCGCCTGATCCTCGACATCGACTGGCGCGCGCTCGGGTTTGGCGTGTCGCTGGCGCATGGCCGTCGCGCTGCTCTTTGGACTCGCGCCCGGCGCTGCGCGCGGCGTCGGTCGATCCGCTGGGCGCGCTGAAGGGCGCGAATCCTCACGTCCCACGGCGGCTGACGAACGTGCTGATCGGCGCGCAAATGGCGTTCTGCATGTTCCTGCTCGTCGCGGGCGGGTTGTTCGTCGTGACGTTTCAGCAACTTCTCCAGCAACCGCTGGGATTCTCCGATCGCAACCTGCTCGTGATGCCGGTCGAGATGCGAGGGAGCCAGTCTCCAGAGACATGGATGCAGATGGTCGACCGCCTGCGCCAGACGACTGGCGTCGAGTCGGTCGCGGTGGCCGGCTGGGCGCCGCTGACCGGCAATCGCTGGCGATCGTCCGTCCGAGTCGAGGGTGGCGCCTTCGATCCGAAGTCGCCGCATTTCGTCGGCGTCTCACCCGGCTACTTCGAGACGATGGCGATGACCATGGCGCACGGCCGTGACTTCCGGCCGGGCGACACGCCGCCGCGAACGAGCGAACAGCAACAGCCGCTCGCCGGCGTCGGCATCGTCAACGAATCGTTCGCGAAGGCGTACTTCGGCAGCCGGAACCCCGTTGGTGAACGTGTGTACGTGCGGCAGACCAAGGACGTCGAGGCCTCGATGGAAATCGTCGGCCTCGTTCCGTGATGCCGTGTACGACGATGTGCGAGCGCCGATGGCGCCTGCCGTGTATGTCCCGCTCGAGTCGAGAGGCGGCGGGACGCTCCTGATCCGGACCGCAGGCGATCCGCTGCGTACTGGCGCCGGTGCTCCGCCGTGAAGCGACTCGCGCGAGGCCTGACCTTCGCGTCCGCGGGATCGAGCTGCAGAGCGCGTTCGTCAAGCAGCAGATGATTCGCGAACGGCTCCTAGCGACGCTGTCGGTATTCTTTGCCGGCGTCGCGCTCCTGCTCGCGGGCATTGGCCTCTACGGCGTCCTGAACGCGTCGTCCTCCGGCAGCGGCGCGAGATCGGCATTCGCATGGCGCTCGGCGCCGGGGCGGCGCACGTCGTCGGCCGCGTGACGCGTCGAACGATCGGCATCGTGTGCGTCGGTTCGGTCGTCGGGCTGGCGGGTGGCGTCGCGTTCGGGCGTTTCGTCGAGGCATTGCTCTTCCAGGTCACGCCCACCGACATCGTCAGCCTCGCGGTACCCATCGTCGTACTCACGGTCGCGGCGGCGCTTGCGGCCCTCCCCGCGGCCATTCGCGCGGTGCGGATCGATCCGGCGAAAACGCTGCGGACCGATTGAGACGGCCGAGTTTACGCGACGCGGCTGACGTCGACCTTCCGGATGTCGTCGATGCCGTAGCGCAGCATCGCCAAATGCGCGTCGAGCCAGAGCACGCAATGGGCCAATGAGGCAATGTGTGAATGGGGCAATGAAGTGCTTTCCTGCACTGCCGCACTGCCCCATTGCCTCACTGCCTCATTGCCTCATTGCCCCATTGCCGCAAGCGAATAGCTGGTGCTGCGCCCACCGGCCGGATTGCGGGTCAGCACGCCGTGCTCGACGAGTTCCTGGATGTCTCGGAGCGCCGTGTCCTGCGAGCATTTCGTCAGCGCTGCCCATTTCGACGTCGTCAGCTTTCCGTCGAAGCCGTCGAGCAGCCGCGCGATCATCTGACGCTGCCGGTCGTTGAGCGACACGGCTCGCAGCCGCTCCCAGAAGCGCGCCTTCGAAAGCGCCGCGGCAAGCGTGGCGTGTGCAGCGTCAACGGCGCGCGCGAGGCAGGCGAGGAACCACGTCATCCATGGCGTCACGTTCAGTCCGGCCTGCTGGGTCTCTGCGAGCATGCGGTAGTAGTCGCCGCGCTCCAGCCTGATCTGTGACGACATGCTGTAGAACCGCTCGGGGCTTTCCTCCGATCGAGCGAGCGCCAGGTCCGCAATCGCTCGCGCGATTCGGCCATTGCCGTCGTCGAAGGGATGAATCGTCACGAACCACAAGTGCGAGAGCGCGGCTTTACAAATCGGGTCAGTCGCAGTGTCGCTGTTGAACCAGTCGAGAAATCGCTGCATCTCGCTGGCGAGCCGGGCCGCTGCAGGAGCTTCGAAGTGGACGCGCTCCCGCCCGATCGGGCCCGACACCACTTGCATCGGCGCGCTACGATCGTCGCGCCACCCACCCACCGTGATCCGTGTCAGCCCGCTGCGACCGGTCGGAAACAGTGATGCGTGCCACGCGAACAGCCGTTCGTCGGTCAGCGGCTGGTCAAAGCGGCGCGTTGCGTCCAGCATCATCTCGACCACGCCCTCGACGTGGCGATCGGCGGGAGTGAGGCCCCCGATGTCCATGCCCAGACGGCGGGCGATCGACGAACGCACCTGTTCGGCGTCGAGCAGCTCGCCTTCGATTTCGCTGCTCTTCAGCACGTCCTCGGTGAGGGTCTTGAGGACGGCGTTCTCTCTCACGGTGAATCCCAGAGCCTCCATCTGACCGATGAGCCTGCCCTGCTTCAGCCGCACAGAGGCCAACCCCGGACCCAGAGCAGCAGAATCCCAGCGGAAGTCCGGCCAGTCGGACGCTTCGTGGATGTAAGGACTCATTATCCGCTCTTTATGCGGTGATTATAGCCTTATTCGCCGCAGTAGGGCCGACAATAACCGCTTTAGATGCGGAGATTATCTCGTCTATCGCCGACAGGGCGTTGACTCTTTACACTGCCAATCGATGCGCATTCGCACAGAAGAGCCAGCTGACATTGGCGCCGTGCGCGACGTCAATATGGCGGCATTCGAGACGGCGGCAGAGGCCAATCTCGTCGATCTCCTTCGCGCTCAGGCGTCGCCGATCGTCTCGCTCGTCGCCGACGACGGCGAGCGCATCGTGGCGCACATCCTCTTCTCTCCGGTGACGCTCGATGGCGGATCGGCGCCGCTGATCATGGGCCTCGCGCCGATGGCCGTCCTGCCCGCGAACCAGCGGACCGGGATCGGGTCGGCGCTCGTTCGCGACGGCCTCGAACGCTGCCGGCTTCTCGGTGCAGGCGCAGTCGTGGTGTTGGGCCACGCCGCTTACTATCCGCGCTTTGGTTTCGCGCCGGCGTCCCGTTTTGGTCTTCGCTGCGAGTACGACGTGCCCGACGACGTCTTCATGGCGCTCGAGCTTCAGCCGGGCGCATTGGCGGGGCGGTCCGGCCTGATCCGGTACCATCCGGCGTTCGCGAGCGTTTGAGTTAGAGCGGTTTCGCACATGTCGCTATAGCGAGCGCGAGAGCGAGCTCTAGTGTTCGCGGATCGCGATCGTCCGGTACTCGAGGGCGCCGGTTTCGCCTTGGATGCCGATAAACCCGCGAGGATTGACGATATTGGCCGCGCGCGTCACGACGACGCCGTTCAACTGAACGGTAAGACGATCGTCAGCGACGTCGATCTCGAAAAGCTGCCACTCGCCGGTCGGTTTGGCGGCGGCGAGCGCGGCGTCGGCGTCGTAAGTGGTCTCGCCCGGCGCCACGCGATGGCGGTAGAGGTTGCCGATCCACAGCGGGTTGTTCGTCCGGTTCTTGACCATGCTCCGCACCTGGACCTGATAGGCGTTGGCCGGCCAGCCGCGGATGAAGATGTTGGACGCGGGACCGGGCGCGCGCACGAACACGCCGCTGTCGGCATCTTCAGTGAGGAACCGGCACTCGACGCGGAGAGAAAAGTTCCCGTACTGCGCGGCCGACCGCAGCCAGCCTTGCGGGCCCTCGACGCGAAGCACGCCGTCGCGCACGGTGAAGTTGCCGGCCTCCGTGTTCTCGACCACCCAGTTGGAAAGCGTGCCGTCGAACAGCGGGACGAACGCGCGTGGTGTCTGGACCGCGCGCGCGCCGGCCGTCGCGGTCAACGACATCACGAGAACGACGGCGAGCCTTCTACTGGCCAATGCTGAGTTCCTCGAGCGGGGTCGGACAGTTATGCGCTCAGCCGCCCTCTCGCGTCAACCTGTGTCACTCCTCCACGAACGCCTTCAGTCGACCAAGCACCGCGTCCCACTGATGGGAGATCTCCTCGAGCCGGCGCTGCGCCAGCGCCAGCCGGCGAGGTTCGAGCTCCCAGATGAGCTCGCGGCCGCGCCGGTGCGGCCGCGCCAGGCCGGCGGCCGCCAGCGTGTTGAGGTGCTTGGTCACCGCCTGGCGGGTGACGTCAGCGCCGTCGGCCAACGCACTGATTGAGAGCGGCCCGTTGGCGCAAAGCCTCGAGACCAGGCGCAGGCGCGTGGGATCGCCAAGCGCGGCAAACAGCGGCGCCGCGCCCTGGAGCTTCGCCGAGGCGCTACTGGCCCGTGACATACCGCTCGATGTGCTGCAGCTCTTGCGCCCAGCCGTCACTATTCATGCGGAACGCCTCGAGGCGGCGCGCCGGCTGGAATGCGGTCGAATCCCGATTCGGTCACCGTCAGCGTCGTTCCGCCCGGCGCGTCGGTGAGCGTGAACTCGACCAGCGTCAGCGGCTCCGATGAGTAGTCCATGTTGATGTCCACAGCGTGCGGATGCCAGCGATAGGCGAGGAGACGTTCTGGCTCCACCCGCTCGATGAACATCTCGATCGTCAGATGGTCGTAGTCCTGGATCGTGATGCGGCCGCTGACGGTGGACCCGGGCGCGAACTCGCCCTGGAGCTTGGCCCCGAACCACGTTCCGAATTGCTCCGCAGACGTGAGCGCGCGCCACACTTTCGCCCGCGGCGCTTTCAGGAAGATCGACTTTTCGATGCGATCGGACGCCGTCGCTGGCATATGCAACCTCCTCGGTTGCATCATAGGATCAGGCTGACCAGAAATGCAACCCTCAGGTTGCACAAACTTCGAGAGGGAGCCTTAGCGCGAGCAGCCAAACGCTCTTCACTCAGTTGAGGTTTTGTGAGGTCGTGCCGGCATCGCCAACTTCGGCGATACTTTCGCGATGCGGCTGAAGTGGAAGCGCAGGGTCGTCGCGGCAGGCCTTTTCGCCGCGAGCACGGCCGCCGCCTTGTCCGGTCAACGGGGCGCTCCACCGCCACCACCACCGCCAACGGGCACCGGCTTTCTCGCCGGTCAGGTCATCGAGGTGCCGTCAGGGCGCCCGATTGCTGGAGCCCTCGTGTCGATCGGGGCCCCGGGCTCCGGACGGGGTGGACTCGGTCCAGTGCTCACCGATAGTCAGGGCCGGTTCTTTTTTGCGAATCTTCCAGCAGCGGCCGTCGCGAGCTTCGCGAGCAAGATCGGCTACACGAGCCTGTCGGGCGCGCGCCGCGTCGAGCTCGTCGCCGGCGGGCGGATCACCGACCTCAAGATCCGCCTCGTCAAGCTGGCGACGATGGCGGGCGCCGTGCGGGACGACGCCGGCGATCCCGTGGTCGGCAACGAGATGCGGGTCTTCCGCCGGACGATCACGGACGGCCAGGCCGCGTGGCGTCCGCTCGGTCTCACGCGCACAGATGACCGCGGCGAGTACCGGTTCGGCAATCTCTTGCCGGGCACGTTTGTCGTCTGCGCGTGCGGCACGGATTCCATCCCCTTCGATCGTGCGCTGTTGACGTCGCTCGCCGCGCAGCCGATGCAACTGCTCGGGGTTGCCGGGCGCGCGTTGAGCGTCGGCGGTGATGCCGCCGTCCTCGATTCGACCCTGCGGACGTTTGCGCCGACGTTTTTTCCGAGCGCATCGACGGTCGGCGACTCGACACGCGTCATTCTGGCGGCCGGCGAGGATCGGCGTGGCGTGGACATCACGACAGTGCCGGTACGCGCGGTGCGAGTGTCGGGCACGATCAGCGGGAGCGTCAGTCCTCTGGCGGCGCGCTCGGTCCGGCTCGTCCGCGCTGGCGAAACGGACGAGGCCGCAATGATCAGCGGACTCGCGCCGGTCCTCGTGCAGCCGGATGGACGCTTCGATTTCGCCGGTGTGCCACCGGGTCAGTACGTTCTGCGCGTGCAGCACAACATCGCGGCTGCTCGCGGCGGTGGCAGCCCGTCCGGATCCGCGATCATGTTCCTCGGCGCGCGCGGCAACGCGCTGACGCAGCCACCGCCAGGCTCATCCGTTGACCCATTGCTCTGGGCGGCCGATCCGATTACGGTCGGTCAAGATCACATCCAGGGATTGTCGATCGCGCTTCGTCCGGGCACGCCGGTCCGGGGACGTCTGCAGTTTGTCGGCGCCTCCGCGCAGCCAACGGCGCAACTCCTCACCAAGTCGCTGGTGATCCTGCAACGCATCGCAATCGATCCTGCTCAAGTCGGATTCGTTCCGACGGCACTCGTTGCGGCGGATGGCACGTTCTCGATCCTCGGCGCAGGCCCAGGCCGATACATCCTGGGTGCGGCCATGCCCGGCTGGCCCACCTTGAAATCCGTCGAAGCTGGCGGTGTTGACATTACCGACACCGGGCTCGACGTCGGCAGCACGGAAATCAATGACATTGTCCTGACGTTCACAGACGCTCGACAGGCGGTCATCGACGGACAGCTGATCGACCCGTCCAAGGCGGCGACCGAGGATCTGACCGCGCTCTTGTTCCCAGCCGATCGTCAGCTGTGGTCGAGACCTGTCGCGGCTCGCGGCCGTTTCCGCGCCGCGGTGATCGACAGCAAAGGCACATTCACCCTCTCCAATCTTCCCGCCGGCGAGTACTTCCTGACCGTAGTCCCCGACGAGCAGGTGGTCGACTGGCAGGACGCGCCGCGGCTCGAAGCGCTGGTCCGCCAGGCGCAGCGGATCGTGCTTGCCGCCGGCGACAAGCAATCGATCACGGTGAAGCGATGAGGACGACCGTTCGCACCTGTGCGTGGATCGTCCTCGCGTTCGCACTCACTTCGGTGCCAGCCGTGCGCACACAGGGTCAACGCGATGGACGAACCGTCGCACCCGCACCAACCGGCTCCGGCGCGATCGCCGGAATCGTCACCGTCAGCGACAGTGCCGCCGGACGACCCGTCCGCCTCGCGAACGTCGTGCTGATCGGAGCGGCGACGGGAACGCTGCGCGTGACGTCGACCGACGATGCGGGAGCGTTCGCGTTCACGAATCTGCCGGCCGATCGCTACACGGTGGGCGCCAGCAAACTGCCCTATCTCGGCGCCGTCGCCGGCGCGCGCCGCCCGGCACGCCCGGGGACGGCGATCGCGCTCGACGCCGGACAGAAGCGATCGGATGTCGCCATCCGGTTGTATCCGGCAGGATCGATCGCAGGAACGGTCTACACGGAGGACGGCCGGCCGGCCGCGAGAATCTCGGTCGGTCTGCGTCAGCGCAATATCGAAGGTCCGGCCCACGTGGTCACCCCGGACGGCGGGCCGGTGCAGACCGACGATCGCGGCCAGTTCCGATTCTTCGGACTCGCCCCTGGCGACTATTTCGTGACCAGCACCGGTGGCGGCCGCGACAACTTTCGACAGTTGTCTGACGCCGAAGTTGACGCCGCACTGAAAGGCGGCGCGGTGGCCGCGCCAGCCGCCACGCCGGGGCTCCCCACGCCGGCGCTCCAGTACGCGAGCGTCTTTTTTCCGGGAACGACACGGCTCAACGACGCGATCCCAATTCGTCTGGCGGCCGGCGAGGAACGGGAGGGCGTCGACTTTCGCCTGATGACGGCGCGCATCGCGCGCGTCAGCGCGACGGTCGTCACGGACGATGGCCGGCCGCTCGAGGCGGCGGAGGTGACGATCTCGACGGCGCCGGAAGCAGCACTGTCGTTCACGGCACGGGTCCGCATTGGCCCGGACGGACGGTTCGACGTCGGCGGCATCGTGCCGGGCACGTACACGGCGTCAGTCCTGGGCTCCGGATCGCAGGCGGGTTACTTCGCGATAGCCGCGTTCGAGATCGACGGCGTCGATCAGACGCTGCAGCTCACACTCAGGCCGCCGCTGAAGCTGGCGGCGCAATTGGCGCTCGACGGCGCGGCGCCGCCCCCGCTCGCAGGCCGCCGGGTGCCGTTCGAATCGTTGACCGCGCTGAGCAACGCCGCGCGCCCACAGGTGTCGATCACCAATGCGTCCGGGGCGTTCACGATCACCAACGTCACACCCGGCCGCTATCTGCTCGGCGGCCCGATGTTCTTTGGCGCATCGACTGAAAGTGTCACCTGGTCGCTCGCGTCAGTGGTGGTTGACGGCACGGACGTCACCGATCTGCCGATCACGATCGGACCCGACGCGCTGCCCAAAAGCGTCGTCGTCACCTACGGCGACCGCTGGCAGGAGCTCTCGGGCCGCCTGACGCTTTCGTCCGGAGCACCGGCCACGGACTACACGATGATCGTGTTCCCAGCGAACAAGGCCTACTGGATTCCCGGGTCGCGCCGGATCCGCACGACGCACCCGGGCACGAACGGACAGTTCACGCTTTCTGGACCGGGGCCGCTCACGCTGCCGCCGGGCGAGTACCTGCTGGCGACGGTCACCGACCTCGACCGGAACGAAGAGTTCGATCCCGCCTTCCTCGCTTCGCTCATCCCGTCCGCGGTACCAATCACGCTGCAGCCGGGGCAGCGAAAGGTCCAGGATCTGGTGGTGAAATGACGGCGCGGACCGATTTGCTCGTCTTGAACGACAACAACTTCCCCTTCAGCACCGGCCGCACGCCCGGCCGTGCCGACGCCAACGAGTTCATCGTCATTCGTCTGGAGCAGCCGCTGGATCAGGTCATCAGGCGATAGTTCGGGAGCACGCGTCGCTGCCCGTCCGGCGCGTGAGTGGCCGATCGAGGTCTCCGGGAAGCTGGCCCTCGAAATCGTGCTCTCCGTCCGGTCGCGTTTCATACTTCGCGTGGCGCACGACGCCCTATCCGGCCCTGTCCGCCCTGCCGATCGTCGCAGGCCTACGGGCGATTCGCGCGCGAAACGCTCCCTCCCTCCGGCACGATTTCAAACTGACGCCCATCGGGCCACTTCACATCGACCTCGTTCGGCCACTCACGCGCCGGACGCCGTCTCCTCAGCGAGAGTGCAAGATGCGGCAATTGGTCGGGCTCAGTCACGAGCGACGCATGTGTGCTGTCGACGACGACTGCGCACTGGCCGGTGTGCGGGGTGGCGAGCGGCTGCCGACTGCGAGGGCCACGACAGCGAGAGTCTGAAACCGGGCCGTAGGGAGCGCCGGGATTCGAGGGCCGCTGCGCCGTAGGCCTGAGTAGAGGTCTTCTCGAAGTCAGGCCGGATAGGCGCCGGCCCGACAAGCGATAGCGCGAATCCCAAGCGCACGAAGGCACCGGTTTCCGTGGCCTCTCGCCGGAGGCGGCTGCTCGCCACCGCGCGCGCCGGACGCTCGTGCGCAACTGAAGAGGGTTGCGCGCGACACGAGTCGATCGAATAACGCGCACGACGTGTTGCTGGTCGAGAGACCGGGCTTCGGTTCGATACGGGCCTGACAGATCACGCTCGATCGGTGTCTCGCGCAGCGATCATCTCCTCGAGTGCGGCGAGCCGCATCTGAATCTCGGTCAGGCTCGCGGTCCGCAGCCGCAGGAAGATCGCGATCGTCGCCAGCGTCGCGACGAGCACGCTGAAGCAGCCGACGACAATCACGAACGGCACGGCCGAGCCGAAGACGACCAGCCACGGCATGTGGCCTTCGGTCACACCGCGGACCAACTCCGCCAGTTGGAAGGCAAAGAGCACCGTGAAGATCAACATGATCAGGACCGCGACCGACCAGGCGGCGATCGCGATTCTTCGGAAGAAGCGATCCAGGCGTTTCTCGCGGTCAACGAACGTCCACGGATCCTGGCGGGGTGAAGTTGGCGTCGTCATACAGACTCTCCTCTGTTCGATAAGTTGGTCGGGCGCTCGATGGCGTCCTGCAGTAGCCGCTTGGCGTTGTGCAACCGGGATCGCACGGTGCCGATCGAGCAGCCGGCAATGACGGCGATCTCTCCGTAACTCATGCCTTCCTGGAACCTCAGCAGCAGCACTTCGCGGTGAATCGGCGACAGGGCGTCGAGGGCGGCCGCCATCGACGATTCGTCGAGAGCGACCAGCCGGTCCTCCGGCCAAGTCGACGTGGGCATGTCACGCATGGCCTCTTCGCGCAGCTCTTGATCGCGCTTTTTCGCCCGCAGGAAATCGATCGCGCGGCGGCGCGTGGTTTGAAAGAGCCAGGTGCGGAACGCGCGCGGATTGTGCAGCGTGCGCAGCGTCCGGTAAACCGTCAGCCAGACTTCCTGCTGCACGTCCTCGCCGTCGTCACCGACCAGGCGCCGAAGGTGCGCGAGCGTGCGCGCGCTGAACCACTCGAAGAGCCGGCCGAACGCGAGCTCGTCGCCCGACTGGCACCTGAGCACGAGCAGAAACAGTCGCGTCTCGTCGTCTCTCGGCGTGGACGGCTCAGACATTGGCTCAGCGCCCGCTCGTCGGGTGTCGTTGGCTCAGCAGGGCATCGAGATCAGCGTCTGACGAGTCGATCCAGCTGCGCGATCAGATCGTTCCAGCGGTTCTCTTCGACTTGGTACGACTGAAGCAGTTCAGCTTCGCGCTGGCGGAGCTGTTGCTCCCGGTGTTTCGCTTGATCGACCTGTTCCTTGAACCAGCGCATCATATCGGACGATTCGGCGCGTTCCTCCGGCGACATCGGCTGCGACTGGGCGGTTTCGGCGGTGGCGAGGACCCGCGACACGGCTTGCGTTTGCAGGGCGGCGCCATTGATCTCGGCGCGGAGGGTGTCGAGGCGCGTCGTGATCTGAACCAGCCGGCTCTGCTGCGCCGAGAGATACACGCCGATCGCCTGGGCCTGCGACTGGCTCTTCGCCGAGTCCTCGACCGCCTGCCGCAGCTGCCTGACTTCGGCGATCAGAGTGGCCAGCGAGCCGCCGGTCGGTTCCGGTCCGGCCTGCGCCCGGATGACCGTCGCTCCCGCTCCCAGGAGACCGAAGATCAGCAAACTGCGTGAAAACGTCTGACGAGGCGTCATGGCCTTCTCCTTTTCCTCGCCGGCGAGGGATCGCCGACGGACAGCCTAGTGACGTCTGCGCGCCTCGTGAAAGTTCACTGGATTGAAGATTTATGGCGCGGTCGTTCGGTTGACGCGCCACCACTCGGCAGCGGCTGATTCTGTCCACGGATCAATCGGGAGGGCACCGAGAAGCCGTTGCAGAGTGGTGGCAGTTGGCCGCGCGCCGGCATCGCGCGCAAGGCACGACATGACAATGCGCTCGAGCTCGGCGGGAATCGGCAGGTCGGTCCGGCTGGACGGCAGCGGCGGATCCTCGTTGAGCCGGCGCACCAGCGTCTGGAGGCCTTCAGCGCCCTCGAACACGACCTGCGCCGTCAAGAGAAAGTAGGCGACGCAACCAAGCGCGTAGATATCGGCGCGCCCGTCGATCGGCTGCCCGAGTGCCATCTCGGGTGCCATGTAGGCGGGCGTGCCGACCGTGACGCCTGCCCTGGTCGCGTCGGTGTGTGTCACGGCCGAATCGGAGACGGACTTGACGAGTCCGAAATCGAGCACCTTCACGAAATCGTGGATCAGCCCGAGACGGCCGATGTGGATGTTCGCGGGCTTGATGTCGCGATGAACGAGCCCGGTCGCGTGCGCCTCCTCCAGCGACTCACAGACCTGTCGCAGGATGTGAATCACGCGTGCGGCCGGCAGCGAGCCGTTCTGCCTCACCAACGATTCGAGGTCGAGGCCGTCGAGCAGCTCCATCGCGAAATACAACGTCCCGTCGTCGGCGACGCCGAAGTCGTAGAGCGCAACCGTGTGCGGCGACCTCAGGTTCGCGGCGGCCATCGCTTCGCGCTTGAAACGAGTGATCGCAGCTTGGACCGCAGACGAATCGCGCGCGCCCAACGCCTCGGGCCGGATCAGCTTGACCGCTGCCGGCCGTGCCAGGAGCTGATGCGTCGCCCGGTAGACTTCACCCATCCCGCCGCTACCGAGGAGATCACCCAACTGATAGCTGCCCATCTCGCGGGCCTTGGCCACTTCCCGGCCGAGACCAGTGACCACGTGCGAGACGACGACCGCGGCGCCGACGGCCAAATAGTCCTCGTAGTGCATGACGATGACGTTGCTGAGGGGCCCGAAGTCCCACACGCCCCGCGCCTTGGCGACGATCATGCCCAATGGTCCCATCGACGCGGAAAACAGGCCGGCAACCAGCACCTTCATGGGCGAGGTCGGCAGCACGGCGGCGAACATCAGCATCACCGCGCTGATCCACGAGACGCTGGGAATGATCGGCACGAGATGGACCGGTTCGCGGTGATCCCAATGCAGGATCACTCCAATCGCCAGTGACGTGATGACGAGATACACGAGCCCGAGATCGAGCACAAACCGCGGGTCCCGCTCTCTGCTGCGAGCGTAGAGAAACAGGCCGATGGAGACGGCGATGTTCGCGACCGCAATGACATCACTCGACCGCCAGGACCACCAGGCCTGGTTCCGCTGAGCGACGGCCAGGTGATAGCCGAGAGTGCCGAGCACCCAGAGGACAACGGCGAGTAACGACATCACGCCCAGCCGCAGCTTCGCATCCCGCAGGAGATCGGCCGGCAGGGCGCGCGGTTCTGCGGCGGAGGACCGGAAGCCGCTTGGAGTCGTTCCTGGTGGCGGAACGACGAGACGCGAACGTCCCATCAACGGCCGTCCTTTCGAGCGACGGCGATCCGCAGCGCCCCAGGCGTGATCGACACGTCAACGGTCCCGCTGGCGTCGAACGTCTCGCCGTCGACATGACATTCGAGCCGATCGGCGGCGATGGTCGCCTGCTGCACGCGCGCGCGGAGCACACCCTCGGCCGGGCTCCGCGGGCGCCAGCTCAGGCGCCGGGCACGCCAGAACTGCCGGATCGGCGAGCCCCCGGCGACGACAACGGCATCCAACCAGCCATCGCTGAGATCGGCGTCCGGGGCGATGACGATGCCATTGCCATACTGGCGGCCGTTCGCGAACGCGATCAGGAATTGCTCGGACGAGACTTCACGGTCGCCGATCCGGATCCGATAGGCGCCCGGGCGATAGGACCAGACCATCGACAGCGCCCCGGTGACGTAGCCAAACGCGCCGCGGCGGGCGCGCGAGTTGAACGCCCCGGCAATCCTCGCGTCGAACCCGACCCCGCCAATGTTGAGGAAGGGGCGCCCGCCCAGCCAGCCGACATCGATCGGCCGCACCGCCCCGTCGAGCGCGATCGCGAGCGCGGCCGGGGCATCGCGGGGCAACCCGAGGCTGCGCGCGAGGCCGTCTCCCGAGCCGCTCGGCACGATGCCGAGAGTCGTTGGCGTGCCGATCAAGGCGCTCGCGACTTCATTGACGGTGCCGTCCCCGCCCCACGCAATCACGCGATCGCAGCCGCGAGCGACACACGCCGCCGCCCGCCGGCGTGCGTCACCGGCCCCGGTGGTGAGCACGACTTCGGCGTCGATGCCTCGCGACGCCAGCAGCCGCCTCGCCAGGTCCGCACGCGCCGCGCCTTCGACTCGGCGATGTCCAGAGATGGGGTTGATCACGACCGCTATGGTCATTGGTGATTGGCGATTGCTGATTGGTGATTGCCTCGGGCGATTGGCGATTTTCCGATGATTTTTTCGGGTTATAGTAACGCGGTTGGAACGGAGCATGCGAAGACGTTGGGTTGGTGTGCTGCTCGGGCTCACGCTCGTGATTGCGGCCGGCACCCTCGTGCAGGATTTCCGTTTCGACCAGTCGATCGCGCGTGAGCGGGAGGCCGGTCAGACGACCGATCGCGCGTTTTCGTCAGCGCAGGAATCGCTCGCACAAATGAGGATGGCACAGGCGGCGTATCTCGCCTCCGGCCAGGGATCGGCGACGTGGATTACACGCGCGGCCGAGCTGTCGTCCGGCATCGAGACGATGATCGCGGGCGCTCGCACCGCAACGACGAGCGCCGAAGCGCGCGCCCGCTACGATGCCGCGGCGGCGGCGCTCGTCGACCTCAACGCCATCGACAAGCGCGCACGGAGCGCGATCGGGCAAAGCGACCTCCTCTCGTCGGCGGACCTCATTTTCATCGACGCTCAACAGGCCAGCGACAAGCTGGGGGTTGAGCTCTCTGCGGCCCGCGCGTTCGAGGCCCAGGCGAGCGCGATCAAAGTCGAGCGGCTCGGGCAGTTTCGGCTCGCCATGAACGGCCTTGCGCTCGGGTTTGCGGTGCTCGTCGCGATTTATGTGAGCCGGCCCGTCGCGGCGGCCGAGGCCAAGCCGGCGCCGACGACGCTCCAGATGATTCGCGACCTGCCGCCGCCGGTGAGGAACATCGCGCCGCAGCCGAGCGCCTCGCCACCGCCGCCGCCCGCGCCCCGCCTCGTCAATCTCTCGGCGGCCGCGGACCTCTGCGTCGATCTCGCTCGCGTCATCGATGGGCGTGACGTGCCCAGCCTCGTCGAACGTGCCTGTTCCGTGCTCGAGGCCAAGGGCGTCGTCCTCTGGGTCGCCGACGAAGGCGGCAACTGGCTGACCCCGTCGGTCACCCACGGTTACCCGGACAAGGTCGTCAGTAAACTCGGCCCGCTTCAGATCGACTCCGACAACGTCACGTCGCTGGCGTTCCGGTCGCTCAAGCCTCAAGTCATGACCAGCCTGACCCCGGGCGCGTCGAGCGCCATCGCGGCCCCGCTCGTCACGTCAACAGGATGCGTCGGCGTGCTGGCGGCCGAGCTCCGCCAGAACAAGCCGGGCCCCGACGTGATGCCGGTGGCCTCGATCATCGCCGCCCAGCTCGCCGCCCTCGTCGTCCCGGGCGACCGCGCGCACAAAACTGCCCAGGCCTGAGCCCGGGGCACGCGTGAGCGTCCTCAAAAAGTTGTCGCGGCTGTCACCTGCGCAGATCAGTACGTCCTGACTCGGTGGCTCACTGTCACGAAATCGAACACCGCGGTCGTGGATTCTCCTGAGGATCGCGTACGGCACGCGTCTTGATACATGAGAGCTCAGCCGCTCGGTGTCAACGGGGTGCGAACAACTACAGGCAGGCGCTGGCATCGCCGCATCCCGTCCGCTCCAGGTCGACACCGGGCGGCCCTTCAAACTGCAGCTTCAGCAATGAGGCAATGCATGGTGCAATGAGGCAATGAAGTTCATTGCCCCAGCTGCGCTCATTCCGCACCCATTGCCTCATTGCCCCTTTGCCTCATTGCTTGCTGTCTCGTTCATCTTCAACGCCACCACCGTCATGTCGTCGTTCGGCGCAAATCCGGCGCGGTGTTCGGCGACCGCTTCGACGATGGCGTGCACGATCTCCCGCGCCGTCAGGTGGCGGGTGCGTTCGACGACTTGTATCAGCCGGGCGGGCGTAAACTCGTCGCCCTTTTCGTTCATCGCTTCCGAGACGCCGTCTGAGCAGAAGACGTAGACGTCCTTCGGATGCAGCGGGAACGAGAGCTCGTCGTACGACACACCGAAGAACGATCCCAGCGGAACGCCGGGCAGCACGATCGGCCCGGTGGTGTCGCCGCTCGCGCGGATGGGATACGGCAGGCCCGAGTTGGCGAGCGTGACGGTGCGCCGCTTGAGATCGAAGAGCGCGTAGCAGAGCGTGCAGTAGTACTCCTCGAGCTGGCGTTCGTGCAGGATCGTGTTGATGGACATCAGCACGTTCGCGGGCGACGAGCGCTCCGGGAGATAGCGGCGGCGGAACGTGCGGCCGCGGACGAGCTCGCCGGCGAACACGCTGTAGAGCGCCGCCGGCGTGCCCTTCCCCGAGACGTCGCCCAGCGCGACGATGAGCGTGTTCGAGTCTGGCAGCAGGAAATCGTGAAAGTCTCCGCCGAGCTCCCGCGCCGGCGCGAACTGGGCGGCCAGGTCGACGCCTTTCAGCCGCTTGGGGAGCGCTTGCGGCAGCAACGCGGCCTGCACCCGCTTCGCAAACCGCAATTCCTTCTCGAGCCGCGCCTCATTGGCCGAGACCTCGGCATACAGCCGGGCGTTCTCGATCGCCACCGCCGCCTGACTCGCGAGCAGCGAGAGGATCTCGACGTCACGCTTGGTGAACGCATCGAGCTCGGGATTCTCGAGATCGAAGACCCCGATGCAGCGATCCTTCAGGAGCATCGGGATCGCCAGCTCGGACCGCACGTCGTCGACGACCTTGATGTAGCGCGGGTCTTTCGTGACGTCCGGCACGAGCACCGGCTTCACGATGCAGGGCGGCGTAACCGACCAGGCCCTCGCCGAGCGCCACCGTCGGCAGCACGACCTTCTCGCCGAACTGCACCGCGACCTTCATCTCCAGCTCGCGGGTCTTGTCGTTCAACAACAGGATGCCGAACGAACGATAGTCGACGACACGCCGGGTGAGTTGAGCGATTCGCGACAGCAGCTGATCGAGATCGAGGACCGACGCGACCTCGCGCCCGATCTCAGCCAGGAGCTCGAAGGCCTCGGCGTCCTGCCGCTCCCGCTCGAAGAGCCGCGCATTGATGAGCGCGGTGGAGACGTGCGCCGCAAACTGACGGAGGATCGTCGCGTCGCGATCCGAGTAGCGATCCCGCTCGCGGCTGAGGATGTTGAGCGCGCCAATCGGCTTCGACTTGTGCACGAGCGGCACGGCGACGGTCGCCATCATGCCGGGCACGACGCCGATGTAGTCCGGTTCGGTCGTGACGTCGCCGATGACGAGCGCCTGCTGCGTCTCGACGACCCGCCCGACGATGCCCTGCGACAGGCGCAACGTGAAACCGGTCGTGTCCGGATAGCCTTCCGCGTAGCCGATACGAAGTTCCCCCCGCTTCTCGTCGAGCAGATAGACGGCGAAGGCGTCGAACGGGATGAGGCGCCCGATCAGCTCCGGGATGCGCTGCAGGAGCTCCTCGACATCGATCACCGAAACGACCTGGCGGCCCAGGTCCGAACAGGGTCAGGAGGATCTCGCGTTCGCTCAGGGCGGAGGCTGGCACAGAAGAGGGCATTACCGGGTTCTTAGTTTAGACTAGCCTTGTCGTTATGGACTACGCCGCGATCGAGCGCATTCTGCCCCACCGCTACCCGTTTCTCCTGGTCGATCGCGTCACCGAATTCGAGCCGGACAAGCGCATCGTCGGCATCAAGAACGTCTCGCTCAACGAGCGCTATCTCTGGCACGGCCCCGGAGAGTCCCCGGTGCTGCCGGCGACCATTCTCACCGAAGCGATCGCGCAAGTCGGCGCCATTCTCATCCTCTCGAAGCCAGAGAACCGCGAGAAGCTCATTTTCTTCATGGGCATCGAGCGGGTGCGGTATCGCCGTCCCGTGCATCCCGGCGACGTCGTCGAGATCGAAGCGATCGTCAAGCGGCTGCGGAGCCGCATGGGCGTCCTGAGCGGCGCCGCGCGCGTCGACGGCAAGATCGTCTGTCACGGCACGATGACGTTCGCGCTGGGTCCGGCGGGGACCGGACAAGCCAGCGCGGTCGCCTCGTAAGGGCGCCTCTGACCCCTACTTGCCCGCCGCGACCGTCAGCGCGACCGACGCGATCTTGGCGCCGCGCGACGCCCACTTCGCCCACGTCGCCTCCGGACGAACAAACCGGTAACTGTCGAGCAGCGCCGGCGCCAGCACCAGCGCGCCGATCGCTGGTTCAGGCACGCCGTGCGGCCGAGCGAAACGGCCATGCCGCGCGTGTCGCGCTCGGGCGGTCCGGATCGCGCAAATGCCGCGACGCTGTAGACCACCGACGTGCCGACGTTGAACGCGAGCAGTCCCTTCAGGAACGGCGCAGATTCACGCGAGAGATTCGGCCGCGCGGTCAGCATCCACTCGGACGTGACGTGCTGCATCCAGAATCCCGCGGAGGAAATCACGAACTCCTGCCGCCTGGTCACGGGGTCGTGGGCGATCACGAAGAAGGGCACCGGGCCGGACTGCAGCCGGAGGACCTGCGGATTGGCGCCGAACGTCAGGCTGGTGATCACGTGACCCGATTCGTGGATGGCGAGGCCTGCCGCGCCGCCAGCCAGAAACGTGACGGCGCGCTCGATCGCAGACGGGCTGGACGTCGTCGTCTGAGCGAGTGCCGACGCCGGCACGAGCAGTAACGTCACGATGAACGACACCGCGCGGACGTTCATGCGGCCTTCGGTTGTCTGGTGACTGGACCCACGACCACGATTCCGACGGCGATGATCGCGCCAGCGATGAGCATCCTGACGTGAAAGGGCTCGTCCAGGAAGATCGTCCCCAAGGCGACGGCGATCACCGGGTTGATGTAGCTGTAGAGCGACACGATCGCGATGTCGAGATGGCGCAGGGCGTAGGAGTAGGCGGCGAACGCCACGACGGCGCCGACGATGACGAGATACAGGAAGGCCGTGAGCGTCCGCGGCGTGAAGCTGAGGTGCGCCCACTCGCCGGTGAGCGTCCCGGCAAGGGTCATCAGCAGACCGCCCGCGAACATCTGCACGGCCGCCGAACCGAGCACGTCGCGCGGCATCACGTGCCGTCGCGTGTAGGCTGATCCGACGCCCCAGCCGGCGCAGGCGATCTGGAGCGCGATCACGCCAACCGCGAAGTTGCGGCCGCTCGTCCCGCCGGCAGTGATGTCCGGCCAGACCAGCAGGACGATCCCGGCGAATCCGACCACCAAGCCCAGCCATTCGCGAAGGCGCAGCTGGCGGCCCGGAGTGATCATCGCGTCGATCGAGACCATCCAGAACGGGCTGCGTGCCGATGAGCACGGCGGTCAGGCCGCTCGGAACGAACTGCTCGCCCCAGACGACACCGCCGTTTCCGAGGAACAGCATGAAGAAGCCGAGCACGCTCAGCCGGCCCCAGGCCTCGCGCGGCGGCAGCGGCCGGCCGCCGGCGACCAGGATCGCCGCCAGCATCGCGCCGGCCACGACGTAACGCAGGCCGCCCATCAGGAACGGCGGCATCGTCTCGAGCGCGATCTTGATGCCGAAGTAGGTCGTGCCCCAGATGAGGCAGACGGCGGCCCAGGCGATCCACGCGCGCCGGACGGCGGCGGGCGACGACGCGATCACGACGACGGCGGCTTGAAGAGCACGCGCTCCAGATGCCGCTGATAGCTGGTGAAAGGCCCGGAGCCATCGTCGTCAGCAATGGCCCGGCGCACCTGGTGCAGCTTGGCGTCGAGGTCGTCGGCAGCCGACAGGATGAAGGCCTCGACCGTCATCGGCTTGACCGGTGATCCGTGTTCCAGCGACCCGTGGTGCGACAGGATCAGATGTTCGATCTGGACCACGAGATCCGCGGGCATCTGGGGATCGTCGCGCGCGGCGTCGCGCAGCATGCGCGCGCCGATCGTGATGTGACCGACCAGGTTGCCCTCGACCGAATAGTCGGTGGCGACGTCGTACTCGAGCTCGTGCAGCTTGCCGATGTCGTGTAACAGGGCGCCGGCGATCAGGAGATCGCGGTCGGCGTCGTACAAGCCGGCGAGATGATCGACGACGTCCATGATCTTGAGGACGTGCTCGAGGAGTCCGCTGCGATAGGCGTGGTGCACCTGGCGGGCGGCTGGCCAGACGCGCAGGCGATCGGCGTTCGCCTCGGTGATCCTCGAAAGCAGCGCGCGCAACGGCGGCCGGGCGACGCTGGCGATTCTCGCCTGCAACTCCGTCCACATCTCGTCGACCGGGCGCGGTGCCGTCGGAATGCAGTCCTCCTGCCGGAATCCGCGTTCCGCGTCGTCGGGCACGACGCGCCGGATCTTGTCGAGGATGAGCTCGAAGCGCTGGTTGAAGCGATTGCCGCGCGCCTGGACGGCGACGAACTCGCCGGCGTCGAACTGCGCGTCGTGCAGTTCGACGTCTTGAAAGAGCTTGGCGCTGATCTCGCCGGAGACGTCCTGCAACACGAGCGCGAGGAACATACCGCCGCCGCGTCCGGTGCGCCGTTCCTTGCGGGCGCAGAGGAAGAAGCCGGTGCCGGCCGACGACTCGTCGAGTTCAGCGATCTTGGGTAGACGCATGGAGGAAATCGAAGGTCCCGCGGTTCAACCACTGGCCGCCATCGACGGTCAGCACTTCACCGGTGATGTACGACGCGTGCGGCGAGGCGAGGAACGCCACCGCGTCGGCGATCTCGTCGGCGCGGCCCCACCGCCCGAGCGGCACGCCTTGCGTGATCCGGTCGACCTCGGCGTCGGACTGCCACAACTGCCGGGCCGCGCCTTCGGAAACGATCGGACCCGGGGCGATGGCGTTGACCCGAATCCGATGCCGCGCCCACTCGACCGCCAGCGTTTGCGTCATCGCCATCACGCCGGCCTTGGCCGACGCCGAGTGAATCGTCCCGGCACTGCCCGTCCACGCGTAGTTGGCCAGGATCGACACGATGGCGCCGCCGCGGCCTTGCGCGATCAGGCGCCGGCCGACGGCGCGCGAGCAGTAATAGCTGCCGTTCAGCACGATTCCGATGACGGCGTTCCAGCCGTTCGGCGAGAGATCTTCGGCGCGGCTCACGAAGTTGCCGGCGGCATTGTTGACGAGCAGATCAACGGTGCCGCATTCGGCGACCGCGCGTTCGACCATCGCATCCACTGCCGCAGGATCGCGGACGTCGACAGGCAGCGTCAGCGCGTCGCAGCCGTCGCTCCTGAGGGCGGCGACGCCCTCGTCGAGATGGAGTTGGCTGCGGCTGGCGATGACGACGCGCGCGCCCAGACGGCCCAGCGCCCGGGCAATGGCGAGGCCGATGCCGGTGCCGCCGCCGGTCACGAGCGCGACCTGCCCCTCGAAGACGCGCGTCGCGAACATAACCAGCAAGTGTACCGCGAGATGGTAAAATCCTGGGCATGTCGAGACTGCAAGGTGTCGCTTTGGGAGTCGCCGCTTCGGCGGTGTTGGTGCTGGCCGCGTCGTGCTCGACCAGTGTGGAATCGTCGGCGGCCTCGGCGGCGCCGGCGGCCAACGCATCCGCGGTGCCCGCAGCACAGGTGCGGCCCGCCCAGTCGTTCGCAGTGGCGCCCGACATGCCGCTGGTCCCGGGCAACATCGCGACGGCGGTGCGTCCAGCCGAAGTCGTCAAAGCCGCCTATCTGTTCGCGGCCCAGCATCCCGAGGTCCTCAAGTACGTGCCGTGCTTCTGCGGCTGCGAGCGCGGCGGCCATCGAGGCAACGACGACTGCTTCGTGAGCGCACGCGATGCCTCGGGCAAGCCCAGCCAGTGGGAAGCGCACGGCATGGTCTGCGAAGTCTGCATCGACGTCGCCACCGAGGCCCGGCAGATGCACAGCTCCGGTGCTTCACTCGTGGCGATTCGCGAGGCGATCGAAAAGCGGTACGCCGGCACGCACGGTGGTGGCCACACGCCAACGCCGATGCCACCCAAGAAGGGAACGAACGATTAGCCAGGGGCGCGCTCGAAGTGCCGGTCTCGCCGACGACGCGTTCGCGCATCTCTTCGAGGCTCTTCAGGAAGGCGTCTACATCGGCCTGATCGGCCGCGACGAGACCGCAACACTCGCCGCCAATCCGCACGTCCGCGTGATCTTCGGTTGGGCACCGGACGCTCCAGCCGCGTCAATCCTTCCGTTCGCCGCCGAGCGCTTCGTCGACGATCAGGCCCGGATCGACTTTCTCCATCAGCTCAATCGCGACGGCCAGGTGCGCGCGTACCTGCTTCGCCTGCGGCGCGTCGACGGGTCGGCGATGTGGGTCGAGGTCACGGCACGCGCCGAGCGGCTCCCGGCGGCCGAGACGCTCCGGCTCGAGGCGCTCCTGCGCGACGTGACCGAACGGCGCAAGCTCCAGGATCAATCCCGCGACCTGTATCACCAGTTGTCGCAGGCCGAGAAGCTGGCGGCGCTGGGCCAGACGATGTCCGGTGTCGCGCACGAGCTGAACAACCCGCTGGCGACGATCCTCGCGTGTGCCGAGCGGCTGAACGGCAGGCGGCTCGATGAGCTGACCCGTCGCGATATCGATGCCATCCACAACGCCGCCGAACGCGCGGCCCGCATCGTCCGCAATCTGCAGACCTTCGCGCGCAAGCGGCACACGACACGCACGACCGTCGATCTCAACGTGGTCGTCCGCGAGACGCTGGCGCTGCGTGCCTACGAGCAGAAGGCCGCGAACGTCACCATCCTCGAGGCGCTCGGGGCCGGGTTACCGCCGGTCTTCGCCGACCCCCACCAGATTCAGCAGATTCTGCTGAACCTCATCGTCAATGCCGAACAGGCGATGCTCGACGCCCATGGCCGCGGCACGCTCATCCTCCGCACCTGGCACGATCCCGAACGCGATGCCGTCATCCTCGAAGTGAACGACGACGGCCCGGGCGTTCCGGAGGAGGCGCAAACGAAAATCTTCGATCCGTTTTTCACGACGAAGGCCGTCGGCAAGGGGACGGGACTTGGCCTCACCGTCGCCTACGCGATCGCGCAAGAACACGGCGGACGCCTGACGGTCGGGTCATCGGCGGGCCGTGGCGCGTCGTTCTTTCTGGAGCTGCCGGTCAGCGGCGCCCAGGTGCGCCTGCCCGACGCGGCGCCCGCAGAGGCGCTCCCAGCCGTGCCGAAGGGCACGCGCGTGCTCGTCGTCGAAGACGAAGTCGCCCTCGGCGATGTCGTCGCCGCGGCGCTCGCCGACGAGGGCTTCCGCGTCGACCGCGCGCACAACGGCGAAGAAGCGCTCGCCCGCGTCCGCGATCGTCACTACGACGTGATCATCTGCGACCTGAAGATGCCGAAGGTGGACGGGCCGACGTTCTTTCGCGAAGTGTCGGCCAGCATGCCCCACATCGCGCGGCGGCTGATCTTCATGACCGGCGACGTCGCCGGCACGGATGCCGAACGGTTTCTCGAAGAATGTGGCTGCCGCTGGATCCCGAAGCCGTTCAGGCTGCGGGATTTGGTACGCGTGGCGAGAGAGACCTTGGGTTAGATGACACCCCGCGCCGTTAAGTAAAGTAGGCCTTCTTTTCTTAATGGCGTGGGGCCCCACCCCCACGCCTCGGGCGCTCAGCGCGCTCACGCGCTTCGCGGTGTCGCCGCGGGCCCCGCGCCCCTAAGAAACGGGGCAGTGAGGCAATGAGGCAATGGGTGAGTGGGGCAATAACGAAGTGCCTTCACTGCCCCAGTGCCTTCACTGCCCCATTGCCTCACTGCCCCATTGCCCATTGCCCCATTGCCCCATTGCTTCAGGCCGCTGCCGCCGTATGTCTCTTCGCCGCGGGACGCACGAGGCGGACGCGCGGACGCTTGGTCTTGGCCACCAGCCGCGGTGCCGCGGGGGTGGTATTGGCGTCGAGCACCTTCTTCAGGCGCTGAATCGCGCGCGCGTGGAGCTGTGATACTCGCGATTCGTTGACGCCGATCGCGTTGCCGATCTGCTTCATGGTCGCCTCGCCAAAATAGTAGAGGCTGATGATCCGGCGTTCGCGCGCTGGAAGCTTTGCGAGCGCGGTACGCACGCGGTCGCGGACTTCGCGCTGCTCGAACACGCGATCCGGAGACATCGGCTCGCTCGGAACCAGGACGGCCGGCAGCGTCGCGCTGTCGATCATGTCGAAGTTGGCGAGCGGCGACGTGGATTCGATCGTGCTGATGCGGACGATCGTCCGTTCGAGACGGGCTTCGTCGGCGCCGACGCGGCGCGCGAGGTCGGCCAGCGACGGCTCCATCCCGAGCTCGCGGCGCAGCTCCTCGCGCGCCGCCTCGAGCTCGCGGCGCACGCGGCGCACGCCGCGCGGCCAGGCATCGCGCCGCAACGCGTCAATCATCGCGCCGCGGACGCGGCGTTCGGCAAACGTCTCGAACTTGATGCCGCGGTCCTCATCGAAGCGATGGGCCGCGTCCATCAATCCGAGCACCCCGTCCTGGACGAGGTCGCCGAGATCGATCGAGTGCGGCATGGTCGAGGCCATCCGGCGGGCCAGCGACTCCACAAACGGAAGACTCGCGGCCACTCGATCCTGCTGATGTTCCGCCAATGGCACTCGCTGCATGACATCCCTCCTTCGGGCCCGGACAGTGCCGGAGCCCGCTTGAAGGGCAACACCAATGCCAGCAGGATCGGGGCCTGGGGCCACTCCGGCCCGACCTGGCGGTCAGTACTGTAAGTTGTTAGGTTTGTTGGACTTAATGAGGTTGTCGGAGTGTGTAGCGATGAGAAGATATGTGAGAAAAGTCGTCAAAATATTGGCGGGGCGGCCGGATGTGTCATTCCCTTGTCGGTCTCACGACGCGGGCGGCCGGTCGGCCGACGCACCGATGACCGTGCGGAGCTCGTGAACGGCCGCGATCGCTTCGAGCGCGCCCGACACCACTTGAGCCGCGCGCGCTCGATGCGTTTCTTCGGTCAGCCGGCTTTCGAGCAGCTCGGAATTGGCGAGGATGACGCCGAGCTGGTTGTTCAATCGATGAAACAACCGTACGAGATCTGCTGAGGCAGGATGGTCCACCTTGCTGAGTGTTCCGGCGCGCATCTCAGGCGCCGCGGCTCAGCCGCTCGGTCCATTCAGCAGCGTGTGGATCGAACGCCGTGGCCGGTTCCCGCCACAGCGTGTCGGCAAAGATCCTGACGGATCCGCCGGCAGTCCGAACGTATTGCACTTTGCCGCCTGCAATCCAGTTGTAGATGGTTCGCCGGCTGACGCCGACGAGTTCGCAGGCGCGAGGAATCGAAACGGTCTTGCGCTCTAGCGTCATCATTCGTTGTCCCGCGAGTCTGCCCTCCAGGTGGCCAGACCGGCTTGGGCTCCAGTGAAGTGTTCCGTCAAACACTATCGGCGGGCCTCACGAGCGACTTTAAGCAGAGACACCGCGAAGTGCGAAGCACTGAGCGCCCGAGGCGTGGGGGTGGGGCCCCACGCCCCTAAGTAAAGAAGGTGCCTTCGTTATTTAAGGGCGCGGGGCCCCACCCCCGCGCCTCGGGCCCGCGCCGCTAAGCGACGCGGGGTGTCGCTCTGTGTCAAAATACCGCCACCTGCAAGACATGGCCGATTCCCCAGTTCAGCATCTCCTTCTCGTTGACGACGAATCCGGATTTCGCGAGGCGATTGCCGAACGGCTGAGCGAGCATCGGTTTCGCGTCGAGCAGGCGGGCACGGGCGAGGAAGCGCTCGAGCGGCTGAACGAGTTCGCCTTCGACATCCTGATCACCGACCTCCGGCTGCCAGGCGTCGACGGCCGGCACATCCTGGACGAGGCCTTCGCGCGCTACCCGGAGATCATCGCTATCGTGATTACCGGCTTCGGCACGGTCCGGGAGGCGGTTGAAGTCACGCGCCTCGGCGCAGAGGGGTTCATCACCAAACCGTTTCAGTTCGAAGAACTGCTCCACGAGCTGACCGCGGCGATGGAAAAGCGGCGGCTGAAGTCGGAGAACGCCTATCTTCGCGCCCAGCTTCAGGATCGCTTTCGCCTGGACGGCATCATCGGCCGCACCCCGATCATGCTTCAGATGTTCGACCTGATTCGCACGGTGGCCGCGACGTCGAGCACCGTGCTGATCTCCGGCGATACCGGCGTCGGCAAGGAGCTCGCCGCACGGGCGATTCACGACGGCAGTCCGCGGCGGGCCCAGCGCTTCGTCGCCATCAACTGCGGCGCCATTCCCGAGACCCTGCTCGAGGCCGAGTTGTTCGGGCACGTACGCGGGGCGTTCACGGGCGCCGTCGCGAACCGGCAGGGACGACTCGAGCAGGCGCACCGCGGCACGTTGTTCCTGGATGAGGTCGGGACGATGAGCCCGGCGCTGCAGTCGAAGCTGCTGCGCGTGCTTCAGACACGCGAGTTCGAGCGTGTCGGCGACTCGCAGACCGTGAAAGTCGACGTCCGCATCCTCGCGGCCACCAATTCGGACCTTCGCAAGCTCGTCGACGAGGGCACGTTTCGCGAGGACCTGTACTACCGGCTGAACGTCATCCCCGTGCGGGTGCCGTCGCTGCGTGAGCGGCGCGCGGATGTGCCGCTGCTCGCACAACATTTTCTCGATCGGGCTGGCGAAAGATGCGGTGCCGGCGCGCGGTCGCGTCACCCTCACGCAGGACGCGCAACAGGCGCTGATGGCGTACGACTGGCCGGGCAACGTGCGCCAGCTCGAGAACATCATGGAGCGCGCGTTTGCACTCTCGCCCGGCCGTACCCAGATTGGCGTCGCCGATCTGCCCGAAGAGACCCGGCAGACCCGGGCGCCAATCGAACCGAGCGAATTCACACTACCCGAGGACGGGATCGAGCTCGAACAGGTGGTGTCTGGCTTCGAGCACATGCTCATTCGGCGGGCGCTCGAACGGACCGGCGGAAACAAACGCCGGGCGGCAGAATTGCTGCACCTGAAGCGCACGACGCTGATCGAAAAACTGAAGCGACTCGAACGGAACTGAACCATGCCTTTACGCTACGCCTTCTGGATCATCGTCGCCGGCACGACGCCGACGTCGTTCAAAGCACGGCGAGCGGAAGAGCTGATGCCGACGCTGCGACAGCTCCAGCGGACGCAGCCTGACACGGTCCTCCGTTGGTTCGAGCGTGGGCGGCTGTGGGAATCGCCGGAAGCCGCGCGAGATGATCAGCTCGCCCGCAAGAAGACCGCTCACGAGCGCAAGCGCGACTGGCGGCCAGGCGGCGATCATGTCGACCCGCGCGCCCGTTTCAAGGTGCCTCGCGACATCAAGCGCGCGCGCTTCAAGGAACGCGCGCGCCGCGATCGGTTCGACGGCCCGCCGTCAGATTCGCGTCCAGATCAAGGACCCAAGCCCTCGATTCCACCCGAGTCCAGACGTGGTCCTGGCAATCCACTTGGCGGATGGACGCCCAGCTCCGGTCCCCGCGGCGATCGCCCGTTCAGCAATCGGCCGCCCGGGGACCGCCCCCGCGGCGATCGCCCGTTCAGCAACCGGCCGCCCGGGGACCGCCCCCGCGGCGATCGCCCGTTCAGCAACCGGCCGCCCGGGGATCGCCCCCGTGGTGATCGCCCGTTCAGCAATCGGCCGCCCGGGGACCGCCCGCGCGGTGACCGGCCGTTCAGCAATCGGCCGCCCGGCGACCGCCCACGCGGTGATCGCCCGTTCAGCAATCGGCCGCCCAGTGACCGCCCACGCGGAGATCGCCCGTTCAGTAATCGGCCGCCCGGGGACCGCCCCCGCAGTGACCGGCCGTTCAGTAAGCGGCCGCCCAGTGACCGCCCGCGCGGTGACCGGCCCCGCGACGACCGCCCGTTCAGCAAGCGACCCCCGGGCGGCCGCGCGCCGTTCAAGCCAGGAAAGTCATTTAGCAAGCCGTTCGGCAAGCCACCAGGAAGGGGCCCCTCCGGAGCAAAAGGCGGTCGTAAACCTCGCGGCCCCAAAGGCTCGTGATCTGCCACATCGTCCTCTTCAACCCAAAGGAGGACTTGGACGACGCGGCGAGACGGTCATTTGCCCTAGACATTCAGGGCGCTCTGAGGTCTATCCCGGGGATCGGTCGGGCGGTCGTGGGGCGATCGATCCACATCAATCCTGGATACCAGCGATCACTTGGTGATAAGACCTACGAATTCGCGGCGGTGCTTGAGTTTCAGGACCAGCAGGCCCTCCTCGGGTACCTGCAGCACCCGAAGCACCATGCGCTGGGAAAGCGTTTCTGGGAGTCCTGCGACTCTACGGTCGTCGTTGAGGTAGACGGCGCAGACGCTCTTGCCGCTGATATTGTCGAGTTATTGGCTAAACGGCCGAATCTAGACTAGTTGCGAGCTCGCGCGACCCATTCAGCAGGAAGAAGCTCGAGACGATGTCCCGGAGATGTGGGATTGACTCGGCAGAGTTGATCGCGACTCGAAGCTGAGAACCGCCGTCGAGTCCCTTGGTGAACCAGGAACCGAGGGCCCGTACTTTGTTGATCACCCAGCGCTCTCGACCCCGAGCCGCAGGCGGTACCGGCGCGGTCTCAGCAGCTTGCTGCGGCGCCGCATGCCGAAAGCCCTGAACTTCGTCGAGTCCATCGTTGAGGAGCAGGTCGATATAGTCGAGCAGGAACTGCCCTCGCTCCTCGAGCGGCACATCGGTGGGCAGCATCCCGGCAAGCGCGTCTGCCGACTGGCGGAAGATCCAGGGATTTCGGAGCGCGCCGCGGCCCACCAGGACGCCACTCACGCCTGAGCTGCGGAGCCGGCTCACAATCTGCGGCGCTTCCACGCAATCGCCCGATCCGAACACCGGGATGGTGAGCGAGGACGCGATCTCGCCAATCAGGTTCCAATCCGATTCGCCGGTGTAGGACTGCGCCGCGGTGCGGCCGTGCACCGCCACCGCTGCGGCCCCGGCATCTTGAACCATCAGCGCCAGCTCGGGGGCGTTGATTTGCTGGTGGTTCCATCCAGCGCGCATCTTCACCGTCACCGGAATGCGCACCGCCCTGGCCATCGCGCGCACGACGCTGGCCGCGTGCCCCGGCTCGCGCATCAAGCTGCACCCGGCGTTGTGCTTCGCGATTTTCGGCACCGGGCAGCCCATGTTGATATCGACGATGTCAGCGCCCATGCCTTCGACGACTTGCGCCGCGTCCGCCATGACCTGCGGGTCGCCCCCGAAGATCTGAATCGACACCGGGCGTTCTTCCTCGGTGTACTCGGCGTATTCGAGCGTCCGATCGATCCCGCGGACCAGCCCTTCCGAGCTGACCATCTCGCTGACCACGAGCCCACACCCGCCCATACGCTTCACCAGCCGGCGAAACGCGGTATCCGTCATGCCCGCCATCGGAGCCATGGCGACGGGATGCGCGAGGGTGAGGGAGCCGATCTTCATCCCGCGCCAGTGGTCTTGGGCGCGCGGGCCTTCTCGTACATCTGCTTGTACGAATCGTCCTTCCACTCGATCAACGCCTGCGTGCGCAGTCGCTCGAGAAACTTCCGTTGCTCGCCGTCCATGCGCGATTCATAGATCTTCGCAGTAATGGCATCACGGACTTTCGCGAACGGCTCGGGGGTCGCTTCGCTGCGCGACTCGAGCTTGAACAGCACATAGCCGGTCGAAGTGCGCATCGGCTCAGAAATCTCGCCTGGCTTGAGTTTGCCCAGCAGCTCGTTGAGCGCCGGCGACAGGTCGGTCACGACGATGTTCGGGATCAGCCCGCCGTTGGCCTTTGATCCGGCTTCAGAGAGCTCGCCGACGAGCTTGGCGTAGTCTTCGCCTTTCCTCGCCCGCTCGCGCACGGCGAGGATCTTCTCTTTCACTTCCTCGTCGATACCAACGCTGACGCCTGCCGCCGTCGAGGGCACCGCCATGAAGAGCTCGCGCACCGTGACGGTCGCTGCCGTCATGAACTCGGTCGGATGTGCGGCATAGTACTGGCGCTTTTCCTCCTCGGTGATGTTCATCGCCGGCATGATTTCCTGCTGCTGCACGCCGCGTTGCAGCCACGACCGCTCCAGGTTCTGCCGCAGCTCCTGCAGCGTCAGGCCCTCCTGCTGCAGGGCCTTCGCCAGGCCGGCGTCATCGAGCTTGTTCTCTTTCTTGATGTTGTCGAGCGCTTCCTTGAACTTGTCGTCGCCGAACTTGATGCCGAGCTCACGGCCGCGCTGGACCATCAGCAGCTCGTCGACGACCTCGACGAGGATGGCCGGGGTGATCTCGATCAGCGCCTTGCTCAGTCCCGCGTCGGTCTGGAGATCGGAGGCGTTTCGCACCTGGCGGTTCTGCTCCCGCAAGATCTGAATCTGACGCTGTGTGAGATCGGTCAACGTGAAGACTTCGCCGTTCACCTTGACGATGACCTTCTGGATCACCATCGACTTGCCGGCGGTTGCCGGCGCGGCAGGTGTGGCGGGTGTGGTCTGCGCAGGCGGCGCCGTTGTCGGAGTGGGAGGAGGAGTGGGAGGATTCTGGGCCGCCGTGCTGACGGAGAAAGAAAGCGCAGCGGCGACCGCAACAAACACGTGCTTCATATCAGTTGGACGACTCCGCGGCATCGTTGGCCGCAAGTACCGTGGGATCAGTATTTTAGCTTGCTACCAGCGATTGACTCAACTGGTCGAGCACCTGGCCCAGCCGCTCGAACAACCCGCCCGGACCGGCCGGATCCGGCGCCGTTTCGGCCAGAATCTCGTGCCGGGTGAAGCCGGGCGCGGTTTCCGACGTGGCCCGGGCCGTCCACCAGGACGACGGCCCCGGGTCGTCGGCCGGGGCCGATTTCCGCAATCGTGTTCCGCCGGGTCCTGGTTTCGGCGGGTGGACGACGGCGGACGGTGAACCCGGACGCCTGACCAGAACCTCGGCGGCGGACGAGCTGACCTCCGAGGTCCTGGTCATATCCATCTTGATGACGGCCGGCGGGAGCAAGGTCAGGTCGCGCCGGCTCTGGATCAGCCGCAGGAGCATCGTCGGATCGATCTTCGCGTCCTGCCGGAACTTGAGGACCACCGTCGTGGATTCGCGATCGAGGCTCTCGAGGCCGATACGGTCCGCCATCACACGAATGCGCGAGTACTGCGCGAGGTGCTCGACGGAAGGCGGCGCGGCTCCGTACCGGTCACGGAGCTCGGCCACGAAACCGGTGACTTCGTCGAGGGTGCGCGCACTCGCCAGTCGCCGGTACGCAGACAGGCGCTGATTCATGTCGGGGATGTAGCTCTGGTCGATGCGCAAGTCGAGGCGGAGGTTCACCGCGGCGCGTCGATCGTCTTCGAGATCTTCGCCCTTCAGCTCGCGAATCGTCTCTTCGAGGAGCTTCATGTACATATCGAAGCCAACTGCCTCGATGTGCCCGCTCTGCTCGCCGCCGAGCAGGTTGCCGGCGCCGCGAATCTCGAGGTCGAGCGCGGCGATCCGGAATCCGCTGCCGAGGTCGCTGAACTCGCGGATCGCCGCCAGCCGCTTGCGTGCGACCGGCGACAGCGTCTGCTCCGCCGGAATCAGCAGATACGCATACGCGCGCCGATCCGATCGGCCGACACGGCCGCGAAGCTGATAGAGCTGCGCCAGGCCGTAGCGGTCCGCCCGATTGATGATGATGGTGTTGGCGTTCGGAATGTCGAGGCCGTTCTCGACGATCGTCGTCGCCAGCAGGACGTCGAACTTGTGCGCGACGAACTCCACCATGACGCGCTCGAGATCGTCCTCGCCCATCTGGCCGTGTCCCACCACAAGTTTCGCTTCTGGAACCAGCCGGTTCACCAGATTCGCCATCGAGTAAATCGACTCGACGCGGTTGTGCACGAAGTACACCTGCCCGCCGCGTTCGACTTCCGTGCGGATGGCGCGCGTGATGACATCGGTTTCGAACTTCACGACCTGAGTCTGAATCGCAAGCCGATCGCGCGGCGGCGTCTCGATCACGGACATGTCGCGGATGCCGGCCAGCGACATGTTCAGCGTCCGCGGGATCGGCGTCGCTGTCATCGTCAGGACGTCGACCTTCTTCCGGAGCTGCTTCAGCCGTTCCTTGTGAACGACGCCGAATCGCTGTTCCTCGTCCACGACCAGCAGGCCGAGGTCGCGGAACTGGACATCCTTCGACAACAGCCGGTGCGTGCCAACGACGATGTCGACCTGGCCACCGGCGAGCTGCGCGACGATTTCCTTCTGCTCCTGCTTCGTGCGGAACCGGCTGATCATGTCGATCTTGACCGGGAAGCCGGCGAATCGATCCCGCAGCGTGCGCAGATGCTGGAAGGCCAGGACCGTCGTCGGCGCCAGAAACGCGACCTGCTTGCCGTCGATCACGGCCTTGAACGCGGCGCGCATCGCCACTTCCGTCTTCCCGTAGCCCACGTCGCCGCAGAGCAGGCGGTCCATCGGCGTCGGGGATTCGAGGTCGCGGGTGATGTCAGCGATCGCCGTCTGCTGATCGACGGTGAGGTCGTACTCGAACGCGTCACCAAACTCCTCCTGCCAATGCGAGTCTGGACTGAACGCGTGTCCGCTCACGGCCTTACGCGCGGCGTAGAGCTTGAGCAGCTCCTCCGCCATGTCGCGCATCGCTTTCTTGACGCGAGTCTTGGCTTTTTCCCAGGTCGTGCCGCCGAGCCGATCGAGCGATCCCGCCGTGCCGCCGCTGTACTTCTGAACGAGGTCGAGACCTTCCAGCGGCACGAACAGCTTGTCTTCGCCGGCGTAGCGAAGCTCCATGAACTCCTGCTCGGGCAAGCCGGGGCCTGGGGCCAGCTTCTTCAGCCCGACGAAACGGCCGATGCCGTTGTCCGCGTGGACGACCAGGTCGCCAATCTTCAAGTCGCGGAAGTCCGACATGAACGACCGGCTGGCCGACCGCCGGCGCTCGTGTACCCGTCGTTCTTCTTCGAACAGGTCGGTCTCGGCGAAGATCAACAGGTTCGCGGCCGGCAGGTGAAACCCGCGCGAGAGCTGACCGGTCGTCACCAGAACGGCGATGTTGTGCAGGTCATCTGCATCCGCCGCGGCGGCGCGCAGACCGTAATCGGCCAACAGCTCGACGGTTCGCTCGGCTCTGCCGCTCGTTGCCGCCACGAAGACCACTTCATCGCCGCGCGTCCGGGCGGCGCGAATCTCCTCGACCCAGTCCGCAATCCGGCCGTGGTACTCCACTGACGGCCGCGACGACGACGTGCGAGCGCTCTCGGCTCGAACCCTCGTCCTCGACGGCAAGCTCGCTCAGCCGCCGGCCGCCCGCGATCCAGGGCTCCAAATCCTGCCAGCCGAGGGCCAGTTGCTGATACTCGGGCACCGAACGGCCGCGCTGCCGCATGTCGGCCTCGCTCGCGCGCCATTGTTCCTCGAGCTTGCGGCCGCGGTCCGCCACGTCGTCGATTTCGACCACGAGCAGGGTGGCGCCGGCCAGACGGACATAGTCGGCGACACTCGCTGACCGATCGATCGCGTCCGGATCATCGTCGATGCCCTCGACCGGGAGGAGCTCGCGCTGCGGACTGACGTGAATCTGGTCGAGGCCGGCGAGCGACCGTTGCGTCGCGGCGTCGTACCGGCGCACCGACTCGACGATGTCGCCGATGAACTCGAGCCGCACCGGCTGCGCTTCAGCGGTGGGATAAAAGTCCACGACGCCGCCACGCACACAGAACTCGCCGTGCTCGTCGACGGGGTCTTCCGGCGCGAAGCCGGCGAGCACGAGCCGCTCGCCCAGCTCGTGCGGCGCGATCTCGAGGCCCGGCGCGATGGCGATGCCGCTCGACTTGAGGCGAGCCGGATCCGAGAGCCGCGGCAGCAGGGCCCGGGCCGAGGCGATGACCACTCGCGCGGTGCCGGTCGGTGAGCGCGTGCAACGCGCGTGCGCGAGCGGACGCGACCTCGAGGTGAGGCGCCAGGCCACGATACGGATCGACCTCCTGTGACGGAAACGGCAGGACACGGCGCCCGGCGTCGTCTTCCGACAGGCCCAGCAGGCTGCCGAGAAAGAACCGGACATCGGCGGTCAGCTGGTCGACGTCAGCGTCGGTCGGCACGACGACGAACATCGGCCCGTCCTGGGCGAGCGTCGCCGTCTGCAGCGCGACCGCGGCCGGCGTGAGGCCGGTCATCCGCGCCGCCGGCCGGCCAAGTCCGGCGCGCGTCGCCGCAGACTTCAGCAGCGATCGAAACGCGAGAGAGGAGGTGCCGGAGGACATCGAAAGACTAAAGACTATGGTACGACGGGTACGACAGTACGGGTACGACAGGTACAAGGAACGCGCTGGCGTTTGTCCTCGGTTATTTGGAATGATGGCGTCCGCGAGCATGCTCCGCGTACCTGCCGTACCCATCGTACCCGCCGTACCCGCCGTACCCGCCGTACCCGTCGTACCCGTCGTACCCGTCGTACCCGTCGATCCCCATGTCTTTTGACGCCGACGTCATCATCGTCGGCGCAGGTCCGGCGGGCATGAGCGCGGCGCTCGTGCTCGGACGGGCGTGCCGCACCGTGCTGATGTTCGACAATGGCAAACCGCGCAATGCCGCCACGCAGGCCATGCACGGCTTCCTGACCCGCGACGGTGTAGTGCCCGGCGAGTTTCGGCGGATTTCCAGAGAGCAGCTCACGCGCTACGAGAACGTCCGGCTCGAGTCGGCCACGGTTTCGTCGGTGTCGTGTCGAGTTGATGGCGGTTTTACCGTCACGCTCGCAGGCGGCCGGACGTGCTCGTCCCGGAAACTCCTGCTCGCGACCGGAGTGGTTGACAACATGCCTGACCTCCCCGGGCTCACGGAGCTGTACGGCCGGAGCATCTTTCACTGCCCGTTCTGCGACGGCTGGGAGGTGCGGAACCAGACGCTCGCCGTCTACGGCCGCGAAAAACGCGGGGTTGGACTGTCGATGGAACTGCTCGGATGGTCCAAGGACGTTGTCGTCTGCACGGACGGTCCGAGTGGCATCGATGCCGAGGATCTCGCGACGCTCGCCCGCAACGGCATTCGCGTGCGTGAGGAACGCGTGGTCCGGCTCGAGGGTCGAGACGGGAAGATCGAGCAGGTCGTCTTCGCTGACGGTGCGCCCCTCGGTTGTCAGGCGCTGTTCTTCACCACCGGCCAGCACCAGTCATGCGAGCTCGCGAAGTCGATCGGCTGTCAGTTCAACGAGAAGGGCACGGTCCACACCGGCCGCCATGAGAGCACGGACGTCCCCGGCCTGTACGTCGCCGGCGATGCGTCTCGCGACGTGCAGTGGGTCGTGATTGCCGCGGCAGAAGGCGCGGAAGCGGCGTTCGCCATCACGCAGGACCTGATCAAAGAGTCGTGGCGATAGTCAGATTCTGTTCTTGAACTTCACCCCGCCATCGAACATCCAGTGATGCCGCGGGCGGTAGATGCCGACGTCCTTCAATCGCGACTTGACCCGGAACGTGTAGAGCAGCCGGTGATAGTCGTAGGGCGCCCCGTCTCGGCGATGGACTGCGACATCGAGCTTGTAGGTGCCCTCGACGAGGTCCATGGCCTCGATGACGAGCGTGACTTCGGCATCGCCTGCCAATGAAGCGGACTCGAATTCCTCGATATCGGTGTTCGTACCGTAGATGCAGATGCCTTCGGCGTTGAAGACGCCGATCCCGAACACGAAGTCCTCGATCTGGCGCTCGGCATGAACTTTCATCCGGACCCGCACCGGCTCGCCAGTGTGAAAGACGTGGGTGGCCACGCCCTCGTTACTGGTGAACGTGACGTCCTCGATCCGGACGCCGCCAGAGCCCCACCGGCCCTCTGTTGCACGCGACATGTCAGCGACCTGATCGCCGGCGTCCTGAATCGCCGCGCCGGTCGGTTCCGGGGCCTGGCCGGATTCAGCCTGAGCCTTGGCGTCGGTCGCGGCGAGGAACTGCTCTTCCTGGCGCTCGACGTCGGTCATGTACGCGCCGATCACGCGCTTCGGGTCGCCCTCGCCGCGCTTGCGGCCCGCGTCCAGCCAGATCGCTTCATCGCAGAATCGCTCGACCAGACCGAGGGAGTGCGTGACGAGGAGGATGGTCTTGCCGCGGCGCTTGAACTCGGCGAACTTGTCGAGGCATTTGTGGGTGAAGCCCTCGTCGCCCACGGCGAGCACTTCATCGACCAGCAGCACCTCGGGATCGACGTGAATCGCGACCGAAAATCCCAGCCGCATGTACATGCCGGACGAGTAGCTCTTGACCGGCGCGTCGATAAACTCCTGAAGCTCGGCGAATTCGACGATCTCGTCGAACCGCTTCTGGATCTCGCGCTTCGTCAACCCGAGCATGATGCCGTTGATGAACACGTTCTCCCGGCCGGAAATCTCCGGGTGAAACCCGGCGCCCAGCTCGATCAAGGCCGAAATGCGCCCGCGTACCGTCACGGTGCCCGAGGTGGGTTTTGTAATCCCCGCGACGAGTTTCAACGCGGTACTTTTGCCAGATCCGTTGCGCCCGATCACACCGATGGTGCTGCCAGGCGAGGCCACGAACGAGACGTCGTTGAGCGCCTGAAATGTCTCTTGCGGCTGCAAGTCGCGCAGGATGCTGCGTTGGAGCAGCGCGCTCTTGAGCGTCGCGAAGTGCCGCCCGCCATAGCGGCGGTAGATCTTGGTGACGTGCGACAGCTCGATCGCCGGCAGGCTCATACCACCTCCGCAAACGAGTCGCGCAGCCGGTCGAACAGCCAGTAGCCGAACAGAAAGAGCGCGCACGAGGCGGGCCCATCAGCAGCAGCAGTTTCAGGTGGCCGCCGACGAACGGATCGTGGAAGAACAGGATCTCCTGATACGACACCGACAGGTGGAAGAACGGGTTGATGTCGAACAGCCACTGGAAGTGCCGCACGCGTCTCCATCCGATAGAAGTAGATGATCGGCGTGGCGAAGAACCAGAACGTCAGGAGGTTCGCCAGCAGATCGCGGATGTCGCGAAAGTGCACGGTGAGCGCCGACAGAATGAGCGACAGCGCCACAGTGAAGATCAGTTGAATCAGGACAACGAGCGGGAAGAAGATCAGGTCGCCTGGATCGGGAAAGTGCTGCGTGCCGATCATGAACCCGGCGAGGATCAGCAGGCCGAGGAAGAAGTGCACCATGTTCGAGAGCACGCTGACGATCGGCAGCACTTCGGCCGGGAAGAGGACCTTCTTGATGAGGTTGCCGCCCGAGATCAGCGACCCGGTGGCTTCGAGCAACGATGCCGAGAACCACGTCCAGGGCAACAGCCCGCAGAACATGAAGACGGAATACGGCCGCGTCCTCTCCTCGGGGTTCGGCAGGATGTAGGCGAAGACGAACGTGTAGATGCTGAGCAGCAGCAGCGGATTGACGAACGACCAGAAGAACCCGAGGACGGATCCCCGGTAACGCGCTTTCAGCTCACGCGCGACAAGACTTTGAATCAGCCCGCGATAGCGCGCCAGGCGGACGAGGTTACGCCACATCGACCTTCAACATCGCCACAGTGATGTTGTCAGGCCCGCCTGCTTCGTTCGCCGCGTCGATCAGTGCCTGGCACATTTCCTCGAGCGACTTCGTCTGGCCAGCGAGCTCCTCCAGGCGTTCCGGCGGCACGACACCGGACAGGCCGTCGGAGCAGAGGAGCAGCCGATCGCCGGTCTTGACGTCGATTTCCGCCACGTCGACCTGCGGGTCGTCCCCTCCGGCGAGGGCGCGGGTGACGACGTTGCGCCATGGGTGACGCCGGGCGTCGTTCTCGCTCAAGATGCCGGCCCGCACCTGCTCGCTGACCCAGGAATGATCCTGCGTGATCTGGTGCAGCAGACCCTCGCGCCACAAGTAGACCCGGCTGTCCCCGACGTGCGCGACCACTGGCGATCCCTTGCCCAGCAGCACCGCCGCCGCCGTCGTCGCCATCCCGCGCAGGTTGTCGTTGCTCTCCATCGCCGACGCGAGGCGGCGGTTGGCGAGACGGAACGCCGCTTTCAGGCGGTTGCCTTCCAGGGTCAGGGTCGTGTCGTACGGGAACGGCCACGTCGTATTGACGTCGGCATCACGCGTGTCGTTGATGAAGGCCTCGATGACTTCGACGGCCATCTTCGAGGCGATCTCGCCGGCCGCATGGCCACCCATCCCGTCGGCCACCATGAACAGGCCGAGCTCCTTGCGGACGCAGTAGGCGTCTTCGTTCTCCTCGCGGCGCAGGCCCGGATGGGAGGCGACAGCCGAGGAAACGGTCATCATGAAGGCGTCAGCCGCGCGGCCGGGTATGACGTGACACCTGAAGGCGTGTGATCGCGCGAAGCAGCGCAAGCCGGGCGCGCTCGGCATCCATCTCGACGACCCCGGGCCGCGCGAGCTGTTCTTCGGCCCGGCGCTTCGAGGCTTCGGCGCGGGCGAGGTCGATATCGTCCGCCCGCTCGGCCACGAGCGCGAGGACCGAGACGCGATCCGCCACGACCTCCGCGAAACCGCCAGCGAGGAACGCGAACTTCTTGTCGGCGCCCTTGCGATACCACATCTCGCCGGTCCGGAGCGCCGCCAGCAGCGGCGCGTGCCCGGGCAACACGCCGAAAAAGCCGTCGACCCCCGGCAGTTCCACCTCATCCACGTCGTCGTGGACGATGGCTCGCTCGGGGGTCACGAACTCGAGCCGCACATGTTTCGGTATCGCCATAGGTCCTTAAGTGCCCACGATTTCACCACGAAGATCACGAAGATCACGAAGTTTTTTCGTATGTCTCTTCGTGGTCTTCGTGAACTTCGTGGTTTATTGCTTTTTGGATCTCTCAACGACTTCGTCGATCGACCCGGCCAGATAGAACGCCTGCTCCGGGATCTCGTCGTGCTGGCCGTCGACGATTTCCTTGAAGCCGCGGACCGTCTCGCCAATTGGCACGTACTTGCCCTTGTAGCCCGTGAACTGCTCCGCGACGAAGAACGGCTGCGACAGGAACTTCTGGATTTTTCGCGCCCGGGTGACCGTGAGCTTGTCGTCTTCCGACAGCTCGTCGATCCCGAGAATCGCGATGATGTCCTGCAAGTCCTTGTAGCGCTGGAGAATCTGCTTCACCGACCGCGCCACATTGTAGTGCTCGTTGCCGATGATGCGCGGATCGAGAATGCGGGACGTCGACGCGAGCGGATCGACCGCCGGGTAGATTCCCAACTCCGCAATCGCGCGCGAGAGGTTCGTCGTCGCGTCGAGGTGTGCGAACGCCGTCGCCGGCGCCGGGTCGGTGTAGTCGTCGGCGGGCACGTAGATCGCCTGCACCGACGTAATCGACCCTTTGCGTGTCGAGGTGATGCGCTCCTGCAATTCGCCCATTTCGGTCAGGAGCGTCGGCTGGTAACCGACGGCCGACGGCATGCGGCCGAGGAGCGCCGAGACTTCCGAGCCGGCCTGCGTGAAGCGGAAGATGTTGTCGATGAACAGGAGGACGTCCTTGTTCTCGGCGTCGCGGAAGTACTCGGCCACGGTCAGCGCGGACAAGGCGACGCGCAGACGCGCGCCCGGCGGCTCCGTCATCTGACCGTAGACGAGCGCGGCCCGTGACTTGGACGGGTCGTGCGGATCGATGACGCCCGACTCCTGAAACTCGAGCCAGAGGTCGTTGCCTTCGCGCGTGCGTTCGCCGACGCCGCCGAACACCGACACACCGCCGTGCTTCATGGCGATGTTGTTGATGAGCTCCATGATGACGACGGTCTTGCCGACGCCGGCGCCGCCGAAGAGCCCGATCTTGCCGCCCTGCAGATACGGCTCGAGCAGGTCGATGACCTTGATGCCGGTCTCGAACATCTTCAGCTCGGTCGACTGCTCTTCGAGCGTCGGGGGCGCGCGGTGAATCGGCCAGCGCTCCTTCGCCTGCACCGGACGATCCGGAAAATCGACCGGCTCGCCAAGGACGTTCAGCACGCGGCCGAGCGTCTCGGGGCCGACCGGCATCGAAATCGGTCCACCCTGATCCTCAGCCGTCATCCCGCGCTGCAAGCCGTCGGTCGGTTTCATCGCAACGGTGCGCACGCGATTCTCGCCCAGGTGCTGCTCGACCTCGACGATGATGTCGATCTGATCCTGACCAGCCTGGCCGGTGACGCGCACGGCGTTGTAAATCGCCGGAAGCTGCCCGCCCTCGAACTCGATGTCGACGACCGGCCCGATGACCTGAACGACTTTCCCCGTCTTGACTGCGGTGGCGACTGCCATGTGTATTTCTTCTCTCTCGTCAACAGCTAGCCAGTTTCAACAACTCACTGACCAGCAACTTGCGCGCCTGACACGACTTCGATGATTTCCCGCGTGATCGCCGCCTGGCGCACCTTGTTCATCGTCAGCGTCAGGTCGTCGATCATGTCCGACGAATTGCGCGTCGCCGCGTCCATCGCCGTCATCTGCGCGGCGAAGAAGGCAGCCGACGACTCGAGCAGCGCGCTCAGGATCCGCGACTCGACCAGCCGCTGCAGCATCGCGTCGAAAATCGCCTGCGCCGACGGCTCGTAGATGTACTCGGTCTCGGTCGTCGCCTCCGCCATCTCGCCCTGCGTGATCGGCGCCAGCGGCAGCAGTTGCTCCACGATCACCTTCTGCTGCATCACGGACTTGAATTCGTTGTAGATGAGCAGCACGCTGTCGACGCGCCCCTCGATGAAGTCCTGAATCGCGGGCGCGGCGATCGCCTCCGCGTCGGCGATGGCGAGGTTCTTGGGCAGGTTGACGTAATCGAAGCGCACCGGAAGCCCGCGCCGGCTGAGCATGTCGCGGCCCTTGCGTCCGACCAGGCCGAACGAGATCGCCCGGCCGCCGTTCTCGCGGAGAAACGCGCCGACCGCCTTGACGATGTTGGTGTTGAAGCTGCCGCACAACCCGCGGTCGGACGTGATCACCAGCACGAGCGTCGCGCCGCGCTCCGCGCCCGCGCGCCGAGTGAGCAGCGGATGCCTCGTCTGATCGACGCGCGACGCGATGCTCGCCAGCACGCGCCGTGCTTCTTTCGCGAACGGCCGCGTCGCCAGCACGCGCTGCTGCGCCCGGCGCAGCTTCGACGCGGCCACCATCTTCATGGCTTTCGTGATCTGCTGCGTCGACTTCACGGCGCGAATGCGCCGGCGCATGTCTATGAGTGATGGCACTGACGATTGACTCCTGTCAAACTTCGAACGTCGAACTTCGAACTTCGCGTCGTCACGCCGCCGCCGCCGACGCGCTGAACTGCTTGCCGAAGTCCTCGAGCGCTCCCGTCAGCGACTTCTTCACGTCGTCTTCCAGAACCTTCTTCTCCGAGATGCCGGAGAGCACGTGCGGTGCACGAGTGTCGAGGAACTGGAACAAGCCGTCCTCGTACTCGCGCAGCCGTTCGACGGGAATGGCATCCAGGTAGCCGTTGGTCGCCGCGAAGATGATCGCCACCTGCTTGTCGACCGCGAGCGGCTGATACTGCGGCTGCTTCAGGATCTCGACCAGCCGCTTGCCGCGGTTGAGCTGCTTTTGAGTCGCCTGATCGAGGTCGCTGCCGAACTGCGCGAACGCGGCCAACTCGCGGTACTGGGCGAGGTCGAGCCGGAGCGATCCGGCCACCTGCCGCATCGCCTTGATCTGCGCCGACCCGCCGACGCGCGACACCGAGTTGCCGACGTTGATCGCCGGCCGGATGCCCTGATTGAAGAGGTCCGACTCGAGAAAGATCTGGCCGTCGGTAATCGAGATGACATTGGTCGGGATGTACGCCGAGAGATCGCCGGCCTGCGTCTCGATGATCGGCAGCGCCGTGAGCGATCCGCCGCCGAGCTCCTTGTTGAGCTTGGCCGCGCGCTCGAGCAGACGCGAGTGGAGGTAGAAGACGTCGCCCGGATACGCCTCACGGCCGGGTGGCCGCCGCAGCAGCAGCGAAATCTGGCGGTACGCCTGTGCGTGCTTCGAGAGGTCGTCGTAGACACAGAGCGCATGGCGGCCGGTATCGCGGAAGTACTCGCCGATCGTGCACGCCGAATAGGGGCTGATGTAGAGCAGCGGCGCCGGATCCGACGCGCCGGCGGCGACGACGATGCTGTACTCCATCGCACCGGCCTCGTCGAGGGTCCTGACGACCTGCGCGACCGTCGACTGCTTCTGCCCGATCGCGTTATAGATGCAGATGACGCCCAGGCCCCGCTGATTGATGATCGTGTCGACGGCCACCGCGGTCTTGCCGGTCTGCCGGTCGCCGATGATGAGCTCGCGCTGGCCGCGGCCGATCGGCACCATGCCGTCGATCGCCTTGAGGCCGGTCTGCAGCGGCTCCTTCACCGGGCTGCGATCGACGACGCCCGGGGCGAGCCGTTCGATCGGTTGAAACTGCTTCGCCCGGATCGGACCCTTGCCGTCGATCGGCTGGCCGAGCGCATTGACCACGCGACCGATCATTTCGTCGCCGACCGGCACCGAGATGATGCGGCCCGTGCGTTTGACGATGTCGCCTTCCTTGATTTCCGTCGAATGGCCGAGCAGCACGGCGCCGACGCTCTCTTCTTCGAGATTGAGCGCGATGCCGAACAGCCCGTGCGGGAGCTCGAGCATCTCGCCGGCCATCGCGCGCTCGATCCCGTGAATGCGCGCAATGCCGTCGCCGACCGACACGACCGTGCCCACTTCCGCGACGTCTACATCAACCGCGTAGTCGCCGATGTGGTCGCGGATGATCTTGGAGATTTCCTCGGCCTTGATCTGCATAGCTCCTCAAAATCGGGCCCAAGGCCCCGGGCCAACGGCCCAAAAACCACGACAATCGGCGCCGGCCAGCCTCCCGCGGCGGGCCACCACCCGGCCCGGCCTACGTAGCGCGGCCTGGCCTTGAGGCCGCGGTCACTACCCTTCCGTCCGCAACCGCTGTCCCATCCGCTCGAGCTGGCGCGTGATGCTGCCGTCGAACACGACGCTGCCGACCTTGGCTACCACGCCGCCGATAATCGCCGGATCGATTCGCTCGGTCAGCGTCACCTGCGCGCCGGCCGCCTTGGCGAGCGCGTGCACGAGCGCGGTGCGAGCGGCGTCAGACAACGGGACCGCCGTCACCACTTCGGCCGGGACGATCCGCTGCGCCTGCATCAATCGTTCGGAGAACGCTCGTGCGACCTCCCGCACCAGCGTCAGCCGATCGCGATCGGCCAGGAGCCCCAGCATCCGCTCGACTTCAGGACTGACGTCCCCTGCTGCGCTCAGCACCGCCGTCAGCACCGCTTTCTTGATCTGCGGCGGGATCGTCGGCGTCTCGACGACGCGGCGCAGATCGTCGTGGTCGGCGATCAGCGACGCCGTCGCCACCAGATCGCGTCCCGCGCGTTCATCCGTGCCGGCCCTGTGCGTGACATCGAACAGCGCGGCGGCATACCGCTTGGCAAGCGTCCGCGCGCTCATGACCGCACCTCGGCAGTGTACTGATCGATCAGCCGAACCTGATCGTCGGGCGTGATCGTCTGTTCGAGCCGCCGGCGGGCGAGCTTCATCGCAACATCAGCGGTGTGCTCCACCAGTTGGCGGCGCGCCTGACGGAATTGGAAGTCGATGTCGTGTCGCGTCCGTTCGAGGAGTTGTTCGCGCGTTCTCTCGGTCGCGGCCTTCATCCGGGCCCGCTCGTGCACGAGCTCCTCTTCGCCGTGCCGGCGGAGACTCTCGAGCTCGGCTGGCAATGCGGCCAACTGCGACCGCACGTCGCTCAACTGCCGCTCGGCTTCCGAGCGCAAGGCCGCTGCATCGACCAGTTCGCGGCGCACCGTCTCACTGCGCGTGCGCAGGTAGGTCCCGACCGGCGTCTTCAGGAAGTAGACGAGCGCGCCGACCAGAATCGCGAAGTTGACGAGCTTCGCGATCGTCGGCATCAGGCTGCTGCTGTGGGCTTCTTCCGCGGCCCCTTGTTCCGCGGCGGCCGCCTTCTCTTGCGGCGCAGACGCGGGAGCTGCCAACGCGACGACGGCCCCTGACGTCGCGGCCAGCGACATGACAAAAACGAGGGCGCTCAGGTGGCGGAGGTAGCGTGAGAGCACGTTGGGGGATGGAGTCACGAGGTTGTGATGGGCGTGGCCGCTATGACGCGCGCCGCCCGAGGATACGGCCGGCGGCGTCTGCCGCAAGCGCCTCCGCGTCCTGGTCGAGCCGCGCCCGGGCGTCTTCGACGTCACGATGCAACTGCGCGCGCGCCTCGGCGAGCGTATGCTCGGCCTCCTCGCGCGTGGCTTCGAGCAGCGCCGTCCGCTCTTCGAGGCCGGCCCGGCGCATTTCGTCCATCTGGCGGTACACCTCATTTCGAGCGGCCGCGGTCTTCCGCTCGAACTCGTCCCCGGCCTGTCGCGCTTCTTCGGTCGCGCGCTCGGCGAGCAGACGCGCGCTCGTCACCGCTTCTTCCCTCCGCTTAATGACCCCCAGCACCGGCCGGAAGATCAAGCGATCAAGGATGAACGACAGGACGAGGATGAAGAAAATGACCCAGAGGACGGTGATATCCGGGAGCACCCAACTGCCTCCGCAGGGCGGAGACACGGGCCCACAGACCCGTCAATTCGCGCCCAGCCAAACGTCAATTTATACCATCCGGCCGCCTGGACCGGCAAGGACTGGCCCGCGCGCTACTCCACGCTGGCCAGCAGACCATCCGGCCGGGGCGGACCGACCCGTCCGATTCGCCACACGGTGACGTGGGCGGCCTCGAGCCGGGCGACCACGTCCGCGGCCGCATCAGACCGGACGGCGAGCAGCAGCCCTCCCGACGTCTGCGGGTCGAACACCAGCCGTCGGACGGGCTCGGGTACCGCTGGGGCGAACCGCACTCGAGGCCCAAAATGCTGCTCGTTGGTCCGTGCACCGCCCGGCACATGCCGCGTCGCGAGGTCGAGCGCGCCGGGAAGCGCGGGCAGCGCGGCGGCCGAAAAGACGATCGAGACCCCGCTCGCCGCCGCCATCGTGGTGCCGTGGCCGGTGAGGCCAAACCCGGTCACGTCCGTGCACGCGCTCACGACATCGGCCGCCTCAGTGCGGAGCACATGGGCCGCGTCTCGATTCAACCGGCGCATCGACGCCGTCGCGGCCTCGAGGTGATCCTCGGCCACGCCGCCCTGCTTGGCGGCCGTCGTGATGACGCCCGTGCCGAGCGGCTTGGTCAGGAGAATCTCGTCGCCGGCCCTCGCGCGGGCGTTTGTCAGCACGCGCGCCGGGTCGATCTCGCCAGTGATGGCGTAGCCAAACTTGATCTCCGGATCCGCGACGGTGTGGCCGCCCAGCAGCGCGACACCGGCGTCGCGCAAGGTGTCGTATCCGCCGCGGAAGATCAGGCGGATGACGTCCGAGCCCGGACCATCCTTGGGCAGCGCGGCAATGGCGAGCGCGGTTCGAGGCTCCCCACCCATGGCGTAGACGTCGCTCAGGGCGTTGGCCGCCGCGATCTGGCCGTACGCGTACGGGTCGTCGACGATCGGCGTGAAAAAATCGACCGTCTGCACGAGCGCCGGCCCATCTCCCCAGCGGTAGATGCCAGCGTCATCTCCCGTCCTGAAATCGACGATCACGCGGTCATCGTCGACCCGCGGAATCTCTCCAAGCAGCTGCACGAGCTCGCCGGCCGCAAACTTGCTGGCACAGCCGGCACAGGATGAGTAATCGGTCAAACGCATGGGAATTTTGGGATTCAGAGATTAGAGGATTTGGAGATTACAGGATTTAGAGATTTGGAGATTTAGCGATTGGCGAGGAGCTATTGCTGGTGAGCGCTTCGAAAAGCCGCTGCAGCTCATCCTCATTATTGAAGTCGATCTCGATCCGGCCGCCGACCCCTTTTCGGATGATGCGCACGCGAGTGCCCAGGGCGAGTTTCAGTTGGTCCTCGGCCGCCCGCGTATTGGGATCGACCTTGCGTGGAGGCGGTGCGGCGTGTGGTGTGGTTTCCCGGCGCGCGAGCGCCTCGGTTTCGCGGACGGAGAGGGCGCGGGCGATGACGTCGCGGGCGAGCTGGCGCTGCGCGGCATCATCAGGGACGCCGGCGATAGCCCGGGCGTGGCCCATCGTCAGCGCGCCCGACGCCAGGTCGTTCCTGACCTCGGCGGGCAGGCGCAACAGCCGCAGGTAGTTGGCGATGGTCGCGCGGTCTTTGCCGACGGCGGCAGCAATCGCTTCCTGCGAGAGATGGAGGTCGTCGGCCAGGCGGCGATACGCCTGCGCTTCCTCAATCGGATTCAGGTCTTCGCGCTGGATGTTTTCGATCAGTGCGACCGCGAGCAGGTCGGCGTCGGCGACCTCGCGAACGACAATCGGCACCTTGAGAAGGCCTGCGCGCTGTGCGGCGCGCCAGCGCCGCTCGCCAGCGACGATCTCGTGCCGGCCGTCGACCAGGCGCACGAGGAGCGGTTGAATGACGCCGTGGCTGCGGATCGACTGCGCGAGCTCTTCGAGCCGCCCCTCATCGATCTGCTGGCGCGGCTGCCGCGGGTTGGGGGTCAGCCGGTCGAGGTCGATTTCGGTGGGCTGCGAGCGAGGTTCGACGGTCTCGCGTGCGGGCGGTGGCGCCGACGGAATCAGCGCGCTCAAGCCGCGACCCAGTGCCGGACGTCGTTCGACCATAGTGATCTCCGATGCTCAATCAGGCCGGCACGGACCGCCGCCGCGCCATGAATTCGTGTGCGAAGGCGACGTACGCTTCGGCGCCGCGCGATCGTGCGTCATACAGAATGACGGGCACGCCGTGGCTTGGCGCCTCGCCAAGCCGGATGTTGCGGGGAATCGTGGTCTTGTAGACCTTCGAGCCAAAGAACTCGCGGATGTTCGCGCCGACCTGTTGCCCCAGGTTGGTGCGGTCGTCGGTGATGGTCAGCAACACGCCTTCAAGCGTGAGCTGGGGATTGAGCGCCATGCGGACGCGCTCGATGGTGGCGGTGAGCTCGGCGATCCCTTCGAGGGCAAAGTACTCGCCGTTGAGCGGCACCAGCACGGAGTCGGCGGCGACCAGGGCGTTCAACGTCAGGAGTCCCAACGACGGCGGTGAGTCGATGAAGATCAAATCGAAGTCATCACGGATCGGTTCGAGGAGCTGCCGCAGCCGGCGCTCGCGGTCGGTCAACGCAATGAGCTCGATTTCCGCGCCCGTCAGATCGCGATTGGCGGGAACGAGCGACAAGTGATCGATCCCGGTCGGAATAATGAAGGGCCGGATGTCCCGCCGGTCGCTCAGCAGCGCGTCGTAGATGGTGCCGGCCTCTGCGGCCTGGCCTTTCTGGCCGAGGCCGCTTGTGAGATTGCCCTGAGGGTCGAGATCGACAACGAGGACGGACTGGTTGGCGAGCGCCAGTGAGGCGGCCAGATTGATGGCCGTGGTGGTTTTGGCGACGCCGCCTTTCTGGTTTGAGATAGCGATTATCTTACTTATTTCTGTCATTAGACCAATTAGTAATCCGTGGCCAATCGCCGTCTTCGCATTGTAAATCAGATACTGCGACTTGTCAGTTCTCGGTTCTACAGTTCTCGGTTCTGTTCTGTTCTTTGTTCTGTTCTCGGGTTCTGTCCGTTCTCGATTCCCTTGTTCCAGGCACCGGTTCAGTCGCGGTCGAGTGTTCCACGTGGAACATGAAGGCTGGAGGGAATCAAACGGCCGACCGCGAACGGGTCTCGGCGAGGCCGTCTGAACCGTTCCACGTGGAACAAGTTGAACCCGAACAGAACCGAGAACGGAGAACCGAGAACCGGTTCTTGTCGTCGCTTAGTGCTTCTTAGAAGGTCCCTCACCAACTTGGCGAGCAGCAACATGAATCACGCGACCGGGCGCTTCGAAGTCCCTGGGGGCCGAGCAATACGGACACTCGAATCGAACCGTTTCAACCGCAGCCCCAGGAATCACCTCGCATGCCACCTCAATGGCTCCGCCACATGAGAGGCAGTTGAGCGGCACGACGAGGGGCTCAGGAGACATGTTCGTGTGACTTCTCGAGAACGGCAAGGTCATCCGGTGCCTCCGGGAGTAACGTCCGCCTCGCGACGACTGCGAGGCCGACGGGAAGACGCTCGTCGAGTTCGGCAGCGGACGACGCGCCGAACCAGAGCAGGCGTCCTCCTGGCTTGAGAACGATCATCAGCGATCTCCAGAGTTCGGCGTCGAGCTTGACCGCCCGGATCGACACAACGTCGACCGACTCCCTGAGCTCGCCGCGAGTTGAGAGTGTCTCGACGCGCTCGGTTTCCACGTCCGTATCGGCAAGAGCCAGGTGCCGAATGGCTTCCCGCAGGAACGCAGACTTGCGGGTCTTCACTTCCACGAGTGTGAGTCGCAGCCAGGGGGAAGCAATCTTGAGTGGCAGTGCGGGCGATCCTCCGCCAGATCCCACGTCCAGCATTCGCCGATCCGCCGCCCTCACGTCCCGTGCGGCAGCCACTGGCTCAATGATGAGCCGGTCGACAGTGGTGTCTGCCATCGGAGCCAACGCAAGCGCCGTCAGGTTCAAGCGAGCATTCCATTTGGTCAAAAGACCAACATACTCGGCCAACTGCGCAACCTCTGCGTCGCGCAACGAGAGATCCACCCTCGCCGCCCGTTGCCGAATCTGGTCCCGCACCGCGTCCAGCGCCACCTCACCATTGTGGCCTGCTGCATACTGCGATCCATCCGCCAATCACAAAGGAGTCGAAGAATCCAGGCTTACGGCCGCGAAATGCCGGCGCGATTCCGTGGGTGGGTTCAGCGGCGACCGAGATGGGCAGACACGATCGCCACCGCGGCCGGCGTCACGCCAGGCACGCGGGACGCTTGTCCAATCGTCCCAGGACGCACGGCCGTGAGGCGCTCGACGACTTCTCGCGATAACCCGGGGATGCCGGCATAGGTGAACGCCGCCGGGATCGGCACCGCCTCGCGGCCGCGCGTGCGTGCGAGTTGCTCGTCGTGCCGCTTCAGATATCCGCGATACCGGCCCTCGGCGTGGAACGTCGCCTCGTCGTACGACGCGTCGGTCGCCGTGGTCTCGATCGCGAAGCCCTGCCCGCGCAGGTCGTCGATCGTCGTCTCTGGCCGCGCCAGCGCTTGTGCAACGGTGACGCGTGCGCCGTCGATCGTGACCCGCGCGGTCTCGGCGCGCGCGCGTGTGCGATCGAGCCGGTCGCGGCGCGCCTCGAACCACGCCCAGCGTTCGTCGTCCACCAAGCCAGCCGTGCGCCCGATGGGCGTCAGCCGCAAATCGGCGTTGTCGATGCGCAGGACCAGGCGGTGCTCCGCTCGTGACGTGAACATGCGGTACGGCTCGAGACAGCCGCGCGTCACCAGATCGTCGACGAGGATGCCGATGTACGCCTGGTCGCGATCGAGGATGACCGGACGCCGCGATCCGGCGCGGCACGCGGCGTTGACGCCCGCGATCAGTCCCTGCGCCGCGGCCTCTTCGTAGCCCGACGTGCCATTGATCTGCCCGGCGAAAAACAGGCCGCGGACCCGCTTGGTCTCGAGCGAGCGATCGAGCTCCGTCGGTTGGATGAAATCGTATTCCACCGCATAGGCGTGCCGAAGGACCGCCGCATCTTCGAGCCCCGGCAAGGATCGAACAATCGCGTTCTGCACGTCCCTGGGCAGGCTCATCGACAGCCCGTTCACATAGATCTCGTCGACGTCCACGCCCTCCGGCTCGAGGAAGATCTGATGGCGCTCCCGGGCGGGGAAGCGCATCACCTTGTCTTCGAGCGAGGGGCAGTATCGCGGGCCGACGCCGGTGATTTGCCCGTTGAACAGCGGCGACCGTCCGATGCTCTCGCGGACGATCTCGTGAACCCGATCGGTCGTGTACAGCAGGTGACAGGCGATCTGGGGGCGCACCAGCCGGCCCGAGAGGAAGGAGAACGGCACGATCGGATCGTCGCCATACTCGGCCCGGAACCGTGAGAAGTCGATCGTGCGCCGATCGAGCCTCGGCGGCGTGCCGGTCTTGAGCCGGCCCATCTCGAAGCCGCAGCCGCGCAGCGATTCGGCGAGCGCGTGCGTCGGTGGCTCACCCGCGCGGCCGGCTGGCCGCTGCTCATCACCGACGTGTACCAGCCCATTCAAAAACGTGCCGGTCGTGATGACCAGCGTCGTGCACGTGACGACGTCCCCGTCCTCGAACTCGAGCCCGCGGACGACGCCGTGCTCGACGACCACTCGACCGGCGCGCCTGAAGAGCCAGGTGAGGTTGGGCAACGCGGAGAGCGCGTCGCGTACCCACCGGCCGTACTCTCGCTTGTCCGCTTGCGCGCGCGGCGACCACACCGCCGGACCGCGGCTGCGATTGAGCAGCTTGAACTGAATGCCGGTCGCATCGATCGCGCGGCCCATCAGGCCGCCGAGCGCATCGATCTCGCGAACGAGATGCCCCTTCGCCGTGCCGCCGATCGCCGGATTGCAGGGCATGAGCGCCACCGTCTCGGCCGAGAGCGTGCACAGCCCAACCCGGCATCCCACACGAGCCGCCGCCCACGCGGCCTCGACACCCGCATGGCCGGCGCCGATCACGATGACGTCAAAGTCGGGCACAACTGATATTAACGGACAGTTCACATGGTTCCGGGGTTCCGAAGGTTCCGGAGGTTCCGTGGGTTCGGCTGCTGGTTCTCGGCGCCGCCCCGACGAACCCCCGAGTAGAACCCCGGCACCCCGGAACCTCCGGAACCCCGGAACCACAAGAATCACTTCCCCACACAAAATTTGCGAAAAATGTGCTCGAGCAGATCGTCGGCCGTGCGAGCGCCGGTGATTTCTTCAAGCGCGTGACGCGCCGCGGCGAGATCCGTCAGCACCAGCTCTTCGGTCACTCCAGCACTCAGCGCGGCGATCGCGGCGCCGACTGCGGCCCGCGCGGTCTCGACCAGCGCCAGGTGGCGCACATTCGAGATCGCCGGTGTGTCGCGGAGCTCCTCGCGCTCGATGAGAGCCGCGACGATCGCGGCACGCAGCGCGTCCAGGCCTTCGCCGGTGAACGCAGACACCGGCACGAACGAGACGTTGTCCAGCGCGCGCGCCGGATCCCACGAACGCGGCAGATCGGACTTGCTGAACACGACGATGCGCGCGGCAGTCTGGTCGCCGATCAGTCGCCGGTCGTCTTCAGACATCGGCGTCGAGCCGTCGACAACGACGACCGAGAGCGCGGCGACCTCCTGGGCGCGCCGCGCCCGATCCACGCCTTCGGCCTCGATGACGTCGCTGGCGTCGCGGAGGCCGGCCGTGTCCACGAGCGTGATCGGCACGCCGCCGATCTCGACACGCTCGGTGAGCAGATCGCGAGTCGTGCCGGGCACCTCGGTGACAATCGCCCGTGCGGAGCCGACCAGCGCATTGAACAGGCTCGACTTTCCGGCATTGGGCCGGCCGACGATCACGACCATCCGGCCTTCGCGGACGACGCGCCCGGCCCGGCCGTCTGCTGCCAGTCGATCGAGGGCGTCGGCAACCAGCCGCAGATCGACCGCCGCCTGATCGCGCGTGACGAAATGAAAGCCCTCGTCGGGAAAATCGAGCGACGCCTCGAGACGAGCCGCCAGATCGAACAACTGCGCGTCGATGCGCGTAATCGTCTCGGTCAGCGTCCCCTCGAGTTGGTCCATGGCGGCCCGCGCCTGGAGCGGGGTGACGGCGTCGACAAGATCGGCCACCGCTTCCGCCTGCGCGAGGTCGATCCGCCCGGAGAGATAGGCGCGTAAGGTGAACTCGCCCGGCTCGGCGAGCCGCGCGCCCGCCGCCATTGCCAATTCGACGATGCGACGAAGCAGGAGGGGACTGCCGTGCCCGCTGATCTCGACGACGTCTTCACCCGTGTACGAGTGGGGTTGCGCAAACCAGGTGACCACGACCTGGTCCACCAGCGGTCCTTGCACTGAACCGCGGTCGACGACACGCGTAAACGTCGCGTGTCTTGCGACCAGTGGTTCGTCGCGATCGACGAGCGCTGCGGCGATCGTCACGGCCTCGGGCCCCGACAATCTGACGACACCGATGCCGCCGCGCCCCGGTGGCGTCGCAATCGCCACGATCGTGTCGGAGACGCTGAAGGAGCGAGACATTGCGGGTGCTACGGTGCTGGGTGCTGAGTGCTACGTGCTGGGTGCTACGTGCGTGGAACGGACTGCCGATTGCCCTCATTCCTGAAAGAAGGCCATCGATAGCGCGTTCCTTGCACCCCGCACCTAGCACCGAGCACCCAGCACCCGAACTATCAGACCTTCCGCGAGATCACCACCGATTTAAGGAAGGCGTCGCCGACGCTCTCGGACGTGAGCGTCTCGTCTTCCGCCACCGTGAGGTGAACGATGCGCCGCGCGTACGGATTGAGCGGCCCGAGCTCCTGCAGCTGGCCGGTGTTTCGCACCTTCTCCATGAGGAACTGCGCCATCTGACGGAGCTCGGCGTCCTTGCCCTTCCTGAACCCGAGCGCATCGACCACGTAGTGCCGATCGCCACGGGCATCGCGCCGGAAGGCGGTGTTGACGATCACTTGCAGCGCATCGAGGGCCTCGCCCTTGCGGCGGAGCAGCGCATCGGCGCCGTCGCCGCCGAGATTCAGCCGGAGGTTGTCCGGCGTCTCCTCGACGGTCACATCGAGCGTGAGGCCCATCGCGCCGGTGACCTGCCGGACGAAGTCGATGACCTTGGCGTCGAGATCGCTCATGGCTTGCCCTTTCGTGTCGGCTTGACGGTCGTGCCCGAGCCCACGACCTTGGTCACGGCCGGCCGCACCTGTGGCGGTGGCCCGAGCAGGCGATTGGTCAGGAGCTGCTGGCCGATCGCCATCAGGTTGCTGACCAGCCAGTAGATCACCAGACCCGCGGGGAAGGCGAGGAAGGTGAACGTGAAAATGATCGGCATCAGCATGAAGATCCGCTTCTGCATCGGATCGGCCGTTGACGGCGTCAGCCACTGCTGCCAGAACATCGTCGCGCCCATGACGACGGGCGTGATGTAGAGCGGATCTTTCACGGAGAGGTCGTGGATCCAGCCGAAGAACGGCGCCCCGCGCAGCTCGATCGCGACCGACAACATCGCGTAGAACGCGAACAGGATCGGCATCGTCAGCAGCATCGGCAGGCAGCCGCTCGCCGGATTGACGCCCTTCTGTTTGTAGAGCGCCATCATCTCCGTGTTCATTTTCTGGCGCTCGGGATCGGTGAGCTTGTACTTGGCGTAGCGATCCTGGATGGCTTTGACTTCCGGCTGCAGCGCCTGCATTTTGCGCATCGAGACCATGCTGCGGTGACGAAGCGGGAAGATCGCCAGGTTGATCAGGACGGTGAGGACCACGATCGACCAGCCGTAGTTGTGCACGAAGCGGTTGATCCACTTCAGTGCGCGAAGCAGCGGCCGGACGAGCCAATGGAACATGCCGAAGTCGATGGCATTGTCGAGCCGTGAATCGACGGCACTGAGCACGTCGATGTCCTTCGGGCCGATGAAAAACGGAATCGTGACCGCTCTCGACGGCGTGGCGCCGCGGTCCGTCGTCACCGCATAGGCAATGAACGAGCGCGTCAGACCCGCCGTGTTGCCGGCCACCGGGAGATCGATCGCCCGGTAATCGACGCGCGCCTGCTCGCCGGACGGCACTGCGGCTGTCACGAAGAACTGGTCCTCGACGCCGGCAAAGCGGAACTCGCCTTCATAGCGGGGCTGGGGCTGAATATCAGCGGCCGTCAGTCGCTCCACCTTGCCGCCCCGCATCTGTACGGTGCGCGGCGGGTGCGCACCGTTGAGGCTGTAGCCGAGACCGATCCCGGGCCCGCCGTGAATCGTCACCGGCTTGGCAGCGCCGTTCACGTCGACGGTGGCTTCGACGTTGACGAGATATCGTTTGCCGTCGGGCTGGAAGTAAAAGCGTTTCTCGACGCGGAGGCCGGTGGCATCGCGGAACTGAAAGGTGAGCGTTCCGGTGCCTTTGCCGATCGTCAACCCTTCTGCGCTCGGCTGGTACACCGCGGAAGCGAGCGTCTCAGAGAGCTTCGGGTCCTCGGTCGCCAATGTGAACGGACGGGGGCCCGGCACCTCAGCCGGCACGAGCTCGAGCGGCTGTCCTGCATCGTCGAGATATTCTTTCAGCCGCCAGCTTTTGAGCGCGGCGCCTGCGGTCGTGAAGATGGCGCGCAGGTTGTCGGTCTCGACCACGACGTCGCGCGATGTCGGATCGATCGGCGCGGGCGCTTCGACCGGCGCAGCCACGGCGGGGGCGCCGGCCGGCCCCGTGACCACCGGCGCCGTCGTCGTGCCTGGCACGCCCGTCGCCACCGGCGCTGGCCCGGTCTCCGATCGCGGCACTGGTTTTGGCGCGAAGTACGACTGGTACAGCGCGAGGACCACGAACGAGAGAAAGATCGCAAAGAAAACGCGTTTTTCCATGAATGGGTGACTGCGGTCTCGTCAGCGCCCGCCGGCGGGCGGCGGCACGGGATCGATGCCCGGCCGCGCAAGCGGGTGGCAGCGTGCGACTCGCCGGAGCGCAAGCCACAAACCGCGAACAAGCCCATGTGTCTGTACAGCATCCAGTGCGTACGCCGAACACGACGGCTCGAACCGACACGCGCCGCCGGTGAACGGACTCAGCACGAGTTGGTACGCGTGAACGATGACGAGGCCGACGCGAACACTTGGACGCATGAAATCAGGATCTGCCTTCGCGCAATTTGCCCAGCGCCTGCCGAAAATCTTCGGCGACGGCATTGAACGGCGCCGCGACGAGCGCAGGACGAGCGACCACCACGACATCGAGCGCGCGCCTGCTTTCTGTTGAGGCGTGCAGGGGCCCGGCGCGCCGAAACAGCTCGCGCAGCCGGCGCTTGGCGCGATTACGATCGACCGCGCCACCCACTCGCCGCGAGGCGATAATGCCCAGGCGATCGCACGCGAGCGCGTTCGGCCGCGCGATCATCGTCAAATAGCGCGCGCTCACACGTCGCCCGCGATCCTGCACGGCGTCGAACTCCGGGCGCGAGTGCAGGCGGACAGCGGCAGGAAATTTTTGGGACATCGGCCCCTTGGGGCGCTACCTGGACGAGACGGTCAGGCGCTTGCGGCCCTTGGCGCGGCGCCGTTTGAGCACGATGCGGCCGTTCTTGGTCCGCATCCTCACCAGGAACCCGTGCGTGCGGCGACGGCGGCGGCGATTCGGCTGAAATGTTCGCTTCATGGGACTCCCGGCCGGGCGGCCATCCGCCCGGGGAAACATGCATCGTAGCGCACCGTGGAAAAGGGGGTCAATTCGTATCCGCGCGCGTTGTCTGCAAAGGTCGGCTGTGGTAGATTCGCGAGCCTTCGTCGCGAGGCGGCCTCCAAGTGAGTTTTCCACACCTGTGGAAAAACCTGTGGAAATCCTAAGGTTTTCGCATGCCGTGTCTGTAAACTGTTCTGTCTCTTACGTTTATCGACGATGACTGGCAGCATCTGGGAAGCAGTTCTTGGCCGGATCGAGACCAAAGTCAACCGGTACTCCTACTACGCATGGTTCCAGAAAACCGCGCTGGTGAGCGACGACGGCTCGTCCATCGTCGTGCGGGTCGGGGACCCGGGGTCGGTCCACTGGCTGACCAAGCACTATACGGGCGTCATCGAGGAGGCCCTGGCAGAGGTCGGACGGCGGGGTGTGGCGTTCCAGTTCGTCCCGGAGGCGACCGAAGGGGGACAGCCGGCGCCGCCAGAGCTTCGCGGTGTGGACAGCACCCCCGCGGTGTCCGATCCGGTCGAATCAGTCGGGCTCAGCGCCCGCTATTCCTTCGAGACGTTCATCGTCGGGGCGTCAAATCAGTTTGCCCATGCCGCTTGCCGCGCGGTCGCGGAGGCGCCGTCCCGGTCATACAACCCGCTGTTCATTTACGGTGGCGTGGGCCTGGGCAAGACGCATTTGATGCACGCGATCGGCCACTACGTGCTCACGCACAGCCCGGGCTTGAAGCTCACCTACATTTCGGCCGAGCGCTTCATGAACGAGGTCATCAACGCGATCCGGTACGATCGCATTCTCGAGTTCCGCGAACGCTATCGCGGTGTCGATGTCCTGCTCGTCGACGACATCCAGTTCATCGTCGGCAAGGAGCGGACGCAGACGGAATTTTTTCACACGTTCAATGCGCTGCACGATGCCCAGAAGCAGATTGTGCTCAGCAGCGACTGCCCACCGCACCAGATTAGCGAGCTCGAAGAGCGGCTGCGCAGCCGTTTCGAGTGGGGGCTGATCGCAGACATCCAGTCGCCCGATCTCGAGACAAAAATCGCGATTCTCAAGCGAAAAGCCGATGCCGAAGGGGTGTTTCTCCCAGACGATGTCGCCCTCTTCATTGCCGGCCGCATCAAGTCCAACATCCGGGAATTAGAAGGATCCCTCATCAGGCTGCTGGCGTACGCGTCGCTCACCGGAACCGATCTTTCGATGGCGCTGGCGCAGGAAGTGCTACGCGACGTGCTGCGCAGCGACGAGCGCGCGGTCACCATCGACATGATTCAGAAGTTCGTGGCCGACTACTACCAGTTGAAGCTCACGGAGCTCAAGTCCCGCAACAACGCGAAGTCGATTGCCAAGCCTCGACAGGTCGCCATGTACCTGTGCAAGTCGCTCACGAACTCGTCGCTCCCGGAGATCGGGAAGAGCTTTGGCGGCAAGCATCATTCGACGGTCATTCACTCGATCCGGAAGGTCGAGCAACTGCGGCAGAAGGACTCCAGTTTCAACAGCCTTATCAACACCCTCCTCGAGTCGATTCGCTCCTGATTCAGGGTCAGGGAGGTCAGGGATCCACAGGGTTGCGCCATTGGGCCTGTGGACGGCTGTGGACGCCAGGTCATCGGGTGGATTCCCACAGGGTTCCCCACCGATCGGCGCCAGAACATCCACAGGAATTTCCACAACCTAACTCTTTGATAGACCTCAACTTATTCGGCGAGTTTCGGGTACCAACAGGCCTTTATTCCTGTTATAATTTGTAGTCTTTTTGATCTCTGAGGAGATTGATGATCCCCGCCGGCGTGACGGGGAGAGTGCGAGGGCGCCCCACCCATGGAACTTGTCGTCCGCAAGAACGATCTGCTGAAAGAACTTTCTCTCCTTCAAGGCATCGTTGAGCGGAAGAACACGATTCCGATTCTCGCGAACGTGCTCATCGAGGCGACGAAAGACGGCGTGTCGCTTCTCGCGACGGATCTCGATGTCGGCCTGCGGAGCCGCTGCGAAGCCACAGTCGTCAAGACGGGGCAACTCACGCTGCCCGCGAAGAAGCTGTTCGAGATCGTGAACGCGTTGCCCGACACGGAAGTGCGAATCCAGGAAGACAAGGGCGGCAAGAGCGTCACGATCACGGCCGATCGATTCGAATCGCGCATGCAGACGCTGCCGGCGAATGAGTTTCCGACCCCGCCGCAGGACGTCGGCGAATTCGAAGCGACGTTGCCTGGTGCGGCACTGAAACGCCTGATCTCGCATACGCGCTTTGCGATTACGAGCGAAGACACGCGCTACTTCCTGAACGGCGCCCAATTGGTGCTGCGTCCGGATTCGATGAGCATGGTCGCCACCGATGGGCATCGGCTGGCATTCATCAGCGTGCAGGAATCGCCGGGCAAAGGCGTGAAGTCAGAGGTGTTGCTGCCCAGGAAAACACTGAACGAGGTTGCGCGCCTGATCGACGGTGGCGACGCGGTCGAATTTTCCCAGGGGGAGAATCACCTCTTCTTCCGCACCGGCGGCCGGCTGCTCATTTCGCGGAAGATCGACGCCAATTTTCCGGCGTACGAGCGCGTGATTCCCAAGACCAACGACAAGAAGATCGAATTCGACCGCGATCGGCTGTCCGCAGCCGTGCGTCGGGTCAGGCTCTTGTCCAACGAGCGATCCAAAGCCGTCAAGTTCGTGCTCGCGAAAGATCAGGTGGAGATCACGTCCAGCACACCGGAAATCGGCGAAGCGCACGAAGTGTTGCCGGTCGAGTACGACGGCGACGCGCTGCAGATCTGCTTCAACGCCGACTACGTCGACAACTTCCTGAGCGTCGTCGAAACCGAGAACGTGCAACTCGAGTTCAAGGACGAGATGAGCCAGGCGGTCGTGAAACCCATCGGCGCCGAGGGTTACGACTACACGTACGTGATCATGCCGATGAGGATTTGAGAGTTAAGACATCGGGTGTCTTTTTCTCACGTCGCGATCTAGAGAAAAAGACACCCGATGTCCTTTTTACTATGTCCAATACAGATCTGACAGACTCCGGCCGGAGTGTACCGACCGGAGCCGACGACTACCGCGCTGACAAGATCAAGGTCCTTGAAGGCCTCGAGGCCGTCCGGAAGCGGCCGGCCATGTACATCGGGTCGACAGGTCCGACGGGACTTCATCACCTCGTGTACGAGGTGGTGGACAACTCCATCGACGAGGCGCTGGCGGGGTTCTGCCGCAACGTCGCGGTCACGATTCACATCGACGGATCGGTCACGGTCGTCGACGATGGCCGTGGCATCCCGGTCGATCAGCACGAAAGCGGCCGGTCGGCGGCCGAAGTCGTGATGACGGTGCTTCATGCCGGCGGCAAGTTCGAGAATTCGGCGTACAAGGTCTCCGGTGGATTGCACGGCGTCGGCATTTCGGTCGTCAACGCCCTGTCGGAGTGGCTCGAGCTCGAGATCTGGCGCAACGGCCAGGTCCACCAGCAGCGCTATGAGCGCGGCACCCCAGGCGCGGCCCTCGAGGTAACCGGCACGACGGAGAAGCGCGGCACGAAAGTCACGTTCAAGCCTGACACCACGGTCTTCGAGATCACCGAATTCAGCTTCGAGACCTTGTCTCAGCGCCTGCGTGAGCTGGCGTTCCTGAATGCCGGCGTGTCGATCGTGATCGACGACGAGCGGGACGGCAAGAACCACCGTTTCCTGTACGAAGGGGGCATCCGCGAGTTCGTCGAGTTCCTCAACAAGAACCGGACACCGGTGAACGACCGCCCAGTCGTGATGAACGGCGAGCGCGACGGCATCACCGTCGACATCGCGTTGCAGTGGAACGACGGCTACACCGAAACGACGTACAGCTTTGCCAACAACATCAACACGACCGAAGGCGGCACCCACATGTCCGGGTTCCGGTCGGCCCTGACCAGGACGATCAACTACTACGCGTCCAAGAACAATCTCACCGAGAAACTGAGCGAGAGCATTGGCGGCGACGACGTCCGCGAAGGCATGACGGCGGTGATCTCGGTCAAGATCCCGCAGCCGCAATTTGAGGGTCAGACCAAGACGAAGCTCGGCAACACAGAGGTCAAGGGCATCGTCGAGGGGATCGTCAACGATCGGCTGGGCGCGTTTCTCGAACAGAATCCCGCGATCGCGAAGCGGATCGTCGCGAAAGTGGTCGACGCTGCGCTGGCCCGCGAGGCCGCCCGGAAGGCCCGCGATCTGGTGCGGCGCAAGGGCGCCCTCGACAACACGGCGCTGCCTGGGAAGCTCGCCGACTGTCAGGAGCGCGATCCCGCGAAGAGCGAGCTGTACATCGTCGAAGGCGAGTCCGCAGGCGGATCCGCCAAGCAGGGCCGCGACCGGCGCTTCCAGGCGATCCTCCCGATCAAGGGCAAGATCCTCAATGTCGAGAAGGCCCGCTTCGACAAGATGCTGAGCCACGAGGAGATCCGGACGCTGATCGCCGCGCTCGGGTGCGGCATTGGCGCCGACGAGTTCGACGCCGGCAAGGTGCGCTACCACCGCGTCATCATCATGACGGACGCCGACGTGGACGGCTCGCACATCCGCACGCTCCTGCTGACGTTCTTCTATCGCCAGATGCGGGACCTCGTCGATCGCGGCCACATCTACATTGCCCAGCCGCCGCTCTTCCGCGCGAAGCGTGGACGCCAGGAAACATTCATCAAGGACGAGCGCGAGCTCGAGGCGTTCCTGATCAGGCGCGCCGCCGACACGCGCACGCTCGTCCTCGGCACGGGGCGTGAGATCTCGGGCGAAGCGCTCGAACGGCGCCTGGAGCGGCTGATGGTCTTCCGCAAGCTGCTGCAGGTGGTCGAGCGGCGCGGTCCGGCCCGTCGCGCGATTCTCGCGCTGCTCGAGGGCGAAGCGGGTGACAAGACCTTCTGGCAGCATCGCGACGCGGTGGAAGCGCTGGCGGGTCATCTCAAGGCCACGAATATCGAAACCTCTGTGGTCGAAGATCCCGAGCATCAGGCGTTTGCTGTGGTGCTCGACGACAGCACCGCGGGCTACGTGCGCCGCCATCGGCTCGACATCGACTTCGTCACGACCGGAGAGTTCCGGACGCTCTCGTCCGTGTATCAGGACGTGCGCGATCTGATGATCGGCAGCGTCACGATTCGCACGGAGACGGCGACGACGACGGCCGCTGAAGTCGAGGATCCCGAAACCGCCCAGGCGGAGACCACTGACGGTCAAGGAGACGAACCAGGCTCGGCGGCCCCCGTTCCATCGACGACGCCGGCGCCTGGCGCCGACGGCGGCAGCGATCGCCGTGTCGAGTCGCTCGACGATCTCGTCGAGTACTTCGTGGCCGCCGGCCGACGCGGCCTCGCCGTGAACCGCTACAAGGGCCTCGGCGAGATGAATCCCGACACGCTCTGGGAAACGACGATGGATCCCACGAAGCGCACGCTGCTCCAGGTCAAGGCCGAAGACCACACCGAAGCGGACCAGATGTTCACGACGTTGATGGGCGACCAGGTCGAGCCGCGGCGGAAGTTCATCGAAGACAATGCGCTCGACGTGAAGAATCTGGATATCTGAACAACGCATGGATCAGTCAAGAGACCCGCATCCCCGTCAATATCGAAGACGAAATGAAGCGCTCGTACATGGATTACGCGATGAGCGTAATCATCGGGCGAGCGCTGCCTGACGTCCGCGATGGCTTGAAACCCGCCAACCGCCGCGTGCTGTTTGCCATGCGGCAGATGGGGCTGGCGTCGAACCGGGCCTACCGCAAGTGCGCCAAGATCGTCGGCGAGGTCATCGGCAACTACCATCCGCACGGCGACGCGCCCGCGTACGACACGCTCGTCCGGCTCGCGCAGGACTTCAACATGCGTTACGTCCTGGTCGACGGCCAGGGCAACTTCGGCTCGATCGACGGCGATCCGCCAGCGGCGTACCGGTACACGGAGGCCCGCCTTCCCTCGCTCGCCGAAGCGATGATGGCCGACCTCGACAAGGACACCGTCGACTTTCGGCCCAACTTCGACGAGACGACCGAAGAGCCCGTCGTCTTTCCAGCGCCATTTCCGAATCTACTCGTGAACGGATCGACGGGCATCGCCGTCGGCATGGCGACGAGCATTCCGCCGCACAACATGCGCGAAGTGATCGACGGCGTGATCGCCGCCATCAGCCTGCGGACGGCGCCAGACGACGAACGGTTCCGCACGATCGTCCAGACCATTCCCGGCTCCCGATTTCCCGTCGGGCGGCACGATTGTCGGCCGCGAGGGCATCCTGCGGGCCTACAAAGAAGGCCGCGGCAACGTTGTCGTGCGCGGCCGGGCCACGTTCGAAGAGCACAAGAAGGGCGAGCGCGTCTCGATCGTCGTCACCGAGATTCCGTATCAGGTGAACAAGGCCGCGTTGATCACGGAGATGGCCGAGCTCGTCCGTGACAAGCGCCTCGAAGGCATCTCAGACCTGCGTGACGAATCCGATCGTGACGGCATGCGGATCGTGATCGAGCTCAAGCGCGGCGAGCTGCCCGACGTGGTGTTGAACAACCTCTACAAGCACACCAAACTGCAGATGGGCTACGGCATCACGCTGCTGGCCATCGTGGCCGGCCGGCCGCGTGTGCTGGGAATTCTGCAGATCATCGATCACTTCGTCGAGTTCCGGCGCGAAGTCGTGCGCCGGCGGACGGAGTTCGAGCTCCGCAAGGCAGAAGCGCGGGCGCACATCCTCGACGGACTGAGAATCGCGCTGGACCATCTCGATGCGGTGATCACGCTCATTCGCGGCTCGCGCAACCCGGTCGAAGCGCGCGCAGGCCTGATCACGCAGTTCGGCCTGACCACCATCCAGGCCCAGGCCATTCTCGACATGCAGCTCCAGCGCCTCACCGGCCTCGAGCGGCAGAAGATCCTCGACGAGCTGGCCGAGCTGATGAAGACGATCGATCGCCTGCGGACGATCCTGGGCAACGAGGAGCTCGTCACCGAGATCGTCGTCGCGGAACTGAAGGCGATTCGCGACAAGTACGGCGATGACCGGCGGACCGACATCATCGACGACATCGGAACGTTCCGCGTCGAAGATCTGATCGCCGACGAAGATGTCGTCATCACGGCGACCGACACCGGCTACATCAAGCGGACGGCGCTTGACGCGTACCGCAAGCAGCGCCGGGGCGGCAAAGGCCTGATCGGTATGGCGACGCGCGAGGAGGATGCCGTCCGGCATCTCTTTATCGCCAATACGCACGCCTACATCCTGATCTTCACGGATCGCGGCAAGTGCTACTGGTTGCGGGTGTACGACGTGCCGGAAGTCGGCCGCAGCAGCAAGGGCAAGGCGATCGCGAACCTCGTCAACATGGCGGAAGGCGAGCGCATGGCCGCGCTCCTGCGCGTGCAGGAGTTCCCGGAAGAAGAAGGCAAGCGCTTTATCGTGATGGGCACCAAGAAGGGCACCATCAAGAAGACCGATCTGGGCGCGTTCTCGAACCCGCGCTCTGCCGGCATCATCGCCATTCAGATCGACGACGACGACCGTCTCATCGCGGTCGCTGAAACCGACGGCGACAAGGACCTCGTCATCGGCTCGCGGAATGGCATGGCGATCCGCTTCGCCGAAGCCGACGTGCGACCGATGGGCCGGACCGCCTACGGTGTCCGCGGCATGCAACTTCGCGAAGGCGACGACGTCGTGGCGATGCAGGTGGTGAGCGAAGACGGAACACTGCTCACCGTCTGTGAGCACGGCTACGGCAAGCGCACCGACGTCAGCGAATACCGTCGCCAGTCACGCGGCGGCATCGGTCTGAAAAACGTCCAGACGAGCGACCGTAACGGTCTCGTCATCGGCATTGCCTACGTCACCGATCGCGACGATTTGCTGCTCGTCACCGAGCAGGGACAGATCATCCGAATGAAGGTCGGCGACCTCCGCCCGATCGGTCGAGATACGCAGGGTGTGAGGCTGATGGACCTGGCGGAAGAAGATCGGCTCGTCTCCATCGCGACGTTGAGCGAGCTCGTTGACGAAAACGGGAGCACGCCGGAAACGGCGGGAGAACCAGAGCCGCCAACGGACCGTGAAGAAGGCCAACTTTAGGGCTGGCCTCAACTCGCGCCAGGGCTTCTGCGAGTCACGGCGCCTGCGAAGCAGACTCGCGCGTAGTTCGTCTTCAAGCCTTCACGTCTGCACGGTGAAGGTTTTGGTGATGCCGTCTATGCCCGTTCGAGCCCTGCGAACCGCGCCATCAGCTTCTTGGTGCCCGCGGTGCTGAACTTGACGGTGACCTTGAAGTCGTCGCCCTGATCTTCGACGGCGACGACGGTGCCGACGCCAAATTGCTTGTGACGGACGCGCATGCCCGTGCGCACGCCGCCGTTCGCGGTTTGATCTTCGTTTTCGTAGGAGTAGCCGCCCTTGGCGCGCGAGTCCTGGCCCGGCTGGCGCTGCGGATAACGGCGGCCGTACGGATTGCGCAGCTCGTAGGGGTTGGCCTGCCAGCGTGGCTGGGCGACCGGCTCGATCCGGTCCATCAACTCCGCCGGAATCTCCTCGAGGAACCGGGACGGCTGCGCCGATTGATACTCGCCGAACACGCGGCGCCGTGAGGCGCTGGTGAGAATCAGCCGTCTCACGCGCGCGTGTGAGGCAGACGTAGCAGAGGCGCCGCTCTTCCTCGACTTCCTCCTCGTCCTCAGCGGAGCGGGAATGCGGAAAGAGTCCCTCTTCCATCCCGGCGACGACGACCACCGGAAACTCGAGGCCCTTCGCGGCGTGCATGCTCATGAGCCAGACGCGGGCCTCCTTCGTGCCGTTCTCTTCGTCGGCTTCAGACAGGAGCGAGAGTCGGTCGACGAACCCGCCCAGCGACGGCTCGGACTCACGTGACTCGTACTCCCCGGCGGCCGAGACGAGCTCCATCAGGTTTTCAACGCGGGCTTCGGCCTCTTCGCTGCGCTCATCGCGCAGATCTTTGAGATAGCCGGACCGTTCGAGCACGCGGTTGAGAATGGTGGAAACGCTCGCGCCGGCAGCGTCTTCAGCGAGTGACGCGATGAGGTCGCGAAACGCTTTCAGCGGCGTCAGCGCCCGAGGCTGGAGGGCGCGCCGGTCGACGGCGACGACCAGCCGTGCCCACATCGACCGCGGCGCCGGCATCGGGTCCAGGCCGGCGGCCAGCAGCGGCGTGTCGGCGTGATCGTTGGCGGTCACGTCGACGGACTCCAGCGCGTCGAGCACACTCTTGCCGATGCCCCGCGCCGGCACGTTCACCACCCGCCGAAAGCTGACGTCGTCGTGCGGGTTGATGAGCAGGCGAAGGTAGGCGAGCGAGTCCTTGATTTCCTTGCGCTCGTAGAAGCGGACGCCGCCGATGATGCGGTACGGCACGCCCTCCCGCATCAACGCATCTTCGATGGCACGTGACTGCGCGTTGGTCCGATAGAGCACGGCTGACGTCCGATCGCCGCCGCGACCGGTGCCGGATTCGCGCAGCAGGCGGGTGATGTAGTCGGCCTCTTCGATTTCGTCGCCGGCGCGGACGTAGAGCACGCGCTCGCCGCCCTTCTGGTCGGTCCACAGCCGCTTGTGCTTGCGGTTCCGGTTCTGGCTGATCACTGCCGAGGCCGCGTCGAGGATGATCTGCGTCGAGCGGTAATTCTGCTCGAGCTTCACGATCGTCGCGTCCGGATAGTCGCGCTCGAAGTCCAGGATATTGCGCAGATCCGCGCCCCGCCACCGATAAATCGACTGATCGGGATCGCCGACGACGCAGAGGTTGCGGTGCAGGGCCGAGAGCCGGCGAATCAGCATGTACTGCGGCCGGTTGGTATCCTGATACTCGTCGACCATCACGTACTTGAATTTGCGCGCGTACTGGTCGCGGACCCGTTCATTGGTCTCGAACAACTCGACGGTCTTGAGGAGCAGGTCGTCGAAATCGAGCGCCCCGGCGTCGTGGAGGGTGCGCAGGTAGGCCTCGTAAATTCTGGCGATCTGCTGATCGCGGAGGCTCCAGCCCGTTCCGCGCATCGATTCCGGTGATTCCATCCGGTTTTTGGCCTGGCTGATCCGCCCGAGGGCCGCGCGGGGCTGCACGCTCTTGTCGTCGATGTCCAACGCCTTCATCGCCTGTCTCACGACGGCCAGCTGATCCGACGAGTCGTAGATGACGAAGTCGCGCGACAATCCGATCGCCGGCGCCTCACGCCGGAGCAGGCGCGCCGACATGGCGTGGAAGGTGGACAGCCACATCTGCCGGCAGTCGTCGCCGACGAGCTGCTCGACGCGCGACCGCATCTCCTCCGCCGCTTTGTTCGTGAACGTCACCGCGAGCACTTCGTCCGGCCGTGCGTGGCCCTGAGTCACGAGATGCACGATGCGGTAGGTGATGACGCGAGTTTTTCCAGACCCCGCACCGGCCAGGATCAGGAGCGGCCCGCGGGTGTGCAGGACGGCAGATTGCTGCGACGGATTCAGCGACGCGAGCGTATCGACGAGATCAGGCATTAGGCGGCAGGATCAGGCACTGGGCACTAGCAGGCACCAGCATCAGGAACGACGGCAGAATACCATCTCGACACCTTCACTGGTCTCGAGCTCTGCATCCGAGCCAGGCGCGATCGCGACGTGTGATCGATAGGCCTTGCGGGAATGCCGGGTTGTTGGCGAAAACTGCGTACTTGATCAGCCGGAACCATTGCAGAATCTGCCATCAGAACCTCCTGGTGCCCGTGCCCAGCGCCTGGTGCCTACTGTCTGTGCCTTGGCCCTGGGCCTTGTATAAGCAACCCCTATGCCCGAATCAGGCGGCGATCGGGCCTGATACGATCACCGGAGACCGATGGGCCGAACACTCTTTCAGAAAGTCTGGGATCAGCACGCGGTGCGGACCCTGCCGAACGGGCAGACGCAGCTCTACGTCGGTCTGCATCTGGTGCATGAAGTCACCAGTCCGCAGGCGTTCGACGAGTTGCAGGCGCGAGGGTGGACCGTGCGGGCCCCTGAGCGGACATTTGCGACGCTCGATCACATCGTGCCAACGCGATCGCAGGCGCGGCCGTTTGCCGATCTCATGGCCGAAAGCATGACCTCGGCGCTCGAGAAGAATTGCCGGCGTCATGGAATCCGGTTGTTCGATCTGGAGAGTGGCGCCCAGGGCATCGTGCACGTGATCGGCCCCGAGTTGGGCCTGACGCAGCCGGGGATGACGATCTGCTGCGGTGACAGCCACACGTCGACCCACGGCGCGTTTGGCGCGCTCGCGTTCGGCATCGGCACCTCGCAAGTGCGCGACGTGCTGGCGTCGCAGACGCTGGCGATGTCGCCGTTGAAAGTGCGCCGCATCGACGTGCACGGCCGGCTCGCGCCGGGGTGTACGCCAAAGACATCATCCTGACGATCATCGGCCGCCTCGGCATGAACGGCGGCAACGGGTACGCCTACGAGTACGCGGGTGACGCGATTTCACGGCTGTCGATGGACGAGCGGATGACGATCTGCAACATGTCCATCGAGGGCGGCGCGCGCATCGGCTACGTCAATCCCGACGAGACGACCGCCGAGTTCGTGCGCGGCCGCCGTTTCGCTCCGCAGGGCGAGGCCTTCGATCGCGCGCGCGCCTGGTGGCAGACATTAGCCTCCGATCCCGACGCACGATGGGACGATGAGGTCCGGATCGACGCCGCCGGGATCGCGCCGACGGTGACCTGGGGCATCAACCCCGGTCAATCGGTCGCCGTGGACGCTCGGTTGCCACGGCCCGGCGATCTCGCGCCGGCAGAACGGCCGAGCGTCACCGAGGCGCTCGACTTCATGGGATTCAACGGCGGCCAGCCGATCGCCGGGACGCGCATCGACGTCGCCTTCATCGGGTCGTGCACCAACTCGCGGTTGTCGGACCTGCGCGAGGCCGCCCGGGTCGCCGAAGGCCATCACGTCGCGCCGCACGTCCGGGCGCTGGTGGTGCCCGGATCGCAGGCCGTCCGTGCCGCGGCCGAACGCGAGGGGCTCGACCACACGTTTCGGGCGGCCGGCTTCGAATGGCGGGACGCCGGCTGCTCGATGTGCCTGGCCATGAACCCCGATCGCCTCGACGGCCGCGAGATTTGCGCGTCGTCGTCCAACCGCAACTTCAAAGGCCGTCAGGGGAGCCCGACAGGAAGAACACTGCTGATGAGCCCGGCGATGGTTGCGGCCGCGGCGATTGCGGGCGAAGTGGTTGACGTGCGGACACTGGCGGTGCCGGCGTGAGCGCATCGCGCATGACCGCCGTCTCCGGCCCGGCGCTCGTCCTGCGCGGCGACGATATCGACACGGATCGCATCATCCCGGCGCGGTTTCTGAAAGCCATCACCTTCGATGGTCTGGACGAACACGTCTTCGAAGACGATCGCCGCGAAGCGGCAATCCGCGGCGCCCAGCACCCGTTCGACGACCCGGTCCGACGCGATGCGCGCCTGCTGATCGTCAACGCGAATTTCGGCTGCGGCTCGTCGCGGGAGCATGCGCCGCAGGCGCTGCGCCGCCGCGGCTTCGGTGCTCTCGTCGGCGAATCGTTCGGCGAGATCTTCCTGGGCAACTCGACCGCGATTGGCCTGCCCTGTGTGACCGCCAGCCGCGAGGACGTCGCCGAGATCATGGCGCGATCGACCGACTCGCCGGCGCTCGCGTTCACGCTCGATATCGAGCGGCAACAGCTCTCGGCAGGCGATCGCACGTACGCGGTCTCGCTGCCGGCGACGATCCGGCACGCGCTCATCACGGGCGAATGGGACGCGACGGGGCTGCTGCTCGACAATTACGAAGAGGTCGAGCGCGTCGAAGCGCGGCTGCCGTATCGGTTTACAGACAAGACCATCGCGACATAACACGGAGATACGGAGAGGCACGGAGCGCACGGAGCCATAAGGGTTGAACCCTTGTGATCAGCTGTTCTTCCCGCGTTCTCCGTGGCTCCCCCGTGTGCTCCGTGTTATGTCGCGAAGAACTTACTTGACTGTCCGCCGAGCGACATCGAGAAAGGCCTGCGCGGCATGTGAGAGATCACCGTCGCGGCGGTACACGAAGCGCAATTGACGCGGCGACCGCAGTTCGGGGACGCGGACTTCCGCGAGCTGGCCGCGTGCGATCTCGCCGAGGGCGCAGCGGCGCGGCAGCAGCGCCACGCCGAGGCCGGTTTCGACGGCGCGCTTGATGCCGTCGAGGCTCGGCAGCGAAATCCGGATGTTCAGCGGCGCGTGCCGCTGTTCGTAAAGCCGCAGCACCCGGTCGCGCGCCGGCGACGGATCGTTGTGCGCGACGATCGTCTGGCGTCCCACTTCCTCCATCGTCACCTGCTTGCGGCCCGCCAGCGGATGATCCGGTTTGACCAGCAGGACGAGCTCGTCGGTGCCGAGCAGCAGCGACAGCAATTCCTTCTCGGGCGGATTGAACGTCAGCACGCCGAAGTCCACCGTGCGGAGCAGGACTTCCTGCGCCATTTGACGCGACGGGATGCGCCGGACCTCAACGAGGATACCTGGGTGATCCTGCTGGAACGTCGCGATGAGCGGCAGCACCGAATGCACGCCGGCTTCATTCGCGCCGACGAGGACGCGCCCTTTCTTGATGTCCCGCAAGTCGGCGACCGCGCCGGCCGCCTCGTCGACGAGCCGGAGGAGCCGGTTGGCGTACTCGAGCAACACTTCCCCCGCGTCGGTCAGCGTGCCGTCGCGTGAGGAGCGATCGATGAGCTGCTCGCCGGTGCCATCCTCGAGCCGGCGGATTGCCTGGCTCACCGCCGGTTGCGTCCGGCGCAGCTTTCTCGCCGCGCGGGAGAAGCTCCGCTCGGCGGCGACCATGGCAAACACGCGCAGATCTTCAAAGGTCATAGGCACCCGCGCCCCGGACATCATAAATAACCAAACTGGAAAAGTAAGTTCGGCGAATCGCGGCGGCGCCTGTTGAGAATTCTGCTCCGAGCCCTCCGGGCAGGTCAATAAGTTTTGCGACTAGTACGCTAAGAAACATAACCTTGACTTTGATCGGGTCCGCCAGCCAGACTGGCCGTCCTATGGCCGATCGCCTGGTCATCTTCGACACGACGCTGCGCGACGGCGAGCAGGCGCCGGGCTTTTCCCTGCGAGTGGACGACAAGGTCCGACTGGCCCGTCAACTCGAAACCCTTGGCGTCGACATCATCGAGGCCGGGTTCCCGATCGCGTCCGATGCGGATGCCGAGGCCGTCCGCCAGGTCGCCCGAGCCGTGCAGCACACGGTTGTCGCGGCGCTGGCGCGCTGTGCTCCGGCAGACATCGACCGCGCCGGCGAGGCGCTGGCACCGGCCACCCGGAGCCGCATTCACACGTTCATCGCGACGTCGGACTTGCACCTGGCGGCAAAACTCCGGATGACGCGAGAAACCTGCCTGCGATCGGCCGTCGATGCCGTCGTGCGCGCGCGCGGCTACACCGACGACGTCGAGTTCTCGGCCGAAGACGCCACCCGCAGCGACCTGGATTTCCTGTGTCGCGTGGTCGAGGCCGTCATCGATGCCGGCGCGACCACGATCAACCTGCCCGACACCGTCGGATACTCGACGCCTGACGAGATCGCCGGCTTCTTCCAGGCGATCATCCAGCGGGTACCCAACGCCGACCGGGCGATCTTCAGTGCCCATTGCCACGACGACCTCGGCCTCGCCGTCGCCAACACGCTCGCGGCAATCGGCGCGGGCGCCCGGCAGGTCGAATGCACGATCAACGGAATCGGCGAGCGCGCCGGCAACGCCTCCCTCGAGGAGATCGTCATGGCGACCCGCGTGCGTCCTGACCGGTTGCCGGTCGAGACGGGAATCGCCACCCGGGAGCTGTATCCATCGAGTCAACTGCTGTCGGAACTGACGGGCGAACGGGTGCAGGCGAACAAGGCGATCGTCGGCCGCAACGCCTTCGCGCACGAAGCCGGCATCCACCAGGACGGGATGCTCAAGGACCGGCGGACCTACGAGATCATGCGGCCTGAGGACGTCGGCGTGCCCAAGACGACGCTGGTGCTCGGCCGGCACTCCGGACGGCACGCCGTGCAGAAATGCTGCGAGCAGCTCGGCTTGAAACTGTCGCGCGAAGATCTCGATGAAGTGTACCGGCGAATGATCGCGCTCGCCGACGTGAAGAAATTTGTGTCCGACGACGAACTGCTCGTCATCGCGTCGGACGTGTGCGGAATTGCCGTCGTCCGTCAGCTTGGAGACACTGCCACAAGCGAAGCCGGTTACGGATTCGGCGTGTGAAGGCAGGCATCGTCCTGCTGCCGGGAGACGGCATTGGCCCGGACGTCGTGGCAGCGGCGGTCCGGGTCCTGACTTCGATCGGCGAGCGCTTCGGGCACACCTGGACGTTTCACACCCACTTGATTGGCGGCCGCGCGTTACATGCGGGGCAGCCGGCTCTTCCCGAGGACACGCTGAGGGCCGCCGAAAGCGCCGATGCGATTCTGCTCGGCGCCGTCGGTGATCCGGCGTTCGACGATCGGCCGCCGTCAGCGCGGCCGGAGTCGGCGCTGCTGGCCATTCGCCGGGAACTGGGAGTCTTCGCCAATCTGCGGCCAGCCCGTTCGTGGCCCGGCCTCGAGAACGCAGGACCGCTCAAGCCAGAGGTGCTCAAGGGCACCGACCTGGTGGTCGTTCGCGAGCTGACTGGTGGCCTCTATTACGGCGAACCGCGTGGCATCGACGCAGACGGCCAGGCGGCGGTGAACACGTTGCGGTATTCGCGCGACGAAATCGCGCGGGTCGCGCGGGTGGCGTTCAAGCTCGCGGGATCGCGGCGCGGCCGCCTCGTCTCGGTCGACAAGGCCAACGTGCTCGAGGTGTCGCGGCTCTGGCGGACTGTCGTCACCGAAACCGCGCGCGACTTTCCTGGTGTGACTCTGACCCACGAGCTGGTCGACACGGCGGCGATGAAACTCGCGCTCGCCCCGGCGTCGTTCGACGTCCTGCTCACCGAAAACATGTTTGGCGACATTCTGTCGGATGAAGCGGGCGCGGTCTGCGGGTCGCTTGGGCTGCTGCCATCCGCCAGTCTCGGCGAGGGCACCGGCCTCTTCGAGCCTGTGCACGGGTCGGCGCCGGATCTGGCCGGCCGCGATATCGCGAATCCGATCGGCGCCATTGCGTCTGCGGCGATGCTCTTGTCGGACGGCCTCGGCTTGAAGGAAGAAGGCGCGGCGATCATCGCCGCGATCGAACGCACGCTGGCGTCAGGACTGCGGACGAAAGACATCGCTGCCGCCGGCGACACCCCGATCGGCACCGCCGCCATGGCCGACGCGATCGCCGGTCAGATCTGACGGCTATTCCACCGTGACGCTCTTGGCGAGATTCCTCGGCTGATCGACGTCGCAGCCGCGCAGGATCGCGACGTGATACGCCAGCAACTGCAGCGGCACCGCGAGGAGCACGGGCATCAGCAGCGGATGCGTATCGGGGACGGCGAGCACGACGTCACGCGCCGGGTCCAGAATCCCGTCGAGGGCGGCAACCTTTGACGCGCTCGTGACGACAATGACCCGGCCTCCGCGCGCCTTGGCTTCCTGGATGTTGCCCAGCGACTTCTCGAACACGCCGTCGTCGGCGGCCACCGCGACGACCGGCAGGTCCTCGTCAATCAGCGCGATTGGGCCGTGTTTCATTTCGCCCGCTGGATACCCTTCCGCGTGGATGTAGGAGATTTCCTTCAGCTTCAGTGCGCCCTCGAGCGCGATGGGGTAACTGATGCCGCGGCCGAGGTAGAGGAAGTCGCGGTGTTGATACACCGTGCGAGAGAGCGCTTCGATTGCCGGATCGAGGTGAAGCGCTTCTTCAATGCGCAACGGCAGTTGCTCGAGCTGGGTCAGCAGGGGCAGCGAAGCTTCTGGCGACAAGGTCTTGCGGATCTGCCCAAGTGAGATCGCGAGCAGGACCAGGGCCACGAGTTGTGAGGTAAAGGCCTTCGTCGACGCGACGCCGATTTCGGGTCCAGCATGCGTATAGACCGTCCCGTCGGCCTCGCGCGTCGCCATGCTGCCGACAACGTTGCAAATCGCGATGCTCGGCGTGCCGAGCCGCTTCGCTTCCCGCATGGCGCCGAGGGTGTCGGCTGTCTCGCCGGATTGCGTGATCGCCACCGTCAGCGTGCGTCGATCCACGAGCGGATGAGGGCGGCGGTAGCGAAACTCGGATCCGTAGTCGACCTCGACGGGAATCCGGGCCAGTTCCTCGATCAGGAATTTGCCCACGAGTCCCGCATGCCACGAGGTCCCGCACGCGACGATGGCCACGCGCTCGATCCCGGCGAGCGTGGCCTCCGGAATCTGCATTTCCTGCAGGAAGACCTGGCCTGACTCGAGTGACGTCCGGCCGAGCACCGTCTCACGCACCGCCCACGGCTGCTCGTAGATCTCTTTGAGCATGAAATGCGGATAGCCCGCCTTCTCGGCCATCACCGGATCCCAGGTGATGTGCTGAGGCGTCTTCTCGATCGCGGCGCCGGAGAAATCGGTGAACTGCACGCCCGCGCGCGTGACGATCGCGATCTCGCGGTCATCGAGAAACACGACGTCCCGGGTGTGACTGAGAATCGCCGGGATATCCGACGCGACGAAGAACTCGTCGCGGCCGAGGCCGACGACGACCGGCGGTCCGTTTCGCACCGCGACGATCGTCTCCGGATCGTCCGCGGAGATGAGGACGAGCGCGAAGAGCCCGCGCAGATGGGTCAGCGACCGGCGCACCGCGGCGACGAGGCCGTCGTCGCGCATCTCGCGCTCGACGAGGTGCGCGACGATCTCGGTGTCCGTTTCGGTGACGAACCGGTGACCCGTGGCCGTGAGCTCCCGCTTCAGCTCGAGGTAGTTCTCGATAATCCCGTTGTGGACGACGACGATCCGGCCGTGACAGTCACGGTGAGGATGGGCATTCTCCTCGGTCGGGCGGCCGTGTGTCGCCCACCGGGTGTGTCCAATGCCGTAGTCGCCCTCGAGCGGCTGTTTGAGGAGCACATCGTCGAGGTTCGAGAGCTTGCCGGCGCTCCGGCGGATCTCCAGGTGCCCGTTGCGCACGACCGCAATACCCGCGGAGTCGTAGCCGCGGTATTCGAGACGACGCAGGCCGTCCATCAGAAAAGGGACGAGCGGCTTCGAGCCGACGTACCCGACGATTCCGCACATGAGTTAATGATTCTCCGGTTTGATGGCCTTGCGCCGCTTCGCGGCCCAATCTTGTTTGTTGTGTTGATGGGCGCGCGCGATCGCGAGGGCATCGGCAGGCACATCGTGCGTGATCGAGGATCCGGCCGCGACGTACGCGCCGCGGCCGATGGTCACCGGCGCGACGAGTTGCGAGTCGCTGCCGATGAAGGCGCCATCCTCGATGACTGTCGGTTGCTTGGTCACGCCATCGTAATTGCACGTGATCGTGCCGGCGCCAACGTTGACGTCGGCGCCGATCGTCGCGTCGCCGAGATAGGCCAGATGGTTGGCCTTCGAGCCGCGCCCCAGCCGGGTCTTCTTCAGCTCGACGAAATTGCCGACGCGCGCGCCCTCTTCGACGTGCGTGCCTGGGCGGAGATGCGCGAACGGGCCGATCTGGGCGCCGCGGCCGACGCGCGAGTCGACGATCACGCTGCGGTCGAGCACGGTCACGGCATCGTCAATCGTCGCGTTGGTCAGCCGCGCACCGGCGAAGATCCGGCAGCCGGATCCGATCGTCGTCGTGCCCTGCAGAATGACACCGGGTCCGATCACGGTGTCGGGCCCAACCGTGACGTCAACGTCCACGTAAGTAGCGGCGGGATCTTCGAGCGTCACGCCGTCCAGCATGAGGTCGCGGTTGCGGCGGGCGCGGACGATGCTGGTCAACTCTGCGAGATCGACGCGGCTGTTGACGCCGCGCAGCTCCGTGGCCGAGTCGACGCAGAGCGTCTCCACCGTGCGGCCCTGCCGGCGGTAGGTCCCGACCAGATCAGTCAGGTAATACTCGCCCTGTGCGTTGTCGGTCGCGAGTCCGTGCAGCGCTGGAAACAGCGGCGCCAGATCGAACGCGTAGATCCCGCTGTTGACCTCCCGAATGGCGCGCTCAGCGCCCGACGCGTCGCGTTCTTCCACAATCCGGCGGATCCGGCCATCGGCGTCGCGAACGATGCGTCCATATCCATAGGGATCGTCGAGCTCTGCGGTGAGGACGGTCGCTGACGCGCGGGTCGCACGGTGCCGCTCGAGAAGACGTTGCAGTGTGCCGGTCTCGAGCAGCGGGACGTCGCCATACAGGAGGAGCATCGTGCCGGACTTGCCGGCCAGGACCGGCTCGGTTTGTAACAGCGCGTGACCCGTCCCGAGCTGCGGGGACTGCACGACAAACTGGAGCGTCGGCCGCCGATCTGCGAGCGCGGCACGAACGTCGTCGCCGCCGTGGCCAACGACGAGCACGGCCGATTCGGCCTCGAGCCGATCGACGGTGCACAGCACGTGTTCGATAATCGGCCGGCCCGCCAGCGGGTGCAGGACCTTCGGAAGGACAGACTTCATCCGGGTGCCCTTGCCTGCCGCGAGCACCACGACGTGGAGAGACATCCTCCAATTCTATCGTTCGGGACGACTGGAGCGGGCCCGCCGCGCTCGTGAAGCTCCTGAAGTGGAAGACGGATCGGTCAGGCGCCGAAAATCGTCGTGCGCCCGAAGCGACTCGAAGTCGGCGTCGAATCGCGCCTGGGCGCCGGCTTCCGGGCTGAGCGCCACAGATCGGGCCAGGTGTGTGAGCGCCTCCTCAGGGGAGCCCCTCCGCGCCGCGACGGCCGCCAGAAGGTAGTAGGCCAGGTCCTGCTCGGCGTCCTCTCGGACGACGCTGCGGGCGAGCGCATCGGCCAGAGCTTCGTCGCCATCGTTGAGCGCGGCCGTGGCGGCAGTCAGCCGTTCCTCCACGGTTTTCGGAGCCGGAGGCTGGCGTCGCAGCTCGCGTTCGCAGAGATCGAGATAGACCCTCACGCGATCGAGCAGCGCGCGCTCGTCGGGAAAGGCGCCGGCGATGCGCCGGAAGCTCTCGGCGGCCTCGGAATACGCATGCCGCTGCAACGAGGCCATGGCGCGTTCGAACTCGACCACCGCTTCCGGTGCCGGTCCCGGGGGTGGAGGCGTGTTCAAGGGCCACGTCGTGACACGAGCCGCTGCGGGAGCTGCGGCGCCGCCGCGGACCCGTAGAGCCTTGGGCTTGCGAGATGCGACCTTGCCCGCGCGCGGCTTCGGACGCTGCGCCATTGGACCGTCTCCATGAGCCTGGGAAAGCGTCGTCAAGTTAGCAAACCCACGGATCCGGGTCAAGGCTCAGAGTCGCTCTGTCTTTTGACAGAATATGCCCGTCTTTTCAACATGCTGGCCGCCTTCCTCGTGGTTAGCAGGAATGCGCGCGCGCCCATACTCATGGCGGTCTCGCCATCGACGCCAACATGATCGGTCAAACAACCAACTAAGGCGGCGAGTTGTTCGGCGTTGACGAGCTCGGACTGAGCCGACTTACCTGGATCAATGGACGGGGCCACGACGACCGTGAACTCACCGACGGACTTAGCGAGCTGTTTAGGTTGTTCAACAGATTCTTCGTTTATCTTAGATAGTTCTCGCCAGACTATTATTTGTCGTTCGACCAAATATGTCTGGCAATATTCCAAGGTCCGGAGAATTCGGTGGGGGGCTTCAAAGAAGACCGACAGGCGGCGCTCAGCAGCCAACGCGTCGAACCACCGGTCTCTCGCGAGACCTGTTGGCGGAGGAAACCCCAGAAATGCGAACGAAGAGGCCTCGATTCCGGACGCCGAAAGCGCCGCCGTGATGGCGCTGGGGCCGGGAATGGGCACCACTCGAAGGCCGGCGCCCCTGACCGCTCGAACGAGCCGGGCCCCCGGGTCGGAGATTCCGGGCGTGCCTGCGTCGGACACCAACGCGATTGACGCTCCGGCCTGAAGCCGAGCAATCAATCGCGGCGTTTCACGCACCTCGTTGTGCTCTCTCAGGCTGACGAGCGGCTTGCGGACGTCGTAGTGGGCGAGGAGCTTCGACGTGCGCCGCGTGTCCTCGGCGGCGATGAGGTCCACCTCCCGGAGCGTTCGCAACCCCCGGAAGGTGAAGTCTTCGAGGTTGCCGATTGGGGTGGCGACGACGAAGAGGGCCCCGGGCACCGTATAATTATCTGCTGGTCAGGTGACGAAATATGCCGCTCTACGAGTACGAGTGTGAATCGTGTGGCGCCAGGATCGAGCGGATCCAGCCCAGGTTCTCGGATCCGCTCCTGCAGACGTGTCCCACGTGCTCCGGCCAACTCCGGAAGCTCATATCGTCGCCGGCGATTCAGTTCAAGGGGTCAGGCTTCTACATCACTGATTACGCCCGGAAGAGCGGCACTGATGGCACGGCGGCGTCTGACGACGAAGGACGCGAAGGACGCGAAAGACACAAAGGGCGAGAACAAGAGCGCGAAGGACGACAGCAAGTCGTCCAAGGGCGACAGTAGCTCGGCCGGCGAATCGGCGAGTCCCTCCAAGCCGGCCGAGACGAGTTCCTCAGCCCCGGCCAAGACCGACACGAAGAGCTGAGCGCGCGCCGCACCGCGCTCGAGCCGCGCGCCGGGTTGCGGCGCGCGGTTGTCATCGAACGCTGTGTAGATACTCCCGGAACGGCCCGGCCAGATCGGGCCGCCGCAACGCGAAATACACGACGGCCTTCAGGAAGCCGAGCTTGTTGCCGGTGTCGTGGCGAGTGCCGGTCACTTCGCACGCATACAGCGGACGCTTCGCGAGCAGCCGCTTCAACCCGTTGGTCAACTGAATTTCGCCGACCCGATCCTTGGCGGTTTCCTCGAGCATCTCGAAGATGTCGGGCGTCAGGATGTAGCGGCCGATGATCGCGAGATCGGACGGCGCCTGATCGCGCGGCGGCTTCTCGACCAGGTCGGTGATGCGGTACACGCCCGGACGGATGGGCTCGGCGGCAATCACTCCGTAGCTCGAGACCTGGTCCGGCGGCACTCGCTCGACGAGGATCACGGGCCCCTGCACTTCCTCGTAGACGCGAATCATCTGCGCCAGCGCCGGCGGATCGGCGTCGATCACATCGTCGGCGAGAATCACGGCGAAGGGCTCGTCGCCGACGAGATCGCGGGTGACCAGCACGGCGTGGCCCAGGCCGAGCGGTTCGCCCTGGCGCACGTACGCGACACTGATCAGACTCGAGATCTTCCGGATCTCGTCGAGTTGGTCCTTCTTGCCGCGCGATTCGAGGAAGGTCTCGAGCTCGATGGACACGTCGAAGTGATCTTCGATCGCATTCTTGCCGCGGCCGGTCACCAGGATGATGTGATCGACGCCCGACCCGACGGCTTCCTCGACGCCGTACTGAATGATCGGCTTGTCGACGAGCGGCAGCATTTCCTTCGGCTGCGCCTTGGTCGCGGGCAGGAAGCGGGTGCCCAGCCCCGCCGCCGGGAAGATGGCCTTACGGACGCGTGATCTTCATCGCCGAGGATCGTACTCCGTTTCTTTTGCCTTCTGCCTTGCCCTTTGCCTTTCCCCAGCCTTCCGCCTTCTGCCTTTCGGTTAGCATTACTAGATGCTCGATCCGGCGTACGTGCGAGATCACCTTCCGGAAGTCGAGGCGCGGCTGCGCGCACGGGGGATAGATCCGTCGATCGACCTCACCGAGTTGGCGGCCCTCGAGGCGGAGCGTCGGCGGTTGATTCCTGCCGTTGAGAATCTGAAGCGGGATCAGAACGCGGCCGGTGAAGCGGTGGCGCGCGCCAAGAAGGCTGGGCAGGACCCGTCGGCGGTCTTTGCCGAGAACAAGGCGCGCGGCGGCAGGATCAAGGAGCTCGAGGCAGAGCTCGCCGAGGTCGACCGGCGTCGCGACGCGCGGCTCCTGACGTTGCCGAACCTGCCGCATTCGACCGTGCCGGTGGGGAAGTCGGCGTCCGACAATCTCGAAGTCCGGAAGTGGGGCGCGCCGCCCACGTTCGACTTCACGCCGAAGTCGCATTGGGAGATCGGCCAGTCGCTCGGCATTCTCGATTTCGAACGGGCCACACGCATGTCGGGCGCGCGTTTTTCGGTCCTGATGGGCGGCGGCGCGCGGCTGGCGCGGGCGCTGATCAATTTCATGCTCGATCTCCACACGCGCGATCACGGGTACCGCGAAGTGGAGCCGCCGTTTCTCGTCAACACGAACGCCTTGACGGGCACCGGCAATCTGCCGAAGTTCGAGCAGGATCTCTTCAAGATCGCCGGAGACTGGGATCTCTTTCTGATTCCGACGGCCGAAGTGCCCCTGACGAACCTCCATCGAGAGGAAATCCTCGACGGCCGGCAGTTGCCGCTGAAGTACACGGCGTACACGCCGTGCTTCCGCAGCGAAGCGGGCTCCTACGGCGCCGACGTCCGCGGGCTGATCCGGCAGCATCAGTTCGACAAGGTGGAGCTCGTCAAGTTCACGACGCCGGAGCAATCGCACGACGAGCTCGAGCGGCTGACCCGCGACGCCGAAACGGTGCTCGAGCAGCTCGGGCTCCCGTATCGCCGCGTGCTCCTCTGCACGGGCGACATGGGCTTCGCCTCGGCCAAGACGTACGACATCGAAGTGTGGCTGCCGGGCCAGGCGACGTATCGCGAGATCTCCTCGTGCAGCAACTGCGAAGCGTTCCAGGCGCGCCGCGCGCAGATTCGCTTCCGCCCGGACGGGACCGGCAAAGTGCAGCTCGCGCACACGCTCAACGGCTCAGGCCTCGCCGTCGGGCGAACGTTGATCGCGATCCTGGAGAACTTTCAGCAACAGGACGGATCAGTGGTGATTCCGCCGGCGCTGCGACCGTACATGGGAGGCCTTGAATTGTTGAAAGCTTAAGCAATGCGGCAATGGGGCAATGAGGCAATGGGGCAATGACAAGGGTTCATTGCCTCATTCACGCATTGCCCCATTGCCCCATTGCCTCATTGCCTAGTGCGGAGGGATGTGTGAGTGGTTGAAACAGGCGGTCTTGAAAACCGCTGTACGGGAAACCGTACCGGGGGTTCGAATCCCTCTCCCTCCGCCACTTTCTCGCTTCGCTCGAAAGCGCGGAGCGAGAGGTCTTCCGGGGCCCTCCGCGGCTCGCGCCGCTCTCGGGCCCGAATCCCTCTCCCTCCGCCAAACATGTCACTAAAACCATGTAAATAAACGACTTAACAGACTGAATCAAGGCGCGATCCCACCTTTATTCCCACATTCTGTCTCGCCCACAGCGGCAGGGTAGTGAAACTGCGAACTTGCTCATTTGTCAGGTGTCACGATCCTGCAATCGAATGCCGCAAGTTGGCCCCCACTCTCCGGTTCTCTAGCAGAACCCCGCAAGCATCTTCGGCACCCTGTCCACCAGGCGACGTGCGGCGTCACGGCTGATGCGAAGAGACGCCGGATGGCGGACGTAGACAATAGGCACCGCCATCGCGCCCCTTCGATACGTCGCCACGAAGAACCGGAACGGCAGTTTTGGCCTGATGGCGTTGATGATGTCCACGTTGAGGTCGTCTGCGAATCCCAAGGCACGTTTCAACAACTCGGGGTGGGCCGCACCGAGTTTCGTGAGGAACTCCTTGGTGTTCTTGCTGCCCCACGGAATAAAGTTCGCCATCGTGACGCGGTCCACCGACCCGAAGAGATGAACGACAATATCCCGATACACCTTCCAACGGGCTTTGGGCTCTTGGATCGGATTGAAGTCTGGCGATGGCTTCCCCTGCTCGTCCCAACGTAACGAAGAAAAGCGGCCCGAGCCCATCTGCCTCTTGAAGTCGGGGAAGTCCCCGTCGCCGCTCAGAGGTCCTTCCTTTGAACATTCCTCAATCAGAACATCGCGAGATCGGCACGGACATACGCCGTCACCAACCTGCGGATGCGTCCGCTCGATGTTCTGATTCAGGAGTTGTCTTTCATCTCGTGGGGCTCCTGCCACCCCATGCCGATCAATGCGCGAAAGGCGACGAAAGAGGCTCACGCCGTGCCTTTCCTATAGGCATGAGCGCACCAGAGCTGCTTCTGCCTAGATGGCTGGCTCTGACCAGACGCGATTTCTTGTGGGGGCAGACTTCTACCGGTGGTCGTTCCAGCCGTGCAATTTGATTGCACGCATTGTTCCGCCAGCACGGTCTTCAGCGCGCATGGCGCCGCTGACGGAGGCCAGGATCCGGTTTCTCCGCCCGAGGGCGGCACTCCGTAGCGCGTACAAGGCAATGGGGCAGTGTGGCAATGAACTTCATTGCCTCATTCACCCATTGCCCAATTGCCTCATTGCTTATCAGCGTTCGTCGTTCTCGTGCGTCCGGAAGATCGACGCTGGCAGTCCAAGGGCGTTGATCAGATTCGCGTCCGGGTTGTAGTCCCACGCGTAGCGCACTGACAGCGGATTCGCGACGTCTGGGCTCGAGACCACGACGGTGGTGCCATCGATGACGGCGGTCGCCGCGACGTATTTGCCGTCGGCGCCGGCGATCTGAAATCCCTTCAGCGACCCGCCGCCTCGGACTCGCAGCTCCGCGCCGGCATGATCGAACCAGATCCGTATCGCGGCGCCCTCGCGCGTGAACTGCCGATAGAGCGGGCTCGCTCCGCGATCCTGCGCCAGGAGCGCAAGCCGGCGGCCGACATCCTGCTTGTTGGTCGGATGAATGTCGGTCGGATTGCCGATGTCGTTGATGACGACAACGCCGGTGTTGCGGAGGGCGGTGGCCTTGACCTGGCCTTCCTGCACGCGCATCCAGTGTCCGTTCTTCGCCGCGTTGCCGTAGTTGGCCAGTTGCACCCAGTAGAACGGAAAGTCACCTTGACCGAACGCTTTGCGCCAGTCCTGGACGAGCGTCATGAGCGCGTCGCCGTACACGTGCCCTTGCGCGCGGCCGGCCTCGGTCTCGCCTTGATACCAGAGCGCGCCTTTGATCGTGTACTTCGCGAGCGGCGCGATCATCCCGTTATAGAGCGATGTCGGCTCGTGCGCGTTCCCGGGACCCATCGGCGCCGCGGGCCGTGCCCCCTGCGACCCGCCGGCTTCCCAGCGTTTCAGCGCGAGCTGGTAGCGGCTCTGGTTGGCCGGATACTGCAGGATGACGTTTTCCCAGAACGTGAGAAGCGGCTCGAGCCGGGCGTTGCTGACGAGTGAGGGACCACTGATCCACGAGGCGATGGGCGTGCCGCCCCACGACGAGTGAATCAGCCCCATCGGCACCTTGAGATTCCGGTGCAGTTCGCGGCCGAAAAAGTACAGGACCGCCGAGAATTCCCTGACCGTCTCGGGCGTGCAGACGACCCACTTCGCGTCCACGTCTTCGACCGGAACGGCCGAGGTCTTGCGCGGGACGTAGAAGAAACGGATCTGCGAGAACGTCGCCGCGGAAGCCTCCGTGTCGGCGTTGTCCGACTGCCGGACGGCCCATTGCATGTTCGATTGTCCTGATCCGACCCACACGTCACCGACGAGGACGTCCGCGATCGTGATCGTGTTCGCGCCCCGGATCGTCATGTCGGCGGCGGGTCCGACGTCGAGTGGCTTGAGCCAGAGCTCCCAACGACCCAGCGTGTCAGTCACCGTCTGCGCCGTCTGGCCGCGAAACGTCACGCTGACCGCCTCACCGGGCTCGGCCTTGCCGAAGATGCGCGCCGGCACGCCGCGCTGCAGCAGCATGTGATCGCTGATGATGCCTGGGAGCTGAACGTCGGCGAACGCCGCACCCGCGGAGGCGGCGGACGCAACGATGAAGACCGCGAGAATTCGTCGCCGCATGGGATCTCTCCTGGCAGGGTTGATAACCGCGCCAGAGCCAGCGCAGCGAATCCGGGAGAATCGCCCGGCCGTGGCGGTTGCTGTGAAAGCCCTGTCCGTACTCGAACCGGTAGTCGTAGCGCGCAAACGACAGCGACTTGGCCAGTGTCTGGTTCGCGAGCGGCCAGTTCCCGTTGGCATTGTCGAGGTCGTTCGCGCCGTCCTGCAGGAAGACGCGGATCGGTTTCCTCGGCGTCTTGCGCACCATCGCCTCGTAGTTGTGGCCGCCCTCGCGCACCGTCTTCCCGCTCGCGATATTCGTGAAGCTGCCGATCCACGACAGCACTTTGCTGAACTCGTTCGGGCGCTCCCAGGCGACGGTGAAGGCGCAGATGCCGCCGCTGCTCGCGCCCGAGATGGCGCGGCTCGCGGCGTCGCGCCGCAGGTTCACGGTCTTCCCGACTTCAGGCAGGATCTCCTCGAGCAGGAACCGCGCGTACTGGTCGGAGAGCGTGTCGTACTCGAAGCTCCGGTTCGATCCGCCGTCCGCGCGCGTGCCGGGCTGGAGGAAGATGCCAACCGTCACCGGCATGTCTTTCTTCGCGATCAGGTTGTCGAAGACGGTCGGCACGTAGTCCTTTGGCCCGGCGCCATCTTGAAACACCATGACGGCGGCCGGACTTTCCGGCCGGTACTGTGCCGGCACATACACCCACCAGTCGCGCGTCGTGCCAGGGAAGATCTGGCTCTGCCACGGCGGCATCTGTTTCACCGTGCCCTTCGGCACGCCGGGCTGCTCCTTGCTGTCGGGATGCGTTTCGTACGCCTCGAGCTGTCCACCGCCGAGCCGGCGTGGGCCGATCTCGTAGTGCCAGGTAAACGCTGTGCCGTGCGCCAATTCGGCGACGCCGGCGTAGACGTTGGTGGTCCCGACTCGGGTGAGCGCCATGGAAAAGAGGACCGCATCCGAGACCACCCGAGGCGCCGGTGCGTTGGCCGCGAGCGACGGAGCTTCGACGGCGAACGCGACGAGCAACTCGTCGATTTTTGCCGCGGCGCCGTTGACGAGCGCTTCCGGGCCGCCGAAATCTTTCCGGATCCGATCGGCGAGCCGTTCAGCGTCGGCACTCGCCGGCTTGGCGTCCAGCGCCGTCCGAAGGGTTTGTGGCGTCAGCGCGGCTTCCTGCAGAGAGGCCGGAGCGCCAAACAACATCACGCCGGCCACACACGCGATCGCGAGTCTCATCACCAGGTTCTCCTGTGCGGACGACGCCGCGAAGCGCGTAGCGCTGAGCGCTCGAGGCGTGGGGGTGGGGCCCCACGCCCCTAAGTAAAGTCGCGCGCAGCACTGAGCGCCCGAGGCGTGGGGGTGGGCCGCCTTCGCGCCGAAGGCGCTTCGGCGAGCTTGGCCGTAGCCTTGGCGGAGGCCAGGCCCCACGCCAGTAAGTAAAGCCGGCACCCGGCGGATACCATACTCCAATGTTCGTGATCGAGCTCGTCTATAAGGCAGACCTTCGCGAGATTGACGCCCAGATGGCCGCGCACGTGCGGTTTCTGAAGAAGCACTATGCCGCGGGCAGGTTTCTCGTCTCCGGCCGCAAGATCCCGCGCGAGGGCGGCATCATCATCGCCACCGGCGCGACGCGCGACGAGATCGACGGCATCATGAACCAGGATCCATTCGTCGCGAAGGGTCTCGCCGAGCTCCGGATCATCGAGTTTCGCGCCAGCCAGCGCGCGAGCGACATCCAGGCGCGCATCGATCAGGACACTTCGCTAAAATGAGTCCGTTCTCGGTTCTCGGTTCGGCACCAGAACAGAACGATGCCCCACATTCTCGAAGAGGCAAGCACCGGCCGCGCCACCTGCCGCGGGTGCGGCGCGAAGATCGCGGCCAAGGTGTGGCGCTTCGGTGAACGCCGGCCGAATCCCTATGGGGACGACGGCACCGAGGTCACGCACTGGTTTCATGTGCCCTGCGCGGCGTACCGGCGGCCGGAACCGTTTCTCGAGACCGTCGCGACGACCGGCGTCGAGATCGTCGATCGGGAGCGGCTCGAGCACGAGGCCCGCGCAGGCCTGGCCAACGAACGGCTCCCGCGCGTGAGCACGGCTGAACGGGCGACGACGGGCCGCGCCACGTGCCGCCACTGCCGCGAAGCGATCGCCAAAGACTCGTGGCGCATCGCGCTGCTGTACTACGAAGAGGGCCAGTTCTCGCCGTCTGGCTTCATTCACGCGCGCTGCGCGGCGCCCTACTTCGAGACGGCCGCGAAGTCATGGATCGCGCGTCCGGCACTTCTCGCCGGCGCTGTCCGATGCCGACCTGGCGGAGATTCAGGCCGACGTGGACTCAGCCGGTGCCGGAACTCCCTGACATCGAGCTGTACCTGCACGCGCTGCGACCGCGACTTGTCGGTCAACCGCTCGAGGCCGTCCGCCTGGCGAGTCCGTTCCTCGTCCGATCCGTCGAGCCCCGGCCCGACGCCGCGGTCGGCCGTCCGCTCCTCGAAATCCGGCGAATGGGCAAACGCATCGTCTGGAAATTCGGCGACGATCTCTTCTTCATCATTCACCTGATGATCGCCGGCCGCTTCCAGTGGAAGCCGCTCGGCACGAAGATTCCCGCGCGGCTCGGCCTGGCCGCGTTCGACTTTCCCGACGGCACACTGTTACTGACGGAAGCCGGCACGACCCGGCGCGCCTCGCTCTACGTGGCGGCGAGCGACGAGGAGGTGGCCGAGCACGATCCCGGCGGTCTCGACGTGCTCACGAGCAGCCGCGAAGCGTTTCAGGAGCGGTTGCAGATCGCCAATCACACGCTCAAGCGCGCGCTCACCGATCCACACCTGATGGACGGCATCGGCAACGCGTACTCCGACGAGATCCTGCACGCCGCGCAACTTTCGCCCTTGCAGCTCACCAGCCGCCTGACCGATGAGCAAGTGGCGCGGTTGTACGACGCCACGCGCCAGACGCTCGTCACCTGGCGTGCCCGGCTCATCGAAGACACCGGCGACGCGTTTCCGGCGAAGGTCACGGCGTTCCATGAAGGGATGGCGGCACATGGCCGTTACGGCAAGCCGTGTCCGCGCTGCGGCACGCCGATCCAACGCATCCGCTACGCGACCAACGAAGCGAACTACTGTCCGACCTGTCAGACCGGTGGACGGCTCCTCGCCGATCGCAGCCTGTCGAGGCTGATGCACGACGACTGGCCGCGGACGCTCGAGGAGCTCGAGCGGCGGAAATCGCCGTCCTCTTGACCAGCGGCGCGCGATCTCGGACCATGACGTCTTATGGCCCAATCGAATCCAAACGTCGTCAGTGTCGCGCCGGAAGCCACGAAGCTGCCCGACGGCGTGGTTGTTCTCGAATCGCTGCCGGTGCCCGAACCCACGAGCGGCTGCCGTGTCTTCACGCACTACAACGGCCCGACCGATCAACTGAGCGGTCTCTGCGCTGGAATGTGCGTGGTCGATCCGGGCGCGACGCCACATCCCCCGCATACCCATCCTGAAGAAGAGTTTCTGATCATCGCCTCCGGCACGGGCGAGATCGTCTGCGGCGATCAGACGACGGTCGTCGGGCCGGGTGCGGTGATGTACTGCGCCGGCAACGTCCTGCACGGCATCACCAACACCGGGTCGGTGCCGATGACGTTCTACTGGTCCAAGTGGCTGGCGCGCGGCGTCTGAGCCGCCGCGTCGATGACCTCGAAGACGTAGCCGTTGATCGGCTCGCGGAAGAAGAAGCGTTCGTAGGCGGTCGCGCGGAGCGGATCGAAGACCACCACGCCGCGATCCTCCAGCCGCCTCTTGAGCGCCGGGAACTCCGCGAGCGGATGGAACAGCGCGACGTGCCGGCCGAACTCGTTCTCGAACGGCGACACCGCGAAGCCTTCGACAAAGAACACATGTAACTGCTGGCCCTGGCCGATGTCGAGCCAGACGGTCTCGGTCGGCACGTTCGCCGGCACCGCTTCGCGCCGGTAGCCGAGCGTCTCTTCCAGGAGCGCGGCCGTGCGCTGCACGTCGCGCGACGGCAGGGTCAGGTGCGCCAGGCTCATCGGCCCGTCATTTCCCGATCGCGTACAACGTGTCGTCCGATCGGATGAACAACCGGCCGCCGGCGACCGCCGGAGACGCCAGTTGCCGGGCGTCCAGTCGATTGCGGGAGAGCACGGCCGGCGTGCGGCCCGCGCTCACGACGATCGTCTCACCGTCCTCGCTCGAGAGGTAGATCTTGCCGTCGGCGGCCACCGGCGACGCGCTATAGACGCCGCCGATCCGCTCCTGGAACACGCGCGCCCCGGTGGCGGCGTCGACGACGGTCAGGACGCCGACGTCGCCCATCATGTAGATCAAGCCCTCGTAGTGAACGAGCGACGAAATGTACGGCCCGCCGGACGGCACCTTCCAGATGACATGGCTCGCGGCGACGTCCCCTTTGCCGCCGGGCCGGATCGCCATGAACGGACTGCTGCGGTAGCCGCGGCTCGTGTAAATGATGCCGTCGTGAACGAGCGGCATCGGCACCGGAAAGCGGTTCGCCTCCTCGATGTGCCAGAGACGTGCGCCGGTCGCGGCGTCGTGGCCGCTCACGCCGACGCTCGAATTCACGACGATTTCCGTGCGGTCTCCAGCCGTGACCACGACCGGCGTGCTGTAGGACGTGACGCCGGCGGCCATGTCCGCCTTCCAGCGCGTCGCACCGGTCCTGGCGTCGAGAGCGAGCAGATAAGACGCCTTGTCGTGATAGCAGAGCAGGACGACCAGGTCGCGATGCACGACGGGCGAGCTCGCGTGACCCCAATTGATCTCGAACGCGCCGTAGTCGCGGCCGATGTGCCGCGTCCACGCGCGCTTGCCCGACGTCGTCACGGCAGCAATCTGCCCGGTGCCGTACCAGGCATACACGCGCTCGCCGTCGGTGACCGGGCTCGGCGATGCCAGGTTGTGCTTTTCGTGCACCGGATAGAGATCCCCCTCGGCCGGCAGCTCGTGTTCCCAGGCGCGTTTGCCACTGGCACGGTCGAACGCGCTCAGCAGGAACGTGACGTTGTTGTCGCCGGCGCCAGGACCGCTCCCAAGCGCGCGTTCACCGGCGGCGGCAGCGTCGGCGCCCTGGACGAGCCGGGGGCCCGGCCGCGACGTGCCCGTGCCGATCTGCGAAGTGACGAACACCAAATCGCCGGAGACGATCGGCGATGAAATGCCGAGCCCGCGAACAGTTGCCTTCCAGGCGATGCCTTCGCTGTTGCTCCACTTCACCGGCAAGCCCTTCTCCGCGGACACGCCGGAGGCTGACGGGCCGCGCCAGTGCGGCCATTGGCGGGCGTCGAGGACAGCGGTCAGCGAGACGAGCAGGCTGGCGATCAGGACGGACCTTCGCATGAGAGCGCTCCTTGGGTGGCGTGTATCGAGTGTACCGCGCCTGGGGGTGGCCTTGCCGGCTGGGCGACACCCGCGCCGCAACGCGGCGCGGCCCGAGGCGTGGGGGTGGGGCCCCACGCCATAAGTAAAGTCGATACCTTAGGGCCGCGGGGCCCCACCCCCGCAGCTCGGGCGCTCAGCGCTCACGCGCTTCGCGGTGTATCATCAGCTGTTACAGGCGGCCCGGGCACTCCGGCTGCCACGCTGCTCGCGGCGCGTATGCCGGTCACCACGAGGAATCAACGAATGCTGAAGGCGTTCCCGCGAGTCATTGCGGCCGGAGCGCTGGTCATTGCCGGAGCCGCCTGCAAGACCGCGACACCTGATCCAGCGCGTGTCGGCGCACAGCCGGCCGGCGCGCAAGCCGGCCACGAGGCCGCCGCGGCGCATGGCCCGGTCGCGGATGCCAAAGGCATCTTCCGCGTGCCCGGCATCCGTCAGCCGTTCAGCGTTCCGGACGTGGAGTTCATGTCCGGCATGATTCCGCACCACGCGCAGGCGGTCCTCATCGCCGGCTGGGCCGCCTCGCACGGCGCGCGCAAGGACGTCGCGATCCTCTGCGAGCGCATCGTCGTCGGCCAGCGCGACGAGATCGAGTTCATGCAGACGTGGCTGAGCGATCGCGGTCAGGCCGTGCCGGACGCCGAACGCGACGCACCACAAGATGAAGATGGCGAACGGCATGGTGCACGACATGCTGATGCCCGGGCATGCTGACCGACGAGGAGATGGCCGCGCTCGACAAGGCGCGCGGCCCGGAGTTCGATCGCCTGTTCCTGCACGGCGATGATCAAGCACCACGAGGGCGCGATGACGATGGTGGACGTGCTGCATGAAGTCGTACGGCGCGGCCCAGGACGACGACGTGTATCGATTCGCGACGGACGTGTACGCCGACCAGTCGACAGAAATCGAAGTGATGAAACAGATGCTCGCTGGAGGGGGATCCGAATGAAGAAACGTACAACGCTGCTTGCGCGCCAACGCGCGAGCGTCGGTCGCCGGTTCCGCGCGGCGGCCGTGTCGTCGGTCGCGGCCGGACTGATGATCGTCGCGGCGTGCGGGCCGAAGTCGGCGCCGGCGACGCCGGCGGCCGCGGCTCCGGCCGCCACGCCGCCTGCAGCGCAGCCGGCCGCCGACGCCGCCGCCACCCGCGGCGCAGCCAGCGCCGCCTGCACAGACGCCGCCCGCCTGCGGGCGCGCCCGCGGCCGCCGCGCCAGGCGCAGCCGCGCCCGGTGGACGCGGCGGTCGAGGTGGCACGCCGCCGCCTCCGCCACCGCCGCCGCCCGCGGTGATGCCGGCGCCGGTCGCGCCGATCGTCTCGGGCACGCCGCCGACGCCGGATCCGCGCGTCGGCCTCAAGGCCGGCTATCTGGGACGCGGGTCAGGCGCGTGGAACATGAAGCTGCATCTCGACGACGCCGCCGGACCGAAGGTGCTCGGCGCGACGCACTCGGACCTGGCGTTCACCGGCAAGTACGCGATCCAGGGCAACTACAACGGCTTCGAGATCTACGACATCTCGAATCCCGCGAAGCCGGTGCTCGTGAATCACGTACCTCTGCCCGGCGTCGCAGAACGACGTGTCGGTCTACAAGAACCTGCTGTTCATGTCGTCGGAAGCCGGCAACAGCCGCGCGGACTGCGGCTTCGGCGGCAGTGCCCGATGCCGGTCAGCAAGGAGCGCGTGCGCGGCATCCGCATCTTCGACATCACGGACGTCGAAGAATCCGAAGCTCGTGACGAGCGTGCAGACCTGCCGCGGATCGCACACGCACACCGTCGTCACGCAGCCGGGCGACAAGGACAACGTCTACATCTACGTCTCCGGGCACGTCGGGCGTGCGTTCGGCAGAAGAAGTGCCGGGCTGCGTGGATACGGGCGCCGACGCCGCACGATCCGAACACCGCGCGGTTCCGCCTCGAAGTCATCAAGGTGCCGCTCGCGGCGCCGCAGAAGGCGGCGATCACCAACGCGGCGCGCATCTTCCAGAGTCTGCCGGTCGCGGCCGGCGCAATCCGGAGCGTGACGCGGCGGGCGCGCGCGCGGCGGCGCGGGCCGCGGCGGGCAGCCGCCGGCGGCGGGTGCGACGCACGGCGGCAGGCGGCGGTGGCGCAGCCGCTGGCGGCGCGGCGCCGCTGGTGCGGCGGGCGGCCGGCGGCCGGCGCTGGCGGTGCGGCGCGCGGCGGGCGCGCCGGCGCGCCGGCCGGTGCGGGCCGCGGCGGCCGCGGCCGCGCGGGCCGCCGACCGGACCGAACCAGTGCCACGACATCACGGTGTATCCGGACGTCGGTCTCGCCGGCGGCGCGTGCGGCGGTCTCGGCCTGCTGCTCGACATCCGCGAAGCGACGCATCCGATCCGCATCGACTTCGTCGGCGACCCGAACATGTCGTTCTGGCACTCGGCGACGTTCAGCAACGACGGCAAGAAGGTCCTCTTCTCCGACGAGTGGGGCGGCGGATCCGCGCCGCGCTGCCGCGACGACGGACAAGCTCGAGTGGGGCGCCAACGCGCTCTTCACCATCGAGAACAACAAGATGGTGTTCAAGAGCTACTACAAGATGCCGGCGGCGCAGACCGACTTCGGAGAACTGCGTCGCGCACAACGGATCGCTGATTCCGATTCCGGGCCGCGAAGTCATGGTGCAGGCGTTCTACCAGGGCGGCCTCTCGATGTTCGACTGGACCGATGCCGGCGAAGCCGTTCGAAGTCGCGTATCTTCGACCGCGGCCCGCTCGACGCCGACGCGGCTGATCAGCGGCGGCTCGTGGTCGGTCTACTGGTACAACGGCGTGCATCGTCAGCTCGGAGATCGTCGCGCGGCCTCGACATCTTCGAGCTCGTGCCGAGCCCGCTCATCACGCAGAACGAGATCGACGCGGCCAAGACCGTGAAGCATGGACTACTGGAACACGCAGGAGCAGCGCCGCTTCGTGTGGCCGCCGAGCTTCGCGATGGCGCGCGCGTTCGTCGATCAGCTCGAGCGGTCGAAGGGCCTGAGCGCCGGCGCGGATCACCGCGGTCCGCGGTGCGCTCGACCGCGGCCGAGAAAGCCATCGGGCGGCGCGCGCCGCACGGCGCTGACCACGCTCGCGACGTCGCTCAAGGCCGACGCGACGAGCTCGAGCGATGCCGCGAAGGTGCAGATGCTCATCGGCGCGGTGACGGACCTGACGAAGTAGCACAAGGCCCAGGGCCAAGGGCCCAAGGCCAAAGTTAAGGCAAAAGGCAAAACGACGAAGAGCCGGCTGACGATCGCCGGCTCTTCGCGTTTCCGGCGTGACCAACATGCAGAACGCCATCCGGCACGACAGGTTCACGTGCGCGATGTGCTCGAGTGAGTTCGAGCCGTTGCAAGGCGGGATCTGCTCGGTCTGCAAACGCCTGCTTTGCCGGCAGCACTTGCTTGGATTCGGACAGGCCTGGCGACTGCTCGGGCGGCAGCCTCCGATTTGCATAGAGTGCAGGCGGCGGGACAAGCCAACAGGCCAAGGGCGACAGTAGGCCCCCGGACTTCAAGCGCTCTTCACTCCGCACTTCCCGCGCTTTCCACGCCGTACCTCAAACGCTCTTCACTCCGGACCTCAAGCGCTTTCCACGCCGGACCTCAAGCGCCCTTCACCCTGAACTTCCCGCGCTTTTCACTCCGTACCTCAAGTCTCCTGCTCTCTACCACCTGAACATGAGCATGAGCGCGACGCCGGGCACGACTGAGAGATTCACGAGGCCGATGAGCCACCATGGCGCGCGCACCTCGCGGGCGAGGAGGACGTTGACGCCGATCATCAGTGGCATTGCCACCCGCGTGTAGGCGCCGGGGGTGCCGGCCCATACGGCTTGGTGGGTTATCAGCGTCAACGCCAGGAACGGGCACGCCGCCAGGACCCAGGGTGACACCGATCGTCGCGTGGCGACAAACCAGAGCAGCCAGAGCGACTGCGCGAGGAACGCCACAAAGGCGAGCACATTGTCGCGTGTCATTGCGGTCAGCCCCTCGGCTGGCAACGCCCGCGCGATCGAGGTCGCTTTCCACAGGAAGCCGGAGAGCGGTTGTGTGACGTGGTCACCGCCCGCCAGGACGGCGTCGAGATAGATCGATCGGAGATAGTCGAGCCACAGGGCGAGGGGCGCGACGCACAGCAATGAACAGCCCGCGACCAGCCACCATGATCGCGGCGACCGCCCCACGAACCTGATCAGAGTCGTCGCCGCGAGGAGGCTCGTCTCACGTGCGAGCCCCGCGAGCCCGATGACGGCCGACGCCAGAAGCGGCCGCCCGCGCTCGACCGCCAGGCTTGCGAAGACGATCAGGAGCAGACTCAGTGCGTCGGGCAGGGCGTAGCGGACCGACATGAGCGTGCCGTGGCTGAGCAGGCAGCCCGTCCACAGCGCGAAATGACGCGCACTGACGGGCGGGATCAGGAGCGCCAGCACCCACGCGAGCACCAGCCACGCCAGCACGTTCTCCAGCGAGGCGGCCTGCAGAATCCAGGCCGGCCGGCCAGCGCCGAGGACCCACGCGATCCAGGAAAACAGAATGCGATGCGCGCGATAGGGAGGATTATCGAGCGCTTGATCGATCGCCGCGTCACGAAGAAGAGGCTCAACCGCAAGTTGGGCGTAGAACTGGCCATCGTAGCCCGTCGAGTCCGGATGATCGTAGTGCGGCGCCGACCGAACAGCCGGGAGCTCGGCGTCGTGTGAACGGGCGGGGAGCTCCAGGAACGCCGTAAAGCCGTAGGCCGGGTGGTAGTATCGCGCGACCATCGCGAGAAATGCCGCGACGACCAGGACGTACGCCGCGATCCACCTCGGTGCGCTCCGCATCCGCCGCTTATCGTAGAGCAGTGGCCTGCCGCGCCGTAGCCCGCGCTGCGGGCGAAGGCGGGCTGGGTGCTGGGTGGTGGGTGCGGCGGTACGTAGCGCGGCTCGAGTTGCGAGCCGCGATGGTGACGCTGCTTCCCCTCGTGCTAAGCGTCTCCTGCGGTTCGCCCGCCGGCACGACGCCGTTGCCGATCGACTTGCTGCGCGAACTGCCGCGGGCCAGGGTGCAAGCGGCCGCGGGTGCGCCTGGCGCGCGGCCGGACTTCGCGCCCAGTGAGACCGGACCGGTGCCCGCCCTCGTCATGACCGCACCCTCACGTGTGACCTGGAGGGTCCGGATGGCCGACCGCGCCGACCTGACGGTGCGCGTCGCGCAGATCGATCCTGCAGCCACCACGTCAGGCGTGACCCTGCGCGTCGGAATCTCAGACAGCCGCCGCTATGATGAACTGCTGCGCCTTTCGCTCGCCGGAACTGGGTCCGATCCCGCGCGCCGGTGGCAGAGCGTCCGCGTCGACCTCTCGCCATACTCGGGACGCCAATGGAGCCTGTTCTATCACCCGGCTCGTCGCGATTGGAATCTCATCATCAATGCGGACGCCACACCGGGGGGGACGGTCGCACTGGACAGCCCCACGGTGCGATCACGATCAAGTCCTCACTTCTAACTTCTGGCTTCTCACTTCGAACTTGACAGTGTTCTTTTGAGATCAAACGCTGCCATTTCCTGCAGATTCCTCACGAGCAGCACGCCGTCGGCGATCGTGGGGACGTTCCACGTCTTGCCGCTGATCGCCGGGAAGCGCGCGAGCTCTTCGTGGCTCGTGGGGACGGCACGAACGAGGGCGAGATCGCCTTCTTCACTGAGCACGATGAGGTGGCCGCTCGCGAGGACGAGCTGGCCGTAGCCGTACCGGCCGCCTTTCCACTTGAGCTCGCCGGTGGAGGCGTCCACGCACGCCAGGATCGATTCGTCGAAACCGTAGATAAACCCCTCGTGCAAGACGGAACTGGCGAACCGGTTCTTCATGCGAACGTTTCGCCAGATCTCGCGGACAGAGAATGTGGAACCATCAGCGGCCCCGGTTCGACGCTCGATCTCGATGACGGCCGCCCCCGTGCCGTAGCCCGATGAGAGAAACACGCGATTGTCGCTGACGACGACCGGTTGCGCGGCGTTGACGTCGTACGCAGTCGTCCAGGGGAACTCCCACAGCACCGCACCGCGATCAGGCGACACGCCCATCAGTCGCGTCGCCGTGAAGACGAGAATCTGGCGCGTGCCGCCGAGCGTGACGAGCATCGGCGAGGCGTACGCCGCGCGATCGTTCTGCGCCGACCAGCTCCGTTTGCCCGTCCGCCGATCGTAAGCGACGATGGATCGGCCGTTCGGTCCGCCGGGGAGCACCACGACGGTGTCATCGACGATGAGGGGCGCGGCAGACATGCCCCACTGGATGTTGGCGGCAGAACTGTCTTCGAGGATATTCGTTCGCCACACGAGCCGTCCGGTCGCGTCATCGAGGCACCGCAGCTCGCCTTCAGCGCCCAGGGCGTAGACGAGACCGTCAGACCACGCTGGTGTCGCCCGCGGACCATCGCCGCCCATGGACTCGCGAAACTCGGCTCGCCAGCCGTGCTTCCACAACTCACGTCCTGACGGCACGTCGTACGCGGCGACCACTTCTTCGCGGCCCCGTTGCTCGATCGTAAAGGCGCGGGCCCGGGCCGTCACGAACGAGGCATAGCCGGCGCCGATCGGCTGCTTCCAGATCGGGCGCAGGCCACCGGATGGCCAGCTCGTGACGATCTCCGTCTCACGATAGATGCCATCACGAGCCGGACCGCGGAAACCGGTCCACGTCAGCGCAGGCACGGAGGCAGACGCCGTCGATGGGGTTGAGGCGGCGGCGTCGGCAAGAGGCGCCGGCACTGCTGGAATTGGAACCGCGCGCGCCGCTCCGGTCGACGTGGCGGGCTCGGCCGACGCCCGTTGACTGGCGCGGTGCTGCTCGATCTCGGCCGCCCGCGCATCGGCTGACTTCACGAACGCCAGGCGAGGCGTCCCTCCACCACTCAGGACAATGCGCAATCCAAAGAACTGGTAGAGCACCGCCCCAATCACGGCGAGCACCGCGACAGCGACTCCGGCGCGCTTCAAAAAGCGAGTGATGCGCATTTCAGAGACCAGGCACTAGAGCGGTTTCCGATTCCATGTGGCCGTCGGTACGACAGGTACGTTGGGGTACGTTAGGTACGTTGGGTACGAGGAACCTTCTGGCGATGGCCATTAATCCTTAACTGAAAAAGCTGGCGACCGTTAGTTCGTTCCGCGTACCCAACGTACCTGTCGTACCCGACGTACCTGTCGTACCCAACGTCCAGCGCGCCGACCGCTACGTCGAACTGGAAAGCGCTATAGGCACCAGACCTCACCAGATCTTCACCCGCTTCTCCGGCTCTCTGTACAACTTATCGCCGGGCTTCACGCCAAACGCGGTGTAGAAGCCGTCGATGTTGCCGAGCGGGCCGTTGGCGCGGAATTCGGCCCACGCGTGCGAGTCGGCGAGAATCTGGCGCTGTAAGTACGCTTCGCGGGCCTTCGCGCGCCAGGCCCGTGCCCAGCCCATGAAAAAGCGCTGGTCGCCGGAGATGGCGTCGATCGCCGGCGACGGCTTGCCGCCGAGCGAGATCTTCCACGCGCGATAGGCGATCGACAGCCCGCCGAGGTCGCCGATGTTCTCACCGAGCGTCAGCTCGCCATTGGTGAACTTGCCGGGAAGCGGGCTGTACCCATTGAACTGATCGACCAGGATCTTCGCGCGCTTCTGGAACTCGGCCTCGTCGGCCGGTTTCCACCAGTCGCGGAGCTTGCCGTCGCCGTCGAAGCGGCGGCCCTGGTCGTCGAAGCCGTGGCCGATCTCGTGACCGATCACCGCGCCGATCGCGCCGTAGTTCACCGCATCGTCTGCGGTGACGTCGAAGAACGGCGCCTGCAGTATGGCTGCCGGAAAGACGATCTCGTTCTTGACGGGGTTGTAGTACGCGTTGACCGTCTGCGGCGACATCAGCCATTCCTCGCGGTCGACGGGCTTGCCCAGCTTGGAGACCTGATACTCGGTCTCGAGCTGATTGGCGCGCTCGACGTTGCCAACGAGGTCGTCGGCCTTGACTTGGAGCGCGCTGTAATCGCGCCAACGGTTGGGGTAGGCGATCTTCGTGCTGAACTTGGCCAGCTTGGCGAGCGCTTCCTTCTTCGTTTCGGGCGTCATCCAGTCGAGCTCGGTGATCGACTGCCGATAGGCCTCGATGAGGTTGGCGATCATCGTCTCCATCCGCACCTTCGCCGCCGCCGGAAAGTGTTTGGCGACGTAGAGCTGGCCGAGCGCCTCGCCCATCGAGCCGTTGACGAGCTGGACGCCGCGCTTCCAGCGCTGCCGTTGTGCTTCCTGGCCGCTCAACGTCTTGCCAAAGAACTCGAAACGGGCGTCGTCGAACGCCTGGCTCAAGTAGGGCGCGTGCATCGTGATCAGCTGGCCCGCCATCCAGGCCTTCCACGTGTCGAGCGGCACGGTTGGCACCATCGCCGCGAATCCTTTGAAGAAGGACGGCTGGGCGATCACCCACTCCGGTTCCTTGTCGATGGCTTGCGGCCTGGCCCAGGCCATCCAATCGAAGCCGGGCATCTCGCTGACGAGCTTGGCGACCGGATACTTGTTGTACGTCTTGACGGCGTCGCGGCTCTCGACCTGCGTCCACTGGATCTTCGCGAGGTCGGTCTCGAGGTCGAAGACCGCTTTCGCGTCCGCCGCTGCGCGCGGCCGGCCGGCGAGGGTGAAGACCTTTTCGAGGTACTGCTGATACTTCGTCCGGATGTCGGCGAACTTCGGATCGTCCTTGAGGTAGTAGTCGCGATCCGGTAGCGCCGTCCCGCCCTGGCCGAGGTAGAGCGCGACTTTGGTCGGGTCGCCGGCGTCCGCTTCGATGAAACCGCCCACCGGTCCGGGCAGGCCAATCACCGAGAGCCGGCCCAGCAGGGTGGCGAGCGCGGCCGGGCTGTTCACCGCGTCGATTTCGGCAAGATGGGACTTCAGCGGATCGGCGCCGAGCGTGTTGAGCCGCGCCTCGTTGGTAAAGCTGGCGTAGAGATCGCCAACCTGCTGCGCCACGCTGCCCGGCTTCTTGTTGCGATCGCCAGCGAGCTGCTCGATCAGCGCATAGAGATCGGCTTCAGCCTTCTCAGCGAGCTGGACGAACGTGCCATAGACGGGACGATCGGCGGGAATCTCCGTTTTCGTCAGCCAGTCGCCGTTCACGTATCGGAACAGATCGTCCTGCGGGCGGACGGACTTGTCGAACGCGGTGGGATCGATGCCGGACTTGAGTTGCTGCGCCGAGATGAGCCCGATGCTCGTGACCGCCAGAAGCGCGAGCAGTGCTGAACGCTTTCCCATCAATTGACCCTCTGTGAATGTTGCTACGCCGCAACCCAGTCTAGGGCGGTTTGCAACGCGTAGCGCGGATTGGGCTGCAATCCGCGTCCAGTTGGCGGGCTCAACCCGGCCCGCCCGATGTACTGCCGCGCAGGCTCCTGAGCGGTTTCCCAGTCTACTGGCAAGGGACGAACGGCGGGACGGATCAGCCATGCGGGGCGAGCAAAGCGAGCGATTAGCGAAGGCTGGCGAGGTACTCGGCGATCGCCGTCATCTCCTCCTCACTCAGGTTGGCGGCGATGTTGCGCATGACGCGCGCGCGGTCGTTCGTCCGGGCGCCCTGCTTGAAGTTCAACAACTGCTGCACGACATAGGCCTGGCGCTGGCCGGCCAGGCGCGGATAGCTGGGGGCGCCCACGCCGTTGGGCAGATGGCAGCCGACGCACGCCGGCACCGCCGCGTTGCCTTGCTCGTACAGCGCGCGACCGCGTTCGACCAGCGGCGAGCTCTGCGCGGTGGGCTGCACCGGTGCCTGACTGGCGAGGTGGGCGGCCAGTTCCTCGAGCTGCTGGTTGCTGATCTTCGCCAGCATCGGCACCATCAGATCGCTCTTACGCTTGGCGGCCTTGTACTCGCGCAGTTGCTTGGCCAGGTACTCGACGTGCTGCCCGCTCACCCTCGGGATCGGCGGGACGCCGGCAGCCTGTGGCCCCGCTTCGGCGCCAGACCCATGACAGGTGATGCAGGCGGCAAGCGCGGCGGGTGGAGTGCTCTGTGCGCGGAGCGCCGGAGAAACCAGAACCAGGCTCATGCCCACGAGCGTCGAGAATCTACGCACGGCGAGGCCTCCTTGGAGAGCGTGTGACGGTGTGCGCCGAATCACAGCTCGTACCGGAACAGCACGCCGAAGAAGTGGACCTTGTATTTCTGCGGCCCGAAATCCAGGTACGCCGCGTTGTTGGCCGGCATCGTGTTCTGCTCGATACCGTCGTAGTGCCAGTCACGGAGCTCGGCACGCTCGTACCGGTAGAGCACGCGGAGCGACCACCTTTTGACGATCGGCACGACCGCGCTGGCCTCCGCGAGGTGCTGTTGGAACACGAGGTCCGGGAAGCCGCTGCCGGCCAGCGTCACTTGCGTCGCGGTCACCCCGAGCGCCACCGAGTTGTAGTCGTAGGTCACGCTCGTGCGGCCGTTCGAGTACGTGTAGCCGATTTCGGTCATCACGCGACCGAGCTCGTGGCGGAAACCAAGACCGCTGGCGGTGTTGCGATCCTTCTGCGACTCGTCCCAGGTCCGGCTGATCGGAAAGAGCGGACTCGTCGCCGATGCCGTGGCGCAGACCGAGCTCCAGTTGGACTGCAGCACGCGCTCGGTGCCGACCAGCGTCGTGCCGGCTGGCGGCGTCGGGGCCACGCCCGTGTTGTTGGTCAGCGACGTGCCGTCGCTGAAGAAGTAGTAGAAGTTGCCCATCGTGCAGGCGTTCGGCTGCAGGCCGGCCTGCTGCTGCCGGCCCGTCTGGAACGAATAGAAGCCGTACGCGCTCGATGCCGCTGACATCTGCCAGTTCAGTTCCAGCGAGGGCGAGATCAGACGCTGTGTTCCGTCGCGGCCGAGCATCGAGTTGGGATACTCGAGGTCCTTCACCTGGAGGCCGGCGCTCGACGTCGATCGTCGAGCCGATGCCGTGGTTGAACCGGAGGTTGAGGGTGTTCTGATCGCGATCGGCCACGTCGAACCGGCGGAACTGGTCCGCGTTCCGCAGCCACGTCGTCATGTTCGTCCCGTTGGCCAGTGGGACAGGCCCGAGGGACGAGCTGTAGAAATCGGCCAGCGGGGCCGCCACGAACTCGCCCCCGCGGCGGTGTCCGTATTCGTAGGACACGCGGAGCGTTCCGGCGCTGAAATCACGGTTGACGTAGGCGAGTCGGATCCGATCCTCGCCGGTCTTCTCGCGCTCGCGGTACGGCCGGCTCCAGTTCTCGCGCTCGTAGCCCATCTCAACGGTGCTGTGCCGCGTGATCCGGTAGTCGGCCGATAGCACCGCGTTCGTCCGGCTGTACTCGTAAGGCGCCGTGCGAAGCGGTACATCGCCGGCGGTCGGCGCCAGCCCCAGGGCCCTCGTCGCGTCCAGGTCACACCCCGTGCCGTTGTAGCCGCTGGCGACCGTGCCGGGCGGGTTGTTGCCCGCCGCGAGATTGGGCGTGACAAACGATCCGCCCGACCCGTTGTTGAGCAGGCGTCCCCACTGCCCGGTCAGCGGATTACAGGCAAGGAAGCTCGAGCTGTTGTCGGTGCCGTAGTAGCGGAACTTGCCCCTGACGGTCAGATTGCGCCCGGGATTCATCAGCAGGCCGACATCGGCCAGCCACGTGTCAATCTGCCGATCGGCCGTCGTCTGACTGAGCGCCGCGGTCGTGTTCCACACGCCGATCGTGGGCACGCCGTTGATTGTGCCGCCCGTCAGCGGCTCGATCGCCCACGGAACGAGCGCGTCATCCTGGCTCGATCGGCCGAACGCGAACAGGCCCGTGACGCGGCTCTTGAAGAAACTCGGAAGCTTGTGCGCGGCCTCGGCCCGGAAGTCGAAGTAGTTGTTGTTTGGGTAGAGGTCGATCTGCCCCTGCGTAAACGTCGTCGACGGGACGCCCGCGATCGTGTTCGTGGCGATGAACAACGGGTTCTCGAAGGTCATCGTGTCGACGTCGTTTCTGTACAGCGACGAGGAGGCCTGCAGGGTCAGGTTCGTCTGGGTCCCGGCAAACTGCAGTCCCGCCAGGATGTTCTGCATGCTGTCGTCGATCAGCTCCGGGATCTCGAGATTGCCGCCGCCACCGCCGCCGCCGAACACGGCGCCGAACGGCCGGCGGCCGTCCCGCCGCTCGCGCGAGTAGGAGGCGAAGGCCTTCCAGTTGTCCGGCAACATCAGATCGAGGCGGGTCTGGCTCTTCTGACGGGTGAGCGAGAGATCGCTGGGAGAGGTCGACGCGATGAACGGCAGCATGGCGGCCTGTGTCGCGTTGGCGTTGGTCGTGCCGCCGGCGGTCAGCCCGGTCAGCCTCAGCGGGCCCGTGCCGGCGTCGTCCCACAACGATCGGTACGTGGAAGTGAACACGTGCGGCGTCTCGCTGAAGGAGCCACGGACTCGCCACGTGTTGTGCTTGCCGACGTCCACGCCGTAGTACTGGTCGTTTCTCGCCACGCCGCCGCCCACCGCGTCGAAGTGAAATGCACTCTTCGGCTGTTCAATCAGCACGCCGAAGGTGTTCGCATACGCCCCGCTGTCCAGGTCTTTGTACTCGCGGAATTTGGCCGCGTTCTTGTCGCCGCCGAGGCCCACGCCGCCGAGCTCAACCGTCGTGCGGTAGCGCCACCCGCCGGACGTGGTGACCGGATCGTTCTTGAGCGTCGGGGCGATCGTCAGCAGACCGGTGGGGCTGCGCGAGCCCACGACGATGCCGATGCCGTCAGGGTCTGCCGGGACCACCGACGTGGTCGCGCCCGGGTTCACCGCGTTGCCGGGCGTCCCTTGTCCACCGGCGCCTGCCTGCCCTGGCACGGCGACGGCCAGGCTGATCCCCAGAGTGATGACTGCGGTCTGGAACGACGTCTTCATCAGAGGTCTCTCCGCGACTCAGCGTTGGAAACGTGATCCCGCCGGGTGATTGCTGCCGTGAATCTGGATGTGGCAGTTCTGGCAGGTGCGCCCAATCACGCGCGGGCTCTGCCCTCCGCCGACGAGTGCGCCGGCAGCGGTCTGTCCGTCCCGGTAGAAGTTGGCGTTGTGGCCCACCGACAGGTTGTGGCACTGCTGGCAGAGATACGGTCGCGCGGCGACGAGCAGCTTGTCGTGGTTGGATCCGTGCGGCAGATGGCAGTTGGCGCAGTTCTCGCGGACCGGCGCGTGCTCCCACAACATCGGGCCGCGCTTCTCGGCGTGGCACGTGTAGCAGACGTCGTTGACCGTATCCGCCTTGAGGAGCGCGCGGCCCGACGACCCGTGCGGATTGTGGCAGTCGGCGCACGAGATCTTGCCCTCGGGCAGGGGCATGTGCGAACGCTTGCGGAAGTCCGCGCGCTGCTCCTTATGGCATTGGGCGCAGGTGTCCGAGATGCTCTGCCGCGCCAGGAGGCTGTTGGCCGAGGCCCGCTGCATCGTGTTGTGACAGTCGGCGCAGCCGAGGTTGCTCTTGGCGTGATTCGAGTCGGCCCAGTGGAGGCGGTTGCCGCCGTCGTGACACGTCAGGCATTGCCCGTTCTGCACGTCGACCGGCGTGCCCCATTTCTTGGTGAAGCCGATCAGGGCCGTCTTGTCCAGGGCGTTTCTTGCGTGATTCGAGCCGGGGCCGTGGCAGGCCTCGCAGCTTCGCGCCTGCAGCTCGTTGGCCGGGTGCTGCCGGAACGTCTTGGCGTGCAGTGTTTCGCTGAAGTGCTTGTTCTCCTGGCCGTGGCATTGGATGCAGCGCACTTCGCCGATGTAAGTGGCGGCCGGTGCGACTGCGACCGTCACTTTCTGCGCCGGCGGCACTGCGGTCTGCGCAGACGCCACCGCGGCGGCCAGGCTCAACACCCAGTACACGAAATAGAGCATGACGTTGCCCCCATCGGACGTGCGTGTGCTCGCTCGGCGAACCGCCTACGTTGATTTCCGCCGGGCTGTGTCTGGGGAGACAATCGCTCGCCGTTCCACGGGAGGGGGACACCCGGGTGTGCGCGAGGTCCTGGAACGCCGCATCGACGGCAGTTCCAGTGAGCCATTGGATCGGCTCGAAGGGTCTTGGGGGACTTGCGCGTACTCTAGACAGATCGCGCGGCGCTGTCAACAGCGATCCAGAGAGCGATCCGCAGAGATGCGGCTAGAGTTCCTCCGGCGTCTTTAGCGGCACGAGGGCCCGCAGCCGTTTCTCGCGTAGATACAGCCCTCCCCAGAGCAGCAAGGCCACATAGACCGGGAAGAGCGTGTGGGTGAACCACGGGCTGGAGATACGTACGTGGGTGGCAATCGCGCCGCCCAGGTACCTGTGAGCAACAGGCCTCCCAGCACCGACGAGCGCGGCACCAGATACAGGACGAGGCACACGAGCTCGATGATGCCGATCCAGTGAACGCTATTGGCCGGATAGCCCAGTGCAATCGTTCCCTCGACGGCCGGCCCGAGTCTCAAGACCTTGAGGACGGTGTCGAAGGCGAGGAAGAGCGCCACAAGTCCCGTGCAGACATGGCCGACAATCGCAGCCGTCTTCGCGCTCCGGTGTGCAGCGCCGTCAACCCGGACGGTGATTCGTTCCGATGCGATCATGGTGAAACCTCCCATGCGCATCGTAGATTCGCGGCGGCGGCGTTGTTTTGTATAGAAACGACAACTGCTGTTTGCCTTGCCTGATCTCCACGGGTGTCTGGCCGATCCGCGTCTTCAACGAGCGGGTGAGATGCGCCTGATCGAAGTAGCCGGCTTCGTAGACCGTGTCGAGGATCGAGACTCCCTGTTTCAAAAGAGTCGTCGCATACCGGGCGCGTTCAATTTGTCGAATCGTGCGGTGGGGGATTCCGGTTGCGCGCAGAAAGTGACGCTGGGTGGATCGGATCGGCAGGCGTCCAGGCTGGCTCCCTAACGCCGCCTCGACGCCGGCGTCGCGGACGATGATCCCTTTCCGGACAAGCCGGGCAACGAAGGTGTCCGCATTCTCGAAATCGGGGTACTCCCACGCGGAGCCCTTCAGCCAGAACGACCGACTCGCGGCGCCAGGCAGAGTCACATCGTGTCGATCCTTGAGATCGCCGGGGATGAACCCTCGCATGAACGTACCCAGACTGAAACGGATGCCAAGCCACTCACCCTCCGCGGGGCAGTCGGCCGGCGTCGCCTTCGTCTCGGGCCCGCGCACGGTGAGGAAGGTCCGGCCCTTGTGCCGCGTCACCGCGATCTCGAAATGGCTCGCCGCGACGGACAGAAACACGCCCGCCGAACGGCTCTGGCTGCGCCAGACCCGCTCGACGAATGGCGAATCCGAAGGTCTATCGTTGAAGACGAGAAACATCGCGGCTCGCGCCGAACGGCCTGACGACGTGACGTTTATCCCACGTCGGGCTGACAGTGTGATCATAGACTGACTCCCCGGGCTGATCGAGCACAAGGCCTGACGGCGCGTTTATCACCGGCAGTGACTTCCTCATGGATGGTGGATCACGGCGGCCTATTGGTTCGGCGACCTGACGCCGCAATGAAGGAGCGATGATCGTGGAAGGCCAAAAGTCTTCGAAGGATACCTACGTCCTCGGCAATCACCCAGAAGAGCTCGTGAGGCTTGATCGGCAGGCCGCTTCGATCGACCGTCCGACCCGGCTGCTCCTGCAGGCCGCGAACCTCACACCCGGAGCGCGCGTGCTCGACCTCGGTACCGGCCTGGGTCATGTGGCGCAGATCGCGGGAGAGCTCGTCGGGCCGACAGGCTCCGTTCTGGGAATCGATCGGTCCGCCGATGTGATTGCGGTCGCCCGTGAACGCGCGTCGAAGGCTGGAGCCAGAAATCTCACGTACGAGGAAGGTGACGCGCGCGCGTGGCGCGCGTCCGAGCCGTTTGACGCGATTGTCGGTCGGCTCCTGCTCTTTCACGTTCCAGACCCAGCCGCCGTCGTGAGCCATCACTTACGCAACCTTCGTCCGGGTGGCGAATTCGTCGCGATTGACTTCGATATCGGCGCATCGCGCGCCGAGCCGTCTGTACCGATCGTGGACGACGCGTTGCGGTGGGTGCTGCAGGCGTTTCGCGCCGCGGGGGCGTGGCCGAGGATCGGCGCGAGGCTCGGAACAATTCTCGAGCGTGGGGGACTCAGCCGAGTGTCGACGTTCGGCATCCAGCCATACGTGGCGTCGCACGATCCGACTGGAGCTGCGCTGTTGGCCGGTGTTGTGCGCAGCCTGGCGGCGGCGATCGTCGGTCACGGCATCGCAACGGCCGAGCAGGTGGACGTCGCGACCCTCGAGCAGCGGATAGCGGAGGCGGTTCGACAATCCGACGCGGTGATAGTTCTGCCGACGGTCGTCGGTGCGTGGGGGTACTCGCCGGCCGCGTCGTAGCAAGGGTGTGCGAGTCGGTGGCTCACGGCAGGAGGGATGACGATCAAGCTCGTCGTGAAGGTGAGCCGGGGAAGCGCGCGATGGCACATTCCTGGGCAGGCGACGCGCCGACGCGAGCCGGCCATGTGGCGGGCCTGCCGCGCGCCTGGGAGGTTCCCATGTCCATGCATAGAGTTGCCGGCGCGGTGTTCGGCGCGGTGTTCCTGATCCTGCCGGTCGCCGCGTTCGCCCAGGAGATCGGTGTAAAGGCCGGCGTCAACTTCGCGTCGCTCCCGCCGGAAGAAGACGAGAGCCCGGACATCCCGCCGAGGCTCGGGCCCGTCGGCGGCGTCTGGGTCCGCACGTCGCCCGCCAATCGCTTTTCGTTCCAGGCCGAAGGCCTCTTTTCGGAGAAAGGCACGCACTGGAACTTCAGCCCGGACGTTTCGATCGAGATCCGCGTTCGGTACATCGAGATCCCGCTGCTGGCGCGCGCCGACCTCGGCGCCCCGGCCTCGACCACGCGCGTCTTTGTGATTGGCGGTGCCGCGCCGGCGTTCAAGCTGTCGGCTCGTGCCAGCAGCGAATTCTTCGGAGAAGAAGGGAGCCGAGACGCCGGCCGCGACATCGAGCCGTTCGATCTCGGCCTCGTCGGCGGCCTCGGCGTGCAGTTCGGACGCGCGCTGATCGAGGCCCGCTACACCCACGGTCTCCTCAGGATCAACACGGACGACAACGAGCCGAACGACCGGCTCAACAACCGTGCCTTCAGCGTGACGGCCGGCTTCCGCTTCAACTGATCCGTCCAGATTGTCAGTTACAGAGCGCATCTCGTCACCAGGTCGTACAAGCGCTCAGCCTCCTGATGGTGAACCTCACCAGACTTTCTGTTTTTGGCATGGCATAGCCGAATCTGCGCGTGACGCCGCGCCGGCTGATACGCTCCATTGACGTCCGCTGAGCGACGTAAGATGCGCACGATGAGGCATCCGAGGCTGGATCTCATTGGTCTCTGGCAACACAGATGACAGCGATCCTGAGCGCAGGGCATCGCGTTTCACGAGCGGAAAGCGTTCCGCAGGTCCCTTCGCCGCACATTCAACGATGTCAGGACGCCTGGCAGCGTTCGAGCGTAAGAGTGAGAGGTGCTCATGCGAGAGCTGCTGGCGCCTGCGGGTCGAAAGAGCCCATTTTTCGAACAGCTCGGGACGCCATTGCCTTCCACCCATTTCTGATGGACCTGGCAAGCACGATCCCCGGGCTGCCAGAGGCTGCGCGTCTAGCCGGGTGGAACTGATCTGATCGCGGCACTTGTGCACTGCACGGCAATGGTTGTTCTTGCTTCGCCGAACGCGCGTTGGGCAATGCTCAGGCGGCGACAATTAATTTCGAGGATGCGTGGCCTTGGACTCATTTGGGGTCGGACGGCACCGAACTTCTGGTCGGTATTTCTTCGATACGGCACTCAACCACGCGCATATCGACGACGGAACCGGCGGATGGAACACCAGTAACGGCAGCCAGTTCATGATGATCGATAACGTCACGAACAATCCGAATGGGATCACCAACAAGACCACGTTCTCACCGACGACCGGCGCGCCGTTCGCGCTGAACTCGATCGATACTCTGAGGCAGGCGGCGTGTTCGCCCCCCCACCGCCCAACAATTTTACAACCGCCCTCCAGATAGTCGTCACTGGAAACCCGTTCGGCGGCTATAGAGGCCATATGGCTCAGTCCGCCGCAACCGCTCACCAGCCACGCGCCGGCGCGTCGACGAAGACATCGACCGGTTCCGCCAGTACTTGCGACGGGGTGCGCCTGGGCCGCACACGTACGTCATTCTGCTCGGGCTCGAGGCGTTCGACCCGCCGGATCTCCTCCGTGCGGTCAAGAAAGGATTCGCTTACCGTACGTTCGAACGATTCCGGCGGAACAGCGCCCTGCCGTTGAGGGCCTGCTGGCGCTCGTCAACATTCCTCGCCGGACGATGACGCGTCGCAAGCGTGAAGGACGATTTCTTCCCGAGGAATCCGACCGGCTGCTGCGCGCCTCGAGCGTCTTCGGCAAGGCCCTGCAGCTCTTCGAAGGCGACAGGGACGCCGCGACCGAATGGCTCACGACGGTTCAGCCCGGGCTTGGGGGGATTGTGCCCCTCGATCTCGCGAAGAGCGAGGTCGGAGTCCTCGAGGTCGAACGCCTCATCGGCCGTCTTGAACACGGCGTGTTCTCGTAGTGGCGATCACCGCCTGGCGCATCGTCAAGGCACGGCACGCCGCCAAGGCCTTCGACGGTGAAGGCGCCCGCGTCGAGGGTGGACGATGGAATTCGCCCGGAACGCCGGTCGTGTACACGTCCCAGAGTGCCGCCCTGGCCGCGCTCGAGCTGCTGGTACACCTCGGGCGAGCCTCCAGTTTGGCCGCCTACGTCCTGATTCCGTGCGTGTTTGACGATGCGCTTGTCTCGCGGCCCGACCGAAGACGCCTGCCGAAGACCTGGCGGTCGTATCCGGCTGCACCGGAGCTGCAGTTGATTGGCGACGAGTGGGCCAGGAGCGGCCGTTCAGCTGCGCTGGAAGTCCCGAGCGCCGTCGTCGAGACGGACTTGAACTATCTCTTGAACCCGCACCATCGGGACTTTCCCACGATTCGCGTCATGAAGCCTCAACCGTTGAGCCGTTTTAACTTGTCTGTAGCAGAGCGAAAACGGCTCAACGGTTTGGCGCGGCGGTGGTGCCGGGATGAGGGGGAGATTTGCACAGGCGAGGGACGGGTCTCGCTTGCGCAAGACCCGTCCCCCACCTGTGCAAATCCCCCCTCGCGGCTGTCTACACCGCAGTCGAAACCGCTATGAGTTCGACCTTCGCTGCTGAACGCTGAGACGCACTACCAGATCTTGATCCTCTCCCCCGGCGCCCGATACAGCCGATCTCCTGACGTCACTCCGAACGCCTCCTGAAACGCCGGAAGATGCGTCACCGGCCCATTGGCGCGGTACTGCGCCGGCGCGTGCGCGCTCGTGAGGGAGATCTGCCGCAGGTACGCGTCGCGATCCTTGGCGCGCCAGATCCGGGCCCAGCCCAGGAAGAACCGCTGATCGCCCGTGAAGCCGTCGATGACCGGCGCGGCCCGGCCGCCGAGTGACAGGCGGTACGCGCGATGCGCGGCGGCGAGACCGGCCAGGTCGCCGGCGTTCTCACCGAGCGTGAGCGCGCCATTGACACGCAACCCTGGCAGTGGCGAGTACGCGTCGAACTGTGCGACGAGCGGCGCCACCCGCTGGCGATACGCCGTCTCGTCCTGCGGCCGCCACCAGTCACGCAGCGCGCCAGTGCCATCGAAGTGGCGGCCCCGGTCGTCGAGCGCATGCGCGATTTCGTGACCGATCACCGCGCCGATACCGCCGTAGTTCACGGCGTCATCCGCCGTGGCTGAAAAGTACGGAGGCTGAAGCATCGCGGCGGGAAACACGATTTCATTCGTCCCGGGCGCGTAGTACGCGTTGACGGTCTGCGGCGGAGTCAGCCACTCGCCGCGATCGGCAGGACGCTCGACGCGCGCCATGCGATAGGCGTTCTCGAACTGCTGGCTGCGGGCGAGGTTGCCGACCAGATCGTCGGGCGCGACGACGAGGCCGCGATAGTCGCGCCAGGTATCGGGGTAACCGATCTTCCTGGTCAGCGTCGCGAGCTTCGCGAGCCCCTCCGCTTTGGCCTGGGACGACATCCAGTCGCTCTCGCGGATCCCGTCGCCGAACACGCGGACGAGATGGTCGACCATCCGCTGCACGCGCGCTCGCGAGGCCGATGAAAAGTGCTTCTCGACGTAGAGGCGGCCGACGGCGTCGCCGAGCGATCCGTTGACCATCGACACGCCTCGCCGCCATCGCGGCCGCGGCGTCTCCTGCCCGGTGAGCACCCGGCCGAAGAACTCGAACCTGGCATCGCCGATGGCCCGGCTGACGTACGGCGCCATCGCGGTGACGTACCGCGCGGCGAGCCACGCCTTCCAGGTGGCGAGCGGGGTGCGCGGCACCATCGCCGCGAACTCGCGGAAAAACGATGGCTGCGCGACGACGATCGTCTCGACGCGGTCGATGCCCTGAGGCCGTGCCCACGCCATCCAGTCGAAGCCGGGCATCTCCACGTTCATCCGGCGGAGCGCCAGCGGATTGGCGGTCTTGCCCGGCGACCGGCTTTCGAGGACGGGCCAGAATGCCCGCGCGATCTCGGTCTCGAGGGCGACGACCGCGGCCGCCGTCGAGGCGGCATCTTCGCGCCCGATGAGGCCGAAGATGCGCTCGAGGTAGGCTCGATACTGGCGCCGGATGTCCGCCAGGTGCTCGTCGTCGTCGAGGTAATAGCTTCGGTCCGGCAGCAGGATGCCGCCCTGCGAGAGATGGACGATGCGCACGCCCGGCCGTGAAGGATCGGCGCCGACCGACGTGAAGAACGGCCCGGCCGTGCTGGTCGAGGACAGCAGGCCCGCCTCTCGCGCGAGATCGGCGGCCGTGCGGATCGCGTCGATCCGCTGGAGCACCGGCGCCAGCGGGGCAGCGCCGCGCTCCTCGATCGCGCGTTCGTCCAACAGGCTCGTGTAGAGGTCGCCGATCTGCTGGAGCGGGGAACCCGGGCGGCGTCCGGGCATCCCGGCGATCGCCTCGATGATGGCGCGGAGGTCTGCGTCCACGGCCTCGGCGACCTCGGTGGCTGCGGTGAACGTCACGCGCTCGTCCGGAATCACCGTGCGATCGATCCACCCGCCGTTCACGAACCGGTAGAGATCATCCTGAGGCCTCACCGTCCGATCGAAAAAGACAAGGTCGAGGCCGGAATCGAGGGCGGGCGCCTGTGCGAGGGAGAGGAAGAGCGCGAGAGAAAAGACCTCGGGTGTCGTTTTCCGGGAACCGCGAAAACGACACCCGATGTCCTCGTCATATCAACCGTGCACGTGCCTCGCGCACACCACGGCCTCGAGTGGCCGTGACTTGCAGCCGGATCCGCCCGTACTCCACGACGTCGCCGACGACTGGCATTCGTCCCAGCCGGGCCAGAATCGAGCCCGCTGACGCTTTCGACGTCGTCATGTTCGAGATCGAGATGGAAGTATCGGCCGAGCTCGTCGAGGCGCAGGGTACCGGCGACGCGAGCCGATCCGTCTGGATCGGGCAGGATCGGCGGCGCCGCCGGCACGCCCTCGTCGATCTCGCCGACGACCTCCTCGAACAGGTCCTCGAGCGTGATGATCCCCGCCGTGCCGCCGTGTTCATCGACGACCGCGGTCATGTGCGACTGCGACCGCTGCATCGTCTCGAGCACGCTGTCGAGCGTCGCGGTCTCGGGCACGATCGGAAGCCGCCTGAGCTCGGCAGTCGTGACCCGTTCGTTCTGGAGCAGCCGGCGGAGCAGGTCCTTCACGTGCAGCATGCCGACGATGTGATCGAGATCGCCGTCATAAACCGCATAGCGCGTGTGGCGGCGCTCTGAGACGATCTGACGAAGCGCCTCCGGGGTCGCGCCGAGCGGAATCCCATCGACGCGAACGCGCGGCACCATCACTTGAGCGGCGGTCAGATCGCCGAATTCGAACAGTTCGTGCAGGATCCGGCCGGCCTCGCCGCGGAGGGCGCCGCCGTGTTCGCTCTCAGCGACGATGAGCTGCAGCTCCTCGGGGGTGTAAAGCCGTTCGTGCGTGTTCTCCTGTCGCGTGATGCCGACGAGGCGCAGGAACAGCCTGGCCGCAATACTCGACAGCTTCACGAGCGGATACAGCGCGACGAGCGTGAGGCGCATCGGCAACGCCGTGAAGCGAACCACCGCCTCCGGGTGCTGGAGCGCCAGGCCCTTGGGAACCATTTCGCCGATCACGATGTGCGCCACGGTCAGGACGCCGATCGCGATCGTCCCGGCGAGCGCGCCGCGGCTGATGATCCCGATCTCGCCGGTGTGCGGCTCGAGCAGCGTCGCGAGCGCGTGCTCGCCGTACATGCCGAGACCGAGGCTCGCGATGGTAATGCCGAGCTGCGACGTCGCGATGTAACGATCCTGGAGGGCCGGCGATCTCAGCAGCCGCAGCACCCGCCGGGCGAACGGCTCGCCGCGCGCCGCCCGCTGCTCCATCGCGGGTCGCGGGGCCGCCAGCAGCGCAAACTCGGCGGCGACGAAGACGCCGTTGGCGGCAACCAGCACCAGGCAGACGAGCAGGACGGCGGCGATCATCATGGCCGGCCCGCTCCCGCTGCCACCGCCTGCGGTCCGAGCAGTTCGCCTAACAGGTCCTGAATGGTGATGAGACCGACGGCGCGGCCGCCGGCGTCCACGACGACTGCCTGGTGCGCGCGCCGTTCGCGCAGGAGCGCGATCACCCGATCGGCCGTCAACGTCTCCGGTAGATGCTGAATCGGCCGCATCAGCCGATCGAGCGGCTGCGGACCATCGGTCACGTACCGTTGCACGAGATCCTTGACGCGCAGCATGCCGACGACTTGATCGAGCGTGCCGCGGTAGATGGGCAGCCGGCTGAATGGGGTGGCGGTGACAATGCGCACGACGTCATCCCATGGGGCATCGATCGGCAGCGCGCTGAGCTTCTCGCGCGGCACCATCAGGTCGCGCGCGGTACGGCGGGTCAGTCGCAGAGCGCGATGCAGCCGCTGTTGCTCCTCCGGCTCGAGCAAACCGCCGTCGCGGCTCTCCGCGATCAGCAGCTCGATCTCTTCCGGCGAATGCAGATGCCGGTGCCCGTCCATCCGCGTCCCGAACACTCTGAGGATCAGCGTGGCCGACCCGTTCAACAGCGCGAGAAATGGCCGGAAGATCCACACCGATGCGAGCATCGGCGCCACCGTCCACAACGCCGTCTCGGTCGGATGCTGAAGCGCCAGCGCCTTCGGCACCAGCTCGCCAACGACGAGCTGCGTCGCCGTCAGCACGGTCAGCATCGAGAATCGTCGCGGCCGACCACGCGGTCGCCGGCTCCAAGGAGAGCCAGCGCTCAACCATCGGGGCCAACGTCGGGGTCACCGTCGCCTGGGCGTACGCACCCAACACCAGGCTCGAGAGGGTGATGCCTATCTGCGAGCCGCCGACGTACCGGTCCAGCGCCACCGGCGTCTCCACGTTCGGGAGCAGCCAGCGCGCGAGCACGTTGCCGTCCTCGGCGAGGCGCCGGACGCGGCTGCGCCGTACGCCCACCGCGCCGAACTCCGCGGCGACGTAGAGGGCATTCGCCAGAATCAGCAGAGCGATGACGATGTAGGGGGTCAGGGCTATTACTTTACTTTACGCCCCTGACATTGACCGCCAGCGTCACGGAACGGCCCCGCGCCGGCGCAAACTGGAACTGCTCGCGGTAGAAGCGGTCGGTCAGATTGTCGACCGAGAGGGTCAGCCCGAGCCGCTGACGTCCAGCCCGCCAGTTGTAGCCGGCGGCCACACGCTGCACGGCGAAGCCGTCGAGCCCAAGCAGGTCCTGGGCGATGAGAAACGGCGATTCGGACAGCAGCGGCGACACGCGTGAGATTTTCGCCATCGAACGCACACCGTAGGCCGCCCACCACCGGTCGGATCGATCGCCGACGCGCAGCGTGCCGGCGAACTTGAACGGCGAGATGTTGTCCTGCGGCTCGCCGTCGAGCGACACGCCGGTCAGGGGCGTCGTCCCGGAGAGTACCGTGCCGGACGTCCACGCGATCGAGGCGTTCGGTGACCAGGTCAGCCCGCCGGCAACGAACTGTGTTTCGCCAGCGGCCTCGATTCCCTGAATCCGCACCGCCGCGAGGTTCATCGCCTGCGAGATCGACCCCTCGGGTGAGTCGGCCACCTCTTCAGTCGAAATGAAGTTCGCGTACCGATTGATGAAATACCCAACCGAGCCGGCCGAGTTGCCGAGGCGGAACTTGGCGCCGACATCGACGTTGTGTCCCGTCTCCGGCTCGACGCCGATGTTCGGCACGATGTTGCCGGCCGTCGCCGGGCCCGAGAACAGCAACTCCTCGAGATTCGGATGACGGTAGCTCCGCACATAGTGGGCGAAGAGGCTCACCGGACGGCTCACCGCGACGACGACGCCGGCCTCGCCAGTCACCGCCGTGCGGCTGATCCGCTCGCCCGCGACATTGGGGAGGGTGGCCGGGTCGATCGGCGGTACCGCGCCGGCGACGAGACTCGCGACGTCGTAGCCAGGCGTCGGATCCGTGGTGACGCGGTAGCCGTCGACGCGCAGGCCGCCACTCAGCCGGACGATCGGCGAGATCGCCCACTCGTCCTGAACGAACAGCGCGAGATCGCGGAACGACGCGTCGGGGACTCGCACCGGAGCCTCGGTGACCGGACCGCCGAGCGGGACCGGCTGCGGGAAGACGGTGGCCGCAGGTCCGCGGGCGCCGAGCGCGACGTTCCCGATGAGCGACATCTGCGTCACCGTCGTGCGTTCGTCTTCGCTGCGGTCGCGGAAGAGCGTCAGGCCGGCAGTCAGGACGTTGCCGGGCCGCAGTTGCATGTTGGCCTGGAGATCGAGGCCGGGCGTCCACACCTGCTGGCGCGTCTGGCTGAGGATGTCGAGGCGGAACACGTTGATCGGGAAGAACGTGGGATTGGTCGGCACGGGAAACTGCACCGGCACGTCGTTGCGGAGCAATCGATCCTGCTGCTGGAAGTAGGCGGAGACCGACACGCGCTTCAACCACGGCGTCACGTCCGTGAACGCGTAGGACGCCGAGAACTTGTCCAGATTGCTCCACGGCAGCGCGATCGACTGGAAAAAGTACGGCTGTTCGAAGTCTGGAAAGCCGACGTCGGACGCGTGACGCCGCTGGTAGCGGACCTGCAGCTCCTGCGATGGACGCACCAACGCGATCGCGGACAGATTGATCGTCGAGGCGCTCGCTCCGGAACGTGGGACGAGGTCGGACGTGCGCGTGAACGGCGCGTTGAACGACTCGGGAAAGGCGCGGAACGTGAAGCCGAAATTGTCGTCGATCGTGTCGGCCTGCCTCAGCGTGCCGTCACTGAAGAACGGCACCGACGTCTCCTCGAAATCCTTGCCTGAGTGGTAGGCATCGAAGTGCTCGCTGCCGCCCATGAAGGAGACCGCCCACCGCTTGTCGGAGACGCCCAGCAGGACGGTGCCGCGGCGGCCGTTCTCGTTCGAGCTGTACATCCCGTCGAATCCCATATTGAACTGGCGTAACGACGAGTAGCGGGCGCGGTTCGTGATGATGTTGATCGTGCCGGCGAGGGCGTCGGTCCCGTAGAGCACCGAGCCGGCGCCACCGAGCACCTCGACGTCGTCGATGGTGTCAACGGCGACCAGGCCGACCTCGACGCCGGCGCGGTCGGTGGCCGTCCGCGCGTTGTTGAGCCGCTCGCCGTCGATCAGCACGAGCACGCGCGTCGAGTCGAGCCCGCGCAGCCGCGGCCGCACCTGGAACGGGCCATTCCCGACGGGCGTGACGCCTGGCGCGAGCACCAGCGCGTCGCCCGTGCTCACCGGCACCGCGCGTTTGAGGGTGTCGTTCGTCAGCGTGTCGGTGCGGAGCGGAATCACGGCGGGATCCCGCGCGCCGCGCATCGCGGTGACGTCCACGGGAAACGACAGCGACCCGATCTCGAGCACGAAGTCGGCCGTCGCGGCCGTCTCAGTCGCGGTGAGGACAATGGTGCGCGAGGCCTCGGAGAAACCGGGATGGGCAACGGCCACCACGTAGGTGCCGGGGGCCAGTTGATCGACGGTGTAGCGACCGGCCGCGTCAGCGAGCACCGTCCGCTGTTCGCCGCTGGCGATATTCGTCACGCGGACGCTTGCCCCTGGCAGAACGCCGCCGGACTTGTCGGTGATCTTACCGCCGAGCGTATCGGCGAGCGCCGCGGCTGGCGCGGCGAGGAGTAACAGGCATGCGACTGTCAGCGTTCGGGAAAAGTTCATGGACGATGTCGTGGAGTGGGGACGAGCGAGCCGCCGGCCATCGGGCCGGACCCGTCGTGGTTCTCGGTGTAGGATCCGCCCGTACCGTCTTCCCGGAAAGCGTTCAGAAGAAAGTCCGACAGAACTTTCGCATCTTGATCGCGTCCGCCGGGCCGCCTACGCCACCACGGTCACATTCGAGGAGGACTGATGCTCAAGGAGTTCAAAGCCTTCGTCAATCAAGGCAACGCGCTCGATCTCGCGGTCGGCGTGATCATCGGCGCGGCCTTCGGCAAGATCGTCAACTCGATCGTCACCGACGTCATCATGCCGCTGCTGTCGATCGGCCTCGGGCGGGTGGATTTCAAGAACATGTACGTGCCGCTCGCCGGTCAGGCCGCCGGCCTGGACCTCGAGGCCGCGAAGAAGGTCGGGTCCGTCGTCGCCTACGGACAGTTCTTCAACACCGTGATCGAGTTTCTCGTGATCGCGTTCACGATCTTCCTGCTCGTGCGGCAGATCAACAAGTGGCGGGGGACAGCGCCGGCGAAGACGTAACGAGCTAGACCGGCGACACCGCGAAGCGCGCAGCGCTGAGCGCCCGAGGCGTGGGGGTGGGGCCCCACGCCAGTGAGTAAAGCCAGCGCCGCTGCGGAAACTGCCAAAAGCTCAACGTGAAGGGCGTGAAGAAAGGCCAAGTTTGGTTTACTGGCCGCGTCAACCCGGGCTCAGGGCTTCTGGCCGCGCCACGGCGGATCCGACAGCGAAGCACGTGAAGCGGCTCCGCTGCATTCGTGGACTCCGGGTCGCGGGTCACTTGACATTCACGCGCTTCAGCGTCGGGGACAATACGGCGGAGGCGCAACAGCCGTGGGGTACGGACAGCGCGACCGCTTCATGAGCTTCGCTCGTCGACCGCGTGGCGCGGCCAGCAGCCTTGACTCCTGGTTGACGCGGCCATCAAATTCCGAAGTAGTCTTCTTCACGACCTTCACGTTGAAGCTTTTTTGACAGCGCGCGTAGCGTGACGAGCGGTTTTTATAGCTTCCGCAGAAAGACGAACGCGCCCTTCTTGTTCGCGACGACGACATCGGGTTTGTTGTCGCCGTTGATATCCGTGGCGACGACCTGGACGCCGACGCCGGAGTCGTCGTCGATCAGATGGGGCACGAAGTCCACGGTCTTGTCGGGTTGGCGGACGAGCTTGAACCAGTAGAGCACCGCCGCGTCATTTCGATCGGGATCGCCGGTGCGTCCGTGTGACCAGAAGCGCTTGCCGGTGACGATGTCCTTGAGTCCGTCGCCGTCCATGTCGACGAGATCGATGGCGTGCAGCTCGGAGAACTTGACGCCGTACTTGTTCTCCTTCGGGTCCTTGTTCATGAAGACGTGCTCGCGGAACCTGATCGCGCCGCCTTCCTTGTACTGCTCGAACCACGCCAGGCCGAACGCGTGTGCGGCGAGGCCGGTGATGACGTCGTTCAGGCCGTCGCCGTTGACGTCGTAGGCGTACATCTGCGATCCGCCGGACCCGAACGGCTGTTTGTTGAACTTCCACACCGGATCGCCGGCAAGCGCCGCCGGCTGTTCCCACCAGCCGTCCTTCTCGATCAGGTCGGCGCGCCCGTCGCCGTTGACGTCACCCAGGCCCAGACCGTGCGTGAAGTTGCCGTACTTGTTGTTGGGCGAGATCTGATGAAACACCCAAGGCGCCTCGGGGCGATTCCAATCAGGTGCGGCATAGCCGTACTGGCCCTTCGTGATGCAGATGAGCTCGGGCTTGCCGTCGCCCGTCAGATCCGCGAACGTCGGCGACTCGTTATCGGTCTGATCGAAGACCTGGTGACGCACCCAATGCGCGTCCTTGCCTTTGGGATTCTCGAACCACGCGGTGGCCTGGCCGGGGAAGCCGATGATGAGAATGTCGTTCCACTTGTCGCGGTTGAAGTCGATGACGAAGGCAAAGAAATTGTCGGAGTACTTGTTTTCCTTGCCCAACCCACCCTCGAACCCCGGCACCGTGACCGCGGTCATCGCGCCCAGCTTCAACTGAAACGTCGTCTTCGCCGGATAGTACTCATGGCGCTTTGTGAACGACGGTCCTTCCCACCACCACGGTCCGGCGACGACGTCCTTGACGCCGTCGTTGTTCAGATCGCCGGCGGTGGCGCCTTCACTCCAGAACTGGTCGTGCAGATGGATCCGCGTGAACGCGCTCGGCGCCTGAGTGCGTTTGGCCGGTCAGTGCGACCACGCCGACTGCGATCGAAGCAGTTGTCAGCACGATCCTCATCGTTGTACCTCGCGGTCTTCGGTAGCCGCCACTTCCTTAGTGGCTCGCGGGGCCTCACCCCCGCTCGCCGGACGCTCAGCGCCGCATCCTGAGCGTCGCGGGCTACGCTCGCCGGACGCTCAGCACCCAGCACCCGCGAGCACCCAGCACCTAGCACCCAGCACCTAGCACCTAGCACCTAGCACCTAGCACCTGCTCTACCGTCTATTCACGAGCGTCTGGATCCCGTTCGCGAGCTCCTTCTGTTGCGCGACGTCGTCAGTTCGCCCGAGCCGATCGGCCAGCACCCGAAGCGCGTCCTGCGTGCCGCTCGCGGCAATCCGGCGGACGGTGAACGGGAAGAGGGCCGCCAGTCTGGACTCGACCGACAAGCCGAGCGCCCGGCTCATGCCGGTCTCGACGACTGGCTCGGCCGCGTACCAGTACATGAGCGGCAGGTTCTGATCCGTCGCATCTTCGCCGTGCGTGAGCAGGCCGGTCAGGATGTCCCAGCGGCTGGCGACCGGCACTCGCTGCAGTGCGCTGGCGAGCGCGAGGCGCACGAGCGGCGACGAATCCGCGTAGGCCAGGCCGGCGAAGCGGCGCAGCATGGCGGCCGATGGGTTCTTCGCCTCGACGGCGAGCGTCACGGCCCAGCTCCGCACGTAGTCGCTTTCGGCCGCGAGCAGTTGCAGCAGGTCGTCCTCCGTCAGGCCGCCGGTGACGTGCAGCGCCCAGATCGCTCGAAGTTTGCGGGTCGGGTCAGTCTGCTCGCGCAACATCCGCTTGAGGCGCGCGTGGACGGTCGCGTCCGGACCGCGCTCCTGGAGGATCCGGCGCGCGTGCTGGACGTACCAGTCGTTGCGGTTGAGCTGGTGATCGACGAGCTGCTCTGACGAAAGTCTCGCGAGATCCACGCGCGTCGCGCCGCTCCGACTCATGGCTGATCTTGAAGATCCTCCCCAGCGTCCTCTGATGCAGGTCCGGATTGGTGCTGTGACACTGGTTCTTGTCGTACCAGTCAATCACGTGCACGGATCCATCCGGACCGTATCGGAAATTGAGCATCTGGCTCCACGAGTCGTTGGTCATCAGGAAGTCGGCCGCGTGCGACGCGGTGTACCCGGATCCTCTGCGCTCCAGACGGTCGGCGTTCGTCCGGAACCCGTGGATGTTGTTCATCAAGATCGTGTCGCGGTACTCCCTGGGCCAGCCGTCGCCGCCGAGGTAGATCATCGCCCCCGCGTGGGCATGGCCGCCGCCGGCCGTGCCGGACCGGCTGTTGCCCGCGTGCGGGCCGCGGTTGCCGACCCAGTGCACGTGATCGGCCATCGTCTTGATGTCGTCGTAGACGTTCGGATTGAAGTGGCGGCCGGCCTGGCGCTTGTATCTCGCGCCGGGAATGACGTGATAGAGGTGCTCGATCACACACGCGGTCGTGAACGCGTGGCCGTAGTCGTTGAACGCCAGGCCCCACGGGTTGCTCGTGCCCTCAGCGAAGATCTCGAACGTGCGTTTGGTCGGGTGGTAGCGCCACACGCCGGCATTCATCCGCGTGCGTTCGGCGTCGATCGCGCCCGGCCGGCCGACGTTCGAGTTGGTGAACACGCCCTGCGTGCCGTAGAGCCAGCCGTCGGGTCCCCACGTGAACGTATTCAGCGTTTCGTGCGTGTCCTGAAAGCCCCAACCGTCGAGCAACACTTCGGCTGGCCCGGCAGGCAGGTCGGTCGAGTCGTTGATCGGGATGAAGAGCAACGTCGGCGGCGCGCCGACGAACACGCCCCCGAAACCGACCTCGAGCCCGCTGACCAGATTGAGATTTTCAATGAAGACCTTCCGGCGGTCGAGCGTGCCGTCGCCGTTGGTGTCTTCGAGAATCAGAATCCGGTCGCGGCCCTTGCCCTCCGGCGCGCGGACTGGATAGGTGTGCGCTTCCGCGACCCAGAGCCGGCCACGATCGTCCAGCGTGAACGCGATGGGTCGCACCACATCGGGCTCCGACGCCGCGAGCTTCACCGAGAAGCCCGGGGGCAACCGCATGGCGCGCGCCGCGTCGGCGGGGGAGAGCCCCGCATTCGGCACCGGGTCCATCGGCGGCAGGACCGTGATGTCAGCCGGCGTGATCTCCGCCGCGAAGAACGGCCGCGTCGCGTGAAACCGGAAGTGATCGAAGCTCAGGTGCGCCCACGGATGCTCCCGGATGTAGGTCGCCGTCGACGCGCCCGTCTCGTCGTCCACGAGCCGGACGTACATCTCGCGGTCGGCGTACGGCCGTAGATCGGCCACGGCCGGACGGAACGCGGCCTGGTCGGCCCCCGTGATCGTGTAGATCACCTTGTCGCCGTCGGCCAGCACGAGCTCGACACGCGTGCTCGCGAACGCGCCGCCGGAGACGAGGAAGCTCGCGTACGGATGGGTGATCCGGAACGGCGCCGACGAGAGCGTGCCCTTGCCCGCGCCGCCCGTCGCGCGGCTGCTGACCCAGTAACTGCCCTGATATCCGGTCCGCGTGCTGTCTTCTTTCGCGACGACGAACGCGCCGCCCGTTGCCCGCCACCCGTCCAGCGTCCCGGTCTCGAAATCGAGGTTCAGCGGACCGGCGCTGCCGGCCGGCGACACGCCTTCGGATCGGGTCCGCAGTTCGTCCGTAACTTCGAGCCGCCCTTCCATGCCGGCGAGCCGATGTCCCGGCACCGAGCAGAAATACGTGTCGCTTTGCTCCGCCTTGAACGTGATGTTCGTCGTCGCGCCCTTGTCGAGGATCTGCGGGCTCTTGACGCCGAGCTTGTCGAGCGCGATGTCGTGCACCATCAGCTCGCCGTTCGTGAGGGTGATCCGCACCGTCTCGCCCGTGCGGGCCCACAGCACCGGATTGCGCACGCCGTCGATCTCGCCGCCGACGCCGCGATACCCGACCATCGTCGCTTCGAGGGTGTAGATGCGGTCGATCTGCGGCGGTTTGGCAGTGGGTGTCGCCTGCCCGCCGCCCGACTCGGCCATGACGCCGGCGACGACGAAGATCGCGAGCACGGCGGCGAATGACGGGCAGGGAGCGATGCATTCTGGACCCGCGGCGAGTGTAACGCGGAATGAACTCTTACCGAACACTCACATTCGGGCGTGTCGCAGGGCTGTTATGTTGGCTTTCAGCTCGCGCGCCGGGGCGCCAGCAGATGGAGAACGATGCGAACGCGCTCACGTTATGCCGCCCTTTCATGGGTCACGACGACTGCAATGATCCTGTTCCACGTGGGCGCCGTGATCGCGCTCTTCAACTTTTCCTGGTCCGGGCTCGCGGTCCTGCTCGTGACGTACTACGTCTCGCTGGTCTTCGGCATCGGGCTCTCGTACCACCGGCTGCTGACGCACCGTTCCTACGTGACGTCGAAAGCGCTCGAGTACACGTTCACGGTCTGCGCCACGCTCGCGCTCGAAGGCGGGCCGCTGTTCTGGGTCGCCACCCACCGCCGGCATCACCAGCACTCTGACGCCGATCTCGATCCGCACACGCCGCGCCACGGCCGGTTCTGGGCTCACATGGGCTGGATTCTCTTCGGCGATCACGACCGCCACGATCGGCGCGTGATCGCGAGGTACGCGCCCGACCTCGCCCGGGATCCCGTGCACGTCTGGATCGACCGGTTTCATTGGGTGCCGCTGACGCTGCTGGGCCTCGTGCTGCTGGCGATCGGCGGGTGGACCTGGGTGCTCTGGGGGGTCTTTCTTCGCACCACGCTGGGGCTGCACGCCACGTGGCTGATCAACTCGGCGACCCACCTCTGGGGCTCGCGCCGGTTCGAGACCCGGGACGACTCGAGAAACAACTGGTGGGTGGCGCTCGTCACCTTCGGTGAAGGGTGGCACAACAACCATCACGCACATCCGACGTCGGCGGCGCACGGCCTGGCGTGGTACGAAATCGACATCAATTACCTGCATATCCGCGCCCTCGAGCTCCTCGGGTTGGCGAGGCAGGTTCGGCGGGCGTCTCATATTCTTGGGGCGTGGGGCCCCACCCCCACGCCTCGAGCCCGCGCCGGCAGCGCGGCGCGGGGTGTCCACTTTGATCACAGGCGCGGGCCCCATCCCTACGCCTCGGGCGGGGCGTCCACTTCGCTCTTCTCCGTGATCTCTAGCTCTTCTCCGTGCCCTCGTTCTTCTTGTCCGCTATCCTGATCCGATGAGCGTCGCTCCCGGGCGCCGTGGCGCGATCGCGTTCTTCGTGACGTTCGGGGTCAGTCTCGTCGTGCTGGCCGCGGCGCTGAATGTGGGATGGGTCGTGCTGACGTGGCGCGACGTCGTGCCGCTCCTGCTCGGCGTCATCGTCTTTGCCGCGATCATCACTGGCCTGATCCTCAACACCACGTTCCTCGTGCGCGAGATCCGCCGCAACGAACAGCACGACGCGTTCGTCAATGCCGTGACGCACGAGCTCAAGAGCCCCGTGACGTCGATTCGGCTCCACCTCGAGACGCTGCGGGCCCGTGAAGAACGCATCGACGACACGACCCGGCGTGAGTTCTACGACCTGATGCTCGAAGACAGCGCGCGGCTGCAGCGGGTCGTCGACCAGGTGCTCCGAACGAAACAGGCAGCGCGTGCGCCCCTCCAGCAGGCGCGGATCGATCTGCGCGCCATTGTCGAACAGACGGTGGCCCTGGGACGCGCGCAACTTGGCGTGGCGGCCGACGCGATGCGCTGTGCTCCGGCCGCCGCTGTGCCCGACGCTCCTGTCGAAGTCATCGGCGACGAGCACGAGATCTCGAGCGCGATCATGAACCTTCTCGACAACGCGGTGAAGTACTCCGGCGATCGCGTGGACGTCGATGTGGCGGTGACGCGGGATGGCCCGCGCGCGCGCGTCAGCGTGTCGGACGGCGGCGTGGGACTATCGCCGGTGGAGATCAAGCGCATCTTCCATCGCTTCTATCGAGTGCCCGGTCCGTTGACTCGCCGGCTGCACGGCACGGGTCTCGGACTGTTCATCGTCCAGACCGTGGCCCGCCGTCACGGCGGCCGCGCCTACGCGACGAGCGGCGGGCTCGGCCACGGGACGACGTTCTATCTCGAACTGCCGGCGGCGCCTCCGAGCGCGGGCTGAATCCGATGCCGGCCTTGCTGGTCGTCGAGGACGAGCCGCACATCGCCTCCGGACTGCGGTTCAATCTTGAAGCCGAAGGTCACCGCGTGACCGTCGTCGATTCGGGAGAGGCCGCCCTCGAGGCGATCGATGTCCACGGCGTGCCGGTCGACTGCATCATCCTCGACGTCATGCTGCCGGCGATGGACGGCTTCGACGTCGCTTCGCGCCTGCGATCGCGCGGCGACCACACGCCGATTCTCATGCTGACCGCGCGCGGGCGGGCTGAGGACGTCCTGCGCGGATTCGAAGCCGGCGCCGACGACTACCTGCCGAAGCCATTCGACCTGGCAATCCTCGTCGCCCGCGTCAACTCATTGCTGCGGCGCCGGGCCTGGCTCGCCGAGGGCCGGGTCTCCGGGCAACCGGGCGCGAAGCCCCGGCGTGACCTGTATACGTTTGCCGGCCGGACGATCGATTTCGACGCGCAGTTGCTGCACGTCGGCACGCGCACGCACCACTTGACGTTGATGGAAGCGAATCTGCTGCGCTATCTCATCGAGCGCGACGGCCAGATCGTCTCTCGCAAGCGGCTGCTGGAAGACGTCTGGAACCTGCGCGAGGACACCGACACCCGCGCCATCGATCACTTCATCGCGCGCCTGCGCAAATACGTCGAAGACGAGCCGTCACGGCCGCGGCATGTGCTGACCGCACGCGGCGTCGGATACAGGTTTGTGTCGGAGCCAGAGAAGGAGAGGCCTCGTACGTAGGGCGGGCCGGGTTGGGGCCCGCCAACTGCACGCGGATTGCAGCCCAATCCGCGCTACGCGCTTGGAAAATGCCCTTAACGTTTCCTAATCGTCCGCGCCGTTCGCCCAGCCGGCTGTCCCTTCTGCTCGACGATTGCGCGCGCGACGTAGTCACCTGGCGGCAACGCCCCGAGCGGGATGATGCCGCTGGCCGTGAAGCGATCGGGATCGGCGGTCGCTTCGAGAATCAACGGCACGGCGAGCAGCGGCTTGCCGCTGGCGCCGTCGCTCAGTTCGAGCAGGGCGCCAACCGCCGTTCCGGCGGCGCCGCCGTAGATCTCGAGCTGGGCCATGGCGGACGCCTCGGTGCCGAACTCCAGCCGCGGCACGAAACGCCCGTCGCGCGAGAGACCGACCACGAGCGAGCTCAACAAGAGCGGACCGGCCGGCGTGAGGGCCGCGTCGAGCTCGTAGTCGGCGGTGCCCCGGCGGCCGGCGGTGTCGACCGCGACGGCACGCACGCGATAGAAACCGCGCGGCGCCAGCAGGCCGGCTTGAATCAAGCGGCTCGTGAGGTCCGCGTCGGTCGATGACCACTGGGCGACCAGCTGTCCCTTCGAGTTGAGCAGACCGACGGCCGCAGACGTCAACGTCACCGCCGGCTCCAGCGGTTCGGCGAGGGTGACGATGCGCAGCCGATCCCCTACGCCACGAGACGCATACGCGGCGACCCGAAGCGGCAGCTCGCGGAGGACGCGGCCCTCGCGCAGCAGGTCGCGTGCATGCCGTGAGACCGGCGCCGCCAGACCGGGTTTGGCGATCGCCACGGTCGATCGCGCGCGGATCTGAACGCCGGTGCGGGTGGTGCGGAGATCGAGCCGATGGCCGAGACCGTCCTGCTCGTCGGCGCCCGGTGTGAACGTCGCCATGTAGTAGCCGGCGGTCTCCCGCGCGACGCGGCTCAGCGCGATCTCCGACGCGGCGCCAAGCGAGAGACGCGTGGCGCCGGTGACGCCGGCGAGGTTTTCGAGGCCCTCGAGGCGGCCGGGCCCGGGGGCCGCGGTGTCGGGGCGCACGACGTAGAAATTGGCCCGCGCCGCTTCGGCCGCGGCCCCGGCTTTCGTGAAGGATTCCGGCAGCAGCGTGCAGCGGCCGATCACCGGCGTCGCCTGCCCGGGCGCGCCCGCCGCCGGCAAGACCATCTGAGATGGCCCGACCATCCCCATCGAGAAGAACAGCACCGTCGTCGGTCCCTCGCCGCCCGCGAGATCGTGAAGCAGTCCCGTCAACCCATGCAGCGTGTCGCGGGTGCGGCAAGCGGCGTCGGTGTCGCTTTCGGTCCGGGGCGCCTGTCCCGTGATCGCCTCGATCGCCTTGATGGCCAGCGCGTGATCCGTCGTGAAATCGACCTTGAGGCCGCCGTGCGGCAAGGTCACGACCGCCACCCGATCCCGCGGCGTGAGCGAGGTCAGGAGCATCGCCACCGCCTCGCGCAGCAGTCGCTCGCGGCCGATGTCGAGCGACTCGTCCTCGACCGCGATCACGAGCGCCCGGCCGGCCGGCACCAGATCCGTGACGACGTTGGTGGCATAGGGCGGGTCTGGTCTCGGCGCGGCGGGGCCGGCGCGGCGGTCGTCGACCGTGACATACCTCAGGGTCTGGACGGTGCGAGCGCGACCGTCCACCCGCAACTGAAGCTGATCGGCCGTGAGGTCGGGGACCGGGAGGCCATCAGGTCCCAGGGCCAGGAAGTCGAGCGCGATCGGAGCCGGCGCCCCGGGCGTGGCCGGGGCCTGCGCCCCAGGCAGGGCCACGGTCGCGGTCAGGCACGCGGCAACAGCGAGCTGGGACCAACGGCTGATTGGGGCCTCCAGAGCTCGCAGGATACCAGACGCCATCACGCTCAGCACGCGGCTTGTCAAGCCCATTGACCCGCTCGTCCCATCGAGAGTAGTTTCTGCGTGCGGCAATCGCTCAGACAACAATTTGGTGTCACTGCCTTCGCCGCCGGGCCGGGCGGCGGAGGGAACAGGGGGAGTGGAGCAATGCGCAAAGTGCTCTTGAGGCTGGCGGTGTTTGTCGCCAGTCTTGTGTGTATGACGTCGTTCGCGTTCGCACAGGGTGCGGCGTCGACGACGTCGTTGTCAGGAATCGTCAAGGACGCCGACGGCGGCGTCCTGCCAGGCGCCACGGTGACGGTGACCAACATCGCCACGAAGATCTCGCAGACCGCGGTGACGAACGGGCAGGGTCTGTACTCGTTCCCGAACATGAACGTCGGGACCTATACGGTGACCGTCGAGATGTCCGGCTTCAAGAAGATGACGCACACCGACGTGCGTCTCCTTGGCAACCAGCCGGCGAACATCACGACGACGCTGCAGATCGGCGGGCTGACCGAGGAAATCACCGTCTCGACGCCGACCGATCTCGTGCGCGTCGAATCGCCGACCGTCAGCTCGACGATCAGCGGCGAGTTCATCAAGAGCGTGCCGCGCGCAGCCGCAACGCGCTCGACTTCCTCGTCTTCCTGCCCGGCGTCGACACCGGCGGCGCGAACGCCCGCGGCTCGACGATCAGCGGGCTGCCGCAGAACACGATCAACATCACGATCGACGGCGTCAGCACCAGCAACAACCTGCAGTCGGGCGACGGCTTCTTCACGATGGTCACGCCGCGTCTGGACGCCGTCGAAGAAGTGACGCTCACGACGGCGACGGCCGGCGCCGACAGCTCGGCGCAGGGCGCGACGCAGGTGCGGTTCGTGACCAAGTCGGGCACGAACCAGCTACCAGAGGCACCGGCTACGAGTACTTCCAGCACAAGTCGCTCAACACGAACACGTTCTTCAACCGGCTGAACGGGCTGCCGCGGCCGCGCGCGACGGTCAGCACGTTCGGCGGCAGCGTCGGCGGCCCGATCGTGATTCCCAGGGTCGTGGACGGCCGCGGCAAGGCGTTCTTCTTCTTCAACGAAGAGATCTCGTGGACGCCGAACCAGGTGGCGCGCGGCGCGCACGGTCCTGCGGCCGACGGCGCTCGCCGGCGACTTCACGCTACAACACGGACGAACCCGACCACGGTGAACGTGCTCGCAGCTGGCGGCGGCGAACGGCCAGATCGCGCGCGATGGATCCGACCGTCGCGGCGCTGCTCCAGCGATCGACGCCGCGACGCAAGACGACCGGCACGATCAACGACACCGCGACCAACCTCAACACCGCGACGTTCAACTACCTCGTGGACGTCGCCTCGACGCGCAACTCGCCGACGACGCGCGTCGACGTCAACCTGACGCACGCGGCATCGGCTGTCGGGCACGTACTACCTGCAGCGCTTCAAGGACAGCCCGGACACGCTGAACAACGCCGACCCGACGTTCCCGGGCTTCCCGGCCTGGGCGCACCAGAACTCGTACCGGACGACCGGATCGACGCACGCTGCGGTCGACGCTCGAGTCGAACCTGGTGAACGAAGTGCTCTTCGGCTGGCAGTCGTCGCCGATCGACTTCTTCGGCGACAGCAGCCCGGACATGTTCACGAACCAGGACGGCTACTTCCTGACGCTCGGGTTCCCGGTCAGCCCGAACAACAGCGCGATCACGAACCCGGCGCCGGGCAACTCGAACAGCCCGCAGCCGCGCAACACGCCGAACTTCAACATCGACGACAACCTGAACTGGCTGAAGGGCAATCACAGCTTCAAGTTCGGCGGGTCGTTCACGCGGATCTCGAACACGCATCACGAACTGGACGACGGTGCCGACGATCACGCTCGGGTTCAACACGACGAACGATCCGGCGGCGGGACATGTTCACCACCGACCAACTTCCCGGGCGCGTCGACCAGCGACCTGAACAACGCGCGGTCGCTCTACGCGCTGCTGACTGGCCGGGTCTCGTCGATCGGCGGCACCGGCCGGCTGAACGACGAGGGCACCGAGTACATCTACAACGGCCGGCTGACGCAGGCCGAGCGGATGGACGAGTTCGGCTTCTACGCGTCCGGACTCCTGGCGCGTCGAAGCCGAACATGACGCTCACGCTGGGCGTGCGCTACGAGCTGCAGATGCCGATGGTGCCCGACCAAGAGCACGCGGACGATGTCGACGCTCGAGAGCGCTGTGCGGGCCGTCGGGCTTCGGCGACGGGCCCGGCGGGCGGCAGTGCAACATGTTCAACCCGGGCGTCTTCAACAACCCGACGCAGGTCCCGACCTACACGGCGTACGACGCCGGAACGACCGGCTACAACATCGACAAGAACAACTTCGCGCCGATCGTCGGCATCACCTAGCGGCCGAACGGTGCAGGACGGGTTCTGGCGGAAGTTCCTCGGCGATCCCGAGCAGGCCGTCGCTGAGCGGCGGCTTCACCCGCTCGTTCAACCGCGAGCGCATCGACCGGTTCACCGGCGTCTTCGGCAGCAACCCGGGCGCGACGACGCCGGCGACGCGCGGCACCGCGGCGACCGGCTATCCCGCTCGTGCCGGCCGGGCGAGACGCTGGCCGCTGCTCTTCAGCGAGAAGAACCGGCTCGGACCGCCGGACTTCCAGAAGACGCCGACGTTCCCGATCACCGCGGCGACCAGCAACGACGTCGCGATCTTCGACCCGAACATCCAGATGCGGCTACACGGACTCCTGGACGGTCGGGCTTCCAGCGCGCGCTCGACGCGAACATGGCGGTCGAAGTCCGCTACATCGGCAACCGCAACCAGAAGCCGTGGGACGACGGAAGACTGGAACGACGAGAACTTCGTCGAGAACGGGCTGCAGGACGAGTTCAAGCTCGCGCAGGCCAACCTGCTGGCCAACGTCGCGGCCGGCCGCGGCGGCACGTTCGCGTACTTCGGGCCGGGCACGGGCACGCAGCCGCTGCCGATCTTCCTCGCGCACTTCGCGGGCCTGCCGGCGTCGCAGGCCGGCAATCCGGCCAACTACACGGTCGCGGCCTACGCCAACGACGCCCAGTTCACCAACTCGACGTGGGTCGACGACCTCGATCCGCTGTTCGCCGATCCGATCGGCATCGCCGACGAACTGTACGGACGGCAACAGCGGCACCTGGCGCGACCAACGGCCGCGCCGCGGGCCTGCCGACGAACTTCTGGGTCATGAACCCGCTCGTCGACGAAGCCGACGGTCATGACGCAACGTCGGCGGCAGCAAGTACCACTCGCTGCAGATCGACCTGCGGCGCCGCTTCTCGAAGGGCCTGCAGATCCAGGGCAGCTACACCTACGCCCGCCGCTACGACCTGAACCAGCTCGACCTGCACTACGCCGATCGGTGGCGCCGGGCGACGAGCGTGCCGCACAAGATCGCGGTGCTGTGGGTGTGGGACCTGCCGGTCGGCCGCGGCAAGCGCTTCGGCACGGACATGAACCCGTGGCTCGACGGCGTGCGTCGGCGGCTGGCAGTTCTCCGGCGGCGGCCGCATGCAGATGCCGCTGTTCCGGCTGACCAACACGCAGCTTCGTCGGCATGTCGCGACGAAGGACGTCCAGAAGCTGTTCAAGGACATCCGGATCACGACGGATCCGGTGACCGGCCTGACGACCGTGTGGAACATGCCGCAGGACGTCGTCCGACCAGACGCAGTCAGGCGTACACGCACGCGATCCGACCCAGCCGGGCGGCTACCCGGCGGGCGTCCGCGCCGTCGGGCCGCTACTTCGCGCCGGCCGCGCAACCCGAACTGCACGGCGCTCTTCTTCAACGACTGCGCGCCGGACCTGTTCTTCTACGGCAACTGGTTCGGCGAGTTCGACTTCAAGTTCGTGAAGAAGTTCAACCTCACGGGGCGCGTGACGTTCGACTTCAACGTCGAGGTCTACAACGCGTTCACGCGCGATCAACTTCAACCAGACGATCGACGCCGAGCGACAGCGCCAACGTGTTCCGCATCACCGGACAGGCAAGCGGCACCCGAGGCGGGGACAGCTCGTGTTCAGGTTGAACTTCTAAGCGGGTACGAAAGGTACGACGGGTACGAAGGGTACGCGGGGTACGACAGGTACGTAGGTACGGTGGGTACGAAGGGGTACGCGCCCCGTACCTACCGTACCGCCGTACCCTGCGTACCTGTCGTACCAGACGTACCCTGACGTACCCGCTTCCTCCATCGCTCTCGTCCCCGACATCGCTTTCCGGACCGCGTCGATGAGCTCATCGTCGCCGAACGGCTTTTCGAGCAGCGCCGCCGCGCCACTCGTGAGCGCGCGCGTGCGGAGCTTGGCGTCGCTCGCACCGGTAATCAAGATCACCGGCAGCGGCCGGCCGGCGGCGTGGAGCGCCTCCTGCAAGTCGAATCCGGACATGCCCGGCATGTGGACATCGACCACCAGGCAGCCGATCCGGGCGTCGTCGCCGCGCCCGGCATCGAGGAATTCCTGCGCAGACAGAAACGTGCGGACGGGATACCCGCATGCGCGCAGCAATCGTGTCAGCGCCCGGAGCACCGCGGGATCGTCGTCGATGACACAGATGGAATGATCCGTCGTGCTCATGCGCGGGCGTCTGTCGGCAGCGTGAAGCTGAACGTGGCGCCGCCGGTGTCGTTGTTGACGGCCCAGATGCGGCCGCCGTGAGCGGTCACGATCGAGGCGCAGATCCGGAGGCCGATGCCGAGGCCGGTCGGCTTGGTGCTGAAGAAGGCGTCGAACAACTGGTCCATGTGTCCGGCGTCGATCCCGGGGCCGTGATCGCTGACCGCGACGTGCACGTCGTCGCCGACGTACGACGTCCGGATGCTCAGGACCCGTTCGTGGCTCGGCATGCCATCCATGGCCTCCATCCCGTTGAGGGTGAGATTCAGAATCACCTGCTGGAGCTGGACGAGGTCGGCCGAGACGTTCCGTTGTGCGGGATCCAGCGTCAGCGTCAGTCTGACGTTGCGCAAGATGAGCTCGCTGTGGATGAGGCGCTCGACGTCGCGGATCACCTGATTGATGTCGAGTGACTGCGGCTGCAGCCGATCGCGACCGAGCCAGACGCGCAGGCGCCGGATGACGTCGCCGGCGCGCTGATCGGCCTGGACGATGTCCGCGAGGATGTCCTGGAGGTCGGCGGGCGCAGCGCCGCCGGCAAGCATCCGCAGCCCGGCTTGAGCGTTGCTCATCACGGCGGCCAGCGGCTGGTTGAGCTCGTGCGCGATCGACGCGGTAATCTCACCGAGCATCGTCACGCGCGACAGGTGCGCCAGCTCGATCCGGTGATGCTGCGCTTCGTGCAGCGCGCGCTTGTTCTCGGTCAGGTCACGGACGATCGTGAGGATCTTGTCGGCGCCCAGTTGAACCATCCTCGCTTCGAAGTGGTGCAGCTGGCCCGACAGGGTGAGCGAATACTCTGCAATCGCGCTGCCTTCCAGGAGCACCTGATCGAATCCGCGAAAGAGATGGCGGGCGACAGCGTCGGGCAGGACATCAGCGATCGACCGGCCGATGATCTGATCGGGCGGGGCGGCGAGATCGGCCGCGTTGTGGAAGTGCACGTTGAGATAGACGCCCTGCGTCGTGGTGACGAACATCATGTCCGGCAGCGCCGCGAGGATTGCCTGCATACGCGCCTCGCTCTCCCGGAGCGCGTCTTCGGCGAGTTTGTGGGCGGTGATGTCGAGCACGATGCCCTCGCAGAGGCACCGCCCGTCGGCCAGTGGCCGCGCCCCCGACCGGAAGTGCAGCCAGTGCACCGAGCCATCAGCCGCCCGCCGCCGGCAGATGACATCGAGCGGCTCGAAGGTGGCGACGGTGCGCGACATCGCGTCGACGAGCTGCTGCCGATCTTCCTCGACAATGATCTCGATGATGGCATCAGGTCGCGCGAGCAGATCGGCCGCGGTGAGCCCGGTGACGGCCACGACGCCCTCACTGGCGTAATTGAACCGGAACCCGCCGTCCGGCTCGTGCTGCACCTGAAAGAGCATCGCTTGCGGCAGGCGCGTCCCGACCGCGTGCAGAAACTCGTTGTTCTGGCGCAGCGTCTCGCTGGCTTCACGCAGCCGGCCCTCGGCCGTCCGTCGGGCGGTGACATCCTCGACGATGACGCTGACGCCGATGACGTGGCTGCGCTCGTCGGTCACCGGACAGTACGTGCAATTGAAGATGTGGGTGACGTCAGGATCGGTCTCCGGCATGCCCGTGAACTCGACGTCGAGCACCGGCTCCCCAGTCGTCAGCACGCGCCGGTAAATGGGTTCGACGACGTCGGCCATCGCCGGCACCATCTCGCGAACCGTGCGTCCGATGTGCGCCGCGGCAGGCTGGCCGATCATCGCGGCCAACTGATCGTTGATGCTGACGAAGCGGAGGCTGGCGTCGACGTGGCACATGCCAAGCGGAGCGGTCGCGTAGATGTTCCGGAGTTCAGCGGCGGGCGCCAGGTCGGCGCCCGTCAGAGGCTGTGAGCGGCCGTCGCGACCCTCGACGGAGTGCACCTTCATGCTGGCTCCTGCTCTCTCCTGGCCAGGGCCCACTATCGTGTGCCGGCCGGCGTCACAGGTCAAGCGACGAGGGTCCGGCCCGCCCCCATTAAACACCCATCAAAACCCCACGGAGAGTTCATGGCCACACCGGAACTCGCCGTTCCGAGCGATCGTCCGACGTAGATACGACCGCAACTGCTCCCCAGGCGTGAACGGCGCGGTCGGATGCAGGCAAAGATGGACGTCTTCGTGTCGTACTCGTCGGCGGACAAACCCATCGCAGACGCGGTGGTCGCCAGGCTCGAACGCACGCAGCTGAGATGCTGGTACGCGCCCCGCGACATCAATCCCGGCAAACCCTACGGCGACGCGGTGCTCGACGGCCTGCAGGCCTGCAGCAGCGTCGTCGTCATCGTCTCGAAGCGTGCGCTGGCGTCGCCGCACGTGCTCCGCGAAGTCGAGCGCGCCATTCACTACGGGCTGACGATCGTGCCGTTTCGCGTCGAGCAGGTAGAAATGCACGGCGCGTTCGAGCTGTTCCTCTCGGTCACACACTGGCTCGACGCGATGACGCCACCGCTCGAGCAGCACCTCGATCGGCTGGCGGACGCCGTGCGCGGCACGGTACAGGCCAGCCAGTTGGCGGCGGCCGCCCCAGCCGTTCCTGTAGCACCCGCATCGCAGGCGGTTGCCGCCGCGGCGGCTGTGGTTGAGGTCAGTCCCGACCGTTGGTCTCGCCGTCCCGGCGGCTGGTTCCGTCAGACCCTCGCGAATCTTCTGGAGGACACCCAGTCATGAGTACCATCAGCGCGACATTCGCAGACACCAGAGCCCCGGCCGCGGCCCCGCAGCCGGAAGCCATACCGTCGACCGGTCCCGTGCGCATCGATCGATCCCTCGTGGATCTGGCGTGCCTCGGAGACGAAGACGCTCTTCAGACGATCATCCACCAGTTCATCGGCGCCGACGAGCGCATCGACAGCTGCGAGTATCTCGGCACGCTCGGGATCCCGCCGTTTGGCCGCAAGTCCTTCGCGGTGATCACGCCCAGGCGCGTAGGCACTTTACGCGTCGGCTGGCTGGGGTTCGTCGAGTATCAGGATGCGCCGATCGAGTACACGGTGAGTGCCGTGATCAAGCAACCGAGCAAGCTCGAGCTGGTCTTGTGGCTCGCACAGGGCTCAGTCCTGATGCTGATTGCGGATTTCTTCCTCTTCGCGTTCCTCGGAGCCTGGAGCTGGTTTGGGTTGCTCGCCCTGCTCGTCGCGCCGCTGGGGCTGGCGATCGTGTGGCTGGTCAGTATCCGCTTCTACTACGCGTTCAGGAAATGCGGCATCTTGTGGGCCGTGCGTGAAGGCCTGTCCGTCTATGCGTTCACCAACCGCGGGCGCATGAATCTGGCCAATCGCCTCCATCGCCGGATCTTCGAACTGCGTGAACAACGCCTGCGCGAGCTCGCGCCGCTGCCCTGACGGGAGCGCGCATCGATACGAGAGGACACCATGACACCCTCACCCACGATCCAGGCGCGCCATCTCCGGCGCCGTCAGTTCGGCCAGTTGTACTTCGCCGCGCTGATCGTCACGCTGATTCCACACACCGCGGCCTGGACGCTGCCGAACTATCTGGCCGCCAAAGGCGCCGCGTTCAATATTGCCGCCGCCGATCGAGATCTGGTGCACGGCCGCCTCGATGGAGCGATCGCCAGCGCCGACCTCGCGTTGGCCCTGCGGCCCGCGTCCGAGGAGGCGCTCGGGCTCAAGATGAGCGCCCTGATCGAACGGTACTGGGAGAAGAAGGCCGAAAGCGATCTCGAAGACGCGCGCCAACTCGGAGAGAAGCTGGCGCAGTCCCATGACGCTGCGGCCCTGGTCGCACGCGGCAACCTGGCGCTCGTGGAAATGGACGCGGCGCGGGCGGTGACACTCATGACCGAGGCGGTGGGTTTCAACCCGGCGTCGGCGTACATACAACATCAACTCGGGTTCGCGCTGAATGAGGCGAAGCGTCCGGACGGCGCGCTGATCCGATTGAAGCGCGCGCTCGAATTGTCGCCGGACATGGCCTGGGTGCAGGGCAATCTTGCGAACGTGCTCGCGACGATGGAACGATGCGGCGAGACGATTCCAGGATTGAAGACCGCGGCCCGCGCAGCCTGCCACGAGACCGTCGGGATCGCGAAGCACAACGCCGGTAAGTTCCAGGATGCCAGGCGCGAATTCGAGCGCGCTGTCCAACTGGCGCCGACGAACGGCGGCTTTCACGCCAACTACGCGAGCGCGTTGCTCAACACCGGCGATCGGCCAGCCGCGCTGCAGCACGCCACGCGCGCGAAAGCGCTCGGGATCACCGATCACCCCATCTTCGGTCCGCTCGGGATGCGATAATCTTTCACCACGAAGGATTTTCACCACGAAGCACACGAAGAGCACGAAGCCGTTCGAGGAAGACCAGGAGCCGCGATCGGCCCAGAGAACTCTTCGTGTGCTTCGTGCCCTTCGTGGTGAAGTCTTGGGGACGGTGCTCGTCGGGCTCGCGGTCGTGGCGCTCGTCGCGCAGCGTGGCGCCGCGCCCGTTCCGCAGGCGGCGACCATGGGCGCCGGCGCGAATTGGACGACCTACCTCGGCGATGCCGGCCGCACGCACTACTCCACGCTCACCGAGATCACCAAAGCGAACGTCGCGCAGCTTCAGGTCGCCTGGACCTACGACACCGGCGATCGAGGGGAATTCCAGGCGAACAATCTGATCATCGACGGCGTGCTCTATACGGCGTCGCCGACGCGAAAGGCGATCGCGCTCGACGCCGCCACCGGCAAGGAACTGTGGAAGTTCGACGCCACCACCGAGCGTCCGGGCGCAGGCGGCGGCCGGCAGCGCGGCGTCGTCTACTGGGCCAACGCGCAGGGTGGGGAAGCGCGCATCTTCACTGGTGTCGGCAACTATCTCTACGCGCTCGACGCCAGGACCGGCGCGCCGATCCGGAGCTTCGCAGAGAACGGCGCGCTGCATCTCGGTACGGGGACCGAGCGCGACGGCAGCGAGCGCATCAACATCACCCTCAACACGCCGGGACAGATCTACAAGGACCTGTACATCACCACCGGCATCACGAATCAACCCGGTAGCCTGCGCGCCTACGACGTGCGGACCGGCGCGCTGCGCTGGATCTTTCACCTCGTCCCGCGCCCCGGCGAGTTCGGCGCCGAGACGTGGCCGGCGACCGGCGTCGGCACGAGCGGCGGGGCGTCGAACTGGACCGGCTCGGCGCTGGACGAGGCGCGCGGCATCATCTATGTCCCGACTGAATCGGCGACCCCGGATTTCTGGGGCGGCTGATCGCAAAGGCGAGAACCTGTTCGCCAATTCGCTGGTCGCGCTCGACGCGAACACTGGCAAGCGACTCTGGCACTACCAGATCTATCGCCACGATCTCTTCGATCGTGACCTGCCGACGTCCGCCGGTGCTGTTGACCGTGACGCACAACGGCCGCCAGATCGACGCCGTGGCGCAAGGGACGAAACACGGGCTGCTGTTCGTCTTCAATCGCGTGACCGGCGAGCCGCTCTGGCCGATTCGCGAACAGGCGGTCCGGCCGACCGATGTCCCCGGCGAGTACAACTGGCCGTCGCAGCCGGTGCCCTCGAAACCGGCGCCGCTGATGCGACAGTCCTACACCGAAGCCGACGCGTCGACGATTTCGCCCGAAGCGAACAAGGTCACGCGTGAACGGGCCGCGGTCTGGGGATCGTCCGGTCCGTTTCCGACGCCGAGTCTCAAGCCGACGATCATGTTTCCCGGCTACGACGGCGGCATGGAGTGGGGCGGCGCGGCCGCCGATCCGCAAGGCGTGTACTACGTCAACATCAACGAGATCCCGTGGACCTATCAGTTGATTCCGACACGGAAGCCGGATGGCAGTCCGCTGACGCTCGGTGAGCGCGGCTACCTGACGCAATGCGCGTCGTGTCATGGCCTCGAGAAGCAGGGCGAGCCGGCCTCCGGCTTTCCACCGCTCGTCGAGATCGCCAGCAAGCCGCGTGAGCACTCGAACCTGATCGTCGATAAAGGTGGACCGGGCCGGATGCCGGCGTTCGGACAGGACCTGCCGGAAGGTCAGCGCCGCGCCATTCTCGATCACCTCTATGGCGTGGAGCAGCCAGAGTCCGCGTACCAAACTGCTGGCGGTGGGCGGGGCGCGGGCGGCGGTGGCCGCGGTGGTCAGGACGCCGCCCCGTACGCCTTTACGGGATTTCAACGGCTGTTCGATCGCGAGCGGTATCCAGCGATCAAACCGCCGTGGGGCACGCTCAACGCGGTCGATCTCAACACCGGCGAGATCAAGTGGAAGGTGCCGCTCGGCGAATACCCCGAACTGACGAAGCGCGGCATCCCGCCGACCGGTACTGAGAACTACGGCGGCCCGGTGGTGACGGCAACCGGACTGATCTTCATCGGCGCGACGGCCGACGAGACGATCCGCGCGTTCGACAAGGAGACTGGCAAGATTCTTGTGGGAAGCGAAGCTGCCATTCGGCGGCAACGCCACGCCGAGCGTCTACATGGCCGGCGGCCGACAGTACGTCGTCATCTCCGCCGGCGGCGGCAAGTCAGGCCGCCCCGCCGGCGGCAGCATCGTCGCGTTCGCGTTACCGCGCTGACAGCCACGGGTCAGAAGAGCATCTGAAGTCCGGTGTGAAGAGCGCTCGAGGTCCGGAGCAAAAGGGACTCGAGGTCCGGCGGGAAAGCACTTGGTCCGGAGTGAAACGCGTTTGAGGTCCAGGCAGCGGGTCGGGGTGTCAGGCGGCAGGACCTCGAGCATTGCCGGACTTCAAGCGCTGCTCACTCCGGACCTCGCGCATTTCACGCTGCACCTCATGCGCGCTTCACTCCGGACTTCCGCGGTATCCGCTAGTCGCTGTACGTCGCGGTCAATTGCCGTAGAGCCGCGCCAGGCCGATCGACTCCATGCGCCGGAAGTCGCCATCGAGCGACCAGACGAGCGCGCCAATCTCGGAGGCGAGCCCGGCGATCAGCAGGTCCGTCACGCCGAATCGTTGCCCGCCGTCCGCTGCCGGCCCAATCCAGCCTTCGATCAGCCGCCACGTCTCTTCCGAAGGTACGACGACGGGCAGTGCGGACAGGCCGCGCTTGAGGGCGGCGCGGTCGTCGCTCTTGACGCCCGCCAGCAGCTCGAGGCGCACCGGCAACGCGAGGACCGCATCATCCGTGTCGATGAGTTTGCGGAGGGTTGTCGCGATCTTTCCGCTCGGCTCGCGCACAGCCGCCACCCAGACGGACGTATCGACGACGATCACGCGCCCCGGCGTTCCTTGTCGCGAAGCTCGGTCGGGTCGAACTCGAACTCGACGCGCCCGATGAGCGCCTTGAGCTCGTCAGCCCGGCTGCGCCTGACGACCTCTCTCAAGGCGTGGACGACCGTATCGGTCTTCGACCTGAAGCCCAGGGCGGTTCTGGCTTCCTCCAACAAGGGGATAGGAAGGTAGAGGGTCGTTCGCACCAGAAAAGTCTAATTCGTATGTCCTACGTATGTCAATCATTAGAGTAGTATATGTCAAAACCTCAACAGATCAACATGAAGCGCGTGACCGCGAGTCGTAGCAGGGTCGCTGGCCGCCTTGTCGACGCCCAGCTTCAGCGCCGAGGCCGCGTCAGTTCCTGATCTTGAGGTTGTCGTCCGTTCCCAAGAAGTGCCTTCACGCGCTTCACGGCTTCACGGTGAATGTTTTTCGATCAGCGGATTACTCGGGAATCTTTCCTCGCGGCACGAACAGCTCGAAGCCGTCTGCCTGCGCGATCAGGGTCAGCCCCAGTTGATCGACGGCAAACGTACGGAGCGCCGGTGGCGTGCGGCCTGTGTCCATGACGACGTAGCCGATGCCGCGCGACGCGAGGAACGAGCCAGCCGCGGCGAGGGCGCGCCGCTCCTGTTCCGGCTGCAGCGGCTGTCGCTCGCTGAGTGTGATCAACGCGCTTCTGACGGCGAGGTGACGGTACGACGCTTTCCGCTGCGCACTGACCCGCGAAAGATAGCCGCCGGCGATCGACTTGCGATGGTAGGTCTGATGGAACTGGCTCGACGCGTTGAAATCGCCGAGCGACGAGAGGCCGTCGCGCACGCCGTACGGCAGTTCGAGCACACGAACGGGCCGCGGATCGGCCGCGATCACGTCGTAGATCCGCGGGACGCTTGCGGAGTACAAGGTGCGCGGAATCGGCAGGAGCTCGATCGCCAGACCGATCCCGGCGAGGGCGAGGATCGTTCGCCGGCGGCGCGGATGCTGGTTCGTCAGGGCGACCAGTGCGCACGCGAGGATCACACAGAACCCGAGCATGGCGACGATCGCGAATCGGGTGGGCATCCGCGCCTCGCCGATGAGCGGCGCGTAGCGGAGCAACGTCCACGGTGTCGGCACGTACGTGTTGAGACCGGCGATGTGGACGAACGGGCCGAGCGTCAGGAGGGCGAACCCGATCGTGATGCCAAGCCAGAAGCGTCGCGGCCGGAACCCGGCGCGCGTCCACGCCAGGAGAATGACCGCGATCCCGACGAGAGACACGGCCACGACCTGTTCGGCGAATCCGCCGGGTGAGCGACTGGCCCATTCGGAAATGGCGCGCGGCGTCAGCGGATGGGTCGGGTTCGGTGCCACGAACGCGAGCAGGTCTGCACCCGGAGGACTGGACCGCCACATCACCGGCGCCGTGACCAATCGGCCGTCGGCCGCGCGCCGGCCGACCGCTGAGAGCGTCGGCGCGAGCAGCACGGCCGCCACCAGCACGGCGGCAATGCCGGCTCGCCACATCGCCGCAGATCCGGGCGGTGGCCGCCACGCCAGGGCGGGCCGCACCATCATCAACCCGCGTGCCAACACAAGCAGCGACAGGACGAGGACTGGCGTGTAGAGCGACCGCATCGAGACCGAGATCGAGGCGATCCTGATCGAGCCGCCGCCGATCACGTGGACGCTCACGATCAACAGCACGAGCGCCACGATGGCGGCGTCGATGAGCACCCGCGCCCAACGCGTCGGGACACGCCGTCGTCCGGCCGACCAGGCGATCATCTGGCTGGCCACGAAACAGCCGCCGAGGATGACGCAGTACACGGCGTAGTACACGTCGCAGAACGCCGCCCACGCGACGCACACGCCGACGGCCGCCGCATCACGGATCCGCTGTGTGCTCCATGCCCGATCGAGCCAGTACAGAAAAAACGGCAGTGGCGCCGCGGCGACCAGGCTGAAGTGGGCCGTACTCCGCGCGACGAGATAGGGCGCACAGGCGAACACCGCCCCCGCGATCCACGCTTCGAGCGGTCGACCAGTGACCCGGCGGGCCAGCACGAACATGCCGAAGCCGGCGAGCGCGAGGTTCGCCAGATAGACGAGGTTGAACGTCGCGACGACCCCCAGCACGGGCTGGAGCGGCACTGCCAGCAGGTCGGCGAAGACGGTGTAGTTGTGGAGGCTGAGGTCCGCCTCCGCACTGAGCGAGAAGATGCTCGACGTGCGAAATGGCGACCGCCCGGCCTCGACCAGTTCGTGGCGGAACACCCAGGTGTTCCACACGTACACGCCGGTGTCACCGGACGGCGGGCCGGTCAGGTGCGTCGGCAGGTGGCGGGCGAGCGGCCACGTCTGGACGACTGCGAGCAGGACGAACGCGCCGAGCGCCCAGGCGCTCTGACGCCCACGGGGCAACGACATACTGGGGGCGAGCACATCCTAGCACACTCAGGGGGAGTGTCAGGCAGGTCTTGTCGATGGTAGACCGCATGGCATCAGATACCATGCGGTCTACCAATCCGGCCGCTCAGAAGATCAGCTTGATCCCCAACTGTCCGTAACGCGGGAAGTTCGATTGCCGGGTGCTCGTCCGGTCGATCGTCCCGAACAAGGGATCGGTCGGGTTGTTGACGTACTGCCGCTCGTCGTACACGACCTGATTCAAGACGTTGTACAGCTCGAACCGGATCTGGAGCCTCAGCTTGTCGTTCAGTTGCGTCATCTTCGCGAAGTTGATGTCGAACTGATAGAACGGCGGTCTGCGAATGGCATCGTCGCGGAACTCCGTCGTCCGGCCGGTGAAGTTGGGCCGGATGATGAAGTTCGGTTCAGTGCAGCCCGCGGCGACCGAGAACGCCAGCATCGTGACCACGCCGGCGTCGTTCATCGTCGAGACGCAGTTCTGGACGGCGCGGATGCTGGTGGGCGTGTACTCGACCTTGTCGAGCCTGGCGTCTTTCACGTAGAAGACGTTGCCGGGGAGATCCCAGGGCCGGCCGGTGTTGAACAGCCACATCCCGGCGACCTCCCAGCCGCCTGCCAGCGCTTCAACAACCGGACCGGAGCTGTTCATGTACTTCCGGCCGCGGCCGAACGGCAGGTTGTAGACGCCGGACATGGTGACGCGGTGCCGCCGGTCGGTGGTGTAGGCCGACTTCTGCAGGATCTGGGCGAGGTCGTCGCGGAAGCCGTTTTCCTCGATCATCTTCGCGAGCGTCCACGTCCCGGCGAGCGAGATGCCATCGGACATCCGCTTGTTGGCGGTGACCTGCAGCGAGTTGTACCAAATCTGCCCGTCGTTGCGTTCGAACTCGCTGAATCCCGTGAACTGCGGGTACGGGCGTGACAGCTCGAAGCGCGAGAGCGTCTGGCTGGTGAAGCGATTGGTGCCCTCGAAGCCGGCGACGCCGAAGAACGGGTTGGGCAGGAGCTCGTTGCAGAAGGCGGCGCTGCCGCCCTTCGTCACGTCGCAGCGATCGCGCAGCTCGAGCGACGGCTCGTTGAAGCCGCCCCAGGAGTTCTGCTCCTGCTTCGTCCGGCTCCCGACGTACGAGATCTCGACGGACGTCCGCCACGGCAGTTGCCGCTGAACGCCAAGCGAGAACTGGTGCACGTAGGGATTGAGGTAGTCCAGGTTGGAGAAGCTCGGCCCACGGCCCAGGAACGTTTCGAGGCCTTGCGCGGAGCCCGGCGCTTCCGAGATGCCCTGCGAGAACGGGTTGGCGAGCGGGAAGGTCGACGTCCGGTCGCTGTCGTTCGAGGTGATCAGCGGCGTCTGGATGCTGAACCCGTTCTGCGTCGTCGTGCCAGTGACGTTGAGGAAGTACAGGCCGTAGCCGCCACGGAGAATCGTGCGCTCGTTCAGCATGAACGCGAAGCCCGCGCGCGGCTGCAGGTTGTTGGTGTCCCACTGGTACGGATACTTCGGGTTGCCGTTGACGGCCGCAAACTGAGGCCCGCCCAGGACCTGAGTGAACGGCACGCTCGGCGCCGGCGTGATCCGTCCAGACACCGGGTTGATGCTGGTCGTATCGAAGCCGTAGTTCAGCCGATCTGCTTCCTCGAACACCGGGGAGTTGATGTCCCATCGCAGTCCGAGGTTGAGCGTCAGGCGATCGGTGAGTCGCCAATCGTCCTGCACCCACGGCGCGTAGTAGTTCCAGCGGAACGTCGGATAGAAGTTGTTGTCGATCTGTCCGCCGCTGGCGGCGCCGAGCAGGAAGGACGCAATCGAGTTGCCGCTCGGCAGCGTCTCGTTCTGGTTGAAGACGCGGCGCGTGAAGCGGTTGTCGAAGCTCATCACGAAGAGGTTGCCGTTGATCTCGCGGGTGTACCAGGTGAGCCGCATGTCCAGGCCGCCCCGCAGATTGTGCCGCCCCCGCGCCCAGGTGAGATTCGGCTGCACGCTCAGCACGGTCGTCGTTTCGCTGTTGCGGCCGGCGCGCCCGAGCCCTTGATAGTCCGTGAGGTTGATGCGCGGAAACACCTTGTTCGGGAGCTGGTTGATGAGCGACGGTGGAAAACCCAGCTCGGACGGATTGAACGACAGGCCGGGATCGGAGCGGGCCAGCTCCAGGTACTGATTCAGTCCGGCGCGGACGTTGAAGACGACCGACGTTCCCATGGTCCGGACCCAGTCGGCGACGCCCGTATGGTTGGTCCGCTCGAGCGGCAACTGGCCATCCTGCGCCGGCCCGGTCGTGATGCCGTTCGTATACCGCGTCTCGGCGCGCATGTTGTAGGCGTAGCGGAAGAACATCCGCGTCTTGTTGCTGAGGTTCTGATCGAACTTGGTCGCGTAGTTGTTGAAGTCGTCGTAGGCGAGGTTCGGCGCAAAGGCGAAGTTGTTGCGCCACGGATCGCCCGACGCCGGCGTCGTGTTGGGCCGCAGGAAGTACTGCAGGAAACGCTGCGCCATCGGATCGATGCGATCGGCGGGAATGACGTTGTTCAGGAACGGATCCCGGACCCAGTTGTTGCCTTCCTGCCGGCCGGTGCGCGGATCGTAGATGGTGATCAGCTGTCCTGTCGCATTGCGCAGATTGCTGAAGTCCCCTCGAAGCTGCGCCTCGTCGGGCACCGTGTAGGTCGACGGGTTGGGCGTGGCTTCCCGGTAGCCCTCGTAGTTGAACATGAAGAACGTCTTGCCACGTCCGTCGTAGACGCCTGGGAGGACCACCGGGCCATCGATCTGAAAGCCGTACTGGTCGAGTTTGTGATCGGGCTTCGGCGTTCCCCGCAGCTGGAACTGATACTCGTTCGAGTCAAAGGCTTTCCGGCGCGCGAACTCGTACACCGTGCCGTGAAATGCGTTCGTCCCCGATTTGAGCGACACGTTGATGACGCCGCCAGCCGTGCGTCCGTACTGCGCGTCGTAGCTGTTGGTGACGATCTTGAACTCCTGCACGGCGTCCACCGGCGGGACATAGGCGATGTTGTTGCCGCCCTGAATCGAGTTGTTCGGGGCGCCGTCGAGCAGGAACTCGTTGTTCCGGTTCTGGCCGCCGTTGATCGACCAGTCGGCGATGGCGCCGTTGTCGAACGGCCGCTGATAGATCGCCGGCCCGTTGTAGGTGATGCCGGGCGAGAGATACGACAGCATGAACGGATTGCGCGCGTTCAGCGGCAATTCCGTGATGCGCTGGTTGTCGATGACGAGACCGCGATCGGCTTTCGTCACCTCGGTCGCTTCCGCGACGACGGTCACGACCTCGGTCAACTCGCCGACCTGCATCGCTACGTTCACGGTTTGCGACTGGCCGACTTCGAGTTGCACCAACTGCTCGAACCGGCGGAATCCCTGCAGCTGCGCCGCGACCTTGTATTGTCCGGGGCGCAGAAACGGCAGCGTATAAAGTCCCTCATCGTTGGTGACCGCGGTGATCACCTCGTTGGTCTGGGTGTTGGTAATCGTGACCGTCACGCCCGGCATCCGGCCGCCGGTCGAGTCGCTGACACGACCCGTCACCGTGGCGCGAAACTCCTGCGCGAACGTGGGCCCGGCCAGTGTCAGGAGCACCGCCAGGCAGGCTATCGCCCTCAGCATGGTTCTCATCGACGCTTCCTCCTCCGGTTGCGGCGAGCTGGGCGAGCACCGCCGTTATACACCCGGGGGGTTCGCCGCCACAACCGGCCGTCTGCCGACCGCGTAGACTACGCGCGTGGATGATGGCGGCGGCCGTCCGCGGCGCGCGCGGCTCATCGCTGCGCTCGGGATCGCGCTCTCGCTGGCGGCCGTGGCTGACGAGCCCCGGCCAGTACGCTGGGACGACCTGCTGCCCGCCGTGCAACGCCGGCTGGCCGTCCTCGGCGGGACCGCTCGCGCGTTCGACGGCTTTCGCGCCGACCACGCGCGCCGCACGCAAGCGCGACTGCGCGAAGGCGATCTCGACGCGCTGATCTACTACGCCCTGCAGTCGACGCGCTTCACCGGCGAGCCGCCCATCGAGCCGGCGATCAGCGCGAAATCATTCGCCGAGAGTCTCGACGACGACCAGCGCGCCCGCTGGCTGAGCGGGCAGACGATTCCCGCCGCTCGAGTCCCGGCGGCGGCATCCCGCCGGCTCAGCGCCCTGGCCGCGGCGCTCAGCCAGCCGTCAACAGACAGCCGACTGTCGATCTTTCGCGACGTCGTCCGCCGTGAGCCGGGCGGCCAATCCGCGATCGCGTGGCTCGCGGCCGAGTACGTCCGCGTGATGCGGTTTCTCTACGAGAAGGAGTTCATTGTCGCGCCGCATCCGGATTCAGCCGCTCGTGTCGCGGCCCTGTACCGCGAACGCGGTCTCAGCACCGACTCGGCGGTGGAGGCCGGCTACCTCGTCTCCCTCGGCGCCGGGATGATCCAGGCCGCCGAACCGGCGCGCCGGATCCGGCGCGTGCTCGTTGTCGGCCCCGGGTTCGATCTGGCGCCGCGCACCGGGCTGATCGAGGTCGGACCACCGCGCTCGTTCCAACCCTATGCGGTGATCGACGCGCTCGTGGCGCTGGGTCTGTCCCGCCTCGAGGACCTCGTCGTGGTCGCCGGCGACATCAACAGCCGCGTCGTGACCTCCCTTGGCGCCGACCGCACTCGGGATGTCCCGATCACGCTGATGACAGGCATCGGCGACGGCAACACGCTGATCCTCGACGAGGCCTATCGCCACTACTTCGATCAGCTCGGCGAGGCGACGGCGACGCCGCTCGCGCCCGCCGCCGTTCCGGAGCAGTACCGCGGCCATCTGGTGAAGACCCTGCGGCTCCATCCGACGGTGGTTCGCACGGTCAACGCCGTCCGGTTCGACGTCGTCAGCGAGCGCCTCACAGGCGCGCCATTCGACCTGATCGTGGCGACCAACATCTTTCCGTATCTGGGTGATGTGGAGCTGACGCTCGCGCTGGCCAACATCGCCGCGATGCTTGCACCTGACGGCGTCCTGCTCCACAACGAGGCGCGCGCCCTCGTCGGTGACATCTCGTCTGAGGTCGGACTGCCGCTGACGCACTCGCGCACGACGACCATCGCCACCGTGCGCGGCGCGGCGACGCCCTTGTTCGACCGCGTGTTCATCCACCGGCGCGCGCGTCCGGCGCAGCCGCCTGGCTGGCTCCGTCCTACGAGTCGCGATGGATCTCGTTGAACGTGCTCGAGCGAATCGACGACTGGAGTTGACTGCCGAGCAGGAACTTGATCGCGAGCGGCGAGGCCGCGATCAGAGTGGAGACAATCGGAATTGGCAGTTGCGCCAGGAACGGCGCGGCCAGGATCCAGACGACGTACTTCCAGCCGGCCTCGCCAATCGCGCTGGCCGCCGTGCCTGCCGACTTCGCATACCAGATATATAGACCGAACTGGATCACCATCAGCACGATCCCGACGGTGCCGACTTCGACCCCGCCGGTTGGCGAACGGGGAGCGAGGAAAAACGTCCAGAGAAGATTGGCGAGCAAACCGATGACGGCGCCGACGAAACTTCGCGCTGAGCTGAGACTCGACGTTGATCAACTGGTCGATCGTGGCGTCTGCCATCTGGCCTCCTGGGCCCGGGTTGGTGTGATCGTTGTTCTGCCGGACGGCGGATTATACGGCCAGCACCCAGCACCCAGCACCCAGCACCCAGCACCCAGCACCCTCCCCGCACCTCGCACCCCGCACTCCGCACGGCTATGATGTCGCCATGCGCTCAGGGGGTCGCCTCGGAGGCGTGGCGATCGCGGCCGCGTGTGTCGTTGCCGTCGCTACCGGCGCGGTGCGCGTCGCGGCGCGGGCGCAGCAGCGGCCGGCCTCGGCGCCGGGTTCGGCTCCCCTCAGCTTCAACCGCGACATCCGTCCGATCCTGGCGAACAACTGTTTCGCGTGCCACGGCCCGGACGAGAAGCAGCGCGAGACCAAGTTTCATTTCGACACCCGCGAGGGCGCGTTTCTCGAGGCCGGCGTCATCGTTCCGGGCAACGCCGCCGACAGCATGCTCGTCCAGCGCATCACGCATCCGGATCCGCAGGAGCGCATGCCGCCCGTCGGACTCCGGACACGCGCTGACGCCGCATCAGATCGCGCTGCTGCGGCGATGGATCGACGAAGGCGCGAAGTGGGACACCCACTGGGCCTATGTCGCGCCGGCGCGGCCGGACCTGCCGGCTGTTGCCACATCCAACTGGGCGCGCAACGCGATCGATCGGTTCGTGCTCGCGCGTCTGGAGCGTGAAGGGCTGACGCCATCGGAGGAGGCCGACCGGATCACGCTGCTGCGCCGCGTGACCTACGACCTGACCGGGTTGCCGCCGACGCCGGCCGAGGTCGACGCGTTCCTCGCCGATCGTTCCCCGGACGCGTACGAGAAGCGCGTCGATGCGCTGCTGCAGTCGCCGCGCTACGGCGAGCGCATGGCGATGCCGTGGCTCGACGCCGCCCGGTACGCCGACACGCACGGCTACCACATCGACAGCCTGCGCGGCATGTGGCCGTGGCGCGACTGGGTGATCGACGCCTTCAATCGCAACCTGTCCTTCGACCAGTTCGTGATCGAACAGCTCGCCGGCGATCTGCTGCCGAACGCCACCCGTGAGCAGAAGGTCGCGTCAGGGTTCAACCGCAATCACATGATCAACTTCGAAGGCGGGGCGATCGCCGAGGAATATCAGGTCGAGTACGTCATCGATCGCGTCGAAGCGACCTCGTCGGCCTTCATGGGATTGACGATGGGGTGTGCGCGGTGCCACTCGCACAAGTTCGATCCGATCAGCCACAAGGAGTTCTACCAGTTCTACGCGTTCTTCAATAACGTGCCCGAGCGCGGACTCGACGGGCGAACCGGCAACGCGGCGCCGTTTCTGCAGCTGCCGACGCCCGATCAGCAGAAGCGGATCGACGAGCTGGACGCGGCGATCAGGCGTCGCGACCGCGCGCTCGCCGACGCCGTCGTCGCGCCGCTCCAACGCGAGTGGGAGAAGACGCTGACCGTGTCACCGGCGGCGGGCGCGATCGACGGGCTGACGGCGCACTACGAGCTCGACGGCAGCTTCTCCGACCTGTCGGGACGCTATCAGCACGGCCGGACGGTCGCCGGCGATCCGACGTTCGGGACCGGCCGGATCGGGCGCGCCGCTTCGTTCGACGGGGACACCGAAGTCAGCTTCGGCACGGTCGGCGCATTCGATCGTGCCGACACGTTCAGCCTGGCGGTCTGGTTGCGCGGCCGCGGCAATCTCCCGATGGCGGTGTTTCAGAAACTGGACAACGGTCAGCGCCGCCGCGGGTACGAGTGGAACTTCGACGACGTGGCGCTGGTCGGGATCCAGCGCTGGGCGGCCCGGTTGACGATCGCGGTCTCGTCCGACGCGCCCGGTGATGGCCTGCGGATCCGCACGCGTGAACGGCTCAGGCTGGGTGACTGGTATCACATCGCGCTGACCTACGACGGATCCGGCAAGGCCTCCGGGCTGCGCCTCTACGTTGACGGCAAGCCGTTCGACACGGAGGTACTGCAGGATTCGCTCAGCGGTCCGATGGCCACCGACGCGCCGCTCCGGATCGGCAGCAAGGCGCTCGGTACGCCTTTCGTCGGAGAGATCGACGATTTGCGCCTGTACCGCCGCGTCCTGCCGGTCGATCAGATCCGCCAGTTGGCGGTGGACGATGTCCCGCGCGCGATCGTCTCGGGCGTGACCGGCAAGCGAACCCCGGCCGAGGTCGCGGAGGTCCGTGACTACTTCTTGACGTACGCCGCGCCGGAGGCGCTGCGGACGGCGCACAGCGAGCTGAAGGCGCTTCGCCTCGAGAAGCAGGATCTCGACCGCCAGATTCCGACGGCGATGGTGATGAGCGAGCTGGCGAAGCCGCGCGAGACGTTCGTGCTGGCGCGCGGCGACTATCGCAATCAGACCGAGAAGGTGCAGCCGGGCGTGCCGGCGATGCTGCCGCCGCTGCCGAAGGATGCGGCCGCCACACGTCTCTCGCTGGCGAAGTGGCTGGTCGACCCGGCCCACCCGCTGACCGCGCGTGTGGCGGTCAATCGCTTCTGGCAGATGTACTTCGGCACCGGCATCGTCAAGACGCAGGAAGATTTTGGCGTGCAGGGCGAGCCGCCGGTGCATCCCGAGCTGCTCGACTGGCTGGCGACCGAGTTCATCCGCACCGGCTGGGACACGCGCGCGATGCAACGGCTGATCGTGACCTCGGCGACCTATCGGCAGTCGTCGAAAGTGACAGCCGCCCTGCTGGAAAAAGATCCCGAGAACCGGCTGCTGGCACGAGCGTCGCGCGTTGCGTTTACCGGCGGAGATGATTCGCGACACGGCGCTGGCGGCGTCGGGTCTGCTGAACGGCGACATCGGCGGACCGAGCGTCTTCCCGTATCAACCGGGCGGGTTGTGGGAAGAGATGGCGTTCGGCGAGGGATTCTCCGCGCAGGCGTACGAACAAAGTCACGGCAAGGATCTGTACCGGCGCGGCATGTACACCTTCTGGAAGCGCACCGTGCCGCCGGCGTCCCTGGCCACCTTCGATGCGCCCGATCGCGAGAAGTGCACGGCTCGTCGTGCGCTGACCAACACGCCGCTGCAAGCGCTCGTGCTGATGAACGATCCGACGTATGTCGAAGCCGCGCGCGCGATGGCGCAACGCGTGCTGCTCGCAGGTCCGAAGAACGACCGCGCCCGCCTGGATCTCGCCTTTCGCCTCGCCACCGCGCGGATGCCGACCGACAAGGAGCGCGGCGTGCTCAGCGCCCTCCTCCGAAGGCAACTGGCGACGTTCGGTCGCGACCGGCAGGCGGCACTGAAGCTCGTGAGCGTCGGCGAGTCCGCCCGCGATCCGCGCGTCGATCCCGCGACACTCGCGGCCTGGACCGTCGTCGCGAGCACGATCCTGAATCTGGACGAAACGATCACCAAACAATAGGCACGCCGATGAGCATCCAGCGCGACCTCGACCTTCACCTGACGCGGCGGCAGTTGTTCGGCCTGACCGCACGCGGCATCGGCGTCGCGGCGCTCGGCTCGCTGCTCGGCTCCAACGTGCTGACCGCGTCGCAGTCGTCACCGGCCGCCAGGAACGCCAAGACCGGCGGGCTGACGAGCCTGCCGCATTTCACGCCGAAGGCGAAGCGCGTGATCTTCCTCCACCAGTCCGGTGGGCCGTCGCAGCTCGAGACGTTCGACTACAAGCCGGCGCTTGCCAAGTATCAGGGGACGCAGATTCCAGACTCCGTGCGCCAGGGCCAGCGAGTTGCGCAGACGATGGGCCAGTCGCTGCTGCCGGTGGCGAGCTCGCCGTTCGGGTTCGCGCAGCACGGCAAATCGGGCACCTGGGTCAGCGACCTGCTGCCGCACACCGCCAGGATCGTCGACGACATCACCGTCATCAAGACGATGTACACGGACGCGATCAATCACGATCCGGCGATCACGTTCATTCAAACCGGCTTTCAGCAGCCCGGGCGCCCGAGCATGGGCGCGTGGCTCAGCTACGGCCTCGGCAGCGAGAACCAGACGCTGCCGTCGTTCGTGGTGCTCCTCTCGCAGGCGCACGCCATCAACGCCGATCAGCCGCTGTTCTCGCGCCTGTGGGCGAGCGGGTTTCTGCCGTCGAGCTATCAGGGCGTCCGATTCCGGGGCGGCAGCGAGCCCGTGCTGTTTCTCGAGGATCCGCCGGGCGTCAAGACGACGACCCGCCGGGAGATGCTCGACGCCGTGGCCGCGCTCAACGGGATGAAGCACGCGGCCTACGGCGATCCCGAAATCGAGACCCGGATCGCGCAGTACGAGATGGCGTACCGGATGCAGACGTCGGTGCCGGACCTGATGGATCTCTCGAAGGAGCCGGATTCGGTCTTCGAGATGTACGGTCCGGAGTCGCGCAAGCCCGGGACCTACGCGGCGAACTGTCTGCTCGCCCGGCGCCTGGCCGAGCGTGACGTCCGCTTCATCCAGCTCTACCATCGCGGCTGGGACCAGCACAACGATCTGCCGCGCGACCTGGCCCTGCAGTGCAAGGGCACCGATCAACCGACCGCGGCGCTCGTCGACGGACCTGAAACAGCGCGGCCTGCTCGACGACACGCTGGTCGTGTGGGGCGGCGAGTTCGGGCGCACGGTATTCAGTCAGGGCAAGCTGACCGACGCCAACTACGGCCGCGACCACCATCCGCGCAACTTCTGCATGTGGGTCGCCGGCGGCGGCACGAAGGCGGGGTCGGTGCTCGGCGAGACCGACGAATTCAGCTACAACATCGTCGTCGGACCCGGTCTCGGTCTTCGACCTGCAGGCGACGATCCTGCACCTGCTCGGCATCGATCACACGAAACTGACCTACCGGTTCCAGGGCCGCGACTTCAGGCTGACCGACGTGCACGGCGCGGTGGTGAAGCAGATCCTCGCCTGAACTTTTCGTCGGGCGTCGGGCAGAGCCCTGGTGGACGCGGCCTCGACGCTGAAGCGCGTGAAGGTGAGCGACTCCTCGACAACCGTGGCCAAGGAATGCCGTGGAACCCGCCTTCACGGGCTTCGCCCTCGGACCCGCTGTGGCGCGGCCAGCAGTTTTGAGCCTCTGGTGGACGCGGCCAGCAAACCCAAGCCAGCCCTTCTTCCCGTCCTTCACGTTGAGCTTTTCGTGTCTGCTAGTTAGTGGACCGAGCGCCGGCACCGGCTGGCTCCGCCAACAGCGCGCGGGCGCGGGCGATCGCGTCCCCGACACTCGACAGCAGGTTGTCCTGACCGATGTGTTGATGGAACTCCGCGCGCTCCATCATCCGTGCCGGTTGATCGCGCATGCCGCAGAGCAGCAGTGTTCGCCCGCTGCGGTGGAGCGCGTCCGCAAAGTGCTCGAGCGCATGCAGGCCGGTGCCGTCGATCGCCGTCATGTTGCGCAGGCGCAGGACGACGACCTTCGGCAGGTTCGGGATCTCGGGCTCGAGATCGAGCAGCTTGTCCGTGCTTCCGAAGAGAAACGGCCCGTGGATGCGATAGATCGCGACGTCGTCAGGGACCTCCTGAAGCTGAAGGCTGTGGCCACGGCCCTCGTCGATGTACTCCGGCGTCACCCGCGCCACCGTCGTCGTGGTGGTAACGCGGCGGATGTAAAGCAGCGCGGCCAGGATCATGCCCGCCTCGACCGCGACCGTCAGGTCGGCGAACACCGTGAGCGCAAACGTGATCACCCAGACGGCCGCTTCTGCCGGGCCGAGCCGAACCACATCGGCGATCTCGCGCCACTCGCCCATGTCGTAGGCCACGATCAACAGGATGCCGGCCAGTATCGGCAGCGGGATATGGCGGGCGAGCGGCGCGCCAAACAGCAGGATGAGCAGCAGCGTGACGGCGTGTGTCATGCCGGCGATCGGCGTCCGCGCGCCCGCGCGGATGTTCGTCGCCGTTCGCGCGATGGCGCCGGTGGCCGGGAGACCGCCAAAGAGCGGCGACAACACGTTCGCGACGCCCTGCGCCGTCAGTTCCACGTTCGGATCATGGCGGTCGCCTGACATCCGATCGGCGACGACGGCCGAGAGCAGCGACTCGATGGCGCCGAGCATCGCCACCGTCAGCGCCGGCGACAGCAGGCTCAGGACGAGATCGAGGCGAAACACCGGGAGGTGCACGACCGGAAGGCCGCGCGGCACGCCGCCGAATCGAGTGCCGATCGTCTCGATGGCGAGGCCGGAGGCGACGGCGACGGCGGATCCCAGGAGGAGCACGATGATGCTGCCGGGGATCCGCCGCGAGATCCGCCGCAGCACGAGAATGACGGCGATCGTGATCAGCCCGAACAGCGTCGCCGTCACCGAGGCGGTGCCGGCGTGGTCGATCAGGACACGCGCTCGCGCGAGAAACTCGCCGGGCTGCGCCGCGATCTGCAACCCGAACAGATCACGGATCTGTGTGCTCGCGATCAGGACGCCGATGCCGTTGGTGAAGCCGATGACCACCGGCCGCGGGATGTACTTGACGGCGGTGCCGAGCCCGGTCGACGCCCAGCAGGATGAGAATCACGCCGGCCATCAGCGTGCACATGAACAGCCCGTCGAGGCCGTGCACCGTCACGATGCCCGAGACGACGACGACGAAGGCGCCGGTGGGGCCGCCGATCTGGACGCGCGAGCCGCCGAACGCGGAGATGGTGAAGCCGGCGACGACGGCGCAGTAGATGCCGTTCTCTGGCGGCAGCCCTGATGCGATCGCGAACGCCATGGCGAGGGGCAGCGCGACCAGTCCGACCGTGACCCCGGCGATCAGGTCGCTCGTGAGGGCTCTGGCGGCCGAGCCATCGCGCAGGCACTCGACCAGTTTGGGGAGCGGGATCGACGGACGAGACATAAGTCGGCCGGCCGGCATCGCGCCGGCCGTTGTGCTTTACATACTAGATCCGCTCATCGGCGACATGTTCGACATCGTCTCGCTGACGGGAGCTCAGCTTCGCTATCGCCGCGTCGCGGCCAAAGTCGGCCTCGACGCTGAAGCACGTTGAGGCGCGCGCCTCCGCGACAGCCTCGATCACGGAATTCAGCGGGACCCGCTTCACGAGCTTCGCTATCGGACCCGCCGTGGCGCGGCCAAAAGTCTCGAGGCCCTGGTGGACGCGGTCAGCAAACCCAGAAGTCGAGGCCCTGGAGGACGCGGTCAGCAAACCCAGAAGTCGCTCTTCTTCACGGCCTTCACGTTGAGCTTTTGAGTGTGCGCCTCAGCGTGATCCAATGACCTGGGCGGACTGGGTCAGTCGGAGTAATTCGGGACCTTCTGAAGCGGTGACGGCGGATTGCAAGGCCAATCAGCGCCGAACTCTGTGAGAATGACCGTGCCATGCCGCCTCCGCGAGAGCCCTCGGCGATCCCCCGGCGCGCGACCGCCTCGACGCTGGCGATCGTCACGCTCGGGCTGGGCGTTCTGGCGCTGATCGCGCCGTTCGCCGGTGCGGAAGTGCCGGCGGCGCGTGTCGGCGCGTTTCTCGCCGTCGCCGCTGGCATCGAGATTCTCCACGGCCTGAGACGTTCGACCGACAAAGCACGCCGGGAAGCGACGGTGAGCGCCGTCATCAGCATGGCGATCGCGCTCTTTCTCATCAACGCGCCGTTCGTCGCCGCCAGCGCGCTGCAATTTGCGATCGCCATCTGGTTTGCTGCCGACGCGGTCCGTTACGTGCGGGTGGCCGTCCGAAGCACGGCCGGCCGCGATCGGACGCTGGCGCTGTGCGCGGCAGCCGGCAACGGCGTGGTGTGCCTGGTCCTGGTCTTTGCGCACGGATGGCTCGCCGCGGTGGGCGTCGCACTGGCGGGAGCGCTGCGGATTTTCGGCATCGCGTGGAACATCGCCGTCGCGTCGGTACATTCGGTCAAAGAAGCCGATGAGACGGTCGTCAGCGAGCTCGGGCTCGACGATGCGCCGGAGGCCAGGGCGATCGCGGCGTCCGTCGCGCTCGAAGAGCAGGCGCGCGCCCCGATCGATCGCGGTTGGACGATCGCTTTCATTGCCACGCTCTTTGCGATCCACATCGGCCGGATGAGCACCGACTTCACGATCCTCGGGCTGGCGTCGCCGGCCGTCGCGGTACTCGGCGACATGTTCATCGCCGTCGTGATCTCCTTGATCGTGCTCCATCCGATCTATCTGATGTGGCGCGCCCCGACCCGATGGATCGAGCGCCGGCTGTGGCGCAGGCATCTGACCGATCTGCGCGCAGAGCGATCGGGCTGGCTCGTGCGCGCCACCGAGGCCTGGCTGCGGTGGCGGCTGCGGTTTGCGATTCGGATGCGCAGCGCCCGTTACTCGATTCCCGCGACCATCGGCCGCGGCCTCCAAAGCGGGCTGCCGTTGGCAGCAATTCTGGCGGCCACCGTTCCGGTCTGGGGGATGAGCTGGTACTTCGACACCGAGAACTGGGCGGCCGGCATGTGGAACTCGTGGGCCGAGTCCCGCACCGACATTTGGCGCGAAGCCATGGTGCGCGCGGTGGTGGCACAGAACGGCGCCGCCGGGACACCGGGCCTGTTCGCCGTGCAGCCGCCGGACACGGCGGGCGATTTTGCGTTCGTCGTCATTGGCGACACCGGCGAAGGCGATGCGTCGCAGCAGATCCTTCGCGATCAACTCCTTTCGGTCGCGGCGCTTCCTGACGTGCGCTTCGTCGTCATTTCGTCGGATGTCGTGTATCCGACCGGTGCGATGAAGGACTATGAAACCAAGTTCTGGCTGCCGTTCAAGGGCGTGACGCGACCGGTGTACGCCATCCCCGGCAACCACGATTGGTACGACGCGCTCGAGGGCTTTGCGGCGACGTTCCTTCAAGCGGACGCCGCGCGCGCGAGCATTCAGGCACGGGTCGAAGCGGATCTGAAAATCACCAGCACGACCGGCGCTCGCATCGACGGCCTGATCCACGAAGCCGAGCGGCTGCGCCGTGCCTATGGCGTGCCGACGGGATTCCAACGCGGGCCCTTCTTCGAAATCCAGACCGACCGGTTCGCGCTCCTCGCCATCGACACCGGGATCTTGAAAACGGTCGATCCCGGGCAGGACGCCTGGCTGGAGGCGGCGCTTGCACGCGCCGCCGGCAAGTTCACCATGGCGATTCTCGGCCACCCGTTCTATGCCGGTGGTCACGACGCAACCGCCCTCAACGCGTCGTTCGCGCGCCTCAAACAGCGATTGGTCAGCCATGGCGTGTCGATCGCGATGGCAGGCGACACGCACGATCTCGAGTACTACGCGGACCCGGCGCCATCGGGAAGATCGGCGGTCCACTACTTCGTGAATGGCGGCGGCGGCGCGTATCTGAGCTTCGGCACCGCGCTCGACTGGCCGACGCCACCACCGACGGCCAACTGGGCGCACTACCCCAACCGCGCCGACGTGACCGCGAAGATCGAGAGCCGCACGCCATGGTGGAAGCGGCCGGCGTGGTGGTGGACATACCGATTCGGGGCCTGGCCGTTTTCGGCCGAGTGGCTCTCGGCCGCGTTCGACTACAACGTCGCGCCGTTCTTTCAGAGCTTCGTCCTCGTCAGGGTCGAGCCATCCGCCAATCGTGTCCGCCTGATTCCGTACGGCGTCAACGGTCGGCTGACATGGGCCGACTTTGGCGCCTCACCGGCGCTGACCGAGTCCGGTGCGCTCAATCAATCGCAGGTCGAATGGATCGTCCCGATGGTGCGTTAGCATGGCGCCATGCTCACCGTCACCAAAGATCTGATTCTGCCCACCACAATCACGGGCTCATGGCCGCGCCCGCGCTGGTTCGACCTGAGCATGTGGGGACGCCCGCTCGATACCTGCATGATGGACACGCGCTATCGCGAGCAGTTCAGCGACGCGCTCTCCACCGTGATCGCCGACGAAGAACGTGCCGGCCTCGACATCGTCACCCACGGCGACCTGCATTGCGACGACGACATGGCAGGGCGGTCGTGGCATCACTATCCGCTTCAGCGGTGGGCGGGATTCGACGGCGACTACCTGCAGTCGGAGGAAACGCGATCGCCGTGGCTGCGATATCCGCCAGGGACGCTGCTCAATGAGATCTATACCGGCTGGCGATGGCCGCGCGTGACCGACACCATCAGCCATCGTCCGCTCGACTACCCGAAGATCTGGCGGCTGGCGCAGGCGCGGGCCGGCCGTCCCGTGAAGTTCGGCACGTGCTGTTCCCAGGTGATGGGTCTCTTCCTCGACATCCATACGCCGAAGTACACCGACCATCGGCAAGTGATCTGGGACATGGCCGAGGCGATGAACAAGGAGCTGCTCGCGCTGCGCGACGCCGGCTGCCGGCTCATTCAGATCGAGGAGCCGACCGTGCACTTCTGGTCCAATACGTACGGCGCGGCCAGCGACGAAGTGAAGTTCATGGTCGAGGCCTTCAACCGCGAAGTGCAGGGCCTCGACGACGTCGAGGTCTGGATTCACACCTGCTGGGGCAACCCCAATATGCAGCGCGTGATCGAGAACGACAGCTATGCCGCGTCGTTCGACCTGTACCTCGAAGCACTCAAGGGCGACGTCTGGACGGTCGAGATGACCGACCGCCAGTTCCGCGACATCGAGCTGTTCGGCCGATTGAAGGGCCGGCTGCCGAAGAAGATCGCGGTCGGCGTCGTCAGCCACCGGACCCTGCAGGTGGATCGGCCCGAGGACGTCGCGGCGCGCATCCGCCGCGCGCTCGAGTTCATCAGTCCGGAGCAGTTGATCGTCTCGAGCGACTGCGGATTCGGCCGGCAGGGCTGCAATCGCGACATCGCCTTTTTCAAGACCACTGCGATCGCGCAGGGCGCCAACATCGTTCGCCAGGAACTGGGGCTGCCGACGACGCACGTCCCCGCGTGCGATCCCCGGCTGCAGACGGACATCGTGCCGAAACGCGCGGATCGGTGATTCAGTGCGGGCATTCGGGCTCAACGTGAAGCTCTCCCGACCAGCGAAGCCCGTGAAGCGGGGACGACGAGTCACCGACGATCGCGATCTCGACGAACCATTTCCACTGCGTCTGGTGGTGTCGACAACTCCAGTTTCTGAACCCGCTTCCAGAGGGCCCCGGCCCTGAACAACCGTTCCGGCGGGAGACCGGGCTCGAGCACCGCCGACTCGAGAATCGCCATCAGCTCGCCTTGAAGCGATCGGTGATTCCGCCGGGCCCGTTCGCGCAGAGCTTCGGCGAGTTCGTCGGGCACTTCTTTGATCGACAGGCTGACCGGCATGGTTCCATTATAGCGCCAAAATGGAACCGCCTGCCGCGCCCCGTTCTTCGCCCATAATCCTGGGCGGTGGAGGGTCCTATGAAGCGTGCGTACTCGCTACTCCTGGTCCTGACGGTCGCGTCGGCTGTGGTCTCGGCACAGGACAAGCCAAACTTCGCCGGTACATGGAAACTGGCCGGCGAAGCGCCGGACATGATGACGGCTCCGCAGATGGTGGTCGTCCAGGATGCCAAGACGTTGACGGTGACGTCGAGCAGTCAGATGGGGGAGTTCAAGACGCCCTTCAATCTGGACGGCACCGAAACCAGGGCGCCGCTCGAGTTCAACGGCACGACGTTCGACCGGGTGACGAAGGCGGCGTGGAGCGGGAACAAGCTGGTGCTGACGACAAAGTCGGAATTCAACGGCCAGTCATTCGAGACGAAGATGACATGGACGTTGAACACTGACGGGACGCTGCTGATCGAATCCACGCGCCCCGATTTTCAGGGCGGCGGAGGACCGGTGACGACGAAGGCGACTTACAAGAAAGGTTGAGGGCGTCGTACGCCCGGAAGAGGATGCCATTGATGTCACGCTCGCTCTCGGTCGCCGTGTCTGCCGCCGCTCTCGCCATCGCGGGGACGTTTCCCATCGCCGCGCAAACGCAGGCGCCGCCGCCAACCACCCAGACAACCGGCCAGGCCGCAGGCCGCGGCGCCCCGGCTCCGGGTGCGCCTCAAGGCCAGGGCCGCGGGTTCGCGCCGGTGACGATCGGACCGCCGGCGCCGGTTCCCCCGGAGGTCGCGATTCCGCGGCCGACGCCGGAGGAACGGACTCAAGTGAACGCCGCGCTCTCGAAGTTCATCGACGCCGACACGTCGGCGACGAAGCCGCTCCTGAAGAAGTTCGAATCGCTGATGCTCCTGCAGCCGCCGCGCCTGAACGTCGCCGCGACGTTTACGCAGACGACGCAGCGCATGGGACCGCGGCACGAAGGCTTCGTCGAAATCGCCAAGCAGGGAAATATCGACCTGCTCCTGCACGGCGATTCGATCACCGACTGGTGGGTGCAGGGCGACGCGAACAAGGCGATGTTCGACAAGCACTTTGCCGGCATCAGGACCGCCAACTTCGCGATCGCCGGGGATCGCACAGAAGGCGTGTTGTGGGCCCTCCGCAACGGCGAAGGCCAGGGCTTCCAACCAAAGGCCGTGATGCTGATGATCGGCACGAACAACAGCGGGGCTCACACCGCGCCCGAGATCGCGGAAGGCGTTGGCGCCGTCGTGCTGGAGCTGCGTCGCAACTTTCCAAACGCGAAGATTCTTCTGCTCGCCATCTTCCCGCGCAGCGTGCCCGGCGATCCGGTCCGGGACAAGATTGCCGAGGTCAACCGCATCATCGCCAGGCTCGACGATCAGCGGAACGTGTTCTTCATGGACATCGGCGCGAAGTTTCTCGACGACCGCGGCTACTTCCTGCCCGACGCGTTCAGGCCGGACAACCTGCACCCGCAGGCGCGCGGCTACGACATCTGGGGCGAGGCCGTGAAAGCGAAGCTGGCTGAGCTGCTGAAGTAGCGGTGGATCTCGTCAGGTTGCTGCGATCGTACGCGCATCCCTGAGGAGTAGCCGGCGGCTGAACGCCGCGGATCACGCTGCGGCACACGGCTATAGCGGTTTCGACTGCGGTGCAGACAGCCGCGAGGGGGGAGATTTGCACAGGTGAGGGACGGGTCTCGCTTGCGCGAGCAAGACCCGTCCCCCACCTGTGCAAATCTCCCCCTCATCCCGGTACCCCGCCGCGCAAAACCGCTCAGCCGTTTCGACCCTGCTACAGACAAGTCGAAACGGCTCTAAAGCTCAACGTGAAGCCCGTGAAGAAGACCAACTTCTGGGTTTGCTGGCCGCGTCCACCAGGGGCTCGAGACTGCTGGCCGCGTCACGGCGGGCCCGAGGGCGAAGCTCGTGAAGCGGGTCCCGCTGCATTCCTTGCTCTCGCTGACGCGGAGTTCTTCGCCTTGACATGCTTCAGCGTCGAGGCCGCGTCAGTTCCTGATCTGTGAGGTTGTCGTCCGTTTCCAATTCGTGCCTTCACCCCTTCATGTCTTCACGTTGAAGGTTTTGGCGTCGTTGAGCCCTGCCGCACCGGCTATCGCTGCGCCCGTTGTGTACCGACCCAGCAGTCTTCAGAGACCTTGCCGGCTCTGAAATCGGCCGCTCCGGCGTCGGCCTGCTGCGCGTTGTAGAGGGTGAAATTCAATCCGAAGATGCGATTGAGATACGCGCGCCCGAGGTAGAAGCCGGGCCGCACCATCCGGATCTCGTCGCGGATCCGCAGGCCGTCGCGCCCGCCGAGCGAGTCCGGTTCGGCGCGATAGCCCGGCAGTTCGTCGGTGAACGAGTAGTCGATGATGACCGACTCCCGCCGGCCATCGAGCAGGCTCTGGCCGCAATAGAGCTTGGCGGGGAACAGCAGATACGCATCCTTGCCCGCCACGCTGATCTTCTCGATCCCGGCCGTGTTGTCGCCGAGGATGGGCTTGAGTACCGACAGGTCGTCAATCCGGTTGCGAAGCAGTCGCGTCTGCCGGTAGAAGACCTTGCCCTTCCAGAGCGTCCGGCCGAGGAACTCCGTCTTGCGCACCGCGAAGTTGGCAAGCCGCGCCTTCAAACGGCCGGGAATGATTTCTCCCAGACGCGTCTCGCCGTCGGCGCCGCGTGGAAAGACGAGATCGCCGTCGAAGGCGCCGTCGGGAATCGGGCCGGCCGTGAGACGCCCGTAGATCTGATCGACTTCCTCCTGCGTCAGCGTGGCGATGTGCTGCGGCTTGCAGGGTCATCCGATCCTCGATCGACAGCGGCAGCGTGTGCTCGAGCCTGGCAAAATCCATCGCCGGCGTCGAGTGCCTTCGCAAACGGCACGTCAGGCCGTGCAACCCGTCTGAAGAACAGGACCACCGCCACGATGGCGACGATGGCGACCAGGAGAAGCAGGAAGCGTTTCATGGACATCGCCCCGATCAGAGAGTGGACAGGAAAGCGATCAGCGCCTTCTTGTCCTGTGGCGACAGGCCCTGGCCGAACGTGTGGCCCTCGTTTTCCACGTCCACCGTGCTGTTGCTGTACATCCGCTGGATGAAGGCGAGGTGCTTCTCGCCGATGGCTGGCGATGGCGGACTCGGGACTCCTTCGCCAGCGCCACGGTCAACTCCTTGAGGATCGTCTCTATCTCCGACGCGATCTCATCGGTCTTCGCGCCGTACGCCGGGCGATAGCGATCTTTCAGCGCCTGCGGGTTGGTCTTGGCCAGCACGAGATCGCGGACGAACTCCTTGTGCCGCAGGTTGCCGATGATCGCCGAGGGGATGCCGGCCGGCACCTGCAGCCGGAAGCCGCGCTCGTCGCCGTGGAAGTTCGGGCCGTCGATGATGATCGGCTCGTTGATCAGCGTCACCTTGGGCAGCCGCTTGTCGGGATTGAGGAGCTCTTCCATCGACGCCACGAAGAGCTTGTACCGGCCCTCGACGCTGGCGTCGTACCGCCAGCACGGCGGCGGCGCTTGGCATCGGTTTCCAGGTGCCCGGCAGGACGTACGGGCTGGTGTAGAGGTTGGCGGCCGGATTCTTCGGCGCGCCGCAGACCTCCGGACCGATCGCGTTGTTGTGCATGAACGGCGCGAAGGCCCAGACGCTCAGGAGCGAGATCGGCCGGTAGTAGCCGCGACCGCCGTCGCTCGGCTCCGCGATGTCCGCGACTTTCGGACGCGCGCGCAGCGTCTCCGATCCGTACTCCTCCCACACGTGTCCCTTCACGTGATTCGAGTGCAGGGCGCGCGATCGCTCGGTGCCGACGTCCGTCGCCGGGATGCGGCCTTCTCGTTGCTCAGGAAGTCGATGCGCAGATCCGGCCTGCCGGCGACGGTGGCATAGAAGTCTGTCGTCGGGCTCTCCGGGTCGGGCTGGCTCGAGTGGCACTCGCGCGCACGTCGTCCTGAACACTTCGCGGCCGCGCTCGACCGAGCCGGCGCCGTACTGCGATCGAGCTGCGCGATCAACGCCTGGCGATTCGGCAGGCCGCGCGCCACGTAGAGCTCCGCCGGCCGCGCGCTGAACAGGAAGTCGGCGAGGTCGGGCAGGCGATCTTCGATCGCCCGGAAGTCCGGACAGTCGCGGCGGCACTGGCCGATGTCGAACGGCGTCTGGCCGAAGCCGCGCTGTTCCGGATCGGCCTGCCGGAGATCGGTGATGTGGTTGACCCAGCACTGCTCGGAGCACGACCCGATGTTGAAGTACACGCGCTGAATCGCCTCGAGCGCGCCGATGCTGTCCTCGCCGCCCTTGAGAATGTGATGCACTGGCTCGCGCTGCGTGCCCCGGGCCCAACACTTGTTCGTCCGCCCCGGCTCGCACCAGCAGGTATCGTCCGCCGCGCCGGCTGGGCAACTCTGCGCCCGCCGCCACCTCGTGACCTCTTCGTCAAACTTTGGCCGCTGCGGCAGGTTGATCAGCGGGTTCATCGTGCCCGGGTTGCTGACCTGATCGTTCGGCACCGCGGACGTGTCGACGGTCCCCGGGCGCGCATGCGCGAAGATCTGCCACTCGAGCGTGTTGCGCGACATCCCGGAGGCGAGGATCTCCGACGAGCGCGTGTACTGATTGCCGACCAGCCCGTCGATGTTCTCCCACAGCGGATGCGCGGGATCCTTCGGAGGCTTCGTCGGCTTGAACGCGATGTGACACGCGCCGCAGGACATGCCGATCAGGAACGGCGGTTCGATCGACCCGTCGAGCAGACGATTGGCCCGTGAATCGGCGCCTTTGTCGGCGAGCGGCTTGCCGAACGCCTCCCAGGACCCCATCGAGCCCATCACGGTCCGCCATTGGTCGGCTTGAAACCTCGGATTGGGAAACTTGCGGAATCCCAGCGCGCCGGTGGACGTGCCGAACTTCATGTCGCATGCGCGACTGGCGCTGATCGGTCTCGCCCGCCGGCAGCGGGGCATCGACGAAATCACAGGCCGGATCGCGATAGCCCGTCTTGCCGACGTGCGCGAGCAGCGTCGTCGTCGCCCGGGCAGTAATCGAAGCCGTACGGTCTCGTCGAGGCTCTTCTTCGGGCAGTTCGGATCGCCGGGCGTGCAGCAGTCGGGGTCGTTGATCAGGCCCCACGTCTCGAAGCGCTCATTGCGGCCGGTACTGCCGAGCACCTTGCCCCAATCGATCAGCACACCCAGCCGCTGCTGAAAGACGTAGGTGTGAAACCGCTCGTTGCCGGCGGTGGCCTTGAACCAGATCTCGCGGCCGGCCCGTTCCGAAGGCGTCAGGCCCGCCGCGCCCTGATGGAATCCGGGATCCAGCGGCGCCGCCGCGGTGGCCTGCGGAATCGCCGCGCGGACGAGCACGGAGACGCCGAGCACGAACCCAGCCAACCCGAGACCGATGCCTGAAAAAACCTGAGTTGCGCGGGAGGTGCGCATGGACATGTACACCCTTTCGACGTGAAAAGCCGGCCGCAGAACTGGGGAGACCGCAGAGTCTAACGTGCGCAACCGTCAGTGTAAAGACGAGCACCCGATCGTCACGAGCGTCTTCAGGAACGCGATCAACGCCCGCTTGTCAGCGGGCGACAACTGGGTGCCGTACTCGTGGCCGGCGTTGCTGTTGCCGCGGACGCCGGTCTCGAAGCGCCATCCCGCGCCGGCTGGCATGCAACCGCTCTGGACGGGCACGGCCGGGCACGCCCCTCCGGCGGCCGGCGGCGGCAGGCCGCAGCGCGTGGAGGCGAAGCCCAGGTGTTGCGTGTCGAGCAGATCGTATCCCCGGTAGAACACCGGCGGCCGGCAGGCCGCCGGCTGCAGCAGCGCGGCCACGGTCGGAACGGAGCCATTGTGCAGATAGGGAGCCCGCAGCCAGAGTCCGTGGAGGGGGACCGCGATATAGCCGATGCGATCCGGCTTGCTCATCGGCGTGCGCTGGATGCCGAGTTGCGCCACGATCTTGTTGGTGCCGTCAGCGGCGACGCGGGACCAGGATCGGGCCCGCTCGGGGTCGGTCCCGATCTCTTCGAGCGGGACGATCGTGCCCATGCGGTTGTTTTCACCGGTCTTGTGGCAGGTCGCGCAGTGGGCGTCGAAGAGGGTGCGCCCCGCAGGGATCAGGCCTTGTTCCTCCGCGGTCTGAGCTACCGGGAACTTGGGCGGCGGCAGTGCGCGCAGCCAGGCCTCGATGTCCGCCATCCGTTCGCGGAAGAACGCGCTGTTCTGCGCCTGCAAGCCGAGGGCGGAATCGATCAGCACCGAGCGGATCGAGGTCGTGTCTCCCGCAAGGTTCATCAGCATCAGGCGGTCGGGCGCGATGCCGAGCTTGGGCAGGTCGGCCGTGCGCGCGTAGTCCTGTTCGGGCCAACTGCGTGACGCCTGCATGCGGGCGTTCAGGTTCCAGATCGCGGGAAAGTCCGTGTGGTCGATGCTGTCGTCGAGCTGCATGTGCAGCAGGTTGAACTTCGTCAGGTTCATCGGCGCGTCGCGGCCCGGACCCCACGGCGGCCGCGAGTTGGCCCAGTCGAAGCCGCGGCCCTGTTCGATCAGCCGCTGCTTGGTGATGGGAATCAGCAGGTACTTGTAGATCATGCGGTCGATCCAGCTCAACCGCGTGGCGAAATCGATCTCGGCCATGATCGTGTCGGCGTTGAACCGTTTGTCGCCAGCCGCCTTGCTGAAGAATCCGAGCAAGGCCTGGATGTCGGCGGTGTGACTGCCGCCTGCGGCGACGATGGTCGGCGTGTCGCGCTCGGAGACGCGGTACTGCGTCGCGTGACAGAGCGCGCAGTTGAATGACACGCGCTCGAATCCCACCGTCTTCTTGGCGAATCCGGCCGGGAACTCTTCGCCCTCCTTCCAGGGCAGGCCGACCGACGCGTAGCCGCCGGGCCCGGGCAGATACTCGCCGAAGATCCGTGGGAGCACCACCACAATCCAATACGGCATGCCGCCGTTGTTCTCGGATCCGATCGACCCGTAGAGAAAATTTCTCTCCGGATCGCCGGTGATCGACGCCGGTTGCGGCACGGTTCGGAAAAACTTGTACCAGGCGAAGTATCCGAGCGGAATGCCGATGATGAGCAACACGATCAGCCCCTTGCGGAGCCATCGCTTCCATCGTCCTGAGCCTGCAGTCATCAGCGGACCTCAGAAGGTCTTGAGATACTCGAGGAGCGCCCGGCGCAACTCGGGTGAGAGCGACGTCCCGTACTCCGCTCCCTCGTGGCCCTCGTTGCCGTTACCGGGCAGGCTGGTGTCGTAGCGCCACCCGCGGCGCTCGGCGTCTGGGCCGCTCGTGACGAATCCGAGGTTGGCGAAATCGTAGACGTCGTAGCCGATGAAGAACAGGCGCGGGCGGCGATCGCTCGGCTCGAGGAGGGCCGCCACCGTCGGCACCGATCCGTTGTGGAGATACGGCGCGCGCAGCCAGAGCCCGTCGAGCGGCTGGTTCGAGTAGCCCTGCGTCTTGCGGAAGTGCGAGAACCTCGCCGGATAGCACTTCGCGCGCAGCGCGCGGTACGCCTCGTCGTCTCCCGCCGGTTTGCAGATGTCCTCGGCGTAGGCGCGGCACTCCTCGTCGCTGGTGTTGGCCGGTGTGCCGGCGTAGAGCAGGTTCTGGGCGCGTGAGAGCTCTGGCGTGTAGGAGTCGAGCCGCGCGCGATCGGTACCGATCACGTCGATGGGCGTCACCTGGCCGAGCGCGGTGGATTCAGCATCACGGAACGGCGCAGCGGGCGTGCCGTGACACCGATGGCAGTACTGCCGGTAGATCGGTGCGCCCTGAGCGGCGAGCGTCGCGTCGATCCGGTCTTTGGGGAACTCAGGCGGCTTCGCCGTCCAGAGCCAGTCGGCGATCCGCGTCAGGTTCGGTGTGTCGAGGGTCGCTGGCGTCGCGCCGGTGCCGAATCCCGCGCTCAGGTTCCGTTCGTCCACCGAGCAGTTGTTGCCATCCCAGTGCAGCCACATGCCCTTGCGCGCGCGTTGATTCCACACCGACGGAAAGTCGGCGATGCCGATGATCTCGTTCGAGCTGGCGCGGTCCATCGGGAACCCCAGCAGCGCTTTCGGCGGGTTGAACGTGTCGACCCGGCCCGGTCCCCAGCTCTTGAAATCGAGAAAGCGCAACTGCCCCATCAGCGTGAGCAGTTGGTCGCGCATGGCCGACACGCCCGAGAGCTTGAACACGGCCTGATCCACCAGGCCCAGCCGCGTGGGCCGGTACCTGCCGGGCGAGGACACCGTCGCGTCTCTGAGATCGGCGATCCGCTCGATCGCCGGCATCATGTGCGCCGATCGAAAACGATGATCGTGCGCCGTCTGGCGCAGGAACTCCCCGAGGCCGCCGAAGTCCAGGGTGTTCGACGGCATGCCGAGCACGATCTGCCGCGGCGCATCGGGCGCCGGGCGGACCGATCCCGTGTGACAGACCGAGCACGTGAAGTAGACGCGATCCACGCCATTCACGCGCCGCATCGACATCCCGATGGGGAGGTCGAAGCGCGGGTCCTTCCCGTCTTCGTAGACCATGCCGAACGCGGAGTACCCGGCGCCGGCCTTGCCGTCCGGAAGGTATTGGGAGAACACTTCCGGCAGCGTGATCCACATCCAGTAGGGGATACCGAACCCGAACTGCAGCTTCCAGCCGCGTTCGCCGCCGGTCGATCCGTACTTGAAATGATCGCGGTCGTCGGCGTAGATGACCGGCTGGTCGTCGTAGGCGCGGATCAGCAGGTAGGCGCCGACGAGCACCGCCACGACGAGCACGATTGCGCACACGCCGATCAGGATCCGGCCGGTTCTGATGAGCTCGACCAGGACCGCCCACGTGCTGCGCGGCGGCACACCGTCTTCTTGATCACTCACGTACCGACCTCCGCGACGAGTGGAGCGGTGCACGTGCCTTGGGGAGTGCGCGCACTGTAACACAGGACCTCGGGAGTCGTTTCGCACTCGGTGGGAAACCCGAGTTTCCTTTTCTGCCGTTTGGAAACTCAGGTTTCCCTTTTCACCCGAAACGACTCCCGAGGTCCTAAAATACGGCCATGCTCAACAACCTTCGGCGGCGTCTCATTGTGCTGTCGGCTGTCGCGATCTGCGGCTCCACCGTCCTCTTTGCAGAACGGCAGCACACGCCGCGCGTTCCCTCCGTCGACGACCTGTTGAACGTCAAGACCGTCGGTTTTGCGCGCGTTTCCCCTGACGGCAAATGGGTCGCCTACACCGTCTCCGAGACTGATTTCGCCCAGGACGCGTTCGTCACGCAGATCTGGCTGGCCGACGTCGCGAGCGGGCGCACGTTTCAAGTGACGCGCGGCGACAAAGGCGTCGGGCGGCCCGGTGTGGTCGCCGGATTCGTCCTGGCTCAGTTTTACGAGTTCCCGCATCGGCGACCGCAACCAGATCTTCGCCATCCGGCCGGACGGCGGGGAAGCGATGCAGTTGACGAAGGCCGAGACCGCCGTCGGGCAGTTCGCGTGGTCGCGCGATGGCAAGACCGATCGCGTTCGTCGCCGCCGATCCGGCGCCGCCGGCCGCGAAGGATCGGCGCGATGGCTACGCAGACTTCGAAGTCGTGCGGCGCGAGTACACCCATTCACATCTCTGGACGATCGACGTCGCCAGCGCTCTCGCCAGCCCGGCCGCCGGACAGCGGCGCACCAAGGGCAAAGACTTCACCGTCGGCGGGTTTTCGTGGTCGCCCGACAGCACGACCATTGCGTTCAGCGCCACCATCAATCCCGATCTGATCCAGGGCGGGACGTCGGACATCTATCTCCTCTCGCTCGCCGGCGATCGCGTGCGCAAGATCGTCGTCGACGCCGGGACCGGACAACGGGCCACAGTGGTCGCCAGACGGCACGCAGATCGTGTTCTCGTCGGCGATGGCGAACGATCGCTACTTCGCCTTGAACTCGCGGCTCGCCGTGGTTCCGGCCGACGGCGGCACGCCGCGCTCGATCACCGACAGCTTCGACGAGAATCCCGGATTCGTTGCGTGGCGACCCGACGGCCTGCTGTTCTCAGGCGCGCAAAAAACCGCATCGCATCTTTTTCGTCTCGATCCCGCGACCGGCCGCTTCACGCGCGTCAGTCAACCCGACGCGCTCATGGCCGGCGGCTTCTCGATCAGCGATGACGGCAAGGTGATCGCGTTCACGGCGGGATCGCCGACGTCCCTCACGGAGGTCTTCGTCGCGACCGCGCCGTTCTCGCCACGCAAGCTCACCAACATGACGGCCCAGGCCGCCGCCTTCACGCTGGGCACGCGCGAAGTGATCTCGTGGAAGAGTAAGGACGGCGCCGAGGTCGAGGGCGTCCTTGATCAAGCCCGCCAACTTCGATCCGTCGCGAAAATACCCGCTGCTCTGTGTGATTCATGGCGGCCCGACCGGCATCGACCGCCCGCGTCTTGCTGCAACCAGACTCGCGCTACTATCCGGCCGACATCTGGGCGGCGCGCGGCGCACTCGTCCTCAAGGTCAACTACCGCGGCAGCGCCGGCTACGGCGAGAAGTTCCGGACCTTGAACGTCCGTAATCTCGGCGTCGGCGACGCCTGGGATGTGATTTCCGGCGTCGACCATCTCATCGCGAAGGGCTGGGTCGATCCGGCGAATGTCGCGAGCATGGGCTGGAGCCAGGGCGGTTACATCTCTGCGTTCCTCACCGCCTCGTCGGATCGGTTCAAGGCCATCTCCGTCGGCGCCGGCATCTCGAACTGGGCGACCTACTACTACAACACCGACATCACGCCGTTCACCATCAACTACCTCGGTGACGATCCGGCCGACGATCCGGCGATCTACGACAAGACGTCGCCGATGCACTACATCAAACAGGCGAAGACGCCGACGCTGATTCAGCACGGCGAAAACGACCGCCGCGTGCCGATCGCCAATGCCTACGAGCTGCGGCAAGGGCTCGAGGATCGCGGCGTGCCGGTCGAGATGGTGGTCTACAAGGGCTTCGGGCACGGGATCACGAAGCCGAAGAGCATGCGCGCCGTCATGCTCCACAACCTCGCGTGGTTCAACCATTACTTGTTCGGGGACGCGAAACCCGACCTGGCGGTGCTGCCGGCGATTGCGAAGTAGGAGAGGCCGGCTTTGGCCGGCAACCGCCAAAAGCTTCAACATGAAGCTCATGAAGAAGAGCGAACTTTGGGTTTGCTGGCCGCGTCAACCAGGAAGTCAAGGCTTCTGGCCGCGCCACGGCGGATCCGAGTAGCGAAGCACGTGAAGCGAGCGATCAGCGTGGATCCTGAATCTTCGTGTAGACGCGCGTAAAACTCAGCGTGCGGCCAGGCGTGCTCGTCGCGATGGTCAGGCGTCCGCCAGCCAGCGTCCACACGTCTTTCCAGTTCGCGGCGGCTCCGGTCACCGTTGTCACGAGCGCTTCGCCGTCCCACGAGGCTTTGGTCGTGACTTCTGCGCGGTTGATCGTCTGTCGCATCTCGGTGCCGTCGAGGCGGTACGTCATCGTGACGGCCGATCCGCCGCGCGCGCCCGGCTGTTCGATGTGGAGGGTCTGCGCCGTCTGAGTAATCGTCAGGTCCGGCGGGGCATCGAGTGCAGGCGGCGTCGGCGCGGATGCCGGGTCGGGCAATAGCCGCCATTTTCCGGAAAAATCCGGTCGCGTCTGCTGGACGCCCATCGTCACGAGCGCAGTCTAGCGCTATCCGGCGTGGCTTGCCTCGAACTCTTCCCACGAACCCTTGAAGTCGACGATCGTGCCCGGCTCGAACCGCCAGACGTGGGTGCCGACTTCCTCCATCAGGTCCTGGTCGTGCGTGACCAGGAAGATCGTGCCCTCGAACTTCTGGAGGGCGACGTTCAGCGCGTTGATCGATTCGAGGTCGAGGTGGTTGGTGGGCTCGTCGAACACCAGCACGTTCGGCTTCTGCAACATGATGCGGCAGAACAGCAGGCGTGCGGTCTCGCCGCCCGAGAGCGCCTCGGTTGGCTTGAGCCCTTCCTCGCCGCTGAAGAGCATCTGCCCGAGCAGGCCGTGGATGTCCTGGCGTGCGGCGGCCGGGTCGAACTGATGCAGCCACTCGACCGCGGTCATGCCTTTGGTGATCGCGCCGGTGTGATCCTGCGAGAAGTAGCCGACCGAGACCTCGTGGCCCCAGCGAACCTTGCCGCTGTCGCGATTCGACGGCGTCTCGTGTATTCCGGGGGCGTCCGCCAGCAGCGCCTTGAGCAGCGTCGTCTTTCCGGCGCCGTTGCGGCCGACAAGGACGACCTTCTCGCCACGATGGACCAGGGCGCTGAATCCTTTGATCACGTGGTGGTCGCCGTACGCTTTCGAGACGCCCTTGCACTCCAGCACGACCTTGCCGGAGGGGCGGGCCATCGTGAACTTGATGTACGGGCGCTGGATGTTCGATCGCGCCAGCGCGCTCGTTTCGAGGCGCTCGACTTCCTTGCGGCGTGACTGAACCTGGCTCGACCGCGTGCCGGCTGAAAAGCGCGCGATGAAATCGTTCAGCTGCGCGATCTTCTTCTCGCGCTGGGCGTAATCGGCCTCGATGCGCGAACGAATCTGCATCTTCGCCAGCACCATGTCGTCGTAGCCGCCGGTGTAGGTGATGATCGTCGCGTAATCGATGTCGGCGATGTGCGTGCACACGTCGTTCAGGAAGTGACGATCGTGCGAGATCACGACCAGCGTGCCGTCGTAGCGGATGAGGAACTCGCGCAGCCAGTGGATCGACTCGAGGTCGAGGTGATTCGTCGGCTCGTCGAGCAGGAGCGCCTCCGGATGGCCGAAGAGCGCCTGCGCGAGCAGCACGCGCACCTTCTGCCCGCTCTGCAGCGACGACATCGTCCGATCGTGCACGGTGGTCGGAATGTCGAGCCCCTGAAGCAGGACCGCCGCGTCGCTCTCCGCCGAGTAGCCGTCTTCCTCGCCGACGATGCCCTCGAGCTCACCGAGGCGCATGCCGTCCTCGTCGGTCAGCGACGCTTTGGAGTACAGCGCCTCGCGGGCCTGGAGCGCCTGCCAGAGTCGCGCGTTGCCCATGATCACGGTGTCGAGCACGCGGAACTCGTCGAAGGCGAACTGGTCCTGGCGGAGCACGCCGAGCTTGTCCGGGCGGACCACGGTGCCTTTCTGGGGCAGCGACTCGCCGGTCAGCAGCTTGAGGAAGGTCGATTTGCCCGACCCGTTCGGCCCGCTGAGCCCATAGCGCCGGCCCTTCGAGAACGTCGTCGTGACGTCTTCGAACAGCAGCTTGGAGCCGAACCGCATGGACACGTCTTGCACGGAAATCATCGAGTCACCTGTAGGGCGGGGAGCCCGCGTATGGCGGCGCCGGCCGCGACGCGTGGATCTCCCCATTATAAAGGAAGCGCCCCGCGCCTTAAGTAAAGCTGACACCCGCGCCGCCAAGGCGGCGCGGCCCGAGCGCGGGGGGTGGGGCCCCCGCGCCGTTAAGTAAAGTGGCCATCTTTGTTTTGGGCCGCGGGGCCCCACCCCCGCGGCTCGGGCGCTCAGCGCTCACGCGCTTCGCGGTGTCGCTGAGGGCCCCACCCCCACGCCTCGGGCCCGCGGCAGCAAAGCGGCCGCGGGGTGTCCGTCCGACGTCTGATACAGGAGCATGGCCCATCATCTCCTCGCCGACGCCGTTCACGATGCTCCGCTGGCGCTGCGACTGCTCCTCAGGCGGCCCGGATTTGCCGCCGTCGTGCTCGTGACGCTGGCGCTCGGCATTGGCGGCCCGACTGCGATCTTCTCTGTCGTCCACGCCGTCCTGCTCCGGCCGTTGCCGTACCCCGAGCCTGACCGGGTCGTGCGATTCCGGATGGAGTCGCGCAGTCCTGCCGGCCACGTCGGCTTCGACGCGCTGCCCGCGACGACCGCGCTCACGTGGGGCGCCAGCTCGGCCACCCTCGAGCGGATGGCGCTCTTCAACGACCGCGCGCTCACGCTGACCACATCAGAAGGGCCGTTCAGGCTCACGGGCATTTCAGCGACGCCCAACCTCTTCGAGCTCCTCGGTGTGGCCCCGGCGCTCGGCACATCCTTCGACGCGGCGGCCGCAGACGGCCGCCAAATCGTCCTCAGCCACGAGACGTGGGAGCGGCATTTTGCGCGCGACCGGTCGATCATCGGCCGGTCAATCGCGATGGATGGCGAGGCGTATCAAGTGGCCGGCGTGATGCCGGTCGACTTTGGCTTTCCGACGCCGGAGGCGGAGTTCTGGGTCCCCCTCAACCTGTCGCCAGGCGGATCGCGCGGCATGCTGCTGCCGGCGATCGCGCGGCTGCGACCGGACGCCACGCTCGCCGGCGTCCTGCAGGAGGGGAGCGAGAAGCTCGGCGAGAGCGGTGACCGGCGCGCAACCACCACGTTGATCGCGCGCTCGCTCCAGGATCAGATGGTCGGCGGCGTCCAGCGCATCCTGTGGGTCCTGCTCGCGGCCGTCGGCTTCGTCCTGGTCATCGCGACCGCGAACATCGCGCTGTTGCTGCTGACACGAGGCGCCAGCCGCGAGCGCGAATTCTCCATCCGGCTCGCCCTTGGAGCCGGTCGCGGACGGCTCGTGCGCCAGTTGTTCGTCGAGGGTCTGACGCTCGGCGCGATAGGCGGGGTGGCGGGACTCGGTGTCGCGTGGACCGCGCTCGAGCTGCTCGTGCGTCTGGCGCCCGCCGACATCCCGCGGCTGCGTGAGGCGACGATTGACGGACCAGTCCTCGCGTTTGCGATCGCCATCACTGGAGCGACGAGCCTGATATTCGGGATCTTGTCCGCCGGGCGGACCCTGTCCGTGGATCCGATCCGGGCGTTTGCCGGCAGCCCTGGCGAATCGCGCCTCGTCGTCTCCACCGGTGCGTCGCGGCGTTGGCTGAACCGGCTCGCCGCCGCCGAACTGGCGCTGACGATGGTGCTGCTCGTCGGCGCCGGTCTGCTGCTGCGATCGTTTGTGACGCTCGTGCTGGTCGATCAGGGTTTCGACTCGCGGCAGGCACTGGCGTTCCAGGTCACGCTGCCGTCGGCCCGCTATCCCAGCCCTGCGGCCCGGATGGCGTTTCATGAACGGCTGCTCGAGCGGTTGCAGCAGGAACGCGGCGTCACGCACGCCGGCCTCGCGACGGCGATGCCCAACCGGCAACCGACGGGACGCTTCGACTACAGCTCGACGCCGCTTCCCGACACTCGGGATCCGTTCGCGACTGCCGACCGCCGAAGTGCGCATGGTCACTGAGGGGTTCTTCGAAGCGATGGGCCTCCCGCTCCTCGCGGGCCGGACGTTCCGTTCCGAGGATCGGACTGGCGCCGAACCGGTCATCGTCATCTCCGACGCGCTGGCCCGTCAGCAGTTCCCCAATCGCGCAGGCCGTTGGTGAGCTGTTGTACTCGCGGACCGGCAACCGGCGTGTCGTCGGCGTCGTGAGAGACGTGCGTCCGGTCTCGGCCGACGGTGTCCACAGCCCGGCCGCGTACCTGCCGCTTCGGCAGGCGACCGATCTCCTCGAATGGCACGCTGGAATGAACGCGATCGTGCGCGGACCCGATCCACGTGCGCTCGCGACGTCGTTGCGGACGCTCGTGCTCTCCCTGGATCCGTCGATGCCGCCGTTCAATCTCCGCACGATGGACGACGAAGTGTCGCGCCTGGTGGCCGGGCCGCGCTTCAGCGCCACGATGCTCGCGGCGTTTGCCGGCATGGCGCTCGTCATGGCGGCCGTCGGCGTGTACGGCGTCATGGCGTACTCCGCCGGGCTGCGCACGCGCGAAATCGGGATTCGGACGGCGCTTGGCTCGACCCGCACGCAGGTGCTGCGCCTGATGCTCCGCGACGGCGTCCGCGTCGTCGTCAGCGGCCTCGTGCTCGGGCTCGTGGCCGCGATCTGGCTCGCGCGCGGACTGACCGGGCTCCTCCATGAAGTCACGGCCGCCGATCCGCTCGCCTTGGCGGCCGTCGCGATCGTCCTTGCCGCCACCGGGCTCGTCGCCGCGTATCTGCCGGCCCGGCGCGCCACTCGGATCAACGCACTCGACGCCCTTCGCCATGATTGAGGAGACGAGAAGTCATGGATAATCGGCAATCGGTAATCTGCAATGGCAGACACATCGGCAATGGATAATCTCGATTGACAATGGGCAATCGTGAAATCTTCAGATGGACAATCGGTAATCGACAATCGGTAATCGACGATCGGCAATCGACAATTGGTAATCGACGATCGGCAATGGGCAATGGCGCCGATTGCCGATTGGATTGCCCATTGTCGATCCGATCGTGCGATTGTCCATTACTCAATTGTCCATCCGAAAGATTTGCAATTACCCATTGCCGATCGGGATTGTCGATTGCCGATGTGTTTGCCATTGCAGATTACCCATTGCCGATTGCCGATTAGCTAGCGCGCCTGCCCCTCGTCGGTGTCGCCGGCCGGTCCGATGGCGCGCTGCTCCGGGTCTATACTCGGAAGGTCGCACAACCGATCCGACCCCGTGCCGCCCGTGCTGCCCGTGGGCTCGCCGCTACTCGTGCCTCGATGGAGAGAGCCTTGACTGATTCTGCGATCGCGCGCCCTTCCCGGTCGGTGGCGCCGACCGGCGTGCCCGGCCTTGACGACATTCTTGCCGGGGGTCTCACGAGACGGCGTCTCTACCTCTTCGAGGGTGTCCCCGGGTCAGGAAAGACGACGCTCGCGTTGCAGTTTCTGATGGAGGGCGCCAGCCGCGGCGAGTCCGTGCTGTACGTCACGCTGTCCGAAACCGAGGAGGAGCTCCGGGCGGTGAGTGACTCCCACGGATGGAACCTCGACGGCGTGACGATCCGCGAGCTCGTGCCGGCGGAGGCCGCGCTGAATCCCGATGAGCAGAACACGATGTTCCATCCTTCCGAAGTGGAACTGGCGACGACCACGAAGCTGATCCTCGCGGACGTCGATCGCCTGAAGCCGGCCCGCCTGGTCCTCGACTCGCTGTCGGAGCTCCGGTTGCTGGCCGGCAATGCCCTCCGGTATCGCCGACAGATTCTCGCGTTGAAGCAGTTCTTTGTGACTCGCGACTGCACGGTCGTGCTGCTCGACGACATGACGGCGACGGACCACGATCTTCAGATGCAGAGCCTCGCGCACGGCGTCCTGCGGTTGGAGCAACTGAACCCCGAGTACGGTTCGGAGCGGCGGCGGATGCGGGTCGTGAAGTACCGCGGCGTCAAGTTTCGCGGCGGATATCACGACTTCGTCATCCATCAGGGCGGCATCCGCGTGTTTCCGCGGCTGGTCGCTGCCGAACACCGCCAAGCCGGCACCCGCACCAAGCTGAGCAGCGACATCCCTGAGCTCGATGCGCTGCTGGGCGGTGGCCTGGAGGAGGGAACGAGCACGCTGCTGGTCGGCGCCGCCGGCACCGGTAAATCGACGCTCGCTGCGCAGTTCGCGGTGGCCGCCGCCTGTCGCGGCCAGCACGCCGCCCTCTTCATCTTCGACGAGAGCCCGGACTCCCTCATGACCCGCTGCCGGGAACTGAACGTCGATCTGGGAACCCAACTCGACGCCGGAAAGGTGTCGCTGCAACAGGTCGATCCGGCAGAACTGACCCCGGGCGAGTTCGTCTACGCGATCAGAAACGCCGTCGAGCACCACCACGCCAAAATCGTGGTCATCGACAGCCTCAACGGCTACCTCAATGCCATGCCGGAGGAGCGCCATCTGATGATCCAGCTGCACGAACTGTTGATGTACCTGGGCCAGAAAAGCGTCGCCACGATTCTGATCGGCGCGCATCAGGGACTCATCGGCGCCCAGATGAAGACCCCGGTCGACGCCACGTATCTCGCTGACGCGGTCATTCTGCTGCGCTACTTCGAAAACAGAGGAGAAGTGCGGCAAGCCATCTCGGTCATGAAGAAGCGCGGCAGCAAGCACGAGCGGACGTTGCGAGATTTTCGTCTCGACAGCGGCCGCATTGTCATCGGCCGTCCGCTGCGGGAATTCCGTGGCGTGCTGACCGGCGTGCCGACCTACGAAGGGCCGGAGACGGCTCCGAACGTCCCCGAGGACGCATGAGTGTCGGCGAGTCGAGCCGCGATCGCCGACTGTTGTTTCTCGCGGCGACCTCCAGAGATGCCGCGACGACCGAGGCCATGCTCTCGCCGACGGAGATCCAGCTCCAGACCTGCCGGACGTTCGACGCCCTACTGCAGGAATTGAACGTGGGCGCTGGGGCGATCCTGATCCCGGAGGAAGCCGTGTCCTCGGCGCACCATGCCGCGCTTCGCCGAGCTCCTGGCGTCGCAGCCACCGTGGTCGGACCTTCCTGTCTTGATCCTCACCCGCCCGGGCGCCGATTCGGCCGAGTCGAGCGAGGCCGCCAGAACGCTCGGGCAACGTGACGTTGCTCGAGCGGCCGGTGCGACTGGCGACGCTGATGACGGCGGTGCGGACGGCGCTGCGGGCGCGCGAACGCCAGTACCAGATCCGGGAACACCTCGCGGAGCGCCTTCGCTCAGAAGAGTCGCTTCGGCTGGCCGATCGGCGCAAGGATGAATTCCTGGCCACGCTGGGTCATGAATTGCGCAATCCGCTGGCGCCGCTGCTGACTGCCGTCCAACTGCTCGAGACCACAGGCTCCCAGGATCCGGTCTGCCCGCCGGGCGCGAACGGTCATGGAGCGTCAGATCAGTCACCTGGTACGACTCGTCAACGACCTGCTCGAAGTGTCGCGGATCACACGCGGCCTGGTCGAGGTTCAGCGCGAGCCGCATCGACCTCGCCTTCGTGCTGCATTCGGCGATCGACACGAGCCGTCCCGCCCTGGATCTCGCCGGACACACGCTGCACGTGGACATCCCGCCCGAGCCGGTGACCGTGAATGGCGACACGGTCCGCCTCACTCAGGTGTTCTCGAATCTTCTGAACAATGCCGTCAAGTACACCAACGCGGGCGGTGAGATCTGGATTGGCCTGAACGCACGACGATCGCCGGGCCACGGTCTCCGTCCGCGACAACGGGATTGGCATTCCGCAGGATCAGCTCGCTTCGGTCTTCGAGATGTTTACCCAGGTCGACCGTTCGAACCGCCTTGCGCAAGGCGGGCTCGGCATCGGGTTGACGCTGGTGCGAAGCCTGGTGTCGATGCACGGCGGCACCGTGGAGGCTCGTAGCTGCGGCCCGGGCACCGGCAGCGAATTCGTCGTCGTCCTCCCGGCCCTGGCTGAGCCGGCGCCGAAACCGGTGTCCTCGAAATCGACGACGCCGTTTCCGCCCCGGCGCATCCTGATTGTCGATGACAACCGCGATGCCGCCGACACCCTGGGGGCGCTGCTCACCGCGCTTGGCGCCACCGTCTCGGTCGCCTATGGCGGCGCGGCCGCCTTCGACGCGTTGACGTCGTTCGACGCGGATGCCGTGCTGCTCGACATCGGCATGCCAGAGATCGACGGCTACGAAGTCGCGCGCCGCTTGCGGGCGATCCCGGCCTACCGGGATCTTCTGATCGTCGCGTTGACCGGATGGGGCCAGGAGCACGACCACGAGCGATCGCGCGCCGCCGGATTCGATCATCACGTGGTCAAGCCGCCCGATCTCGATCGGCTGCGCGAGCTGCTCTCGGCCTAAAGCGGTTTCCATTGCGGTGTAGGCGCCCCGTCAATGGATAATCGACAATCGACAACCTGCAATGGCAGACACATCGGCAATGGATAATCCCGATTGATAATCGGCAATCGTGAAATCTTCAGATGGACAATCGGACCATCGACAATTGGTAATCGACGATCGGCAATGGTCAACGGGCAATGAAACGGGCAATGGGCAGTGGCGCCGATTGTCGATTGTCGATCCGATCGAGCGATTGTCCATCACTCAATTGTCCATCCGAAGATTTGCCATTACCCATTGTCAATCGGGATTGTCGATTGCCGATGTGTCTGCCATTGCAGATTACCGATTGCCGATTGTCGATTAGCGGTCTCGCCTACCGAGGCGTGCCGCCGAGCCATCCCGCGATGCGTTCGGCGACGAACGGGAAGAACGGATTCGATGAGAGACGCATCAACGTCTCGGTGCCGACCGTGAGCACCGCGCGCTCGCCGCGTGGACTCAGCCGCCCGAGCGGAAGCAGCCCGGTCAGGCTGACGGGCGTGTCGAGGCCGTAGAGGAGATCGTCGCTCCGGAACGGAAGGGCGACGTGAGTGAGCGAGAACACTTCAGGCGGCCACGCGAGAGCGAGCGGCTGACGAGACGGCTCGGCGGCGCTCGGCTCGATCGTTCGCGCCTCCACCTCGCGGGTGTCGGCGGAGCGATTGGTGACCAGCACGCGTCGATAGGATCGCGGCTGTCGATCGAACAGCGTTTCGACCAGCTTCTGATCTGCGGCCCGGAGGAAGACGTCGATGCCAGAGAGGTGGTTGACGTCGAAGAGCACGAGCTCGCTGCCGTTGGCAGGCAGGCGATCGTACAGGGCGTGCACGACCGCCGGCGTGCTGACCGTGGCGTCGACGATCGATTGGAACGTGAGGATCGGCGGCATGGCGGCGAGCTGGCCGGCCGCGGCGGCGCGCTCGAGATCTCCCTGCACGGTTCGCGTCAACGACGAGGTCTGAAAGCCGGCGTTGGCCGGAAACGAGTTGTACTTGAACGGGTTGTATTCCGGCACCACGTCGAGCCAGTTGGCCTTCTCGAAATAGGGCACGCTTCCCAGAAGACTGATCCACCGGGCCAGGCGTGCGCTGGGGGTGACGCCGATCATCGGCGACATCAGGACCAGTGTCGCCGGGCGGGGATCGCCGTCGCGCGCGATCGTGTCGAGCGTGTACTTCAGCACCAGCGCGCCGCCATTCGAGTAGCCGACGAGGATCAGCGGCGCGTTCTGGGGAATGCTGGCGCGCACGTGCCGCACCCCCATCCGGACCGCGGCGAGCCAGTCCTGCCAGGTCGACCGCACCAGTCCCGAGGGGAGCGTGCCGTGCCCCGGCATGCGCAGCGACAGGGAGAACACGCCCTGGGCGGCGAGGACCTCGGCGACGCCGCGCATGCTGTACGGTGAATCGGTCAGCCCATGGATCAGGAGGGCGCCGCCCCGGATCGTCGCCGGTTTGGTTTCGAACGACCGGTTCCAGTCGTGGCCCGCGCTCGAAGGATGCGACCGGCTGCCCGCGTGGTAGCGATTGACCGGCGTGCGATCGAGCGGATCGATGGTCGATTCAAACGCACGAATCTGCGCAAACAGCTGCTCTTCGCGCGCCAGATACTGCGCGAAGGTGAAATCGTCGTCGAGGTCGGAGGCCGTCAGATCGTCGAGGGTGAGGCGGTGCCACGGCTTGAGCTCGGGAAGGCGCCACCGGGCGTCGAATGCGCCGCCAACGATCAATGTCAACAGCGCCAGCCCGACCAGCAGGACCGCACGTCGTGCCCAACGGATGAGTGTTTTCACCGGGCGAGTCTACTGCAAGGGCAGACGACGCCGTCCAGGTCAACGGCCATCAGATCTGAGATACTCTCCAGCCGCGCACCGACATCGAAAACGGTCACCTGCGGACGTCTGACGTCCGGGGAGGTCTGGCATGGACCGGCTCAACCGCCGTGAATTCCTCGGAGGGCTTGCCGCCGCGTCGGCATTCACCATCGTGCCGCGACGCGTGCTGGGCGGGCGCGGCTATCGCGCCCCAAGCGACATGATCCTGCTGGCTCAGATCGGCTGTGGCACCCAGGCCCAGCGGCAGGTCAACGCCGGCATGGTTCGCCACCCCGATCTTCAGTTCGTGGCGGTGGTCGATCCGAATCGCGACAGCTCGAACTACGTCGACTGGAGCCCGGGCGGCAACCGCAGCACGATCCGGCGCTTCCTCGAAGAACCGGCGTGGGGCCAGGGCGACACCGGCATCCGCGCTGGCCGCGACGTCGCGAAAGAGATCATGGAGATCTACTACCGGAAGCAGCAACGCCCGAGCGCGGGCATCCGGGCGTACGAGGACTATCGCGAGATGCTCGAGAAGGAACGTGACATCCAGGGCATCGTGAACATCACCCCCGATCATCAGCACGCCAGCGTCAACATCTCGGCGCTCAGAAAAGGGAAAGCGGTCATCGCGCACAAGCCGGTCGCCCACGTCGTGTCCGAAGCTTCGGCGCACGCTGGAAACCGCCCGCGAGAAGAGGGCGATCACGCATCTGCTCGCCTACAGCAATTCGCCGGATCGCCACACGCTCGCCGCGTGGATCAACGCCGGCGTCATTGGCCACGTCCGCGAAGTGCACAACTGGACGAATCGGCCGTTCTGGCCGCAGGGCTGGCAGGAGTACCACGCGTCCGGGCCAGCGGTGCCGGCCGGATTCAACTGGGAGCTCTGGCAGGGTCCGGAGCCCGATCGGCCCTACCATCCGGACTACACGTTCACGCTCTATCGTGGGTGGTACGCGTACGGCGCCGGCTGCCTGGGTGACATGGGCTTCTACAGCCTCTGGCAGCCGTACCGGATCCTGAAGCTGGGGATTCCGGAGTTCGTCGAAGCGCGGCCCAACAACGACGCCTACGTCCAGCCCAACCAGCGTCAGCACGGGCGGACGCGTCTCTCAGGTGGGTTTCCCGAAGGCGAGCACCGTGCGCTGGCGGCATCCGGCCACGTCAGACCGTCCTGCCGTCGACACGTTCTGGTACGACGGGGGAATGAAGCCACAGACCCCCGAGGAACTGTACGCGGACAATCAGGACCTCGCCGATGAGGGCATGCTCTTCGTCGGCGACAAGGGCAAGATCCTGTGCGACTTCCGGGCAACCCGGCCGCGGTTGATTCCCGAAAGCCGGCAGCGCGCGTTCGAGGGAACGATCGCGGCTCCGGAATTCGACCCGACGACGGCCGAGGAAGAATGGGTGGGTGCGATCAAGAATCACAAACCGTCTCGCGGCAGCTTCGAGGACGTCGCGCCACTCGGCGAGGCCGTGACGCTCGCCAACATCGCGTTGCGGGTGCCGTACAAACGCCTCCTCTGGGACGCGCAGAACATGGCCTTCACCAACTCGCCAGAGGCCAACAAGCTCGTCCGGCGCGATCGAGTGCGTCCGGGATGGGAATCCGTCGTCGGGTGACGCCTCATGATCACTCCAAGCCGTCGTGACGTTCTCAGAATGGCCGCCGGTGCCGCTGGCGCGGCCGCGGCCGGAGCCTTCATGACCTCCACGCACGCCGACCAGGCGCCGCTCTACAGGATCTCGCTCGCGGAGTGGTCGATCAACCGGCCGCTCTTCGCTGGCACGATGCAACATCTCGATTTCGCGAAGATTGCGAAGAGTGTCGGCATCGACGCGATCGAGTACGTGAATCAGTTCTTCAAGGACAAGGCGAAGGACGCCGCGTATCTGCGCGAGATGAACGCGCGCGCCCAGGGCGAGGGCGTGACGCAGGTGCTGATCATGGTCGACGCCGAGGGCAACCTCGGCGATCCGGATGCGGCCAAACGGCAGACCGCGGTCGAGAACCACTACAAATGGGTCGATGCGGCCAAGGTGCTGGGCGCCCACACCGTCCGCGTCAATGGCTACAGCAGCGGCACGGCCGCCGAACAGATGAAGCTCGTCGCGGACGGCATGCGCAAGCTCGTCGAGTACGCCGATCCGCTCGGGATCAACGTCGTCATCGAGAACCACGGAGGCCTGTCGAGCAACGCGAAGTGGCTCGTGGAGACGATCAGGCTCGTCAATCACCCGCGCGCCGGGACGCTGCCTGATTTCGGCAACTTCCGCATCGCCGGGCCGAGCAAGGAGAATCCCAACGTCAAGCTCGAGAGCTACGACTCCTACGTGGGGGTGGCCGAGATGATGCCGCTCGCCAAAGGCGTCAGCGTGAAGCCGCGGGTCTGGGACTTCAACGGCAACAACCCGACATCGATCTGTTCAAGATGATGAAGATCGTCGTGGATGCCGGCTACCGCGGCCACGCGGGCATCGAGTACGGGCCCGAGGGTGGCGAGCTCGACGGGATCAAGAAGTTGCGGCAGGAGCTCGAAGCGGTCCGCGCGCGGCTGGCCGCTGGTTAGTGACAACACGTGGAGGACGGATGGCGAACGGCGCAGGCAGTCGACGACCTTCTGAAAGCACTGGGGCTCAAGCAGGTCCCCGCCCGTACGCCGCCGGTCGCCCGGCGCCGCCGCCGCGGCGCCAATGGCCGGGTTCGGCCCCGGCACCGTGGCGGAATTGAAAGATCTCCTGCGCCGGGATCCCGATCGGATCATGGCGACGGCGCCCGCGGCGCTTGGGCCGTCTCCGACGCTCGCCGGGCTCGCCAGACTCCTCGACGCGGCTGAAGCGTCGCTCCAGGCGCCCGAGGTCTCGCTCGCACAGTTGCGGGCGAATCGGAGCGACGAGGTGTTCGAACTGCCGCCCGAGCATCGATTCGACGGATACGACAGCACGGAGATCCCGATCGTCCCGAAGCAGCGCAACTTCGAGACCCAGGCGGATGCGGCCGCGTGGGCACTGACCGCCGTCGCCGCGCTGGCGTTTCGCCTCGCGCATCCCAAGCCGGTCTTTCCGAGCCACACGACCTCTGGAGACCGGCTTCGTGTATCCGCTGGTGACTCGGAGGGGCGAGGCGACGGTGGCCATGTGCTCGGACTGGGGCACCGGCTACTACCACTCGCGATACATCGCCAAGCACATCGGCCGGATCGCGCCCGGCCAGGCGATCCACCTCGGAGACGTGTACTACATCGGCAGCGGCGATGAGTTCGAAGAACGGTTCACGCCGATCCTGGAGAAGTACATCACGCCGCGCATTCCGCTCTTCGCGCTCAACGCCAATCACGAGATGGACTCGCACGGCATCTCCTACTTCAAGTTCCTCGAGCAGAAGCGCCAGGCGGGAGGCGCGGCGCGGCAGGGTGCCGCAGCCACAGGAAGGCAGCTACTTCACGCTGGTCTCGGATCACTATCAGGTCATCGGCATCGACACCGCGTTCTTCAAGAACGGGCGGTACCGCGATCCGACGCTGGTCAGCTGGCTGAGCCGGAACCTGGCCGAGGGAAAGTCGCAGAAGAAGGTCAACATCCTCCTGAGTCAGAACGAGCCATTCCTGGAGCGCACGACGAAGCTGCTCGATCAGGATCTCAAGTCGATGGTCGATCAGCGGCTGATCGATCTCTGGTTCTGGGGCGATGAGCACTACTGCGCGCTCTACCCGCCCGGCGCCACGACGCCGTTCGGGGGCAGTTGCATCGGCCACGGCGGCTATCCCTACGACCTGCTCGATCGCGATGATTTCGATCGCCACCTCGTGCGGCCGCTGTTCGCCGAGCTCGAGCCACGCTTTCCACGAGAGCTGAACCTCCGGCCCGGCATGGGCAACAACGGGTTCTGCCTGCTTCGCCTGAAACCCGCCTCACTCGAGATCAGCTATCTCGATTGGCGAGCTCAACTCCGCTTCCGAATCGCCCTGCCCGTCAGTGCAGGACAGCTTCAGTGGCCGAAGGCGTGAGCACGAAGTGCGTTCGTCACGGGCGGACGGCGGGCGTTCAGAAGGACACGCCGACTGACACGACGTAGTAGCGATCGTCGGACCCGGGGTTGAAGAAGTAGGCGGCGCCCTCGAACCTGCCGACGGCGACCCCCGCCAGCAGCCCGCGTTGGATCTCACGCGGGAGGCGGGCCGTGTTCGTCCGTTGCGTGACGAGTCCCGCACGCAACCAGTCGGTCGGCCACACGCTGAGCTCCGACCAGGAGTAGAGAAAATTGTTGCGCCCCCGGTTGAGGTTGACGACGTACTCACCCTCCACGTAGAACTCGATCCGGCTGAAGCTCAGGGTGAGCTCGAGTGCGGGTATCACGCCGTCCGTTTCGCCGACCACCGCGCCGAACATGGGCGTCACTTCGAGCTTGAGCGCACGCCCCCACGCGAGATTCCATCCGGCGAAACCGGACACGGACGTCAGATCTTCGTAGTTGTATCGAGTTTCCAGATGGAGCGCGCCGCGGTCAGCCGCGAACGTCGGCTGAAGGTAGTCGTCATCTTCTTTGAAGATGTACCCGGCCACGGCCGTGCGGAACGTCCACGCCGGCGCCGGCGGCGTGGCCGGCTGAGCTGGCGCGCCGGTCGGCGTCTGCGCGAACGCGATCGCCGGTGGTGACAGCAGGAAGAGCAGCAGGCCGAAGCGCACCGGGTGGTTCAAGATTTTCTCGCGGGGAGAAGAAAAGCCTGATCGACAGGAGGTCCTACTTCCTCGACGGTTCGATCAGGACGATGTCGGAATTCTGCCGGACACGGTCGAAGACGATGTGTTTGCCGTCCGGCGTGATGTCGAAGGCGCGCAGGGTCCCCTTGTTGCCAAGCTGCGTGAGCTGCGTCTGCTTGCCGCTGACGAGATCGAAGACCCAGAAGTCCAGCGACTCCGGCCTCGGCCGGTACACGAGATGCGTCTGATCCTGGAACCGATAGTTGCCAGGGCTGACGAGCAAGTCTTGACCCGTTCCGCTTGCTCCAACGACCCGTGGGAGGTCGTAGTTCGTGCCATCACGTCGCACGGCTTTGAGCGGGGCGCCCGATGCGGGCGTTCTAGTCGTGCCGCCGGAGAACTCGCCCGCATAGACTATGAAGTCGCCGTTTGGCGACCAGACGGGATCCGTGGCCAGGCCGGGAACGAGGCGGCTATGTGGACTGCCGTCCGCCGGAATGAGGAACAGTCCGAGCCCCTCCGCAGCATCCCGCCCTCCGGCGGCGATCAAGTTGTCCTTCGGCGACCAGTCGGGCGCGCCTTTGACATCCAGCGAGGTCGCGAAGTCCTGTGAGCCCTGGCCATTCTGGTTCATGACGGCCAGGTGCCGGCGGCCACCCGCCTTGGCCACCACAGCCAACCGGCTCCCGTCAGGGGAAGGTGCTGGCGGTTCGGACAAGTGTCCTTCCGCGCCCTTGGTGATTTCGAAGGACGCCGTCTGAAAGCGGTAGGCTCGATCGCCGGTGCCTCGAGCCGACAGATAAAACAGCAACGGCGACACCGCACCACGCGCATACCGTGGGGCCAGCGCGCGTTCGGTCTCCAGCCGGACCGGTACGACGTCGTCCTCGACCGCCTTTCTGTCGGTGCGAATCGGCACGCTCCAGAGACTCGCCGTTGGATTCGCCTTGGTCGCGACCATGGGTCCACGATCGCGACTGGCGGACACTGACGTGTACTGTTCGAGTCCGGTCGGGATCCGCTGAGGCTTCGCGCCCCTCTTCCCGACGTCCAGAGACCAGAGCCAGGATCCAAACCCATCCTCATCCGGAGCGATAAAGATGAGGGTGTCCTGATCGAGCATGGCCAGAAATGTGACGGCGGCGTTCAGGTGCGTCAACCGCTCCGGCGCCCCGTCTGACGCCGACGGTCGAATCCGCCAGATATCCATCTCTTCCGTCTGGTCGTTCGTGTCGCGCACGACCCCATGCACCAGGTAGATCGACTGGTTGTCTGGTGACCAGACCATGTTGTGGTTGTGATTCTTCTGGTCGGACGATTCGGAAACGGCTGGCCAGGCGATGTCGAGTTTCTTGGCGTTTCTGCCATCGGCTTCCGCGAGGTACAGCGCGTCCTTTTCCTTGTTCTGGAAAAAGACGAGATGGCTCGACCTCGCGCTGGAGCGTCTGGTCGCCCTGACACGCCTCGGCCAGAAACGCCGCCCGCTCGCCCGGCAGGCGCGCGTACGCGGCGTGATAAATCGCCTCGATCCGCTGCCAGCGTTCAGGCGTCATCATGGTCTCAGCTCACGAGAGCCGCTGTCCGGCGGCGCATCAGGAAGAGGCCGGCGCCGACGACGAGCGCGATGGCGAACGCCAGCCATTCGCCGGCGGTCACGCTCGTCAGCATCCACGCGATCACCGCGCACGCCAGCACGATGACGAGTCCAGGCATCGGCACGCGGAACGGCGTGCCGCCGCCGCGCACGTCTTTCCGCCGGAGCTGCCAGGTGGCGACGCAGCAGGCGGCGTAGAGGACCAGGATCGAGAGATTCGCCAGAATCGCCAACCGTTCGAAGGTGCTCGTCGTCGCCAGCACGAACACGAGGGTGCACTGCGCGATGATGGCGACATCCGGCGAGCGATAGACCGGATGCGTGCGGGCAAACACCGCCGGCAGGAAGCCGTCGCGCGCGAACGCGAACAGCGTGCGCGGCGCAGCGAGCGTCATGCCGCCCACGTAGCCGAGCGTTGAAATCACGGCGCCAATGAGCAGCGTCTGTCGCGCCCAGGCGCCCATCGCGAGGCCGGCGGCGTCGGCGAGCGGCGACGCCGTCGCGCCGGCCAGGGCCGCGCCCAACACGCCCTGCGCCACGAACTGCAGCGCCGCATAGAGCAGCGTGATGATCGTCATCGCGATGAGAATCGCGCGCGGCACCGTCCGCGCCGGATCGCGCACCTCTCCGCCGGGGACCAGCGCCGCCTCGATGCCGGCGAAGGCAAAGATCAGCAGGACGCTGCTGCGGGCGAGCGTCGGCAGGTCCGGAGGATCGACGATCGTCAGGTTGGTCGTGTCGATCGCCAGGAGCCCGCCGGCGATGAGCAGGAGCAGGGGCAGGATCTTGGCGACCGTGATCACCGTGTTCACGCGGGCGCCGCGCTCGACGCCGAGGATGTTGATCGTGGCAAAGACCGCATAGATGACGAGCAACACGCCCGCTGACGCCACTCGCGACGCCAGCGCCGGCACGAGCGCGCCGAGATTCGCGACGAGCACGGTCGCCACCGCCGCCATGGCGAACGTCGAGAGCATCCACAGCAGAAAACCCGCCAGGAATCCCGCCAACGGCCCGAACGCGATCTCGACGTAGGCATAGGGCCCGCCCGTCAGCGACACCCGGCTTCCGGCTTCGGCCAGGCACAAGACGATGAGACCCATGACGACCGCGCACAGGAGGTACGCGACCGGCGCCATCGCGCCAAGCTGCGCCGCCATATCCGCCGGCAGCCGGAAGATGCCGCCGCCGATCGTGACGTTGACGATGCCCGCGGAGAGCGCGAGCGTGCCGATCGATCGGACGAGGGCGGAGTCGGAGGAAGGCGGCATCGTGGAGGACGGTAACACGGTCGCCCGCGGAGGTTTTAGAGCCGTTTGAGAATCTCGTCGGGTGTCGGAAAGCGGCCGGTGGTGTTCTTCGAGTAGATCAGGGCGCCATCCGCGCGCACATCGAACACACCACGGTCGCCTTTGATGAGCTCAATCGTCACGCCCGGTTCCGTGCGGGCCTTCAGCGCAGCTTCCAGCCTGGAAGCCTCGGGAAGGTAGTTTCAACGCACGCAGTATTCGATGGTGAGGTGCATGGCCCGATCCTACATGGCCGCTGACGTCAATGGATAATCGACAATCGGTAATCTGCAATGGCAGACACATCGGCAATGGATAATCTCGATTGATAATGGGCAATTCGATGGACAATCGACAATCGACGATCGGCAATTGGCAATTGGCAATATCGGCAATGTGCGATGCCATTGCCGATGTGTCTGCCATTGCAGATTACCGACTGCCTATTGTCGATTCGAGCCGCTGGAGCGGCTCTATCCGACTTTGCTACACTGACGGCCCGACATCCGTACTTATCAGGAGCGTGCCATGCGTCGCGTCACTCCCCGCGTGTGGGTTGCCGTCTTGCCTGGCGTCTCGCTCGGTGCCGTGCTGTTCGCGCAGGCGGCATTGTCCGGCCAGGGTTTCGGCGTCACGCAGCGGGATGGTCCACCGCCGCCGCCGACCGTCCGACGCATCCCGATCGGCACCAGCACGATCTCGGGTACCGTCACGGCGGCTGACACGGGGAAACCCATCCGCGGTGCGCGCGTCTCCGTGGGTGGAACCGCTGGAGCGCCCGGTGCCGCTCGAGGTGCAGTGCCTGGCGGCGCGCCCGGCGTTGTGATTGGCGGGAGCACGGCCGTGGCGCCTGTCGGGCCCGGCGGCGTCACACCCTTGGGACGCGGTGGAGTGCCGCTTGCCGTCGCCGCCGGCCTCAGCGGCACCGGCCTCTCGCGAACGGTCCTGACCGATGCCTCGGGCCAGTTCTCGTTCGAGCGACTGCCGGCGGGCCAGTTCACGCTGAATGTGTTTCAGAGCCAGTTCCTGCAAACGGCGTACGGGCAAAAGCGGCCCGGCGGTCAGGGCACGGCCATTCGGCTGGGAGATGGCGAGCAGCTGAACCTGAAGATCCAGATGATGCGTGGGGGCGTGATCACCGGAACGGTGTTTGGCGAGGACGGCGAACCGCAGCGCGGTGTTCAAGTTCGCGGGCTGCGATACGTGATGACGAACGGCGTCCGGCGGCTCCAGCAGAGTGGGTTCGCCAGCACCGATGACCGGGGCGTCTACCGGCTCTTCGGTCTGCAGCCTGGCGACTACCTGGTGTCGGCCACCCCCAACGCGTCCGATTCATCGTTCAACGATCGGATGAACCTGGAAATGGCCGCGATCGAGCAGGCCATTGCCTCTGGAGCGGTGCAACCGCCGGCCGCTCCGGGCCTGCCGTCGACGGTCGCCGTCACGGTCACCCCGCCGCAGCAGTTCACCACACAGCCGACGCCGCCGCCGGCGTACCTTCCGGTCTACGCGTCCAGTTCACTCGTGCCGTCGGGCGCCACCACGGTGACCATTGCCGGTGGTGATGAGCGCGCCGGTGTGGACATTCAGACGCGACTCGCACAGGCCAGCCAGATTCAGGGGACCGTGGCCACACCGGTCGAGCCGGGCATCGCCGTTCAAGTGTCGCTCATCAACGACGACCCGACGATGGACGGCGTGTCGAACAACTCGACACGGATCGATCAGACCGGCAAGTTCACGTTCCGCGCGATCGCGCCCGGGAAGTACACGGTCTTCGCCTATACGATGCCCGCGCCGCCCGCGATCAGCTTCATCAACGGGCAACCCGTCCAGCCCACGCAACCGGCGGCGCCACCTCGGCTGACGGACGCGCAGAAACTGTGGGGACGCGCGTCCGTGCTCGTTGAAGGGCAGTCGGTCGTCGACGTCAACCTTCCGCTCCGCGCCGCGCGAACGATTTCCGGGGTCGTGGTCTTCGAGATGGCCAAGCCGCCCGACCTGACGCGAACGCGGCCGACGGTTCTCTTGACGGTCGCACCAGCCGCTGGACAGATGATGGTGGCCCCGCCGCCGACATCGGTCCAGATCGAGCCCGATGGGCGCTTCACCCTGACCGGTGTCCTGCCGGGGCGCTATGTGCTGCGCGGCGGCGGCGGCACGCTCAAGTCGGCGGTGGTCAACGGCCAGGACACGCTTGACTTCCCGCTCGAGTTCACCGGCGAGCAAGACATCACGAACGCGGTGCTGACGGTCACCGATCAGATGAGCGAGCTCACCGGTGCCCTCATCGATGCGGCCGGCAAGCCCGCCACCGACTACACGATCGTTGTCGCTCCGTCGGACAACAGGTTCTGGATACCCGGCTCTCGACGGATCCTCACGACCCGGCCCTCGAGCGATGGCCGGTATCTCTTCCGCGCGCTGCCGCCGGGCGACTATGTGCTGGCGGTCGTCACCGACCTCGAGCAGGGCGCGCAGTACGATCCCGAGTTCCTGCGGAGTGTCGCCGCCGGCGCGGTCCGAATCGGGATCGCCGAGGGCGGGAAGGTCGCACAGGATCTGCGCGTGCGATAGGACGCGATCACACACACGGAGCACGCCATGACCACACCCACGTTCATTCGGCGTCTGCACGCAATCGCACTCGCGGTCGTATCCATCATGTCGATCGCGTTCCTGTCGGCCGCTGTGGACAACCCTCAGGGCGCGGCTCAGGCTCCAGGCGTCCGCTTTCGCGCCGAGCAGATTGCGGCCGACTTCGGGGTCGGCTACGCGGTCGTCACCGCCGACGTGAACGGCGACGGCCGGCCGGACGTGTTGGCCATCAACGCGACGGACCTGGTCTGGTTCGAGGCTCCGAGCTGGCAGAAGCACGTCATGCTCGCCGGCGCGACGGTCCGCGACAACGTGACCCTCGCGCCGCACGACATCGACGGCGATGGGCGGATCGACGTCGCGCTCGGAGCGGGCTGGACGGGCGCCAACACCGGCACGTTGCAGTGGGTGCGTCAGGGCGCGCCCGGCGCCAGTCCGGCGTGGGAGATGTTCGCGATTGCCGCGGAACCGACGCTCCACCGGATCAGGTGGGCGGATATCGACGGCGATCGCCGCCTCGAGCTCATCGTCGCGCCGCTGCACGGTCAAGGCACCAAAGGGCCGAACTGGGACGGTCCCGGTGCGCGACTGCTGATCTTCCGGCCGCCGGCCAATCCGCGGACGGAGCCGTGGCCGATGGAAGTGGCCAGTGACGACAACCACATCTTGCACAACTTCATCGCGATGAATGTGGACGCCGATCCGCAGGAAGAGATCGTCACCGCGAGCCGCGAGGGGTTGTTCGTCCAGAAGCGGAGCGCGAGCAACACCTGGTCGCGCACGCAGATCGGCGAGGGGACGCCCGGCGAAGTGAAGCTCGGACGAGTCGGCGGACGCAGGATGCTGGCCACCGTCGAACCCTGGCACGGCAGCTCGGTCGTGATCTACGGCGAGGAAAAGGGCATGTGGACGCGGACGGTGATCGAGACCGCGCTCACCGGCGGCCACGCGCTGGGCTGGGCCGACTTCGACGGCGACGGCTCAGATGAGCTGGCGGTCGGCTGGCGCGACCAGAAACCTGGCGTGGCGATCTACGTCGTCGATCGCCAGGGTGCGCTGCGGTCGAAGGTGATGGTGGACGAAGGCGGCATGGCGACCGAGGATCTGGCGATTGCCGATCTCAACGGCGACAAACAGCCCGACATCGTCGCCTCCGGACGGGCGACGCGCAACATCAAGATCTATTGGAACGAGACGCGGGCGACGGCGGCGAAGTAGGGCGCGGACGCCCGGCATCAATGGATAATCGACAATCGGTAATCTGCAATGGCAGACACATCGGCAATGGATAATCACGATTGATAAAGGGCAATCGTGAAATCTTCAGATGGGCAATCGGCAATCGACAATGGGCAATCGATGATCGGCAATGGGCAATGGGCATGCACCGACAATTTGGCAATCTGAAATGTCGGCCATTGCCGATTGTCCATCGTGAGATGCCGATTACCGATTTGAAATTGTCGATCGTCAATTTCCGATTGTCAATTGTCGATCGAGCGATTGTCCATGACTCAATTGTCCATCCGAAAGATTTGCAATTACCCATTGCCGATCGGGATTGTCGATTGCCGATGTGTTTGCCATTGCAGATTACCGATTGCCGATTGTCGATTAGTCGGTGGCCAGCGCAGCGCGCCCGGGAGGCGCCGAGCGCGCGTCACTGCGCGATGCCAGGGCAGGCTTTGAGCCTCGCCGGGAAGCGCTTCACGGCCTTGTTGCTGATGAACAAGGTCGACTGGGCGTACGGAAGCGAGGCGATGTTGCCGCAGTAGGCGACCGTCTTCACCTGATTGAGATACACCTCGACGTTGGAGCCGTAGAAGACCGACACGGTGCTGCGGTGGCGGCGGACGAACTCTCCGACACCGCGCATGGCGATGGGCCCGGCGAAATCGCCGACCACCGGCACGATCAGGTTCCGGTCCTGCAGCGCCTTCACAACGTCGAACGCCTTCCGGCTCGCGAGGTAGCTGCGGCTCACGCCTCCCATGTCACGCACGGTCATCAGCGCGCGGTACGACGGCCGCGGCTCGTCGTCAACGATCGATCGGCCGTACGTGATCTCGGGGCCGTCGTCGAAGAACGCCCGCAGGGCGTGATCGATGTGGTTCAGATCCTCCGTGGTCAACGGAAAGCGGTGGACGTCCACGAGCCGCTCACGCACGAGGCCGCGCGTGACCTCGAGCAGGCTCGCGTTGGCCGCGGTGCGTCCGAAGGCCTCGAACAGCCGGTCCACGGAACTGTCCGCCGAGAGGCCCGCCGGGCGTTCGCGCGAAAACAGACGCGAGAGGAAATCGGCGCGGTCAGTGGAGATTTCGAACAGCGCCTTGTACAGCAGCTGGAGATTCTGGTTCTCGCGCCGGATGTCGACGATGAAGGCCATCGCCGGCCGCAGGGCGGCAATGTAGCTGAAATTCTGTTCCGGCCCGACGCCGAAATAGACGCCCCCCACCGGCCGCACCCTGCGGATCAGATTGACGAACTGCAGCTCGTTCGAGACGAGGTTCTCGGAATGCGTGAAGATCCCGGCCGGCTCCGACAGGTCCGCGCTCAGCCGCCAGAAGTCGGCGTCGGAGAGCGCCGCGGGCAGGGTCGATCGGTCGAAGCTCGCGCACGCCGCCGCCGTGAGCTCAAGAGCACCGACAAGCGCGATCACCCGGTAACCGGCCATCACTGAGGGATGGTACACGCGTGGCGCCGGCAAAGGACAATCGACAATCGGTAATCTGCAATGGCAGACACATCGGCAATGGATAATCTCGATTGATAATGGGCAATCGTGAAATCTTCAGATGGACAATCGACAATCGACAATCGAATCGACAATGGGCAATGGCATGCAACGACAATTTGGCAATCTGCAATTCGCACTGCCGATTGTCCATCGTTAGATGCCGATTGCCGATTGCGATTATCGATTGCCGATCGAGCGATTGTCCATTACGACATTGTCCATCCGAATAGATTTGCAATTACCCATTGCCGATCGGGATTGTCGATTGCCGATGTGTTTGCCATTGCAGATTACCGATTGCCGATTGTCGATTAAGAGCCGTTTCATTTCGGTGGTAGCGCGATGAAACGGCTCGACGTGGTCGCCAACGCAGATGACACTTCGAAGCCGAGGGAGATCGGTCGACTCCGCCAGGTCGGTCTCATCCGCTCGACACTGAAGGCACGCAAGAACGCTCCACGACAGGGCGCCGAAGGCGCGCCGGACGCCTGGCTCGACATCGTTCCGTGGGCGGCCGACGCGCTGCATCTTCTGGCCGCAGGCGACAAGATCCTCGTGATTACGTGGCTGCACCAGGGAAGACGGGACGTTTTGAAGGTTCGCCCGCGATCCGATCCCCGGAATCCGCTGACCGGCGTGTTCGCCACGCGATCTCCGGACCGCCCGAACCCGCTGGGTCTGCATCCCGTGACGATTCGGTCGATCAAAGGCCGACGGCTGCGAATCGGACCGATCGAAGCCATCGACGGCACGCCAGTCGTGGATATCAAGCCGGTGCTGTAGCGGCCGTCAATGGACAATCGCCAATCGGTAATCTGCAATGGCAGACACATCGGCAATGGACAATCTCGATTGATAAAGGGCAATCGTGAAATCTTCCGATGGACAATCGACAATCGACAATGGGTAATCGATGATCGGCAATGGGCAATGGCAATGATGGGCAATCGGCATTGCCGATTGTCCATCGTTAGATGCCGATTGCCGATTGTCGATTGCCGATCGAGCGATTGTCCATTACTACATTGTCCATCCGAAAGATTTGCAATTACCCATTGCCGATCGGGATTGTCGATTGCCGATGTGTTTGCCATTGCAGATTACCGATTGCCGATTGTCGATTAGTCGGTGGTCTGCGCGCAGCGCGCCCGGAAGGCGCCGCCGTACCAGAAGAGCCACGCGCCGCGCGCCATTAGTGCGGCGGCAAACGGGATCGTGACGACGAGTGCCATCTCGATCGTGTTGATGCGGCGGTAGCGGGCGACGTCGAACAGCGGCGGCGCCGCGCCGCGCGCCGCTGCCTGGCGGGCGCGGGTGAACGTCCGCATCGGTGCGAGCTCGAGGACGAACACCGTCGGAAACAGCGTCATCTTGATCCAGAAGAACCCGTTGCGCCAGTAGAAGACCGGATCTTTGGGCCCGAGAAATACACGGGCGAGCCCGGTCGCAATCCACAAACCTGCAGCGAGTCCCCACGCCGTGTCCGCCGCCCGCAGCCGCTTCCATCCCGGAGCGTCGAGCACGCCGGCGAGCGCGCGGCCACGCAAGACGACCGCGGTGATGCCGAGGCCGAACGTCAGGATGTGCACCGCGGACAGCGCCGCGTCGACAATGAGTGCGGCGCTCCACACCATGAATCACCTGCTTGCCACCCAGTCTAACCGAGCGAGAAGGCCGCGTTCTTCGCTCTGCGAATCAAGCGCATAATGTGGATCTCCGAGGAGCTGCCATGACCATGCCGCTGACCGCACTGATCCTCAGCGCCCTGATTCAGACCGCCGCACCGACCTTCACACCGGACGCCGAAGGCTTCATCCGCAACTGGCTCGTGCTGGCCCCCATTGCCATAGACGGCGACTCCGGGGCAGATCAGATCGACCGCGAGTTCGTCCGCGAAGTCACGCTCCGGCCGAAGGCCGAGGACAAAGCGTCTGTCGGTGGCAAGGAACTCGCGTGGAAGGTCCATCAGACCACCGACTATTTCATCGACTTCCTCCAGTCATTCGGCAAGGAGCGCGGCGAGTACGTCGCCGGCTACGCGCTCGCCTACGTCATCGCTGACGAGGACATGAAAGTGTCGTTGTTGCTGAGCACGAACGATCAGGGGAAGGCGTGGCTCAATGGGCGCGAGATCTTCCGATTTGCCGAGACGCGCGTCCTCGACAAGGACACCGACCGTGTCGAGGTGACGCTGACAAAGGGCCAGAACGTGCTGCTCCTCAAGGTGATCAACGAGGTCAACAACTGGCAGGCCTGCGCGCGGTTCTTGAAGGATGGCGTGCCGGTGAAGACGCTCAAGGTCGCACTCGCGCCTCAGTAGCGCGGGATGATGGGCGAGCGTCACCGCGAAGCGCGTGCGCGCGCTGAGCGCCCGAGGCGTGGGGGTGGGGCCCCACGCCCCTAAATAAAGAAGCGCGTGCGCGCGCTGAGCGCCCGAGGCGTGGGGGTGGGGCCCCACGCCCCTAAATAAAGGAGCGTGCCGGCGCGGATTGTGAGCTCAGGAAGGCCCGCATGCGTTCGAGCTCGGCGTCGAGCTCGATCTTGAAGAAACGATCGCGAGGCGGCCGTGACTGGAGGTAGCCAAGTTCCGCGCTCAGCCCGCCGTTCGTGACGGAGACGTTCCCCCAGCCGATCACCCGATCGCGCCACAGGAGCGGGAGCGCGTAGTACCCCCACTTGCGCTTCGCGATGGGCGTGTACGCCTCGAAGCGGTAGCGCCAGCCCCACAGCATCTCGAAGCGGCGCCGATCCCAGATGACTGGATCGAACGGCGCCAGCAACCGGACCGTGTCTGACGGCTCGCCGGGCTCGACAGATTCATTGGCAGGCCAGTACCAGCTGACGCCGCCGACACGCACGTGGGAGAGCCGTTCGCGCGCACGCACTTTGGCCCGCGGCAGCTGCGAGCGCCAATGCGGCGTGGCGTATCGAAGCCGATTGATCACCCAGGCGAGGCTCGCGGCTGGCAGCGGCGCGTACAAGCGCACGACCGCGTCGACGAGCGCGTCAATCCGGGCCTGGCGGCCGGCGGCGTCCGTGGGCAGCGAACCGTGCTCCCGCACCGCATAGACGCGGATGCCGGCGTCCCGCCGCACGACGCGGAGGTGGCCGCGGTAGTGAAGGTCTTCGAGCACGAACGTCGTCGCGTTCGACGATCCGCCCCAGTAGTTGACGACGGTGCCGTGGGAGAACTTCTCGAGGACCTCGCGCGGGTGCACCGGACCGCGCTCGCGCACGAACGCGAGGATTGCCTGCTCGCGCGCGCGGTTCCTTCGGACGTGCGACCAGTTGGCCGGCACCGTCCGCGGGTGCATCAGCGCCTGCAGCTCGCGAGTCACGAAGCCGTAGTTGATGAAGATGTCTTCTTCCACCCCCAGCGCCGCGTACTGGCGTTCGAGGTCGCCCGCCCGGTAATCGCGCACGCGGTGACGGAGCGTCAGATCCTGCGCGCGCGCCGGGGCCCGGATCGGATCGGCCTGCACGAAGCCAAGCCTCTGGAGCGCGTCCTTCAGCGTGGCCGGCGGGAAAAAGCTGCGGGCCGCCGCGAAGCGTCGCAGGTCGTCGAGGGTCGTCACCACAATCGCAGATCGCAGGGTACAGTCCTGGATTGTCCTATGCGGGCCGACGCGGCAGGACATTCAGGTTACGACCCAAGTACGGAGGCGACGGCCCCGGTCAGGCGCTGCCAGCTTTCCCTTTCAGCCGCCAGCTGCGTGCGGCCCGCACGGGTCAGGCGATAGAAACGGGCGCGGCGGCCAGTATCTGTCACCGCCCATTCCGACGACAGCCAGCCGCGCGACTCCATGCGATAGAGCGCGGGGTAGAGGGAGCCTTCTTCGACTGCCAGGATCTCGTTCGACAATCGCTCGAGACGCACGGCGATCGCGTAACCGTGCAGCGGACCATCGGCCAACACTTTGAGCACTAACATGTCGAGCGCCCCGTGCAGCTGATCGCTGTTCGTCCTGGCTTTCTTCGCCGCCATCGTTGCCCCACTTCCGCCTTACTCGTTGCCCGCCGGTTCGTCACTCCGATCGAAGCGAGACGACCGGATCGACGTGCGCTGCGCGGCGTGCGGGAATCCACACCGCGATGAACGCGGAGAGCGCAAGGACTCCGGCCGCCGTGGCGAACGTCGGCGCGTCTGTCGGCGTCGTCTTAAACAGGAATGTGGAAATCAGCCGCGTCGCCGCCCAGGCTCCGCCCAGTCCGGCGGCGATCCCGAGCGCGACGGGCCACGTGGTGTCGCGAACCATTTCGCGCACCACATCACGCGAGGTCGCGCCGAACGCCATGCGCACGCCGATCTCCTGTGTGCGTCGGGCCACGGCATAGGCGGTCATGCCAGCCACGCCGATCAGGGTCAGCAGAAGGCCCAAACCTCCGAGCAGCGACAGCAGTACGGTCCGGCGGCGCGGGGTGATGATCGTGGCGTCGACCCAGTCCGTGCCGAGGCGCACACGTTCGACGATCGCTCGGGGACCCGCGGCCTGCGCGGCCTGCCGAAGCCGTTCATTCAGTCCGGCAGCGTTGGGCCCCGGCCGCACGACAACCACCATTGGCGCGGGACGATCCGTGGGTGCCGGCTGGTACATCGCGAACACTTCGACCGCGTCCCGTATCGGACTCGGCAGCGCCCCTTCGTTCTTGAGATCCGGGACGACGCCGATCACTTCCATCGGCTCCTTGGCGAGCGTCACGACGCGTCCCGCGGTACGACCATCTGGAAACAAGCGCTTTGCGGCGCGCTGATTGATCACGACAACGCGGCGGCCGCCGGTGAGATCGGAGAGCTGCGGCAGCCGCCCCTCGAGCGGGCGCAGCCCGAGCGCTTCGAAATACCCCGGCAGCATCCTTCGAATCGTGACGCTGAGCTTCGTGCCGTCGTCCGTCGTGACTAACATGTAGTGAGAGCTGCCCATCAGCGGCAGGTGATTCACGGCGCCAGCCGCTTCCACATCGGGCCACTGCCGGATCGCATCGAGCAGGCTCGGATAGTAGGTCGCAAAGACGGATGGTTTGAACTCGGCCGGCGACGCTTCAAGCGTCACGTACGATTCGGGCCTGAAGCCGAGATCGACGGACACCATCCGGCCGAAGCTTTTGATCATGAGGGCCGCGCCGGTGACGAGTACGAGCGCCAGAGCGATCTCTACGCCGATCAGCCAGTTCCCGCCCCGGCCCGAGAGCGCGGCGCCCGTGCGACGGCTGCCGCGCGCCAGCGCGCCTGACACCCCTACGCGCGACAGCCGCAGCGCGGGCGCGAGGCCGAAGAGGACGCCGGTCACGATCGTGAGGATCACGCTGAAACCCAGCACGCGCGCATTCAGCGTGGCTGGAGCATTCGTCGAAACCGGCAGCGGAATGTTGGTCACGAGCGCGTCGAGCGTCCACCACGCCAGCAGCAGTCCCAGCACAGCCCCCGCGGAGGCCAGCAAGAGGCTCTCGGTGAGCAATTGACGCACCAGCCGTCCGCGCCCGGCCCCGATGGACACGCGAATCGCGACCTCGTGCATTCGCGTCGCGCCACGCGCGAGCAGAAGACCGGCCACGTTGACGCACGCGATGAGCAGGATGAGACCTGCCGATCCCAGGAGAATGTTGCCGGTGGTCCAATACCCGTAGGTGCTTCGCGCCAGGAGCCTCTCAACGTACACAAATGATCCGGGCCCCGCCGTCTCGCCCTGTTCCTGGACGCCTGAGAGGATGCCGGTGAGCTCGCGCGATGCCTGTTCCAATGTGACGCCACGCCGCAGTCGTGCGTAGTTGCTGACGCCGCTGCCCCGCTTCGCAAACGACGCGGACGGGCTCTTCAGCGGCAACCACAACGTCGTGTTCTGATAGAAGCCGCGGGGCAACACGCCCACGATCTCGTAGCTGTCGTCGTCCAGCCTCAGTTGCTCCCCAATTGCCTCGTCTCGACCGCCGAACCGGCGTTGCCAGTAGCCGTAGCCGATGACGACGACACGTGGTGCGCTCTCGCGGGTGTCGGCGTCCTGAATACCGCGACCGCGATGCGGGACGACCCCGAAGATACCGAGATAGTGGCCGTCGATTTCGTAGCCGCGCACGCGCTCGGGTTCGATGCCGTCGGCGATCATCTGGTCGGCCGTCTCCCACCGCGCGATCTCGACGGGCGGGTTCGTTTGCGCGCGAATCGTCTCGACGTCGAGCGCCGAAAGTCCGTAGCGCGTCGGCGTTGGCCGGTCCGGACGCGGGACGGCGACTGCGAGGTGCACGAGCTCGTCCGGTCTCGGGTAGGGCAGCGGATGCAGAAGCGCCGCATCGATCACGCTGGTGATGGCGGTGGTCACACCGATGCCGAGTGCGAGCGTGAGCACCGCAATCAGCGAGAATCCCGGCTGCCGGATCAGCAGCCGCGCGCCGTACTTCAGGTCCTGGACGATGGTGTCCATCACGCCGCCTCCTCGCACGTCGTACCCGCTGTCCTGCCAGTGCGCCAGGTTGCCGAAGCGCCGCCGCGCGCGGGCGATCGCGAGCGGCGCCGGAGTGCCCGCGCGCTCGTAGTCCTCCGCGCGCATCTGGACGTGAAACTCGAGCTCTTCACGGATCTCGCCGGCCACGGCGTCGCGATGGATGAGTCCCCGCAGGCGCGCCCGGGCGCGCGCCCACAGCTGGCGTGGGTTCAAGGCTCAGACATTCTATACCTATAATGACTGATGGTGTAGTCGTTCGGTGGTCAGGCAAGGAAGCGGAGAGCGGACCGCCGCCGTCCGCTACTCGCCTCGGCCATCCGTGTTCGCAGGGCGGGCGTACGGATTCGTGATCTCGATAATCTCGGGATGCGAGCAAATCCGGCGAGCGACTCGTTCCAACCCAAACCCCACCCGAGTGCGTTCCTCGTCCTCGTCCTGTTCGAGCCATCCAGGCTTGGCTGGCAGCACTTCGCCAAAGGCGAGATCTGACTCGCCCAATCGATAGATCTCGAGCGGCTCCAGGTGATCGCGAAGAAACTCCAGCACCTCAGCGCGCCACTCGAGGCGTTCGGCTTCGTTCTCGCACATGTGCTCGGGCAGCAGCGGCTCGTCTTCGGTTTGGTCCTCGATCGTTCGATCGAGCTCGCGGAGCCAATGTGTGGCGCTCGTACGGTACGCGGCAGCGCGCTCCGTCAACAATCTCTGCAGCTCGTCTCCCGTCAGCGTCAGCTTCAATCCGTCAATCATGTGTTCCCTTCCTTTCTCCTGACGACGACGATGGCATCGTCGGGGCGGGCGATCAACAGGCAGAATCTGCAATGTCAGACAGTCGTCGGTGTTGCAGTTTTTGCAAGCGACACCGCGAAGCGCGTCAGCGCGCTGAGCGCCCGAGGCGTGGGGGTGGGGCCCCACGCCCCTAAATAGAGAAGCGCGGATCGAGGATGTGCTGCAGGGCCAGATCTGGGCGCTGCAGGAACGTTCGGGCTCGGGCGTCACGGTCTGGTGCGGTATGCGGACCGAAAGTGTGCAGAACCCTGCCTGCCGTGGTTCAATGAGCGCACACCATGCAGGCTCGTGCCTTCTGGAGGACGGTGACCGTGGACCACTCGGACGTGCTCGATCGGGTGCTGGCACTGCTCCACGGGCGAGAAGCGCGCTTTTGTGCGATCGGCGGCGTTGCGGTCAATGCCTATGTCGAGCCCGTGGTCACGCTGGACCTCGACCTGGTCGTTGCTGTCGCCGATTGGCCCGGCGTGGAAGCGGCATTTCGCGAGACGTTCGACGTCCAGGCGTTCCCGCATAGCGTCAACATCTCGGATCCCGGCAGCGGCCTGCGCGTGCAGATCCAGACCGATCCGCGCTACGCAGTGTTCGTGGACCGCGCCGAGCGCCGTAAGGTACTCGGCATCAACTTGCCGGTGGCGCGGATCGAGGATGTGCTGCAGGGCAAGATCTGGGCGCTGCAGGATCCGACGCGGCGTGCGAGTAAGCGGCAGAAGGACCTCGCGGACGTCGCGCGTCTGCTCGAGCACGAGCCAGCGCTACGGGCTCGTGTGCCTCAGGAGATTCTCGACAAGCTCGTTTGAGCGCGTCGCCGTCGCGCCGGCACGACCGCGGGCGGCGGTCCCAGTCCGGCGTCCAGCGGCTGTAACATGAGCTGTCATGCCTCGCCTCCTCGCCGTTCTCGCCTTCTCCGCTGCCGTCGTTGCGGCACAGCCGCAGACCCCGGCGCCGCCGGCAGCGCCGCCATTGCCGCGCGGACCGCTCGCCGCCGATGACGTCGCGTCGCTCTTGAAACAGTTCAACGTGCCGGGCGTCGGCATCGCCGTTGTCAACGACTTCGCGATCGAGTGGGCGCGCGGATACGGCGTCGCCGACATCGAGACAGGCGCGCCGGTCACTTTGGAGACCATGTTCCAGGCGGCGTCGATCAGCAAACCTGTTGCGGCCATGGCGTCGATGAAGGCCGTCGAGGACGGCCACTTCAGGCTCGATCAGGACGTCAACACCATCTTGAAGTCGTGGAAGTTGCCGGGCGACGGACACACGTCGTCGCAGCCGGTGACGCCGCGCAGCCTGATGAGCCATACGTCAGGCACCGGCGACGGCTTCGGCTTTCCCGGTTACGCGCCCAGCGCGCCGTTGCCCACGACCATCCAAATCCTGGACGGCGAGCCACCGTCGAATCGGCGTCAAGTGCGCCTCGAGCGCCCGCCGCTCACTGGCTTCAAATACTCCGGCGGCGGCGCGACCATCCAGGAGCTCGCGCTCTCGGACGCCGTTGGCCGGTCGTTCGTCGCCATTGCCCGCGACTGGGTGCTGCAGCCGATCGGGATGATGAACAGCACCTACGAGCAACCGCTGCCGGCCGCGCGCGAGCGCCAGGCGGCGCGTGCGCACAGCCGCACCGGCACACGCATGGGTGATCCGTGGCACGTCTATCCCGAACACGCCGCGGCGGGTTTGTGGACCACGCCGACGGACCTGGCGAAATTCGTGATCGAAATCCAGACCACGCTCGCTGGCGGCGCGGCCGGCAAGGGGCAATCGAACCGTGTCCTCAAGCGCGAGTCGATGCTCGAGATGGTCAGCCCGGTCGGCGTCGGCCCGTTTGCCGTCGGCTTTCAGATCAGCCAAGGACGGCGAGGGTTGGTACTTCTCGCACGGCGGCAGCAACTGGGGCTTCCAGTGCCACCTGTCCGGCCATCGGTTGAAGGGCTACGGCCTGGTGATGATGACCAATGGCGATAACGGCGGCGCGTTGATGCAGGAACTGCGCAAGCGGATTCAACAGGCCTACAAGTGGGACGTGTTCGATCAGCCGATCCCGCGGATCTACGGGCCAGTGAAGTAGCGCGATGGCGAGGAGGGCTCCGTTCCGCCGAGGCCGGCGATGATCGGGCAAACCCTGGGACATTACCGCATCGAGGCGCGACTGGGCTCTGGCGCCATGGGTGTCGTGTATCGCGCGGGCGACGAACGGCTGCACCGGACGGTCGCGCTCAAGCTGCTTGGCGGAACGGGAACGGGATCGGCGCCTCAGGATCGCAGCCGCCTGCTCGACGAGGCGCGCGCCGCCTCGCATCTGAATCACCCGCACATCTGCACCGTGTACGAAGTCGGTGAGGTTGACGGCCTCGCGTTCATCGCGATGGAGTACGTCGACGGCCGGCCGCTGTCGGAGCTCGTACCCTCACACGGGCTGGCCGTTGAACGTCTGCTGCGCCTGGGTACGCAGATCGCCGGCGCCCTCGCACACGCCCACGAGCGCGGCGTCGTCCATCGCGACCTCAAGACGGCCAATATCGTGGTCAACGACGAACAAGGCGCCAAGGTGCTCGACTTCGGCGTCGCACGCCGATTGGATCCCCGCGAGGCGGACGCGCTGACGCGCTCGGTCGATGCCGCCGACACTCCCAGCCGGCCGGTCGGTACCCTCGCCTACATCGCGCCGGAGGTGCTGCTCGGCGGTGTGGCTGATTCGCGCAGTGACATCTGGGCACTCGGCATCGTGCTCCATGAGCTCGCGACGGGCACGCTGCCCTTCGTCGGCCGAAACGAGTTCGAGATCACGGCCGGTATCCTTCGCGCCCCGGTTCCGCCCTTTCCTGCGCACGTGCCCCCGATGCTGCGCGGGATCATCCAGCACTGCCTGGCCAAGGAACCGGCGCAGCGGTATCAGCGCGCTGGAGAAGTGCGGGCCGCGCTGGAGGCCGTGCAGTCGGACACCATTCCGGCGGCGGTCCCGATCGCCGCGTCCCGCTCACGGCGCCCGTGGCTGATTGGCCTCGTGGCTGTCGCGATCGGCGCCCTGATCCTCGTGCTGAGCCAACGGTCACGGCCATCATCGTGGGAACACGACGCCGCCACCGGCCAGCTCACGCGTATCGTGTCAACGGAGTACGAGACGTTCGATCCCTCGCTCTCTCCGGACGGTCGCATGCTGGCCTACGCCGCCATGGGTCCCAACGGGAACATCGATCTCTACGCGTCGCGCGTCGCCGGCGGTGCGCGCCTGCAGCTCACCAACGACGATGCGCGCGAAGCGTCGCCGAAGTTTTCTCCCGACGGTGAGCGCATCGCGTTCACACGACGCGACGGGACCGCGCCGGCGGAGATCCGAATCGTCCCGACGCTGGGTGGCGACGTCGTGGCGACGATCCCCGGGGCCGCGTTTCCGGCGTGGTCGCCTGACGGCCGCCGCCTGGCCTACCTGAGACGGACGAGCGACGCCGCCACGGAGCTCACGACGTCGCTGCCAAACGGCGGGGACCCGCGGGTCCTGATGCGGAGCGATAGCGCGTTTCCATTTCTGCAGAAATCCGGCCTGGTCGCCGGACGGCCGGCTGCTTGCCGTCGTCAAAGGCACCGGCGGGATCGCCGGTGAGATCTGGCTGCAGCCTGTCGACGGTGGACCCGAACGTCGTGCGATCGAGGAGCCCAGTGCGGTGTTCTCCGACTCGCCGGTGTTCACCCCCGATGGCGCCGGCATCATTCACGCCTCGAATCGCGGCGGCGCGACGAACATCTGGATGCTGTCGCTCGCGGGCGACGCCCCTGTCCGCCTCACCACCGGTCCGGGCGCGGACGAATCTCCCAGCGTCGCGGCGGATCGATCCATCGCCTTCGTCAACTCCCGCTGGCGGAACACGCTCGACATTCGCGATCACACGAATGGGTCGTCGCGCACGCTGCTGACGCACGCGCCATTCCTTTGGGGACCGGCAGTCTCTCCGAACGGCAAGGAGGTCGCCTTCAGCCGAAGCGAGGTGGACGGCTCGTGGCACGTCTGGGTGATCGGCCTCGAGGGCGGGACCGCGCGGCAGTTGACCTCCGGTGAGACCGGCGAGATCTATTCCCGGTATTCGCCCGACGGCGCGTTCGTCTTGTTCCATACCTGGGGCCCGAGCCGACGGATCGGCCGCGTCTCCGCCGAGGGTGGGCCGGTCACGTTTCTCCCACTTGGCGGAGCCGGCTCGTTTGCGGATGTGTCGCCCGACGGCAAGACGCTGGTCTTCGTTCGACCGGATGAGAAATCTGAGCGCATCTATACGGTGCCGATAGACGGCGGAGAAGCGCGGTTGCTCACGCCATCGCCCGCCAGCGTGCCCCGCTATTCACCGAAAGGCGATCGCATCGCGTTTGCGGCCAATCGCGACTATCGCGCCGGAATCTTCGTCATCAACCGCGACGGCACGAACGAGCGGCGGCTGACGAGCGAAGGCAGCTGGCCGGTCTGGTGGCCCGATGGTCAGCAGATTGCGTTTCTGACGGTCGGTCCCGAGGGCGATCAAGAGATTCGCGTCACCACTTTCGACGGGACGACGAGGACGCTCGACAGGGTGAAACTCCGAGGGACCAATCTGCCCTTCGACGTGCTGCCCGACGGTCGCCGCATCGTGGTGACGAACGCGGTTCACGTCTCGGACGAAATCTGGCTGCGCTCCCCGGCGCGGTGATCCCCGGGGCCGTCGTTCACGATGAACGAGATTCCCGGCAGCTCGGCATTGCCGCCGCGAGCGTGCAGGTCACGCGAGCACGCTCCCGCTGACCGGGCGATTGCGGTCTCGACGCTAAAGGTGACCGTCCCGTCGCCGGGGTCGACGTTCACATCGCGGATGGCGTCGTCCGACGCCGCCGGATTGCCAACCGGGACGCGCAGCGGCGACGAGCGACGGACGGAGTAAAAAGTCTGGAGCCGGCGCGTCCCGACGTCGAGGCGGTCGAGCGTGTGCAGGCTACCCGCACCCTCCGGCGCCGCGCGTAACACGGCGAATACCCCGGCGGGCAGTCCACCGACCACCGTGCCGACGACGAACGCAACGGGCCGCAAATCCGCGCCCAGGACGACCGACGTGGTGGCGTCGGAGCCCAGACGCGTTTCGACGACGAGATGATCGGCGACCGGCCGAAACCGGATGACTCGGCCGAGCCGGATCGGGGCTGCGGATGGGATTCGAAGACCTTCCACATCTGCGTCGCCGAGGAACTGTGAAGTCCATCGTGCGCGGCGCTGCTGCCAGCCGATGAAGATCGGGCCGTCGGGATCGTCCTGGAATCTCGCCGCGACACCAACGCCGTCGCTGTCACCGAGAAACAGGGAGTGGTCGGCGACGTCGCCGGACAGGTCGACATTCTCGAGACCGTCGCGATTGAGGCTCACGGCATCGACGAGGTCGGACAGACTGCTTGGCCGGTGCGCCGGCAGGGGAGGCGTACGCACCTGCGCACTGCCGGCCGCCTCGCCGAGAAGCGTGACGGCGGTGACGACAGACGCTGCCCAAACGCGTTTGTTCATCAGACTCTTCACGAGGTTGCCGACGGTGGCGGATAGCTAATCAGTCTGTCACCACGGCTACCAGATTCGCTCGACACCAAAGCCGTCGAACACGATCTCGTTGGAAACGATCGGTAGGTCTTCCATCTGGCTTTGTGCGATCAGCATGCGATCGAAAGGATCGCGATGATCGATTCGGAGATTGCCGGCACGCTGGGCGTGCGGAATGCTGATCGGTAGATCCTGGAAGCCCTGGCGCGACAGGCAACCCGCCACGTCATTGGCCACGTCGAGCGCTTTGTCGAGTTTACCGAGCCGGGCCTTCGTGGCGAGTTCCCAGGCGGACGCCGCACTCACCAGAATCTGATTCGACTCTTCGGCGATTGCCGACCGGGCCCGCCGCGAGAGGCGCCGATCGCCGTCGAGCCACCACAGGAGCGTGTGCGTGTCGAGGAGCAACCGCACCTATTCGCCCCAGGCGGCCAGCTCGCTGGCCGGCAATGGATCGAAGAAGCCGTCGGTCACACGCGCCCGGCCGCGCATGGCACCGAACTGACGCTTGGCTGGCGGGGCATCGACCGGGACCAGCCGCGCGACCGGTTCGGCGCCCCGGGCGATGATCACTTCCTCGCCGCGCCGGGCGCGTTCTATCAACCGCGACAACTGGGTCTTGGCCGCGTGGATCGTGTGGGGTTTCGACATGTCCAAAAAGCTTAGCTAATTTGACTTAGTCCGTCAACGTACTGCTCCGACGACCAGAACGTTTTCGGGAAGCGCGGATAAATCAAGAGGACACGCATGCAACGTGGTGATCCTTCCCCGGACCTCAACGGGTGCGGGTACCGGGGCGATGTCCTTCTCGGGTTCCGCAGAACGGCGTTGTCCATTCGGGCTACGATGGGGCCAGGGACCATGTTCCAGCGCGGTCTGATCGCACTCGTACTGGCCGGGTTCATGCTGGCGGCCGCGCCCCGGGCGACCTCCGCACAGATGCGCGCCGAGCTGGTGGCGAGCGGCTTCACCCAGCCCGTGGCGTTCGTCCAGGATCCTTCCGACCCGACCGTACAGCTCGTCGTCCAGCAAGACGGCCGCATCCGCGCGCTGAAGAACGGCATCGTCCAATCGGCAGACTACCTCGACCTTCGATCCGTGGTCCGCAATAGCGGGGAGCAGGGGCTGCTCGGGCTGGCATTCGCTCCTGACTACGCGGTGAGCGGCCGCGTCTACGTCAATTTCATCAACCTGCAGACCGACACTGTCATCGCGAGGTTCAGACGGTCGGCGTCCGATCCGCTCCGCGCCGACCCGGCGACGCGCTTCGATTTCCGCTGGCCCGACGGCCAGCGGGTCATCACCCAGCCATTCGACAACCACAACGGCGGCCACCTCGCGTTCGGACCGGACGGGTATCTCTACATCGGCATGGGCGACGGCGGTTCTGGCAACGACCCGATGCATCTCGCCCAGAATCCGCAGTCGCTGCTGGGCAAGATGCTCCGCATCGACGTGTCGGTGTCGGACAACGATCCGGAGGGCTACAACGTCCCGCCGACGAACCCGTTCGTCGGGCGGCCGGGCGTCCTCGGCGAGATCTGGAGCTTCGGCCTGCGCAACCCGTGGCGGTGGAGCTTCGACGATCCGTCGCGCGGCGGTACGGGGGCAATGGTCATCGGCGATGTCGGTCAGAACGCGTTCGAGGAGATCGACTTCGAGCCGGCGGGCCGTGGCGGACGCAACTACGGATGGCGCAATCGCGAGGGCGCGCATCAGAACGTGACGAGCCAGCCGCCGTTCTCTCAACCGCTCGTCGATCCGATCTTCGAGTACGCCCGGAACGTCGGTCAGTCGGTGACCGGTGGCTACGTCTATCGCGGTTCGCTGCTGGGCGTCGCGGCGCGCGGGCGGTACTTCTTCGCCGACTTCATCACCAGTCGCGTCTGGTCCGTGCAGCTCACGATGGCGCCCGGCACGGGCGAGGCAACGGCCAGCGACCTCGTCGAGCACACGGGCGACCTCCGCGCCGCCGCCTCGAGCCCGTCGAGCTTCGGCGTCGACGCCGCCGGCGAGCTGTACGTCGTCAATTACGGCGGCACGGTGTATCGACTCTTCAGCGACACCCCCGCGCAGCCCATGCCACCACCCGACGACGGATCAGGCCGGCGCCGGCCGCCTGGGACGCCGCCGATCGGCATCGCCGTACCGCGCGGATCGACCGCCGCACGTCCCGCGGACATGACGATTCGCGCCGCCTCACCAGTGGGCCACCTCCTCTCGGCCGGTCAGACCGGCACTGTGGTCTACCAGGCCATTTGGGGATCCCTCTCGATGTCGCAACCGGACTTCGACGGCGACGGCCGCTCGGATCTCATCTGGCAACTGACGACGGGGCCCACGGTCGTCGTGTGGATCTGGGTCAGCCGGGATTGAGACGTGGCAGGGCGGCTGATACCAGCTACGCTGGGCCTCAGCCGTCAATGGATAATCGACAATCGGTAATCTGCAATGGCAGACACATCGGCAATGGATAATCTCGATTGATAATGGGCAATCGTGAAATCTTCAGATCGACAATCGACAATCGACAATGGCAATGCCATACGAATTGGCAATCTGCAATGCGCCATCCATCGTCGATTGCGACCATCCCATCACTCCCATTCCCATTGCGATTTCGAGCGATTCGCAATTGATTCTACATTGTCCATCCGAAAGATTTGCCATTACCCATTGCCGATCGGGATTGTCGATTGCCGATGTGTTTGCCATTGCAGATTACCGATTGCCGATTGTCGATTAGTGGCCGTGTTTCTGACGGTCTCGAGCGCCCCGCCGGGCGAATGTCGATCGCGATCTCTCGCCATCGACCCTGACGGAATCGCAGCACGCTGAGCGCGCCGCGCGTGAAGTGACCGATGACAATCGCCAGCCAGATGTCCGACGCCTGCAGTCCTCGCGTCGCCTGAAGCGCAGTGCAGATCCCGATCGGCACGAGCACCTGCGATGCCAGCGAGATGTACAGCGGGCCCTTCGTATCGCCCGTCCCCTGCAGTCCACCGGTATAGGTCAGCGCGACGGTGACGAACAGTCCGGAGAGCGCGAGATACGCGAGGAGCTCACGACCGAGTGCCACGATGTGACCGTCGGTCATCCCAAACACCGCGAAAAGCGCATCCGGCACGGTAAGAAACATCAGGCCGATCACGCTGGCTCCTCCGACGCCGATCAACGCCGCGACACGGACACCCCGTGCGCTCCGATCAGGATGGCCGGCGCCCAGGTTTTGCCCCGCGACCGCGGCCGCGGCGCCCATCAACCCGACCGACGTCCACGTCACCAGCGAGAAGAGCTCGGTATACCCGACGGCGTACACGGCCTGCGCCTCGGCGCTCTCCGGCAGCGACCCGATGAACCGAAGCATGAGCACACCGCCCAGGTTCATGACGATGCCCTGGAACCCGGCGGGCAGGCCAAACCGGAACAGCGACCTGATGATGTCCCAGTCGGGACGGAACGACATCGAACGCGAGAAGTGAATCACCAGGCGCCCGGAGAACAGGAGCCAGATGAAGATGCCGCCGACCGTCACGCTCGCAATCGCGGTCCCGATCGCTGCGCCCGGCGTGCCGAGGATTGGGATCAGGATGATGTTCAGCAGGATGTTCAAGACCGTCATCAGGATCCCGAGACGCATCGGTGTCTTCGCATCACCGGCGGCGCGGAGCGCGCCGCTGAACATGAAGAACAGCAGCAGCCCGATGCTCGAGACAAACATGATCCGGATGAACGGAACCGCTTCACGCTGCACGTCCGGCGCGGCGTTGATCAGCGCGAGCAACGACGGCGCGGCCACGTATCCGATTGGTGCGAGCACTCCCAGGGCGAGCAGGACCGCCACCATGAGGGCCTGGTACACGGCGCGGTTCACCGTCTCGGCATCTCCGGCGCCGGCGAATCGGGCGACGAGCACGCCCATGCCCGTGAAGACCGAGACGACGAAGACGATGACCAGGGTGAAGATCTGGAGGCTGGCGCCGACGGCGGCATTGCCGAGGTACCCGACGTAGTGGCCGACCATCGCCTGGTCGACGATGCCCTGCATGCCGCCGATGATGTTCTGCACCATGCGTCGGCCACGCCAGCCGCCAGACCGCATGACTGAGTGAGCCCTCGACTATCGTCCGGTCGAACTTCCTGGCCGGCGTTCGCACACCGCCATCCGCTGGAGTCATTCGCCCGTCTATTATCTGCGGTCGTCAATGGATAATCGACACTCGGCAATCTGCAATGGCAGACACATCGGCAATGGACAATCTCGATTGATAATGGGCAATCGTGAATCTCCAGATCGACAATTGACAATCGACAATGGACGACAACTTGGCCATCTGCGATTTCGCCATTGCCGATTGTCCATCGTTAGCTGCCGATTGCCGATTGCCAATTACCGATCGAGCGATTGTCCATTACTCCATTGTCCATCCGAATAGATTTGCCATTACCCATTGCCGATCGGGATTGTCGATTGCCGATGTGTTTGCCATTGCAGATTACCGTTTGCCGATTGTCGATTAGAGCGATCCAAGGCCGACGGCTGCCTCCATCCCGCGCCGGATCCGCCACGCCTGCCACAGGTGCCGGCGCTCGTGCGCCGCGATGACGTGCAGGCCGGTGGCGAGGCTGAACCGCACACCGCGGACGAACGGATTGGGAAAGCGCACGCTGGCGAGATCGATGTCGGCGTAGCGCCGCAGGAACCCGCGCGCAGCGTCGTGCGAGGCGAGGAACGCCGCCACGGCATCGGCCAGCGGCGGCGCGTTGCGCGGCGCGATCAGGCGCGGCGCCTTGCGCCGGTAGAGCGGTTTCGCCGGTGGCTCGAGCGAGCCGATGAACCATCGCCCGATGACTCCCGGCAGCGCCGGCCGGCGGCGGCGACGGCCCTCCGACAAGGCGCGGGCAGCGGGCGGCGTCATCGCGTCGAGGTACACGCGATTGGCGGTCGCCAGGTGATCGAGACACTCGGCGATGCTCCACGACCCCGGCGCCGGACGCCAGCCGCCCTGTGCCTCGGTCAGGCCCGCAACGAGCGTTTGCGCTTCCTGCCCGTTGGCCGCAAGCGCCTCGTCCAGCGCCACGAGCTCCGCCGCCACGGGTGCGGTCATGGTCATCACCGTCTCCATGCTCCGTACCTTAAAGTATGGAAAGGCCGGCTGTCAATACCTCAGAGTATGGAGGACAATGAGGACGATATGGCGCGCAAAGGGACGGGAGCCACACGAGGCGGCGAGCCGACGCTGACGGCGGCGGACTGGGCGGAGGCGTCACTGCAACTCGTCGCCGAGAAGGGTCTCGGTGCGCTGACAGTGGACGCGCTCGCGGCGAGGCTGGGCGTGACGAAGGGCAGCTTCTACTGGCACTTCGCCAGCCGCGCCGACCTGCTGGCGGCGGCGCTGTCGCGATGGGAGGAACGCGCCACGACCGACAACGTGCGCGGCCTCGATGCGATCCCTGATCCGCGGCGGCGGCTCGAGCTGATCCTCGCCGCGGCGTCGCAGCCGCCGCGCTCGCGCTCGCTGTACGCCGCGCTCGCCGAGGCGGCGGAGGACCCGTCCGTCCGCAAGGTCCTGCACCGCGTCGCCACGGCGCGCATCGACTACCTGGCGAAGTGCTACGTCCAGCTTGGACTGACGCCAGCGCTGGCGGCGTCGCATGCCGTCCTCGCGTACGCCGCCTACCGCGGACTGCTGCAGCTGGCGCACGAAGCGCCTGGGGCACTGCCGCCGGACTGGTCGATCTATCCCGGCGTCGTCCGCGACGCACTGGTGCCACGCGCCGCCGCGACCGCTCGACCGGCGCGACGGCGGTTGCTGAAAAAGCCAGCAACCGTGAAGTTCGAAGGGCTTCCCACTTCTGACTGTCATCGGCGAGCGGCACCACGCGGGCAATCGTGAAGCTGCGAATGCGCCGGTCGCCGAGTGCAGAAGCGGCACGTTGTGGACAACGCTGGTTGCCGTTCCGCGATGAGCTGCATCGCCGCTGGATCGCCAGAAAAATCAAGTCGCGTGCTGGCGCGGCAGACCCGCAGATCGATCGGCCACAGGTGGAGGGATGAAAGCGTCCGGACAACTTCGGGATCCTCGAGGTCGACGTCGACGCGGCGGAGCTGTGACAGCTTGGCCAGCTCCCAGAGCACGATCGCCGAGATGCTCCAGGTATGGCTCGCGAGAATACGACGCTCTCGCTCCCGCACCGCTCCAGTCAGCGCGAAGATGAGAATATGCGTATCGAGATTAATCACCGGCGTCCCACTTTACGCCGGTGCTGACGATGTCGCCCGTGATCTTGAGTCGTCCGCGCAGGGCGCCGAGGCCGAGATGATTCGGCAAGAACCCCAACCGGTCGCCCTTCGGCAGACGACTTCCACTCGGCGCAACGGGTGTCCGGTTCGTACTTCGTCCTCGTCTGCGGCGTGCGCAGCGCGATCCACTCATCGGCGACCACATCGCCGCGATCGCGGACGGGGTGGCGCTTCACGACGTCGTAGGCCGTGCCGTCCTTCATGCCGGTGACCGAAAAACACGCCGCGGTGGTCAGTCGGGCGAACCACGTGAAATCGAGGTAGCCGCGATCGAGGATCAGAATCGTGCCGGGCACAAAGGCCTGTCGGCGTGCCACCGTGACCTCGTGCCGCTGCCTTCGGTGATCACGAGTGCCGTGGGCAGATAGCCGTCATGGTCCAGCGTGAAGTGCAGCTTCACCGCCCCCTTGGTTCGGCGAAACGCCGCCCACTCGAACATCTCCGCACACAGATCGATCAACGTGGCGTCGAGCGTCAACGCTTGTTCTTGAACCGAAACTTCTTCGCGCCCGCGACGGCGCGGCACCGACCCGCAACTCGGTTGACGTTGGGATCTGCCGCGGCGATCACGGCGTCGACGTCCGTTCGCGGCGACCGCCGTCTGCAGCCGGGCCGAACCGCGTGAAGCAATCGGGCTACTACTGGCCTCGTCCGTCCGAAAAGCCGCGCCGGACCCATTACCATCGGGATTGAACGCATTGCCCTGATGGCTTGCCATGCGAGATTGCCGATCATGCCGCTTGCGATTGGAGGCCGGCGCCATCGGCTCCGCCGGCTACGCCACCGCAGGCGCGCCAAAGTGCTGCTGGACGACCAGCGTGACGGCGCCGCGCAATCGCGGCTGCGTCGCGGGATCGGTGGGCACGATTCGGGTGGACGCCCCCGGCAGGCTGCGGCGCTGCACTTCATTCATCACGAACGGGCCCACCCGATCCCACGCGGCCGTGACGTCGCCGACGATCACGATCACGTCGGGCGCGAGGCCCGTCGTCAGCGCGGCCAGGCCGATGCCGAGGAAGCGGCCCATGCGGGCGAGCGCCTCGATGGCGCCGGCGTCGCCCTCGTCGGCACGCCGGAGGATGTGGTCGAAGCGTACCGGCGACTGGTCGGGCGGCCTGTCGGTCTGTCCCGCGTTTTCCGTGAAGTACCGAATCGCGGCGGAGTTGGACGCGTATCGCTCCCAGCAGCCGCGGTTGCCGCACGCGCACAGCGGCCCCTCTTCGTCGATGCTGACGTGGCCGAACTCGCCGGTCATGGCATGGGCGCCGTGCACCAGTTGCCCGTTCAGCAGCAGTCCAACACCGACGCCTTCGGACACCGTGACCGCGACGAGGTGCTTCACATGTTCCGGGTGATGGCCGAACCAGAGCTCTGAGAGCGCACAGGCATTCGCGGCATTGTCGAGCGCCACTGGCAGTCCGATTGACGATTCCAGCTTCGCCTGCAAGTCGATGTCCCGCCATCCGAGATTGGGCGCAAAGATGAGCCGCCCGGATCCGTCGACGCGGCCCGGCAGGCTGACGCCGATCCCTTCGCAGACGATGCGCGGGTGTGCGGCGCGAACGGCCGCGATCGATCTCGACAGCTCGCAGATGAACAGCTCCGGATCGCGTGGCGTCGGCCACACCGTCTGCGACACGAAACGCGCATCCAGGCCGGCGAGACCGACCGTCGTCGTCTCCGGCCGCAGATCGACGCCGATGATCCCGGCCCGCTCGGCGTTGAGGTGCAGGAATCTGGGGCGCCGTCCGCGCGGCACGCGGCTGATCGCGCCTTCGGTGACCCAGCCTTCTTCGATCAGTTGATCGACGATGGCGGACACCGTGCTGCGCTGCAGGCCCGATCGACGAGCCAGATCGGCGCGCGACATCGGCTGCAGCCGGCGGAGAAGATTGAGGGTGATCTGCCGGTTGATCTTGCGAGCCGTTTCGCTGGTGGCAACTTTGAAATTGGTCAGGTCGACCTTGCGCATAGGGGGCTGCTGGCCGGCCTCCGCCAACGCGACGGCCGGCCCACCCGGATTATCCCGCGAAACGACCGCGTCCCGATCTCAGAACACGACGCGCACACCCAACCGCGCCTCGAGTTGTCGCTCCGATCCAGAACACGGAGCACGCTGACGACATGGTCGCGCGCATGTTTGCGGAGCCGTGCATGGACAGGGAGACCACGGCAGGTTTTGGAGCACGAGCAAGTCTAAGAGCCTCGCCACATAACACGGAGGCGCGGAGAGACACGGGGAACACGGGGTCAGAAAGGTTTAAACCCGTATTGGCTCCGTGCCTCCGTGCGGTTCTCCGCGTGCTCCGTGTTATGTCGCGAATGGCTCGGCAACACCGGGTCGTCACTAGAGCCGTACTGCACGGCCAGGAGGGTGATGTCGTCCGACTGCTTGGCCCCGGCGGTGAACGCACGAACGTCAGTCCAGCACACGCGTCACCATTTCAGCCGGTGTCGCGTCTGAGGCCGTGGCCAGCGTGGCCAGCAGTCGTTCATCGCCGTAGAAGTCCTCTTCGCGGTTCATCGCTTCCGACACGCCGTCCGAGAACAGCACGAACGTCTCGCCGCGGACGAGCGGAAACGTCTCACGCTCGATTGGATTGAGCGGCATGAGTCCCGCCGGCCGGCCCGATGCCGGACAGGCCAGCCGCGGCGCCCGGCCCGGCGAGACGATCGCAAGCTGGTGATGCCCGGCGGTCGCACACGACACGCGCTCGTGCTCCAGATCGAACACGAGACACTGCAGCGTGACGAACATGCCGCGAGGATTCTGTTCCGCCAGTTCGTCGTTGAGACGGCGCAGGATCTCGTCCGGCTCCGCAATCTGCCTGGCCAGCGTGCGAAGCACGCTCACGGTGACCGCCATGAAGATTGCCGCTGGAATTCCCTTGCCCGACACATCGCCCAGCGCCACGACGACGCGACGATCGGAGACCCGCAGCACTTCATACAGATCGCCGCCGACCTCACGGGCCGGCTCGATGATGGCGTGTACGTCGAGGCCGGTGCCCTTCGTGGCGGCCGCGAGGTCCGCGGGCAGGATGCCCATCTGGATCTCGCGGGCGATCCGGAGGTCCCGGGCCATCGCTTCGCGAACGGCGTCGGCGTACGCCTTGGCTTTGAGCAGCGAACGGACCCGTGCTTTGATCTCCAGGACCTCGAACGGCTTGGTCAGGTAGTCGTTGCCGCCCACCTCGAAGCCCTGTGCCTTGTTCCTGACGTCCTCGAGCGAGCTGAGGAAAATCACCGGCACGTCACGCGTCGGCTCGTGCGCGCGCAGTCGCCGGCACACCTCATAACCATCGAGACCGGGCATCACGATGTCGAGCAGCACGAGGTCGGGTGGGCTCTTCTCGACGGCTGCGAAGCGCGGCCTCGCCGTCGAGGGCGACGCTCAGCTTGTACTCGCCACGCAAGGCCTCGACCAGGATGTCGATATTGGTCTTGGCGTCGTCCACGATGAGGACGCGGCTCTCGGACAGATCCTTCACGGCGGAGGCTCCCTGTAGCGCGCAGACTCGAGCGCCTGCTCCAACTGCACCTGCGCATCTTCAAAGTCGTACCCCTGGACCAGGGCATTGAACTCCCGCCACGTTCCATCGCCGAACAGCGGACGCAGCGCCGCGTGATTTGTCTCGAGAAAATCAGCAGCCCCGGGATCACGTTCCGAGAGCAGTGCGGTCAAGCGCGCCGCGGCCTCGCGAGATTGTGCAGAGTTCGGCGGGGTCGCGGGCATGGAGGGCTCTGGAGCGTCGGTGGCGGTTGGAGGGAGCGCGGCTCGCAATGCTGTGACCAGCGGGATCAGTTGAGCGGCGACCTGTTCTCTGGCGGCCTCGACGACCTTCGCCTCGGCGCGGTCGCGAATCAATTGTTCCAACGTGCCGGCAGTGGATTGCACGTGCGTGGCGCCGAGTTGACCGGCCACACCCCTGAGCGTGTGCGCAAGCCGCTCGGCGAGTGCGTTGTCCTTCCTGGACAATGCGTCGGCGATCTGCTCGATGTGCCGGGCCTTGTTGCTCGACGAACTGGCCGAGCAGCTTCAGATAGAGCTGGCGATTATCGCCGACACGTAAGAGCCCAGCCTTCGTATCGAGGCCGGCAATCGACGGCAGGTCATGAGCGTCCTCCGGTGAACGCTGGAGCGGGCGCAGGACCGGCGTCCACATCGGCCGGGCCGACTTCCGCCCGTGCGTAGAATCGACCCACGGTCGCGAACAAATTGCCCGGATCAATCGGCTTGGCGATGTGGTCGTTCATGCCGGCGGCGAGGCAGCGCTGGCGTTCTTCGATGGTGGCGTGCGCGGTCATCGCGATGATCGGCAGCGTGGCAAAGCGCGTGTCGGAACGGAGCTTTGCCGTCGCCTGGTAGCCGTCCATCTCGGGCATCTGCAGGTCCATCAACACCACATCGAATGGTGGTGACTGGTCGCTCCACAGCATCTCGACCGCCTCGCGTCCGTTGTTGGCGATGGTGACGATCGCTCCAACGCCTTCGAGGAGCTCGCTGGCGATTTGCTGATTGATCTCGTTGTCCTCGGCGAGGAGAATCCGCGCGCCGCGAAGCGGCGTCGCCTGGAGACCCGCCACCGCCGTGCTGGTCTCTTCATCGCTATGGCTGAAGAGATTCACCAGGGTATCGACGAGCATGGACTTGGTGACCGGCTTGACGAGAAATCCGTCGAGCTGCAGTCGCTCGGCTTCCTCGCGGACTTCCTCGCGCCCGAACGCCGTGACGAGCACGATGGCCGGCTGATGGCTCAACGTCTCGTCGCTCTTGATGTGGCGACTGGCCTGCAACCCGTCCATGCCTGGCATGCGCCAATCCATGAAGATCATGTCGTACGGCTGATCAGTGGCGTCGTGCTCCCGAATCGCGGTGATCGCTTCCGCACCGGACGCGACGGCATCCACGCGGCCGACCACGCCGCTCAACGGCTCCTGCAGAATCTCGCGCGCGGCGGCGTTGTCGTCCACGACGAGCACGCGGAGCCGGGCGAGCTTCTCAGGAACACGCTTCCCCGAACCCTGCGCGGCGCCGACGCCAAGCCAGAGCGTGAAATGGAACGTCGTGCCGACGCCCGGCTCGCTTTCAAGCCAGATGCGACCGCCCATCAACTCCACCAGCCGGCGGCAGATGGTGAGGCCCAGGCCCGTGCCGCCGTGCTTGCGCGTCGTCGACATGTCGGCCTGTGTAAACGGCTGGAACAGTTTCGCCGATTGCTCGGGCGTCATCCCGATCCCGGTGTCGCGCACGGAACACTTCAGTTGCACTTTGTCGCCCGTGCGTTCGAGTTGTTCGATGTTGACCCGGATTTCGCCGCGGTCGGTGAACTTCACGGCGTTGTTGACGCAATTGGTCAGAATCTGGGTCAGGCGAACCGGATCGCCGAGCAGGTGCTCCGGGATGTCCGGCGCGACGTGCACCAGGAACTCGAGTCCCTTCTCGTGTGCCTTCTGCGCCGTCAGCGTCGTCACCGAGCTGATGACGTCATCGAGCTTCAGGTCGGTGGTCTCGATGTCGAGCCTGCCAGCCTCGATCTTGGAGAAGTCGAGGATGTCGTTGATGACCGCCAGCAGCGAGGTGCCGGCATTGTGGATCTTGCCGATGTAGTCACGCTGCTTGGGCGAAAGCGGTGTTTTGAGGGCGAGATGCGAAAGGCCGATGATCGCGTTCATCGGCGTGCGGATCTCGTGGCTCATGTTCGCGAGGAACATGGATTTCATCTCGGTGGCTTCCTCGGCCTTGAGCTTGGCGCCGACGAGCTCCTTCGCCTGTTCTTCCAGCTGGTTCGCCTGCTCCCGGGTCTGGCCGAGCAACTCCTGCGTGCGAAGGTTTCGCTGCAGAATGTCCAGGCTCATGGCCACCACCGGCAGCAGTTCGTCGAGCAGGGACTTCTCCTGCGTGTTGAACGAGCGGAAAGACGCCACTTCGAGAACCCCGAGCACGGCGTCCTTGGACATCGCCGGCAGCGCCGTGGCCTGGAGCGGCGCCGCCTGGCCCAGACCGGAGGCGATGCGGAAGTAACCTGGCGGAAGATTCGTGAGCGTGGTGGCTCTTCGCTCGTGCGCGCACTGGCCGACCAGCCCCTCACCGAGCCGGACCGAACTGGCGGCGTCAGAGGCGTCGGCCAGGCCGTACACGGAGACCCGCTGCAGCGCTCTGGTCTTTTCGTCGAAGACATAGAAACCCGCGATGCCGCCACCCACCATCGGCACGAGACCTGAAAGCAGGCGGTCGCCGAACTCCGCAAGTGAAGCCGCACCCTGCAACTCGCCGGTCAGTCTGGAGATGTTGGACTTGACCCAGCGTTGCTCGTCCATTGCGGCAGCGCCCTGTTTGAGGACGTCGATCGAGCGCGCCAGACCACCGGTTTCGTCCGTCGCGCCGACAAAGGGCACGGCCCTCTGGTAGTCGCCGGCGGCGATGGTCTTGACCGACGCTTCGAGCGCCTGAATCGGTGTGACGATGCGGCGGAAGGTCACAAAGCCCAGCAGGCTGGCCAGGAGCAAGGCCGCCGCGTTGGCCACGAGCATGTTTCGCTGAAACCGTTCGACGCCCGCGATCGATTCTTGTCCTGCGGCCGTCGCGGCTTCCTGGTCGGCCGCGATCCATTCGTTGGACACTTTGCTGAGACGCGGGCCGAGGTCGGCGATGCTGCCGTTGAAAAGCGCCAGCGCTTCCGCACCACGGCCTTGATCGGCCAGCGACATGATCTGCTTCGCGCCAGCGATCCACTCCCGGCTGAGCATCTGGTATTCATTGAGCACCCGGCGGTCTTTGTCGCCGAGGACCAGGCGGTCCGCGTACTCGCGGATGCGGCGGTTGACGTCCTGTTCGTCATCGTCGAACAGCCGGCGGGCGGCAGCGCGTTGCGCGTCGGTCGTGGCCAGCAGATGGCTGCGCAGGTTCACGCGCAGCTCGGCGAAGCTCCTCGAGAGATTTCCCAGTGTCGCCAGGGCGACGATTCGCGATTCCGCCACGAACCGGCTGCGCTCCTCGATGTGTTCGAGCTGCAGGCGGGTGAAGATCCCAAGTCCCACCAGCGCGGCCAGCGGCACCGTCAGCAGGATGATCAAACGTTTGGCAATTGTCATGAGCGAAGCGAGCGTTTAGCGATGTCTGGCCTGCCACCCGAAGCTGCGAGCGAAGCGAGCGTCTTAGCGAAGGGTGGCTGAGGTCAGTTGCCCGGTGGCGGTCCCGCCGCAGGCACCGCGCGCACGATGAACCGCTTGGGGGCCGAGCCTTGGTAGTAGAACGGGTAGCACCCGACGAGCGTGACCGCGGGACCAGGCGTCGGGTCGATCACGCTGACGTCCTCCGGGATGGTGATTCGGATCCATTCGACGCGGTAGTGCTCGGTGGCGGCCGGCGTGTCCAGCACCAGCGCGTCGCCTTCCTTGATGTCCTTCAGCACCCGGAAAAAGCCGTCCCGGTGGGCGGCAATGCCGACGTTGCCCGACGTCCCGGGCATGGCCGTGTCCTCGATCCGGCCGGCTGCGAGGTCGAGCACCGCGTCGGTGGTGCCGTCGTAGACCGGCACCTCGAGCTTGATCCGCGGGATGCGCAGGATGGCGAGTGGACGCGGCGGTTCCTGCATCAGCGCGGCCTTGTAGGTCCTCACCCGGACCTGGGACCAGAGCGTCATGTCGACCTTCCTGCTCCAGGTGAGCTCGCGCGGCGGCGGTGGAGGCGGTGCGGGCGCCGGCCGCCGCGACCGCTTGCTTGCTGGCCGCGAGTGTGTCGTCGCCGCGGCCACACGCCGTCAGCATCGCCGCGAGGACGAGCGTGAAGGTGACGACAGGAAGAGCGCGGCTCGAGCGAAAGCGGTGTGGGACCATCAGAGACACTCCATTCCGTAGCGCTCGGTCGGTCGAGTCGGGCGGCGCCGCGTCTTCCCGTCACGAATCCTTGATCGCGTTATGTTAGCGCATCAGTCGCGCGGCCGGCCCTCTCGCGGGCAATCACTGGCGCGCACAGAGCGAAAGCCAAACGTGGTTCCGGCTGACGAGCCCGTCACCGATTGGTGTTGCCGGTCCGGCTGTTGACTCTGACTAGACTAGACCGTATAGTACCCATCTGGAACGCCAGTCGGACCCCCTCATGCCATACACATCGCCGAATCGCGGCCGGAGACAAGGATCGCGCCGTTCTCCGAGCAAGCACAGCGCGATTCTTCACGCTGCCACGGAGGTCTTTCTCAAGCGAGGTTATCTCGGCACGAGCATGGATGAGGTCGCCGCACGATCCGCCGTCTCGAAGCAGACCGTCTACCAGCATTTCGCGAAGAAGGAAGCGCTCTTCGTCGAGATCGTGACGACCTTGACCGATGCGGCGGGTGACGAGGTGCTCAACGCGATGCCGGCCTTTGCCGATGACCGCGACGTCGGCGAATACCTCCGGAGCTACGCCTCCCGGCAGCTCACGATCGTGCTCACGCCGCGGCTGATGCAGCTCCGCCGCCTGGTGATCGGCGAGGTCAGTCGTTTCCCGGAGTTGGCCAGGGTTCTCCATGAACGCGGACCTCAGCGCGCAATGAGGGCGCTGGCCGCCACGTTCGAGGATCTGGCGGATCGCGGTCTTCTCGCGATCGACGATCCCCTGGTTGCGGCATCTCAATTCAACTGGCTGATCATGTCGGCTCCTTTGAACCAGGCCATGTTGCTGGGAGACGACGCGATTCCGAAGGCGCCGGCGCTTCGCCAGCATGCGGCGGAAGGTGTACGTGTGTTCCTTGCGGCGTACGGGACAAGCGCGCACCAACACTCGCGCCGGAAGTCGAGAGGCCGCTAGGAAAACGGAGACGTCATGCAGAACATGTTCAACGAGGAGGACCGGGCGGCCATCGAAAAGCGCTTCAAGGTGCTTCCGCCGGATTCTTCGCGGCAGTGGGGGAAGATGAACCCGGCACAAATGCTGGCGCACTGTGCCGTGGCGTTGGAGGCGCCTCTCGGCGACCGGCATGAAAAGCAACTCCTCCTGGGCCGCCTCATGGCGCCGTTCGTTCGGTCCTGGGTCTTTGGCGGCGCCCCCCTTCGGCGCAATACGCCCACCGACGCGGACTGCATCATCGTCGACGAACGAGACTTCCTCGATGAGCAGCGCCGGCTGCTCGAGAAGATTGGTCAATTCTGCGACCGGGGACCCGCGGCTGCGGACCAGCGAGTCCATAGCTTCTTCGGAAGACTGAGCGGGCAGGAGTGGGGCCGGCTCGTCTACAAGCACCTGGATCACCACCTCCGACAGTTCGGTGGCTGAAGTCGTAAGATCGACATTCAATGCCGTTGCGCTCGTTCTTCAACTGGCTGACCGGTTCATCGCCCGCTTCCCAACCGTCCGGTCCCCCGGCTGGTGGCGACGTCCGCGATCGACTGCCTTCGCGCTACGGCCACTACGCCATCGAGCGCAAGCTGGGCGAAGGCGGGATGGGCATCGTGTATGCCGCGCGCGACGAGAAGCTCCATCGCCGGGTCGCGCTCAAGACGATGACGGTGCTGGCGCAGGACGAGACGGCGCGCCAGCGCTTCTGGCGCGAAGCGCGCGCGGCGGCCAGCGTCAATCATCCGAACATCTGTCAGATCTACGAGATCGGCGAAGACAAGGGCGACCTCTTCATCGCCATGGAGCTGCTGGAGGGCGCGCCGCTCTCGGATCGCCTGAAACAGGGTCCGATGAACGTGTCCGAGACCGCGTCAATCGGGCTCGGCATGCTGGGCGCGCTCGCCGCGCTGCACAGTCGCGGCATCATTCACCGCGATCTCAAGCCGTCGAACGTGTTCCTGACGCCGCATGGCGTGAAGCTGCTCGACTTCGGCCTGGCGCGGCCGGCGCCGCTGGGCGAGCACGACACCGCACCCGAGCTCACGCGCGCGGGCGTCGTCATGGGCACGCCGCACTACATGTCGCCGGAGCAGGTGCTCGGCCAGACGCGTGGACGCGCGCTCCGACCTGTTCGCGGCCGGCGCCATCCTGTTCGAGATGCTCGCGGGCCGGCCCGCGTTCGTCGGCAGCTCGGTCGTCGCGATTCTGCACGCGACGGTATACGAGCAGCCGCCGGCGCTGTCGGGGTCGGCGGCCGTCGCGGCGGTCGATCGCGTGATCCGCCGCGCCCTCGCCAAGAAACCGGCCGAGCGGCCCGCGACCGCCGAGGCGATGGCGGACGAGCTCCGCGACGTGCGCACTGGCGACGACGACACGCCGGTGACGACGCGCGCGCTGACGCGCCTCGTCGTGCTGCCCTTCCGGATGCTGCGCCCCGATCCCGAGACGGATTTTCTCGCGTTCAGCCTGGCCGACGCGATCACGACGTCGCTCACCGGCATCGGCTCGCTCGTCGTGCGGTCGAGCGCGACCGCCGCGCGGTTCGCCGACTCGACGCCGGACTTCAAGGCGCTCGCCGAGGAGGCGGACGTCGATCGCGTCGTCACGGGCACGCTGCTGCGATCCGGTGATGAGCTGCGCGCCGTGGCGCAACTCGTCGAGGCGCCCGGCGGGACGGTCATCACGTCGCACACCGCGCAGTCGCCGCTCGGTAACCTGTTTCACCTGCAGGACGACCTCGCGCGGCGCATGGTCGAGGCCCTGTCGCTGCCGCTCGGCGGCGGTCTGAAGTCGCCGGCGCCGGATGCGCCGGGCAATCCGCGCGCCTACGAGCTGTATCTGCGCGCGAACGAACAGGCGCGCTCGTACGAGACGATCAAGCAGGCGCGCGATCTGTACGAGCGCAGCCTCGCGCTCGACTCCGGCTTCGCGCCGGCCTGGGCGGGGCTGGGCCGGACCCTGCGGGTGATCGGGAAGTACATGGAGCCGATTCCGGATGGCGCGCAACGCGCGGAAGAGGCGTTTCGCCGCGCGCTGGAGTTGAACCCGCGGCTGACGATCGCGCACAAGCTCTACGCCAACCTGGAGGCGGACACCGGACGCGCGGAAGCGTGGGATGGTGCGGCTGCTCGAGGAAGCCAACCGCTACGGCAGCGACCCCGAGCTCTTCGCCGGACTCGTCCACGCGTGCCGGTACTGCGGCCTCTTCGAAGCCTCGCTCGCGGCGCATGCCGAGGGGCGCCGGCTGGATCCGAACCTCGCGACGAGCGTCGGACAGACGATGCTCCTGAGCGGCGATATCGAACGGCTCGTCGCTACGATGAATCCGGCGCCAACCGGCGACGGCGATCCAGGCACCCTCGTCATCGGTCTGGGCATGGCCGGGCGACGGAGCGAAGCGCTTCACGTGCTCGCCGGCATGAAGTCGCAGCCGCAGATTTCTTCGTACAAGCGCTGGATCGGGATGTTGTCCGCGTGGCTCGAAGGCACGCCGGCCGATGTCATCGCGCACATCAGCCAGGTATGGTGAGCTCGCCATTCTCGAGGACCCCGAAGGGATCTTCCAGGCCGGCTGGTGGCTGTGCGACGTCGGGGAACACCAGCGCGGCCTGCCCTATCTCGAGCGCGCGCTCGCGAAGCGCTACTATCCCGCGCCGACGCTCGTTCGCAGCCCGCAGTTCGACGCGCTGCGCGGCACGCCGGCATTCGACTCGCTCGTCAACGATGCCGAGGCCGGCCGCCAGCGCGCGCTGGCAGCGTTCCGTCAGGCGGGGGGCGCGCGGCTGCTGGGTGTTTAGGAGTGCCAGTCATGTCGCAGTCTGATGCCACTGGAGATGCCAGGAAGTAGCAATTCTTGACATTACTCGTTATCGGGCCCTACTCTGGGAACTGAGGCGGAAACGAGCATGAATGTGTCACTCACGCCAGAGCTCGAACAGCTGGTACACGAGAAAGTGGAGAGCGGTCTGTACCAGACAGCCAGCGAAGTCGTCCGCGAGGCACTGCGCCTGCTGAAGGAGCGGGACCACGCGCGCGAACAACTTCGCGCAGATGTGCAGGCTGGTTTCGACGCCTTAGCCCGCGGCCGAACTTACGACAAGGCGTCAGGCCGAGAGCTCGCTCAACGGATCAAGTCGCGCGGTCGAGCAGCCCTGACGAAGAAGGGCTGAGATGCCGTATCGGCTCTCGTCACGGGCGCGTCCGGCGCCCGTCTTGGCATCGGTCTTCCTGATGCGCCTTCCTGGCAGGGCATCGCGCCATTGGCCGGCGTCGGCGCCAACGTGGCGGCGCACATCGAAATCCTCCGAGAGGCGTTACGCGTTCCGATCTTCAACCTCATGGCGATCCTGGTACTTCGCGTGGTCTTGCGGCGGACGTGGGTGGCCTACCTCGCTTTCCTCGGTCTGCCTGCCGTTGCCTTCGCGTCAGGGGCGTCCCTGATCGACACGGTCGTCCTCGTGACGCTCCTCGTGCTGTCCTTGATCGTGCTCACCCGGCTCGGTCTGCTGGCGTTGCTCGTCATGGTCCTGTTCTCGGATTGGCCGAATATTCCTCTCACGGCAGACCCGTCGTCCTGGTTCTTCCCGTCCTCGGTCGTGACGATGGTCGTTTTTGCGGCCGTGGGCGTGTATGGGTTCGTGGTCTCGCTTGGCGGGCAGCGGCTGTTGAAGGATCCGCTGGTGGAGGCGTGACCGCCGCAGCCGCCAGGCCGTGAATCCGCAGCGCGGGAGGCCGCGACAAAGATGCCGGCCGCTTTCTTCAGGCGTGCGCGCTGAGCTGCTCCATCTTCAGCTCAGCCTCGAGGCTGGCCGTGTCGCGGAAGACCGTCGCGACCGCCAGCGTGCGGCCGTCCTTCTTATATGTGACAACGGCGTCGTGCGCGGAGAGGTCGCCATCAATGTCCGCCGCGTCCCACTGCTCCGCGTGCCCGACGTAGTTGATGCTGATGTCGTAGTGCTGGCTCCAGAAGAAGGGGACATCGCTGAACCGCTGGCGCTGACCGAGGATGTTGCGGGCGGCCGCCTGGCCCTGGCGCTCCGCGACCACCCAGTGCTCGACGCGAATGCGCTCGCCGGTGTGCGGATCGGGCCAGCGCGCGATGTCGCCGGCGGCGAAGATGCCGGGCGCACTCGTCTGCAGGTACTCGTCCACAGCCACACCCCGATCGATAGCGAGCCCGGCGGCCTCGGCCAGCGCGATGTTCGGCCGAACGCCGACGCCGACGACGGCGAGGTCGGCGTCGACGGTGGAGCCGTCGCTCAGAGTGGCCGTGCGCCCATCGAGGCGGGCGACCGTCGCGCCAAGATGGAACACGACGCCCTTGGATTCGTGCAGACCGCGGATGAAACGGCCGACCTCGGGACCCATGATCTTCTCGAGCGGCTCGCGCTCCGGCGCGACGACGTGCACGTCGAGACCTCGCGCGCGGAGCGACGCGGCCACTTCGAGGCCGATGAAGCTGGCGCCTATTACCAATGCGCGCTTCGAGCTCGACGCGTCCGCGCTCGCGGCGATCGCGCGGCTGTCGGCAAACGTCCGAAGATAGTGCACCGGGATCGCCGGCGCGCCAGCGAGACTCAACCGCACGGGCTCGGCGCCCGTCGCAAGCAGAAGCGCGTCGAAGGCGTGCGTCGTGCCGTTCTCCAGCCGCACACGTTTTCCCTTCACGTCGATTGACGCCACGCGCGTCTCGAGCTGAAGGTCGATCGTGTTCTCCGCGTAGTACTCCGGCGACCGGAGCGGAATCCAGTCTTCCTTTGCCGTGCCGGCCAGATAGTCCTTCGACAGGTTCGGCCGATCCACCGGCGGGGCAGCGTCGGCGCTGAGCATCGTGAGCGTGCCGGCGTAGCCCAGGCGCCGCAGCATGTCGGCGGCCGTGAGGCCCGCGGCACCGCCGCCGACGATGACCACCGAGCGAGGCACAGTGTCTGTGCCTGATCCTGGCGGCGCGGTCCGTGCGTCGAGTTTCTCGCGGACGAACAGCACGTCGCCGCGACGCTCTGCTCGCCAGCACGCGATCGCGATCGAGCGCCGGCGCGCGCACCGCCTCGCCCGTGCGAAGACTGAAACACGCGTGATGCCACGGACACCTGACCGTGTCGCCGACGATGAGCCCGTCGGCCAGCGGGCCGTGATAGTGCGTGCAATGCGCGCCGACGGCGAAGTACTCGTCGCCGCGCCGGACGACGACGATCTCGTCGTCACCGACGTGGCCCGCCACGATCGCGCCCTCAGGAATCTGCTGAAGGGGAACGCCGGCCTTGAAGTCGAAGCCCTTGGTGTCGGTCATAGCGCGTCATCCCCTTGAGTGCTTGCAACGATTTCATGCCCAACCTGCCAGATGCAGGCGCTTCAGTACGGCCAGGTCCAGTTGACAATCTCCGGCCGGTCGGTTCCGTGCTCGTGCGCGTAGTTCAGGTTGTCGATGATCGCGTTCCTCATCTCCTCTTTCAGGTGCGCCGCCTTCGTGCGCAGCTTTGGCACCCGATCGATGACGTCGATGACGAGGTTGAAGCGTGACGTTTCGTTCAGTATCGCGAGCTCGAGCGGCGTGTTGATGTTGCCTTTTTCCTTGTAGCCCCGCACGTGCAGGTTCGCGTGCCCCTTGAAGCGGTACGAGAGCTTGTGGATGAGCCAGGGATAGCCGTGGAAGTTGAAAATAATCGGCTGGTCAGTGGTGAACAGGCTGTCGAACTCCCGCTCGGTCGATCCGTGGGGATGCTCGGACGCCGGCTGCAGCTTGAACAGATCCACCACATTGACGAAGCGGAGCTTCAGATCCGGCACGTGCTCGCGCAGGATGGCGGCTGCCGCCAGCGCTTCCATGGTGGCCACGTCGCCGCAGCTTGCCAGCACGACATCCGGTTCCTCGCCGGCATCCGTGCTCGCCCGCGGCCAGATGCCCAGGCCTTTGGTGCAGTGCGCGATCGCCTCGGGCATCGTCGTGAACTGCAGGTGTTTCTGTTTGTCGGCCACGATGACATTGATGTAGTCGGTGCTGCGAAGGCAATGGTCGGCGACCGACAGCAGCGTGTTGGCGTCGGGCGGCAAATAGACGCGCGTGACGGACGGCCCCTTGTTGGTCACCAGATCGATGAACCCCGGATCCTGATGAGAGAAGCCGTTGTGGTCCTGCCGCCAGACCGTGGACGACAGCAGGATGTTCTCGGACGCGACCGAGGCGCGCCATGGCACGTGGTTCTTGCAGATGTCCAGCCACTTGGCGTGCTGGTTGAACATGGAATCGAAGACGTGCGCAAAGGCCTCGTAGGTGTGGAAGAACCCGTGGCGGCCGGTCAGCAGATAGCCCTCGAGCCAGCCGACCAGCGTGTGCTCCGAGAGCATCTCCATGACGCGCCCATCGCGCGCGAGCTCGCCGCCGTCGGCATCCTCGGGCAGCATGTCCGCCATCCAGGTTTTCTTGCTCGCTTCGTACACGGCCTGGAGACGGTTCGACGCGGTCTCGTCCGGGCCGAAGACGCGGAAGCTGGTCGGGTTGTTCTTCATGACGTCACGAAGGAACTCGCCCAGGGGTTTGGTGTTCTCGTACATCGCCGTCCCCCGCACGGGCACCTCGACCGCGTACTTGCGGAAGTCAGGCAGCTTGAGATCCTTGCGCAGCAGCCCGCCGTTGGCGCGCGGGTTGGCGCTCATCCGCCGATTGCCGGCCGGCGTCAGGGCCCGGAGCGTCGGCACGAGCCGTCCGTCTGCGTCGAACAGCTCTTCGGGCTGGTAGCTGCGCATCCAGTCTTCGAGGAGCTTCAAATTCGCGGGATTGTCCCGCACATCGGAGAAGGGAACTTGATGCGAGCGCCAGGACCCTTCGACCTTGTGTCCCTTGATCTCTTTCGGCCCGGTCCAGCCTTTCGGGGAGCGCAGCACGATCATGGGCCAACGCGGACGGACGGGCGTGTTCGACGCGCGCGCGGCCTGCTGCTGCGCACGAATCTCGCCGATGGCACGCTCCAGCGTGGCGGCCATCTTCTGATGCATGAGAACCGGGTCGCTTCCTTCCACGAAATACGGTGTATAGCCGTAGCCGATGAACAGCGCTTCGAGCTCCTCGTGGCTGATGCGCGCAAGGACCGTGGGATTCGCGATCTTGTAGCCGTTGAGATTCAAGATGGGCAGCACCGCACCATCGTGGACGGGATTGAGGAACTTGTTCGAATGCCACGCCGTGGCGAGCGGCCCGGTCTCCGCCTCGCCGTCACCCACGACGCAGGCGACGATCAGATCGGGGTTGTCGAACGCCATGCCGTAGGCATGCGAGAGACTGTAGCCAAGCTCACCGCCTTCGTGGATCGAGCCTGGCGTTTCTGGCGTGACGTGACTGCCGATGTGTCCCGGGAAGGAGAACTGCTTGAAGAACTTCTGCAGCCCGTCCACGTCCTGGCTCTTGTCCGGATAGATTTCGGAGTACGTGCCTTCGAGATACGCCGGTCCCAGCACGCCCGGCGCCCCGTGGCCCGGTCCGGCCACGAAAATCACGTCGAGGTCGTGCTTGACGATCATGCGGTTCAGGTGCACCCACACGAAAGACAGCGCCGGGCTCGCGCCCCAGTGGCCGAGGAGCCGGTGCTTCACGTGCTCGGTCTTCAACGGCTGCTTCAGCAGGGGGTTGTCTCTCAGGTAGATCATCCCCACCGACAGGTAGTTGCATGCCCGCCAGAAAGCGTGCATCGATTCCAGGTCGTCTTTCGACAGCGGCGTTTCGTCAGCGGTGGTGACGTCTGGGTCTTTCGATAGCAGCTTTCTCACGCGAATTCTCCCATTCAGCCTTGGTTGTACGTCAAGAGCCTGCGGCTGCCGACGAATTCATCGTCTACCGATTGGATGATCTTATTCAGGCATCTCCGATCTTCCTAACAAATCCCCGAAGTACGTCGCGTCGATGATCGCCCCTGCCTTGGGGATTTGCAGGCGCCGGTTCACGGACGCGTCGGGGCCTTGACAGTGAAGATCAGCAGCGGGACCAGAGCACTCGCAGCCATCCAAGCGAGCGCGAACGATTCTGCTCCGTGCGCAAACACAACCACCTTCACCGTAGCCTGAATCACAAAGTGCAGAACGGCCGGAGCCCAGATCGTTTTTCCTCCCAGTTCGAAGAGATATGCCAGCGGGAAGCTGATCACGATCGCGAGAAGAAGGGACGCGACTGCAATTGGCCATGGCATCGAGAAGAACAGAATCAGGTGAACGCCGACGAATGGCGCCGAAGACGAGGAATAGGCCCAATACCAGACGAAACCAGTCAGCTCGCCCTTCAATCCTGGCTGACGCTGGCTCTGGTAATGAAGAATGCGTTGACGCCGATGAAGGCAAAATGCACCACCGTGACCGCCACGCCTTGAGTCTCCGCCTGCACGTGCCTGAACACATCGAACCAGACGATGTTGCTCACGCCCATGACCGCATGGGCAATAACCGCGACCCAGTGCCCGAAACGTCTGCTGTGATGCGTCGCCAGAAACCAGAGGGTGCCTGCAGTCAGAACGGCGAGGCCGTGCGCCTCGACAACTCCGATCACCGTCGGGTTCCTGAAAAACGTCTGGCCGAATGGACCGGTCCCGGACATGTAGGACTGCAGGTCGGACACCAGGCCGAAGACACCCGCCACCGTGAGGAACAAAGCATCAACGCGGAGCACCACTCGGCGCATCGACATTCCCCGAATCTTAATCTCCAAAACCGCTAACCGCGCGCCAGTTGATGCTCAGCAACGTCACGTAGTCGGCGGGGCCGCCGTACGGCACCACGCCTCGTGAGCAAGGCGCGGGCACGGCGCTATCGGACGCCTCGGCGAATGCGCAACGGCGTCTGGCCTGTCCGGCTGCGCAGGACCTTGACGAAATGGGAGGCGTCCGAGAATCCCGCGCGTCGTCCTGCGCGCAAAGCGGCGTGCGCCAATCAGTTGCCGGCATCGTTGTCGGCGAAAAAAACCACTGCATTCGGATCAGCGTTCCGGGCGCTTGGACGGTCGCCGTCCAGAGCCAATCTTCAGGGCTGGCAGGGACAATTTCAGGGACAATCGAGGGGACAGTCGACGGGCGCGTAAGTCGCGATGTCGTTTATACTGAGCTTTCCCGCGCGGTGAGGTGGCCGAGAGGCTGAAGGCGGCGGTTTGCTAAACCGTTATACGGGCCAAAACCTGTATCCAGGGTTCGAATCCCTGCCTCACCGCCAATTAACTATTTCTAAACACTCGACTTAGCGATTTCGATCGCCGGCGTTGCCACTATGTTGCCACGCCGATCGAGCAATTCGATCGCCGACTCGAGTGCCGCCGGGCTCAGGTGCATGTAGCGCTGCGTCATGCTCAGCTCGCTGTGGCCGGCGAGTTCCTGGACCGCCCTTGCCGGCGCCCCGCGCATCGCCAGGTGCGAGCAGAACGTGTGACGCAGCAAGTGCACGCCTTCAGGCACATGCGCGCGTCGCGCCGCGCGCTTCATCCGGTACTGCACTTGCTGCCGCGTGAACGGCGTCCCGTCCGGCTGGCAGAGCACGCGCGGGCTGCGCAGGTGTCGATGGTCGCGCAGCGCCGCCGTCAATCGCACGGTCAGTGGCACGTATCGGATCCGTCCACCCTTCGGCGTCGTGATCTGTCCGTTCCAGTCTGAGCGTTGGACCGAGAGTTGGCGCTTCGCGAGATCCACATCTCGTCCATTCGAGCGCGATCATCTCGCCGCATCGCAGGCCCGCTTCGCCGCCCAGCAGCACGATCACACGCGTCTGCCAATCGACCACGGCCGCGACGTCGACCAGGCGTTCGTACTGATCGAAATCGTGAAACCGCGGTGCCGGGTTCGGCGCGCGCAGCAATCGAATCGTGCAGGGCATGCGATCGATCACACCCCATTCGATCGCCTTCTTCAGGAGCACGCTCAGCACGGCCAAGGCGTTGTTGACGGTCTTGGGGGCTTTCGTGTCCATTGCGCGTTTGAGGCGCTGCACGTCCTCGTTCGTGATGCTGTCCAGCTGCTTCTGACCCAGCCTCGGAACGAGGTGCACGCGCAGCAGGACTGACACTTGAACTCGACTCTCAGGGCAAGCCTTCACTGAAGCGGTACGGGCCTGGACGGTCCTCGCGGCGAGAGGGCGGGGCTCTCTCAAGTCTCGAATCGCGGGCGCGGCTGGATGGGGCCCGACAGGAAGGCAAGGCTATTCAGCCTCGTCATTCCGAGGGTATGCTTCACGGGCCTTCGAAGGAAATCGCGGTAGAGTTCTAGGATCGATCGATGCGTTCGACGTCACCGTACCTCGTGAGACTCCAGTTAAAGGAGGGCGCTGCCAACGGTGGCGAATATCCGTTCAGTTTGCCGCTCATTCGCTCTCTCGACATCGAGTTCACGTCGCCAGTCACCTTCTTCGTTGGCGAGAATGGGACTGGCAAGTCGACCGTCATCGAGGCGATTGCTGCTCTATCCAGGCTCCCAGTGTCGGGCGGCGGTCGGAACGAACTAGCCGGCAATCACGGTCCTGATACCTCAAGCCCGCTCGCAAAGTCCTTGCGGCCTTCGTTTCGAGGGCGCCCACCAGACGCCTACTTTCTCCGAGCCGAGTTCCAGGCCCATTTTGCGTCGTTGCTGGATGCGCGCAACGCCGACCCCGACTTCAGAATGGGGGGAGATCCGTACGCGCGCTACGGGGGACGATCGCTTCATACTCGCTCGCATGGCGAAGCGTTTCTCTCGATTCTCCAGCATCGGATGCGAGCTGGGCTCCTGCTGTTCGACGAGCCAGAGTCAGCGCTCTCACCTCAGCGTCAATTGGCGCTCCTCGCGCACATGTCCGCTCTGCTGGCGGCCGGCACGTCACAGTTCATCATCGCGACTCATTCGCCAATTCTCTTGACGTTTCCCGGCGCGCAGATTCTCTCGTTCGACGGCGATGCCTTGCATCCCGTCTCCCTGGAGGACACGTCGCACTTCCAGATCACCAAAGGGATTCTGCAGAATCCCGCCGCCTACTGGAAACATCTTCAAGACAGGTCGGCCGCTCAGGAAGAGTCGGTCGAAACCCGGCCGCGCGAGTCCAAGAGCCCCAGAGCGCGCCGGTCGAACGCGTCTGGGAGCTCACTCGTCCCAGTACATCGTCAGCGCAGGAACGGTCGCGGGCGATGAGTATCAGTGGCGCGTGCCTGGACAATCTCCGACGCGGGCGTCGACCCATCCGTTAGCGCTTTGGTCTGAGGACCTGAGACGAGCCGTGACAGCGTGCTCTCGTTAGCTTCGGCCAAGCGGCTTGGTGTGATCCAGTCCGCACCAGAGGGTTCGCACTCGGCCGTAGACGTTCGCGGCGTCAGACGTCAGTTGCCCGAGCCTCGGATGCCGAGATTCTGCACCTTCTTTTCACCCTCGCCGATCGTCACCCGTGCCGATACGGGAATCAGTTGTTCTAGCAGCGTGGGGCTCTGCCACTCGTCGGCGTCAATATCACTGAGGGCACCGAGGAAGTATTCGCCAGGCGGTAGGTCCAGGAAAGAGAACTGCCCATCGATGCCCGGACGCACGGCACGCACGCGGCGCGCCCCAGCCCCCCACTGTTGCTTGTTCGTCGCAAAGGCAATCACGAACATGTCCGAGGCCGGCTGACCGCTCGGCGTCTGCAGGCGCCCGGACAGCTCGGTGTGGCGTTCAGACATCGTGAGCACGACGTTCAGCGACGGCATGCCCACGCGGACCTCAATGAACCGATCGAGCAGATCGCGATCGCCCGTTGCCATTGATCGCGGCCACCATCCGGTCGGACCAAGGCCCGGCCCAACCACCTGGAACTGATAGACGCCGGGGGCAATGCCCTGAATCTCGAACGTACCGTCTGCCTTGACCTGGACCGGAGGTGGCGCGTCGTTCACCGGCGCGGCACTCAGACCTCCAGGTTTCCTGGCAAGGGAGGTGGCGTCGACGAGTGACACACGCCATTGCGCAGGATTCGCGGGCAGCGCGGCGGCTCCAGAGAATTCCACGCGGCCAGTCAGCGTCGGCGCCGGGGCCAGTTGAACGACGATCTGATCAAGATCCGAACCGGCAACGGCCAGCATCGCCTCGCCCCACAACGCGGGACCACCGGAGGGAGGTCCCTGATAGCCACCACGTCCAGCGGCTGTTCCCAGCACCGCGGAGCCCACGTTCAACCGATAGTCGGCTGGCGACACACCGGAAAAACGAAACGTGCCGTCGGCGGCCGTCGAGGCCGTTAGCTGGATCGGCGAGTCTAGAGCGAATCCACCGGGCGGCGGTACCTGCACGAGCCGCACCGAGGCGCCGACGGCCGGCTCTCCGCCAGGCCGCAGGGCGATGCCGCCGACGATCGCGGTCGCGACACGTTGAAGGGCGAAATCAAGCCTCTCGACGACCTGGCCCGCCGCGAGCGTGATCGGCGTGGCTTGCGTCATGCTCGGTGTGCCGGGAAAGAAGATCGGTGCGTACATGAATGGTCGAGCGGCAGGCGGCGCGATGTGGGTGGATGCCAATGGCGGTGGCGGTGTGGTTCCGGGGCGTCGCGATCGAAGTGCGGCCAGCGCGGCATCCATCTCCGTCTCGCTCATGCTCGTCGGCGCCATGCCTCGAAGACTCGGCGGGACGGCCGAGACAAGGTACTCGCCCGGCTCGAGTCCGAAGATCCTGAACTCGCCGGCCTCGTTGGTCTGAACGCCGCGGTTGTCGAGGGTCAGGATCGAACGGTCGGTCGGCGCGTTGGCACGCGTCGCGCGAACCGGGACTCCTGGCGCCGGCTGGCCGTCTTCATCGCGCACGACGCCGGCGATCACCGCGCCCCGCCACAGCGTGATCGTCACGTCGCTGACCCGTGCGCCAGCCGCGACGACGATCGGCGTGCCCGGACGCCCCGGCCGCTTCGCGCCGTAGCTCGACGTGACGAAGGCGCCGCGGCTGACCGTGATGGTGAAACGACCCGCCGGTAAGACGCCGATCAAAAATCGTCCGTCGTCATCCGTGATCGCGCTGCGGCTCGGAACGAGCTCTGCACCCGCTACCGTGACGACCGCTCGACGCACCGCCACGGGCGGTTGCTGGTCGTCGAGTACGATCCCGGCAATCGACGCGGTGCCGCTCGTCGGCGTCACCGGTCCGGCGTCTCGGGATGGTGCTTGTGCGCTCGCGATGATAGACAGCGCCACACACAACAGCGATGTGAGCATCGCTCGCGTCGCGCTCTTCATTTGACGCTCACCACGTTCACGGTCAGGTCGATCACCTTCTTGTCCCCCCACTTGAGGGACACGCGCGTGGCCACCGCGGAGGCGGCTTCGAGGAATCTTGGATCGGTCCAGGCATCGTGCTGTGAAAGCGGGACGGCGGCCACGAAGTAATCTCCCTCCGGCAGTCCGCGTATCAGGAACGCGCCAGTGGTGTCGACGGTCTTCGACTGAATCTTCGTCGGGCTCCAGCCGTAGTCGGTCCATCCGGTGCGGTCGGCGGGAAACACGATCACTGCGGCGGGGACGGGCGACGCGCCTCGCACCGTGCCGCTTACGTCGATCGCCTTGTCAGTGAGGGTGATGACGACGTCGTTGAGGTCCCTGCCCGACGACGTGTCGATGCCGACGTCGCGAACCTCCCGTCCCTCGACCATGACTGACGTCACGGCGACGCCAAGTCGGCCGGCGAGTGGCGCCCCAATCAGATACCTGCCTCCAGCGAGCCCTTCCAACGCAAAGGTGCCCGGTTCTGGGACCGACGTGTATACCCGTTTGTTGCCGAGCGCCGCATCGCCATTCGCAGGCTCGGCGTTGACCGGGAGCGAGATGTTCCGGGCCGCGGCATCTGCGGCCATGACGATGCGCCCGCGCACAGTCACTGTCGGGCGCAGGGGCAGGACGAGGCCGCGCACGTCGCTCTCGCCCACCGACACGGAGATTCGGCCCCAGACTTTCGGCGTGGGGCCGTCGTGTTCCACGTACGAGAGTCCCGGAGTAGCCGTCCAACCCGACGACACAAACCTTCCCGACGATCCAGGTGGTGCCGGCAACATCGCCAGGCCGCCGCCGACCGTGAACGCCATCGATGAGGCCGGCGCGACAAGCGTGTAGGCGCCCGGCGGGACATTGAGGAAGGTGAACGACCCGTCTGGATCGACGAACGTCGTGGCCGCCTCGGACCCCACGCCGAGTGACTCCTGCCCGGCGGGCATGAGACGAAGCAACAACGGTGGCTGGTTCGGATTGCCGGAACCCGCAGGCGTCTCGACGCGGCCGGCGACCGTCACCGTCCCCACCGGCCGCAACTGAAAATCGACACCGCGGCGAATCGTCCCCAATCCAATTTCGATGGCCTCGGCCAGGCCGATCGTGCTCGTGGCCGGATAGAACGTTGCCGCATAGGCCTGCGGTCGGCCGCCGCCGGGCGGCGGTGGGGTGGCGTAGTTACTGAGGGCGAGGCGATGCCGCGCGTCGGAACCGATCGACGGGAGACCGTCGCCCGACGAAATCCTCGATGTCCCTTGCGCCAACTCTCCCAGGGCCCGCTGTTGCGGGCCTTCGGGCCGCGACGCGAGGACGGTCGCCTGCACCGACAATACCGAGACCGCGTATTTCCCCGGCGCAAGATTCGCGAGGCGATACTCGCCGCGATCGTCGGTGGTCGCGATGTCGCTGCCCGCGTACTGCGAATGCCCCGCGGAGAGCGTCGTGCTGAACGCTTGCACGGCCGCGCCGACCACGGGTTCATGGCGCTCGTCGACGACGCGCCCGCTGATGCTCCCGAGGCGCCACAGCTGAATTCGTACATCACTGACCCACTGATCGGCCGCCACCGCGATCGTGGCGATGTCATCGATCGTCCTGATTTCGAGTTCCGGCAGCGTGGTCGGGACGGCAGGGCCGGCGGCCCCATACCGAGTGGAGGCGTAGCCGAGACGCGCGGCTCTCAAGTAGTACCGTGTTGATGGCGCAAGATCGCGAAAGAGGAAGCGTCCCTTGGCATCGGTGACCGTGCGCGGAAGCGTGAGAATCTGCGGGCCGCCGCTCCTGGATCCCAGCCCGACGATGACCCCGGCGACCGGCCCGCCCGTCGCCGCGTCGACCACGACGCCGCTGATGGCGCCGGTGCCGGCAGGTGTCGCCGTGGCCGTTGCCGGGAGGCCGCCGGCCCGACCGCCTTGAGAGGCGTCCGCAGCGGTGCTCGCGAATAGCACGGTGGCCATCGTTGCGGTGAGGCGAAGGAGCCGATGCAGGTGGACCTCCGGTGCATGTTACGCCGCCCGGCACCTTCGCGCTGCATGGCCTCGGACGCTTCAGCGAATCGTTGTTTAATGTCTGAGCAAGGGTCTCTACTACCGGTCCCGCGAGACGGCCTTTGGCAGAAGCCGGCCGAACCCGGCGGCACTGCGGCACCTGGCAGAACGGGATAAGAACCTCTTCCCGGCAGGAATCGCTGCGGCCAGCCTTCTGGGTTTCACGACTCAAACAGGCGCGCGGGGAGAACTTGCGACCAGCAAGTCGAGCCTGCCGCGTAAGCTCGTCGGCACCGAGACCGTCATTCACACCAGACGGCCGGAAGCTTGGCAACGCCTGACGGCGGAGGAAGCCGCGTTGCTGGATTTCCTGCGCCGTGCCGGCAAGACCAGCGAGCTGTCGCCTGAGGAAACGGCCAGGAAAAACATGGATGCGACCGAATACCGCAACGTGTGTCGCGACCATAACGCCACGAACGCGAGCGTCTTCCGGGAAGTCGCCGACGATCTGCTCCTCCTCACCGCTGTCACAAACCGCACCTGCGTCAACCCTGATGCATTTTGCTCTTGCATCCGATATGGATACTAATATAGTATCCATAAATGGCTTCCGTAAACACTCAATTTTCGATCGCCGTCCACGTACTGGCGGCAATCGCACATCACGAGGGAGTTTTCACGTCGGAAATTCTCGCAGGCAGCGTGAATGCGAACCCGGTTTTCGTTAAGAGAATCCTCGTTAAACTCTCGAAGGCGAAGCTGGCTAAGACGACTGTTGGTAAGTCGGGTGGTTATGGCCTGGCACGAAGCCCAAAGAGTATCTCCCTCTTAGACATCTACTCTGCGGTAAACCCTCCAGATGCTTTTGCCATCCATGCCTATCCCAAAACGAAGGAGTGTGTCGTGAGCTGTAACATCAAGGAAGTCATGAGCGACGTGCTGGTTGGCACTCAGGAGGCCGTCCGTAGGGATCTGAGGCAGACGACATTGGCGGACGTGGTGTCGAAAATCAGGGCCAGGTCCAGTTAGCTTTTTTTTGCTCAAAATAGATACTTTTATAGTAACTAATATTCACCGAAAGGAACACGAGATGACTAGACTGAATGGAAAGACCCCTGTGATCACCGGCGGAGCCGCAGCAAAGCGGGGCATGGATGCGCCCACCGCCGTTCTCATCGGGGTGACCGGAGGACTTGGTCACGCCCTGGCCAGGCTCCTCGCGGCCGAGGGCTTCCGGATGGTGCTCGCGGCGCGGCGCGAGTACGACGCCGCGGCGCTGACCGGCCGGAGCGACGGTTCGGCGATTTACCTGCGCGCGGACGTCACCGATCCGGCGAGCCTCGAGAAGCTGGCGGCGGCGGCCTTCGAGCACCTCGGCCGGATCGATGCGGTGGTGAACCTCGCGGGCATCTCGCCGCGCAAGGCCATCGAGGACTACACGCCGGCCGACGTCGACGCGCTGCTCGCGGTCAACGTGAAGGGGCCCATCTTCGTGACCCAGGCATTCCTGCCGGGGCTGCGCAAGCAAGCCGGCGGCGGAGTGGTCGTCCACCTCGGCGGCGCCATGGACGGACGGGTGGCGCTGCCGTTCATGAGCGCCTACGCGGCGACCCGCGGCGCGCTGGCGAGCTACGTGCAAGGCGCCAATCGCGAGCTTGCCGGGACCGACGTGGTGCTTTCGTTCTTCGGGCCTGTGCCCTCCAACACCGAGTCGGAGTCCCCATATTTCGACATGTGGCGCAAGATGGGCGTCGCCCTCTGCGAGCCCGACGTGGTCGCGCGCGAGATCCTCGCCACCATCCGCCAGCGACGTCGCGCCCACATCATGGGCGGAGGGCTGCTCAGGATGCTCACGCTCGCGAACGCCGTGTCGCCGTCCGCTGCCGACGCGATCGGTCTGCGGCGGTTCGCGAAGCTCATCCAGCAGCATCGTCCACGGTGATCTCCGCTCGGGCGCGAGGCACGAGATGAGCGATCATTTCGACAAACGGCGGTTCTTCAACCCGAACGGCGCAAACGGACAGCCAATCTGGAAGGCGCCGCGCATGCTGTTCGAGCGTGGCACGCCATGGCCGGCGCAGGTACCAGTCGTGCAGCGGACCTCGCTTCCGCCGACGAGCGGCGACGAGATCGTCATCACCTTCATTGGTCACGCGACCTTTCTGATTCAGACGAGCGCCGGCAACATCATCACCGACCCGGTCTTCGCGGAGCGCGCCGGACCGTTCGGGCGGACAGGGCCACGGCGCGTGCGTCAGCCTGGCATTCGCTTCGACCATCTGCCTCCGATTGCTTACGTACTCCTGAGTCACAATCACTACGACCACTGCGATCTGGAAGCGCTGCGGGCGGTGCAGCACCGCGATCATCCGCGCGTCGTGACACTGCTGGGCAACGCGACGCTGCTGCGATCGGCCGGCGTGACGCGAATCGCCGAACTCGACTGGTGGCAGCGCATGCCAGCCGAAATGTCAGCCATGCTAGGTGCGCAGACGCTCGATCCGGCCGTCACCCCTGGACGCGAGATAGAGATCACTGCGACCCAGGCGCAGCACTTTTCCGCCCGCACGCCCTTCGATCGCAATCGCGCGTTATGGGGCGGCTTCATGATCACGATCGACGAGCAGCAGATCTACTTCGCGGGCGACAGCGGTACGGTCCCCATTTCCTGGAGGTCGGCCGGCGTTTTCCACGGATCGATCTTGCGCTGATACCGATCGGCGCATATGAACCGCGCTGGTTCATGAAGGACATTCACATGAATCCTGAGGAGGCCGTGCAGGCGCATCTGGACGTCGGCGCTCGCCGCAGCATCGGCATGCACTTCGGCACGTTCCGGCTGACGCCCGAAGGACTGAACGAACCGGTGGCCGCGCTCGGCCGTGCGCGGTCCGCTGCCGGAATCGATGATGCCGCCTTCAGGACGCTCGACGTCGGTGAATCCGCGCGCCTCTGACGACGACGTCGCGACGATCAACGCAGGCCACACTCGCCTGACACCAGACCTTGGCCTGAAGGGCGTTGCCCCATGTTGCCCCGACCCCGGTTGATCAGAGCGGATTCCAGAGGAGAACAGAGGACTCGGATTTGCGCTAGAATCTTCTCAATTGGGGCCGGATTCGCCAGAAGTCCAATGCCATCAACAAGTTAATAAACTAGGCCGGACCCACGTGCGTGTGCCTGCTTGGAGCACCTTGCCAACCGGCGCAGCGCGCTGAACCACGAACCTCCTGAGCGGAACTCCTCTGCGGTCAGGATCTCTCGGGATCCGTTGGGTGGACGACCAGATCGAATGCGCTGCCGTCACGAAGTCGGACCGCCGCGAAGTGACGCACGTCGCGCGTGGCCAGACGACGGATGGCGAGTCCCTCGGCGAGCGCGATGACCGATCCATCGACGAGTCCCAGGCCAAGGTCTGAGTAACGCCGGTCGATATCCATGGCACGGGAGAGTTCATCGAGCGCGGGCGGAGCGTACGTAAAGGCGCCGCGTGCAAGATCCCGCATGAAGGACTCCATCGCCCGCCGCTCGTTGCGAAGAAAGTAGTCGACCTCTGCCAGCACCAGGGCCGGAACATAACGGGTGCGGGCTCGGTCGATGGCGCTTCGAAACAGACGATGGTCCGGCGCGCTCTCGACCAGATAGTCGAGCAGTGCGCCGGTGTCGCAGATCAGCGCTGCAGTGCTATCGGCCACCAGCGAACAGCTCACGCTCGTCGCCGCGCTCGGTCAGCGCGCGGACGATGCCCGCACTCCTCGGCTTTGGGTGCCGGCGGTACTGCTCGAGCACGAGGGCGAGGTGCTGTCGGATGAACTCCGAACGCGAGACGCCGCGCTCCCGGGCAGCACGGGAGAGCAGCCGATCGTCCTCCGGATCCAGCGCGATAGTGGTCGCCTTCTTCCGGGAAAGTGCCATGAAAGTAATATGACTCGCCCGGGGCGGACGGTCAAGGGCAGCCGCGGTTCGGCGGACGACCGAACGGAGTCGCACGCGGCGCTAGACGTGCGAGGAGGTATGGAAGGCACGCAAGAGCCGATGATTGAAAGCCGCTCAGCCGGCGCGCTACACTGCGACGGCCGCACACTCTCCCTCACCACCACCCGTCCTCGGAGGTTCTATGAAGCGAGTCACTGGCATTGGCGGCATCTTCTTCAAAGCCAAAGACGCTCCGGCACTACAGGCTTGGTACAAGCGGCACCTCGGAATCGATGTCCAGGAATGGGGTGGCACGGCGTTCACCTGGACCGACGGTGAAGGTCAGCCGGTTGCCGGAACCACCATCTGGTCCATTGGTTCGGCGCAAGGTGACCAGTTTGCGCCCAGCACTGCGACGTTCATGGTCAATTACCGGGTGGAGGATCTCCACGCGCTGGTGAAAGTCTTGCGCGAAGAAGGCTGCAACGTGCTCGAGAAGATCGACGATTCCGAGTACGGGAAGTTTGCCTGGGTCATCGATCCAGAAGGCAACAAGGTAGAACTCTGGCAACCGCCTGCCGGCCAATGACCAGGGCAGTCAAATGAGAACGGCTCTAGCTCGGAGCACATCGCCGCCAGGCATCAAGAGATTCGAAGTACTGCGCTGACTCAGGCGTGGAGTTGACCGCGATGTACGCGAGAAGCAGCTTCTTGTGCCCGCAGAGCCGCTTCTCAACGTACCAACTGAGCGGAAACTGCACGTCGTCCAGTCGCACCAGGCCGGAGCGGACCGCCGACTGCAGCTGACTCACCAGGAACAGGAAACGGTCATATCGGTCTCCGATGAATCGCTGCGTCTCCGTGCGCTTGGGCCCGTTCGTCTGCAAGGCCGCTTCGAGTGCAGGCGCCACATCAGCAGGGAGAATGTGCACCTTGGTGCCTGGCGCAATCTCGTAGGTGCGGCCCTCCTTCCAATCGAGCATCGACATCGCATCCCAGCCCTCGTCGTTCAGCATGTCGTTGATGATCGTTCGCGCCATGTCGGCCTGCTTCCACTCGAGCTCCCTGACGCTTTGCGACACACCTCGCCGGAACTGACCGATGCCGACACTCGCCGCGACGAGCGCGCTGACGATGGCCGCGTACTTCGCGAAACGTTCAAGCTTGTTGATGTCGGGCACGGTGCGTTTCTCCAGAGGTTCGAGGCTCGATGGCTGTCAAAACTTGAGCGTCCAGCCGGTCTGAATCTGACTCGAGGAGGCGCGCTGGCCATCCTTGTTGACGCGCGTGCCGGCGAGGAACTCGACGACAATGTCCACGAAGGGAACTGGATTCCACGTGAGATTGACCGATGTTCGCTGGGTCCGGCGGAACGCATTTCCCGGCTGGATATCGAGGTTACTGACGTTCACCACGCCGTACGTCACCGCCGTGGTGAAGACCGGCGACCAGGCGTGCTCGTAGCCGAAGTACCCGCTCGAGACCGGAAGCGCACGAAGGCTGACCTGCACCGGGTCGTACACAGCATCCTGCCCGCCCAGTGAGCTCAAGTCAGCGATATATCGGCCAATTCCGGATCCGGCGTTGACGGCAAACTTGATGCGGTCGTCCGCATCCCAGCGGGGGATGAGGACGCCGCTGATGTTCCCGCCGATGCCACCGGTGTCGAGCGCGCCGGAGTCGCCGGCCACGTCGCCGCGTAACTGCCTGACCAGCAGCGCCGCCTGCACGTGACCCGTGTAAAGGAGGAGGCCTCGTTTGCGGCCCGGTTCAAATCTCAGCCTCGCGACGAAGTCGGGCGTGAAGTTGACGCCTTCGGCATCCGTGAGATCCGGCGCGGGATTCTCGACTGCGAATGCCCACTGATAGCGTGAAGCAGTGTTGCTTGGTGTCCAACGAACCAGCGGCTGCCGGAACAGCGAGATGGCGTTCAGGCCCTCGAAGTCAATCCCGATCGGTTCGGCCTCAGGATCCGAAAACGTGGACCAGGTCTGGCCGACGAGGAAGCGGTTCGTCTGGAGGAACGCGTGCCGAAGCCTCGATGTCCGGCCGGTGCCGGCGAAGTCGCTTTCGATGAACAGGCGCATCGGCCCTCTCGGACTCGGCATCCGCAGCTCGGTGCTCAAGCGACTGGCGATCGGTGAGTAGACCGTGCGTGCCTCCTCTTCCGCTCGTGGGACCCCGACGGGGATCGAGGAGGTGACGAACCGATCGTCGGTCCCGAGGGCGCTCAGCGTGTGAACGGCGACCATGCGCGCCTGACCGCCGAGCTTGAAAGCCGACTCGGTCCCGGGAATGCGGATCGAGCCTGGGAACTCTCCTGCTGAAACGACCGCAGCCGGCAGGTCCGGGCCTTGCTCGGCAGCCGTGCGGCCAGTGGGCTGCTGCGGGCGCCGTTCCTGCGTGCTCTGATTCGCGCCGTCGACTTGCCGTTGCAGCGCGGTCAGTGTGCGCCCCTGCTCCTCGATGATTCGAGCCTGGTGATCGAGCGCCGCGCGCTGCTCGGCAAGCAGCTGCCGCAGTTCCGCAATCGCCGCGTCAGTGTTCGTCGCCGTTTGCGCGAGCGCGGAACAGGGAGCGACGAGCAGCGCCACGACAAGGATGCCGAGCCGAATACGATCCGATCGCATCGCGATGTTCTCCTCCGCCGGCTCCGAGTGCGCGGGAGGTTCGAGCGACCGCGCCGGCTTCGGTCATGTCGCTCACTCGAAGTTGAAGATCCGCCTCCAGTCGTCCTTCATACTGACGACCGTCCAGCCGCGCTGATGGGCCTCGGTGAGTGCGACCTCGAGACGTCCCATCGGCGAGACGCGGTAGTCGAACTCGCGCTCGGCGTCGGTGTGGTCGACGAGCACCATCAGGCGGCGGCCCGGACCGGCTGCGGTCCATTGCAGCATCTGCAGGTCGCCATCGGAGTTGCCGAACGCGGCGATCGGCCGCCGGCCGATGAACTTCTGAATGGCCACCGGCTTGCCTTCTTTGTCGTCGAAGAAGTCGAGCTCCGGCAGGCGAACGATGACTGGTACCCCGTTCCGCAGTTCGTACTTCAACTTCCCGCTACTGCCGATCACCTGCTCCGGCGGAATCCCGTACAACTGTTCCGCGATCACGCGCATGAACTCGATGCCGCCGCCCGAGACGATGTAGGTCTTGAACCCGTTTGCGCGCAGGTAGCCGAGTAGCTCCACCATCGGCTGGTAGGCCATCTCGGTGTAGGGCCGATTGAATCGCGGATGCGTCGCGCTCGCGAACCATTCTGTTGACGATGCGCTCGAACTCGTCGGTGATCATCCCGGCGTGCGTTGCCACGACCAGCTGGAGCAACCCTTTCACGCCAGCTGCCGCCAGCGCCTTCTGGTCGTGTTCGAGCACGGCCTGAAACGGCTGGGTGGTGCGCCACTCCGGATGCTCCGGAGCGAGCGCCTTGACACGGTCCAGGGCGAACGCGAGCTGGATGTAGAGTGGCTGCTCGTTCCAGAGCGTCCCATCGTTGTCGAAGACGGCAATCCGCGCCGCCGGCGGAACGAAGTCGGGACTCTCTGGATCGGTCACCGCCTGGACGAACGCCTGAATATTCCGTTTCACCGCACCATCGTTCCAAGACGGCAGCGGATCGGCCTGGGCTGCGTTGGCTTCAACCACGAGTCTCCCTCCACTCGAATCTCGCGTCATGAACGGGCCGCCAGCACTGTGCCGAACAGCACAAGCAACCGGCGGCCCGTCTGGACCTGATTCCTCGCCGCGTGGCCTGAACCGTCGCGACGTGACGCGCTTACTGCCGCGCCATCGCGACGCGAATGGCCGTCTCAGGGTCAACCAGATGGTCGGTGCTTTCCGCGGCCTCGGCGATCGCGAGCTGTACGCCCTTGACCCGGCCGTTGAACGCGTTGCCGTGCGGCCCGTAGTCCGGGAGAGACCGGAGCGCCGGTGTCCTCGCCGACATCGCAGCCGTCGTCAGCAGAGAAGACGTTCGTCAACGTCGCGTCGACGTTGCCTTCTCCCACCTTCTTGCCGTCGGTGTAGAGCGTGACCTTGCCGCCTTTGCCCAGGCCGCCGCCGGCGTAGGCGAACTCCATCCGCACCTGATGATCGCCGGCTGGAATCGGCGTGGTCGCTTCGACCATGAAGTGCTTGAAGCCGCCCCAGTTGTAGCAGTATTTGAGCTTGCCGCCCTTGGCGTAGAGGCTCCAGCCGCCGATGTTGGCGCCCTGCGCGATGATCACGCCCTCGGCCCCTTTCTCCGGCACCACGATCTCCGCAGTGATCGAGTGCGACTTGTTCTTGATGCTCAGGACGCAGTTCTCCGACAGGTGCCCCATCCCACCGAAGAGGACCTGGGTATTTCCTTCGACGAGCCGCGGGCGGCCGGCCAGGTCGGGGTTGACTCTCTCGAGCAACCGGTCGTCGATCGGCAACACGTTGTAGCGCGTCGCCTCGATGAGCCAGAGGCGCTGCAGCTCGCGGAGCTTGTCCGGCATCTCCTTGGCGAGGTTCTTCGACTGGCTCCAGTCCTTGTTCGTGTCGTAGAGCTCCCAGACGTCATCGTCGAGCGCCGGGGGCTTTTCCTTCGACCACGGGTAGGTGTGCCTGGTCACCGCGGTCCAGCCCTGGTGATAGATGCCGCGATTGCCGAACATCTCGAAGTACTGCGTCTCGTGCCGCTCCGCCGCCTTGGCGTCGTTGAACGCATAGAGCATGCTGACGCCTTCGATCGGAGACTGCGCCAGCCCGTTCACCGAGAGCGGTTCGGGGATCCCTGCCGCTTCGAGGATCGTTGGCGCGACGTCGATGACGTGGCTGAACTGCGAGCGGATCTCGCCCTTCGCCTTGATGCCCTTCGGCCAGTGGACGACGGTGCCGTTGCGGGTCCCGCCCCAGTGTGAGGCGACCTGCTTGGTCCACTGGTACGGCGTGTTCATCGCGTGCGCCCAACCGACGGCGTAGTGGTTGTACGACTCGGGTCCACCGAGCTTGTCGATCCGGGCCGTGAGGTACTCGGGCGTCTCCAGCGCCTGGAGACCGTTGAAGTAGCTCATCTCGTTGTAGCAGCCGTTGAGCGATCCTTCGGCGGAGGCGCCGTTGTCGCCGGCGATGTAGTAGATGAGCGTGTTGTCGGCGATGCCCAGCTTGGTCAGTGAGTCGACCAGCCGGCCGACGTGGTGATCGGTGTACTCCAGGAAGCCCGCGTAGACCTCCATCTCCCGGCGCAGCACCGGCTTGAATCCTTCCGGCATGTCGTCCCACGCCGGGAATCTCCTTGTGGCGCGGCGTGAGCTGGCAGTCCTGCGGGATCACGCCCAGCTTCTTCTGACGGGCGAAGATCTCTTCACGCAGCTTGTCCCAGCCCTGATCGAACTTGCCCTTGTACTTGTCGGCCCACTCCTTCGGCACGTGGTGCGGCGCGTGCGTCGCGCCGGGCGCGAAGTAGATGAAGAACGGCTTGTCGGGCGCGAGACTCTTCTGCTGCCCGATCCAGCCAATCGCCTTGTCGGTCATGTCCTCCATCAGGTGGTAGCCCTCTTCGGGCGTCTTCCCCGGCTCGACGGGCGTGGTCCCCTCGTAGAGCGTCGGGTACCACTGGTTGGCCTCGCCGCCGATGAATCCGTAGAAGTACTCGAAGCCGCCGCCGCCCGTCGGCCAGGCATCGAACGGTCCGGCCGGGCTCGTTTCCCAGACCGGCACTTCGTGACACTTGCCGAACTGCGCGGTGGAGTAGCCATTCAGCTTGAGCGTCCTCGCCAGCGGCGACATCGAGTTGGGCAGCACCGAGCAGTAGCCCGGCGCGCCAGTCGCAATCTCGGTGATGCCGCCCATGCCAACGGAATGGTGGTTGCGGCCGGTCAGCAACGCCTGGCGCGTGGGCGAACACAGCGCGGTGGTGTGGAAGCGATTGAACTTCAGCCCGCCCGCTGCCAGTTTCTCCGCGGTCGGTGTCTGGCAGGGCCCGCCAAAGGCGCTGGTCGCGCCGAAGCCGACGTCGTCGATCAGGACAATCAGGACGTTGGGAGCGCCCTTGGGTGGTCTCAATCGCTCGATCGGCGGGAACTTCGAGGCCGGATCCTTCGCATCGAACGTGATCAGGCCTTTTCTGCCCGTGTTCGGCATCGGCAGATGCGAACGATGTCTCTGGTCTTCTGAACTCATGTCTTGTCTCCTTAGGTGGCCGCTGCCTGTGCACCTCAAGCCAAGTCGCTAACTGACCAATTCGATATCGCCCGGGCGCCAGCTCTTGTCGAAGAACGGTCGCAGCGGGCTGTAAAGGCGAATGATCGTCCACCAGCCTCGATCGGGCATCGTCTGGATCCAGTTCCCACGTGTGACGCCCTCCGGCTGCGTCGGTCCGAAGTACACCGTCGTCGACCCATCGGCGTTGGGTTCGGCGGCGGGTGACGGATAGCTCTGGCTGCCGGCGCGCGGATAACGCTGCGGCGTGTCGAGCATCGAGCGAGTCTGGTTGTCATAGACGGTGAATGACCAGAACCGCGCCGCAGGAATGTTGGGCGGAAGAGTCACCTTGTAGGTCTTGCTGCCGTCGAAGGGGTTGCCATCAGCGTCCTCGAAGGTCTCGAGATACTGCGAGCCGACGTTCTCGAGCCGCATGCACATCGCCGGCGTGATCCCGGTGACCGCATAGAAGAACCACAGCCGGGCGTTGAGTTTGCGGGCGCCGTCGTTGGGGTAGGCGGTGAGGCCATCCTTCGAAATCTCCGGCGGCGGTGTCAGGAATTCAAAACCGCCAACGAACAATCCATTTACCCATCGCGAGTCGGCACCGTAATAACCAAATCCCTCCGAGGGACGTGCCGTTCGTGCCATGGTTCGCCCGGCGGCATTGCCCACAGCGAGCGCCTCGCTCAGGATGCGCTTCATCCGGGCATCGGGAGCAAAGGGTTTGCCTTTCACGATGCCGATCGCCGCGATCTGCCCGGCGATCTCCGGGTCCATCGCCTCTGCCGGCTGCGCCTGCACGGCCTCATTCAACATCTCCCAGAAGGTGAAATCCGAGGGAGGAATGGTGTTGACCACGCGCCCGGTGCCCTCGACGAAGGTGGGACTGGTCGGCTTGCTCAACGCACCGAGCCGTCCTTGTCCCTTCAGGTAGCTGGCGATGCTCGATCCTTCGCCGCCAGGCTCGTATGGATAGACCTTGAGCGTCCTTTTGACCATCTCATCCACCGGCTTGGGATCGTTGTTCTGGAGGAACGCGCGGCCCAGGAACGCCACGTGATTCGTTCTGGACTTGCGCACGTAGAAGCCGCCCTCGGGCACATCTCCGCTGTACCCGGGTGGCAGCAACAGGTACTTGCCGCCGAGTCCGCGGTCGGCCCCTGGAAAGCCGAAATCCGAGACCCAGTTCCACCACATGTCGTCGATGATGCCGAGGGTGTCCGGCGGAGTTTCGACGACGAGCGGCCCTTTGCTCAGGTCCAGATACGCCCACATGTAGTAGGTGTCAGCATTGGCCGTGAGGAACAGGCACTTGGCATCCATCAACCCCGAGGTCACGAGGACCTCGTTGTCGTTGACGCCGGCGGCCCTGAATCCCTTGAGCAGCGCGAGTTGGTTCACGGCCGCGTAGCCGTTGATGAACGCCGTGACGGCGTGGACGTAGTCCAATTCATCGAACAGCTTCTGCGCGGTGGCGGCATCCGGCACGCCGTCAGTGAAATTGAGCGTGCCCAGGCGCGATTCCACACGGTCGGGCGTGGCGATGCCGGGCGGGAGGTTGGCGATGTTGGTTCGTCGTAGCCATGTTCTCTGTCTCCTGTAAGCGCTAATTCGTCAACTCGACATCCGGCAGCGTCCACGTCCCGTCGAACAGTCCCTCTTTCGGGCCTCGGACCATCACTACTGTCGCGCCATCGCCACGCGGAGGCGTTCCTCGGGCGAGATGTAGTGGTCGGCGTCCTTGGCGTCCTCGCCCAGGTCGATCTGCACCCAGTTGATCTTCCCGTTGAAGCGGCTGGTGTGCGCGGTGTAGTCGGGGCTCACGGTCGTGCCCGACTCGTAGCCGATGTCGGTCGTCTCGTCCGCCGAGAAGATGATCCCCTGCGTCTGCTCGACCCGGCCCTTGCCGACTTCCTTGCCGTCACAGTAGAGCGTGACGGTGCCGCCCTTGCCCATGCCGCCGCCGTCGTAGGCGAACTCCATGCGCACCTGCGTCTTGCCGGTCGGAATGGGCTTGGTGGCCTCGATGTCGAACTGCTTGATGCCCAGCGTGTTGTAGTGGAACTTGGCCTTGCCGCCCTTGGCGTAGAGGCTCCAGCCGCCGAACCGGCCGCCCTGGGCAATGATCACGCCCTCGGCGCCCTTCGCCGGCACCTCCAGATCCGAGGTGACCGCGAACGACTTGTTCTTGATGGTGATCACGCTGTTCTCGGACAGCCGTCCCATGCCGGCATACAGCGTCTGCGTGTTGCCCTTGATCAGCGTGGGCCGTCCGGCCAGCTCGGGAACGAACCGCTCGATCTGCCGGTCGTCGAGCGGCAGCACGTTGAACTTGACCGCTTCGATCAGCCACAGCCGCTGCAGCTCGTGCAGCTTCTCCGGCATCTCCTTGGCCAGGTTCTTGGCCTGCGTCCAGTCCTTGCTGCCGTCGTAGAGCTCCCACACGTCGTCGTCGAACGCCGGCAGCTTGCCGCCCTTCATCTCCCACGGCGTGCGGTGCTTGGTCACCGCGCTCCAGCCGTTGTGATAGATGCCGCGGTTGCAGAACATCTCGAAGTACTGCGTCTCGTGCCGCTCCGCCGCGCCGGCGTCGTTGAAGCGAGTAGAGCATGCTCGGTGCCTTCGTACGGGCTCTGCATGACGCCGTTGACCATCGTCGGCTCAGGGAGACCCGGCCGCTTCCAGCACCGTCGGCGCGATGTCGATGACGTGGCAGAACTGGTTGCGGATGCCGCCCTTTTCCTTGATCCCCTTGGGCCAGTGCACGATGGTGCCGTTGCGCGTGCCGCCCCAGTGCGAGGCGACCTGCTTGGTCCACTGGTACGGTGAGTTCATCGCCCACGCCCAGCCCACCGCGTAGTGGCCGTACGAGCCCTCGCCGCCAAACTCGTCGAGCTTGGACATCATGAACTCCGGCGTTTCGATCTCGGGCACGCCGTTGAAGTTGGCCATCTCGTTGAACGCGCCCTGGAGCGTGCCTTCCGCGGACGCGCCGTTGTCGCCGATGATCAGGTAGATCAGCGTGTTGTCGAGCTCGCCCATGTCCTTGAGCGAATCGATCATCCGGCCGACGTGATGGTCGGTGTGCTCCATGAACGCGGCGTAGACTTCCATCTCGCGCTCGAGCACCGGCTTGAGCTTGGGATCCATGTCGTCCCAGGCCGGAATCTCCTTGTGGCGCGGCGTCAGCTCCGCGTTGGCGGCGATCACGCCGAGCTCCTTCTGCTTCTTGAAGGTGATCTCGCGCTGCTTGTCCCAGCCGTGCGCGAACTTGCCCTTGTACTTCTCGATCCACTCCTTCGGCACGTGGTGCGGCGCGTGCGTGGCGCCCGGCGCGAAGTAGACGAAGAACGGCTTGTCGGGCAGCAGCGCCTTCTGCTGGCGCGTCCAGGCGATGAACTTGTCGGTCAGGTCTTCGGTGAGGTGGTAGCCCTCGGCCGGCGTCTTCGGCGGCTCGATCGGCGTCGTGCCCTCATAGAGCGCCGGATCCCACTGGTTGTTCTCGCCGCCGATGAAGCCGTAGAAGTACTCGAAGCCGCCGCCGCCGGTCGGCCACGCGGTGAACGGACCCGCCGGGCTCGTCTGCCACACCGGCACCTCGTGGCACTTGCCGAACTGCGCGGTCGCGTAGCCATTGAGCTTGAGGGTCAGCGCGAGCGGCGCCTTGGTGTTGGGCAGCACCGAGCATTGGCCGGGAGCGGCGGTGGCGATCTCGGTGATGCCGCCCATGCCGACCGAATGATGGTTGCGGCCGGTGAGCAGCGCCTGCCGCGTCGGCGAGCACAGCGCCGTCGTGTGGAAGCGCGTGTACTGCAGCCCGCCCTTCGCGAGCTTCTCGAAGTTCGGCGTCTGGCACGGGCCGCCGAAGGCGCTGGTGGCGCCGTAGCCGACGTCGTCGATGAGGATCACGAGCACGTTGGGCGCGCCCTTCGGCGGCCGCAGGTCCCGGATCGGCGGAAACTTCGTGTCCGGGTCCTTGGCGTCGTAGGTGATCAGACCCTGGTGCTGGATGTCGGGAATCGGCAACTGCGTTCTGGTCACGTCGGCTTGATCGCTCATCGGAAGCTCCTGAACTGAAGTTTCGCTCATCTGTCAGACCTGACGCTCGGGATCGGGAAGGTGGCGGTGACGACCAGCGTCTGCCCTTCTGTCTTCAGCTGTGCGCCTGTTTCCCACAGATAGCGGATGTTGACCAGGGCGAAGAGCTTCGACTTGCTGGCGACCGGCAGCGTCACGTCCGGCCCGAAAGCGAACACCTTGTGCTTGCCGGGAACGTCCACGTCGATCGGAGATCCGCCCGGGCAGTTCGAACTCGGCCAGTTCATCCTCGGTGAGCTTCCACTGGGCGTAGTACGCCGCGCCGATAATCAGTCCGCCTCCGAGGAACGACTTGCCGAGACCCCCCTGAAGCGTCAGGATCTGGCCGACCTTGACGTCGGTATCCTTCTTCTTGCCATGGAGCTCCCAGTAGGCCGTCGTGGCGAGACTGACGGTCCGCTTCTCGTCGAAGTACACCGTCGTGCCGACGAACGGCTCGTACGTCCACATGCCCTTTCCGATGTTGTCGCTGCCGCCGCGCTCGTACCGCCCGGTCGGCACGTAGAGCTGAAGGCCGGCCGCGACGTCCGCGCGCGCGGTGTGCCAGCCCAGGTCGAGCGGTCGCAACAGCAGGTCGGAGACGCTCGTGTCTATCGGTTTCGCCGAGTGCGAACGCCGGCGCTTCGATCGACGCGTTCGCGAACGGAAGCACCACCATCGCGCCATAGTTGGCGCCAAGAATCTTGGCCTTGCTCACGTACCACGCCAGCGGAGCCACGGCCGAGACCGCGAGGCTGCCTGGAGAGCTCGGGGAGAGGCGGACGATGTTGCCGTCCGCATCCTTGATGGTGTCGGCGTCGTAGCGCAGATAGAAGAGCGCGGCATAGAACCCGGGCTGCGGCTGCGATCCGGACTGCACGCCGAAATCACCGAGGGTATGGCTTCCGTTCAGTTGAGCCTGGGCGGGCACGGCGAGGAGCAGCACGAGCCCGCAGGCTTGGCCGAGCAACAGCAGTCGTTTCACGCGACGTCTTCTCCTTGACGCTCCGGTTCTCGTTGTCACCCGTCAGACGCACGGAGCTCACGACTGACGTACTGCCGTGCCGCCGAGTGCGGCGCGGATGGCCGCGACAAGCTCGTCGCCAGCCGAGTCCTTCAGCACGTATCCCAGCGCCCCGGCCTCCAGACCCGCCTCGACGAACATCGATTCGGCATGCACCGTCACGAACACGATCCGAGCGTTCGGATCGTGGCGGCGGATCAGCACGGCGGCCGCGATGCCGTCGATCCCGGGCATCGCGATGTCGGTGACGATCACGTCAGGCGAGAGCCGCTCCGCCGCGTCCACCAGAGCGTCACCATCCTCGACCGACGCAATGACGTCGAAGTCCGCTCGGAGCAGCTTGCGCAGCCGTTCCGCCGTTTCCGCGTGATCCTCGGCCAGCAGCACTCGTGGGCGGTACATGTGTTCATCAACCGGCACCGCATTCTCGTTGCGGTGCCGCGGGAGGAGGGAGAGCAGAAGTACGGGAGGAGGGGACCCGAAAAACTACGGGGAGGAGACGTCTCGTGCGGTGCGCCATCTAATCCATATTGAGCCGACGGTCGAGCGCGTACCTCACGAGTTCGGCGGTGGACGTGACCCCGAGGGTCTCCATCATTTCGTATTTGTGGCCTTCAACCGTCCTGGTCGACAGGCCAAGATTCGCCGCGATCTCCTTCATGCGCTGGCCTTTCACGATCAGCCGCAAGATGTCGCGTTGTCGTGGCGTCAGCTGCGGTTCCTTCGCCTTCGACAGCGCCGGCCATGCGCTCCATGACATCCTTCGTGATGGTCGGCGTGATGTAGACCTTCCCGTCGAGCGCGTGCCGAACGGCGATCAGGAGTTCGTCGCCGGCCGACTCCTTCAGGAGAAAGCCGGAGGCCCCTCCGCGAATGGCGTCGGTCGCCAGGTCCGCATCGTGGTGCATCGTGAGCACGATGACTTTGCTGTCGAGGCGCTCGGTTTTCAGACGAGCGAGCACGTCGAGACCCGTGAGCCCTGGCATCGAGAGGTCGGTGATGATGACGTCGGGGCGAAGCCGCGTGGCGGCGTCGATCAAACGCTGGCCGTCGCGAACCGCGCCGACCACCTCGAAGTCGGCCTCTCGCAGTATTCTCGACAGACCGTCGGTGACAATCGTGTGATCGTCAGCCAGGAGGACGGTGTGCTGGCGGGTCATGCGACCTGTCCTTCCATGCCAGAGCCGACGTCCACCTTCACGCGTGCGTTCATCGGAATCGTCGCCTGCACCCGTGTTCCCTGATTCAGCCCCGACACAATACTGACGGTGCCTCCGATGATCCGCGCGCGCTCGGACATGCTGACGAGCCCGAGACCTGTGTCCCGCTCAACGCGGTTGGTGGCATCGAATCCCCGGCCATCATCCGCGATCGTGATCTGCGCCTGGTCACCGATCTGGAGGAGCCTCACATCCGCGCGGCTGGCGCCGGCGTGTGCGATGACGTTCCGCAGGGCTTCCTGCGCGATTCGGTAGACGCAGAGCGCAGCGTCCGGCGTGATGGCTCCAAAATCTCCCTCCGCAGTGCACGTCATCGCCACACCGTGTGCACGCCCGAGTTCGCCACAGTACGAAGTCAGGCCCTTCACCAGCCCCAGATGCTGCAGCACGGCCGGATGGAGATCGTGAGAGAGCTGGCGAACGTTGCGTGCGAGCGTGAGCGTCTGCTGCTGAAGCTCCACGAGTTCCTGTCGCAGCTCCTCACTGACGTGGTACTCGCCTAACCGCTGCTTGAGACCACTGAAGGCGATCGAGACACCAGCCAGTTGCTGGCTGACGTCGTCGTGCAGGTCCCGCGCGATCCGCGCCCGCTCGACCTCCTGCGCCCCGATCAACCGGCCGGCCAGATACTGAATCTCCTGATGACTCGCCTCCAGTGCCGCCTGGCTCGCGCGAATCCGATCTTCGGCGTTCTTCCGTTCGGTGATGTCGATGTCGCAGCCGACATAGCCGGTGAAACTGCCGTCCCGTCCGTACTTCGGAACCCCCGTCGCCAGAAACCATCGGTACTCGCCGTCGGCGTGGCGCAGTCGATACTCCAGGAGGAATGGCCTCCGCGCTTCGAACGCCGGCATGTACGTGGCAAGGCACCTGTCGACATCCTCTGGATGGACAAAGTCCAACCAGCCGTTCTCTCGCAACTGTTCGAGCGGCCGGCCCGTCAACTGCTCGCAGAAGCCATTGAGATAGTCGAGTGTCGTGTCCGGCCGGGCGGTCCATATCAGGACGGGCGCCTGATCGGCCCTGAGACGAAACTGCTCGACGCTCTCGCGCAGCGCTCGTCGCTGGACCAGCAGGCCGGCAATCGCCGCCGCCAGAATCGCAAGAACACCCAGAAAGGCGGCGACGATGAAAGTCATAGACATTGGGGCCCCAGGGTCTATGGCGCAGAAATCTCCCCGGACGGCTGGAGGCCCGTTTGGAACCGGTCGCAATTTGGCGTCCAGCGGAACGGCGACCAGCGACCATCTGATTCAGCCGTTTTCCGCCGAAAAGTCATGGTTCCAAAAAGCTGGATCGCTGCGACTCTGGTTTGATCACGAAATGTCGTGACTTGCACGGCGGTCTTCGGCTCGAGCGCGACTCAAACGCGCCGACGCTTCGAAGGCGGTTTGAGTTCCGCGAGCCACTCGCAAGCGCCTGGAGTTTCCTGCCACAGGTCGATGAGCCACGAAGCGCAGACAACAGCGTGATCGCGGCTGTACGGCCGATAGGCCGGCGGCGGCGCAGGCAGTGCTCGATCACCGGTCAGGAAGGACGCCACTGCCGGCAGCGCGCTCACGGCATCGGCGCGGAGCGCCCGCGCCGCGACCGAATCGCTCTCCCGTCGAAACGTCACCAGTGCCGCCGCGTACTTCCAGTCCGGGCTCTCATCGTCCTTGAACTGCTCGATGAGGGCGTGGGCATCGGCGTCGAGTTGCTGGCCCACCAGGCACTCGAGCAGCCGGTGCCGGACCGCCTGATTGTCCGCGGGATTCAACCGCAACAGGTCGCGGTAATGGGCAATGGCCTCGTCGACGGCTCCCGCGGATTCGAGGCAGTCGGCCAATGCCATTCGCGCACGCATGTACGGCCGCGTTTCAACCGCCTCCCAGAAATGGCCGACGTTGGCCGCAAATGCTTCCGGTCCCAACGCTCGCTCACCCGCCGCGACGGCTTCGCGGAATCGCTGCATCGCGCGATCGAGATCAACAGCGCGCGCACCGAGGGCCGACCAGGCGTCGGCACAGTCCGGATAGATCGCCAGAGCCTGGCGGGCCAGCTGGATCTTACGTCGACCATGGCCGGCGAACGCCTGATGGGCCAGTGCCTGTGCGCGCTCATCAGCCGGCATGGATGCCTGGCCGACGCCGTCCGCCGCGTCGGCTTCGACGCTCATCGTCTGTTCGACGATGCGGGCGGCGGCTTCAGGCGTGTCTGCCGAGCGAGTCGCTCGGCTGGCTCGTCTCAGGGCTTGCTCCATCTGGAATCGCAACTCGGCGATCCTGGCTTCTGTCGCGGGCGGCGGGTTGATCCCGTCCGTTCCGGCGATCTGCTCGAGCAGGTGAGGCAGTGACAGTCGCACGGTCATGGAGCCGTCGGCGGTGTCCACTTGACGGGTCCATTCGCCCAAGTCGAACTCATCATCCGTCGTTGCGGTCAGCGCGCGCAGGATTCCTTCGAGACGGGCGAGCTGGTGAGCATCGGGCCGGACCAGGCTGTCCGTCGGCATGACCAGGCCAGGCCGCGGATAGGCGTCGGCCGCTGCGACCGGCAAGGCGAGATCCTCCCAGGCGTCCACGTCCGCGAACGGCAGATGGTCGACGGGATCAAATGCGACGATCCACATGCGCGGCTTCTTGCCGCTCGTCGGCGGTTTGGTTCGAAACCGTTCGAAATGATCGCGCGTGACATAAAACATGACGCCGCGTGTTTCGCGCGTCGTACCCGTGACCACCAGATACCGCATTTCCGGGTCCAGGCCTGGAATGTCGACGGCCACCAGATCCTCCGGCTCGAGGGCTTCCCACAGCTCGCTCCGGTAGAACTCGCACGCGGCCTCCGCAAAACGCCGCACGTGCTCGAATGTCACGCCGGGCACTTCAAGGAGGCCGCGCGGCAGCGGTCCTGCGTGGCGCTCGCCGAGCTCCTGAAGTGCGCCGTTGACCTCCGGCAGGTGCTCGACGACGGCGATCGTCGTGTCGCGATCATCGAGCAGTTGCCGGAGTTCTTCCGCGAAACGCGCAGTCGGTACTTCGATTCTGCCAGGCCGTCCCATCAACTCTCGCTCGTGCTTCTGGCCGAACTCGAGGAGCGCGTGCAAGGCGAGCTCTGCGTTGGCCGTACCCGGCCGCGACTCGATCAGGACCCAGATGAAGCCCGTCCGGACACTCCGCCAAAAGGCACCTGTTGGACGGTACGGCGGATCGTCGTCATGCTCCTGAATCCACATCGGCAGACGAAACAGTCCGCCCTGCCAGGTCTCGGTGCTTCGAACCGCCAGCCTCTTGTAACGAGCCACGTCGAGTCTGGTCGCCGACATATTGACGGTGATTTTAACTCCGCGTTCGGCGGACGTCCGACCGTGTTGGTAGTATGGAAAGCGCAACATGAGGACCGTCACGCTTGAAGTCGCGCCGCGATCTGAGATCACTCGTCGCACGCTCGAAGCGTTCAAGGGCCGCAAGCAGCGTGCGCGGATCAGCTTCTCCACGCCGGAGCTCTTGTGGCGGGTCCTCACAGCGAAACGCTGGGAGCTGCTCAAAGCGATGGCGGGGCAGGGGCCACTCACGATCCGCGAGGTGGCGCGGCGCGTCAAACGCGACGTGAAAGCCGTGCACGGCGACGTTCAGGCGCTTGCGGCTGCCGGATTGGTGGACCGGACGGAGACGCGCCACATTGTTTTTCCGTTTGAGGCCATTCGCGTCGAGTTCACGCTGCACGCGGCCTGAACGGCTGGCCTCGGGCGACGAACGCGTTTTCTTGGCGGCCCCGCCGTTCAGGAAACGGTGGGCGACGCCGCCTCGGCGGCCTGCAGCGCCTGGTAGCGCTGAATCGCGTCGCGCGCGTTGAACAGCATCCGTTCGCGACCGAGCCGCTCGTCCCAGTCGGTGTTCCGTACCATCGCCAGGACCTCGGGGTTCAGGCCGACCAGCCAACACACGACGCCGCTTTCCGTCGCGCTCTTCTCGCGCTGGATCAGGACCTGCAGCGCCGAGTATTCGAGATCTGGTACCCGGCTCATGTCCAGAGCGAGCACGCGCGGCTTGTACTGAGCGACCAGGGCGGAGATCCGGTCGGCCACTGCCTGCGCATTCAGGAAGAACAGGCGCCCCTCCGGCCGCAGGATCAGCAGGCCTTCGAATGTCTCGTCGTCCGGGTGTTCGGGCGACAGCGGTCGCAGCACGTCCGCCCCGCGCTTGCGGCCGATGACGGACACCCGCGGATTCGCGCTCTGGCTGGCCAGGCCGATCATCGACGCGATGATCGCGACAACGATCCCCTTGAGCGTGCCGAACGCGAGCACGCCGGCACAGGCGAACACCGCCCAGCGGAACTCCATCGAGCGCACGCTGCGGATGGCGCGGAACTCGGCCGGCTGGATCAACCCGACCGAATAGACGATCACGACTGCCGCGAGCGTGGCGTTCGGCATCAGGCCCAGGATCGGTGCGAAGAGAAGCATGGTGGCGACCGCCGTGCCCGCGGTCACCAGCGATGCCTTCTGCGACTGGCCGCCCGCAGAGCGCACGACCGCGGTCTGCGACGTGCCGCCACCCGCCGGCATCGCACCGAGCAGGGCGCCCCCAAGATTGGCGGCGCCAGTGGCGACCAGCTCCCGGTTCGCATTGACCGGCGGGTCGGCCGGCCGGGCAAAGGCGCGGCTCGCCGCGATGGTCTCGGTAAAGCTCATGAGCGCAATGCCGAGCGCGCCCGGCAGCAACCGGTAGAGCAACGAGATGTCCGGCACCGTGATCGCGGGAAAGCCCCGCGGTATCAGGCCGACCGTTGAGACGCCACGCGCCTCCAGACCGAAGAACCACGACGCCGCGATGGCGCCCCCCACGGCGATCAGGGGTGCAGGGGAATGCGGCTTCAGTCGCTCCATGCCGATCAGGATCGCGAACGTCGCCGCAGCGACGGCCAGCGTGATCAGCGAAGTGTCGGGCAGGTGCTGCGCGATGTCGAACAGATCGCGGACGAATCCTTCCTTCGTGATGTGAATCCCGAGGAGCTTCGGCACCTGGTCCAGGACGATCACGAGGCCGATGCCTGCCTTGAAGCCCGTCAGCACGGGCGTGGAGATGAAGTTGGCGACGAATCCCAGGCGCATCAGCCGCGCCACCACCAGCATCGCGCCGACCAGCGCGGTGAGCGCCGCAGTCGCCGTCACGAGCTTCGCCGGATCGCCGTCGGGGACGACCAGGCCGAGTTGCGTGCCGGTCAGGATCGCTATGGTGGTGGTGGAACTGACGCTGAGCACCCGCGACGAGCCGAGCAGCGCGTAGATCACCATCGGAACAAAGGCGGTGTAGAGCCCAACCGCCACCGGCAGACCGGCCACCGTTGCGTACGCCATGGCCTTGGGCAGGACGACGGCCGCGGCGACCAGACCGGCGACGATGTCGAAACGCAACGTTACACCTCCGGCAAATGACATCTCACCTCCGCGTCAGTTTACTGGACAGGCCGTCGCGGGAGTTCGAGATCACCGAACCTAATCCGCGACACGCTCCATCAACGCGACGAGCCGATCGGCGATCAGGGCGCCGTCGAAGTCGCGCTCGATACGGCGGCGTCCCGTGTCGGCCAGCGCGGCACGCGCGACCGGGTCCGCCAGCAGGCGCTCGAGGGCGTTGGCGAGATCGATCGACGAAGCGGGTTTCACGAGCACGCCGGCGCCGTCACCGAGCAGCTCGGGAATGCCTCCGGTCTCGGTCGCGACGGCCGGGACGCCGTGCGCCAGCGCCTCCATCAGCGCGACGGGAATCCCTTCCTCTGCTCCGTTGGCCATCCGAATACTCGGCAGGACCGCGACGTCGCATCCGCCCTCGCGCAGCATCGCCATCACCTCGTCGTGCGGGACAGGCCCGCGCACCCGAACGCACGCGTCGAGCCCGAGGTCGCGCACCTGGCGTTCAATCGCCGATCGGAGTGGACCGGCGCCGATGATCTGACAGCTGAACGACACCCCGCGCTCGCGCAGGATGCGACACGCGTCAACGAGGTAGCGGTGGCCCTTGATCGCGACCAGGTTCGCCACGCACACAACGACCGGCGGCCGGCCGTCGGAGCGATGGACAGCGAGTGGGACAGGTGGGAGGTGCGTGCCCATGTGCAGCTCGACCAGGTTCGGCTGGTCCTGCTGGCCGATGATCCGCAGGATTTCGCGTCGTCCACGAGAGGAAATCACTCGCGCGAAGCGCGCCGATTGGATCTTCACGCGCAGCAGATTGTCTTCGTCGATGTCGTACCGATGGGCGGTGACGCTCCACGGGATGCCGGTCAACCTCGACACGATGAAGGCCATCGAGGCCGGAACGGCTGCAAAGTGCGCGTGGAGGTGCCCGGCGTCGAACGCGCGCACGAGCCGCGTTGCGTACAGCGCTTTCGGGAGCACCGCGATGTTCTTCAGGAGAATCCACCAGTTCCGGCTGGCCCGTAACAGCTCGAGGGCGACGCGAGCGACTCGAGCCGGCGATTCGAGGGTCACGCCGATGGCGCCGATCATCACCCGAACATTGAGCAACGGGATGTGGACGGCGAATTCCGCAACCGATCGCGCTTCGGCGCCGTGAAAGAGAGGCGTCACGGGCCGCACCGGGATGACGAGCAGCGCCTCGACGCGGCGCTCGACCTCCACCAACTCGCTCAGGACGAAGCTCTCGCTCATGCCCCACGGCACTTCCGCCGTGAAGACAACGACGCGCAGCCGTCCGCGGCCCTGCCGGCTCACGCGTGCTCCGCGTCTTCCTCGACGCGTGACATCGGTCGCGCCGAGTGCCGCCGCAGTCCGGTGGTCGCACGGGACCCATGGGCGGCCTCGGCCTACTCCTGACGGATCGGCCCGGAGCGGCCAGGAGGAGTAGCGCCGGCCGAAGCAGACGCCGAGTACGCCCCATGCAGCGGCGACATTCACGACACAGAAATACCACGCCGCCTGCACGACCCGGACGCGACGAAACGGTGGCAGCAGGCCAAGGAACGCGAACGCATAGCCGAGAATCTGCGCCACGAACATTCCAGCGTACCAGCGGGCGCCTGCCACCGCGGACAAGGCCGCGAACACGAGCATGCCCAACAGGAAGAACGGCACCAGCCAACGCAGCACCTTGTGCAACCAGACTTGGAGCGCGAACCATCCCGACTGATCCGGACGGAGCACGGCAGGCGTCCGCAGAACCGCACGCAGCGCTCGGTTGACGATCCGGACCTTTCGCCCGAACTGCTCCGCGTACGTCGCGGCGGCCCGCTCGACGCACCGGGCCGCAGGCTCGAACACGCCGCGCTTGCCGGCCGCGACAAGCCGGAGCGGCAACGCGAAATCGGGGGCCTCGTCGTCGGCCACCGGCATCCAGTCGGACCGCCGCACGATCATGATGGCGCCGTCGCCGCCGACCACGGAACCGATCCGGCTCTCGTGGCCTTTCACGGTCGCTTCGAAATCCCCATACTGACCCTCCAGCCTTGCCGCCGACGGTCCGCCCGGCTCGTAGACCTGATGGCCGACGACAAACCCCACGGCAGGATCTCCCAAGTGGCCGACGAGCCGCTTGAGGGCGTGCGGATCGAACAGCGAGTTCGCGTCGGTGAACAGCGTCACCTCGCCACGGGTCCGAGGCACGTACTGCGACAGCGCGCGCGACTTCCCAACCCGATTCGCCAGTCGAACCACGGTCACGGCCTGTGAAGGAAACCGGTCGGCAATCTCCGCGGATTGATCGGTCGAGGCGTCTGAGATGAGAAGCACATCAAAACGATCATGGGGATAGTCGAGCTCGAAGGCATTCGTCAATTTCGCGTTGATGACGGCCTGCTCGTTGTAGACGCACACGACCATCGTCACGGACGGGAGCTCGGCGCCGGCCGGGAATTGAGAGGCCGCGTGCGGATGACGACGCTGCGCGAGCCACCAGACGACGAGGGGATAGAGGACGTACGACGCGGTCGTGGCGGCGACGCACAGCCAGAACGCGGACTGAAACAGAAGGGGCACGCGGGCGTCTCCGATCAGTCCGGGGAAGAGCCGTCATTGTGCAAGGGTGGCCCGCCATCCCGTGTCGACCGGCGCCACGAATAGTACAGCGTCACCAGGGCCACTTGCGAGAGCGCGGCATTCAGCCCGGCGGCGTTCGCCGCACCGGTCACGCCACCCGTTCGCACGCCCCAGTACGTGAGCGTCAGAAACGAGATCGTCAGGCATGTCAACACCGCCGCCAACGGACGTTCTCCTCCACTCATCGACAGCGCGGCGATCGCGCCTTGACTCCAGCATGCCATCCACGCGGCCAGGACCAGCACCAGGAGCAGGTACGGCTGCGCGGCAAACTCGGAGCCCAGGCTGCCCAGCAGCGGCTTCGAGCCCAATACGATCGCGAGCGACAGCAGCGTGCCGCCGCCCACGCTGACCCAGGTCGTTCTGCCGACAAGCCTGCCGACTTCGCGTCGATCGCGCGCGGCGTGCGCGATGGCGATGCGAGGGGTCGCCGTCAGCGCAATGAGGATTGTGGCAAAACCCACGAAGCCGGCGATTCGCTGCGCGGCGGCAAAGGCGCCGGCGTCGGCGGCGGGCGCGAAGCGCTGCACGATCAGCAAGCCGGCGTTGACCTGGACCATCGCGGCGGCCGCCGCAATCCACAGCGGTGCGCTGACGTGCAGCCATGCGGCGAGATCATAGGCACGCGTGCGACGCAGCTGGCGCGGAATCGTCTGCACGAGCGCGACCGTTGCGACCGCCGCGGCGATCGTGGTGCTGAGCACCTGCGCGCCGATCAGCCAGGCCAGCGCGGGCGGCGGCATCAGCCCGAGCGTCGAGGTTCCAACCAGCGCGAGGACGCCGAGATGGCGCACCAGGTGCAGCAACGCAGCCGAGAGCATGTGACGGCCGTGTCCGCGCAGAAGGAATGTCGAGAGCTCGAGCGCCACGGACGTGGCGAGCAACCCGCAGGCCAGAACGACGACGCCCTGCGGCCATTGGCGGAGCCAGGTGCTGTTGGTGATGAGCCAGGCGCCGCCAAACAGCACGCTTGCGCCGATACCGAGACCCAGGACCGCGACGTGCAGGCCGTTGAGCAGTGCCCACAGTGCCCGCTGGCGGTACTGGGCCGCGAAGCGGATGCCCGCGTTGTCCAAGCCGAGCGTCCCGGCGAAGCTGAGGAGGTCGATCATCGCGATCATCGCCTGCCACTGTCCGTAGCCGGCGGCTCCCAGTCGCCGTGCCGCCATCCACTGGATCAGGAAGCTGAGAGGAACGGCGCTCAGGCGAACGGCCGTCGCGCCCACGCTCTGCATGCCGGGTCCGGTCCCGGTCCACGCCGCCTGCATGACACGCTCGAATCGCGTGCGGGCGTGTTGCCCCGTGTCCGGCATGAGCTTGAACGATGCTACAGATGTCGCCCGAGGGCAAGGCAGTTGGGGAACAGCCTCAACGCGCACCGTCGTCTCGGTCCTACCCGCACGAGACGCGCCGGTAGACCTCGACGCCGTTGACCGTGTCCAGACGCTCGTAGCTGGTGCGGACGATACGCCAGAGCGCGGGGTAATCCTCTAGAGGAAAGTAGCGCCAGACGGTGAGCCCGGCAGGTGCGGTGTCGACGATGTATGTCGGTGGGTGGGCCGAGAGGTCGGCCAGGAGCCACCGCCAGTGGCGGTCTCCCTGCTCCGGAATCCGTGGAGTGTCCAGGCGGGCGGCGGCGGTGGCGGTGGGGTTTCCCGCGTAATAGCGGACCAGCGGAAAAGCCGGGAAGAACTGGCGACTCGCCACAGGCAGCCGCGCATGGTAGTAGAACACCGGGTTCAGGCCCCACACGAAGAGCGTGGCCTTGTCGCCGTAACACGCGTCAGCTTTCAGCCGGGACGCCACACGCTGAGACACCGCATTGCTGTCTTGGGGGGCGCGGAGGTAGGAGAAAGCATTGAAGGCCGTGAACGCCAGAAGTGCGGCGAGCGAGTATGCCGCCACGACCGTGCCAACGCGTTCTCGCGGCGCTCGCGTGACGCGTTCGATGTAAGGCGCCGCCGCAACAGCGAGCGGCCAGTACAGCTGGATGAAATAGTGCGGAAAGAAACGGAAGCCGAGTGCACAGGCGACGAGCGTGCTGGCGATGATCCAGGTGAGCAGCCGAGTCTGGTACGCCCCCTCACCGGCAGACCGGCGCCATCCCAGCCACAACGGCGCAGTGACGACGAGAAATGGCCCGAACCGCCTCGCGGCGCGTCCCAATGCTTCTGACGGCGTCGTCGGGTTCACCAGGTACTCGAAACTCTGAGTCACGTTCCAGTAGAAGAATCCTTCCATGCCTCCCGCGAGCCAGAACACGCCACACGTAATAGCGATCGCTACAGCGAGACCCGCGGCCAACGTTCCAAGCGTCGCCGCCTGCCGCAATCGGCCAGAGCCGCGTCGAGCGAGCACGAGGGAGAGGCCAATCGCCGGAAGCCAGAAGATGGCCTGGTATTTCACGAGCGTTGCGATGCCGAGCAGAAGCCCCGCGTAAAGAACGGCACGTGGGTTACTGGACCGGGAAGGCTCTCGAACCATCACGAGGGCCCATCCGAGCGGCAACAGCATGACGATCTCGCAGTTGACCGACAGCATCTCGCTGGCGTCGTAGGCGGCACTGTAGACCAGGAACAGCAGGCCTGCGACCACGCCTCGTCGATCATGCTGATAGAACGCTGATGCGGCGAGGGCTGTCAGCGGGACGGTGACAAGGGTCGTCAACAGACGGACGCCAAACAGGTCGTCGGCTCCCAACAGCTGGGCGCACGCGTAGTAGAAGTAGATGAGTGGTGGCTTGTTGTCGGCGACGTCGGTGTAGAGGAGCCGGTGCTGGAGCATCTCACCGGCCGCGATGAAATACGACGACTCGTCAGGGCCAAGGATGTCGTCGCGCAGGAAGAGCGCGCGGGTCAGGAAGGCGACGGCGATGAACATCGCCAGAGCCGTGACGGCACGAGGCAACCGGTCGATCGCCGCACGCACGTGCGAGAGCAAGGACGACAACGTATCGCCCATTATGGTCGGTCGTCGAGCGCGCCGCTCGGCCCGAGTGTAGCGTGTCCCTCGTCCGCTTCGTGCCCTTCGTGGTTGAAGGATCTGTCTATGCCTTTGCCAGTGCGCCCGTGGTCTGCGGCTGCGAGTGCAGACGTGCGGGTGCGGCGCGGAAGCGCTGGAACGGCAGGTGGCAGTCGTGCTTGCGCAGGAAGCTCAGGAAGCGCTTGTAGTCGTCGGTCGGCATGTTGAACAGCTGCACGAGCAGGCGGTAGTTGCCGTTCGTGTGCTCGAGACCGATCTGGACGATCTGGCGCAGGTCGGCGCGCGTCAGGTCGCGCGACATGAACAGCGGGTAGACCGCCGACCAGAACGACTCGCCGCTGCTCGAGCATCAGCGCCGTCGAGCTCGTCGGCGCGGCGAGGCGACTGGCAGCGGCTCGCAGCCGGCCGGCTGAGGCGCAGCCGGCCGGCGCGACGGCCGCGCGAACCACGTCGGGCGGCAGATCGACGTGGCGCGGATGCACGCGGCCGCGCGGTCTTCAGCACGATGCGCTCGACGACGTTCTTCAGCTCGCGGATGTTGCCGGGCCAGCGGTACGCCAGCGAGCGCGTCCATCGCGTCCGGCGCGACATCTCCGGCGGCGCGACCTTGTGCGATCTGCGCTGAAGCACCGCAGGTAGTGACTCGACGAGCAGCGGCATGTCCTCGGCGCGCTCGCGCAGCGGCGGGATGTGACATGCGGATGACGTTCAGGCGGAAGTACAGATCCTCGCGGAAGGCGCCCGCGGCGATCTGCGCCTGCAGGTCGCGATTGGTCGCGGTGATGAGCCGCACGTTGACGCGCGTGTGCGAGCGGTCGGCGCCGACGCGCTGAATCTCGCCGGTCTCGAGGAAGCGGAGCAGCACGACCTGCATGCGCAGTGCTCATCTCGCCGACTTCGTCGAGGAACACCGTGCCGTTCGGCGCCATCTCGAGCAGGCCCGGCTTGTCGCGGTACGCGCCGGTGAAGCTGCCGCGCACGTGGCCGAAGAGCTCCGACTCGAGCAGCGAGTCGGGCAGGCCGGCGCAGTTGAGCGTGACGAGCCGGCGCGGCCGCGCGGGCGCTGCGGTGGTGGATCAGGCGCGCGACGACTTCCTTGCCGACGCCGGTCTCGCCGGTGATCAGCACCTTCGCGTCCGACCGCGCGGCGCGAGTCGATGTCGGCCTCGAGCGCGCGGATGGCCTCGCTGTGGCCGATGAGGCGAACTTCTGGGATCTGCGAACTGACTGCCAATGCAATGCGATCCTCTTCTGATCGACGGCGCCCGCAGCGACTTGCGTCAGGCGAAACGCGATACTATCGGCATCAGCGAGACTGGCGTCAACGCCACAGTACTTGACCAATCGGTCGACAAGTCACACGATGTACATAAATAGTTACAGGCGATGTCAGATCGGCAATCCTGCAGCCGATGGCAGTCTTTGGCCGTCCTTACGGAGTCACGAAAGTCTGCCAGATAGCGGACTTTGTTCTCGCAAGTATGTCTGCGTCAGCGCAACTTCCAGGCGCTTCGACCGGCGACACGCGTCGGACGTGACATCCAGCTAAGTTGCCTGGATTCAGCTGAGATAGCAGCAGGCTTCTGCCGGCCGAAGTATCCGGGACAGCGGTTTGCACTAGGAATGCCACGTAGGCTGACGTCTCGGTCGGAGCGGTAGTCGCCCGCGAGGAACATGATGAGACAGACGGGCACGTTCAACTGATCGGCACCAGCCAGGCGATTCAGGACCTGAAGGCGGAGGTCGAGCGCGTCGCGCGCTCCGACGCCAAGGTCCTGATCACCGGCGAGAGCGGCTCGGGCAAGGAAGTCGTCGCCCGGGCGATCAACGACTGCCAGCGTCGCGCGCGCGGCGGCCGTTCGTGCCGGTCAACTGCGCCGGCATTCCCGAAACGCTGCTCGAGTCCGAGCTGTTCGGTCACGTGAAGGGCAGCTTCACCGGCGCCTATCGCGACAAGCCGGGCAAGCTCGAGATGGCCGACAACGGCACCATCTTCCTCGACGAAATCGGCGAGATGACGCTGCGCATGCAGGGCCTGCTGCTGCGGTTCCTCGAAACCGGCGAAATCCAGAAGGTCGGCGCCGAGCGGGTGGCGCGCGCGACGAACGTGCGCGTGATGGCGGCGACCAACCGCAACCTGCGCGACCTGATCGCGCAGGGCCAGTTCCGCGAGGATCTCTTCTACCGCATCAACGTCATTCACATCGTCGTGCCGCCGCTGCGCGAGCGCCGCGAAGACATTCCGCTGCTCGTCGAGCACTTCCTGACCGCTACACGTTCACGCAGCCGAGAACGGCAACGGGAACGGCAGCGGCACATGCACAGCCCCGTGCGTGCGATCTCGCCGGAGGCGATGGCCGCGCTCTGCGAGTACGCCTGGCCGGGCAACGTCCGCCAGGTCGAGAACGTGATCGAGCGGCTGGTCGTGACCGGCCGCCGCGAGGTCGTCCAGCTCGACGATCTGCCGCCGGAGATCCGGGCGCCCGGCGACTCGGGCAGCGGCCGCGGCGCGAGCGCCGGCGCACGGTCGCCGACGAGCTGTTCAAGAAGCTGATCGAAGAGCGCGAGTCGTTCTGGACCGCGGTGTATCCGCTCTACATGAACCGCGAGATCACGCGGCGCAACGTGCGCGACCTCGTGCACAAGGGCCTCGAAGAGGCGCGCGGCAACTACAAGATCGTGCTGCGGCTGTTCAACATGGAGTCGCGCGACTACAAGCGGTTCCTGAACTTCCTGCGGAAGCACGACTGTCAGCTGCCGTTCAAGGAGTACCGGTAGATGAGAGCCGCTCAGCGAATCTGCCGCCCGTCACCACTCACAGACTGACGACGTTCGTGCTCGCCGCTGCCGTCGCGATGTCATCGGCCGCGTTGCAGGCGCAGGCGACGCCGCAAGGTCCGCCGGCGCCGGCCACGACGAAGCCGAATGGACCCGCGGCGCCCGTCATGCCAGCGCCGCCGACCGGATACGTCATCGGCGTCGATGACGTGTTGACGATTTCGGTCTGGCGCGAGAAGGACCTCAGCATCGAGATCGTCGTCCTGCCGGATGGCAAGGTCACCGTGCCGCTCGTCAACGAAATGCAGGCCGCGGGTCTGACGGTCGAGGAGTTGCGGACGAAGATCACGGCGGCGCTGGCGGCAAAGAACCTCATTGCCGACGCCGTCGTGTCGGTCGGCGTCAAGCAGATCAGAGCCGCGGGTCTACATCGACCGGCGCCGTCAACAAACCCGGCGAGTACGAGCTGACGGCCGGCATGACGATCACGCACCTCATCACCGTCGCCGGTGGCCTGCTGGAGTTCGCCAAGCAGAAAGAGATCATGGTGATTCGCGGCTCCGAGAAGAAGCCCGACGGCCAGCCGGTGACGATCATCGTCAATTATGAGGATCTTCAGAAGGGGAAGAACCTCGCGAAGAACCTGATCTACCTCATGCCTCGCGATCAAGTGCTCGTCAAGCAATAGGCATGAAGACCCGCCTGCCCTTCCTCGTGCTCGTGCTGGCTGCGCTCGCGGCCGCGCCGGCGTTTGCCCAAATCTCGCGGCCCGAGCGGCCGTATCGAGGTCTGTTCGGCGGCGGCGGGAAGCAGCGAGTACGAGCAGAGCCTGACGGCGTCGTTATCGCTTGGTGGGGGTGACGACGGGAACGTGCTCACCGGAACGGGAGACTATGCGCCGTCCGATCCGACGGCAGGGAAGGGCAGCACCTATGCGCAGCTCTCCGGGGGCCTCAACTACAGCCTCGGCCGCGAGCGTGCGACTTTTTCGGCGTCGGTCTCCGGTGGGACGAGCTACTTCACGACGCTGCAGACGCAGATCGCAAACGCCTTTGGGACGAGCGTCAGCGGAACGTTCAGATTGAGTGGGAGATCGCAAGTCTTTGCGAGCTACGGGGTCTGGTTCTCGCCGAAGTAGCGCTCGGCGGATTCTCGCCGTTTCAGCCGCCGCCCATCGGCCAGCCGCCGGTCACGATCGACGATACGCTCGGAGCCCGCGTCGAAGATCACGCCAGTCAGACGGGCTCCATTGCGTTTACACAAGGCTTCACGAGTCGGCTGTCCTTAACGGCGAGCTACGATGTCAGTCGCAGCGACTCGACGTCAGGCGAATTCGATCTGTGGACCCGTATTGCGAAAGCCAGCCTCGCCTATGCAATCGGAAAAGGTCTTTCGGCCCGGTTGGGATATAGCCGCACGAGTAACGAGTCTGGGCCAGCCGACAATCGTCAGCGATACGAAGGCGACGGCCTCGACGGCGGCCTCGATTTCAACCGGGCCATTTCTCTCTCGCGCCGCACGACATTGGCGTTCACGACCGGATTCACGACGACGCGAAATGCCGACGACGCCAGGTATGACGCGGTGGGATCCGCAGTGCTCAGCTACGAGCTCGCCCGTACTTGGAGCAGCAGCCTCAACTACTCGAGGACGGTTCAGTTCTCCGACCTGTTGGGCCAGCCCACGTTTTCCGACTGGGTGTCAGCTGGGATCTCGGGCTTGTTGAGTCGACGGATCCAGGTGCAGACCGCGGTCGGCGGATCGCGAGGCGATGTCGGATTTTCGGGCGGTGGCAGCGGGTTCTGGAACTACTATGCGACGGCAAGCTCAGGCGTGGCCTTGAACCAGTTCGTCGCGTTCAATCTCAGCTACACGTACTATCGATACCGGTATCAGGACGGCGTGGTGTTGCCGGCAGGCCTCCCCAACTTCGCCGAGCGGGAAGGCATCATGGCATACGTGCGGCTCTGGGCGCCGATCATGCAGCAGGGACGGAGGTCCAATGCTTCCAGGTAAGAAATACAAACCCGAAGATCTGTTACGGCTTGCCAAGAAGCGCATCTGGCTGCTGCTCGTGCCGTTTGCCATCGTCTCCGCGTCCTACAGCTGCCGTCGCCCGCAAGCTGCCGGACTATTGAAGGCCTCGACAATGATTCTCGTCGAGCCGCAGCGCGTTCCGGAGTCGACGTCAAGGCCACCGTGACGACACGCATTGAAGATCGTCTGGGTACGATTCGCGCCAAGATTCTGAGTCGGACGCGGCTCGAGCGGCTCATCGAGGAGTTCAACCTGTACCAGGCCGAGCGCCGGAATGGCATCTCTGCAGGACGTCGTCGACAAGATGACGCGTGATATCCAGGTGAACATCCTGACACGCGGCGACGCGTTCACCATCAGCTACATCGGGCGCAACCCCCAGATCGTCAAGCAGGTGACCGAACGGCTGGCGTCGATGTTCATCGACGAGAGCAACCGCTACCGCGAGAACGTTGCCGACAACGCCACGCAGTTTCTCGACGGCTCGGTCGAGGACGTTCGCCGCCGCTTGCAGGAGAGCGAGAAGAAGGTCGAAGAGTATCGCAACGCGCGCGCGGGCTCGCTGCCGACGCAGCTCGAGTCGAATCTGCAGGCGTTTACGAACAACGCGCTCGAGATTCAGTCGATTGTGCAGCAGATCCACGACGATCAGAACCGCCGCCTGCTCCTCGAGAAGCAGTTGGCCGATGTGGAGAGTGCCGGCGACGTCGGTCAGCCGCTCGAGGTGGCCCCGCAGGTCACTGTGGGGGCCGACGGCAATCCCGTGGGCGGCCCGATCCAGGTCCTGAACTTCTGGAAGGCCCGGCTGGCCGATCTCGAGGCCCGGAAGTACCTGTCAGGCCATCCCGACGTGATCGCGGTGAAGAAGCAGATCGCCGAGTGGGAGAAGAAGGCCGAAGATGAGGCGCTCCAGCAGCCGGTCAGTCGGTCTACGGTTCAAGTCGTTCCGCCGGCCGAGTTGGCGCGGCGCAATCGCATCGCGTCCATCCGGGCCAAACTCACCAGCTGAACCTGCAGATGAATTCGAAGTTGGTGGAAGAAAAGCGTTTGCGCGGCGAGGCGATGAAGCTTCAGGCGCGTATCGACGCGACGCCGGCGGTAGAGTCGGAGATGACCAACATTACTCGCGACGACACACAGTTGAACGCCCAGGACGCGAGCCTGCTGGCGAAACGCGAGACTCAAGCTGGCCGCCAATCTCGAGCGCCGTCAGATCGGCGAGCAGTTCACGCTGCTCGATGCCGCCCGGGTTCCCGAGCGCCCGTTCAAGCCGGATCGGCAGCTGATCAACATGATGGGGATGGTGATCGGACTCGGCGTCGGCTTGGCGTTCGTGGCGCTGCTCAATACCCGGGATTTGAGCTTCAAGACCGACGACGAGATCATTCGCGTGCTGTCGTTGCCGGTGCTCGCGGTGGTGCCGGTGATGCTGTCCGAGGCGGAGCGGCGCAAGTCGTTCCGGTGGAAGCTCGTGCTGATACGGGTCTCGGTTCCGTGGTCGCGGTCTGCCTGGCCGTGCTCGTGTATACGTTCGTGCGGTGAGGCGCTGATGTACGAAAGATTCTTCGGATTCCGGGAGCGGCCGTTCGACCTGACGCCGAATCCCCGGTATCTGGTGTTGACCGAAGCGCATCGCGAGGTGCTCAGCAACCTCGAGTACGGTGTGTCGAGCCGGAAAGGGATCACGCTGCTCATCGGCGAGGCTGGCTCCGGCAAGACCACGTTGATTCGCA
>CAWFLT010000016.1:202500-291344 GCA_963816795.1 uncultured Acidobacteriota bacterium | reverse complement strand
TTTAGTGGCGGGTAAGGGGCGAACTTTTGGTTATTGGCCGTTGGGTTTGGCGGTGTGTTCTTCCAGGTGTACGCCACGATCGGTGCTGGTGGTTTCACGAACTCGGGTTCAACGTATTCTCATCACGCGGTGGGTGCGGCCACGGGTTGGGTGGTGTTACGCGTGTTGCGTGATCAGGGGCTGGTGGAGGCGCCATTGGTGTGTGTGGGCGGCGGCTGTTGGAGGGCTTGCGGCGGCGGTTGGCGGGGTGTGCGCATGTGGGGGATGTGCGTGGGCGTGGCCTGCTGGTGGGTGTGGAGTTGGTGGCGGATGCTGCTTCGGGGCGGCCGTTCGCGCGTGCGCAGCGTGTCACTGAGCGGGTGGTGGGTTGTGCTCGTTGAAAGGGCCATCGGTGTATTCGTCGACAGGCAATGTTGATGGTGTCGATGGTGATGTGATTTGTTGGTTGGCCGTTACTTGTTTCTGATGATGAGACAGTATGAGATTGTGGATTGTGTGCACAAGCTGTGGAGAAAGTTACCGCTAATGTGCTGTGAATCTGAGATTGAGCTATTGAGTTGAGCGTGTGGGTGCACAGTGCACTGGGTGTCATGGTGGGAGTGTTTGGTGGGCGTGGCGAAAATAATGCCTCGACACGCCGTTGACACGCCGATTGCGGTGATGAATTTCGTGAGAAGACAAGCGCGTCTGAGTTGGTTCTGTTTACGTTTTTTACGTCCTACTGTGTAAGGCAGTTCTCCTGACCTGAGCTCTTCTTCTGGTGGGCGAGGCGGCGATTGTCCGCGTTGTCCGCGCGGCCAGGTCCACAAGGGGGAGGGTGGCTGGGCTATGCGGGTTTCGTGCCAGAGGGCGGCGGGGCAACCAGTAGACAACAGCCTGCCGCGGGTATCCAGCTCGTTTCAGTCTGGTCCGAGGGTGTCTCGATGTCCTGTCGCATCGGCCAAGATTACCGGGGGAGGGCGGGACGCGACATATGTCGTGTCCCGCCCATCGCGCGTATAGGGCATATCTGGGAGATGTGAGCTTTGAGTCGGGTCTGAGCTGTGCGGCGGAGGTAATACGATGATGTCTAGTTTTCTCCTCCTACTGTGTCGGCTCGCTGACCGTGATGCGAGGCGGTTGTTGATGGCCGGCCCTTGGGGTGCATGTGACCGATTTTAGGTCTTCGCCGCGGTTATCCGCGCTTGTCGTGTTGGTCGCCAGTGTCGTGGCCTGGCGGATTGTTGCTGCTGTCGTTTCCGCCGTTTGGGTTGTGGTGGCTCGCGCCGCTGGGGGTGGCGTTGCTGGCGGTGGCTGTGCGGGGGCGTCGGTTGCTGGTCGCCGGTGGGTTGGGGTGGCTGGCCGGGTGTGTGTTTTTCATTCCGTTGTTGAGCTGGCGGGGTTGCAGGTCGGGTGGTGGCCGTGGCTGCTGTTGGCTGCGTTTCAGGGGCTGTACGTGGGCCTGTCGGGTGCTGGGCTTCGGCCGCGGTGACTCCCCTGGTTGAGCGTTACGGGTGGACGTGGCCGCTGCTGGTGGCGTGCTTGTGGGTGGCGAGGAGGCGTTGCGTTCCCGGCAGCCGTTTGGGGGTTTCCCATGGGGAAGGTTGGCCTTTAGTCAGGCTGATGCGCCTACGTTGTGGTGGCGTGGCTGGGGGGCGCGCCTGCGGTGACCTGGGTTGTGGCTTTGGCTGGCGGGCTGTTGGCGGTGGCTGTTGTGGTATCGGTCGCCGCGTTCGATGGCGGCGGTGGCTGGGGCACTTGTGGTGGTCGCGGTGGGGCTGGTGATGCCGGTGGGTTCGGCTGAGACTGGGCGCGGGGTCGGATGTCGCGATTGTTCAGGGCAATGTGCCGCGGTTGGGTCTTGATTTCAACGCGCAACGTCGGGCTGTCTTGGATAACCATGTCGAGGCCACTGTGCGCTTGGCCGCGGAGGTTGATGCGGGTCGGGTGGGGCGCCCGGATGTGGTGGTGTGGCCGGAGAACTCTTCAGATATTGATCCGTATGCCAATCCTGATGCGCGGTTGGGCTATCGATCGGGCCGCTTCGGCGATCGGTGTGCCGATTTTGGTGGGCGCGGTGGTTGATGCCGCCGATGGGCGGGTGCGTAATTCGGCGTTGTTGTGGGTGCCGGGGGTTGGACCCGTGCAGCGTTACGACAAACGCCATCCGGTACCTTTTGCTGAATACATTCCTTTACGTCCCGTTGTGCGGGCCATTACTGACAAGGCTGATTTAGTGCGGGCCGATTTTGTGGCCGGTGACCGGGCCGGGGTTTTCACTAGCTCATCGGATAGTGGCCCGATCCGTGTTGGGGGATGCGATTTGTTTCGAGGTCGCCTATGACTCGATCGTCGAGACACCGTGACCGGTGGTGCCCAGCTGCTGGTTACGCAAACGCAATAACGCCACCTTCGATACCGCCGAGGCAGCTCAGCAGCTGGCTATGGTGCGCCTGCGATCAGTTGAGCATGGCCGTGACGGGCTTGATGGCCTCCACTGTCGGAATCTCTGCGTTTGTCACCAGCGATGGGCGTGCGTATGCCTCGACGCCGTTTAACACCCAAGCTGTGGTGACCAGACAGACACACCTCAAAACCGTTCTGACTCCGGCGACTAGGCTGGGGGGCACGCCTGAGGCGATTGTGACCGGGTTGGCGTTGGCGGACTCATCGCCGCCGCCTGGCTACGCCGGCAGGCTCGACTAAAGTCGCACCGATGAGGAGGAAGCGTGACCGAAAACACCACACCGTCGTTGCCGGCGGAGAAGGGCTATCCCGGGAGTGGGGCGGGTCCTTGTGGTGGTCCCGACGTACAACGAGCTGGAAAACATCCGGCTTATCGTCGACCGGGTGCGCCGGGCCACTCCTCAGGTAGACATCCTCATCGCCGATGACAACAGCCCAGATGGCACCGGTGCCGTGGCCGATGGGTTGGCTGAGGCTGATCCGCAGGTCGAACGTGCTTCATCGTGCCGGTAAGGAAGGTTTGGGTGCGGCCTATATCGCGGGCTTTGGCTGGGCCAAGGACCATGACTACGACGCTGTTGTGGAAATGGATGCCGATGGCTCGCATGCTCCTGAGCAGTTGCCTCGTCTCCTGGATGCTTTGCGTGAGGCCGATGGGGTGTTGGGTTCGCGGTATATTCCTGGCGGTTCGGTGGTGAACTGGCCTAAGCGGCGGTTGTTTTTGTCCCGTGGTGGCAATATGTACACGCGTATCGTTTTGGGTATGCCGCTCAACGACGCCACTGGCGGTTATCGGGCATATCGCCTACCGGTTCTCGACAAGATTGATTTCGGGGTCGGTGATCTCTCACGGTTACTGCTTCCAGATCGACTTGACCTACCGGGCGTATAAAACCGGCTGCAAGCTTGTCGAGGTGCCTATCACCTTCCATGAGCGGGTGCACGGGGTTTCCAAGATGAGCGGCTCCATCATTCGAGAAGCCCTTGTCAAAGTCACCATGTGGGGGATTCGTGACCGCCTGGGGGGTCGCGATCGCAAGAAGGTCTGAGACTGTCGAGGTCATGGAGCACGTGCGGTGGGGAAGTAGTGCCCCACCGCCGGTGTTAGGTCTTGTATGCGTACCCTCGCGGTGACCGTCGTGGCGCTTAGCGCACTCGCCGGTCTGGAGATTGTGACTTTCATCGCCGTGGCCAACCTCATGGGTGCGGGCTGGCGGTGTTGCTGCTGCTGGCCACATCGGTTGCGGGTGCTTGGTTGCTGCGTCGAGAAGGTCGCCGGGCGTGGCAGTCATTCCAGGCTGCGGCGAACTCCGGCCAGGCGCCGGGCCGGCGGGTCGTTGACGGGCTGTTGGTGGTATCCGGTGGGATGCTGATGCTCATACCCGGGTTTCGTCTCCGACATCATCGGACTTTTGATGATCATCCCGCCGACGCGTGGTGTTGTCCGGAGCCTGGTGGAGAAGGTGGCCGACCGTCGCTGGGGCGGGCCGCGGATGGGGGAGTTCTTCGGCCCCCAGTCGTCAAAATCAAACACAGTCGTACAGGCGGCGAGCAACCTCCCATCGAGGGAGAAATCCAGAAGTCGACTCAGCCTACCGCGTTCTCGGCACTTGTTCGCCCAGCAAGCTGCCGCTCCTCCGCCTTGTTATCCACCTAATGAGACGACTTCTCACTGGGGCGGTCAAACGCCAACGGGTGACCATGCGATGACATGCGTGTCGGTCGCCAACGTCATGGATGAGTTCACGGGTGGGGCCCGGCCTTAGGTCGGCCCCACCCGTGGTGGTCTATACGCTTCGGCCACCTCGGCGGCTACGTACTTCGTCGAGGCGCTCGTTGAGGATGTCTTCTAGTTCAGACATGGAGCGCCGCTCGAGCAGCATGTCCCAGTGGGTTCGTGGCGGTTTGGCCTTCTTCGACTCTGGCTCGATCTCCGTCGACCAGTCGGGCGACCGTGCCATCGGATTTGCATTCCCAGATAGGGGGCACCTCGGCGTCTACGGCGAAAGGCACCTCGAACTGGTGGCCTCTGGCGCACAGGTATTCGCGGGTCTGCCGAGGCGCCAGTTCAGTGTTGCGGTCGGACTCGTAGCTGATGGCTCCGAAGGCGGCTGCCGCGCAGCATGCGCTCGCCCATGATTGGCTTTCCCTCCGGCTGTGGTGCGTGTACAACAAATGAAACGATCTTGGTCTGCGATCATTCCCCTCTAGGGTATGTCGCCAGACGAGCTGCCGCGAACCGGCTTGTCGAGCCTAGCTCGTTCGCGGCGGCGAAGTGATCAATTGGGTCCGCGTACGAACGTGCCCATAAGTCACATGTCCGATTATCGAGTGTCGCATATTGCATCATTGCCCGTGAGTGTCCGCGAACCACACTCGCCGTGTCATCGCGTCCCCGCGGCGCTGAGCCCACGGACCCCAGGTGCGCCAACGCCGTCGCCAAATTCGACACCTGCTCGGTCAAATGAGCGATCTGAGCCGAAGCGCTGAGACGTTCTGTGGCCCAGGCCGCCTCGGCGCGGGCCAAGGTCGCCACCGCCTCCGCTCGCGCGGAGGCGGCCCGGTCAAGCCGTTCGTTGGCCTGGGCCAGGGCCTGCTCGGTCGCGCGGTGGTTGACCCGCAGGGCCTCGAGTTGATCAACTGCCTCGGTTCGTTGGCTCTCCCGCCGCTGGGCCAACGTCGTGGCTTGGGTCAGGGCACCCGCCGCCTCACGCAACTGGGCGCGAACCTCGGCGAGTTCACCCAAGGCTGCGTCACGGGCCTCGCGTAGCTCATCGCGGGCCTGGTTGGCCGCGTCAACTGGGCGCGAACGTCATCGTGTCGCGTGCGAGCGGCATCGCGTTCGGCCCGGGCGTGATCGCGTTCCTTGAGTGCTTCGCGCCGGATCGCTTCGGCGGCGCTCGCCGCGTTTCGTGCCTGATCGCGTTGTTCCTCGGCGGCCGACTGGGCCAATTCGCTGTGCCGCACCCGTTGTTGGGCCTCGGCGACCGCGGCTTCGGCTCGCTCGGTGGCTGATCGTGCGTGCGTGGCGGCTTGTTCGGCCTTGGCGTGTGCCGTGGCCACATCGCGCTCGGCTTGTTCGTATACCTTCGCCGCTTCGGCTTTGGCTTCGATCATCGCCGCGTGGGCGGCGTGTGCTTGTTCGCGTGCCGCACGTGTGGCTTTTTGGGCCTCGTCGCGTTCGGTGTGTGCGGCGGCGATGGCCGCGGCGGCCTCCGCCCGGATCTCGGCGGTTTGACGTTCCACACCCGAGGGTGACAGTTCCGCCGCGAGGGCGGTGGCTAAATCCGTGGCGGCCAGTTCCATGCGCTCGACCATCTCCCAGGCTTTGGTGACCTGTCCGGCCAGGCCAGGGGAGCTGCGTTCGCGTTGACGGGTACTGCGAGCCGCGCGTAAGCACGCCTGGTTGTTGTCTTGGCAATATTGGAAAGGTCGACCTGAAGCCGTGGACTGCGCAACGGGCTGACCGCAATGCGTGCATGGTCGTGTGAGGGGAGCCTCGACGCTAGACATGTTCCAGAATCATAGAGCGTGCGCGTGCACACGCTCGGCGAGGTGAGGGCCGCGGATGGTTGCGGGTGTGCGATGTGGGTGCAGCGTTGTCAACGCGTGAGTCTGGTCAGCTGAGCTGAACGATGGCAGTGAACAAATATCCCGGGTCGTGTGGCACGTGTGCTCGAGACGTGCCCGCTGGTGCGGGTTCGTTGACGAAGGCTAGTGGCCGTTGGGTCACCTACCACAGTCATTGTGTTCCCGCGCCCCGCGCACCCGGCGTTGGCGAACATGATGGTTGGCACCGGCGACCCTTGGCGGCTTTCGATGTCGAAAGTACGGGTGTGCGGCACAGTATCGACCGGATAGTCTCGGCGTGTGTTCGAGACACCTCGGGTAACACTGTGGACTTTCTTGTCGATCCCGGCGTCGACATTCCCGCCGAGGCCATAGCGACCCATGGCATCACCACCGAACATGCCCGGGAGCATGGACAAGACGCACGGTGGGCGCTTGATGTCATCGCCGAGACTCTCGCCGGGTATGTGCGAGCGGGTGTCGCGATCGTCATCTACAACGCGGTGTATGACTTGACGTTGTTAGGGTGTGAACTTCTGCGCCATGGGCTTGCGTCCCTGGCGGAGAGAACTCCTGGTCATCGGCTGCTAGTCATCGATCCTTTAGTGTTGGATCGCCATGTTGACAGGTTTCGTTCGGGTGGGCGAACGTTGGAGGCGGTGTGCGCTTTCTACGGCGTGACCCACCCCGGCCCGCACCGGGCTGACGCCGACGCGAGTGCCTGTCTTGATCTGTCGATCGCGATCGCGGCCCGGTATCCGCACGTGGCCGCCATGTCTTTAGTTGATCTCAACACTCAGCAAGCCGCGTGGTATGGCGAACGCATGTCCTATATAGCGTCGCGGTTCCCTGACCGTGACATTGATCCACGTTGGCCAATGGCTCAGGTGGCGGTGGAACCCTGGCCGCAATACGAGCCGGACGCGAGCCAGCGACAGTCACAAAATCCGTGACTCCCCGATCGCCATATCCCACACGTCTTCTCGCGGCCGGCCTGACTCGGTCCACGCCCGGCGTACTTCACGCCACGGTTCCAAGACAGGTTCGGGAGTCAAACCGAAGGTGCCCCAATGCATGGGAATCATACGTCTGACACCCAGGTCTCCCACGGCCGTGACGGCTTCGGGAGGATCCATGTGCACTGAACGCATAATCCACCGCGGACTGTAGGCGCCAATCGGCATCATGGCGATATCCAAACCGGGATAGCGCTGAGCGATGTCGCCGAAATGGTGGCCATATCCGCTATCGCCGGCGAAATATATCCGCTGGTCGAAAATCCAGCCGCCCCACAAACTGCGAACGCAGTCCCACAGGCCCCGACGGCTCCAATGGTGCGCGGGAACGAAATCAAAACGCAAACTGTTGAACTTCGCCGACTCCCACCAGTCCAGTTCCGTGATCTCGGTGAAGCCACGTCGATGAAACCAACGACCCAGGCCCGCAGGAACAAACATGGCTGTCGTGCGAGGTAGTCGTTTGATGGTGGGTGCGTCCAAGTGGTCGTAATGATTGTGACTGATCACCACAGCGTCGATGTGCGCCAAGTCTTCCCAGGCCACACCCGGAGGATTCCAGCGGGCCGGCGTGGCTGGAATACGACGCGACCAGACGGGGTCAGTCAAAATTGTCAATCCCGCGATGTGCAGGAGGAAGGTGGCGTGTCCCACCCAAGTGATCGCTGTTTGATTGTCACTGACCTGCGGCAGTGGCGCTACGCGCATCGGAATAAGCGACACGTCGGCTAACGTTTCCCCGCGAGGATGCAGCCCGTCACGCATGAACATGCGCACAAAATCGCGGTACGCGGGTAACGGAGCACTCAGTCGGTCAGCGAATGACCGCGGCCAGATGCGAGTCATAAGCAGATTATTTCGCGTCAAGGGACGGTTAGCAGCGATATTGGCGTACTGCCTTGCGTGCTCACAACCGTGGTGGGGCGTTCCAGTGTATGACGACCTGACGGCTACGTTCGAAACCCAAAACCGACACTGTCGCGGTATCTAGGCGCAGTAGCCCGCCCGCGCTAGCGGGTAGATCGATCCAGCGGGCCGCGCACACCCGCGAGCTGTGCCCGTGGCCAACGAGTGCCACATCGCCCTCGGCGAGGAGCGGTCGTAGGCGTGCGAGGAGGCGATCGAGCCGCGCACCTAGCTGGGTGGGGGATTCGCCATGTGGACAACCATCGCGCCACAGGTCCCAATCTGGGCGCTGGCGGTGGATCTCGGCGGTAGTGATGCCCTCATAGTCGCCGTAATCCCATTCGACTAAGTCGGCATCGACAACACTAGGGGTGAGGCCGGCGAGTTCGGCGGTGCGTAGGGCCCGAGTGCGAGGAGAAACCCGCACGTCCACGAAAGTGAAGTTCGATAAAACATCACGTAACGCTCGTGCCTGATCTTCACCGGCAGGGGTCAGAGGGATATCTGTGGTAGAGGTGTGTCGACCGGTGCGAGACCAATGAGTTTCGCCATGACGAACCAATACGATGACGCCCGTGCTCACCGAAGACCTAACCACTCTTGGCGTGTCGGTGGCATCCCACTATCGCCCTGCGGGCTGCGACGCACAGCCAGCACCTGGTTGATGCCAATGCCACCTCGGGAAAACGCCAACGCCGAAGCGGTGATGTATAGCCGCCACACCCGGGCCCGGCCCGCGCCCACCAATTCCACAGCCTTGTCCCAGTGCGTCGTCAAATTGTGCGCCCACACCCGAAGAGTGCGTGGATAGTGTTCGCGTAGTGCTTCGTCGTCGCGCACCTCAAAGCCACTTTTTTCCAAACTGGAGATCGTGGTACCGATCGGGTTGAGATCCGCGTCGGGGAAAACATAGGAGTTGATGAAGGAGGGGCGCGATGATGTGGGGGTCGGGGCGCGGGAGATCTGATGGTTGAGAAGTCGTCCACCTCGGCGTAGTAAATCAAACAGCTGGGCGCTATAGGTGGCATACATCTTCTCGCCCACGTGTTCGGCCATGCCGATACTGGCGATCGCGTCATAGGGGCCGTCGGTGACATCCCGATAGTCTTGTAGCCGAAACTCGACCTGATCGGTCATGCCCTGTGCGCTGGCCTGCTCGCGGGCGTAGGTGACTTGGTTGGGGGAGAGAGTCACGCCTACCGCTGTGACCCCGTAGGTGGTGGCGGCGTGTAAAGCCAAAGCGCCCCAGCCGCAACCGACATCCAGCAGTCGCATGCCCGGCTCAAGGCCCAATTTGCGGCAGATCAGGTCTAGCTTGTCGCGCTGAGCTTGTTCCAGGGTGTATTCGTCGGAGGCCCAGTAGGCGCACGAGTACACCATGGTAGGGCCAAGGAGTAGCTGGTAGAAGTCGTTGCCGAGATCGTAGTGGTGACGGATGGCGGCCTGATCTCGCTCTCGGCTGTGTTTGATTCCCCGAAGACGTACTTCCTCAGGAGGAGGTTTCGGCTGAGGGCCGATGCCGCCTAACATCGGCGGCAAGACGCATGAAGGTGATTTTGTCGCCCCAGGACAAGGGCTTGTCTTCCACACGATCCCCGAGTTGTTCGAGGACCTCGAACAAGTCTCCGTCGACATCAATCTCACCTGCCACATACGCCCGTCCCAGTCCTAGCTGGTTGGGTTGGTACATGAGTCGACGAATCGCCCGGGGGGAGCGCACCTGCAGACACGCCGCTTCTGGCGGGCCGGCCTCAGAACCGTCCCACGCGCGGATCCGCAGCCCTAGATCCTCCCCCAACAGCAGAGCGCACATGCGCAAAACTTGGTCGGCAGCCCCCACTGACTCACCCCCCTGTATGGGGCCAGTCTACGCGTTTGGCTGGTGGAGGTGGGTGGATTAGTGGGGTTGGTGCCACACGCCAGTGACGAGCGCACCGGTGAGTTCCACCGACGGGCGCGCGCCCAAAGACAAGTCTGTGGCCGGAGCCCCGGAGCGCACCAACACATCACCCACGGCGGCGATCATGGCCCCGTTGTCGGTGCACAAACGCGGCGAGGGTACGCGCAGTCGAATGCCTGCCGCGGCGCAGCGTTCCTCGGCCAAGGCCCGGATGCGGCTGTTGGCTGCTACCCCGCCGACCATGAGTAACGTATCCACACCGTGGTCGACGCAGGCTCGTATGGCTTTGCGGGTGAGAGTGTCGGCGACGGCTTCTTGGAAACTTGCGGCCACATCGGCAACCGGAACGGGGCCGGGGTGGCGTTCAACCCAGCGGGCCACGGCGGTCTTGAGCCCTGAGAACGAAAACCCGTATACCGGGTCTTTCGGTCCTGTCATGGGGCGCGGGAACGCGATCGCGTTCGGGTCGCCTTGCTCTTGCACCAGCTCGGTCGATGACCGGGCCCCCCGGGTAGGGCAGGCCGAGAAGGCGCGCGACTTTGTCGAAGGCCTCCCCGGCGGCGTCATCGACGGTGTCGCCCAGGTGCACGATCGGGTCGCGGGCCAAATCACCGAGCAGCAGGATGGAGGTATGCCCGCCGGAGACGATCAGGGCCACGCAACGCTCGGGCAGCGGCCCGTGTTCGAAAACGTCGACGGCGGCGTGCCCGGCGAGGTGGTGTACGCCATACAGCGGTACGCCTAGGGCCACGGCGTATGCCTTGCCCGCGGCCAGCCCTACTTGTACGGCGGTAGCAAGCCCTGGTCCGGCGGTGACCGCGACGGCGTCGATGTCGTCGAAGCTCACACCTGCGGCGGTGATGGCCGCCTCGACGATGGGGGCTATGGCTTCCAGGTGGGCTCGAGCGGCGATTTCGGGGACGACGCCACCGAATCGAGTGTGCTCATCGACGCTGGATGCGAGCGCGTCGCCGAGGAGTACGCCGTCACGGACCAAACCCGCACCGGTTTCATCACATGACGTTTCGATGCCCAGGATCAACGGCATGACTTACAAGCCCTTGTCGGTTCCGAGACCAGCAGCGGTGAGGATGTCTTTACGCTGCCGCGTAGGAAGGCGATCTACGTACAAGGTGCCGTTAAGGTGGTCGGTTTCGTGCTGCAGGCAGCGAGAAAGCGTGCCCGTGCCCTCAACACGAACCGGGTTGCCATCAACGTCAAAGCCCGTGACCACCGCCGTACTCGGGCGGCTGACCTCGGCATATTGGCCAGGTACCGACAAGCAACCCTCGTTTTCGGTGTCGAGTTCGCGCGGCAGGTCAGGCAGCTCAAGCACCGGGTTGATGACATGCCCGATGACGTTGGTGTCGGTGGCATCCGGGCAGTCAAAGACAAAAACCCGGGCGTCAACACCGATTTGGTTCGCGGCCAGACCAACACCACTGGCGGCGTACATGCTGGCAAACATGTCCTCGACGAGCGCCTTGAGATTGTCGTCAAATACGGTCACCGGCTGGCACGGCTTGTGGAGAACGGACTCGCCGTAGTGGGTGATGCGCCGTGCTGTGCCCTGGGATCTTGTCACGGTTGACAAATATACCGGCCAGGTTTGGGGCCAGCCCAGGCGAGTGGAGGGGGTGGGCGGCGGAGCCTCGGCCTACTGAACCGAGAGGATCCAGAATTACTGAATGGTGCAGGATAGTTCCAATTTGCTACCTGCGCATTGTCCATAACGATGAGCTTCAACCTTACCGGATTTCCTGACCTGAGCGTTACCATATGCGACAACAAATGCCTTATCGGTGGCGAAAACCTGTGCCGAATCGTAAGCCGCGATATGGGTGTTGTCATAGGCGAAGACTCTGGACTGCCCATAAGGCCTGACGGTTACCCTGTCAGTGGCGGTGACCTCAACCTCACCGTAAACGTTGATGATGCCCGTGCCGGAGGCCGTCACGGTGGCCTTGCCGTAGATAGAGATGTCGCGACTTCTTGGCATATCGCGATCTTTGCCGTCTTCATCCATTCTCTCCCCTTCGGCGATCACACGCACGGGGTCAAAGGCATATATCTTGCCGCCAAAGCCGGCTGGCAACCTGAAGGTCGTGTAGGAGGTGCCGACCAGGTGCAGGGCGCTGAAATGGCGAGATGCAGGAGGCCTTGCGAATAGGGCGTCTAACTCCGCCTGACTGGATATCTTCCGCACGCCAGGCTGCGCAACCACGCCGATCCAGGCGTGAAATTGTTTGTTTACCCGGGCCATCTCGGCCAGATCGCGTTGCGGCAGTTCGCTGAGGCAGGCTTTCTTCACCTCTGGCGGCAGGTCATCCCATGTGCCGGCCTGGGCGCTGGGGGCCGCGATGGCGATGGCGCTCAGCGCTGCCGCAACTGCCGCTGCTGCTCGAATTCTCAGAGTCACGTTTCCTTGCCCTCCCTAGGCGGGCAGATCCACTCCAGCCCGGCGTAATCACCACCGATCGTACGTATGAGTCAGGGCGCGCAGTGATGTCGACCAATGGGGGAGACCCGCATCACTTTTCCTGCAGCATGTGCGTGTGGATGCCGAGGCAAGGCAAACATGTCCGACGAGCGCCTTGAGATTGTCGTCAAATACGGTCACCGGCTGGCACGGCTTGTGGAGAACGGACTCGCCGTAGTGGGTGATGCACCGTGCTGTGCCCTGGGACTTTGTCACGGTTGACAAATATAACCGACCTGTCACCGGCCTCAGCAAGGTAGCGAAGAGGGCTAGGCTAACAACTCTGCCCGGATCAGGTTGATTCGCTCCGCATCCTCGGGGCAGGAGCGGCAGGGCCTCATCCACCGCCTCGGGGGGCAGGAGCGGCAGGATTGTTTTCAACGCCGCTACATTTGTCAGCAATTGATCCAACGCCTCCGCCCTGGCCTCGACCCCAAACAGCGTGAGAAGCACTGCCGCCGACTTGGGGAGCATGAGCGACATAAGGTAGGAAAGAGAGTCTTCCGTTCCCTGTTTACTCCACGGCTCCGTGAGCGCACGCATGTTTTCAGGAGGCAGGGATTCGATCAGCTTGGCGAGGTTTATGTAATAAGCATCTGCATCACCACCTCCCCACCACATTGCCCACAGGAGTTCTTGGGCAGATTGCGCAGGCATACTTTGGAGTACGTCCGCGACCTGAGCAGGCGCCTTCGACACCATGAGGGAGGCCAAATTCCTGATCGGGGCAGAGAGGGTTGCGGTGAAGATCGCGGCTACTGATTTGGGAGCCATGACCGTAAACAGTGTGACAAAGTTTTCGGCGTAATGGGGAGCGGCGTTACTGAGAAGTACCTGAATGTGCTCCGGGTCTAGGCTCTGCAACATTTTCTCTGTCCATTGAGGATTAATGTTGGCTAGAGCTCCCGCAAGGTTGGCGGGAATCTTGGGGTCTTGCTCGAGCATGCTGCCGAGGTAGCCGGCAACCGTCTCGGGGGGCATGAGGGCCATAAGTTCTGCGGGGTAGTAAGGGTCATGCTTGTTTGCCGCGTAGAACAGCATCGCGGTGACGAACATGGGGTCCACGTCTTTGCGTCCCAAAACGGGCGCCAGCAACGCAAAGAGCTCCGGTTCACCTATCACCAGGCCAACAGGGTCGATGGCTTGGGGGACTTGACTCATGGGTGGGAGAAGTTTTGCCGCTAGATCAGGCTTGTCGGTGAGAACGAGTTTCCACAGTTGGGAAAACACCCCCTCTGAGCTTCGCTTCAGCGCGTTGAGGACCGCCGCGACCTGGACCGGAGTGGTTGGCCCGGGGTTGTGTTCCCAGCGCAGCAGAATCGACATGACCACCTCGACCTGCTCATCTTCATCGGCGGATACCACCGCGATCTGGTCGACGATGTCTTCGGGCTGGTTCCAGTTTTCAGGTTTATCCCCAAGCCAGGCCATGATCGAATTGAATTCAGGCTGCTCCATCACAACTCCCTGAAGGAGGATATTCAAGTTTATCGTCCCGCACCCCAGAGATTTTCGTTGCAGATTGTTAATTGCCCATAAAGCAATAAATCTTGTGATAGCCGATCCGTTCCAACCCTGCTGGCCCGCAGGGGGCAAGAGGCCGGCATCCCCGCGCTCGTAGGTAGCGGAAACTCTGATGCTAATTAACGGATTACCGATAACGACAATCCGATAATAAGGCGCTCAAAGGCTGCCATTCGGGTACACCATAATTCCGGTTATGGTGTAACCGTTTCACGTGAAAGATGCGGGTATGAAGGTGCGGTCGATCCAGAAGTTGATCAACTTTGAAATGGCCCTAGCTAGCTCTACGGTGAGCCAGTGAAGTACCCGCGAGTCGATCCGTTCAAGACTGGTGACTGCAGCTGCCGGATGGTACCGAGTTGTACTGGGAGGCCTCCGGGAATCCGTCAGGCGTACCAGCGTTGTGGCTGCACGGCGGCCCGGGTGGGTCGCTCGGTCATGGCGGTTACCGCCGCCACTTCGATCCCAGCCGCTACCTGATCATCGGTCTGGACCAGCGCGGGTGCGGTCGAAGTCGGCCCTTGGTAACCGATGTGCTCGACACGCTCCCGAACAATACGACCCAGCAGCTCATCGTGGACATTGAGCAGCTTCGCACGATGCTCGGGATCGACCGGTGGATCGTTGCTGGCCTCTCCTGGGTACCACCCTCGCGCTGGCGTATGCGATCGAACACCCCGACCGGGTTCGCGCCCTTGCGCTCGTTGCGGTCACCACCACGAGCCGAGAGGAGGTGGATTGGATCACCGAAAAGGCGTCGGTGGGTGTTTCCCGAGGCATGGCACGAGTTCGCACGAGCCGCGCAGCGCAGCGAAGGTGAACGCATCGTGGACGCGTACGCCCGCCGGCTGTCTTCTAGCAATTCCGTTGACCGCGCGACCGCCGCACTCGACTGGGACAGGTGGGAGAGTGTGCACATCTCGCTCGATGACCCCGACTCGCGAGGCATCGCGCATGAGGATCCCGTCGCGCGGGAAGCCTTTGCGACCCTGGTGACGCACTACTGGGCCCATGACGGATTCCTTCCCGGTGAGCAAGCCATCCTTGCCCGCGTCCATTCGATCGGACACGTGCCGGCAGTGTTGATACATGGGCGTCGCGACATCAGCGGCCCTGTTGTGATCGCCTGGCGACTGCACCAGCAGTGGCCGGCCAGCACGCTGACAATCGTCGAAGATGAGGCTCACGGAGGTACGCAAGAGTTGACGCACCTCGCCGATGCGCTCGATGGGTTCGCACGATCGTGATGAGGCGCCAAATCGTCGGTATAGTGACCCCTCGTGCGGGAGGCGATAGAGATCCCTCCCGCCACCGCGTCGGTCACGGAGGAAACCTTTGAGCACCTACACCTTGCCTGACCTGCCATACGACTACTCGGCGCTCGAGCCGGCGATGACGGTGCAGATCCTCGAGCTGCACCACGACAAGCACCACGCGGCCTACGTCAAGGGCGCCAACGACACGCTCGAGCAGCTCGCCGAGGCCCGCGAGCAAGGGTAACTTCGCCGCGATCGTCGGTGCTGGAGAAGACCCTGGCGTTCAACGTCTCCGGCCACGTGCTGCACTCGATCTTCTGGCAGAACCTCTCCCCCGACGGCGGCGACGACCCGAGGGCGAGCTCGCCGGCGCGATCGACGAGTACTTCGGCTCCTTCGACGGCGTTCCAGGCCCAGCTGACCGACGCCACCAAGCTCGTCCAGGGCTCCGGCTGGGGCGTCTTGCGCCTACGAGCCGCTCGCCGGCGGCTCGTCAGTCCAGCAGGTCTACGACCACCACGGCAACGTCGGCATCGGCTCCGACCCCGCTGCTGGTCTTCGACGCCTGGGAGCACGCCTACTACCTGCAGTACAAGAACGTCCGCCCCGACTACGTCGACCAGTTGTGGAACCTCGTGAACTGGGACGATGTCGCCCGCCGGCTTCGACGCCGCCCGCAGAACGGCAAGTAACGAAGCACGCGGGCTAACCCGCATGGGTGAGCCCGATAATTAACGGGGCGCGAGGTAGTCCGCGCTCCCCTATTAGCTCAGCGGTGCGCCCACCGCACGCATAAACGGCTCCGGGTCGACGGCATTGCTTTGGTGAGCGAACATCTGTTGGACGGGCACGACACGTTGGTATGCACCTCGAAGTGCAAGTGTGGACCGGAGGAGTTGCCCGAGGTGCCACCAGTCCAAGGATGTGACCGACCGGTACGACTTGGTTGACCGTACCTCGGGGCGACGAATCATGTGGCAGTAACGGGTAGCGACATTATTAGCGTGTAAGACTTCCACGTACCATCCGCAGCCTGACACATATACGGCTCCGTCGATATCACAGTTGCCGGTGCCGGGATCACACCCGGAGTAGATGACCCGCCCGGCTGAGGCGGCGCGAATAACGGTGTTGCGGCTAGCGCCCAAGTCGGTGCCATAGTGAAATCCGCCAGAACGTGGCCCGAACCCTGAGACCACCGGCGCGCTGACCGGTTTGATCCACCCGTCGTCCGACACGACGGGAACTTGGTCACAGACGGCGAGGCTGGCGCCCTGGTAAGTCATAGATCGAGGTCACGCCCGCCAGTCTGGTCGCGAGCATGGCGGCCTGGGATTCCCATTTGGCGTAAGCGTCGGGAAAAGCCGAACGTTGCACTGTTTGCGCGACATCGGTCACGGACCTGGTCTGCCAGTTGGGGACTTTGAGCATGGCGCTGTAGAACTTCGTCGCCGACATGCTGGGAGTCATGAGTTCTCTCACAGTTCCCCAGGAGCCTTCGCCATCGGGCGGAAGCGGCGTTGTTGGAACAGTCCCACGGAATCGTGGTCGTTTGCCGCCGCCCTCGTGAGGTAAGGCCATCGAGGCCGCGGACGCTGCTATTGGCCAGATTGCGCAGGGTGCTTTCCTGCATAGCGGTGGCTAAGGCGATGACCCAACCCCGGGTGGGATACCTCGCGCTTTGCCCGTGGCCACGATATTGGCCGCGTTGGTGACTTGTTTGATGTTCCATTGGCCGATCGAGGTGAGCGTGGGGAGCTGGCTGTCGTCGAGGCTGAACGGCGGTGGTCGTGTGACGCCGTCGCCGACGGCGCGAAAGAACCGGAAAACGCACTGGTGATGCCACCGGAACTTCACAGGCGTACGAGGGACTGATCGCAACGATGATCATGAAGAAGGCCACGACGAGGAACGTCAAGGTGCCTACGGCGATTCCCAGCCATACCGAGGTGCGATTCACGAAGTTCTCCGCAGGTCGACTCCCGCGACCAGCCAGGTTCGGTCGAAGAACTGGCAAGTGACGGTGAGGGTGCCCGCATCGGTGGGAACGTCGAAGACGGCCACCGATGGAGTGGCGGAAGACCACGATCGTTGCCTGTGATCTTAGTTCGCCGGAATCCTGCCTGGGTCGACACTTGCCAGCAGCTGACCGTAGGTGGGAGTGGTATAGGGACTAACGTCCGTCAGCCACACATGCGCGGTAGGTCTCGGGCGTGCCCAGGCTCGAGTGAAAGTCTCCGCCGTGGTCTGCGCCGAACGCCGCGGGAGTGCTGGGGGCGGCGTTGGGCCATCGTTTCCCGGCACGGGCGAAAACGCGGTGTGGGGGTGTGGAGGCGATACCGATACCGGTGGTGGGGTTGCGGGGGTGGAGCTTCCCGCGGAGAGGGAACATCCGCTGGTGAGCATGACTATGACTGTCACTGGCAATACGCGGCTAGCGACGCCCACCCGACCTCCTTGTGGCTAGTCCCACGTCCGTTGAGGCCAGATCGGCCAACAGGGATCATCCTTATGAATCCATATTGTCCTATATGTTAGCCTAAATGCTGCTGTCATCCCCCAGCGGCGCGGGCAAAGAAGATGCAAAAAGACGCACGCGGTCGCCACAAGGCGCCCTGCGTCCAGACGAGGCAGTCAAGGGCGAACAAACTCACACTCTGTTCACCACGGACCCACGAATGCGACGATGAGCGCATGGGTGTCCCCGGTGACTGCATCGGCCGGATCCTGGTGGGAGCTGGAGCGCTCGGCACTGGCCCGCCTGGCCGCCGGATGGTCTGCGCGCCTCAGCCCCGCCGAACTCGAACCGCTACGCAGCCTCGGTGATCGACTCGACGCCGCCGAACTGGCGCAGGTACTGCTGCCGGTGGCGATGCTCGTCGAGGCCTACATCACCGGGCACCAGAGCCCGACAAGACGCGCTGGATAGCACTACTGGCCAGTGTGGAAGCCGCCGGGCCCCGTGCACGCGCCTTTCGTGGTGGGTATCGCCGGCGGGGTGGCAGTCGGCAAGTCCACCGTCGCGCGGGTGCTGCGTGAACTGCTCTGCACGTGGTCCTGGCCGCCCCACCGTTGAGCTGATCACAACCGACGGTTTCATCCTGCCTAATCGTGAACTGCACCGACGTGGGCTGATGAGCCGCAAAGGATTTCCCGAGTCCTACGACGCACGCGCGCTACGCCGTTTCCTGGCCGCGATCAAAGGCGGTGCGGCCAGTGTCGCTGCTCCGGTGTATTCGCACTTGGCCTATGACGTATGCCCGACGAGAGGTCACTCCTTGCGCCGCCCCGATGTGTTGATCGTCGAGGGCATCAATGTTTTACAGCCGCCACGTATCGGCCCCAACAAGCGCAGTCATATGGCGATATCTGATTTCTTCGATTTCTCCATCTACGTCGACGCCCGCTTGGAACATGTTCGTCGGTGGTACACAGAACGGTTCTTGGCGTTGCGGCGCAACGGCGTTTCGCCGATCCCGCCTCCTACTTCCACCGCTATGCCTCGACTCAGTGACGCTGACGCCGCAGCCACCGCGGAACGAATCTTCCAGCGAGATCAACGAGGTCAATCTCGTGGAAAACATCCGCCCCACGCGCCAGCCGAGCCAATCTCGTGTTACGTAAAGGCGCCGATCACGCGGTCGAGCGGGTGCTGATCAGGCACTGACGAGGCGTCGTTGGCGTATGGTCGCGATCGCCCACAGTGCCGCGGTGAGTACCGCCGTGCACATGCACCTGTGAACGTGTGGTGGCCTCATAGGCCATGAGGGCGAGGATGGCGCCGATACCGGCGATCGTCACCCAGCTCAGATAGGGAAAACCCCACATGCGCACGATGAGAGTTCCTTGTGCTTCCAGTTGTGCGCGTAGCCGTAGTTGGGAGGCCGCGATGAGCGCCCAGACGATCAGTCCCACCGCGCCCACAGCGTTAATCATGAACTGAAAGATGGTATCCGGCCAGATGATACTCAACAATCACCGATGCGAATCCCAGTGCGGCCGAGACCAAGACACTGCGATAGGGCACCCGGCGGCGTGAGGTCGCCAAAAGCGATGCCGGCGCCTGTCCGCGCCCAGCCAAGGAGAACAGCATGCGTGAGGTGTTGTAGAGGTTGGCGTTCATCGCCGACAGTAGAGCGAACAAACACCACGACGTTCATGATCTGACCGGCCGCGGGTATACCCGTGCGGTGCAAGACGGCCACATAGGGGCTTTGGCCCACCTCCGCGGCGTTCCACGGTAAGAGGGTCACGATGACCGCCATCGAGCCGATCAAAACACCGCGATCCGCCAGACTGTGGTGCGCACCGCCCGGGCTACGGCCGCGAGGGGTTGGCCGATTCGGCGGAGGCGATGGTGACAACCTCCAGGCCGGCGAACGCGGTGACCGCGGCGAGCAGGCCGATGGCCACACCGTTGTAGCCGTGGGGAAGAAAACCGCCGTGTCCGGTGAGGTGTCCAGCCCCACGGGCTCGGTTCCGGCAGCACATCCAAAGATCGCTAAAGTGCCGAGGAGTAAGAACAGGCAGATGGCCGCGATTTTGATGCCGGCTAGCCAAAATTCCACTTCACCGAACACTCCCACCGTGGCGAGGTTGCCGACCGTCACCACGACCATGCACAGCAGTATCCATACCCAGGTAGCGATCGCGGGAACCCAGGAATGAGGATGCCTCCGGCGCCGATGGCTTCCATGGCGATGCCGATAACGATCAGAGCCCAATACAGCCAACCGGTGACAAAGCCCGCGCGGTGACCGAGGGCGCGCTGGGCGTACACCGAGAAGGAACCGCTGGCAGGCATGGCCGCTGACATTTCCGCGAGCATGCGCATGACGAAGGTGACCAGAACTCCGGCGACCAGGTAGGACACCACGATGCCCGGGCCCGCGGCCGCGATTCCCCCACCGGATCCGACGAACAGGCCCAGCGCCGATGACCCCGCCCAACGCCATCATCGACAGGTGTCGGGGTTTAAGTCCTGGTGATAGTGGAGCGTCAGTGGTGGTGGCGGGATGGTCATTACTGGACGGGCTTGCGACATGGGTGAGGGCCCCTCGGTCGTCGGCGAGGCCTTGACACCGTGCAGTACCGAGAGGTGCTAATCAATAACTAGTGCGCCATCTTCACATTGCGGAACGGGCATGATCGGCGGCTCACCTGCGGTGGAGCGCTGTGCGCGACCGGAAGCGCGATTAACAGCCAGTCAACCCGAGAAGGTGGTGAGGGTTTTATCTGAGTATCACGTAAATGTCAGCTTCTTCAGGGCTGGGCTTCTGGGAGTCCTGATAGAGAAGATACTCACCTTCGCTGGCGGTGAATCCGTGGGCGTGCGTGCGACGAATTCCACCAACCGGGTTCCTTCGGGCCCGTTTTCCCATTCGTGATCGAGGCCTAGATGAAGCTCGTCTCCACTCAAACCAGAGATCCGCCAGGCCTCCAGGAGTTCTGCCACGGCTTTGTCGACGGCTTGTTCGTCCCAATCCCCGCGGCTCATTGGTCCTCCTCCAGTTAACAGCAGGCCACCTCTGATGCTTTCAGTAACTGCGGGGTCTATTAGTGCGCAATGTAGAAAAATTTCACGAAAAAGGCTTTCCGGAATCCGTTTTGGGCCCCAAGGCGCGCTGCGCGTCGTAATCCCAACGTGGGGTGCAAGGCTCTAAGGTGTCTTGCGTGACCGTGGAGCTGACCGCCGCCGCTACCCATCTGCCCGCGACTGCGGCCCGCCCCATACCGCGCCGGGTTCGACACCGCTACCGCCGCTCGTCTCGCCGCGGCGTACCTGTCTGGCTTATCGCGGCAACACTCGCAGCGCCTACGCTGCGGATTTGACCCATTTTGGCCGCTGGTGCGCCAGTCTCGATATCGATGTACTGGCATGTTCTCGGGTGCATCTGGACGCTTACGTGGAAACCCAAATCCGTGAAGGTGCCGCCGCCACCTCCATTCGACGCCGCATGTCGGCGGTGGCCGGGTTTTTCGCCTACGCCGTAGACGAGGGGATCATGCAGCGCAATCCGGCGGCCCGGGTACGCAGGCCAGCCGCCGGCGAGAACGTGCAGTCCACCGGGTTGACCGTCGCCGAGGTCGGGGAACTGATCAATGCGGCCGAGGCGCACCCGACCCAGAGCCGCCGTGATCGTGTTGCTGTCAGTGCTGTTGGGTTTACGTGTCAGTCGAGTTGTGCTCGGCGACGTCGCGGATTGGGATATCAACGCGGTCACCGGGTACTGACCGTCACGCGTCAAGGAGGGACGCCGACAGACGATGGCCTTGCCTCCTCGTGCGGCGGCGGCCATCGACGCCTACCTAGGTGACCGCGATCAGGGTCCTTTACTGTGCACGGCCAAAGGCACATCCGTTGACCGGCACGCGCTGTGGCGGTTGATTCCGGCACATTGGCCCGCCGTGCCCTGCCGCACTTGGCCGACACCTTGCATCCACACGATCTTCGCCACACCTGCGCCACGTTGGCCCTCGACGCTGGTGAAGACCAGCCGCCCTGGACTAGGCACGCCCCAAAGCACGCCACGCGAAAGCTGTCGTGCGACTACATCGATTCTCTCGAAGAGCCGAGTTCCGGGAACCCGGAGTACCTGAAACTGGTCGAGAATATTCGATGGCGCTGCGGCGCAGAGGCGCACCGCATCGGGATCGTGCGGCCAGCCTTTCACGCCGAGACGGCCCGGTACGTCGACGAGTTGCTGCAAGAGAACCGGACGGCGTTCGAGGAAAGAGAGCAGGCACAGCACCTGATCGTCAACTGGGAGAAATGGGACGCCATGGTGAAGCAGCGCCACGCAGCGAGCGGTGCGCGCGCCCTGGCGCTCGATACCGACGACGTTGCTACGATCACCGGTTACTTGCACGATGCTGGGCAGATTTTTCACCTGCGCGACCGTCGCAGCGATGCCGTGCTGATCGACCAACAGTGGGCGTCCTCTCTCATCTACGAGATGCTGCAGCCCAGCGGCAAACTCGCCTGGTTGATAAAGGACCGCTATGGGCGATTCTACGAGAGCGATCTAGTCAAGTGCAGTGCAGCATGGCGGGAACTTGACAACGATCTGAAGCGCGGGCGGATCCTGCAGTACATGCGCGACTGCGGCATCGTCGCAAGGCTGGCCACGCGCGACGAGCACCGGGAAGGCGAAGAAGTGTACCTGGCAACGGAGAAGTGGTTGCTGCCGGCATTTGATGCCGTTGAACAAGAGATCACTCAGCAGATCCAGCACATCTCCGAACTGACCAGAGGAAGCTCGCGCGAGACATTTCCGTTCGGGAGCCAGACGACTAGCGAGTTCGAGTTTCGAAAGCTGATGGCTCACTTGGGCGGTATGGCCGGCGTTCACACCCAGTGGTTTCGTGACGGCATGCAGGCCGTCGATGACAAGTTCCGTCCCACTTGGTGCTTCCAGGTGCGATGGCGGCCCAATGAGGTCGACGGCTTCCTCGGTACTCTCGACGCCAGGCTGATCGCTTCACAGGATCGCCTCAAGTGGCTGGCACAACAAGTCAACGAGCTGCTTGACGGCGAGGCGAGCCCGTTGGCGGGGCGAGCGCACGGACGCGGGCGGGTGAGCCACGTCGGGTCGCGCGAGTTCCTGGATTTCACGGCGAGCTTCTTTCGTCGCGAACGCTGGCTTCGGGCTAGAAAAACTCAGTGGGACATTGTGGTGTCGAGCAATGGACAGGATCAACAAGCAGCCAAGGCCCTCGTCAAGGCGCTCGAGCAAGCGTTGGGGCCGGAGGCACTAGTCGGGTGGTACCAGTCGCCGCATACGCGCAGCGACAACGTCCGCGAGGTCATGCTTTTCATGGACGAGATGGGCAGGACTCCCTGCATCCTGCTTTACTTGTCGGACAGCTATCTCGAGGACAATCCGAGCGACAACTGGTACTGCCTGTACGAGCTTGCCGACGCGATTAACAAGATCGAGAGGCGGGAGCGGGCTGTTGAACAGACGCTCGTCGTGTATGCAAAAGGCGGGACGCTCAATTCAAAGAACCTGGAAGTGCGGGCGCTGACCGTTCTGAGCAGCATGGCGAACGCGTTCGCCGACAGGTGGCGCGCCGCCGAACATAAGCCACAATCTGCGTACCTCCTGCGCTGGGCGGAGAAGCTCGCCGAGGCGACCGTTGGCCGGACGTTCTTCGAGCGGCGAGGAACGCGTGGGACGTACTCGCGCATTCGCCATGACTCGCGTGGCGCGGCGGACTACTCTGCCGTGATCGCCGATGTGCAGACCGCGTTGAAGCATCAGCCGCGGAGCTGAAAATGCGACGGCAGGGGCTTCCGATTCTCGAGCGCTCTCAGAAGCGGATCACGCCAGGCTCAGATCGACTGGCTTGTGACGCACGTGTGCGACGTCGGCTCCCTGGCGGGCTACGCGTAGCCATCCGCGCAACTGGATGTCATACGCGCTGCGCTGGTCCAGGCTCAGCCACCATCGCCCGGCGCGCAGGCTCTCGATGGTCCCTTCGAGCAACGCGGCAAAACGCGCCTGGCTGGCCTTGGGAGCCCCTTCCATTAGGCTGCACACGACGATTGAAAGCGGGATCCCGCCAGGCGAGCGCGCGTCGGATGCGGCCAACATGGCCACGGCGACGCGATCGACGCTGGCGGGTTCCAGGATGTGCGGTTGCAGCAGCAGGAGTTGGAGGTCTGCCCATTGCCGCAGCGCCGGATACGACCGGACCAACTCGGTACAGCCGCTTGGCATCATCGCGCCGTCCCTGCGCGTCGGCCGCCCGCGCCTGTTCCACCAGTGGGCCAGTTTCAGTCCCGACGTCCGGCGCCCCAACGGTTCCCGCGCCAACAAAGACGCGCTCGGCAGGAAAGGACACCGTGTTCTTGCGGTCGATCTCGAACGCGGTACCGCGGGCGGCCTCGCCGTCGACGGCGGTCGACAGCGCAACGTCCGCGAGCCTGGCCACCTGAATCTGCTGGTCGAGGAGGCGCTGCCGGCGTTCAATCTCGTCGGCCCGGATCGCCTTCAGCCCGAGCAGCGCCAGCACGACCGCGGGCGTCGCGATGAGCGCCGCGAACACCCACCAGCCGGATCGGCGCACGAGCGACTGGTGTCGTCGAGGGAGCATCTCAGTGCGCCTTATTGTTGGGCACCCGCCAGGCGATTGGGTCAGGGTTTTGTGAAGATTTTGGACAGCCACTCGACGAGCGGCTGCGTCAGCGTCTTCTCCGCCGAAGATCAATCCTTCGGGAAACGAGTTTCGCACTCGGCTCGGTCAACCGTTTTGGTCAGAGCGCTGAGGAAGTGCGCACTTTGAAATTGGCTTGTCGGGCTGAAGTCGAATCAGCGACCCTCCGGGTAAACCCCGGAGGCCCGTCCATCTCTCGAATCGATGGCGATCGGTTTTCCCTCTGAACGCGATTCAAAACGAGACGGAATTCGATCGAAATCGTGACCGAAAAGGGCAAGAAAAGGGCAAAGTCATTCGCGAGCGCTTCCAGCTCGGAAAATGGCGCTCGTAAGTTTTGATTTTGAAGGATTTGGCTCCTCGGGCTGGATTCGAACCAGCAACCCTCCGGTTAACAGCCGGATGCTCTACCGTTGAGCTACCGAGGAACAGCCGCGCTTCTGCAGGGGCGCACCCCCGCGGCAGGAACAGCGATCTTAGCCCGCCCGGCCGCCGCCTGGCAACACGCGTACGCAGTGGCCCGGCTCGACGTCACGTGACGCCACGTGGCGCCGCCTCAGCGTTCCTCGAGCACCTCGAGCCCGGGAATGTCCGCGAAGTCCTTCAGGTTCAGCGTCCACAGCACCGCGCCATGGGTGAGCGCACACGCAGCGACCGCCAAATCGCCCTCCCGGCCTCGCGGGCGCCGCACCGTCTGGTACAGACGCCCGGCGATCGCCGCTTCGGCCGAGCCGAACGCCACCGCATCCGCGGACGGGAACAACGCCTCCTGCGCCTCGAGCTCCTGCCGCAGCCGTGGGCCGCGGAGCCACTCGTAGAGCACGATGCTGCTGAACGCGATGGGATGGGGACCTTCCAGCACACGGCGGAGGACGAGGCCCGAACGGCGCGGGCCCGTCAGCGCATCGACGAGCACCGAGGTATCGAGGTGAATCATCGCGGCGCGCGGCGCGCCGCGCGTCGCCAGCCGGCCGTCCGGGACCGACGGACGGACCGGAGCTCCCGGTCCACGTCCGCCGCCGGCTTGCCCGGCACCCGGGCCACCAGGCGATCGAACACCTCGACGCGCTGCGTCCGCTCGGCCGCGCTCAACTGTCCGGCGTGCGGCTCGTAGAACGGAATCGCCGCGCGAATCACCGCACTCTGCGGCCGCTGCAGCCGCTGCGCGATCCGCTTGATCGCGGCGACCGTCTCTTCATCGAGCGTGAACGTGACCTTTACCATACCTTGCCATACTACCATAGCAGTATGGCAACCTGGGGGAGTCAACCGCCCTCGCTCTTCCTCGCCCCGCTCAGCGCGTTGACCAGCCACCAGAGAAACTCCTGCCCGTCGAAGAATTCCTTGACCCCCATCCGCTCGTCGCGGCCGTGCGCGCGGACGTCGTCCATGTCGCCGAACAGCCCCGAGACGCCGTAGATCGGGATGCCGGCCTGCCGGAAATACAGCCCGTCGGTCGCGCCGGTGCTCATGAACGGGATCACCGGCACGCCGGGCCACATCTCCTCGGTGACGCGCGTGATCGCCTGCATGATCTCCGGCGTCAGCGGCGAGGGCGGGCTCGGCTTCGCGGCGTCCACCGGCGTGATCGTGACCTTCGGGCTGTTCGCCACCTTGATCAACGTCCGGAGCACCTCCTCCGGATCCTCGCCGGGCAGGATGCGGCAGTTCACGTTCGCCGCCGCGCGCTGCGGCAGCGCGTTCGGCGCATGCCCGGCCTCCACCATCGTCGTCACGCAGGTCGTGCGCAGCATCGCGTTGTAGAGCGGGATCGCGGACAATCGCGCGATCGCGTCCGCGCCGGGCGTGGCCGCGGCGACCGCCTTGAAGTCCGCCGCCAGCGCGCCTTGCTCGATCGCCGCCATCTTGTCGAAGTACGCGCGCGTCACCTCGTTGAGCTTCGCCGGGAACGAGAACTTGCCGATGCGCGCGATCGCGTCCGCCAGCTCGTAGATCGCGTTCTCGGCCTGCGGCTGCGAGCTGTGACCGCCCTTGTTCGTGACGACGACGGTGTAGTCGACGTAGATCTTCTCGCTCGCCTGCACGCGATTGGCGACCCTCCGGCCGTTGCGCGACTGTCCCCCGCCGCCTTCGTTGAGGCCATACTCGGCGTCCACGCGCGCGCGATGGTTCGCGAGCAGCCACTGCACGCCGTTGTGGTCGCCCCCTTCCTCGTCGGCCGTGAGCGCCAGCACGAGATCGCGCTCGGGCACGAGCCCCTGCGATTTCATGCGGAGCAGGTTGGCGACGAAGATCGCCGCCATCGCCTTGTCGTCAGCCGTCCCGCGGCCGTAGAAATAGCCGTCCTTTTCGGTGAACACGAACGGATCGAGCCCGGGCGACCAGTCCTCCTTCTTCGCCTCGACGACGTCGATGTGCGCGAGGAGCAGGATCGGCTTGCGGGCGGCGCCGGCGCGGCCGCGATAGCGGACGACGAGATTGCTCTTGCGGGGATCCGGTCCGCCGACGAACACGTCCTCGGCCGGGAACCCCGCGGCGCGGAACCGTTTGGCCATGGCCTCGGCCGCCGGTGTCGTACTGCCGGTCGTGACGGCGGTGTTGATCTCGATCAGCTCCTTGTAGACTTCGCGCGCGAGCTGCTGGTGCGGCGCGAGCGGCTGTTGCGCCGCTGGCGCGGCGAGGCTGAGCAGGGCAAGATAGGCGGCAACGCGGATCATGCCGGCAAGGATAGCGCGGACCGGCAGACCGGAGGAGACCGATGACCGCGAGCACACCGAACACCCGCACCGTCGAAGCCTACCTCAGGGGTTTTCGCACGATGGACCGGGCGCTGATTCTGTCGTGCGTGACCGACGACGTGGAGTGGGTGATCCCGGGCGGGTTCGAAGCGCGAGGCAAATCCGGCTTCGCGGAGCACATCGTCGAACCGGGATTCGCCGCGACACCGCCAGTGATCACCGAAACGCGCACCGTGGAGGCCGGCGACGTCGTGGTCGTGGAAGGCACGGTGCAGGCGCCACGGGAAGACGGCGGGCTCGTCGACCTGGTCTTCTGCGACGTCTTCGACATGCGCGACGCGAAGATTCGGCGGCTGGTAAGTTATCTCGTGGTGTTAAAGGCATGAGGTGCGACAGGTACGACGGGTGGTCTGACCCCGGTCTGACCCCGGTCTGACCCCAATCGATGTAGTCTCCGTTCATGTTGCCAGGACGAACGACTGCCCTCGCCGTACTCCTCCTGACCGCCGGCGTCTCCGGCTTCGCATTCGCCCCGCGCGCGAGTCAGGCCGCGCCCGAAATGCTGACGCTCGACGGCGACCTCAGTCCGGTGCACGACCCGGTCATGATCAAAGAGAAGGACACCTACTACGTGTTCTGCACCGGCGGCCGCAACGGCAACGGCGTCCTGCCGATTCGCACCTCGAAAGATCTGAAGACGTGGACACGCACCGGCTTCGTCTTCCCGGACAGTCTGCCGGAGTGGACGAAGACCGAAGTGCCGCGCGCGAACAACGCGTGGGCGCCTGACATCGCGTTCCTCAACGGCAAGTTCCACATCTATTACTCGGTGTCCAGCTTCGGCAGCCGCGACTCCGCGATCGGGCTCGTCACCAACACGACGCTCGACCCGTCGAGCCCGAGCTACAAGTGGGTGGACGAAGGCCTGGTCGTCCGGTCGTTCCAGGACAAAGACGACTGGAACGCAATCGACGCGAATCTGTTCGTCGAGGACGACAAGAACGTCTGGCTCAACTGGGGCAGCTTCTGGGGCGGCATCAAGATGCGCCGCGTCGATCCGGCCACCGGCAAGCTCTCGACGTCGGACACGACGCTCCACTCGCTCTCGAGCCGCCCGCGCGCGCAGCCGATCGGCGGCTCCGTCGAAGCGCCCTTCATCGTCAAACGCGGCCGCTACTTCTATCTATTCGTCTCGTTCGACCGCTGCTGCCGCGGCGCGATGAGCACCTACAACATCCGCGTCGGCCGATCGGAGCGCGTGACCGGTCCGTATCTCGATCGCGACGGCGTCGCGATGACCGAGGGCGGCGGCACGCTGGTCCTCGAAGCGACCACGCCCACCTGGCGCGGACCTGGACACAACGCGATCGTCGCCGACGGCGCGCGTGATCTGATGCTGTTCCACGCCTACCCGGCGCAGGGACGCGGATCGAGCCTGTTCATTTCGACGATGAGTTGGATCGACGGATGGCCGAGGGTCGGTGTGCTGCCTGGTGCGCCGTGACGATCTCCGCCGTTTCTGTCGCTTTCTCGAAGGATTCCGACGACTCCGTACGGTTGAATTTCGCCGATCCAATCTGCTGAATCTCTGGTGACGAGATTCCTTATACTCCCACCTAGTATATGTCCAAATCCGAACATTTTGGCCTGTTTCGCTCAATTCTGTCCCATTGACCGGGGAAGTCGTCCCCTGTAAGGTTCCAACAACCACTGTCGGCAAACGTCGTCACGTGGGGAATGGCCCTGACCCCCTCAGAGGCCATTCCGATCCCAGGTCGAGCTCCCTTGGCCTGGGTTCAGCCCAGAGGAGCGTATGTTCAGAATCCATCGTTCGTTGAGCCTGGTCCTGATGGTGCTCGTTGCCGCACTCATCAGCGCGCCCGCCTTCGCTCAAGGCACGTCCAACTCGTCCATTTCCGGCATCGTCGTCGACTCCGGCGGCGGCGTCATTCCCGGCGCCACCGTCACCGCCACCAACGACGCGACCGCCGGCACGTCAACGGCCGTCTCGGCCGCCAACGGCACGTTCACGATTCCTGGACTGATCGCCGGCAAGTACACCGTGAACGTCGCGCTCCAGGGGTTCAAGACCGCCGTCCTCAAGGACGTCACCGTCACCGCCGGCGCGCCCGCCACGGTCCGCGCCATCGCTCGAAGTCGGCGGCATCAGCGAGACCGTCGTCGTCGAAGGCGCGACCGAGGTCATCCAGACGCAGTCGTCGGCCGCCGCCGCGACGATCGACACCAACCAGATCGCCAGCCTGCCGGTCGGCGAGCCGCAACACGCTCGACTTCGTGACGTTCCTGCCGGGCGTGCAGACGCCGGGCGGCAACCGCGACTCGATCGTCAACGGCCTGCCGCAGAGCTCGATCAACATCACGGTCGACGGCGTCAGCGTCCAGGACAACTCACCTGAAGACCGGTGACGGTTTCTTCGCGCGCATGAGCCCGCGCCTCGACGCGGTCGAAGAAGTCACGGTGACGACGGCCGGCAACGGCGCCGACTCGAACGCGATGGGCTCGACGCAGATCCAGTTCACGACGCGCTCGGGCAGCAACCTGTTCTCGGGCAGCGGCTACTACTACTACCAGTCCGAGAAGCTGAACACGAACACCTACTTCAACAAGCTGGCGCGACCTGCCGAAGAGCGTCGCGGTGCAGCACCAGCCGGGCGTCCGCGTCGGCGGCCCGGTCGTCATCCCGAAGCGTCTACGACGGCCGCGGCAAGGCGTTCTTCTTCGTGAACTACGAAGAGAACCGCACGCCGCGCACGCGCACGGACACCTCCGACTTCCTGACGCCTGAGGCGCAGGCCGGCATCTACCGCTACCAGACGACGGGCGGCGCCGTGCAGTCGGTCAACCTGTACCAGCTCGCGGCGCAGAACGGCCACGTCTCGACGCCCGATCCGACGGTCGGCAAGCTGCTCAACGACATCCTCGCCGTCGACCAGACGGCGGCGTCGATCGAACCGCTCGCCGGCAACTTCAACGCGCAGCGGCTTCGCGTTCCAGCAGCCGGCGACCGGCACTGACGCGGTACCCGACGGTCCGCCTCGACTACAACCTGTCGCCGGCGCACCGGCTGAACGGCTCGTGGAGCTTCAACGACCTGGTGTCGCGGCCCGACACGACCAACACGCGCCAGCGACGTTCTTCCCGGGCTTCCCGGTCGTCGGCGAGCAGATCTCCGACCGCTACATCTTCCAGACGCTCGCTGCGTTCGACGCTGTCGTCGAACCTGGTCAACGAAGTGAAGTACGGGATGAGCGGCGGCGCGACGCTGTTCTCGCCGGATCTGACGTCGGACATGTGGAACGGTCCGCTCGCCAACCAGGGCGGCTACGTCCTCGGCATCAGCGCGGCGGGCATCCGCAACGCCGGCTCGGGCGGCGGCATCAGCGCGCGCGAAGCGTCGACGAAGTTCATCGACCAGAAGCTGAACTGGCTGCGCGGCGCGCACAGCGTCAGCATGGGCGCGACCTACACGCAGGTCGACGTGTGGCTCCTCACCGGCACGCAGGCGCCGACCGATCAACTTCGGCGTGCCGACCGGCGACACGGCGCTCAACGATGTTCAGCGCGGCGAACTTTCCGGGCAGCTCGACGGCGCAGCGGACGGCGGCGCAGAACCTCTACGCGGTGCTCACCGGCCGCATCAGCTCCATCAGCGGCACGGCGCGGCTCGACGGCAGCACCGGCCAGTACGTCTACAACGGCGACAGCCGCCAGGAAGGGCGGCTGCGGGAGATCGACTTCTTCATCCAGGACAACTGGAAGGTCCGGCCGAACCTGTCGCTGAACGTCGGCCTGCGCTACGCGATGCAGCTCCCGTTCTATTCGAAGAACAACAGCTACTCCACCGCGACGCTCGACGACGCGTGGGGCATCTCGGGCAACGTCGCCGGGCTGCAATCCGAGCGACCCGACGCCGGAGACGTGCAACCTGTTCAAACAGGGCGTGACGCCCGGCATCATCCCGACCTACCAGAACCTGGGTGCGGGCGTGAAGGCGTACGACACCGACCTCAACAACTGGGCGCCGAGCGTCGGCGTCAACTGGACGCCGAGCGCTCAAGAGCGGGCTGCTCGGCAAGATTCTCGGCGAGCAGGGCGACACGTCGCTCTCGGCCGGCTTCAGCCGCGGCTACGAGCGCCACGGCATGTCCGACTTCACCGGTGTGTTCGGCAGCAACCCCGGCCTGACGGTCAACGCGGACCGCAACGCCGGGCAACGGCAACCTCGGCCCGCTGCCGCTGCTGCTCCGCGACGGCAACCTCGGCGCGCCGGCCTCGTGCGGCACGGGTCCGGTCACTGCCGCGTGCATCCCGGTGGCGCCGAGCTACCCGATTGCCTCCGACGCAGACCGGCAGCGTGAACATCTTCGATCCGAACCTGCAGGTCCCGTTCTCCGGACTCGTGGACGGTCGGCTTCCAGCGGGCGCTCGGCCGCCGGTCGGCGATCGAGGTCCGCTACATCGGCACGCGCAACCGCGAGCAGTGGACGGCCTACAACTACAACGAGCTGAACATCCTCGAGAACGGCTTCCTCAACGAGTTCAAGCTCGCGCAGGCCAACCTCTACGCCAACATCGCGGCGGGCCGCGGCGAGACGTTCGCCTACTTCGGGCCGGGCACCGGCACGAGCCCGCTGCCGATCTACCTCGCCTACCTGCGCGGCACGCCGATCTCGCAGGGCGGTGAGTGCGGCAGCGTCGCCGCGTGCCAGACGCTCTACGGCGGCACGGACTGGGCGAACTCCAACTTCGTCAACTCGCTGTCACGCTTCAACCCGAACCCGTTCACGCCCGCCGGCACCAACTCGAACACCGGCCTGCAGGGCACGGCGGGCCGGCGGACGAACGCGCAGGCGGCGGGCCTGCCGCGGAACTTCTTCCTCGCCAACCCGGACGCGCTCGGCGGCGCCAACGTCACCGGCCACGGCGGGTACACGCGGTTCAACGGACTGCAGATGCAGTTCCGCCGCCGGCTGTCGAACGGGTTCCAGTTCGACACCAACTACGCCTACGGCACGGCGATGGCCTCCTCGCGCTACTCGTTCCGCGTCAACCGGATTCTCACGCGAGACACCGGCGGCGAGGGCGACGTCACGCACGCCATCAAGGGCACGTTCATGTATGAGCTGCCGTTCGGCCAGGGCAAGCGATACGCCTCGGGCGTCGGCGACATGATGGAGCGGCTGGTCGGCGGCTGGCAGGTGTCGGGCACGTGGCGCATCCAGACCGACGCCCTGGTCGATCTCGGCAACGTGCGCATCGTCGGCATGAGCGAGGACGAAGCGCGCGCCGCGTTCGGCATGCGGAAGGTCTCGCCGTCCGAGATCTACTGGTGGCCGCAGGACATCATGGACAACACGATCAAGGCGTACAGCCGCGACCTCAACGGCTTCACTCGCGGTGAGCCGACCGGCCGCTACTTCGCGCCCGCCAACTACGACAACTGCATCGAGACGATCAACACCGCCTATGGCGACTGCGGCGTGCGGACGTTCGTGTTGACGCCTCAGTGGTTCAGAGCGTTCGACCTCAGCTTCGTCAAGGAAGTGAAGCTGCAGGGACGCCAGAACATGCAGTTCCGCGTCGACATGCTGAACGCGCTGGGCCTGGTGAACTTCGATCCCGAATCGGGCGTCGGCAACACGACCGTGGCCGACTGGCAGGTCACCGGCGCCAGCTCGGGCCGGGTGATCCAGTTGGTCACGCGGTTCAACTGGTAGGAAGGGACGGCGGGCTTCTAGCCGCCTCTCGCTGGGCCGGCTGAAGTTGGCCCTCATGCAGCCAGAAGTTAGAAGTCACTGGGCACTGGCCCGGAGGCTTCTGGCTTCTGGCTTTTTTATTGCTCGCGGGGCCCCACCCCCGCTCGCCCGCCTCGCGGCTCGCTACGCTCGCACCTCGGCGGTCTTTTCTTAGTTACCGTCTGCTGACCTGAAGCCGGGGCACGGCGCGCTCGCCCTCGCTCACGGCGAGACCAATCTCGTCGCGCAGGAGCGCGAAGAGATCGTCAGCATCTTTGGCTTCGCGTGAGAACTGCACCTCGAACACGCCTCCGAGACCCGTCTCATCCACGACTGGGCGCCCGAGCAATTGTTCAAGCATCGTAGCATAGGACCTCCGGCGACAGGCTGCCGGAGATGGTCATCCCATGTGTGACGCCGTCGGTCATCCACTCGCGCTCGGTCGGGAGAATTGATCCGCTGGGCAGCTCGACATCCACGCTGACGACGCCCAATCCGCCTCCGCCTTCATGTCGATAGGTGCGGGCGCGGACCTCTGCGAGCTCGAGCGGTGCGGTCAGGATGAACGCAGACGCCGGCTGCTCGTCCAAATCGATGGACACGCCGAAGTGGTTGAAGATGGCCTCGAGCAGGAGCTCTGCCAGGGCATTGCCGGGCTCGCTTCGAGGAAGCGAGACGAAAAAATCGTAATGCCCGGCATCGAGATCGTCTGACAGGTCGATTCGCGGCTCCGGCAATTCACAGAGCCGTGAGAGCGCGGTCCGCAGGGTCACACCTTCGTACGAGATGTGGCTCGGACTGCCAGAGAAACGATTTGGCGGGCTGCCCGTGGCGGCTGGAGCGATTCGAACTTCGGTGGTGTCCGCCCGGGCGACCGGGAACGTGACAGGACCAAGCCGCTCCTGCCCGACAGCCGAACGAACGACGTCGATCGTCAGACCAGCGTGCTCGAAAACAGCGGCGGCCGGCGACCCGGCGTCGCCGAGAACGCCGAGCAGCAGGTGTTCCGGCCCGATCTCCGTCGCGCCGAGTCGATCGGCTTCTTCCACCGCGCGGCGAAGCGCGACGGAGCACGTCGGCGTCGAATGGAATCTCGTGGCTCGTCGGACCTGGCGGGGCCTGACGGATGGTCGCAAGCGCCGCCTCGCGAACGGCCTCGACCGTGAGGTTCGCGCGGTCGAACAGCCTGCCGACCATCCCGTTGGTTTCGCGACAGAGTCCCAGCACGAGGTGCCCTGAGCCGATGGAATGGCTCCCGGTCTGCGTGGCCTCGAACCGGGCGAAAAACAGCACCCGCCGCGCGCGCTCGCTATAGCGCTCGAACATGGGATGTACCCTTGGGCCCTGGGCCTTTGCCCTCTTGGCCCTATTTGACGCTGGTCTTCACTTCAATCGTCAAGATCCCGCGCAGTGCGTTCGAGACCGGGCAGCGGCCTTCGGCTTCCTTCGCGACGCGATCGAAGGTCGCGGCGTCCATGCCGGTCAATCCTTCGGCCTCGACTTCGAGCGTCGACTGCGTGATCTTGATCCCGGTCTCGCTCTTGTCGGCGCTGACGGTGCACTTGACGTGCGTCGCCGCGGTCGATGCATTGGCCTTGCCGAGCGCGCCGGCCACCACCATCGCGTAGCAGGCGCCGTGCGCAGCGGCGATCAGTTCCTCGGGGCTCGTCGTGCCTTCGGCCTCGCCGACGCGACGCAGGAACGACACGGGCAACGTGAAGGCGCCGGTGCCGGCCTTGGCCTCGCCCGTGCCCTCCATGAGCGTGCCCTTCCAGTCGACGGTTGCATGACGTGAGAACGTAGCCATAGGGGTGAGACTCCTCAAGTTAGAAGTTAGAAGCCAGAAGTTAGAAGTGATTGTTCGCCGGTCGGTCAGAAGCCTGGCCGGCGCTCTCTGACGAGCGCCCTGTGACTTCTAACTTCTGGCTTCTCACTTCGTACTTGATCCTGTCCGTACCTTCGCCTTGCCCGTCCGTGAGGTCGTCGCCGTCTGGACCACGACCCCGGCGAGCGAGACAACAAACCAGAGTAGCGTGACCCACCACTGATCTGGAAGCGGATTGCGCGGATAGAGCACCCAGACGTCGCCGGCCGACGCCGCCAGCATCGCCTTCGGATTGCCGACGAGCGCCAGGACGCCCAGGATCAGCGTCCACGATCCGGCGATCGCCGTGCCGAAGATGACGACGAAGCGGACGACGGAGAGCGCGCCGAGGGCGCCGAGCACGCACGCGATGACGAGGACCCAGGTCGGCGGGTCGCCGCCGATGAAGCGCCACAGCGCATTGAGCGCAATCGCCGCGAGCAGCGCGCCGACGAGACCGACACCGATGAAGTAGGCGCCGATCATCAGGACCGAACCGACCAGTCCGCCGACCAGGGCGGCGAGCACGAGCGACCACGTGGTCGCGTCGGCGCCGATCATGGACGACGTGACGAAGGCGCCCAGGATGAAGCCGTAGAGGCCGAGGACGAACCGGAACAGCCGGTAACCCGCGAAGCAGGCCAACGCGCCACCGACAGCGAGGATCGCGGCTGTCGGCAGGGCAAACGACGACGGGAGCACGACAGGATTATAGGGACACTTGAAGTCCGGAGTGAAAGGCGCATGAAGTTCGGGGTGAAGGGCGCACGAGGTCCGGAGTGAAAAGCGCATGAGGTCCGGAGTGGAAAGGCGCTCGAGGTCCGGAGTGAAGGGCGCTCGAAGTCCGGCGCTCGTAGCGCGCCTCGAGCTTGGAGGCGCACGACTCGCGGCGAAGTCCAGCGAACGGCACGCGGAGGTCCGCCCTTGCTTGCCCTGAAGTGTTGAGGCTATGATCTAGCCTCAGTATCTGAGGGCAATGCCGCAACCTCGATCCCGCCCGCGGACCGTGAGCTCGAGGCCGAGCTCTCCTTCCATTTCTCAGAGACCGTCGACGCCCTGGTGGCGGTGGGCTGGAGCGAAGCGGACGCGCGCGCCGAGGCTGAGCGCCGGTTTGGCAGCCGGCGCGACTATCGGCGACACCTCGCATCGATCGACCGGACCATCCGTTGGAGGAATCGCATGCGCGCGCTGTTCTCGCTCGATCTTCGTGACGCGATCCGATCGCTGCGCGCGACGCCCGTCCTGACGGCGGTCGCCATCGTGTCGTTGGCGCTCGGCATCGGCGCCAACACCGCGCTGTTCTCCATCGTCAACGGCCTGATGCTCCGCCCGCTCCCGGCCCGCGACCCGGCCGCCTCGCCCTCATCGACGAGTCGTCGTGGACCAACCCGATCTGGGAACAGATCCGCGACCGGCACGCCGACCTCTTCGACGGCGCCCTGGCCTGGTCGAACGAATCCTTCGATCTCTCGCTCGCCGGCGAGACCGAGCCGATCGACGGCATCTACGCCAGTGGCCGCCTCTTCGAGGTCCTCGGCGTCGGCGCCGTGCTCGGCCGCGTGCTCCGGCCGGCCGACGACGTCCGCGGCGGCGGGCCGGAGGGCGCGGTGGCCGTCATCAGCCACGGCCTGTGGCAGCGCCGCTTCGGCGGCGCTTCTGACGTGATCGGCCGCCAGCTGACCATCCAGCGCGTCCCGGTGACCATCGTCGGCGTCACCGCGCGGGACTTCTTCGGCCCGGAGGTCGGGCGCCAGGCCCACATCTTCGTCCCGCTCGCGGTCGAGGCCGCCGTCCGCGGCCGCGACTCGGCGCTCGACCGCCGAACGTCCTGGTGGCTCAACATCATGATCCGGCGCCGTCCGGATCAGCCGCTCGAGGCCGCCACCGCCGCGCTTAACCAGCGGCGCCCGGCGATTCGCGACGCCACCATGCCCGACAACTACCCGCCCGAAGCGAAGGGCAGGCTACCTCGGCACCGACTTTCCGTGCTGACTGCCGCCGCGGGCGGCCGCTCGACGCTGCGCCACCGCTTCGCGCGAGCCGCTCACCGTCATCTTGATCGTCGTCGGCGGCGTGCTGCTGATCGCGTGCGCTAACCTCGCGAACCTGATGCTGGCGCGCGCCAGCGGCCGGCGCCGTGAGTTGAGCCTGCGGCTCGCGCTCGGCGCCTCGCGTGGCCGGCTGGCCCGCCAGCTCCTGGCTCGAGGGCATTGCTCCTCGCCGCCGCTGGCAGCGTCGGCGGCCTGGCGATCGCCAAGTGGGGCGGCGCCCTGCTCGTGCGGCCAGCTCGGCGCCACCGTCGCCCTCGATCTCTCGCTCGACTGGCGCGTCCTCGGCTTCACCGCCGCGGTCGCGCTGGCGACGTCGCTGCTGTTCGGGCTGGCGCCGGCGGCGGGCTCACGGGCCTGGCGCCGAATGAGGCGCTCAAGGAACAGGGCCGCAGCGTCACCGGCGATCGCCGCTTCGGCCTGCGTAACTTCCTCGTCGTCGCGCAGGTCGCGCTGTCGCTGGCGCTGGTCGTCGGCGCGGCGCTGTTCGTGCGCACGTTCTATTCGCTGGTCGCGACGCCGCTTGGCTTCACGCCGGACCAGTTGCTCATCGTCAACGTGGACACGTCGAAGACGACGGTGGCGCCGGACCAGCGGCTGGCGCTCTACGATCGGGTCGCTCGGGCCGCGGCGGCGGTGCCGGGGGTGCGGCGCGCCTCGCCCTCCTACATGACGCCGCTCAGCGGCCGCGGCTGGAACGCCCGCGTGAAAGGCGCCGACCCGTCGCTGCCGATGGCGCAGCAGATGACGTTCCTCAACGGTGTCGCGCCGGGCTGGCTCGACACCTACGGCATCCGCCTGCTCGGCGGGCGCGACGTCTCGGCCGACGACGTGAAAGCCGGCGAGCGGGTCGCGATCGTCAACGAGACCTTCGTACGGCGGTTCATCGGCAGCGCGCCGCCGATCGGCTTTCAGACGGAACTCTCTGGTCCGGGCGGGCGCGTCGATCGCTTTCGCGTCATCGGCGTCACCAACGACGTGATCTACCGCAGCGTCCGCATCGGCGTACCGCCGACGATGTACGTGCCGTTGGCGCAGGTCGAGTCGCTCAACGCGTCGTTCGCGCTGACGCTTCAGGTCCCCGGCGATCGCCGCAGCGTCGCTGGCCGGACTGAAGACGGCGCTCGCCGGCGTCGACCCGAACCTCTCGTTCGCCTTCCGCAACTACGCCGATCAGATCGCGGCGACGATGTCGCAGGAACGACTGCTGGCGATGCTGTCGGGCTTCTTCGGCGGCCTCGCGCTTGCTGCTGGCCGCGATCGGGTTGTATGGCGTCACGTCGTACTCGGTGAACCGCCGGCGGTCTGAGATCGCGGTGCGGATGGCGCTCGGCGCCGACGCACGCGGTGTCGTGCGGCTCGTCCTTCGCCGCGTCAGCGCGCTCATGCTCATCGGTCTCGCGATCGGCGCCGGGTTGACGATGTGGGCGACGAAGTTCGTCGGCACCCTGCTCTTCCAACTCGAGGCGCGCGATCCGGCGACGATCGCCGTCGCGATCGTGACGCTCGCCGTCGTCGGGCTCGTCGCGGGGTGGCTACCGGCGCGGCGCGGTGCGGCGGTCGATCCGGTCGTGGTGCTCCGACAGTAGCGATACAGGGCACAAGGCACACATGAACTTCCTGCAGGGGACGCTCGACGTACTGATTCTCACGGCGCTGGCCAAGGGGCCGCTGCATGGCTACGACGTCGTGGAGTGGATCCGAAAGACCACGGACGAGACGCTGCAGATCGAAGACGGCGCGCTGTACACCTCACTCCATCGGATGGAAAAGCGCGGCTGGCTCGAACCGGAGTGGCGCGTGTCGCCGAAAGGCCGTCGCGCGAAGTACTACCGGCTCACCACCGAAGGACGCGCGCAATTGCGCGCTGGCGAGAAGCACTGGGTGAAGTTCGCGACCGCGGTGCAGAGAGTATTTGGCGCCAGGGTTCGCCGAGCTACGGAAGGACTCTTCAGTGAATCCTGAAATCCAGCACGAGGGTCACGACGGTGTCCACCGGCTGGCCCTTGAAGGTCCCAGGCCGGAACAGCCACTTCTTCGCTGAGCGCACGGCCTCTTCGTCCAACCCGAACGCCTTGTCGAGGGACTTCACCACGGTCACCTCGCCGATGGTGCCGTCGGCGCGAACCACCGCTTCGAGCGTGACGCTGCCCTGAACCTTGGCCTGCATCGCCCGCGAGGTGTACTGCGGCTGCGGGCGGAAGATGAGCTGCGGGCCGAGGACGTCGCCGCCTACCTGGCGGGGACCGCCGCCGGTGCCGCCGTCGCGGCCGCGGTTGAGGCCGGGGCCGCGGTCGCCGTCTCCTGCGCCAGAGCCCGCCTTGCCGCCGCCCGGGGCCGGCGCGGCCCCGAGGGTCGTGCCCGGCGTGTGGAGGACGGTCGCCAGGTCTGTCTGTACCAGGGCGTCGAGCCGCGGAGTCGGCGGCGGCTCAACTGGAGGCGTGACCGGCGGCGTCACGACCGGCACCGGATCCGCCGGGCGATGGGCCGGTATCTCCATGGGCCGCGGCGGCGCCGGCGCGTTGTTGCTCCCGCCTCCGCCGGACGGCCCGGGCGAGACGACGAGCACGTACTTGAAGACGTTGGGCTCGGGCGTCTCGGCGACCGGCCCGCGCGGCATCGTCATCAGCGTCAGGACCAGCGCCAAGGCGCCGGCATGGACCAGGACCGATACGCCGAGCGCACTGCCAAGTCGAGGCTTCTGGGGATCCATGGGGATTCTGACGTCGCAGGAGGGCCTGCGATGGCCGCGCGAGCGGCAGCGGAATCGTGTCAGACCCGTGGCAGACGAATGAAGAGACCGTGACAGCGCCCTTTTCGCAGAACAGCGCTCAATCTCCCGTCGTCTTTGCATGTGCGACGCAGTTGATGCCTGTGCGTTGAGGAGCGACCGACTGATGACACCGTGGAACGCAAGCCCGACGAGTGCCGTTCCAACAAGTTGGAACGGCACGAGCACGACCGAATCGCGCGAATCGCGCGCGCTGGCCACCGAGCTGAAGTTCCTGGTCACGCCCGATGTGGCGCGCCAGATTCGCGACTGGGCGCGGACGCACCTCGCGGCTGACCCGCACGGCGCCGGCCCGGCCGGTGACGAGTACCGCACCCACAGCCTGTACTTCGACAACGACGCCCTCGACGTCTTTCATCGGCGCGGATTGTACGGCCGCGCGAAGTACCGCGTGCGCCGCTACGGATCCAGCAACGTCATCTTCCTCGAGCGAAAGATGCGGACGTCGGCGCTGCTGGCGAAGCGGCGGACGACGATTGCCGTGGACGACCTCAGCGTCCTGCAGGAATCGACGCGCGTGCCCGGATGGACCGGCGCCTGGTTCCACGACCGCGTCAGCGCGCGGCGGCTGCAGCCGCTCGTGCAGGTGTCTTACCGCCGGATGGCGCGGCTGATGAACGGCCCGCACGGGACGGTGCGGTTGACCGTCGACGACCAGTTGCGCGCCCTGCCGGCGCTCGACTACGAGTTCCGCGACGAGGCCGGCAAGCCGGTGCTCTCGGACCGTGTGATCGTGGAGCTGAAGTACCGGATCGCGTTGCCGGCGATTTTCAAACAGCTGATCGAAGCGCATGCGCTCGTCCCCGCCCGGGTGTCGAAATACCGGCTGGCCCAGGACGCGCTGCAGCCGCGGATGCCGCTCGCGGCAGTGCGCCCGGCCGCCGAACTGACGCGCGTCTACGCGTGAGATGACCTCGGGGGTCGTTTTACGGAAAAACATAAAACGACCCCCGAGGTCGTTTTGTGATCGGGAGTATCCTGTGGAGGCGTGTTTCGGAGCGATCGGACTCCGCGGCTCGGCTCCCCTTCGCTTGCCGTGATAGTCCTCCTGGCGGCGGTGTGGCTGCCGTCCTGCTCGAACCCGAGCGGCCCGAGTCCGGGACAGACACCGACGCCTCCCGGCGGCGGCAACTCCGGCCCCTCGGCGGTCCTCGTCGGCGCGGGCGACATCGCCCATCGTGATTCGCCCGGCGACGAAGCGACGGCCGCACCTGCTCGATGGCATCGAGGGCACGGTGTTCACGGCCGGCGACAACGCCTACGGAGGACCGGCAGCGCAGGCGACTTCCGCGACGCCTACCAGCCCGACCTGGGGCCGGCACAAGGGACGCACGTATCCAACGCCCGGCAATCACGACTATCAGACGGCCAACGCGTCGGGCTACTTCGACTACTTCGGCGATCGCGCCGGCCCGCGCGGGCTCGGCTACTACACCTACGACGTCGGGTCGTGGCGCGTCTTTGCGCTGAACAGCGAGACTGCCGGATCTCGGCGCCAGCTCGCCGCAGGTCCAGTGGCTCCGCAACGAGCTGACGACGCGGCCCACCCCGTGCAGCGTTGCGATCTGGCACAAGCCGCTCTTCACGTCCGGCCCGAACGGCGACAACCGCCAGATGCGGGAGATCTTCCGCGTGCTCTATGACAACAACGTGGACGTCGTCATCAACGGACACGACCATCTCTACGAGCGGTTCGCGCCGCAAGACCCCAACGGGCGGCCCGACGCGCAACGCGGCATCCGACAGTTCACCGCCGGCACGGGCGGCGTCACGCCGTATCAGCGGGTGCGTGTCGCGCCAAACAGCGAGCGCCTCCATGAGGCCTGGGGCGTGCTGAAGCTGACGTTGCACTCCAACTCCTACAACTGGGAGTTCGTTCCGGTCGGCGGGGCGCAGTTCTCCGATAGCGGGACCGGGTCCTGCCACTGACCGCCGCCGGCATGCGCTTCCCTGCCCTCGCGCTGCTGACGCTTGGCCTCGCGGCTCCGGCCGCCGCGCAGACGCCCATCGTGCGCGTGTCATTTGCCCCACCGCCGGCGCGCGTCGTCTCGCGTCCCGTCTTCGCCCAGGGCCAGCCGAATCCGACCAAGAAGCCGCCGCAGAAGGATCCGATCTTCAGCTGGAAGGACCATCCGATGCTGACGTTCGGGATCGTCGAGATCGCCTTCCGCGCCCGCCTGCAGTTCGACCATGAGGCCACCGACGAGAGCATCGAGCTCGAGGAGGACGTGAACCGCGGCCTCGACCTCTCGCGCCGGCGCATCGGCATCGCCGGGCAGGTCCGCCGCTACGCCGAGTTCCAGGTCGAATACGATCTGCAGGACGACGACGGATCCGTGGCGGGACGTGTACGTCACCTACACGCAGTTCGACGAGGTGCAGTTTCAGCTCGGGAAGTTCAAGCTGCCGTTCAGCCTCGACGAGAACACCAGCGCCACCAACCTCGACTTCGTGTACCGGTCGCTCGCCGCCAGCACGCTGGCGCCGGGACGCGACATCGGCTGGATGGTGCACGGCCGCGTCGTCAAGGGCATCTTCCGGTATGAGTTCGGCAGCTTCGAGCACGACGGGTCGAACGCGCGGCCGAAGAACTCCACGCGCGTGTTCGGCGGCCGCACCGAGGCGGGCCGGATCGGCGTGCTGCCGTTCCGCCTGTCGGAGACGGAGGCGGCGGATCTGCTCGTCGGCGTCGCCTGGACGTCGAGCGATCTGCTCGAGGGGTATTCGGCGCTGCGCGGCGAAACGGTCCTCGGGCCGCGCTTCTACTCGTCGGACTACTACGTCGCAGGGCGAGCGGAAGCGGCTCGGCTTCGAGATGCGGTGGCGGCCGGGCCCGTTCAGCGTGAAGGCCGAGTACATGAAGGTCACCGATCAACGGCTCGGCCAGAGCGTCGAGGACACCGACCTCTCGCCGCTGCGCGCGAGGGGCTGGTACGTGAGCGGCACCTGGGCGATCACCGGCGAGAAGAAGGCCGACGGGCTCGACGCGCCGAAGGAGCCGTTGTTTCAGGGCGGGTTCGGCGCCGTCGAGGTGGGCGCGCGCATCGAGGAATTGAAGTTCGACAGCCTCGCGACCGGCGAACCGCCGTCAACGAGCCCGCGCGCCGACGTGATCCTCGGCAACAGCGACAAGGTGTTCACGTTCGGCGTGAACTGGTACGTCAACCGCTGGGTGAAAGTGCAGTTCAACGTCTTCAAGGAGACGCTGGCCGATCCCGCGCAGGGACCCGCGCCGGCCAAGTCGAGCTTCTGGAGCCGCGCCGTGCGCTTCCAGTTCCAGTTGTGAGGTCCGACATGGGTGCGCGCCGAGGCGCTTTCTTCGCCGGGCTGATTGCCGCGATCTGGCTGCTCTGGCCCGCGACCGCGTCCGTCCAGACGACCGCCGCCGACGCCCTCTTCGACGACCAGGTGCTGCACCGCGTGGATCTCTCGATCCACTCGAAGGACCTGGCGATGGTTCGCGAGCGGTACACGGAGAACATCTTCGTGCCCGCCGATCTCACGTGGCTGGGCCAGCGCGTCCGCAACGTCGCCGTGCGGTCGCGCGGCCTCGGCAGCCGATCAGCCGCAGAAGCTCGGCCTGCTGATCGATTTCGATCGCTACACGACCGGCCAGCGGTTTCTCGGCCTGAGGTCGCTCGTGCTCGACAACCTCTGGCAGGACAAGTCGCTGATGCGCGAGTTCCTGGCGATGGCCATCTATCGCCGGATCGGCGAGCCGGCGCCGCGCGAGTCGTTCGCCCGGCTGTACATCAACAACGTCTACGAGGGGCTGTACGCGATCGTCGAGGACGTGACCGAGGACGTTCGTCACGCGCACGATCGGCGACACTGGCGGGTATCTCTACGAATACAAGTACCCGCCCGACTTCTACATGGGCTACCCGGGCGACGACTACGCGACCTACCGCGAGATGTTCGAGCCGAGAAATCACGAGCTCGAATCGGACAGCACGCTGTTCGAGCCGCTCCGCGCAGTTGTTCCAGGAGATCAACGCCGGCGACGACGCGGTCTGGAAAGACCGCGTGGAGGCGCGCATTGACATCAAGCAATTCATGACGCAAGTGGGCGTCCAGGGGTTCCTGGCCAACAACGACGGCATCCTGGGAAGCTTCGGGGGCATCAACAACTTCTACGTCTACCGCTTTCGCGACTCGGTCCGGCATCGGCTGTTCCCGTGGGACGAAGATCAGGCATTTGCCGGTCCTCGACTTCTCGATCCTCCGGCAAGGCTCGCAGGACGTCGTGCTGTTCCAACGGGCTCGCGCGTATCCCGAATTCATGACCGCCTTTCTCGACGCCGCCGAGCGCGCGGCCGAACGGTGCGCGGAAGACAACTGGCTCGCCGAGGAGATCGAGCGCGTCGTCACCTTGATCACGCCGGCGGCGCTCGAAGACATCAACAAACAGTTCACGAACACCGAGTTCGAGAACGAGATTGGGTTCCTGCGGGAGTTCGCGACGTTCCGGCCGCCCTTCGTGCTGGACGGAGGTCCAGCGCGAGCGGCAAAAGCTTCAGTAGCGCTTCTAGCGCACTTCCGTCCAGATCTTCTCTTTGTGCGTTTCCTTCAGCAGCAGCGATCCGACGACGAACGTGAGGCCGGCGACGATGATCGGGTAATAGAGTCCGGCGTAGATGTTGCCGGTGCGGGCGATGACGGACAGCCCGATGAGCGGTAGCAGGCCGCCGAAGACGCCGTTGCCGATGTGATACGGCAGCGAGAGCGCCGTGTAGCGGATCCTCGCCGGGAACGCTTCGACCAGGTACGCCGCAATCGGACCATACACCATCGTCACGAAGACGACCTGGATGAAGATGAGCAGCACGAGCTTCCAGGCGACGCCGTTCGTCGCGAGGTTGGCGATCCCGGTGAACGGGAGCACCTCGCGGGCGGGCTGGAGCGTGCCGCCGACCATCGTCTGCGGGGTGAGGACGAGGGCGCCGGTGACCGGGTTGCGCTGAGAAATCGCGGTGACGACCTCCGACCCCGCCACGGACTGCATCGCCCGATAGATCGGCAGATAGGACACGGCGGCAATGAGGCAGCCGGCCATCATGATCTTCTTGCGACCGATCCGATCCGAGAGCGCGCCGAACACGACAAAGAGCGGCATTCCCAGGATCAAGGCGGCAGCCACGATAACGCTCGCGGAGGTGACATTCACCTTGAGAATCGTCTGGAGATAGAACAACGCATAGAACTGTCCGGTGTACCAGACGACGCCCTGTCCGGCGGTCGCACCGAACAGCGAGATCAGTACGTTCTTGAGGTTGGACCACTGCGCGAAGGCCTCTTTGAGCGGTCGTGCCGAGGTCATGCCCGTGGTCTTGATGTGCTGGAAGATCGGTGATTCCTTCATCCGGAGCCGGATGTAGAGCGAGACCGCGACCAGGAAGATCGAGAGCAGAAACGGCAGGCGCCAGCCCCAGTCGCGGAACGTCTGCGCGCTCATCGTGTTCTGGACGAAGAGAATCACGGCGAGCGAGAGAAAGAGCCCGAGCGTCGCGGTGATCTGGATGAAGCTGGTGTAGAAGCCGCGCCGGTCGTCTGGCACGTGCTCGGCGACGTAGACCGCGGCGCCGCCGTACTCGCCGCCGAGCGCGAGTCCCTGCAGCACACGAATCAGCAGGAGCGCGATGGGCGCGACCAGGCCGATCGTGGCGTAGGTCGGCAACAACCCGATGAGCGCCGTCGCCCCGCCCATGATCACGAGCGTGACGAGGAACGCGTACTTGCGGCCGACCAGATCGCCGATGCGTCCGAAGAACAGCGCGCCGAACGGCCGGACGACGAACCCGACGGCAAACGTCGACAGGTACGCGATGAGCGCCAGCGTCTCGTTGCCCTGCGGATAGAACAACGGCGCGATCACCGCCGCCAGACTGCCGAAAATGTAGAAGTCGTACCACTCGATCATCGTGCCGACCGCCGAAGCGGCGATGACTTGCCAGATCTTGTAGTCGGGAGTGAGGGAGGAAGGAGACGTCGTCGCGCCGGCAGCTCGCATGTGGACGTCATCCTATGACAGGACGGGCGGGCGCCTCACATCTTGAGGGGGCGGCAGCGATTCGAGCGGAGACCGGCGTTACAACGGAACGACCGAAAACCGGCGACGGCGTCCCGGTCGGTAGACAGTAAAGTGCTTCCTGTCGAGCGTGAAGATATCCATCAGTGACTCACGCTCGGCGACGCGGACGAGCGCCGCATCGGCCAGGTCCATCGGCAGGTCGCGGTACTTCTCCATCAGTTCGCGCATCCGGGGCGCGTCTGTCTCATCGAGCGGCGCCAGAGCGAGGGCGTGGGTCTCCAGCCGGCTCCACAGCGCCTTCTGGGCGAGCCAGGACCGGCCCAGCAAGTACATCGCCTCGGTCAAGGCCGGCCAGACCGTGATGAGCGGGTGGCGGAAGGTCTGGAGGGCCGCGACGCAGGCGGCGTGCGCCGGATCGGCCTGGTCGAGAAGGGCGACGAGCGGCCCGGCATCAACGAGGACGCCGCGCACGGGCCCGTTCTCGCGCGATCGCGGCGAATTGCTCACCGGTGGTGCGGTCCGGATCCCGCACGGCAAGGCTCACGACGCCGATGACGTCGATCCAGTCATCGTAGGGACGGAGGCCCACACCCTCACGCGCCTCGTCGGCGCCGTACCGGGCGATCGCCTCGCGGACGATGTCCGAGCGCGAGACTCGCCGGCGCTTCGCGAGCGCCTTGAGCTCACGCTCGACGGCGGGGCTGAGACGGACGGTCAGGGCCATGTCAGTGTATTACAAACTTGTACTACAACGATGCTCGCGCGTCAAGGGCCGGGAATCAGCCCATGCGGACATCAGCCCATGCGGACGGTTGACAACGACCGCAGAGAGGCGTATTTGTACGACTAGCCGCGGCAAGTCAGACGTGGGAGGTTCTGTAGACGATGAGCAGACCACCGGGCTTATGAGGCGCATTCGCGAGCACGTGTTCTCGGGAATGCGCAACACAACCAATCTCTGAATTGAACGTCCATCAAATGCTGGCTGCATGCCGGCATGCGTGTGAGACACGCGTGACGCCCGTCCAGGCTTCGGCCTGGGACGGGCGTTTTTCGCGAATGGTGACCGCGCGGCGCGTCGCCGGCATCCGAGGCGTGCCTGCCGCGCCGTAGCTCGCACCGCGAGCGAAGGAGTGCGGAATGAACCGACGCGAGTTCGTGAAGCTGGCGGGATCCGGGATCTCAGTGGGTGCGCTCGCAGAAGCGGTCGTCTCGGCGCAAGTCGCTCAGGCGCCATCGGCCGCGGCCGCCGTGCCGGCAGGTTCGAAGGCCCGGATGAAAGTCGGCACGCAGAACGGCGATTCCGACGATCTGCTGCGCGCCTTCGCGGCCTTTGGCGTCAACAACATCTGCAGCCGCCTGCCCTCCGCCCGGCTGGACGACGCCTGGTCGGTGGACGGCCTCTCCCGGTTGCGCGACCGGATCGCCTCGTTCGGCATCTCGCTCGACATGGTGCCCCTGCCGATGAGCTCGGTCGAGGTCTCCCGCGCCGAGATGCCGGCCATCTATCTCGGCCAGAGTCCTGAACGCGACCGCAACATCGACGACATCTGTCAGATGATCCGCAATGCCGCGCGCGCCGGCATCTTTCAGGTCAAGTACAACTTCACGATCATCGGCATTCCGCGTACCGGCACGGCGCCCGGCCGCGGCGGCGCCCGCTACAGCGAGTTCATCCACGCCAACGCCGCGCCGGCTGAGCCCACGATCGCCGGCAAGGTGGACGCCGAGACCTACTGGGAGCGGATCACCTACTTCCTGGAACGCGTGGTGCCGGTCGCCGAAGAGTACAAAGTCCGGATGGGCTGCCACCCGCAGGATCCCGGCGTCCCCAGGGGCACCGGCTGGCGGGGCGTCGACGCCGTCCTGGGTTCGGTCGACGGGCTGAAGCGCTTCGTCGCGATCAAGGAGAGCCCGTACCACGGCCTCAATTTCTGCCAGGGCACCGTCTCCGAGCAACTCGAGAAACCTGGCGAGCAGATCTTCGACGTCATTCGCTACTTCGGGTCGCGCAAGAAGATCTTCAGCGTGCACTTTCGCAACATCGACGGCGGATTCCTCAATTTCCGCGAGACGTTCATCGACAACGGCAGCGTGGACATGCTGAAGGCGATGCGCGTCTACAAGGAAGTCGGCTACGACGGGATGATGATGCCGGACCACGTGCCGAATGTCCCCGGCGTGGACAGCAATCAGGGCTTCGCGTTCGCGTTCGGGTACATCAAGGCGCTGATTGCCGCGGTGGGAGCGGAATAGATTCGGCGTCAGACGAGCGTCAGCCGCCGGTCGGCGGTCAGCCGCAGGCCGATCGATCGATGGAGCGCTTCCATGTCGGTCGTTTGTGCGTCGCCGCTGCGCCCCGCTGGCGGCATCGCCGCCGTTCGCGAGTCGCAAATCGTCCACACCCAGGCCGTTCCGCTCCATCCCGATCCGAGCCACACCTGTTCGCCCCGTGGATCGAACGCGAGGCAGTTGGCCATCGCGCGAACCACGTCCAGTTGCTGTCCACCGCGCAGATCCCAGAGGCGGGCCGTCCCATCCCCTGACGCGCTGGCCGCGACGCGGCCGTCAGGGCTGATCGCGACGGCGAGGACGGGCGCCGTGTGGCCGATCAGCACCTGCAACGGCTTCCCGACGTTCATGTCCCAGACGCACAGCGTGCCGTCCATGGAGGCACTGACGGCGATCTCGCCCGTCGGTGTGAACGCGACGCTCGTGACCGTCGCGTTGTGCCCTTCGAGAGGCGTCAACTCAGCGCCGCGCACGAGATCCCACACACGAATCGCTCCGTCGACGCTGGCGACGAGTCCGACCGCACCGCCGGGCTGACAGGCGACCGCCATGACATCGCCTCGCCGCGGGCGAACGACGCGCCGAACCTCATCGCTGAGCGTCTGCCACACGGCGAGCGTGCCGTCACGCGCGGACGACACGACCCAGGGACCGGAGCGGGCGAATCCAATGCTCGACGCGGGTCCTGCGGGATTCGTGTAGGTCCGAATCAGCTCGCCGCGTTCGAGGTGCCACTCGCGCGCCAGGCCGTCGGCGCACGCCGCGATCGCCGTCGTCGCGTCGGCACCAAACCCGACGCCCTTCAACCCGCCGGCGCCGCCCTCGATCGTCTTGATGGGCTGGCCGCTGGCGAGATCCCACACCCGCAGCGTCCCATCGTCCGAACCGCTCAACGCGCGCCGGCCATCCGGACTGATCGCCACACCCCATACCGCCTCGGTGTGTCCATTGAGAACGCTGACCTGCTTGCGGGCCCCGAGATCCCAGACGCGAACGACGCGATCGTACGAACCAGTCACGGCCGTGCGACCGTCGGCGCTGATCGCCACGGCCGTCTCGAGGACGTCGACGCCGAACGTGGCGCCCGCGCCTGACTCGACGTCCCAGAGGCGAAGCGAGCGATCGGACCAGGCGCTGACGAGCGTGCGTCCGTCTGGCGCAAAGGCGAGCTCACCGACGCCGGCCGCGTGCCCGGCGAGGACGACCGGAGGACCGGTTTCCTCGACGCTCCATATGCGAATCACCCCGTCGCGGCTGCCAACGGCGGCCCGCTGCCCGTCTGCCGTCATCGCGACCGCCACCACGCCGGCTGCGTCGACGCTGAGCAGCCTCATCTGGCGGCCGCTCTCGAGGTCCCAGATTCGGGCCGTCGCGTCGGGACAGCCGCTGATGGCGCGAACGCCCTGCGCATCGATCGCCAGAAAGGCGATCGGCGCCGCGTGCCGCTCGAGCGAACGGGTGAGCTGACGCTCGACGTCGGTCTGCAGCACGATACCGGCGCCGCCGTCCGCGGCCGGCAGCCGGCCGCCGGCAGCGCCAAACGCCATCCGATCGACGACGGCCTTGAATCGATTGCCAGACGCACTCAGGATCGAGGGCGAGCCGCCGATGAACTCGGCTGCGGTCACGCCTTCGCTGCCGTGGCCGATGCGCTTGAGCAGCGCGCCGGTGTCGGCGTTCCAGAGCCGGAGCGTGCCGTCCTTGCCGCCGCTCGCGATCATCGACCCGTCACGACTCCAGGCGAGGCTGTCGACATCTCCCGTGTGGCCGCTCTCGGCATCCGATGCACGCGGGAGGACATCGATCGGCTCGCACGTTTCCGTATTCCACACCTGAATGGAACCCTCGGAAGAACCCGTCACCGCGCACGTGCCCGCAGGGTTCAACGCCACCGCGCCCACTGAAACACCGGCCGTCTTGATCGTTCTGAGATCAGCGACGCTCTCCAGATCCCAGATGCCGAGACTCTGATCGAGAGAAGCGCTCCACGCCGTCTTGCCGTCGCCGCTGACGGCAAGCGCTGTCGTGACGTCGAGATGGCCATCGAAAATGCGGCGCTCGGAACCGGCGGCGACGTCCCAGAGCCGCAGCGTCCGGTCCGAGCCAGCGGTGAGAATCGCGGCCCCATCCGCGAGAAACGTCGCGGCAACCACTGGACCCTCGTGTCCGTTCAGTTCGCCAACTCGCTTGCCGGTCTCGAAGTCCCAAATCTCGACCGCCCCCGAGTGCATCCCTCGAACCGCACGACGTCCGTCGGCGCTGAGCGCCACGCATCCGACCGACTCCAGTGTTCCAAACAGGAGTACCTGATCGCGGCCGTCGTCGAGCGACAGCGCATGCACGCTGCCGTCGCCCAGCCACTCGCCAATCGCCGGCCGTCCCGAAACGGTGAGGAGACGGCCGTCGTCGGTGAACCGGAGGGACGTGACCGCACCGCTGTGCGGAGACGCGTGCAGCACGGGTTGTTCGGTCTTGCGATCGACCACGGCGACGAAGCCGTTGCGTAAGCCGATGGCGACACGATCGCCGGCGAACGCCAGGCTCGTCACCGGATCGGTTTCGTCCGGAAAATACGACCGCACGCGTGTCGCCTTGAGATCCCAGATCAGCAACGTCCCGTCTTCCGATCCGGTCCAGATTTCGCGGCCGACTGGCGCAAAGGCGATGGTCGCGACGGGGCCTTTGTGCGCGTTGAGCGTCAGGAGTGGCTCGCCGGTCTGCGCGTCCCACAGGCGCATGCCGCCGTCGAAATCGCCGCTGGCGACCACGCCGTCATCAGGGCTGACAGCGACGGCACTCAGTGCGGCGCCTTGCCCCATCGCCCGCCCGCGCAATCGACCGCGTTTGCGATCCTGATAGCGATGCAGGAACCAGGCGTCCTCGGCCCAATCCGCCTTCTGCCCGCTGGCCCGGAATCCCGGTGGCGCGCCACCCTGCGGCGCCAATTCCATCGCCCGTACCCGGTAGGCGGCCGCGGTCTGGTGGCGACCGCGGCCCGCATGCAACAGCGACTGCCGGGAGAGCAGGTTGGCTTCGTCGAGCCGTTCGCTCCACCGCCCGCAGGCCACGTACTCCTCTTGCAGCGCGGTCAAGGGTGGCTGGCGATCGCCCGCCTTGGCGAACCGGCGTTCGGCATCCTCGAGGTCCCATCCGCGCAGGAGCAGACTCTCTTCGGCGTTCGCGCTTCGCCACTCGTGGGCCCGGTTCAGGAGCCGGCTGTGCCAGCGGACCCATTCGAGATCGACGCCGATCGCCGTCGTCAGTTGTTTCACCGCCAAATCGAACTCGTCGCTCGTCGTCGCGAAGATCCAGTTGATTTCCCCGATCGCCGGCGGCAGCGTCATCGCCTCGTCGGGCACGAGCAGGATGGGAATGATGCGCTTGTTGTTCTCGGCGGCGATCGAAATCTCCCAGCCACACGATCGCGAGGACGCCGAGGACGGACTGATGACAAAGACAAACGCGTCGGCCGCGACAATCGCGCGGCGGATCTCGTCCATCCACCGCGCGCTCGGCGGAATGTCCTGCCAGTCGACCCAGGCGGTCGACTTTGCGTCTTTGAGCGCCTTGTCGAGGCGGACGACGAACGCTTTGTCCTCGCGAGCGTACGAGATGAACGGAAAGCTCATCGGGCCTGATTGGTGACGGCCGACATCCTACCGCAGTGCGGCGCGTCTCGGGAGCGACCATCGCGACCTGCGCACCGTCGCCGCGCCAGGTCGACCCAGACGCCTGAGGCCCCGAGCTGGTTCGCCCTCGCGCACTTCGGGCCAGAGTCGGCTCGCCGGACTAGACGGTCCTCGGCGTTATCATCAGCGCTCGCCCGGCGCGTGAATGGTCGAGCGGTGTCGACGTGAAGTGGCCCGATGCGCGTCAGATTGAAATCGTGCCGTAGGGAGCGCGGCGTTTCGCGCACGAATCGTCCGTAGGCCCTGCGACGTTCGCCAGTGCGATCAATGCCGGGTAGGACGTCGTGCGCCACGCGAAGCAGGAAACGCGAGCGGACGGAGGCACGATTTCGAGGGCCAGCTTCCCGGAGACACCGATCGGCCGTTCACGCGCCGGGCGAAATGACCAACGCCGATAGGCTCGGCGATCAGGCAGACGCCAGCGAAGAATTCGGGAGTCGAATCTCGAAGCGCGCGCCGCCGCCCGCGGCGTTCGCGGCCGAGATCGTGCCGCCGTGCCGGGCGACGATGGCCTGGACGATGGAGAGCCCCAGGCCGCTGCCGGACGGAATCTCCGTCCCGGTGCGCGACACGTCGACCTTGTAGAAGCGATCGAACACGCGCGACAACTGTTCGGGCGGGATGCCGCTGCCGGAGTCTTCGACCACCAGCCGGACGCTGCCGTCCGTGTCGCAGTCGGCCGAGAGCGCGATCCGTCCGCCCTGAGGCGTGTGACGAACGGCGTTGGCCGCGAGGTTCTGCAGGACCTGTTCGAGCCGGTTGGTGTCGCCGGTGACCGATTCGGCGCCGGACGCAACGGTGCGCTCGAGCTCGATGTGTTTGGCGCGAAGCGCCGGTTCGTGGCGATGGAGGACGCGTTCGAAGAGCGCGGGGACCGACACCGTCTCGCGCTTCCATATCCCGCCGCCGCCTTCGAGCCGTGCCAGATCGAGCAGGTCGCCGATGATGTGTTCCAGCCGTTCGGACTCGTCGCCGACGATCTTCAAATAGCGCTGCCGCGTCGCTTCGTCGATCGACAGGTTGGCCATCGTCATGGTCTCGACGTAGCCGCGGATGGCGGCGAGCGGCGTCATCAGCTCGTGTGACACGTCGGCGAGCAGCTGCTTGCGCGTCTCGTGCGCGGTGGCGAGCGCACGCGAACGTTCTTCCAGCCCGTTGGCCATCTCGTTGAACGCGCGTGCGAGCGACGCGACTTCATCGCCGCCGGTTTCCGTCGCGCGCACGTCGAGCTGGCCGGCGCCGAGCGCGCGCGCCGTCTGCTGCAGCGACCGCAGCCGCTTCTGTGAGGGCCCGAAGATGACGAGCGCCGCCACGGCGGTGCCGGCGACGAGCAGCGCGATCGCAATCGCCGCGAAGGTCGGGCCGAAATTGCGCAGCGTCAGTGAGAGCGGCGGCGGCTCGAGCGGCACAGCCACCATGCCGATGATGCCGCGGTCGGCCAACATCACCGAGGCGAACTCCAGCGGCGGACCGCCGCCAGGTCCCCCTCGTCCTCCGCGTCCCGGGACCGCCATCGCGGCCGCGACCGCCGCCGTCCCTGCCGCGGCCGTCGGGCGGCCGGCGGCCACTCTCGCCGCGGAACTCTCCACCACGCCCGTCGTCCCGAACACGGTCATCCGGGGGACGCCCCTCTGGAGGCCGTCCGTCAGGTGGGCGCCCATCGCCTGGGCGCCCGTCCAGCCGACCGGGCGGCGGGCCGAAGGGCCCGGGGAAGCTGGGCGGCATCCCGCTCATGGGAACGCCGAGGTTGATCAACCGGAAGTACGCGGCGCGTGCGGCGTTGCCTGGCGGCGGAACCCTGCGGCTGAGCACGACGCGACCGTCGGACGTGACGACCGCATACGAGCGGTAGGTGCTCGTGAAGCGCGTGTTGAGGTGCGCGTCGAGGTCGATGTCCGGCCGCTCGGCGAGCGACGCCGCGACGTCGGCCGCGATCGCCTGCGCGAGCTCCGCCGGCGAGCGGCCCGGCAGAAACTCTGCGGTGCGTCCCGTGAGCCACAAGAACACCAGCCCCTGCACCGTGAGCAGCGTCGCGAGTAACGCGACGAACCCGAGCGCAATGCGCCAGTAGAGGCTCTTGTACCAGACCGTCTCAGGCATCGGTGAACTTGTAGCCGGTTCCCCATACGGTGAGGATGATCGTCGGCTCCGCAGTTTCGGTCTCGATCTTCTGTCGCAGGCGCTTGATCAACGTGTCCACACTGCGCTCGGTCACGTGGATGTCCTGCGTCCACACACGTTCGAGCAGGCGCTCGCGCGTAAAGACGATGCCGGGATGCGCCGCGAGCAGATACAGCACGTCGAATTCATGGGGCGTCAAGTCGATGGTCCGCTCGCCCTGCTGCACCTGGCGGCGTGCCGGATCGATCCGGAGCCCGCCCGCGGTGACGATCTCCTGGCCGCCTGCTTCTTCCGCGCCACGCCCGGCGCGCGGCCGGCGGAGCAGCGCGCGGACCCGGGCCACCAGCTCGCGGACGCCAAACGGCTTGGTCAGGTAGTCGTCTGCGCCGCTGTCGAGGCCGACCACCTTGTCGCTCTCCTCACGGCGCGCCGTGAGCATGAGAATCGGCACGTCGCCGTTGGTGGTCTGCTTGCGAATAGCCCGGCAGACAGTAACGCCGTCGAGCTTCGGCAGCATCAGGTCGAGGACCACGACGTCGAACGGTTCCGCAGCGGTGAGACGCAATGCCTCCTCCCCATCGGCGGCCGTCGTCACCGACAGTCCTTCGAGGCCGAGGTGGAGCGAGACCAGTTCGCGAATATTCGGCTCGTCTTCGACGACGAGCGCACGGGCATTCGACGAGGCAGCGGGCTGTGGATCGGACACAGAGGACATGGAATTACAGAATAAGGGTACGTTCGAGCGGTGACAAACCGATGGCAGGCCAGTGAAGAAACGATGGCCGGTGCCGTGCGGTCCGAACGGGCATAAGATTGGCCGCGTATCTGGAGGTAGGATGCCCGATTTTCTGCAGGCGCCGGTCGTGATCGAACCACCGGCGCATCCAGTCGAGGTGCTCATCCGGCTCTCGATTGCGCTGGCGCTCGGCGCCCTGGTGGCGCTGATCTACAGAAAGGCTCGCGGATCGGAAGTGACGGAGAGTTTCCCGCCGACGCTCGTGTTCCTCTCGGTGCTCATCGCGATGGTGACGCAGGTCGTCGGCGGCAACGCTGCGCGAGCATTTGCCCTCGTCGGCGCGCTGTCGATCGTGCGTTTCCGCACCGTCGTCCGCGACACGCAGGATACCGCGTACGTGATCTTCGCGGTCGTGGTCGGCATGGCGGTCGGCGCGGGGAATCTGTGGGTGGCGGGGATCGGGATCGTCGTGATCAGCGTGGCCGCGTTTGCCATGAAACGCCGCGGTCCGGTCGGCGCCGGCAGCAACGGCGACGCGCCGTTCATGCTGCGGATTCGGGTCGGGCTCGGAGTGGATCTGCAACGCTCGCGAGCGGCATCCTCGACACCTATCTGAGCGAGCGTCATTTACGATCGATGGAGACGGCGAAGCAGGGAATTTCGGTCGATGTCACGTTCGACACACGGCTCAAGTCCGCGGACTCGGCGGAGGCGCTGGTCAAAGCCCTCAATCGGCTCGAAGGGGTGCAGGATGTGCGGCTCGAACGGATTGAGTTTGAAGGGGTCTGACACATGATGAAGCGACTTTCGATCACACTCGCCGCGGCGGTCACGCTCGTCGTGCCAAACGCCGCTGCCCCGCAGCGCCCGGGCGGCCCCGGCGGCGGCTTCGGTCCTCCGGGAGGCGGCCCGCCCGGAATGGGTGGCGAGCGCAAGATCGTCGCGCAGTTCGACAAGAACGGCGACAAGCGTCTCGATGCCGCCGAGCGAAAAGAGGCGCGCACCTTTCTCGAATCGCAGCCGATGGGCCGGGGCCCCGGAGGACGCGGTGGGCCCGGTCGTGGCGGCATGGTGGGATTGCCCGGCGCGAAGCTGACACCGGCAGACGTCAAGCCGGTCGCCGCCACGGTGCCGCTGTACGACATGGGGACCGTGCGGACTCTCTTCCTCGACTTCGAGACGAGCGACTGGGAAGCCGAGTTGATGGCGTTCAACAACACCGACGTCGAAGTGCCGGCGACGCTGACCGTCGACGGCAAGACGTATCGTGACGTCGGCATTCACTTCCGCGGCGCCTCGTCGTATTTCGGCGTGCCGGCGGGTCTGAAGCATTCGCTCAACGTGGCGGTGGACTTCGTCCACGAGTCACAAGCGCTGCTCGGGCATCGCACCCTCAATCTGCTCAACTCGAACGACGACCCGACGTATCTGCGGACGGTGCTCTTCCTCGCGGCGGCGCGCGAGCACATCGCGGCGCCGCGGGCCAACTACGTGCGCGTCTCGATCAACGGCGAGAGCTGGGGCGTGTACGTCAGCGCCGAGCAATTCAACAAGGACTTCGTGAACGCCTGGTACAAGACCCCCGACGGGGCCCGCTGGAAAGTGCCGGGCAGCCCGGGCGGCCGCGGCGGCCTCGAGTACCTGGGCGACGACATCACCGCCTACAAACGCGTCTACGAGATCAAGTCGAAAGACGACGCGAAGTCGTGGCAGAGCTTGATCAATCTGACGAAAGTGCTGAACGAGACGGCGCCCGATCAGCTCGAGCAAGCGCTCGCGCCGATCCTCGACGTCGACGGCGCGCTCAAGTTCCTCGCGCTCGAGGCGACGCTCGTGAACAACGACGGCTATTGGACGCGCGCGAGCGACTACAGCCTCTATCAGTCGCCGGCGGGCAAGTTCCACGTCCTGCCCGCACGACGCGAACGAGACGTTCGGGCCGGCCGGTGGGCGCGGCATGATGATGGGTCCGCCACCCCCACCACCACCCGGTGGCGGGGATCGCGTGCTGCTACCGCCCGGCCCGCCTGGCCGTGGCGGTCCCGGTGGACCGGGCGGAGGCGGCGGTCGTGGTTTCGGCCGCGGCGGTGGCCCAGAACTGGATCCGCTCATCGGACTCGACGACCCCACGAAGCCGCTCCGTTCGAAGCTCCTCGCCGTGCCGGCGCTTCGCTCCCGCTACATGGCCTACGTGAAGCAGATCGCCGCGAAGTGGCTCGACTGGAACACGGTCGGCCCGCTCGCGCAGAAGTACCAGACGCTCATCGCCGCAGACGTGAAAGCGGATACGCGCAAGCTCGCCAGCTACGAAGCGTTCGAGCAAGGACTGACGCAGCTCAAGAGCTTCATGGAGCAGCGGAAGACGTTCTTGGCGAATTACAAGTAATGAGCGCAACCGGGCGCAACGCAGGCAGCGCGGCAATGGGGTCCGCGCCCAATTGGCCAACTTTCATTGCCCCATTGCCCCATTGCCGCGGTTGCCTCATCTGCTTCTACGACAGTCCAAACCCCTGCCGGTACTCCCGCGTCAGGAACTGGTTCGCCGTCGAGTTGTTCGTAATCCGCATGGTCGCCTCGTCGTAGGTGAGCTTGGCGTTCTTGGCGCGGAGCGAGACGATGCCGAGGAGCATGATCTCGGTCAGCCGGGCCGCGTCGCTGAAGTCGCACGAGAGCTGGTCCTTGCCTTTGATCGTGTTGATCCAGTTCATCTCGTGATCCTGATGCGGCACGCGCGCCAGTTTCTCTTTGGGCGGTTTGAACGCGTTGTGACGTGACATCGGCAGCAGGCGCGGGGCGTACGGCTGCTGCAGCATCTTCCCTTTGCTCCCGACGTACAGGATGCCGCCGTTTGGATCGAGAGGCTCTCCCGCCAGCTCCTCGGGAAATGGCGGCATGAACCCGCCGTCGTACCACGTCAGCTTCACGGCCGGCATGCCGCGACGCGCCGGGAACTCGTAATAGGTCGTCGTCGCGATCGGATAACAGACGTCGTTGAACGGCGTCGAGATCGTCTGAATCGACGTCGGCAATCCCAGCCGCAAGGCCCAGTGCGGGAAATCGATCAGATGCGCGCCCATGTCGCCGAGCGCGCCCTGGCCCCAATCAACCCAGCCGCGCCAGTTGAACGGGTGATAGAGCGGGTGGTAGTCGACGACCGGCGCACAGCCGAGGAAGAGGTCCCACGAGAGCGTCTCGGGCACGGGATAGGTGCCGGTCATCGCGGCGGCGAGCCGGCGGTTGACGCTCTGGTCGCTCCAATTGAGGCGCGAGGCGTCGCCGGTCATCGCCGCGGGGCGCGGGATCCCCTGGGGCCAGTACGCCCGCGGGCGGTTGGTCCACACGTGCACTTCGCGGACGTCGCCGATCGCCCCTGCCTGCACGAGCTCGATCGCCTGGCGAACGTTGTCGCGCGAGTGATTCTGGTTGCCCATCAGCGCGACGACTTTCTTCTCGGCGGCCTGCTTGCCGAGGTGACGCGCCTCGGCCACCGACCAGCACAGCGGCTTCTGCACGTAGATGTGCTTGCCGAGCGCCATCGCCGCCGACGCGATCGGCGCGTGCATGTGATCGGGCGTGGCGATGATCACCGCGTCGATGTCCTTCTGCTGCTCGAACATCTCGCGGTAGTCCCGATACTTCTTCAGACGCGGCAGTTGCTGGTTGGCAAAGCGCTGCAGCGTCGCGTTCTGGTCCTCGGCGGGCCAGCGCGCGTCGGCCGCAAGCTGCGTCTTCGACGTCTCGAAGTCGCGCCATGGCGACGGCGGCGGTCCCCCGGCTCGGCCGGCCCCGCCCGGGGCGCCGGCGCGGCCAGCGCCCTGCCCGCGGCCGGTCAGACCTGTGTTCGGATCCTGCCCGGCGGGCACCGCCATCCGATCGGCCTGCGTCTTCCACGCCTGCAACCGGCCGTCGAGCAGCGTCGTATCGCAGTCGCAGATGGCGACGATGTTCTGGCTCATGACGGCGCGGGTGTTGATGCCGCCCTGGCCGTTGATCCCGACGGCGGCGACGTTCACGAGATCGCTCGGCGCCTGGAACCCGCGCCCCAGCACATGGCGGGGGACGATCATGAAGCCCGCGGCGGCCGCGGCGGCCGTGGTCACGAACTCACGCCGCGAAACGCCCGGTTCCTGCGAATCTTTTTCCTGCATTGACGTACTCCGTGGATGGAAACCCGAGCCTATGCTACCGCAGGCGGTGTTTCGGCACCTGCCTGGAAGGGCGGTGGCTCGACGATGAACAGACGGGTTCGCTGGGGCGTCCTCGGCGTCGCGCGGATTGCGACGACCAAGGTCATCCCCGGCATGCAGCGGAGCGAGATCGCGACCATCGACGCCATCGCGTCGCGAAGCGGGCCACGCGCCGAAGGCGCGGCCGCGCGGCTCGGCATCGCCAAGGCGTACGGATCGTATCAGGCGCTGATCGACGATCCGGACATCGACGCGATCTACAACCCGCTGCCGAACCACCTGCACGCGCCGTGGACGATCCGGGCGGCGGAGGCCGGCAAGCACGTGCTGTGCGAGAAGCCGATCGGCCTCAACGCCGGCGAGGCTGAGGCAATCATCGCCGCACGCGATCGCACTGGCGTGAAGATCCAGGAAGCGTTCATGGTCCGGACGCACCCGCAGTGGCTGAAGGCGATCGACATCTGTCGATCGGGCGAGCTCGGTGAATTGCGGTCGTATCTCGGCTATTTCAGTTTCTACAACGACGATCCGGCCAACGTCCGTCACGTCCCCGAGTTCGGTGGCGGCGCCTTGATGGATATCGGCTGCTATCTGGTCGTCACATCCCGTCTGCTGTTCGGGGAGGAGCCGCGGCGCGTGCTCGCGCTGATGGCGCACGATCCTGCGATGAAGGTCGACACCACGACCTCCATGATCCTCGATTTTCCGTCCGGTCAGGCCGTCGGCACGTGCAGCATGCGCGCGGTGCCCTATCAGCGGGTGCACCTGTTCGGCTCCAGGCGCCGGCTCGAGATCGAGATCCCGTTCAATGCCCCGCCCGATCGCGCCTGTCGCTTCTGGATCGACGATGGGCGCGACCTGACTGGTGGCGGATGGCAGGAGATGTCCGTCGACGTCTGCGATCAGTACCGCATTCAGGGGGATGCGTTCTCGCGCGCGATTCTCGACGACACGGACGTGCCGTATCCGCTCGAATCGTCGCTGCAGAACATGCGGGTCATCGACGCGCTCGTGAAATCCTCAGACACGGGAGCGTGGCAACATCTGTGAACACCGTGGAGGCTCTCAGAACGCTTTGGGGGGAAACCATGCGCAGCCTGCGATCGACTGCCGCCGCTCTCATCGTCCTCGTCCTCTCGATTTCCGTTGTCTCCGCTCAGCAGGTTCCGGCCCCACCGGCGGCCCAACCCGCGGCCGGCGTGATCTCCGGCCGGCTGGTCGGGGTCGAGGGGCAGCCCGTCCGCAAAGCGCAGGTGCGCGTCGTGCATTCCGACAGACGGACGACGCGGACCGCCACCAGCGACGCGGACGGTCTGTTTTCGCTGACGGATGTGCCGCCCGGCGAATACACGCTGTCGGCCACCCGTTCGGGCTACCTCGACACCGTTTACGGTGCGCGACGGCCGGGCCTCAATTCACGCGGCACGCCGATTCGCCTCGTTGCCAATCAGAAGACGACCGACATCACCCTGCGGATGATGCGCGGCAGCGTCATCACCGGCACGGTCATCGACGAGTTCGGTGACCCCGCGTACAACGTGCCGGTGCGCGCGATGCGCTTCTACTACGACAACGGCCACCGCGCGCTGACCACAGGCGGCAACGGCACGACCGACGATCGCGGCATGTACCGCATCGCGGGCCTTCCACCCGGCGAGTACCTCGTGAGCGCGGTACCGCGTGACACCGTCGCGGCCGGCGTGGCAGCGGCAGAGGCCGCGCGCGATCGTCAGGCGCAGATCGCAGCGGCGGCAAAAACTGCCGGCAAGCCGGCCCCGGTCCTTCCCGTACCGCCGGCGCCGCCCTCACTCGGCTACGTGCCGATCTACTATCCGGGCACGCCGCTCGGCGCGACCGCCGGCACCGTTCGCGTTGGCGCGAGCGAGGAAGTCCCAGGCATCAACATCCGGCTGCAGGTGATCCAGACCGTCACGGTCGCCGGCCGGATCACGAGCAGCGAGGGCACGATTCCGCAGAGCCGTCTACAGCTCATCGACGCGAGCCTGCCGATCAACGGCGTTGGTATCTGGTTTCGCGACATGCGGAGTGATGGCACGTTCTCGTTCTCCGGCGTCGTGCCCGGCTCCTACATCGTCAAGGCCCATGGCACGCCGGGCGGACAGGCGGGCGTCGCCGGCGGCGAGATGTGGAGCAGCGTCGACGTTCACGTCGACACGCGCGGCGCGGAGGGCGTCGACCTGCGTATGCAGCGCGGCGTGACGCTCTCGGGGCAGATCGCTCTCGATGCGCTACCGCCGACCGTCAACCGCTCTGGAGTCCGGCTCAGCCTCTATCCGATCTCGTCGCCGACGGATTGGGAGATGGGGATTGTCGAGCTCGCGATCGGCACGGACGGGCAGTTCACCGCGCGCAACGTGCTGCCGGCACAGTACCGCTTCGTCGTACGTGGCTTGCCGGATGACTGGACGATCGACTCGGCGATCGTCGAGGCAAAAGACGCCGCGGATCTGCACGTGCAGGTCGACGGCACGCGCAATCTCGCCGGTATCAACGTCACCCTCACGTCGCGGCGGGCAGAGGTGGCGGGCACCGTCTCGAACACGGCCGGCGCGCCGGCGCCCGATCACACAATGCTGCTCTTCCCCACCGATCGGCGGATGTGGCTGCCACAGTCGCGCCGCATCCACCTGGTGCAAGTCGGAGCGGACGGCCGCTATGCGATTCGCGGCCTGCCGGCCGGCGAGTATCGTTTGGCGGCACTGCTGGATCCCGAGCCGGGTCGTGAGTTCGATCCCGAGTTCCTCGCGCAGGTCCTGGCGACATCGATCGCAGTTCAACTCGCCGCGGGCGAAACGCGTGCGCTCGACGTGCGCGTGAAGTAAGGGCCCGTCAGGACTGGCCTAAGCCCGTTTGCGAGTCGGTGTAACGGCACCCGAGCGCCTGGAGGCGGCGAACGAGACCGTCAAGAGCTCGTCGCAGATCGCCTGAACGAGCCCGGCCTTGTCCTTGAAATGGAGGTAGATGGCCCACTACACTTGCCGCGCATGTCGACCTCCCTCGACTCCCGCGAGACGCGCGACTGGGCGCGAGAAGTGAAGTTCCTCATCGATAGCAGCCTCGGCCCGCAGGTTCTGGGCTGGATGCGGGCGAACCTCTCGGCGGACGAGCACGGTGACGGGGAATTCGGCGACGAGTACAAGACGACCAGCTTGTACTTCGAGACGACGAAGTTCGATGTCTATCATCGGCACGCGTCATACGGTCGAAGCAAGTTCCGGATTCGCCGCTACGGGCTGCTCGACTTCATCTTCCTGGAACGCAAGTTCCGGACGGATCGCCTGCTCGCCAAGCGGCGGACGACGGTTCCTGTCGCCGATCTCCAGCGGCTGGCCGACGACGAACCCGATCCAACCTGGAAGGGCTACTGGTTCCATCGTCGCATCCTCATCCGCGGCCTGCATCCCAAGATCCAGATGTCGTATCACCGCGTCGCGCGCGTGACGCAAACGCCGCACGGCCTGCTCCGCGTGACCTACGACACCAATCTCCGCGTGCTGCCGATGCCCGACCGGGCGTTCATTCCGGGCGTCGGGCTGCCACTCATCGAAGACAAGTGCATCATCGAGGTGAAGTACCGGATCGAACTGCCGCCGATGATCAAGTTGATGGCCGCAACGTTCGGACTGCAGATCCAACCCGTCTCGAAGTACCGGCTGGGTCTTGGAGCGCTGGACTACGCACCGGTTATCAAAGACTGAGCTCGCGGGGCCCCACCCCCGCTCGCTGCGCTCAGCGCCGCTCCTACGTCGCGGGCTTCGCGGCTGTCATCTAATCTTATTTCCAGCGACATAGACCGAATCGAGCGTCATCGTCCGTGAGATGTCGGTGAGCGGGTCGCCCCAGAGGACGATGAAGTCGGCCCATTGACCAGGGCGGAGAAAACCCACCTCCGTCAACTTTGAGCAGCGAGCGGCGGTGCCGGTCGCCGAGGCGATGATGTCGGCCGGCTTCAGGCCGGCTTTGGCCATCAGATCGAGCTCCATGTGCTCGAAGTAGCCCTGAAACCGCGCCGGCGGCCCGGTGTCGGTGCCGGCGGCGATTGAGACACCGGCGTCGAACAGCCGCTTCGTGTTGGCCAGCGCGACGTCGAGCGCCACCTTGTAGCGCTGCGCGCTCTTGCTGTTTCTCATCTGCGCCTGTCGGGTTGGATCGCGGAGCTGGTTGAGCACCTCGGGATCGGCGCTCCGCAGAAATAACGGGTCCTTGAAGAACTCCGGCTCGCTCTCGTAGACGAACGTCGAGACTTCCCGCATCAGCGTCGGACAGACGCACACGTCGCGCGCCTTGAGCAACCCGATCAGCTCGTCGTCCACCGGCAGGTCGCGAATGCTATGCGCGATGAAGTCGACGCCGGCACGGAGGAGCGCCTTCGCGTCGTCGAGGTAAAAGATGTGGGCCGCGACGCGCAGGCCGTGCTTGTGCGCTTGATCGATCACGGCGGTCGCCGCCTCGAGCGGCATCTTGGTCGACGCGCCGAGGTTGTCGTCGACGCGAATCTTGATGAGATCCGGTTTCATCGCGGCGACGCGATCGACTTCCTTGCGCGCGGCCTCGGCCGTGGTCGCGTTGATCACCGGGCCGGCGACAAAGAGGCGCGCGCGATCGAGCGCGGGCGTCGCCTGCGCGTCGCGAAGCTTGAACCCGGCCTCTCCGTCGCCCCCGAGGCTCATGACCGTCGTGACCCCGTAGCTCGCATAGCGGCGGAGTTGATCGAGCAGGTTGGCCTCGGTGTAGAACTGCGCGCCCGTCTGCAGCCCGCGCGTGTCGCCGACGTGGCCGTGCGCGTTGACCATCCCCGGCATCACCGTCCGGCCGGCGAGATCGACGACCGGGTCGCCGGGATGAATCTCAATGGGGCCATTCCCAATCGCCGTGATGCGACCGTTGCCGCCCACGCGGATGTAACCGCTCGTCGCGACGACCCGGCCGTCGCCATCGACGATCCGCGCGTTGTAGAACCCGACCGGGCGCATCGCGCCGGCCGGTGTCTGCTGGCTCGCCGGGCGTCGCGGCGTGGCCACGAGCAGCAGCATGACGATCAGCGCGGCGGCCTGCCGGCGGGACAGCGGAAGGATGGACATGGGCATGAGGACAATATAAGGCGAACTTCGTGTTCACCGTTCGGCCGCAGGCCGTTATGCTAGGCCAACACCAGGAGCTGGCGATGGCAACAACTTCAGGACGAGTGTGGACGCGCGCGGTCTGCCTGATCGTCGCCGTGAGTGGCGCGACGTTGGGGCTCATCGCACAGACGACCGGCGCCCCGGCCGCGGCACCCGGTGCGCAGGCAGCCGTCGCGCCGACCAACGACGCGCCCAATCCGTATCAGACCGTCGAGGGCTGGGCCAAGATGCCCGAAGGACGGACATGGGGGTCGACCAGCGCGGTCGACATCGACAAGGACGGACAATCCATTTGGGTGGGCGAACGCTGCGGCAAGACCGCGGAAGGCCGCGCCGCCAACCGTTGTGTCAGTGCCGCCGGCGAAGTGTCACCGCTCGATCCGATTCTGAAGTTCGACCCCTCGGGCAAGCTGGTCAGGAGTTTCGGTGCCGGGATGTTCGTATTCCCACACGGGATCCACGTCGATAACGACGGCAACATCTGGATCACGGACGGTCAGGACAACTTCCCGACGCGCGGCCGCGGCGCTCCCGCCGACGCACCGCTTCCGCCACCGCCGGCGAAGATCATCGGCCATCAAGTGATCAAGTTCAGCCCGGAAGGCAAGGTGCTTGCTCACGCTGGGCAAGGCCGGCGGTAATCGCCCTGGCGAGCCCGCCGATCCGGCGTCGTTCTACCAGCCCAACGACGTCATCACCAACGCGGCCGGCGACATCTTCGTCTGCGAGGGGCACAGCAACGCGGCGACGGCGACGGCGCGCATCATCAAGTTCGACAGGACCGGCAAGTTCATCAAGGAAGTCGGCAAGCGCGGCAACGCGCCAGGCGAGCTCCTCCAGCCGCACGCCCTCGCGTTCGACGCCAAGGGACGCCTGTTCGTGGCGGACCGGTCCAACAACCGGATTCAGATCTACGACCAGGACCTGAACCTGCTCGACACCGGCTGGGAGCAATACAGCCGGATCAGTGGCCTCTGGATCGACAAGAACGACATGCTCTACGCCGCCGATTCCGAGTCCGGCAGCGTCGAGCCCAAGCGGCCCGAGTGGAAGCGCGGCATCCGGATCGGCAGCATCCGCGACGGGCGGACCGGCAAGATCCAGGTCTTCATTCCGGACCCGGCGGAGAAGCCGCCGAGCACCAGCGCGGCGGAAGGCGTCGCGGTGGACGCCGCCGGCAACATTTACGGCGCCGAAGTCGGACCGGCGGCCCTTAAGCGCTACGTGAGGAAGTGAAACGCGCTGCTGCAATGGGGCAATGAGGCAATGAGGCAATGAGGGAGATTGACCCTTGCCCCATTGCCCCATTGCCCTCATTGCCTCATTGCCTCATTGCCTCATTGCCCCATTGCCTCATTGCCTCATTGCCTCATTGCCTCATTGCCTCATTGCCTTACAGGGGCTAGAATCGCCGCGAGTTCCCTCTCTCTGGAGGAGTCCCAATGTCGGTATCACGCCGCGGGTTCTTCGGTCTCGTCGGCTCGGATGGTCGGGCGTCCGGTTTGGCGGCGCTGATCGCCGCTCGCGGACATGAAGAAGTGATGGCGCAGGCGCAGGGCGCCGCGCAGACAGGTCGCGCCGCCGGGCCGGGGCCCGCCGGGGGAACCCAGGGACGAGGCGGGGGCACCGGCGGGCGGGGCGGTGCCGCCGGCCAGGCCGGAGGCCGCGGCGGACGTCCCGCGCCGCCGCCGGGCATCGACGAAATCAAGATCAGCAGCAACGAGAACCCGCTCGGACCGGGCAAGCACGTGCTCGACGCGATCACTGGCAAGTTCCCGGAAGCGGGCCGGTATCCCTTCAACAGCACGCCGAACGACACCAAGCTGGTCGAGGCGATCGCGGCGGCCCACAAAGCCAAGCCCGAGAATGTCGTCCTTGGCGCCGGCTCCCAGGAAGTCCTGAAGACGTCGATGCTGGCGTTCACGTCGCCGTTCCGTCACCTGGTGACCGCCTCGCCGACGTTCGAGAACTGCACGGGCATCGCGCGGCGTCTCGGGTTCGGCCTGCGCGAGGTCAAGGTCGATTCGCAGCTGCGGCTCGACCTCGAGGGCATGCTCACCGTCGCCCGCGGCGCCGGCCTCATCTTCGTGAACAATCCGAACAACCCGACCGCGACGGTGCACGGCGCCAAGGCGATCACCGATTTCGTCGAGCGCGTCCGCCGGATCTCGCCGGACACGGTCATCCTGATCGACGAGGCGTATCACGAGTACGTCACCGATCCGGAATACTCGACGGCGATTCCGCTCGCGCTCGCGACGCCGAACGTGTTCGTCGCGCGCACGTTCTCCAAGGCCTACGGCATGGCGGGGATGCGCATCGGCTACGCGATCGGCCAGCCGGACACGATCAAACCGCTGGCGCGGCTGAAGATGCCGTACAACATCAGCGTGTTCGGCATCGCGGCCGGGCCTCGCGGCGCTCGGCAACCCGCAGCACGTCGCCGCCGAGCGGACGCGCAACACCGAAGTGCGGACGTTTACCACCAAGTTCTTCGAAGAGATGGGCTGCAAGGCGGCGGTGTCGCAGGGCAACTTCCTGTTCGTCGACATCGGCCGTCCGGCGGCGGAGTTCCGGGCGGCGTGCGCCGACCAATGGGTGGGCGTCGGCCGCGACTTCCCGCCCTACGAACACAACCACGTGCGAATCTCCCTCGGCACCATGGCGGAGATGAAGCGCGCCACTGACGTGTTTCGCGCCGTGCTGCGACCCGCGGCCGCTGCGGCGCCCGGCGGCGGCGGACGTTAGAGATCAGGAGAACAGTGATGCTGACGAGACGACGATTCGTTCAGACCGTCGGGCTTGGTGCCGCCGGTGCGGTCACGGGCTCCTGGATTTCGGCCCGCGGACGAGAAGGCAGCCTGTTCGCGATGGAAGGTCAGGCCGCGGCGGCGCCCACCGCTGCGAGTCCGATCATCCTCTCGAGCAATGAGAACCCGTTCGGACCCGGGCAGAAAGTGCTCGACGCGGTCAAAGCCGCGTTCGGCCCCGCCGGCGCAGCACCCGGCCGCTACTCCGGCGCCTCCGGCGCGCTCATCGAAGCGCTCGCCAAGAAGCACAACGTCACGGCGGCGAACATCACGCTCGGCTGCGGCTCGACGCAGATTCTGCGCACCGCGACGCACGTCTTCACGGCGCGTAACAAGGCGATGGTCGGCACGATTCCGACCTACGAGGAATGCGCCGGCTACGCCGAGATGATGGGCCACCCGGTGCGCGCGGTGTCGCTCGATCCGAACTTCAACATGGATTTCGACAAGCTCATCGCGGCCGCGCGCGGCTCCGGGATGGTCTTCTTCTGCAACCCGAGCAACCCGACGGCGACCTACACCGGCGCCCGCGCCTCGCGCGATTTCTTCGCGCGTGTCAACCGGCTCTCACCGGAGACGGTCATCCTCGTCGACGAGGCCTACTTCGACTACGTCACCGCCCCCGATCACGACACCCACATCCCGCTCGCCGTCGAGGACCCGCGCATCGTCGTCGCGCGCACGTTCTCGAAGGCGTACGGCATGGCCGGGTTGCGCATCGGCTACGCGGTCGGCCATCCCGACGCCATTCGCAAGATGAACGAGTGGGACTCGGCTGGCGGCGCGAGCTCGCTCAACGTGCTCGCGATGCACGCGGCCACCGCCGCCGTCGAGCAGGATCCGAGCTTCATCGTCAACGAGCGCGCGCGCAACAAGGAAGTGCGCGACTTCACGATGAAGTGGTTCGCCGACCGCGGCATGAAGCCGGCCGACTCGCAGGCCAATTTCATGTTCGTCAACATCGGCCGGCCGGTGAAGGAATTCCGCGACGCCTGCCTCGCCAAGGGCGTCAAGGTCGCGCGCGACTTCCCGCCGTTCGAAAAGACGCACTGCCGCATTTCGTTCGGGACGATGGACGAGATGAAGAAGGCCGTCACCGTCTTCGGCGAAGTGCTGGGCAAGCCGGCGGCGAACGCTGCCTAAATCTTTCAACGTAGATCTTTCAACACGAAGGGCACGAAGCGCGCGAAGGAAAACGAAGGTCACGAAGGGCTCCTGGGGAAACCTTGGGGCCTTTCTTGTTCTAAGGCTGGAATCTCCACACTTCCTTCTTATGGCGTTGGATCACCTCGCGCAAGACCTGCGGTACTCGTGGCGACGCCTGTGGCGATCACCGGGCTTCATGTTGACGGCCGTCGTCACGTTGGCCCTTGGAATCGGCGCGAACACGGCGCTGTTCAGCGTCATCAACGGCGTCCTGTTCAAATCGCTCTCGTACATCTCCGAAGAGCGAATGGTCGCGATCGCCAGGATCGAGAGAGGCACTGGACGTGTCTTCCTCAGTATCGACGAGGATTCGCTACGGGCATTGTCGGGGCTGCCGGATTCGCCGATCGATCAGCTCGTCGTGCACGATCCTCTGATCGGCGCCATCACCGTCAGCGGGCGCGCCGAGCGTTTCTCTGGCGAGCTCGTCTCGGGCAACTACTTCGGAGCGCTCGGCGTCGTGCCGCTCGCCGGCCGCCTGCTCCAGCCGTCCGACGACGTCCCTGGCGGCACAGAAACGCCGGCGGTGATCAGCGAGCGCATGTGGCGACGAGTCTTTGACGCCGATCCTGACGTAATCGGCCGTGTTGGCGAAGATTGCTGAACCATCCGGTCGTGATCGTCGGCGTCGTTCCCGCCCCATTCAAGGGCACTTGGCTGCCGATGATTCTGGCGACGGACCTGTGGCTGCCGGTACGCGTCCAGAATCAGGTCCGGACCGTGCAGGGCGAGGGAGTCGTCACGAGTCACGTCACGCTGGCGACACTTCGCCCGGGCGCATCGGCCCGCCAAGCGCAGGCTGTGGTCGAGACGATCGGGCAGCACCTCCCTGGCACGCCTGGCCGGAGCGATCTCGATCTGACGGTGTTGCCCGCGCGCGCGAGCGTCGTCATGCCCGAGTTCGATCACTACGGGTCGCTGCTCGCCTCGGCAGTGCTCGGCCTCTCGGCGCTCGTCCTGCTGATCGCGTGCGCCAACCTCACGAACCTGCTCCTGGCGCGCGGCGCAGCTCGCGCCGGAGAGATCGCGACGAGAACGTCTCTGGGCGCCAGTCGGTGGCGGGTCTTCCAGTTGCTGGTGTCAGAGGCGGCCTTCGTGGCTGCGCTGGCGGGCGGCGCGGCCCTGGTTGTCGCCGTCGCGATCACATGGCTCCTGAATCGATGGCAGCTTCCAGCCGTCGACGGCATCGTCATGCGCTTCGATGTCTCGCCGGACTATCGCGTGTTCGCCTACGCTGTCGTCGCGTCCTTCGTCACGGCCGTCGTGGTCGGGGTCGTGCCGGCCCGGCTGACACTGCGCAGAACCTCATGGAACGTGCTGGCTTCAACCGCGGTCCTGTCGACCACGTCACCGGGACGACGAGCGCGTTCGAGGCTCGTCGCGCTGCAGATGGCGTTGTCGATGGTCCTGCTCGTCGCCGCCGGGCTGTATGTTCGAAGCGCAATCGCTGCGATGCGCTTCGATCCCGGCTACGACGTCGGGCGCGGCGCGATGGCGTCCGTAGATCTCAGAATGCACAAGATCGAGGAGCCGTATGGCCGGCGACTCTTCGCACGGCTCCTGGAAGCCGCGATGACCGCGCCGGGCGTGCAATCCGCAGCGCTCACGACGGCCGTTCCAGCGACGAGGTCCACGTCGAGCGCGTACCTCGTGCCGGAAGAACTGGCGGGCCTCAGGACCGGCGGGGTGTTCGCGTTCGGATCGTCGGTCTCGCCCGGGTTCTTCACCACCCTCGGCATCACACTACTCGACGGCCGTGATTTCTCGGCGATCGACACGGCCGCCAGCTCGAAAGTGGCGATCGTCGGTGCTCGCGCCGCCGCGCGTCTGTGGCCGAACGCGAGCCCAATCGGCCGCCGCCTCCAGCTTGGATCACAAGGCGACACCGTCGAAGTGGTCGGCGTCGTGACGGACACCGCGACCGGCCTGACGAGAACGTCCGCTGCCACGTACTACGTGCCCGTTTCTCAACACTATTCCCCCAGGATGCACGTCGTCGTCAGAGGCTCCGGTCCACCAACCGCAATGCTCGAACCTCTCGGGCAGGCACTCCGCAACGTCGATACCGATGTCGCGGTCTTCGACGAACGCACAGTCGCCGAAGCGGTCGGCTTGCTGCTGACGCCGATTCGAGTGGCGGCCATCATTCTCGGTGCGCTCGGCTTGCTCGGACTCGGCATCGCCGCGCTCGGCGTGTACGGCGTCATGGCGTATTTCGTATCCCAACGCTCGCGCGAGTTCGGCCTGCACAAGGCGCTCGGCGCGACCGCGCGAGACATTCATCGCATCGTCCTTCGACAGGGCTCACGAATGCTCCTCTGGGGCGTCCTCCCGGGCCTCGTCGCCGCAGCGATTGGCGCGGGCTTCCTGCGAGCGCTGCTCTACGGCATCGACGCCCACGATCCCGTCACGTTCACGGTCGTGCCGGCGTTGTTAGTCGTCGTCGGCCTGGCGGCGTGTTACTTCCCCGCTCGACGCGCGGCCCGCGTCGATGCGAACGTGGCACTGCGTCAGTTGTAGACGAGCCGCGATGCTGACCGATGCGCCCTCAACGCACCACACTCCTGATCCCATCAACGAGCCGCCGGACGTTGAAGTTGATAATCAGGCCGTGATGCAAGTCGACCAGCTTCAGGTACGTGAGGACCTGCGCCTGATGGATCGGCAGCAGGCGCTCGATCGACTTGAGCTCGACCAGTAGCTCGTTCTCGACGATGAGATCGGCCCGGTAGCCGCAGTCGAGGCGTCGGGATTTGTAGAGCATGGGAACAGGGACCTGGCGGGCGAAGGTGATGCCGCGCTCGTGAAGTTCAAGGGTCAGGCACGATTCGTAGGCGCTCTCGAGCAGTCCTGGCCCGACCGTCCGGTGCACCTCGATGGCGCAGCCAATGACGCTCCTGACCAGCGCGCTGGGCCGTGCGAGCATGACGTGGGCAAGAGCAAGCCGTAGGCCAGGTTTCTTGCCTGTGGCCCGGTCGGAGGTTGAAGAATTTGCAATCTGCCCGGGCGTTTGATGTTGAAGATTCTGCAATGTCTGTTGCGTCTCTGGCCTCTTCGTGCCCTTCGTATTCCTTCGTGCGCTTCGTGCCCTTCGTGTTGAAAGATCTCGTTGAAAGATCTGCGTGATGCTGCGTTTCGACCACCTCGTCTACGCCACCCCTGACCTGGACGAGACGATCGACGAGCTCGTCCATCGCCTCGGTGTGCGCGCGACTGCGGGCGGCCAGCATTTCGGGCGCGGCACGCGCAATGCCCTGATGGCGCTTGGGCCGTCGTCTTACCTCGAGATCGTCGGTCCGGATCACGCCCAGCCGGCGCCCCTGGCGCCGCGCTGGTTCGGCATCGACACGCTTCGTCGGCCGCGGCTCGTCGCGTGGGCAGCGGTCGCCCACGATCTCGTGAATGTCACGAGCCTCGCCATCGCGCAAGGCGTCCACCTCGGCGCCGTCGTCGCCGGCGGTCGAACCCGGCCAGACGGCGTAAGGCTCGCGTGGCAGATGACGGATCCGACGACGGTCGTCGCTGACGGTGTCGTGCCCTTCCTGATCGACTGGGGCCCGAGTGAGCATCCCGCAAAGGCCGCCACGAAAGGCGTCGAGCTCCTCAGTTTCCGCGGCGAGCATCCCGCCGCGCCTGAGGTTCGCCGGATGCTGCAGGTGCTCGGCGTCCAGCTTGCGGTTGAACCCGCTCCCGTCGCCAGGCTGATCGCCACTCTGCACGGCCCAGTGGGTGATGCGGTCCTCGAGTGACGATCGACATGACCTGGCTTCGCCACCTGCTCTCGATCGCGATCCTGCCGTTCACCATGGCGGTCCTGATTCCGCTGTGGATCGCGCGGAGTTGGGGCACGGGCCTGGCGCTCGGCCCTGGCGTCGCTGAGCTTGCGATCCAGTTCATCGGCCTGGCGCTGCTCGCGCTCGGTCTCACCTTTTTCTCGTGGTCGTTGCGTCGATTTGCGGTTGAAGGCAAAGGCACGCTGGCGCCATGGGACCCGCCGCGTGAGCTCGTCGTGCACGGTCCCTACCGCTACGTCCGCAATCCGATGATCTCTGGCGTGGCGATGGTCGTGTTCGGCGAAGCGGCGATCCTCCGGTCCTGGCCGCATGTGATCTGGGCACTGATCTTTACGGCCATCAATTTCATCTACATCCCTCTGGTCGAGGAGCCGCAGCTTGCGGCACGTTTCGGAGAGAGCTATCGCGAGTACTGCCGGCACGTGCCGCGCCTCTTCCCGCGGGCGACGCCGTGGACGCAGTCGCGCTGAAGATCAAGAGCTTGTCTCCAAGAGCCATCTTTCAACACGAAGAACACGAAGGCATTGCGAAGACGACAAAGCCCACGAGAAATGTATTCGGAAAGCGAATGCCCGGTCTTCCGAAGATTCAACCCGTAACTCTTCGTGCCCTTCGTTTCCTTCGTGCGCTTCGTGCCCTTCGTGTTGAAAAGATCTGAGACTACTTCACCGGCCAGGTCGCTCCCTGATCGCGCGGGACCTGCGTCACGCCCTTGAACACGAACTTCTGCAGGCGACGTCCCTGGTAGGTTTCGGTCGTGTAGAGGTTGCCTTTCGAGTCGGTGACGATGCTGTGGACGGCGAAGAACTGGCCGGGCTGCCGGCCGCCGCCGCCGAAGGTCGAGAGGATCTCGAGCGTGTCGCGCAGCAGGATGTAGACGCGCTCGTTCTTGCCATCGGCCAGATACAGGTACTTCTGCTCAGGGTCCTTCGAGAACGCGACGTCCCAGACGGCGCCGTCGCCCAGCGTCTTCTTGAAGAAGAACGCTTCCTTGACGAACTTTCCTTCCCTGGTGAAGACCTGGAGCCGGTTGTTGGGCCGGTCGCAGACGTAGACCAGACCGTCGTTCGAGAGATCGGCGCAGTGGACCGGGTTGCGGAACTGCTGTGCCGGCGGTGCGGCCGGATCGTAGGTGCCGAGATTCGTGTCGTCCGGCTTGTTGCCGTAGGCGCCCCAGTAGCGCTTGACCTTCCCGGTGTCGGCATCGAGCACGGCGACGCGCTTGTTGCCGTAGCCATCGGCGATGTACGCCTCGTTGGCACGGGGATCGACGAAGATCTTCGCAACGCGCCCGAAGTTCTCGGTGTCATTGCTGCCGGTGGGCTTCGCTTGCGGCTTGCCGTACTGCGCGAGGAACTTGCCGTCCTGCGTGAACTTGAGGATGTGCGAGTCGGGGGCGACGTTGCCGCCAATCCAGACGTTGTTCTTGTGATCGACCCACAGGCCGTGATTCGACTGCGGCCAGTCGTAGCCCTCTCCGGGACCGCCCCAGCGCCGCAGCAGATTGCCGGCCGGATCGAACTCGAGCACGGGCGGCGCCGCCGAGCAGCAGCTCGCGGCGGGCGGCTTCTGATCCAGCCACGCTTCAGCCGCGAGCGAGCCCTGCCGATGGACGATCCACAGGTGATCTTGCGCGTCGACGCCGAGTCCGATCGCCTCGCCCAGGATCCAGTGATTGGGCAGCGGTTTTGGCCAGTTGGGATCGACCTCGAACTTCGGCGCGGTGACCATGTCCTTTGCCTGCGCGTCGAAGGTGCGCTCGCCGATGCCCAGGGCGACGAGCGCGGTCACGAAAGCGGCACCGATCAGAAGGTCACGTCTGCGACTCACTTGCGCACCCACTTCTGCACTCGCTTCCCCTCGAACGTCTCGCCGGTATACACGTTGCCCTTCGAGTCGACGGCGACGCTGCTGACGCCGCGGAACAGGCCCGGTTGCCGGCCGCCGTCGCCGAAACTGCCGACGGTCTCGAGGGTGTCACGACGGACGATGAAGACGCGCTCGTCCATCCCGCTCGGCACGAACAGGAACTGCTGCTGCGTGTCGTTCGAAAACGCGATGTCCCACACTGCCCCGAGGCCGCGCGTGGCCTTCGAGACGACGCCCTCTTTCACGAACGCGCCGTCCTTCTTGAAGACCTGGATGCGATCGCTCGCCCGATCGCACACGTAGACCTGGCCATCGCGAGCGACCGACACACACGTCACCGATCTGAACTGCTTCGCGGGCGCCGCATCAGGTTCGTACGCGGCCGGTGCTGCGGCGTCGTCGGGCTTCGCGCCGTAGGCGCCCCAATGGCGTTTGTAGGTGCCCGTGATGGCGTCGAAGACGATGACCCGCCGATGCGTGCCGACGCCGTCGGCGACGAAGACCTCATTGGCCGCGTTGTCGACGTCCACGTTGGCGGGACGGCTGAGCGTCGTGCTGTTGCTGCCTTCGGACGCGCCGGGCTTGCCGATCTGAAGGAGGAACTTGCCCTCGCGCGAGAACTTGAGCACGTGCGCGTCGCCGGGCCGCGGTGCCGCCGCTGCGGCGCCGCCGGCCCGTCCGGCCCGGCCGCCGCCCGCGGGCGCATCGACCCCGGCTGCGGTGATCCAGACGTTGCCTTTCGCATCCACCGCGATGCCACCGGGCGAGACCGGCCACTCGAAGCCCGGGCCAGGTCCGCCCCAATGGCTCACGAGGCCGCCGGCTGGGTCGAACTCGAGCACGGCGGGCGCAGCCGAGCAGCAGATTTCAGAAGTGGGCGGCGTCGTGCCCATGCCGGCTTCCGTGCGCGCGGTCAGCGAGTCCATGCCGCGATGCACGACCCAGACGTGGTCGCGACTGTCGACGGCCACGCCGGTCACCGATCCGAGAATCCAATTGTTCGGGAGCGGCTTCGGCCACAGCGGATCCGCCGTGTACGTGGGCGCCGCTCCACCGCCCTGCTCGAACGCCAGGTCGATCGCTCCGGCCATGGCGATCAGCCCGAGCGTGGTGGCCATCACGACAGATCTGGTCCGCGTCATATGCCTCGTCCCCGTCCGCAAAGTGCCGTCGGAAGGGCGCCAGTATACTACCGGCCATGCGGCCGGCGGCGGGTGTCTTGCTTGTTGCTCTCGCAGCGATGGTCGCGTGGCCGGCGCGGCCGGCCGCGCATGACATTCCGCAAGACGTCCTGATCCAGATGTTCGTCAAGCCGTCGGGCACGCGGCTGCAACTCCTGCTGCGTGTCCCGCTCGCGGCCATGCGCGACGTCAACTTTCCGATCATCGGGCCGGGCTATCTCGATGTGCGCCGCGCCGATCCCGACCTGCGCGCTGCCGCCAAGACGTGGATCGCCGACAGCATCGCGCTGTACGAACACTCCACGCGACTGGCGGCGCCGCGTCTTCAGGCGGCGCGCGTGTCGCTGCCGTCCGACCGTTCGTTCCGCAGCTTCGACTCGGCGCTGGCGGCTGTCTCCAGCCCTGCCCTGCCGGAGGGCACGGACCTCATCTGGAATCAGGCGCTGTTCGACGTGCTGTACGAGTACGACATCACCTCGGATCGATCCGACTTCTCGATCGATACAGACCTCGTCCGGCTCGGCCTGCGTGTCGTCACCGTGATCCGATTCCTGCCGCCCGATGGGTCGGTGCGGGCGTTCGAGTTCGTGGGCGATCCAGGACCGGTGCGCCTCGACCCGCGGTGGTATCAGTCCGCCTTCCGGTTCGTCCGCCTGGGCTTCGATCACATCCTCGACGGCATCGATCACCTGCTCTTCATCTTCTGCCTCGTCATCCCGTTCCGGCGCTTCGGCCAACTCGTCGTCATCGTCACGGCCTTCACCATCGCGCACTCGATCACGTTGATGGTGTCGGCTTTTGGCCTGGGACCAAACGCCCTGTGGTTCCCGCCGCTCATCGAGATGCTGATCGCGGTCTCGATTCTGTACATGGCGCTGGAGAACATTGTGGGCGCAGTCCTCCGGCGCCGCTGGATGATCGCGTTTGCCTTCGGGCTCGTTCACGGCTTCGGTTTTTCGTTTGCGCTCGGCGAGACGCTGCAGTTCGCGGGATCGCATCTGGTCACGTCGCTCGTCGCGTTCAACGTCGGCGTCGAGCTCGGACAGATCCTGGTGCTCGCGCTGCTCGTGCCGGCGCTGCATGTGTTGTTTCGCTATGTCGTGTCCGAGCGGATCGGCACCATCGTCCTCTCCGCGTTCGTGGCGCACACGGCCTGGCACTGGACGATGGACCGCGCCGGGACTCTCCGGCAGTTCAGCGTGTCGTTCGATCCCGGCGTGCTGACGATGACATTCCGTGTCCTCATCGGCACGGTCGTCATCGCCGCCGTCTGGTGGTGGTGGACGCGCTCGCGTCCGGTACGAGATAGGACACCGGGTGTCTTCCAAAAGACACCCGGTGTCTTTACCTTGCGGCTGCGGCACGATCCGAATGTACGGCTTCGGGGATTTCCAGCCGTCCGGGTAGGTCTTCTTCGCGTCGTCGTCCGACACCGACCCGGCGATGATCACGTCCTCGCCGTGCTTCCAGTTCACCGGCGTCGCGACCTTGTGCTTCGCGGTCAACTGAAGCGAATCGATGACCCGCATCACCTCGTCGAAGTTCCGGCCGGTCGTCATCGGATAGACAATGACCAGCTTGATCTTCTTGTCAGGGCCGACCACGAACACGTTGCGGACGGTCTGGTTGTCCGCCGGCGTGCGGCCGTCGCACGACCCTTCGAGCGAGGCGGGCAGCATGCCGTACAGCTTGGAGATGCTCAGATCGGTATCGCCGATCATCGGATAGTTCGGCGCGAAGCCCTGGGTTTCTTTGATGTCGTTCGACCAGAGCGCGTGTTTGTCGACCGGATCGACACTCAGGCCGATGACCTTCACGTTGCGTTTGTCGAACTCCGGTTTGAGCTTCGCCATGTAGCCGAGCTCGGTCGTGCAGACCGGAGTGAAGTCCTTTGGGTGCGAGAAGATCACGCCCCACGAGTTGCCAAGCCACTCGTGAAAACGAATCTTGCCTTCGGTCGTCTGAGCCTCGAAATCCGGAGCGACGTCACCAATTGAAAGCGCCATGACTCCTCCAATTACAAAAGCTTTACCATGAAGACATGAAGAACTGAAGATCTTGATCAGAGTTCACTCGTCAATAAGACCCTTTCGACAAGAGGTTTCCTTGAAAAATGTTCTTCATGACTTCACGGCTTCATGGTGAAGGTTCTTTGAAGAAACGTGAGAAACGCGGTCCAGTCCGCCGGTGTCGCGGTGTGACCGCCTGTATGGTAATGCCAGCCGAGATCGCCGGTGACGATCGGCGTGTCGAGCGGCGGTAGTTCCTTCACTCCGAGATCTTTCTTGCCGAGGAGCGTGTAGACGGGGCCAGCGGCCACGGTGGCGAGGAACTCTCCCTTCGGATCTGCCCACTGGTCGGTCGTGCCGCCAGTGATATAGACGGGCCTGGGTGCGCTCAGCGCGATCAACATGTGCGCGTCCACCGGCATCTCGTTCCATTTGCCGACGTACTTCTGCAGATTGCCGGCGAACTGCCAGCCGAAGTTCTGCGCCATGTCGTCGACCGTCTCGCCCCAGTCCCGGCGAGCGAGCGCGGCGCCCATTTCGCCGGAGCAGCTCGAGAACACCGCCGCGATGCGCTGATCGAGCGCGGAGGCCCACAACACGGTCTTGCCAAGCCGCGAGTGGCCCTGGATGGCGATCCGTTTCGCGTCCACCGTGTTGTCACTCGCGAGGTAGTCGACGATCCGGCTGATGCCCCACGACCACGCGCTGATCGTGCCCCACTCGCCAGGACCCGGTGCCGTCTGGCCAGGCTTGAGCGTCAGACCAATCACGCCCTCGGTCCAGGCATTGGCCCGATCCGGCTGGATGTCGCCATAGCCCACGGTTGCGTAGCCCCAGCCGCGCGCCAGGATGTCCGCGGCCACGGTGGTTCACCGGTGCCCAACCCGCCGCGTCCCGGGGCCGGCGGCCCAGCCTTGGCGCCTGCGGCGGGAGCTGCCTGCCCCGCCGGGCGCCGCTGCTCCAGCGGCGGCGCCTGGCCCGCCCGCGCGCGGCGGTCCGCCGCCGAAATTCACCAGCAGGATGATCGGCACCGGCCCTTTCGCGTTGACCGGCGTGTAGACCGTCAGGTTGATCTTGGGGCCGTCGGCCGACGGGCCCATCTGCCCGACCACTCGACGACGAATGGCGGCGCCTTCGCGCGCTGCGGGATCCGTTTCGGTGATCGACCAGCTGACCTTCGGCGTGTTCTCCGGGATCCGGCCGTAGATCTCGTTCACGTAGAGATCGAGAATCTCGCGGCGCCGGCGATTGGTCCACGTCGCCGCATCGCGTACCGGCTGTCCGTTGGCCAGGACGAGCGGATCGGGCAGCGTGTACGGCGTGACCTTCGATTCGTCGTAGTTCGAGACGTGGCCGGTCTTGAACGCGAGTCGCAAGGGATTCCCGTTCGGGTCGCTGCCAAGGTTGTTCGACTGCGGCGCCGCGGCCTTCTCGCCTGACTGCGTGCCGCCGGGCGGCGGCGTGGCCACCTGGGATTGGGCGACCGTCAGGGAGGCCGCGCCGAAGAGCACGATCAACGAGAGATGAAGATTGGGTCGCATTGTGGCCTCAGGGCTTTTTACACCAGGCCTGACCCTCGGGCAATCCGATTCCTCCGGACACCTCAGCGACGCCTCGAGCACGACTGACGGCCAACCTTCCGCTTCTATAGCCCGTCTATACGTAGCAACATGCCCCCCGCTCGTCCCTGGCACGCTCGACGTCCTCATCCTGCGCGCGCTCAATCCCGGGGAGCTGCACGGCCTCGGCGTCGCTCGGCGCATCGAACAGATCACTCGCGGCGCGTTCGAGGTCAAAGCCGGATCGCTCTTCCCGGCGCTCTATCGCATGGAGCACGCCGGCTGGTTGATCTCGACCTGGGGCGAATCGGACACGCGCCGGCGCGCGCGCTACTACCAGCTCACGGCCAAAGGCCGGCGCCAGCTCGAGACCGAGACCGCCGAGTGGCGCAAGGTCGTCGCCGCGCTCGGCCACGCGCTGCGGGGAACGCCATGACCGACCACCGCATGAACGACGAGCTCGACGCGTACATCGCACTGCTCACCGAAGAGAAGATCGCGCAGGGCATGGCGCCGGAGGCGGCGCGCCGCGCGGCGCTCCTCGAAGCGGGAGGTGTCGAGCAGATCAAGGAATCGATTCGCGACGTCAGCCCGCGGCACCTTCTTCGATCGGCTTCGTCAGGATGTCCGCTACGGGCTGCGGATGATGCGCCGCGCGCCGGCGCTCAACCTGGCCGTCGTGGTGACGCTCGCGCTCGGCATCGGTGCGACCTCGGCGACCTTCAGCGTCGTCGACGCCGTGCTCCTGCGACCGCTCGACTACCAGGACGCGGACGCGCTCGTCGTCGTGATGCACCGGCGGACCAATCCTGTCGCGCCGGCCAATTACCTCGACTGGCAACGTCACGCGAGCGGCTTTGCGTCGATGGGCGCCGCTGAGTACTGGACGCCGACGCTCGGCCGCGAGCCCGACCCGGAGAAGCTGTTCGCGCTGCACGTGTCGGACGAGATGCTGCCGATGCTTGGCGTGCCGCCGGCGATCGGCCGCTTCGCAGCTGCGTGGCGACGCCGGCGCGCATGAGGTGGTCATCGCGGACAGTTTGTGGCGGCGTCTCTTTGGTGGCGATCCCGGCGCGCTCGGGCGGCCCATCTCGCTCGACGGCGCCGCCTACGTCGTGGTCGGCGTGATGCCGCCGCGGTTCAAGTTCGCGCCGTTCTGGGCGACCCGCGCCGAGCTCTGGGCGCCGCTCGTCCTCGGCGATCGCGCCAGCGCGCGCGGCGGCAACAGCTTGCGGGTGTTCGCGCGTCTCGCGCCCGGCACGTCGATCGACCAGGCCCGCGCGTCGGTCGCGGCGGTCACCACGGATCTCGAGTCGAAGTTCCCAGGCACGAACCGCAACGTCACCGTCACGCCGCTGAAAGAGCTGGTCGTCGGCGATGCGCGACGGTCGATCGTCGTGCTCTTCGCCGCGGTCGGCCTCGTCCTGCTCGTCGCGTGCGCCAACGTCGCGCACCTGCTGCTCTCGCGCGCGACGTCGCGCGAGAAGGAAGTGAGCGTTCGAGCCGCGCTCGGCGCCGGCCGGCCACGGATGATTCGTCAGTTCCTGACCGAGAGCCTGTTGCTGTCGGCCGCGGGCGGCGCGGCAGGCGTGGCACTCGCTCACTGGACGATTGCGGTGTTCAAGCACCTGGGCGCCGGCACTATTCCCCGCGTCGAGGCGATCGCGCTCGACACGCGCGTGGTCGTCTTCGCCGCGCTCCTCTCCGTCGTCACGGCCATCATCTTCGGCCTGGTGCCTGCCTTGAAGCTCTCGCGGCCAAACCTGACCGCAGCGTTGCGCGACAGCGAGCGCGGCTCGACCAGCGGGCGCCGTACGCGGCGCCTTCGACACGCGCTCATCGTGTCGGAGGTCGCGCTCGCCGTGACGCTCCTCGTCGGCGCGGGACTGCTGATCCGCAGTTTTCTCGCGCTCAGGGCTGTCGACCCCGGCTTCGTTCCCGATCGGCTCGTGTCGTTCGTGGTCTCGGTCATCGGCACGGCTGAAAGCGCGCCAAGCCGGCGACTCGGTTTCTACGATGACGTGCTCAACCGGATCCGCGCGCTCCCCGGCGTTGAGTCTGCGGGCGCGATCAATCACGTGCCGCTCGTTGGCGATATCTGGGGCTTCCCGTTCACGATCGAGGGCCGGCCGGCGCCCGCGGCGGGCGAGGCGCCGACGGCGGCGTATCGCGCCGTGCTGCCCGGCTACTTCCAGACGATGCGCCTGCCCCTCGCGGCGGGCCGCGACTTCACCGACGCCGATCGCGACGGCGCGCCGGAGGTCGTCATCGTCAGTCAGCACCTGGCCGACACGCACTTCCCCGGAGAGGGCGCGGTTGGCAAGCGCATCAGAGTGTGGAGCAGCGGCGACTGGCGCACCATCGTCGGCGTCACCCGCCACATCGTTCGCTCCGATTGGCAGGATCGGCCCGACGACGAGGTGTATTTGCCGCTGCGGCAGGTGCCGTCGTACCGCGACAACATGCGGCCGTCGACCGGCTATCTGAGCTTCGTCGTCCGCGCCGCAGGCGATCCGGCGACAGTCATTCCTTCGTTGCGCGCGACCGTGCGATCGCTGTCGCCGTCGGCGCCGGTCTCGGACGTCATCATCATGAGCCACGCCGTGCGCGACGCCACGCTCGGCGCAGAGTTCGTGCTGGTGCTGATTACGATCTTTGCGGTCATCGCCTGGCTGCTTGCGGCCGTCGGCATCTACGGCGTGATGAGCCACAGCGTCGCCGCGCGCCGGCACGAGATCGGCATCCGCATGGCGCTTGGCGCCTCGCCGTCACGCATCGTCGGTGGCGTGGTCGCCGAAGGCATGGCCGTGGCGGCGGTCGGCCTGACCGCGGGCGCCGGCTGGCGCCCTCCTCCTCGGCGGCGTCATGTCCGGCCTGCTCTTCGGCATCACGCCGACTGACGTGCCGGCGTTCGCCTGGGCGATCGCCGCGCTAGCCGTCGCGGCCGCGGCAGCGAGTTACCTCCCCGCCAGACGCGCCAGCAGCATCGACCCGCGGCAGGAGCTTAGATAGGAGTCGGGTACGTCGTACCTACTTTTCCTTGTACACCCTGACGTAGTCGATCTCGTACCGGCTCGGAAACGGCGTGCCTGACGGGTCGCCGCCGTTCGTGCCGCCGATCGCCAGGTTGACGAGCATGTAGTGCGGGTGACGCAGCGGATTCACGCCGCTGCCGTCCTGGTTGGCCGTCTGGTCGAGATCGATCTCGTTGAGCACGAGGTCGTCCACCGACAATCGAATCGACTGTTCCGTCCAGAGCATCCGCCAGGTGTGGAACTGGCTCGACCAGCCCGCGCCGAGTGCGTGCCACCGGTTTGCGGACGTCGTCCCACACCGCGCGGCCGCGTGCCGGGCCACCCCAGGCGGCGTTGGCGAGCAGGTTGCCGCGGTAATACTCCATGATGTCGATCTCGCCGTTGTGCGGCCAGCCGCCGGACGTCCCGAGCGTCCACCAGGCCGGCCACAGCCCGGCCTGCGTGTCGATGCGGGCGCGCATCTCGAAGTAGCCGTACTGCCAGGCGTGCCGCCCGCGCGTCATGAGGCTCGCGGAGGTGTACTCGGCCCATTCGCGGTTGCGCCGCCAGTCGGTGGAGCCCGCTTCATAGCGGGGATTGGGCCGGCGTTCGCGGCGCGCCTCGATCACCAGCCGGCCGCCTTCTACGCGAGCGTTCTCGGGCTGGTACCACTGGAGCTCCTCATTGCGGACGAACCCGGACTCGAAGCTCCAGTTGGCGGGGTCGGGTGGGCCGGGTGTTTCGAACTCGTCGGCCCAGACGAGGGTGTAGCCCGGCGGGGGCCCGGCCGGGGAGCCGGACTGGCCGAGGCCGACCGCGCCCCCAGCGAGCAGCCCCCCGAGGGCCAGGAGGGCCAGGATCGCCGGTTGGCGGCGCCGCCAAGTCACAGCTCATAATCCCATCGCTCACCCGCGGTGGCGCGCAGTTTCTGCGACGGGTCGCAGGCAGGCTGTACGCAGTTTCTGCAATGCCTCGTCAAAACTGGCGCAAAATCGGCGGTCGAACTGGCCCGTGGGTTGCTATGCAGAGAGCCATGGAAGGCGATCCTCACCAGGGGCCTCGCTCCCGATCGGTTGACACGGCGTTCATCGACGGCGTCTACAACTACTGCGACGGCTGGTGCGAACGCTGCCAGTTCCAGGTTCGCTGCCGGGTGTATCAGGACCTGTCGATCATGCGGATGGCCCGGGACGCCGGGCTGGAAAGTGACGCGACGGACCGGCTGTTCGACGACGGATTGGAGGACGAGCCCGAGCAGCGGCCGCTCTCAGCCAGCGAACGTCTCGACCTCGACACGGCGATCGAGGCCGCGCATCAGCGGGTGCCTGAGGCCGAGATGGCGCGTATCCTGGCCGCGTGCGATCGCCGCCATGCCCGGCAGTCCGCCCATCCAATCGCGAGGTCCGCGCACGAGTACGCCTCGATCACACATGGTGTCCTCGATGCGCTTCGCCCGCTGCTCGACGAGGCTGGCGATGCCTTGCTGCTCGCCGGGCTCGATACGATCGACCGGTTTGCCCCGCTCATCGCGGTCAAGTCGCACCGCGCCGTCGGCGCCCTGATTTTTGATGACGATGACGAGGATCTGGCGGACGATCAGGAATTCAAGGCGAGCGACGGCAACGGGTGTGCCAAGCTGGTCCGCCTGGTCATCGCCGAGTCGCGCGAGGCCTGGCACCTGCTGATGCAGGTGGGTGCCGCCTCGGCAGACGGCGTCCCGGCCGCGATGGTCCGTCGCCTCGACGCGCTGGACGCGGCGCTCGAAACGGGGTTTCCGCGAGCGATGGATTTCGTCCGCGCGGGCTTCGACGAATAGAGCAGCTGCCCGGGGCCTTGAAATGCTAATCTCTGTCTCGGAACCGCCTCTGAGCACCGCCGCCCGCTTCTAGTCCCGCGCCGTTTTCCTTCACAAGACAATCGTGGTGTGTCTGGCCGGATCGATCTGCCCTGCGGCGATCGTATCCGCTGCCGGCTGGTCCGCCATCTGCGGACCTTTCGCGGGAGTTTCACGTGGACGTTCAATCGAATTGGTTCGAGAGTTTTTTTCAGGGTGTGGCGGTGGACATGTGGCTCAAGGCGATACCGGATGAGCACACACGGAAGGAGGCCGACGAGCTCGAGCGCCGGCTCGGCGTTCCGGCCGGTGCGGAAGTGCTGGATGTGCCGTGCGGCGCCGGGCGGCTCGCGCTGCGCCTGGCGGAGCGCGGCGTGCGTGTGACCGGTGTGGATCTCTCCGCTGAATCGCTGGCGCACGCGCGTGCCGCCGATCGCGACGGACGCGATCACGCTGGGAGCACCGCGACATGCGCGACCTTCCGTGGCCGGGCCGCTTCGATGCGGCGTTCTGCACCGGCAACAGCTTCGGCTACCTGGACGACGAGGGCAACGCGGCCTTCCTCCGAGCGGTCGCCGCGGCGCTCAAGCCAGGTGGACGATTCGTGCTCGAGACGCCGATGGTCATCGAGAGCCTGCTGCCGATGCTGAAGGATCGGCCCTGGTTCAAGGCCGGGGACGTGTATCTGCTGGTCGCGAACGAGTACGACCCGGTGCGAGGACGACTGGACATCGAGTACACGTTCGTGTCGCCCGGCGGCATCGAGGTCCGGCGCGGGACGCATCGGGCGTACGCCTATCGGGAGCTGATCGAACTGATTCAGACCGCGGGATTCGACGTCACGGTCGAGCCGGGCTGGCCGGCCAACCCGACGCTGACCGTGCTCGGGAGAAGACGCTGAGTCCGTGTGACTCGTTCCTGCGCGCAGACTAGGTGGCTTTGATCGCCAGTTCGAAGGTGCCCGTGTAGCCGTCCGCGTTCTCATTGAGCCGAAGCGTCAGCTCGCGGCCGCCGTTCTTGTAGATCCCGTCGTTCGCGTTCATCGTGACGCGACGGCCCTTGCTCGCGTACGGTTCGCTGGCGTGGACTTTGTCGGTCACCGCCTCGTCGAAGTAGAGCTGCGACGTGAACTCGGTGCCGCTCTTGGCCGTCGGGCTGGTCCGGACCTTGAAGTGGATATGCACGGCGCGCCCCGGATACCAACCGGGGTAAATGGTGGTGAAGTTCACGGCGCCTTTGGCGTCGGTCGTCTGGTAGCCTCGGAGGAACTTCTTGCCGCGCGCGTCGAACTTGGCGCGCGTGTCGGCAAAATCCGAGTACACGCCGATCGCGTCGCACTGCCAGAGATCCACGATCGCGCCGGTGAGCGGACTGCACGCGGCGGCCGCGCCGAGCTGCGAGATGCGCAGCGACAGCCGAAGCGGTACGCCCGGGCTGATCGCGTTGTCGCCGGGGTTGGTTCGGATGTCCGAGCGGTTCAGCCGGGCGTCGACGAAGTACGGCCCCTCCATGTGCTCGGGCACGACCACGCACGGCGGGACCTGTGCAATCAGGTCACCTGGCGCCCCGACGAGCGCACCGGCGCCGGCGACGCCGAGAAGAGCCAGCAGTTCCCGCCGGCTCAAGATGCGACCAACCATCGCGTCGTCGTTCAGTGACATGGGATCTCCTGATGTCGTGCGTGCAGGGAGTATAGCGCGGCGCCGAGGCCGCCTCTTGTCGACCTGGATGGCTGGCGTGGGGTTGCGCCTGACGGTGTCGTCTGGGTGCTGGAAGCCTCCACGACCAACGCGCAGCGCGTCTTCCTCCTCTTGACAGCAGCCGGCCTCCGGGCGCTCAATTCGTAGACTCAACAACCAAGGGGGGCTGCCATGACGTTCCGGAGTCCCGTCGGCCGAACACGGTGGGTATCTGCCAGCTGGGTGATGTCGGCGTGCGTCGCTGCCGCGGCGTTCGATCAGGCGGCCCAGAAACCGGTGCCGCCGGTCGCGGCCGTCGTCCTTCAGAAGCTTCTGCCGGCGATCGACGGGTGGACGAGCGGCGTGGCGCGCACGGATCTCGTCGAGTTGTCGGCGGACGCTAAGTACAGCATCGCGACCGTGACTCTCACCAAGGAGGGGCACCGCGTCCGGCTCAGCATCGCCGATACCGGCTTCAGCTCCGATAGCCTGACGGCGCTCGCGACGATGGTGATGACGATGCCGGAAGACTATGCGGGCGACGTGGGCGGCATGGCGATCAAGCGGACGGTCATCGCCGGCTCACCCGCGGTCGAAGCGTGGGACGCCGCGAAATCCGCCGGCGAGGTCGCGGTCGTGGTCGGCGGCCGTTTTGTCGTGTCGCTCGAGGCGCTGAAGCTCGACAGCCTGGCGACGCTCAGGGGGATTCTCGAGAAAGTGGACCTGAAGGCACTCGCGGCGCTGAAGTAGTGATCTCGTTCCCTCATGGGCGGCCAGCCGCGCCGTCGCGCGGTCGAGAAAGAGGCCGGCGTCCGATCGGAACGGTGCGGTACCGGGCCACGGGCTGTCTATAATGCGCGTCTTCACGTGGCGCCTCCCGCATCCGCGCGATCCAGTGGCGGCCTGCAAGCGGCCGACCTTCCCGCTGAACCGGGGGCCGCGCCGCGGCCGCTCGTTGCTTCTCTACTCGTCGGGCTCGGTGGGCTCGTCGCGGGCGTGACCGGGCCGCTCCTGAGCGCTTTCGTGCCGCCCCTGGTGCAGGGGACACTCGGCGACCGCGGCGCCGCGATCGGCGGCGTCCTGGCGATCGACAACGTCCTGCTGCTTCTGCTGACGCCGTGGGCCGGTGCCGTCTCGGACCGTCTGATCGATCGAGGCCGCGGCCGGCTGCCGCTGATTCTGGCCGGGCTCTTCCTCGCCGCGGCCGGCATGACGATCTTTCCGGCCTCGGCGGGCCTGGGACTCACCGGCGTTGTCGCAGCGATCGTTCTGCTCTACGGCGGCATCAACATCCAGCGCTCGCCGTTCCAGGCGCTGATTCCGGACCTCGTGCCGTCGCGCTTCCGATCGATCGCGACCGGATCGGCGACGTTTCAGATGTGCGCCGGAGCGATCGTCTTCCTGATGCTCGGTCGGATCCTCGGAATGCGGGCGGCGTTCCTGATCGGCGCCGGCTGTCTCGTCGCGATTGCGGCGATCGTCGCGATCACTCTGCGCGAGCCGCGCCGACCAGCGCGCGGCGAGCACGTGACGTATCGGTCGCTCGTCACCGCCGGCTGGTCGGCGATCCGCGGCGCGGTGCCGGGATTGCGCGCCGTGTTCCTCGCGACGCTGCTGTTGCAATTGACCTTTCAGACGTTCACCACGTGGTACGCGCTGCACGGCATCGAGCGTTTCGGCGGCCAACCGGGCGACGTGACCGGCGGCTTCATCGCCTGGGCGCTCGGCGGCGTCGTCGGTGCGCTGCCGGCCGGTCTGATCGGCCTGCGCATCGGCCGCCGGAATGCGATGCTGCTCGGGTTCGCGCTGATGGCGGCCTGCCTGCTCGCGCTCGATCGCATCACGAGCCTCTCGCAGGCGACGCTGCTACTCGGTCTGGCCTCGGCCTGCTGGACCCTGCCGATGGTGAACGCGTACCCGCTTTTCATCGAGCCGCTTCCGGCGTCGTCGCACGGGTGGCTCTCCGGGTTGTTCCTGCTGTGCATCGCGCTCGGCGGAGTGATCGGCGATCCGTTGAACGGCACGCTCTTTCAGTGGTTCGGCAGCTACCGGATCCTGTTCCTGTTGATGGCCGGCTACACGACGCTGGCGTTCGCGACCGTCCTGTTCGTCCCGCGCGGCTCCGGCGAAGCGGTCCCGTCGGCGTGATGCAGTGACCTACTCTCCCACACCGGTACCCATGCGCCGGGCCCGGCGGCACCCTGTCAGCCGGATCCACCAGCGAAAAACCGCCCCAAAAAGAAAAAGGCCCGCAAGGTGTTGACCTTGCGGGCCCTGAGAATAATCCCGGCAGTGACCTACTCTCCCACACAGTTACCCATGCAGTGACGCTGCTTACTGCGCGCGGGGCCCACCCCGCGCGCTGCCGCAGCGCGGCGGCTGATCCGCCTCGCTCGCCAGAGCGGGCATGGGCTGGTCTGACGCCGTGGGCGACGCCCTGTGCGCAGAAAAGAAAAAGGCCCGCGAGATTCGCATCTCGCGGGCCAACGAATAATCCCGGCAGTGACCTACTCTCCCACACAGTTACCCATGCAGTACCATCGGCGGTAGCAGGCTTAACTTCCGTGTTCGGAATGGGAACGGGTGTGACCCTACTCCTATGACCACCGGGAAACCTGAGATTTAAGCGTGGCGGCGGAACATACGCCCGCCGGCACCTTGCGTCCGCGTCGCGCCGAAGCGCGCCGCTCGCGCAATGTCAAGAGGACACCGGATGTCGTTTTCACGTTTCTTGGAGAAAACGACACCCGGTGTCTTTTCGACAACTGAATACCCTGCAAACGGTAGTTTCCCTCACCACACACGACGATGTTGCGCGTGAGTGCATAGAAAAGAATCAATGGTCAAGCCGCACGGCTGATTAGTATCGGTAAGCTTCACATCTCACGATGTGTCCACACCCGACCTATCGACCTGGTCATCTTCCAGGAGCCTTTAGGGGTCTTGCGACCCGGGACAACTCATCTCGTGGAGGGTTTCACGCTTAGATGCTTTCAGCGTTTCTCCCTTCCGCACATAGCTACCGAGCGCTGCCGTTGGCACGACAACTCGTACACTAGAGGTGCGTCCAACCCGGTCCTCTCGTACTAAGGTCAGCCCCACTCAATTGTCCTGCGCCCATGGCAGATAGAGACCGAACTGTCTCGCGACGTTCTAAACCCAGCTCACGTACCGCTTTAACCGGCGAACAGCCGGACCCTTGGAACCTGCTACAGCTCCAGGATGCGATGAGCCGACATCGAGGTGCCAAACCTGAGCGTCGATGTGAACTCTTGGCTCAGATCAGCCTGTTATCCCCGGCGTACCTTTTATCCGTTGAGCGATGGCCCTTCCACGCGGAACCACCGGATCACTAAAGCCTGGTTTCCCACCTGCTCGACTTGTGAGTCTCGCAGTCAAGCTCGCTTGTGCTTTTGCACTCTACGGCTGATTTCCAAACAGCCTGAGCGAACCTTCGCGCGCCTCCGTTACAATTTAGGAGGCGACCGCCCCAGTCAAACTACCCACCTAGCAGTGTCCCGGTCCTGGATGACAGGACTCGGTTAGAACGCCGCAGCAGTCAGGGTAGTATCTCACCGTTGACTCCCCCGAGTCCGAAAACCCGGGTTCAAAGTCTCCTACCTATCCTGCGCAGACGGCGGCAGCATTCACTACTAAGATGCAGTAAAGGTGCACGGGGTCTTTTCGTCTAGCCACGGGCAACCGGCGTCTTCACCGGTACCACAAATTCGCAGTGCCCCTCGTTGAGACAGCGCCCAAATCGTTACGCCATTCGTGCAGGTCGGAACTTACCCGACAAGGAATTTCGCTACCTTAGGACCGTTATAGTTACGGCCGCCGTTTACCGGGGCTTGAGCTCGAAGCTTCGCCTTGCGGCTGACCTCTCCCTTTGACCTTCCGGCACCGGGCAGGCGTCAGACCCTATACGTCGTTTTCGACTTTGCAGAGTCCTGTGTTTTTAGTAAACAGTCGCTTGGGCCTCTTTATTGCAACTCAATCACGCTTCGGGGGTAAACCCCTACACGAGATCGAGCACCCCTTCTTCCGAAGTTACGGGGTCAAGTTGCCGAGTTCCTAAACGAGGGTTCTCACTTGCGCCTGAGGATTTTCTCCTCGCCTACCTGTGTCGGTTTGCGGTACGGGTACCTAGATCCACTCCTTAGAGGATTTTCTTGGCAGCGTGGCGTCTGCGACTTTATGCACCTTGCGGCGCTCGCTCCGAGCTCTCAGGGTTGAATGACTCACCGGATTTTCCTGGCGAATCCCCCTACACTC
>CAWFLT010000016.1:0-197500 GCA_963816795.1 uncultured Acidobacteriota bacterium | reverse complement strand
GCGCGACCAGTTGCACAGCACCGCCCGGCGCGGGTTGTTGAGATCGACGGCAGCGTTGGCCCAGAGCACGGCTGGCGGTACGCGCCACGCGAGCCAGGAGACGACCGAGTCTCCACGGTCGTTGACGCGCAGCTCGGCCTGCGACCGCGTCGCCGCCGCGCCGAGACGCGGATCGGCCGGCACGTCCCAGCGGCCGTCGTCAGCTCTCACGATCACCGGCGCGGCCGGCCCTTGCGAGATCATCAGTTGCGGCGGCTCCAGGCCGGCGCCACCGCCAGCCGCGAACCGGACGACGGCGTCGAACGGCCGGTAGTTGTCGATGCGCACCATCAACCGTCCGTCAGCGGCGAGCGGAGTGATGTCGCGCCAACCGGCGTTGCCGACGTCCTGACACTCGCTCGCACGGAGCATTCGAAACAACGGCATCGGCGCCATGTCGATCAGCGCGCCGGCAGGACCGGCGAGGTCCCGCAGGATCACTGGCTCGAAGGCAGCGCCTCGGCCTTCGAGCTCACGACGGCTGTTGGAAAAGGCATAGATGGCGTAGCCCTCGCGAGCCAGGTCTGCCACGACGGCGCGGTCCGGCCCGGTCATCCTGATCGATCGATTGCCGGCCGCGCGCTCGCCGATCAGTTTGTAGAGAATCAACTGGTCGTAAGCGTAGGCCTCGTAGACGATCGCCGCCTTCGGCTCCAACGTGGCGAACAACGCCTCGAGGTACCGCATCTCGTAGGTGCGCCGGTGGTGATCGTTCGGAGCGTAGTTGCGCGTGAGCTGCCAGAGGGGGAACACCGCCATCGCGGCAGTCGCGATCCCGATCAGCGCGGGGCGCGCGCTGGCCCCGATCAGATCGCGGACGGCCTGAAGCCCCAGTCCGACAAGCCCCCAGGCCGGCACGCACGCGGCCACCAGGAACCCGTCGATGTCGGCGCCGATGTTCAGCGTGAGCAGCACGACGCCGGCGGCGCTGCCGCCAAAGAGCACGACTTCGCGGACCCGGCCCCGGAGCGCCGTCAGCAGACCTGCGCCGAAGAGCGCGACGCCGATCGGCGTCAGGTCGAGGACGAACCACCGCCAGAACTGGGGGACGCGCTGATGGATGAGGTCCGACCAGCCGAAGGCAAAGAACTGGTCGGCGTAGCGGGACGCGCGCATCACCTCAACGAGCTCGCCGAGCGTCCGTGCACTCGCCTCGAGGTGCGGCGCCTGCTGATACGTGCGCAGCATGATGAACAAGTACTGCGCCACGCCGAGCGCGACGATGGCGACGCTGATCACGACCGTTCTGACGTTTACGCTTCGCGGCGAGGTCAGCAGGACGAAGGCCGCGAGCGCCGGCACGAGGCTGACGACCGTCAGGTGATTGCCGAGGCTGAGCGCGAAAACAGCGACCATCGCGTACAGGTCGCGATCCCGTTTCGTCTCGGCCCAGCGCACCGCCGTCCACAACATCAGCGAGATCAACGCCGCGTTGAGCGCGTAGACTTCGGCGCCGGTCGATCGCCCCCACAGCAACCGGTCGTACGCCAACCCGAGCGCCGCGACGGCTGCCACGACGAGATGGCAGCGCAGCCGCACGAGCGTGAGGAACAGGATCGCCGCGGCCGCTGCACCGCAGACGGCAGACATGAGGTTGATGCGATAGGCGAGGGATCCGAAGGGAATCAGCGAGAAGACGTACGAGACGACGACATACAGCGGATAGCCCGGAGAATGGGCCGTGCCGAGCACGCTGCCGACGTACTGAAACTTGACCGCGTCGCCACCACCGCCAACGCCCGGGTAGAGCGTGAGGAGATAGACGACGAAGGCCGCGAGTCCGACGCCGGCCGCTCCGAGAACACGTCGGCGGCCGGACGCCGGCGACGTGACCGGTGCCGGCGTCCTCGTCATCCGGCGGACGGCGTCAGCCGCACGCGCGCGGCGCGACGGCCGACTTCGAGCACGATCGAGCCGCGGTCGGCTGCGATGCGGTGCTTGATGTCGGTGATCCGCTCGCGATCGACTTTGACTCCGCCCTGCTGAATCTTGCGCGACGCTTCGCTCGTCGATGCGGCCAGACCCGCCTCGGCCACGACCTTGGCGAGGCCAATCGACGCGTCCGCCACGACGACGTCCACCTGCGGAAGGTCGTCAGCCGCGAGCTCGCCCCGCTCGAACCGCGCGGCAAACGCCTCGGCGGCGGCGCGAGCCACGCCGGCGGAATGGAATCCCGAAACGATTTCGACCGCGAGATCGATCTTCGCCTGCTTCGGGTGCAGCTCGCCGGCGCCAACCCTCGCGCGCAGCGTGTCAATCTCCGTCGTCGTCCGATCGGTGAGCAGCAGGTAGTAACGCCACATCAGATCGTCGCTGATCGACATCAGCTTGCCGAACATCTCGTCGGGCGTCTCTGTGACGCCGACGTAATTGCCGAGGCTCTTCGACATCTTGTCGACGCCGTCCAGGCCTTCGAGCAGCGGCGTGGTCATGACGATCTGCGCCTCGAGCCCGTAGCTCGGCATGATGTCGCGCCCGACATTGAGGTTGAAGAGCTGGTCGGTCCCACCGAGCTCGACGTCGGCCTTCAGGTAGACCGAGTCGTACGCCTGCGCCAGCGGGTAGAGGAACTCGTGGATCGCAATCGGCTTTCCGGTCTCGTACCGCTGCTTGAAGTCGCGCCGCTCGAGCATCTGCGCCACGTTGTAGCGCGCCGCGAGCCGGATCAGCCCGTCAGCGCCGAGCGGACTCAGCCAGCGGGAATTGAAGTCGACCACGGTCTTGTCGCGATCGAGGATCGTGAAGACCTGCGCTTTGTAGGTCTCGGCGTTGGCGGCGATTTCATCGACCGACAGCGGCGGCCGCGTCTTGGATCGGCCGGTCGGATCGCCAATCATTCCCGTGAAGTCGCCGATGACGAAGATGACGCGGTGCCCGAGATCCTGAAAGTGCTTCATCTTGCGAATGAGCACGGTGTGGCCGAGGTGCAGGTCGGGGGCGGTCGGGTCGAAGCCGACCTTTACCGTCAGCGGCGTGGCCGTGGTCACCGCGCGCTCGAGTTTGGCCCGCAACTCTCCCGCGCGAACGATGTCCACGCACCCCTTCGTCAGGTAGGCAAACTGGTCGTCGACGGTCATCGGACACGTATCGTACTGGAAACGACCGCGGCGGTCATTTGACGAGCGCGTAGACGCGGGCGGGCGCGCCGCTGCCGCCGCGGATCTTGACCGGCGCGACGACCACCGTGAAGCCAGTGGCCGGCAGCGCCGTCAGGCCGGTCGCGTTTTCGACGTGGTAGATGTTCTCGGCCATCGAGACGCGGTGCGCCTCGAAGTTCGCCGACGGACCATGGTCGATGCTGGGGGTATCGATGCCGATGGCGGCGACGCGGCGCGTCCGCGTGAGGTACGTGACCGCATCGACGGACAGTCCGGGAAAGTGCTTCGTGCCGGCGCGAGAATTCATGTAGCGCGCTTCGGGCCAACGCGCGTCCCAGCCGGTCGCGATGAAGACGATCGACCGCTCAGGAATCGCGCCTGCCGTGCGCTCGAAGTCGGTCAGATCGTCAACCGTGACGCGATAGTCTTCGTCAGCGGCGACCTTCGCCGTGACGTCGATCCGCACGCCGGGCAGGACCAACCGATCCGCGGGAATCTGATCGACCGTCCAGCCGGCGGCCGCGAAGTGCGCCGGAGCGTCGACGTGCGTGCCAAAGTGCTCGTCGGCTGAGAACGTCGCGCCGAAGTAGGTGTCCTTCGCGATCGTCGCGGTCGGCGTGTGCGAGAACGCCGGCGTTCCACTCCATGTCGGATCGGCCGTCGAGAGGGCGTGGCCCAGATCGATGACACGACCTGGCGCGGCCACGGCCGTAAAGGCCGTCTGTGACGGAGGAGGAGGCGTCAGTTGATCGCAGCCCGGCGCGACGGTCAGCGCCAGGAGCAGCGCGATCGCCTGGCAGGATCGTCGGCACGTGCGCGGCATGACGCGACTATACCAACCCTCTAGCCGCGCTGCGGCGTGGCCGGCGGGTCGAAGACGACGCGCCGGCCGTCGATCCGCCAGTGGCCGTCGATGACGCGGGCGATCGCCTCTGGATACAGCCGATGCTCTTCGACGAGGATGCGCGCCGCCAGCGTCTCGGCGGAGTCACCCGGCTCGACCGGGACCGGCGTCTGCATGACGATCGGGCCGGCATCGAGCTCGGGCGTCACGAAATGGACGGTGACGCCGGTGACGTGGACGCCGTGTTCGAGCGCCTGCCGTTGCGCGTCGACGCCCGGAAACGCCGGCAGCAGAGAGGGGTGAATGTTGAGGACCGCGTGCGGAAACGCGTCGCAGAACCGGCGCCCCAGCCGCCGCATGAATCCGGCGAGGCAGATCAAGACCGACGCGGCGCTCGCGAATCGCCTCGACGAGCGCGTCGTCATACGCCTCGCGCGACGGGTAGTCGCGATGCGGCATGACGAGTGTCTCAATCCCGGCGTCGCGCGCCCGAGCGAGTCCCGCCGCGTCTGCGCGATTCGAGATCACCACCGCGACGCGTGCCGCCAACCGCCCCGCCGCGATCGCCTCGAGAATCGCCCCCAAATTACTGCCGCGCCCCGAAATCAGCACAGCCACTCTCGACTTTTCCACAGGTTGGGGGACGGGCCTGTTTTCCACAGTTTCTGCCTGTTCGGGGACAGGCCTCCAAAACGCGCGCACTCGGCATTGCCCTTGCTTAGTCGACTCGCCCTGGAGCGACAATGCCGAGACGACCCCGTTCCGCCGCGCCCGCCACATTCTTCCACGTGATCAATCGAAGCGTGCGAAAAACCCCGCTGTTTCCGCGGTCACACGACTATCGAGAGTTTCTGGGCCTGCTCTGCGAGGGCCTCAAACGCCACCCGGTTCGTCTGCTCGCGTTCTGCATCATGTCGAATCACTGGCACCTCGTTGTGGGTCCTGTCGACCCGCCGCAGCTCTCCAAGCTGCTCCACTGGGTATCAACTACCCATGCGGTACGGCTTCACCTGCGTCGCAAGACGGTCGGCCAAGGCCCTGTGTATCAGGGGCGATTCAAATCGCACGCGATCGACTCGCCCGACCAACTCGTCCGTGTGTGCCGCTACGTCGAGCGAAACGCGCTGCGCGCGCGATTGGTGCGGCGCGCCCAGGATTGGCCCTGGTGCAGCCTCTCCGAACGGCTGAGCGTTGAACACCGTGTGCCGTTGGTCCGGACCGCGTTTCTCGAGTCGGCGGCCTGGGTCGAGTATGTCAACGCCGTGCTGACACTACGGGAGCAGTTGGCGAGGCCTGTCCCCAAATCGGCCAGAACTGTGGAAAACAGGCCCGTCCCCCAACCTGTGGAAAACGCCACAGGAGCGAAGCGGAAGATGTTGCGAATGAAGGAGTTAGGTGATCGAGCCGAGAGGCCAGGCGCCGGGGAGGGCGGCGAGCAGAGACGACGCGTGGTTGGGTGAAGTGACGGCGATTAGAGCCGACGCCCATGTTGAGGGCGCGGAACATCTCCGCCTCGTCGATTCCGCCCGCTTGCTGGAGCCAGGTGAAGAGCGGCGGCACGGTCCAGCTCTGGCGATCGAGCGTGAAGTGGCGCCCGTCGGGCAGAATCCGTGGCAGGTTTTCCGTGATGCCGCCGCCGGTGATGTGGGCCATCCCTTTGATCCAGCCCGAGTCGAGGAGCGGACCGATCTGCGGCAGATAGGACCGATGCGGCCGCATCAGCGCGGCGGCGACCGTCTCGCCAAGCTCGGGGACGTGACTGTCGATCGACAGGCCGAGCACGTCGAAGACGATCCGGCGCGCCAGCGAGTAGCCGTTCGTGTGCAGGCCCGACGACGGCAACGCGATCAGGATGTCGCCAGCGACGATCGAGGCGCCGTCGATCACGCGCGCACGCGAGACGAGCCCGACGATGAATCCGGCGACGTCGTACTCGCCCGGCTGATAGAACCCGGGCATCTCCGCGGTCTCGCCGCCGAGCAGCGCGCAGCCATTCTCGCGACACGCGGCGGCCATGCCGCGCACGATCTGCTCGGCGACGACTGGCGACAGCTTCCCGGTCGCCAGATAGTCGAGAAAGAACAGCGGCCGGGCGCCTTGCACGAGAATGTCGTTGACGCAGTGATTGACCAGATCGACGCCGATCGTGTCGTGGATGCCGGTCAGGAACGCGAGCTTGAGCTTGGTCCCGACGCCGTCGGCGCTGGCGACGAGCACAGGATCGGCAATCGAGCGATCGAGCGCAAAGAGTCCGCCGAACGATCCGACACCCGAGACGACGCCCGGCGTGTAGGTCGCGCGCGCGAGCGATTTGATCCGGCGGACGGCTTCGTTGCCGGCATCGATGTCGACGCCAGCATCGCGGTAGTCGAGCTCGGCCACTCAGAACTCCAGCTTTTGGATGAGCGTCTCGGTAATCCTGCGACGTGACGACCCGGCCGCCGCGGCCCAATAAGCGCGCCGCATCTCGACGAAGAATCGCTCTTCCTCGTAGTCCTCGTTCAGCATGTCGAAGGCGTCACGGACGAGCTCGATGGCCGCGGCAGGATCCTTGAGCGCTTCGAGCGCGGTCAGCACGACCGCCGGGTCGCGCAGCGCCACGTGCCCGACGCCGAGTGCGATTGTGCCGCGTGCTTCCTCGCGCGCCTTGATGCCCGCCTCGAAGAGCGCGGCGAGTGACGCGACCCGTCCACGTGCCGCCAGGTCGCCGAGTGCACGGACGACACCGCGCAAGAGCGCCGCGTATCCATCGGTGGTGGACGCATACGTCAAGGTCTTCCGGAAATACTCGTCGGCGGCTTCGCACCCCTGCTTCAGCATGCACAGCGCCGCGACGATCGCGGGTTGCAGCTCGCGCGACGCGGTCTTCTGCAAGCTCGCCGAGCAACGCGACCGTCGACGAGTCGCCGATCTTGCCGAGCGCGAGAATCGCGTCGTCCTGGAGCGGACCGTCGAGCCTGGCGACCTCCGCGATCTCGGCGAGCGCGTAGGTGCCGCTGTAATCGCCGAGTGCTTCGATCACCGCGCCGCGGAAATAGTTGTCGCCCCGCGCCACCAGGGGCACGAGCGCGGCGCGGGCGCGCGCCTCGCTGCCTTGCGCCGCAATCGAGCGCGTCAGCGCCGGCCGCACGAACTCCGAGCTTTCCTTTTCGAGGCCCTCGATCAGCGACGACAGCATCGTCGGATCCGGCGAATGCTCCCAGAAGGCGAAAAGCACGGTGCGGATCCGGTCGTTACGGTCGTTCCGGAGCTCCTTCATGACCGGCGGACACGGTCGGGCCGCCAAATCCCGCCAGCAGGGTCAGCGCGCGATAGCGGACGTATTCATCGGCGTGCGAGCGTGCCGCGCGGGTGAGGAGCGGCACGACCGTCTCCGCGGCGGCGCGCCGGATCAGCCGCGCCGCTTCCATGCGCGCCTGAAAGTCGAACGAGCCGAGCTTGTCGATCGCCGCCTGCAAGTCGGCCGCGGTGGCTGCCGAGGTCGTCGGTGCGGTGGGCGTTGCGGGCGCCGGCACGGCCGGCTTCGGTGGCTGCTGCGCGGTCTGCGACTGCCCGCGGGCCGTCCTGGCCCCCGGTGCCGCACTCAATACCGCGCCGCACATTACGACGGCGACTACGACACTGCGCATGGGTCTCATTCGATTGGCTTCAACGCCAGTTGGAGATACGCGCTTTCATTGACGGGAAACGCGACGGGATACTGGCCGGTATAGCAGGACGTGCAGTACGACTTGCGAGCCGGCCCGACGGCCGAGAGCATGCCGTCCAGGCTGAGATACCCGAGCGAGTCGGCCCCGATGTAGCGCCGGACTTCCTCGATCGAGTGGGTGGCGGCGATCAGCTCGGCTCGTTTCGGCGTGTCGACGCCGTAGAAGCAGGGCGAAATCGTCGGCGGACAGCTGATCCGCATGTGGACCTCGCTCGCTCCGGCCGCGCGGACCATCCTGACGATCTTGCGGCTCGTCGTGCCGCGGACGATCGAATCGTCGACCAGGACCACACGTTGACCCTGCAGGATGCTCTTGACCGGATTGAGCTTCACGCGGACGCCGAAGTGCCGGATGGACTGGTGCGGCTCGATGAACGTGCGCCCGACGTAGTGATTCCTGATCAGGCCCATCTTCAACGGCAGACCCGACATCTCGGCAAATCCAGTCGCCGCGCACACGCCCGAGTCCGGCACCGGCACGACGATGTCGGCGAGTGCGGGTTGCTCGCGCGCGAGCACGTGCCCGAGCTCAGTCCGCACTTCATTGACGCTCTTGCCGAATACGTACGAGTCGGGGCGCGCGAAGTAGACGTGCTCGAAGATGCAGTGCGCTGACGGCGCCGGCGGGAACGGACGGATCGACTTCTCTCCCTCCGGGCCCACCACCAACATCTCGCCCGGTTCGATGTCGCGAATCCATTCGGCGTCGATGAGATCGAGAGCGCAGGTCTCGGAGCAGACGATGTAGGCGTCGCCAAGCCGGCCGAGCGTCAACGGCCGGAAGCCGTGCGGGTCGCGCACGGCAATCAGCCGGTCCTTCGTGAGGACGACGAGCGAGAACGCGCCCTGCGCCTGCGTGATCGCCTCGACCAGTGCGGCCTCCGGCGTCGCGGCGCGCGACCGCGCGTACAGATGCAGCAACACCTCCGTGTCGCTCGTGGTCTGAAAAATCGATCCCTGACCGACGAGCGCATCGCGCAGCTCCTGCGCGTTCACGAGATTGCCGTTGTGGCAGATCGCGATTTCGCCGTGCGCACAATCGATGAGGATCGGCTGCGCGTTCTTGAGCCCGCTCTCGCCCGCCGTCGAGTAGCGGACATGACCGACCGCGCTCATTCCGGCCAGGCGACTGATGGTGGCGCTGTCGAAGCTGTCGGCGACGTAGCCCATCGCCTTGTGAATCTCCAGCTTCGCCCCGTCAGACGAGGCGATCCCCACACTCTCCTGGCCGCGATGCTGCAAGGCATACAGCCCGAGGTAGGTGAGATTGGCAGACTCAGAGTGGCCGTAGATTCCGAAGACGCCGCATTCTTCCTTGAGCTTGTCCATATGGGGAATGCCGGGTCAGGCACCCGCGCGCGCACGCTCGCTCGACGCCGGATGCCTTCGTCCTATTGTCGCAGATCGCGACGGAGTGCGTTTACGCGATCGCCGCGACGCCGTCGTCCATCCAGCTCGCGAGCCCGGATGCCCACCGCGCTTCCGCCTCGGCGACCGGGCAGTCAATCGTGACGGCATCGGCAACGGCGATGCGGATGCGCTGCCCGCCCGTCCGCCCGACGTGCCGAGCCGGCACGCCGGCCGCACGCGCCGCTGCGAGCACCGTCTCGAGCTGCTCCGGCGCGGCACTCACGACGACACGCGAGGCCGACTCGCCGAATAGCGTGGCGGCAAGGAGATCGACGCCGCCGTCCGAAGCGGCCGCCGGCAGCGCGACGTCGACGCCGATCCCGCCGGAATCGAAGCAGCACTCGGCGAGCGTCACCGCGACGCCGCCTTCCGCGCAGTCGTGTGCCGACTGAATCCGGCCGTCCTTCGCCAGGGCGACCAGCAACTGCTGCAATGCGCGTTCGCGGTCGAGATCGAGAACCGGCGGCTGCGCCGCGCAACAGGCCATGCACTGTCTTGAGATACTCGCTGCCGCCGAGCTCGCCGTGGTTGTCGCCGAGCAGCACGACGTCGAGACCGGCGGACCGGAAGACGCGCGTCAGCACACGAGTCGCGTCGTCGATGAGCCCGACGACGCCGATGACCGGCGTCGGAAGAATGGCGCGGCCGTCGGTTTCGTTATACAGGCTGACGTTGCCGCCGGTAATTGGAATGTCGAGAGCGCGGCACGCCTCGCCGAGGCCGGCGACCGCCTCCGCGAACTGCCACATGATCTCGGGCCGCTCGGGATTGCCGAAATTGAGGCAGTTCGTCCCCGCCGATGGGCAGCGCCGCCGGCGCACGCGACGTTACGCGCGGCCTCAGCCAGCGCAAGTCGTGCTCCCTGCCGGGGATCGAGATAGCCGTAGCGGCCGTTGCCGTCAACGGACATCGCCAGCGCGCGCGCGGTGCCCTTGACGCGCACGACGCCGGCGCCAAGACCGTTCAGCACGATCGTGTTCGTCCGCACCATGTGGTCGTACTGGCGGTAGATCCAGCGTTTGCTCGCGATCGTCGGCGCCGACAGCAGCGCGAAGAACGCATCGCCGGGGCGCGGCAGTGGACTTCAGCGCCGTGCGAGGGATGGTCTGCAGCTCGTCCCGGCCGGAAGGCGCCTGCACAGGACGCCGATACACCGGCGCTTCGTCGGTCAGCGCCAGATTCGGCACCTCGGCCACGACGACGCCGTTCTGCTTCACCCGCAACAGACCGTCAGGTGTCACCTCGCCGATCTGCACGGCATGCAGGTCCCACTTCTCGAACACGCGCTCGACTTCGGCTTCTCGCCCGCGCTTGACGATGAGGAGCATGCGCTCCTGCGACTCGGACAGCATGATCTCGTAGGGCGTCATGCCGGTCTCGCGCTGCGGCACCTTCGCGACGTCGATCTCGACGCCGACGCCGCCGCGCGCGCCCGTTTCGCACGTCGAACACGTCAGTCCCGCCGCGCCCATGTCCTGCACGCCGACGCAGGCGTCCGTGGCCATGACCTCGAGGCACGCTTCGAGGAGCAGCTTCTCCATGAACGGGTCGCCGACCTGCACGGCCGGACGCTTTTCCGCCGATTTGTCGTCGAACTCGGCGGAGGCCATCGTCGCGCCGTGAATCCCATCGCGGCCGGTCTTGGCGCCGACGTAGTAGACGGGATTGCCGATGCCGCTCGCCCGTCCCTTCACGAGCGCGTCGTGCTTCGCGATGCCGAGGCAGAAGACGTTGACGAGCGGATTGCCGCTGTAGGTCTCGTCGAACATTCACCTCGCCGCCGATGGTCGGAATCCCGATGCTGTTGCCGTAGCCGCCGATGCCGGCGACGACGCCGCGGAGGATCCGGCGGCTGCGCGGTTCGTCGAGCTGGCCGAATCGCAGCGCGTTCATCAGCGCGATCGGCCGCGCGCCCATCGTGAAGATGTCGCGGATGATGCCGCCGACGCCGGTCGCGGCGCCCTGATACGGCTCGATGAACGACGGATGATTGTGCGACTCGATCTTGAACACGGCGGCGAGACCGTCGCCGATGTCGACCGCGCCGGCGTTCTCGCCGGGGCCCTGCACGACGCGCGGTCCCTCGGTGGGCAACGTCTTCAGATACACGCGCGAGCTCTTGTAGCTGCAGTGCTCGGACCACATGACCGAGAAGATGCCGAGCTCGGTGAGATTCGGCTCGCGGCCGACGAGCTCGACGATGCGGTCGTACTCGCCCGGCGTGATGCCGTGGCGTTCCAGCGTCGCGGCGTCAAATGGCATGCGCGAGCGATCCTCGTTTGGTCAGCGTGTCGACCACAGACTCGAACAGCAGCAACCCGTCCCGGCTGCCGAGCGCCGGTTCGCAGGCGCGCTCCGGATGCGGCATCAGGCCGACGACATTGCGGGCGTCGTTGCAGATGCCGGCGATGTTGTCGAGCGCGCCGTTCGGATTGGCCTCGCGCCGTCGCCTCTCCATGCGCATTGGCGTAGCGAAACACGATCCGGCCGCTCGATTGCAGTTCCTGCAGCACGTCCGGCGGCGCGTAGTAGTTGCCTTCGCCGTGCGCGATCGGAATCTGGAGCACCTGCCCCTGCGTGCACAGCGACGTAAACGGCGTATCGGTGCGCTCGACCCGCACGCCGACGAACTCGCAGTGAAACTTCAGATCGCGGTTGCGCAGCATCGCGCCGGGCAGCAACCCGCATTCGAGCAGGATCTGAAAGCCATTGCACACGCCGAGGACCGGCCCGCCCTGCGCAGCGAACTCCGCGACCGCGTCCATGACAGGCGAGAAGCGCGCGATGGCGCCGGTGCGCAGGTAATCGCCGTGCGAGAAACCGCCGGGGACGATCACCGCCTCGGCATTTCCGAGCGTGCGTTCCTTGTGCCAGACGAAGCGGGCGTTCTGGCCGAGGACGTGCTTCGCCGCATGGTAGGCGTCGTGATCGCAGTTCGATCCGGGAAAGACGAGAACGGCGAACGTCACGGCTGTCGCCTCCGGCGCCAGCTCGATGCGGAAGCTCTCGATCACCGGATTGGCGAGCACGCGGTCGGCGACCTCCGACGCGAGCTTTTCGGCCTCCCCGCGGGTGGGCACGCTGAGGTCGAGCTCGAAGTACTTGCCCTGCCGGACGTCGGCGACGTTGCCGTATCCGAGCGACTGCAGCGCGTCGACAATCGTTCGCCCCTGCGGGTCGAACACGGACGGTTTGAGGGTGACGAACACCTTGGCCTTCATTCAGCAGTCATCTCCGTCCGAGCGATCCTGTCGCGAGCGCGTCGGGTGGCGCGGCGAATTGCTCACGTCAACGCGCCGGGGTCGACACGGTCGCCGTCCCAGCCTCACGCCCTCCGAACACGCGCGCGAAAATCGTGTCGACGTTGCGCAACTGCGCGTCGAGATCGAACGCCTCGTCCAGCGTCTCGCGCGGCAGCACGCGGGCGACGTCGGCGTCCGCCTCGAGCAGCGCCTTGAAGTCGCGCTGCTCCGCGAACGACCGCATCGCGCTCCGCTGAACCCATTCGTACGCCTGCTCGCGCGAGACGCCCCGGCGCGCCAGCTCCAGCAGCACGTTGCCCGAGAACACGACGCCGCGCGAGCGGGCGAGATTCTCCTTCATCCGATCGGGATACACGACCATGCCGGCGACAATCCTGCGTGAATCGCCGCAGCATGTGATCCAGCGCGATGAAGCTGTCGGGCAGAATCACCCGCTCGACCGACGAATGCGAGATGTCGCGCTCGTGCCAGAGCGCGACGTTCTCGAGCGCGGCCATGGCGTTGGCGCGGATCAGGCGCGCGAGACCGGTGACCTGCTCGCAGCCGATCGGATTGCGCTTGTGCGGCATCGCCGACGAGCCCTTCTGGCCGCGGCCAAACGGCTCTTCGACTTCGCCGATCTCCGTCTTCTGCAGGCCGCGGATCTCGAGCGCGAACTTCTCGAGCGAGGCGGCCAGAATCGCGAGCGCCGTCATGAGCTCGGCGTGACGATCGCGCTGGATCACCTGCGACGACACGGGCGCGGGCGCGAGACCGAGGCGGCGGCAGACCGACTCCTCGATCGCCGGATCGAGATGCGCGAACATGCCGACGGCCCCGGAGATCTTGCCGACGGCGACGACGTCGCGCGCGCGCGTCACTCGGACGCGACTGCGCTCGAGCTCCGCGTGCCAGAGGGCCAGCTTCACGCCGAACGTCATCGGCTCGGCGTGGACGCCGTGAGTGCGCCCGATCATCGGCGTCCGCCGGTGTTCGTCGGCGCGCCGCTTGATCGCCGCGGCGAGCTCGTCGACGTCCTGCAGGATCAGATCGCACGCCTGTCGCATCTGCAGACCGAGCGCCGTATCGAGGACGTCGGACGAGGTCAGGCCGAAGTGGAGCCAGCGGGCGGCCGGGCCGACCTTCTCGGCCACCGCCGTGGTAAACGCAATCACGTCGTGTTGCGTCGTCTGCTCGATCTCGTCGATGCGGGCGATGTCGAACGCCGCCTTCTGCCGCAGTTCGCGCGCATCCGAGGCGGGAACGACACCGGTCTCCACCAGCGCGTCGGTCGCGGCCAACTCGACCTCGAGCCAGGTTTCGTAGCGCCGCTGATCGCTCCAGATCGCGCCCATCTCGGGGCGGGTGTAGCGCGGAATCATCCGATTAGACCTTCAACCGCTCGGCCGAGATCGTCTCTCCCCCGGAGGGGCCGACCACCGTGGCGCCCAGACGATCGTCCTGGAAGAGATCCGAGGCGATCCGCTGGACATCGTCACTCGTGACGGCGTCGATGGAGGCCAGGATCTCGTCGAGCGAGTAGTGCCGGCCGAAGTAGATGTATTGCCGGGCGAGGTGCGACATCCGGCTGGACGTGCTCTCGAGGCTCAGCATCAAACTGCCCTTGAGGTGATCCTTGGCGCGGCGCAGCTCGTCCGCGGCGACGGGCGTGACGCGGAGATCGCGCAGCTCGGCGAGCGCCAGGTCGACGACTTCGCCGACCTTGTCGGTCGCGCATCCCGCGTAGATCGTCACCATCCCGGCGTCGCTGTAGGACGTGAGGTTGCTGAACACGGCGTACGCCAGGCCGCGCTCTTCACGGATGTGCTGAAAGAGGCGCGAGCTCATCGAGCCGCCGAGGATCGTGTTGAGCACATAGAGCGCGTGCCGGTCGTCGTCCGCCTGACGATACGCGGGCGTGCCGACGCAGACGTGACTCTGCTCGATGTCCTTCACGCGCTGCGCGACCCCGCGCGACACCGCGGGAGGCGCCGTCGTTTCCCGGGATCCGGCGAGCGGGAGATCCGCAAACGCGCGGGCGACCAGATCCCGCAGCTGCGTGTGCTCGAGATGCCCCGCGGCCACGACCAGCAGGTGCGGCGCGGTGTAGGTCCTGGAGAAGTACTCGCGCAACCCGCCAGAGGTGAACGACGAGACGGTCTCGGGCGTGCCGAGGATCGGGCCGGCCGAGCGGGTGCTTCGGCCAGAACTGCTGCGTGAACAGCTCGTGGACCAGATCGTCTGGCGCATCCTCGACCATCTTGATCTCTTCGAGGATGACGCCTTGTTCCTTGGTCACGTCAGCCGGCGCGAACGCCGGGCGCATGAGCATGTCGCTCAGCAGATCGATCGCGACGTCGAGGTTCTCGTCGAGGACCTTGATGTAGTAGCCGGCGTACTCCTTCGACGTGAAGGCGTCGAGCTGGCCGCCGATGGAGTCGATCGTCTGCGCGATGACCTGCGCCGACCGGGACGCCGTGCCCTTGAAGAGCATGTGCTCGACAAAGTGCGCGACGCCGCTTTCGACGTCGCTCTCATGCCGCGATCCGCGGGCCAGCCAGGCGCCGACCGACACCGACCGCACATGCGGCATCGCCTCGGTCACGAGACGCAGGCCCGAAGGCAACGTTTCAGCAACTACCATGCGTCACAATGCTCTAAGTTGTTCACTGGATTGACTTTATTCGCGCCAGCCAAGACAACGATGATAGCATGGGGACGGGCCTCTTTTCCACAGTTTGGGCGGGTTTGGGGACAGGCCTCGACGACATCGGGTGTCGTTTCCCACCGTCGCCGCGGAAACGACACCCGATGTCTTTACCTGAGGCCTGTCCCCAAAGTGGCCCAAACTGTGGAAAACAGGCCCGTCCCCCACATGTGGAAAACAGGCCCGTCAACGAACGCCGATGAACCTCGCTGAACTCGATCGCGCTGAAATGGAGCAGGCCGTTGCTGGGCTCGGCGTGCCGGCGTTTCACGGCCGTCAGGTCTTTGAGTGGATCTATCGCCGCGCCGTCACCCGCTTCGATCAGATGACGAACCTCGGCCAGGCGCTGCGCGATCGCCTGGCGGCCGAGTTCGTGATCCCGACGCCGGTCGTGGAGACGCGACAGACGTCGACCGATGGGACGACGAAGTTCCTCCTGCGCCTCGACGACGGCCGGCACATCGAGGCGGTGTTCATCCCGGACACGCCGGCCCAGACCTTCTGCATCTCCACCCAGGTCGGCTGCGCGATGGCATGCGCGTTCTGCCTGACGGGCAAGATGGGCCTCGTCCGCAACCTCAGCGCCGGCGAAATCGCCAGCCAGGTCCGAGTCCTGGCGCACGAAACCGGCCTGGCCTCCTCAGCCTTCAACATCGTCCTCATGGGGATGGGCGAGCCGCTGCACAACTACGACGCGACGATGAAAGCGCTGCGGATCATCAACGACGATCACGGACTGGGCGTCCACCCGCGCCGGGTCACGCTCTCGACGGTGGGGATCCTTCCCGCACTCGAGCGGCTCGCTGAGGAGCCGCTGATGCCAAACCTCGCGATCTCGCTGCACGCGACCACCGATGCGGATCGCACGCGGCTCGTCCCGGTCAATCGCAAGTACCGGCTCGAAGAGCTCATCGAGGTGTGCAAACGCTTTCCGCTGGCCAAGCGTCGACGGATCACCTTCGAGTACGTGCTGCTCGATGGCGTGAACGACACGCCTGAAGACGCGCGCCGTCTCGTCAAGCTGCTCTCAGGGATCAAGGCGAAGGTGAATCTGCTGCCGCTCAATGCCGCGCCCGGGATCGAATTCGCGCGGCCGTCGGACGAGCGGGTCAACGCCTTTGCGAGGATTCTGGCCGAACGTGGCCTGATCGTGTCGGTCCGTCGCAGTCGCGGCCGTGACATCCGCGCCGCATGCGGCCAGTTGCTGGTGGAGGGTGAACGCCGATCCGCGCCGCAGCGGCTCGGCGCGGCGTTGGGCTAAATCCCATAGGCGCTAGCTCGCGCTCGCCTTCGACGAAGCCTCCAGCCGGCTCGCCGCCGCTTCGACCTTCTCCGCCAGCTTCGCCTTGTAGGCCACGAGGCGCGCCGCCACCTGCGGATCGCCAAGCGCGATCATCTGCGCCGCGAGCACGCCGGCGTTGGTCGCGCCCGGCTTGCCAATGGCGACGGTGGCGACCGGCACGCCGGGCGGCATCTGCACGGTCGAGAGCAACGCGTCGAGCCCCTTCAACGCGGAAGAGTCGATCGGCACGCCGATCACCGGCAGTGTCGTATGCGCCGCAACCACCCCGGCGAGATGCGCGGCGGCCCCGGCGCCGACGACGAAGACCTTGACGCCGCGCGCCGGCGCCTCCTCGATCAGGCGCAGGACCCGTGCCGGCGACCGATGCGCCGACGCGACGGTCATCTCGGACTCGAGGCCGAGCTCGGCCAGGGCGTCGCGCGCCGCCGTCATCACCGGCGCGTCGGAGTCGGACCCCATCATGATCAGCACGTCGATCTTGGTCATTTTGCCTTTTGTCGTTGTTTGCTTCCTTAGGTGCGAATGGGGCCCCACCCCCATTCGCGCGACCTCCGCGCGCTCCGCACCGCGCTGCGGTCGTTGTGATCTAGTGTGGCACGCGCTCCGCGCTAACCGCCTTCCGGCCGATGTCTCGCCGGTACTGCATGCCGTCGAACTCGATCGCCTCGACGCCCGCGTACGCACGCGACATCGCGGCGTCGAACGATCCGCCGCGCCCGACGACGGTCAAGACACGGCCGCCGGCGGTCACGATCCGGTCATCGACGCGGCGCGTGCCGGCGTGAATCACGTGAACGCCCGGCAGCGCATTCGCGCGTTCGAGCCCACGGATCTCGCGACCCGACTCTGAACTGGCAGGGTACCCGCGCGAGGCGAGCACGACACCGACCAGGCGATCGGCAGAGCGCCCAATGCGAACCGTCGTGACGTCGCCGCTGGCCGACGCCGCGAGCAGCGCGGCGACGGGTCCCTCGATCAGCGGGAGGATCACCTGCGCCTCCGGATCGCCGAGCCGGACGTTGAACTCGATTACCTTCGGACCGTCGGCGGTCAGCATCAGACTGACGTACAGGAACCCACGGTACGGATCGCCATTGGCGCGGAACCCCTCGATCACCGGCGCGACGATCCGGTCCATGACGTCGCGTGTCATGGCCTCCGCGACCAGCGGGCTCGGCGCGAACGCTCCCATTCCGCCGGTGTTCGGGCCAACGTCGCCGTCGCCGATCCGTTTGTGATCCTGTGCCGTGCCGAGCTCGATCGCACGCTCGCCGTCCGCCAGGACGAAGAACGACACTTCAGGTCCGGTCAGGCACTCTTCGATGACGAGGCGCGTGCCGGCGCCGCCAAACTGCCGCTCGATCATCGCGGCACGCACCGCCGCTTCGGCCTCGGCCCGATCGGAGGCCACGACGACGCCTTTACCCGCCGCGAGCCCATCGGCCTTGACGACCACCGGGAACCCGAACATCGTGCCGGACACCGCGGCAAGCGCCGCCTCGGCGTCGTCACAGACCACGAAACGTGCGGTGGGAATCGCGTGCGCGGCCATGAAGGCTTTCGCCACCGCCTTGGAACACTCGAGCGCGGCGCCCGTATGCGACGGGCCCACGATGGCGCGGCCGGCGCGCCGGAACCGGTCGGCGACGCCACGTTCGAGCGGCGCTTCAGGACCGACGACGGTCAAGTCCACCCGCTCGCGTTCGGCCAACGCCAGGACGTCGTCAGGCCGGAGGAGATCGACGGCGGCCGAGCGGCCAAGGGCCTCGGTGCCAGGATTGCCAGGCGCGCAGAGCACCTCCCTGACGTCCGGATCCTCCAGAAGCCGCCGCATCAGCGCATGTTCGCGCCCTCCCGCCCCCAAAACGAGCACCCGCACGACAGGGATTCTACAGGGGGGCCCAGGCCCCGAAAGGCTGTGCTACCCTACTGTGTTGCCCTCGGTCCGATGGCCGGGCCAGAGGGCCAGATCTCCGCGGGGAAGGGGGTGTCGAGCTTGGCAGAAGTCAAGATTCAGGAAGGCGAATCGATCGAGAGTGCGCTGCGCCGTTTCAAACGGAAAGTGCAGCAGGAAGACATCATCAAAGACATCAAGAAGCACTCGTTCTATCTGAAGCCCGGCGACAAACGCCGCGCCAAGCAGGCCCTGGCCCGCAAGCGCTCCCGCAAGAAGCAGCGTCGGGAGTCGGAATAAGGGTGACGCGGTCCGGTACCCAGCGCCTGCCCTGAGCGGAGTCGAAGGGTCAGACGCCGGGTCCGGGCCGCGTCCGTTCGCGCTCGTGGGCCGCAAATGGTCCTGATTTGGCGGCTGTTCGCACCGGCGGCGGCCACGACAGGCCTTGTGGAGCCCGTAAGAAGCACATAGACTTAACCCCTTTCTGACGGTTTCCGGCCGCGAGTGCGGCCAACGGATGAGGAGTCGGGCATGCAGATCGAGGAACGGGTCGTCAACGAAGTGACGATTCTCGACCTGAAAGGCAAAATCACTCTGGGCGAGGGCGACGAAGTCCTCAAGGACAAGATCAACTCGCTGGTCCACCAGAATCGGAAGCGCATCCTGCTCAATCTCGAGGGCGTGCCGTACATCGATAGCGCGGGTCTCGGCGAAATCGTCCGCACCTACACGACGGTCAGCCGTCAGGGCGGGCAACTGAAGCTCGTCAACTTGACGAAGCGCATCACGGACCTGCTCTCGATCACCAAGCTGCTCACGGTGTTCGAGACCTTCGATACCGAGCCCGAAGCGCTGAAGAGCTACACGTAAGGCGGCAGTTCTGCTACGTTCGCTCCGGCCCAGCCAGTGGACGAAGAATCTCTTCGTCTTCGCGGGGCTCATCTTCGCCGAGAAGCTGCGCGATCCTCCTTCCGTGGCGAAAGCCACGTTGGCGTTCGCGGTCTTCTGCCTGCTCTCCGGCGTCGTCTACCTGATCAACGACGTCAATGACCGCGAGGCCGATCGGCTCCATCCCGTCAAGTCGCGGCGGCCGATCGCCTCGGGCGCGGTCTCGCCGCGGGCGGCGCTCAACGCGGCCGCCGTGCTCGGCGCCGTGGCGCTCGCCGCGGCGTTTGCGATCAATCTGCCGTTCGGCCTGATCAGCCTCGGGTATCTTCTCCTCCTCAGCATCTACTCGATTTGGCTGAAGCACATCGTCATCATCGACGTGTTGACGCTCGCCGGCGGCTTCGTGCTGCGGGCGGCCGGCGGCGCGGCGGCGATCAGCGTGAGCTTCAGCCACTGGCTGCTGCTGCTGATGTTGCTGCTCGCCCTGTTCCTCGCCTTGAGCAAGCGGCGGGCCGAGTTGGTGACACTGGCGGGCGACGCCGCGGCGCACCGGCGCATCCTGGCGGAGTACAGCCCGTATCTGCTCGACCAGATGATCGGCGTCGTCACGGCGTCGACGCTGCTGGCGTATGCGTTCTACACAATCAGTCCGGAGACGGTCCAGAAGTTCGGGACGGATCGGCTGATCTGGACGGTGCCCTTCCCGCTCTACGGCATCTTCCGGTACCTTTATCTCGTGCACCAGCGGGCCGGCGGGGGAAACCCGTCGGAGACGCTGCTCGAAGACCGGCCCCTGCTCGCCTGCGTCGCGCTCTGGGGCGTGATGGTCATTCTGATTCTGTACGGGCCCGGACGGTAGGGCGCTTCGCGCCCTCGCCGAGTGCCTGACAAAGGCCTGGACAGTCGTTATGGCCGATTTCAACGTCCGGTCCGATGCGGTGGACGTCGAGCAGATCATGCGGCAGATCCGCGCCCGGATCCGCGAGAAGCGTGGCGCCGACTACACCGAGCAGGAGCTGCAACAGCTCGCGACCGTCAAGCTGGAGAAGTTTCTCGATCCGCGCGGCGTCCGCTCGGATCTGGTCAATCAGTTCAAACGGCACCGTACGGTCAGCCCTGAACCTCCGAAATACGAGTTCGAAGACACGACGCTGTACGACACGCATCGTGGGTTGCTGCGCTTCATGCGCAAGCTGCTCCATCCGATTCTCAAGCTCTTCATCAACCCGAATCCGCTGATTCAGGCCCTGCACACGCAGAAGCAGGTCAACGACGAGTTCCACAAGCGGTTCCGGCAGCGCGAAGAGATGGATCCGCTCTACTACGAAGTCGTCCACAACCTCGTGATGGAAATCACGCGGCTCGGGATCGACGTCCACAACCTGAAGATGCGGGTCGAATCGCTGTCGAGCCGGATGGACTTCGACGAACGCCGGTCGCGATCGCTCGAGAGCGTCGTGCAGTCTCGCCAGCCGCAGCGGCCCCCGCAGAGTCAACAAGCGTCGCCAGGCGGCCCGCGCGGGCAGGGCGGCCAGCGCGGACAGGAGCGTAGCCATCAGCCGGTGGCGCCGCAGGGCGTCAGCGGGGTCGCGCCGACCGGCGCTGGTACGACCGCGCCGAGGCAGTCCGTCGACGACGTCGCCACGGAACCTGCAGCGGTGGCTTCTTCGACGGCGCCCGCCGCCAACGGCGGCACGGAATCGTCTCAGCAGGGTCCCCGGCCGGACGACCAACGGCGCAAGCGCCGGCGCCGGCGCCGCCGCCGTCCCGGCCAGAACCTGGCGGATTCGCCGAATGCCGGCGCGGCGTCCCCGGCCGGTCCGGGCACGGCCGCCATCGCTGGTGCCGCCGCGTCAGGCGGTTTCGACGATGGCGACGTGGGCAACGACGGCAATGACGACGGCGGCGACGACGGGAACGACCCGGACAGCGGAGCCGCCGATCAGTGAAGCTCGCGGTCGTGGTTCAGCGCTACGGCGCGGATATCAGCGGCGGCGCCGAACTTCACGCTCGATACATCGCTGAACGGCTGGCGCGCCACGCGACGGTCGAAGTGCTCACCACCTGTGCGCGTGATTACGTCACCTGGCGCAACGAGTTGGCGCCCGGTGTGGAGCAGGTCAATGGCGTCACCGTGCGCCGGTTCCTGGTCGCGCGGCCGCGCAATACGGACGACTTCGGACGGCGCTCGGTCGTCGTCTTCGAACGGCCGCATTCGATTGCGGACGAGGTGAAGTGGCTCGAGAGCGAGGGGCCGACGAGCCTCGACCTCGTGCGCCACATCGGCCGCGTCAAGAACGACTTCGATTTCTTCATCTTCTTCAGCTACCGCTACTACCACGCGTGGCACGGCGCGCGCGCGGTGATGGACAAGGCGATCCTCGTACCGACGGCGGAGCGCGATCCGGCGATCGGCCTCTCGATTTTCAGCGGCGTGTTCCGGAGCGTCCGCGCCGTGATGTACAACTCGTTCGAGGAGCGCGCGCTGATCCAGGGCGTCAGCCAGCGCCAGGGCCCCGGCATCGTCGTCGGCGTCGGATCGGCGATTCCCGAGCGAACCCAACCGTGGCGATTCCGCAAGAAGTACCACGTGCGGCGGCCGTTCGCCATTTACATCGGCCGGATCGACGCCAACAAGGGCTGCCGCCAGATGTTCGAGTTCTTCGAGCGGTACACCGTGATGTACCCGCACGGGCTCGACCTGATGCTGGTGGGGTCGAAGCATCTCGAGATCCCGAAACACGCGCGCATCAGGCATCTCGGCTTCCTCTCCGACGAGGACAAGTTCGACGGGCTCGCGGCCGCCGACGCGCTGATCATGCCGTCCGAGTTCGAGAGCCTGTCGATGGTCGCGCTCGAAGCGTGGGCGCTCGGCAAGCCGGTGCTCGCCAACGGGCGGTGTGACGTGCTTCGCGGGCAGTGCGTCCGCAGCAACGGCGGGCTCTACTACGAGAACTTCGAGGAGTTCGCGGAAGCGCTGTTCACGCTCGAGGCGACCGGGCCGCTCGGCGCGGTCCTCGGCGCCAGCGGCCGGGATTTCTTCACGCGGAACTACACGTGGCCGGTGATCGAGCGCAAGTATCTCGACATGATCGATCGGCTGAAGAAGGAGCCGTCGAGCGCCGCCGCCGAGCCGCTCCCGGGGTTCTTCGCGCGGCGGAAGCGCACTTTGCCTCCTGGCCTCGAGGTCATGAAGGCGGCACCGGCCGGGCCAGTTCTGCGGCCATGAGGCCCTTCGACTCCGCTCAGGCCAGCCGCGCGTGCATCAGATTCTTGCGACGCTGGGCTATGGCGACGCCATCGGTCACGAGGTCCTCGGGATCGCCCGGGCGCTCCGCGCGGCCGGCTACGAGTCGGAGATCATCGTCGAGACGGCCGATCCGCGCCTCGAAGATCTGACGGTCGATTATCGGGACGCGATCGCCGACATCGGCCCGGACGACCTGCTGATTCATCATTTCTCATTGGGATCGCGCGCGTCCCGGACGGCGTTCGCGGCGCCGGCGCGGATGATTCTCATCTACCACAACATCACGCCGCCCGAGTATTTTCTCGGCGTGCACGAGCAGCTCGTCCGGCAGTGCTATCACGGCCGCCGCGAGCTGCTGCCCTATCGGTCGCGCGTCGATCTCGCGCTCGGCGACTCTGAGTTCAATCGGCAGGAGCTGGCGGCGCTCGGCTTCGAGCCCACCGATGTGCTTCCCGTCGTGCCCGGGTTCGCGCACCTGGACGCCACGCCCGACCCGCGCGTGATCGACGCGTACGACGACGAGTGGACCAACGTGCTGTTCGTCGGCCGCGTGATCCCCAACAAGCGGCCCGACAACGTGATTCGCTTCTTCCACGCGTATCAGACGCTCTACAATCCGCGCGCGCGGCTGATCCTGGCCGGGGCGCACGGCGGCTTCGAGGGCTACCTGGCCCAGCTCCATTCGCTGGTCGCGAGGCTGGGTGTTCGCGACGTCCACATCCTTGGACAAGTCACCGATGAAGAACTGACGGCGCTGTACGACACCGCCGATCTGTTTCTCTGCGCGAGCGAGCACGAGGGGTTTTGCGTGCCCATCGTCGAGTCCTTCTACAAGCGCGTCCCCGTGCTGGCGCTTGCGGCCACTGCGGTGCCGGCAACGATGGACGGCGGCGGCATCCTCTACGACACACACGATCCGCGGCGCGTGGCGGCGCTGATGAACGCGGTGCTTTCCGACCGCGACCTGGAGGATCGCGTCCTGGCGGCTCAAGACGCGGCGCTCGACCGGCTCCGCGCGCAGGACTTCGCGGCCCTGGCGGTCCGGTTCGTCGAACGAGTCCTCGCCAGCCCGCGCCGGCCCGCCGCACCGGTCGCCTACGACTTCTGGCGCCAGTTCAAGCTCGCGGAAGAGCTCGAGGAAATACGCGTCCAGAGGCCGGCGGCGTTCCGCGCGCTGCCGCTTCCGCCCGACGCCGAGCACGTCGCCGATCTCTCGGCCCATTCGACTCGCCCAGGACAGGCCCCTTCGACTCGCCCGGGACAAGAGCCTACGAGCGCGTTGCAAAATGCAAAAGGAGGGGCGGGCTTTAGCCCGCCCTTCGCAGGGCCGGCTGAAGCCGGCCCCTCCGACCCTAAGGTTCGCTCAGGGCCAGCGCCGGTGATCGTGAACCAGTGGGTCCCGGCAGCGCATCGCGGCGACGCCGTGGGCGACAACGCGCGCCTGCTGCGCGACCTCTGCCGGCGGTGGGGACACGACGCCGAGATCTACGCCCTGACCATCGACGACGATCTCGCGGGAGAGATTCGGCCGTGGGAGAACGCCGAGTCGCGGCGAGGAGACGTGACGATCCTGCACTACGCGGTCCCCTCGCCGATGTCACACGCATTCGGGCGCCTGCCGGGGGCGCGGGTGCTGCAGTACCACAACGTCACGCCGGCGCGGTTCTTCGCGCCCTTCGATGCGGGCATCGCGGCCATGGCCGCCGCGGGACGGCGCGAGCTGACGACGCTCGTGGGCCGCGTCGACCTGGCGCTCGGCGTCTCCGAGTACAATCGCCTGGAGCTCGACGCGATGGGCTTCGCGCCGACGGGCGTGCTGCCGCTGGTCGTCGATCTCGCGCGGCTGCGGCACGGCCGTCCGGTGCCCGGGCTCGAGCGCCTGCTTGGCGACGGGCTCGCCAACATCCTGTTCGTCGGCCGTATCGCGCCGAACAAGAAGATCGAGGATCACATCCGGCTGGCCGAGCAGTTCAAGCGCTACGTCGACACGCAGTACCGCTTCGTCTTCGTCGGACGTCACGACGCCGTGCCGCGCTACTACGCGGCGATCCGCGCGCTCATTGCCGAGTACAAGATGCTGCCGGATCGCTTCTGGTTCACTGGCGCGGTGCCCGACGACGAGCTGGCGGCGTACTATCGGCATGCGCACGCCTACGTCTCATTGAGCGAGCACGAAGGCTTCTGCGCGCCGCTCGTCGAAGCGATGGCGATGGATGTCCCCGTGCTCGCCTACGCCGAAGCGGCGGTGCCGGAGACGCTCGGCGGCGCCGGCGTCTCGTTCGCTCCGAAGGATCTCGAATACGCCGCTGAGCTGCTGGGCGCGCTCATTTACGACGAGCCGTTCCGGAGTGACGTCATCAGCGGACAACGCCGCCGCCTGCAGGACTTCAGCGGCGACCGGCTCGAAACCGCGTTTCGCCAGGTATTGTCGGACGTCGCATGAGAATTGCCTTCATCGTTCAGCGCTACGGCACCGAGATCTTCGGCGGGGCCGAGTTCCACTGCCGCCTCATCGCCGAGCGCATGGCCGAGAACCACCAGGTCGACGTCCTCACCACGTGCGCCCGCGACTACATCACCTGGAAGAACGAGTACCGCGGAGGGCGCCGATCGGCTTCGCGGCGTCACGGTCAGGCGGTTTGCCACCGCGCGGACGCGCGACATCGACGCGTTCAACCAGTTCTCGGACCGCATCTTCCACGGCAAGCACAGCCCCCAGGACGAGATGGAGTGGCTGAAGCAGCAGGGGCCGTGGAGTCCCGGCCTGATTGAGTACCTCGAGCGGCACCACCAGCAGTACGACGTGCTCGTCTTCTTCACCTATCTCTACGCGCCAACCGTCCTCGGCATCCGCATCGCGCCGTCGAAGAGCGTGCTCGTCCCGACCGCGCACGACGAGCCCGCCATTCGTCTCGGCATCTACCGCGACGTCTTCTCGAGCGCGGCTGCCATCATCTGGAACACCGAGGTCGAACGGAAATTCGTCACCTCGATGTTCCATCTCCGCACCGTTGTCGAAGACGTCGTCGGCTGCGGCGTCGACATGCCGGAGGGGTTTGCGACGGCCGATGACGACGAGCCGCCGCCAGACACCGGCATGGGCCGCGAAGTGCTGGCGCCGCACATCGAGGGCCCGGCCAACGTCTTCCGACGCCGCCATCGCATCCACGGCCCATTCGCGCTCTACGGCGGGCGGATCGATCCGGGCAAGGGATGTGAAGAGCTGCTCGAATACTTCCAGGCCTACGTCAAGGAAGGCGGCGACGCGTCGCTCCTGCTGATGGGGGTCAAGTTGATGCCGCTGCCGGACGACCCGCACGTCCGGTTCGCAGGCGTGCTGCCCGACGAGGAACGGCTGCACGCGCTCGAAGCCGCGACGGTGGTCGTCGTGCCGTCGCCGCACGAGAGCCTGTCGCTCCTCACCCTCGAGGCGTTCGCCGTCGGCACGCCCGTCCTGGCCAACGCGCGCGCCGAGGTCCTCGTCGAGCACTGCCGCCAGAGCAACGCCGGCCTCTACTACGCGGATCGCTGGGAGTTCGTCGAAGCGCTCAAGCTGCTGATGCGCGACGAGCCGCTACGGCGCGCAATGGGCCACAACGGCAAGGTCTACGTCGATCGGCACTATCGCTGGAGCACGATCATGGCGAAGTACGAGCGGCTGCTCAGCCGGCTGCGTGGACCGGCCAGGGAGCACGGACGCGAGCAGCCGAGATCCTTCGAAAGGCCAAAGACAGAAGTCAGACGGCCCGAGGCAGATAGCCGGAGGCAACGGCCCGATGGCCGCCGGTCGAGGCCGGGCCAGCGGCCGAGGGGACCACGATAGGCCCAGTTTGGAGGGGCGGGCTTCAGCCCGCCTTTGCTGGGCCGGCTGAAGCCGGCCCCTCCTGTCCACCTCTAAGGCTTGGTGATGTTGATCGAAAAACTGGTCGGCGCGGTGAGGTTGCCGAAGTCCGTGATCACCACACAGTAAGGGCCCAGATCGACCGGCGTTGAAATCTGCGAGCCAACGCCGCCGCGCACCGTCTGTGCGATGAGGCACCCCGAGCCGTCAGATCGCGGGATCCCGAATCCAAGATCCACCAGCGCGTCCGACGCCCCGAGGCTCTGAATCCTGAGCGTGACCTGACCGTTGCCCGTCGCCGCAAAGGTGCGGGCGCTCGTGCCCCGCAGGGCCAGGTTGCTCGCGAACGTTTCGCTGCTCGGCGTCGCCGGGATCGGCGGCCTCGACGACCCCGGAATCTGGTTGATCCTGATGAGGAAATTGGTCGGCTGCGTCAGGCTCCCCGTGTCGGCGATACCGACACAGTAGGTGCTGGCGGGGAGCTCGGCGGCGATCTGCTGCGTGAACGCCGGAGTGACATCCTGCGTGTTGGTCGGCGCGCACGTCGTGCCGCTGGGCACGCCCAGACGAAGGCTGACGTTGGCCGGCGTGAGCACACCAGTTGCGGAACTGAGCGCGATCAGCGTGACCCGGACCGTGTTCATTTCCGGGAAGCCAATCGAATAGAAGCTCGATCCACCGACCGGCAGCGTGCCGATGAACAGCTCGGTAATCGGCGTGCCGGGGAGATTCGTCGGGGCCGTGGGACTGTCGTCGCCGCACCCGAAGGCACACAACGCGAGCAGGCAGGCAAAGAGTCGGCTGATTTTCATCGGGGGCGAATGATGTTGACGGCGAACGTGGCCGGTGCGGTCAGGTTGCCGAGATCGGAAATGCGCACGCAGTAGACGCCAGGCTGTACCGACGTCGTCAATTGAGGAGTGGCCCCGGCGGCGCCCGCCGAGGGGCTGGTCACCGTGCAATCGGTGCCGCGCGGTACGCCGAGGCCGATCCCGATGATGGCCGTGGACGGCGAGCCCGACTCGGTCAACTGATGCAGCAGCAGCGAGACGTTGCCGGCAACCGGGACCGTAAACGAATAGAAGCTCGACCCCAGCAGACCGATCGTGCCGGTGAACGACTCAACCGTGATTGGCTGGGTGGCGGCGGGGTCGGAAGGCGCAGTATAAGATTCGCCACCGTTACAGGCAGAGACGAACGCCAGAAGGCTCACGAAGGCAAAGACGCGCAGCACGGCGCCCAGGCCGGAGCCAGCACGCTGCCATCGCGTCGACGTTTTCAACCACACGGACTGCACCACGAGTCTGTCACCTGCCGGCGCGGGATGTCCGCGGCCAGCGACATCCGGCCCGGCCGGATGCGCGTTATCGAAATGAACGGGTTACCGGTCGGGCACCCGCGTGGGTGCACGAAGCGTGACGCCACGACGGCCGACCGCCACGGCAATCTTACCGGAAGGCTTGACGCCCGCGGGCAAGCTGTAGGAAACGGCGTACTGATTGAGTAGATCGTCAGCAACGAGTTGCAGCGCCTTGGGCACGCCGGCAGTCGCGATCATCTCTTCGTGCCGGCCGCCCGACTGCTTCGGCCCGTCGCCGAGCACCTTGTTGCGATTCATGTTCTCGTCGAGCCCCGTCGTCGCGGCCGCGGAATTCGACACCGGCTTGCCGACGGCGATGACGTGGAGCGACGCGCCGCTCTGCTGCAGGGCGTCGAGCACCCGATCCTGCCGCAGGTTGCTGAACTCGACGCTCTCGAACGCCAGCGCGACGATCGCGCGGCGCGGCGAGGGCCGTGCGGCCAACGACTTGGACGCGTCCTGGATCGCTTCGAGCAGATGCCCGCCGGGCGGCGCCGGACGCCCGTAGAGCTGACGCACGACACCAATCTGCGCCTCGAAGTCCGTCGTGTAGTCGACGCGCGTGACGTTCTGACCGGCCGTCGTGACGATCGACATCTCGGCGAGCCCGCGCAGCCGCTGTGCGAACGCGGCGACGGCCAGGCGCACGTCGTTCGCGCCGAGGCCGTTGTCGTCGATGAGCAGCGCGACTGAGAGCGGTCCACTCGCGCGCTCGACCTTGACGACCTCTCGCGCCTTGCCGTCGTCCTTGACGGTCACGTCCGCGGCCGTGAGATCGGTGACCGGCGCACCCTTGGTGTCGGACGCGCTGACGTGAACCGTCCGAGTGGTTGCCTGCGACGGGCTGGCTTGAAACACCCCGACGGACCCGGCAACCGTGACGGCCGCGATCGCGATGGTGCCGGGGACTCGGCGCATGAAGGACCTTGGCGGTCGCCTCGCGCTACTTGACGATCAGGTTGCCCTTCATCCCGGCAAAGAAGTGGCCGGGGAACGTGCAGACGTAGGGATAGGTGCCCGGCTTGCCCGGCGCCTTGAACTCTGCCGACACTTCCTGGCCGTTGGCGGCCATCTTGGTCTGGGCCAGGATCTTGGCTTTGTGCTCCTTCGCGACCGGCACGTAGTCGGTATCCTTGGCCATCACCGCGGCCATCGCAAACGCCATCGCGTCGGTGTCTGGCTGGAGCAGGACGAAGTTGTGTTTCAGTTGTTCCGGCGGCAGGTTGCTCGTCACCTTCAAGACGACCTTGAGCAACTCCCCGGGCTTGGCCGTGATGGTCGCGAGACTGTAGCTCATGGCATCAGTACCAGCGAGCTGCACCACGCGAGCGGCCTGGGCGACCACGCCGGTGACGGACACCCCCAACGCGAGAACGGCGACGGCGACGAATCGGACCAACACGTGCATAGCAAGAACCTCAGCCTTTTAGTCTTCCATGGAGCCGGCTTGGCTTGACAGCCTTTTTTTCAGGCCGGGCGGGTACGTAGCGCGGCTCGGGGTGTGAGCCGCGATCGCGCCGCGAAGCCGCGGCTCACAGCCCGAGCCGCGCTACGTCTTTGGCACTCGCAACTGCTCCGGCACCGCCTGGGCCGTCTGCGCCATCGCCCAGTACTCCACCGAGACCTTCCCTTTTGCGGGGATCCAGCGGTAGGTCGGCACGCCGAAGAGCGTGCCGCGATCGATCATCTGGCGTCGCGGCTCGGGCATCGGCGACACGCCGAACTCCATCCCTCGTGTGATCGACGTGCCGGCCCACGGCAGGAACGGCCGGCTCAGGTTCTCTTCCCAAATGCCCAGCCAGGGAAAGTCGCGCCGCGACCACACGTAGCCGAACGCCAGGCGCGACGCCGGAGCATAGGCGACGAAAAACGCGTCGTCCTGCGCCTGATTCATGAGGTGCGTCGTGTACGCGTTCGAGACCGGCAAGTCGGTGAAGACCCGCAAGTCGGTCGCGCCGCCATCGGCCCGCGGCGCGAGCGGCCAGTCGAATTCCGCGCCGATCGCGAGATAGTCGGCGCTCCCGAACTTCGTCTCGAACACCTTTGAGCGGGTCGCCGACGCGCGAAACTGGGTAGCGCCCTTTTCGAGAAAGGGCGGACCGAGCGTGACGTGCTGCGTCCACCCGATCGGGCGATCGGTACCCGAGCGGCTTTCGACCGTCTCCCGGATCCGGACCGCCCGATCGACGAGGGTGAGCTGCCGTTCGACGAGGAGCTGCGCGAGCGGCAGCTCCGCACGGAGGACGAGGCCGTCGCCCGCGCGCTCGATGTCGTAGGTGGCGACCGACGCCTCGCCGTGCGGCGTCAGGCCCGCGGCCGCTTCTTCCGCCGACGGCCCGCCGAAGATGTCGAGGCACAGGTTGTGGCCCATGATGCCGGCGAGGAGACGGGCATCGACCGCCTTGCCGTACGCATCGACGGTCGCGGCATCGAACGCCGACGGCTCCATGGACGGCCAGACCGGCGTCCACAGCGGATTGACGCCGGTCGCCTTGTCGAAGATCTCGGCGATGTGGCCGCCGCCCTGGAGGACGGTGACGCGAAGCGCGTCGTTCTCGATCGAAGCGGCGCGGCGATTGCGGTACGTCTGCGGCATCAGGACATTCAATCATCAATGCGACGATCGTGAAATCGCCGCGGCACTTGTGCAAGGATGTCGGTTCGGATGATCAGCAACAAGCCGCTCGACGGCCAGGCCGCTATCGTCACCGGCGCGAGCCGGGGCGTCGGCAAGGGCATCGCCCTCGAACTGGCGCGCCGTGGCTGCCGCGTCGCCGTCAACTACCAGTCGTCGCTCGACCGGGCGGAAGAGACCGTGCGCGAAGTCGCCGCACACGGCGTGGATGCTTTTCCGGTGCGTGCCGACGTCAGTGTACCGGCCGACGTCACCGCCATGGTGGACGCGGCCGTGGCCCGCTTCGGACAACTGAACATCCTCGTCAACAACGCCGGGGTCCAGACGTGGACGGCGCTTCTCGACGTCACCGAGGCCGAGTGGGATCAGGTGATCGCCACCAACCTGAAAGGCTGCTTCCTCTGCACACAGGCGGCGGCCCGGTACATGAAGGACCACGGCGGCGGCGCGATCGTCAACATCGGCTCGGGCTGCAACAAGATCGCCTTCCCTCGTCTCGTCGCCTACACGGCGAGCAAGGGCGGGATCGAGATGTTCACGAAGGTCGCCGCGGTCGAGCTCGGGCCGTACGGGATTCGTGTCAACTGCGTGGCGCCTGGCGCGGTCGAGATCGAGCGCACGAAGCTCGAACTGCCCGACTACGCGGGGTTCTGGGGCAGCAAGGCGCCGCTCGGTCGCGTCGGCACTCCGGCCGACATCGGTGAAGTGGTCGCATTCGTCGTCAGCGATGGCGCCTCGTTCATGACCGGCCAGACGGTGTGGGTCGATGGCGGGCTCTTCTCGCGGCCGGCGTGGACGGAATAGGGGACGGGCCTGTTTTCCACAGTTTGGGGCGATTTGGGGACAGGCCTCAGGGGAACGCACAGGCAGTGGACACCCCGCGCCGCGTAGCGGTGCGGGCTCGAGGCGCGGGGGTGGGGCCCCGCGCCCCTAGAAACGAAAGCAGGACATCCTGGCGAAGAAAATGTTCAGTCTCGAGCGGAAGATCGCATTCGTCACGGGCGCCGGTTCGGGGATCGGCGAAGCCATCTCTCAGGCGCTCGCGGGCGCGGGCGCGAAAGTGTACGTGACCGATCGTGATGCCGACAGCGGCCGGCGTGTCACTGAGGCGATCGCGCGCGACGGCGGACGCGCCGAGTTTCTTCAACTGGACGTGACCGACGAGGCGCAGTGCGCCAGCGCGGCGGCGACGGTGGTCGCGTCGCATCCGGCCGGCCTCGACATCCTCTGCAACAACGCCGGCGTCGGTCATGTCGGGACGATTCAAACCACGCGCGGCGAGGATCTCGATCGCCTGTATCAGGTGAACGTTCGCGGCGTGTTCAACGTGAGTCAGGCGTTCATTGGTCCGATGATCGCGCGCCGCGCCGGCGTGATCGTCAACACCGCGTCGATCGCCGGCATCGTCGGACTGCGTGATCGGCTGGCCTACGCCACCACCAAGTTCGCCGTCGTCGGCCTGACCAAGTGCATGGCGCTCGATCACGCGGCCGACGGCATCCGCGTCAACTGCGTGTGCCCGGGACGCGTCGAAACGCCGTTCGTCAAAGCCAGGCTCCGCGAGTACCCGGATCCGGAGGCGGCGTATCGGGAGATGGCCGAGTCGCAGGCGCTCGGACGGATGGGCACGCCTGAAGAAATCGCGGCGTCGATCCTGTATCTCGTGAGCGACGAGGCGGCATTCGTCACCGGCAGCGCCTTTGTCATCGACGGCGGGCTGAGCGCAGGAAAATGAGCGCGGCCCTGCTCGTCGACAGCCGTTGCACGCTCGGAGAGGGAGTCGTCTGGTGCTCGCGGCGGGCCGCGTGGCTGTGGACGGACATCGAAGGCTGCCGGTTGTGGCTCCATCGGCCGGCCGACAACACGACGCGGTCGTGGCGTCTGACGGACCGTCTGGGTTCGTTCGCGCTCTGCCAGTCCGGACGCTTGTTGCTCGGATTGGCCAAACAGATCGCGATCGCCGATCTGGATGCGGCGACCGGCGAAACGCTGGCAGGCCGCACGTTGCTCGAGCTCGAACCCGGGCTCGAGACGCGCGTCAACGACGGCCGCACAGATCGCGCCGGTAATTTCGTCTTCGGCACGATGAGTGAACTTCCCGAGCACGAGCCGATCGGCAGTTTCTATCAATACTCGATCGCGCATGGGCTCCGCCGGCTCGATCTCGGAACGGTCGGCATCCCCAACAGCATCTGCTTCAGTCCGGATGGCTTGACGATGTACTTCTGCGACTCGCCTCGCCGCGAGATCATGCAGGCGACCTACGACGCCGCTGCGGCGACGGTCTCATCGATCGAGCTCTTCGCCGACGTGAGCGGACTGCGTGGCGATCCCGATGGATCGATCGTCGACGCCAACGGCGGTCTCTGGAACGCCGTGTGGGGCGCGGGAGTGATCCGCCGGTTCACGCCCGGCGGTCTCGTCGATCGTCAGGTACCGGTGCCGGCGAGACAGCCAACCTGCGTCGCGTTTGGCGGCAACGACCTCGACATCCTGGCGGTGACCTCGGCGCGGCAAGGCCTGACCGACGAGGAGCTCGCCACCGAGCCTCTCTCTGGCGGCGTGTTCGCCGTGACGGCCATCGGGGCGCCCGGTCTCGAAGACACGCGGTTCGACGATGACACCGCGAGGGAGCGAGCGTGAGCGAGCCCCGAGCTCGAGGCGTGGGTCGGCACTGCTGTGACACCGCGTGAGCGAGCCCCGAGCGCTCGAGGCGTGGGGTGGGGCCCCACGCCATTAAGTAAAGTCGCGTGGCGATGACGCTGGTGTCGGCGATTCTCGTCCTGGCCGTCGCGTTGTTCGTTCCGGTACCAGCGCAAGTGCCGGCGCGGTACGACCTGGTCGTGTACGGCGCGACGTCAGCGGGCGTGATGGCCGCCGTCCAGGCGAAGAAGCTCGGCAAGACCGTCGTCATTGTCGGTCCGGACCGCCACCTGGGCGGCTTGTCGAGTGGCGGTCTCGGCTTCACAGACACCGGTAACAAAGCAGTGATCGGAGGCCTCGCCCGCGAGTTCTACCATCGCGTGTGGCGTCACTACGACCGCGCCGACGCGTGGCGGTGGCAGAAGCGCGAGGACTACGGCAACAAGGGACAAGGCACCCCCGCGATCGACGGCAGCAACAGGACGATGTGGATCTTCGAACCGCATGTCGCCGAACAGGTGTTCGAAGACTTCGTGAAAGAGTTCTCGATCCCGGTACATCGCGACGAATGGCTGGACCGCTCGCGGGGCGTGACCACAGAGGGCGGGCGGATCACCGCGATCACGATGTTGAGCGGCCGGCGGTATCAGGGCCGCATGTTCATCGACGCGACGTACGAAGGCGACCTGATGGCGGCGGCCGGAGTGAGCTACCACGTGGGGCGCGAATCGCAGGCGACCTACGGCGAGACGTGGAACGGCGTGCAGACGGGCACGCTGCATCACCGCCATCATTTCGGCGTGCTGAAGACGCCTATCAGCCCATATGTGATCCCCGGCGATCCCGCGAGCGGAGTGCTGCCGCGCATCAGCACGGCCGATCCCGGCGTGCGCGGCGACGGCGACCGGCGCATTCAGGCCTACTGTTATCGCTACTGCGTCACGGATCATCCAGACAACCGGATCCCGTTCGCGAAGCCGGATGGTTACGACCCGAAACAGTACGAGCTTCTCCTTCGCGTCTACGAGGCGGGCTGGCGCGAGACGTTCGACAAATTCGATCCGGTGCCGAATCGCAAGACCGACAGCAATAACCACGGCCCGTTCAGCACCGACAACATCGGCTTCAACTACGACTATCCCGAGGCGTCCTACGAGCGCCGGCGCGAGATCCTGAAGGAGCACGAGACCTATCAGAAGGGCTGGCTGTACTTCATCGCCAACGATCCACGCGTGCCGGCCGACGTCCAGCAGCGCATGCAGCAGTGGGGGCTGCCGAAGGACGAGTTCACTGACAACGGCGGCTGGCCGCATCAGATCTACGTTCGCGAGGCGCGCCGGATGATTGGGATGTTCGTGATGACCGAGCACGAGCTCCTCAAGCGCCGGCCGACGCCGGCGTCGATCGGCATGGGGTCCTATACGATCGACTCGCACAACGTGCAGCGGTACATCACGCCGGAGGGCGCCGTGCAGAACGAGGGCGACATCGGCGTGCCGCTGCCGGCGCCGTACGAGATTGCCTACGGCGCGCTGGTGCCGAAGCGCGAGCAGGTGCAGAACCTGCTGGTGCCGGTGTGCGTGTCGAGCTCGCACATCGCGTTCGGATCGATCCGGATGGAACCGGTGTTCATGATTCTTGGGCAATCGGCGGCCACGGCGGCCGCGATGGCGATCGACCGCGGGCTGGCGGTGCAGGACGTTCCCTACGCCGACTTGCGGGCCCGGCTGCTCGAGGACGGGCAGATTATGGAGGTCGCGGCCCCAGGCACCGCGAAGCGCGTCAGCGCTGAGCGCCCGAGGCGTGGGGGTGGGGCCCCACGCCCTGAATAAAGCTGACCCCGTTCCGCCGACAAGTTGTTCCGCAGTGCAAGACGCGTGAGTGCGCCCAGTCTGGCCGCCTTCTTTACTTAGGCCGTGGGGCCTGGCCTTCGCCAAGGCTACGGCCAGCCCGCCGAAGCGCCTTGGGCGCGAAGGCGGCTCACGCGCTTCGTCGGCGCTCGCAGCTCGCGCTTCCGTGCATTGTTCATAGCGAAACGGGGGCTCGCCTTGATTCCGCAGGGTGAGGTTGGTATCGTCCTCGCCTATTCGAAAGGGTGATCAGGCGCATGGTGACGCGATCTCAAGTTGAAACGGCGATTGGCGCCTCGGGTGTCCTCAGGCTCGAGCCATGTTGGGTGCCACGCTCGTTCATGATTCCGGGCCGGCGCCTCAAGCTGCATCCCGACGATCTCTACGCCTACGGCGGGCATCGCGGCGGCATCAACGAACGGTGGTTTTCGTCGACGACCAACGCCGACAACGGGCCCGGCACCCCGGCCGATGAAGGGTTGAGTTACGTTCGCCTGGCCGACGGCCAACGCGTCCTGCTCAAGGCGTTCGTCGAACAGGCGGGCGACCTGCTCCTCGGATCCGCGGTGATGTCGCGCGAGGGCGGCTGGAACCTGCTCTGCAAGTTCTTCGACAACATGGGGCCGATTCCCCATCACATGCATCAGAGCGAAGAACAGGCGGCGCTGCTCGGCCGGCGCGGCAAACCCGAGGCCTACTACTTCCCGCCCCAGTACAACGAGACCGACAACGACTTCCCGTACACGTTCATGGGCCTCGCGCCGGGCACGACCAAGGCCGACGTGCGGCGCTGTCTCGAGAACTGGAACAAGGGCGACAACGGCATCCTGTTCCTCTCGCACGCGTACCGGCTCGAACCCGGGACGGGCTGGCAGATCAACCCGCGCATTCTGCACGCGCCGGGCTCGCTCGTGACCTACGAGCCGCAGGTCAACAGCGACGTCTTCTCGATGTTCCAGTCGGAAGTCGAAGGCCGCATCACGCCGCGGGCCCTGCTCGTGAAGGACGTCCCCGCCGAGTTCCACGACGATCTCGACTATCTCGTCGAGCTCCTCGACTGGGACGCGAACGTGAATCCGACGTTTGCCGCCGACAACCGCGTGTTCCCGACACCAGCCAAGCCGTTCGCGGAAACCGACGCGGCCGGCTATCGCGAGCAGTGGGTCTCCTACGGCACGCAGTGGTATTCCGCCAAAGAACTCACGGTCGCCCCGAAGCGCACCGTGACGATCACCGATGCCGAAGCCTACGGCGTCATCCTCACCCAGGGCTACGGGACGATGAATGGCGTCGCGGTGTCGACGCCGTCGATGATCCGCTTCGGCCAGATGACGGAAGACGAGGTCTTCGTCACGGCCGACGCTGCCCGCGCGGGCGTCCGCATCGAGAACCTCAGCGGATCAGATCCCCTCGTGATTCTCAAGCACTTCGGGCCGGGCAACCCCGACAACGAACCGCTCCGCAAGAAAAAGAAGTAGGTCCACGACACCATGAGCAGGCAGCACAAGTACCCCGCGATTCACAATGCGATGTGGCCCGGCCTGGTCGGCAAGGGCGGTCCCGACGCCGAGCCGCCGATCGATCTCGACACCATGCTCGACCGCACCGCCGCCGCCAGCGTCGACGGACAGAAGTTCGACGGCGTCGATCTCTTCCTCTTCGATCCGCACGTCAGCATCGACTCGAGCGACGACGATCTGAAGAAGCTCGCCGACAAGATCGCTGCCAGGGGCTTCGTCGTCGGCTCCGTCGTCGCGCCCGTCTGGCCGCCGACCGGTGGCGGATCGGCGATGGGCAGCGAAGAGGATCGGAAGAACTTCGTCGACACAGGTGCAGAAGGCCTGTGCCATCGGCAAGAAACTGCGCGATCTCGGCATCCGCAAGTACGGCGTGGTCCGCATCGACTCGGCCACGAGCCCGTCCGATTGGGCGCAGGATCCGGCTGGCAACACGAAGAAGATCGCCGACACATTCCGTCAGGCGTGCGACGTGGCAGAGGGGTTCGGCGAGCGGCTGGCGGCCGAGGGCGAAATCTGCTGGGGCGGCATGCACGGCTGGAAGCACAACGTCGAGCTGCTCGAGATGGTGAGTCGTCCGAAGACGCTCGGCTTCCAGGCCGACATGGCGCACACGCTCCTCTTCACCATGGGCTACAACGCGCCGGAAGATCGCATCCTGCCGGAAGGCTTTGACTGGTCGAACCAGAGGTGCTGGACGAGGCCTTGAAGAAGATGACGCACGCGCTGCGGCCGTGGACGATCGACTTCCACGTCGCGCAGAACGACGCGACGGTCAAGGGCTCCGGCTCGCACGACAAGACCGGACGCCACTGTCTGCCGACCGATCCGAACGGCAAGCTCGACATCGTCCGCCATGCCGGCTACTGGCTGCGCGACGACATCGGCGAGCCGACCAGGGCGGTCGAGCACATCTGCTGGGACGGCTGCATGTTCCCGAACGCGACGATGGCCTTGCCGGGCACGTGGAACGACGTGCTGAAGACGATGGTCGGCGTCCGGAACGCGCACGGATGGAGTTAGCGCGCGGCTCTGCCGCGCGAACTTCGAAGTTCGAAGTTCGAAGTTCGTTGATTCGTAGGGCGGCTCGGTCTTAGAGCCGCCGGGGAGTCTATGAAGAAGGATCTCAACATCGGCCTCGTCGGGTACGGGTTCATGGGCCGGACCGCATTCGAACGCGTTTCTCCAGGCGCCGCGCTACTTCGACCTCCCGTACCGTCCGGTGCTGAAGGCGGTGTGCGCCCGCAATCCCGATCGGGCCAAGGGCTTCGCGAGCAACTGGGGCTATCAGTCGGTCGAGGGCGACTGGCGCGCGCTCGTGGCGCGCAAGGATATCGACCTCATCGACATTGCGAGTCCCAACGACACGCATGAAGAGATCGCGATCGCCGCGGCGAAGGCCGGCAAGATGGTGATGTGCGAGAAGCCGCTCGGCCGCAACGCCGCCGAGGCGAAGCGGATGGTGGACGCGGTCGAAGCCGCCGGTGTGCCCAACAGCGTCTGGTACAACTATCGCCGGATCCCGGCGGTCACGATGATCAAGCAGTTGATCGACGAAGGCCGCTTCGGTCGCATCTTTCACTACCGCGCGCAGTTTCTCCAGGACTGGACGATTTCGAAGGACCTGCCCCAGGGCGGCGAAGGACTCTGGCGGCTCGACGTCGGCGTCGCCGGCAGCGGCGTCACCGGCGATCTGCTCGCTCACTGCATCGACACCGCCCTCTGGCTGAACGGGCCGATCACCCAGGTGACCGGGATGACGGAGACGTTCATCAAGGAGCGCAAGCACAATCTCACCGGCAAGGTCGAGAAGGTCGGCATCGACGACGCGAGCGCGTTCATGGGCCGTTTCGAAAACGGATCGCTCGCGCTGTTCGAGGCGACGCGGTACGCGCGCGGACACAAGGCGCTCTACACGCTCGAAATCAACGGCGAGCATGCCTCGGCCCGCTGGGATCTGCACGACCTGCACCGCCTGCAGTGGTTCGACCACAAGATCGAAGGCAAGCAGCGTGGCTGGGCCAGCGTGCACATCACCGACGGCGACCATCCCTACATGAAGCACTGGTGGGTGCCGGGCCTGCAGATCGGGTACGAGCACACCTTCGTGCACCAGTTCGCCGATTTTCTCGAGGCGCTCGGCAAGGGCACGCCGTGCCCGCCGACGTTCCGCGATGGCCTCGCCACCGACTACGTCACCGACGCGGTACTGGCGTCGGCAAAGAGCGGCAAATGGGAGAAGATCGAGGGCACGGAGAAGAGCTAGAGAGCACGGAGAAGAGCAAGCAGGAGCGCGCCCGAGGCGAGAGAGCGGGGCCCCGCACTAAGCGAGACACCCCGCGCCGGTTTGTGGCGCGGGCCCGAGGCGCGGGGGTGGGGCCCCGCGCCAGTAATGTTGGAGGATGAGATGGCTGTGAACGAACTGAATCGCCGGCGCGCGGCTGGAATGGGCGTGTCCACGGCCATCGTCGCCGGCCTGGTCTGGGCGTCGGGGCTGGCGAGTTGGCGCGCAGCAGCCGCCGGCGCAGCGACCCGCCACGCAGGCCAGCAGCCCCCGCCGCCCGCACCGCCTGGCGGTCAGGGCGCCGCCCAGGGACGCGGCGGCGGAGGTGGCGGCGGCATTCAGAACCTCGCCTTCGAAGACCGCACCGGCTTCGAGAGCATGTTCGACGGCAAGAGCCTGACGCCGGGCGCCGACGCGCAAGCGGCGGCGGCCAAAGAGCGCGAGGCGGCGGCAGCGGCGCGAAGGCTGCAGGTCAACCAGCAACCGGACGAGGCGGCGGGCGGGGCGGCGGACCGGCGATCTCGATGTTCCAGGACTGGGACGGCGACCCGAAGTTCTGGCGCGTCGAGAACGGCGTGATCATCGGCGAGAGCTCGCCGGAGAAAGTCGTCAACCCGAACACGTTCATCATCTGGAAGGGCGGCGCGCCTGGCGACTTCGAGCTCAAGGCCGAGCTCAAGATGAGCGCCGGCAACAGCGGCATCCAGTACCGCAGCAAGATGCTCCCGCCCGGGCCGAACGGCCACGCGTGGCGCATGGGCGGGTACCAGATGGACCTCGACTTCGCGAACCAGTACCCGGGTCACAACTACGAGGAAGCCGGGCGCGCGTTCCTGACCAACCGCGGCACGATCTCCTACATCGCGCCGGACGGCACGAAGAGCACGCATCGGCACGCTCGAAACCGCCGAGATGCTCAAAGCCACGTTCAAACCGGGCGACTGGAATCAGTTCCACCTCATCGCCCGCGGCGGCACGCTCATCCACATCGTCAACGGCCACGTCACCGCCATCACGGTCGATGACGATCTCAAGAACCGCTCGATGGGCGGCTTGATCGGCTTCCAGCTCCATACCGGCCCGCCGATGAAGCTCGAGATCAGGAACGTCGCGATCAAGCTGAAGTAAGAGCGAGGACACGGAGCACCCCGCGCCGGTTTGTGGCGCGGGCCCGAGGCGCGGGGGTGGGGCCCCGGCCAGTAATCCTAGAGGACACGGAGAAGAACAAAGTGATACCCCGCGCCGGTGTGTGGCGCGAGCTCGAGGCGCGGGGGTGGGGCCCCGCGCCAGTAATCCTAGAGGGCACGGAGAAGAGCTAGAGACACCGCGAGGGAGCGAGCGTAGCGAGCCCCGAGCGCCCGAAGCGTGGGGGTGGGGCCCCACGCGGTTTAAGAAAAAGAGTGGCGCGGGCCCGAGGCGCGGGGGTGGGGCCCCGCGCCAGTAATCCTAGAGCGCACGGAGAAGAGCTGGAGCCGCCGAGAGAGGTCGGGAGACGGAGCGCTCGTCTCCGTGTCCTCTAGCTTTTCTCCGTGGCCTCGTCCTTGAACGGAACCGCTTCCACAAGGCCGCCGGGCGGAGTACTCTTTCCTCTAATGCCTAGTGCCAGATGCGATGTGCCTATGCCTAGTGCGTGGCTAGTGCCGAATGCCTGGTGCCCAAGCTTGGAGTGATGCAATGAAGCGTACAACCTCTGTCCTCACTGGCACGATCGCGGTTTGGACGCTCGCCTTCTCGCTCGTCGTTGAAACCGGTCCGCAGACGGGCCAGGCGCCACCACCGCCGACGCCGCCGCAGACCGGTGCGCCCACCGCTCCCACCGGCGGCGCCGCCCCTGGTGGCGGCGCTCAAACGGCCGGCGCGCAGCGGCCAAACGACCCCTTCTTCAACGCCGAGTTGTCGCCCAAGCCGCCCGTCCTGGCGCAATCCCCCGCCGATGAGCTCAAGAGCCTGTTACTGCCGGCCGGCTATCGGTTGGAGGCCGTGCTGACCGAGCCCGAGATCCAGGAGCCGATGCAAATCGCGTTCGACGGCAACGGGCGGATGTTCGTGCTCGAGAATCGCGGCTACATGCAGGACGCCGACGCCACCGGCGAGCTCGATCCGGTCGGCCGCATCTCGATCCACGAAGACGTGGACAACGACGGCGTCTACGAAAAGCACGGCGTCTTCCTCGACAACCTCGTGTTCCCGCGCTTCGTGCAACCGTTCGGTCCGAACAGCATCCTCGCGATGGAGTCGAACACCGACGAGATCTACCGCTATACCGACACGAACGGCGACGGCGTCGCGGACAAGAAGGAACTGTTCACGACCAACTTCGGCCGGTCCGGCAACGTCGAGCACCAGCAGTCCAGCCTGTTCCTCTCGATGGACAACTGGATGTACAGCACCTACAACACGTTCCGCGTCCGCTGGACGCCGAAGGGCGTGCTGCGCGAGCCGACCGGGACGAACAACGGCCAGTGGGGCGTCACGCAGGACAGCGACGGCAAGGTCTATTTCCAGACCGGCGACGGCGGCGTGCCGACCTACTTTCAGTTTCCGATTCACTACGGCACGTTCAACATGCCCCTGCAGCTCGAGCCCGGACTGCGGACGACCTGGGGCATCACCGGCCTTGGCGATTACCAACCCGGGACCAGCGCCATCCGGCCGGGTGAGCTCACGCTCGGCTACGCGACCGGCGGCGCCGGCAACGACATCTTTCGCGGCGACCGTCTCCCCGCCGACCTCATCGGCGACTACATCTATGGCGAACCGGTCGGGCGCATCGTCCGCCGGTTGAAGCCGGTGGTGACCGAAGGCGTCACCCAGCTTCGTCAGGTCTACCAGTGGCTGCACTCGGAGTTCATCCGATCGAGCGATCCGTTGTTCCGCCCGGTCGACATGGCCACCGCGCCCGATGGCACGCTCTACATTGTCGACACCTATCGCGGCATCATCCAGGAGGGCAACTGGACGCGGCCCGGCAGCTACCTGCGCGCGAAGATCGACCAGTACGATATGGCGAAGATCATCCGCAAGGGACGCATCTGGCGGCTGCGGTATGAAGGGATGGAGCGGGATCGCACACAGCCGCGGATGAACACGGCGACGGTGCCGCAGCTGATTTCGACGCTCTCGCACGTGAACGGTTGGTGGCGCGACACCGCGCAGCAGCTCCTGATTCTCAAGCAGGACAAGTCGGCCGTCGCCGCATTGACGCAGCTGGCCCGCAGCGGCCCGTCGATGGACGGCCGCGTCCACGCGCTGTGGACGCTCGAAGGACTCGGCGCCCTCGATGCGCGCCTGGCGCGGGAACTGATGAAGGATCCCAATCCGAGAATCCGCATTCACGCCGTGCGGACGAGCGAGACGCTCTACAAGGACGGCGACAAGAGCTTCGGCAACGACTACCGCGCGCTCACCAAGGATCCCGACGTCAACGTCGTGATGCAGGCGATGCTGACGCTGAACCTCTTCAAGGTCGCGGACATCGCTGCGATCGTCAAGGACACGCAGGCGGCAAATCCGGCGCGAGGCGTCCAGGAATTGGGCACCCGCATCCTCGCCCCGCCAGCGGCAGGTCGTGGCGGCCGCGGACGGACGCCGGAAGAGACCGCGTTCATCGAGCGCGGCGAAACGATTTACAAGGAGCTCTGCCAGACCTGCCATGGCACCGACGGGCTCGGCACGCCGAAGGAAGGCGCGCCGGCCGGGACGACGATGGCGCCGCCGTTGGTCGGATCGCTTCGTGTCCAGGGCCATCGCGACTACGTCATCAAGGCGCTGCTGCACGGATTGGCCGGCCCGATCGACGGTGACAACTACACCGAGGTCATGGTGCCGATGGGCACGAACAAGGACGACTGGATTGCGGCGGCCGCGTCATTCGCCCGCACCGGATTCGGGAACACCGGCGCGGCGGTGACCGCCGCCGACGTCGCGCGCGTCCGGCAGGCGACGCTCGCGCGGAAGAAGCCGTGGACCGTCGAGGAGCTGACCGCGTCACTGCCGGTGCTGCTGCCGGCGCAGCCGACGTGGAAGATCAGCGCGAGTCACAATTCCGCGAGCGCGAACAACGGACTGAACTATGTCGCGTGGGCGACCGGCGAACCGCAGAAGCCGGGCATGTGGTTCCAGGTCGAGTTGCCCGAGGCAGCCAACCTCACCGAACTCGTGTTCGAGACGACGGCCGGGGGCCGCGGCGGCGTTCCAACAGGCGCCTTCGGGATCACTGGTCCGGTGCCAGGCGCGGCGCTGCCCCCGCTTCCCGCCGATCCGGCGGCCGCCGCGGCCGCAGGCGGACCGGGCCGTGGCCGCGGCGCAGGCGGTGGACCTGGCGGATTCCCCACGCCGGTCTTCGGTTTTCCGCGTGAGTACAAGATCGAGGTCTCACTCGACGGGGTGAAATGGACGCCGGCCGCAACCGGCACCGGCGCGCCAGGCACGATCGCGGCGACATTCACGCCGGTGCGCGCGAAGTTCGTGCGCATCACGCAGACGGGAACGACGACAGACGCGCCGCCATGGTCTATGCAGAGGCTGCGGATCTATCAGGCGCCAGTCAAGTAACGCGAGCGCCTGAGGAGCCGGCAAAGACGGGCACGAGAAGAGCGAGAGGCCACGGAGAAGAGCGGCGAGTCGTTCTTCCGTGTCTGTCTCCTGCTCTTCTCCGTGCTCTCTAGCTCTTTCTCCGTGAGCTCCCATCCCGCGAAAGCGCCTGTCAGAATCGCGGGATCTCGATCTTTGTTCCACCCTTGAGCGCGGACTCATGCGCACAGATCCCGACCATCGTCCAGTTGACTGATGTCTCGGCGTCCGGCATCGCGGGCTGCTTGCCGAGGCACGCCATCAGGAAGTTGTGCGCCAGGTGAGGATGGGAGCCGCCGTGGCCGCCGCCCTGGAGGAACGAGAGGTGGTCGGCGTCGTGGATCTCGGCCGGCTGCGTGAAGCGCCGAATGGGCTCGGGCAGTAACCGGGCGTAGTCCGGCACCTTCACGCGCTCAGGAATCTGCGCTTCGGTCAGCGGCCGCGCGGCCGTGCTCTTGGTGTGGATGACCGGCTCTTCGCCTTCGACCTGCTGCCATTCGAACGATTTCTTCGATCCGGTCGCGTCGAAGCTCTCGCGGTACTGGCGCGCGGTGTTGAAGAGGCTGCGCGTGACTTCGGCGCAGACGTCCGAGTCTCTGAGCTTGAAGGTCGCCGTCTCGATCGCGAACGGGCTGCCGTACTTGGGAATCAGCGCGTCGTCGATCCGCCCCGATCCGTGACAGACGACTGATTCCGCGTGCTTGCCGAGGAGCGCGAGGCACGGGCTGACGCAGTGCGTCGCGTAGTGCATCGGCGGGAAGCCTTCCCAGTAGCCCGGCCAGCCGTCCATGTCCTGCTGGTGGCTGCCGCGGAGGAACTGGATCCGGCCGAGCTCGCCCTTGTCGTACAGCTCTTTGACGAACAGGTACTCGCGGCTGTAGACGACGGTCTCCATCATCATGTAGACCTTGCCGCTCTTGCGCTGCGCCTCGACAATCTGCCGGCATTCATCGATGGTCGTGGCCGCCGGGACCGTGCTGGCGACGTGCTTGCCCGCCTTGAGCGCGGCAATCGCCTGCGGCGCGTGATCCGCAATCGGCGAATTGATGTGGACGGCATCGATGTTCGGGATCCTTCAGCAGCTCGTCGTAGTCCGAGTACCGGACGGCGATGCCGAACTGGTCGCCCGCCGCTTCGAGGCCCTTCTTGTCGCGCCGGCAGATCGCGTACATCTCGGCGTCCGGGTGCTGCTGGTAAATCGGAATGAACTCCGCCCCGAACCCGAGGCCGATAATCGCGACACGAACTTCTTGTCAGCCATTCAAGCCCTTCCTCCTGGAAAAGTAAATCACGAGGAAGGGCGAGACCACGGAGAAAAAGCGAGGGCACGGAGAAGATCGCGCTTCTCCGTGCCCTTTAACATTACTGGCGCGGGGCCCCACCCCCGCGCCTCGGGCCCGCGCCAACAAGCCGGCGCGGGGTGTCCGCTTTGTTCTTCTCCGTGCCTCGCTCTCGTGAGCTCTTCTCCGTGTTCTCGTCTTTTTAGAACGCGAACCTGACCTGGAACTGCACCGACCGCGGGTTGGCGGCGCCGTTGACGGCACCGAAGCCGGCGTTGTTGGGCGTCAACCGCGTCGCGACGAGTGTTCCATCCGGGTTGTACTGCGGATTGGTGATCGTCTGGTTCGTCGGGCTGGTCAGGTTCATCGTCGTGTTGCGGTCCGGTGAAGATCACTTCGTCGAACGCGTTGAACAGATCGACGCGAATCTGGATGTTGCGGCTGGCGCCGAGCCTGATGTTGCGGGCAATGGCGAAGTCCCAACGGTGATCGGCGCAGCCGATCAGGTAGTTCTGGCCGGATTCGAGCCCGACGCTGCCGACCGGCGGGCCCGGGAACACCGAGGTGTTGAACTGCTGGTACTGGTTCGACGAGCAGCCCGATCCCGGGTCGCCAGTGATCACCACGCGGCCGCCGTAGTTGGGCGACCCGGTGATGTTCACGTTGCCGCCGCCGGTCTGGTAGCCGTAGCCGACCGTGTAGCGGCCGCCGGACCCGCCGGTGAACACGCCGGACAGCTGCCAGTCGTTGACGATCAGCCCGACGGCACGGAGCGCCGCGCCGTCGGCCTCGCAGGTCGGGAAGATCCCACACGAAATTGCCCTTGAACGTGTGGCGCTGCAGGTTCTGCTGCGCGAGCAGCTCGTCGGCGTCAGCCTGATCGGCGCGGTAGCTGCAGGTTGCCGTTCGCGTCGTGCTCGAGCCGCGCGTTGGAGTTGCCGTCGAACTTCAAGCCCGAGCGTGTAGTTCAGGCCGAACGAAAGGCCGTTGCGGAACCGGCGATTGAACGACGACTGAATCGAGTGGTACATGTTCGAGCCGCGCTGCGTGAACTGGGTGATCGACCCGTAGCCCTTGAAGCGCGCGCAACAGGTCGGTCGGGAGCGCGCGACGACCCGTTCGTGGTCGCGCGCCAGCGTCGGATCCTGGTTCTGCGGCAGGAACGCGGCGCCCATGTCGACCTGGTTGATGTCGACGTTCTGCCCTGATACGTCGCGTGCTGGCCGACGTACTCGACGTCGAGCGCCGACGACCACGGCAGCGTCATCTGCACGCCGCCGTTCCACTGCCACGACGTCGGCAGGTTCGGCTCGTACTCGTAGGTCGACAGCGCCGGCGGGCCCTGGACGCGGAGGCCGGTCTGGCCGAGCGTCTGGAGCTGACCGAAGTTGACGCGTGACGCTCGAGGCGTTCGGCGGATTGGCGACCAGCCCGTAGATCGAATTGCCGTCCGGCCGGTCGAAGAACATGCCGGCGCCGCCGCGGAAGACGAAGCGTCTGCGTGCCGCTGATGTCGTACGCGAACCCGAGGCGCGGCGCCGGCGCGATCAACGGCCACTTGTAGGCCGGTCTTCACGATGCCCTCGCCGCCGACGAAGATCCCGTTGGTCGCGTCTCCCGGTGTTCGGCACCAGCTGACCGATCGCGAGCGTCGAGTTCGGTCCCAGGAACTGGCCGGTCACCGGATTCATCGCCTGCCGGTTCGTGCCCGCTGCACGGATACGACGCCGTTGGCGCACCCGCGGCGATAGAGCAGCGGCGCCTGCGCCGGCGGCCCATTCGTCAGGCAGGAAGTTCGACCCTTGTCCGAGCGAGTCGTACTGCGGCTGCTGGCGGACGAAGCGCATGCCGACGTCGAGCGTGAGCTTGCTCGTTCACCTTCCAGTTGTCCTGGATGTAGGCCTCGGTGTTGTTCGACACGTACCGGCCTTCCATGAACCGCGACAGCTGCTGGTAGGAGTTGAAGATGCCGAGCGCCGCGTTCGCGAACCCGAACTGCGAGTCGAGCGGGTTGTTGGTGTTGTTCGCGAAGTTCATCGAGCCGGGTCCGCCGCCGCCGCGGTTCTGCGCCTTGTGGCTGTGGTTGTTGTAGAAGCCGACCTTCAGCGTGTGCCGCCCGGCGACCTTCGTCATGCTGACCGAGATGTCCTGCGTCAGGTTGTAGTTGAGCCAGCGCCGGATACGGCAGGTTCGGCGGCGCGTTGGCGACGCGATTGCCCCAAGTTGAACGTCGGCGGCAGCAGGATCGTGCCGTTCTGGAACATCGGCGTGTTCATCTTCGTGAGCTGCTCGTACTCGTAGTACCGCGGATCCATGTTGACGCCGTCCGGGAAGAGCATCGGCAGGTCGCCGAGTCCCGATGGTGCGCTTGTCCGACGGCCGGGCTCATCGTGATCGACGCCGTGCAGTTGCGTGAAGATGTCGACGCAGCCGGCCACGGCGTTCCGGGCGTAGCCGTAGTTGGCCTCGATGAACGTCGTCGCGTTCAGGCTGTAGTTGACCGTCAGCGCCATCGTCGTCACGACCGGATCGTGCGTCTGCGTGTCGTTGAAGCCCGGCGAGCGTGCCGGGGAACGTCTGCCGGCGCTGGCGCTCGCCGGAGTACTTGAACGTCGTCCGCAGCGACTGGAGCGGCTGGTAGTCGAGACGGATGACCGGCTGGTTGTTCAGGTAGCTGACGACCGGCGACGATCTCTCGTAGTTGTAGTTGATGCCGGCGCTGATCGCGGCAGGTTCGGCATCGGGTACTGCTTCAGGATGTTGAGGCCGATCTGGTAGAGCCTGTCTGGCGGGAATCTTGCCGACCACGCCGCCGTCCTGGCAAGCAGCCGCGGCGTGTCGGTCGCCGCGCAGGCAGGCCCGTTGACGCGTCGCGGATGTACGGGAAGAGGGTGCCGTTGTTGTCGAGCGTCGCGAGAAATCGCCGGCGCGTTCAGCGCGCGTCGGGAAGCGGAACTCGTCGCACCTGGCCGCCGGCCTTGCGCGGCCGCCATTCCTGGCTGAAGAAGAAGAACAGCTTGTTGCCGCCGCCGGGCTTGCCGACCGGGCCGCCGATCGAGTAGCCCGAAGTCGTCCTGCTTGGAGACGGTCTTCGCCTGGTTGTTCTGCTTGTTCGCCCAGCTGTTGGAGTTCCAGTCGGAATCGCGGCGCACTTCGTAGACCGATCCGCGGAACTGGTTCGTGCCGCTCTTGGTCACGGCGGTGATCTGCAGGCCGCTCGCGCGGCCGTACTCGGCCTGGTAGTCCGACGTCAGGACCTTCACTTCCGCGATCGCTTCGATGTTCAGCTGGAGCAACGCCGCGTTGTTGCCGGTGTCCATCGTCGCGACGCCGTCCATCATGACGTTGTTCGCGCCGCCGCCGCCGAGCCGGTTCGTGCCGCTGCACGCCGGGCGTGAACGCCGTGAGCGCGGTGAAGCTGCGGCCCGCGAGCGGCAGGTTCTCGACCTGGGTCGTCAACGCGGTGAACGAGCGCTCACCGGTCGTGGACTGAATCTGCGGCGACTTCGGCCGTGACGTTCGACGGTCTCGGCCGCGCCGCCGACTTCGAGCGTCAGCGGCGGCACGTTCACGCGGTCGCCGCCGCTGACCGACGATGCCGGCGTGGTTCAGCGTCTTGAAGCCGGTCATCGTCACCTGAATGGTGTAGGTGTCGGCGGTGAGATTGGGGACGACGAAGTCGCCCTGGGTATTCGTGACGACGGGGGCCATCTTGGTCCCGCGCGTCTGACTGACGAGCACAACGGTGGCGCCTGGAATGACGCCACCTTGCGCGTCCTTGATCGTGCCGCCGACCGTGCCGGTAATGAGCTGAGCCGACGCCGGTGCGGCGATCGCGACGAGCGCTGCGAGCGCCGCCGCGAGTAGTCGAACCCTTGCTCTCACGAACATGGAAAGAACCCCCTCACTCGTGCCTTATCGAGCCATACGCGGGATGTGGAACCGATTCCATGGGGTTATAGCCGAGCCCCTTGGGCAAGTCAATACACTCTGGGAAGCCGTCGCGCAGTGCGACATGGCCGGTTCCGCCCTGCGAAATGACCTCGGGGTCAGCCGGGTCAGACTCCTTCTGGGTCTGACCCCGGTCGATCTGACCCCAACGTCATTTCACCCCCAGCTGCCAGGCGAGAAACGCGCGTTGATCGACGAGATCCCTCAGGAGCAGGGCCGCGGCGTCGTCCGGTCCGCTGGCCCCGGCACGATCGACCCGGATCAGCACGGGCCGCTCGGCCCGGTCCGACCCGCTCGCCGCCTGCAGCGCGGCGGCCAGCTTGCGCGCGTGCATCGCATGCACGGGCCCACCGCCCTCCTGGCGCCGTGATGAACACTGCGGGATACTTCGTTCCGGCCACGACCCGCTGATACGGCGAGTAGGCGCGAAGCCAGGCGGCCTGAGCCGGATCATCGGCCGATCCGTACTCGGGCACCCAGTACGGACCGAACCCGAATCGGTGGAAGCGCAGCATGTCCGCAAGCGGCGAGGTCAGCACCACCGCGCGAAAGCGATCGGGCTGCTGAATCATCGCGATGGCGGCCGTCAGTCCGCCGTGCGCGCCGCCGGTCAGCGCGAGCCGATCGGCCCTCGTGTAGCGATTCGCGATCAGCCAGTCGGCCGCGGCCAGCAGGTCGTCGACCGCCGTCGGTTTCTTTTCGCGCATCGCGGCGCGATGCCACGCGTCGCCGTACTCGCCGCCGCCGCGTAGATGCGGGACCGCGAGCACGCCGCCGGCGTCGAACCAGGGGAAGAACGACGCAGTGAACGCCGGGGCCATGCTGGTCCCGAGCGCACCGTGCGCCACGATCACGGCCGGCGCATCGCCGGCCGGGACGAACCCGGCCTTGCGGACGACGAACATCGTGATCTGCGTGCCGTCCTTCGACGCGTACGACACGCGCTCGACCTCGACCGACGCTGGATCGACGGCGACGTCCGGGCTGGCCCATCGAGTCGGCGATGCGCTCGGTTGGCCGAGGTCGATCCTGAACACCGTCGGCGGATAGTTGAAGCTGGTGAACGACACGTACGCTTCGGTGCGATCCTCGGCGACCGTCAGACTCGCCAGGCCAATGCCCGGCAGCCGCACCGCGCCGCGCGATGCGCCCGTCGTGTCGAAGACCTCGATGACGTTCGAGGCACTCACCCGGTACGTGACGGCGACGAGCCCTCGCGTGAACGCGACGTTCTCGACGACGGCGTCGCGTCGTTCCGGGACGATATCCCGCCACTTCGCCGGGCCTGGATCCGCCGTGCTCACCGCGACGACGCGCCCGTTGGGCGCCCCTTGCGTCGTGTGCAGGAACAGCGTGTCGTCAACCACGCCGCCGGCGATGCGGCCCTGCTGGCCGACCGAGACCGCCTTGGGGCTGAGCGACACCGCTCCGCCCTTGCGCGCCGAGGCGAAGCTGGCCAGCCAGAGGTCGTTCGACGCCGGCCCCGTTGGGTAGCCGAGCACGATCCATCGGCCGTCGCGCGAGAGCCGGATGAACGGCGCCCGCGCGAGGACGGGATCGGATGCCGGCGGAGTGCCCAGGCGATGAAAGCGGGACTGCTGCGACGCCGGATCCCTCGCATCCTTGAGTTGCTGATAGACGAAACCCGACCCGTCAGGCAGCCACTGCACACCCTGAGGCGTGTTGGGGATCTCGAGGCCGGTCAGCTTGCCGGTGTCGACGTCCATGAGGCGGAACGTCGTGCCGTCGGCGCCCGCGGTGATCGTGCCGAGCGCGAGCAGTTTGCCGTCCTCTGACGGCGAAAACCACGTGACAGCTGTTTGTCCGGCAGGATCGAGGGCGGCCGGATCGACGATCACACGATCCGCGCCGAGCGATCCCTCGCGCCAGGAGATGACCAACTGCGACTGCGCGCTGGTGCGTCTCGCCAGGAAGTACCGATTGCCGCGCACGACGGGCGCCGTGACCGAGCCGATCGCCAGGGTCGATCGGACGCGGTCCTCGATTTCCCGCCGGCCCGGCAGGTTGTCGAGCACCGCGCGCGTGTAGCTGTTCTGCGCGTCGGTCCAGGCCGCGATCTCGGGCGAGACCGGCGTCTGACTGTTGCCCGTTGACTCCGCGCCCTCGAGCCAGCGGTAGTTGTCCGTGACGGCGGCGCCGTGGAGCGTTTCCGTCACCGGCGAGACCCGCGTCGGTGGCGCAATCGCCGACGTGCGTGCCGGGCGATCCCCGCCGCCGCACGCGACGACGGTGGCGAGGCTGAACGTGACGACCGTTCGCCTCATCGGCGCCTCACCCGATCGATGCCGTCGCGCACGGCCTGGACCGATTCTGGAGTGCCCACGAACAGCGCGGCTGGAAACGTCGCGTAGCGGAGCATCTCCGCGTAGATCGCCGCTGCCGCGCGCTCGTGCATCCCGAGCCCGGCGAGATACTGCAGCCGTAGATTCCGGTCCCGGTTGATGCCGGCGTCTTTGAGCCACGGGCTGAGATCCGCCGCCGATCCGGCAAACGTGGACAGCAGATCCACGACCGAGCTGATGCCGATCTCCCTGAGCGATCGCAGCACGGGCGCGTGCGACGGACTGTTCAGCCGGCTCTGCAAGGCATCGACGTCGATGCGAAGGGGATCGATTTGTCCGGTCACGACCAGGTCGTATCCCTCGCCGTTGTTCGTGTTCCCCCACACGACGGTCTGAGGAAAGACGTCGATGAACGTCGCCAGTTCGCTCTTCACCGCCTCGACGTTGCTCTGGTAGAGCTGAACGAACAGCGTGACGATGCCGCCAGGCTTGAGTCGGCGCTTCGCGCCCTCGAAGAACTCCCGCGTGAAGAGGGCGGCCGTGCCCTTCACCCACGGATCCACCATGTCGGACGTGATCACGTCGAACGTCCGATCCGTCGTCATCAGGAAATGCCGCGCGTCGTCGAATTCGATCCGCGTCTTGGGACTCTCGGTCACCCGTTCGTTGTAGTCGGCGAAGAAGGGCGCGACGAACCGCGGCACGAGCGGCTCGATCTCGGCGACGATCATCCGCTCGACACGGGGCGAAATCGCCAGGGCGCCCGCCGTCACGCCCGCGCCAAACCCGATCACCAGGACGTCCTTCGCCTCCGCCGGCAGCAGGTGGGAAAAATGGCCGAGCATGCGCTGAAGCCGCATGTCTTCCGGCAGGCTTGACGCCTGGACTTTGCCGGCGCTGTGGTACGTCACGGCGCCGTCAGAGGCGCGCGACACGGCGATCGATGCGTTCGTGCCTTCCCCCGCGTACACGATGCGCGTGACACCCATCCATGAAGCCGAATAGCGGCCGTACGCGATGAGCTCGCCCGGGACCGACGAAATCGGCGGGCACGAGTGACAGCGCGGCAATCGCCGCGGCACCGGCCACGACGATGCGGCCCAGGCGGCGCGGAGCACGCGAGGCGTTCGCAGGCACGAGTACGAGCAGTGCCAGTGCGGAACCCACGAGCAGGACCACTAGCGCGCGTTCTGCGACATGGCTGCCAAACGCGCTGATCATCAGATTTGCCGTCACGGCTCCGGCGACGGCGCCAAACGTGTTCGCCGCGTAGAGCCGGCCGACGAGCACCGCATCGGCATGGTCCGGTCCCGCCGCTGCAGAGACGGCCAGCGGAAAACTCGCGCCCCACAACATCGCGCCAGGCAGCACCACCAGGGCACAGCGGAACACGTCTGCCTGCGCGACGAGCAGCGCCCCGCTCGCGCGCGACTCTTCAACGGGCCAGTACGGGATCGATCCGGAAAGGAGATGCGCGGCCCAGATGACTGCTCCGGCCAGGAGCAGCTGGCACCAGCCGAGCGCCAGACGCGGCTGCGGCAAGACCCGAACCAGGGCCGTGCCGACGCTGCTGCCGATGCCGAGGCCGGCGAGGAACACGGCCAGGATCAACGAAAACGCATACACGGTCGCGCCGAACACCAGCCCCAGCTGGCGCGTCCAGATCGCCTCCGATGCCAGAGCGGTGAACCCGGAGATCGCGAGCGCGACCAGCACCGTCGCCGATCCCGCGGGCCGGGAGCGGGTGGACGGCGCGGATCGCGGCACCGGCGCGGGTCGGGGTGTCGCGCCGCCGAGCCGCCAGGCAACTCCGGCGGCGATGAGATTCAGCGCCAGTGCGACGGCGGTGGCGATCGCGACGTCGTAGCACGCGCAAGAGATAGAAGCCGGCGAGCAGACTCCCGACCACCGCGCCGGTCAGGTTCGCGGCGTAGAGGAGACCGACTGCCGTTGGGGTCAGACCGGGGTCAGACCTCGGGGTCTGACCCCGGTCTGACCCCGGTCTGACCCCAACGGCCACCACCGGCAGCGTCGCGCCCATGAGCGCCGCCGGCGGGACGAGACAGATGCCGGCGACGACCGCGCGAATCACGATCGATCCACCGCCGATGCCGGTGTAGACCGCGCTGAGCAGCGGAAGGCCCCAGAGCACCACGAGTCCGCAGGCGCCGATGCCCAGTTCGAGTGCGGCGTACACGCGCAGCGGATGGCGCGAGCCGAGCAGCCGCGGCGCGATCAGGCTGCCGAGCCCCATGCCGCCCATGAACGCCGCCAGCACGGTCCCGAGCGACACGAACGACGACCCGATGACCAGCGGCAGCATCTGGAACCAGACGACCTCATAGATGAGGGCGGCGGCGCCGCTGACGACAAAAAGAAATAGGAGAAAGAGGATCGACCGGTCCGGCCCGTGTGCGGTGACCTCGGCGGCGTCCGCTGGGACACGGCCCCGCGTCCGCTTCGGCATGGCGGAATCCTACACCGGTCTCAGTCGCCGTTCGACGTGCTTGAGCGGCCCCACCGGCCCGGTGCTCTCGCGCACGACGAGCTCCATCTGAAACTCGATCTTCTCGATCCGCCCCGGATCCTCAATGGCTTCGAAGAGCCGGCGGCAGGCGACGCGGCCCATCTCGCGCATCGGCTGCGAGATCGTGGTCAGCGCGGGATAGAACAGCGCGCCTTGCGGCAAGCCGTCGAATCCGATGATCGACAGGTCGTGCGGCATGCGCATGCCTCGCTGCTGAGCGACCCGCATGAACCCGAACGCCAGCGCGTCGTTGGCGAGGACCACGGCGGTGACTTCGAGCGGCGCGTCGAGAAACGCCTGCGCGAAGGAACTGCCGGCCTCGACCTCCCAACTGTCGCACGCGAACACGGCCTTCGGATCGAGGCGGATGCCGCGGGCGGCGAGTGCTTCGCGCAGCCCACGCAGCCGGTGCTTCGAGTCGAGCGAGTGCAGCGGTCCACCGGCGAAGGCGATGCGCGTATGCCCAAGGTCCGCAAGATGATTCGCCGCCAGCGCGCCGGCCGAGACGTTGTTGCAGCGCACGAGCTGCACATGGTCGACCGTTTCGTCGGGGACGACCGCGACGGTCGGTAGTTGCGCGTCGACCGCGGCACGCAGCAGCGACCGCTCGCGCCGCTGGCTCTTCGCGATGATGAGTCCATCAACGCGGTGGCCGCGGATCCATTCGAGCACGACGCGCGGGTCGTACTCGCCGCGCAGCTCGAGGCTCGAGAGCATCAGGCTCAGGTCGCGAATCGCGAGCTCTTCCTCGATGCCGGTCAGCAGCTGCACGAACCAGGGATCCTGGCTCGAGTCGACGGCGACGCCGATGCACCCCTTCCGGCCCAGGCTGAGGTTGCGCGCGGTCGACGACCGGGAATAGCCGAGCGTCTCGATAATCTTCGAGAGCCGGGCCCGGACCGGCGAGCTGACGTAGTGGCCGTTGAGGTAGCGGGAAACGGTGCTCACCGCGACGCCCGCCTCGGCGGCCACGGTCGTGATCGTCGGTTTCTTAATCATCAGCGGAAGCCGGCGGGCTGATTCTGCCATAGCGTTTCGCCGCCTGGAACTTGTTATGATGGCCACCCCAAAACGCGATCGGGAGGTCACGGTTGAAACGCATCGGGATGGGCATCGTCGGGGCCGGGTTCGTCGGCCCGCACCACGTGGAAGCGGTTCGACGCCTCGGGTACGTCGACGTCGTCGCGGTGGCTGGCAGCAGTCAGGCCTCGGCAGAGCGCAAGGCCGAGGCGCTCGGCGCGCGCAAGGCCTATGGCAGCTACGAGGCGTTGCTCGACGACCCCGACGTCCACGTCGTGCACAACGCGACCCCCAACTACCTGCACTACCCCATCAACGCGGCCGCAATCGCCCGCGGGAAGCACGTCGTCTCCGACAAGCCGCTGGCGATGACGGCGGCCGAGGCGAAAACGCTGCTCGAGCAGGCGACGAAGGCGGGCATCGTGCATGCGGTCACGTTCAATTATCGCGGCAACCCGCTCGTGCAGCAGGCGCGCCATGCGATCGCCCGCGGCGACATCGGCACACCGCATTTTCTCGTCGGCCACTACCTGCAGGACTGGCTCCTCAAGGAGACGGACTACTCGTGGCGGCTCGAGCCCGACAAGGGCGGCGCGTCGTCGGCGCTGGGCGACATCGGCTCGCACTGGTGCGACCTCGCTCAGCACATGAGCGGGCTGCGCATCACGCACGTGCTCGGCGACATCACGACGGTCATCCAGAAGCGCAAGAAGCCGAAGGGATCGCGCGAGGCGTTTGCCGCGGCCGGCGGCAACGACGATGTCGAGACGGTCGACATCAAGGTCGAGGATCTGGCCTCGGTGCTGCTGCGCTTCGACAACGGCGCCAAGGGCAGCTTTTCCGTCGGTCAGGTGTGCGCCGGGCACAAGAACGATCTCGTGCTGGAGATCTGCGGGTCGAAGAGCTCGGTCCGCTGGCGCCAGGAGCACCAGAACGAATTGTGGCGGGGCCACCGGGACCGCGCGAACGAAATCCTGCAGAAGGATCCGTCGCTCCTCGATCCGGAGGCGGGCCGCTACGCCCACCTGCCGGGCGGACACCAGGAAGCGTGGGCGGACGCCTTCTGCAATCTGATGCGTGACATCTACGGGTTTATCGGCGCCGGAAAGTCGGCGCGCGATCCTCATCCACCGGCGTTTGCCACGTTCGAAGACGGCTATCGCGCCAACTGCATCGTCGAAGCGATTCTCGCCAGTGCCAAGGGTGGCGTCTGGACCAAAGTGGAGTACTGAGGCCCGCCACCACGCCGGATGATCCGGCAGCACCGCACCGCGGCGACAAGACGCGACCTCAACACGGAGCCATGTCGATTCAGCCATTTTCGCCACAGTTCATGAAAGTCGGGATCCTGACGGCCGCGCTGCAGGAGCTCACGCCGCGTGACGTCCGCGATCCCGATCCCGATCGGGCGATTGAAGATTGGGTGGCGTTTGCGCGCGAACTGGGCGCCGACTACGTCCAACTCTCGGCGGCGCTGCATCCGACGGAGACCGACGTCCCGCCGGAGGCGATGCTCGATCCGGTGGCCAACACGCTCGATCTCCGCGCGCCGTTCGACAAGGCGCGGGCGCGCCGGGTGGAGACCGCACTCGCGGCGTCGAAGGTCGGGATTTCCGACCTCGGCTACTTCGACAACCTGCTGCACGACGACGCCGCGGTCCGGCAGAAGAAGCACGACTTCATGCGGCGGGTGTTCGACACCGCGGCGCTCCTCGGCGTCACCGCGGTGTGCGGCTTCGTCGGACGCAACCAGCGTCACAGCATGGACGAGAACCTGATCGACTTCGAGCAGCAGTTCGTCCCGCTGCTGAAGGAGGCCAAGGCGCGCGGGCTGACCTATCGTGTCGAGCAGTGCCCGATGCCGGGCTGGACGACCGGAGACCACTGGCACAACAACATCGCGTACACGCCCGGCGCCTGGATCGCGCTGCATCGGATTTGCGAAAAGCACGGCGTCGGCGATCAATTCCGCATTCACTACGACCCGTCACACGCGATCCTGATGGGCCAGGACACCCGATCGATCTTCCAGTACCTGAAGGACGAGGGGTACAACTTCCTCATCGGCGGATTCCACGTGAAGGGTCAGGTCGTGGATGCGCGCGGCGTTTCGGCGTGGGGCTCGGGCGGACAGACGATGGAACGCGGCGACTGGATCGACGGCAAGGTGTCGGCCAATCCTGCCGACCATCTCAACGCGTGGAAGAAGCAGATCGTGCTGGCCGAGCACGAGTTGCCGGGCACGGCGCGCCACGATCCGCTCGCCTACCTTCAGAATCGCTCGGTGGATTGGCTCGATCATCAGCTCGCGGCACGTGAGCTCCTGCAACTCGACGTCGCCAACACCCATCTCGTGGTCGAGCACGAGTATCCGAAGGCCCGGATTCAGGATCGCGCGCGGCTGACGCCGATTCTGCAAGGGTCGATCGGGTTCGTGCGGAAGATCGACGAAGCGGCCGCGTGCATGTATGCGCTGCAGCATGAGGTGCTGCAGTCGCAGGGGATTCCGGTGCAGGGGGTTGGTCGGGAAGCGTATAGAAGCTGAGGCTGACGGAGGGGCCGGCTTCAGCCGGCCCAACGCAGGCGGGCTAAAGCCCGCCCCTCCAGAGCGTCAACGTTTCAGAGGAGCGGGACAATTCCAGTTCTCGGCATCGATATCGGGACCGGCGGCTCGCGCGCGGTCGTGGTGGGCGACGATGGCGGCGTGATCGCCTCGGCGACGGTGGAGCATGTTCCGTTCGCGTCGCCCGGGCCGGCGTGGGCGGAGCAGGATCCGGCGGATTGGTGGCGAGCGGCGCAAAACGCCGTGCGAGACGTGCTGTCTCTAAGCGGCGTCGCACCGAAATCGATTACAGCCATCGGCCTGTCCGGCCAGATGCACGGCGCCGTCGTCCTCGACGAACACGACGAGATCGTCCGGCCGTCGATCATCTGGTGCGACCAGCGCACCGACGAGCAGTGCGAGTGGCTCACGCGCACCATCGGCGCCGCGCGCCTGCTCGAGCTCACGTCCAACCCGGCGCTCAACAACTTCACGTTGACGAAGCTGCTGTGGGTGCGCCAGCACGAGCCGGACGCGTGGTCCCGCGTGCGGCACGTGCTGTTGCCGAAGGACTACGTCCGGCTGAAGCTCTCGGGCGAGTACGCGATTGACGTCGCCGATGCGTCCGGCACGCTGATGCTCGATGTCGCGAAGCGGCGCTGGTCGGACGAAGTCCTGGCCGCCACCGGCATTTCGAAGCAGGTGCTGCCGGCGGTCTTCGAGTCGCCCGAAGTGTGCGCGCGCGTGTCACGCGAGGCGGCGGGGCTCACCGGGCTCGTTGAAGGGACGCCGATCGTTGCGGGAGCCGGGGATCAGGCCGCCGGCGCCGTCGGCATGGGCATCACGCGGCCTGGTGCAGTCAGCGCCACGATCGGCACGTCGGGCGTCGTCTTTGCGGCCACCGATCGCCCGGCGCTCGATCCGAAAGGGCGCCTGCACACGTTCTGTCACGCGATTCCCGGGCGCTGGCACGTGATGGGCGTCACGCAAGCGGCCGGACTCTCGCTCCGTTGGTTGCGCGACGAGCTGACCCGGCACGCGTCCGGGGGCGCGACGACCTACGACGAGCTCACCGCCGAAGCGAGCCGGGTGCCGGCAGGATCGGACGGCGTCCTGTGGGCGCCGTACCTCATGGGCGAGCGGACGCCGCATCTGGATTCGTCGGTGCGCGGCGCGCTCCTCGGACTGGGCGCCAGCCACACGCGCGCGCATGTCGTCCGTGCGGTCCTCGAAGGCGTCGCGTTCAGCCTGCGCGACACGTTCACGATTTTCGACGAGCTCGAGGTGCCGGTGCAGAAGATCCGGCTGGGCGGCGGTGGCGCGCGCTCACCGCTCTGGCGCGAGATTCAAGCGGCGGTGTACGGGCATGCCGTCGAGACGGTGACGGCTGAAGAAGGCGCGGCGTACGGCGCGGCGCTCCTCGCAGGCGTCGGTGGTGGCGTCTGGCCGACCGTCGACGCGGCCTGCGATGCGGGCGTCCACACGGCGGCCGTCACCGAGCCCGTCCCGGACGCGGTCGCGGCCATGAACATCCGATACCGGCAGTACCAGCGCATCTACCCGGCGCTGCGCAGCGTGTACAAGGAGTTATGACAGACGCTTACACTCCCCGCCCCGAACACAAGTTTTCCTTTGGCCTCTGGACGGTCGCCAATCGCGGCCGCGATCCGTTCGGCGACGTCGTCCGGCCGGTCCTGTCGCCCGTCGACGCGGCGGCGCTGCTCGGCGAGGCCGGCGCCTGGGGCGTCAACCTGCACGACAACGACCTCGTGCCGATCGACGCGACGCCGTCCGAGCGCGATCGGATCGTCGCGCGACTTCAAGAAGGCGTGCGAGGCCAACAGGCTCGTCGTGCCGATGGCGACCGTCAACCTCTTCTACGACGCCGCGTTTCGCGACGGCGCCTTCACCGCCAACGATCCGCGGGTGCGCGCGTTCGCCGTGCAGAAGACGATGCGCGCGATGGATCTGGGCGCGGAGCTCGGCGCCAAGATCTTCGTCCTCTGGGGCGGCCGCGAGGGCACTGAAACGGATGCGTGCCGGCGCCCGGACGAGGCGGTCAAGCGCCTGCGCGAGGCGGTGAACTACCTGTGCGAATACTCCATCGACCGCAAGTACGGCTTCCGCTTTGCGCTCGAAGCGAAACCGAATGAACCGCGCGGCGACATCTACATGGCGACCACGGGCGCCTACCTCGGCTTCATTCCCGACGCTGGCGCATCCCGAGCTGGTCGGCCTGAATCCGGAGGTCGCGCACGAGCACATGGCCGGCCTCAACTTCACGCACGCCGTCGGCCAGGCGTGGGAAGCCGGCAAGCTCTTCCACATCGACCTGAACGATCAGGCGTTCGGCCGCTACGATCAGGACTTCCGCTTCGGCGCCGCCAATCCCAAGTCCGCGTTCTTCCTCGTCAAGTTTCTCGAGGACGTCGGCTACGACGGTCCGCGCCACTTCGACGCCCACGCCTACCGGACCGAGGACTACGACGGCGTCAGGGCGTTCGCGCGCGGCTGCATGCGGACGTATCTCATCCTGGCGGAGAAGGCCCGCCGGTGGCAGGCCGACGCGGAGATTCAAGGGCTGCTCGCCGAGGTGTCGAAACACCAGGCCCCGTCGTTGGCGAAGTACTCGACGGCCAGCCGCGAGGCGCTCCTCGCGCAGACGTTCGATCGCGAAGCGCTCGCCGCCAAGGGCCTCGCCTACGAGCAGCTCGATCAGCTCACGGTGGAGATCCTGCTCGGCGTCAGATGACCCTCGCTTCGTGATCTTCGTGAGCTTCGTGGTGGAGGATCTGTTCTTGTGACTGCATACGATCTCGCGCGCGATCAGTACGCCGAGCTCGGCGTCGACGCCGACGCGGCGCTGCGGCGTCTTGCCGGTGTGCCAATCTCCCTCCACTGCTGGCAGGGAGACGACGTCGGAGGATTCGAGAAGTTCGGGACCGGACTGGGTGGCGGCCTGGCGGCGACGGGCAACTATCCGGGGAAAGCGCGGACGCCGGACGAGCTGCGCGGCGACGCGGAGCAGGCCTTCACGCTGATCCCCGGCCGGCACCGCTTCAACCTCCACGCGTTCTACGGCGACTTCGGCGGCAAGCTGGTGGACCGCGATGCGGTCGGGCCCGAGCACTTCAGCGCCTGGATCGACTGGGCGAAGCGGCTGGGCATCGGCCTCGATTTCAATCCGACCTACTTTTCGCATCCAAAGGCGGACGACAACTTCACGTTGTCACATCAGGATCCCGCGATTCGTCAGTTCTGGATCGCGCACGGCATCGCCTGTCGCAAGATCGGCGAGGCGATGGGCCGGGCGCTCGGCAACGCCTGCGTGACCAACTCGTGGATCCCGGACGGGATGAAAGACACGCCGGTTGACCGCGTCGGGCCGCGCCAGCGGCTGACCGAATCGCTCGACGCGATATTCAAGCCGTCGATCGATCCGGCGCACAACCTGGACGCGGTCGAAGGCAAGTTGTTCGGCATCGGCTGCGAGAGCTTCACGGTGGGCTCGCACGAGTACTACTTCGGCTACGCGCTCTCGCGAAAGAAGCTCTTCACGCTCGATACGGGCCACTACCATCCGACCGAGACCATCACCGACAAGATCAGCTCGGTGTTCACGTTCCTGCCGGAGATCCTGCTCCACGTCAGCCGCGGCGTCCGCTGGGACAGCGATCACGTCGTCGTCCTCAACGACGACCTGGAGGCGATCGCCCAGGAGCTCGTGCGCGGCGACTATCTCGGACGGACGCACATCGGCCTCGACTACTTCGACGCCAGCATCAACCGCGTCGCCGCCTGGGTGATCGGCACGCGCAACATGCTCAAGGCGCTGCTCAAGGCGCTGCTCGAGCCGACCGCCAGGCTGCGCGCGCTCGAAGCGAGCGGCGACTACACCTCGCGCCTCGTGCTTCAGGAAGAGATCAAGACGCTGCCGTTCGGCGCCGTGTGGGATCGGTACTGCGAGTCAGCCGGCGTGCCGCGCGGACAAGCGTGGCTCGACGAGGTCAAGCGGTACGAGCGGGATGTGTTGTCGAAACGATCCTAGTCATAGATCAGAAGCTCACACACGCCTTCTAACACGGGGGCCACGGTGGAGCTCGGATTGGATCATGTTGCTGTCAGACCGAAGTTCTGATCATTGCATACTCGACGAACCGCGGCCCTTCCCGCGCCCTTAGCGTCCTTACCCGCGAGCTCCGTGTTCTGCCGCGAAGGTCTCGTGACCGCGAATGCGCGCGCACTAAGGAGGCACGGGGAACGCGGAGTTCGGAAATAGGATCTTGTCGAAAAGGAGAGATCTGAGCCCCGTGTTCTGTAGCGAAGCTCTTTGACGCCGTCTAGACAGACTGTTCGTGAACCTCAGCACCGAGCTCGCTCATCGTCAGTCGATACTTCGACGCCGGCTCGGCCTGCAGGTTGTAGTCCTCGACCAGCCGCCGGAAGATCGCCGGCAGGTGATCGCGGAACTTCAATTCGAGAATCATCCAGCCGTCGAGCAGCGGCGTCCCGGGCGACGCCTCGAACGTGACGGCGTCCATGGGCGCGCCGGTGACCTGATCGTCGATCGTCAGGCGCACGGTGGCGCCGTCGACGTCGAGCACGCGTGCGGTGCGGTCGTAGGTGATCAGGCACGTCGGAAGCAGCCGGCGCAGCTTCAGCCGGCGGTCGAACCAGGTGCCCGCCCATTCGCCGTTGGCGTGCGCGAGCCTGGTCAGATCGGCCAGGGGGACCCTGCAGCGGCGCTTGTGGACCACGTCGCGAAGCCGGAGTTTTCGCTCCAGGAAGACGTCCGGCGAGTTGCCGTAGCGGCGGATGCGGTGCTTGCTCCGCCCGAACGATCCGCGCCGATGGAAGACGTCGCGCTGGTCGGTGTCGAAGTAGAGGCTCGTGGTCCGGTACTCGTCGCCGAAGGGGCCGCCGCCGTAGGAATCGGCCACGAGATGCTGCCGCGCCCAATCGCGAATCCGCGCCCCTTCGGACGCTTCAATCATGAACTTGACTTCAGTCGCGACCGACCGCAGCCGCCCCTCCTCCGTCGCCATACGAGGTTATACAGCGAAGGCGGGCTGGGCGGTTACACCGTTGTTACATCGTCACGGGTTTTTCACAAATCGGGGAGGGACGACGGGTGACACGGGTCAGGACAGTACGACGGGTACGACAGGTACGGCGGGTACGGCAGGTACGACCGGTACCCATCGGTACCTTGTGTACCCATCGTACCCGTATGTACCTCACGTACCCGTCGTACCTGTCGTACCCGTCGTACCTGTACTCACTTTCCACCCATGAGATATGCGACGACGTGCGAGATGTTGGCGTCGCCGCCCATCTTGTCGATCAGCTGTTCCGGCATGATCGACGCCCGTTCGCGGGTGCGCTTGAGAATGTCCGCTTTCGCGACAGTCACAAGATCGGCGTTGTCGGCGGTCTTCAGCCGCACATTGGTGGCGTCCTCGCTCACGACGAGGCCGCGGAGCGTCTTGTTGTCGCGGGTCGCGATGACGGTGGTCTCGTACTTCGCGTCGACCTTTTCCTGCGGGAAGAAGATCGAGCGGAGGATGTCGCGACGCGGCTGCGCGCCAATCGTCGTGAGCTCTGGACCGTAGGCGTTGCCGACGGACTGGAACTTGTGGCACGACGCGCAGAAGTCCTGGAACACCTTGGCGCCGGTTTCGGCGTTGGGACCGCCGCCTCGTCCGGTGAGCGATCCGGGCCCGCCGCCGCGCGGGAACACCTGGTTGTCGTAGCGCTCCTGACGGTCGAGCGGGTTGTTAGGACCACGGCCACGACCGCCGCCTCCACCCGGCCCTGCCGGCCCTGCGCCCCGCTGCGCACCCGGTCCGGCTGCGGTCGGCGGCGGCGGTGGCGGTGGCGTGGCGCCAGTGGGCGGCGCGGCGACCGCAACCGGCGGAGTGGCGGCAGTCGGCGGAGTGGCGGCAGTGGGTGGATCGGCCGGCAGCGGCGCAAACAGCGGCACCGCCGCGTAGGCCGCCTGCTTCTGCTCTTCCGAGAATGCGTCAATGACCGCGTCGAAGATCTGGTTGACGTGCCCGGCGAACGTCGAGCCGCCCCGCCAGGTCGACGCCTTCGCGAACCACTCCGTCATCGTCTTGACCTGCGCGGGGGTCCAGCCCTTGTCGAGCACGCGCAGCGCGTAGACGTAGTCGACCTGTCCGGGTTGATCGGCGTCGCCCCTCGGGATGACGGCGAGAATCTTGCCGATGACGGCCGGTTCGCCGGTGTAGGCGAGCACCTTGGCCAGGTGGTGCGTCAACATCAACTGCGCGCACCCCGTGGTCGCCACGCCGTTGTTGCAATCGATCCACGTGCCGGCCGGAGGCGCGACGGGAAACTGGCCGATGAGCGCGTCATAGACCTGTTTCCGGATCTCGGGATCGACCCCGTTGCGCGTCTCCGTCGCGGCGATCTCGAACGCGCGAAGCACGCGGATCTTCTGTGCGGCCGGCAGCGACGGCTGCTTCATCAACGCGATGAGCTTGTCGAAGATCGGACGCAGTTCCGCTTCGGCCTGAGGCGCCATCGTGTTGGTGAGCGCGACCAGCCCTTCGGTCAGCGCGATCACATCCGTTTCGGCCATCACCAGCTTGTGCCACTCGGTACGCGGCGTGTGTTCCAGCGCCAGGCGGCCGGAATAGCGCACGAAGCGATCCGGGTTCCCGAGAAGCGCGTAGATGTCGGCGATCGGGGCGAAGCTCGGTTGCGTCGGTTTCAGACCCTGGCGAACGAGTGCCTCGGCCGCCCGTCGCTTCACGACGGGACTCGCGTCCTTGAGCGCCGCCGCCGCGACGGCCTTCGCGCCGTCGCTCGTCTGCACGCCGGCGGCGAGCACGGCCGCAGCCCGGACGTTGGCATCTTTGTCGGAGATCAGCGCCTTGAGCAATTCGGGACTCGGCGGCACGCCGTGCCGCTGCATTTCGAGAATCGCCCGCGAGCGATCTGCGGACGCGGCGGTCGCGGTCCGCGCCGAGCTTCTCGAGCTCTCCGGCGAACGACGCGCCCATCGAGGCTTTCACGCGCTCGATCGCCTCCCACCCCCAGCTCGACAGCGGCTGCGGCTGGCGGACGACGCCGAGAATCCCCGTCATGTCCGGCTGCACCGGCTTGGCGCCGGTCCACGTCACTTTGTAGAGGCCGCCCTGGCCGGCGTTGCCGCCGGTCGTGAAGTAGATGTTGCCGTCGGGGCCGACCTCGAGGTCGGTGATCGGCATCGGCTCGCCGTGCACGAACTCGGCGAGATCCTCACGCCCGCGGTAGGTCGCGCCCGACGGCGTCAGCGCCGTGTAGAGCAGGCGGCCGCGTGACCAGTCGGCCTCGAACAGGTTGTCGAAGAACTTCGCGGGATAGGCGTAGCTCTGGTACGTCTCGAGGCCCGACCGGCGAACCGCGCCGCGTGCTCCGCACAGCCGGAATCACGTCGAAGTAATCGTCCTGGTACTTGCCCGTGCCGTTTCGATAGCCGGCGTCGCCGCCGGGAATCATGTGGATGGTGCGCACCTCGCGATACCACGGCGAGTTGACGTCCCATTCCATGTCGCTGTCCCACGTGAACGCCTCGCCAGAGATGTTGTAGGCGTAGTCATAGGGATTGCGCATGCCGCTGAACAGCAGCGCCGCCTTGTTGCTGGGCTGCAGGCGCCACAACGTCGCGTGCGCTCCGATTCTCGTACTGTTGCCGAAACGCGGGTCGTTGTACTGCGGGAGGAACTGGCGCTCCTTGACGTTGTTCCAGTTGGGCGACGCTTCCTTGTCGACGACATCGTCGTTGACGGGCGGCGCACCGACGTAGGTGTTGTTGCCGATCAGGTAGGTGATCGTGCCATCCGGTGCACGACGGATCGCGTGCGACCCGTGATCGCCCATGCCGGCGCTGGTGTAGCGATGGATCCGCTCGATCTTGTCCATCACGTCGTCGCCGTTCGTGTCTTCGAGCTTGTAGAGGCCGGAGATGCCGGGATTGGCGGGCGGCGCATCACCCGGACGGGGTGGCGCTGGCGGCGTGGCAGTCGGCGCCGGCGGCTGGCCTGCGCGTCCAGCACCTGCACCCGGCGCCCCCGCGGCCGGCGGCTGGCCCGCGCGTCCACCTCCGCCCCCGCCACCGCCGCGACCCGGTTCCGGCGCCGGATCGCCAGGCAGGTTCGCGCGGCAGTTCGCGTAGAGCGTCGTCCGGCTCTCGTAGAACAAGCCGTGACACGTGTTGAGCTGCTCGGCAACGATCTTCTCGGTCTCGAAAATCCCGTCGTTGTTGTTGTCGAGCAGAACGCGCGGCGATACGCCGTTGCCCGACGAGCTCTGCGACACGACCGGACGTCCGAGCGGATCGAACGTGACGACGATCAACGACTCGGTGCGATCGACCGGCGTCACCCGCTCGATCTTGAAACCTGGGAGCAGCGCAAACGGTGAGCCGGGCGGAAACGGCTGATCTTGCGCGCGCTCCGGCGACGGCGTCGCGGGGCGAGCGGGCGTCTGCTGCGCGGATGTCAACGCCGACGCGGCAGCCATTCCTGCCATCGCGAGCGTCCCGACGACGGCGAGGCGTAGTTTCGTCATTCGAACCCTCCGGAGCGCGGATTCTACCAAAGAAAACGGAAATCAGCGGATCTACGCGCGATCGTCAATTTTGGTGATTTCGCACTGCACAACGATTTTCAGATCTCGGAGCCGTGCGACGCCCGGTTAGAATCGCCGCATGCGCTGGCCACTGATCGCGCTCCTCGTCGCCGGCGCGGCCTGGAGCGGAGAGATGTGGAGTTGGCGGGCCTCAACCCGGCCCGCCCTACGTACTGCCGCGCAGACTCCTGGCGCCGAGCTGCGCGCCAGGATTCCGGCCCGCCGGACCTTCGCCCACGCAGCGCGCATCGTGACCGACCGGCAGCCGGCGACCGGGCGGCTCAAGGTCTGGGTCCTTCCGGGCGCGGACGACATGCGGCTCTACACGCCGAAGGGCGGGCAGACTGGAAATGGACTTCCAGGTGTCCTATCAGCTCGGTCCAGGCGACCCGCCGGACCTGCCAGCGTCGATCGACCTCGTTTTCGAGACCCACGGCGAGACCCGCCCCGGGCCGGCACCGCACACCCTGGGCCTCCGGGTCGATGGCGCGCCCGTCCGGCTCGATGAGCGCCCGGAGCCGGTCCGGCGGTCGGGGGCCCTCGTCTTCCATGCGAGCGCCGTAAAAATGTCTCTTGCCGAATTTCTGTCTCTCGTGGATGCTTCTCGTGTCGAAGGACGGTGGCTGGGGCACGACTTCGTGCTCCTGCCGTCGCAGTTGGAAATCCTTCGGGATCTGGCGAGCCGGATGGGCGGAGCGAATCCGGAGTCGCTTCGCGAAATAGTTGTTGGCGTTCCGGGTGTCTGAGGAGAGTGTGTATGCGTGTTCGAGTGGCAGCGTTCGCAGCGATCGCGCTGTGGTCCGTGGTAATCGTGGCCGCCCAGAGTAAAGTGACCACCGTCGAAGAGCTCGACAAGACGATGAAGAAGGTGGGACCGGCCAGCCAGGGCATGGGCAAGGCCGCGGCATCTGGAGCGTGGGCGGACGTGCGGACGCACGTCGCCACGATGAAGCAGGGACTCACGGACGCGGAAAACTTCTGGGTCCTCAACAAGCGCGACGACGCCGTGAAGTTCAACAAGGAAGCGCTCGCGAAGATCGAGGCCGCGCAGAAGCTGGTCGCGACTGACCCGGCGGATCCAGCGGCAGCGGTTGCGGCGATCAAAGAAGTGGGCGCCACCTGCCGTGCCTGCCACATGGTGTATCGCTCGCAGGACACCAGCCAGCCCCCAAACTACGTCCTCAAGCCGGGGTCTATCGGCGGCTACTGATCGCGTCACCGCGCGGCTTCCTCCCCTCAGCCGCGAGCGCTTCGAGCCCCGCGCACGATCTGCGCGGGGCTTTCGTTTCTCCACGCTCGACTCGACTGGAGGCCTCCATGCGCCCTCGTCTGCCCATCGCGGCCGTCGCTCTCGTCGCTCTCCTCACGATGCCCGTGTCCGCGCAGGATGCCAAAGGCGTGATTGCCGCGGCGACGACGGCGATGGGCGCAGGGATCGCTGGACTCGGTGTCGTACTACGGGTCGGGCGCCAACTTCACCTTCGGACAGTCGAACATCGCGAACGGGCCGTGGCCGCGCGTCAACCTCAACGACTATCGGCGCGCCATCGATTTCCGGCAGCCGGCATCGCGCGCCACAGCCGTGACCCTTGCGCCGTCCGTGCAGGGTGGGCCGCCGACGCAGGGGATGTTTCAGCAGAACATCACGCCGGCGCAGACGACGTGGGCACAGCAGCTCGAGATCTGGATCACGCCGTGGGGGTTTCTGAAAGGCGCCGCGGCCAACGCCGCCACGGTCCGCACAGAAGGCGCCGGCCCGAATCGACAGCACGTCGTGACGTGGATGGCGCCGGTCAAGTCGCCAGGCGGTCAGCCGTATCGGCTCGTCGGCTACATCAACGCCACCACCAATCTGGTGGAGCGCGTCGACACGTGGGTGGAGAATCCGATCTTCGGCGATCTGCCGGTGGAGACGCGTTACTCGCAGTATCGCGACAACAACGGCCTCAAGTATCCGAGCGCCATCGTGCAGCAGCGCGGCGGCTGGCCGACGTTCGAAGCGCAGATTCTCTTCGCGACCGCCAACCCCTCGAACATTCAGGAATTGCTGACGCCGCCAGCGCCCGCCGCCGGAGCGCGGGCGGGCCGGTGGCGCGGGCGCCCCTGCCGCGCCGCAAGCTCCGCCAGGACCATCGTCTGAGAAGCTCGCGGACGGCGTCTATCGGATCACCGGCGGCTACGTCGCCCTGGCCGTGGAGTTCCGCGACCACATCTTCATCTTCGAAGGCGGACCGCAGAACGAGGCGCGCGCCCTGGCGATTCTGGCGGAAGCGAAGCGGCGTGATGCCCGAACAAGCCGGTGCGCTACGCCGCGATCTCACACCACCACGCCGACCATACGAGCGGCATCGGCGCGCTCGTCGCCGAAGGCTCGACGATTCTCATGCACGAGAGCAACAAGCCCTACTTCGATCGCGCCTTCAGCCACCCGCGCACGCTCGCGCCCGACGCGATGGCGAAGTCCGGCAAGAAGCCGGTGATGGAAACCGTCGGCGACAAGCGTGTGCTGACCGACGGCACGAAGACGGTCGAACTCCACCACATCAAAGGTCTGCCGCACACCGACAGCATGCTGATCGCCTACCTGCCGAAGGAGCGCATCATCGCCTACGCCGACATGTTCAACCTGCCGGCGCCGAACGCGCCGCCTCCGACCGAGCCGAACATCGCGCACGTGGTGATGGTCGACAATCTCGAGCGGCTGAAGCTCGACTACGACACGGTGATCACCGTGCACCCGCCGAATCCGGATCGGCCGATCCGCAAGGCCGATCTCTACGCGACGATTCCGGGGACGAGTCGCAAAGTAGCGCGCCTCGGGTTGTGAGGCGCGACTCAGGTCCGAAATAGCGCGGCTCGGACTAAAGCGGTTTCCAGTTTGTCGTAGTTGGCCGAATGGCGCGGCGATGGCCGCTGCGACCGGTGTTGATCCGGCGCCGCCGGCGAAGCGGCCGCGGAAACCGTCCCTCCGTCCGCTTGGGATTCGCGCTGCCGCCCATCGGGCCGGCGCCTATCCGGCCTGGACGCGCCAAGAGCGGGACACAGGCCTACGGCGCAGCGGCCCCCAGCCTTCGCGCGGCGCGATGGCGGCCGCGCTTCGGCACGGCCTCGCCGGAGCTTCGCGTAGGCGGGTCGAATCCCCGCGCTCCCTGCGGTCCGGTTTCAGACTGCCGCCGTCGCGGCCGTCGCAGGCGGCGCCGGCTCAACACCGGCCGCAGCAGCGGGACGCGCCACGTGCGATCGCTGTGGTCAGTCGGCCCTCGACGCAGCCTCGCTGACCGAGCCAGCGTCGGTGACGCCGCCGTGGCCGGGGCGTGGGCGGCCGAGCGCGGCGACGTGAAGTGGCCCGATGGGCGTCAGCATGAAATCGTGCCGGAGGGAGGGAGCGTTTCGCGCGCGAATCGCCCGTAGGCGTGCGACGAGCGCCAGCGCGGACAGGCCGGATAGGGCGTCGCGCGCCCCGCGAAGGATGAAACGCGACCGGACGGAGAGCACGATTTCGAGGGCCAACTTCCCGGAGCCGCGATCGGCTGCCCGCCCCGGTCGCGGCGACACGCCGCGCGCCGGAAGAATCACGGCGATGGCCACGAACAATCGAAAATGCTCTAGCCGCGCCGCGCTACTTCCGTCGCAGGTTCTCGATCACGAACAGCCCTGACTTGCCAGAACCGGTGAAGTCGATATCGCCGTCTTTGTCGATGTCTCCGGCCGCGATCTGCAGCCCGGTGCCGGCCTCGCCTCCGGTGCTGATAGCGTGCCGTGTCCACGTCACCGCGCCTGGCGCGCCCTTCTGGCCGGTGGCAGTCCGAGACTCGTACCAGTAAATCGCCAGCGGCTCCGACTCTGGTGTGTTGCGGCCCATGAACCGCGTGCCGGTCACGAAGTCGGTCTGTCCGTCGCCGTTGACGTCGGCCAGCACGGCGGCGTGCGCGCGCGACCAGCTGTTGTCGATCAGGTGCTGGGCCCAGCTCCCGTCGGCGTTCTGTTCGAACCACAGCACGCCGAACGAATGCGCCATCGTCGGCCAATACGCGCGCGTCCGTCAGTCGCGGAGATGTACGGTCTTGTATCCGCCAATCGAGCGGAAGTAGATCAGCAGACAGAGATAGATGATCGCCATCATCGACGGGATGACCGCGTCGGCAATGAGCGTCTGACGGTCGCCCTGAATGGCGGACGCGTGCACGGCCCGCTCTTCGGGAGTCAGACGTGCGAGGGCCGCTTCGGGATCACTCACGCCAGTTTTGGCGAGCTCGGTGCGCGCGGCCGACAGCTTGCCCTGCACTTCGCCGAGCTTCCGGCCGTCGATGGCGGCGACTTCCTTGAAGACGAGCCACCCGCTGGTCTCCGCGACCTTGTACTGCGCGTACACGGCCGGCTGCGTCGTTTCGAGGTGGGCAGCGGCAAACCGATCTTTCGCGTAGCCCAGGCCCGGGCCGCCAAGCATGCCCGCCGACATCATCCCGATGCCGCCCATGATGCTGATCGCGATCGCACCCGTTCGCGGAAACCGATCGCTCGCGACCGCGAGCATCGTCGGCCAGAAGAATGTCTTCCCCACGCCGTACACCAGGAGCGCGAACACCGCTCCCGCGAACGTCTCGATCCGGCTCGTCATGAAGAGGCCGACGATGGCGAAGAGCGAGCACGTCAGCAGGATACCGATTGGCGAAAGGCCGATGCGCTTCTCGATGAAGTCCGCCGTGAAGCGCAGCGAGAACATGACGAGCGACGTGATGACGAAGAGCAGCTTGCCTTCGGCGGGATCCAGGATGTTACCCGTGATGTTCTGAATCCACCCGTCGGTGCCAAGCTCGACCGCGCCAATGAGCAGGTGGGCGACGAACAGCACGAACAGCAGGAACGAGCCCACCGAAAAGTTCGTGAGGATCCCGACACCAACGAGCAGCGCGCCCGCCACCACGTACGCCCACGTCGTCGGCAAGCCGAGTGCGCCGTTGAAGAACAGCGCAAGCAGGAAGCAGACGACGAGCGCGCCGAGCAGGCCGACGTCCTTGAACATCTGACCGAGCGAGAGACCCTTCCTCGCGGCTTCGGACTGCGGCATGTGCTGCCCGAAGAACATCAACCCGTACCCGAGCGTCGGCAGGAGGAAGAGGCCCAGCTGCCATTTCCAATGCCAGCCGAGTTGCTCACCGAGCACCCATCCAATCGCGCCGCCGAGGACGAGGCCGGCCGGCCAGCTCGCGTGGAGGATGTTCAGATAATGCGTGCGGTTGGAGGGAAAGAGGGTGGCGACGAGCGGATTGGCGACCGCCTCGAGCGTGCCATTCGCGATGGCGAAGATGAACGTGCCCCAGTACAGGAAGTTGTAGGCGATCATCTTGTCCTGGTCGGGCGAGGCGCCGAACGTCACGAACGCCGACAGCACATGGAACGCGAAGGCCGCGAGGACGAGTTTGGAGTAGCCGAGCTTGTCGACGATCACCCCGCCGATGATGATGCCGAAGCAGAACCCGGTGAAACCGGCGCCGGTGATCTGTCCGAGCTCGGCGCCCGTGAAGCCGAATTCCGCCCCCCAGTTGGCGAGGATGCCGCCGCGGACGCCAAAACCCACGCCAGCCGCGAGAATGGCAGCGAAACCGGCCCAGAGGAGGCGGCCTGCGTTCGGAGTGATTCCGTCCTGTTTAATGTTCATGAGGCGGCAGATTCTATCCCGCCGATTACCACATCGACAATGGATAATCGGCAATCTGCCATGGCAGATTCCCCGATTGTCGATTGTCGATTGGCAGTAGTATCAAAGCTCCTTGACAAGAGACACCCCGCGGCGGCGCGGCGTGGTGGGCGCGCTCGGGGCGCTCGCTTGGCTGGTGGGCACGAGTTCGCCTGACGCGCAGCAGACGCCGGCGTTTCGCGCGACGGTCGACCTCGTCGCCGTCACCGTCCAGGTCGTCGATGCGGACGGCCGGCCGGTCAGCGGGCTCAGTCGCGAACATTTCGACGTCACCATCGACGGCAAGAACCGCCGCGTCGTCTCGAGCGATCTCATCCAGGCGGGCGGCCTGGCGCCGCTTCGAGCCGACGACGGAGGCGCAGGTGCGTCGGATCGACGTGACCGGACATTCGTCCTCGCGATCGACGCCGCGAGCTTCGAGCCGGGCGAGGCCCTCGGCATCATCGAGGCGGCGCAGGGCTTCGTCAAACGATTGGGTCCCGGCGACGCCGTCGGTGTTTTCCCGTTGTCGCCGTCGCGATCTCGGGTCGATCCGACAATGGATCGCCTGGCCGTGCACATGGCGCTTGGCCGTCTCACCGGGCAGCGCTCGGCCGCGAGCAGCCAGTTCAATCTGACGACCTCGGAGATCATCGACATCATGGCGGAAGCCAACAGCCGGGGCACGCCGATTGTCTCCGGACCGCCGACGACGGGCCGCGGCGCTCCGCCGCCGCCGCCCATCGCGCTTGATTCCAACACCCTCGAGCGCGTCCAGGTCCGTGAGTGCCGCCAGACCAACGATCAGGGCTGCGCGCAGGCGATCGTGAGCGAAGCGGCGGCGCTCGCGCAGCAACTGGAGGAGCGGGTCCGCGAGAGCCTGAACGGGCTCGACAACTTGCTCGACGCACTGCAGCAGTATCCAGGCCGGAAGACGGTCGTCGTAATGAGCGGCGGGATGGCCGTGAGCGATCGTCCGGGCGGCCGAGTGGACATCGGAGATGAAGCTGGCGACCTCGGTGAACGGGCGGCCCGTGCCAATGCGGTCATCTACGCGCTCCACGTCGACGCCAGCATGTCGCGCAGTTTCTCGGCGCAGGCGCGCCGGATTCGCGACTTGCGGTCGTTGGCGCGCGAGCGGACGCTCTCGTCGAAGCTCCTCGACGAGTTCTCTGGAGAGACGGGTGGCGGACTCCTGCCCGTCAACGTCGGCGGTGGCGATCTCGCGCTCGAACGCGTCCTCCGCGAGACGTCCGCCTATTACCTGCTCGGTGTCGAGCCTGGCACCACGGAGCGCGACGGCAAAGCCCATCGGCTCCGCGTGAAGATCAGTCAGAAAGGCGCGACGGTCAGAAGCCGGCAGTGGGTGGTGCTGCCGAAAGCCGGCGGGTAGACTCGATCAAGAACAACCCGCTCTTGCCCGGGCACACGACGTCGAGATCGCCATCGCCATCGACGTCGACCACCGGAATCTGCATCCCGGCGCCGACGCGTGCACCGTAGTCGATCAGGTGCCGGATCCATTCCACCGCCGGCGCCGCGCCCGGGCTTCGCGGTCGATGACGGCGGGAGCGGCCGGAACTCGTACCAATACACGCCGAGCGGCTCGCGCTCTCCCGGATCGGTGCCGTTGTGCGCCATGAAGCGCTTGCCGGTGACGAGATCCAGGCGGCCATCGCGATTGAGATCGACCAGCGTCGACGCATGGCCTTGCGACCAGGCGTTGTCGATCGAACGGCGCGTCCACTTGCCGCCGTCGCCCTGTTCGAACCAGAACACGCCGTAGTCGTGACCGGCTGCCGTGACGATGTCGTTGCGGCCGTCGGCGTTGACGTCGAGCACGTGCATGAAGCCGAGCTCCACCACGCGCGGAGGGGCGGGTGGCTGTGCTGAAGAGGAAGGCGGCGCCGCTACGGGCTGGCCCGTGGGCGCAGGCGCGGGCGGCGCGTTGATGGATTCCCAGGCGGCGTGATACGTCCACGGACCCGTGCGCGGATCGGCCGGTGCCTCGAGCCAACCACGCGGCGTCAGGATGTCGTTGCGTTTGTCGCCATTGACGTCGCCGACGCCAATGCCGTGGCCGTACGTCCGATCGCTGACCACATGCTTGACCCAGGCGCCGCCGCGCACTTCGAACCAGGCCTGCGGCGTGCCGTTCTGTTGCGCGACGATCTCGAGCGCCCGGCCGTCGTTGTCGACGTCGGCGAGCACGGCGAACTCCACGTTGCCGCCGCCGTGCACCTCCGACTCCTGCCAGAGCGCGGACCCGCCGGCCTTGCCGGGGTTCTTCCACCAGGCGATCTTCCGCGCAAACCACGACACGTCGGCGAGATCGGGATAGCCATCACCGTTGACGTCGATCGGCATCAGGCTGAAGCTGTCGATGTAGTTGCTGGCGAACCCGACGTCGCGAAACTTGTGCTTCGTCCAGGCTGGCGCTTGGTACCAGTACTCGCCGCTGACCAGATCGAGGCGGCCATCGCGATTGATGTCGGCGACCGCGGCGGATTCGCTGGCACCCGGATCGATCGCGTGGACTTTGAACGGGAGATCCGGCGGGCGGCTGGGCCCTTGCAGCGCGGCCACCGCAATGCCGAAAGGGATCAGGAGGAAAAGTCGCATGTGTGTAGGTTAGTGTACTCAGATGCCCATTCCTCGACGCGCCTGGACGCTCGCCGCCGCCATCGTCGTCTGCGCAGGCATCAGCGTCGTCGAGCGGACGCTCGCTGCCCAGCAGCAAGCCGCGGCACCATACACGCCGAAGCAAAGCGACCGGCCATCGGCACTGGACGGCGACGAAGCCGGCTTTCAGCCGATCTTCGACGGCAAGACGCTGGCAGGATGGGACGGCGACCCGACCTATTGGCGCGTCGAGAACGGATCGCTGGTCGGAGAAATCCGGCCAGAGACCGTCGTGAAGAGCAACACGTTCGTGATCTGGCGCGGCGGCCGGCCACGCGACTTCGAGCTGAAGCTGGACTACCGGATTACTGCGGACGGCAACAGCGGCATCAACTACCGCAGCGAAGTCGTGCCCGATCCGGTCACACCGGGCAACCGCTTCGCCATGCGCGGTTACCAGTGCGACCTCGACGGGCGCAAGCGGTATCCCGGCAACAACTACGAGGAAAAGGGCCGGCTGTTCCTGGCGACCCGTGGGCAGGTCACCCACGTCGTCGGCGGGCGGCCGCCCGTCCTGCTGTCATCGTTTGCCGACGCCGATGCGCTGGCGGCCTACATCACCGACGATTGGAACGCGGTCCACCTGATCATTCGGGGAAACACGCTCACTCACACCATCAACGGCCGGCTGATGAGCGTCGTCATCGACGACGATGTGCCGAATCGGCCGGCTGACGGGCTCATCGGCGTCCAAGTACACGTCGGCCCGCCAATGAAAGTGGAGTACCGGAACATCCGGCTCAAAAGCTGGTAGAGCATCAGCGAATGACTGAGCGCTGGGTCTGTCGTCGGCTTCCAGATCGCCGAGCGCGTACTGAATGCCCGCGAGGAAGTGCGCCAGGATCGTCGGATTCCAAAACGTGTAGTCGGAGTGGCCAAACGCAGTGAAGAACACGCGGCCCTTGCCGTGCGGTTTGATCCAGGACATCGGGAAGTCCTTGTCCTCGATACGCGTCTTGAAGAACTGCCGTCGGGCGGCAACAGTTCCGTTCGACGTCGATACTCAGAAGCACGCGCAGACGGTCCCGCAACGACGGCTCCTGCAACTGGAACGCCTGATCTCTGATCACGAACGTCTTGCGCACCGAACATCGCGGTGAGGGGACTGCGCCGGATCATCGACCTTGATCGACATCTCGCCGTCCCAGGGATGTCCTCCGTTTTCAGTGCCGCCCAGCATCCGGCCGAACTCGGGCCACTGGTCGTACTGAGGCCACTGGACAAACGTCGCCAGGCCGTCATGGATGCCGACAATGCCCTTGCCCTGCGGCCACGAAATCGAGCAGCGATTTCTTCAGCTCGGGATCGTCGAACAGCACGCCCAGCGAATTGCAGAAGCAGATGGCGTCGAATTGCTGGATCTTGCCGGGACGGAACATTTCAATGTCGTTGCTGACGACCGATCTCATAGGCACCGGTCCGCTTTCCCATCTGTTCGAGGGCGTAGTTCTGGGCGGCAAGCGCCGCGAACGAAGGCCCCTGTACCGGGCGCGCCGTTGCGCATCTGCAAATTGACGACCAGCAACCGGCGCGGCCGCTTCGGCTTTGCCGGCGCGCGCGAAGGAAGCGCGGCATCAATCGACTGCCGCTGCTCGGGCCGCGAGCGCCTGGCCGGAGGCCATCGAGCCATCGTCGGCGCCGGAACGGCGACTCGGCGCACCGCGCTCCATGTCGAACCCGAACGCGTACACCGTGCCGTCGCGCGTGCCGACGAACACGTGACCAGAGCCCGTCCAGAAGCTCCGGCCCGAGATCGGCGCACTGATGGCGCTGCCACTTTCCCACATCGTCTTTCCGTTCGTTCCGTCCAACGCGTGAAGCCGCGCCGGAGCGTTTGCGGGACCAGAGGCGGCGAACACCACGCCATTGACGACGATCGGCGTGATTGGAGCGGCGATGTTCGCCGACACCCAACCTGGTTGCACCGCCGGAGCGCCGTTCTGACTCGTGACCTTGACGGCCAGAATGGCCCCGGTCGAGACCGGGCCATTCGTCGTCACTCCCGGAGCGGCAACGAAAGGCCCGGTCACAGGAATCAGCAACCAGCGTGTGCCGCCTGCTGGAGGCGCCTCTCCAGGCGTTGCGGCGCAGACGCTCCTGCCACATCGCCGGGGGCTGCGACGAAAACGTAGCGCGTCCGCCAGTCAGCGGCGCCGACGCGAAGAGCGGCGTCGCATGGTTCCGCGCCGCCGAGAGACGCCGCGTCGAGCAACAGCAGACGCGCATCTCTCGTCGTGACCGCCACAAGATTTCGGCCGCCCTCTTCGAAGACGACCGGAGCGGCTGCGAGCTCGACGCCCGGCTGGCTGAACCAGTCCTTCAATTCGAGGGTCTTCGGATCGAGCGCGACGATCGCGTTGGCATATCCACCGGCCGTCGTGGTGCCGGCACCGATCGCGGCGATCACCGTACCGTTGTCGTGAACGCGACCGACCCGATGGGATCGCCTCCGTTGGTCTTCCATGACACGACCGTCTTGGGGTCTCCGTCGGTGTTGACCGCCCAGATGCCGCGCGCCGCGCCGCCGCATCCGTGGCTTGTCGCCGTGTAGACCATTCCGCCGACGGCGATCAGATCCGAGAAGCGTGCGCCTGCGGGGAGAAACGGCACCGGCCGCTGCACGTCCTTGCCCGATACGAGCCCGAGCGTTCGGAGCATCCCGTCGGCGCTCACCGTGTAGACGCACGCCGGAGGAGCGGAACAGCCCGCCGCCGGCACCTCCGGCCGCGGCGACCGCGCCGGATTGGTGGGGAATGGTGATGCGGGCGGAGGCGCCAGGCAGCCGTAGCGCGGCCGGCCGGCGCTGGCTGAGCTGGAGGCGGTGCGGCGGGTGGCGCACCGCCGGGCCGCCGGCCGGCGCCGCCGCGCCGCCGCCGCGCGCGCCGGCAGGCGGGATCGGCACGCCGGCGCCCGGTTCGCCGACGGCACCACTGTAGGTGCGCCCGCGCGACCACCAGCGCCCCGAGCGGGCCCGGGAGGTGGAATCACGAGGTTGACCATGCGCGTCGGCGCCCCCGAGATCCCGCCGGGACACGCCGCAGTACCCGCCGGAAGTGCTCCATCAAAGCGGCGCGTCCAGAAGACGTTGCCGGTGTCGTTGTCAACCGCAAACATCACGTTGGATGGACCGGCGATTGTCGAAATCGGCGTGAAGAGATTCACGGCCGACGTCACGACGCCCGGGCTGAGCGATACACCTTGTCGGACCGGACTCTCGAGCGTCGTCTTCCACTGCAGCGCGAATCCGGGCTGCCCCATGGTGTCGAGCGAGATGTTGACGTCGCTGCGCACCCACGACGTTCGCTGCGCGTCGCCGGACGCCGTCGGCCAGTCCGTCGGGTTGCCGCGGCCCTGACTCCAGACGACGCCCGCCATCAGGGTTGCCGCCGCCACGATCGAGAGCGTCCGAACGCGCATAGTGAGCTCCCTACTTCGTGGCTGCCGCTGGGACACCGAAGCTGTACAACATGCCGTCGAACGTCCCCAGGTAGACACGACCGTTCGCGACCGTCATGCCGCTCCAGTGGTTCCAGGAAGTGATCTGATTCCCGCTCGACCAGAGCTCACGACCGGTCTGTCCGTCGAGTGCGTAGATCGTCGCGTGGCGTGAACTCGGGATGCGCCGCTCGGCGTAGGGGTTGAGCGCGCCGCCGACGAACGGACCATCCGGCTCATTCCAGGCGAGATCGGGAAGCGTCTGCGTCGTGTCCTCGCCCGACGCGTAGGCGAACACGATCCCGTTGGCCACGAGGACTTCTTCGGCCATGTCCATGTCACGCGAGAGCCACGCCGGGTTCAGTCGCCATCCGCCCGCGTTCGTCTGCTGCAGCTTGTACGCCGCGACGCCGCCCATCTTCGGACGGCCATGCTCGAGCGGGGCACGGAACGTGCGGCTGACCGGTCCCCAGAACGGAACCAGCACCCATTGCACGCCCTGGGATCCTGCCAGGTCGCCATCGCTCCCCACACGCCCTTCGCGTCGAACGCCTGGTCGTCGTTGCACAGAAGCGGCGTCGTGTGGAGTGACGTGCGGTGGTCCTCGCCGCCGAGCCCGTCACGGTCGAGGAGCCAGAGCCGACACTCCTTGCTCGTGCCGACCAGGAACTTGCGGCCGCGATGGTCGAAGACCATCGGCGTGACATTCATGTCGAGATCGCGAGCACGCATCCAGTTGGCGTTCGGTGGAGCGAAATAGTCGGCGAGTTGCAGCTGCTGGTTCGAGTCGATCCTGACCCCGACGATCGCGTTGCCCAGACTGCGCGCGCCCGGGTCGAAGGTGGCGTCGCCCGTCACCATGTAGACGACGCCTTCCGGCGATACCGACGCGCCACGGCGCCCCCACATGCCGCCGCCGCCGGGCTGAACGTGCTCGCCTTGCGCGTCGCCAGGTGGTAGGAGTAGAACGCGTTCGGGACACCGCCGCAGCCCTGCGCGGTCGCCGTGTACACGACGCCGTCGACGACGTTGAGCGCATACGGCTTGCCGTTCGCGGGCATGAACTGCTCGGGCGGTGCGACATCCGATCCATCCGCGGCGTTGATCTGGTGCAGCCGTCCGTCCCATCCGATCGCATAGATCGTGTACTTGCCCGGCGCGATCTGTTGCATCGCCGGCATTGCGGTTTGGCCGCCGAGGCACAGCGTGTGATACATCGCGTTCTCCGCGGGCGTGTAGGTGCGCTCGTAGCGTTTCTTCCAGACGACCTCGCCGCTGGCGACGTCGATCGCGAACAGATCGTCCGAGATCCCGGCGACGATGGCCATCTCGCGCGGCCCGCGCGTCGTCATCACCCGCTCCGCGATGAGCGGCGGAAAGAGGTTGTGCATCTGACGCGGCTGGCTGTCGAGCTTCACCTTCCACAAGAGCCGCGTGGCCTTGACGTTCTCGAGCGTGAAGACGCGTTCGTCTTTGATCCAGCCGGTCCGACCCGGATCGACGCCTTCGGTGAGGTAGTCGGTCGCGAGTAGCTCCGCGCCCAGGAACAGCAGCGCCGCGATGAAGAACGGTCGGTTCCTCATGGCCGCTACTTGAACACCTTCTGCGCGAAATCTGCGAAGTTCTTCCGCCAGAGCGGCCAGACGTGCCCCATCTCGGGCGCTTCTTCTTCGGTGAACTGCACGCCCTTTGCCTTCAGCCACGTCTTGAACTGCCGGTTGACGCCGACCAGTCCGTCGGCGGTGCCGCAGGCGATGAACAAATACTTGAGACGGGCGTTGGCTTTCGCATTCAGGGTGGGAAAGTTCAGCTCGAAGACCGAGTCATCGAGCGGTGCGCCGCCGCCGCGTCCGCCTCGCCCCCGGCCTCCCTCGGCTGCGCCCGCTGGCGCCGCTGCTGGCGGGGCGGCCGGCGGCGTCGGTGCCGGAGCAGCGGCCGCGCCGCGCTGCACCCGCCGGTGCTGCGGGGCGCGGCCACATGACGAACGCGCCGCTGAACGACCCGAGCCAGGCGAACTTGTCGAGATTGTTGAGGCCCGTGTAGAGCGTCTCGGCGCCGCCCATCGACAAGCCGGCCATCGCGCGCTCCTCGCGGTTCGCGCTGACGTGGTAGCTCTTCTGCACGAGCGGCATCACTTCGCTCAGCAGAATCTTCGCGTAGCCGGTGACGATCTCGCCCATCGCGCCATTCGGACCCGCGCTCGTGCCGTAGCCGAGGGTGGTCACGAGGACCATCGGCACGGCCTTGCTCTGGGCAATCAGGTTGTCCAGAATCACATTCGCCGCCCCGCCGTTCATCCACCGTTCCGCATCGTCACCGAGTCCGTGCAGGAGGTAGAGCACCGGATAGGCCTTGCTACGCCGCGGGTCGTAGCCAGCCGGCGTGTAGACGAAGAAATCGCGGTCGTCGTTGGCGATGGCGGAGTGGAAGCGATGACGCGTGATGGCGCCGCGGGGAACATTGGGTGCCGGGAACCACGGTTCGGGGCCCGGCACGACGAACATCGACTGAAACCCGGTGAAGCTCGTCTGCACCTGGCGATTGTTCGGATCGTTGATCGACGTGCCGTCGACGCTGATCGAGTAGGTGTAGTAGTTCGGCGCCAGCACGTTCGACGTCGCGCTCCACAGGCCCTGCTCGTCCTTCTGCATCGGCAGGGTATTGCCCGCGACGTTCACCGCCACTTCTTTAGCGTTTGGCGCACGCAGCCGGAACGTCACGCGGCCATCGGCGAGCACCTCGGGCGATCGCACGGCGCCGCCGCCTCGCCCGCCGCGTCCGCCGCTGGTGCCTGCGGCGCTCCGGCCGGTGCCGCTGCGGAGCCGGCTGTTGGCCAGACAGGGCCGAGCCCGCGAGCAGAGCCCCGAGCAGAACGTAGAGGGGAAACGCAGACCTTCGCATGCTCAGCTCCTTGTCAGTCCGATCAGATCACGTGGAAAAGGCACGACGGACGCGCTGACCTGCGCCCGCCGTGCCATGTCGGTCGTCATTTACTGCGTGGGGCCCCACCCCCACGCTCGAACGCTCGGGGCTCGCTACGCTCGCTCCCTCGCGGTGTCTAAAGCTCTTCTCCGTGCTCGCGGATTACTGGCGCGGGGCCCACCCCCGCGCCTCGGGCCCGCGCCACAAACCGGCGCGGGGTGCTCCGTGCCTCCAGCTCTTCTCCGTGCCCTCTAGGTCTTCTCCGTGTCCTCGTTCTTAGAACGTGAAGCGCGCGCCGAACTGAATGACGCGGAACGAATTGTCGCGCACGCCGGTCACGCGACCGAAGTTCGTATCGGTCTGCTCGCCGGTCGTGTAGTTGAACTGCGCGCTGGTGTCGACCGCCGGATACTGCGTCGAGTTGAACGCGTTGTACATCTCGAACGCGGATCTGCAGGTTGCGACCGCCGCCGATCGCGAAATTCTTGAACAGCGTGAGGTCGTGGTTGACGTAGCCGAGGCTCACCCACTCGTCGCCGAGCGCGCTGCCCTGGTAGAGCGTGTCAGCCGGATCGGTCAGCGGTCCCGGCGGACGCACGCACTCGGTGCGGAACTGCCGTTCGAACGTCCGCTCGCCGCGCGGCAGGTTCGGATCGCAGGTGAGCACGACGCGGCTGCCGCCGAGGCCCTGGGTCAGATCGCCCGTCGGCGCGCCGGTGAACGCGTAGGTGAAGCCGCCGCGCGTGCCCGCCCTGCAGCGTCGAGACGCCGGAGATCTGCCAGCCGTCGAACACGCCCTTCGCGATGACGTTGTCGTTCATGTGCTGGCTGAGGCCCGGGATCTCGTAGTTGTAGCCGAACACGAGGTTGTGCGGCCGGCTGCCATTCGCGGTTCGGAAGCGCGCCTCGTTGTCCGCGTCGGTGCGGTACCAATCCCACCCGCGCAGGCCGAAGCTGCGCGAGCCGGTGTAGGCCACGCTGCCGCCGAAGCCGTTCGAAAACCGGCGCGTGACGCCCACCTGGATGGAGTGATAGGTCACGCCTTCGCCGAAGTACTGCAGCTCGTTGATCCCGGCGAACCCCGTGTAGGGCCTCAGGTAGTCCTGGCCCTTGAGCTGCTGTGTTGTTCTGCGTCGGGTCGAGGTTCGCCGGATCGGTCAACTGCTCCGGCGTCAGGTTGTTGATGGGGATGTTCCGCGGCACGTTGGTGGTGGAGTTGCCGACGTAGGAGACATCCGCCGTCATCCTGAAGGGCAGCTCACGCTGCACGCCGAAGCTCCAGGTGTAGACCGTGGCCGGTTCCCAGTCCGTGAACGCGTTCACGCCGCGGGGGTTCTGGGTCAGCGGCGAGCTCAGCAGCGTCGGAATCGTCGTCCAGCTCGTCTGCATCGTGTCGAGAAGCGGCGGCTGCTCGCGGAGCGACAGGATGATGTCGTCGCTGTAGCGGTCGTAGTTGATGCCGAAGCCGCCGCGGACGGCCGTCTTGCCGTCGCCGGTGACGTCCCACGCGAAGCCGACGCGCGGCGAGAAGTAGAACTTCATGTTCTCGAACGCCGGAACCGTGCCGTCCACGACCTGCATGCCGTTGGTGAAGTCGCCGCTGTTTGGCACCAGCTTGCCGACGAAGGTGTTGTTCAGGATCTGACCAGTCAGCGGGTTGCGCGCCTGCCGCACGGCGGCGGAGCAGGTCGCGGCGTTGTTCGGGCAGACCGGCTCGTAGAGCTTCGGCGCCTTCGCCGGATCCCACTTGAGCGGATCGAAGTAGGCGACCTGCTGGCCGGCGACGTACGTCGGCCCGATGTGGACGAACCGCGCGCCGTAGTCGAGGGTGAACTTCTTCGACAGCCGCCAGTTGTCCTGCGCGAAGAACTCGATCTGGTTGAATCGCCCTTCGGCAAACGGCTGGTCGGTCGATTCCGTGTAGGTGTTGATCGAGCCGAGCAAGGCGTTCGCAAAGCTGAAGTTGGTGTCGAACGGGTTGCTCGCGTTTGCCGTCGAAATTGTAGGTGCCGTTGAAGGTCGAGGATCGGCGCGCCGGGCGCAGCACGCGCTCGACGAAAATCCCCGCCTTCATGTTGTGCGCGCCCTTGAGCTTGGTCAGGTTCGCCGTGAAGTCCCAGGTCGGGTTCTTGGCGTCGAACGGATACCGGCCTTCGAACCCGCCGAGATTGCGCGTCCCCGGCAGCGCATTCGTGCCGCCGAAGTTCATGTTCGGAATCACGTTGAGCGGGTTGGCCTGCGGGAAGAACTGACGGCACGCCCGGCAGCAGGCTGCGGCTGACTTTGTCGAGCTCCGACTGATCCAGCGCGTAGACGACCTGCGCCGAGTGGTTCAGGCCGGCCGTCACTTCGAGCACCGTCGACTGGTTGAACGTGTGCAGCAGCGTGTTCACGATCCCGAAGGTGTCGATGTCGTACGAGTTCTGCATCTGCTCGAAGTTCTGGTGCAGGAACAGATTGGCCGGACATCCCGAGGCGACGTAGCCGCGCGCGCACACCTCATGGCCGAACTGCAGGCGGCTGTAGAACGTCGTGTTCGGCGCGACGTTCCAGTCCACCCGCAGCACCTGATCCAGCCGCAGCTTCTCGACGGTGCCCTCGAACTGGTTGTTGAACTGCCGCGTGCCGCCCGGATCGGTCGCGTTCGGCATCGGGAACATGTTCAGCATCCTCCGCCCGATCGGGTCGATCCGGTCCTGCGGAATGATGTTGTTCGCGAAGCAGCCCGGCCCACCGGCCGTCGGACTGCACGCCAGGCCCTGCGCGAACAGGTTGCGGGTCCTTGATCCAGATGCGCGATCCGTTCGTCGCCACGGTCTGCGAGAAATCGCCGTTGCGCTCGAGCGCGGTCGGCATCGTGTTGTTGTTGATGCCGCCGGGATCGTTGCGCGGCAGGATGTCCTGCGACCAGAAGAAGAACAGCTTGTTGCGGTCCTTGTTGAAGTCCGTGCCCGGAATCAGCACCGGTCCGCCAAACGTGTAGGCGGTGTTGTCGTAGCGGTAGCGCGGCTTCTGGCAGTTCGGCGACACGGTGCCGGCCGCCGCGGCGGCGTCGCAGCTCCGCCGGCGATCCCAGCTGTTCGCGTTGAAATCCTCGTGGCGCTTGAAGTAGGCCAGGCTCCCGCGGAAGTTCCGGCTGCCGCTCTTGGTGACGACGACGATCGTCGCGCCCGACGTCCGGCCGTACTCGGCCTGGAAGTTCGACGCCTGGACCTTGACCTCGGCGATCGAGTCGAGCGCGGGCGCCGCGTAGTTGTTCGAGTTCGAGCCGGTGTCCTTGTTGGTGACGCCGTCGTACGAGAAGTTGAAGCTCGTCTGGCCGTTGATCGTCATGCCGCTGACCGAGCCCCAGCCTGGAGCGTCGCGCGCCGACGTGTCGACGACGCCGGGGAGCGTCTTGAGCGTGCCCATGAAATCGCGGCCGCGCAGGCCGATGTCTTCGATCTCCGAGGCCGTAATCGTCGCCGAGCGTTCGCCGCTCTGCGTCTGCACGCGCACCGAGGACGCCTCGACCGAGACCGCCTCCTGGAAACCGCCGACTTCGAGGATCATCGGCGGCAGCGACAGGCGCTCGGTCGCCGACAGCACGAGACCCTTCTGCTCGTAGCTCTTGAAGCCGGTCATCGTGACTTTGACGTCATACGTGCCGGCAATCAGGTTCGTGATCACGAACGCGCCGCTGGCGTCAGTGACGGCCTCGCGGGCGACTTGTGTGTTGGTGTTACGGACCGACACGGTGGCGCCCGGAAGGACGCCCTTTTGACTGTCGACGACCGTGCCGCCGATCTGGCCGGTCAGGGTCTGAGCGCTGCGTCGTCGTCGCGGCGCTGCTCAGCAGCAGGCACAGCACGGCGATCAGCATCGCACTCGAGCTACGAAACTTCATCGATTTCCTCCATCACGAGCCTAACGTGAGACGGAGCCTACTCCTCGACTTGGGCAGGGTCAAGCGATGTCGTGCGAGGCGCCGCGTTTCGTAGGGAAAAACGCTCTCAGTTGACGATTGCCCTGAATGACCCAATAAAAATCGGTTCCACAGATAGTCTCCGTAAACGGCGCCTCTGGACCAATGTTTCGCTATGACAAACAAGCTGTGCGCAATAGATGTGAAAACGGGCACGGAGGGAAGGTCCCCTCCGTGCCCGTTTTGATCTTGCCGTGCTATCTAGACTCACAGGCGCGGGGCCCCACCCCCGCGCCTCGGGCCCGCACCGCTCCGCGGCGCGGGGTGTCCACTTCCTCGCAGGCGCGGGGCCCCACCCCCGCGCCTCGGGCCCGCGCCGCTCTGCGGCGCGGGGTGTCCACTTTGTTCTTCTCCGTGATCTCTATCTCTTCTCCGTGTCCTCGTTCTTAGTACTGGATTCTGAACGTCAGCATCACGAAGCGCGGGTCGTTCGACTGCGTGCTGGCCACCGTCCCGAACGTCGTGAAGTTGTTCACGCCGGTCGCCGGCCCGGGCCACTGCACGGCCGAGGTGATGTTGTAGAGGTCGACGCGGATCTGCGCCCGCACGCGCGCCGAGAACGGAATCGACTTCGAGAAGTTCATGTCGATGATCGGCGGGCTGCTCACCCGGACCGAGTCCATGCGCGAGCCGGTCGTGTCGAGCGAGTTGGCCGGCCGGATCCGGAACGCCGGGGTCGAGCGGCGCCCGGCCGGGATCGGCCGCGCGCTCGTCGACGCCGGGGTCCGCGCACGCGTTGCGCGTCACGCCGTCCGCGCCGAGGGTGCAGGTGTTGAACCAGCGGCCCTTCGTGTGGTTGTCGATGTTCACGTCGCCGATGATGTCGACGTTGTCAGGCACGCCGACGGCCGCGCCGGTCCGGATGTTGGCCACGACGGCCGTCTGCCAGCCGCCCGCGAGATGACGCACCCACCCGTTGTGGTTCTCGAACCGGGGCATCGTCCAGGTCCCGTTGAGCCGGAGCGCGTGCGGACGATCGTTGTCGCTCCGCTGCGTGTAGCGCGCCTTCGCCGGCGTTCAGCGGATCGACCTGTCTCCCAGCTGCGCGAGAACGTGTAGCTGACGAGCATCGACACGCCCTGGCTCATCCGCTTCTCCCACTGCGCCTGCATGGCGTGGTACCACAGCTTCCCGTCCGGAATCAGCTGCTGCTGCAGGTCGTCGAACTGCGGATACGGCCGCAGCAACTGCCGGCGCTGGATGGTCGCGTTGTTGCCGCTCTGGCCGTTGAAGCTGCTGCCCGGCAGCAGGCCGGCGAACGGATTCGGCACCAGCTCGTTCAAGTACGTGTCGCCCAGGGCGAGCTGCTGCGGCGTCAGGTCGTTCAACTGCTAGCGTGATCGGCCGCTTGTTCGTGCGGCTGCCGACGTAGCCCATGCGTGACGACGCTGCGCCACGGCAACTGGTACTGCGTCTCGGCGGAGTACTGGTGGAACTCCTGGATCTTGCGGTCGTCGATGTGGAAGCTCACGCCGGTGCCGTTGTTGGTCGCCAGGCCCTGCGAATTCTTGAGCGGCTGGAGCAGCCCGTTCGGGTACAGGAGGCCGAGCGTCTGGCTGAGGTTCGACGCCGGCGTCAGGTTGTTGTTGATTCGACGGGTTGTAGGCCGTCGCGCGGGTGTTGCCGGCCTGCGTGCCGCGATCCGCGAGCCCGTTCAGGAACGTCTTGCCGTAGCCGCCGCGAAGCAGCATCCGCTCGGTCAACTGGTAGGTCACGCCGACGCGCGGCCCGAAGTTGTTCGCGGTCGGCGTTGTAGACGCCGCCGTCGGCGAACACGACGCCGCCCTTCATGTTGGCGAGGTCCGCGCCGCCGTCCGGGCGATTGCCGGCGATGTCGGGACGCGCCGCCGCCGCCGCGCACCCGGTGCACTGCATCGCGAGCGGGTTCTGCGACGTGTAGTCGAAGCCGTCCACGATCAGGTTGTCACGCTCGGAGACCGGACGTCTCGAAGTCGTACCGCAGCCCGAGGTTGATCGTGAACCGATCGCTCAATCGCCAGTCGTCCTGGACGTAGACGCCCGGTATAGCACGGCGTTGAAGTGCAGATCGGGCACCGCCGCCAGGTTGATGGTCTGGCTGCGCGGGTAGCCGATGCAGGAACGACGCGAACGCGTTGCCCTGCGCCGCCGTCGGCGAGCGTGCCCGGTGGCCGCCGGGATTGTTCGACGTGTAGTTGCGCGTGAAATTGAACGCCCCGACGTTGGCGCCCTCTCGCGCCAGGCCCTGCGCGAACAGGTTGTAGCCGAACTCGCCGCCGACCTTCAGCTGGTGCCGGCCCCAGAGCTTGGTCAGCGTCTGGTTGACCGAGAACACGTGGTCGTTGGTGTGGAACCCGTTGCCGGCGCTGCCGACGTCGGCGCCGCTGTAGTCGGTTCGATGCTGATCGGCTGCATGAAGTTGGTGCGCGGAATCAGCCCGAGGTACGAATCGGCGTAGCCGAGCGTCGACGAATCGAACTCCTCGGTGATATTCAGGTCGCGCCGCTCGTGCCGCGTCCAGCCCACCTTCAGGTTCGAGACCATCGACGGCCCGATCGACCACGTCAGATCGCCGTTGAGGTTGTCGTTCCAGCGGTAGTGGTGGCCGTCGTTGGTCACCGCGATGTTCTGCCGGCCGGTGTTGGCGCGATCTTCGTGCCGGCCGTTGTGGCCGTAGCGCGAGAAGAAGCGCACCTCGCCGAAGTTGTGGTCGACGCGGACCAGGTGCGAGTTGTAGACGTCAGCGCGCGAGTTCGGGCTGGCGATGAAGTTGTTGCCCTGCCGCGTCGGGCGTCGCGTTCGGCCGCGACCATGTACTGCGCGTAGGCCGCCGAAATCGGATCGAGGCAGCTGATCGTCCGGCCGCAGTTCGGGCTGCTGTTGCACGCCGGAATCCGGTTGCCCGGGAACGGCTGACCCGGTGAGCGGATCGAAGATGTTGCCGCCGGCGATGCCGTTGACCGACTGCGAGAAGTCCCCGGCCAGCTCGAGATCGGTCGGCGTCCGCTGCGCGTTCGCGCTGTCGGGAATCGCCGACTTCAGGAACTCGTAGCTGTAGAAGAAGAACGTCTTGTTGCGGCCGTCGTACTTGGGCAGCATCGACCGGCCCGCCGATGGTGAACACCGGGTTGACGTGGAACGAGATCCGTCTTTGGAATGTTGTTCTGGATGTTCTGGTAGAGGTTCTGGTTCAGGCTCTTGTCGCGGTGCATGTAGGACGCGGTGCCCGACGAGCCGGTTCGTGCCGCTCTTCACGCTGACGCTCACCGTGCCGCCGCCGGTGCGGCCGAACTGCGCGTCGTAGGTGTTGGTGTCGACCCGCACTTCCTGGACGGCGTCGGGCGAAGGCACGAAGCCGAGGTTGCCGCCGCCGCCCTCGCTGTTGGTGTTCGACGCGCCGTCGAGCAGGAACCGGTTGCTGCCGCCGACGCCGCCGTTGACGTTGAAGCCGTCCATGCCGCCGTTGTCGAACGGCCGGTAGCTGATGCTCGGCCGCGCCGAGTCGCCGAGCACGCCAGGCGCCGCGAAGACGAACATGAACGGGTTCTGCCCGTTGAGCGGCGTGTTGGTGACCTTGTCGGTAGTCGATGATGGTCGCGCGGCTCGCGCGTCGTCGTGTTGAGGAGCGGCGTCTCGGCGACGACCTTGATCTCGTCGGTGAGCCCGCCCAGCTCCAGCTTGATGTCGACCCGGAGCCGTTCACCGGTGCGCACCTCGATCTCGCGCGCGACCGGTCTTGAAGCTCGCCATCGTGTACGTCACCTTGTAGGTGCCGGTCACGAGGCCGGTAATCAGATACACGCCGGCTTCGGTCGTCACGCCCGTGCGGGTCACGTTCGTGGCTGGTGTTGAGCGCCGCCATGGTCACGCCGGGGAGCACTGCGCCTTGTGGGTCGGTAAGCGTGCCCGTCAGCGACGCCTGTTCGCCGACCTGGGCTCGAGCTGGGACCGAGACGGCCAGCGCGATAATCGCTGCCGCCACGACGAGCCGATATCTCAGAATCACGCGATCTCTCCTCTTGAGTACGACGCGAGTGGCTTGATCGTGCGCGAGGCTACCGCTGTCGGCAAGAGTCCGTCAAGCGTCGCCGTCGATATCGCCATGCGAAACGCTGCACGAGCAGACACTCCGCGCCGCGGGCGAGCGGCGTGCGAGCTCCAGGCGTCGGGATCTCCGCCGTCATGCGCAACGCGCTGGCGAGGCGTGAATCGAGTTGGCGTTTCCGAATGCACGAGCGTATGCTGGTTGCGCGCTGTTCGCACGCCTGCCCGGCCGAGCCGCGCGACGCGAATGCGCTGGCGTGCGACGCGGCCGGTAGGAGTCGTCGGATCGATGAGCGCGCGCTTCCTCGCATTCGACCTCGGCGCCGAAAGCGGCCGCGCCATCCTCGGCCGGCTCGACGGCGGCGTGCTCGTGCTCAAGGACATCTACCGCTTCCCCAACGAACCGGTCCGCAACAACGGCGCGCTCCAGTGGGACATCCTCCGGCTCTGGCACGAGATGCGGAAGGGCCTCGAGCTCGTCTCGGACATCAGCCTGGCCAGCGTCGGCCTCGACACCTGGGGCTGCGACTACGCGCTGCTCGGCGAAACCGGCAACCTGCTCGAAAACCCGTATCACTACCGCGACACCCGCACCGACGGGATTCAGGACGAAGTGTTCCGGCACGTGTCCGCCGAGCGCATCTACAGCGTCACCGGCATCCAGTTCCTGCCGTTCAACACGCTCTTCCAGTTGTACGCCGCCAAGCGGTCGACGCCGCGGCTGCTCGACGCCGCCACCGCGTTCGTCACGATTCCAGACCTGCTCAACTACTGGCTCACCGGCCGGCTCTGCGTCCGAATTCACCAACGCGACGACGACGCAGCTGGTGGATGCGCGAACGCGGACCTGGAGCACGCAGCTCGCTCGGCGAGCTCGGTCTGCCGGCGCGACTGTTCCAGCCGATTCGTCGAGCCGGGCGCCGTCGTCGGCGGCATCCGCGAGAGCGTCTCGCCCTCGCTCGCCGACACGCCGGTCGTCGCGCCCGGCCTGTCACGACACCGGATCGGCGTTCGCCGCGGTCTATACGGACGGCGGCGGCGCGTTCCTCAGCTCGGGCACGTGGTCGCTGCTCGGCGCTGAAGTACCGGCGCCGGTGATTTCCGCCAGGGCGCGGGAGCTCAATTTCACCAACGAAGGCGGCGTCTGCGGCACGACGCGGCTGCTCAAGAACATCGGCGGCCTGTGGCTGCTGCAGGCGTGCATGCGGCGCTGGAACGAAGCCGGCCAGCCGTCGTCGTACGACGACCTGCTGACGGCCGCGCGCGACGACCAGCATGCGTTCCGATCGCTCTTCGATCCGGACCACAGCGGGTTCTTTCACCCGCAGGACATGCCGACGGCGATCGCGACCTACTGCCGGCAGACCGGCCAGGCGGAGCCCTCGGGCCAGTCCGGCTACGCGCGCTCGATTCTCGAGAGCCTGGCGTTCAAGTACCGCGCCGTCCTCGAGTCGCTCGAGGAACTGAGCGGACATCGCTACACGACGATCCGGATCGTCGGCGGCGGATCGCGCAACCGGCTGCTGAATCAGTTCACGGCGGACGCCACCGGGCGGACCGTGCTCGCCGGCCCGGTCGAGGCGACCGCGCTCGGCAACATCGCGATGCAGATGCTCGCGACGGGAACGGTGAGCTCGCTCGCCGAAGCCCGGAACATCATCGAACGATCTTTCCCGCTGGAACGGTTCGAGCCGGTCGCGACCGACCGGTGGCAACAGCATTACCGGCGGTTTCAACAGTACGTGGAGGTCATGGGTGTCTAAGGCAGTGGCGGCGTCGGGACTTTTGCAGGATTTGTGGGACGACAAGGAAGCGGCAGGCGCTCGAGAGCCAGCCGCTCGAGCTGCTGCGCTATCGCTCCAACCTGCTCGGCGCCGATCTTCGCATCACGAATTTTGGCGGCGGCAACACCAGCTCGAAGTTCGATCTGATCGATCCGGTCAGCGGCAAGGCGGCGCGCGTGCTGGCGGTCAAGGGCAGCGGCGGCGACCTGCGGTCGATCAAGACGTCCGGCTTTGCCGTCCTCTACATGGACAAGCTCGAGGCGCTCATCGATCGCTACCGCGGCGAAGCGCACGAAGACGAGATGGTCGGGTACTACCCGCTCTGCGCCTTCGGCGACAACCGCGTCGCGTCGTCGATCGACACGCACGCTGCACGCGTTTCTGCCGCACGACCACGTCGATCACCTGCATCCCGACTGGGCGATCGCGCTGGCCGCCAGCGCCAACGGCGAGAAGAAGATCGAGGAGTTCAACAAGAAGTACGGCCGCAAGATCATCTGGGTGCCGTGGCAGCGGCCCGGGTTCGAGCTGGCGCTGATGCTGCGCCGCGCGGTCGAGGCGAAGCCGGATGCCGACGGCCTGATTCTCGGCAGCCACGGCCTCTTCACCTGGGGCAAGACGCAGCGCGAGGCCTACCTCAGCAGCCTGATGACGATCGAACAGATGGGCGAGTTCATCCACGAGCACGAGAAGCGCGCCGGCCGGCCGCAGTTCGGCGGCGTCGCGGTGCCGGCGGCGACGATCGATCGCGAGGCGACGGCGGCGGCGATCCTCCCCTACCTGCGCGGCGCGGCGTCTTCGAGCCGGCGCACGATCGGGCACTTCGATCCCTCCGACGAGGCGCTCGCCTTCGCCAACTCGAAGTGGGCGGAAGATCTCTGCACGATGGGCACGAGCTGCCCGGACCACTTCCTGCGCACGCGCATCTCGCCGATGTTCGTGCCGTGGAATCCGGCGAGCGAAGACCTGGACGCGCTGAAAGCGAAGATCCAGGAGCGCGTCACCCAGTACCGCAAGGACTACGCGGAGTACTACAAGGCGTTTGCCGAGCCGGCGTCGCCGGCGCAGCGCGGCTCCGACCCGTCCGTCGTGCTGATCTCCGGCCTCGGGCTCTTCGGGTTCGCCAAAGACAAGCGCGAGGCCCGCATCACGACCGAGTTCTTCGTCAACGCGATTCACGTGATGGCCGGCGCCAACGCGCTCGAGGACGAGAGCAGCAACGCGAAGACGTACTGGCAGGCGCGGCGTCCCGAGCAGAACGCGCAGTTCAAGACGTTCCACAACTACGTGGCGCTGCCCCGCTCCGAGGCATTCCGCATCGAGTACTGGGCGCTCGAAGAGGCCAAGCTCCAGCGGATGCCGCCGGAGAAGGAATTCAGCCGCAAGATCGCGCTGGTCGTCGGCGGCGCCAGCGGCATCGGACGCGAAGTCGCGTTGCAGCTCGCCCGCAAAGGCGCGCACGTCGTCGTCGCCGACCTGAATCTGGCCGCTGCCGAAGAGGCGGCCAAGGAAGCGGCGGCCGCCTCGTCGGCCGACGCAGTGATGGCCGCCGAGCTCAACCTGACGTCGCGCGAGAGCATGCGCGCGGCGATCAAGGCGACCGTGCTGCGCTTCGGCGGTCTCGACGCGGTGATCAACACGGCGGCGATCTATCCGACGCCGGATCCGTCGACTCCCGCCGAAACGGTGTGGGGCCAGGCGCTCAGCATCAACGTCACGAGCAACCACGTGCTCGCGCAGGAGGCGGCCGCCGTGCTCAAGGCCCAGGGCCTGGCCGCGTCGATCGTCCTGACGAGCTCGGCGAACGCGGTCGTGCCCAAGAGCGGCAGCGAGCCGTACGACGTCAGCAAGGCCGCGATCAATCACCTCATCCGCGAGCTGGCGATCGGCCTCGGGCCCGACATTCGCGTCAACGGCATCGCGCCGGCGACCGTCGTCGCCGGCTCGTCGATGTTCCCGCGCGACCGCGTCATGGTGTCGCTCAAGAAATACAAGATCGACTTCACGGACGACGAGTCGACCGAAGCGCTGCGCGGCAAGCTGGCGAACTTCTACGCACAGCGCACGATCACGCGCCGGCCGATCATGCCGGCCGACTGCGCCAACGCGATCGTGTTCCTGGCCGGCGACCTGAGCGGACGCACGACCGGGCACGTGATTCCGGTCGATGGGGGACTGCCCGAGGCGTTCCTGAGATAAGGACACTCGAGGTCCGAGGGCGCTCGTAGCGCGCCTCGGGCTTGGAGGCGCGACGACTCGCGGGCGAAGTCCGGAGTGAATGCGCTTGAGGTCCGGAGTGAGCGCGTGAGGTCCGGGGCGCTCGTAGCGCGCCTCGGGCTTGGAGGCGCGACGACTCGCGGGCGAGGTCCGGAGTGAAATGCGCGTGAGGTCCGGGGTAAAGGGCGCTCGAAGTCCGGGGGTGAAAAGCGCGGGAGGTCCGGAGTGAACGTCGCTCGAGGTCCAGGCGGCTGGCACGAGGTCGGGCACCCAGGCTGGACTTCGAGCGCGTTTCACTCTGGACTTCGAGAGCCCTTCACTGCGGACCTCGAGCGCGTTTCACTCCGCACTTCAAGCGCTTTTCCACTCTGGACCTCGAGTGCCTTCACTCGGACTCTTCACTCCGGACGTCGAGTGCTGATCACGCCGTTCTCAGTTACCATGTCGCTATGACGAAACGGATCCTGATTGTCACTGGCGACGGCGGCGAGAGCTATGAGACGTGGTTTGCGGTCCATCGCTTTCAGGAGGCAGGCTACGAGACGCAGGGTCGCGGCGCCGTCCAAGCGCCGGCTGAATCTCGTGATGCACGACTTCGAGCCCGGCTGGGACACCTACAAGGAAGGGCCCGGCTACGTGATGGAGTCGGACCTGACCTTCCCGGAGATCAACGTCGCCGACTACGAGGCCGTGATGCTGATCGGCGGCCGCGCGCCCGAGTACCTGCGCAACGACGCCGGACTGCTGGAGACGCTTCGCGAGTTCGATCGACAGGAGAAATGGATCTTCTCGATCTGCCACGGCATCCAATTGGTCGCCGCCGCCGGCCTCGCGAAAGGCAAGACGGTCACCTGCTACGAGCACATCCGCCTCGAGGTTGAGACCTGCGGCGGCCGCTACGTCGCGCGCGAAGCCATGCGCGACGGGCGGCTGGTGTCCTCGCCTACATGGCGAGAGCACCCGGCGTTCTACCGCGAAATCTTCAACTGTCTGAACGCCGATGGCCGAGACGAGGACGGCAGTCGCAGCAGCGACAGTCTGACGTCGCGGTGAACGGCGAGCGTCCGGCGTGATCAGCGCTTGAAGTCCGGCGTGAACGCGCCTTTAGTGCAGTCCTGACGGCGCTTGACGTTCGGCGTGCAGGGCTCTTGAGTACGGCGTGAAGCGCCCTTGAGGCCCGCGACCCCCGCCCCGTCCGGCTCTGGGCCTCGACAGTCGCGCGATTGGACCGCAGACGCCACGCCCGCCGCGGTCTCGCCGCGCGGCGCTCGACATCGCGATCACGCGAGCGCCTGTCATTGCAAGATGGTCACTGAACAGCGTGACGTTCGGCGTGACGCGCCCTTGGAGTCCGGACCTCCCACGCCTTCAGCTCCGGTCCCGCGCCCTTCACGCCCGACCTCCCGCGCCTTTCACGCCAGACTCCCGCGCTTCACGACCTCCGCGCCTATCACTCCGGACGTCCCGCGCCCGTACTCCGGACCTCCCGCGCCGCACTCCGGACTTCCCGCCCTTCACTCCGACCTCCCGCGCATTTCACTCCGGACTTCCCGTGCCTTTCACTCCGGACCTCCCGCGCCCTTCACCCCGGACCTCCCGCGCCTTTCACTCCGGACCTCCCGTGCCTTTCACTCCGGACCTCCCGCGCCTTCACTCCGGACCTCGCGCCCTTGACATGTCTTTCGTCGTACGCTACAACTTGTAACGTTACAATGACTCGCACAAAGGCCCCGCGTCACCGCTCGCTCGGACTGGCCGAACAGGCCGTCATGGATTACGTCTGGTCTCAAGGTCACGGCGACCGCCGAGGCGTGCCGCGAGGCGCTGGCCGGATCGTGGCCGATGAAGGAATCGACCGTGCGCACGGTGCTGCGCCGTCTCGAAGCCAAGGGCTACGTGACGCACTCAGTCGACGGGCGCACCTTCCTGTACCGCGCGGTGCAGCCGGCAGTGTCGGTGGCGACGCGCGCGGTGCGGCAACTGATCGATCGCTTCTGCGGCGGATCGGCCGAGGCGCTCGTGGTCGGTCTCGTCAACGACGACGTGCTGAGTGAGCAGGAACTGGAACGGATCGCGCAACGGGTCGCACAGGCCAGGAAGGCACGACGATGAGCCTCGACAACTGGGACGGCACGGCACGGGCGGTGTTGTTCGGCCTCGCTGATGCCACCGTGCGGACCATGGCGCTCGCGGCATTGGCGGCGGCGACCCTCGCCATCCTTCGCGTGAAACACCCGGCAGCCCGCCTGCGCGTGTGGACGTTCGTCCTGTGCGCCGCGCTGCTGCTGCCGCTCGCTGATTGGCTCCTGCCTGATCTCACGGTGCCTCTGCCGCTCTTCGTCTTGACGCCGGCGACCACCCTGGCGAACGTGCAGATCGCGTCGCCGTTCAGCATCCAGAGCGTGGAGACAGCGGCGCCGGCATCGCTCCCGATGCCGCTGGTCCTTCTATTCGTCTACGTCCTCGGCGTGGTGGCACTCTCGGTACGGGCCGGGCGCGGGTGGCTGGCGGCCCTTCGCCTCGAATGGAACTGCGGCGTCGGTTGCCGATCGCGACGTCCTCGAACGCCTGGCCGGACACGCTTCGAATCTGGGGCTGGATCGATCGGTGCGCCTGCTCGAATCGGACGGCATCGATGTGCCGGTGACGACGTCCGTCTGGCGTCCCGCGCTGGTGTTGCCTGCCAACTGGCGTGAGTGGCCAGCGGCGACGCTCGACGCCGTTCTCGTTCACGAGCTTTCGCACGTGCTGCGCCACGACCCGTTCACCGAGCGGCTCGCGCTCGCGTACCGCGCCGTCAACTGGCCGAACCCGTTCGCCTGGTGGTTGCGCCGGCGCCTCTCGCATCTGGCTGAAGAGGCGAGCGACGCGGCGGCGCTCTCGACGGGCGTCGAGCCCGCACGGTACGCGCAAATCCTGCTCGACTTCTTCGTCGTCGTTCGCCGGCGACCGCGGCGCGTCGTCTGGTCGACGGCGATGGCGCGCGGGAAGAATGCCGAACGCCGTGTGATGCGTGTGCTCGAATGGAAAGGGAGTCATCCCATGTCGCTGTCCAGACCGGTTGCCGCTCTCCTCGCTGTCGCGGCGCTCTTTCTCGCGACGATCGCTTCAATCATCCGCCCGGTTCCCGTGTCGGCGTCGGTACCAGCCCCGCCGTCATCGGTCCAGCTCGCGCTCGTCGTGCCGCCATCTGCGCAACCTGCCCTGACCGCTGCCGGCATCGACGTCCAAGGCGTACCACCCGCGCCGCCGACACCGCCTGCACCTCCGGCGCCACCGACGCCGCCGTCAAACGACCAGGTTGGCGCGCCGCCGCTCCCACCATCACCACCATCGTCGGCGCCGCAGGTGCCCCCGGTTCCTCCCGCGCCCCCGACGCCTCCCGCGAGCGGGCAGGTGGCGGCGCCACCACCGCCGCCTCCTCCACCACCGCCGCCACCGGATCTGTCGGCCCTGGTGCCGGATGACGATTTTGCGAAGGACGCCGTCGCACAGGGCACGCCCGGCGTGCGGATGCCACGAGCGATTCGGATGGTGCAGCCGAAGTACACGTCGGCGGCGATGCGCGCCAAAGTCCAGGGCCAGGTCGTCGTCCAGGCCGTCGTCGGGACGGACGGCTCAGTCGAGAAAGCCCGTGTGATTCTCGGTCTCGATCCCGATCTGGACGAGCAGGCGCTCATCGCCATCCGCCAGTGGAGCTTCCAGCCGGGCAATCTCGATGGGCGCGCCGTGCCGGTCGCCGTGGTCTGTCGCTGGAATTCCGGCTCCACTGACAGGCACGACAGCGACAGCGACAATCTGAAGTCCGGAGTGAAGGGCGCTCGAGGTCCGGAGTAAAAGGCACTCGAGGTCCAGCGTGAAAAGCACCTGAGGTCCGGAGTGAAACGCACGTGAGGTCCAGGCAGCGGGTCGGAGTCCGGGGCGGCGGGACCTCGAGCATCGCCGGACTTCAAGCGTTGCTCACCCCGGACTTCGCCCGCGAGTCGTCGCGCCTCTAAGCCCGAGGCGCGCTACGAGCGCCCCGGACCTCATGCGCCTTTCACGCCGGACCTCCCGCGCACTTCAACTTCCGGACCTTCCGCCGTCGCTTTTCACTCCGGACCTCCCGCGCTTTCCACTCCGGACCTCGGGTGCACCAGACAATAATGTGGCCCCGTGCCCACCCGCCTCGACCGCCGCGCGTTTCTCGCCGGGCTCGGCGGGTCGGCGCTCGCGGCAGGCTGCCGCGCCGGCGGCGAGCGCGGAAGGATCGTGCTGCGGCTCTCCCATTCGATGTCGAGCGGAGTCACTGCGCTCCACGTCTTCGGCAACACCTTTCGTGAGTTGGCCGAGGCCGCGACGGGAGGCGCCGTCACGGTCCGCGTTTTTTCGAGCAATACCCTCGGTCAGGAGCGCGAAGTCGTCCAGCAGTTGCAGGAAGGCCTCGTCGATTTCATGGTTTCAGGCACCGCGATCTGGGGCAGCGTCGCGCCGAAACTGCAGGTGTTCGATTTCCCGTTCATGTGGCGCGACTGGTCGCACGTCCACCGCGTCGTCGACGGGCCGATCGGACAGGAGGCGGCCGTCTACCTCGATCGCACCGTGCGGATGCGGCCGATCGCGTGGGGCGACTCGTTCGGGTTCCGAAATGTGATCACCCGTTCGCGTGACGTGAGCGAACCCGCGCACCTTGCCGGTCTCAAGCTCCGGACGATTCAATCGCCAATCTACGTGAAGGCCGTCGAACTGATGGGCGCGAGCCCGACGCCGATGGCGTTTGGTGAGGTCTACACGTCGCTGCAGACGGGCGTCATCGACGGCTACGAGCACGATGCCAGCACGACGCTGCAGCAGCGATTCTACGAAATCGCGCACCACATGGCGCAGACACGGCACATCGCGGGAGTGCTCGGCCTGTGGGCGTCAACGGTGGGGCTCGCGCGCCTCCCTGCCGAGTTGCGGGCGCCGATCGAACGGGCCGCACTGGATGCCGCGCGGCATCAGCGCGCCATGGGATCGCAGGAGGATGCTGCAGCGCTCACAGAACTGAGCAAGCGTGGCATGACGATCCGCGAGATCGACGCCACCGGGTTCCAGCGTAGCGCCGAACAGCTCTGGGAGTCCGAAGCGCGGACGCTCGGAGCCACCTCGTGGCTCGAGGCGATTCGCGCGTGATGTCCGAGCCGGTGCGTCGTCTCTCGCGCCGATCGTGTGCTCCAGTCGGCGGTCGCCCTCCTTGTGGTGGCTCAAGCCGCCGTCGTTGGTCTGCAGGTCCTCGGTCGTCACGTCCTGCATCGGCCCATTCCGTGGACCGAAGAGATCGCGCGCCTGCTACTGGTCTGGCTGATGTGCGTCGGCGGCGTCCTGGCGCTCAGGGACGGCCACCACCCGCGCGTCACCGCCCTCCTTCGCCTGTTTTCTCCGCCGCAGCGTCTGGCGATCGATCGCGGACTGCGCCTCGTCCTGATCGTGTTCTTTCTCGGCCTCATCGCGCCAGCGGCTCGGTTGACGATCGTCAGCGCCGGCGAGCGTCTTCCCGCAAGCGGCCTCTCGGGCGCGACGATCTCGATCGTCCTGCCGCTCTCCCTGCTGCTGATGTCCGTGGTTCTGATGCAGCAACTGCGCCACGAAGGGCTGGCAGTCTGGCGGGACCGAACGTCGTTCGCCTGGTCGCTCGGCAGCGCCGCGTTCGTCATCGCCTCGGTGCTGATTCCCATTCTTGGTCACGCGCCACCGCTCGCGGTCCTCGTCACCGGGTTTCTGGCGACGGCTGCGCTCGGCCTGCCGCTCGCATTCACCCTGGCCCTGACGTCGCTGACGTATCTCATCGGCATCGGCGGCGTCAGCCTCATCATCGTGCCGATCAAGATCCTGGGTGGCGTGGACGCCTTCGTGCTGCTCGCCATTCCGCTGTTCATCCTGGCCGGCGGGCTGATGGAGTCCGGCGGGATCTCCGAGCGGATCGTCGATCTCGCCAAGGCGATCGTCGGTCGCGTTCGCGGTGGCCTTGGCATGGTCGCGGTCGTCGCCGAGATTCTGTTCTCGGGGATTTCTGGATCGACCGCCGCCGATGTCTCGGCGATCAGCTCGCTGCTGGTGCCGTCGATGCGACGGGCGGGCTATTCGGGACCAGAAGCGGTGAGCATCGTCTCGGCGGCCTCGGCGATGGGCATTCTCGTGCCGCCGTGTCTGACGATGGTGGTGCTGGGATCGCTCGTGAACATCTCGATCGTCACGCTCTTTCTGGCGGGCTTCGTGCCGGCGTTCATTCTCGCCGGCGCGCTGATCGCGCTCATTGCCTGGCGGGCCCGCCGGCATGCGTGGCCAGTGAGCGGACGCACCTCGGCGGCCGATTTCGCGCGCGCCAGCCGGCGCGCCATCGTCCCGCTCGGCCTGCCGATCATTCTCTTCGGCGGCATCTTCAGCGGCGCCACGACAGTTACGGAGGCGGCGTTGATCGCCGTCGTCTACGCTTTCGTCGCCGGGCTGTGGCTGGGCGGGTTGCCCCGCCAGACGGTCGTGAGACAGCTGACGCAGAGCGGTGCGGTGACGGCGACGACGCTGTGGGTGCTGGGCGCGGCGTCGGCGTTCGCGTGGATCCTCGTGCGCGAATGGGTGCCGCAGTTTCTTGGCGACTGGATCGTCAGCGCCGGTGCCGGCCGCACGGCCTTTCTCGCGATCACCGTCGGCGTCTTCGTGCTGATCGGCGCGCTCCTCGAGGGTCTTCCGGCGCTTCTGATCTTCGGTCCCATCCTCTTTCCGATCAGCCGCGCTGTCGGACTCGATCCCGTGCATTACGGCGTCGTCATCGTCGCGGCGATGGGCATCGCGTTTTTCCTGCCGCCGATCGGCGTCGGTCTGTCGATCGCGGCAGGCGTCGGGCGCGTCGATCTGGACGACGTCAGCCGCAGCTACATGCCGTACCTCTGGGCCCTCCTCGCGGGCCTGGCACTCGTCGCGGCGTTCCCGTGGCTGACGCTCGTGCTGCCGCGTCTCCTGCTTGGATATCGGGGTTAGAGCCACGGATCAGAAGATCATCTGAAGTCCGGTGTGAAGGGCGCACGAGGTCCGGAGCCAAAAGGCACTCGAGGTCCGGCGTGAAAAGCACCTGAGGTCCGGAGTGAAACGCACTTGAGGTCCAGGCAGCGGGTCGGGGTCCGGGGCGGCAGGACCTCGAGCTCGCCGGACTTCAAACGCTGCTCACCCCGGACCTCGCCCGCGAGTCGTCGCGCCTCCAAGCCCGAGGCGCGCTACGAGCGCTCCCGGACCTCATGCGCCTTTCACGCCGGACCTCCCGCGCCCTTCACTCCGGACCTCCCGCGCACGTCTCACTCCGGACCTCACCGGCCGCTTCAAGAGAATCGCGAGATTCTGTCGGGCCGGCGCGTGATCCGGGCTGATTTCCAGCGCGCGCCGGACGTGCGCGATCGCTTCGTCGAGTTTGCCGGCCTGGGCGAGCGCCGCCCCGAGATCGTTGTGCGGGTCCGGCAATCCAGGAGCGAGTTCCACTGCGCGTTGCAAATGGACGAGCGCCTCGGCGACGCGGTTCTGCGACAAGAGAAAGACGCCGAGGTTATCGTGCGCCTCGGCGAAATCCGGATTGATTGAGAGCGCGCGTTCGAACGCGCGTGCGGCCTCGGCCGGCTGTCCTGCGACGTTGAGCGCGTTGCCGAGGTTGAACGGCAGGCGCTCGTCGCGCGGATCGAGCGCGGCCGCCTGGCGCAGGTGACGAACGGCGTCGGCCGCCCGGCCCTGCAGGAGGAGCGCGCCGCCCAGATAGTTGTGCGCGCTTGCCGATCGAGGATCGAGCTTCAGCGCGCGTTCGAGAGGAGGCACGGCCTCGGCCGCCCGGCCCGCATCCACATAGCTGCCGCCAAGGAACAACTGGTGCCGGGCGTTGTCAGGAAATCGGGCCGCCAGGAGCTCAGCCGCGACGACGTTCGCCCGCGTCTCACGCTCGGCGAAGGCCTTGACGAGCGTGGCCGCGTCCGCCGGCGACCGCGGCAGCACCTGGAGCCACAGATCGCCCATCTCGTCGGACGACTCGGGGCCGTACATCACGGGTCGTACAGGGCCGCGCGGCCGATGCACGTTGTCGGCCGAATTGTCGTAAGTGAATCGCATCGAGAGCGTCGTGCCGCGAGGCAGCGAGATCGGTGCGACGTAGCGATAGTCCTGCTGCCAGTGAAAGTCCCAGTGGCGAATCAGCAGCAGCGGACGCGTCGTGCCATCTGGCAGCGCCGCCGTCGCCTGCATCTCCCGGCCAAGGTAATGCGCGTGGGGATACACGCTCAGGAGATCAACGTCCACCGGGAGCGTGTACGTATCCGAGATCTCGTACCGGCGCTCGCCCGCGGGAATCGCGATCGCCTTCGATCCCAGCTTGATCATCATCGGCACGTGGCGCGGCGGCGTGTCACTGAAGAACAGACCGACGCTGGGGCGCACCGTCTGCGGGGTCTTCTGCGGCAACAGATGCAGCTGCACGATGAGATCGCTGCCGGCGTCGAGCCGCCACGGCATCCCGGCCGGCGCCACGATGGGACCGCGTCCGGGCGTCCAGCCGAGGAAATGGCCATCGGGATTCTGCGCGCCTTGCGTGATCATGCCGTCGTAGCCGGGCTGTCCGTCCACGCCGTCGCGGCGCCGCGCCGCTCGTGTGCGATCGATACTGATCACGGCGTGGTGGACGAGCGACGCCGTGCCGGGCCGGAACTCGATCGCACGGACGAAGCGATGAGACGGCAGCGAGACCGGCAGCACCAGGTTTCGAAACACATCGCGATCGCCCGGACGCACGATGTACTCGCGTGGTGTGACCACGAGGTCCGGCTGACCGAGCTGCCAGCCGTCCGGCCAGACTGGAGCGCGAGGCAGATCCGCAGGGTTGCCCTCAGCCGCGCCCTCGCGCACCCAGCGCTGAATCACTTCAATCGCGGCGGGCTGGAGACGCCGCTCGCCGATGAACTCCCCGTGGCCCGGCTCAGGCAGCCACGGAGGCATGTGTCGATCGCGCGTGACCTCGGCGATGTCATCCGCGCGCGGCCCGGCATCCGCAAAACTCAGCAGGCTGAATGGCGCCGGCTGCCCCGGCCGATGGCAGGGCGCACACTGCTCGAACAGGATGGGCGCGATGTCCTTGCTGAAGGTCGGCGGCGGCGAGGGTGTGGCCGGCTGCGGGGGCGCCGGCGAGGGCGAGGCGCACCGCAGGCGCCGAGGAGTGCCGACGCGAAGAGCACGGCTGCCGACTGACGGAGCGTCCGATCACGTTCACACGGGGCTCACGGGCGCCTGATGCTCGACACAACGTACCGACGGACTCGGCTGACCGACAGCTACATGGAATCGGAAACCGCTCGAGCCCTTCTCCGTGTCCTCCAGCACTTCCTCCGTGCCCTCGTTCTGTCCCCAAAAAAAGCGGGTGGGGACATGCCCCACCCGCTTCTGGTCTTCTCCGTGCTCTCCTGGATCTTCTCCGTGTCCTCGCTCTTCTCAGAAGTTGAACTTGATGACGAGCTGCACGGATCGGAGTGCCAGTGCGGAGGTCGCGGCGCCGAAGCCCGCCTGGTTCGGCTGCGTCCTGGCCGGATCCATCGAGCCGTCCGCGCGGAACTGCGAGTTGCGCACGGTCATGTCGGTGGTGCTGTTGAACTGAATCCCGGTCGCGCGTCCGTTGTAGATGACCGTGTTGAAGGCGTTGTAGAGGTCCGCCCGCAACTGGATGTTCCTGCTGCCGCCGAGCCGGATCGTGCGCTGAATCGCCAGGTCGACGCGGTGATCCTTGCAGCCGGTCAGCAGGAAACGGCCGGATTCGAGGCCGCGACTGCCCACCTGCGGCCCGGAGAGCGCCGCCGTCGTGACCGGCGAGACGCCAACGCCAGGAACCATCGTGTTCTTGATCTGCTGGTATTGGTCGCTCGAGCACCCCGAGCCGAGGGCGCCGAGATCGTTGACGACAATCCGCGCCGTGTAGTCGGGTGATCCGGTCAGGGACTGACCCGTCGGGCCGGTGTTGTAGCTGTAGCCGACGTCATACGGCACACCGGAGTCCGCCCGGAAGATACCGGACAACTGCCAGTCGTTGAGCACGGCGCCGATCCCCGTCATGAACTTGTTGCTCTTCGGAACGTCGGGCAGGTCCCACGTGCCGTTGACGACGATGATGTGCGTCGGCGTGCCCTGATCTGCGAAGAGCTCTTCGGCGATCGCCTGATCGGGGCTCTCCGAGTATGTGCCGTCGGCGCCATGGATCAACCGGAGCTGCGGCCCCGGCAACATGACGTTGCCCTTGTCGTAGAGCGTCCAGGTGTCGTTGACCTGGAACGAGAACCCGTTGCGCCACCGGCGCGTCCACGACAGCTGGAGGGAGTGGAACGTCCGGTGCCAGATCGGCATCTGCACGTTGATGTTCGAGTAGCCTCGGAACGGACGCAGGAGGTTGTTGTTGAGCGCCGTGCCCGGGGCCTGCGTGGGATCCTGTCCCGCTGACGTCAGCGTGGTCCCGACATCGATCGTGTTCAAGTTCACGCCGTTCTGGTTCTGGGTGTTGGCGAGGACGTCGAACGCGTGGTGACCGACCCAGGAGACGTCGATCGACGACGCCCAGGGCAGCACGGTCTGGAATCCGAGGTTCCACTGGAAGTCCTTCGGAATGGCCGCGTCGTACTGGAAGACCCCGATCGTCGGCACCGGCCCGAACGCGAACTGGCTGTTCGCGAGGTCGGAGAGTTGGCCCCACTGCTGTGTGAGGCTCGTCGCGGTGGGCGGGTTGGCGACGGTGGCGAACGCCGTGTTGCCGTCGGGCCGATCGAAGTAGAGCCCGGCCGATCCGCGCACGACGAGCTGCTGGTTGCCGCTGACGTCGTAGGCAGCGCCGAACCGCGGCCCGCCGACGAACCGCGGGAAGGTGTAGCCGGCCTTGTCGATGCCGTTGCCCGCACGCACCATGCCGTTGGCGAAATCGCCCGTGCCGATGATGACCTGGCCGATGAGCGACTGGCTGCCCACGCCGAGGAGCGCGCCGTTGCGCGGGTCCTTGGCCTGCCGGTTGTTCCCGGCGCACGGATTCACGCCGCCGACGCAGCCGGCTTCGTAGAGCACCGGCGCCTGCGACGCGCTCCACTTGTCGGGGAAGAAGTTCGCGACCTGCTGCAGCGTGTCCACGTACGGCCCCATCGTCACGAACCGGATGCCGTAGTCCATCGTCAGCCGCGGGCTGATCTTCCAGTTGTCCTGGATGTACCACTCGAAGCTGTTGTAGTAGAAGTTGCCTTCGACGAACTTCGAGCCCTGGGCGTAGTTGGAGAAGATGCCGAGCGCGGCGTTCGAGAACGGGAACGTGCTCTCGAGCGGGTTGTTCGTGTCGACCTGGAGGTTGAGCGTGCCCTGGAACAGGTTGCCGCCCGTGTTCTGCGCCTTGTAGCTGTGCTCGAAGTACGCGCCCGCCTTGAAGGTGTGCGATCCGTGCACCTTGGTGATGCTCCCCGCGAACTGCTGGATCCGGTTGATGTTCAACCAGCCAGGGTAGTTCAGGCTGGGCGGCGTCGAGCCGATGCGCGTCGTGCCCCAGTTGATCTGCGGCGGAAGGAGGATGCGGCCGTCTTCGAAGAACGGCGTGCCGATTTGCTGCAGCGCGCTGTACTCGTAGAAGCCGGGATCGACGACGCCGGCATCCGGGAACAGGGTCGCAATCTTGCCGAGCGTGCAGTTGGCAATCTGTGAGGCGAGGTCCGGCGGACAGACCACGTTGTTCTTGTTCGAGTAGGGCGAGATCGAGCGGCGTACCGAGACGGTTCTGGTTGATGCCGTAGGTCCCCTCGAGGAACGTCGTGTTGTTGATCGTGTAGTTGACCGTGCCAGACGTGTTGAACGACAGCGGGAACTTGTTGATGCTGTCGGTGAAGCCCGGCAGCGCGCGCGCGTTGCTGCCGTTCGTTGTAAAGCCCGGGACGACGCGTTCGCTTTGTCCGCTGAACTTCCACGTCGCGCGCAGGTTCTGCGTCGCCTGAAAGTCGAAGCGGAGGGTCGGGCTGTACGTCAGCAGCTCCTGCACCGGCAGCGTCACCGAGTAGTTGTAGTTGCGGCCGGCGATCTGCGGATTGTTGGGCAGCGGGTACTGGTTGAGCATCGCCATGCCCGGGCCGTAGAGGCGGTTGATCGGAATCCTGCCGACGACGCCGCCGTCCTGGAAGCAGGCGGTCTGGATGGTGGCCGAGCAGTTCGTCTTGGGCTGGCCGGTCGACGCGTCGTAGATCAGGTTGTAGAGCGCGCCGTTGTTGTCGAGCGTCTGCGAGAAATCGCCGCGGCGTTCCTCGGCGGTCGGCATGCGGTAGTTCTCAACCGTGTTGCCGGCCGTGCGCGGACGGTACTCGTGGGTGTAGAAGAAGAACAGCTTGTTGTTGCCGCCGGGCTTGCCGACCGGGCCGCCGATCACGTAGCCCCAGTCGCGCGACTTGTTCACGGGCCGGGGCTGGCCGTTCAGCCGCGCCTGCCAGGTGTTCGCGTTCCAGTCCGAGTTCCGTTCGTAATCGTAGAATTGTCCGCTGAAGCGGTTCGAGCCGCCGCGCGTGACCGCCGAGATCTGCAGGCCACTCGAGCGGCCGTACTCGGCCTGATACCCGGAGGTGAGCAGCTTGACCTCGGCGATCGCGGCTTGCGGGAGGTTCAGACCGCCCATGATGCCGTTGTTGCCGGTGTCGATGGCGGAAATGCCGTCGATCATGACGTTGTCCTGACCGCCGCCGCCGGTGCGCTGCCCGTCCTGATTCTGCCGCCGCGCGTCGACGCCGATCTGGATCGTTGATGAACTCGAGGAAGGTGTGCTGTGAGATCGGCAGGTCCTCGAGTTGCATGCGCGTCAACGCCGACGATCGCTCGCCGGTCGCCGCCTGGAGCATCGGGGACTCTGCCGTCACGGTGACGCTTTCAGTGGTGCCGCCAACCTGGAGCACCAGGGCTTCGACCACGACGCGGTCGCCGCCGCTGACCTTGACGCCTTGCCGCGACAGCGTTCGGAAGCCGTTCATCGTGACCTGGACGGTGTACGTGTCCGGGGTGACGTTCGGAATGACGTACTGTCCTTCGGCGTTGGTGACGACGGGCGAGGTCTTGGTGCCCTGCGCCTCGCTGACGATGATGACCGCCGCGCCCGGGACCACGCCGCCTTGCGCGTCTGTGACTCGTGCCGGTGACGGCACCGGTGGTGATCTGCGCCGACGCTGGTGCCGCGATGCCCCATACCGTACACAGGGCAAGCGCCAGTATTCGCTTTCTCAAACCCTCCCTCATAGATCCTCCCGGCGTTCGAGTCGTTACCTCGGCCGCATTTTTCACGACGACGAGCAAAGTGACACGAGGTCGAACCGGTTCATTCGCGCCCAGCCTGGGACGAATGAACCGATAAGCGTTCGAATTCGGGCAACAATGTACCGATTTTGTTCGACTGTCAACCAAATGCGTCAGGCGTTTGGCAATGCAGAACGAGGACACGGAGAAGAGCTAGAAGAGCGAGGACACGCGAGAAGAGCTGGAGAGCACGGAGAAGAGCGGAGACACCGCGAGGGAGCGAGCGGCCAGAAGCGCGCGTGGGGGTGGGGCCCCACGCCATTAATCAAGAACCTCAGGCACCCGTTCCCGCCACCGATCCAGGACGACTGCGCCAACGATGATCCCGCCGGTCACGATCTGCTGCACCCAGGTCGGCAGGCCCTGCTGCGAACAGCCCACGTGAATCACCGTCATGATCGCCGCGCCCGCCAGGGTGCCCGTCACGCTGCCCTTCCCCCCGGCGAGGCTGCCGCCGCCAATAATCACCGCCGCGATCACATCGAGCTCGAAGCCGACCGCGACCGTCGGATCGCCCACCGACAATCGCGAGAACTCGAGCACGCCGGCAAGGCCGGCCAGCGCGGCCACAAGCGTGTACACCGCGACCTTGCACCGGTCCACGCGAACGCCACAGAGCCGCGCCGTGCGTTCGTTCGATCCGATGGCAAAGAGATGCCGGCCAAAGCGCGTGTAGTTGAGCGTCGCGGCGACGAGCACCGCCAGGATCGCCGTCATCCACACGCCCCACGGCACCAGCAGGCCGCGGCCGTCACCGGCGGTCCTCAGCAGCCCGTTCAGCCAGGTCATCGGCGCTTCGATGCGCCGTTCGTCCGCGAGACCTTTCGCCGCCCCGCGTACGACCAGCATCGTGCCGAGGGTGACGATGAACGGCACGACGCGGAGCGTGGTGATGAGCACGCCGTTCACGGCGCCGCAGGCCGCGCTCAGCGCGACCGCGCCCAGCACGGCGATCATCGGACTGGTGGAGTGAAGCAGCTGCGCGGTGACGACCGTGCTGAGCGCGACGATCGACCCGACGGACAGGTCGATGCCGCCCGCGGCGATCACCATCGTCATGCCGAGGGCGGCCACCCACACGATCACGGCCTGGCGCGCCATCAGCTCGAGATTGGCCCCGTACAGAAACTGCGGGCCGACGAGCGCGGCGAACAACGCCGACACCAGGACCAGGCCGATCAGCGCGCCGCGCTCGTCGAGCAGCCTGCGCGCGTTCATGAGGGCGACTGCGCTCCGGACGCGGCCATGAGCAGCGCGTGCTCGGTCCATTCAGCGGCCGGCCGCGGCGCGTCCAGCCGTCCGCGCGACATGACGGCAATGCGATCGCAGACGCCAACGAGCTCGGGCAGGTAACTGCTCACGAGGAGCACAGCTTTCGACCGCGCGGGGGTCAGACCGGGGTCAGACCATGGTCTGACCCCGGTCTGACCCCGGTCTGACCCCTCTGGCGCGACGAGCTGGTCGAGGAGCGCGTAGATCTGCGCCTTGCTCGCGACGTCGATCCCGCGTGTGGGTTCGTCGAGCACGAGCACGTCGACGTCGTGGTGCAGCAACCGCGCGACCGCGACCTTCTGTTGATTGCCGCCGGAGAGCGAGGCAATTGGCTGGCGGGGACTCGTGCAGCGGATCCCGAGCGCGTCGATCCAGCGTCGCGCGGCCTCGTCCTCGCGCGACGGCAGCACGACGAATCCCGGCCCGAGTCCATCGAGCCTCGATGCCGTCAGGTTCGCGGCGACGCTGAGGCCAGGGGCGAGACCTTCGCCGGCGCGATCTTCGCTCACGAGCCCCATGCCCTGCCGCCATCGTGCGTGGGGAGCCGCCGGCCCGGAGTACACGCCGATCCGGATGCGGCCGGAACGGACAGGCTCCAGCCCGAAGAGCGTGCGCAACAGGCGCGTGCGGCCGGCGCCGACGAGCCCGGCGATGCCGAGGATCTCGCCACGGTGCAAGGTGAACGTGGCCGATCCAGGCACCAGGCTCTCGACCTCGAGGATGCCCTCCCCCGGCGCGCGCGGCGCGCGCGGATAGAGCTCGTCGATCGCGCGGCCGACCATGAGGCCCACGATCGCGCCGGCGTCCGTCTCGGCGGTCGGTCCAGTGCCGGCATTCCGCCCATCGCGCAACACGACGAAGCGATCGGAGATCGCCTTGACCTCTTCGATGAAGTGCGAAATGTAGACGATCGCGAGCCCTTGCGCTTTCAAGCGCGCAATCAGGTCGAAGAGCCGGCGCACGTCGTCGTGGCCGAGGCTGCTCGTGGGCTCGTCGAGCACCAGCACTCGGCAGCCGGAACCGAGCGCGCGCGCGATCTCGACGAGTTGCTGGCCGGCCGGCGGGAGTCGACCAACCGGCATCTCGGGCGGGATGTCAGGATGTCCAAGCCGCGCGAGCGCTTCGGTCGCTCGTTTGCGGACGTCGTCCCTCCGCACGAGGCCCCACCGCGTCGGCTCGACGCCAAGCGCGATGTTCTCCATCACGCTGAGGTGCGGGGCGAGCGACAGGCCCTGGTACATCATCGCGACGCCGGCGCGCCGCGCTTCGTGTGGCGACGGCGGCGCGTAAGACGCGCCGTCGAGCGTCATTTCACCAGCGTCCGGTTGAAGCGCGCCGGACAGGATGCTCATGAGTGTGCTCTTGCCGGCGCCGTTCTGCCCGACGAGCGCACACACTTCGCCGGGCCGAACGTCGAGGTCGACGCCGGCCAGCGCGACGGTCGGGCCGAACGCCTTGCGAACGCCGCGCATCTCGAAGCGCGGCGGAGCGGTGGCTACTTGAGCCATCGCTTGAGATCAGGCGAGAGCAGCTCACGCACGTCGGGATCGTTCATCACCGCGCGGGTCACGAGACGGACACCGGTGTCGATCCGCTGCTCCACTGGCTGACCGCGAATGTGTTCGACGAGCGTCTTCACGGCGAGGTAACCCATCTTGACCGGATCCTGGAGCACCAGACCGTCGATGTGGCCGTCGGCGAGGGCTTTGTTGAGCGTGTCCGACGCGTCGAAGCCGATGAACTTCACCTTGCCGGCCCAGCCGTTGTCCTGGAGCACACGCAACATGGCCAGGGACGTGGACTCGTTCGGGCAGAAGATGCCGGCGATATCGAGTCCACCGCCGGGTGTCTTGAAACGGCTGAGGATCGCCTCGCTCTTTTTGTAGGCCCCTTCGATATCAGCGCCGCCGTATTGATTGGCACTGACGACTTTGAGATTCGAGTGCGCACCGATCGCTTCGAGGAAGCCCGTCTCCCGCTCAGTGGTGCTGGCCGATCCTTCCGCGTACCGCAGCAGCACGATATTGCCGCCGTTCGGCAGCAAACCGGCGAGTCCTTCGCCGGCCAGGCGGCCGCCCTGGTGATTGTCGGTCGCGACAAAGCTGACGTGTCCGCTGCCCTTGAGCGCGGAATCGAAGATGACGACGGGAATCTTCCGGCGGACGGCCTCCGCGACGGGCGGCGCGAGCGCGGTGTCGTCGAGCGGCGCGAGCGCGATGCCCGAGACGCCGCGAGTCACGAAGCCCTCGACTTCCGTGATCTGCGCCGACCGTTCGTCTTCGCGCAACGGACCGCGCCAGATCACCGTCACCTTCAGTTCCTGCGCCGCCTTTTCGGCGCCGGCGTGGATGCTCTGCCAGAACGCGTGCGACGTGCCCTTCGGAATCACGGCGATCGTCAACGTGCCCGGATCGCCAGCGCGGCTGCAACCAGCCAGGGCAACGACCGCCACCGATATCAAACCTGCCGCCAACGTTCGTGTCATTCGCCCGCAATCCTTTCCGCTTTGCCTTTTGCCTTCCCGCAGGTCGGCAGTATACGGCGATGGGGTCTATAGCGGTTTCCAGCGGCTACACCGAACTGCAAACGCCCGCCTGCTGCTTCGATGACAGCCCTCGTGGCGGGATCGATCGTTCGGCAGTATACGGCGATGAGGTCTAGCCAGGGCGGATCACGCCGCAACCGCTGCCCGAAAACTTCAACATGAAGGTCGTGAAGAAGGGCAATTTCTGGGTGTGCTGGCCGCGTCAACCCGAGGCTCAGGGCTTCTGGCCGCGCCACGGCGGGTCGACAGCGAAGCACGTGAAGCGGATCCCGCTGCCTTTCTCATCCACGGGTTGTCGCGATGTCGCCTGCGTTGACGCGCTTCAGCACCGAGGTTGCGTCAGTTCCTGATCGGTGAATAGTTCTTGGTTTTCCAGTAGTGTCTTCTGAACTTCACGTCTTACGGTGGAGGTTTTTCGGTCTCTTACCCCGGAGCGCACCATGTCTCTCGTCCTCGTCACCGAGTCGGAGTTTCGCAAGGCCGAAGACGTATTTCGTGCCGCCGCGCCGCCGCTCGACTGCCGGCCAGCGGCGTCGGACGAAGACGCACTGGCGGCTGCGGTGACCGCGAGTGGTGCTCGCTACGTGGTCGTCGGCCACCGGCCGTACCGCGGCCCGCTCTATGACGCGCTCGCGCCCGGCAGCGTCATCGCCCGCTTCGGTGTCGGCTACGACGGCCTCGACCTGCCGAAGGCCGCCGCGCGTGGCATCGTCTGCACCAACACGCCGGGTGTCCTGGATCAGTCGGTCGCCGAACACGCCATGCTGCTCGTCGCTGCGGCAGCGCGCCGGTTCGCGGCGCTTCCGGCGCAACTCGAGGCGGCCGTGTGGACGCCTCCGGTCGGCGTCGAACTCGCCGGCAAGACGCTCGCGATCATCGGCTGCGGACGGATCGGCCGCGCGACTGCCCGCATCGCATCGCGCGGTTTCGGCATGATCGTCGTCGGCTACGGACGACGCTGAGTGATCCCGCCGACGACCGACTTCGCGAGGGTGACCGCCGACTTCGCAGACGCGGTCGGTGACGCACACTTCGTCAGCCTGCATCTCCCGGCGACCGTGGAAACGCGGCATTTCATCGGTCGCGATCGGCTCGCGCTCCTGCCGGCGACGCGTGGCTCATCAACACGGCACGCGGCGCCGTCGTCGACGAAACCGCGCTTCATGATGCGCTGGCGACGGGCCGGCTCGCGGGCGCGGCCCTCGACGTCTTCGAACGTGAACCGTACGTGCCGGTGGACGCCGCCCGTGATCTCCGGCGGTTGCCGAACGTCATTCTCACGCCGCACATCGGCAGCCACACCACCGAGGCGAATCACGCCATGGCGAGACGCGCGCTGCGGAACATCGAGCTCGCCGAGAGCGGACGACTCAGCGAGATGGATAGGATTGGGTGATTCCCCTGTCCTCCGCGCCGTGAACCCCGTGTGAGCTACCCGACCGCCCCTGGCGCGACGGTCATCAGCTCGTCGTTCGGGTACACGTGATTGACGTTCTCGGGCGTCACCAGCTCGTGTTTGGCAAACACCGCGGGCGGGATCGGCCGGTGGTGCAGGATGTCGAGCGCGACGCCGACGATCGCCGCGCCGTACTTCTCGGGAAAGTACGCCACCGAGCCGACGAGTCTGGTGCCGCCGCGGCGCAGCTCGGAGCGGCCTTCGGGCGACGCGTTCTGGCCCATGATCGCGCACGCCTCCGCACGACCGGCTTCCTGGAAGGCGCGCAGGGCGCCGATCGCACTCGGATCGTTGATCGCGCCGACGAGCAGGCGCCGTGAGCGGTTCGTCCGGAGATGTTTCCGCACCACTTCGAAGCTATGGCTGAACATGCCGTCGCCGTCGAGGAACGTCACCCGGCAGTTCTCGAGCGCCGGAATGATTTCCTTCAACCCGACCAGCATTCCGGTGAGCCGCATGCGCGGCAGGCTGCCCGCCCGGGCGAGCGCCATGAACACGATCTCGTCGACCTCACCGTGCCAGTGCTGCTTCGCCCAGCGGCCGAGAAACCGGCCGCCGATAAGGCCGGCCTCGTAGTTGTTGGCGCCGAAGTAGGTGGCGCCGGGATGCGGCACTTCGATCGCGATCAGCGGGATATTGGCTTCGCGGTACTTGGCGGCGACGATCGGCGCGACGTGCTCGTCGGTCTGGAACTCGATGACCAGATCGACTTTCTCGCGGACGAGCACGTCCGCATTCCTGAGCGCGATCTTCGCGTTGTAGCGATTGTCGACGCAGATGAGCTCGATGCCCTCGGCCTGCGCGGCGCGCTGCAGTCCCGCCGACACTTCCTTCGAGAATTGATAGTCGGTGCCCTGGGCCGCGTAGCCCAGGCGGTAGAGCTTCTGCTTGAACGGCCGCAGGCACGAGCGATAGAGGTTCTCGCCGACCTTCTCGACCATGCCGCAGCGTTCGAGCGTGTAGAGCAGGCGGAACGCCATGCTCTTCGGCAATCCACTTCGGAGGGAAATCTCCCGCAGCGGCAGCGCCTCTCCCGACGTCCGAAAGGCCGACAACAGCCGCGACGAGTGCACGACGGACTTCACGAGATAGCGATCGCGGGTAGAACTGGTGGCCTTCGAGCCCATTTTGCCCCTCGAACCGGCGACGCCGCGCGCGGTGCCTCACGCGTCAGGCGGCACAAAGTCCTGAGCAATTATGTGCCAGCATTTCGCAATGCGCAATAAGGGCGAGATCACGGAGAAGAACGAGGACACGGAGAAGAGCTAGAGAGCACGGAGAAGAGCTGGGACGGAGACACCGCGAGGGAGCGAGCGTAGCGAGCCCCGAGCGTCCGAAGCGTGGGGGTGGGGCCCCACGCGTTGTAAGAAACGACCGTTAGCGAGGCCCGAGCGTTCGAGGCGTGGGGGCGGGTGGGCTCGAGGGCACGGAGCAGGCTGAGGACACGGAGAAGAGCTCAGACCGAGACACCGCGAGGGAGCGAGCGTAGCGAGCCCCGAGCGTCCGAAGCTGGGGGTGGGGCCCTACGGCCTGATTATGATGAGCCCGTCCCCTGAGCTTCTGTCGCGTGTCTACTATTTACGAGGTTGCCAAACACGCTGGCGTCTCGACCGCCACCGTCTCCCGCGTCATGAGCGGGCTGACCGAAGCCGTCTCACCGGCGACGCGCGAGCGGGTCATGCAGGCGATTGCGGTCCTGGCCTACACGCCCAATGCGGCGGCCAAGAACCTTCGCACGCTCCGGTCGGGCAAACTGCTCGTCACGGTGCCGGACATCTCGAACCCGTTTTTCTCCCTCATCTTGCAGGGGATCGAGGACGCCGCGGTCCGCGAGGGCTACGCCGTGCTGCTCGGCGACACCCAGCACGACGAGGCGCGCGAAGAACGGTACGCGCGCATGCTCAAGAAGAAGGAAGCCGACGGGCTGATCTTCCTCGGCCACCGGCTGCCGAAATACGCCGAGGAGCTCGTCAGGGCGACGGCGCCGCGCTGTGCGCCGGTGGTCAACGGGTGCGAGTTCAGTCCGCAGCTCGGCGTGCCGAGCGTGCACATCGACAACGCGAAGGCCGCCTACGAGGCGATGGGCCACCTGTACGATCTCGGGCACCGCCGGATTGCGGCGCTGACGGGGCCGCTCGTGAGCCCGCTCAGCCGCGATCGGCTGCGCGGCGCGATGGCCCGCGCAACGCACGCCGGTGCCAAGACCGACTTCCTCGTGCTCCACGGGGATTTCTCGATCGAGTCGGGCATCGCGGCCGGCGAGCAGTTGTTCGCGACCCGCGATCGTCCCACCGCCGTGTTCTGCTTCAACGACGAGATGGCCATGGGCGTGATCGAAATCGCCCGCCGCAACGGCGTGCGCGTCCCAACCGATCTCTCAGTCGTCGGCTTCGACGACATTCGCTTCGCCCGTCATCTCGATCCGCCGCTGACGACGATCTCGCAGCCGATGCGGGAGATCGGCGAAGGCTGCGTCCGCCTGCTGATCGAGATCCTGCGCGGCAACGCCGTGGCGCCCGTCTCGGTCACGCTGCCGCACACGCTGACGATTCGATCGACGACGGCTGCGCCAAGATAGTTCTGACCTATAGCCGCGCCAACCGCGAATCGGCATCGCCGAAGTGATCCAACGTCACGCCCATCCGATCCATGAGGGAGAGATACAAGCTGCACATTTTCCGATTCTCGTCGGGCTGGCCGAGATAATTGAGCGAGCGGCCGGTCTTGAGCGTTCCGCCCAGACCTCCAGCGAGCACCACCGGCAAGCGGCTGTTGTCGTGCGTGCGGCCAACGAACAAGCTGGAAAGGAACATCAGGCACGAGTTGTCGAGTACTGTGCCATCGCCTTCCGGCATGCTGTCCAGCTTCGATGCAAGATACTGGAACTGGCTGACGTGCCAGCGCGAGATGGCTTCGTAACCATCCGTGTTGTTGTTGTGCGATGCGCCGTGGTGCCCTTGGGTCACTCCCAGGAAGGGATAGTACATGGCGGACAAGTCGCGGGAGATGATCAACGACGCGACGCGGGTCTTGTCTGTCTGGAAGGCGATGGCGATGATATCGCACATCAGCTTCGAGTGCTCTCGCAAGTCTTCCGGCAAGCCATTGGCCGGACGCTCCATGGTGAAGGCCGCGGTGTTCTTGAGTTTGGCCTTGTCCTCGGCCAGATCCTTGCTCTTGCGCATGCCCTCGACGCGCTTTTCGACTTCCCGGACGCTGGTGAGATATTCGTCCAGTTTGTTCTTGTCGGTGCCGCTGACCTGTTTGCTCATCACCTCGGCGCTGTCCTTCACGCGATCGAGAATGCTCAAGTTACGCAGACTCCCGCGATTCTCGAACAAATTGTCGAAGGCCAGCGAAGGATACAGTTCCACCGGTACGGGGGAGTGGGGACTCTGCCACGACACGTGCGAGCTGTAGGCCATCGAATAATTGGTTTCGTGATACCCGGTCATGGGCGGATCACAGGCCAGCACGATGCTCGACTGCGCCGTATCCTGGCCAATCGTATTCGCGATCATCTGGTCCACACTCATGCCGGAGTGCAGGACGGCACCCTTCGAAAGTTGGGCGCCCGAAAGTAAGCTGCCTGTCTGAGCCGGATGGATGCCGTGACCTGTGGCGGCCTTGTTGAACAATCCGTCGACGACGTTGATCTTGTGCTTCAACGGCTCCAGCGGGGACAGGGTCTTGCTGAGCGTCATCTCCGCACCATCGCCGGACGCGCTCCAATAATCTTCATTGATCCCGCAGCCCATGAACATGACGCCGAAGCGCTTCGGGAAAGCCGCGGGTGCGGCAAACACGCGCACGGATTCGAGCCACGGCAGCGCCATGACCACACCCGCGCCACGCAACACCGACCGGCGCGAGATGGTACGGGCAAACGTTCGGGGGATTCTGTTCTGTGGCAAGAGCTTCCGGGACATGTCACCCGCCTTTCTTGACGCCCTGATTGGGTTGAATGGATTCGGGTCGTCGTCTGTTCAGAAACTGCCGACTGGAAACGATGGTCTCAACCAGAGAACCGAATCGATGGCCGGTTGCGTTCATCCGCGCCGTCATTTCCGCAATGACCGGTTCATCGGAGAACTGCAGCGTAGCGGCTGAGGGCATACGACAACAGCTTGCGGCTGATGTTGTCAAGGAAGTCCTGCTGACGCTTGGCCTTGATGTAAGCTTGCACGCCCCGGAAGCCAGAGCCCTGCAATCCACCCGGGAAGGTGGCTGACGCGTCAATCGCGCGGCCAGCCAGGTCCTTGGTCCGGCCCTCGCCGACGGGCCCGTACCCTTCCAGCGCCAATCCGAATACGTCGAAGCGCGCATGGCATCCGGCGCACTGCGGATTCGAGCGATGCTGTGCCAGCACCTCACGCAATGGCGCATCCGTCTTGGCTTCGTCCTGAGGCAAGTCCGGCACTTGTGGCGGTGGAGGAGGAATCACCTCGCCCAAAAGCCGGCGCACCACCCAGTATCCGCGCTTGACGGGGCTGGTTCTCAGGCCCGGGGAACTTTGGGTGAGGAAAACCGCCATCGGAAGCAAGCCCCCGCGGTCGTACTTCCCCGCATCATCGACCCGGACCCAGTCATCTTTCTTGCCAGTGACGCCGGGAATGCCGTAGTGGCTGGCGAGCACCGGATTCACAAACGTGTGATTCCCATACAGCAAGTCGAGGACCGAGCGGTCATTCCTGACCACGTCTTCGACAAACCGGACGGGCTCCTCGAACATCGCCTCTCGCAGATCGTTGGTGAACGCCGGGAAGCGCTCGCGATCCACAGAATTGAACCTTTCAAAATGGCGCGAATCGAGCCAGTTCGCCGCGAACTCGGTGGCGAGGCCGCGCGAGCGCGGGTCTTTCAGCATTCGGCGAGCCTGGGCAATCAGCACGTCGCGCCGCGTCAAATCGCCCGCGGCCGCATGGTTCAACAACTCCTGATCGGGCATGCTGGACCAGAGAAAATAGCTGAGCCGACTCGCGAGGTCGTACGCCGACAGCGGGATCGCCGCCTGAGCCGACACCAACGTTGGACTGCCCATGCCCGGATCGCGCAGATCGACGCGATACAGGAATACCGGAGAAATCAGGAGGCTGGCGATCGAATCGCGCATCGCGTCCTCATGCGACAGGGCACCCTGTTTTCGGAGCTTCTGGTAGTACACCACCAAGCCATCGCGCTCCGCCTGGGTCAAGGGCCGGCGATAGGCGCGCGCCGCAAAGCTCGTCAGCGCTTCCAACTGAACCGGTTCAGCGGCGGCACGCATCTTCTCGAGCGACCGAAGCGTCGCGTCAATGCCATCGAAATGGTGAGGCATCCAGGCCGCCGCGATCTCGTTGCCGCTGGCCTTCGCCAATGCAACGTACTGATCCCTTATCTCTGCGATCACGGAAGAGTCAGTCACGGCTTTGCCGACGGGCCGCGGCCGACCTGATTCAGAGCCGCCGCCCTGAACCTCGCCGCTCTGATTGAAGTAGTACTGAATGAATGTCCGGGCCGTGTGACTCGCGTAGAAGTCGAATTCAGTCCAGAGCCTGTCCAACTCCTTCTTGCCCTTTTCGTCCAGAATCAACTCGACCAGTGGATTGTCATCGCGCCAGGAGCCCATGACGCTGTGATAGCCGGCGCTCAGCAGACGTCCGGCATCGGCTGAATTGTCCGGGAAGAACTTGCCACGTTCCGAGACATAGAACGTATCTGGGAAGACGTTTGCGAACCGCGCGAACGATTCCTCATAACGGGCGCGCTGGCGCGCGGGGACTACCAAATCAGGATCGGCCAATTGGGCCGTCTTCATGACGGCCGCCCAGCGCACGGAGGCTTCCGCATGGAGGCCGGCGAATGGCGGAATCTTCGGCGGTTCTTCAGGCGCATCGGTGTCGTTCCGCAGAGCGCCTGGATCGAACGTCCTGCGGTGGGTATTGAACTGGTTGTACTTCCAGGTGAGCAGCGGCTGTGATGCGGCGGGCAGTCCACCGCGGCCTCGGCCACCACCCCCTCGCCCCGCGACGGCGGCGGGGTCACGCGGCGGCGCGGGGGGACCGCTCACCACCGGCGCTGTGAATTGCATGGAAGTGTTCTTGCGGATCCGGACCACGAAATCGCGCATCTCAACGGATCGCGCGCGAAGCGTTTCCGCTTCCTTGGCACTGAGCTGGCGGGACGTCGGCGCAGGTAAGGCCTTCCACATGGCTTGCAGCTTGGCGATGGGGCCAACCTCAGCGGCTCCCTGCTGAGACGACGCGACCGATTCACCCAGGATCTGCCAAACCAATGGCAAATACCTCGGCGAGACCTTTTGGGCTCGCGCAGTGCTGACGAGCGTCGCCGCCGGATGTCCAAGCGCCAGGCGGTGCTTGTACCGCCATGCCGCTTCAAAATAGTCGGCATAGTCAGTCGGCTGGGATCGATAGAAGTCGACGATGCGCCTGATGGCAAACTGGTCGCGATCCGTCTCCGCCAGCACGGGGCCAGGCGCGAAAACAAAGCCGTTCGGGGTGAGCGCCATGTGGTCGGCGATTTCGCGCGCCGCCAACAGGTACTTGTTGAACAAGGCCGGAGACATCGTCAGCGATTCGCCGGTGTTGTCGAACCCCGACTGATTGGCCGGATCGACCGGAAATTCCCTGGTGGGCTTGAGGTCGACTCCGGTGAGATCGCGGATGGTGTAGTTATATTCGGAATTGCTCAAGCGGCGCGCCAGCACAGGTCCTGGATCGCCCGGGTTCTTGCGCAGCTCGTTCGCGCGCACGGCCTTCACCCAATCGATCACCCGCTGGCGGAGACTGGCCGTCGGCGCCGGCTCGAAGATTGGCGGCATTTCCTCGTGCCTGAGCCGCTCCATCACCAGGGTCCAATGCGGAAAGTCTTCCAGCACAGAGGACATCGTGGTGAAAGATGTCAGGTCGAACTGCGCTTCCGGCTGTGCGCCGCTGTGACACGGCGCGCAGTATTCGCGGACGAACGGGCGCACCGTTTGGACGAATTCGCGCTCGATCGCGAGGTCTGGCTTGGAGGGGCCTGGCTTCTGGGCTCGTGTCAGGCCAGGAGTGATCACGGTGCCAAGCAGCAACAACACGAGAGCGGCGCGGCGAGGAACACTCATGGTGTCGGACAGGATGAAGGTAGGGTATGCCAGGAAAAAGCCCGAGGGCACGGAAAAGAGCGGTTCTTCTCCGTGCCCTCACGCTTCTCTGAGTCGCTCTTCAGAAGGAGAAGCGTACCTGCATTTGGATCGTCCGCGGATTCTGCCACTGAGTCGCCTGGCCGAACCCGGACTGGTTCGGCCGCACGCGGTTCGGCAGGATGTTGCCGTTGGCGTCGTACGGCAGGTTGATGATCGTCACCGGGTCCGCCGTCGTCGTCAGGTTCATCGTCGTGTTGCGATTGGTGATGATGGCCTGATCCGGTGCGTTGAACATGTCGACGCGGAGCTGAATGCTCCGGCCGCCTGGGAGCCGGAAATTGCGTGCGATCGCGAGGTCGAGCACGCTCGTGAAGCAGCCCTTCAGGTAACTGTTGCCCGATTCGAGGCCGACGCTGTTGACGAGCGGTCCCTGGAACGAATTCACGTTGAACTGCCGGTACATGTCGCTGTTGTTGCAGCCGCCGCCGGGATCACTCACGACGACGACGCGCGGCGCGAAGTTGTCCGAGCCGGTCAGGTTGCGGTTGCCGCCGCCCGACTGGTAGCTGAAGCCGACCGTGTACGCCGTGCCCGTCCGGCCGTCCCAGATCCCTGAGAACTGCCAGTCGTTGATCACGTAGCCGATCGTCTTCAACGCGGTGTTGTCCGAACGAAGGTCCGGGAGATCCCACACGAAGTTCAGGCGCATGATGTGCGACTGCGGATTGTTCTGGCCCAGCAGTTCGTCCGCGAGCGCCTGATCGTCGCGCACCGGTAATAGCTGCCGTCAGCATTGTGGTTCGAGCCGCGCGGGGGCCTGCTGCCGATCGTAGAGCCCGATCGTGTCCGTGAAGCCGAACGAGATGCCGTTCTGGAAGCGGCGCTGGAACGACAACTGGATCGAGTGATAGGTCCGCCAGCCGCGCTGCCATTGCAGGTTGATGTTGCCGTAGCCGCGGATCTCGCGCATCAGGTCGTCCGACACCGGCGTCGCGCCAGGAATCGTGCTGGCCGCCAGCGTCGTGTCCTGGTTCTCCGGCAGGAACGTGGACCCGAGGTCCACCGTGTTGATGTTCGTGCCCTGGAACGTGTTGAAGCTGTGATGGCCGACGTACGCGACCGAGAGCGACGACGACCACGGCAGCATCATCTGCGCTTCGGCATTCCATTGCGTGTCGGACGGGAGCTTGATGTCGCGCGGGAACGCCGAGAGCGACGGCGCGCCGGCGGTCGAGAGGCCGCCGGTGCCGAGGTTCTGCAGGTTCGCATAGCGGACCGTGACGGTGCCGGAGGTCGGCGGGTTGTTGACGCCGCCCGAGAACGTCGTCGAGCTCGGCCGGTCGAAGTAGAGGCCGAGGCCGCCGCGCAGGACGATCTTCTGTTCGCCCGTCACGTCATACGCCATGCCGAAGCGCGGCGCGATGCCGAGCGCCGGCGCGGAGTAGGTCGCCTTCGGCAGCCCTTCCTGGCCGGCCATGTACAGACCGTTCAGGGTGTTGCCGGAGTTGGGGACGAGCGTCGCGATCGCGAGCACCGAGTTCGGACCGAGGAACTGGCCCGTCCGCGGATCCTTCGCCTGGCGGTTCGCCGCCGGACAGGCGGCGCCCGGATTCTGCGCGACCGTACAACCCGGCACGTACAGGTACGGGGCCGAGCCGATCGCCCATTTCTCCGGCAGGAAGTTCGACGCCTGATCGAGCGTGTCGTACTGCGCCTGCTGGTGCACGAAGCGCAGGCCGTAGTCGAGCGTCATCCGATCGCTCACCTTCCAGTTGTCCTGGATGTAGCCCTCGGTGTTGTTGTAGACCGATGCCGTCTCGATGTACTTCTGCGCCTGCTGGAACGACTGGAAGCAGCCGGTCGCCGCGTTGGCGTAGCCGAACGACGTATCGCACGGATTGGTGCCGGGATTGTCGTGCGAGAAGCTGATGTTGCCGAACGCGTTGTTGCTCGTCTGCTCGGCCTTGTAGCTGTGGGTGTTGTAGAAGCCGGCCTTGAACGTGTGGCGGCCGTGCAGCTTCGTCGCGCTGACTGAGAAGTCATTCGTGGTGTTGATGTTGAACCAGCCAGGGAACCCGAGCGTCGGCGGCGCGTTGCCGACGCGTCCGCCGTACGAGAAGGTCGGCACCTTGGACATGCGCGTGCCGTCCCAGAACGCCGGCTGGAGCTCGTTGAGCGCCTTGATCGCGTAGTAGCCGTCCTTGAGGACGGTCGCATCGGGGAACAGGAACGGCAGGTTCGACAAGCCGGTCGCCGCGAGACTGGCCGACGGCGTCACCGGGACGCCCTGGCGTCCCGCTGGCGTTGTTGCAGAAGATCGCGCCGGTGCCCGACTGCGCCTGCGCGCAGCCGGCCAGCTGATTCGAGCTGCGGCCGAACGTCGCCTCGAGGAACATCGTCGGCGTCAACTGGTAGTTGACCGATGCTGTCGAGGCTCGAGACCGGAGCGGCCTGCATCCGTGTGTCGTTGAAGCCGGGGATCGTGCCGAGGAACGTCTGCGCCTTCTGATCCCACGCCGAGTACTTGAACGACGCGCGCAGCGCCGTCGAGGCCTGGTAGTCGAGGCGGACGGCCGGCTGCCACGAGTAGATGCTCTCGGCCGGCCGCGTCCCCGTGTAGTTGAAGGCCTGTCCGGCCGGCACGTTCTCGGTGGTCGGCAGCGGATACAGATTGAGGATGTTCAATCCGGTCTGATAGAGCATGTTCGCCGGGATCTTGCCGAGCACGCCGCCGTCGCGGAAGCAGGCCGCCTGATCCTGCGCGGTGCAGGCGCCGGCGAGGCGCGGGTCGCGAACGTAGGGATAGAGCGCGCCGTTGTTGTCAGTCGTCGCTGAGAAGTCGCCCTGCCGCTCGGCGGCCGTCGGCATCCGATAGTTCACGACTTCATTGCCGCGCGTGCGCGGGGAGAACTCCTGCGCATAGAAGAAGAACAGCTTGTTCGATCCGCCGGGCTTGCCGACCGGACCGCCAATCGAGAATCCAAAGTCGCGTTCCTTCGCGATGTTCTTCGGGTTGCCGTTCAGGATGTTCTGCCGGCTGTTCGAGTTCCAATCCGAGTTGCGCTCGACGTCATAGACCGATCCGCGGAACCGGTTGCTGCCGGTCTTGGTCACGGCCGTGACCTGCACGCCGCTGGCGCGCCCGAACTCGGCCTGGTAGCCGGACGTGAGGACCTTCACTTCGGCGATCGACTCGACGTTCATCATCAGCAGCGGCCGGTTGCTGCCGGTGTCCATCGTCGACACGCCGTCCATCATGATCTGCGGGTCGCCGCCGCCGCCGAGCCGCTGCGGCGTCGAGTTGCCGTCGGTCGTGACGCCAGGGGCGAGGAGCGCCAACTGCGTGAAGCTGCGGTTTGCAATCGGCAGGTTGGTCACCGATTCGGTCGGAATCGTGAACGAACGCTCGCCGCTGTTGGACTGGATCACGGGCGACTCGCCCTTGACCTCGATCGTTTCCGACATGCCGCCCACTTCAATCGTCAGCGTGCCGACTTCGACGCGGTTGCCGGCGCCGACGATGATCCCGGAGCGCTTGAGCGTTTTGAAGCCGCTCATCGTGACTTCGACGCTGTAGGTATCCGCCGGGACGTTCGGGAGGACGAAGTCGCCGGTGGCGTTGGTCACCGCGGGGGTGGATTTCGTACCGCGGCTCTCACTGAGGAGCACCACGGTGGCGCCGGGAATCACGCCGCCCTGACCGTCTTTCACGCTGCCGGTCACGGTGGCGGTAATCGTCTGCGAAGTACCAATCGTCGCGAACGCGAAGAGCGCGACGGTCGCGATCGCCAGTCGACAGGCGACGCGCTTGCCAAACACACTATTCATCCCATCCTCCAGCACAAGCAGCGCACAGCGGCGCCCCCGGGAGTCCGGACGCGGGCTGGGGGCCGCCGAGTAATCGATTGCGCGTGATCGTTGCAATCATATATCCCGGGAACTATGAGAAACGGCTCGTTCTTGCACGGCGAAACGCCTGCTCTTCTCCGTGTCCTCTAGCTCTTCCTCCGTGGCCTCGCCCTCCCCTCGTTCTTGCCGTGTTACCCTACGCCGGGAGGGGTTCCCATCAACTTCATCCTTCGGCCAGCCCGGCTGCGCGCACTTGGCGCCGCCGGAGTCGTCGTCGCCGGCCTGTTGATCTCCTACCCAGGCGGGCCGGCAGCCGGCGCGCAGCAAGCGACCTTCCGCGCCACCGTCGACCTGGTCGCCGTCGACGTCCAGGTTGTCGATCGCGACGGCCTACCCATCCCCAACCTCGGGCCCGAAAAATTCGAGGTCACCATCGACGGCCGGAAGCGCCGCGTCGTCTCCGCCAATTTCGTTAGGAGCGTGACCTCGACAACCGAGGGCGATGCGCCGTTGGCCAGCACGACTGCCGCCGGGCGCGCAGAGGCGGGCCCGAGCGGGCCGCCTCTGCCGGGCCGCATCTTCATGATCGCGGTGGACATCAACAGTTTCAGCGTCGGCGACTCGCGCGGGGTCGTCAGCGCCGCCACGGGATTCATCAAGGCGCTGCGCCCTGAGGACCAGGTCGGCCTGTTCACGTTCCCGGTCGGCGAGCGATCGGCCCCGACGACCGAACACCGCTCGATCATCACGAAGCTCAACACGGTCGTCGGCGCCCGACAGTCGATGGAGAGCGCGTACCACCTCTCACCGGCCGAAGTCGTCGACATCACTGCCGAAAGTGCAGCCATGTCCTCAGGCCTGGGGCTGGGCCGGGCCACGGCAGCCGCCGTTGCCGCCAACCCCGCCAGCTCGGCCTCGTCGGAGACCGCCGCACTCCGGCGCGTGCAGATGCGGGAATGCGGCGGAGTCACCGACCAGACGTGCGCCGCCAACATCCGGCTCGACGCCGAGTCGATGTCGTACTTCTACGAAGGCCAGGCGACGATGGCGCTGAACGGCCTGATGTCATTGATCCGGAATCTGTCGGTCGTGCCGGAACGCAAGACGGTCGTGCTGATGAGCGGCGGCATCACCGCCAGCGACCGGCCCGGCGGCCGGCCCAACGTCGACGATCTGGCGCAGGCGCTCGGCCGCGCCGCCGCCGAGGCCAACACCAACGTGTATGCGCTCCATGTCGACACTTCGGCTGTGCAGTCGTACTCGGCCGAAAAGCGGCGGACCAATCGCGCCGGCACGTCGCAGGAGCGCGAGTCGGTGATGCTCAGCCGCCTGCTGGACATGTTCTCCGGCGCGTCGGGCGGCACGATGCTGCGCGTGCTGGTCGGGTCCGGCGAAGGTGCGCTCGCGCGCGTGCTCCGCGAGACCTCGTCACACTATTTGCTGGGCGTCGAACCGACCGATGCGGATCGCGGACGGCTGCGGGAGCTCCGCGTGAAGGTCACCAACACGCCGAACGTCACGGTCCGCAGCCGGTTGTGGGTGGCAGTGCCGAAAAAAGGATCAAGTTAGAGCTGGTCGGTACGTAGCGCGGCTCGAGTTGTGAGCCGCGCGTGACAAGCGCCCAGTCCAGCCCTTAACTCGTCAGGGCCGCGCGACAGTACTCAATGCACTTGCGTGTTTCCTTCACGGCATCCGAGCCTTCGGGAATGCTGTACTCGAGCTCGATTGACGCCGGGATATTCCACCTGTTCTTCTTCACCATCTGAAGAATTTCTTTGATCGGCGTCTCGCCGGTGCCGAACGGCAGGTTCAGCGAGCAGTTGGCGGGTGTCGTCCGATCCTTGAGGTGGAAGCTAGAAATGCGGTCGTGGTGTTTCTCGAGGAACTGCATGGGCGTCCCGCCGACGTTGCCGGCCGCGACGTAGTGGCCGAAGTCGACGTTCGCCATGTTGCCCTTCGAGATCGCGAACGCCTGATCGAAGGCCGTCATGTTGCCTTGCGCGTGCGTGTGGTACGCCGCGTAGATCTTCTTCTTCATCGCGAAGTCGCCGAGGCGCTTGAGCGCGGCGGCGTCGGTCGGGAGTTCGAGTGTCGTGTGGGTGCACCCGAGCGCTTCGGCGACGTTGAAGGCGTACTCGTATTCCTCGTCGGACCAGCTGGTGCTGAGCTGCTTCCACGCGTAGATGGTCACGCCGGCGTCGTTGTACATCTTGCGCAGCTTCTTGAACGGGTCCATCGACACGCTCGTGCGCCACGCTTTGACCTTGGCCGCGAGTTCCTGTTGGGCCGCCTGCTGAGCTGCGGCTGCGGCTTGCTGTTCCGGCGTCAGTTCCGCGCCGGGCGCGCCGCCACGGCCACGTCCGCCGCCACGGTTGCCGCCGCCCCCGCCTCCGGCTGCTGGAATGACACACGGCTGGCCGTTCCAGTTGCCCATCGTGGCGCCTTCCGGAAGCGCGGGCGCGCCGGCGCCTGCACCGCCGCCAGGACCGCGACCGCCGCCACCCGGTCCGCGACCGCCGCCGCCACCGCCCGGCCCGCCGCCGCGCGGCGGCGCCGTCGGAATCCCGGCAAAGCTCTCGACCGGTCCGCCCATAATCTCGACGGCGCTGATGCCCGACTCGACGATGTAGCGCAGCGTCGCTTCAGCGCTCTGATCGGGCATGCTGCGGAAGCTGTAGGTGATGGCGCCAAGCTGAACGCCATCGACCAGCGAGTTCGGCTTCGCCTGGGCCAACGCGCGCAGCATCCCGGTGCTACCAACCACAGTCGCGGCAGGCAGGGTTGCCAGCGCGTACTTTCCAAATTCACGTCGGGTCAACATGGCATCACTCCAAATCAGACGGCGGGTTCCGGGTGCCCGGAACCCGCCGCTCTCCATACTCTAGCTCGTCTCCGTGCCCTCTAGCGATTACTGGCGCGGGGCCCCACCCCCGCGCCTCGGGCCCGCGCCGCCGAGCGGCGCGGGGTGTCCACTTACTTAAGGTTCTTCTCCGTGATCTCTAGCTCTTCTCCGTGCCCTCGTGGTCTTCTCAGCGCCTTAGAACGAAAGCGCACCTGGAACTGAATCGTCCTCGGCGCCTGGTAGCCAGTCGCGACGCCGAAGCCCGCCTGACTCGGCAGCGACCGCGATTCGGGATCAGAGGGTCGTCCGATTGCATCGTGCAGGTTGGTGATCGTTCGTCGGATCATTCGGGTTCGTCAGGTTCATCGTCGTGTTGACGTCCCGTGATGATGGCCGGTTCGGCGCGTTGAACATGTCGACGCGCAGCTGGATGTTCCGGCTCGCCGCCGAGGCGGATGTTCCGGGCGATCGCGAGATCGAGCACGCTCGTGAAGCATCCCCGCAGGTAGCCGTTCCCCGATTCGAGACCCACGCTGTGGTAGAGCGGGCCCCTTGAACGCGGCCGTGTTGAACTGCTTGTACAGGATCGCTGCTGCAGCCCCGCGCCGGGATCGCCGACGAGGCGCACGCGCGCGCCGTAGTCCGGGCTCCCGGTCAGGTTCACGTTCCGCGCCATTGTTGGCGTAGCTGACGCCGACCGTATAGGCACCGCCGGTCGCCGCGGTCCAGATGCCGGAGAGCTGCCAGTCATTGACCACCAGGCCGATTGCCCGAAGCACGGTCTGGCTGCTCTTCAGATCCGGCAGATCCCACACGAAGTTTGCCTTCATCGTATGCGCTACCGGATTGTTGTTGCCGAGCAACTCGTCCGCTTCCGCTTGATCGGCGCGGTACGACCAGGTGCCGTCGGCGTTGTGCTGGATCCGAGCGCCGGAGTTCGACCGGTCATAGAGCCCGATGGTGTCGTTGAAGCCGAACGAGACGCCGTTGCTGAACCGGCGCTGGAACGACAACTGGAGCGAATGATAGGTTCGCACGCCGCGCCCGAGCTGCTGTTCGATACCCGCGTATCCCCGGTAGGCGCGCATCCTGTCTGATGACACCGCCGTCGCGCCGGGAGTCGCGTTGAACGCAAGGCTGGGATCCTGGTTCTGAGACAGGTAGGCCGAGCCGATGTCCACCGCGTTGATCCCCACACCATCGAGCGTGTGGTAACTATGCTGCCCGACGTACTCTGCGTCGAACGACGTGTTCCAGGGCAGCATCATCTGCACGCCGAAGTTCCACTGCGTGGACGACGGCAGGCTGCCGTCGTACTCGAAGACCGAGAGCGCCGGCGGTCCTTCAACCGCCAGGCCCGCCCCGCTGAGGGTCTGCAGCTCCCCATAGCGGACGGTGACGCTCTTGTACACCGGCGGGTTCTGGACCTGCGAGTAGATGGAGTTGCCGCTCGGCCGGTCGTAGAACAAGCCCATGCCGCCGCGCAGCACGAACGACTGCCGACCGCTGATGTCGTACGCCATGCCGAACCGCGGCGCGAGCGCGAGCAGCGGCCACTTGTAGGTCGTGTCGACGATCCCGTCACCGGAGAGGAACAGTCCGTTGGTGGTGTTCCCCGAGTTGGGCACGATGCCGCCGATCGAGAGGAGCGTGTTCGGACCCAGGAGCTGTCCTGTGGTCGGATTCATCGCCTGACGGTTGGTGCCGGTGCACGGATAGACGCCGCCCACGCACCCGGCGGCATAGAGCTGCGGGGCTTGACTCGGGTCCCATTCTTCGAGGAGGAAGTTCGACGCCTGCCCGCGCGAATCGTACTGCGGCTGCTGGCGCACGAGCCGCACGCCGTAGTCCAGCGTCAACTTCTCGTTGACCTTCCAGTTGTCCTGGATGAACCCCTCGGTGTTGTCGTACACGAACGCGCCCTCGACGTAGTTCGAGGCTTGCTGGTACGAGCTGAAGATGCCGAGCGCCGCGTTCGCGTACCCGAACTGCGAATCGATGGGGTTGTTGGTGTCGTTGCCGAAGTTGATGGTCCCGTTCCAGCCGCCGCGCTGCTGCGCTTTGTAGCTGTGGGTGTTGTAGAAGCCCATCTTGATCGTGTGCCGCCCGGCGATCTTGGTCAGACTGACCGAGATGTCCTTGGTCGCATTGATGTTCAGGAAGCCGGGAAACGGAATATTCGGCGGCGTGTTCGTGATGCGGTTGCCCCACTGTGAAGTTCGGCGGCATGGAGATGCGGCCGTCCTGCCAGATCGGCGTGGGCACGCCCTGGAGCACGTCGTACGCGTAGTAATGCTCTTGAATCTTGACCGCGTCCGGGAAGAGGTACGGCAGGCCGCCAAGCCCGGCGGCCGTGCGGTTCGCCACCGGATTCATCGGGAACGCGCTCTGGCAAAACGATGGACCGGTCCCGCCCTGCGCCAGGCCGCAACCCGCGAGCTCGTTCTTGCTCTGTCCATACGTGGCCTCGAGGAACATCGTCGGCGTCAGGCTGTAGTTGGCCGTGGCGGTCCACGTGCTGACGACCGGCGCGTGCATCAGGGTGTCGTTGAAACCCGGAATCGAGCCGTTGATGGTCGACTTCTTCTGCTGCCAGCCGGAGTACTTGAAGGTCGCCCGGAGCGACGGCATGACGTTGTAGTCGAGCCGGATCGCCGGCTGCCACGCCAGCAGGTTTTCGGTCGGGCGGGTGATCTGGTAGTTGTACGCCTGACCCGCCGGAACGTTGTCCATCGTCGGCATCGGGAACATGTTCAGCACGTTGAGGCCCGTCTGGTAGAGACGGTCCTTGGGGATTCGGCCGAGCACGCCGCCGTCCTGCAAAACAGCCGGTGGTATTGGTCGCGGAGCAGACGCCGCCGGCGATACGCGGATCCCGAATGGTCGTTGAACAGGTTGCCGTCGTTGTTTGTCGTCTGCGAGAAGTCGCCCTGACGCTCGAGTGCCGTCGGCATCCGGAAGCGCTGGACGTCGTTTCCGCCCGTGCGCGGTGCGAACTCATGGCTGTAGAAGAAGAACATTTTGTTGCTGCCGCCCGGCTTCCCGATTGGTCCGCCAATCGAATAGCCGAAATCGCGTTCATTCAACACCGTCTTGGGATCGTTGTTGAGCTGGTTCGTCCTGGAGTTTGAGTACCAGTCAGAATTGCGCTCGACGTCGTAGACCGAGCCGCGAAAACGATTCGTGCCGCTCTTCGTCACCGCCGTGACCTGCAGGCCGCTCGAACGGCCGTACTCGGCCTGGTAGTTCGACACGAGGACTTTCACTTCGGCAATCGACTCGACGTTCATCTGGAGCAACGGACTGTTACTGCCAGTGTCCATCGTCGACACGCCGTCCATCATGATGTTGTTGGCGCCGCCGCCGCCGATGCGGTTGTTGCCGCTCACGCCCGGCGCGAGCGACGCCAACGCGATGAAGCTGCGATTGGCAATCGGGAGGTTCTCGACCGAATCGGTCGTGACGGTAAAGGAGCGCTCGCCGGTCGTCGCCTGGATGACCGGCGACTCGCCTTTTACTTCAACCGTCTCAGCCATTCCGCCGACGTCGATCGTCAGCGTGCCGACGGCGACACGATTGCCGGTCCCGGCCACGATGCCGGGCCGCTTCAAGGTCTTGAATCCGGTCATCGTCACTTCGACGCTGTAGGTGTCCGCGGCAACGTTCGGAAACGTGAAGTCGCCCGTCGCGCTCGTCACCACAGGGGTGGAGCGCGTGCCGCGCGATTCGCTGATGAGAGTAACGCTGGCGCCGGGAATCACGCCGCCTTGCCCGTCCTTCACCGTGCCGGTCACGGTAGCGGTGGTCGTCTGCGCCGGAGCGGGAGCTGCGATCGCCAACAGGGCGAAGACCGCTACGGCGAAGATGCTTACACGCCTTCTGCCGATCATGGATCCTCCTGACAATGCCTTGCCGACCTTCAATTCAACGGACTGTGGGACCTGCCTGATAGAGCTTCAAGTTCTGCATCGCCCAGGGCGGCGCCGCATCGACGCTGGCGGTCTGGGTGATCCGAACGAACTTCGCTTGCAAGGGGGCGAACGCGATCATTGAGGTGCCGGGACTTCCTGGTCCTTCTGCCACCGGCTTCCAGGACGCGCCATCGAGGGACACGAGCACTTGGAACGCGCGCGGAAATCCAGTAGACGGCGCGGGCACTGGTTGCACCGGTCCGTCGCCGGCGTCGATCGGCGTCGCAGGCGTGGGCGGTGGCACCGGCACAGCGGCACCCGTTGGTGGGGGCGCTCCACCACGGCCGGGTGCGGCACCGCGGCCGCCACCACGACCTCCGCCACCTCCGCCCCGGCCGCCACCGCCTGAGGTGAACTGGATCTCTGTGAGCGCGACCGCTTGTGGAAGTTCCACCTGGAGCCACATGCCGGCCGTCTGCGCCACGCCGCTCGACCATGGGGCAAAGGTGAGGGCCCTGCCCGCAGTTTCTGAATTGTGACTCGCGGTCACTCTCCACGTCGTCTCTGCCGGCAGCGGCTGGGGCAGTGACGCGGTCAGCTCCTCGACCGTCCACGGCGTCTTGCGGTTGGCGCTGGATGCGCGCACCCGCGCGACTTCAGTGGGCGTGACGAAGGAACTCGCGTTGCCGAATCCGTTGCGGACAAACGAGGTCACATCGGCGATCCACTGATCCTGATTCGATCCCATCGGTACCATGACTTCTTCGTAGCGCTCTCCGTCGAGCGGCCCGGTCATGCCGTGGAGAAGCACCTTGACCACATGGTCGCGGTGGCCGGTCACGCGCGGCGCGCCCACCAGCGAGGGCGCCATCGTCACCCCAGCGGCCGCGCCCGCCTTTGGCGTGCCCCGCCCATCGGTGCCATGGCAGGTGAAGCACAGCTCCTTGTAGATCGTCTCGCCGCGGGCCATCACGGCGGCTTCTGCGGGCGTAAAGCGCGTGGTCGCCGACGAGGCCGTGTTCGCCAGGGCCGTCAGCATCTGTTGACCGAACTCCTGAACGCCGCGCGCCGGATTGGCCGCGCGCGCCTCTTCGACGACCTTCGCGGTGTCGGCGTGCTTGAGGACGTTGTACGTGAGCATGGCCTGAATGACGACGTCCGCGTTCGAGTCCCTGGTCAGCTGGCGATAGTCGTTCGAGAATGTCCGATCGCCGCCTTTGAAGAGCGTTTCGCTGGCGCGAATGGCCTGAATGCGCATCCGCGGCTGCGGATCTCTCATCAGCTGTCGGGCGAGCGACGGATCGAGGGCGCCCAACCCCTCGATCGTCCACAGGGCATGGAATCGTTCGACGAGATTCTGTGACGAGCGGACGATCTGTTGGAGCGCCGGGACGACCGACTTGTCTTGCTTGAGCACGAGAAGTTGTTGTGCGGTGTCGCGCCACCATCCGTTCGCATGCGCCAGGTGCCGAACCAGTTGCGCCGGCGTTTCGTTGAGCATGCGCGGCTGCGTTCGATCGCGCTCGAGCCCGTCGTACTTGAGCCGCCAGATCCTTCCGTGGTCGGTGACCTTGTCGAGCTGATACTGGTCGATCCTCGCGCGCAGGTAGGTGCCGGGCCGAGTCCAATTGGACTCCTGGATGATCCCGCGGTACATGTCGACGAGGTACATCGTGCCGTCCGGAGCGGTCACCTGATCGACGGAACGAAATAGCGGATCCGTGTGCCGGATGAACTCTGAGTTCGGGTAGTAGTTGGTGAGATAGGTGATGCCCTCGCGCACTTCCGGCCTGATCCGTCGGACGATGCGCGCGACGACTTCCCCGTAGAAATAGTCGCCGACCAGATCCTGCGGCAGGCGGTGGCCGCGGAAGATGTCACCGCCGGCACCGGCCGTCGACGTGTGAAGCGATCCGTCGGGCATGCGAACCGAGGGCATGCCAGGCTGCATGTCCGCGATCCGAACCGGCGCACCCCACGTGGTCCTGAGGCCCGGATCGGTCGTGCCTTGGATGGCGAAGTTGCCGTACGCGAGCGGCAGCTGATAGTAGCCGGGCTGCCCGCTCGCGCCGCCCTGAATCCAGATCTTGCCGTCGTTGTCCTGCGTCACTCCCCAGGCGCCACCGGGCGATCCGATCGGCTCGCGCAACACGCCATGCGGCGTCCAGCGCAGCCGCACCGCGTTGTACGTGCTGTACAACCAGTTGTCCATCGCCCAGGTGAGGTGGCTCTCTTGATGCTCGACGTTCCCGCCACGGCCGAAATCGGTGGCGAAGAGCTCCCGCTTGTCCGCGACACCGTCCCCGTTGGTATCGGTGTATTTCCAGACGTCCGGATCGTTCGAGCTCTTCGTGAGAATGGCGTCGGCGCCGATTGGCATCGCGAATCGGGGGAAGGTCAACTTGTCGACGAAGACGGTGTGGCGCTCGTAGACGCCGTCATTGTCGACGTCTTCGTGCCTCGAGATGCGGCCGGTCGGCGTCAGCGTGTCCGTTCCATCCGCGTCGTTCATGTAGGAGCGCAGTTCGGTGACGTACATGCGTCCGTTGCCGTCGAACGTGACCGCCCCGGGCTCGGCAATGTCCGGCTCCGAGAGGACCAGTTCAACGCGATACCCGGTCTGCAGCTGAAAGTGCTTCTGCTCTTCGTCTGGCTGCAGTGGTTTGATCGGCGGTTTTGGAGAGTAGTCGACGCCGGCATTGGCCGGATCGTCACGTCCTGGCCCGCCGAGGCCGCCGCGGCCACCTCGTCCGGGGACCGGGGCGCCGGGTGTGGCCGGTGCTTGTGGCGCATCGCCGCGGCCACCCGTCTGGACCTGGGCCGGGGGACTGGCAGTTTGCGGTACCGGGGCCGGCGTCTGCGCGATTAGCGTGAAGCCGGTCGCGCTGGCGCCAAGCGTGGCGAGGAGCCGGAGCCGAACGTTCATGCGAGCGCTGCCTTGCAGGTACTGCACGCACTTGGCGACTTCTTTGACGGCGTCCGATCCTTCCGGCACGCTGTACTCGAGCTCAATCGACGCCGGAATCTTCCACTTGTTTTTCTTCACCAGTTGGAGAATTTCCTTGATCGGGGTCTCGCCGGTGCCCCACGGGAGATTCAGCGTGCAGTTGCGAGGACTCGTCCGATCCTTCAGGTGGAAGCTCGAAATCCGATCGTGGTACTTCTCGAGGAACTGCATCGGCGTGCCGCCGACGTTGCCGGCCCCGACGTAGTGGCCAAAGTCGATGTTGGCCATGTTGCCTTTCGAGATCGTAAAGGCCTCGTCGAACGCCGTCATGCTGCCCTGCGCGTGCGTGTGGTACGCGACGTAGATCTTCTTCTTCAGGCCCCAGTCACCGAGACGTTTGAGCGTCGCGGCGGCATTCGCGCCGCTCGGCAACTCCAGCGTCACGTGATTCGCCCCGAGCGCCTCGGCCACCGCGAAGGTGTACTCGAGATCTTCGTCGGAGCCCTGGCGGACGTCCTTGACGGCGTAGATGCTCACGCCGGCGTCGTTGTACATCTTCCGAAGGTCTTTGAAGATGTCCATGGACAGCCCCATCCGCCACTTACGCTCCTCGGCGGCCGCGGCTTCCTGTTCGGGTGTCTGCGCCCCACGTCCACCACCACCACCACCACCGCCGCCGGCAGCCGGAGCGGCCGCACCCGCGGCGGCGCCCGCCGGTGCCGCGCCGGCCGGTGCACCTTGCCCGCGTGCGGCGCCGCCCTCACGTCCGGGCGCACACGGCACGCCGTTCCACGACGCGGTCAACGTCGCCGGATCGACCTCGCCCCGGCCTCGACCGCCGCCACCACCGCCGCCGGGCGCGCCAGGTTCGGCTGCGCCGCGGCCCGCGGCGCGTCCGCCGCCACCACCGCCGCCGCGCCCGCCACCACTCGGCGTGAAGCCGGTTCGCTGGCGGGCGTAGGCATTGACCGGTCCGCCCATCAGCTCAACCGCGCTGATGCCAGATTCAACGATGTACTTGAGCGTCGCTTCGGCGCTCTGATCGGGCATGCTTCGAAAGCTGTAGGTAATCGCGCCGATCTGGACACCGTTGAAATTCGAATTCGGCTTGGCCGCCTGCGCCAGCGCGCGAAGGACCGGTCCACCTGCAACGACGGTCGCGGCCGGCACGGTTGCCAGCGCGTACTTTCCAAATTCGCGGCGGGTCATCATAGACATCACTCCCAAAAAGTCTTTAGCTCTTCTCCGTGCCTTCTAGCTCTTCTCCGTGCTCTCTAGCTCTTCTCCGTGCCCTCGTCCTTACAGCTTGACTTCCCAGCCCTTGCGATAGGCGGGCTTGACGAACTTGGCCGCTTCTTTCTTGTTGGTGAACTCGAGCTTCTTCGGATCCCACAGCAGTTTCTCGCCGGGGTATTGCACAGCGACCGCGGCCAGCACCACCCACTCGGTGTAGGGACCGGCGATGCTGAAGTTCGAGCAGCTCGGCGCTCCACCCTTGCAGGCGCGAATCCAGTCGCGCTGGTGGCCCGGCGACCGGGTCAGCACCTGCGCCGGCAGTTGATAGTCTGCCCACCGCTCACCGGGGAGCAGGCCGACGCCTTCGCCCCGGCCGCTCGTGCCGAGGAACCCTTTCGACCCGACGAAGACCTGGTTGTAGCCGATGCCCTGCTGGGCACCACCACCACCGCCGCGTCCGCCACGACCGCCGCGCCCGGCCTGAGCCGCCGGATCTGTTGGCGGACCACCTGCCGCTGCCGCTGCAGCCGGTGCCGCGGCACCGCGTCCGCGCCCGCCGCCTCCACCAGCCGCCGCGTTGCCGATCGTCGGTCCGGTGCCCGGAATCTGTCGCGCCTGTTCGGCGGTCATGCCCGGAGGGAGGTACGAGTCGCCGGTATCCGACCAATGCACGGAGACCGGCGGCATCGTCCCGCGCGCCGGGAAGTCCCACCGCACGGCGACGCCGCCGCGTGGATACGTGTAGGGACTCTTGCCGTCGCCGAGCTTCGTGCACTCGACGCTGGTCGGGCTGCCGAGTTGCAGCGCCCAGTTCGCCGGACCGAGGATGTGAATGCCCCAGTCGCCAATCAGGCTCGTGCCGAAATCGAAGAACCCACGCCAGTTGAACGGCAGATAGAAGCCGTACTGACTCTCGTCGTATTGCTTCCGCCAGGCGTCGTCACCCGACGTGTAGTCGCGCCACGCCGCCGTGCCGAGCCACAAATCCCAATCGAGCGTGTCGGGCACTTTTTCTGTCGGCGGCAGCGACGTCATCCCCTGCGGCCAGCCGGCGTTGCCACGAAAGGCAAACACCTCTGTGACATTGCCGATCTCGCCCGACCAGATGATCTCGGACGCCACGCGGGTGGCGTCGTGCGAATAGCCTTGATTGCCCATCTGCGTCGCGACTTTGTATTTCGCCGCCGCGTCGGTGAGCAGGCGCGCTTCCCAGGGCGTCCGCGTGAGCGGCTTCTCGACATAGACATGCTTGCCGAGTTGCATCGCCGTGAGCGCGGCGTAGGTGTGCATGTGATCGGGAATCACGACCGTGACGGCGTCGATGCCCTTGCCTTGCTTGTCGAGCATCTGGCGGAAGTCTTTGTAGCGCGTCGCCTTCTCCCAGCGCTTGAAGCCTTCGGCGCCGCGGACCCAGTCGACATCGGCCAGCGCGACGATGTTTTCGGAGTCACAGCCGCCAAGGACGCTCATCGCGCGGCCGCCGGATCCGATGCCGGCGATGTTGAGCTTCTCGTTGGGCGATTGAAAGCCGAGTTGTTTCAATGACGGTACGCTGCCGAATCCGGCGCGAGGCACGACGCCAGCGAGCAGGGTTCCGAAAAAGAAGTGTCGTCGCGAAATACCGTGGGGTCGATCGCCCATCACTACACTCCTGCTAGCAAGCGGGCGCTTCCGGGGAGACACTGCGGAGGTCGCGCCGTATGTAATCGATTGCGGGGATGCTACTCAGGTGTGCAGGTCGGCGCAAGGGGATACTTGAACGTTCTGCCCAGCAAAACGACGTGAAGCGAAATTCCCCTGATTTTGCTGTCAAATCGGCGTAAAAGTCGTGATCGACTGTTCTGCTATGAGAAACGGCCAAAAGTTATGGAATCGGTTCCACCCCTGGGACCGCAATCCATCCCAGCGCTAAAACCCGCATGCTAAAATCCCAGTCAATGACCGCACTTCGCCCCCCTCGCTGGATCCTGCAGTCGCTCGCGGGTGTGTTCGCCGTGCTCGGCTTGAACGTCGTGTTCAGCTCGCCGGCGCCGTCCCTCGTTCCCGATCAGCAGACCTTCTGCACACGTGGATTGCAGCTGGTCGATGGCAAGTGCGTCGACATCGACGAGTGTGCCGTCGAGAACGGCAGCTGCGGCGACGCCAAGTGCAGCAACGTCGAGGGCGGCTGGCGGTGCGGCGCGAACTGCCCGCCCGGATTCAGCGGCACGCCGGCGACCGGCTGCGTCGACATCAACGAGTGCACGACGAGCAACGGCAGCTGCGATCGGCTGACCCTCTGCCGCAACACGTTCGGTGGCCGCACGTGCTCGCCCTGTCCGGAAGATCACGTCGGCGACGGGCTCGTCGGCTGCTTCGACGTCAATGAAGTCAAGAGCGCCCCGGACACTCGCGCGCCGGGCATCGCGGTGCCGCGCAGCATGACGATTGCCGCGACCTCAGGCGAGACCGCCACCGTGAAGTTCGTCGTCTCCGCCATCGACTTCGTCGACGGCCCACGTCCCGTCACCTGCGCGCCGGCGGCCGGCACGGCCTTCCCGGTCGGCGCGACCACGGTCACCTGCTCGTCGACCGACGCCGCCGGCAACAAGGGCACGGCGAGCTTTACGATCACGGTCGTCAAGTAAAACGTCGGCCAGGTACGAGGGGTACGTCGGGTACGAGGGGTACGACGGGTACGGCAGGTACGACGAACGCGCTGACGTTCGCCAACTTCTTCTCTTCGGAAAACAATCTCGCTACACGCGCGCTGGGCCCGGTGGTGTCCGCGTACCCCGTCGTACCCGTCGTACCCCCCGTACCCGACGTACCCCCCTCACCGTCCCTGTCGCGCGGCCCGCAGTCGCTGAAGGTCGTCGCTGAGCCCGGGACGGCGCGCGACCAGTGCTTCGAGCGTTTCACACGCACCAGGCTGCCCTGCTAGACACAACACCGCCGCCGGCGTGAACCCGTCGGGGTTGTCGAGGACATTGCGCTCGGCCTCGAGCACGAGGCGATCGCGACGTTCCGTCGAGAGATCTGCCGCGAGCGCGAGCGCGTTCGTGCCGGGCGCGAGGATCGTGTACTCGCGCGCGGCCGCGAGCCCGGCGTGCGGGCCGGTCCGGCGGACCACGACCTCGACGGCATCGTCCCAGAACACCGTCGCCCAGCTCGCCGGCGGAAACTGACCGGCGCCGGAAAGCGTGACGGGACGCGCGATCGAGAGCATGGCCCAATCGACGCCGGCGACGAGTTGATCCCAGCGAGCCGGCGATCGCTCGGCCTGGAGAATCGCGCGCCAGTGCTCGGGCGGGTACGCCTGCAGGCGGCTGTCCTGAAAAATGCGCGGCGGCGGATACAGCTGCCACGCCAGGAAGCCGCCCAGGTTGTTGCTGTTGAAGAGCGGGCCGTCGAGGCCTTCTGCACGGGCGAAGTCGACGGCGCGCGTCGAGAAGAAGGCCGCCGGCGCGACCGCGTCGCCGCCCACGCGCCACGTGCTGAGAAGTGTCGCGGGCGGGATTCTGGCGACGATGGCGGCCGTCACGATGGCGGTGGCGACAATCGCCCGCGCATCGAGACCGTGCGCGATGAAGACGGCCACACGCGACGCCAGCATCGGCGCCGTCACGAGCACGAGCAGCGGTGTGAGTCGCAAGAAGCGCAGTCCCAGCGCGGCGGCGGCCAGCACCGACGACGACCTCCCATAGCCTGAGCTGCTTCGGCTGCGACAGGAGAATGACGGTCAAGATCGCGAGATAGACGAAGAAGGCGCGATAGCCGGGAAGATACGGCGGCGCCAGCTCGGCGATGTCGAGCACCGACGGCACCGAAAGATTTTCGAACAGATACCGGAACACGCCCCAGCCGTACGGCGTCGCGAGCGTCGCGAGCGCGCACGCGGCCGCGATCGCTAGCGCTTTCGCCGCCTCGCGACGATCGAGCGCCGCGGGCCGCACGAGCTCTGCTGACGCGAACAACGCCAGCACCGCCGCGCCGAGGACCGCCTCGGAATGGAAGTTCGTCCAGATTGCGACGATGGGCACGCCGTAAGCGAGGGGCGCCGCTCGCCGATCGGCGACCGCGCGGGTGATGAGGAGGCTCACCGCCGCCAGCCCGGCGAACGAGACGAGGTGCGGCCGTGGAATCGCTCGCGGCTCGATCACCACGATGGCCAGAAGCAGAATCGACAAGGCGCCCAGCGATGCGGACGTCGGGGTGATGGCCGGCGGCACCGAAGGTCCACCCGACGCCGCCGGGCCGGACACGGACCACCCCAGTGCCGCGTGCCTCGAGGCGCGATAAACGAGCGTGAACGTCGCCGCGAGGAGCGCGACATGCAGCGCCTGAACGCCGGCGGCGCCGCCAGCCGTCCAGGCCAGATAGGCGACCGTGTCGAACAGCCAGGACGTGTAGTGCTGCGGGTACTCGGTCGCGGTGGCGCTGAAGAGGTTGGTGCGGACCAGACGGCCGGCGATGTCTTCGCGGCCGTGCGCCAGGTGCCACCACAAGTCCGGCTCGTAGATCGCGCGCGCGCCCAGCACGAACGCGGCGACCGCGACGACTGCGCCTGCGATCATGGCCGGAAGGTGCCGCACGACGGGGAGAATAGCAGTGTGGGTGCTGGGTGCTGGGTGCTACGTGCTGGGTGCTGGGTGCTACGTGCTGGGTGCTAGGTGCTACAGGCTGGGTGCTACAGGCTGGGTGCTACAGGCTGCACCCCGCCAGGCTCGTTTCCGCGCACCAAGCACCTGGCACCCCGCACCCAGCACCCCGCTCTGGCTGCAATCGATTACATCAGCGTATAATGACCGGCGTTCCCATGACAGGTCCGAACAATCTTGCCATTCTGGTCGGCGGCGGCCCTGCCCCCGGCATCAACAGCGTCATCGGCGCCGCCACCATCCGCGCCTGCCTCGAGGGCATCAAGGTCGTCGGGATCCGCGACGGCTTCGAGTGGATCATGCAGGGCGACTCGTCGCACGTCATGCCGCTCACCATCGACGCCGTCAGCCGCATCCACTTTCGCGGCGGATCGCACCTCGGCATCGCACGCGCCAACCCGACCACCGACCCGACGCTGCTCGAGAGTGCCATCTCCGCGCTCCTTCGGCTCGACGTCACTCAGCTCATCACGATTGGCGGCGACGACACGGCGTTCTCGGCGATGAATCTCGAGAAGCGCGCCGCCGGCCGCATCCGCGTCGTCCACGTGCCGAAGACGATCGACAACGACCTCGACCTCCCGGCGCACGTGGACACGTTCGGGTTCCAGTCGGCGCGGCACTACGGCGTCGATATCGTGAAGAACCTGATGGTCGACGCCAAGACGACCTCGCGCTGGTATTTCGTCATCGCGATGGGACGCAAGGCGGGCCATCTCGCGCTCGGCATCGGCAAGTCCGCCGGCGCGACGCTCACGCTCATCACCGAGGAGTTCCGGCCGCCGATTCGCCTCCAGACCGTCGTCGACACACTGGTCGGCGCGATCATCAAGCGGCTGGCGGAAGGACGCCGGGATGGCGTCGCGGTCATCGCCGAAGGCCTGGTCCTCGACGTCGCGACCGGCGATCTCGAGGGTCTCGCCGAGGTGGAACGCGACGCCCACGGCCACCTGCGGCTGGCCGAGGTCAACCTGGGCGAGATCCTCAAGGCCCAGGTGCAGCTGCGGCTGCGCAACCTCGGGCTCAAGACCACGATCGCCGCGAAGAACATCGGCTATGAGTTGCGGTGCGCCGATCCGATCCCGTTCGACATGGAGTACACGCGCGATCTGGGCTACTGCGCCGCGAAGTACCTGCTGGCGGGCGGCAATGCCGCCATGATCTCGATACAGGGCGGACATTTCGTGCCGGTGCCGTTCAAGGACATGATCGATGCCGAGACGGGGCGCGCGCGCATCCGCCTCGTCGACATCACGTCGACCCGCTACGCGATCGCGCGCCGCTACATGATCCGCATGCGGCGCGACGACTTCGAGGACCCTGAAGAGCTGGCCAAACTGGCGAAGACGGCGCAGCTTTCAGAAGACGAATTCCGGCGGCAGTTCGAGCATCTCGTCGCCGAAGAGCCGCCGGCGCTGGTGTTCGACGAAAAAGGCGAGCATGTTGTCTAGATCCGTGGCAATCGACTGATCGGCAATTGGCAAATCGCCGGACCTCGGGTGCTTTTCACCCCGGACCTCAAGCGCACGTCACCCCGGACCTCAAGCGCATTTCACTCCGGACCTCGAGTGCCCTCCACTCCGGACCTCATGCTCTTATCTGTTTACCGCCCACTTGAAACCCCGCTGCAGCAGTTCCTGAAAGACCGGATCGTTCCAGGTTTCGCCGTGGCCGAGCGTCGTGCCGAAGACGCGGGCGCCGCCGTATTCGCTCGTCCAGACCACCGGGTACTCGGCGTTGCCTTCTTCCGGGCTCACTGCGCTGGCCAGAATCTTGACGTTCGGCCACACCTTGTCGATCACGTACAGCTCGTCGGTAGGAGTCACCCAGTCTTCCTTGAGGCCGGTGATGATCGGATCGTCCTTCGCCACCATCTTGACGGCGATCGCGTGCGCGCGGGTGTGCCGGCGCGTCGTCACGCCGAGCAGCTCGCGCCAGTCGTCGATTTTCGCTGAGCGGTACGAGTGCATCGAGCAATGCAGCACCATCGTCGGCACGCCGGCTTTCTGCGCCGCCGTGATCGTGCGGATGAACGCCTCGTCGGCGATGTCCGCATAACACTCGTTGTGCACAACGATGTCGTAGCCCTTGAACCAGTTGGGATCGCTGTAGAGCGGGATCATCACGTTGCTGCCGGTCCCGCCCTGGTAGGCGACCATCCAGTCCACCGGCAGAATCTTGCGCACCGCCTCCATCAGGAGCTTGTCCTGATTGGTGTAGTCATGGCAGCAGCCGCCGCTCACGACGAGCGCTTTGAGACGAGGTCCGGTCGGCTGCGGCTGGCCGCGCTGCTCCGCGCCGGGATAGTGCATGAACGGCGCGCTGGCGACCAACGCCAGCACCAGGACAGAAACGACCCGGGACTTGAGTGACATCGTGGACTCCTTCGCGCCTCACAACCCGAGGCGCGCTACGGACGCTGAACTCGCGCCTCACAGCCCGAGGCGCGCTACGGACACAAGCCGAGGCGCGCTACTTGGCGCCCAGGCGAACACGGACGCCGCCGTTGAACAGGCGCGGCGAACCCGTCGTGGTCGGCAGCGTGCCGACAAAATACTGCTGATCGAGGAGGTTCTGCACGCCAAAAAACACTTCGAAGCGCGGCGTCGAGCGCTCGCGAGGCCGTCATCGAGAGGATGGCAAATTTCGGCAGCCCGGGCTCCGGGATTCCCGGGACCGTGCGCGTGTTCAGGTCGTCATCGAACTGGCGGCCGATCGCCAGCACCTCGAAGCCGACATTCAGCAGCCTGGCGTTGGTGTAGGCGACTTGCACGGTGCCGCGGTGCGTCGGCACCTGCGGCAAGGTCTTGTCGACGAGCGCGGGATTGGCGGGCGACTCGGTCACCCGCGCGCGGTTGTAAAGGTAGCCGCCCACGATCCGCCACGCCGGGCCGAGGCGATATTCGACGTCGGTCTGCAGGCCCGACACCCGCGTCCGCCCGAGATTCTGACGCTGTTGCGTGACGTTGGCGCCCGCGGTGCTGATCGTCACGTTGGCGACGGGATTCTCGACGCGGTTGTCGAACCACGTGGCGCGCCACGTGAGCTGTCGCATCAACTCGGCGTTGAAGCCGAGCTCGCCGCCGACCAGTTGCTCGGGTCCAAGCTGATTGTTGGCCAGGGTCAGCACGGTGCCGACGCGAAACTGCCGGTAGAGCTCGTTCAGCGTCGGCGCGCGGAACCCCCAGCCGATGTCGCCCCACAGCCGGAACTTCGGCGCGATGCGATAGATGGCGGCAAATCGCGGACTGGTCACGGTGTCGCTGCGCTCAGGCAGCGCCGGGTTGTTGTTGGCCGTCGGCGTCCCGCTCGGATAGTTCGATTCGAGGTTGTGACCGTCGTAGCTCCGCCAGTGATCGATTCGCACGCTGCCGGTGAACGTCACCGCCGGCACCGGCGTGAAGATGTCCTGCACGAAGACGCCGGCGCTCCGCTGCGTGCCGCCGGAGATTCGCTTCAACACGACCTGCGTGCCGGTCGTCGCGTCGAGGCCGTCCTCTTCGCTGTCGCCGTCCACCCAGCGCCAGTCAGCGCCCGCAGAAACGACGTGACGCCCGTCGAACGTGCGCGACCACTGCGTCATCACGCCGGCGCCGCTGGTCGGCACCCTCTGGTTGAGCGTCATCCGGCCGATGCTGCGCGGTGGCGTCGCTGCCGGCACGGCGAGGAAATTGCTGCGGAACGTCTCACTGTCGACGAAGAGCGTCGCCGTCAGTTCGCTGCGGTCCGCCAGAATGAGGCGCGTGCCGCCGCTGACAGTCGTCCACGTGGTGTCGTTCGCTTCCGGCGTCCCGTCGATCGTGCTGTGCTTGCCGTTGTTCCGCTCTTCGCTGAAATAGCCGGTTCGGAAGAAAAAGCGCGCCCGCTCGGTCGCGTCGTACACCAGCTTGAAATTGACGTTGGTGAAGTCCACCGTCGCGTTGTTGTCCACCAGCCCGCGCTCGGCGACGCCGGCGGGATTGACGTCAACGACAATCGGGAAGCCGTCCGTCTTGAACGTGGTGACGTCCGCCGACACGCCGACCTTGCCCCAGACGTCGCTTGCCGAAACATCGAGCTTCGGGCTGGTCAAGTTGCCGTACTGCGTCCGCACATCGAGCGTTCGCCTCGCGGCCGGCGCCGTCACGATGTTGATGACGCCACCCATCGCGAAGTTGCCGTACAAGCTCGAGCTGGAGCTGTCCACCAGCTCGATGCGATCGGTACCCTCGAGCGGGATGCGCGTCCAGTAGACCCAGCCGCCAAACGGATCGTTGAACGGCACGCCATCGAGGAGCACGAGCGTCCGGCTGACGCCGCTCGGCCCGAGGCCGCGCAACGAGACGCCTTGCGTTGTCGGATGCGACGAGATGCTGCTCGTGCGGCGGAACAGGCTGAACGCCGGCATCCGCCGCAGCACATCGTCAGCGACGACGGCTGGCGACTGACGAATCTCCGCGCGGTTGATGACGTTGATGCTGGCGGCCGTGTCGCCGAGGCGTTGCTCGCCGCGGGCCGGCGTGACGATCACGGTTTCCAGGACGGTCGCCGGCTTGAGCACCACCGAGAGGTCCTGGCGCGCCGCCCCCGAGCCGATCGTCTGACGCCCTTCGGCGAACCCGGCGGCGCGAACGATCACGACGATGTCGCCCGGCTGGGAGACCGTGATCGTGAACCGCCCGTCCACTCCAGTGACGGCCTGACTGTCGCCGCCACCCGTCCTCGCAATCACGGACGCGCCGGCGACGACGCCGCCGGCGGTGTCACGGACCACGCCCGTCACTGGTCCGTTCGCCGGCGCCGCGGCTTGACCGATTGCGGCGAACTGCCACAGAAGCACGACGAGAGCGGGCATCATCAGCTGGAATTGTTACCGAAAGACGAGCTCAATGCCTACCCAGGCGGCGCGCGGCGCCCCGGGACCGAGAAAGCGGGGATCGTCGTAGGCGTCGCCAAGGACGTCATCGGCCTCGCCAAGCAGGCCAAAAGTCGAGTATTCCGCACCGAACAGGTTGGTCACGCGCGCCGCGAGCCGGATCCGCTTGCCGACCGTGTAGGTGCCGTTCAGATCGACGACGCTCCGGGCCTCGACTGGCGGAAGGAGATTGGCCTCGTCACCGCGCAGAAAGGACGAGGAACTGTAGGCGAGATCGGCGCCGATGGTCGCCCGGCCCTTCGTCACCGACACACCGGCGCGAAGCGAATGACGCGGCACCCCGGGAAGGGTGCTGCCGGCCGGGACCAGGATCTCGCCGTCGATCGCATCAGGATGGTTCGGGCTGCTGAGCACGAGCGGCGTCGCCAACCTGGCTCGCAGGAAGGTGTAGGACGCGTCCCATCGCAGGAACGGCCCGGGGGTTCCGGAGGCCGTCAACTCGAGTCCGTCGCGCTCGGTCTCGCCGACGTTCTCGAAGTGTCCTTCGTTGGTGAGCGCGCCGCTGCTGATGAACAGGATGTCGTCCTGATTGACGGTGCGGAAGAGCGATCCGGACCAGTTGACGCCGGCGGCGCGGCCGCGAACCCCGCCTTCGATCGTCCGCGCGACCACTTGCGCGAGCGGTGGATCGGCGACAAAAGCATTCGGCAAGCGGCAGGGATCTTCGGGATCCGCACAACCGAGCTCGGACGGCGTCGGCACGCGCGACGCCGTGCCGATGCTGAAATAGCCGGCGGCTTTCGCGTGGAACTGATACGTCACGCCGGCCGACGGATTCAGCCGGTTGAAGCGGTGGTCGCCGGTCAAATCGTCGCCGAGCTGATCGCGCAGGTCGATCGCGCTGTGCGTGAAGCGCGCTGATCCCGAGACCGTGACTTTCGGGGCGACGGTAAAAAAGTCGGCGACATAGAACCCGGTGTGCGTCGCCGTGGTATTGAGCCGCACGGCGGCGCCCGAATCGATCAGGCCGGTGCCCTCGGTGCCACGGTCGTCGGTGAGCCGCGCGATCTCGGTATCGAAGCTGTACTTCGAGCCGGCGCGATCGAAACTGGCGCCGGCGATGAACTGGTTGGCGCGTCCCCGCACCTGCTGCGCAGCCGACAACTGTACCGATCCGCCCCACCCGCGCGTTCGTGTGGTCGACGTGTTGTTGGTCCCGCTGAACGGGTCGTCGTCGTCGACCGGAATCAGCTGGCCGTTCTGGTCCCGCACCGGATTGCCGTCGCCGTCATCGGCGCAGAGCCGATCGCGAAACGCGGGCGAGTCGCATTCGTCGTACGTGGTGTCGTCGCCGTTGAACGTACCGATCTTCGCCGGCCGGTAGAACAGGACGCCGTCGAGGGTCACCCTGGGGGAGAACGTCCGGCTGCCGCGCAGGCTGACCTGGGCGGTGTCGATCGCGGTTTCGTCAGGGTGCGTGAAGATCGCCGCGCGATCTTCGTCGAGCAGCTGAACCGGCGCCGGGCCGTTTCCGATCAGATCGTTGCCGGCGACCATGACCGTCGCGCCCAGCGTCGACGTCGATCCGCGCCACTGCACGCTGCCGAACACCTGCCGCAGCGTGGACGGCGAGAAGTCCCGCCAGCCGTCTTCCGCGAGTAAACGCCCGGCAACGAAGTAGCCGAGCCGGTCGTTGTGCCCGCCGGCTTCGGCATCGATCCAACGCCGGCCGAACGCGCCGATGGAGGAGCTGACGGCGACGCCGGGATGGGAGAATCCGGTTTTCGTCTGGAGCGAGAGCGCGCCGCCGAGCGCGTTCAGTCCGAACAGCGGGCTCGATCCAGGCATGAAGGTCACGCTGGCGATCGCATTCATCGGGATGAGATCCCAGTTCATCGTGTCGCCGAACGGCTCGTTGGCGCGGACGCCGTCCTGGTAGACGGCGAGCCCTTGCGGCAGGCCGAGCAGCGGAGACGCGACGAACCCGCGGAACTGCACATCCGGCTGGAATGGATTGACCTGGGTTTCGTTGAGGTTCACGCTCGCCATGCGCGTCGCCGCAAGGGCGCCGAACGACACGTTCGGGCTGCGCTGCATGTCGTCGACCGTCAGCACCTGGATGGCGGCGGGCACGAGGGCACGCGGGACGCCAAGACCCAGGATGGGCGTGACCGCGACGACTTCAACAGTTTCCTTCACGGTCGGCGCCTGCGGTGGCGGCGCAGGCGCGGGTTTGTCCTGCGCGATCGTCATCGCCGGAAGCAGCGAGCACGCGAGCGCCACCAGCGTCGCCCGAACGCGGGCTGACGTCATCGTCCCGTTCCGATGACGACTCCCCACGGACTGCCACCAACATCAATGCGCTTCTCGACCGTGCCGGTCGCGACGTCGATGATCGACACGTCCTTCGAGGGGCCGTTCGCGGTGTAGAGCTTGCGGCCGTCGGCGCTGATGGCAATCCCCCACGGCCGATCGCCGACGTTGTCGATGATTCGCGCCAGCTTGCGGCCGGCAACGTCGATCACGGCAATGCCCTTGTAGCGGCCCAGCGACACGTAGACGTGCTGCCCGTCGGGCGAGAGCACGGCTCCCATCGGCCGCGGCGGGACCTTGGTGCCCTCCGCCTGCGGGATCTTGATCGTGGCCACCACCTTGTGCGCCTGACCGTCGATGACGGTCACCGCCGCCGCGTTCTCATCGGTGACGAACGCCGTCGAGCCGTCGGACGTGAACACGACCGCCCGCGGGCGCGCCGCCGTCTTCATCTTCGCCAGGACCTTCAAGCTGCGGGCGTCGACGGCGTAGACTTCGTTGTCTTCCTCGCACGTGACATAGACCACCTGGCCGTCCGGGCGGAGCGTGACGCCTTCCGGCTCGCCACCGACTTTCACCTTGCCGTCTATCGTGCCGCTGGTGAGGTTCAGGGCCGACATCTCAGCCGTTTCCTCGTTCGACAGATAGGCGATACGGCCGTCGAGCGACAGATCGAATGCTTCGGGATCCTGACCGGACGGCAGCGAGCGCACGAGCTTGCGCGCGTCGAGATCGACGACGCCGATGCCGTCCGCGGATCGATCGGGAGGCGGCAGCTTGGATTCGTCCACGCCGGGAGGCGCGATCGGCGATCCCGACAGCGCGACATACAGCAGCTTGCCGTCGAGTGAGAGATGTAATCCGCGCGGCCGCTTGCCCACGGGAATACGCTCGAGCAGCCGGCCGGCCTCGGGATCGATCACGAGCACATTGCCGTCGGTTTCATCGGAGACATACAGCCTGACACCCGGCGCGGGCGGCGCGGCGCGGCCGGTGCGGTCGACTTCGCTGTACTCTCAGCCGGTCGATCGCCGCCGCAGGCGCTCATCGCCAAGACACTGATAACTACCGTCGCTCGTAGCGAACTCATTGCTCTGACCTCATTGAACGGACATTCTCTCTCAACAGCGGACATCGTTCTTAGTTGCGCATGGGGCCCCACCCCCATGCGCGCGCCCGCGACGGCTCGCTACGCTCGCCTGCGGGCGGTCCACTTTACTCAAGCGCGCCCTTCAACCCGGACCTCGAGCGCTGTTCTCTTATTTACAGGCGTGGGGCCCCACCCCCACGCCTCGGGCCGCGCCGCCTTGCGGCGCGGGTGTCCGCTTACTCTTGGACCTCAAGCGCTTTTCACTCCGGACATCTTTCTTAGATGCGCATGGGGCCCCACCCCCATGCGCGCGCCCGCGACGGCTCGTTACACTCGCCTGCGGGCGGTCCACTTTACTCAAGCGCCCTTCACCCCGGGCCTCAAGCGCATTTCACCCCGGACCTCGTGTGCCTTTCACGCCGGACCTCGCGTGCTTCTCACTCCGGACCTCGAGTGCTTTCCAGTCCGGACCTCAAGCGCCCTTCACCCCGGACCTCGAGCGCCTTTCACCCCGGACCTCGAGCGCCTTTCACCCCGGACCTCGTGTGCTTTCCAGTCCGGACCTCAAGCGCGTTTCACGCCGGACCTCAAGTGTCGGCGTCTATTGTCCGTTCATCACGAACGCCCAGAGCGTGTCGCCGGCGCCGACGATGAGGTACTGGCGGCCGTCCATTTCGTAGGTGATCGGTCCGTTGCTGACGGCGGCGTTGAGGCGCGCGTGCCACAGCGCGTCACCGGTCGTCGCGTTCAGGGCGACGATGTCCTGCGGAAGGTCCGCCGGCGAACAGCAGGTTGCCGGCCGTGCTGAGCAGCCCGCTCGCGGATGTTGCTCTCCCACTGGTGTGCGACCAGCGGATCTTGCCGGTCTTGTAGTCGATCGCCTGGATCATCGACTCGGAGTAGCCGCCGCGATCGGTGCCGCCCCAGCCCATCGGGTTGTCGCCGATGTCGTAGAGGTAGAAGATGCTGAACGCGCGCGAGGCGCTGACGTAGAAGAGGCCCGGTCGCCGGGCTGAAGCTCGGCGGCGGCCAGTTGGTCGCGCCGCCCTGATTCGGCGTCACGAGCGCGCCGTCGATCTGCGGTTCCTTGGCAGGATTCGGAATCGGCTGACCCTTGGCGTCGTAGCCGGATGTCCAGTTCGTCTTCACGTACTCGGACGAGATGATGGCCTTGCCGGTCGTGCGATCGAGCACGAAGAAGTGTCCGTTGCGCGCCGCCTGCGCGATGAGCTTGCGCGGCTTGCCGTCGATGACGCCGTCGAAGACCACCGGCGTCTGCGTCGAATCCCAGTCGTGCGTATCGTGCGGCGACGACTGGAAGTACCACGCCATCTTGCCGGTGTCCGCATTGAGCGCGACGAACGCACCGGTGTAGAGATTGTCGCCCTTCCGGTTCTTGTGCGCGATCACGGGCTGAGGATTCCCGGTCGAGACATAGATGTGATTGAGCTCGGGATCGTAGGTCACCGGCTGCCACGTCATGCCGCCGCCGTGCTTCATGGCGTCTTCGTTCGGCCACGTCTCCGACCCGGGCTCGCCCATCTTCTGCGGCACGACGTACCACTTCCACTGCATCTCGCCGGTGGCCAGATCGTGCGCCTGCACGTAGCCGGGAAAGTCGAGATCGTCGCCGCTCACGCCGGCGATGACCATGTTCTTGACGATGACCGGCGCGACCGACCCGTAGTAGAACAGGTCGAGATCGCAGATCTTCTGGCGCCAGCGCTCGGTGCCGTCCTTGACGTTCAGCGACACGAGATGGCAGTCAGGCGTCTCGAAGTAGAGCCAGTCGCCGGCGATGGCGACGCCGCGATTGCCGATGTGGATGCCGCCCGTCGACGGCCAGGCGAAGTGCCAGATCTCGCGGCCGGTGCGCGCGTCGACCGCCCAGACGTGATCGGGCAGCGTGACGTAGAGCACGCCGTTCACCATCAGCGGCGTGCCTTTGATCGCGCCACCGACCCTGGCCGCCGGTGTTCGGCCGGTACATCCACGCCAGGCTGAGCGAGCCGACGTTCGTGTCGTTGATCTTCGTCGAGCGGGCTGAAGCGGCGGCCGGAGTAGTCGCCGTTGTAGGTCGGCCACGAGTCGGTCGGCGGTTGCGACAGCCGAGCGGAATCGATGATGGGCTTCTGGCCCTGGCTGGCGAACAGCACGATCGAGGCGGCGAGCAGCAAGCGTTTCATTTCAGGCTCTCCAGGTACGCCACGACGTCGTGCATCTGCTTGTCGGTGATCCGATCGAGCAGATCGATGTGGAATTGGAACGGATTGGTCTTGACCACCTTCACGCCGGGCGCACGGCGGATCGTGCGCAACGTTCCGGCGGCATCACGCAGCGTGACATCGAAGTCGTCCATCTGCACGAGCACGCCGGAGATCGCCGGACCAGACGCTGGCGTCACCGTGACCGTGGTTGCCGTCGGATTGGCGCGCCCGCGCCGCCGGCCCGCGCGCCACCGCCGCGGCCGGCCATTGGAAACATGAAGCGCTGCTGGATGTTGACCGGGGTCAGCCGGGTGCCAATGCCGGCAAGATTGCTACTCGCAGACGAGTGGCACTTGGTGCACTGACCCTCGCCGTTGAAGTAGGCGGCGCCGGACTTGGCATCACCGGTCAGCACGTTGCCGGGCTGGAAGGTCGGCGAGCTTCGCAACCCGTCGTTGACGCGATCGCGGAGGAAGTGCATCAGATCGCCGACCTGCGCCGGCGTCAGGCTCGCGCTCGGCGCCCCGCTCTGCATCGGATGGCCCTTCTTCATGAACGGCCCGAGCAGGCTGCCGTACCGATCTTTCAGCACGACTTCCGATCGGACGAGGTTCGCGCCGGTGTCGGTGCCGCGGGCCTGGGTGCCATGGCAAGTGATGCACTGGGCGGCGTAGACGGTGCGGCCGCGATCGGCGGAGGCGCGATCGACCAGCGGCATATCAATCGGTCCGGCGCCGAGCCCGGCCGCACCGCCACGGCCGGGCGCCGGCGCTGGCGGTGGGGGTGGCTGTTGTTGAGAAGGCGGCGGGCCGCCCTGGCCGGACAACGATCCGGTGCCAAGGACAGCGATCGCAAACGCGGCGACGATGCTCCGCATAGCTGCTCTCTTTACTTAATGGCGCGGGGCCCCACCCCCGCGCCTCGGGCCCGCGCCACAAATCGGCGCGGGGTGCTCTCTAGATTTATAGGCGCGGGACCCCACCCCCGCGCCTCGGGCCCGCGCCACAAATCGGCGCGGGGTGCTCTCTAGATTTATAGGCGCGGGACCCCACCCCCGCGCCTCGGGCCCGCGCCACAAATCGGCGCGGGGTGCTCTCTAGATTTATAGGCGCGGGGCCCCACCCCCGCGCCTCGGGCCCGCGCCACAAACTCGGCGCGGGGTGTCCACTAACCTCACTGGCGCGGGGCCCCACCCCCGCGCCTCGGGCCGCGCCATCAACCGGCGCGGGTGTCTGCTTTGCTCTTCTCCGTGATCTCTAGCTCTTCTCCGTGTCCTCGTTCTCCCCCGTGCCCTCGTTCTTACTTCGCTGCGAAGCAATAAAACAACCCCGCGCCGCCAGTGCCGACGAGGTTCTGCTGGCTGCAGCCCTTCGAGGCGTGCGCCGAGTTCCACGACGTCGGGTTCGTGCCACCGCCCTGCCGATCGTGATGGCCGACCTGCGCGCTGCCCTCGGCGGCACTCGTCCAGTTGTTGCAGGTCGCGTTCGCCTGGAGCGTGCCGTCCATCTGCGAGCCCGTCAGGATGTCGTGCGTGTTCGGCGTGTCGCCGCGGCCGTTGACCCCGGCGCCCTTCTCGGTGAGCGAGTTCTCTTTACTCAACTTGTTGTTGTCGCTGTGCAGATCGGCGACGTTCTCCGCAACGCGCACGTTCTTGGCGTTGGACCAGGGGCCCGGTCCGATCCGATCTTTGGCGTTGACCGCCGGCTGGCCGCCGGCCGCATCAGCGCTGAGATACGCCCGCCACGTCTTGCCCGTGCCCTGACCCACCGCAGCGGCCAGCGTCTGGCAATGTTTGTCAGCACCGGCAAGGCCGCCAAGGTTCGCGCCGTTGCCAGAACCAGCACTCGTGATGAAAAAGCCCAACGTCGTGTCCTGCACCTCGGCTCGCGGAATCGCCAACGCCAGCACGAGCAGAGTTCCACCGCCCACCAATCGCACCTTCGTCATCACTGCCTCCTCGGGAGAGCCCTGGGGAGATTCTATCCGGGTACGAAAACCTCACGCCTCAACCACGGGGGACACGGGGGCGCACTGAGATCACGGGGTTGAATTGGGCAACCCCCGGATCCCGCGTGTCAAAGCCGTGCGCCTCTGGATGGCCTTCACGCCTCCTTCACTCCTTCGGCCGTCATGTTGAAGGTCTTCTGGCCACGAATGCAGCGGGATCCCGAAGTTAGAAAGGTTTGTTTGGCCTTCCGATCTCCGTGAGCCCCGTGTCAACCCCGTGAGCCCCGTGTTCGAGGCCTGGGTTTTGATCTGACGACCTATTGAGGCCGCGTGAGAAGTCCTCTGCCCCGCATCCAGTTCGCCAGCAGCGTCGGCCACGCCGAGAGCGCGGGATCGTTCATCGCCAATCCGACGCCGTGCGGGCCGTTCTCGAAGACGTGCAGCTCCGCCGGCACCTTCGCCTGTCGCAACGCCAGATAGAACCGAATGCTGTTCTCGGCGACGACGCCGGTGTCGGCATTGGTGTGGAAGAGAAACGTCGGCGGCGTTTCAGGAGTGACCTGCAGCTCGTTCGACAGCAGTTTGACCAGCGCCGGATCTGGCGCATCGCCGAGCAGGTTACGCAGCGAGCCCGCGTGCGTGATCGCCGGATCGAACGAGATGACGGGGTAGCCGAGAATCGCAAAGTCCGGCCGCGAACCGGCGCGTTCGATCGCGTCGGCAGACGACGCGTTGCCTTTGTCGAAGTGCGTCGCGGCCGTCGACGCCAGGTGGCCGCCGGCTGAAAAGCCCAGGATCCCGATCCGATCGGGCAGCACGCCGAACTCCTGCGCCCGCGTTCGCACGAGTCGAATCGCCCGCTGCGCATCGCCGATCTCGATGGGATGCCGATACTTCGGACCAAGACGATATTTCAGAACGAACGCGGTGACTCCCACCGAGTTCAGCCAGTTGGCGACCTGACGGCCTTCGTGATTCATCGCCAGCGCGCCGTATCCGCCACCCGGCGCCACGATCACCGCGGTGCCGGCCCCGCGCCCGTTCGCGCGATAGAGCGTCAGCGTCGGCCGGTCCGCATCCTCATTGCCCAGCGCCCCAGGTGCCGCGCCTTCCCACAGCGGCATCACCAGCGGCTCCGCCAGATTCGGCTTCGCCGTCTGCGCCGCCGGTGGCGGCGCGGGCGGTGCCGGCTGCTGCGCGGAGAGGACCGCACTTGCCAGAACAGTCAGACCGATAGCGATCACGCCAAAAGCTCTCATAAGCGCCCTCTAGACTTACTGGCGCGGGGCCCCACCCCCGCGCCTCGGGCCCGCGCCACAAACCGGCGCGGGGTGTCCACTTTGTTCTAGCGGCGTGGGGCCCCACCCCCACGCCTCGGGCCCGCGCCACAAGCCGGCGCGGGGTGTCTACTTCGTTTAGCGGCGCGGGGCCCCACCCGCGCCTCGGGCCCGCGCCACAAACCGGCGCGGGGTGTCACTTTGTTTAGCGGCGCGGGGCCCCACCCCCGCGCCTCGGGCCCGCGCCACAAACCGGCGCGGGGTGTCACTCTGTTCTTCTCCGTGCTCAGCCTCTCCGGCTCTCCTTTCTCCGTGCCCTCGTCGTCAAAAGTTGAACTTATCGATATTCGCCTTCGTGAACATGAGCGGCGGCCCGAGGATGATCTCGCTGCCGCGGATCTCGATCGTGCCGAGGCGGCCGGCCTGGAACGAACCCGTGCCGGCCGGCAGCTTGCCCTGCGCGACGAGCGTGCTGGCGTACACCGAAAGATAGCCGAGGTCGCCGGTGTTCCAGAGCACGACGGTCTGGACGACGCCGCTGTGCACGTAGGGCTTGTTGAGATTCGGCAGCGAGAGTCCGATGACGTTGACGTCCTTGCGCGCCGCCTGGCGGACCGCCTCTGCCGCACCGGGCACGGCCGGGGCCGAGATCGCCATCACGAGCTTGACGTTGGGATGGACGCGCATCACGGTCTGCGTCTCGGCAAACGCCTTGTCGCGGTCGTCGTCGGTTGGCCGAATCGTCGCCAACGTCAGCCCGGGATGTTTTTCGGCCACACGCTTCTTGATGAACTGCGATCCACTCGTTCTGGTTCGCGGCGCTGAGCGCGCCGGTGAGAATCGCGAACTCACCCTTGCCTTTGAGGAGCCGCGCGGCTTCGTCGGTGAGCGTGTTGCCGATTCCCTCGGCCGTGGCCTGATTGACGAAGAAATTGCGCGCGTCGGGCTCGGCGTCCGCATCCCAGGTCAGGACGTGGATGCCGCGCTCGCGGGCCTTTCGCAGTACGGTCGAGATCCCGCCACGGTTTTCGACCGCGACGGCAATCGCGTCCACCTTGCGCGTGATCCAGTTCTCGATCACCTCGTTCTGCTTCGCGGCGTCGAGGCCGGTGGGCCCGTCCCAGATCAGCTCGACGCCGAGCTCCTTCGCCGCCTCCTCTGCGCCGATGCGACAACTGACGAAGTAGGGGTCGCCTTTGGCTTTCGGCATCATCGCGATGACCAGCCGTTTGCCGCCAGGCGCCGGCGTCGATGCGCCGGCGGACGACTGGACCGCCGTTGCGACCGGCGCGCCGGACTGCAGCGATTGCACGAGCCAGGCGTTGGTGCCGGCCACGACGATTCCGGCGGCGATGATCGCGCCGCAGAGCATGGCCACTTGGCTGTTCTTCACGTCGAGGTCCTCCGAAGATGGCGGCGGCGCGGCGGCGTCGAGACCGCGCCAACGGTCGATGGCAATCGTCGTCACCAGCAGGACGCCCGTCAAGACGCCGGTGAGCTCGGATGGAAGCGCCGCGAGCTGCACGCCGTTGCGCAGCACCGAGAGCGAGAGAAGGCCGAGCAGCGTGCCCCAGAGAGTACCGCGGCCGCCGAAGACTGACGTGCCGCCGAGCACGACCGCAGCGATCGCGTCGAGCTCGTAGCCCGTGCCCGCGTCCGAGCGGGCCTGACCGAGATGGGCGACGTACACGATCGCCGCCAGGCTGGCCGCGAGGCCCGACAGCACGTAGACGAGACCGAGGCGCCGCTGCACCGGCAGGCCGGCGTATCGCGCCCCGGCGGCGCCGAAGCCGATGGCGTAGATGGCACGGCCGATGACCGACCTGTGCAGGAGGACGGCGAAGCCAGCGAGCACGAGCAGGAAAAGCGGAAGCTGGGCCGGGATGATCCCGCCCAGGTAGCCCTGACCGAGCGCGAGAAACCCGGCCGGGAACCCCGTGTAGTTGACGGCCGCGTGCGTCAAGCCTTCGGCGATGCCGCGGAACAGCGAGAACGTGCCGAGCGTGACGATGAGCGGCGGGATGTCGAATCGGGCGATGAGCAGACCGTTGAGCGCACCGCCCGCCGCGCCAACGAGAAGCGCGATCAACGCGGCCACGGCGACTGGCAAGTGCCAATCCTGCACGGCCGCGCCAAAGACCACCGCCGCGAGCCCGACCATCGATCCGACCGACAGATCGATGCCCCCGCTGATGATCACCGGCGTCAACGCCACGGCGAGCAAACCGAGCTCGACGCTGAGTCGAAGGACTTCGAAGAAATTGCCGACGGTCGCGAAGTTCCGCGAGATCGCCGAAAATAGCGCGATCTCGACAACGAGCGCCACAAGCAGCACCCATTCGCCGTTCGGAAAAATCCGCTGCCGCCAATTCACAACGCTGTTCTGCTTTCTGCTTTTTTGCCTTTCGTTACGCCGCCGCCACGCGGCGTAACGCGATCGGCCTCGCGGCATCGAACACGACCGCAGCGAGAATGATCGCGCCCTGCAGCGCGCGTTCCCAGTAGGCGCTCACCCCGAGGTACGTGAGCGCCGGACCGATCGCGCCGAGCAGCACAACCCCAAGGAGCGTACCGGCGACGTTGCCGCGGCCGCCGCGAATAGCGACGCCACCGACGACGACGGCGGCGATGACTTTCATCTCGAGACCGATACCGGTGTTGCTCGGAATCTGATTGAAGCGCACCGCGTTCAGCACGGCGGCGAGTCCAGTCAGCGTGCCCGCGGCCGCGAACACCAGACATTTGATCGCGGCAGTGTTGAAGCCCGTGAGCCGCGCGGCGTTGGGATTCGATCCGGTCGCGTAGATCGCGCGGCCCGCGGACAGTGAACGGAGCCCCCAACCGAGCGCGAGGAAGAGACCCGCCACCAGTGCGACCGCGACGCCAGGATACGCAGCCTGGCTGAGCCCAAACCATTGAAAGCCCGCAGGCAGGTCCTGCACCCACGCGCCTTCGGTCGCCCAGCGCAGTCCGTCGCGCAAGGCGACCATCGCCGCGAGCGTCACGACAATGGACGGAATGCGGACGTAGGCGACGAGCGCGCCATTGATCGCGCCGAGGCTCGCACCGATGGCGCAGGCCCCCACGATGACGGCGAACGTCGGTAAACCCGCCTTCGCCAGCACGCCGGCAGCGACGCTGCAGAGAGCGAACTGCGACCCGACCGAGATGTCGATCTCGCCGGTCAGCACGATCAGCGTCATCCCGAGCGCGACGACCAGGACGGGCAGGCTGGCCAGGAAGAGATCGTTCAGGTTCTCAGCGGAGAAATAGCCGGGAGCGGCAGCCGCCAGGACGACGGCGAGCGCGGCGATGGCGATGGCGACGGAGATCTCGCGGCGATGACGGGTCATGACTCTGGGTCGAGCGCCATCGCGAGAATCGTGTCCGCCGTCGCCTCGGCGCGTGAGAGGACGCCGGCGATAGTACCGCGGCGCATCACGGCGATCCGGTCGCTCATGCCAAGAATCTCCGGCAACTCCGACGAGATCATCAGGATCGCCAGCCCACGTTCGGCCAGGTCTTGAATCAGCGCGTGGATTTCCGCCTTCGATCCGACGTCCACGCCTTGCGTCGGCTCGTCGAGCACGAGCACGGAAGGCTGGGTCGCGAGCCAGCGCGCCAGCGCGACCTTCTGCTGGTTGCCACCCGAGAGCGCGAGCACTTCGGTGTCGACCGACGGCGCCTTGATGCGAAATCTTTCCACGTAGGTCATCGCATGCGCGCGCTCAGCGGCGCCATTGATCAACCCGCCTGAGGAGACGGCGCCGAGGCTGGCCAGGCTCGCGTTGGCCGCGATAGACATCTCGAGCACGACGCCATGCCGCCGCCGGTCCTCAGGCACATACGCCAGCCCGGCACGGATCGCGTCCGACGGCGAGGCGATCCGGCACGGCCGGCCAGCCACACGGATCTCGCCGCCGTCTGCGGGCGTGAGACCGAAGAGGACCTCGGCCAGCTGCGTCCGTCCTGATCCGACCAGGCCGGCCAGGCCGAGGATCTCGCCGCGCGAGACGGACAGTGACACGTCGTGCACGCCGGTCGCGCGGTTCGACACGCCGCGAAGCTCCAGCGCGACCTCGCCGCGCGGGACGTCCCGCTTGGGAAAAATCGCCGCCAACTCGCGGCCGACCATCAGCCGAATCAGCTGCGCGCGGTCGACGTCGCCGGCCGCCCAGGTGCCGACGCTCTCTCCGTCGCGCAGGACGGTGATCCGATCGGCGATCGCGAGCACGTCCTCCAGCCGGTGGGAGATGTAGATGATGCCGACGCCTTCGGCGCGCAGGCGGGCGATGACTTCGAACAGGCCGTGCACTTCACGCTCGCTCAGCGCGGCCGTCGGCTCGTCCATGATCAGGATCCGCGCGTCGGTCCCGATCGCCTTGGCAATCTCGACGACCTGCTGTTCCGGCATCGTCAGCGTCTCGGCCAGTCGATCGGGATCCAGCCGGGCGCCAACGCGCGCGAGGAGCTCGGTCGACTGGCGCCGGCGCGACGCCCAATCGACGCGGCGCCAGGTGTGGCCGCTCTCGAGCGCGAGCGCGATGTTCTCCGCGACCGTGAGGTCTGGAAAAATCGCCGGTTGCTGGTAGATCGCCGCGATGCCGAGGGCGCGCGACGCGTGCGGGTCGAGATCGTGCGCCGCTCGGCCGGCGACCGCAATCGTGCCGGCGTCGGCGCGCTCGGCGCCGGTCATGATCTTGATCAGCGTGGACTTGCCGGCTCCGTTTTCGCCGACCAGCGCATGCACCTCACCCGGCCGCAGATCGAACGAGACCTGCTTCAGGGCGCGCACGCCCGCGAAGGCTTTGCTGATGCCGACGGCGTCGAGGAGTGCCTGAGGCTGGTCGGCCACTCCCCGGAATCTACTTGATCGACGAGGCGGGCGCCGGCACGGTCTTGGGCGGACCCGTCTGGATGAACGCCATGAGGTTCGCGATGTCCGCCTGGCTCATCTTGTCGATCAACCCCTCGTTCATGAACGACACCTCGGACTTCTCGCGGGTGGTAATCGTCCCCTTCTGGATCACGATGGGCTTGCTCGGGTCCGTGTTGACGCGCACCTGCAGCGCCGCCGCCGTTTCCCGCACGACGAGCGCGTTGTGCGTAGCCGTCTCGGTCTTGATCATCTCGCTCTGATACTGATCGGAGACCGTTTTCGACGGAAACAGAATGGATTCGAGGATGTCGCGCTTCTTGAAGCGGCTGTTGATGGTCGTCAGGTCCGGGCCGACGTCGGTGCCAATCGGACCGAAACGATGACACGTCGCGCAGTTCTTTTCGAACAAGGCCCGGCCGGCCGCCACGTTCTTGCCGGGAGCCGCGTTGGTCGCCAGTTGCAGGATCTCGTCGCGGTTGACGCCCTGGCCATGAGATTTCACAGTGAAAGACAACACGCTGGCCGCGACGACGGCCAGAGTGGCGAGAGTGCGGGAACGCGGCATGGTGAAAGCCTCAGAACTTCGGCCGAAAACGTGACAGTCCTGTCGCTTATAGCACTCGCCGTCTGAGCCGGTCAACCAACCGCGAGGTTTCGCAGTGCGTAACTTTGCGCACGACCACTTCGGATACACTCCACCCTCGGCGGGTGACGTGCGCGCAAGTCTCAGTGGGTATCTCGAGCTCGTGCGGCCGCCAAACATCACGACCGCGTTGGCAGACGTCCTCGCGGGCTACGCGATCGCGGGCCTCGGGCAGCCTCAACGGCTTGCCTGGCTCCTCGTCGCGACGGCGACGCTCTACGCCGGCGGCATCGTCTTCAACGACTACTTCGATCGGACGCTCGATGCGGTGGAGCGGCCCGAGCGGCCCATTCCGAGCGGCCGTGTTCCGGCGCAGCGAGCAGCGGCGTTCGGCGCGGGCTTGCTCGTGATCGGGATCCTCGCCGCCGCGATGGTGACGCCGGCTGCGGCAGCCGTCGCGGTGTCGATTGCCGTCCTGGCGCTGACCTATGACGCGGCGGCCAAACACCATCCGGTCCTCGGCCCGATCACGATGGGCGCCTGCCGCGGGCTGAATCTCCTGCTCGGCATCGCCGCGGTCCCGCTCGCGCTCTCTTTCAACTGGCCGCTCGCCCTGCTGCCCTTCCTCTACATCTGGGCGGTGACGACGGTCAGCCGCGGCGAGGTGCACGGCGGGGCCCGGACCGCGGCGGCGGCCTCGTTCGTGGCCCTGCTGCTCGTCCTGGCCGGTCTGGTTTACCTGACGGTCGGCGCCGTCTTTCTTGGCGCGACATCCAACGCGATCGCGGCCGCCTGTCTCGTGTTCGCGCTGGCCTGGCGGGTCCTGCCCGCCTACTGGCGCGCGTGGCACTCGACCGCGCCGGGCGACGCGCGAGCGGCCGTGCGGACCGGCGTGCTCTCCCTCGTCTTGTTGGACGCCGTCCTCAGCGCCGTCTATGCTGGAAGCGTGTACGCCCTCGCCGTGCTGGCGGCGGCGTTCGTGGCCGGCTGGCTGGCCCGGCAGTTTGCCGTCACGTAGTCCGCAGGCGATCGGTAGGCGATGGATTCGATTCAGCAGAATCTTCAGGTCACATTCCGCTATCCCGTGCTGTTCACGGCCGGGCTCTTTGCGGAGACCAATCCCCTCCTGCGCGACGTCATCACGAGCAGCGCCGATCGCACCCCGGCCGACGTCGCCGCCATCGTCGATCGCGGCGTCGCCGATGCGCACCCGGACCTGCTCGATCAGATTGCGCACTACCTGCGAACGCATCGTGACGTCGTGCGACTCGCCGGGCCAATCTTGATCGTGCCCGGAGGAGAAGCGGTCAAGAACGACATCCGGCATATCGAAGAGATCCTGCAGGTCATTCAGGACGCGGGGCTGTGCCGTCACTCCTACGTGCTCGCGATCGGCGGAGGCGCCGTACTCGATGCCGTCGGCTACGCCGCCGCGACCGCCCATCGAGGCGTGCGGCTGGTCCGCATCCCGACGACGGTGCTGGCGCAGGACGACTCGGCGGTTGGCGTCAAGAACGGCATCAATGCGTTCGGCAAGAAGAACTACCTCGGCACGTTTGCGCCGCCGTACGCCGTCATCAACGACTTCAGTTTTCTGCCCACGCTGATCGATCGAGATTGGCGCGGAGGCGTCGCCGAAGCGGTGAAGGCGGGCTTGATTCGCGACGCTGCGTTCTTCGACTACATCGAAGCCAACGCCACGCGGTTGAAGGATCGCGATCTCGCGGTGATGGAACAGGTCGTGCAGCGATCCGCCGCCATTCACCTGGCCCACATTGCCACCGGCGGCGATCCGTTCGAGCTCGGGTCGTCGCGCCCGCTGGACTATGGGCACTGGGCCGCGCACAAGCTGGAACAGTTGACGGCGTACAAGATGCGCCACGGTGAGGCGGTGGCGATCGGGATCGCCCTCGACACGACCTACGCGTTCCTTTCGGGCTTCCTGCCGGAACGGGACTGGCAGCGGGTCATCGACGTGATGCGCGCCCTCGGCCTGGCGGTCTCGGCGCCGGAGCTCGGCCAGCACCTGAACGAGGCGGACGACACCGCCAGCGTGCTGCGGGGGCTGGAGGAATTCCGCGAGCATCTGGGTGGACAATTGACGATCATGCTGCTCAAAGGCATCGGCCAGCCATTCGACGTCCACGAGATTCAGCGGGATACTATGGTCCGAAGCATCGAGGTGCTGGCGGCCATCGAGTCGGCCGGCTCGGTGACCGCCGGACTCAAGGTCACCCGCGCCGTTTGAGGCGCGGCCCGAGGCGCGGGGGTGGGGCCCCGCGGCCAGTAAGGAAGCTGACTACTTTATTGACAGGCGTGGGGCCCCACCCCCACGCCTCGGGCCAGCGCCCCACGGGGGCGCTGGGTGTCGGCGGGACCGCACTCGGTGCGGGAACTCGGCGAGGGTCGATCATGAGCGTGCAGTCGCCGCTTGGCGTGAAGGACATCGCGGACGAATACTTCATCGAAAACCGGAACCGCCTCCTGGAAATCGCGGCGTTCCTGGATCGGCTCGATCGCGCCGATCCGTCGCGATCCGGGCGCGACTTCCGCCTCCGCGCCTTCACCGACGCGCTGGCGATCCTCGCCAGCGACGAGCCGAACTATCTGGCGCAGATTCAGATGCTCTTGAGCGACCCGACCACCGAGCCGCGGCCAGCGCTCGACCGCAAGAGCGCCATCGGCGCCTACGACTACGGCGAGCAGGGAGGACGGCGATGAAGTACATCGACCATCACGCGCACATGGTGTCGCGGACGACCGACGACTACGCGCAGATGGCGCTGACCGGCTGCTGCGCGGTGACGGAGCCGGCGTTCTGGGCGGGCTGGGACCGCAGCAGCGCGCAAGGGCTTCGAGGACTACTTCCGGCAGCTGACCGAGTTCGAGCCCATGCGCGCCGCCGCCGTCGGAATGCAGCACTACTGCTGGCTGGCGATGAACCCCAAGGAATCGGACGACCGCGAGCTCTCGCGCGATGTCCTGAAGCGTATTCCGAAGTTCATCGACCGCCCCACCGTGCTCGGCATCGGCGAGATCGGCATGAACCGGATCACCCAGAACGAAGTCGACACCTATGCCGAACACGTCGAGCTCGCGATCGCGCATCGGCAGTTGATCCTCATTCACACGCCGCACCTCGAGGACAAGCTCAAGGGCACGCGCGTGTCGATCGATGTCCTCGGCCGCTATCCCAAGCTCGATCCCGCGCGGGTGATGGTGGACCACGCCGAAGAACACACGATCGAGATGATCCTCGCCGATGGCTACTGGGCCGGGCTCACTCTGTATCCTCAAACCAAGGTTTCCCCGCAGCGCGCGGCCGACATGATCGAGCGCTTCGGCCCCGATCGGATCTGCGTGGCCGGCGCCTGTGATTGGGGCCCGAGCGATCCGCTCGCCGTCCCGCGCTTCGCCATGGAGCTCCGGCGCCGCAAGTTCGGGGACGAGCTGATCCACCAAGTCGTTTACGAGAACCCGGTCCGCTTCCTCAGCCAGTCGGGAAAATTCAAGCTGGCCGGCAGCGACAAGCTTCAGCACCAAGGGATTTAGGGATTTGGAGATTTTAGAGCGTCGTTGATCCGGTGAACATCGACTCCGCAGGATTCCTCCAACTCACGTATTGCACCAACATCCATCCGGCGGACGGGTGGTCGGCGGTTGACGCCAACATTCGACGCATCGCGCCGGCGCTCAAGGCGCGGATCTCTCCGGCCGGCCGGTTCGGGTTGGGGCTTCGGCTTTCGGCGCGGGAGGCGCGAGAGCTCCTCGAAGGTCGCCGCCTCGACGAGTTCAAGGATTTTCTCGACGGGGAGGGGCTGTACGTCGCCCTCATCAACGGCTTTCCCTACGGCCCGTTTCACGGCACGCCGGTCAAAGCCCAGGTGTACGCGCCCGACTGGCGCGACGAGGCGCGCGTCGCGTACACGCTCGATCTGATTGAGATCCTGCGCCGGTTGCTGCCGGCGGATCTCGACGGCGGGGTGTCGACGGCGCCGCTTTCCTACAAGCCGTGGATCCGGGCCGGCGACACCGAATCGTGGCAGGTCATCGCGGCCAACGTCCGGCGGATCGCCGCCCGCCTGGCTCAGGTCCGCGACGAGTCTGGCGCGCTGATTCACCTCGACATCGAGCCGGAGCCCGACTGTCTGCTCGAAACGACGGACGAAACGGTCCGGTTCTTCGACGAGCATCTGGACACGCCGCTCCTCCGCGAGCACGTGCGCGTCTGCTTCGACTGTTGTCACGTGTCGGTCGAGCACGAAGATCCCCTACAGGCGTTGGAGCGCTATCGGCGGGCCGCGGTCAAGATCGGACGGGTCCAGCTCAGCTCCGCGATCGACGTGCACCTGCCTGGCGATCCGGCAGCCCGAGCGGTGCTCACCGGCCGCCTCGGTCCGTTCGCCGATCCCGTCTATCTGCATCAGGTCGTCGAACAACACGGAAGCGCGCGCCGTCAGTTCCCGGATCTCGGCGACGCGTTGCGCCAGGCAGACACGCCGGCCTCCACCGGTCCGGACGCCGGCCACCACTGGCGGATTCACTTCCACGTGCCGCTCTTCACGCGTGAGTACGACGGCCTCGGATCGACCCAGCATGACGTCCGCACGGTGATCGCCGCCGCGAAGGCCACCGGCTTCACACGCCACCTCGAGATCGAGACCTACACGTGGGACGTGCTGCCACCCGCGCTCAAGATCGACGTCGTCCAATCGATCGCCCGCGAGTACGAATGGGTGGTCGGACAGTGGAAAGCTCATGACTAGGCCTACGCGTGCTTTTCAATGAATAGGACCGTCGTCCTCAACGTCGTCGGGTCTGACGCCGAAGATGCTCGGCGCGTCGATGCCGCGCGTCACGGCGTGGGCAAAGCAGAAGCGCGTGGCGAAGATCGCACCGGCGTTCCCGGCCGTGACCTGCACGGCGCAGGCGGACTACCTGACCGGTGTCTTTCCCAACGTCCACGGCGTGGTTGGCAACGGCTGGTATTCCCGTGAGGACTGCGAGGTCAAGTTCTGGAAGCAGTCGAACAAGCTCGTCGGCGCGCCGAAGATCTGGGAGGCCGCCAAGGCCGCGGATCCGGCGTTTACGTGTGCCAATGTCTTCTGGTGGTTCAACATGTACTCCACCGTCGACTATTCGGTCACGCCGCGTCCGATCTATCGAGCCGACGGGCTCAAGCTTCCTGACATCTACACCTCGCCCGCGGCGCTGCGCTCGGAGCTCAACGCGAAGCTCGGCGAGTTTCCGCTGTTCGACTTCTGGGGCCCGCGCGCCGGGATCGCCTCGACCAGGTGGATCGCCGAATCGGCCAAGGAGATCGAGACGCGGTTCGGACCGACGCTGACGCTCATCTACCTGCCTCACCTCGATTACAACCTGCAGCGCCTCGGTCCCTCCGATCCGGTGACGGCTCGGGACCTCGGTGACGTCGACGCCGTCGCCGGCGATCTGATCGCCTTCTACGAATCGCGCGGCGCACACGTCGTCGTTCTGTCGGAGTACGGACTGGTCGACGTCTCGCGGCCGGTGCACGTCAACCGCCTCCTGCGGAACGAGGGTTTCATCGCGGTGCGCGAGGAGTTGGGCGGCGAGCTGCTCGATGCCGGCGCGAGCCGCGCCTTCGCCGTCGCCGACCACCAGATCGCGCACATCTACATCAACGATCCGGCCGCGCACGGACGCGTACGGGCGATCCTCGAGGCGGCGCCTGGAGTCGAGCGGGTGCTCGACCGTAGCGAACAGGCGGCACGTCACCTCGACCACGAGCGCGCGGGCGACCTCGTCGCGATCGCCGCCCCGGACGCCTGGTTTACCTACTACTACTGGCTCGACGACCATCGCGCACCCGACTACGCGCGCACCGTCGATATCCACCGCAAGCCCGGTTACGACCCGGTCGAGCTTGTGCTCGATCCGACCATCCGGCTCCCCGCCCTCAAGGTCGGCTGGACGCTGGCGAAGAAGGCCGCCGGGTTTCGCTATCTGATGGACGTGATTCCGTTGGACGCGACACTCGTCAAGGGCTCGCACGGCCGTCCTGGCCCAGCGAGCGACGACGGGCCGCTTGTCATTGGCAATGACGCCCACATTCAGGCTGATGCGATTCGGTCGGTCGATGTTTACTCCATAGTCTGGGCGCACCTGACTGCGACTTGACGACTCAAGCGCGGCTCGTTCGGGGCGAGCAGTCCAGAACCGCGCCGGGCCGTCGCCCGTGGCGGGGTATCACCAGCGCTCCGGGAAGCTGGCCCTCGAAATCGTCGCCTTCGTCCGCTCGCGTTTCGGACTAGCGCTTGGCGCACGACGGCCTATCCGGCACTGCCGGTGCTACCGAACGTCGCAAGCCTACGGCCGATTCGTGCGCGAAACGCAGCGCTCCCTACGGCACGATTTCGTACTGCCGCCCTCGACGAGGCTTGGGGCGAACTGAGTCCCGTCGAAGCTCGCTCGTCGGGCCACTTCACGTCGCGCCAGTGATACCCCGCCGCGAACGACGGCGCGGGCAACAGACTCGTCTCGCCGGAGACGAGCCGCATGTGGCGTTGCTGTCGTGTCGAACAATGCGCCATAACGTCATGTGCCTCAGCGACAAGTGCGAGAGTCCCTTGCGGTGACGTCGGTCGGCCGCCTGGGAGTGGCTTTCGTGTTGTGCCACCGAGGATCGGTCGCACTTAATCGGCAATGGGGAATCGGGGAGCCGGCAATGGCAAACACGTCGGCAATTTCCAATCCCGATTAATCCCGATGGCCAATGGCCAATTCGCCGATCGAACGATGGCCAATTACCGATTGCCCATCAAGCGACTACGCAATTGCCCGATTGTCCATCGAGCGATTACCGATCGCTAATTTGCCCATCGGGATTGTCGATTGCCGATTGATCTGCCATTGCAGATTTCCCGATTGTCGATTGTCGATGCTCTCAGTACGTTCGCCTCGCCACCCACTCGCGCATCAGTGAGTCGATGACCACGTAACGGCCGTCGTCTTCGCGGGCGACGAGATCCTGTTTCACGAGCGCGCCGAGGGCCGCCTGGACGCTGGAGGCGACGCCAAGACGATGGCGGCTGCGGGTCTCGCCCGACAGGATCTCGACGCCGTGTTCGATCACGACGGCGCGCAGGACGCCACGCTGGGCCAGCGTCAACCGCAGCCACATCGTCTCGAAGAACGTTTCGTGTTCGGCCAGCAGCCGGTGGAGCGTCGTGTGGAGATCGTCGAGGCCGACACTCCGGCGGCGGCTGCGCTGGACGTCGTCCCACGTCTCGTGGGCGAGACGCTGGACGTCGTAGGGCAGATTGCCGGCGAGGTCGACGATGGCGGCGCCGAGACCGGATTCCGGCGAGAAACCCGAACGCGTGAATCGGGTCTCGACGAACTCGGCGAAGAGATCGGGCGGGATCTTGCCGAGCCGCATCACCGGCCCGGCTTTGTAGAAGGGCCGCCGCGGGCCAATCATCTGCTCCATCAGCGTCGGCTCGGAGCCGGCGAAGACGTAGCCGACCTCCCGCTGCTGCTGCACGGCGGCGCGGAGCGCCTGCTCCACGCTGCCGCCGTTGAAACTGCCGATCGCCTGGAACTCGTCGAAGGCGATCGCCAGCCGGCGATTGAGGCGCGCGGCGATCCGCGACGGCAGGACGAAGACCTCCTCCGCCAGCCGGGCCGCGTCGCGCGCCGTCCGGACGCTGGGAAACGCGACCGACAGGCCCGGGCCGTCGGCGTCGACGCGCACCTCCGGCTTGGCGCCGGAGAACATGTCGCGCAGCCAGCCGCGGGCCCGGCCCGCCCTGGTGTCGAGCGCGGCCAGGGCGCGCGTGTAGCCCTCGAGGAACGCGACGTACGAACTGAAGCTGCTGACGGTGATCTCGAGCGTGACGACGCGATCGCGCGCGAGGCTGATGAGGGCCTGGCGGACCAGCGACGACTTGCCGTAGCGGCGCGGCGAAATCAGGAAGATCTTCTGGCAGTCAGCGAGATCGGCGGCCAGACGGTCGAGCTCGAGGTCGCCGGCCGACGAACGCGGACCGCGGGACGATCTCGCCGTAGACGAACGGGTTCTCTGCCACTGGGACACCTGACTACGTTGATCAACGTCATCATAACGTAATTTTGCGTAATTGAGGGAGGTTCGTGGTCGAGTAACAGAACGGAGATCTCGACGTCAGTTCTCGGTTCACGACGGTTCTCCGATGCGTCGTGACGTTCTGAACCTTACCGGAATCCCGAACCCCTGAACCCTGCGTTCCCCGTTGGGCCAAACACCGCGCGGGCGATGAGAATGGCCAGCCCGGGAATCAGGAGCGCGCCCAGGAAGGCGACGAGAAACGACTCGACCCGCATCGAGAAGGCGCCGATGGCGCTGTAGCCGGCGGCGATCCCGAGGTTGGCGAGCGCGGTCAGCCAGACGAACCGGGCGCGCGGGACGTGCACGAGGCCGGCGAAGATGACGCTGGCTTCGGCCAGGACAGGGACGGGACGGCACGCCGCCAGCATCCAGTCGCCGTACTGGCGCATCAGATCAGCGGCCCGCTGCAGCCCCGGCTCCCCCACCAGCCGCCGGGCGGCAGCCGATGACCGTGATCCCACAGCGAAGCCAAGCAGGCAGCCGAGGGTCATGCCGGTGAAGACGACCGCCGTGCCGCCCCAGAATCCCAGCAGCACACCCGCCGCGGTCGAGAGAATGCTGGACGGCACCGGCAGAAACACATCGGCCGCCAGCAGCGCCAGAATGCCGCCCGCCGCCACCCACCGCGGACCGCCGCCCTTGGCGACCTCCGCGGCAAACTGGTTGAACTGGGTCTCGAACAGGAAGAACGGCACGAGGATGACGGCGATCAGAACGATCGACAGCACGGCCCAACGCATCGGATAACAGCTATCAGAGTGCCGACGTCGCGGGTAATCGATACGGGGAATCGCGGAATGCGACAGTGGCTCGATCAATCGGATAATCGATAATCCCGATCGGTAGAGTGCCGATCGACCGATCGGCCAGATTGTCAATTGCCAATCGGGATTATCGCAATTGCCGATTGACTCTGCCATTGCCGATTCCCCGATTGCCGATTGTCCATTTGATCGGCTTTCCACTCAAAGCTCGCCGACGACGTCCGCGTCACCGACTCGATCTCGCCGTCGCCGCTGCCTCGTTTGCGGCGTGGCCGGATGTCGTAGCGCTTGATCATCTCGTTGAGCGTGGTCGGCTTGATGTGCAGCAGTTCGGCGGCGCGCTTCTGGACGCCGCCGGCCGCCTCGAGCGCGGCTTCGATGTAGCGGCGCTCGTAGCCGATGATCACTTCGCGGAAGTGGATGCCATCCTGCGGGATGACGACGTCAGGCACCGCAAAGACCGGATTCGCACTGACATGATCCGGAATCAAATCCGGACCGATCTCGCGATCGGGACAGAGCACCACCGCCCGCTCGATCACGTTCTCGAGCTCGCGGACGTTGCCTGGCCAGTCGTAGGCCATCAGCCGATCCATCGCCGCGGGCGTGATCACGAGGCCGCCCTTGCGGCTCTCCTCGGAGTACTTCTCGAGAAAGTGCTGCACGAGCAGCGGGATGTCCTCCTTGCGCTCGTGCAGGAGTGGCAACTCCATCGTGATGACGTTGAGCCGGTAGAACAAGTCCTCGCGGAACTTGCCCAGCGCGACCAGGTCGCGAAGGCTGACGTTGGTCGCCGCGATGATCCGCACGTCCACCTTGATCGTCTCGACGCCGCCGAGCCGCATGAACTCGCGCTCCTGAATCACGCGCAGCAGCTTGGCCTGCGTGTCGAGCGGAACGTTGCCGATCTCGTCGAAGAAGATCGTGCCTTTGTCGGCCAGCTCGAACAACCCCTTCTTCGGATACACGGCGCCGGTAAACGCGCCCTTGACGTGACCGAAGAGATTCGACTCCAGGAGGTCCGGCGGCAGGTTGCCGGAGTTGACGGTAATGAAGGCCTTGTCGGAGCGCGATGAATGGCGATGGAAGGCGCGGGCCACCAGTTCCTTCCCGGTGCCGCTGCCGCCCGAAATCAGGATCGTCGCGCGGCTCGGCGCGGCGCGCGCGATGAGATCGAACACGACCTTCATCTTCGGCCCGCCGCCGACGATCTCGTCGAAGCGGTGCTTGCCCGATCGCAGCCGATCGCGGAGCTCGCGGTTCTCGAGCACCAGCCGCCGGCGCTCCACCGCGTTGCCGATGACGACCAGCACGTCGTCGTTCTTGAACGGCTTCGTGAAGTAGTAGAACGCGCCCTGCTTGGTCGCCGCGACGGCGTTCTCGATCGTGCCGAACGCCGTCACCATCACGACCGGCAGCTCGTCGTCGAGTCGCCGGATGTCCTGGAGGACATCGAGACCGTTGCGATCGGGGAGCATGAGATCGAGCAGGACCGCATCGAAGGCACGATTCGCGAGCGCGTCCAGGCCCTGCGCCGCCGTCGCCGCCGTCGTCACGCGGTAGCCCTCGACGACGAGAAGCGCCTCGAGGGCTTCGCGAATGATTTCCTCGTCGTCGATGACGAGGATGGAGGCGGTGTGGGTCATGAGTCTCTGCAATCCGTCTACGAGCCGCCGCTGGCGCTAACGGCGACCCGATCGAGCCGCGGCAGGGCGAGGCGGAAGCGCGTCCCCTGCCCGGGCTTGCTTTCACACACGAGCGTGCCGCCGTGCTCCTGGACGATGCCGTAGGTCACCGAGAGACCCAGACCGGTACCTCGTCCTTCAGCCTTCGTCGTGAAGAACGGGTCGTAGATGCGCGCGAGGTGCTCCGTCGGGATGCCGACGCCCGTATCGGCCACTTCCACGAAGGCGTCGTCGTCCTGGACGCCGGTGCGGACCGTGAGCCAGCCGCCCTTGGGCATCGCGTCGCGCGCGTTCAGGAACAGGTTGAGGAATACCTGCTGAAGCTTGTAATCGACGCCGCGCACGACCAGCGGCCCGGACAGATCCTTGCGCACCTGCACATGGCTGAGCTTGAACTGATGCTCGAGCAACGAGAGGACGTCGCCGATGATGCCGGTGAGGTCGACGGGCCCGGCGTCGGTGCCAGACGGCCGCGCGAGGTTCAGGAGGCTGTTGATGATCTTGGCGGCGCGGAACGTCTGCCGCTCGATCTTCTCGAGCAGTTCTGTCTTCGGATCGCCGGCTTCGGATCGCTCGAGCAGCATCTGCGTGAAGCTCGAGATGCCGGTCAGCGGGGTGTTGACCTCGTGGGCGACACCTGCCGCGAGCAGGCCGATGGCCGCCATCTTCTCGGACAGGCGGAGTTGCTCTTCGAGGTTGGCTCGATCGGTGATGTCCTCGATGACGATGATCCAGCCGGCCTGCGTGCCCTCCGGCGTCTGAAACGGCGCCACGGCGGTGTTGACGAGCAGGTGGCGCTTCTCGCCGTCCTGCACCGCACCCGCGAGCGGCACGCGATAGAGCGACGTCCCCTGGGGCGACTCACGCCTGCGCAGCGACGAGCGTATCGACGAACGGCCGGCTGAACAGAGCGCCCAGCCGCCGGCCGAGCGCGCGGCCACGATCGACGCCGGCCAGCAATTCGGCGCGCCGGTTCCACCGCAGGACGCGATCGTCCAGATCGACGACGACCAGGCCGTCGGTGAGCGACTCGACGACGCTGTCGCTGAACTGGCGGAGCCGTTCGATCTCGTTCGCCTTGCTCTGCAACTGGCTGTAGAGGCGCGCGTTCTCGATCGCCGTCGCCGCCTGACCGGCGACCGCGGCGAGCAGCGTCATGTCCTCGCTGCTGAGCGGATCGCCGTGAGCGCGGCGGCCCGACCGCAATCAGACCAATCGTCAAGTCGGTCGAGACGCACGGCACGAAGCTCGTGAGTCCCGCCTCGCGCCAGCGCGACCGCCTCGTCGCCCGAGAGCCGGCGCGCCGGCAACGGGATCGTCGATGACGACCGTCTGTCCGTCGATCAGCCGGGCGCCAAGCGCCGAACCCGGTTCGATCGCCGGCACGACGCCGCCGGTGAACCCGCCAGACGCCACCGCCACGAAGCGGCCCGTTTCGCCGCGAGCGTCCGGGAGAAACAGCGCGATCCGATCGATGCCGAGCGTCTCGGCGATCCGGGCGACGAGCCGCGTGCTCAGCCGGTTGAGATCGAGATCGCTGTTCAAATCGCGCGTGAAGCTCATGAGCGCGCGCCGGTAGTCGTAGCGATCGCGGTAGTACAGTCGATCGAGCGCGGCCTGAATCGCGCGCCACAGCCACGGCGCGATGACCGCGACGACCAGCGTCGCGAAGAGCGCCCAGAAGCTGCTGCGGTGTTCGTCGGCGCCCAGCACGAAGTTCACGAGACGCATCGTGCCGCCGTAGATCGAGGCCAGCAGCAGGCCGACGGCAGCGACCACCAACGCCTTCTTGATGATCACCTCGATGTCCATCAGCCGATAGCGGACGATGGCCGACGCGAACGCGAGCGGAATGCAGCCGAGCAGCACGGCCGTGTACTCCGCACCGGGCAGCGCCCGGCCGAACAGGAACGGCAGCAGGTAGAGCAGCACGAACGGCAACGCGCCGAGTGACGATCCCCAGACGATCCAGCCGAGCTGCCGGCGCGCGGTCACCGACCGCACACGGCCGAGCGCGCGGATCATGAGGAAGAGGCCGCCCAGCAGGCACGCGGCGAGATACAGGTGCGCCGCGGTCTCGATCCGCTCCAGCAACAACGACGGCTGTGGCCCGCGAATCGCGCCCGCCATGACGGCGATGCGGCCGAGGCCGAGAATCAGCGCCGGCAGGTAGATCAGCGGCAAGACCGCGCGGCCAGCCTCGCTCTTCACCCACGGGTTCGACCGATCGGGAAACACCAGCGCGAAGTGCAGGAAGAGCGGCGGCAGCGCCAGGCGCGCGACCAGATCCGCCCAATCGAAGAAGTAGTCGAACGTCTTGTAGCTGCCGCTCGGGGTGAACGCGAGCACGCCGAAGAACGCGACCGTCAGCCAGAAAAAATGCAGCGTCGCCGGATCGTTCGGCCTTCGCAGCCGCACTGACGCGCCGACGACCAGCGCGAGGATGCCGACCAACGCCAGCGAGTAGTACAGACCCGATCGGACGAGCGGCATCGGCCGGAGCGTGACCGAGATCGGGCCGACCGGCCTCAGCAGGTCGTACGTCAGCGTGTCGCCATCGGACGCCGCGTGGGCCGCGTCGAGCACGGTCGCGATCGGTCTGGATATCCTGGCCGTTGACCCGCAACAGCACGTCCCCCACCAGGATCCCCGCCCGGGCTCCTGCTCCTGACGGATCGATCTCCGTGGCGACGACCGTGCCCGCCTCGTTCGCCCAGAGAACGCCATCCTCCAGCTCGCCGGGCCAGGTCTTCACGAGAGCGATGTTGATGACCGCCAGGCAGACGAAGATCACCGCGACCGCGACGGGCAGGCCGACGCGCAGCAGCGGGCGGAGCTGGCTAGGTGCAGACATCCAGGGGACTAGGCGGTGACCAGAGGCAATCGACGTACCGAAGACTCATCCAGCCGTTGGCCACCTAACCCACACATAATAAATGAGTTAAATAAAGTTGTCGAACTATTGACTCGCGGAGATTCAACGGCGTGGATTTGCCGTCCAGACCCGGTAAGACTCCGGGTGTCTCCCCGGTTTTCCGAGAGACACCCGGAGTCTGTCTTGCGAGAAACCCGCCTGCCGACCCCCGATGTCTTCTCAAAACTTCATCTGCACACCGCCGACGAGTCGCAGTGGGGGCGCGACCGTCAGGAGCTCGTCGTAGAACGAACCGCGCTCGCGGGGGTCGCGCATGAGGCTGCGGACGGCGACGATGACGTCCAGGTGGCCGCCGCCGGGTGGCCGATAGGGCAAGGCCTGGCGGACCTCGAGATCGAAGCGGCCGTCGGCGGCCGGGAGGCGTTCCCCGGCTGACTGAACGCCGTGCTGAAGCGATACATCAGCGTGACGCGCGTCCGCGTCTCGGGCAGCTCAGCCTTCAGCGCCGTGGACAGATCGTGCAGCCGCTCGCCGCTCGACCGAACGGCCGACGGCGCGGCGCGGCGCACCGGCCACGACTGCCGGTCGCGCGCCCACTCGGCGACAGCGGCGGTGTATTCCACGCTCGCTTCGAAGCGACGAAGCCAGCGCCGTCGACGAACGCAGGCTCCAGCCCTCGAGGTCGGCGCTGCCGGGCGAAGCGACGTAGTAGTGACCGACGTCACTCGCCGCGTCGTAGTCCGAAGATCGTCGTCACCTGCTGGTCGGTTGACTGCCGGAACCGCCTGAACTCGAGGCTGTGATGCCGCCCGCGCCCGAACTCGTGCCCCACCCCGATCTCGTAGTGCTGCACGGACTCGGCGAGCAGCGGGCTGCGAGGCACCAATGCCGAGAACGTCCGCTCAGGAGGCACCCACGGGCCTGACGTCATCGGCGGCAGAAACTCGTCCGCGCCAGGCGCGATCATCCAGCGTGCGGCACGGGCGAGGACATAGGTTCCCGCCACCACGGCGACGCGCGCGCCGGCCTCCGGGCTGACGAGATTCGGCGACGCGACGTAGTCGTATCGATCGAGGCGAAGGCCGTAGTCGAGCACGAGTGCGTCGGCGACGCGCCAGCGGTCGTAGCCATAGATCCCGGCGACGTTGCGGGCTTCGGTCGTCGCCGCCGACCAGCGGCTGGACGTGCGGACATCGTACCCCTGCGCGCTGTACGACACGCCCGTGCGGAAGGCATGGGCGGCGTCGTCGCGCGCCTGGAACTCGCCAAGCAGCACCCAGGACGACGCGTCGCCGGCGGTGATAGCGCCGCGCATGCGCCAGTCACCGTGGCGCCCGACCGGCGCGCCAACGGCAAGATACGCGATGCCGCGCGGCCAATCTGAGGGCGTCCAACCGGTGCGCACTGCTCAAAACGCTCGTCGTCAGGAGGTTCACCTGGCCATCGAAGTCCGTGCCGGCAAACAACGCCGTTGCGAGACGGGCCGATCCGCCGACGGCGCGATCGAAGAAGGAAGTGCGCGGCGCGAATTGACTGGTCTCTGGTGCCGACGCCACGTCGCCATCGGCCGGCGCGCCGTCGCGCAGGATCGATCGCGTCAGATGCCGGAGCCGCCACGCCGCCGCGGTGTGGGCATGGTCGCCGGTGCTTGAATCGCCGGTCACGGCCGGCTCAGGCGGTGCGGCCGCGCCAGACCTGGCAGTCGCTCCGGGCGGGCCGGCCGAGGCCAGGACCACTGGCCGCGACGCGCCGGTCACGCCTTGCCGGGTGAGCGTAATGTCACGCTGCAACTGTGCGCTGCTCTGGATGCGGATGGGCTCGCGGTACGCAGACACGTAGCCCTCGCACAGCGCGCGCAGGAGATACTCGCCCGGCGGCAGCGCGAGCGAGAACTGCCCGCGTGCATCGGTCCGCACCGCCGCGATGATCGTGCCCATCGCTACGATGCTCACATCGCGCACGGCCTGCCCGGCGTCGTCACGGACGACGCCCTTGATCTTGCCGGACAGCATCGACGCGTGGGTGGCCACCGGCGGCGCGGCGGGAGCGAATCCGGTTTGTGTTTGTGCGCAGACGACGACGGCATCGGCCGCGGCAACGCCAATGACGGTGAGCGCGACGAGGACGGGAATGTGTCTGGGCATCCACCCTCCCGGAAAACAGACAGCGCCTGTAACACTGCCGTAACGAAGCACGTGCCGGACGCGTCGGGGGACGTCGCGTGAGGCCATCGTAGCACGTAGAGCGGTGCTGGGTGCCAGGTGCGCAGGTGCGCGGGTGCTAGGTGCGCGGAACGAACTGACGCTCGTCGTCTTTCCTGAAGTTGGCCAGCGCCAGCGCGTTCCTCGCACCCAGCACCCGGCACGCAGCACCCAGCACCGCATTTGTTCGCTATCATTCGACGCGGTGAAAATCAGAAGCATCCACGCCAGAGAGATTCTCGATTCGCGCGGCAATCCCACAGTTGAAGTCGATGTCGCCCTCGATCCGGGCGGCCGGGGGCGGGCGGCGGTGCCGTCGGGCGCGTCGACCGGCACGCGCGAGGCGCTCGAGCTGCGCGACGGCGACAAGGGCCGCTATCTCGGCAAGGGCGTCAGGACGGCGGTCGGTCACGTCAACGGCGAGATCGCCAAGGCGCTCGCCGGCGCCGACGCCGATCAACGCGCGCGTCGACTCGCAGATGATCGCGCTCGACGGCACGCCGAATCTCGGCCGCCTCGGCGCCAACGCCGTGCTCGGCGTGTCGATGGCGCTGGCCCGCGCGGTGGCCGACGCGAAGGGCGTTCCCCTCTTCGAGCACCTCGCGTCGCTCGTGCCGCCGGCGGCCCGGGCGGGCGGGCCCGCTGATCCCGGTGCCGATGATGAACATCCTCAACGGCGGCGCGCACGCGGACAGCAACGTCGACTTTCAGGAGTTCATGGTCATGCCGCTCGGCATGCCCTCGTTCTCGGACGGACTGCGCGCCGGCACTGAGACCTTCCACGCACTGCGCACGATCTTGAAGAAGCGCGGCCTCGCGACCGGGCGTCGGCGACGAAGGCGGCTTCGCGCCGAGTCTCCGCTCGAATCGCGAAGCGGTCGAGCTCGTGCTCGAGGCCGTGCAGGCCGCGGGCTACCATGCCGGCCGCGATTTGTTCGTCGCCCTCGACGTCGCGTCCAGCGAGTTCTGGGACGACGCGTCGAAGCACTACGTGCTGAAAAAGTCCGGCGAGGGCACCAAGTCGTCGGACGAGATGATCGCGCTCTATCAGGACTGGACGCGCCAGTATCCGATTGTCTCGATTGAAGACGGCCTCGCCGAAGGCGATTGGCCGGGCTGGCAGAAGCTCACGCAGGCCATCGGCGCCAGGATTCAGCTGGTCGGCGACGACGTCTTCGTGACCAACCCGTCGATTCTTCGACAGGGCATCGACCAGAACGTCGGCAACGCGCTGCTCGTCAAGCTCAACCAGATCGGCAGCGTCAGCGAGACGCTGGCGGCGGTCGAGATGGCGCGTCAGGCCGGCTACGCGAGCGTGATCTCGCACCGGTCGGGCGAGACGGAAGACACGACGATCGCCGACCTCGCCGTCGCGACGTGCGCCGGCCAGATCAAGACCGGCTCGGCGAGCCGCTCGGATCGCACCGCGAAGTACAACCAGCTGCTGCGCATCGAAGAGACGCTCGGCAGCGCGGCACGGTTCGCGGGCCGCACGGCGATTCGCCAGCTCGAGGCGCGCTAGCCATGTATCGCGTGGTCTTGCTGCGGCACGGCGAGAGCGTCTGGAATCGCGAAAATCGGTTCACCGGTTGGACAGACGTCGACCTCAACGAGAAGGGCCTCGACGAGGCGAAAGCCGCGGGGCGACTGCTGCACGACGAGGGCTACGCGTTCGACATCGCGTATACGTCGGTCCTCAAGCGCGCCATCCGCACCTGTTCGATCGCGCTCGACGAGCTCGATCGCCTGTGGATTCCGGTCGAGAAGAACTGGCGGCTGAACGAGCGTCACTACGGCGCGTTGCAGGGGCTGAACAAGGCGGAGACCGCGGCCAGGCACGGCGACGCCCAGGTCAAGATCTGGCGGCGCAGCTACGACATTCCGCCGCCGCCGCTCTCGGCCGACGACCCGCGTCATCCGTCGCACGATCCGCGTTACGCCGGCCTGTCGCCGGCCGACATGCCGGCGACCGAATCGCTGAAAGAGACCGTTGCCCGGTTCCTGCCGTACTGGAAGGAGACGATCGCGCCGGCGATCCTCGCCGGCCGGCAGGTGCTCATCACGGCGCACGGCAACAGCCTGCGCGCGCTCGTCAAGTATCTCGATGAGATCTCGGACGAAGCGATCGTCGAGCTGAACATTCCCACAGGGATTCCGCTGGTCTACGAGCTGGACGCGCAGCTCGCGCCGATCCGTCACGAGTATCTGGGCGATCCTGAAGCCGCGCAACGGGCGGCCGAGGCGGTGGCAAAGCAAGGACTCCGGGAGTCGTTTCCGAAAGACTCCGGGAGTCATTTCCGCTGAAGACGCCGGAAATGACTCCCGGAGTCCTACTCGACTTCTTTTTCCTGCACTTCGTCGGCTGAGATCCGCAGCGACTTGAGGAAGCGGCGGTCATTGGCGCTCATCTCGAACGCCTGGCGGCCGGCGGCCTTGCGAGCCGTGCCTTTCTGGTTCGCCGATTTCTCGCGATCCACGAAGCCGATGATGGCTTCGAGCGTGACTTTGAGGTCGAACCCGGCCGCGCGGGCTTTTTCGCGGCAGGCTTCAACGCGTGCGTCGTCGGCAACGGCTGCGGAGATCGCTTCCGTCAATTCCCGGGCCACCTGGTTCACCACTGAGTCCATTCAGACCTCCACTTGCCGCTGAGCCGGGAGACCAGCGGAGAGACCAGTCGCGCGCATCGAGGCTTCGGGCGAAGTGTCGAGAGCGCGCCGGCTGGTAGCGATCAACATGTGCGGGGACCGAGACGGAAAACTGCGGCAATTGTAGACATGCGTTGTACGGGGTGTCAAACGTCAATCTTGTGGCTAGAATTCACCCAATGACCAGACTTTTTGCCCGATCCGACGACGTCTCGCGATCGGCCGAGCCTGGTGACGAGTTTCCCGGACAATTCCCCTACACGCGCGGGATCCAGCCGACGATGTACCGGGGCCGGCTGTGGACGATGCGGCAGTATGCCGGCTTCGGATCGGCCACCGAATCGAACGCGCGCTACCGGTATTTGCTCGATCAGGGCGTGAGCGGCCTCAGCGTGGCGTTCGACCTGCCGACGCAGATGGGCTACGACTCCGACCAGCCACTGGCCGCCGGCGAGGTTGGCCGCGTCGGCGTCGCGATCGACTCGATCGAGGACATGGCGCAGCTCTTCGACGGCATCCCGCTCGATCGCGTGTCGACGTCGATGACCATCAACTCGACGGCGATCGTGCTGCTCGCGCTCTACGTGGCGGTCGCGCGGCGGCAAGGAGTCGCGGCGGCGCGCCTCTCGGGCACGATTCAGAATGACGTCTTGAAGGAGTACATCGCGCGCGGGACGTACATCTACCCGCCGCGCCCGTCATTGCGGATCGTCACCGACATCTTCGCGTGGTGCGAGCGCGAATTACCGAACTGGAACACGATTTCAATCAGCGGGTATCACATCCGCGAAGCGGGATCGACGGCGGTGCAGGAAGTGGCGTTCACGATTGCCAACGCCATCGCGTACGTCGAAGCCGCCCGCGCTGCCGGTCTCGGTGTCGACGCGCTCGGCCAGCGGCTGTCATTCTTCTTTGCGGCGCACAACGACTTCATCGAGGAGATCGCGAAGTTCCGCGCCGCGCGGCGCCTGTGGGCGCACGTGATGCGTGACCGCTTCCACGCGACGTCGCCGCGCGCCATGCAGATGCGATTCCACACCCAGACCGCCGGCAGCACGCTGGCGGCGCAGCAGCCCGACAACAATGTCGTCCGCGTCGCCGTCCAGGCGCTGGCGGCGGTGCTCGGCGGGACGCAGTCGCTGCACTGCAACGGCCGTGACGAGGCGCTCGCGCTGCCGACCGAGGACGCCGCGCGGCTGGCCCTGCGGACGCAACAAGTGATCGCCGCCGAATCCGGTGTCGCCAACACCGTCGACCCGGTCGGCGGGTCGTGGGCGATCGAAGCGCGCACCGATCAGATCGAGCGCGACGCGCGCGCGCTCCTCGACGACATCGACGCCGCCGGTGGCACGCTCGCGGCGATCGAAAGCGGCCGCATCCAGCGGCAGGTCCAGGACGCGGCCTACCGCGCCCAGCAGGCCATCGATACCGGAGCTTCGGTCATCGTCGGTGTCAATCGATTCACGACCAACGAGCCAGCACGGATCGAACTGCTGCAGCTCGACCCCGAGATGGAACGGCGGCAGGCGGAGGCGGTGCGGGCAGTGCGCCAATCCCGCGACGCCGCTGGCTGGCAGACGGCGATCGCGAATCTCGAGCGGTCGGCGCGAGAGGGCACGAATCTCGTCCCGGTCGTCATCGCCGCCGTCGAAGCTCGCGCCACGCTGGGAGAAATTGCCGACGCCATGCGCCGTGTGTTCGGCGAGCACCGTGAGCTGGATGCCTGACGTCCCGCTCCTCCGCGTCGAACGACTCCGCACCGTGTTTCCGCTGGCCGGGGGCCGCGAGGCGGCAGCCGTGGACGACGTCTCGTTTGAGATTCGGCGCGGCGAGACGCTTGGTTTGGTCGGCGAGTCCGGCAGCGGCAAATCGGTCACTGCGCTGTCGATCCTCCGGCTCGTGCTGCCGCCCGGACGCATCGCCGGCGGCCGCATCGAGCTCGAAGGCCTGAACCTGCTCGACCTCGAGGAAGGCGCCCTGCGCCGGATTCGCGGGCGGCGGATCGGGTTCATCTTCCAGGAGCCGATGGTCGCGTTGAATCCCGTCTACACGATTGGATTTCAGATCGAAGAGACCCTCCAGGTGCACGGCCTCGCCCGCGGTCGGGCGGCACGCGCCCGTGCGATCGAGCTCCTGGCGGCGGCGCGCGTCCCCGATCCGGCCCGGCGCGCCCGCGAGTATCCGCACCAGCTGAGCGGCGGCCTGCGGCAGCGCGGGATGATCGCGCTGGCGCTCGCCGCCGAGCCGTCGCTCGTGATCGCCGACGAGCCGACGACCGCGCTCGACGTGACCGTGCAGGCGGAGATCCTCGATCTGTTGCGGCAGATGCGTCGCGAGTTCAACTTGTCTCTGCTCCTCATCACGCACGATCTCGGCGTGATCGCCGAGATGGCCGACCGTGTCGCCGTGATGTATGGCGGACGCATCGTCGAGGACGCGACGGTCGCCGCGCTGTTCCGGACACCCGCACATCCGTACACGCGCGGGCTGCTCGCCTCGATTCCCGGCGGCGCGCCCGGGGCGCGCCTGAATGCGATCCCCGGAACCGTCCCGGCGCTCGGGCAGATCGGCGACGGGTGCGCCTTTGCGCCGCGGTGCCCTGAGCGCTTCGATCCGTGCGCGTCGCAGCGGCCCGAGGCGCTGCCGGCGGGCCCTGAGCAGCACGCGCGCTGCCACCTCTACGATCCAGCCGCAGTGGCCGTGCGGCGGGGCCGCGCGTGACGCCGCTCGTCGACGTCCAGCATCTCGTCAAGGAATTCCCGGCGCGCGGTCAGTGGCTGCGAAAACGCCCCGGTGTGCGCGCGGTCGACGACGTGTCGTTCGCGATTGCGCCCGGCGAAACGTTCGGCCTGGTCGGTGAATCGGGATGCGGCAAGACGACCACCGGCCGCTGTCTGCTGCGGTTGATCGAACCGACCTCCGGTGAGGTCCGGTTCAAGGACATCGACGTCCGCGCCCTGTCAACCGGCGAGCTCCGGCAGGCGCGCCGTCACTTCCAGATCGTCTTTCAGGATCCGTATTCGTCGCTCAACCCCCGCATGCGCGTCGGCGCCATCGTCCAGGAGCCGCTCGAGATCCACAAGATCGGAACGCGGGACGCGCAGCGTGCGCGCGTCCGGGAGCTCTTCGAGCTGGTCGGTCTCGATCCGTCGGCGGTGTCGAAATACCCGCACGAGTTCAGCGGCGGGCAGCGCCAACGCATCGGCCTGGCCCGCGCGCTCGCGCTCGAGCCGTCGCTGGTCGTCTGCGACGAACCGGTGTCGGCGCTCGACGTCTCCGTTCAGGCACAGGTCATCAATCTGCTGCTCGATCTTCAGAAGCGGCTCGGCCTGACGTACCTGTTCATCGCGCACGATCTTCGTCTCGTCCGCCAAATCTGCGACCGCGTCGCGGTGATGTACCGCGGACGCATCGTCGAGCTCGCCCCGGCCGAGCGCATTTTCACGGCGGCGGCGCATCCATACACGCAGGCGCTGCTCTCAGCGATTCCGCGTCTCGAGCCTGGACAGAAACTGGAACGGATCCCGTACGACGGCGCGTCGTTTCAGCGCGTCGAGCTACGGGAGATCGAGCCGGCGCACTTCGCGGCGATCTGAAGAGCAGGCACTGGGCCGGGAACGGGGCAGTTTATGCAGGCGCCGGGGCGTGTGCTGACGGCTCGGGCGGATGGCCGGCGCTACGTCCGGGTGACGTCCTTCTCGATTCCGCCGTCGCGAATGTGAATCACGCGGTGGGCGTGAGCGGCAACGTCCGCCTCGTGAGTGACGAGGATGATGGTGTTGCCGGCATCGTGGAGCCGCTCGAACAGCGCCATGATCTCGACGCCAGTCTTCGAGTCGAGGTTGCCGGTCGGCTCGTCCGCCAGGAGAATCGAGGGATCGTTGACCAGCGCGCGCGCAATCGCGACGCGCTGGCGCTGACCGCCCGAAAGCTGGTTGGGCCGGTGCGTCTTCCGGTCAGACAACTCGACTTTGTCCAGCGCCTCATTGGCCATCTCGAGCCGCTTCTTCGACGTGATGCCGGCGTAAATGAGCGGCAGCTCGACGTTGTGAAGCGCCGTCGCGCGCGGCAACAGGTTGAACGTCTGGAAGACGAACCCGATCTCCTCGTTCCGAATCCGCGCCAGCTCGTCGTCGTTCATCTGACTGACTTGCTTGTTGTTGAGCAGGTAGCTGCCCTTGGTCGGCGTGTCGAGACAGCCGATGAGATTCATCAGCGTCGACTTGCCAGACCCGGACGGCCCCATGATCGCGACGTACTCACCGCGCTCGATCTGGATGGACACGCCCTGCAGGGCATGCACTTCCTCCGTGCCCATCACATAGGTCTTCCACAGTTCTTTTGTCTCGATTAAGGGCATGGTAGGGACAGTGGGATTTTAGGATTTGGAAATTTGGGATTTGGAAATTTAGGGCCTTATGGCCCTGAATTGTACTCTTCAGACGGTCGCTCCGCCCGGGCGGTTCCAAGTGTTCCCCTATTCATATCTGAGCGCCTCGATCGGATCGACACGGCTGGCGCGCGTCGCCGGGGCCCAGGCTGCAACCAGGGCGACGGCGGCGAGCACCGCGGCCACGGCGAGAATCGTCACCGGATCGGCGGCGCGGACGCCGAACAGGAGGCCTTCGAGGGCTCCTCCGGCAGCCATCAAGGCGACGATGCCGATCGCGAGGCCAATGGCGCACAGTTTGAGGACCTGTCCGACGACCAGCCAGACCACGTCTCGCCGCTGCGCGCCGACCGCGAGACGGACCCCAATCTCCTGTGTGCGCGCGCTGACCGCGTACGACATGACGCCGTAGATGCCGATCGCGGCCAGCACCAGCGCGACGCCGGCGAAGATCGCTACGAGCACCGCCGAAATCCGCTGCGGGAACGACACCGCAGCGAGCGTTTCGTCCAGAGTCTGGATGTTGTACACAGGCTGATCCGGATCCATCGCGGAGATCGTCTGCCTGACCTGCGGCAGGAGAGCCGCGGGCGTCGAGTCCGCGCGGATCAACATGAACAACTGATTCCACGCCGTCTGCTGCCGCACGGGCATGTAGATCTCCGGCCGCACCGGCTGCGTCAGGCCGTTGTTGCGATGGTCGGCGACGACGCCGACGATCGTGGCCCACGCGGTGGGAGGATTCGCGGTGCCGAGCGCGACCCGCTGGCCGAGCGGCGCGACGCCGGAAAGATGGCGGGCGACGAAGGCTTCGTTGACGGCGATCACCGGCTGTGCGTCGAGGCGATCGGCAGAAGAGAAGGCGCGACCGGACCTGAGCGGTACGCCGAGCGTCTCGAAATACGACGGCGTGGCGACGGTGATGAGCGCGGTGGGAAGCGTCTCCGATTGGTTCGGAGCGGTGTCCAAACGGAACCGCGTGCTGAACGGGCCGGCCGGTGGAAACTGCGAGGAGGCCGCCACCGCGCGCACGCCAGGCAGCGCCGTGAGCCGCTCTGACAGCTGATCGAAGAACGCGCCCGCGGCGTCGCCCTCGTACTTCTCGCGAGGCAGCGTCAGGCGCATCGTCAGCACGCCGTCGGCAGCGAAGCCGCGGTCCACGCGCTGAATGTTCATGAAGCTGCGGATGAGCAACCCGGCGCCGAGCAGCAGGAGCACGGACAAGGCCAGTTCGGCCACCACGAGGACGCTCCTCAGACGACGGCCGCCACGCGATCCGCCGGTGCGTGCATCCGACTTGAGCGAGTCATGCGGATCGGTGCGCGTCGCCTGCACGGCCGGAGCCAGGCCGACGAGCAAGCCGGACACGATCGCCAGCGCCAGGCTCCAGCCAAGCACACGCGTGTTGACACCGGCCTCCAGGCCGAGCGACTGGAACTGAGCGGGGATGATCGCGCCGGCGCTCTTCAAGCCGACCCAGGCGATGACGAGCCCGACGGCGCCGCCGGCGATCGCCAGGAGGACGGACTCCGTCATGAGCAGGCGCATGACACGCCACCGGCCGGCGCCAAGGGCCAGCCTCACAGCCAGCTCGCGCTGCCGCGTTGACGAGCGCGCCAGAAACAGACTGGTGAGATTCGCGCACGCGATGAGCAGGACAAGGCCGATGGCCGCGAGCAGGACGAACGCGGCAGGACGCGCGTCCCTGAGGAGGGCCGCCGCCCAGGGCGTTGCGACCAGTCGCCAGCCTTCGTACTCGGGAAACGCCGCTTTCTCGGAGAGCTCGACCCGCCGTGCGATCGATCCGAGCTCGACGTTCGCCTGATCGAGCGACGCCCCGGGCGCCAGCCGCGCCAGCACGTTGAACTGGCGCATGTTCCGCCGCATCTGGGACGGATTGCCACCCCACGGAATCCAGAGATCGGTGCCGATCACGAGCAGACCCGGCGGCATGACACCCACGACCGTCGCGCTACGGCCGCTGATCCGGATCGCACGATTGAGGATGCCCGGGTCGGCGCCGAAGCGCGTTTGCCACAGCCGGTGACTGATGATCGCGACCGGCGGCCCGTTCGGCGCAAGCTCGCTTGCGGTAAACCCTCGGCCGAGGGCCGGCGCCATGCCGATCACAGAAAACAGATCGTCCAGCAGCACCGCCGTGAACACGCGCTCCGGCACATCGCCACCGGTGATGTTGCGGTTGCCCAGATCGAACGACCCGACGTGGGCGAAGCTCTTCGCTGATCGGATGTCGAGGTACTCGGGCGGCGAGAGCGTCTCGATATAGTCGACTTCCGACGACACCTTCGGAAACGCGACACCCACCGCCACCAACCGATCGGGATCCGGGAATGGAAACGGACGGAAGACGAATCCGTCCACCAATCCGTAGATCAGACTGTTGCCGCCGATCGCCAGCCCGAGCGACAACACGGCGATCGCCGTGAACCCCGGCCGGTGCACGAACTGGCGGATCGCGTAGCGGACGTCCTGGACGATCGTTTCCATCGCAGTCCTCTTCGAAGGGGGCGGAAGGCGAACTTCAAACGCTTTTCACTCCGTACCTCAAGCGTTTTCAACTCTCAATGCTCTCGTACTCCCCCTTGAGCCGGGCGATGACGTTGGGGTCGGCGAGGGTGGTGGTGTCGCCGAGCGCTTTGCCTTCCGCGATGTCGCGGAGCAGGCGGCGCATGATCTTGCCGGAGCGCGTCTTCGGCAGATCGGCGGCGAAGAGGATCTGGTCGGGCCGCGCGAGGGCGCCGATCTTCTTCACGACGTGCTCCTTGAGCTCGTCGATGAGCGCCGGCGAAGCCGTCGCCCCTTCCTTCAGGGTCACGAACGCGGCAACCGCCTGGCCTTTGATCTCGTGGGTTCTGCCGACGACTGCCGCCTCGGCGACTTTCGGGTGATCGACGAGCGCGCTTTCGACCTCCATCGTGCCGATCCGATGTCCGGCGACGTTGAGGACGTCGTCGACGCGGCCGAGCAGCCAGTAGTCGCCGTCGCGATCGACGCGGGCGCCGTCGCCCGTGAAGTACACGCCGTCCTCCCACTTGCTGAAGTACTGGCGCGCGAACCGCTCGGGATCACCATAGATACCGCGCAGGATGCCCGGCCACGGCTTCGTCAGCGCCAGCAGGCCGCCGCCTTGAGCGACCGCCGCGCCGGCGGCGTTCCGAATCTCTGCGGTGATGCCGGGGAACGGCTTGGTCGCGGATCCAGGTTTCAGCGGGGTCAGTCCAGGCAATGGCGAGATCAGGATGTGCCCGGTCTCCGTCTGCCACCACGTGTCGACGACGGGGCAGCGTAAGCGGCCGATGTGCTCCTGGTACCACATCCACGCTTCGGGATTGATCGGCTCGCCGACCGACCCGAGCAGCCGGAGACTGCCGAGATCGCATCCCGCAGGCCAGTCGGTCCCCCACTTCATGAACGCGCGAATGGCCGTCGGCGCCGTGTAGAAGATCGTCACGCCGTGGCGCTCGACAATGCGCCAGAAGCGATCTTTCTTCGGCCAGTCCGGCGCGCCTTCGTACATCACGACCGTGGCGCCGTTGGCCAACGGGCCGTAAACGACGTAACTGTGTCCCGTCACCCAGCCGATATCTGCCGTGCACCAGTAGACGTCCTCATCGCGCAGATCGAAGACCCACTTGGTGGTGGCGTAGACGCCGGTGAGGTAGCCGCCCGTGGTGTGCACGATGCCCTTGGGTTTGCCGGTCGTGCCGGACGTGTAGAGGATGTAGAGCATGTCCTCGGCGTCCATCGGCTCGGGCGCGCACACGGGAGACGCGTCTTCCATGAGCTCGTGATACCAGCGATCGCGGCCCTCCTGCATGTGCGCGGAGATCGGCTCGGCGCCGCCGCGTTTGAAGACGACGACGTGCCGGATCGATGGAGTGTCTTGCAGCGCCTCGTCCGCCAGCTTCTTCAGTGGCACGATCTGGCCGCGGCGGAAGCCGCCATCGGCAGTCACGAGCAGCGAACACTGCGAGTCGTTGATGCGATCGCGCAAAGCGTCGGCGCTGAAGCCGCCGAAGACGACGTTGTGGATGGCGCCGATGCGGGCGCAGGCGAGCATCGCAATCGCGAGCTCCGGCACGAGGGGCATGTAGATCGCGACGCGATCGCCCTTCTTGATGTCGAGCGTCTTGAGGACGTTCGCGAACTGATTGACCTGCCGGTGGAGATCGAAATAGGTCAGCGTGCGGCGATCGCCGGGCTCGCCTTCCCAGATGAGCGCCGCCTTGTTGCGGCGCGCGGTACCGAGGTGGCGATCGAGACAATTCGCGCTGACGTTCAGCCGGCCCCCGACGAACCACTTCGCGTTGGGCGGCTGCCAGTCGAGGACCTTCGACCACGGCTCGATCCACTCGAGCTCGGACGCAAAGCCAGCCCAGAAGGCCTCGGGATCCGCCGCCGCGCGTGCGTAGACGGAGGGATCGTTCGCCAGTGCGTTCGACCGCCATTCAGCGGAGGGCGGAAAGACGCGCGCTTCGTTCAGGAGCGCGTCGATTTCATTGGTGCTCATGGATCTTTGTGTCTTGAAACATGAAGGGAATGAAGGGGCTGAAGATCATGAAGAACTTCGATCGAAAATCCTTCATGGCCTTCAGTTCTTCATTGCCTTCAAGTCTATTAGACAGTGGCCGCGGGCGGCGTCTTCTTTCTGAAGAACGCGAGACCGAGCAGCGCTCCCAGCATCGTGAAGACCGCGTAGAGCGGCAGATTGATCGCGAAGAGCACGAACCAGAGCCCGCGGCCACTGAACAGGTTAATCAGGAAGTCGCGCGCTTCCGGCGGCAGGTCGGGATTCGATTCGAGCTGGCCGCGGATTGATTCGAACCCCAGCGAGCCCACCACGCCGACCATCGCCAAGGTGACCGCGGTCGCGATCAGGGCGCCGATCAGCCCCGCGAGCAAGCCGCCCAGCACCGCGTCTGCCGTTTCGACCGGTTCCTGCCGATTCTGCTGCTGCAGATACACGACCAGGATTCCACCAGTCACGCCCCACAGACAACAGCAGACGTTCGCGGTGCTGATGATCGGGATCGACGACATCACGCCGATGAACAACCCACCGAGTACCGCTGGCTGGTGCTTCCCCATCGGCGACAAGCCTCCGTGAATCTTGAATCAAGCCTTAGTCGTAGTATTCCCTGCCGAGATGAGTGATGAGCTCCTCACCTTTGATATAGCGCAACGTGTTCTTGAGCTTCATGAGCTGAATGAACAGATCGTGCTCGGGATACAGGCCCGCGGCGTGCATCGGGCTCTTGAAATAGAACGATAGCCACTCCTGTACCCCGGTGAAGCCGACGCGCTTCGCGAGGTCGAGGAAGAGGGCGACGTCGAGCACGATCGGCGCCGCGAGGATGCTGTCGCGGCAGAGGAAATTGATCTTGAGCTGCATCGGATAATTGAGCCAGCCGCGCAGGTCGATGTTGTCCCAGCCCTCTTTGTTGTCTCCGCGCGGCGGGTAGTAGTTGATCCGCACGACGTGGTGGAGATTGCCGTACAGCTCGGGGTACAGATTCGGCTGCAGGATGTAGTCGAGGACCGACTTCTTGCTTTCCTCTTTCGTCTTGAACGACTCGGGATCGTCGAGAACTTCGCCGTCGCGATTGCCGAGGATGTTGGTCGAGTACCACCCATCGATGCCAATCAGCCGTGCCTTGAGGCCCGGCGCGATGATCGTCTTGATCAGCGTTTGTCCGGTCTTGAGGTCCTTGCCGGCGAGCGGCGACCCGGTCTTCTGCGCGAGCTCGATCAGCGCCGGAATGTCGGCCGAGAGATTCGGCGCGGCGTTCGCGTACGGCAGGCCTTCGCGGATCGCCGCGTAGGCGTAGATCATGCTCGACGGAATCGACGGGTCGTTGTCCTCGAGCCCCTTTTCGAAGGCCGCGAGCGACTGGTGCGCCGGCGACTCGGTCAGGAAGATCTCGGTGCTGCCACACCAGAGGAGGACGACGCGATCGAGGCCGTTGTCCGTCTTGAAGCGGCGGATGTCGCTGATGAGCTGCTCGGCGAGATCCTTCTTGTTCTTGCCCTTCTTGACGTTCGGACCGTCGAGCCGCTTGACGTACTGACGATCGAAGACGGCCGGCATCGGCTTGACCGCCGTGAGCTCGCCTTTGATCTGATCGAGCAGCGACGCCTCGAGCACGCCGGCGGTCTTGGCCGCCTCGTAGCAGTCGTCTTCGAAGATGTCCCAGCCGCCGAACACGAGCTGATCGAGCCCGGCCAGCGGAACGAAATCAGGAATGAGCGGAGAACGGTTGTCGGTCCGCTTGCCGAGTCGAATCGTGCCGATCTGCGTGAGCGCGCCGGTGGGTTTGGCGATCCCTTTTCGGACCGCCATGATGCCTGCGATGGTCGTCGTGCTGACCGCGCCGAGGCCGACCAGCAGCACCCCGACTTTGCCCGTGGCGGGTGCGATTGAAAGCCCTTGAGTCACGGGCAAGGACTATATCAGTGGCCGCGGTTAATCGATAATCGGCAATCGGGGAATCTGCAATGGCAGAGACATCGGCAATGGACAATCCCGATGGGCAATCGGCAATCGACGATTCCGATGGGTAATGTGGCAATCGGCAATCGGCAATCGGTCGAAATGGGTAATCGACAATCGGGCAATCGATTGATGGCCGAATCGCCAATGGTGAAATGGAAGCCGTCGATCAACGAAAGCACGTCAGATGCCGTCCGCCGTCAATTGAAATCGTCTCCCCGGTGATCCACGCTGACGCCGGCGAGACGAGAAATGCGATGAGACCGGCGATCTCATCGGCGTCACCGGGCCGGCCCAACGGATGCGTCGCCTTCGAGCGCTCGAGGAATTCGGCGTAGCGCGCCTCGTCCATGCCGCCGCGACGGTGCAGGTTGGTGACGACAACGCCGGGATTGACGGCATTGACGCGGACGCCGACCGGCGCCAGATCCAGGGCCGCGACGCGCGTGAGCTGGTCGATGGCGGCCTTGCTGACGCAGTAGGCCGCGACGCCAGGGAACGCGCGCGGGCCAGTGACACTGGACACGTTGACGACGGCGCCCTTCGAGGTGGTCAGCGCAGGAACGGCGGCGCGGATCAACCGGAACGGCGCACGGACGTTGATGTCCATCATCGAGTCCCAACCCGCGTCGGTGGTGTCGCCGACCGAACCTGAGGCGATGATGCCGGCGGCGTTGACGAGCGCCGTGATCCCGCCGCCCATCGCCAGCGCGCGCGTCACCACGTCGCCCGGCGCGGACTCCTGCGTCACGTCGGCGACCGCCGGCAGCGCGCGACCGCCGGCGTCCGCGATTTCCGCGCAGAGCGCATCCAGTACCGCAGCATCCCGGCCGACCGCCAGCACCGCAAACCCATCGGCCGCGAGCCGCCTCGCGGTCGCGCGGCCGATACCTGAACTCGCCCCCGTCACAATTGCCGTGCTCATGCGCGACAGTGTATGGGGGACGGGCCTGTTTTCCACAGTTTCGGCCCATTTGGGGACAGGCCTCTATGGCAATGGGGCAGTGTGGCAATGAGCCAATGGGGCAATGGCGACAACGCGGCAATGAGCCAGTGCGTTTTGAGGCGCGGTCCCCCACTGCCCCATTGCCCCATTTCATTGCCCCTTTACCCAATTTCATTGCCCCATTGCCTCATTGCCCCATTGCCTCATTGCTGAGGCCTGTCCCCAAAACCGCCGGAACTGTGGAAAACAGGCCCGTCCCCCATCTGTTGAAGTCCACCTGATCGACCGAGAAGAAGAGTTGGAAAGATCGGAGTGTTCGGCACCTCCCCTAACGAGAACGGCGCGGACGTCTATTCCCCGGACGAGGTCGCAGAGGCTGCTGGCGTCGAGAGCGCGCGCGTCATGCGCGCTATCGCGACCGGTGAGGTGATCGCCTATCGCGGTTTCATCGCCCAGGCGGACGCCGTGCGGCTGATCCGAGTCCTGACCGGCGCCGCCCTGCCGTCGTCCCACGATCGGACACCGGCGCTGGCGGCGGTCGAGCCGTCGCGGCGAGGCCTGCCGGCCCTTGCCGCGTCGGGTCTGTTGCACGCCGTCGGCCTGACGGTGCTGCTGCTCCTGTCCGCGTACGGCCTCCTCACCGCGAACGACACTGACGAAACGCTGCTCAAAGAGCAGAAGCCAGTGAAGCTCGTGTTCCTGACCGCCATCGGACCGGGCGGCGGCGGTGGTGGAGGCGGCCTGAAGATGCGGACGCCGCCGCCGCCGGCGGAACGCAAGGCCCCGGTGAAAGTGGTCCGGCGCACCAGCAGCCCGGTGCCGCCGGCCCGCCGGCCACCGCCACCCCCGCAGCGGCCGCCGCCAATCGAACGTGAGGTTCCACCACCGCCGCCGTTGCGGCCACCACCACTTCCGCCGCTCGTCGTCGAGCCGCCGAAGCCGCCGCCGGCGATTCAGGCGCCCGTCGCGCCCGTGGCGGCCGATCCGGTGGATTCGCCGGGTCTGCCCGTGAAAGCCGCGCCGGCCCCGCCCAGCAGTGGGTCCGGCACCGGCGGCGGGATCGGCTCCGGCGCGGGCACCGGACTCGGTGAGGGTCAGGGCGGTGGCATCGGGCCTGGGTCAGGCGGAGGCACCGGCGGCGGGCCGTTCCAGCCGGGTAGCGGCATCGATCCGCCGGTGCTCGTACGCGAGGTGCGCCCGACCTATACCGAGGAAGCGCGCAAGCGCGCGATTGAAGGCGACGTGGTGCTCGAGATCGTCGTCCGTCGCGACGGCACGGTCGGCAATCTGCGCGTCGTCCGCAGCCTCGGGGCCGGGCTGGAGCAGAAAGCGATTGAGGCCGTTCGCCAGTGGCGTTTCGGTCCGGCGAAGCGCCAAGGCACGCCGGTCGAAGTGATGGTTGAAGTCGCTGTCGAGTTCAAGTTGAGGTGACGCTGATGGAATCGCTGCTCCTGATCGTGACTTTGATTGCGCTGGCGCTTGGCGCCGTCATGTCGCTCGCCGCGTGGCGCCTGCTGCGCGACTCGCGCGCGCGATCCGCCGCCCGCGTCGAAGCCCTCCAGGCGCTCGCGCACGGCGAGGCGGGACACGCCAGTCCGGCGCCGTTCAGGCGACTCGGAGAGGCGGACGAGGAGCTTGCGGACCAGCGGCACTGGGATCTCGCCCTTCGTCGCGATGATGACGACAGGCCGGCCGTCTCTGTGACCGCGGCGCCGACGATCCTCACCGCCGTGCCGGCACCCGTGCGGCTGGCCCCGACTCCGCCGCCAGCGCGTCTCGGCCCGCCTCAGCAGCTGGCCGCTCGCGTCACGCTTCGTCACGTCGAGCCGGCACAAGATCTCATCTCCAGCTCGGCGATGTTCGGCGCTGAGGCGGCCCCCGCGGCGCCGAGCCGTCGCTGGTTCGCACTGGTGGCGGTGGCGGGCGTCATGGTGCTCGGGGCGGGCGCGGCGTACTCACTGCGCACGTGGGATGTGTTCGGCGCCATCGCGAACGCCGCCGCGTCGCCGCGCGACACGCAACCACTCGAGTTGCTCTCCCTCCGTCACGCGACTGACGACGCGGGTACCTTCACCGTGACCGGTCTCGTGCAGAATCCCCAATCCGGCCGCGCGCTGCGTGGCGTCGTCGCCGTGATTTACCTCTTCGATCAACAAGGACGATTTCTCTCGAGCGGACGGGCCGCGATCGACGTGCCGGCCTTCCAACCCGGTGACGAATCGCCGTTCATCGTGAAGATTCCGGCGGTGGGCGCCGTGACGCGCTATCGCGTCGGCTTCCGCTACACCGATGGCGCCGTCGTCGCCCACGTGGATCGCCGCGGACAACTGCCGGACGGAACGATGGAGAACGCGCTCGAGCCCGCGCACCAGCCGCAGTCGTCACCGGCGCCGCTTGGGCCCAGAGGATCGGAAGGGTAGACCCATGCAGAATGTCCAAGATCGTCACGGATGGGGCGAGGCAGGGTGCGAGGTGCGGGGCCTGCCCGCCGTAGCCCGCGCAGCGGGCAAAGGCGGGTGCGAGGCGCGGGGTACGAGGTGCGACCGGAACCGGCCCTGGGCCCTGAGCATCAGGCACTGGAAAACCGCGGGTCTCCTCACACTCGCCGCGGCATTACTCGCGGCCGACGGAATGGGCGCGCAGGAGCGCCCGGCCGGTCAGGGGTTTTCGTTTCGCACCGGCGTCGAGCTCGTCAGCGTGACGGTGACGGTCACCGACGACCGCGGACGATTCGTGCGTGACCTGAAACAAGACGACTTCCTCGTCTACGAAGACGGCGAGCTGCAGACCGTCTCGCAGTTCGATTCCGAGCGTGTGCCGGTGAGTCTCGGCGTCGCGCTCGACACCAGCGGCAGCATGATCGGCGAGAAGATCGCCGCAGCGCAGGCGGCGCTCAATCGCTTCCTCTTCGATCTGCTCGGGCCGCAGGACGAAGTGTTCCTGTATCGCTTCGACAGCCGTCCGCTGCTCGTGCAGGGCTGGACTGAGAATCGCGCTGCCGTGGCGCAGGCGCTCGGCACGGTCAGGCCGTCGGGCGGTACAGCGATCTACGACGCGGTCGGGGAGGCGGTGCCGCTGGCGCAGTCGGGTTCGCGGCGCAAGAAGGCGCTGGTGTTGATCTCCGACGGCAACGACACCAGCAGCCGCACCACGCTCGGCGACATTCAGCAGCGAATTCGGCAGAGCGAAGTGCTCGTCTACGCGATCGGCATCGACGCGTCGAACGGCATCGGGTCGAGCAGCTCGAACAGCGGCGGATCGAGGACCGGCAACAGCGCGCCGGCGTCGAACCAGCCGCAGACCATCCCGGTGCCCTCGCCGTTTCCCGGCAAGGGCCCGACGACCCGGACCGTCACGCCACCACCACCGCCGCCACCGCCGCCACCGCCCCAGCCGTCGAGCTCGCGATCATCCGGCAGCGCGACGGATCGGATCAACGCCGACACACTCCGCGCGCTCAGCGACGACAGCGGCGGCCGCACCGAGATCATCGTCTCGGCGCGCGATCTGGATCCCGCCACGGCCGGCATCGCCGATGAGCTGAGCCGGCAATATTTTCTCGGCTACACCTCGACCCGGCCCAAGGACGGGAAGTGGCACGCGATCGAAGTCAAGCTCCGCCGCGGCAACCACACGATTCGCGCGCGCAAAGGCTTCATCGCCGGCTGAAAAGACATCGGGTGTCATTTTGCGAAGAACGTAGAATGACACCCGATGTCTTTCGTCTGGCTGGCGGCGATCGCGCTGTCGATCGCCGGCAGCGTGCTCGGCCTGCTCACCGCGTCGCTGCTGCTCCTTGTCGACTATCCGCTCCGTAGCCGCATCGTTCCCTGGCTGGTGTCGTACGCCGTCGGCACGCTGCTCGGCGCGGCGCTGCTCGGACTGCTGCCGCAGGCGCTCGAATCGCTGCCGCCGCCGCCGGTCTTCGGCGCGCTCCTCGCCGGGATCCTGACGTTTTTCGTTCTCGAGAAACTCGTGCTCTGGCGGCACAGCCACGACGGGCATGAATGTGACGTCCACAAGGCAACCGCGACGCTCGTCATCGTCGGCGACATGGTGCACACGTTCGTCGACGGCATCGTGATCGCCGCCGCCACGCTCGTGTCCGTGCCGTTCGGTGCGACCACGGCGCTCGCCGTCGCGGCGCACGAGATCCCGCAGGAAGCCGGCGACTTCGCGATCCTGCTGGCCGCCGGCTACTCGCGCACGCGCGCCCTGGTGCTCAACTTCAGCTCCGCGATTGGCGGCGTCCTCGGCGCCGCGACGATGCTGATCTTCGGGACGCGCGTCCCCGACGCCGTCCCGTACGTGCTGGCGTTCGCGGCGGGGAATTTCCTCTACGTCGCGATGGCCGACCTGATCCCGACCCTGCACCACGGCACGATGGACAAGAGCGCCGTCCGCCAGCTTCTCCTCATCGGCGCAGGGATCGCGACGATCGTCCTGTTGTAGAAAGAGCGGGAAGTGTAAAAGCGCTTGAAGTCGGGTGAACAGCGCGGGAAGTTCGGCGTGAACGGCGCTTGAAGTCGGCGCTATTCACGCCGCACTTCCCCCCTCAGCTCATTCTTCACCCCAACCGCCCCCTCCACCTGCGCGAGCGCGAAGGCGAGCGCCTTCTCGCCGTCGCCGTTGACGCATCCGGTCAGCGTGACGTGGCCGTTCTCCACGATGATGTGGATGGGCGGATTGGCCATCGACGCGTAACGCCAGAACGAGGGATGGCTGTAAATCGTCTGCGCGACCCTGGCGCGGAGCCGGGCGTCGAGCGGCGAATTGGGGAGCACCTGAATCTCGTTCGCAACGGACAGGACGCCGTTGATTTTCGCGGCACGCTCGGCGACGGCGTCACGCTTGACGCGCGTCGTCACACGGCCCGTCAGCCGCACGGCACCATTGGTCGCTTCGACGATCACATCGTCGAAGATGCCGAGCGCCGGATGTCGTGTCACCACCTCGGCAACGCGTTCAGCCAGCCCAGTGTCTGGCATCTGCGCAATAGCGAGACGAGGAAGGGCGAGCGCGATCAGAGCGACGAGAGCGGGGAGCCTCGATCGGAAGTTCATCACGCGTACGCCCACATCGATCAAGAGCAAGACCAGTACCACTCGGACGACGGAGTGATTGGCGCTCGCCAAACGGGCAGCAGCCCCACTGTCACGTGACGTGGACGCCAGACTTCGAGCTCGCCGGACTTCAAGGAGTGCAGGACCTCGCGCCCACTTCACGCCGGACCTCCCGCGCCTTTCACGCCGGACCTTCACGCGCCCTTCACTCCGGCCTCCCTGCCCGCGCTCTCCGGTGTCAAATCGAGACCTCCAGTGCGCTGGCTTCGCTCCGCGTACGGCTCCCGTGTCTCGAGCGGCTTGCACACTGGCTGGTCAGCGAGCTGCGATGGGGGAGATTTGCACAGGAGGGGGACGGGTCTGCTGGCGCGAGCCAGACCCGTCCCCCTCCTGTGCAAATCTCCCCCATCATCCCCGGCGTCGTCGTCGTGCAAACCGCTCAGCCGTTTTCACCCTCTGCACCAACGTGAAAACGGCACTGGTGGTCTGTCTGCTCACTGCGGTGGTGACGGCCGCTCAAGCCGCTCCGCCACCGCCGCAAGTACCTGCGTCAATGACCGGCTTGTCTGCGATTTCGGTGCAGGTGGTCGCTGACGCCACTGGCCGGCCCGTCAAAGGTGCCTCAGTCATTGCGATCGTGATCGCCGAGCAGGCGACGTACACGAAGTCCGCGCTCACCGATCGGAACGGCCGCGCGCTGCTGCTCGGTCTGGCGAAGGGGCGGGTCCGCCTGTCGGTGACTCATCAGGGCTATCTCAACGAGATCCACGGCCAGGAGCGCGCGGGCGATGCCGGCACGTTCATGCCGCTCGGCGGCGAACAGACGATCGGTCCGATCACGATCCGGATGAAGCGCGGCGCGACGATTTCCGGGATCGTGACCAGCGAGAGCGGCGATCCGCTGGTCGGTGTCCGCGTCGAGGCATTTCGGCGCGGATTCAGCAACGGCCGGAGCAGGTTCCTCGCGGCGGGCAGTGACGTGACCGACGATCGCGGCGCGTATCGCATTGCCGGGCTCCAGCCGGGTGACTACCTCACGGGCATGGTGCCGCGCTACCTCGACGGCGCCCATGGCGACGACGCGATCTGGGACCCGAACGACGCTGACAGCGGCGTCGAGTTCACGAGCCGGCTCGCGTTCGAGCCGATGCTGGTCCTCCCAGGCGGACGGAGCGTCGCCCTCGACGACGCCGCGCCGTTGCCCGGCGAGACCTCCGGTGACGGCGTGTACACGGGATACGCGGCGACGTTCTATCCAGGCACCACCGCCGCCGCCGCGGTGCCGATCAAAGTCGGCGCAGGCGAACAACGAGAGGGCGTCAGTTTCCCGGTGGCGACAGTGCCCGTGGTGCGGATCTCTGGTCTCGCGACGGTGAACGGCACGCACGGTGCAGAACGGCCGCGCCCTGTTGAGCCCGGTGTCCAGTGAGCCGTTGAACGATCCTGACCAGTTCGGGTCGCAGCTCAGCGCGTCCGGCGACTTCAGTTTCCCGTTCGTGCCGCGCGGCCAGTATCGTCTCGACATTCGCGCCCAGACCGGGGCCGGGGGAGACGTCACGATGTCGGCCGGCACGGCCACGATCACGGTCGGCGATCAACCGATTCGCGACCTGCTCGTCACGATGCACACCGGCAGCCGGCTCTCCGGGCGTCTGAGCTTCTCGAGCGACTACGTCGAGTCGGCAGTACGAGCGCTGTCCGACGTGCGCGTGAACCTGTCGCTGCAACCGTCGTTCCTCGGCTCGCTCTCGATCGGCGCCACGCCGCAGCCCGAGACAGGTTTCACGTTCGAACGTCTTGCGCCGGGCACGTACACTCTCAGCGTCAACAACCTGCCCTCCGGCTGGTTCGCCTCGTCCGCGATGGTGAACGGGCGCGACGCCTTCGATTTCGGGCTGCGCATCGAGCCCGGCCAGGATGTCGAGAACGTCGTCGTAACGGTCACCAATCGGATGGCGGAGCTGACCGGCGTCCTGCGCGATGCCGGCGGCACACCGTCGTCATCCGGCTACGTCGTGGTGTTTCCGGCCGACCGGACCTACCGGACCGGCAGCTCCAGACGAGTGCTGGCGACCCGGCCCGATACGGATGGACGCTATGCGTTTCAGCGCACGCTCCCGGCCGGCGACTACCTGCTCGCGACCGGCGATCTCGAGCCGGGCAGCTGGCAGGACCCGGCGGTCCTGGCCAGTCTGGAGGCGCGTGCGATTCGCGTGCAACTGCGGGGCGACGAAAGAGTGGTGCAAGACCTGCGGCGGTAGGGTTCGGCGGGCGGAGGCGTCAGACCACTCGGGTCTGACCCCGGTCTGACCCCGGTCTGACCCCGCGCGACCGTCTACAATTGACTGGGTTCTCCCAATGAAGCTGAGGCGGCTGGCGCTGACACTCGTCGCGACCCTCGCGGCGGCGATGTCCGTCGCTGGACAGACAGTGACCCCGCCGACGACGACGCCACCAAGCACGACCGCGCCTACCGTCACCCGGCCGGGCACGATGCAGCCGGTCGCGCCAGTGCCCGTGCGCACGACACAGCCGGTCGCGTCCACGCCGCAACTTGGCGCGCGCATCGGGACCGTCTCGGGACTCGTCGTCAGCGCGATGGACGGCCGGCCACTCCCGCGCGTCGCCGTGCGCCTCAACGGACACGGCGTCGCGCAGACGCGGCTGACGGACGACAAAGGGCGCGTGACGTTCGCCGATCTCCCGCCCGGCGACTTCACGATCAACGCGACGAAAACCGGGTTCTTCGACGGGTCGTACGGCAAGCGGCGCGCCAGCGGCACCGGGATGCCACTGTCGCTTCCGCCCGGGGTCTCGATCCCGGATATGCGAATCGAGCTCTTCAGGCCGGCGGTCATCAGCGGGTTTGTCTTCGACGAAGTCGGCGAGCCGGTCATCGGCACCCGCGTCGTCGCGCTGCGACGACAGTTCATCGACGGGCGGTGGCGCGTGACGTTGATCGGAGAGCAGACGACGGACGACGAAGGCAACTACCGCATTTTCGGGTTGATGCCGGGTGACTACTTTGTCAGCGTGCCGTTGGTGCAGGTCTCGGCAGCGATCGAGACGTTCGAGGAGATCGCGCGAACGGGAAGTGTGGCGGGCGGCGTGGCGGCCTTCCTCACGCCCTTCATGAACTCGACGTCCGGACTGAGCGGTCTCGACCAGAACCGCTTCGTGTTCGATGCAGACGATCGACACGTGATGATCGCCTCACCGGCCACTCCGCCTGACGCGGAGAACGGCCGCGCGTTCGCGTATCCCACGATGTACCATCCGGCCGCCGAAGCGGTCAGTCTGGGACTCGCCGTCTCGGTCGGTCCCGGCGAGGATCACCGCGGCGTCAACTTCGCACTGCGGGCGGTCCGCACTTCGCGGATCACCGGCGTCACCATCGACGAGGACGGCCGGCCGCTGGCCAACCAACGCCTCCGCTTGTTGAAGGCCGACACGGACGACTATGGACCAGGGACCGAGGCTGGAGCGACACTCTCGGCGCCCGGCGGCGGCTTCGCGTTTCTCCGCGTGCCGCCCGGGCGTTACCGCATCGAGGCCAGAGGCACCGCGCCACAGACGGCAGTCGCCGGATCGGACGCGCCGGTTCTCGTCGATCCCGCCGGCACCGAGACGGTTCTGTGGGGCCGCGGAGAGGTCACCATCGAAGACAAAGACGAGAGGGTCGGCGTGAGGATGCTGGAGAGCCTCACGCTCACCGGGCAGACAAGTTTCTCCGGCGGCCCCGCGCCGTCTGCGGAACAGCTTGGCCGGGTGCCGATAGTGCTCGCACCCGTCGACGCCGCCATGATGCCGGCACCGCGTGGGTCGCTCGACGCCTCCGGGCGATTTGTCATCCGCGGCATCGTACCCGGCCAGGTACTTCGTGCGTGTCGACGCCGCGCCGCCGGGGTGGTATTTCAAGTCCGCCATCGTCGCTGGACGTGATGCGTCAGAGACGCCGTTCGAGCTCTCGATCGCCTCGGACGTCTCGACCGTCGCCATCACCTTCACGAATCGCCCGACTGAAATCGTCGGCACGGTGCGCGACGCTCGCGGCGTCGCGGCAGGAGGAGCCACGATCGTGGTCGTGCCCGCCGCGCCGACTGCGGTGCTGAGTCAGATCAGAACGCGCGAGCTCCGCTCCGCGAGCACCGGGGCCTACGTGATTACCGGCTTGCCTCCGGGTGATTACCTGGTCGCCGCGATCGACGAAGCGCTCGCGGAAGGCTGGCAGGAAGCCGGGCGGCTCGCCGTCCTGCGCACTCAGGCCACCCGGATCACGTTGGGCGACGCGGAGCAGCGTACGCTCGACCTTCGCGTCGGCGGGCGCCGATGACTCGCGTCGCGGTCGCCATCGCCGTCTCAGTTGCCGCGGCGGCTGGGCTCGCGGCGCATCGACCCGCGGCACCTGCTCTCGCGACCGCTCAGCAAACCACGGCGACACTCAGCGGCCGCCTCGAGAGTCCGAGTCAAACCCCGCTCGGCCAGGTGCGCATCGCGCTGATGGCCGTTGGCGTGGCCGCCGTGTACGAAACGACGACGGACGACGCGGGTGGCTTCGTCTTCAAGGACATTCGACCGGGAGCCTATCGCGCGGTGATCCAGCGCGCGAGTTACACGATCGCTCTCGGCCAGGTGCGACTCCTTGCCGGCGAGTCGGTCAGTCGCGTGTTCAGGAAAGGCGTCGTCGTCGTCGGGCGCGTTGTCGATGAAACGGGCGTTCCGCGTGCGGGCGTTCCGGTGTGCCTGTTCCGGATCGCGCGTCAGAGCGGATTGGAACGGTTCGAACGCGTGACCGCGGAACTCACCAATCTCGTCGGCGAGTTCGTCCTCGGCCGGGATCCGATCGTCGAGCGCAGCGACTATGTCGTCGCCGCCGTGCCCACAGGCTGCGACCAGTCGACGTTGCCGGCGCCAGGGAGCGCGATCGCATCGCGCTATGGACCCACCTACCATCCAGGGACGTCATCTCCCGTCGACGCGGCGCGGATGAGCTTCACGGTCGAGCAAGACACCGAGATCACATTGGCGCTGCGGCCCCTGGCCGTCACTCGGCTGCAAGGCCGGGTCACCAATTACGTCAACACGAGTGTCGTCCGGGATCTGGTGCGGCTCGAGCCGCTCACCGGGGAGCCGCTGGCGATCCCACGCACCGCCGACGTGCAGCGCGACGGATCGTTTGTGTTCCCGGGCGTCGTGCCCGGTCAGTACCGCGTCATGCTCGCCCCCCGAAAGGGACCGGATCCGACGGTGTGGGTGAACGAAGTCGTCACCGTGCGCGGTGAGTCCGTGGCGAGCGTGACGCTTGCCGCGCAACCGACGCGCACCATCGGCGGCACGCTGAGCTTTGCTGGCCGTCCGACGCCGCTCTACAAGACGGAAGTATTTCTGGTCGTGAATGCTGAACCCATCGGGGACTCGCCATCGGTCTTGTGGGCGCTCGGTGGCAACTTCGGCCGCGTGAGCGTCAACGGACATTTCGGAATCACTGGCCTGATGCCTGGGAAATATCGTCTGAGCGTGTCGGGTGCCGACGCGTTCGGGTGGCGGCCGAAGTTCGCCACGGTGCCAGGTTCCGAACGCCGCCTGGCCGAGCTCGACGGATTGGACGCGGCATTCACGGTCGGGCCCGACCAGGACGTACTCGGCGTTCGCATCGACATGACGATGGCGACGACGACCGTGACGGGGCGGATTGACGACGAAGAGGGACGCCCCGCTTCCGGAGCGGACCTCGTCGTGTTCGCCCCGGACTCGCGCTACTGGATTCCCGGGTCGCGGCGGCTGGCCAGGACACGGGCCGGCATCCGCGGCGAGTTCCAGATCACGACCCTGCCGGAAGGCGATTATCTGGCGGCCGCGACAAACGACGCCGGGACAGAGCCCCTGCCCGAGTGGCTTGAATCACTGCGCCCACGCGCGGTGCCATTCAGGCTCGACGATGGCG
>CAWFLT010000015.1:0-13074 GCA_963816795.1 uncultured Acidobacteriota bacterium | reverse complement strand
CCGATGACGCGCATCCCCAGGCGCGCATGAAGATCGTCGTCTTTTCAGACGGCACCGGAAACAGCAGCGCCAAGCTGTTTCGCACCAACGTCTGGCGCTTGTACGAGGCGCTGGATCTCGGCGACGAGTCCGAGCAGGTCGCCTATTACGACAACGGCGTCGGCACCGCGGCGTTCAGGCCGCTGGCCCTGCTCGGCGGCGCGTTCGGATGGGGCCTGAAGCGCAACGTCCTCGACATCTACACATTCATCTGCCGTCACGCGGCACAGCCAGGCCAGCACCGGATTTCGGCGTTCGGGTTCAGTCGCGGGGCCTTCACGATTCGCATCCTGCTGGGGCTGATGCGCCGGCAAGGCCTCGTGCCGTACACCGGCGACGATCGGGAGCTCAGGCAGCGCGCCACGTGGGCCTACCGCGAGTACCGCGCGAAAGCAGCGCCTGGCAACGCCGTGGTCGGCGCGCTCCGACGAGTGCGCAACGCCTGGCTGCGAGCGATCGGGCGCGGTCCGAAGGATGAGGCGCGCAGCACGGTTCATCACGTGCCCGTCTCGTTCGTCGGCCTCTGGGATACGGTCGGCGCGTACGGGTTTCCGATCATCGAGATGACGCGCGGTTGGGACAAGTGGGTATGGCCATTGAGCCTGCCGACTCGGGTGCTGTGGAAAGACGTCGAGAAGGCCTGTCATGCCCTGGCGCTCGACGACGAGCGGCAGACGTTCCACCCCCTCCTCTGGGATGAACACGAGGAACCGACGATCTGGCGCGGCGCGCACGAGGGCGGTCCGGCGGTGGGAACGATTGCCGACGAGCGAATCTCGCAGGTGTGGTTCGCCGGGATGCATTCCAACGTCGGAGGCGGTTATCCGGACGACGGCATGTCGTACGAATCGCTGTGCTGGATTGCCGGGCACGCGGCGTCCGGTGAGAACGGAATCGCGCTCAAGCCGGACACGCTCGAAGAGTGGCAGCGCCGCTGCACCGTCTCGGCGCCGATGTTGAATTCGCGTCACGGCGTGGGCGCGTACTATCGCTATTTGCCGCGGCTGGTATCCGCCAGCAGCAATGACGCCGCCAGCAAGGTGCACGTGGCGTTGCCGAAGATTCATACGAGCGTGCTGCGCCGGATCGGCGCCGGCGTCGGCGGCTACGCGCCAATCGGCTTGCCGAGCCAGTACGCCGTGACCGACGGGACGACGATCGTCGATCTGTCGTCAGCGCCGCTGCCGGAGCCCGATGCCCGCATACCAGAAACGCGGGACCAGGCCGTGGCACGGGGGAACAGCCAGGCGGTCGTGTGGGACGCCGTCTGGTTCCGTCGCATCGCCTACTTCCTGACCGTCGTCGTGACGTTGAAGGTGCTGATCATTCCGTTCCTGCCGGAGACGATCCGCACGCGCATCCTGCCGTGGCCGCTCGACTCCCTGTCCAGCCTCGTCGCCTTCGCGGGCGGCATGCTGCCGGGATTGGCGAGCCCAATCATCGACCACTACCGCAAATTCCCGGTTCAGTTGCTCGCGGGCGCGCTCGTGGTTGTCGGGCTCATGAGCTACAGCACCTGGCAGGAACGCCGGGTTCGCGACGTGATGCGGAAGATCTGGCGCCGGGAGGAGTTCCCGACGCCGACGATCTGGCTCAAAATCGCGCGCAAGATCCGGACGTCGCCGGCCTACATCACCGCTCTCGACACGCTCCGGTACGTCATCGCCCCGCACACCTTCGGCCTGGCGATGTTTCTGATCATCGCGACCGCGATCGGCGTCGCGGCGACCAGGCTCTCGTTCGATTTGCCGATGCTGTTTGGCGGCGTCTGCCGCAGCCTGCCCGCGGCCGACCTCAAGCCGTGGACCGGCTCGTCGATCGCGATCGGCGCCTTGGACACGAAGAACCCGTGTCAGAACATGAAGGTCGCGCTCGAACGCGGGGTCTTGTACGAGATCTCGGTCACTCCGGCCGCGCCGGCGTGGCTCGATCGGACGAAGCCGGTGACGTCACTCGCCGGCTTCCCGTCGGACTCCTGGGTCTTCTATCTCGCCCGGCCGCTCCGCCGGCACCAGCACATGAACTGGTTCGTGCCGGTCGCGCGGATTGGCGGCTACGGTGAGGAGTACTACCCGATTACGGCGACGCCGACCTGGTTCCGGCCGCAGGTCGACGGCCAGTTGTTCATGTACGTCAATGACGCACTGACGCCGTACCCGTGGTTGTTCTTGTACGGGAACAACGGTGACGAGCAGGGCTCAAAGCCGCGCGAGTGGACGATCCGGAAAGTGGAAGGGCAATAGATTGGGCCGTCACAAAACCTTCACCATGAAGACGTGAAGTGGTGAAGACGCTTACTGGGACAGAACAACCCCACGGAGCAGGCCCTTACGCGGCCTCGACGCTGAAGTGCATCAAAGCGAACGACACCGCGACAACCGTGGCCCATGAATACAGCGGGACCCGCCTTCACGGCCTTCGGACGCACCGTGGCGCGGCCAGTAATCTCGAGCTCCTGGTAGACGCGGCCAGCAAAACCCAAAGAGCGAGCCTTTCTTCACGTCCTTCACGTTGAGCTTTTTTGCGTGTGCTGCAGCGTGATCTCTGCGGCGTTCACGCGGCTACTCCCCCGGATGCGCGTACGATCGCAGCAACTTGACGAGATCCACCGCCGCGCGCCGTTCCCTGGGCGACGACTCCTGTGTGTACCTGGCGAGGACCAGATACGCGTTGTCGTAGACGGACGCCCACATCCGCGCCGACGTCTTGCGCGCGTAGAGATCCTGGTACCGGCGTTTGAGCCCGCCGAGCGCGCCGGCGAGTTTGCGTGACGCGATCGCCTGATACTCGTCCAGCTCGATGCCGGAGACGACGCTCCAGAAATCGGCGTTGCTGCCGGACCGCGCCTTGACGTTGGCGGCCGTGATCGCGACGTACTTCTTGTCGAGCGTGACTTTCGTTCTTCCTGGACCCGAGCACGAGGTCGGCAGCCAGGCAATTGGACGCCGGATAGTGCAGCTCGGCGTTCTTCTCGCCTTGTCCGATCCGCACGGCCTCGGCATAGATCTTCCGCATCTCGATCAGATCCCGCCTGGCCCGCGCGGCCCGGCCCGCCACGATGTCGACCAGCACGCGGCGCTTGATCGCCGAGGCGATCAGGCTCTGACGCTCCATGGTCGGGCGAATGCTCTGGAGCGCCCTCAGGCCGTCGAGGGCGTCCTTGATCAGGATGCCGGCGCTGCGGGTCGCGTCGGTCAATCGCCGTTGCGCGTCCTTCAGCGCGTCGCGGGCAGCGGCTCTTGCGGCTCGCGTCGCGGCCGGCGTCTTTCGCCGCCAGGCTGTCGGCCTGAGCCTGCATCTGGTCGCGCTCCCGGACGGCGCGCTCGACCAGCTCCCACCCGGATCGGCTCTGCACGTTGCCCAGTTGTTCGGCGGCGCTGATCGACGCCGATCCGTCGGGGGCCGTCTTCGCCCGCTCGTACCACGACTTGGCACGATCCATCGCACCGGCCTCGGCATAGGCGCGGCCGAATCCCTCGGCGATCCGGCCCTTGTGACCCCAGATCGGCGCGAACCGTTGTTCGATCTTCTGCAGTTTGACGACTTGCGTCGCGCGGTCGGCGCCCTGGAATTTCGTCTCGATGTAGATGCGTTCGAGCTCGAGGTCCAGCGCGACATCGGTGGCGATGCCCGAGAATTCCCGGTCGTCTGTGCGCACCTGATTGGCGTCTGGGGCCTTCGGCTGGAACCTCCAGTCGGCGTCCCCATAGCATTGATAGGCGGCCCAGGTGTTCACGTCGCGGTGCTGTTCCCAGGCGACGCGCCGCGCCTGCCCGACGGCGTCGATGAAGCGATCGCCTCGCAGAATCCCGTCGTAGAACGTCGTCGCGAAATCGGTCGCCGCCGCATCGTCCACCGCCCAACCGGCGGCGATGACGCAGCGAACCCCGATGTCGATGAGGGCGCCGGCGACGCCCGAGGCGAAGCGGGCGCGATCGTACGGCCTGCTGCGCCGCGTATCGCCGACCTGGCCGAGGTAGCAGCAGTTCACGAACACGAGCTCGGGCACGACCCGCATGCTCTTGATCTCGTCGGGGCCGAGGAAGGTCCCGTTCGACAGCACGACGCCACCGGGCGAGTGTCCCTCACCCGGCATGCCGTGTCCGGCGATGTGCACGATTCGCCAGTCTTTCTCGAACAGCGCGTTGACGATCGCGTGTGCGTCCGGCCGCGCCGCGAGCGGTGTGTCGGCGACCAGCCGAGTGAGCTTCGGCCCGAGGTCGCCTGACTTCGCCAGCGTGTCCGAGACGCAGATGGCCTCCGTCCGGGCACCCTCGAGCCTGGGAAAGTCGTCGCCGCACAACGGCTCGCCGATGACGAGGACGTTGGCGTCCTTGTCGGCGTCGATGACGTGCTGACGAAACTCCTCGAGCTTGAGCTTTCGCAGCAGCTTCACGCGAATCGCCCACGGTTCCTCGTTGGGATCCTCGTTCTGCGCGAGGTCGAGCAGCTCCCACGGAATGGCCGCGCTGTCGGGATCCAGCGCCATCTGAATGCCGCTCGTCCCGGCGAGGTAGCCCTCGAGCTCGATGGGCACGAGTAGATTGGCCAACGTCCGGCCAATCCGCTGGTCGCGGTTCTGATCGCTCGACGCCGTCGCCACCAGTTCGCCGAGGAGTTGTCCCTGGGCGGTCTTGCCGCGCACTTCGCTGCGCGCCCGCCGGCTGTCGAGCGTGAACTCGAACGTTCGCGCGCCGCCCTCGTTCTTGCGCGTATCGACGGTGATGAAGTCGTACGGCGCGCCGCGATAGCCGGAGTCGGGCGGCCGTTTGTGACCGCCCTGTCCGGCCTCCACGGTCGCGGTGAGGGCGAACGTGTTCGGCTTCACGATCTGCCGCAATTGCAGCGCGCGCCACGCGTCGGCGGCCCGATCGAGGTACAGCTCGATCAAGCGCAGGTGCGCACAACGCGGCCAGTCGACCTTGGTCCTGGCGTCACTCCTCTCCCGTTCGATCAACTCGTTGGCCTCGAGCACACCCTGAATGATCAGGTCCGCTGCATGACCCGCCGTGATTCCGGTGCCGCCACTGCCGATCAACGTGCTCGCGAGCTCGAACGTCTTCGCCGCGCCCGGTTCCTCCGAGAACCGGCGCGCCCAGCCGATCACGGCCAGGCGAACGGTCCGGATGAGCTCTGCCGCTTGAAGCGATCCTTCGGCGCCGAGCCCGGCGACGATCACCGCCGACGGTCGAGGCACGAGCGCGGCGCCCTGCGCATCGACATGACGGTTCAGGAACACCATGTGCGAACCGGGCGCGACCGGATAGAGCCCCCGCTGCAGCGCGTAATCCATCGTCCAGCCGACGAGGCGATTCATCACGGCTTCCGTGCCGGTCAGCGTGCTGGACGCGTAATGCCCGATCAGCAGCGGATTCGGCTCGAAGCTCAGGTCGCCGTTGACGACGGTGACGCGAAGCGACGGCGCGGGAGCCGCGGCGGCCGCCGGCGCGCCACGTCGCGAGGCGCCCCGTGCGGCAGCGACCGGCGCGGGTGCGGCCGACTGCGGCGGCATCGACGGTCGCACCGCGCGCCAGACGACGGTCGGGCAACGCCCGGCGGGGATCGAGCGTGCTGAGCGGCTGCGGCCGTCCCTCCAGGGCATTGACCAGGAAGTCGGCCGTCGCCTGACGGCCGAAAAAATTGACGTGCGTCACGTCGTCGCCGGCCAGGTTGCCGCCGGGACCGAAGCAGCCGATCCGGCCGCCGGGGATGAAGAACTTGCTCGAGCGAAACACGCGCCAGCCGCCCTCGCTCGGCACGACGAGGTCGTTGGCCGAGCCGAAGAACTGATCGAGCCCGACGTCGAGCAGACGCTTCAGCATGCTCGCGGTCGGACTGTAATTCGCGACGAGCGCCGAGTACGCGGCCGCCGGCGGATCGGCAGCCGTCTGCAGTTCCTTGATCGGATCGCCGTCGCCGTCCATCGCGTGCAGGCCGGGGATATCGCCCGAGGCGTGGTTGGCGATCCAGACGAGCCCGTTGGCGACGAACTCGCCGCCGATCGTGAACGGGTTGTCGGGGAACATCTCGAGGAGATTGGCGAGCCACCCGACGGTGTTGTCCCAGCGATCGGGCGTGGCGAGCGGCGTCCCGTTGTTCGGCGCGGCGACGAGCACCACGCGGCCGAGCTCGAAGCGCTTCGACAACGCCCCGAACTGGCGGGCGCGCTCGACCAGCGTCCGCAGCACGAGCCCGCCGCGCGAATGCGTGATGACGTCGAACGTCGTCGTGTGTTCCGGCAGGCCCTCCAGGAGCAGGCGGACGTTTTCTTCCGGCGTGCGGTGCAGGGTGAAGTGATTGAACGCGTAGATGCGATCGTCGTAGAGATCCTTCACGCGGTCGAAGAAGTCGGTCGACGCCAGGTCGCTGAAGCCGCCGACGGCGTTCGAGAACGTGCCGTGAATGAAGAGCAGCGATCGCTTCGGCGAGACCGGCGTGCCGGCGAGCAGCTTCTCGTCGGCGAGCGTCTTCCTTGGTGACGTGCAGCCAGCCTTCTTTCAGCCCGCGTTTGGCCCAGGAACGCTTTTCGAAGGCCTCGACGAGCTTGGGCAGCAGCAGGCTGACCAGCTTGTCGCCGGCCAGCTTGGCCGCCTTGATCACGAACGCCTTGACGGCCTTGCCGATGATGCCGCGTGTCGCCCCGTCGCTCCGGATGACGACCTGAAACCGCGCCTGCGACGAGCCGCGCGTGCCGCGCGTCCTCGACTCGACCGGCCGATGGAACGTCAGGGCGCCGCTCGGATGACGTACCGCGAGCAGGGCGACCTGATCGGGTTCGACGTCCACGCTGAGGTCGACCGGACCGGCCACGCCGGCAGCGCCGCGACTCACCGGCGCCGGGTCGAGCACGGCCTCATCGGCCACGCGCGAATCTTCGGTCAAGTACTCGGAGGGCAAGCCCTGCAGAGCACTGGGAACGGCGGCACCGCCGCGCGTGGCGGACCGCACGCGCCATCCTGGGGAGTTGACCTGCATCGGCATGAGGGCCTCGGGAGTCGGTTACTTCAGCAGCTCAGCCAGCTTCGCTTTCACGGCCTCGCCCCAGATGTCGTAGCCCTGCGCCTGCGGGTGCAGGTTGTCCGGCCGGAACGCGTCGGGCAGGAAGTAGCCGCTTGTCGTCGAGAAACTTCGCGCCGATGTCCATGAAGAACACGTGCCGCTGATCGTCGAGCCTGGCGATGATGCGGTTGACCTCGGCGATCTTGTCGCGGACCGGATCGCCGGGCACGCTGCGCGGGAAGATGGCGAGCAGCAGGATCTTCGCGTCCGGAAAGTTGCGACGCAGCTCGAGCACGACGGCGCCGATGCCTTCCGCGATCTCCGGCGCGGTGTGGGTCCCGCTGTTGTTCGTGCCGATCATCAGCATCACGGCCTTCGGCTGAAAGCCCTGGCCTTCGCCGTTGCGCAGGCCCCACAGCACGCCCTGCGTCGTGTCGCCGGCGATCGCGAAGTTCGCGGTCCTGATGCCGCCGAAGTACTTGTCGAACATCGCCTTGTTCGCGTCGCCCTGCACCCACCAGTCGGTGATCGAATCGCCGTGCAGCAGCAGGTCGATGTTGCCCTGCTTGGCGATCTCGACGAAGCCTTCGTGCCGCGGTCCCATGCGCTGCGTCGTCTGCGTGAACGTCGCGGCGACGTTCAGACGCGGCGGCTGCAGCAGCATCAGCGACTCGAACTTCTTCAGCAGCGGCTTCGCCGCCGACGTGTCGGCGTCGATGAACTTCGCGAGCGCGGCGTTGACCTGCGTCAGTTCCTCCGGCGTCGGCCGCGGAATCGCGACCTCCGGCGGCACCGGCGCCGGCGGTCCGATCGTCACCGGCGCGAACCCGCGGCCCTGGCCTTGAGGCGCACCCGGAGCCGGGGCGCCGCGGCCTACGGCCTGGCCGGTTGTCTGGGTGGTTGGCGGCGGCGCCTGCGTTTGCGCGGCGATGGGAAACGTCCCCGCGATGGCGAGAGCGGCGGCAGACACGGCGACCGAGAGCGAGCGTGACATCAATGGCATCCTCTTCCGGGCGTGCGACGCCCTCAACCTTTCTTGTAAGTCGCCTTCGTCGTCACCGGTCCTCCGCCGCCCTGAAAATCGGGGCGCGTGGATTCGATCAGCAGCGTCCCGTCAGTGTTCAACGTCCATGTCATCTTCGTCTCGAATGACTGGCCGTTGAATTCCGACTTTGTCGTCAGCACCAGCTTGTTCCCGCTCCACGCCGCCTTCGTCACCCGGTCGAACGTCGTGCCGTTGAACTCGAGCGGCGCCCTGGTTTCGGTGCCGTCCAGATTGAAGGGCGTCTTGAACTCCCCCATCTGACTGCTCGACGTCACCGTCAACGTCTTGGCATCCTGGACGACCACCATCTGCGGAGCCGTCATCATGTCCGGCGCTTCGCCGGCCAGTTTCCATGTACCGGCGAAGTTTGGCTTGTCCTGGGCCGAGGCCACAGCCGACGCGACCGTCAGGACCAGGAGTAGCGAGTACGCACGCTTCATAGGACCCTCCACCGCCCAGGATTATGGGCGAAGAACGGGCGCGGCCGGTGGTTCCATTTTGGCGCTATAATGGAACCATGCCCGTCAGCCTGTCGATCAAAGAAGTGCCCGACGAACTCGCCGAAGCTCTGCGCGAACGGGCCCGGCGAAATCACCGGTCGCTTCAAGGTGAGCTGATGGACATCCTCGAGTCGGCCGCGCGGCCCCGGCCGTTCCACGCCGCCGCACTGTGGCAGCGCGTTCAGGAGCTCGGACTCTCGACGCCACCCGACGCCGTTCGAATGATCCGTCGAGATCGCGATCGCCGATGACTCGTGTCGTCGTCGATGCATCGGCGTTGGCCGCGATCGCCTTCCGTGAACCGGACGGACAGAATCTCTGCCGCCCGACTGGACGGCGCGACGGTGTTTGCGCCGACCTTGCTGCAGTTCGAGTTGACCGGCGTGGCGTGGAAGAAGATACGCGCGCGATCCGAAGCAGGCCCTGCCCTTCTCGCGCTCCTCGACATGGCGCTCTCGGATGCGCAGGGCATCATCTGGCGCTCGGTCGAACCGGCTGAGGTCGTGCTCGTCGCCCTCGCCGCCGGCTGCTCGGCGTACGACGCTGCGTATCTCTGGCTCGCCGGGTCGCTCGGCGCCGATCTCGTCACGCTTGATGCGCGCCTCGCTCGGGCCAGCGCGACGCTTGGGTAGCTCGCGCGCTCGAGCCTTCGAGAGGGTGTCGAGACCCTACCGATCCGCGCGCGTCGGCACGATGTCCGTCTGCAGCCGCGGATCGGCGGCGGGGACGTGCGTCGTCGGCAGCCCCAGCTCCTGGCGAACGATGTTGGCGCCCTGCGCGATCGCGGTGGTCTTGAAAAAGGCGATATCGCGATTGCAGCCCTGCCGGCCGAATCCGCAGTCGCTCGAGACGATCAACTGCTCCGGACTGATGAACTCGAGCGCGCGGCGGATGCGCGCCGCGACGTCCTCCGGCCGATCCACCTGCAGGGTCCGGTGGCTGACGACGCCGACCGCGATCTTCTTCGGCAGCCGGCCCTTCAATCGGCCGAACAGCTCGATGTCGCGGAACTGGCGGTCGGTCATCTCGACCGTCCAGACGTCGCCCCTGAGTGCTTCGAGGTACAGGTCGAACGACGCGGCATAGCTGTCGTTCTCGATCACGCGCTGCATGTTGGGGTTGCCCCAGCACGTGTGAATCCAGACCTCGACGTCGTCGAGGCCCTGCACTTCGCGATTGAAGGCCTCGACCATGAACTTCACTTCGTCGCTGGCCGCGCCGTACGTATTGGACCAGAAGTGCACGCGTCGGCTCCTCGATCTGAATGAGCCGGCAGCCGGCGTCGCGCAGCGCGAGCAGCTCCTTGTTCATCGCCTCGGCCATGTCCCAGATCACCTGCCGATGGTCGGTGTACTTCGGCGTATGGATGTCGAGGAAGAGACCCATCACCTGGGAACAGCAGGTGCCGAACTTCACGGGACGGCCGGCCCGCGCCTGCGCCAGCCGCCAGATCTTCGGGTAGTCGAGCGGGCGATGGCTGATCGTGTCGGTCACGCGCGGCCAGCGCCAGCCGGTATAGATCTCGTTGAGCAGCGTCCCTGGCGGATAACGCAGCCACGGCGATCGCGTTTCCTCCGACTGCAGGTAGTCGCCGTCGAATCCCGCCCACCGCTGGAGCGGATAGTGATGCCATGCCCGCCCCGCCATGTCGTCGTCGCAATGCAGGTCGCCGTGGGTGACGATGTCCAGGCCGGCACGTTCTTCGTCGGCGATCACGGTGGAGAGCGCGTCGCTGAACTGCTCGCGATAGCGCGTGTCCATCATGCAGGTATCGAGCGGCCGTCCCCACATGCTCAGGTCGAACCAGCGTGGGCGCGGCCACGAGCCGGTGATCGTGGCCGGCAGGATCAGATCTTTGGTGACGGTGAGCATGGCGCCATTCTACGCGCCGTCTAGCGCGCCGTTCTAGCGCGCCATCGGACGATCCATTCGACCTGCGATTGATTGAGCGCACCGGACTCGGTCAGCGCCGGTGAGGCGCCGAAGTCGGCCCACGTCAGCCGACCGTTGACGCCGTACGGAATCAGGCGGACACGATTGGCGGATGGCTCGACCCTGACGAGCACGAAGCTCTGGAAGAACGGCGCGACGTTGTAGTCGAACGCGGCCGAGAGCCACTCGGCGGTAAACGGCCAGGCCCCGAATCGGTATGTCCACCACCACGCCGGCCGCTTCCACCATGGCGTACGGCTCTCGATCTTCGCGGTCACGTCGGCGAGGTTGGGGTAGTGCGCCCAGTTGGCCGTCGGCGGTGGCGTCGGCCAGTCGAGCGACGTGCCGAAGCTCAGATAGGCGCCGCCGCCGCCATTGACGAAGTAGTGGACCGCCGATCCTCCCGGTGGCGCCGGGTCCGCGTAGTACTCGAGATCGTGCGTGTCGCCGGCCATCGCGATCGACACGCCATGGCTGACGCAATCGCTGTTTGAGGCGCGCGAACGGCTCGTTGAGGGCGGTTGCGTCGTGACCACCGGCATAGAACGGGTGGCCGAGAATCGCCATGGTGAACTTGCCGGCGGCGCGTGCGAGCGCCGCCTCCAGCCAGGCGTCCTGCCCGGGATCGACCGTCTTCAAGATGCCGGTGTCGATGGCGAGGAGCGCGAACCGGTCGGTCTGGATCTCGAAAAACGGCCCGCGTTGGAATCCCGTCGGCACGCCGTAGGCACGGCGCAGGCGCTCGGCTTCGTGAATCAGGCCGTCGATGCGAGCGCCGGTCGTGCTGGTGATTTTCAGATCGGCTTCGACGCGTGCCTGAATGCTCGCGCGCGCGGCGTCCGCTTGAAGGAACGTCGCCGCAAAGCCCTCGAGCGCGTCGTACCAATCGTGATTGCCGGGGATGGCGTAGACCGGTCGCGTCACGCCCTTGAACGGCAGCCAGAACTTGGCTTCATAGTCCTTCATCGCACCGGTCGGATACACGACATCCGACGAAATGACGACGAAGCGCACGTCAGGAAGGGCCGCGACCGAAAGGAGCTGATCGCGAAGGATCTGCTGCGACGCATCGCCTTCGCCGGTGTCGCCAATCACGACGAACGCAAAATCGCCCGCCGTATCCGGAGGCTGCACCGTGAACAGGCCGGGTGTCCCGGCGGCGCCGTTCTGTGCCACCACCGCGCGCACCATCGCTTCGCGCCAGGTGTCGGTGCGGGACTCGGCCCAGGAATTCCACATGCCGGCCGCCCAGTTCTCGGTGTCGAAGTACCAGCTCATGCCCCAGACCGGAACGGTGGCCGCCAGGATCGCCGCCAACGGCAGCCCGCTCTGGAGGCCGCGGCCGATGGTCGCCGGAATCGAGTAGCGGGCGGTGCGCATCCGAATCGCAAACCGTAGCCGCCACCGCAGCCAGGCCTCGGTGGCGCGCACGAGCCAGCCCGATCGCTCTGCGCGCAGATCGGTCAGATGCCTGCGCCACAGCCGGCGCTCGATCCAGCGTGTCGGGCCGCGCCACATGAGATACATCGGATTGAGCACGAGCAGGGAGATCACCACGGCGATGAACATGTCGCCGAGGACCGCGACGGCCGGCGACGCGAGCCCAAGGATCGTGAAGTCGGTGCTCATCCGGCCGATGTGGATCGCAAAGAGCGTGGCGATGAAGGCGATGGTCCAGCCGCGATCGATCGGGCCGCGCGCCTGCTCCTCGACCGCGACCGACGCCGCGATCGCCCTGGCCTCGGGCGCATCGTCGAGCCCGAGCTCGCTGACGACCGTCTCATCGGCTTCTCCGATCGAATGCACCGGCGCGATCGCGATGTTCCACGCGATGCCGAAAATCCTCAGCGCTCCCGCCAGCGCGACGCCCACCGCGGCGAGCCATCCGTGCGCAAGGACCAGGACCAGGGACACCACGCCGTTGCCGGCTGCCGCGCACAGCGCCAGCGTCCGATCGCGGCCGGCATGGCCGCGGACGGCCGCCCGCACGTACCGGATCGCATCGGCAGCAAACCAGATGGCGATCGCAAATTGCAGCGCGTTGGCGGCGACGAACGGCGCGTTGATGAGAAAGAGCGCGATCGCCATGCTGATGGCGGCGCTCACCGTCGCCTCCCGGCGTGCTTTGGCGGTCGAACGTCTCAGCCCGTGGAGGACTTCGATGCCAGCGGCGACGGCGAGCAATCCGCCGACACGCGCCGCCGGCACCTCCGCGCCGGCGAACGGCGCGACCAGTGCCAGAACGCCCAGCCCGAGCGTGACGACCGCCAGGGTGGAGGCGGTCGCGCGACGAGGGATCCCGGGGCTCTCGCGGGTGCGGCACTGGCACGGTCATTCTCACAGAGTTCGGCGCTGACTCCTCCACTCCCCGTTATCCGCTAGGCCACACTCAAGCTCAACTAGGCCTAAGAAGCACTTCGGTTTCACCGCGTCCGCCAGGGCCTCGAGACTTTTGGCCGCGCCACGACGGGTCCGATAGCGAAGCTCGTGAAGCGGGTCCCGCTGAATTCCGTGATCGAGGCTGTCGCGGAGGCGCGCGCCTCAACATGTCGCCGATGA
>CAWFLT010000014.1:0-992610 GCA_963816795.1 uncultured Acidobacteriota bacterium | reverse complement strand
GTGCGCCGCGACATCCTCGATGCCATCGTCCGCACCGTGGCCGACGACGGGCGGACCGGTGATCTTCTCGTCGCATCTGCTCGACGAGGTGGAGCGGATGTCGGACCACGTGACGCTGATGCACCACGGGCCGCGTGACGCTGAGCGGCGCACTCGACGACGTGCGCCGCGGCTACCAGCGCAGCCGCGTGCGGTTCGTCGAGCACTTCGATCAACCGCCGGTCCTCGAGACCGCGCTGGCCATGGAAGGTGGTGGCCGCACCTGGAGCGTCGTCCACAGCGGATCGCTCGAGCAGTTCCATCACTCGGTCCTGCGCTCGGCGGTGAGGTGGTCGAATCGCGCGATGCCACGCTCGAAGAAATCTTCCTCGCGCGCGCCGGCCGCAGCCGCTCGCAGGTGGAGGCGGCATGAAGATGCGGTCACCGATCGTCGCAATGCTGTGGGAGATCTGGCGGGTGACACGCGTCGAGGCCGCGTGGAAGCTTGCTATTGGGATCGTTGGGGGACTCGCCGTATTGGCCCTGTGCGCCACCGTTGCGCCTGCCGACGATGCGAAGAAGTACGAGGACATCATGGACAACGGCGCGGCGATCGCCATGATCCTCCTCGTCCTGCCGCACTTATTGAGCTGGCTATCTCTTGCGAGGCTCAATGGCGGTCGACCCGGCTTTCCGCTTTATCTCCATTACACCCGTCCGGTTCGGACGGCAGTCATCGTCGGGCTTCCGATGGCGTATCTCACCGCCATGTCGTCGGCGGTCTACCTCGTGTCGGCGCTTCTGCTGAGGGTGACCTCGGGCTATGCGTTCCCACTCATGCCCGTCGCCGCATGGATCGCGGCCCTCACCCTGATCGGGTTGGCGGCGACCTGGTCGACCCGGAACAGGACCATTCAGGTGTGCGTGATGATGTTTGCCATCACGAGAGCCTTTGGGTTGGCCATGGAGCGCCTTACCGCAGTGGAGATCCCGGACACCTTCGACTGGCCTCCGCGTCTGTGGCCGACGCTGTTCGACTTCCCGCTCACCGACTACGCGTGGATCGCTCTGATTGGCCTGGCATCTTTCGGCGTCACGGTCGCCATAGTTACGCGGCAGCGTCGCGGCGACGGATGGGCGGAGGTTCCGTCGGCGCAACGCGGCGGATTGTGGGACCGGCTCGTCAGCCTGTTCCGCTTCCCGTGTCCCACCTCGTCTGCGACGCGGGCTCAAGTGTGGCTGGACCTGAAGTCCAACGGATTGCCGGTGCTGACGATCGGCGTGGCGCTCGCGATCGTGATTCTGCTGGTGTCGGCGGTCAGCGGTCCACTCGATGCTGCATTCTCTGAGGAGATACGGGCGTCTCTGTCTTGCTCGAACAGAGACTGCTTTTACGTCCGGGGAATGCCCGTGCTCTTTGCGCCGCTCTCACTGCTCATCGTATTGGTGCTCGCGGGAAATGCCTTCGGTATCCGTCGGAGACAAGGACGCACGTACATGAGCGCATTCGAGGCGACTCAGGCGTACGGCACCGCGCAGCTGGCCGCCCTCAAACTACTCGTGAAGTCGGTCTGCGTCCTGGCCGCGCTCATCGCGATCGGCATCAGCGTATGGATATCACTGCCACTGTTGGGCGACGCGGTCTTCATCCAGGTGTGGAACGTGCCTCTGAACAGTCAGCGGTCTGTAATCAAGGACGTCGTCGCAGCGCTGACCGGGTACGAGCAGCTCTCACTGGTGGTCGTGGCGGCGGTCGGTGTCGTCATCTGGGTCGCGGCGTTCGCCGTGCTTGGAGCGCTTTGGACCCGCTATTCCCGTCGCGTGAACATCGCTGCATCGTCGCTGCTGCTCTGCGGCCTCGCGCTCGCGCTGCTGGCGCTGGCGGAACACAAAGGGATCGTGTCGCCGTTCGTGGTCGACGCGATCTTCGCGACGGCACGCTGGATCTTCCTGGCTGCGATGGTGTTCACGACGGTCTACGTCTTCTGGAGCGGCTTCGCGGAGCGCGTGCTGACAATTCGTTACACGAGCGGCGCCCTCGCGATCTCCGCGGCATTCGGGGCGGCATGGCTGACAGTGCTGCACATCGCCGGCGTGCAGCTGGCCGGGATGTCTGCGATGAACGCCGTCTGGATACTGTCGCCAGCCTTGCTGTCGCTCACGATCGGCGTGCTGGCGCCCTGGTCGTACAGCCGCGTGCGGCACACGTGATGGGTCCCCAGGCGTGTAAGAAAAGACTCGCGCTGCGCGACTAACCGCTGCAAAGCAGCCAGAAAGGATTCGCCACTCATGACGGTCCACGTGTCCGTGCGCTCGATCTCTGCCTTGCTGTTGCTGAGCATCAGCCCTTTCGGGTTGCCCACGGGTGCACCCGCGCAATCCGTCGTCGCGCCACCGAAGACGGCTCCCACGCTCGCGGAGCGGCTCGACCGCCTGGCGGCGGAGATCGACCGCAACCGCATCGACCTGCATGTTCCCGGTGCGGCGCTGGCGATCGTCCGCGGCGATGAGGTGATCTTCGCCAGAGGATTCGGCGTCGCAGACGTGGAGAAGAAGACGCCCGTCACACCGAACACGCCGTTCTTCATCGGGTCGGCCACCAAGGCGTTCACTGCGACGCTCGTCGGGATGCTGGTCGACGAGGGGCGCATGCAGTGGGACGATCCGGTTGAGAAGTATCTGCCCGAGTTCAAGCTCGCGGTGCAGAGCAAGGAGCCGAACGATCGCGCCACGCTGCGCGACGTCCTGAGCCACCGCACCGGCTTCACCCGCATGGCTTTTCTCGAAACCAACACCGGGCTGTCGTCGGTCGAGATCCTGCGTCGGGCGTCGTCCGCCGAAGCGTTCGCACCGTTTCGCCAGCGGTTCCTCTACAACAACGTGCATTACCTCGCGGCGGGATCGGCCGCGGCCACAGCGGCCGGCACGTCCTGGGACGCGCTCATAAAGGCGCGGATCCTCGCTCCGCTCGGGATGGCGGCGACGCGGACATCGCTGCGGGAAGCGTGGAAGGATCCACGCGTGGCTCGAGGCTACGCGTGGGACGAGGCCCGGAGGAAGTTCCGGCTGGTGACGCTCGAGACGCTTGGGAACAACATCGACGGCATTGCGCCAGCAGGCGCGATCAGCTCGACGGCTCTCGACATGACATCGTGGATTCGCTTCCTGCTGCGCCAGGGTGTCCACGACGGCAAAGCGCTGATCAGTCCCGGCGCCCTGACGACGACATGGACGCCGCAGATCCAAGTCGGCGGCACCGCCGGCTACGGGTTGGGATGGTTCGTGCGCAACTCGCAGGGGCAGCGGCTGATCGAGCACGGCGGCGCGATCGCGGGATACAGCGCGGAGGTCGGTCTGCTTCCGGATTCGAATATCGGATTCGTGGTGCTCACGAACACGCTCTCGGCGCTGCCATCGATTGCCATGCAGCTCGTGCCGCAGTACCTGCTCGGCGAGCTGCCGCCAGCAGCCAGCGACGTCGGCGACCTCAAGCCGTATCTCGGACGCTACATTGCCAACTTCGCGACGTTCTCGAACGAAGTCTTCACCGTCTCCGAGCGGAACCGTCGCCTCGTGCTCGACATCCCGTCGCAGGTCGAATCGGCGCTGAATCCGCCGCGCGCGGACGGACGGTGGTCATTGGTGAAGGGCGAACAGACCGCGGTGTCGTTCGATCGCGACAAGACCGGCAGGGTCGTGGGGCTCAGGATGCACGAGGGTGGTCAGGAGTTCGAGGTGCCTCGCGAAGGTGTCACCATCACGCCGGAGATCCCGCTCGGCGAGCTGCAGAAGTACGTGGGCCGCTACGGTGATGCCGCCGGCGCGAACGAGTTCGCGATCCTCATCCGGAACCAGCGCCTCGCCGTCCGGCTGCCAAACAACACATCGTTCGACCTCCTTCCGCCAGACGCCACCGGACGCCGGGCGACCCGCGCGAATGTGGGGCTCGCCGTCACGTTCGAGGAGTCACCGAGTGGCGCCGTGGCCGCCATGAACTTTCATCGCCCTGGCGCGCTGCCGGCGATGCGGCTCACACCCGTCGCGTCCACCCTGCCGACCGTTGACGAGATCATGAAGCTGCGCCGCATCCCGGCGGCGTCCGCCGTCAACACCATGCGGACAACGGGCAGCGTTCGCTTCCCCCAGTCCGGTGTGCAGGGACGATTCTCATCGTCCACCGCTGGAGACGACCGCCTTCGAATAGACATCAGTCTCGACCAGTCGGTGCAGATCCAAACTGTGCTGAATAAAGGCCGGGGGGCGGCGGCTGTGAGCGGCGCTGCGACCGGGGACCTGACAGGAAAGATGCTCACGCAGACGCGACTCGGGCACCCGGCGGTCCTCTTCGGCGACTGGCGCAAGTACTACGACGCCGTCCGCGTGGTGCGCGCGGGTGTGCTCGGCGGGCGAAAGGTCTATGGCATCCAGCTCGAGTCGGCCGGCCTGCCGCCCGCGCTGGTGGCCGTGGACGCGGAGACCGGTGACGTGCTTCAGGATCGGCGGACGATGTCGGTTGCCGAAGCCGGTGCGATGACGGTGACGACGACGTACTCGGACTATCGCGACATCGGCGGGATGCGCGTGCCCCATCGCTACGTGGTGTCCAGCGATTCGATCGGACGCACGATCTACGAGGTCGAGCGCGTCGAAGTTGGCGTCAAGCTGGCGCCGGAAATCTTCACGCTCCAGGCACTCACCGCGTCGGGCGGAGGCCGGTAAGAGGCGTGCTCGACAGGGCAGAGTCGCAGCCTTGAATGCCCCGGCGTCGAGAAAGTTTGCAGAACGATGTCGATTTCAAGCAAGCTCGTTCGTCGTCCCAAAGAGACGCCAAATGGGGCCGGCTCACACAAGGAGGCAGACGATGCGGGTTATGGTTTTGTCGAAAGCCGCAGAGGGCATGACGTTGGGCGAGCCCACGCCGGAGGCGCTCGAGGCATTTGCTGCGATGGACCGGTTCACCGAGGAGCTGGTCAAGGCCGGCGTCTTCGTGGCCGCAGCCGGTCTCAAGAACGACGCCCACTCCAGGCGCATAGTCTCCGATGGCGTCAGCCGCACGGTCATCGACGGGCCGTTCGCCGAGAGCCGGGAGCTGATCGCCGGCTTCTCGATCTGGGAGGTCAAGGACATGGACGAAGCGATGGCCTGGGCGAAGCGTTCGCCCTTCATGCCGGGTATGAAGGGCGAGATGGAAATCCGGCCGTTTTACGAGGCAGCGGATTTGGCCGAGTTCGTGACGCCCGAAGAGCTCTCGGCGCCTCGTGAAGGAGAACGCGGGAAGCTCGGCGTCGCCTGATACCCTTGCGGGGTGACCGCAGGCGACACGAACCAGGCGGAAACTCATCAAGCAATAGAGGCGACCTTTCGCATTGAACGGGCCAGGCTCATCGCGGGCCTGGCCCGCTTCGCACGGAGTGTCGATCTTGCCGAGGAGCTGGCGCAAGACGCGCTGGTCGTCGCTCTATCCGAGTGGCCGAGGATCGGCGTTCCTGATAATCCGGGAGCCTGGCTCATGGCCGTCGCCAAACGTCTCGCCGTCGATGGCTTCCGGCGCGACAAGATGCGCGAGCGCAAGCACCAGGAGATCGCGCGGACGCTGGCCGAGACAGGCGACGGCGCCGCCGAGGCGATCGAAGCTTCCATGGACGATGATCTCGGCGACGACTTGCTGGGCCTCATCTTCACGGCCTGCCACCCCATGCTGTCGCCGGACGCGCGCGCGGCGCTCACCCTCAAGGTGGTCGGCGGCCTGACGACGGACGAGATCGCCCGCGCGTTCCTGTCGAGCGAGGCCACGATCGCGCAGCGTATCGTCCGCGCGAAGAAGGCGATCGCAAAGGCCGGACTGAACTTCGAGGTGCCGCGCGGCGCCGAACGCGCGGCGCGCCTGCCCTCGGTGCTCGAGGTCATCTACCTGATTTTCAATGAAGGGTATGCGGCCACGGCGGGCGACGACCTTGTCCGGCCGGGCCTATGCCTGGAGGCGCAACGGCTCGGCCGCATACTCGCCGGTCTGATGCCCGAGGATGCCCCAGATCAAGCAGAAGTGCTCGGCCTCCTGGCCCTCATGGAGATCCAGGCGTCGCGCCAGAAGGCGCGCACCGGGCCGGACGGAGCCTTCATACCCCTCACCGAGCAGGATCGCGCACGCTGGGATCACTTGCTGATCGGCCGGGGCCTCGATGCACTGGCCCGCGCCGAAGCGCTTGGCGGCGCCGGCCCGTATGTGCTGCAAGCCGCGCTTGCCGCCTGCCACGCTCGCGCGCGCCGCGCCGCCGATACTGACTGGCCGCGCATTGCTGCGCTCTATGATCGGTTGCGCGTCGAGGCGCCGTCGCCCGTGGTCGATCTCAATCGCGCGATCGCCCACAGCATGGCCTTCGGGCCCGATGCGGGTCTCAGACTGGTGGACGAGATCGCCGACGCCGCAACCCTGCGGAACTACGCGCCGCTGCCGGCGGCGAGGGGCGACTTTCTGTTCCGGGCCGGACGACTGGCCGAGGCGCGTTCAGAATTCCAGGCCGCGGCCACGCTGACCCGCAACGCGCGGGAAAGGGCATTTCTCCTCGCACGGGCTGACGGCTGCGACGGCAAGCACTGAATCGCTGTTCTGAGGCGCCGATCCGCAAGTGAGCCGACCGATAGTCCGCTCCCGGCCAACTCCGGTCCGTCGGTGAGCGTCTGCCGAATGGCTATTGAGCCCAGGGATCAACGGCTTTCCATCCGCCACGATTCAGGCAGCAGCGCCAAGCCGTATGTCGACGGGGCCCTGCTCGCCATCCGGCGGGTCTCACGGCTGGTCGGCGTCCATCGAGGGCTGGACGCGGTGCTCGACCTTTAGCGGCAGATCGTGGCCGCAGACTGAAACTTGAAATGGTGGATGAGCGCCGGTTCAGCCGCGGTGTGGTCGTTCTGCGGTACGTCCGCTCCTGGTGTTAGGCTGGCAAGCGGATTCCCGAAATCAGGCTGCGGAGGCGTCTGCCCACCTGTCGCGCGTGTTGAGGTCCGGCGAACAGGGCACAGACGGGTGCGGTCATCTTAGATTTGCAGGACCACGTTCGATCTCTCGCTCGTGGTTAAGGTCAAGTGAGGATATGCCGTGAGTGAAAAGAAAGTGTGGCTCATCACCGGCGCTGGTCGAGGCTTGGGTGTCGACATCGCCAAGGCCGCCCTGACCGCAGGCCACGCCGTTGTCGCCTCTGGCCGCGATGCGACGAAGGTCGCGGTCGCAGTGGGCGACCACGAGAACTTGCTGGCCATCAAGCTCGACGTGACTCGGCCGCAGGATGCGGAGGCAGCCATTGAGGCCACCGTCGCGAGGTTCGGCCGCATCGACATTCTGGTCAACAACGCGGGTAATTTCTTCGCCGGCTTCTTCGAGGAACTCAGCCCGGAACAGGTCCGCAATCAGATCGAGACGCTCCTCTTCGGTCCGATGAATGTCACGCGCGCCGCATTGCCAGTGATGCGCAGGCAGCGCTCTGGCCTGCTCGTGGCCATCTCTTCGACCGCCGGCATCGCCGGCCAAATGTTCTGCACGGCGTACGCCGCCGCGAAGTTCGGCATTGAGGGGTGGATGGAGTCGCTTACGCCAGAGATCGCCGCCTTCGGAATCCGCACGATGCTTGTCGAGCCTGGATTCTTCCGTACCGAGCTACTCAGCAACGACTCGACCACCTACGCTCAGCCCTCCGTTGACGGCTATGCCGAACGGACCAGGGAGATCGTCGCCGCCTGGAAAAGTATGGACGGGAAGCAAGGTGGCGATCCCGCCAAGCTCGCCAAGGCCCTCGTCACGCTCGTCGGGCTCAAGGAGCCGCCGGCCCGTTTTGCCGCCGGCGCCGATGCAGTGGAGACGTTCGAGGCCAAGGCCAACACGCTTCTCGCACAGGCCCAAGCCCACCGCGAGCTGTCCGCCTCCCTCGCACACGATCACGCCTGATCACGAAGGCTCAGACCGGCTTGGACGATCGGGACGACGACGATGAGCCAGCTCAAATGTCGAGCTTGCAAGCGTCTGTTCGCGCGTTTGCGCTGACCGATTCAACACCGCGCTCGGTTGTCTCACAGCTGAACCAGGCGCTTTGCAGGAATGTCGATCTCCGACGCTTCGTGACGTTTTTCTACGGCGTTTACGACTCGGCCACGCGACGTCTGACTTATAGCAATGCCGGCCACAACCCTCCGGCCATCGTCCGCGCCGACGGCTCGGTCGTGCGCCTGGCCGCTGGTGGAATGGTGGTCGGCATGTTCGACCTTGCAACCTATGAGCAGGACGAAGTCCGGCTCGATCCAGGCGATCGCCTGGTGCTATTTACGGATGGCATCACAGAGGCGGAATCATCAGAAGGCCTCGAGTTCGGCGACGATCGCTTTCTGGAAACGGTCGTTCGACATCGCTCGTCGACAGCTGAGGGCATGCTGCGCGGCCTGTTCGACGAGGTCACGAGATTTGCCGGCCGGCATCTGCGCGACGATGCAACGGCGATCGCCGTCGTGATTCGATAATGCCGCCACCCGTGGAGGAGCTGTTGTCGACCTCGATCCGACGCAAAGTAGAGGAGGCGCAGGCCTCATGACAGACCCCGGCCGCGAAATCCAGGCGCATGAGGACATGGCGATCGCCAATGAGTTCGTCGCCGAGCTCGCTTACGAGCTGCCTGCGACACGCAGGTTGCTCGAGCGCGTGCCGAACGGCAAGGGGGACTGGAAACCACACCCCAGGTCGTCTGCACTCGGCCACCTCGCGCAACTTGTGGCGAGGATGCCGGCGATGATGGCGAATATCGTCAGGGGAATCGACTTGGATCTTGCGAACGGTCCAGCGTACTCCCTCGAGCCTACTGAGACGCTGCTCCGGGAGTTCGACGACAACGTACAGGAGCTTCGCGCCGTGCTTGCGAACGCCAGCGACACAAACATGGCGCAGACCTGGAGGCTATTGTACGGCGGCCAAGTGATCGACCAAGGTATTCGCAAGGACGTACTGCGAAACACCATCAACCACTTCGTCCATCACCGTGCGCAGCTCTCTGTATACCTGCGGATGAACGACGTCCCGCTGCCTTGTCTTTACGGCCCCACTGCGGACGAAAAGACGCCGCCGCAGTCTCACTGAGCAGCCGACCAAAGAGCGGGCGCGGCAGGAGCGCGATCTGGCGGGGCAGCGGCGCGAGTTCGAAGCCATCGTCGACGACATCTTCATCGTCTTCGACATCGACATGCGGGGGCGTGAGGCCATCGAGGGGCACGACACGATCGCGCTCTCGCTCACGCCGCGTCCGAAGGCGAAACCGCGGACGCACGAGGGAAGGCAGATGCAGAAGTTCTCCCTCCGCGCCTGGATCAGCGAGTCCGATCATGAGCTCGTGCGGCTCGACGCCGAGGCCATCGACACGTTGTCGACCGGCTTCGGTGTGCTGGTTCGCCTGCACAAGGGCTCGCAGCTATCGTTCCTGCGGCGCAGAGTGAACAACGAGGTGTGGCTGCCGGCAGCCGTCCACTTCCGCGGCGGGGTGTGCTTGGTTTCGAGGGTCCGCAGGCGCGCCGGGTACGTGATGTGCTTTTCACAGCCACGCCTCCATGCGGACGTCCCTCTATTCCAGGATTTGCGCCGAAGCATGTGGCCGGCTCGACCAGCGGTCACGGCATGTCGTGAGTGAGGCACCGCGGGGGATGGTGGGCGTCTCGGCCAGCGGTTGTAGCGTAGAGGCTTTTATGACCATGACCCAACAGCAATCTGCGTCCATCACTCCGGACGAAGCGAAGGCCATCGCGCAGGAGGCATGGGTCTTTTGCATGCCGCTCGTCTATATCGAGATCCAGATCGACACGGCCACGCATGTGTCCAAGGCCGACCAGGCCCGTGCCCCGATCAACCAGTTCGTTCACTATCGAGCGTTTCCCGACGCCTCGAATCGAACCGTGGTCGGCTTCAACGTCGACACGCTCTACTCGCTGGCGAACGTGGATCTGTCGAAAGAACCGATGGTCCTGTCGGTGCCTGACATGGGAAAGCGGTACTGGATGATGCAAGTCATCGACGCGTGGAACAACGTGCCGCAGACTCCGGGGTCCCGTACCGTCGGCAGCACAGGCGGGCACTTCGCCATCGTCGGTCCGACGTGGAAGGGCACGTTGCCCCAGGGCGTGACCGAACTGCGGGTGGCGACGAACCTGGCCTTGATTGGCGGGCGCACGTATACCGGTGGACCTGAGGACTACGCCGCCGTCCATGCGTTGCAGGACCAGTACAAATTGGTCCCGCTCTCGTCATGGGGCAAGCCCTACACGCCGCCGGACAACGTACCACTCAAAGAAGGCGTGGACGCGAAGACCCCGGTGCCGAAGCAAGTACTGGCGCTGTCGCCCGAAGACTTCTTCAACCGTCTCAATCGCCTCCTGGTGACGAACCCGCCGGAACCGGACGATCCGAAGACGATGGCGCGGCTGGCGACGCTCGGCATCGCACCGGGAGCCATGTTCCGCATGGACGCGTTCACGCCAGAGGTGCGCCAGGCGATCGAGGCCGGCGTCGCTGCCGGGGTCAAGGCAATGCGCGAGACCGTGCGCGGCAAGGTGGTCAACGGCTGGCAAATTGCGCTCGACATGGGCCGCTACGGCACGAAGTACACCTACCGCGCGGGCTGGACCTTCTTCGGCGTCGGAGGCAACCTGCCCGAGGATGCCGTGTATCCGTTTGCGGAACTCGACGGCGACGGTAAGCGGTTCAACGGCGCGAACAATTACACGCTGCATTTCACCAAGGCCGAGATCCCGCCGGTCGACGCGTTCTGGTCGTTGACGATGTACGACGACGATGCCTATCTCGTCGCCAACCCGATCAATCGCTACGCGCTCGGCGACCGCAGCCGTCTGGCGTTCGATGCTGACCGCGGACTGACGCTGTACATCCAGAGCGACTCGCCGGGCAAAGACAAGGAAAGCAACTGGCTGCCGGCGCCCAAAGACGCCGAATTCAAGCTGGCGCTGCGGCTCTACGCACCGAAGAAGGAAGTCGCGGACGGGACGTGGGCTCCGCCACCGGTGAAGCGCGCGAGCTGACGCTCGCTCTCGACGCACGAGCCGCCTGACGGGAGCCTCTTGTCGAATCGTCCGGTCAGCTCCCGATAGTCGGGCACTCCGGCGCCTCGTCGTCGAGCTCGATTCTGCGTAGCTTGGCGCGACGCGCGATCTCGCGCAGGAGGCCGCTGAACATCCACTCGTGCACGAGAAGGAGGCTGTACCAGTACGCGCGCCCCAGCAGGCCGCGAGGGTCGAACGTCGCCGTCTGGCGGATGAGCGATCGCCGGCCGTCGTCGAGCGGCGTGACTTGAAATTCCAGCCAGCCGCGGCCGGGCAACTTCAGGTCGGCCCTGAGCCGCAGGCGTCGATCCGGTTCGTAGGCGTCGACGGTCCAGCCGTCGATGACATCTGTCAGCCCGCAGTTCTCGGGGTCGCGGCGGCCGCGTCCCATGCCTACGCCGCCGAACCCGAGATCCAGCCAGCCTCGAGCTCGCCAGAGAGAGTTCCCGAAATACCAGCCGTTCGTGCCGCCAATCTGCCTGATCGGAGCAAAGACCTGCGAAGGGGGCGCGTCCAGAACAGTGGTCCGCGTGTCGACCTTCTGACGCAACTGAGCGCCGCCCTCTATCGCGTTCGCCAGCGCCACGCGCAACGGTGTCGGTTCGATCTGGAACGTGTCGCGTGCTGCGGACGATCTGACCACCGTCGGGTTCTTCAACCCTTCCACCAGCGCGCGGCCGACACGGGCCTGCGCCGGTGTCACCAATGCGAGCCAGAGACCCGACAGGTGCGGCGTCAACAACGGCACCGGCAGCAGCCAGCGGCGCAGCCCGCGGAGCTGCGCGTACTCGCGCATGATGTCACCGTACGAGACGACGTCGGGACCGCCGATCTCGAACACTTTACTGCTGGTCTCGGGCAGTTCCAGGGCCGCCGCCAGGTACGCCACCACGTCGTCAACGGCCATCGGTTGGGTCGACGTCGCGACCCACCGCGGGCACACCATGACGGGCAGCCGCTCCACCAGTGCCTCGATCATCTGGAACGACAGACTACCGGCGCCCACCACGATCGATGCCCTGAACTCGATGACCGGGACGCCACTGGCGCGCAGGACGGATCCGGTTTCGGCCCGACTCTGGAGATGGCTGGAGAGCGGACCCGCCTGATCGGCCAGACCGCCCAGATAGATGATGCGCCGGACGCCGGCACGAACCGCCGCGCGGCCGAAGTTTGCAGCGGCACGCCGATCCACCTTCGCGAAATCGGCGCCGACCGACATGGAGTGCACCAGGTAGTAAGCCGAGTCCACGCCCGCGAGGGCGAGACCCAGCGACGCCTCATCGAGGCAATCACCCTGGACGATCTCCGTCGTTGATCGGGTGGCCTTGACGCGTTCGGGATGCCGCGCAAGGCACCGCACCGGACGGCCGGCTTCTTCGAAATGTCGAAGAAGACGGCCGCCGATGTACCCCGTCGCGCCGGTGAGGAGGACTGGTGCGTCCATGCCCCCGGCCTAGTCACCCTTCGGCAGGATGACGCTGTCGATCACGTGAATGACGCCGTTGGTCGCGGCGATGTCGGTCTTCACGACCTTCGCGCCGTCAACGGTCACGCCGCCGTCGCGGGTTGCGATCGTCAGCGTGTCCCCGCTGACTGCCTTCGCCGAACTGGCCTTGACCACGTCGGCCGCCATGATTTTCCCGGCGACGACATGCGACGTGAGAATGCGCTGCAGCTTTGCCTTGTTCTCGGGCTTCAGCAGCGCCTCGAGCGTTCCTGCGGGCAGCTTCGCGAACGCCTCGTCGGTCGGCGCAAACACCGTGAAGGGCCCGGGTCCCTTCAATGTTGCGACGAGGTCGGCCGCCTGGAGTGCCTTCGCCAGCGTCTTGAACGATCCGGCCGCCACCGCGGTATCGACGATGTCCTTGTCAGCGGTCGCCGCACCCATGTTGGCGGCGGCGCCGGTGATGGTCATCGCGGCCACGATTCCTGCAATCATCTTCTTCATTTGTCTCTGCTCCTTGATCGAGTTGCGAATTGACGAACTAACGAGTCGCGATCGCCGCGGGCTGCGCCCAGCGGCTCTGCACGCGCTTCCACGACACTGCCTGATACAGCCCGGCCAGGCCGACCAGCCCGTAGACGAATGCGCTGCTCGCCGAGACCTCACCGAACGGCATCCCGAACAGCGCGGCCACGAGGTCGAACCGGGCGACGGCCACGAGCCCCCAGTTGAGCGCTCCGACGACGACGAGGACCGCGGCGATGACGTCGATCTGCTTCATGACTCTTCCTCCTGTGCTGCGTCCGGCCCCTCGCCAGCGCAATACAGGTATTGACTGTAGTGCACATTTGTTTGCTGTGCAGTAAAATCAGCGCTCGGCCGCAAAGTCATGTGAATGCGACGACAAGAACCTCGCGTAATGTGACTGTCACGACAACCGGAGGCGGAATGCTGTCAGCAACGCTCGAAACAGGGCTCAGCGACTATGGGATCGGCGCGAAGATTCGCGCCTTACGGCTGAAGAAGAAGATGGGACTCGTCGAACTGGGGCGGCATACCGGGCTGTCGCCGGCGCTGCTCTCGAAACTCGAACGGGGGCGCCTGTTCCCGACGCTGCCGACGCTGCTGCGGATCGCGCTCGTCTTCAGCGTCGGCCTCGACTATTTCTTCGCCGGCGCGCGCGAGAAGCCTCTCGTGGCGGTGGTCCGCAAGGCGGAACGCGTACAGCTGCCAGAGCGTCAGGATGGGAAGGACATGTCTTATCGCTTCGAGTCGTTGGACTACCCGGCGACCGAACGGCGGTTCAACTCGTACTACGCCGAGTTCCTGCCCGTGGCGCGCGACTACGTCCGGCTGCACACGCACGCGGGCGTGGAATTCATCTACACGCTCAAGGGCAGGTTGAACGTTCACATCGACGGCCAGGAGCACGCGCTGGAATCCGGTGACTCGATGTACTTCGACTCCGGCCTTCCCCATGGGTACCGCCGCAGCGGCACCTCAACCTGCTGCGCCATCGTGGTGACGACAGCCTGATCGTCCTGGCGCGGGATGCGTTCAAGATCATGCTTGGCGAATGTGCTGGCGAGAAGCCAGCCGGCGAGCTGGGGGACCACGTGGCTGTGAGGAAAAACGGGACGCTGTTGGATTCGGAAGCCCGGGCGGAAATCCTGCGACGGATTGAGGCACTCACGCCGCGGAGCGAACGCAAGTGGGGCAGGATGACTCCGCACCAGATGGTGTGTCATCTGAGCGATGCGTGTCGCGCGGCCCTGGGCGACCGGCGGGTGTCAGTCATTGGTACGCTCTGGGAGCGCACCATGATCAGGTGGCTGGCCATACACACGAGTGTCAAATGGCCGCAGGGCGTCAGGACCGTGCCGGAAGCCGATCAGGAAATCGGCGGCACTCGTCCAACCGAGTTTGCGCGCGACGTCGATGAATTGCGACGGTCTGATTCAACGGTTCAGTGGTCCGGAAGCGCAGCTCTCAGGAGACCATCCGTTGTTTGGCGCCCTGTCGGCAGCGGAATGGGGCAGATTCAGTTACCGTCATGCGGATCATCACCTGCGTCAATTCGGTGCCTAGGAAGAGGGCAATATCGCCCGTCTACTTCCCGAACGAGAACCTCGCGGCGATCATCGCCCTGCGCGGGTCGACAAACACCGTCGGCTGACCGAAGTTTGCGGCGCGGACGTTGTCGGTGGCCACGCCTTCCTCGGCCGTGTCATTGAACACATTGAACACGTCGAGCAGCAGTTCCACGCGCGCGGCTGTACCGATGGCAAACGGGCGCGAGAGGCGCAGGTCCACGAGCGTCTGCGAGGACAGGCGACGCGGCCCGCGCTGCTCGAGCTGGATCCGGACGTCGCCCTGCGGCGCTCCCAGCGGCCAGATGACCGAGGCCGCCCACGGCTTGCCGCTGAAATGCCGGACGTTGGCCGCGGCCACGAGACCCGTTCGCGGCACATCGGCGCTGGCCATCACACGCACCATGTGCGGCCGATCGTTCGGCAGCCGGCCCTTCGCGTTCGTCAGGGTGTTTGGATCCTGGCCGAACGTCAGATAGCGCGCGGACGCAATCGTGCTGACCTGCGGGCCCGCCGCGCTGGTCGCGCTCGACGCCTGCAGCCCCGTCGTCGCTGACCACGTGTACGACGCGTGCGCCTGCCAGCCGTTGGCACGTCGTCTCTCGGCCGCGAGCACGAGCCCGCTGTAGTGCATCGAATATCCGGCCGGATTGCTGAGCTGGAAGAGCCGTTCGGATGTCCCCGTCAGTACGAATACCGGCACGCTGGTTCCGTTGGGCACGTTGGGGGTTCCGTCCGGCAACGTCAGCGTCTCCTCGCGATACTGGCCGCGGATATCCGTCCAGCCGATGAAATCAGCGCCGCGCTTGTGCACCAGCGCGAGCGCGACGGTGAGCGATCGGCCCAGTTGGCGGTCGAGGCCCACGGACCAGGCGTCCGTGTACGGCGTCCGCGTTTCCGGATCGTACTGAAGGTTGCGCAGCGGATCGACGGTGGAAATCTCGCGCGTATAGTCCTCGGTCGCCGATTCGTACTGCCTCGTCGTGATGGGTGTCGCGCCGGGATGGAAGGGCGCGAGCTCGCCGGTCAGCATGCCCTGATGGAAGCGGCCGAAACTGCCGCGAAGCACGGTGCGTCCGTCGTCAGTCAGCCGGAGTGTGAACCCGAAACGTGGCGACCACACATTCCACGTGTACATCAGGCCCAGTCCCTGAATCGTGTCGCCCGTCTCGCGACGTTCCGCGTCGACGGCGCGCAGGTCCTGGCTGATCGCACGGCTGTGATCGAAACGCACGCCGGAGTTGATCGTCAGCGCGGAGCCGATCGTCAGCCCGTGACTGACGAACCCCGACGCCGTGACAAACACGCCGCCGACGATCGACGGTGCGCTGGAGACCGCGCGGAAGTCAGCGAGACCGTCGTCTATGTACCGCGTGCCCGTCGGGATGATCGTCGAGAGATGATGTTCGCCGCGCTCGAGCTGGCCGCCGGCACGCCAGTGGTGGTCGGCGCCGAGGAACGCCGGCTGGTAGTGATCGACCGTGCCCTTGGTGGTGGTCCTGATCAGTTTCAGTCCGCCGAACGTCTGCGGCGCGCCGCTCATCATTTCCGTGACGCGATCGATGCGGCTCGGCACCGTCACGTCGCCGGTGCTCGGATCGTCGTGCCGCGTGTAGACGAAGCGGCCGACGCGAACGTCCCACACCGTGCGCGACGACAACGTGTGGGTGAGATGGGCGAACGTCATCGCGGGGACTGAGGCATGCAGGCGCTGGGTGGCCTCATGCGGCTTCACGTAGGTGGGAATTTCCGGATTGACCCACCGTTCCGTGTGAAAGCTCTGCACGAGCCGGAGCGTCGGCGACAGCCGCCACGTGAGTTTTCCGAAGAACTTGTCCTGCTCGTACGTCCGCGGCAAGGCCGGGTCCGTGCCGGGCTGGCTGTCGTAGTCGCGCAGATGCTGATAGCCGGCGAAAAACCAGAGACGGTTGCGCCACGCCGGTCCGCCGGCGTTGGCCGTCAGATCGCGATACTTCTCGCGCTCGTACGTACTCGTCTGCTGCCCGGGGCCCGAGTAGGGCCGGCGGACGGGCCCGCTCGTCAGCGCCGCCGACTGGCCGTAGTACGACGCGTCGTACCGGAACAGGTCCCCACCCTGCCTGGTGATGACGTTGATGATGCCCCCCTGGGCGTTCCCGAACTCGGCTGACGCGCCCACCGAGCGAACCTGCACTTCCTGGATGAAGTCGACCCCGGGCTCGGACCGCGCTTCGCCACTGCAGGGGCACGTGAAGTTGGTGCCGTCGATCTGGAACGTGTTCTCGTTGGTGCCCGATCCGAAGATCGACACGCTGTTGATCGAGCCACTGGCCGGTGACGTGGGGGACACGCCTGGCGCGGATCGTATCGGATCGATCATGCTGAAGCGCCGCGTCGGAAACGCATTCAGATCGTCGCGGTCGAAACGTGCACCGATGCCGGGGTCGCGCACGTCAATCCGCGATCCCGAACCCCTGACCACGACGGACGCGGCCACGCCAGCGAGCTCGAGCACGATGTTGCGCTCCAGCGTCGCGCCCGCGCCGATGCGGAGGACGTCCGGCACGCGAGACGCCTTGAACCCCGGGGACTCGACCGTGAGCGTGTAGTCGCCGATGGGCAGCGCGGCGAAGCGCAGCTGGCCCTTCTCGTTCGTCTTCGTGTCGGCCCGGCCGCCGATGAGCGCGGTGGACTCGACGCGCACCGCGGCGCCCGCGATGACCGCGCCTTGTGCGTCTTTCACCGTGCCGATCAGCACGCCCGTGAGCTCCTGCGCCGACGCGGCGCCTGGCAGCGCGCACGCTGCCAGGGCCGCGAGAGATATCAGTTGTCGTATGGCGTTACCGGTCATTTCCATGCACCCGCTGCATCGCGACGGAGTTGACGTAGTGCGCGATCGCCTCGCCCATGGCGTCGCTGATGACGACCGTGCTCCGGTAATGCATGCCGCCCCACACGCGGCCGTTGTTCCCGTCGGACCGGGCATCCGACACGCTCGTGTACGTCCGCGGCGGCTGCCCGGCCGTCGTCAGCCTGAACATCTGGGCATCGTCGAAGTGAGCCAGCAGCACCGCCGCGGCGGCGCCGTTCTGACCCGGGTGTCCCGCAGGATACTCCGGGTGCGATGGCGTGGTGACGAGCGGCAGCCAGTCAGGATCGGCAACGGTGTCGTCATTGCCGTCGGTATCCGCGAGCGGGATCGCCGTCACCGGCCGCCACGTGACTTCGGTGGGATCGGCGCCGAAGGTGCGCTTGCCGCGCCAGACGGTAAACGCAGTATCGGCCATCGCGATGTTCAGCACGGCCAGCAGCCGGTTGCTGTCGGACATCGACAGATGGTTCGCGCACGCGATCTGATTGGCCGCCTGATTCCAGTGGACCGACGCGTTGCCTTCCCAGAACACGGCCAGCGCGCTCTGATCGGGTGTCCGTGTCGATCCGGTCTGCCGGCCGAGCGCTTTGACCTCGTTGAAATCATCCGCGTAGGTCTGCGTTGCCAGGCCACGGGGCGACGGCGGCGCAAACTGCGTGCTGTCCTCGAGCACGAATGTCTGCGTGAAGGCGAGGCCCTGTGCGCTCATGGCGCCAAAGGCCGGCGGCGTCGGCCGCCACTGGCCGATCGCCAAGCCGCCGGTGAACGCCGGACGGCTGACGTTGAATCCGTCGGCGGCGCGCCAGGCCAGCACGGCATCGGCGACCTGCTCACCCCACTCGATCCCGCGTGCGCGCGACTGTCCGCCATCGTCACCTTCATCCCCGAGCGCTGCGAGTGACGCGGAGTAGTAACCGTCCAGCACGGACTCCTGCGAGGGAAACAGGCCGACGAGTGCGCCGTGTGCCGCCGCCACCACGGCCGCCCGCCGCGACGCGCCCGCAGGCGCGTTGGGCTCGACCAGGAGGTGTGTGTAGCGTTTCTCCACGCCGTTGTAGGCATCGAAGATCGCCGTGTGCACGATGGCGCCGAGCCGCTGGCTCGAGGAATTGGCCGTATTCGTGTTGATCAGTGTGTCGATGAAAATCTGATTCCACTCGAGCACCTGATCGGGGTTTTCATCGCCCGGCAGGCCCCCCTCACATGCGCGCAATGCCCGGGACCGCGGGTCCGGTCCGGCGCTCATGACCGGTGGCGCAAGCATCACGCCGATCGCACCCGACAGGACGATTCCGATGACAGCAGTCGTTCCAGAGACGACCCCGCATGTGACCCTCCTCAACTGAATCAACAGGTTTTCTGGGGCTCGAGGCGCCCGTACGAGTGAATGCGGGAACCGGCCGGAAAAAGGTGAAGGGTGTGCCATACTTCGCCCACCGAAAAACCAATGGCGGCGCCTCCTCCCGGGGTAGTAACCGAGTTGCTGCGGGCGTGGGGTGACGGCGATGACCGCGCGCTCCAGCAGTTGACCCCGCTCGTGGAAGGGGAACTGCGCCGGCTGGCGCGTGCGGTACATGGCGCGCGAACGGCGCGACCACACGCTGCAGGCGACGGCGCTCGTCAACGAGGCGTTCATCCGGATGACCGGCGCGCGTGACGTCCGATGGCAGGACCGGGCGCACTTCATCGGCGTGTCAGCCCGGCTGATGCGCCGGGTCCTCGTGGACCACGCGCGGTCGCGCGGCTACCAGCAAGCGCGGCGGCTCGGTGCGGCGTGTGACGCTCACCGATGGCCTGGCGGCGACGCCAGGACCGTCCGTCGACGTGCTCGAACTCGACCGCGCGCTCGATGCGCTGGCGGCCGTCGATCCGCGGAAGAGCCGCGTGATCGAGCTGCGCTACTTCGGCGGGCTCACCGTGGAGGAAACCGCCAGCGTCCTCGACGTCTCAGCGGATACCGTGAAGCGCGACTGGCGTCTCGCAAAACTCTGGCTGCTCCGTGCGTTGCAGGGAACGCATCCGTGATGGACTCCGCGCGCCGGCGCCGTATTGACGACATCTGCGACGCGGCGCTCGAGCTGGCGGCGTCGGATCGCCCTGCGTTCGTGGCATCCGCGTGCGGCGACGACGACGCACTCAGGACCGAGGTGGAGGCGCTGCTTGCGCATGCGGACCGGGCGGACGGCTTCCTCGAACAGTCGCTCGGCGAGATCGCGGCAGAGGTCATCGACGATCACCGCGAAGCGTTGGCCGCCGGCCGGCGGCTGGGCCAGTACGAGATCGTGGCGCTCATCGGGGCGGGCGGCATGGGCGAGGTGTACCGGGCGCGTGACACCAAGCTCGGCCGCGACGTCGCCATCAAGGTGATCGCCAGCGCCGCGTCGGCTGGCGCGGATCAGATGGCGCGCTTCGAGCGCGAGGCCCGGATTCTGGCGGCGCTCAATCATCCGCACATCGGCGCGATTTATGGCCTCGAAGATGTCGACGGCATTCGCGCGCTCGTGCTGGAGCTGGTCGAAGGCAAGACGCTGGCCGAGCGGCTTGCTGAGGCACGCCCGTCGATCGCGGCGGCGCTCACGATCGCCCGTGACATCGCCGCAGCGCTCGAAGCTGCGCATGAGAAAGGTGTGATTCACCGCGATCTGAAGCCGGCCAATATCAAGATCACCCCCGATGGCGCCGTCAAGGTTCTGGACTTCGGCCTGGCGAAGGTTTTTGCGAGTGACGACCCTGCCGCCGATCCGTCGCGATTGCCCGGGCTGACGTTCGAGGACAGGGAAGGCGTGATCGCAGGGACGGCCGGCTACATGAGTCCCGAGCAGGCGCGCGGTGCTGCGGTCAACAAGCGCGCCGACATCTGGGCCTTCGGCTGCGTCGTCTACGAGATGCTGGCGGGCCGGCCCGCATTTTCCGGCGAAACGCGCGTCGACATCACCGCCTGGATTGTCGAGCGCGATCCGGACTGGTCCGCGCTGCCGGCCGGCACGCCCGCGACGGTGCGGCGCCTGCTGCACCGTTGTCTCGAGCGCGATGCGGCGCGCCGTCTTCGTGACATCGGCGACGCCCGCCTGGAGATCGAGGAGACGTTATCCGCATCAGCGGCGTCATTACTCGCTGCCGACCTGCGACCGGCCGCTGTTCCTGCGATTGCGCCTGTCACGCGTAAGCCCAGTTCTCTGGTGGGCCGCCGCCGCGGCGATCCTGATCGGCGGCGCCGCCTCGACGATGTGGTACTGGCGGAACGGACCGAGCTCTTCTGGCGGGACCCGTTCGAGGGGGCGACGTTTACGCCGTTGACGGATTTCGAAGGCGCCGAACAGCACGCGGCCATCTCGCGCAACGGACAGTTCGTCGTGTTCGTTGCCGATCGGGAGGCACGCGGTGTCTGGGACGCCTGGGTCTGCCAGATCGGCGCGACTCCCCACTGCTACAACTACAACCTGACGAATGGCAGACTGCCGGAACTGCGCAACCCCGCGACCCGGACGGTCGGATTCATACCTGACGGCACGCAGGTCGTGTTGTGGAGCCGCAGGACGGACTCCAACGAGGGCGGTGGTCTGGTCGATGCCGGGTCGACCGTGCCGACCTTGGGCGGGCCGCTTCAACCGTTTCTGAAGATGAAGGAGCCGATTTCGGAGCTGGACTTTTCGCCCGATCGCAAATGGATTGTCTATCACCCGCCGACCGGCGGCGATCCCCTGTTCATCATCCCGGCCGGCGAGAAAGCCGCCACGCCGGGCCGGCCGATTCTTGTCGGACAGTCGGGGCAGCACAACCATTATCCGGTGTGGTCGCCTGACGCCAGGTTCATTTACTTTGTGAAAGGCCCGCCGCTGGAGAAGAGCGACGTGTGGCGCATCCCCTCCGCCGGCGGCGCGCCGGAGCGCATCACCCGTCACGACTCTGCCGTCAGTTTTCCCACGCTGCTGGACGATCGGACCCTGCTGTATCTCGCGACGGACGACGAACGGCTATGGTCCCTGGATCTATGCGATGGACGTGGAGCGCCGCGTGCCGCACCGCATCAGCCGCGGCCTCGAAGAGTACGCGTCGCTGGCGGTGAGCGACGATGGGCTGCGGCTCGTGGCCACCCTGGTGCGATCGACGTCCAGCAGTTTGTGGCGGCTGCCGATCGCCGATCGGCCTGTCACCGCGTCCGACGTCTCGCCGATGATCCAGCCGACCGCCAACCGTGCGTCGCCGCAGGTCGGGCCCGGGTTTTTCACCTACCGCGCACCGCGCGCCGGGCGCGATGCCATCTGGAAGGTGACCGGCGGCGAGTCTGCGGAAGTCTGGAACGGGAGCGAAGGCCGGGCCGTGTCCGGCGCCGTCGTGACGCGCGACGGCACCCATCTGGCGGTCGTCGTCCGCCAGCGCGGACAGCTTCGTCTGTGGGTCATGAATGCGGACGGCAGCGGCGCGCGGCCCATCAGCGGCGAGTACGAGGTACGCGGCGCGCCGGCCTGGTCGCCCGATGGCCGATGGGTCGCAGTCGGGGTCAGTCACGAAAGCGGACAAGTCCACCTGTACAAGTTCCCCGTCGCCGTCGACGGCGGCCCGCCGCAGCCGCTCGTCACGTCGCGGTACGCGACCGATCCCGCCTGGTCACCGAACGGCGAATTCCTCGTCTACACGGACGCGGATGTCGGCACCAACTTCAACGTGCTCGCCGTCAACGCCGATGGCACGCCCCGGCAGATCCCGGCGCTCAAGCTGAAGTTGACGCGTGGCGCACGGCGGCTGGTCTTTCGCGGGGAACACGAGCTGGTGTTCATGGACGGCAACATCTCCTACCGCGACTTCTGGCTGCTGGATCTGCTGACGGGGGAGAAGCGGCCGTTGAGCGACCTGAAATTCGCGATTCAGGATTTCGACATTTCCACCGATGGCCGCGAAATCTTTTTCGATCGCTGGAAGGAGGAGTCGGACATCGTGCTCATCGAGCGACCGGCCCGCGGCGGACGCTAGCACTCAACGCTGCCGCGACATCATGTCGGCGCACTCGAGCGCACCGTTGAATTCGCGCGCTGATGAACCGTCCTGCTGCGCGGCCGGTCCTGCTACTGTCTATGCGAAGGAGATCGATGTGGCTGGGCAGGCGTCGATGACGGAACAGCAGAAGATGCTGGCGGGGGACATGTACGACCCGTTCGATCGCGAGCTCGTGGTCGGGCGTGAGCGCGCCCGGGATCTCTGCCAGGCGCTGAACGCGACTCGCGAGGGACAGCAGGAAGAACGGCGGCGCATCCTGCGCGATTTGTTTGGCAAAGGTGGAGACACCGTGTGGATGCAGCCGCCGTTCTTCTGCGACTACGGCGTCAACATCGAGCTGGGCGAACGTGTGTTCTTCAACTTCAACTGCGTCGTCCTGGATGTCTGCCACGTGCGAATCGGTGACTTCACGCTCTTCGGTCCGGCCGTGCAAATCTACACGCCGATGCATCCGATGAACGCCGAACAGCGTCGGCGGGAAGAGTTCGGCAAGCCGATCGACATCGGCGCTGACGTCTGGGTCGGCGGCGGCGCGATCATCCTGCCTGGCGTCCACATCGGATCGCGCGCGGTCATCGGAGCGGGGAGCGTGGTGACGCGCGACATTCCAGACGGGGTCTTCGCCGCGGGCAACCCGTGCCGTGTCATTCGCGAGATCCGGGACTGACCGCGAGGCGCCGCAGCACCGCTCCACACTTCAGGTCCGAGCCAGATACTTCGCCAGCCGCCGTGAACTACCGGGCGCAGATCAACGTCATACCGAGCATGGCTGAACACACGTTCTGGGAAACCATTGAGGCCAAGGGCGGCGCCGTTCTCGACAAAGTGAAGGAGATCATCGCGGAGGGCAACGTCCGCCGCGTACGCGTGCGCCAGAACCAGCGCGTCATTGCTGAGTTTCCGCTGACGATTGGCGTCGTCGGCGCCGTGTTCGCGCCCATGCTCGCCGCGGTCGGCGCGATCGCGGCCCTCGCCACCGACTGCACGATCGAGGTCGAGCGCACCGCCGAGGAGCAGCCGACGCCCGACCGAACGGCATCGGCGAGTGACCAGGCGCACTGAGGAGCGGCCTATCCGCTTTGGTACAGCTGAATCAAGTTGCCGCAAGTGTCCGCAAACACAGCGAGCGTCACCGGCCCGGCCTCCATCGGTTGCCGCGTGAACGCGACCCCCTCAGCGGTCAGCCGGGCAAATTCACCGGCGATGTCGGTTACTTCGAACGCGGCGATCGGAATGCCCTGCGAAAACATCGCTTCCTGAAACTGCTTGCCGGCCGGATTGGCATTCGGTTCCAGAGCGAGCTCGAGGTCGTCGGGCCCCTCGGGCGAAGTGACGGTGATCCATCGGTACTCTCCGACCGGAATGTCGTGCTTCGTCCTGAAGCCCAGCACCTCGGTATAGAACCGAAGCGCCTTGTCCTGATCGTCAACCATGATGCTCGTGAGCTTGATGCGCATGAATCCTCCTTCGATGGAGCCAAAGGAAGTGTGCCGGAAATGGCGGCACTCACGCTTCTCGAAAATTGCGAGGACGAGTTACAACCGCGGCAGGCGGCTCATGAGAGAAAGGCACCCCGGCGTCATGTCGGGGGGAAGGCAACCGGGCACCTGCGCCATGGCCCGTAACCGGCGCCGGTACGCAGACGGCGCCTGCCCAACGGTCCGCGTGAAGAGGACGCTGAAGCTGCCCAGGCTCGAAAATCCGACCTCCATGCAGACGTCGGTCACCGAATGGTTTCCCAGAGCGAGGAGGCGCTTTGCCTCCTCGACGCGCGTTCGGATACGAAACTGATGCGGTGTGACACCGAAGACCGCCTCGAATTGACGGATGAAGTGAAACGGCGAGATCTGCACCTCGCGCGCGAGCTCCGCGATCGACGGCGACGGATCCCGCAGTTCACGCAGCAAGTCACGGGCCTGGCACAGGCGCCGGAACCCTTCATGTCGCAGCAGCATCGCTTGAATCAGTGTATAGCGCTGACGCCAAAATCGCCGAAGCGACGTGACGCCCCCGGTCGCCGTCCCGTAAACTGGATCCGGAGATTCTGATGCGACACCTCGCTTGTATGACCCTGCTGATCCTTGGCGCCCTGCCTGCCACGACCGGCCAGGCGCGCGTGCAGACGTCCGACGAGATCATCGAGAAGCACATCGCCGCGCTCGGCGGCCGGCCCGCACTCGAGAAGCTCGTCTCGCGCCGATCCACGGGCACCGTCACCCTGTCGCTCCAGGGCACCGACCTCTCGGGCACCTACGAGGCCTACGCGAAGGCCCCCAACAAGACCCGCGTCGTGCTCAAGCTGGACACGCAGCCGGTCGGTGGGCCCGGCGAGGCGGTCATCGATCAGCGCTTCGACGGCGTCGCCGGCGTCGTCATCAACTCGATGCAGGGCGAAGTCACCATCACCGGCACCCAGCTCGAGAACATGCGCAATGGGGGCTTTCCGTCGTCGATGCTGACCTACAAGGAGCGGGGCGTGAAAGCGGAGCTCCTCCCGCGTGAAAAGCTTGCCGGCCAGGAGATGATCGTTCTGCAGATCACGCCGAAAGCCGGCTCGGTCGCGAAGGTGTACTTCGATCCGGCGACGTATCTGGTCGTGCGAACCGCGGCCAAGGTGAGCACGCCGGATCAGGGCGAGCTCGAGCAAATCGTGGCGCTTTCCGACTACCGCACGGTGGACGGCATCAAGGTCGCGTTTCAGACGATCAATTCGACACCCGTCCAGACCGTCACGGTGAAGATCGACAAGGTCGAGCACAACGTCGCGATCGACGACGCGATGTTCGCGAAGAAGTAGTCACGTTCGATAGGACACGATGACTCTGCCGGACTCGGTCGACTTTGCCTCGACGAGATCGAGCGAGAGGCGCTTGTTGATGCCGTCGAAGAGCCCGCGGCCTTTTCCAAGAACGACCGGATGCACAATCAGCCGGAGCTCGTCGATCAAGCCCTCGTTCAGAAGGCTTGCGACGAGGGTTGCGCCGCCGACGACATACGCGTTTTTCCCGGGCTGGCCCTTGAGGGTTCGGAGTTCGGCGACGTTCCGGACGATCTGCGCAGTGGGCGGCCATGAGACGCTTCTCGAGCGTCGTCGACAGCACGACATGGGGTGTCTGGGCAGCCTTGCGTGCGTACGCAATTTCGCTCTTCGAGGGGAGTCGTTCCTGGAACGGCGGGACACGATCAGGATTGTCGAAGATCGCTTTCCAGTACTCGCCATAGTCCGGGTACATGCGTCCCCCCAGCACGAACATGTCGACGTCCGGGATCAGTGCGATCGCCTCAGCCCATGAATCCGCCCAGTCCTGTTCTCCGTCTGGTCCCTGGATGAAGCCATCCAACGACACCTGAAGTGCAGCGATCATTGTTCTCGAAGCCTGGGATGTCATGATTCTCCTTGTCCGTACGCGTGCGGTTGGTGTGTGTTCGTCATGAGATAGATTTAGCGCCGGGGCCGGACACGGTGGGAGTGACAACTGTGGCGGGATTTCGATGGACTCGCTGATCACCGCAGCGGCACATGCCCTCGCCGCGGGTGATCCCCTTGGCGCCTTGAAGCGAATTGCGCTGCGCGACGATGCACCTGCGCTCGCGCTTCGAGGCATTGCGATGGCGCAGCTCGGCGATCTCGCTCGAGCGAAGGTGCTGCTGCGCCGGGCCGAGCGTGGCTTCCATCCAAAAGAAGTTGTGGCCCGCGCGCGATGCGTTGTCGCCGAGGCGGAGATTGCGTTCGTCTCGCGCGATTTGGGCAGGCCCACGAAGGCGCTCGAGAAGGCGCGGCTGGTTCTCGAAGCACACGGCGACCGGGTCAACGCCGCGCACGCGCGATCACTCGAAGCGCGGCGCCTCCTGTTGATCGGGCGCCTCGACGAGGCCGAGCGTCAGCTGGCCGACCTCGATCCCACGCCCTTGCCACCGGTGTTGAGAACCGTCCACGAGCTGGTGGTCGCGGGGATCGCAATTCGGCGCCTTCGGACGAAGCCGGCACGCGCGGCGCTGAGTCGGGCCGCGCACGCCGCGCGCCACGCAGGGATCCCTGGACTCACGGCGGAGGTCGAGCGCGCGAGTCTCGTCCTCACCACACCGGCGGCGCGCCTGATGGCGAATGGCGAGGAGCGGCTTCTCCTGCTCGAGGAGGTCGAAGCGTTGCCGGCGGCAAACGCCGTCGTCGTCGACGCGTGCCGTCACGCCGTGCGGGAGGGTGGCCACGTGATTTCCCTCGCCACCCGTCCCGTGTTGTTCGCGATCGCCCGGGCGCTGGCGGAGGCCTGGCCGGGAGACGTCGCGAGAGACACGCTGATGGCGCGCGCATTCCGCTCGAAGTTCGTTGACGAATCGCATCGCGCGCGACTGCGCGTCGAAGTCGGACGGCTTCGCAGGGTGCTTGGCACGCTGGCCGGCGTCAGCGCAACGAAGCGAGGGTTTGCGCTGACGCCTCGCGGCGGACGGAAGGTCGTCGTGTTGGCCTGGCCCTCTGAAATCGACGAGGAACATGCGGCGGTGCTGGCGTTCCTCAGCGACGGCGAGTCGTGGTCGAGCTCGGCCCTTGCGCTCACGCTTGGAGCCAGCCAGCGCACCGTTCAGCGTGCGCTCGACTCGCTTGCGGCTGCAGGCAAGGTGCAGTCGTTCGGTCGCGGGCGAGCGCGCCGATGGACGACCCCGCCGGTTCCGGGGTTCACGACGACTTTGTTACTCCCCGCGCTTCTGCCCGGTTGACTAAGCTGGACAACATGAAGAAAACAACTGCCGCTCCCGCCGAGATCGTCCGCGAGTATGGACCCTTTCCGGGCGTCGACCACGTGCATGGCGTCACGTATGACGGTGAGCACGTGTGGCTTGCTGCCGGAGAGACCCTGAAGGCGTTCGATCCTGTGAGTGGGAAGATGCTGCGCTCGATCGATGTCGCGGGGCATGCAGGAACGGCATTTGATGGCGAGCACCTGTTTCAGCTCGCCGAGGATCGCATTCAGAAGATCGATCCGCGCTCGGGCCGCGTCGTCGCCACGATCCCGGCACCGGGCGGCGGGGGCGACTCGGGGCTCACGTGGGCCGAAGGAACGCTCTGGGTGGGACAGTATCGGGACCGGAAGATCCATCAGATCGATCCCGAGACAGGGGCGATTCTTCGCACGATCGAGTCCAACCGCTTCGTGACCGGCGTCACCTGGGTCGATGGAGAGCTCTGGCATGGCACCTGGGAGGGCGACGAGAGCGACTTGCGTCGAGTTGATCCTCGAACGGGAGAGATCCTCGAGCGCATCGAGATGCCGCCTGGCGTGATCGTGACCGGGCTCGAGTCCGATGGCGGCGATCAGTTCTTCTGCGGAGGAGGAAGCAGCGGAACGGTGAGGACCGTCCGCCGCCCTCGCCGCGTCGCCGGAGTTGCGCTTCTGACCGTGTGACGATGGCAGGTGTCGCTGAGGACGATGGGGTTGGCTGTGTTGTTGTTCCTGCTGCTGGTTCCGCAGGCCACAGCGCAACAGGTTGCCCCGGCTGCCGAGCCCGCCCCGCTGGCCCGTGGCTACCGAACTCGCACGCTGGCGGGCGGCTGGGGACACTCGTGGCTGCACGGCTGGCCCGGCTACGGCAAGGCGATCAGCGACATCCAGTACTTCGGTTTCTACCCGCAGATGGGCTGGTTCGTCACGAACTGGCTCGAGCTGTACGGCGAAGGCACGGCGCACGTGTACTATCGCCCTGATGCCGCCTTTCTCGGGGGGGTCGTTGGCATCGGTGGCCGGCACTACTTCCTGAAGAACCGGTCGTGGACGCCGTCCTACACCCTGGCCGGCGGAATGGCCTGGACGTCCCTCGACGTGCCCGAGGTGGACCGGATCTGGAATTTCCAGGTGGTCTGGGGCGCGGGGATTAAACGGATCACTCGCCGCGGGCCAGGGCTGATGCTGGAGTTCCGCAACCACCACATCTCCAACGCCGGCACTCGCGGCGAGAACCTCGGCGTCAATGCCGCGATGGTGGTCGTCGGCGTCCACTGGGTACTGCGGTAAGCCGGAACCGACCAGCGCGGCGTCAGCTCACCGCGACGACGACGAATGTCAAATCGTCGTACTGCTCGGTCCCGGCGATCCAGCCCGTCATCCGTTCGGCCAACCTCGTCGAAATCTCTTCAGCGGACGCGCCGCCGGTCCCTCGCAGCAGATCCTTCAGCCGTTCCTCGCCGAATTCCTCGCCCTCGGCGTTGTGCGCTTCGGTGACCCCGTCCGTAAACGCAAGGAGGACGTCGCCTGGCTGCAGATCGATGGCGGCGTCCTCGTACTTGACCTCCGGAAAAAGCCCGAGCACCGTGCCACCCGCCGTCAGTTCCGTGATTTCCAGGTCCGCTCCGATCCGCCGCATGAGGAACGGCGGATTGTGCCCGGCGTTGACGTAGCGCAGCCGCTTGCCGGACTCTTCGAACTGCGCGTAAAAGAACGTCGCGTACTTGTTCGCGCCGGTAGAGGGGTAGAGGAAGCGGTTCATCTTCTCAGCGAGTTGCGAGGACGGCACGTCGCCCTCCGCGGAAATCACGCGCAGCGAGGCCTGCACCACCGACATCAAGAGCGCCGCGGCGATCCCCTTTCCCGAGATGTCCGCGACGGCGATGCCAATGCCGTCGCCATCCAGATCGAGAAAGTCGTAGTAGTCACCGCCGACCGTCCGCGCGGGCAGGGTGAACGCCGCGAGCGTCGCCACCGCGGAGCGCGGCGGGACGGCCGGCAGCAGCCGGCGCTGAACTTCTGCGGCCAGCGCGAGATCGCGCCGCAGTTTCTCCTGCTCCAGGGCCCGCGCGTTGAGCCGCCCGTTCTCGATCATCAACGCCAGGACATCGGCTGAATAATGCAGGACCTGCTTGTCTTCGGCCGTGAAGCTGTCGCGGCCCGTCGGGGCGCCGAGCAGCACCACGCCGACAATGTCATGCGCCGTCCGCAACGAAACGGCAAGCCGGGCCCCGAGGCCGGCGAGCGTGTCGATCTCGGCGACGTGCTCCGGGCGGTAGTCCGCGGCCCAACGCCGCCACGCTGCGAAGTCGTCCCCGTTCAACGCCAACGGCGGCGAGTAACGCCTGAGCCGGTTCAGCAGGAATCCGCGTGCCGGAATCGAGCAGCGCGCGCCGCCGTACTGGTCACCGGTTTTCTCGAGCAGGTCGATGGACGCGGCGCCCGTCCGTTCCCGCACCGCTTCCAGCGCCACGTGCACGGCTTCCGAAAAGGAGGCCGAGCGGCGAACCGACGCCGCGAACTCGCTGATGAGCGGGCCGATCGCCGCGACTGGCGAAGCGGCAGCGGGCGAGAGCGCGCGCAGGGCGTGCCGAACCTGCCGCTGTGCGGTTCGCCACACCGACTCCGGCTCGTTTCGGATCGCGACCATCGGCGACAACAGAGTCGCCCGCCACGCGGGAAGGAACGAGGCCGCAGCCGCCACGGCCGCCACGATCACGGTGGCATACAGGAAGGGGAGCGGACCGATCTCGCCGATCCCGCACACCCGGCCGAGATACGATCGCGGCCGCAATCGCGGCCACCCCGCCTGTCACGACACCGATCGCCGCCATCTTCAGTCCGCCACCGACGATGAGGGAGAACACGCCGCGGTTGGTGGCGCCGAGCGCCATCCGCGTGCCGATCTCGACCGTGCGCTGCCGCACGGAATAGGAGACCACGCCATAGACTCCGAGCGTCGCCATCAACAGCGCCGCGCCCGCGAACAGCGTCGTCATGAATGACGCCACGCGCTGGAGCGTCATCGTCTGCCTGATGATGTCGCGCATCGTCGCGACGTCGTGAATCGGCTGCTCCGGATCGATGCTCCGGACGACGCGGCGAATGTCGGGCAGCAGCGAGGCCGCGGACCTCGTCGAGCGCATCGCCACGTTCATCGACTCGTATCTCGGGATCGAGCTCAGCAGGTAGACTTCCGGAACGGTCGGTTCGCCCAGACCGTGCGTTCTTCACATCGTCCACCACGCCGACGACCTGGAAACGCGGGCCCGCGGGATCGTTGAATCGCCCGAACGCGTTGACCGGATCGTCGCCGCCCCAGTACCGCCGCGCGGCGGCCTCATTGAGCATGACGAAGACGAGGTCGTCCGCCAGGTCGCGATCGGTCAGCAGGCGGCCGCGCCGCAGCGGAATCCGCATGGCGCGGAACGTAGCCGGGACTGATCGCCATCAGGCTGGTCCGCTGCGACGCACTCAGATCGGCGGGCCGGCCCTCGGCGTAGATCGTCGTGGACATACAACAGCCGTCGAGCGGCAACTGGTTGGCGAAGCCCACGACATCGACACCCGAAATCGTCTCCAGCGCTTCGATCAGCCGCCGCTGGTAGGGGACGCGCGTGTCGCGATTGTCTGCGATCGTGCCCGGCACGCTGAGGACGAAGGTCAGGACGTGATCGGCGTCGAAACCCGGCGAGATGCGGGAGAGCGCCCTGAGCTGGATGATGAGGACCGTGCTCACGGCCAGCAGCCCGAAGGCGAGCGCGATTTCGGCGACGACCAGCGATTGCGAGAGCGCGGCGGCTGCGGGCGCTGGCCGAGGCGCGGACACCTTCACCGAGCACGTCGGCCGGCGCCGTCCGCACGGCCTGCCAGAGCGGCGCGAGGCAGGACAGCGCCGCCGCGATCACCGCCGCCCCGAGCGCGAACAGCAGGACGGTCCAGTCCACCGTGATCTCGTCGGCGCGCGGAAGATAGTCCGCGGCCATGGACACGATGGCGGGCGTCAGGGTGAGGCTCAGGAGGATGCCACCCGCGGCGCCCGCCAGGGAAACCAGCAGGCCCTCGGCGAAGTAGTGCGCGGCGAGTTGCCCGCGGCCGGCGCCGAGCGCGACGCGCAACGCCGTTTCGCGTGCGCGCGCGACCGCGCGCGCGAGCAGCAGTCCGGCGGCGTTCGCGCACGTGATCAGAAACAGCAGCCCGGCCGCCGCGAACAGCAGCACGAGCGTCGGGCGAATGTCCTTGATCACGGTCTCGCGAAGATCGAACAGCCGGGCCGTATAGGCGGGATGATTGGCGGGATCGTCCGCGGCGATCTGCGCGGCGACGCGTTTCACGTCTGCCTCGGCTGCGGCAAACGTGATCCCGGGCTTGCGCCGCGCGTACGCGAAAAAGCCCCCTCCGGATTCGCGCGGGTCGAGCGGCATCCAGACGTCGGTGCGGGATCCAGCCGAGGTGTATGTCCGCGACCGGCAGGTGGAATGCCGCGGGCATCACGCCGGCCACGGTGTAGCCGCGGCCGTCGAGCGTGAGCCCTTTCCCGACGATCGCCGGGTCGGCCCCCAGGCGCCGCCAGAGCGCGCTCGAAATCACGACGCCGCTGTCGTCGCGAAACCACTGGCCGAGCATGGGATCGACCCCGAGTTCGTGGACCAGCGACGGCGTGATCGCCACTCCCTGGATGTGATGCGGCTCGCCCGCGAACGTCAGGTTCTTGCCGGCCTCGCGGAACCACCCGAAGGCGTCGAACGCGCCCGCGCGCTCTTGATAGATCCGCGCATCCTCCACCAGGAGCGAGCCGTAGTGCTCGGGATCGTTGGTCGCCGCGCTGAACAGCGCCACGAAGCGGTCGCCGTCGCGGTACGGCAGCGGCTTGAGCATGACCGCGTACACCACGCTGTAGATCGCCGTCGTCGAGCCAATGCCGATCGCCAGCGCCGCCGCGGCGAGGAGCGCGACGGTCTTCGCGCTTTGCCACGACCGCCACGCCTGCCTCAGGATCACGGCGGCATTATGCACCGGGCTCGAGTCGGTTCCGTGCGTGTCCTGGCCCGGCGGACCAACTGACGCGATCCTTACCTATCTTGGCCAGAACTTTCGCCGCCCTTCGCACCTCCACACGCGCCACCCTTCGATTGCGTCACACCCCGTCGTTCCACGTCATCGGCAGCGTCTTTGCACGTCAGTCGTCCTCACCCGTCCTGTCAGGAGGAGTCGCCCGTGAAAACCCTGAAGAGCCTGCTCTGTGTGATCGCCGTTGCGGTGCTGACGCTGTCGGTGCCGGTCGGCGCCGCGATTCAGTTGACGCCGATCGTCAGCGGACTCTCGAGCCCGCTGTTCGTCGGCCATGCCGGTGACGGCTCCGGCCGCCTCTTCATCGTCGAGCGCGGCGGTGTGATCAAGGTCCTGCAGCCGGGGGCGACGACGCCGACGGTGTTTCTGAACATCACGAGCAAAGTGCAGTCCGGCGGCGAGCAGGGCCTGCTGGGCCTGGCGTTTCATCCGCTGTATGAATCGAACGGCCGGTTCTTTGTCTTCTACACCAGGAGCGGCGGGGAGATCGTGGTGGCGGAGTACGGCGTGTCCGCCAGACCCGAACGTCGCCGATCCCGCGGAAGAGATCCTGCTCACGATTCCGCACTCCGCGGCCGCGAATCACAACGGCGGCATGCTCGCGTTCGGGCCCGACAACTATCTCTACATCGGCGTCGGCGACGGCGGCGGCGCCAACGACCTGCCGAACAACGCGCAGAACCTGAACGTGCTGCTGGGCAAGATCCTGCGCATCGACATCGATGTGCCGGAGGGCCAGACGTACGTCTCGCCGGCATCGAATCCATTCGTCGGCGTGGCCAATGCGCGGGACGAGATCTTCGCGTACGGCATGCGCAATCCGTGGCGGTTCAGTTTCGATCGCGCTGCCGGCAGCCTGTGGGTGGCCGACGTCGGCCAGGGCGCGCGCGAGGAAGTCAACATGCCGATCGTCAGCGGCGGCAACTACGGCTGGCGGATCTGGGAAGGCTTCGCGTGCACGAACAACGATCCGGCGCTGTGCGGATCGCAGGCGGGCTACATCTTCCCTGCCTTCGACTACGAGCACACAGGCGGCCGGTGTTCGATCACGGGCGGCTACGTCTATCGCGGATCGCAGGGCGCCGTGGCTGACGGGACGTACGTCTACGGCGACTACTGCTCCGGCGAAATCTTCGGCTGGACCGGCGGCCCGTCGCAGCCCGTGTTGCTCGACACGGCGCTGAACATCTCGTCGTTTGGCGAAGACGAGAGCGGCGAGCTGTACGTGGTCGGGCTCGGCGGCACCGTCAGCAAGATCGTGTCGGCCGCACCGCCACCGCCACCGCCCGCCCCGTCGTGCACGTATGCGATTTCGCCGACGCGCGCCAACTTCTCGAGGACGGGCGGAACCGGATCGGTGACCGTCACCACCGCCGCCGGCTGCAACTGGACGGCGTCGACGACTGGCGAGACGTGGATCACGGTGACTGGCGGCGCCATTGGCAACGGCCCGGGCGCGGTGACGTACTCCGTGGCGCCGTACTCGGGCCGTCAGGGCACGCGCAACGGCCGAATCACGATCGCGGGTCAGGTGTTTACGGTCAAGCAGTCGCGATAGAGCGCGAGAACCCAGGTGCACGATCCGCGGGCTTTGAACCTCTGCCGTCTAGAGATTCGCCTTGTGCTGGCCACCGTCTATGACGATGCAAGCGCCCGTGACCCAGCTCGCTCGTGACGATGCAATGAACGTGACCACGTCGGCAACCTCGTCAACCGTTCCCATGCGTCCCCATGGGATCGTGCTCAGCACGTTACCGTAGAAATCAGGGTTGTGTTCCTTCACCTGCGCCCAGAGCCCGCCAGGAAACTCGATTGAGCCTGGCGCGACCGCGTTGACCCGGATCTTCTGAGAAGCGAGAGAGACGGCAAGCGACTTCGCGTGGCTGACCAGAGCGGCCTTGCTGGCGCAATACGATGCGGGGAAGCCCGTGGCCTCCAGGCCGGCAATCGACGAGATATGAATGATGACGCCGCCACCCGTCTCAGCCATCCACGGCGCGACCCTCGCGCTCGCGCGCACGGCGGCCATGACATCAACTCCCAGGGTCGACTGCCACGCGGCCTCATCGTCGGCCATGACGAACCCGCTCGGATTGTTGACGAGGATGTCCACACGCCCGAGACTCCTTCGTGCGCCGTCGAGGAACCTGTCGAGTGCCTCGGCATTGCTCACGTCGCAGACTTCCGCGTGCACGGGCACAGATCTTGTGCGTAGCTGCGCCTCGATTTCGCGCAGCGTCGCTTCGCCGCGGGCACAAATGGCGAGGCCGGCGCCTTCGTCGGCGAGCCGAAGCGCGATGGCCCGACCGATCCCGCGGCTCGCTCCCGTTACTACCGCTGTCTTTCCACGCAGTCCTAAATCCATGGCTCTCTCCGTCGTAGAGTAAAAGATGGCACAGAGTGGCACGCGGATCGGCGATCACGCCGATCAAAAAGCCTGTTCGGCCGTTGACCGCAGCATCGTCAAGGCGAGTTGCAGGTTCGCCTGCGTCCAGAGCAACGGTGTGTGCGGATTGGCCGTGAACACGCCACCTTTCAGGTAGTACAACTCGGGACAGCCCCAATCGGGGGTGATGTGTGCCAGCGAACGATTGAAATGCCGCGTCTGTGCCGCCAGGTCCGCCGCATCGCCGGTCCGCTGGTATCGCTGCCCGTACCAGGCCGAGAGCACGGGATCGAAGAGGCACCACTGCGCTTCGTCGCCGATGCGGTCGAGCAGCCGATTGCGCGACTCGACATCGTTGCTGTAATCCCGTGTCCAGGCCTCCTCCCGCAGACGGGTGTCGTAGTCGGGCGCCCAGTACGAGTCGCCAGAATAGCGGCGGATGCCGATCTCGCCTTGCAGGTGGCTCCGCACGTCATCGGCGATCCGGTCGGCCATCACCCCTCGCACGACATCGAGCGGATACAGCAGGAACAGCAGGGCGGCGTCGTAGCGGCGCCGTTGTGACGCATCCGGCTGTGTGCACTCGTCGGGGAGAATGGCGTCCAGCGCCTCGCGGCCGCGCGCGAGCGATGCCGACGCCTGTTCCATCATCGATTGGCGGCTCACCTGGTCGGTCAGCGCACGATGCTGGGCGAGCAGCCACACCCACTCCTGCAGCGCCGCGACGACGACGCCGATGCTGGATGCGGAACGCTTCTTCGTCTCTTCCCAATGTCCGCTGTCCTCGTCGTCCCAGTAGCGGATATCCGCGAAGTACTCGGCTAACGCCTTCATGATCGTGACGTGCCACGATGCGACGGGCAGGGCCCCGAGCCTCGCCAGCCGCGCCGACAGCCAGAGGCAGTACCCCAGGGCGTCGTTCTGCGCGTGCGGCCACGTCTCGCCGGCAAGCTCTTCGAGCCGCGCACCGTCGAAACGGATATGCGGCCGCACCCGCGGCCCGGCCTGCGCCGCGGTTGCCGCCTGCGGCTCGAGACGATGGCCATACTTCCTGTAGAACGAGAGAAGCGCGTTCGCGACCGCCGCCGCGGTGGCGGGATCGCCAGCCTGCATGCGGCTGTAGGCAACGAAGACGTTGTCGCGCACCCACACCCGGTCGTACCCCGAAGTGGGCCGGAGCGCCGCGCTGGAGGCTGGAAAAAGCCCGGTCGGAAGGGCCGTCATGCCCAGGACGCGATGCTCGGCGAGGGCCGCGGACACGTCGCGGACGTCCTCCGGGCGGTACGCCTCCTCGCGATGCAGATGTTCCAGCGTCGCGTTGTGGAACACGACAGCCATACGGGTACGCGGGTACGATAGACGACGGGTACAGACCGTACGGAGGTCAGACCCCGACCCAGGGGTCTGACCCCGGTCTGATCGGTCAGGTCACTAGAAACTGAATCTGATCCCCAGGCGGATGTCGCGCCGCCCCAGGAACAGATTCTTCTGGCCGTACAGCGGATCCGCCAGAATGGTGGGCCTCGCTGCCGCAACGGCACCCGGATCGAACCCTGCGAAGAACGATTCGATCGGCGTCAGGGTGAACGAGCTGCGGTACTCCCGTCCGTAGATGGAGGTCGCCACGTCGTTGTCGAACAGGTTCGCGACGTTCAGGCTCACGTTGACCTTCTTGGTGCCACCCAGCCTGAAGTCGTGCTGTACCAGGAGGTCCATCGCCTGCTCGACCGGCGTACGGCCGAGATTTCCACGGCCATCGTAGAAGACCCAGCTGTAGCCCTGGTAGGTGATGTACTTGGAGAACAGGGCGCCCGACCGCGCGTACCAATTGATGCCGAGGTTCGTCCCCCACGGCAGGTCGTAGGTGCCCTGCAGCTTGAGGTAGTGGGGACGATCCGTGTTCAGCCGGCCCAGCACGGGCTCTCCGTGCGTGTCGTACATCATCCACGGGCCGTCGTAGAGGCGGTTGACGTTCGGCGACAGCCGCGCCGTGCCGCCTCCGGCTTCGTCCGAGCTCGCCAATCCGGGGTAGTTACCGTACAGCCGGCTCCAGGTGTACGTCGCCAGGCCGGACCATCGATTGGACAGACGCTTCTTGAAGGAGAGCTCGACCGCGTCGTAGTCGCGTACGGGCTTTTGTTGAGGAAACTTCTGGCCGTTGATGGGCTGGTAGGCCTTGCCCGGTCCCCAGAGGAAATCCAATTCACCGATCGAACCCCAGCCGGGGTTGCCGATGAAGTAGAACTCGGTGCCGGCCTCGTTCCAGCCGAAGTCCTCGATGGCCCGCGTGATCCAGTTGTGGACGTAGCGAACGCCGACGGAGGTTGAGCGGCCGAGCTCGTGATCGAGACCGATCGTGAACTCCTGGCTCTGCGTCGGCTTGATGTCGTCCTGGATCACGTTGCGCACTTCACCGAAGTACTTCAACATGACGTCGACCGTCTCGGGGTTGTCGGCTTCGTTCGACCCGAACCGCAGCGTCGAGACCTCGAGGAGCCGGCCCGGGCAGCCCGTCGTGCCTTCCTGACAGTTGATGCTCTTCCAGTCGAGCGTGTCGAGCGTCCAGTAGTACTGGTGCCACTGCTCGCCGCCGAGCGAGCCGCGCGGCATCTCCAGTTTCGTGATGTCGAAGAACCGGCCGAAGCTGGCGTAGCTCTTCCATCTCCCGTCGCCCTTGATGTCCCACGCGAAGCCGATCCGGGGCGCGATCTTGTCGCCGAACCCGAACTCGATGCCGTCCGACTCCTGGCCTGGCGTGTAGAACGGGATCCGCTCCGATTCCATGCGAACGCCGGCGTTGATCGTCAGGCGAGCGGTCGGCGACCAGGCGTCCTGAAGGAAGAACCCCCAGTTGTCCGAGTGAATGTCGCCGGTGCTGAGGACGTTGTTCGAGACCTGGTAATAGCCATACGGTCCACGCGACTCGACGCCGGTCGACGACGCGTGCGTCTGGTCCCAGAAGAACGTAATGGTCGGTTCAACCTGGCCGGCCAGCCGGTCGTTGCCGATGCGCTCGAATCGCGCGCCCGCCTTGAGCGCGTGCTGCCCCATCCCGGACACGTACCAGGTGGAGGTCGCGTTGAAGTACGCCCGCGTCAGTTTGTCACGCGTGGTTCTCGTGTTGGCCGGGTTGTCGGTGTAGCCGCTGGGCTGGTTCAGGTCGGCCGGGACGTTCGGGAACACCGAGATGTTGCCGTTCATGGTGTGGCGGATTTGCGTGCCGTTTCCAAGCGTCTCGACGTCGGTCATGAAGTACCCGCCTGACAGGTTCACGAACCAGTTGGGCCGCAACACCCAGTCGAGCATGCCGGAAAAGGTGTTGTTCCAGGAGTTGTTGCCCGGCAGGCCGTAGTTCGTGTTCGCGTTCGAGGTGCTCCCGCCGTCCGGCTCGATGCCGGGAAGCGACCCGCGGCTCCGATTCCACGTCGGCCCATAGGTGAACTTCGCTCGCGTGCTGTTCGCGATCTGCCACGTGCCGGTCGCATTCACCCGGTCGGCCGGCGTGTCCTGCGTGAAGCTCTGCGTCGCAGGCCCCCCGTTCGTGGGCGGCGTCCGGAACGTCACGGTTCTCGTCGTGTGCGTGCGAACGGGGGCGTACCCGACGTAGAACCAGGCCTTGTTCCGCACGATCGGGCCGCTCCCCTCGAACACCGGTTGCCAGTCGGGGATGTCGTCCAGCGGGAACTTCACGACCTCGGACAGGTTTGCGTTGGTCGGAACCGCCCGCACTGTCGGGCGCACCTCGCCCTTGAGCCAGTCGTTGTTCGTGTAGTACGTGCCGACGTCCATACGGAACACGTTGCTGCCCGACTTCGTGACCGCGTTGACGACGCCGCCGGTCGCGCCCGGGAACTCGGCGTTGTAGCCGCTGGTCTTGACCTGCACTTCCTGGACGAAATCGGTGACGACCGACTTGCCGGACGACCCGTTCTGGAGGTTGGTGGTGTCGATGCCGTCGATGATGAAGCGGTTCTCGGCGCCGCTCGCGCCGCCGATCGACACGCCGCCGGCGCGCGCTTCGAGATTGGAGCCCGGCGACATCGCGATCACGGAGCTGAAGTCGCGGCCCTTCGGGATGCGATCAATCAAATCCTGACCCACCGTCGCGAACGTGGCGTTCTGTTTCACGTCGATGATCGGCGATTCGGCCGTGACGTTCACGCTCTCCGTCACCTGGGCGGGGTTGAGGGTCAGCGGGATCGTCAGCAACTGGCCGAGCACGACGATCGTGTTCTCGACCTTCGCACCGGTGAAGCCTGTGAGCGTTGCGGTGACGGTGTACGTTCCCGGCGGCAGGGCCGGGAACCGGTAGTTCCCCTGTGAGTCGGTGATGGTCGTACTGGCGCCGACGACACTGGGACTCCTGGCTTGAACGGTCACGCCGGGCAGCACGCCGCCCGACGAGTCCTTGACGACCCCCTGGATGGATCCGGTCTGTTCCTGCGCGAAGGCAGGTGGGACCAGCAGCAACGTACAAAGAGCCAAGACGAGCGAACCGAGTCTCATCTTCACGGCATCCTCCATGTTGGGCTGGGCCGGGGAGGCGGTCCGCCCCTCTTTTTAGCTGTTCATCCCTCAAAAGTAGCACTTCAGCCCAATGGATGCGACGAAGATGTAAACGAAGGCACCAGGGCTGTGGGCCGAAGAATCCGATCGCTGGCGCGCTGCCCGAGCAGCGGTAATGTAATGAATGGCCGCTCCGTGAGCGACACTCCTCCAACCGACGCGACCGGCACCGCCTCCATAGATCCGAATTCCCGATTGCGGCAACCCATCCTTGACGACGACTTTGCCGGCACCGAACGCTTCGAGCGAATTCGCCGGCTGGGCGCAGGCGGCATGGGCGTCGTCTACGAGGTGCTCGATCGGGTGCGCGGCGACGTCGTGGCGCTCAAGACGCTGCGCAGAGTGAGCGCGGCGGATCTCTATCGGCTGAAGCGCGAGTTCCGGGCGCTCGCCGATGTGGCGCATCCGAATCTCGTCTGCCTGTACGAGCTGCATGTGGACGCCGCCCACAGTTTCATCACGATGGAGCTCGTCGAAGGCGTCAACTTCGTCGAGTACGTCCGAAGCGGCGGCGAATTCTCCAGGACCCGGCTCGTCGGGGCGCTGGCGCAGCTCGTCGATGGGCTCGCGACGCTCCATCGCGCCGGCAAGCTGCATCGCGACATCAAGCCGTCCAACATGCTCGTCACGGCAGAAGGACGCGTCGTGATCCTCGACTTCGGCCTGACCAGCGAAGCCACGTCGCCGTCCAGGGAGTGGGAGGGCACGCTCCTGGGCACCCCGGCGTACATGGCGCCCGAGCTCCGGACCAGCAGGTCCGCGACTGACGCCAGCGATTGGTACGCCGTCGGCGCCACGCTGTACGAGGCGTTGACGGGATGCGTGCCCTTCGCCGCGTCCGCGGTCGATGGCGTCCTCGACAAGGCCGGGAAGGATCCACCCGCGCCCGTGGAGATCTCGTCGGGCGTACCGGAGGAACTGAGCGCGATCTGCATGGCCATGCTGTGCCGCGATCCCGCGCACCGCCTGTCGGGTCAGGAGGCGCTGGCCCGTCTTGGCCTCACGGCTCGTGCGTCTTTGCAACCGGCCCGCCCGCACCGTGGGGCATTCGTTGGCCGTACGGCGGAGCTTCGCGGCCTCCGCCTGGCGCTCGACGCGGCCGGCGATGGACATCGCGCGGCCGTGTGCATCCATGGCGTGTCGGGGATCGGCAAGAGCGCACTGATCCGGCGGTTCCTCGACGACGTGACGGCGACAAGCAGCGCGCTCGTGCTCGCCGGCCGCTGTTACGAGCACGAATCGGTCCCCTACAAGGCGCTCGACACCGTCATCGACAGCCTCAGTCGATATCTCGCGTCGCTGCCCACTGCGGCCGCCGATCGGCTGCTGCCGCCGGGCGTGCCGTGGCTCTCGCGGCTGTTTCCGGCGATGCTGCGCGTGGACGCGGTGGCCAGCGCGTGCGGGGACGCCGCGTCCGTGTTGAGTGATCCGCAGCGCATGCGACTGCTGGGCTCGATGGCGTTGCGGGACCTGCTGGCCAATATCGCCGCGGAGCGCCGGGTCGCGATCTGGATTGACGACCTGCACTGGGCCGATGCCGACAGCCTGGCGCTGCTCGAAGATGTCCTGCGGCCGCCGGCCGGGCCGCCGCTGCTCGCGATCGTCTCTTTCAGGAGCGAAGAGGTTGCCGCGCAACCGTTCCTGCAGTCCCTGCTCACACGCGCGAGCCGCGAAGCGTGGACCGTCATGCCGCTCGGCCCGATCGCGCAGGACGACGCTCGCGATCTCGTCAAGATTCTCACTGGCGCCACCGCGATCGGCGACGATGAGGCGGGGCGAATTGCGCGCGAGGGCAATGGCAACCCGTTTCTGATCGAACTGCTCGCACATCACGTGGCCACCGCGTCTCCGGGGGCCGGACCGGGCGTCACGCTGGCGGAGATGCTGGCCGCGCGGATCGCCGAAGTGCCCGCGACGGGCAGGGCGTTCCTCGACACGCTCGCCCTCTGTGCGCGTCCGGTCGCGCCGGACCTCGTCTTTGCCGCCTCCGGTCTCAGCGGCGACGCGCGGCCGCTCGTCGCGCTTCTCCGATCGGCGCACCTCATCCGCAGCACCGGGCCATCGGGACTGGTCGAGGCCTATCACGGCCAGATTGGCGCCACGATTGCCTCGCAGGTCGCGCCTGAACGGGCCCGCGACATTCATCGCGACATGGCCAGCACGCTCATCGCGAGCGGCGTCGACGATCCGGAAGTGCTGTTCGAACATCTCGCCGGCGCGGGAGACTCGCGGCAGGCGGCGGTGCAGGCGGAGCGGGCGGCGGCCAGGGCCGATCGGGTGCTCGCGTTCGATCAGGCCGCGGCCTTCTACCAGCGCGCGATCGCGCTCGATCCGGCGTCGCCCTCGGTCTCGAAATGGAAGGAACGGCTTGGCGATGCGCTCGCCAACGCCGGGCGTCCGCCCGAAGCCGCCGATGCCTACCTCAGCGCCGCGCTCGACATGGACCGCGTGCAACAGATCGAGCTGCGGCGCCGGGGCGCCGAGCAACTGCTCGTCGGGGGCCACATCGACCGCGGCATGGACGTGATTCGGACCGTGCTCGGCAGCATCGGCCTCGGAGTGCACGTCAGTCCGCGCACCGCGCTCCTCTCGCTTGTCGCCCGGCGGTCCCGGCTGCGCTGGCGCGGCCTCCGGTATGCCCAGCGACGCGTGAGCGAGATCCCGGCGTCAGATCTCCTGCAGGTGGACGCGTGCTGGTCGGTCATGACCGGTCTCGCGTTGGTGGACATGGTCCGGGCGGCGGACTTCAGCACGCGGCATCTCCTGCTGGCGCTCGACGCGGGTGAGCCGTATCGCATTGCGCGCGGGATGGCGACGGAAGCCGCGCACGTCGCCGGCGCAGGCGGCCGGAACCGCGAGCGCGCGGCCGATCTGCTGCGTCGCGCGCAGGAATTGGCGCAGCGCATCGATCATCCACATGCGCTCGCGGTCGCGGCGCTCTGCGACGGCATATGCGCCGTGGCCGCGGGTCGATGGAAGGATGCGTCGACCCGGTCCGGGCAGGCGCTTCGCATCATGCGCGAGCGATCGGTCGGCGGCACGTGGGAGCTCAACACCGCCCAGTACTTCATGCTCGGCGGACTGCTGTACCAGGGCGAAATCAAGGAGGTCGCGGCGCAGCTGCCGGCGCTGCTGGCGATGGCGCGGCGCCGCGGCAACCTGTATCTGGAAGTCGACTTCGTCACGCGAATGAATCTCGTCTGGCTGGCGAAGGACGATCCGGACGAGGGCGAGCGGCAGTTGGCGACCGCGCTCGATGTCTGGTCGCAACACGGCTTTCATCGCCAGCATTTCAGCGCGCTGCTCGCGCGCGTGCAGACCAGCCTGTATCGTGGCGCCGCCGAATCAGCCTGGCAGTCAATCGAAGCCTCCTGGCCGGCGCTCGAGAAATCGTTCCTGCTGCGCGTGGAGACGCTTCGGGTGGAAGCCTGCTACTTGCGGGCACGCGCCGCCCTGGCGCTCGCGGCAGAGCCGCGAGATCGGGATCGCTGGCTTCACCTCGCGCGCCAGGCGACGCGCCGCATCGCGGCCGTCGGCGTGTGCTGGTCGGACGCTCTCGCGCGGCTGCTCGGCGGCGCCATCGCGCACCTCGAGGGCGACCAATCGCGCGCCGTGAACGAGTTGGCGCTGGCCGCCAGAGGCTTCGATCAGGCCGACATGAAGCTGTACGCCGCGGCCGCACGCCGGCGCCTGGCGGCCCTCGGCAGCGCCGGCGCCGCCGATCCTGCTCGTGAGGCGACTGACTGGATGATCGGGCAGGACATCGTTGATCCCCACCGCATCACCAGCATGCTCGCGCCGGGGTTCCGGGATCGACTGAGCGGTTTGCAAACGCGTAGCGCGGATTGGGCTGCAATCCGCGTGCAGTTGGCGGGCCCCAACCCGGCCCGCCCTACGTACACGCGCGGCGACGGGGTCTTGCTCTCATCGGCGTAATGTGGTTGATTCACGACACGAGGGCAGTCACGACAGGAGGCGCTGTGGTGCGTTTTCTGAACCCGGCCATCGTGGGCGTGATCGTGGTGAGCGTCGCGCGCCTGGCTTCGGCGCAGGATGGACCCGGCGCCATGCGCAGATGCGCCGCGGCCTGCGCCGGTTGCGCCCGCAGCGGCACCAGTGCCTGCCGTGCCTGTCAACGAGGCCCTTCGCCTCGATGAGTACCTGAACCGGCTCGAGGAGTGGCGCAATCAAGGCCGCATCACCGCGGCGGAATCGGCGCGGGCGCGGCGACTGCTGAACGCGGCGGTCGTCGCGGGCGATCGCAGCGTGCGCGTGCCGCTGGATGCGAGCGGCCGCATCGACTTGTTCGCGCTCGCGCGCGGTCAGCCCGACGCCGCGAGTGCGTCCACCCGGCCGGGCGATCGGCTGACGGCGCGCATCGTGAACGAGTTCGACGTCCGGATGCGGGTGAAGGCCCGCGATCTGGCCGCGCCGGCGAATCTGATGCTGTTCGATGCCGCGCCCGGCTACGCGGCCGTTCCCGCACGCGACCTCGGCCGCATCGTGACCAGGCACCCTGGAAACCACACCGGTGGGCGAGCTGCCCGGCGGGACGCGGCTCGTCAATGTGATTGAGGCGTTGCCCAATACCGCCGGCGTGCAGGCGGGCCAGACCTTCAAGGAACTCAGCCGGCTGGTTGGCGATCGGCAGGGCGATTGGCTGAGGTCGCGGGTCAGGCCGTTCGTGGATGCCCACAAGATCGAGGCCGGCCTGCTCGCGTTCGGGGCGATCACGGGGCTTCGGAGGGCCAGCCCCGAAACGGCGCGTTTCATGGACGGTCTGGGCGTCCGGCTCCGGATCTTGCGCGCGTCCACGCCGGACGCGCGCCTCTACACCACCAGCCGTCTCGTCTATCGCAACGGCTACGTGCTGCCGGAGCTCGAGCTCGAGAGCGGCGCTCGGCACGTGGCCGGGCCGACGACCATCCGCGTGACCGGGGCAGGCACACTGGGCGCTGAGGCGTCGCACCACACGCGCGGCCGCGTCGGGCTGGGCGCGCGCTGGGAGCGCGGCCGGTTGTTTGCCGACAGCAGCGCAACATATGCGTTTCCCGAGCATCTGGCGCGGACCGAGTGGCGCGGCGGCTACCTGGCGGAGACCGGATTCGCGATCTCGGGCGCCGTCGCCGCGACGTTCGGCCACGGCTCTGGCGCGTTCGGACGCGCGCCGGGCCGGCTCGGCTTCGAGCTCGATCTGACGAAGGCGGTGCTCGTCGGTGGCACCGCCGGCGAGACCGGCCTGTTCGTCAGCAGCGGCGCCGATAGCGACTTCAGCCACGCGGACTGGCGCGGCGGCCTGGTGTTCCGGCTGCGCTTCTGAATGCGTCAGTCTGTTTCCTTCAGGAACGTACCGCGCTCGAGCTCGTCGAAGGCCTGACGCAGTTCAGCCTGCGTGTTCATGACGATGGGGCCGTACCAGGCCACGGGTTCCTGTAGCGGCTGTCCCGAGACCAGCAGAAACCGGATGCCGTGCTCGCCGCCCTGGACCACCACTTCGTCGCCGCGATCGAACAGGATCAGCGAGCGGTCATCGGCCTCAGCCGGAGGAATCGAATGCGGCCACCATCCGACGCCTTCCGTCGGCACCGCCAACGGTGCCGACGCGTTGCAGAACGTCCCGGACCCGCCGAAGACGTAGGCAAACGCATGGCGCATCGTTTCGACCGGAAGCGACTTCCTTTTCCCCGGGGGCACGGACACGTCTAAATAAGTCGGGTCCGCGGCAATCCCCTCCACCGGCCCGCGTTTCCCCCAGAAATGACCGCACACCAGACGAACGTGCGTGCCGTCGTCGTCGGTGACCTCCGGGATGTCGGCCGCTTTGACTTCCTGATAGCGCGGTGGCGTCATTTTGAGCGCCGACGGCAGATTCGCCCACAACTGAAATCCGTGCATCCGGCCAGCCGATCGCCTTTCGGCATCTCTTGATGGATGATGCCGCGGCCGGCGGTCATCCACTGGATGTCGCCGGCCGCAATCGCTCCGCGGTTGCCGAGGCTGTCGCCGTGTTCGACCGTGCCGGCGAGCACGTACGTGATGGTTTCAATGCCGCGGTGCGGATGCCAGGGAAACCCGGCCAGGTAATCTTCCGGCACATCGTTGCGGAAGTCGTCGAGCAGAAGGAAGGGATCGTAGTCGGACGTTTGTCCAAAACCGAACGCGCGACGTAAGTGCACGCCGGCGCCTTCCAGTGTCGGCTTGGCAGTGATGACTTTCTTGACGGCGCGAATCGACATGTGGACGCCTCACTGGGAAGGGACTCCCTGAAATGCTCTGCCCGGACGCGAGGGTTGTCAACCGGTCTCGATCCGCGTCGTGGCCGCCGCGTCGAAGGCCGATAACGGGTCTGGCATCGAGCTTGCTTTGGACCCGACAAGAGTTTCTACTTTCGCGGACCGGAAGGCAGCTTGCGGCTGCGCGCGCAGAACCTCGGCATGTTTCTGCAGATGGCGGATGGAGTGGACGACGACACCTGGACCTACCACCTCCAGCGAGGCGACTACTCCACGTGGATTCGTGAAGCCATCAAGGACAACGATCTCGCGCGTGAGGTCGCCGACGTCGAGACGAAGCCGGATCTTTCGGCGGAGGCCAGCCGCGTGGCCGTGACCGAGGCCATCGAGCGGCGCTATACGGCGCCTGGGTAGCTAACGGCGGCGGGTACGGCGGGTACGCTGGTACGTAGGGTACGCCGGGTACGAGGAACGCGCTCGCGCTGCCATCATTCCCTTGAAAACGACCGGCGCCAGCTTGTTCCCTGTACCCACACGTACCCGTCGTACCCACCGTACCCGTCGTACCTCACGTCTTACAACCTGCCTCGACGTCGGCAACCGTCTTCGCAATCGCCGGTCCGAGCACGCGGCTGCCCGCCTCCGTGACGAGCACGTCGTCCTCGATGCGGCAACCGCGGGCGTCGCGGAACTTCTCGACCTCGGCGTAATTGATGAACGCGGTGTGCCGGCCCTCCGCCTTCCACGCATCGATGAGGGCCGGGATGAAATAGAGACCGGGCTCCACGGTGATGACGAAGCCGGCCTCGAGGCGGCGCGCGAGCCGGAGATAGCTCAGGCCGAACTGCGAGCTCCGCTGCTCGCCGGGTCCGTAACCGACGAGATCCTCGCCGAGATTTTCCATGTCGTGGACGTCGAGCCCCATCATGTGTCCGAGCCCGTGCGGGAAGAAGAGCGCGTGCGCGCCGGCGGCGACCGCCTCATCGGCGTTGCCCTTCATCAGGCCGAGGGCCGTGAGATCGTTCACGAATGATTTCGCCGCGCCAAGGTGCACGTCGCGATACGGCACGCCTGGCGCGACCGCCGCGATCGCGCCGGTCTGCGCGCGAAGGACCGCGTCGTAGATCGCACGCTGCTGCGACGAGAACGTCCCGTCGACCGGAATCGTCCGCGTGATGTCGCTGGCGTAGCGCGACGGTGTTTCGACGCCCGAGTCGAGCACCATCCATCCGCCGGCCTCGAGCGTGTTGCCGTAGAACGGATTGTGCAGCGTCTCCCCGTGCACGGAACAGATCGGTGGAAACGCGTACGTGCAGCCGCGCGCCATGACGACCCTGGCGATCTCGGCGACGATCTCGTGTTCCTTCTTGCCGGGCGCCGCGGAGTGCATCGCCGCGACGTACATCTCGCGAGACACGTCCACTGCGAGCTCGATGTCCGCGACTTCTTCAGGCGTCTTATAGAGCCGTTGCGCGGCGACGGCCTGATGGAGCGAGGTTGACCGCTTTTCCTTGACTGCCGATGACGGCGATTCCCAGCAGCGCCGCCAACTTCACCGTGTGTTCGGCCCGATACGGCGCGAGGAAATGAACCGGCCGGCCCTTCTGCACTGCCGCGGCCACGTGTTCGGCCAGGGCCGCCGCCGGGGCCGTCGCCGCCACCGCGCCTTGCGCGGCCCGATCGGCGATCGACGACTGCGGTCCCGACCACACGACATCCGCCAGCGAGACGTCGTCGCCAAACAGCGTCTCCTGGCCGGACTCCACGTCGATCAGCGCGGCCAGCCCGGGCTGGTCCACATTCCAGAAATAGAGGAACGAACTGTCCTGCCGGAAGGGATAGACGTTCGCGGTGTAGTTCATCCCCACTTCGTCGTTGCCGAGAAAGAGAATGAGTCCAGAGCCGACGTCCGTCGAAAGTCGTCGTCGGCGATCGCGGAAGGTTGCGGGCGGGAACAGCGTGGGAGTATTTGACACGAGCGGAATTATAGGCGCGGCTGATCGGGCCGGGGATGTGATGTTCGCGGCTGGCCGAGCTGTCCGAACGGAACCTGTGGGCGCCGAGTGCTCTGTACGGTGACCGCCTGCTGGCGGTGGCGACTACTTCGTACGGCCGACGTCGACGGCGGCTTCGCGTTTTTCGCCGTTCGCTTCGCCCGTCGCCTTGCCCTTGAGGCGTCCCTCGACCACCTGGAGGTCGAATTTCAGGACCACGCCGTTGGGCTGTGTGGCCTCAAACGTCAAGCTGGTGACGCCCTTGACCGTCGTGATTTTGCCGTTGGCGATGTCCACGAGCCGGTCCAGTCCTGGCCCCGCCTTCCCCGTGACCGTCTCACCTTGCTGCTTCAGGTCGAGGTGGGCCTCGCCTTGGTCACCAGCAGGAGCGCGGGTGAATGTCCCCGTCCAGGTGCCGGTCACGTCGACGGGCTTGGCCTGAAACGCGGATAGTGACGCCACGGCAATCACCAGGGCGACGGGAAGCACGAACATCTTGCGTAAAGACATGAATTCCTCCACCTGGGTAATTACGCACGGGAGAGCCGTTGGTTCGCTCGATGACGAGCGGTCAGCCGCCTGAGCTACACTCTGCCTCTTCCACGGATCGAGAGCGGTTCGAAAACCGGTTCATTGACGGCGGAGGGTCGCATGGCCAAGCTCGACCTGGGCACCCAGGGAATGACCGACGAGGATCGCGCCTATGCGGGCTCGCGATTCTCAGAGGTGATTCAGGCGTTGTTCGAGAACCCGTATCAGCGGGTCTGGGGCGCTCCGGGCGAGCCGCCGTTTCCCGCGCACGAGGTCACCTTCGAGGGCATCACGCAGGGCATCCTGCCGGGCGGGCCTCCCCACGCGTTTCAAGAAGCATCCGCGCGTGCCCTCGATTCCGGCTCGGATCTGCGCTGGGGCGTCAATCGCCAGGGCTTTCGCCGGATCGTGCACCCCAACGGGCTTTGCCTGATCGGCACGTGGCAGATCACGGCGGAGACGCCGTACACCGGCTACTTCGCCAAGGGTAGCCGCGCGCTCGCGATTGGCCGGTACTCGACGTGCTGCACCGAGACGCGCCGCGGTCAGACGCGATCGCTGTCGCTCGTCGGGAAGATTTACCCGACGACCGATCCGAACCACGCGACGCCGCTGCGGACGGCGAACTTCATGACGCAGCAGGACATCGGCGGCGACGACACGGAGTTCATCAACGACGCGGTCCTGCGGAATGCGCCGGACACGACCGCGGCGCGACGCGCCGGCGCACTGCCGACGCTGCTCGTCACCGGGCTGGTCTTCAATCACGTCGACAAGCAACCGTCGATCCGGCAGCTGTACCAGATTTCCGAGCTTGGCCTTGCGCCGGGGCAGCCGGGGAAGGCGCCTGCGTTCATGCAATTGCTCGTCGCGCCGACGCAGCCGCGAATTGCGGGCGAGCGACATCGACTTTCGCGATGAGCTGATGGCGCAGATCTTCGACAAGGGCGATCCGACGCCCAAGCGCACGCTCACCTTCAACATCGAGGTCACCGACGACGGCGAGACGACAGGCACGGCAGTCAACGAGCGGCGCACCTTCAAGAACTGGCGTCACCATCGGCACGCTGACGTTCGACAACGCCGTCGCGTCATACAACAGCGACTTCGTGATCCACTTCCACCATCCGACCTGGCGCGAGGATCGGAACGACCCGGCGACGGCCACTCGCGTGAACGAGCGGAAGGTCGAGCGATCGAGCTGACGCGGCAGGACAGGACCGACCTGTCCGCCCGCGAACCGCAAGAGCCGCCCGCCGGAGTCCTGGTCACCTCGGCTGTGCGAGGTCAGTTCGCCCGGGCGGCTCCAGTACCTCCAGAAAGGCGTCCGCCGCCATGCACGCGCATTCCGCGCGGGCAGGGAACTGTCTCACCCCCTTGAGTGCCAGGAGCGGGCCGAGATCCTCCGCCGGCGCGTCCGGCTGGCGCCGTGACCAGCCGGCGGGCGGCCACGCACAGCGCGGCCGCATCCGCGACCGGTTTCCCTTTCACGCACTCCGTCAGAAGCGACGCCGCCGCCTTCGCAATCGCACACCCGACGCCCTGAAAGCTGGCGTCGGTAACCGCACCGTGCTCGACCTGCAGATAGAACTCGAGATGATCGCCGCAGAGGGGAAGATTGCGAGCGATCGGCGGCACGCCGCGGATGGCGCGAAGATTCCGCGGGCGCGCGTCGTGTTCCAGAATTTCGCTCTGGTAGAGATCAGCCCGGTACGCCTCGATGCAATGAAGGCCGGCCGCGAGCCGATCGACATCCTCGCGCGTGTTGTAGAACGCGAATGAGGCGCGCGCCGTGGCGGGCAGGCCGAGCCGCTCCATCAGCGGCTGACAACAGTGGTGTCCCGTCCGGATGGCGATCCCCTGGCGATCCAGAATCGTCCCGATGTCGTGCGGATGGACACCCTCGACGACGAACGACAGCACACCGGTCCGATCCCCGGCCCGCGGACCGATGAGCCGAAGACCGGGCACGCCGCCCAGCGCAGCAGCCGCGTAGTCGACCAGCTCACTCTCCCAGTCCTCGATGGCGTCGAGGCCCAGGCCGGTCAGGAAGTCGATGGCCGACGCCAGTCCTGACCGCGCCGGAAATGTCGGGCGTCCCGGCCTCGAACTTGTACGGCAACACGTTGTAGCTGGTGCGCTCGAACGTCACAGAACTGATCATGTCGCCGCCGCTCTGGTACGGCGGCATGGCCTCGAGCAGCGCGGACTTGCCGTAGAGGACGCCGATGCCGGTCGGTCCGAGCATCTTGTGTCCGGAGGCCACATAGAAGTCGCAGTCGAGCGCCTGCACGTCCACCTTCAGGTGAGCCACCGCCTGAGCGCCATCGACGAGGACCGGAATGCCGCGCCGGTGCGCCAGCCTGACGATCTCACGCACCGGGTTCACGACGCCGAGCACATTCGACACATGGACGATTGACACGAGGCGCGTGCGCTCGCTCAGTAACCGGTCGAACAGGTCCAGTGAAATCTCGCCCGAATCCGTCATCGGAATCACACGAAGTTGCGCCCCCTTCTCCGCGCACAGGATCTGCCAGGGAACGATGTTGGAGTGGTGTTCCATGATGGAGACCAGGACCTCATCGCCAGGACCGACGTGCGTCCGGCCATAGCTGTGGGCGACGAGGTTGATGCCTTCCGTGGCGCCTCGAACGAAGACGATCTCCCGTGACTCGGCGGCGTTGAGAAAACGCTGTACGGTGGACCGGGCGTCTTCGTAGATCGCCGTCGCCTGCTGACTCAGCGTGTGGACTCCCCGATGCACGTTCGCGTTTTCACTCCGGTAGTACGTCGTGAGCCGATCGATCACCGCATCCGGTTTCTGCGTCGTCGCGGCATTGTCGAGATAGGCGAGCGGCTGGCCGTGGACGCGGGTGCGCAGGAGGGGAAAGTGCCGTCGCACGGCTTGCACATCCAACCGTGATCGTTCGGTGCAAAGGGTCATGATGGTGGTCTCCAGGACAGATCGGTTCCTGACGGTGATCGCGTAAGAAACCGACGGAACTGGACATGACCGGTTCGCGCCGTCCGGCGAGCCGGAATGCTTTGCAAGCGTGCAGACCGGCCGCTACTATAGCCCCGAGGAACTGGCCGCAATGCTCGCATCGGTTCCGGGGCCGATCACGACCTGGCTCTCGCGCTGGCGTTCCGGAGAGCCCGACGCGCTCGAGCACATCATCCCGCTCGTCTACGACGAGCTGCGCGGGGTCGCGCGGCGTCAGTTGAGCCGCGAGCCCATTCCCAACGCCCTCTCCGCCACGACACTGGTGCACGAAACGTATCTGCGGCTGCTGCAGCAGCGTCAGGTCGAGGCCCACGATCGATCCAGCTTCCTCGCCGTCGCCGGATGCGCGATGCGCCGCGTGCTGGTCGACCAGGCCCGCCGCCGGAAGAGCCTGAAGCGCGGCGGGCGCGATCAGCCGGTCTCACTCGAGGGCGAGAGCCCGAGCCTCCTCCGCGACGACGACGCCGATCAGGTGCTCGATGTGGACGGCGTGCTCCAACGGCTCGAGGCGCTCGATCCTCGCGCCGCTCGCATTGTCGAGTGCCGGATCTTCGCCGGCTTGACGCTCGAGGAGACCGCGGCAGCGCTCGACGTTTCAACCAAGACCGTGCAGCGGACCTGGACGACGGCTCGGGCCTGGCTGCGCAAGGAGCTGGGCACCTGACGCCGGCGATGACCCCCGACGCGGAACACTGGCATCGGCTCGAGGTCGCCTTTCATGGCGCCGCCGCGCTCGCAGTTTCCGATCGGGCGGCGTACCTCGACCGTGTGTGTGGCGCCGACGTCGCCCTGAGGCTCGAGGTCGAGGCGATGCTTGCCGCCGACTCACCCGACCGCGCGTTCGCCCTCGAGCGGCTCGTGCACGACGAGGCGCCGTGTCTGGACCCGGACCCGTTCACCGGGCGACAACTTGGACACTGGCGCGTGCTGGAGCCCATCGGGCGAGGCGGAATGGGCACGGTCTATCTCGCGGAACGCGCCGACGGGCAGTACGAGCAGCGGGTCGCCCTGAAGGTCGTGCCCGCCCTGCCGCTCGTCAACGGCCCGCACGGCCCGTTTTCAGGCGGAGCGCCACATCCTCGCGCGCGTCGCGCACCCGAACATCGCCCGCCTCCTCGATGCGGGGTTCACACCCGAAGGATCCGCGTATCTCGTCATGGAGCACGTGGATGGGAGTCCCATCACGGAGTACTGCGACGAACGCCGGCTCACGATCGCCGATCGGGTGTCCCTGTTTCGGCGCGTGGCCGAAGCGACGCAGCACGCCCACCAGTCGCTCGTCGTCCACCGCGACCTGAAGCCGGCCAATATCTTCGTCGCGCACGCCTCGGGCGAGGTCAAGCTCCTCGATTTCGGGATCGCAAAGCTGATCGATCCCGACCACGCCGACAGTGACGCGACGGCGCGCGAACTGCGCGTCCTCACTCCCGGCTACGCGGCGCCCGAACAGTTTCGAGGCGATCCGGTGACCACCGCCACCGACGTCTATGTCCTCGGCGTCGTCCTCTTCGAACTGCTGACCGGGCGGCATCCCTTCGGGTCATCAGGAGCCGCGCTGGCGCCGGAATCCGTATCTGTGCCGCCGGCGCCGGCGGAGACCGTCCGGAAGCTACTGACCTCAACGGCCGACGCCGACCGCCAGGCCATTGCACGCATCGCGAGCGCGAGGAGAACGACCGGCCGGAGACTGATCAATCGCCTCGATGGCGACCTCGATCGGATCGTGCTCAAGGCGCTCCGGAACGAGCCGGATCGGCGCTACGCGTCGGCGGGACAACTGGCGGATGATCTCGGCCGCTTCCTCGAAGGCCGCCCCGTCGTCGCGCAAGCCGACACCGCGACGTATCGACTCCGAAAATTCGCCGGACGGCATCGAGTCGGCGTCAGCATGGTGGCGGCGCTGTTCGTGGTCTCGACGCTGTTTTCCGTATTCGCGGGTCTTCAGGCGAGGGCGGTCAGGGTCGAACGGGATCGCGCGCGCGTCGAAGCCGACCGCGCAGCGCGCGTCACCCACCTTGTCGCAGATCTCTTCAAGCTCGCGGATCCGGCCGCCGGCCGGGGCGACACGATTACCGCGCGCGAGCTCCTCGATCAGGCGGCGACGCGAATCGGGTCGGAGCTCGCCAACGACGCCGCCACGCAGACGGCCCTGTTCAACGTGCTCGGGCGCGTGTACGCCAATCTCGGTCTGCACGATCCGGCCATCGGCGTCCTGACGCGCGCGCTCGACTTGCAACGCGCGACGCCGGGTGACGACACCCTGACCCAGGCCGAAACGTTGCACCGGCTCGGCGAGGTCTATGCCAACAAGGGGGATCATCCTGCCGCACAACAGCGGCTGGAAGAGGCCCTCGCCTGGAGACGCCGCCTGAACGCGCCCGTCGACGACGTCGCGGCGACGCTCGAGGCGCTCGGGCGGGTGTTGAGCCTGACGGGCCGATACGACCAGGCACAAGCGCTGCTCGAGGAAGCGGTGCGCCTTCGTCGAAGCCAGCCCGGCGCGCCGCCAGGCGCCTTGACGTCCGGGTTGTACGAGCTTGGACTCGTCCTGCATCAAGCCGGAGACCATCGGCGCGCCGAACAACTGTTCCGCGAGGCGGTAGACGTCAGCCAGGGCGTGGCCGGGCCGTCGGCGCCCAGGGTCACCGCGCTCCTCCATCTTGCCAAGTTCGTTCACGAGATCGAGCGCAATCCGGCCGGCGCCGAGCCCCTCTTCCGAGAGGCATTGAGAACCGCGCGCGCGCTCTACTCCGCGGATCATCCGGACGTCAGCACATGCCTGTTCGAGCTGGCCCGGGATCTCAGCGACCTCGACCGGCTGACGGAAGCGGAGGCGCTCGCGCGGGAAGCGTACGAGATGTCGCGCCGGCTCTACGGCGATCGTCACGACGAGACGATGCTGAGAACGCGGACGCTCGCCGCGACGCTGCGTGCCCAGCACAAACCCGCGGAAGCCGAACCGCTCCTTCGGACGGCCGTCGCGAACGCGCGGTCGCTCTTCGGCAGCGGAAACCCGATGACGTTGGTCACATCGCGCGAGCTGGCGGGATCCCTCGAAGACCAGCGCCGGTTCGCCGAGGCGCTGGAGGTACGGCGAACCGAATTGGCCGACGCTGTCAAAGAGTTCGGCGAATTCGACGTCTACGTCGCGATCTCCCTCACCGGCCTCGGGGAGCACTGCCTCCGCGCGCGCCAGGTGAGCGCGGCCGAGCGGTACTTCAGGCGGGCGCTCGACGTCCGGCAGCGCGTTCACCCGGCGGGCCACTGGCGCATCGACGCGGCGCGCGTGATGGTCGCCGCGACTCTCGTCGAAGCCGGGCGCTTCGCGGCTGCCGAAGAGGACCTGCTTCCCGCCTATGAGCGCCTGGCCGCGAACCGGGGCGCGACGGCCGACGAAACGCTCATGGCGCGCAAGCACCTGGTGTCGCTGTATGAGCGCTGGAATCGGCCCGCCGATGCGCGCCGCTACAAAGACACCGGCCGCTGACGACGCGGTCGCGTGACCTTGATGTAGCGGGCGAACACGCTGCGCGGTTGACCAGCGGTTGAAGGCTGAGCGACTCGCTAGCGGCGCGGCACGGACGGCCGCGTGAGCAGGGGAGTCGGCGCGTTGCCAACCCCGACGCCGGCGAGACGCAGAGCGATCGGATGGTCGGCATCAGCAGCGGCGAGCAGGGTCCGAAGCTCGGCCTCGATCGGGACCGCCTCGGACTCGCGGCCGGCCTCTCGATAGAGTTGCGCCAGCCGGTCGCGGCCGTCAGCCACTCGTGCGCGAAGCGGGTACTCGGGTGCAAGATCTCCCGCTTTCGTGACGACACGTCCTCGAGTACACGGATCGCGTCGTCGCGGTGTCCTGCTTCCGTGAACGCCTCGGCCAGCACCACGGATCTATCGAGCCATCCATCATCGATCAGCCGGCCTTGGTTTGCCACGAGCGGCTGAAATATGGCGATCGTGCGCTTTGGGTTGCCCTCGGCCAACGCCAGCTCCGCTTCCATCACGTCGAGCGTCATCTTGGCAACGTTGCCGCGATGACGCAGGACGTCGAGCTCGCGACGCGCCGCGGTGAAGTTTCCCGCGGACTGCGCGAGTGCAGGCCGGATTCCCCAGTAGCGATCGTCCTGCAACCCGGACCTATCTGGAAACAGTTTGGCAGCCATCTCGAGCATGCGGCGCCCACCTCCCCGCCGCTTCGCGACAGAAACGGAGAGAACCGCTCGCGGGACTTCCTGCCGAATCTGCATCGCGATTGTCTCCGCGCGGTCGAGCTGCCCGAGCGCGACATGGCACCAGATGCCAGCCTCTGAGAACTCGGGCGTCGGATTGACCTCCTCGGCGCGCATGGCGTCGATCTGGCGCGCCCACTCCTGCGCCTCGGCAAGATCGCCACGGATCCAGGCAAGATCGAACTGCCCCCATCGCCCCATGAGCGCGAAGTGGCGGCCGCGACGTCCGCTGATCGGTTGGTCGAGGAGGGGTCGGGCACGGGCCATGTACTCGTGGGCTTCGGCAATCTCGCCCGAAAGAGCCGCACGGTTCGCCGCACGGTGGAGCGCGTCGAGGCCGTTCGGCCGTAGTTCGACGAGCCGCCGGACGAGGGGCAGGTCCACCGACCGTGCCAGGTTCATGCGATCATGCAGATCGAGCAAGAGGTGGATGGCACGCTCGCTCGTCGGCTGCATCCGCTGCCACATCTCCGCGGCCTGTTCCGCTTGCCTGAGATGCGCCCGGCGCGCCTCGGCCCGCTCGGGTCCTCGAGCAAGGATCGAGCGGAGGAGCTCCGTCTCCGCGGCGACGATATGAATATCGACGCCGCTCGTGCTACGCACGAGGTCGGACGCTCTGTCGACACTCGTGCGGATCGCGCTGTCGATGGCCGCCGACCGGTCGCCATCACGCCCCTGCTGAATCGCCCGGGCGAGCGCCAGGTGCGCCAGCACGAACTCGGGATCTTCACCCGTGGCGTCTTCCAGTAATTGCCTGGCGAGCTTTGGATTCGCATCAGGATAGAGATCCGGCAGGGCCTCGGCGTATTTTCTGAGCGCGCTGAACGACCGCGTCCGTACTCTTTGGCAGCTCCGCTGCCGGCGCCGGCAGGGCCGGCACTGCTTCGCCGAGCCGCTGCCTCAGGCCACGGGCCATTCGGCTGATGGTTCCCATGAGGTCGTCGATGCTGCTTGCGGTCTCGACGACGCTCCCCACCGCGGCACCACTCTCCGGCTCGAGTAGCCGCGCACTGATCCGATACACCTGGCCCAGCCGGTCTACCTGCCCGGCGATGACGATGCGGATTCGTCCGTCGCGCAGCGCGATTTCCCGCCCGATTGGCCAGTCCACGACCGTGTCCGGCTCGCGATTCATCAACGCCAGCGTCTCGACCACGCGCTCCCGTGACGCCACGATCGCGACGCCGGAATCGGCGAGATCGAGCTCGAGCGCGTACTCCACCGCGCTGTCGAGGATCGATTCGCCCGTCCGGTTCTCGAACTTCGTCACGAGAACGGCGTCACGCTCCGAGAAGTGGAGAGGCGCGGTCGTCCGAAGCGCACGACCGAGGCCGACGATCAGCGCGACGAGCACAGCCGTGGCGGCGACGGCCGAGATCAGGGCGCGTCGCTGCGCGGGTCGTTTCTGGCAGCGTCGCAGCGCCTGTGCCATCGCCTCGGCCGACCCGAACCGCTGGGACGGATCGGGGTCGAGTGCCCGATCGATGATCGCGATGAGCGGCTCCGGCAGCCCGCCCTCCCGTCCGCGAATCGACGCGCGTGCTTTCCTGGCATGCGCGGCGCGAAGCGCCAGGATGGACCGTTCGCGAAACGGGTAGTCGCCGGTCGCCAATCGAAACAGCAGCACGCCGAGGCTGTACAGATCACTCTGGGGAGTGGCGCCCCGGCCGGCGAAGACCTCGGGCGCCAGATACGCGGGTGTTCCCACCAGGCCTTCGGCCGGCGCGCCCGTTTCCTCGAGGTCGTGGCCGGTGCCGAAGTCGCCGAGCATCACGCGTCCGCTCGATCGATCGCGGAGGATGTTCGACGCTTTGACGTCCCGGTGCACGAGCCCTGCCGCGTGGACGGCCGCCAGCGCGTCGCACATCTGGAGGCCCGTCGCGATGAGCTCGATCGGCACCGAAGGGGCCGCGGCCGGCGAGCTCTTCCTCGAGCGTCCGCCCCTCGACGAACTCCATCGTGAGGCCCGTGACGTCGTCGATGCGCTGCGCGCCGTGAATGGCCACGACGTTCGGATGGCGGACACGGGCCATGAGGCGGCCTTCGGCGATCACATCACCGCTGCCTGGCAACCGCATGGTGGTCTTCGTCGATCAGCTTCAGCGCGACGTCGCGATCGAGCGCGGGATCGCGGGCGCGGTACACGTCTCCGAACCGGCCGCGACCGACGTGGGCCTTGATGCGCAGCGAGCCCCAGGATTCGCCCGGGCTCAAGCGCGGCCGTGAGCGAGCCGGGGAGGCTCAGCCGAGTGGCCGATGCAGACGCGAACAGCCCGCCGACGATCGCCAGGTCGCGGAACACCGCTACGCCGCGCGTTCGTCCGGCGTGGAGGCGCTCTGCTCCGCGGAGCCCCAGTCGAGCGGGCGGCCGTCAGCGTATCGCTCTCAGCCAGCGCTGTGACTCGTTCAGCAGACGCCATGGGGAGACATGGGCACTAACCACCTCGTTAAACACGCAAGCGCCAGCAATCGCACGGCGGCGCGGTTATCCGGAACGCTGCATCTCGTCGGCCAGGCGTTCGAGCGCCCGCACCACCGTCATTCGTGCCGCGTTTGCCGTCGGCTTGCCGAGCGCCTCGGCCAGCTCCGCGTAGCTCAAGCCGAACTCCAGGCGCGACACCGAGCGCTCCCGTTCGTCAGGCTTCAGGCGGCCGAGCGCGGCATCAGCCCGCTCCAACGCCTGCTGCGCGATCGCCGCATCGAGCGGCGACGTCCCATCGTCTGGCACGCCCGAGTCGAGCGTGGCCGCCGCGCCGCGGGACGCCAGCTTTCTCAGCTCGTTGCGGATGCGGTTGATGATCGCCTGCCGGAGGTAGGCCTGCAGCGCGCCGTCGCCGCGCGCCTCGAACTTCTCGAGGTGCCTGATGGTCACGATGATGGTGTCGTGGATGAGATCTGGTCGTGTCGGCGATGTCGCGGGCCCATCGGGGCAGCCGCCCGGTCGCCCATTTTCGGAGACGCGGGATGTGACGTTCGAAGAGCGCGCCGAGCGCGGCCTCGTCGCCGGCGCGCGCCCGGTCCAGCAGATCGCTCGTGCGGTCCTTCGTCCGGAGCGGGTTCGTCTGACATCGCGGTCGTGAACATGATAGGTGCGAGCCCCTCCGAGTCGAAACTGAATCTCCCGCCAGAAGTGGGCACGGACTGTGCGATTGCGCCCCCCCGCGGTGTTTAGGGGAGCAAGGAGAACCCCGATGCCCACCGACGTTCCCAGAATTCCTCGACTTCGCCGCTTGTTTGCCGGCTCTCGTTCTGGCTGCCGCTGTGCCCCTGCTGCACGCTGCCTCACGCCCCGATACCGGGGTGACCCGGTTCGTCATCGAGGATGCGTACGACGTCGTGAGCGACGAGCCTCGGAGAGGCACGTGGACTTTCGTCTCCTCGCCGACCCTGGCAACACCAGCGACATCAATTACTGCGTCGAATCGACCGTCGCGCCGATCACGTTCCTTTATCTCAACCGGGATCTCGATGCGCTGGGCGGCGCCGGAACGGTCAAGTGTGACCATCCAATCGCGCAACGCCAGTTCCACCTGCACATCGAGAGCACGGCGGCCTGCGGTGAACTGATGGCGAACAACTACGGCTCGCCGGATGGCACCGGGTGTATCTTGGACGGCTACAGAAATCCGAGGCTTCGCATCGACAAGCTGTTCGCCAACCGTCCACGGCACGACGCCAATCGACTTCCTGATCGGACGGAACGACAGAAATGAACCCACCGGAGGCCCCGACCTACCGAATCGAGAGCGATGCCGAGGCCGCGATCGCCGTCTCGGGTAATACGCGTTCCATCGAGTACCGGCTTTTCCTCCGGCCAGACGTTCCGCCTCGTCAAAGTGGGCGACACGACGTCGACCAAAGGGAAGGGCGGCGGTTCGACCCCGGCCTGGGCCTTGCCCGCGGGCGCAGGATGGTGCTACGCTATGCGGCCGCGGGCGTCCTGGGCGCCGGCAACCGCGTTCAAGGAGAGTGCCATGGCACGCAAGTCCGCCCGCCGCAGGACGCCACGCCGATCCTCCAGATCTGCCGGGAAACGCGCCCTGCCGCCGGGGCTCGATCCGGCGCTGCTCAGCGCGATGTCGCTGCGAGTGCCCACGCGCGGCGAGGCCGAGCGGCGCCTGACCGGCCGGGAGATCGAGAACGCGCTGCTCTCCGGGGACCACGCTCAAACGCTTCAGACGTACTTCGGCGAAGCCGAGTATGCGGAGCTGCGCCAGCTCGCAGCGCGGGCGACGCGCCGGCGCACGCGCGGCGGGCCTCGGGTGCTCATCCTGCCCGGCATCCTGGGATCGATGCTCGCGCGCATGAAGGGGAACGGGGGCGCGGACACGATCTGGGTGGACTTCCTCGACATCCTGCTCGGGCGCCTCAAGCACCTGAAGCTGCCCGGGACGCTCGACATCCGGGCGATCGACGTGCACCTGTCGACCTACCTCAAACTCAAGCTTTTTCTGCAGGACCAGGGCTTCGACGCCGATTTCCATCCGTTCGACTGGCGCCTGAGTATTCCGGAGCTCGGGCGGGAGCTGGCGGCGAAGGTGAATGCCGATCCGGCCGACGAAGTCTTTCTGGTCGCGCACAGCATGGGGGGGCTTGTGGCCCGGGCGGCGCTCAACCACGGGATGGACAAGCTCAAGCGCCTCGTGATGCTCGGCACGCCCAACTTCGGCTCGTTCGCTCCGGCGATGGTATTCCGGGCGGTCTATCCGTTTCTCAACAAGATAGCGAAGCTCGATCTTTCGCACGACCCGGAGGATCTTGCGGAGATCTTCGCGACGTCTCCGGGGTTGACCCAGATGCTGCCCCAGCGCGCCAAGTTCAGCGCGATCGATCTCTACGACGTGAAAAAGTGGCCGTCGGGCGGCGCGCGGCCGGTCGCGTCCGTGCTGGCCGCCGCACCGGGCGTGCAGCAAAAGTTCGCGATCGATCCCGCGAAATTCGTGATGGTGGCCGGCGTCGACCAGGAAACCACGGTCGGCCTGCGCGTGGAAAAGAACGAGTTCGTGTTCGACCGCTCGCAGGCCGGCGACGGCACGGTGCCGCTGGATTTCGCGGTCCTGCCAAACGTCCGGACTTATTACCTGGCGGAGGAGCACGGCTCGCTGCCAAAGAACGGCACGGTCCACCGCGCGGTCGCCGAGATCCTGCGGACAGGGGAGACCTCGCTGCTCGCCGATCACTGGGATCAGACCCGCGGCGACGCCATCGTGACCGTGTCCGAGAGCGAGCTGCGCGCCCGCTTCAATGCGCAGGCGACACGATCTGCGGAGCGCATGACCGCGTCCGACCTGCGCAACGTGATGGCCGAGCTGGCCGCACCGGCGACCGCCGGCGGCATTACCGCCGAGCCGGGCCCGGCGCCGGCGTCGCCCACCCCCGCCGCCGCGTTCGAAGGGCTGGTCATCGGCCGCAAGCGCCAGCGCCGGATCGACATCCGGCTCGCGCGCGGCAGCATCACACAGGTGAAGAACCGGGCCTACGTCCTCGGCTTGTTCGAGAACGTGGCGCCCGCCGGAGCGGCGTCCGCGATCGATGCGCTGATGAACGGCGCGATCAGCGATTTTCGCCAGCGCCGCATGTTCACCAGCGCCGTCGGAGAGATCTTCGTCGTGCCTGGTGGCCGCAGCGACGTGAGCGCTGATTTCACGGTGTTTGCCGGGCTGGGCAATTTCGACGCGTTCAGCCTCGAAGTACTCGAGACCGTCGCCGAGAACGTCGCCCGTACCCTGGCGCGCATCAACGTCGAGGAGTTCGTCACCGTCCCCATCGGCGCGGGCTCCGGGCTCGACCTCGAGCAGACGCTGGAGTCGCTGCTCCGCGGGTTTTTCCGCGGGCTCGACGACGTCGACGAGATGCAGTCGTTCCGCTCGATCACACTGTGCGAGATCGACGAGACGCGCTACGAGACCCTCAAGTGGGTGCTCTACCGCCTGTCCAGCACGGAGCTGTGCGCGAACGTGGAGGTCACGCTGAGCGAGCTGCGCCTGCCGCCCGCGCCCGTCACGCGGCGCGGCGCCGGGCCGGCCTTCCCGCCATCGATCTATCTGACCGTGCGTGCCATTCCGGAGGGCGGGAACCTCAGGATCGAGAGCGCGCTGCTGACGACAGGAGCGAAGGCCGCCGTGATGGGTGGACAGGTCACCATCTCGAAGGCGAAGCTCGACGACTACCTGAAGTTCATCGAGACTCCGGGATTCACCCACGGAACGCTGGGTAAATTTGGGACCACGCTGGCCGAGATGGTGCTCGACGAGAGGACGGTGGCCGGTCTGAAGGGTTGTGCAGGCAACCACGTCGTGGTCGTGCACGACGCCGAGGCTTCCCGCATCCCGTGGGAAACCCTGTCCGTCGGCGGAAAGTTTCCGGCGCTCGACGGCGGCATGAGCCGGCGCTATATCGCGGCCAATCTCTCGGTCGCGAAATGGCTGGAAGCGCGGCGGGAGAATGAATCGCTGCAGGTCCTGCTGGTGGTGAACCCGACGGAAGACCTGGAGGGCGCGGAAAAAGAGGGCCAGCGGGTGCAGGAGCTGATTGGCGGGCGGCAGCACGTCCGGATCACCCAGGTCAAGGGCAAGGAAGCGACCCGAAAGCGCCTGCGCGAGGAGTTCGGCTCGGGCAAGTACGACATCCTGCACTACGCCGGTCACGCGTCCTTCGATCCCGTGCGTGTTTCACGCAGCGGCATCCTCTGCTCGGACGCGCCCCTCACCGGCGCCGAGCTGGCCGAGCTGAGCAGCCTGCCGGCCCTCGTGTTCTTCAACGCGTGCGAATCGGCGCGCGTGCGAAAGCGAATGAAGCGCGAGAGCGCGCACGTCACTCGCGATCTGAGCCAGCGCATCGAGCGCAGCGTTGGCCTCGCCGAAGCGTTCCTGAGAGGGGGCGTCGCGAACTACATTGGGACGTACTGGCCGGTCGGCGATGCCAGCGCGGAGGGCTTCGCGGGCGCGTTCTACACGGCGCTGCTCGGTGGGGAGACGCTTGCTGAGGCGATTCTGGGCGGCCGTGCGAAGGTGAACGGCATCAAGTCTCAGGACTGGGCCGATTACATCTTCTACGGCAGTCCGGACTTCCGGGTGAAGAAGACTGGTGGCTGAGCGGGGCGCCAATGCACCGTCCGCGCGCTGAGGCCGGAAGGCGGCACGCGTGCTATCGCCCCGGCAGGTCACGCGCCAGGTACAGGTCGTTCAGCCCTCGGCTGTATTGATAGACGTAGGTCCGGTCGTCTGCCGAGAACAACACCCGGTTGATGAACATCACGCCCGTAGGATCGGCCGGCGCGATCGTTCGCACGAGCCCGACCTGCCCGCTCTGGAGGTCGCGGCGATAGATGCGCGCCGGATACATTTCGTCGCCGAGCAGGAACAACTCGCGTCCATTGGCGGTCCAGTGGGTCGGCCGCCCCCGCTCGCCGTCCAGGCGCCGTGGCGCCCCGCCATCGATTGAGTAGATGGCGACGACCCCACCCTCGTCTCGGGCGGCAATCGCCGGTGCGTCGGGGGACACGGCAAACGGACCCGTTGGAAGGACGGGCGTGATGGCTTTCCATCCATGTTCGTCGTCGTACGCGTGCAGTTGCCCGAAGGGGCCGGTGCGCCCGACCGGCCGCAACCAAATGAAGAAACGCCGGCCGTCCCTGGACCACTTTGCGAACTCAGACGGCGCCAACTCAAAGCCGGCAGGCAAGGCGAGGTCGCGCTGGGCGCCGGCGCCTGTGGGTAGCAGCGCCAGGCGCGACAAATCTCCGCGTGGCTGAACCAGCGCCCAGCTGCCATCCGGCGACAGCCCGCGTGCCGCGTCGCCGCTCAACTGGAGCGTCTTCTCGCCATCCGTCGATCGCAGATGCGTGCCGGTCCCCACCTCCCGCGTCTCATTGAGCAGCAGCCACTTCCCGTCGGCCGAGAGCCCAGCGATGTCGGATCGACCGTAGAGATCCAGCGACTGTTCGCGGCTTCCGCCGGCGGTTCCCGCGTTGATGCCGAACCATCCGCCGCCCGTGGACACGAGGGCGCTCCGGCCGTCTGGTGCCACGTCGTACACGGACATCCCGCCGGGAATCCGCGCGACGAGCCGCCGCGAGCCGTCGAGGCTGAGGGCGTAGAGCGCGCGATCGTGGGCGCTGCCGGTTTCGGAGCCCGTAAACCAGACCTCACGGCCGTCGGGAGACCACGCGTGGCCGAACACCTGCGGCATGTCGTTGCCGGCGACGCGTCCGCCGTCGAACCGCTGAATCTCCACGCGGGCTCCCAGGGGGTCCGCGGTCACAAACGCGACGTGATCGGACCGCGGTGAGACGCGCGGCATCGAACAGCGATTCGCCAACTGTCGCCCGATGGGGAACTCACACACTCCGTTCGGCCGTCCCACCGCCAGTCGCTCGCCATCAGGCGCCCAGTCGGCGTACATCGCGTCATCGACCAAGTGACGGGGCGTGCCGCCAACGGCGGGGACCCGGGCGAGCGTCCCGCGCACCCCGTAGGCTGCGCGCTCGTTCGTCAGGAGCAGCGCCAGTTCATTCTTGGAGGAGACCCCAAGGAGAAATCCCGGCGGCACATCGAGCAGCTTCGACTCGATCCGCTCGAGGTGCGTGACGAAGACGCGCGAGGGCTCGTCGCCGTACGCGGCGCTGTCGTACACGGTCTTGCCGTCAGGACCGAACCGCGCGCCGGTGATGCTCCCACGCTGAAACGTGAGCGGCCGGTACGATGGGAGCACGAGCCGCGTGTCCGTCGTCTGTCTTCCGACGACGAAGCTGGCAGCCGCAATTGCGGCCGCCGTCAGGAGCGCGACGGTCCATCGCGCCCATCCGCGCCGCAGCACGCGCCCGCCAGCCGTTGTCACTCCGGCCGCCGGCAATTTCGTCAGATCGGAGAGGTGATCGCGCAACGTTGCGAGGTCGCGGGCCAGATCTGACGTCGAGGCGTAGCGGTCGCCAGGATCCTTCGAGAGACAGCGTTCGATCAGCCATTCGACCGGCGCCGGCAGATCCGGACGCTTGGCCCGCACCGGATCCGGTTCGTCCGAGATCGTCGCCGCCAGCGATTCGAGCACGGTGCCGCGTCGGAACGGACGTTCTCGCGCGGCCATCTCGTAGATCAGCGCTCCGAGCGCGAACTGGTCGGCACGGTAGTCGGCAGGCTTGCCCGACGCCTGCTCAGGTGAGAGGTACCCGAGCGTGCCCAGGATCACTCCGGAGGCCGTGTCTCCGGCCAGCGTCGTCGCGACGCTCGGTGCCTCCGCCTCCGAGCTCCGGATGCACGAGTTTGGCCAGACCGAAGTCCAGGATCTTGGCGAAACCGTCGCCGGTGACCATGACGTTGTCGGGCTTGAGATCCCGATGCACGATGCCGGCGGCGTGCGCCTTCGCGAGTCCTTCAGCGATCTGGGTGGCGAAGCTCAGAATGCGGCGGACCGGCATCGGGCCGTCGCCGAGCAGCTCGCGGAGCGAGCGGCCATCGATCTTCTCGAGGACCAGGTACGGGCCGAAGTCGCTCGCGCCGACCTCGTGAAGGGTGACGATGTTCGGGTGGTTCAGGGCCGAGACGGCTTTGGCCTCGCGTTCGAACCGCGCTAGACGATCCGGGTCGGCGACGACGCCGGAGGGCAGGACCTTGATGGCGACCTCGCGTCCGAGACGCGTATCCTTCGCGCGGTACACCTCTCCCATCCCGCCCGCGCCCAGGACGGACACGATTTCGTACGGTCCCAGCCGCGTGCCGGCGGTCAGTGCCATCACGGAGTTGCGAGCTTCTGCACGGACGCGATCACGCTGAGGCCGGGACCTGTTCTCTGGCCGGTCTGACAATGCAGCGGAACCCGACATGACAGGTGGACGTGTCGATCGGCTCCGGAAAGCGAGCGGCGGGCCGGTACCGGCGGCAATAGTTTGGCGCGCACAGATGCGATCCCCCTTTTAGCACCTTGCGCGGGATCCGGATCTCGGGTTGATGCGGGTCGTAACTGTCCTCCGCTCGCGGCCCTCGAGGGTTCCTGGGGATGCAGCACGCTTTCACGACTTCTGCCGGGTGCTTCGGCTGATACCAGTCCGTCGTCCATTCCCACACGTTGCCGATCACGTCATAGAGGCCGTAGCCGTTCGGCGGAAACACACCAATCGGTGAGGTGCCTTCGTAGCCGTCTGCCAGCACGCTCTGCCAGGGAAACTCTCCTTGCCAGGTGTTCGCCAGGTGACGATCGCCTGGCAGGAACTCTTCGCCCCACGCGTAAGCCGCGCCATCGAGTCCTCCGCGCGCCGCGAACTCCCACTCGGCTTCGGTCGGCAGCGACTTGCCCTCCCACTGGGCAAACGCCTCGGCATCGCCGAACGTCACGTGCACGACAGGATGATCCTCGAGTGGCTCGATCGTGCTCCCGGGACCGCGCGGGTGCCGCCAGTCGGCCCCGCGCATCCAGTGCCACCAGTTGCCGATGTTGCGGCGATCGACGCGGCCGCCCGGCTTGACGAAGACGAGCGACCCCGCGAACAGCTGGTCCGGCAACGCGCCCGGGTAGTCCTCGGCCTTCGGGGGGATTTCCGCGAACGTCACGTGGCCGGCGGCCGCCACGAAGCGCGCGAAGCGCTCGTTGGTCACCGGCATTCGGTCCATCCAGAAGCCGTCCACGGTCACCTGGTGAACCGGGCGTTCTTCCGGATAGTGCGTTGTCGGAACCCATCCGGAACGTCCCGCCCGGAATCCACACCATGTCGGGAAACGGAGCATCGCCCGGCGACGCCGCCGCGTTCGCTGTACTGATGTCTGGATTGGACGCCGGCAACCTCACGAGAGCCTCCCTGACACGGCGCCGCTCGCCGCATTCACCATCTTCTGCCGCTGGAAGCCGTGGTGTCGAGCACTGTCAGTCCTCGTGGCCGCGCGATGGTCGCGCGCTCTCACGGGTGGCGCGACCTGTCGAACACGACCTGATCGTGCCACCAGAGCCGCTCGAACAGGTGCGCGGCAGAGATCGCGTTGCTCGTCGCCAGCGATCTCGCCGATGCTGCGCTCCCCGTCGATGGCGTCGACCAGGCGTTTCTCGCGCGCGTCGATCGGCACGTAGATATCGGTGTCTGTATGAGCCCGGTTGATCAGGACCGCCGCAGCCCCCGGCGGCAGCCGCTCTTGAACGCAGAGCGTGTCCGGCACTCGAACGGGCACGTAGTCAAGCCACGCATCGCCGGAAAAACCGATCGCTGCCGAGCGGCCAGGGCGATCGTCGCGGCGGACAATGACGCTGTGGCTCATCATCGCGCCGCGAAACAATTCGGCGGCGGCATACTGCTGTGCCGGTTCGAGGGCGGCGATTCTCGACGCCTGCGGGAGCCGCGCCATCACCCCGCAGTGAGGGCTGTACGGCGCCTGCCTGACCCAGCGGCTGAACGTGAGCCCTGCGCCGGCGATGAAGTCCAGAAGCTGCGGCACCGAATACGCGCGATCCTGCGGGTGCAGCAGGGCGTCGGCCAGCGCCGCCTCTTGCCGGAAGTCCGGGGCCTCGCGCAGCAGGCGTGCCAGCGGATGTCCGGCCGGCAACGCGCCGAGCGCGACGATGAGATCGCGGATCTCGTCGTCGGACGGCCTGGATGCCGATGCGGCGGCAGAACTCCTGCAGCATGTAAATGCCCGCCCGTCCGTACGGCGCATACACCATGAGGTGCATGGCTCCGTCCGGGTCGAGCACGTCGCGCAGTGCCCGGAGCGCCGCCTCAGGGTTCGCGAGATGGTGCAGAACGCCCGTGCACACGATCTCGTCGAACGTCAGCTCGAGATCGCTGACACGATCAATCGAAAGTTGATGGACCGCGAGATTGCGCAAGTCGTACTTGCGCTTGAGATCTTCCGTGTGCCGGACGCTGGTCGCGCTGACGTCGATCCCGATGACCCGGGCCGCGGGACAGCGCGCGGCGTGCTTCGCCGCCTGCGATGTTCCGCAGCCGGCGACGAGGATCGTGCGCTCTTCCGTGTACGGCTTGTCCGGCCAGAACAGGTGGAAGTCCGCGCGGCGTCGGTTCGGGTCTTGCCAGCTTCGTCGATAGTTGTCGAGATCGTCGATCGGCCGCGGATACGGATACCGTTCGTAGAAGTCTTTGACCGCCGTCGCCACGTCATGGCCGGCAGCCGATTCTGGCTGCCGGCCGTCGCGTGCTGTGTGCGTGCCAATCCGGCGTGTCTCCTGTTACCTTCCGCTGGTGCTCGCCGCCGTGAGCTTGCTCCAGAACCTGATCGAGCGAGAAGCTGCCGACCTTCTGGCTCGGCGGGAAGTCCTTGAACGTGGCGATGTACTTCGCGACGTACTCCTGCGCCGGCACGAGCAGGTAGGTGCGGTCAATTCTCCATCGGGCATAGCCGATGCTCTCATGCTCCGCACGCTCGAACGGATCGGAGCGCAGGTTGATGATCTTGGGCAAACGCAGTGGCGTGAACGGATCCTGCCAGACGTCGAAGCCATGGCTGCGCTGCTCCTGGAACACGACCTTCCAGTTGTTGAAGCGCAGCCCCACCAGCGAGCCGTCGTCGTTCCAGTAGAAGAATTCGTTGCGCGGGTTCGGCCCCTTGCCCGCCAGCCGGTCGCTGATGTTGTAGCCGTCCAGGTGGACCTTGAACGTCTTCTTGCCGACCTTCATGCCTTTGAGCAACTGCTCCTTGACGTCCGGCACGCCGACGGCCGCCAGCAGCGTGGGGAGCATGTCTTCGTGTGAGAAGAGGTCGTTGTTGATGGTGCCGGGCTCGATGACGCCGGGCCACCGCATGAGCGCAGGGCACGCGATAGCCGCCCTCCCAGTTCTCGTTCTTCTCTCCGCGGAAGGGCGTGGTGCCGCCATCGGGCCAGCTGAAGCACTCGGCGCCGTTGTCGGTGGAGTACATCACGATGGTGTTGTCGTCGAGGCCCAGCTCCTTGAGCTTGTCGAGGATCTGCCCGACGTGACCGTCGTGCTCGACCATGCCGTCCGGATAGGTTCCGAGCCCGGTCTTGCCCTGGCTCTCCTTCTTCAGGTGCGTGAAGATGTGCATGCGGGTGGAGTTCCACCAGAGGAAGAACGGCTTGTCGGCCTTCTTCGCCTTCTCGAGATAGTCGAGCGTCTTCGCGGTGACCTCTTCGTCGATCGTCTCCATGCGCTTCTTGCCGAGCGGACCCGTGCTCTCGATCTTCTGGGTGCCGTCCGGATTGGCCCAGCAGTGGATCACGCCGCGGGTCTTGTACTTCTCGATCAGCGCCGGATCCTTGAAGTAGTCCTCGTTCTCGAACTCTTCCTCGGCGTTGAGGTGATAGAGCGAGCCGAAGAACTCGTCGAACCCGTGCGCGGTCGGCAGCGTCTCGTCCGCGTCGCCCAGGTGGTTCTTGCCGAACTGCGCGGTCATGTAGCCCTGCTCCTTGAGCAGCTCGGCGATCGTCACGTCACGTGCCTGCAGGCCTTCCTTCGCGCCGGGCAGGCCGACCTTCAGCATGCCCGTCCGGAAGCCCGATTGGCCGGTGATGAAACACGCGCGGCCGGCCGTGCAGCTCTGCTGGCCGTACCAGTCGGTGAACAGCGCCCCTTCCTTGGCGATGCGGTCGATATTGGGCGTCCTGTAGCCCATCTGGCCGAGGTTGTACGCGCTGACGTTCCAGTAGCCGATGTCGTCGCCCCAGAGAATCAGGATGTTCGGTTTCTTCGCAGCCATCGATCGTCCTTTCGTTAACGTCCGCTTACCAGTGAAACAGCACGCTGAGCAGGCCGGCCACACCAAGCACGGCGATGAAACCTGCAACGACTGCTGCGAGCGAGTACGGCACCGTACCGTATTCCGTCCTGAGCGCGTTCATGCTCCGGCGGTGTTCGACCGTCGCGAACACGAGTGCCGTCAGTCCGATGCCAATCATCACCAGCGCGAATCCTCGCGGTCCGAGCACCCTCGTGTCCGAAACGGGCTGTCCTTCGCGTAAATACTGAAAGAACTTGTAGATCGTGAAGCCGAACGAGATGAGGGAGGTGGCCGTCCGCGTCCACGCCATCAACGTGCGCTCGTAGGCCAACCGCGTGCGGTCGACGGCCAGCCGCGTGGCGGCCGGCAGATCGGCATGGCCGACGGTCATCGGGACACCCCGCTTTCGGGCCGAGTCCATCTTCGCGCGACACGATTCACCACGCCGCGCAAGGCAACATAAGGGACGATGGCGAGGATGGTCGCCGTCAGCATCGCTTCGCCCGGGTAGACCCATCGCAAGACGAGCCACTGGTACACGCAGTCGAGGATCACTGCCAGGATGAACACCTTCAACACGGCCCTCACCGTCTCCCGGGCGCGCCGCTTCCGCGCCTCCGGCGGCCCGGTCACCAGACGCCAGAAGTGCGGCGGCCGCCCTGCGCGTGCGTCCGCCATGCCGTCGCGGATGGCAAGGTACGCGGCGACGCCGGGCTGAAGAAAAAGACGGAAACTCAGGGGGCCCGTGATCCGGTCCGATCAGGTCAGTGACGAGGCGAGTGACGATTTCTTCCATGTCGCTGGGCTTTTGGTTATCGGGCGTTCACGGTGCCGGAGCGTCGGCAACCGTTCGCGGTCGCTCTCCTGGATCCCGGGGAAGCTCGCCGGAGCGATCGGCGTTCTCGAGATCGCGTTCCAGGAAGTAATTCAGAAACGTGCGGATGACTGCGACGGCGCCCAGTTCGCCGATGTCCTGCCACGTTGGCGACACGACGCTCCCGATGATGTCCGCGGCGAGCTCGAACTCGAGCCCCAGGAGCAGCCACATGCCAAACCGCCGCCAGACGGCCTTGCGAGCACCGTGTGTGGCATTCGGCCTCGCCGCCATCCGCAGCAGCATCACAAACGCCTCGAGTGAGCCAAACGTGACCACGATCACGGCGGCTGCCTCCGAGAACATCTTGGCGCCCTGCGCGAACTTGACGAGGAGCTCTTCCATCTCTCACACCCGTACCGACAGGGAGCGACTATAGCGAGGATGCCATGAGCGGGCTATCGTCCTTTGGTGCTAAACGAATCTTGGCCAAGTCCGGGTTGACCGGCCCGCCATCTACGAGTAGATTGCGGGCCCATGCTCCCTACAGAACCGATCGGCAGCATTCCACGGCCCGCCGAACTGGTCGAGAGTCTGACGGCGTTCACGGCCGGTCGAGTCTCGGTCGAGTCGCTCGAATCGATTCTCGACGATGCGGTGCGCGACACCCTCCGGCGCTTCGAGGCGACCGGATCGCCCGTGATCACCGACGGAGAGCAGCGAAAGCCGAGCTTTGCGACCTATCCTGTCCAGGGATCCGAGCTCTTGGCGGGTGGTGGCGTGACGATCCCGTTCAAGGACGGCCACACGCGACAGCTTCCGGTGCTCACTGGAGGTCCGTTCCGCTACGTGACCTACGCCGCCACATATCTCGAAGGCGCACGAAAGCACACCGACATTCCGCTGAAGCAGGCCGTGATATCGGCATCTGCGCTGTCACTGCTGTATCCAGAGAATGGCATTGCCGGCTACCCGCGGGAGGCCTTCCTTGACGACCTCGTGCGCGAGGCGGCAACAGACATTCAGCGATGCCTCTCGGCGGACGCCACCGTCCAGATTGATTTCACCGAAGGCAGGCTCGCGATCAAGCTCGACCCGTCCAAGCGTCTTCTGGAGGCCTTCATCGACCTCAACAACCGCGTACTGGAACACTTTTCGTCGGTGGACCGACGCCGAATTGGGGTGCATACCTGTCCGGGTGGCGACCGTGATTCGACGCATAGCGCGGACGTCGACTACGCGGAGCTGCTGCCGGCGCTCTTCCGGCTCGACGTCGGGAGTTTCTTTGTCCAGTTGGCGAGCGAGCCGGACCGCGCTCGGGTGCTACGGATGTTGGGGACGCACGCGACAGAGGGGCGCCGGATCTTCGTCGGCGTCACCGATCCAATCAACCCGCGCGTTGAATCGCCCGAAGAAGTCCGCGATCAGATCCTCGAGGCCGCCAGATTCATCGATCCGAGCCGGCTCGGTTCCACAGACGACTGCGGCTTTTCGCCCTTCAGCGACGACATGTCCACGTCACGCGATATTGCGTTTGCCAAGATCCGAGCTCGGGTGGAAGGCACCGCACTGGCTTCCCGGGTGCTGGGAATCTAGGGCATTTTCCAAACGCGTAGCGCGGATTGGGCTGCAATCCGCGTGCAGTTGGCGGGCCCCAACCCGGCCCGCCCTACTGCCGCGACCCGGCAGAAAGCATTGTCTTCATCCGAATAACCTCCCACGTTGTGGCGCGGGAAGTCCTCACCGTTTCATGAGCGGTTGGTGAGATTCGAACGAGCGCCGTCCTCAATTGGACGGCGCTCCGGGGATTCAAGAGTAGTTCAGTGGGTTAGCGATCGCGCACGACGACCCAGCCGTACATCGCCAGATCGAGGTGCGGGATGAACATGCAGATCACCAGGTATTTCCCTGGCCTGTCGAACTTGTACGACTGAATCGGCTGATCGGCCTGGGTCGAATCGCACAGCGGCGCGCCGGTGATCGCGACAAAGGTCGTGGGGTTGTCGGCGGGGTTGATGAACTTGGCGGCCGCTACCGGCGGACAGCCCGGCTTGTTGAACGCATTCGTCCGGACGATGTCCCCGACCTCGGTGCCGTCGGCGAAGATGCCGACCTGATGAACGGGTCCGCCCATCTCGAACTTTACGGTGCCACCGCGGTCGATGACCACCGTGCGCGGGATGAGATTGTCACGCGCGTGACCGGACTGATCGTGCCCGGACGGCGTCGGGAACCCCGAGCCGACGCTGTCATTACCGAACCGCATCGTCGCCTCGAGCGGCGTGCTCTGGCTTGCGATGAGCGAGCCGCCCGCCGACGCCGGGGCCGTTGGCGACGATCCCGGCTGCGCACAGGACACCGCGAAGACGAGCAGGAGCACGATCATTGACAAACGAATTTTCATCAGCACCTCCCCCCACAGTTATGAACTGGGGCGCGCGGAGTCTATCAGGAGTTGGTCCCGCACAAACAAGGGGTCTTGAAACTGCCGGTCTCCGGACTGGGCTTCGCGATACCATCCGTGCGTGCCCGACAGAGGATCCAGGAAATGAAGAAAGTGAACGTGCTGCGCCGGAAGCGGGTGTTCGATGACGTCTTCAAAATCGACGAAGCGGAGGTGCAGTTCGAACTGCGCGACGGCCAGATGTCGCCGCCCGTTCGGCGCCTGTCCTTTGAACGCGGCGACTCGGTCGCGGCTGTCGTCTGGCGCCGCGACCGCGATGCCCTGCTCTTCACCGAACAGTTCCGCTTCCCGACGGTGGACAAGGGGCCTGGCTGGCTGCTGGAGATCATCGCCGGGATGGTCGATGCGGGCGAGACCGCCGATGCGGCCATCCGCCGCGAGATCGAAGAGGAACTGGGCTATCGAGTTCAGCAGGTGACGCCCATCTCGACCTTCTACCTGTCGCCGGGCGGATCGTCCGAACGCGTCTCGCTCTTCTTCGTGGAGGCATCGGGGACCGAACAGGTCTCTGAGGGTGGCGGTTTGGCGGCCGAGCACGAAGACATCCGCCTGGTGACGATGGCGCGCGCGGACGTGCAGACAGGCGTTCGACCAGCAGCGGTTCGAGGACGCGAAAACGATCATCGGCTTGCAATGGTTCTTCGAGAGAGGGCCCCGGCCATGAAGAAGCCACCGAAGAGGACGCGGATATCGCGGCTGGACACGCGGGACGAGCGCACGTGCTTCGCGATCATGCCGTTCAACATCAAGACCGACCCGGCGCGCGGAGACACGCTGAACTTCGATACCAAGGTCTACCACAACATCATCGAGCCGGCGGTCAAGATGGCGCAGGACGAAGGCGGCCTGCAGATCACCGTCACCCGCGCTGACAAGGTCCTGCGCGCGGGTTCGATCCACGATCGCATGATTCAGTTCATCGCTGACGCCGACGTGGCCATCGTGGACCTCACGGCGGCCAACCCCAACGTGTTCTACGAGCTGGGGGTTCGGCACGCGTTGCGGGATCGCGTGACCGTGCTCATTCGCCGGCGAGGCACGAAGAGCTCATTCAACATCGCGGGGCTCGCCACGGTCGACTACGACGAGAAGAAGCCGCACCTGGCGCGGCGGACGATCGCCGCGTATATCCGGAACGGTTTGCTCTCCGGCGCCAGGGACAGTCTGGTCTACGGCATGCTGCCCGAACTGCGCGTCGAAGTACGACGGGCTCCACCGATCGCCAGCGACGTCGAGGAGTACGAGATCCCCGGCTTGCGCGGCAAGCGACTCGGCATCGTGATGGGCGATCTGCGTCACGTGAACCTGACGGCGACGCTGCGAACGGAGCCGATAGAAGTCTGGGTCAACTCCGAGAACCTGAACATGTCGATGGCGCGGCCTTACGAGGGCAGTATCTCGGCCACCATTCGGTATCTGGGGGCCCGCCGGGACGAGACCGGCGCGATCGTCGATGACGTCATCGCGAACGAGCTCAAGAGGAAGATGCGGGGGCGGCAGGTCGTCAATCCCGGCGAGGTCGTCGTGACCGATGCCGGCCGGCTGAGCGAGACGCACGAGGTCAAACAGATCTTCCATGCGGCAGCGGTGTACGGCGTGGTCGGCCTCGGGTTCCAGCCGATTGCCGGCATCGAGCAATGTGTCACCAACGCGCTGGTCCGCATGGACTTCGATCCGACGAAGGGCGTGCATCGCACGGCCGGTCACAACGAACCGAAAGCGCCCCTCGAGTCGATTCTGTTCCCGCTGCTCGGCAGTGGCACGGCGCGGGCTGACCTGATCCAGAGCGCGCGGAAGCAGGTCGACGCGGCAATCCGATACCTGCGATCCCGCGCGGAGTTCACGTGTGTGACCCGCGTGTATTTCCTGGCACCGACCGCCGTGCATTGTGCCGCCTTGCGCGTGACCTTCGCCGAGCAGCGTCTCGTCCGCACGGACCGGACATCCCGGCGAGCACGAAAGCCGCCTGCCCGAAAGGGGAAAAGATCTCCAGTCGCGCGATCAACGACGAGGTAGCCGGCGCGCGCGTATCGGACGAGTCGCCGTCGGGTCGTAGGCGTAGTGCGTTTCCAGCTCGTAACGAAGCGAGCGTGCCAGTCCATCCAGATCAGGGAACAACGTCGCCTGAGAGATGTTCATCCGATACAGCTCTGCGAGCGCTTCCTTCCGAATCTGCGGACCACGAAGGACGATCTTGCCGATGACACCATCCCGGGAGGCCAGGTGATTCTCGAGAGGTTGGTGAATGTCGGTCGGACAGATGAATGTTCCCGACTGAGCAATCAGGCGCTGCGGTTTGAAATACGGCTCGCCAATAACCACTCGCGCGTTCTCCTTCAGGTACGGCTTCATCGCCTCGCCAGGACTCAGTGGCCATTTGACGTCAGGTACCGTTGGACCGAACGCAAACGTCCCCAATTCCGGAGTGTTCAGCGCCCAGACGGCGGCATCATCGGTCGCAGTCTCCAACGCGAAGAATGCGGCGACATAGGCTGACCACGTAAAGTCGAGCAGTCGCGTCGGGGCGCCCGAGTGCTGCATGAGCGCAAGCCACCTGAAAGTATCGCCAATGTGCGGAGGATTGCTCAGGTAGTGAGTGACCTTCCGCTGGAACACCCACAGGATGCGATGCTCCTGCTCGAGCCAATACTTGCGGTTCACATGCCGGTTCTGTAATTCACGAGTGATCGTTGGAACCAGCTGCCACTCCGCCCCCGCGTGTCCACGGAAGGCCCAATTGAGGTAGTTCGCTTGAATCAATTTCAGGTACGTTGACCACTTCCTGACCTCGTGGACCTTCAGGTGCGCTTTCGAGAGTGGCTGACGGGCCACGCGAGATCGGCGAACGGTCTTCATCGGGATGACGGCTCCTTTTGCATGACGCTCAACGCGCTGGCTAGTTTACTTCGCACGCAAGCTGGTGAGGCCCCCCGCTCCTCGGCGGATTGAGTTTGTGCGGATCACAGGCCATCGTGCATGATGCGAACACCATGAAGCGCGGGTTCGACGTTCTTCGTGACAAGACGCTCAATCGATCCATCACCTTCCGCCAGAAGGAACGGGATCGTCTCGGCCTCAGCGGGCTGCTGCCGTACAAAGTGGCGACGCCGCCGCAGATGGTGCAGCGGGTGATGGCGAACCTCGACCGGCTGCCTCGCGACATCGATCGGTACACGCTCCTCTCGTCACTGCAGGAGAGGAACGAGCAACTGTTCTACCAGACGCTGATCGCCCACATCGAGCGGCTCCTGCCGCTGATTTACACGCCGACGGTTGGCGAGGCCTGCCGGGAGTTCTCACACATCGCGAGGGAACCCAAGGGCTTCTACATCACGCCAAAGGATCGCGGACGCATCCGGAAAATTCTGGGCAACTGGCCGCAGCGGGACATCCGGGTCATCGTCGTCACCGACGGTCAGCGAATCCTCGGCCTTGGCGACCTCGGCGCCAACGGCATGGGCATTCCCATTGGAAAACTCGCGCTCTATACCGCCTGCGCCGGTATTCATCCAAACGCGTGTCTGCCGGTCACGCTCGACGTCGGGACGAACAACGAGGAACTGCGGCGCGACGTGCTGTACCTCGGCTACCCGCGCCGGAGGCTGCAAGGCAAGGCGTACTTCGATCTGGTCGAAGAGTTCGTGACCGCCGTGCAGTCGCGCTATCCAGATGCGTTGATCCAGTTCGAGGATTTCCTGACGCCGAACGCGTACGCCCTGCTCGAGCAAGTACAGAGATCGCGTGCTCTGCTTCAACGACGACATCCAGGGGACGGCAGCCGTCGCTCTGGCCGGCGTGTACTCCTCGACGCGTATCACCGGCGTGCCGTTCAAGGATCTGCGGATCATGTTCCTCGGCGCCGGATCGGCGGCCACGGGGATCGCCGATCTGATGACCTCGGCATTCGTCGACGCGGGCCTCGGCCCCGACGAAGCCCGGCGCCGCCTGTGGTTCGTAGATGTGAATGGCCTGGTGGTGAAGGCGCGCTCGGACCTGATGGCGCACAACCTTCCGTACGCGCACGACCACCGGCCTCTCGGGTTCCTCGAGGCCATCGATGCGATCAGGCCGCACGTGCTGATTGGAGCCACCGGCGCCCCGGCGACGTTCACCCAGGCGGTCGTCGAGCGGTTGAGCGAGATCAACTCGCGGCCGGTGATCTTCGCGTTGTCGAATCCGACCTCCAGGGCCGAGTGCACGGCAGACCAGGCGTACGAATGGTCCGGCGGGCGGGCGATCTTCGCGAGCGGCAGCCCGTTCGCACCAGTGACGTACCGGGGCTCGGTGTTCCGGCCGGCACAGGGTAACAACGCGTACGTGTTCCCCGGCATCGGCCTGGGTGCCGTGGCGTGCCGCGCCCGCAAGCTGCCCGACGAGCTGTTCCTCGTGGCCGCGCGTACGCTCGCGAACCTGGTGCAGCGGAAGGATCTCAGTGCGGGCGCGCTCTACCCGCCGATGCGCGAGATCCGTAAGATCTCGCTGGCCATCGCGGTGAGCGTCGCCAAAGAGGCCTACAAGATGGGCCTGGCGCGACAGTCACGTCCCCAGAACATTCGTCGGAGCATCGAATCGACCCTGTACCGCCCGTAATCCGTGGAGTCAGCAGAACCCCATGCCGTACATCATCGCCCTCGACCAGGGGACCACAAGCTCGCGCGCGATCATCTTCGATCACGACGCGGCCATCGTCGGCGTCGGACAACGCGAGTTTCAACAGATCTTCCCGCGTCCGGGCTGGGTGGAACACGACCCCGGCGACATCTGGGCGACGCAAATCTCGGTGGTCACCGAGGCGCTGGGCCGCGCACATCTCCGGCCACGAGACATCGCCGCGATCGGCATCACCAACCAGCGCGAGACCACCGTCGTGTGGGATCGGGAGACTGGACAGCCCGTCTACAACGCCATCGTCTGGCAGGATCGCCGGACGGCGGATTTCTGCGATCGCTTGAAACGTGACGGTCACGAAGACTTCATTCGCGAACGCACCGGGCTCGTCATCGACGCCTACTTTTCCGGCAGCAAAGTCGCATGGATTCTCGACAACGTTCCCGGCGCACGTGCCAGAGCGGAGGCCGGCAAGCTGGCGTTCGGAACCATCGACAGCTGGTTGGTGTGGCAGCTCACGAGCGACTCGACGCACATCACCGACGTGAGCAACGCCTCGCGGACGATGCTGTTCAACATCAACACGCTGACATGGGATGAAGATCTGCTGAAGTTGTTACGGGTGCCCGCCAGCATGTTGCCCGACGTCCGTCCATCAAGCGAGGTCTACGGCCGTGTCTCGACGTCGCTCGGGGCCGGCGGCGTTCCCATTGCCGGCATTGCCGGTGACCAGCAGGCCGCCCTGTTCGGCCAGATGTGCATCTCCCCGGGGCTGACGAAGAACACCTACGGCACTGGCTGTTTCCTGTTGCAGAACACCGGCGATCACCCGGTCGCCTCACGCAATCGATTGCTCTCAACGGTGGGCTGGCAGATCGGCGGCAAGACGATGTACGCGCTCGAAGGCAGCGTCTTCATCGGCGGCGCGGTGGTCCAATGGCTGCGCGACGGACTGGGCATCATCAGAGAATCGTCCGAGGTGGAGGCGCTGGCGTCGTCGGTGCCGGATAGCGGCGGCGTCTACCTCGTGCCGGCGTTTGCCGGCCTGGGCGCGCCGCACTGGGATCCGTACGCGCGTGGGACCATCGTGGGGATCACGCGAGGCACCAAAGCCGGCCACATCGCCAGGGCGGCGGTGGAGTCCATCGCGTTTCAGGTCGCCGACCTGCTCCAGGCCGTCCGGGACGATGCCGCAATCGACCTGTCGGAGCTGCGCGTCGACGGCGGGGCGGCGGCCAACGACCACCTGCTGCAGTTTCAGGCCGACCTGCTCGGTGTCGCTGTCGTGCGGCCGAAAGTGACCGAGACGACGGCGCTGGGCGCGGCGTACCTTGCCGGCCTGGCAGTCGGATTCTGGGACTCGATCGACGCACTCGCTCAGCATTGGCAGGTCGACAGACGCTTCGAGCCGTCCATGCCATCGTCAGCGGTGGCGGCGCGCCGCGCGGAATGGAACGAGGCGTTGAACCGATCTAAGAAATGGATCCCGGGGAGTCAGTAGCATGCGCAGAGCGGACATGCTCGCGCGGCTCGAGGATCGTCACCATCCCTGGGACATGGTCGTCATCGGCGGCGGTGCCACGGGCGTTGGCATCGCGGTCGATGCGGCGTGCCGCGGCTACGACGTGCTCCTGCTGGAGCAGCACGACTTCGGCAAAGGCACGTCGAGCCGGAGCACCAAGCTCGTGCACGGCGGCGTGCGTTACCTGGAACAAGGCAACATCGCCCTGGTGATGGAAGCGCTCAAGGAGCGCGGCCTCCTTCGGCAGAACGCACCACATCTGGTCAGCAATCTCGCCTTCGTGGTGCCGAACTACGACTGGTGGGAGGCGCCCTTTTACGGGCTTGGACTCAAGATCTACAACGTGCTCGCCGGCAAGTACGGCTTCGGCACGTCCGAAATCCTGACCCGCGAAGAGACGCTGTCGCGGCTGCCGACGATCAAGACCGACGGATTGCGTGGCGGGGTCGTCTATTACGACGGACAGTTCGACGACGCGCGGCTGCTCATCAACCTCGTGGAGACCGCGGCCGAACAGGGCGCGACGCTGGTCAACTACGTCCGCGTCGTGGCGATGACGAAGGGTGCCGACGGCTTCGTCGATGGCATCGTCGCGGTCGATCAGGAAACCGGCCGGGAATGGACGATCAGCGCGCGCGTCATCGTCAATGCGGCCGGGCCGTTCTCCGACTCGGTGCGCCGGTTGGCCGAGCCCGACGCGGGGACGCTGATCGCGCCGAGCCAGGGAATTCACCTCGTGTTCGACCACTCCTTTCTGTCGTCCGAAGCGGCGATCATGGTGCCTCACACGGCAGACGGCCGTGTGATGTTCGCGATTCCCTGGCACGGGCACGCCCTCGTCGGCACCACCGACACGCCGATTGCGACGCCAACGCTCGAGCCGCAGCCGTTGCAGGAGGAGATCGAGTTCGTCCTCGAGACGGCAGGCCAGTACCTTCACAAGGCGCCGACGCGAGACGATGTCCTGAGCGTGTTCGTCGGCATTCGGCCGCTCGTCAAGAGCGGGGACGGGAAGTTGACCGCGGCGTTGTCGCGGGACCACACGATTCACATCGACGCCTCGGGGTTGCTGACGACGACGGGCGGCAAGTGGACGACCTACCGGAACATGGCGGAGCACACCGTGGACCAGGCGGCCGATCTGGGGCGTCTGGCGGAGCGGCCATGCGTGACGCGCACGCTCAACGTCCACGGATACCACACCAACGCGGATCGGTTTGGCCCGCTCGGCGTCTACGGGTCTGACGCGCCAGCGATTCAAGATCTGATGCGCGCGACCCCGTCGTTGGCGGTGCCGCTCCATCCGCAGTTGCCGTATACAGGCGCCGAAGTCGTGTGGGCCGCCCGTCACGAGATGGCGCGGACCGTCGAGGACGTGCTCGCGCGCCGCACGCGGGCGTTGTTCCTCAATGCACGCGCGGCGGAAACCATGTCGCCCGAAGTGGCCCGGCTGATGGCCGGCGAGCTTGGCTGGGATGCAGCGCGCCAGGCGGCGGAGGTGACCGCGTTTTCGACACTCGCGAAGGGATATCAGCTGTAGGGCATTTTCCAAACGCGTAGCGCGGATTGGGCTGCAATCCGCGTACAGTTGGCGGGCCCCAACCCGGCCCGCCCTACGTACGTTTTGCGATTCGATTTACTGCCTTCGCAGGGCCGCGAGCGGATCCAGCCGTGCCGCCCTCCGGGCGGGGAGGTAGCACGCGGCCAGGCCGACGACGACCAGCAAGGCGGCCGTTGCGCCGAACGATATCGGATCGGCGGCGCTCAATCCCGCCAACAGGCCGGCCATCGCATGCGACAGAAGCAGCGACAGCACGGCGCCGATGGCGATTCCGATCGTCACGAGCTTCAACCCCTGCCCGAGCACGCCTCGGAGAATGCGGCCGGTGCTGGCGCCAAGCGCCATGCGGACCCCAATCTCCGGCCCGCGCGAGGCCACGACAAACGCCATCATTCCGTACAGACCGATCGTCGCCAGCAGCAGCCCCAGCGCTCCAGCCGCTGCGAGGAGCTGACCACCAAGGCGGCGGACAGCAGGCTCGGTTCCGACGCCGTCGCGGAGCGTCTGCACATCGGTCGAGCTCGTCGCGTCGATCTGCGCGATCGCCTGTTTCACAGCGTGCAGGAGCGACGCCGGTGCCACGGTCGTTCGGACGTGCACGACGACCGGCCGCACCTGCGTGGACACCCGGGGCTGCTGCGCGTACGCGGAATAGAGAATCGGCGTCGCGGCTTCACCATACGACTGGTACTTGTGGTCGCGCACGATTCCAACAATTTCAGCGTACGGCGCATCGGTCGACTGTCGCACGCGTCTTCCGAGTGGTTCGGCCCCGGGGAAATACGCGTCTGCGAACGCCTGGCTGACGATGACCACCGGCGGGCTTCCCTGGCGGTCGCGGGCGTCGAAGTCGCGCCCACGCACGATGGGAATACCGAGTGCCGCAAAGTATCCAGAACTCACGCTGTTGATAAAGGTGCGAGGGCTCAGCGATGTGTCCGTTTGCGTTTCAGTCTGAAAGCGCGTGGCGCTGCTCTCGGTCCCCAGCACCAGGATGTTCGCCAGGCTCGCCGACTCGATTCCGGGCAACTGCTCGAGGCGTTCGACGATCCGCTCGCCGAGCATCAGGCCGCCATCGGTCGCGTAGCGAGCGGCGTCGAGGTGTACGCTGGCAACAAGGCCTCGGTCGAGATCGAATCCAGGATCCATCGACGTGATTCGGAAGAGGCTCCGAAGCATCAGAGACGACAGCACGAGCAGGATCACGCACGCGGCGACCTGACCGACGACGAACGCGTGGCGGAGCCACAGACGACCGGTCGAACCGTAACTCTCACCAGTCTGGATGACGGCGACGACGTTCGTCTTCGTCGCGCGCCAGCTCGGGACGATGCCGCAGAGTAACCCAGTCACGATCAGCAGAAGCAGCGCGAACGCGGCATATGACAGGTCGGCTTCGAGTGCGAGGTCGACCGCACCGGCGCCAGGCAACGCGATGACGTTCAGCGTGTGCATCAGCCAGAGCGACAGAAGCGCCCCGGCGGCGGCGCCGGCAAGCGCGAGGGTAAAGCTTTCAGCGAGCAACATTCGGACGAGTTGCACCCGGCTGGCGCCAAGCGCCGTCCGGACGGCGATCTCCCGCTGCCGATGAGCGGAGCGGGCCAGGAGCAAGCCCGCGACGTTTGCACACGCGCTGAGGATCACCAATCCAAAGAGCGCGAGGAGGATCGCCGGAGCGACGAGCCTCACGGACGAGTCGTCGAATTCTCGTCCGACCAGAGAGACGACGCGACCGGGCCGGCCCATGTCACGGTTCTCGATTGGGTAGTGCTGTGCGAGCGCGGAGCCGAGATTGGTGATCGCTGCCTGCGCCTGTTCGCGCGTCATGCCAGGGCGCAGCCATCCCAGCACGTTCAACGCGTTGCCGTTGTTGCGATCGCCGATCGTCGGAAGTACGAGCCTCGAGACCGGAACGTAAACGGTGGGGTCCGACAGCATGGTCACGGGGTGGTACCGTTCTGGCAGAACACCGATCACGGTGAAGGACTCTCCGTTGAGCGTGATCTCCCGGCCGACGCCGGCGGGGCTCGCGTTGAAGCGGCGGCGCCAGAAGGTGTTGCTGATCACGGCGACGCGCGGCTCTCGCTCCGGCGCGGCTTCCACCGCGCCGAACGCACGGCCGAGCGCAAGCGGAATGCGCACGGCGTCGAAGAAGTCCGGCGTGACCGCCAGTCCATCGACGCGCTCGACCTCATCGCCGGTGCGAAGGTTCAGACGGATCTGGCGGAATCCGGCGACCGCTTCGAAGATCCCACTGTCCCGGAGGTCGCGGTAGTTCAAGTACGAGAACTGGTTGCTGTTGCCGGGTTGCACGCCAACGACCCGCTCGCGTTCGGCGATCGTGGGCTCGCGGAAGAACACCGCGCGGATGGCCGTAAACAGCGTCAGGTTGACGCCGAGTCCGAGGCCGAGCGACAGGACACTCACCAGCACAAGACCGGGGCTGGTACGAAGGAGCCGCACCGCGCGGTGAAAGTCAGACAGCAAGGTGCCCATAGGCGCCGCCAGAGCGCATTGTATTCCGTCACCGGAGGCAGGCGAGGACGCGCGGCAATGCTGTCATTGCCGCGCCCTCGGGTCGCGCGTCGCGGATCAGCTCCCCTGCAACTGATGCAGACACTCGTAATAGCCAATCCGGCCGATGAAGTTGTAGGGGCCGCCCGTCGATTTGCACGGCTGGCCGCCGTACAGATCCGATCGAATCAGCAGGTTGGTGCCCGCAAACACGCCGTTATCAAACACGAGCAACGTGATCGCGGCGGGCCGGTCATCAGGTGGCGGCGGCCCGGGAAGACTGACGGGATGGGTCTGATTCGGAGGGCTGCACGTGACCACAGTGGGACGGAACGGCGCCGGCCGACAGTCCCAGCCTCGACTGGCGAGATCTTCAATCGAGAGGTTCGGCTGCTGGGTGCCGAGCTCCGAGCCGGCGCCACTCAATGATGGCGAAGCCGCCGCAGCAGACGGCGAAGGAGCGGTCGCCGATGAACTGCAGCCAGACGCGACGATGCCGCAGACCAGCACGCCGGCCACCGCCTGGAATCGAACTGTCACACGCATAACACCTCCAGGGAGGCGCGGCGACACAGCGTCTTCGTGACGCTGGGTCCGCCCCTGACATAAGGCGCAACCGGCGTCTCGAACGTGCAACCCGCTGCTAGAGCCGTTCTCACTTGCCTGTTCGTGTCGGTTTTGCTCTGCGCGGAAGTGAGAACGGCTCTAAAATGCCCCGGTCTTCGATGGAGCTTCGCCCGCAGTCTGCGACCGCCGACCTGACCGTCCTGCTTCGCACATGGAACGCTGGTGACGAAGCGGCCTTCGACCAGCTCGTACCGCTCGTCTACGACGAGCTCCACCGCATTGCGCTCCGTTGTCTCGCCGGGGAGCGCTCCGGGGTCTCCATGCAGGCCACCGCGCTCGTCAATGAGGTGTGTCTCCGGCTGATCGGGTGGGAGGGTGTCCGCTGGCAGAACCGTGGCCATTTCTTCGGGGTGTCGGCGCAGATGATGCGGCGCGTCCTCGTGGACATTGCCCGCCGCCGCCGCGCCGAGCGTCGCGGCGGGCCCGGTGCGGTGCGCGTGTCGCTGGACGACATCGAGCTGGCGGCTGCCGAACCCGACGCCGGGCTGGTCGCGATCGATGATGCGCTGGAAAAGCTGGCTGTCGACGACCCGCGTAAAGCGCGCGTGGTCGAGCTCCGTTTCTTCGGGGGACTGTCCATGGAAGAAACGGCCCAGACGCTGGGCATCTCGCTCCGCACCGGCGCAGAACGACTGGGCGTTCGCGCGCGCCTGGTTGTATCGCGAATTGACGGGCGCGGCCGGCGCGTCATGAGCGCCGACCGATGGCAGGCACTCGATCGCCTGTTCACCGAGGCGCTGCCGCTACCGACTGACGCCCGAGCCGCTCTGCTGGCGCGGGAGTGCGGGACGGACGAACCGTTGCGGCGCGACGTCGTCTCATTACTCACCGCAGCCGAGAGCTCAGGGGAGTTTCTGACGCGACCGGCGTTGGAGCGGCTGGCGCGCGCGATGGCCGGCGACGGATGGAGTCTTTGCCCGGGCGAGCGCCTCGGTCTCTACACCGTCCGCGAGCTGCTCGGCGCCGGCGCCGTCGGCGAGGTCTGGCGGGCCACCGACGAGCGGCTCAATCGCGATGTCGCGATCAAGCTGTTGCTGCCACACCTCTCCAGCGATCCGCAGCGGGCGCGACGGTTTGCCGAAGAGGCGCGAACGGTCGGCTCGCTGAACCATCCAAACATCCTGTCGGTGCACGACGTCGCCGAGCACGGCGGCGTGCCGTTCATCGTGTCGGAATACGTCGACGGCGAGAGCCTTCGCACGCGCCTGAAACGCGGACCGCTGTCAATCGATCTGGCCGCGGCCGTGACCGCCCAGATGGCGCGTGGGCTTGCGGCGGCGCACGCGCGCGGGATCATCCACTGCGACCTGAAGCCGGACAATGTGTTCCTCCGCGCCGATGGCGGCGTGAAGATTCTCGATTTCGGCCTGGCCAGGCTGAAGACCGCCCCGTGGGAAGCGTCGCCGGAGTCGGCCGGCGTGACGGTCTCCGGCCTCGCCGGAACCGCCGGGTATATCGCACCGGAACAAATCCTCGGTCACGAGGCCGACGCGCCGCAGCGATCTGTTCGCGCTCGGCGTCACGATGTTCGAGATGCTGTCGGGCGAGCGTCCGTTCCAGGGAGACAGCGTCGTCGAACGGTTGAACGCGACGCTCACGCTCGAGCCTGCGGATCTTCGAACGGCCCGCCCGGACGTGCCGGCCTCAGTCGTCGCGCATCGTCATGCGGCTGCTGGACAAGGCGCCAGAATCACGGTTTCAATCGGCAGAGGAACTCGTCGAAGCATTCGAGGAGGCCAGAACCGCGGCCGCGCCTTCGCCGCGATCGTGGACGACGTGGCCCGCCTTGATCGCGGCCGCGGTGCTGACGACGCTCATCGTTGCCGCGGCGTTCATGCTGGCGAAGACCCCGCCAGTTGGCGACGTGTCATCCACGTCGGTTGCTGCGTACCGCTTGTACGCCAGGGGGCTCGATGCGAGCGTGAACGCGCGCTGGCCGGAAGCCGTGACCTGGCTGGAACAGGCGATCGCGATCGATCCGGCATTTGCCGAGGCGCACCTGCGTCTGGCATCGGCTTATGAAGGGTTGGGGCAGATCGCCGCCCGCGATCGGGCGCTCGGCAACGCATCAGCACACGCCGCGAAGTTGAGCGAACGGCATCGTCTGCTCCTCGCCGTTGCGCTCGAGGCTGACCCACGCGGCGATCCCAGCCGCCGGGCGCAGCTCCTCGACGAACTGCTCACCCGGTTTCCCGACGTCGAGGAGGCGTACTCTGTGGCATTCGGGTTGTACCATCCGATCTCCGGGGTCATTTCCGAATCTCGAGAAGCTGCTGACGATTGCACGGACCGGGGCCACCGTGCTTCCGGCGTCGCCCCAGACGCGGAACATGTACGCGTTCGCGTTGACCGAGGCCGGCCGGCTGGCCGAAGCGATCCCCGAATTCGAGCAGTATGCACGGCTCGCGCCCCGTGAGCCGAGTCCCTTCGACAGCATCGGCGGCGTCTACCTGTCGCTGGGCGACGCCGTCGAGGCCGTCCAGTCGTATTCCCGGGCGCTGGCGATCGATCCCGGCTTTCCGTCAGGCAGCGGGCTCGCGTACGCCCTCGGCATGCTGGGACGGTACGACGAGGCGATTGCCGCCAAGCCGTCGATTGTGCATGTGCACGCGTTCCTGGTGTCTCGCATGGGCCGCCATGCGGAGGCGGAGCGCATCCTGCGGAGCGGACTGGCGCGTGCGCAGATCGACAAGAACATGTTCATCGCGGCCGGCATCCATCTCACGTCGGCAGGGCTGTCACTCGAGCGAAAGGATTACGCGGCGGTGCAGCGCGAGATCGCGGCGGTCCGTGACCCGCTGTCCGCCGTCCCTGCCGGATTCGCGCGACACTGGTCGTTGATCGCAGAGACGCTGGGCGCCCTGGCGGATCTCGGCCAGGGTCGTACAGCCCAGGCCGAGGCGCGTGCCGATACGCAGGCTCGCACGTTCCGGCCGTCGCACCCGGTCGATCGCTTTTGGCACTGGTTCCTGCAGGGAGAGCTGGCGCTCGTGCGCGGAGATCCAGCCGGTGCAGCCATGGCATTTTCCGCCGGCGAGGCGACGAGGCGCGGTATCTCACTGGACATCCCGGGTGCGGTGCTGACGAACAACCTGATTCTTCGAGACGGCCCTGCGCGCGCGGCCCACGCTCGCGGCGACCTTGCTGCGGCCATTGAGATCTCATCGACGGCTGCTCGCGAACGGACCGGACCAGAAATTGGTGTCGCTCTACGAACCGCGCTACCTGCTGCGGCTGGCGCGGTTGCTCGAGCAGGCCGGAGATCCCGACGCCGCGCGCGCCGAATACCGCCGATTCCTCGAGCTGTGGAAACACGCGGACGCTCAACGTTCCGGAACTCACCGAAGCGCGCCGGGCGCTCGCCGGCAAGTAACCTCTTGACTCGTGCCGCATGACCGTGGCGCCGGACATTTCCGAACGTTTACCGCACCGGCTTCATGAACTGGTGAACGGCATACGCGGCGATGTGTCGTCCGTGGTCAACGCCTGCCTCGACGGCGTTCCGGAAGTGAATGCCGATGTAGATCCGCGACAGCGCGTTTTCGTCCGCGGCCTGAGAGAAGCTCGAGTACGTGCGGATCACCGGCATCGCGTCCGTACACGTCCCGCCGGCACCGACCGTCGTGCTGCACGCCGTGAACGACACATCGTCGGTGCCGAACACGTGTTTCAGGATCTCTGCCGCCACGCCGCCTTGCACCGCGTGCCCCGAATCATGATCGGGTATCGGGTAAGTTGGTTGCAGCGGTGTCCAGTTCGGGTCGCCCTCGGTCGCTGGATTGCCGTCGTCATCGCCCTCCCGGATCGCCGTGATCGGGCGCCAGAAGCTGTAGTGATACTTGACTTCCCACGACGCGATGTAGCCGTCTGCCATGGCCATGTTCAACAACCCGAACAACCGTGCGTTCTCCCACAGATCGAACCCTCGGTCGACCGACACCGCGCGCGCGAGGCGATTCCACGCCAACGGCGAGCTTTCGATCCAGAACACCCCGATTTCGGTCTGGTCCGGGGTTCGTGTGCTCGGCGTGGTGAGGACGTCGCCGCCAATCAGCTTGATCTCGTTGTAATCGTCCGCGTATTTCTTGCTGCGGAGCGGGTAGGGCGGCCCCGGCCAGAACTGTCCGCTGTGCTTCAGGACGAACGGCTTCACCTGGCCGTAGTTGGACGCGAACGCCAGGGGCGGGCCATCGGGCGTGAAGCGCCACTCTCCGGGTTCGGTCCCCTGGGGATAGTCGAAATCGAGCCACGTCGTCGTCTCGGATCCATCGCCGGCTCGCAGCGCGACAATGGCCGCCGCCGCGGCTTGCCCCACGGCGACGCCCGCTGTCCGGGCCGGTCCGCTGGGTATGGGCATGAGCGCGGCAGCATAGAGGGCGTTGGCCTCCAGGATTCCGCTCGCCACACACGCCGGCGATTCGGGTAACGTCGCGATGACCGACACGAGCACGTCACGTGCCGCCGCGGCCACGGCCGCATCCACCGACACGGGTCCGTTCACGGTCGCGTCAAAGACGTACGGGCGCGATCGGCGATCGATGGCATTCACCGCGTCGTGCACGGCGACGTGCACCATGGCATACATGCGGGACTCGGCGAGGCCGTTCCCGCTGATGTGCAGGCACGCGGCTGTGGCCACTTTGGCGGCGTTCTCGTTCCACGTGATCACCGAATCGGCGGCAGCCGCCCGCGGAGCAGCGTTCACCGCAGCCCGCATCGACTCGCCTGGATGCCCGACCAGGCTGTTTGAGCTCGCGGATGCGAGCGTCAACCCGGCAACGACGACAGACCACCACGCATGCGGTTCTCGCGAACAGGCGCATGACGCCCCCCTTTTTGTCGGACCCTCGACGACGCACGCCTTTCACAACGTGCTGTCAGGGATCTACAGGGTCGGCGCCGGAATGTGACGGGTGGGTTACCGTTCGAGGAGTTTCCTGACCTCGTCGCGGAGGATCACCGCTTCCGCCTCGAACCAGGCATCGCGGAACGCCTTCTGGAAAAACGCGTTCTCCGCGGGCCAGGTGAACTTCTCCGATTCGGCCAACCACTTCGTGGCTTCGGCTGGCCTGTGTGTGCGTGCCAGCGCCATCGCGAGGAAGAGCATCGTGTGCGGCGTGCGTTCACCAGCGGCAATGGCGCGCTGCAGGAGATCGATGGCCTCACGAAATCGCCCTGAGCGGACCGCGACGGCTCCCTCGAGCGATTCCCGTGTGCCGTAAGTTCGAAGATTGACGACTGCGTCGAGCAACCGGGCAGTTGCTGCCCACGTTGCTTCTGCGGCGGCATTGGGTTCGAGCAGGCAGATTCTGAGGATCCAGAGAACGCGGTCGGGATTCCGCGTCGCGGCGTATTGAGTGAGGAGCCCGCGACAGGTCTGCGGCGATGCGTGTTGACCGCCACGACGTTCTGCAACGGCCTCGACGAACAGCAACTCCGGCGCGGCGTCCCGGGCCGACGCAAGGCGCTGCACTTCTTGTCCAGCCTCGATCCACCGACCGGCTCGCGCCTGAGCGGCGAGCGTCATCATGATGTCGGTCCACGACAGGCGACTGTTCGTTCGCAGCGACGTCAGGTGATCGAGGGCGAGCGCCGAGTTCCCACGAAAAAGAGCGGCTGACGCTTGTCTGCGATGCCAAGCCGGCGCCGCGGACGCGACCTCTGGCGTCGGCCACTGAGACACGATTCCATCTCGCCGTCAGATCTTCCAGCCGCAACGGGCTATCGCTCGCGCTGGCCAGTCGTCGCGCGCTCAAAAGCTCTGCCAGGTCGTTCAGCAGGCCGGCCGGCCGTGTATCCGGAATCAGCTCCTGGAGATGTACACCTGCGAGGCTCATTCCGAACGTCGTGCCCGCCGGCGAGAACTTGACGCTGTACATCGGGCCACCCGCTCGGTACACGGGCGAGAGCCGTTCGCCGGACCGCCAGTTCCAGAGGTGGGCGCGCCCGTCGTCCCCACTCGCGACGAGCCACTCCCCATCCGGCGAGATATCTGCCGACATCACCGCGCCCGTTTGCGACAGGTTCGTGATTGCCGGAGCGCCGGACCCGATCGTCCGCGCGCGGACGTCACCGCCGCGCCCGCCGGCGATCACTGTCCGCCCGACGATATCGAGCAGCGTCGGCTCGCTGTGCAATTCGAGCAGTTCGCTCGATGTCAGTGTGGACCCAAGGCGCCAATCCAACACGCGCTGATCGAAGCCCACCGATACGATCCGGTCAGGCCCGTCGAACATCGCCGAGTACACGCCTTCCGGGTGTCGCCCGGAGAAGGCCAGCGTTTGCGGATTGAGCCGCCAAACCCTCAAATTGACGTCTCGCTCGGTGCTCGAGGTCAACAAAAGTGCGCCGTCTGGACTGAACGCGCCGGCCGTGATCTTCCCGTCGTGTTGCAACGTGACGGCGCGCGTGCCGGTCGCGATGTCCCAGATCGTGGCCTCACCGGTTCCATCGGCATTGCTCAACGTCAGCAGCCGCCGGCCATCGGGAGAGAAGGCAAGCGGGTTCACATAATGTAAGTCCCCCCGGTGTTCGAGGACTGGCGAGACCGGCTCTCCGGTCGTCGCGTCCCAGACACGGACCAGACGCGGACCGGAGGTGGCGACGAGCCGGCTGTCTCGAGAGATCGTCAGGTAATAATCGTTGTTGGTGTCCACACGCAGCGGCGGAATCACCGGCAGGCCGGATGTCGTGTCGAAGATGCGCTGCATCGACACCAGATGACGTCCGCCGTCTGTGAAGATGACCGTCGAGCCCCACCTGGACCCGTACCATGCAAACGGGGCCTCAGCGACGAGCGTGGGCGAAAGATCCCACACGCGTACCGCGCCGTCACCGCTCGCTGTCACGAGAAAACGTCTGGAACCATCGAGCGTCGCCGATGTCACCGGGCCCGCGTGCGCGAACGTTGGAAACAACCGGCTGGTCTCGTAGGCGGCGCTCGAGCCGGGAAACACCAGTTCCACACCTCCATTAACCGTCGCCGCCAGCAGTTGCCCATCGGCCGTGAACCGGACCGATTCAGGCCACCCGCCGATCGTCCAGGGTGGCGCAGCGCGCTGCCCGGCGGGCACCGTCCAGACCTGGACCACGCGATCGTATCCGGCGCTGAGGACCAAGGAGCCGGTGGCGTTGAAGCGCGCCGACGCGATCGCGTTGCGGTGCACGAACATATCGCCGACCGGCGTGCCAGTGGACGCGTTCCAGAGGCGCACGCAGTAGCAGCCCAAATATCCCCCGGCGACCACGTGCGCTCCGTCGGCCGCGAAATCCATGTCGTCCAGCGTCCAGCCGGGCTGCCCACGAATCCAGTTTCCAGCGGGCGTGCCATCCTTGGCAGACCACACGCGCACCGCGAATGGTTGAGCGTCCTTGCCGTAGCAGCGGCCGCAAATCGCGATCCGTCTCTGGTGAAGACGACCCGTAACAGCGGGGCGCCCAAGTCGATCTGCACGAAGGGCGTATCGCTGCCTATGCGCCACAGCCTGGCCCAGCCATCCGCCCCGGCCGTCGCGATGACGAGTGAATCGGGCGAGAACGCCACATCGGCAACCCCCTTCTCGTGCCGAAGCGGTTGGCCGACAGGCTCCCCGTCCGCCGCGCGCCAAATCCTCGCCGTCCCATCGCCGCTGGCGCTCGCCAGCCACGTGCCGTCGGGCGAGAACACCACATGATTGACGGCACCGTCGTGGCGCAATGGCTCGCCGATCTGCCGTCCGGTCTGAATCGACCACAAGCGGACCATACCGTCCGTCCCTGCGGAGGCGACGATGCCCTGTGTGGACACACTCACGGATTTGACTCGAAGACCATGCGGCCACAGCCGGACCAGCCGTGGCATGCGCTGGAGCACCTGTCCGATGCGAACGCGATGCTCTCGTTCGCGGGCCCGATCCGGCTCGAGCTCGAGGGCCTTCACGAACGACAGCAGACCGCCCGCCCAGTCCCAGGCGTCCAGCCGCGCGACGCCGCCCGCCACCAGCGTCGCCACGAGCTGGCGGCGGGTGTCACGCCGCGCGCGCTCCGACCGGATCCACAAGACGGTCGAGAGGATCGCGGCGGCGACGATCGTGGCGGCCAGGGCGATCGAAATCGCGGCGATCCCGCGATGCCGGCGGGCAAACTTGTGGACTCGATGCGCAATCGAAGGCGGTCCGGCCTGGACGACCTCGTTCGAGAGATGGCGCTGCACGTCCGCGCGGAGCTCTGACGCAGACGGATAGCGGCGTGCCGGCTCCTTCTCGAGCGCGCGGCCGGTGATCCATTCGAGATCGCCTCGCAACTGGCGGACGAGGGCGCGCGGCTGAACGAGCCGGCGCTGCGCGATCTCCTGCAGCGCCGTCTCACTCTGACCGGTCAGCCGGACCGTCAGCCGCGGCGGTTCGTCTTCGCGGATCACGCGCAGCATCTCGATCACGGGCCGTTGCCGCAGGGTGTCGACGTCGAACGGCAGCGCGCCGGCCAGCAGCTCGTAGAGCACCATGCCGAGCGAGTAGATGTCGGTGCGCGTGTCGACGCCCTCAGGCGTCAGCGATGCCTGCTCGGGGCTCATGTACTCGGGCGTCCCCAGCAGGACGCCGATCTGCGTCTCCACGATCCCGGCGGTCACGCCCGGACCAATCGCCTTCGCGATGCCGAAGTCGATGATCTTCACCACGGAGCGGCCATCCTGGCTCGCGACCAGAATGTTGCCGGGCTTTAGATCGCGATGCAGCAATCCTTTCTGGTGGGCGTGTTCGACGCCTTCACACACCTGGAGAAACAGCTCCAATCGCGCACGAATACTGAGCCCGTGCCGATCCGCGAAGTGCGTGATCGGCGATCCAGGCACGTATTCCATGACGAAATACGGCCGTCCGTCGTCCGTAGCGCCTCATTTGTTCCGCGTGGCCTTGATGAGCGCGTCCATGTGATCGAGATACTTTTCGAACGCCCGGCGCCCGGCCGCGCTCAGCCGGTAATCCGTCCGCGGCGTCCGGCCGGCAAACGTCTTCTCGCACAGCACGTAGCCGGCATCCTCGAGCCGGCGCGCGTGCACGCTCAGGTTTCCGTCCGTCGTGCCCGTGATGGCTTTCAGATCGGTGAACGACAGCGTCTCGCTTTGCTGTCAAAGCGCTTTGCACGACAAAGGACGACTCGCCGCCAGCGCTTCGAAGGTCAAGCGCTGAAGGCGAGTCGTGTGTGATCGAAATCGATCGCGGTCCCGGCCGTTAGAAGCGCAAGCGCGCGCCAATGAGGAACGGGATCGACCACCGCGAGCTGTCGTCGTTGATGTGGCCCAATCCGATTTCTTGCAGCGGAGGTACGTCGGCGAGGCCGCCCATGTAACGGAACCCCGATTCGGCCATCAGCTCGATCGGCCCGAGACCGATGAGAAAGCCGGCCGTGCCGCTGAAGCTGAAGGCCCAGGAGGCCTCGAAGAACTCGGAGTTGTTGACCGCGATGAGCGGCTGCGGCCCCGTGGCCGGCGCGCTGAAATCGGCGGAGATGCTCGAGAAACGGTTGATGCCGAGCGTGTACCCGACGAACGGCGTGAACCGGACGCGCGAGAAAAAGAACCGCTGTCCGCCTTCGAGGCCCCAGTAGTTGTAGTCGCCGAACTTCACGGACAAGGGGGCATTTTCAGTCCCGACTGTGCCGATTTCAATGGTCTCAGAAGTACTGTTGGAATCGACACGACGTCGCCGACTTTGACCTGGTCGAAGCGGGCGTACGAGGCTGGCACGTCGAGCGTGACGATGTTGTTCGACTCGCTGCGAATTTGCAGCATGCGGGTCGGATGATCGACGGCGACGACCGGCCCGCGGAGCGTGATCTCCTGGATGCCGTGACGGGATCGGCCCGGCCGGGTCTTCGCTAAGTGACTGGCTCTCAGTTGATTAGGGCCGCGCTGCCCGTCTCGCGGAGGACGGGCCGGCACCTTGGAGAACGGCGTTTTCGCGGAGATCCTCGGGATGCCGTGGGGATGCCGTGAGTGAGCTACCGCTTGAGGGTCACCGAGACGCCGATCATGCTCATACCGGAGTTCACGTTGTTTTGAATCGCCGCCTGCTCAGGCTTGCCAAAGACCTTTGCGATGCTGAAGTAGAGCGGCAATCGATACCCGATCGTCCACGGGACGGGAACATCAGCAACGAAGATGTCGACGCCCCACGTCATCTTGACGTCGATCCGGCCATTCGGACGGCGGAGCACCAGCATGCCCGGCGGTCCCCACAAGTGCAGCCGGCCCGCGTGGGCCAATGTCATGTGCATCCCGAACAGCCCGTAAACCCGCGACCCGTTTTCGGCGTTCGTCCAGGGTCCGTCGTAGTGCAGATTCCTGAGGATGTAATCCCTGAAGCCACCACCTTCGCCGGCGCCCGGCTGAAAGACGCGTTTGGAAAACGTGACGGCCCGTTTGGGCCCGTCCACGTGTTGCGTCCAGTCGTACCGAAGGTAGTTGTCGTAGGCCTGGCAAACGAGGCCGGAGGGCGTCGCGTTGTGCCCGAGCTGCTGCTCGCACAAACGTGGGATCCACAAGGGCGGATCTGGCCGCCTCAATTGGGTCACAGGCACGCCCCTGTAGGTGACGTGGTTGGCGAACTCCCGGCGGTTCTCGCGCCACCGCTGCTCCTGTGTTTGCCAGTGATCGAACGACTGCTGGCAGGCCTCGTCAGTGACCGGCACGTCCCGTCCGCATGCCGTCAACGGCGCAGGAGAAGTCCTGCCTTCGCCCTTCTGCGTTGCCTTCCGTGGGGTCTGGGTCGCGCTCGCCGCGTGAACCGGCGATGCCATGAGGACGACCACGGCCACGACAGCCGTGATGAGCAGATCGGCGCACCGCGCAGGTGAATGGCGCCGGGAAGCACGAGCACGGTCCGCGCACAGGGCGGACACGAGGGGATTAGTGGACAAAAGCGGGGAGCTCCTCGTCCTCGAAAAATTGGCCGAACCTTATCCGATCCCTCAGATCGAGTCAACTCTTTTGCCCTACACTGCTGCGATCTCGTGTGTCGAACATGATGAAGCGACTCGTTCAGACGCTGACGATGGTCGTCGTGCTGCTCGTGTGCACGGCGAGCGGCGTTTCTCTTGGTGGCGCGCAGGGGGATCCGGCGCGGCCGGTCGCTTCGGCGGCATCGCAACGGCCGGCGCCTGCGGCGAATGCGGTCCTGACTGCAGAGATGTGTACGGCGGCGCGGCTCAGCGGCACCATCCCGGTGACGGCCATCGGCGAGCCGGTGGCGGCGGTGACGCTCGCCGAGCCCGTGTGGCAGACCGAGGCCGGCACGGCGCCCGCGTATTGCCGGGTGGACGGCTCGATGGCGCCGGTGAGCGCCGGACCGACGGCGCGCCCGATTCAGTTTCGCGTCCTGCTGCCGGCGTCCTGGAATCATCGGGCGGCCCAGCTCGGCGGCGGGGGAATGAACGGCGTCATTCCGAACCTCGCGGGGAACGACAACACGACCGGCGCGCCGCTGCTCGCGCGGGGATTCGTGACCTTCGGCAGCGATTCCGGTCATCAGGCTGGCGGGCCGCCGCGTGGCGGCGCTCCTGCCGCCGCGAGCCCGGCCGTCAACACGACATCGGACTGGGCCGTGAACGACGAGGCGATCCGCAATCTCGGCTACATGCAGATGAAGAAGACGCGCGACGCCGCCATGGTGATCGTCGAGCGCGCCTACGGTGCGCGGCCGCAGTTCACCTACTATTTCGGCACGTCGCAGGGCGGTCGCGAAGCGCTGACCGTGGCGCAGAGGTATCCCGCCGATTACGACGCGATCGTCGCCAACGTGCCGATCGTTTCGTTTTCATCGCTGATGCTCGGGCCCCACCTCATCCGCATCGAGGAGAAGCCCGCCGCGCGATGGGTGCCGCGGGCGAAGATCGCCGCGATTCGCGCGGAGTTTCTGCGGCAGTGTGACGGCCTCGACGCGCTCACCGACGGCATCATCAACAACTACCAGGCGTGCCGGGCGATCTTCGATGTGTCGATCGGCGCACCCGGCCGGCGGCCGTGGGCGGCCAGGCGCTGCGCCGGCGGCGTCGATCCGGCGCCGGCCGACACGACCGCCGCCGCGTGCCTCACCGACGGACAGATCGCGACGCTCGAATTCACCTACCGCCGCTATCCGTTCAAGGCGCCGCTCGCGTTCGGCGTCCAATCGTTCGGCATGTGGGTGCCGACGACCGATCCCGGCGGGAGCGGCCTGCTCGTGGACATGCGCTTCCGCGGCCAGGAAGGCGCCGCGGAGAATGCGCCGGTGCATTCGCACCTCGGCGTGCTTGGCGTCACTGGTTTTTTGATGCGCGATCTGACCGCCAATCCCCTCGACTACGTCGAGGGGGGCGGGCTCGCCGCGCGCCGGGCCGAGATTTCTCCCTGGCTCGACGCGACCAATCCCGACCTGTCCGCGTTTCGCGCCCGCGGCGGCAAAATGATCGTCACCGTGGGCACCGACGACTCCCTCGCGTCGTCCGGCGCGCAGCTCGACTACTACCAATCGGTGATCGATCGGATGGGCCGCGCGACCGTCGAGACGTTCGCGCGGTTCTTCGTCCTGCCGCAAGCCAACCACGGGCTGCGCGGCACGACCGCGACCATCGACGGCAATGGTCAGACAATCACGGCCACGCCGATTCCAACGACCTACGATCGGCTGTCGCTGATTCAAGACTGGGCCGAGCGAAATGTCGCGCCGCCGATGTCGGTCACCGTCACAGCCGGTGATCGCAGCCTGCCGTTGTGCTCGTTCCCGCGGTACCGAAGTACGTCAGCGGCCCAGCGTCCGCCGCGTCTTCATACTCCTGCGAGCTTTGAAACGTCTGCGCGGCAGTACGTAGGGCGGGCCGGATTTGGGCCCGCCAACTTCACGCGGATTGCAGCCCAATCCGCGCTACGCGTTTCGAAAATGTAGGGCGGGCCGGGTTGGGGCCCGCCAACTTCACCCTGGGTGTCCGGCGCGGCGCGCTCTTTAAGTTGCGCTGAGAACCTGCGCGCCGCCCGGCTCCCCGTAAAGTTGACCGACGAGGGCCGCGCGCCGTTTCAGCACGGCGCGTTGATTGAGCGCGCCTTTGTCGGTGATCTCCTGCGCGTCGATCGACGGCGGGTCGACCAGCACGATCGCGGTCGAGAGGGCGGTTGAACTGCCGGGGCGCTCTTCGCTGAAGCGGCGCAGGATGGCGAGGAGCGCCGCCTCGACCGCGGGATCCGCGGCCAGATCCGCAAGCGTGAGCGCGGTGTCACCGTTCTGCGCCACCGCGCGGCACGCCGCGACGTCGAGCAGGAGCAGTGCGGCCACGCGTTCGCGCCCTTCGCCGGCAATCACGACGTCGTGGACGAGTCCTGCCGCGGCGGCGAGGAACGCCGCCCGCAGTGGACCGACTCGCACCCAGGTCCCGGTCGAGAGCTTGAAGTCGTCGGCCAGCCGCCCTTGATGCATCCACCCGCGCGCCGGGTCGGCGGCGTCGATCGGCGCGACCGCGTCGCCCATGCAGTAGTACCCGTCGGCGTCGAACGCCGCGGCGGTCAGCGCCTCGTCGCGCCAGTAGCCGGGCGTGATGTTCGGGCCGCGGAACCGGAGCTCGAACCGGTCTCCCACCGGCGCGACCTTGAGATCGACTCCGGGCACCGGTACGCCGATCCAATTGGACGACGTCGTCTGGGCGCCGGTGAAGAGCGCGAGCGGAGCGCTTTCCGTCGCGCCCATACCGGTCACCCAGGGGACGCGCTCGCCGCACGTCCCGGCCGCCAGCGCGTCGATCTCGTCGGCGACCTGTTGCCGCAGTGGCGCGGCGGCCGTGAACAGCATCCGCAACTGGCTGAAGAAGTGGCGGCGTAACGCGTCGTCTTCCCGGAGCGCGGGCAGGAGCAGTTCGAACCCGCGCGGGACGTTGAAGTACGCGGTCGTCGCAATCTCGCGGAGGTTCGTCAGCGAGATGTCGAACGCACCGGGAACGGGCCGGCCATGATCGACGTACAACGTGCCGCCGTTGTAGAGCGCGATGCCGAAGTTGTGATTGCCGCCGAAGGTGTGGTTCCACGGCAGCCAGTCACAGAGCACTGGCGGCTCGTCGCCGAGGAACGGCTGCGTCTGGAGGATCATCTGCTGGTTCGAGCAGAGCATTTGCTGCGTGTTGATGACCCCTTTCGGCGCGCCGGTCGATCCCGACGTGAACAGGATTTTTGCCACCGTCTCGGGTCCGACACGCCGGCACGCTTCATCGACAGCGGCGGTCGCTGGCGTCGAGCACAGTTCAGCAAAGGCTGTGGACCGTGCCGGTACGTCGCCCGGCGGGAGCACCGACACCATTTCCGTGTGCGGGCGCACGACCGCGCGGAGGGCCGCCGCAAACGGCTGCGGATCGGCGACGAACACCAGCTCGGGATCGAGTGTCGCGCAGATCGCCCGCAGCGTCAGGTGCTCGCGTGCGGTCAGCGAATACGCGGGCGCGAGCGGCGCATACGGCTGGCCGATCAGCATCGCGGCGAGTCCCAGCAGCGCATGATCGATGCCATTACCGGAGAGGATCACGATCGGCCGGTCTGGCGATAACTTGCGTGCCAGGAGCGCCTGCGCGATCGAGCGGACGGTGGCGCGCGTCTCGGCAAACGTGATCGAACGCCAGCTACCCGATGGCGTTCGCTCGGCCAGAAACGGACGCGCGCCAGCGGCAGCTGCCCAGTCGTCGAGCTTGTCGGTGAGCCGGTCGGGGTACGCGCCGAGCGGATGAGGCGAGCGCGCGTACACACAGCCGTCCACGTGCCGATCGACCGTGACCTCCGGCGCGAGAATGCGGACTGGACGGACGGGAGACGATGGCGAAGTCACCGGAATGGGCCGTTTCGCCGCGATTATGCCCTACTCGCGTTCGCGTACACTGAGCGACGTGCCCGTCATGCGACGTCATGTCGTGGCCGGCGACCCTATGAGTCCACGTCTCGTTTGCCTGCCGTTGTTGGTCGTGTTGTCAGTCGTCCAGCTCGCCGGTGTCCGGCAGCAAACGCCGCGAGACCCACCGCGGCCGCGGGTGATCGTCTCCACGGACATCGGCGGCACCGATCCCGACGACTTCCAGTCGATGGTGCACTTCCTCCTCTACGCCGACATGTTCGATGTCGAAGGGCTGGTCTCGTCGCCGTACGGCCCCGGCCGGCGTGAGCACGTGCTTCAGGTCCTCGATCGGTACGCGACGGACTATCCGAAACTGAAGACTCATTCCGATCGCTATCCGGCTCCAGACGAGCTGCGCGGGCTGACCAAACAGGGTGCGATCGAATCGGCCCCGCCTGGCGGCGTCGGCCAGCCCACCGAAGGATCGGACTGGATTGTCCGCCGCGCGCGGCTGAGCGACTCGCGGCCGCTATGGGTGCTCGTGTGGGGCGGGATCGACGACGTCGCGCAGGCGCTGCACGACGCGCCGGACATCCTGCCGAAGCTGCGCGTGTACTTCATCGGCGGGCCGAACAAGATGTGGAGCGTCGAGGCGTACGACTACCTCGAGCGGCAGTTCCCGGCCTTGTGGATGATCGAGGCGAACGCGACCTACCGCGGCTGGTTCACGGGCGGCAATCAGACCGGCGAGTGGGGCAACACCGCCTTCGTCGCGCAGCACATCGCCGGCCGCGGCGCGCTCGGCGAGTTCTTCGCGACGCTCCTGGGCGGAACGATCAAGATGGGCGACAGCCCATCGGTCGGGTATCTCCTGCACGGCACGCCCGACGATCCATCGCAACCAGGATGGGGTGGCAGATTCGTTCGCGTCTGGGAGAATCGGAAAACGGTGTTCGCGCGTCCGACCACCGCCGCGGATACGGTCGAGGCGTTCGGCGTCGTGGAGATCGCGCTGCCGGTGCCCTCCGGCATGACGAGCCGCCACTCCGCGCGGATGATCTTCGACGGCCGGATTCCCGCCCCGGGCGCCAGCGACGGCCGCGTGCTGCGGTTCCTGTTCTCGCCGCGCGACGCCAAGCTCTGGCCCTACGTGATCCGCAGCGACTTCGCGGGACTCGATGGACAGTCGGGCCAATTCACGGCGGTTCCACCGCCCAGCGAGCGGACCCGCCGCCCGTCGTCACGGCATCCCAACTGGTGGATCGACGATCCCGATCCGGCGGCGGCCGAAGGGATCCATCCTGGCGCCCGGCACGTCAGCCGGTGGCGCGAGGCCTTTCTTCGTGATTTCGCGACGCGACTGCAGCGACTCCAGCGAATCTCACCTGAGGAACGTTCCCAGCGGCCGATCGCGCGGCAGTAGGCCCTTCACGTTGGGATTGCCGGTCGGCGCTGGCGCCAGGTCGGTGGCGGCCGGCGGGCCGAGCAGTTCCAGGAAGATCGGCCTGAGTCCGTCCGCCCAGACCTGGTAGCCCTTCAGCGTGGGATGCAGCTTGTCGGCGTCGTTCATCACGCCGGCAAACAGCCGGCCGTCTTTGTCGGCGAGCTGATCGTTGACGTTGAGATAGCGCACGCTGCGACCGTTCGCCAGGCGCGCGAGGTTCGCGTTGATGCGATCGATCTCCGGCATCACCGCCATGTTGTCGTTGCGGGGGAAGATCGCGGTCAGGATGATCGTGGCGCCCGGCGCCTTCTTCTGGCAGAGGTTGAGAATCGCGGTCAGTCCGCGCGTAATCTCGGCGACCTTGCTGTCATCTCCGGGCCGCGCCCCGATGTTGTTGGTGCCGCCGTGGATCACGATGACTTTGGGATTGACGCCGTCGAGCTCACCGTTTTCGAGGCGCCAGAGCATGTGCTCCGTCCGATCGGCGCCCCAGCCGAAGTTGCCGGCGTTCCAGCCGAAGAAGTTCTTCCGCCAGTGCGCCAACAGCTCGGGGTAATCCGTCGCGCCCCAGCGCCGGGTGATCGAATCGCCGACGAAATAGACGTCGATGCGGCCCGTTCGCGCTTTCTCGAGCAACTGCTCGTGCGCGACCATCGAGTTCCGATCGGTGCGCGGCGCCGCCCGATCGGCCGGACCCGGTGGGACGGACGCGGCAGTCGCACCCGGTGCCGGCGTCTGCGCACGCGATCGCGCGGCGCCGACAATGAGGGCGCCGCACGTCATGAGCGCGATCGCCAGGCGCACGCTGGCGCGTGCCCAGGTGTCGGCGGTCACCGCGTACTGGGCGCCGTGGGCGCGGTGTGTTTGAGGAACCTGTTCGCCCACGGAATGAAATATTTCCAGTTCGGGCCGTCGGTATGCCCGCCGTCGTGCTGGCGCCACGCGAGCTGACCATCGAGCAGGCTCACGTTCACGGCCGGCATCTTCTCTTTCATGTAGTCGTCTGAGACGCCGAGGCCCTTGGCGCCGAGCAGCCGGAACACCGGCTGCGCCGCGACCGCCGCCATATAGCTGCCTTGCTGATCGAGCCACTTCGCGTCGCCGCGTTCCGGCACGCCGTAACTGATGAAGGTCAGGCGCGGCGCGCAGAGCGCAATCAACTGATGCGCGTCCACCGGGATGTCGCCGGCGTTCTTGCTGCCGAACGTCGATTCGGCCGTGCCGTACTTCAGGAAGTTGCCGGCCATCCAGTGGTACTCGCCGGAGCCGGTCAGATTCTCGACGGCTTCGCCAAAATTCCGGCGATGCAGCTTGGCGCCGCCTTCGCCCGACGAGCCGACCAGCACCAGCGCGAAGCGCTGATCGTAGGCCATCGTCACGAGGGCGGCCTTGCCGTAACGCGAGACGCCTTCGATCCCGACCTTCTTCGCGTCCACCGTCTTGTCGGTTTCCAGGTAGTCGAGCCCGCGCGACGCTCCCCACGCCCACGCCCGCAGCGATCCCCAATCGTCCGGCTTGCGCCGCTGGCCTTTGTTGACCAGCCCGATGATGCCGGCCGTCAACCCCGCGCCGTTGTCCGCCTGGATGCTGCCGGGGTTGATCGTCGCGTATCCCCAGCCGCTCGCAATCAGTTGCTCGGTGGCCGGCGGATCGGGCGGCGTCGCGGGCGCCGGCGGCGGAGTCCCGCGTCCGGGGCCGAAGCCACGCGCGGGCGGCGGCGGTGTGCCAGGCGCCGGCGGCATGCCGGACCGTCCGCCGAACATCATCATCACGGGGACTGGCTTCGTCGTGGCGGCTGGCGTCACGACCGTCATCTGAATATTGACGGAGACATCAGGGTAGGCCGCGTTGTCGACTTTGCCGATCAGTTCCTTGCCGACGACGGGCATGCCGCCCACCGTGAAGTTCTCCGTGCGGTTGACGACCCAGGCGACCTTCGGCACGTCTTTCGGCACCCGGCCGAGCACCTCGCGGTCGAACTCTTCGACGATCTCCGGCCGCCGCTGCTTCCACCATCCGTCGGCCCGCGTCACCTTCTGCCCGTTCTTGAGGGTGAGCACTTCCGGCAGGTTCGGGTAGGGATTGGCCAGCGCCTCGTCGTAGTTGGCGTGGTTCGGCGCCGACTCGTTGCCGCTCGGGCCCGGGCGGAGCGCGGTGATGCCGAGCTGCTCCATCATGTTGCGATGGTCGGCTGCCGTCGCGGCCGCGTTGGGATTCGGCGGCGGCGCCGGGGCCTGTGCCGGCGGGGGTGGAGGCGGCGTGGTCTGCTGCGCCGACGTGGTGGCGATCGACAGCAGCAGCGCGCCACACGCTGCCGCGACGCCGATGGCCCTGATCGAACGGATGCGGACTCTCGCTCTCATGCGGCAAATCATAGCGCGGCTGCGAACGCGTAGCGCGGATTGGGTTGCAATCCGCGTGCAGTTGGCGGGCCCCAACCCGGCCCGCCCTACGTAGAACGCGTAGCGCGGATTGGGTTGGAATCCGCGTGCGGTTGGCCGGCCCCAACCCGGCCCGCCCTACGTACGTCAATGGAAAACCGCTATAAAATCCCCCTACCGTGAAGCAGGTTCGCTGATGGCCGCCGACACGCGCGTGGGGCGCCGGGAGTTCATCAAAGGTGTGGCCGGATCCGCGGCGGCGGTCGCGGCGAGTCGAGGGCAGGCCCTCGCGAGCGGCGCCGGGGAGGGCAGCGTGCGGACGGAGGCGGCAACGGCAGAAACGCAGGGCGCGGGCGCCGGACCGCGCATCAGGTTCGGCGTGGTGGGCGTCAATCACGCGCACATCAACGGCCAGGTGAACGCCGTGCTCCGCGGCGGCGGCGAACTGGTGTCGATGTACGCGAAGGAGCCGGACCTCGTCGCGGCGTTCGCCAAACAGTTTCCGCAGGCCCGGCTGGTTCAGAGCGAGCGTGAAGTCCTCGAGGACAAGACGATCCAGCTCGTGCTGAGCTCGATCGTGCCCGACGAACGTGCGCCGCTCGGCATTCGCGTGATGCAGCACGGCAAGGACTACATGGCCGACAAGCCGGGCATCACCACGCTCGCGCAACTGGCCGAGGTGCGTCGCGTTCAGGCCGAGACGCGCCGCATCTACTCGATCATGTACAGCGAGCGCTTCGAGAACCGCGCGACGGTCAAGGCGTCGGAGCTCGTCAAGGCCGGCGCGATCGGCCGCGTCGTCCAGACCATCGGGCTCGGCCCGCATCGCACCAACGTGAACGACACGGCCGGCGTGGTTTTTCGACAAGGCGAAGTTCGGCGGCATCCTGTGCGACATCGGATCGCACCAGGCCGATCAGTTCCTCCACTTCACGGGCTCGACGCGCGCGGACGTCGTCGCGTCGCAGGTCGGCAACGTCCACCACGCGCAGTATCCGGCCTTCGAGGATTTCGGCGATGTCGTCCTGCGCGGCGACGCGGGCACCGGCTACATCCGCGTCGATTGGTTCACGCCTGGCGGCCTGGCGACCTGGGGCGATGGCCGGCTGACCATTCTCGGCACTGACGGGTTCATCGAGATTCGCAAGAACGTCGACATCGCCGGCCGCACCGGGGAAAGCCATCTGTTTCTCGTCGATCAGAAAGAAACGCGCTACATCGACTGCCGGGACGTCGCGCTGCCGTACGGCGCCGCGCTCGTCTCCGACGTCGTCAACCGCACGGAGACCGCGATGACGCAGGCGCACTGCTTCCTGGCGACCGAGCTGATGCTCAAGGCCCAGGCCCAGGCCCAGCGGCTCAACTTCTCGAGATAGCGATGCCCACAGATCCCCGACACCCATCGCGACGGACCTTCCTCACGACGGCCGCTCGCGGCGCCGCCGCGGCGACCGTCGCGGCCGGGTTTCCGGCGATCGTGCCAGCTTCCGTGTTCGGCCAGACCGCTCCGAGCAATCGCATCAACGTCGGCGCGATCGGCACCGGTCGCATCTCGCGGGGACACGACCTTCCTGGGATCTGGCAGCACGCCACCGCACGTATCGTCGCGGTCTGCGATGTCGACAGCCGGCGCGTCGCCGACGCCAGGACGCTGGTCAACGCCTACTACACCAAGACCACCGGCAAGCCCTACGACGGCGTGACGACGTACGCCGACTACCGGGAACTGCTGGCCAACAAGGACATCGACGCCGTCGTGATCAGCACGCCGGACCACTGGCACGCGATCATCGCGATCCAGGCGGTGAACGCGGGCAAGGACGTCTATCTGCAGAAGCCGGCGTCGCTGACCATCGACGAGGGCCGCGCGCTGAGCAACGCGGTCCACCGTTCGGGCCGCATTTTCCAGATCGGCAGCCAGCAACGATCGTCGCCGCAGTTCCGCTATGCCGCGGAGCTCGTCCGGAACGGGCGCATCGGCGAGTTGAAGACCGTGCAGGTCGGGCTCCCAGGCGATCCTTCGGGCGACATCGAGGCAGAGATGCCGGTTCCGAAGGGCCTCAACTACGACGCCTGGCTGGGATCGACGCCTCACGTGCTACTACACCGAGAAACGCGTGCATCCGCAGTCCGGCTACGACCGGCCAGGCTGGCTCCGCTGCGAGCAATTCGGGGCCGGCATGATCACCGGCTGGGGCGCGCACCACGTCGACAGCGCGCACTGGGGCATGGACACCGAGCACACGGGGCCGATCGAGATCTCGGGCCGCGCGGAGTTTCCGAAGTCCGGGCTCTGGGACGTGCACGGGCCGTTCCGCACCGAAGGCCGTTACGCCAACGGCGTCCGGATGATCGTCAGCGGCGAGTTCCCGAACGGCGTCCGCTTCGAGGGAACGAAGGGCTGGATCTTCGTCTCACGCGGCAACGAAACCGTCACGGCGAGCGATCCGGTCGCCAAACTGAAAGACCCGCAGGCGCTCGCGGCAAGTGATCCGAAGATCATCACGTCGGTCATCGGGCCGGATGAAATCCACCTGCCTGTGAGCAAACAGCATCACGGCAACTGGCTCGAGAGCATCCGATCGCGCCAGCCGCCGATCGCGCCGGTGGAAGTCGCGCACCGGTCGTGCTCGGCCTGTCTCCTGCATCACATCGCGATGAAGACGGGACGCACGCTCTCCTGGGATCCGATCAAAGAACGCTTCAAGAACGACGACGCGGCCAACGCGATGTTGTCGCGGCCGCAGCGCTGGCCGTACGTGATCGACTCGTAGGGCGGGCCGGGTTGGGGCCCGCCAACTGCACGCGGATTGCAGCCCAATCCGCGCTACGCGTTTGCAAAACGCCCTGCACTTACGGTTTCGACTTCCAATTGATGACGTGGTACGTCGTCGGGCCGGTGCCGACGTTGCGGATGGCGTGCAGCTGATTCGATGCATTGAAGATGATCGAGCCGGCGCCCACTCGCTTCCAGATGCCGAGCACGAGCACTTCGACTGTCCCTTCCTTGATGATGATCAGCTCTTCGTTTGGATGCTGATGCGGCGCGTGCGACGTCTGGCCGGGGTTGAGCGTCGTAATGTGCATTTCCAGTTCGTCGAGCGTCGCCGTCGGGGCGCGAACCACGTGACGGGTCGAGCCGATCTCGGTCTTCTTCTCGGCGATCGTCGTCCAGTCGTACGCCGTGGACGACAGCACGGCCGGCGCCTGTCGCGCGGCGACGACGGTGACGGTCACGCTCGCCGCGACGACCGCGACGGCAATATCACGCTTGGTGATCATGATCGGTCCTCCTCGGCCAGCGCCTTCACGCCGGCGTTGATGATGGCGACGATGGCCTCGACGTCGTAGACGCAACCGCCCCAGACGCCGCCGCCGGCCTGCTGCAGCGCCGCCCAGAGCCGCGTGTCGGCGGGCAACTGCGGGTGAGCCCGGAGCCCGGGGTGCGGATCGCGCGAGGCGAGCAGCCGGCGCGCCGCGGCGGCGTCGAGCGGTTGCCCATCGGCCTCGACGAGATTCACCGCGCCCAGTCAGATTCCGGCGGTCGATCTCGATCTCGAGAACGTCGCCGTCGCGCAGCTTGCCAATCGGACCGCCGGCCAGGGCTTCCGGCCCGACATGGCCGAGGCAGGCGCCGGTCGAGACGCCGGAGAAGCGCGCATCAGTCACAACCGCTACGGTCTTTCCCCAGGGCAGATACTTGAGCGCCGACGTCAGCTGGTAGGTCTCTTCCATCCCGGTGCCGAGTGGTCCCGCACCGATCAGGACGACGACGTCGTGTGCGCGCACTGGGCGAGTCGGTGAGGCCCTTGATGGCGCGAATCGCGTCGTGTTCGGACACGAAGACGCGTGCCGGCCCCCGATGGCGGTACACGTCGTGATCGTCGATCACGGCCGGATCGATCGCCGTCGCTTTGACGACCGAGCCCTGCGGCGCGATGTTGCCGACCGGGAAGATGACCGTGCTCGAGAGTCCGGCCGCGCGCGCGCGGTCCGGGTCCATGATCACGTGATCGGGATCGATCCCGTCGGCTTCCTGAAGGCGCGCGCGCGCCTCACGCCGGCGATCGCTGTGCTCCCACCAATCCAGCACCGCTGCGAGCGTCGCGCCGCTGACGGTGGGCACATCCACGTTGAGGAGGCCCATGCGGCGCAGATGCAGCATGACCTCGGGCACGCCGCCGGCAAGAAAGACCTGCACCGTGGGATGGTTGCGCGGCCCGTTGGGCAGCGCGTCAACCAGGCGCGGTGTCGCGCGATTGACGCGCGTCCAGTCGTCAAGCGTCGGCCGGCGGAGGCCCGCGGCGTGCGCGATCGCCGGGATATGGAGCAGGAGATTCGTCGAGCCGCCGACGGCCGCATGGACGAGCATCGCGTTCTCGAGCGCGGCGGGCGTGAGAATCGCCGACAGCGATGTCTTGGTCGCCGCCAGTTGCACCAACGCCAGCGCCGATCGGTGCGCCATGTCCAGCCACACCGGTTCGCCGGAGGGTGCGAGCGCGCTGTGCGGCAGGCACAGGCCGAACGCCTCGGCGACGACTTGCGCGGTCGCCGCCGTGCCGAGGAACTGGCACCCGCCGCCCGGCGTACCGCATGCGCGGCACCCCATCGCCGCCGCCGTCTCGAGGGTGATCAGGCCGTGCGCGAACCGGGCGCCGATCGATTGCACCTTCCCGGCGTCCTCGGCCCCTGCGGCCGGCAGCGTCACTCCACCCGGCACGATGATCCCGGGCAGGTCCGCGCAGCCAGCGAGCGCGAGCATCATCGCGGGCAGGCCTTTGTCGCAGGTCGCGATGCCCATCACGCCCGATCGCCGCGGCAGCGAACGCACGAGCCGCCGCATCGTGATGGCGGCGTCGTTGCGGTACGGCAGGCTGTCGAACATGCCGGTCGTGCCTTGAGTGCGGCCATCGCACGGATCGGAGCAATAGGCGGCGAACGGCACGACGCCGGCACCGCGCAGCGTTTCGGCGGCGGCGCGGACGAGCAGGCCGATTTCCCAATGCCCGGTGTGGTATCCGAGCGCGATCGGCCGGCCGTCCGCGTCGCGCAGTCCGCCGTGCGTGCTGAGAATCAGGAACTGATCGCGCCAGACGTCGGCCGGATTCCATCCCATGCCGGCATCCTGCGTCATGCCGAACAGGTGGCCGCTCGGCTCGTCGAGCAGCATCTCGGCCGTGATCGGCAACTGTCCGGCGGGACCGCTGGCGCTCGTCCGCACCGTGCGAAACCAGGCGCCGCCGCCGAACAACTGGTCGAGTGTCGACATGTCCGGGAGCCATCCTACTGCGGACGCCCCGGGACCTGGCCCTGGATTCTGGTAACGTTGACGTTCCCCAGTTCCTCTGCGCGCACGGCGCACCGCTCTCTAGAGGGCCTCATGGACGCTGTCGACACAGGCACGCCAGCTCGCGCGGCGCGGGCCTTCCTCAGCTACAAGCGGGACGTCGAGCCCGACCAGACGCTGGCGGCGGAGATCGTGCAGGGGCTCGAGCAGGCCGGCCACGCCGTGTTCATCGACAAGCGACTGACGGTCGGTCAGGCGTGGGCGCGCGAGATCGAGAAGCAGGTTCGCGAAGCCGACTACCTGATTGTCTTTCTGACCGCCGAGTCGAGCCTGAGCGAGATGGTGCGCGGCGAGATCGAGATGGCACGGCATCACGCCGAGGCCGCCGGGCACCCGCGCATCTTGCCGGTGCGCGTGAAATTCGACGGTCCACTGCCGTACCCGCTCAACGCCTATCTCGACGCCATCCAGTACGCGACGTGGGACGCGGCCGGGGACACGCCGCGCCTGTTGCAGGAGCTGGTCGCCGCGATGGCGGGCCAGCCCGTCGACCGGTTCCCGGCCCGGGCCGGCCAAGGCCGCGGCCGGCGTCGAATACCCGCCGTCGTACGCGGCGCCGTTGCCGGTGCCCGGCGGGACGCTCGACGTCGACGATCCCTGGTATCTGCCCCGGCCGACCGACGCGACCGCCCTGTCGCTGGCCGCACAGCCCGGCCAGACGCTGACGATCAAAGGGCCGCGCCAGATGGGCAAGAGCTCGCTGCTGATGCGGACGGTCAAGGCCGGGCTCGACGCCGGAAAGCGCCTCGCGCTCCTCGATTTCCAACTGGTGGACGACGCCACGAAGGCCGACGCGACGCTGTTCTTCCAGCGTTTTGCGTGCTCAATCGCCGAGCAGCTCGAGTTGGCCGACACCGTCGATCAGGAGTGGGACCCCGGGTTCTCGAATCCCCAGAACTGCACACGCTACGTCGAGCGCCAGATCCTGCCGGCGTTGAACGCTCCGTTGATGCTCGCCATCGACGAAACCGATTCGATCTTCCGGACCACGTTTTCGGAGGACTTCTTCGCCATGCTGCGGAGCTGGCATGGCCTGCGCGCGCATCCGGTCCGCGGCAAGGTCTGGAAGAAGCTCGACATGATTCTCTCCACCTCGACCGAACCGCAGTTCTTCATCGATCGGCCGCACGAATCGCCATTCAACGTCGGCGTCGTGCTGCCGCTCGAGGACTTCGAGCCGGAGCAGGTCGCGCGTTTGAATGCGCTCCATCCCAAACCGATCGCCGAGGCCGATGTGCAGCGGCTGCGCGAGCTCATCGGCGGACATCCGTTTCTGACCAGGAAGGCGCTCTACCTGCTCGCCAGCAGCGCGCCCTCGTCGACGGTCGACGATCTGTTCGCGCACGCCGTCGAGGATGGCGGACCCTTCGGCGATCACCTGCGGTACTATCTCCTGCGCCTGCAGCGCAAACCTGAGCTCATCGCGATGTTCAGGAAAATCATCGACGGCGCGGGCGGGGGCGACGAGCTGCTGGCGCATCGCCTGCAGGCGGCCGGTCTGGTCCGCCGGAAGGGCGGCAAGGTGGTGCCGCGGTGCGATCTGTACGCCAAGTACTTCAGCGAGCGGTTGCGTGAATCGGCCTAGCGCCCACGCCTTCGTCGCCGGCGGCACCGTGCAGGCCGGCGGCGGCGTCTACCTCGAGCGGAGCGCCGATCGCGACCTGCTCGAGCACTGCCGCGCCGGCGACTTCAGCTACATCCTGACGTCGCGCCAGATGGGCAAGTCGAGCCTGATGATCCGGACCGCCGAGCGGCTGACCGCCGAGGGCGTGCTGCCCGTGATCGTCGACCTCACGGAGTTCGGTGCCCAGACCTCGGCAGAGCAGTGGTACAAGGGCTTCCTCACCGTCGTCCAGGACACCTTGTCGCTGAAGACGCCGGTGTCTGCCTGGTGGGCGACCCAGGCGGACCACGCGTTTGGCCACCGGTTCACCCGCTACCTCCGCGAAGTCGTCCTCGCCGAACGGAGCGAGCGCCTGGTGATCTTCGTCGACGAAATCGATACCACGCTGCGTCTCAACTTTACCGACGACTTCTTCACGGCGATTCGCTTTCTGTATCAGCTCCGCGCCGTCGACGCGACGCTTCAGCGGCTGTCCTTCGTGCTCATCGGCGTCGCCACGCCGGGTGATCTGATCAAGGATGTGGCGCGAACGCCGTTCAACATCGGCCACCGGATCGAGCTCACCGACTTCACGGCCGAGGAAGCCCAGGCGCTCACGACGCACCTGGCGGTGCCCGCGCCCTACGACCGGGATCTCGTCGCCTGGACCATGCGGTGGACCGGGGGCCACCCGTACCTCACGCTGCGCACGATCCGGTCGTTGGCCGAATCGCCGCCGCCGGAGTGGACGGCCGAGGCCGTCGACGAGCGGATCAACGCGCTGTTCTTTCGTGAAGGCGGCGAGACGGACAGCAACCTTCAGTTCGTCCGCGACATGCTCACGAAAAAGGCGTTCGACCGGGAGGCCGTGCTCCGGACGTACGGGCGCGCCCGCCGGGGCGAGCAGGTCCCCGACCAGGAACTGGATCTCGTCACGTCGTGGCTGAAGCTCTCGGGCGTCGTCTGCCGGCGCGAGGGCTGGCTCCGCGTCCGGAATGCCATCTACGAAGAGGTGTTCGACGAACGATGGGTGCGCGATCACCTGCGCCTCAATGTGAACTGGCGCCGGCGCCTGTCCCGTCTTGCGGCCGGTCTGGTGCTGCTGGTGGTGCTCGCCCTCATCCCAATCGCGATCTACGCGTGGCAGCAGAAGACCGAGGCGGAGCACCAAACGCTGTTGGTGGAGATCGAACGGGACGAGGCGAAGCGCCAGCGCAACGTCGCCGAACGCGCCGCGGACGAATTTCGCGCGCTCTACAAGGCGGCCCTCAGCGCGACGGCCGAACTGAAGCAATACGACGCGGCCTCGGCGGCGGCGATTACCGAGGAGGTCACGAGCGCCCATCAATCGTACGAGAAAAATATGGCGGAGATGACGGCCCCGGACCGCACCGAGCCGAACGCTACCGCCCCGCGGCGTCCAGCAGGATCGCGCACCACGCCACCGGCGCCACGGACTGCCGCACCGCCGGCGCCTGCTCCGCCGCCAAAGGACCCCAGGCTGGCGGCCGACGAAGCCGCCATCCAGCAACTGTTCCAGGTGTACGAGAGCGCGCACGCGCAGAAGAACATCGAGGCCATTCGCAAAGTTCAAGAGCTGAACCGCACCGAAGTGGCGAGTCTCACCGCCGACTTCGCGGCGGCAACCGACTATCGCGTGGACGTAGACATCTTCGACTTCAAGTTCTTTCAAGACGGACGCCGTGCGGAGGTGAGAACGCAGCGGAAAGTCTTTGCGATCGTCAACAACCAGTACGTAGAGAAACCGGCGATTGTGGTGTTCACCGTCGAGAAGCGGAGCGGTGGCTGGCGGATCATCTCCGTTCAAGTCAGTCCCAAATGACATCGCCCGCGCCGGTGCGTTATCGTGGAGGGATGACGCACCGCGACTTCGACCCGGCCAGGCGTGCCCTTCTGACGGCGATCCTCGGTACCGCCGCGGGTGCGGTCGGCCTCGCGCAGGCGGGCGGAGCGCAGACCAAATCTGCGACCAAAGCTCGTGCGGCCACCAAACCGGCGCTGACGACCTACAAAGATCCCAACTGCGGCTGCTGCCACAAATGGGTGGAGTACATGCGGGCCAAGGGCTATCAGGTCGCCGTCAACGACGTCAACATCGACCCGATCAAGAAAAAGTACGGCATCGCGCCCAACCTGCAGAGCTGCCACACGACGCTCGTCGACGGGCTCATCATCGAGGGGCACGTCCCCGAGGGCGACATGGTCCGGCTACTGCGCGAGCGGCCCGCCGGCGTAGTCGGGTTGACCATTCCGGGCATGCCCCAGAGCGCGCCCGGCATGGACCTCACGCCGTTTCAGCCGTACACCGTGCTGGCCTTCGATAAGGCGGGCAAGACGACGGTGTTCGCTGAGCACAAGACGCCCGCGTAGCGCGCGAGGGCGGCTTCGCAAGCGCGCGTTACTTCTGCACGAGCTCAACCGTGGTCGTTGATTTCGTGTTCGCCGAGATGGTCATCGCTGACGCGTCGCCGCCCTGCATACTCATCGACATCGGTTGATCCATGCGCATCGTCGACCTGGTCAGCCGTCCGTTCCGCACATCCATCAGGATCTCGCCTTCGGCCTTGCCGTCACCGGGAGTCACGGTGACGGGCAATGGTGACGCCGGCGGCGACCCGCCAGCCTTGGGCTTCAGGACGCTCGTGAACGCGATCCGCGCGACCTGGCCGCCACCCGCTGTGTCGAACCCGTTCAGGATGTAGGTCGTCGACGACGTCATGGTCATCATCGGGTTGGCGACCGTGACGTCGCTTTTCCAGGACTCGCCTGTGGCCACCGGTCGATCGGGGAGCGACGCGAAGCTCTGTTGCATGGCCGACTTCATGGCGTCGTCGTTCAAGAACGATTCCAGGCCGGTCGCCATGCCGGCGCCCTGCGGCAGCGCCTGTTGCAGCTTTGCCGCGATAGCGGCCAGACCGCTCACGCTCGTGACGGCGCCATTCGGCTTGATGATCGTCGTGAACGAGGCACCGACGACCGCCTTGATCGTCGGCGCGAGCGCCGCGGCGACCGCGTCGTCTGGTGCCGGGGCCGGCGCCGCGCTGTCGAAGGCCATGTTGCCCATCGGCGACGTCATTTCCATTTTCATCGACTCGATGGTCACACGCAGAGTCGCCGTGCCGTCGGCGGCGATGTCTTCCGGCATCATCCGGATCACCTGCGTGATCGCTGTGCTGAGTGCCATGTCACCCAGGCCGGGAACACCACTCATATTGACGGCAGTCTGGACCGTCGTCCGGTACGTCAGCGCCTCGCCCGTCTTCCACAGGTAGCGCACCGAGACGCTTTGTGCCGTGAGCGGCCGCGCGAGGATGACCGCACAGATGATCGCGGCCGGGAGGAGAAGGGATCGCACTCGCATTCAAGCATCCTGACCGCTTGCCGGAGAGAGGTCAAGCAACCCGCGGCTGGCCTCCCAACGCTTTCGCCGGCGCGTCGTCTAATCCCGCATGCTGCTCGATGTCCGGTTGGCGTTCCGATCGCTGCGGGCCTCTCCGGGGTTCACCGCGGTGGCCCTCCTGGTGCTGACGCTCGGCATCGGGGCAACGACCGCCATCTTTTCCGTCGTCGACGCCGTGGTTCTGCGGGGCATGCCGTTCGACGAGGCGGACCGTCTCGTCGTGGTGACCGAAACCAACCCCACCGACAAGGGCCTGCCCGGCGGGTACGTCAACGCGGCGAATTTCATCGATTGGCGCACGCAGCAGCAGGTGTTCGAGGACCTCGCCGCGTACCAAGCCAGGACCTTGACGATTCGCGGCAACGGCGAGCCGGAGAACCTGCGCGGCCAGGCGGTGACCGCCAGTCTGTTTCCACTGCTCCGCGTCGGGCCCCGGCTCGGGCAACTCTTTGGCGCCGATCGAGAAGTGGCCGGCCGCGATCGGGTGGCGCTGCTCAGTGATGGCCTGTGGCGCCGCCGCTTCGGCGCCGATCCGGCCATCGTCGGCACGACGGTGGCGTTCGATCAGGGCACCTACGAAATCATCGGGATCATGGCGCCGGAGTTCACGTTTCCAGTGGGCCCGTTGCGGGCGACTGACCTCTGGGTGCCGTGGGTGCCGTCGAAGGACGAGTACCCGCGTGGCAACGGCGACAACCGCAACTACAACGCCCAGGTGATCGGGCGGTTGAAGGACGGCGTCACGGTCTCGCAAGCGCTCGCCCAGATGGAGCAGATCACCGCTTCCCTCAAAGCGCAGTATCCGCGCTGGTTTCGCGACCGCTGGGTGGGCGTGATCCCGATGCACGAGTCGGTCGTCGGCAAGTCGCGGGCGTGGATGTTGTTGCTGCTTGGCGCGGTCGCGTTCGTGATGCTGATTGCCTGCGTGAACGTCGCCAACCTGATGCTGGCGCGCGCGACCGGGAAGGCACGGGACGTCAGCGTGCGCGCGGCACTCGGTGCGACGCGCTGGCAACTGGCCCGCGGGCTCCTCGCCGAGAGTCTGGTCCTCTCGACGGCCGGCACGGCGCTCGGTGTGCTGCTCGCGTTGTGGGGCGTCGAGGTGCTGCGCGCGTCACTGCCGCCGTCGCTCCCTCGCCTGAATGACGTCGGCATCGATCTCCGCGTGCTCGTCGCCGCCGCCGGGTCAGCGCTCCTGACCGGCGTCGCCTTCGGCATCCTGCCGGCGTGGCAGGTCTCGCGACCGCGCCTGGCCACCGCCTTGCGCGAGGGCGGCCGTTCGGGCAGTGCGGGGCTCGCGCGCCAGCGCGCCCGCACGACCTTGCTCGTCGCCGAGGTCGCGCTCGCGGTCGTTCTGCTCGTCGGCGCCGGCCTTTTCGTGACGAGTTTCGTCAGGTTGACGCGCGTCGACCTCGGCATGGACGTCAACAACACGCTGACGGTCCGCGTCTTTCCGCGCGTGGTGTTCGACGCTCCCGATCGGGATGCGCAAATGGCACGCGCCGGCGACGCCGTGATGAACGTGTTCGACCGCCTGCAGCACGTGCCGGGGATAGACGTCGTCGCGTTCAGTACCGGAACGCCGCCGCTCGGCGGGGGATACAGCCGTTCGACCTTCAAGGTCGCTGGGAAGCCGGACTTCCGGGAAGGCGACGACGCGCCTGATACCAAGACGATCTCGCCGGACTACTTCAAGGCACTGGCGGTGCCGCTCCTGGCAGGCCGGCCGTTTACCGACGCCGATCTCGCGGAGACCGCGGCCCCGGTGGTGATCCTCAACGACGTCGCCGCTCGCCGCTACTTCGGCAGCGACAACCCGCTCGGCGTCGAGGTCGAGACCAACGGCAAACGTACGGTCGTCGGCATCGTGCGGGCGGTGCGGCTCGGGGGGCCCGAGGCGCAGATGCGTCCGGAAGTGTATCTGCCGTTCAAACGCAGCCGCGCCTTCGGTGCCACGTTCATCCTGAAAACGGCGCGGGACGCGGCAGCGGTGACGCCGGACGTGCGCGCGGCGATTCACGCCGTTCTACCGGAACTGATCATTCCCGAGGCCGAGACGTTCCGCGCGATGTACGACCGGCTCATCGTGCAGCGCCGATTCAACATGACGATCCTGGCGCTGTTCGGCGGTCTCGCGATGGTGATCGCGGCAGTGGGCATCTACGGCGTGATGGCGTGCATCGTCGAGCAGCGCACGTCGGAGATCGGCGTGCGCCTCGCGCTTGGCGCGCAGCCGCGCCAGGTGCTGCGCATGGTCCTCGGGCGCGCGACCCTGTTCATGGCGGTGGGGCTCGCCATCGGCCTCGCCGCTGGCTGGGGCCTGTCGCGATTCGTGCAGGCCTTTCTGTTCCAGGTGGAGGCGCACGACGTCCGCGTTTACGGCGGCGCGGCGCTCGTGCTGATCCTGGCGGGGCTCGTCGCTGCGTTCATTCCCGCGCGGCGAGCCTCGAACGTCGATCCCGTCCGCGTGCTGCGATAGATCCCCAAATCTTCCTACTTGCGCTGAAACCGATCGAGCCAGTTCAGCGTTTCTTTGATCAATTCCACGCGTGGGATGTTGTGACCGCCGTCGAAGATCAGATGCTGTTTCTGATCCTTGGGGGTTTTGAAGGCGTTGAACATCGGCTTCTGTGACGTGTCGACCGGGAAGAAGAAATCGTAGCGGCCGTTCAGCATCAACGTCGGAATCGTCACCCGCGAGGCAAAGTTGAACTGATCGACTTCCGGCCGCGGCCGCTGCATGCTGAAACCGCCGACGACGAGCACCTGTACGGTGATGCGCGGTTCGACGGCCGGCACGATCGCCCCCAGCCGGCCGCCCCAACTGAAGCCCAGCAAGGCGAGCCGGTCGATCGAGATGTCCTTGCGCATTGCGAGGTAATCCACCGTGCGGCTCACGTCCTTGACCCAGGCGATGACGTGATCACTGTAGGTCACGCTCGCATTCGCGGTGCTGTCCTGCAGGCCGGATTGGCGATCGAACGTGCCCTTCAATTCAGGAAATGCGACGGCGCGGCCGCTCTTCACGAGAAAGTCGATGTTGATCAGCGGAAACTGGTCGATGGTTTTGGTCCGGAACGCGTTGGATCCGGGGAAGAGGATGACCGTCTCGAATGGCGCCGTGCCCCGTTTCGGCAGGAAGAGGAACACCTTCATCTTCTCGCCGCCGTAGGCTGCCGGAATGAGCACCGTTTCGCGACGAACGTCGTCGCCGATCTCGGCCGTCGCCAACGTCTTCGCCGTGAAGGGCTGGCGATCGTACGCGTAGAGGCGCCGGTAGATCTCGAACACGGCGTCGCTCGCGGGCTGTTCCCGGGTGTAATCGCGCGTGAGCCACGGCAGGGGAGCCAGAAGCGTGGCCGCCGGGGCGGTGGGGTAGGTCACGCATCGGAAGCCAAACGTCCGGCCGCGGTCGACCGGCGCGCGCGCGTCGGGATCGTTGAAGGTGTAGATCGGCTCATCCCATGCGCCGCCCAGGATGTAGCGGCGTCCATCACCCGAATCGGTGGACGTCCACTCCTTCACGTTGCCCGCCATGTCGAGCGCGCCGGAGATGTGGAGCGCCGGCCGGGCGCCGGCCGCTCCGGCGCCACGCGAGCCGAAATTGCTGAACGGCACCACCCACCGCGCGGACGGAGGCTCGGCCGCACGCGCCCAGTGATGAATCGTCGGCAACTGCTTGCCGGCAAAGCGGGCGTACGCTGCGGCTTCGTACCAGCTCACTCCCGTGACCGGCAGGTGATCGTCGCCCGCCGGAGGTTCCGCCTGGATCCAATGGGCCGGGGCCGGTTGGCCCGTCGAGTCGACGAGCCGCGCCATCGCGTGCTCCCAATCGACGGCCTTGCCGTCCTCGACGAACGGTTCCTGCCAGAATTCGCGACGCCGGTAGCCGCCGGCATCGACAAACCGTTTGTATTCGGCGTTGGTGACTTCATTCCGGTCGATCCAGAAGGCGCTCATCTCGCCGAGTGCCCCGAGATGCTCGAAGCCGGGCAGAAACAACCGGAATGGGCCGGGGGCTGCGGCTACCAGCACCATTCCGGGCGGCGCTGACCCGGTCGCCGTCAACGTTGCGTCGATGGACGTAGTCTCCCGCAGTCCCAGGAACGGTCCGGTCAGCCGTGGCACCTCAACCGTTTCATACCCCGGCTTCTCGAAGCGCCAGCGGAGCATCGTTGCCGGTACAGAAACGCTGTCGAGCGGCGTCACGCCGACGACGCGCCAGTCGGACTCCGGGTGGGCATAGTCCTTGTACGACACCGTCGCACCCGCCGGCTCGGTCCGAATCGGGACGGTGCGTGAAATCTGTGTCAGCAGTCGCGCGAGGACCGGGTCGTCTGGCGAGATCTGCTGCGCACGCATCGCCAGATCGAACGCGTCGACGATCTTTTCCTCGTCGATGAGCTGCGTCACTTTCGGGATCGCCTCGTCACGCGCCCACGCCGCGCGCCGTTGCCGCACGGTGGCGACGATGGTGAACGTCGCCGCCGCGATCAGCAACAGCGCCAGTGGAATCGCGATGATCGGCCGGCGCAGCGCCGCCAATCCTTCGGCCTTGGAGCGAGCCGGCGCGGTGGCCGTCGCGCGCCAGGCGCGGAGAACCTCGGCGATCTCGTCGACCGACCCCGGACGGTCGCCGGGCCGTTTCGCCAGCGACCTCATCACCACCGCGCGCACCGGTTCGGGCAGCGCGGGCGCGGCGACCCTCAACTCGGGAGGCTCGTCGTACTGGATGGCGTGGAGCAGTGCGGGAGCGTGCTTCCCGTTGAACGGCCGTTGACCGGCGAACAGTTCATAGGCGATCACGCCGAGCGCCCAGACGTCGGCGCGGACATCGACGCGGGAATCGAGACACTGCTCCGGCGCCATATAGGCGAGCGTGCCCATCGTGCTGCCGGCCGCCGTCAGCGGGGCCTCGGTCGCGGCATCGGGCGCGCTATACGCGGCGAGGCCGAAGTCGAGAATCTTGGCGACGCCGTCGCGCGTGATCAGGATGTTGCCGGGCTTGAGATCGCGGTGGACGATCCCGGCGGCGTGCGCGCGCGCGAGCCCGGCCGCGACCTGCGTCAGGAGCCCGGCCGCCTCCTCGAGCGGCAGCCGTCCGCGGACGATTCGATCGGCGAGCGTCTCGCCGTCGTACCACGCCATCGCAATGAAGTGGCGGCCCTGCCACTCCCCGACTTCGTAGATGGTGGCGACATTCGGATGATCCAGCGCGCTGGCTGCCCGGGCCTCACGCACGAGGCGCGCGTCCGCTTCGGCGCCGCGCACCGCGTCGCCGCGAATGAACTTCAACGCGGCACGCCGGTTGAGCGTGACATCTTCCGCGAGATACACCACGCCCATCCCGCCGTGGCCGATCTCCGCCAGGATGCGATAGTGCGCGACCTGCTCGCCGAGCATGGGCGAGGCTTAGTGTAGCCGGGGTCTCGGGTGCTGGGTGCTAGGTGCGGGTGCTATCCGGCACGCCGCACCCCAGCACCCAGCACCTGGCACCCAGCACCCTTACCGCTCTATCCCATTCGCTCGAGCAGCGCATCGAGCGCCGCGTAGCTTTCGTTGAGGCCGCCCTCCATGCCCGACTTCAGCATGCCGTCGCGCTCCTCGGTGGTGTGGAACAAGGAGACGTTGACGATGCGGGTCCGGCCGTCGCCGAGGTCCTCGAGGTCGACGGTTTCGATGCAGACGTAGCCGGGCATGCCGTCCCACTCGAACGTCTGGACCACGCGCGAGGGCGGCGTGACCTCACGGTAGCGCCCCTCGAAGCCGTGCACGCCATCCGGACCGTGCTCGACAAATCGCCAATGCCCGCCACGCGCGACGTCCATCTTTTCGACCACGAGCTTGTGGCCGCGTCCCCACCACTGGGCGACGAGCGCGGGATCGGTGATCGCGCGCCACACGCGTTCGCGCGGGGCATTGAAGACGCGCTCGATGCGGATCTCGCGATCGGTCGGGGTCGTGATCTTCGCGAGCTTCGGTTGCTTGGCGACAGTCATCATGACGTTCCTTTCGTGCGCTCGAGGAAGGCCTCGAGGCGATCGAGCCGGGCGTCCACCGTCGCCCGGTAGTTGGAAATCCAGGCGGCCTCGTCCTCGAGTCGCCGCGGGCCCAGCCGGCAGGTGCGCACGCGTCCGATCTTCTTCGTGGCGACCAGCTTCGACTGTTCGAGGATGCGCACGTGCTTCTTGATGCCCGTGAGCGTGATGTCGAACCGCGACGCGAGATCGCTGATCGAGGCGTCGGTGCGGCCGAGGATCTCGAGGATGCCGCGACGCGTCGGGTCCGACAGCGCCCCGAACACCGCGTCGAGCCGTGGTGAATACTGAACCATTAGGTTCAGTATAGCGGGGGACAAAGACGCTGTCAAGCGGGTGCGGGTGCTGGGGTGCTGGGTGTGGCTCGCGCAGGTTCCCCGACCCCGCACCCCGCACCCCGCACCCGCACCTCAGCACCCAGCACCTGCCCCGCTCTTGCATTGCAACTACACTTGTAGTAGATCTAACGACACCAATGCGATCACCCTCTGACCTGGAGCGTCGTCGATGCGCCTGACCCGGCTCGAGCAGCGCGTCATGGACGCCCTCTGGACCCTTGGCCCGGCCTCGGTGCGGGAAGTCCACGCGGTCGTCGATCGTGGCCGCCGGTCGCCGGCCTACACGACCATCCAGACCGTGATGTACAGGCTCGAGGCCAAGGGCGCCGTCCGGCGGGCCAGGAAAATCGGCAACGCGCTCGTGTTCGACGCCGTCGTGACGCGGCAGTCGGCTGAGCGGGCGATCGTCGACGACGTGCTCCACGCGTTCGGGGGCCGGCCGCAGCCGTTGATCGCGCACCTGATCGACAGCGGACAACTCACACAAGGCGACCTTGATGCCGCGCGCCGGCGGTTGCGCGAGCTCGCGGCGAAAACACGGGAGAAAGCGAAATGACCGGACTACCGCTTTCAGAGGCGGCGATCCTGGCGGCGCTGGCCGATCACGTCTGGCAGTCCACCTGGGTGGCGGCGGGTGCCGCGCTGCTCGTGTGGATTCTCAGGCGAAACCGCGCCAGCGTGCGCGCCGCGATCTGGCTCGCGGCCACGCTCAAGTTCGTCGTGCCGTTTGCGGTGCTCGCGGCCGTTGGACAGGTCGTGCCGTGGCCCATCCCGGGTCCGAATGCGCCGTCTGCCGCTGTCTCCGTCGTGCAGGCCGTGAGCCAGCCATTCTCGCCGCTCGCGTGGGACACGTCGGCACGGCCGCCAACCGACGCCGTCGCGCCGTCGACCGGGTCCCTGCCACGGCTGCTCCTGGCCGTCTGGCTGTGCGGCATCGTGCTGACGCTCGCGCTCGTCGTCATCCGTGCGCGGCGCGTTCGGCGAGTGCTGCGCTCGGCGCCGGTCCTGCGATCCGGACGCGAACGCGAGGCGCTGGCGCGTGTCGCCGGCGCGGACGCCGCCGATCGGATCGCGATTCGGTCGGCCGCGGTCCGCTCGTCGCCGTGCGTCGTCGGCGTGGTGCGCCCGGCGATTGTGTGGCCAGACGGCCTGTCGTCGCGGCTCTCCGATGTTCAGCTCGACGCGGTCGTGCAGCACGAGATCTGCCACGTCCTCCGCCGCGACAACCTGGCCGCCCTCGCGCAGGCGGCAGTGCAGGCGGTGTTCTGGTTCCACCCGGCGGTGTGGTGGATGGGCGCGCGATGGAACGACGAACGGGAACGCGCGTGTGATGAAGAGGTGCTCGCGCGCGCGTATCCGCCCGAGCCCTATGCCGAGGGGCTGATCAGCGTCGGCGAGTTCTGCGTCGCGCCGGAGACGATGGCGCACGCGACGATTACCGGATCGCGGTTGACGGAACGAATCGAGGCCATCATGACTCAGCAGACTCCGAACTCATTGAACATGCCCACGCGCGCGGCGTTGGTCGCCATCGCGGCCGTCCTGGTCACCGCGCCCGTCCTGATTGGCGCAGGTACCGGCCCGGCCCAGGTGTCGGGGCAGGCGGTCGACCTCATTGCGCCGTTCCGATCTCAGGCCGCACTCACTTCAGCGCCCACGCCGGCACCGGCTGACCGCCAGTCAACAACCGCAGGCGCGCAAGCAGCCACCGTCGACGGCAACGTGACGGATTTGACCGGCGCGTCGGTGGCGGGGGTCACCGTGACGTTCACGCCGGCCGGCGGCGAATCGGCGGCGCGCGCCGTGGTCACGGACATCGACGGCCGCTTTTCTCTGAGCGACGTTTCCGGCGGCGAGTACGACGTGCGCGGCCAGCAGCCCGGCTTCCGCGCCGTGACTCAACGGCTCGTGGTGCGATCCGGAGTCACGACGAAGTTGAACCTGAACCTGCCGATCGGCAGCCTCAGCGAGGAGGTGACGATTCGCGGATCATCCGATCCCGCACAACCGTCGCCGATCGCCGAGGGCGCGTGGCAGGAACGCCTGAACAGCGAGCCAGACAACGTCGCCCTGTACGTCGAGCTCGCGCAGCTCTACTACCAGCAGGAGCGCTTCACCGAGAGCGAGACGCTCCTCGCGAGGGCGAGCGCCCTGCGCGCCCGCGGACTTGCCGGAGCCGATCGCCCCCGGCTCGATGGCCGGCCAGCGCGGCGGCAACCTCAATCCGCCCAGGAAGCTCAAGGACGTCAGGCCCGTCTATCCACGTACTGCGCTGGCGTCCCGCGTGGCAGGTACGGTCGTGCTCGAAGCCATGATCGGACGCGACGGATCGGTCCACAGCGCGAAGATCCTGCGGAGCATGGCGCCGCTGGATCAGGCAGCACTCGGCGCCGCCCGCCTATGGCAGTTCAGCCCGACGCTTCTGAACGGCCGGCCGATCGACGTCGCGATGACCGTGACGATGAACTTTGAATTACCGCAGGGGGCTGAACGGCCCAAGTGGCGCGCTGGGCCGTTAATGGACAATCGACAATCGGTAATCTGCAATGGCAAAGACATCGGCAATGGAGAATCTCGGGTCACTGGCAATCCGAAAGTCGCGCGATCGACAATGGACAATCGACAATTGGCGACTGCCGCACTGCGGCCATCGCAGCAACCCGGCCGATGACTGCCGGCGACTCCCGATGCGTCCTTCCGACAGGACTTGTCGCGCTCTTCACCCCGGACTTCGAGTGCCATCCACTCCGGGCCTCATGCGCTCCTCGACCCGGACCTCATGTGCTCTTCACTCCGGACCTCGTGCGCTTTTCACTCCGGACCTCATGTGCCTTTCCCTCCGGACCTCACGCGCTTTTCACTCCCGTCCCCAGTCCCTGTCCCGTCAACTGCCCGGTCGCCATCATGCCGCTCCGGATCGTGAAGAGCCCGGGAAACCGCGCTTCCCACGGCGCGTTGGCGCGCGGGACGAATTGTCGTGCGTTCGCCTCGATGCCGGCGTTGCCGGGCACGCGCGCCGCCAGACCGGCGGAGTGAATCAGCGACGCTCCCGGACACGTGAGATCCTGGACGCACAGGAACATGCCGAACTTCTGCGCCGCGGCCGCGTTGAGCAGCGCGTGCGTCTGGCCCTTGCACGCCTTGAGCGCGACGCCGGTATAGCCCATTTCGCGCGCAAGCATCAGCGTCTCGAGGTCCGTCAGCGATTCGTCGGCGACGATCGGCCGCAGTTTGGCGGCCTCGTGCATGACGTTGCCGCGGTTCGTTTTCAGATCCCGGGCCGTCGGCTGCTCGATGTAGAGGATCCGGTCGAACCCGTCGGCTGTAGCGGCGCGCAGGCGGTGGAGGAAGTCGAGCAGGTAGCCGACGTTGGGGCAGCCTTCGTTGAAGTCGAGGATGTACCGCCAGTCGTTGACTCGACGAGCCGTCTGGATGCGGCGCACCAGACGATCGATGCGGACGACGCGGTCGAGGTCAGCCGCCAGATTGCCGCCGTTGAGCTTGATCTTGAAATGGATGAGTCCGTCCCGCTCGATCCACTCCTCGAGCGTGTTCGGCAGGCCATCGTCGAGGCGCATCTTGACGTCGACGGCCTCGATCGGATCGCTCGCACCGACTGAATGGAACACCGGCAACCGCTCGATTGGTTCCGTGCGCACGTATCGATCGAGATACTCGCCAGCGAACGGCGCGCCGAGATCTCGCGCGAGATCGCTCGTGACGAACGCGGATCCGTACGTCGCATAGGCGCTCAGATTGAAGGCCTTGCCGTAGGCATCGTGCAGGGCGGCATCGAACGCACTGGCGACGACGAGCGTGCACAGCTTCGGCACCGGCTGGCCGATGGTCTGGCCATGCGCCGACGCGGCTCGGAGGTAGGCGGGCTCGAGCACACGATACAGATCCAACGGATGGCCGCGCTCATCACAGGCCGCGGTCAGCGCCCGGAACTCCCGGCGAGCGTTTTCATCGTGTTCAGACCGACGTCCTGCGGGAGCGGCCGGAAAGGCCCAGGCGTTGCCCAGCGTCATCGACCCGAAGCCCGCGGCTTGCTTGCCGTCGCCCAGGCTGATGCGGCAGGTGACGTTCAGAATCGTCACGCGGTCCACGGATCGGCCGCCGAACATGTACGGCGCGCGATACGCGAACTCCTCGAACGAGTGGCCGACCTCGAGAATGCGCAGTCTTTTCGGGTGCGAGGCAGCGACGGCGGGCCCGCGGGGGGATTCGGAGCACGCGCCGAGTGCGAGTGCCGGCGCGACGGCGCCGAGCCTCTGCAGCGCCGCGCGGCGGCTGATCCGCGCCGCGCCTGGTCCGGCGCGAGCTGAGACGATCTTGCGTTCGTTCACCGGACGGCCTCGACCGGTCGCGGACGAGGCGCGACACGGTGGGTCGGGGCGACGACGAAAAACGCGATCACGGCCGAAGCCACGGCGCACGCCGCGAGAAAATTGAGACCGGCGGTGTAGCTCCCGGTACTCTGCCGAATCCAACCCACGACATACGGTCCGGCAAAGCCGCCGAGATTGCCGATCGAGTTCACCAGCGCGATGCCACCCGCGGCAGCGGTGCCACCGAGAAACGTCGACGGCACGGGCCAGAACGCCGGTTTGGATCCATACAGGCCAATTGCGGCCACCGACATCGCCAGCAGCGCGACCAACGGCTGGCTCGCGGCGCCGGCGACGACCAGTCCGGCGGCGGCGAGCACCGACGCCGCGATGAAGTGCCACCGGCGTTCCCGATGCCGGTCCGACGACCGCGCCCACAGAATCATCCCGAGGGCGCCGACGGTGTACGGCACCGCCGTAACGAGTCCGGTCGTGACGTTGCTCAGGCCATAGGACTTGACGATGAGCGGCAGGAAGAAGGTGATGCCGTACGTCGCCGTGACGATCGTGAGATACACGAGCGACAAGCCGAGGACGCGACGGTCGGTCAGTCCCTTCCACAGCGTCATGTGGCCGCTGCGTTCGACGGCGCGCTGCTCGGCGTTGAGCTCAGTCTCGAGCCAGGTGCGTTCCTCCGCCGTGAGCCACGTCGCGGCAGAGGGCCGGTCGGTGAGGAACCAGAGCACGACCGGCGCCAGCAGAATCGCCGGCAGCGCCTCGAGGAGGAACATCCACTGCCAGCCGGCGAGGCCCCAGAGGCCATCGAGCTGGAGCAGCGCGCCGGAGAGCGCCGCTGCGACGGCGTTCGACCCCGGCACCGCCAGGAACAGCGCCGAGATCACGCGGGCCCGATAGGCGGCCGGAAACCAATAGGTGAAGTAAAGCAGCGTGCCGGGAAAGAATCCGGCCTCCGCCACGCCCAGCAGGAAGCGGATCACGAAAAAGCTGACTGTGCCGGTGACGAACATCATCAGCCCGGACACGATGCCCCACGTGATCATGATCCGCGCGATCCACACGCGCGCGCCGACGCGATGCAGGATGACGTTGCTCGGCACTTCGAAGAAGAAGTAGCCGAGGAAGAACATCCCGGCGCCCCAGCCGTAGATGTACGGCGTAAATCCCAGATCGCGATTCATCGCAATCGCCGCGAAGGCGACGTTGGTCCGATCGATGTAGGCGATGAAGTAGATGGCGATGATGAGCGGCAGAATCCGCCACGAGATCTTGCGAATGGTCTGCCGTTCGATTGGCGTCATGCGGTCCCCTTGAATCGTTGCGCCAGCGCCTCGCTCTGACGCGCCAGCAGAATCGCGTCGTTCCCCACGGCGACGAACGTGCAGCCGTGCTCCAGCCAGTGGCGGGCGTCGGCCTCGACCGGCGCCAGAATCCCCGCGATCTTGCCGGCCGCGACGATCCGCGCGATCGCGTCTTCGATGGCGGCGCGGACGTCGGGATGACGATTGTCGCCGAGATAGCCGAGATCCGCCGCGAGATCGCTCGGCCCGATGAACATCCCGTCGATCCCGTCCACCGCGGCGATCGCCTCCAGATTCTGGAGGGCCAGCCGGGTCTCGAGCTGCACGATGACGCCGATTTCCGCGTTGGCGCGGCGCGCGTAGTCGGGAATGCGTCCCCACCGGTTGGCACGGATGGCGACCGCGACGCCACGGATGCCTTCGGGCGGGTAGCGGGTCGCGGCCACCGCGCGACGCGCCTCGTCTGGCGTCTGCACGAACGGCACGAGAAAATTCTGCACGCCGATGTCGAGCAGCCCCTTGAGAATGACCGGATCGTTCCACGCGGGCCGGACCACCGGTGTCGCGGTGCCGCCCGCCATGGCCTGCTGATACTGATAGACCATCGGCAGGTCGTTCGGCGCATGCTCGGTGTCGAGGAGCAGCCAGTCGAATCCCGAGTTCGAGAGAATCTCGACGCCGATGTGGCTGGCGAGGCTGCTCCAGAGGCCGATCTGCGGCTGGCCGGCCTGCAACGCGCGTTTCAGTCGGTTCGTCGGAATCTCCAACCAGGTCCTCGTTTCAGAAGATGTCGGGGTCGGGCGTCGGCGCGCCGGCCGCCAGGAAGTCGAAATCGCAGCCGTCATTGGCCTGCGTCATGTGTTGCGCCGCCAGGGCGCCGTAGCCGCGCACGTACTTCGGCGCCGGCGGCCGCCACGCCTCGCGCCGGCGGGCGAGCTCTTCATCGCCGACGTGCAGCGTGAGCCGGCGCCCCGGGACGTCGAGCTCGATCTCGTCTCCGTCCTGGACCAGCGCGAGCGGGCCGCCGACCGCCGACTCGGGCGCCACGTGCAGCACGCAGGCGCCGTAGCTCGTCCCGCTCATTCGGGCGTCAGAGATCCGGACCATGTCGCGGACCCCTTGCTGTGCCAGTTTCTTTGGGATCGGCAGCTGTCCCCACTCAGGCATTCCAGGGGCGCCGATCGGACCGGCGTGCTTCAACACCAGCACCGAATCGGCGTCGACCGGCAAGTCAGGCGCATCAATCCGCGCCGCCAGATCGCGGTAGTCGGCAAAGGCGATCGCGCGCCCGCGATGCCGATGCAGGCGCGGATCGGCGGCCGGCGGCTTGATGACCGCGCCATCCGGCGCCAGGTTGCCGCGCAGGACTGCCAACGTGTCGCTCGCCACGAGCGCGCGCTCGAGCGTGCGGATCACGTCCGTGTTGTGCACGGCGGCGCCGTCGAGGTTCTCACCGAGGGTGCGTCCGTTCACCGTGCCGGCGTCACGGTCGATGAGCGGGCCCAGGCACGCGAGGAGCGCGCGCAGCCCGCCGGCGTAGAAGAAGTCCTCCATCAAGTACTGTCCCGACGGCCGGATGTTGGCCAGGAGCGGCGTCCGGCGCGCGATGGCGTCGAAAGCGTCGAGATCGAGCGCCACGCCGGCGCGCCTCGCCATCGCGATGAGATGAATGATGGCGTTCGTCGATCCGCCGATCGCCAGCACCGTCGTCACCGCATTCTGGAACGCCCGCGCCGTGAGCAACTGCGACGGCGTCAGATCCTCCCACACCATCTCGACAATGCGCGCCCCGGTGGCGGCCGCCATCGCACCGTGGCGCGAGTCCACCGCCGGAATCGAGGCAGCACCCGGCAGCGTCAGCCCCAGCGCTTCCGCCGCGCTCGTCATCGTCGACGCCGTGCCCATGGTCATGCAGTGGCCCGGCGAGCGCGCGATCCCCTGCTCGATCTCGCACCAGTCGGCCTGCGTGATCGTGCCGGCGCGCAGTTCGGTCCAGTACTTCCAGACGTCGGAGCCGGAGCCGAGCGGTTCGCCGCGCCAGTCGCCGCGGAGCATCGGACCGGCGGGGAGATAGATCGCCGGCAGGTTCACGGACGTGGCGCCCATCAGCAGCGCCGGCGTCGTCTTGTCGCAGCCCCCCATCAGCACGGCGCCGTCGGCCGGATACGAGCGCAGCACCTCCTCGGTCTCCATGGCGAGGAAGTTGCGGTACAGCATCGTGGTCGGTTTCTGGAAGACCTCTGCCAACGTCATGACGGGCAGCTCGACCGGAAACCCGCCGGCCGACCAGATGCCGCGTTTGACTTCCTCGACCCGCTGCTTGAAGTGCGCATGACAGGGGTTGATGTCGCTCCACGTGTTCAGGATCGCGATCACCGGTTTGCCGGCGTAGTCGTCGGCGCGATAGCCCATCTGCGCCGTCCGCGAGCGATGCCCGAACGTGCGCATGCCTGGCGCCCCGTACCAGCGGTGGCTGCGCAGCGAGTCGGCTCGCCGACGTGGTTTCGTCAATCCGCGGTCGCCGGTCATTCCCTCACGTCCTCCTCCTGCCCGCGACGGCGCTGACGACCGATCCGATCGCCACGACGACGACCGCACCGATCACGTTGTGCCAGAGAAACGAAATGTCCGGGCGCGCTAAAGCGACCCACCGGACGGCGCCCATCCCGGCGATGAGTCCGACGAACGCGCCAGTGCCGTTTGCGGCGCGCACGAAGAAGGCGAGCAGAAACACGCCGAGGATCGAGCCGTAGAAATACGATCCAAACTTGTTGACGACCTCGATCAACGACCCGAGCGTGCTGGCATAGATCGCGACCATGCCGGCAAACATCCCCCAGAAAGCGGTCGCCACCTTCGCCGTCAGCACGTAGTGATGGTCGGGCGCCTCACGCCGGAAGTACCGGCGGTAGAAGTCCATGACGCTGACCGTGGCCAGCGAGTTCAGCTCGGCGGCGATCGAGTCAGTCGCCGCGGTGATGATGGCGACGATCCACAGCCCGATCAACCCGATCGGCAAGGCGGTCGTGATGAAGGTCGGAAACACGTAGTTGACGTCGTTGTAGTTCTTGTCGGGGGTCGTCTCGCGAACGAGCGCGATCGCGGACGTCCGCATCTTCTTCAAGCGCGCGTCCTCTTCCTGGAAGGCGCGCGCAGGCTCCCCCAACGTCTCGTCGTCGGCGGCCAGCCGCAACGCCGCCTCGCGCCGGGCCTCATGTGCGCTCCTGAATTGCGCGTCGAGGGCCTGAAACTCGGCCGATCGCGGGCTCGCCTGCACCTCGCGGTCGTGTACGGCGTTGAACAGCATCGGCGCCGGATGAAAGATGTAGTAGATGAACGTGAAGACGCCGACGAACAGCACCAGGACCTGAAGCGGAATTTTCCAGTACGCGCTCATCAAGAGCGACGTGCGGCCTTCGTCGATCGACTTCGCCGTCAGATATCGCTGCACCTGGCTCTGGTCGCAGCCGAAGTAGGACAGCATGAGGAACAGCCCGCCGATCAGTCCGGACCAGACCGTGTAGGTCTCGGTAAGCGTCACGCGCGTATCGAGGACCGTGAGTTTGCCGGTCGATCCCGCAATCCTGAGCGCATCGGGGACGCTGACCCCGTCGGGTAAACGCATCACCAGGAAGACGATGGCGGCGACGAGCACGAACACCGTCAGCGCCATCACCTTTACATCGGTCCACGTCACCGCCTGCACGCCGCCGAGCATCGTGTAGACGATCGCGGGCACGAGAATCACGAGCGTGGTCGTCGTGATCTCCCACCCGAGAATGACCGAAAGCACGACCGCAGGAGCCGCGACGATCGCCCCGCACGCCATCGCGCGCGAGAAGAGGAACAGGAGGCTGGTGAGCGCCCGCGTCTTGGGATCGAAGCGGCGTTCGAGATACTCGTACGCCGTGAAGACGCGCGCTTTGAAGTAGAAGGGGACCGCGAAGGCCGCGACCAGCATCATGGCGATCGGCAGCCCGTAATAGAACTGAATGAAGCGAAGCCCGTCGTTGTAACCCTGACCGGTCGTGCCGACCAGCGTGATGGCGCTGAGCTGCGTCGCCATCACCGAGAGGCCGACCGCCCACCACGGCAGGCTGCGGTTGGCGAGGAAGTACGACTCGGTCGTGCGTTCCAGCTTCGTCCGCTTGATGCCGTCCCAGACCAGCCAGGAGATGAACGCGGCGACGATCGCCCAGTCGACCGGATGCATGCCCCGCGCAGTCTACGCTAACCCGGTCTGGCGTTGTGGTGAGTGCGCGCCCAAGGTGCGCGGGTGGCGCCGCAGCGGTCAGCGTTTCTCGTAAACGAGGCGGTTGCTGACCTTCTGTCCCTGCGCGTTCGTGCCTGTGACGGTCACCGTCATCGTCTTGCCGTCGGCCGAGACCGTGCGCGTGTTGACGAGCGTGACCTTGCCGCCCTTCTTGTAGGTCGATTCGACGGACGATGCGCTGACTCGCTTGAGCGAGACCACATCGGCGTCCGGGCTACCCGTCATCGGGTAGTCCTTGCCGTCATGGTTGGCGACGTACTCCCAGCGCGCCGTCACACCCGCCGCGGTGACGCCTTCATGGATGAGCTTGACCGAATCGCCCGAGGAGACGATGGTCGCCTGGCCGGTCTTGGGGGCTGGACCAGGCGTGAACGTCGATTTGGCGACGTCGAGCGCCCACGTGCCCATGAACGGATCGCCCGCCTGGACTTGGCCATGCGGTCGCGCGCCGGCCGCGGCGCACAGCACCAGGATCGTGAATGGCACCGACAGTGTCCGCACCCACGACCGCCGCATGTACCGCTCCTATCTGACGGGCTTGACTTCGTAGTTGATGAGGATGACCAGGTCTTCGGTGCCGGTCTGCTTCAGGCCATGCGAGCTACCCGTGCGCGTCAGGATCGCCGCGCCCGGACCGACGTCATAGGGCTTGCCGTCGAGCGTCAGGACGCCCTTGCCGCTGAGGACGTAATAGATTTCGTCCTCCTTCTGTTCGTGGTAGCCGATGCCCGAGCCGGGCTTGAGGGCCCGTTTGCGGAAGACCAGGTTGAGGCCGGGGGCGCCCTTGAAGAACGAGTACCCCGTGGTCATCCCGCCGCCGTTGTGGGTGCCGGGCTCCGACACCGCGACGTCGGCGTCGTGCTCGATCATCGACGCGCCCGACATGATGCGGCCGGACTGCTGCGCGCTGCCGCTCGAGACGGCGGCAGCCAGGACGACGACGGCCAGGAGCGCGCGGCGGACGAGCATACTCAGGCCTTGGCGGCCTTGGCGGTCGCCTTGGCCGCGGCGGTCTTGGGGCTGGCCTTCTTCCGGGCCTTTTCGGGCTTGCTCGGCGCCGGCCGGTCGCTCTTGGCGAGCGTCACCACTTCGGTCAGGAACTTGCGCTCCCCGTGATCATCGAACTCGATGACCGTGTATCGCTCGTCAGACGACGTGACCGTTCCAGAGCCGTAGACCGACTGGGTGACACGGCTGCCCTTGGTATAAAGCTTCACAGGACCTCTTTTTGAGCGGGTGACGCGGGGCGAAACGACCTCCAAAGCATATCGTGACCGTTGCGCGTATCGCAACCGGACCACTACCTCGCTTAACATGGTGTGTTAACCGAGCGTCCCCTACCGGGCGCCCGGCCGGTCGCCCGGCGGAGGTCGCGGTGCAGAAATCACGCCCAACACAGAACAAGCGCGCTCGTGAGCGCGCCCGGCAAGAGAAGCAGCAGAACAAGGCCGCCCGGCGCCTCGAGGCGAAGTCGCGGCGCGCCAACACGCCCGACGGCCCGGCGGGAGAGGATCCCGACATCGCGGGCATCGTCCCAGGGCCCCAGGCGTCGCCGTGGGGCGACGAGATGGCGGTCGAGCCGGACGAAGAAGCTGAAACTGAGGATACGGAGCGGTAGATGGCGGCGCCGGCCGTGCTGACGGACCCGCTCATCGCCGGCCTTCGGACCCTGCTTGGCGATCGCCTGAGCACGGCTTCGGCCGTCCGCGAGCATCACAGCCGGGGCGAGTCCTACCACGCGCCGGCCCGGCCCGACGCCGTCGCCTTTCCGTTGTCCACGGAAGAGGTGAGTGAGGTCGTGCGCCGGTGCTCCGAGCATGGCGTCTCCCTGGTGCCGTTCGGGGCCGGGACCTCCCTCGAGGGGCAGGTGCTGGCGCTCTCGGGCGGGGTCTCGATCGATCTCAGCCGCATGAATCAGGTGCTGCGGGTGAGCGTGGACGATCTGGACGCCACCGTCCAGGCCGGCGTCACCCACCGGCAGCTCAACCGCCAGCTCGCGAACACCGGCCTGACGTTCTACGTGGACCCGGGTTCTGATGCCACGATCGGCGGCATGGCGGCCACCGGTGCCTCTGGCACGACGACGGTCCGCTATGGCACCACGCGCGAGAACGTCCTGGGCCTGACGGTCGTGCTCGCCGACGGACGGATCATTCGCACCGGCGGCCGGGCGAGAAAGTCGTCGGCCGGCTACGACCTGACGCGTCTGTTCATCGGTTCAGAAGGCACGCTCGGGGTGATCACGGAGATTACCGTGCGGCTCAAGCCGTTGCCCGAGGCGGTCGCGGCGGCCGTCTGCAGCTTTCCGGACATCGACGCCGCCGTCCGCGTCGTGATCTCGACGATTCAGCAGGCGGTGCCGGTCGCTCGAATGGAGCTCCTCGACGAGAAGCAGATCGACGCGGTCAATCGCTACGCCAAGCTGGAGTACCCCGTGCAGCCGGCGCTGTTCTTCGAGTTTCACGGGTTGACCAACGAGGACGTCGCGGAGCAGGCGCGCGCCGTCGAGGCCATCGCCGCTGAGCATCACGGCGCGGGCTTCAAGTGGGTCACGCGGCTCGAGGACCGGACGCGCCTCTGGAAGGCGCGCCACGACGCCTACTACGCCTCGCTGGCCACACGTCCCGGCGCCCGCGCGTGGACCACCGACGTCTGCGTGCCCATTTCACAGCTGGCTGAGTGCATCGGCCAGGCCAAGCGCGACCTCGACGCGTCCCCGTTGACCGGAACGCTCGTCGGCCACGTCGGCGACGGCAACTTTCACATGATGTATCTCGTCGACCCCGATCGGCCCGAAGAGCTCGCGGAAGCGCGCCGGCTCTCCGATCGTCAGGTCCGCCAGGCGATCGCGCTCGGCGGCACCTGCACGGGCGAGCACGGCATCGGCGTCGGCAAGATCGCCTTCCTCGAGCTCGAGCACGGCGAAGCCGTCGACGTGATGCGCGCGATCAAACGCGCGCTCGATCCGCAGGGGATTCTCAATCCTGGAAAGATCTTTTCGTAGATCAAAACCTCACGCCTCAAACACGGGGGCACACGGAGCGGTCACGGGGCTCACGGAGTTTCAAACCGACAATCTTTTCTTCGAAAAGGTCAAAACCTTTTTGATCAAATTGATCAACTCTTGTGATCCCCGTGTTCTCCGTGTCGTCCCCGTGATCTCCGTGTGAGCTCTTGATCTACTTCGCGGGTCGCTTTCCTGTCAGTTGCCCGAGCAATTTGACCGCGTAGATGGCCGTGCGCTCGCGGAGTTGTTCGGCATCGCTTGGACCATTACCCAGTCCAAGCGGCCGCAGCTGATCGACCGCGTTGTCGGTCCCGTCCATCGGGTGCATGCCGATCCAGTACAGGATCTTGATCAAGTCGTCCTTCGCGATCGCCTGCAGGAGCTGGTCGAAGATGACTTGCGGCAGGTACCGCTCGATGGACATCTGGAAGATGTCGGGCACGGCCGCGACGTAGAGCAGGTTGCGCGCCCGCTGCACGAGATCTTCGACCTTGCCGGGTTTCCAGGTCGGCAGCGCGGCTCGAATCCCCTCGAGCTCGTCGATCACATCCTGCGCCGGCACTTCGTCGACCGGCGCGATCGGCGTCACGACACCGTCGTCTGGCGGCAGGCGCGAAAAAATCAGATCGCGTTCGATGTCGACCATCCCGACCGACTGCCAGGTCTTTGCTCCTGAGGTGATTGGCGCACTGCCCGACGCCGCCGCTGGCGGCGCGGCCGGTGCCGGGTGGCGGCGTCGAAATCGGCGGAGTCGTGGGTGAGGTCGCTGGGGCAGCGCTCGCGGCTGGTGGCGCCACTGGTGGCGCCGCGACCGGCGGCTTCGGCGACGGCACGGGTGTGGTGTTCGATGGGCTCGTCGCCGGCGGGGCCAGGTTCCGCTCGGCCGGGGACAGCCTCACGGTTTCCGGCACGCCTGCCGCCGGGCTCGACGCAGCCGCCGCCGGCGTGGTCACCGATTCCTGCGACGGCCGCGAGACGACGTTCCCGCGCCTCTCAGCGGCGAGACCGACCGCCACCCATGCCATGAGCGCGACGCCGACCCAGGCCTTGCCCGGCAGGCTCGCGAAGCGCTGTTGCGCATCCCAGCGGAAGAGCTTCGCGCCGGCCAGACAACCGGCCGCGCCGATCAGCAGCAGCGCCAGCAGACTGAACCGCACGGCTTCGAGCCCGTTGCCCGTGACCGTCGCCTGGATCGCGTCCACCGCGTAGCGGCCGGGAAAGAACGCCGACACGTGCTGGGCCCAGTCCGGCAAACTCGCCAGCGGCACCGCGATGCCGCCGATGATCAGCATGGGCAAGAACAGGCACTGCCCGAGGGCCTGCACCGCCGGCACGTTGTCGGCGAGCATCGCGATCACCAGGCCGAGGCCGAGAAACGCGAACGCGACGAGCGTGAACGCCAGCCAGAGCTCGACCGGATGGCGGGGAAGCGGCATGCCCAGCGCCATCGCCAGGAGGATCTGGAGGACGCCCGCCGTGATCAGAATCACGTAGCGCGCGACCACCGTGCTCGCGACGAGCGCTCCGGTGGGCACCGGCGTCAGCCGGTACCTGCGCCAGACGCCGCGTTCGCGTTCACCGACCAGCGTCGTCGGCAGCCCGAAGCAGGCGCCGCCGAGCACCGCGATGGTGAGCAACTCTCCGAGGTGGCGCGCGATCGGCACGCGGTCGTAGCGATACAACACCCAGAACGCGATCAGGAAGATCGTCGGAAACACGTAGCCGTACACCATCGCCATCGTGTTTCTGAAGTAGAGCCGCAGGCTCATCGCGAGCTGGTGAGTGAAGGCGTTCATGAGGCTCACTTTTTCTAGTCGCGCGGGGCCCCACCCCCGCGCCACGAGGGCTCGACTCGCTTCGCTCCCTCGCCCAGCCGCAGGCGCTCCTCCGGTGCCGTCAGCTCGAGGAAGACGTCCTCGAGCGACGCCTTCTGCACTCGCAGGGCGACGACGTCGATGCCGTGCGCTTCGAACATCCGCATGAGGTCGGCCGTGGTCCGGCGGACGTCCGAGGTCCGGAGGCGCCCGACCGTGCCGCGGCACTCGATCTCGCACGCATCGGGCAGCGCCGTGAGCCAGCCGGCCTCGACAGGCTGGCCCGTTTCGAACTCCACCGTGACGATGCGTTTGGACGCCGCCATGAGCTCACGCGGCGCGCCGGACGCGACGATGCGGCCGCGATTGATGATCGCGATGCGATCGCACAACGCTTCCGCCTCGTCGAGCGAATGCGTCGTCAACAGCACCGTGTGGCCGTCGTCTCTCATCTGCCTGATCTCGTCGTGCAACTCGCGGCGCGATTGGGGATCGAGGCCGGCCGTCGGTTCATCGAGGAAGACGAGCTCGGGCTTGTTGACGAAGGCCAGCGCCAGGGCGAGCCGCTGCTTCTGCCCTCCCGACAGCGACTCGAACGGCGCGTCCGCCTTTGATGCGAGCGCGAACCGTTCCAGGAGCGCCTCCGCCGACTGGCGTTCACGATAGAACGCGCCGAAGAGGGTCAGCGCCTCACGCGGCGTGATCCGATCCTGCAGCACGCTCGTCTGGAGCGCCGCACCGATTTTCTGCTTGACCTCCTGCGGGCGGCGCCGTGCGTCGATGCCGCAGACTTCGATCTCGCCGGCGTCCGGCTCCCGCAAGCCGATGACGCACTCGAGCGTCGTCGTCTTGCCGGCGCCGTTCGGGCCGATGAGGGCGAAGATCTCACCGGCGCCGATCTCGAAACTGACGCCGTCGGCGGCGGCGAGGCCGCCATAACGCTTCCGAAGTTCGTGGACGCGGACTTTCTTCGGCATCGGTCGGCTCGATCTGGAGGATAGCACCGGCCACGAAAATCCCATCGAGACCTCATGCCACTCTCACGACATCGAGTGGCGATGAGCGTAGCGTGGCCGTCATGGGGCTCAGACGTTCGCTTTCTCTCCTGGCCGTGATCGGCATCGCGTTGGCGGTCGCGTGCGACCGGTCGCCGGCTGCGCCGTCGCCACCGCCCAGCACTCCGCCGGCGCAGGCCACCGTCGTGCGTCTCGAACTGGCTGGGCCCCCGACCGTGCCTCCCGGCGGCACCGCGAAATTCACGTTGCTGGCCCTGATGTCCGACGGCTTGATGCGCGATGTGACTGCGACCGCCGTTTGGCAGGGCTCGTCGAGCAATCTGCTCACGATCTCGGCCGGACTTGCGACCGGCCGCAATCGCGGCGACGCGACCATCACCGCCCGCCACGCGGGTTTGTCCGCCGTGAAGACCGTGATGATCGTTCCAACCGGGACGTTTCGCTTGAGCGGGTTGATACGGGAGACGGTGCCGCCCGTGGGTCCGATCCCGTCGGTTCGTGTTGAAGTCGCCGAAGGAACCGAGAAAGGGCTTTCGACCCTCTCGGGCTTCGACGGCAGCTTCCGGCTGTACGGAGTGACGGGGGACGTCGAACTGCGCTTGAGCAAGGTTGGATACACCACTCGCACCGAGCGGGTCGCGGTAACCGATCATCAGTCCCAGGACTTCGGCCTTGCGATTGTCACCCCGCTCACCGATCTCTCGGGCCGATACGCGCTGACGATTCGCGCGGCGCCGGCGTGTGACCAGGCGCCCGAGGACATGCGCGAGCGCCGCTACACTGCGGACATCACCCAGGCCGGACCGCTGGCCAGAGTGACGCTCAGCGGCGCGACGTTTCCGACCGGGTACTACGGCGGCGGATTGAATCAGTTCTACGGCACGGTCGAGCCGGGCCTGGTGCGCTTCATCCTGTCGTTCTACTACTACCTTCCGCCAGTGATGGAACAACTCTCCCCGACGCGCTATTTCACCGCGTCTGGCATCTTGACGGTGTCGCTCGGGGCGGGTGCTCTGACCGGGACGCTCAACGGGACGCTCGACATTCGTGAGGGCTCAGATAAGTTCCGGCTGAAGACTGTCTCGGAGTGCCGGTCTGACCAGCACCTGGTGACCTTCATGAGGGTGCCATGACGACGAGCACTCGTGCCCCGTGGGTCTGGTTCCTCGTGTGCATCGGCGCGGCGGTCGCTGACTCAGCGGTATATCTGGTCCGGCAGCCGTCCACCCCATGGAACGTCGTCGTCATCACGCTCGACACGACGCGGGCCGATCGCCTGTCGCCGTACGGCCTGATGGATGTGTCGATGCCGGCGCTGGAACGGCTGGCGCGCGAAGGCGTCGTTTTCGATCGCGCGACGACGGTCGCGCCGTTGACGTTGCCGGCGCACGCGAGCCTGTTCACCGGGCTCTTTCCGCCGGCACACGGCGTCCACGACAACGCGTCGCCGCCGCTCGCGGAGGCGCACACCACGCTGGCCGACCTGCTTGGCGCGCGCGGATGGCGCACGGGCGCCTTCGTCGCGACGGCTGTGCTGCAAGCGGATCGGGGGCTCGCGCAGGGATTCGAACACTACCAGGGCATCGCGGCGTCGCGAAGCGCCGATACCGAACCGCGCCTCTTGCCGGCGCACACGCGCCAGCGGCGTGGCGACGAGGTGGTCACCGACGCCATCAAGTGGCTCGACGGTCTCGACGAGACGCCGTTTCTACTGTGGGCGCACTTGTACGACGCCCATCGACCGTACGATCCGCCCGAGCCGTTCCGGAGCCGGCATGCCGATCCGTATGTCGGCGAGATCGCGTTCATGGATACGCAGATTGGCCGGTTGATCGATGCGCTCCAGGCGCGCGGGCGTCTCGACCGCACCATCATCGTCGTCGCCGGCGATCACGGCGAATCGCTCGGGGAACACGGCGAGGACGACCACGGGATCTTCGTGTACGAGAGCGTGCTGCGGGTGCCGTTGATCGTACGCGCGCCTGGCGTGTCGCCGCGGCGCGTCGGTGCCGTCGTCCGCCTGCCCGACGTGATGCCGACCATCCTCGAGCTCGTTGCCGCGCCGGGGCCGGCGTCGGGGATGGACGGGGTGAGCCTCGTCGGCCTGCTGACCGGATGGGTCCGCGACCTTGGGCTCGATGCCTACGCGGAATCCGAGTATCCCGAGCGGATGGGGTGGAGCGCGCTGCACACGCTCAGCGATGGCCGCTACAAGGTCATCGACGCCCCGCGTCCTGAGCTCTACGATCTCGAACGCGATCCGTTCGAGACCGACAACATCTATACCGCCCGGCCAGCGCTTGGCGCACTCATGACCGCGCGGGTGCGATCGCTGGCCCGGCGATCGGATCGCGCCCAAACAGCGCCTGAGCCGCCGGCGGAGCTCGCCGCCAGGCTGGCCGCGCTGGGCTACATCGGATCGTCCGGTCCGCCGGCCGCGACTGCTGACGGCGAGCGGCCGGATCCCAAGGACTGCATCGGCGAACTGGCCACGCGGCTGGACGGGGCGGCGCCAGGATCGCCGCCGGGACGACGGGAGCCGGGCCAGCCGGCCTGCCGCTGAACACCGGAGCGGCAATCGCCTTGGACAGAGCCGCGATGTCCGAAAGGCCCTGCCCTGAGCACCGCTGCAGGCGGTGTCGAAGGGTAGAATGCCTGCGTGACGTTCCGGTTCGATGAGTTTCGCCTCGAGGGCGATACGCGCCGGCTGTTGCATCAGGACCGCGAAGTCCATCTTTCGCCCAAGGCCTTCGACCTGCTGCACGCACTGATCGAACACCGCGCCCGCGCGATGTCCCGCACCGAGCTCCACGAGCGGCTGTGGCCCTCGACGTTTGTCCAGGACTCGAACCTGGCCGGGCTCGCCGCCGAGGTGCGCCGCGCCCTCGACGACTCGGCCGACGAGCCGCGTTATCTGCGCACGGTGCCACGCTTCGGGTATTGGTTCATCGGCCTGGTCACCGATGGCGCCACACCGCCGTCTGACCGCAGTCCCGCTCGCTGCTGGTTGCTTTGGGCGGGCCGTCAGATCGCGCTCGAACTGGGTGAGAACATCCTCGGCCGCGCTCCCGACGCGACGGTGTGGATCGACGCGGCCAGCGTCTCGCGGCAGCACGCCCGCATCCGCATCGACGGAACGTCTGCGGTCCTTGAAGATCTGGGCAGCAAGAACGGCACGTTCCTGCGCGGTGAGCGGCTGACCGGACCGCGGCCGCTGATGGACGCCGACGAGATCCAGCTCGGCTCCGTCATCGTCATTTTCCGCGTTCCATCGCGCACCGACGAGACCGTCAGCGTGCCGGATTGAAGAGCGCTCGAGAGCATTCTCCAAACGCGTAGCGCGGATTGGGCTGCAATCCGCGTGCAGTTGGCGGGCCCCAACCCGGCCCGCCCTACGTACTGCCGCGCAGACCTCGCCCCCCGTGCTAAGCTCAGGCCGTTTCCTTCCTGAGGGCACGCGATGCAAGTGATTCGATCGCCCAAAGTCTACGACGTCTGCATCGTTGGATCCGGCGCCGGTGGCGGCACCGTGGCGAAGGTGTTGACGGACGCCGGCGCCGACGTCGTCATGCTCGAGGCCGGGCCGATGTGGGACTCGGCAAAAGACAGCGCGATGTTCGCGTGGAACTACGACACGCCGACGCGCGGCTGGGGCGGCGACAAGAAGCCGTTCGGGACGTACGACGGCTGCCTCGGCGGCTGGCAGATCGAGGGCGAGCCCTACACCGTCGGCACCGGCGCGTGGCGCTGGTTCCGCGGCCGGATGCTCGGCGGCCGCACGCATCACTGGGGACGGATCTCGCTCCGGTTCGGGCCATCGGATTTCCGCCGCAAGAGCATCGACGGGCTCGGTGACGACTGGCCGATCAGCTACGACGAGATCAAGCCGTACTACGACAAGCTCGACGAGTTCGTCGGCATCTTCGGCACCAATCACGCACGCGAGACCGGGCTCACGAATGAGCCGGACGGGATCTTCCAGCCGCCACCCGCTCCGCGTGCGCATGAGCTGCTGATCAAGAAGGCGTGCGATCGGATCAAGATTCCCGTCGTACCTTCACGCCTGTCGATCCTGACGCGGCCGTTCAACGGGCGGGCGCCGTGCCACTACTGCGGCCAGTGCGGCCGCGGGTGCGCGACGCACTCGAACTTCTCGAGTGTGTCGGTGATGATCGCCCCGGCACTGAAGAGCGGCCGGCTCACCGTCATCTCGGGGGCGATGGCACGCGAGGTCACGACCGGCGCCGACGGCCTCGCCACCGGCGTGTCCTACGTGGACACCGCGTCGTCTGCCGAGCACCAGGTTCGCGCCCGCATTGTCGTCCTCGCGGCCAGTTGCTGCGAATCGGCGCGGCTGCTTGCTCAACTCCAAGTCGCCGCGTTTCTCCAATGGCCTCGCCAATTCCAGCGGCGTTGTCGGCAAGTACCTCACGGACTCCACCGGGCTGAGCGTCAGCGGGCACATTCCCGCGCTGCTGGACTTGCCGCGCTACAACTCGGATGGCGTCGGCGGCATGCACCTGTACGTGCCCTGGTGGGGTGACAACAAGGCACTCGGATTCCCGCGCGGGTACCACATCGAGCTCGGCGGCGGATTCGGCATGCCGGGCTACGGGTTCATGGGCGGCATTCAGAACTATCCGCGCAGCCGCGGCGGCGGCTACGGCGCCGACCTGAAGGCGGAGTACCGGCGCTACTACGGCTCGTTCGTCAACTTCGCGGGACGCGGCGAACAGGTGGCCCGGGCCGACTGCTACTGCGAGATCGATCCCGGCGTGGTCGATCAGTGGGGCATTCCGGTGCTGCGCTTCCACCACACGTGGTCGCGATCACGAGCGGCGGCAGGCCCGGCACATGCAGGAGACCTTCCGCGCCATCATCAAGGAAATGGGCGGCGAACCGACGTCGGCGATGCCCGGACCGGAGTCGGAGTACGGGCTGGCGGTCGGCGGTCTGATCATTCACGAGGCCGGCGCGACCAGGATGGGCAAGGATCCGAAGACGTCGGTCCTGAACGCACAGTGTCAGGCGCACGATGTCCGGAACGTGTTCGTCGCCGACGGCGGGCCGTTCGTCTCACAGGCCGACAAGAACCTGACGTGGACGATCATGGCGCTTGCCTGGCGGACGGCGGAGTTCATTGCCGCGGAGCGGAAACGGGGAAGCCTGTAGGAAGGCAACAGGCAAAGAGCAAGACCGGTGGTCTTTTATGTCTGATCTAAATCGTCGCGAGATGCTGTCGTTCGTTGGCACCGCCGCCGGCGCGGGTTTTCTGTTCACCTGGACCAACGAGGAAGTGGCCGCCGCGGCGCAGGCGACTCAGGCGAGCAGTGCCGCTGGCCAGAAGTACGCGCCGCGCTTTTTCAACGCGCACGAGTACGCGACGCTCGTCGCGCTCGCCGACATCATCCTGCCCAAGGATGATCGATCCGTCAGCGCCTCGGAAGCCGGCGCTGTCGAGTTCATCGACTTCATCGTGGCCGAACAGCCCGAACGCCAGACCGCGATGCGCGGGGGGATCGGCTGGGTCGATGCCGACTGCCGGCGCCGCTTCGACAAGTCGTTCGTGCAAGCCACGACGGCCGAACGCGCCCAGGTGCTCGACGACATCGCCTGGCCACGCAAGGCCCGCGCCGAGATGACGCCCGGCGTCCGCTTCTTCACGACGTTGCGCGATCTCGTCGCCGCCGGATACTTCTCGAGCAAGGCGGGCGTCGCCGACCTCGGTTACACGGGTAATCGGCCGGCAGTCTGGAACGGACCGCCACCAGAAGTTCTCGCCAAGCTGGGTCTCAGTTAGATCAAGAGCTCACACGGGGCTCACGGAGAGACACGGAGGACACGGACTTCGGAAGGGTAGATCTTCGGAAAGTAAGATCTTCGAAAAAGAGATCTTTATCAAATGCTTCCTCCGTATTCGTTCTCCGTGTTAGTTGTCTAAAACTGGACCCGAAACGCGAACTGCATCACTCTCGGATCGCCGGCGAGTGAGGTGATCGTCGAGACGTTGGTCGCCGAGACGTCGGCGTTCGGGTTGCCGAAGTTGGCGCGGTTGAACACGTTGAACACATCCCAGCGCAGCGTCGCCGCGACGCGGTCGCCCAGCCGGAAGCGCCGCTGGACGGTCAGGTCGAACGTCGTGAAGGCGGGACCGCGAATGATGTTGCGGCCAGCGTTGCCGAACACACCGGCGGGCACACGCTCGAAGGCGGCGGGATTGAACCAGCTGTCCACGGTCTTGCTGCCTTCGGGATCGCCGTTGAGATTCGGCAGCCAGGCCGCCCCCTCGAGGCTGCCCTGTGTGACCGTGAACGGCCGTCCGGTGCGCGTGGTCAAAATGCCGCTCACCGTCCAGCCGCCGGCCAGCGCGGCGCCGAGGCCCTCCTTGAGATACGGCTTGTCGGTCCCGAACGGCAGTTCGGCCACGAAGTTCACCACCAGCCGATGCCGCACGTCGAAATCGCTCGGCCCTCGCCACGCGCCAATGTCGTTGGTGTTCTGCGGCCGGCCAGAACTGGCGGCGAGGTGTTCGGGCGCTTCGTCCTGCGCGTCACTCAGCGTGTAGCTCACCCGGTAGCTGAGGCCGTCTGAGAACCGCTTCTCTGCCGACAGATCGAGCCCCACGTAACTCGACGTCCCGACCGGATCACGCCACTGGATGTGCGAAAAGTTCGGATACGGCCGTGCGCCGTTGCCGTTGGCCGGCTGGTTGAGATTGCGCAGCACCGCGATGTGATCGCCGAAGTTGCCGATCAGATCGGCAGAGATCAGAAAGCGACGGCCCAACTGGCGCTCGATGCCGCCAGAGATCTGCTGGAACATCGCGTTCTCCCCGCGCGGATTCGCCGCCCGAATGAGGAGCCGGCTCAGCACGATGTTCGAGGGATCGAGGAAGTTGGCCGGGAAGCCGTCCTTCAGCAGCAGCACGGGCGTCGTGGCCGATGTGGTCGTGAGGTTGATGTTTCGGAGGCCGGGCGGGTTGAGCGCGAGCTGATCCTCGGATCCGATGCGATCGAGCGGGTTGTAAAAGATCCCGTAGCCGCCGCGCAACACGGTCGTGTCGGTCGCCTGATACACCACACCCATCCGCGGCGCGAAGTTGTTGGTGTCGGGTTGGACGAGCGCGCGATTCTCGAGCGAGCCATCGCTGGCGTACACGAGCCCGCCGCTGGCCGGATCAAAATTCGCCATCCGATTATCCGCTTCGTACGACGGGGTCATGAAGTCGTAGCGCAGCCCCATGTTGAGCGTCAGTCGCGACGTCAGCCGCCAGTCGTCCTGCACGAAGAACGCCATCGCCCAGCGCCGCTGATTGACGATGTGCACGTTCGAAAGCTCCGCTTGCCGCGCGTAGCCCAGCAGAAAGTCAGCGAAGGCATGACCCGAGAACTGATTCGAGAACCCGAGATTGCCGCGCGTAGACGGGATGTCCATGTACTCGTTGTTCATGGGCGCCAGAATGTCGGTGCCGAACTTCACCTGGTGGTTGCCGTGCAACCACGACAGCGTGTTCAGATACTGAAGCTGATCGGTGTGCTGGTACTTCGGCATGAAGTTCGGCGAGCCGAGCCGGATGTGGCCGGCGATGTCGATGCCGACAATCCCGCCGAGGATCGCCGGATCCGGCGGCACGCCCTTGAACCCGATCTGGGCCATGCCGTCTTCGCCGAACGGATCCTGCTGGCCATCCGAGATCCCGCGGGTCCACGCCACGCGCAGTTCATTGACCAGCGCCGGGCTCAACACTTTCGTCCAGCCGCCGACGGTGCTGTGCGACTTGAGGTAGTTCCGGCCCCAGGCCGACGTCGAGGTGCCATCGATCACTCCGCCGAGGAAGCCGGGCACCAGACGCGTCCGGTCGGTGTAGATGTAGCGCACGAAGACGTTGTCGCTCGGCGTCGGGCGCAGGTCCGTGCGGAGGATGTAGCGTTCGCCGTCGTCCTGCACGTTGGGCTGGCGGATGAAGTTGCTGGTGCCCGCCGCGTTCGGCGCCGGAAGCAGCGCGACGATGTTGCGTGCGACCGCATCGATCCGGTCATCAGGAATGCGATTGCCCGAAAAGGGCTGGCCGGTCAGCGGATCCCGGATGACGGTCGAGACCGCCGAGAAGTCGCCGCGTCTCTGCGCGTCGGTCATGATCGTTCCCGTGCGCAGAACGCCTTGCTCGATGCGCGTCGCTTCGACATCCGCGAAGAAGAAGGCGCGGCCGGCAACCAGCGGGCCGCCGACATTGCCGCCGAACTGGTTCTGATTGTTCGCCGCTTTATCGAGGTTGGATCGCGTCGCGAAAAACGAGCGCGAATCGAACTGCTCGTCGCGGAAATAGTCGTAGAAGGTGCCCGAGAACTGGTTGGTGCCCGACTTGGTCGTGACGACGATCGCGCCGCCAGGAGCGCGGCCGTACTCGGCGGCGAACGGACTGGTGACCACCTTGAACTCGCCGATCGCGTCAATCGACGGCCGCGACACCTGCGTGCTCAGTTCCTGGACGTTGGTGGAGATGGAATTGTTGTCCACGCCATCGAGCAGGAAGTTGTTCTGCAGTGACCGGTTGCCGTGAATGCTGATGCCGCCGGTCCGGCCGGCGTTGGTCGTGCCGGTCTGCTCGGTGTAGCGATCTCCCTGGACACCAGGCAACGTGAACAGCAGATCATCCCAATTGCGAATCGCCAGCGGCAGATTGGCGACCTCGTTGCTGCGCACGACGCTGCCAAGCACCGCGGTCTGGGTGTTGAGGACGGACGATGTCGCTTCGACGGTCACCGTTTCCGTGACGGCGCCCACCGCGAGCGTGAAGTCGACGCGGGCACGCTGGCCGACGTCGAGGACCAGTGACTGGGCCACCGGCGCAAAGCTCTTGGCCGTTGCGGTGACCACGTAGCTGCCGGGCGCGAGGTTGACGACCAGATACGTGCCGTCCTGGTTGGTCAACGTCGTTTGTGCGAGTTTCGTCGCCTCACTCGACACCGTAACGGTGACTGCTGTGAGGACGGCGCCGTTGGGATCCTTGACCGTTCCGCTCAACGTGGCGCGGTCGAGCTGCGCCCAGGCAGGGGCCGTCGCGAAGAGCGAACACACAACGAGCAGCAGGCAGAGTCGTGTCTTCATGGTCCTCCCACGCTACCGGCTGCCAGCGACAGACGTGCAACAGTTGCGTCACAATCCTGTTGCCAGGCTGCCTCCGGCGCGAAGCCTTCGTGCCGGCGTGACGCGTAGATGATAAAAGAAGCCATGCCCGTGCGCGCGATGATCCTCGCTCTGCTGGTTGCGGGCGGCGCGGTCACGGCAGCTCTCGGGCCCATGACGCCAGCCGCCTCAGACGCGACGAGCCTCGGCCGTGGTCCGCTGCTGCATGCGCACAACTGCTATCCCGAGGGGGGCTCTACACGGATCGGATGGATCGCGCGCTGGCGACGTCTTCTCGACCGATCGTGATCGAACAGGATCTGGCGTGGGATCCGGCTGGCCGCCGGCCGGTGCTGTCGCACGACGATTCGCTCACCGGCGAGGAACCGCCGCTCGAAGAGCACTTCTTCACGCGCGTGCGGCCGCTGATCGAACGGGCGCTGGCGGCAGGGCAGCCCGACCGCTGGCCACTGATCGTGCTGCACCTCGACTTCAAGACCAATGAGCCGGAACATCACCGCGCGGTCTGGGACCTGCTCGGCAAGTACGAGTCGTGGCTCATGTGGGCGCCGCAGGTCGCTGACCAGGTGACGCCGCAAACCCTGCGGCCCGGGCCCCTCCTCGTTTTGACGGAACAAGGCGACGGCCAGGAGGAAATGTTCTCGACGCGGGTCCCGATTGGGAGCCGGCTTCGCCTGTTCGGCACGGTGCCGGCAGTTCCTCGACCCTCGAGTGGCGATCGCGATGCCGACCTCCGTGCGGCCGCGCACGTGGCTCCGGAGTCGTTGATTCCGTCACGCGCGACGAATTACCGGCGCTGGACGAACCACTCCTGGGCCGTTGTCGAAGAAGGCGGTCAGGCTCGCAGCGGTGACTGGACGGCCGGCGATGGCGCGCGACTGAATGCGATTGTCAGCCGCGCTCATGCCATGGGGCTGTGGCTGCGGTTCTACACGCTGAACGGACACCAGGCCGATCAGGGGCGCGGCTGGACGGCTGGCTACAACTTCGGATCGATCGAGGCCGTGCGGGCTCGCTGGAACGCCGCGATCTGCCGTCGGTGTCGATTTCATCGCGACCGATCAGTACGAAGAGCTCGACATCCTGCTCACCAAGTCCATCCGCAAGTAAGAGCGAGGACACGGAGAAGAGCTGGAGGACACGGAGAAGAGCTCAGACCTGAGACAGAAACACCGCGAGGGAGCGAGCGTAGCGAGCCCCGAGCGTCCGAAGCGTGGGGGTGGGGCCCCACGCGGTGTAAGAAAAGAGCGTAGCGAGCCCCGAGCGTCCGAAGCGTGGGGGTGGGGCCCCACGCGGTGTAAGAAAAGAGCGTAGCGAGCCCCGAGCGTCCGAAGCGTGGGGGTGGGGCCCCACGCGGTGTAAGAAAAGAGCGTAGCGAGCCCCGAGCGTCCGAAGCGTGGGGGTGGGGCCCCACGCGGTCCACGGAAAGTCTGAGCTCTTGATCTGGCACGGCTGCCATCGAAACCTCACAGGAACGCCATCGTTCCCTCACGACATCAGGCGTGGTCCGGTCGTCTCACTGAAAGAGCCTGCTTGGAGAACTTCGGGGTGATCCATGACCCTCCCGCCCGTTCGTCGTAATTGGCTCCTGCTCGCTCGGTCTCGCGATGATGGCCGCCGGGTGCGATGAAATCCCGACGGCACCCAGTCCGATGCCCGGGCCGTCGTCGCAATCGCGGACCATGGCGCGACTCGACCTCAGCGGGGCGGCGTCGATTGCGCCAGGCCAGACCGTCCAGTACGTCGCCCGGGCGCTCTACAGCGACGGCTTGTGGGAAGACGTCACGAGCCGGGTCACGTGGGTGAGCAGCGACCCGTCAGTCCTGACCATCTCGCCCGGCGGTACGGCGCGCCGCAGTTGACCGCGGCGAGGCCGTCGTGTCGGCGTCGCTCGAGGGACAGACCGCCACGAAGAGTCCCGTCTTCGTGGTGCCCTTGGGAACGTATCGCCTCTCCGGCCTCGTGATGGACGACGGCACCGGCGTCTCCGATGCCGAGGTCACCGTCCTGTCGGGCGCCGGCGCCGGGCTCACCACCCGGACCGTCGGCGGCGCCTATCGACTCTATGGGGTGGCCGGCGACACCGAAATCCGCGTCCGCAAAGACGGCTATCAGAGCGCCAGCGAATTGCTGGACGTGTCGGCGCCGGCCGTGCTCAATTTCAGATTGCTGCCGGCGTTCGCAGTGAGGCATTGGCGGCGCCGCTGGTTGCCCGAAACCAGGGTCTACCCGGTCTGACCCAGCGCCTCTAGTCCGTGTGCGGAGGCTTGGCCGGCAGCAGCGGGAGCGGAGACTCGGGCGACGGCGCGAGGAGGCCGGCTTCCGTGTAGACGCGAAGCTTGTCGCGCGTGTCGGTGATGTCGAGATTGCGCATCGTCAGTTGGCCGATGCGGTCCTGCGGCGTGAACACCGACGCGCCTTTTTCCATCGTCAGCCGCTCGGGCTTGTAGGTCAGGTTCGGGCTCGAGGTGTCGAGGATGGAGTAGTCGTTGCCGCGACGAAGCTCGATCGTCACTTCGCCCGTGATGGCGCGCGCCACCCAGCGTTGTGCCGTTTCACGCAGCATCAGTGCCTGCGAGTCGAACCAGCGGCCCTGATAGAGCAGGCGGCCGAGGCGACGGCCCTGCTCGCGGTACTGCTCGATCGTGTCCTCGTTGTGAATGCCGGTGACCAGTCGCTCGTAGCCGATGAACAACAGCGCCATGCCCGGCGCTTCGTAGATGCCGCGGCTCTTGGCTTCGATGATGCGATTCTCGATCTGGTCGCTCATGCCGAGCCCATGGCGTCCGCCGATGGTGTTGGCGTCGAGCAGCAGTTGCACGGGATCGGCATAGGAAATGCCGCCGATCGCGACCGGTGTCCCTTCCTCGAAGCGGACCGTGACCGTCTCGGGCTTGATCCGCACGTCCTCGCGCCAGAACGGCACGCCCATGATCGGGTCGACGATCTTGATGCCCTTGTCGAGATGCTCGAGGTCCTTGGCTTCGTGCGTCGCCCCGAGGAGATTGGAATCGGTCGAGTACGCCTTTTCCGCGCTCATGCGGTAGGCGAGCCCGGACCGGTCCATGTACTCCGACATCTCCTTGCGGCCGCCGAGCTCGTCGATGAACGCCTGGTCGAGCCACGGCTTGTAGATCCGCAGGTTGGGATTGGCGAGCAGGCCGTAGCGATAGAACCGTTCGATGTCGTTGCCTTTGAACGTGCTGCCGTCGCCCCAGATGTGGACGTCGTCGTTCTTCATCGCGCCGACGAGCAGCGTGCCGGTGACGGCGCGTCCGAGCGGCGTCGTGTTGAAGTAGGGCACGCCGGCGGTGGTGATGTGGAACGCGCCGCTCTGCAGGGCCGCGAGGCCCTCGGCGACGAGCTGGCGGCGGCAGTCGACGAGCCGGGCCTCCTCGGCGCCGTACTGTTTCGCCCGTCGCGGAATGTCGTCGTAGTCGGGCTCGTCGGGCTGACCGAGGTTGGCGGTATACGCGTAAGGGAATCGCGCCGCGCTGACGCATCCAGTGGATCGCGGCGCTCGTGTCCAACCCGCCGGAAAACGCGATGCCGACTTTCTCGCCGGCCGGAAGGGCCTGCAGGATCATCGAAACCGGGTCAAGGCCACGTCGACGCGGCGGTGACCGCGTCCTGCCGGGCGCCACTGCACCAGGATCGGCGCCTGGAACGTGCCTTCGACCACGGAGCCGCGGCCCGGCGTGTTGGCATCGGAGACCAGCAGATCGATCGACCGCTTCATCCGCAGGAATCGCGACGCCGGCACTTCGAGCGCGCTCGCCAGGATGCGCTCGATCCGTCCCGCGCTGAGGCCGACGGCTTCGACGAGCTGGTTGAGCGCACGCACCAGATCGTACTTCGCGTATTCGATCGCTTTGATCGGGACGGCGCGCGGGTCGTTCCACGCGTGCCGCGCCTTCTCGGCCGCGAAGCGGAGCGGGTTGCGCAGCACTTCGGCCAGATCGTGCCGCATCAGCAGCGTCTCGTACTCGTTGACCGTGAGACTGGCGAACTGTTCGTCCTTGGCGAGGTCGAGCCGGACGCGACCCTTCGTCACGTCGTGCCGGGCAATGAGCTCGCCAAACTGCTCGTAGAGCCCGAGACCGGGCTCCTTGAGGTTGACCGCTTCGACCGGATGCGCCGAGACCGGGACGTCGATCGTGGTCCGCGCCACCACCTCCTCCTGGTTGTAGCCGATCAGCGTGGTGACGCGCTTGCGCGGCGTGCCCGCATTGATGCCATCGAAGTCGATGAGGTACACCGGCCCCGGACGGCGGGTCGCGTACGACACGCACGAGTGCAGGCCCGCGCCCATGTAGGCGAGATGCGAATCACCGTTCGTCGGCTCGACTTTCCGCTGGGCCGGCTCGAGATCGTTGCGCAGATCCAGATGGTCGTGCAGGTAGCCGGCGCCCTCCGGAAACACCACCCGGAAGAGGTCCAGATACGGTTGCAGGCTCTTCGGACGCGCCGCCAGCCGCGCCGCGAGACTCTGTGGCAGATAGCCCGCGGTCGTGTGCGGCGAGTAGTAGAGGCAGCGGGAGTACGGCCGAAACGCTTCGCCGTGCAGTGAGGCGGCCAGGCCGCGGACGTCGGTCACGTCCATGCGCGCACGCGGCCGGATTTCGAGCGCCAGTTCTAGTGGGGACACAGGGCGGTCAACACTCCAGCGGTCCAGCGTAACATAAGGGCAATCGACACCCCGCGCCTGCTTTCTGGCGCGGGCTCGAGCCGCGGGGGTGGGGCCCCGCGGCCCTCAAGTAAAGTTGGCCATCTTCTCTTATGCGCGGGGGCCCCACCCCCCGCGCTCGGGCCGCGCGCCGCGTGCGCGCGCGGGTGTCTGCCCATTGCCTCATTCCTGAACCGGTCCCGTGACCGGCGTCCACGGCCGGAACGCGTTCTGCACGCCGGTCAGGGCCCGGCCGAGCTGCGGATAGTGGCGCTTGAGGACCGTAATCATCGTGTTCTTCCGCAGGTAATCGATCCCGAACGGCGTGTAGATATCCGGGCGATAGTCGTCGGTGAAGAACCGGTCGCTCTTGAGCCGCCGCGACGCCATCAAGATGAAGATCCGGAACGCGGTATCGCTGAATCCGAAGCCTTGCGGCAGCGGCTCGGCGAAGAGGCCCGACATCAGATCGACTTGCTCGATGTCGTTGTTGTAGACCTGCTTGAGCTGCTGGCGCCACGCGGGCACGTCGGTGATCTGGTCGAACGACGTCAGCGGCGCCTTGTGCATCAACCGGCGGAACTGGTTGTACCGCGGCACGCCGCGCTCGCGATCGCGCAGGATGTCGACCGCGGCCAGATCCAGATGCTCGCCGTTGTCCCGCGTGAGGTTCTGCAGGAACTTCGGGTAGTTGTGCAGCCTGAGCGCGCCGGGATGCGAAATGCCGAACGAGTAGAAGAGATCCGGCATCGTGAGGCGTTCGGCGATCTCGGGCGTCCGCAGACCCGCGAGCTCCGGCAGCGTCCGGCGCTCGAGCTGTCCTCCGGTCGCGATCGACTTGAAGTCGTACTCGTCCGGCATGAGCGGGTGCATGCGGTAGACCCCCACGAACTCCTCGGTGAGCGAATAGGGAGCCGTATGGTGGTCGGCGTTCGACCCGATGATCCCGCCGATCAGCTCGTTGTCGTTGAGGAAGATCAGCGCGTCTTGCAGATCATCACCCGCGAGACCGTTCCAGTTGACGTTCATCGCCATTGCGATGACGGGGTGCGGCAGGATCGCCGGTGTCCACTCGACGGTGTGAATCTTCGCCATGAGCGCCGAGGTGATCAGCCGCGCCTTGCGGAAAATCTGCTCGTCGTCCCAGTCGCCGTGCTCGTGCGCCAGCAAGTCGCTGACGTGGTTGTGTTCGAGCGTGAACAGCGTGTGGAGCATCGCCAGGCCGATCCACCAGTTGTCGGAGAACCCGGCGAAATGCACGCCGGTCTCCGGATCGATCGGCAACAGGCCGGTCGGCTCGATCCGCAGATGACCGCCGATCTTGGTGCGCAGCTTGGCCGCGGTCACGGCGTCGGATCCGTAGATCATCGACGCGTCCCACCAATGGCTGTTCAGATTCGCGTACGCCGGCGGGCGGGTGGAGCCGGCCGGCGCAGGTTCTGGAACCGACCGCGGCACCTTGATGCCTGCCTGTCGAAACGTGTCGCCCGGCGCCAGCGGAATCTCGATCGAGTCGGTGGCGGATCGTTTGTGCACGAACCAGTCGTGCACCATGAACTGGATCCACGCGGCCGCGACCAGGTTCAGGATGGTCGCGGGCTGAAACGCGTCCCGGGTCATCAACTCGAGGCTGACGACGCGCGGATTGGGGACGAGCAGCGTCGCCGCGTTCGGCATCACGTGCTCGAGCGCGACGTTGCGCCCGAAGCGGCAGCCGGCCGAGCCCATCTTCGGGACCTCCAGGTCGTTGTGCGTCCCGTCAATCGTCCGGCCCTGGCGCAGCGCGGGATCGAGATTGCCCGGGACCGGCGTCTTCACGAACGCCGGCTCCTCCGTGTCGTGCAGATTCTCCGCGCGAAGCTGATTGCGGATTTCGATGAGCCGGCCCATGGCGAACAGCCGCGGCAGCTCAAACCATTCACGCCGGTTCAGGAGGTCCGTGACCCGTGCCGAAAAATCCTCTGGCATCGTCCAGTCCTTTCGTGTGAAACGCGCGCTCGCGCGGCTCCGCCGACTCCGACGCAAAACCTGCTGGCTGGGGGAGGGAGATTATGCCTCTTGGCCCGGACTTTGTCACTCGCGAGATACTGTGCGGCGTGGACCTCAGCGCGACCATGCTGTTCGCGACATCTCTGCTCGCGATCATGAATCCGATCAGCTCGGCCGTGCTGTTCGCCACGACGACGGCCCGGTTCGGGGCCGCGATCCATCGCCAGACGGCAGACCAGAGCTCGGTCGCCATCCTGATCATCCTTCTTGTGTGCGCCTGGGCCGGACAGGTACTGCTGCAGCTTCTGGGCATCACCGTGCCGATGCTCCAGGCGGCTGGCGGGATGATCCTGCTCATCACGGGCCTGCGCATGGTGACTGTCGAGGAGGGCAAGCTCACCGCCGCCGAACAGGAATCGGTGGACGACGTGCCCGAAGCGCAGTGGAAGACCCTGGCCGTGGTCCCCATCGCGATTCCTGGCACCGTGGGCGCCGGGACGATCACGACCGTCGTCGTGCAGTCGACGACCTACTCCACCTGGATCGATCTGCTGATCATCTCAGCTCGTCTCGATTGGAGCGGCGATCGTCATGTGGCTCACGTTCCGATCGGCGTCGCCGATTGCGCGGCGGCTCGGCCCGATCGGTCTGAACATCGCGACGCGCGTCATGGGCATCCTGGTGACGGCCACGGCGTTCGGCATGCTGACACGCGGCGTGGCGGGGCTGCTGCCGGGACTGAAGTAAGGCCCAAGGCCAGGCAGAGGCAGAGGGCAGAAGGCAGAAGGCAAAAACTGGTGGAAGTCGGGCGAGCGGCGGTGGACGGCGAGGTAACTCGTGTGGCGTCGGGCGGCGGCTATACTGCCGACGGTCGATCGCGCGCCTCGGCCGGCCACCGTCGTCCGCCGGCTTGAACAGCGAGAGTATCGCCCGCTCCCATGACAGCCGCATGTCGCCCACGCGTCGGCCCGGTTAATTCAGGGGCCGCCTGGCTCGTGGCCGGGGCGCTTGGGAATCGCTGGCGCTCGGTCGCGGCGTGCGGCCGGGCGCCGACCGGATTCGACGGCGCGCGTGCCCGCGCGCATCTCGAGATGCTGGCCGCGACCATCGGCAGCCGGCCGGTCGGCACGCCGGCCAATCGGCGCGCGCGCGATTATCTGGTCGAGCAGTTGAAGGCGAGCGGGTTCGCCGTCCGGATCCAGGACGCGATCGCGGTCAATCCCGCTGTACGGCGTGACGGCGCCGGTCTCCAACATCATCGCCGTGCGCGACGGCGCGCGCCGCGAGGCGATTGCGCTGGTCTCGCACTACGACAGCGTGCCGGAAGCGAGCGGCGCGATCGACAACGGGATCGGCGTCGCGACGTCGCTCGAAGCGGCGCGTGTGCTGGCGGCGTCGCCGACTGACCGCCTCGCTCTTCGTGCTCATCACCGACGGCGAGGAGATCGGGCTGATGGGCGCGCGCGCGCTCGTGCAGGACGCGGAGGTCGCCGGACGGCTCCGCGCGTTTCTCAATTTCGACAACACCGGCGCGTCGGGACCGTCGCTGCTGTACGAGACCGCCGCGGCGTCTGCCGTCGTCCACGCGTGGGCGGCCGCCGCGCCTGCGCCCGCGGGCGCGTCGTTCGCGACCGAGATCTACAAGCGGCTGCCGAACGACACCGACTTCACCATCCTCAAGAGGACCGGCGCGGCCGGCCTCAACTTCGCGGTCGTTGGCGACGCCTACGCGTACCACACCGACCGCGATGTCGCCGCGCGTGTGCCGACGTCCACGCTGCAGCGGGGCGGTGACAACACCGTGGGCATCGTCCGCGATCTCGACGCGCGGATGACGGTCGGCACCGCCGGCGTGCCGGCCGCCGACGCCACCTACTTCGATGTGGCCGGCGCGCGCGGCGTCGTCTACTCGGCGCGGACGGCGACGATCCTCACGTGGCTCGCGTGCCTCGCGGGTCTCGCCGGCTGGCTGCGGCTCACGCGCGACCTCTGGCAGGCGTTGGGCTTCGGGGGCGTGGTCCGGACGATGGCGTGGGCGGTCGTCGCTGGTGCCGCGGTCCTGGGCGCCTTGCTTGGCGCGGCGTTGACGATGCGCCTGCTCAGGGCTGAGACCAATTACTGGTACGCCACGCCGGTTTGGTCCTACGCCTGGATCGCCGCGGCCGGAGTCGGCGCCGCGGCGGCCGTCGGCAGGCTCTCGGCGATCGTGCCGCCGCACCTCAGTCCGTGGCGCGGCCCGGCGGCGGTCTGGTGGGTCGCGCTGCCCATCTGGATGGCATTGACGACGGCGCTGGAACTCAGCGCGCCGGTGGCGTCATATGTCTTCGCGCTCCCGCTGCTCGTCGCCGCGATCGCTGTGCTCGTGACGGGAGGCCGCGCGACGGCGCTCCGCGTCGCTTCGGCTCTCGTCGTTGTCGTGGTGCTGGCGATCTCGGCGTCCAAGATTCTGCTCCTGATGAAGTTCGTCGTGCCGCTGTTCGGCTGGTTGCCGGTCGCGGCGCCGTTGTGGCTGCAGCCCGCGCTGGTACTCGTGGCGTTCGTCGCGGGCGGCCCGCCGATCCTCGCGTTGATCGGAGGAGGAGCGAGCCAGCACGACGCAGCGCCGGGCGCTCGCCGCGACACTTGGCCTCGCGCTCGCCGGCACTGGCGTCATGACGTACGTGGCCAACGCGTACACCGCCGACCGGCCCGAGCGGCGCATTGCGCGCTACGTGCAGGACGATCGCCAGCGTCAGGCCTGGCTGGACGTCGGCGGTCCCGAGCCGGCGTTGGCGCTGGGCCCCGGTTCGCTGCCGGCCTCGGCCTGGGCGAGCGGCCGAACGCCGGCTGCCAGCCAGCGTCCGCCTCGCGCCCCTCGAGACCGTGTTTGCGCATCGCGCGGCCGTCCCGACTGCAGATCGGCCACGGCCCGCGGACGTGCGGTCGACGATCGGGGTCCCGTCGGGCCGCCGCTCCTCGAGATCGTCATCACGCCGCGCGAGTACATCGGAGCGCAGATCGTGCTCCCCGTCGGTATCGTGCCGGCGACCACTTCGATCGCCGGCCGCCTCGTCGACGGGCGATGGACGGCAACCTTTATCGCGGTTCCGGAATCCGGCCTGACCGTGCGGCTTGGATTCGACTCAGGGGCGACCGCCGAGCAGGTGCTGACCGGCGGCGCGGTCATGCTGACGAGCCGCGGTCTGCCCGGCGGGACGGGCCCGTTGGGCCAGCCGGACTGGCTGCCGCGAGCGCAGGCGACCTGGCGGGCGCGGTCGATTTTTATCGTGCCGCTAGATGACAGACACGCGCGCCGCAGTGCGGCGCGGCCCGAGGCGTGGGGGTGGGCCCCGGCCCCACCCCCTGCGCTCGGGCCGTGCGCCGCGTTGCGGCGCGCGGTGTCCAGAGGTAGGATGCGATGATTTCCTGCCGGACGTACGACGATCGGATCCAAGGAGGAGAAGGAATGGCACGTTTTTCAGGACGCGCACGGCGGTATGTGGTACCGGTTCTATGTGGGCTGGTGCTGGCCGCAGTTGGGGTCTCGGGACAAAGCCAGGGACCCGCGGGTCGAGCCGCCGGAGCCGCGCCCGCGACGCCCAGCGGTCCTCGCCGGATCGAAATCCTCTTCCTCGGTCACAACAGCACGCACCATGACTCGGCGCGCTTTGCGCCGATGCTCAAGGCCGCGCTCGCGCCCGACGGGTTCAACTTCTCCTACACCGCCGATCCCGCCGCGCTGAACGCCGCCAATCTCGCGCGGTACGACGCGTTGATGATCTACGCGAACCACACGAAGATCACGCCGGAACAGGAAAAGGCGCTGCTCGACTTCGTCGCCGGCGGCAAGGCGTTTCTGCCGATCCACTCGGCGTCCTTCTGCTTCCAGAATTCCGAGCCCTACATCTCGCTCGTCGGGGCGCAGTTCCAGAAGCACGGCACCGGCGAGTTCACCGCCGAGATCACGCAGGCGAACCATCCGGTGATGGCCGGCATGAAGCCGTTTCAGGTGTGGGACGAGACCTACGTCCACACCAAGATCAATCCGGACAAGACCGTGCTGATGGAACGCGTCGACGCCGCCGGCCGCGAGCCGTGGACGTGGGTGCGCACGCACGGGAAGGGCCGCGTCTTCTACACCGCGTACGGGCACGACGAGCGCGTCTGGAACAACCCGAATTTCCACCTGCTGATCAAGAACGCGCTGCTCTGGGCCGTCGCGCCGGAGACCGTGGCGCAGTTCAGAAAGCTGAACCTTCAGCCGCTGAAGTACACCGACTCGGCCGTGCCGGTCCCGAACTACGAGCGCCGTCCGACGGCGCCGCGGCTGCAGGAGGCGCTGGATCTCGAGGAATCCGCCAAGCACATGCAGTTCCCGCCGGGCTTCGAGCTCACGCTGTTCGCGTCGGAGCCGATGCTCGAAGGCAACCCCGAAGCGATGGCGTGGGACGAGAAGGGCCGGCTCTGGGTTGCCGAAACGAAGGACTACCCGAACGCGATGCAGCCGGCCGGACAGGGCCGCGACGTGATCCGGATTCTCGAGGACACCAACCGCGACGGCAAGGCCGACAAGTCGACCATCTTTGCCGACAAGCTCAGCATCGTCAGCAGCCTGGTCTTCTCGCGCGGCGGCATCGTGGTCGCGCAGGGTGGCGAGTTCACGTTCCTCAAGGACACGAACGGCGACGACAAGGCCGACGTGCGCGAGACGATCGTGACCGGCTGGGGCACGAACGACACGCACGCGCTCGCCTCGAACCTCAAGTACGGCCACGACAACTGGCTCTGGGGCACGGTCGGCTACTCAGGCTTCCGCGGCATGGTGGACGGCAAGGAACTGCGGATGTCGCAGGCGGTCTATCGCTTCTCGCCTGACGGCAAGAAGATCGAGCACATCGCCAACTTCACCAACAACACCTGGGGCCTCGGGTTCACCGAGAACTTCGACGTGTTCGGGTCGACGGCCAACGGCGAACATAGCGTGTATGTGGCGATTCCGCTGAGGCTCTACGATGGCGTTGCCGGACTCAGGCGCGACGGCAAGAAGAAGATCGACGGCCACTACGCGCTGCAGGCGAACACGCAGAAGGTGCGTCAGGTGGATGTTCAGGGCGGCTTCACCGCCGTCGCCGGGCACAACTTCTACACCGCGCGCGCGTTCCCGGAGGAGTACTGGAACCGCGTCGCGTTCGTGAACGAACCGACCGGCCACGTCATTCACAACGCCATCATCGAGAAGAAGGGCGCCGGCTTCGCGGAGCGCGACGGCTGGAACCTGATTGCGAGCGACGACGAATGGATGGCGCCGGTGCATGCCGAAGTCGGACCCGACGGCTCGGTGTGGTTCGCTGATTTCTACGACTTCATCATCCAGCACAACCCGACGCCGGGGGCGCCGGTCACCGGTGGCTACGCGTACCAGAACGGCCGCGGCAACGCCTACGACACGCCGCTCCGCGAACATCAGCGCGGCCGGATCTATCGCGTCACCTGGAAGGGCGCCAAGCCGTACACGCCGATGGCGCTCCACGCCGACCGTCCGGCGGAGCTCGTCGCGGCGTTGAAGAACGACAACATGTTCTGGCGCACCACGGCGCAGCGGCTGCTGGTCGAGCGCGGCAAGGCCGACGTCCTGCCACAGCTCATCGCCCTCGTGAACGACCGCACGGTGGACAAGATCGGGATCAACGCCGGGGCCATTCACGCGCTCTACACGATGCAGGGTCTCGGCGCCCTGAACGGATCCAATGCGCAGGCGCTCGACGTCGCCAAGCGCGCGCTGACGCACCCGGCCGCCGGCGTGCGCAAGGCCGCGCAGTCCGTGTTGCCAAAGACGGCCGCGACCCTCGGCGACCTCGTGGCCGCCAAGGCGCTCACGGACAGTGACCTCAACGTGCGGCTCAACGCGATCCTCACGATCGCCGAGCTACCGGCGTCGGTCGAGGCCGGACGCGTGATCTACGAAGCGAGCAAGCAGAAGGAAGTGCGCGCCGACGAGTGGCTGTCTGAAGCCGTCTACGTCGCCGGCGCCCGGCACCAGGAAGGTTTCCTCCAGGCGTACGCGGCTGAAATCGGCATCGTCGAATTCGCGCGGATGTCCGTGAAGGGCGCGCGCGGCGAGCTCGAGACGTTCTCGAACTGGTCGGCGCCCGGGCTGGCCGACACGTCCTGGAAGACGATCGCCGTGCCGGCATTCTGGCCCGACACGCCGCTCGGCCAGACGCTCGGCGCGGTGTGGTTCCGCCGGCAGATCATCGTGCCGGACGCCGCTGCCGGCAAGGCCGCGACGCTGCGGCTGGGCAACGTGATCGAAAGCGACGTCGCGTACATCAACGGCTCCCGTGTCGGCGCGACCACGAACCAGCGCAATCAGGTGCGCGAGTACACGGTGCCGCCCGGCGTGCTGCTGCCGGGCAACAACGTGATCGCCCTCCGCGTCAGCAACAGCCGCGGCCGCGGCGGCATCGTGCCGGACGCTCCACCCCAGCCCAACGCGGCGCCAGCTGGCGAAACCGGCATGGCCATCCGCGGCGACGGCTTCCGGATTCCGCTGGAAGGCCAGTGGAAGTTCCAGATCGAGGAGACGTGGGAGGGCGGCCGTCGTCCCGAGATTTCGTCGAGCATCCCGATCGCGCAGCAGTACGTGATGAACAACAGCCCGGTGGCCGAGTTGCTGCGTCCGGCAGCGGTCGCTGCCGCGGCGCGGCACCTCCGGCTGGCCGGGGCGCCGGCCCGGCCGCCGCTCCGGCGGGCGGCCGCGGCGCCGGGCCAGGACGCGGCGGGCCGCTCCCGGTGCTCAGCGTCGCCCTCTCCGTCGTTGCCGGCGAGAATCGCTACAGCCAGTCGACGATCGAGGCCCGTCCGGGACAGCGCGTCCAGATCGCGTTCGCGAACACGGACGACATGCTGCACAACATCACGATCCTCAAGCCGAACAGCTACGACGCCGTGGTGAAGGACATCCTCGCGATGCTCCCCGATCCGACGGCGCAGAATCGCGGCTACGTGCCCGATTCGCCGAACGTGCTGTTCTCGCTGGCGCTGGTGCCGGCGAAACAATCGGCGGTGCTCGAGTTCACCGCGCCGACCGAACCGGGCGACTATCCGTTCATCTGCACGTTCCCTGGACATTGGGTGACGATGCGCGGGGTCCTGAAGATTCAATAACGAAGCATCGAACACTCAAGGCAAGGCATCGGACACGGAGATACGGAGGATCACGGAGGACACGGGGAAACAAAGGGTGTAACCCTCCTGTCGCCGTGATCTCCGGTCCGAGGCGCGGTGTGATCTCCGTGTCCTGTAATTTTCGATCGGTCTGCGTGTAACCTGAGCCATGCGCGAACTCGCGAGCTCGGCGAATGATGCCCGTCGCCATAGTGCTGGCGGCCATCGCGGTGGTTCAGTCGCCGGCCATTCTCGGGCAGCGGGCCGGCGCCGGAAAGCTGTCCACCCTTTTGGCCGATCTCGCCGCAGCGATCCCGCAAGAACTGTCAGCCGACCCGACCGAGCCACGTGCCCGGCCGCTCGCTGGTGCACGCCTGCCGGAGTCCGTCCTGGATGCGACGAACAGCGGGCACCTGCTGGTCGACGACGAGAATGCCGTTCAGGTGTATCTGTTGATGCGGGAGGTCACTGACGCCGCCCTCGAAGAACTGACCAGAGCCGGCGTCTCGATCGAGATCGTCGATGCGCCGGGGCGGCGTCTGCAGGCACGAGTGCCGGTGTCGCGCCTGCAGCGAGTGGCGTCGCTCACGTCCGTGGCGTTCATCCGGCTGCCGAGCTACGCGCGCCCGCACGCGGGAGAATTCGCCAGCGAAGGCGATGCGATTCACGCCGCCGATGTGGCGCGGGCGCAGTTCGGCGCGACCGGCGCCGGCGTCCGCGTCGGCCTGATCTCGGACGGCATCCGCGGCATCTTCGAGCCGAGCCTGCACCGGTGCGTGCCCGCCCGCTGCCGGTGGTCCGATCGACACGCGCGACCTCCCGGCGGCGGTCGGCACGAGAGACAGCCGCGGCCGGTTGACGGCGGTCAGCGGGGCGATCACTGCCCGCTCGTATCGGCCGGACGGCGATCTCGAGGACCGCCGCTCGCTGCTCAACACCTGCGGCTTTCCGGGCGCCGGCGCGGAAGGGACGGCGCTGATGGAGATCGTCCACGATCTCGCGCCTGGTGCGCGGATGTCCTTTGCGAACGCGAGCCACCAGCCTCGAGTTCAACCGGGCCGTCAACGCCCTCGCGGCCGACAACGACGTCGTCGTCGACGACCTCGGATTCTTCGGCGAGCCCGCCAATGGCCAGAGCACCGTCTCCGTGAACACGGCCGCGGCGCTCAACAACCCCGAGTTTCGGATTCGGACCTACGTCACCTCGGTCGGCAACGCCGCCGACGATCACTATCTCGGCACCTACGTCGATTCACGTGTCGATGGCCGCTCCGTCAACGGGGTCCAGAACAGCGGGCGCCTGCATCTCTACCAGCGGACGGCGGAGACGTCCGATGTGCTCGGCCTCGGCGATCAGCCGCACGACGTGCTGGTGCTTCCGAAGAACGGCGCGGTCGTGGTCGTGCTGACGTGGGACGATCCCGCCGGACGTTCGGCGAACAACTACGACCTGTATCTGGTGCGCGAGAGCTCGGGTCAGGTGGTCGCGCGCAGTACCGACGCGCAGCGCGGATCGCAGGATCCGATCGAGTTTGTCGACTTCGTCAACCGCGAGGGCGAAGGCCGTTTCCGCATCCTGATTCAGAATGTCGACAATGCCGCCGCGCCGCGGCAGTTGAACGTCTTCTCGTTCCAGCCGCAGTGCGCCTCGGGGGGACCGCGGCTGTTGGCCGATGGCCGGCACGAGCGCCACAACTACAACACGCCGTCACGGAGCCTCTCCGCGCAAAGCGACGCCGGCGGGACGCCGGTGAGCGTGATCTCTGTCGGCGCGGTGTGTTCCGCCTCGGCGGCGGCCGCCGCGGTGTTCGCGGGGAGCCGGGCTCCGAGCGAATCGTGCAACGACCGCACGCATCAGACGATTCAATACTTCAGCAGTCGCGGCCCGACGCTCGATGGGCGGATGAAGCCGGACATTTCGGCGAATCGACGGCGTCTCGATCACTGGCGCCGGGCGATTCGGCTCGCCGTTCTTCGGGACCTCCGCGGCCGCGCCGCACGTGGCCGGCATCGCGGCGCTCGCGCTGCAGGCGGCGCCGTGTCTCGTGAGCGGGACCGCCAACGCGCAGCCGCCGTCGGCCGCGCGCACGACGCTGCGCGACCTCATCGTCTCGAGCGCCGAGCCGCTCGGCGACGGCGCGCCCAACAACACGTTCGGATCCGGACTCGCCAATGCCTTCCGCACGGTGCAGCGAGCGTTGACGGTGTGCAGGTGAGTGATCGTCACCTCCGCGGGTCCCGGGTTAACGCTGTGCGGTCTCTGTGGCGCCTCGCGGATTTGCGCAAAACGACTCCGAGGGCATACTGGATCCACTGGAAGCTAAGCCCACCGTGAGTCTGCGTCAGCGTCGATCGAGCCCACCTGACTCGTTCCTCCCTGCATGCCGGCCAAGCCCAGAGCGATGACGCGCTCAGGCTGGTTTCCTGTAATCGTCCGAATCAGTCGGACGCAGGAGTGAGTAAATGAATCGCAAACTGTTTGTCGGCAACCTCCCGTTTCAAACCAGCGAAGATGATCTTCAGCAGCTGTTCGCGCAGGCGGGCCCGGTCGAATCCGTGCGCGTGATGCGCGATCAGGCGACGGGCCGTGCCCGCGGCTTCGCCTTCGTCGAAATGGCCACGCCCGACGCGGCGCGTACGGCGATCGACAAGTTCAATCAGACCGACTTCGGCGGCCGCGCGCTGGCGGTCAACGAAGCGCGTCCGCAGGCGCCGCGCCCCGGCGGCTTCGACCGCGGCGACGGTGGCGGTGGCGGCGGACGTGGCGGCCGCGGCGGACGCGGCGGTGGTCCCGGACGCCGGTCCGAGCCGCGCTGGTAGCCGACAACTCGACGCAGCGGTACGTTGCCCGCTGCTGACCCTGAAACGCGCGCTGCCCATTTCTGGTGGGCCGCGCGCGTTTCTTTTTTCAGAGAGCTGGCCGGGGCTCTTGCACTCTCTCCACCCGAGGCTCTTTGAGCCCGGAGGATTGAGGCCATGATCACTGTTCTGATCGTCGTACTTCTGCTGTTCGTCCTCGGCGCGCTGCCTAGCTGGCCGCACAGCCGGAACTGGGGCTACGCGCCGAGCGGTCTGTTGACGGTCGTGCTCGTCGTCCTGGTGGTACTGGCGCTGTCGGGCCGGTTGTAAGGGCCGGTGGTAAGGGAGGAAGAGCATCATGGCGAACACCGCAGTCTTCGGTATCTATCCCAGCACTGACGGCGTCGAGTCGGCCGTCGGCGAATTGAGGAACCAGGGATTCCGCAGCACGGATATCTCCGTCCTCTGGCCGCAGAATCTCGGATCGAAAGATCTCGCGCACGAGCGGGCGACCAAGGCGCCGGAAGGCGCGGCGGCGGGCGCCGGATCTGGCGCCATGATCGGCGGCACGCTCGGGTGGCTGGTCGGCATCGGCGCCCTGGCGATTCCAGGGCTTGGTCCGCTCGTCGCGGCCGGCCCGATCGTCGCCGCGCTCGCGGGCGCCGGCGCCGGCGGCGCGGTCGGCGGCCTCACCGGCGCGCTCGTCGGATTCGGCATCCCGGAATACGAAGCGAAGCGCTACGAAGGCCGAGTCCGCAAGGGCGGCATCCTGTTGTCGGTCCACGCCGACGACGGCGACTGGACGAAGCGCGCCAAGCAGGTGCTGCGAGCGCACGGGCGCTCAGCACATCGCTGCGGCAGCGCGAAGTGAAAGGCGATTTCGCCAACGGCGAACGAGCCACGGAGAAGAGCTAGAGGCCACGGCGAAGAGCAACTGGCACCCGCGCAGATCAAGGGCGCGGCCCGAGGCACGTGGGGCACGGTCGAAGTAACCTGTTGAACCCCGCGTGCTCCAGTGCCGACCCGTGTCGCTCCGTGTGAGGCACTGCGCTTGTTAGCATGCTTTGGCGGACGCCCCGGCCTGCCGTCCTCGACGATGAACGACGCGCGGGTTTTGCGCGGCGCGCCGGGCCGCGTCACGTAGTCGACGATCTGGTAGTCGGCGCGCAGTGATTTCGCGGTGACGTCGCACGAGACGTAGCCGCGTTGCGCGTTGTGAAACTTCACGAACGAATTCTCACCGCGTATCGTTTTGCTACCGGCTGGTCACATCGACGCCGTCTCCGCCTGAGGTGATCGACGTGCCGACGAACTCTGTCGCGATCACCGGGCGCGTTGTCTTTGCGGAAATCCACCTTCAAGTCGTTCACCCAGTTGGAGTGGATATCTCCGGTGAGAATGATCGGATTGGCGGGCCGTCTCGTGCCGAAGAACTCGAGGACGCGCGTCCGTTCGGCGTCGTAGCGCGGACCACTGATCCGCTGAGACGCCGATCTCCGGTCCTGCCCGGAGGTCGACTTTGGCCATCATGATCTGCTGCGGCAGAACGTTCCACCGCGCGCCCGATCGATCGAGCCCGTCGACCAGCCAGCGCTCCTGCGGCGCTGCCGAGCAGCGTCGTGTGCGGGTGCGCGATCCCCTCGCACATCGGCACGTTGTTGCGGTCGCCGCACGGCTGATCGTTGCGGTACTGCCGCGTATCCAGCACGAAGAACGACGCCAGGCTGCCGTACGAGAAGTCCCGATACAGCCGCATCGACGGGCCGCTCGGAATCGACGTCCGGCGCAGCGGCATGTGCTCGTAGTAGGCCTGGTACGCGGCCGCCCGCCGCATGCAGGAACACATCCCGCGGGTCGTTGTTCTCCGAAATATCGTTGGCGTAGTTGTTGTCGACCTCGTGATCGTCCCAGGTCACGATCCACGGGAAACGCGGCGTGCGCCGCCTGCAGATCCCGGTCGGTCCGATACTGCGCATGCCGGTTCCGATAGTGCTCGAGCGTCACGATCTCCGGCCCGGTGTGATATCTCACTTGCGTTTCGTTGCCGCGGCTCTCGTAGATGTAGTCGCCCAGGTGAAACACGACGTCGAGCGTCTCTTCTGAGAGATGCCGCAGCGCCGTGAAGTACCCGGTCTCGTAGTGCTGGCAGGAGGCGAACGCGAACCGCAGCCGATCGACCGGCGCTCCCGGCCGCGGCAGCGTCCGCGTCCGGCCGACCTCGGTCGCCGCGTCACCGACGCGGAAGCGATACCAATACCAGCGATCCGGCGCCAGACCGCTCACCTCGACGTGCACCGAATGCGCCCACTCCGGTACCGCCCGCGCGACGCCGCGGCGGAGGACCTTCTGCATCCGCTCGTCCTCTGCCAGCTCCCAGGCGACGTCGACAGCGACTGGCGGCATGCCGCCGCCGCGGAGCGGATCGGGCGCCAGCCGCGTCCAGAGCACCATCCCGTCGGCACTGGGATCGCCTGACGCGATGCCGAGCGTGAACGGATCGAACCGCAGGCTGCGTGGAGGCGCGGCGAGCGTCGAGTGCCCGAACAAGCGGGCCGACGACAGGCCACAGAGAGCGAGGCCGCCGGTCAAGAGCGTCCGGCGCGTCAGTTGCTGTCCGCAGCCGATCGTCGAGACGAGTCCCTCTAGCCATATAAGGCTCATCGCCGTGCCTTCTAAGATTACTGGCGCGGGGCCCCACCCCCGCGCCTCGGGCCCGCGCCACAAATCGGCGCGGGGCGCTCCGTGCTCTCTAGCGCTTCTCCGTGTCCTCGATTTACCTATCGATGCGTGTGCCCGTGCTTCGGGTCGTTCTTGTGCTTCTCGTAGTGCTGGCGCAGCAGGTCCTTGCCGTAGTCGTTGCCGTTCGGCGTCCGGACGACGGTGTGGATGTGCACCTTGCCCGGCACCTGCGGGCCCGGCAGCGCGACCGGCGTCTGGTGGTCGAACTCGATCAGGATCACCGGGCTGTGGATGCGGTAGTAGAACGGGTCGGCGTCGCCGGTGCCGCCACCCACGCGAACCACGTGCTGGTCGAGGTGCTGCTGCACCTCGCTCCATCTTGACCTTCGCGTGGCCGTCGTCCATGTTGCCGACGTACTCGCGAATCACGTCCGAGCAGGCTGATCTTGCTGCGGCCTGGCCGAGCTGATCCCGCGCGCACGCCGGCGTAGTCGAGCGTCAGGTTGTCGCGGAACGCCTGCGCCAGCGCGTTGTTCGCGGTCTTGGCGCCTGAATCGTCGCCTGCTTCTGCTGGTCCGGTGAGAGCGACCGCATGAACGCGAGCCCGAGATCCTGCTCGCTCTGCAGAATCGCCGTGCCGGCATACTGGCCCGTCGGTTGCGATCACCGGCTCCGAGCCCATGAACGACGGCGTCATCACCACCTGATCGCCGAGCACGAAGTAGTTGATGACGAGATGATGCCCGTCGAGCTGCCAGCCCCACGGGCTCGGTGGACGACGGCACGCCCATGACGGTGAGGTGGTAGAGGTACTCGCCGTACTCGTCGAAGTTCTTCACGAGCTCGGCGAGATAGCCGTTGAGGCGCATCGTGTTGCGCGACTTCTCGAAGCCCTTCGCGCTGAGCCCGGCCTGCATCAGTCCGAACGCCGCGCTCCCGCTGCGGCTTCGGACATCTCCTTGAAGCTCACGCCCTGCCGCGCGTACCGATGCACGTTGTTCCACTTCCGCCATTCCTCATCGTCCACTGGATAGCTCGTCGAGGCGCGCTGTTCGGCGGTCAGCGAGGCGAGGAACCGGGTCGCCGCGTCGCGCACCGGCCGTGTCGACACGCCGCTCGTTCTTGATCGCGAAAGAGGCCGGGCTGCACCGTGCCGTTCGTCGTGACGCCCTTGAACGGCTCGGCCAGCGCCGCTTGCGCCGACTGCGCCTCGCGCGCGCCGACCACGCCCCACGTGCCGACGGCCGCGACCGCGACGCCAACCGAGACGACCCAGCTGAACGATCGGCGCCGGGTCATTTCACGCTCGCCGACTTGATCATGTCGCCGACCTGGAGCTTCTCGACGACGCCGAGTCCCGCGCGTCACGCGGCCGATCGCCGTGTATTTCCCGTTCAGCTGCGGATTCGGCGGCGTGAGAATGAAGAACTGGCTGCCGGCGGCGATGGGCGTCTGGTCCTTGCGATAGGCGAGGCCCACCGTCCCGCGCTCGAACGGCCGCTTCGAGAGCTCCGCGACGCCGACCGGCGTGCCGTACAGCCGGCCCCACGAATCCTGCTTGGACATGTCGCGCGTCGAGGGATCGCCCATCTGCACGACGCCCGGCTGCCACCCAATGCACGCGCAGCCCGCGATAGAAGCCCTTGCTTCACGAGCTCGACGATGTGCGCGACCGACTTGGGCGCGTCGGCCGGCGTGGTTTCGATCTCAATCGTGCCCTTGACCGTGTCCAGGACGATCACGGGACCGGCGGCCGCTTTCGTGGCGCCTCCCTTCGCCGCCGCCCCCTTGACTGGCGGCGCCGACGCCAGCCAAGGCCAGCGCGGCCACCACGGTAACCAGAAACCTGCTGAAGCGACGCATCAGACACCTCCGGGGCACGGAAAGGCACATGCAGCACGCCAGAAGACCACGGCAGAGTTCTCGCTTGGAGCCGCGCTAGTGTAACCCCAAATTGATCGATGACCGCGAAGCCCGCGACGTAGGAGCGGCGCTGAGCGCCGCGAGTGGGGGTGGGCCCCACGAGCAATCAAGAAGACCGCCGAGGTGCGAGCGTAGCGAGCCGCGAGGCGGAGCGAGTGGGGGTGGGGCCCCACGAGCAATAAAGAATGTCATGATCGATGGTCATGTTCTCGCGAGTGGCAGTCGTGGGCCGCGGACGGGCCGGATCGGCAGTGGCCGCCCGGCTGGCCGAGCACGGGCGTGCTCGAGCCCGAGACCGACGCGTGCCGACCTCGATCGTGCTGGCCGTGCCCGACGGCGCCATCGCGCAGGTGGCGCGGTCGATCTCCGCCGGGCCCTGGCTGGCGCACGTCAGCGGCGCGACGCCGCTCGCCGCGCTCGATCCCCATGTCACCCGCTTCAGCGTCCATCCGCTGCAGACGCTGGTGACGTCGCGCGGCGCCGAGCAACTCGATGGCGCGTGGGGCGGGATCACGGCGGACAACGCCGACGGACTGGCGCGCGCGCGCTGGCTGGCCGGCACGCTGGGTCTCAGGCCGTTCGAGCTGGCCGACGAGCATCGCGTGGCGTACCACGCCGGCGCGATGATGGCGTCGAGCTTCGTCGTCACCCTCTTCCGCGCCGCCTCGCGCGCCGTCGCGGCCGCCGGCGCGCCGCCGGAAGCGCTCGTCCCGCTCATGCAGCGCACGATCGACAACCGACTTCGAGCTGACCGGCCCGATCTCCCGCGGCGATCTCCACGTCATCGATGCGCACCTCGCCGCGCTCGAGCGTGAGGCGCCCGATCTCGCTGCCGTTCTATCGGGTGCTCGTCGAGGCCACGAAGCGATGATCGTCGTTCGGACGGTCCTCGAACTGCGCCAGCAGCTTGCGCCGCATCGCGGCGGCCGGATCGCGCTCGTGCCGACGATGGGCGCGCTGCACGACGGGCACCTCTCGCTCTTGCGCGCGCGCCCGCCGTGACGCCGACTGGCTGGTCGCCAGCCTGTTCGTCAACCCGAAGCAGTTCAACGACTCCGCCGATCTCGCGCGCTATCCACGACAGGAGGCGCGCGATGCGGAAATGTCCGCAGCGGCCGGCGCCGACCTGTTGTTCGCGCCGGCGCGTGGAGGAGATCTACCCGCCGGGCCAGGCCACGATCGTCCGGATGGGCGGGCCGGCCGACGGACACGAAGGCGCGCACCGGCCCGGCCACTTCGACGGCGTCGCGACGGTCTGCCTGATTCTGTTCAATATGGTGCAGCCGCACGTCGCGGTGTTCGGCCAGAAGGACGCGCAGCAGGTGGCCGTCATCCAGCAGCTCGTTCGCGACCTCGCGCTGCCGCTCGAGATCGCCGTCCATCCGACGCTGCCGCGATCCCGACGGCCTGGCGATGTCGTCTCGCAACGTCCGGCTCTCTCCCGCTGAGCGGGCGCAGGCGCTCGCGATCCCGCGCGCGCTTCGCGCCGGGCTCACCGCGCATCGCGAGCGGGGCCGATCCCGTCGTGGCCGCGGCCCGTGAGCTGGCCGATCTTCGTACGGACTACGTGGATGTGCGGGTGTTCGATGGACGGGCCACCCTCGATCATCGCCGCGCATGCCGGTGCGACGCGTCTGATCGATAATGTGCCTCTGGATCGTCCCGAGCTCGCCGGACTGTAGCGTAAGAACGAGGGCACGGAGAAGAGCTAGAGGCCACGGAGAAGAGCGTGGACGCCCCGCGCCGCTCGCGGGCGGGCCCGAGGCGCGGGGGTGGGGCCCCGCGCCTATAAGGAAGAGGACACCAAGTGGACACCCCGCAGAAAGTCACGCTGCCCGGGCTGCTCGAACGCGCCCGTCGCGGTGAGAAGCTCGTCATGGTGACGGCCTACGACGCGCCCAGCGCGGCGCTTGCCGATGCCGCGGGCATCGACATCGTGCTCGTTGGCGACTCGGCCGGCACGACCGTGCTCGGTCTCGACTCGACCGTCGCGGTGACGATGGACGAGATGCTGGTGTTCACGCGGGCGGCCGCGCGCGGGACCCGGCGGGCACTGGTCGTCGCGGACATGCCGCTGGGGTCGTATCAGGTGTCCGAGTCGTCGGCGGTCGAGAACGCCATCCGGTTCGTCAAGGAAAGCGGCGCGGATGCGGTGAAGCTCGAAGGCGCGGGACGCACCCTCTCGCGGATCGGCGCCATCGTCGACGCGGGCATTCCGGTCATGGGTCATATCGGGCTGACGCCGCAGTCGGCGACGCTGCTCGGCGGCTACAAGGCGCAGGGCCGCACGGCGGCTGCGGCGCGCCGGCTCGTCGACGAAGCGAAGGCGCTCGAGCGCGCCGGCTGTTTCTCGCTGGTGCTCGAAGCGATTCCGCCGCCGGTCGCTGCGCGCATCACCGAGGCCGTCGGCATTCCGACGTTCGGCATCGGCGCCGGCAAGTTCTGCTCGGGCCAGGTGCTGGTCTGGCACGATCTGCTCGGCCTGACGCCCGGTCCGACCGCGCGGTTCGTCAAGACGTACGTCGATCTGGCCGGCGCGATTCGCGCCGCGCTCGACGCCTACGTGGCCGACGTGCGGGCCGGCACGTTTCCGGCCGAGCAGCACACCTACGGCATGCCGGAGGCCGAGCGCCAGCGATTCGAGGAGCAGTCACCGTCGCGCCCCGCGAGCCGCTGAAGCGCCGCGGACGTAGCGCGCCAGATGCTGCGCGACGACCAGCGCTTTCGCGTCGAGCGAAGTCTCGGCAAGGGCGGGTTCGGTGTCGTCTACGAAGCCTTCGACCTGCAGCGTCACGCACGCGTGGCGCTCAAGCTGCTGCGCCGCACGGACGCCGGGCAGCCTCTTCCGGCTGAAGCGCGAGTTTCGCGCGCTCGCGGACCTCTCGCATCCCAATCTCGTCGCGCTGCACGAGCTCGTCGCCGATCAGGAGCCATGGTTCATCGCCATGGAGCTGGTCGACGGGACGGACTTCATCACCTACGTCTCGGGCCGCCGGCTCGGCGAGCTGCCGACGCATGCCGCGACCGAGCTCGCGTCCATCGTGCTGCCCGACGAGATCACCGGCATCAGTCCCGAGGCGATCGCGCGGCCGCGCGCGGCACGCGCGCTGTCGTGCGATCTCGATCGGCTCCAGGCCGCACTCCTCCAGCTGGTCGGCGCGCTCATCTACCTGCACGGCGCGGGCAAGCTGCACTGCGACGTCAAGCCCTCGAACGTCCTGGTCAGGCGCGACGGCCTGCGTGAAGCTGCTCGACTTCGGTCTGGCCACGGAGTTCGGTCCGCTGGCGATCGGCGAGGGACGGCAGCTCATCGGCACTCCGGCCTACATGTCGCCCGAGCAGGCGGCGAATCAGCCGCTGTCGGCCGCGAGCGACTGGTACAGCGTCGGCGTCATGATGTTCGAGGCGCTGACCGGTGTGCGGCCGTTCGAGGGGTCGCAGAGCGACATGATCGTCGGCGAAACAGCGCGAAGACGGACCGGCGCCGGCGACGATCGTGCCGGGACTGCCGCCGGCGTTGAGCGATCTCTGCGGCGAGCTGCTGGTGCGCCGGCCTGAGCTGCGGCCTGGCGGCGCCGAAGTGCTGGCGCGGCTGAACCGCGTGTGGTCCGAGCCCGGTCCGGCGCCCAGGGTGCCGGCGCCCGGGCTGCCGCGCGGTGTCTTCGTCGGCCGCGACGCCGAGCTCCGCACCCTTCAGGACGCGCGCGACGACGTCGCGCGCAGCGGAGAGAGCATCGCCGCGTACGTGCACGGCAGCTCCGGGATCGGCAAGACCGCGCTCATCGGACGGTTCCTCAATCACCTGCGCGAGCGGGAGCCGGACGCGGTCATCCTGACCGGCCGCTGCTACGAACGCGAATCGGTGCCCTACAAGGCGCTCGACAACATCGTCGACGAGCTGAGCCAGTATCTGCGCCGGATCGGGCGCGAGGCGGATGCCGTCATGCCGCGCGACGTGGCGGCGCTCGCGCGGCTCTTTCCCGTGCTGCGCCGGGTCGAGCCGATCGCGCTCAGCCGCGATCGCAGTGCCGAGATCGCCGACTCGCAGGAGCTGCGGCGCCGCGGGTTCGCGGCGTTCCGCGAGCTGTTCGCGCGCCTGGCGCGCCGCCGGCCGGTCGTGCTGTTCATCGACGATCTGCACTGGGGAGACACCGACAGCGCCGCGCTCCTGATCGATCTGCTGCGGCCGCCGGACTCGCCGGCCCTGCTGCTCATCGCGTCGTACCGCAGTGAAGAAGCCGGCACCAGCGAGGCGCTGCGGATGCTGCTGCCCTCGGGACGGCCGGCCGCCGAACCGGGACACGACATCCGCGAGATCGCCGTGCGCGAGTTGAGCGAGACGGAAGCGCGCGATCTCGCCAACCGGCTGCTCGGGACCGAGGCGGAATCGCGGCGCACGGATGCGATCGTGCGGGAATCGGGGCGGAGTCCGCTCTTCATCGGCGAGCTCGTGCGCTTCTCTGACGTCGTGGACGTCACCAGGCGCGCCGGCGCGCCGGCCGGAGAGGACAGCGGCGAGCTGATGATGCTGACGCTCGAGTCCGTGCTGCGGCAGCAGACGAGCCGGCTGCCGCCCCCCGCCCGCCGGCTGCTCGACGTCGTCGCGGTCTTCGGCCGGCCGCTGCGGACGCCGCTCGCGACCCGCGCCGCCGAGCTCGGGAGCGCGGAGATCGAAGCGATCACGGCGCTCTGGTCGGCGCATCTGGCGCGGACCCGCGTCACCGAGGCCGGCCGGGCCATCGAGGTGTACCACGACCGGATTCGCGAGACCGTCGTCGCTCGCCTGACGCCTGCCGACCTGCGCGCGATCCACCTCCGGCTCGCGATCGTGCTCGAAGCGGAGCGCGACGTCGAGCCGGAAACGCTGGTCGAGCACTTTCGCGGCGCCGGGCAGCCGGAGCGTGCGGCGCCGTACGCCCTCGACGCTGCCGAACGCGCGCGCGAGGCGCTGGCATTCGATCGCGCTGCCTCGTTCTACCAGACCGCGCTCGATCTCGCGCCACTCGATCCGACGGCGCGCCGCGAGATCCAGGTCAAGCGCGGCGATGCGCTCGCGGCAGATGGCCGCGGGCACCATGCCGCCGAGGTGTATCTCGACGCCGCCTCCGGCGCACCGCCGACGCTCGGGCTCGAACTGAAGCGGCGCGCCGCCGAGCAGCTCCTTCGCAGCGGCTATCTCGACGAGGGCTACCGCGTCGTCCGCGCCGTGCTCGACGCGATGGGCATGAAGCTCGCGAAGTCGCCGACGCGCGCCTTGCTGATGCTCATTTTTCGGCGCGTGCAGATTCGCCTGCGCGGGCTGCGCTTCACGCCTCGCGAGGAGTCGCAGATTCCGCAGGAGACGCTCACCCGCGTCGATGCGTGCTGGTCGGTCGCGACCGCGCTCGGTGCGGTCGACACCATCCGCGGCGCCGACTTTCAAGGCCGCCACCTGCTGCTCGCGCTTGCCGCCGGGGACCGGTATCGCATCGCCCGCGCGCTGGCGGTCGAGGCCGTGTATGCGGCGGTCGAAGGCGCTCATCATCGCGACCGCTACGACCGTCTCATCGCCCAGGCCGATCGCCTCGCGACGGAAGTCGGGCATCCTCAGGCGATCGCGATCGTCGCGATGATTCGCGGCGCCTCCGAGTTCCTGCAGGGCCACTGGCGCGTCGCCCGTGATCTCCTCGACCGCGCCGAACCGCTGCTGCGCGAGAAGGCCGGTGCCTGGCAGATCGACACGCACCTCTATCACCTCTATTCGCTGCTCACCCTGTTCAATCTCGGTGAGGTCGCCGAGGTCTGCCGTCGTTTGCCAAACCTGATTGCGGAGGCACGGGAACGTGACGATCTGACGGCAGCGACGACGCTGCGCGCGCGCGTCGGGTATCTGCCGGGCCTGGTCGCTGACGATCCCGAAGCGGCACGCGCGGAAGTCGACGAGGCGATGCAACGCTGGCCGGCGACCGGCTTTCACGCGCAGCACTCCTGGGAGCTCTACGCGCGCGGTGAGATTGACCTGTACGCGGGACGTGGCCGCGAGGCCTACGCCTACGTTTCGAACCGATGGGCGCCGCTCAAGAAGTCGATGCTGCTCAGGATTCAAGGCGCGCGGGTCGAGTCGCACTATCTGCGGGCGCGCGCGGCCGTCGCGGCGGCGATTGACGATCGCGGCCAGCGCGCGTCCCGGCTCGGCGTCGCGCGGTCGGACGCTCGCAAACTGGCTCGCGAAAGCATGGCCTGGTCGCAGGCGGCGGCCGAGCTCATTCGCGCCGGCATCAGTGCGCTCGAGGGCGATCGGGACGCGGCCATCAACCACCTTCAGCGCGCCGAGCACGGCTTCCAGGCCCTCGACATGGCACTCCATACCGCCGTCGCCCGGCGGCAACTCGGTCACGTGTCCGGCGGGCTCGAGGGCGAGGCGCTGATCCGTGCCGCCGACGACTGGATGGTGAGCCAGGGGATTCAGAACCCGGCCCGGATGGCCGAGATGCTCGCGCCTGGCCTCCAGACATGAAGGAAATGAAGGGGTTGAGACCCCCTGGAACTTTCTCGCCCCTCGCGACATTCCTGTAGATAGGGATGCCCCGTGATGAGCGATGAAGACCTGATGGCGGCGGTGCGCGGCGGTGACCGCGACGCGTTTGGCGAGCTCTTCGGCCGCTATCAGGAGCGGATCTGGCGGTTCTTCCGCCGCCGCCTTGCGGATCGCACCGCCGCCGAAGAACTGACGCAAGAGACATTCCTCGCCGTCCTCCAAGGGGCCGCGCGCTACGAACCGCGTGCGCCGTTTCGCAGCTATCTGTTCGGCATCGCCTTCAATCTGCTGGCCGCGGCGCGACGACGGACGCGGAGCAATTCCTCGCTCGATGGCGCGAACGCGGCAGAGCCGATGGCCGGCTCGTCCGATCAGGTACTCGTGTTGTGGGTCCGACAGGCCATCGCCGGTCTTGATTCGAATGACCGGGAGATTCTGCTGCTGCGCGAGTACGACCAGTTGACCTACGAGGAGATCGCCGCGCTGTTGAGCCTGCCAGTCGGCACGGTGCGATCGCGCCTGTTTCGCGCCCGCCTGGCGCTCAAACAGCGTCTCGACGCACCAAGACCGCAGGAGATCGCTCGATGAAGCCCACCCATTCGTTCGACCATGAAGATGTGATGGCGTACGTCGATGGCGCGTTGTCGCCCGAGCGCGCGGCCGACGTCGAACGCCATCTTGCAACGTGCGACGAGTGCCGCACGTTGGTGAGCGAGCTGCATGGGCTGTCGGCCCGGCTGGCTGCGTGGCAGATCGAGGCGTCGCCAGTTCGGCTGACGTCGCTGATCGGACGCGTGCCGGCTACGGCAGAGCCGAAGGCGCCGGCGGCTCGCACGGTGAACTGGTTTGGCCGGCGCACTGTCGGCTTGCCCCGATGGGTGCTGGTCGGCGTGCCGGTGGCGGCCGTCGTGGTGCTGCTTGTCGTGCTGCCGTTCGCAACGAGGGCGCGGCGGAGCGTTGACCAGGCGGGCCCGGTTTCAGCCCGGGCCATGGAACGTCAAGAAGTCCCGCTCACGTCACCCGCGCCGATGACGGACGGCAGCCGCGCGATCGAGGCGATCCCGCGGAGCCTGGCGCCCAGGGCGCGCAACGCGGAACGGAACGCTGCCCAGCCAGCGCGAACCGGCCCGATGATCGTCCGTCACTGCCAACATCCGGCTCTCGACGGACGCGTTCGACACGATGCGCGCACAGGTCGAGCGCCTCACCACCGCGCACGACGGCCGGATCGGATCGATCGAGATCTCTGGAGAGCCGGCCTCGGGCCGGAGCCTGAACGCCACGCTACGCATTCCAACCGCGCGCTTCGACGCGGCGCTGGCCGCAATTCGCCAGCTGGGCAAGGTCTCTTCGGAATCGCAGAGCAGCGAGGAGATCACCGACGCGTATCGAAACCTGACCGTGCGGATTGCGAACAGCCGGAGGGAAGAACAGCGACTGGTTGAACTGCTGACCAAGCGCACCGGTGACCTGGCCGATGTGCTGGCGGTCGAGCAGGCGCTCGCGCGAGTTCGCGGCGAAGTCGAAGAGATGGAATCGATCGAGCGGGCGATGATCGGCCGCGTGGACGAGGCCACGGTGGTGCTGCGCGTCTCCGAGAACTTTCGCGCCGACCTGGGCCTCGGACCCGTGTCACTCGGCACGCGCTTTCACAACGCGTTCGTCGTCGGCCTGCAGGATGCCGCGGACTCGGCGATCGCTCTCGTGATTTGGCTGATCGAGATGGGGCCCACGTTCTTGCTCTGGCTGCTGATCCTCGCCTGGCCGCTCTGGAAGATCTGGCGTGGACTGACAGTGGCAATGAGGCAATGAGGCAATGAGGCAATGGGGCAATGGGGCAATGGGGCAATGGAGCAGTGAAGTTCGTTATTGCCTCATTCACTCATTGCCCCATTGCCTCATTGCTTCACTGCCATTGTCAGTCCACGCCTATAGACCACGATTGTCGAGCGCGGCGTGGTGGCACTGGTCCAGACCGCCAACAGCGCATCCCCGACTGACGCGGCTGCCGGATAGTACGCGGGCGCCTCATCGGGTAACGCCTCGACTGGCGACCATGGTGCGCTGGTGCCGGGGCGATGCCGCAGCAGCACTCGGCGGGATCCTTCAACCGGCTCATCCCACAGCACGGCGAGGCCGGTCGCGCCGACGCGCGTGAGTTGCGGGTGCGATGCCGCCCGGCTCGTGCCGTCGTCGAGCCGCTCGCGCGCCGAGAACACGCGGCGATTGTTTGTCGAAGCGTAGAAGATGCCTTTCGACGGCGTGTCGCCCTTGACCAACGTCGGCCAGACCACGTGGATGCGGCCGGCGTCCTCCTTCACCATCGCCGGGCCGTCGTCCGGGCAGCCGGCAAGTTGCCACTGATCTTCGCTGATGCGCACCGCGTCCGTCGGACGGTGCGGCACCGCCGATGGTGCGGAACGCGATATCGCGCATGTTGTTCGCGTAGATGTGGCGCCACGCGATGCTCGAGCGGGAGTCAGCGTCGGTGACGATCGCCGCCTTGCAGCAGAAACAGACGTCCGTGGCGACCTGCGTCTCCGTGCGCGTTCCGTCTGGTCCGAAACGCGCGTGATAGAGATCCTGGCGGGACGCCCCGCCATGGTCGTGATGACCGGGCGCTGCCGTGCCTGGCTTCGACGACGGCGCCGCTGCAGCCGGCGCCGGCTTGACGGCCGCATTTCGCCCGTCCAGCCACGCGACGTCAAACGCGCCGCTCTCCTCCGCGGCGATCGCCGTCCATCCTCGCGCTCCGCTCAGCCCCGGCGCGTGAACGGGCGTCGACGCGCCGAAGCTCCGCCCGCCATCGGTCGAGCGTGACATCCGCACTTCTGACAGGCCATCGCGACGGGTGTTCCAGACGACGGCGATCTCACGCGGACCGATCGCCGCCCGGGGCGGCTGCTCGCCGTTGGCGCGGGCCTGCTGCTCGAGGTCGTTCACGCGCACGGGCGCGTGAAACGTCGCGCCGCCATCTTCACTCACCGCGGCGAAGATGTCGGTGCCGCCTTCGGGCGCCGCCGCGCTCCAGGTGACGACGACGCGTCTGATCGCGCGCGACGATCGCCGGCGTCGAGTTGTCGCGCTCGTCCACGCCAAGTCGCGTCGATGACGCGACGACTGGCGTCGCCGCCTGCGGGGCGACGCCTGACGATGGAGATGAGCAGGCGGCGAGCAGGGCCCAGGGCCCAAGGCCCAAGGCCCAAGAGAAGAACGTTGCGGGTCTTTTCACGATTTCCAAATCCTCTCTTTTCTCTCTGGGCCCTGTTCAGAACCTGACCCTCACCCCAAGTTGCATGCCGAGTGGCTCGCCGACGACCGTCACGGTGCCGAACGACGGGTTCGGATTGGTCGGGTACGCGCCTGGTCCGAAGACCGTATTGCGTGCGATGTCGTTGCGGCGGTTCAACAGATTGAACGCCTCCGCGAGTGCCTCGATCCGAACGCGCGAGACGCGAAACACGCGCGCGATTCTCAGGCTCACCGTCGAAAACGGGCTGCCTTCACCGGCGTTCCGCTCGATGAACTCGCCATCGACGATCGGCCGGCCCGGCGTACCTTGGATCGTGGTGACGCCCGACGTGATGTTGTAGGGCAGGGCCGAGTAGTACTGCACGACGCCGCTGACCGTGAAGCCGTGGCTCAACTGTTCCCATGCCGTCGTCGCCGGCGCCATCGAGGTGTTGACCGAGGCATGGACCGCGAGCCGGTGCCGCTGGTCGTCATCCGACCTTCCCCAGTCCTTCGAGATGTCCAGCGGATCGATCGGCGAGCTGAAAAAGGCCTCACCCATGTTGTTCATCGATTTCGAATAGGTATACGACACCCGATAGCTGCCCCATGCCGCCGGCCGCTGCTGGTACGAGACGTGTAATCCGTCGTACTCCGACGTTCCGGCGGCGGAGTACTGACTGTTGTTCGCATAGTTGGGATTTGGCCGGCAGCCGTTGTTGTTTCCCGACGCGACGCATGTCGGCACGTTCTGATTCACGGACATGATCAGCTTCATGCCGCGCAGGTAGTGATAGCCGACGCTCACCGTCGCGGTCCGGCCGACCTGGTGTTCGACTTCGAGGCTGGCCTGACGCGAGTACGCGTTCTCGAGGTTGCGGTCCATCGTCGTGAAGTTCACGAGCGTCACGGTCGGGACGACCTGACTCAGGATGTCCGGAAAGACGGGTGCGCCGGCCTGAGTCGGCGACAGGGTGACGCCGATCTGGCGAAGGCCGTTGATGTCCGTCGTGTTTCCCGCTGATAGCAACGCGTTGGCCAGCGCCCTGAGCGGCACGCGGTCGTAGAACAGCCCGGCACTCCCACGGACGATCGTCTTCTCGACACCGAAGGGCGCCCACACGAATCCGGCCCGTGGCGACACGTTGTTGCCATCGGTCGAAATCGTCTCCAGCCATTGCAGGTCGTAGCGCAGCCCGGCATTCAGCGTCAAGCCAGGCTTCACGCGCCATTCGTCCTGCACGTACAGGCCGACATTCGGATTGGTCTGTGCACTGGTCGTGTCGCCGAAAGTTTGCGCGAAGCCAGCGTTGCCATACACGCCGGTCAGGAAGGTCGCCAATGACGAGAACGTATAGGTCCCGCGTACGGCGCGGGGATACGTAATGAAGAGATCGTTGTAGACGACATCGACGCCGGCGCGGACGGCATGGGCGCCGGTTTGATGCGACAGGTTGCTCACGACTTGATACAGCTTGTTCAACCGGCCGGTCGGGCTGCCCGACGAGGTGCCGAACGACGCGATGCCCGGGATGCTGACCGCCGGACCGATCGGGTCGGCCGGCGGTGCCGCGAGGTCACTGTGGGCGAACTGCACGCGCGTTTCGAGCACGGTGCGCGCAGACAGCGCGATGACGTTGCCGGCCGCAATCGTCTGATCGAGATTGTCGAGCGCCGTGGATGCCGACGGGGCGTTCAGGTTGCCGACGCCGCGGGCGTTGCTCGATCGCACGTCGTACAAGCTGTAGCGGACGCTGAAATGGTCGTTGCCGCCGAACTGACGGTCGATCTTTGCCATCCAATTCACGCTGTCGATCGGATTCGGATACTCGCCGGTCGTGACTGGCGGTCCCTGGTAGCCCGTCGCCGCGAGCCGGGCGTTGATGATCGGGACATTGATCTCGTTGATCGAGACCAGGCCCGTCTGATCGAGCGCGCGTTGTTCGAGGTTCGAAAAGAAAAACATCTGATCGCGCTTGAGCGGCCCGCCGATCGACACGCCGTACTGGTTCTGATTCATCGGCAGCCGCTTGTCGGTGAGGGCGTTCTTCGCATTGAAGCGGGAGTTGCGGAAGTACTCGTAGGCGTCGCCGCGCATCGCGTTCGTGCCGCTCCGCGTCGCGATGTTGACGTAGCCCCCGAGCGCGCGGCCGAGCTCGGCCTGGCCGCCCGACGTGATGACCTGAAACTGTTCGATCGCTTCGACGCCGTACGAGATGCCGCTCAACGCCGCGGCGTCGTCATTCGCCGAGAGTCCGTCGACGATGAAGTTGTTCGACAGGTTGCGCTGGCTGCCCACCGAGATGCTGACACCGGGCACTGCAGACGTCTCCGGAAAGAGCTGCGTGCCGCCGCCGACGTTGGTCGGCGACACGCCGGGCACGAGCAGCGCGAGGTCGAGAAAGTTGCGGCCGTTCAGGGGCAGCGTCTTGACCTCGGCCTCGGAGATGGTGGCGGCAATCTGACTCCGAGCCGTCTCCAGCATCACGGACTCGGCATTGACCGTGACACTGGTTTCAACCGTCGCCACCGGCATCGTGATCGGCAGATCGAAGGCGGCGCCAACCGACAGCGAGATCTGCCGCGTCACCGTCGCGAACCCGTTCAGTTTGACCGTGATTTCATACGGACCGACGCGCAGGTACGCGAACCGGAAGCGCCCATCGACATCGGTCGTCGCCGAGCCGGTGACGTTCGTCTCCCGGTGACGCGCGGTGACCTGCGCGGCGGCAATACCGGCGCCGTTGGTGTCGACGACGCGGCCGCTGACGCTCGCATGGTTGAGCGTTTCCTGGGCAGCGGCGCCTGCGGGCACGCCGGCGACACTACTCGCCACCAGCGCGCCCGCGATCAGCACTCGCGAGAACATGTTTCCTCCTGTCAGAGTCGATCGAGCATCGCCGGCGCGAACCGCGCCGGACGCCTGAACGTGCACGCCGGTCGGCGCAGCCGCCGTGGCGTGAGGGCTCGTTCGGAGTGACGCGCGGGCGTCAGGCTCTGGGTGGAGGCGTAATCGGGTGAGAGATGGCGACGATCGGCTCGACGGGCGCAACCCGCTCAGCCGCGGAGATTTCGATGGGCACGCCGAGCGCGAACGCCACGGTGGGCGGTGCGACCGGAACCACGAACGTCACGGCGCCGCTGCAGCCGCATTTCAGTCGCGGCGTCGAATCCGAGAGCGGCGGGCGAGGGTTCGACGGTTGGTGCGTCGGACACTGGCCGTCGTGATGGCTCCCGGGCGGCAAACCTTTCTCGGGTGCCGCCATCGCATGGTGCGCCGCGCAGGCGACGAGCGCCTCCATGAATGGCACTGCCGGAAGAAGCAGCGCCACGCGCAACGGTCGCGAGAGCCAGCCAGCGACGAGGCATTTCTCCCTCGATTGTCAGCGCGGCAACCGCTCGCCGTCAAGCGAGCCTCTGCCCGGCCGTGGACAGCCTGACCGGCTGTGGACACCCGGCCTTTTGGCCGCCGCTTTGCTGCTACACTCACGGCAAGACGTCACGGTGGCGTGACGTTTCTCCCAACATCGATCCAGTGAGGCACCATGGACTCGAACGGACCGGAGAAGCCGCATCACGACGAGCGAGAGTTGGCCGAGTTCATTCGCGCGGGTATGAAGCGGCGGCCGGATCAGGCGTTCGGCGATTACTACCAGGGCCACTCCGCGTCGTGCGCGCTCGGCGCCGCGTACGAGGCGATGTACCGCTTGCCCGCTGACGCCGGCGGCCAGCGGCCCACGCGCGATCTCGACTGGTTCTTCGATTGCCTCGACACCGTCAAGCCCTGTCCGGGCGAAGGCTGCCGCAAGCGGCTCTTTCTCGCGGCGCTCCTGGTCCACCTCAACGACGATCACCGCTGGTCTCGCGAGCAGATCGCCTCGTGGCTCGCCGGCGAACCGGCCGCCGCGGCGCCAGTCGTATGAGCGCGTTCCGGTCGATCGGTGAGATTGGTCCGCGGCCAATCTGGGCCGGCACCCTTGCCCGCGTCGTCCACGGCCGCGAGCTCTCGCTCGCCGTCGTCGAGCTCGACGCCTTTGCCGTCGTGGCGCCGCATCAGCATCCCAACGAACAGCTCGGCATCGTGCTGAAGGGCCTGCTGACGTTCACCGTTGACGGCGAGACGCGCGAGCTCCGGCCCGGCGATACCTACGAGATTCCGTCGAACGTCCTCCACGAGGCGAAAGCGGGGCCCGACGGCGCGGTCGCGATCGACGTCTTTGCGCCGGTGCGCGCCGACTGGGATCGCTTCGTCGAGCTCGCCACGCGCACTCCGGCGTGGCCCTGATTTATAATTAGGTTCCTCCGGTCCCCTTCGGAGGTTCTACCCATGGTGCCGTCGCGGCGAGTCATTGTGTCGGCAGTAATCACGGGGCTGTCTATCGCCGGCGCCGCCGGCGGTCGGGCCCAGCAGGAGAGGCCTGCCTCAGCGGCGGCGCCCGCTGAGGTGCGGACGCTGGGCACTGAGGCGATGGCCGAGAAGTTCGTCGGCTTCTGGGACTACAACGCCCAGGACAGCGTGAACGCCGCGACCGGCCGGCCGGAGCAGAATCCACGCAGCGCCACGCAGCGCGCGCCGGGCGCCACGGCCCCGCGCAGCGGCGGCGGCGGCGGCAGTAGCGCGGGCGGCGGACAGCCCCCAGTCAGCTCGACGATGCCGCCGCCACGGATGCCGGTCGATCCCATGGATCCGAATTCCCGCGGCCGCAATCCCAACAGCTTCGGGCCGTCGCCGCTCGTCCTGGCCGAGGCCCGCACGCTGGTCCGTGACTTGTTCGAGGTCAACGAGAAGCTCTCGATCGCCATCACCGCCGACTCAGTGACGTTCACCGACGACCTCAAGCGCGAGCGGAGCTATCCGACTGACGGCAAGAAGCGATAAGTACCGGCTCGGCGCGGCGGCGTACGAAGCGCGCGTCTACTGGGACGGCGCGCAATTGAAGAAAGAGATCGAGGGCGCGTTCGGATTCCGGATGTCCGAGACCTATTTCGTCGGCGACGACAACCGCCGGCTCTTCATCATCATCCGTCTCGGCGATCAGACGAAGAAACCACCGCCGCCGGTCTCCGGCGCCAATCGCGTGTACGATCGGATCGACGCCGCGTCGCCCTCGGGCGGCACCTCGCGTTGATCTCCCGGTATCTCGTCATCGCCCTCGCGTTCATCGCGGCGGGCTTTCGCGCGTCGCAAGGGGCCTGGCTCGAAGCGACGGGCCTCGCGGGCCTCGGAGCCGGCCTGACGGTGCTCAAGCTCGCCGAACGCCGGCCGGCGCTCAAGCCGCTCGCGTACCTTGGATTTCTCGTCACGATGTTCTCGATCGCGGTGGCGTTGATCCGGCAGTACCTACTGATGGCGAAAGCAGGCAGGGTGGCGCTCGTGATCGTGGCCGCGCTGCTCGTCTGGCCGGCGGCCGCTCGAGCGCAGCATGAGCACCACGGCGCCGTGCCGGTCGAGGGCTGGAACTTGCGGCTCGACGCGCAGGCGTTCCTCAACTTCAACATTCAGGAACGCCGGTTCCGCGATTTCCACGTCGTCGAATCGCAGAATTGGTTCATGACCGGCGCCACGCGTCGCGTCGGCCGGGGCCGTCTCGATCTGAACGGCATGCTCAGTTTCGAGCCGTGGACCGTGCGCGAGCTGGGCTCTCCGCAAGTGTTCCAGACCGGCGAGACGTACGGCGGCGCCGCGCTCGTGGACTATCAGCACCCGCACGATTTCGTGATGGAAGCGACGGCGAGGCTCGAGTGGCCCTTCGCCTCGCGCTGGCAGTTCCACCTCGAGGGCGGTCCGGTGGGAGCGCCGGCGATTGGCCCGCCGGTCTTCATGCATCGCGCCTCCGCGGAGGTCAACCCGACGGCGCCGCTCGGCCATCACAGTCTCGACGCCACCCATGTCACGCACGGCGTCGTGACGGCCGGCGTGACGCCGCGGGCCGTTTTCGATTGAGGCGTCGGCGTTCCATGGCCGCGAGCCCGATGAAGATCGCGTGTCGATCGAGTTTGGCCCGATCGACAGTTACGCCGGGCGTGTCTGGTTTCGCCGCGGCGGCTGGGAGGCGCAGATCTCGGCGGCGCACCTGCATCAGCCCGATCGCACCGAGTTCAGCGATCACAATCTGTTTACCGCGTCGGTGTCCTACAGCGGCATGCTGGCCGGACGTCCACTGGCGGTGACGGCGGCGTTCGGGTTCACGGACGAACCAGGCACGGGCCGCAGGACGCCGGCCGGGTTGCTCGAAGGCATCTGGCGTCCGAGTCCGCAACACGCCCTCTACACCCGCGGTGAGCTCCTCGTGAAAGACGTGCTCACGCGTGGCGGCTTCCATCCTCCGGGATTCACGCATCCTCATCTCCTCTCGACGATCGGCGCGTTGACCGTCGGCTACGAGCGCCGCATTGCCGCGACCAGGGTGGGGCACTTCGGCGTCGGCGCGGATTTCACCGGCTACTATCGCGACGTGAATCTGTTCGACGGCTACGGCGATCCGTTCTCCGCACACATCTTTCTTCGCTATCGCTTCGACGCTCGCTAGAAGAACGAGGACACGGCAGGAGGCCCCGCGCGCCACTAAAGATGACGGAACCCAACGCCCGACCTGGTGTCCAATGGGGGCATGCGCAAAGTCTGGCTGGCAGCAGGCTTGGTGTGGCTTTCGGCTGCCTGCGCGTCGAAGCCTGTCAAGAACGCCGACCTGGTCCTGATCGATCAGGCCGACGCGCGCGTGCTCGAGGGTTGCTACGACTGCCTCATCGACGCCAGAACGGCGTACGTGAAGCTCGCGGCCGGCAAAGCGCGGCCGGTGATCTTGCCGCGGCTGTTCGAGGTCGAGCTGCTGCTGACGCTTCGTGAGAAGGAGCTCGATCTCGACTTCGCGCCGTCGCTCGCCCGCGCCCGCGATCTGCTCAAGGAACTGCCGGCGCCGCTCGAGGCGGCGCGGTATGTCGCGGTGGTCGAGGGGATCCCGTCGGACGAGATCGGCATCCCTCGGGCCGAAATGGGCAGGTTTCGCCAGGCGGCGGGCAAGACGTTCGTGCCGACCGTCGACGCCGAGATCCAGTGGCTGAGCACCGCGGTGGGCTTCAGTCAACCGTTCCGGCAGTACCTCTCGCTGGCGGCCGACTGCACGTCTTCCGCGCGGCCGCGGCAGCAGGGGCAGCTGCCGTTTGCCTCGCGCAATCGCGATCCCGGGCCGGCCGCGCCGCCGCTCGTCACGTATCGTTTCGCGATTTGCGATCGCGTCATCGCGCGTGCACCGATCGAGCACGTGTACTCGACCGTCCCGAGATTCGTGGAGGCCGCGTATTTCCTCGCGCGCCGCGAACTTGCGGATCAGAAGCAGACGAAGGTGCGCGAGCTTCTGGCCCCTGCGACCAGGCGCTTTCCGCAGTCTTCGGCGGTGACCTACTTCAACGGCAGTTTCAACCAGCTCATCGGCGACTGCAAGGCCGGCCTCGGCTACTACGACGAGACGATCGCGCTCCAGCCATTGCACGAGAACGCGCTGCTGGGCCGCGCCATTTGTCTGACCTACCTGAAGCGCCAGCAGGAGGCGATTCAGGCGGCGACACGCATCATCGACCTGAAGCTCGACAACATCCACGAAGGCTACTACTGGCGCGCGTGGAACTACCACTTCCTTCAGCAACTGGTGCCGGCGCGGTCCGACATCGAGGCGGCGAAGCGGATGCGATCGACGTCGGAGATCCACACGCTCGCCGGAATCATCGAACACGATCAGGACGATCTCAGTCCCGCAGAGAAAGACCTGGTCATCGCCAAGAGCATGTCGGGCGGCGAGCAGAACTGCACGGCGCGTTGGTATCTGGGGCTGGTCGAGATGAAGCGTGAGAAATGGATCGAGTCGGGCGCCCACTTCGAAGACGCGATGGGGTGCTACGCGAACTCGGTCGTGTTGAACGAGTTCCGGCGCGACAACATCGCGAAGACGCCCGATCTCGATCCCGAGTTCGTGGCGCGGCAAATCGCCGGATTCGAGGCCGCGATCAAGGAAGATCGCACGCAGCAGTATTCGTCGGCGTTCAACGCCGCCAATCACCATGCGCGCGGCGGCAACCGCGAGAAGGCGAAGGTGCTGGTCGAGATTGCCGCGGCCGAGCCCACGCTGGCCACACGCGTCGCGGATCTCAAACGGATTCTGGGCGGTGGGGAGCGCCGGCCGCCTGGCAGCGTTTTCTGACACAATACTCAGCCACCATGGCTACTTACGCGCACTTCGATACCTCTCTCGGGAAGTTCACGGTCGAGCTCTTCGACACGAAGGCGCCGAAGACCGTCGCCAATTTCGTGGGCCTCGCCGAGGGCTCGAAAGAGTGGAAGCACCCGAAGACGGGCGCCAAGCACACCACGCCGTTCTACGACGGCGTCATCTTTCATCGGGTCATCCAGGATTTCGTCCTGCAGGGCGGCGATCCGCTCGGCCAGGGCTCCGGCGGCCCGGGCTATCAGTTCGAGGACGAGTTCCATCCCGAGTTGCGCCACGATCGGGCCGGCATCCTCTCGATGGCCAATTCCGGCCCGAACACCAACGGCAGCCAGTTTTTCGTCACCCTCGGCCCGACGCCCCACCTCGACCGGCGGCACTCCGTCTTCGGCGCCGTCGTCAGCGGCATGGACGTCGTCGAGCAAATCGGGAAGGTGCCGACCGACAAGAACGACCGGCCCGTCACGCCCGTCGTCATGAACAAGGTCACGATCGAGAGAAAGTACGAGGGCACGAGGGCTCGAGGTCCGTGGGCTACGAGGTTCTAAGGAAAGTCAGGCGTGACGTCGAGCGTGGGGCCCCCGCGAGTCGAAACCGCCCGAAGGCGAGCGAGCGAGCCGTGGGCCCCGAGGGGTGCCTATCCACGAAAGCCTTCGTTGACAAATACGAATGGCTTCGTAATAATCGCCGCATGTCAAGAAATCTTCCGCGGCCGACCGATGCGGAACTAGCCATCCTCCGGGTGCTCTGGACCAGCGGACCGGCGACGGTGAGGCACGTGCACGAGTCGCTCGCGCAGGCTCGTGAAACGGGATACACCACGACGCTGAAGCTGATGCAGATCATGGCGGAGAAGGGCCTGGTCACCCGCGATGCGTCGCAGCGCACGCACGTGTATTCCGCTCAGCTGACCCGCGGCGAGACCCAGCGGCAGCTCATTTCCGACCTCGTCGAGCGCGCGTTCGGCGGGTCCGCCACGGCCCTCGTGGTGCAGGCGCTCAGTGCGCATCCCGCGTCGGCCGAAGAGCTCGACGAGATCCAACAGTTGATTGCTGATTACAAGGAGAAGGTCACGCCATGAGCCTGCTCTCTTCTGTCGCCGATGGTCCCGTCCTCGACGCGCTCGCCTCCGCGCTGCTGCATTTCGTCTGGCAGGGAGCCGTGCTCGCGCTCCTGCTGGCGATGTGGTTCAAGCGGGTCGGGCCGCGATCGAACGCCCGCTACGTCGCCGGCGTCGTGACGCTGGCGGCGATGCTTGCCGCCCCGGTCGCGACGTTCACGTGGATCGCAACGCGCCAGGGTGTCCGATCGATCGAGGTGGCGCCAGAGGCGCGGACGACGCCGGCGCCTGTGGCCGGTGCCACGCGACGCTGCGCTCCGCGAAGTCGAGCCCGAGCCGGTGACCCCGACGGCGGCATCGGCGCTTCTGGGCCGCATCGCGCCGGCTGCCGAGGCAGGGATGCTCGTCATCTGGTTCGCCGGCGTCGCCGCGCTGTCGCTGCGCCTGTTGGGTGGATGGGTGGTGGCTCGCCGGCTCGCGACGCAAGCGGTGCGGCCGGCTTCGGCCGAGCTGCGCACGCTCGCGACGCAGATCGCCGGCCGGCTCGCGCTCGACCGTGCCGTGTCGGTCCTCGAGTCGTCCAGGGTGCGCGTTCCGGTCATCGTCGGTTGGCTCAAGCCGGTGGTGCTGTTTCCTGCGGCCACGCTCTCGAGCTTGTCGCCTGCGCAGATCGAAGCGATTCTGGCGCACGAGCTGGCGCACATCCGACGCCACGACTATCTCGTCAATCTTCTTCAGTCCGCCGTCGAAACGCTGCTCTTCTATCACCCGGCGGTCTGGTGGGCGTCTCGTCATGTGAGGGCCGAGCGCGAGCACTGTTGTGACGACGTGGCGGTGGAGGTGTGCGATCGTCTCGTCTACGTCAGTGCGCTTTCCGATCTGGCGAGGATGACCACGGCGCACGGCACGGCGCTGGCGGCGACGGACGGTTCGCTCGTGCGGCGCGTGCGACGGCTGCTCGGCGCTGACGCCGGAGCCTCTGCGGAGCGTCCCGGCTCGTTCGCCGTGTTGACGCTGATCGTGCTTGGCGCGGTCGCCCTTCCGGTCGTGCTGACGTCTCGGTGCAGTCACGCCGCCGCCGACGGCGTCGCCCGGTCCGCGCCTGATCACGTCTGTCGGCGCACCTGCTGACGAACCACGAACCCGCCGGCCAGCGGCAACTTCGCCGTCGTGCTTCCCGCGGGCTGCGATGCCGCGGCCGCCGGCGTCACGCCTTCGCCGCCTGGCACGGGCGAGGTGCAAAGCGCCGCCGATGATCGAGAAGCAGATCCGGGCGGAACAAGAGCGGAAGAGAGAGCGATCGAGGCCGTCGAAGCTGAACTGTCGAGCTCGCATTGGCGCGAGCGGCAAATCGAGCAGACGCAGATCGAGAACGAGGGTCAGGCCCGCCTGGCCGAGCTGACGGTCGAGCTCGAGGCGCTGAAACGAGAACGCGCGCGAGGGCGGCGACATGGTCGCGGTGGGGACGCTTTCCAGCACCGCGTTGACGACCTCGAGAAGCAGCTGGCTGTGATGGAGCTCAAGATCAGGAGCGCCAGATCGGATCTCGAGGTGCGCCGTTCGGACGCCGACCTGCGCAAGCGCGAAGAGGAACTGCGGCGGCGAGTACGAAGTGCAAACGGCCGAGATACGCGAATCGGAAAGCGCTTGCGGATCAGCAGCCCTGGAAGATCAGGGCCGGCTGCCGACTGAGGACCTTGCCGTCTTCGTCGACTGGACCGGATGTCACGCGATGAATGGGCGATGGCGGTCTCGGTGGAAATCACCGCGCCGACCGAGACCATTCGCGTTGACGACCTCCTCATCATCGAGATTCAGGGCGAACCCGACCTGCCGCGCGCCTACGTCGTTCAGGCTGATGGCACGATCCGGCTGCCGCTCGTCGGCACGCTCGCCGTACAGAAGCTCACGGCCGCACAGGTGAAGGAGGGCGTCCAGAAACTCCTCGCGAAGTACCGCATCGAGTCGGCGACCGCTGTGAACGTACAGCTGCGACGGCCTCGGTAGGTTGGCGACGATGCGCCGGCGCGACACTCTCGCGATCGTTCTGGCTTCTGACTTCTAACTTCCAAGCGTGGGGTGCTTGTCTTTCCACTCCGTCGCCTGCTCGTACGCCAGCGCGATGCGGAGGATGGTCGCTTCCTCGTACAGCTTGCCGGTGACGATCAGCGGCCGTGGCGTGCCGTCGACGATGCCGGCCTTGACCGAGACGGCGGGATGGCCGGTGCGGTTGGTGATCGTCGACATCGAATCGCCCGGGCTCAGAATGGCGTCGTACTTCGCCATGTACTCGTCCATCTGCCGCATCAAGAGCGTGCGCGCGCGCATGGCGCGGATGTACTCCACGGCGGGCACGAAGCGGCCCTGACGGAACGTCGCTGGCCAGGTGCTGCGCGACGTGCCCGTGGCGACGCTGTTGATGTCGCCCGATCGCGTGATGTCGTCGAACGAAGCGGCGGATTCGACCTGCAGGATGAAACCGATGGCCTGCGCGATCGTGCTATCCGGCGGGTCCACGGCTTCGATCTGGGCGCCGAGCTTCCGATACGTATTCAAGACGTCTTGAAGTTGTTCCTGTGACAGCGGCTGCCGGCCGCCGGCACCACCCCCGCGTCCGCCGCGGCCGGCCGCCGCCGCGCCCGCCGCGCCGCCACCGGCAGCTCCAGCTCCGGCGGCAGGAGGCGCCGCCGCTGGCGCGCCACCGAAACGTGCGCCTCGTCCTGCGCCAGGCTCGAAGCCGTTGCGGAGGTAGCCGATCTTGTAGCCGGTGAGCGGGGTGTCTGGATTCCACTTGAACGCCGCGTCCGCCACGCTGCTGTCGCGCTTGTCGGGGCCGTAGATGGCGTTGAAGACCAGCACCGCGTCCTCGACGTAGCGGCACATCGGCCCGATCTTGTCCATCGTCGTCGAGAGCGCCATCGCGCCGTAGCGGCTGACCCGGCCGTAGGTCGGCCGCAGCCCGACGAGGCCGTTGATGCTCGACGGCGAGAGAATCGATCCCTGCGTTTCCGTGCCGATCGCGAACGCGACACAGCCGGCCGCCGTGGCCGATCCGGGACCGGCCGAGGATCCGCTCGACCCTTCCTGCGTGTTCCACGGATTATTGGTGCGGCCGCCAAACCAGCGGTCACCTTGCGCCAGCGCGCCGAGGGTGAGCTTCGCCGCCAGCACCGCGCCGGCCTCGCGCAGCCGCTCGACGATGGTGGCGTCGTAGTCGAGGATTTGCTCTTCGTAGGGCTCGGCGCCCCAGGTCGTCTTGATGCCTTTGGTCGCGAACAGATCCTTGGCGCCCCACGGCAACCCGTGCAACGGCCCGCGGTACTTGCCGGCCTTGATCTCGCGGTCGGCCTCGGCGGCCTGCTTGAGCGCGAGCTCTTCGGTGAGCGTGACGTAGAACAGCAGGGACGGCTGATACCGCTTGAGCCGCGCCAGGTACATGGTCGTCAGCTCCGTCGAGCTGACGAGTTTTCGCTCGATCAGCGCCGCGAGGCGAGCGACCGGCCAGAACGCGACGTCTTCGAGATTCTCTGGACGCTTCAGCGTGAGTGGCGGCTTCGCGTACTTCAGCGGAGCGCCGGGCGTGGCTGGACCCCTGGGCTCCTTTCCGGGCAGCGACGGCTTGAAGACGTACGCCGGCTCGGTATCCTGCGGGATGTCGATCTGGCGGAGACGGTTGAAGGCCGCGAGATTCTGATTCGCTGACTGCGCGGCGGCCGCCGCCTCTTCGCTGGTGAGGGTGATGCCATCCAGCGCCTGGGCGGCCTTGATGATGTCGGCGTTGATCGGACCCGCGTTCTGGGGCGCCTGCGCGTACGCCTTCGCCGCAATCGCCCCGGCCACCGCCGTCGGAACAGCCGTCAGAAACTTCCGCCTCGACGAGGTCTTGTCAGCCATTCCGTCTCCAGCCTGTGCAGGCTTTTCTTAATGGCGCGGGGCCCCACCCCCGCGCCTCGGGCCCGCGCCCAAAGGCGGCGCGGGGTGTCTCACTCTACTTAGGGGCGCGGGGCCCCACCCCCGCGCCTCGGGCCCGCGCCACAAACCGGCGCGGGGTGTCCACTTTACTTAGGGGCGCGGGGCCCCACCCCCACGCCTCGGGCCCGCGCCACAAACCGGCGCGGGGTGTCCACTAGTTCTTCTCCGTGCCCTCTAGCTCTTCTCCGTGTCCTCGTTCTTCTATTTCCTCTCTTTGAAACCAGCAGGCACGGCGACGTCGGCATCCGTGGCCGCGGTGGCAATCGACAGCGTTTCCTGTGACGAGGTCAGGATCGTCGTGCGCTGTTGCTGCGCGCCCTTGTTGCCCAGCATTCTCTTGGCGAGCATTCCGCTGAGACCGCCCCCGCCCGACGGCTGCTGTGCCTGTTGTTTCATCGCCTCGGCACTCTTGACGCCCTCGAAGGTGGTCGTCGACGTGAGCGGTGTTCCCTGCAGCTTGGCGCGTTCCGCTTGCAATTTCTCGGTCAGCGACTTGAGCGTGGGGAATAGCGTGACCGCGGTCGCCATCCGCTGCGCGTCGCCGGCGAAGGTCTCGCCGTAGACGGCCTTCGCGAACTTGAGCATGAACTGGGCTCTGCTCGTCGAGCGCCGCGATGCGCGGCGCCAGCCACATGTCATTGGTGAGCACGAAGCCGCCGCCGTCTTCGACGCTCATACCCTTCTGATGTCCCGAGATCGTCAGGATGACTTGACGCGCCTCGTATCCGGCGACGGTCTTGCGCGCTCCAGTCTCCTTCACATCGGCCGTCAGCTCCAGTTGCTTGGCGGCGTCCTCGAGCGCCTGTTTCTCTTCCGGCTTCATCTGCTGCCGCTGCTGCTCGAGATCGGCCTGCAGCTTTTTCCATTGCTCCCGCATTTCGGCGAACGTCATCACGCGGTATTCCTTTCTCTTGACGTCCACCTGCGTGATGGTTTCGGCACCCAGGTCGATGATCTGACCCGCGGCGTTGTCCATGCGCGACATCCTGGTGCCCTTGATGGCGACCGTCGCGCTCGAGTCGCTGCTGGCGCCCATCATGCCCATCAGGCGGCCCATGATGCCTTCGAGCTTGAAGGTCGACCTCTCCGTGGTTTTGACGTCGGCGCGGATCACGGCCGCACCGAGGAGAGCGAGGACAGAGAGAGCGGACAAAGTGTATTGGCGTTTCATCACGAGATGCCTCCGAGCTTGACTATTCTAATGGGCACGGGCGATGGGGCAATGAGGCAATGGGGCAATGAGGCAATGAGGCAATGAGGCAATGGGGCAATGGGGCAATGGGCACGGAGAATGACGGTCACATGAGGGAGCAGGACCGGCGGATCGTCAACGACCCGGGCCGGCTGCCGGGCCCGTACAGCACGGCGGTGACCGGCGGCGGACTGGTCTTCGTGTCCGGTCTTTCTGTCGTCCCGGCCGATGGCCGATCGGCGCCAGAGGATATCCAGGCCCAGACGAAGGCCGTCCTCGAGCAGCTGCGGGCCGTGCTCGCCCAGGCGGGGTCGTCACTGGCGCAGTGCGTGTCCGTCTACGTGTACCTGCGGCGGGCGGCCGATTTCGACGCGATGAATACCGTCTATCGTGAGTACTTTGCCGAGAATCCGCCCGTGCGCACGACCGTGGCCACCGGCCTCCCGGCTGGTGCGGCCATCGCCGTCTCGGCGATCGCGGTTCCGGCCGGGACGCGGCGCGAATCGTTGCATCCCGCCGGCTGGATGAAGTCGCCGCGGCCGTACTCCTACATCGTCCGGACGGGCGACCTGGTGTTTCTCTCGGGACTGGTCAGCCGGCGTGGCACGGACAATTCGGTGGTGCCGGGTCCAGTCTCCCTCCAGACGCGGACGATCCTCGACAACGCGGGCGTGCTGCTCAAGACCGCCGGTCTCTCGTACGAGCACGTCGTCGCCGCGCGCGTCTACCTCACCGACGATTCGTACTTCGAGGCGATGAACGAGGAATACGGCAGCTACTTCACGAGTCACCCTCCGGCCCGTGCCACGGCGGTCACCGAGTTGATGGGGAACGACTCGGCGGTGGAGATCACCCTGATCGCGTCGTCGGCCGCCAAGCAGGCGCTCGGCACGGCCGTCTCGCCGAGCCTGCCGCTGTCGTCGGCGGTGCGAACGGGCAACCTGGTCTTTCTCTCCGGCGTGCTCGGCAACACCGACGCCAACGCGCGCGACGTCGCGGCCCAGACCCGCGAAGTCTTCGCGCGCATCCGCCGCACGCTCGACACCGCCGGCCTGTCGTTCCCGCACATCGTCGACAACGCGATCTATCTTCCCGATCTCTCTCATCAGAAACAGGTCGATGAGATCACGCAGCAGTTCTTCCCGGCCGATCCGCCGGCTCGCACCACCGTCGGCGCCCGCCTCGTGGCGCGGACCGGACTCGTCGAAATGATGATGACCGCGGTGGGCTAACGCCCATTGGACGTTGCGTTAGTCATCGACCGCTGCGATGATGCGGTGCCTTGAAAAGACTCCTCTTGTGGACCGCCGCAGTTCTCTCGCTGGTTGTCATCGGCGCCTTCCTGACTGTGCAATTGCGCTGGACCAGGACGTTTGATGCGCCGACCCCGGCGATTGCGGCGAGCGTAGATCCGGCCGTCGTCAGCCACGGCCGGTACCTGGTCTATAGCGCCGCCGCGTGCGCCTACTGCCACGTGCCGAAGGAGCATTGGACGACGCTCGACAAGGGCACCGAGCTGCCGTTGTCGGGGAATCACGTCTTCCGGCTGCCGTTTGGCGAGCTCTTCTCGGCCAATCTCACGCCCGATCGCGAGACGGGCATCGGGCGGCGGACCGACGGCGAGTTGGCGCGGGTCCTCAGACATGGTGTCCGCGCCGACGGGCGCGCGGCGTTTCCGTTGATGGAGTTTCAGGGCCTCACTGACGAAGACCTCACGGCGGTCATCTCGTTCCTGCGCTCGGCGCCGGCGGTGCCGAACGCGGTGCCCGAGCATCGCTTGTCCCTACTCGGCAAGACGCTGATGGCCTTCGCGATTGAGCCGGCCAGTCCGGCGTCGCCACCCGCATCGATCAGTCCTCGCGGGCCGTCGATCGAACGCGGAGCAGTACCTCGCGACCAAAGTGTCCTCGTGCGTGGCGTGCCACACGGACCGGGATGACCAGGGCAACCTGGTCGGGCCGCCGTTCGGCGGCGGCCAGCGAATGGACGTCGCCGACGACGCCACCAAAGTGTTCGTGCCGCCCAACCTCACCCCGGATCCGGAGACGAGCCCGATCGGCAAGTGGAACGAAGACGGCTTCGTCGGCCGCGTCCGCGCCGGCGAAGTCGTGAAGGGGACGCCGATGCCCTGGGGCGCCTTCGCGCGCATGACCGACGACGATCTCCGCAGCATCTATCGCTATTTGCGGACGCTGCCGCCCTTCGTCCATGCCACCGGTCCTGCGATTCAGAACAAGTAGAGCGGTCGAAACCGCTCTATGAGCCGAAGAGGTTCAGACAGAACGTAATGATGATCGCGTTCGTGAAGTCGATGAAGAACGCGCCGACCATGGGCACCACGAGGAAGGCCTTCGGCGCCGGTCCGTACCGTTCGGCCATCGCCTCCATGTTCGCCATGGCGTTCGCCGTCGTGCCGAGCATGAAGCCGCAGAAGCCGCCGGCCATGACCGCCGCTTCGTAGTCCTTGCCCATCGCGCGATAGACGATGGTGCTGGCGAGGATGGCGATGGCGGCGATCTGAAGCACCAGCATGATCGCGAGTGGAACGGCGACACCGACGAGATCCCACAGCTTGAGCGTCATCAGCGCCATGACGAGGAACAGTGACAACGCGGTGCCGCCGAGATCGTCGATGGTGCGCTGCGACACGCCGATGAGCTTCGTCACGTCGTCGACGTTGCGGATCACCGCGGCGACGATCATCGCGCCGATGTAGGCGGGCAGCGTCACCCCCATCGACGTGAACCACGCGCTCAGCCACGAGCCGGCCCACATGGCGGCCAGGATCAGCACCAGCGCCTTCAACAAGCCGTACGACTCGACGTCTTCGCCCGGCGGCGCAGCTGGCGGCGGGTCCGGCAGCGCCTGTTCGACGACCGCCGCGGCCACGCCTCGAGCGCCGCGTGGGTGGACGGCGCCCGCACTCCGGCCGAGCCTGCGCACGAGTCGCGTGGCCACCGGGCCGCCGATCAGACCGCCCGAGACGATCCCCGCCATTGCGGCCGCGACGGCGAGCGTGGCGGCGGCCGGCACACCGGCGGCTTCGAACGCCGGCGCGAAGGCGAGCCCGGTCGCCGGCCCGCCGGTGAGCGTGACCGACCCGGCGAGGACGCCCATGAGCGGATGCTGACCGAGCAAGTAGGCGGCCGCGATCCCGATCAGGTTCTGGCCAACCGCCATGACGGTCGAAAGCAGGAAAAAGAAGACCACTGCCGGACCGCCGACGCGCAGGAGCGACAGGCTCGCGCCGAAACCGATCGTCGTGAAGAACGCGATCATCAGCGGCGACTGGAGCGTCGTCGTGAACGTGAAGGGTGACCAGTTCCAGCTGCGGCCGACCGTGATGACCATCGCCATCAGCAAGCCGCCGACGACCGGCGCCGGAATGTTGTAGGTGGCGAGGACCGGAATCAACCGCCGGACGCCGTAGCCGACGAAGAGCACCAACCCGGCGAGCGCGACGGTCTGTATCTGATCGAGTGCCAGCATCGTGGCGATGCTATCAAGAGACAGGAGGAATCAATCGGCAATCGGGTAATCGGCAATCTGCAATGGCAGACACATCGGCAATCGGCAATCGGCATCGGCAATCGGCAATCGGCAATCGGGATGGCAATCGGCAATCGGCAATCGGGATGGCAATCGGCAATCGGCAATCGCGATGCAATCGGCAATCGGCAATCGCGATGGACAATCGGCAATCTAGCGCTCTTCGCCCAGGAGGCGCGCCGTGTCGGCCGCGCCCAGGGCGTGCGCGACATCGACGGCGCGATTGCCGGCGGCATCGCGCATGTCGCGCGACGCGCCGTGGTTGAGGAGCCATCGGACCATGTCGGTGCGGTTGAAGGCGGCGGCGAGACTGAGCGGCGTACGGCCGTCGGTCGTCGGGGCGTTGACGTTGGCGCCGCCTTCCACGAGGACGGCGGCGACGTCGACGAGCCCCTTGAACGCCACGCCGGTGAGCGGCGTCTGGCCTTTTGCATCGCGCTGGTCGGGATCGGCGCCGCTCTTCAGCAACAGCCGCACCGCATCGAGGTGGTCGTGATACGCGGCGAGCATGAGCAGCGACTCGCCGCGCGGCGTCGTGGTGCCCACCGGCACGCCGCCCGCCAGCACCAGGGCGAGCGTCTGCACGTCGCCGGCACGCGCCGAGTCGGCCGCGAGCTGCGCGAGTGTGTCGGCAGACAGGCGGAGGACGGGGTCCGTCGTCATGCTGACGCTCCCGCCAGAACGCCGCGCCTTGCGGCGACGCCGTCGGCGATCCGCTGGCCGAACGTCTCGTCGGCGCGACGGAAGTGGCCGATCGATCGCTCGATGATGTCGTCGCGCGAGACCTGTGCCAGGCTGCCGGCGATGTTGTCCACCAAGCGCTGTTGGGCGTCGGCGGGCTGGAGGCGATAGAGATCGCCAGCCTGCTTGAAGTCATCGACCTCGCGGGTGACCTGCGGGTAGTGGCCGGTGCGGCCGGTCACGGCGAACCCCTCGTAGTGCTCCTGGTTGGTCTGAACCGGTCCGTCGAACGAGTTCGGCTCGTAGTTCTTCGCGCCCTTGCGGTTGTCGTCGAACCGCATGAAGCCGTCGCGCCCGTAGTTGCGGGCGCCGCCGGCGACCCCCTTCGGCTCGTTGACCGGCAGACGCGTGTGATTGATGCCCAGGCGGTAGCGGTGCGCGTCGCCGTACCCGAACAGACGCGCCTGCAGCATGCGATCGGGCGACGGCCCGATCCCAGGGACGAAATGCGCCGGATCGAACGCTGCCTGCTCGACCTCCGCGAAGAAATTGTCGGGCAGCCGATTCAGCACGAGCCTGGCAATCGGGATGAGCGGAAAGTCGCGGTAGTTCCAGACCTTCGTCAAGTCGAACGGATCGATGCGATAGGTCGCCGCGTCGGCGTCGCGCATCACCTGGACCTTCAACGTCCAGCTCGGGAAGCGGCCCTGCTCGATCGCCTCGGTCAGATCCTTATGGCAGTGGAACTGATCCTGACCGCCGACGATCGCGGCCTCCTCCGAAGTGAGCGTCGCGATGCCCTGATCGGTCTTGAAATGGAACTTCACCCAGAAGCGCTCGCCGGCGCCGTTGACCCACTGAAATGTATGCGAGCCGAAGCCGTCCATCCGGCGGTACGACGCGGGAACGCCACGGTCGCCGAAGAGCCACGTGAACTGATGCGTGGCCTCTGGGGAGTGCGAGAAAAAGTCCCAGACGTTGTCCGGCTCCTGCCGGTTCGTGTACGGATCCTGCTTCTGCGAGTGGATGAAGTCGGGAAACTTGATGCCGTCGCGGATGAAGAACACCGGCGTGTTGTTGCCGACGAGATCCCAGTTGCCGTCTTCCGTGTAGTACTTCATCGCGAAGCCGCGCGGATCGCGGGCGACGTCCGGGCCGCCGCGTGACGCGGCGACGGTGGAGAAGCGGATGAACATGTCGGTGCGCTTGCCGACCTGCTCGAACACCTTCATCTTCGTCCACTTCGGCACCTCGGGGCTCGTCACTTCGAGGTACCCGTAGGCCCCGGAACCGACCGCGTGCACGACCCGCTCCGGAATCCGCTCGCGATTGAAGCGCGCGAGCTTTTCGATCAGGTAGTGGTCCTGGAGGAGCGTCGGCCCGCCCGGACCGGCGATCTGCGAGTTCTGGTTGTCGGTGACGGGGGCGCCGCTTTCGCTGGTGAGGGTCGGTTCGTCGGCCATGCGCGCCATTCTGGGCGGCTTCCGATCGAATGTCCAAGATATCGTTCATGCATTCTTGATAGTCTTAAACTATGGATGTCAGATCGACGCCCGGAGTGTCGCTCCGCCAGCTTCAGTACCTGGTTGCGGTGGCCGATCTTGGCGGATTCCGGCGCGCGGCGGCCGCCTGTCATGTCGCGCAACCGTCGCTGAGCGCTCAGGTGGCGCTCGCCGAACGCCAGCTCGGTGTGACGCTCTTCGATCGCGACCGTCGTCAGATCCGCGTGACGCCGGCGGCCGAGCCGGTGATCGCCCAGGCTCGCGCCGTTCTGCTCGCGACCAGCGATCTCTTCGACCTCGCGCGCCGGCGCGCCAATCCGCTCGATGGCACGCTGCGTCTCGGCGTCATTCCCACCGTGGCGCCCTACCTGCTCCCCGAGATCATGCCGGCCCTGTCCCGGGCGTTTCCCAATCTCACCGTGCTCTGGACCGAGGCGCGCACGCCCGAGCTCGTCGACGCGCTTGCGGCCGCGACGCTCGATGCCGCGCTCCTCGCCCTCGAAGCCGACGTCGGCGATCTCGATCACGAGATGGTGGTGTGGGATCCGTTCGTGCTCGCGGCGGCGCCGGCGCACCCGTTGATGCGGCAGGAAGGGCCCGCGGCGCCGGACATCCTCAACGATGAGCAGGTGCTGTTGCTCGATGACGGCCATTGCCTGCGCGACCAGGCGCTGGCGATGTGTCAGCGATCCGGCGCCCGCGAAGAGAGCTTCCGCGCCACGAGCCTGGCGACGCTCGTGCAGGTCGTGAGCGGCAGCCAGAGCGTGACCCTGCTGCCGTCACTGGCCGTGCCGGTCGAGAACCGGCGCGCGCAGATCCGCACGCGACCGTTTGCGGCGCCGGCACCGGGGCGTACGGTTGCGTTGGCCTGGCGGCGACGATCGCCACTCGGTCCGGCGCTCGTCGCGGTCGCGCGGGCCTGCCGGGCGGCGATCGCGCCCGATCATGTCTCGCCGGGGCCCGCCGAGACGTCGTCATCGTCCGTCCGGCCTTCGGTCACGAAGACGAGGACGCGCGTCGCGCGCGTGACGCCGAGACCGCGGCGCACCGTCGACGAGATCTTCGCGATGAGAAATCGCCGCGAGTGCCGCCAGGCCGCACGTCCCTGAGGCACCGGCCAGAATCCTCGGGTCGCCGTCGCGTGGCCGCGCGAGCCGCTGGCGCATCTCGGTGTTGTCTTCCTCGGCGACAGAGACCGCGGCGTCGGCACGGTCTCGAATCGGCGGCCACGCCAGCGGGCTGACGCGGGCGCACCGGAGTCCGACCATCGCGGTCGGCGCGCAGTTGGGCAGCGTGACAGGCGCATTGGCGGCGAGCGACGCCAGCACGCACGCCGATCCTGCTGGCTCCGCGATCACCAGATGCGGCCCGGCGGCGCCGAAGCGCGCGATGAGCCATCCCGCCAGCGCGCCGGCCAGGCTGCCGACGCCAGCCTGCACGATGATCAGGTCGGGCGGCCGCTCTCCCCACGCCCGCGCCGCCTCTTCAAAGATTTGCGTATAGCCGGCCATGATGGTTCGAGGCACCGTGTCGTCGCCGCCAGGAAACGCGATGTCGGAGACGATGGTCCAGCCACGCGCTGGTGCCTCGCGAGTCATCTGAGCGACCGCGGCGTCGTAATCGCCGCTCGTCACGATCACGTCGGCGCCTTCGCGCGCCAAGGCGTCGATCCGGACCAGCGCCGTTCCGGACGGAACATACACGTGCGCCAGGCGTCCGTGCGCCCGCGCCGCATGCGCCACCGCGCGGCCATGATTGCCAGCGGTCGCGCACGCGACGTCGCGCATCGCCGATCCGCCCGCGGCGGCCAGCACGGCCATCGCGTAGCGCGCGCCGGCAATCTTGAACGCCGGCAAGCCCAACCGCAGGGACTCGTCTTTGACCATCAGCTCGCCGACACCGAGCGCGGCCGCCAGCGCTGGCAACGTCCTCAGCGGCGTCGCTGCCGCGTCCGGCTGCGCCGCATAGAACGCCGCAACGTCCGCCAGTTCGCCGGTCGAGAAAAACGCCTGAGGGTTTCTCCGTTCGTGTCTGATGAAATAGTTGGCCACTGTTGCAGGTTCCGCGTACCTGTCGTACCCGCTAGACTATCTTCCTTATGGAACAGCGCCTTCTTGGACACTCCGGGCTGAGCGTATCGGCCCTCACCTTTGGCACGATGACGATCGGCGGAAAAGATCGCTACGCCAGCATGGGCAATCTTGGCGTCGCCGAGACCTCACGCATCCTCGATGCGCTGCCCGACGCCGGCGTGACGACCATCGACACCGCCGATGCGTACTCCTTCGGCGGCGCCGAGGAAATCCTCGGACAGGCCTTGAAGGGCCGCCGGCACGCGTTCGTCCTGGCGACCAAGGTGTTCATGCGGATGGGCCCCGGAGCGCACGACACCGGCCTGTCTCGAAAACACATCGTCGAAGGATGCGAAGCCAGCCTCCGCCGGCTGCAGACCGACTACCTCGATCTCTACATCAGCCACCAGCCGGACATGCTCGTCCCGTTCGAGGAGACGATGCGGGCGTTCGACGATCTGGTGCGGCAGGGCAAAGTCCGATACGTCGGGTGCTCGAACCACTCCGCCTGGCACGTGATGAAGTCGATTGCGACCTCCGAGCGTCACCACCTGACGCGCTACATCTGCCAGCAGGTCAATTACTCGCTTGTTTCTCGTGACATCGAGCGCGAGATCGTGCCGCTCGCGCTCGACCAGCGAGCGGGCATCATGGCCTGGAGCCCGCTGCACGCGGGCCTGCTCACCGGCAAGTTCCGGCGCGGCGTCCGGCCCGCCGTCAGCCGTCTGAACGAGCTCGACGCTCCCGGCACGATCGACTACGAGCGGCTCTACCGGATCGTCGATGTCCTCGAAGCGATCGCCCGCGAGCGCAACGTCACGATTCCGCAGGTGGCGCTGAACTGGGTGCTCCACAAGCCGGGCGTCGACACCGTCATCATCGGTGCGCGAGACGAGGCGCAATTGCGCGACAACGTCGCCGCCGCGGGCTGGAAGCTCACCGCCGAAGAAATGGCGGGACTCGATCAGGTGAGCGCGCTGCCGGAGCCGTACCCGCACTGGCATCAGCACAAATTCGGCATCGAGCGGAATCCGGTTGGGCCAGCCCTTCGCTCCTGACGATTCCGAACCGGGCGGTTCGTCGCGCATCGCGCGTCTCCGGCGCGAGCTGCGGCCGATGCTTGCCCTGGCGCTCCCCGTCATCATCGCGGAGATCGGCTGGATCACGATGGGGATCGTCGACACGATCATCGTCGGCCCGCTCGGCCCGGCCGCGCTCGGCGCGGTCGGCACCGGATCCACGTTGTTCTTCACCGTGATGGTGCTCGGGATGGGCACGCTGTTCGCGCTCGACGCGTTCGTCGCGCAGAGCTTCGGCGCCGGCCGGATCGACGAGTGCCATCGATGGCTCTTCGCCGGCCTGCAGCTCGCCGGCGTGATGTCGGTCGTGCTCGTCGCCATCGCGCTCGCGGGCGTCGCGCTGCTGCCGCGCGCCGGCCTCCATCCCGAGGTGCTCGCGTTCCTGCAGCCGTACCTGCACGCACTTGCTGTGGTCGGCGCCGCCGCTTCTGGTGTTCACCGTCTTCAGGCGCTATCTGCAGGCGATGAACGTCGTCGCGCCGGTGACGGTCGCGGCGCTCACGGCGAACATCATCAACGCCGTCGGCAACTGGCTGCTGGTCTACGGCAACTCGGGCTGCCGGCGATGGGCGTGGTCGGATCGGCGTACGCAACGCTTGGCGCGCGCATGTATCTGGCGCTGTTCCTGCTTCGTCGTCGATCCTGCGTCGCGAGCGGCGCCGTTCCTCCGGCTTCCACGACGTGCCGTTTCGTCTCGACCTGCCGAGGGTCTGGCAGATCGCACGGCTGGGCGTGCCGGCGGCGCTGCAGATGACGCTCGAGGTCGGCGTGTTCGCGGCCGCCTCGGCGCTGGCGGGACGCATCAGCCCGATGGCGCTGGCGGCGAATCAGATCGTCCTCAACATCGCCGGGTTTCTCTTCATGATTCCGCTCGGACTGAACTCGGCGGCGGCGGTGCGCGTCGGGCAGGCGGTCGGCGCTGGCGACGCGCCGGGCATGCGCGCCGCCGGCTGGACGGCGCTCGCTGCTCGCCGGCGTGTTCACGTCGCGACGTCCGCGATCATCGCGCTCTTGCCCGGTCCGTTCCTTCGCATCTTCACCGCCGAGCCGGTCCGTCCTCGACGGTCGGCGCGATGCTGCTGCTCTACTACGCCATCTGTCAGCCGTTCGACGCGTTTCAGTCAGTGGCGACCGGCGCCCTGCGCGGTCTCGGCGAAACGCGAACGCCGATGATCGCCAACCTCATCGGTCATTGGCTGATCGGTCTGCCCATCGGCTACTGGCTGTGCTTCCCGCGAGGCTGGGGCGTCGATCGGCCTCTGGGTCGGGCTGACGTTCGGGCTGTTCCTCATCGGATCGGCGCTGATGTTCGAATGGCACAGGGCGAGCCGACAGGGCAATGAGGCAATGCATCAGGCAATGGGCGCAATGAGGCATGAGGCAATGGGGCAGTGAGGTTCGATTGCCTCATTCGCACATTGCCGCATTGCCTCATTGCCCATCGGCCGTCTCCATTACGACGACAAGGATTTCCCGCGGCGCGTGCGCGCGATTCGGATGATTTGAGCATTGCCTCCTTGCCCCATTGCTCTGCCGTATGATGCCGGCAGGAGCGACTCGTGAGACCTCACCTGACTCGACGTGACTGGTTCGCCCTCAGTATCGGCCTTGCCCTCGCGTTGACCTCAGCTTGTGCCGCGCAGGCGCCGACGCCCGCCGCGCCCATCGCCGCCGACGCCACGAAGTTCCTCGCCGACGTCAACGCGACCATGCTGCGGCTGAGCATCGAGGCGAGCCGCACCGGCTGGGTCCAGTCGACGTACATCACCGTCGACACCGAAGCGATCAACGCCCGCATGCGATCAGCTGCTGACCGAGGCGACCGCGCGATTCGCGAAAGAGGCGGCCAGATTCGATCAGGTGACGGTGTCGCCCGAGGAGCGGCGGCAGCTCAACCTGCTCAAGCTCGCGCTCGAGAAGGTCACGCCGTCGAATCCGGCAGAGGCCGAGGAGCTGACCAAGCTCGCGGCCGGGCTCGAGGCGACCTACGGCCGCGGCAAGTGGTGCAAGGACGCGGCGAAGCCCGACACCTGCCTGGACATCGAGAAGATCACCGAGGTGCTCGCGACGTCGCGCGATCCGAAGCGGCTGCGCGAGGTCTGGGAGGGCTGGCACACGATCTCGCCGCCGATGCGCGAGAACTACACGCGGTTCGTCGAGCTGGCGAACAAGGGCGCGAAGGAACTGGGCTTCGCCGACACCGGCGCGATGTGGCGGCTCAAGTACGACATGCCGGCCGACGAGTTCACCAAAGAAGTCGATCGGCTCTGGGAGCAGGTCAAGCCGCTCTATGTCTCGCTGCACGCCTACGTGCGGATGAAGCTGCACGAGAAGTACGGCGACGTCGTGCCGGCGACCGGTCCGATGCCGGCGCACATGCTCGGCAACATCTGGGCGCAGGACTGGAGCAACGTCTTCGAGTTCGTCGCGCCGGCCAACGCGAGTCCCGGGCTACTCGCTGAACGACATCCTGAAGCGCCGCAAGGCGACGCCGGTCGACATGATGAAGATGGGCGAGCGGTTCTACACGTCGCTCGGCTTCGCGCCGCTGCCGCCGACGTTCTGGGAGCGGTCGCTGCTCGCCAAGCCGGCCGACCGCGACGTCGTCTGCCACGCCAGCGCGTGGGACATCGACTACGCCGACGACCTGCGCATCAAGATGTGCATCGATCCGACCGACGAGGACTTCCAGACGATCCACCACGAGCTCGGGCACAACTTCTATCAGCGCGCCTACAAGGATCAGCCGTTCCTGTTCCGCGACAGCGCCAACCAGGCGTTCCACGAGGCGATCGGCGACACGATCGCGCTCTCGGTGACGCCGGAGTACCTCGTGCGGATCGGCTTGCTCGACAAGGCGCCGGACGCGTCGCGCGATCTCGGGCTGCTGATGTCGCGCGCGCTCGAGAAGATCGCGTTCCTGCCGTTCGGCCTGCTCATCGATCAATGGCGCTGGGACGTGTTCTCCGGCAAGGTGGCACCCGGCCGACTACAACAAGGCGTGGTGGGAGCGGCGGCTGAAATATCAGGGCGTGGCGCCGCCGTCGCCGCGAGGCGAGCAGTTCTTCGATGCCGGCGGGAAGTACCACGTGCCGGCCAACTACTCGTACACGCGCTACTTTCTCGCGCACATCCTGCAGTTCCAGTTCCATCGCGAGCTCGCGAAGATGGCCGGCTGCAAGACGCCGCTCCACCGCTGCTCGATCTACGAGAGCAAGGAGGTCGGCAAGCGCCTCGACGCGATGCTGCGGATGGGCGCGTCGAAGCCGTGGCCCGACGCGCTCGAGGCGCTGACGGGATCGCGCCAGATGGACGCGACCGCGATCGTCGAGTACTTCGCGCCGCTGAAGACGTGGCTGGACAGCCAATTGAAAGGGAAAGCCGATCGGCTGGTGATGCGATCGGGTTCCGGGGTTCCGAAGGTTCCGGAAGGCTCTTGATAAGACGGAACCATGAGCGATCATTTCACTATCTCGTCGATGATCCTCGCAATCGCGTTCTGCTTTTCCGGCGGTCCGACGCCTTCCCAGGCGGCGAGAATCCGGCCCTGCCGGTCGACGAGCACCAGCGTCGGCGTGGCTCGGACGCGGAGGCCGGCCGGTACCAGTTTGAAGCCCGTGTCGTTGACGCCCATGAGCCGGGCGAACTGCGGCGTCCTGATCGCGAGCATCGGCGCCGCCAGCCACCACCACCGCCGCGCGGCCGGCGACGAACTCGACGAGCTGCTGAAAGTACGGCTGCGCCTTCTCGCACGCGCCGCAACTCGCTCGCGCGAACACGATCAGCGTCTGGGACCGGGACGCGTACCAGTCGGCCGGCGTGTCGATCGTGACCGCCGGCAAGGTACGGCATCGTGGCGGGCTCGGGTTCGATCCCGAGCGCGTGCGTGACGCGCGGCCAGGCCACGATGCCGAGTGTCGCCACCAGCGTGATCACGCACGCGGCGCTGACGACCAGTCGAAGACGTCGGAGCAATTCGTCGGCGCGCGTCGTCATCACATCAATCCACGCTGTACGGGAACCGGATGATCTTGCACCAGCCCGTGCACGCCCACGACCAGAGCGGTCCGCACATCGGCCAGTCCAGATCGAAGTCGCAGGTGTAGAGCTCCGAGCACTGCAGCCACGGATTCCAGCTGATGTCGCACGTGTCGATGTCGATGTTGCAGTTGCAGTCCGGCAGTTCGGCGGAGACGACGCGCCAGGCGCGCACGTGGTCGGCCAATCGCTGCCGCAGCGGCAGCGGGTTCCGTCCGCGGCCGTCCTTGGGGCCGAGCGTCACGAAGAGCTCGGTGGCAGTGGCCGGCCCGAGCACGCCGACGGCCTCGTCGAACACGGCGCGGATGCGCACCTGGACGTCTGCGGCGACCGGCGGCGTAAACGTCTCCTCCGAGAGCAGCTCCATCGCGTCCTGGACCACGCGCACCTGGTCGCGGGTGAGCTCGTGCTCGGTGTTCAGGTACCGGCGCAGGATGGCACGCCACGCATCGGCACGGTCGCGCGGATCGAGTCCGCGCATGATCGCCCGGCGATAGATCTGGGGATACGCATCGATCTGGAGCGATGCCGATTGCCGTTCTTCCGTCGACAGGTCATCGGCCCATGCCCTGGCGGCATCCGCAGGATCGGGTGCACGTGCGATGGTGAGCAACAACGCTTCCGCCGGCACTGTCATCAGGCCCAGGACCAACCCGATCATCAACCGGACACGAGTGCGCGACGACATGGCACGTCTCCTCACTCCGGCATGAACCGCAGCCGGGCGGAGGCGACAGTGCAAGACATGAGCCGAATGTTCGAGCGGTTTCCACCCGATTCCGGTTACCGCCCTCATGCTGACATCAACATTTCGGGTAGCGCCGGACTCTCAGATCCGGGCGGGCGTGTCGGAAACTCGACTTCTCGTCGGTAGACGATCATCGGGTAGCGCTTACCCGCGTCGTCGCCGAAGGGGTAGCAAAGGGCACGCGCCCCCGTGCCAACGTACCTGTCGTACCGATCGTACCTGTCGTACCCGCCGTACCCGTCGTACCGCCGTACCGTCGTACCCGACCACACCTGTCGTATGCTGTGCCGCATGAAGAGCTTTGCCATGCGGCGACTGTTCGTGTGTGTCTTCACCGGCGCGATCCTGTGGGCCGCCGACTCCCGATCGAGCGGCGCCGCCGCCGTCCAGGGCGCTGAACCGCCGACCGTCGATTTCATGGCCGTGGCGGCCGATGGGCGGCCCGTCGCCGACCTCAAAGCCGAGGATGTCTCACTCAAGGTGGGCGGGCGCAATCGTGCCGTGAAGGCGCTGCGCCTGGTCCGGTATGCCGGCGGCGGTCCGGCGGCGGCGACGAGCGCGCTTCCGGCGCCCTTTGCGACCAACGCTGATGGCGGCGGGGGCGGCAGTGCCACCCGTTCCATCTTGATCGTCGTGGAGGACGAATCGCTGAGGCCCGGCGCGGAACGGGACCTGCGGGATCAGGTGACCAAGTTTCTGGATGCGCTCTCGGAGGGCGATCGTGTCGGCCTGGCGACCGCCCCGCGCGACGTCGCGCGGGTTGGTCTCGGTCCCGCGTCTCGAGTGCGCGAGGCGCTCGCGCAGATTACCGGACGGCAGCCGGGCTCGATGACCGACGCCGAACGGCTGTGCCGCACTCGTGACACGCTCGTCGCGCTGCGGAGCCAGTTGGCGGCGCTCGCCGGGGCGGAGACGCCGACGACGCTGATTGTCTTTTCGTCGGCGCTCAGCACGCCGGCCTCCTCCTCGAGCGGCGGGTGCGACGTCACGACGGACCACTATCAGGCGCTGGGACCGGCGGCCGCGGCGGCGCGGGCAAACGTCTATGTCGTGCAGCAGGATCCGAACATCACGCAGCGGAATGACGGCCTCGAGAATCTCGCCGGCGTGACCAGCGCCGGTACGGTCTTGCGCCTCTCGAACACGACCAGTCCGCTGGCCCGCATCGCATCGGAAACCGCCGCGTACTACCTTGCGACGTTCGATGCCGAAGCGAGCGATCGACCGGGTCAGAATCAACGGCTGGAGCTCAAGGTCACGCGCGACGGCGTCACCACACGCGCGCGCAACGAGGTCTTCATCGGGCGTGGCGGCGCGGCCGCCGCCGGCGCCAAGCCGGGCGCCACGCCAACGCCGCGCGACATGATGCGCGAAACGCGCGCCTTCCGCGACCTGCCGCTGCGGGTGACGGCGTTCACTTCGCGCGCGCCCGGCGACAACAAGCTCGCGCCCAGCTTCGGCGTGATCGTCATGGGCGAGCCTGTCGACCCTGCCGCGAAGCTCACAGCGGTCACTGCCGGTCTCGTCGATTCGGCAGGCAAGATCGTCGTGCAGTTGTCGGCTGACGAAAAGCAGTTGGGCGGGCGCCCGATCGTCCTGTCCTTCCCGGCGGCCCAGGGCACCTATCGGCTGCGCTTTGCGGCCACCGACGCGACCGGCAAGGGCGGCGCGGTCGATCAGGAACTGCAGGTCGAGCTCACACCGGCCGGCCCGTTGAAGCTGGGGTCGTTGGTGCTCACGGCGTTCCGCAACAACTCGGCCGTCCCGGCGCTGATCTTCCGTGACGAGGAAAAGATCGTCGGCGTGCTCGAGATGTACGGCCAACTCACCGGCAAGATCTCCGCGAGAATGGAAATTGCCGCATCGCTCGAGGGCGAGGCGATCGCCACCGTCCAGCCCGGTGGCCGTCAGACGTCCGAACCTGACAAGTTCATCCTGACCGGCGAGCTGCCGATCGCCGCGCTCGCACCTGGTGACTACGTCGTGCGCGCATTCGTGGGCATGGATGGGCAGCCCGAAGGCAAAGTGATCAAGACGTTCAGGAAAGAGGGCAAAAAGTAACGAACGGGTTCTCCGTTCTCGGTTCGTTGGGCGGGCCGGGTTGAGGCCCGCAACTGCACGCGGATTGCAGCCCAATCCGCGCTACGCGTTTGGAAACCGCTCTAAAAGATCGGTCGGTCCGTGAAGAAGAGGGCGGCGAAGAGGCCTTGGACGATCGCGAAGGCGGCACAGAGGGCCATTGGATTGCGGCTGCGCGCTCCGAGCCACAAGAACGTAGGCAGCAGCACCGAGGTGAATCGGCCGAGCGACATCAGGCCGCCGGCGGTCACTGGAATCGCGACGGTCATCAGCACGAAGGCGGCCGCGCCGGGCCCAAAGCGACGCCAGACGGGAAGGACCGACGCGAGAGCAAAGAGCGCCGCGGTCGCGTTCAGCGCGTCGTACGGCTGACTGAGCAGGTACCCGGCCAACCCGCGATCGGCAACAGCGGCGACGATTGTTCCCGCCAGGTCAATCGGACTCTTCACGGTGCGCCCCCAGTTTTCATGGGCGGTCATCCACATCAACCAGTCGCCGGAAATGGCGGCGAGGAACGCGCCGTACGCGGCCAGGCCCAGTAACGGGGCAGCGACGACCATGGCGAGGGGCCAGATCGGGACGCGAGGCGTTGCCGTCGCGCGCAGGCGCAGAAACGCTGGCCATGCCGCGACGAGCGCGACCAGACAGCCAGTTGGCTTGACGAGCCCTGCCGCGAACGAAAAGGTCGCGGCAACGAACGGGCGCCCCGTCTCCACGTAGAACCAGGTCGCCGCGATCACCAGCAGAAACAGCGACTCGGTATAGACCTGACCGTAGAAGATCGAATACGGATAACACGCCAGGAGCCAGATCGCGGGGCCGGCTCGATCGGCGCCGATCAGCCGCTCCGCCAGCCGATGCGCGTAGACGAGCGCGATGAAGAAGAACACGCATGAAACGGCGACGCCGGTCCAGAGCCACGGCGGCTCGCGATCCGGAAGCCCAAGCAGCCGGCCGACGGCACCGAGTGCGAGCGGATATCCAGGGAAGAAGGCGAGTCGCGGATTGCGATGCTCCGGGCCCTCGTACCGATAGCCTCCAGCGGCGATGCCGAGATACCAGCCCGCGTCCCAACGACCCGGCAGGCCGGCCAGTTCGTTTTCGGGCTGCGGTCCGACGTTCGGCGCGTGTCCGATGGTCGCGACGGCAAGATAGCCGACCAGGAACACCATCAGTCGCGTCGCGACGGTCGCGGCCGCCGCTTGTCGAACCGCCGGCTCCGCCACCCAGCGGCGCAGCCGCGTGAACCTGGCGGCTGCGGCGTCTGTCGCGCTCACGCCGCGAACGCCAATCTGAGAACAGAACCGAGAACCGAGAACCGAGAACCTCGCGGGTTAGACAAGCGCCCTATCTCTCGCGGGATACCGCCGCTCGACGTAGTCGTCGACCAGCGTCTGAAATGCCGCCGCCAACTCGTCGTAGGTGCCTTTCAACGTCGTCGTGTGGGCACCGTCGATGAAGACCGGGCAGTTGGGGGATTCGCCCGTGCCAGGCAGCGAGATGCCGATGTTCGCCGCTTTCGATTCACCTGGACCGTTGACGACGCAGCCCATCACCGCGACCGTCATCGTCTCGACGCCCGGGCGCGTCGTTTTCCACACCGGCATCATCGTCCGTACGTAGGACTGGATTCGTTCCGCCAGTTCCTGAAACGTCGTCGAGGTCGTGCGGCCGCATCCCGGGCACGCCGTAATCGACGGCGAGAACGACCGCAGCCCGAGTGCCTGAAGAATCTCGCACGCCGCGTAGACTTCTTCGCGACGGTCGCCTCCGGGGCGCGGCGTCAGGGAGACCCGAATCGTGTCGCCGATGCCCTCATTCAAGAGGATCGCGAGCGCCGACGCGGACCAGGCGATGCCTTTGACGCCCATGCCGGCCTCGGTGAGACCCAGATGCAGCGGCTGCTGCGTCTTCTGCGCGAGGTCGCGGTAGACCGCGATCAGGTCACGCGGACGCGACACCTTGCACGAGATGATGACCTGATCCCGGCGGAGGCCCGACTCGAGCGCGAGGTCGGTGGACTGGAGCGCCGACAGCACCATGCATTCGTTGATGATTTCCTCGGACGACAGGCCGCGCCCGGCGTCCGTGTTTTCCTGCATCTTGGCGACGACCAGCTCCTGGTTGAGCGAGCCGCCGTTGACGCCAATGCGCACCGGCCTCGCGTGATCGACCGCGACCTTGCAGATCGTCGCGAACTGTTCGTCGCGCCGGCGGCCCGTTCCGACGTTGCCGGGATTGATGCGGTATTTGTCGAGCGCCTCGGCTGCGGCCGGGTGTCGCGTCAAGAGCAGGTGACCGTTGTAGTGGAAGTCGCCGATCAGGGGCGCCAGGCACCCGGCGTCGAGCATGCGCTGCTTGATCTCGGGGACCGCCATTGCCGCCTCGGCGGTGTTGACGGTCACGCGCACCATCTCCGACCCGGCCTCGGCCAGCTCGACACACTGCGCGGCGGTCGCCGCCGCGTCAGCGGTGTCGGTCATCGTCATGCTCTGCACGACGACGGGCGCGCCGCCGCCGACCTGCACGGCGCCGACGCGGACGCCGACGGTGCGGTGCAGGCGGAGGGGATTCGACATCGTTCTGATCTTAGTGAAGGCAAAAGGCAAAGGCAAAGGAAGGCAAGGCAAAAACCAGGACCCGACCAGGTGGGTAGGAGGCGGCGTCAGACCGATAAGATGGGAGCACAGGGCGGCGCCAGCGCCGGTCGGCCTGGCAGGGAGCAGATCAGATGCGAGCGTACTTGAAGAGGTCGTGGGTCGTGGTGGTGCTGGCCGTGATGGCCGTCGGGGTGGTCCGGGCACAGGCGCCGGTGACTGCGGCGGACATCACGCGGCTCGAGACGTCGGTGGCGGAAATCGAGCGGATGGTGCCGCCGCTGCGAAGCACCGATCCGACGCTTGCCGGACAGATTGAGAAGACCCTCGCTGGAACTGAAGGACGAGGTCACCTATCTCAAGGTGAAACAGCGTCGGGATGCGGCCGGGGTCACGCGCGAGGAGTATGCGAGCGTCCGCGATCGCCTCGAGACGCTGCGGACGAAGGCGGCTGGGTCGCAGCGGGTGTCAACGCAGCCGGCGCTCGATGAGCCCGAAGGCGAAGTTGTGGACGGTCCCGGTCGGCACCGAGTTCGACGTCCGTCTACAAACGCCGCTCAATTCCGGCACGGCGAAAGTCGAACAGCGCTTCGAGGCGACGACGATCGTCGATTACCACGTCGGGAGTACTTTGGTGATTCCGGCCGGTTCGACCGCCCGCGGGTTCGTGAGCTCGGTCCGGACCGCCGGCAAGATCGACCGGCGGGGTAGCCTGACCCTCTCGTTCGACGAGATGCGCATCGACAGCCGTTCAACGAAGCTGCGGGCGTCGGTCACGCAGGCCCTCGATGGCAAGGTTGGACAGGACGCGACCCGCATCGGCGCCGGCGCCGTCGTCGGCGGGATCATCGGCGGCGTTCTCGCTGGCGGCAAAGGCGCGCTGATCGGCGTCCTCGTCGGCGGCGGCGGAACGGTCGCGGCCACCGACGGTGCCGATGTCGATTTGCCCGTCGGCACGATCCTCAGGATCCGGCTGGATCAGCCAGTGACGTTTCTGCGCTAGAGCCGTATCGGGGTTCGGGTTCCCCGAACCCCGAACCCTTCTTCCGCTAATATCTGCCCGGAGGCTGTATGCGTTCGTTCTCGAGGTCTCGTGTGTTCTCTGGGGCCATCGTGGCGCTGGTCGCGGCAGGTACGATGGCGATCGTCTCGGCGGGGCAGGCCGCGCAGCGGCCGGCGGCCGATCAGGCGCTGGTGGATCGCGCGCGCGGGATCCACGATCGGGTGATCACGCTCGATACGCACGACGATATCAACGCGAACAACTTTACGCCGGCCTGCAACTACACGATGCGGCTCACGACGCAGGTGAACCTGCCCAAGATGAAGGAGGGCGGGCTCGACGTGTCGTTCATGATCGCGTACGTCGGCCAGGGCGCGCTCACACCCGAGGGCTACGACGGCGCGTACAAGTCGGCAGTCGAGAAGTTCGACGCGGTCCACCGGCTGACCGAGCAGATCGCGCCGAACGAGATCGAGTTGGCGCTCACGCCGGCCGACGTCGTGCGGATCGCCAAGAGTGGCAAGAAGGTCGCGGTCATCGGCATCGAGAACGGCTATCCGATCGGGACGGACCTCGAGCGCGTCCGCGAGTTCTGGAAGCGCGGCGGCCGCTACATGTCGCTCGCGCACAACGGCCACAGCCAGCTGGCCGACTCGAACACCGGCGAAGCCAACAACACGTGGCTGCACAACGGCCTCAGCGATCTCGGCAAGAAGGTCATCGCCGAGATGAACCGCTGGGGCATCATGGTCGACATCTCGCACCCGTCGAAGCAGGCCAATCTGCAGGCGATCGCGCTCTCCAAGGCGCCGGTGATCGCGTCGCACTCGGCGGCGCGGGCGCTGGCCAATCACAGCCGGAATCTGGACGACGAGCAGCTCGGCGCGCTGAAGAAGAACGGCGGCGTCGTGCAGACGGTGGCGTTCGCGAGTTACGTGAAGGTCGAGGACCCGGCCATCACACAGGGACGGCAACAGGCGCTGGCCGCCGTCAACAAGGAATTCGGCGTCGCCGCGGCACCGGCTGCGCCGGCGGCACCGGGGGCTCGAGGCGGTGGCGGCGGCCGGTCGCGGTGATGCGGCCGGGGCTGGCGGCGGCGGGCGCGGCGGCGGCCGCGGTGAGGGCGCTGCGCCGACGTGTTCCGTCGAGGATCCGAACGCGCCGGCCACGGGCCGCGGTGGCGGGGGCGGTGGCGGCGGGCGCGGCGGGGGCCGTGGCGGCGGCGTCAACGCCGAAGCGCTCGCGGCGCTCACGCCAGAGCGGCGAGCCGAATACGACAAGCAGGTCGCGGCCGTCCAGGCGAAGTATCCGCCGATGCCACGCGCCAACGTTCAGGACTTCGTCAACCACATCGACTACCTGGTCAAGAAGATCGGCATCGACCACGTCGGCATCTCGTCGGACTTCGACGGCGGTGGCGGCATCGACGGCTGGAACAGCGCCGCCGAGACGTTCAACGTCACGCTCGAACTGGTCCGTCGCGGCTACACCGAGGAGCAGATCGGCAAGATCTGGAGCGGCAATCTGCTCCGCGTCTGGGCCGAAGTCGAGAAGGTGGCCAGAGGGATACAGGCGGGGACGATCAAGTAACACGACCGAGGGTTCACGGAGTTCACGCAGGAGACGAAGGGTATCTCCGAATCCCCAGATTGGCATGATGCGCATCGGTGCCCACATGTCGGTCGCGGGCGGCGTGTCGAACGCCGTTGACCGTGCCGAGCGTCACGGATGCGAGGCGCTTCAGATTTTTGCGAAGAACGCGAATCGCTGGCAGGGCCCGCCGCTCGATCCGGCGGAGGTGCGGCGCTTTCGGCGACGCGTGGATGAGACTGGCATCCAGCCCGTCGTGTCGCATGCGAGCTATCTGATCAATCTCGGCACCACCGATCCGCGGCTGCGCGCGATGTCGATCGCGGCCTTCGCCGACGAGCTCGACCGCGCGCACACGCTCGGCCTGCTGGGGGTGGTGCTCCATCCGGGAACCTGCACGGCCGGCTCGGTGGACGACGCCCTTCGGCTCGTCGCCGCCGCCATCCGCACGGCATTCGCGCTCCGCCCTCGGCGAAAGACCATGGTGCTGCTGGAGCACACCGCTGGCCAGGGCCGCGTGCTGGGCTGGCGGTTCGAACAGATCGCGACGATCCTCGCGTACCTCGACGGCAGTCCGCGCGCCGGCGTCTGTCTCGATACCTGCCACCTGATCGCGTCAGGCTACGACATCGTGACCGAAGCCGGGTATGCGGAGACCTTCGCCGGGTTTGCGCGGACGATTGGGTTCGACCGGCTGCGCGTGATGCATGCCAACGACTCGAAGAAGCCGTGCGCCAGCCGTGTCGACCGGCACGAGCACATCGGCGATGGCTGTCTCGGCCTCGAGCCGTTCCGGCGACTCCTCCACGATCCGCGATTCTCTGGGCTGCCGCTGCTGATCGAAACCGAGAAGTCGATCAGCGCCGAACGGCCAAACGCGATCGTCCTCGATCCGCTTGATGTCAAGAATCTCGAGACGTTGCGAGGCTTGCGAGGCGTCTAAGTGTCAAGATCTTCGACACGAACACGGGGTCACGACGAAGGCACGGAGAGCACGGATTGTGTGAACTCTAATTGAAATCTTCGGCTCGTCGCGAGTTTCATATAATCCGCGCCATCGGAGAATCCATGATCCGGTCCCGGCAGGATCGTCCTGTCGCGGTCGCTGGTCGGCGTTCGGCGCGGCGATCGTCGCCAGGACGGCGCAGGCGCCCAACGAGCCGCTCACGGCGCTCGCGCGGCAGGCGCTGTCGCAGATTTCCGGCGAGCTCAAGGTCGCCGGGCTCCGCGAAGCGGTGGAGGTCATTCGCGATCGATGGGGTGTGCCGCACATCTATGCGCGCAACACCGAGGATCTCTTCTTCGCGCAGGGGTACGTCGTCGCGCAGGACCGGCTGTGGCAGATGGAGATGTGGCGCCGGCAGCGTGAGGGCCGGCTGGCCGAGATCCTCGGGCCCTCGGCGGTCGCGCGCGATCGGACGGCGCGCCTGCTGAAGTATCGCGGGCCGATGGACGACCGCGAGTGGACGAGCTATCACCCGGAAGGCAAACGGATCTTCACCGCGTTTGCGGCCGGCGTGAACGCGTTCATTGCCGAGCGCGCGCACGAATCTGCCGATCGAGTTCACCCTCACTGGCATCACGCCGGATCCGTGGACCGCCGAAACCGTGGTCCTGCGCTCGGCGACGCTTCGGCGACGCGTCGAACGAACTGACGCTCGCTCGATCGGTCGCACGGCTCGGCGCCGCGGAAGCCAACAAGCAGCGCGCGCCCGACCCCTTCGAGGACCTGATCGTGCCCAACGGTCTCGATGTCGCGACGATTGACGAGCGCGTGACCACGGGTCGCGGTGGCGGCGGGGCGATTCGACCGCCGATTCTGGAACGGTATCGTGGCGTCGTCGGCAAGGCCGCGCTCGACGCCGACGATCCCGACCGCCATTCGCGAGCCGGGCTCGAACAACTGGGTGGTGAGCGGCGCCATGTCCGCGACCGGCAAGCCCGTCGTGGCCAACGACCCGCATCGCGAGGTCGGCAATCCGTCTCTCCGCTACATCGTGCACCTGGTCGCCCCGGGCTGGAACGTGATTGGCGCCGTCGAGGCGCCGTTTGTCGGCGTCGCCATCGGTCACAACGATCGTCTCGGGTGGGGGCTGACGATCGCGGGCAACGACCAGGAAGACGTCTACGTCGAGGAAACGAATCCCGCCAATCCGGCTGAAGTGCGCTGGCGCGACGGCTGGGAGCCGCTCAGGGTCGTCCGCGAAGAGATCCGAGTGTTGGGACAGGCCACTGAGACGGTCGAGCTCAAGTTCAGCCGTCACGGCCCGGTGTTCTACGAAGATGGCGCGCGGCATCGCGTCTACGCCTTGAGATCCGCGCTGCTCGAACCTGGCACGGCGGCGTACCTCGGCGGCCTCCGCCTCTCCCAGGCGCGGAACTGCCGCGAGTTTCTCGACGCCGCGATGTTCTGGAAAGCGCCGACGGAGAATCTGATCTGCGGCGACGTCGACGGGACGATCTCCTGGCAGGCGTCAGCGCTGACCCCCAAGCGCGGGCCGAATGGCACGACGTGGTCGGGCCGTCTCCCCGTGCCGGGCTCCGGCGCGTACGAGTGGGACGGCTTCCGGCGCGACCTGCCGCGCGAAATCAATCCGTCGCGCGGATTCATCGCCACCGCCAACAACAACACGCAGCCGGCCGGGTTCACGCCGCCGGTCTTTTTCAAGACGTCGGCCAACGTCGAGTTCGATCGAATCACGCGGGTGTTGCAGATGATCCAGCCCGGCCGCCGCTTCACGCTCGACGATCATCGCCGGATGCAGCTCGACGCCGTCTCACTGCGGGCGCGCGCGGAGATTCCCTTGTTCAGCGGCTGGACCGCCACGACTCCGGACGTCGAGCGCGCCCGCGCGCTGATCGCCGCCTGGGACGGCGTCCTCGCGCGCGATAGCGCCGCAGCCGCCGTGTACTCCGCGTGGCGAACGGCGTCGACCGTCCAGGAACGGTCGGCGAGCCCGGCCCGCCGCCGAGCGCCGGACGCTGCACGAGACCAGCCTCACGCGCGCGATTCAGGAGCTCACGCGGACGCAAGGCGCGGACCCCTCAGCGTGGCGATGGGGCCGAATGCACACGCGCGCCTTTCCGCATCCGTTCGTGACCGCGTTCGATCTGCCGACCATCGAGCGGCCCGGCGGCGCCGGGGCCGTGGCGGCCGACGGCGCCAGCTATCGCGAGATCCTCGATGTCGCCGACTGGGATCGCTCCATCGTGACCAACGTCCCCGGCCAGTCGGCCCAACCGGAGAGCCCGTTCTATCGAAACCTGTTGCCGCTCTGGGCCGACGACACCTATTTTCCGCTGGTCTATTCACGCCCGCGCGTCGATCGCGAGGCCGCGCACACGTTGAAACTGGCACAGACACGTACCGCTAGGGTACGTTTTCCGAAACGCGTAGCGCGGCATTGCAGAGCTGCAATCCGCGTGCAGGTCGGCGGGCCCCGAGCCCGGCGGCCGCCCTGCGTCCTGCCAGAGACTCGCGCAGACCCGGTCTCCGACGTTCGGTCGTAGCTGGCGAAAACGGCATCGGCGCCGATTTGCACGACCGCCTGACGCCGGGCGCCGGGCTTGGCGAGTCGCGGACCCCACGCCTGTGACATTTGAATGGCAGCCCCTGGGATCCTGAACGGCTGGCCTATGCTGGGCGTATTGGACTCTGAACGTAGAACGATGCGCTCCTTGCCTCCTCAAACCGCTGGCCTCGCAGGCGGCCTCGCTCTGATCTTCAGCCTGATGGTTCCGACGGTGGCGTCGCAGTCGCCGGCCGCGAGCTCCGGTTGTCACATTACCGGTCGCGCTCAGAGCGGCACCCGTCCCTTGCCAGGCGTGTCGATCATGGCGATGGCAGGCGAGACGGTGAAAGGCGCGACGTCTTCCGACCCGGATGGCACGTTCTCGTTCTACGTTCCGCCGGCGTCCACCTATGTCCTCAAAGTCGAGTTGATGGGATTTGCCGGCGTGAGCCGCGAGCTCGTCGCCGGTCCGCCGCCGTGCGACCAGAAGATCGAGCTCGAGCTGGCGCTCGCTAGGACAGGGTACGACGGGTACGGCGGGTACGAGCGGGTACGACAGGTACGGCGGGTACGGCGGGTACGACGGGTACGCGGGGGGCGGGGGCGCGGTTTGAGACGTTGGCGGTCGAAACCAATGCCAATGCCGCCGCGGCCGCGGTGGTCGCGGCGCCGGAGCGCGAAGGCGCAGAGGCCGCCGCCCGACTGCTGCTGCCGCCGGGATTCTCCACCGAGGGTCCGACCGAGGCCGTCGCCATCAACGGCGGCATGGCGTCGATCGACCGCGGCATGATGAACGACCGGATGGCGGCGATCGGCCGCGGCGAAGTCGATCCGTTGACCGGGGAGTTTCGGCCGCCGGCGGGGCCGGGCGGGGAAGGCGGGGCCGGCGAGCTCGGCGCCGGTCGTGGCGGCCGCGGCGGCCCGGGTGGCGAAGGTGGGCGCGGCGGCCCGCCCGGACAGTTCGGCCGCGGTGGTCCCGGCGGCCCTGGCGGTCCCGGTGGACCGGGCCGGCTCGGCGGCCGCGGCGTTCAGCAGAATCCGTACTCGTTCACGAGCAACTACACGTTCGGCGGCTCGGCGCTCGACAGCGCGCCCTATCAGTTGAGGCCCGACACCCCAGCGTCGACACGGCCGTACTCGCGGCACAACTTCGGCGGCAGCGTGTCGGGCCCACTCAGAATCCCGAAGGTCTACAACGGCACGAGGCGCACGAATTTCCAGTTCACCTACAGCGGCAATCAGTCGCACAACCTGTTCGATCAATACGCGACCGTGCCGACCGAAGCCGTCCGGTCCGGCGATTTCTCGAGCGCGCTGCTCTCCGTGGTCGATCCGGTGACGGGACTGCCGTTCCCCGGCAATGTCATTCCCGCGAACCGCATCGCGCCCGGCTCGCGCGTCCTGCTCGACTACCTGCCACAGGCGAATCTGCCCGGGACGACCCGCAACTACCACTACGCCACGACGACCGACTCCTCCTCCAACAACGTGAGCGTGCGCGTCACCCACAACTTCAGCGCACCGCCGGCGGGCGCGCGTGGTGGAGGCCCCGGCCGCGGCGGAGCGGCCGGCGGACGCGGTGGCGGCGGATTCGGCGGGCCCGCAGGTCCGGGCGGTCGCGGCGGCCGCGGCAATCAGGGCACGACCGTCAACATGACTGTGCAACTGCAGTACCGCGAGAACGACGGCGAACAGGTCAACGTCTTCCCGACGATCGGCGGTGTTTCGACAGGCTCGTCGATTTCGGTCCCGGTCGCGCTCAACATCTCGCATCGGCGCGACCAGCACGCGATCAACGTCAACATGACGCGCTCGACGTCGACGTCGACGAATCTGTATGCCTATCTGGTCGACGTCGCCGGCAACGCCGGCATCAACGGCGTGTCGACCGATCCGTTCGCCTGGGGCGTGCCGTCGCTGTCGTTCTCGACGTATTCGGGTCTGCGCGATGTGACGCCGACGAAACGATCGGATCGGCGTCTCTCGACGAGCTATGCGTGGACCCGTCCGCGGGGCGCGCACGTGATCCGGATGGGCGGCGAGATGTCGCAGGACTGGTCGGACAGCCAGACCGACGCCAACGCCCGCGGCAACTTCGTGTTCACGGGGCTCTATGCGGCGGGCGGCGGAGTGATTCCGCGCGGTGCCGGCTTCGACTTTGCCGACTTCCTGCTCGGCCTGCCACAGCAGGCGTCGATCCAGTACGGACCGGGGAACGTCAAGCTCCGCGGCCGCTCGTACAGCGCCTACTGGCAGGACGACTGGCGCAAGGGACCGGGCCTCACCCTCAATCTCGGGGTGCGCTACGACCTCGTGCGGCCGTACACCGAGGCCGACGGGCAGATGGTGAATCTCGACGCGACCCCTGATTTCACCGCGGTCACGCCGGTGCTCTCGGGCGAGACGGGGCCGTACTCGGGCGAGTTTCCGAGCGGGCTGGTCCAGACCGACATCAACAACATTTCTCCGAAGGTCGGCATCGCCTGGCGTGCCGCTCCTTTCACCATCGTGCGCGCCGGGTACGGCGTGACGTACAACGCCGGCTCGTACTCCACCATCGCGCGACAACTCGTGAGCCAGCCGCCGTTCGCGAACACGAGCACGAGTCTTGGCACTGCCGTCGATCCACTGACGCTGTCTGATCCCTTCGTCACCGCGACACCGACGACGACCACCAACAACTACGGGATCGACGAGAGTTACGTGCTCGGCATGATCCAGACGTGGAACGCAGATCTGTCACGCGACTTCGGCTACTGGAATCTGGGGGCCGGCTACGTCGGCACGCTTGGCAGCGATTTGGACATGTTGCGCGCACCCAATCGCGGGCCGGATGGTCTGCTGCTGCCCGATGTGCAGGCATTCACCTGGCAAGCGGCGGAAGGCCGGTCGATTCTGGCGGCCGCCAATTTCCGGGTGCGCCGCCGGATCGTGAAAGGCGTCGGATTCGGCGGCACCTACACGCTCGCCCGGTCGCGGGACAACACGACGGCCACCGGCGGCAACGCCACGGTGGCCCAGGACGATCACAACCTGGATGCGGAATGGGCGATCTCGAGCTTCGATCGCCGCCATCAGTTCGCCGCGGACATTTCCGTCGAGCTGCCGTTCGGCCAGAACCGGCCGTATTTGAGCGGCGGCGGGCTCTGGGCCACGCTGCTCGAAGACTGGTCGGTGAATGCCAACTTCACGTGGAATTCGGGCACGCCGCTGACGCCGCGCGTGTCAGGCGCGGCGGCCGACGTGGCGCGCGGCACCAACGGGACGTTGCGTGCCAGGTACAACGGCGAGCCGGTGCAGCTCGACGATCCGACGATCGATCTGTACTTCAACCGGTCGGCGTTCACGCGTCCTCTTCCGGGAGAGTTCGGCAACGCGCTGCGCAACATGATCGTCGGCCCTGGCAATCGCCAGCTGAATGCGACGTTCTCACGCGATGTCCGCATGGGCCGCAATCGATCGCTCACGCTGCAGGTGAATGCGAACAATCTGTTCAACATGGTCCAGTGGTCCGGCATCGACACCAATGTGAACTCGCTCACATTCGGCCAGGTGACATCCGTCCGGCCGATGCGCAGCGTGCAGTTCAACCTGAGGTTCCGATTCTGATGCGCCTCGACTCGGCGCCGCGCTCGCCTCTCGCCGTGCCTGGCCTTCTGCTGGCGGGTCTCTTGACGCTGGCCGCGCCAGGCGGGGCGCCGTCCGCGCAGCAGCAGGGGCCTGTCTTCCGCGCGATCCGCGAGATGGTCCTCGTCGACGTCGTCGTCCGCGATCGGAGCGGCCAGATCGTGCGCGGTCTGACCGCGGCCGACTTCGAGGTCGTCGAAGATGGACGGCCGCAACAGGTCTCGACGTTCTCGTTCCAGGAGATCAACCGGAACGCCACGCCGATCCTCTCGCGCGAGCTCCTGGGCGATGTCGAATCGCGGGTGCTCACGGGCGCCGCGCCTGCGACCGCGCCGGCCAAACCTGCCGCACTCGCGCCAGGCGCGCCGGCGGCAGGGGCTCCGCCGGCGGCACCGGATCCGGCGAAGTTCTCGGCCGACGAGCTCGTCGGACGCCGTTTGATCATCCTGCTCTTCGACGTCAGCTCGATGGCGCCCGAGGATGTGCAGCGGTCGATCGATTCGGCGAAGAAGTACGTGGACGAGCAGATGTCGCCGGCCGACTTGATCGCCGTGGCCACAGTCAGCACCACACTCGACGTCTTGACCGATTTCACCGGCGACCGGGCGAAGGTTGCCGGTGTCCTCAACCAACTGGGCTACACCGAAGGCACCGCGACGCCGCCACCGGACGCATCCACGCTCGCGACCGACGAGGCGCTCGCGGCCGCCGAAGAAGCCGCCGCTGAGACGAGCGAAGCGGACATGTTCAACAACGACGTCCGGCTGCGAGCGATCAAGACCCTCGCCGAATCTCTCCAGCGGATCGAACAGAAGAAGGCGATCGTCTACTTCAGCGCCGGCATGCAGCGGAGCGGCGCCGACAACCAGGTCGAGCTTCGCGCGGCCGTCAACGCGGCGGTCCGCTCGAACGTGTCGATTTATCCCGTCGACACCCGCGGGCTTCAGGCGATCGTGCCCGGCGGCGACGCGCGCGGCGGCTGGCGGCGGCCGGGGCGGCGGCGGCCGAGGCGGGGGTGGACGCGGCCTGTTTTCGGGCGCCGGCGTCATGCAGCAGTTCGCCTCGCTCGCCTCGTCACAAGACTCGCTGACGACGCTCGCCGCCAACACGGGCGGGACGGCGTTCACCGATACCAACGACTTCGGCGCCGCGTTCCGGCGGATCGACCGCGACATGTCCGCGTACTACATCCTCGGATACAGCAGCGGCAACGCGGCGAGAGACGGGCGGTTCCGCCGCATCCAGGTGCGGGTCAAGAAGGAGGGGCTTCGCGTCGAGGCCCGCGCTGGCTATTACGCGGAGCGTGACTTCGCGCACACCGCGCGCAACGATCGCGAAGCTCAGTTGCAGGAGCAGTTGTTCTCCGCCGTCTCGGCGACGGACCTGCCGGTGTTCGCGTCGGCGGAGTTTTTCCGGCTGACCGCCGAGAAGTACTACGTGCCGGTTTCACTGGCCGTACCGGGCTCGGCCGTGCCGGTGCCCGCCGGCAAGGACAAGGTCACCCTCGACGTCCTCGGCATGCTCTTCGACGAGATGGGACAGCCCGTCGGACGCTTCCGGCAGACGCTCACGATTCCTGCCGGCACCGGCAAGACGCTCGCGGGCAAGCAGGTGCTCTATCAGTCGGGGATGACGTTGCCGCCCGGCCGCTTCGGGCTCAAGGTCGTCGTCCGCGAGAACGAAACCGGCCTCACCGGATCCTATGAGGCCCCGATCCGCGTGCCGCAGCTCGCCCAGGCGTCGCTGAAGGTCAGCTCGGTGGTCCTCAGCACGCAGTTACAGGCGGCGCCCAAAGGCCGGTCCGACAACCCGCTGGTACGCGACGGCGTACAGCTGCTCCCCAACCTGACCCATGTCGTCGGTCGCGACCAGAAACTGTTTTTCTACTACGAGGTCTACGACCCCGCCTTGGAGCCCGGTAAAGGACCGATGCTCCGGACGAGCCTGGCCTTCTACCGGGGCAAGGTGAAGGTGATGGAAACGCCCGTCGTTGTCCGGTCGGTGATTGACGCCGGCGATCGCAAAGCCGCGCTGTTTCAGTTCGAAGTGCCTGCTGACCGATTCGCGCCGGGCTTGTACACGTGCCAAATCAACATCATCGACGAAGTCGCTGGGAACTTCGCGTTCCCACGCATCGACCTGCTTGTCCGATAGCGAACAGGTTGCTAAGACTTACGCCTTGCCGCGACGGCGGGCGGCCCACGTCGCCTTCATCCGGCGGGAGATTTCTGCACGTTGCGCGGCGGTGAACTTCCGCCTGCGGCGGCGAGTTACCTTCGACGCTCGAATAATCGCCAGACCAGTCAGCGCCGCGCGCGCCGACTTCAACGCGGTCAACTGGGATTCGAGCTCGGAGATCTTCTTATCGAGAAGAGAAGTAATGTCAGCCATAAACTCCTGCACTTTATCACAACGGTGTTACTAGAGTACGTTAGAGTCCGCTCGAAATTCACGCATTTGGATCTCAGATCAGTAATGACAGCCCGATTCGATCGCCGAGGCACTTATGACCAGACAGCCGGCCATTGTTCAGCACGCATTGAGACCGCACGCGGTGGAGCTTCGTGAAGTCGATATTCCGACCATCGAGTCCGACGAAGTGCTGCTCGAGGTCGGCGCGGTCTCTGTCTGTGGCTCGGACGTTCATCAGTACTGGAATACCCAATCATGGCAGGTGAATGTCCCCGTCGTTCTCGGCCATGAATTCTGTGGCACTGTCACTCGTCTTGGCCGCGCCGTGACCGGCCTGAGGGAGGGGGACCGGGTCGTCAGTGAAACCGCGGCGCGCATCTGCGGCGCGTGTGTAATGTGCCGGACAGGCCGCTACCAATTGTGCCCGAAGCGGCAGGGGTTTGGCTATGGGGTGGATGGCGCGATGACGCAGTTCGTTCGCGTCCCTGCACGATGCCTGCACGCGATTCCAGATGGGTTGTCATTCGACGTCGCCTGCCTCGCCGAGCCGCATGCCGTCGCCTACAACGCCATGTGCGTGAACTCGACGATTCGTCCGGGCGATCCGGTCATGATCCTCGGTCCTGGGCCGATCGGCCTGCTCTGCACCCGAATGGCCGCGCTCGCCGGTGCCCATCCTCTGGTGGTCGCTGGATTGACGGCGGACGCGTCACGACTTCACACGGCCATGCGGCTCGGCGCGACGCACGTCATCGATCTCGACACGCAGGACGTCGACGCACTGATGAGGGAGGCCTGCCCGGACGGCGCCGAGCTGGTGTGCGACGCGACCGGAGCGAGCGCCGCGATCGACCTCGCGCTGCGGCTCGTGAGGCCGAATGGACAGGTCACCAAGGTCGGCTGGTCGCCAGAAACGTACGCGCCCGATCTCAATCCGCTCGTCCTGAAGAACGTGCGGCTCCAGGGATCGTTCAGCCACAACTTCCCGATCTGGGAACGTGTGATTGAGCTCCTCAGCGAAGGACTGACGATGCCCGAGGAGATCGTCGGCCTGCGGGCCCCCCTCCATCAATGGCGCGAGGCGTTCGAGGCGATGCACGACCGCCGCGTGATCAAGTCTGTGCTGCTGCCAGGACCAGCAACCCATTCGCCGGAATCATGACGGTCGCCGACTGCGCGAAGCCGTCGCGAGGTGGTCCGGCGACGTCGAGACGGCCGCCGCTTCCCGCGACGGCCGGATCGAACCGATCCGTCGTAGACGTCGCTGTTGAACATCTCGCGCCAGAGGCCGGGACGCGGGAAGCCGAGATCGTAGTGGCCCCACGTCTCTTCGCGGAGCGTCGCAATGACGACGACATCGTCGCCGTCGTCAGTCCAACGGTGGCACGCCAGGACCCGATTGCTGTCGCTGACGTGATAGGCGTTGATGTGGTCGCTTCTGAGCGCCGCAAGCTGGCGGCGCACGTCAATCAGATCCCGGATGAAGCGGACGTGATCCTGCATCGCCCGTTCGGTCTCGAGTCCTTCCCACCAGATGAGCGTGTCGGCGAAGAAGTCGGGGTTGTCGCTCCAGTACTTGTCTTCCAGGAACTCCTGGCCCATGAACAGCATCGGGATGCCGGGCGCGGTCAGGAGCAGGCCGTTCGCGACGCGGCTCCGGCTGCGCCCGTACCACGAGCGCGGACTTGATGGATCGGCGAGCGCGGCGATTCGGGGCTCGCGATCCGTTTCATTGTTGATGCGGACGACGTCGTGGTTTTCCAGGTGCTGGACGGATCGCCACGCCGCATCGTGCTCGGGAATCAATGCTGCCGCGACCGCGCCAAGGTCGACGTGGGCTTCTCCTCCGCGCGAGGCCTGGGCGATGGCCTGGCGGATGGCCCCGCGCAGGCCGCTCGCGACGACGGCATCGAAGCCGGCGCCCTCTTCGGCCCGGGGCCGGACCACAGCGCGCTGATCGGCCCAGTATTCGGCGATGAGGATCGCATCTGGCTTGAGATGCCGCAGCGTGTCAGTGAGATCCTGCAGGAACGTCCAGCCGCCGTGACGGTCGATGACCGTCACCTCGTCGAAGCGAAATCCATCGATGTGATACTCGTCCAGCAGCGCAGCGGCGTTGTCGATCAGAAACTGGCGGACCTCGCGCTTCCAGAAGGCGAAGACGAGTCCACCCGCCCATCCCTGATCGGTGAAATACAGGCTGCGGTTCTGGTCGCCGGGCACCTGACGATCGAAGAAGTAGAGGCTCTCGTCGCCGAATTCGCCGCCGGCATGGTTGTAGACGACGTCGAAGATGACGGCGATGCCGTAGACATGAAACAGGTCCACGATGGCCATCAACTGCGCTGTCTGGCTCTCGAGGGCGGCCGGCTCGTACGGCGGCAGCCCCTTCGCGACCAGCAACCGGTTGGCCTCAGCGACGTAGCGCGGAAACTCCGGATCGGCCGGCGCAACCGCATAGTCCATTTCCGGCGAGAAGTAGTCGGTGCCGTTGTAGCCGAGCGATCGTGCCGTGCCGAACTCCTGAATCGGCAGGAACTGGACCGCGTTCACCCCGAGCGCGTCGAGATGCTCCAGCCGGAACAGCACATCGAGGAACCGTCCCGGCCGCGACTCGCGCACGTCACGGCCGGACGCATCGGTGGCGGAGAACGCACCGACATGCAGTTGGTAGAGCACCAGGTCCTCGAAGCGGGCCGGTCGGAACGCGGCGTCGTGCCACGGGAAGTCATTGCGCCCCGTCACCGTGCAGTTCGAGTGAGGCCACGGCGGATCGAGCGCAATCTCTCGAGCGTACGGATCGCGCTTGGGCCCGTGACTGCCGTCGCCGACGACGTGAAACTTGTACTCGTCGCCGGCCTGGACGCCGGGGATGATCGCAAACCAATGGCCATCCGCGATCGCGACGAGCGGATGATCCGTCCAGTTGTTGAAGCTGCCGCGTACGGTCACGGTGTGCGCCTTTGGCGCCCACACGCGAAACGTCGTGCCGGCCGGCGTGAGCGTTGCACCCATCGGCGCGCTTCGTGGATCGATCGCCATATCCGTCAGTTCTAGCCCTGACGGGTCGTCGGGCGCAACTGCGATAGGCTACTGACGCATGCCGAGTCGACGACGTTTTTTGCAGCAGTCCGCGCTGATGATGAGCGGTGCGGCATGGGCCGCGGGCGAGCCGGAAGCGCTGGCCGAATCTCAGGCGCTCGTCGCAGCCGCTCCCGAGCCGGCCGCGCAACCGCGCCAGCGAGTTCGACGTCATCATCGTCGGCGCCGGATCGTCTGGCTGTGTCCTGGCGCACCGGTTGACGGCGCATCCGCAGACGCGCGTGCTCGTGATCGAGGCGGGCGGTCCGGAAGCCAATCCGCTCATCCAGTCCCCGGGCAAATGGACGTCGCTGATCGGGACGGCGCTCGACTGGAACTTCACGACCGAGCCCGAGCCGGGGCTCGGGGGCCGGCAGGTGAAGTGGCCTCGCGGCAAGGGCTACGGCGGGTCGAGCTCGATCAATGCCATGGCCTATGTCCGCGGCCATCAGTCGTGCTTCGACGCGTGGGCCGAGGACGCCGGTCCCGCCTGGAGCTACCGCGAGCTCCTGCCGCGCTTCCGCCGGCTCGAAGACAACTCGCGCGGCGCGTCGGACTATCACGGGAGCGGCGGGCCGCAGTCGGTCTCCGACACGATCGACCCGCACGCCGGCCATCTCGCGTTTCTCGAAGCGGCACGGGCTCGTGGATTTGCGGCGCGGCCCGAGTGGGACTTCAACGGCGCCCGCCAGGAGCAGGGCGCGGGCTTCTATCAGAAGAACATCCGCCAAGGTCGCCGGCATTCGGCAGCGGCCGCCTTTCTCGTGCCCGTCCTGGCACGCCCCAACCTCACGGTGTGGCCGAACACGCTGGCGCTGCGCCTGCTGGTCGACGGACGCCGCGTGACGGGGATCGAGGTGCTGCGCAATGGTGCCCGCGAACGCGTGCGCGCGACGCGTGAGGTCGTGCTCTCCGCCGGTGCGATCGACTCGCCGAAGCTGTTGCTGCTCTCGGGGATTGGCCCGGCTGCGGCCATCCGGCGACACGGCCTGACGGTCGTGGCCGATCTGCCTGGCGTCGGCGAGAACCTCCACGACCACCCGCGCGCGAGTGTGCGATGGAACGCTCGACAGCCGCTCGCGGCGTCGACGGTGTCGGCCGGCCTCTTCACCTGGTCGAGCCGTGCCGCCTCGCCGCGGCCGCCGGACCTGCAGTTCTATGTCGGCCGCGGGCTCGACACCGCGGATCCGTTCGTGACGCTCACCGTCGCGCTGGCGACGCCGGCCAGTCGCGGCGTCCTGACGCTCCGATCGGCCGACCCGCTCGCCGCGCCAGTCATCCGGGCCAACTACTTCGCCGAACCGGCCGACCTCGAGGCGCTCGTCGATGGTGTCGACCTCGCACTCGCGCTCGGCGGATCGAGCGCCTACAGCGCGCTGCGCGGCGCCCGCGGTCGACCCGCCCGAGGCCACTCGCACGCGCGCCGATCTCCGGGCGTTCGTGCGGCGCACCGCCGACACCATTTTTCACCCCGGCGGCACCTGCCGGATGGGGACCGGTCCCATGGCCGTGGTCGATGCGCAGCTCCGCGTCCACGGCCTCGACGGCCTGCGGGTCGCCGACGGATCGATCATGCCGACGGTCGTCAACAGCCAGACCCACGCGGCGTGCGCTCTGATCGGGGACATGGCGGCGGATTTCATCGTGTAGGCGCGATGCGTGCACCCAGCGCAGGCCATCGTGGCGCTGGCCCGAGGCGATGGGGGTCGGGGCCCCACGCCATTGGATAAGGATAAGCCAGCCTTAATTACAGCGCGGGGGCCCCACCCCCCGCGCTCGGGCCAGCGCCGCTACGCGGCGCTGGGTGCTCTTGATCTGAGAGAATGGGATCAATGTCCAAACAGGTCATCGTCTTACTCGTGACCCTGGCCGCAGGGGCCACCCTGGCGGCGAACGATTGGCCGGAATGGCGCGGACCGCGGCGCGATGGCACGTCGGCGGAAACCAATCTGCCGTCGCGCTGGTCGCCCGCCGGGGAGAACGTCGCCTGGTCGCTGAACTTCGGCGGCCGATCGGCGCCGGTCGTGTTCGGCAATCGCCTGTACCTGCAGACCGTCACGACGGGCGACGTCTCGACGACGCAGGAACGGCTCGTCGCCGTCGATGTCGATAGCGGCAAGGTCGTCTGGGAGCGAGCGTTCAGCCTCTACCTCTCCGACGTGCCGCAGAATCGGGCGGGTTGGGCATCGCCGGCCGTCGATCCGGCCACCGGCAACATCTACATGTTCACCGTCGCCGCCGAGCTCATCGCGCTCGCTCCCGATGGCAAGACGGTATGGAGCCGTTCCTTGCCGGAGGAATACGGTGCGATCACGACGCATGGCGGCCGGACGACGTCGCCGATCATCGAGGGTGACAAAGTCATTCTGAACACGCTGCTGCAGAACTGGGGCCCGGACCTGGGCCGTCCGGGGAATCGGTACTTCGCGTTCGACAAGCGTACCGGTCAGACGATGTGGATCAGCTCGCCGCAGGCGCGTCACTACGACACGAACTACTCGACGCCGATCGTGGCCGATGTGAACGGGTCGCGGCTCCTGCTCGTCGGCGGCACCGATGGCGTGTTCCATGCCCTTCAGGTGAACACCGGCAAGCCGGTGTGGAGCCTGGAGGTGAGCAAGCGCGCGATTCTCAACGGCGTCGTGTTCCGCGACAACACCGTCTACATCTCGCACGGTGAGGAGAACATCGACACCACCGAGATGGGGATGGTGGCGGCGATGGATGCCACCGGCAGCGGCGTGCTGACCGGCAAGTCGATCAAGTGGGTGACGCGCGGGTTCCTGCCGACCTTCTCGTCGCCCGTCATGGACAACGAGCGGCTGTATTCCGTGGACAACAGCGCGATTCTCGGCGCCTTCGATCTGAAGACCGGAGCCCTGGCGTGGCAGAAGACGCTCGGCACGTTGCAGAAGGGCTCGCCCGTGCTCGCCGATGGCAAGCTGTACATCGGGACCGAGAACGGCAAGTTCTACATCCTCCGGCCAACGGCGACCGGTGCCGAGGTCGTCGACGAGGACCTGATCGGCACGGCGGCCGACCCTGAGCCGGTCGTCGCGTCGCCGATCGTTGCCGACGGACGAATCTACGTGGTCTCGATGCCGCCGCCGACCAATCCGCAACTCGGCCGGACATGTGTATGCGATCGGCACCCGGCGGAAGTCCGCCGCGGCCGCGCCGCCGGCGGCGGCTCCGGCCGCGCCGGGCGACGTTGCCCAGGCGCTGGTCTTTCCGTACGAAGCGGTCCTCGATCCCGGTCAGAAGCAGGCGTTCACGCTCAAGCTGTACGACGCCAAAGGCAATTTCATTCGCAACGAACCGGCCGCGTCGGCGCAGTGGACGCTCGACGCCGTGCAAGGCACCGTCGGGCCGGACGGCACCTACGTCGCGCCCGGCGTCTGGCTGGTGCGGGCTTCGTGAAGGCGACCATCGGTCAGGTCACGGCGCAAGCGCGCGTCCGCGTGATTCCGCCGCTGCCGTGGACGTACGACTTCAGCGGCCGACAAGGGTCCGATGGCGTGGTGGACGGCGAACAGCAAGACGACGATCGGTCAGGGCGAGAACGCCGGCCAGCTCGTCCGGCCGCGCGACGACACCGTCGGCCGTCGCGCGACCGTGCTGATGGGCCGGCCGACCTGGTCCGATTACACGGTCGAAGTGGACGTGCGCGGCGTCGAGATCGCGGCGACAGCGTGGCGACGCCGGCCTCGTCAACCAGCGCTACAAGCTGGTGCTCTTCGGCAACGCGCAGAAGCTCGAGCTTCATCCGTGGCAGGCGGCCGACGAGATGACCGTGCAGCGTCCCGTTCGCGTGGGACGTGAACAAGTGGTACCGAATGAAGTTGCGCGTCCAGAATCAGCCGGGCAACGCGACGCTCGTTCAGGGCAAAGTCTGGCCAGTCGGCGAACCGGAGCCGGCCGCCTGGACCATCGAGAAGACCGACAAGATCCCGCACCGAGCCGGCGCGCCGGGCATCTACGGCGACGGGATCGCGGACGTGTTTTTCGATAACCTCCGGGTCTACCGGAACCAGTAGCTGTTGGAGCGAGGAACGTAATGCCGAGAAGCGTGCTCATCGTCCTGGCGGTCTCTCTGCTCGCGCAGGGATCGCCGTCCGGCAACAAGGGCGTGACGTCGTGGCCGATGTGGGGCGGCTCGCCCGATCGGAACATGGTGTCCGACGCGACGGGCCTGCCGACGTCCTGGGACGTCAAGACCGGCAAGAACATCAAGTGGGTCGCGTCGCTCGGATCGCAGAGTTACGGCAATCCGGTCGTGGCCGAGGGCGTCGTGCTGGTTGGCACCAACAACGAAATGGTGCGCGATCCGAAGCAGCCGGGTGATCGCGGCGTCGTGATGGCGTTCCGGGAGTCCACCGGCGAGTTCATGTGGCAGGCGACGTTCGAGAAGCTGTTGTCGGGCCGCGCGAACGACTGGCCGTTTCAGGGCATCGCGTCGTCGCCGCTGATCGAAAACGGCGTCGCCTACTTCGTCTCGAATCGCGCCGTGCGTTCTCGCCGTCGACGTGCAGGGCTTCCACGACAACGAGAACGACGGGCCCGTTCAAGGACGAGAAGCTCGCCGGCAAGACCGATGTCGACATCCTCTGGACGTTCGACATGATGGAGGAAGTCGGGGCGTTTCCGCACAACCTCGCCAACTCGTCGCCGGTCGCGTTCGAGAATCTGCTGTTCGTGTCGACCGGCAACGGGCAGGACGAGAGTCACGTCAACATCCCGTCCCCGAAAGCGCCGGCAATCGTCGCGCATCGATCGCGACGACCGGCAAGCTCATGTGGGAAGACGCATCGCCCGGCGACAAGATTCTTCACGGCCAGTGGTCGACGCCCGCCCTCGGCACGATCGGCGGAGTGCTCCAGGTCGTCCACGGACAGGGCGATGGCTGGGTGCGCGGCTACGAGGCGAAATCCGGCAAGAAACTCTGGGAGTTCGACACCAATCCGAAGGACTCGGTCTGGCCGAAGACGCGCAACGAAGTCATCTCGACGCCGGTCATCGTCGAGAACGTCGTCTACATCGCCAACGGTCAGGACCCCGAGCACGGCGAGGGCGTGGGCCATCTGTACGCGATTGACGGCACCAAGCGCGGCGACATCACCAAGACCGGACTCCTGTGGCACTACGACAAGATCCGCCGGTCGATTTCGACGGCGTCGGTGAAGGACGGCCTCATCTACTATCCGGACTTCAGCGGGTTCCTGCACTGCGTCGACATCAAGACCGGGCAGCAGGTGTGGATGCACGACATGTTCGCCGCGATGTGGAGCTCGACGCTGGTGGCCGACGGCAAGGTCTATCTCGGCGACGAGGATGGCGACGTCATCGTCATGCAGCACGGACGCGAGAAGAAGATCCTCTCGACGGTCGAGATGGGCAGCTCGGTCTATTCGACGGTCGTGACGGCCAACGGCACGATGTACATCATGACGCGCAACAACCTGTACGCCATCAAGGAAGGCGCGCAGCTCGGCAAGTGACGATGTCGAAGATCGCGCGGACGCATCGCCGCGACCGCGGCTGGGCTTGCCGCCATGGCGGCGATCGTCGCCGCCGCTCAGCAGGCGCCGGCCGCGCCACCGGCCTCAGGAGACTGGCCGCAGTTCAGGAACAGCGCCAACCTGACTGGCGTGGCCTCGGCGCCGCTGCCGGCGGCGCTCCGCCTGATCTGGAAGCACGAGGCTGGCGCCACGGTCGAATCGTCGGCGGCGATTGCCAACGGCACGGTCTACGTCGGCGTGTCGACGGGCGAGCTGCTCGCGCTCGATGCCGCGACCGGCGCCGTCAAGTGGAAGTATCGCGCCGCGTCCGACAACATCGGCATCGGGGAGTCGTCGCCGGCGGTGGCCGGCGGCACCGTCTACATCGGCGATTTGTCCGGCGTGTTCCATGCCGTTGACGCCGCGACCGGCAAGGCCAGGTGGACGTTCAAGACAGGCGCCGAGATCAAATCGTCGCCAGTCGTCGCCGGCAACCGCGTGCTGATCGGATCGTACGACGCCAGCCTGTATGGGCTCGACGCGGCGACCGGCAAGCAGGTCTGGAAGGCCGCGACCGACAACTACGTGCATTCGACGCCGGCGGTCTGGAATGGCGTCGCCTATTTCGGCGGCTGCGACGAGTCGTTCCACGGCGTGCGGATCGCGGACGGCGCGAAGGTCTTGACGCTCGACACCGCCGCCTACACGGCCGCATCGCCGGCCGTCGCCGCGGGCGTCGCCTACTACGGCACGTTCGCCAATGACGTCGTCGCCGTCGATATCAACTGCCAAGAAGGTCAAGTGGCGCTTCGAAGATCCTGACCGCCAGTTTCCGTTCTACTCCTCCGCGGCGCTGGCGAACGGCCTGATGGTGATCGGCGGCCGCGACAAAGCCGTGCGCGCGCTCGACATGGCGACCGGCAAGCCCCGCTGGTCTTTCATGACGCGCGCGCGCGTCGACTCGTCGCCCGCGATCGCCGGCGACCGCGTCGTCGTCGGCTCCGGCGACGGCACACCTCTACGTTCTGGACCTCGCGACCGGCAAGAAGGTCTGGGAGTACGACGCCGGCGCCGGGTTCACTGCCTCGCCCGCCGTCGCCGGCGGCCGCATCGTCATCGGCGACTCCGATGGGCGCATTTACGCATTCGGCGGGTAGACGCGAGGACACCGGCAGCAAGGGCTAGAGGGCACGGAGAAGAGCAAAGCGGACACCCGCGCCGGTGTGTGGCGCCCGCGCGCCTGTAATGTTAGAGGGCACCGTCGAACTACCGCTTGGGCCAGCCGATCGCGAGAATACCCGGCGCCCACGCCACCAGCCAGGCGGCGAAATGTTTGACGTAGTTGCGCCCGCCCGCCGGCGGTGGCCCCCACACGGTTCCTGAGATCGCGTAGAACGCGACGCCGCTGATGACGGCCGCGATCGCGCCGCGGGCCAGCATGTTGAGCCAGGGCCGGCGCGCGGACTGGAGCAGGAAGCCTTCTCCAACCGCCAGCAGCATCCAGACCACCATCCACGAGATGAACATCGCCGGATAGCCCATCGCCGGCGCCATCGCGTAGTAAGACAGCGCGCCGAGCACGCCGGCGCCGATGCCTACGGCAAGGCCGGGCGCCATCCGGCCCGCGGCCCAGCCGAGCACGCCGCCTACTGCCATCAACTGCAGCGCGCCATGAACGATGCCGGCAACCATCCGGTGCCGAACGCCGACCTCGTACCAGATGTAGTCGCCGAGTGTCGCGACAGCGGAGACGATGAGGATGCCGAAGGCGAGTTTGATCATGGCGTCGACGGTCCTACTCCGGCAGCTGCTCGCTCTTCGGCTCTGGCAGGACGAAGCTCATGCCCACACCGCCAAGGTAGACAATCGCCGCGACGATCGACGCGGCGGTCGCAAGCTGAACGTGCGGTGGGCCCGGCATGTACGACGTCATCGTCGTCGTCACGAACGCGAACGACGTGCCGATCATGCGGCCGCCGACGTTGGCCGCGAAACTCTCTCCGGTCCCGCGCAGATGGGTGGGGTACATCCGCGGCAGGTAGTTGCCCCAGAAGCTGAACTGAGCGACGGTAAACAGGCCGGCGAAGAACATCCCGACCTTGACCGTTTCGACATCGCTCGATGGTGCGAACCAGAACACGAGCGGCACCACCAAGAGGCCCGGAACCTGGAATATCCGCAGCAAGCTCCGGCGGCTGACGATGGCGAGCACGATGAAGGCGAAGCCGAACCGGCCGACCAGACCGCCGATTTCCTGCCACCACTGAACGGCCGTGGCCGCCTGAAGCTGCACAGGGCGAGGCTGGGTCGCCAGTTCGGCGAGACCGGGAACGATCCGCGGCATCTGCTGGATGGCGCCAAACGCGGCGCCGTACGCCAGTGCGAACATGATCGTCGTCACGATGGTCGTGCGCTTGAGCTCCGGGCTGAAGATCGCGGCGAGGCTCGGACGCTTGAGCGTTCCAGCGGCGCGCTTCGCCTGCCAGGCGGGCGACTCGGGCAGGAACGGCCGGATGATGATGAGCGGAAGGGCCGGGACGATGCCCGACATCAGCGTGTACCGCCAGGCCTCGTGGCCGCCATAGATTGCCGGCAGCGAGGTGCTGTGCGCCAGGATCCACGCGTTGGCTGCCGTGACCATCACGCCACCAATTGACGAGAACGCCTGCGTGTAGCCGAGGACGCGCTCTCGCTGTTTGTGGTCCGGGAACAGCTCCGCCAGCCAGGCGACCGCCGCGACAAACTCGACACAGACGCCGATGAACGTCGTGCACCGGAAGAAGATGAACATCCAGATGTTGGTGCTGAAGCCGGCAGCGAACGCCGAGAAGGCGTAGAGCAGGATGCTCCAGACCAGGACGCGCCGGCGTCCCAGCCGGTCGGTCAAGTAACCGCCCAACAGCCCGAAGATCCCGCCGGCGACGGCGGGAATCCAGAACAGCAGGCCGACCCAGTGGTTGTAAGCCGCGGTTCCGGGCTGCGCGTTCACCAGTTCGCGCAGCGCCGGGCGCCACGATGAGCGGAAGCATCAGCAGTTCGTAGATGTCGAACGCGAAGCCAAGGGCAGCGATGCCGCAAATCAACCACTGCACCGGCGTCAGACGTTGGGCCATGGGGCTGGATTATATGGAGATTGGAAGATTTGGGGCACCGCGAAGCCCGCGACGACCAGGAGCGGCGCTGAGCGCCAGCGAGCGGGGGTGGGGCCCCGCGAGCAGTTAAGGAAGTTGGCGTCCACCGTCCGTGTCGTCGGACACCGCGAAGCGGCTGACGATGTCCTCAGGCAGGTCGGTCGCGCGCATCGGCGGCGGGGAGTTCGTCACGCAGACGGCGGTGATGGTCCCTGAAGCGATGCGCGTGTCTCCGCGCGTGATCGTCGACTCGTAGCGAATCGACCGCCTGGAGATGGCGGCAATCCTGATGTGGACCTCGAACTCGTCTTCGAAGTGGAGCGGCGCGTGGAATTCGATCGACGCGGCGACGCGCGGAAAGCCGAGATTGGAACCCGGCGGCACAATCGACAGCCCGGCCGCGCGCCAGAGCGCATGCTCGGCTTCCTCCATGTACCGGAGGAACTGGCTGAAATGGACGACGCCGGCCAGTCGGTCTCGGCAAAGTGTACCCGCCGGTGGTAGCGATGCTCGCTGATCGGCACGGTCACGCCGTGGCGACGTCGATCTCCGCCGTCGTGCCGCGCTTGCTTGTACTCGGCGAGCGCGTCGAAGAGCGGCGTCAGGTCGGTGAAGACGTTGCCGACGAGCGTGTCGACGATGAGGGCGTGCAAGTTCGGGTAGACCTGCAGGAACTCGCGAAAGCTGAACGAGAGGTCGTAGAACGCGCGCACGAGCTGGCGGAAGCTCATGACGGCGCGCCGCTGCCGGGCGTAGTACTCGTCGAAGTGCGCGGCCGTCACCTGGCCGGTGGCGAGCCCGGCGTGGATGGCGTCGGCGCTCATCTCGCCGCTCTTCAACGCCAGGAACACGCCGGTGGAGAACAGCGGATCGAGGAACGCAAAAGCATCGCCCACCAGGCAGAAGCCGTCGCCGCCGATGCGTTGCGAGTGATAGGAGTACTCGCCCGTGACGCGGACTGGCCCGGCCTGCCGGCCGACGCTGATGTGATCGCGAATCCAGGTGCACGCCTGCGCTTCTCGATGGAAGATCGCGTCGGGATCGCGAGTGTCCCGATAGAGATACCCCGGCTCGCCCGACCACGCCGACGCTGACGATGTTGGAGTGGAGCGGGATGTACCAGAACCAACCCTTCTGCGGCACGTAGGCCACGGTCGTCGCGCCCTCATCCAGCCCCGGATCGCGCAACGCGCCTTCGTAGTAGCTCCAGACCGCAATCTTGTTGAGATCGGCATCGCGATCCTTCCACTGAAACTTCCGCGAGAGCAGCGAATCGCGACCCGTGGCGTCCACCACCACCTTGGCGCGAATCTCGCGGCCCTTCTGGCCGTCCTTGACGTCGGCGCGCACGCCGACGACCCGCGATCCCTCCATCAGGACGTCGCGGACGGTGACGCCCTGCTGCACTTCGACGCCCTTCTTGCGCGCGTTGTCGAGCAGCATCGCGTCGAACTCCGCGCGCCAGACCTGCCACGTCTGCGAACACTCGTGTTCGATGGTCTGAAAGAAATAGAACGGCTGCGACACCTTGCCCGTGATCGAGACGAACTGCACGCTGTACTTCTTCGGACACGCCGACTCGCGCAGCCAGTCCACCACACCGAGGCGATTCAGCGTGAACCACGTGTACGGAATCAGCGATTCGCCGATGTGATAGCGCGGCATCGTCTCGCGATCGAGGAGCAGCACACGATGGCCGTACTCGGCAAGCAGCGCCCCGGCGGTCGAGCCACCCGGCCCGCCGCCGATCACGATGACATCGTAAGTGTCGCTGGACAAAGCTATCGCACTTCGTACGCCTCTCGGAGTTGCGAGCCGCGATCAGTTCTACGTATACCTGACTCCCCGATGGTGAGGCAGGAAGAAGCGCTGGAGCAGCGAGTCGACGCGCGAGCAGGCCCTCGCGCCGGAGCGAGATCCGGTCGCCGTCGGCGCCTTCGACGACCGAGGCGCCGGCGCGGCGCTCCAGGTAGCCGTCGTCGGTCAGCGACTTCCAGGCGTCCGCGAAGCGCTCGCGGACATCCACGCCGAACTTCGCGGCGAAGTAGCCCGGCTGAATCGATCCGCGCTTGAGCTGGAGAATCACCTCGCGGATCAGCCGCTCGTCGTCGGTCGGACGATAGGCCCGGCCGAGCGGCATCTCGCCGCGGTCGATCGCGGCGCCGTACGCTTCCCAGGTATCGGCGTTCTGCACGTGCACGCCGTTGACGTGGCCGAACGACGCCACGCCGAGGCCGACCAGATCGGCGCCTTCCCAGAGCCGATCGCGGTACAGGAAGCGCGTGCGCGCGGGATCCTTGACCGCCGTGTAGGCGCTGCCAATGGAGTAGCCGGCCTCTTCGAGCGCATCGAACGCCTCGCGGACCCAACGCCGGCGGGTGTCCCACGTCGCGACCTGCTGGCTGAACTGTCCGGTGTGTTTCAGGATGTCGGCGCTGATCGTCGTGTTGAACGGCAGCTCCATCGGGTAGATGGTCACGCTGTCTGGCGCGAGCTCGATCGTGCGGGCGATGCACCGCTGCCAGTTGGCGTCCGACTCGCCGAGCATGCCGGCAATCAGATCGATGTTGATCTGCGGGAAGCCGAGCGCGCGCGCCTGGTCGTAGGCGCGGCCGATCTCGGGCGAGCGATGAGCGCGCCCGTTCAGCTCGAGCAGGCCATCGTCGAAGTTCTCGACCCCGAGACTCAGGCGCGTGACGCCGGCCGCGCGAATGACATCGAGCTTCTGACCGCTCAGCGTGCCAGGTTCGCACTCGAAGGTGATTTCGCTGGCCGATGACCACGGGGCCACCGCGGTGAGCCGACCGACGAGGCCCTCGAGCTGTTTTGTCGAGAGGAACGACGGCGTGCCGCCGCCAAAGTACACGAAGTCGAGCGACCGGCCGGCAAGCGCCCGGCTCGCGGCCACGAGCTCCCACTCGCGGCTCAGCCAGTCCAGGTACTGTTCGACCTGCTGAGCGTTCTTGTTCGTATAGACCCGGAAGTAACAGAAATGGCAGCGCTTCCGGCAGAAGGGGATGTGCAGGTACAGGCCAAGCGGCACGCCCGGCTGAGGGTGCGACTGGAACGCGGGCACCGCCTCCCGGGCCACGGCGTCCTGCGTCCACACCGAGAAGGGCGGGTAATTGGCGACGAAGTAGCTCCCGACTTCCGGTTCCGCCAGGCCAGTTGCGTGCGTGTCACCCATCGTGTCTGTTCATCCGAGCCACTCCTCCCACGACGATATACTGCAAGGACCTGGCCCTTGTTTCTCTCGGGGTGTACGCGAGTTACGGCAAATGCCCGAATCTGGACGTCGCCTGGGCTGGCGGAAGCAGTCCTCAAAAGACATCGGGATAGGACAGAGGAGTGACCGTGGTGTTTCGTTGGCGCGTTGTCGTGAGCCTTCTGCTGACGGTGTTGTGGCCAGCTGTAGGCGGGGCCCAGACGTCGGCGACGATTGTCGGGCCAGACGGTCGACGCGACCGGGGCGCGGCTCCCTGGCGTCCTGGTGACCGCGACCCAGACCGAGACCGGGCTGGCGCGAACGGCCACGTCCGACGTGCAAGGCCGATTCACGTTCGCCGGGCTGCCGGCCGGCGACTACGGATTCCGCGCCGAGCTCACCGGATTTCGGACCGTCGTCCGTACCGGCATTCGGCTGAGTGTGGCCGAACAGGCGTCGTTGACCTTGACGTTGCAAGTCGGCGCGGCCGAGGCGGTGACCGTCACGGGATCCCAGGCGCTGGTGAATACGCGAAGTTCTGAGCTCAGCTACCTCGTCGACCGCCGGACGATCGAGCAGATCCCGATCAACGGGCGCAACTACACGGACCTGATGTCGCTCCAGCCCGCGGTGACGCCCTTTCCGAATCGGGACAACGGATCGGTCGTCGCGCACGGGCTGGCGATGAGCGTCAACGGGCAGGATCCGCGCGCGAACGTCTACCTGCTCGACGGCACGCTGCTCAACGACTTCACGAACGGCCCGGCCGGGCAGCGCCGCCGGCACGGCGCTCGGCATGGAGACGGTGCGCGAATTCCGCGTCGAGTCGAACACCTACAGCGCGGAATTCGGCCGCAACGTCGGCGGCCAGATCAACGTCATCACGCGATCCGGGACCAACCGCGCTCGACGGCAGCGTCTTCGAGTTCCATCGCAACGACGCGCTCGACGCGCGCAACTACTTCGACGTCGGCGACAAGCCGGACTTCACGCGCAACCAGTTCGGCGGCGACCGCTGGGCGGGCCGATTCGGCGCGATCGGCTCTTCTACTTCGTCGGCTACGAGGCGCTGCGCGAGAACCTTGGCCGCACGATCGTGACCACCGTGCCGGACGACAACGCGCGGCTGGGCCTGCTGCCGACCGGACCGGTCACCGTCGACCCGCTCGTGCGGCCGTACCTCGACGAGTTTCCGCGCGCCAACGGCGAGAACCTCGGCGGCGGACTGGCGCGCTACACGTTTCCGTTCGATCAGCGGCTGGATCAGAACTTCTTCCAGGCGCGGGTCGACGCCGTGCGGCCGGGCGGCGCGCAGTTCTTCGTCCGCTACACGCTCGACGACACCGATCAGCGGCTGCCGACCGACTTTCCGCAGTTTCCGCGCGCCTTCATCTCGCGCCAATCAGTTCCTGACCGGCGAGTACCGCCAGGCGCTCGGCCAGTCCGTGCACACCGCGCGCGTCGGCTACAGCCGCACGCGCATCGGCCAGAACGTCGAGGCCAACACGAGCCAGCCGCTGCCGGTGTTCGTGCCTGGCCGCGACAGCATGGGCGCGATCGACATCGGCGGCGTGCCGCGTTTCGGGCCGCAGAGCTCGGCGAACCTGCGGCTGCGGCAGGACGTGGTGAGCGGGCAGTACGACGTCGCGCAGTCGCGCGGCCGCCACCTGCTCAAGGCCGGCGCGCTCGTCGAGCACTACCTCGACGACGAGCTCAACCCGACGTTCAGCCTGGGCATCTACCGGTTCGCGAATCTCTCGACCTTTCTCCGGAACGTTCCTGCAAGTTTCATCGGCCTCACGCCGCAGGGCGACTTCACGCGGCACTGGGACTGGACGCTGTACGGCGTCTACGCCCAGGACGACTTCGCGGTGTCGCCGCGCGCTGACGCTCAATCTCGGTCTTGCGCCTCGAGGGCACGACGATGCCCCGCGATCGCGAGGACCGCGACATCAACATGCCGGATCTGCTGCGCGGCCGCGCCAACCGTCGGGCCGCTGTACGAGAACCCGGGCGCCGTCCTGGTCGCCGCGTCTCGGGCGCCGCCTGGGATCCGCGCGGCGACGGCCGCACGTCGGTGCGCGGCGGCTACGGGCTCTACTTCAACACCAACAATCAGCAGAACCTGATCGTCACGGTCACCAATCCGCCCGCGACGCCGCGCCTGGTCATTGCCAATCCGACGTTTCCCGTGCCGCCGTTCGAGCGCAACACCGGCATCTCGGTCCGGCCGATTCAGTACGACGTCGCAGTACCCGCGCGTGCACATGTGGAACGTCAGCGTGCAGCAGGAGTTCTGGTCGGACTGGGGCGTGACGATCGGCGTCGCGGGATCGCGCGGCCGGCACCTGTGGCGCAATTCCGATCTGAACGTCCCGACGCCGGCGACGCGAGCGGACGGCACGCTGTTCTATCCGGCGGGGCTGCCTGCGGCCGAACACGCAGCTTTTCGGCGATCGAGGTGAAGATCGAGCGACGGCGACTCGTGGTACCGCGCGCTGATCGTCGATCGTGCGCAAGCGCTGGCAGCCGTGGCCTGCAGATGCAGTCGGCCTACACCTGGTCGCGGGCGGAGGACACGACCCAGAACTCGACCTTCTTCTCCGACAACACGACCGGCACCACCTCGGCGATGCCGGAGTTCATTCCCGGACTACAACAAGGGCCTCTCCGATTTCCACGCCGCGCACAACTGGACGTTGAACTTCGTCTGGGATCTGCCGCGCGCCGACTGCGCTCGTCGGGTACGGCCGACAGCGTCTTCAACGGGTGGCGGCTGTCGGGGATCGTGCGGGTGCGCAGCGGCAATCCGCTCACGCCTTTCCTGCAGAGCGAATCGATCGCGTTCGCAGTGGTCGCCGTCGCTCGGCCCGGGCACCGGGCCGGATCGGCCGAGCTACGCGCCCGGCCGCGGGCCGGAGAATGCCGTGCTCGGGCGGCCCGAACAGTGGCTCGATCCGACGGCGTTCGTCCTGCCGGAGGCCGGCACGTTCGGCAACGTCGGACGCAACGAGCTCATCGGACCTGGCCTGGCGACCGTCGATGTCGTCGATCAGCCGGCAGTTCGCCTGGAGCAAGATCGGCAGCCGCACGCGCATCGACCTGCGCGTCGAAGTGTTCAATCTGCTGAATCGCGCCAACTTCGGCCCGCCGGCGCTCGTCGTCTTCGCCGGCGCGGCCGATGGCGAAGCGCCGCTGCCGTCGTTCGGCCAGATCCGGACCACCGTCACGTCGTCCCGGCAGACGCAGATCGGTCTGCGCGTCACGTTCTGAAGACGGGCCTCAGAGCGTCGGGTCTCGCGCTACGTACGTAAAACGACTCGCCGAGCCCCGTATACTCGTCGCATGCATTGGGTCGTCTTTGCGGTTGGTGCGGCGCTGTCGTGGGGCTTGTACGGTCCGGTGCTGCACGGCGGGCAGGTGAAGCTGGGCAGCCCGTTCCGTGCGCTCGCTGTGCGTCGGGCTCGCCTACATGCTCGTCGGGGTCGTCGTGCCGCTCGTCGCGCTGGCGACGCAGGGGCAGCTCGGCGCGAAAGGATGGAACGCCAGCGGCTTCACGCAGGCGACGCTGGCGGGCGGCCTCGGCGCGCTTGGCGCCGTCTGCATCATCTACGCGTTCCGTTCCGGCGGCCTGCCGACCTACGTGATGCCGCTCGTGTTCGGCGGCGCCCCGGTCTTCAATGCGCTGTTCACGATGTACCTCCATCCGCCCAAGGTCACGCCGAATCCGCTGTTGTGGGTGGGCATGCTACTCGTTGCGGTCGGAGCCTCGCTGGTGCTGTACTACAAACCGCAGTCGTAGTGCCGAACGCCCGGATCCGGGCGGCGCCTTGCCGCGTCCTGCGCGGTTCGGCTAATAATCGCTGCGATGCTCACATCGCATGTCACCGCTGCGCTTGTCATCAGCGCGCTTGCCGGATCCCCAGCCGCGGCGCAGACCACTCACTCGACGGCCACGCCCGCTCAGTCCGGCCAGTCAGTTCCGGCGATTACGCTGCCGCCGATTACCGTCACCGCGCAGAAGGAACCCGCCGACCCGAAGACACTGCCGGTCAGTGTCACCGTCGTCTCGGCCGACGGCATCGAGCGCGCGGGCATCACGACCGTCAGCGAGGCCGGGCCCTTCTCGCCGAACACGTCGTTCACCGAGTTCACCGCGCGCAAGCTCAGCAATCCCAGGATCCGCGGCCTGGGCGCCGGGCCCTCGAATCCCGGCGTGACCACGTACTTCGACGGGGTCCCGCAGCTGAACGCCAACTCCTCGAGCACGGCCCTGCTCGATATCTCGCAGATTGAATTCGTGCGCGGACCACAGAGCACGCTCTTCGGACGTAACGCGCTTGGCGGGCTGATCAGTCTGGCCACGGCGCGGCCGTCGATGACGAAGTGGACCGGCGTCGCGTCGGTGCCGTTCGGCGACTTCGGTCAGAAAGAGTTTCGCGCCGCCGCCTCGGGGCCGATCGCCGAAGGCAAGGCGTCGGCCGGATTCTCGTTGAGCTTTGCGGAGCGCGACGGGTTCACGGTCAACACCATCACCGGCAACGACATCGACACGCGGTCGGCATTTGCCGCCAAGGGCCAGGTGCTCTGGAAGCCGTCGGCCGCCTGGGAGACCCGGGTCATCGTCTCCGGTGAACGCGCGCGCGACGGCGACTACGCGTTGAACGATCTCGCGGCGGTCCGGCAGAATCCGTTCGAAGTCGCCCGCGACTACGAGGGGCAGACCGATCGCGACATCTTCTCGACGACCATTCTGGCGAGGCACGAGAGCGAGAAGTTCACGTTCTCGAGCACGACTGGCTTCGTGAAGTGGAACACCTTCGATTCCACCGACCTCGACTACTCGCCGTTCCCGATCGCGACGCGCAACAACACCGAAGACGATTTCCAGTTCACCCAGGAAGTCCGCCTGGCGTCGGCGGCTGCCTCGCCCTACAAGATGTCGGACGCGGTGTCGGTGCGCTGGCAGACCGGGCGTGTTCCTCTTCACGCCAGAGCTACGAGCAATTCGTCGTGCAGAACTTCTCCGCCAATGTCCTGCCGGGCGTGCCGTTTCCCGTCACCAACATCAGTCCCGATGCGGCGCTCGACGACGTCGGCTTCGGCGTCTATGGGCAGGGCACGCTGTCGTTCAAGAAGCTCGACTTCTCCGTCGGCGCGCGCGTCGACCACGAAAGCAAGGACGCGGACATCTCGACGTCGTTCGATCCGATGCTCGCGCCGCCGACGTCGGTGCAGGAGAGCCGCAGCTTTACCGACGTCTCCCCGCAGTTTGGCGCGTCGTTCCGGTTCAACCCCGCAGTGACGGCGTACGGATCGGTGAATCGCGGCTACAAGGCGGGCGGGTTCAACGCGGTCGCCATTCCAGGCAGTGAGGCCTACGCCGAGGAACACGCGTGGCTCGTCGAGGGCGGGGTCAAGGCGACGGCGGCGAGCGGTCGCGTGTCGCTGGCCGCATCGGTGTTTTCCATCGACTGGGATGACCTGCAGTTGAACCTGCCGCTCCCGTTCGCACCTCCCGGCACGTTCTACATCTCCAACGTCGGCAGCGCCACCAGCCGCGGCGTCGAGTTCGAAGTGGTGGCGCGGCCGCACGCCGACGTCGATCTGTTCGCGTCGGTCGGCTCCACCAGCGCGCGGTTTGGGAGCGGCACGGTCTCGAGCAACGTCGACGTCTCCGACAACAAGATCCAGTTCACGCCCGACTACACGGCGGCGTTCGGCGCGCAGTTCTCGAGGGAGATCAATCCCGACTGGCGCGTATATGGCCGCCTCGACCTCGCCCTGAGCGGCGCCTTCGAGTATGACGACGCCAACACGCAAGGCCAGGACGCCTACGCGTTGACGAACTTCCGGGCTGGCGTCCGCGGCAAGCTGATTTTCGCCGAGTTCTGGATGAAGAACGCCTTCGATACCCGCTACATCCCGCTCGCGATCTCCTACCCGGGCTTCGCGCCGTCAGGATTCGTCGGCGAACCGGGCCGGCCGCGGACGTTCGGCGTCAGCCTTGGGGTCGGATTCTAGCAATGGGGCAATGGGGCAATGAGTGAATGAGGCAATGAAGACCTTTATTGCCCCATTGCCCCACTGCCCCATTGCCTCATTGCCCATTGCCTCATTTCTTTCTGTCGCCAATGACCCACATCGCCGTGCTCAACCGGATGAACAACTGACCTTCTGAGACGGCGACGGAGCTGAGGCAGTAGGGCGTGCACGGATCGCCCAGGGTGTTCGACGCGAGCAGCTCGAACTTCGGGCCGGCGCGGAAGACCTGGGTGATGCCTTGCGTCTCACCGGTCACGTAGATCTTGCCGTCTGCCAAAACGGGAGACGCGCTGTAGAAGTCGTTCGGCAGCCGCTCCGGGCCGTAGACGATCGCGCCCGTCTTCGACGTCCAGGCAAAACACGACGCCGCTCTCGACGACCACGTACAGGTACGTGCCATCGCTGACCGGCGTCGGCACATCCGGGCCACGCTCGAACGACCAGGCGACGTGTGATCCCGTGACGTTGCCGCTGCCGCCTGGACGGATCGCGGTGAGCGGGTTGTTGCGGCTCGGCGACACGATCAAGTCGCGCGACCATTAGCGGCGACGCCACGATCCGGTAGTCGCCGCGGTTCTGCGGATTGAGGCCGCTCACGCGCCACAGTTCCTTGCCGGTCGCCGGATCGTGCGCCGTGACGGCGTCGCCGCCGCTGATCACGATCTCGGTCCGATCCTTCGTCTGCACGAGCGAGAGGCGTCGTGTAGGAATCGGGCGACTCGCTGCTGCGCGTCGGTCGGACGATCGACCTTCCACAGCGTCTTGCCCGCTCAGCTTGTCGATCTTGAGCACATACGACGGGTCGTCCGTCTTCATGCCGTGCAGCACCTGCACGTACAGCGCGTCGCCATGCAGCAGCGGCGACGATGCGTATCCCCAGTTGAGACCGAAGCGGCCGTAGTCCGTCTGGATGTCGCGCGCCCAGAGCTCCTTGCCGGCGAAATCGAACGCCTTCAGCATCCCGACGCCCGTCATCACCCAGACCATCTTGCCGTCGGTCACGGGCGACGGCGACGACATGTTCTGCTTGCGCTCGATATGGTTGCCGCCGGCGATCGGGCGCTTCCAGAGCACCGCGCCCTTCGTGCGATCGACCGCCCAGAGCTCGATCTCACCGGTGTTGTTCGCCGTCGCGACGTTCAGGAAGATGTGATTGCCCCAGATGATCGGCGTCGCGCCGCTGTACGCGGGAAGATCGAGCTTCCACGACACGTTCTCGGTCGCGCTCCACTTGACCGGCAAGCCGGTTTCGCGACTGACGCCGTCGTGCGACGGCCCGCGCCAGTGCGGCCAGTTGTCGGCCAGCAGGCCCACGCTCGTCAGACAGACCCCCACGCACGCCGCGAACAGCCATTTCTGCATCGCTCGATCCTTTCGTGTGAGAACTATCCTGACATACGCAAATTTTTTGTGCAGAAGACACGGACACTGAGTTCCGCGGTCCGTTCCGGGGTTCCGGGCTCGAAGCGGCCTCGGCGCTCGAAGTCGAACCTCGAACCCCGGAACCCCGGAACCCCGGAACCGTCTATTCACCCCGCAACGACGCGACGAGCGGCAATCGCCTGACACTGCGAGTGGCCAACACCGTGACGACAACGCCGGTCACCGCCACTGGGAGAAGCCAGAGCAGGGCGTGGAGAGGCAGTCCGGTGCCGCGTCCGATCAGCACCGGCGCGATGGCGACGAGGGCGGCCGCGACACCGATGGCCAGGCCGGCGACGATGAGCGCGAGATGCTCGCCCAGGAGGAGGCGCTGCAGGTCCCGGCCCGAATAACCGGCGGCGCCGAGGAGGGCCAACTCCCGCCGCCGTTCCAGGATGTTGCGCGCAACGATCGCGGTGAGGCCGACGACGCCGAGGACCAGGCCGAGACCACCCAGGGCCTGAAAGGTCGAGAGGTACGTGTTCTCGACGCGATGATAGGTCTCCAGACGACGAGTCGTCTCCTGCGCGTCGAAACCAAACGGCTCGAGGCCGTCTTCGAGGGCGCGCGTCGTCGCCGCGATGTTCTCGGGGGACGCCGGCGTGATTCCGACCAGAAACATCCGATAGCCGGGCTCGTTCGGAAAGACCTGCTGGAAGGCGCGATCGCCAATCAGGATCTCGCCCTGGAGCACCGAATCGGCCAGCGCGCCCACGACGCGGAGCCGGAGCGGCCGGCTCGTGTCGGCGTCGATGGTGATCTCGTCGCCGACTGCGGCATGCAGCACGTACTGCAGCGAGGTCTGATCGACGACGGCCGGGATCACGCCCGCCGGATCGGGATCGCCCAGCAAGCGCCACGGATTGCTTCGGTCGGCGTCGGTCGCCGCCATCGATGACGCGAACCGGAAACGGCCGCTGTCGACGATGGCGGCCGGAACGCCGAGCACCCGTGGCCGTTTCGGCTGATACAGGTTCAGGCAGCTCGTGTCGTCACCAGGACGCAGGCGAAGGCTGACGATGTCCACACCGCGGAGCGCCGGATCGGTCGGGTCGAGAATCAGCTCGCGCTGCCCTTCGGCGGATGACAAGTCGTGCACGATCGGCAGGGCGCTCTCAGCGATCAGCGCGAAGCCGCCGGTGCCGGAGTCCCGCCCGACGTCGCCGACCCGCTTGCGAAACGAATCCACCGACACCAGAAGAAAGACGGCGGCGGCGACGAGTCCGGCGGCGGTCAAGCTGCGTCCCGGCCGCCACGCGGCGTTGGCGAGCGCCAGCCGCCCGAGTCCGGTGGTGTGCGGCCGCGCCCGGTCGCGTGTCATCAGCGAGGACCGGACGGCGGCCAGACCCGCGATCAGCACGAGCGCACCCGCACCGAAGAATCCGGCCGACGCGGGCACGGCGCTCAAGGCGGATGCCGCAGAGAGCCCGGCCGCGGCCACGAACGCCGCGATCGCCAGGCCGCGACCCCCGCCAGTCCGTCGCAGCGCCGGTGCGGCTCGCGATCCGGAGAGCAGCTCACGAGGCGTCTCGCGGCTCAAGTGACGCAACGTCAGGACGATCGAGAGGAGCGCCGCGCAGGCGGCCGCGGTGGCGCCAATCGCGAGCATGAGCCAGTCGACATGGACGCGGAGCAACGTCGTGCCGACGGCGTCCTGCCACCACGTCCGGAGCCCGTACATCATGAGCGCCGCCCAGCCGACGGCGAGCAGCGCACCGGCCACCGCGCCAGCAACCGTGACCAGCAGGCCTTCGATCAGGAACAGCCTCCGCACCGTACGGATCGCAAAGCCGGTCGCGCGAAGGACGCCGATCTCCGAGCGGCGTTGCTCGATGCTCAATCTGAAGAACAGAGCCGTCAGCAACAGCGCCGACACCATGAGGAAGAAGCTGAAGTACGAAAAGTACGCGCCGAAGTCGGTCGCGCCCGCGGAGGCCGACAGGTTCTGCGATCGCACGTCGATCACGGTGAGTCCCGCGCGCACCGGATCCACGCCACCGACGATCGATGCCCGCAGGGCGGCGAGCCTGTCCACTGCATCGGCCGACGAGGCGGTGGCGTTCGAGGGCGGATGCAACCGGAGCGAGGTGACCCGGCCGTACTTCGTCTGCCAGATCCGCTGGCCGACGGCCAGCGGCACGAAGCCCTTGGGCGCCGTCCGATACGTCTTCCAGTAGGCCTCGTCCGCTGGACGCACGCGCTTCAGGTCGATCGGAAAGGGCGGGTCCCAGTCGGCAAAACTGTCGGAGCTCGTGATGCCGGGGTAGTCGGGTGCCAACCGGCGATCGACGGCCAGGCCTTCCATCGGGAGGATGCCGGCCACACGAAACGTCGCCTGCTCGGTGGCGAGCAACCCGGCGTCGGTCCAGCGGTAGTACTCGAGCTCGAGTGAATCGCCGGCGGACGCGTCCAGCTCCCGCGCGGTCCATGCCGTCAACACGATCGGCGGCGGCCCGCCAGCCGCGGACGGCGATGGCTCCAACACGTTCAACGCCGCGGATTCGCTGATGGCCGGAGTGACCGCCGTGACGATGGAGTACGGGACGGAACGATCACGCACCGTGAGGCGCGTGGCCAGCCACGTGAGGACAGGCGACACCGTCAGCGACTCCCGCTGAGCCGTCGATTCAATCGCGGACGCCACCGCGTCAGGGATCAGTCCGGCACTGGATTCAACGATGACCGAGCCCGGCGCCGGACCGGCCTCGATCGTGAGACCGAGATCCGCTGCCGTGACTGCCGTCCGGAGGGCGCCTGGAAGCGCCGTCGCGAGGCTCGCGGTGCGATCGTTTCCGGCGCCTCCGAGCAGCACGACATTCGCGCGGCCCTGCAGGGTCAGATCACGTTGAAGGCGCGCGAGGGAGACGAACACCGATCGCACGGGTCCCTGCGCCGGGGTCAGCGAGAACTCGCCGACGGCGTCACTCGCCAGGACGCCGACGTTGGTCAAACGGATCGATCGCCCCGGGTCGTCGCGCTTGCCATGCAGCGAATCGATCGGGATGTCCGTCGGACGCTCGAGGCGAACGAGCACATCGTCGCCCGGAGCGGCGGCGAGCTCGGCGGCGAGGTCGGGACTGAGCAGGGCCTGCGACTCACCCGGCGCGCTCGCCTGCACGCCATGAACGGCGAAGAAGCGGGCGTCGATGCCGTACACGAGCACGTCCGCGGCCCGCCGTCCTGACGGCTGATGCCGCACGACGCCGGGCAACACGAGCATCGGCGTCTGGGTAACGGCAAACGAAGCCGGCGACAGGGCAGAGACAAGACGGTCGCCCAACCCCTCGGTGAAGGGCGTTTCCGCGCTCACGACAACGTCGGCGCGGCCCAACCGGCTCGCGGCGAGATTCGCGAGGCTGGTCCTCACCGAGGCGCCGACGAGCAGCGAACCGGCCAGCACGGCGACTGCCGCCGCGACCCCCAACGCCACCGCAAGGTGTGTCCGGCGATAGAAACGGACGCCGGCGATCGCCAGGCTGTGTCAGCGTCATGAAACAGGCTGCAGCCGGCGATCGTTCAGCTCGAACCGGCGCGCGAAACGCTCGGCGAGCACCGCACTATGCGTCACGACCACCAGCATCGTCTGCTGGGCGCGGTGCAAGTCGACCAGCAAATCCGCGGTTGACGCTGCCGACGCGCGGTCGAGATTGCCGGTGGGTTCATCGCAGACCACGAGGGCGGGGCGGCGAATCAGCGCACGCGCGATGGCGACCCGCTGCCGCTCACCGCCAGAGAGCTCGCCCGGCCGATGATCGAGACGCGATCCGAGGCCCACGTCCTGCAGCAACTGCCGGGCGCGCGCCACGGCGCCGCCGGCGCCGTTCGCCGCTGGCGCGACGAGTGCCGGCGCCAGCACGTTGTCGAGTGCCGACAACTGCGGCAGAAGCAGGTGATCTTGAAACACGAAGCCGATCTGCTGACCGCGGAACGCCGCCTGCGCATCTTCGCGGAGCGCCGACGGGTTGGTTCCGTCAAGCGTGACGGTGCCTGACGTCGGCGGCTCGAGCGCCCCGATCAAGTACAGCAACGTGCTCTTCCCACAACCGGACGGACCCATGATGGCGACCGAGTCGCCGCGCTCCACGGTGAGCGACAGGTCCTCCAGGATGGACAGCGGCCCGGTCGGGGTCGGATACGACTTCGAAACACGGTCGACGACGAGCACGAGACGATTCTACAGAGAACTCTCGAGGTCCGGAGTGAAGTAGGGAGTGAAAGGCGCGGGAAGTAGGGAGTGAAGGGCGCGGGAAGTACGGAGTGAAAGGCGCGGGAAGTAGGGAGTGAAGGGCGCGGGAAGTAGGGAGTGAAAGGCGCGGGAAGTAGGGAGTGAAGGGCGCGGGAAGTAGGGAGTGAAGGGCGCGGGAAGTAGGGAGTGAAGGGCGCGGGAAGTAGGGAGTGAAGGCGCGGGAGAGGGAGTGAAAGGCGCGGGAAGTAGGGAGTGAAAGGCGCGGGAAGTAGGGAGTGAAAGGCGCGGGAAGTAGGGAGTGAAGGGCACGGGAAGTAGGGAGTGAAAGGCACGAGAAGTTCGGAGTGAAAAGCACGGAGGTCCGGCGCTGACGCGCGAGGTCCGGAGTGCTCGTAGCGCGCCTCGGGTTTGGAGGCGCGACGACTCGCGTTCGGGGTCCCGGCTGCAAAACGCGTCGAGCCGCCGAGGTCGCGTACGCGCGGGGGCCGCCGTGTAGACCAAAAGCGCCCCGGCCCCCAGCGCCTTCCGCTGTTTCCGCGGATCTTGACGCGCAGCGCGTCGAAGAACACGACCGGCTAGAGCGGTTCCAGCGGTCATGCCCGCCACGCGGTCACCTCGGCCACGACCGCGTCGGTGACCTCGCTGGGCAGGCCGCGCGCCTACCGCGCCATCGTCTTGGCGTCGAAGCCCGCCAAGCGACGAGCGTGTTTCGGAATCAGCTGCGGCTCGACCGTCCCGATCCTGCGGAATCTCGACGGCGATCGCCTCGACGTCCGGAGCATGCGGTCGCGGGCCGTTGCGGGTGATGGTTACTGGCGCGGGTCCAGAACTTCCGCGCTGTTCACTCCGTACGTCACGCGCCGTTCGCTCCGGACCTCGAGCGCCCTTCACTCGACTTCCCGTGCCTTTCACTCAACTTCCCGTGCCTTTCACTCCGGACCTCCCGCGCCGTTCACTCCGCACCTCGAGCGCCCTTCACTCCGCACTTCCCGTGCCTTTCACTCCGAACTTCCCGCGCCTTTCACTCCGTACTTCAGAGCTCTTCACTTCCCGCGCTCTTCATCCCCTCGTAGACCGCCTCCGCGATGTCTGTCGTCTTCTCAACGGAGTAATGCCGGGCGACGCCCTCCGCGCCCGCGCGGCCAAGGGCAGCGGCGCGATCACGATCGAGGAGGAGGGCCAGGATCGCGTCGGCGAGGGCGTCGGGGTCGTCAGGCTCGACCAGCACTCCACCGCCGGTGCGGGTCACGATCTCCGGAAACGCGCCGCGGCGCGGTTGCACGAGGGGAACGCCGTTGGCCATGGCCTCGAGGAGGGTGTGGCCCTTCGGTTCGGCGTACGTCGCCGGCATCGACATGACGTCCATCTGCTGCAGCAGCGAGATCTTGCCGGCGCGATCCGGCGCGCCGGCATAGCGGAAGTGATCCGCCAGACCCCACGACTGCATCTGCTTCTCAATCGTGGCCAGGTAGTCCCGATGTTCATCGAGCAGATAACCGCCCGCGAGCAGCCTGGTCGCCGGCACGCCGGGGCGCGCGCGGAGCCGCCGATAGGCCTCGGCAAGCACGTGCAGCCCCTTCTCGGGCGCGATCCGTGCGAAAAAGCCGACGGTGAACGGCGGCGATCGGCGAGTCGGCTGAACGGCATGGCCGTCGAGGTTGATGCCGATGGGCACCGTGCGGATCCGATCGCGGGGGATGCCGAGGTATCCGGTCATGAAGTCGACGTAGTAGTCGCTCACCGAAAGAAACACGTCGACGTCGTCAATCGATCGCCGGATCAGATCGAGCGCCTGTGACTTCCAGGGCTCGTGCAGGCTTTCGAGAAACAGATCCTCGCCCTGCAGCGTGCACGCGACCGGCGCACCGAGCACCTCGCGCAGCGGTCGCGCCAGACTGATGAGCAGCGTGAAGGGCAGCGTCACGACATCGAATCGCGCCTCGGACTCGACCCAGCGCAGCATCTTGTCGATCTCTTTGCGCTGGAAGCCCTCGACGCCCTTCAACATCGACACCGTCATCTCGCCGAGCACCGCCGGGTCGACCTTGATCTGACGTTTGGACGCCAGCTTCAGGACCGGGGTCGAATCCCACAGCCGATCGAGGAAGGCCGGGGTGCTGCGAAAGAACGGGACATGCTGCTCGAGGTACACGCTGATGCCGCCGAACAGCACCTTCGACTGGCTCACGTTCTTCTCGTCCGTGGTCGTCGGCGTGTAGATCGGCATCAGCACGACGTCGTGCCCGCGCGCGAGCAGCGCGGCGGCCACCGCGTTGTCGCGCAGGCAACTGCCGCAGTACATTTCCGCCGCTCCCGCCGTCAGGTACAGCAACCGCACAGTCTGTTCGCCTCTATCCCGCTCGCTGAAACGCCCGTCGCGCGTAGAGATGCTCGAACAGATTGCCCTCGTGCGGCTGGTCCCAGACGATCTGATTCGTCTTGATCGGACCGAGGTTGAGCCGGCCAATCGCATCCGACGCCAGCAAGCGCTCGATCAGCGCGGGATCCTTGGTCAGCGCGGTGACCACCAGCGTGGGCCCCAGGCAGGCCGGCAGCGACGCCACTTCGTCCTCACGGATGTCGACGACCGACGCGTACGGAAAGAGGAACTCACGATTGGCGAGCGGGTGTGACGAGCTCTGGCAGTGCACGATCGTCGGGAGCAGGTACGTGCCCCCGTCGCGCGTGACCAGCCGCGGGCCACTGCGATAGCGTGCCGTGACGTCCTCGGCGCCCGGCTCCTGGAGCCCGGCGTCGATCTGATCGGAAATCCGCTGGGCCACGCGTGGATCGACGAACGGGGCGATCTCGGCAGCGGGGTCGTCGGCGGCGCGCGGGACGATCTGCGCCAGCCGTTCGGCCAGCGCCTCGGCGATCTCGCGGCCATGGCCGGTCGTCCACACACCGGACGCGTTGACGCACGATCGCCCGCCATTCTCCGCGATCGAAGCAGCGATCAGACCGAGATGATCGCCCCAGTCGCCGGCCACGTCGGGGCCGACCAGCACCTTGCTGTAGCCGGGACCGTGCAGCTCGATCCGCGGATCGCCGGCAAACGATCCGACCGCGCCAATGTCTCCGAAGAACATGCTGCGTCCGCATTGCCGCACGATCTCGCCGGCACCGGCGTGATCGCTTGGAAAAAAGCAGAACGCCTCGGCCGGGATGCCGGCTTTGATGAACGCCTGAATCAGCCGGTAGGGCGTCCACGGCTCGGCGCTTCCGGGCCGCAGGACGAGCGGGATCTTGAGCGCCAGCGCCGGCACCCACAAGCCATGCACACCGGGTGAATTGCTCGGCAGGACGACGCCGAGGGCGCGCGCCCGCGGATAAAAGCTCACGGCCTGTCCGTCCACATCACCGAAGCCGCGATCCAGGATGGCTGGATCGAGTCCGCGCGACAGCCCACGCAGGATGCCCTCCAGGTTCTGCATCACGGCGCTGACCCGCTGCATGTTCCGCCGGACCATCACAAAGGGCATCCCCGTGGTCGCCGAGAGTTGCTCGACGTAGTCGTCGGGTTGCTGGGGCGTGTCGCCAAGGGCGAGCGTGTCGTTCAGGAAGATCTCGGCGGCGTCGCGGACGAGGCCGATGAGCTCCCGCACCGTCAGACGCGACAGCGCGGCCTTCATCTCGTCTTGCGCCAGGAGGTCCCGCCGGATGAGGCCGACGTTCGCCTGGCTGATTTCCACGAACGGCTGGCCGGTGGCGTAGTGGGCCGCACGAGCGACGTCAAGGCTCTTGTACGGCTGGCCGCGTCGGAGCAACGGAATGTGGAGCATGCCTCCAGTCTATCGAATCGGCCGATCGGATAATCTGTTGCCGATGACTCACCAGCCCCCAGCGGACCTCGATGCGCACGTCCGCGAGATCGTCAACTGGCACTTCAGTCCCGAAACCGGCACCCCGTTCTGGCTCGACGTCGCCAAGCGGCTCGACTTCGATCCGCGAAAGGACGTTCAGACCTACCAGGACCTCGACCGCTTCGGGTTCTTCCAGGACGAGTGGTTGCGGGGCGGCCCGGTCCGGCGTTGGGTTCCCAAGGCCTATGCCGATCGTCCGATCTACACGTTCGAGACGGGCGGCTCGACGGGCGTGCCCAAGTCCCGCATCAACGTCAACGACTTCCGGATCGACTACGAGATGTTCAGCGACACGCTGCCCGACCAGTATTTCCCGAAGGGCAGCGACTGGCTGATGGTGGGGCCGTCCGGGCCGCGCCGGCTGCGGCTCGCGGTCGAGCATCTCGCGCAGCACCGCGGCGGCATTTCCTTCTGCGTCGATCTCGACCCGCGGTGGGTGATCAAGCTGCTGAAGGCGCGGCAGATGGACCAGGTCGAGGCCTACAAGCGCCACGTCATCGATCAGGCGTTAACACTGCTCAAGGCGCACGACGGCATCCGCTGCCTGTTCATCACCCCGAAGTTGCTCGAGGCGCTGGCGGAGAAGATCTCCCTGGAAAAAGCCGGGATCACCGGGATCTTTTGTGGTGGCACCGAGATGACGCCGCAATTTCATCGGTGGGTCCGCGAAGAGGTGCTCGGCGACGTCTTCTTCGCGCCGACATACGGCAATACGCTGATGGGGCTGGCGGTCCACAAGCCGTTCGACCGCGCGGACAACTACGCGATCATCTATTACCCTCCGCGGCCGCGCGCGATCCTCGAGGTCGTCGATCCGGACGAGCCGACTCGCGTCGTGCCCTACGGGCACACTGGACGGGTCCGTCTGACGACGCTGACCAAGGAGTTCTTCATGCCGCGCTTCCTCGAGCGCGACGAGGCGGAACGCGAGCCGCCCTGTCCGACGTATCCGTGGGATGGCGTGCGGAACGTCAGGCCGTTCTCACGGTTTCAGACGTCGGTGACCGAAGGGGTGTACTAGCCGCGGCCCACAACCCGGGCCGCGCTACGTACGTAGGGCGGCTCGGGCTGTGAGCCGCCGTTGTCACTGAGAGGTGGAGGAAACGATTTGGGACTGAAGCTGGCCTTGCTCCCCCCGGCAACTCGGGTGGACACCGTGACGGACACGCTGCACGGTGTCGCTGTCACGGACGACTATCGCTGGCTGGAAGGCGACAACTCTGACGAGGCGCAGGCTGGCCAGGTCACGCCTGCCGTGGCGGCCTGGACCGACGAGCAGAATGCCTACACCAGGGCCCGGCTCGATGAGTGGCCCGGCCGCGCCGCGCTGGAGCAGCGGCTGCGACCGCTCATGGAGGTCGGCGCGGTCTCCGCGCCGATCGTTCGCGGCACCCGGTACTTCTACTCGCGGCGTGAAGGCTCGCAGAACCAGCCGGTGATCCATTGGCGCGACGGTTACCACGCCGAGTCGCGCGTGTTGATCGATCCGTCGCTTCTCGATCCGACTGGCCTCACCACCGTGACGTGGATTTCGCCGTCAGAGGACGGCCGGCTCCTGGCGTACGGGACGTACCGCGCGGGCGACGAGAACACGACGCTTCATCTGCTGGAAGTCGACACCGGCCGGACGCTGCCGCTCGAGATCCCGGACAAGACCCAGGCACCTGATTGGCTGCCCGACGGATCCGGGTTCGTCTATCAGAACCTCAAGGATCCGAACGATCCGTACAGCGGTCAGGTGTTGTTTCACCAACTCGGGACCGACCGATCTGCTGACACGGTGCTCTTCCGTCAGTTCACCAGGGACGAACACGAGACGCTCTCGACGACGTGGGGGCCGTTTGCGAGCCTGTCGCGCGACGGGCGCTGGCTGGTGCTCGGCTATTGGGTGGACACACAGTCGAACGACCTCTGGCTCGTCGACTTCGACCAGTTCCGGGCGACCGGCCGGCTCGATCGGCAGGTGGTCACGACCGGCGAACCGGGACAGGCGTTCGGCGCGGTGATCGACGGCATCCTGTATCTGCAGACGACCAAGGGCGCACCCAAAGGGCGTGTCGTCGCGGTGCCGGCGGCCAACCCGGACCGCGCGGCGTGGCGCGACCTCGTGCCCGAGCGAGCAGGATGCCGTCATCGAAGCCGTGACGTTCGGCCAGGGTGTGATCGCGGTCACGTATCTCAAGAACGCGAGCAACGTGATTGAAGTGTTCGATCTCGAGGGCCGGTCGCTCGGCGTGCTCCGCCAACCCGGTCTCGGCGCCTCGGCTGTCGCGGCCGAACCGGATCGCACCGAAGCGTATTTGACGTTTACCAGCTTCAATCATCCGACCGCGATCTTTCGCGTCGATCTGTCTCAGCCGACAGCCGAGCCCGACCTGTGGGAGAAGCCGGATGCGCCGGTCGACCCGTCGACCGTCGTCGTCGAGCAGGTGTGGTATCCGTCGAAGGACGGGACGAAGATCAGCATGTTCCTCGTCCACAGCACCCTCGTGACGAAGTCACGGACGACGCCGACCCTGCTCGAGGGATACGGCGGCTTCAATGTGAACGAGACCCCCGTGTTTTCGCCGACCTTGTTTCAGTGGTTCGAAGCCGGCGGCCTCTTCGCGCTGCCCAACCTGCGGGGCGGTGGCGAGTACGGCGACGAATGGCATCGTGCCGGCATGCTCGAGCAGAAGCAGAACACGTTCGACGATTTCATCGCGGCGGCCGAGTGGTTGATCGCGCAGGGCTACACGCGCCAGGAACACCTCGCCATCCGCGGCGGGTCCAATGGAGGGCTCCTCGTCGGCGCCGCGATCACGCAGCGCCCCGAGCTCTTCCGCGCCGCCATCTGCGACGTCCCGTTGCTCGACATGCTTCGCTACCAGAATTTTCTGATGGCGCGGTACTGGGTGCCGGAGTACGGCACGGCCGAGGACGCGGCGCAGTTCAAGTTTCTGCTCGAGTATTCGCCGTACCAGCACGTCGGGCCGGGCGTCCACTATCCCGCCGTGCTCCTCACGGCCGGCGAGCACGATTCGCGAGTGCACCCGATGCACGCGCGTAAAATGGCCGCGTTGCTGCAGGCGCGGACGGCCACCGATCCGGCGGAGCGGCCGGTGTTGCTGTGGGTGGACCGCGAAGCGGGACACGGACAAGGTAAGCCGCTGAACCTCAGGCTGCGGAGCGTGGTCGATCAGCGGTCGTTTCTGATGTGGCAGTTGGGGATGCGATGAGCCGACACCTGGTGTGCGTGTGTAGTGCGTTGATGCTGATTGCGCCGGTCCAGGCGCGGGCGCAGGACGTCGCCGGCGCCACCGGCAGCGTTCGAACCGGTGAGGCGCCGGCGCCGCCGCAACAGCCCGCCGGCCCGCGGCGGGTCGGCATCGCGCTCGGCGGCGGCAGCGCGCGCGGGTTTGCCCATGTCGGGGTGCTCCGCTGGCTCGAAGAGCACCGCGTGCCGGTGGACGTCGTGGCCGGGACGAGCATGGGCGGCCTCATCGCCGGGCTCTTCGCCATGGGCATGTCGCCCGTTGAGATCGAGGGCGTCCTGTCCGAGATCGACTGGAGCTCCATGTTCGGCGCCTCGGACTTCGAGTTCCGGAACGTCAGGCGCAAACGCGACGCCCGGGATTTTCCCTTCCAGATCGAGTTCGGATTGACGCCGGGTTTGACCTTGCCGCCGTCGCTCAACAACGGCCAGCGGGTTGACTTGCTCATCTCCCGGCTGGCGGCGCCCTATTACGCGCTGTCGAGCTTCGACGATCTCCCGACGCCGCTCCGTCTGGTGACCGTCGATCTCATCAAGGCCGAGCCCGTCGCGGTGTCCACGGGGTCATTGGCGCGGGCCATGCGCGCGACCATGTCACTGCCCGGGATCTTCCCGCCGGTCGAAGTCGATGGGCGCGTTTTCGTCGACGGCGCCGTGCTCGACAACATTCCCACCGGTGTGGTGAAAAATCTGGGCGTCGCGCGCACCATCGCGGTGAACGTCGGCGATCTGGAGGATCTCAAGTCGGTCAATTACACCGTGCTCGGCATGATGAGCGGAGCGGTCGGGACCATGATGCGGGCCAATTCGGTCAAGTCGATGGCGGCGGCAGACGTCGCCATCAACGTGCCGCTGAAGGACTACTCATCGCTGGCCTGGCGGCAGTTCACCGATTTGATCCGCGAGGGCTACGACGAGACCGAACGGATGCGCGACCAACTGCTGCCGTTCGCGGTCGATCAGGCGACGTACGACCAGTGGGCGGCTGCGCGCGCGGCGCGCCGTCTGAAGACCGTTCCGCTGCCGTCGCAGTTGACGGTGACAGGCGCCGCGAAGACTGACGAAGCCGTCATGCGGCGCCTGATGCAGCCGTCGCTCGGTCCAACATTCAAGATCGCGACGCTCGATGCGCAGATCACCGAACTGGGCGGGTTGGACCGATACGAGCGCCTGGCCTGGCGATTCGAGCCCGCCGGGCAGGACACCGTGCTGCACATCGACGCGCTGCCGAAGAAATATGGCCCGCCGTTTCTCTTCTTTGGCGCCAGTCTCGAAAACACGACCGGGAACGAGTTCCGCTTCAGCCTCGCCGGCCGGTATCTCTCCTACGACGTGCTCGGGTCAGGGACTGAAGCGCGATTGGATGCGTCGATCGGATCCGACCCCGGCCTGGGGGTGGCGTGGTACCGGCCGATCGGCAGTTCGCGGGTGTTCATCGAACCGAACGCCGGCGTCGAAGCGCAGACGCTCAGTTTCATCCAGGACGATCGCACGGTTGCCACATATCGCCAGACACGGTCATCGCTCGGGACCGACATCGGCGTCAACGTCGGCCGTCTCGAGGATATTCGCCTCGGGCTGGATTGGTCGCGACTCGGCGCGTCGGTGCGGATTGGGGACCCGGATCTGCCGACGCTGAAGGGACAGCAGAACGTGGCCACTCTGCGCTGGACGCACGATGGCCAGGACAGCCCGGTCGTCGCCTCACGCGGAATCTTCGGGTCGGCCGCGGTGCGCTACTTCATGGACGCGCCGGAAGTCACGGGCCGCGAAGGCGCTCTCGTGACGAGCAAGGAGGTCGCGCAGGTGGACGTGCACGGACAATGGATGTACTCGTTCGGCAGCAGCCGTCAGTCGCGCCTGTTCGTCACCGGCGGCACCGGCCATTCCTTCAACGGCGACCCACTTCCCACCGAGCAGTTCGCGCTTGGCGGACCGTTTCGACTTGGTGCGTTCGGCATCGGCGAACAGCGCGGCGCCCACTACCTCCTCGCCACCGGCGGTTACCTGCGTCGCATTGGCCGCATGCCTGACTTTCTCGGCGGGCCGATCTACGTCGGCGCCTGGATGGAAAACGGCAAGGCCTTCAACGTGTGGTCGGACGTCAAGTTCGCCGTCCACGGCAGTGCCGGCCTCATCGTCGAGACGCTGCTCGGCCCCGTGTTCCTGTCCACCAGCGTCGGCGGCTCAGATTTTCGGACCTACTTCGGCATCGGCCGAATCTTCAGATAGCCACGGTGACGCGGTCTTTCGCGTCGGGTTCGAGGAACTGGAGCACGGCGTCGCCCTCCTCCTGTAGCGCCGCCAGCACCTTTTTCGTCAGGGTCGCAAAGGGCTCCAGCGTGATGGTCGCCACCTGTTTTTTCCGTTCGCACTTCCAGGTGCCGGCGACGAAGCCATCAACGAGAAATGTCGCGCGGACCTGAAGATTCTTCGTCGTCACGCGCGATCGATATTCGTCAGCGAGTACGCGCGTCCGGTCCTGATGCGCCAGCACGAGGTTGTCGAACTCCGGCAGGAATCGGACCGGCGCGGGCGTCTCGGCGGCCGGGCGTGGGGCATCCGGCAGATCGAAGAGCTCTCGCTTGCGTTCGTCGCGAAAGGTGACGAGCGTCGGACGCAGCCGCTCGAATGTCTCGCGGAGCCCGCCGAGCGCCGACCAGGCTTGCGCGTCGGCCGGTGTGGCCGGGCCAAACGCGGCGAGATAGCGGAGGACGAGCGCATCCGCCGGCGCGGACCCCATCGGGATCGGCCGGCCCAGCCACTCGTCGGCGAGCGCGAAGCCGGCCGCCGCCTCGAAGCTCCAGGGCCGCTCGGCGGGCACCTGCACGAGCGGCAGCGTCAGGCGCATCGCGTACGCCATCGCACGCTGGTCGCTCCGGGGAAACTTGGCGGCGAGGTGCGTGCGCACGTCATCGAACGTCGCCGGGGTCTTCGTCAGGAACGCGCGGGTCGCTTTCGTGACGGCGGCCCGATCGAAGCTGCTGAGCCGTTCGCGAAGAATGGCCTCGAGGCCCTTGTCGAGCGCCGGCTGCAGGGACGCGCGAAGCGCCAGGTAGTCGGCGGCCGTCATCAGGTGGAGCGTGCCGCGGAGCGACGTCACCCGCACGATGCGGCGTTCGATCAGCGCGCGGTGCAGCGCCGTTCGCTCGAAGCCTTTCAGACGCGTCCAGAGGCCGAGAAATGGCGGCCGCGGCAGCTGGGCCTGCAACGCCACGAGGCGCGACACCGCCTGCTCCGTCGTCAGCTTCTCGCGGGCGAGCAGAAGCTGGCGGGCCAGCGTCGCACGATTGAGATCGCGAAGGGTCAGGCTCGTCACAAACAGCTTTCACCACGAAGGACACGAAGCACACGAAGGAAACGAAGCCCACGAAGACGCGATTTCAAAGCACTACTTATTCAGCAGTCTGGCGGCTCGAAATAGTTGATCCGCCGACGAGAGCAGGACCCATTTCAGCCGCGGCGGGTAGTCGGGCGGCAAGTGATCGATGAACGCGCGCACGTCGGCGGCGGTCTGGATCGACTGATAGCCGCCGAGCGTGGCGTCCGCCCAGCGCTTCGGGAAGAAGATGTCGCCGGTCTGCTGAATCTCCCGCACGAGCTCGAGTGCCGGGAGGACGAGCTTTTTCGAGACCGCCGCGCGAAGCGGATGGTGGAGGTAGCGCGCGGCTTCGAGCACCCACGCTTCGCGGCGCCGCTGGTTGACGTCAGAGAGACTGTCGAAGAACTGCTCACGCACGGCGACGTCCCGGGAGAGCGCGGGCATGACGAAGGCGAACCGCGCCTTGCGGTCGGGATTGGTGAAGCGTGACAACTGGGTCTTCAGCATCGCGTCGGCGCTCGAGACGTCACGGACGGCCAGATCGAGGGCCAGGGACGCTTCGTCGGCCTCGGCGAACGGCAGGCCCGGCACCTTGATCTCGCGACGCCAGACTCGTTCGAGCCAGGCGATCGTCGCCGGGGTCGTCGCCACGCTCTTGAGCGCATCGAACCACGCCGCTTTCGCGCTGGTCGTCTTCGCCGACGCCAGCCCGGCCTTGAACAGGTCCTCGAGCTCCGGCGCCAGTCCGGCGCGATCGTCGGCCTGCGTGAACCGCCAGAACGCCCGCTGCGTGTACTCGAGCAGTTGACTGAGCGTCAGCTCGTCGGTCTCGCGCGGGAGGGCCGTGACCATGGTCTCGATCAGGCGCTCCGGGCGTGAGCTTGCCCTCGAGCATGCTCTCCCACAGCGTCACGAGGGCCGCGCCGCGCGTCAGCGGGTCCGCGATCGACGACAGTCCGGTCGTCAATGCCTCGAGTGTCATCGGGTCGAGGTCGAAGTAGCCGTAGCCGAGCCCGGCTCCCGTCGGGAGGATCCACTTCGGCCGGGGCAGGCCGCGCGCCGTCGGGACGTCGGTTGACGCGGCGCCGATCGTGACGTCGAAGCTGCGCACGCCCGCCGACGAGTCTGCGACGACCCGCAGCCGTTCGGGCCAGGCCATCTGGCGGCCGCGCGGATCGCTCTGACGGAAAGCCAGCCGGTCGACGTGCTGATCCGACATCTCGAGCTCGGTCGTGATCGTGGGCCGGCCCGGTGCTTCGACCCAGGCCCGGCTCCACGCCGCGAGATCCTCGGGCGTCTTGCCATCGAGGATGGCGATCAGATCGGACCACGTCGCGTTCCCGAAACTGTGGGCCTTGAGGTACTCCCGCAAGCCATCACGGAACGGCCCGGCGCCCGTCAGCAGCTCGAGTTGGCGCATGACGATCGGCGCCTTCTGGTAGATGATCGCACCGTAGAGCGAGCCGGCTTCATTGAGGTTCGCCAGATCCTGCCGGATCGGATTCGCGCCGTCCGTCCGGTCGACCTCATAGGCCGACGGGATAGTGCTGGTAGAGGAACCGGAGCTCGTGATTCAACGCCGGGAACGACGGGTTCACGATCTTCGCGGCCATGAAGTTCGCGAAGACCTCCTTCATCCAGACGTCGTTGAACCAGCGCATCGTGACCAGGTCGCCGAACCACATGTGCGCCGTTTCGTGCGAAATCACGCTCGCGCGGCCGAGCAACTGGTTCTGCGTCGCGCTCTCATCGAGCAGCAGGCCGCTGGCGTTGTAGTAGATCGCGCCGGGGTGCTCCATGCCGCCGAACTGGAACGACGGAATCAGGACGAACGTCGAACTTGCCGAACGGATAAGGGATCGCCGTGTAGTCCTCGAGCCACGCGAGCGCGCGTGCGTGCAGGTCGAAGACGGCGTCGCGGTTCCTGCGCGACCTTCGCGGCGTCGGTCTCGCGATGGAACATCCGGAAGGTCCGCCCGTTGCGTTCCGCCGTCTCGACGCTGAACTTGCCCGCCGCGAACGCGAACAGATAGGTCGAGATCGGCGGCGTCTCCTCGAACACGAGTCCGATGTGATCGGGAGCCGCGGTCCGTCCGGTCTCGCGGCCGTTGGACACCGCGGTCCAGTCCGGCGGCACGTTCAGGATGAGTTGCCACTTCGCCTTCAGGTCCGGCTGGTCGAAGACCGGCATCGCCAGTGACGCCCGCGCCGGCACGAACAGCGAATAGAGGAAGTCGTCCTGCCGATTGAGCGGCGCCTCGCCGGCCAGGAATTCGATCTCGACCTTGTTCTCGCCGTCGACGAGCGCACTGGCCGGAATCGCGAGGTGCTGCCGATCCAGCGCTACCTCGAGTCGCTGCTGGTTCGCCGCGACGGCGACGACGCGATCGGCTGGCTGCGCGAAATCGAAGTACACCGGCCTGCGAGCGGTCCTTCAGCATGAACCGGGCCACGAGATTGGCGCGAATCGGGTCGGGGCGCTTCGCAGGCACCTGGAACGTGACCTGGTAGCGAAGATCCGAGATGCGCGCGGCGCGATCCTGAGCCAGCGACAGCGGAATGCCCGCATCTGGCGGCACCGGCGGCCTCCTGGTCAGCGTCCAGACGGCGACGCCAGCCGCCATGAGGACGAGCGCGGGGATGAGGAGTCGTCGAGACACGACGCCATTCTATAGCCGCCGTCGCAGACACCCGCGCGCCGCAACGCGGCGCGCGGCCCGAGCGCGGGGGTGGGGCCCCGCGCCTTTGATAAAGTTGGCCAACTTTGCTTAATGGCGTGGGGCCCCACCCCCACGCCTCGGGCCGCGCCGCGTTGCGGCGCGGGTGTCTGCTTAGCCCAACGCGGCGATCACCGCCTGATAGCCACGGTCCGCGGCCGCCCGCAGGTGAGCGACGCGCCGTTCGAGCTTGCTCACGGCCGGCGGGCCGGGACGGATGCCGAGCACGCACGCGCGCCGCAGCGGGCCGGTGCCGCCGGCAATCTGGCCGAGCAGTGCGGCGTAGGCCGTACCGGGATCCACGTACTTCGCGGCGAGTGGCGCCGAAATGCGCCGCAGGCGGGGCAGGACGAACACGCGGTCGAAACGGCTGAGCACGCGCGGCGATTCGCTCGGACGGGTCAGCAGGACGAGGATGTGCGTGTGGCCGTCGGCCTCCGCCGTCGGGACCGGAATCGGTTCCGTCAGCGACGCGTCGAAGTAGCTGCCCGCCGTTGTACGTCACGGGAGGGCCCGCCATGACGGGCATCGTCGCGCCGGCGCGCATCGCGCCGAGCAGGCCCGCGGCGTCGCGAAAGTCGCGCAGCGCGACGCCGGCGCACGTCGCCAGGTCGGTCGCCATCACGCGCAGCGGCGTCGGCGAGGCGAGCACGCGGGCGACGTCGAGCGGCTTGCGCTTCACCGCGACGTCATCGATGAGAAACGACAGATTGACGATCGGGCGGCCAACGAGCGGCCGGCGCATGTCGATGAAGCGCCGATTGTTGATGTCCTCGTAGTAGATCCGCGTGCCGAACGCGGCCTGGCCGGCGAGAAAATAGGCGGCGTTGATGCGCCCCGGCCGACGAGCCGTACACCGCGTCGAAGGCGTCGACGAGCCCCAGCGCTTCGAGCGCGGAGACCATGCCGGCCGAGACCACGCCGCGCATCGCCCCGCCTTCGACCGCGAGCGCGACGCTCGCGCCGTCGCCGTGCGGCGGCCGGCTCTGTCGGGCGGCACGCCGCCGCAGGATCTCGGCGACAGGATGGCTCATTTGGTCTTCTTGAAGATCTCCTTCGCCATCTTCACGTGCACGCCGACGTTCGGCAGATCCACGAGCTGCGTGATCGCGACGTGCCCGGCCAGGCTCGTGAGCTGATACGCCTGGTGCTTCGTCAGCCCTTTCTCGGCGACGAGAAAGTCGATCATCTCCTGGATCGCCGCGCTCGTCGCGACCTTCAGATCCGGATCGGTCGCCATCGCGATGTAGTCGGTCGCCGTTTCAGCGCGCGGCCACGTCAGCTTCATGTCTTTGCGGACCGTCAACCGCAGCCGGCCACGCAGCGACGTCTCGATCGCCGTCTGATCGACTTCACCGTCGCCTTGCGCCGCATGGCCATCGCCGACCTCGAAGAGCGCGCCCGGCACGAACACCGGAATGAAGAGCGTCGAGCCGGCGACCAGCTCACGGTTGTCGAGATTGCCGGCATGCCGGCCCGGCGGATTGCTGCTCACGCGTCCGATCTCCGGCGCGGGCGCGACGCCCATGCTGCCGAAGAACGGCTTGAGCGGGATGACGATGCCGGGCAGGAACTCCGACGTCATCGCCTTCCGGTCCAGCGTCATGATCTTCGTGCCCGCCGCTGCGATCGCAGTTGTCGCGCAGAAATCCGCTGCAGCCGTTGTAGCCGTAGTCAATCGGCAGGTCGATCGACAGCACGTCGACCTGCAGCACGTCGCCGGGCTCGGCGCCCTCGACGTACACCGGTCCGGTCAGGATGTGTCCGCCCGGTCCGCGTCCGGCGCTGCCGGTCGGGAACGCCGCGACGATCGGCTTTGAGCGAGGCCTGAATCTTGTCGTCGGGCACGCCGGCGCGGGCGAGGCCCTGCGGCGAGTTGGTCAGCAAGGTGTCGACGTCGATGATGTCGCCCGAGGCGACGCGCAGGACCGGCTTCGCCTCGGACCAGTAGTACCCGTAGGCGACGGTGGACGGCGTCGCTTCGAGCCGGTGGGTGCGCGGAGACTGTACAGCCGTCGCGCCCGCTGTCAGCGCGGAGGCGACGGTCAGACCGGCGACCAGCTGGTTCCAAGTCATGGTGGTGCGATTGTATCGAAGCCTCGGCCTGCGTATCGCGGCCGCGCCCGAAGGCGACTGCTTTACGGTGATGGCACCGCCGGCAGCTTGACCGGTCCGGTAGCATGGATCAAGATGCCGAAGGGCGCTCCGGCGGGCAATGAAGCAATGGGGCAATGGGGCAATGAGGCAATGGGCAATGAAGAACATGAAGAATGAAGATCCGTTCGACGTCGCCAAGACCGATGAAGAATGGCAGGAGACCCTCTCGCCGAAGCAGTACGACGTGCTGCGGTGCCACGGTACCGAGATGCGCGGCACGAGCCCGCTGAATCAGGAGAAACGCGACGGCACGTTCCTCTGTGCGGGTTGCGGGCAGGCCTTGTTCTCCTCGGAAACGAAGTTCGAAAGCGGGACCGGCTGGCCCAGCTTCTATGAGCCGATGGACGGTGCCGTCGGCACGACCACCGATCGGACGCACATGATGGTCCGCACGGAAGTGCACTGTCAGAGATGCGGCGGCCATCTCGGCCACGTGTTCGAGGATGGTCCGCGGCCGACGGGGTTGCGGTACTGCATGAATGGCGTGGCGATGAAGTTCGAGCCGTCCGACCCCGGCAAGTAACGACGCCGCACAGATCACGTAGCGAAGAAACGAGGACACCCATGGCGCTGTTTGCCACGAAGAAGACGACGCTGCCGACGGCCGACGACGCGATTCCCGGACGCGAGGTGCCGATGGCGGTGCCGGCGAGGCACGCCGTCAACGGCGCACCCATCGCGCCGCCGTTTCCCGCCGGTCTCGAGCAGGCGGTGTTCGGTCTGGGCTGCTTCTGGGGCGCGGAGCGGAAGTTCTGGCAGACGCCAGGCGTCTACACCACGGCGGTCGGCTATGCGGGCGGATACACCAGGCATCCGAGCTACCAGGAAGTCTGTTCTGGCGGCACCGGGCACACGGAGGTCGGTGCTGGTCGTGTTCGATCCCGCCAAGGTCACCTATGAGGATCTCCTCCGGGTGTTCTGGGAAAACCACGATCCGACCCAGGGCATGCGCCAGGGCAACGACGTCGGCACCCAATACCGTTCGGCGATCTACACCACCTCCGACGCGCAGCGCCGCGCCGCTGAAGCGTCACGCGACCGCTATCAGGCCGATCTGATCCGGCACGGGCTCAGCCCGATCACCACGGAGATTCGCGACGCCCCTCCGTTCTATTACGCCGAGGAGTACCACCAGCAGTACCTGCACAAGAACCCCGGCGGCTACTGCGGCATCGGGGGGACCGGCGTGAAGTGCTCTCTTACTTAGTGGCGCATGGGGCCCCACCCCCATGCGCGCGCGCGACGGCTCGTACACTCGCCTGCGGGCGGTCTTCTTTTCTTAAGCGCACTTCACGCCCGGACCTCATGCGCATTTCACTCCGGACCTCGACTGCGCACTTCACTCCGGACCTCGCCCGCGAGTCGCCGCGCCTCATAGCCCGAGGCGCGCTACGAGCGCCCGGGACTTCGCGTGCATTTCACTCCGGACCTCAAGCGCCTGTCACTTCGCGACCTCTTTCTAGTGGCGCATGGGCCCCACCCCATGCGCGCGCCCGCGACGGCTCGCTACGCTCGCCTGCGGGCGGTCTGCTAGGATGCCCTTCGTGGCTCGCTCCCTGCTTCTTCTCGTGTTGGTGGTGTTCGCCGCGGCTCCGGCTCAGGGTCAGACGCCCGCGCGCCCACCAGCCGCGACCTCGCGACTTCGGCGACGTCGGCGGATCGCGCGGCGATTGACCGCGCGATAGCGGCGGTCTATCCAAGCCTGGTTCGCATTTCCGTCGTCGCCTTGCAGTGGACCGGCGGGCGCGAGATCAAACTCGAGGCCTCGGGCAGCGGCACCATCGTCACGCCGGATGGATTTGTCATCACGAACCATCACGTCGCCGGGCGGGTGCAGCGGATCGTCTGCACGCTGCCGAGCAATGAAGAAGTTTCGGCGGAGTTGATCGGCACCGATCCGCTCTCCGATCTCGCGGTGTTGAAGCTGACCCCTGCGAAGCCGAGGACCTTTCCGGCCGCGCGCGTCGGCAGTTCGGCCGGGTTGCGCCAGGGCGACGTCGTGCTCGCGATGGGCAGTCCGCTCGCGCTGTCGCAGTCGGTGACACGCGGAATCGTCTCCAACTTGAACATGATGATGCCGTCGGCCTACGGCAATGCGATGGGCCTGCTCGACGGCGAAGACGTCGGCTCCGTCGTCAAGTGGATCGGCCACGACGCGGCGATCTATCCGGGTAACTCCGGCGGCCCGCTCGTGAACCTCGCCGGCGAAATCGTCGGGGTCAACGAGATCAGTTTCGGGCTGGGGGGCGCGATTCCTGCCGATCTCGCGAAGTCGGTGTTCGAGGCGATTCGCCGGGATGGCCGCGTGCGCCGCAGCTGGACCGGCCTCGAGGTGCAGCCGCGGGTGTCCGGGATCTCGACCGCCGGTGCGCTCATTGCGTGGGTCGCGCCCAAGTCGCCCGCCGACGCCGCCGGCCTGAAGTCCGGCGACGTCCTGACGCGCGTGAACGGCACGCCGACCGACGCGAGATTCGCCGAGCAGCTTCCGGCGATCAACCAGGTGCTCTTCGGTCTCGCGATCGGCAAGCCGGCAGTGGTCGAATTCCGTCGCGACGGAAAAGAAATGACCGCGAACCTGACGCCGATCGAGCGTCCGATCGCGTCCTCCCTGCCGGCCGCGCTGAATGCCTGGGGGCTGGTCGGTGCCAACCTCTCCGCATCAGAGGCTCGCGAAATGGGACGCGCCTCGACCGACGGTGTGCGCGTCGTCAATCTCCGTCCCGGCGGTCCGTCCGAGCAGGCGAAGCCGCCGCTCGGCCGAAACGACGTCGTCGTCGAGATCGACGGGCAGCCGGTCCGATCGCTCGCCGATCTCGAAGCCCGGACGCGATCGGCGCTGACGGGAAAAACGAAGGCGAGCCTGCTCGTCGGCTTCGATCGGGGCCTGGAGCGTCGACTGACCGTCGTCGACGTCGGCCAGCCGCGCGTGGATCCGCCGCCGAGCGAGGCGAGCAAAGCCTGGATACCGGTCAATGTCCAGGTATTGACGCCGACGTTGGCCGAACGGCTCGGCCTGAAGGGCAAGACCGGCGTACGCGTCACTCGCGTCCTCGAGAGCAAGAGTCCGTTGCAGGTCGGCGACCTCATCCTGGCCATCGACGGCGAGCCGGTGCGTGCCAGCGCGCCAAACGACGAAGATGTTTTTGCCGCGGCGGTCCGTCGCTATCGCATCGGATCGACGGTGACGTTGACGATGTGGCGAGACAACGCCGAGCGTCCGCTGGCGATCGTGCTCGGAACGAGCCCGCGGCTGGCCCGCGAAATGCTCGACTACATCGACAACGATTTCGAGTTCCGCGCCCGCAACGTCGCAGCCTCGGATGCCGACGATCCGCGTTTCAGCGACGTGCCGGCCAGCGGCGTGATCGTCGAGTCGGTCAGCCCGGGCGGGTGGGCCGCGCTCGCCCGGCTGCAGGTCGGCGATCTCATTCTCGCTGTTGATGGCCGCACCGTGGCCAGTGTGGAAGACCTGACGGCGCGCATGAAAGACGTGGTGACCCGCCGCCCCGAGGCGGTGGTGTTTCAATTGCGGCGCGGCATCCGGACGATGTTCGTCGAGATCAAACCAACCTGGAAATGAGCCCTCTCATGCGAACCGTTCGCGCCGCGCTGTTGGCGGCATGCTTCCTGGCCGCACCGGCGCAGGCCGGCGCTCAGACGCTCGAGGATCGATCGGCCGCGCGGGACCTCGTGACCAAGCGCGGTGATGCGGTCGTGCTGGTCCTCGCGACGCTCAAGCAGCGTGCGACCGTCGCCGGCCGCGAGAACTCGCAGGATCGGAGCATGCAGGCCAATGCCACCGTCCTCGAGGGCAACGGGCTTGCGGTGATGGCGTTGTCGGCGATGGAGCCGAGCCAGGCGGTCATCGAGCGGATCGGCGGCCGCGGCGCCCAGGTTCAGACCGAGACCGCTGAGCTGCGCATGCGCCTGGCTGATGGCCGCGAGGTGCCGGCGCGGGTCGTCCTCCGCGACGCGGATCTCGACTTGGCGTTCATCCGTCCAGTCGATGCGCTGGCCGCGCCAATTCCGGCCATGGACTCGTCGTTCGGCAAGCCGTCGCTCATGGACCTCGTCATCGTGCTGTCGAGGACCGGCGAGACGACCAACTTCCGTGCGATTGCCTCGTTTGGCTACGTCCAGATGACGGTGGAGAAGCCGCGGATGTATCACGCCATCGTTGGTCCGGTGACCCTGGGCGCCCCAGTGTTCGACGCCGGCGGCCGCTTCGTCGGCGTGTTCCTCTCAGTCGGCGGTCCACGCTCGAGCCCGTTCACCGCGGTGCTGCCCGCAGACGACATCCGCGAAATCGCGAAGCAAGCGACAGGCAAATAGGACTCCACTGAGGTTCGGCGTGAAAAGCGCGCGAGGTCCGGTGTGAAGTGCACGCGAGGTCCGGGGCGCTCGTAGCGCGCCTCGGGCTGTGAGGCGCGGCGACTCGCGGTGCGAGGTCCGGCGTGACAGTGCGCTCGAGGTCCGGCGTGAAGGGCGCGGGAGGTCCGGACTTCGAGTGCGTTTCACTCCGGACCTCGCGTGCGTTTCACTCCGGACCTCGAGCGCGTTTCACTCCGAACTTCCCGCGCCGTTCACTCCGAACTTCCCGTGCCCTTCACTCCGAACTTCCCGTGCTTTTCACCCGGACCTCAGCGTCTTTCACCCCGCTCTACGCGAGCCCGATTTTGTCGCGCAGGAATGCCGCGATGTGCTGCAGGATGCGCGCGGTCACCTGGCCGAACGGCTCATCGGTGGACAAGTACGTCCATGTGGCCCCGCGCTGTCGGACATCGATCCCGTCGGCCTCGGCGGCGGCGAGTCGCACGGCGACTTCGTCTTCGATCGACGCTTCCATCTGGCCGAACATCGCGTGGACTTCGCGCAGGTAGTGGCGAAGCGGGTCGCCGTAGCCGAGCGAGATCCAGGCCGTGCCGGCGCGCAACTCGCTCACGGCGGCGACGTAGTCGGCCCAGAGATCGTCGAGTGTCGCGAGCCGGACCAGCGCCTCGAGCGGCAGAGAATCGGCCGGCGAACTGGTCAGGACATCCTCGCGCCGGGCGCGCATCGAGAGCCGCTGGCCTTCGATGACGTGCTCGTACTTTCTGAGGAAGAGCCGGATGTCCAGATTCCGGCCTTCGGCGATCCGCTGCAGTTGATCGGGTGTGCGGCCCGCGTCGCCCTCGCCGAACTTCAGCCATCAGCGGATCCTCGGCCGAGACGAAGAACCGCGAGCTGCCAGGATCGCCCTGCCGGCCGGCGCGTCCGCGCAGTTGATGATCGATGCGCCGGCTGTCGTGCCGGTTCGTGCCGATGACGTGCAGCCCGCCCAGGGCCGCGACGCCGGCGCCGAGCCGGATGTCGACGCCGCGTCCGGCCATGTTCGTCGAGATCGTGACGGCGCCGCGTTCGCCGGCGCTCGCGATGATCGCCGGCCTCGACGGCGGCATGGCGCGCGTTCAGCACCTGGTGTGGCACGTCGGCCAGCGCGCGGCTCAACCGTTCCGATTCCTCGCACGCTCGACGTGCCGACGAGCACCGGACGCCCGTCACCGTGCACCCGACGGATCTCGTCGCGAACGGCCGCTCTCCTTGAGCGCTTTGGACGCGAAGACCTCGTCGGGATGATCGACCCGCGCCACCGGGCGATGTGTGGGGATCACCGCCACGTCGAGACCGTAGACACTCGCGGAATTCCTCGGCCTGCGTGGCGGCCGTGCCGGTCATGCCACACAGGCGCGGGTAGAGCGCGAGGAGATGCTCGACCGTGATCGACCCGAGCACCCGGCCCTGTGGCTTGCGACGGACCGCTTCCTTGTGCTCGAGCGCCGTCTGCAGTCCGGCCGGCCAGCGGCGATCGGCGACGATCCGCCCCTTGAACTCGTCGACGGGCAGTACGGCATCGTCGGCGACGACATAGTCGACATCGCGACGCAGGAGGACGTGTGCATGGAGCGCGTCCTGCACCGCGGTGTGCGCCTCCAGTCCGGCCGGCGCGAACAGGTTGTCGCAGCCGAGCCCGCGCTCGACGTGCGACACGCCCGCCGCGGTGAGCGCGACATTCCTGCCCTCGCCGTCGATGGTGAAGTGACGCCCGGCGACGAGCTCGCCGGCGACGCGGTTGGCGTCGACGGCCACGTCGCGCCGCTCGTCGCTGCCGCCGGCGATCACGAGCGGAATGCGCGCTTCGTCGATCAGGATCGAGTCGGCCTCATCGACCACCGCCGCCGAGAACGGACGATGGACGCGATCGGCGGGATCCATCGCGAGGCCGTCGCGGAGATAGTCGAAACCGACTTCGTTGGCCGTCGCGTAGGTGATATTCGCCGCGTAGGCCGCCCGCCGCGCGCCGGAGTCCATCGACTGATCGATCGCCGCGACGGACAGTCCCATGCGTTCGTAGATCGCGCGCATCCAGTCCGCATCGCGCCGCGCCAGGTAATCGTTGGCGGTCAGTACATGCACGCCGGTCTGATCACGCGCCAGCCACGCGATCGCGGGAACGGCCGCCAGCGTCTTGCCTTCGCCGGTCTGCATCTCGATGATCTTTCCGTCGACGAGCCCGAGCGCGCCGGCGATCTGCTCGTCGAACATCTGTACGCCGAGCACGCGCGCCGCTATGACCGCGGCGAGCGCAATGACCTCGGGCAGGAGCACCGCCGTGCGCGCGGCCTGATCGACTTGGCCATCCGGCATCCGGGCGTAGTGCTCACGGAGCCGATTGATTTCCTTGACCGTCGGTACGGCCGACGGTTCCTTACTGAGAAGCGAACGCCACCACATGGGATACCTCGGAGTGAAAAAATGTGACTAGGTACGTGACGGGTACGGAGGTACGGCAGGTGCACTATCCGCGTGCGCAGCAGAAACTCGGGAGGCTCGCCTCGCCGCGGCTGCTGTCGTACCTTCGTACCCGTCGTACCTGTCGTACCCGCGTACCCGACAGATCACTAGGTGTTGTTTGCTGGTGGTGGTCGCTGGAAGAGATGGTGCGGAACGAGACGACGTCGGGCCGGGCCGGCCTCGGTGCCGGTGAACGACGTGGTCGTCGCGGCCGCCGTGCGGAGTGAGATGTGCCGGCGCGTGACGCGCGCGGCCTGGGGCGTCTGCGCGTTGCCCCTCAACCGGCCAGGCGCAGGCCGCGACCAGCCGGGTGGACTCGACTGGACGGGTCGGCCCCGCCCACGCGCCAGACAGCGCCAGCAGCGCGGCGACGAGACAGGCCAAACGCGTCTGGCGCATCAGGGACAGTATGACGCCAATCGGGGTGCTGGGTGCTGTCGACGCCCCGCGCCGTTTGTCGGCGCGGGCCCGAGGCGCGGGGGTGGGGCCCCGCGCCCCTAAAAGAAGCAAAAGGTGGCCGACTTTACTTGATGGCGTGGGCCCCACCCCCACGCCTCGGGCCCGCGGCAGCAGAGCAGCCGCGGGGTGTCACGTCGCACCCAGCACCCCTTCATGCGCTAGAATCTGAACGTTTCCCCTCGTAACTCGGACCGAAGGAGCAGTGTTCAGATGCGCAACAGCCTGAAACTTACCGCCGTGCTCGCCCTCGTGGTCGCATCGGCGACCGTTCCGACCGCCGCCCGCCCGGCGGCCCCGACCACTGGACCGGCCTTCACGGCGATTGGCCCGCTGGCCTTCGCGCCGGACGGCACGCTCTTCGCCGCCGACCGTCAGGCCGCTTCGATCTTCGCGCTCGACCTCGGCGCCCAGGCGTCGAGCGGGACGCCCGGCACCAAGGACGTCGCCGCGATCGATCAGAAAATCGCGGCCATGCTCGGCACGCGCCGTGACCGACATCACGATCACCGACCTCGCCGTGCACCCGACCTCGCGCAACTCGTTCGTCGCCGTGATGCGCGGTCAGGGCGCCGCCGCCCAGCCCGCGCTCCTTCGCGTCGACGGCGCCGGCAAGATCGACCTCGTGTCGTTCGAGCCGATCAAGTTCACCAGCATCACGCTGCCGAATCCCGCTGCCGTCAGCGCGACCGGCCGCGGCGGCCGCGCGCAGTCGGTGACCGACATGGCGCTCGTCAACGGCCGGCTCGTCGTCGCGGGTCTCTCGAACGAGGAGTTCGCCTCGAAGCTCTGGTCGGTCGCCGTACCCCTTCGCGGCGACCGACCGCGGCGCGAGCGTGGAGATCTACCACGGCAATCACGGCGCGCTCGAGACCCGATCGCCCGTCATGGCGTTCGTCCCCTACACCATCGACAACCAGCTCAACATCGTCGCCGGCTACACCTGCACGCCGCTCGTCAAGTTCCCGGTGTCGTCGCTGAAGCCCGGCGAGAAGATCGTCGGCACGACGATCGCCGAGTTCGGCGCCGGCAACCAGCCGCTCGATTTGTTCCTGTACAAGAAGGACGGCAAGGACTTCCTGCTGATGTCGAACTCGCGCCACGGCGTGATGAAGATTTCGACGGCGCCGTTCGGCAGCGCCGCGCCGATCACCGCGCGCGTCGGCGGCACCGCCGGCGTGCCGTTCGAGCCGATCGCGGCGCTGACCAACGTGGAGCAGATGGACCTGCTCGACGCGCAGCGGACGATCGTGATTTCCCGCGGTCAGGACGGCGCTCGCAACCTGACGGCCGTCATACTGCCGTAGTAGCAATGAGGCAATGAGGCAATGGGGCAATGAGTGAATGAGGCAATGAGGCAATGGGGCAGTGGGGCAATGGGGGCAGCGGAACATGAAGCGTTTCATTGCCTCATTCACCCATTGCCTCATTGCCTCATTGCTTCGGCCTCATTGCTCGTCGTTGGCTGTTCGACCCCGCCCGGCGATCTGCAGATCGCACTCGCTGAAGTCGCCGTCCGGCGCAATCGTCCGGGTGACCGGACTTTCCTCCAGTGAGCTCGCCAGTCTACGGAGCCGGTCAGCCTCGGACGAGAGCTGGCCGGCGTTGCTCCGCGTCAGTGTCACCGGCGGAGAGACGCCCGTACTCGGTAAATACGTCGTCGCCGGTACGGCGTTGGAGTTTCATCCGCGGTTCCCGTTCGACCAAGGGCCGGTCGTACGCTGTTCGGTTCGATCCGGCGCGGATGCCGGACCCTCGAGATGCGCCGGTCGTCACCACCACCGTCGCGCTGCCGGGCGCGTCGTCCACGCCGTCCACCGTCGTGACCGGGCTTTCGCCGACCGGCTGGCAGCTGGCCGGAGAATCTGCTGCGCTTCTACGTGCATTTCTCCGCGCCGATGTCGCGGGCCAACGCGTTGGGATTCGTCCGGCTCGTCGACGATGCCGGGCGCGATGTGCCGGAAGCGCTCCTCGAGGTTGACGTTGATCTCTGGAATGACGATCACACGCGGCACACCGTGTTCTTCGATCCTGGCCGCGTCAAGCGAGGCGTGCGGCCAAACGTCGAGCTCGGCCGCGCGCTGCGCGCCGGGCGCCGCTACGCCATCCTGGTTGACGCTGCGTGGCGCGACGCGAACGGCCATCCGCTCGTGTCGTCGTTCCGGCACGAGCTCGTCGCCGGCCCAGCCGTTGAAGCGGCACTCGACCTGGCGAGCTGGCGGATCGCCGCGCCGGCCGCCAATACGCGAGACCCGCTCGTGGTGCGGTTCCCATGGCCGCTCGACGACGGCCTGCTCCAGCGCGCCGTTGGTGTCGCGCGAGCGGGCGGTGCCCCCCTCGAGGGCGCGATTCAGGTCGAGGCCGCCGAGACGAGCTGGCGGTTCGTGCCGGCCTTGCCGTGGCGCCCGGGCGCACACGAGCTCATCGTGCTCACCCTGCTCGAAGACCCGTCGGGCAACAAGGTCGGACAGCCGTTCGAAATCGAGATGTTCGAGCGTCCCGCCCAAGCGATCCCCGAACAGCAGGCGCTCCCCTTCCAGATCAAGTGATGCGGCCCGCTCGGCCGCACACTCAACTCCCTCTCGTACCAGAGGGGATTTAGTGCTACTCTGAAGACCGTTTCGAGAGGAGAATCGATGGCCAAAGCACGGAAAGCGAATGCCGCATTCATGAAACCGGTGACCCCGAGCGCCGCGTTGTCGGAGATCGTCGGGTCGAAGCCGATCCCCCGCACCGAGGTCACCAAGAAACTGTGGGCCTACATCAAGAAGAACAGCCTGCAGGACCCGAAGAACAAGCGGAATATCAAGGCCGACGACAAGCTGAAGGTGGTGTTCGGCGGCAAGTCGACGGTGAACATGTTCGAGATGACCAAGTTGGTCGGGAAGCACCTCAAGTAAGACCGCGCCCGCCGCGGCGCTTCCGGAGAATCTGCCCGCGCGGCCTCGACGACTCTATTCGGTCGCGCGGGCTCACCTGTTCACGGGAGCGCCGTTCATTTTCCCCGGGCCGTACACGACACGTCCCGGCCGAGCCGTCGTGATCTCGCCCTTCTCGAACACCACCTGGCCGTTCACGATCACGGCCACGAATCCTTCGGCGTACTGATGCGGGCGATCGAACGTCGCCACATCACGGACCCGTCGTCTCGTCGAACACCGCGATGTCCGCCTTCATGCCCGGCCGCAGCACGCCGCGATCGTGGAGGCCGAAGCGCGCGGCCGGAAACGACGTCATCTTTCGCACCGCCTCTTCGAGTGAGAGGACGCCGCGTTCGCGGACGTACACGCCGAGCACGCGCGCGAACGTGCCGTAGCTGCGCGGGTGCGGACTGGCCTGACCGAACGTCGGCACTTCGCCGTCTGACGCCACCATCGTGGCCGGATGGCGGAGGATGCGCACCAGGTCGTCCTCGCCCATCGCGTGAAAGATGCCCTGGCAGCCGCCTTGTTCCACGAGCCAGATGGTCGTGTCGGCGGCGTTCTCGATCGTCACGTCGAGGTCGCGATTGCGCGTCGCGTCGGCCAGCGTCTTGCCGTTCAACGTGCGATCGAAGCCGCAGTTGGCGAATTGCACGTTCTTCGGATCGCCGCCGCCCCGTTCGTCGCGAATCATCGCGGCGCTGGCCGCCTTGATCTTCGCGCGAGTGGCCGGATCCTTGAATCGCGCCAGCTGCGCGGTGCGGCCGCCTTCGAGCGCCCAGGCCGGGAGCAACGCTGACGCGATGCTCGTGCTCGACGCCGTGTACGGATACTGGTCGATGGTGACGTCCACGCCGCGGGCGCGGGCCGCGTCGATCAACTTCAAGGCCTCGGCGCTCTTTCCCCAATTGCGCCGCGCCGACCACCTTCATGTGCGTGACCTGGGTCGGCAGGCCGCCGAGCTCGCCGATCGCGATCGTCTCCTGGATGCTGTCGATCAGCTTCGACGCGTCGTCGCGTTGATGAGACGTGTGGATGCCGCCAAAGCGGCCGGCGACGCGGGCGAGCTCGATCACCTCCGCCGTCGGCGTGAACGTGCCCGGAACGTAGAAGAGGCCGGTGCTCAAGCCGAAGGCGCCGTCCTTCATGCCCTGCTCGACGAGTGCCTGCATCTTGACGATGTCTTCGGCGGTCGCCTTGCGGTCCGTATTGCCGATCACGGCCGACCGGATCGATCCCTGGCCGACCAGGCTGCCGATATTGAGCGACTTGGGCAGCTTGTCGAGATCGGCGAGAAACGGAGCGAGCGGCAGCGGCGAGGAGCCGTCCGGGCCTTCGAAGACCGTCGTCACGCCTTGCCGGACGTAGTTGGCGGCGGTGGGCGTCGTGTTGAGGCCGCGACGCGCGTGCGTGTGGGTGTCGATGAAGCCGGGCGTGACGATCGCGTTCGATACATCGAGCGTGCGGACGGCCGCTCCGTCGAGCCGCGGCGCAATCGCGGCGATGGTGTCTCCCTTGATGCCGAGATCGGCGCGATACCACGGGCTACCAGTGCCATCGATGACCCGGGCGTTCTTGATCAGCAGGTCGAACGGGGCCTGTTGAGCCGTCAATACGCGGGCGGCGAGAAGCGCGAGCGGGGCGATCCAGAAAGCATGTGAACGGCGCATGGCGGCATCCTATAGCCGTTTTCACTTTGGTGTAGGGCCGGCCCGAACTCATCGCTTTTTCAGCAATTGCTCACGACGCCGCTGTACGCGGCGCGCTATTCTGCGGGCGACAGGAGGCAGATGCCGATGACACGAAGAGTAGGAACGGGCGTTTTTCTGATCACGCTCGCGTTGATCCAGCCGCTGGAGGCCGCGGCTCAGGGGACGCCCGGTCCGTTCATCTCCGGCGGTGCGTCCGCAGTCTTCAGCCAGGAATCCGGTGCCCGTATCGTCGACCCGCCCGCCGAACGGCGGCCGGTCGTCGACCGCGGCGGGACGACCGCCGCGGGGACGATCGGAGCCGGCGTCTTTCTCAGCCCCAGGTGGAACATCCGCTTCGAGCTGGCCCTGATGGGCACGATCGACTTCTCCGGGACGAGCGGCTCGGAGCTGTTCACTCAGATCAGCCAGGGCGAGACCCGGAGGAACATCGGCAGCGTCCTGCTCGGCTACGAGGCGCCGGCGAGCGGACGCGTCAGCGTCGGGTATTTCGCCGGACTGGCGCTGATTCACGAGCGCCAGACCTTCTCTGTGAGCACTGAGCTCGTGTTGCCGCTGCCGCTTCCACCGCCGACCGGCTTCGAGTCGAGCAAGACCGAGGCGTGGACGTTTCGGCAAGCGCCGCAAGTGGGCATCGAGGCGGTGATTTCGGCAACCCCGAAAGTGGCGATCGTGCCGGCCTTCAGCATCACCGCGTTCAGCGGTGCATGGCTGCTGCAACCTGGCGTGACGGTACGCTTCAAGTTCTGACCGTCCGCAGTGGCGTTGCGGCCGCATGGTAGCCTTCCGCCAATACCATGGTGACTTATGTCGTCCTCACCATCCTCGCCCTGGGACTGGTCGCCGCGTTCGTCGGCGCGACCCGGCGGAAGCGCGCTCAGCGCTGTCTCGCGCCACGAGTCCTCGAGTGGCGATGCCAGCATGCTCTGGATGAGTGGCGGAGTTGCCGGCGCTGGCGACGCGCACTATTCGGGCGACGGCCACGACCGCGGACCCACGTTCGACGGGTTTGGCGGTGGCGAGAGTGGCGGAGCCGGCGCGAGCGGGGACTATGGTGGCGGCGATAGTGGCGGCGGCGACTGCGGAGGCGGCGGAGGCGGTGGTGGTGGCGGAGGCGATGGTGGCGGCGGCGGGGGTGGCGGCGATTAGCCGTTCCCCAAGTCCTTCGTGTGCTTCGTGCCCTTCGTGTTCTTCGTGCCCTTCGTGTTGAAAGATCTAGGATCGTCCTGAAATCACCCGCAACAGCTTGCTGATCGGATCGTAGAAGCGATCCACCACCCGCTCTTTGAGCGGGATGATCGCGTTGTCGGTAATCGTGATGTGCTCGGGACACACCTTCGTGCAGCACTTGGTGATGTTGCAGTAGCCGAGCCCGAACGCGTCCTTGAGCTCGGCGACGCGGTCGGCGGTGTCGAGCGGGTGCATCTCGAGCGCGGCCGCGTGGACGAGGAAGCGCGGGCCGATGAACTCACTGTGCTTGTGGTGGTCGCGCAGGACGTGACAGACGTCCTGGCACAAGTAGCACTCGATGCACTTCCGGAATTCCTGGACGCGGTCGATGTCTTCCTGCTGCATGCGCCAGGTGCCGTCCGGCGCGTCGGGCTTGCGTGGCGCGAACGCCTTGATCTTCTTCTTGACTTCGAAGTTCCACGAGACGTCGGCCACGAGGTCCTTGACGTGCGGGAACGCGCGCATCGGCTCGACCGTGATCGGCTGGTCGGCCGGCAGCTGGTCCAGCCGCGTCATGCACATCAGTTTGGGTTTGCCGTTGATCTCGGCCGAGCACGAGCCGCATTTGCCGGCCTTGCAATTCCAGCGGCAGGCGAGATCGTTGGCCTCTTTCGCCTGAATCGCGTGCACGGCGTCGAGCACGACCATGCCTTCGCCGACCTCGGCGCGGTACTCCTGGAAGCCGCCCTGGCCGTTCTGGCCCCGCCAGATCTGGAACGTGAGCGTGGCCATTACTTGTTCTCCTCGATCACCTGTTGCAGCTCGACCGGCAACGGGGTGAGTGGGACGCGGCTCAGCGCCATGGCGCCGTCCGATCCCTTCTGAATCACGAGATTGAACGTGCTGTAGGCGTCCGACTTGGCGGGATAGTCCTCGCGGAACTGCGCCCCGCGGCTTTCCTTGCGCTCGATCGCCGCCCGCGTGATCGCCTCGGACACCGTCAGCAGGTTGGGCAGATCGATCGCCGTGTGCCAGCCGTTGTTGTATTCGCGGTTCCCGCCGATGCCGGCGCGATCGGCGCGCTCGCGAAGTTTGGCGAGGTGTCCCAGCGCCTCGGTCATCTCGGATTCCTGACGGACGATCCCGACCAGGTTCTGCATCATCGCCTGCAGATCGTGCTGGACGGTATAGGGGTTTTCGCCGGAGGTTCCGCGATCGAACGGCGCCAGCGCGCGCTGGGCCGCCGCGTCGACCTGCCGCTCGTCGATCTTGACCGCGCCGTTCGACTTGGCGAACGCGGCCGCGTATTCCCCGGCGCGCTTGCCGAAGACGACCAGGTCCGAGAGCGAATTACCGCCGAGGCGGTTGGCGCCGTGCAGTCCGGCAGCCGCTTCACCGGCGGCGAAGAGACCCGGCAGATTCGACATCTGCGAGTCGCCTTCGACCCGAATCCCGCCCATCGTGTAATGCGTCGTCGGCCCGACTTCCATCGGCTCGGCCGTGATGTCGAGATTGGCGAGCTGCTTGAACTGGTGATACATGCTCGGCAGCTTGCGCTTGATGTGCTCGGCCCCGCCGGGCAGCCTCTTCTTGATCCACGCGATGTCGAGGAACACGCCGCCGTGCGGGCTGCCGCGTCCGGCTTTCACTTCGCGCATGATGCACCGCGCGACGTGGTCGCGGGTGAGGAGCTCCGGCGGCCGCCGCGCCGACTTGTCGCCTTGCGTATACCGCCAGCCTTCTTCTTCGTTGTCCGCGGTCTGGTTCTTGTAGTTGTCCGGGATGTCGTCGAACATGAACCGGCGCCCCTCCTTGTTGAGGAGGATGCCGCCCTCGCCGCGCACGCCTTCGGTGACGAGGATGCCCTGCACGCTCAGCGGCCAGACCATCCCGGTCGGATGGAACTGGATGAACTCCATGTCCTGAAGCGCCGCACCAGCGTCGTACGCGAGCGCGTAGCCGTCGCCCGTGTACTCCCAGCTGTTGCTGGTGATGCGGTAGGCGCGGCCCAGGCCGCCGGTCGCGATGACGACGGCTTTCGAGCGATAGACCTTGAAGCGGCCACGCTCGCGGTCGTACGCCACGCACCCGACGACGCGCGTGTCGTCCTTGAGGAGCGCGACGACCGTATGCTCCATGTGGACGTCGATGCCGCGATGGACGCCGTGATCCTGCAGCGTGCGGATCATCTCGAGGCCGGTGCGATCGCCGACGTGTGCCAGCCGCGGATAGCGGTGGCCGCCAAAGTTGCGCTGGAGGATGCGGCCGTCCTTGGTCCGGTCGAACACCGCGCCCCACGCTTCGAGCTCGCGCACGCGATCGGGCGCCTCCTTCGCGTGCAGCTCGGCCATGCGCCAGTTGTTGAGGTACTGGCCGCCGCGCATCGTGTCCGCAAAGTGGACGCGCCAGTTGTCGCGGTCGTCGACGTTGGCCATCGCCGCGGCCATGCCGCCTTCGGCCATGACGGTGTGCGCCTTGCCGAGCAGCGACTTGGTCAGGACGCCCACGGTGGCGCCGTGTGCCGAGGCTTCAATGGCGGCGCGCAATCCGGCGCCGCCGGCGCCGATGACGAGCACATCGTGATCGATGATTGGAAACTGCATCTTTGACTGCTATTCAGCAATGAGGCAATGAGGCAAAGGGCCAATGCGGCGATGACATCGCTCAGCGGGACATCTGGTCATAAGCTGCGCCTCGTATTGCCTCATTGCCCCATTGCCCCATTGCCCCATTGCTTCTAGAGGATCCGTAGGTCCGTCCACACGCCCATGGCGCACATGCGCACGTACAAGTCCGTGAATCCGACCCAGACCAGGCTGGTCCAGGCCCAGTTCATATGCCACCGGTTCAGGCAGCTGACGCACTTGTACGCCGTCTGGCTCACCGGCCGTCCGGACAGGACGTCGCGCAAACCACCGACCAGATGGCGGAGCGAATGGCAGCCGAAGGTGTAGAGCGCGATAAACACGACGTTGGCCGTCAGGATGATCGTGCCGACGCCGATGCCGAACTCGGTCGGTGCGCCGGCCGTCATCACATTCGTCCCGATCGGAAACCACATCGCCTTCCACGCGTCGATGGCGAGGATGACGATGAAGGCCAGGGCGAAGTACAGCGTGTAGCGGTGGATGTTCTGCATGACGAGCGGAAACGATCGCTCGCCCAGATACTTCTTCCGCGGCTCGCCGACCGTGCAACTGACCGGGTCGGCCCAGAACGCCTTGTAGTAGGCGCCGCGGTAGTAGTAACAGGTCAGCCGGAAGCTGAGCGGAAATACCAGCACCAGCACCGCGGCCGAGTAGTGGAGGAACGGCGGCCACCAGGTCGGGATCGCCGGCCCGCCGAACCAGCTGTGCGACGACGGTCCGAAGAGCAGCGGCGAGTACATCGGCGAGAGGTAGGGGCCGTATTCGTAATCCGCGTTCTGGTAGCCCGCCCAGGTGGAATAGATGATGAACCCGACAAACACGAGAAACGTGACGAGAGATTCCCGCCACCATGCATCCCGGCGCGTCGTCTCCAGAAACCGACGCACGGGCAGATACGCTCGCGCTTCTGCCAAGTCCAGCCCCTCCGGCCGGCCAAAACGATATCTGACATCGTAGCAGGCGGCAAGGACGCGACGAGTATGCTAGGTGCGGGTGCGAGCATACGTAGCGCGGCTCGAACTTCGAGCCGCGAGCGGCGCGCCGCAACCCGGCGCGCCCTACGACCATGCCGCGGAGCGTGATGACGGTGATCTACCGCGAATTCGGTCCCTCGCCGCGGCTGCGCGGTCTCGTCGATCGGTTGTGGTGGCTCGAAGGGCCGGCTGAGCTCATCGGACCCGAGCCCATTCCTCCAGACGGCCGCACCGAGATCATCGTGCATGCGGCTGACACGTTCGAAGAAGCGGACGACGCTGACTGCTGGCGTCCGCAGGAGCGCGTCCTCTTCGCCGGTCAGGCGACGCGCGCCGTGCGCGTGCGGCCCCGCGGCTTCGCGAGGATGGCCGGAGCGCGGTTGCATCCGACCGGCGCCCACGCCCTCTTCGCTTGTCCGCAGGCCGAGCTCGTCGATCGGATCGCCGAGCTTCACCTCCTCGATCGTCACCTGGCCCGGCGGCTCCGCGACGACGTCGCCACCCGCGAGGACGGACCGGCCATGGTGACGGCGCTCGATCGGGCGCTCGTTCGAGCGCTGCCAGACGGGTCGTGCGAATCCGCGGCCACCGACGCCGTCTCGATTGCCCTGGCGCGCCGGGGCCTCGTGAGAGTCGCCGCGCTGGCGTCGCAGCTCGACCTCAGCGCGCGCCAGATCGAGCGCCTGTTCCGCGAGCGCGTGGGCTTGTCGCCGAAGCTGTTTCTGCGAATCGTGCGCTTTCAGGAAGTGCTCGGCAGTCTCCGTGGCGGCGCGCCGCCTGGCGGCCTGCCGTGGGCCGAGATCGCCGCGCGGCACGGCTTCTACGATCAGCCGCACTTCATCCGCGATTTCAAGGCCTTTGTCGGCGAGTCACCCGGCGCGTGGAGCCTCTCTCCCGAAAGCCTGGCCGCGGTGTTCAGCGCCGTCGGCCGGGAGGGGGTCGTGCCCGCGGCTCCCGCCGATGTCGCGTTTTTCCAAGACCCGCGCTGAGCGGCGCTGCTAGTGTCGGTGCCGGAGGTGCTCTTGAAGGTACTGATGGCATTCGTATTGACGATCGTCCCGATGTGCTGGCTCGCGCCCCAGGCGCAGAACGTCGGGCAGGCGGGATGGCTGGCGGGGTGTTGGGTGATGACGCGCGGCGATGGCGTGACCGAAGAGCACTGGATGAAGCCGGCGGGCGGATCGATGCTCGGCATGAGCCGGAGCGTGCGGGGTGGCAAGACCGCCGAGTTCGAGTTCCTCCAGATTCGCGAGGCCGGCGGGCTGCTGGCCTACATCGCCAAGCCGTCAGGGCAGCCTGAGGCGACGTTTCCGGCGAAGACGGTGACCGGCAGCGAGATCGTGTTCGAGAACCTGAAGCACGACTTTCCGCACCGCATCATCTACCGGAAGACGGCGGACGGCGTCGCCGCGCGGGTCGAAGGCACCATGAACGGCAAGAGTCAGGGCTTCGACCTCGCGTACAAGAAGTGTCAGTGACGCTAGACACCGCGCCGCAGCGAGCGGCGGCGGCCCGAGCGCCGTGAGGGCTGGGACCTCAGTGACACCGCGAAGGAGCGAGCGTAGCGAGCCCTGAGCGTTTCGAGGCGTGGGGGTGGGGCCCCACGCCATCAAGTAAAGTTCAGAACTCGATCAGTACTCCCGCCGACGGCACGAACGGAATCAGCCGTTCGGCGAATCCCACCGCCTCGAGCGACGGCCGGATCGATCCGTCAGCCTGTCCGATGTTCCGGCGGCCGAACGTGTTCATGATTTCAACGAAGAGCGTCAGCCGGTGGCGGTCGAAGGTAAACGTGCGGTTGGCGCGCAGATCGAGCCGGGAGTAGACCGGCAGGCGCACCCGATTGCGCTCGGTCGAGAGCCACAGCCCTTCCGGGCGCTCCTCGAAGTAGCCGACGATCGGAAAGTTGCTCCCGACGCGCAGCTTGCCGCTGATCGTCATTCGGTACGAGATGCGCTGTGTCGCGAAGACGTTGAGCGTGTGGCGTTGATCGAAGTCGGCGTCGAACGATTCGCCGGTGAGCGTGTCGCGATGCCTGGTGTGCGCCCAGGTATACGAGATCCAACCGGTCGGGCCCGACGGCGCCCGGCGCAGCAGCACGACGTCCACGCCGCGCGATGTGCCGTCGATCTGTGCGCCGTAGGTGGGAAACACGCTTTCGACGATGCGCACGTGGGTGATGGGATCGACGCGATTCTCGCCCGTAGGGCGCAGGACCTGCGACTCGCTGCGGCCGAACGCCGCGACGTCGAGCCGCAGGCCGCCGGCCAACGCGTAGCTCACCCCGGCGTCGACTGACCGTGCGCGCTCCGGCCGGATGATCGTGTCGCCGGTCAGGACGATGGCCGGGTCGAAGAACTGCGTCGACCCGCCGGTGGCCGCCTTGAAGGTGAGTCGTCCGACGCGGCGTTCGGCCAGCACCCACGGCGTCACGCCGGCGCCCGTAGCGAGCGTCCGGCCGGCGACCCGCAGGCCGGCGGTGAGTCCGCCGGTCGCCGTCCGGCGTCCGACTTGCGCCCAGCCGCCGAGCTGCGTCGTCGCCGCCGTGACCTCACGTTCGTTGCGGACACGCACTGCGGTGCCGTTGTTGATGGTGACGAAGTCACGAAGGATCTGATTCGTCCGATAGCGCTCGTGGCGCCCGCCGGCATCAACCGTCCAGCCGTGCCCGAGCGCAGCGTTGAAATCGATTCGGGCAATCATGGCCGCGCTGAATCCTCGCGCGAGCTCCTGCGTCAGCACGCCGCCGTTGCGAAAATCGCTGCCGACGTACGAGAAACGCTCCGAGAGCACCCAGCGGCTGCCCGTCGTCCGCCACAATGCCGAGACGAGCCCGGTGCTCGACGTGGCGCGCAGCAGACCATTCGCCGAGGACACTTGCAGTTCCTTGTAGGTGGCCTGGCCGCCGAGCACGAGCAGCTGTACCTGCTGCCGCGGCGTGACGTCGTACACCAGCTTGGCGGTGCCGTCGACGAATCCGAGCGTGCTATCGATGCCCGGCTCAACCTTGCGAATCAGCCAATCCAGGTAGCTTTTCCGGGCCGACACGAGCCAGGCGCCGCGCTTGCCGGGGAGGGGGCCCTCCACGACCGCGGATGCGGCGGTGCCGCTGACCGCGGCACGAAGCGCGAGCCGATCGCGCGATCCTTCGCGGACGTCGAACTCGAGTGTCGCGCCCAGCCAATCGCCGTGCCGGAGCGTCTGTGCGCCGCTCACGAGTGCGCCGTGGCTGAGGATGTCGGTGTTGATCATCGCGATCGACCCGCTGTCGTCGGCACCGCGGACCGCGTGGAGCAGCATCGGCGTCGCCGTGCCGTCGATCACCACGCCGACGTGCCGGAACGACGAGCCGCGGACGGAGAACTCGGCGTTGAAATCGTCGCCGGTCGCGACGCCCGGCAGCGCCTGCATCGCGCGAATCGGATCGTCGGTCGCGACGCCGCGGAGGTCGGCGAGGCCGGCTGAGCCCAGCGCGATCTCGCTCGCCCCGCCAAGACTCGGCCGGGTCGCGGTCTCGGCCGAGACCGTGACGCTTTCGGTATAGGTCCCGGTGCCTTCTGCGAGGGGAATGGACAGGTCGATCGTCGCCGACCCGGCCGCCTGCACGTGGCGGCGAACGAAGATGTATCCAATCGTCGAGATGGTGACCGTGTATCCGCCCGGCGGCAGGCCGCGAAACTCGAACCGCCCGTCGGTGCCGGTTCGCGTGGTCCGCGCCAGCTCGACGATGGCGACCTGGGCGTCCTGAACCGGTGCCGTCGTCCTCGCGTCGGTGACGACGCCGCGGAGCGTCGCCCCTTGCGTGCCGCCGGCGAGGAGGGCCAGCAGCACGGCGATGGCCGCCATCAGCCGGCCTCGACGAGGTCGGCGGCCGCCACCTGCGTGCCGGGCGCCGGCGGATGCTGCAGATCGCCGCCCGTCAGCAATTCATCGGTCACGTAGTCCAGCGCGGCATCGTCCGTGCGAGCGAACAAGGCCTCGAGCGGCGATCGCGGTTCGAACGCGGCCTCGCGCTGCTGCATCGACGGCCAGCTCCCGTCGGGCCGCTGTGGCGCATAGCGGCACCAGAAGCCGACGTGCCACCGCAAGAACTCACGCAGCCGCGTTCGTCCGAATTCGTCGAGCTCTTCGGCGTCGGGCCGCCGCCAGTGCGCGCGCGCGAGCTCGACATAGCGGCGGTAGATGGTCAGCCGTTCATCGGCGTCAATGTCCCAGTAGCCCGACGCGGCTTCACGAAAAATCCACGGTTTGATCAGCGCGCCTCGTGCGGTCATCACGGCGGTGCACCCGCTCGATGCAAAGGCACGTGCGATGTCGTGCGCAAACAGCACGTCGCCGTTGCCGATCACGGGCACGCCAGCCACCGCTGCGACTTCGCCAATCGCGTCCCAGTCGGCAGGATGCCGATATCGGGCCTCGCGCGTGCGCCCGTGCACGGTAATCGCCGCGGCGCCGGCATCGACGACGGCCTTGACCTGGTCCAGATAATTTTTCTTCTCGGCGTTCCAGCCCAGCCGGATCTTCACGGTGACCGGCACGGACACGGCCTTTCGCATCGCGTCGACGATGCGTCCGACACGGCCGGGCTGGCGGGCCAGCGCGGCGCCGAGCCCCATCCGTGTGAAATGATCGATCGGGCACCCGCAGTTGAGATCGACGAAGTCGGCACCGCGCGCCTCGACCAGCGCCGCCGCCCACGCCATCTCATCCGGCCGGTTCCCGGCGAGCTGGACGCCGAACGTCGGCTCGCCGGGCGCCCGCCGAATCAACGCGAACTCACCACGGCGCCGCTGCTTGAGCCGGCGGGCGACGACCATTTCGCTCACGAGGACTCGCGCGCCCAGTTCGATGCAGAGCTGGCGGTACGGCAGGTTCGAGCCCTTCGTCATCGGCGCCATGACCACCGCGCCGGCCAGGGTTTCTTTCAAGGACACGGGGAGATACTAACCCTCAGACACCCGCGCGCCGCAATGCGGCGCGCGGCCCGAGCGCGGGGGTGGGGCCCCGCGCCCTCAATAAAGCTCGGCCAACTTTACTCAATGGCGTGGGGCCCCACCCCCACGCCTCGGGCCGCGCCGCTCTGCGGCGCGGGTGTCCTTGGCATGACATGGATCAGCTGCCGATTGACGCGCACGTTCGAGAGATTGTCGACGCCGTTCGCCAATCGCGTGCCGTGGTGATCACTGCCGCACCAGGAGCTGGTAAGACCACGCGGGTGCCGCCGGCGCTCGTTCACGACGGGCCGGTGCTGTTGCTGCAGCCGCGGCGAGTCGCGGCGCGCGCGATCGCGCGGCGGATCGCGGACGAGCGCGGGTGGACACTCGGCCAGGAGGTCGGTTGGCAGGTCCGGTTCGATCGTCGTTTCTCACCCGAGACGCGCCTGCTCGTCGCGACTGAGGGTGTCCTGACCGCCAGGCTGCAGCAGGATCCGCTCCTGAGCGATTTCGTCACCGTCATCATCGACGAGTTTCACGAGCGGAGCCTGCATGCGGACCTTGGCCTGGCGCTCGTGAAGCAGGCCTGGCGGGCCCGCGCGGATCTCCGCATCGTCGTGATGTCGGCGACGCTGGACGCCCACCGCGTGTCGGCCTTTCTCGATGGCTGTCCGGTTGTCGACGTGCCAGGCCGGCAGTGGCCGCTCGAGGTCAGCTACCAACCGGGTGTGGCCATCGAGGAAGCGATCGCCGAGACCCTCGCCACGGACCACCGGGGCGGTGCTGTGTTTTCTCCCTGGCGCGCCAGAAATCCGGCGTGCCAGGGAGTCGCTCGGCTCCCGGCTTCGGGGAGCCGCGGTGCCGATCCTGCCGCTTCACGGCGGTCTCGACGCCGACGAGCAGGATCAGGCGTTGCGACCGGGCAGTGGGCGACGAGTGGTGCTCGCGACGAATGTGGCCGAGACGACCCTGACCGTGCCCGACGTGACCGCGGTGGTCGATACCGGCCTCCACAAGGTCGCGCGGTACGATCCTGACCGCGCCATCGACAGCCTCGACCTCGAGCGCATCTCCCTGGCCTCGGCCGACCAGCGCGCAGGGCGGGCCGGGCGCACGCAAGCCGGTATCGCGGTGCGCCTTTGGGATGCGCGCGATCGACTCCGGCCGCATCGCGAACCGGAGATCGCGCGCGTCGATCTCGCCAGCACGATGCTCGACGTGATCGCGTGGGGAGGCGATCCGCGGACGCTGGAGTGGTTCGAGGCGCCGCCGCCCGGGGCGATGGACGCGGCGCTTGCGCTCCTGACGCGGCTTGGCGCTATCGGGGTCAGACCAGGGTCAGACCGGGGTCAGACGGGGGTCAGACCGCGGTCTGACCCCCGTCTGACCCCGCTCGGCGCCACGATGCAGCGGATTCCTCTCCATCCGCGGCTGGCACGCCTGCTCATCGAGGCGCGCGGCGCTCCGATCGCGGCTCGGGCATGTGCGCTTCTCTCCGAGCGCCACTTCAATCCGCCGCGCCAGGGCGCAACGGTGTGCGACCTGCTGGCCGCCGTCGACCGCGAGCAGGTGCTCCCACCCCACGTCCTGCGCGTGGCCGGCGAACTGGTGCGGGTCGCTGCAAGCGTGCTGGGCGACACGACGGCCACGGTCATTACCGAAACAGCATTCAGGCGCGCCGTGCTGGCCGGCTATCCGGACCGCGTCGCCCGCCGGCGTGACGCACGGAGCGATCGCTTCGTCATGGCCTCCGGAACAGGCGCGCGACAGGCGCGCGAAAGCGGCGTCTACGACGCGGAGTTCGTTGCCGCCGTGGACGTCACGGGCGGCAGCGCCGGCAAGGAAGCGCTCATGCGGCTCGTGACCGGTCTCGACCGCGACTGGCTCGAGGCGACGGCCGTCGAGGACCGTCACGAGCTCACCGCGGAGTCCGGAACGGTGCGCGCATTCCGTGCACGCAGGTACGACCAGCTCGTGCTCTCGGAACAACCGATGGCCCCCGATCCCGCCGTCGCGGCCGATCTCATCGCGAACGAACTGCTCCGCCGGCCACCCAGGCCCCAGGATGAGGCCCTCCTGCGCCGGCTCCGATTTGCCGAGGTCGAGATCACCTATGCCGATCTCGTACGTCAGGCGGCGGCCGGTGCGCGGCGGCTGACCGACGTCGACCTCGAAGCGTCACTTCCGCACGACGTCAAGCGCGAGCTCGCCGATCGCGCGCCTGAGCGGCTGCGCGTCCCGAGCGGCCGCGACATCGCGCTGCACTATCGCGATGACGGCAGTATCTCGGCGGCGGTCAAGCTGCAGGAAGTGTTTGGTCTGGCCGAGACGCCGCGGATCGGGCGGCGCCGCGTCCCAGTCACCCTCGAGCTGCTCGCGCCCAACGGCCGGCCCGTCCAGGTGACGATGGACCTGACGAGTTTCTGGACGCGCGGCTATCCGGAGGTGCGGCGGGAGCTTCGCGGACGCTATCCCAAGCATCCGTGGCCCGAGGACCCGTGGACCGCGACGCCGACGCAGAGGCTCAGAAAGAAATGAGGCAATGAGGCAATGGGGCAATGAGGCAATGGGGCAATGGGGCAATGGGGCAGTGAAGAAATGGGGCAATTGGGGCGCATCCCATAGAATGACCATCCGAGGTTGTTGATTTTGCTACCCCCGTCGTACGCCCAACGTCACGGACACGCCGAGCGTGTCGAGCTTTCGAGCGATCGGACGCTTCGTGTCCGAAACAAAGTCAGTTACCGGCTCGCGCATTGGCCGATCTGGATCTGGGTCTTCTTCATCGCCCCCGGGCCGATTACCTTCGATCTGTTTGCGCATGGGCCGACGCGCCCGATGATGTTGTGGCTGTTGGCGGTCCTCGTGGCGACCGGAATTGCCGGCTGGCGCGGGCGATTGCCCGGCGTCGAACCGGCGCCGTACATCCTGCGGTTCAACGAAGACCGGCCCAATCCGCTGTATCGGCGCGTGTGCTACACGTTCGCCTGGAGCGAGGTCGTGAGCTATGCCGTGCTGAACAGCGCCGGGCTCATCGACGCGATCATCAACGGCACGTGGCGGATGCGCGCCATCTACGACACGTGGTATCTGCCGATCGCCATCACCATGTGGATACTGGGCGCCGCCGGTCTGCTGCCGCGTGTCGGGCGTTCGACCCGCGGCGAGGGCACCGAACGGCGGTACTTCTACGGATCGGTCTGGGCGGTGTGCATCGCGCAGCCGGTGCTGTGGCTGCTGTGGAAAGTGCTGCCGGCGACGCGGATCTCCGACGTCATCAAGCTCGCGGTGTTCTGGGGCGTGCTCGCCTACATCGGCAACCTGTCACGCCGCGGGCTGCTGCCGCGGACACGGCCGATCCTGCCGGGCGAGACGGCGGTCGCCGACTAGCGCCGTTCCAACTCAAGGCACCCATGCCCGATTTTCGTGAGCGGTTTCTCGCCTTCGTGGCCGAGCAACATCCGTATGCGCTCGGCCTCGTCACCACGGCCTTCGATCGGGTGACCGCTCGAACGCCGGTCGACGACGCGGGCGGGCCCGAGGCGCTGCGCGCGCCGCTCACCAAGGCCATCGCGACGTCTTCGAAGTGGCCGAAGCTCGACGCCGGCATCGAGTCCACGCCGGGTGTGGCCGTTGAGGTCCGGCTTCAGCAGGCGTCGGATGCCCTGGTCGCGGCCTGCGACGGTTTTCTTCGCCGCGAAGCGATCGCGGACAGCCTCACCAGCGACGAACGGCGCGAGCTCCTGCGCGGCATGGTGCTGACGCGAGCACTCGACAACCGCCTCAAGCAGTTCTTCGCCGGGTCCGAAGTCCGCTACGGCTCGACGCCGTTTCAGGGCAAGGGCTTCCGATCGCTTGGTCAGGAAGCCATTTACGGCGCCGCGATCCGGCTTCGCCGCGGGGAGGCGTATCGCGCGGCCGACGGCACCTGGCAGGGTGACGTCATCGGTCCCATCATTCGCGATCTCGGTGCCGCGCTCGCGATGCGCCCGGAGCCGGCAGCGATCCGGATGGTGTTGAGCGCGCAGATGGGCAAGGCCGGCCCCCCGATGGACGGCCGCGACCTGCATGTCGGCGATTTCGACTGGGGCGTCCTGCCCGCCTCGGCGCCGCTGGCGATCAGCAGCCTGACCGTCGCCGGCATGGGCCTCGCCTTCGCGCGGCTTGGCGGCGGCCGGATCGCCGTGTCGTTCATCGGTGAGGGTGGCTCGTCGCTTGGCGAGTGGCACGAGGCGATCAATCTCTGCGCCGCACGGCGGCTGCCGGTGGTGTTCTGCTTGCAGAACAACCAGACCGCGCTCTCGACGCCGGTCGCCGATCAATCGGCCGTCCGCGTCTTCGCCGACAAGGCGGCCGGGTACGGGATGCCGGGCGTCACGATCGACGGCACTGATCCCGAGGCGATTGCCGCCGCGTTCGCCTGGGCCGCCGAACGAGCGCGCGCGGGAGAAGGACCGGCGCTGATCGAGCTCGTGGCGATGCGGATGTGCGGCCATGCCCATCACGACGACATGCTCTACCTCGGCAAAGAGCCGCCGGCCTCGTGGGAGTATCCGCCGCTGACGCCCCAGGGCTACGCCGATCCGGAACGCTACGCCTTCTGGCGCACGCGCGATCCGATTCCCGCATATGCCCGGGTCCTCGAAGCGCGCGGATTGATCGCCGCCGGCGATCTCGATCGGATGAAGCGCGACGCTGAAGCCATGATCGAGACCGAGGCGCAGGCGGTGATTCACGCCGGCTGGCCGGATGCTGCGCAGGTGACCAGCGGCGTGTTCGCGATCGATCCGGTCGACCGCCGGCGCGTCGAGGTGCTCGACCGCGATGGCGGGGTGCCTGCCGAACCGCGGACGTTGGCGATTGAGGAAGCGCCGCCCTTCGATCCGAAGGGCGTGACGTTCCTCGACGCGGTGACGCTCGGCGTCGGCGACGCGCTGGCGGCCGATCCGCGGGCGTTCGTGTTCGGCGAAGACGTCGGCGGTCAGTACGGCAACGCGTTTCTGCTGCTGCGGCCGCTGCTCAAGACCTACGGCGACCGCATCGTGAATTCGCCGCTCGCGGAGGGCGCCGTGCTCGGCGCGTGCGTGGGGGCTGCGCTCGCCGGCCTGCGGCCGATCGGCGAAATGCAGTTCAACGACTTCGTGGCGACCGGCTTCAACCAGCTCGTCAACAACGCCGCCAAGATTCGCTATCGCTGGGGCGGCAGCGTGCCGATGGTCGTCCGCATGCCGTGGGGCGGCCTCCGCCATGCCGGGCCCTACCATTCACAGAACACCGAGCCGTGGTTCTATCGCACCCCGGGCCTCAAGATCGCCGTGCCCTCGACACCGTACGATGCCCGCGCCCTCATGGCCGCGGCGGTGGCCGACGCCGACCCGGTGCTGTACTACGAACACATCGCCCTCTATCGCGATCCGCGCATCAAACAGGCGATCGGCGACGCGGCGCCGCCGCCGCATCCGGTCGGCCGCGCCGCCCTGCGCCGTGCCGGCGACGATCTCGCGATCATTTCGTATGGCGCCTACGTGCATGCCGCCACACGCGTCGCCGATCGACTGGCCGCGACCGGGATCCAGGCCAGCGTCCTCGACCTGCGCTGGCTCGCGCCGCTCGACCGCGACGCCGTGCTGACCCTCGCGCGGCAGACGGGCCGTGTGCTCATCGTCCACGAGGACTCGAAGACCGGCGGCATCGGCGAATCGCTCGCCGCGATCATCCAGGAACACGCGTTCGAATGGCTCGACGCCCCCGTCCGCATCGTCGCGGCGCTCGACACGCCGGTACCGTATTCGCCGCCGCTCGAGCAGGCGTTTTTGCCAAGTGAGGCGGAGATCGAGCACGCGGCGAGGAGATTGGCGGAGTACTGAATGAGGACTGACTTGTCAGAGCCTCGCGCCCCGGCGGCAGGCCGTTGACCGACAGAGGAACGCGAGGCTGGGACGAATACGCCCCCTTCTATGACTGGGAGAACGCGCGCACGTTCGGGCGGCGCGACGTCGCGTTCTGGCGCCGGATCGTTCGTCGCGAATCCGCGCCGGCCTTGGAGCTCGGTTGCGGGACGGGGCGGCTGCTCGTGCCGCTGTCCCGCGACGGCGACGTGATCGGCCTCGACCGGTCGGCGCCGATGCTTCGGCGGCTGCGGGCGCGCGTGGCGCGGGCCCGGGCGTCGAAGCGGCCGCGGGTCGTGCGCGGCGATGTGCGCGCGCTGCCGTTTCCCGCGGACACCGTCGGTCTGGTCATCGCGCCCTACGGCATGTTGCAGTCGATGACCTCCGACCGCGCGCTCAAGGCGACGCTCGGCGAAGCGGCCCGCGTACTGAGGCCCGGAGGCCTGCTCGGCGTCGATCTCGTACCCGATCTGGCGAAGTGGCCGGCCTATCGCAAGCGCCTCAGCCTTCGCGGCCGGCGCGGCGCGGCGGCGTCGCTGACGCTCGTCGAATCGGTCCGGCAGGACCGACGTCGGGGCCTGACGACCTTCGACGAGGAGTTCGTCGAACGGCGGGGCAGGACGGTCCGCCGCCACCAGTTCTCGCTCACCTTCCGCACCCTCCCGATGAAGGCCACCCTGGCCCGTATCGAGCGCGCCGGCTTCGAGATCGAGGCCGTGCTCGGCGATTACCGTGGCGGGCCTTGGGACGTCCGGGCGGATGTGTGGGTCGTGCTCGCGCGAAAACGATAGGAAAGTACGACGGGTAGGCGCGTCGCAGACACCCGCGCCGCGGAGCGGCGCGGCCCGAGGCGTGGGGGTGGGGCCCTGCGACACCGCGAAGCGCGTGAGCGCTGAGCGCCCGAGCCGCGGGGGTGGGGCCCCGCGGCCCTAAGAAAAGCAGGCAACGTCCACTTTGCTTGATGGCGCGGGGGGCCCACCCCCCGCGCTCGGGCGCGCGGCGCGGCTCCGCAGCTCGCGCCGCGCGGTGTCCCTTCGTACCTCTCTGTCGCCATGCTAGGATCTTGAGTCCGCGAAGCGGCTTTCGAAAGAGGGCGAGTCATGTCCGGCCATTCCAAGTGGCATACGATCAAGCACAAGAAAGGCGCCGCCGACGCGAAGCGGGGCAAGGTTTTCACCCGGCTCATCAAGGAGTTGACGGTCGCCGCCCGGAACGGCGGCGGCGATCCCGACATGAACCCCCGCCTCCGCACGGTGATCGCTGAAGCCAAGCAGCACAACATGCCCGCCGACAACATCAAGCGGGCGATTCGGCGCGGTACTGGCGAGGAAGAAGGCCTGAGCTACGACGAAGTCATGTACGAAGGCTACGGTCCGGGCGGCGTCGCGATTCTGGTCGATACGCTGACCGACAACAAGAACCGCACCGTCGGCGAGATCCGGCACACCTTCGGGAAGTACGGCGGCAACCTCGGCGAAGCGAACAGCGTCGCGTGGATGTTCGAAAAGAAGGGACTGATCGTGGTCTCGAAGGACAAGGCCGAAGAAGACGCGCTGATGGCCGCTGCGCTCGATGCCGGCGCCGACGACATGAAAGACGACGGGAGCGCGTGGGAAATCGTGTCGACGCCCGAAGTGCATGCCGCCGTGGTCGAAGCCGTGAAGAAGCTCGGCATCACCCCGGATGCGTCTGAAGTCGCGATGCTGCCGCAGAACTACATCAAGCTCGAGGGCAGGCAGGCGCAGCAGATGCTCAAACTGATGGAAGCGCTCGAAGAGCACGACGATACCCGCAACGTGTGGTCGAACGTCGACATCGAAGAGCAGGAGATCGAGGCCTCGCTGGCGTGAAGGTCTTCGGGATTGATCCCGGGTCCGTCCGCACCGGCTACGGTTGCGTCGATACCGATGGCAGCCGCCACCGCCTCCTGGCCTGCGGCGCCGTCACGCCGCCGGCCGGACTGCCGCTTCCGGATCGACTGAAGTTCATCCACGACGGCCTGGTCAGGCTGCTCGAGGCCACCCAGCCGGCCTGCGTCGTCATCGAAGATCTGTTTCATGCTCGCAACGTGCGAAGCGCGCTCGTGCTGGGTCACGCGCGCGGCGTCGCCGTCCTCGCGGCCGTTCAGGCCGGGTTGCCGGTTGTCGAATACACGCCGGCCGAGATCAAGCTCGCGGTCGTCGGCCATGGCCGGGCCGAGAAGACGCAGGTGCAGCAGATGGTGACGCTGCTGCTGCGTCTCGAGACGCCACCCTCGCCCTACGACGCCGCCGACGCGCTCGCGGTGGCGATTTGCCATGCGCATACGGCGGGCCCGATGGGGCGCGCCGTGTCGGCCGCGCGCCCGCCTCGTCATCTTCGGAGCTGGCGTCACGTGAAGCTCGATGAAGTGACGAGACGGCCGCTTCGGTGATCGCGCACCTTTCCGGCACGCTGCTCGAAAAAAACGTCCAGCGGCTCATCGTCGATGTCGGCGGCGTCGGCTATGCCGTCATCGTGCCGCTGCCGACGTTCTACGCCGCCGGCGAGCCGGGCGGGCGCGTGACCCTCCGCATTCACACCCACGTCCGCGAAGACGCACTGCAGTTGTTCGGCTTTGCCACGGCGCTCGAGCTCTCCCTCTTCGAGCGGCTGATTTCCGTGAGCGGCATCGGGCCGAAGGTCGCGCTCTCGGTGCTCTCCGGCATCGAGCCGCCCGAGCTGGTGCGCGCGATCTCGTCCGCGGACGTCGCCAGGCTGACGCGCATTCCCGGCGTCGGCAAGAAGACCGCCGAGCGGCTGGTGCTGGAGCTCAAGGATCGGCTGCCGCAGATTGCCGTGCCTGACATGCCGGCGGGGACGCGCGACGGACGGCGACCTTCGCGACGACCTCCTGTCGGCGCTCGCCAATCTCGGCTATCAACGCGGCACGGTTGAAAAACCTGTCGACAAGGTCCTGCGTACGCTCGAGACGCGGGCCTTCGAGGATCTGCTCCGTGCGATACTGCGCGAGCTCGTCCGATGACCGTCGATCCTCGCCTCGTCAACGCGTCCCGGCTGGACGATGATGCCCAGTACGAAGCCGGGCTGCGCCCGCGGCTCCTCGACGAGTACATCGGCCAGGAACGTGTGCGCCGCAATCTCGACGTGTCGATCGCGGCCGCGCGGCAACGCGGCGAGGCGCTCGATCACGTGCTGTTGTTCGGCCCGCCAGGACTCGGCAAGACGACGCTCGCCTATGTCATCGGCAACGAGCTCGGCGTCACGGTCCGCTCGACGTCCGGTCCCGTGCTCGAGAAGCCCGGCGACGTCGCCGCGATTCTCACCAACCTGCAGCCGCGCGACGTCCTCTTCATCGACGAAGTCCACCGGATGAGTCCGGCGATCGAGGAAAAGCTCTACTCGGCGATGGAGGACTTCGAAATCGACATCATGATCGGACAGGGGCCGGGCGCGCGGTCCACCAAGCTGCCGGTGCAGCCGTTCACGCTCATCGGGGCGACGACGCGGGCGGGGCTGCTGACGGCGCCGCTCCGATCGCGGTTTGGCATCGTCCACCGCCTCGACTTCTACGACGAGACCGACCTCACCGAGATTGTGACGCGGTCGGCGCGCATCCTGAACGTGGAGATTGCGCCCGAGGCGGCGCAGGAAATCGCCCGCCGGTCCCGCGGCACACCGCGCATCGCGAACCGGCTCCTGCGTCGCGTCCGGGATTTCGCGCAGGTGCGATCGGACGGACGGGTCACCGGCACTGTCTGCCAGGATGCGCTGCAGCTGCTCGAGGTGGACGCGCACGGCTTCGACGAATCCGACCGGCGGTTGCTGCGCACGATCATCGACAAGTTTGCCGGCGGTCCGGTCGGGCTGAACAGTCTGGCCGCGGCCATCGGCGAGGAGAAAGACGCGATCGAAGACATCTACGAGCCGTATCTCATTCAGATCGGCTTCCTCGATCGCACCTCGCGCGGGCGCGTCGCCACGGCGCGGGCGTACGAGTATTTTGGATTGATCGCTCCGGGAAAGGAACGTCTGTGGTAGCTGGGTTGAGACCGGTCAAGATTGCGGGGCTGTCGACGTACGTCCCGCCTCGCGTGCTGTCGAACTTCGATCTCGAAAAGATGGTCGAGACTTCCGACGAGTGGATCCTCCAGCGCACGGGCATCCGCGAGCGGCACATTGTCGATCCCGGCGTCGCGACCTCGGACATCGCGGCGCCGGCGGCGCTCGGCGCGATCGCGGAGGCGGGCCTGACCCCGAAAGACATCGGGTTCATTGTCGTGGGCACGACCACCCCTGACACGATTTTCCCGAGCACGGCGTGCACACTCCAGGCGAAGATCGGCGCGGTCAACGCGTGGGGCTTTGACCTCGGCGCCGCCTGCTCCGGCTTCACCTACGCGCTCAGCATTGCGTATCAGCAGGTGGCGACCGGCGCTTCCGAGCACGCGCTCGTCGTCGGCGCCGACGTGATGTCGAGCATCATCGACTACACCGATCGGTCGACCTGCGTGCTCTTCGGCGACGGCGCCGGCGCGGCGGTCGTTTCCGCGGCGGGAGCGGGCGAACCGGCGATTCTGGATTTTCTCCACATCACGGACGGCACCGGTGGTCCGGCGCTGTGCATGCCCGCGGGCGGGAGCCGGCGTCCGGCGTCGCACGAGACGGTCGATCAACGGCTGCACTTCGTGAAGCAGGACGGCGCCACGGTCTTCAAGTTTGCGGTCAAGATGACCGAGGAGATCTCGCGCCGCATCCTGGATCGCAACGGCCTCACGGCCAACGACATCGACATGTTCGTCTCGCACCAGGCCAACCGCCGCATCATCGAAGCCGGAACGCAGCGGCTGGGCCTGCCGCCCGAGAAGGTCATCATCAATCTCGAGAAGTACGGCAACACGACCGCGGGCACGATCCCGCTCGCCCTCGCCGAGGCCAGAAAGGACGGCCACTTGAAACGCGGGGATCTCATCCTGCTCGCGTCGGTCGGCGCCGGATTCACGGTCGGGTCGGTGCTGCTTCGCTGGAGTCTCTAGGAGTAGAAGGGCGCACGCCAAAAAGCCTCAACGTGAAGATCGTGAAGAAGGGCTAACAATAGGCTTTGCTGGCCGCGTCTACCAGGGAGTCAAGACTTCTGGCCACGTCACGGCATGTCCGACGAGCGAAGCACGTGAAGCGGGTCCCGCTGCATTTCTGATCGCCGGTGGTCACGGCGGCGGGCCATCTCGCGCGCTTCAACTTCGAGGAAGCGTCAGTTCCTGATCCGCTAGGTTGCCCAAGATCGTCTTCAACCCTTCACGTCTTCATGTTGAAGGTTTTCTGACGTCCGCGTCTTACGTCAACCGAAAGATCGCCGCGCTTCTGCTGCCGATTCTGAGGATGGCGCCGCCGGGGACGCGGACGCCGAAGCGATCCGGGTCCTCGGTGTTGAGCAGTTCCTCCCACGCGTGGCCGTCGAGGCGGCGCGGGAACTGGCACAGCAGGTCGGTCGCCGACGCATTCAACCAGATCAGCAGCGTGTCGCCGACGACGCGTTCGCCGTGCGCGGCGAGTTCCCGGATCGCCTGGCCGTCGAGGAGCATGCCGAGGGCGTGCTGGTGCGGATCGTGCCAGTCGCGATCGGTCAGTTCGCCGCCGCCGGGTCGCAGCCAGAGCACATCGGGATCTCCGTCGCGACGGCCGCGGAGAAACGTCTTGCGGCGCAGCACCGGCTGCGATCTGCGGAGCGCCGCGAGCCGTTCGACGAAGCCGCGGAAGGCCAGTTCGTCGGCGGGGACGTCCCACGCCGTCCAACTGAGCGGCGAGTCGTGACAGTACGCGTTGTTGTTGCCGTGCTGCGACCGGCCCAGCTCGTCGCCGCCGCTCAGCATCGGCACGCCTTGCGAGATCAGGAGCGTCAGCAGGAAGTTGCGGCGCTGGCGCAGGCGGGCCTGCGCGGACCGCCGGATCGGCCGACGGCCCTTCGATGCCGCTGTTCCAGCTCAGGTTGTTGCGATTCGCCGTCGCGGTTGTGCTCGCCGTTGTCGCCGTTGTGCTTCTCCGTGTACGACACGAGATCCGCGAGCGTGAACCCGTCGTGCGCCGTGACGAAGTTCACGCTGGCGTGCGGCTGACGGCCGGCCGGACCGTAGAGGTCGCTGCTGCCGCCGAGGCGCGTCGCGAGCTTCCGGCAGCAGGCCGCGGTCGCCGCGCCAGAACCGCCGCACGGCGTCGCGATACCGGCCGTTCCACTCCGTCCAGCCCGGCGGGAAGTTGCCGACCTGATAGCCGCCGTCGCCGACGTCCCACGGCTCGGCGATCAGCTTGACCCGCGAGAGGACCGGATCCTGCTGGATGACGTCGAAAAACGACGAGAGGCGATCGAACGCGTACAGCCTCTCGTGCCAGCGCCGACGCCAGATCGAAGCGGAACCCGTCGACGTGCATGTCCTCGACCCAGTAGCGCAAGCTGTCCATCATGAGCTGCAGAACGTGCGGCGACTGCATGTTGAGCGTGTTGCCGCGTGCCGGTGAAGTCCTGGTAGCGGGCGAGCCGGCCGGGCTCCAGGCGGTAGTAGCTGGCGTTGTCGATGCCGCGGAACGAGAGCGTCGGCCCTTCGTGATCGCCTTCCGCGGTGTGGTTGTAGACCACGTCGAGGATCACCTCGAGTCCGGCGGCGTGGAGCGTCCGCACCATGATCTTGAAACTCGCGCGCCGCATCGAGCGGCGACCGCGAGGTCGCGAAGCGGGCGTCGGGCGCGAAGTAGTTGAGCGTGTTGTAGCCCCAGTAGTTGGTCAGCCCGCGCTTGACGAGCGCCGCTTCGTCGAAGTGCGCGTGGATCGGCATGAGCTCGACGGCCGTGACGCCCAGGCTCTTCAAGTGCCGGATGACCGGCTCCGACGCCAAGCCCGAGAAACGTGCCGCGCAGATCAGGCGGCACCAGCGGATGGAGCGCCGTCATGCCCTTGACGTGCAGTTCGTAAATCACCGTCTGATGCCACGGCGTGTGCGGCCGATCGGATCGCCGCTCGGTCGATCCGTGGCGCGACTCGGGCACGACGCCGAGCGCCGCATAGGGCGCGCTGTCGGTCTGGTCCGGCGAGCCGTCGCCATGCGTGCCAGCTTCGAAGGCGTACAGCGACGGATGCCATCGCGGCATCCGGCCAATCACGCGTGCGTAGGGATCGAGCAGGACCTTGGCCGGATTGAACCGGTGGCCATGCGCCGGCGCCCACGGGCCGTAGACCCGGTAGCCATAGTGCTGCCCGGGACGCGCATCAGGCAGATAGGCGTGCCAGATGCGATCGGTGCGCTCGCGGAGCGGCACGCTCGTCGTTTCGAGCTCTGCACTCGCGCCGTCGAACAGGCAGAGGTGCACGGCGGTCGCGTGCTCGGAAAAGAGCGCGAAGTTCACGCCCGCGCCGTCCCACGTCGCGCCGAGTGGAGACGGTGTTCCTGGCCACACCCGCATGCGGCGACATTCTACTGATCTCGATCTTTCACCACGAAGCGCATTTGGAGCGCATCGAAGGGACTTTGGGATTGGCGTCCTTCCTCGTGGCCTTCGTGATCTTCGTGGTAAGAACTTGAGACACGATGCTGCGCAAGCTTCGATGGTGGGCGGATCTGCTCGATGCGCGATTCCGGATTCCTGGCACCGAAGTCCGCTTCGGCATCGATCCGCTCCTCTCGCTGATCCCGGGCCTGGGCGAACTGGCGTCGCCGATGTACACGGTGTTGCTGCTGGTTCAAGGCCTGCGCCAGCGCGTGCCGAAAGTGGTGCTCGGGCGCATGGTGGGCAACGCGCTCGTCGACGCGCTCATCGGCGCGATTCCAATTCTCGGCAGCGTCGGCGACATCTTCTGGCGCGCCAACACCGCCAATCTCCAGTTGCTCGAGCGCCACGCGCGCCCGGGCCTTCCGCCGGCCAGCAGCGACTACGTCTTCGTCTGGATCATGGCCGGTGATCCTGGGCCTGCTCGTCGCCGTGCCGGTGTTTCTGAGTCTGTGGCTGATCGACTGCTGCTGCATTGGATCTGGCCCGTAGCCAGCACCCAGCACCCAGCACCCAGCACCCAGCACCCCATGTTGGTCTCCGACTTCGACTTCGACCTTCCCGAGGCGCTGATCGCCCAGGCGCCCCGGCCGCGTGGCCAGGCGCGGCTGCTCGTCGTTCGCCGCGATCTCGGCACCTGGCACGAGGCGACCTTCGCCGACTTGACCGGACTGCTCACTCCGGGCGACCTCGTCGTCGCCAACGACACCCGCGTCGTGCCGGCTCGTCTGCTGGGGCATCGGGATCCGAGCGGCGGCGCCGTCGAGTGCCTCCTTCTCGGCACCGGCGACGGGCCAGATCGTGAAGCGCTCGTTCATCCCGGTCAGAAACTGCGGCCCGGAGCGCGCATGGTGTTCGAGGATGAGGCGCGCGCGCCCGGCGTGCGGCTGACCGCGGAAGTGCTCGAGCGCCGCCACTTCGGCCGCCGACTGCTGCGCTTCGTCGTGTCCGGCGCGCCGACGATCGACGCCGCGGTGGACGCCCTCGGGCACATGCCGCTGCCGCCGTACATCCGGCGGCCGGACACCGACGCCGATCGCGAGCGGTACCAGACCGTGTTCGCCAAGGCGCGCGGATCGATCGCGGCGCCCACCGCCGGCCTGCATTTCGACCAACAGTCAGTCGACGCTCTCGCTGCGGCTGGCATCGGGTGGACGACGATCACGCTGCACGTCGGTTACGGGACGTTCAAACCCGTGCGCGTCGACCGCGTCGAGGACCACCAGGTCGATCCGGAACGGTTCGCCATCGGCCCAGACGCCGCGCGCGCGATCCGGTCGGCGCACGACGCGGCGCGCCGCGTCATCGCGGTCGGCACCACGACGACGCGAGCGCTCGAGACGGCCGCCGATGGCCGCGGCGGCGTGCGACCGACAACTGGCCAGGCCGACCTCTTCATCCATCCCGGCCACCACTTCGCCGTCGTCGACGCCCTGGTGACCAACTTTCACCTGCCGAAGTCGTCGCTCCTGATGCTGGTGTCGGCCTTCGCCGGCCGCGAACTGATCCTCGCGGCATACCGCTACGCGATCGCCGAGCAGTTTCACTTCTACAGCTACGGCGACGCGATGGTAATTCTCTAAATTTGGGGATCCGCGATTGCCCGATTACCCATCAGCCTTGCTGATTGCCGATTGCCGATTGTCACCGATTGCCGATTGCGATTCGATTGCCGATTGTTCGATTACCCGATTGCCGATCGGCGATTGCCGATTGCCCGATTGTCCATCGGGATTGGCGATTGTCGATGTGTCTGCCATTGCAGATTCCCCGATTGTCGATTGCCGATGATCTCTGAGGCTCGCCGGCCGTTGCCCAGCCGGCGCACCCGAAGTATGATCAGAGGTTGCTGCCGGTGTAGCTCAGTTGGTTAGAGCATGCGGCTCATATCCGCAGGGTCCGGGGTTCAAGTCCCTGCACCGGCACCATTTTTTCAATGAGGCAATGAGCCAATGCGGCAATGAGGCAATAGCGACGGCGTTTCGAGCCGCGTTGAGCTCGATTGTCCCTTGGCTGTTTCTCATTGCCCCATTGCCCCATTGCCCCATTGCCCCATTGCCCCATTGCCATGATCACCCTGGTGCGTCGCGTCGCGCGGACGGTGCGCGCGCGCGGGCTGTACCTGCCGACCGACCGGGTGGCCGTGGCGCTCTCGGGCGGCCCGGACTCCGTCGCGCTCGCCTGGATCCTGACCGACCTGGCGTCGCGCGGCGGCGCGGCGCTGGCGGGAGTGATCCACGTCAATCACCAGTTGCGCGGCCGCGAGTCGGACGACGACGAGCAGTTCTGCGTCGCGCTCGCAGCGCGCGCCGGCTGGCCGATCGAGTGCGTGCGCGTCGACGCGGCGGCGGATGCGCGGACGCGGCGCGTGTCGATCGAAGCGGCGGCGCGCGGCGCGCGATACCGCGCCCTGCACGACGCGGCCGGACGCTTGGGGGCGACGGTCGTCGCCACCGGCCACACCCTCGACGATCAGGCCGAGACGGTGTTACTGCGCCTGCTGCGCGGTGCCGGCACGCGCGGCCTCTCGGGCATCCGGCCGCGCTGGGGCCGCGTCGTGCGTCCGGCGATCGACTGCCGGCGGGCCGACTTGCGCCGCGCCCTCGAGGCGCGAGGCGAGGCGTTTCGCGAAGACTCGTCGAATCTGACCCTCACCATCCCCCGCAATCGGATTCGTCACGAGGTCCTGCCGCGACTCGAGGCGATCGCACCCGGTTGCGCCGCCGCCCTGGCCCGGTGTGCCGCCCACAGCGCGGACGACGAGCGATTTTTTCTTGACGCCGCAATCAAACACCGGCCGGCGATCGTCTTATCCAGTAGCGATGGTTCAACCCCTGGGCCGGCGGCCATCACCGTCTCCGCCGCGCGCCTTGCCTCGTTACCGCCTGCGATTGGACGCCGGTTGATTCGTGACGTCGCGTCCGACGTCGCGCCGCTGGCCGCGTTGTCGGCCCGCCACATCGAGGCGGTCTGGACCCTGGCTCGTGCCGATAGGCCTGGCGGGCACGTCGACCTGCCCAAATTGGTGGCTGACCGTCAGGGTGACCACCTGACCCTGGCCGGGCGCTGGCCGAACGGCGGTTCCCGGGGTCGAAGAGAACAGGGAGCACATCGCGGGACGGTGCACCCGCTCGATCTGCCGGGGACCGTGACGCTGCCCGAGTCCGGTGTGACGATCGCGGCAGGGGTGGGAAATCCTGGGGACCTTCGCGCCGGTCCAGGGTCGAACGGGACGGTGGTGCTGCTCCAGGCGGGCGCCGTCAACCCTCCCTTGGAGGTTCGGTACTGGCGGCCGGGCGATCGGTTCCGGCCACTGGGGGCGCCAGGACGTCGCAAGTTACAGGACCTGTTCGTCGATCGGAAAGTACCGCGGGCAGAACGGCACCTCGTCCCGGTCGTGGTCGACCGGCAGGGCCGGATTCTGTGGGTGGCGGGCGTGGCCCTTGCCGAGGAGTGCCGGGTCACGGCGCCTGAAGCGGGCGTGGTAATCTTGGAGATGCGGAAGCCGCAATGAATTCAACTTTGAAGAGTCTTCTGTTCTGGCTGATCATCATCGTGATCGGCGCCGCGATCTGGTCGTTTTCGAACCTCCAGCGGGCGGATACCACCATCCCGTTCAACGACTTCATCGCCAAGGTGAAGGGCCAGCAGGTCGAGGAGGTCGTCCTCCGCGGCAACCAGGTCACCGGCAAGTTCAAGGGCAGCGAGGCCAAGGTCTTCTACACGGTCGTTCCCGCCTGCCAGGGCTGCGGCTACGAAGGGCTGCCGAATCTCCTGGAAGCTGGCGGCGTCAAGGTCACCGCCGAGGACGTCTCGGCCAGTCCCTGGACGATGCTCCTGCTGCAGTACGCGCCGATCGTGCTGATGATCGGCTTCTGGATTTTCATCATGCGGCAGATGCAGAGCGGCGGGAACAAGGCCCTGTCGTTCGGCAAGAGTCGCGCGAAGCTGTCGTCGAGCACGCAGAAGAAGGTGACGTTCAAGGACGTCGCCGGCGCCGACGAAGCGAAGGACGAACTGCAGGAGATCATCGAGTTCCTGCGCGAACCGCAGAAGTTTCAGAAGCTGGGCGGCCGCATCCCCAAGGGCGTCCTGCTCATGGGGTCGCCTGGCACCGGCAAGACGCTCCTCGCCCGCGCGGTCGCGGGTGAAGCCAACGTGCCGTTCTTCTCGATCAGCGGCTCGGACTTCGTCGAGATGTTCGTCGGGGTCGGTGCCTCGCGCGTCCGTGACCTCTTCGAGCAGGGCAAGAAGAACGCGCCGTGCATCATCTTCATCGACGAGATCGATGCCGTCGGCCGGCACCGTGGCGCCGGCCTCGGCGGCGGACACGACGAGCGCGAGCAGACCCTCAACCAGTTGCTCGTCGAGATGGACGGCTTCGAATCGAACGAAGGCGTCATCCTGATCGCGGCCACCAACCGTCCCGACGTGCTCGATCCCGCGCTCCTTCGTCCAGGCCGGTTCGACCGGCGGATCGTCGTGAGCCGTCCCGACGTCAAGGGACGCGAAGGGATCCTGATCGTCCACACGAAGAAGATTCCGCTGTCGGACGACGTCGAAATCCGCGTCCTGGCGCGGGGCACCTCAGGTTTCTGCGGCGCCGATCTGGCCAACCTCGTCAACGAGGCGGCGCTGAACGCGGCGCGGTACAACCAGAAGGTCGTGCGGATGGCCGACTTCGAGTTCGCCAAGGACAAGGTCCTGATGGGCTCGGAGCGCCGATCGATGATCCTGACTGAGGAGGAGAAGCGCATCACGGCCGTGCACGAGGCGGGCCACGCGCTGCTCGCCGCGGTGCTGCCCAACGCCGATCCCGTCCACAAGGTCACGATCATCCCGCGCGGCATGGCCCTCGGCGTGACGATGCAGTTGCCGGTCGACGACAAGCACAACTATTCGCGCGACTACCTGCAGGATCAGCTCGCGATTCTGCTCGGCGGGCGCATCGCTGAAGAGATCACCAACGGCCGGCTGACGACGGGTGCTGGCAATGACCTCGAGCGCGTCACCGAGCTCGCTCGCAAGATGGTGTGCGAGTGGGGCATGAGCGACGGCATGGGGCCCCTCACGTTCGGCAAGCGCGAGGAGCAGATCTTCCTCGGGCGTGAGATCGCGAAGTCGCAGGACTACAGCGAGGACACCGCCGTCCGGATCGACCAGGAAGTGAAGAAGTTCGTGATGGACAACTACGAGCGGGCGCGTCAGGTCCTGACCGAGAACAAGCCGATCCTCCTGAAGATTGCCGATGAGCTCCTCATCCGCGAGGTGCTCGACGCCGAGCAGGTGCTGCAGCTCGTCAAAGGCCTCCCGCTCGCCGAGCCCGTGCCGGCACCGTCGTCCTCTGTGACCGACGGCACGCGCCGCGAATCGCCTGAACGCGCGCCGATGGTGCCGTCGCTCGGCAAGCCGGTGGGGCAGGAATAGAACACCGGCGCCAACCTTTCCGCGTTCTTCTCCCCCGCAATGGCGAGCTGTTCCTGGGTCCCAGGACCCTCGTCATGGGGATCGTGAACGTCACGCCCGATTCGTTTTCCGATGGCGGCGTGCGGTTCGATCCCGATGTCGCGATCGCTGACGCGAAGACGATGGTGGCGCAGGGTGCAGACCTGCTCGACATCGGCGGCGAGTCGACCCGGCCGGGCGCGCAGGTGCTCTCGGCCGGCGAGGAGCTCGCCAGGGTCCTGCCCGTGATCGAGGGGCTGCGCGGACACGTCAACGCGCCGATTTCCGTCGATACCTACAAAGCCGAGGTCGCCGATCGCGCGATCGACGCCGGCGCCGCGATCGTCAACGACATCAGCGCGCTGACCTACGATCCGGCGATCGGCGGTGTCATCGCGCGCCGCGGCGCCGCCGTCGTGCTGATGCACAACCGGGGACGGTCGTCGGACATGTACGCGCAGGCGTCGTATGACGATGTCGCGGCTGAAGTGGCCGCGGAGCTCGGTGCGCGGGCGGCGGCCGCGATCGCCGCCGGGATCGCCGCGGAGCGAATCATCCTCGATCCAGGGCTGGGCTTCGCCAAACTGGCGGAACATACCTTCGCGGCGTTGGCGGGACTGCCGGTGCTGGCCGCGCTTGGCTTTCCGATCCTGAGCGGGCCGTCGCGCAAGTCCTTCCTCGAGCGCGCGACCGGTACCAGGCCTGCTGCCGAGCGCCAATGGGGCACTGCCGCGGCCGTTGCCGCCTCCGTGCTGCTCGGCGCCCACATCGTCCGCGTCCACGACGTCGCGCCGATGGTGGACGTCGTCCGGGTGGCGGACCTGGTTCGGGGAGAAGGGCGCTAGGAGTCTGCGCAGTACGTAGGGCGGGCCGGGTTGGGGCCCGCCCACTGCACCTTCGGCATTGGGCCATTTGATACGCTGTCATCGCTGATGTCGCAATTTCGTGCGCTGCTGGATCGGCCGGCGATGACGTGGTGGGATGTCGTGGACATCCTGATCGTCTCGTTGCTGATCTACGAGGCGCTCAAGCTCATCAAGGGCACGCGCGCCATGCAGATGGCGACGGGCGGCGTCCTGGTGCTGCTGCTGTTCTACATCTCGCAATTGTTTCCGCTGCAGACCGTGTCGTGGCTGATTCGGAACGTGCTGGCGTACGTCGTGATTGCCGCCATCGTGCTGTTCCAGTCGGACATCCGCCGTGCGCTGTCGCACATCGGCCGGGCGCCGTTCTTCCGTTACTTCGCGCGGACCGAGCGGGCCCAGGAAACGATTGAAGAAGTCATGACCGCCGCCGGCCTGCTGGCCAAATCAAAGACCGGCGCCATCATCGTCTTCGAACGGGTCATCGGACTGCGGAACTACGTCGAGAGCGGCATTCCCGTTGACGCCGCGGTCAGCTACGACCTGTTGACGACGATTTTCAAGCCCGGCACGCCCCTCCACGACGGCGCGGTGATCATTGCCGAGGATCGCATTGCGGCGGCGGCGTGCTTCCTGCCGCTGAGCGTGAATCCGAAACTGGATCGCGACTTGGGGACACGACATCGCGCGGCGATCGGGCTGACGGAGGAGTCGGACGCCATCGCCGTGATCGTGTCCGAAGAGCGCGGTGAGGTCTCGCTTTCGCTGCGCGGCCGGCTCGAGCGCCGGCTGTCTCCCGAATCGCTGCGGACGCGGTTGCAAGAGCTGATTCTGCTCAAACGCCGCCACGAGACGGACACGTTGCCGGCGGAGACGGAAGCCTGATGGCCTGGCATCCGCTTCGCAACGTGGGATTGAAGCTGGCCGCGCTCGCGCTCGGCACCGCGCTGTGGTTCACGGTGAGCGGCCCGCAGGTCGAGCGCAACGTCACGGGCGTATCGGTGAACTATCGCAACGTCCCGCCCGGGATGGAGATTGCCGGACAGACCGAGGCGGTCGACGTCCACGTTCGTGGCGTCGTCAGCCAGATCAGCCAGATTCAGTCCTACCAGATGAGCGTCGTCGTCGATTTGGCGGGGCAGCAGCCGGGCTGGCTGGAGTTGCCCGTCCGCGCCGATCAGATCGTCGCGCCGATCGGCGTCGAAGTCGCGCAGGTGGAGCCGAACGCGGTGACGCTGCGTCTCGAGCGGTCCGACGTCGACGATCGGACGCTCGACGGCACCGCGGTGACCGCCCGCAATCTCGGGCCGGGCCGGCAGTTTCAGGCGGATCCTTCCGCCGTGTCCGTGACGGTCCGAGGTTCACGCGCGATGCTCACCCGGCTCGATCCGGGCACGGTGATGGCGTACATCGATCTGGCAGGGCTCCCGCCCGGGCGCCATCAGGTGCCGGTGCGGGCGGAAGTCGGCGGAACCCTGGCGACGGTCGCCGTGCGCCCGGCGTTTGTCGCTGGTGGTGATTCGCTGATGGCGTCGCCGCCTCGTCTCTTCGGCACGGACGGCGTCCGCGGTGTCGCGGGTGTCTGGCCGCTCGACCCCCAGACGGTCGCGCGTCTTGGCGCCGCCGTCGTCCGCGAGCGGCGGACCGATCGGCCGTTGAAGATCATTCTCGGCCGGGACACGCGCGAGAGTGGCGAGTGGATCGAGCGCGAGTTCGCCCGCGGGGCGGTCTCGGAGGGCGCCGCGGTGATGACCGCGGGGATCATGCCGACGCCGGGCGTCGCCTTTCTCGCTCGTGCGCTCGACGTCGATCTCGGCGTCGTGCTGTCGGCGTCACACAATCCGTACGCGGACAACGGGATCAAGGTTTTTTCCGGTCAGGGGGAGAAGTTCAGCGAGCGCGACGAGCGCGCCGTCGAAGCCATCATGGCGGACGCGAGCTGGAAGGTCCCGACGTCGGCGCAGGCCGATCTCGCCGACGGCCACTTCACCGGCGCCTACCTCGACCACGTGCGCCGGCTGCTGCCGTCGTCCGGCCCGCTGGAGGGCGCGCGGATCGCAATCGACCTCGCCAACGGGGCGACGACCGCGACGGCGAAAGAGCTGTTCGAGTCGCTCGGGTTTTCGCTCATCGTCCTGGGCGACGCTCCCGACGGCCGCAACATCAATCTGGCGTGCGGCTCCACCCATCCGGCGCAGCTCGCGGCGGCGGTCGTCGCCGCAGGGTGCCGCCTGGGCGTCGCGTTCGACGGCGACGGCGATCGCGCGATCTTCGTCGACCATCGCGGCCGGATTGTGGATGGCGATGCCGTGCTCCTGATGCTCGGCCTGCAGTACAAACGGCGAGGCGCGCTCCGCGGCGACACCGTGGTGGCGACGGTGATGAGCAACATCGGTCTCGAGATCGCGTTTGCGCAGCATGGCGTCCAGCTGCTTCGGACACCGGTCGGCGACAAGTACGTGATGGAAGCGATGATCAATGGCGGCTACGTGCTCGGCGGCGAGCAGTCCGGTCACGTGATCATGGCCGAGCATCTGCCGACCGGCGACGGAATGGCGACCGCGCTGGCGGTGCTCCGCGTGATGGCGGAGACAGGGCGCGAGCTCGCCGATCTCGCGGCCGAGCTGGTGACCTATCCGCAGACGTTGACCAACGTCCGCGTGCGCGACAAGCGCGACGTCGCCGACGTGCCCGAGATTCAAGCCGCCATCGCGCGCGTCGACGCGGCGCTGGCCGGTCGCGGACGGGTCCTCGTTCGCTATTCGGGCACCGAGCCCTTGCTGCGCGTCATGATCGAAGGCCCCGACCAGGCGTCCGTCCAGGCCTGGGCGGAAGAAATCGCCGACGCCGTCCGGACCACGCTGGGCTGAGCCATCGATGATCAAACTGTCGGTCAACGTCAACAAGATCGCGACCCTGCGCAACTCGCGAGGGGGGGCCGTGCCGAGTGTCGTCCGCGCGGTCGAGACCTGCCTGCAGGCGGGCGCGCCCGGCATCACGGTGCATCCGCGAGCGGACGAGCGTCACATCCGCGCCACGGACGTCACCGACATCAGCGCCTTGATCGCCCGCCGGCGGAGCTCGTCGAAGGTCGAATTCAACATCGAAGGCGATCCGCGACCGGGCTTCGTCGATCTCGTGCTCAGCGCGCGGCCGGACCAGTGCACGCTGGTGCCGGTGATCGCTGGCGAGGTGACGAGTCAGGCGGGCTGGCCGGCCGAGACGTCGCCCGATCAGCTGGCCGGCGTCATTCGGCAGCTCAAGGCCGCGGGGATCCGGATCAGCCTCTTCGTCGATCCGCAGGAAGCGCCGGTGCGCTGGGCGGCCCGGCTCGGCGCCCACCGTGTCGAGTTCTATACCGAGCCGTTCGCGCGGGCCTTTGCCGCCGGCGAGGCGTCGGGCCGGCAGGCGTTCGCGAGCTACCGTGCCGCCGCCGAGCTGGCGCACTCGCTCGGCGTCGGCGTGAACGCCGGGCACGATCTCGATCTCGAGAACTTGATGTTGTTTCGGACCCTTCCCCATTTAGCGGAAGTGTCGATTGGCCATGCGCTGATCAGTCACGCGATCTGGGTTGGCCTTGATCGGGCGGTGCGGGACTATCTCGACGTCCTGAAGATATGATCGGATGAGGTCGGCAGGGTGAAGCGCGACGCGTGGACGTTTGGACTCTCGGGCGCCATATTTGGCGTCCTCGTTGGCTGGATTATCGGCACACAACGTGTGGCGCCGGGTCCGGCGCCGGCGCCGTCCGCCCAGGCGGCGGCCCCATCGGCGTCCGACCAGAACACGCCAGTCGTCGACGCGGCCCGGGTCGCCGATCTCGAGGCGCAGGCCAAGGCCCGGCCGACTGACGCCACCGTCCGCACGGACCTCGCGAACCTGTACTTCGACGCGCGGCGGTTCGATCTGGCCATCCCCTGGTATGAAGCGGCCCTGAAGCTCGCGCCGAAGAACGTCAACGTCAGCACCGATCTGGCCGTCGCCTACTTTTCGGTGAACGAGCTCGATCGCGCGTTGAAGCAGGTGGACTACTCGCTGGCGATCGATCAGAAACACGTCAAGACACTCCTCAACCAGGGCATCTTCCTGGCGATGGGCAAGAAAGACATGGAGGGCGCCGCCGCGTCGTGGCAGCGGGTGATCGCGATCGCGCCCGACAGCGCCGAAGCGCGCATCGCGCGGCAGGGCCTCGACGGCATCAAGGGACAGCACACCCCGGAGCCGGGCGCGAAGGGCCGCGGTGGCACGGAGCCGCGCCCATGAGAATTCTGCCGTGGATCTTCCGGATTCTGTTGATCCTGATGGTGCTGCGCCTGGTCCTGCGCTGGCTGTTTCCGCCGCGGCGGCCGCTGCAGGACGGCGCCAAGGCCCGCCGCCCGGAACGGCTCGGCGGCGAGCTGGTGCGCGACCCGAATTGCGGCACCTATATCCCCAAGGAGAAGGCGCTGGCCGCCGGATCCGGGGCCAGTGCGACCTACTTCTGTTCGGCGGCGTGCCGTGACGCCTATGCCGCGGCCCAGCCGGCGCGGTCGCGATGACCACTGACGCGCTCGATCAACTGCGCGCCGACATCGTCGAGGTCGGCCGGCGCCTCTGGACGCGCGGGTTCGTCGCGTCGAACGACGGGAACATCAGCGTCCGAATCGCGCCGGACCGCCTCCTGGTGACGCCGTCGAACGTGTCGAAGGGCTTCATGACCCCCGACATGATGTGCGTCACCGACCTGAGCGGCGGCTTGATCGCCGGCGCCCCGGGCCGAAAGCCATCGTCCGAGATCCTGATGCATCTGGTCGCGTACCGGGAGCGTCCGGATGTCGGCGCGGTCGTCCACGCGCATCCGGCGCTCGCGACCGGCTTCGCGGTTGCCGGCATTCCGCTCGACCGCGCGGTCCTCGCCGAGGTCATCACGACGCTCGGCGCGATTCCCATCGCCGAGTACGGCACGCCTTCGACGCGCGAGCTCGCGGACAGCGTCGCGCCGTACGTCAAGGCGCACGATGCGCTGCTCCTCGCCAATCACGGCGCACTCGCGCTCGGCCGCGATCTGTTTGGCGCCTACTACAAGATGGAGACGATCGAGCATTTCGCGAAGATCAGCCTGGTCGCGCGCCTGCTCGGCCGGGAGCATCTGATCTCGCGCGAAGAAGTCGACCGGCTGCAGGCGCTGCGCGGCCAGTACGGCATTGCGGCGCCAGCGCCCATCTGCGCGGATCCGCTCCCTGATGGCGCCGACGTCGATCCGTCGTGCCAGGTGGTGTACGCGCCGAACGCGCCCGGTGAACGCCTCGTGCCTGACACGAGCGTCGCCGGCGGCCCCGGCCGGCTCACGGTAGGTACGAACGGCGAGATTCGGCTAACATACGCGCAGTTGACGGCGCTCATCGACGAGGCCGTCAGGCAACTGGCTACCAGAACGTAGCGTGGCACGGAGGACGAGCAATGGGTGAGGCGCTGGGAATGGTCGAGACGAAAGGGTTGGTGGCGATGATCGAAGCCGCCGACGCCATGGTCAAGGCCGCAAAGGTCACCCTCGTCGGGTGGGAAAAGATCGGCGCCGGGTACGTCACGGCTATCGTTCGCGGCGACGTTGCGGCCGTCAAGGCCGCGACTGACGCCGGCGCCGCCGCCGCGCGGCGCGTTGGCGAGCTGGTGTCCGTCCACGTGATTCCACGCCCGCACGCGAACCTCGAGGACGTGCTGCCGATCGGGAAAGCGGCGAAAGGGTAGGCAGGCAAGGCAAAGGCAGGGCAGGTAGGCGCGCACTCGGCCTTCTCCTTGCCTCCGACGCAGCTCTCATGATCATTGCCAAAGTCGTCGGCACGGTCGTCGCCACACGGAAGGACGAGCGCCTGGTCAGCAACAAGCTGCTCGTTGTGCGTCCGATCGATCCGGCCGGCAATCCAGAAGGTAATCACCTCGTGGCCGTCGACACCGTGGATGCGGGCGTCGGCGAAACCGTCCTCATCGTCAGCGGCAGCTCGGCGCGAATGGCGTCCGGGCATGAAGGATTGCCCGGTGGACGCCGCCATCGTCGGCGTCATCGACACGATCGACATTCAGGGCTGACCATGCAGATGGCGAGGGTGATCGGCGACGTCGTCGCGACCGTCAAGGACGCCGCGCTCCAGTCGCACAAGCTGCTCGTGCTGCAGCCGATCAATCTCGATCGCGAACCCGCGGGCCGCACGCTCGTCGCGCTCGACGCGGTCGGCGCCGGGGTCGGCGAGCACGTGTTCTTCGTGCGCGGCAAGGAAGCGTCGTTTCCGTTCCTGCCCGCCGAGCCGCCGGCGGACGCCTGTGTCGTCGGCATCGTCGATCACTGGGACGTCGAGGGCGCCCCGACGCGGCGCTGAGCGCCGCCATTCCAGTTCATCCATGCAACTCGGACGCGTCGTCGGCACCCTCGTCGCGACACAGAAGCACGGCAAGCTCGAGGGCGCCAAGCTCCTGCTCGTGCAGCCGGTCACGCCGGAAGGCCAGCCGCGCGGGGCACCGCTGCTCGCGATTGATTCGGTTGGCGCCGGCGTCGGCGAGCAGGTCCTGGTCGTGATCGAGGGACGGGCGGCCGGCGAGGCGCTGCGGCGCCGCGCCGCGCCCGTTGACGCGGCGATCATCGGCATTGTCGATCGTGTCACGATGGAGACGAGCGGCGAATGAACGACGTCGATCTGCGCGCGCTCGTTCGGGAGGCGGTCGCTCGTCACCTCGGAGACCGTGCGCCTCAGCTGGCGCGTCCGGGCGCCGCGCCAGTGCACGCCGTCCAGGGGGCTGCGCTCCACGCACCCGAGCCATGCGATCTATCTGACCGTCGTGAACACCGGCGAGTCCTGCGTCATCGAGCCATCGGTGCCGTGCGATCACTGTGGGTACTGCAAGAGCCACGGCCACTGAGGCCGTCGGCCGCGGCCGACGCCGCGCCTGAGCGGTCGGTGGTCGTGTCGGTGCTCGGTCGTATCGGCCGCGCGATTCGCGGCATGGGCGAGCTCGCGGTCGAGAAAATCAGCGAGGACAGCCGGGACGATCCGTTTCAGGTCCTGATCTCGACGATGCTTTCCGCGCAGACCCGCGATCCGGTGACGCACGCCGCGTCGACGCGGCTGTTCCGAGTCGCGCAGCTCGCCGGGCACGCTGGCGGCGTTGCCGCGCGCGCGCATTCAGCGACTGATCTATCCGGTCAGTTTCTACCGGATCAAGTCCGGCACCGTCCGCGAAGCCAGCCGCCAGATCCTCGACGCGGTTCGGCGGCCGTGTTCCCGATCGCATGGAGGACCTGCTCACGCTGCCCGGCGTCGGGCGCAAGACGGCCAACCTCGTGCTGCTCCTCGCGCACGCGAGCCGCGACAACATCTGCGTCGACACCCACGTCCATCGCATCTCGAACCGCCTCGGCTGGGTCCGCACGAAGACGCCCGATCAGACCGAGCAGGCGCTCTATCGCGTCGTCCCGCGCCGGTTCTGGCCGCGGGTGAACCTGTACCTCGTGACCTGGGGGCAGAACGTCTGCCGGCCCGTCTATCCGCGTTGTCGCGCCTGCGTCGTGAGCCCACTCTGTCCTAAGATCGGGGTCACGAGAGTAGGAGCCCACGCATGAGACGGCAACGATCCGGCCTGCGCACGGCGTGCTTCCTGTTCGCGGTGGGCCGCCGCCGTGCAGCGTCGGCCTCGCCGCAGACGACGCCGGCCGCGCCGCCGCCGGTCGTCGTGTTCGAGACCGTCAAAGGCACGTTCGAGATCCAGCTGTTTGCCGCCGACGCGCCCAAGAGCGTCGAGCACATCGTCGGGCTCGTGAAGCGCGGGTTCTACCGCGGGCAGCGGATTCACCGCGTCACGCCCACTCTCGTGCAGTGGGGCGATCCGAAATCGAAAGACATGACCTACCGCGAGCTACTGGGGCACGCGGCGGCAGCGGCAGTGCGATCAACGCGTTCGAGCTCTCGAAAAAGCATCGCACGTTCGCGGCGCGGTCGGCCTGGCGCATTCAGGCAATCCGCATGGCCGCCGACAGCCAGTTGTACGTGATGAAAACCGCGAGTCCCAGCCTCGACGGCAAGCACGCCGTCATCGGTCAGGTCACGGCCGGGATGGCCGTCGTCGACAAGCTGCAGGTCACCGACGTGATCAAGAACGTCACGATCAAAGCGCCAGCCCAGAAGTAGCGACGACGCCTTTCAGCTCCGGATAGCGGTCGACAATCGGCGCCGGGTAGTCGCCGGGCAGCGGCTGCCCGACGCGGTGCTTCAGCAGGGCAGCGTTGGCCACCGCCTTCGCCGAGAAATGATTGTTCAGGTAGAGCAGCACCTTGCGTCCGATGCCGCTCGCACGCTCGGTGATCTCCGCGAACGGATTGAGCTCATCCTCGCGAATAGAGATAGTTGTACCGATCCTCTGACGCGTCGTGGCGCCCACCAGTCTTGCGCGTTGCGTCCGTGCAGCCGGATGTAGAGAAGACCTCGGGGGTCGTTTCCCGGCTCTTCGTCGGAAACGACCTCCGAGGTCGTTTGCTGCACGACCGAGTCCTTGAACTTCGGCTCGTCGATCAGCGCCCAGGTGGCGCTGATGTGCCGTCAGCCGAGCGCGGGTGTCGGCCGAGTCGTCGCTCCAACTGCGATGGCGCAATTCCACGGCGAGGGGATAGCCGGCCAGCGCGCGCAGCAGCCAGTCGAGATAGGCACGCGTTTCAGGGCGGGCATGAAAGCTCGCCGGAAACTGCAGCAGGATCGCCGCCAGCCGTCCGCCCTCCGCGATCGGGTCGATGCCGTGGCGAAACTGATCGAGGTCCGCCGGCGTGACATCCCACGCGTCACCGCCGGTCTTCTCGCAGAAACAGGTCGGGGTGCGTGAATTTCTGGTACAGCTTCACGGCGAACAGGAATCCAGGCGGCGTCCGCGCCACCCAGGCGGCCGACAGGGCGGCTTCGGGCGGCCGGTAGAACGTCGAGTTCACTTCGACCGTGTCGAAGCGCTCCGCGTAGTAGGCGAGCTCGTCGAATCCTCGCGGCCGGCGCTTCGGGTAGAACACGCCGTTCCAGGTCCCTTTGCCGCTCGGATAGTTCCAGCCCGACGTCCCGATGTGGATCAACGACACGAGCGTGACATGATCTTACGAGTCGCATGCTGACGGTCTACGAGATCTACGTGTCGGTGCAGGGGGAATCGACCCACGTCGGGTCGCCCGTGCACGTTCGTGCGGCTCGCGGCCTGCGATCTGCGCTGCCGCTGGTGCGACACGCCGTACGCCTTCACCGGCGGCCGCAAGATGTCGGTGGACGACGTGCTGGCCGAGATCAGCCGGCTGGGGTGCCGTCTGGTCGAGATCACCGGCGGTGAGCCACTCCTGCAGAAAGACGTCCTCCTCGCTGATGGAACGCCTGCTCGCGCGCGGAGACGAAGTCCTGCTCGAAACCGGCGGCCACCTGCCGATCGACGACGTGCCCGACGGCGTCGTCGCGATCGTCGACGTCAAGTGCCCGGCCAGCGGCGAAGCCGCACCGCATGCACTGGCCCAATCTCGATCAGCTGTCGGCGCATGACGAGGTGAAGTTCGTCATCCAGGACCGCGCGGACTTCGACTACGCGTGCGACGTGGTGCGCCGGCACGATCTCGTCAGCAGGAGCCGCGCCGTGTTGTTCTCGCCGGTGCACGGGGTGCTCTCGCCCGACGTGCTCGTCCGTTGGATCCTCGAGTCCGGCCTCGCGGTCCGATTGCAGCTTCAGGCGCACAAGTACATCTGGAGTCCGGACACACGAGGCGTCTGATGGCACCAGTCTGCCGTGGTCCTGCTGTCTGGAGGGCTGGACTCCACCACCGCCGCCGCGATTGCCCGCCATGACGGGTATGCCCTGTACGGGCTGACGGTCCGCTATGGACAGGTGCACGCCGTGCGAGATCGACGCCGCGCGCCGGGTGGCGGCGGCGCTGGGGTTCGTCCGGCATGTCGAGCTCGACGTCGATCTCGCCGCGTTCGGCGGGTCGTCGCTGGTGGGCGACGGAGCGATTCCCAAGGACGGCGTCGAGCGAGCGGAATTCCTTCGACCTACGTGCCGGCCCGCAACACGGTCCTGCTCTCGCTCGCCCTCGGGTGGGCAGAAGTCGCTCGGCGCCGAGCGGATCGTGATCGGGATCAACGCGCTCGACTACTCCGGCTATCCGGACTGCCGTCCCGAGTACCTCGCGGCCTTCGAGTACCTCGCCACGCTCGCGACGCGAAGCGGTGTCGAGGGACAGCGCGATCCGGGTCTGGGCGCCACTCCAGTCGCTGACCAAGGCGGGCATCATCCGCGCGGGTCTGGCGCTTGGCGTCGACTACGGCCTGACGCACAGCTGCTACGACCCCGGACCGGGCGGGCGGCCCTGTGGCGCTTGCGACAGTTGCCGCCTCCGGGCGAAAGGGTTCGCCGAGGCCGGCGCCTCCGATCCGCTGTTGTCACGATGAGCGGGCTCCGAGGACAATAGCCGCCCCAAGCCGTGGCGCGTCCACTTCGCGAGCAGTTCGTTCTCGCCACGCTGATTCTGCTCATTCCGGTGACGGCCGTGATGACGTGGTCGGCGAGCGCGACCTACCAGCAACAGATCACGCAGCTGCAGAGTGAAGCCCGGGTGCTCGTCGGCGCCGTGGCCCGCCATATCGAACAGATGGGGCCTGCCGGCGACGCCAGCCTCGACGCGTTTCTCGCTTCGCTGCCGCTCAGCGATGGCACCCTGATCACCGTCGTCGACGAGCGCGACCGGGTGCTGGCGAACAACAGCCGCGCTGACCGAGGCGAACCTGCAGGAGATCACCAGCGCGACGGCGGCCGTGGCCGGACGGCCGGTGAAGGTCATCGCCAGCTTCTCGAACCAGATCGCGTGGTGGCGCGCCGGCGCGCTCTATCGGCACACGATCGCGATCTCGGGCATCGCCACGCTGGTGCTCCTGGGCCTCGAGGCGCTCTTCGTCCGGCGCTGGCTGCCGGCGCTGGTCCAACTCGAGCGCACGGCGGATCGGGTGGGGGCCGGCGACCTCACCGAAGTCCCGCGCGATCCCATGCCGTCGCGCGAGCTCGAGCATCTGCAGGCGGCGTTTGCGGACATGGTCGATCGCCTGCGCACGGCCAGCCAGGCGATCGCGGCGCAGATGGAGGAGGAGCGCCGAATGCGGCGCGAAGTACAGTCGCTGCAGCAGCAGGTCATCCGGCAGGAACGACTGGCGGCGATCGGCGTGCTGCTGTCGGGCATCGCGCACGAGCTCAACAACCCGCTGCAGGCGATCGCGGGGTTCTCCGAGATCCTTCAACGCGATCCGGATCTTGCGCCGCAGGCGCGAAGCGATCTCGTCCCTCATCAAGAAGGAGAGCGCCCGCGCGAGCGCCATCATCCGCAACCTCTCGCGCTTCAGCCGCCAGCAGGGCTCGACGCCGACGGTGGTCCTGCCGAGCGACGTCGTCCAGTCGGTGGTCGAGCTCCGGCAGCGCCGGCTGCAGGAACAGAACATCCGTCTCGACCTCGACGAGACCGCCAGCCAACCGATGCTCGTGGTGTTCGCCGAGCTGCAGCAGGTGCTGCTGAACTTCCTCGTCAACGCGGAACAGTCGCTCGTCGCGACCCGGACCAGCACGCGACCGCCGCATCGTCATCCGGACGATGGACAGCCCAGCCGGGATCCGGCTCGAGGTCGAGGACTCCGGCGCGGGCGTCCCGGCCGAGCACGAGTCGAAGCTCTTCCAGCCGTTTTTCACGACCAAGCCGATCGGCGAGGGCACCGGCCTCGGGCTCTCAGTGAGTTATGGCATCGTGCGCTCGTTCGGAGGCACGATAGGGTACCGCCGCGGTGAGCTCGGCGGGGCGCTCTTCTACATCGAGCTGCCTGGCATGGCTGAGCGGGCGCCGGCGCCGAATGCCGACCGCGCCACGACCGGGACCTGATGACGACACGGCTGTACTACACCGACGCGATGATCCGTTCGTTCGACGCGACCGTGACGGCCTGCGAACCGATCGCGCCGCCGAGGCAGCCGGCGCCGGCACGGCCCCCGCTTCGCGGTCACGCTGGATCAGACGGCGTTCTACCCGACGTCGGGAGGGCAGCCGTTCGACACTGGGTCGCCTCGCGGGCCGGGCCGTGCTCGACGTCGTCGACGAGCGACGCCAGCGATCCGCCACGTCGTGGATGGCGCGATTCCGGTCGGCGACGCGTCGTCCGCGGCGAGATCGACTGGCCGCGCCGGTTCGATCACATGCAGCAGCACACCGGGCAGCATGTCCTGTCCGCCGCGTTCGATCGCCGATTCGGCGTCCGGACGGTGAGCTTCCATCTTGGCGCTGATGCCGCGACGATCGACCTGGCGCGTGAAGTGACGCCGGAGGAAATCGCTCACGCCGAAGCCGACGCGAATCGCGTGGTGTGGGAAAACCAACCGGTGACCGTCCGGTTCGTCACAGAAGAAGAGGCGGCGGCGCTGCCGCTTCGGAAGGAGCCGGCGCGCACGGGCCAGCTTCGGCTCGTCGAGATCGAGGGCGTCGATCTCTCGGCGTGTGGCGGCACGCATGTGCCTGATACCGGCCGGATCGGTGTGATCGCCGTGGCCGGCTGGGAGCGGTTCAAGGGCGCGACGCGGTCTGACCTTTGTCTGCGGCGGTCGCGCGTTGCGATCGCACGGGCGGCTGCGTGACGTGGTGGCGGGGGCGACCCGGGCGCTGTCGGTGGCGCGCGGCGGACTTGCCGGCCGCCATCGAGCGGCTCCAGGCGGAGATCAAGGAGAGCGCGCGCGACGGCGCGCCGCCTCCAGGAAGAGGTCGCCGTCGCACGCGCGGCAGAATTTCGGGGCGCGGCGGAGACCATCGGGCCGTATCGCGGCGTCTTAAGAATCATCCCCGGTTGGGATGCCGCCGCGCTCAAGACGCTCGCGACGGCCATCGTCAGCGAGCCCGGGTTTGTCGTCGTGCTGGCCGGGGACGGATCGCCGGTTCCCGTGGTCGGAACCCGCTCGGCGGATGTCGAAATCGATCTCGGGCGCCTGGATGAAGCGGGCGACCGCGGCCCTCGGGGGGCGCGGAGGCGGCCGTCCGGAGACGGCCCAGGGCGGGTTGGCGGCCGACGCCGAGCGTGTGCTGGCGTTTGCCCGCGACACGCTCGCTGTGAGGGCCATTTTAGATGTCACACTTTGGTCAATAACGGCATAAACGGATAACCCAAGAGATCAGGTTACAATCGCGCACCCGTGTTCGAGTCCCTGTTTTCCTTCCTGTTCAAGTACGAGCTGCTGGTCTTCCAGCAGGGCCAGCTTTGTACTCGGGCGCGACGCGGTCGATGTGGCTCGCGGCCGGCCTCGCAGGGCTTGCCGCGGTCTACGCGCTGTGGACCTACCGCCAGCTCGCCGCGCTCCGATCTCGCGACCGCGTCACGCTCCTCGCCGTGCGCATCGCGCCTGTTCGCGGTGGTCGGTTTCGCCTTGTTGCGCCCGGTGCTGCTTCTCAAGGTCGCGGTCCCGCAGCAGAACTTCGTCGGCATCCTGCTCGACGACTCGCGCAGCATGCAGATCGCCGACCAGGACGGCAAGCCGCGAAGCGAATTCCTCATCAGCCAGCTCGGCCGGCCCGACGCGCCGCTGCTGACCGAGCTCGGCAAACGGTTCCAGGTCAAGGTCTTCCGGTTCTCGTCGTCCGCCGAACGGCTGCAGTCGGCGGCGGACTTGACGTTTCAGGGCACCGGGACCCGCCTCGGCGAGGCGTTCGACCGTGCACGTCAGGAGCTGAGCGGGCTGCCGGTGGCCGGATTGGTGCTCGCGACCGACGGGTCCGACAACGCCGAGCGCACGCTCGACGAATCGATCGCGGGGCTGAAGTCCCAGGCGATGCCGGTGTTCGCGCATCGGCGATCGGCCGGGACCGGCTGACGCGCGACCTTCAGATTACCCGCGTCGAGACCCCGCGGCGCTCGCTCAAGGGCTCCTCGCTCGTGATCGACGTCGTCATCACCCAGAGGGGCTACGCCGGCATGAAGGTCCCGCTGTTCGTCGAAGACGACGGCCGTGTGGTGGCCTCGCAGGACGTGACCCTGCCCGGCGACGGCGAGTCGGAGACGGTGAAGGTGCGGCTCAAGGCGTCCGAGACCGGGCCCCGGCTGTTCAAGTTCCGGATTCCGCTTCAGGCCAACGAGGAAGTCTCGCAGAACAATCAACGTGACTCGCTGATCGAGGTCTACAACCGTCGCGAGAAGATTCTGTACCTCGAGGGGCAGCCGCGGCCCGAGCCGAAGTTCATCCGGCAGGGCGACCGAGAACGACGACAACCTGCAGGTGGTCCTGCTCTGGCGCACGGCAGAGGCGACGGTCACGGTGCCGGACAAGTACCTGCGGCTGGGCGTCGATGGCCCCGAAGAATTGCAGAACGGATTCCCGATGACGCGCGAGGAGTTGTTCGCGTACCGCGGCATCATCCTGGGCAGTGTCGAGGCGTCGGCGTTCACGGCCGATCAGCTGCGGATGCTCGAAGACTTCGTCGATATCCGTGGCGGCGGCCTGCTCGCGCTCGGCGGTGAGCGGTCGTTCTCCGAAGGCGGCTGGGCGGGGACGCCGCTGGCCGACGCGTTGCCCGTCGTGCTCGACCCCCAATCGCGCGGGCCGCAGTACCCGCCGGCCGAGCTCAACGTGCGCCCGACGCGCACCGGCGCCGCCCACCCTTCCACGCAGATCGCCGATACGGCTGACGACACCGCGGCGAAGTGGAAGGATTTGCCGCCGCTGACGTCGCTCAACCCGTTGATCGAGACCAAGCCCGGCGCCAACGTGCTGCTCACCGGCATCGACGAGTCGCGGCCGCGAGCAGGTCGTGTTTGCGTATCAACGCTACGGTCGCGGCAAGACGCTCGTGCTGCCGGTGCAGGACACCTGGCTCTGGCGCATGCACTCGAAGATGGACGTGAAGGACTTGACGCACCACACGTTCTGGCAGCGGCTCGTGCGCTGGCAGGTCGACGGCGTGCCCGATCGGGTCATGGCCAGCGCCGTGCCGGACCGGGTCCAGAAGGGCGAGCCGATGGCGCTGACCGCCGAAGTCGTCGATCCCGAGTTCAAGGGGATCAACGACGGGCGGATCACGGCGCGGGTGACGTCGCCGTCGGGCAAGGTGGAAGACGTGCCGATGGACTGGTCGGTCGAGCACGACGGCGAGTACCGGGCGCGCTACACGCCCTCCGAAGACGGGTTGCACAAGATCTCGGTCGGCGGCACGACGCGCGACGGCAAGGACACCGGACGCGGCGGCTTGACGGTGCGCGTGGCGCCGAGCGACGCGGAGTACTTCGACGCCGCGATGCGTGCGCCGCTGTTGCAGCGCGTGGCGGACGAGACCGAAGGCCGTTACTATGCCGCCAAGGACGCCGCGTCGATCGCGGACGCGATCAGTTACAGCGGCAAGGGCATCACGGTCGTCGAGGAACGCGAACTGTGGGACATGCCCATTTTGCTGCTCCTCGCGCTCGGCCTGATGGGCTCGGAGTGGGGCTATCGGCGCTCGCGGGGACTGGCGTAGCGGAACCGAGCGCTGCATCGACGGAGCGAGTCCATGAGACGTCGATCGCGTGCGCGTCTTGTTGATGTTGTCCGTGCTTGTGAGCCTGCTGGTGGTGGCGACGCCGCGCGCGCAGCGGCAGTTCGGCGGCGGCTACTCGCAGTCGTACAGCGGCAACGTCAAGTACGACGGCAAGTTCGTGTTCGTCCGCATCAGCTATCCCTGGTACGGGCGGCCGCGGCGCGCCGTGGGCGCACGACTGGCCGCGCGGCGAGGAGCACCTGCTCAAGATTCTGGGCGAGATCACGGCGACCTCGGCGCACACGACCGAGAGCAGCATCATGGGCCTGTCGGATCCGGAACTGTTCAAGTTCCCGATCGCCTACATGGCCGAGCCCGGGTTCTGGGACATGAGCGACAACGACGTGCGCGCCTTGCGCGACTACCTCAGCAAGGGCGGCTTCATGATCCTCGACGACTTCCGCGGCCGCGACTGGAGCAACGTCGAACTGCAGGTCAGCCGGATGTTCCCGGAAGGCCGCTGGGTCGACCTCGACGCCACGCATCCGATCTTCCACTCGTTCTTCGAGATCAACTCGCTCGACATCGTGCCGCAGGCGTACGACGCCGGCCGGCCGATGTTCCGCGCGCTCTTCGAGGACAACGATCCGAACAAGCGGATCATGATCATCGCCGCCTACAACACCGACATGTCCGAGTTCTGGGAATGGTCGGACACCGGCTACGCGCCGTTGCCGATGACCAACGAGGCGTACAAGATCGGGATCAACCTGTTCATGTACGGGATGACGCACTAATGTTGAGATGAGCCGGGGTCTGGCCCTGATTGGCGTAAGCCGGGCCTGACCCCCTGGTCGTTCGAAGCGAGATCTTGAAAGAGAGAGTCACGCGTGGACACTGCCGTTGATCAGAAAGTCGTGAGGATGGATTCGCCGGAGGATATCGCGCTGGCCGACAAGATGAACGCGGCCAAGCAGCAGATCATCGATGAGCTCGGGAAGCTCATCATCGGGCAAAGCGACGTCGTGCATCAGGTGCTGCTGACGCTCTTCGTGGGCGGCAACAGCCTGATCATCGGCGTTCCCGGGTTGGCGAAGACGCTCCTCATTCGAACGTTGGCGCAGGTGCTCGACCTCAAGTTCAACCGGATCCAGTTCACCCCGGACCTGATGCCGTCGGACATCACCGGCACCGACATCATCCAGGAAGACGCGAGCGGCCGGCGGGCCATGGTCTTCGCCCCCGGTCCGATCTTCGCCAACATCGTGCTCGCGGACGAGATCAACCGCACGCCGCCGAAGACCCAGGCCGCGCTCCTCGAGGCGATGCAGGAGCATCGGGTGACGATTCAGGGGCGCACCTACGTGCTCGACGAGCCGTTCTACGTCTTCGCCACGCAGAACCCGATCGAGCTCGAAGGCACGTATCCGCTGCCCGAAGCGCAGCTCGACCGCTTCATGTTCCATATCGTGATCGAGCATCCGCCGGAAGACGAGGAATACAACGTCGTCCGGACCACGACCGCGATTCTCGATCCGAAGTTCGAGCGGCCGGTGACCGGGCAGGATCTCGTCGGGTTCCAGCGCCTGGTGCGCCGCGTGCCGGTGGCCGAGCCGGTCATGCGCTACGCGCTGCACCTGGTGCGGACCAGCCGTCCGAAAGCCGGCAACGCGCCCGAGTTGATCAAGAAGTACGTCGCGTTTGGCGCCAGCGTTCGCGCCGCGCAGTATCTGATCCTGGGCGCCAAGGCCAAGGCGCTCACCGAGGGCCGTTACCACGTCAGCTTCGACGATATCCGCGCGATGGCGCACCCGGTGCTCCGGCACCGGATCCTGACCAACTTCCGCGCCGAGTCGGAAGGGGTCACTACCGATGCGCTGATCGACGAGCTCATCAAGACCGTCCCGACGCCGAGGTCGGGGATGTAATCAGGAGGGGCCGGCTTCAGCCGGCCTGACCGGGCGGGTTGAAGCCCGCCCCTCCATCAGCCTGTTATGGAAACCCACGTCGTTCCCGGCGCGCGCTTCGTCGATCCGAAAGTCCTGTCGCGGATCAAGGACCTCGAGTTGCTCGCGCGCAACGTTGTCGACGGCTTCATCAACGGCTTGCATCGCGCGCCGCATTTTGGCGCGTCGATCGATTTCGCCGAGCATCGCGGCTACGTCCCCGGCGACGACATCCGGCGGGTCGACTGGCGGCTCTACGCGCGCACCGACAAGTACTTCGTCAAGCAGTACGAGGCGGACACCAACGCCAACTTCGTCGCGCTGGTTGACGTGTCGAAGTCGATGGGCTTCGCCAGCGAGGGCGTGACCAAGCTCGAGTACGCGAGCTTTCTCGCGGCCTGCCTGGCGTATCTCTCGCACCGGCAGCGCGATCGTGTCGGCATCGTGACGTTCGACGAGGACATCGTCACGCACGTGCCGGCGTCGGCGAAGCACTTCAACGTGCTGCTCCACACGCTGGATCGCGCGAAGCCCGAGCGGCCGAGCCGGCTGCTCCCGGTGCTCGACAAGCTCGCCGAGCATTTCAAGCGCCGCAGCATCGTCGCGCTGATTTCCGATCTCTACGAGAACCCGGCGGACATCATCGAGGCGCTGAAGCCGTATCGCTTCCTCGGCAACGACGTCGTCGTGTTCCACGTCCTCGATCCGGCCGAGATCGCCTTCCCGTACACGGACGCCTCGCGGTTCCAGGACCTCGAGAGCGGCGAGGAACTGCCGATCGTGCCCGAGGTGTTCGCCGACCAGTATCGACAGATGATGAAAGAGCACATCGACGCGCTGACGACCAAGTGCTCCGACGTGCGGATCGATTACATGCAGCTCACGACGTCACGGCCGCTCGACGAGGCGCTGTTCACGTACCTCGGCAATCGCGAGCGCCTGATGCGCATCCGGTAGAACGACATGTCATTTCTGGCGCCTCTGTTCTTCTTCGGGCTCGCGGCCATCGCGGTGCCCATCATCGTTCACCTCATCCAGCGCGAGCGGAAGAACGTCGTCCATTTTCCCTCGTTGATGTTTCTCCGGAAGATTCCGTACCAATCGGTGGAGCGGCGCCGGATCCACAACTGGCCGCTGCTGTTGCTGCGCGCGGCCGCGATGGCGCTCATCATCGCGGCGTTCACGCGGCCGTTCTTCAAGGTCGATCCGCTGCGAGCGGCCGCGGCCACGGGCGGCGCGCGCGAAGTGCTGATCCTGCTCGATCGCTCGGCGAGCATGGGCTACGGCGACCATTGGGCCAAAGCCAAGGCCGAGGCCAGGAAGATCGTCGACACGCTCGGCGCCGAGGACCGCGCGACGCTCATCCTCTTCGGCACCAGCGCTGAAGAGGCGATTCGCGCCGGCGTCGATCGCGCGCAGCTCGCGGCGGCGATCAACGCCGCGACGCTCTCGTCGGACGGCACCCGTTACGCGCCCGTGCTGCGGCTCGCCCAGAGCAAGTTGAGCCAGTCCTCGTTGCCGCGCAAAGAGGCCTACCTCATCACCGATTTTCAGAAGAGCGGCTGGGAGCGCCAGGAGGAGATTCGGCTGCCGGAGGGCGCGACGCTGACGCCCATTTCGGTGGCGTCGCCGGGCACGGCTGATTTGTCGGTGACTTCCGTCGCGCTCCAACGCGTCTCGTTCTCCGGAGAAGAACGCGTCACGATCACGGCCGGGCTGACCAACCGCAGCGCGTCACCGGTGACGGCGCTCCCAGTCAAGCTCGAGATCGACGGCCGACTCGTCGACACGCGCCCGGTCACGATCGGGGCCAACGCCTCTGGTTCAGTGACCTTCGCGCAGGTCACCGCCGCGGCCGCCGGAATGAAAGGCACCGTGCGGGCCGGCACCGACGCGCTTGCGATCAACAACGACTTCCACTTCGTCCTCTCGCCCAGCCGGCCGGTGTCGGTCCTGGTGATCCAGGCCGAAGGCGCGGCGCCCATCTCGAGCCACTACCTGACGACCGTGCTGTCGATCGGCACGGCGCCGCCGTTCAAGACCGACGTGGTCCCGCCGTCACGCGTCACCCCGGCGAGCTTCGAACGCCGATCCGTCGTCGTCCTGAACGACGCGACGACGCTTTCGGCGCAGACCAACGACTTGCTGAAGCGGTTTGTCGAACAAGGCGGCGGACTGCTCGTCGTGCTCAAGGAGCGCAGCCCGTGGGGCGGGTCCGACATGCCCCTCCTCCCCGGCACACTGGCCGCGCCGGTCGATCGGATGGCCAGCGGGGGCGGCACGCTCGGATTCCTGGACTACAGCCATCCGATCTTCGACGAGTTCAAAGATCCCCGAAACGGCAACTTCTCGCCCGTCCGGTTCTATCGCTACCGTGGTCTCACGCCGGCCGCGACCGATCACGTGCTGGCGCGATTCGACGATGGCGGCGCGGCGATGGTGGAGCGCGCGGTCGGATCGGGCCGCGTCATCGCGTTGAGCAGCCCGCTCGACAACACCTGGAACGACTTCCCGAACGCGCACCTGTTTCTGCCGGTTGTGCACGAGACCATTCGCTATCTCGCGCAGTACCAGGATCCGGCCGCGTGGTACACCGTGGGCCGGATGCTCGATATCTCCGTCCCGATTGCCGCGATGGTGCGCGAAGGCACGGCGGGCGATACGCAGGCCGCGACACGGAAGGCGAGCGGCGTCGTCATGGCGCCGAACGGCGATCAGGTGGCGCTCGGCGAGGGCGGAAAAGCGTCGGTCGAGCTCGTCGAGCAGGGGTTCTATTCCGTGCGGCTTCAGGGCATGGGCGACCGGCGGCCCTTCCAGGTCGCGGTCAACCTGGACCCGGCGGAGTCCGATCTGTCGGCGCTCCCGCCAGCCGAGTTCGTCAATACCGCCACCGGACGGGCCGCATTGGCCCCGACCGGCGCCGATCTGGAGCATCCCGAGCTGACTCCGGCGGACATCGAGAAGAAGCAGTCGATTTGGTGGTTTCTGTTCGTCGCGGGTGCCGTGGCGCTCCTCGGGGAGGCCATCTTGGCCAACCGGCTGTCTAAACGATTTGGGTTTGGGTTGTTACAGACCGGACCCAACCTCGGAACCACGAGATAATTAGTCTTTAGTCAGGAGACCGCATATGTCCGTTTTCGGCGACGGGACGCCCCAGCAGGAACTGGTCCAGGTCATCCGGCAGGTCCGCAATCGGTGGCGGACGCGGATGTTGCTGCGGGGAGCGGTGATCGTGCTCGTCGGGGCACTGGTGGCCCTGGCGCTCGCCTCGTTCGGGCTGCAGAGCTACAAGTTCAGCCCGGCGTCGGTCATTGGTTTCCGGGTCGCGATCTTCGCCACCTTTGCCGCGCTGCTCGGACTGTGGCTGGTCCGCCCGCTCGGCCGGCGCGTCAGCGACCTGCAAGTCGCGCTCTACGTCGAGGAGCACGAGCCTTCGCTGCAGGCGGCGATTCTGAGCGCCGTCGACATCGGCGCGGCGTCCCAGGCCGGCCAGATCGACATCCCGCCGGCGATCGTGGACAAACTGGTCGCCCAGGCGGTTGAAAAGGCGCGCGCGATTGACGGTGGCCGGAAGGTTGGCCGGCGCGCGATGAAGCAGCAGGTGGTCGCGCTCGGTGCCATTGCCGGGCTCGGCGCGCTCCTGCTCATCGTCGGACCCGAGTTTCTCCGGCAGGGCGCTGCCGCGCTGCTGACGCTGACGCCGGCCGAGGCGGCGAGCCCGTACGCGATCAAGGTCACGCCGGGCGATGTCACCATCCCGAAGGGCTCGGACCAGTCGGTGTCGGCCAAGCTTGCCGGCTTCCGGTCGAACGACGTCGCGTTGATGGTCAAGAACGACGGCGAGGACAAGTACAACCGCATGCCGCTCGTCGTCACCGGCGACGCCGCGACGTTCGAGGGGATGCTGTTCGACGTCAAGGCGTCGATGTCGTACTACATCGAAGCCGACGGCGTCCGCTCGCCGACCTATTCGATGAAGGTCGTCGAGCTGCCTGCGGTCGCCTCACTCGAGCTCGAGCTGGTGTTCCCCGCGTACACCGGTCTGCCGCCGCAGAAGATCGAGGCGGGCGGCGACGTCGCGGCCCTGGCGGGCACCGAAGTGCGCATTCGCGCGACCTCCACCATGGCGACGCCGGCCGGCCGCATCCAGCTGGATCCGGGGAAGCCGTCGGCGATCGCGGCGCAGCCGGACGGCGTCCTGACCGGCAGCTTCAAGATTGCCGGAGACGGCTACTACCACATCGAGCTGGACGGCCCGCGCGGAGAGAACGTCACCGCGTCGCCGAAGTACACGATTGACGCGCTCGAGGATCAGCCGCCGACGGTCACGTTCGAGAAGCCTCGCCGCGACACGACCGCGAACCCGGTCGAGGAAGTCTTCCTGCAGGCGCGCGCGCAGGACGACTACGGCATTCGTCAGCTCGATCTCGTGTACTCCGTCAATGGCGGACCCGAGAAGTCGGTGGCGATGTACGGCCGGGGCGCCAAGCCGCTGGCGGAAGTCAGCGCTGGTCACACCATCTACATGGAGGAGTTGGGCGTCAAGCCCGGCGACTCGGTCGCCTACTACGCGAAGGCGCACGACAACGACGGCGTCAAGGGATCGAAAACGACGTCGAGCGACATGTACTTCGTCACCATTCGCCCGTTCAGCCAGAACTTTCGCGAAGCGCAGTCGCAAGCGGGTGGCGGCGGTGGCGGCGGCGGTGGCGGCCGGCAAGGTGCCGGCGCGCTCTCCGAGCAGCAGCGCCAGGTGATCTCGGCGACGTTCAACGTCGAACGGGACAAGGCGAAGAACCCGGCGACCAAGGTCAAGGAGGACACCGTCTTCGTGCAGCTCGCGCAGACGAAGCTCCGAGAGGAAGTCGAGGAGCTCCTGCAGGAGATGCGGCAGCGGCTCGGGGCTGGCGGTGGCGAGAACCTGCAGAAGATCGCGGAGGCGCTGCCGAAGGCCGTGCAGGAGATGCGCGCGGCTGAGGACCAGCTGAAGAATCAGAAGACGAAGGAAGCGCTCGGGCCGGAGCAGCGGGCGCTGAAATACCTGCAGGACGCCGAGCAGGCCTACGAGCTCGAAGTGCGCCGGCAGCAGGGCGGCGGTGGCGGTGGCGGCGGTGGCGGTGGCCAGATGTCGTCCGAGCTCGCCGATCTGTTCCAGTTGCAGCTGGATCGGATGGCGAATCAGTACGAGCAGCAGCAGCGGCAGTCGCAGCAGAGCCAGCAACAGCAGGTCGACGAGTTGGCCGAGCGGCTGCGCGAGCTCGCGCGTCGCCAGTTGGAGCAAGCCGAACAACAGCGCCGTCAGCGCGGACAGCAAGGCTCCGGGAACGGATCGGCCCAGCGAGCACTCGCTGACGAAATGGAAGAGGCGGCCCGCCAGCTCGAGCAGCTCCGGCGCGAAGCCGAACGTCAGGGGCAGCAACGGCAGGATCTCGCCGACGCCGCTCGCCGGCTTCAGGAGGCGGCAAACGCGTCGCGTAAATCGGCGGCGAACGGCAACGACGGCGGCGCGAACGCGCAGCGGTCAGCGCAGAGCCTTCAGGAAGCCAATCGGCTGCTGCAGAACAATCAGTCACAGCAGTCCGGCCAGAACGTCAAGGATCTGCAGCGGCAGGCCGATGATCTGGCCCGCCAGCAGCGCGAGATGGCCAAACAAGTGGCCGGGCTCGACGGCGCCGGCGACGCTCGCGACGCGCGGATGAAGGAACTGCAGCAGCAAAAAGGCGACATGAAGGAAAAGGTCGCCGACATCGAGCAGCAGCTCGGCAACCTCTCACGGCAGGCGCTCTCGAACAATCAGCGCGACTCGGCTCGCAAGCTGCAGGAAGCGTCCGGGCAGATCCGCGATCAGATGCTCAAGGAGAAGATCGAGTACTCCAAGAGCGCGATGACCGGTGGCGCGGAGTACTCGAAGCCCATCGAGAACGACATCACGTCGAACCTCGACACGCTGAGCCGGAAGATTGGCGACGCCGCGGCCGCGTCCGAGAAAGCGCAGCAGAGCCAGGGCGTCAATCGCGCCGTCGACAACATGCGGAACGTGGCGCGTGGCCTCGACTCGCTCGGGCAGCAGATTCAGGGCCAGCAAGGTCAGGGTCAGCAAGGCCAGGAGGGCGGCAAGCAGGGCCAGGGCGAGAAGGGCCAAGGCCAGGGCCAGGGCGAAAAGGGCCAGGGGCAAGGCGAGAAGGGCAGCAAGGGCGAGGGTCAGGGCCAGGGCCAGGGCGAAAAAGGCGGCAAGGGCGAAGGGCAGGGCCAGGGCCAAGGCGAAAAGGGTGGCAAAGGCGAAGGCCAAGGGCAGGGACAGGGACAAGGCCAGGGCCAGGGCCAGGGGCAAGGCGAGAAGGGTGGCAAGGGCGAAGGCCAGGGCCAAGGTCAGGGCCAGGGTCAAGGCCAAGGCCAGGGCGGCGGGCAGGGCCAAGGCGAGAAGGGTGGCAAGGGCGACGGCCAAGGTCAGGACGGTCAGCAGCGCGGGAACGCACGGCTGGGCGACAACCCCCGCGAAGGTGGAGCGTTCACCGGCACGCCTGCGGGACCCGGCCAGTCCGGCGGCGATGCCCGCGTCGGCATGAATAGCGGCGACGTCCGCCAGTGGGCCAATCAGGCCCGCGAGCTCGCCAATGACACGCAGACGTTGCGTAACGACCTGCAGCGGTCGGGCGTGAACCCGAAGGACCTCCTGCCGGTCGACGAAGTCGTCAAAGCCCTGCGAGCGCTCGGCGACGAGCGCAACTACCAGAACATGGGCAACCTGGAGCAGCTCTATTCGACCGCCGTCGATCGCTTCAAGGCCCTCGAGTTCGAACTGCGTAAGCGCACCGATACGAGCAACACGCAGCTGTACCTGTCGGGCTCCGAGGACGTACCGCCGAACTTCCGCGGCCTGATCCAGGATTACTACCGCGCGCTGTCGAAGAAGCCGGGCGGCAAGTAGAAAGACGAGGGCACGGAGAAGAGCTAGAGGTCACGGAGAAGGGCCCTGCCGCGACGTAGCCCGCGCAGCGGGCGAAGGCGGGCACGGAGCACACGGAGTTCGGAAAGTTTGATCTTCCGATCAGAAGTTCTCCGTGATCTCCGTGCCCCTCCGTGAGCTCCGTGTGAGAGGCTTGGCTCTATCTCTCTGCCACCCGAATCAACGCCTTTTCCACCACCGCGTCGATGTCTGCGTTCGACGCCGTGAAGTGGTTGGCGATGATCGAAAAGACGACGCGCTCGCCCGACTGCGTCTCGAGGTAGCCAGACAGCGAGCGCATGTTGGAGATGGTGCCGGTCTTCGCCTGCACCTTGCCGTCGAGAATGGTGCCGCGCATGCGTGATTCGAGCGTGCCGTCGTGCGCGCCGACGGGCAGGGCCGCGAGGAATGGACCGCGCATCCGCGGGTCGTTCCACACGCGCTTCAGTATCGCGACGATCGCATCGGCAGTGACGTAGTCGTACCGCGACAGGCCGGACCCGTCGTTCATCACGAAGGCATCAGCCGGGATGCCCCAGGTCCCGAGAACCTCTCTGACGACCTGCCGGCCCGAGCTGGCCGATCCTGGACGGCCGGTGGTGCGGCCCAGCGCCTTCAAGAACATCTCGCCATAGAAGTTCTGGCTCGATTTCATGAAGTACCCCGCGAGATGGGAAAGCGGCAGCGACTCGCGGCGTGCAACGAGGCGGCGCGGCGAGGCCGGCGGGTGCTCGAGGTCGTCGATGTCCCACGCCCCACCGGTCACGGCAATGCCTCGCTCGGCCAGCGACTGCCTCAAGGCTTCGACAAAAAATCGCGTCGGATTGTCGATCGTCGTGATCCGCGAGACGGGCGCGCCTTTGGCCGGCACCCGGCCGCGGACGATCAGCCGGGCGCTGCCAGGCAGCCGGGTCAACGAGAGCGTCACGGGCGATCCAGCCGGTCCGGTCTCGACGTTGTTCACGATCTCGAACTGGCTGCCCGGCGGCACCATGACGACGTGCGCCGGCGCGCCGGTGACGTCACCGGGCGTGACGCGCGCGGTGACGACGTTCTCGTTGTAGCTGAGCGCGCCAGACGGCGCGGCATAGTTCGCAGTCAGATAGTCCCACGCCCACCCGGCGCCGATGCCCTCGTCGTCGAACGCGTCGTCGTCGCCGATGAGCCGGCCTTCGACCCGCCTGATGCCCGCCGCCGCCAGCGCCGTGGCCCACTCGCCAAACACAGCGGCGTGCCGCAGATCCTGCGCGACGACGGATGGGTCTCCGGAACCCGTGACGACGAGATCTCCCTTGAGCACGCCGGCGGCGACCGGGCCGGCGGCTTCGATCGTCGTGACGAAGCGATGATCCCAGCCGAGGCGGTCCGCGGCTGCGGCCATCGTCAGGATCTTCATGTTCGAGGCGGGGACCACCAGCTTTTGCGCGTCGCGCGAGTAGAGCACCCGGCCTGAACCGAGTGACTCGATGTGGATGCCGACCAGCGCGCGTGTCAACGCCGGCGCGGCAAAGATGCGATCGAGATCGGCGGCGAGGCCTTCTTGAGAACGCTGGCGCGCGAGAAAGCGCACGGCGGAGAGGTGAGGGGCCGCCGTGCAGGTGGCGATGGCGACGAGCGCGGCCGCGGCGAGTGGCCTCACTTCACTCCGGTCAGTTCCTTGATCAGCGCGAGGGCCTTGTCGAAATCGGCCGTCGGCACGACGGCGGCGCCGGCTTCACCCGGCAGGATCGCGTGCACGGTGGTGCCTGACTTGCGGAACGTGACCTTCTCGGTCTGCGGTGCTGCCGTGTCACCGAAGCGAGCGGTGACCTCAACCGTCTCGCCCGTCGCGAGCGGCTGGTCCGCGAAGGTGTCGGCTCGCAGGTTCGAGAGAATCGTCAGCAGGTCGGTCATCTTCGACTGGTCGACATCCTTGGCCGCCGGCTTCTGCTGCTTCCATTGATCGACGGCCGACGACTGCTCCTTGCCGCCGCCCTTTTCCTTGCCGAAGGTGAACGACTGTCCGTTCACGGCGAGGTCCATGCCGGCCGTGTTGAACGTCCGGAACTCGAAGAGGTCCTTTTTCCGCAGATCCTCGGGCTTCTTTTTGAGATCGTCGAGCAGCGACTTTTCGACCGTGAAAATGATTGGCCGCGAGAGGTCGCGGGCGTACAGGCTCGTGTCGTCGGCCTTGCCGCCGATCGCAAGCGTCGCGCGCGTGGATCCGGCACCGACCGTGGCCACCAACTCGGGCTTGTCGAGGCCGTACTTCTTGAGGTCGCTGCCGGCGTCACTGACGACGACTGACTTCATCCGCGATTGTGACAGCCGGCCCACGATGCCGTCGGCGGCGCTGAAATCGGCCTTGACGTCGAGGGGCTTGGTGAAGCGCCAGTCCGCACCCTTCTTGGCGAAGGCGAGGGCGCCGCCGGCGAGCGGCTCGAGTGTCAGGCTGTCGACGTTCTCGCGCGCGAACTTCAGCACGCTCTTGTCGCGCAGCGCGAAGGTCGTCTTGTTGAGCGAGTCCTCGACGTACGCGCTGATCAGGAAGAGCTGCGGCTGGCCTTCGATCCGGGCATACAGGTCGCCGCCCGTCGGCGTCTTGTTGCCGATCTGCAGGCGTTGCATCGCCGTCTCGCCGCCGGCCCGGAACCCGACCGTCAGCCTCGGCGGCTCGAGCCCGTAGGCGGCCACCGACGCCGGCTTCTCCTCGAGCGTCCGCTGCACTTCGAGCGACTTCAGCGTCGAGAGGACCGAGCTGATTTCCGCTTCGTCGGCGTCGAGCGTCTCAGGGGCGACGATCTGCCAGAGCGCGCCGTTCTTCTTGAGCGTCGTCACGCTGCCGGCCGCGGAGCGCAATTCGACCTCTTCGACTTTTTCGGTGTCGACCGTGAACACGTCTGGTTTCTTCAGCGACGCATCGCCCGGCTCGCGCTTCATCTCGACGAAATAGATGTACGCGCCCAGCCCCAATGCCAGGGCGACCAGAATCAGAAATGACTTCCCGCCGCGCATCTCGTTTAGCCTTTGCCTTCTACATTGACCGCACGCAGGGGTCAGACCCTCACCGTCGTTTCCACCACACGCGGATGCCGTTGCCGAAGAGCAGTGCGGGAATGACCGCCAGCGTCAGCCAGCGCAGGCCGGCTTCCTGCTCGGGCATCATGTCGATCCGGCGGTCGGAGGGATCCTTCGCGCGGATCGCGATCAGGTTCTCCTGCTGCGCCAGCCAGTTGATCATGTTCAGGTACAGATCCTTGTTGCCCTGGAACCCGATCACTGAGTTCGACGGGAAATCGCTGTCGCCGACGACGATGACGCGCGTTTCGGCTTTCGGCGGCTCCGGGGCCGGCGGCGAGCCGGCGGCCGGTGGCGTAGCCGGCGCGGGAGGCGCTTCGGCCGCCGGCGCAGACGTCGCGGTCGCGATCGTGATCGGCCCGGATTTGTCGCCCTTGTCGAGGTTCGGCTCGGGCTTCTTGGTCTCGAACAGCGTCCTGAGGTCTGTTTCCGCCCAGCTTCGCGCGCTGGTCTCGAGCAACTTCTGCGCGGTCTTGCCGTCGGTGCCTCCTTCGACCGGCACCACCGATCGCGCCAGGGGGTAAGCCGTCATGACGCCGTTGAACCGTTCGGTCACCGAGTGGCGCGGATAATTGACGACGACCGGGATCGCCATGTTGTTGGCGCTCTGCTCGTCGATGACGATCGTGTTGCCGACGTCCGCTCCCCAGCTGCGCGCCAGTTCGACCAGGCTCGTGAGCGGCGAGCCGCTCGCATCTGCATCCGGTGGATCGAGCATGAGCATCAACTTGCCGCCACGCGCCAGGTAGGCCTTGACCGCCGTCAGTTCCTGCGGGAGCAAGTCGGTTTTCGGTCCGGCAATCACGACGACCGTCGCGTCCTCTGGCACCTTGGATTCCTGGGCCAACGCCAGTTGGGCGACTTCGAAGTTGTCCGTCTGCATCGCCTGCGCAATGGTGCTGTAGCCACGGCCGTCCTGGCCGGCGGTGTCCTTTTCGCCGTGGCCGCGCACGAAATAGACCTTCTTCGACTTGCCTTCGAGCGTTTTCTTCAGCGTGTTCGTGATCCCCTGCTCGTCGGCCTGATTGGTCCGCTCGGTGCGGCCGTTCGCTTCGACCAGAATCGTCGGGACCGCGGTGATCTCGTACTTCTGCGCGGCGAGCGGGTCGCGGTCGGCCTCGATGAACTCGACCGAAATCTGCTTGGACAGGTACTGGTACTCGCCCAGCAAGTCCCGGTACCGCGATGATCCCTCACGTTCGCCGTGGAACACGCGCACGACCACGGGCGTGCTGAGCTCAGAGACGATCTTCCTGGTCTGATCGGACATCGAGAACTGACCGGACTCCGTCAGATCCCATCGTTTGTTCTGGCGGTTCCCGATCCAGTTGATCCCCGCCAGGATGGCCAGGAAGATCAGCACGCTGCTGAGCGCGAACGATCCGTACTTGACGTTGCGATCCTGGAAGGATCGGCCGATGTCACGCCACTGGCTGAGCGCATAGAGTCCCGTGACCACCAGGCCCGCGAGCGCCAGCTTCGGGTGGATGTTCAGTTCTGGCCTCAGGACCTTGAGGGCAAGCGCCGCCAGAACGAGGACGACGCCCAACCAGCCGAGGATGCCGAGCAGCTGTTTCACGACTTAGCCCCTCCACCGCTCGCTGTCGACCGACTTCAGGCTGAGGAACAGTCCGAAGGCGACGAAGCTCAGGTAGAAAATCACGTGCTTCGTGTCGATCACGCCCTTGCCGAAATCGTCGAAGTGTTCCGTGATCGAAAGATACGAGAGGATCGGCCCGAACGTCGGCCCGGCGCTCTCACTGAACCAGTTGATGATCCAGAAGAAGAGGAACACGATGAACGTCGCGGCGCCGGCGACCATCTGATTCTTGGTCGTGCTCGAGATGAACAGTCCCATCGCGACGAAGCAGGCGCCGAGGAGAAAGAGCCCGAGATATCCCGATACCAGCGGCCGCCATTCCGGATTCCCGTAATAGAACAGGATGCCGACGTACGGCACCGTCACGGCCAGCATCGCCGCATACAGCCCGAGCGCTCCGAGGAACTTGCCGACGATAATCTCGAGGTCGGTGAGCGGCGACGTCAGCAAGAGCTCGATCGTGCCGGATCGCTTCTCCTCCGAGTAGGTTCGCATCGTAATCATCGGCAACAGAAACAGGACCAGGACGCTCGCGTTCGACAGCAGCGGCCGGATCAGCATCATGTTGACGTTGATGGGCTGACCGCCACCGCCTTGCAGGCTCTGCTGATTGAAGACGTTCAGGTAGACCGTGAAGAACCAGCCGAAGATGAAGGCGAACAGGCCCAGCATCACCCACGCCACCGGCGAGACGAAGTAGCCGCGCAACTCCTTGCTGGCGACTGCCGAGATGTTTCGAAACGTCCGGCTCATGCCGCGTTGCCTCCTGCCTCTGCGGGCGCCTCGTCGCGTGGCTCCTCGTTGGTCGTGAGCTGGAGGAAGATCTCCTCGAGGCTCATCCGCGTCGGCCGGAGCTCGAGGAGCCCCCAGCCCTGGTCGACCACCGTCCGCGCGACGTCCCGGCGAACGTCAGTGCTCGGTTCAGCTTCGACCTCGTAGCCCACGAACTGTTCGTGGCGATCGACCGCGGTGACCTGCCTCACGCCTGGAAGAGTCGAGAGCGCCGGCACCGCATCGGCCTGACTGTCGATCTGCACGTACAACGTCGCCGCCCCCTTGAGTTGGTGCGTGAGATTGTCGGGCGTGTCCACGGCGACGACACGTCCGCGATTGATGATGACCACGCGCTGACAGGTCTGCGCCACTTCGGGCAGGATGTGCGTGCTCAGGACGATGGTGTGGTTGCCCGCGAGACCACGAATCAGGTCGCGCGTCTCGATGATCTGCTTCGGGTCGAGACCCGCGGTCGGCTCGTCGAGTACCAGAACTTCGGGATCGTGCAGGATGGCCTGCGCCAGCCCGACGCGCTGGCGGTAGCCCTTCGAGAGCTTGGCGCAATGGCGGTTCGCCATGTCGTCGACGTGAGTGCGCTTCATCGCGTGATCGACGCGCATCGCGCGCTCTGACTTGGTCGCCGCCGACAGCTTGATGCGGGCGACGAACGCCAGATACTCGCGCACGGTCATGTCGGGGTAGAGCGGCGGCGTCTCCGGGAGATAACCCGTACGCTGCTTGGCTTCGAGAGGGTGCGTGAAGACGTCGAACCCGGCGACCACGGCCTTGCCCTCGGTGGCGGGCATGTAGCCCGTGATCACGCGCATCGTGGTGGTCTTGCCGGCGCCGTTCGGCCCGAGAAATCCGAGGATCTCGCCCTTCTCGACGCGGAAACTCACGTCGTCTACGGCGGTCACCGGGCCGTAGCGTTTGGTCAGATGTTGGACCTCAATCATGAACTGGACCCCGTAAGCCTAGGCGAATGCTTCCGTTACGAACCCGAAATCGTAGCAAAAAACGGCGGCCGGCGTGGAACCGACTGCAGGAGGCCCCCGTTTGGGACTATGCGGTGGCAAGCCATCGGGCCTTGACATATGAGCAGATGTTCATATATTCATACTTTATGGCGCCTACGCTCTCCTCACCCAAGTCAGAAACCGACCGTGCTCGGCGCGCCGTAGCCCGCGCTGCGGGCGAAGGCAGCGTTCAGACGTGTGAAGAGCGCCATTCGGCCGATCCCACGGCCATCGCGCAGCTCCAGGAGCGCCTGCTTGCCAGCCGCACCGTTGAAGCCGTCGCGGACGTGTTCAAGCTCCTCGGGGATCCGACGCGAGTGCGGCTGGTCGACGCGCTGACGCACGGCGAGCGCTGCGTCTGCGATCTCGCGACCCTCGTGGGTCTCACCGAGTCCGCCGTCTCGCATCAACTGCGTCTGCTCCGCGCCGCGCGGCTCGTTCGCGTTCGCCGCGCCGGCCGGCTCGCGTTCTACTCCCTTGACGATCATCACGTCGTCGGGCTGCTGCACGACACCCGGAAGCACGTCGAAGAGGCGCACGCATGAGCCCTTCGACTCGCGCTGAGCAAGATCAGGCGACTCGCTCAGGGCAGGCCCATTCGACGGGCTCCGGGCAGAGCTGCTGCGGCAGTTGCGAACCGGGCCCGGCACGCGCGTCGACAGCCGCCCCGGCGCGCCGCGGCTTGCCGTGGCTGGTCGTCCTTGGCGGCCTCGCGATCGGCGCTGGTGCGGCCGCAGACGGCGCCGGCGTTTCGCTGCTCGCGCGGAGTGCGTACGCGGCGGCGATCGCGCTCTCGATTCAACGTCCGGCCGTGCGGGCCTGGCGCGCCGTTCGAGCCAGCACGCTCGACATCAACCTGCTGATGATGATCGCCGTCGCCGGCGCGTTGGCACTCGGCGAGTGGTTCGAGGCCGCGACCGTCGTCTGGTTGTTTGGCGTGGCGCAGTGGCTCGAAGTCCGGAGTCTTGAACGGGCGCGTCATGCGATCCGATCGCTCATGTCGCTGGCACCGGCCTCGGCGACGGTGCGGCGAGCGGGTGAATTCGTCGACGTCCCTGTCGATGAAGTCGCGGTCGGCGATTTGGTGCTCATCCGGCCGGGCGAGCGCATCCCGATCGACGGCGTCGTCCTCGCCGGCGAGTCGTCGGTCGACCAGGCGCCCGTGACTGGCGAGTCCTGGCCCGCAGACAAGGGGCCCGGGCAGCCGGTGTTCGCCGGGACGATCAACGGCACCGGCGCGCTCGAGATCGAAGCGCAGCGGCCGGCCTCCGACAGCACGATCGCGCGGATCATTCATCTCGTTGAGAACGCCCAGAGCCGGCGCGCGCCGGTCCAGACGTTCGTCGATCGGTTCGCCCGCGTGTACACGCCGGCCGTTGTCATCGTCGCCGTGCTCGTGGCGGTCGTGCCGCCGCTGCTCCAGGGCGGCATGGCGGGCTGGTCCACTCACTTCGGCGGTCTGGAGCTATCGTGCGCTGGCGCTGCTCGTGGTCGCCTGTCCCTGCGCGCTGGTGATCTCGACGCCGGTCTCAATCGTCTCGGCGCTGACAGCAGCCGCGCGCGCCGGTGTGCTCATCAAAGGCGGTGCCCATCTCGAGCGTCTCGGCGCGATCCGTGTCGTCGCATTCGACAAGACGGGCACGCTGACCCGCGGCAGGATTTCTGTGACCGAGGTGGTCGGTGTCGGCGGCACCACGTCCGCGTCCGTCCTTCGGGTCGCGGCATCGCTCGAGGCGCGATCCGAGCATCCGATCGGGCGCGCGATCGTCGACCACGCCCGCGTCGCCGGCCTGGTGGTGAGTCCCGGCGCGGCGTTTCGCGCGCTGCCAGGACTCGGCGCCGAAGCGACCGTTGGTGCGGTACCGGCCATTGTCGGCAGCCACCGTCTCTTTGAAGACCGCCGGCTTTGCACGCCGGCGCTCCACGCCTGCGCCGAGGACGTCGAGCGGCGCGGCGCGACCCCGGTCCTCGTCGGGCATGCTGGTGCGCCGCTTGGCGTCATTGGCCTCGCCGACGAAATGCGATTGGAGAGCCGGGCGGCGGTTGCCAGCCTGCGCGTCCACGGGGTCAATCGCGTCGTGCTGCTCACCGGCGATATCACCGGCAATGCCCGCAGCGCGGTTGAAGACGCGGGTCTGGACGAAGCGCACGCCGAGCTGCTCCCTGGCGACAAAGTCGAGGCGCTGGCCAGGATCCGGGCCGAACACGGCCCGGTGGCTATGGTCGGTGACGGTGTGAACGACGCGCCGGCGCTGGCGGCCGCCGACGTCGGCATCGCCATGGGCGCCGCCGGCACCGACGTCGCGCTTGAAACGGCCGACGTGGTGCTGATGTCGGACGATCTCGCCAAGCTCCCGTTCGCGCTGCGGCTCGCGCGCCGCACACTCACCAACATTCATCAGAACGTCGCGCATCGCGCTCGGCCTCAAGCTCGCGTTCGTCGTCCTCGCCGCCACGGGACTCGCCACGATGTGGATGGCGATCGTCGCCGACACCGGCGCGTCGCTTCTGGTGACGGCGAACAGTCTTCGGCTGCTCAAGAGCAGGGCGGAGTGAAGTTCGGAGTGAAGGGCGCGGGAAGTTCGGAGTGAAGGGCGCGGGAAGTTCGGAGTGAAAGGCGCTTGAAGTACGGAGTGAAACGCGCGGGAAGTTCGGCGTGAAGGGCGCTTGAAGTACGGTGTGAAAGGCGCGGGAAGTTCGGAGTAGAACGTGCGCTTGAGGTACGTCGTGAAAGCGCGCCGAGCGACGTGCCCGCGACTTCGCCGCGGCACTCGCCCGAGGCCTTCTAGGCCGGTCCTGACAGGAACCGGTGCTTCAACGAGCATCGCGAATTGGGTCAGGGCGGCGCGCCTATGCGGGCGCGACGTTGGGCGTCCGCGGGATTCGATGTTTTTCGGAGCGCCGGCCAGACGAGTCTCCGTGCCCGCTCGTCGGTCGGCGAAATGGCGATGCGCCTTGATCGATCTTGCGGACGCGACGCGCGGACACTCTCGAGTGCGTGTCATCGTGTAGATGGCGCGCCGCACTTCCGGGAGAGACGCGACGAACGGAATCAGGGGGTCTCACGCCTGCCGGCGTGGGCGGACCCAGGGGCGTCCCCTCCGAGACTGGGTGTGCCGTTCACCCCGGACCTCAGGCGCCTTCCACGCCGTACTTCAGGCGCTTTCCACCCCGAACTTCCGGCGCCTTTCACGCCGAACTTCCCGCGCCTTTCCACGCCGGACTTCCCGCGCCCTTCACGCCGCACTTCCCGTGCCCTTCACGCCGTACCTCCCGTGCCTTTCCCGCCGTCAGCTGCCGCGATCGACGTACTTCTCCAGAATGTCCTGATCGGCGGCGGTGATCTGTTCGAACTGCACTCCCATGCCGACCTTCCGGTCGCTCCAGGCGATCCGGCCCGTCGCTTCGATCTCTGATCCAGTGCCAGGCAGGCGCAGCGTAATGTGAACGGCCGTGCCGGGCGGCAGCGGATTCATCGTGCGGACCGCCAGGCCGCCCTTGCTCACGTCGAGGGTCGTCGCGCCGGCGATGGTCCGGCCAGCGCGAAACGAGATCGGGACGCCGACCGGCACCCGCGGGCTTGCGCGGCGATTGAAGTTATCCGGAAACAAGTGCGGCGCCAGGGCCGGCAGAATCTGCGCCGTACTCGCGTGCTCGTTGATGTACGCCGAGACGTTGAGAGCCGCCAGATCCTGAACCTGGCGGGCCGAGGTCAGCGAGCCTGAGAACACCACGATCGGCAGCGGCTGCCTCGACTTCTGCCGCAGCGTGCGCACGAGCCCGATGCCGTCCTCGGCCAGGCCAAGATCCAGCAGGACGAGATTCACTGTAGTCGTCGCCGACTCGACCGCCGCCACCGCGGCCGCCGCCGTCGGCGCCTGGACGAAGGCGTGGCGAGCGTCGGCCAACGCGGCGGCGAACCGATCGGAAATCGATGCCAGCCGATGTGCCACCAGGATCGTCTTGACAGACATGAGGGGATCAGTCGCTATAATCGGAATCCGGCCGATCTGAAGGAGAGTGTATGGCGACCTGCCCCGAGTGTGACGCGGAAATCGAGATCGACGAGGACGATCTCGAAGAAATGGAGGTCGGCGATCCGTGGGACTGCGACGCCTGCGGCAGCCGGCTGCGGGTGACCAACCTCGACCCCGTCGACTTCGAGGATGACGACGAAGACGAGGATGACGACGAGGACGACGACGAGGAGAAGAAAACCGACGACGACGATGACGCCGTCGACGACCTCGACGACGAGACCGACGATGGGGAGGAATGGGACGAGTGAACCGTGAGGCGGCGCTGGTCCAGCGGCTTCGTGACCTGCCGTCTCTCATCGTTGCGTACAGCGGTGGCGTCGACTCCGCCTACCTGGCATGGGCCGCGCACGCGGTGCTCGGTGAACGCGCACTCGCGGTGACGGCTGACAGTCCAAGCTACCCCGAGCGTCATCGTGAGATGGCGCAGTCGATTGCCGCCAAGTTCAGGTTCGCGCACGAAATCATCAACACAGCGGAGATGACGCGCCCCGAGTACCGTGCCAATGGGCCCGATCGGTGCTACCACTGCAAGCACGAGCTCTACACGGAGCTGACGGCTCTGGCGCGGGCGCGCGGCTTCGAGGCGGTGGCCGACGGGAACAACGCCGACGATCGGGGAGACTATCGTCCGGGCCGCCGTGCGGCCCGCGAGTTCGGGATCATCAGCCCACTCGATGACGCCGGCCTCACCAAAGAGGACATCCGGGCTCTTTCGCGGCAGGCTGGCCTGCCGTGCTGGGACGAGCCCGCGTCGGCCTGCCTGGCCTCGCGCATCCCGTACTACTCCGAAGTCACTCCGGAAAAGCTGCAGACCATCGAACACGCCGAGGCGGCCGTGCGCGCGCTCGGCTTCCGCGTCGTCCGCGTCCGCCACCACGGCGACGTCGCGCGCCTCGAGTTGGGCCATCAGGAAATGGCGCGCGCCATCGATCCCGAAGTCGCTCAGGCCATCGATCGCGCGCTTCGTGCGCTCGGGTTCCTCTACGTGGCCCTCGACCTCAAGGGATACCGGCTGGGCAGTCTGAACGACGGTCTCACATTGACGCCCGTCTAAGCGCCCATGCTGCGGCGGCTGCTGCTGTTTCTCGCCCTCTTGTTCTGTGCGGTGCACCTCGCCTTTCTGCCGCACACCCTCGAAGACATCGATTCGGTCAACTTCGCGCTCGGCGTCGAGTCGTTCGACGTCGCGAAACACCAGCCGCATCCTCCCGGCTATCCGGTGTACATCGCGCTCACGAAGCTCTCGACGTCGGCGATCGCGATCATGGTTCCCGGATGGGACCGGGATCGCCGGGCGGCGGCAGGTGTCGCAATCTGGAGCGTGGTGTTTGGCGCACTGGCGCTATTTGCGCTGACTGATTTCTGGCGGCTGCTGGGTCTGGCGCCGCCTGTCGCAGCCACGGCATCGATCGTCACAGTGACCGCGCCGCTCTTCTGGTTCATGGCCGCGCGGCCACTCACCGACGTGCCGGGCCTGGTGGCCGCCGTGGCGGTCCAAGGCGTGTTCTTACGAGGACGCGTCGCATTTTCGCGGGCGGGCCACACCGGGCTGCCGCGCGAATGGCTCTGGGCGGCCGCCGGCGCTGGATTCGTCGCCGGGCTCCGCGTGCAGACACTCCTGCTGACGGGTCCGTTGCTGCTCTGGGCCGCTGGCGCGCTCGTGGTTGTCGAGCGCCGCATCGCGGATACCGGGAAGCTCGCTGCCGCGGCGGCGGCCGGCGTCCTCGTATGGGCAGTGCCGCTGCTCTGGGACAGTGGGGGCCTCGGTGGTTACCTCCGCGCCCTGGGTGGGCAGGGGCAGCAGGATTTTGCGGAGGTCAGCATGCTGGCGACGACGCCGTCGTGGCGGTTGCTCCAGCAGACGATGCATCACACGTTCGTTGATCCGTGGTACGTGCCGACTCTCTCCCACGTGGTCGGCGGGCTCGCACTCATCGGACTCGTTCGCATGGTGTGGAAACGATGGCCCGCCGCCGTGCCGCTGCTCGTCGCGTTCTTGCCCTACCTGATCTTTCACTTTCTCTTTCACGAGACGGTGTTCGTCCGTTATGCGCTGCCACTGCTCGTGCCGGTCTGTGGCCTCGCCGTCGTCGCGCTGTCGGCACTGGGCACGAGGATCGCGATCGCCGGCGGCGCCGCGATCGCCGCCGCGAGTCTGATCACCGTGCAGCCGCACCTGCAGGCCTACGCGCGCAATGCCTCGCCGGAGTTCGAGGTGTTCCGCGACATGCAGCGTGCACGGCACGCGCTGTCGCCAGGCAGCGAGATGCCGCTGCTGCGCACACATCATCAGGTCTGGCACGTCGTCAAGCGAACGATGGATTGGTACCGGCCCTACTGGGACGTCGGTCCGCAGCCGTTTCCGTCCGATCGCGAGTGGCAGCGGCTGGTCCGCCACTGGGTATCGGGCGGCACCGAGCCGGTCTGGCTGCTGGGCGATTTGTCGCGCAACGACGTGCGGCTCTTTGATTGGCGGACGACCCGGTTGCGCGGCCGATACGAACTCGATTCCGCCGTTCGCGAACTGATGGGCGGCGTCCGGCTGGCCGGGTTGAACTGGTGGGAGATCGATCGCCCGCGCTGGATGCTCGGGACCGGCTGGTCGCTGACGCCGGAAATCGCGGGGATGACGTCGAAGGATCGGAACGGTCCGCACCGGGCGCCGGCAGAGGCGTTCGTCCGGCGCGACGGCGGCCCTCAGCGGATCATGGTCGGCGCGCGCTATCTCGAGCCGGGCGGTCCCGCCGGAGTCGTCGACATCGCACTCGACGGCGCGCGAATCGCGAGCTGGCCGATCGCGCCCGCTGCGCCCTGGTTTGTCGAGTGGATCGATCTGCCACAGGGTGTTCCGCAAGGTGGCGAGCCGTACGCGCGGCTGACGGCAACCGTACGCTCAACCGATCCCGCGCGGCCGGCTCCGCTCATCGGCCTCGAGCAGTTCGACGCCGCGCCGGTGGCCGATCTGATGTACGCGTTTCTCGACGACTGGAACGAGCTCGAAGGCAATCCCCGCACCGGTCGGCTCTGGCGATGGACAACGGCGCGAAGCACGATGCTGATTCAGAACGCGAGCGGCACTGACCGTCGGCTGACCATCGAAGGCGACGACCCGCTTCGCGATCACGATCGCGCGCCAACGGTCGTGGTGAAGGCCGGCGATCGTGAGCTCGCGCGATTCAGCCCGGCGTCGGCGTTCACGCAAGAGATCGCCGTCCCGGCGGCCGCCCTCGCGGCCGCCGGAGGACGCCTGACCATCGAGACGGACTTGACGTTCGTGCCTGGCGACAGGCAGGCCGTCGCGGATCGGCGCGTGCTCGGGCTGCGACTGTTCAGGATAGAAGTGAAATAGGGGACGGGCCTCTCCCTGTGGAAAACTCCACGGACGCGGTCGCTGGATCTTTGCTGGCACGGTCCGTGGAGTTTTCCACAGGGAGAGGCCCGTCCCCTACTTTCTTGCTACCGCCATCAGCGACGATCCGATCGGGAGATTCACGACCCGCAACAGCGCGCCTTCGATCCTGAGCGCGGCATCGAGGGCGGCGTTGATCGGTGCGGATGGCACCCGCAGGTCCGCGTCAGAGGCCTCCGAGGCACGGCCCGTCAGCCGCTGCAGCCCGCGGACGCCGAGCGTCACGGGAAACGTCGCCATGTTCGTGAATGTCAATCGCTCGACGCGGAACCCGGCGCCTTCAAGGGCCGCGCGAAGCCGGCGCGGCGTATACCGCCGGACTTCCATGGTGAGCGTCGAGTGCGATCCGCGCAAGACGTCGAGCGCGGCGACGTTCACGACGACGATGCCGCCGCGACCGAGCACCCGCCACATTTCCCGGAGCGCGAGGTGTTCACTGGTGTCGTCGAGGCAATAGAGCACGTCGAAAGACGTCGCGACGTCCGCGACGGCATCGGCGAACGGCAGATGGGTCACCGATCCTTGCACGAGCTGGCGCCCGGCGGCGTGTCCGACGCGGAGCCCGATCGGCGCGCGCTCCACGCCAACCGCAGGGCCTCGCCGTCGCAGCCAGTCGAGATTGCGCCCGGTCCCGGTCCCGCAGTCGATGATCAGGCGCGGGGCGCGACCGCCGAGGGCGCTGTCCAACAGGCGCGAAGCGTGACGTCGCAGACCGCGGAACCAGAAGTGCCGCTCTTCGGCGCGAGCGGTCGCCTCCAGCATCCGGTCCACGCGGCGGATTGTACGCCCGCTTTTCGAGGAAGTTGCCTGCTGTCGCGGTCAGGTGACCGCCAGGCGCCTGGCAGTCCGCCCGACCAGCCGGCCCGTGTCTCTCTTCAACGACGCGCGAAATACGTCAAGAATCGACAACGGCGACGAGAGATCGTGCCTGATTTCGTTGACAGGTACGCGCGCTGATCGATAAGCTCGCTGCCATCAACTCCCCGCTGCCGATCTTTGGCTGCTTGTGCAGGAGCCTGTGATGCCAAGAGGCCTGTTGCGTGTGTTCACTGTGTTGGTCGCCGCCGGGCTCGTGACGGCGCTGACTGCGTGTGGCAAGAATCCGCCAGTTACGCCCGTGCCACCACCCCCTCCGCCGCCGGTCGTGAACGTGCCGCCGCCGGCGCCGCCGGCGCCGGAGTCGAAGCCAGCGGGGCCCCCAGCGGTGCCGCCTGCGGCTCCGAAGGCTCCGACGGAGGAGGAGATTTTCGCGCGCATGACGATTGAGGAGCTCAACGCGAAGGGCTACCTCGAGGATGTCCTGTTCGAGTACGACAAAGCCGAGCTCACCGAAGGCGCCCGGACGACCCTCCAGAAGAACGCCGATTGGCTGCGGAAATGGACATCCACGCGCATCACGGTCGAGGGGCACGCCGACGAGCGCGGCACCAACGAATACAACCTGGCGCTCGGAGAGCAGCGGGCGGCCGCCGTGCGCGATTTTCTGGCGAGTCTCGGCGTTCCGGCCACTCGGATGAACATCGTGAGCAAAGGCGAAGAAATGCCCGCCTGCCGCGAAGAGACCGAGGGGTGCTGGGCTCGAAACCGCCGCGGACACTTCGTCATCACGGCGAAGAACTAGTGCCGCGGCCCACAACCCGGGCCGCGCTACGTACGTAGGGCGGCTCGGGTGGTGAGCCGCCGTGGTTACGTCGAGGCGATCTCGGCCGCGATCCGCTCCGCGGCCTCGCGCGGATCCGGCGCCGCTGTGATCGGGCGGCCGACGACCAGATAGGAACTGCCGGCGGCCACGGCAGCGGCAGGCGTGAGCGTGCGCTGCTGATCGTCGGCGCCGCTCGCCGCGCTCCCACCACGAATCCCCGGCGTCACGATCACGAAATCCGGCTTGGCCGATGCGCGGATCGCCGCGGTCTCTTGCGGCGACGCCACCACGCCGTCGATCCCAACCGCCTCCGCGAGCCGTGCGAGGCGCACGACCTGATCCAATGGAGACGCCGGCACGCCCACCGACGCCAGTGTGGCCGCGTCCAGACTCGTCAAGACGGTCACCGCGATGACGATCGGACGGACGCCGGATCGGCGGGCGCCCTGCTCGGCGCCGTCTCGCGCGGCGGCGAGCATCGCGGCCCCGCCGGCCGCGTGCACGTTGACCATCCACACGCCCAGCGCCGCGGCAGACGTCACCGCGCCAGCGACGGTATTCGGGATGTCGTGGAACTTGAGGTCGAGAAAGACCCGGTCGCCGCGGTCGACGAGCGTCCGCACGATTTCCGGGCCGGCCGCAGTGAACAGCTGGCTGCCGATCTTGAAGCCGCCGACGGCACCGCGAAGGCGGTCCGCCAGCGCGAGGGCGTCGGCGGCGCTCGCGACGTCGAGCGCGACTAGGACTCGGTCCACGCCGGTTCGTGCTCCGAAGTACGCAGGGTCCCCACGAGATCGGTGACGCGCGCGATCCGATGCCGCGTCAGGTACTCATCCACGCCGTCCGCGAGGCGCGTCCAGATGAACGGATCGACGAAGTTCATGGTGCCGACCTGGACGGCTGAGGCGCCGGCGATCATGAATTCGAGGACGTCTTCCGCGGTCGCGATGCCACCCATGCCGATGATGGGCAACTTCACCGCCTGATAGCACTCCCACACCATCCGGACGGCAATCGGGCGAATCGCCGGCCCGCTGAGGCCGCCCAGCACGTTCGTCAGCTTCGGGCGACGCGTTTCGACGTCGATCGCCATCGCCAGGAACGTGTTCACGAGCGAGATCGCGTCGGCACCGGCTTCTTCGGAGGCGCGCGCGAAGGACGCGACGTCGGTGACGTTCGGCGTGAGCTTCGGGATCACCGGCAGGCGTGTGACCTTGCGTACGGCGCTCACGACGTCATACGTCCCGATCAGGCTGCAGCCGAACTGGATGCCGCCTTCCTTGATATTCGGACAGGAGATGTTGAGCTCGATCGCGCCCACGCCCTCGTGATCCGACAGCACGCGCGCGACCTCGCAGTACTCGTCGAGCGTCGACCCGCAGATGTTGACGAGGACCGTCGCGCCCAGCTGGCGAAGCTCGGGGAGTCTTTCGGCGACGAAGCGATGCACGCCGATGCCTTGCAGGCCGATCGCGTTCAGCATGCCGGACGGTGTTTCAACGATCCGCGGCGGCGCATGGCCCTCGCGTTCCGAGAGGAACAGACCCTTGACCGCGACGCCGCCGAGCGACGAAAGATCCACGACCTCTGCGTACTCGACGCCGTAGCCGAAGCACCCCGACGCGGCGATGAGCGGGTTGCGAAGCCGAAGCGATCCGATCGTGACGGAGAGGTCAGCCATGGCGCCTGCTCAATGGGCCGAGGCCAGCCGATCCCACACCAGGAGGCCGGCGTCGAACACGGGCCCGTCGATGCACGATCGAACGAAGTGCGCGGACGTGCCGCGCGCGACGGGCACGACGCAACTATAGCAACCGCCCATCCCGCAGCCCATCACGGGTTCGAGCGACACGAAGACCGGGCGGCCGTGCTGCTGGCCGAGCCGCGCAACGGCGCGCATCATCGGCGTCGGCCCGCACGCGTAGATCGTCAGCGGGTCGGCCGGCGCCGCCTGCGTCAGCGCCGCGTCGAGCGGCGCGGTGATGCGCCCGTGACGTCCGGCGCTCCCGTCCTCGGTCGACAGCACGACCTCCGCACCGAGTCCGCGAAAGTAGTCGACGTAGTACAGCTCCGCGGCCGAGCGGGCGCCGTAGAACAGCGTCGTTGGTGTGCCGCGCGCGGCCAGCGCTTCACCGAGACTCGCGAACGGCGCCAGTCCGACTCCGCCGGCCACCATCCACGCCCGCTCCGGCGGCGCGACCGGGACGAACGGCTGGCCGAGTGGACCCAGGCACCCGACCCGATCGCCCGGCCTGACCGAGTAGAGGAGCGACGTGCCGCGGCCGATGCTCTTGTTGAGGATGCTGATGCCGACTGGCTCGCCGGCTGGGCCGCGCAGGATTTCGAAAATGGAGAACGGCCGTCGCAACATCGGATCGAGTCCGGCTTGCGGCCGCAACATGACGAATTGGCCCGGCCGTGCCGAGGCGGCGATCGCTGGCGCCGACATCTTGAGCACGTTGTAGGCGGGGGAAAGCCGCGCATTCTCAATCACCGCGGCATCGACGTCGACGGGCATCCCTCGAAATCTATCACCTTTGCGTTTTTGTCTTTTTTGCCTTTTGCCTTCTGCCTTTTGCCTTCCTTGATAAGGTGCTGTCCACATGCGGTATCTGAGGATGCTGACGAATGCGATCGCCGGCGGCGTGCTGGTGGCGATCTACCTCGTCGTGCTCGTGTTGCAACTCAACCCGCACGTGCCCGTCGTGTCGATGACGGCGGGCCGTTGGTTCGTGGCGCTCTTGACGTTCTATGGGCCGTACCTGAGCGTCGTCCTCTACTTCCTCATCCTGGCGCGCGAAGCGATCGCCTCGCGGCCGCTGTCTCCGGCCTGGTTCAGCGTGCGCCTCCTCGCGTGGCTCGGTGCGGCTGGCGCCGCGTCCGCGGCGTTTCTGACCTGGGCCAACCTGCGCGGATTCCGGGCCGTCCTGACCGAACTGGCCGCCGACCGCATGCGTCAGGGCGCCGTCGCGACGACGATCTGCGCCGCGGTCCTGGTGGCCCTCGCCGCGCTCCGATATTCGTTCGGGCGGCGGGGCAGCCGGACGGCCGCAGCCGTCCTGGTGGCGTCGATGGTGGCGTCGGTCACCATTCCGCTCTGGCTGCGAGGGCCCGGCGAACTGCCGGTGCCGGCGGCCCGGCGGCGCAGTCAGGCGCATGACGTCGCGACTCCGGCGCGAGTGCGGCTCCTCGTGATCGACGGCGCGGCGCTCGGCTTCATCCGCCAGCGAGTGGCCGCCGGCCAGTTGCCGAATTTCGGCAAGCTGTTCGATCGCGGTGCCGTGATCGATCTGGCCACGCTCAAGCCGACGCAGGCCGAGCCCGTGTGGTCAGCGGCCGCCACCGGCAAATACCCGCCCAAGCATGGCATCCGATCCGACGCGCTGTACCGGGTGGAAGATGACGATGGCGAGTCGGTCAATCTGCTGCCGGACTACTGCTTTGCCTATGCGCTCATCTTTCAGGGGTTCATCCGGTCGCAACCGCTGACATCTGCGGCGCTTCATGCGCGCCGGCTCTGGGACATCCTGGCGGACTACGGCGTCGGGTCAGGCATTGTCAATTGGCCGCTGACGCGGCCGGCGGAGGCGCGCCGCGGCTACGTCATCAGCGATTACTTCGACGAGGCCGCCAGCGCGCCGCTCCGGCTCGCCGATCCGCAGGCGGGCGACCCGACGACCGCGATCGCGATCGCGCGTGAAGCCTTCGACGCCTGGCAGAGCCGTCCCTGGCAGGACGTACTGCCCCCGCTCACGCCTGACGAGGCGACGCCCACCGGCGTCAGGTGGGCGCGGTGGGACCACGCCTACGCAGAGGCGGCGGCGGCGCTCGAGGATCATTTCGTTCCGCGTCTCACGGCGTTGCGATTGGAGGGGATCGATCACTTCAGCCATGCCTACCTTCGCGACGCGCAACCGGACCTGTTCGGCAACGTCCAGCGCAGCGATCCGCATCGCTCCGTACTGGATCGCTATTACCGCTTCGTCGACAACGAAGTCGAGCGGATGATCGAGCAGGTGACCGGGTCGGGCGATTTGCTGCTGGTCGTGTCTGGATTCGGCATGGAAGCCAGCGGCTTGATCAAGCGATCGGTCGAGCGGATCATCGGCGACGAGGATCAGTTCGGGACGCACGAATCGGCGCCGGATGGCTTCCTGCTGGCGTACGGCACGCACGTCGCGCCCGGCGAATACCGCCGCGGGTCGATCGTCGATCTGACGCCGACGGTCCTGTATTACATGGGCCTGCCAGTCGGCCGCGACATGGACGGATTTGCGCGCACCGACCTGTTCAAAACCAGTTTCACGCGTGAACGTCCGGTGCGCTACACCGCGACGCACGAGGGCGGCTAGCACTGGAGCGGCCGGCTTTAGCCGGCCCGCGCACGGGCGGGCTGAAGCCCGCCCCTCCTTCCTGTCTGTCGCGACGCACGTGGTATGCTGAGCGTGCTCTTTAACGCGGCCCGAGAGGCCGCGAAGAGGTCCGTGATGCTACTGCCTGCCCGTTCGTCGCTCGCCACACAATCGAGATTCGCATGCCGGTCGTAATGGACGCGGACCGTGTTGCCCGCAGTCTCACACGCATCGCCCACGAGATCATCGAGCGCAATCGGAGCCTCGAGCGGGTGGCGCTGGTCGGCATCCGCGCCCGCGGCGTACCGCTGGCCGACCGGCTCGCCGCCCACGTCCGGGAGTTTGCCGGCGTCGTGGTGCCGACTGGGGCGCTCGACATCACGATGTACCGTGACGACCTCAGGCGGCCGGCGATCGGGACGCAACCGGTCATCCGACGGACGGACATCAACTTCTCCCTCGACGATCGCCTCATCCTGCTCGTGGACGACGTGCTCTACACGGGCCGGACGATCCGGGCGGCGCTCGACGCGCTCATCGACTTCGGCCGGCCCAGCGCGATTCAACTCGTCGCGCTCGTCGATCGCGGACACCGTGAGCTTCCCATCCGCGCGGACTACGTCGGCCGCAACATCCCGACCTCGCGTCAGCAAACCGTGCAGGTGCGGCTGACCGAGATCGACGGCCACGACGAAGTGGAGGTGCAGGGATGAGCATCGTCACGGCATTGCGCAGCCGGCACCTGCTCGGCATCGCCGAGCTCGACCCGGCGGAGATCGACCTGATTCTCGAAACGGCGCTCGCGATGAAGGAGGTCGGCACGCGCCCGATCAAGAAGGTCCCGACGCTGCGCGGCCGGACGATCATCAACCTGTTCTTCGAACCGAGCACGCGGACGCGGATGTCGTTCGAGCTCGCCGAGAAGCGGCTGAGCGCCGACACGCTCGGGATGACGACGTCCGGATCGTCCGTCGTCAAAGGCGAGACGCTCGCCGACACGGCGCGGACCCTCCAGGCGATGTCGCCGGACATGATCGTGATGCGGCACGGCGCCTCGGGCACGCCGCATCAGCTCGCGCGCATTTGCCGCGCCAGCATCATCAACGCCGGCGACGGCATGCACGAGCATCCGACGCAGGCGCTCCTCGACGCGTTCACGATGATCGAGCGCAAAGGCCGCCTCGCCGGCTTGCGCGTCGCCATCGTTGGCGACCTGGCCCATAGCCGTGTGCTGCGGTCGAACGCGCTCCTGCTCACCAGGATGGGCGCTGACGTGTGCGCCTGCGGCCCGGCGACGCTGGTGCCGGCCGGGCTCGACCGGCTGGGCGTGCGCGTCACGACGTCGCTCGACGCGGCGTTGGACGGTGCCGACGTCGTGATGATGCTCCGCGTGCAGCACGAACGCATGCACGGGCTGTTTCTCCCGTCCGTGCGGGAGTATTTCACGCTGTTTGGATTGACTCCGGAGCGGCTGACGCGCGCGGCGCCGGACGTGATCGTGATGCACCCGGGGCCGATGAACCGCGGCGTCGAGATCGACTCGGCGGTCGCGGATGGTCCGTGGTCGGTCATCCTCGACCAGGTGGCCAACGGGGTCGCCGTGCGCATGGCCGTGCTGTACCTGCTGGCCGGTGGTGAGGAAGGCCATCCGTAACTCATGACACTCCTGCTCAAGAACGTTCATCTCATCGATCCGGCGGCGAGCCGGAACGGTCGATTCGATCTGATCGTCGCCGGCGGGCGCATCAGCCGGATCGGGCGCGACCTCCCGGCCGAAGGCGCGCGCGTCGTCGAATTGCCGCCAGCCTGTGTGGTCACCCCGGGGCTGATCGATATCCACGTCCATCTCCGCGAGCCTGGACAGGAGCACAAGGAGACGATCGCGACGGGCACGGCGTCGGCGGTGGCCGGCGGCTTCACGGCGGTCGCGTGCATGCCGAACACGGACCCGATCAACGACCATGCGCCAGTGACCGAGTTCATCCTGAAACGCGCGGCGGAGGCGGCGCGCGCGCGCGTCTATCCGATCGGCGCCGTCTCAATCGGCTCGAGAGGGGAACAACTCACCGAGATCGCCGACTTGCGCGCCGCTGGCTGCGTGGCGATCACTGACGACGGCCGGCCGGTGGCCACCGCGCTCCTCATGCGCCGCGCCCTGGAGTACGCCGGGATGGTCGGTATTCCGGTCATCGACCACTGCGAGGACCCGTCGCTCAAGGCTGACGGCGTCGCTCACGAGGGGGCGGTGGCCAGCCTCCTGGGTCTGCGCGGCATTCCGGGGACGGCCGAATCGATCATGGTGGAGCGCGACATTTCGCTGTCGGAGATGACTGGCGGCCGCGTGCATATCGCGCACATGAGCGCACGGCAATCCTTGCGCGCGGTGCGCGCAGGGAAGGATCGCGGTGTCGCGGTGACGGCCGAGGTGACCCCGCATCATTTCGTCCTGACCGATGACGCGTTGGCCGAGCGCGGCGGCTACGACACGAATCTGAAGATGAACCCGCCCTTGCGCGAGGAAGCCGACCGGGCGGCGATGATCGAGGGCCTCCGAGACGGGTCCATTGACGTCATCGCTACTGACCACGCGCCGCACCATGCCGATGAAAAAGCCCTCGAGTTCGATCGGGCGCCGTTCGGGATTGTCGGCCTCGAAACCGCCGTGCCGCTCTGCCTCGATCGGCTCGTCCACGCCGGGGTGATTGGCCTGCCGCGTCTGATCGAATTGCTGACGATCAACGCCGCCCGGGCGCTCGGGTTGCCCGGCGGCACGCTCACCGAAGGTGCGCCAGCCGACCTGACCGTGCTCGTTCCGGACGCCACGGTGACGATCCACGCGCCGGCGTTCAGGTCCAAGTCGAAGAACACGCCGTTCGATGGGTGGACGCTCAAAGGCGCCGTCGGCGCGACCATCGTCGGTGGCCGGGTGGTGTATGTGAACGAAGCACTGGTGGGATCAGGACTGAATGACGCGTCGTGAGGAACTGCGCCGCAAGGCGCTCGAGAACTTGAAGGAGTTCGAAGTGCTCATGCTCGACGGACACTTCGACTACGGCAACGGCTACCACGGCCGCGTGTACCTGAACCCGCATGCCGATCTTCCGCCAGCCGTCGCTCATCTGGCGGCTCGCGCAGGATCTGATCGCGATCCTGCCCGAAGACGTCATTCGTGCGACCGATGTCGTCGCGGGTCCGGTCATGGGCGGGGCGCTGCTGGCGCATACGATCGCCGGGCTGCTCGACGGCCGGCGCCACCTCACACATCCCGCAACGAGCTTCGCGCCGCTGTCAGCCGATGCCGCCGGCGCGCTGAGTCTCCGCTCGTACTACCGGGCGGTCGTCGCCGGCAAGCGCGTCCTGTTGGCCGACGACGTCCGCAACACCGGGGAAACGTTTGCGCTCGCCAGGGAAGTGATCGAGCGCGCGGGCGGGCACGTCATCGCGACGGCGGAGATCTGCGATCGACTCGAGTCGACCGTCGACGCCGGCGTTCCCAACTTCACGCTGGCGGAATATCCGGCGCCCGAGAATCACCGCGCGGCGGCGTGTCCGCTCTGTCAGGCGGGCATGCCGATCACGACGTTCTAGTTCGAGGTGGTGGCGCGCCCGGCGCGGCGGCGCCGGAGATGTGAGGCGGTGAGGACGAGGACCATCCCGAGGATGATCAGCGACGCGGACTCACGCATCGAGGTCACGCGCGTGATCAGGGCCCAGAAGCCGTAATCCTGAGCTGCAGCGGTGACCGAGGTGTTGGCAAAAACCACGACGCCTTCGACGACGAAAAGGGACGTGAGCAGGAGAGGACCGAACCGACGAGCCGCCGACGACAACATACGGGTGGAGCAGAGCGAATTGCATACCGTCTGCGGTGGTGTCGCCATGTTCGCAGATGTTTGGCCGTATCGTGTTTATCGACATGAAGTTACAAAGCCATCAGGGACGCAATGACGGCGCCGCGTCACAGTCGATACTCTTCCTCCGTGGTGACTAAAGTACCAAAGGACCCATTGGACCGGCTGTATGCCGCGTTCAACTATCCGGACTCGGCCGCTGATCCCGTGCAGATCGTCCGGCGTTATCCGGCGCTCGAGGATCGCGAGATCGTCGCCTTTGTTGCTGCGGCGCTCGCGTTCGGGCGTGTGGCGTCGGTCCTGGCGTCCGTCGAAGCGATCTGCCAGGTGCTCGGACCGGCGCCTGCCCGGTTCGTGCGCCGCTTCGATCCGGCCAAGGATGGCGCGCCGCTCCGGCCGCTCGTACACCGCTGGACGCGCGGCGAGGACTTCATCGCGTTGTTGTGGACGCTCCGCGTGCTCATCGAACACGGTGGTTCGCTCGAGGGGGTCATTGCCGCCGCGCTCGATCCCGCCGCCGAGGATGTCGGTGAGGCCCTCGACGAGTTTTCACAACGCGCACGGCGCGTCGATCTGCGTCCGGCGTATCGCCGGGTGCCGGCGCGGCCGGGCGTGTTCTATTTCTTCGCGCAGCCGTCCTCTGGATCGGCCTGCAAACGTCTCAATCTGTTTCTGAGGTGGATGGTGCGTTCGGACGGCGTCGACCCCGGCGGATGGACGTCCGTGCAGCCGCGCGCAACTCGTCGTGCCGCTCGACACGCACACGATTCGCGTCGGGCAATGTCTGCGACTCACGCGCCGCACGTCGCCGGGCTGGAAGATGGCGGTCGACATCACCCGCGCGTTGCGCGACCTGGATCCGGACGATCCGGTCCGCTACGACTTCGCGCTCTGTCACCTGAGCATGATGGGTGGATGCGGCTTCGGCACCGCGCGCGGGCAAACGGCGTGTCCGCTGGCCGGCGTGTGTCACCCGCGGGCGTCGCGGGCCTCGAGGCGGCGACGGTAGACCTCGAGCGTACGCTCGACCATCCGCTCGACGCTGAACTCGCGGACCACGCGCTCATAGCCCGCGTGGCCAAGCCGCGCGGCGAGCGTGGCATCGCCGAGCACGCGGACCATGGCATCGGCGAGCGCGGGCTCGTCATGCGGCGGAACCAGCAGCCCGGTCTCGCCGTCGACGACGACTTCCGGGATGCCGCCGGCACGCGTTGCCACCACCGGCCGACGATTGACCATCGCTTCGAGAATCGCGGATCCGAGGCCTTCGGTGACCGAGCTCATGACGAACAGATCGAAGGACTTCATCAAGCTGACCGCGTCGTTGCGGAATCCGCCGAGGAGCACATGCCGCTCCAGGCCAAGCTCCTTGATCTGACGTTCGAGCGCGTCGCGCAGCTCACCCTCGCCGAGGATCAGGAACCGGACATCCGGCATCGATCTGACAACGCGCGCCGCGGCGGCCACCAGGTGGCGCTGGCCTTTGTGCGGGGCCAGCGCAGCGACATTGCCGACCAGGGGCACGTCGCGCGGCAGCCAATAGGCGGCGCGGGCGTCGGCGTGGTCCTGTTTTTCGACGAAGCTGACGTTGACCCCGTCGTGCACCACCTCGACGCGATCGGGCGGAATGCCGTCGGCGATCAGAATCCCGGCGATGACCTGCGACGCCGCGATGAACACGTCGACGTGGCGGTACTTCCACTTGGAGAACGCGTGTCGCTTGAGGTGGAAATCGACGCGACGCGCGGCGACGACGAGGGGTTGACGGGGCAGGCCGTTCCGCATGCGCAGAGCCATCGCGGCCAACGCGACGGCCATGGGATCGTGCGCGTGCACGACGTCAGGCTGGAGATCGCGGAAGACCTTGCCCAGTTGCCAGGCGGCATGGACGTCGAACTCGCTGCGCGGCGTGAACCCGACGAAGCGGAGGCCCTCCTGCGCCCGTCGCTTGAGCTCGCCTCCGTCATGGGCGACGAGGATCGCCGGCTCACCGATCGCCTCCAGTCCACTGACGAGCTGCAGGACCTGGTTCTGCCCGCCGCGCCAGCTCTCTGCGGTATCGATATGGACGGTGCGCATAGGAGAAAACGACCTCGGGGGTCGTTTTAGGGCTTTCGTAAAACGACCCCCGAGGTCGTTTTCTCCCACAGCTTCGCGAACTTCAAGAACACGTAGTACGCGTTCATGGCCGAGATGATGAAGCCCACTGCGCCATCGCGGATGCCGCCCTTCAGGACGTAGTTGCGCAAGAACGCCGCCGGCGGGTGCAGGACGAGGTCGGTCAGTCCCGCCCGGCGTCCTTCTTCGAACATCTGTTCGGCCGCCAAGCGTGGTGTAGCGATCCATTGTTTCGTGGTGGTGCGCGATGTCGCGGTACGCGTAGTGCTGAAGATCCTGACCGAGCTCGGTGACCGGACCGTCGGCGGACACCGATTCGTGCACGCGCCGGAGCTTCCAGCGCGCGCGGCGCCGATCGTAGAGGCGGAGCTGATAATCCGGGTACCAGTCGGTCGTCCGGATCCATCGCCCGAGGTGCCAGGTCACGCGGGGGACGCGAAAGCCGGCGACGCTCGGCGGGTTCGCGAGGACCGCGCGGACTTCCGCGGCGAGCTCGCCCGTGACGCGCTCGTCGGCATCGACCGAGAGGATCCAGTCATGGCTGGCCTCACTCGCGGCGAAGTTCTTCTGCGCCGAGTAGCCGGGCCAATCGCGCACGATGACCCGTGCCCCGTGCGCCCGCGCCATCTCCGCCGTCGCATCCGCGCTGCCGCAATCGACGACCAGCACCTCGTCAGCCCAGGCGACGGATTGCAGGCAGGCCTCGATGTTCGCGGCTTCGTTGCGCGTGATGACCGTCACGGTCAGCTTGGGCACCGCGGCGAACTATATCTAGAGCTGGGTGCTGGGTGCTAGGTGCTGGGTGCTGGGTGCTCGGTGTCGCTCTGGGTGCTGGCGAGTGCTGGGTGCTGGGTGCTGGGTGCTGGGGCGGGCTGCTGGGTGCGGCGCGGCACCCAGCACCTGGCACTCAGCACCCCAGCACTCGAACTACTGCGTTTTCTGAACCCGCTCGAAGTTGATCAGCGCCCGGTTGTAGGAGATGCGGGCGTTCAGCTCGTTGACACGGGCTTGGGCGAGCTGCGTCTGCCGGATCTGCATGTCGAGCGTGGTCGAGAGGCCGACGGCAAATCGGCGCTCTTCGGCGGTGAGCTGCTGTTGCGTCGCGGCGAGCGCGGCCTGCGTCGCCTGGACGCGCTGCAGGCTGTTCTGCACCTGCCGGGCGGCATCGCGCACCTGCCGGACGACTTCGAGCTCGCCCTCGCGGAGCGTAAGCTCCTGTTGCCGCTTTTGAACCTGGCCCTGCGCGAGCGCCGCCTGCGCGGCCGTACGGCCGACCGGATACGACACCTGCAGGCCGACCGTCCAGCTCGGAAAGTCGCCGCCGAACGTTTCTCCGAGCACACTGCCGAAGCCGCGCTCGACGGTGCCCTGGAGCGACCGGACGACACCACCCGTGCCAGCGGCGCGATAGTTGAGGTTGAAATCGACCGCCGGCAGGACGTTGTTCTGGTTGACGCGGATGTTCAGGTCGGTGATCTCGACGTTCCGCCTGGCGATCGTGAGGTCGAGGCGATTGGCAAGGGCGTTCTTGATCGCGGCATCGACATCAATCTGCCGCGGCGTCAGCGTGATCGTGTCCGTGGGCTCGAGCCGGACCTGCCAGTAGTCCGGACGGGCCGGATCCAGAATCAGCGTGCGCAGATTGTCCTCGGCCTGCGAGATCGACGCTTCGGCGACGATGACCTGCTCGAGATTGCTGGCGACCTCGGCCTCGGCCTGGATCACCTCGATCTGCGCCGAGGCGCCGACGGCCACCCGCGCGCGCGCCTGTTCGAGCGACTTCTCGCGGATGCCGAGGTTTTCGCGCGCGACCTTCAGGCTCTCGATCGACGCAATGAGCGTCAGATAGAGCAGCCGGGCCGACACGTCAGTCGTGATCGTCTGCTGCTCGAGCTCGAGGTCGGCGATCGCGCGACGGCGTTCGCTCGTCTCGAGGCTGCCGCGCATCGAGTCGACCTTGAGATCGCGCCAGAGCGGCTGTGCGAAGCTGACGTTCAGCGTCGACCCGAGGCTCGGGTTGAACGACGCGTTGCCCCCGACACTTGCGAACCGGTTGCCGGTCCATTGCACCTGATATTGGCCGCCGTACCAACGCAGATTCTGCTGGACCGTCCCGTTGCCGTTGAACTGGTTGCTGGACGTGATCGCGGCCGTGCCATCAGCGAAGTTCTGCGGCGGCTGCTGCGCGTTATTGCGATTGATACCGAAGGAGACGATGGGGAGGTAGGCGGCCTTGGAGATCGCGATGTCCTGCGCCGCGGAGTCGAGATTGAGCCGATCCGCTTTGATCCCGAGGTTGTTCTCGAGCGCCATCTGCGCCGCCTGATCCATCGACAGCTGCAGCACCGGACCCGGGGCCGCCGGCGCCTGGGCCGCCTGCTGCGCGGCCGCCGGCACGACGAAGGTCACGGCGCCCGCGACGACCAGACTCCAGGCCAGACGCTGCCCGTGCCGGATCCCTCTTCCCTTGCTCTTCACCATGGCTTTACTCCAACGCCGGACTCCAGCCGGCGGAGATTTTGACGGATATACTAGCGGCCTGGTTTCGCGTCCCTGGGACGCGGCCGTCCCGGTTTCCGGATGAGCCGCCGCCCGACGCTCGCAAAACGCGCCCGATTTTCCGCCCTGCCCGTGAGAGTGCAAACCATGCGCCGTACGCCGTTCCTTGTCCTGATCACCCTCGCCGGATCTGCGTGGCTGACGGCCCAGCAGAAGCCCGCCTCCACCCCCACGCCCGCCGCGATGCTGACCATCGACAGCATCATGCGCGGTCCCAAGCTGGTCGGCGCTTCGCCATCCGCGGTGCGCTGGTCCAAAGATTCGTCGAAGGTGTATTTCACCTGGCAGAAGGCCGCTGACCCGCGGCCCGCCACGTTCTCCGTCAATCGCGACGGCACCGGCCTGAAGCAGCTGACGGCAGAGGAAGCGCGGACGCTCGACGTCCCGCAGACCGGCCGCTACGATCGCGCCCGCCGGCGGCTCCTGAACGCCGAAAGCGGCGACATCGTCCTCTACGACGCGACCACGGGCACCCGCCGGTATCTCACCCGCACGGCCGCCGTCGAGAGCGCACCCCGGTGGGCTCGCAACGACACCGCGGTGACGTACCAGCGCGACGGCAACCTCTATCTGATGTCGCTCGACACGACGAGCGCCATTCCGTTCGCGCAGTTGACCGACATCGTGCCGCCCGAGGCCACAGCCGCTGCCGCGACGGGTGCGCGGGCGGGTGGGGCGGGAGCCGTCGGCGGCGGGCGCGGCGGCGGCGCCGGCCGAGGGGGTGGCGCCACGGGGACCGCGGCCACTGACACCGAGTCGCAGCGCTGGCTCCGTGAGCAGGAGCGCGACCTGTTCGAGTTCATTCGCAAGCAGATTGAAGAGCGCAACGAAGGCCGTGGCGGCGGCCGAGGCGGACGCGGGGCTGGCGCCGCGAACGCCGGTCCGCCGGCGCCGCCGATCGCGCGCCTCCCGCTTGGACCCCGGCAGACGCTCGCCGATCTGCAGCTCTCGACCGACGAGCGGTACGTCTTCGTCGGCGTCACCGAGCGTCCGGAGGGAGCATCGCGCGGACAGGACACGCCCAGCTACGTGACCGAGTCTGCCTATCCGGAGATGATCAGCGGACGCACCAATGTCGGCGACATCCAGACCCGCCGCGCGCTGGCCATTCTCGACCTGGAAGAGAACAAGACGGTCTGGGCGGACGGCGCCTCGTTTACCGGCTCCGAGCGCAAGGCGAAACCCGCCGACGCCGAGACGCCGCGTCTGGTGAACTGGGGCATGCCGGACGTCTCCGACGACGGCGCGCAAAGCATCGTTGCGGTGCGCTCGCTCGACAACAAGAACCGCTGGCTGGTGAAGATCGACTCCGCGACGGGGAAGGCGACCGTCCTCGACACGCTGCACGACGACGCGTGGATCCGCGAGTCGTCGATTTCGAGCGGCACTGGCGGCGGGGCGTTCGCGGGCGGCGGCGGAGCAGGCGTCATCTGGCTGCCGGACAACAAGCGCGTGCTCTTCATGTCCGAGAAAAGCGGCTATATGCACGTCTATTCGATGGACGTCACGGGCGGACCCGGCCAGGCGCGTGCGTTGACCTCCGGAAAGTGGGAAGTCACGAGCGCTCAGATTTCCGCCGATCGGAAGACGCTGTTTCTGACCACCAACGAGGTGCATCCGGGCGAACGGCATTTCTACACGATGTCGGTCGACGGCGGCGCGCGCACGCGCATTACCACGAACACCGGCGGCAATGACGCGACGATCTCACCGGACGAAAAGCACCTCGCGGTCGTCCATTCGTACAGCACCAGGCCGCCCGAGCTCTACGTCGCGCCGCTCATTCCGGGGGCGGCGTTGATGCCGGTCACGACGTCGCCAACCGCCGAGTGGCGGTCGTTCAAGTGGATCGATCCGAAAGTGATCACCTACAAGGCGCGTGACGGTGTGGACGTCTACGCCCGGCTGTTCACACCGGAGATGATCGGCGCCAGGCGCGACCCGAAAAAACCGGCCGTCATCTTCGTGCACGGGGCCGGCTACCTGCAGAACGCCCACAAGTACTGGTCCACGTACTCCCGTGAGTACATGTTCCACAATCTGCTCGCCTCGCGCGGCTACGTCGTGCTCGATCCCGACTACCGCGCGAGTTCCGGGTACGGCCGCGATTGGCGCACCGCCATCTATCGCCACATGGGCGGCCACGATCTGAACGACGTCGTCGACGGCGCCAAGTTCCTGGTGCAGACCGAGAAGGTGGACGTGAAGCGCATCGGCGTCTACGGCGGCAGCTACGGCGGTTTCATCACGTTGATGGCGATGTTCACGACGCCCGATGTCTTTGCCGCCGGCGCGGCGCTGCGTCCGGTCACCGACTGGGCGCACTACAACCATGGCTACACGTCGAACATCCTGAACGTGCCGCAGGTCGATCCGGAGGCCTATAAGAAGAGCTCGCCGATCTACTTCGCGGACGGACTCAAAGGCAGGCTGCTGATCCTGCACGGCATGGTCGACACGAACGTGTTCTTTCAGGATTCAATTCGCCTCGTCCAGCGGCTGATCGAGTTGCGCAAAGAGAACTGGGAGATCACGCCGTACCCGGTGGAGAACCACGGCTTCACCGAGGAGACGAGCTGGGCGGACGAGTACAAGCGGATCCTGCGTCTCTTTGAAGAAACCTTGAGAAAGTAGATACCTGCGATCTCTAAATCCCCAAATTCCACCGGAGAAGTTGTTTGGACCAATCGGCGGTACTCGAGGTCTTCAGGTCGTCTGGCGCGTTACATGAGGGCCATTTTCGGCTGACGTCCGGGCTGCATAGTCCGGCCTACATGCAGTGCGCGCTGGTGCTGCAACATCCGGTGCATGCCGAGGCGCTCGGCCGCGCGCTTGGGGGGCAATTGCGGGCGCTCGGCGCGACCGCGGTGCTGTCTCCAGCGCTCGGCGGGCTCATCATCGGCCACGAAGTGGCGCGTGCCCTCGGTGTCCGCGCGATCTTCGCGGAACGTCAGGACGGCGCCCTCATGCTGCGCCGCGGCTTCTCGCTCACCGCGGACGATCGCGTGGTCGTCGTCGAAGACGTCGTCACGACCGGGGGATCGACGCGCGAGACCATCGCCGTGGCAGAGGCGGCGGGCGCCACGGTCGTGGGCGCCGGTGCCATCGTCGATCGCAGCGGCGGCGCGTCGACGCTCAGCGTGCCGTTCTCGGCGCTCGCGACGCTCACGATCGCCACCTTTCAGCCCGACGCCTGCCCACTGTGCCAGGCCGGACAGCCGATCACGAAGCCGGGGTCCAGGGCATAGGGCGCCAGGAGTGTCAGCTTTATCGGGGCGCGGGGCCCCACCCCCGCGCCTCGGGCCGCGCCATATAGCAGGCGCGGGGTGTCCGCTTTTCTCCGTGGCCTCTAGCCTTTCTCCGTGGTCTCGTTCTTATTTAGCTCACTTAACATGCGTACTTTAAAACTGACCCTTGCCTACGACGGGACGAACTACGTCGGGTGGCAACGTCAGATCAATGGACTGTCTGTCCAGCAGGTCGTCGAGGAGGCCTGCGCGTCGCTGGCCGGGGGGCAGCCGCCGACGGTGGTCGGGGCGGGCCGTACCGACGCCGGAGTGCACGCGCTTGGCCAGGTGGCGACGGTGAATCTCGAGAGCGACGTCCCGGCGTCCGGCGTGCAGCGGGCGCTCAACACACGCTTGCCCGACGACATCCGGGTCGTCGGCGCGGTTGATGCGCCGCCCGGATTCCACGCGCGATACCACGCCAGGGCCAAGGTCTACCGATACCGCATGGCGACGACGCCCGTCGTGTCGCCGTTCGAGCGCTGGTTCGTCTGGCATGCGCCGGAGCCGCGGGACCTCGGCGCGATGCAGCAAGCCGCGCTCAGCCTGATCGGCCGGCACGACTTCGTCTCATTTCAAGCACGGGGGGCCGCCGTCCTCAACACCGTGCGGACGATTCACCGGCTGACGCTCGAGCCGCGCGAGGGCGAGAGTCGTGATCGACGTCGAAGGCGACGGTTTCCTGCGGCATATGGTCCGCGCCATCGTCGGCACGCTCGCCGAGGTCGGAGCGGGACTGCGGCCGGCCGATTCGATGGCTGGCGTGCTGGAGGCCCGCGATCGACAGGCCGCGGGCAAGACGGCGCCCGCCGCCGGCCTGACGCTGATGGCGATCAAATACTGAGGGCTTTTGCTAAGATCGCGGGCGCTGGCGTCCATGTCTCTTGCCGACCTTCTCGCCGCGGTTCCCGCCGGCTCGCCCGACGAAGCGCTGGTCCGCGCGGTGGATTTCACCCGGTTGCCGCGGCACGTCGCCATCATCATGGACGGCAACGGCCGGTGGGCCGCGAACCGCCATCTGCCGCGCGCCGAAGGTCACCGCGCCGGTATCGACGCCGTGCGCGATACCGTCGAGACCTCGGCGCGGCTGGGCATCTCGGTGCTGACGCTGTACGCATTCTCCGTCGAGAACTGGAAGCGCCCCGACACCGAGATTACCGCGCTCATGAGCCTGCTCAAGCACTACCTGCGGCTCGAGTTGAATTCCCTCCTCAAGAACAACATTCGCTTTCGCGTGATCGGGCAGCGCGATCGTCTGAATGCGGAGATCCGCGAAGAGCTGTCGCTCGCCGAAGCGCGAACCGCATCGAACACCGGGCTCCAGTTCAACATCGCGTTGTCGTACGGCGGCCGTGCCGAGATCGTCGAAGCGGCTCGGCAGGCGATGCGGAGCGGCCTCGATCCCGACCGGCTCGACGAGCGCACGTTCGCGTCGTTCCTCTACACGGCCGGGCAGCCAGACCCGGACTTGTTGATCCGCACCAGCGGAGAAATGCGGGTGAGCAACTTCCTGCTCTGGCAGATTGCCTACGCCGAGATCTGGGTGACCGAGGCGCTCTGGCCGGATTTTCGCGCCCGCGACCTGTTCGAAGCCATCGTTGACTATCAGAAGCGCGATCGCCGGTACGGCGCGATTGCGTCCGAACCGGTCGGCGCAGGCAAGCGCTAGTGATCTGTCCACGCTGCTTCAGGACCGATTGCCGGAGCGCGGCGCCCGGATCGCTAGGCGCGAGGAGCGAGCATATTGGCGATATGTGAGCGACGAGCAACGCCGCGAGGCGGGATGCCCCGCCCGGCAGGCGGTCGTGAAGCAGCGTGGACAGGCCACTAGGGGTGGCTTCGACCGCGCGCGTCCTGAGCGCCGCCGTTCTCGTCGGCATCCTCGGCGCCACGATCTGGCTCCTGCCCGCGTGGACGACGGTGGTCCTCGCCGCGGTGACGGCGGCCCTCGCCGGCGGCGAGCTCACAGGGCTGTTCCGGCGGCTCGGCGACGTGCCCTCTCCGGTCTTCGTCGGCATTGCCGCCGCGCTCGCGTGCGCGGCATTCGCTCTCGTGGTCGGCCCCCGGCCAGGTTCCTTCAGCCCGCATCTCCTTGGCAGCGTCTTACTTGCGGGGATGATCGGGGCCGGTCTCCTCGCGCTCGCCTCCGGCTCTCCGTCACCGGCCGCCCTCAACCGGCCAGCCGTCGTCGCGCTCGCCATGACGTATGTCGGCCTGCCGCTCGGTACGGCCGCGTGGATCCGCGGTGCGCACGGTCCAGGTGCGCTGACCTGGCTCCTCGCTGTCATCGCGCTCAGCGACTCGGCCCAGTACTTCACCGGTCGCGCGCTCGGCCGGCGGAAGCTCGCGCCGCAGGTGAGTCCCGCGAAGACCGTCGAAGGGGCCATCGGCGGTCTCGTCGTTGCGGCGCTGGCCGGTGGTCTCCTGGCGCGGTTCTGGCTGCCCGTGCTTTCGCCGATCGGCGCCGCCGGCTGCGCGCTGGTGCTTGCGGTGTTCGGCATCGCGGGCGACCTGTTCGAATCGCTGCTGAAACGGAGCGCGGGCGTCAAGGACAGCTCGCAGCTCATTCCCGGCCATGGCGGCGTCCTGGATCGCATCGACGCCTATCTGTTCGCGGCGCCAGCGTTCTATTTCTGGCTGACCTCGTGAAGCGCATCGCGATTCTCGGGTCCACCGGATCGATTGGCCGCAGTGCGCTCGCGGTTGTCGACGCGCATCCTGATGCGCTGGAGGTGATCGCCCTGGCGGCGGGAGAGAACACCGCGGCCCTGGCGGATCAAGTCAGAAAGTACCGGCCGCGACTGGCCGGCGTCTCGACGCCCGCTGCGCTCGACGACCTCGCGCAGCGCCTGGGTCCTGGCGATGGCGCGGCGCGTTGCTGCGGCGCTGACGGCCTCGTGGCGGTGGCCACACATCCCGACGTGGACATGGTCCTCTGCGCATCGTCCGGCACGGCCGCGCTCGATGCCGTGCTGGCGGCGATCGACGCCGGTAAGTCGATCGCCCTGGCGAACAAGGAAGTGCTCGTGATGGCCGGCGCGCTGATGATGGACGCCGCGCGCCGGCGCCAGATCTCGATCCTGCCCGTCGACAGCGAGCACAACGCCATCCACCAGTGCCTGCACGGCCGGCAGCCCGACGAACTGCGCCGGCTGGTGCTGACCGCGTCGGGTGGCCCCTTCCGAGCGATGAGCTCGGCCGAGCTCGAGCGGGTGACGCCCGACGATGCGCTCAGACATCCAACGTGGCAGATGGGCCGGAAGATTACGATCGATTCCGCGACTCTGATGAACAAGGGCCTCGAGGTCATCGAAGCGCGATGGCTCTTCGACGTCCCGGCGCATCAGATTGACGTCGTGATTCATCCGCAGTCGATCGTGCATTCGATGGTGGAACTACGCGACGGGTCGCTCATCGCCCAACTCGGCGTCACGGACATGCGACTGCCGATTCAGTACGCGTTTTCGTATCCCGAGCGGTGGGACGCCGCCTTGCCGTCACTCGACTTGCTGTCAATTGGCCCGCTGGAGTTCCACGCGCCCGACCTCGACCGGTTTCCGTGCCTGGCGCTGGCCTACCGGGCGCTCGAGCAGGGCGGCGCCTGGCCGATTGTGCTCAATGCGGCGAACGAGGTGGCAGTGGAAGCATTTCTCGCCGGCCGGACGGGGTTTTCGGGTATTCCGCGCACGATTGAACGGGCCCTCGAGGCCGCCCACCGTCACACATCTGGTCCGCGATCGCTCGAGGAGGTGCGAGCTGTCGACGCATGGGCGCGCACCTTCTCCCGCGAAACCCTCGGTACGCTACCATCGTCCTAGGTAGAACGATGACCGCCCGAAGGCGAGCGTAGCGAGCCGTGAGGGCGCGCGCGCGGGGGTGGGGCCCCGCGCGCAACGAATTATGGAGTTGTTTTGAGCACGATTTGGTCCTATATATCGACGCCGGCGACGTTCCTCTTCGTTCTAGGCGTCCTGATCTTCGTTCACGAGCTCGGCCACTTCCTGGTGGCGCGCTGGTACGGCGTCCGGGTGATCACGTTTTCGCTTGGCTTCGGCCCCAAGCTGGTGAAGTTCCGGCGCGGTGACACGGAGTACTGCGTCAGCGCCGTGCCGCTCGGCGGCTACGTCAAACTGGCCGGCGAGACGGTGCAGGACGACCGCGCGGGCGCGCCCGACGAGTTCCTGTCCAAGAGCAAATGGATTCGTTTTCAGGTCTATCTCGCCGGCCCGATCATGAATCTCCTGCTTGCCGTGATCGTGCTGACGCTCGTGCTCTCGCGCGGCGCCGAAATACCGCTTTACTCGTCCGCACCGGCGACGATCGGCACCGTTCAGCCCGGCAGCGCGGCGGAGCAGGCCGGCATTCGGGCAGGCGACAAGATTGTGGCGATTGACGGCAAGCCGATCGCCACGTGGGACGCGTTGAGTCTCGCCGTGCTCCCGAAGGCCGGGCGTGAGCTCAAGCTCGCGATCGAGCGCGCCGGCCAGCCGCTGGAGCTCAGTGTGGTGCCGAGCTCCGAATCGAAGTACGAGCTTGGCGTCCTTGGCGTCGAGCCCGTGATTCGTGCGCAGGTCGCGGAGGTGTACGCGAATTCGGTCGCCCAGCGCGCGGGCTTCCAGTCGGGTGACGTCCTGCTGACACTGGATGGCCAGCCGGCCGGCGACCGTGCGGCGATTATCAAGTCCATCCAGGGCCGAGGGCCGGTGCCGATCGTCTTCGGCATCGAGCGCGCGGGACGGCCCCTCGAGATCACGGCGACGCCTGATGGCAAGGCTGGATCGAGCATGGTCGGCATGAAAATTTTCGCGGCCGAGACTCGCCACGTCGACCCGAACCTCGTTGAAGCGTTCAAGCTGAGCCTGAGACAGAACTGGGACAGCACCGTCCAGATCGGCGAGACCGTCGTCGGCCTCTTCAAGCGCGACGTGCCGATGAAGCAGTTGATGGGCCCGGTGGCGATTGCCGAGCTCTCGGGCAGCGCCGCGCAGATGGGCTGGATCTACGTCTTCGAGCTGATGGCGATGCTCAGCCTCAACCTCGGCCTGTTGAACCTGCTGCCGGTGCCCGTGCTCGACGGCGGCCAAATCGCCATTCTCGGCGTCGAAGGACTCTTCCGTCGCGACATGAGCCTGCAGGTGAAAGAGCGCATCCTCATGGTCGGCGCCGCGCTGATCGTGCTGCTCATGGTCACCGTGATCTACAACGACATCGCGCGTCTCGTGCGATAGCACAAGATCTTTCAAACACGAAGGGCACGAAGCACACGAAGGGGACGAAGGGCACGAAGAATACGATCGGAATGCTTTGCGAAAGATCGCTTGTCGACAAGCGTTTTCGCAAATCGCTTTCCGTATCGTAACCTTCGTGGCCTTCGTCCTCCTTCGTGTGCTTCGTGCTCTTCGTGTTGAAAAGATCTATTTCATAGGCACAAATCGCACGGCGATCGTCTCGCGGCGGCGGATGACGCCGTCGCGCTTGTCGACGACGACGATCTGCTGCCAGTCCGTGCCGACCGGCGCGACGAGCCGGCCGGGATCGGCGAGCTGATCGACCAGCGTCTGGGGCAGTTCGGGCGGTGAGGCGGTCAGGAGGATCCGGTCGAACGGCGCGGCGTCTGGCCAGCCGCCGTAGCCCGATCCGGTTCGCAGGTGGAGATGCGACACGTACCCGAGACGCGTGAGCGTCTCGAGCGCCTGTGCGGCCAATTCCGGCACCAGTTCCAGGCTGAAGACCTCGGCGCCCAGCTCGAGGAGAATCGCGGTCTGATATCCCGACCCCGTTCCGATCTCCAGCACGCGCATGCCGTGAGCGACGCCGAGCTCCTGCGTCATCCAGGCGACGATATAGGGCTGCGAGATGGTCTGTCCGGCGCCAATCGGCAGCGGATGGTCGTCGGTCGCTTCGTGCCGATGTTCGGCCGGCACGAACTCCGCACGCGGCACGGCTGCCATCGCCCTCAGGACAGCTTCATCTCGTATGTCGCGCGCACGAAGCTGAGTGTCAATCCAGGACACGAGACGATCGTAGCGCGGCTCGGGGTTCGAGTCGCGGCCAGGTGGCGGCTGACAACCCCAGCCGCCCTACGGAGTCACCGCTTCCGCGTGATCGGATACACCTTCCCGTCCTGGAGGAGGTCGTCGAGCGCGTTCCACGTTGTCAGGCCGTCGTCTGACGTCGGCGCGAGCAGATAGAAGGCGAGACGCGCGAGCGGCTGGTTCATGGGCACAGCCCAGGCGCCGGCCGGAACCGTGACGTCGGCGGCCGCCTGCCAGTCGCCCTGCAGCGTCCGAAGTGCGTGGTTGCCGGTGTCGATGCTCCCGCTCGCCGGCCGTTGTGTATTGCCGGTGATCCCGAACTGCTCGACGCCGCGCACCGGTGCGGTCAGCCGGCGCATCTGGATGCCGTGCGCCCGCAGGAGCTCGATCGCCTTGGTCGCAGTTTCCGGCACGTAGTACTCGGCCGCCACGACCTCCGTCGACGTCGGCGCGAACCAGAGGCCGTTGCGCATCACCTCGGCTTTCACCACGTTTTTCCGGCGGTTCATGCACGCGCTGTTCACCGGATTGAGCTCGTCTTCGACTTCGCCCATCAGAATCTCGGTGGTGCCGTCCACCTTAATCGCCGAGCGTGTCCCCAGCGTCTTTCCGACGATCGACTCCTGGTCGGCCTGGGCCGCCAGTTTCTTGATCCGGTCGGCGTGCTGATGGGCGAACGCCAGCGCTTCTTCCATGAAGTAGTTCGTCGCCTTGATGCGATCCTCGAACGTCGCGTAGGCGTAGGCCTCGCTCAGCAGGGCAAACCGGTTCCGCATGCCGACGTAGTTGTTGTGGAAGCGGGGCACGTGCTCGAAGGTGCCCCACGTCCGCGTCGGATCCGGCGTCGTCGCGGGGCCGGGCGGCGGCGAGACCGCTCCGGCCGGCGTCGGCGTCTCCGGCGGGTTGCACATCGGCGCGGCGCCGCCTCCGCGGCGTCCGCCGCCGATCGCCCGGTCCGCCGCCCGACGCGTTGCCGTAGTAATACGTGTCCCAGCCGTGCTTCGCTTTCACGCTCCTGGTGACGAACGGGAACCACTCGTCCTTCATGGTGGTCATGATGGCGTCGCTCGTCGCTGGATTGAGCGGCGGGGAATAGGTGAGGTAGTAGCCGTGATACGAGCCGTCTGACGTGTGCAGATCGAAGCCCACGTGCGGGTCGTAGTCGTTCCAGAGCTTGACGAACGCCTGGCCCTCCGGCGTGTCGAGCTTCATGAAGTCGCGATTGATGTTCAGGTTCTGGGCGTTCTGGCGGGTCCCCATGCCGTTGACGGGCCCGTTCTGACGCTGCCGGTTGGTCAGCGAGAATCGCTCGTTGCCGTCGGCGTTGAAGATCGGCGTGATGAGGAACACCATGCTCTTCAGCCAGTCCGCGTGCTGGCCCATGGCCAGCTCGCGTAGCAGCTTCTGTGCCGATTCCTTGCCCTCCACCTCGCCGGCGTGGATGTTGGCCTGGATGTGGACCCTCAGGCGGTTGCTCGCGCGGACCGCTGCCGGGCTGCCGTCCTTGAGCCCGGCGCCGACCACGGCCATGGGCATCGCCCGGCCCTCGTACGTTTTCCCGTACGTCACGTAATAGACGTTGGGGGAGGCGGCGTCGACGGCCATCATGAACTTGACGACGTCCTCATACGTCGAAGTGGACTTGAATCCCGACCGTTCCGCCGTGGTCTGGAGCGACGTCAGAGGGGAGGCCTGTTGGGCCTGGCCTATTGGTCCGAGCCCGGCGATCAGCGTGAAAAAAAGCACAGCAGTCTTGCGCCACATATCGCGGCATCCTATCAAGGTCGGCAGGAGAATTGCGGTCCCGAACGGTCTCCTCTTCCCAGGCCGTCGTACCCGGTTATAATCGCGGCCCATCGTGACTTACTCGGGCCCAGTCCGCTTCAAGATCGCGAACGAGCTTTGGGAGTTCGAGCAGATCTTCGAGCTGGCATACGAGACCTTCGTCGAGGAAATCCCTCAGCACGAGGTCAACGCCGAGCGCCGGCACGTCGATCGCTTCCACGATCAGAACCTCTACGTGGTGGCCATCGACCAGGACCGGGTCGTGGGCATGATTGCCCTGCGGGGCGACCGGCCCTTCTCGCTGGACGAGAAGCTCGGCAACGTCGACTCCTACCTGCCCGAGGATCGGAAAATCTGCGAATTGCGCCTCCTGGCCGTTCGGCCGACCCATCGGCGCGGGGTCGTGTTCCGCGGCCTCGTCGATCTCGTCGTCCGCGCCGGTCGGGCGCGGGGCTACGACCTCGCCCTGATTTCCGGCACCCTGAGGCAGGAGAAGCTCTACCACCACCTCGGATTCGTGCCCTTCGGGCCCAAGGTCGGCACCGAAGACGCCCAGTTTCAGCCGATGTACATCACGTTCGAAGGCTTCCAGGAATCGTCGGCGCCCTCGTTTTCGCCAAAAGGGGAGCCGTTCAGCTTTCTTCCCGGTCCCGTGCCGCTCTCCCCGGAGGTCCGGGCGGCGTTCGAGCGTCTGCCGGTGTATCACCGCGACGCCCGGTTCAGGGAGGAGTTCCACCGGACCAAGGAGCGGCTGTGCCGTCTGGTCGGGGCGCCGCGGGTCGAGGTGTTGCTCGGCTCGGGCACGCTGTCGAATGACGTCGTGGCCGGTCAGATTTCGTTGCTCGACGCGCCCGGGATCGTCATCAGCAACGGCGAGTTCGGCGAACGGCTGATCGATCATGCCCGCCGCATGCGTCTGGTCCATGGCGCGGTCCAATTCGAGTGGGGCGAGCCCATCGATCTCGCGCGCGTCGGTCAGGCGATCACCCGGTCGGGCGCGCGGTGGCTCTGGGCGGTCGTGAGTGAGACCTCTACGGGCATGCTGAACGACCTCGACGCCCTGCGGGCCCTCGCGCGCGCGCGCGGCGTCCTGCTCTGTCTCGATTGCGTCAGCGCGATCGGCGCCGTGCCCGTCAATCTCGACGGCGTGTATCTCGCCTCAGGCGCGAGCGGCAAGGCGATCGCGTCGCTGCCGGGCCTGTCGTTCGTGTTCCATGCGCACGACGTCGCCGCCGAGCCGACGCGCCTGCCGCGCTACCTCGATCTCGGGTTCTACGCCGAGAAAAGCGGCATTCCGTTTACGCATTCGTCGAACCTGATTGCGGCGCTCGACGCCGCGCTGATGCGGTTCGACAGCAGCGAGCCCTTCGAGCAGATGGCCGCCCTCTCGGCCTGGCTGCGGCCGAAACTCCGCGAGCTCGGGCTGCCGATTCTGGTCGACGACGCGGCGGCTACACCGGCGGTCGTGACGATCGCCCTCCCCGCCACGGTCAGCGCGACCACGCTCGGCGACGACCTGCAGCGCGAAGGCCTCCTCGTTGCCTATCAGAGCGAGTATCTTGTCCGCCGCAATTGGTTCCAGATTGGGCTGATGGGGTATTGCCGGCGTGAGCACCTCGAGCCGCTGGTCGCCGCACTGCATCGCCTGCAGCAGGCCGACTCGGCCCGCGTCCGTGCGCCCAGCCGCGGCCGCCATTCGCCGTTAGCCTGAGGCGGGCGGGCCATCGCCCGTTTTTCTCCGCGCCTCTAGCTCTTCTCCGTGTCCTCCAAAATTACAGGCGCGGGGCCCCACCCCCGCGCCTCGGGCCCGCGCCGTAAGTCGGCGCGGGGTATCCACTCTTCTCAGAAGTCGAACACCACCGAGAAGAGCGCCCGCCGCTGCGGTGCGTAGGCGATTGGCTGTCCGAACGTCAGGCTCGGCTGGTTGTTGAGCTGCTGCGCGGCGTAGGCGTCGGTCCAACAGGAACGGCAGTCGTTGGGCGGCGGATTCTGGAGGTCGGAGTTGTTGCGCGCGTTCTCGAACAGGCGCGTGTTCACCCGGAGCCCGGTCTCCTGATTGAAGACGTTGAGGACGCGTGCTTCCAGCCGCAGCATCCGGCGTCCGCCGAGCGGGATGCCGTATCTTGCCGACGCGTCGACATTGGTCCAGAGCAAGGTGCGGTGGCTGCCGGCGGGTTCGAGCAGCCGGATCAGGTGCGACCCGCTCGCCCAGGAGAGTCCGCGCGCTTCCCACGGCACGCCGCTCTGCGTCCGGACGTAGACGCCCAGGTTCAGATGCTCCAGCCACTCCGGCTGCCAGGTCGCCAGGATCTTCAGGACGTGCGTGCGATCCTGGCTGAGCACGCCGCGGCGGAACCCATCGGCGGTGAACCCGCCAGGACCGTCGTCGACGAGCGACGCGGTGTTCAGCACCGGCGCCGACAGGTCGTAGTCGAGATCGAACGTGCCTGACAAGCGGCTCCACGCGTAGCTCGCGTTCATCGCCCAGCGATCGCGCAAGCTCCGGTTGAGCTCGACCATCACGGTCGTGTACTTCCGATCGGCTTGCGGATCGTTGGCGTAGACGAACCCGGACTCGGGCAGCACCGTCGGCGCATCCTCGATGATGTCGTCGGTGTCGCGGTACATGAAAAACGCGTCCAGCGTCCAGCCGTCAGGCAACGGCGTCGCGTACCCCAGGACGACCTCATCCATGTACGGCGGACGAACCTCGGGCACGATGGCCTTCGAGGCCGTTCCTGGCGCGATGCGTTGAACCAGGAGCTCGCCAGTGAGCGCGTCGAAGTCCGCCAACTCCTGATAGAGGCGGGCTGAGGCCATGCTGCGCGCCCCGCTCTTCTGATCGAGGCCGGAGTAGCGGCCCCAGTTGACGTAGACCTTGTCGGTCGTGTCCTTCCGCAGTTGATAATTGAGCCCGATGCGCGGTTGCACCTGCTGGCCCATGCCGAACGTGAGAAAGGGGCCGGGCGTGAACACGGGCGCCGGCACGCCGGGCACGCTCTCCGCCTCATCCTGGATGAACTGATCCCGCGTCAGCAACAACCCGGCGTTGATCGTCAATCGCGTGCCGACGGCCACGTCGTCCTGCACGAAGAACGCGTCGGTTCTCGCGCGGCTGATCTGGCTCGGCTGATCCGGGTAGTACAGCGCTCGAACGACCGATCGCGGTGCGCCGTTGTAAGTGATGATCACGGGGCTGAGATCGCCCCAGCCGTTGCTCTTTCGCGTGAGATGCTCGCGAGCCTGACTCCACGTATAGCCGACCTTGACCTGGTGCAGCAGGCGGCCGGCCTCGAATGGCCGCGCCACGGTCACGCGGACTTCGTCGCTTCGATAATCCTGACGGTTGAACTGCTGTTCGGCTCCGCCGACGAAGAGGCCGCCGACCCGCACGTGTCCCATCGCCGCCAGGCCGAACGGATCGAACGCAGGCTGAAACCCGAGCTCGGTGAGCGCCACGCGCTCGGCGTTCTCGTCCAGGTGGACGACCCGCGCGCTGATGACCGTACGGTTGCTCACGAGCCAGTCGTAGCCGATCTTGAACAGCCGGTTGATGCCCTCGCCATTCGTGCCGACCGCCGGCGAGTCTTCGGGGCCGATGTCGGCGTTCTCCGCTTCCGATGGCCGATGGCGGTAGCTCACGTTCAGCACCGCGGCCGGTACCGGCATCGCCGTGACCTTGGCGAACAGTTCGTGACTCTTGTCCTTGGCGTCAGGCAGCGGACCGAAGAAGTTGGCGGCGCCGGCAGTCGTGGACGAGAACAGCCGCCCCGAGCCGTAGAGAAACAGCTTGTTTCGGACGATCGGCCCGCCGGCGCCCGCGGCGTTGATCCAGCGGTCGGTCGACGCCCGCACCTGCCGATCCGACTCCTGAATCCACGCCGCCGGTATCGCTTCGAACCGGTACGTGCCCATCAGCCGGTTCGTGCCTGATTTGGTGACGACGTTCGTGATGAAGCCCTGCGATCGGCCAGACTCGGCTGACACGGCGCCACGCTTGATGTGGACCTCGGCGACGTCGAGCTCGTTGACCTCGGTCGACAGATAGCCGAACAGCGGGTTGGTGATGCTCGCGCCGTCGATGAGGTAGGTGTTGTCCTGCCGGCTGCCGCCGCCGTTGGGCGCGAACGTCCCGTTCTCCGCGACCCCGGGCGTCAACTGCAGCAACCCCTTGTAGCTGCGCTCGAGCGGCAGGCTGTCGATGAACTCCCGCTTGTAGCTGAACGTGATTTCGGTCGAGGCGAGGTTGACGTCGGGTGACGACGATGTGACGGCGATCTTCTCGGTGATGTTCGCGCCGAGGATGAAGTCGCCGGTCGTGTCGCGGCTGCTCGACGCGACGATCGTGCCTGTGAGCCGCCCGACGCCTGCTTTTTCGACCGTGATCGTGTAGGTGCCGGCCGCGAGCAGATCCAGGCGGTACCGCCCATCCGCGTTGGTCGTCGCGGTGCGCGGCGCCAGCAGGCTGTTTCCGGTGAGCGCGATGGTGGCGCCCTCGACCGGGGCGCCGGTGACGTCAACGATCTGGCCCGCGATCGCGGCGGGCTGTTGCGCCGACGCGGTACTCGAAATCAGCAGTGCGCCGAGCGCCAGCCACACCCCGAGCCGGGTCCGCATGAGTCGAGCGATGCTATGGCGGTGGCCCGGGCATGTCAAACGCGGTCCCCCTTCGCTGATCGCTCGCTACGCTCACAGCTTCGGGGGACAACCTTCGCACGCGCTCGCCTGACGCGGCTTGCCAACCGTAGCCGCGATCACCTCCGCTGAACGCGCCTCACGGCGCAGCTACGGCGGACAAGGCGAAGCGAGCGATTGGCGAAGGTTGGTATGCTGCGGCCGTGAGGCGACGGCTGCTGGTGGTCGGACTGGCCGGCACGGTCGTGTTCGGCTGCACGGGCCCGGCGCCCGAATCGCCGGTGCCCGCCGCTGGACGTCCCTCGATCCTGCTCGTGACGCTCGACACCACGCGCGCCGACGCGATTGGACCCGAGGCGGCCGGCATCGAGACCCCGGCCTTCAACGCGGTGGCTTCGCGCGGACGCCGCTATCGGCAGGCGTACGCCACCGCGCCAGAAACCGTGCCGGCGCACAGCGCGATGATGACCGGCCTGTATCCGGCCGGCCATGGCGTGCACGAGAACGGCCGTTCGCTGTCGAGTCAGCACCCCGTTCTGGCGGGCCGGCTCAAGGACGCCGGGTACCGCACCGCGGCGTTCGTCTCGGCGTTCGTATTGTCGCGCCGGTTCGGACTCGCGCGTGGGTTCGACGTCTACGACGACAGCCTGCCTGCCGGCGGCAGCGAGCGCACGTCGCGCGAGACGACTGACCAGGCGCTCGCGTATCTCGCCACGCCGTCGACCCAGCCGCTCTTCCTGTGGGTCCATTACTTCGATCCGCACGCGCCGTACGCGGCCGCCGAGCCCTTCGGGACGCGCTTCGCGGCACGTCCGTATCTCGGCGAGGTCGCCGCGATGGACGACCAGCTCGGGCGCCTCGTGGCGGCGTTCGAGCAGCGCGCACCGGGCCCACGCGCGATGGTCGTGGTGGGCGATCACGGGGAGGGACTCGGCGACCACGGCGAGTCGCAGCACGGACACCTCCTGTATCAATCGACGATGCTCGTGCCGTTCGTGGTGGCCGGTCCGGGTATCGACGCGGCGGTTGTCGACACGCCGGTCAGCACGCGCCGCGTGTTCCATACCGTTGCCGCTCTGGCTGGGCTCGATGGCGCCACCCGCCTGCCGGCACCTGAACCGGAGGTGGTGATCGGCGAGGCCATGAAACCCTTCCTCGAGTACGGCTGGCAGCCGCAGATCATGGCGGTGCTGGGGCGACAGAAGGCGATTTTCGCTGGGACGTTCGAGCTGTACGACCTCGCCGCCGATTCGGCGGAACAACACGACCAGGGCCGGACCGCCGACGTGCCCCGCGCCCTCCGCGCTGCGCTCGATGACTACCCGGTCCCGTCAGCCAGATACGGCACGCCAGCCGGAGGCGCTCACGCCTGACGCGAAACAGAAACTCGCCAGTCTCGGATACGTCAGCGCCGGCGCGGCGCCCGTGGTCAGGAAGGACGCACCTCGTCCTGCCGACATGACGCATCTGTTCGATCGGCTGGAGCAGGCCTCGGGCCTCTTCGTGCGAGGTGAGTACGCCAAGGTCATTCCGGTCCTGGATCGCATCCTCGCTGACGATCCGACGAACCTCGACGCGACGCTGCGCCTCGCCACTGCGCACTCCTCACTCCGGCACGACGCGCAGGCCCTGTCGGCGTTCAAGCGGGCCGCCGCGCTGGCGCCGCGCTCGCCGGATGTCCGGCTGTATCTCGGACTGCACTATGCGCGCGGTTCGGAATGGGCACGCGCGGTGCCACTGCTCGAGCAGGCGGTCGCGGAGATGCCGGACCGCCTGCCCGCGCTCGAAGCGCTGGCGGCAATTCGCGTCAAGCAGGGACGACCGCGCGATGCGATCGCGCTGCTGCAGAAGGTCTACGCGCTGCGCGCGCCGGCGCCGAATGAACTCATTCAGCTCGGCCAGCTCGCGATGGGCGAGGGCGACACCGGATTGGCGATTCAGTCGTTCGAAGAAGCCCGCCGCCGGCAGGGCAGCGCGTTCGCTGGCGATCTCGAGCTCGGCGTCCTCTATCTTGCCGCGCGCCGCTTCGAGGACGCGCGCGCTGCGCTCGATCGTATTCCGCCGTCACATCCCGAGTACCCGATGGCGCTCTTCAAGCGCGCGCAGGTCAGTGTCCTGCTCAACGAGCCCGACCGCGCCGCCCGGATCGCGCTCGCGCGTCAGCGAGCGGACCAGACGACGCGGGGGTTGATCGAGAAGGAACGATTGTTCAGAACGTGCGCACGCCTGACCCAACCTTGACATGAAGCACGAAGATTCTGGAAAATCTCGGACTTCCGGGTTGCCCAGAGCCCCTTCGATGATCTTCATGTCCTTCATGATGAAGTTCCTCTGCATGTCTCAGAACTGGAACCTGAACGCCACCTGGAAACCACGCGGGTCCCAGTAGTTGCGCGCCTGGCCATAGGCGGCGTCATGGAAGGCCGGCTGGATGTTGTACGCCGTCTGCGCATTGCCGACGTTGAACAAGTCCATGGCGATCTGTGCCGTGTATCGCGAGCTCAACCTGAAATTCTGGGTGTAGTTGAGATCGATCTGCGCATGGCTCTTCGTGTGCTGGCTGCCGGCCGGCTCCGAGAAACGCGACAGATCACTGGTTGACGTCGTCAGCGCTCGATACGGCTCGTAGCTCCAGGTTTCCCACGGCTGTCCTGACTGAGCGACGATGAACGCCCCGGCCGTTGCGTTCCAGCGGAACTTTCCGACCGGGAAATCCAGCACGTAGTACCCGTACACTTTGAACATATGGCGGCGATCGCCGCGGAGATCACCGTCGCGAAAATCCCAGAGCTGCCGGCCCGCGCCGTCGCCGATGTTCGACGATCCGATGAAGACATTGGCGTCGTTGATGTTCGCCTGAGCTGTCCTGATCGAAATTGCCGTAGTAGTGACTCCAGGTGTACGACCCGCGGACGAACACCTTCTCGGTCCGCCATTCGGACTCCATCGTCACTTCCGAGTACTTCGTGTAGGCGCCGTCGAGCTCGGCGATCACGTACGTCGAGCCGCTGCCAATCTGCGCGAGCCGAGCGGTCAGATCGGGAATGTACGGCTCGCGGGGAATCCCGGCGGGCGGATTGAACGCCACGCGCGCGGTGTTGTTCGTGTCTTCCCAGAAGTGGCTGCCCTCCCGATAGCGGCCGTACAGCCGGCCAGACCATCGGCTGTTGAACTGACGGGCGGTGCCGTACAAGAACTCGTTGATTTGCCGCGGCGTCATGTCCTCGACGAACAACTTGCCCGATGAGGACGCCACCGGGTCGATCCCGAACAGGACGCCGTTGGTGTCGAAATGCGCGTTGATCGTGGTCGCGAGATTTCGATCCCACGAGGCTGCACGCGGGAGCGAGCTCGCTGCGGGGTTGTATTTGGCGTAACTCAGGAACACCGTGTCGCGGCCGTTGTACGCGAAGGTGGCGCCCAACCGCGGCTGAATCATCTTGCTGAACGGGACCTCGTACATCTTGTACCGGCGTTCCTCGGGGGTCGTGCCGGTCGTGGCGGCATAGCCCGAGAGCGTCGACGAATCCTCTTCCAGGCCCTGGCCGTACAACGTGTCGTTGCTGAGCAGTACGCCGACGTTGAACGACCACTTGTTCCAGCGGATGTTGTCGTTGAACTCCAGGCTCTGCGAGCGATACTCGGAGTGGATGGTCGGCACGACGTTGACGGCCCCCTGCTGCTGGAAGGTCGCCGTGTAGAAGATCGGGGTGCCCTGGAAGTTCAACCGGCCGCCAGGCACCGTGATGACGCCCCAGCCGTTCGAGCTCCGCGTCAGATCCTCGGCGTCCTTGTACCACTGATAACCCACATGCACATCGTGGGTCATCGTCGTCCCGAACGTCCGGTCGTAGCCCATCTGGATGCTGTCGCGGAAGAAGTCGTCTTTGTCGAACAGACTCCCATAGCCGACCGTGCCCCCGCCGGTTTTCACACCCGTCGTGCTGCTGACGAAACCATAGGTGTCGATCAACGGCTGGATGAACGCGTTGTATGCGCTCTGATTCGCCAGTGGTCGCCGGGACCGAGAAGCGTCCCTGGGTGTCCAGACTGGCGATGTTCAATCGGGTGCCGATCGCCGTGGAGATATCCACGTCCGCGATGAAGTCCGGCCGAGACTGCGTCCGGTAGACGAAGTGGGTGTACTTGAACGTCGCCAGGGCCCGGGTGTCGATGACCCATGAGCCCTCGGCGGTGCCGATGTTCTGCCACGCTTCGCTGCCGCTGCCGGTGGTGCTGGACGAGAACGCCGCGAACTGGTCGCTCTTCTCGAGCCGGTGCGAGTCGCGATAACTCAGGTTGAGGAGCAGCGAGTCGTGCGGCCGCAGCGTGACCTTGCCGAACACCTCGTTGCGGTCGCTCTCGTATGGCGGGAGCGAGCCGTAGTCGTTGGACTGATTGTTACGGCCGTATTCCGGCCGATAGTACGACCCGTAGAAGAAGACACGATTCGCGACAATCGGCCCGCCCGCGTTGAGGTTGACCCAGCTGCGGTCCTGCTCGTAACGGGAGGACGTGCCGGTCTCGAGGCCCGCGGTCATCGGATTGGATTGGAGCTGGAAGCTGACCTGACCGGCGAGCCGGTTGGTGCCGGACTTGCTCACCGAGTTGACGGAGAACCCGCCGGACCGATCGAAGTCAATGGCGCGAGCGCCACCCTTCGTCGTCGTGATTTGCGCGATATCGTGCGCCGCCGGCTCGGCCGAGAGCGTGCCGAAGAGCGGCAGCGTCACGTTGACGCCGTCGAATTGATAGACGTTGTCTTGACCGCTGCCGCCGGCGCTGGGACCGCGCGTCCCGTCTGGCGTGTTCTGGACGCCGGGGATGAGTTTGATCAGATCGCGGTACTCCTGGCCAACCGGCAGCCCTTCGATCTGTTCGTTCGACAGGCCGCTCTTGATCGTCGCCGTGTCGCGATCGATGAGCGTCGCGCTGGCGGTGACCGTGACCGCCTCGGTGACCCCCTGCACGCCGAGTTGCACATCAACGACGGTGTCCTGGAGCAACTGCACCTGGGCCTGGCGCGTGACGGGCTGCATGCCAGAGAGCGTGAACTTCGCCGTGTAGTTGCCCGGTGGCAACGCCGGCAGGCGGTACTCGCCCGTGGGTCCGGTGACGGCCGTGCGCGGGCCAGGCAAGACATCCGCACGAACTTCGACGGTGACGCCCGGCAGCGCCGCGCCGTCCGTCGCCGTGACTTTGCCGCTTAACGTGCCGGTCTGCTGAGCCGAGGCGAGACCGGGAAGGAACAGGGAGCCGAGCAAAACAAGACGCACCAACTTCTGGCGCATGAATCCTCCAACGAATTGTGTGAACGGCGCGAAAAGACAGACCGCAGGGACGCGCCGCCGTTGCACGCGATGGTACAGCAGAGCGATGCCGGGTGCTACCGCCCGCGGGCCAGCCTCTGGCCTCGAACCGCGGCGCCGAGCAAGCCGCCGGCCGGATTGAGGATGACGGCGACCGGGATCGTCTCCATGACGTCGGTCATCGGGCCCTTGGCACGAAACGCGCCGAGAAACGCCCCGCTCTCGAGGGCGGGCAGGATCTTGGGGGCAATGCCGCCGCCGATGTACACGCCGGCCGTGGCGCCGGCCCTGAGCGCGAGGTTGCCGGCTTCCGCGCCAAAAGCCTCGACGAACATGGCGAGCGCTTCCGCGCACTGATCGCACCGTAGGTTGAGGGCCGCCGCGCTGATCGCGGCCGGGAGGTCGATGGACGTCGATGTCGTCGCCGATCTCGACGCAGGCGGCGCGCTCGTCCTGCGTGCCATGGGTGAAGCGGAAGAGGTTGACCAGGCCGGGCCCGGAGAGGACGCGCTCATTGTCGACGCGGCCGTGGACGCCGCGTCATCTCTGCCACGAAGGCCAGCTCGCGCGGTGTCCGGGCTGCGAAGTCCGCATGTCCCGGCCTCGGTGGGTGACGGAATCCATTCGTCGCCAACGCGGTGGAGGAGCGCCTCGCCGAGGCCCGTGCCGGCCGCGATGAGGGCGACGTTACCGGTCGAGGGCCGTGTGGCTGCCTGGAGGACCAGCAATTCCGCCGGAGTGAGCACAGGCACGGCGTACGCCATGGCCTCCAGATCGTTGAGGACGGCCACCGGGCATCCGCCAAACGCGCGAGACAAGCCCGAGGCGTCGGCGCCCCATGGCACGTTGACCATCCGGGCGGTCAGGCCGTTAACGATGCCGGCGATGCCGAGGCAGACCGCGTCCACGGCGCCCATGCCCGTCTCACGCGCGAACGCTTGAACCAGCGCTTCGACGCCGTCGAAGTCCAGCGTGACGTACTCACGGACGACTTCGGGGGCCGGGCGGACGCCGTTCCCGCCAAAGCGTCCAAGCAGCGTTTTTGTCGCGCCGATGTCGCCAGCCAGGATCATCACCGGATCATAGTGCGGTGCTTCGAACCTTACAGGCGCGGGGCCTGGCCTCCGCCAAGGCTTCGGCCCAGCCCCGCGCCTCGTCCTTCTCTTGACTTGGCGCGGCGCTCGATTCATCGTGACGCCAGCACGTCGTGCCGACTCAGCCAGCCGACCACCCGTTCTCAGGCCAACACGTCTCGCTCCTCGGGCGGCTCAGTGTGTTCTCGCGGCGTGACGCCCGGCAGCTCGTCGAGCGGCTGGGCGGCGTGTTCTCTGCCGACCTGACGCCACGCACCACCATCATCGTCACCGGCGCGGACCCCGTGAGTGACTTGCCGCCCGGTGTCCATCGCGTGCTGAGCGAGGGCGACCTCTGCCGCGAGGCCGGACTGCCGGACCTCGAAACGTTGCGCGCGCGCTACTACTCGGCGCGTGACCTGCGCGGGATGTATCCGGCGCTGCGGGACGACCATCTCCGCTACCTCGAGAAGTGGGGACTCATCCGGCCGATTGCCGGCCGCTACTCGTTCGCCGACCTGCACGTGGTGAAACAGGCGGCCGCGGAGATCGAGCGCGGCGCCTCGCTGCACGCCGTGCTGCGGGCGATCTCGGCGGAGCAGGAGGGCCAGCTCGCGTTCGATTTTCAACCGGCGCGATCCGAACGCGCGCCGGCGCGTGTCGTCTCGCTCCCGGCGCCCCCGCCGGTCGAGATGTCACTGTTTCCGACGCCGAAGTCGCAGCAGATTGCCGCCGCCAGTTACTCGCTGGCCGCCAAGTACTTTCTCGAGGGCGCCGAGCTCGACGATGGCGAAGAGCGGGACCTCGACGCGGCCGCCGCCGCGTACCGGAAGGCCGCGCTGTTCGATCCGCAACTCGTGCCGGCGATCGTGAACCTGGCGAACATCCACTACGAGCGGGACGAGCTCGTCGAGGCCGAGGCGCTGTACGAAAAGGCGGTCCGGCTGGACGTCGAGTGCTTCGAGGCGTACTTCAACATCGGCAACATTCATCACGATCTCGCGCGCTACCCGGAGGCCGTGCGGGCCTACCGCGACGCGCTCGCGATCAACCCGGCCTATCCCGAGGCGCACTTCTATCTGGCGGTGACGCTGGAGAAGCTCGGACGCTCGCCGGAAGCCAAGCCGCACTGGCGCGAATACCGCGCGCTGGCGCCCGACGGCGAGTTCGTGGAGCTGGCCAGGGAGTTTTCCGATTAAATCCACCAATCTCCAAATCCCCGACTGTGCTATACCTTCCCCAAAGATCGTATTTTTCGGGAGGATGCGATGAAGATCCCGTGCATGGGGTGTGCTGGCGCCTGCGTTCTTGGGTTGCTGGCGTTCGTGGCGATGCCGGCCGTGCCGGATGCGCAACAGGCGCCTCCGCCTGCGCAGACCAAGCCAGCGCCGCCGCAGCCGCCGGCTCCGACGACGGCCAAACCTGATCCGAATCTTGGCTATACCGACACGCCGATGATTCCCGGGCAGCCGTGGCACGTCCATGATCCCGACCGGCCGCAGCCGCCAGTGGTCACGCCAGGCGCCGTTCTGGGGGCACCGCCATCGGATGCCATCGTGCTGTTTGACGGCAAGGATCTCTCGAAGTGGGGACACGCGGGCAGCGGCGCAGACGCCGGCAAAGTGGTCGACGCCAGGTGGGCCGTGCGCGATGGCTACTTCGAGGTCGTGGCGAAGGCCGGCACACTACTGACGCGCGAGAGTTTCGGCGACATGCAACTGCACATCGAGTGGGCCTCGCCGGCCGAAGTGGTGGGCCGCAGTCAGGGGCGCGGGAACAGCGGCGTGATCATCATGGGCCGCTACGAGGTGCAGGTCCTCGATGCGTTCGACAACCGCACCTACGCTGACGGCATGGCAGCCTCCCTCTACGGTCAGTACCCCCCGCTCGTGAATGCGGCGCGCAAGCCCGGCGAGTGGCAGACCTACGACATCGTCTTCGAGGCACCGCGCTTCGAAGGGACCAAGCTCGCCACGCCGGCGTTTCTGACCGTCATTTGGAACGGCGTCGTCGTGCACAACCGCAAGGAAGTCATGGGCTCGATGCTGCACAGGCAGGTGGGGACGTACACGGCGCACGCTCCGGAACTGCCGCTGACGCTGCAGGACCACGGCAATCCGGTGCGGTTCCGAAACGTCTGGGTGCGGCGCCTTGAAGGGTTACGACGTCAAGTAGCAACGACGAGGCCACGGAGAAGAACGAGAGGGCACGGAGAAGAACTAGAGGGCACGGAGGAGAACAAGGACGCAGATTCCGCGAGGGCGCGAGCGTAGCGAGCGACCCGAGCGTCCGAAGCGTGGGGGTGGGGCCCCACGCGGGTCACAGTAAAGAGGCGAGCATGAATCAGCCACCGGATCGTCGGGATTTTCTGAAGACTGTTGGTGCGGCGACCGCGGCGACGGCGTTGTCGTCGTCGCGCATTCTGGGCGCGCAGAATCGGCTGCGCATGGGGCTGATTGGATGCGGCGCGCGCGGCGTCGGCGACATGACCAATTTCCTCGCGCTGGGGTCGACGGACTTCGTCGGTCTCTGCGACGTCTACGGCGCACAGATCGAGCGCGCTCAGCAGACGGCGAAGGGCGCGAAGGCCTACAAAGACCATCGCGCGCTCCTCGACCAGAAGGACATCGACGCGGTGCTCATCGCCGTGCCGGATCACTGGCACAGTCCAATCGCGCTCGACGCGCTGGCGGCCGGCAAGGACGTCTACATCGAGAAGCCGCTGACGCTGACGATCGAGGAGGGCCCGGCGATCATCAAGGCGGCGCGGGTGAACAACCGCGTCTGCCAGGTGGGCATGCAGCAGCGATCTGGCCGGCACTATCTGCAGGCGAAGCAGGAGTATTTCGACACCGGGAAGATCGGCAAGGTCACGCTCGTGCGCACGTGGTGGCACGGCAACACGTATCACCTCCGGACCGCGCCCGCCCACGCTCAAGACGCAGCCGCCCGACATGGACTGGGCGAAGTTTCTCGGACCCGTGAAGTGGCGCGACTGGGACGGGCAGCAGTACTACAACTGGCGCGCCTATCTCGACTACGGCGGCGGTCAGATTACCGATCTCTTCACGCACTGGATCGACGTGGTGCACATGTTCATGGGGCAGGACATCCCGATCGCGGCGTCGGCCAGCGGCGGTGTCTTCAACTACAAGGACGGCCGCACCGCGCCAGATACCATCAACGTGCTGCTCGAATACCCGACGAATTTCACCGCGACGTTCGAGGCCACGCTCGTGCCCGGCATCGGCGGCGCCGCGATCGAATTCTGCGGATCGCAGGGCCGGCTGATGATTTCTCGTGCGCGGTACGAGTACTTCGAGGTGCCCGCGACGGGCACCGGCCGCATCAGCCCCACTCCCACGGCGACCGTCCAGGCGTCCGGCGATCTCGACAAAGATCACATGCAGAACTTCGTCGACTGCGTGAAGTCGCGGAAGCTGCCGAACGGTGACGTGCTCATCGGGCACCGATCGGCTCAGGCGTCGCACCTGGGCAATCTGGCGTATCTCGAGAAGCGCCGGATCAATTTCGATCCGGTACGCGAACAGGTCTTCTGAGAGGCACACCATGCGGTTCAGCCCTGGTCGCGGCACCGCGTTCACCGCTCTTGGCATCGGGCTGGTTGCCGCTGCGGGCCTGCTCGCGGCGGCACAGAATCCGCCGTCGCCTTCACCGCCGGCACAAACCGCGAAGCCGGACCCAAACCTGGGCTACACCGACACGCCACTGCTGCCGAACTTGCCCTGGCACGTGCACGATCCGGCGCGGCCTCAGCCGCCCGTGGTGACTCCGGGCACGGCGCCAGGAGCGGCGCCGTCCGACGCAGTCGTCTTGTTCGACGGCAAAGATCTCTCCCAGTGGGGACACCGGCAGGCGGGGCAGCCGCCGGCATCGCTGGCCGACGCGAAGTGGACGGTGCGCGAGGGCCATTTCGAAGTGCCGACTCCGCGCGCCGGAGACATCTTCACCCGGCAATCGTTCGGCGACGTCCAGGTCCACCTCGAGTGGGCGTCACCCGCTGCGGCGACCGGCACGAGCCAGGGGCGCGGCAACAGCGGGCTGAAGGTCATGGGCCTGTACGAGATTCAGATCCTCGACAGCTTCCAGAACCGGACTTACGCGGACGGCGGCGCCGGTTCGGTCTACGGGCAGTGGCCGCCGCTCGCCAACGCGGCCCGCAAGCCGGGCGAGTGGCAAACGTTCGATATCGTGTTCGAGGCGCCGCGCTTCGAGGGCGACAAGGTCGTCACGCCGGCGTTCGTGACGCTCTTCTGGAACGGCGTCGCCGTGCACGTCCGGAAGGAGTTGCTCGGGACGACGATCAATCGACAGTTAGGCCGATACACCGCGCACGCGCCGGAGCTGCCGCTGATGCTTCAGGACCACGGCAATCCCGTGCGGTACCGCAACATCTGGGTGCGAAAGCTCGGGACCTACGACGCGAAGTGACGACGGAGAGCACGGAGAAGAGCTGGAGAGCACGGGGAAGAGCGAGGGCACGGAGCAGGCTCGAGGGCACGGAGAAGAGCTGGAGAGCACGGAGGAAGAGCTAGAGAGCACGGAGAAGAACAGTTGACACCCCGCGCCGGTTGGTGGCGCGGGCTCGAGGCGCTGGGGTGGGGCCCCGCGCCAGTGTAAGTCAGACGCCCGCGCCGCCTGTTGGCGCGGGCCCGAGGCGCGGGGGTGGGGCCCCGCGCCTGTAAGTAAGGAGGCACCGTGAGCGACCAGAAGCGCATGTCTCGCCGTGAGTTCACGTCACGCGTCGGCGCGGCCGCCGTCGGGGCGGCCGTTGGCGGCACGATGATCGGTCGATCGGCGCGGGCCGCATCGGGCCGCGTCCTTGGCGCCAACGAGCGTGTCGTGCTCGCCAGCATCGGCGTCCGCGGCCAGGGCAACGCGCTGAAGCGTGGCTTCGCGGCGCTGGCCAATGTCGAGATCAAGACGCTCTGCGACATCGACGCGAACATCATTCCTGAGCGCATCAACGACACGCGGCTGGCCAATGTCTCGACGTTCAAGCCCGGGTTCGTCCAGGATCTCCGGCGCGTGCTCGACGACAAGGATGTCGATGCCGTCGTCATCGCGACGCCGAATCACTGGCACGCGCTGGCGACCATCTGGGCGCTTCAGGCCGGAAAGCATGTCTTCGTCGAGAAGCCGTCGTCCTACACCGTGAAGGAAGGCCGGTGGGAGATCGAGGCGGCCGCCCGCTACAAGAAGATTGTGCAAACCGGATTCATGAACCGCAGCCGCCCGGCGGTGCGCCAGGCGATCAAGTTCCTGCACGACGGCGGCCTGGGCCCGATCTACATGGCGCGCGGCCTGTGCTACAAACCGCGTCCGCCGATCGGCAAGTATCCGGATGGTCCGATGGCCCCCGGCGAGAAGTACGCGCTGACTGTCGGCTCGACGTCGTACGAACCGACGTATGACGCCGAGTACCTGACGAAGGTCGACTACGACCTGTGGCTGGGCCCGGCGCCGAAGCGGCCTTTCAATCGCAACCGTTTCCACTACAACTGGCACTGGCACTGGGATTACGGCAACGGCGACACCGGCAATCAGGGCCCGCATCAGTTCGACATCGCGCGCTGGGGACTCGGCAAGCAGGAGCACCCGGTCAAGATCAGCTCGGCCGGCGGCTACTACGGGCCCGAGGCGTCACAGGAAACGCCGGACACGCAGACGTCGCTCTTTGAATATGCCGACGGGAAGGTGCTCGAGTTCAGCACCCGCGGCCAGTTCACCAACGACGAAGGCACGATGAAGGTCGGCAACCTGTTCTACGGGCCGAAAGGCTGGATGTGGATCGACGCCGACGGACGACGCTGGCAGACGTATCTCGGTCCGAAAAACGAAAAGGGGCCGGGCTCCGACGCTCCGCCCGCCGGAGCGCCGCCAGCGGCTGCGGGTTCGGCCGGTGACCCGCACTATCAGAATTTCATCGATGCGATCCGCGCGAACGATCCGAAATTGCTGACCTGCGACGTCACCGAAGGCCATCTCTCGTCTGCGCTGCCTCACCTCGCCAACATCGCCTATCGCTCGGGCCGCGCCCTCAAGTTCGACGGCAAGAGCGAGACGTTCGTCAACGACAAGCAGGCGGACGGGATGTTGACGCGGGAGTATCGAAAGGGATTCGAGATACCGCGCATCTAAGATCGAGATCCTTCAAACACGAAGGGGACGAAGCGCACGAAGGAACGAGAAGAGCACGAAGAATTCTTGGGCGAAACCTCTCGCACGGACATTCTGCAACCGAGCGGCCCAGCCAAGTATCGCCTTCGTGGTCTTCGCTTACTTCGTGTGCTTCGTGTTGAAAGATCTTGACTAGTTCTGAATCGCCGCCAGGTCTTCAGCCGCCTCGCTGCGCGCGCGATTGACCTCAGCCGTCGCGTCCAGGCTGGGCTTGAATTCTCGAATCACGGCCGCCAGGCTCTTCCCTTCGTTCAGTACGTGATGTTTCAGCACGACGAACGGCACCTGCGTGTTGCGGGCGGCGTGGGCCAGCGTTGCGAACTGGCGCGCGTCGCGGAAGCCCTCCGCGGCTTTCTGCACATCAGTGCCCTTGCTCAAGACCGGCTTCAGGCGCGCCTGCACTTCGGGCGCGGACGCGGTGAGTGTCGTCCTCGCGGCGGGCGTGCGCGCGGCGGTACGGGATTCACGCGCCGGTTCTTCCGGCATCTTTGCCGTCATCACCGGGGACGGCGGCGCACTCATGTAGGCTTCGAAGCCCGGTGCAGTAATCGGCGTGCGCTTCGCGACCGACATGCCAATTCCCATGCCGATGCCGATGGCCGCTACGAATCCGACTCCGAGCAATGCCGCTTTACCGAATGTCATGCCCTACCTCCAGCCAGGATGACTGCAAGATTTGTGACAAGCTCGGCAGGCGACCCGAGGCGCACTTATGGGCAGGAAATTGCCATCACGCGGCAACCGCCGCGGATCTCGCCGGCGACGTCAGGGAAGAACGGGCGAAAACGGGAGAGCACGGAACGCTGAGCCCGAGAAGAACAGCGTCAGCTCACCGCGGATGACCGTCCGACAGCAAAAACTCAGACCTCGAACACGGGGCCACGGAGAACGGCACGGGGCTCACGGAGTTCGAAGGGCTTAAGCCTCTTATCCCGTGTCCTCCGTGCCTCCTCCGTGTGCCTCCGTGTGAGCTCTTGATCTGGAGACAAGCGAAGGCTATTGCCCTCCTCTGCCAGTCCCCGTTCCGGCTGCCGGTGCTGGCGCGGGCTTGGTGATCGGCTGCGGGTTCTTGACGTACTTGTCGAGCCACGCGGCCCAGCGCGACCACAGATCGAGCAGCGTCTCGCGGCCCGCGGGACCGTGATCTTCGAACGGATAGCGGTAGAGCGCCACCGTCTTGCCCAGCCGTTCAACGCGTGGAACAGCCGGGTCGAATTGATCGGGTCCGTGCCGACGTTCTGATCGTGCATGCCGTGATACATCAGCAGCGCGCCGGTCAGGTTGTTCGCCTTGAGGAACGGCGACATGTCGAGGTACACGTTCGGCGCCGTCCACAGATCCCGGCGCTCGGTCTGGAAGCCGAGCGGCGTGAGCGTGCGGTTGTAGGCGCCGTCGCCGGCGATTCCGGCCTTGAAGAACGGCGTGTTGACCATCGCGTTGACGGTCGAGAACGCGCCGTAGCTGTGGCCGCCGATCGCCAGGCGCGTGCGGTCGATCAGTTGCCGCTTGTCGAGCTCGTCGATGGTGGCGGCCAGGTTGTTCCGCAGGTCGTTGACGTAGTTGTTGTTCATCTGACCCGTCGGGCCCGACGATCGGCGAGTCGTTCTCGATCACGGCGTAGCCGAGGCGCACGAGGAACTGCTTCGACAGCGTCCCGAAGTTCGGGAAGTTGTATTGCGCGCCGGCGGCGGCGCCGCCGCCGCGGCCGTTGTCGTACTGCTCCTGCGACGTGAACTCGGCCGGGTAGAACCAGAAGAAGCCCGGCAGCCGCGTGTTCGGCTGGTAGTTCGCCGGCAGATACGCCGTGGTCCGGAACGTGAAGCCATCCGGCCGCGTCACCGTGAAGCGCTGGATGATCATCCGGGTGAGATCCGGGAACAGATCTTCGTTGTTGGTCAGCTGCTTGCGCGCCGTGCCGTCGAACAGGAACTGCTGCGGCGGCGTCGTCGCATTCTGACGCGTCAGGACGAGCCGCTTGGCGTCAGCGTCCAGGATCGCCGAGATGGTTTCCTGAAGCGTGGTGTTCTCGCCTTCGAACACGCGCGTCTTCTCGCCGGTCTTGATGTTGACCTTGTCGATGAACGCCTTCGCGGGCGGCGCGTTGGTGCCACGGCCGCCGCTGATCGTGCCCTGCAGGAAGACGCTGGTGCCGTCGGCCGACAGCAGCACGGGGCCGCCGCCACCTCCGCCACCGCCGCCACGTCCACCACCGCCACGGCCACCACCGCCTCCGCCGCCAGTCCCGGCGACGCCGACGAGCGTGCCTGGGCCGTCACCGCGTCCCGCGCCCTGGCCGCCTGCTCCGGCGCCACCCCCGGGTGCAGCGCCGCCCGCCGCGTTGGCGTCGGCTCCACGGCCACCACCGGCCGCGCGGGCGATGGTGTACTTCTGCGTCGTGTCGCTGGTGTAGATCGCGACGGTCGCGTTGTTCTCCGTGAAGAAGAAAATCTGGCCGTCCGGCGAGAAGCGGACGCCGGTCATCCGGGTCGGATTCTCGTAGATCAGCTTCGCGTCGGCGTCGCCGAACGGCGGCGCCCAGTGCATCAGGCGATCCTTGCGCGGCGCCGCCTGTCCTCCCTGACGGCCGCCGGCCCCGGCGCCGCGGCCGCCGGTCGGTGCGGCGTTGTCGCCACCGGCGGCATTCGCTCGGCCGCCGCCGGGCGCCGGCGTCGGCAGCGGCTCGAGCTGCAGGTAGGTGAAGCCCTGGCCATCCGGGCGCCACGTCAGCTCGCGCTTGCCGTTGTCGTTCTGTGCGCCGCCGCGGCCACCGCCGCCGCCCTGCGCCGCCGGCTGCGTCGCCGGTTGCGTCGGATCCGGCACGGGATCTGGCGTGTCGTCCTGCACGCCGAGATTGAGCTCGCGCTCGGTGATCTTGGCGAGCGCCTTGCCGCTCCGATCCCACACTTCCTCGATCGCGCCAAAGCTGCTCGTCGGCACGATGTACGAGAACGGCTTCTTCATCCGCGTCACGCGCGCGTACTGCGCGGTCGGATTCATGTCGACCGCCGTAATCATGCCCGGCTGCCCGAACTTGGTGACGCGCACCCGACGCGACGTCAATCAGTGCGATCTGTCCCGTCGCGTGCCACTCGAGCAACTGGAACTCGTACGGCGTCGACATCAGGCTCGGATACGTGCGGAGGCGGTTCTTGTCGTCGCTCATCGAGACCAGGACTTCAGGGCCGGCGGGAATCGCCGGCGGCGTCGGCCGGGCCGCGCGTCCGTCCGGCGCGACGACGGCGACGACGGTTTTGCCGCTGTTCACCAGATCGAAATTGGTGACGAACGTCGTGAGCAGCGGCGTCTTGGCAATCTGCCGCGGCTTGTTCGTCGCGACGTCCGTCATCCACAGATACGTGGCGTCGTCGTTCAGCGTCACGTAGAGCACGGCCGCGCCGTCCGGCGTCCACCGCGCGTTGGTCACGCGCACGCCCGCCGGAGTCGCGAGCGGCTTGCGGGTGCCATCCGTCGCCGAAATCAGCTGAAACCCGGTGGTGTTGCGGCGCGTCATCGCGCGCTGGCGGTTGGCGCGCGTGTCGATGAACACGCCGCCCAGTTCGTCGAAGGGCTTCGCGAAAATGGTCATCGGCACCGGGCCGTCGCCGATGTCGTCGAGGAACCACTTCTTGTCCGGGCTCAGGTTGCCGAGCGTGATGTTCATCTCGCGCGGCGCGAGGACGGCGTCGGCCAGATCCTTCGGCGGCAGCACGTACCCTTCGTGCATCAGGACCTTGTCCTGCCAGCCTTCACCTTCGAACGGCACAGCCACTGCCGCACCAGCCGGCAGGCTCGACACGCGGACGCCTTGCCAGGCAGTGATCGACAGCGGAATCAGGGCAAGACCAGCAACGAGCACGATACGGCGCACTCGCGCGGTAGCCAGGAACGACAGACGAGCCTTCATAGAGCCTCCGGGCAGAAGGGCGGGACTAGGACGTTGGGAAGATAACACGAGGGCAGGGTTCCGGGGTTCCGGGGTTCCGCGGGTGCGATCGGGGCCTGCCGCGCCGTAGCCCGTGTTGCGGGCGAAGGCGGGTGCGGGTCGTGCATCGGGTGCGGGCGGCATCCGCGCAGAGCACAAGAACCGGCCGCGAACCCCGAGCACCCCCGGAACCCCGGACACCCGCGAGAGCTATTCAGAAATCAACTTGAGCCCGAACGCTTTTTCGATCTGCTCGAGGTCGTGCCGATCGGAAGCTTCGGCGAGCGTCAGCGCGTGGCCGGTCGCGTCGTAGCGGCCGGTGCGGCCAACGCGGTGGACGTAGGTGTCGAGCGTGTGCGGGACTTCGTAGTTGACGATCAGGCCCACCGAGTCGATGTCGAGGCCGCGCGCCGCGACGTCGGTGGCGACGAGGATCCTGGTCCGCCCGGATCGGAAGCTCTCGATCGCATCGGTGCGTTCCTTCTGCGATCGGTCGGCGTGGATCGCGGCCGCGCGCAGCCCGGACGCGACCAACTGCCGCGCGAGGCGATCGGCGCCGATCTTCGTGTTCACGAAGACGATCGTCGGTTCGTGCGATCGGCGCAGATACTTGGCCAGGAAGGTGACTTTCTCGCGGAAGGGAAGGATCCGGGCTTCATGCGAGATGTTCTGCGCCGGCCCGCGCCGCGATCCGACCTGGACGAACACCGCATTCGGTGCCAGCGTGTCGGCGAACCGCATCACTTCTTCGGGCATCGTCGCCGAAAACAGCATCGTCTGACGCGACTGTGTCGGCGGCAGCATCTCCGCGATCTTGCGGACGTCGGGCCAGAAGCCCATGTCCATCATCCGGTCGGCTTCGTCGAGCACGAAGATTTCGAGCTTGCTGTAGTCGCCGACCTTGCTGCGCATGTGGTCGAGCAGCCGGCCGGGCGTGGCGACGACGATGTCGACGCCGGCTTTGAGCGAACGTTCTTGCGGCCCCATCGGCACGCCGCCGTACACGGCCGCGCTGGCGACGGGCGCGTGGTAGGCGAAGCCTTGAATTTCGTCGTCGATCTGCGTCGCGAGCTCGCGCGTCGGCGCCAGGATCAGCGCGCGCGTCGAATGATGCGCCGCACGCGGCCCGGCTTCCCGATCTTCACGAATGAGCCTCGAGAGCACTGGCAACACATACGCCGCCGTCTTGCCGGTTCCGGTCTCGGCGCAGCCGATGACGTCGCGCCCCGCCAGCGCATACGGCAGCACTGCGCTCTGGATCGGCGTCGTCTTCTCGTAGCCACGCTGCTCGAGCGCATCACGAAGAGCGGGCTCGATCACGAGCGAGGTGAACGGGAGCGGTGCGGGATCGAACGGCGCTGACTCGCGCCCGGTGCTGGCCGAAGCCGCCGCGGAGCCACGCCCTATGCCGCCGCTCTTGCCCGGACGACGGCCCCGCTGCGCTCGGCGGGGCGGGCGAGGAGATTCAGTTCCAGTGGCCAATTGCGTGTGGTGCGATTACCGAGCGCGGAAGGTGATGATGCCCCGGACCGGATCGTACGGCGAGACGCCAACGGTCACCCGGTCCCCCGGGACGACCTTGATGCGAAAGCGGCGCATCCGGCCGCTCAACTGTGCCAGCACTTCATGGCCTGCGTCGACTTGCACACGATACAAACCGCCGCTGTGGACGGCAACTACCGTGCCCTGAACATCAATGAGGTCGTCCTTGCTCAAATTCGCTGTCCTCTCAACCTGTAAGCATAGCTTAAGAAGTGCCAGCGGTGCCTGGTGCCTGCCCTTCAGAGTCTCCCCACTGCCTCCTGGACCTGCCTCGCCAAGTCCTGGTAGTCCTCGCCGGTGAGGCGCAGAGGGGCGCCAAAGGCGACCCGGACCGGGCCTCGCTGCGGCCATTTCCACTTGGGATCGAGGATCTGGTCGAGGCCGACCAGTCGCACCGGCACGACTGGGACGTCCAGCCGGGCGGCAATCATGCCGATACCGGGCCGGAATGGCGTCATCTCGCCTTCCGGGTTGCGTTTGCCTTCTGGAAAAATCAGCACCGAATACCCGCTGGCGATGACTTCGCCGATGTAGCGCAGCGTTTGCCGGGTGCCGGCCTCCCGCTGAGGCAGCGGGAAGGCATTGAAGAAAATCGTCGAGCCCAGATAGTTCAACGTGTTCGTGAACCACTGTTTCCGGGTGAATTCTTTGGGATAGAAATGCGCGCGGAAGAACTCTTTGGCCATCGCCGGCGCCAGCCAGTATCGCCAGCGCGCCGGTAGCGCGAGCATGATCGCCGGCGTGTCCATATGGCTTTGATGGTTGCTGGCGAAGATGACCGGTCCGGTGATGGCGGTAAGGTGTTCGAGGCCATCGACCTGCATCTTCATGAACGGCCGCCCGAGCGGCAGGATCCACGTCGGCAGGCTCAGCCGCCGCAGCCACCAGATCGGCCGCGACCGGTTCCACGACGGAAAATTGATCGGCGCGGCCTCGCGCGAACTTCGAACTTCAAACTGCGAACTGCGAACTTCGGAAAGAGAACCTGAACCTGAACCCCCGGAACCCCGCCCTTCGATGGACTCAGGGCGCCCCGAGCTCGTCGAGGGGCGGAACCCCGGAACCCCGGAACCCACAAGTCCTTTCAACTGCCCAATCGTCCTGACCTGTCCCATCGCCGTTTCGTCGAGCGTCGTGTGAAACGCTTCTTCGAGCGCCATCATCATCTCGACGCGCACGAGCGAGCTGAGCCCGAGCTCGTCGAGCGTCGTCTCGTCACTCATCGCCCGGCCGGCAGTGTAGCGCGTGACCACGTCCTCGACAGTGACGGCACCACCGACGTTCGTTGCGACCGCCGATCCGGCGTGTTCGCCGCTCGCCCAGCGCTGCAACTCGCGGCGCTTGAGCTTCTGTGTCCCTTCCGTTCTCGGGAGCGCCTCGCCTGGCCAGACCGAAGTACTCCAGACGCGCTGATGGTCTTCGAGCGTCGCGTTCGCGGCCCGGACTGCCGCGTCGAGGTCGGCCTGAGGATTGGCGACGAGCACCGCATGGACGCGCTCTTCGCCGTCGAGGTTCAGGCCGACGACCCCCGCTTCCTTGATTCCGGGCTGAGCGAGGAGCGCACGCTCCACGTCTTCAGGGAAGACGTTCAACCCCTGCGGCGTGACGATCATTTCCTTCTTGCGGCCCTTGATGAGGAGGTGGCCCTTTGCGTCGAGCTCGCCGATGTCGCCGGTGTGGAACCAGCCATCGCGAAACGCCGCCGCTTGTTCCGCCGCCGCGCTCGCGTCGGAGCCGGGAGCCTGGTAGTAGCCCGAGGTGACGTTCTCGCCGCGAACGAGAATCTCGCCGTCGGGGGCGATCTTCACCTGCACGCCGCCGATTGGCGAGCCCACCGTGCCCTTTGCCGCCTTGAAGGGATGATTGAGCGTGACGATTGGGGCCGTCTCGGTCAGCCCATAGCCCTGCACCACCAGGAAGCCGAGCTTTCGCCAGAACGCTTCGAGCCCGGGCTCGAGCGGTGCCGCGCCGCAGATCACGCACCAGAACTTCCAGCCGAACAGGCGATGCACCTTGCGATAGCGCCACCAGCGCCGCAGGAAATGCTTGCCCGCGAGTACATCCGCCTCGGCCGCCATCGGGACGACGCGCTCGATGTGTTCTCTCAGGACATCGAGCACCTTCGGGACGGAGACCAGCACGGAAATCCGCCGCGAGCGAATCTGCCGCAGGATTTCGATCGGACTGTAGCCGTGAGAGAACACTACTGTGCCCGTCAGCATCGGCGGCACGAAGGTCGCCATCGATTGGCCGAACATGTGGCTCAGCGGGAGCAGGTTGAGAAAGCGGATCGGCTGAAACGGCTTCTGGTACCGGCGGTACTTCGCGATCTCGCGTTCAATCGGAATGATGTTCGCGAGGACGTTCCGATGCGTGATCGTCACGCCTTTCGGTTCTGCCGTCGCGCCGGAGGTGAAGATGATTTCGGCGAGGGTTGATGACGTTGCGGGTTCCGCGGTTCCGGGGTGCCGCCCCTCGACGAGCTCGGGGCGCCCTGAGTCCATCGAAGGGCGGGGTGCCGGGGTTCTCGATCCAGTGCCTCGTTCCCAGTGCCCAGTGCCTGCTCCTTGGCCTATCGGGACATCGCGCAATTGCCAAACGTCGCCCGTCACGGCCGCTGGTGCCTGCACTTCGGTGCCGACCAGGACGGCTTTCGCTTGAACGATCCGGGAAATGCGTACGACGAGGTCGGGCGATGCGCGGTAATCCACTGGCACCAGCACGACGCGCGCCAGCAGGCAGCCCCAGAGCGCGGCCAGCCACTCAGGGCGATTCTCCGACCAGATGACGACTTTGTCGTCGGCGCGAAACCCCGCCGAGGTGAGGCGCGAGGCGAACGCGCGCGCGGCGTCGGCCAGTTCCCGATAGCTGACCTCACGCACGCGATAGCCGTCGTCGTGCACGAGAAACGGCCGGTCGCTGGTTGCGAAATCCTCGAAAAAGTCGATGAGGCTGTTGCGCGCCACGTGGAGGACATAATACAAACTGCTTCTGCGGACGTCGTGAGGAAGCCCTGAAGTTGGAGTGAGGAGGAGCTATGACGCGCCTGATTTGTGTCGCTGCCGTGCTACTGGCCGGGTCGGCCGTCGCGGCTCAACAGCCGCCGCCAGCACCACCGCAGGCCCAGCCGGCGGTCACGCTCGAGTGGAACGACAAGATCCCGCCTGGGAACGCCGACCATGCCGCACGGGCATTGAAGGAATCGCCGCGTCACGGCGAGTGGGTCGACATCAAGCTGCCTGACGGCGTCGCGCTCAAAACCTGGGTGGTCTATCCGGAGCGCAAGGACAAGAGCGGCGTCGTCCTGGTGATCCATGACATCAACGGCATGCGTGACTGGCCGCGTGCGCTGGGCGATCAACTCGCGCAGGACGGGTTCATCGCGGTCGTGCCGGACTTCCTGTCCGGGAAAGGCCCGAACGGCGGCGGTTCAGCGAGTCGCTCGGCAATCAGGTCGGGTCGGTCGATTCGCGGCTTGACGAACGACGAGATGACCGTGCGCTTGAACGCGGCGATGGAGTACGGCAAGAAGATTCCGTCCTCGAACGGTAAGACGGGCATCGTTGGCTTCTGCTGGGGCGGGACGCGCAGCTTTGCGTACGCGATCGCGCAGCCGAATCTGAACGCATCGGTCGTCTACTACGGCAACGTTCCTGACTCAACGGCCGATGCGGCGCCCGAGGCAGAGCTCGCGAAGGTCAAGGCGCCGGTGATTGGCTTCTACGGCGGATCAGACGCGCGCATCAACGTGACGATTCCGCCGACCGAAGCGGCGATGAAGAAGCTCGGCAAAAGCTACGAGCCGCACATCTTCGACGGTGCCGGTCACGGTTTCCTGGGGAACCAGGCAGGGCAGGGCGGCGCCAACCTGAAAGCCGCAGAGCAGGCGTGGCCTTTGACTGTCGCGTTCTTTCAAAAGCACTTGCGCTGAAGCAGACACCCGCGCGCCGCAACGCGGTGCGCGGCCCGAGCGCGGGGGGTGGGGCCCCCGCGCCCTTAATAAAAGTGGTCAACTTCGCTTAGTGGCGTGGGGCCCCACCCCCACGCCTCGGGCCGCACCGCTCTGCGGCGCGGCTGTCGGCGTTACTTGAACGCAATTCCCCCAGAGAGAACCAGGAGCCGCGCGCTCGCACGGCCGGGAATGTCGCCGATTTGGCCCTCGGCCTTGGTCAGGTAGAAGCGCACGTCGAAGCAGAACGCGAGGTGGCTGGCGAAGAACCAGCGAGCGCCACCGCCAAAGTTGAGCGTGACCGGGCGCGGCGGCTCGTCGACGGGCGGTAGCTCGCCGACGAATGTCTCGTACGTCATCGGACCCATGCCGGCGCTCACGTAGCTCCAGCCGTCGCGTTGGCCAAAATTCAGTGAGACCTGGGGAGAAAAGCTCTGGAGCCGCCGCTCCACCGGCTCGCCGACGGGATCGCCTTCGGCGTCGCTCTCCTGTTTCTTGCCCCGGCCCAGCATCCACTCGGCGCCAATGCCGAGCGCTATCCGCTCTCCGCGGACGATGTACACGTGCCCGCCGCCTACCAGGCCATTCGCGCGCGTGGGCAGTAGGTCGACGACGATGCCGAGATCCGCTGCCGTGGTCGCGTCCTCGCTCAGACCGGTGGTGAACGCGCGTGCGTCGAAGGCGACTCGTGGGATGCGGCGATCGATTTGTGCCAGTGCGGGCGTGGCCTCGATGACGCACAAGGCCAGCATGAAGACGGCCGTTCGCATTCCGACGAGCGTACACCATTACAATGTGGCAGCGCCGCGGTTGCCGCAGCGTAACGATGCCCACACGCGATTCCTGGCTGACCGCCGGCCTCTTCTTCGTCGCCCTCGCCACGCTGATGCTCGAAGTGCTCGACACCCGGCTGCTGTCGGTGGTCACGTGGTATCACTTGACGTTCTTCGCGGTGTCGATGGCCATGCTCGGCATGGCGGCGGGCGCCGTGATCGTCTTTCTCGGCGGCGATCGATTCAGCGCCGCTCGTGTCCGGCAGGCGCTGCCGCGGGCGGCGCTCTGGTTTGCCGTCGCGCTCGCGGTGTCGCACGTCGGCAATCTCGTCATTCCGTTCTCGGCGGTGACCGACTGGCCGATCGCCCAGGTCGCCGCCATGACGATGTCCACGCTCGTGCTGGCCTCGCCGTTCGTGTTGTCCGGCGTCGCGATTACGCTCGCGCTGACCCGGACCGCGGGCCCGATGGGCAAGCTCTACGGCGCGGACTTGCTCGGCGCCGCCGGCGGATGCCTGCTCGTCGTCTGGATTCTGGAGCACACGGACATCACGTCGACGGCGTTTGTCGCCGCCGCGTGCGCGGCCGTCGGCGCGCTGTGTTTCGCGCGCTGGGCCAACGGCCGGATGTTTCCTGCCGCGGCCGCGGCCGTCGTGCTGGTGGCGATGGCCGTGTTGAACGCCACGTCCGCACATCCGCTTGGCGCGATCTACCCGAAGAGCCGTAACCTGTGGTTCCTGCGATCCATCGTCGATTTCTCCGGCTGGAACGCGCACTCGAATGTGATCGTTCAGGTGCCGACCGAGAGTCACGTGTTTCTCTGGGGCGGCTCCGACAAGACGCCGGAGTTCCCGGCCCGAGTGGCGTGGGCGTCGATCGACGGTATGGCCGGCACGCCGATTACGGAGTGGAAGGGCACGGCAGACGAGCTCCGGTGGGCGCAGTACGACGTCACCTCGCTGGCGTACCAGCTGCGGAATGGCCGGGTCGGCGTCATCGGCGTCGGCGGCGGCCGCGACATCCTGACCGGCCTGGCGTTTCGCAATGCGTCGGTGACCGGCATCGAGATCAACCGGGTCCTGCTCCGTGCCGTCACCGAGCGCTACCGGACATTCGCCGGGATCGTCGATGCCCCTGGCGTCCGGCTCGTGCACGACGAAGCCCGCTCGTACCTGACCCGCGCCGGTGAGCAGTTCGACGTCTTGCAGATGTCGCTCATCGATACCTGGGCGGCGACCGGCGCCGGGGCGTTCACGCTGTCCGAGAACGGGCTGTATACGCGTGAAGGCTGGCGCGTTTTCCTGAATTCGTTGTCGCCGACCGGCATCTTCACCGTGTCGCGCTGGTTCGAACCGCAGGCCGTATCCGAGACGACGCGGCTGCTCGCCCTTGGCGTGGCGTCTCTGGTCGACGCCGGCGTCGCCGATCCACACGCGCATCTGATCCTCGTGACCCAGGGACGGGTAGCGACCTTGCTGGTGTCGCGCTCGCCCTTCACTGCGGCAGATGCCGCAAGCGTCGAACGGGTCGTCGGCGAGATGGGATTCAGCGTCCAGGTTTCGCCGTGGATGGAGGCAAAGGACCCACGCCTCGAACAGATCGCGAAGGCACGAACGGCGCAGGAAATCGACGCGATCGCCGCGACCGATTCCGACTTCGATTTTTCCGCACCGACCGACGCGCGGCCGTACTTCTTCAACATGCTCAAGCCGCGGGCGATCTTCCGCCATGGCGTCTTCCGCGACGGCGGCATAGTCGCCGGCAATCTGCGAGCGACGACGACACTGCTCGGATTGCTGGCGCTCGCCAGCGTGCTGGTCGGCGCCATCGTCCTCTGGCCGCTGGTGCAGGCCGGACGGCCAGATCTGCCGGGGCCGGTGTTCCGATCCGCGCTGGCCTATTTCGCGATCATCGGCCTCGGGTTCATGCTGATTCAGATTCCGATGCTGCAGCGGTTTTCGATCTATCTCGGACATCCGACGTATACGTTTTCGATCGTGCTGTTCTTGATGATTCTCGCCGCCGGGCTCGGCAGCTTCATGTCCGACCGGATCGGCCTGACGCGCGGGGCGCCCCTCCGCTTGCCGTTGGGGATTTCCGCGCTCGTGCTGGCGGAGACGCTGCTCATCCAGACGGCGATCGATCGGACGATGGGTTGGCAATTGCCTGGCCGAACGGCCGTCGTCGCCGTCTTCATCGTCCCGCTCGCCTTCGCGCTGGGGATGTGTTTCCCGATTGGCATGCGGCTCGTCGGCCGTCACTCGGATCGGATCACGGCGTGGATGTGGGGTGTGAACGGCGCCAGCGGCGTGATCGCGTCGATTCTTGCGGTGATGGGGTCCATGTGGCTCGGGATCAACTCGAGCCTGTTTCTCGCCGCCGCTCTGTACGCGCTGCTGACCGTGCCCATGTGGCGCCTGGCCAGGGCGTCGTCGTAAGCCATGTCACTCACTTCACTGGCTGCCATTCAGGAAGCGGCCGCTCGCATCCGTTCGATCGCGCGGCGGACACCTGTCCTCGACGTCTCCGACGCTGCCGGCCGGCCATTGTGGCTCAAGTGTGAGCCGCACCAGCCTGGTGGCGCCTTCAAGATCCGCGGCGCGACCAACATGCTGAAGCGGTTGTCGCCCGACGCGCTTCGTCGCGGCGTCATCACCTACTCGTCCGGCAATCACGGTCAGGCGGTCGCGCTCGCGGCGGCGCAACTGGGAGCGCCGGCGGTGATCGTCATGCCGACGACCGCGCCGGCCATCAAGGTGGCCGGGGTGAAGCGTTGGGGCGGCGAAGTCATCCTCGAGGGCACGACTTCCGCGCATCGGCGCGTGCGCGCAGAAGCGGAAGCCGCCGCACGTGGATTGACGATGGTGCCCCCGTTCGATCACGAATGGATCATCGAAGGGCAGGGGACATGCGGACTCGAGATTCTCGAGCAGGTGCCTGACGTTGACGTCGTCGTGGTTCCCGTCGGCGGCGGCGGCCTGGTCTCCGGCGTCGCCGCGGCGATTCGCCAGTCGCGGCCGGCGGTGCAGATTATCGGTGTCGAGCCCACCGGCGCCGCCAAGATGACGGCCTCGCTCGCGGCGGGTCATCCGGTGACGCTCGATCGCACCGACTCGATCGCCGACGGGCTCATGCCTGTGCGGCCGGGGGATCTGACGTTCGAGCACGTGCAGGCGTTCGTCGATCGCGTCGTCACCGTGGACGACGCCCAGATCGCCCGCGCCGCGCTGTGGCTGTTCTCCGAAGCGAAGCAAGTCGTCGAGCCGAGCGGCGCCGCCACGGTCGCGGCCGTCCTGTGGCCCGGCGACGGCAGCCCGCTGGTCGACACGTCGAAGAAGGTGGTCGCCATCCTGAGCGGCGGGAATGTTTCGCCCGAAACGCTGGCGAGTCTTCACGCGTGATTCCTCACACGCCTCAAACACGGGGCTCACGGAGATTCACGGGGCTCACGGAGTTCGGAAGGGAAGATCGTTGAGACACCTCGCTGCTCCGTGGTCTCCGGACTTTATCCCCGTGATCTCCATCTGAGCTCTTAACTTAGAAATACTTCTTGTATCCCGCCGAGATCGTCCAGAAGCTTGGCTTGTAGATCGTCAGCGGGGCGGTGACGTCGCCAGGAATCGCGTGATAGGCGACTTCTCCCGTCACGGTATCGCGGCGAGAGATGAACCATTCGATCCCGCCGCCGAAGTTCATGCCGAATTTGTTGGCGCTGTTTTCGATCTGGGCCTCCTTGAATCGGTAATGGTACCAACCGGCGCCGCCAGTGACGTACGGATGGACCTGTCCGCCCTCCCAGTTGTAGACGACGTTGCCGTTCAATCTCACCGGCGTGGTCGTGCCGCTGAAACCGCGGTTGACGATGTCGTTCCAGTTGCCGCCGAACAGGGCGCGCACGGACAGCCGTGGCGTGACGTATCGCTCGGCCTCGACACTCGTCGTGAGGCCAGTGTTGAACGATTCGTCATTCGGAATGGCCGCACCGAACGAGACTCCCACGCCCACCATGCCGTAATCGGGAACGCGCCGGGTCTCGCTTTGTGCCGCCGCCGTGCCGGATCCGGCGACCATGCCGGACACGACGAGCGCGGCGATCATCGCGAAGCGTTGACGCATGACACCTCCTCCGCTGGGGCCACCTATTTGGTCGGACGCCATGTGCCGGAGTTTGGCTGTCAACGAATCTTCGCCGCTTTTTTGCCCGTCCGCGGCCTCCGGCGGGCCTCACCCCGGCCCGCCCTACGTACTCGGCTCCGGCGGGCCTCACCGCCGGCCTACGTACTCGGTGATCTTCCGCGCGAGGGCCAGCCCCTCTTCGAGCGAGCGAATTTCGCCATCGAGTTGCCGCTCGAAAATCTGCTTGAGGATCTCGCCCATGCGCGGGCCGGGAGGGACGCCCAGCGCGATCAGATGGCGGCCCAGGACGATCGGCGCGGGCGGCGCGTGCTCGACACCGAGCGCGCGCGCACGTTCGACGAACCAGTCCATCGCGGAGCAATCGAACGGACCGGTTCGGCCGTGACAGTCCGCCTTCGCGAACCGCGCCAGCAACTCGAGGTCGACTTTCTGCGCGAGGCGCCTGAACGCGCCGTCGCTCACGGGCACCGGCGCCTTCTTGAACGCGCTCGGCTTGAGGTGATGGGCGACCAGACCAAGGACCGCGCGCCGGACGTCGTAGCCGTCCAGCGTGTGCACGTTCAGCCGGTCGAGCAGCGACGTCGCCGGCGCGACGCCTGCCTCTTCGTGGCCCGGAGATCGGATGCGCCCGTCGATGAGCGCCGTTGTCGCAGGCTTGCCGAGGTCGTGGCAGATTGCCGCCAGCATCATCGTCACCGCCGGGCCGCGGTCGAGGCCGTCCAGCCGCGACCGCGCTTCGTCAGCCACCATCAACGTATGCACCCAGACGTCGCCTTCCGGATGCCACTCGGGCTCCTGCGGGCAGCCGACGAGCGCGGCCAGCTCGGGCCAGAGGCGGGTGACGACATCCGAGCTCGAGCGCGAGCGCCAGCCCGATCGACGGCCGTCGCGCGCGCAGCAACAGCTTCTCGACTTCTCCCCAGACGCGTTCCGGCGGCAGATCGTCAAGCGGGATGGCGCGCAGCAGGTCCTTCGTCTGTGCATCCGCCGTCAGTTCGAACCGCGCGGCGAACTGAATCGCGCGGAGCACGCGCAGGCTGTCGTCGGCGAAGCGGTCGGCATCGACGACGCGGAGCCGGCGGGCGGCCAGGTCGTGCTGGCCGTCGAACGGATCGAGCACCTCGCCCGTCAGCGGGTCGCGCGAGATCGCGTTAATCGTGAAATCCCGGCGCCGCGCCGCATCCTCGATCGAGAGGGTGGGATCGCCATCGACCGTAAACCCTTTGTGGCCCTTTCCGGTCTTCGACTCGCGCCGCGGCAGCGCGACGTCGATGTCGCCGATCTTGTAGACCGCGAAGCTCTCGCCAACCGCATCCACCCGGCCGAAGCGTTCCAGCACGGCGCGCAGCCGGTCCGCCGGCAACCCGAAGACCTCGAGATCCAGGTCCTTCGCCGGCTGCCCCAACAGGTCGTCGCGGACCCAGCCGCCGACCATCAGCGCCCGGCCGCCGGCGGCCTGAACTTCGGCAGCGATCGCCAGCGCGAGGTCAGGCGGCGCCGTCGCCATCGGGCGCTCCTGGCGGCACGACTCGCCGGCCGAATCGCTTCGCCAACCGATCCGTCCGCGCCGGGGCGACGACGCCGAGCACGGCGAACCATTTGGACTTCGCGACCGTGTAGACCTCGGCTTTCGGCGAGACCACGCATTCGACAATGAGCCGGGCGACCGAATCGGCGGTCTGCTTGGGCCCCTTCCCCGTGATCTCGCGGCCGTAATCGCGGTGAATGGCCTCCCGGAACTCGGTCTCCGTCGTCGAGACGGGGTAGACGACGGAGGCGTGGAGGTCGGTGCCTGCGAATTCAGCTCGCAGGCCCTCGATCAACCCGATCTGCGCCGCTTTGGTCGCCGAGTACAGGCTCATGCCGCCAATGCCGCGGCGTCCGGCGATCGACGAAATCGCGATGATGTGTCCCCGTTGCTGGCGCCGGAACACCGGCAGTGCCGCGGCAGCGGCGTACATGGTGCCCATGAGGTTGACGTCCACGAGCCGTCGCATCACGTCGGGTGGTGTGTCGTCGAGCGCGCCGTGGTAGCCGATCCCGGCGTTGCAGATCATCACGTCGAGCCGGCCGTACACCTCGAGTGTACGCGCGACGAGCTGCTCCATGTCGGCGTTGATCGTGACGTCGCCTGCCACAGCAAGAGCCTGTCCGCCGGCACTCGCCGAGCTGCCGCACGAGATCGTCCAGCCGGTCCTGACGCCGGGCAGAGACCACCACCGCCGCCCCCTCACGCGCGAGCGCCACCGCAGTGGCCCGTCCGATTCCCGATGACGCACCGGTGATGGTCACGACGCGATTGGCGAGACGATTCATCTCCGGCCCCAGTGTATCGAGCCGCATACAATAGCCCTAACTTCGAAGTTCGAACTTCGAAGTTCAAAGTTTGAAGTTGCCTGTGGATCCCATTCCTCTCCTTCGAGATCTCGTCGCCACCAACTCGGTGAATCCCGATTTGGTTCCCGGCGCGCCAGGTGAAGCGGCGGTCGCGGAGGTCGTTCGTCAAAGCATGCGCGCGGCCGGTCTGGACGTCGTCGTCCAGGAGGCTGCGCCGGGACGGCCGAATGTCATCGGCGTGCTCGACGCGCGAACGCCGGGGCCCGCGATGATGTTCTGCGGGCATCTCGACACGGTCGGCGTCGAGGGGATGGACCAACCGTTCGAGCCGCGGATCGCCGACGGACGTCTCTACGGTCGCGGCTCGCAAGACATGAAGGGCGGTGTGGCGGCGATGATCGCCGCCGCATCTGAGCTCGCGGCGTCGTGGTCGCGCGGGCGCTTGATTGTCGCGGCCGTCGCCGACGAGGAGTACTTGAGCGCCGGGGCGGAAGCGCTGGTGCGGGAGTGGCAGGCGGATGTCGCGATCGTGACCGAGCCGACGGATCTCCGGCTCGCGATCGGGCACAAGGGGTTTGCCTGGATCGAGATCGTCGCGCACGGCCGCGCGGCCCACGGCAGCCGCCCGGACGACGGACGCGATGCGATTGTCCGCATGGGACGCGTGCTGGTGGCGCTCGACGCGCGCGATCGGGAATTGCGCGCGCGCGCTTCGGTGGCGTTTCAGGGTACCGGCTCGCTCCACGCGTCGCTGATCAACGGCGGCCGCGAGCTGAGCAGCTATCCCGATCGCTGCACGCTGCAGATGGAGCGCCGGACCGTCTCAGGCGAGGACGAAGCCGCGGTGATGCTCGAGATCCGCGCGCTTCTCGATCGGCTCCAGGCCGACGATCCGGAGTTCGCGGCCGACGCCCGCCTGATGGGCTATCGCCCGGCCTACGCGCTCGATGCCGCACACCGGCTCCCTCAGGCGATGACACGGGCCCTCCGCGACGCCGGCCTGACCGCCGCGCCCACCGGCATGTCGTTCTGGACCGACGCCGCCATTCTCGCAGGCGCCGGCATCCCGTCGGTCCTCTTCGGTCCCGGCGGCGCCGGCCTCCACAGCACGGTTGAGTACGTCAACGTCGACGATGTGTACCTCTGCCGGGACGTGCTGAGGCGGGTTGGGGAACTGCTGCAGACGGCGTAGGAGCGCTGATTCCTTCAGTGCGTGGTTCTGGCCGGCCGTTGCACGAGGTGCTGTATCGTGCGGGCGTAGTAGCGCAGCGCGATCCGATCGCGCACCCGAATCCGCCCGCGCCCATCGACGAGAATGCCGCGTTCGGCCAGCATCGCGACCCCGTCGTCGAGCGCTTCCTGTCCCGTCCGGACCGAGAGGTTGGCGCCGTCGCCGGCGAGGGACGCGACGAGCTCGTCGAGGCGGTCGCCGAGCTCGCGCCGGGTGATCTGGGCCCGCATCACAGACGCGACAAGTGCCGTCGGCAGGACCTTGTAGGCCAGCCCGACCGCGTCCTGGACGCGATGCGCGAGCGTGACGAGATCGCGACGCGAATCCGGATCGAATGTCGCGAGTGCAATCGGCTGGCCGAACGTCACGAATGCGCGGCTGTGATAGCCGACCGCGTGGCGCGCCATCTCCGCGATTTCCTGCGCGAACGGCCGCGCGCGGCGGCGCACGGCTTCGCGCGAGAGGATCCGGTCTTCGAGGACGAGGTCGTAGGCGACCGCCATCGGGACGATCGAGAGCTCGTCCCGGTCGGCCTTGAGCGCCGCCTGCATCAATCCCGTTTTGGGCGCCTTCAGCTCACCGCTGTAGCTTCTGCCGCCTTCGGCGTAGTAGAGCAGATCGCGGCTCTTGAGGACTTCAGCGACGTAGGCGCGGAGCGTGACCAGGTAGATCGGATCCTTGCTGTTGCGCCGGATCGGAATCGCGCCGGTCACGTGACGGTGCAGCAGACCGAGCGCGCCGCCGAACAGATTGATGCCCGCGGCGAGCAGCGGTGGACGGACGCCGTTGTCGTCGAGGACCAGCGGCTCGACCAGGTAGTCGAGGTGGCTCTTGTGATTCGAGACGTAGACGACCCGCCCGGCGCGAGTCGCCGCCGCGGCGCGATCGACGTGCTCCGCCACGCGACGCACCTTGCGCAGGATCGGATAGAGCGGGTGCTGCAGCGCCCGGTAGAAACGATAGCGCTGCGTCGTGCGGAGCTCTTCGAGGTAGGCTTCGATGCGGCCGCGCGTATCGGAGTCTCCCGTGCCCGATACGCCTCGGAGGTACTTTGCGACGTCTTCACGCGCGAAAATCGCGCGGGTGATGTCGTCCGGCCTCACTGGACTAGGCACTATAGCAGACCGCTTGCGACGACTGCGTCCGCGAACGCCGACGTCGTCGCGGTGCCGCCCAGGTCGCGCGTCCGCACGCGTGTCTCGCTCAACACGCGGAGGAGCGCGCGGCGGATTCGCGCCGCGGCCTCGCGCTCGGAGAGGTGCTCGAGCATCATCACCGCTGACAGCAGGAGCGCGGTCGGATTGGCGAGGTTCTGGCCGGCGATGTCCGGCGCGCTGCCGTGCACGGCCTCGAAGACGGCGATGCGCTCGCCGATATTGGCGCCCGGCACCAGGCCGAGGCCGCCGACCAGCCCCGCGCCGAGGTCGGAGACGATGTCGCCGTACAGGTTGGGCAGCAGCATCACGTCGAACTGCTCCGGACGCATGACGAGCTCCATGCACGTGGCGTCCACGATCCGCTCGTCGTAGGCGATCTCCGGGAACGCGGCGGCGACGGCCCGCGCCGACCTCAGAAAGAGGCCGTCGCTCATCTTCATGATGTTCGCCTTGTGCACCGCGGTGACCTTGCGGCGGCCGCGCGAGCGTGCGTACTCGAACGCGAACGTCGCAATCCGCGTCGACGCGCGCTCGGTGATGATCTTGAGGCTCTCGACGACGCCGGGGACGATCTGGTGCTCGAGGCCGGCATAGAGGTCCTCGGTGTTTTCCCGCATGATGACGAGATCGACGCCGTCAAATCGGCTCGCGACGCCAGGGAGATTCGCGACCGGCCGCACGTTCGCGTACAAATCGAGCGCCTGTCTGAGGCCGACGTTGACGCTGGTGAAGCCCTCGCCGACTGGCGTCGTGACCGGGCCCTTCAATGCGACCCGCGTCCGTTCGATCGACGCCAGCAGCGTCTTGGGCAGCGTCTCGCCCGTCGCGCGATGCGCCACGACGCCGGCATCGTGGCGGTCCCACTCGATCGCCACGCCTGCGGCCTCCAGGATGCGGACCACCGCGTCCGTGACCTCGGGCCCGATCCCGTCGCCCGGCACGAGCGTGATCTGGTGCGCCATGCGCCTAGAGTCTCGCGGCCAGGGCCGCCGCAACCGCTTCGAGCAACTGCCGATCCTCGGTGCCAAACGCCGCCGGGCGGTCACTGTCGATGTCGATTTCGCCGAGGACCTCTTCGCCGCGCAGGATCGGGACGACGATCTCGGATCGCGTTTCGAGGCTGCACGCCAGGTACCGAGGATCGGCGTTGACGTCGTCGACCACGATGGTCGTTTTCTGGGTCGCTGCGGCGCCGCAGATGCCGCGATTGAGCGGGATTCTGGTGTGTGGCGACGGCTTGCCCAGGTACGGTCCCAGCACGAGCTCTTCGCCGTCCAGGAGGTAAATGCCGGCCCACGTGTAGTGCGGCAGCCGCGCCTTGAGGAGCGCGACCGCGGCCTCCATGGCGGCCGGCCCATCCGGCGCCCGGCCGACCGCGTCGATGATTTCCGAAGAGAGCGCCACCGGGTCGATTACGTTCATCCCGAATCCCTCATCTCTATCCAGAACAAGCCGATCCCCGCAATGAGCGTCAACACGAACAGGCCCGTGGAGGCGCCGTGCAGGCGCCCGAACGACGCCTTTCGGGTATCACCGTCCGGCAGGCTCCGGACGGAGCCGCCGGCGTCGTGCCGGATTGCTTCGATGCGCGGGGAGAGCACGAGCGCCGAGGTCAGGCTCATCGCGAGCATCGCGGCGACCGTCCAGAGACGTACACCCAGTCGTCGCGGCCGCGGGCCGAGCGCCGCGCGGATGCCGAGGAGGATGATGAGCACGCCGCCAAGCATCCACGAGGCCTGATCGAACCGGCGGAGGATGGCACCGAAGAGCAGCCCAGCCAGGCCGGCCCCACCCGTCGGGTCGCGCGCTTCGAGCACCGCGAACAAGGTCGGGGCCGCAACGCTGCCGAGCGCGGCCAGCCCGCCGACCCACAAAGCCAGCACGAGCAGGCACGCGAACCGCAGCAACGACATCCGTTCAATTATAGGGGCCGGACTCGTACGATAAACTCAGCCTCTTCTCATGGCTGTGCCTTCACTCGCCCAACTCCACAACCTCGCGACCGAGCTTCGCATCGATTCCATTCGCGCGACGTCCGAAGCCGGTTCCGGTCATCCCACAACGTGCATGTCGGCGGCCGATCTCGTCGCCGCGCTGTTCTTCGCGGAGATGCGCTTCGACCCGCACGATCCGCAGCATCCCGAGGCCGATCGGTTCGTCTTGTCCAAGGGGCATGCGGCGCCCCTGCTCTACGCCGCCTGGGCCGCCACCGGCGCCTTCCCGCGCGAGGACGTCCTGAAGCTTCGCAAAATCGATTCGGATCTCGAGGGACACCCGACGCCGCGGCTGCCCTTCGTGGATGTCGCCACCGGGTCGCTCGGCCAGGGTCTGTGTGCCGGCATCGGCATCGCGTTCAATGCGCGCCGGATTCACTCCGACTACCGCACGTACGTGCTCCTGGGCGACGGCGAAACCGCTGAGGGCTCCGTCTGGGAATCCGCGCAGGTGGCGGCGCATCATCATCTCGACAACCTGTGCGCGATCACCGATCTCAACGGCCTCGGTCAGAGCTGTCCGACGCAGTGGGATCACGACACCGAGGCCTACGTCAGGCGATGGAGCGCGTTCGGCTGGCATGCGATCGGCATCGACGGACACGACATCGGGGCGATTCTCGGCGCGCTGGCGGAGGCGCGGAACACGAAGGGACGGCCGACGATGATCGTGGCGCGCACCCTGAAAGGGAAGGGCGTCAAGCTCGTCGAAGGCAAGGAAGGCTGGCACGGCAAGCCGCTCAAGAAGGGGCCCGAGACCGACCAGGCGATTGCCGAGTTGGAGGCGCAGCGCGTCACGACCGACGATCCGGCCCCGGTCATTCCCTCGCCAACGACGCGACGCAGCGAAGGGCGCGCTGCCCGATTTCGCGCGCGTGGCTCCAGCGCCGCGCTACAAGCTCGGCGAGAGTGTCGCCACACGTGAGGCGCTCGGTACCGGCCTCGTCGCCCTTGGCGCGATCGATGCTCGCGTCGTCGCGCTCGATGCCGACGTGAAGAACTCCACCTTCACCGACAAGTTCGAGCAGGCCTATCCCGATCGCTTCTACCAGACGTACATCGCCGAACAGGTGATGGTCGGTGCCGCGATGGGGCTCGCGAGCCGGGGCGCGGTGCCGTTTCCCACCACCTTCGCGTGCTTTCTTGAGCGCGCCGCCGACTTCATCCGCATGGCGGGCATCTCAGACACCGGGATCAAGCTCGCCGGGACGCACTGCGGCGTGTCGATCGGCGAAGACGGCCCGTCACAGATGGCCCTGGAGGACCTGGCGACGATGCGAGCCGTGCCGACCTGCACGGTGCTCTACCCGTGCGACGGCAACAGCGCCGAGCGGCTGATCGCGGTGGCGGCGTCGACGCCCGGCCCCGTGTACTTGCGGATGTCACGTCCGAAGACGCCGGTGATCTACGATGCCAGCGAGACGTTCGTCGCCGGCGGATCGAAGCTGCTGCGTCAGAGCGATCGGGACGTGGTCACGATCGTGGCGGCCGGCGTGACGGTGCACGAGGCGCTCAAGGCGCACGAGGCGCTCACGGCGAGTGGCATCGCGATTCGCGTCATCGACGCCTACTGCGTGCAACCCATCGATCGCGACGGCCTCGTCGCGGCGGGCAAAGCCACACGCGGACGAGTGATCACCGTCGAGGATCATTACGCGCAGGGCGGCCTGGGCGACGCCGTGGCCGAGGCCGTCTGGGATCAGGGCTTTCGCGTTCGGCGACTCGCCGTGCGCGAGATCCCGCGCAGCGGCGAGCCGGCGGAACTGCTCGACCGGTACGGCATCTCGTCCCGCGCGATCGTGGAAGCGGTGCGCGAATTGGCCAGCCAGTCGTGATCGGACGTGGCGCCGTGCGGATGAACGACCTGCGAGGCGTGTTTTCAGTCGCGGCGCTGGCCGTCGCCATCTCCTGGCCTGGCGCCGCCCGGGAGCAGGACCCGGCCGTGACCGCCGGCGTTCGCGAAGCCGCCTGGTCGCCCGACGGCAAGCGCGTCGCGGTGAGCTGGTTCGACGCCGTGTGGACCATGACGCCTGAAGGGCGCGACGCCAGGCGCCTCGCGCCGAAGCCGGAAGGCTGGATCGTCGAGCGCGATCCTGCGTGGTCCACGGACGGAAAGTCGATTGCGTTCAGCGCGAGCACGAATGGTCAGTTCGACATCTGGATCGCGCCCGCGAGCGGCGGCAGTGCGCGGCGCCTGACGTCAGCGAGCGGTGATGAGCGATGGCCGTCGTGGACGCGCGACGGCCGGATTGTCTATTCCCATCGCCCGGCCGGCGGCGCGTGGCAACTGATGACCGCCGCCGATGGAGGCGGCACGCCACAGCCCCTCACGCCGGCGGGAGCAGGAGAGTGGCAGGGCCGCGTCTCACCAGACGGCAAGCTCGTCGCCTTCATTTCCGATCGCGACGCCGACGGCAACAACGAGGCCGACGTGTGGGTCCGCGAGTTGGAGCCGGTTGCGGCGGCTGTGGGTCAGCCGGCGGCACCTCGATCGGTGCGGGTCACGCGTGCGCCTGGGAGTGAGAGCTATCCCGCCTGGGCCTCGGACAACGCACGTGTGGCATACGCGGCATCGCGCGGCGGGTCGCTCGCCGTCTGGGTGTCGGCCGTGCCGTCGTTCGACGCGCCGGCGCCGGCCACTGCAGGCGGGGGCCGAGGCGGCCGCGGTTTCCCCGGTCAGGCGCCCGCGCCACCGGCCGATCAGCCAGTCCTCGCCTCGCGCCACGGTGGGGTTCCTGCCTGGTCTCCTGACGGACACACGCTGGTCATCGCCACGTTCGCCGCGTCCGGTGGCGGATACAACGGCAACCCGAACCGCAGTGACGACGATCCGCCGGTGCTGCTGGCGACCCCGGGCCAGCACGCCTTGTGGAAGGTTCCGGCGCCGCGGGCGGTGGACGACGGCGCGACGTCGATGACGCTGCCCGATCCTGACAATTCACGCTGGACCTCGGCGTTCGACCAGGTCTGGCAGACACTCAAGACCTTGTACTACGCGACCGGGACGTCTGGCGCCGCCTGGGACGCGCTTCGTGCGAAGTACCGGCCGGAGATGGCGCAGGTGAAAGATGCGGCCGGCGCTGAGGCCGTGATCGACCGCCTGATCGCCGAGCAGCCCCTCATCAAGCCGGCCCTCGAGTCATCGCGTGCGGTGATGGCGTCGGGCCATCCACTTGCGTCGGCGGCCGGGGCGCTGGTCCTCGAGCAAGGCGGCAACGTCGTCGACGCCGGCATCGCGGTCGCGTTCGCGCTCGGAGTCGTCGAGCCCGAGGCGTCGAGCGTTGGCGGCGACGGGCAGGCGATTCTGTTCCTCAAAGGCATGACCGAGCCGGTCGTGATCGAATACAAGGACATGACGCCGGGACACGCGACCGGCGACAATCCGAAGCTGTTCAACGCCAACGGCAGCCGGACCGCGACGGACGGTCCGACGGTCGCCAACATTCCTGGCGTCGTGGCCGGGCTCGATCTGCTCTACAAGAAGTACGGGAGCAAGAAGGTGGCGTGGGCGGATCTGGTCGCGCCGGCGATCAAGCTCGCCGATGAAGGATTCGTGCTCGATGAAGCGTTGCCGACCAGCATCGCCGAAGGGCGTGCCTCGTTCGCCAAGTATCCGGAAGCCGCGAAGATCTTCCTGCCCGGCGGAAAGGTGCCGAAGGCGGGCGATCGGTTCGTCAACAAGGATTACGCCGAGACGCTCAGGACCCTGGCCAAGGAAGGTGGACAGTCGTTCTATTCGGGCTCGATCGCGCGTCGAATTGCCGACGACATGGCCGCCAATGGCGGCGTGATCACGTTCGAGGATCTGGCCCAGTACCGGGCGATTGAGCGCAAGCCGATCTCGGGACACTACCGCAATCACCTGGTCTACTCGGTGCCGGCGCCGGTGCCGACGGGCCTGCAGGTGGTCGAGACGCTTCAGATTCTGGACAACTACGTGCCTCGTGCCGGCGCGACCTACGCGACTGATGCCGACTACTGGCACTACGTCATCGAGGCGTGGCGCGTGCGCGACGGCGGCGCGCGCCTCGCAGACCCGGAACGCTGGCCAGTCGACCTCGGGGACCATCTCGAACCGGGCCACGCGCTCGGCCGGTTCAAGCTCATCGATCCCAGGAAGGTGTATTCCGCCCAAGGCGCCGGCCGAGGCGGTGGTCCCGTTCCGGCGCCCGGTGGAGTCGGGCTCCTCGAGGACCCTGAGCGGCGGGTCCAGAGCGGGACCACGGCATTTGTCGTCGCCGACGCCGAGGGCAACATGATTGCGTTCACCCAGACGCTCTCGACCTGGGGCGGCAATTACTATGTTTCCAAGGGGTTAGGATTCATCTACAACGATCATTTTCGCGGCGGTCGAGGGACCGGCGGGTACGGCTCGATGCTGCCGCTGATGCGGTCGTCGTCGACGAGCGTGCCGACGCTGGTGTTTGCCCCCAATCCCGCCGATCCGGGCCGTTATGGGGTTCCGGGCTATATGCCGCTGCTCGCCGTCGGCTGCGCCGGAAACGCCTGGATCCCCGCTTCGGTCTACGATGTGATCCTCAACGTCGTCGACGGCAACATGACGGCCCAGCGAGCCATTGAGGCGCCGCGATTCCTGATTGGTGGCGGGGCCGGCGGGCGGTCGAACGTTCAGATCGAGGACCGGTTTCCTCGCACGCTCGTGGCCGATCTCGAGGCGCGAGGCCACACGTTCACGAAAGTGGGCCGCAAGGGCGAAGTGAAATACGGCTATGCGGCCGCCGCCGTCGTCAATACTGCGAAGGGCACCGTTGAAGGCGGGGCTGAGCCCCGCCGATCGCACGGCACCGCCGCGCCGGGCCGGCGCCAGTAAAGAATCAGGGGAGAAGTCAGCTATGAACCGCAGGGACCAGGGATTCACGCTCATCGAGTTGCTGATTGTCGTCGCGATCATCAGCATCATCGCCGCGATCGCCGTGCCCGGCCTGTTGAAGGCACGGATGACCGGCAACGAGACGTCGGCGATCGTCTCGCTCAAGACGACGAGCGTCGCGCAGGTGGGCTATTCGGCCTCGTGCGGCTCAGGTGCATTCGCGGCGAGCTACGTCGTTCTCGGCACGGCGCCGGGCGGCACGGGTGAGAGCTTCATCTCCGCCGACCTCGGCATGAGCGCCACCCCGGCGAAGAGCGGCTACAACTTCACCCTCGGAGCCGGAGCAGGATCGGCAGCCGGGCCGACCGATTGCAATGGCACGGCGACGATCACCAACTACATCGCGACCGGGGTGCCACAGACGTTCAACACGACCGGCACGCGCTCGTTCTCGGTGAACGCCAGCAACACGGTCTGGCAGCTATATAGCGCCACCGCCCCGACCGAGCCGTTTACAGCCCCGGCGACGCCGATTCAGTAGAAGAGCGCTTGCAATGGGGCAATGAGCCAATGAGGCAATGGGCCAATGCACTTCATTGCCCCATTGCCCCATTGCCCCATTGCCCCATTGCCTCATTGCCCCATTGCCCCATTGCTACACCGGCGCAATCGGCGGCAGCGCACGCTTGTGATTGGACGCTGATCGAAGCCGTTCGATGCGTTGCGCCACGGCCGCATCAACGGCAGAGGCCCCGACGGTCAGGTACTGCTCGAGCGTGTCGTAACTGAATCCCATCTCTTCTTCGTCGGTCTGGCCGACCCAGAGGCCCGCAGAGGGCGCCTTGTCCACCACTCGCTTGGGCACGCCGAGCTCGGTGGCGAGCGTGCGGACTTCGCTCTTGAGCAACTCGCCAATCGGCAGCACGTCCACGCCCCCGTCGCCGTACTTCGTGTAGTAGCCGAGCGTGATCTCGCTGCGGTTGCCGGTGCCTGCGACCAGGTAGTTCAGCGAGTTGGCGATGAAGTAGAGCGACGTCATGCGCAGCCGCGGCTTGACGTTCGCTTCGGGCAGTTGCTGTTTGATGTCGACGACCGAGACGTGCGTCGGCACCCCTTTCACGGCCTGGTGCAGCGATTCAGTCAGCGCGTCGAACGTCGCGGCGAGGTCGACCCGCGCGACCGGGATGCTGAATGTCGAGCCGACGAGCCGGGCGTCCTCCTCGTCGAGCGAATGGCTGTAGCAGGGCAGAAGGACGCCGAGCACACGCTGCGGCGTCGCCAACTGGCACAACCGCGCGACCACCGCGGAGTCGATGCCTCCGCTCAGTCCAAACACGAACCCGCGAGCCCCGGCAGCTGACGCCTGATCCCGCAGCCACGACGCAATCTTGTCCGCACGATTCGACATATCTTGATGACTATAACGTTGTGTCTCTACTTCCCGTTCAGATTCTCGATCGCCTCGGCCGCCGGCGAGTCGGGCCACACGGGCTCCGGCAACGCCGTGTAGTCGGCGTGCGCCAGCTCGCCCTGGAAGAATGCGACTTCCGAGGCGATGAACGAGAGCCTGGCCCACACCCGTGCCAGGAGGTAGACCTGCGAAACGAGGAAGGCCCACCACACAGGCGCGGTCGCCGCCGGCGCCACCTGAAGCCACAACCTCAGGATGACGAGCAGGGCGATCACGTTGAGCAGGTACAAGCCGCCGACGCGCCATGGGCGGCGCCGAATGAACCGCAGCGACGCCCCAAGCGCGGCAATCATGCTGCGGCGATCTTCGACAACCGCCCGGACTTTGGCGAAGTCGGCGGCGACGTTGATCGTGGCGAGGGCGCCGGCGAACAGCAGATACAGACTGGCGCGAAGCAAGATGGCCTGGCGCTCGCTCGTCATGTCGCGGACTGCCGCGTCATAGAGCCCGTCGAACAGCAGCGGATGCAGCCAGTGGAAGAGCCCCCAGTACGCTGCCCCGATGACAACGCCGAGACGGAGGAATCGGAAGAAGTAGACACCGCAGGCGCCGAAGAACGCCGCCGTGCCGACCGGACGCGCTCGAGCGAGGCGATCGAGGATCCCTCCGGAGAGGAAGATCCACACGACGAGATAGGCGGCGACGGCACCGGCGATCGCCGGATTGAGCCGTCGCGCATCGAAGAGCCCGCTGATGTTTGCCAGCGTGCCTCCGAACCCGAGGATTTCATGGGTGAACGTGCGGCCCAGCCCTTGCGCCTGCGCGGCGAACTCGGCCGCCCACCCGGCGTTCCATCCTGCCGCCGCGCGGTCCGCCTCGAGGCTCGCGCCCAGGTGCTCGTCGAGCATGCCCCGGAGCGTCATCGCGAGCGGCAACGCGAGCAGCAGCGTGAGGCCGAGCACCGACGCCGTGAGCGCCGGCGCCTGCAAGACGCGCCGCCAGCCTTCGAGGAAGGCGCCGAGTACAGTCGCCCTCGGCCTGCCGGCTCGGCGTTCAGACGAAGAACGCATACGTGAGCAGGACGTCTTCGAGCCAGGTCAGCCAGCGGAGCGCCCACTTGCCGGACGCCGCCGTGGCGCCCGGCCGCGATGTCCACGAATTGTTGGTGTAGTTGAGATCGAGCAGCAGCACGCGGTCGGGGTCCACCTCGACACTCGTGATCCGGGCCGGCGTGGCATACCGGAACGCGTGCCACGGCGCGGTGCCGTCCCACGCCTCATCAACGGATTTGCCGTCATCGAAGCGGACGCGGACCGTGGTCGGGAACACGCCGTCGGCGTATCGTCGCACGACGACGGTCTGCTGACCGACCCCCGTCGTGACTTGCGCGACGCCGTAGTCGAACGTCGCAGAACTGCGGTGGACCGCATCGAAGAAGGCGGTCAGGTCGCGGCCGCTGATCTCGCCGGCGATGGCGAAGAACTCCTCGGGCGTCGGATGCCGGAAGGCGCCGCGCTGAAAGTAGGTCGAGAGAATGCGTTGGAGCGTGGGCCAGCCGAGCTGCTTTTCGAGTGTCCCCAGCCACAACGCGGTCTTCAGATACGTGATTTCGGGCGCCGACCCCGGCCAGTATTGCCACGATGGGGTCGATTGGACGTCGGCGCGCGCCGCCGGCCGATACCAGTCGAGATGACCGCCGTCGAGATCGCGAGACCACGGGACGTCGGCAAACGACCACGGGATCAATTCTCCGAAATACCGTTTGACGGCGACGAACCGGTGCGGCCAGGCCGCCGCCACGACGCGGGCCTCAGCGAAGGTGTTGAGCCCTTCGTCCATCCACGCGTGTTCGACCTCGTTGGTCGCCACCATGCCGTGCCACCATTGGTGACCGGCTTCGTGAACGGTGAGGGATTCCGGATCGATCTCAGTCCACGGCGCGTACCACCTGGTGCCGACCGTGAACAGCGTCGGATATTCCATCGCGCCCGTCGTCCCACCCTGCGCGGCCGAGAACGAGGCGATCGGATCGACGATAGTGAGGTGGCCGTACGGGTACGGTCCGAACCACTCACCGTAGTGCTTCAGGGCCGCGCGTGCGGCGCTGAAATGGCGATCGGCCTGATCGGTGTGCTCGGGCTGCAGCAGCAACCGGATATCCACCGCCGGCAGGCCTGGCGTTTCGAACCGGTCGTGCCGTTCGACGAAGACCGGGCTCGTCGTCCAGGCGAAGTCGTGGACATCGGTCTCGGTGTAACGATGCGTGGTCGTGCCGTTGCCGAGATCGATCTTCGAGCGTTCGCGTCCCGTGGCGCCGACGAGCCAGCCGGACGGCACAGTGAGGCTGACGTCATAGACGCCGAAATCTGCAAAGAACTCCGTCGAGGCATGAAATTGGTGACAGTTCCAGCCGGCGTCTTCGAGCACGCCGATCTTGGGAAACCACTGCGCGATGAAGAAGTAGTTGCCGACTGCGCCCGCTCGTCTGAACGGCCGCGGCACACGCGACGTCCAGCCGAGATCGATCGCGACCGTTTCGCCAGGAGCAAGCGGCCGCGCGAGAGGAACTTGAAGGACCGTCCGATCCTGCGCGTTCCCATCGTCGGGCGCGATGAAGCGCGCGGCCGGCAGGGCGTCCTGGCCGGCGACGATGAGGCGTGTCACATCAATTGAGCCGAGGTCGCTGGCGGGAGGCGTTGCCACCGGCTGATTCCGCGCGAGGTGCCACTCGCGCATCCAGCTGGACTGCGCGTCTCGCCAGGCGTTCCAGTACAGGTGAAACCGGAGCTCCGTTGCGGGGATCTTCGAGATGTTCCGCCACGTCAGCTGGCCAGTGCCCGTGAGAGTGCGAGTGGCAGGGTCGAGCACGGCCTCGATGACATAGCTCGCGTTGCGCGGCGAGCGGGCCGGCGCTTCCTGGCGGGCGCTCCCTGGGGCCGAGACGAGCGGCAGCACCGCCAGCACCAGCATGAGACGGAAGCTGCGCATGAAGGCCGGTCGCGGCAATGCTAGCATGGGCGTTTGTTCAAGGAGTGATGTCGTGCCCATCAAGGTGTTGCATATCGGACTTGGTCCCATCGGCGCCGGCGTAGTCCGTCAGGTGGCCAATCGCAAAGGGTTGACCATCGTCGGCGCCGTCGACATCGATCCGGCCAAGGTCGGTCGCGACCTCGGCGAGGTCGCGGGTCTGGGTCGCCCGCTGCGGGTGAAAGTCACGGACGACATCACGCGCACGATCAAAGCGGTTCGCCCGGACGTGGCCGTACTCTGCACGAGCTCGTCGCTGAAGAAGGTCGTGCCAGAGTTCGAGGCCGTGCTCAAGCTGAAGGTCCCGATCGTGTCCACGACCGAAGAGCTGGCCTATCCCGTGAAGAGCAACCGGGCGGCCGCGAAAAAGATCGATGCGCTGGCGCGACGTGCGCGGGTCGCCGTCCTCGGCACCGGTGTCAATCCAGGGTTCACCATGGACGCGCTGCCGATCGCGCTCACGGGGGTCTGCGAGTCGGTGACCGCGATCGAGGTGGACCGTGTGCAGGACGCCAGCATCCGGCGTCTTCCGTTCCAGCAGAAAATTGGCGCCGGCCTGACGCGCGAGCAGTTCCTGGACAAGGTCAAGAGCGGCACCGTCCGTCATGTCGGCCTGGCCGAATCGATCACGATGATTGCGGACGCGATGGGCTGGAAGCTGGACAAGGTCACGGACGAGATCGCGCCGAAGATGGCCGAGAAAAAGGTCACCAGCCAGTTCCTGACCGTCGAGCCAGGACAGGTGTGCGGGATCATCCAGGATGGCGTCGGCTACCGGAAAGGGCAGCCGATCATCAGGCTGCACATGGAGGCGTATCTCGGCGCTCCCGAGTCCTTCGACGCCGCCCGTGTCACCGGCAATCCGAATCTCTCGATGAAGATCGCCGGCGGCGTGCACGGTGACGTTGCGACGGCGGCGATCACCGTCAATTCGATCCCGAAGATCCTCCAGGCCGCACCGGGCTTGCGCACGATGCGCGACATGGCCCTGCCGTCGTACTTCGGAGGGTAGGTACGTAGCGCGGCTCGGGTTACGAGCCGCGGCGCCGCCCTACGGACGTCGCGCGAAGTGCTCGACGACGGCGCGGACGAGGCCCTGGACCGTGTAAGTGTCCGGGACGACCTTCGGTTGAATGCCCAGTTCACGGGCCGCTGCGGCGGTCACGGGACCAATCGCGGCCACGACGGTCGTGTTCAGCAGGTCCGCCACCTGTTCCTCGCCGATGATGCCGGCGAACCGACGGACGGCTGTTGAACTGGTGAAGAGCACGGCATCGATCCGGCTGTCGAGCAGCGATCGATAGAGATCCTGAGCGGCAGGCGAGTCGGGCGACTCAGCCGCGGTCCGATACGCGATCAGATCGGTCACTGATGCGCCCCGGCTGGCCAGATCGCTCGCGAGGACATCGCGCAGATGATCCGGGCGCACGACCAGGATCTGCTGTCCTTTCAGCGGCCCGGTGCTCGCGAGCGCATCGCTGATGCTCTCGACGCGGTACTCGGGGATGATCACGTCGGGTTTGATGCCGCCGGCGATCAGCCGATCCGCCGTGGAGGGGCCGATGGCGCAGACCCTGACGCCGCCGAGCACGCGCAGATCGCGCGGGCCGCGATGGAGGGCGGAAAGCAGGCGCGTCACGGCGGTCGCCGACTCGAAGACGACCCAGTGGTACTTGTCGAGTGACGCGGCGGCTCGATCGACCGCTTCGGGGTCCTCGGGTGGCGCGAGCCGGAACGTCGGGGCGATGATGGCGTGGGCCCCGAGCGTCTCCAGCGCGTCCACCAGTTCCTCAGCCTGTTCGAGTGACCGCGTGACGACGATCCGCCGGCCGAACAGCGGCCGTTCGTCGAACCATCGCAAATGGTCGCGCAGTCCGATGACTTCACCGACCACGAGGAGAGCCGGTCCGGTCGTCGGTTCCGGATCGGCGCTGGTCGACTGAATCAACGCGTCGATGGTGCCGACCAGCGTGCGCTGGCCGGGATGCGTGCTCTGATAGATCAGCGCCGCCGAATCGTCCGGTGCGCGGCCGTGCTCGAGGAGCGCCGAAAGCACGCGCGGGACGAGGCGCGCGCCGGCGTAACAGACGATCGTCCCCTCCATCCGCGCCAGCGCATCCCAGTCCACGTCCGGTATCGAATCGACCTCGCCTTCGTGCCCCCGCAGCAGCACGATGGCATCGCCAGCGCCCGGGTAGGTGATCGGGATGCCGGCGTAGGCGAGGCCCCCGACGGCAGCCGCCACGCCCGGCACGACTTCGAAGGACACGCCCTGCTCGTGGAGGAACAGCGCTTCTTTCGCGCCGCTGTCGAACACGAACGGGTCGCCCCACTTGAGCCGGGCGACGACATGACCGTCGCGCGCCTTTTCCGCGAGCAGCATCGAGATCGCGTCCTGTGCCGTGTCGCGTTCCGCCGGGGCGCCGGCCGCGATCTGTTCCGCATCGGCGCGCGCCCAGCGGAGCACCGCTTCGACTCCGCGGTCGTAGACGACGACATCCGCGTCGGCCAGCAGTTTGACGCCGCGCGCGGTCATCAATCCGGGATCGCCAGGACCAGCGCCGATGATGAAGACGCGGCCGCTCTGGCCGCTCATCGCTCTCTACTCACAGACCAGGATGCCATCGGCGCATTGTGCCACACGAGGACAGCGCCGACGGCGGGAGCGGCGAGCCGTCTTATTGTGGTATCGCGAAGTGCAAACCGCGCTAACTCCGGTTCTTGGGGGCGTAGTATCCGGCTTTGGTGCGGGCGTGAGCGCCGCCGCGAATGACCTGGACGCCGATGCGGCGCCACGCGCCGTCGCGCTTGGCGTTCTTGGAGTTGTAGCCGATCGTGTACTGATTGGCGAGCTCATCGGCGATCTGGCTGTAGATCGTCGGCAGTTGCGCGACGTCCTCGACGACAAACGAGCGGCCGCCGGTCTCCTGCGTGAGCGATCGCATGACGAACTCCGACTCGTTCCACCGCAAGTTCGTTCCCGCGTCACGGTCCTTGAGGTTGATCGCGTAGATGATCACTTCGGATCGTTTCGCGCTGTCGAGCACGTCCTCGAATGTCTTGAGGCTGCTCGTATCTTCGCCATCGGAGAGCAGCACGATCGCCTGGCGCCGGATCTCGTCGACGGTCGTGGCCACCTGCAGCCGCTTCAATTCGTCCAGACCGACGTACAGCGCGTTGTACAGCGAGGTCGAGCCGCCGGCGCGCGTGCGGCGGATGGCGCGTTCGAGCAGGCTTTCGTCGGTGGTGAACGTCTGCAAGATCTGGGTCTGGCTGTCGAAGTCGATGATCTGCGCGACGTCCTTCTTCGACAGCCGGCGCGCGAAACCGATCGCCGCTTCCTGGGCGATCACCAGCTTCGGCTCCATGCTCGTGCTCGAGTCGATCAGCAGCGAGAGCGCAATCGGCTGATGATCGCGGGCGAAGTTCGTGATCTGCTGCGGCACGCCGTCCTCGAGCACGTGGAAGTCCTCACGTTCGAGACCGGACATCAGACGGCCGGCGCCGTCCAGGACCGTGACGCTCAGCAGGACGACATCTGTGCCGCCCCGGAAGATCTGTTCAGCGCCGAGCGGCAGCGCGGCCAGAATGACCGCGAGCCCGATCGCCGCAAGTGGCCGACGCATGTTACCGGCCCGCCCATCGAGCTGACCGCACCTTGCCATCGCGACGCTTGACGGCCACCTCGAGCTTCGAGGGCGGCACCAACGATTCGGGCCGGCCGTACGTGAGCGAATACCGCGTGAGGATCTGGTTGGCGACCGAGACGAAGCCGCCGTCAATGGCCTGCGGCGTAATCACCACCTTCGTGGCCCCGCCGCTCCACTTGACGACGTCGCCGGTGATGATCGCGCGTTCGCGCGCCTCGGTCGATCCGACATTCTGGGACCCGGTCTGGAGCGCGACCACCCACAGGGACGCATTCACGCCTTCGAGCGCCGTCGCGACGTCCTTGTGTGTCCGGTTGCCGAACTCGGGGCCGTCTTCGGCGACGAACGTGACGATCAGCGGCCGCGCCGCCTCGAGCTTCCTCAAATCCCGTGTGGTTTCGATGATCGCGTCGATCAACGTGGAGCCGGCGCCGGTCTGGTGGAACAGCCGCTCGATGCCGCGCAGGATCGGAATCTCACTCTGGTTGTACTCGACGCGCTTGGTCGGCCGATCGCCGAACGTCGTCATCGCCCATTGCGGTGTCGCCTCGGCGGGGAGCCCCTGCGCGGCGTCGGCGATGCGTTTGACGAAGGTCGTCAACCCGGTCCGCAGATACTGGATCGACGTCTGCGTGACCTGGCTGTCGTCGACCAGCAGGACCAGGTGCGAGGGCAGCGGCGCCGTCGAGGCGCGCAGGACTTCGCGCACGATCCCGTCTTCACGGATGGTGAAATCGGCGGCTGTCAGGTTGGTGAGCGGGGTGTCTTCGCCCGTCACGACGCTCACCGCAATGGAGCGCTCCCTGACCTCCCGCTGCTGGGCGCCGAAGCCCACGGGCGCCGTGAGAACGAGAGCGGCCGACGCAGCGGCCGCGACATGGGCGAGCGTGGGACGTCGAGTCATGGATACTCCCAAGGCGCGAGTTGGCTGGCTCCCTGTCTCGCAGTATACCGAGTACCATGACCAAGTGGACCAGGAACCCCGCGAGCCGGCTCGGGCCGAGCCGCCCATCGGTCCCGTCATCGAAGCGGGACGCCGCGCGTCAGGCCGCGTCCGGAAGGTTCGAGGCCATCAGCGCCGCCGGCATGGTCGGTTCGGCCGGGCTGTCGTTTGTCATCGCGCTGGTCATCGGCGCCGTCGTCGGCTGGTGGCTTGACCAGGCCACCGGCTGGTCGCCGCTGTTCTTTTTCGTGTTCTTTCTGCTCGGTCTCGTTGCCGGCATCCGGAACGTCTACCTGGCGACCAAGAAGTACCTGAAATGAGCGACCCACTTCTGAAGCGGGTCGAACGCCGGGCCGTGGTCATGGCGCTGCTCGCGGCGATCGTGGCGTGGGTCGTGCCCGGCGGCGGCTGGCGCGCCGCAGCGGGAGTGATCGGCGGCGCGTCGCTGATTGGCGTGAGCTACTGGGCCATCCATTCCGGCGTGTCGGGCCTGGCGGGAGCTGTCGTGGCGCAGGGGGTGGCGGGTCATCGGCCTCGTCGAGGGCTGGTGTGGCTCGTGCTCCGGTACGCTTTACTGGCCGGAATGGCGTACGTTATGATTGCGCGTTTGCGGCTCCCTCCACTCGCGCTGCTGATCGGCGCGTCAGTGATGGTGGCCGCCGCGGCTCTCGAGCTCGTGCAAGGCGCCCGCCGCACGTAATCCATGGAAAAACTTCACCATCCATTGCTGATTGTCGACTGGGTGAACGCCCTGTTGGCGCCGATTGTTGGCCTGTTTGGATTGCACGCTGAGCCCGGGCACCACGTCATCCCCGACTACCTCGTCATGACGGGGCTGATCGGGCTCGGCTTCGTGGTGCTGGGTCTGGTATTGCGGTCGCGGCTGTCAGTGGAGAATCCGGGCAAGTTCCAGCTGGTGCTCGAGGATCTCGTCTCGGCCGTGGCGGGCATGCTCGATCAGTGGATCGGTCCGAAAGGCAGGAAGTTCCTGCCGCTGATCGGCGCGCTGGCCTTCTACATCCTGGTGGGCAACTACATGGGGCTGATCCCCGGGTTCATGGCGCCGACGAGCAACATCAACGTCACGTTCGGCTGTGCGATCACGACGTGGGTCTACTACCACATGCAGGGCATCATCGCGGTGGGACCCATCTCCTACATCAAGCACTTTGCCGGGCCGCCCGGCACGCCGTGGTGGGTGATCCCGATCATGTTCCCGATCGAGATCATCAGCCATCTCTCGCGCGTGCTGTCGCTGTCACTGCGGCTGTTCGGCAACATCTTCGGCGAAGAGCTGGTCATCATGATTCTCGCGTTCATCGTGCCGTTCATCGCGCCGCTGCCGATCATGGTGCTCGGGCTGCTGACGAGCGGGTTGCAGGCGTTCGTGTTCGTCCTGTTGAGCATCATCTACCTGCAGGGCGCCGTGCTGAGCGAGCATCATGACGACGCCCACGATCACGCGCATGACGCGCACGCGCCGGTCACCGGGCCTGCCGCGGCGGCGGCGTAGGGCCGTTCCCACTTCCGCGTCGAGCCAAAACCGTGTGGATCGCGAGACATTTGGCCCAAGTTCAGCAGGTTGCTCGCTACGGGAAAGTGGGAACGGTCCGTAGCGGCGGCGGGCGCGGATTGACAGTTTGTGAAATATTTCACATAGTATCGGAGCAGGGGTCCATGCGGACCTCCGCGGTAGCTACAGGAGGCAGATGGTGAGCAGGCGAGTTGGGGCAATTGCGATTGGGTTGTGGTTGGCACTGGCGGCGGTCGCGCCTCTGTCGGCCCAGGACGCGGCCAGTTCCGCGGGCGGCGGCGGCCTCGACAAGGTGGTGGCCTCCATCCTCACCGCCGGCTTCGCGCTCGGCATTGCGGCGGGGCTCGGCGCCATCGGCCAGGGCAAGGCCATCGGCTCGGCGGCCGAAGCCATCGCCCGCAATCCGAGCGCCTCGGCCGACATCCGCGGCGTCCTGATTCTCGGTCTCGTGCTGATTGAGTCGCTCGTCATCTACGTGCTGCTCATCTCGCTGATCCTGTTCTTCGTGAAGCCGTTCGCCTAAGAAAACGACATCGGGTGTCGTTTTACGCAGACCGTGTAAAAAGACACCCGATGTCCTCGCGCCTCATGACCTCGCGCGTCACGGCCATCGACGGCCTGCTCGTGTTGATGGTCGTGATCTGGGGCGTCAACTACAGCGTCATCAAACGCGCGTTTGATGAGATTCCGCCCCAGCCGTTCAACGCATTCCGCCTGATCCTGTCGTCGCTCGTCTACGTCGCCGCCATTCACGTCGCGCGCGCGCGCGCGACGACCGCGGCCGGGACGCTGTCGTCGGCCCTCTACACGCCGAACGCGCTCACCCGGCGGGACCGCTGGGATCTCCTCTGGCTCGGCCTCGTCGGGCACCTCGGCTACCAGATCTGCTTCGCCAGCGGCGTCGCCCTGACCAGCGTCTCGAACGCCGCCCTGATCATCGGCGCGACGCCGGTGGTCGTCGCCATCGTCTCGGCCGGGCTCGGCCGCGAGCGCATCGGCCGACTCCATTGGATCGGCGCCGCCATCTCCATTTCAGGCATCTACTTTGTCGTCGGCCACGGCGCCTCGTTCGGCGGCACGACCCTGCGCGGCGACGTCCTGATGATGGTGTCTGTCGGCTGCTGGGCCGCATACACCCTGGGGGCCAGCCGGCTGATCGCGCGGCACTCGCCGCTCTACGTCACGGGAATGACCATGCTGATCGGCACGGTGCCGTACGTAGTCATCTCTCTGCGGCAAATCGTGACGGTGAACTGGGCGGCGGTCAGTGGCGCAACCTGGGTGTCCCTGGTCTTGTCAGCACTGCTGGCGCTGAATCTGGCGTACCTGATTTGGTACATCGGCGTTCAGCGAATCGGCGCAGCGCGCACGTCGGTCTATTCAAACGTCGTTCCCATTGTCGCCATGGCGGTGGCCGCGATCTGGCTGGGCGAGCCAATCTCGACCGTCAAGATCGCCGGTGCAGCCGCCGTCCTGAGCGGAGTAGCGCTGACAAGGATGAGATCAAGCAATGGGGCAATGAGGCAATGAGGCAAAGGGGCAATGCCTTCGTATTGCCTCATTCAGCCCCATTGCCCCATTGCCCTCATGGCCCATTACAATCGTAGTAGTGAAGGGTCACTACTACTCGCAGCATGCCACGGCGCTGCGGGCGGAGCTCGGGCGGGCCATCAGCCGCGACGCGATGCGCCGGCTGCACACCAAGTCGGCGGCGCGTCATTTTGTCGTCGCGATTCGACAGTTCGCGATCCTGGCGCTGACGACGTGGGCCCTGGTCCGGTTCACGACGCCGTGGGTCTGGATTCCGCTGGTGTTCGTGCAGGGGTTCACGGTGTTCAACTTCACCATCCTCCTGCACGAGGTGCTGCACCATCTGGTCTTCGTCAAACGTCATCCCGTCGCCGAGCGGGTGCTCGGACTGGCCTATGCCATTCCCAGCGGCATCTCGGCCACCCAGTTCACCCGCTGGCACCTCGACCATCACGCGGAGCTGGGTTCGAGCGAGGACGACCCGAAACGGCATCATCTCTCGCCGAAGATCAATGCCCGCTGGTACAAGCTGCTCTATGCGACGCCGGCGCTCTTTCCGATCTACTTCAGGGCGGCACGACGCGAGACGGTGACGTATCCCGCAGGTCTGCAACGAACGATCGGCACGGAGCGGCGGGTGTCGATCGTGTTCCACTTGAGCGCGATCGCCGCGCTGTGGTGGTTCTTCGGGCCGGCGGCGGCACTTCGCGCGCACGTGATCCCGGTGTTCTTCGTGTTCCCCATCGCATTTACCCTGAACCGCCTCGGCCAGCACTACGACATCGATCCAAACGACCCGGCGAAGTGGGGCACGCTGATGCGCGGGCACTGGTTCTGGAACTTCGCGTTCCTGAATTCGAACTTCCACCTCGAGCACCATTACTTTCCCGGCGTGCCGTTCTACCATCTGCCCGCCCTGCAGCGGGAACTTCGGCCGTTCTATCAGCAGAAGCGCATGAGATGGCAGACCTATGGGCGCCTCGTTTACGGGTGGATCGTGAAGAACAAGGCGCCGCATACCGACTGGAGCCTCGCGGGGTAGCAGGTGCGGGGCGAGGTACGTAGCGCGGCCCGGGCTGCCTGCCTCGCCGTAGCCCGCGCCGCGGGCGAAGGCGGGTGAGCCGCGGGAGGGGGAGAGCGTAATGAGGATCCTCGCGAGTCTGACGCTGATGACGATGGCCGCCACCGGGATGCCTGCGGCGCTCAAGTTCGATGTTCCAGCCGGCTGGGTGTCGAAGCCGACGGCGTCGACAATGCGCATCGCCGAATACACGTTGGCGCGAATCGCCGGCGATGCTGAAGATGTGGAGGTCGTCGTCTACTACTTCGGCGGGCAGGGCGGCAGCGTCCAGGCGAATCTCGATCGCTGGATTGGTCAGATGACGCAGCCCGACGGACGAGCCTCGAAGGAAATCGCCAAGACTTCAACGCTCGTGAGCGCCGGTGGATTGAAGGTCACGGTGATCGACGTTCCAGGGACCTACGTCGCGGAAGTCACGCCCGGATCCACGGAACGTCACAACAAACCGGGTTTTCATCTTCGCGCTGCCGTCATCGAGTCGACCGAAGGACCGTACTTCGTCAAGATCACCGGTCCCGCCAAGACGGTCGCCAAGTGGAGCGACAGCATCGGCAGCTTTCTCAAGAGCGCGAAAATCGGGTAACGCGCTCAGATCTTTCAACACGAAGCACACGAAGCGGAGACGTTACGCGAGTTGCTTGTACCGCAGGTGGGCGAGCGACGCGAGGAGCGCCAGCGCGCAGATGGAGACGATCGAGATCGCCATCATCTTCGTATAGAGCGTTCGTCCGAGCAGATCGAAAATCGTGAAGCTCATGAAGATGAGCGCGGCGAGGGTGAAGATTCGCCATGGCCGCGACATGTCGCCGAGTCGATCGATCAGGCAGACGATCGCCGGCGTTGCGAGCAGCAGGACGTAGTCCCAGCCCTGCGGCGAGAGCAGGGGGATGAGGAGCATCAGCATCCCGAACTCGAGGTAGCTCGGTTCGCCGACCGCACGCCGCCGGCTGATGGCGAAACCGACCACCGCCAGGGCGGCCACCCCGGTCGCGATCGCCAGCCGGGTGGCCAGCGTCCCGATGCCAATCCACTTCGCCCACATCGTCGCGAACGAAATGTTGTCGGAGACGAGCAGGTTCGGCGCCGTCGTGTCCATCACGGTGCGGTACCACGCCGTAATTTCATGCAGGTTTCCCTGCCAGCCGTACCAGATTGCCGGCATCAGCAGGCCGGCCAGCAGCACCGCGCTCGCGACGAGTGCGCCCGGCAGTCCTGTCGCGACCAGCAGCCACGGCAGCAGGATCACCGCGTACGGTTTGATGAAGATGCCGACGCCGACGAGGAGGCCGGCGATCGCCGGCTGGTCGATCTGGGCTGAGAGGAGCGCGCCGACCAGCACTGTGCCAAGCAGGATGTTCGTCTGACCGAGGTTCAGTTCGTGTCCGTAGAACTTGCCCATGAACAGGATCGCCAGCCAGATCAGCGCGCGCTCGGATCGCCGGCGCTCCGGGAGGCCACGGACGGACCACCGGATGAGCGCGCTCAGCAGACCGACGGACAGCGCGAACCAGATGACCTTCGCCGACTCGAGCTCCAGGTGCGCGAATGGCGCCATCGCGAACGCGAACGCCGGCAGGTACTTGTACTGGTAGTGTCCATCGGTCTCGCGGTAGAGCGTCTCGGCGGCGAGCGCGCGTGCCCCCGCCGTCCGGACGACCGCGAAGTCCCTCATTTCGCGCTGAATCCTGACGTTGTAGATGACGGCCGCGACGACCACGATGACGAGCGGCCACAAGAATGGCCTGAGGCGGCTCCAAGTCACGGCGCCCAGTATAGGGCGATCAGGCCATGCGCTTCGGCCGCATGTTGGCGGCGAGGATCTTCTTTCTGAGCCGCAGGAACTTTGGCGTCACCTCGACGAGCTCGTCGTCGTTGATGAACTCGATCGCCTGCTCCAGGCTGAGCTGCCGCGGCGGAATCAGCCGGACCGCCTCGTCGGCCGTGGACGCCCGCATGTTCGTCTGCTTCTTCTCGCGCGTGATGTTCACGTCGAGGTCGTTCGGCCGGGCGTTCTCGCCGACGATCATGCCCTCATACACCGCCGTGGCCGGCTCGATGAACATCTCGCCGCGTTCCTGCATGTTCCCGATCGCGTGGGCCGTTGCCGGCCCCGGCCGGTCGGCGACCAGGCTGCCGCTGGGCCGGGAGGGAATCGGGCCGTGCCACGGTTCCCAGCCCGAGAAGATGTGGTGCATGATGCCCGTGCCCCGCGTCTCGGTGAGGAACTTCGAGCGGAACCCGATCAATCCACGCGCAGGAATCCGGAATTCGAGGCGGACGCGACCGCTGCCGTTGTTGACCATCCGCGTCATCGCGCCGCGGCGAATGCCGATCTCGGCGATGACCATCCCCTGGTACTCCTCGGCGACGTCGACGACCAGTTCCTCGACCGGCTCCGAGAGCACGCCGCCGATCTCTTTCGTGACGATCTCCGGACGCGACACCTGCAGCTCGTAGCCCTCGCGACGCATCATCTCGATGAGGATCGAGAGCTGCAGCTCGCCTCGTCCCACGACCCGCATCTGTTCGGGCGTCTCGGTGGCTTCGACACGGATCGAGACGTTGCCGAGCAGCTCGCGGTCGAGTCGGTCCTTGATCTGCCGGGAGGTGACGAACTTGCCGTCGCGGCCGGAGAACGGGGACGTACTGACGCCGAAGATCATCGAGACGGTGGGCTCGTCGATCGCGGTCGGCGGGATCGCGACCGGCGATTCGCCGTCGGCGATCGTCTCCCCGATCATGATGTTCTCGATGCCGGCGAGGCAGATGATGTCCCCGGCCGCAGCCTCGGTCACGTCGACGCGCTTCAATCCCTCGAACATGAACAGCTTCGTGACGACGGTCCGCTGGATCGTGCCGTCGAGCTTGCAGACGGCGATCGGATCGCCGACCTTGACCTGGCCGTTGAAGATCCGGCCGATGGCCAGGCGGCCGAGGTAGTCACTCGAATCCAGATTCGCGACGAGCGCCTGCAGGGGCGCCGCGACGACGCCGCGCGGGGCCGGCGTGCGCTCGATGATGGCGTCGAAGAGGGGCCGCAGGTCCGTCCCTGGCACGGCCAGGTCGGCGGTCGCGGTGCCGCGGCGCGCGTCCGTGTAGAGGACCGGGAAGTCGAGTTGATCCTCGGTCGCGTCGAGGTCGATGAACAGGTCATAGACCTCGTTGAGCACCGCCTGCGACCGCGCGTCGCTGCGATCGATCTTGTTCACGACCACGATGGGCGGCAGCCCGCGCTCGAGGGCCTTCCTGAGCACGAACCGGGTCTGTGGCAGCGGACCCTCCGAGGCGTCCACCAGCAGCATGACGCCGTCGACCATCGACAACGTGCGTTCGACTTCGCCGCCGAAGTCGGCGTGGCCGGGGGTGTCGACGATATTGATGAGGTGGCCGGCGTACGGAACGGCCGTGTTCTTGGCCAGGATCGTGATGCCGCGCTCGCGTTCGAGCTCGTTGGAGTCCATGGCCCGCTCGGCGATCCGCTCATTCACACGAAAGATGCCGCTCTGATGGAGCAACCCGTCCACCAGCGTCGTCTTCCCATGGTCGACGTGGGCGATGATCGCGACATTGCGCCGCAACGGGTTGGCGATCTCCTGCGAGCCGGAAAGCGATCGAGACATCCTCCCAGTATACCGGGGGACGGTGCCGGGTGCTCGGTGCGGGGTACTTCATTCCGCGCAACCAGCACGTAGCACCCAGCACTCGCACGTTGCCCTGATTTATGATCGGTTCGGTCCAGAAGGAGCCCAATGTCGCAGTCGTACGAAGATCGCCGGTCCGCGCTTGCCAAACTCGTCACCGCCGGGATGGGTGTCATCACTACCGCGCTGGCCGGGCTCGTCGGGCTCGTCGCATCGCCGCGGCTGAAGTCTGAACCACGCCGCTGGCGGGCGGCGATCTCGACGCTGGAGATGCCGGCGGATGGTCCGGCGACAGCGGTCCTGGCCGATCGGCACGCCGACGGCTGGTACGTCACGAGAAAGCAATCGATCGTCTTCATCGATCGCGAAGGGAATGGCTACCGCGCGCTCTCCGCGATCTGCTCGCACCTGGGTTGTCGCGTGAACTGGAACGCGGCCGACAAGCAGTTCAAGTGTCCGTGCCATGGCGGCGTCTACGACCGCGACGGCAACGTCGTGTCCGGTCCGCCGCCGGCGCCACTGGCGCGGTACGCCGTCCGCGTCAATCCGCAGACCTCCGAGATCGAGGTCGAGCTGTGAGGCGCCTGGTCGCGTCGGTCGCCAGATGGCTCGAGGACCGCACGGGCTACCGCGGGATTCGCAAGCACCTGCTGGACGAGCCGCTCCCGGCCGGCACCGGTTGGTGGTTCACGCTCGGCAGCTTGCTGCTCTTCGGTCTGAGCCTGCAGATCGTCACCGGCATTGCGCTCGCGCTGTTCTATGCACCGACGCCCGATCACGCGTGGGACAGCGTGCGCTACATCACCACGAACGTCCGCGGGGGCGCGTTTCTCCGCGGGCTCCATCATTGGGGCGCCTCGCTGGTGGTTGTCGCCGCCGTGCTGCACATGGTGCGCGTGCTGTTCTTCGGCAGCTACAAGAAGCCGCGCGAGCTGAACTGGCTCGTCGGGCTACTGCTCCTGCAGGTGATTCTCGCATTCGGTCTGACCGGCTACCTGCTGCCGTGGGACCAGCGCGCGTACTGGGCCACGGTCGTCACGATCAACATCGCCCGGCTGACGCCGATGCTCGGCGACATGGTTGCCGTGGTGCTTCAGGGCGGCGCCGACATCGGCGCCCTGACGCTGACGCGCTGGTATGCCGTCCACGTGATGGTCCTGCCGGCCGTGCTGGTCGTGCTCATCGTTGTGCACCTCTACCTGATGCGGCGGCATGGCATCTCCGGGCCGGTAACGCCGCGGATCGGCTCGTCGCAGATGTTCTTTCCGCATCAGGCAGCTCGCGATCTCACGGTGGCAGTGATAGGCGGCGTCCTGCTCGCGACGCTGGCGTGGCGCGGTGCGCCGGCGCTCGAGCCGATGGCCGACCCGACCTCGAGCGACTACATCCCGCGGCCCGAGTGGTACTTTCTGGGACTCTTCCAGTTGCTGAAATACTTTCCGGGCCGGCTCGAAGTGATTGGCGCGCTCGTCGTGCCGGGCCTCGTCATGACGTTCCTCGCGCTCTTGCCGTGGATCGATCGGGCTCGAGGCCGCGAGCCTCGTCAGCGGCGGGTTGTGCTCGGCCTGATCACCGCGGGACTGGCGGCCGTCGTCACGCTGACGACCCTCGGCGCGCTCGATCGGCCGTCGGCGGCCGCCGGTCCCTGGAACGTGCAGGAGATCGCCGGTGCGGCGCTCGTCGCATCGAGCGACCGGTGCACCAAGTGTCATGCGCCGGACCGCGTCGCGTCGCCGGTTGAGGCCGGCCGTATCTCTCAGACCTCGTCGTGGCTCAACGCACACGTCGCCGATCCGGAGGTGATCGCGCCGGGCGTCCGGCCGCCGCCCGAGGCCGACGAAGCCGAGACGGCGGCCATTCGTGCCGGGCTCGCGCGGCTGCGGTCCGGCGTGCCGCCCGCCGTGGACGACGCCACGCGGCGCGTCGCCGTGCTCTTCACGCGCCACTGCCTGAGTTGCCACACCGTCGATGGCGTCGGCGGCAAGGACGGGCCGAATCTGTCGAAAGCCGGTGAAAAGCTGGACCCCGGCCAGATCGAACGCCGCATCATCGACCCGACCGAGATCCAGTTCGACGCGGAGATGCCAGCGTTTGCCAACAAGATGACGCCCGAGGAGATCCGGGCCGTTGCGCAGTGGCTGGGTAAGAAAAAATGACTGCGCTCAGCTGCCGGTGATGTTCAACAAGCGCTGCGCGTTGCCGCCGAGGATTCCGCTGCGATCGTCTTCGGTGATCGGTAGGGCTCGAAGCGCTTCGAGCATGAGCGGGATGCTGCCGATCATGTGCGGATAGTCGCTGCCGGCGAGAATCCGGCCGGCGCCGGCGAACTCGATCGCCAGCTTCAACGGCCCAGCCGCGAAGTTCACCGTGTCGTAGTAAAAGTGCCGCTTGAGGTAGGCGGTCGGCGGCTCGTCGATGTGCGCGCGACACTCGCTGAACGCGCGCCAGCCGCGATCGAGTCGTTCTGCGAGGTACGGGATCGTGCCGCCGAGGTGGCCGAGAATCCACTGTATGCGCGGATACCGCTTGACGACGCCGCTGAAGACCAATTTCGAGGCGGCGAGCGTCGTGTCGAACAGGAATCCGTTCAACGGCATCAGCCAGTAGTCGCGCATGGCCTCGACGCCGACCGGATAGGTCGGATGGATCATGAGGACCGCGCTGCGATCGTTGGCGGCTTCGTAGAGCGGCCAGAACTGCTCGTGGTCGAGCCCGATGCCGTTCACGTTGCTGAACAACATCGCGCCCGGCAGATTGAGCTGCTCGGTCGCGCGGCGGAACTCCTGCACCGATGCCGCCGGGTCGCAGAGCGGGAGTGTGGCGAGCGGGAGGAACCGCTTGCCGCGTTCTGCGCGAACTCTGGCAAACGCATCGTTCGTGATGGTCGCGAGCCGCGCGGCGACCGCCGGCGGGTCGACGTGAGTTCCGGGCGTCGTCAGCGAGATCACCTGAAGATCGACGCCGTGCTCGTCCAGCACGTGCTGCCGGTACGCGATATCGCGGTGGCCTCGCACCATCACGTTGTAGTCGCCCGGATAGTGCACAATCGGATTGCCTTCGGCGTCGTGGGTGATGCGCAGCGTGCTTCCCGACGGTTCGAGCGCGTCGAGGTACTCCGGCGGGTAGTAGTGATTGTGAACGTCGATGATCATCGTCGGGACCACAGAAAATACACCGGCAAGCCGATCAATACCAATCCCAATCCAATCGCACTGTCGCCTGGCACCGCAGAAATCTGCATGAACACGATCGCGGCCGAGACGGCGATGAAGATGATCGGGACGGCCGGGTAGCCCCAGATCCGGGACGTGGGCTGGTAGCCGGGACGCCGTCGCAGCAGCATCAGCCCCGCGGCCATCGCCGCGAAAAAGATCCATTCCGTGTAGATGACACGCGAGAACAGTGCGCCGTAAGTATTGGTCGACGCCAGAACGGACGCCCACACGGCCTGGACCGCAATCGCACGGTGTGGCGTGCCGAACGAGGGATGGACCGCGCCCAGCCAGCGAAAAATCGTACCGTCCTGCGCCATCTGGTAGTACACACGCGGACCGACCAGGATGATGCCGTTGACCGCACCGAAGGTGGAGATGACGACCAGCGCCGCCATCATCGTCGCGCCGCCGCTTCCGAAGAGGGCGTCGGCGGCGTCGGCAGCGACGTGCGACGAACTGCGAACCGCATCGAGCGGCAGCACTCGAAGATAGATCGCGTTCAGTCCGGCGTAACAGACGGTGACGACGAGGGTGCCGAGCAAGAGCGCCCGGGGGACCGTGCGCGCGGCATCTCTCGTTTCGCCAGCGGTGTAGGTCACCATGTGCCAGCCGCCATACGCGAACAGCCCCGCGGCCATCGCCAGAAGAAAGCCTCGCGTCGTGACGTCGCCGGCAGCGGAGTCGGACACCGCAACTGCCGGCCCGGTCCAGAACATGCCGGCGACGACCAACAGGACGATGGCGCCGACCTTCGCCGCCGTGAAGACGGTCTGGATCCGTCCGCCATGGCGGACCCCGGCGTAGTTGACCGCAGACAACAACAGGATCAGCGCGACCGCCGTCACCCGCTGTCCGGTCGTGCCCATCGGGATGAACACGCTCGCATATCGCGCGAAGACGGTCGCGATCGCGGCGATGATTCCCGAGTGCATGCTCCAGAACATCGCCCAGCCCCAGAGGAATCCGGCGGCCGGCGAATAGGCTTCGCGGAGGTAGACGTACACGCCGCCAGTCTGGGGGAACGCCGACGCCAACTCGGCGCAGACCAGTGCGCCAAACAGGGTCAGCACGCCGGCTGCCAGCCAGACGCCGACGATGCCCGTCACCGATGGCATCTGACGGGTGATCTCAGACGGCTGAACGAAGATCGACGCGCCGATGATGGTCCCCACCACCATGGCCGTCGCTTGGGTCAGGCCAAGGGCGGGGCGAAGCAGTGGACACGGCGGGGAAGAGCATAAGCGAAGATCACGGGAAGTCCGGCGTGAAGAGCACACGAGGTCCGGAGTGAAGGGCGCAGGAGGTCCGGAGTGAAGAGCGCAGGCTGAGGTCCGGAGTGAAGGGCGCGCGAGGTCCGGAGTGAAGGGCGCATGAGGTCCGGAGTGAACAGCGCGGGAGGTCCGCGGTGAAGTGCGCTTAAGGAAAGAAGACCGCCCGCAGGCGAGCGTAGCCCTTCGACAAGCTCAGGGCAGGCGAGCTTGACGGGCGCGCGCGCAGCCTTGAGCCAAAGCGCCGGGGGTGGGGCCCCGGCGTACTGAACAATGATGTGGGCCCCATGCGCAACTAAGAAAGAAGTCCGGAGTGAAAAGCGCGGGAAGTCCGGGGCAGGTTATCGCACCAGGAATTCGTAGCAGCCCGGGGTGACCAGCAGCCGGTCGCTGGCGGCGAAGAAGAGGCTGGTTGGGCTGAGCACGCCGGCGGCTTGAAACTGCACGGTCCGTGTCTTGTCGCCGTTCGGGCGGTACACGTACGTGTAAGGCTCGACCAGGGAGACCCAGAGTTGTCCGCGATCGTCAACGGCGGCCGCCCGCACGAGGGGTGGAACGATCGGTAGTGTTCCGGCGTCGGGGCTGCGACGGGGCCAGGCGGACGGGAGAGCACGAATCTGATCGTCGAGCTCGGGGCCTTCGATGTGGCGTTCGAACAAGAGCGTGCCATTCGCGTCGTACTTCCGGAACATCGGCCGGCCGGTCTGGAAGACGAAGTAGAACCCGCCGCGGGGATCGACGAGCGGCAAGCCGACGTTGAGCGCGATATGCGCCTCGCGGTCGATGCGTTCCTGTCCGGTAGGCCTCAGCGTGCCGACGTGGCGGACCACCGCGCCCTGCACATCGAATTCGGAGAACAGCGCATCCGAGCCGGGCCGGCTGACGAGAAACGTCTTTCCCGTGAACGCCATCGACCCGGCGCCGCTCAGGATCTGCGGCCCCCACACCACGCGCGTGCCGCCCGACGGCGGCAGGTAGAAACCGCCCAGGAACGAGCCCTGCAACGTGAAGTACTGGATGCGTTCGTTGCCGCTCGGCCCGTCAGCCACCGCGAAGATGTCATCCCGGCTGAGCGCGAGCACGGCGGGCTGCAGCACCTTTCCAGTCTCGAACCCAATCTGGATGATCTTGCGGAGGGACGTCTTCCTGGCGTCAACCGCATAGACCGTGTGCTGGCGCCGATCGAGGACGACGTATTCGCCTGATGTCGCCTGCGCGAACCCGACCGGATCGCTGAACTGAGTGACGAAATGCGCCGGCAGGCCGCCGGTGGCTTTGAGCGTGTCGGCCGTCTGCGTGACGTCAACGGCCGACGTTGGCCGGTCGGAGGCGATGCAGACCGCGGCCGTGGCCAGCGCCGCGAGGAGTCGCGAGGCCTGCTGGGTCACGAGATCCTGCCGATCGCGGTCCTGTCGAGCGCCGTCAGTACCGCGCGGTCTCGAGGATGGCGGCCAGCACGGCAGGAGATCCTGGGAGGATCGCCTCCTCGAGGTCCGGATAATAGGCCACCGGTGTGTCCATCGCGCCGACGCGGCGCACCGGGGCATCCAGGTGCTCGAACAGATCGCTCCCGACCCGCGCAGACAACTCGGCGCCAAAGCCGCACGTCAATTGATCTTCGTGTGCGATCACGACGCGATTGGTGTGACGGACGGCCGACGCGATGGCCTCCCAGTCGAACGGCATGATGGTCCTGAGGTCGATCACCATCGTGCTGACGCCCTCCTTCTCCGCCTGCTGCGCTGCCAGCAGCGATCGCTGCACCAGCGCGCCCCACGTCACGACCACGACGTCCGTTCCCTCGCGACGGATGGCCGCCTTGCCGAACGGAATCGTGAAGCTGCTGCCGGGGTAGGGCGCCTTGTTGTAGGTCTGGCGGTAGAGGTGCTTGTGCTCCATGAAGAGCACGGGGTCGTCGCAGCGGATGGCGGTGCGCAACAGCCCGGCGGCATCCGTGGCGTTCGATGGATACGCGATGCGGATCCCGGGACAGTGCGCGAAGATGCTTTCGCCGGACTGGCTGTGATACGGCGCACCGCCACGCAGGTAGCCACCTGACGCGACGCGGATGACCATCGGGCAGGAGAAATGGTTGCTCGACCGGTACCGCAGCATCGACACTTCGTTGCGGAGCTGCATCATGGCGGGCCAGATGTAGTCGAAGAACTGGATCTCGACGACCGGCTTGATGCCGCGCGTCGCCATGCCGGCGGCGCGGCCGATGATGCCGGCCTCCGCCAGCGCCGTGTTGAAGACACGATCGGACCCGAACGCTTTCTGCAGTCCGTGCGTCACTTTGAACACGCCGCCCTTGCCTTGCACTTCCGACAGGTTCTCCGCCCGCGTGACATCGGCCACATCCTCGCCGAAGACGACGATGCGCGGGTTGACGGCCATTTCGTCCTTCAGCGTCCGGTTGATCGCCGCCACCATCGTGTCGGGCTTGCCTTCGGCCTGGACGGGCGCGTCGAACGCGGGAGACGCCGGGTCGATGTCCGGCGAATAGACCCAGAGCCCGGCCGTGTCCTTTTTCGGCTTGGCGGCCTTCACCGCGGCGTCGGCAGCCTCCTTGATTTCGCGGTCCACATCGCGCGCGATGTCGGCCAGCTCGGCCTCCGTCACGAGTCCGTCGGCCGTCAGGCGCGCCGCGAACTTGACGATCGGATCCCGGGTCGCTTCTTCCGCGCGCTCCGCCCGCGTCTTGTAGAGGCGCTCGTCGTCGGAGAGCGAGTGCGAGTAGGGACGGACGACTTTCGCGTGGACGAACGCCGGGCCACGGCGCTCGCGCGCGTACGCCACTGCCTGTTTCATCGTCTGCAGGCTCGCGACCACGTCGGTGCCGTCGCAGCGGAACACGCCGAGACCTGGGAAGGACTCGACCAGCCGTGAGAGATCGCCCCCGGGAGTCTGGACCTCGACGGGGACCGAGATCGCGTAGCCGTTGTCCTCGACCAGGAACACGACCGGCAGCTGACGGACGCAGGCGGCGTTCAGCGATTCCCAGAATTCGCCCTCGCTGGCGGTGCCGTCGCCGAGCGACACGTACACGACCTCGTCCTGCTTGAAGCGTTGGAGCCGATCCGGGATCTCGTTGATCTGCTCGTAGAGCATGCCGGCTTCCGCGCAGCCAATCGCCTGGAGACACTGCGTACCGGTCGGGCTCGACTGCGAGACGATGTTGAGACGAACGTGGCCCCAGTGCGACGGCATCTGACGGCCGCCGCTGGCCGGGTCGTCCTTGGCGCCGACCGCGGCGAGCAGCATCTCGTACGGCGTGACGCCGAGGGCCAGGCAGAGCGCCCGATCGCGATAGTACGGATAGAACCAATCGTAGCCGGCGCGCAACTGGAGCCCGGCCGCGACGAGCACGGCTTCGTGTCCGGCGCCACTGATCTGGAAGAAGATCAGGCTCTGGTTCTTGAGCTGGATTTCCTTGTCGTCGAGCCGGCGCGACAGCAACATCGTGCGGTAGATGGCCAGCAACTCGTCGCGAGAGGATCCACCGTAGCCAGGTGCCGGCGCCGCCGGCGACGAGGTGGACGCTTGACCGTTCGACAGCGCGGTGCTCTTCATTCTGCTGGACCTCGTCCGGGCTCGACGACGACGGAAAAACCTGTCAATTATACTGCCTGAGCTCCATGATGTCCGACCGCGCCGTCCTCCATCGCTGGGCCGATCTGCCGCTCGAGAAGATCACGGAAATGGTCGCGCGCAAGTCGATTGGCGGATCGGACCAGACCATCACACAGGCGTATCTGAAAAAGGGCGCGCTCGTGCCGCTCCACAGTCACGCCGGCGAGCAACTGATCTACGTCCTGCAAGGCGCGCTCTCGACCATCATCGACGGCACCGCGATCATGGTGCGGGAAGGTGAAGTCCTGCGCATCTCGAGCGGGGTGCCGCATCAGGCCGAGGCGCTCGACGACACGTTCCTGCTCGACATTCGCGCGCACGCCTAGCAGGCCGCTCAACGCAGCCTGAAGTCGGAAGTGGGAAGCCAAGAGTTAGAAGTCGTCAGTGCCTGGTGCCTAATGCCCGGTGCCTGGTGCCGGCTGTCTGGTCGCCCGTAGAAGCTGCCGAGTCATCAGCGCGAACAGTCCGAGGTTGACGATCGCCGCGATGACGGTCAGATCCACGCCGGTCCACCGGCGCCCGATGATCGCCGGCCAGCCTTCGCTGAGCCCGTAGAAGATGTACATGTTGAACGCAGTCGCGAGCGACAACGCCCAGAACTGCCGGCGGTACTCCGTGCCGAGCCCCGCCGCGATCGCCAGCCACGGCACCGCCAGGTACAAGTGGTTCTCGTGCACCTGCGCCCCGAACATCGTGTAGGCGAAGACGCACCAGCCGCCGAGGAACGCCCAATCAGCCAGCCGGCCCAACCGCCGGCCGCGCCAGAGCCCCCAGCCGATCGCGACGAGCACGAGCGCCGTGCCGATGGGTTTTGGATTCGGGTAACCGACTTCCATGAAGCGACTGGCTGCCAGGATGCGCACCGGCGTCGTGAACGCCGTCAGCCAGCCGCGCTCGAGCCCATCGAGCGATCGGACAATCCAGGTGACGACCCACCAGGCATTGAGCGCATTACCCGACAGCATGTCGTGCGCCGCGAGCCGCGAGACCGCCTGGATCATGCTCGCCCACGCGCCGCGCAGGACGATGGGCAGGAGAATCAGCGCCGACATCGCGATGCCGCCCGCCGCCACCGACGTCACGGCGCGCCACGCTCCGGCCGGGGCCGCGGCGCCGACTGCCGCCAGCAGCACGACCGGCCCGACGAACACGGCCTGCGCCTTCGTCAGGATCCCGGCCGCGAGCAGCGCGCCAGCGACGGCGGGTCGTCCGGCCGCGGCGGCCATCACCGCCAATGCGGCCGGCACCGCCATCTGCGCGTCGAGATAGCCGAGCGCGGCGCCGTTCACGATGATTGCTGGATTGAGCCAGAATGCGACCGCGATCCAATCGGCGCTCGCCCGTCCGAACAGCTGACGGCCCCAGGTGAGCCAGATGACGACGAAGAGGATTTCCGCGGCGAGGCCCGGCGCTTTGATCAACGCGGTGAGCTGCGGCGAGTCCTCGAAGGTCGTGCTGAACGCCGCGTACACGCGTCCGACCACCGCCAACTCATAGAGCGCGAGCGGCGGATACTCGGTGGTGCCGGCGATCCCCTGCCAGCGGATGAGGCGGCGCTCCGGCGGGGTGCCGCCGGCGCCGTACAAGCCGGCCGGGTCGGTGACCGCGGCAAAGCTCCAGGCTTTCCAGGACGAGACGTCTGGCGACCCGGGCAGCGGCAGGAGCAGGGCGCGGCAAATCGCGCCGACGATCAGAGCGGCCCAGAGCCAGCGCCTCGGCATGCCGGGCGCTAGTGCACGCGCTTCTGCCAATCGTCGCCCCGGCCGCCCCGGTGCACGTTGAATCGCCGGCGCATCCGCTCCATCCGCCAACGGCTCAAACGGTAGTTGAGATCGAGTCGAAGGTTTCGCGGACCCTTCAGGTAGATCCAGCCGACGAGGAGTCCCGCGAGGTGGGTCGCCTCCGCGACCGAGCCGTTGGTTCCGTTCACCGCCGAGAAAAACGCGATCGCGCCCATGATCGTCACCGCGACGCGCACCGGCATCGGGAAGAACAGCATGAACAGAATCGTGCGATGCGGAAACAGCAGGGCCCACGCCATCAGCAGCCCGTAGATCGCGCCAGACGCGCCGATCGTCGAGGCCGGGTAGAGCGCCCGAAGCGGTGCGTACGGCATCAGCGAGACGATGACGGTCACGACGCCGGCACCGATTCCGGTCGCCGCGTAGTACTTGATGAACCCGTTCGTGCCCCATCGCCGCTCGAGCTCCGCGCCGAACATCCAGAGCGCGAGCATGTTGAAGAGCAGGTGCATGACGCCGTTCGGGTCGTGCAGGAAGAGATAGGTCGCGAGCTGCCACACCCGGCCTTGCTCCAGCACGGCCTCCGGCGACAGCCCGAACAGGTCGATCAGGGGGCCCCGCGCGAAGAGCGTGAGGACGAAGGCGGCGACGTTGGCGTAGACGATCGCCCGCACCGCCGGCGTCATCGATCCGGGGCCGACAATCGACGCGCCCGTCGAGTACCGATTCACAGATGGGATGCTAGCAGATCAGCCCTTGACTCGGGCCAGCACCCGGCTGAGCGCGGCACGGAATTCATCGATTCGCAGCAGCTGCGACGCGCCGGCCAGCACGGCGATACCGACGCCGATCGCGCCCATCACCCGCAGCAGTCTCGGGCCCCACCACTCGCCGGCGATGAGCGTGTGCAGCCACAGCTCCGTTCCGTAGCTCGCCGCGCCCATCAGAAGCGACGCGATCGCGATCTTGACGAACGCCGTCGCGACTCGCTGCGCGTCGCCACCGCCGAGCCGGCGCGACAGCAGCCACAGCAGCAGCCCCGCGTTGATGTTGGCGGTGATGGCGGTCCCCAGTGCGAGGCCGCGGAATCCCATGATCGAATTCAGCCAGAGATTGAGCGCGAGGTTGGTGGCGATGGTCCCCAGGCTGATCAGCACGGGTGTCCGCGCGTCCTGCAGCGAATAGAATGCCGGCGACGCGATCTTCACGATCGAATAACCGATGATGCCCGGGGCATAGAACAGCAGCGCCCACGCGACCTTCGATGTGTCTTCCTCGACGAACGCCCCACGCTCGAACAGCAGCTCGACGATCGGGATCGCCAGCACCATCAATCCGACCGTCGCCGGCACGCACAGCATCAGCATCATGCGGATGCCCCAGGAGACGGTGGTCCGCATCGACTCGAGCTTCTGTTCCGTCGCGTAGCGCGCGAGCTCGGGAATCGCGACCGTCGCGATCGAGACGCCGAGAATGCCGATCGGCATGTACATCAACCGGAACGCGTACCCGAGCGCGGTCGGGGCGCCCGATTCCCCGGTCGCGAGCGAGGTGTTGATGTAGCTGTTGATCTGCGCCGCGGCCAGGCCGAGCGTCGCCGGCCCCATCAGCATCAGCATCTCGCGCAGTGCGGGATCGCGCAGATTCAACCGCCACTCGTGCCGGTAGCCCTCGCGGCGAATCGCGATCCATTGAATCGCAATCTGCGCGACACCACCCCCGAGCAGGCCGATCGAGAGCGCCATCACCGGTTCGATCCCGAGCCTGACGAACAGCGGCACGAAGATCACCGTGCACAGGATGGAGACGACGTTGAACATCGTGGGGGCGGTCGCCGGAATCAGGAACTTGCGGAGCGCGTTCAACATCCCCATGCAGGCCGCGGCGACCGCGACCAGCAGCAGGAACGGCATGTTGATGCGTGTCAGTTCGACCGTGAGGTCGAGCTTGCCGGGGATGAGCGCAAACTTCTCGGCGTAGGCTCTGGTCAACGGTTCGGCGAAGAGAATGCCGAGGAGCACGAGCACGCCGGTCACGATCATCAGCCCGTTGATGACCTGCGAGCCCAGACGCCACGCCGCCGCTTTGCCATCGCGCGACATCTCGCGGGTCAGCGTGGGCACGAACGCGGCGCTCATCGCGCCCTCGGCAAAAAGATCCCGCAGGAGATTCGGAATCCGGGTCGCGACGACAAAGGCGTCCGCCTTGTCACTGGTCGCAAAAAAGAAGGCCTGGGCGGCGTCGCGCGCGAGACCGAGCAGCCGGCTCGCGAGCGTCGCCAGACCGATCAGGCCCGCCGATCTGGCGAGGCGTTCGCTCATTGGCGGATGCCGAGGGTGGCGGATCGCGCGATCAGGGTGACGAGAGGTGGCAATTCGGGGACGGGCGCCGTCCACGCTCGGCGCCGATGTGGAAACAGCGTAGCGAAAATAAGAAGGGGCCTCAACCCCTGCGGTTGAGGCCCCTGCCCGGAGGATGGATGAGAGGCTTTTTGCGTGCCTTTCACTAGTTTTAGACGGGAGCTCGCAGAAAAAAGTTTGCTCAGCCGGCGAGTCGTTTTTTGACGGCCTCGCTGAGCGCCCGGCCGTCCACCGTCTGGCCCGACAGCCGGGCCATCACTTCTTTCATGACCTTGCCCATGTCCTTGGGGCCCGAGGCGCCGGTCGCCGCGACAGCGGCCTCCACGGCGGCGGCCACTGCCGCATCGTCAGCGGCGGGCGGAAGGTACTGCTGAAGGAAGGTCACTTCTGACTGTTCGCGATCGACCAGATCCTGCCGCCCTCCCGCCTTGAATTGCTCGATCGAGTCGCGCCGCTGCTTGACCAGCGCGTTGACGACCTGCAGCGATTCGGCCTCGTCCAGGGCACGGCCCTTCTCGACCTCTTTGTTCATGATCGCCGCCTTCAACATCCGCAGCGGCGCCAGCGCCGACTGATTTTTCTGCCGCATCGCATCCGCGATGTCGCGCGTAATCTGCTCAATCAACGAGGCCATCGCCGGATCTTACTCTGCCGCACGCCATCACGGCAGTCTGGTCAGTAGCCCGCCCACCGCCCGGACGATGGCCCACGCGACCAGCACGACGACGCCGGCGCGAACCCAGCGACCGGCGCGCCAACCCTCTCCCACTCCGGCCGCCGAGAGCACCGCCATCGCGGGGAGCGCAGCGAGGAGGTGCCGCAAGTCCACCGGTGTGACGACGCCGATCACCAGAAAGAGCAGTGAGGCCAGGAGCCACCCCGTCACGACGACCGGCGCCAATGAGGGAGTTTCAGGTTCGATCGATTCGGCGGTGATGGGGTCTGGCGCGGCCAGTGGAGCCGACGTGTACGGCGCAGGCTCGAGCGCTTCTTCCGGCGCTGGTCTCGCGCGAAGCATGGCGGCCACGCCGGCGATCGCGAGGCCGACCATCGGCCAGCCGTACGCCAGTTCAAGAAGGCGCGGGACATCGAGGAGGCGGACGAGTGGCGTGCGGCCACCCGTCGCTTCATTCGCTCGGCCGCTTTCGGCGGTGATCCGAGCCCAGGCCTCCCGATAGACGTCGCCAAAGTGACCGTAGTAGACGATCACCGCGGTCGTCGCGGCCAGCATCCCGGCGCCGATCAGGAGCAGGCCAGCACGGCGGTCAGCCGCACCGCGTACGATCAGCACGGCCAGCCCAGCGACAAGGATCTGAGTCGTCAGGACGGCAAAGGTGCTCGTGTGCGACAGCATGGCTGCCGTCACGACCACGAGGAAGATCGCGATCTGCCAGGGCCGGCCCTTCGTGACGTTGCCGGCCGCCATCGCAAAGGCCAACATCGCGAGTCCCTGGCCGAACATGTTGGTCAGGTTGCCGGTCGCGGTGACGTCGAACCCGAGCGGCAGCACGTGGTACGCAGCGACCGCCGCGACCGCCGTGACGAGATCGTTCGACCATCTGAGCATCGGGCAGTAGAGAAGCGCCGCCGCGATCGCACTCAGCACCACGACGACCACGCGGAGAAGGGCCGCGTTCTGCAGTTCTCCCTGTGCCAGTCCCGAGAAGGGCAGTGCTGGCCACATACAACCCGATCGGATACGGGAACTGGTAATTCCCCGGAGCGATCGACGTGAAGTAGTACTTGCCGCCCAGGACGTCCTGGTACCGATGCGCCTGGAAGATGGCGTCGCCAAGCGGCATGTCTGGATGGGACAGCAGCAGCAACTGAATCGCGACCGCCGCGAAGGTGATCGCCGCGACGATGCTCGCCCCGGGCCGGCGCCGGCCCAGCATCAGGAAACTCACGAGGGCGGCAATGACGGCGCCGGTGAGCGGCAGACGCCACGACACTGCCAGGTACGTCGCGAAACCCTGCGTCAGTGTCAGGCCCATGACGATCGCGAACAGCCCCAGGATCGCCAGGCCGGCAAGTAGCGGGACGCCGAGTGCACCGGCCAACATGCCCGCGGCCGCGCCCAACACCAGCGCCGTGCCGCGGCTCGCGCCGTAGCTGATGACGCGTCCATCGGGCGTCAGCCTGACCGCGTCGACCTGGACTCCGAGGCTCCGGCGATCACCCGGCCCTGGGACAAACGTTGGAGTCACCTGAAACGCGACCGTCGTCGTACGCGGGGCTTGCGGCGCCGGTGCGATCTCGACGTCGACGTCAACAAAGCCGTTGGCGGGGAGGGTGGTCCGCGTGGCGGCGGCACCGTCGACTGAGGCGACGAGGACCGGTTGCGTGCCGTCGGCGCGCGAAGCCGCTGCGCGCATGGTCAACCGCCAGCGCGTGCCGCGATCGAGGTTCGGGATCGAAATCGCAAACGTCTCGCCGGTCCACGCGTACGTCAACCCGTCCGGGGTCTGCTCGATACCGTGAAAGCCGCGCGCGACGCGGCGCGGAGGATCGGCGAGGAACTCGATCGCGAGCGCCGACCGGAACGGAAGCATCAGCGGCAACGCGCAGTCGGCCAGCACGGCGCCGAGCAGCGTGAAGCCGAGGACGCGCGCCAGCATCATCCGCGGGTCACTCTAGCTGAATCGTGGCGGGCCGGCGAGCGTGCGGCCGCGTACACCGTGTCGTACGCCTCCTCCACGGCGCGGCGGCCGAAATGCCGCTCGACCAATTCCAGTGTCGCCGGACGGACCCGCGCCGGATGCGCCAGCGCGTCTCCAAGCGCCCGGGCGAGGGCATCGACATCGGCCTTCGGGACGATCTGCACATCGTCGCCAAACAACTCGTGCAACTCGAGTCCGCCCGGATGGTCGGCAGAGAGGACCGGCGTGCCTGCGCCGAGCGCCTCGACGGCAACGGTCGGCAGCGCCTCGAGCAGCGAGGGCAGGACGAAGACGTCTGCGGTCGCGGCATACCGGGCGACGGTCTGGTTGTCCACGAGCCCGGCGAACGTGACCTTGCGGTCGACCCCGGCGCCGCGTGCCTGGTCTTCGAGTGCTTGCCGGAGTGGCCCGGCACCGCAAAGGACCAGTCGCAGGTCGGAGCGGCCCCGGGAGACGCGGGCAAACGCATCGATGAGGTACTTCTGGCCGGCGAGCTCATGGAGCCGCTTCACGTTCAGCACGAGGCGGTGTTCGATGATGCCGAGATCGCGCCGTACCCGTGCCCGCGCGTCGGCATCGAGAGGCTGGAAGGCCGCGCCGACCGTGGGATACACGACCGCCAGGCCCTCGCGATCCAGCCCAAGCTCCTGCGCGCGCTCCAGCAACTTCCGACTGTAGAAGGTGACGCGGCGCGCCCCACGATACGCGCGAGTGAACGGATCAATCGGCCAGCGCCGGCGGTAGTGCCAGATCTCAGTGCCGTACAGCGTGAGCACGTACGGCATGCCACGCCGCGTGGCCCACATCGCGGCGACTTCGATGATCAGCCCGTTGCTGTGGAGGTGCAGGAGATCGGCTTCGCGCGCCGCCTCGTCGAGCGCGGCGGTGATGATCCGTGCCTGCCCCAGCGTGTCGAGGCGAAGCCATCGACGGAGTCCCTCGCCGGGCGCACGCCGGGGAATGCGCCAGACTCGTCCGCTCGCGAGGTCCGTGGCGGCGCGCCCCTGCGCCGGGGCATGGGTGACGAACGTGACGAGGTCGCCGCGGGCGTGCGCCCAGGCGCCGAGCTCGGCCGGCAGCAGCGCATTGGCGGCCTGATCGGGCGGCAAGTGCGGCGAGACGTGGCAGACGCGCATCGATCGCGTCAAGCGGTGGCGCGAACGCTCGCCGCCGTGAAGCGTCCGGCCGCGAAGCGCTGCCGATACTCGGCGAACGTCATCGGCTCGGCGCCGAGATCGCGCGTCGCGAACGTCAGGAATCGTCCGAGCCGGTCGAAGAACGCATCGAGCTCGCTGCTCGTCCGGTTGTACGGACTGCCGCCCACAATCGCCTCGCTGGAGTGAAAGAGGAGATTGAGAATCGGCGCGCCGCGGCCGACGATCTGCCGGCCAAGCGCGATCATGTCTTCGGCGGAGCTGTACGACGGACGCAGCCAGCGCACGTGCGCGACGCGCAAAAGGCGCAGAATACGCCGCGTCGTGTAGGGACTCGGTGCACGCCCGTACCAGCGTTCGACGACGGCGGGGACGCGGCGGTTCAACGCCGCAGAAATCGGCAACTCGAGCACTGCGCTGGCGCCTGGCACCGTCGCGTTGTCGTAGGCCAGATAGTAGGGTGCGAGCGGTGCCCCGACGAAGTCCGGTCCGCCCTTGTGGGTTTCATAGAACAGCGGTGCCACAGACGAATCGACGAGATACCCGTGCTGTTCGAGCGACGACACGTGCGCCGCCGAGAACCCGAAGCGGCCGGATCGATACGAGATCGGAGTGACGCCGGTCGCGCCGCGGATCGCCTCGGTCAGCGACGCCAGTTGCGCGTCGAACTGGCCGATCGGCAGCGACAGGGCGTACGGGTGCCGGTCGACGTCGCCGGCATCGAACGGCGGCGTCTCCCAGGCGTGATGGTGGGCGCCGATTTCGCAGTCGCCTTGCGCCAGCAGCGTTCTCAGCACCTCGGCCGACTGCGGATCCTGAACGACCGGGTAGGTGACGACGTAAGTGGGCCGGACGCGGTGGCGCGCGAAGAAGTCGTGCAGCCGGCCAAGCGCGTGAATGTTGAGGAACGTCTGGTGGCGCCGCGCCTCGGCATCCCACTGGTTGTCGCCTTCGGTGTCGATCGCGACGAGCAGCGCCGGGCGCGCGCCGGTGCTCATCGATCCTGGTCCGAATCGCCGAGCGTGACGTGCCAGCGGCTCGTGTCCTTGTAGAACGCGGCCGGCACATCGATCGCGTTGACCTTGGCCACGAACTCCATCGTCGACTTCACCGAGTAGTAGCCCGACTTGCGCAGGAGTTTGCGGAAGCCTTCGTGCATCGCGAACGTGCGAATCTTGTCGGAATCGTTGGCGCGCGCTTCGCGGTCGACCCAGCGCAGCAACGTGAGCATCCCCACCTCGTCGTCGGGCGCCGTCAGCATGTCGACGAGCAACGTCACCCGTCCGCGCGGCTCGGGCTTGTGCCGATAGACCACGTAGCCGACGGCTTCGCCGCCGCGCTCGAGGACGGCGATCGTGTAGCGCACGTGCGGCGCCTGGATGTATTTCCAGGTCAGATACGCCGCGTCGCGGCGGACCGCAAAGTCGAAGTCGCCGCGTACGCGCTCCCAGAGGCGCGTGAAGCTGTCGTCGAAGTGCCGCACGACGCGGACCTCTCCCTGCAGGGGTCTGACCCGCGCGACGAGCTTCACCCAGGGATAGGTCACGTACGACACGAGCCGGTTGACCGCGGTTGGCCAGGTCGGCTGCCGCAGGGCGCGGCGGCTGAGCGGCTTCACGAGGCAGGGGACCGGCCCGATGTCGGGCCACCGCATCTTCTGAAAGAGCCGGTACGAGGAGTCCGACAGTCCGAGGCCGAGTGAGACGCCGACGTTCCGGTCCCACACGCGGAAGAGTTGATCGCCGAGGCCCTGACGCTGCCGTTCGGGCGCCACCATCACGTCCATGCCCCAGGCGGCATCGACTTCCCGGCCCTGCACGGCCACGCGCACCGGCATCGCCGCGTACTGCCCGACGATCGTCGTCCCCTCGCGCGCCAGCCAGATCAGCGGGCCATCGCCGGACACGCTGGGGTTGCGGCGATACTGCCAGTCCCAGCGCAGCCGGTTCGCTTCGGCCATGTCGGGGCCGAACACGCGGCGATACAGCGCCTCCACCTGGCGGCGATCCTCGGGACGGTAGCGGTCGATCTCGGCCATGTCGCTCAAGAACGACCTCGGGGGTCGTTTTACGAAATTGGTAAAACGACCCCCGAGGTCGTTTCCGGTGCCAGCACGTACTCGATATTACTAATCAGCGCGTCCTGTGTGACGGGGCTTTCACCGAGCCACCGGCCGAGCGCGCGGGGCAGGCGCTTGACCGTGCTCGTGACGTGCAGTTCCTCGCGCACGACGCGCAACCCCGCCTGGGCGATCTGCTCCCGGAGACGGCGCACGCGGACTTTCTCCAGCAGGTCGTCCTCTTTGACGATGCCGTTCCTGGCGTCGCGGATGAACGAGTTTTCGTGCGCGGGTTCCCGTAGCGTCCACGGCGCGCGCCGGGCCAGCACCCGGAACGTGCGAAATGCGATGTCACGGCCCGAGCAGGAGGTGCAGCGGGACGGGCACCTTCAGCCGTGGCAGATGCGCGCCCGCGAATGAAAGATACGGCGCCGTCGACAGGTAGCAGCGCCCCGACGGCTTCAGCACCCGCCGGCATTCGCCCAGGTACTTCGGCGCGTCGGCCACATGCTCGATGACTGCGTGCGAGAGGACGAGGTCGAAGGCGCCGCCCGCGAACGGCAACGCCATGCCGTCAGCCCGGAGAAAGTGCAGGCCGGCGAGCCCGCGCTCGCGTCCGAGCACGACGCCGGCGTCGCCGAATCGATTGACCGGATCGATGCCGATCACCTGGTCGGCGTGCTCCGCAAGAGACAGCGGCATGCCGCCGCCGCCGCAGCCGGCGTCGAGCACGCGGCCGCCGAGCGTCACGCCGGCGCGCTCGAGAAATGCGATGACTTTCGCACTCCGGTAGTACTCGAAGAGCGCGTAGTCGTATTCGGACCGGAACCGCTTGTCGGCGTGGGCCTTGATGAGGTCGGCCCTAATCTCGCGCATTCGGGAACTTGTCGATGAGCGCCGCGCGATCTCAGGATCCGGCGTCTCGTCGACGTCGAACTCGCGCACGGTGCGGTGATTGGGGTACCGCGCCAGAATCTCTTCGATCAGATCCGGATCCGTCCTGACTCTCGTAACCTTGCCGCGGCAGAACGTAGGTCAGTATATAGCGCACGTCGTCCCGCGTCAGGCGGTCGGCGTAGTTGCCGAAGCCGTGACCGACGAACACGGGTTTGATCCGGTTTTCGAGCGACAGGCCGTTGGCCAGCTTGCCTTGGACGAGCGTGCCAGGCGCGAGCGTCCGCCCGACCTCGACCGACGCCAGGTAGTTGAGCTCCGTCCGCGTCCGCGCCCAGCCGGCAAACGCGCCGAGGTTCCACGTGAGCGAAATCACGAGGAGCGCTCCGAGCGCCCACGACGGCACGCGAATCGACGACAGCCGTTGCACGATCGCGCGTCCAGCGCCAGATCACCAGACGCCGTCGCCAGGGCGGCCAGCCCCGCGGAGAGACGAACCGTTGGCTTCAGGAAGCCGACCCGGACGTCGCTCAGGAACGCGAGCCGCACCAGACTGCCGAACACGAGGTACCCCAGCAGCAGCAGGAGTGGCACGGCGATCCACCGCGCCAGCGAGGGCGCCGCGACGAGCTCCGAAGGCAGCCAGGGACGGTCCGACGCGACGATCAGCGCCGCGAGCGCGATCAGCGCCGGAATGAACATCACGTAGCGGCGCTCGTTGCCGGAGTCGTGCACCGTCAGTTCCAGCAGTCCGACCAGGACCCAGAGCACCAGGAGCCGCTCCGCCGGACGCGCCGTGCGCCATCGCGCCGCGACGGCCGCGATCCCCATTGCCGCGCCGACAAGGACCAGCCACATCCGGCTGAAGAAATCCTGGACGACGGGGAGCCACGACGCGCGATCGATCAGATCACGGAGGCCGTACGACGGTTTGCGCGTGACCGTCATCTCCCAGTTGTAGAACTGATACTCCTGCCAATGCGGCAGGACGAATGCGAGACCAATCGCGAGCGCCGCGCCAGCCAGGCCGGCCACGGTCATCCAGGCCGCGCGCGCTTCGTGCCTGCGCGCGGTCGATCGGCTGCGCCAGGATCGAGACGAGTGCGTCGAGCACGAGCGCCGCGACGAAGAAGGCCGCGGCGGCTTTGGTGAAGAACGCGAGCACCGCGGCCACGCCGGCGACGATTCCCCAGACCGGCCGGCGTGCCGACTGCGCGTACGCCGCCCAGCTCGCGACGATCAGCGCCGTCATCGTCGATTCCATGAGCGCCGCGCGATTCCACATCACGAAGATGTAGTTGGTGGCGGCGAGCGTGCCGCCGATGAGTGCGACGCGCGGGCCGGCGACCGCCGAGAGCCCGAGCATGAGCAGCACGACGGCCGCGAGGCCCGACGCGACCGGGACCAGGCGCGCCTGCCAGGTCCCGACGCCGAACGCTTCGAAGGCGCCGTATTCGAGCGCGGTGAAGACTGGCGCGATGTACATCGGATTCCACGCATCGGTCTGCCACGTGCCCCAGAGCGCGCGGTTGCGGGCGTTGTGCACCCAGGCGCCCTCGTCGTGCCAGACGATGCCGACCGCGGTCGTCGGCGGGTCCGCGCGCAGCCACAGCGTCCGAAGTCCTGTTCCCACGGTCAGGATGAGCAGCGAAAGCGCGAGCACGCGGCGTCGCGAGGGCGTCATGGTCTGCGCCGCCAGACCGCGAAGACGACGCCGTCGTCGACCGGTACGTAGCTGCGATTCGAGCCACGTGCGCAGCGCCGGGTGGCCGAGGAAGAACTCGATCGAATTCGGCACGTGCGCCTCGCCAATCCTCCAGTCGTGCTTCTGCAAGGCCACGATGGCAGGAGGCTGGCGCTCGAGATCCGCCAGCAGCCCGGCCGAGCCGTAGCCGGGCGTGCCCGCCTCGAACTCGATCACCACCGGCCGGCTCCAGAAGAACCGCGACGAGCTCCAGCGCAGGCTCTTCGCATACACTCCGCCCGACGCAAAACCGAACACGTAGATGCGATCTCGTCGGCCGCGTCTCCCGCCGGACCAGATCGGCCAGGGCGTCGACCGCGAGCGCCGAGAACTTCCCGTCGGCGCCGGTGCCGCCGAAGCGCTCGAGATAGGCCGTCCGGCCGATCCGGCCTCTCCAGTAGCGCACATCGAACGCGATGTTGTCGATCAGCTCCGGGACGCCAAACAGGCGAGGCCGCCAGACAGGGCCCGGCTCGTCGCCGACGCGCCAGGCTCCGACCAGCATGATGAGGATCAGCGCGATCTTCCAGGCCAGCACCTCGGACCCATGCCGATGTGAGGCCGCCCGCCGCCGCGAGCGCCAGGGCCGGCGCCGCCTGGACGAAATACTGCGGCAGCCCGCGGGATCCGTTGATCGCGATCGACAACACCGACGCGGCGAGCCAGACGAGCGTCACTTGTGCCGCGGGCCGGCGAACCGCGGCGAGCAGACACAGGGCGCCGAGCCCGCCGGCGAACCAGAGGCCGTCGACGTGGGCGCGCTCGAGTGGCAGGCCGGCGAGATACCGGATCGCATGCGCCGGTCCGCCGTAGGTCTCCGCGGAGTACTGCAGGTTGTAACCGATGGTGGCGCGATACAGATCGCCCAGCGCGCCGTGCAGCCCGAAGTAGGCGAGCGCGATGAGCGAGACGAGACCGACGCCTCCGGCGATCGCGCCGAGACGTGCGCCCAGCTGCTTCCAGTCACGCGCGTGCGCTGACGGGCGGCGGCCAGACCGCCGCCGCCATTCCAATCGGCAGCGCGTAGACGATCGCGTTGTACTTCAGCCACACGGCCACCGCGAGCCACGCGCCCGCGAGCGGAAGGTGCCACGGACGCTTCTCCGGCCGTGTCGCCAGGACCAGCGCCATCGTGACGGCGAGGCGCGATGAACGTTTCGCACTGCCCGCGGACCATCAGGCCGCTCAGGCGTTGGAGGCCTGGATCGCCGAGCGCGAGGAAGACGGCGGCGGCGCCATATCCGACGCGCTCGCCGAACCACTGGCGACCGAGGACCACGAGCAGCCACGCCAGCAGACCGGCGGCAACGAGATCGGCGGCGGCGACCATCGAGTCGTGCGGCCAGAGGCGCCAAAAGAACGCATAGACGAAGAAGATCGCGGGCGGTTTCTGTTCCCACGCATCGACGTAGGGCACGTCGCCGGCCAGGACGCGTTGGCCGACGTAGGTGTACAAGCTCTGATCGCCACCAGCCGGTTGAGCGAGCGACGGCAGGCGCGCTATCAGGAGCAGCAGCACCACCAGGATCCACGCGCGCGATCCAGATCTCGGGACGGTCGCCGCCGGTGTCGCGTCAGGCACGTGAGACGGGTTGAATTATAGTGCTCGGGTGACGTCGCTTCCGCCGCCCGACCTGACCATGGTCGTGCCCACCTACAACGAAAGAGACGGACTCGCCGAACTGACGCGCGCGCTGTTCGATGCGACGGGCGCCGCCGGACTCGCGCTCGAGCTCGTCATCGTCGACGACAACTCGCCGGACGGCACCGGGGCGATCGCCGATGAGCTGGCCGAGACCTATCGCGTCAAGGTGCTGCATCGTGCGGGCAAGCTTGGGCTCGGCACCGCGGTGGTCGCCGGGTTTGGCGTCGCGTCCGCCGATATCGTCGGCGTGATGGACGCCGATTTCAGCCATCCGCCGGCGTTGGTGCCGCGGATGTACGCCGTGTTCCGCGCGACCGAGGCCGACGTGCTGGTCGCGAGCCGGTACGTGCCCGGCGGCAGCACGCCGAACTGGCCGACCTCGCGGAAGATCATGTCGCGGAGCGCGTGCATGGCGGCGCGCGGGCTGTCGCCGATTCGCGACGCCGCGTCTGGCTTTTTCCTGATCAAGCGCGCGATTGCCACCGGCGTGACCATCAAGGCCGGCGGCTTCAAGATCTGTCTGGAGCTCATCGTGCGCGGATGGCCGACGCGGCTGGTCGAGATCCCGTACCAGTTCGACGACCGCGAACTGGGCGAGAGCAAGATGAGCTATCGCGGAGGCGGCCGGCTACCTGCTGCAGTTGAGGGACCTCTACGCGCTGCGCTGGTCGGGTCCGTCCCGGCCGGCGCGCCACTACCAGGCGCTCAGCGCCAGCGACGTCGATCGGCTGGTTCAGGCAGCGCGCTGACCGCCCGGAGCGACCGGACCGGCCGCATCGGTGACCGGCGCGCCAAAGAGCACGCGCGACGCGACGTGCCAGGCGACGCTCCACTTGGTCGGACATCAGCCGCAGGATGTCGCCGGCGTGGCGCACCAGATACCCGGGCCGCAGGTAGAAGCGCCGCTTCGCGCGATTGATCGCGTCCAGCACGACCGCCTCGTCGAGGCCGTTGCCGCGCAGCAGGTAGTACGAATACTCCATGCGCGTCCAGTCTTCGCTGGCGAGCAGCCCATCGCGCTTGGCCTTCGCGTAGAGCTCGGTGCCCGGATAGGGCACGGCCGGATAGAAATTGGCGAAATCCGGATCGAGATCGATCGCGTAGTCGATCGTCCGATCGAGGATTCGCGGCGTCTCGCCGGGATAGCCCAGGATGAAGAAGCCGAACGACTTGATGCCGGCCGCGCGCATGTTGACGAGCGCGGTCCGGATCTTCTGGCCCTCGAGCCGCTTCATCATGTCCTTGCGCGTCTCTTCCGACTCGGTCTCGATGCCGAGCGCGAGCATCCAGCAGCCCGCCTCGCGGAGGCGCTTCACGAACGCGGGATCGGTCAGGTTGTCGGCGCGCGCGTTGCCGAACCACTGCACCGGCAGCTTGCGCGCGATCAGCTCCTCGCAGAACGCGCTGAACGTCTTCACGTTGAGCGTGACCGTGTCGCCCCAGAGATAGAAGAACTTCAGGCCGAACTCGCGGTAGCCGCGCTCCATCTCGTCGACGAGTTCCTTGGCGCTCTTCTCGCGGAACTTGTGGCCCTGATGAATCGGCGCGACGCAGAAGTCGCACGAGTACGGGCAGCCGCGTGAGGTCTCGACGATGACGTAGCGCTGGTTGACGAGCGGCAGCCGGTACTGTCGAGGTCGAGCAGATCCCACGCCGGGATACGGCGCGTCGAGGAATCCCGTGAACGATGCCCTGCGCGCTGTGCGGCGACGATCTCGGCCGACCGCGCCGGAACGTCAGGTTGGGAATGCTCGCCGGCCCGATCGAGCGAGTCGAGTTGTGCCGAGCGCCAGCAGTCCGTCCTCCGGCTCGCCGACGAACATGCCGTCGACGATCGGCGCCCGCGCCATCGACGCCTCTGGTGTGCACGAGGCGTGCGGGCCGAAGCAGAAGAGCGGCGCGCCGTACCGCGCCTTGAGCTCGCGCCATCGCGATCACGTCCGCGTCGAGCGTCGGCGTCGTGCTGGGAAAGACGATCAGCGTCGGACTGGAACCCCTCGCCGTCGAGCCGGGCGATCAAGTCGTCGACCGACTGTCCGCGTGGCCGTGAGATCGACCAGGCGCACGTCGCAGCCGCGATCGCGCAGCATCGCCGCCGACAGCGCGAGCGTGTACGGCGGCTTGGTCGTGCCCAGGACTTCCTCGCGCTCCTGGCAGCGGCCCTGCCGCGTGAAGGCGATGCCGCCGATGAGCGGCGGATTGACGAGCAGCGTGCGCGGATCCGAGCATTGCGCGATTCTACCCGGCGCCAGGACGGCAGCTGGGACCTCCGGATCGGCGCGGGACAGCGTCGGCGTCGCGCCGGCTCAGGGGCGAGCTCAACCTTACAGCAGCGGCGGCACACCGGGAACAGTTCCTTCTTCGACGAGCTTCTTGCCGCAGCGCGACGTACCGCTCGCCGGTCCAGACCTCTTCCAGCGACTGCGTCGTCAGGTCGCCGACCTCGACCCGGATGAACGGGCAGAAGTACACCTTGCCGCTGAACGACACGCGCGCGTAGAGGAACGGATAGAGGCAGCGGCCGTCGAGCGGCGCGCCCGGCGTGTAGTAGTTGTCGATGATGGACGGCTTGCACCTTCGGGCCGCATGTCGAAGCGAATGTCGTGCGCGCGGCACTTGGCGGCCAGCGCGCTCGACCTGGCGCCTGCACGCGCGACGGCGTCGAGGCCCGGGTCCGACGTGACGAACGTCGAGATCGCGGCCGGCCCGCTCGCGCCGGTCAGCCGAACCGTCTCGGCGACTTCCTCGGGCGTGCTGAACATCAGGTGATTGAGGCCGATCGCATCGACGCCGAGTTCCTGCGCGACGTCCACCATCTGGTCGAGCGCATCGAGCGTTTCGTGCGCGACCGTCGTGTTGATGCTGACGCGCAGCGGCGCATGCCTGCCGGCGGCGGCCGCCTGCAGATTCCGCAGGCCCGCGGCGGTGCGCTCGAACGTGCCCTTCACGCCGCGCGCCTTGTCGTGCAGCTCGACCGGGGCCGTCGATCGACACGCTGATGTGCTTGAGAAACCCCGTGCTGCGCCAGGTCGGCCAGCGCCGTCGGCGCGTTCGGCGTTGATGATCGTGCCGTTCGTCGTCAGATAGCCGCAGACGTAGCCCTTCTCCTGGAAGACCTCCATCACGCTCGAGGATGTCCTTGCGCATGAAGATCTCGCCGCCGGTCAGGCTGACCTGCAGGCCGTCCTGATCGGGAAACGCGCGCTTCAGCGTCTCGAGCGGCATTTCCTGCCGCCACTCGCCCTCGATGTTCAGCAGATCGCCGACGTAGCAGAACTCGCACGTGCAGATTGCAGCGCATCGTCGCTTCGTAGACGACGCCGGCGGGCAGACGCCCGGCATGGCCGTCCTTCTTCTCGAGGAACGCCTCGATGCGGCTGTTCGTAGCGATGCTTCCGGTAGCGTGCGAGCAGGCGGGTGACAAGGCCGGGACCGTCGCGCGCGACGGGCGACGGCCTCCCGCAGCCGAGGGGCAAACTTCACTGCCGGTATTGTACAGACCTGCTACTTCAGGCGCTTGACCGCGGTCAGCCGGACCGGGTTGATGTCGAAGTTCTCCACGATGATGGTCTTCGTGGGCCGATCGATCGCCACCTTGGCGGCCACCGAGACCTGACCGTCGCCCTCGCCGCTCGGACGCAGCGTCATCTCGATCCAGGTGACCGGATAGTCGAGCGAGCGGGTACGGTTGGCGACTTCCCAGAAGGCCGCGTCGCGGTCGGTGGCCATGGTGATGCGCTCGCGTCCGTCGCGTCCCGTCGACTTCGACGCGTACCGGATCGGATAGCCGGCGGCGCCGGGTCCGCCGAAGCCGCCGACCCGCGGGAGATCGGACAGCGCCTTGACGAACCCTTTCGGGCCGAGCTCTGCCAGGGCATTCATGAGCTTGTCGTGCTCGGCTGGCGTCGACCATCGCGTGATGACGAAGTCGACGGTCGTGGCCTGATAATCCGCCCGTGCCGGAATCGCCAGCGCGCTGAACCGCTCGGGCTGCGTCTGGGCCGCCGAGGCGCGCGGCGGCTCTGCTGCTCGTGCCGGCGGTCAGCGGGCTGGCCACCGCGGCAGCGAACAGGAGTGGCGCGATCAGGCGCCGCAGGATCGAGCGTGACGTGATGACCGGCTGAGTCATTGAGACCTCTGTCCTCATCCTACCGCTATCGCAGCCGATGGACGCGCCCGTCGCTGTAGTAGAACAGGCCCGCCTGCTGCGCTTGCGGCGAGAGCGTCAGCGTGAAGATCTGCGCCGGTCCGTCCGGCGAGGTGCCCTGCGGCCACGTCTCGATCGTCCCGATGGGCGTCTCGATCGTCTTGCGATCCCCGGCGGCGATGCTGACGTCAAAGTTGCGCAGGTCGCGTGAGGCGACCAGTTGATTCGCGTATCGCGGGCACCCGGAGATCGAGCACGCCGTTGCCGCGATCGCGAATCTGCACTTCCGCGTCATGCCGCACCACTCGAAAGACGGTCAGGAACGACGCGGGCGGGCAGTCGGTCGTCGCGTCGAAGGCGTCCCAATAGAAATTGCAGTACGTTCCCCGCAGGCCGACCGGCGCGGTCAGCAGGATGATCTCTTTCTGCCGGCACGGCTCGAGATCGTCGCGACATGAGTCGCGAGCCCGTTCGTCGGTCATCGTGGACGCCCAGCGCCAGTTCTTGCCGGCCTGTTCGATCTGCGCCCACGAAACCGAGCAGCACGATGACCAGCAACAGCGACCCCCCGGCTGCGGGCGCGTGGCGACCAGGTGCGTGCGGCGACGCCGATGAGGAGGGAGACGCCCGCGCTCGCGAGATAGAGATAGCGAGTGCCGCCAGTCATCGACGAGACGGGCAGCAGCGCCGCGGCGACGAACACGGCCAGGAAGGCGCCGGCGGGAACGCGCTCCAGCCACGCGACTCCGGATCGCAGCGTCCAGAGAATCAGCAGGACCGCCGCCACGCCGAACAGCGCGAAAACGAGCGACGGCGGCTCGAAGACCGCGAGCGGCGGCGCCGGGAAGACGACGGGCTGAGCAGATAGAACGTCGCATAGGCGGCGAAGCCGACCGTCCGCTGCGTCCAGGCGCTGGTTGGACCCCACGCCAGCGCCAGCAGCAGCATCGCCGCGGCACCCGCGAGCAACACCGACGTGCCGGGCAGCGCAATTGTGCCCGGCGGCGCCGCCCGATCGCATTCGGCGTGCTCGCTGCACTGTCTGCCGTCTCGCGCCGTCTCGCCAACCAGACAGCGCGGCGATGCCGGCGGCCAGCATCAGCAACTTCGGCAGCTTGCCGGCGCCGCCCGCCGCCGCGAGGCTCGCGCTCTGGCTGCGCAGCAGGGCGTAGCCGCGCGGCGACGCCGAGGAGCGGCACGAGGCGGCGGATCGTCGCGCGCCACTCGCGGCGGCCGACCAGGACGTCGTACGCGGGCGCGATGAGCAGGACGGACAGCGCCGATTCCTTCGACAGGAGCGCCAGACCGAACGCCGCGGTGCCTGCCGAGCGAAGGATCCGGCCGTCGTGCCGGAGCAAGCAGGACCGCGGTCAGCGAGAAGCACGTCGCCAGCAGGTCGAACCGCGCCGCCATCCAGTAGACGGCTTCGTGCGACGCCGGGTGCACCGCGAAAAGCAGCGCCGCGACGTAGGCGCCGCTGCTGTCCGTCAACCGGCGTCCAAGCAGAAACACGAGGACGGAATTCGCCGCGTGCAGGACGACGTTCGTCAGATGGAACCCGACCGGCCGCGGTCCCCAGATCTGCCAGTCGATCGCGTGCGACAGAAACGCGATCGGCCGGTAGTAATCGAAGAATCCGAACGTGAAGTAGGCCAGCGGATCCGCCAGCCCGTTGAGATGCTTCAGCCGCGCCAGGATGAAGTAGTCGTCGCCGCGAGAATCCCGTCCAGAGCGCGCCGAGGTAGATGACGACCGCCAGGACCGCGATCGTGACGCCGAGCGCCTCGTCGCTGCCGCGGTGCTTACTGACCATCGCCGCTCTGCGCGCCGCCCGCGCGCCGCTGGCGGAACCGGCCAATCATTTCCGCGGCAAACGCGCGCTCGGTCGCGCGGAGGAAGCCTGTCGCCGCCAGCCCGCCGGCAAAGACCGCGACCGTCACGCGCGGCCCGGAGCAGCAGCCCCGGCCGACCGGCGGCACTGCCGGAATCAACCAGACGCCCGCCATCGCGGCGACCGCTCCCGCCACGACGACGCGCGAGAGGCGGCCCACTTCATAGCCGATCGGATAGACGCGCCGCGCCAGCACGAACGCGACGGCCGCCTGTGTCGCGTACGACAGCATGAACGCGACGGCTGCGCCAGTGATGCCGTAGCGCGGCATCAGCCAGACACCGAGACCCAGTCCGACCGCGAGCGCGCTGAATGTCGACACGGCATAGAACTCGGTCCGGCTGGTCAGGTTCAGGCCGATTGACGTCAGGAGATAGACGCCCTGCAGGCCAAGGCCGATCGCGATGAACGGAATGACGCGTGAGGCGGCAATCCACTCCGGATCGAGCATCACCAGAATGGCGTCGTGCGCGACCGCGATCGTGACCGCGACGAGCAGCGTGATCGCCGCCACGCGCGTAGGTCGTCATCCGCCGGAAGACCTCCTTGGCATCCGGCTGCCGCGCGGTGTCGTAGTAGAACGGCGCCCACGCCGTCTCGAAGGCCGAGGTGAAGAACCTCACGCCCGTGCCGAGCGTCACGCCGTTCTGATAGACGCCAAGCTGATCGAGCGGAATGAAGCGGCCGAGCAGCAGCTTGTTGCCCGCCTCGAGCGCCTGCTGCGCGAGCCCATGCGGGACGCGCGGCAGGCCGAACCGCAACGCGGCGCGCAGGTCGTCGACCGCGAACAGCGCACCGACGACGGGCCGCACCCACGGCCAGAGCAGCGGCATCAGGAGCAACGTCATCGCGAGGTCGGCCTGCATACATGCCGGCGACGCCGCGACCGAGCACGATCACGAACACGATCCGCAGCAGCAGCGTGCCGACCGACCGCGCCAGCACGAAACCGCTGTAGCGTGGCCGCCTCGTTGCGCATCCGCATCAGATGGAACGGCACGAACGTGACGCTCATGAGCCAGCGCGTTGACGAGCATCAGCCGCAGCGCGCCGACATACTGCGCGTCGTCGAACAGCGCCGCGCCGATCCAGCCGGCGGCGGCGATGCGCGGCGCCGAACACGACGAGGTTCGCGCCGAGCAGAAACCAGACGATGGTGCTGGTCAACTGCGGCAGGCGGCCGTCGGCCGAGCGCTCGTGATAGAAGCGCATGAACGCGCCGTCGACGCCCCACTTCGAGAGCACGCGGGCGATCGCTTCGAGGCCGATGAGGAGCGCGAGCGCGCCGTAGTCCTGCTTTGGTGAGGTAGGCCGCCCTTGACGTAGAGCGGGAGCAGCAGGAAGTTGACGACCTGGACGGCGGCATCGCCGGCCCCGTAAATCGCCACGCCTTTCGTCAGATGCCGGACGCGATCGCGCAAGGTCGTGACGGGTCAGGGGCGCTCGAAGCGCAGCACGTTGAGAAAGCACCAGCCGGGAATGGGCAGCAGCCGCGTCAGCAGCCGATGCAGCCAGAGCAGTCGCGCGGGCGCGCGGCGGATCCAGCGCGTGAGCACCGGCACGGTCGGGAAGATGCCGCGGCGCTCGACCAGCCGGAAGCCGCACGCGCGCGCCAGATCGAGATACTCGGCGGCTGGCCGATCGCCCGGATGCTTGGCCAGATTCGCCGTGTGAATCAGCCGGCCGCGCAGCGCGAAGTGCACCCGCGACTGCAGGTGCGCGAGATTGGGCACGGTGACGAGGAGCTCACCGCCCGGCGCGATCACGCGAAAGAGCTCCGCCAGCGCCTTCGGCTGCTCGGCAAACGTCAGATGTTCGAGCACGTCGAGGCACAGCGCGCGATCGAACGACGCCGCCGGATAGGGCAGCGCGTCGAGCGATCCGCGGGTCACCCGCTGCGGAACTGTAGTTGGGATCGACGCCCTCAATCGCCAGCCGAGCGTGGAACTCGTCGACGAGCACGCCTTCGCCGCATCCGGCGTCGAGGACGCGCGTCCGCTGCCGGCAGCGCGGAGAGGTAGCGGCGGACGTGCTCGAGCTTGGCGAGATACGTGGGATAGAACTCCCACGTCAGTCGAGAGTTGGCGATGGTAGTCGCCGCGCTCGGCGTATTCACCCGTCCGAGAGACGGATGACGTCGGGCTCATGGCCCGGATTGTACGTCAGTTAGAGGCCGCCGCCTCCGCCGCCGCGACCCGTGGTGCCTGGCGGTGGCGTGGTCGGCGGTGCGCCACCGGTGCGTCCGCCCGGAACTGGAACGATCGGCACCACCGGCACCGCGACGCTCCCGGGATAGCCTGGCGCCGGAGTCGTCGTGCTGCTGCTGCGGTGGCGTGGGGCCGCCACCGGAGGTGGAGGCGCCGCTCCAGGCGGCATGATCGGCGGCAGTTCATCGTTGGGCGAGCCCGGCGTCGTCACCGGCGCGCTCATCGGGGCGCTGGGTACCGGGGTGAAAGCGTGCTGTTCGTCACGGTTGTCGGCGTGATCTGCACGACCTCGAAGCGCGATGCGCCCGGCACTCCCTCACGCCGGGGCGTGACGATGTAGCCGGCCGCCTGGCGGAGCAGCGACGCGATGACCTCGGCCTCGGGCTGATTCTGGTAGAGCCGGGACATCGGGGCGCCGGTCAGGCGATTGGCGTTGACCATGGTCGTGCCACCCTGCCGCCCCCACTCGGCCAGGATCTCGCCAACCGTCACGTTCTGGGCGACGACCGTCACGTTGCCCTGCTGGTCGAACGTGACTTGCAGTTTGCGCTCCGTCGGGGCCTGCGCCGAGAGCGGGGCGAAGGCCGTGACCGCCAGGGTCAGGACACCCGCCGCCGTCAGGATCTTGGCCATGGTGAATTATAAGACATCGGAGTCGTTTCAGGTCTTTGCAAAGACGACTCCCGGAGTCGTCAAGGAGCGGACGACTCCGGAGTCTTTACATCAGCTTCTTGATCCAGAGCGGCGAGTCCTTCTTGGGGAGGTCGCAGGATCGGCAGATTTCGGGGCCGCCGTCGTCGAGATGCTGCTTCCGGACGGCCCGGTAGGCCGGCGAATTCCAGACCTGCGCGATCGTCGAGGTCCGCAGGTCGCCGAGGATGTGGCGGCCGTCGAAGTCCGCACAGCAGAGCGACACCCGCCCGTCCCAGAGGACGGTGAAGGTCAGCCACAGCCGGTAGCAGGGATACCGGACGTCGGAGCGCGCGTTGAGCGTGCCGGCCCAGTTGTGCAGATCGGTGATGTGGACCTTGTCGGCGATCTGGCTCCACTCGTTGATGAAGGCCTGCTCGTCGGCGGAGTTGTCCTGGCGGACGAACGAGAGGATCAGCTTCGGGCGCTTGCGGCCGCTCTCCGCGCGCAGTCGCGCGAGCGTCCGGATGTTGCCGATCACGTCGTCGTACTTGAGATTCACGCGCGTGCGCTCGAACGTCTCCTTGCCGGCGGCGTCGACGCTGATGTTGATCGCGTCGAGCCCGGCGTCGATCATGCCGCGCGCGATCTCCTCGGTGATCAGCGAGCCGTTGCTGATCATGCCCACTTCGGCGATGCCCTTGGACTTGGCGTAGCGCACCTTCTCGACGAGTTGCCGATCGAGGAACGGCTCGCCGTAGTTGTGCACGCGCACGTGCGTGATGCCGAGCGCCGCGCACTCGTCGACGATCTTCGTGAAGAGATCGATGTCCATCACGCCCTGCCGGCGATGCATCTCGTCGCGCGGGCAGAACACGCACTTGGCGTTGCAGAGATTCGTGCTCTCGATCTGGACGATGTCCGGCAGCCGGACGGCGCGATCGCGCCCGGTCGCCGACAGCAGGCGACGGATGGGCTTTGCATTGGCCAGGAGCAGCCGTTCGGCGGCGGAACGCGCGCGGCGTGAAAGATTCACCTCGATCGATTATCGTCGATTTGCCGGCTCGAGCGAGAGGCGGGTGTGGGCGACGACGCGACTGCAGAATCTCGTCGAGCGCGAGCGTCGGCTCGTAGCCGACCAGGGCCTTGATCTTCCGCAGGTCGGGCACGCGGCGCGGCATGTCCTCGAAACCGGCTTCATACGCCTCGTCGTAGGGGATGCAGACGATCTCCGACGATGACGCCGTCGCCACGCGCACGCGTTCGGCGAGCGCGCCAATCGAAATCTCCTCGTTGTTGCCGAGATTGAAGACCTGGCCGATCGCGCGCGGCTCGGCCACGAGCTTGATCAGGCCGGTCACCACGTCGCTGACATCGGTGAACGATCGCGTCTGCGTGCCGTCGCCATGGACGGTGATCGGCGCGCCGATCAAGCGCCTGCCGCACGAAGTTGGGGATCACCATGCCGTATCGTCCGGTCTGCCGCGGGCCGACCGTGTTGAACAGCCGCACGACGATCACCGGCAGGCGCCGCTCGCGGTGATAGGCCAGTGCGAGGAACTCGTCGATCGCCTTGCTGCAGGCGTACGCCCATCGGTGTTTGGGTGTGGGGCCCATCACCAGATCGGCGTCCTCGTGGAACGGGACGTCCGTGCTCTTGCCGTAGACCTCCGAGGTCGAGAAGATGACGACGAGCTTGCCCTTCTTGCTCGCGTGCTTGAGGACGACTTCCGTGCCGTGCACGTTGGTCTCGATCGTCCGCACCGGCGCTTCGACAATGAGCTTCACGCCGACCGCGGCGGCGAGATGAAACACGACGTCGGCGCGGTCGACGAGCTCGGCCGTGAGCGGCTCGTTCATGATCGTGTCGATCACGTACTCGAAGCCGGGCTGGTCTTTGAGGTGCGCGATGTTGTCCATCGAACCGGTGGACAGGTCGTCGACGACCGCCACTTCGATGCCCGCGCGCGAGCAGCGCCTCGGCCAGATGCGATCCGACGAAGCCCGCGCCGCCTGTGAGCAATGCTCTCATCTGTCGTGTCCTGTCGTCAGCGCCAACACCGCGTCGGCGGCGCGATCGGCTGACCGCCCGTCGGCGCGCATGTCGAACCGCCGCGTGAAGTCGCCGGCCGCGGCCACCAGGCCTCGCGCATCGCACGATCATACAGGAGCGCCTTCAGCGCCTGATGGATCGGCCCCGCGCCGTCAGCGCCCGCCATGACGCCGGCGTCGACGAACGGACTCAGGTTGTTGGGCAATCCGACAATCAACGACGGCAGCCCGAGCACGAGTCCGTCCACCGCGACCGTCGAGTTCATCGTGACGATCAGATCCGCGGCGGCCAGGAGACGCGCCAGATCGGTCGATGTCGCGGCGATCGACGTCTGCGTCGCGGTCCTCACGGCGTCGCCGTAGACCTCGGCGGTCTCGGCCGGATGGACCTTGATGACCAGGTGGACGTGCGGCAGGTGTTCCACGGCTTCGACGAGATCGGCCAGTTGGTGACGGATTTCCGAGTGCTTCGCGGCCAGGACGACGACGCGCCCCTCTGCCGATACGCCAAGCTCGCGCCGAATCGCCGCCCGTTCCGGCCGGCAGGCGGCGACGCGAGCGGAGAGCTCGTCGAGGCGGGCGCTGCCGGTGACGGTCAATGCCTCTGGCGGAAAGTGTCCGCCACCGGCGAGATGTGAAAACGCGTAGCGATCGAAGACCAGCGTCCGGTCGGGAATCGGCGTGCCGCGGCTGCCCTCGCTCGACGCCAGCTCGTCGGGCTCGTGCAGATAGTTCAGCCAGTGGCGGTAGATGAAGCCGTGCTGAACGCCGACGGAGCGGATACCGCGCCGGCGGGCTTCGAGGACGAGCGCGCGACCCCAGCCGCCTGCTTCGGCGTAGGTCAGCACGACCTGCGGCGCGAGGGCATCGATCGCGGCGCCGGCCTCGTCCATCGCGCGAGCCGACCAGGGCCACTGGAGGAGCGCCGCCGCCTCGAGCTCCCGGCGCAACACCTGCCACAAGTCGCAGCCTCGAAACACGCCGGCGGCGCGGATGTCGTCACCGCTCGTGACTTCCTCGGCGAGCGTGCTTCGCCGTCGCCACAGGTCGAGTGAAGAGGCCAGCCGCTCGCGCGGCGCCAGCCGCTCGATCGGCGTCACCAGGTCATGGACCGTGCTCGATCCGACCACCGGATCCCACCACTTTCGCGCGCGAAAGTTGCGGCGGGGTCCGACGCCGACGCAGGCGAGATCGCCGGGCGCCAGACGCGCCGCCACGGCATCGAGCACGGGGCCGATGTAACTCTCCTGATGCGCCCCGTTCTCGCCGCCCGCGCGCCAGAACGCGCTGTGCACGAAGGCGGCGACGACGGCCGGCGCCGGACGCGGTGACGGCAGCGACGGGCGCAGTCGAGACAGCGTGGCCGAAAGGCCGACGAGATAGCTCGGCCACGCGTGACGCCGGCGTTCGATGTCGCGGCCGCGCGTTTCCACCGGCACGCCGTGCGCGCGACCGAACGCGTGGGCGGCGTCGCGCGTGACGAGGTCCGCGGTTTCCACTGCCAGCCGTGCGGCGCCATGCCGTTCACGTGCGGCCTCCAGCGCCAGTGTCACCGACACGGCGCGGTCGAGCTTGCGCATCTTGTGCAGGTAGAGCTCGGTGAACCACCACAGCGAGTCGCCGCGATACGTGAACCGATCGCGCATCGTCTGATCGCCGTAGCGCACCAGGCGCAGGCGCTTGATCCACTGGTTGGCCTCCCGCCGCGCAATTTCGCGTAAATCCGGCGTCAGAAGCGACGCGAGGTCGGTGTGGATTTCGTGGCCCTGCGCCGTGTAGCAGACCACCGTCGCCGGGGTCATGCCGGCACCGCGCTCGCTTGCTGCCAGGAGATCGGCGGCGGCGGCGCACACGGCGTCGACCTGGATGCCATCCATGCAGTCGGGCACGTGACCGCGGCAGCGCTCGGGAGGAAGCCGGACCTGGCCGCAGGGGCTGCACGGCAGATCGACGCGCACGACCCGTTGCCGCGCGGCGAGCGGGCCATACCGCCACGGGGCCGACGGGCCAAAGAGCGCCACGATTGGCGTGCCCATCGCGGCCGCGAGGTGCATCGGCCCGGTGTCGCCCGTGACGAGCACGTCGAGCCGTGCGAGCAGCGCCGCGAGCGTCGTCAAATCCACCGCGCCGCTCGCATCGATGACACGTGCGCCAGCCAGACCGGATCGCACGGCATCGACGATCGGCCGATCGTCTGCCCCTCCGGTCAGCACGATGGTCGCGCCGTGCGATTCAGAAAGACGCCGGCCCACGGCCGCGAACCGATCGAGATGCCACTGCTTGGATTCCCGGCCGCCGCTCGCGTGAATCCCGACGAGCGGGCGCGCGGCACCGGCCAGGAGCGCCGCCGCCTGCGCGACGGCTTCGGGCGGCGCAATGAGCCGCGGCCCTGCAGTCACCGGCGCCGGCGATTCGCCGTCGGTCCGGCCGGCCGCACTCGCCACCAGCCGGCGGGCGTTCGTGGCGACGTGATCCCGCGGCTCGTACGCCGCCGCGTTCGTGAGGAACGCCGCGCCGCCGCCGGTCCAGTAGCCGAACCGCCGCGGCGCTCCGCTCAGCCACGTGAGGAAGTTGCTGCGGATGTCGGGCTCGAAGTTGATCGCGACGTCGTACTTGGCCGCGCGCCAGCCGCGCGCACGGGCGATCATCGCCGGCCACGTCTGGCCTGACCCGCCGCGCGCCAGCCACGGGGCGTCGAGTGTGACGACGCGGGTGATCTCCGGGATCAGTTGCGCCAGCGGCACGTTCCACGATCCGATCGCCAGATCGATCTCCGCCGCCGGCCACGCCGCGCGTGCGTCGCGGATCGCGTCGAGCACCATCAGCAGATCGCCGATGCGCTCGAGCCGGAGGAGCAGCACGCGCCGCACCGGGCGACGGCTGGCGACGGCGCTGCCACCAGCCGAGCGGCGCCAGCACGGCATCCGCCACGCGCACGAGCGAATCGCTCGCGCGGGTCATAGATCTGGAGGTCGTTGGCAGTCATCGAGTCAGTGCGGCGCGCGGTCGTCGCCGCCGCCTGCCTGTCAGTGTATTTCCACTTTGTCGATCATGACGCCGAGCTCGCGATCGTCGTTGAGGCCGAGCGTGCGCTTGGGACTCCACACCGTCGAGAGGAGCCGGATCTGCGCCGGTTGATCCTCGGCCCCGGCGCGGCGGACCGCATCGGCCGGCAGGTCGAGACGGTAGGTCGTGAAACCCTTGCCGACGTCGATGACGCCAAGCGGCACGTCGTTGAAGAACACCTGGACGCGCGCCGGCTCCACCTGGGCCGGACGGCCGCCGTCATGCATGACGAACTCCAGCGTCCGCTCGACGCCGGTCAAGCCAGGCACGGCGATGAACGACTGCGCGCCCGTCCACCGGAAGTAGCGTCCTTCGGTCTGCTCTTTGGCATGGAAGCGGACGACGTGCAGATCGTCCTCGAAGCCGACGTCGAGTGAGAACGCTTCGGTGCGAGGCCGATCGAGAGACAAGTCGTAGACGGTGTAGTCGAAGTCCTTGCGGCGGACGCCCACCGGATAGCTGTTCCACGGCGCCACCGCATATTCCTTGACCTGCACGCGGCCGTCGGTGACCGGCGCCGCGCCGATGCGCCGCGACAGCAGGTCGGTGCCGCCGCCGCCGATGAACAGGACCCGCGCGTAGCGCCGGAACGCGTCCTCGAGGAAGGCCGCGAGCTGCTGCTTGTCCGGCCGCGGCGAGAACAGCACGAGCGCGTCGCGGCCGTAGATGTACGCCAGCGGCAGCGCCAGCACGTGCGTGTCGGAACCGGCGTCGCGTCCCTCGACGATGACGAGGTCCCGCTCGGCGAACAGCGCGTTCAGTTTTTCGATCGTGCGCGTGATGTTCTCGTACTCCCGATGGCGGCGTGAGCGGCGCCGCCGCGGCAGCATACTGCCAGCCCAGAACGCCGAGCACGACCGCCCCGATCGCGATGCGCGCCAGGCGCCATCCGCGCAACCATCCGGGACCCGGTGGCCCAATCGCCGCGGCGGCCGCGAAGAGCAGCGCCCCCGGCAGGATCACCGGGAGGAACCGCCGGCTCATCCAGAAGTGTTCGGGCACGATCTTGATCTTGTAGAAAAGAAACAGCGAGAAGGCGGTGATGACCAGGAACAATGCCGGATCCCGCCAGAAGTCGCGGCGCGCGACGATCACGAGTCCGGCGAGCATCAGCGCAAGGCCGGGCCAGAAGAGATAGACCTCGACAAACGTGCGGAACGCGAACGCATCTGCCTCCGCGAGCCGGCCGCCCGGCTGCCGCAGAAACAGCGCGTACACCGCAGACGTCAGGAGCGTGGCGGCGATCGCCATCGGCAACAGCGTCCGGACCCGGGGAGCGACCCGCTCTCTCAGTGCGATGAGCGCCGCGGCGAGTCCGGCGCACGCCGCCACCGCGATCACGATCGGGCCGAGCGGCAGGTTGCGAAGATACGTGAGCGGCAGCCAGAAATAAGCACGCAGCGGGCCGGTGAGATAGAACCACGCCAGCGCCGCCACCGGCCGCGAGCGTCACCACGAAACTCAGCCGAGGCGGCCGGCGATCGACGAGCCACGACAGGGCCGTTGCCGCTGCGACGCCCAGCAGCACCAGGAGGGCATCGATCCGAAGAAAAATGAGCAGCGCGAACAGCGTCCCTGCCACCGCACCGAAAAACGCGTCGTCGTCCTGATGCGCCCGCGCGAAGGCGAGCAGGGCCGCGAAGAGCAGCGCCTGCATCACGACTTCCGAGTTCGGGTAGCGGCCGAACCAGAGCTCGATCAAGTGGACGGCGAGCAGGAGCGTGGCCGCGAACGCCGCCGGCTTGCCGACCAGCCGCGCGCCAGCGAAGTACACGGCGAGCAGGCCGAACGCGGTCCAGCAGACGACCGTCCAGAGTGCGCCGCTCAATCCGGCGGCGTCGAATCCGATCGCGATCGACGCCGGGTACAAATGCGGGAACTGTCCGACGACGCGACCGCTGTCCGGATCCAGCAGGAAGAACCCCATGAATCGCGTGCTGTAGTACTCCTGGCTCGGGTGCGGCGGAAAGAACAGGCCGCGCACGGCTGCCGGGACCGCCGCCGCGACGCGATCCGGAATCACCAGCGCGCCGGTCTTCGCGATTTGGACGCCTTCGCTGATGTAGCTGCCGGGATCTCTTCCGCCGATGATGTACTCAGACGGCGGCGGAAACCGCCAGATGCCGATCGCGAGAATCGCCAGCGGCAGCAACGCCGTCCACGTGACCCGAGCTGCCGTGCCGTCGTAGGCCGAGGCGGCTCCGCGCGGCACCGATCATGATCGCGCACGCGACGCCATTCACGATCAGGAGACGGAGCAGCGAGTACTGTCCGGCGGCCGCCAGCGCCATCACCAGCGCGAGCGACCAGCCGATGCTCAGCACGACGTGCCAGAACACGCGCTCTTCGGCCGCGAGCGCCGCGCGCCGGGCCCGATCGGCGATCGGCAACCGGAACGCGAGGGCGCCGGGCAGGTATCCAACGAGCACTGCCGCCAGGGCGAGGCGGCTCATCGCCAGCGTCCGTCCACGAAATCAGGCGGGACGCCAGTCATGGACCGCGGCGATCACGACGTCCACGTCGGCGTCCGACATGAGCGCGTGCAGGGGAAGCGACAGGACGCTCTTCGCGATGCGTTCGGCGACCGGCTGCGGCGAGGACGCCAGATGCGCGAACGCGCGTTGACGAGGAATCGGGAGGGGATAGTGCACGAGCGCGCCGATGCCTCGGGCAGCCAGGTGCGCCTGCAGCAGATCCCGGCCGGCGCTCAGAATCGGGAAGAGATGATAGACGTGGCCAGGATCGCACTCCGGCGGCACGTCCACCGGTGCGCCCGCGAGGCCCTGCCGGTATCGGGCCGCCAGTTCGCGCCGCCTCGTCGTCCACTCCGGCAGCCACGCCAGACGCACGCGCAGAATCGCCGCCTGTATTTCGTCGAGCCGGCTGTTGACGCCAAACTCGTCGTGACGGTACTGAACCGTCTGGCCACCGTTCCGCAGGCGCTTCAGTTTCTCGGCGATCGCCGCGTCGTTGGTCACCACCGCGCCGCCATCGCCGAGCGCGCCGAGATTCTTCGTCGGATAGAAGCTGAACGCGCCAGCGATACCGATCGTGCCCACCGGGCGTCCGCCCGCGGTCGCAAGGTGCGCCTGGCACGCGTCTTCGACGACGGCAAGAGCGTGGCGCTGTGCGATGGCGTCGATGGCCGCGAGATCCGCGGGTTGACCGTAGAGGTGCACCGGCATGATCGCCCGCGTCCGCGGCGTGATCGCGGCCTCGACGGCCGCGGGATCGAGCGTGAGTCGTGCCGGGTCGATATCGGCGAACACCGGCGTCGCGCCGGCCATCACAATCGCCAGAGCGCTGAACGCCGCCGAAAGCGGCGCCGTGATCACTTCGTCGCCGGCGCCGATGCCGAGCGCTCGCAGCGTGAGTGCGAGCGCGTCGGTGCCCGTGCCGACGCCGACCGCGAAGCGGGCGCCGGACGCGGCCGCAAACTCTTCTTCGAACGCCGTCACTTCGGGACCGAGGATGAACCACCCGCGCTGGATGACGCGCTCGATGCCCTGCGCGATGGCCGCGGCGTCGGGGCCCGGCGTGAGCGAGAGAAATGGGACGCGTGACGTCATGCGCTCGTTGTCTCCGGCGAGTCCACGACGATCAGCGGAGGCGGGAACGGACCGCCGGTTCCGTCGCCGCCCCGACGCTGCGGCGGCTGCCGCGAAACAGCACCAGCTGGACCCATAGCCTGCCGACGTCCGTCGCGGTGCGAACGAGGCGGCGGACGTTGAAGAACTGTGATTTCCCGAAGACGCGGTGGTAATGATGGACCGGGACTTCCGCGATCCGGAACCCGGCGTCCTGGATTTTCTTCATCATCTCCAGACAGATGACGCCGCTGTTGTGCTCGAGCGACACGCGATCGAACACGCGGCGGCGGATCAGGCGGAAATCGCAATCCACGTCGCGCACCGAGAGCCCGAACAGCGTCTTCACCGTGTAGTGATACACGCGTCCGATCACAATCCGGTGGAACGGATCGGAGCGGCTGATCTTGTATCCGTTGACCAGGTCCACGGCGTCGGTCATCTGCGGCCAGAGCACTCGCAGCTCGTCCGGATCGTCCTGCGCGTCGCCGTCGGTGTAGAACACGAGCTCCTTCGTCGCATTCGCGAAGCCGCTTCGTAGTGCCCCGCCGTAGCCGCGATTCTTCGGATGGTGCACGACGCGGACTTCCGGGTACGTGCGCGCCAGTTCGTCTGCGATCTCCGCCGTGCGATCGGCGCTGCCATCGTTGACGATGATGATCTCGAAGTCGGAGGTGAGCTGGGCGGCGGCCTTGCGCGCCGAAATCACCAGGCTCGCGATCGTCCCACTGTCGTTGTAGGCGGGGAAGAACACGGTCAGGCCGACAGGGCGCGGTTCGGCACCAGCAGTCATCGAATGGCCCCCAAACGTAACACGCCCTCACTGAGCCGACAAGAAATCTGACTCAGCGGGCGGCGCGATCGTAGGCCGCCTCGAAGCGTTCCGCGACGCGCGACCAGCCGAACTCGCGCTCGACACGCGCTCGCGCCGCCGCACCGAGCCGCCGCGCGGTGTCGGGATGCCGCAGCAGGTCGTCGATGGCCGCCGCCAGTGCGCCGGCGTCACGTTCGGCGACCAGCCGGCCGTTCGCGCCGTCGTCGATCGCCTGGGGCAGTCCGCCGGCGCGCGTGGCGACGACCGGCGTCGCGCTGGCGAGCGCCTCGAGCGCGAAGTTCGGGAGGCCGTCCACGTTGCCGGCGTCGTCGCGCACCGACGGCACGGCGATGAGGTCGGCGGCCGCCGCCAGCCGCGCGATGTCCGACTGCGACCGGTTGCCCAGGAGCCACACGGCATCGCCAGCCGATCGCGCGCGTTCCGCCAGCTCGTCGCGGAGGTCGCCATCGCCGGCGATCGCGATTTGCACGTCAGGGACCGACTGTCGCAACAGGCGGGCCGCATCAATCAGGTACTCGAAGCCCTTCTTGCGGACCAGCCGGCCGGCGCTGAACACGAACGGCCGATCGCCGAGGCTGAGCTCGGCGCGCACGGCAGCGCGCACGCGCGCATCGGGCGCGAACCGCCGCGTGTCGACGCCGTAGGGTACCGTCTCGGTCCGCTCCCGATCGGCCCCGAGCGCGACCGCCCGCGTGGCGAGGTCGTCGCTGCAGGCGGTCACCCAGTGCGCCTGGCCGAAGACACCGCGCGCGACGTACCCGGCCAGCGCGTTGCGCTCGGCGACGAACACGTCCGAGCCGTGGAGACTGACCACGAGCGGACGGCCGCCGCGGACGGCCGCCGCGATCGCGCCGCCGGGGACGACCCAGTGCGCGTGCATGACGGTCGCGCGCTTCTTGGCAGCGACGCGCATCGCTTTCCACATGCCGCTCGCGAGCGCCAGCGGGGCGACGGCCCAGGCGGCGCCGCGCAGCTGCGTGTCCGCGCGGAGTCCGGCCGCATAGCCAAACACGGACAGCGAGGCGATCGGCGCGTAATGGAAGAAATGAAAGGAGACGCCGTCTTCGACTTTGGGCCGCGTGATGGCCGGATGCCACGGGGCGACCAGGTGCACGTCGTGGCCGCGCGCGGCCACGCCTTTGGCGATCGGCTCCATGAAGCTGCCCACGCCGTCGCCCGGAAAGCGGGGATACGACGTGGCGACCATGACGACAACGTGACGCATTGCCTCAGGGCCCACTTCTTTTGGCCGCGTGGGGCCCCACCCCCACGTTTCGGACGCTCAGGTCGCTCGCTACGCTCGCGCCTTCGCGGTGTTGCACTTGCCCCATTGCCTCTTGCCCCGTTGCCTCATCGCTTGGAGGGTCGCTGACCCGTCCACCGCGGAACAGGAGGCGCCACGGCGTCAACAGCGATTCGAGCAGCACGGGCGTCGACACTTTCGAGTAGCCTTCCTGCCGCTCGACGAACACGATCGGCGCTTCGCCGATACGCAGGCCCATGCGAGACGCCTCGTACAGCATCTCGGTGAGAAACGCGTAGCCGTTCGCCCGGGCGTTCACGAGCGGGAGCCGCGCCAGCGCGTCCCGCCGCCAGACGCGATAGGCGCCCGTGCAGTCGGTGACGTAGACGCCCGTCACGGTGCGAATGTAGCGATTGGCGAACGCGCTCAGCGCGATGCGGTGGAGCGGCCAGTTCACGACGCTGATGCCGCGAAGATAGCGCGAGCCGATGACCAGGTCGTGCCGGTCGAGGCCGGCGACCAGATCCGGCAGGTACTTCGGATCGTGGGAGAGATCCGCGTCCATCTGGCCGATCGCGTCCGCATCGCTCTCGAGCGCACGCTTGAGCCCGTCGACGTACGCCAGCCCCAGACCGCGCGGTCCCTGGCGGTGCAGGACCTCGATGCGGCCGGGATGACGCGCGGCCAGCGCGTCGGCGATCTGCCCGGTGCCATCCGGCGACGCCGTCGTCGACGACCAGCAGGTGGGCGAAGTCGTGCCGAAGAATGCCTTCGGTGACGCGCTCGATGTTCGGGCGCTCGTTGTAGGTGGGAAGGACGATGAGGAGCTTCATGCGCCGACCTCGGCGCGGTCGCGGAACAACGTGCCCGCGAGCACGGCCAGCGCCGGATCGATGACCGGAATTCTGAAACGCTCTTGCGGGAAAAAGACGAAACAGACGGCGACGGCCGATGCCACCAGGAGCCAGAGCCCCGGCGTGCGCGCGACGCCGCGTCCCAGGCGGACGGCACCCAGGATCGCAAGCGGCAGGATGGTCGCGTACGAGATCACGGACGCGAGATAGTAACGCGTCGAGTGCAGGGTGTACGACGGGCCGATCGGCACGACCAGGTAGAACGCTTTCCGTAATTCGAGCCGCAGCCAGTCGAGCGGATGCGATCGGATCCAGGCGAGGGCTTCGCGATAGTAAATGGGTTCCATTTCCTCTTCTGACAGCGACGGGTAACGGTCGCGCAGGGCCAGCTGCTCCTGCTTGAGATCCAGGTTGGCCGCCAGATCGCCTTCGCCACGCGCGCGGGGATGATTGCCGGTCCAGAACGTGACGCCGCCTTCGGAGGCGACGAGCACGAACCGCCCGTAGTGCGCGTAGTTGCGTGCCGTCCACGGCGCGATCACGAGGCCCGCGCCGACCAGAAACACGGCCGCGAGCATCGGCCGGCGCGTCCACACGAACCAGATCGCGGCGAGCGGCAGAAAGAACAACATGGCCGGCCGCACGAGGACGGCGACGCCGGTGAGCAGGCCAGTGAAAAAGACATCGGGTGTCTTTTTACGATTTTCGTAAAAAGACACCCGATGTCCTACCCACAGCCCGAGCGGCCAGAAAATCGCCTCGCTGAACGCGTAGCTGCCGATCCAGACGAGTGGCGGATACACGGCGGCGATCGCTGCGGCAGCGATCGCCGCGCGTCGTCCCGCCAGGCGTCGCGCGAGCAGCCCGACGAGCAGCACGCCCGCGCCGCCAACGACCGCCTGCGCGGCCTTGACGCTTCCGGGCACCGAGTCGGTTACGGCACGGCCTCCGCCGACCAGCGCGAGAAAGACCGGATAGCCTGGTGCGCGTCCGAACGGATCGACGGGGCCATTCGCCACGATTGCGTCGTAGACGAAGCCGTCGCCCGCGGCGACGCTGCGCGCGAGCGAGAGGTACTCGCGCTCATCGCGCGTCATGACCTCGCCTGTCCAGTAGCCAAACGCGAACGCCAGGCGGAGAATCACGCCCGCGCAGGCCACGGCGAGCAAGACGCGTGTGGTGTTATCGGCGGGCATCGAACCGGAGGGCGGCAATCTGCTCGGACACCAGCCCCACCAGAAACACGATGACCGCCAGGACGATGAGGAGCACTGCCGAGTCGGTGACGTTCGAGTCGGTGACGATCGTGTATGTGCCGTACCCGGCGCCGACCGCGAACGCCGCCGCCGCGATCGGCAGGAAGACGCGAAGCGGACTGAAGATCATGACCACGCGCAGCACAATCAGGAAGAACTTCGGGCCGTCGCGGGACAAGCGAATCTTCGACGTGCCGACGCGCGGCCGGGCCTCGATCGGTTCGAACAGCACGTTGTAGCCGGCTTTGAGGAAGGCGAGCGTCGTCGTGGTCGGTGTCGAAAAGCCGTTCGGAAGCAGCGGCAGGAACTCGACCAGATATTCGCGCCGCGCGGCGCGAAAGCCCGAGGTCAGATCGGGGATCTCGTGCTCGGTCAGAAACGACGCCAGCCGGTTGAGCGCGGCGTTGCCGAACCGGCGCGTCGATCCTGCCTGCGTCTCGTTCGATCGCGCGCCGACGACGAGATCGTACTCGCCAAGGCGAGAAGTCAGACGCAGCGCGTCGGCCGGCTGGTGCTGACCATCGGCGTCGATGATCAGGATGTACTCGCCGGTGGCGGTCCGAACTCCGGTTTTGACCGCGGCGCCGTTGCCCTTGTTGTACGGATGGCGCACGACGCGTGCGCCGGCGCCCTCGGCGACAGCGGCCGTGTCGTCGGTCGAGCCGTCGTCGATCACCAGAACCTCACGCCAGGGCGCCGCCGCGAGGAGCGCCTGCACGACGTCGGCAATCGCGCCAGATTCGTTGCAGGCGGGGATGACGATCGAAACGCTGCCGGGATCCGCCATCAGGGCTCCAGCTGCTCGTCCGGATCCGCGGGCCGGTCGAGCTCGAGCCGGCGCACGCGGTAGAGCGTGTCCTCGAGCAGCTTGCGGATGCCGGAGATCGCGTCGGCGACGAGACCAATCATGACGACCTGGAAGCCGACGAGCATCAGGACGGCCGAGAGAATCAGCGACTGGATCTTGCCGTCGCTCAGGGCGGGAAAGAAGAAGTAAAAGTAGAGAAAGCGCAGCGAGATCGCGAACCCGGCGAGGAACACGATCGAGCCGACGTAGGTGAAGACCTTGAGCGGCTCGTACATCATGTAAATGCGCACGATCGTTGCCGCCGACTGCTTGATGTAGGCGAACAGGCTGTCGAACAGGCGCGAAGGCCGCGTCCGCGCGTTGGTGGCGACCTCGACGTGCGCGATCGCCATCCGCCGTTTGCCCGCCTGGATGATCGACTCGAGCGTGTACCAGAACTCGGAGACGATCGACATTCGGAGCGCCGCTTCGCGGGTGTAGGCGCGGAATCCGCTGGTCGTGTCGGGGACTTCGGTCCCTGACACCTGACGGACGACCCAGCTGCCGATGCGTTGCAGCCACTTCTTCTGCCACGACCAGTGCTTGACATCGCGAATGTTGCGATCGCCGATGACGATGTCGGCCTGTCCGCTGCACGAGCGGCGCAATCAAGCGCGCGATGTCGCCGGCCGCGTACTGATTGTCGGCGTCGGTGTTCACGATGTAATCGGCGTCGAGCTTCAGCGCGGCATCGATGCCGGCGATGAACGCTGCCGCCAACCCCTTGCGCCGCCGGAACCGGACGACGTGATGGACCCCGTGCGCGCGCGCGACCTCGCTCGTGCCGTCGGTCGATCCGTCGTCGATGACGAGCCACTCGATGCGCTGGACGCCGGCGATCTCACGCGGCAGGTCAGCGAGCGTCGCGGGCAGCGTGCCGGCTTCGTTCAGGCACGGAATCTGGATGATGAGCTTGGTATCACGCATCGGCGAGCAGGCGGTCGACGACGCCGTCCCAGGTAATGCCGCGTGCGCGCGCCTGACCGGCCGCACCGAGAGCGGCGGCGCGCGCGCGATTGGCCTCGAGAGCGCCGATCGCGGCGCCGAGCGCCGCCGGATCGGGCGCCGTCACCCAGCCGTTCACGCCGTCCTCCACGAATTCCGTCGGGCCGCCGGCGTCCGTCGTGGTGATGACGGGCTTGCCGGCCAGGAACGCCTCGAGCGTGACGTAGCCGTAGTCTTCATCGTACGGAGGAAAGATTACTCCGAGCGCGCCCGCATACAACCGCACGATCTCGTCGTCATCCACCTCGCCGGCGAAGCGGACGCGATCCGCGACGCCGAGCTCGGCCGCGAGCGCTTCGAGCGCCGATCGCATGGTCCCCGTGCCCGCCACCACCAACGTCAGCGCGCCCGGAGCATGAGCCATCGCGCGCACGGCCAGGTCGACGCGTTTGACGGCCTCGAGACGCCCGACGGAGAGCACGTACTGGCCGGACTCGCCGCCGTGCAGCCGTTCCGCGAGCCGCGGCGGATGGTAGAGCGGCTCGGCCTCGACGCCGTTGTAGCGCCGCGCCCGCTCGGCGGTGTTCCGCGCGTTGGCGAACACGCGCCGGCATTCGCCGAGCATGGCCGTGTCGAGCGTAATCAGGCGATCGCGGAGCGCGACGTCGGCCTCGGTGTGATCGAAATCGCTGAACGGGGTGCCGGCGAGCTCATACGCCGCGCGGTACTGATGAATGAGCCACGCCACCTTGTGCGGATGGCGGGCGAAATAGGTTGGGAACTTCGTGGCGATGAGGACGTCGATCGGGCGGCCGTTGCTTTCGCTGAGATCGAGCAGACGCCAGGCGGCGGCATGCGCGAGAATCTCGGCCTTCGGGTACCACTTGAAGGGCACGCTCACGATTTCGGCGTCGTGCCCGTGCGAGCGCAGATGCCGCACCAGCTCGCGCACGTGAAACTCGGCGCCGCCCTGCACGAACGGCACCTGGGCCTCGCACACGACGACCCGCTTAGCCTGCATTGTTCACGAACGCTGGGGATGGGTGGGCCCTCATGAACAATCCGGGTTAGGTGGCATGCCGGAATTCGATGACGTCCCCGTCAGCGACCAGATACTCCTTGCCCTCGAGGCGCAACTCACCGTGCTCACGGCAGGCGGCGAGCGATCCGCGCGCGAGCAGCCGATCGTAGGGAACGACCTCCGCACGAATGAAGCCGCGCTGAATGTCGGAGTGAATCGCGCCAGCCGCTTCCGGCGCGGTAATCGCCCGGGGAATGGACCACGACCGGCACTCGTCTTCGCCGACCGTGAAGAACGAAATGTAGCCGAGCAGATCGTAGGCGGCGCGAATCACGCGATCGAGGCCCGACTGACGGAGCCCGAGGTCGGCCATGAACGCCTGCGCATCTGCCGGATCGAGCTGCGCGATCTCGAGCTCGATCTTCGCGCACACGCCAACGAGCGCCGCACTGGTGTCATCGAGAAAGGCGCGAATCGCCGGGGCGCTGTCGGGGGCATCGGCCGACGCAGCGTCCGCTTCGTCGAGGTTCATCACGATGAGGAGCGGCTTGGCCGACAGGAACTGGAAGCCACGGAGCCGTCGCGCCTCCTCGCCCGACAGACCGAGCGTCCGCAGCGCGCGTCCCGCCTCGAGCGATGCGCGTCCCCGCACCAGGATCTCCTGCTCTTTCTTGAGATCGGCGCTGGGCGTCTTCTTGAGGTCCTTTTCCAGCCGTTCGAGACGCCGTTCGACGCCGCCGAGATCCGCCAGGATGAGCTCGTCCTCGATCGTGCGCAGATCGCGCGCCGGATCCACTGTGCTCTGCGGATGCGGCACAGAGGGATCGTGAAATGCGCGGACGACATGGAGCAGCGCATCCGCATTGCGATACGCCGCGACATCGACGAGCGACTTCGCGTCGCTGCGGCCCGCGGCCATGTCGGCGAACTCGACCGTCGCCGGCACGCGTTTCTTCGGATTGAAGAGCGCGGTCAGCTGGTCGAGCCGATCGTCGGGCACGCGCGAGACGCCGACATTGGCATCGGCCCGGCCTTGGGGCCGGGGCGCTTCCCGCGCGCTCGTCATGAGCTGAAAGAGCGTGGTCTTACCTGACGAGGGGAGTCCGACGAGCCCGGCGCGCAACATGAGGGACCGAAGATGGTACCACGCGTCGCGCACCTACGCTCTTTCTTCCCTGTCGTCCCGCCCAGTGGACAGGCGAAATAAAAACGTAACCTCTACGGGCTCTGTACTTTGCGGTTGACAGAGCCGATAGGTACTTCTACCATCGCGTGGAAATATTTGGAGAGAAGTGGAGTAAAGGTGCTTCGGGGTAGCTATTCCGCCAAGATCGATGGCAAGGGACGGCTGAAGATTCCGAACGCCTTTCGGGCGCTCGTCGAAGAACAGCACGGCGCGAGCGCTCTGTACATCACCAGTCTCTCCGGCGACTCGGTCCGCATCTATCCGATGGCGGCCTGGCTCGCGATCGAGCAGCGCATCGCCGCGATGCCTAGTACGCACCCGGCTCGCGTGAAGTTTCTCGACCGGGTCAACTACTACGGTCTCGTGACCGAGTTCGACTCGCAGGGGCGCGTGTCGCTGCCGCCCCGGCTGCGTGAGGCGGCCGGGATGGACGGGGGACGTCGACGTGCTCGGCCAGCTCGATCACCTCGAAGTCTGGAACCACGAGCGGTTCCTGGCGAAGCTCAACCGCGAGGCGTTCACGGATGACGACGGACGAGCGCTCGCGGAGTACGGAATCTGATCCGGCCCACGTGCCGGTGCTGGTGGACGAGGTGGTCACGCACCTCGCGCCCCGGCCCGACGGTGTGTATGTCGACTGCACGGTCGGCCTGGGCGGACACAGCGCGGCGCTCCTCGCGGCGGGCGCCGGGCGGGTGATTGGAATCGACCGCGACACGGCTGCTCTCGCGCACGCCAAGGCGAGACTGGCCGGCGCCGGCGAGCGCGTCTTGCTCGTCCACGCGGACTATCGGGACTTGGCGTCGGTGTTGGGGCGGTGCGGAGTGGAACAGATCGCGGGCGCAGTAGCCGATCTCGGCGTCTCGTCCATGCAGGTCGATGACCCGGCCCGAGGCTTCAGCTTCAAGCAGGCCGGCCCCCTCGACATGCGGATGGATCAGTCGCGCGGCGAGACGCTGGCGGATCGCCTCCACGCCGTCGATGAACGCACCCTCGCGGATCTGATCTTCCGGTTCGGCGACGAGCGCCACTCCCGTCGCGTGGCGCGCGCGATTGTCGCGGCGCGCGACGCCGGACGGCTGCAGACGACCGGCGACCTCGCCGGCGTTGTCCGCCGCGCGGCCGGCGGCGGCAAATGGCAGCGCCTCGATCCGGCCACGCGCACGTTTCAAGCCCTCCGCATCTGGGTGAACACCGAGATCGACGGCCTCGCGGCCTTTGTCGATACCGCCGCATCCGTGCTCCAGCCGGGCGGCCGGCTCGCCGTCATCGCGTTTCACTCGATCGAAGATCGTGAAGTGAAGCACGCCATGCGGCGGCTCGCCGCGGCCGGCACCGCCACCCTCGTCACCCGGCGCCCGATCGATCCGCAGCCGGACGAAGTCGATCGCAATCCCCGCGCGCGAAGCGCACGGCTCCGAGTGCTCGAAAGGGCGGCATGAGCATCGAACTGGAATACGCCATCAAGAAGGACATCCGGAACAACCCGGTTGTTCGGGAGATCGACTTCGAGCAGAAGCGTCAGTTCCGGCGCACGCTGCTGCTGGCGGGCCTGATCGTGGCGATGCTGCTGTTCTCCGCCTGGCAGCATCTCCGGATCATCACGAGCGGCTACCGCCTCGAAGAAATGCGGGCGCAGCAGACCGTCGAAGAATCGCTGAACCGCAAGCTCCGGCTCGAGCTCGAGACGCTGCGGCGGCCGCAGGAGCTCGAGGACCGCGCCGGGCGCCTGCTGCAGATGCAGCTGCCGACCGAGAAGAACACGCTCGTCATCGAGCGCGTTCGTCCGGCCATCCCGGACAAGGCGATCGTCGCGCACGCGCGCTGAGGGGTGCCATGATCAAGCGTCTTCTCGATCGCGCGGCCAGGAGAGGTGCCCGCCGGAGCGATTCCCGTAGCAGCGATCTCCTCGACACCGCGGAGCGGCCCGAGGCGTCCTTCGAGCAGCAGTGGCGGCGGCTGGTTCGCGCACGCGTCGGCGTCATTCTCGCCGCGCTCGCGATCTGGGCGGTCGTGCTCGAAGGCAAGCTGGTGTATTTGCAAGTCATCCGCCACGACGTGCTGGCGGCGCGCGCGCGGCAGCAGCAGGTCGACATCATCATGCCGACCGCCATCCGCGGCGATCTCGTCGACCGGCACGGCACGGTGCTGGCCTATTCCGTGGATGCGGCAAAGATCGTCGCCGATGCCGTGGAGGTCAAGAAGGACGCGGCGACGGTCGCGGCGCTCTGCCGCGCGCTGGGCGACTGCACGCCCACCGAAATCAAGGAACTGACCGAGCGTCTCGAAGGCGACGGGCGATGGATCGTCGTGCGCTCGGCGCGCGCCGTCTCGCCCCGTCAGGCCGATGCCGTCGCCGCCCTCGAGTTGCACGGCATCACGCTGATCGGTGAGACGCGGCGGTACTACCCGAAGCTCGATCTCGCGGCGCACCTGATCGGCTACGTCGGCGGTGAGAATCGCGGCCTGGGCGGGCTCGAAGCCCGCTTCGACGAGAAGATCCGCGGCAAGGACGGCCGGGTGCTGGTACAGGTCGACGCGCGGCAGCAGCAGATGTTCACGCGCGTGGAACGGGAGCCCACGGCCGGGGCGACCGTCGAGCTGACGATCGACCTGGCGCTGCAGTACGTCGTCGAGCGCGAACTGAAAGCGGGCGTGCAGGCCAACCGGGCGGAGGGCGGGACCGCCGTGGTCCTGAATCCACAGACCGGCGAGATCCTCGCGCTGGCCAACTATCCGACGTTCAATCCCAACGCGTACGGCCGCGCGTCCGAGGACGAGCGGCGCAATCGCGCGATTCAGGATCTCTACGAGCCCGGCTCGACGTTCAAGATCGTCACCGCGTCGGCGGCGATCGAAGAAGGCGTCTTGCAGCCGTCCGACTTGATCGATTGCAGCCCCGGCTTCATCACGTTCAAGGGCCGGCCGCCGATCCGTGACGTGCACCGCTACGGCACGCTGACGTTCGAAGACGTGATCGTGAAGTCGAGCAACGTCGGTGCGATTCGCGCCGGGCTTCGCGTCGGCGCCGAACGCCTGTCGCGGTACGTGCGTCGTTTCGGCTTCGGCGACCGCATCGCCCCCGACTTCGCCGGTGAGCAGAGAGGGATCGTGCACGGGCCGGCGGGCATGCCGGAGAGCGAACTGGCCTCGGTGTCGATGGGCTATCACGTTGGCGTCACCGCGGTGCAGATGGCGGCCGCAGTGAGCGCCGTCGCCAACGGCGGCTTGCTGATGCAGCCGCATCTCGTGCGGGCAACCACGCTGAACGGTGTCCGCACGGAGACCGCGCCGACGGTCATCCGTCGGGCCATCACGGCCGAGACCGCGGCGACCCTGACGACCATCATGGAGAACGTCGTGCAGCGCGGCACGGCGAAGCAGGCCGCCCTGACGCGCTACCAGGTCGCCGGCAAGACCGGAACGGCCGCCAAGCTCGTCAACGGCCGCTACTCGGACAGCGACTACAACGCCTCGTTCATCGGGTTCGTGCCCTCACGGCGGCCGGCGCTGGCGATCGTGGTGGTCATCGACGCGCCGCATGCCGGGCGCATCTACGGCGGCGACGTCGCCGCGCCGATCTTCAAGCGCATCGCCGACGCGGCGCTCCAGCAGATTGGTGTGCCGGCGACGCTCAACCCGGCGCCGGCCATGGTGGTGTCGTCGACGCTCGACGGTCCAGCGGTGACAGCCACCCGCACGTCCGCCGGCATGCCGACGCTCACGCTGGTAGGCGGCCGGGCGCTGATGCCGGACGTGCGCGGCCTGAGCGGGCGCGATGCGTTGCGCGTGCTCGGCGCCGCTGGCCTGAGCGTGAAGATCAATGGCCAGGGGATCGTGGTCACCCAGGTGCCACTGCCGGGCGAGTCCATCGAGAGTGCCGGCACCAGCGTTCTGCAACTCCAACGCGACCTGACGCTGCCCGCCCCGGCCGGGAGCCATCGATGACGCTCGGCGAGCTCATCGCCGGCGCGCGCACGCTGGCACCAGACGCCCGGGCGCGGGTTGAACGCGCGGGGCGCCAGGCGGTTCCGGTCAGCGGCATCGCGCACGACTCGCGCGCGGTGGCGACCGGGTCGGTCTTCGTCGCCGTCCGTGGGCAGCGCGCCGACGGCGCCACCTTCGCGGCCGACGCCGAGCGCCGCGGCGCCGCCGCAATCGTCGCCGAGACCGCCGCGCCTCCAGAGAGCAGCGTGCCCTGGCTGCGCACGGCCGACGCGCGCCTGGCACTGGCCGAGCTGGCCGCGATCTACTACCGCCACCCGAGCGACGAGCTCGTCGTCGTCGGCGTGACTGGCACCAACGGGAAGACCACCACCACCTACCTGCTGGCGTCGGTCCTCGACACCGCAGGGCTGCCGTGCGGCCGGCTCGGGACCGTCAGCGTGCGGGTGGGGCCGGCTGCGGCCGATGAGCGTGACGCCTCACATACGACGCCGGAGGCGTCGGAGATTCAGCGGCTGCTGCGCGAGATGGTCGCCAACGGGTTCAAGGCCTGCGCCATGGAAGTGTCGTCGCACGCCCTGGTCCTGCAGCGGGTCGCGAACGTCAAGTTTGCCGCCGGCATCTTCACGAACTTGACGCGCGACCATCTCGATTTCCACGTCGACATGCAGCAGTACTTCGCCGCCAAGCGCCGCCTGTTCGAGATGCTGCCAGCGTCAGCGCCGTCGATCATCAACCTCGACGATCCGCGCGGAAACGAGCTCGCCGCCCAGCGTCCGCGCGTGATCACCTACGCGATCGATCATCCGGCGGATGTCCGCGCGACTGCAGTGCACTCGTCGCTCGAAGGGCTCGCGTTCCAGGTCGAGACGCCGCGCGGCATGCTGTCGATTCGCTCGCCGCTCGTCGGCCGGCCGAACGTCTACAACATTCTTGGCGTCGTCGCCGCCGCGATCGGGCTCGACGTGCCCGCGGCCGCCATCGAATCGGGCATCAGCCGTCTCGAGAACGTTCCGGGGCGCTTCCAGATCGTCTCAGGCAGCGCGGACGACGTACGCGTCGTCGTCGACTACGCGCACACCGACGACGCGCTGCGAAACCTGCTCGAAACGGCGCGTCCGCTCGCGCAGGGGCGGCTCATCACCGTCTTCGGCTGCGGCGGCGATCGCGATCGGACCAAACGTCCTCTGATGGGCAACGTCGCCGCGAAGCTCAGCGATCTGGTCGTACTGACGTCCGACAACCCGCGCTCCGAGGATCCGCTCCGGATCATCGAGGAGATCAAGCGCGGCATCGTCCCGCCCGCCGATCCGGGGGCGCCCAAGCGATCGGGGACGCCGTTTGTGACCAATCCCGATCGGCGCCAGGCAATCGAACAGGCCATTCGGACCGCCAAGGCGGGAGATCTCGTCATCATCGCCGGCAAGGGCCACGAGAAGTACCAGGTCATCGGCAGCCGGACGCTGCCGTTCGATGACGTCGAGGTAGCGCAGGCGGCCCTGGTCGGCCGCCGCCGCGCTTCACGCGTGTGACGGGCCTGATGACGGCGCTGATGCTGAACGCCGGGCTGGTGGCTGCGTCTACGGGCGGCGAGGTGATCCTGGGTTCGCCCGATCAGGCGTTCACCGCCGTCTCGACCGACTCGCGATCTCTCACCGCCGGCACGCTGTTCGTGGCGCTCGTCGGCGACCGGTTCGACGGGCACGCGTTCGTTGAAGATGCGATCCGTCGCGGTGCAGCCGGCCTCGTGGTGTCGCGCGACTCAGCCAGGCGCGCCGTCGAGCGCAACGTGGACGCCGGATCTGTTCCCGCCGTCATCGTCGTCCCGGACACGCTGGTCGCCTTACAGGATCTTGGCCGCGAGATCCGCCGGCGTTCAGGCGCGAAAGTCGTCGCGATTACCGGCAGCGCCGGCAAGACGACGACGAAGGAACTGACGGCCGACCTGCTGGCCACTCGCTTCCGCGTCTACCGCAACCGCGGCAATCTCAACAACCACATCGGGTTGCCCCTCTCGCTGACCGAGCTCGTCGACACCCCGGATGTCGCCGTGGTCGAGCTCGGCATGAATCACGCTGGCGAGATTCGGACGCTCGTCGGAATCGCCGAGCCGGACCTCCGCGTCTGGATCAACGTCGGCGACGCGCACATCGGCCACTTCGGCTCGCGCGACGCGGTGGCGGCGGCGAAAGCCGAGATTCTCGAGGGCGCGACCGCCGCGGACGTCATCGTTGCCAATGCGGACGACGCGCTCGTGATGTCGCACGTCAATCGCGTCGCTGGCCGGGTGATCACGTTCGGCATCCGCAACGACGCGACCGTGCGCGCGTCTGACATCGTCGACCGCGGGTTTGCGGGAACGACGGCCGTGGTCGCGACGCCGGCCGGCGCGCTGCGCCTTGTCGTGGCGCTGCCGGGACGCGCACAGCTCATGAACGTGCTCGCTGCCGTCGCCGTGGCGATCGAATTCGGCGTGCCGGGCCGCGCGATTGAAGCGCGGATCGCAGAATTGCACGCGGTCGCGCGGCGTGGCGCGATGACGACGACCGCGTCCGGACTCCGGCTCGTGGACGACTCCTACAACGCCAGCCCAGCGGCCGTGCGCGCGATGCTCGAAGCGCTTCGCGCCACACCGACGGAAGGCCGGCGAATCGCCGCGCTCGGCGAGATGCTCGAGCTCGGCGACCTGGCGTTCGAGTTGCACGCCGAGTGCGGCCGCGCCGCGGTGGCGGCGGGCGTGGACGAGCTGTTCGTCGTCGGCGGCCCGGCGGCGGACGGCTTCGCCACCGGTGCCATTGAGGCCGGGCTCGCGGCTTCGCACGTCTATCGGTTTTCGGAGAGCGCTTCAGCAGGCGACGCCATCGCGCGTCTCGTCCGTCCGGGCGATCTGGTGCTCGTCAAGGGATCCCGCGGCACGCGCATGGACGTCATTGTCGATCGCCTGGCAGACGGCGGGGGGGCGTAATGTTCCTGCACCTCCTCTACCCGCTGAGCAATAGCATCTCGATCCTGAACGTCGTCGGCTACATCACGTTTCGCACCGCGGCGGCGACGTTGACGGCGCTGACGCTCAGTCTGCTCCTCGGGCCCTGGTTCATCCGCCGCCTGCGCCAGTTCCAGATCGGCCAGGTCGTGCGATCCGATGGTCCCGCCAGTCATAAGCCAAAGGCCGGGACGCCGACGATGGGTGGCCTGCTGATTCTGGCCGCCGTGTTTTCAGCGACGATGCTCTGGGCCGATCTGACGAACCCGCATATCTGGGTCGCGGTGCTGGCCACGGCAGCCTTTGGCGCGATCGGACTCACCGACGACTACCTGAAGATCATCCGCCACAGCCATCACGGGCTCTACGCGCGCTACAAGTTGCTCGCCCAGGTGGTGGTTGCTCTGGCGGTCGGCGCGTCGTTGATCTGGTTGGCGACGCGCACGCCGGCGCTCTACGACACCAAGTTGCTGTTTCCCTTCTTCAAGAACCTGACGCCGGAGATCGGCTGGTGGTACGTGCCGTTCGCGGCCTTCGTTCTCGTCAGCATGTCGAACACCGTCAACCTGACTGACGGCCTGGACGGGCTGGCCATCAGCACGTTCACGGTATCGGCCGCCACCTACACCGCGCTCACGTACGTCACCGGACATGCGATCTTCGCGAAGTACCTCCTGCTCGTGCACTTCGAGCCGATCGGTGAATTGACGATTTTTTGCGGATCGCTCGTGGGTGCGAGCCTGGGCTTTCTCTGGTGGAACGCGCATCCCGCGGACGTCTTCATGGGGGACGTCGGCTCGCTGGCGCTGGGGGGCGCGCTCGGCACCGTGGCGATCCTGATCAAGCAGGAGCTGCTGCTGCCGATTGTCTGCGGCGTCTTCGTCCTCGAAGGCCTGTCGGTCATCATTCAGGTCGCCTCGTTCAAGACCACCGGGAAGCGCGTGTTCCGCATGGCGCCGTTGCACCACCACTTCGAGCTGATCGGCTGGGCGGAGCCCAAGGTGATCACGAGATTCCTCATTCTCTCGATCATCTTCGCGCTGTGCAGCCTCGCGACCTTGAAGCTGAGGTGACGACATGAGCTTCACGGTGCAGGACAAACACGTGGTAGTCGCCGGCGGCGGGCGGAGTGGCATCGCCGCTGCCGAGCTGCTCGTCGCTCGCGGCGCCCGCGTGACCCTCAGTGACCCGGCACCGGTCGAGGGCGGCGAACGGCTGCGGCAACTGGGCGTCACGGTCGAAGTCGGTCCGCATCGAGAGGCGCTCTTCACCACGGCCGATCTGGTCGTGCATCAGTCCGGGCGTGCCACCTGGGCAGCACGCGATCGAAGCGGCGCGGCGGGCGGGTGTCCTGATCATCGGCGAGATCGAGCTCGCGTCGCGCTGGCTCACCGGCCGCGTCGTCGCGATCACCGGAACGAAGGGGAAGTCGACGACGACAACGCTGGCGGCGAGGATGCTGCTGGAAGCCGGATTCAACGTCACTGCCGGCGGCAACCTCGGGACGGCGCTCTCGTCGCAGGTCCCGGAGTCGCGTCCTGACGCTGTCCATGTCGTCGAGGTCAGCAGTTTTCAGCTCGAGACCACGGACACGTTCCATCCGTGGATCTCCGTAATGGTGAATCTCTCTCCCGATCATCTCGACCGCCACGCGTCGTTCGAGGAGTACGCGCGCGCGAAGGCGATGATCTTTGCCAATCAGACTCCGGACGATTGGGCCGTGATCAACGCCGACGATCCGGCATCGCTGGCGCTGGCCCGTGGAGTGAAGGCGCGGCGGTTCGACTTCGCGCAGGACAGCGTGCTCGTGAACGGGGTCGGACTGGCCGGCGGTGAGATCGTCCGCCGCGACGACGGCCTGGCCGTGCCGCTGATGCCGTTGTCGTCCGTCCGTCTGCCGGGCCGACATCTGCTCGGCGACGTGCTTGCCGCTGCGGCGGTCGGCTGCGTCGCCGGCGTCCCCGCCGATGCGATGCGGCGGGCGGTGGAAGGATTTCGCGGTCTCGAGCACGCGCTCGAATCGGTCGCCGAGATTGACGGCGTCCGTTTCGTGAACGACTCGAAGGCGACCAACATTATTTCCGCCCGACGCGCGATCGAGAGTTTCGACGACGGCGTCGTCGCCATCATGGGCGGCCGCTTCAAGGGCGGCGCGTTCGAGGATTTGCGCGACGACATCGCCGCCCGATCGGCCGGCATCGTCACGATCGGCGAAGCCGCCCCGCTGATCGCGGCGGCGCTCGGCGACCTCGTGCCCGTGCGCCACGCCGTGTCGATGCAGGACGCCGTGGCCGCCGCCTTCGAGATGGCGCCGGAGCGCGGCGTCGTGCTGCTGGCTCCGGCGTGCTCGAGCTTCGACATGTTCAAGGACTACGCCGAGCGGGGACGGGCGTTCAAAGCCGAGGTGGACAGACTTCGACGGGAACGGGGAGGTACGGAGTGAAGTGCTCTTGAAGTCCGGAGTGAAGGGCGCTTGAGGTCCGGAGTGAAGGGCGCTTGAGGTCCGGAGTGAAGGGCGCTTGAAGTCCGGAGTGAAAGGCGCTTGAGGTCCGGAGTGAAGGGCGCTTGAGGTCCGGAGTGAAGGGCGCTTGAAGTCCGGAGTGAAGGGCGCTTGAGGTCCGATCGCGCCAGTGAAGGGCGCTTGAGGTTCGGAGTGAAGGCGCTTGAGGTCCGGAGTGAAGGGCGCTTGAGGTCCGGAGTGAAGGGCGCTTGAGGTTCGGAGTGAAGGGCGCTTGAAGTCCGGAGTGAGCGCGGGAAGTCCCCGGCGAGTTGGTGTGGTCGAAACGCTGGTGAATGGTGCGGCCGAAGCGGAGCGAGCAGCGAAGTGCGAGCGGAGCGAAGGCCGCTTGGCGGGGTGCAGGGGTCCCCGCCATTCAAGAAAGGAGTGTTCAGTAGTCATCAGATCGGGTGCGGCGGCGAGGAGCCGGCCGCTGGGAACACAGGCCGCCCCGGCCTGTGAGGCTGGTGTCCTTGTCCAGCCCGCGCTGATGACTATTGAGCACTCCTGAAATTAACCGATGGCGCGAACACTGAAGTCCGACAAGATGCTGTTCTGGGCCGCGCTGCTGCTCGTGTGCACCAGCGTGGTCATGGTGTACAGCGCTTCGGCCGTCCAGGCGGACACGACGGACCGCGCTTCGTACCACCTCCTGATCCGGCAGCTCGTCTGGGCCGCGCTCGGGTTGGGCCTGATGCTCGTCGTGATGAAGGTGGACTACCACATGCTCAGGCGTCCGGTGGTCATCTGGACGCTGCTCGGCATCACGGTCGTCGCCCTGCTCGCGGTGTTTCTCTTCACCGCCAGGAAAGGGACGATGCGTTGGATCACGATCGGCAGCCTGTCCTGGCAGCCGTCCGAACTGGCAAAGGTCGTGGCGGTGATCTTCACGGCCGCGCTCCTCGAGCGGCGGATGCACCGCGTGAATGAACTGGGCTACACCATCGTGCCGATCGGCGCCGTCACCGTGCTCCTCGCCGGTTTGATTGTGTGCCAGCCCGACTTCGGCACCGCCACCGTGCTGACGGCCGTCGTCACGACGCTGATGTTCTCGGCTGGGCTCAGCTACCGCTACCTCGCTGGCGTGGCGATGCTGCTCCTGCCAACCGCGATTCTGCTCGTACTCGGCTCGGCGTACCGGCGGCGGCGCCTCGACGCCTTTCTCGACCCCTGGGCGCAGCAGCTCGGCGCGGGGTTCCAGGTCGTGCAGTCAATGATTGCGGTCGGGTCGGGCGGGCTCTTCGGGCGCGGGCTGATGGCGGGCGTCCAGAAAGTGTTCTATCTCCCGGAGCCGCACAACGACTTCATCTTTGCGGTCATCGGGGAAGAGTTCGGGCTCGCCGGCACGACGTTCACGCTGGTGGCGTTCGGGATGATCGCCTGGCGCGGCCTCCGGACCTCTCTGCTCGCACCGGACCGCTTCGGGTCGCTCCTCGCGCTCGGATTGACCATGATGGTCGTGTTGCAGGCGCTCGTGAATATGAGCGTCGTCGTGAATCTGCTGCCGACGAAGGGGATTCCGCTGCCGCTCGTGAGCAACGGCGGGTCGTCGCTGGTCGTCACCCTGGCGGCGATGGGCATTCTGATGAACATCTCGCAGCAGGCGTCAGCGACGGCGGCCGCCGAGATCGAGGCGCGAGAGTGACGGGACGTCGCGGATGCGTGGAATCGAAAGGTCGCGGATGTGACCGGGTTGACGGTTGTGATCGCCGGTGGCGGCACCGGCGGGCATCTTTTTCCGGGCATTGCCGTGGCGCGCGAGATTCAGCGTCGCGTCCCGGGTGCGGAGGTCTCGTTCGCGGGGACCAGCCGGGGGCTGGAAGCCCGCGTGGTACCGGCCGAAGGGTTCGCGCTCGACGTCATTCGGAGTGCGGGGTTGAAGGGCAAGGCGCTGGGATCCCGCGTGCGTGGCGCGGTGCTCCTCCCGCTGTCTTTTCTCGACGCCTGGCGGCTGCTCTCGCGACGCCGGCCGGACGTCGTGATTGGCGTCGGCGGCTACAGCTCGGGACCCGTGGTGCTCCTTGCGGCGCTGCGCGGAATTCCGACCATGGTGCTGGAGCAGAACGCCGTGCCGGGCTTGACAAACCGGCTGCTCGCGAAACGCGTGCGGGCCGCGGCGGTGACCTATGACGCCACGCTGCAGTATTTTGGGAAGAGGGGGTTCGTTGCGGGCAACCCGGTACGCGCGGAATTCTTCGCCGAGCGCGAAACTTCGAACTTCGAAGGGCGGACTTCGAAGTTGGTCAGAGTGCTAGTCCTTGGCGGCTCCCAGGGCGCGCACGCGATCAACATGGCCATGGTGGCGGCAGCGCCGCGGCTGGCGCGGACGCTTGGTGGTCTCGGCATCGTCCACCAGACGGGGCCTCGCGACGTGGGAGACGTCCGTGCCGGGTACGAGCGCGCCGGTCTCGACGCCCGCGCGGAACCGTTCCTCGACCGGGTGGCCGACGAAATGAGGCGCGCAACGATCGCGATCTGCCGTGCCGGCGCGACGACGCTGGCCGAGCTGGCTGCCAGCGGGACGCCGTCGGTGCTGGTGCCGTTTCCGGCGGCGACCGACGACCATCAGCGCAAGAACGCGCAGGTGCTCGCGGAGTGCCGGCGCCGCCCTGCTGCTCGAGCAGCGGGACTTGACGGGCGATTCGTTGGCGGCGGCAGTGGCGGCGTTGGCCGGCGACCCGGGACGGCTCGAGGCGATGACGACGGCCGTCAGGACCTTCGCCCGGCCCGACGCGGCGGCCCGGATTGTGGACCGGGTCATCGCATTGGCAGCGTCATGAAGTTTCTCGGACGCACACGACGAGTGCACTTTGTCGGGATTGGCGGCATTGGAATGAGTGGCATTGCCGAGCTCGTGGCCAATTTGGGCTATACCGTGACCGGATCCGACACCCGGCGCTCGGAGATCACCGACCGGCTCGCCGCGCTCGGCGTGTCGATCGCGATCGGACATGCCGGCGCCAACGTCGCCGACGCCGACGTCGTCGTCGTGTCGTCCGCGATCGCGCTCGACAACCCTGAAGTCGCGACGGCTCACGACCGCAAGATCCCGGTCATCGCCCGGGCCCAAATGCTCGCCGAGCTCATGCGGCTGCGATTCGGCATCGCCATTGCCGGCGCTCACGGCAAGACCACGACCACCTCGATGGTGGCGCTGATGCTCGAACGCGGCGGACTGGATCCCACCGCCGTGATCGGCGGGCGGCTGAGCGCATTCGGCAGCAACGCGCGCCTGGGGCGCGGCGAACTGATGGTCGCCGAGGCAGACGAGAGCGACCGGTCCTTCCTGAAGCTCTCACCGGCGATCGCCGTAATCACCAACATCGACCACGAGCACATGGAGGCTTACGGGTCGTTCGAGCGGCTTGTCGAGGCCTTCGAGCATTTCGCCGATCGCGTGCCGTTCTACGGTGCGGTGGTGGCCTGTCTCGACAATCCGCCGGTTGCGGCGATGATCCCGCGATTGAAGCGGCGCGTCGTCACCTACGGTTTCGCGGACGGCGCCGATGTGCGCGGTGAAGCTCCGTCGACCGATGGGCACTCGGGACGCTGCCGGATCCACTACGCGATCCGAGGGCTCCCTGGCGGGACCGGCACCGGGGAGATCGCGCTGCACGTTCCCGGCGAGCACAACCTGCAGAATGCGCTCGCGGCGGTCGCCGTCGGCCTCGAGGTCGGCCTCCCGTTCGACCGCATTGCCAGCGCCCTGGCGGAGTTCCGTGGCGCCGAGCGGCGCTATCAGACGCGAGGGACTCAGGCCGGCGTGACGGTGGTCGACGACTACGGCCACCATCCGACTGAAGTTGCCGCCGTCCTGCGCGCCGCGCGGGCCGGCCGGCCGTCGCGCGTCGTCGCCGTCTTCCAACCCCATCGGTACTCGCGCACGCGCGACCTGCTCGACGACTTCGGTCCGGCGCTCGCGCTCGCCGATGTGGTGGTGCTGACGGACATCTACCCGGCTGGAGAAGCGCCGATTCCCGGCGCGACGCTCGACGCCCTCGCCGCGGCGGTGCGCCGATCGGTGGCCGACCTGCACGTGGTTCCGCAGATTGATGACGTGCCTGCTGCCGTCGCGGCGCTGGCCGCACCGGGGGATCTGATCATCACGTTGGGCGCCGGATCGATTGGCGCGACCGGCGATCGCCTGCTTCGGCAACTCGCGAGTCTGCCCAGTACTGGCGACCCCGCTGACGCCCGGTCGTCCCAGCCCTCCGAGAGCGCGAGCCGGAGGCGCGCGACGTCATGAGCCCGCGGGCCGGTGCCATCCGCAGGGGATTGCCGCCGGCCACGGCCGGCGTCCCGGCGCCCGCCGATAAGCGATTCCGCCGCTCGGATCCACGTTCGGCCGGCCGGCGCCGGCTCGGTCAACTGGTGTGGAGGCTCGCACGGTGGACGGCCGTCGTGGGCGTGACGCTCGGCGGGTTCACGTGGCTGGGCACCACCGTCCTCGGCTCGCCGATGTTCCAGGTTCAGCGGTTGGTGGTCCGAGGCCACGCACGCCTCTCGACCGGAGATGTCGAGGCGCTCGTTGCGGGTATCCACGGCGAACACATCATGCGCGTCGACTTCGACCGCTACCGGCGACGCCTGATGGACTCGCCGTGGGTGGAGAGTGCGTCGATGTGGCGAGTCCTTCCGTCCACTATCGAAGTCCGTATCGTCGAGCGCTCTCCGCTCGCGATCGCGCGCGTCGGACAACAGTTGTACCTTGTCGATGCGCACGGCGTGATCATTGATGAGTACGGCCCGCAGCACCGCGACTTCGACCTGCCAATCGTGGACGGGCTCGTGGTGCCGGCCAACGCGGGGGGGCCGTCCGTCGATCCCGCGCGCCTCAGCCTCGCCGATCGAGCTACTCGCGGCGTTCGAGAGCCAGCCCGGCCTCCGGGACCGGCTCTCCCAGGTCGATGTCTCATCGCCCCGGGATGCCGTCGTCCTGCTCGACGACGACCCGGTACTGCTGCACCTGGGAGACACGCGTTTCGTCGAGCGGGTTCAGGGCTATCTCGAGATGGCCCCGACGCTGCGCGACCGGCTCGGCGCGATCGACTCAGTCGATCTGCGCTTCGATGAACGGGTCTACGTGCGATCACGAACTGGACGGGAAACAAAGGTCCTGGAGCGATGAACGGGATGGCCAACTGATGGGGATGGCGCGTAAAGAACGGTATCTGGTCGGCCTCGACGTCGGGACCTCGAAGGTTGCCGCCATCGTCGGCGAGCTGATGGACGACGGCGGCCTCGACATCATCGGCATCGGGCTGGCCGAGTCGAAGGGGATCCGCCGCGGTGTCGTCAACAACGTCGACTCGGCCGCCGACGCGATCAAGCGGGCGCTCGACGAGGCGGAACTGACGGCCGGGATCGAGATCGACAGCGTCTATCTGGCGCTCTCCGGCGCGCACGTGAAGGCGTTCAACAGCCGCGGCGTGGTCGCGGTCGCGGGACGCAATCGCGAGATCACGCGCGAGGACGTGAAGCGGGCGATCGACGCGGCGCGCGCGGTCGCACTACCGGGAGGACGGGAAATCTTACACGTCCTGCCCCAGGATTTCGTTGTCGACGATCAAGACGGCATCGCCGTGCCCGTCGGAATGACGGGAAGCCGGTTGGAAGTGAATGTGCATGTCGTCACCGGCAGCTCGTCGTCGATGCAGAATATGATCGCCTGCGTCAACCGGGCTGGCGTCGAAGTCGTCGAGACCGTCCTCGAGCAATTGGCAGGCAGCGAGGCGGTCCTGACGCCGGACGAGAAGGAGCTCGGCGTCGCGCTCGTCGATGTCGGCGGCGGCACGACGGACTTCGCGGTCTTCGAGCGGGGAAGCCTCTGGCACACGGGCGTGCTGGCGGTCGGCGGCGAACATTTCACCAACGACATCGCCGTCGGCCTTCGGATGCCCATTCCGGATGCTGAGAAGCTCAAACGTCGATCCGGATGCGCCCTGACGGCGCTCGTGCCCGAAGACGAAACGATGGAAGTGGCCAGTATCGCCGGTCGACGAGCGCGGACGATGCCGCGGCGCGTGCTGTCTGAGATTCTTCAGCCCCGCGCCGAGGAGATCTGCCACCTCTTCTGGGACGAGATCAGGCGCGCCGGCTACGAGAAATCGCTGAACTCCGGTATCGTGCTCACCGGCGGCGGCGCCATGCTCGAAGGCATGGCCGAGATCGCCGAACAAATCTTCGACTTGCCGGTCCGCCGCGCAGCGCCCGAGGGCGTCGGCGGGCTGGCCGACCACGTCAACAACCCTACGTTCGCCACCTCAGTCGGACTGGTGGTCTATATCCATCGCAATCAGCAGGCCGAGCCGGCGCGCGTCGGCGCCGGCGCTCTCGGCCGTATCACTGGCCGGCTTCGGACCCTCTTCAAGGAATTCTTCTAAAGGAGCCCTATGGAAGTTCGTCACACCCCCACTCTGAATCTCGATCCCCGCCAACCAGAGAAGCTCCGCATCACGCTGCACGAGGAGCTCGCGCAGACGGGAGCCCGGATCAAAGTCATCGGCGTCGGCGGGGGAGGCGGCAACGCCGTCAACCGCATGGTCTCCGCCGGACTCGGAGACGTCGAGTTCATCGTCGCCAACACCGACCAGCAGGCCCTGCTGAACAACGCCGCGCCGCTCAAAGTGCAGATTGGCGCCCAGCGCACGAAAGGCCTCGGTGCCGGCGCGGATCCCAACGTCGGCCGGGAGGCCGCCCTCGAAGATACTGACAAGATTCTCGAAGCGTTGTCAGGCGCCGACATGGTGTTCGTGACGGTTGGACTCGGCGGCGGCACTGGGACGGGCGCGGCGCCGGTCATCGCGAGCCTCGCCAATCAGATCGGCGCCCTGACCGTCGCCGTCGTGACCAAGCCGTTCAAGTTCGAAGGGCGCAAGCGCGCCCTGCAGGCCGAAGCGGGCCTGCGCGAACTGGCTGAGAGCGTGGACACGATGATCATGATCCCGAACGAGCGCCTGCTTTCGACGGTGCAGCCGTCCACGACGATGTCCGAAGCGTTCGCCACCGCCGACGACGTGCTGCGGCAGGCGATCCAGGGCATCTCCGACCTCATCCTCGTCCCCGGGCTCATCAACCTGGATTTCGCCGACGTCAAGACGATCATGTCGCGGATGGGGATCGCGATCATGGGGACGGGCGTCGCCAGCGGTGACGACCGCGCGCGCGTGGCTGCCACGGCGGCGATTTCGAGCCCGCTGCTCGAAGATGCGTCGGTGAACGGCGCCCGCGGCGTGATCATCAACATCACTGGCGGCCCCGATCTGACCCTGGCCGAAGTCAGCGGCGCTTCCGAGATCATCCACAGCGCGGCCCACGAAGAAGCCAACATCATCTTCGGCGCCGTTGTCGATCCGAACATGATGGGGAAGATCAAGATCACCGTGATCGCGACCGGCTTCGACATCGCTCGCATTGCCAGTCGCCCCCGCCGCGCAGTCGAGCATCCAGACGCCCGTCGACATGTCGGCCTATGCCGCCAGCAGGGTCCAGACCGAGGAGCGCCAGGTCGTCAACGGTCACCGGGGGGTGGCCGTCGCCCGCCGGCCGGTGTTGAGCCTGCCGGGCCTCGGGTCGAGGGTGCCGGCGGCAGCGGCCGCCACGGCCGTCGCAGACGACGAGGAAACCTCGCCGCTGGACGTGCCGGCCTTCCTCCGGCGCCAGGAGAACTGAGCCTTACTTAATGGCGTGGGGCCCCACCCCCACGCCTCGGGCGCTCAGCGCTACGCGCTTCGCGGTGTTGCGAGGCCCCACCCCCCACGCCTCGGGCGCTCGGGGCTCGCTACGCTCGCGCCCTCGCGGTGTCTCCGTGGGGCCTCAGTTCCGTCAACTCTTCTCCGTGGCCTCTAGTTCTTCTCCGTGTCCTCGTTCTTCCTCAACGCAGGTACAATCGCCAGTACCAGGAGCGCGGACCTCGCCGGCGGTAGAGCCGCGGGGTCCGTACGCCGCTCCCGATCATTGTGACCGCACCTGTCAGACGTGCCCGTTCCGCTCGACCCCGCAGCGCGGCTGCGGCGAATGATCCGCGCCTGAACGCCCAGGAGACGCTCACCAAGGAAGCCGGCTACATCGTCAAGCCGCACGGGGGCCGGCTGCGCGTCGCGCTGGCATTCCCGAACACGTACTTCGTCGGGATGTCGAACCTGGGACTCCAGACCGTCTACCAGCTCTTCAACGCCGACGAACGCGTGGTCTGCGAGCGCGTGTTCTTGCCGGCAAAGCAGGACCTGGCCCTCCTCAAGGAGCGGCGCGACTCGCTCCTCACCCTCGAGTCGCAGACGATGGTGCGTGAGTTCGATGTCTTCGCGTTCTCCGTCTCCTTCGAGTGGGACTACACCAACGTCGTCACCATGCTCAGGATGGCGGGACTCGAGCCACGCGCCGCCCGCCGGCACCGCCGCGACCCGCTCGTTGTCATTGGCGGCGCGGTGACCTTCGTGAACCCGGAACCGCTCGCGCCATTCGCAGACGTCATCGCGGCCGGCGAGGCCGAGCTGCTCGTGCCCGACCTCATCGAGGCCTTCGCCGACGACGACAGCCGTGATCGATCGCGCCTGCTGGCCGGGTTGGCCGGCAAACGCGGCTTCTACGTGCCGAGCTTGTATGAGGTCGAGTACGCGGGCCCCGGCCGGGTCGCCGCGATCACGCCTCGTCCCGGCACCGCCGCGCCCCCCGTCGTCCGCAAGGCGGCCGTGGCCACGATCGATCGGCTCGATCCGCCCAGCACGAGCATCTTTACGCCCGACACGGAGTTCGGGTCGCGCCTGCTCATCGAAGTCGTCCGCGGATGCGCAAACCTCTGCCGCTTCTGCTGGGCCGGTTACAACTACCTGCCGGTCCGGCCGTTCTCGACGAGCCGGATCCTCGAGATCGCGGAAGCCGCCCGGCCCTACGCGAATCGCGTGGGACTCGTGTCGATCGCGCTCTGCGACCATCCCGATATCGAGCTGATCCTGAGCCGGCTGATCGAGATGGGTTACGGCATCAGCCCGGCGTCGCTCCGGCTCGACGACCTCACCGAGACGATCGTCTCCCTGCTCCGGCAGAGTGGCGAGCGCTCGATCACCATCGCCCCGGAAACCGGATCCGATCGCCTGCGCCGCGTGATCAACAAGACCGTCACCAACGACGAGATCCTCGACCGCGCGGCGCTGATCTTCCGGTCTGGCATCGAGAACCTGAAGCTCTACTACATGATCGGCCTGCCGACCGAGACCGACGATGACCTCGTCGCCCTGCGGGACCTGACGATCGCGATCCGCGAGGTGATGGTCGATGCCTCTCCCTCCACCACCACCATCGGGCGCGTTGTCGCTTCCGTGAACCCGCTGATTCCGAAGCCCGGGACCACGTATCAGTGGCTGCCGATGACCGAGGCCAGCGTCATCGAGGCCAAGATCGAGCGGCTGCGCGGGCTCGTCGCCGGCCTCGAGAACGTGTTCTTCAACATCAAGTCGGAGCGCCATTCTTACTACCAGGGCCTCCTGTCCCTCGGGGACCGGCGCGTGGCCGACGTCATCGAGCTGGCGGAGCAGAACGGCGGCAACTGGCGAGCCGCCGCCGCAGAGGCCGGGGTCGACGCCGACGCCTATCTGTATCGGGACCGCAGCCAGGACCCCTTTCTGCCCTGGCAGATCATCGACGGCGGCTTCAAGACGGGATTCTTCCGCTCGGAGCTCGAGAAGAGCTTCCGTGAGGAGTGGACGTTGCCGCCCAAGCGCAAGCGCGAGAACGCCGCCCTCATCCCCGCCGACGAGCGTCGATCGGTAGACCGCTAGAGCGCCGCGGCGATCTCGGACTCGTGTTCCTTGTACGCTTCGAGAATCAGATCCCGCAGCTTGTCCTGCCGCGACGAATCCGCGATCGGCCGCAACAAGGAGAAACTGCGACGCTCGCCGTTCACCGAATACGCACGCGCCGGGAAGGTGACGTTCCGGCCGCCATTCTTTCGCTCCCAGATCGCGAACCCGATCAGCTTGAGCCCGTCGAGCGGGCCGCCAGAGAAATGGAGCTCCGCGTCCGCCAGCTTGCCAGGCGGAGTGCCTTTGTCATTCGGAAGAAACTTCACGGTCATGTCGTCCTCTCTTCGGATCGCCTCGGCGCCGGCCGGGCATCGAAGACAAGAGCAAGCGCGGCGCCAGTCGCGACTGCCACTGCTCGTCAACGCCTAACTCATTTGACCGCTTACTGTTACCGGCAAGGCAGAGCGAGGATGCTCTGTCGTCGCATGCGAGAATGACGCCTGGAGTTGTCGAATCGATGAGTGACGCGCGCCACGCGACGCCTGCAGTTGCCGAGGGCTTTGTCTGGGTCGAGGGACCGGCGGGGAGACATCTCTCCGCGCCGGCACTCTCTCCATATGCGGCGCATCTCTTCACCTCGCGAGATCTCTCCTTCCGAGGCGCCTCGGCTGAGGACGACATGCGGCGAGTAGAACAGGCGCTGGGTGTGGCAACTGGCGGCGTCCTCACCGTGAAGCAGGTGCATGGACGCGTCGTGAGGATCATCACGGCTCAGGATTCCACGCTGGCATCGTTCGAGGCCGACGCGATCGTCTCGACGGATGCGAGCCGCGCCATCGCGGTCCGCGTGGCGGACTGCGTGCCGATCCTCCTCGCCGATCGGCACGGCCGCGCGGTCGCGGCCGTACACGCCGGCTGGCGCGGCACCTGCGCCGCCGTCGCCGCCGTCACGGTCCAGACGCTGGAGGAGATGGGTGTGCCGGCAGCGGATCTCGTCGCCGCGATCGGGCCGAGTATCGGCGCCTGCTGCTATCAGGTGGACGACCGCGTTCGCACGACGTTCCTCGGCATGACGCCGGACGCCGCCGCCTGGTTCACCGAGGACGGCCCGGGCCATTGGCGGCTGGATCTCTGGCAGGCGAACGCCGATCAGCTCGAAGACGCCGGCGTGCCGGCGACGGCGATTCGCGTCGCGCGGCTCTGCACGGCGGAGCACCTCGAGACGTGTTTTTCGTATCGGGCCGAGGGTTCGGGGACTGGGAGGTTAATGGCGGCGATTAAGGGACACTGACAGAAGGAACGGTTCTCCGTTCTGGGTTCTCGGACGAAAGTTCAGAACTTGAAGAGATCGTCAAAAGCCTTCTTCGCAGAGTTGCCGCCACTGGCCGGCGTCGAGCCCGTCTCGCGTTCGACGATCACCCGCGCCGCGAACAGCTGACACGCGTTGTTGACGTCCTTCGGCGAGACGCGCGCCGTCAACGGCTGCATGCACTCGAACCGCGCGCCGGCGTCGAACGAGGTGCAATGAATGCACGCGTGCAGATCGACGCCGCACTTGCCGCACTTGCTTGCCAGGCCGACCTCGGTGGACTCGATGTGGCCGCAGCGCGCGCACCTGAACACGTCGCGAAATCCCGGCATGTTCGGCACGCGTGGATCGCGCGGCATTCGCGGATCGCGAGGCTCCGGCGGCCGGCGCGGCGCGTCCGGCCGCCGCTCTCTCGGCCCCTCGTCCTGATACCCACGCTGGCGGTATTTTCTGTCTGACATGGCGACTCTTGAAGGCCCTGGGCCGGCATGGCCCAGGGCCAAAGTCTGGACCGCGTTGAACCTGGGCCTGGGACTTGTGCCGGCCTCGGCCGGTCAGGCGCTCGCCTCGTCCATCGCCTCGTTCGCGAGCCGGTCGGCGTCCTTGTTGAGCTCGCGGCGGACGTGCTCGTACGTCACGCGCCCGATCTGATGAGCCAGCAGCCGGGCCTGACCATGCAGCGGTTTCAATCCTTCGTTCTTCACCTTGTACACCCCGCGCATCTGTTGCACAAGCAGGAGCGAATCCGAGCGCAAGTGCAATTCAGCGGCGCCGTGGTCGGCGGCCCAGCGCAACGCGGCGAGCAGGCCTTCGTACTCGGCGACGTTGTTGGTGGCGTACGGCAGCGTGCCCTTCAGCTCGGCGATGACGACGCCCTCGGGGTCCTGCACCACGACGCCCCATCCGGCGGGGCCCGGATTGCCACGTGCGCCACCATCGATATTGGCGCTGTATCGAGCGATCGTCACGGCACCGGCGGCTGAAAGAAGAGGATCCGCTGGCAATTGTCGCACTGGACGATGGCGTCGTTCCGGCGGATCTGCTGAGCAAAATGCGGCCGAAGCCGGACGTGGCAGGCGCCGCACACCTCCCCAATCATCTGGGCGACCGCGAGTCCGCGACGCTGCTTGAGCAACTGGTCGTACTTCGCCAGGCTCCCACGATCGACGCCCTTCGCCTCGCGCGCCCCGCTCGTGCGCCAGCCGGGCCAGCTCGGCCTCGAGCGTCTGGCGCTCGGCGGCGATCGCGGTGCGCGCCTTGGCGCCATCCGCCGTGGCGTCGGCCAGGGCCTGTTGCGCCGCCTTGAGCTCGGCCGTCAATCCATCCGCGGCTTCCATCAGCCCGAGAATGCGCTCTTCGATCGCGTCTTTCTCCGCTTTGGCCGTGGAGATTTCGTGAAGGAGGGCCGTGTATTCGTGGTTGGTCTTGACTGCCGCCTTGTGGTCGTCGAATCGGGCGAGCCGGGTGTCGACCTGGGCGACGTCTTTCTCCAAGGCGCGCCGGGCCTGCTGATTGTCTTGCTGGCGGGCTTTGATGGCGTCGAGAGCCGCCGTGGCCGTGGCCAGGTGGCGCGTGATTTCTTCGTCGGCGGCCGGCAGTTCTGCCAGCCGCTTGCGTGCCGCGTCAGCGGCGGTGTCGAGTGCCTGCAGTGCGATCAGGTTTTGCAGGACGGCTAGCATCAGCAAATCTGACCGCCAGCCAGGCGGGGAGTGCGGTGCCTCGTGACCAACGTACGTGCAGTTTATCGCAACCGGTGGTCCGACCACCAGACCACTCGCGCCAGACCCCCTCTCGCGCTCAGCTACGGCGCGCTCGCCGGCGCGAACCGATACAACTTCGTCCTGGGTCCGCACGAACAGGGCACCGGACGCGATCAGAAGTTCATCTCCAGGTTGATGTGGAACACATTGCCCCGGGCCCCGACCGGGTAGGGATAGGCGGTGTATCCCACGGGTGATTTGTTCACGTACATCCACTCGCCGTTGAGGCGAATCCCGCGCTCCTTCATCGGGTAGAAGTTCTGTCCAAAGCGTACTTCGAACTGGTTGCCGTAGCGGCCGAACACCTGCGAGGTGCCGAAGTACAGCTGAAGGGCCTTGGGAACGGCCATCGCCGAGGTCTGCAGCTGATAGCCATGGTCGGTGATGTTGGCAATGCCGCCCGTGTTGACGCCGGTGAAGTTGCTCAACCAGCGCCAGTAGTACTCGCCCTCGACCGCCAGGCCCTTGTACTTGACGCCCGCATCGACGCTCGACATGCGGTAGTCCACCTCGTTGACCGTGATGCCGGGTCCAAACAGGTCCGGCGTGAAGATGATGCTCCCGTCCGTCAACCGGATCTGGCTGTTCTCGATGCCCTCGGTGCCTGGCTGGCTTTGCTTCTCTTCGAGACTATGGGTGTAGTGCAGGCCGATCCGCGTCGCGACCTGCTGGTGATCGTCGAAGTCGCCGAACGTGCTCCACAGGCCGAACTCGCCGGTCGTCGGCAGCAAGACGACCGAGAAAGACTGCGTGTCCATCCGGTTATCGAGCTGCGCCGCGCTCACGCCGAGCGTGCTCAGGTTGTTGGCGAACATCGCCTGGTACTTGACCTTGGTGTGGAGCTCGCCTTTGAGCCAGACACCCGAGGTGTACGACCCGCGGAAGAACTCGTCGGCAATCAGGCGGTCGTCCACGCCGAGCCAGTACGGGAACTGACCTTCAGTGCTTCGCACGCTGGGCAGCGACGTGATGCCGGCCCCCACGCTCACGTGCCGGTTGAAGTTCCACGTCAAGTTGCCTGCCCCCACGACCTGCGCCGGATCGCCCTGCGATGCGTTCGACGACCAGACGTAGAGGTAGTAACGCATCTTCGGCGTGAGGAACCACCCGGAGAACGGCGCGAAGAACTTCTGCAGCTGGATGTCCTGACGCCGCACCACGGTCTTCGTGTTGCCAAAGGCGTCAGTGTAGGAGGCGTCCAGGTTCCGCTGGTTCAGATACCGCCCGTAGGTGAACAGCCGGAAATAGACCTCGCCCTTGTCCCCCTCGACGAGCAGGAAGCCGACGTTCGGCATGTACGAGAGCGGCTTGGGCTTCGTCGTCTCCGGCGCCGCGCTGAGGCCGGTGCCGAACACGGCGCTGCAGCCGTCCGACACCCAGACGCTGGTCTGGTCGTAGCCCCAGGTTCTTCCGAGCAGACACGGCGCCTCGCCCATCGATTTCAGCAGCACGACCCCCTTCGACGTGTCGGCAGGGCAACTCGAACGGTCACCGGGCTTCGACGAGCACGTCACCGTGATCGACAGCTCCCTGCGGCGCTGCGGTGCTCTGGTCAATTGGCGTGGCGTCCTCGGTGCCCTGTGCCTCTGCAGGCGTGGCGAGAAAGACACCAAGAATGAGGCTGGTCGCTGCGAGTCCGAAGCCGTGTGACATGCGAATGATTCAGCAAGACTGGTGCCGCGCGGCACGTGGTCGCGGCCCTGCTGCAACGCGTTGACGCGATTGGGGATTCAGGCGCGAGAGCGAGGGGGTCAGTCGGGTTTCGCCTCCGGCATACCGGAGGAAGTCCGAAGGCCGGGGTGAGGATGGTGGGCCCCCCAGGATTCGAACCTGGGACCAACCGGTTATGAGCCGGCAGCTCTAACCGCTGAGCTAGGGGCCCGAAAGGTAACTTCGAAGTTCGAACGGCGAACTTCGAACACAGGAACGAACTGACGCGCGCCTTCGATCACCTACGAAACTGAAGACGGCGTCAGAACACTTCCGACTTCGGCTTCGAACTTTGAACTTCAGTTCGCGACCTCCGTCACCGTCCTTCGAGAAACGGCTTCAGACGCCGGACTCCGCGACGGGTGGCGAAGCTTCCGCAGCGCCTTCGCCTCGATCTGCCGGATGCGCTCGCGCGTGACCGCGAAGCTCTGGCCGACCTCCTCGAGCGTGTGCTCCGAGCCCTCGCCGACGCCGAAGCGCATCTTGATGACGCGCTCCTCGCGTGGCGTGAGCGTCTTGAGGACGTTGTCCGTCTGCTCCTTGAGGTTGAGGTTGATGACGGCCTCAGCCGGCGACACGACGTTCGTGTCGGGGATGAAGTCGCCCAGATGCGAATCCTCCTCCTCCCCGATCGGCGTTTCGAGCGAAATCGGCTCCTGCGCGATCTTGAGGACCTTGCGGACCTTGGACACCGGGATGTCCATCCGCTGCGCGATCTCTTCGGACGTCGGCTCGCGGCCGAGTTCCTGCACGAGCGCGCGCGACGTGCGGATGAGCTTGTTGATCGTCTCGATCATGTGGACCGGGATGCGGATCGTCCGCGCCTGGTCGGCGATCGCCCGCGTGATCGCCTGCCGGATCCACCACGTCGCGTAGGTCGAGAACTTGTAGCCGCGCCGGTACTCGAACTTGTCGACCGCCTTCATCAGGCCGATGTTGCCTTCCTGAATCAGGTCGAGGAACTGGAGTCCGCGGTTCGTGTACTTCTTCGCGATCGAGACGACCAGGCGGAGGTTGGCCTCGACGAGCTCCTTCTTCGCCTGTTCGGCCTGGGCCTCGCCCTCGAGAATCGTCCGCAGCATCGACGTCAGCTCGTCGACCGGCTGCTCGAGCTTCTGCGCCATCGCGCGGATTTCCTTGCGCACTTCGTCCTTGTGCTTCAGCAGGAGCTTCTTTTCTTCCTCGCGCAGCTTCCGCTTGCCCTTGGTCTCGAGCTTCTGGTCGATCAGCCGCAGCTCCCGCTGCTTGGCCTGCACGTCTTCGACGCCGACCTTCATGAGGTCGATCAGGCGCCGCTTGACCATCTCCGTGAACTCGATCTTGCGGATCGCCCGCGACAGCTCGACGCGCGCCCGGCCGACGCGCCACTTGGCGCGCCGGTACTTGCGCTTGTCGCTCTTGGCGACGTCGGCGTATTTCTCTTCGAGCTTGGTCGCGGTCTCCTGCGCCAGCTTGACCCGATCGATCTGCTTGAGGAACTCGCGCTGGCGCGCCGCGATCTTCTCGTCCGTGATCTCTTCTTCGTTGAAGACCACGAGCTCGCGCACGGTGCGCTCGCCGCGACGCAGCTGTTCCCCGTACTCGATGACTTCCTGCGTGATGCGCGGCGTTCGCGAGATCGACTTGATGACGGCGAGCTTGCCCTGCTCGATGCGCTTCGCGATCGAGACTTCGCCCTCGCGCGTCAGCAGCGGGACCGTGCCCATTTCGCGGAGGTACATCCGGACGGGATCGTTGGTCTTGTCGAGCGCGCCCGGCGTGAGATCGAGGTCCATCTCCTCGCCGCCCTCGCCCTGGAGCTTCTCGTCGCGGTACGCCTTCTCCGAGTCGACGACCTCGATGCCGGCACTGCCGAACGTGCTGAAGAGGTCGTCGAGCTCCTCGGACGAGGTGATGTCCGCCGGGAGGAGCTCGTTCACTTCGTCATAGAGCAGGTAGCCCTTCTCTTTGCCGAGGGTGATGAGCTGTTTGATCTCGTCGTATTTTTCTTCGATGGACAATTTGCAGTCTCCCTCTTATCCGTTCAGTTCTTCCAGCCGCTGCAACAGCGCCTTCTTCCGCTTCCACAGTATCGTCAGGACGTCGTCGTTCGTCAGTTTCTGTTCCTGGAACGCGTCGACCTCGTCCTGCACGGCGGCGAGGTCCCGGCGCACGCGTTCCCGCTTCAGCGCCGCGAGGCAGTCGGCGGCCTGGGCCACTCCGGCCTCGGCCGCCGCCGCGTGATCGAGCAGGGCGCGCTCCCCTTCAGTCAGACGCTCCCGGAGCAGCCCGGTGACCAGGTCCGGCGCGACGTCGGTCAGACTCGCGGCCATCCGCAACACCGCCGCCGAGAGCAGGCCGACCAGGTCCTCATCCTCGAGTTGCCCCACCGCGGCGAGGCCCTCGACCGGGTGGTGCGCCAGTGCCCACAACAGCCCTTGCTCGGCCGGTTTCACCCGGACGTTGGCGGCGACGGCCACCGCCGGGGGCTCCCTGCGGCGCTCGACGGCGGCCTTGCGAATTTCGTCGCGAATCACGCTTTCGGTGACTCGCGCCTTGTGGGCCAGCCGGTCGGCAAACTGGTCGCGCGCGGCCGCGTCTGGAATCGTCGCCGCCACCCCTAACATCTTCGTCAAAAACGACTTGCGGGCGTCAGGCCTGGTCAGGTCCTCACCCGCCGCCGCGCGATCCAGCAGGAACTCCAAATACGGCTGCGACCCGGTCAACCGTTCGACGTACGCCTGGCCGCCCGAGGACCGGATGAACGTGTCCGGGTCCTTTCCGTCCGGCAGCACGGCGACGTTCACTTGAAAGCCTTCCGCCACCAACAGCTCTGACGACCGCGTCGCCGCGTTTTGCCCGGCGGCATCCGGATCAAAGTTGAGGACGACTTTGGAAGTGAAGCGTTTCAGCAGCCGCGCCTGCGCGACCGACAGGGCCGTTCCAGACGAGGCGACCACGGCCTGGACCCCCGCCTGCCACACCTGGGCCAAGTCAAAGTACCCCTCGACCAGTACACAGTAATTGTGTGCCCGAATGGCCCCTTTCGTCACGTCCAGACCGTAGAGGGTCCGGCCCTTCGTATAGATGGGCGTTTCCGGCGAATTCAGGTATTTGGGCACCTGCCCGGCGTCGAGCGCCCGGCCCCCAAACGCCACCGTCGTCCCCGTGTCCCGCGCGATCGGAATCATGAGCCGGTTCCGGAAGCGGTCCACCAGCCGGCCGCCGTCCCGCTCCATCACCAAGCCGCTCTTGATTTGCAGGGCAGATGGCACCTTGTGGTCGGCAAACCGGCCGTACAGAGTATCGCGGCCGGCCGCCGGCGCATAGCCATATGCGAAGGCCGCCATAGTGTCCTGACGGAGGGCGCGGGTCTCGAGTTCCCGGCGAGCCCGGGCTCCCCCGGGGGCCTCCAACTGCTCCCGAAAGAACGCGGCCGCGACCTCGTGGAGCTTGATGAGTGCCTCTCGCTCAGCTGCCGCCGCGCGATCTTCAGGGCCGCCGTCGGTCTCGGGCACGTCCATGCCGGCGCGGCGGGCCAGGTAGCGGACGGCCTCGGGGAACGCGATCTTCTGGTGCAGCTCGACGAACTTCACGACGTCACCGCCGGTGCTGCAGCCAAAGCAATAGAAGACGTTCTTGTCGCGGTTCACCGTGAACGACGGCGTTTTTTCCCCGTGGAACGGACACAACCCCTTCCACGTCGCCCCGGCTTTCTTCAGCGGCACGACGTCGCCGATGACCGAGACGATATCCGTCTGGGCCTTCAGGTCGTCGATGAATGTCTGGGGGAATAAGGCCATTCGCTAATCGGCAATCGGCAATCGGTAATCTGCAATCTCAAACACATCGGCAATGGGCAATCTCGATTGGACAATCGGCAATGGCCAATCTCGATCGGGCAATCGGCAATGGGTAATGGCAATCTTGATGGGCAATCGGCAATGGGCAATCGAAATCGCCAACGGTCAATTGCCGATCGTCATTGCCGATCGCCAATTGCCGATCGGCATTGCCGATTGCCGATGTGTTTGCCATTGCAGATTCCCCGATTACCCCTTGCCGATGCACTTCAATCCTTCAGCTCGACAATCGTCGCGCCGTTGCCGCCTTCGTTGTCGGGCGCGGGCGCCACGGCGGCGACGAGCGGATGATCGCGGAAGAAGGTGCGGAGCGCGTCACGCAGCCGTCCCGTCCCGTGACCGTGCACGACGCGGAGCCGGCGCTCTTCACCGAGCAGCGCCGTGTCCAGGAATTTCTCAGCCCGATCGATGGCGTCGTCGACCGTGGCGCCGATCAGCACGAGCTCGGCGGCCGCGCGGCTGGTGACATCAACTCCGCCAGGTTTGGGCCGGGCCGCCTGATTGGATGATCGTGCCCGCTTGTCCTCGCTGGACCCCTCATCTTTCGGCCCGCGTCGACGCAGGTCGTCGAGCCTGACGCGCATCCGCTTGCCGCGAATCTCGACGTCGATCCGGTGACCGGCGACGCCGCGGACGACGCCGTCGGCGCCGAACGACGCGACGTACACCGCCTGGCCCATGTCCGGCGGCGACGTGAAACGCAGCGCGTCGTCGTCGGCCGGCGCACTGCCTTCGATCACGGCACCAATCGCGCCGAGCGCGGCGCGGGCTTCCGTCCGCAGGTCGCCGACCTCGCCCGTCGAAAGCACGGGCGCCCGCGTCGTCGCACGTCGTTCGGCCGTCTCAGCCAGCGCCTCGGCCTTGCTCTTCAGCCGGGTCACGACGGCATCGACCTCGGCGCGGGCTTCGCGCAGCCGCTCGTTCAGCTTGTCGTCGAGACGCTTCTTGAGGATCGCCTCGCGCTCCGTGAGCCGCGCCTCGCGCTCGTGCAGCGCGTGACGCGCCTTCTCGAGCGCCTCGCGCGCGCCGGCGACCTGCAGCTTTTCCTGCTCGACCGCGGCCAGCTCCTTGTCGACTCGGGCCAGGTGTGCCGCGAGGAGCGATTCCCGAGCCGTCCGGCGCGCTCGCGCGTCGGCGACGACAGCGGCCGGCATGCCGAGTCGTTCGGCGATCTCCAGGGCGAGGCTGCGTCCGGGTGCGCCGTAGATCAACCGGTAAGTCGGCGCGTATGTCTCCGGGTTGAATCCGAACGCCGCCGCTTCTGCGCCTTCCGTGGTCGCCGCATAGGACTTGAGCGCATCGTCATGCGTCGTCGCGACGACGATGGCGCCGCGCCGGCGGAAGTGATCGATGACGGCCGCGCCGAGGGCGCCGCCCTCGACCGGGTCGGTGCCGCCGCCGACCTCGTCGAGCAGCACGAGCGCCGGCAGTTCGAGCTCGCGCTCGATGCGCACGAGATTCGCCAGGTGCGCGGAAAACGTGCTGAGGCTCGCCGCGATCGATTGCTCGTCGCCGATCGCGGCGAAGATCGATCGGAACGGCGTGAAGCGGCTGCCAGGCTCGACCGGAATCAGCAGACCGGCCTGTGCCATCAGCGCGAGGAGACCGAACGCCTTCAGCGCGACGGTCTTGCCGCCCGTATTCGGACCCGAGATCACCACTGCACGCACCGGGGGAATGATGCGAAGGTCCGACGCGACGACGACCACGGGGTCAGGACATCGGGTGTCTTTTCGTCCGTCTCGTGCCGAAAAGACACCCGATGTCTTCTCTCTGACCGCCGGGATCAAAAGCGGGTGCCGAGCGCCCTTGAATTCGAGCCGGCCGTCGTCGGTCAGCGCCGGCGCGATGCCGTCGACGCGCGCCGCCAGACGCGCCTTCGCGTACGCCTCGTCGAGATCGGTCGCGACGTCGACGAGCGCCTCGAGCTCGTCGGCGCGAAGGCGAAAGGCGTTGGTGAGCGCGAGCAGGATCCGCCGGATCTCTTCCTTCTCGCGTTCGACGAGCGCGACGACGTCGTTGTTGAGCTCGACGGTCGTCATCGGCTCGACGTACAGGCTCGCGCCGCTCGCCGACGCGCCATGCACGATCCCCGGCACCGATTCGCGATGCTCGGCGCGAACGACGACGACGTAGCGGCCGTTGCGGTCGGTGACGATCTGATCCTGAAGGTACTTCGACGCGTCGCGGCCTTTGGTCAGCGACTCGAGCGTCGATCGCAGCTTCGCCCGCTGGCGGCGCAGCGACTCGCGGATGTCGCGCAGCGCCGGGCTGGCCGCGTCCGTGATCTCGCCGGTCGGCAGCACGGCGCGCTGGACGGCGGCCGTTTCGGCCTCGAACGACGCCGCACGCGCCGCAATCCTATGCAGCAGCTCGTAGGCGCCGCCGGCCTGTGAGGGGCCATCGCCTGCGCGGCGACGGATCGCGGCCGCGACATCGTCCACCGAGGTCACGAAGCGCGCCAGACCGACCAGGTGAAGGGGCAGCAGCGGTTCGTCGACCAGGTCGAGCCCGACCAGGATGTCGGCGAGATCCTCCGGCGCGTCGATGGCAAGAGAGCCTCCAGCGCGTCCGTAGGCCAGGGCCTCGGCGGTCAGCGCGAGACGCGCGGCGACCTCATCACGGTCCACCGCCGGTTCGAGCGCCAAGGCGCGCTCCCGCCCCAGCGCGGTCGCGGCTTCGCGCGACAGCACCTCTCGGATGCGATCGAACTCGAGCGCTCTCAAGACAGCTGGTTGCATGGACCGCCCCTCGGAGAGTGGGGCAATCAGTAATTATGACAGATTTTGCTCGCGATCGCTGCGGCACCGAACCCATTGTCGATATTGACGACGGCCACCCCGCTCGCGCAGGAGTTCAGCATGGCCAGCAGGGCAGCCACGCCGCCGAAGCTGGCACCGTATCCGACGCTCGTCGGCACGGCAATGACTGGCGCCGTGACCAGACCGCCGATCACGCTCGGCAGCGCGCCTTCCATCCCGGCGACCACGATCACGACCCGCGCCGACGTCAGCCGCTCGCGATGGGCCATGAGCCGATGCAGCCCGGCAACGCCGACGTCGTACAGCCGGTCCACCGCGTTGCCCATCACCTCGGCGCAGATGGCCGCCTCTTCTGCCACAGGTATGTCAGAAGTTCCCGCTGCTGCCACCAGGACTACTCCCTGGCCAGGCACGATCGGGCCGCGCTTTTCGATGATCTGCGCCTGTTCATGGAAGATCGCATCCGGTACGACTTTCGCTACGGCCTGATAAGCGGAGGCGTCCGTGCGCGTAACGAGCAGGCTGTGGCCCCTGGCGACGATGGCGGCGGCGATGCGTGCAATCTGGGCGGACGTCTTCCCTTGCCCGAATATCACTTCAGGGAAGCCTTGGCGGGTCGCGCGATGATGGTCGACCTGCGCAAAGCCCAGGTCTTCCACCGTCGCAGCCATCTGGGCCGCGCGGCGTTCGGCGTCAGCCGGTGTGAGCCGGCCCAGCCTGACCGCATCGAACAGCGCGCGGAGCGGGGTCAGCGGGCTGGCCGATTCCGCTGCCGCCTTCTTACGCGATCTGCGAGAATGTGCCCGCCGATGGGCCTTCGCCTTGGTCACCGCCGGGTGTTTGACTCCACTCGGAGCGGCTCCATAAAATGGAGGGTCGCGTTGTCCCGCACGCTTCCCATTCTATGACGGCACCGGAAACCTTCGTCCTCGTCGCCTATTTCTTCGTACTCAGCATTCTGGGGATCTACGGCTGGCACCGTTACTACCTGGTCTACCAGTACAAGAAGTACAAGGACGCCGTGCCTGGCCCGCCGCCGCCGGTGGCCGAGTGGCCGGTCGTCACGGTCCAGTTGCCGATCTACAACGAGATGTACGTGGCCGATCGGTTGATCGAGGCGATCTGCGAGCTCGACTACCCGAAAGACAAGCTCGAGATTCAGGTGCTCGACGACTCGACGGACGAGACGTGCGAGATCGCGGAGTTGGCCGTCCGGCGGCAGGCCGCGCGCGGATTCGACATCAAGTATCTGCACCGCACCGACCGTACCGGCTTCAAGGCCGGCGCCCTCGACGCCGGGTTGCGTGCCGCCCGAGGGCCGGTGGTGGCCATCTTCGACGCCGACTTCGTGCCGCCGTCGGACTTCCTGCGCCGGACCGTTCCGTACTTCAACGACGAGAAGATCGCCGTCGTCCAGGCGCGGTGGGGCCACCTCAACCAGGACTACTCGCTGCTGACGAAGATTCAATCGATTCTTCTCGACGGGCACTTCGTCCTCGAGCACGGCGGGCGCAACCGGTCCGGCTGCTTCTTCAACTTCAACGGGACGGCAGGCCTCTGGCGCCGCACCGCCATCGACGATGCGGGCGGCTGGCAGCACGACACGCTGACCGAGGATCTCGACCTCAGCTACCGGGCGCAGCTGCGCGGCTGGAAGTTCCTGTTCCTGCCCGACGTCGTCACGCCGGCGGAAGTACCGGTCGAGATGAACGCCTTCAAGTCTCAGCAGCACCGCTGGGCCAAGGGGTCCATCCAGACGTGCCGCAAGGTGTTGCCGTACCTCCTGCAGTCGAATCTGCCGGTCAAGGTCAAGGTCGAGGCGTTCTTCCACCTGACCGCGAACTTCAACTACGTGTTGATGATCATCCTTTCGGTCCTCATGTTTCCGGCGATGGTCGTACGCTACAACATGGGCTGGTCGGAGATGCTGCTGATCGACGTGCCGCTGTTTGCGGCGGCGACGATGTCGGTGGTCAATTTCTACGCGTTCTCGCAGCGCGAAGCCTACGCGGACTGGAAGTCGCGCCTGAAGTATCTGCCGATGGTCATGGCGGTCGGCATCGGGCTGGCCGTGAACAACACGAAAGCGCTGCTCGAGGCGCTCTTCGGCGAGCCCGGCGAGTTCACGCGCACGCCAAAATACGGCATCGAGCGGCAGCGCGACGAGTGGCAGACGAAGAAATACCACCAGTCGATGCCCGTGCAGCCCTTCATCGAGGTGGGGCTGGGCGTCTATTTCACCGGTACGGTCCTCTATGCGCTGGCGAACGGCATCTACGGCACGCTGCCGTTCCTGATGCTCTTCCAGTTCGGCTTCCTGTACACCGGCCTGATGTCGATCTTCCAGCAGGCCGGCGGCGACGACCTCCTCATCAAGCAGCCGCAGATAGCCTCTGGGAAGTAGCGCTGACGATTGCAGTGAGCCAATGGGGCAATGAGGCAATGGGGCAATGAAGCCCTTCTGTCATTGCCTCATTCACCCATTGCCTCATTGCCTCATTGCAAGGAACAATTAGTAGCGTGTCCACTGAGGCGAAGCCGAAGGCCGGTCTGGAGGACGTCGTCGTTGGCGAGTCGTCGATTTGTTACATCGACGGCGACCGCGGCGTGCTCTCTTATCAGGGATACGACATCCACGACCTGGCCCACGCCGAGCGCGGGGTGTCGTTCGAGGAGTGTTGCTACCTGCTGTGGCACGGGCGGCTCCCGAACCGCGCGGAGCTCGGCGACCTCCAGACGCAGCTGGCGGCCGCCCGGCCGCTGCCCGAGGGGATCATTCGCGCGATGCGCTCGCTGCCGAAAGTCGGTGGCATGGACGCGCTGCGCACGCTGACGTCGATGCTCGGCCACTACGATGCGGAGGCTGAGGCGAGCTCGCCGGCGGCGAACTACCGCAAGGCGGTCAGGCTGACCGGTCAGATCAGCTCGGTGGTGGCGACGTGGGGCCGGCTGGCCGGGGGCGGCGGGCCGATCGATCCGGATCCGGCGCTGGGCCACGCGGCGAATTTCCTGTACATGCTCACCGGACAGCGGCCGTCGGCGCTCGCGGCGCGCGCGTTCGACGTCTCGCTGGTGCTGCATGCCGATCACGAACTGAACGCGTCGACGTTTGCCGCCAGGGTGGCGGCGGCGACGCTGACGGACCTGCACTCGGCGATCGTCGGCGCCGTCGGCGCGCTCAAGGGCCCGCTCCACGGCGGGGCCAACGCCGACGTGATGAAGATGCTGCTCGACATCGGGCAAGGACGCCGGGCCCGAGCGCGCGGAAGAGTTCGTGCGCGGCAAGCTGGCGCGGAAGGAAAAGATTTCCGGCTTCGGCCACCGCGTCTACCGCACGGAAGATCCGCGCGCCACCCACCTGCGCCGCTTCTCGAAGACGCTCGGCGAGAAAGCGGGGCAGCCGCAGTGGTTCGAGATGTCGCAGCGGATCGAGACGCTGGTCAAGAACGAGAAGAAGCTCAATCCCAACGTCGACTTCTATTCGGCGTCGATGTTCTATTCGCTCGGGATTCCCATCGATCTCTACACGCCGATCTTCGCCGTGAGCCGGATCTCGGGGTGGACGGCCCACGTCCTCGAGCAGTACGCCAACAATCGGCTGATCCGGCCTCGCACGGACTACATCGGCCCACCGTATCCGCAGCAGATTCTGCCGATTGAGCAGCGATAGCTCGGGCGACATGGACCAGCGCTACATTCGCAACTTCTCGATCATCGCCCACATCGACCACGGCAAGTCGACGCTGGCCGACCGCCTGCTCGAACTGACGGGCGCCCTCCAGGCGCGCGAGATGGAGGCGCAGGTCCTCGACAGCATGGATCTCGAGCGCGAGCGCGGCATCACCATCAAGGCCCACGCCGTTCGGCTGACCTACCGCGCCGCCGACGGCCAGGACTACATGCTCAATTTGATCGACACGCCCGGCCACGTCGACTTCTCCTACGAAGTCACGCGGTCGCTGGCGGCGTGCGAGGGCGCGCTCCTGCTGGTCGACGCCTCGCAGGGCGTCGAGGCGCAGACGCTGGCCAACGCGTATCTCGCGGTCGAGAACAACCTCGAGATCATTCCGGTCATCAACAAGATCGACCTGCCGGGCGCGCAGCCGGACGAAGTGCGCCGGCAGATCCACGACATCATCGGCCTCGACTCCGACGGCGCGATTCTCGCCAGCGCCAAGGAAGGCAAGGGCGTTCCGGAGATCCTCGAGGCGATCGTCCACCGCCTGCCGCCGCCGACCGGCGATCCCGACGCGCCGCTGAAGGCGCTGATCTTCGACTCCTGGTACGACCCCTACCGCGGCGTCGTGATTCTCACGCGCGTCATCGACGGCGTGATGCGGCCCGGCATGAAGATCCGACTCATGGTGACCGGCCAGGACTATCAGATCGAGCAACTCGGCGCGTTTACGCCGAAACCGGTACCGGTCGAGTCGCTGTCGGTCGGCGAAGCCGGCTTCATGGTCGCCAACATCAAGAACGTCGCCGACGCGAAGATCGGCGACACCATCACCGAGATCGCGCGGCCGACCCTGACGCCGTTCCCCGGCTTCAAGGAACTGAAGCCGATGGTCTTTGCCGGCCTGTATCCGGTCGAGGCGTCGCAGTACCCGGAGCTCCGTGAGGCCCTCGAGAAGCTGCGGCTGAACGACGCGTCGTTCTTCTTCGAGCCCGAAACGTCGCTGGCGCTCGGCTTCGGCTTTCGCTGCGGCTTCCTCGGCCTGCTGCACATGGAGATCGTCCAGGAGCGGCTCGAGCGCGAGTACAACATGGACCTGGTCACGACGGCGCCGGGCGTGTTGTACCGCGTCACCACGACCGACGGCGTGGTGACCGAGATCGACAGCCCGGCCAAGCTGCCGGAAACGAGCCGCATCGCCAAGATCGAAGAGCCGCTGATCACGGCGATGATCCTGACGCCCTCCGAGCACGTCGGGGGCATCCTCGAGCTCTGTCAGGAGAAGCGGGGCGTTCAGAAGGGGATGGAGTTCGTCTCCAAAGACCGTGTCCTGGTCACGTATCAGCTGCCGTTCAACGAGGTCGTGCTCGACTTCTACGACCGGCTGAAGACGATCTCACGTGGATACGCGTCGCTCGACTACCATGTGACCGGCTATTCCGAGGCGCCGCTCGTGAAGCTCGACATCCTCGTCAACGCCGAGCCGGTGGACGCGCTGTCGATCATCGTGCACGACGAGCACGCCTACGCGCGCGGCCGCGCGCTCGCGGCGAAGATGCGCGAACTGATCCCGCGCCAGATGTTCGAAGTCGCGATCCAGGCCGCGATCGGCAATCGCGTCGTCGCCCGCGAGACGGTTCGGGCCATGCGCAAGAACGTGCTCGCCAAATGCTACGGCGGCGACATCTCGCGCAAACGGAAGCTCCTGGAGAAACAGAAGGAAGGCAAGAAACGGATGAAGCGCGTTGGCCGCGTCGAGATCCCGCAGGAAGCCTTCCTCGCCGTGCTCAAGATGGGGCAGGACTCATGAAGAAATCGGTGCCGCGCGAGTACTTCGAGTCGCTGGTGATTGCCGTGGCGCTCGCCTTGTTCGTGCGGACGTTCGTCTTCCAGGCGTTCAAGATCCCGACTGGCTCGATGGAGCCGAACCTGCTCGTCGGGGATCACCTGATCGTGAACAAGATGATCGTCGCGCCGACGGTCTCGGGGCTCGAGCGCGCCATCCTGCCCGGACGCGACGTCCGTCGCGGCGACATCGTCGTCTTCAAGTATCCAGTCGATCCCGAGCGTGATTTCATCAAACGGGTGATCGGGCTGCCCGGCGAGCGCCTCGAGCTTCGGCGCAAGAAGATCTACATCAACGGCCAGCCGCTCGACGAACCCTACGCGCACTACCTCGAGCCGCCGTCGCCGGAGGGCTCGTCCAAGCGCGATGACGTCCGCGAGGAGTACGGTCCGGTCACGGTGCCGCCGGGGCAGTACTTCATGATGGGCGACAATCGGGACAACTCCCAGGACAGCCGCTTCTGGGGGTTTCTCCCGAAGAGCTACCTCAAGGGCCAGGCGCTGTTCATCTATTTCTCGTTCAAAGAGAATGCATCGCTGCCGACGTTCTTCCGCGACGTGCAGTGGGGCCGGCTGCTCAAACGCGTCAAGTAGCTCTGCGCTCCCCCTGTCCGTGCACGCCGCCGAGACGCTTCGCCATCTGCGTGTACAAGTCCATCAGCCCGGCGTTGTTGAAAATGGCGTCGCCGCTCGATCGCATCGTGTGCTGGAGCGTGCGAAGATCCGCGGTGATCTCCTCGACGACGGCCGGATCCTTGAGGCCGCCGATGTTCGCCTCGACGTTGAACATCGCGCCCTGCACGGCCAGCATGAGCGTCTGAATGCCGACGGCGATGTCGCTGCGCGCGGACGGATTGCCGTGCTCCACCACGGCGCGTGCGGCGTTGATCGCTTCGGCGCAGGCCCGAACGGTTTGCACCGGCACCTCGGTCGCGACGCGAAGGGCCTGCTGGATGGCCGCGGTGCGCGCGGCCTTCTCGTCGTCCGTGCCCTTGGGATTCCGGTAGGCCGCCACCACCAGGTCGTACGCGGCGGCGTCGCGATCGATGAGCGCGACCAGCGCGTCGCGCGCGCGCAGCACTTCGCCGCGGGCGGCGTCGAGCGCGATCCGCTCCTCCGGCGTGCCCGTGCGCGTCTTGGGCAGCGCCGCCACCATCGCGAGCAACGAGGCGCCGAGCGCGCCGGCGAGGGCCGCGGCCGATCCTCCGCCCGGTGTCGGTGCCGAAGAGGCGAAGTCGTCGAGGACCTCTTTGAGCGTCTTGTCAGCGAGCATCGGCGGATCCTTTCACGAGCTGTCCCTTCTTGAACACCGCGCGGATGACCTGCGCATTCGCGCGAAGGAGATTCACGGCGGGACCGTCGACGAGGACGGCGTCGAACTGTTTGCCCGGCTCGAGGCTGCCGAGACGTTCGTGGACGTCCAACGAATACGCGCCATTGATCGTGACGCCGGCCAGCGCTTCCTCGAAGGTCATCTGCATGCCGAAGCAGGCGAGCGACATCGTGAACGCCATCGATGGCGAGAAACCGCCGCCGGGATTGACGTCGGTGGCGAGCGCCACCGGCACTCCGGCGGTCATCAACTCGCGCGCCGGCGCAAAGCGGCCAAGTTTCAGGTAGAAGGCCGCGGATGGCAGCAGCGTGGCGACGACGCCGGCACCCGCGAGCGCGTGGATGTCGTCGGCGGAGATGTGGACGAGATGATCGGCGGATCGCGCGCCGAGGGCAGCGGCGACGGCCGAACCGCCGCTCGAGGCCAGCTCGTCGGCATGAATCCGCGGCTTGAGGCCCGCGCGCCGGCCTGCTTCGAGAATGGCGTGCGACTCGTCCGGCGTGAAGAAGCCGCGATCGCAGAACACGTCGCACCACTCGGCGTGCGCCGAGGCTCGTGGAATCATCTCGTCGATGATCAGCCGCACGAAATCCGGCTGACGGCCGCGATACTCCGGCGGCACCTCATGCGCGCCCATGAAGGTCGCCACGAGCTCCATCGGCTGAGATCGATTGAGCGTCGCCACCACTCGAAGCATCCGCAGCTCGCTCTCGGTGTCGAGGCCGTAACCGCTCTTCGCTTCGCAGGTGGTCGTTCCCGCGCTCAGCATCTCGTCGAGCCGCACTGCCGTCACCTGCGCCAGTTCCTCCTCCGACGCTGCGCGGGTCGCGCGGACGGTCGCCAGAATGCCGCCCCCGTCCGCGGCAATCTCTGCGTAGGTCGCGCCCGCGAGCCGCCGCCGGAGCTCGTTGCGCCGATCGCCGGCGAACACCACGTGCGTGTGCGCATCGACGAAACCGGGCACGAGCGATCGCCCGCGGCCGTCCACCAGGCGCGTGCCCGTCCCGAGCGTGACCGTCGCGCGCACCTCCGCGGTCGGGCCGACCGCGACGATGCGGGCACCCGCGCAGGCGACGGCGGCATCGGCGATCGGTCCGTGGTCGCCCTGCCGCGTTCCAGCACGCGGCGCCGGGCCGGCGACCGGGAAGAGCTCGTCGAGGTGTTCGATCAGCAACGTGACCGGTTCGTCGCCGCTCATGCCTCGACTCCAAGACGCCGGCCGATCTCCGTGGTCTGCATCCCCAACACCTCGACGGTCTTGTTCCGGCCGCTGGCGCCGCCGACGATCTGGACCGCCGATCGCGGGACGTCGAGCGCGGCCGCGAGCGCCCTGATCACCGCGTCGTTGGCTTCGCCGTCCACTGGTGGGGCGGTGACGCGAACCACGAGCCGGCCATCCCGAACACCATCGACGGACGTGCGGGACGCGCGCGGTGAAACACGCAGGTCGAACCGTGCGCCGCGGGAGGTCGACGTCAGGTTCAGGCGCGATCCGCTCATGGCCCGGGAGGCGGGGGTGTCCGCCGGCCAAAAATCGCCGTCCCGACGCGGACCATGGTCGCCCCCTCTTCCACGGCGACCTCGAGGTCATGGCTCATCCCCATCGACAGCTCAGCCAGGTGCGAGGCATCGACTCCGCCAGCGATCAGCGCGTCGCGCAATTCGCGGAGACGACGGAACCACGGCCGGGAGTCCTCGGGTTCGTCCGGAAACGGCGGGACGATCATCAAGCCCTGCAACCGGACGGCACGCGCCTCGAGCGCCGCGTGAACGACGTCGGAGAGGCCGGCTTCGTCCACGCCATGCTTGGTGGTCTCGTGCGCGAGATCGACCTGAATCAGGATGTTCGGACGCACGCTCAGCTCCACCGCGGCCGCATCGACTTTGCGTAGCAGTTCGAGCGAGTCGATCGAATGAATCCAGGCGAAGGCCGCGACGGCTTTCCTCGCTTTGTTGGACTGCAGGTGTCCGATGAGGTGCCAGTCGAGCGACAGGCTGCGCAGCGCGTCGATTTTGTCGGCGCCTTCCTGCACCCGGTTTTCGCCAAACGCCCGTTGCCCGGCGGCGGCGGCCTCGCGAACGCGATCGGCGGGGAACGTCTTCGACACCGCGATGAGCACGACGCTCGACGGCGCCCGCCCTGCCTTGGCCGCGGCCGCGTCGATCCGTTGTCGAACCGCGTTCAGTTGGTCGACGATCTCGCTGGCAGGCATCTGGAGGAAGGGGCCCAAGGAAACGGCCTCGTCCGGCGGTGACGCCGAACGAGGCCCGGGGACTTACTTAAAGCCGCAGGGCCCCACCCCCGCGGCTCGGGCGCTCAGCGCTTCGCACTTCGCGGCGTCGCGGGCGGCGCTACTTGATCGTCGCCAGGATGGCCTTCGCGGTGTCGGCGTACTGTCCGGTCGGCGCCAGCTTCAGGTACTCCTGGAACGGCGCCTTCGCGTCCGGTCAGCTTGCCCTCGTTGACGTACGCCATGCCGAGCCAATAGTGCGCGTCGGCGAGCTTCGGATCGAGCTTGGTGGCCTTCTCGAACATCGCCTTGGCTTCGGGAACCTTGCTCTGATTCCAGAAGATGACGCCCTGGTTGAACACCGACCCGGCGTCGCCGCCGGCCCCGCCGGCCTCCATCAACTCGAGCGCCTTCGCGCTCATCTTGGAGGCCTCATCGAGCTTCTTCTGCTGGTTGTAGATGGACGCCAGCGCGCCGTAGGGACCCGCCAACTTGGCGTCGATCTCGATCGCCTTCAGATACGACTTCTCGGCATTCGCCATGTCGTTCTTCTTGACGTAGACATCGCCCACACGCGCGTAGCAGGCGGCGCAGGTGGGAATCTCCTTGATCATCGCTTCGAGGCCGGTGATGGCTTCGTCGAAGTTGCCGGCCTCGATCGCCGCGCTCGATTTGTCGAACAGCGCCTTCAGCTCGGCCTGCCGCTTGTTCGCCTTTTCGACGTCGCCCGAGCTCATCCCGGCGCTCGCCGGCTTGGCGGGGCCCGCAGCGCCCGGTTCGCGCAGCACGATGTCGGGGACGCGGGTCATCTCACCGAACACGACCTTGACGTTGGGCGCCGTGCCGACGAGCTTGCCCTTCTTCGCGGTCAGGTTCCAATGGCCGCCGCCCGAGGGCATGCCGGCGCGGATCCATTCCCCGTTCTTGTCGCTCACGGTCTTCAGCTGCCGCGAGAAGTCGCCGACGAAGTCCATGATGATCTCGGCTTCCGGCACGGGTTTGCCGCTTTCGTCGACCACCTTGCCACGCAGGTTGCCCTGCTGTGCCAGCGCGGGGGCCGACAGTCCAAGGACCAGAGCCAGCGCGGCGCCCATCTCGAGCCCGCGAAGCAATCGTCGAGTCATGACCGTTCCTCCTGAAATCCAGTCCAAGTCTACACCCGTGCGGCCGCGACACTTACGGCGCGATGCACGGCCCGCCGGCCCGGCCCCGCGCCGGTTCGTCCGCTCGATTCGGTCAATGCCTGACCTGGCCTGTCAGACCTCGCGTGGTAGATTGAGGCCGTGTTGAAACCGGCCTGGGTGGAAGAGGATGACGCGGCCGCCGAGGAACCGGTCCGGCCGCCGCTCAAGTGGGCTGGGGGTAAGCGCTGGCAGGTTCATCACCTCCTCCAATACTGGGAACCGCTCAAGGACCGCCGGTTGGTGGAGCCGTTCGCCGGCGGCCTGGCCGTCGTGCTCGGCTTGATGCCGAAGCGGGCGATGCTCAACGACATCAACCCGCACCTCATCAATTTTTACAACTGGCTCAAGAAAGGTCTGGTCGTCACTGAAAAGTTCGACCAGAACGAGAAGGCGTACTACCGTGCTCGCACCCGGTTCAACGCGCTCTTGACCGCCGGCAAATCACAGACGGCGGAAGCCGCCGGACTGTTCTATTACCTCAACCGAACGGGTTACAACGGCCTCTGCCGCTTCAACCGCAGCGGCCACTTCAACGTGCCGTTCGGGCGGCACCCGACCTTGACCTACAAGTACGACTTCCGGGACTACGTCGAGGTATTCGCGGGATGGGAGTTCAGTAATCTGCATTTCAACGAACTCGAGCTGGCTGACGACGATTTTGTCTATGCAGATCCGCCGTATGACGTGGAGTTCACGAAGTACTCCAAGGACGGATTCGATTGGAACGATCAGCTCGCGACGGCAGAATGGTTGTCCAGGCACAAGGGGCCCGTCATCCTGTCGAACCAGGCAACCACGCGGATCGTGCAGGAGTACAAGCGGCTCGGCTTCTCAGTCCGAACCTTGGACGCCCCGCGCAAGATTAGCTGCACCGGAGACCGCAAGCCCGCCGTCGAAGTCCTGGCGATTCGAAATCTCCCGGTATGAGTCCAGGCAGCACCCGCACCGGCGGTGTGTTGGAGCGGATGATTCTTCCCGCGCTGGATCAGGGCGGATACTCGTACGAGACCCAGGTTCACCTCGGTCAGCGCCCCGGTGCACGGAAACACGTCGTCGACGCCGTCGCTCACAGGGACAGTCGAAATATCCTGATTTCGCTCAAGTGGCAGCAAGTGTCTGGCACGGCCGAACAGAAAGTGCCTTTCGAAGTCATCTGTCTTCTCGAGGCGCTTCGGAGCGGTCACCACGACAAGGCCTATCTGGTGCTGGGAGGCGAAGGCTGGACGTTACGGAGTTTCTATACGTCGGGCGGATTGAAGCCCTTCCTGGCAAATTCCGAAAAAGTCGATGTCGTCACGCTCGAAGGATTTGTGGCGAGAGCGAACCAGGGAAAGCTGTGACGGAGGCGGTTTACTCGCGCGCGAAGAATTTCCCGACGTGTCCGAGCTCGCTCGTGATCGGCGCCGGCGGCAGCGAGGCCAGAAACCGTCGCCCGTAGCTCTTCCGGGTCAACCGCGGATCCAGCACGGCGAGGACGCCGCGGTCTGCTCGCGTCCTGATGAGACGTCCGAGCCCCTGCAGGAGTGTCAACGTCGCCAGCGGGACCTGATACTCGTTGAACGGCTGGCCGCCGCGCTGCTCGATGGCTGAAATCCGGGACGCGATGAGCGGATCGGCGGGCGACGCAAACGGCAGCCGATCGATGATCACACAGCTCAACGCTTCGCCGGCGACGTCGACGCCCTGCCAGAAGCTGGCCGTGGCCAGGAGCACGGCATTCGGGGTCGCGCGAAAGTCGCGCAACAGCGCCGTGCGCGGCGCCGAGCCCTGCACGAGCAGCGGCCACGACACCCGCGGCGCGAGCAGCGCGTGCACGTCGTGCATCGCGCTGTAGGAAGTGAAGAGCACGAACGCGCGGCCCTCGCTCCGATCCAGAAGCTCGCCGATCGTCCATGCCGCCGCGCGATTGAATTCTGACGACCGCGGATCGGGCATTTCTGGCGGCAGATAGAGCAGTGCCTGCGTGCTGTAGTCGAACTCAGATGGCAGCCTGAGTGTCCTGGCGTCCCGCATCCCGAGCCGGCTCGTGATGTAGTCGAACGACTGTTCGACCGTCAGGGTCGCCGAGGTCAGGACGGTCGCCACGCGGCCCGCTATCACCGAGTCGCGCACGATCTCGGAGACGTCGATCGGCGCCGCGCGGAGGAGGACACTGCGGCCGCGGATCTCGACGAAGTGCACGAAGCGCGGGTCGTCGGCGGCGAGCAGCACCGCGACGTCGTCGGAGGCCGCGATCACGCGCAGGGCCAACGCCTGCACGTCGTCCGTGGCGTCAGGGACGGCCTGAATGACGGCCTGCAGATGACCGAGGGCTTCGCGAAGCCCGACCGCGGCGTCACTCAATCGTTCGGCAAGCGCCGCCGTCAGCGTGGCGCGGTCTCCTGCGCCGGGCCGGCCGACTTCGAACCTGATGCGGTCGAACAACACGCGTCCGGTCTGCTGGACGTCCGCCAGCGCTTCGGCCGCACGGACCGCCAGCGCCGTGTGCGTGGGCGGCAATGCGCCCAGCGTGTGCGCGGCATCGCGCGTCAGCTCGTCCAATCGATGCGTGCCGAGCGCGATCCCGAAGTACTGGGTGACGACGTCTTCGAGCTGATGCGCCTCGTCGATGACCGCCAGCTCGCACTCGGGAATGACTTCGCCGAAACCGCCCTTGCGCACCGACGCGTCGGCACAGAGCAGGTGATGGTTGACAATGACGAGGTCCGCCTCGGCGGCGCGCTCGCGCATCCGCGTCACGAAGCAGTCGGTGTACTGCGGGCACTCGCGGCCCAGGCACTGATCGGCAGTCGCCGTGGCATCCTGCCAGATTGGCGCGGCGTCAGGCAGGTCGTCGATCTCGGCGCGATCGCCGGTTTCAGTCACGGCGGCCCAATCGGCGATGCGCTCCACCCACCGGCGTTCATCGGCCGGCATGGCGGACTGCGCCTCCTGCAGTCTCGCGAAGCGATGCTGGCAGAGGTAGTTCGTCCGCCCCTTCATGTAGGCCGCTCGAATCTCCCGCGCGAGCGCGCGCCCGAGCGCCGGGACGTCCTTGTAGAACACCTGATCCTGCAAGGTGCGCGTGCCGGTCGAGATCAGCACACGTTTGCCCGCCAGCACCGCGGGCAATAGATAGGCGAGCGTCTTGCCGGTGCCGGTGCCCGCTTCGGCAATCAGGACACCGCCATCGGTGAAGGTCCGGGCGACCGCGGCCGCCAACTGGCGCTGGCCCGGGCCGTGCCTCGAATCCGTCGAACGCTGCCGCAAACGGGCCGTCCGCCGCCCACGCGGCGTCAACCCGATCGGCAAGCGGCCGATCCCGCGGTGTCACGACGAGGCGAGCTGGGGATACAGGGGAAAGCGGCGGCAGAGCGCTTCGACGTCAGCCTTGACCGCCGCCGCCACCGCCGCATCGTCTGGCGCGGCGAGGACGGTCGCAATCATCGTCGCGATTTGATCCATCTCGGGCTCACCGAGGCCACGCGTCGTGACGGCCGGCGTGCCGATGCGGATCCCGCTCGCCGTCATCGGCGGATTCTGATCGAAGGGGATGGCGTTCTTGTTGACGGTGATGCCCGCGCGCCCGAGCGAGGCCTCGGCGACCTTCCCCGTGGTGCCGCGCGAGAAGACGTCGACGAGCATCAAGTGGTTGTCGGTCCCGCCGCTGACGAGGCGGAACCCGGCCGAGGCCAGGCCCGCCGCGAGACGCGCCGCGTTCTTGACGATCTGCCGCTGATACGTCTTGAACTCCGGCGCGAGCGCTTCCTTGAAACAGACCGCCTTCCCCGCGATCACGTGCATGAGCGGCCCGCCCTGGACGCCGGGGAACACCGTGCGATCGAGGTCCTTGGCAAACTGACTGCGACAGATCACCATGCCGCCGCGCGGCCCGCGCAGCGTCTTGTGCGTCGTCGTCGTGACGAAGTCGGAGTGCGGCACCGGGTTCGGATGCTCGCCTGCCGCCACGAGGCCGGCGATATGCGCCATGTCGGTCATGACGAGGGCGCCAATCTGATCGGCGATCGCGCGGACGCGCGCGAAGTCGAAGACGCGCGGATACGCGCTGGCGCCGACCACGATCATCTTCGGCCGGTGCTCCATCGCGAGCCGGTCGAGCTCGTCGTAGTCCAGTCGCTCGTCGCTCTTGCGGACGCCGTACGGCACGATCGTGAAGAACTTGCCCGAGAAGTTCAGCGGATGACCATGCGTGAGATGGCCGCCGTGCGCGAGGTTCATCCCGAGAATGGTGTCGCCCGGCTTGAGCACGGCCATGTAGACGGACATGTTCGCCTGGGCGCCGGAATGCGGCTGCACGTTGACGTGATCGCCACCAAACAGCGCCCGCGCGCGCTCGATTGCCAGCGACTCCGCCACATCGACGAACTCACAGCCACCGTAGTACCGCTTTCCGGGATAGCCTTCGGCGTACTTGTTCGTCATCACCGAGCCGGCGGCTTCCATCACCGCGAGGCTGACGAAATTCTCCGACGCGATGAGCTCGAGGCCCTCTTCCTGGCGGCGGACCTCGTGCCGGATCGCGGCCGCGATCTCAGGATCGCTTGTCGAAAGATGATTCATGTGGGATCTCGAGCGCGGCAATCTTGTCGACGCGGCGCTGATGGCGGCCGCCAGCAAACGGCGTGTCGATGAACGCCGTGACGATGCGGGCGGCTTCCTCCGGGTCGGTGACGCGTTCGCCGAGCGAGAGGACGTTGAGGTCATTGTGCGAGCGGCTGACCCGGGCCGACGCTTCGTCGAAGACGGCGGCCGATCGGACGCCGGGGACCTTGTTGGCCGCGATGGCCATCCCGATGCCCGAGCCGCAGAACAGGATGCCGCGATCGAACTCGCCGTCCGCGACGACGCGCGCGACGCTGACCGCGTAATCGGGGTAGTCGACCGGCTCGGTCGACTCGGTCCCGAAATCCCGGTAGGCGATGCCGCGGGCGTCGAGCAGCTTCTTGATATCTTCCTTCAGCGCGACGCCGGCATGATCGGCGCCGAGGGCAACTCGCATCAGCGGAATAATATCAACAGATGCCGGACGATTCGTCAGCAGCGATGACGGCGACCGTGACGATCTCACGCCGCGGCGTGGAGCGGATTCGCGCCGGCCACCCGTGGATCTACCGGTCGGACGTGGTGACGGCCTCGGCAGCGCCCGGCGACGTCGTCCGCCTCGTCGGCGAACGCGGGCGTCCGCTGGGGTGGGCGCTCTTCAGCAGCACCTCTCAAATCTCGATCCGCGTGCTCAGCGTCGACGCCAGGCTCGACGAAGCGACGCTCTGGCACGACCGGGTCGCGGCGGCTGTCGACTACCGGCGCACGCTCGGCATCGCCGATTCGGCCTACCGCCTGATTCACGGCGAGGCCGATCGGCTGCCGGGCCTGGTCGTCGATCGCTACGACGACGTGCTGGTGGTACAGACGCTCGCGCAGGGCACCGACCGCCGGCTTGCCGAGCTCACGGCGGTGCTGGCCGCGGTCGTGCAGCCGAGCGGCATCCTCGCGCGCAACGATCCGAAAGTCCGGCAACTCGAGGGGCTGGAGGCAGAGGTCCGGGTCGTCTTCGGCGACGTCCCGGACGTCGTCGAGGTCACCGAGGGCCGGATCCGCCATCAGGTCGACGTTCGTCACGGCCAGAAGACCGGGATGTTCCTGGATCAGCGCGAGAATCACCAGGCGGCGGCCGGCTATGCACGAGGCCGTGCCCTCGACGCATTCACGTACCACGGCGGATTCGCGCTGCAGATGGCCGACCGCTGCGACTCGGTGCTGGCGATCGATTCATCGGCGGCGGCAGTGGCGGCGACGCGGGCCAACGCGACCCGCAACGGCATCGCGAACCTCGAGGTCCGTGAGGCGAATGTCTTCGACGAGCTGCGCGAGCTCGAGATCGCCGAACAGCGGTTCGAGACGATCGTCCTGGACCCGCCGGCGTTCGCCAAGAACAAGGCCGCCGTGCCGCGCGCCATCGCGGGCTACAAGGAGATCAACCTGCGGGCGCTCAAGCTGCTCGAGCCGGGCGGCCATCTGATGACCTGCAGCTGCTCGTACAACGTCGATGAGGACATGTTCCAGGACATCGTCTTGCAGGCCGCGCTCGACGCCCGCGCGACGGTGACGCTGGTCGAGAAACGCCTGCAGGCGCGCGACCATCCCGTCCTGCTCGGGGTGCCGGAAACGCAGTATCTGAAGTGTCTAGTGCTGCGGAAACTGGCGTAGACGGTGCCGGGGTTCCGAGGTCCGAGCGCACCAGCGCCGCTGGCGGCGCTGGCCCGAGCGCGGGGGTGGGGCCCCGCGCCCTAGAACAAGTTGGCCAGTTTTTTACTGGCGCGGGGCCCCACCGCCCGCGCTCGGGCCACGCGCCGCTAGGCGGCGCTGGGTGCCGGAACCTCGGATCGACCACTGGTAAACTCGCATCAATGCCCTACGCCCCCCTGACCGCTGAAGATTTCGACCTCGCGTTCCCGAGCTCCCGCCGGATGTTTGTCGAGGGCCCGCAGGGCGTGCGCGTGCCGATGCGCGAGATCGCGCTCTCGGGCGGCGGCGCGCCGCTGGCGGTCTACGACGCGCAGCGGACCGCAGCACGTCGACGTGCACGTCGGACTGCCGGACGTCCGCACGAATGGATTCGTCAGCGCGCGGATGTCGAGACCGCCGGCCGCGGAACGCGGCGGTCGATCGTCCGCGCGTCGGCCGGCCGGGCCGTGACGCAGCTGCACTACGCGCGGCGCGGCGACGTCACGCCGGAGATGGAGTTCATCGCCATTCGCGAAGGCCTGCCGGCCGAGTTCGTCCGCTCCGAGGTCGCGCGCGGCCGCGCCATCATCCCGGCCAACATCAATCACCCGGAGCTCGAGCCGATGATCATCGGCCGCAATTTCCTGGTGAAGATCAACGCCAACATCGGCAACTCCGCCGTCGGGCTCGTCGATCGTCGAGGAGGTCGACAAGCTGCGCTGGGCGACGCTCTGGGGCGCCGACACGGTGATGGACCTGTCGACCGGCAAGAACATCCACGAGACGCGCGAGTGGATTCTGCGAAACTCGCCGGTGCCGATCGGCACGGTGCCGATCTACCAGGCGCTCGAGAAAGTCGGCGGGCGGCCCGAAGATCTGACGTGGGAGATCTACCGCGACACGCTCATCGAGCAGGCCGAGCAGGGCGTCGACTACTTCACCGTGCACGCCGGCGTGCTGCTGCGCTACATCCCGATGACGGCGCGGCGGCTGACCGGCATCGTCTCGCGCGGCGGATCGATCCTGGCCAAGTGGTGCCTCGCGCATCACCAGGAGAACTTCACCTACACGCACTTCCGCGAGATCTGCGAGATCATGCGCGCCTACGACGTGTCGTTCTCGCTCGGCGACGGCCTGCGCCCGGGGTCGATCGCCGACGCCAACGACGAGGCGCAGTTCGCGGAGCTCCAGACGCAGGGCGAGCTGACGAAGATCGCCTGGGAGTACGACGTCCAGGTGATGAACGAGGGGCCGGGCCACGTCCCGATGCACCTGATCCGCGAGAACATGGAGAAGCAGCTCGACTGGTGCGACGAGGCGCCGTTCTACACGCTCGGTCCGCTCACGACCGACATCGCGCCCGGCTACGACCACATCACGTCCGCGATCGGCGCCGCGATGATCGGCTGGTACGGCACCGCGATGCTCTGCTACGTCACGCCGAAGGAGCACCTCGGCCTGCCCAACCGCGACGACGTCAAGGCCGGCGTCATCGCCTACAAGATCGCGGCGCACGCCGCCGATCTCGCCAAGGGCCATCCGCGCGCGCAGGCGTGGGACGACGCGCTGTCGAAGGCGCGGTTCGAGTTCCGCTGGGAGGATCAGTTCAACCTCGCGCTCGATCCGGTCACCGCGCGCGCGTATCACGACCAGACGCTGCCGGCCGACGGCGCCAAGCTGGCGCACTTCTGCTCGATGTGCGGCCCGAAGTTCTGCAGCATGGAAATCACGCAGCAGATTCGCGATCTCGCCGACGCGCAGGGCACGACGATCGACGCGATCGGTCGCAGTCGGGCTTGGCGGAGAAGGCCGCGAGAGTACAGGAAGTCAGCTCGAGAGCGTCAGTCGCACCGGTCCAGGCGGGACGATCTGAATCACCGTCTTGAATCGCTTCTCGGTCGTGCCGATGACCGCGAGATAGCCGGGCGAATTGTTCCAGGTGTAGTCCTTGACGACGACGCTCGGCGGATAGGCCATCGTGTCCTCGTCGAAGCGGCCCAGATCGAACTGCTGCATGGCCGGCAGCTTCATCAACTCGCGGCCGCCGCCGGCCTTGAGCGAGGTGCGGTAGTACTGAACGATTTCGGCGAATGACGCGTTCGTGCCGTACAGGAAGTAGCGCTGGCCGCGGCCGGCGTCGAACGAGCTGATGAACTCCGCGCCGGGATAGGCGTACGCCGCCGCCCCACCTTCAGCGGCGGAGCTCTGCGGCGCGGCGGGCGGCGGACGACCGGCGCGGTGACGGTCGGCCCGGGTGGCGGCGCTGGTGGCGGCGGCGTTGGTGGCCTGGGCGCCGGGTCGGCGGCGGGGTCGTGCCCGGGAACGGACGTGGCACCGGCGGCGACTGCTGCGTTTGCGCCGCTGCCTGCGAGCGTCATCGCGAGACTGATTCCAATGGCGGCCGCGAGCGTCCGTCCGCGCCTCAAGGTCACCCCTCTATTATAGGTAGGACCGCATGAACCTGGTATCGGCCTGCGAGCGCGAAGCTGACGGCCTGCTCAGCGCTGTTGCGCGAGCTCGTTCGGGCCGAATCTCCCAGCACCGACCGCGGGGCGCTCGAGGCCTGCGCCGCGGTGCTCGTGCGGCAGCTGGAGGCGCCGGCGCGACCGTGCGCCGGCTGCCCGGCGCACCGACGGCGGATCACGTCCTGGCCGAGTGGCCGGGACGCGGACCCGGCATTCTGCTGATCGGCCACTTCGACACGGTGTGGCCGGTCGGCCAGATCGCCCGTATGCCGGTCGAAGAACGCGACGGCCTGCTGCATGGGCCGGGCGTGCTCGACATGAAGGCCGGCCTGGCGATTGGGATCACGGCCGGCGCGCGTGCTCGCCGCCGGCGAGCCGGCCAGTCGCCCGCGGGTGAGACTGCTCGCGACGAGCGACGAGGAAGTCGGCAGCGCCACATCGCGGGCGGCGATCGAGCGGCTCGCGCGCGAGAGCGCGGCCGTGATCGTGCTCGAACCGGCGCTCCCGGGCGGCGCGGTGAAGACCGCACGCAAGGGCGTCGGCGAGTTCGAGCTCGTCGCGCACGGGGTGTCCGCCCACGCCGGCGCGAATCCTGGTGCCGGCGCGAGCGCGATCCGCGAGATCGCGCGCCAGATTCTCGCGATCGACGCGCTGAACGATGCCGAACGCGGACGTGACCGTCAACGTCGGCGTCATCGAGGGCGGCACGCGATCGAACGTCGTCGCGGAACGGGCGCGGGCGGTGATCGACGTTCGCATCAGCCGGCTCGCAGACGCCGAGGCGATCGAGCGCGCCCTCCAGGCACCTGGCGCCTGCCGATCCGCGAGTGCGCCTGCAGCTGAGCGGGCGGGTCAATCGCCCGCCGATGGAGCGGACGGCCGGCGTGGCGGCGCTCTACGCGATGGCACGCGAGGTCGCGGCCGCCGATGGGTCGCGAGCTCGCGGAAGGCGCGACCGGCGGCGCCTCGGACGGGAACTTCACCGCGGCGCTTGGCGTCCCAACGATCGACGGGATGGGTGCGCTCGGCGACGGTCCTCACGCGCTCCATGAGCACGTCGTCATCAACGAGCTGGCGCCGCGCGCGGCGCTCGTCGCCGGCCTGATCGCCAGAATTTGCGATAATGGGGCATAAGCGAGTTCAAGAGGGTGCAATGAGTGGAGTGAAAACGGCACTGCTGCTGGGGCTGATGAGCGCGTTGCTCATCCTGGCGGGCGCGGCGTTCGGCCAGAACGGCCTCTACATCGGCTTCATCATCGCGATCGTGATGAACGTCGGCAGCTACTGGTTCTCCGACAAGATCGTGCTGCGCATGTACAACGCGCAGGCAGGTCGGACCGGATCATCCGCTGCTACCGGATGACCGCGCGGCTGGCGCAAAAGGCGGGCCTGCCGATGCCGAAGGTGTACGTCATCCCGGACCCGTCGCCGAACGCGTTCGCGACCGGCCGCAATCCGCAGCACGCGGCGGTCGCCGCGACCGAAGGCATCATGCGTGTGCTCTCGGAGAGCGAGCTCGAGGGCGTCATCGCGCACGAGCTGGCGCACGTGAAGCATCGCGACATCCTGATCAGCACGGTCGCGGCGACGATCGCCGCCGCGATCATGTTCGCTGTCGCGCTTTGCGATGTTCTTCGGCGGTTCCCGGGACGAGCGCGGGAACGGCGGACAGTCCGCTGGCGGCGCTGGCGTTCATGATCCTCGGCCCGATCGCCGCCATGCTGATCCAGATGGCGATCTCACGCCAGCGTGAGTTTGCCGCCGACCGCGGCGGCGCCGAGATCGTGGGATCCCCGATGGGGCTGGCGTCGGCGCTGCGCCGCATCGAATCGGCCGCGCGTCAGGTGCCGCTCGACGCGAACCCGGCGACGGCGCACATGTTCATCATGAGCCCGTTCGCCGGCATGGGCGGCATCGGCAAGCTGTTTTCGAGCCACCCGCCGACCGAAGAGCGCGTGCAGGCGCTGATGGCGCTGCGCGGTGGCCGCGTTTAAGAAGAGCAGAGCACCCCGCGCCGCCTTGTGGCGCGGGCCCGAGGCGCGGGGGTGGGGCCCCGCGCCTGTAATATCTGAGGGCCCGAGACAGAACTACCTTCGTTTGAACGTCGTGCCCACCTCCGCGACGAGGCTGCTCACCATCGCCTTGACCTTTGAAACGTAGTCCTTCGGCGCGTACGCTCCCTTGTAGAGTCCCCGATAGCCGTCGAGCAGATCGGGATACGCGCGTTCCAGAAACGCGAAGAAGTGCTGGCGCACGCCGTCTTCGAGGTGCGTGACGCCCGACCCTGCCAAGCGGACGCCGGCGTCCGCCACGGCTTGCAGCGTCGCGCGCACGGCGGAGCGCGACGTGGTCACGCCCGGCACGAGCGGCATCATCAGCACGGCCGCGTCGACTCCGGCGTCTGACAACTGCCGCACCGCGCGGAGACGCTGCCGCGGCGGCGCGGTGCCCGGCTCGAGCGTCGCCCACGCCTCGCTCGTCGACGCTCGGGACGCTCACGTACACCTGACAGCCGGCGGCCCGCGACGCGCGGACGAGCAGGTCGGTGTCGCGCACGACCATCGGGCCCTTGGTGACGATGGAGAACGGCGTCTCGGCGTGCACCAGCGCCTCGAGACATCGTCGTGTCAGCTCGTAGTGTCCTTCGATCGGTTGGTAGGGATCGGTCGCGGTCCCGACGGCGACGGTCTCGCGTGCCCAGGCCGGCCGCGCCAGCTCGCGCCGCAGGACGTCGGGCAGGTTGCGTTTCACGAAAATGAGCGTGGAGAAGTCGTCGCCGGCGCCGAGCTCGAGGTGCCGCTGATACTTTCGCGCGTAGCAGTACTCGCACGCGTGCGTGCATCCTCTGTAGGGGTTGAGCGCCCACTTGAACGGCATGCCCTGCGTCCGCGTCATCGCCGAGCGGACGTGCACTTCCTGATACCGCGCGTGGTCGGCGCGTTCACGCGCTTCGGGCAGGCCGTCAATGCCGGCCACGCGGACGGCATCGGCGACCTCCCTGCAGCGTCGGCGCGGAAGCTGGCGGCTCGAACAACGCCAATCTGCGTGGATTTCATTGTTTCGCTATATATTCGCCTTCAGGCGACATCATGTCAACTTTTTTTGGTGGCTCGCGGGGCCCCACCCCCGCTCGCGCGCGCTCACGGCTCGCTACGCGTCTTTTCTTTACACCGCGTGGGGCCCCACCCCCACGCGTCGGACGCTCGGGGCTCGCTACGCTCGCTCCCTCGCGGTGTCTGCTCGGCTGCCTCCGTGTCTCTAGCCTTCTCCGTGTCCTCGTTCTCCGCCGCGCTAAAGAAGGTACGCGAGCGCGAACCCGATCTGCGCGACGAACATCATTCGATACATGTGCGCCCAGGAGACGTGGTTCTCGTCGATCGCGAGATCTTCTGGTCGCTTGAGCATGAGGTAACACACGTAGAGTCCGTAGACCGTCATGACCGCGCCCAGCAGGTGCAGCAGGAGGGCGTGGCCGGTCAGGATGCCGGCCGCCGTGCCGACGTTGATGAGGAGAAACGGCACGACGAACGACGGCGAGATCATCCACGCGGCACGACGGACGCCGTACTGGATGGGCAGCGTCCGGCAGCCGCCTCGCCGATCGCCTTCCATGTCGGCGAAGTCCTTGGTGGTCGACGCGCCGAGCAGGAACAGGCCGAAGATGCCGCCGATGAACCAGGGCTCGATGCCCATCACGGTCTTCACCGACGACCAGCCGGCGACCTTGAGCAGCACGCCGCGGGGCACCGCAATCGTGATGTTCGCCCAGATCCCGAGCGCCTTGGTCCGCAGCGGCGGGACGGAATAGATGTAGGTCGCGACGACCGCGACGAGGACGATCCAGAAGCACTCGTGACGTCCACCAGGCGCCACCAGCCAGGCCAGCACCAGCGTCAGCACATAGGTCACCGCGGTGAAGCCCCAGGCCTGCGCGATGGTCATCCGTCCGCTTGGCAGCGGACGCCGGCCTTTGTTCACGCGATCGATCTCGAGGTCGTAGATCTGGTTCAGCGCGTTGTTGCCGGCGTTGAAGACGATCGCCATGAGCGCCCCGAGCAGCGCCGGCACGAGGATGCCGAGCGTGAACGGTTCGCGTGGATGTGCACCCATCGCGGTCAGCGCGCCGGAAAAGAAGCCAAGGGCCGGGGCAATCAGCGTGAACGGGCGCGCGAGCTCGACGTACGTCTTCAGCATCGTGGCTACCTGAATGCCGCCACCGCGGCGACGGCGAGGCCGGCGCCAAGCGCGGAGTTCACGAAGTTCAGCGCGTTGTTGTCGAGAAACCCGGGCGACTCGAGCGTCGCGCCGAGCACGCTCTCGACCAGCGACGCGATCGTCGCGGCGGCGACGACCGCGATCACCCACGCGACGGGAATCAGGTGGAGCCACGCCGCCAACGCCGCCAGGAGCGCCGCGGCCGCGATCCCACCGAGCGTGCCTTCGAGCGAGACGGCGCCGGACGTGCCGGGCGTGACGCGCCGAAAGCCCGTGACCAGCCACGTGGTGCGGCCCCAGGCCTTGCCGACTTCGCTGGCGACCGTGTCGCTCGCCGACGTGACGAGCGCGGCCACCATCGCGAGCCTGGCGATCGGTGGCTCTGGCACGCCCGCCGACAGCAGCGCGGCCCACGCCGCGATCCCGGTGTTGGCGATCGCGTTGCCAGGTCCGCGGCGGCCTCCTCGATCCTCGGCGATGCCCGCGGCGGCCTTCCGCTGCGAACCCGGCGCGGGTGGCGATCGCGGCAGCAAGAAATGCCGCCAGCAGCATCAGCCAGCCCTGCCAGCCCGTGCCGACGAACACCGCGACGCCGATCGCCGCGCCGACCACGGCGCCGCTCACCGTCACGGTCCGCGCGCGCCAGCCGGCGAAGGCGACGATGAGGTTGAGGGCGAGCGCCGGCGCGAGTCGCGAGGCGAGATCCGGCAACGACGCGCGCCACGCCGATGCATCGATGAGGCTCAACGACCACAGCACGGCGGCGGCCGTTGCCGGCACGGTCAGGTTGTCGTTGACGCGAATCGGTGCGGTCTCGACGAACCCGGCGACCACGGCGGCGACCGGCGGCGCGATGACCATCCACCACAAGGGCACCCGGTCCATCGCGTCGGTCCACGCGGCCAGCGCGCTGCCGGCGAGACTGCCGAAGACGATGAACGCGGCCAGGCCGGCGACCGACTTCGCCGGGTTCCACGGCAGCCGCGCCAATCGCACGTGGGCGCCGACGAGCGTCGCGAATCCGTCGCCGGCCGCCAGAATGCCCCACGCCGCCGCGACGATCTCGAGTCGTGACGGCAAACACAGGACGAGCGCGAGCACGGCCAGTCGGATACAGCACGATGCCCGACATCCAGCCGGTGCCCGACTCGCCGGGGCGAGAGAGGGTGGGGACGAGACGAGGCAGCAGCACGCGGTTCACGGCAATCGCCACGACGCCAAGCAGCGCCGCCTGCCACCACGTCAGCCACCGCAGCAGGAGCGCGAACAGGCCGGCGGCGATGTGCGCGGCCTGCCGGCTGACCTCCGAGAACGCCGCCATCGGTCAGCGTCCGGCCAGCGTTTCAGTGCGCCACCACTCGAGCGTGTCCGACAGCGTCTGCTCGACCGGAATCCGCGGCGCCCATCCGAGGTCGGCGCGAATCCGGCTGGCGTCGCCCTGAATCACCGGCACGTCATTCGGCCGCAGACGATGTTCATCGACACTGACGGTGATCGGCACGCGTGCGAAGTGCAGCAGTTCCTCGAGCAGGTCGCCAATCTTCCAGGCGCGGCCCGAACAGATGTTGTAGGGCCGTCCGGGCTTGGCGCCGTTCATCAGCAGGTGATAGGCCTCGACGACGTCGCGGACGTCGGTCATGTCACGCCGGGCGTCGAGATTGCCGACGCGCATCACCGCCTGGGCGAGACCGGCTTCGATGCGCGCGATCTGCCGCGCGAAGCTCGACACCGCGAACGCCGCCGATTGCCTCGGTCCGGCATGATTGAACGGTCGCGCGATGACGACATCGAGTCCGTCGTCCTCACAGGCGCGCTCGGCCAGCAGATCCTGCGCGAGCTTCGAGAGGCCGTACGGACTCGGCGGGATGAGCGGCGTGTTCTCGTCGAGCGGCTCATCGGAGACCTGATACACCTGCGACGAGGAGACGATGAGCACGCGGCACGGACGGCCCGCGTGCCTGACGGCCGTGAACAGATGATGCGCGCCGAGGACGTTGGTCCGAAGGTGCGGCACGACACTGTTCCACGACGTGTCGACTTGCGACGCGCCGGCGAGGTGGTAGATGCGCGATGGTGCGATCTCGTCGACCTCGTCGGCGACCGCCACCGGGTCGAGCAAATCGACCGGACGCCAGTCGACGTGGCGGCCGGGATCGGGCCCCTTGCCGTCCGGTCGAAACCAGGCCACGAGCGGCGCGTGGTCGGCGAGCGAGTCGAGCAGATGTCCGCCGACGAATCCAGTCGCCCCGGTGACGAGGGTGGTGCCCTTCACCATGACCAGGTGTCAGCAGACCGGCTCATCAACGGCCGGCGTTTTCGCCGAACGATCCGAAGGGATTGGTGAACGAGCCGATGCCGGCGAGCGAGAAGGAAATGCCGAACCGGCGGTCGGGCGGATACACCGTGGACGAGAACCGGCCAGCGTTCAGGCTCTGGTAGTCCAGGGTGACGCCACAACACTGCGCGTTGTAGGACGCCAGAATCCGCTGTTGGACGAAGGTCCGGTTCTGCAGGTCGAAGTTCGCATGATAGCTGCCGCTGAAGCGCCCGCCGGCCGGCTGGATCGTGACCCCGCCGCCCAGCGAGTGTGCCGCACTCTCCGGATAGCCATAGACGCTGTCCGAGCCGCGGATGTACTGCGTCTTCGACCAGACCGCCGTAATTCGTGAAGTCGAGCGCATGATCGACGCCGCGGCGCTGAACTGCTGCGGCTTCTTGAACTTCGGATCGATGAACGTCTGGAAGGTGCCGGTCAGTCGATCGGTCGGCGACACCCGGGCGGCGATCTGCACCGCCGAGTAGCTGCCAGTCGTCGCCGACGGGTAGTTCGGATCGGCCTGCGCCGCCGAGGCCTCGCTGTACCGGCTCTGCGAAATCGTCACCCCCAAGAGATCGGTGACGACGCCCGGACCCGCACCCGTTTTGCGCCGCGCGAGCAACCGGTTCGTCAGCGAGTAGTTGATCGTCATCGTGCCGGACGGCAGGTTGTCGACGCCGTAGTCGATCTGCACGATCTCGGCGTCATGGTCGTACGGGGAGAGCCACTGAAACGTGACGCGCGGCTCGATCAGATGCTTGAATCGCTCGGCGTAGCCGGTGCGTTTGGGCGTCCAGATCTTCGCCAGGACAGGGCCGAGCACGTCGGTGCGGAAATCGATCAAGGTGCGCGTAATCGGCACCGGGACCTGGGCGCCGTCCACCAGGTCGATGCTCTCGCGCCAGTGCGTCACGCGAAACGACGCCGACGCCGTGGCCGAAAGATATGGCAGCGAGCTGAGAGGGACGCGCAGGCGCGGCGCGGCGTCGAACCGCACCAGGTTCTGATCGAAGTTCACCGCGTTGATGTCGGGTTGCTGGATCAGGTAGGCCAGTTGCGCATTGCCGCCCGCGTAGATGCGCGATCGCCCGAGCGGGCGGTCGGTGAAGGAGAAGTCGATCTGCGGCGCCCGTCCCTGACGGGTCGCGGTTTGCGTTCCGTTGAAGTAGTCGCGCTGGTTGGCCAGCACCGAGATGCGATACCAGCGAGCGATCGTCCCGCTCAGATTGACCGAGAACGAGCGTGACCTGTTCGACAGGTCGCCGACGTTCTGCTCGTACTTCTGCTGATCAGTGATGCTGGTGAAGTAGTTGGCGTTCCCGTTCAGCCGGAAGCCCCGCGGCAGCCCCTGACTGACGCCACCGTCGATGTTGTACGACTGCGACGATGGCGTGATCACGGTCACCCCGTCCTCACCCAGCGTCTCGTCGGTGCCGATCACCTTGAACATCACGCGGCCGTCGGAGCTCGGCGACGCCACGTAGCGATAGTCGCCGGCGAACGTGTTGCCGCCCTTCGACGAGAACGTGTGGTAGAGCGTCGCGTCCTGGCTGCGGCCCATCGCGATGAAGAACGCATTGCTGATGCCGGAGCCGAGCTGCTGTGAGGCGCTGTAGCTCGGCATCAGGAACCCGGTCGATCGGCCTTCCTTGTTGATCGGGTAATAGATGAACGGCAGATAGAGCAGCGGAACGTCCTTGACGCGCAAGACCGCATTCTTGAGGATGACGCGCTTGTCGAGCACGACCGTGCCTTCGGATCCCGTCATGTACCACCGCGGCGTCGGCTGATCGCACGTCGAGAACTCGCCGTGCGTGAGCCGGTACGTCTCGGGGCCGATACGGGCGAACATCTCGCCCTTGAACTGGATGTCGAGCTCCTGGGAGCCGAACGGGGTCGGCGGCGCTTTGGTGTCGCCAAGCCGCGCGAAGCCTTGCGCGTTGAAGAACGTGCCGAACCGCGTGGCCCGATCCATTTCCATGCGTTCGGCGTAGACGGTGAGACCCTGCGAGCGATCGACGAACAGGAGCTTGCCGTGCGCTCGAACCGTCGTCGCGTCCCAGGAGACTTCGTCGGCGAACAATTGCAGGTTGCCGCACTCGATCTCGACCGAGCCGGTCAGCTTGCCTTCATTTTTTTCGCGGTTGTTGTAGCGCTCGCCGGTGGCGACGACGCGCGGCGCCCCTGCGCAGTCGTCGAATGGGCCGGCCTGCGCCTGCGCCCGGGCCGCTGCGGGCGCCAGGCACGAAAGCGCCGACGCGCCGGCGATGATGAAAAATCGTCGCACGCTTGACGAATCTATCATGAGATCTCGGCCCGAACTTCGCCGGCGAGATACAGCGATCCCGCGACGACAATCGGCGCGCCGCGCATCGCCGCGCGCGTCAGCGCATCCATCGGCGAGTGGCTCGTTTCGGCCGGGACGTGCGGGGCCGCGGCGGCCGCGATCGATTTCAATTCATCGGACGTCGCGGCGCGTGCCGTGGCCGGGGCCGTGAACACGAAACACGAGGCGGCCGTCGCGAGCGCCTCGACCAGGGCCGGGATTTTCTTGTCGCGCATGGCGCCGACGACGATCGGGAGCGGACGGGCGTAGGTCTCGGCGAGGTACGCGGCCAGCGCTCGCGCGCCCGCCGGGTTGTGCGCGCCGTCGATCAGCACGTCGACGCCGCGCCAGCGCAGCAACTCGAGACGCGCGGGCCACGAGACGTCGGTGACCGCCGTTCGCACGGCGTCCGGGGGGACGGGCATGAGGCCATGGGCCGAGACCTCTTCCAGCAGCCGAATCGCCGCGACCGCGTTCTCCACCTGGTGGCGGCCGCGCAGCGACAGCGTCATCCGGTCGTAGGCCGCACGGGGCGTCACGAGCGCCAGTTGCGCGCGTCCATCGGCCATGGTCGCCTCGACGGTGACACTCTCCGGCGCGAAGACGTAGCGCGCTCCGGCCTTGGCACAGGCGCGGCGGACGACGTCCTGCACCACCGGCGGGTTCGCCGCGAGGACCGCGATCGCACCGCGCTTGATCACGCCAGCCTTCTCGGCGGCGATGGCGGCCAATGTCTCCCCGAGGTGCGCCTCGTGATCGAAATCGATTGCCGTGACCGCGGCGGCCGAAGCATCGACGGCATTGGTGGCGTCGAGCCGGCCGCCGAGGCCCACCTCGAGCACCGCGACATCAACCTCGGCATCGCGGAACGCTTCCAGCGCGAGCGCCGTCGTGGCTTCGAAGAACGTGGGCGGCGTGGCGAGCCGGTCGGCGGCGACGCGGACCCGTCCTGCGAGGTGCTCGAGGTCCGAGCCGCTGATGGGCCGGCCGTCGATCGCGACCCGCTCGGTCAGACTGACGAGATGGGGCGACGTGTATCGGCCCGTGCGATACCCGGCCGCGCGCAGGCCCCGCTCGAGCATGGCCGAGACCGATCCCTTGCCGTTGGTTCCCGCGACCACAATCGATCGAAACGCCTCTTCCGGCCGTCCGAGCGCCGAGAGCAGTGCGCGAATCTGATGGAGGCCGAGCTTGACGCCCAGTTGTTCGAGCGCGAGCAGGTAGGCGGTATGTGACACGGCCGATCCGCCCTCGTGCGATCAGGCGTGCTCGTCCGGGGCGGCGCCGCCCGGGGCGCGCCGGCCGGTGCGGCCGCTTCAGGCGCCGGCGCCGTGACTGACCGAGCCGGCGGAGGCAGACCCATCATGACGCGGAGGGTCCGCGCCAGCGTGGCCTTCAGATCGCGCCGATCCACGATGGCGTCGAGAAATCCCTTTTCGAGCAGGAACTCGGCGCGTTGAAATCCTTCGGGCAGCTTCTGCCGGATCGTCTGCTCGATCACGCGCGGGCCGGCGAACCCGATGAGCGCCTTCGGTTCCGCGATGTTCAGGTCGCCCAGCATCGCGAAGCTTGCGGTCACCCCGCCGGTCGTCGGATCGGTCAGCAGCGACACATACGGCAACCCGGCGCGATCGAGCCGGCCGAGCGCGGCGCAGATCTTGGCCATCTGCATCAGCGACAGCGCGCCCTCCATCATCCGCGCGCCGCCCGAGCACGAGACCACAATCAGCGCCGCCTTCGACGCGAGCGCGCGCTCGGCCGCGCGCGTGATCTTCTCGCCGACGACGACCCCCATGCTGCCGCCGATGAAGCCGTACTCCATGGACGCGATCACGACGGGAATCGCGTCGAGCGTACCGCTGCCAACGACGATCGCGTCCTTGAGCCCGGTGGATTTGATGCTGGCCTCGAGCCGGCTGCGGTACGGCTTGGTGTCGGTGAATGTCAACGGGTCGAGCGAGCGGAGATCAGGGTCGTGGTCTGTCCACGCGCCGTCGTCGAACAGCATCCGGAGCCGTTCGGCGGCGGTCATGCGAAAGTGATGCGTGCATTTCTGGCAGACCTGAAGCGAATCGATCAGTTCCTTGTGATAGATCGCCCGCCCGCATGACGGACACTTGACCCAGAGCCCTTCGGGAACCCGGCTGGCCTTCTCGTTGGCCGTGATGGGCTTCCTGGTCTTCTTGAACCAAGCCATGCGGCACTCTACCTCGAAAACGGCACCTGGCCGTCAGGTTCTCGGCACGTAGTAGCGCGTCCCGCTGCCCATCGACCGCAACTGCTTGAGCAGGTCGTCGATGTGTCTGCTCGCCCCACGTGAGATCGAGCTCCGACGTCTCGACCACCAGCAGCGGCGTTGCCGAGTAGTGGAAGAAGAAGTGATTGTAGGCCTCGTTGAGCTCGGTGACGTACTCCTCGGTCGGGAGCGGGTCGTCCTCGTCATGGCGCTTGACGCGCTCGCGCAGCCGTCGCTTCAGCAACTCGGTCGGCGTCTGCAGAAAGACCACCAGGTCCGGCACCGGCACATCACGCGACACGAGATCGAACAGGCGCTGATAGATGAAGAGCTCGTTGTCGTCGAGGTTCATGAACGCGTAGATGCGGTCGCGCTCGAAGACGTAGTCGCAGACGGTCGTCTGGCTGAAGAGATTGGCTTGGCGCAGTTGCGTCAGCTGGCGGTGGCGCGCGAGCGTGAAAAACAGCTGCGCTTGAAACGCCGCGCCCGTCCGGCCGGCGTAGAAGCCGGCCAGGAACGGATTCTCGCGTTCGTCCCTGACGATGGTCGCGTCGAGCCGTGCCCCGAGCCGCTCGGCGAGGACGGTCTTGCCGAGGCCGATCGGCCCGTCGATCGCGAGGTAGCGAAGCGCCAACGTGGGCGAAAGTATATCGCCCCGCCTTCGCCCGTAGTGCGGGCTACGGCGGGCAGGCCCCGGCCGCGTGCAGGCCACGGCGGCAGGCCCCGCGGCCGCGGGGCAGGCCACGGCGGGACAGGCCCCGCAGCCGCGCCGTCGCCTGTTCTTCAGGCGAAGGCGGGTGCGCTACGCTAGATTCGATGCGCATCAGCGCCGTCGAGCTCGCCGTGCTCCGCCTGCCGCTCGTTCGGCCGTTCGAAACGAGCTTCGGGCGCCAGACCGCCCGGGAGTTCGTGCTGGTCTCGGTGCACGACGACGGGGCGACCGGGTGGGGCGAGTGCGTGGCGGATGCCGATCCGTTCTACAGCGCCGAGTGCACGGCGACGGCCTGGCACGTCCTGACGAAGTACCTCGTGCCGATGGTGCTCGGCCAGACCGTCGACCGCGCCGCCGATCTCTCGGCGTCGTGGCCGCGCGTGCGCGGTCATCACATGGCCAAGGCCGCGCTCGAGATGGCCGCGTGGGATCTCGAAGCGCGCCTCCGCGGCACCCCGCTCTGCGACTTGCTTGGCGCCCCGGCGCGCCCCATCGCGGCCGGCGTGTCGATCGGCATCCAGCCATCGATCGAGGCGCTGGCCGAGCGCGTGGCGGCCGAGCTCGCCGATGGCTACCGTCGTATCAAAATCAAGATCAAGCCGGGGTGGGATCGTGATCCCGTGAGCGCGTTGCGGACCCGATTTGGAGACATCCCGCTGATGGTCGATGCCAATGCGGCGTACACGGCCGATGCGGCCCCGACGCTGGCGGCGCTCGACGACTATCGACTGATGATGATCGAGCAGCCGCTCGACTACGATGATCTGGTGCAGCATGCGCGGCTCCAGCGCCGGATCAAGACGCCGATGTGCCTGGACGAATCGATTACCGGCCCCGCCGCCGCGGCCGACGCGCTGGACCTCGGCGCGTGCCGCATCATCAACATCAAGCCGGGCCGCATGGGCGGCTTCGGGCCCTCGCTCGCCGTCCACGATCTGGCGCGACGCCGCGGCATCCCCGTCTGGCACGGCGGTATGCTCGAAAGTGGAATCGGACGGGCGCACAATCTGCACCTCTCGACGCTGCCGGGGTTCACGCTGCCCGGCGACGTCGCGGCCAGCCGGCGCTATTTCGTCCCCGACCTGATCGACCCGCCGATCGAAGTCGGCGTGGACGGAACGATCGCCGTGCCGGCGGGCGCGGGAATCGGCGTCGACCCGGTACCGGATCGGGTCAGCGCCGCGACCATCCAGCGAGAAAGGTTTGTCGCGTGAGGTACGCACGATGGCCACGACCCACGCTGCTGGCGACCGCCGCGGCGTTGATGATCCTTCCGGCCGGCTGCAGGTCGACGCCGGTTGCCGCTCCCGTCGTCACCCCCGCACCGCCTCCGCCGCCGGTCGTTCCGCTCGACACGAAGATCGCCTGGATCTACCGGCTCGAGCAGCAGCGTGCCCTGCGGGACGAGCGCCCGGGCGATCCGCCACTGGCGGTGCACGATCTCGCCACCGCGTCGACGGCCGGACTGCCGCTCGTGCCGGCCTCGGCGCCGAACCTCCTCGCGCTCGCCGCCGATCCCGATCCGATGGTGCGCCGTCGCGCCGTGCTCGCGGTGGGACGCGTCGGCATGACGGAAGGCGTCGCGACGCTCGCCGGCTCGCTGCGCGACGTCGAGGCCGACGTTCGCGCCACCGCCGCCTTCGCACTGGGACTGATCGGCGACAAGCGCGCGATTGCGCCGCTCGTGGCCGCGCTCGAGGACCCGGCGGTCGCCGTGCGCGGGCGCGTCGCCGAGGGCCTGGGCCTCATCGCCGATCCGTCGGCCGCCGCGCCGGTCGCGCAGGCGTTTATCGGATGCCGCACGCAGATCGGCGCCGTCGCGCCCGACGACGAACAACCGCAGACGCCCGAGATCGAGGCCTGCCGGCTGGCCCTCTTCGCGCTCGTGCGGCTGCGCCAGTACGACGCGCTGGCGCGGGTGGCGCTCGACGATCAAGGGCAGGCCGTCTCGCGCTGGTGGCCGGTCGCCTACGCGCTGCAGCGCATCGGCGACGCGCGCGCGGCGCCGGCGCTGTTGTCGCTCATCAACGGACCTGGCGTTTACACTCCGGCGTTTGCCCTGCGGGGTCTCGCCACCGCCCGCGAGACGCGCGCCGTCGCACCAGCGATCGCGTTGGCCACGCGTCAGGAGGTCGATGTGCGCCTGCGCGTCGCGGCCGTACGCGCGCTCGGACAGATGGGCGGCGCCGATGCCGTCGCGTCGCTGCTCAAGCTGCTCGACGCGCCGGGGACGCCGCAGAACCTCGCGCTCGAGACGCTCGAAGCGCTCGGCAGCCTCCGCGACCGGCGCGCGCTCGATGCCGTCCTCAATCGGATTACCGATCCGTGGCCGTCGATGCGCTCGGCCGCGCTCGCCGCCGCCGCGCGGATCGACCCCGACGGCTTCCTGCTCATCGTGTCGAGTCTCGAGCGCGATCGCGACTGGTCCGTCCGCGCGAGCTTGACCTCCGTCTTCGCGACGCTGCCGGCCGACCTCGCGCGCCCGGCGCTCGTCGACCTGGCCGGCGACACCGATGTCCGGGTGCAGATTCCGGCGCTCGAGGCGCTGGCGAAGATCGGCGCACCCGATTTGACCAAGCGGCTGTTCGACGCGCTCGAGGCGCCCGACGCGTCCCTGCGAGCCACCGCGGCGAGGCTGATGGGGGAGGCCAAACCCGAGGGCGGTGCGCCGCGGCTCACCGCCGCGTTCGCTCGCGCCGAAGGCGACGCCAGCGACGCGGCGCGGCTCGCCCTGCTCGACGCGCTCGCGCGCTATGGCGGCGACGACGCGCGCGACACCGCCAAGCGTGCGCTGGCCGATCGCGACTGGCCGGTCCGCGTGCGCGCCGCGGCGTTGCTCCAGGAGCTTGGCCAGCCGCAGGCCGCGCCCGACCGGCCCGCGCTGCTTCGCCAGCCGATCGAGTTCTTCGAGTCCGAACGGGTCCTGCGCCCCAAGTTCTCGCCGCACGCCTACATCGAGACCCGACTCGGCACCATCGAGCTCGAACTGAACGTGGTCGACGCGCCGTTCACGACCCACAGCTTCATGGAGCTGGCGCGCGCGGGCTTCTTCAACGGCATCCGCGTCCACCGCCTGATACCCAACTTCGTCATCCAGGCCGGTGACCCGCGCGGCGATGGCGAAGGCGGACCAGGCTACACGATTCGCGACGAGTTCAATCCGTTGCCGTACGTGCGCGGAACGGTCGGGATGGCGCTCGCCGGAAAGGACACCGGCGGCAGCCAGTTCTTCATCACCGTCTCGCCGCAGCCGCACCTCGACGGCAAGTACACCGTCTTCGGCCGCGTCGTCAACGGCTTCGATCAGCTGGATCGCTCAGTCAGTGGGACATCATCGAGCGGATCAGGATCTGGGATGGGTGACGCTGCAGTATGGCGAAGAGTCTCGCTCTGCGGGCGGAGTCTTATGGCTCGCGGCCCTCACGGCTCGCACCCTCGACGTCGGGGTCACTTTTTATGGCTCGCGGGGCCCCACCCCCGCTCGCGCGCCCTCACGGCTCGCTACGCTCGCCTTCGGGCGGTCTACTTTTCTTAGCTCTTCTCCGTGCTCTCCAGCTCTTCTCCGTGTCCTCGTTCTTCCTCCGTGTCCTCGTTCTTCAAAAAAAAAGAGGGGCGGCGATCGCCCCCCTTTTTCGTATCGGGCGAGGCTGGCTTACCGCTTCTTGCCGCCCTTTTTCTTGCCGCCCTTGGCTGTCTTCTTTGCCATTGTCTGTGTCCCCCCCTTCACGTGCTGTGGTTCGCGGGGCTATCAACTGCACCGCAAGGCCGCTGCCTCCTGGCACGCCAACCTGCGCGAACAGCGCCCTCGCTCCGTTGCAGGCATCGCTCGCCTTCGTGCGGCGATCGATCCACGATGCCTGACATCTCGTCGAGCAACAAAAAAGGGTGCCGGCTCACGCCGCACCCTTTTGTCTTACTCGCCCGCGCTCACGACGGCCGCCACGATCGCCGTCGGCTCAACGCGTGTCCACCGAGCGTTCGTCGAACTTCGTGACGCCTCCACCGGAGTGGAGGTACCCAATAGATGGGCTGAGCCTGTCGTTCCCACGCAAGATGTAGATTATGGATGACAGAAAAACTGTGTCAAGCACAAAGTGCACGCAAAAGTAAAGTCAGCCCTCAGAACGCGCTGGTCTTGAGCTGCTGTTTTTCGTGGTGACGCGCGATCGCGAGGGCGACGAGCCGTTCGACCAGCGACTGATACGCGACGCCGCTTGCCGCCCACAGCTTCGCGTACATGCTGATCGTCGTGAAGCCGGGCAGCGTGTTGATCTCGTTGAGGAAGAGCTCACCGGTCGATCGACTGAGCAGGAAGTCGACGCGGGCGAGGCCGCTGCCGTCGATCGACTGAAACGCGAGGATCGCCTGGCGCGCGACCTCCTTCTGCATGCCGGCGTCGAGGACCGCTGGAATCTCGAGCCGGGACCGCGCGTCGATGTACTTCGCTTCGTAATCGTAGAACTCACGCGACGGCACGATCTCACCTGCGACCGAGGCCTCCGGGTCGTCGTTGCCGATCACGGCGCACTCGATCTCGCGCGCGTCCGGCACGGCGAGCTCGACGACGACCTTGCGGTCGTAGTCGGCGGCCAGTGTGACCGCGGGCGCAAGCTCGTCCGGTCCGTGAACCTTTGAAATCCCGACGCTCGACCCGAGGTTCGCCGGCTTGACGAACAGCGGATAGCGGAGCGCGGCTTCGATCCGCGCCGTCACGGCGGCGGGATCGGCGAGCCAGTCACGGCGCAGGACGACGACCCAGTCGGGCACGCGGAGCCCCTGCGCGCGAAACACGACTTTCATCATCGCCTTGTCCATCCCGACCGACGAGGCCAGGACCCCGCAGCCGACGTAGGCGACGTTGGCCAGCTCGAGCACGCCCTGAATCGTCCCGTCCTCGCCGAACGGACCATGAAGCACTGGAAACACCACGTCGAGGTGCAGTCCGGTGAGCGCGGCCGCCGCTTCGGCGTCGGCGCGGCCGGACCGGCGGTCGACGATGACGATCGTCTCGTCGCCGGGCTGCGGCGGCAGAAACACTTCACGGCCGCCGCGGAGCCGCGCGGCCTCGCTGCGCGTTTGTTCGATCACGTCGGCAGCCGATGCGGCCGAGGGCGGCCGATCGGCGAGCACCCACCGTCCGTCCTTTTCGATGCGGAGGGCGATCCGCTCGTAGCGCTGCGGATCGAGATTCGCGTAGACCGCCGCGGCCGAGGCCAGCGACACTTCGTGCTCACCCGATCGACCGCCATAGAGCACGCCGACGCGAAGACGTTTCACGCGGGCGCATTATAGAAAGGCAAAAGGCAAAGGGCAAAAGCAGTATGTCCTTCGACTTTCCACCTCCTCGCCACCGACGGTCTCGCGCGCCGCGGGCGACTGATGCTCGCGCACGGCGTGGTCGAGACGCCGGCGTTCATGCCGGTGGGGACGCGCGCCGCGATCAAGGCGGTGACGATGGCCGAGGTCCGCGCGCTTGGCGCCGAGATCGTGCTGGCCAATACGTACCATCTGCATCTGCGGCCGGGCGACGACGTGATCGCGCGCGCGGGCGGGCTGCACGGGTTCATGGGATGGGATCGCCCGATCCTGACCGACTCTGGCGGCTATCAGGTGTTCAGCCTCGCGGCACGGCGGAAGCTCAACGAAGACGGCGTGGTCTTCCGATCGCATCTGGACGGCCGTGCGTGCCAGCTCACGCCCGAGTCGGTGGCTGACATTCAAACGCGGCTCGGTCCGGATGTCGCGATGATGTTCGACGAATGTCCGAGCTGGCCGGCGTCGCACGACGAGGCGCGGGCGGCGATGGCGCGGACGTTGCGCTGGGCGCGCCGCGGGCGCGATCGCTTCCTGCAGATCGCGGCCGGATCGGCGCCCGACGTGCCGCGGCCGAATCCCGGTCAGGTGCAGTTCGGCATCATCCAGGGCAGCACCTACAAGGACTTGCGCGACGACAGCATCACCGGGACCGTGGCGGTGGGCTTCGATGCCTACGCGATTGGCGGCCTCTCCGTCGGCGAGCCGGTCGACGTCATGTACGACGTCGTCGGTCACACGGCCGGGCAGCTGCCGGCGGACCGGCCGCGGTATCTGATGGGCACCGGCATGCCGCCCGACCTGTTCGAAAGCGTGGCCCGGGGCATCGATCTGTTCGATTGCGTCCTGCCGACACGGAACGCCCGGAACGGCCAGTTGTTCACGCGCCAGGGACCGCTCAACATCAAGCACGCGCGGTTTGCCGAGGACGCGCGGCCGCTCGATCCCGACTGCGGGTGCCCGACGTGCCGGCAGCATTCCCGCGCCTACCTTCGGCACCTGTTCATGGCAGGGGAGATGGCGGGCGCCACCTTGAACACCCTGCACAATCTATACTTTTACCTTGACACCATGCGGGCGATTAGGGACGCTATCGAGTTCGGTCGGTTCGAAGAGCTGAAGAGAGCGTTCCTCGAGACGTATTCCCGCCGCCACCCAGAGTAATGACAGACGTATCGACGCTACTCATCGTCGCGATGGCCCAGCCGGGCCAGACGCAACCCAGCTTCCTGGTGCAGATCTTTCCGTTCGCCTTGATGCTGCTGATTTTCTACCTGCTGGTGCTCCTCCCGATGAGGCGCCGGCAGAAGAAGGTTCAGGACTTTCAGGCGTCGCTCAAGGTCGGCGACAAAGTCATCACGACCGGCGGGATCTTCGGGCAGGTCACGGAGATCCGGGAGAAGGACGCGGCCGTCCAGATCCAGATCGCCGATCGGGTGAGAATCCGCGTCTCGCGTGCCGCGATCGCCGGCTACGAGGGCCAGGACCCGGTGGTCCAGGCCGAAAGCGCGTCGAGCAGCAACTGAGCCATGTACAAGAATCTCCGCTGGAAAGCACTCGCCATCGTCGTGGTCACGGGCCTTGCGGTCTGGTCGTTCATGCCGCCGTCGACGAAGATCAAGCTTGGCCTGGACCTCAAGGGCGGCGTCCACCTCGTCATGAAGGTCAAGACGGACGAGGCGGTGAAAGCCGAAACCGAAACGACGTCGGGACAGTTTCAGGAGGCGCTGCGGACGGCGCCGATTCCGGTGTCATCGGTTCGCGTCGCCGGTCTGACGGAGTTCACCGTCGAAGGCGTGCCCTCCGATCGGGATCAGCAGTTCCGCCAGCTCGCGGACACGCAGATCGGTACGACGTTCGACCGTGAGACGGGCGTCGGCGGCACCTATACCTTCCGAATGAAGCCGAACGTCCAGCGCACGACGCGCGAGGACGCCGTGACGCAGGCGCTCCAGACGATCGAGCGCCGGGTCAACGAGTTCGGCGTCTCGGAACCCATCGTCGCGCCGTACGGGACGACCGGCGACCAGATCATCGTCCAGCTCCCGGGCGTGACCGACATCATCCGGGCGAAGGAGCTGATTCGCCAGACGGCGCAGCTCCACATCAAGCTGGTTGAAGGCGGCCCGGCGTCGGACGAGAAGTCGCTGCTCTCGGCCTATAACGGCGTGCTGCCGCCGGATCTCGAGATCGTGCCTGGCGTGTCGGGCGTGCGGGGCGACACGACGCGGCTGTTCTATCTCGTGCGGCGCGTCTCGGCGATCACGGGCGCGGATCTGCGGAACGCCAAGCCGACCATCGATGAGCTGAACCTGCCGGCCGTGAGCTTCACCCTGAACAACGAAGGGGTGGCCAAGTTCACGCGGGTGACCGAAGCGAACATCAACAAGCAGCTGGCGATCATCCTCGACAACTCCGTGCGATCGGCGCCGGTCATCGAGTCGCGGATCGCGCAGGCTGAAGCGCGGATTACCGGCAGCTTCACGCAGCAGGAGGCGCAGGATCTGGCGCTCGTGCTCCGCTCCGGCGCGCTGCCGGCGTCGCTCGATACGCTCGAACAGCGCGAGGTCGGTCCCTCGCTCGGCAGGGACTCGATTCGCGCCGGCATCATCGCGTCGCTGGTCGGGCTCAGCTTCGTCGCCGTGTTCATGCTGCTGTACTACAAGCTGGCGGGCATCAACGCGATCCTGACCGTCGCCCTGAACCTGGTGATTCTGCTCGGGTTCATGAGCTACATCGGCGCCGTCATGACCCTGCCGGGCATCGCCGGCTTCATCCTGACCATCGGCATCGGCGTCGACTCGAACGTCCTGATCTTCGAGCGCATCCGGGAGGAGCTGGCCACCAACAAGGGCGCCAGGCAAGCCCTGGCCGCCGGGTTCGATCGCGTGTTCCTGACGATTCTCGACACCCACATCGCGTCGCTGATCTCGGCGGCCTTCCTGTTCCAGTTCGGCACCGGCCCGATTCGCGGGTTCGCGACGACGCTGTTCTTCGGGCTGCTGTCGAACGTGTTCACCGCGGTGTTCGTGTCGCGGACGTTGTTCGAGTTCCTGCTGTCGCGGAAGCCTGCGGGCGCCGCGCGACTGAGCATCTAACGGAGGCCCGCATCCGCCATGCGTATTCTCGCCAACAAGAACTTCAATTTCATCCGCTGGCGGTGGCACGCGTTCGTGCTGTCGGTCGCCATCATCGCGGCCGGCGCGTTCGCCGTCGCCAGCCGCGGCGGGTTGCCGCTCGGCATCGACTTCTCGGGCGGCACGATCGTCGTGCTGCAGTTCACTCAGCCGGTCGGTGAAGAGGTCGTCCGCAGCGCGCTCGCGCCGGTCACCAAGGAATCGGTGGTCCAGCAGATCGGTGGCCGCGGCGAGAACCAGATCATGGTGCGGCTCCCGATGATGGAAGGGATCGAGACCGGCGCCAACCTCGAGGAGGGCGCCAAGCTCGTCGAGGATACGCTGCGCAAGGCGAACGTCGGCGATTTCATCCCCCTGAAGAAGGAGATCGTCGGCCCGGTCATCGGCAAGGATCTCCAACGCAAGGGCATCTACGCCACGATCGCGTCGCTCATCGGCATCATGACCTACATCGCGCTGCGCTTTCGGCTCAGCTTCGGTGTCGGCGCGGCGATCGCCAGCGTGCACGACGTGCTCGTGACCCTGGCGATCCTCACGCTCAGCGGCTACGAGCTCTCGCTGAACGTCATCGCGGCGATCCTGACGCTCACCGGCTACGGCGTGAACGACCAGATCGTCGTCTTCGATCGCGTGCGCGAGAATCTCCGCACGAGCCGCAACGAACCGATGGACGCCGTCATCAACCGGAGCGTGAACCAGACCCTGCCCCGGACCGTGATCACGGCCGGCGTCACGTTTCTGGCCGTGTTCGCGCTCTACCTGTTCGGCGGCGAAGTGCTCGAGGGCTTCGCGTTCGCGATGCTCGTGGGGATCGTCACGAGCACCTACTCGACGATTTACATTGCGTCGGCGGTCGCCGTGCTGCTGAGCCCGGTTCGGATGCGGCTGGGCACCGCGGGCGCCGCCGCCACCAAGCGCATCGTCGGGGTCGAAGCCGCGCGGCCGGCGCGCCTCGTAGCTCGCGTCCCGTGAACCTCGTTGCCGCGGCGGTGCTCGGCGCGGTCCAGGGACTGACCGAGTTCCTGCCGGTGTCGAGCTCGGCCCACCTCATCCTCGCGCGCGCGTTCTTCGGCTGGGACGCCGGCCGTCTTGGGCTGCCCTTCGATGTCGCCGTGCACATCGGCACGCTGGTGGCGGTCGTGATCTATTTCTGGCGCGACCTGTTCGGCATGGTGCGGGCGGTTCCGCGAGCGTTTGCGGCGTCGCCCGACGCCGACGGGCGTCGGATCTGGCTGGTCGTCGCCGGAACCGTTCCCGTGGTGCTGGTCGGCCTGTTTCTCTGGTCGGACGACGTCGAGCACGCGACGCGGACGCCGCTGGTGGCGGCCGTCACCCTGTTCGTCGGCGCCGGGCTTGCTCTTCGCGATCGAGCGGATTGGCGTGCGCACGGGCGGGGAAGAGCGGCTGACGGTGCCCGGGGCGTTTGGTATCGGTGTGGCACAGACGCTGGCATTGGTCCCCGGCGTCTCGCGATCCGGCGCGACGATCGCCGCCGGGATGGCGCTCGGGCTTGCGTCGCGAAGTCGCGGCGCGGTTCACCTTTCTGATGAGCGTGCCGGCGATTCTCGCCGCCGCCGCCAAGGAGGCGCTGGAACTGCGCGGCATGGCGCTTGGCGCGTCCGACGCCGCGCTCTTTGCCGTCGGCATGGTCACGTCGGCCGTCGTCGGCTATTTCACCGTGAAGTACTTCATCAAGTTCCTGGCGGCGCATCGGCTGGACGTGTTCGCGTGGTACCGAATTGCGCTCTCCCTCGTGACGTTCGTCTGGCTCGCCGCGCGGTAATCGCTCATGTGGACCTGGCTGCGACGCAGCTTCATCACCGGCTTCTTCGTCACGGTGCCACTGGCCGTCAGCGTCGTCGCCATCGTCTGGGTGTTCCGGTTTGCCGACAACCTCACGTCAGGGCTGGGCGAGCGCCTGGTCGGTCAGCACGTCCCGGGTCTCGGCCTGTTGGCCACCGCGGTCTTCATCTTGAGCGTCGGAGCGGTCGCGACCAACGTCTCTCGGCCGCCGCGTCCTGCAACGCTCGGACGAGCTGCTGCTGCACATCCCGCTGTTCAAGACGGTCTACGCGCCGGTGAAGCAGTTGATCTCGGCGTTCTCGCCAGACAACGAGTTCGGGTTCAAGCGGATGGTGCTGGTCGAGGACCAGGCGCGTGGCTTCGTGCTCGGGTTCCTCACCAAGGAATTCACGGTCGATCGCGGGCAGGGACCGGAACGGCTGTTGGCCGTCTACGTGCCGACAAATCACCTCTATCTGGGAGACATCCTGGTCTGTCCGCTCGCGCGGGCCAGTTTTCCAGACATTTCGGTGGAACAAGGTTTGCGGGTGTTTCTGACCGGCGGCACGGGGCTACCCGATCGGCTGCGCGTGCGGCCACGCGAGCCTGAGCCTCGATAAGTTATTATTCATGGTTTCGTTTTGGGCCCAACGGCCCAATCAAGCACGTCAAGCGGGGAGCGAGAGACAAGAGTCATGAGCATGGTGACAAGAATGCGTGGAGTGTGGCTGGCCGCGTTGGTCGGCGCCGTCGTGTGGAGCGCCGGCGCGTCCCTTTCGGCGCAGGGTCCGGCAGCGCCTGCGCCGGCACCAGGCCCCGCACATGGGCGGTGAAGCCAACCTGGTGCTGCCCGATCTCGGCGCCGTCACGTTCCAGGGGGTCAACGGGCGCACGCTGCTCCTCGGCGGTCTGGCCGTCTGTGTCCTGGGTCTGCTGTTCGGCCTGCGGATCAACACGCAGTTGAAGAACCTGCCGGTCCATCAGTCGATGCTCGAAATCTCTGAGCTCATTTACGAGACCTGCAAGACCTATCTCATCCAGCAGGGCAAGCTGCTGCTGGTGCTCGAGCTCTTCATCGGCGTCATCATCGCGTTCTACTTCGGCGCGCTGCTCCACTTCTCGCTGTTCAAGGTCGCGATCATCCTCATCTTCAGCCTGGTCGGGATTGCCGGCAGCTACGGCGTGGCCTGGTTCGGCATCCGTGTCAACACCTACGCGAACTCGCGGACGGCGTTTGCCGCGCTCCAGGGCAAGCCGTATCCGTGCTACGCGATTCCGCTCAAGGCCGGCATGAGCATCGGGATGCTCCTCATCTCGGTCGAGCTCGTGATCATGCTCTTCATCCTGCTGTTCATTCCCGGCGATTATGCCGGCTCCTGTTTCATCGGCTTCGCGATCGGCGAGTCGCTGGGCGCCTCGGCGCTCCGCATCGCCGGCGGCATCTTCACCAAGATTGCCGACATCGGCGCCGACCTGATGAAAATCGTCTTCAAGATCAAGGAAGACGACGCGCGTAATCCGGGCGTGATCGCCGACTGCGTCGGTGACAACGCCGGCGACTCGGTCGGGCCGTCAGCCGACGGCTTCGAGACCTACGGCGTCACCGGCGTCGCGCTGATCTCGTTCATCCTGCTCGCCGTCTCGAATCCGACCGTCCAGATTCAGCTGCTCGTCTGGATCTTCGTGATGCGCATCGTCATGGTGATCGCCTCGGGTGGTTCGTACCTCGTCAACGAGGTGCTGGCGAAGGGCCAGTACGCCAACGCCGACAAGATGAACTATGAGGCGCCGCTGACGCGCCTGGTCTGGCTGACGTCCATCGTCTCCGTCGCACTGACCTACGTCACGTCGTGGGTGCTCATCCCGGAGCTCGGTGACGGCTCTCTCTGGTGGAAGCTCTCGACCATCATCACCTGCGGCACGCTCGCCGGTGCGATCATTCCCGAGCTGGTCAAGGTCTTCACCTCGACCGAGTCATCGCACGTGCGCGAGGTCGTGAGCTCGGGCAAGGAAGGCGGCGCGTCGCTGACCATTCTGTCCGGTTTCGTGGCCGGCAACTTCAGCGCCTACTGGCTCGGCATGGCGATCATGGCGCTGATGGGCGTCGCCTACGCCATCAGCCTCCTGGGGCTGGGCGATCCGCTGCCGGGCTCGACGGCGCCGCTCATGCTGGCGCCGGCGGTCTTCGCGTTCGGCCTGGTGGCGTTCGGCTTCCTCGGCATGGGGCCAGTGACGATCGCCGTCGACTCCTACGGCCCGGTGACGGACAACGCGCAGTCGGTGTTCGAGCTCTCGACGATCGAGCAGCTGCCGGGTATCAAGGCCGAGATCAAGAAGCAGTACGGCTTCGAGCCCGACTTCGAGCGCGCCAAGCACAACCTCGAGGAGAACGACGGCGCCGGCAATACGTTCAAGGCCACGGCCAAGCCCGTCCTCATCGGCACGGCCGTCGTCGGCGCGACGACGATGATCTTCTCGATCGTGCTGGGCCTGACCAATCAGCTTCAGCCAGATCTGGTTGCCCGGCTGTCGATCCTGCACCCGCCGTTCCTGCTCGGCCTGATCACCGGCGGCGCGATGATCTACTGGTTCACCGGCGCGTCCACGCAGGCGGTCACGACGGGCGCCTACCGCGCGGTCGAGTTCATCAAGGCCAACATCCGTCTCGACGGAGCCACCAAAGCCTCAGTCGCCGATTCGAAGAAAGTCGTCGAGATCTGCACGCAGTATGCGCAACGGGGGATGTTCAACATCTTCCTGAGCGTCTTCTTCGGCACCCTGGCGTTCGCGTTCTTCGAGCCGTTCTTCTTCATCGGCTACCTGGTGTCGATCGCGCTGTTCGGGTTGTTCCAGGCGATCTTCATGGCCAACGCCGGCGGCGCGTGGGACAATGCGAAGAAGATCGTCGAGGTCGAGCTGAAAATGAAGGGGACGCCCTTGCACGACGCGACGGTCGTCGGCGATACGGTGGGGGATCCGTTCAAGGACACGTCGTCGGTGGCGATGAACCCGGTCATCAAGTTCACGACGCTCTTCGGGCTGCTGGCGGTTGAACTGGCGGTCAGCATCACGAGAGAGCAAGGCCCGACGCTGACGCACGTGCTGTCGGCCCTCTTTTTCGCCGTCTCGGTGTTCTTCGTCTGGCGGTCGTTCTACGGGATGCGTATCGGGGGCAAGCACGCCTGATGCGCGGCATCGGGCCGGGACGATGCCCGGCCGGGGCCATTTTTGGCGTGTTGGTGTCTAATTGTGTCGAAGAGCTTCGTTGACACGCTTTTTTCGGACTGACTATAATCCCGGCCTTCGTCCCGGGTACGTCCAAAGCGCGCCGGTGGGTAGCCGGATCGGGCCGATCCCAACCACGAAGCGTCAAGAACCGGGGAGGTAACCGTGCCACGCGAAATGTTCGGAGACGTCGTCGACCCCTCTATCAAGGTCGGAACGAAGCAGTGGTACACCGTGCCGCTATCAATCATTACGCACGTGGCGGTGCTCGGTTCCCTGATCGTGATTCCGCTCCTGGCGAGCGACATGTTGCCGACGCCGCAGTCGGTGATGGCCTTCGTCGCGATGCCGCCTCCGCCGCCGCCACCCCCGCCGCCCCCGCCGCCGCCAGCGGCGCCGCAGCCGGTCGTGCAGCCGGTGGCGGTGGTCAACCCCAATGCCGCGCCGATCGAGGCGCCCAAAGACATCAAGCCTGAACCGGCGACCCCGCCCAACTACAGTCTGGGCGGCACGGTCGGCGGCGTGGCCGGCGGCATTCCCGGCGGCACGGCCGGTGGCGTCGTTGGCGGCATTGCCGCCCCGCCCCCGCCCCCGCCGCCGCCCCAGGCGCCGGTCCGCGTCGGCGGCGACATCAAGGAACCCAAGAAGATCAAGAACGTGCCGCCGGTGTATCCGCAGATCGCCCAGACCGCCAAGGTCCAGGGCATCGTGATCATCGAAGCCATCATCGGCAAGGACGGCAGCGTCAAGGACGCCAAGGTGCTCCGTTCGGTCGCGCTCCTGGATCAGGCTGCGCTCGATGCCGTTCGTCAGTGGAAGTTCACGCCCACGCTGCTGAACAACCAGCCGGTCGAGGTCGTGATGACGGTCACGGTGAACTTCACGCTGAACTAGGGGGCGCGCACTCTCGGTCGTTTGATTGGCAGATCAATTGGGCCGGTGCGGGGCAGCAGGACCCGCGGGGCTCGTTCTTTCTCGACAACTCGGTTCGTTTTTCGGAGGCTGGAATGGGCGATCTGGATCTGATGCACATGTGGGGACAGATGGGGTGGGTAGCCAAGGCGGTGGCTTTCATCCTGGTCTTCATGTCGATGTGGTCGTTTGGTGTGGCGATTGAGCGGTATTACACGTTTTCACAGGCGCGCAAGCAGTCCAAGCTGTACGCGCCGCAGGTGGCCAAGCATCTCAAGGAGGGCCGCCTGAAGGACGCGCTCACCGTGTCGCAGGCCAAGACCTACCAGTACAGCCATCTGGCCAAGGTGGTGCTTGTCCGGACTCCAGGAATACCAGTTCCAGCACGACGCCGGCGGGGCGCTCAATCGCGACGACCTCGTCGACACCGTGCGCCGCGCCATTCAGCGCGCCGCGGCGCTGACGTCCAACGACCTCAAGAAGGGCATCCCGTCGCTCGCGACCATCGGCGCGACGGCCCCGTTCGTCGGCCTGCTCGGCACCGTCATCGGCATCATCACCGCGTTCCAGGGCATCGCGACCACCGGGTCGGGCGGCCTCGGCGCGGTGTCGGCCGGTATCTCGGAAGCGCTGATCGAGACCGCGCTCGGCCTCGTCGTCGCCATCCCGGCGGTGTGGATGTACAACTATTTCACCGGCCGGCTCGAGTACTTCAACGTCGAGATGGACAACTCGTCGTCGGAGCTCGTCGACTACTTCATCAAGAAAACGGCGGCCTAGGGCGGGTGCGGGTGCTGAGTGCCAGGTGCTTGGTGCAGGAACGCAACATGCGGTCCGCGCGCCCATCGCACCTAGCACGTAGCACCTAGCACCCAGCACTTCGAAGAGGGGTTTTCGCTATGTCAATGGACGTCGGCGGCGCCAAGGGTGGCGTCAAATCCGACATCAACGTGACGCCGCTCGTCGACGTCATGCTGGTGCTGCTCATCATCATGATGCTCATCGCCCCGCTGCTGCAGCAGGGCGCCGTGCTGACGCTGCCGATGGCGGCCAACACGACCGACAAGCCGGACACTGCCGACCAGACCGTCGTCGCCATTGACGGCCAGAGCCGGTTCTTCGTGAACGCACTCGAGGTCTCCAAGTCCGACTTGGCGACGCGTCTTCAGAACGTGTTCGAGAACACGACCGAGCGGACGGTCTACCTCAAGGGCGACCAGGATGCGTCGTATGGCACCGTCATGGAGATGATGGACGCGCTCCGAAAGGCGGGCATCGACACGGTCGGTCTCATCACGGAAAAGCCAGGCGCCACTGGCGCGAAAGGGGGGCAGTAATGAGCCACGCCCACATGCACCACGGCGCCGAGAAGGTCGTCAAGGGCACGCTCCCGGAGGCCTCGGCGGACATGAACGTCACGCCGCTGATCGACGTGCTGCTCGTGCTCCTGATCATCTTCATGGCGGCCCTCCCGCTCACGCAAAAGGGCGTCGACATCAACCTGCCGCTCGAGACCAGCGCCCAGCCGAACCAGGCGGAAGTCTTGAATCAGATCGTCGCCGAGTACACCGCAGACCATCGGCTGACGATCAACAAGCAGGAAGTGACGATCGCTCAGGCTCAGGACAAGTTCCGCGAGGTCTTCGAGACCCGTCGCGAAAAGACGCTCTTCGTGATCGGCGCGGGCGCCGTCAAGTACGGCGAAATCATGGCCGTGATCGACGCCGCCATGGGCGCCGGGGTCGACCAAGGTCGGCATCGTCACCGACGGGCATGCGCCAGGAGGCGATCACCGGCAAGAAGTAATCATGCGGGTGCTGGGTGCTACGTGCCGGGTGCTGGGTGCGAAGCTTCAGGCACTGGGCACCCTCACTTCCGAGGCACCTAGCACCTAGCACCGAGCACTAGTTCCGAGGTGGCAGCCTCTTCCTCGAGAGAGGAGCCACCTCATGTTGTTCTCACGCCGCCGCCATCAGCGACCCGTCGTCAGCCCCGCTCGTCCCGACGTCCCGTCCGACATCAACATCACGCCGCTGATCCGACCGAAGCGCGTCGCGGAGCGCGCGGAGGTCGAGCGAATGGGGGTGGGGCCCCATTCGCATTCAAAAAAGTGGGCGGCCTCATCTTCATGGCCATCGCGGCAGTGCCGCTCAGCCAGAAGGGTGTCGACGTCGACCTGCCGCCACAGGTCGCTCAGAAGCCCGACGCGGCGCCACCGGGCCAGATCGTCGCCGAGTACTCCGCAGACCATCGCCTGACGATCAACCAGCGCGAGGTCGCCCCTGAGGAGGCGGCACGGGTGTTTCGTGAGATCTTCGCGACTCGTCGCGAGAAGACGCTCTACATCATCGGCGTCGAGTCGGTCCGCTACGGGGAGATCATGCGGATCATCGACGCAGCCAAGGGCGCAGGGGTCAACGCGATTGGCATCGTCACGGCGGAGATGCGGCGAGGCCGCGAAGCCCGCGACGACCAGGAGCGGCGCTGAGCGTGCGGCAGAGCGGGGGTGGGGCCCCGCGAGCAACTAGAGAAAGTCCGGGCCGCAAGGAAAAAGGCGCGGCCAGCGTTCGCCGGCCGCGCCTTGACGTCTGCGCGGGCTCGTTCTACTTGTTGCCCTTCTTGCCGGCCCCGGCGGCTGCGGCTGCGGCGGCGGCCGCGGCGCCCTGGTTCTGCTTCTTCTGCACCTCGAGCGCCTTCTCGTAGTAACCCGTCGGCCTCGTGTGATCAGCCGTTTCTGAACGGCCGGGTCCTTCTCGTAGAGCGCCTGCTGGCGGAGCAGGATGTTCTTGAAGCTCAGCGCCTCGAAGTACTCCGGGTTGAGCTGCAGCGCCTTGTCCTCGGCCTCGAGACCCTTGATCGTGTAATCGAGCGCGACCTTCGCCGGCAACTTCTTGTCCCGGAAGACCTTGTCCTGATAGAAGCCGCCGATGGTGTGCCACGCCTCGGGGTTGTTCGGCTCGGCGGCGGCTCGCTGGTAGTGAGCTTCCATCGTCTTGTCGAAATTGCCCTGGCGGTTGTAGAAGGCGGCGAGCAGCTGGTAGCCCGAGGCCGTCCTTTGGCCGCAACTCGATCGGCCTTCTGGAACGTGGCCTCGGCTTCGTCGTAGCGCCCGAGGTCTTCGTACATCCTCCCCAGCGCCTGATAGTTGGCCGGCTCGTCGGGCTCGGCGGCGATCAGTTCCCTGGCAATCGGCTCGGCTCTGCTGAAATCGTCGAGCTTTTCCGCCCCGTAGACCGCGATGAGGTACTGGAACGCGAGGTTTCGGATCTCCTTCTCCTTGGGATCCGTCGTGGCGGCCATCTTCTGGATGGCGATCCGATAGTTGTCGGCCGCCTTCGTGAGGTTGGCGTCGTTTGCCGGGTCGCCTTTCTTGGCCGGATTTGTAGAGGTTGTCGTAGCTGTTGCCGAGGAAGAAGTAGGCAAAGCCCAGCTCGGGGTTGAACTTGAGCGACGCTTCGTAGCGCTCGATCGCGGACTTGTATTCGCCCTTCTTGTACAGGTTGTTCGCGTCCTGGAACGCCTTGAGCGACCGGATGTTGCTGATCGAGTACCGGCCGCAGCCGCTGGCGCTGACTGCGAGCGCCGCGACGACCATGGCCACGCCAATGAGTCGGAGTTTCATGCACGTTCCCCTTTGGACCCTGCGCCTGCGTTAGGCCTGCCGATGGGCTGCCCCGAGCCAATGGGCGTCGCCTGGAGCGGACCGCGATAGACGGGCCAGTATAGTGAAGGGCAAAAAAGCCCGTCAACGGTATCATGAGGCGGGAGGCGCGCGGCCGGCCTGGGCGACGTCTCCGATGCGGTAACCGGCGTTCCCCCGCCTACTTCTGTTAGACACCGACCCCCATGATCCGGTTCGAGGACCTCATCGAGAAAGTGCGCGCGGCCAGTCCTGAGGCCGACACGGAGCTGCTCCGGCGCGCCTACGTGTTTTCGGCGCACCAGCACCGGGGACAGGTCCGCCGATCGGGAGAGCCCTACCTCATCCACCCGCTCGAAGTGGCAGACATCCTGGCCGACCTCCGGCTGGACGTCGTGGCGATTGCCGCCGGACTGCTCCACGACATCGTCGAAGACACGCCCAACACCATCGAGAAGGTGCGCGAGCTGTTCGGCGAACAAGTCGCCCACGTCGTCGAGGGCGTGACCAAGCTGTCGACCCTGCAGTTCTCGTCGAGTGAAGAGCGCCAGGCCGAGAGCTTTCGCAAGATGCTCCTCGCGATGGTGGACGACATCCGGGTCATCCTGGTGAAGCTGGCCGATCGGCTGCACAACATGCGGACGCTGCATCACCTGCCCGAAGACCGGCGGACGCGGATCGCCCAGGAGACGCGCGACATCTACGCGCCGATCGCGCACCGGCTCGGCATGAGCAAGTTCAAGAACGAGCTCGAGGAGCTGGCGTTCCGCTACATCGAGCCGGCGCCGTATCAGGCGCTCCGGCAGCAGGTCGAGGCGAAACGGCGGGCGACGGAGGGATTGATCGACGAGCTCCGGAAGCGGCTCAAGACGAAGCTCGACGAAGCGCAGATTCCCATCGTCTCGATCGATGGGCGCATCAAGCGTCTGTGGTCGATTCACCAGAAGCTGGAGCGTCAGCGTGTCTCGCTCGACCAGGTCTACGATTTCCTGGCGCTGCGCGTCATCACGGCGAGCGTCAAGGACTGCTACGCGGTCCTCGGGATCGTGCACCAGATGTGGTCGCCGGTGCCGGGACGCTTCAAGGACTTCATCGCGATGTCGCGGCCGAACGGGTACCAGTCGCTGCACACGTCGGTCGTGAGCGAGCGCGGCCTGCCGTTCGAGCTGCAGATCCGCACCGAAGAGATGCACCGGACCGCGGAAGAGGGCATTGCGGCCCATTGGAAGTACAAAGAAGGCCGCATCGGATCGGAACGCGACGAGCAGTACTTTCAGTGGCTGCGTCAGCTGCTCGAATCGCAACAGGATGTCCGCGACCCGCACGAGTTCCTGCAGAACCTGCGGATCGAGCTCTACCCGGAGGAGGTCTACATCTTCACGCCGAAAGGCGAGGTGAAGTCGCTGCCGCGCGGATCGACCCCCGTGGACTTCGCCTACTCGGTGCACACCGACGTCGGGCACCGCTGTATCGGCGCGCGCGTGAACGGCCGGATGGTGCCGCTGCGAACGCGGCTCGCCAACGGGGACATCGTCGAGATTCTGACCCAGACCGACCACAAACCCAGCCGGGACTGGCTCAACTTCGCGGCGACGTCACGGGCGCGCAACAAGATCAAGCATTACCTCCACGCGGAGGAAAAGACTCGCAGCCTCGAGCTCGGCCGGCGGCTGTTCGACAAGGAGGTCCGGCGGTTCGGCGTGGACAGAGCGCTCGTGACCGACGAGGCGCTGGCGAAGGTCATGACCGACTTCGGCGCGCAGAAGGTGGACGACCTGCTGGCGTCGATCGGCTACGGCAAGCTCACCGCGAAGGCGGTGATCGCGCGCGTCGTGCCGCAGGATCCACTGCGGGAGCGCGCCCCCGACGGCGCCATCGCCAGCGTCGTCAAGCGCGTGCTCGGCACGGGCGGGGAGCACAAGATCAAGGTGCGTGGCTTCGACGACTTGCTCGTCGTTCGCGCGCGCTGCTGCAACCCGATCCGCGGCGAGCGGATCGTGGGCTACATCACGCGCGGCAAGGGCGTGTCGGTGCACGCGGCGGCGTGCCCGAACGTGCTCAACCTCATGTACGACCCGGAACGCCGCATCGAGGTCGAGTGGGACAAGGGCAGCGACTCGTCGCCCTACGTCGTGCGGCTCAAGATCAGCGTCGAGGACCGGCGCGGCATCCTGGCCGACGTCAGCACGCGCATCGCCGGCATCAACACGAACATTCGTGACGTCGAAGCCACGGTCGGCGACGATCACCGCGGCTCGATCCGGATGACGGTCGAGATCAACGACGTTCGCCACCTCGAGAAGGTGATGAAGTCCATCAAGAACATCGAAGGCGTGCTCGGCGTCGAACGGGCCGGCAGCAAGTAGCGCGTCGTGGCGGGAGCGTGGCGAGCGTGCCGTACGTACGCGCGGCTCGGTCGTGAGCCGCGATCACGGCTTTTCAAACGATCGCGATGAGATCGATTTCGACCCTGACGTCGCGCGGCAACCGAGCCGCCTGAATCGTCGCGCGCGCGGGCGCCGGCGCGGGAAAGTAGGTCGCGTAGATCTCGTTCATCGCCGCGAACTCGCTCATGTCGGCGAGATACACCGTCGTCTTCACGACCCGCTCGAACGACGAGCCGGCCGCTTCGAGAATCGCGGCCAGATTCTTCAGGACGCGGTGCGTCTGTTCGGCAATGCCGCCCTCGACCAGCGCGCCAGAGGCGGGATCGAGCGGAATCTGGCCCGACGCGAACAGAAAGCCGCCGGCCTTGATGGCCTGACTATACGGACCGATCGCCGCCGGAGCGTTGGGAGTGGTGAGCGCTTCGCGCATCAGGGGCAGGCACTAGCTACGCTGCCTTGACGACCTTGTTCGACCGGATGCAGCGGGTGCAGACCCGGATGCGGCGGATTCCGCCGTTGACGATCGCCCTGACTCGCTGGAGGTTGGGTTCGAAGCGCCGGGCGGTGACGTTATTGGCGTGACTGTGGGACCGGCCGACGACCGGGGTCTTGCCGCACACTTCGCATTGCTTCGCCATCGCTGACCTCTCGAACGGATCCAAGCCGCTTCCAGAAACATCCAAGTATAGCAGACCGCCGTATTACTTCGAGACCCAGGATGACTCATCCTGGGCACGGCAGCCACCGCAGCCACGACCTGAAGTGGCTGGGGGAGGTGCAGCTCGTAGTTGAGCCGATATCTGGCGCGCTCGCGCATTAGGAGATCGGTGCGCTGCTACGGCCCCGACGGTCAGGCGGTTTGAACATGCGGCGTGGACGAACAGACAGAACCGAGAGGCCCCCTCCAGTCGTCTAAGGCACCAGAACGGCGGCGTTGGAGCCGCAGTAACTGGCATTAATTGGTTGATACGAAAGCACTTGTTCAGCCAGGAGGACATCGTCCTCAAAATCGGTCAGCCGGTGACCGGATAGGAACGAAGCGAACGGGTTGGCAAGTGGAGGCGCACGGGCAGCGTGGTGAAAGAATGACACACCTTGTCCTGCGCGATGGGTACGACGGAACTTTACGCAGGGTGCCGATTCTGTTAGGATTGGCAGATTTCTTGCTAGGGGGATAGCCATCCTGGCGCTGCGTGAACGGCGGGCGGGAAGGGAGACACGGTCATGAAGGCACGCAACACAGAGTCGAAAATGGCGCGGGAGCGCTACGTTGAACTCCGACGAATTCTCGAGGAGCGACGCCGCGAGATCTTGAGCGAAGTGCAGGAAAAGATGCGCGACGTTCGAGCCGAGGGCGCGTCCGGTGAAGGGAAGGGCGTGCTCGACGCCGCCGAAACGTCGGAAGCTGATATTCAGGACGACATCGAGTTCGCGTTGATCCAGATGAAGTCCGAGACGCTGCACAAGATCGAGGAAGCCCTGTCACGGCTCGACGAGGGGACCTTCGGCTACTGCTTCGAGTGCGGTGACGAGATTTCGGAGCGGCGACTCCGCGCGCTGCCCTTCGCAGTCCGCTGCAAGGATTGCGAGGAGGCCCGGGAAATCGCCGAGCAGCGGGAGCGGATTCTCTCGCAGCGCCGGTCCGGAGGGTTCCTTCTGGACTTGAACTAACGGTACGGCGTCCTACACACATCGTGCAGGCTCCGCCGAGGGTGGAGGCTGCACGGTGTGCCGCACAGCCTCCACCCGGCGTCTAACGGGAGTCAGATCGCGGGCAGCCACCCTGCCCATCGAGGAGGCCACGAACATGAGCGACGAAGCCACTCGCGTCCAGCTGGGCGTCGGTGACCGCTCGTACACCGTTCCGGCGGACGTGCCGGTGTTGCCGCTGCGCGACACGGTGCTCTTTCCGAATTCCTTCATGCCCCTCGCGGTCGCCCGCGAGAGCTCCGTCAAGCTGATTGACGAGGCGATCGCCGGCGGCAAGCTCATCGGCGTCTTCACGCAAAAGGATCCGACGCAGGAGGAGCCGGGACAGGACGACCTGCATCCCATTGGCACCCTGACGCACATCCACAAGATGTTCAAGCTGCCGGACGGCAGCCTGCGGCTCATCGTCCAGGGGCTGGCCAGAATCCGCCTCGTGCGACTCTCCGAACAGACGCCCTATCTCCGTGCCGAAGTGGTGGAGGCGGCGGAGACGACGCGTGAGTCCGACACGATCGAGGTCGACGCGCTCCAGCGCAACGTGCGGACGAATTTCCAGCAGGTCGTGCAGTTGTCACCGGTCCTTTCGGAGGACCTCACGGCCCTGGCGGCCAACATTACGGGCGCCGGGCGGCTGGCCGACTTCATCGCTTCGAGTCTCAGCACCATCGGCACCGGAGTGAAACAGGAATTGCTCGCGACGCTCGACGTCCGCCAGCGCATGGCCGAGCTCAACCGCATTCTGACCAAGGAGCTCGAGGTCCTCGAGCTCGGGTCGAAGATCCAGTCGCAGGTGCAGTCGGAGGTGGGCAAGAGCCAGCGCGACTATTTCCTGCGCGAGCAGATGAAGGCGATCCAGAAGGAGCTTGGCGAGGGCGACGACCAGGCCAAGGAGATCGACGAGCTGCGCGAGAAGATCGACGCCGCCGGAATGCCCGACGACGTGAAGAAGGAAGCGCTGCGCGAGCTGGACCGCCTCTCCAAGATGCCGGCCGCGGCCGCGGAATACACCGTGGCGCGGACCTACATCGACTGGCTCGTGGCGCTGCCGTGGGCGAAGCGGACCGACGAGGCCATCGACCTCGCCAAAGCAAAGGACGTGCTCGACGCCGATCATTCAGGTCTCGAGCGCGCCAAGGACCGGATCCTCGAATACCTCGCCGTCCGCAAGCTGAAGCCGGACGTGAAGGGCCCGATCCTGTGCTTCGTCGGCCCTCCCGGCGTCGGCAAGACGTCGCTCGCCAAGTCGATCGCCACCTCGCTGGGGCGGAAGGTCGTCCGCGTCTCCCTCGGGGGCATGCGCGACGAAGCGGAGATCCGCGGCCACCGCCGTACCTACATCGGCGCCCTGCCCGGGCAGATCATCCAGGGGCTGCGCCGCGCCGAATCGCGGAACCCGGTGTTCATCCTCGACGAGATCGACAAGCTCGGTTCGGATTTCCGGGGCGACCCGGCCTCGGCGCTGCTCGAGGTCCTCGACCCGGAACAGAACAACGGCTTTCGCGATCACTATCTCGACGTGCCGTTCGACCTGTCGGAGGTGTTGTTCATCACCACCGCGAACGTCCTCGACACGATTCCCGGACCGCTCCGCGATCGTATGGAGGTGCTCGAGGTGCCGGGCTATACCGAAGAGGAGAAGCTCAGGATCGCGCGCGATCACCTGGTCGGCCGGCAGGTCGCCAATCATGGCCTCTCGCCGGCGGCGATGAGCTTCGAGGACGAGGCGCTGTCGGCGATCATCCGCGGCTATACGCGGGAGGCCGGCGTCCGCAACCTCGAGCGTGAAATCGGCGCCATCTGTCGCAAGATCGCGCGCCGGCAGGCCGAAGGCCAGGCGGCCCCGGTGGTCATCACCCGTCAGGTCGTGGAGGAGCTCCTCGGCGCGCCGCGGCATCTCGACGAGGAGATGAAAGACCGCACCAAGGATCCGGGCGTCGCCATCGGCCTCGCCTGGACGCCGGTCGGCGGCGATGTCCTGTTCGTCGAAGTCTCACGGATGGCCGGCGGCAGCCAGTTGACGCTCACCGGTCAGCTCGGCGACGTGATGAAGGAGTCGGCGCGAATCGCGTTGTCCTGGTTCCGCGCGCACGCGACACGGTTTGGGGTCGATCCGCAGTTCTATCGCGACAGCGAGATCCACATGCACGTGCCGGCGGGCGCCATCCCCAAGGACGGCCCCTCGGCAGGCGTGACGATCGTGACCGCGCTGGCGTCGGCGCTCGCGGCCAGGCCGGTGCGCAGCGACGTCGCCATGACCGGCGAGATCACGCTCTCGGGGCGGGTGCTGCCGGTCGGCGGAATCAAGGAGAAGGTCCTGGCCGCCAAGCGGGCCGGCATCACGACCGTGATTCTGCCGCGTCAGAACGCGAAGAACATCCGCGAAGACCTGACGGAAGAGCTGCGTCGCGGCCTGACCGTTCACTACGTGGATGAAATGGACGAAGTGCTCAAGCTGGCGCTCCTGCCGCCGGCGTCCGCGGCCGCACGGCCCGTGGAGCCGCCGCGGTCCGAAGAAGCCGCGGCGCGGCGGCTGAGCCTGGCGTAGATCAGCAATGGGGCAATGAGGCAATGAAGGGCAGAATGGGCAATGGGGCAATGAGCAAGCACTTTCGTATTGCCTCGATTCACACATTCGTGCCCATTGCCTCCATTGCTTATTTCGCGTGAGTGCGTCCGTTGGCCATCAGCGCGGCGCGGTCGAACTTCACCGCGATCGGCGCCCGGTGTCCGCGTAGCAGTCCGCTCAACGCTTCCATGTAGAGGTAGAACACCGGCGTGATGTAGAGCGTCAGCGTCTGCGAGACCACGAGGCCGCCGACGACGGCCAGGCCGAGCGGGCGGCGGGCTTCTGCGCCGGCGCCCCAGCCGAGAGCGATCGGGAGCGTGCCGACCAGCGCGGCCATCGTGGTCATCATGATCGGCCGGAACCGGACCAGGCACGCTTCGAACATCGCTTCGGCGGGCGACTTGCCCTGGGTTCGTTGCGCGTCGATCGCGAAGTCGATCATCATGATGCCGTTCTTCTTGACCAGCCCGACCAGCATGATGACGCCGACGAAGGCGTAGATGTTGAGGTCGACGCCGAAGACGAGGAGCGTCGCGAGCGCGCCGAGGCCCGCTGACGGCAGTCCCGAAAGAATCGTCAGCGGATGGATGAAGCTCTCGTACAGGATGCCCAGGACGACGTAAATCACGAAGATCGCCATCAGGAGAATGACGCCGAGCCCGCGGGTCGAATCCTGGAACGCCTGCGCGCTGCCCTGGAAGCTCGTTGCAATCGTGGCCGGCAGTTCGGTGCGCGCGATCTGTTCGACCTCGCTCGACCGCGTCGCCGAGCGCCACGCCCGGGCGCAGGTTGAACGAGATCGTGACCGACGGCATCTGGCCGGTGTGGTTGACGGCGAGCGGGCCGACGCCGGTGTCGACGCGCGTGACGCTCGAGAGCGGTACCTGCTTGTTGTCCGCGGTGCGCAGATACAGCAGCGAGAGCGCACTGGAGTCTCGTTGATACTCCGGCGCGACGCGCATGATCACCTGGTAGGCGTTGTTCGGCGCGTAAATCTGCGCGACTTGCCGCGATCCGAAGGCGTTGTTGAGCGCGCTCTCCACCTGATCCGCCGTGAGGCCGAGGGCCGCGATCCGCTCGCGATCGAGCGTGACGTTCACCTGCGGATTCGTCAGCAGGAGGTCGCTCGAGACGTCGACGAGGCCGGGCACGTCGTCCAGCTTGGATTCGAGCGCCGTCGCCGCGGCGTACAGCTCCGTCGTGTCGCCGCCCTGCATCGTGAACTGGTACTGCGCGCGCGCAGCGCGGCCGCCGAGGTTGATGACCGGCGGGTTGGTGAGGAACACGCGCACGCCGGGCACCGCGGCGACCTTCGGACGAAGCGCCGCGATGACTTGATCGGCCGTCAGGTCGCGTTCCGCCCGCGGCTTCAGCTCGATGAAGAACCGGCCGCCGTTCGAGGTCCCGCCGCCCGGTCCGCCTCCGCCGCCGATCGACGACGTCACCGACCTGACGTTGGGATCGGCACGAATGATCTTCATCACCTCGAGCTGATGCTCGACCATCGACTCGTAGCCGAGCCCCTGCGCCATTTCGGTCTGGCCGTTGATCTGGCCGATGTCCTGGCTCGGGATGAACCCCATCGGGATGATCCGGAAGGCGTAGACGGTCGCCACGAGCAACAGCGCCGACACCGCCATCGTGAGCGCGTGGTTGCGCATCGCCAGGTTCAGCGACCAGCCGTAGACCCGGAGCGCGCCATCGAAGACCCGCTCGATCGCCATGTACATGCGCCCGTGGCGCTGGCTGGACGGGGCCTTGAGAAAGCGGCTGGCCAGCATCGGCGTCAGGCTGAGCGAGACGAACCCGGAGACGAGAATCGCGACCGCGATCGTGACCGCGAATTCATGCAGCAGCCGGCCGATGATCCCGCCCATGAACAGCACGGGGATGAAGACCGCCGCGAGCGACAGCGTCATCGAGACGATCGTGAAGGCGATTTCCTTGGAGCCGCGGAGCGCCGCGGTCATCGCGTCCTCGCCGTGCTCCATATGCCGCACGATGTTCTCGAGCATCACGATCGCATCGTCAACGACGAAGCCGACCGAGAGCGTGAGGGCCATCAGCGAGAGGTTGTCGAGGCTGTAGCCCAGCAGGTACATCGCGGCAAACGTGCCGACGATGGACGCCGGCAGGGCGAGACTGGGGATGATCGTGGCGGTGATGTGGCGCAGGAAGAGGAAGATCACCATCACGACCAGGGCGATCGTGCCGACCAGGGTCAGCTTGATGTCGTGCACCGACTCGCGAATGGACTGCGACCGGTCGCTGCGGATGGCCAGCGTGAGCGCGGCGGGCAGCTGGCGCTCGATCTGCGGCAGCAAAGCGCGGATCGAATCGACGATCTCGACCGTGTTGGTGTTCGGCTGGCGGTTGACGGCGAGATAGATCGTGCGCAGGTCGTTGTACCAGCTGGCCGTCTTGTCGTTCTCCACGCCGTCGTAGACGTTGGCGACCTCGTCGAGGCGGATTGGCCGGCCCTCGCGATACGACACGACGAGCGGCCGGAACGCCATCGCGTTCGTGAGCTGCCCGTCGGCCTTGACGGCAAACGTCCGGTCGGGCCCGAAGAGCGTGCCGGTCGGCCGGTTGACGCTGCCGCGGGCGACCGCCGTCGCCACCTGTTCGATGTCGAGGTTGCGTGCCGCCAGCTGCCGGGGGTCGACGTCGATCCGCACCGCGAACTTCTGCGCGCCGAAGATGCCGACCTGCGCCACGCCCGTGAGCATCGAGATCCGCTGCGCGATGTGGATCTCGGCGTACTCGTTCACGTCAGAGAGCGGCAGCGTCGCCGAGCTCAACGTCAGGAACAGGATGGGCGCGTCGGCTGGGTTCACCTTCTGCAGCGACGGCGGCGCCGGCATGTCCGGCGGCAGCTGGCGGACGGTGCGTGAGATGGCCCCCTGCACGTCCTGCGCGGCGGCGTCGATATCGCGATCGAGATCGAACTGCAGCGTGATGTTCGTGCTGCCCAGGCTGTTGGTGGAGCTGATCGACGAGATGCCCGAGATGGTGGCGAACTGCTTTTCGAGCGGTGTCGCGATGGCGGCGGCCATCGTTTCCGGGTTCGCTCCCGGCAGAGAGGCATTGACCGAGAGGGTCGGGAAGTCGACGCTCGGCAGGTCGCTCACGGGCAAGGCGAAATACCCCATGACGCCGAAGATCACGATCGCGCATTGAATGAGCGTGGTCGCGACCGGCCGTTTGATGAACAGCGCTGAGATGTTCATTCGCCCTTTTTCCCCGCCGCCGCGCCCTTGATGGTGACTTTCGTCCCCGGCGTCAGCCGCAATTGACCATCGGTGACGACAATCTCACCCGCCTTGAGCCCGTCGGCGACGACCGTCTCGCCGCTCTCGATCCAGTCGACCTTGATCGGCCGGGCCTCGACGGACTGGTCGGACTTGACCACGAACACGAAGGTGCCCTGCTGGCTGGCCTGCACCGCCGCGCTCGGCGCGACGATCGCTTCGCTGTCGACGGCCAGCTGGAGCGTCACGTCGACGAACGCGCCCGGCCAGAGACGCCGATCGCCGTTCGGGAAGGTCGCCTTCACCCGAATCGAATCAGTGCCCTGGTCGATGGCGTTGTCGATGAATGTCACCGTGCCCGTCGAGCGGGCGTCGCTGGCGCCAGCGGGTGCCGCCTCAACCGGCAGGCGCCGGGCCCCGCCAGCGCCACGTAACTGCGGTAACAGGCGGGCCGGCACGGCGAAGCTCACGAACGCCGGCGTCAGCTGGTTGATCACGACCAGCGCCGCCGAATCGGTGTTGCGCACGAGCGAGCCGCGATGGACGAGCAAGGCGCCGGTACGTCCCGCCGACCGGCGCCACGATCCTGGTGCGTTCGAGCTGAATCCGCGCACTCTCGATGGCCGCGGCATCCGACACGAGCGAGGCCTGAATCGCGGCCGACGAGGCAACGAGCGCGTCGTAGTCTGCGCGCGCGACGAGCCCCGCCTTGAGCAGGCTTTCGGCGCGCGTGCGCTGAGCTTCGAGATTCTTCGCCTGGGCGGTGTCGCGGGCCAACGCCGCTTCCGCTTGCTTGAGCGCTGAGGCAAACGGCGCGGGATCCACCGTGAAGAGCAGTTGCCCGGCCCGGACATCCTGCCCCTCGGTGAACTCGACGGACAGCAACTCGCCCGAGACCTGCGCGCGGACGTCCACCGTCGACGAGGCCTCGACGTTGCCGACGGCCCGCACCTTGATCGCCATCGGCTTCGAGACGACCGAAGCCGTTTCGACCACCACCGCCGCCGCGCCCCCCCCGCGGCCGCCGCCCACCGGCGCCGCCGACGCGCCCTGGGACGCCCCGCCGCAGCCAGTGAGTAGGAGCATCGACGACAAGCCCAATCCGCAGATGAGGTTCGAGACCGCGCGGGGAAAATTACGCAGTAATGGGGAAAAATTCATGCGCCGCTGCCCACCAAGCGTAATCCTAGAACGGTTTTCATGTCGAGGATCTCGCCATTGGTGACGAGGCGCCGAGCCTCCGTCAGGCTGAACACGCGCGGCTCGATCTGCTCATCGGGATCGACCGCAACCGCTCGGCCCGGCCGGACCAGGTCCTCACAGCGGTAGAAGATCATCACCTCGTCACAGAATCCTGGCGTCGGGTAGAGGGCGGTCAGACGTGTCAATCGGCGCGGACGTGAGGCCGATCTCCTCGCGGCACTCCCGGCGCGCGGCGGCGCGCGGCGCTTCCCCCGGTTCCAGTGACCCGGCCGGCAATTCCCAGATCCATTGCCGAATCGCGTACCGATACTGGCGGATCAAAATGACCTGCCGCCGCGACGGCTGCGGAATCATCACGACCGAGCCGCGATGACGAACGAGATCGAGCGTCACCTCCCGTCCATTCGGCATCCGCACGCGATCCTGCTCGACGTCGAAGACGCGACCGCGAAAGACGCGACGATGGCGAAGGACGTTGACGGGTACGGCGGGTACGACAGGTACGACGGGTACGCACGGGTACGCGGAACCTTCTGGCGCTGGCCATCTCTTATTCTCCAACTATCGCGCGGACTTCTTGCCCGCCGTACCTCGCGTACCCGCCGTACCCTCGTACCTGTCGTACCCTGTCGTACCCGTCGTACCTGTCGTACCTGTCGTACCCGTCGTACCCGTCGTACCCTTCGTACCCCTCGTACCCGTATGACTCTTTCTCAACCCGTCGATGAGCCCCGCGAGATCGTCGGGCAGCGGGGCCTCGAAAGACAGGACGCGTCCATCAGCCGGATGCGCGATGGTCAGTCGCGCCGCATGCAGGAACGGGCGGGACAGTCGGCCAGTGGGTGCCAGGCGGCCCGGTGCGCGCCGGCGATCGCCGCCGTACAGGACGTCGCCGGCCACCGGGTGACCGGCTTCACCGAGATGGACCCGAATCTGGTGTGTGCGGCCGGTGCCGATCCGCAGACGCACGAGCGAGACGCCGCCGAGCGGCTCGACGTCGAGAATCTCTGTCAGCGCGGCACGCGCGCGCCGGGATCGCGTCGACATTTTCTGCCGGTGCCGTACGTCGCGGCCGATCGGCCGCGCGAACGTTTCCCCCACGGCCGGCGTCCCCCAGACGAGCGCCAGGTACTCTTTGCCGACTGTGCGGTCCTGGAACTGCCGCGAGAGATCGCGGTGGGCGCGATCGTTGCGGGCGATGACGATGACGCCGGACGTCCCGCGATCCAGCCGGTGGACGATGCCCGGTCGCTGCAGTCCGGCAGCGCCGCTCAGGCCCGGAAGGTGGTGGAGCAGCGCATTCACGAGCGTCCCGCGCGCATGACCCGCGGCCGGATGCACCACCATTCCCGAAGGCTTGTCGACCACCGCGATGTCGTCGTCGTGATAGAGCACGCGAAGCGGGAGCGCTTCGGCCTCCGGCGTGATCGGCGGGGCCACTGGAGGCGTGACGGTTGCGATCAGGCCAGGAGCCACCTCGAGCGCCGGCTTGACCTTGCCGTGGGACACCGCGACCTGGCCGTCACGAATCCACCGCTGAATCTGCGAGCGCGACGCGTCGGGAAGATGCCGTGCGATGAACTGGTCGAGCCGCAGTCCGGCATCGGGTTCAGCCGCCACCAGGCGGATGGGCGCGGAGTCGGTCACGGTCGCTCCGCGGTGGCTGGCGGCACGCTCACCGCGGGACTGCCGCGGTTTCGAGAGACGTGGCCGATCGCGCCCGCAGCCTGAGGAGCATGATGATCGCGAGCGGGGCGATCAGCACGGAGAAGAACTGCGAGGTCGACAACCCCCAAAGCGCGCCGCGCGGATCGCCGCGATAGATCTCGACGACGAAGCGCGAGATCGCGTACAGCAACATGTACAACCAGAACGTCCGCCCCGCGAATGGCCGCCCCTTGCGTTCGAAGACCAGCAGGAAGACAAGGATGAGGAGCTCGGCGCCGGCATCGTAGAGCTGGGTCGGATGGAGAGGCACGCCGAGAGGCGTGCCCGCGTTGGCGGCGGCGACCGGATCGGTGAACGTGACGGCCCAGGGCACATGCGTCTCGCGGCCATAGCAGCAGCCGGCGAGCAGGCAGCCGAACCGGCCGATCACGTGCCCGAGCGCGATCCCTGGAGCGAACAAGTCGGCGGTCGTCCACATCGGCAGCCCGTACCTGCGGCCCAGCCACAGGCCGAGCGGCACCGCCACGATCAGGCCGCCATAAAAGACGCCGGCGGCGCGCGCCAGTGAGAGGATTTCGCGCGGATGTTCGCGGAAGTAGGTGAAGTCGACGACGACGAGCATCAGCTTGGCGCCGACGAGCGCCGCGATGATGAGATAGATCCCGAGATCCATGACCCGCTGGGCGTTGAGGCCTTGACGCCGTGCCCGCGCGACGGCCAGCTGCAACGCCACCAGATAGGCGACCGCCAGCAGCACGCCGTACGTGTAGACCGGCCAGTTTCCGATCTCAAACAGAATGGGATACATGTCGTTTCACCAGCAGCAACTCGACGAAGACCAGAATGGCGCCGATCGTAATCGACGCGTCGGCGACATTGAACGCCCAGAAGTGCCACCCGCGCCAGTAGATGTCGACGAAATCGACGACGTAGCCGGCGTGGAGCCGATCGATCAGGTTGCCGAACGCGCCACCGAGGATGAGTGAGAGGCCGACACGGGCCAGCCGCTCATCGGGCTTGATGTGACGGGCGTAGTAGGCGATGCCGAAGAGCGCCAATCCGGCCAGGGCGGTCGTGAAGATCCACTTGTACTCGAGGTCGAGGGTGTTGAAGAGACCGAAGGCCACCCCTTCGTTGCGCACGTGGACGAAATCGATGAACCCGGGCACGAGCGTGTGGCTCTCGCCGAGCGAGAGCAGGGCGCGGACGATGGCCTTGGAGATCTGATCGGCGGCGACGACGGCGAGGCTGACCCACCAGAACAGATTGGTCGTGGAGGGCCGTGTCACGGCGTCAGCGGTCGCCGGCACGGCCGGCGGCGACACCGTGGGCGTCTCGTCAGCGGATGGCAGCAACCGCGCCTCCAACCGCATCCGTGCAGCGGCCGCACAGTCCGGCGAGATCGCCGTCGGTGCTGGCGTCCGTCACGAACCGCCAGCAGCGCTGGCATTTTTCGCCGGCCGCCTTCGCGACCTCGACGGCCAGCTCGCCGCCGGCGGCGCGCCGGACCATGACCCCGGACGTAATGAAGAGCATCGGCAGGTCGGCGGCGTACCGTTCCAGCAGTTCCGCGGTTTCACCGGCGGCCGTGACCACGACCTGGGCCGAGAGCGCGTTGCCGATCTCCTTGCGCTGACGCGTCGCTTCGAGGGCCAGATTGACGGTGGCGCGCACTTCGAGCAGCCGCGCCCAGCGCGCCTCCAGGTCCGCATCGCGCCAGCGCTCGGTGCCCGATGGGAAGAGCGCCAGGTGGACGGAGGGCTCGCGCGTTCCCGGCAGGAACCGCCAGATCTCATCGGCCGTGATCGAGAGAATTGGCGCCAGCAGCCGCGCGACGCCATCGGCGATCACGTAGATCGCCGTCTGGGCGGACCGCCGCTCGACGGAATCGGCGCGGAACGTGTACAGGCGATCCTTCGACACGTCGAGATAGAACGCGCTGAGATCGACCGTCACGAACTCGTTCACGGCGTGGAAGATCGTCTGAAAGTCGTACGACGCGTAGGCTTGCTGCACCGTCTCGGCCAGCCGCGCGTAGACGGCGAGCACGTAGCGGTCGACTTCGAGCAGACGCGGCTGATCGACCGCATCGAGGGCCGGGTCGAAGTCGTACAGGTTGGAGAGCAGGTACTTGCCCAGCGTGTTGCGGATCTTCCGGTAGGCTTCGACGGTGCGCGACAGCACTTCCTTCCCGAGACGCACCTCGTCCCGGTAGTCGACCATCGAGACCCACAGCCGGATGATCTCGGCGCCGCTCTCTTTCATCACCTGCTGCGGCGCGACGACGTTGCCGAGGGACTTGGACATCTTGCGCCCCTGCTCGTCGACGACGAACCCGTGCGTCAGCACGGCGCGGTACGGCGCGTGCTCCCGCGTGCCGACGCCGACGAGCAGCGACGACTGAAACCACCCGCGATACTGATCGGTGCCTTCCAGGTACAGATCAGCCGGCCAGGTGAGCTCCGGGCGGCGTGCCAGCACGGCCTCGTGGCTGGAACCCGAGTCGAACCACACGTCGAGAATGTCGCGCTCGCGCGTAAATGCCGTGCCGCCGCACTTGTCGCAGGTCAGGCCGGGCGGCGTGAGCGCCGCGGTGTCGAGCTCGTACCACGCGTCGGCGCTCGCGCCCTCGAACAACCTGGCGGCGTGCTCGATCAGCGCCGGCGTCAGCGTCGACTCGCCGCAGCCGTCGCAGCTGAGGGCGGGGATCGGCACGCCCCACGCCCGCTGGCGTGAAATGCACCAGTCCGGGCGCGCCACGAACATGCCGGTCATCCGCTCCCGGCCCCACTCGGGGATCCACCGCACGGCGTTGGCCTCGGACACCGCGGCGGCCCGGATGCCGTCCATGCTGATGAACCATTGGGGCGTCGCCAGGAAGATCACCGGCTGATGACAGCGCCAGCAGTGCGGATACGAATGCTGCACGCTCGCGGTGAACCAGAGCCGGCCTGCCTGCTCGAGCGCGGCGATGACGACCGGATTGGCCTCGAACACTTTGAGTCCGCCGACCACGCCGACGTCCTGGTTGAAGCGGCCGTTGACGCCGATCGGCGCGTAGATGTCGAGCCCGTAGCGCACGCCGGTCCCGAAGTCGTCGGCGCCATGTCCGGGCGCGGTGTGCACGACGCCGGTGCCCTGCTCGAGCGTGACGTACTGCGCCAGCACCGCCAGAGAATCCCGGTCGTAGAACGGATGCCGGAACCGAAGGCGATCGACCACCGTGCCCTTGAACGACGCGAGCTTCGCGCCGAACGGCTTGCCGGTGGCTTCCGCGACGCGATCGGCGAGGGCTTCCGCAAGCAGCACGACGCGCGGGAGCTCTCCGGGCGCCGCCGCCGTTTCGTACGCGCCGTAGTCGAAGTCCGGATGGAACGCGAGCGCCAGATTGGACGGAATCGTCCACGGGGTCGTGGTCCAGATGAGCGCCGTCACGGCACGGCCGGCGAGCGCCGGCAGCCGTTCTGCCAGCGCGCCCGCGTCCGCCGGCGACAGCGGAAACTCGACGTAGATCGACGGCGACGTGTGCGTCTCGTATTCGACTTCCGCCTCGGCCAGCGCCGTCCGGTCGCGCAGGCACCAGTGGACCGGCTTCTTGCCCTTGTAGACCAGTCCGCGAGCCACGAACTTCCCGAGCGCGCGCACGATGGCCGCCTGGTACGCCGGCTCCATCGTGATGTACGGCGCGGCCCAGTCGCCGAGGATTCCCAGTCGCTTGAAGTCCTCACGTTGCGAGTCGAGGAACTTCTCCGCATAGGCGCGGCACGTGCGGCGGAACTCGGCCGGCGCGCGGTCCTTGTCCGGCGCGTCCTTCTCGCGCTCGACGTTGAGCTCGATCGGCAGGCCGTGGCAGTCCCATCCCGGGACGTAGGGCGCATCGAATCCCGCCATGGTGCGCGACTTGACGATCAGGTCCTTCAGAATCTTGTTCATCGCGTGCCCGATGTGGATCGCGCCATTGGCGTAGGGCGGTCCGTCGTGCAGGACGAACTTGGGCGCTCCGCGGCGTGCCTCGCGGATGCGGTCGTGCAGGCCGAGCGCGTCCCAACGGGCGATCGTCGCCGGCTCGCTGGCCGGCAGATTCGCCTTCATCGGGAACTCGGTCCGCGGAAGGTTGAGCGTCTCTTTCCAATCGCGCATGAGATGGCCGAAACGTCCATTCTATAATCGTGGGCTGGTGGCCCGCACTGCTGCCGTCTTCTTCGACGTCGACTTCACCCTGATTCATCCTGGCCCGGCCTTCCAGGGCGCCGGGTATCAGGCCCACTGCGCCAGGTATGGGATCACGGTCGACCCCGTGCGCTTCGATGCCGCGGTCGCCGGGGCATCCGACGTGCTCGACGCGGCTGACCAGTGGTACGACGCAGGTCTGTACGTCACCTATACCCGTCGCATCATCGAGCTCATGGGCGGGACCGGACCCGCCCTCGAGGAGGTTGCCCGCGAGATGTACGATCAGTGGGCCGAGCACAAGCACTTTTCGCTGTACGACGACGTCGCCGCCACGCTGACAACGCTTCGCGCCCGGGGAGTCAAGCTGGGTTTGATCTCGAACTCACATCGGTGCCTGGCGTCGTTTCAGTCACACTTCGAGCTCGACGGCCTCATCTCCGCGACCGTGTCATCGTCGGAACACGGCTTCATGAAGCCGCATCCGAGGATCTTCGCCGCGGCACTCGACCTGATGCAGGTGGCCGCGTCGGAGTCGGCGATGGTCGGCGACAGCCTCACGCACGACGTCGCCGGCGCGCGCCGTGCCGGGATGCGCGGCATCTGGCTCGCTCGCGGCGGCGTCAACGCGCCGGTGGATCCGGACGTGACGGTGATTCAGTCGCTGACTGAGTTGATTGAAGTGCTCTAGCTCAGCAATGAGGCAATGAGGCAATGCGGCAATGTGGCAATGAGGCAATGAGGCAATGAAGTGAACGCTGCAGCGGCGAGAAAGGGTTTCATTGGCCCATTCACCCATTGCCTCATTGCCCCATTGCTAAAAGGTAGCTCCCCCACCCTCCACCCGATCGCGCAAGAAGTCCACGACCCGGTAGCCGCGCGCGAAGTAGGTCGTAAAGGCGGCGCGGGTTGCGAGACGCCAGGCCAGGGCAAGATCGGTGCGGTCGCGTTGCATCTCACCGAAGCGCGGTGGGACTGGAACGAAGATCCTCAATGCATCGAGATCGAGCAACGCCCTGCCGCTCCGCGGCCAGTCGCCCTCGGTCGTGACAGGAACGGCCGTCGGCACGTCGCGCAAGTCGATGGTGCGCAGCGTCGGCAGGGAAGTCCCGCTGTCCTGGCGCCTGGCGAGCCGCCGTACCACGTGTGGCACGACGAGCTCCCATTCGGCGACCAGTCGATCGGTGGGTGTGCCGCGATGGAGGGGGCCGGCCAGGGCGCCATAGGCATCGACCCGATAGGTCGACGCGACGCAGCCAAGGACGGAGATGTTCAAGTGCGCGTTCTGCGCCTGCAGCGGATCGAATGTCCACTCGATGAGGTCGACTCCCGCCGCGATGGCGCGTTCGCGCTGCGCGATCTTCAGTCGTTCGCCAAGCGCGGCGCCACGCGCGTCGGGATGCACGCCAAGCATGTGCGACCACTGCATGGAGCGCCCGTCACGAGAGCCGGGCATCGACCACACGAAGCCCACAAGCCGGTCCTCGTCATAGGCGCCGATCAGGATCCCGCCCCGCTTCACCGAGGCGCTGAGCAGCGACGCCGGTACGATCTCGCCGTCCTGCCCCCAGACGGCTACCTGCATATCAACGACGTCGCGACAGCCCGCCAGGTCGGTCACATCCCGGAGCTGAATCGCCGGCCGCCCCATTGCCTCATTCACTCATTGCCCCATTGCCTCATTGCCTCATTGCCAAATTGCTAACCAGGTGGCCACGCGAACTTCCGCCCGCCGAGCACGTGCAGGTGGAGATGAAACACCGTCTGGCCCGCATCGGCGTTGCAGTTGAAGACCGTGCGGTACCCCCGTTCGGCGTAGCCTCGCTCGGCCGCGATGGCCGCCGCACGCCGGACCATTTCGCCCACGAGCGCATCGTGAGCCGGGTCCAACTCATTCACCGTGCTCACGTGCTCGCGTGGGACGACGAGCACGTGCATCGGGGCCTGCGGAATGATGTCGTTGAACGCGACGATCCGGTCGTCCTCATACACCTTGGACGCCGGGATCTCACCCGCGACGATCTTGCAGAAGAGGCAGGACATGGACAGATTCTAGCAATGAGGCAATGGGGCAATGAGGCAATGTGTGAATGAAGGCAATGAAAAGCGCCTGTTGCAGAAACTGCAATGTTCCATGGTTCGCGACATTGCAGTTTCTGCAATGTGATCAGCCCAGTACCGCAAAACCTCGGAAATCGACCTGGCCCGGAGATTGCGATCTTGGCTCGTTATGCGCGATTCCATTGATCAGTTCGAAGCGAGAACGAAGGCCTTCGCGGTCGCATCAATTCGCCTTTGTGCTGAACTCGAGCGGCTACCTGGTGTCCGGTTCGTCATCGACCAGTTGGCCCGGTCCGCGGGTAGTGTCGCCGCCAACCATCGAGCCATGCGCCGGGCGCGGTCGGACCGTGAATTCGCTGCCAAATTGCAGATCGTGAACGAGGAGATCGACGAAGCCGTGTTGTGGGTTGAGATCATCGATGAGGTCCGGCCAGACTACCGAGGCAGGCTGAAACCAGTTCTGCTCGAAGGCATCGAACTCCGTTCCATGTTCGCCGCAGCGCGAGGCACGTTACGGCGACGAGCGAACTGAGCTCGCCTTTTTCATTGCCCCATTGCCCCATTGCCCCATTGCCCCATTGCCTCATTGCCTCATTGCCTGCATCGCCACAATCACCCTGGGAATCGCCTGAAGATCCTCGCGAATACCGTGCAGCGCGAGGCCATCCGAGGCCGCGATGATTGACGACACCGCGGCCGCCTGCCCGGCGCCAATTTCCATCACCAGCGTCCCGCCGGGCACTAGCGCTCGCGCCGCAAGCGGAACGAGCCGGCGAATGACGTCCAGGCCGTCTCGGCCGGCGAACAGGGCCTGTGCGGGCTCGTGGTCCCGCACCTCGATGTCGAGTTGATCGCGCTCGTCCTCGCGAACATACGGCGGGTTGGTGACGATGACGTCCGCCGGGCCGTCGAGGTCTGGCAGCAGATCTGCGGCGACGAACTGGACGCGCGCGCCGGCGCCCAGCAGGTCCGCGTTCGTCCGTGCCACGTCGAGCGCGTCCGGCGAGATGTCCGTTGCGGTAACGCGCACGTCCGGCCGCTCCAGCGCGATCGTGATTGCCACGCAGCCCGACCCGGTCCCGATGTCGACCACGTGCAAGCTGCGCGCCTCGCGACCAGACGCCGCACCGATCGCCGCGAGCGCTTCTTCGACGGTCCATTCGGTCTCGGGCCGCGGGATCAGGACACCCGGCCGGACGCGAAACTGACGTCCGTAGAATTCGCGCGTGCCGACGAGGTACGCGATCGGCTCGCCGGCCGCACGTCGTGCGATCAGGTCGTCGAATGGCGTCTTGAACTCGAGTGGGGCGATCTCGTGCTGTCGAGTGAGCCAGTCTTCCATCGACCAGCGCAGGACCCACCGCGCCAGCAGCGCGGCGTCTCGCCGCGCGTCGTCCCGTGCCCGCCCACCGGTCGCGAGCGTCTGCGCGGCTTCAGCGACCGACTCGCGGAGTGAAGGGGTGCTCACGCGCCACTGGCGTCCTGTTCGGTGGCCTGCTTCAGTTTGTCGCTTTGATGCCGGGCCTCGAGCTCGTCCAGCAGTGCCTGCAGGTTGCCATCGAGCGCGTCCTGCAGCTGGTGAATCGTGAAGTTGATGCGATGATCGGTGATGCGGTTTTCCTTGAAGTTGTAGGTGCGGATTTTTTCCGACCGCTCGCCCGACCCGACTTGAACGCGCCGCTCCTTGGCAATCGCTTCCTGTTGCTTGCGCATCTCGATGTCGTAGAGGCGTGAGCGCAGGATCTTCATGGCCTTCTGCCGGTTCTTGATCTGCGATTTTTCATCCTGCTGCGAGACCACGAGCCCCGTCGGCAGATGCGTGATCCGGACGGCCGAATAGGTCGTGTTCACGCTCTGTCCGCCGGGACCGCTCGAACAGAAGGTGTCCACGCGCAGGTCCTTGGCGTCGATCTGGACGTCGACCTCTTCGGCTTCCGGCAGCACCGCGACGGTGGCGGTGGACGTGTGGATGCGGCCGCTCGCCTCGGTCGACGGCACGCGCTGGACGCGGTGCACGCCGCTCTCGTGCTTGAGCAGCCGGTACACGCTCTTGCCCTCGACCGTGGCCGTCGCCTCCTTCAACCCGCCTGTCCCGGTCTCGCTGTTCGACAACACCTCGACCCGCCAGCCGTTGCGCTCGGCAAACCGCGCGTACATCCGGAACAAGTCGCCCGCGAAAAGCGCCGCTTCGTCACCGCCCGTGCCGGCGCGAATCTCGAGGACGACGTTGCGATCGTCATTCGGATCTTTCGGGATGAGGTGGACGCGGATCGCTTCCTCGAGGCCGGCGATCTTCTGCTCGAGGCCGCCGATCTCCATCTCGGCCAGCGACTGCATCTCCGGATCTCCCGACGCCGCCAGCTCGCGCGCGTCGCTCAGCTCGCGCTCCGTCTGGAGAAACGCGGATTGGAGATCGACGAGGGGCCCGAGCTCGGCAATGGCCTTGGCATGGGTGCGATACGTCGGGGGATCGGCCTGAACGGCCGGATCGCTGACGAGTTTCGTCAGCTCCTCGTATCGCGCGGCGACGGACTTCAGTTTTTCACGTACCTGCGGTGTCATAGGTTGGGATCGGATCCGCCGGAGACCGGTGGGAGGAACGCGACGTGATCGCCGTCACGCACCTCGGCCGTCTTGCGGGCAAAGTCCGTGTTGATGGCGCACGACACGGCGCGGCCAAACGGGGCGAGGCCGGGATACTCGGCGGCGAGTGTGTGCCAGACGTCCTCGACGGTGGCGCCAGCACGCACGTCACAATCGCACTCGCTACGGCCCGCGAGCTCGCGCAGCCGGGCAAACAACTGCACTTTCACGCGCATGCCCGGGCCATCGCAATCTCCCGCGCCGCGTCGTCGGCCGGATCGGCCGTCGCCCCTTCGACCCAGGCGTCGCCGTCCTGAAAGAACTCGTGCTTCCAGACCGGCGCTACCTGCTTGACGCGCTCGATGGCGTAGCGGCACAGCTGGAAGCTCTCGGCCCGATGCGCGGCGGCGGCGGCGACGACGATGCTGGCCTCGCCAATCTCGAGCCGCCCGACGCGATGATGAATGCCGAGCGACGCGCCCGGCCACCGCGTGGCGCCTTCCTGCTCGATCTGCGCGAACACTTTCAGCGCCAGCGCGTCGAACGCCTCGTATTCGAGGTGCCGTACCGCGCGTCCTTGATGAGTGGCGCGTACCACACCGACGAACAGGCACACTGCGCCGCACCCCTCGCCGCGCTCGCGCGCGTCGCGCTCGAGTGCCGCCGCCAGCGCCTCCGGCGAGAGTGGTGTCCGAACGATGGCGAAGCGTGTCACCGGATTAGTATAAGGGCCGGGTCTATAGCCGAAACGGCTCTAGGGATCGAAGAAGTGGGCCAGCGGACCGTGTCCGTGTCCAATTCCCGGCGCGGCGGCGATCGCCCGCGTGACGTACGCCTTCGCGCCGCGTACTGCCGAGACCAGATCATCGCCGAGCGCAAGGCGCGCCGCGATTGCCGACGACAACGTGCAGCCGGTTCCGTGCGTATGGCGGCTGTCGATGCGCTCGGCAGACAGGTCTGTCATCGACGCGCCGTCCCAGAGCACGTCGACGGCCGGCCCGTCGAGATGGCCGCCCTTGACGAGGGCGGCGCGGGCGCCCAGTTCGACCAGGCGCACGGCCGCGGCGCGCATCTCCTCCACGGTCGTCACCGGCTGGCCGGCGAGCACCGCGGCCTCCTGCGTGTTGGGCGTCACGACATCGGCAAGTGGCAGCAGGCGCGTCCGCACGGCCTCGACCGCCTCGGGCGCCAGCAGCGCCGCGCCGCTCTTGGCGATCATCACCGGATCGAGGACGACGTGTCGCAGGCCGTGGCGAACGATCGCGGCCGCGACCACTTCGACGATCGCCGTCGTGGCGAGCATGCCGATTTTGGTGGCGTCCGGCGGCAGATCAGCGGCGACCGCGTCGATTTGCGACGCAACCAGATCGGCGTCGAGTGCCTGGGCGCGGGCAACACCCAGCGTGTTTTGCGCCGTGATCGCGGTAATGGCCGTGCAGCCGAAGACGCCGTGGGCGGCAAACGTCTTGAGGTCGGCCTGGATGCCGGCGCCGCCGCTCGAGTCGCTCCCGGCAATTGTCAGGGCCGTTCGCATTTGGCTAGAATCCACAGGTCATGATTGCCACAACGTCGTCAGGCACGATGCTGGATCGCTCGGTCGCCCATCTCGAGCTGGGCGCACTTGTGCGTGCGGCCGCCGTACTGCTCGCGGTCGTGCTCACCGCACTCGCCGCTCAGTTTACGATCCCGCTGCCGTTTACGGCCGTGCCCTCGACGCTGACACCGCTCGTGGTGATGGTGACCGGCGCGGTCCTCGGTGCGCGGCTCGGCTTTGTGACGCAGGCGCTCTATCTCGCCGCCGGCGCCGCGGGCCTTGCCGTCTTCACTCCCGTGCCGACGCTGCCGCCCGGCGCGCTGCGGCTCGTCGGCCCGACGGGCGGATATCTGCTCGCGTATCCCATTGCCGCCTTCGTCACCGGCTGGCTCGCCGAGCGCGGATGGGATCGCCACTACGTGACCTCATTTGCCAGCATGTTGGCCGGCTTGGCGGTGATTTTCGCCGGCGGCGTCTCCTGGCTGGCGATTTCAGTCACGCACTCGCTCCCCGCCGCGATCGCTGCCGGTTTTACGCCGTTCATCGTGAAAGACGTTCTCGAAGCCGCCGCCGCCGCGCTCGTTCTTCCCGGCGCATGGCGCATGTTCAGACGCTAGCGCGCGGACCTCAAGTGTTTCCGGACCTCAAGTAGTGCCGGACCTCAAGTGTTCTTCACTCGGGACCTCGTGTGCTTTTCACTCCGGACTTCGAGCGCTTTCAACTCCGGACCTCCCGCGCCATCATCGTACATACCCGAGCGATCGCATGCGTTCGATCATCTCGCGATCGAGTGGCTGTCCCGTACCTGCTCGTCCAGGTGCGCGGCGCGGTCCGTATGTCCTGACGTCGCGGGCCGGATGACGTTGGACAAAGCTCGGGCTGAAGAGATCGAGCGCGGGCCGGTTCGAGAGATCGAGCGCGACGGGCACGCCGAGCGAGAAGAGCACTGTTGGCACTAGTGCCGTGATGTCATTCGTCGAGCGTGTCGCCGCCGCGACATCACCACTGACGGCGAGCAATCCGCCTGCCGGCGCGTTGATCCGGCCCGGTTGCATCAGGAGCGCGACGACACGATTCTTCGCCTCCGCGCCCGCCAGGAGCCGGCCGACCGCATCGTCGAGAAACTGGTAATAGCGCTCGAGCGAGGCGACGCGAGTGGCGGCCACCGACGGCGCCAGCCCCGATGCGTCCGTTGATCCGAGGAGCGTGTGTTGCGCGATGTCGAGCCCGGGCAGGTAGACGACCAGCAGATCGGGCGTGCCCAGCGCGGGATCGGCCGCCAGTTCGAGAATCGTCGCGTCCAATTCAGCCGAGCGGCGCAGCGTCGACGACACGAGATCCGTCGTTTCTGCGGCGAGCCCACCGGCGCGGGCGCGGGCGCGATCCCCGCGCGCGGTCGCGCCCTGCCTGAGGATCTCGTACAGCGCGGCCGGCGCGACTTCCGCGTCGTTCTGGCCGCCGCGCTCGAGCCGGAGAATCGCCCGATCGCTCAGCACGATGCCGGCGTCATCGGGGGCAGGCCAGGTCGCCCACCAGTGGACGACCGCCGTGCGCAGGCCGGCGCGTGCGGCCACTTCCCAGAACGTCGGCACGAGCCGCTGGTCGCCCGACGCGATCGCCGGGCGGGTGAGGCGGACGAGGTCGGTCGCGCCGGCGATCGCCGCCCAGAATCCTGACGCGGCGCGCAGCCGCCCGCCGACACCGGCGACTTGTCGCGATTCGAGCGCGCGGATGCCGTGGCGTTCCGGTGGCACGCCCGTCGCGATCGTTGTCCACACGCGCGCGGGATCGCGATCCGCATCGGTGGGGAGCGTGGCGACGCCCTGGCCCAGCAACCGGTCGAACACCGGCACCTGTTTCGCGGCGCGCAGTCGATCGAGTGTCGCGACGTCGATCCCATCGACCGCGATGACGACGGCGCGCAATCCGGTGGGCACGACGGTGAGGGCCGGCGCCACTCCAGCCGTCGATGCAGGGGCCGTGACGACGAGCAGCGTCACCGCGCCGAGTACCGCGATCGCGCCGATCGGAATCGTGACGCGTGGAGACGAGAGCGGCAGGCCCGGACGCAACCAGGCGCTCAGTCCTTCGCGCGCGAGCAGTGCGAGCACCGTGATTGCGACCGCGTGCCCAATCAACAGGCTGATCGCGGCGGCCACGCCCATGACGGCCGCCGACCACGCGATCGAGGAGTGCTCCAGGCCCGTCGCGGTCCGCCACCAGAGAGTCAGATACACGAGGCACAGGAGGCCGACGGTCAAGCCAGCCGCGAGCGCGCCGCGTCGGGCCCGGCGCGACAGTGCCGGCCCTGCGGCAGTGTGCCGCGCGGCCAACGCGCCAAGCCACACCGCCACGGCCGAGAGGATCGTGGCTGGGACACCGAACAGCACGATCAAATAGAGGGCGACAACCACGGCATCGGCCGCGCTGGTAATGAGATCGGGGGCGCGCGACCGCAACCCGATGGCGGCGGCCGGGCCGAGCAGGATTCCGGCGAGCGCGCCGATGCGGAGGCTGGCCGCCAGTGCAAACGCCGCCGGCCGCGTCGCCGAGGCGGCGCCGCCGAGCACGAAGCGATCGACGCGTGCATCGAGATAGCCGAGGGTGCGGAGCTGATCCCGGAGCGCCTCGACGCGGTCGTCCTTCTCGGGGGAGCCTGGCGCCGCGTGCATCCGCTTCAGAATCGGCGATCCGAGACGAATTCCGCCAGCTCTTTCAGGTGAGCGGCCCTTCGTCCGAACGGCGTCAGTGCCGTGACGGCAGTGGCGCACAGCTCGGCGGCGAGCTCCCGCGCACCGTCGACACCGCTGAACGACACGAACGTCGTTTTGCGCGCGTCGTGCCGCGGCACCTTCCCGGTCTCGGCGGACGTGCCGGTGACGTCGAGGAGGTCGTCGACGATCTGAAACGCGAGACCGAGATTCTTGGCGTACGCCCTGAGCGCCGCGATGTCGTCGGCCGTGCCGCCGGCGGTCATCGCGCCGGCCGTCGCGGCGGCACCGAAGAGGACGCCGGTCTTGCGGCGATGGATTCGCTCGAGGGCCTGGAAGTTGATGTCGGCGTCGGTCGCCAGCACGTCTTCCGCCTGGCCGGCGACCAGCCCGTCCAGTCCGATGGCGTCGGCCAACGTCCGCGACAGTTGCTGCGCGAGCGTCGGATCGTAGCGGGCCGCGAGATGGCCGAACGCTTCGTTCAGCAGTCCAAAAGCGGCGAGGATCGTCACCGCCTCACCGAACTCCACGTGTGCCGCCGGCCGGCCGCGCCTCAACGGGGCATCGTCCATGCTCGGCAGGTCATCGAGCATCAGCGATGCGGCATGCACGGCCTCGATCGCACAGGCGGCCGGCATCGCGCGCGCCGTCGTCCCGCACAGACCGGCGGTCAGCATGACCAGCACGGCCCGGACCCGCTTGGACGGCGCCAGCAGGGTATAGCGCATCGCATCCACCACGGGACCGGCCGCCGTGCCGCCAGCCGGTACCAATTCGCCGAGCGCGCGGACGACGGCCTCCTGATGCTCCTGAAAAAACGAAGGAAGGGCCGCCACCGCTATTTTCCGAACACGAGGAAGTATTGATATCGCAGGAAGGTCTCCTCCCGGCGCAGCACGAGGCCCGCCGTGGCGGCATCACGCTTGATCACGTCAGGATCCAGCCGTTCTTCCCGTGCGGGTCCCGGACCGCCGGCGCCGTCGGGGCGGAAGTCGACGATGCCGAGCCGGCCATTCGGTGTGAGCGCTCGTGCGACGTGGCGGAGGAGGCTGACCGGATCGGGAATTTGCGGGAACGTGTCGACCATCAGCACCGCGTGAAGGTCGCCAGGAAGCCGCGGATCCTCGGCGGTGCCGAGCCGCGTCTCGACGTTGTTCAATTCGAGACTCTTCACGCGGCGCTGCACGGATTCGATCATTTCGCGTTGGACGTCTTCGGCGATGACGAGCCCGTGCGGCCCCACCCGGCGGGCGAGCCGGATCGTGAACCAGCCGCCACCAGCGCCGAGGTCTGCCACCCGCGATCGTTCGGCGATGCTGAGCACGTCCATGATCCGCTCGGGCTGTTGCCATTCGTCGCGATCCGGCGCCTCGAGCAGGCCGAGCTGGTTGGGCGGGAACAGCCGCGCGTGCGCCTGACGCGGCGCCTGCGCGGCGGCATCGGCGGCCACCAGGGACCGCTCGCCGGTGGCCAGCGGCGCCGCGAGCGCGGCGGCCACCAGAGCGACGATCGGCGCCCATCCTCCTGCGATATTGACGCGTCGACGTCGAATCATCAGAGGTGACGCAGCAGGTTTTCGAGCGTCTCGGTGAAATCGGCTGATGGATCTTCGATGTGGTAATGCACGACATCGCGTCCTTCGTCGACGAGCGCGTCGAAGTCGCCGAGCGCCTGTGCCTGCTTGAGGGCGCTGAACGTGTAGTCGCTGGTCGGGACGGGTGTCGCGCTCGCATCGGCGGCGGTCAGCAGGACGAACCGGCCGGAGTTGGGCCCGCCCTTGTGGTACTGCCCGGTGGAATGCAGATACCTGGGCCCGATGCCATACGTCGTGACCGTGCGGTCGTGCGCGCGCAGTGCCGAGCGCAGGCGCGCGATGAGGTCGGCGCGGCGCGGATCGGACGGCAGGTAATCGAGCAGGGCCAGATACGGGCGTGCCGGCGACTCCGGCGCGGGATCCGGCGGCGTCCTCGTGGTTGGGCCGCCTCCCGGCGGCCGGTGCGCCCGCCGCAGGTAGCCGTCGCGATGATCGAAGGGCGGTTCGATGCGGAAGCGCCCGGTCGTGCGGCGCGCGGTGAGTTGGGCTTCGGTGCGAATCTTGGCGGCGCGGACGTTGGGCTCGTCGAACGGATTGACGCCCAGGGCGGCGCCCATGACCGCGGTCGCGAACTCCCAGCGGAAGAACTCGCCGCCGAGCGCCGAGGGTTCGGGCGTGAGACGCATCACCGGGCGGAGGGCGCCTTCGAGCGCCTGCAATAGCGCGGCGTTCGCGCCCGCATCAGGAGTCGTCACCGCCACGAACGTCCGGTCCTCTGCGTACTCACTGACGTCCCCAGCGGGCTCATCGACAATCGGGCAGCACGCCGCGGCCTTCTTTGCCCGTGCTCTCGGCGACCAGTTGTTCGATCCAGGCGCCGAGTGGACGCCACGCCTCAGGCAGGAGCAACGTCAATTTGTCGCGTCCGGCAAGCGCGTGCTCCGCGACGAACGCACCGAGCGCCAGTCCCGGGTTTTCCGCCGAGTCTTCCCGGCAGGCGGCCGCCATGGCGCGGCTGCTCTCCACGAGGGCCGACAGGTCGAGGCCGAGCAGCGCCGCGGGCACCAGCCCGAACAGCGACAGGACCGAGTAGCGGCCGCCGATGTCGGGCGGGTTCACGAACACGCGCCGATAACCGCGATCGGCCGCGAGCGCCACGAGCGGCGTCGCCGGATCGGTGATCGCCGTGAAATGCGCGCCGGCGCCGGCGCCCAGCCGCCGGCTGACCTCACTCCAGAAATGCTGTTCGAGCGCCGCGACTTCCAGCGTCGTGCCGCTCTTGCTGGCGACGAGGAACAGCGCGCGCTCGGCGACGAGCGTGTCGGTGGCGTGGCGGACGGCGCGTTCGTCAGTCGTGTCGAGCACCGTCAACGCGAGCGGCGCGGTGCGTACCGACGGCGTGTCGCGCAGGACCTCGGCGCACAGGCTGCTGCCGCCCATGCCGAGCAGGTACACGTGGTCGAGGTCCGCCGCCCGGACGTCGCGGGCGAAGTCAGTGAGGCCTGCGAGCGCCGCTGGCGCCGTGTCTGGCGCGTCGAGCCAGCCGAGACGGTGACGGATGGCGTCGTGGACGCCGGCGGCAGCGTCCGGGCGCGCGAAGACCGTGGTCTCGCGACGCCAGGTGCGGGAGGCCACGCGGTCGTCAATGAGGCGTTGGATCAGGTCGGACACTGCCATAGTCTAAGGCCGGTTCGAACCGCTATAATTGGATCATGATTAACGTGACCGAAGCGGCGGCAGACAAGATCACCGAGCTCCTGGCCGAGGAACAGAAAGCCGGCGCGGGCCTGCGCGTCTTCGTGCAGGGCGGCGGCTGTTCCGGCTTCCAGTACGGGCTGATGATCGACGAGGGCGGTCAGGGCGAGGCCTCGGCCGACCAGGTGTTCGAAGTCAACGGCGTCCGGCTGCTCGTCGACCCGATCAGCCTGCGGTACCTCAAAGGGGCGGAAGTCGATTTCGTCGACAACACCATGGGCGGCGGCTTCACCATCAAGAACCCGAACGCCAAGTCGACCTGTGGATGCGGTTCGTCGTTCAACGCCTGAGCGATGCCTGAGCTGTGCCGATTCCCTCTGCTACCGAGTTCGTTGAGAAGCATCGGCCCGCTGGCGGCCGCCGTTCGAGCAAGCGCGACGTCATTGTCGACTTCTTCGTGCAGCAGGAAGGGCACCTCAGCGCGGACCAGCTCGTCGAGCTGATCCGCGCGAAGGACAGCCGGATCAGCCGCGCGACCGTCTACCGCACGTTGCAGTGGATGATCGACGCCGGAATCGCGCGCCGCGTCGACTTCGGCGAGGGCCACTTCCGCTACGAACACGCGTACCGGCATCCGCGCCACTTTCACCTCATCTGCAAGACCTGCAACCAGTCCTTCGAGTTTCTGAGCTCGGACATCGAAGCGCTGCTCGAAGAGGTCACCACGGCGCGCAACTTCTCGCCCAGCCAGAGCGTGCTGCAAATCTACGGGACGTGTGAAAACTGCCAGAGCGGCCGCGCGGCCGTGCCGCCGCCGACGCCGACTGAGTCCGTCTTCGCGCGCGACGCGCTGCGCATCGCGATTGCGACCGAGCGCAGCGGACGGGAGTTCTACACTCGCGCCGCGCGGCTGGCGAAGGATGCGCGCGGCCGCAAGGTATTCCACAAGCTCGCCACCGAAGAAGTCGAGCACTTGCGCAAGCTCGAGGACCGTTATCAGGCGCTCATCGCCGCCGATCCGACGCTCGAGTCGCAGCCGACGTTCCTCTTCTTCAAGGGCGCCGCCAATGGCCTGTTCGCAGCGGGCACCGAAGAGCTCAAGAAGGGCGGCGGCGACCGCAAGGCGCTGCTCGTCGGGATCCGCTGCGAGCGAGGATCGCACCGCTTCTTCAAGAAGTACGGCGAGCGCTTCGAGGAGTCGGAAGGCAAGCGGATCTTCCTCGAGTTCGCCGACGAGGAGCGCGAGCATCTCGATCTGCTGATTCGCGAATACCGCAGCTTGATCGCACGGCAGGGCCGGCGCACGCGCGACGGCCGCCGCCGGCAATCGGCGTGATCGATCTCCACCTGCACACGACCGCATCCGACGGCCGGTCCACTCCGGACGCGCTCGTTCGCGAAGCCGCGGCCGCCGGCGTGCAGACGCTGGCAGTCACCGATCACGACACGGTCGCCGGATTGGCCGCCGCGGCCGACAGCGCGCATCGGCACGGCATCACGTTCGTTCCCGGCATCGAGATCACGGCCGTGGACGAGGGCCGCGACATCCATGTCCTCGGCTATTTCTTCGATCCCGCGGATCAGGCGCTCGCCGGGTTTCTCGCCGCCCAGCGCGCCGACCGGCGCCGCCGGCTGATTGAGATACGAGAGCGGCTTGCCGCGTTGGGGATGACCGTGGACGTCCCGGGCAGCGAGACGCCGGAGATTCCCGGGCGCTCGCTCGGCCGCCCGCTCCTCGCGCAGGCGCTGGTCGACGCCGGGCACGCGCGCGACATCGCCGAGGCGTTTTCGCTCTACCTCTCAGACGGCCGGCCGGCGTTCGTCGCCCGGCGTGGCGCGACTCCGGCCGAAGTCGTCGCGCTCATCGGCCGCGCCGGGGGACTCGCATCGCTCGCCCATCCGGCGAAACAGCGCCTGGAGGGTCTCGTCCGCGAGCTCGCGAACGACGGCCTCGCCGGCGTCGAGGTCTTCCATCCAGACCACGGTCCGGACGATGTCGATCGATTCGGCCGGATCGCGGACGAATGCGGTCTGGTCATGACGGGCGGCTCCGATTACCACGGGCCCGGCTCCGGGCGCGCCCAGGCCCTGGGCCGGGTCGGTCTGTCGTCCGATCTGTTCGATCGCGTGCTCGCGCGCGCCGGACGGACGCCGCGGCCGTGAACGGCGCTGCGCTGCTCGAAGTCTCCGGCCTCGTCAAGCAGCGCGCCAGTCCGGAGCCATTGCGAATCGCGCGGTTGATCGTGCGCCGTGGCGACCGGCTCACGCTCTCGGGCTTCGATGCGAACGCGGCGGAGCTCTTCATGCATCTCGTGACCGGCGCCGCGGTGCCCGAGGAGGGTGTCGTGGTGGTCGGCGGCCGCGACACTCGCACCATCGCGACCGACACCGAGTGGCTCGCCTCGCTCGATCGGTTCGGCATCGTCACCGATCGCGCGGTGCTGCTCGACAAGATGTCGATCGCTGCCAATCTCGCCCTGCCGTTGACCGTCGCGATCGATCCGATCGCGCCGGAGCTGCGGGTCCGGATCAACGCACTCGCGGCGGCCGTGGAGTTGCCCGAGCGCCGGCTCGATGACGCGGCCGGATCGCTGACCGCCGTCGAGCGCGTGCGCGTGCACCTCGCGCGGGCGCTCGCGCACGAGCCCGAGCTCCTGCTGCTGGAGCACCCCACTGCTCGGACGGCCGATCGCGAAGCGTCAGTATCGCTGGGGCGGACTGCTCAGGCGTGTGGCGGACGCCCGGCAGATTGGCTGGATCGCGTTGAGCGATGACGACGCGTTTGCCAAAGCGGCCGCGGCGCCCAGATGGCGCCTCGACGCCGCCAGCGGCGCGATCCGGCGCGATCACGCGTGGCGGCGTCTCTTTCGCGGGCGAGGCGTCCGACCGTGAGGGTGGCTTCAGGATTTCGTCACGACTCCGCACGCCACGCGCGGGCCGCCGCTCACTCCCGACTTGGCCTCGCCGGTGATGCCTTGATCGGGGTTGCCGTGCACGATGATCGCCGTGCCGTCGGCGTCGAGCAGCGTCAGCGGGCCGTCGGACAACGTGACGCGCGTCGTCGTCACTTTCAGGGTCGCGCGGCCGGTCTGATCGGCGACGAGGTTGGGCAGATCTCCCAGGTGGTACGGATGATTCATGTCCGGATCGGTATTGCCACTCGGGCCGGGGTCGAAGTGGCCGCCCGCGCTGGTGAAGTCGGGCGCGTCGCACTTGCCGACCGCATGCAGATGGAACCCGTGCGTACCCGGCTTGAGTCCCGTGACGGTGACGGTCAGCTCGACGGCCTTCGTTCCGCCCATGAGCTTCATGTCGTGGGCGCCCGCCGTTTGCGCATCCACTTCGCGCAACTCGACAGTGCCCGTGATGCCCTCGCCTTTGAGATCCGCTTTGGCGCGCAGGCCTTGACGCGCCGATGCGACTTCTGCGATCGCCACCGTGAGAAGCGCAATCGTTCCAACCGTTCGAAACATGTACCGTTCCCTTTCAAGCAAGGATTGCAGATCGCGTGACGACAACTGATTCAGCGCCGGTGCTCGTGCTCTTCGATATCGACGGCACCCTCATCCTCAGTGGCCGCGCCGGGGTACGCGGCATGAACGCGGCGTTTCGGCGGTTGTACGGCGCCGCGGAGGCGCTGGCCACCGTGGCGATCGCCGGCCGGACCGATCGCGCGATCGTCGGTGACGGATTGGCCGCCATCGGACGCGAGCCGACCGGGGCGGAGATCGCAACGCTGCGCGACGCGTATCTCGAGGAGTTGCCACGAGAACTGCCGCAGCCGAGCGGCGAACCGAGCTGCGTCCTTCCTGGAATCGCCGCGCTGCTCGACGCCCTGGGGCGTGAGCCGGCGGTGCGGATCGGCCTGCTGACCGGAAACTTCGTCCGCGGCGCCGAGCTCAAATTGGGGTTCTTCGGCTTGTGGCGCCGATTCCCGTTCGGTGCGTTTGGCGACGACCATCTCGATCGCCGCGACCTGGTGCCGGTCGCTCTGGCGCAGGCGAAGGCGGCCGGGCTTGGCGACGTAGCCGCCGCACGAACGGTGATCATCGGGGATACTCCCCTTGACGTCGACTGCGCACGCACCCACGGCGCTCGGGCGCTCGCCGTCACGACCGGTCACTACAGCGCCGAGGCGCTGTCCGCCGCCGGTGCAGACCTCGTCGTGCCCACACTCGAAGACACGCAGGCCGCCATCGCCTGGATGACGCGCGATCGGCCCTGAGCACGTGAGGCGCTACTCGCGATCGGCTGCCGGCGGAATCAGCGTCCGCTTCGGGGCCGGTACCGCTTCGTCATCGCACCGCTGACGCGCGGCTTCCACGTCCGGGTCGGTTCCTGGCGTTGCGGCCACGATGCAGTCGGCATCCCCTTGCTGTTCTTCGGGGAGGTTGTCCGGACGATAGGGCGCGTCGGGCTTGAGCCCGATCTCGAGCTTGTCTTTCAGACTCATGGATGCTCCTCGAGGTTCCGGGTTCCGGTCGAGAACCCTCGGAACCCGGAACCGACGCGCTGGAGGGTCTTGTGCAAGAGCAGATCCATGGCGGAAGCCTGTGGGAGTCGAACCCACCCTTCCCACTGTGATGCGGGAAGCGGCCGGTTTTGAAGACCGGGAGGGCCACCGGGCCCCGTGGGCTTCCGAGACCAGCCTACATTGAGATGAGTGAACCCGGGCCGAATCGATGGGGGATTGACGCCGATCGGCCCGGACTGAGGAGGGGCGAACGTCGACCTAACCGTCGACCAGCCGAACGTCAGCGGCCCGCGGCCCCTTCGGCGAGTCTTCCGTCGTGAACTCGACGCGCTGTCCTTCGCGAAGCAACTCGAACACCGCTCCACGGACGGCCGAACGGTGGAAAAAGTGCTCCACGCCGCTTTCATCCCGGATGAAGCCGAAGCCCTTGTCGATCAGCAACCGTGCAATCGTGCCGCTAGGCATGACCGTTCCTTTTCCGAGAGGCCACGCCCCCCGAGTGTGGTGCTGGAATGATGAAACAGGGGCCAGTCTAGGCACGGAGGTCCGGGCAAGTCAAGGTATCCCGGAGGCTTAGGGGCGATGTCGCATTTTTCCAATCCTGTCGAGGGGCGGCGCGATTAGAGTCGTTCGCCGAGGGACGATATGCGTATGCGCGTAATGACCGTACTCGGCGTGGTCGCGATGCTGACGGCCGCGACCGCCGGACAGCAGACAGCGGATTTCTCGGGAACCTGGCGGTTCGCGAAAGGCGCCACGTCGTCGATCGCGGCCGCGCCGAGCCCGGTGTTCGGCGAAGTCTTCGCGATGCGGCATCGTGGACAACGCGTCGAGCTCATCCGGCCGGTCCGCGGGCGCGAGACTGCAGTCGTCCACGCGTTTCCGATCGACGGCACCGAGCAGCGCGCCGTGTCCCCGCCGCGCGCCTGCCTGGCCGACACCGGCACCATGAGCAGCATGGCGTGGGACGGAACCGCCCTGGTCTACACCCTGGTCTCCACGATTGGTCCAGGCGGCACGCCCGGATCGAGCGTCGGCCTCAAGTACATCTTTCGCCTCGAAGCGCCGGACCGGCTCGTCATCGAGACGACGATGCGCGACTCGGCATCGGGACAGTTGCGGCCGGTCGCATCGGTCTATCAGAAGTCGACCGACGTCCTCGCCGAGGCGCCACCGCCGGCCGTGGCCGGTACGAAGGCCACGATCGCGGACGTGTCGTGGATCGCGGGGCACTGGGTCGGGGGCACGTCGCCGGTCGCGATTGAAGAACGCTGGACACCGCCGGCCGGCGGCTCGATGCTCGCGATCAGCCGCACGATGCGGAACGGGGCGCTGACCGCGTTCGAGTTCCTGTGTATCTCGGAGCGCGACTCGACGCTCGTCTACACCGCGCTGCCGAATGGCCAGGGCGCCACCGACTTCACGCTGACGAAGTTCGACAGCGAGAGCGCGACCTTCGAGAATCCCGCGCACAGTTTCCCGAAGATGATCCGCTACGCCAGGCGGCCCGACGGATCGATGGAGGCGGTGATCAGCGGCGCCGCCGGCTCCAAGCCGACGACGTTCGTCTTCAAGCGTCAGGAAGAGAAGTGAGACGGCCCGACGGCGCAGCAGGCCCGTTACAGTAACCGTACCGTTACACCGAACGGGGTGCTCATCACCGGCGCTACGCTACTCGCCATGCGCGTCTCTTCCTCCATGACCGTCACGTTCCGCCGTTGGCTGCCCGCCGCTCTCGTCGTCGGCGCCATCGGCACGCTTGCCGCTCAGCAGCCGACGCCGACGCCCCTGCTCGATGGCCGGGGTCTTCCCCTGCCCTTCGGCGTGCCGCCGTACTTCAAACCTGACTTCCCGCTGGGCAGCGGGCCGTACAAAGCGGTGATGTCCGTCGAGCCGGGTCTGCCGGCGCACGTCGTCTACGCGCCCGCCGATCTGTCGGCGCTCAAAGCCAGGAAGCTCCCGGTCGTGATCTGGGGCAACGGGTCCTGCCTGTACGCGGGCAACCGGTATCGGTCGTTCTTGACGGAAGTCGCCTCGCACGGTTACCTCGTGGTCGCCGGCGGCCCAATGGGCGCGGTCGAGTTGGAAGTGGGACCCCAGTCGAATCCCGCGCCGAGGCAGGGTGGCGCCGGCGGTGCTCGCGCCGCGGGTCAACCGGCGCCGCCCGGCGGCCAGGCAGGCCAGGCACGCGGCGATGCCACCGGCGCTCAGGGTCGCGTGACGGTGCCGCTTCTCAAAGAGGCGGTGGACTGGGCCGTGCGGCAACATGGCGACGCGTCCAGCCGCTTCAATCGCGCACTCGATCTCGAACATATCGTTTCGATGGGCCATTCGTGCGGCGGCGGGCTGGCGGTGCAACTGGCGACGGAAGACGTGCGGATCAACGGGCTCGGTATCTGGTTCAGCGGCGCGGGTTTGGTCGGGGCGCGTGGGAACGACCCGTCCTCGCTGCTCAAGATCAAAGGGCCCGTCCTCATCATTACCGGCGAAGAGGCGCTGGACACCGCCTATGCATCGGGCAAGGCCAGCTTCGAGGCCATCAACCACGTGCCGGTGTGGTACGGCTGGCAGGACAAACTGCAGCACATCGGTACATTCGGCGCCAGGAACGGCGGCGACCTCGGCGTGATTGCCGTCCGCTGGCTCGACTGGACGACGCGCGGCGACGCGGCGGCCTCACGAATGTTCAAAGGCGCCGCCTGCACCCTTTGTAAGGACGCGAGCTGGCACGTGTTCCGAAAGAAAATCGGCTGACCCACTCGTGCCGGGCACCGGCGACGTTCGTCTTCAAGCGTCAGGAAGAGAAGTGAGACGGCTGTCACGCGCCGTCGCCCAGGCCGCGGCGCCGATGACGAGCAGATTCGCGACCACGATGGGGTAGGCGGCGATGATCGTGCCGTACACCGCCCAGACCAGCGCGCCGGTCATCTGCACGCGCCGCATGGTATCGGCACGCCGGCAGAAATACGACGCGACGACCACCGCCGTCGCCACCCAGCCGAGCCACTCGGTCATCAGCTCACTCCCGATCCGACCGGGATTCCGAGGATGCCGAGCGGGGCGTCGCGGACGACGACGCGATCGGTCCGCGCGCGCTCCCAGCCCTGCAGCGTGAGGCCGTAGGACCGGAACAGGCCGCGGATCTTGTTCGCATCCCAGCCGATGAGCTCATCCAGAATCGGCACCGCAATCGAGAACGCGTCGTCGCTGAGGACCGTGCGCTTGGCAATCCGCGCCAGCTGATGATTTTCGGAGACCGCAATCGTGAACCCGTCGCGATTGTTCACGTGGAGCATCACGTGCACGTCCGAACTGCCATCGCCGACGTAGACCGTGCGATCTGGCGTCACGCCGTAGCGGCCCTCGAGCTCCTCGACGACCGCGACTTTGCCGTAGCCGGCCGGCACCCGCACGATCGACTGCACCTCGCCGGCGTCGTCGTACTCGAGCTCGGTGCCGTAGATGCGGTCGGGCGGGATGATCCCGTCGAGCGCCGATTCGATCACTTCGCGCGGCGCGGCCGAGATCACGAACAACGAAAACTGGTAGCCTTCGACCCCGCGCTCGAGAAAGTCGACCAGCACGGGAATGTTGGCGCGGAGCCGGACCTTGCGGCCGGTCTCTTCCAGATGCTCGCGCCGGACGCCGCGGAACGCCGGGTCATGCCGAATGAGATAGGCGAGCTCTCCGCCCTGCTGGACGAGGTTGCTCCGGCCGAGTCCATCGACCTTTTCTTGAAAGCCGGTCGCACCGATGAGCTCGCTCAGGACCAGGCCTGAGTCGTTGAAGCTGAGGGTCTGGTCGAAGTCGGACGCGATCAGGAAATGCTTGCGCACGGACGATGACATGAAGACCTCACAAACCTAATGTCATATCAACAATAGGCCGACCGTGTGTCGTCGGCATGACGCGATCATAGCGTTTATCACGGCATCTGTCTTGTAGAGCGACTCAAGTTGATATAACATTTAGTCGTGCTGCCCCCCGCTGCCGGCGCCACCCGCGATCCCAAGCACCGGCAGGTCTTTGCGGCCCTGCATCGCGAGATTCAGGCGGGCCGCTGGAAGCCGGGCGATCGGCTCCCGAGCGAAGCCGATCTCGTCGTCAGATTTGGCGCGTCGCGAATCACGGTCGGCCGCGCCGTCCGGGAGCTGCAGTTGGCCGGGCTCGTCGAGCGTCGCGTCGGATCCGGCACCTACGTCCGCGCGACCCACGGGGCGACCGGCAAGTCGTTCGGCCTGCTGATTCCGGATCTCGGCGAGACCGAGATCTTCGAGCCGATGTGTCAAGGGATGATGGCGTCGCCACTGGCCCGCGAGCACGCGCTGATCTGGGGCGGCGGGGAAGGCCGCGCGATCGACAAGCCCGCGCGCGCCTGGACGCTCTGCCAGCAGTACGTCGAGCGCCGCGTGTCCGGCGTCTTTTTCGCGCCGCTCGAACTGGCCGCCGACAGCGATCACGTCAATCACCGGATCGTACGCGCTCTCGACGCGGCGCGAATTCCCGTCGTGCTCCTCGACCGCGACGTGTGGCCGTACCCTGAGCGTGGCGCGCACGACCTGGTCGGCATCGACAACCGCCGGGCCGGATACATCGTCACTGGCCATTTGCTGAAACTGGGCGCGCGGCGCGTGGCGTTCGTGGCCCGGCCCCATGCGGCGTCGACCGTCGACGCGCGTGCCGCGGGCTATCGCGAGGCGCTGTGGGCGGGGGCCGCGACTGCAGACGACGCGCTGGTCGCGCGCCTGGAGCCTGCCGACGCGCAGGCGGTCAAGGCATGGATGATCGCCGCGCGGCCTGACGCCATCGTCTGCGCCAACGACCGCACGGCCGGACAATTGATGCAGACGCTGCTCGGCCTTGGCTACGCGATTCCGCGCGACGTCAGGATGGCGGGCATCGACGACGTGGAGTACGCGGCCCTCTTGCCGGTACCGCTCACGACATTACGGCAACCGACGAGACAGTTGGGAGACGTGGCGCTTGGGGCGATGCTCGAGCGCGTGGCGCGTACTGACTTGGCACCGCGGGACATCCTGTTGCCGTGCCAGCTGGTCGTGCGCGCGTCGTCGGGCACGGTCTGAAGATCTTTCAACGCGAACCGCACGAAGGACACCGAAGCACGCGAAGGTAATCCTGGGTGGGCTAGAATCCGCGCCGGGGGCTTCGATGATGGGGCAGGCGCTCGGCTTCCTCGTGATCGTCCCCGAAGTTGTGGCGAACGAACAGCCGCTGACCGCGGTGCTCAACCGGGTTCGCTGAGCGCCACAAGTAGGCGCTCGTTTCGAGCAAGGGCCTTGAATCGTATGCCAATAGAGCTCAAGAATCTGCCGAAGAACCTCGTCGAATCTGCCAGGCAGCGACGGCTGATCCCGATCGTTGGTGCCGGACTTTCCAAGCAGTCAGGGGCGAATTTCCCAAGTTGGCGTGAACTGCTGCAGACGTTGAAGGAGCGAGCGGCACAGCAATCTCACATTTCAGACAGTGAAGCGAACGACATTCACCAACTGCTCGCCCGCGACCAATATCTCATGGCCGCCGAAGACCTGCGGTTCAAACTGCCCATCGATGAATACGAGACACTGCTGAAGGACGCCTTCGATCCTCCAACCGCGATCCCGGCCGAGGTCCATCGCCAGCTGTTCCGGCTGAACCCTCCTCTGATTCTCACGACAAACTATGATCGACTATTGGAAGACGCCTTTGCGAGTCGCTATGAGCGTGCCGCGACGGTGTACACCTACAAGGACGCCCCGTCGGTGCAGCAAGTCCTCCAGCGTGGGAACCCTTCGGGCAGACCTGTGATCTTCAAGCTTCACGGGAGCATCGACGCGGTTAATGAGGTGATTCTCTCCGAACGAGACTATCGGAAGCTGCTGTACGAGAATCCTGGCTATCGCCTCGTTCTGTCCGCAATATTCGTGACGTATGTGGTGGTTTTTGTCGGATTCTCGTTTGGCGACCCTGAACTGCGGCTGCTGCTCGAGCAGCATCGGGAATCACTGAAGCACCGGTCGAGCCCCGACTTCATCCTGCTCGCTGCCGATGCCTCTTCGGTGGTGGAAAAGCGGAGGCTACGAGAGGATTTCGGTCTTCAAGTGGTTTCCTACGAAGCGACACCTGGCCATCCCGAGGTGCATGCTTTTGTGAGCCATCTTGCTGATATTGCGGACTCGGCGGTGAAGTAGTCGGCTACGACTTCTCCCACTCCACGGAGCGCACGGCGTTGACATTCAAGAAGCGTCCGGCGAGCGGCTTCATATTGAAGGCTTCGATCGCGCTCTGGGCCGCCGACTCATCTGCCATCTCCACAAACGCGAAACCTTTTGAGTTCCCCGTGTCCTGGCTCTTGACGATGGTGACCGATTCGACCGCACCAGCTTTCGAAAAGAGGGTCTGGAGGTCTTCGTCGGTGGCTGTCAAGGGCAGGTTTCCAACATAAAGTTTTCTGGGCATAACGATGGTCCTCAACTCTCTCCGTGACGTCAGAGAACGACGATCTCCTTCACGACTTTTCCATCGCGATCGACGATCGCGAGGCTGCGATCGTTCTTGCCTTCCTCCCGCGCCAGCTTGGCGAGCCCGAGGCCGCTTCTCACGACCTGTGTCATTGACTGGCCAGAATCCAACGCGAGTGTCTGCAGCGCCTCATAGGTCTCTACAGGGAGATTGATGTTGAGCCGTTTGGTTGGCGTTGGGGCACTCACAAGGGTCATCCTCCGTAGATCTGCATACGATACACTTAAAATGAGGATACCATAAGGCAGCGATACGCGTCGAGCGTGACCGCCTATTCCTCGCGCAGTGCCTGCGTCGGGTCGAGTCGCGCAGCGCGCGTGGCCGGAATTGAGGCGGCCACCAGGCACGCCGCGACGATGATCAGCAGGCTTCCGGCGTAGGCAACCGGATCGAGCACGTGAACGATCTGGCCAATCGAGGCGGCCGCCGGTGTCGAGAGCAGCAACATCGCCACTCCGGCAGCAGTCCCGCCGCCGATGAAGAGGCCGAAGCCGACGGGTCGGATCGACTGCGATAGCACCAACCGCGTGACATCCCGCGTGGTCGCGCCGAGCGCCATCCGCACGCCGATTTCCCGGCGGCGCTGTTCGACGAGGTAGGACAGCACGCTGAATAGCCCGGAGAGCGTCAGTGCCAGCGCCAGGGCGCCGAGGACGACCGTCAACCAGAACGCGATCTGCAGGAAGTAGGTCTCCATCCTCGACAGGGTGCGCATGGTGATCACCTGACGCGCCATGTCGGGATCGATCGTGGTCAATCGATTCAGGAGCGCCTGCCGGGCCAGTTCGGGATCGCCGTGGACGCGTGCGATCAGCGACGTGCTGGGCGTCGTCGGATGCGCCGGCAAATAGACGACCGCCGTATTCAATGGGGCGATCCGGAATCCGGCGACGTCTCGGACGACTCCGACGACGGTGTACGTGCGTGACTCGAGCGGATGCGCTTCTGCTTGTTGGGTCTGGGGTGCGGGAGTTGGATCGAGGCGTACGGCCTGACCCACCGCTTCGGCGGTCGGCCACAGCGCGCGCGCGGCCGTTTCGGACACCAGCGCCACCGCGGCAGTCGGCGAGCGCTCAGCCGCCGCGAAGACGCGCCCCCGCACGACGGCGATGTCGAGCACGCTGAAATACGCCGGCGAGACGAACTTGTAGGCGACTGCGGCGTTTGTGCGACCGGTGTCCGCGAACGCCGGTCGAGGGGCGACGCCCACCGCGTCAGGCCACGACGCCGCCACGGCGGCGACAGACGGTTCGGCGGTGACTGCGCGCACGATCGCGTCGCGCGTCGGCTCGTTGACGATCTGCACGACGATGGTGTCGGCGGCCCGCATGCCAGGATCGAACGTGGCGGCGGCAAACGTACTCCTCAAGAACACCGCCGCCGCGATCAGCAGCAACGCGGACGCACTGACCTGTGCGCCGATCAGGATCTGCCGCGCCCGGCCTGGCCGCGCGTCCCTGACGACCTCGCCGCGAATTGTTCTGATCGGTTCGATCCGCGTGGCTTGCAGCGCCGGGGCGAGCGCGAACACGATGGTCGAGACGCCGGCACCGACGAGGAGAAACAGCACCACGCGCCAGTCAGCATCGGGAACCGACAGCCGGATGTCGCCCAGGTCAGGGGCCAGACTGCTCATCACGGCCTGGACGATCGCTTCGAGCGTCAGGCGCGAAATCGCATAACCGGCCGCGGCGGCCGCCAGCGCGAGCAGCAGGCTCTCCGTCAACAGTTGACGGACGATGCGGCGTCTGGTGGCGCCGAGCGACAGCCGGATGCCAATCTCGCGCTGCCGCGCCACGGCTCTGGCGAGCAGCAGATTCGTGACGTTGGCACAGCCAATCAGCAGGATGAGGCCGAACGCAAAGAAGAGCGGCGCGACCACGGCCAGGGCTTCAAGCGGCTGCGGAACGGTGCCGTCCCTCGGGACGAGCGTGAGGCCCGCCGGACTGCGCTCGATCGTAGTGGCGTCCGGCCGGCTGGCGTTCCAGACGGCGAGTCCCGCCGTTGCCGCCTCGCGCGACAGGCCCGGCTTCAAGCGTCCGATGATGTCGACGTCGACATCCGCTTCGCGACCCCGATGGAAGGGACGAACGCCGCCGAGCGTCGAGAGCGGCGCCCAATAGTCGTCGGCAGCCACCGCCAGCCCGCGAAATCCCTCGGGCATCACACCAGCAATCTCGAACGTGACCCCGTTAATCAGGAGGCGGCGTCCGAGAATTGCCGGGTCGCGGGCAAACAGCCGATCCCATCCGCGGTGGCTGAGGACCATCACCGGTTGTCCAGCCCCTGGCTCGTCGTCAGCAGGAATCAGCGCGCGTCCGATCGCGGCGGCGACGCCGACCACCTGGAAGAAATTGCCCGTCACCAGCGTGCCAAATATCAGGCGGCCGTCGACGCGGCTGTCGATGTCAGAGATCTGCGCGTAGACGCCGGTGAAGACGCTCGTTTCTCGACGGAGGGCGTCGAATTGCGTGCGGGTGAAACGCACGCGCTCGCCGTCGGCGGTTCGCGGCCGCTCCACCGCGAACATCTCATGCACGTCTGGCACCGCATCGACTCGAAAGACGAACGTGTTCAGCATCGTGAACGCCACGGTGACCAGGCCCAGCCCAAGCGCCACGGTCGAGACGATGGTCACGGCCACCAGGGGAGCGCGCTGAAAGGTCCGGAACGCGTAGAGGATGTCGCGCACCGTGTTCTCGATGAGCGCGGTCCCCCGCGCGTCGCGACACTCCTCCCTGATTTGCTCGACGCCCCCGAACGTTCGGAGCGCGTGGAGGCGCGCTGCGTCAGGAGACAGGCCGGTCGCCTTCAGCCGCTCAGTTTCGCGTTCGAGATGGAGCTGCAATTCCTCGGTCAGATCTGATTCACGGCGAGCGCGGAAGAACAGGGATCGGAGCCGGGTTCGCAGGATGGTCCAGAGGCGCACGGTCAGGTCCTGTGCAGCACGAGATTGACGCCGGTTGACAGGCGCTCCCACTTCGAGACTTCGACGGCGAGCTGCTTGCGACCGGCTTTCGTCAGTGAGTAGAAGCGGGCGCGACGATTGTTCTCCGACGCGCCCCAGTCGGCGGTGATCCAGCCCTGGTGCTCGAGCCGGTGCAGCGCGGGGTAGAGCGAGCCCTGCTGAACGCGCAGCAAGTCGCCGGAAACCTGCTGAATGCGCTGCGCGATCGCCCACCCGTGCGCCGGCTCGAGGGCAATCGTCCTCATGATCAAGAGATCCAGGGTGCCTTGCAGGACGTCGGTCTGATCGCTCACGCCACCTCGTTCTTGTAGATTGGCATAGGAAAGGACGGCGCTGGCTGCGGAAAAGTTCATTGGGTAAGTCGTTTGGTCACCCACCACGCGATTTCGTGGGTCGGCGGTGCGTTGCTCCGAACGGCAGTAGAATTCCATGGCGTTGCGACGCGGTACGGGCCTTGCTACGACAACCCAGCCGACTGCGCATGGCGAGAGGGACTCAATGACCGCTGAACAGATGCGGCTGGACGAAGCCCGCCAGCCGAAGACTCCCTGGAAGAAGTGGGGACCGTATCTCAGTGAACGGCAGTGGGGCACGGTCCGCGAGGACTACAGCGAGAACGGCGACGCCTGGAACTTCTTCACGCACGACCATTCTCGGTCACGTGCCTATCGTTGGGGCGAAGACGGCATCGCCGGCATATCCGATGACCAGCAGTACCTCTGCTTCGGCCTGGCCCTTTGGAACGGCAAGGACCCGATTCTCAAGGAGCGGCTCTTCGGGTTGACGAACAGCGAAGGCAACCATGGCGAGGACGTGAAGGAGTACTACTTCTACCTCGATAGCACGCCGACGCATTCGTACATGAAGTACCTCTACAAGTATCCGCAGGCGGCCTATCCCTATGCCGATCTGGTGGAGACGAACCGCCGGCGCAGCCGTCACGAGATGGAGTACGAGCTGCTCGACACCGGCGTGTTCCATGACGACCGGTACTTCGACGTGTTCGTGGAGTACGCGAAGGGCGGCCCGGAAGACATCCTCGTGCGCATCACGGCGGTCAACCGGGGACCCGACGCGGCTGACTTGCATCTCCTGCCGACGCTGTGGTTCCGCAACGACTGGTCCAAGTGGATTGCTCCATCGAACCGGGCTCCCCAGAAGCCGCACATCAAGCAGGTCGAAGCACCGCGAGGCACGGCCGCAGCCGCGGCAGCGCACTCTCTGCTGGGGGCCTTCCGCCTCGCATGCGACGGCGATGTGCCGCTGCTCTTCACCGAAAACGAAACCAACCACGAACGGCTGTTTCCCGGGTCCGGGACCAGTAACGAGAGCCGCTACGTCAAGGACGGCATCAACGATTGTGTGGTGCACGGCCGGGACGACCTCGTGAATCCCGATCGCGAAGGCACCAAGGTCGCGGCGCACTACCAGGCCACAATCGGCGCCGGGCAGACCACGGTGATTCGTCTGCGGCTTTCCAACGGTGTGCCGGACCACAAGGGCCAACCGTTCGGGAAGTCCTTTGACGATATCTTCGCGAGCCGGCTCCGTGAAGCCGATGAGTTCTACAAATCGGTCACGCCGCCGGCGGTGAGTGAAGACGCGGCCAACGTGATGCGTCAAGCCCTTGCCGGCATGCTCTGGAGCAAGCAGTTCTTCTTCTTCGATGGTGACAACTGGCTGGACGAGCACCACTCAAATCCTCTCCATCACGGCTATCGGAATGCCCGCAACTCGGACTGGTACCACATGCTGAACCGGGACATCATCTCGATGCCCGACAAGTGGGAGTACCCCTGGTACGCGGCCTGGGATCTCGCGTTCCACACGCTCCCGCTCTCGATCGTGGATCCCGACTTCGCCAAGGAGCAGATGGAACTGATGCTCCGCGGGCACTATCTGCACCCGAACGGCCAGATACCCGCCTACGAGTGGAACTTCAGCGACGTGAACCCGCCGGTCCATGCCTTTGCGACGCTCTTCCTTCATCGCACGGAGCAGGCGCTGCACGGCACGGTGGACGTGGACTTCCTCCGCGCCACGTTCAACAAGCTCGCGTTGAACTTCACCTGGTGGGTCAACCGCAAGGACCGCTTCGGCAAGAACGTGTTCGAGGGCGGCTTCCTCGGCCTCGACAATATCGGCGTCTTCGATCGCAGCGCCGCGTTGCCCACCGGCGGTTACCTCGAACAGGCGGACGGCACGGCCTGGATGGCCCTCTTCAGCCAGAACATGCTGGAGCTCGCCATCGAGCTCGCCACGCACGACCCGATCTACGAGGAGATGGTCTTCAAGTTCGTCGAGCACTTCTACTACATCGCGGCCGGGATCAACCGAACCGGGTGGGAGGGCATGTGGGACGACGAGGATGGCTTCTACTACGACCTGCTGAGGCTGCCTGACGGGAGCGCCACACGCCTCAAGGTGCGGTCAATGGTCGGGCTGTTGCCGCTGTGCGCCACCACGGTGATCGAGCAGGCGCAGCGGGAGCGCGTCCCGAAGACCGTGAGCGCGATCCAGGAACGGCTGCGCCGGATGCCCGAACTGTCAGCGACGATGCACCCGGTTGGACCGAATCACTTCGGCGTGGCCGGGCGCACCCTGCTGGCCCTGGTCACTCCTGATCGGCTCCGCCGGATCCTGACGAAGATGCTCGATGAGAACGAGTTCCTGAGCCCCTACGGCATCCGCGCGCTGTCCAGGTTCCACGCGCACCACCCGTACATCTTTCACGCGGGCGGCCGGGAGCACCGGGTCGATTACCTGGCGGCCGAATCGGACAGCGGCATGTTCGGCGGCAACTCGAACTGGCGGGGGCCGATCTGGTTGCCGGTCAACGCCATGCTGGTCAGGGCGCTGCTGAGCTACTACCTGTACTACGGCGACACGTTCAAGATCGAATGCCCGACCGGATCCGGGAAGATGATGAACCTGTTCGAGGTCGCCAGGGAGCTTTCCGATCGCCTGACGCGAATCTTCCTGAAGGACGGCAGCGGGCGCCGCCCCGTGTACGGTGGCGCCGAGAAGTTCCAGTCCGATCCCCACTGGCGAGACCACATCCTGTTCTACGAGTACTTCCACGGCGATAACGGCGCCGGGCTCGGCGCGAGTCACCAGACCGGCTGGACCGGACTGGTGGCGAAGTTCATCCAGCTGTTCGGGCTGCTGGATGCGGAGAAGCTGCTCGCGGGTGGCAAGGCGACCGCCTTCGGAGCTGGTGCACCTCCGGTGAGTGGACGTCGCCCGTGACTCGGATCAGCGGCTCGTAGCCGCGAGGACTGACATGCGCGCTCCCCTCTGTCCCTCGCTCTATCAGATCAACACACGCGTCTGGTTGACGGAGTTGTCCCGCGCGCTCGGGCGACCCGCCACCCTGGACGACATTCCAGACGCCGGGTTGGATCGTCTGGCCACGATGGGCTTCGACTGGATCTGGTTTCTGAGCGTGTGGCAGATCGGTCCCGCAGGGCAGCGGGTCTCCCGTGCCAACCCTGAGTGGCGCAGGGAATTCGAGGAGACGCTGCCGGATCTCCGCGAGGAGGACATCGCGGGTTCCGGGTTCGCGATCACCGGCTACAGCGTTTCCGACCTGCTGGGAGGAGACGCGGCGCTCGCTCGTCTTCGCGAACGGCTCCGCACGCGCGGCTTGCGGCTGCTCCTCGACTTCGTTCCCAACCACACCGGTCTGGATCACCCCTGGGTGAACGAGCATCCTGAGTACTACATCGAGGGCACCGAGCAGGACCTCACACACGCACCGCAGAACTACACGCGCGTCGCACGGACGCGAGGCGATCTGGTGCTCGCGTACGGACGCGACCCGTACTTTCTCGGGCTGGCCGGACACGCTCCAGCTCAATTACGCCAATCCGGCCACTCAGGAAGCCATGATCGCCGAACTCGTAAAGATCGCGGGGCAATGCGACGGCGTGCGGTGCGACATGGCCATGCTGGTGCTGCCGGATGTCTTTGAACGCACGTGGGGCCACCGTGCGCCGCTCTTCTGGCCTGACGCGATCCGGCGCGTGCGCGAGCGGGTTCCGGACTTCCTCTTCATGGCGGAAGTCTATTGGGATCTCGAATGGACCATGCAGCAGCAGGGGTTCGACTACGCGTACGACAAGCGGCTGTACGATCGATTACGCGAGGGGCACGCACGACCGGTGCGGGAGCATTTCCACGCCGGTCTCGACTACCAGGGCAAGCTCGCGCGCTTCATGGAGAATCATGACGAGCCACGGGCGGCGGCCGCCTTCGCGCCGGGGCCGCACGACGCGGCGGCCGTCGTCACCTACTTGTCGCCAGGGCTGCGGTTCTTCCACCAGGGTCAGCTCGACGGCCGCATGAAGCGCATTTCCCCGCACCTTGTCCGCGCGCCGCTCGAACCCCCCGACGCCGCGCGGCAACAGTTCTACGATCGCCTGCTCGCCGTGCTCCGCCATCCGGCCGTTCGCGACGGTGACTGGCGGCTGCTCGAGTGTGCCCCCGCGTGGGAGGGCAACTGGACGGCGGACTGTTTCGTCGCCTGGCTCTGGACGGGCACGGACGGCGACCGCCGGCTCGTTGCCGTCAACTACAGCGCGAACCAGAGCCAGTGTTACGTTCGCCTGCCGCCGCAGGATCCCGGGGATCGGCCGCTGCGCTTTGAAGATCTGATGGGTGGGGCCGGTTTCGATCGCGATCGGCACGACCTCGATGCACGGGGTCTCTTCCTGGACATGCCGGCATGGGGCTACCACGTCTTTGACATCACCGTTTCCCAAGACGCTCCTTAGCCGAACCGCCATCAAGCCCTTCCGTGGGGCGCCCGCGAAGGCCCTTGACCTTCGGGGGCGGCATTGCGAGAATCTGTGCCTCCCCAGTAATTCGGGACGTTCTCCGTCAGGTCGGAGGAACCTCGACGGATCGCGGGCAAACCGGCGGCGCGTGGGGATTCTCAAATGAATCTGGCCGTCACTGCGCTCTCCGCGCACGGTACGCGGGTTGCAGTAACGGGCCAGGTGGCATCCTCGCCGCAGTCCACTGAACGTGTCCCATGTGTCCTGTGCAGAAGCTGGCGGCTCTCGAGTCGTCCGGTGTTCGCACACCTCGTCAACGGTCCCGGTAGAGCCTAAGAAATGGAGAACGTCTTATGACACGTGCAATGAATCGCTTGGTCCTGGCCGCGGCGGCGGTCTGCTTGACGGCGGTCGCGCCGCAGGCGAAGCAGGCAACGACCACGTCGGAAACCAAGACCTTCGAAGTTCTCGCAGTGGACGGCAATCAGCTGATCGTCAGGCTGCCCGAAGGCACGAGGGAGCTGACAGTGCCCGATGACTTTCGCTTCACCGTCAACGGACAGCCGATGTCCGTGCGCGAGTTGAAGCCGGGCATGAAGGGCACGGCCACCATCACGACGAAAACAACGGTCACGCCGGTGACGGTCACCGAGGTGAAGAGCGGCACCGTTGTGCAGCGGACTGGTTCGAGCGTCCTCGTACGAACCGACGAGGGCTTCAAGAACTTTACGCAGGGGGATATCGACAAGCGGGGCGTGAAGATCATCCGCGACGGCAAGCCCCTGCAGCTGTCGGAGCTCCGTGAAGGCGATAAGCTGAGTGCGACCATCGTGACGTCGCAGCCGCCGAAAGTCGTGACCGAAAAGGAAGTGAACGCCACGCTCGCGGCGGCCAAGTCGGGCGCGGGCGCTGGAGCAGCGGCGGCTGGCGGGGGCGCAGCGGCAGGCGGCGGCGCAGCGGCAAGCGGCACCAAGCCACCACCACCACAGCCGGCGGCAGCGGGTACCGCTCCCAAGACGTTGCCAAAGACCGCGAGCTCGTTGCCGTTCCTCGGGCTCGCGAGCGTCCTGTTCCTCGTGACGGGGTTCGCGCTGACGATGAGGCGCCGCTTCGCCCGCTAGTCGATCGGTTTGATCTGGGGCCGCGCCGGCGTCTCGACGCCGAGCGCGGCCCTGCTTTTTTCTGTCCGTACCGAACCGCCGGCCCATCCGCCGCGCCTGCCTCCCGCGTGCTACCAGCGAAACGCCGTGCGGGCCGCCACCGTGCCGAGTTGTCCAAACAGCTCGGTCGCCGTCTCGACAGAGAGATACGGAATGTCCACGCGGTGTGACGCGGCGCCGGCGCCGGCCGTGTCGACGCGGACCGACGCCATGCCATGCCGGCGATCGAACGGCGACTGCGTCATCGACACGGCCTGCAGCTTGCTGAAGCGCGCGACGGTCAGGTGCCGCCAGATCCATCCGGTCCGGAAGAGTACCGCGCCGTCGATCACAGCCCAGCCGAGGTGCGCGGTATAGGTGCGCGCGCTGATCCAGGCCCACGCGATGAGCAACGCCAGGACGCCGACGGCCCACCATCCCAGGACGAACGCTGACAGCAGCGCGCCAATCAGCGCGAGCACCAGCCGCGCCCGCAGCTCGCGGCCGAACGCGCCGGGCGCCGGGCCGTGCCAGACCGGTTCTCCCAGGCTGAGGTCAGGCAGGACGATGCGCAGCAGGGCGGGCAATGCCGGCTCGTCGATGATCGGCGCCAGCGACTCGCGCCCGCGTGACGATGGCCCTGCCGCCGCGCCCGCTGCCCGGCCTCCCGCCGTTTCGACCCTGACCGAGGCCCGATCGAACCAGCGGTGCAAGAGCCCGCGCCTGACCGTCAACGTCTGAATGCGGTGCAGCGGCGCCGTCGCCGACACACGAGTGAGCAGCCCGTACTCGGTCCGCAGATCGGCGCCGACGAGCGTCAGCCGGAACCCGTACAACCGCACGATGGCCCAGACGACGGAGAAGATGCGGAGCACAAGCAGCAGTCCAACGATTGCGGCGCCCGCTCTGAGGATGTCGTCGAACGGCAATACGCCATCGCGGAAGATCGAGACGGCGAGACGACGCAGGACGCCAGGCGCGGCCACGTCGATGCCGACACGGCTGACGGCACGCTCGAGCATGCCCGTTTCCAAGAGCAGTCCCACCACGGCGGCGACCAGCACCGCCGCCCGGTTCTCGATGAGGCCGAGCACGGTGAGGTCGCGGGGGCGCAGTGCCAGAACCGTGCGCTCGGCGGAGCCGTCCGCGACGTCAGTGCCGCGTGCGACCGATCGCTCGCCGAGCACCCGCCGACGCATCTCCTCGTACGCCGGCCACGAGACGACGCTGAGCGTCGCATCCGCCTCCGCGCCGCTGCCCGTGTCGACCCGGACGTCGACCACGCCGACCAGCCGATGGATCGCGTTCTGCACCGCATCCAGGTTCTGGATCCGCGAGTACGGCACGTGGCGCTCGTTCTTGAAGAACAAACCGGATCGAATCACCAGCTCGTTGTCGCCGAACGTGTAGTTGAAGGTCCAGTAGCGGACGACGACGAACAGCGCGTAGGGAATCATGAGGGGCAGCGCGTAGGTCTGCCACGCCGCTTCGCGCGACCGCGAGCCCAGCACCAGCGCAATGACCACGGGCACCGCGAACTGCCGCAATTGGCCGGCCGCCAGGAACAGCACCGACCACGGATGCAGTCGTCGCGTCGCCGCCGAGGGCGTCGCGTCAGACGGCATCGTCGCCGCCGGACGGGAGCAGGTGATCGCGGATGCGCATCGCCCGCGCGTGGGTGAGCCCTGGCAGCTCGACCTTCGCGTGATCGGTGCCCGCCGTGTAAATGACCAGCGTGCCGAGCGCATATCTCCGCTCCAGCGGTCCCTGGGACACATCGGTGTGCTGTACGCGCGATTTCGGAACGTTGATCCTGCGAGCGCCAGACCACGCCGCGCCGAATCTCGATGCCCTGTGGGTCGACGCGGTAGAACGTGTGCCGGTACGAGATCTCGGGCCATCGGTGGGACAGCCAGGCCAGGAATCCGCCGACACCGATCGTCAGCGCCAGTCCGATGGCGATGCGCCACGGCCCACCGAACACGTTCACGATGAGCTGGATCAGCAGGAACACGCCGACCACCGACGTGAAGATCCAGGACGCGGTCCGGTCGACGCGGATCGTGTTGGGATCGAGCTGGCGCAGGACGCCGTCAGCGATCGGTGCCGGGTCGGCATCGGCAGCGGACGAAAGTGCCTCTGACTCGGTCACGGTCCCAATGCTATCGCGCTCGCACAGCTCGTGCCGCCGCGGTCATTTGTGGTATAACCTCGGTAACCGAGGTGTATGAGCAGACCGTCTGATCTGGTGCAGGGCACGCTCGACCTGCTGCTTCTCAAAATCGTCGCGCTCGGGCCGCTTCACGGGTGGGCGATCGCTCAACGCCTGAAGCAGGTGTCCGGTGACGTGCTGCAGGTCAGCGAAGGCTCGCTCTATCCAGCCCTCCACAAGCTCGAGCACGAGGGCTGGCTGACCGCCACGTGGCAGGTCTCCGACACCGGTCGCCGCGCCAAGTTCTACACGCTCTCGCGGGCTGGCCGGCGCGCGCTCGATCGGGAAATGGCTGACTGGGATCGACTCTCCGGAGCCATCTCGCGCGTCGTCAAGGTGAAGGAGTTGTAGCGATGCGGCTGCGGCGCCTGCTGTCCACCCTGCGGCTTCGACTGCGGTCGGTGTTTCGCCGCGCTCGCGTCGAGCAGGAGCTCGACGACGAAATCCGCGACCACATCGACCGGCGAGTGGCAGCGGAGGTCGCCCGCGGCGTGCCGCGCGAGCAGGCGCGTCAGGAGGCCTGCGCGCGTTCGGCGGCATCGAACAGTCGAAGGAAGCGTGCCGGGACGTGCGACGCGTGAACGTGATCGAACACACGGTTCAGGACCTCCGTTTCGCAGCCCGTCACGTCGCGCGCGCGCCGATTGCCACCGCGACGATGATCGGGATCTTCGCGCTCGGGATCGGCTTCAGCACCGCGCTGTTCCTGTTCGTCCGGTCGTTCGCCAGCGGCCCAGTGCCGGGCATCCCGCGGCAGGAGTCGCTGGTCCGGATCCGCGGCATCGACCGCACCCAGCCGGGTCGTGCGATCGGCCGCGAGTTCTCATATCCCGAGTATCGGGAGTACGCGGCGCAGCGAACGCTGTTCAGCGACGTCGCCGCATGGACATCGTCCGATATCGTCTTCGACGTCGGCACGCGCGAGGCGAACCCGCAGAGCGGCGCCGTGACCTACGTCACCGGCAACTATTTTCAAGTGCTGGGTCTTCGCCCGGTTCTCGGCGCCGGGCTCCCGGTGGACGCGAACGATGCCGACCCCGCGCCGCCGCTCGTCGCCGTGATCAGCCACGTGCTGTGGGAGAGACACTTCGAGCGCTCGCCGGACGTGATCGGCCGGGCGATGAAAGTGAACGGCGTCACGGTCACGATCGTCGGCGTCGCGCCGCGCCGATTCGCCGGTGCGCGGACGGGCGGGTCGCAGATGCGCGTCTGGCTGCCGCTCAGCACGCGTCCGCAGGTGCAGCGCACGACCCCGACGCTCACCAGCTACGACGACGCCCGCTTTGGCCTCGCGGCGCGCCTGCAGCCCGGTGTGCTCGCCGAGGAGACGGGACCGACCGTCGAGGCGATCGCCGCACGAGCGTCGCTGCAGGCGACGTCGGGTATCGCTGCGTCCACCGACGTCGTCCCGCTGATCGGCAACAACTACTTTCCGCCATCGGGCGCCGATGAGCCGGCCCTCGGCCGGCCCGGTGATCGCCCTGATGTTTCCCGTGCTCGTCCTGCTGATCACGTGCACGAACGTCAGCGCGCTGCTCGCCGGTCTCGGCGTCGCGCGCCGGCGCGAGATCGCCGTGCGGCTCGCGCTCGGCGCCGGCCGGCGCCGCATCGTTCGGCAACTCGTGACCGAGACGGTGATGCTGGCGATGGCCGCCGGTGCGCTCGGGCTGTTCGTGATCTGGCTCCTCTTCCGTCTGTTCGATGCCAACATTCCGGACCTCGCGATCGAGATCGACTGGCGCAGTATCGCGTTCACGTTCACCCTGGCGCTCGTCGCTGGCTTGTTGTTCGGATTCTCGCCGGCGCTGCACGCCACTCGTCTGGCGCTGCAGGAGGCACTGAAGGACTCGGCCGGCGCCGTGGTCGCACGACGTCTCCGACTCCAATCCTGGTTGGTGGTCGCTCAGATCGCCTTCACGCAGCCTGCGCTCTTGGCCATGGGCGCGGTGTTCCTGGAGATGCGCTCGGATCTGCGTGAGTTGCCGGCGCAACCCTTCGCCGATCGCCTTCTCGAACTGCGCTTCAACGTCAACCCGCGCTACGGATCGCTCGACGACAGTCGCGAGCAGACGCTTGTCCGATTGCAGGACCGGCTTGCGGCGGTGCCCGGCGTCGACGGCGTCGTGCGGCAGGAGAACGTCGACTCCTTCGACGTCGAGGTGCATCCGGCCGACGTCGTGGCCGGCCTCGAACTGGCCTCCCCGCAGCAGGCTCGGGGGATCGCGGCACCGGCCGGCTACTTCCAGCTCATGGGCATCTCGTTCGTGCGCGGCCGCGACTTCGAGGCCGCCGACGCACCGGCGCAGTCAGCGCTGAATCGCGGCGCCATCGTCATCGGCAGCGCCCTGGCCCGCCGGCTCTGGGGCGGCGCCGATGCGATCGGCCGGCGTCTCGTCTCGGTGGGTCGCAATCTGCGCGGCATCCGGACGTTCACCATCGTCGGCGTCGTGGACGATGCGACCACCGGCGCGCAGGACGGCGAGCGGCATGCCGGACGACATCCTGAACTGCCTGGCACTCGACGCGATGGGGCGCGCATCTTCATGCCCTCGGTGCACACGACCGGCCACCTTCTCGTCCGCACGCACGGTCCGGCCGAACACCTGCTGCCCGCGATTCGCGCTGCCGCGGTCGACGAAGCACCGACGCTGCCGATCGTGTCCGCGCGAACGCTCGCGGCCGTCGAAGCGTCGGAGCGGCGTTCGGTGGTCACCGCCATCTCTGCCGCAGGCGCGGCTGGCGCGCTGGCCCTCCTGCTCTCTGCCATTGGCCTCTACGCCGTGGTGGCGTTCGCGGTGGGGCAGCGCGTCCGGGAGATCGGCATTCGCACCGCGCTCGGTGCCGGGAGCCGTCAGGTCGTCCGCCTGTTCGTACGAAGCGGCCTGCGCCTTTGTCTCTTCGGCCTGGTCATCGGCCTCGCGCTCGCCATCGGTGGCGGGCGCGTGATCTCGGCGGTGGAAGGGAAAGAGCCGCCTGCGGGAATCCTCGGCCTTTCAGCCCTCGTGGCGGTGTTCGTGCTTGGCGTGGCGCTTCTCGCGACCTGGATTCCCGCGCGCCGCGCGGCCCGCATCGATCCGCTCGAGGCGCTGCGCGTGGAGTAGCGATACAATCGCCAACCTGGAGGTGGACGATGGCGATCCCGACGTGGCAGGTCAGCGGCCAATACTACGAAACGTGCAGTTGCGACTTCGTGTGCCCGTGCCTGCCGGGAGGGATGGCGGTCAGGCCGAGCAAGGGGTCGTGCACGTTTGCCATGGCATTTGATATTGAACGCGGGACCTACGGAACGGTCTCGCTCGACGGCCTCGGCTTCATCGTGCTGGGCTTCACGCCGGAGGCGATGGGGAAGGGCAACTGGTCGGTCGGACTCGTCGCCGACGAGAGAGCAAGCGCCGAACAGCGCGAAGCGATCACGGCGATCGCCAGCGGTGCCGCGGGCGGTCCCATGGCGGCACTGTCGGGACTTGTCGGAAAGTTTCTGGGCCTGCAGCCAGCACCCATTCGATTCGATCGTAGCGGCGCCAAGTGGTCCGTGAAGGCGTCAGATTTCGTTGACATGGCTGCCGAAGGCGCCAAGGGAATCAACCCTGACGCCACCGAGCCGATGCATCTCGACAACACAGGCCATCCGGCCGCGGATCGCTTCGCGTTGGCGCGCGCAGCCAACAGCCGCGTGCATGCCCTCGGCCTGGCATGGGAAGACGTCAGCGGCAAGAACAACGGACAGTACGCGCCGTTTTCCTGGCGCAACGGGTAGCGCGTCGCCGGCGCACCGGCCGGCCCCGCCGTTCGATGCTGGGACCTGCCCCTCCTGCCGAGCGTCCGCCGACTATCCTCGAATCCGCGTTGCAGTCCGACCGCGCGCCCGCGGTCGTCCTCCTGGTCCTGCTGCCTCTGGTCTGCTGGATCTGGATCGTCGTGATGGCGCGCGACATGTACGGACCGATGACCGGCGCCAGTGCCTGGATGATGACCGCGAACTGGGATCTACCGCACCTCTTGCTGCTCTGGGCAATGTGGACCGTCATGATGACGGGCATGATGCTCCCGGCCGCCTCACCTCTGGTACTGCTCTACGGCGCCATGGCGCGACGATCCGCACAAGGAACGGCACGGCGCCAGATCTACGCGCTCACAGCGGGCTATCTCGTCGTCTGGACGGTGTTCAGCCTCGGGGCCACCGCGCTTCAGCGTGGACTGGCGGCGCTCCTGGTTGTGTCACCGATGATGGAAGTCACCAATTCCCAGGTTGGTGCGACGTTGCTGCTTCTCGCAGGCGCGTATCAACTGACGCCGATGAAGCACGCCTGTCTGCGGACCTGCCAGTCCCCGCTGGGGTTTCTCATGAGCCGATGGCGAAGTGGATGGCGTGGTGCGTTCGTTGTGGGACTCGAGCACGGCGCCTATTGCGTGGGCTGCTGCTGGGCGCTGATGTTGCTGCTGTTTGCCGGAGGCGTGATGAACGTGATCGTCATTGCGGCGCTGACGGTATTCGTCGCATTTGAAAAACTGGCGCCGATCGGTCTGCTCGGCGCGCGGATCAGCGGCGTGCTCCTGCTGGTGGCGGGATTCCTGATGCTCGTGCGCTAACGTCCGCGAAGGAGATGTCGCTGGGCCGACTACGCGGTCAGCGGGCGGCGCGCAGAAAGGACGTCCAGTTCGTGACGATCGTAATCGTCGTTTGTGCGGGTTGCTCCGCGCCGGTGACGAGATTGATCAAGAACCGCTGTCCATCCGGCGCCACGTCGTAGACCGACCCAGGGCCATAGCCCTGATAGTTCTCGGTTCTGAAGACCGCCTCGAAGAGTCGGCTGACCCCCCGACGTTCGAATTCCGAATTCTGTCCGTTTACGGCGGCGGCCATCAGCGTGAGGCGGGGGCTCAGATAGAAGATCTCGGTGCCGTCCTGTCGCCATCGAGGATTGGTGCCGCCTTCGGTGGAGATCTGAACCCTGACGCCGGGCCCGGGGAAGGGGACGACAAAGACCTCCTCGCGACCGGATTCGTCCGACGTGAAGGCCACCCATCGTCCATCGCGGGAAAATCTGGCGTCCTTTTCGTTGGCCGACGTTCGGAGAAAGGGCCGCGGTGTGAGATCGCCTGACATCGGTAAGGCCCAGATATCGTTGCCGGTCGCCGATCGACTTCGCCCAGTGTGATACAAGAGAAAATCCGCTGCCCAGCTATTCGCGTATCTGTTGTTGCCCACCTCCTTGCCCAACTCTTGCTCGGCGCTGCCGCCGTTTGCCGGTTTCTGATAGAGATCGAGCAGCCCCGTACGTCGTGCGCTGAAGACAAGGCGATCACTAGTTGGCGACCAGCTGGAGCTCCAGCCGTCTTCGACGGCGGATGAGAAACGGGCTCGCGAGTTCCGCTCGAAATCGTGAATCCAGATGTCGCGGCTATGCCTCGAGGCGTCGTACACGCTGAGGGCGACGCGTTTCCCGTCCGGCGAGAGCTCGAGCTCGGTCTGATCGGCAGGCGGCCCGACCCGTTCGAGCACGTCGCCGGCACGACTGACCCACGCCAGTTGCGTCGGGACCTGGGAGACGGCCCAGTACGACAAGACACCCGAGCCGGCCGCCGAAAAACTGGCGCTTGCCGTATTTCGAATGTTGGAAATGTTCTGCGCCAGGACGATGGGGTCCCCGGAGGTCTTCAGCGCCGCTAAATCGAAGGACTGGGCAAGCAGGGTACTCTGGCGCACAAACAGGAGGTAGCCCTCGGCAAAGATGGCCCCGGTGTCCGATTGCACCACCGGCACCTTCATGTCCTGATCCAGTGATCCGACATACACCTTTGTTTCGGCGGACGATGAGGTGGCGGCGTACAGGAAACGACGGCCGTCCGGCAAGAACGATGGATGACGGTGGGCCGTCTCCTGGCGCGCCGGGTCCAGTTTCGTGAGTTGCGCCGGCGTCCCGCTTTCCGCCGGCACGCGAAACAGGGGGCCAGTGCCAGCGGAGAACACGATGACGTTATCTCGACTCCATGTGGCTGCAACCAGCCCGGAGGCTTCACACACGATCTGAGTCGGGCCGCCGGTCACGGCGATCGTCTTCAGTTTGCCATCCGACAGAAAACCCACGAATCGGCTGTTCGGTGCCCAGAACGGACTGTTGGCACCGTCCGTTCCCTGCAACTCCTGAAAGGTCTCGACGTCGGACGCTAACGCTCGGATGGCCAGTCTGGCCGGTCCTCCAGTCTGAGGGGTCACAGGAAGAATGACTCGAAGTCCGTCTGGCGAGACCGCTCCAACGTTGAAGCCGCCGGACCAAATCGACCGGCCAGGAGCCGCCGCGATGGAGAACCGCAGGCTCGGAGTCTCACCGGCAGGCTTCGACAGATAAATCGTCGCCATTGCAGCGGCCGCTGATGCGACTGCGATCAACCCGGCCGCCCACGCAAGTCGCTCGCGACGCACGGCGGACGGACGGATTGGCGCCTGACCTGAGAGCCGCACGGCGTTCCGCTCCTCGAGCAGGAACTCCGCCACCGAGACATCGGCCACACGTTTCCGCGGATCCTTGGCGAGGCATCCCTCGAGGAGCGTGCGCACGACGGTGGGCACGTCTGATGGCAGGGCGAGCCAGTCCGGCTCCCTGGTCAACACCAGAGCCAGCGTTTCCGGAACGTTCTCGCCGGCGAAGGCGCGCGTGCCGGTCAGCATCTCGTAAAGGACGCACCCGAACGCCCACACGTCACTGCGCTTGTCGGCGACGCGACCCTTCGCCTGTTCCGGCGACATATAGGCCGCGGTACCCATGATCATCCCGGCGCTGGTCATCAGCGCGGGGGACAACACGGTCGGCGATTCCGCCCCTGCGCTCGTTCCACCTGCTCCATCCAGTCTTGCGAGCCCGAAGTCCAGAACCTTCACATTGCCATCGAGCGTCAGCGCGACGTTTGCAGGCTTGAGATCGCGATGAGTAATGCCTTTGTCGTGGGCGGCATGGAGCGCCTCGGCGATCTGATACGCAATCAGCAGCGCTTCGTTGATCGGGATCGGCCCTCGCGCAAGACGCGCGGCCAGTGTCGAGCCCTCGACGAGCTCCATCACGAGGGCACGTACGCGGTGTTCCGCTCCAGCGGGGCCTTCCTCGAAGCCGTAGAGTTGCGCGATGTGCTGGTGGTTCAGCGCTGCGAGGACCTGTGCCTCACGCTGAAACCGCGCAACGCGTTCGGGATCGTCAGCGAAATCGTTCGGGAGAATCTTGATCGCGACGTCGCGGCCCAGTTTCGTGTCGCGGGCGCGATACACTTCGCCCATTCCGCCTGCACCAAGCCGGAACTCAATTTGGTACACGCCGATACGCGCGCCCGGAGCAAGGGCCAACTTGCGGGATTATCGCACGACGATAGGTAGCTGAGACGATCCGCTCACGCCTGCTCGAGAGACCGCGCGACCGCGTCGACGAAGGCCCTGAATCGCGCTGTCGGATGTTTTCGCCCCTCACGTGTGAGTGATTCGAACAGTGTCTCTCGCACCGCCCGCGACAGCTCCAACTGGACACCCGCGCCCGCCGCGCCTCTGTTGCAGATGTTCTGAGGGTCGAGGCCCTGCAGGTTGGGGTCCGGATGCTTCCGTACGTTGAAGCCCTCTGCCGTCAGACACGCCACGATGCTCGTGCCCAAGTCCTCGTCCAGGCCGCCGACGAACACGCCCTCGCCGTCATCGTCGCTCTCTTCGCCATGGATCGTCACGACGCGAGTCGTGTTGCCCAACAGGACGAGGCACATGGGCTCATCGAAGCAGGTGCTCGTGATGTGCAGGATGCGGTTTCCGGTGCGTTTCAATCCCTCGAACGCGTAGAAGGACCACCGCCGGCATGCGATGGCGTCCGCGATCTCGGACGTGCCGGGTTCGATCCCGCCTCCGTGCGGTGCGATGATCGCGAAGGCGGGCTCCGCTCGACGAAGCAGGACGGCATAGTCGATGCCGGCTCGCTCGTGTTGCTCCAACGTGGCGAAGTTCGGGTAAGTGTCAGCCATGGTCGTCCGTCGTGGGGCAGCCCTCAGCTTGTATCACGGGTGACCGGGGGCGACAGCCGCCCGATCACGGCATCACGGATCGGGTGTAAACTCCGACCGATTTCATCTCCGGCGTGGCCGATCGAAGCAGTCGGTGTGCGCACAGCGCGCCGTCGACGCCGATACCAAGGAGAGAGAACCATGAGACGACGAGACTTCTTGAAGAACGGCGCGGTCGCGCTGACGGCGGCGGCGTCCAAGCCCCTGTTCGCCTGGCAGGGGGCGAACAACCGCGTCCGGATGGCCGTCATCGGCATGGGCGGCCGCTCCGGCCGCGTGTTCGACTCCTTCACCCGTCACGACGACGTGCAGTTCACGATGGGATGCGAAGTCAACACGAACAGGGCGACAGGCTTCCAGAACAACCGCCCGCTCGCGCAGCCGCTCACCGTCGTGGGCGACTACCGCCGGGTGCTCGATCGGAACGATATCGACGCGGTGCTGATCGGCACGCCCGACTTCTCGCATGCGAGGATCACGGCCGACGCACTGGCTGCGGGCAAGCACGTCTTCGTCGAGAAGCCGATCTCGAACAACATCGCGCGCATCAACATGATGCTCGATGCCCACAACAAGTATCCGAATCTCGTGACGCAGGTCGGCACGCAACAGCGGAGCTGGGATCACTTCATCGAAGCCAGGAACCAGATGGCCAAGCTCGAGGGCGTCACCCACGTCCTCATCCAGCAGCCTGGCGCGTATTCGCAGAACAAGCAGGACGTGGCGCCGGTGCCCGACGGGCTCGACTGGGATGCGTGGCAGGTGGACGCGCCGAAAAAGCCGTTCAAGAACGGCTACTTGTCGTTCCGCGGCTGGTGGAGGTACGGCAGCGGACTCGTCGGCGATTGGGGCGCCCACCACATCGACGTCGCGAACTGGTTCATGAACGCCGACGACAAGCAGCCGCTCAAGACGACTGCGGTCGGGTTCAACTCGAACCCGAACACCGACCCGGAGTGTGTCTTCAGCGTGTTCTCGATCGCGTGGCAGTTCGACACCTACATGATGACCTTCGCCAACAGCGTCTATCCGCGGCCGAACTTTGCCGACGAGAAGTCGCCGGACATCGAGGGGTGGGGCGTTTACTTCTACGCCAACAACGCGACGCTGCAGGTCAACCGCATGGGCTGGGCGCTCAGGCCGCCCGTCAACCGGACGACCAATCGCGTGCCGCCTGACCCTCGGCCCGGGACAACGGGCATCGCCGCAGGCGCGCCTGGTGGCGGTCGCGGCGGCGGCCGCGCGGGCGGAGCACCTGGCGGCGGCCGCGGTGGCGGGACGGCGGTCGAGGGGACGACGTATATCAACCCGCGCGGCGGCGTCGAAGAGGACTATCCGCTGCACGCACATACGCGCGACTTCCTCGACAAGCTCAAGGTCAGGAACCGCAAGACCAACGCGTCGATGGAGATCGGCTACAACTCGGCACTGCCCGCCCTGCTCGCGCTCGAAGCGATGAAGGACAACAAAGTACTGGGCTGGGATCCGGTGGCGAAGAAGTCGAAAGTGATCTGAGTTGCGTCTTCGCGATACTCCCGGGTTCACGGCCATCGCCGTGGTGTCGCTGGCGTTCGGGATCGGCCTCAACATCCTGATCTTCAGCTTTACGAGCCCGGTATTGGTCAAGGCCCTGCCGTACCCCGAGCCCGACAGGCTCCTGGATGTGAGCATGGCGCCGCCCGGCAAGCCGGAAGCGCGCGGTCCGCTGACGCCGCCACTGTATTTCCTGTTGCGCGACCGGACCAGCGCGGCGTTCGACGCCATCGGCGTCTTCGACGCGGGACGATCGGCCAACCTCTCGGGCGACACCGGCGGCCCCGCTGAACGACTCGACGGGCACCGAATTACCGCGACGGGCCTCGCGGCACTCGGCGCCACACCTCTGCTTGGCCGCCTCCCGGTCGCCGCCGAGGAGCAGACTGGCGCCGCACCCACCATCCTTCTCAGCTACCAGCTCTGGCAACGGCGATTTGCCGGCCGTGCGGACGTCGTCAACCAGACCGTGAAGATCGACGGGCAGCCAACCCTGATTCTCGGCGTCATGCCAGAGGGCTTCGGACTCCTGGACAATTCTTCCGACGCCTTTTTCACGTTCGGCTTCGAACCGTCGCCGGCGCAGCAGTTCCAGCACTCGCTTCGCGCGATCGGCCGCTTGAAGCCCGGCGTCTCGATCTCACAGGCCCAGGCCGCGGTGAAGGTCGCCCTTGACGAATACGCGCAGACGTTTCCGAACCGCGACAAGGGATGGACCGTCGAGCTCACGCCATGGCGCGAGGCTCGATTCGGTGGGCTGCGCCAGCCGTTCACGATGCTTCAACTCGGCGTCGGAGTCATGCTCCTTCTCTTGTGCGTGAACCTCGCCGTGCTGCAGCTTGCGGGCACGCGCTCGGGCGAGCGGTCCGCCGTGCGTGCGCCCGGAGAGCATCGTCCACCCGTCGTGCTCACAAGAAGCTTGATGCTCTCGCTCGACGGCTGGGTGATTGGCGCCGTCGTCACCTTGCTGGGGCTTCCAGCCCTCCGTGCTCTCACACCGCGCGTGCTCCCGCGTCTGGACGAAGTGAGGTTCGACGCCGCCGTGGCCGTGTTCGGCGCCGTCCTGTGCGTCTTGACGGGGCTCGTCATCGGCGCCGTGCCCGCGTGGCGGTCCTCGCGGCCTGACACCACGAGGGAATCGCCGGGATCGACCGGCCGCGTGTGGAGGGGCCGGGTCGGCGCGACAGTGCTTGTCACGCTCCTGGCCCTGCAAATGGCGATAGCGTTCGTCCTCCTCGCCGGGGCCGGTCTCGCGATTCGAGCGTTTGTCGATCTGCGAGGCAGGGACGTCGGCATCGACTCGTCGGGCCTGTTGAGCCTCGACGTGCACCTCCCGCGCGACCCGTACGTCACGCCGAACGTCGCCCAAGCCGGGAGCATCGAGATCGCCGAGTACAGCCCCGCCGGCGCGGCCCTCTACGACCGTATTCATGCGGCGCTGCAGCCGATGCCGGGCGTCGTCCAGGCCGCCGGCGTCGGGACGCCGCCATTCACCGCCGCGCCATTCGTTCAGTTCTGGATCGAGGAACAGGAGCACACGCCCGACAACCAGATCGCCGCGCAGTGACCCCGCCGTCACGGAGAACTACTTCAACACGATGGGGATGCGCGTGATCCGGGGACGCGACTTCTCGCCAGCCGATCAGCTCGACTCGCCCTGGGTCATCCTCGTGAATGAAGCGTTGGCCCGGCAACACTGGCCAGGTGGCGATCCCATCGGGCAGCATCGCTGACCTTCCACCCGAACGACGGAGAACCTCCGCGCGAGATTGTCGGCCTGCTGCTGACACGCTCCCATTCCGCGGCGCGTCAGAAGTCCCTCCGATGATCTACCTGCTGCACCGGCAACAGGCGGCCCAGCAGCGCGCCTCGCTCGAGGGCCGGCGCACGGTGATGTCGTTCATCGTCCGCTCGGCCGGCGATCCGATCGCGCTCGGCGGCGCTGTTCGAGAGCTCGTCGGCAAGGTCGACGTGACGACGCCCGTGACGTCGATCCGCACGGTCGAGTCGTACCTCAATGACGGTCAGGTCAAGCTGCTGCAGTTTGCCGCCACGCTCCTCGGCGTTTTCGCCCTCGTCGCGCTGGTCACGGCCGCCGCCGGGACTTACGGGCTGACCTCATACGGCGGCACGCAGCGTCACACGGTGCTCACGCTCCTGCTCCGCGCCGTTGCGGCCGTCGTCATCGGCGCCGCCGTAGGACTCGGCGTCTGGCGGCGGCTCGGCAGCGTCATCGCGCCGTTTCTCACGAACCTCACGGTCACGCCATCCGATCCCGTTCCGCTTGTCGTCACCGGCGGCGTGCTCCTGGCGACGGCGCTCGTCGCGTTCTCTCGTTGCGGCGCGGCGCCCGACCAGAGCCGGCCGCTGAGACGTGTGCGAGCCCTGGCCGGCGCCCGCGCCGCCCCGGTTGACAGGTGTCCAGAACGGCCGCTACGATGACACATATGGTCAAGACTCAGGTCTACCTGCGCGCTGAGGAGTTGGAAGCGCTGCATGACGTCGCGCGGCGCTCGGGCCGGAGCGTGGCCGACCTCGTGCGTGAAGCCATTCGGCGCGCCTGGCTCCGGCCCGTGGGTCAGGGGCCTGTCGCCCTCTGGGACGGCAAGCCAACGGTCACGTCGATCGAGCACGACCGCATTTACGACAAGCCCTGACGGTCATGCGCGCAGGCGAGCCGGTCTTTGTGGACACCGGCGCGTGGATCGCGCTCGCGCTGACCGCCGATCCGCTGCACGCGCGGGCGCGGGAGACCTGGGAACAGTTGCTTGGAGCTGGCGTCGTCCTGCACACCTCCGTCCCCGTGGCGCTGGAGACCTTTACCTTTCTGGATCGCCACGCCCGGCGTGATGTGGCGCTCATCTGGAAGGACTCGCTGAAGACCGTTCGCCGGCTGAAGATCCTGCCGTCAACCGCCAAAGATCTCGAACTGGCCTGGCGGTATTTCGAACGGACCGATCTCCACAAGTTGTCCGCCGTCGATGCCGTGAGCTTCGTGCTGATGAACCAGCGACGGATCCGCACCGTGTTTGCGTTCGACGCCCATTTTGCGACGGCGGGGTTCCGCATGGTCGGCTGAGCACGGACCAAGCAGGGCGGCGATGGCCGCGGTCGGCGTACAGATCTTCCAGTCGCGCACCGGCGGCGTCGTGCCGAGCGGTCTGAGCAACAAGCCGCAAGGCGAGCATGAACGGTGGAGGGGCGGGGTGAGGAGGGTGAACTCTTCTGCGTACGCTTTGATATCACGGTTTGAGGAAGCTGATCAAGTCGGCAGCAACTCTTCCTATCATGATTGTGTTTGACAACACCTCGAACATGATCACGGTGGTGCAACTTGGGCACGGTCGATGCAGTGGCCCGGCCTCCTCGTTCGTCCTCGCGCGCGCTGGTGATGCAGCCTGGCCGCTACGGTCCTCGGGCGCGGGATGCCGGTGCATTTGATGATGCTCAGGCATGGAGCATCCCCTCAACCCGGCCAACAACTTGGTCACACAGGACGAGGGTGTCTGTTGGTGTTGTGGACGGCGCTGAAGCAGGCCGCTGAGGCCAAGGTGGTGTGTGTGAGCCAGATTCCAAAGCAGAATGAGCCAACATGCAAAGCTGGGCAGGAGGGGCGGGTGGACACAAGCCTTCAATGATTGTCTCCCAAGACATCTCCTCTGGCAGGCACTGACATCACAATGGTGTGAGCATGTAGACAAAGAGCCAAAATGTATCATCTCCTCATCTCCTCTCGTTCACACATTATACCTAGCATCTCCTCTAGCATCAGGGGTGGTGATTGATTTCAACAAGACACAGGGCTGTGAATGAGCTTACACAGCAAGAGAGAAACCTGATGGATGACGACGTTCGTTCGTCCTCCTCGTCTCGTCTGTCCTCCTCATTCATTCTGTCATTCATCTCTCTCTCTAATCTCGCTCTATAACAGCAGGCACGCGTCTGATGCCTGCTGCAGCAGCACCGGACATCCAGCGCCGCCATGATGAGTCCACGGGCGGCGGGCAGCAGCAACATGGGGGCGTAGCTCGTGCCGTGGATGGGTGGCGCCACCCGCGGCACAGAGACCTCTACGGTTCGCGTTCACGCTGCCGAGCCGTCGCCAGTGGCGCAACAAGCAGATGCTGAAGCACGCACGCCGAAGCCCGCGAGGCGGAGGCCGCAGCATCACCGGCGTGGTGCGCCACCGGCAACCACAGGCGTCCTCACCGACGTGATTCCGCTCGGGGAAGGGCAGGCAGCCTGGCCGTCAGCCGTTTCACCGGCCGTGCACGACAAGGCCGGGCACGGCGGTTGTCGAGGTCCTGCAGCAGCGCCCGCCGCGACGGCGCGGACAGGCACCGCTGGTCGACGTCGGTGCTGCTGCTGCTGGCGCTGTTGTTGGATGTGGGGGAATGGGGCGCGACGTTGGGCGAATTTCAGTGCGGATGCCTTCGACCACGCTGCCGGGTGTGGCCGTGCGCGCGACAGAACGACACGAACCGCAGCAGGAAGGGTTGCGCGCGCTCCTGTTGGAACGGCACGTAGATCATGGGCTGCACTTCCGTATCGAGTCCCCGCTGACGGATGTCCGCGACCACGCCACCACCGTCAGCCGCTCTGCCTGATGGCGGCGGGCAGCCGCGCCGGCCGAGCGCCTCGCCCGGACCGCCCGGAAAGTAGTCGCGCACGATGCGCTCGCTGACAATCGCCACGTTCGGTGCGTCCGCCGTGTCCCGTGCGGCGAACTCGCCTGCAGCAGCGATGCCCATGGTCGTGGAATCGTTCACATGACAGCCTTTGACAGGCCACTGCAACGACCATCGCAGCTTGGCTGTCCTTTGAATATTAAACTCATCACAATGGTCATTGCACAACAGCACATAGCCAGGCTGGCCGACGTCACACCCACAGGTGAGTGGATGCAATAGACACACACAAACACCTCGATGGCTGCGTAGGCACACATAGGCGTTGGGCAGCATCACCTGATCTACACAGCACCATCACACCTCCTTGGAAGCAGCAACACAGATGACAGCAGAGCTGTAAATGAACAGGCACCGGCAATGGGGGCAGACAGCGTGGTGGGTGAGACGCCGATCTGCAGGCAGGATGACGGGCGCGGTTCACAGCTCATCGACACCAGTGGCCCGCACGCAGCGTGGGTGCCCGTCCGGGCACATGGATCACCGTTGGCCCTCCAAACACCGCCGCCCCTCGCTCGCTCCTCTCTCCGTGCGCGCACAGAGGCAAAAACCAGCAGCATCAAGACAGCAACAAGCCCAACACTCGTACGTCACACAGCCACGTCGATCACGATCCCACGCCAACAGTAAGCACAACTCCGGCCGGCGCCCGTCCTAACACCATGGCGACATGCAGCAGCCGCCGCAACACACACCACAGCAACAACACCGACCCCTTCCGTCAGCAATTGACGCACGATCCGCCGGCGTCCCGCGCCGAGGGCCATGCGCACGGACAGTTCGCCGCGGCGCGCGGTGAGGCGCGCCATCTGCAGGTTCGCGACGTTGACGCAGGCGATCAGCAGCACGAACAGCACCGCCCCGAGCGGATCAGCAGCAGCGGGCGCACCGACTCCGTGCCGTCCTCCCTGCAAGCCGACCGTGCGCGCAATCGTGCGCACGTTCGACGCGCGTGCGCCCTCCATTCCGAGTGCACTGAGCCTGAGCAGCAGGTCCTGGCGCTGGAAACGCAGCAGGCGTCTGGTGGCCCAGGATCGTCCAGCCGCGGGAGGAGAACGCATCCTGCCGGTGTAGCCGGGCCAGCGATTGGACACAAAGAGGTCCGCTTCCGGCAGCGCGCCGTTTCGGATGGTGCTGGTGCATGAAGCTGAAGTCCGGCGGCAATACCGCGACGACGGTGCCGCGGCAGGCTGTCGAGGGTGATGGGCGAGTACGACGATCGCCGATGCCCTGAGCACTGCGCGGCGATAGCCGCAGTCGTCGTAGTGGTCACCGCGTGGCGGGTGAGGAACCGCCACCTCGCGATGAGCGCCAGCGTGGCGAGGATACGATCAAGGCCGGCGCCTGCAGCGTTCGCCGCGTCCGGTGAGCGGCGCGTCGATCGGGGCGTAGCCAAGATGATCGAGGGCCGTGGTCACCGCCAGGGCGGCCTCGTACGACACCGGCGACAAGGTCGAGCATGACGCCCGCCTCGGTCTGCTCGCTGGCGCGACGATGACGAGGCGATGGGATTGGGATACGGCAGCGGACGCCACAGCACGCCGTAGGCGACGGAGAAAATCGCGGTGTTGAGTCCGATGCCGAGCGCGAGGGTGGCGAGGGCGGTGACGGTGAACGCCGATCGCGCCGCATCAATCGCCACGCGTGACGCACGTCCTGCGCGAACGTTTCGACCCTCGCGAAGGTCCACGGTTCGCGCGATTGTTCGCGCAGCCGGAGCCGGTTGCCCATCCGCCGCCGCGCGGCCGCGCGCGCCTCGTCGTCGCTCAGGCCATCACCGTGTACGGCGAGGGCGTCACCTTCATCTCCTCGTGGACCCGCAGCTCGTCTTCCAGATCCCGGTCGAATCGATTCCGCCGGAAGAAGAACAGCAAACATCGACAAACCCGCCAGCGCTCCTGAAGTCAGGACGCTCCTGAGTGTTCTGCATCACGCGCATGATCGCGCCGAACATCTGGGAGAATCGCGATTCCTCGACGCCGAGCTGCTTCTTTCCTGCCGTCGTGAGCGTGTAGAAGCGCGCGCGCCGGTTGTTCGCCGAAATATTCCACTCGGCCAGCACCCATCGCTTGACGAGCATCCGCTGCACAGGTTTGCGCCGGATAGGCAATCACCTCTCTGATAACCATTCCTTCCGTGCCGACCCGTCATTGAGAAGTAGCGATGCCGTAGCCCGTGCATTGACTGAATCGACAGCGTTCAAGATGGACACTTTCGAGGGGCGTTTCCGGCAGCAGCTTCGTTGCTCTTGGTCCTGACTTCTTTCATAGCGCCTCTTTGCATAGACGAACTATGTAAGTGGAAAGTTTCCTCCTTTTGGGGAGAGGCTGTCAACTGTTGGCGTTATCGGTGTCAAAGCTCGTTAGAAATGTCCCCGTCCTTAACTCGTTAGAAATGTCCCCTGGGTTCACTTCTCCATCGCTTGCCAGAGCGTCTTGTGCGTGCGGAACTGGTCGACGCGTTGGCGCCACGGATGATCGGCGCCGGGGCGCGGCTGTGGCCGCGCCGCCGGAGGCGGCGAGGGCGTCGGCCGTGTCCCGGCGCCGACGACGGCGGGTCGAGGCCCGGCCAGTTCGGTCCAGCGCATCGCCTGCCCGCGATACTCGATGGCGAGCCGTCCGTCTTCCCATTCGCACACCGACACCGTCACTGCGCGCGGGCGCGTGACCACTCTGCGGGTGCAGCTGCAAGGCGCGCTGTGGTACTGCACGACCCAGTCCTGGCCCACCACGCGCGTCTCCTCGAGCCGAAAGACGCGATCGAGGTCCCGCGCCGACGGCGCCCGCCGGTGGAAGTCCTCGGCCGCGGCCGCGGGTTGCGCGAACCGCGCATTGTGCGCCGGCCAATACCTCGTGGTCAGAAAGATATTGGCTGTCGCATCGTCCGCCAGGCCGAGCCGCCGCATCTTCTTCACCAGCCGATCTTGATGCGTGCCGTGATTGCGCTCCACGCGGCCCTTGGCCTGCGGAGAACTGGCCGGAATAATCCGCATCGCGAGCCCGGCGCACATCCCACCCAAACTGCGTCAGCGGCACCACCCCCGCGGCGATCTCCGCGTCGGTGCCGGCCCGCACATAGACGTTCTTCCAGTCGGTGTAGAGCGCCAACGGCACGCCATACGCCACGATCCACGCCCGCAACACGGCCACCGCCGCCCAGATGGTTTCCTGGTCGCTGAAGCGGCCGGTCATCGTACTCGTCGCGTCATCCACCATCGTGATCAGACAGCGGTGCGGTCCGCGATCTTCATACCAGCGGTGAAAACTGCCATCGAATTGCACGAGCTCGCCGAAATGCGCCTTCCGCTCGCGACGCTGTCGATGTCACCGCTACAGGCGCTGGCGAATCGCCACCATCGCGGCAGCGTTTGTCATGAATCGGTAATCATCTTTAGCGGCTACGCCATCTGGGCGGAGTAACTCTTCAGCACGTCGTGCCGAGCCAGGCCGCTATCTCTGGAAGTTAAAAACTTTAATGCGCTTGCCAGGTCACGCGGTAATTCCAGTTCAACGGCCCGCACTTCCTCGATGCTGGAGCGCGCCCGCGCCGCGAACGCGCCACCACACCCGCTTCGTCGGTAGCTGAATCCAGACGTATCGTCACCTCGCTGCCAGGCTTAACGTCTTCCAGGCCTTCACACCCAGACCCTGACACAAGACCAATTCCTCACACTAGTGGCTGTCACCCACCTGCAACTCCACAAGGACACTGACACTCCAATCACAGGGACATTTATAGGCAACAAGACATTTAAAAAGGATGCTGTTGGCAACTGCAACATTTGCATATGGCTGGCATATGACCGAGGCAATCAGTCATCTCTAAGAGACATGGGACACTCAAGTCCATGCCACTCTGCATCTTCATCACGGCAATGACTAATGGTGACTGAGAACGCGATGTCAGACTTTGATTCACAAGCATCCGTTTTGAGGATTTCGTGGAGATTCACACAGACCTAGTGCATAAATATCATCAGAGACAGCAGCAGAACTGGACGCAGATGATGAATCTCGGTGATGACCAATCATGTCCGGTTCCACGTCCTTTCACAAGGAACAAGCTATTTCAAGAACAATATGTCCAATGCCGCCGCGTTCCACTCTTGACTCAACATGGTCACCTGATCTCCAGGGCACTCAGGCATCCAGGTCAACACCCTACCACTCAATCCCAATGGATACCCACTTCAACAACCTGAACACATAACAACCATTTATGATGTAACAACATGAAAGGTCTGTTCTCAACTCAATTACAATCTTTACACCCAAGCAATGTGAGATCTACAGTGTGGTAAGGCAACAAGCCTGCCATCACAAATCACTAGTCTAAACAAATCAGCAGCTGATATAAAATGGAAGTGCTCACAGCATTGTGATACAACATAAATCCAATTGCAAATCACTCAACAATGGGCTGCTGTGCAACGCTCGCTCAAAGTGCCTACCAATTCAGCAAGCACCGTGGCAATGGCGAGTTGTGAAACTTTTAATCTGCAGGGGCCATTCAACACTCAATTCCAGCCACACGGTACAATGGCCGCCAGATTCAACCACAGCATTGACTGGCGTTGCACCCCGATTCTGGAGGTGACTCCAACTTGAATAGCTTCGCGTGTGTCCTCTGAGTCCTGACACTGATATCTGCTGATGACGTTCCCCAGCACTGTGGCCAATGGAGACCTGCCTACCACGACCACTGTCCACCCGTTAAAAAACAGCACGACGGGTTCCTCGCGGTTTCGTCGTCCACAGAATACATGCACCGTTTCTCGATCGTGTTGATGGCTCTGTTGATCGCCGGTTGCGTTGCGCACGTTGCAACGACGGAGCAATCGTCGAACGCGCGCGTCGGCGTCAGTGCCCAGTCTCGATCGCCTTTGGCTGGCGTCTGGAGGGTCCTTGAGCTGTCGTCCAGAGCTCCTGGCGCGGACTGGACCGCCGCCACCCCGCCGTACTTGAGCCTCTATATCTTCACGCCCAAGTATTACAGCTACATGTTTGCGCCAGGAGCAGGGCCACGACGGCTATTCGCCGATGGTCCCAATCAACCGTCGGCGGCCGAGAAAATCGCGGCGTACGATTCCATCGTCGCCGGCTCCGGGACCTACACTCTCGAGGGAACCACGCTGACGAACCGCCATCCTCCATAAGAGTCCCAACGAGATGACCGGCGAACCCCTCAGGTACAGCGTAGAGATCGAAAGCAATCGGTTGCGGATGACCATTGCCAATCCGCCATTCGCGCCAGGCAGCGAACGACGCACACTGCTCACGCGAATCGAGTGAGACATGATCTGCGCGCGTCTCGGTCTGCGCTTAGACAGCCGCACACTGCTAGCAGCACTCCAAGAGTCGATAGAAGCGGCCTGCTCGTGCACTCCATCCGATCGCCACGATCGCGTCACCGCCAGGCGAGAACGTGAAGATCGTCACAGGCGACTTCAGGATCTCCTCCCAGATCTCAGCTCCATCCCGCGTGTCGGAAGGCTGCCTGTCACGCGCGATCACATCGGGAATCTCGGCAACCCTTAAGCGTGCCATTGCGCGAAGGCTGTCGACGAATTCTGCCGGTCGCTGAAACTTCTCTTCCGCGAAGAACCACCGCCGGAACTCCGTCAGCCGAGCCCGATGCTGCTCAGCTGAAAGTACCCGGCGACCTGCGTCAAAACCAACGGTGCGGGTCAACGGCTCCAACTTGAACCGATAAATGGTCTTTCCTGCAGACTCAATGGTGAAGGTCGCATCGAGATGGTCGGTCGTTGGCCCGACACCGACAACGCGGAGAGTCTCCGGCTTGCCGTCGCCAGTAAGATCTCTCTCCACGAGTCCGAGAACGACCGTCGCATCCGACTGGAGCGAGACGGCCCACGCAATCAGCAGCCAGGCAATGGTCAGCACGCGCGCACCTCATGTGCATGTTATCGATGGCTTTGCGGCGCCAACCGCGGGCAAGTTCCTTTCGCCCGACTTCGGCTCCGGGACGATAAACATGCCTTCTTGTCTCAGGGGAACCGGCCAATGGCGCGCCGGGAGAAAGTGATAGTGTCCCCAAACTTCCTCAGGCAATCGGGCACCCGGGCGGGTCCGCACGTCCCGCTTACGCTCATGGCGACGTTGACCCGCACGAGTCCTTGTCGCCCACGCGGGCGCTGACGTATCAATCACGAGCCGAACCCGGCCGGCGGGCACGGCAAACGAGACCGTGTGGTTCAACGCCACCTGAATCGACGACTGGCGCCAGGACCACCCTAATATAGGAGCGTGCAAGAGCCGTCGTCCTCGCCGGAAGCCCTCGCCTTCGGCCGTCCCGCTCACGGGTGGCGGCGCCGTGGGTTCGCCATCATCTTCGAGTCGGATACGCCGGCCGGCCGACGCTTCGACCTGGCACTGCTGGCAGCCATCGCCGCGAGCGTCGTGGTCGTCGTGCTCGAAAGCGTACAGCCACTGGCAGACCGCAACACCGAGCTCTTCCTGGTGCTTGAGTGGGGATTCACACTGCTCTTCAATGTGGAGTACATCGCGCGGCTGGTGTGCGTAGAGCGACCGTTCCGCTACGCGACCAGTTTCTTCGGACTCGTCGACCTGGCGTCGGTGCTGCCGATGTATCTGGCCATGCTCGTGCCAGGCTCCCACGTCCTCATTGACATCCGCATCCTCCGGATGCTGCGCGCCTTCCGCATCCTGAAGCTCACCGAGTACGTGCGCGAGTATTCCAGTCTGGGTCAGGCGCTCTACGCGAGCCGGAGGAAGGTCGCCGTGTTTCTGTCGGTCGTCGCCCTGGTGGTCGTGGTGCTGGGGACGCTGATGTACGTGGTCGAGGGCCCGGACCATGGCTTCACGAGCATCCCGGTGGCCATCTACTGGGCGATCACCACCATGACAACGGTAGGGTTCGGCGACATCGCGCCGCGGACCAGTCTGGGGCGGGTGGTGGCGAGCGTCGTGATGTTGCTCGGCTGGGGCATCCTCGCCGTGCCCACGGGCATCGTGACGGCCGAGATGACGACCCGCCGACTGTCGGAGGCGGATAGGCCACGGCGGCAGTGCCCCTCCTGCGGGAGTGTCATTCACGCTGCCGAGGCGCGGTTCTGCCATCACTGTGGTGCGCCGCTCGGTTAGCGCTTCCGGAACCGGGCGGGCACCTTCAGCATCTGCCGGCTTCCGCCCGATGTTCACATCTCGTTAGTCATCGGCCCGTCGAGGGGCTGTTCTCGGGACGAACTGGCGCGGCCCCGCCGCAAGATTCGGGTCATGAAGCTTAGAGCCTCCGTTGTGCAGGGAAGGCGACCGGCATCTGCCGGGACCCCGCAGGTGGCGCTTTGCGAAGGCGACACCTAAATCCACTCTTCAAGTAGCGCTCGAACTTGACGGCACGAGCCTCGTCAGCGAACTCGACAACAACGTCGACGTCCCACGGTCGGCCGGATGCAGTGTGCGGACATGACCTGTATCCGTGCGCGGCAAGTCTCGCGGGAACATGGCCAGGTGAGGCCCGTGTAATAGCGCGTGGGGTTCTGTTTGCTTCTGAGGACGTACACGCAGGTCTTCGGTGTCGACACGAGCTCTTACAGGTGCAAGAAGGACGCCGTCATCCTCGCGAGGAATTTCAAGGGAAAGCAGTTGTCGAGTGCCTGAGCGCTCAAAAACGCTTCAGAGCTCAGAGGCTCGCTGAGGTGCAGATCCTGCAACCTTCGCGCGTGGCGCTTCGGCGGACAGGCCGGCGCTATGGTGGGCAACCTTCGCGCGTCGCTGACGTGAGCTCGCTTGCGGGTGTCCTTCGCCTGAAGCGGACGCGAAGGTTTGGCTTGCCAACCGAAGCTCGCTCAAGAATGCAGGCGAGCGAAGGTTGGTGGACCTGACCAGCGTCAGTTGGAACCATGTCTCCCATTGGCTGCGTCGAATGAACGCCCTCCAACCCGACGCATGAGACCATTCCAGAGCGGCATGCGCTTCGTCCCGATTCGCGCTGGGGCGGCGACACGAAGACTCCGACGTGGGGGACGGTCCCTTCGGACTGGCATGCCAGCTTCGAGACTCGCCCTTCAATATGGTCTTGACGCCATATTTCACTGAGTCCATAATCATCCATGGCTTGGGACGTCGATTTCCATAGCCTGTTCGTGCCGGAGTTCGAGGCGCTGGGCGAGGACGTGCAGGATGAGCTCCTCGCGCACATCGACGCATTGAAGGTCTTCGGGCCACAGATGGGGCGACCTCCGTGGACACGCTCGCCGGGTCCCGACACGCGAACATGAAGGAACTTCGCTTCGATGCGACCGACGGCGTGTGGCGGTTCGCGTTCGCCTTCGACCCGGTACGGAAGGCCGTCATCCTGTGCGGTGGAGATAAGTCCGGCGGCAGCCAACGCCGCTTCTATCGGCAGTTGATCGAGAAGGCAGGCACACGCTTCGATGGCCATCTGGCAGCGCTGAAGGCAGAACCAGTGAAAGCCAGCCGAAAAAGAAGGAGCGGAGGACATGAACAACATCGACCGCATTCGCAAGGGACTGAGCCCGGAGCGCAAGCGGAAGATCGCGACCCGTGCAGCGACGATCATCGCGGAGGAGCGCTCCCTGCAGGGACTTCGCCGCGCGCACAAGTTGACGCAGAAGAAGATGGCCGAAGCGCTGGGTATTGGCCAGGACAGCGTGTCGCGACTCGAGCAGCGGAGCGACCTCCTTATCTCGACGTTGCGGAACTACGTGGAGGCGATGGGCGGGAAGCTCTCGCTCGTCGCGGAGTTCCCGGACCAGGAGCCGGTGGTGCTCACCGGGCTCGCGGTCTTGGGCTCGAGATGTGCTCAGCGGACGTCTCGGGCTGATGCTCCGCTTGGGCACGACGGCCGCGTGGCTCAGCGGCCGTAGACCGAACGAAGTGAGGGATATGGACCAGAACAGCGCCAGTTGGAACCGGATGGTGATCTGGCTCCGCATCGTCGAGGCGCTTCGACGGCGGCCTAGTTCGAATCCAGCCTGGCGAGCTAATCGGTTCTGCCTCCTCGCTCGCAATTACGTGAACGACCCAATGTACGTCGGCGAGCCATTTCGCGATCGAACGTCGAGATCGATGAGAGCCTGCTCTAACGAACGCGCTGCTCCGGCGACTTCTTCGCAGCCTACGGGAACAGGCCGTTTGCGAGAGTTATAGAATCTGGAGCCCGGCCACTTCGTACGCCTCGCTCGCTGTGTCGTGGCGTTCCATTTCCGTTCGGTCGCGCCGGACCAGCGCGCACAACTGTGGGTTGTTTCTGTTCTCGAGAAGCGGGTTGGCTCGGTGTCAGTGACGGCTGCGTTGGCTGCGGCCCACTACCGGTCGTCCAAGACCAGCCTCAAAGCCTTCACCGTAAGGTGGGGCTTCCTTGGCTTCCCAAGAGACATGACCTCACGCTAAAAGGCATTTAGGGAGTCACCGACGATGTCAGCCCTGCTCGTGAAACAGTGACGCGCTCGACGCGCACCTCGCCGCGGCCTTCGACCATGGAAAGGATTGCCGCGCATCGAGGCGGTGGGGCCCGGCGGCGGCGAGGCGCTTCAGCCGCGCGTTCTCATCGTGCATCTGCCGGAGTTAGTGACGGACGTCCCGTAGACCGGAACTCGAACATGTCACTGGGAAACGTATCTTCTTGTCCGTCTGAATACACATGAACGAGTGTTGCGCGCATCGCGGAAGAGGTAGGACCGTCGTCGACACGGAGGCACGGTGGATGCCACGGCGGCACAGCGGCTCTGTTCGCACCGCTTGCTGTCATCGTCATTGTCGGACCGGCCGCGCCGGTATCGTTTGTCACCGCGTTCGACGTCGCGTCGTCGGCCTTGGAGAGGCATTCTCATCGACGAACACGACCGTCAGCCTCTCGGGCATCGAACTCGTGCTGTGGACCGCGCTGCCGCCGTCTAGCACATTGACATCGATGCCGATAGCCGCAAGATCGTTCCCACGCAGGTGTTTACGCTGGCCGCAGGCTCGGCCGCTTTCTTGTCACGAAGTCACTCAATGCGCACGCTATTCGTTGTCTCGATACTGGCAGCTGGACTCGTCGACTTTCGCGTGCGACAATCCGCCAGCAACACCTCCTCAGGCTTCGGCGACGGCGGTTCCCACAACGGCCGCGGCCGCCGTACCACAGTCCTTAGTGGCGCCCGTACCCGAACCGTCGGGCCCAATTGACTTCAAGAGCGTGACGGACCTCAAACAGGCGCCGCCGCCCGGCGAACCAGAACTACCGCGGCGGCCAGGAGGCCACCTCCAGGGACTGGCCGGCGTCCCTCTACACGACGTTCAAGACTGCTCGAGGCACTGGCCGCTTGCACCGCCGCCCTCGTCGGGGCCTAAGGAATGCTGACCGCCGCGCATTGTGTCCCGACACAGGGCGGGGTCACTTTTGCATATGACGGTCACACAACAACGTACAGTGCCGCTTGTACGAAGCATCCACGATATCTGGCAACATCTAGAGACGCGTCGGCTGATTTTGCGATTTGCAAAGTGTCACCGGCATTCGCCGGTCCAGTCGGTTTTCGATATGAATCGGTCGCGACGTTTTCAATGGATCAGCTCGTGAAGACACAGGTGATCTTATCCGGGCTATGGCTGCATCGGCGATGCGCGTTGCCGGCAACACGACAGACGGAAAATACCGCGTCGGCTTCAACGTCGTCGTCGAGACGTCATCGAACGACCGGCGACAGGCAACGGGACAGTCTGTTCTACGCACCAGGCGAAAAGAACAATCTCTTCACTGCTGACGACGCGTCAAAGGCGAACTCTGTGTCCCGGTGATAGTGGCGCGGCGCCTTGTTCCCAACCGCACGGCGGGAGGCAAGGCAGCAGTTCGACACTCGTGTGATAGTAGGCGTCAATTCCGAGAGTGTTCTATCGCGACGCGACGATGAAGGAATATGGGGCATCGCTGGCATCTGCAACGGGCGGACCTGACTTCCGCGAATGGGCGACCGAATGGGCCACCAAGAATACAGTCTCCGCATGCGGCCTGCTAGGCAGCTCGGCCAACTGCAGGCGGTAGCTATGCGCAGGCGGAGCACACGCAGCACGCTTCTCGCAATCGCAATATCAGTCGTTGGGTCTGATCCTGGTCAGGGGCAGAGTTCCACGGAGGCTCCGACCTTCGTCCTGCAAGCAGGTGCCCGCTCCGCGCCTGCCATCAACGAAGTTCTCTCCCGGCTGGCGGAACCGATCCTGGTCCTTGTTCCGGTAGGCCTGACGCCTGAAGCGTTCCTTGAGCGCATCTGCGCGGCCAAACCTACTGAGTTCCGACCGATGGAATCCGAAAGAGGCACGCGCATTCAGATGAGTCCCTGTGTCCGGGTTCGCCGCAACGTCGAGGTCGAGGCATTGCCTGGCGACACGTTCGAAAAGCTCGCGACATCCAAGGGGCTGCCAGCATCGGCCCGCGGATCAGATGAAGGTCAAAGTCTGGAACCACGCAGCCTCGTCCGATTAAACCAGAGACCTTGCAGATCGGTGACATCGTCGTGATTCCGGAAGTGCCAGTGTGGACGCAGATCGCGGTCAAGTCGAACGTCGATCGCGCGCTCTTGCTCGCCGAACTTGCAAAGGTGCTCCAATGCGGCGCCGAAGCTGCTGAGGTTTGCCTTGCGAAACGTGAGGTAACGGTGTTGAACCTCGGGAGTGCCGTTAAGCGCTTCGAGCCCCCTCCACCAGCACCTCCACCGTTCGCCCCGCCGCCGGCTGCTGGCGCGCCGGCAGCCGGCGGAAGTGGACGCGGAGGCGGAGGCCGCGGTGGAAACCCGCCCGTAGCCCCAGCGGCTATCCCGCAGCCGACACGGGTCGAGGCCGCCTTAGCCGAACACGCGATGTCCCTGGACACGCCACCACTCGTTCGGATTCCCGTGGCCAAGAAGCAATGGCCCTATGACGTCGAGTTGCTGGCAGAAATCCTGAAGGACGTGAAGGGCAGGCTGGACGGCAAGACGGTCATCGGAATCGCTGATGGTGGGCTCGCCGATGCGACCGGCGGCCCTTTGGCAGTCGTCATGTTTGCGCCGAGCCCTGAGAAGCTCAAGAAGGACGGCGAGCGAGAGCCGGTCGCCGATCCCGCCGATCGTGATGAAAATGGATATCTCGACGACTTCTACGGCGCAGGTATTTCCCGTGGAAAAGACGAGGACAAGGGCACCGGCCACCTGGGACTCTGCCGGGATATCCAGCCACCATTTGCTAGCTGGAACAACATCTTGCCTGCGAGCCACGGCACCGTTGTCGCCTCGATTGCAGCCGCACTCGGCGTAAGGAAGACCGTCGGCAACGACTCCCTGCTTCCACCGCTGACCTTCTTCCGAATGCTTCGCAACGCTTGCCAGCCCAGCGACACCCTGGGCGTCGGGGCGGGCGCATTTCAGATCGCGTTCGACTATCTGGAAGATCGCGGGGCGAGGATCGTCAACTTCAGTTACAAAATCGACAATGACGAAGGTGAGAGCTTCAGCCTGCAGATGAAAAAGCGGCTCTTGCTTCGCGATCAAATTCTGCTCGTTCTCCCGGCGGGCAACGCCAACGCGGGGGCCGGGGGGAATCTCGACGAGATGCCGTTGTGTCCGGCCTGTCTCGGTCACGATGCTGCGAGTCGCGGCGGCGACGCCGCGGCCAGGACCCTGGTTGTTGGCGCTGCCAACCGTGACCTCACGCGAGACGTGCAGTCGAATTTCGGGCGCTTTACCGTCAAGATGTTTGCTCCGGGCGAGCCTACATATGCGATCGATCTCGCCGGCCGCAGCGTACCATCGACGGAAACCGCGACATCGTACGCGGCGCCCTACGTAGCGCTTGCTGCTGGCATGATCCGATCGTTCATTGGGGTCAACAGCTCCGCCGATACGCGGGATCGACTCTGAAGCGGCGACATGGCCGCTTGACGATCCAGATAGCGGTACGCCGGCTTCTGGCATCGGTGTCGTTGACCTAGTGAAAGCCGCCGCAGTCAGGCACCATGCCGTCGAGGTAGCCGAAGTAGAAGAAGGCGTGCTGGTGCGTCGAACCTACGTTGGGAGGATTACTAACCTGAGCGACGTGAAAGACAAGCTGTGTCCCGGCAAGAAGGATCTGAGCGAGTCTGTCACCCATGCGTTCAGGCTCGGTGCGCCTAACGGTGATGGCTCACGCCCCATGCGGTACGACGATCGAAAGCTCGTCCGAGGAGCACGTCAGGCGCTGACCATCCAGGACTGTCGTCCCGCCGGCATCCTTCAGTTCCAGCCACTTTCTGGTCCGCCCAAGTCGTTCAGTCTGTCCAACGTCCAGCACATCCTACTTCGATGGATCATCGATTGATGGCCCACCACCCGACGAGCCCTTGTCGCATTTGCTGTTGTGGCGCCGCTCGCGTCTTCCGGCTTGCGAGAGAGACGATACGCCAGTGCCGGGACCCAATAGTGAACACATGACACGCGAGATTCACTTGTTTTCGGCAGCAACACCGGTCTCCGTCGAGAGGCCTTTCCGATTGGGCAGGTGAGAGCGCTCCACTGGCCCTGGATTGAGTGAAGTAGCTGGCGCGGTACCCTGAGACGCGTGAATCGTTCGTCAGCGTCCGTCTAATCAGTAACGTGAGGGTCTCAATGACAACTGTTCGCTTCGCTTGCGGGCTTTCGCTCTCGATTTCAATGCTGGTGGCGGTGAGCGCCACCGCGCAAACGACCACAGAGAACCACATCCCTGTTTTGGTGGTGATCGTGGACGCCCGGCCATTGCCTGACACGCTCGCCAACATCGAACCTGCTCCGAAGACGGTTGCTAGTTTTCCGTATCGCAAGATAACCGGCGGCAGGGTCGACTGCACCACTCTGACGGATACTCAGGCGGTCGCGTTGAACCAAGTGTGGGAGCTGCTCGGGTGTGCGACCGGCCGCCACGATCAATTCGACCTGCAAGGCCGCGTCCGCGCCGCGAAGATCATCGCGCGGGTTCTGCCGGGCCTTGCGAAGGAGAGTTCGACGCGAGTGCTATCCGACAAAGCAGACTACCTACTCACCGCGGTCATCCAGACCGCGTCACTTCGCGCGGTCACCTGGAAGACGGCGCTGAGCAGAAGGAGCCGGACCAGCGCCTCGATCTGACCGTTGAAGGGCGCGTCCCAAAGATCGTCGTCAATGAGACGGCACGGCAGTCACAGATTCAGCAGGATGCAGAAGCGCTCCTGAAAGTGGCAGGGGCGCTCGTTGCGCCGGCGGCCTCGCCCGTCAGGGCGACGGAAACCAGGATCAAGAGACAATCGTCGTTACTGATGAGCCTTTCATCACCGCGCATGAGCATGCCTTCCGTGAGACGCGTGCGAGCGTCGTTTCCCAAGTGTCAGTTCCCGCCGATCGCCCAACTGTCAGGTTGGCCCAAGGGTTACCCGACGCCGAGCTCACAGTGTTGTTGAAGTCCCTGCAAGCGCGGATCAAGCAAAAGGCTGACGAGGCTGAGGCCGACAAGATGAAGAAGGCATTGGCGGAACTCCTAGAGCAATGCCCGCCTTCAGGCCTCGGCGCCTACAGCCCGCTCCGGATCCTCAGTTGCGGCGTATTGGTTGAGACATTACCTGCAGACCGTGCGGCTGCAGCCGAAGGGCTCGGGGAGTTTGCCTCGAGGGACGCGGTCCTTCCGTTGACGCTGGCCGTGCGCGATCAGGAGGCGACAGTGCGCGGCGCCGCGTTACGCGCCCTGGGGAAGCTTTCGGCACCGCCGCAGGCGCCCGCCGCGCGCCAGGAGCCACCGGCGGCGACAAGTGCACAACCGGCGCCGACACGATCGTTGACTTTCCTCTCCGGTCCAGCCGAACACTGGTTTATCTCGGCGGACGTGATCCTCACGTCGAAGGATCAAATCACAGTTGACGATGAGGGCACTCTGAGTCTCGACGATCCGCCATCGTTCTACGTGGGGTTTGGGTTCCTGTTCGGTGATCTGGCGTCGACGAAGCGCAGCCCGCTCGGCAATGTTGCAGTCAAGGCGCTCATCAAAGGCACCACGTCGCCGCTGGACTCCGTTGGCATCGCGCTGGCTTTCTTCGTGGCGAGTATTTGAAGAGACTGGGTGTGAACTTCGAACTTCTGTCACCGTTCGTTGCCTACACGTGGACCAAGGACGCAACCATGGACAAGCGGGCTGGGGAATTTCGTTTCGGCGTCGGCGTGAACATCGATAAAGCCGTCGGCTGGCTTAAGTAGCCTCTGACGTAGTCCGGAGAACGGTCGTGCAAGGCGCGAGGCCTACTACCACTGCCGGCCTGGCTGCCGCGTGCTCAATATTTCGAGGAAGCGCTGGAGCCCATGCGTCGACCGAGCAAGTATTCCACCGAGCTGAGGGAGCGTGCCGTCCGGATGGTCTTTGCGCAGGCGCATGAGCACCCGTCGCAGTGGGCGGCGACTCGATCCGTCGCCGGGTCAGCCTTGGTGCTGCGTTGTTGACCGGACTCGTCGAGTCCTGGCTTGACCAACGAGAGTGAGCCGGTGACGGCGGTAGCGCGCGGTCGGGCTACAGCCCTGTCCGCCCGTGGGCCTCTGACACGGCACACTGCCCGGCAGGAGATCCGAGGGGGTATTCGTCAGACCCATCAACGTGTGAGGGGACTATACAGGCGCGCCAGCGCTGATGTCTACTCCCATGAGAGTCTGATGGATGCCCTGCTCCCGATTCAACTGTGTCGGACTGGCCGCCCTGCCGCCGGCGAAACGTTTGACCTACGCGGCCTTCACGGGCTTGAACTCGTGGTCCGCGAGCGGCGGCTGACCGAGCGACGCCAGGAGCTCGTTGATGCGCTCCAACGACACGGCCTGAGGTGCCGTCATCTCCACGCCGACTGGTCGCCCATCGCTGTTGTAGTCGACGACCAGGAGCCCGTCAGCTGTGGCCACGGAGCGCGCATGTTCTCGCCCGTGGCATGCGACAAGTGAAGGTAGGCGGCGAAGGGCCGGCCCTTACGATACGTGACCTGCAGCGATCGTTCGGTCATGCTGACACCTCGTACACGGTCACGACGACGAGCAACTTGGCCTCGGCGTCGGGCTCGACGATGACTGTCCAGGGGAGAGCCTGATGGCGGACGTCGATCATGATCGTCCTTCCACGACGTTCGGCCGAAACCCGGTTGCGCGCTCCAGCATCGCCCGCAGGTCGACCTCGGTCAGGGCAGTCGCGCCTTCGGCTACAGGCGCTCGACCGGCACGAATGCCAGTCAGAGCGAGCAGACGAACCGAATGATGCCTTGTCGGCGCCGTTGGCGTCACCGACAAGGATCTGGAAACCCTTGTTGATCATCGTGTCGACACGGGCCTTCACTTCGGCGGGGAGCCGCGTAATCTGGCGCCAGCCGGCAATGAAGACTTTCGTCATGACCTGGTCCGAGTCTTCGTGATAGCCAAGAAGTAGACCGCCGAAGCCCCCGCGTCAATCAACCCCTGGGCGACCACGGCAGCCGTGGCGCCCGACCGATAGAGGTCGTCAACCAGGAGCAGCCTGCGCCGGTCAACGAGCTGCCGATCGAAGGAATACGCACCATCAAGGAGCTTCTCGCGTTCATCGTAGCCGAAGACGTCCTTCAACTGCGGAGTCTCCTTGGTCTTCGTGACGGCCGCCTCAATGACCGGATCGCAAGCCGATTGGCGAGAGCCCGCCCAATCTCCGCGACCGGCTGGAATGCCCGTCGGCGCGAAGGCGGCACGGGCACGATGCCATCCATCTCACGCCGCCACTTGCTCACGAAGTCGGCCGCGGTGTCGGCGATGTCCCGCAGCGTGTGCTTGTCGCTCCGGTTCTTCAACCGGAACACCAGCTCGCCCAGCTCACTTCTTCGTATCGAACTGGGCGTGCCCGTACGAGTCGTGGCCCAGAAACTCGCTGCTCAGCGTGTGCTGGCGTTCAAGAACGTAGCCCGCCGCCCATGGGCCCTGAAGGCGGAGGGGGTTGCTCTTGACGATGGCCACGGCACGCCAATCGTAGCAGCCGAGAACCTCCGGGGAAGCCTTCCCTTGGGGGGCCGACGGGGGAGCTAACAGTCTCAGATGCTATCGGCTCCCCTCCCCCTTGGCTCGCCACGAGGTAGAACAGGGGTAGAACACCCCTCAGGACGCTATGTTCTACCCCGCGTTCTAGTCGGCGAGCTCCGCCACGACTCGCCTTAATGCGAGGAGACGAATCACCACAGCTCGGCGGAACGTGCTGATTTCTGGGCAGGAATCGCGCGAACAGCGAGTCTGCGCAACGAGATGGCGTCGGCGCGCGAGTCCGGCGCACCGCCGCAGCGCTCGACGTCACGACCTCCAGGTCGCAGACCAGGCGGCGCTTGGTGCCGCCGCCAAATCGACGTCGCAGCGAGCAATTGGGGCGTGAGCGACCCCCCTCTACGGCGTTGCGATCGCCCGAACGCCGCTCCAGGGGGTCGCTCACGCCCCGCGTGTCTGAGTCATGGTCTGGCCCGGCGGCGCCGGTAACGAGCGCGCACACGGACGATCACCTGTCAGGTCCGCCGCGAACCTGCGTTCGAGACGAGGCAGACCGAACCGCACGTCACTCGACGCACACTCCACGTCGACCGCGCGCCGCTCGTCCGTCGTCTCTCAGCTCTCTGGCCTGGCCTCAGTGGCAAACAGGGACACCGCGCTCGCAGCCGCACTCCCCGCGCCGCCGACTGCACCAGCGCTCCGGCGGCGCGACCGCACGTCGAGCGCCCCGGACCATCACGCGGTCGATGGTGGGCTCGCTCTCGTTCCCGTCAAGGCGCCTCGCTGACGCTCGGCCCACGCCTCCGGCGTGGCTTCGGCCTTGACGGGAGCCTCGATCGAGCCGAAGACCGGCAATTACGTGATGGTCCGGGACAGGTCCGCGCCCTCACGTCGCGCCGGCTACGTCAGGACGGATCGCACCATGGACGACCTGGTCGAACGCGAACGCGTTCGCGAGACCTCCTGCCAATCCCGCGTTGCCGTGAGCTGCTCGGCGACGAGGCCGTCGATCTGTCCGACGACGAGATCGACGAGATTCGCCGCCACGCGCACGCGATGGCCCACACGCTGATCGAGGTCTTCCTGCACCAGCAGAACGCCGAGCGCGTGAGCCGATGCCAGCGCGACAATCGCCTTGAAGGCGCCGGACGACGGGACTACGCTGCGGATCCATGGCCGGCGCCGTCATCTACATCCGCGTCAGCACGAAGGAGCAGACCGAGAACCTGAGTCTCCCGACCCAGCTCCGCGCCTGCGAAGACTACTGCCGTCGCGAAGGGCTCGACGTCCTCGCGCGCTTCAAGGAAGAGGGCGAGAGCGCGAAGACGGCGGACCGCACCGAACTGCAGCGGCTGCTGACGTTCTGCCGCACGAACAAGGGCCGCGTCCACTTCGTGGTCGTGTTCAACCTGACGCGCTTCGCGCGGGACAAGTACGACCACTTCGCGCTGCGCTCGCTCCTGCAGTCGCTGGGCATCTCGCTGCGGTCGGCGACCGAGCCGATCGACGACACCTCCACCGGCAAGCTGATGGAAGGCGTGCTCGCCGCGTTCGCGCAGTTCGACAACGACGTGCGCTCGGATCGCACGCGCGCCGGCATGAAGGCCGCGCTCGAACTCGGCCGCTGGGTGTTCCTGGCGCCGCTCGGCTACATCAACGCGCCGCGCTCGATGGGCAAGAGCCTGATGCCCGACCCGGAACGCGCGCCGATCGTCCGCAAGGCGTTCGAGGAGTACGCGACCGGCCGGTTCACGAAGCAGCAGATCCTGGAGCAGGCGACGACCGGGGGCCTGCGGAATCGCCGCAGCCAGCCGACTCAGCTCGCAGGCGATCGGCATGCTGCTGCGCAATCAGCTCTACGCCGGCATCGTCGACGTGCCGGAGTACGGCGTGCGCGACAGGCGCGGCGACTTCGAGCCGCTCATCGCGCGGAGCTCTTCTACCGGGCCCAGGCGGTGCTGTCAGGCCGCCTGCCGAGCGCGGCGCCGAAGCTCCGGAGTCATCCGGATTTCCCGCTGCGCGACTTCGTGCGTTGTGAGTCGTGCGGGCGCGGCCTCACGGGCAGCTGGTCGAAGGGCCGCAGCGACTACTACGCCTACTACCACTGCCGGCCGGGCTGCCGCGGCGTCAACGTGACCAAGGCCAAGCTCGAAGACGCTGTTCGCCGACGAGCTGGCCCGACTGCAGCCGACGCCCGGCTACATGCGGCTGCTGAAGGAGTCGGTCCTCCAGATCTGGAAGGCGCGCAAGGAGTCGGTCCGCGCCGACCTGGCGGACGCCGAGCGCCGGGCGAAGGCCATTCAGAAGAAGCTCGACCGGCTGGACGAGGCGTTCCTGTTCGAGCGCTCGATCGACATCGACGTCTACGACCGGCACGCCGAGAAGCTGCGCGAGGAGCTCACGCTGCTGCGGATCGACCGTCATGCCGCCGAAATCGACGAACTCGACGTGGAGGGCATCCTGGCGTTCGCAGAGCGCGTCCTGCCGCGCGCCGCCGACCTCTGGGTGCAGGCGTCGCTCGACCAGCGCCAGCGGTTCCAACAGCTGTTCTTTCCGGAGGGAATTTCGTTCGACGGTAACGGCTTTGTTGGAACCGCCGCAACCGCGACCGGCGTTCAGCTACTTGCAGCCGATCGGGAAGGGAAGGAAAGGATGGTGGACCAGACCGGGATCGAACCGGTGACCTCATGAATGCCATTCATGCGCGCTCCCAGCTGCGCTACTGGCCCACTTGGGGAAGAACGAACTGTGAATTATACCTCCGAAGGCCGCGGAGGACGCAATCGGGCGCGTCGCGGATAGTATGGCGACCGATGATCCGTAAGTTGGTCGTACCGCGTCCCTCTGACCCGTTCGAGCCGGTCAGGGCGCTCGGCCTCACACTGTCAGGCGTTGAGGCCGCCACCAAGTACGACGGATCGCCGCTGCTCAAGGTCGGTGGCGCCTTCATGGCGGGCCTGGCGACTCATCGGTCGGCCGAACCGGCGACGCTCGTCGTCCGGGTCAACCTCGAGGACCGCACGTGGCTCCTCGAGGAGGCACCTGAGACGTACTACCTCACGGACTACTATCGACCTCATCCGGTCGTGCTGGTCCGGCTGGCGCGGATCGATCGAGACGCGCTCGCCGACGTGTTGTCCATGTCGCGGCGGCTCACGTTGCCCAAGGCCCGAGCACGCCGCCGCGCGCGCCACTCTTGACAGAGATCGCCGGCCGCTTCGTTCCAGGCGGGACAGCTGAATTGGAAGCCCGCCTCGAGGAGTCTGGCCGGAATCACACGCCGGCTCTTCAGGATCGTACCCGTTGTACCTGTCGTACCGTCGTACCTGTCGTACCCGTCGTACCTGCCATCTCTGCGTACCTGTCCTACGCTGCGGCCGGCGCCAGCAGCCGCCTCCGGAATTCCCGCTGAAGGAGCACCAGGCTGAGCGCCATCTGCGCCGCGACCGACGCGACGCCGATGTACCAGGCCCAGCGCAGCTCGAAGCCCGGCAGCCGCGCCAGCAGGATCACCGGCACGCTGACGGCGATCACGCGCACGATCGACGACATCAGCGCCGGCAGCGTATTGCCCAGCGCCTGGAACATGCTCGAACTGACGTAGACGAGCCCCGAGGCGACGAAGCTCCACGAGACGATGCGCAGGTACTCACCCCCCACGCGCACGACATCCGGATCGTTCGAGAAGATTCGGATCAACGCGTCCGGCGCGATATGGCAGAGCACGGTGAGCACGGCCATGACCGACACGGCGAGGATCGCCGCGACGCGAAACGTGTCGCGCACCCGGGCCGGATGACCCGCGCCGAAGTTCTGGCCGGCCACCGGCGCGACCGAGAAGCCGAGCGCCACGACCGGCATGAAGCCGGCCTGGATGATCCGGAGCCCGATGCCGAAGCCGGCCTGCGCGGCCGCTCCGAACGGCCGGATGACGGCGTAGATGATGAAGAGATAGATCGCCATCAGTGCGAACTCGGCGCCGGCCGGGAGCCCGATGGCGAGCACCCGGCGCCACTCCGCCAGGTCCGGTCTCCAATCCGCCGGCACGAAGGTCAGGAACGATCCGGCGGGCATGAAGTACGTCGTCATCCACATCGTGCCGATCACGAGCGGCGACGAGCGACGAGATCGCCGCCCCGGCGACGCCGAGCGCCACTCCCGTGCCCCAGCCGAAGATCAGAAACGGCGCCAGCACCATGTTCAAGATCACGGTCGACGTCTGGACGACCATGCCGGGTCTGAAATTGCCGGTGCCGCGCAGGGCGGCGCTCATCGGCGCCATCACGAACTGCAGCGCCATCGCCGGGACGAACCATCGCAGGTAGTCGTCCGCGAGCGTCGCGGTCGCCACGTCGGCGCCAAGCGTCGACGTATAGAGCCGACGGACGTAGCGTCGCGACGGCGAAGAAGATGAGGCCAGCCGCCACCGAGAGCACGAGCGCCTGATTGAACACGTACCGCGCGCGCGCGTGCTCCTTCCGGCCGACGGCGTGCGACACGAGCGTCGTCGTCCCCACCATCAGCATCTGCGTGATCGCGAGCACGACGAACATCACGTTGCCCGCGAGCGCGACGCCGGCCACCGCTTCGCGGCCGAGCCGGCCGACCCAATAGAGATCGATGAGGAAGTAGAGCGTCTGGAAGACCATCGTCACGAGCATGAAGCTCGAGGTCTTCAGCAGGTGACGTGTGACCGAACCGGTGGTGAGGTCCTGCACCAGGCCCGTCAGTTTACTGGATCGGCTAGCGCTGCACCCGTCCCGAGGCGTCGCCGCCGACCAGCCGATCCACTTCGCTCACCGTGACGCGGTTGAAGTCGGCAGGAATCGTCTGCTTCAAGGCGCTCGCCGCGACGGCGAACCGGAGCGCGGCGTCGGCGGACCGGCCGGTCACCAGGCCGTAGATGAGCCCGGCCGCGAAGCTGTCGCCGCCGCCGATGCGATCGACCAGGCGCACGTCGTAGCGCTGGCTCTGATGGAACGCGCGTGTCGGCGCGTCCCACAGCACCGCGGACCAGCCGTTATCGCTCGCCGACTGGCTTTCGCGGAGCGTGATCGCGACCGCCTTGACGCCGAGATCCGTCGAGACGCGTTCGGCCGCGGCGCGATAGGCCTGCACGTCGAGCTGCCCGCCGGCGACGTGCACGCCGCTGACCTCGATGCCGAGCGTCGCCTGCAGATCCTCTTCGTTGGCGATGACGAGATCGATGTCGCGGACGAGCGGGCGCATCACCTGTTGCGCCTCGGCCTCCGTCCAGAGCTTGCGGCGGAAGTTCAGGTCGACGCTGACCCGCGCCCCCGCCGCGCGGGCGGCCGCGATCGCGTCGCGGGTGGCGGTGGCGGCCTTGGCGCCGAGCGCCGGCGTGATGCCGGTGACGTGGAACCACGTCGGCACCGCGAAACGTCGCGTCCCAATCGACGCTGGCGGGATCCATCTCGCTGATCGCCGATCGGGCGCGGTCGTAGATGACCACCGACGCCCGCTGGCTCGCACCGCTCTCGGCGTAGTAGACGCCGATCCGATCGCCGCCGCGGAGGATCGCTTCGGTGCGGACGCCTTCGGCGCGGAGCGCCTTGACCGCCGCGTCGCCGATCGCGTGCGCCGGCAATCGCGTCACATACCAGCTCTCGACGCCGAACTGCGCCAGGCTCACCGCCACGTTGGCTTCGCCGCCGCCGAACGTGGCGACGAACTGGGACGTCTGCAGGAAGCGCTCGAAGCCCGGCGGGCTCAGCCGCAGCATGATCTCGCCGAACGTCACGACTTTGGGCATCGTGATCCGTTCCTCGGCGGTCTGACCCCGACCCGCCTGCGCGCGCGTCGGCGACGTTCTGCACGATCCGCGCGGCGTTGACACGAATCCGCGCGAAGTCGCCGACGGCGACCGCCTGGGCATCGACCAGCGCCGACCCGACGCCCACCGCGGCGGCGCCGGCACGAATCCAGTCGCCGGCGTTGTCGATCGAGACGCCGCCGGTGGGGCAGAGCTTGACGTGCGGGAGCGGCCCGCGCAGATCTTTCAAGTAGGTCGGTCCGAGCGCCGTCGCCGGAAACACCTTCACGATGTCCGCGCCGGCATCCCACGCGTCGAGGATCTCGGTCGGAGAAAAGCAGCCGGGCAGCACCGGAATCTCGCGGCGATGCGCCGCCTCGATGACCGCGGTCCGGAACACCGGGCTCACGATGAAGCGCGCGCCCGCGTCGGCGACGCGGAGCGCCGTCTCCGCATCCACGACCGTTCCGGCGCCAAGCACGAAGCCTTCCGGCAGCGTGGCCGCCACCTGCCGGATGTGCTCGACGGCGCCGGGGACGGTCATCGTGATCTCGAGCGCGCGCACGCCGCCTTCGGCGAGCGCGTCGACGACGCGCGGCAGCGCCGCGCCGTCCTTCAGCCGGATGATGGCGACGACGCCCGACGTTTCGAGGCGCTGAGTGATTTCGTGACGCGTCATGACTCCAGCCTTCGGGCGGTCCTCAAGTGGACAAGCCAGTCAAAGGCGAAAAGCTTATCGTTGCCGGCCGAACCGGCGCAAGCTTGATCGGGCACCCTCCGCGGTTTATGCTGCGCATTCACGCCGTGTTTCCGGATTGGGTTGTCCACTTATGCCTGAACGGTCGAACTGGTTTGATTCCCGACGGGCCTTTCTCGCCGCCCTGGCCGGCGGCGGCGTCGGCCTCGCGCTCGCCCCGGGCCGCCTCGTCGCGCGATCCCGCGAGGTGCAGGCCCCAGGCTGGGCCGAGCGCGACGCCATCCTCGCGCGCATCACTGCGCCCGTGTTCCCGGCCCGCGACTTCGACATCACGAAGTTCGGCGCCCGCGGTGACGGATCGACCGACGCCACGGCGGCGATCCGCGACGCGATCGGGGCGTGCGCCGCCGCGGGCGGCGGGCGAGTCGTCGTCCCGGCCGGCCGGTTCTTGACCGGCGCCATCCGCTTGAAGAGCCGCGTCAACCTGCACGTCTCCGACGGGGCGACGCTCCTCTTTCAGCGCGATCCGCGCGCCTATCTGCCCGTCGTCTTCACGCGCTTCGAAGGCATGGAGTTGTTCAACTACGCGCCGCTCATCTACGCGTTCGAGGAGCAGCAGGTCGCCGTCACCGGCCGCGGGACGCTCGACGGACAGGCGGGCGAGGCGCACTGGTGGCCGTGGAAGGGCGGCGCGCGACCGGCCGCTGGCACTCAGGCCGCCGCGCGGGCCCGCCTCATCGAACAGGTCGCGACCGGCGCGCCGGTCGCGGAGCGCCGCTACGGGGACGATGGATTCCTGCGGCCGAGTTTCATCGAGCCGTACCGATGCCAGCACGTGCTCATAGAGGGCGTCACCATCGTCAACTCGCCGATGTGGGAGATCCATCCGGTGCTGTCCACCAACGTCACGGTACGCGACGTGACCGTTCGCAGCCACGGGCCGAACAACGACGGCTGCAATCCGGAGTCGTGCCGCGACGTCCTGATCGAGCGCTGCACCTTCGACACCGGCGACGACTGCATCGCGCTCAAATCGGGGCGGAACGACGATGGCCGGCGCGTGAAGGTGCCGGTGGAGAACGTCGTCATTCGCGACTGCGTGATGAAAGACGGGCACGGCGGCGTCGTCATCGGCAGTGAAATCTCGGGCGGCGCCCGCAACATCTTCGCCGAGCGGTGCAAGATGGACAGCCCGCAGCTCGACCGCGTCGCTGCGCTTCAAGAACAACTCGGTGCGCGGCGGTCTGGTCGAGCACGTCTACATGCGCGACATCACGGTGGGCCAGGTGGCCGAAGCGATCGTCGCCGCCGACTTCTTCTATGAGGAAGCCGACAGCGGCCCGCACACGCCGATCCTGCGCGATGTCGAAGTCCGCAACGTGACGAGCCAGAAGAGCCGGTACGGGCTGCTCCTGCGCGGCTACGCGCGCGCGCCAATCTCCGACATCCGCATCGTCGACTGCCAGTTCGACGGGGTCGCCGAGGGCGATCGACTGGAAGGGGTGCGTGACGTCGTCTTTTCGAACGTCCGGATCAACGGCACGGTCAGGAACGAGCGGGTGACCCGTGGTGGCTAAGCCACTCTGCCGGCGCGCAACCAATTGTCGTGACGCGATGGCGTCGGCAGTATCTATTTCAATTACAGTAACTTGCATAGATCTACTTGCTTCGCCGCGACGCCGTGTCGCGGCCGCGGTTCGCGTGCTCGGCGGCGATTGACAAGTGGGAATCCCAAGAGGTATGACCTCCAACCACATGGTTTCCCGTCGCCAGAGCCGGCCCGACGCGCGCCCCTCCGAAGGCAGCACCGAGCAGGTTGTGGCGCACGTCCGCGACCTCATCGAGCGCCGCGCCCTTCGCCCGGGCGACCGGCTGCCGGCCGAACGCGAGCTCGCGACCCAGATCGGCGTCAGCCGGCCGACCGTGCGCATCGGCTTGCGCGCGCTGGCCGCGATGGGGGTGGTCCAGTCGCGCCACGGCTCGGGGACGTACATTCCCGAAGGGCCGCCGACCCTGGGCAGCGAGCCGCTCAGCTTTCTGGCCGCCTTGCATGGGTTCACTCGCGAAGAGATGTACGAAGCGCGACGCATCCTGGAAGTGGGCGCCGCGGGTCTTGCGGCGGATCGGGCAACGGCCGAGCAGTTGGCGACGCTCGCAGAAGAGGTCGCGAGCCTGTTTGCGTCGATGCAGGACCCGCAACGCTTCCTGTTCCACGACATCAACTTCCATCGCTCGCTCGCCGGCGCGTCCGGCAACCCGATCGTGGCGTCGCTCGTCGAGATGGTCTCGGCGCTGTACTACGAACGGCGGCGGCAGACGGCGGAGCGCGCTTCCGAGCGCGATCTGCGCGACGCCGCGGAGATGCACCGGCGGATCTATCAGGCGGTGCGATCGCGCGACGCCGAGGCGGCGCGGGTGGCGATGAACGAGCATCTCCTGCAGGCCAGCCGTCATCAGGCGCAGGAACCGGCCGATCAGCCCAGCGAGCCGGCCGCCGTGCCCGACGCCAACGCCGCCGGCGATCCGCGTCCTGTCAGAAGGAGACGCTCGTCCTGATGGCTCCCGCTTCATTCGACTTGACCGGACGCGTTGCCGTCGTCGTTGGCGGCACGAGCGGCATCGGACGCACGCTCGCCCTCGGCCTGGCCGACGCGGGCGCGGATGTCGTCCCGACCGGGCGCCGTGAAGATCTGGTGGCGGCCGTGGCCGGCGACGTTGAAGCCAAAGGCCGCCGGTCACTGCGGGTGGCGTGTGACGTCGCCGACACCGCGTCGCTCGAACGCGCGCGCGACGCCTGCCTGTCGGCGTTCGGCGCGATCGATATCGTCCTCATCGCGGCCGGCACGACCAAACGGGTGCCGTCGCTGGCGATGTCAGACGCCGACTGGGACACGGTCATCGAGACGAATCTCACCGGGACGTTCCGTTCGTGCCGGGTGTTCGGGGCACCGATGGTCGCGCGCGGATCGGGCCGTGTGATCACGATCGGCTCGCTCTCCTCGTTCGTCGGGCTCTTCGAAGTGGCGGCGTACACGGCGAGCAAGGCTGGGGTGGCGGGGCTCACGCGGGCGCTGGCCGTCGAATGGGCCCCGCATGGCGTGACGGTCAACGCGATCGCGCCCGGGGTCTTCCGGACCGATCTGAATCGCGCGTTGCTCGACGCGCCACGCGGGCAGGAGTTTCTGATCCGCACGCCGATGAAGCGGTTCGGCAAGCTCGATGAGTTGGTCGGCGCCGCCGTATTTCTCGCCTCGGATGCCGCCGGGTTCGTGACCGGGCAGATTCTCGCGGTCGACGGCGGCTTTCTGGCCAGCGGAGTCAACCAGTGAAGTCCGCGCTCGTCATCAGCGATCACGACAACGTCGCGACGGCGCTCGAAGCGCTCGACGCGGGACGCACCCTCGACCTCGGCGGCCACCACGTGTGCGTGACCGAGCGGATTCCCCCGGGCCACAAGGTCGCGCTGGTGGCGATTGCCGCCGGCGAACCGATCCTCAAGTACGGCAGCCCGATCGGGCTCGCGACGGCGCCGATCGCGGCCGGCGCGCACGTGCACACGCACAACGTCGCGAGCAGTCGCGGCCGCGGCGATCTCGCTCGTCCGGCCAGATCGGGGCCCCGGTTGGCCGAGCCCGATGTCGAACCGCCGGAGGGCCCGCGTGGCTGACCGCACCCGCTTTCTTGGCTATCCGCGACCCGACGGCCGCGTCGGTGTCCGCAATCACGTCCTGATCGTGCCGACCGTCATCTGCTCGGCCGTGGTGACCGAGCGCATCGCCGAGCCGCTGCCGGCCTCGGTCGTGGCGTTGCCGCATCTGGCCGGCTGCGGCCAGCTCGGGCCGGACCTGCTCGCGACGCACGAAACGCTGGCCGCCTACTGCGGACACCCCAACGTTGGCGCCGTGCTGGTGGTGGCGCTCGGGTGCGAACAGGTGATCGCCGAGACGCTGGTCGAGGCCGCGCGCGCCGCCGGCAAGCCTGCCGAATCGATCGCGATTCAAGTCGAGGGCGGCACGCTGCGCACGATCGAGCGCGGCCGCGAGATCGCGCGGCGGCTGGCCAACGACCTCGCCGACGTGCCGCGCGAATGGTGCGACGTCGCGTCGCTCGTGCTGTCGCTCAAGTGCGGCGGATCGGACTACACCTCGGGACTGGCGTCCAACCCCACGCTCGGACGGATGGCCGACCGGCTGGTGGATCTGGGCGGGTCGGCCGTGCTCGGCGAAATCGCCGAGATCATGGGCGCCGAGCACCTGCTTGCGGCGCGCGCCTCGCGCCCCGAGGTGGGGAAGCGGCTGCTGCGGGTGATCGATCGCGTCGAGGCCGAGGCGATGGCGCTTGGCCTCGACATTCGCGGGACGCAGCCATCGCCCGGCAACATTCGTGGCGGACTCACCACCATCGAAGAGAAGTCGCTGGGCGCCACCCACAAAGGCGGCGAACGGTCGCCGGTCGTCGACGTCGTGCCGTACGCCGGGCGAGTGACGCGTCCGGGTCTCACGGTGATGGACACCCCCGGACTGGACGTGGAGTCGGTCACCGGCATGGTCGGCGGCGGCGCGCAGGTCGTCGTCTTCACCACTGGTCTCGGCACGCCGACCGGCAATCCGATTGCGCCCGTCATCAAGATGACCGGCAATGCGCGCACCGCGCAGATGATGGCGGACAACCTCGATCTCGACGTCAGCGGGATCATCGCAGACACCGAAACGCTCGACGGCGCGGCCGATCGGCTGTTCGACGAAGTGCTTGCTGTCGCGTCAGGCAAGCTGACCGCCGCCGAAGCGCTGGGTCACCGCGAGTTCGCGATTCACCGGCGGAACCCGACGATCTAGGGCCCAAGGCCGGGCCAAGAGAGGTTTTGACGCATGAGAGAGCCGGTGCTCCAACCTCCCGCGGCGGCCGTTCCTCAACGGACCGGATACGTCCGGTGGATCATTTGCGGCCTGCTGTTCTTTGCCGCCACGATCAACTACATCGACCGCCAGGTGATCGGTCTGCTCAAGCCGACGCTGTCGACGGAGTTCGGCTGGAGCGAACTGGACTACGGCGACATCGTCTTTTCCTTCCAGTTCGCGTACGCGATCGGGTTTCTCATCGCCGGCGGGTTGATGGATCGGGTCGGCACGCGGATCGGGTTTGCGATCGCGATCGTCCTCTGGAGCCTCGCGGCGATGGGGCACGCCGAGGCGGTGGCGGTCGGGCCGTACTTCGCGGCGATTCTCGGGATGTTCGGGTTCGGCTATGCGACGTCGGTGGCCGGATTCATGGGCATGCGCTTCCTGCTCGGCCTCGGCGAGGCCGGCAATTTTCCCGGCGCGATCAAGACCGTCGCCGAGTGGTTCCCGAAGCGGGAACGCGCGCTCGCGACCGGCATCTTCAACTCCGGCACCAACATTGGCGCGCTGGTCACGCCGTTGATCGGTGCCGTGGATCACCCTGACCTACGGCTGGTACTGGGCGTTCGTCGCGACTGGTGCGGTCGGGTTTCTGTGGCTGATCGCCTGGTGGCTGCTCTACCGCCGGCCCGAAGACCATCCGATGCGTGGGCGCGGCCGAGCTCGCCTACATCCGCGCCGATCCGCTCGATCCGCCGGTGCGCATCGCCTGGCTCGACCTGATCAAGTACCGCCAGACCTGGGCGTTCGCGCTGGGCAAGTTCCTGACCGATCCGGTCTGGTGGCTTTACCTCTTCTGGATTCCCGACTTTCTGAACACGAACCACGAACTGACGCTGACGGAGGTCGGGCCGCCGCTCGTCGTGATCTATCTGATCGCCGACGTCGGCAGCATCGGCGGCGGCTGGCTGTCGTCGTGGTTCATCGCGCGCGGCTGGACGGTCAATCGCGCGCGCAAGGTGGCGATGCTCATCTGCGCGCTCGCCGTGACGCCGATCGTGTTCGCGTCGACCGTGACCAGCCTCTGGGTGGCGGTCGGGCTCGTCGGTCTCGCGGCGGCCGCCCACCAGGGCTGGTCCGCGAATCTGTTCACCCTGACGTCCGACATGTTTCCGCGCCACGCCATCGGGTCGGTCGTGGGATTCGGCGGCATGGCCGGCGCCGTCGGCGGCATGCTCATCGCCAAGGTGACCGCGTCGATCCTGCAGGCGACCGGAAGCTACGTCCTGGTCTTTTTCATTGCCGGCAGCGCGTACCTGATCGCCCTGCTCGTGATCCATCTGCTCGTGCCGCGCCTCGAGCCGGCGGATCTTGAGAAAAGTAAGGCCGGAACTGGCATTGCCACTTGACGTCGAAGATTTCAAAGTGGTAATACCTCATCGGTTTGTGGCTCGGTGAGGAGGAGAACATGGCGAGACTCGTGATTCGTGGCGCCTGGCGGGTGCTGTTCGTGTGGCTCGCGCTGGCGTCCCCGGCGCTGGCGCAGGACTTTCGCGGATCGATTCTCGGGACCGTCACCGATAGCACCGGCGCCGTGCTTCCAGGCGTGACGGTCACCGTCACCAACACCGAGACGACCGTTTCGCAAACGCTGGTGACCGACAGCAAGGGCGCGTATCAGGCCCTGTACCTCAATCCCGGCAAATACGCGGTCACCGCCCAGTTGTCGGGGTTCAAGAAGATCGTGCGGCCCTCGACCGACGTGCGCATCGGCGACGCGCTCCGCATCGACATCGTGCTCGAGGCCGGCGGCGTCAATGAAACCGTGCAGGTCGTGGCCGAGTCGCCTCTCCTGAACACGTCGTCCGGGGTGAGCGGCACGACCATCGACGCCAAGCAGATCGCGGAACTGCCGCTCGGCGACGGCACCGCCTACATGCTCACGCGGCTCGCGCCGGGGATCGTGGATTCGTCGGACCTGCACTTCGCGCGGCCGATGGACAACGGCAATCTGGCCGGCATCGTCGCCAACGGCGTGCTGGGCGGCAACGAGTTCACGATCGACGGCGCGCCGAACATGTCGAACGCGCGCGGCGTCGGGTTCTCGCCGCCGTCCGATGCGATCGCGCAGTTCAAGGTGCAAACCAACGCCTTCGACGCCCAGACCGGGCACACGGCCGGCGCGGTCGTGAATCTGGCGCTCAAGAGCGGGACCAACGCGCTCCGCGTCGCTTCGGGCTACTTCAATCGTGACGACAACCGCTCGGAGACGCCGCTGCTCAGCCAACGGCAGAACCTGCCGAAGCCGACGCGTGAGTACAACCGGTTCACTGCGACGGGTAGTGGTCCGATCGTGAAGGACAAGACCTTCTTCATGGCCTCGTACGAGCGGTTGCGCGACATTCAGCCCGAGCCGGCGGTCTATACCGTCCCGACCGCCCGGATGCGGGCCGGTGACTTCGGCGAGTTCACGACGCCGGTCTTCGATCCGATGACGGCCACCGGCACCAACGCCACGCGGACCGCCTTCAACAACAACGTGATTCCGGCAGGCCGAATCAATCAAGTCGCCGCGGCCTACGCCGCGCTCTACCCGCAGCCGAATCGCCCGGGCACGGCGAGCAACTTCGCGACCAACGGGCTCCGCCCGTACGACTACCGCGCGCTCATGGGCCGCGTCGATCACAACTTCGGATCCGCCAATCGGATGTTCGTGACGAGCTACTACAACAAGCGCGAAGAAGATCGCTACAACTGGGCGCAGGATGCGCCCGGCGCGCCCGGCGGCGTGATCGACGGATTTGCCGTCACGCGCGGGTTCGACTACCGGAGCAACTTCGGCATCACCGGTGGATACACGCGTGTCCATTCGCCATCGACGGTGCTGGATGTGCGCGTCAGCGGTGCACGTTTTGGCGAGTACCGCGATCCCGCCCAGACGTTCGATCCGGCCACGCTCCAGTTCTCGTCGACCGCGTTGCAGCTGATGCGCGGCTACGAGTACCTGCCCTTGATGACGATTGGCAGCTTCAGCACCACGAACGCCAACTCGACGATCGCGTCACTCGGATCCCAGCGCTCCGATTGGAACGGCGGCTTCGATCGTCCGATGACGACGTTGTCGATTGCGCCGACGGTGACGAAAATCTGGGGCGCCCACTCGATCCGGACCGGGTACGACTACCGGGCGCAGACCTGGACGATCACGAACGAAGGCTTTCTCGCCGGCCGCTATGCGTTCAACGGCGCCTACACGCGGGCCAACAATTCGGCCGGGCTGAACGACCGGGCGCAGTCGTTCGCGCAGTTCCTGCTCGGGTTGCCGACGGCCGGGACGACCGCCGTGGCGACAGCGAACACGGCGGTGGCCAGCCAGTTCGAGATCGCGTCGCCCGGCGAGTTCCGTCAGTCGTATCACGGCCTGTTCCTCCAGGACGACTGGCGCGCGACCCGGCGCCTGACGCTCAACCTCGGCGTCAGGCTCGAGATCAACGCGGGCATGTCCGAGTCCGAGGACCGCAATCTCGGCGGGTTCGACACCACCAGCTCGAGTCCGATCGAGAACGCGGCTCGCCAGGCGTACGCCCTGAATCCGATTCCGCAGATCGCCCCGGCGGATTTCCACGTGCGCGGCGGCGTGCTCTTTGCGGACGGCCCGGTGAACAATACGGCCACCAAGGTGCTGCCGCGCGGCGCCTTCGCCTACCTGCTCGACGACCGGACGGTCATCCGCGGCGGGGTTGGCCTGTTCTCGTACGACTACTTCTTCGAGAACATCAATCAAGCCGGGTTCTCGCAGCCGACGCCGGTCACCGTGACGGATGACAACGGCGTCACGTTCAACGGCGCCACGCTGACCAATCCCATCCCGAGCGGACAACTGGTTCAGCCGGTCGGCGCCGCGAATGGCCTCAGCAGCCAGCTGGGCCTGGCGCTCGGCACGATGTATCAGCCGGATCGGACGACGCCCTACTACACGCGGTGGGAGATCAACCTGCAGCGCGATCTGGGGCGCGGCTTCGTGACCGGGTTCACCTATCTTGGTTCGCGTGGATCGAACCTGCCGGTGACGCGCCAGGTCAACAACATCCCGATGTCGTACCTGTCAACGTCGCGGACGCGTGACGTCGCCAACGAGACGCTGCTCACCCAGAACGTTCCCAGTCCGTTCACGGGACTGCTTCCCGGCAGCACCATCAACGGCGCCAACGTCCAGCGTCAGCAGTTGCTGCGGCCGTACCCGCACTTCCTGGCGTTCGGGACTGAGGAATACAACGGGTCCGACCGCTACAACGCGGTGTCGCTGCAGCTCGAGAAACGATTCAGCAGCGGCAATTCGTTCACGGTGCAGTACACGCACTCGTCGCTGCGCGACAAGCTCAACTATCTCAATCCGGCCGACGGGATGCTCGAGGATCGCATTTCCCCCAACGACCGGCCGAACCGCCTGTCTATCGGCACCAGCCTGCGGCTGCCGTTCGGGCGCGGCCAGCATTGGGGCAAAGACTGGAGCAGCGGGCTCGACGCACTGGCCGGCGGCTGGCAGCTGAGCGGCACCTATCAGTACCAGAGCGGGTTCCCGCTGGCGTTCGGCAGCGTCTACTACGACAGCGCCTGCGATCCGCTCACCCTGAAGTCGAACATCGGCGAGAAGGTCGCCGGCGGGACCGCCGGACTCGACGTGCCGGGCTGGGACACGTCCTGCTTCTATTTCCACGACGCGCCCGTCCAGACCAACGGCGTCGACGATCCGGTGAAGCAGCGCGCCGATCCACGCATTCAGCTCGGCAACAACGTCCGCTACTTCCCGTCCACGTTGCCGCACCTGCGGTCCGACAACCTGCACCTGTTCGACTTCGGCCTCTACAAGAACTTTGAGCTGCCCCGGAAAATGCGGCTGCAGGTGCGCTTTGAAGTGATCAACGCCCTGAACTACACCGTGCTCTGGAATCCGGGCACCGACCCGCGCGCGACCAACGGGCTGTTCGGCATCGTGAATCAGGACCGCAACAACCCGCGGGACATCCAGATCGGAGTGAGGGTGACCTTCTAAAGGCAAGAGCCGCACAACCCGGGCCGCGCACGGACGTAGGGCGACTCGGGTTGCGAGCCGCCGTGTCACAAGGCAGAGGCAAAAGGCAGAGCACGATGACGGCCGCTCGCACGCTCTTCGTTTTTGCCTTTTGCCTTCTGCCTTTTGCCTTATCCGGTTCGCCTGGCTGCCCTTCACGCCCAGCAGCCCGTCCGCATCGTCCTCGTCGGCGACTCGACCGTGACTGACGATTCGGGCTGGGGGCTCGGCTTCAAGGAATCGGCGCGCGAAGGCGTCGACGTCAGGAATACCGCGGCGAATGGGCGCAGTTCCAAGAGCTTCATCGACGAGGGCCGTTGGAAGGTCGCGCTTGCCGAGCGCGGCCAGTACTACCTGATTCAATTCGGTCACAACGACGAGCCCGGCAAAGGTCCCGAGCGCGAAACGGACCCGGCGACGACGTACACCGCCAACATGCGCCGGTACGTCAGCGACGTGCGGGCGATCGGGGCGACGCCGGTGCTCGTGACGTCACTGACTCGCCGCCTGTTCGACCCCGCCAATCCCGGCAAGATCCGATCGTCGCAGATTCCATACGTCGAGGCGGTGCGCCGGCTGGCGGCAGAGGAACGCGTCGCGCTGATCGACCTCTTTGCCACCAGCGTCGAATTGTCCGAGCGGCTGGGTCCGGCCGCGCTCGAGGCGCTCAGTCCACGACAAGCGGACGGGGCCGTCGATCGTACGCACTTGAATGCCGCCGGCAGCCGGCGGTTCGCTCAGCTCGTCGTCACGGATCTGCGCCGTGTCGTACCCGCGCTGGCGCCCTACTTTCGCGACGAGCCGCTCGCGGGTGGAGTCGCCGCGCTCCAGCGCAGCGTCGATGCGATCGTCGCTGCGGACGGCACCGGACAGTTCGCGACGGTGCAGGAGGCGATCAACGCCGCGCCGCAGAACACCAGTGCGACCAGCCGCTGGATCATCCTCGTCAAGCCAGGCACGTATCGCGAGGTCGTCTACGTCCAGCGCGAGAAGCGCTTCGTGACGCTGATCGGCGAAGACCCGGCACGAACGACGATCACGTACCACCTCAAGGCGTCTGACGTGGGGCTCGACGGGAAGCCCATCGGCACGTTTCGCACGCCGACGATGGTGGTGGATGCCGACGATTTCACGATCGAGAACCTCACCATCGAGAACGGGGCAGGGCCGGTCGGTCAAGCGCTGGCCTTGCGCGTGGACGGCGATCGCGTCACGGTGAGGAACAGCCGCCTGCTGGGCTGGCAGGACACGATCTTTCTCAACCGTGGCCGCCACTACTTCGAAGACTCGTTCATCGGCGGGCACGTCGATTTCATTTTCGGCGGAGCGACGGCGGTGTTCGAGCGATGCCATCTTCGCGCCTGGCGGGACGGCTACCTCACGGCCGCGTCCACGCCCGCGGAGCAACGATTCGGCTTCGTGTTCCTGAACAGCATCGTCAGTGGTGAAGCCGGCGCCCGCACGTACCTCGGTCGCCCGTGGCGGGCGTTCTCGCACGTGGCATTCATCAATACGACGATGGGCGAGGTGGTGCGCCCGGCGGGCTGGAACAACTGGGACCGGCCCGAGCGTGAGAAGACTGTTCGCTATCTCGAAGCGGGCACCAGCGGCGCGGGCGGCAGCGTCGCCGCGCGCGCCGCCTGGGCGCGCGTCCCAACGCCAGCCGAGCTCGCGGACTTGACGACCGAGGTCGTGCTTGGTGGCAACGACGGCTGGGACCCGCGTCGCGTCGCCGCGTACCCGTCGGCCGTTCGCGCCAACGCGGCGCCGCTGCCGCGGCCGCCCGGCCCCGCCGTCGCTGGCCCGCAGAGCCCGCCCGCACTGACGTGGGACCAGGTCGCGCGCCAGCCAGCGTCGTGGCTGGCCACACCCGAAGCGCTGCGGGTTGCCGAGAACGTGCGCCTCTATCAACGGCACACCGGCGGCTGGCCCAAAAACCTCGACATGGCGCAGCCGTTGACGGACGCCGATCGCGCGCGTCTCACGGCCGATCGCGCGCTCGACGACTCGACCATCGACAATGGCGCGACGACGCGGCAGATCGAGTTTCTCGCTCGGATGGCCACTGCCACCCGCGACGAGCGCGCACAGGCGTCGATGCTCGCCGGGATCGACTACCTGCTGACGGCCCAGTATCCAAACGGAGGCTGGCCGCAGTATTTCCCGCTCCGCAACGACTACTCGCGCCACATCACGTTCAACGACGACGCGATGATCGCGGCCGCGACGCTCCTGCAGTCGGTCGCGCTGGCCCGCCCGCCGTTCGCCGGCATCGACGCGACTCGCCGCCGCCGCGCGGCGGACGGCCGTCACGCGCGCCCAGCGCGTGATTCTGGCCTCGCAGATTCGCGTCAACGGCCGGCTCACTGGCTGGTGCCAGCAGCACGACGCGAAAACGCTCGCGCCTGCGCGCGGCCGCACCTACGAACATCCATCGATCAGCGGCCGCGAGACCGTGACCATCGTCAGCTTCCTGCGCTCGATCGAGCCACGCGACCGCCAGACGCAGGCCGCCATCGATGCCGCGATCGAGTGGCTCAAGGCCGTGCAGATCCGCGGCTGGCGCACCGAGCGACGTCCCGATCCCTCAGGACCGGGCGGTTACGACGTGGTGATGGTGGAGGACCCGAACGCGCCGCCGCTCTGGGCCCGCTTCTACGAGATCGGTACCAACCGCCCGATCTACTCGGGCCGGGACGGCGTAATCAAGTACCGCCTTGCCGAGATCGAAATTGAACGGCGGACCGGCTACAGCTGGGTCGGGCCTTACGCGCAAGGACTGCTCGATGAAGAGCGCAGGAAGTAAGGCGTGGAGAGCGCCTGAAGTACGGGGTGAAGGGCACCCGAAGTCCTGCGTGAAAAGCACAGGAGGTCCGAAGTGGAACGCGCTTGAAGTCCGGCGTGACGAGCGCTCGAGGTGCGGAGTGAAGGGCGCACGAGGTCCGCGGCGCTCGTAGCGCGCCTCGGGCTTGGAGGCGCGAGGGCACGCGGCGCTCGTAGCGCGCCTCGAGCTTGGAGGCGCGGCGACTCGCGGGCGAAGTCCGGAGTGAAAGCGCTTGAAGTCCGGTGTTGAACGCGCTCGAGGTCCACACTGGAAAGCGCTTGAAGTCCGCGCCCCGGCATCTAGGCGTCGCGCGCTAGCGCCGGACCTCGAGCGCCTTCCACTCCGGACCTCGGGCGGTTTCCACTCCGGACTTCCCACGCATTCCACTCCGCACTTCAAACGCCCTTCACCCCGAACTTCCCGTGCCCTTCACTCCGGACTTCCCGCGCCTTTCACCCCGGACCTTCCGCTCAGTACTCTCGGAACATGCGTTGAATTTCGGCTGGATCGGAGGTCGTCGCGAGCGCGAGCATCAAGAGGATTCGCGCCTTGACTGGTTGCAGGTCGTCGCCCTGGATGCGGCGGCTGGTCCCGCCGCGGCCGCCGGTGCCCACGCTGCCGGCGCCCGTGCGTGTGGTCGAGACGACGAACACGCCCTTCTCCGTGGCCTGCGAGACGCCCTGACCCTGGCTGCCGCTGAGCGCCCCGGTGCCGGCGCCGGCCGTGACGATGCCTTTGGCCCCAAGATCGGCCGCTGCCTTGATGAGGTCGCCGTTCGCGCCCTGGTAGGTCAGGATGACGTCCACGCGTGGCAAGGCGGTGATGGCCGCGACGTCGAACTCGCTCTTCGCGGTGTGCCGTTTGACGGGCTTGCGGATGAACGCCACGCGGTCGAAGACGGTCCCGAGCTCGCCATAGTCGCCGGACCCGAAGGTGTTCAGCAGCCTGGCGTCGTTCTTCGTCACTTCGCGCGCGGAGTTGATCTGATCGTTCAGCACGACGAGCGTGCCCATGTCGCGCGATGCCGGGTCGGCGGCGACGCGGAACCCGTCATCCAGGTTGGCAACCCCTTCGTAGCCGGTCTGACTCGGATTGCGCATGGATCCGACGACGACCACGGGCCGGGGGTCGCGGACGGTAAGGTGGAGGAAGTAGGCCAGTTCTTCCAGCGTGTCGGTGCCGCTCGTTACGACCACGCCGGCCAGGTCAGCGTCTTTCTTGAAGCGGTCGTTGATCCGCCGCGAGAGGTCCAGCCACTGGTCCATCGTGATCTGGCCGCTCGAGACATTGGCGAACTGCTCGCCTTCGGCGCGCACCCGCTGGCTCAGGTTCGGCACGGACTTGAGCAGCTCGTCGACGGTCAGCCGGCCGCCGTCCCGGTTGCTGATGGTGCCGCCGGTGGCGAAGAGGTAGACGCGAGGAAGCTCGGCCTGGACCGGCGCGGCCGGCGCCTGCGCGGCGACGCGAATGATCGATCCTGGCAGGCTCGCCGCTGCGATGAGCGATGCGCCGACGACGGCCGTCAGGCGCAAACGGAGGGAAACGCGCATAGCACGTTACTATACGCCGCCACGGCCGGCAGACCGGTTGCCGGCGCGTTGCAGCCAGCCCGCCAGTCGGCCGGCTGCGTCGTCTGGCGTGGCGCCGTAGAACGGCATCAGCGCCGTTGGCGTGCCTGGCGTCCGGACCACCTCGGCCCGCCACCGGTCGGGCCCGATGGCTAACGCGACGATGACGTAGGGGCGGCCGTGGATGGTTTCGGTGAAGGTGACGGTATTCACGGTTCGGTCGCGACGCGCTCAGCGATCCGCGCGCGTTCGATGATTGTAGTGATGCGGACTTTACAAACAAGCGAAACGCGGTGCGAAGCTGCACCAGGAGTGGGCGATTGGCCCGGATCGTTGGGAAGACGGCGAAAAATAAAAATGCGCCGACAACTCGTGCACAGCTCTTCCACGTTTCTTCCACAGCTTTTGCACAGCGGTGTCAAAATGAGGCGCGCATGCTGCGGCTGGCCACGTCGTTTATCGCCCTGCTGGCCGTCTCGCTGCTCGTGTCGCCCGCCGCGGCGCAGCTCGTGGAACCGCGCGCCACGCATCGTGTGTTCCTGAAGGACGGGCAAGCGCTGCCGGCCTACGGCGAATCGGTCGTCGTTGACGGCCATGTCGTGTTTACCCTGCTCGTGAGCGGGACGGCCGGCCGGAACGAGATGCAATTGATGAGCGTGCCCGAGTCGACGGTCGACGTCGAGCGGACCAGCCGGTATGCCGAGTCGATGCGGGCCGCGCTGTATGCGGCGACGCGCGGCGAGTCGGACTATGCCGCGATCACCGAAGAGGTCCAGCGGGCGCTCGACCAGCTGAAGGCGATTGCCGATCCACGGAAGCGGCTCGAGCTGGCCGAGGAGGCGCAACGGCGGCTGTTGACCTGGTCCGAGGAGCACTATCGCTACCGGGCCGCTGACATCCGGGAGCTGTCGGCGCTGTTCGACGTCGTGATCGCCGAGTTGCGAGTCGCCGCCGGCGATACGCAGCTCACCCTCGACCTGCGGAGTGGCCCGGTCGACCCCGTCTACGACCGGGTCGTGGCACCGCCGGGGCTCCGCGAGTCGATCGCCCTGGCGCTCGCCGCGGCCCGCGCGACCGATGTCGCTGAAGACCGCGTCGCCGTCCTGCGATCCGTGACGGCGTTGCTCGATCGCGAGCCGGACGGCGACGACCTGCGGGCGTCGGTGCGCACCGAGTTCGACGCGGAGGTCGCCGCCGAGCGCGACTACTCGACGTTGGCCAGCGACGCACTGGCGGCCGCTGACGCGGCGATGCGCCGCGGCGATGTGGCCGCGTTCGCGAGCGTGCGTGCGACCGTGGAAACGCGCGACCGTGCGCTCGGTGGGCGGCGCCCGCAGCAGGTGATGGCGCTCCTCGCGGCGATCGAGGCCAAGCTGGAAGCGGCGCGCGAGTACCAGCTGCACCTTGAACATTACGCCGCCGTCCGCCGCGATCTGCTGGCCTACGAACGCCGCGTTCGCCCGGCGTTCGCCACACTCGACGGTCTGAAATCGGTCATGGCGTTCATCCGCGATATGAAGAGCATGGCGTTCGAGCGTCTTGTGCGCGCGGACACACGCCTCCAGGCGATGTCGGTGGAGCTTGCGCGGGTCACGCCGCCGTCCGATCTCGCGGAGGTTCACGCCACGCTGTTGAGCGCGATCCACATGTCGGTGCAGGCGACGTCGCGCCGCCGCCTGGCAGTGGCTGCGATCAGCATGTCGCTCGCGCGCGAAGCCTCGACCGCGGCCGCCGGCGCCGAACTGCTCCTTGCCCAGACCCGGGAACTGTTGGCCAGGCGGCTCCTTCCTCCCGTGTTCGCCGAGCGATGACGCCACAGCGCCGGACGCTGGTTCGCGCGCGCGACCTCGGCGCGTTCCGCGCGGCGATCGCGACGCTCGCGCTCGAAGGTCCTCCCCTGGCGCGCCGCCGGCGGGCGGTTCTCGTCCCGACGCACGCCTCGGCAGAGCTCCTTCGCCGGACGCTCGAGGGGCACGATCTCGGCCCGTCCGGTCGCGGCGGACTGCTGCTCCCCGACCTGCTCACGCGCGAAGACTGGCTCGCCCAACTGGCGGGCACGCTGTCCGGGTCGCCGCGCGTCGCCACGCGGCTCGAACGCGAAGTGCTCCTCGAGCGGGCCGCGCGCAAAACGGCGGACCGCGCCCCGGCTCGGCGGATCGCCGTTCCGGCTCCGGCCCGGGCTCATCGCCGAGATGCTGGATCTCTACGACGAGCTTGGCCGCCGGCAGCGGACGATTCGGCGATTCACCCGCGTGCTGTTCGATCAACTGCGCGGCGAGCGCGGCATGGATCGCGGCAGCGAGAGCTTGATCCAGCAAACGGCGTTTCTCGCCTTTACGTTTCTCGACTACGAACGCGGCTTGAGCCAGAGCGGCGCCATCGACGAGCACGTCATGCGCGGGCGACTCGTGCGCGAGCAGCCGTCGCTCCCGGTCGATCACGTGATTATCGCGGTCGCGGATCATCCTTCTGATCCGCGCGGTCTGTGGCCGGCGGACTTCGATCTGGCCGGCCGGTTGCGCACGCTGACCCGGATCGACGTCGTCATGACGGACGACACGCATGATGCCGGGTTTCGCGAGCGGCTCGAACGCGAGCTGCCCGGCATCGACGAGCGGCGCGTCGAGCATCCGGGAACCGCCTCCCGGCTCGTGATTCCGGGCGGCGATCCGGACCGGCGCGTCTTCGTCAGCCGCGATCGCGAAGAGGAGCTGCGACAGGTCACACGCGCCGTGCGCGCGCGCACCGCGGCGACGGACCACGCCCTCACCGAGCCGACCGCCGTCGTCTTCTATCGGCCCCTGCCGTACCTGTACCTGGCGCGACAGGTCCTCACGGATGCGCGGGTGCCGTATCAGGCCTTCGATGCGCAGCCGCTGGCGGGCGAGCCGTACGCCGCGTTACTCGATCTCGTGTTGACCGTCGCCCGGACTGGCGGCACGCGCGAGAGCGCCGTCGCTTTGCTGCGCTCCGCGATGATTGGCCTCGACGTCGACGGACAGGCGCTCGCCGCCGCCGATGTCGCCGCCCTTGACGTCGCCCTCTCCGAGCGCCGGGCGACTGGTGAAGCCGACTCCTATGCGTCGGAGGTGGCCGCCTACTTTCAGGAGCGGCCTCACCGTGGCCGTGTCAGCCGCGACGCGGCGGCGCGCGGGGCGCGCGCGGCCGCCGCCGTGCGCGAGGCCCTCGCGGCTTTTCGGACTGGCGACCGTGCGTCGGCGCAGGTCCGGGCACTCGCGGCATTTCTCCGGCGCTACGAACGGCCGGCCGCATCGGACGGCGACATGCACGATCGTCAGCATCGGGCGCGCGCGGCGGTCCTGGCCGTCCTCGACGAGCTCGCCAGCGCGTTCGAACGCCACGACGACGCCGCTCGCCCCCATGCGGCGATCACTGCGGCGATCCATCACGCCATCGAAGCGCGGACGTTCTCGCCAACACGCGGCGCAGGCGGCGTGCAGCTGGTCGATGCGGTGGCCGCCAGGTTTGGCGCGTTCGACCACGTGCATCTCGTCGGATTGGTCGAGTCCGACTGGCCCGAGCGGCCGCGCCGCAGCATCTTCTACACCAGCGGGCTGCTCAAAGCGCTCGGCTGGCCGCAGGAGCCGGATCAGATGCGCGCGCAGCAGGCGGCATTTCGCGACTTGCTATCGCTCGCCGCCCGAACGACGACCCTGCACGCGTTTCAGTTGGAGGGCGACTCGATCGTCGGGCTGTCGCCGATGGTCGAGGCCGCGCGCGACTTGCCGGCCGTCGCTGCGCCGGTCGCGACCGTACCGCGGATGTTCTCCGATGAAATTCTGACGCACGACGCGGCTCCAGCATCAGACCTCGATCCCGGCATCGGCGATTGGCTGACGCTCCGCCGCCAGCGGCCCGCGTTGGACGATCCACGCTACAGCGGGCAGGTCGGAGCCGTGGCGCCGGAGGCGTACCGGATCAGCCGCGTCGATCACTACGTCGCGTGTCCCTTCAAGTATTTTTCCGAGACCGTCCTCGGCCTTCCCGAAGAGCGGGAAGAGGCCGCAGGTCTGACCCCGCTCGAGCGCGGCCAGCTGGTGCACGAGCTGTTCGAGAAGTTCTACGCGGACTGGCACGCTGCCGGCCGTGGCGCGATCACTCCAGCGAGCCTGCCTGACGCGATCGACCTCTTCACCGCACTGACGCACGAGTCGCTCGCGCGGCTGCCGGCTGCCGATCGCGTCCTCGAGGAGACGCGACTTTTGGGCTCGCTCGTCAAGCGCGGCGTTGCCGAACAGGTCTTCGAGTTGGAGTCGGACGCCGGCAAGGCCGTCGAGGACCGCCGGCTCGAGGTCAGCCTGCGCGGCCCGTTCGTCTTTCCGCAGCTTGGCGGGTTGAAGCAGAAGACCGTCGAGATTCATGGCAAGGCCGACCGCATCGACGTCTTCGCCGACGGCTCGCTGCGCATCGTCGACTACAAGCTCGGGAATCTGCCCGACCTCGCGACATCGATTCAGGTGGCGGTCTACGCACATGCGGCGGCGCAGATGCTGGAGGCCGAAGACGGGCGGCCCCACCGCGTGGACGCGGCCATGTACCTTGCCTTCGGTGACGACCGGAAATTCGAGGGACCCCTGGGCTCGTCGCGTGAGCCGGCTGCGATCGCCGTCGAGGCTCGCGCGGCAGAATTCGCCGACACCACTGACGCTATCGAGGCCGGCCGCTTCCCGCCACGTCCGTTACGACCCAACGAGTGCGCCTGGTGCCGCTACGCCGGTGTCTGCCGCAAGGAATACCGCACCGAGAGCGATGAAGCAACCGAGCCTGTTTGATGTGGACGGCGGACCATCCGCCGAGACGCCGCCGGTTCCCGATCAGGCGGCGCGCGACTTTGCCGTCGATCCCCGCAACGACGTCGTCCTCGAAGCGTCTGCGGGAACGGGCAAGACGCGCGTGCTCGTCGATCGCTATGTCCGGCTGCTCGAGGCGGGCGTCGATCCGCGGCACATTCTCGCCATCACCTTTACGCGCAAGGCAGCGGCTGAGATGCGCGAGCGCGTCATCGCGGAGCTCCATCGCCGGGCGGCCGCCGGCGCCTGGACCCCGGCGGCCTGGCGCGCACTCCAGAATCACCTGGCCGACATCCAGATCTCGACCATCGACGCGTTCTGCTTCGCGCTCCTCCACGAGTTTCCGCTCGAAGGCGACGTCGAACCGGGATTCGAGATCGCTGACGAAACCGAGATTGCGCGGTTCGCCAACGAGGCCATGGACCTCACGTTCCGCGCGATCCGCGGACGGCTGGAGGCCGACGAGCCGCTGCGGCTCCTGCTGGCCCGCATCAAGCTGCCGGTGTTGCGCGGGGCGGTCGCGGCGCTGCTGGACCGGCGGCACGTGGCGTGCCCGGCGGTGGCCACGTACGTCCGCCGGCAGGGCCCGGCGCGAACGACGGAAGAAATTGCGGCGGCGTTTGTCGCCCGGATCCGCGATCTGATTCCGGCCGGCGCCACGCGATCCGCGCTGCTCGATCGACGGCCCGGCACCATCTCCCGAGTTCCGTTGGCTGCGCGCCGATCTCAGCCGGATCGATGAGCTCGTTGATGCTGGACCGGCACGCGCGCAACACCTCCGGCGCCGGCTCGAGCGGTATTTCCTGACCAAGGCCGGCGAGCCGCGCAAGAAGCTCGGGGCTGCCTACAAGGGCGATCTCTTCGCTTCGGCCGACGCCCGGCGGCGCCACGAAGCGGCCCTGCGGGAGGTTTCTGGCTGGGTCAAGGACGCGATCGACGCGCTCGATGCGCAGATCGACGTGCTGCTCGCGCGCGGCGTCGAGACGCTGCTGGCCACGGCCGCCGATCGCTACGAACGGCTGCTCGACGAACACGGGCTGCTCGATTTTGCCGCGATGCTGCAGAAGTCGGTCGCGCTGCTCGAACGACAGGAAGAGTTCGCGCGCAGCCGGATGAAGTTGCAATCGCGTTATCACCATGTCCTCGTCGACGAGTTCCAGGACACGAGCCGGCTGCAATGGCGCCTCGTCGAGTTGCTGATCGATGCCTGGGGAGAAGGGGAGGGCGCCACCGACGCGCCGACGTCGGTCTTCGTCGTCGGCGACCGGAAACAGTCGATCTACCGCTTCCGCCACGCCGAGGTCACCCTCCTGGATGAAGCGGCGCGGAAGATCGCCGCCCTTCGGCCGGGCCGGGGCGCGCGTCAGGTGATCACGACCAGCTTTCGCGCCGTGCCCGAGTTGCTCGCGTTCGTGAACGCCGTGTCCCAGTCCATGGCTGCCGACCGGGATGAGGCAGCGGCCGAGGCCACGGCTCCAGGCGATCGCGAGACAACACGCGTGACCGGCCGATTCTCCTATGGTGATGCCGACCGGTTTCCCGTGCCCGAGATCGCGCCCGGCGCCTTGCGTGACGGCGAGCCCGTGCTCGGCGCCATTGCGGCCGCCAGCTTGTCCGGCTGCGCTGCCGCCGTCGCCTCCGAGGTCGAGCGCCTGCTTCGCGACGCCACGGTCCGCGATCGTCACGGACCTCCCCGCGCTGCGCGCCCTGACGACATCGCGATTCTGTTTCGCGCCCGGCAAGGGCATCCTGCGTTCGAGGACGCCCTCGAAGCCCGCGGGATCCGGACCTACGTCTACAAGGGGCTCGGCTTCTTCGACGCGCCGGAGGTCCAGGACCTTCAGGCGCTGCTGCGCTATCTCGCCGAGCCCGACTCCGACCTCCGGGCCGCGGAGCTCCTGCGGTCGCGCTTCGTGCGCCTTTCGGATGTCGCGCTCGTACGGCTCGCGCCCGCGTTCGCCCAGGCGCTCGGCGCCGAATCTCCTGCCGATCGGGATCTGGACGAGCCGGATCGTGGCCTGCTCGTTCGGGCACGCGCGAGCCTGGCCAATTGGCTGCCCCTGGCGGACCGCATCTCGCCGAGCGAGCTCGTCGACCGCATCATGCGGGAGTCCGCCTATCTATATGAACTACGCGGCCGCCGCCTCGACCAGGCTCGCGAGAACGTCAAGAAGGTCCGGGCGCTGATCCGTCGCGTGGAGAGCCGCGGCTACGCCACGTTGGGAAGGCTGGCCGACTACTTCGAGACGTTGCGGGCCGGCGATGAATCCAATGCCATCGTCGAGGCATCGGGCTGCGTCAATCTCATGACCATCCACGCGGCGAAAGGCCTCGAGTTCCCCATCGTCTTTGTCGTCAATCTGCACATTCCCGGGCGGGGAACGGGTGCAGGATTCACGGTCATCGAGCACGGCGTTGACGGCGAGCCGGAGGTCGCGTTCCGATCCAGCCCCGGCCTCGCCCTCGAGGAGCAGCGCGAAGAAGAGGAACTGCGGCGGCTCGTCTATGTGGCGCTCACCCGGGCGCGGGACCGGCTGTATCTCGCGACGGAGTTGGATCCCAGGGGACGCGTCCCTCGAAAGGCGAGAAGCCTGGCTGGACTCCTGCCCGTTGGACTCACCGACGCGCTCGCGGCGGCCGCGACTGCGACATCCACGGTGACTTGGACGAGCCCGGCCGGCGACTTCACGTTTCGGGTCTGCCTCGGCGCTGAACCCGGGCCGGCGCCGCCCGCAATCGAGGCGCCAGAGCCGCCGGTGTTCGACCTGACGCCGATCTCGCCCGCGCGGCCCGCGCCAATCGCGGCCACGGCGGCGTCTGCCGGTCCGGCACCGGCTGACAGCCGACCCGACGTCACGGCGGCTGCTGATCGGCTCGCGGGGACCCTGGTCCATCGGCTGCTCCCGCGGGCCCTGCCGCCCGACGCTGACGAGCGCTCCGTCGCTGATGCCATGGCCGCGCTCATCCGGGCGGGCGACCTCGTGGACGTCGCTGACCCCGCGGCCGTCGTCGCCGCGGCGGTGGCTTCATACGGACGGCTCCGGCGCCACCCTGACGTGCTGGCCGCGCTCGCGGCCGGTACCTGCTATTTCGAAGTCCCGTTCTCCTATGCGCGCCCGGATGGCGCCGGTACACTCGTTCGAGGCGTGATCGATTGCCTCGTCGTCGCTCCTGACGGAGGCGTGACGGTGCTCGAGTTCAAGACCGGCCGGCCCCGGCCGGAGCACGACGAGCAGGCCAAGACCTATCTGGCGGCGATTCGGGCGGCATTCGGCACCGATCGCGTTGAAATCAAGATCATTTACCCTTGACGCTCAGGGTGTGAGATACACTCATGGCGGGGCCGGCTTCGCGGGCCTGACGGAGTGTCGATTTTGCCGCTGAATTGTCCGAATTGCGGAAATGCCGAGAATTTCCTTGTCAAAACGCTGCAGATGCACCTGCTGCGCGTGGCCGATGGCCAGATCCAGCCGCCGCAGGAAGAAGGGCGGCCCGCCCTGGTCGAGGTTCTTTGCGACGAGTGCGACAGCACCGTCGACCTCGACGGCCTTGACGAGAGCAGCCGGCGCGAGCTGCTGGTGACTCTCGGCGCTCGCTGATTCCCACGCCGCCGCCGGTGCACGACTATTTTCAGATCCTCGGCGTCCCGGACGGCGCACCGGCCGACGAGATCCGGCGCGCGTCCCGGCGCCATCTTGACCGCTCGCATCCTGACTTCCGGCACCGCACGGGCGCTGACGCCGTGACCCCGCGGACTCCTGGCGATGCGGCGATCGATTTTGTCGACATGTCGGCGATCGTCGATCGCATGCTGTCCACGTTCTTCGGACCCGATCGATAGATGATCCGGACCGGCGGCATGCCTGTCCATCTCAACCTGCTCAGTCGCTTGCACGATGTCTGGGGTATCTTCGGCCTGCTGACCGGTGCGTCGCTGTGGGTGCTGGCCATTGGCACCGATGCGGCGCTCGATGATCTGGGTGGCGCAGGCGCCGGCGGCCAGGCCGCAGTCTGGCTGCTCGTGACCGTCGGCGTCATCCTGACGGTCGGTGGGACGATCATGATCGTGATTGCTCGCGGTCTGACCCGGCGCCGTCGAAGCGGGCGCGCGCTCGCGCTCGTGGCGGCGCTCCCGAACCTGGTTCTGGTGCCGTTCGGCACCGCCCTCGGCGTCTATACCTTCTGGGTGCTCTTGAACGACGACGCGCGGCGCCAGTTCGGCCGGCCCTCGCGTGGCACGTCCGTTGGCACGGTCGGGCCGGCGTGACCGGCGCGCGCCGGGGCACGGGCGGATCGGGCTTCGAGCCCCACGTGGCCGCCGCGGTCGCGTACGCCGCCGGGCTCATCTCCGGCCTCATCCTGCTGGTCATCGAAAAGAACGACCGTTTCGTCCGGTTTCACGCGATGCAGTCCACGTTGACATTTGCCGGCGTCCTCGTGGCGCACCTCGTTCTGACCGGACTGCCGCTCGTCGGCCGTCTCCTGTACTGGCCCTTCATTGTCGGCGTGACGATGCTCTGGCTCTTTTTGATGACCCAGGCGTTCATGGGCAAGGTCTACAAGCTGCCATATGTCGGGGACCTCGCCGAACAGGAGCTCGCAAGGTAGGCCGTACCTGTACAATCGTTCGTCTATGCCGAACCCGACCGAGAGCGCCGTGCTCGACGCCCTTCGCGCCGTCAGAGATCCCGACCTGCACAAAGACATCGTCGCGCTCGGCTTCGTCAAGAAGCTCGCCATCGACGATGGCCGCGTCGCCTTCACGATCGAGCTGACGACGCCGGCGTGTCCGGTCAAGGATCTGATGCGCGATCAGGCGCACGCGGCGGTGACGGCGATCGCCGGCGTGACCGCGGTCGAGATCGAGATGACTGCCAGCGTCCGCGCCAACGATCGTCCTGAGCTCGGAAAGGCGGCCGTCGACGGCGTCAAGAACATCATCGCGGTCGGCGCCGGCAAGGGCGGCGTCGGCAAGACCACCGTGTCCGTGAATCTGGCCGTGGCGTTGGCGCAGCGCGGCAGCCGGGTCGCGCTGCTCGACGGCGACATGTACGGTCCGAACGTGCCGATCATGATGGGCGTCAAGACCCGGCTCGAAACGGACGGCCAGAAGATCGTGCCCGCGGAGCGCTACGGCGTGCAGCTCGTCTCCATGGGATTTCTGACCGAGGACGACGCGCCGATCATCTGGCGTGGCCCGATGCTCCATGGGGCGATCACGCAGTTCTTCCGGGACGTTCGCTGGGGCAGTATCGATTACCTGGTTGTCGACATGCCCCCGGGCACCGGTGACGTCGCGCTCAGCCTCAGCCAGTCCGTGCCCGTCGCCGGCGCCGTCCTGGTGACGACGCCGCAGTCGGTGTCGCTGGCCGATACGCGGCGTGCTGTGCAGATGTATCGCAAGCTGAACATTCCAACGCTCGGGCTGATCGAGAACATGAGCCACTTCACCTGCCCGGGCTGCGGGAAGGAAACGGATCTCTTCGGCCGCGGCGGCGGGGAGCGGCTGGCGACTGACCTCACCGTGCCGTTTCTCGGCAGCATTCCGCTCTACGAGCCCGTCCGCCGCGGCGGCGACGAAGGCGTGCCGATCGTGATCGGCGAACCGGACTCGCCGCCGGCGCGAGCAATCATGTCGGTGGCCGAGCGCGTCGCGCAGCAGGTCTCGATCGCGTCGTACTCGCGGCGCGCGATTCCGCTGCGCCAGGTGAACTGATTCGTGCACGTCCCGTTCACGAAGACGCGGCTGCCGAACGGACTCGACATCATCGTGCACGAGGACCGGAGGTTGCCGCTCGTCGCGGTGAACGTCTGGTACCGCGTCGGGTCGAAGCACGAGACGCCGGGCCACACCGGGCTGGCGCATCTCTTCGAGCACTTGATGTTCGAGGGTTCGGAGCACCAGCCGCACGGGTACTTCGAACCGCTGCAGCGGGCCGGCGCGGCGGTGAACGGGTCCACAAGCGCTGACCGCACCAACTACTGGGAGACGGTGCCGACCGAGGCGCTGCCTCTGGCGCTGTGGATGGAAGCCGACCGCATGGGCTGGATGCTGCCGGCGCTCTCGGCCGATCGATTCGAAACGCAGCGCGGCGTCGTCCTCAACGAGCGCCGTCAGAGTTACGAGAACCGGCCGTACGGCCTCGCGCAGTTCGCGTTGATGCGGACGCTCTTTCCGCCAGCCCATCCGTATCATTGGCCGACGATTGGGCTGGTGCCGGACCTCCACAGCGCCACGCTCGACGACGCGCGTGATTTCTTCACGCGCTTCTACCACCCGGCAAACGCCTCGCTCGTCATCGCCGGCGATGTCGACACGGCCGGCGCGATCGATCTGGCGGCCGAGTTGTTCGGCGAGATCGCGTCTGGCCCACCCGTCGCGAAGGTGACGGCGCCGGCCGTCTCTCGCGCCGCGATCCGGCTCACGATGGAGGATCGCGTCGAGCTGCCGCGGTTGTATCTGGCGTGGCACTCGCCGGCGCTGCACGCGCCCGGCGACGCCGAGCTCGACCTCGCCGCCGACGTGCTCGCCAACGGCCGCACCTCACGCCTGTACCGCCGGCTCATCTACGAACGGCGGTTGGCGTCGGATGTGACCGCGGCGCAGTCCTCACGTGACGTGAGCGGGATCTTTCAAGTGATCGTGACGGCGGCTCCCGGCTGTTCCCTGGACGAGCTCTACGCCGCGATCGGCGAAGAGCTGCAACAACTCGCTGCCGACGGCCCGGACGATGGCGATGTCGAGCGCGGCCGCGCGCAGGCGGAAGCGGCGTTTGTGTATCGGCTGCAGCTTCTCGGCGGATTCGGCGGCAAGGCGGATCAGTTGAACGCGTACAACACCACCGTCGGCACGCCTGACGCGTTCGATACCGATCTGGCCCGCTATCTCACCGCGACGCCGGAGCGGATTCGCGCGGCGACGAAGGACTGGCTCGATCCGGCGGCCGCGGTTGCGCTTTCGGTCGTGCCGGAAGGGCAGGGCGGGCTGGCGTTGAACGGATCGGTGCCGGTGGCGGCGGGCTTGTGACCGTCGGTCCCGACCCCGCACTGCCGGCCGTCGCCCGCTCGTCGCGCTTCGACCTGCCGCGTCCAGGCCCGCCCACCGCAATGCGCTTTCCGGAGGTGCATCGCCATGCGATCGCCAACGGACTGCAGGTGTGGTGCGTGGCGCAGCCGGGCGTGCCGGCGGTGTCGGCGACGCTGCTGATCGACGGCGGATCCGCGCAGGATCCCGGCGGCCGTCCCGGGCTCGCCAGTCTCGTCGCGGACCTCATGGACGAAGGCGCCGGTGGGCGCGACGCGATTGCGTTGGCGGACGCGCTGTCGCGCCTCGGCGCCCGCCTCGAGGTGGACGTCGGGGCGGACATGACCGCGATCTCGGCGACCACGCTGTCGCGCTTTTTGATCCCCGTGCTCGGCATCGTCGCCGACATCGTCGCGAGGCCGCACCTCACCGAACCTGACCTGATGCGCGTCCGTGACCTGCGCGTCAGCCGGCTGCGACAGCTCAGCCGATCGCCCGCGGCGGTCGCGGACCGGGCGTTTCTCCAGGCGGTGTTCGGCGGCCATCCCTACGGGCGCGGTGGATTGGGAACGACGCGTTCGCTCCTGGCCGTGACGCTCGACGAGGCGCGCGCATTCTGGACGGCAAACTTCGGGCCGGCGCGCGCCACCCTGCTGCTCGCTGGCGACGTCACGCCCGCAGCGGCGATGTCGGCAGCCAACGCCGCCTTCGCGTCGTGGGCCAGCGACGCGTCGCGGCCACTGCCGCTGCCGGCGCCGACCGACGCGGACCTGGCTGCCGCCGGCGGTCTCCCGAACGATTCCCCTGCACCGGCTCGTGCGCTGCTCATCGAGCGGCCAGGCGCGCCGCAGTCGGAGGTGCGCGTCGGCCACCTTGGCCCTCCGCGGCTTGTGAGCGCCTATCACGCGCTCATCACGCTCAACGCGATGCTCGGCGGGATGTTCACCAGCCGGATCAATCGCAACCTGCGTGAGACGCGCGCGATCACCTATGGCGCTCGAACGTCATTCGACATGCGGCGGGCCGGCGGGACCTTCTCCTGCGACACCAGCGTCCAGGGCGATGCGACCGCCGTCGCCGTACGCGAGATCCTCGCGGAGATCCGCGGCATCCAGACGGACGCCGCCGTCGGTCGCGATGAGCTCGACGCCGCCCGTGCCTCGCTCACGCGCGGCTACGTGCGCAATTTCGAGGCGGCCGGGCACCTGACCCGCGCCATGGCGCAGCTCGTGACGCACGGGCTCGATGATGCGACGTTCGATCGCTTCGTGCCTGAGGTCGAGGCACTGTCGGCGGCGGACATCGAAGCCGCCGCCAGACAATTCCTGCATCCCGACGATGCCGTCGTGGTCGTTGCCGGCGATCCCCAGCATGCGGCGACGCTGATCGAGATTGGACGCGAGGTCGTCACCGTCACGCCAGAGTTCTGATGAACATTCGGCGACTCGTCATGGTCTGGATCTGACCCCGGACGCAGGGTCGCGTCGATTCGACGTTCCCACTGTCCGAAACCGCACAGGCGCATCGGCGAATGGAGGTATCCGATCAGTTCGGGAAGATCGTATTGGTAATGTGAGCGGAGCGGTCCACGCGCCGACCGGCCTGGCCGGCCGGAGGCGCGATGCTAGACTGACGACTGCCATGAACATCGCACGCTGGAGTGTGAGTCTCGTGGCCATCATCGGGGTGATGGCGGCGACCGTCGCCGGCGCGACGATCTGGCTCTTGCTCTCGGATCCCGTCAAGGGCGCCGACGCCGCCGGCGCGATGTTCAAGGGCGACCCAGGCCCCTTCATGCAGGCGATTGGCGCCGTTATCTACGACGCCCTGAAGGGACTCTTCAAATACCTGCGGGCCGTTCTCAGTCCGCCCGCGCCGCCGAACGGAGCGCGAGCGAACCTCCGAACCGAGCGGCATCGAACGTTCGTCGAAAAAAAACGCGGGGCGCCCGAAGGCGCCCCGCGTGGCAAAGACGATCGAACTGAGAGTTACTTGCGGAACCGCCGACGCAGGCCCCGCGCCGCACCGATCAGGCCGGTGCCGAGCAGAATCAGCGAACCGGGCTCGGGAGTCGACGTGATCACGGGAGACGTTTCCTGGAGATCAATCACTGGTCCGTTGCCTGTCAGCGCCGACGAGACAAGTGTGTCTTCCCACTGCGGCGCGCCGTTGAGCTTCAGCATCGGCCGTCGCGAATTTCAGGGAGGGAAGCCCGATGGCCGCTATCGCCGAGATCAATCTTGAACACCCAAGTGTAGGTGTGCATTGGCGTCCAGCAAGAGACCCGGCAGCGCCGGATCCTCCTCGACGCAGATTGCACCATCGGCGTCGGCATTGCACTTGCCGTTTGAACCATTGATGCCCTTGATCCAAGGCCCCAATCGCCCAAGTCAAGCCGCCACCGGGGACGTCACCAGAGTCCGCATCGTCAATGCTGCCCCCAACGTCGAGCGCGACTGACTGGAGGTAAGGACGCGTCGCGTCGCTGTAGGCCGTCGTGGTGACCAACTGCAGCGTCACCAAGTAGGTGTCGCTCGTTGAGTCGCCGACCAACACAGGTCACCCGTAGGACTCACACGTTCTCGATTGAGAACGTCAGGCCATCCGGGGCCCCACTGAAAGTAATCGGCGCCGCCGAGGCGACCGCCGGGAGAATCGCAAGAGAACCAAACACACCAAGAACTACACCTAGCCGCTTCATCGCTCCTCTAAAGCTTCCTATCTGATTTATGAGTGCCAGCAGATACTGGGGGTCTAAAGACCGCACGAAGTATTCGAGGCGGGATAGTGCAACTGTGGTACCAGGTCTGATGTGGATCCAGTTGTCCTCCGATGAGGAGCCTTCATGACTGATTGAAGACTGCCTTACGGATGATTTTTATCTCACGTTGACGGCGCCAGCGGGGAGGAGGCAGACCTAAAGTCGATTTACGAAGAACTTCGTCAGGTAATACCCGTCGAGGTACTTGAACGGCGCCTTGCCCGTTGTGTAGTGCCCGCACGGCAAGAGGGCGGTCTGATGCGGCAACTGGCGCTGCCTGAATTCGCGGATGAACGCGCGCGACAAGTCGACCGGGAACGTCAGGTCGTACTGCGCGTACACCAGCAGCACCTGCCGGCCGCGCACGCGCTCGATGAACGGCCACGGGCTGATCGGCATCCAGTAGTCGCGCAGCGTGTCGAGCGTGACGTGACCGTCGAGGCCGGCGCGCACGTGACGCGTCGAGAGGCCGCGCCAGACGACGTCGGCGAAGTACGGCGAGACGTGATTGAACGCGCCGGCGGTCAAGAGCGGCTCGTGCGCCATCGTGAGCATCGCCAGACACGAGCCGAGGCTCGTGCCCATGATGCCGATCCGTTCGAATCCCTCGCGCGCGAGCCAGTGCGACCGCGCGCCGCGCGTCGAGCACGGCCTGACGATTGGCCTGCAGCGTGCGTCCGACGTTGGCGCTGACGATGTAGTCGGCGCGCTCCAGTTCAGGCGGCCGGCGCGCATCGTGATACGGCAGGCTCAGCCGGAGCGCGGTGATCCCGAATCGCGCGAACAGCTGACACAACCCGACGTGCCCTTGCGGATCGGCGTTCCACTGCGGGAGCACGACGACGGCGCGCCGCGGCTGCGCCGCGTGCTTGACGCGCGCCGGAAACACGCGGACGACGACGGTGTTGTTGATCGGAGACGGCGAGTCGAACGCGCTCGGGAACCGCAGCACGCCGTCGCGCAACTCGAAGTCGTCAGCAGGCGGTGTCGCGAAGAACGCGTCGCTGTTCGCCAGTGTCGTGGTGGCCCACTGGGCGACGCCGGCGGCCGGCGAGGCGATCGACGTCAGGTCGAGCCAATCGAGACCCCACTCGAACGGCCGGACGACCCGATTGGTGTCGACCGACGCCAGGCGGCGTTCCCAGGCATGGAAGCTACGGGCGATCACGGATCAGGCGTCGGCCTTGGCCAGCGAGATCCTCGTACCGCCGTCCCGCCGGGGCTTCGGTCTCGACAGGAAGGGCCGATTCGAACCAGCCGGGATCCAGCACGCGGCCGAGGGGATCCCGCGCGCCCCCGTATCCGCCTTTGACGTTGCTGACGTCGGCGAAACCAAACGCCTCCAGCATTTGCGCGGCACGCGCGGACCGGCCGCCGACCTGGCAGCCGATGAGCAAACTCGCGTCCGGCGAAAAGTTGGCCTGCATGACGCGGGCGAAGTCGGGGTTCGGTTGCATCTGCCCGGTGTGTTCGTCGCGTTCGAGCAGCGGCACATTGACCGCGCCGGCTGGATGCCCGGCCGCGTATTCGCTGGACGATCGAACATCCACATACGTCGCGCCGGCCTGCTGCATCGTGTGCGCTTCTGAAACAGAGACGTTCTTCGGCATGAGGCTCTCAGGTTACCGGCCCTCGAGCATCTTCTCACACGCGGCGGCGACGTCGAGGAGCCGTGCCGTTTCGTGGCGCCGGCCGACGAGTTGGAGGCCGACCGGCAAGTTCGCGGCCGGGATCGGGAGCGAGATGGCGGGGTGGCCCGTCAGGTTGAACGGCTGCGTCTGCCGCAACATGGCCGAGCGGATCGGCGTCGACCCGGGCACCATCGGATCGATCGTCATTTCGGCCAGTCCGATCGGCGGCGCGACAATCGGCAGCGTCGGCAGGACGAGGGCATCGCAGTCGTTCAGCAGCGCGTCCACGGCGTCGCGCAACCGGTCCGCCTCGTCTCGTGCGTCCAGATACTGCACCGCCGTGATCGCCCTGCCGCTTTCGATGCGGCTGCGCACCGTCGGCGAGTACAACTCCGCGCGGCTCTCGAGATAGCGCGCGTGGCACTGCGCGGCTTCGGCGAGGACGATGGTGACGTAGATTTCAGGAATCCGCCGGGCGTCGGTCAACTCGATGTCCTTCAGCGATGGCCCCCGCCTCCGTCGCGCGCGCGAGCGCGCGTTCGAACGCCGTCCGGACGTCCGGTGCGATCGGCGAATCGAGCGGGCCGCGTAGCCGTCCCAGCCGCAAGCCGCTGAGCGGTGTCGGAACCGGCGTCGCCGGGTCCCGGCCGGTGAGCACGGCCCAGAGCAGCGCGGCGTCAGCGACGCTGCGCGTCAGCGGGCCGACATGATCCAGCGTGGCGCTGAGCGGCACCACGCCCGTGGTCGGCACTTCGCCAACCGTCGGTTTCAGACCCACGATGCCGCAGCAGGCCGCCGGGATCCGGATCGACCCGCCGGTGTCCGAACCGATCGACGCCAACCCCATGCCGGTGGCGACCGCGACGGCGGACCCGCCGCTCGATCCCCCTGGGGATCGGGTCAGGTCCGACGGATGTTTGACCGCACCGAACGCGGAGTCCTCACTGGTCGTGCCGAGCGCGAACTCGTGCAGGTTGGTCTTGCCGAGAAACACCGCGCCGGCCTGCCTGAGCCGCCGGGTCAGCTCGGCGTCGGTGGTCGCGACGCGATCGGCGAGCACACGTGACGCGGCGGTCGTCGCGGCTGCCGGCGACATCGATGAGATCTTTGAGCGAGATCGGCACGCCGTGGAGCGGTCCGCGCAGCCGCCCGCTCGCGCGCTCGCGATCGAGCACGGCCGCGTCGCGGCGCGCGCCGTCGGCGTCGACGGTGATGAACGCGTGCGTGGCCGCCTGGTGCCGCGCGATCGCGGACAGGCTCGCTTCGACCAGTTGCGCAGACGACGTTCGTCGCGCCTCGAGGTCGGCCAGCGCGCTGGTGAGCGTCGTCGATGCAGTAAGCTCAGTCACCGTATGTCCGTTCTCGCTGCCGTGATGCCGGCGCCCCGCCTGCCGATCGAGATTCGTGAGTTTGCCGAGCCCGATCTTCCGCCTGGAGGCGCGCTGCTCCGGACGAGCGTCTCCGAGGTGTGCGGCACCGACGTCCACCTCTGGCACGGCCGGCTCGCAGGCGTGCCCTATCCGATCATTCCCGGCCACGTGACCACGGGCACACTCGACGCCGTGCGCGGCCGGCTGTTCGATGTCGAAGGCCGGCCACTCGGAGAAGGCGACCGCGTCGCGTTCTTCGACGTGCATCGCACGTGCGGCCGGTGTCTCGCCTGCACCGTGCACCGGACGCCGACCAGATGTCCCTCCCGCCGTGTCTACGGCATCACTGACTCGGCGGCCGACGGATTGTTCGGCGGCTGGGCGCAGAAAGTGTATCTGGAACCGGGCGTCATCGTCGCGCCGTTACCGTCCGCCGTCACGTTCGAGGCGTACATCGGAGGCGGCTGCGGGCTGCTGACCTCGATCCACATCATCGAGCGCGCCGGGATTCGCCTGGGCGACACGGTGGCCGTGCAGGGCGCCGGCGCCGTCGGGCTGAGCGCAGCGGCTCTGGCGCGGCGGTGCGGGGCCGGCCAGGTCATCGTCATCGGCGGACCGGCGTCTCGGCTCGACCTGGCGATCAAGATGGGTGCCGACGCCGTCATCGACCTCGATACGACTTCACCCGAGGAACGCCTCGTCCGCGTGCTCGATCTCACTGGCGGGCTTGGTGCCGACGTCGTGATCGAAGCCGCCGGATCGGCCAGGGCGTTCGAGGAAGGCGTGCGCCTCGCGCGCAACGGTGGCGCCTACGTCATCGCCGGCCACTACACGAATGTCGGCGACAGCACGATCAATGCCCACGTCGACATCAATCGAAAGCATCTCGACATCCGCGGGTGTTGGGGCAGCGAAGTGCGGCACTTTCTCCAGGCGTTACGGGTGCTGGAGCGTTATGGGACCGAGGTGCCCTGGGCGCTCATCGGCGCCAGGACGTTCGGGCTGAAAGACATCAACGCCGCGCTCGCGGCGGCCGAACAGTTGACGATCCCGAAGGCGCTCGTGGACCCCTGGCGGTAAACGCAGTACGTAGGGCGGGCCGGGTTGGGGCCCGCCAACTGCACGCGGATTGCAGCCCAATCCGCGCTACGCGCCTTTCCTACTGTCCCGCTTGTTTCAGCGCGGCCTCAATCACCTGCGCGAAGACGCTGAATGGCTGGGCGCCGGAGATCTCCTGCGCCACCTTCATCTGATTCGTCGCCAGGTCTCGAATGCCGACGAAGAAGGCGGGCGTGCCGTTGGCGCCGAGCTCGATCGCCAGCCCCGCGTTGGCCCGGACCACGCTGGTCGTGCGGCCGCTCGCCACGCAGGTTCGGTACGCGGGCAGGTCCAGGCCTGCCTCGGTGGCGCGCTGTTCGAGGAGCGGAGCGGTGTGCGTGCCCGCCGCACTGAACAGGCGCGTGTGGAGGTCCCAGTATTTGCCCTGCTCGCCGGCGCATTGCGCGGCTTCGTGCGCGCGAATCGCCTCCGGGTGAAGCTGATCGACGGGGAAGTCGCGGAAGACATACCGAATCTTGCCAGTCTTGATGTACCGCGCTTCGAGCTCCGGCATCGTCTGCTGGAAGTGGCGGACGCAGAACGGACACTCGTAGTCGGAGAACTCGACGAGCGTGACGACGGCGTCGTCGGCGCCTCTGGCGTGGGCTCCCGTGAGGTCGAGGACGGGACTCTTTCTCAGCGCGGCCACTTCCTGAATCAGCGTCCGCTGACTCTGCCTGAGCATGGCCAGGTCCTGGTTCGTCCGATACCAGACGACGACGCTGATGGCGATGGCGACGAGCGGGAGAACGACGCTCGACGTCCTGGTCCAGAAATCGGGACCGGGCGGCTGAACGGCTGGCGGAAGTTCCTTGTCTGTCATGCCTGCGCAATTGTACGCTGCGCACATCGCCGATGCCGCGCACACGCATTCTCGCCACGATTGGTCCCGCCAGTTCCGATGCACCGACGATCGCCGCGCTGCTCGAAGCCGGGGCGGACGCGTTCCGTCTCAACTTCTCGCACGGCAGCATCGAAACGCACCAGACCGCCTGCCTCCGCATTCGTGAAGCGGCCCGGCAGTGCCATCGCGACGTGGCCATTCTGCAGGACCTGGCCGGTCCGAAGATTCGTATCGGCCCGCTCGATGCGCCAATCCGGCTGCGTGCCTCCGATCCGTTGATTATCGAACGCGGGGAGTTCGTCGGCGGGCCGGACCGGGTGTCGTGCGCGTTCGATGCGCTGTTCACGTCGGTCGCGACCGGCCAGCGCCTGCTCGTCGACGACGGCACGATCGAGCTCGACGTCGTGGACGTCGCGCCCGGGCGGCTGACGACGCGCGTACGCGCCGACGCCGTCCTCGAAGGTCACAAGGGCATCAACGTGCCCGGAGCGATTCGCACCTCGGCGCTGACGGCCAAGGACATTGAAGACCTGCGTGCGGGCATCGCCATGGGCGTCGACCTGGTCGCCCTCAGCTTCGTCCAGTCTGCCGACGACATTCGGGCCGCGCGCGCGACCGCGGCGGCGGCCGGCGCGACAGATCTGCCGATCGTCGCCAAGATTGAGAAACCTCAAGCCGTCGAGCACGTCGACGAGATTCTCCAGGTCGCCGACGGGCTGATGATCGCGCGCGGCGATCTCGGCATCGAAATTCCGCTCGAGACCGTGCCCGCCGTGCAGAAACGCCTGATCCGCGCGGCGCGTCAGCGCGGCGTGCCGGTCATTCTCGCGACCCAGGTCCTCGAGTCGATGCGCACATCGCCTCGACCCACGCGCGCCGAGGTCACCGACGCGGCCCACGCCGTAGACGAGGGCGTCGACGCCATCATGCTCGCTGGAGAGACCGCAGCGGGACGCTATCCCGTCCGCGCCGTGCAGACCCTCGATGCGATTATTCAGGAGGCCGAGCGCTTCCCGCCCGCGTTTCGGATCGTGCCGGACGGCGGCGGTCTCACCGAACACGGCCGGGCCCTTTGCGAAGCGGCGGTCGCGCTGGCCGATCGCGCGAAGGCGACCGCGATTGTCGCGCTGACGGCCGCCGGAAAGACCGCGCGCATGCTCGCGGCGCTCCGACCGGCCGCGCGCATCCTTGCCGCGACGCCCAGCGCGCAGACTGCCGCCCGTCTTTCCCTGGTCTGGGGCGTCATCCCGGTCGTCATCGACCCGGCCTCGCTCCCAATGGTGCGCGATGCCCTCGTCAGCAGAGGGCTCGTTCCTGCAGGCGCTGTCGTGGTGTTCGTCTCGATGGACACGCTCCTCGGCCGCGAGGAATCGAACTTCGTGCATGTCGAACGGCTGTAGGCGGTCGGATCTCGAGCGCCCTTGAGTACAATCAATCTGGCACCGGGAGGGTAGTGTTCATGCGGCGCTCGATGGCGTGGGTCATTCCGGTTTTCGCAGCGGTTGTTCTGTCGATCCAACTGATGGCGACAAGCACGCGGGTCGATCAAGGGAGCAAGAAAAGCGACTGGACGATCCCCGCCGGCGGAGAGAACGAGAAGAACCCGCTTGTGGTCAACGACGCGATCCTCGCGGCTGGTCGGAAGGTGTTCGTCAGCAAGTGCCAGCGCTGTCACGGGCGCCAGGGCCGCGGCGACGGTCCCGACGCCGACAAGAAACACCTCGATCACATGAACCTCACCAACCCCGCCAACGCCCATCACAACTCCGATGGGACGGTGTTCTACAAGATCTGGAACGGCCGGTCCTCACCCAAGATGCCGCGGTTCTCGGAAGAGCTCACGAAAGAACAGGCGTGGGCGGTCGCGGCATACGTGCAGACGTTGCGACTCAAGTCCTAGCGATCGTGTCGACGACGTCTTACGAATTCGGCGAACGGTTCGAGCAGCATCTCGTCATTGCCGCCTCGCCCGCGACCGTCTTCGAGTGTTTCTTTGCACCTGACGCGCTGCGATCGTGGTGGCAGGCCGTTCGCTCCGTCACGACACCGGTGCCGTTCGGTGTCTATGCCATCGAATGGGCGACCACGCCGTTCCGCGACGACCTGCTCGGGCCGCTCGGTGGCGTCTTCCATGGCACCGTCGTCGACGTGCGGCCAGGACATCAGTTTCTGGTCGCCGACGCCTGGTGGATTCCGCCCGAGGGCGATCCGGTCGGGCCGATGGCGCTGCACGTGCAGTGCGCGGCGGACGCGGCAGGGTGCCGGCTCCACGTTCGACAGGACGGCTGCGATCCGTCGCCGCGTTGGCGGCGGTATTACGCCGTGATGTCACGCGGCTGGCAGATCTCGCTGACGGCGCTCAAGCGCTACGCGGAAGCGGCTACGTAGGGTACGCGTCGGGTACGACAGGTACGTCGGGTACGGCAGGTACGACTGCGCGGAGCTGACTCTCGGGGACGCTACTCGGCGCGAAGCGCCGTCGACGGGTCGAGGCGTGACGCGCGATGGGCGGGGATGAACGCGGCCGTCGCGCCGGTTGCTGCGAGTAGCGCGGTGACGGCGGCAAACGTCGCCGGGTCCATGGCCGTGACGCCGAAGAGCAGACTCTCCAGCCAGCGCATGGCCAACATGGCGGCGATGAGGCCGAAGGCGAGCCCGGCGGCAATGAGCACGAGCGCGGGCCGGAGCATGGCGCGGATCACATCACCACGGGTCGCGCCAAGCGCCATGCGGACGCCCATCTCGGTCCGCCGCCGCGTGGCGGCGTGGAACGTGATCCCGTACAGGCCGAGCGCCGCGAGGAGCAGGGCAACGGCTCCGAAGGCGATGCCGAGCGTCGCCGTCATCCGCTCCTGTGCCAGCGCCTCGCGCACGTAGTCGTCGAGCGGCCGGAACTGGACCGTGACGTTCGGATCGACGGCGGTCAGCGCTGCCGCGAGACTCGGCGCGAGGGCCGACGGCGGACCGGCGGCCGATCGCACGCTGATCCGAATCGTGTCGGCGCCTGGCCGTTCTTCGAGCGGGAATTGCGCGAGCGGCACGTAGATGGTCGGCGGCACCGCCTCGCGAAGTGCGAGGGACGCGGCGCCAGGAATCCGCTGGCTCGATCGAAACACCGCATCGGCGGCGACACCGACGACGAGGCGCTTGTCCGGCGTCGTCAATCCCACCGCGTTGTCTCCAGCGAAGAACCGACGAGCGAATGCCTCATTGACGATCGCGACCGCGGGGCCGGAGGCAGCATCGCCGTCATTGAAGTCGCGTCCGGCCCTGAGCGGCGTGCCGTACACGGCGAGCCAGCCAGGCGACACCATGTTTTTCAGCACGGTGACTGGCGCGGCATCGGACGGCGATGCGGCGGGTCGCATTCCGGTTGTCGCGCCACCGCCGGCGAGCGGCGTCCAGATCGACGCCGCGCTCCGCTCGACACCCGGAACGGCCGCGGTCGCCGCGACGAGGCGGTGATGGAGCGCGGGCCGCTCGGCCGCGTGGCCCGCCGAACGCCCGGTGTCGACGTTGATGACCAGGACGCGATCGTGGTCGAAGCCGAGTGGCTGTTTCGAGAGCCGGGCCAGCGTGCTCGTCAACAGCGCTCCTGCCAGGACGACGACCAGCGCGAGAGACACTTGCACGACGACCAGTCCGTCGAGCAGGCGCCCCCCGGTGGTCTCCGCCGCGCCGCGGCCCGCCCGAAGGCCATCGGCAGGGGCGATTCTTGTCGCGCGGCGCGCCGGCGCAAGGCCGCAGAAGATCACCGCCGCGAACGAGATCGCCAGAACGAAGCCGACGAGCCGCCAGTCGGCGACCGGTTCGAGCGCGACGGGTGAGAGGCCGACAATCGCACGCGCGCCCCAGTGCGCCCAGATCACTCCGAGGGCGGCGCCAGCCGTCGCCAGCAGGAGACTCTCGACGAGCAGCGGGCGCGCCAGCCGCCATCGCGACGCGCCGAGCGCCATCCGCATGCCGAGCTCGCGCCGTCGTTGCGACGCGCGCGCGAACACCAGATTCGCGATGTTCACGCAGGCGATGACCAGCACCAGTCCGATGCCGGCCAGCATGATGACGAGCGGACGCCGGTAGATCTGCTGCGAACTGGCGGGGGTCGAGGCGCCTCCGGCCGCCGGGGTCAGCGTGAAAGGCTCGCTGACGAACGTTGGCGCGTTGGGCGGGACGATCTGCGATTGAAGGCTCCGCAGCGTCTGGGTCGCCTCGCTCGCGCGCTGTCCGTCCTTCAGCCGCAGCATGACGAGCAGCATGTAGCTGCGCGACTTGTAGAGCGCCGAGCTCGGACCGGCGATCGCCGGTTCGGCCGATAGCGGCAGCGCGAGGTCGAAGGCCGTGCCGACTTCGAGGCCTCGGAACGACGCGGCGGTGACGCCGACGATCGTCACTGGCGTCTGGTTGACCAGCATCGACGTCCCGATGACGTCCGGCGCGCTGGCAAAGCGCCGCTGCCAGAGTGCGTAGCTGATGAGCGCGACTGGCGGCTGCCCGGGCCGGTCGTCGTCCTCGGTCAGCACGCGCCCTCGCGCGGCGCCGACCCCCAACGTCGTGAAGAAGCCGCCGCTCGCGTAAATGCCGTTCGCGGTCGACGCGCCGGCACGATCGCCGAGCGTGAACCGCTGTCCCTGCCACGCGAGCGCGCCGGCGACGAACGCCGCCCGCGGCCGAAACGCCTCCCACATCTCGTAGTTCCAGCCGACGCCGGACTTGAATCCACGATCGGCGGCGAAGTCGGACGAAATCCACATCAATCGATCGGGCGCCGCGACCGGGAGGGAACGAAGCAGCAGGCTGTTGACGACGGAGAAGACGGCGGCATTGGCGCCGATGGCGATCGCGAGGGTCAGCACGGCGACTGCCGAGACGAGTCGCGTCGCCAGGAGTGACCGGATCGAAAGTCGAAAATCCTGGAGCAGGCCGCTAGTCACGTGACCGACGGCGCCGCTTAACGACCGCCAGGCGCACAAGGCCAATCGCGACACCGGAGAGGACCACACCGAGCGCGATCCACCACGTTCCAGGGGCGGAGACCGTGATCAGCACGGCGAGGGCGACGAGGCCGAGGCCGCCGACGCCGTGGATCGGACTGGCCGTGAGGTTGACGGTTGGCCAATCCTGGCGGACCCGCATGTGACGATCGTCGGACGCCACCACGCCGTCGACCAGCCGTAGCGGCCGAATCTCGCGCGGCCCGCGCCTGAGCGACACGACAATCGCCGTCAGCACTTGCCACCAGAACCACGTACGCGATCGACGCAGCTGAAACTCCTCGACGAGATCTCCGGACAGCGGCTCGTCATCCGGGACGAACCGTTGGAGGAGCGCCAAGGCAAGTCGTGGGGGCTGTATGGGTGCGGTCATGTGCGCCTCGCTTTGAGTTCCGGGACATCGGTCCAGAGCGCGACGAGTGCCTGTTGCGTCTCCTTGATCGCTCTTACGCCGCGGGCCGTGACTTGAAAGAAGCGCTTCGCGCGGCCGCCACGCTCGGCGGTCGGGCTGCCGATGGTGGAGGAAACCAGCTCGTGACGCTCGAGCCGATCCAGCGCCGCATACGCGGCCCCCAGGAGCACGCGCCGTCCGCCAGTGCGCTCGACCTCCCGGGCGATTTCGACGCCATAGGCCGCCTCACCAACGCGCAGCGTGGCCAACAGCAGCATCAGCTCGAAATCGGTCAGCATCTGACGGGGCATTTGTTCACATATTATGAACAATGACGCCGCCGTGTCAACTCCGCGGCTCAGAGCCCGAGCCGCGCTAGCCGAGTTGACACGGCTTCCAAGGTCACCGGATTCAATAGTCGAAGGTATCGCTGTCGCAGCACGTTGAACGTGGCGACCCGGCTCTCCCAGGACCGCGCGAGCTCGCGCGCTGAAACGCTGGCGGGATCGCGTTCGCGAAGCGCGGCCGATCCATAAAGGATGTCGATCGGCATCTTGTCCGCCTCGTATTCGTACGGCGGATCGCGCCACGCGAATGGGGGAGAGCCCGCCGCCTGGAACGCGTCGAGCACCGCGATGCCGGTTTCAACCGCGCGAAACTCGGTGCGCGACGTGACGTGAATCTGACAGCCGGCGCACGCGATCCTGGCGTGCTTGTGAAATGTCGGTTCGAACAAGACCGGCCGGAAGTGCACGCCCGGCAATCCGAGCGCGTTCAGATCGCGCGACATCGTTTCGGGGGCCGCCCAGGGCGCGCCGAGGAGCTCGAAGGGGCGTGTCGTGCCGCGTCCTTCCGACACGTTGGTGCCTTCGAAGAGCACGGCGCCTGGATACACGATGGCGCTGTCGAGCGTCGGGATGTTCGGAGATGGGAGCACCCAGGGCAGCCCGGTGTCGTCCGCATACTGCTCGCGGGTCCAGCCCTGCATATCCACGACCTCGAGCTTCGCGCCGAGGCCGAAGTGCTCGTTGAAGAACCGAGCCAGTTCGCCGATCGTCATCCCGTGCCGCATGGGAATCGGAAACTGGCCGACGAACGACTCGTAGCCGGGCTCGAGCATCGGCCCTTCGACGGCAATGCCTCCGATCGGATTTGGCCGATCGCACACGATGACTGGCAGGCCGTACCGCGCGGCGGCGCGCAGGCAGTTGGCCATCGTGTAGATGTACGTGTAGATGCGCGTGCCCACGTCCTGCAAATCGATCACGAGCGCATCGAGTCCGGCCAGCATCGCCGCTGTCGGCTCGCGCGTCTCGCTGTAAAGCGAATACACGGGCACGCGTCGGCACTGGTCCTGCCCGTGCGGCGATTCGATCATGTTCTCCTGCAGATCGGATCGGAATCCGTGTTGTGGGCCGAACAGCGCCCCGATCCGCACGCCGCCCGCAGTGGCGCGATCGGCCACATGGCGTGAACCGGGCGTCAATCGAGGCCGGGTTGCAGACGAGACCGATCGTCCGGCCGCGCAGGAGCTGACGATCGAACAGCACGTCAGAACCAAGGGTCACAGGCATCAGGCCGGCTTCTGCCGGACCCGTCCGGCGATGTACGCGGCAACGAGGGCGTCGCCGTACGAGTTGCAGGTGAGATGAACGCTGTCGCTCGCGCCAGGCACCGACGCCGCCAGGCTGCGCTCGACGCGCACGAGCTGACGGAGACGATGCCACGGCCAGGCCTGGACGCGACCGCCGGCGAAGATCAGGCGCGCCGAAGTGACGAACAGTTTGCCAGGCGTGTCGACGTCGCCCGAGAGCGTCGCCGGGACGGCAAGATGACAGACGTCGCTGCCGATCACGCGGTGCTGCGTGTCGACGACCGGCAATGGGCCTGATGCCGTGTCGAGCAGTAACTGGAGGCCGTCGAGCATTTCCTCCTGGCGCTCGAGGTCGTCCTGCGACCGGGTCGAGGTGGCCAGACAGGTGCGCAGCCGTTCGAGCCCGTCTGCCGTAATGGCTGTGGCGGCGGCGTTGGCGTCCGCCCACCACGCCGCGTCCTGGTCCGGAGGCGAGCTGGCCCGCCTGAACGCGCGCCAGATCACGGAAGGAAATTCACCGCCAGTTCGATCACGTCCTGGACGGCGCCGAGCGCAAGACCGCCGGCTGACACGGTGAGCAGCACAATCGTCCGGCGCAGCCAGAACGAAGGCGCGGGCCGCTGGATCGGCGGGAGGATCAAGGAGCCGCCGTACGCGGCGGTCGAGATTTTCGCCACGGTAAAGCGCGCTCGCCGGGAGCGGGGCCGGCAACGACGTCGCGGGCGCGAGCCGTGCCACTTTGATGAGCGCCTGCGCCAGCGTCACCCGTCGCGACCCGTCCGCCTGCGCGGCACAGTCGTCGGCGGCCTCTTCGGTCGCATCCCGCCACGCGCCGAGCAGTCGTGTCCCGAGCGGCAGGCAGGCGACCACATCGGGCGCCAGCAGGAACAACGCGCGGGCGAGATTGTCACGATGCGCCACATGCGCCTGCTCGTGAGCGACGATGGTCGCGAGCTCGTCGGCCGTGCAACTCTCGAGGACGGAGCGCGCCACGACGAGCCGCGGACGGAAGACGCCGATGACCGCCACGATGGGAAACGGCGTCGCGACCGCGAACGCCGGGAGCGTCGTGCTCGGCAGGATGAGCGGCTCGCCGGTCGCCAGCCATCGTCGCAGCGTGCGGCGCGTTGCCGAGGACAATCGCCAGCTGCGGGCCAGCGACGTGACCGCGGCACCGATGGCGACCGCGGCCAGGCCGAAGAGCGTCACGCCCGCGCCTTCCTCAGCGGTCCGGCTTTCGAACAGCAGATACGAGATCGCGGCGAGCAGCGCGGCGACCACGCCGAGCCCTGCAGGCAAGACGCGCAGTCGCAGCAACGCTGCCGCCCGCGCCGCCGCCGTCGGCGCGGTCAGCCGGCCCCATAGCCACGGAACCAGGGCCGCGCCGGCGAGTCCGCCAGCGCCAAACGCCGCCAGCGTGACGACGATCAGACGCGCTTCGAAGCTCACGATCGCTTGTCCTCGATTTCGGCGCGGCGAGCGCGGACCAGGGCCTCGAGCTCATCGAGCAGTGCGCGGTCACGATCGCCGACGGCATCCACGAAGCACGAGAGCAGCGGCGCGAGCGTGGCGCCGCCGTTTTCGAGCGCGGCGCGCAACACGTGCGCGGCCTGCTCGGCTTCGAAGTCCACGCGCGACAGCGCCGGCGTGTAAAAGAATGCCCGGCCTTGCTTGATGCGGGTCAGCACGCCTTTCCGGTGCAGCCGGTCCAGCGTCGTCATCAACGTCGTGTAGGCGATTTCTGAAAACGCGGGGCGAAGGTCGCGCACCGAGGCGGCCGATTCACGGCTCCACAGCGCTTCGAGCACGCGCCATTCGAGCGGGCCCAGCAACTGGCTCGGATACGGGGCTCTGGAAAATCGTGTGAACCAGGGTATCATTCGCAGAAATACTACCACCGTGAGGCCAGACTCCGGATGCTGACGGCCCTCTTCCTCGCGCTCGTGCCCGCGATCTGGATACAGGACAACAAGGCGGTGGAAACCGGCCGTCGCCTCTACGAGAAAGAGAAGTGCGCGGTCTGCCACCAGATCGCAGGCCGCGGTAACCAACGCTTCCCCCTCGATGGCGTTGGCTCGCGCCTCTCCGCCGACGCGCTCCGGCGCTGGTTCACGCACACGATCGAGATGGAAGCCGCCAAGCCGCGCAAGCCGGCGATCGAGATGTCGTCACGGAAGTACAACTTCAGCGCCGCCGATCTGGACGCGCTCGTTACTTACCTTTCGAGCCTGAAATAGAGCTGCCCGCGCTACCGGTCCCGCCGACGACACGCCGTTCACCCGCGTAGACGTTGAACCTGCCGTCGCGAGTGAAGCCGACGAGGGTCAGCCCCGTCGCGCGCGCCGCCTCGACGGCCAGGCTCGATGGCGCGCCCACCGCGACCACGGCCGCGGCCCCGGCCGCCGCAGCTTTCTGCACGATTTCGTACGCCACTCGTCCACTGACGACGACCACCGCGTCGGTGGCCGGCAGAGCTCCGGCCGTGAACGCCGCTCCGACGACCTTGTCGACCGCGTTGTGCCGGCCGATGTCTTCGCGCACGACGCGAGGCTCCCCGGACGCACTGAACAACCCCGCCGCATGGAGCGCGCCCGTTTCGGCGAACGCGCGCTGGCTCGCGCGCAACTGGTCCGGCAGGCTGGAGATCACCTCGGCGGCGAGCTGAGGCTGGTCGGTCTGCCGCGCAGCGCGGCGATCGAGCGCCAGGAGCGCGGCTCGCCCGCAGAGTCCGCACGCGCTCGTCGCGCTGAGTGCGCGGGCGCCGAGCGCGGCCGCGATGTCGATGCCGGGCGCGACGACGACGTGCACACGATCGGCGCGATCCGCTCCAGGTTCGGCGCGCTCCACACGCAGAGAAACCAGATCCGCGGGATCCCGGACAATCCCTTCGGTGTACAGCACGCCCGCGGCGAGATCCTCGTCGTCACCCGGCGTGCGCATCAGCAGGCCGAGTGACGTCGCCGCCGCCGTTTCGTCCGGCGCGTTGGCGTGGGCCAGCCACAACTCGAGGGGCGCTTCGACGGCGACGAGGTCCTGATCCGCGACAGCGGTGGAGCCAGTGACCCGGATGATCGCCGCCGGCCTGACGCGCCCGCTCACGGCTTTCCCCGTTTGAGCCACAGCCGGCTCCCTTCAAACAGGAAGCTCAGGCCGACCCAACCCATGACGACGACAAAGGGCCAGATGAGCCAGCCGGGCTTGAACACCGCCAGGACGGCTTGCGCGGTCAGCAGCGCGCCCAAGCTGAGCAGCGGCGCAAACTCCCACGATTCGAGCTCACGATTGCCCGTGACGGCGGCGCTCACGCTATGGCCCAGCCCCGTCATCGTGCGCAGGGCCCGTCGTGCCGACCGCCGGCCGCGATCGCTCGGCGGCGGCGGGCGCCGCACTGGGCCCCGAGCCATGACGATCTCGGTCGAGCGGCTGAGGTCGTCTTCGTAGAGATCGTGCATGCGCGACGCGATGGTTTCGTCCTCGATCGCCGACGTCGAGCTCCCAGTTGCCCAGCCAGCTATTCAGATTGAGGTTCGTCGACCCGACCCGCGTCCACCGGCCGTCGGCGACGGCCGTCTTCGCGTGCATCATCGTGCCGTTCCACTCGAAGACGCGGATGCCGGATTCGATGAGCGTCCGGTAGAGCGTCCGAGACAACGGCACCGTCCACCCGACGTCGCTGCCCTGCGGCACGAGCAGCCGGACGTCGACGCCGTCGGCGGCCGCTTGTTGCAGTTGCGCGACGAACGGACCGTGGCCGATGAAGTACGCGTCGGCAATCCACAAGCGTGCGGCGGGCGAGGGCGGTGACGAGCAAGTCGGTGCGGAACAGCGCCGCCGAGAACGGCTCGGTCGGAATGATTCGCAGGCTGACCGTTCCATTGCCGGAAGCCGCCGTGTCGGCAACGATCAGCGTCGGGAGATCTTCGCCCGCACACAGGCGCCAGCTTTCAGCAAACGTCCGCTCGGCGTGGGCGACCGCGGGCCCGCGAATCTCGAGGCCGGTGTCGCGCCAGGGTTCGCGCTGCTGTTCGGGAGGCCCGACCAGTGCTGGCCGACACACAGCCCGGAAATGAACGCGACCTCGCCGTCGACCGCGATGAGCTTGCGGTGGTCGCGCCGAATCCAGCCGAGCGTGTTCACGAACTGCGGAGGATTGAACGCGCGAACGTGGCCGCCGGCGGCGATGAGCGGCCGAAAGAGACCGAGGAGCGGACCAATGCCGCAGCCGAACCAGTCGTACGCGACGCGCACGGTGACGCCCGCGGCGCGCCTGCGCAGCGAGCAGTTCGACGAACCAGCGGCCCACGGCGTCGCGGTGGATGATGTACATCTCGATGTGAATCGTGTGGCGGGCGGCGGCGATCGCCTGTTCCCACGCCGGGTAGTTCTCGGTCGCGTCGCGGAGGACGCGGACGTGGTTGCCCGCGACGAGCGGCGCGCCCGCGGCGCGGCTGAAGGCCTGGTCGGCCAACGCGCGCATCGCGGCCCGTTCGCTGGGGAGGTGAGTGCGGCGAACCGGCGCACGTGCGGCCATGGCTGAACGAGCGTAGTCCAGCTTCACTCACGCGCGCCAGCGACGGGCGACGAGCCGAGCGGGCTCAGGCCTTCGGCTGAGGCGGCTCGATCTTCTTTTCCGCCTCGAGGACGGCGGCCTCGGTCTTCGCCTCCATCAGTCGCGCGATATCCACGCCGAACTGATCCTTGAGCATCGCGAGCATCGCGGTCATGCCGCCGCCGACGGTGCCGAGCACCTTCCCGACGCCGCCGAGCCGCGCCGTTTCCGTTGCCCATCTCGATGATGTTGATCTTGTCGATGCCCGCGAGCTGCGTGGCGAACGCCGTGGCCAGCTCCGGCATCTTGTCGACGACCATGTTGATCACCGCGGCGTCGTTGAAGTTCTTCCACGCCTCCGCCTTCTTCTGCAGGCCCTCGGCTTCCGCGAGCAGCTTCTTCTTGATGACTTCGGCCTCGGCCTCGCCGACCGCGAGGACCTTGGCCGCTTCGGCGCGGCCGACGCGTTCGATCTTCGCCGCCTGGCCGGCGCCTTCGAACTCGAGCTCCTTCTGCGTGGCCTCGGCCCGGATGACGGTCGCCTGTTTCTCGCCTTCCGCCTTGAGGATCGCGGCCTGGCGCGCGGCCTCGGCGGGCTTCACGACGGTCGCCTAGCAGTTCCTTCTCCTTGCCGCGCCGCTTCCTGTTCCTGCACGAGCACTTCCTGCTGCTTGCGGACCTGATCGATGCGGGTCTCCTGTTCGGTCACGCGCTGCCGGGCGATCGCCGTGGCGAGCGGTCCGGCCTGCTCGGCTTCCTTCTGCTTGGCCTGCACGGCCGCGTCGAACTCGGCCTGCCGCGATTCCTTGTCCCGGAGCGACTGCGCGATCGTGACGTCCGCCTCGTAGCGTTTGGTCTTGCCCTCCTGATCGGCCATCGCCGACTTGATCATCGCGTCGCGCGTCGCCAGCGCCTCGCCGATGATCGCGTCGCGCTTGACCTCGGCGGTGCGCTTCTTGCCGAGCGCGTCGAGGTAGCCTTGCTCGTCGCTGATCTGCTGGATCGTCAGGATGTCGATGTTGACGCCCATCTTCCTCAGGTCGAGCGCGGCCTCGTCGGTCATCTTCTGCGCGAACGCCTGCCGGTCGGCGTTGATCTCCTCGACGGTCAGCGTGCCGAGAATGGCCCGCAGGTGACCTTCCAGCGTCTGAAAGATCACGCCCTTGATCGCCTCGGTCGACATGCCGAGGAAGCGTTCGGCGGCGCCCCGCAGCGACACGTCGTCGCCGGCGATCTTCACGTTGGCGACGGCCTCCACGGTGACCGCCACGCCTTCCTTCGTGTACGCGCGCTGGATGCGGAGCGGGATCGAGATGATGTTCAGCGAGAGATAGGCCACCTGCTCGAGGACGGGGACGCGCAGCGCGGCGCCGCCGCGGATGACACGGAAGCCCGACGGTCGTCTTGTTGCCCTTCTCGTCCACGAGCGTGTGTTTGCGCCCGAAGAAAATGGCGACGGTGGACGGCGGCACCGTGATGTAGTTCCTCGCGAAGAGCGCCATCGCGGCGAAGAGGCCGAGCAGGCCGAGCAGAACGGCCACCGCGACCAGGACCGATGACGACTCCAGACCCAACCAATCCATCAGAGACCTCCTGCCGTGTGCGACTCGCCGGGTGTCACCGTCACCGAATCTCCACCCAGTCCCGTGATGACCACGGTCGTCCCTCGCGCCACGGGCCCGCCACCCGCCGACCGCGCGAGATGTTCGCTGACCTCGCCCGCGGCCTGGACGGACACCTGTCCGACGCCGTTCGCCGGAATGGCCACCGAGACCACCGCCGACGTTGCCGACCAGCCGATTCATCGTCAAGTCGGTGGACGCCTGTTGCGAGTAGAGCAGCTTCGCGAACTGATACACGATGCTCGCCATCACGATGCCGGCCACCACGCCGATGCCCGACGCGGCCGGATGGGACAGCTGGTAGTAGCGCGCGACCACGCCACCGACGCCGAACGCCGTGAGGAATGACGCCATGATCCGCACGCTGAGCACGCTCGGGCCGCCGCCGTGGTCGGCGTGGGCAATCTCATGGCCGGCATCGCCGTCGCCGCCGAACAGTTCCCCGACGACCAGCATGAAGAGCAACAGCACGAGCCCGGCGGCGCCAATCGCAGCGTAGATGAGCATGTGGAATCGGCACATCATATGCCGATGGCCGTCGGCCAGCACCAGGCGCTCGGTATCTCGCACCGCCGCGCCGCCCTCCGCTTCATCGTCTGTCTTGGCTTCGTCAGCCTGTTTGCTGACATGACCTATGAAGGGGCCTACAGCTCAGTCGGGTCGTTGCTCGAGGGGTTGGGCGCCGGCGCCGCGGCGGTCGGGCTGATTTCCGGCGTCGGAGAAATGATCGCGGCGAGTCTGCGCTACCTCTCCGGCAGGCTGGCGGATCGCACCCAGGCGTACTGGACCTTCGTGTTCGTCGGCTATGGCGTGAATCTGCTTGCCGTCCCCGGGCTCGCCTTCGCCACGACCTGGGAGTGGGCCGCGGTGCTCATCATCCTCGAGCGGACCGGCAAGGCGATTCGCGGGCCGGCCCGCGACGTGCTGCTCTCGCAGGCTACCGGCGTGGTGGGCCATGGCTGGGGATTCGGGCTGCACGCCGTCATGGATCAGACCGGCGCCGTCATTGGACCGCTGATTGTCGCTGTGGTCGTCGCGCGGACACAGAGCGTGACGCTCGCGTTCCTGCTGCTCGCGGTCCCGGCTGCCCTGGCGCTGGCGTCGATTCTGGTCGCGCGCGCGACGCGCCTCGACCGCGTGGCGCTGCCTCCAGCCCCGGAGACATCGCGAGCCCTGCCGCCGGTGTTCCGGCGCTACGTGCTCGCCGCAGGATTGCTCGCGTGCGGCTTCTTCGATTTTCCCGTGCTGAACTATCACTTCCAGCACACCCGGCTGTTCAGTCCGGAGACGATTCCTCTCTTGTACGCCGTCGCCATGGCCGTCACCGGCCTGACCGCGCTCGTGTGCGGCCGGCTGTTCGATCGGTTCGGCCTGTCCGTCCTCATCGCCGGCATTCTGATCACGATGCTCGCGCTGCCGTTGGGCTTTCTGGGAGGGCCGCTCGGCGGTGTGCTGGCCGTGATGGCGTGGGGGGCGGGGCATGGCGTCCAGGACGCGACCTTGCGCGCCGGGATCGCTCAAGTCGTCTCGATGCACAAGCGCGGCGCCGCGTTCGGCGCTTTCAACGGGGTCTACGGCGTCATGTGGTTTTTCGGCAGCGCGGTGATGGGCGTGCTCTACAGCTATTCGCTCGTCGCGCTCGTCGCGTTTGGCCTGACTGCGCAGATCGCGGCCGCCGTGCTCTTCGTCAGCCTGCGGCAACGGATGGCGATCGAAGCGTCAGGGGCGTAGCGAGGCAACGGTAGCGCGGACACCGAAAAAGTGCCACGCTGTCCCATGGCCTCTCACCTCCGCTCCTTGTTCATGAGTCTGGTCGCCGCTATCGCCGTGGCCGCGACCGTGGCGACGGCCCAGCAGGCCGTCCCATCCACCAGCGCGCAGACCGCGCCGCTTACCCAAACGATTCCCGTCGATCCGCTGATTCGGACCCGGACGCTGCCGAATGGCCTGCGGTATTACGTGCGCGCGAATCGGCAACCGCAGGGACGGGCCGAGCTTCGCCTCGCCGTGAAGGCCGGATCGGTCCTCGAAGACGACGACCAGCGCGGACTGGCGCACTTCGTCGAGCACATGAGCTTCAATGGCACGCGCAACTTCCCCAAGCAGGACGTCGTCGCGTTCATGCAGGGCCTCGGCATGCGGTTCGGCGCGCACGTCAACGCTTCACACTGGGTTCGACCAGACCGTCTACCAACTGCAGATTCCAGCGGGCAACCCGGCGATTATCGATCGGTCGCTCCTGATTCTCGAGGATTGGGCGCAGAACGTCTCCTTCGACCCGCAGGAGGTCGAGCGGGAGCGCGGCGTCATCCTCGAAGAGTGGCGGTTGGGCCTGGGCGCTCAGGCACGTGTTCAGGAAGCGCAAATGCCGGTCCTGCTCAGCGGATCGCGCTATGCCGACCGGTCGCCGATCGGGCGACCCGACATCATCCGGACAGCCAGTCGCGATCGACTGAAGCAGTTCTACACGGACTGGTACCGGCCCGATCTGATGGCGGTCATTGCCGTCGGCGACTTCGATCCGGCTGCCGTCGAGAGCGCCATCGTCGCGCATTTCGGGCCGATCCCCGCTGCCGTCAAGCCTCGCCCGCTCCCGGTGCTGACCGTGGCCGATCAACCCGGCACGCGCTACACCGTGGTCACCGACAAGGAAGTCACGACGACCACCGTCGGCGTGTTCAGCAGGATGGCGGCTCGCGATCAGCGGACCGTGGGCGCCTATCGGCAGCAGATGGTCGAACGGCTGTTCAGCGGCCTGCTCTCCGACCGGCTGGACGAGATCGCGAACAAGCCAGGCGCGCCGTTCCTGGCGGCGCAGACGTCGCGTGGGCTGATCGTCCGTGCCGCCGAAGTGACCGTGCTCAACGCGCTCGTCCCCGATGACGGCGTGACGCGTGGTCTCACGGCGCTTCTCGCGGAGACGGACCGCGTCGCCCGCTATGGTTTCACGCAGACCGAGTTGGACCGGCAGAAGTCGGGCAGCACGCAGTACCTCGAACGGGCGGTCGTCGAACGGGACAAGAGCCCATCCGCGCCGCTGGCCGACGAATACATCCGCAACTTCATGAACGACGAACCGATTCCGGGCATTGTCTACGAGCACGCCCTGGCACGGCGTTTCCTGCCGGAGATTACGCTCGAAGAGGTCAACCGGCTCGCCAAGACGTGGGCGCCCGATGGCAACCGCGTCGTCGCCGTCACCGGCCCGGCGGCCGCCGGACGACCCGTGCCCTCTGAGCAGGCGCTGGCGGCGGCCATCAAGAGCGCCAGCGACGGGACGCTGGCGGCGTACGTCGATCGCGTCAACACCACACCGCTGCTCGCCCCGCTTCCCGCCCCGGGGACGATCGCGAACGAGACGTCGCGCGCGGCGATTGGCGTGACCGAGTGGCGCCTGTCGAACGGCGCGCGCGTCGTCCTCAAACCGACGACGTACAAGGAGGACGAGATTCTGTTCAGGGCCGTCAGCCCCGGCGGCACATCGATGGCCAGCGACGACGATTTCATCGCGGCCAGCACGGCCGACGACGTGATGTTGCAGGGCGGGCTGGGCGCGCTCACGCGGCTCGACCTGAGCAGAGCTTTGGCCGGCGCCAACACGGCGGTGAGAGCCCACATCGGCGACACGGAGGAGGGACTCCAGGGCGGTTCGACGAAGAAGGACCTGGAGACGATGTTCCAGCTCATCTACCTCACGTTCACCGCGCCGAGGGCGGACGCCGAGGCGTTTGCGGTGTTCACGGCGCAGTTGAAGGCGCTCTCGGCCAACCAACAGGCGCAGCCCGAGGCGGCGTTCCAAAGTGCCATCGCCGCCGCGCTGACTCAGGACAACGTGCGTGCCCGCCCGCTGACGCCAGCGCTCGTCGATCGCATGAGCCTCGCCAAGTCGCTGGCCTTCTACAAGGACCGGTTTGCTGATGCCAGCGACTTCACGTTTGTTTTTGTCGGCAGCTTCGACGCGCCGACGATCAAGCCGCTCGTGGAGCGCTATCTCGCCAGCCTGCCGGCGCTCCACCGGAAGGAGTCGGCGCGTGATGTGGGCATCCAGGCGCCGGCGGGCGTCGTTGAACGGCGTGTCGTGAAGGGCCTCGAGCCGAAGAGCGAGGTCAGCCTCGTCTTCACGGGCCCGTTTCAGAACGACGCGAAGAGTCGGTTGCTGATCACGACGATGGCCAGCATGTTGAGTGGCGACTTGCATCGCACGCTGCGCGAAAATCTGGGCGGCACGTACGGGATCAGCGTCCAACCGGTGTTCAAGAAGTACCCGAAGGAAGAGTACAACGTGGCGATTACCTTCGGTTGCGATCCGGCTCGCATGGACGACCTCGTCAAGACCGCGTTACGCGTGATCGACGACTTCAAGGAAACCGGCGTCTCGAACGGGCAGGTCGCGGAGGCACGCCTCGCGCTTGCCCGCGATCTCGAAACCGACCTGCGACAGAACAGGTACCTGGTCAACCAGATCACGTCGAAATACGCGTACGGGGAGGACGTGTCCGAGGTGTTTGCGCCCAGGGGCGCGTTCGACGAACTGACGCCCGCTGCCATTCAGGACGCGGCGCGCCGCTATCTGAACAAGAACCGCTATGTTCAGGTCACGCTGTCTCCGGAACGTAAGTAGGGCGGGAGAGACGGCTGGCGCTTGACGTGCCGCGAGGGCCTGATACAGTTCAAATGGGATGTTTCGCGGAAGGCTGCGCCGCTTCGTCGCGACGGTCGGGCTGATCGCGTGGATCGCCGGAATCGCGCTGCCTGCGCTCGGCGGGCAGCACGTGCCGGACTTCGCCGACGCCGGCGAGACGTTCCTCGGCGTGCTCCATCCGGTCACGCAGGTTGAGCCGGTCCATCCGAGCCTCAGCGACGATCACTGCGCGATCTGCCACCTCCAACGCGCCGCCAGCGGCGCGGCGCTGACGGCCGCCGGTGTCCTCACCGCGGTGGCGTCGGCGCCCTCCGACCCGGCCGCGGACCATCTCGCGCACCCCTCGGTCAATCTCGTCGCTACCGCCCCGCGCGGGCCTCCTCTCGACTCCACGCCGACCATCGTCTAGTCCGCCGCAGGTCCGCTTCGGATCGCGGCTCGTCGATCGTGCGGTGCTTCAGCGACACCGCGAAGCGCGGGAGCGCTCAGTGCCCGAAGCGTGGGGGTGGTCCCGGCGACACCGCGAAGCGCGGGAGCGCTCGAGCGCTCGAGGCGCGGGGGTGGGGCCCCGCGCCCCATATGTTGAGAGGAAGGCTGTTCAATGCCTCGGAGTCTTGTCCGTGTGTCCGTGTTGATATTCGGCGGATTGCTCAGTCCAGCGACCGTGCTGGCGCAGGGCACTGGTCGATCCGTCGCGACGCCCACGACCGCGCCCGAGATCGCGGTGCGCGAGACGCTACGGGATGAACTGGATCGGCTGCGACGGGAGTTTGACGCCGTTCGCCGCCAGTACGACGAGCGACTGCTGGCCCTCGAGGCGCGGCTGAATCAGATCGGCGGTGGGCCGTTGACGGGTACGACAGGTACGCAGACGACGGTACACGGGTACGGCGCAGGTGCCGCCACCGCAGGTTCCTGCCGTTCCGCAACAGCCGCCGCCTCCTCCACCGCCGCCACCGCCTGCCACGCCGCAGACGCCGCCCGATACACCGCAGACGCCAACCGCCACGCCGCAGACGTCGAAGGTGTTCAACCCTGACATCTCGGTCATCGGCAACTTCATCGGCGTCGCCGGCAAGAACGAGTTCAGCAGCCAGCCGGCCATGCAGTTGAGCGAAGCGGAGGCGTCGTTCCAGGCCATCATCGATCCGTACTCACGCGCCGATTTCTTTATCGCCGCCGGGTCGGAGGGGGCGGAGCTCGAAGAGGGCTACATCACGTTCACCGCGCTTCCCGCCCGCCTGCTGCTGAAGGCCGGCAAGCTCCGCGCGCAGTTCGGCAAGGTCAACGCGCTGCACACGCACGCGATCCCGACTGCCGATCGACCGCTCGTCACCGAGAACCTGGTCGGTGGGGAAGAGGGCCTGTCGGACGGCGGCGTCTCGCTCTCGCACCTGATCAACAATCCGCACGTCTTCCTCGAGCTCACCGGCGAGGTCTACGCGGGATCGTCGGCCGTTTTCCAGGGTGCGTCCCGATCGGACCTGACGTATCTCGGGCGGGCACGGGCGTTCAAGGACCTCACCGAAGCGACCAACATCGACCTCGGCGTGTCGTTTGCGACCGGGGCGACCGATGTCCCGCTCGGCACTGCCTGGCGAGACGCTCGACAAGCAGCTGATCGGGTTCGACGCGACGTTCCGCTATCGGCCGCTCCGCCGCGCGATCTATCGACGCCTGAATCTGCGCACCGAGCTCATCTGGAGCCGGCAGCAGATGGGCGACGACCAGCGGGAGGCCGCGTTCGGGTTCTATGCGCTCGGCGAGTACCAGTTTGCCCGCCGGTGGTACCTCGGCGGGCGCGTCGATCGCTCCGGCCGTACGCTCGACGCCACGGCGGTCGACAACGGCGGGTCGGTGTTCGTGACGTTCTGGCCGACCGAGTTCAGCCAGCTGCGCGGACAGTATCGCCGCACCAACTACGCCGAGGGCCTCAACGCGAACGAGTTCTTGTTCCAGGTCAACTTCTCCATCGGCGCGCATGGCGCCCATGTGTTCTGAGGAGCATTGAAATGACGCGCCTCTTGTCTCTTCTGTTGCTCGTGACTGCATCGGCGGCGATCTCTGCCGCGCCGCGCCCGCCGGTCGCCCCGCTCAAGGTGGTGGCGACGACCGAGGATCTCGGCTCGCTCGCTCGTGAGATCGGCGGCGACCGTATTGTCGTCGACATCTTCTCGCGCGGCTATCAGGATCCGCATTTCGTCGAACCGAAGCCCAGTTTCATTCTGAAACTCGTCAACGCCGATCTGCTCATCGTCGTCGGTCGTGAGTTGGAGATCGGATGGCTGCCGCCGCTGCTGACGCAGAGCCGCAACGCGCGAATCCAGCCGGGCGGCCGCGGTTATCTCGACGCGTCTGCGACTGTGAGGATTCTCGACATTCCGAGCGGGCAGATCACCCGGGCGATGGGCGACGTCCATCCGTCAGGCAATCCGCACTACTGGCTCGACCCCGACAACGGCCGCCTGATGGCGCAGGCGATCCGCGACAAGCTGAGTGCCCTGCAGCCCGGCGACGCGGCGTTTTTCGCGCAGCGCTACGCCGATTTCGATCGTCGCCTGACCGAGGCCGCAGCAGCGATGGGATGCGGCGATGGCGCCGTTCAAGGGCGCGAAGATCGTCACCTACCACCGATCCTGGGCGAACTTCATCGACCATTTCGGCTTGAACGTCATCGGCTACGTCGAGCCGAAGCCGGGGATTCCGCCGACGCCGGCCCATACGGTCGAGCTCATCAGCGAGATGCGGGCGCAGCAGATCAAGATCACGCTCGTGGAGCCGTACTTCGACGTCAAGACGCCGGAGGCCATCGCCCGCGAGACCGGCGGCGTCGTGCTGGTGCTGCCGCCCTCGGTCTCGGGTGTGCCGCAGGTGAAGGACTACATCGGACTGTTCGACTACGACGTCGCGCAACTCGTGGCGGCGTTCAAGAAGGTCGGAGTCAGCCGGTGATCGATCCCGCGATCCTGCAGTTCCTCGCGGCGCCGTTTGCCGCCAGCCTCATTCTCACGGGCATCCATGCCTACCTCGGCGTGCACGTCGTCGAGCGCGGCGTCATCTTCGTGGATCTCTCACTCGCCCAGATCGCTGCGCTCGGCGCCACCATTGCCGTCCTCATGCCGTTCTCCGGCGGCGATCCGCACGGCCCGGGCGTCTACTGGATGAGTCTCGGCTTCACCTTCATTGGCGCCGCCGTGTTCTCGCTCGTGCACAGCCATCGGGCGCGGCGTCCCACAGGAAGCGATCATCGGCATCTGCTATGCCGTCGCCTCGGCCGGCGCGATCGTCGCCATGAGTCACTCGACGTCACAGGCCGAGCACCTCAAGGACATGCTGGTCGGCAACATCCTCGCGGTGTCCTGGCCCGAGGTCTACAAGACGGCCGCGCTCTACGGCGCGGTCGGGCTGTTCCACTATGTCTTCCGGCGGCGCTTCCTCAGCATCTCCATCGACCGCGCGCACGCGGCTGCGGCGGGGACTCACGTGCGGCTCTGGGACTTCCTTTTCTACGCGTCCTTCGGTCTGGTCGTGACGTCCTCGGTCTCGATCGCCGGCGTGCTCCTCGTGTTCTGCTACCTGATCGTGCCATCGGTCGCGGCGATGCTCTTCGCAGACCGGATCGGGGCGCGGCTGGCGATCGGGTGGACGATGGGGACCGCGGTGTCGATTCTGGGGATGTACTTCTCGGTGCTCTTCGATCTGCCGACCGGCGCCACGATTGTCTGTACGTTCGGGCTCGTCCTGGTGCTGATGGCAGCGGTGCGCGCGGTCTTCGTGCGGCGCGGGTAAGATTCCATGCCCGTGCCTGTCGATCGTTCAGCCGCGCGGCGACTCGCGCTGGCCGTCGCGGTGGCGGTGGCCGTCGTCATCGCGACGCCGTTTATCGGCGACATTCGCACCTGGCTGATGGCGCAGCTCGGCCGCCGTTTCGTGACGGTGGCCAACAGCGCGCTCCTGGCCGCGGCGATCCTCGTCGTGGTGGCGACCGTTGCGCGCATCCGCCATCGGCGCGCGATCCGCTACGGTCTGCTTGTCGCCGCTGCCGCGATCGCGTGGGTCTACGGACAAGGCGCGCCCGGCGCGAGCGCCGTGACCCGCGCGGTCGAGCGATTTCATTTCTTCGAGTACGGCTTGGTCACGCTGCTGTTCGTCCGCGCATTCGCGGCGTCCGGGCGGGCAGACCCCGCGACGTTCGTGCTGGCCGCGCTGACCGGACTGATCGTCGGGACGGCCGAAGAGGCCGTGCAGTGGTTCATTCCCGACCGCATCGGTGAAATCCGCGACATCTTCTTGAACGCGACCGCGATCGCCGTCGGACTGCTCGTCGCGCTCGCCATCGATCCGCCGCGTTCGTTCACCTGGCGAGTGACGCCGGGCGCGCGGACCGCTGCCGCCGGCGTCGCCGCGCTGGCGGTCGTGCTCGTCGCGCTGTTCATCCGTGTCGTCCATCTCGGCGACTGTGGTGGCCGATCGTGACGTCGCCTTCCATTCGCGGTACTCATCCGCGACGCTCGCCGAGTTGAGCGCCACGCGAGCGGCGTCGTGGGCGGCCGGCACGCCGCCCTCCCGGCCCGCCACGCTCTCGCGCGAGGATCAGTACCTCACGGAGGCGCTGTGGCACGTGCAGGAGCGCAACGCGCGATGGGACGCTGGAGACGTGGGCGCGGCGCGTGGAGAGGATCGAATCCTGGAGACGGTATTTCGCGCCGGTGCTCGATCTCGGTCACCGCTGGCCACGCCGCAGCAGCGCGCTGACGCCGACCGGCGAGCGGGCGCTTCCGGATCGCGGTACGTCAGCCGGGCCGAGCGTCTGCCAATCTGGAACTGGCCGCTCCCGGCGTTCTGGGTCGTGTGTCGCCGTCGTCCTCGCTCGCTCCTGGCCGCGCTCGGCTGGCCGCGCAAGACCTCACGATAACTTCGTGCACGCTCAGCACGCTGCGCCCAGCACCTCGAAGGAGGCGTAGAATGGAACGATGCGCGGGGACTCCGTGCGGGACTTCTACGCGAAGGCGCTGGCCCTTCTGGGACTCGGCATGCTGGCGGGGGCCGGAGCCATCGTCGATTACTGGCCCACGGCGGTTGACGTTCCGCGGGTCGCTCGTGCACAGCGCGTTCTTCCTCAGCCGCTTGGACTCCGCGGCTCTGCCGAAACTCAGCCCGATTTCCACGCGAGTGTCATTGCCCGGCGGTACCGGCGACGGCGCCGGATGAGCCGGTGCGGCAACCGGTCAGACGACGTCGCTGCCGGTGCCGGATGCCTCCAGGCGCCGCGCGCGTCTGAGCTCGTGACGGCCGATGCGGCCCCGGACCATCGACCGTTCCCGCTGCTCCGCACCACGACGCCACTCATGACGGGGCGCGTCGATCGTCCTCGCGGCAGCGCCCTCGCCGTCGTCCAGTGCGGCCACTGCGGCACTGGCCGTCGATGTCGGGGTGCCTGAGCCTCTGGCTCAGCGCGAGATGCCGGCGCCGCAGCGGCCGCGACGTTGCAACTGGGCACCACGCCGGCGTCAGACGGGGTCTTCCGGCGCCTTGAAGAAGACCGGTGCGTCGATCGTCAAGGGCGGCGCCGCCACCGGCGCGTCGATCGCGGACGCGTTCCGCAGCGTGTTCGGCGCCTTCAAGAAAGTGTCGCCGTTCGCTCCCGACATTCAGATCGCGCGCGCCGGCCTCAACTGAGCGCCTGCATCACGTCCCAGCGCGTGATGATGAACGTGTCCTGACTCTTGAAGTCGCGCACGAGCACGGCCGGGTTCTCTGACGTGATCATCGTCGCGAGCGCGTCGACGCCGGTCGAGATGTCGACGAACGGAAAGGCCGGCTGCATGATCACGTCGATCGCCCGCGCCTTCACTTCGGGATCGCTTCACGATCGCCGCGTAGAGCTGCGGCTCGCTCACGGAGCCGACGACGCGGCCGCCGTCGGTCACCGGAATCTGCGAGTAGTCGTTCTCGGTCATCACCTGGATCGCGCGTGCGACGGTGTCGCGGCACTCGAGCGTGACGAGCCGCGTGCTCGTGCGTGACGACACGAGGTCGCGGGCGACGAGTCCCGTCTTCTCGAGGAAGCCCTTCTCGCGCATCCAGTCGTCGTTGAACATCTTGCCGAGGTAGCGCGTGCCGTGATCGTGGAAGATGACGACCACGACATCCTGCGGCCGCGAACCGATCGCGCAACTGCAGCAGGCCGGCCATCGCCGCCCCGGCCGAGTTGCCGGCGAAGATGCCTTCCTCGCGCGCGATGCGGCGCGTCATCACCGCGGCGTCCTTGTCGGTCACCTTCTCGAAGTGGTCGATGACGTCGAAGTCGACGTTCTTCGGCAGGAAGTCCTCGCCGATCCCTTCGGTGATGTACGGATAGATCTCGTTCTTGTCGACGACGCCGGTCTCCTTGTACTTCTTCAGCACCGACCCGTAGGTGTCGATGCCCCAGACCTTGATCGCCGGGTTCTGTTCCTTCAGGAACCGGCCGACGCCCGAGATCGTGCCGCCCGTGCCGACGCCCGAGACGAGGTGCGTGACGCGCCCGTCGGTCTGTTCCCAGATCTCCGGGCCGGTCTGCTCGTAGTGCGCCGGCGCTGTTCGACAGGTTGTCGTACTGGTTGGCCTTCCAGCTGTTCGGGGTCTCGCGCTCGAGCCGTGACGACACCGAGTAGTACGACCGTGGATCGTCCGGGTCGACGTTCGTCGGGCAGACGATGACCTCGGCGCCGAACGCGCGCAGGGCGTCGATCTTTTCCTTCGATTGCTTGTCGGTCGTCGTGAAGATGCAGCGGTAGCCCTTGACGACCGCGGCGATCGCCAGCCCCATGCCGGTGTTGCCCGACGTGCCCTCGATGATCGTGCCGCCCGGCTTCAGCTGCCCGGTCCGCTCGGCTTCCTCGATCATCCGAACCGCCATCCGGTCCTTGATCGAGTTGCCCGGGTTGAAGGTCTCGAGCTTGGCGAGCACCTCGGCGTCGATCAGGCCCTGGGTGAGCCGGTTGATTCGAACGAGCGGCGTGTCGCCGATCGTCTCGAGAATGGTCGAGGCGATCTTCTGTCGTGTGGTCACGTATCGATTATAGGAGACGCTCCGCACGCTCGCAGACGCCGGGCGACGTCAACGACCTGCGTCAGGGCGCGAGGACCTTTACCGGATCGATGCGTAACGCCCGGCGTGCCGGCAGGTAGCTGGCGGCGCAGCGCGACAGCGAGCAGCAAGACGCCGATCGCGACATAGGTCAGCGGATCGGCGGCCGTGATGCCGAAGAGCAGCCCGCTGAGGGCGCGCGAAATCAGCAGCGACGCCGCGAGTCCGAGGGCGATCCCCGCCGCCGCCAGCCGCAGACCTTCGCCGAGCAGGTGTCGACGACCTGGCGCGGCTGGCCGCCGAGCGCCAGCCGGATCCCGACTTCCCGCGTGCGCTGCGACACCACGAACGCCATCACGCCGTACAGCCCGACGACCGCCAGCAGCAACGCGACGCCGCCGAAGATGGTGATCAGCGTCAGATTGAATCGGTCGGGCGCCAGGACGCGGGCGACGATCTCCGGCGTCATCGCCAGCCGGGCGACCGCGAGATCGCGATCGACGTCCCGCACGGCAGATCGCAGCCGCGGCGAGCGTCGGTTCGTCAGCGGCGCCGCCGGTCCGCACGACGTACAGACATCGACCACTGCGGCGACTGCCGTGCGGCGAGGTAGACCTGCGGCTCGCTCTCCTTGCGCGGCCCGCCGTTGCGCACGTGCCCGACGACGCCGATGACCGTCGACCAGCCGCGTGTCGTCTTTCGGCGGGCCGAAGGGCGCGAGGTGCTTGCCGACCGCGGACTCGCCGGGCCAGTAGCGCGCCGCCAGTGTCTCGTCCACGATCGCGACGAGTCCGCTGCCCTCGACGTCGCCGTCGACGAAGTCGCGGCCCTCGCGCATCGGAATGCGCATCGTGCGGAAGTAGCCGGGCAGCGCCGCGGCGTACTCGGCGTGCGCGCTCCGGCTCGCCGGCGCCGCGCTGTCCGTCCGCGGATGATCAACGTCCCGCTCCAGCCGTCGCCGCTCATCGGCAGCGTGGAGATCGCCGGAGCGCAGCGGTGACGCCCGGCAGGGCCGCCAGCCGTCCCGTGAGGTCGTCGTAGAACGCGGTGACTCGCGCGCTGACGTCGTAGCGCGCGCGCGGCAGGGAGACCTGCGCGACGGCCGTTCCTGCCGGATCGAAGCCGATCGGCGTCGCCGTCAGGGCCGCGTAGCTTCTCACCAGCAGGCCGGCGGCGACGAGGACGAGCACGGCGAGCGCGATTTCCGCCGTGACCAGTGCGCTGCGCAGGCGGCGCCGGAGCGGCAGCGTGCCGGCGCCGCGGCCGGCTTCGGCCAGGGTCGGCCTGCGGATCGGCAATCGAATCGCGCAGCGCGGGGCCGATGCCGATGAGCAGCCCCGTCAGGAGCGTCGCCGCCGCGGCGACGCCGAGGACCGTGAGGTCGATGCCGGTGCGATCGAGAAACGGAATCGTGCCCGGGATCGAGCCCGATCAGACCGCGTACCCCGGCGACCGCCAGCAATACGCCCGCCAGTCCGCCCGCGGCGGCATACAGCATCGCCTCGACCAGCAACTGGCGGATGAGCCGGCGGCGGCTCGCGCCGAGGGCGCTCCTGAGCGCCAGTTCCCGACGCCGCGCCGACCCGCGCGCGAGCATCAGGTTGGCGACGTTGGCGCAGGCGATGAGCAGCACGACCGCGACCGCCGATCCAAGCAGGACGAACGAGAGGCGCGTATCGCCGACCATCTGTTCGCGGAGCGACACGATCTTGATTCGCCAGTTCGTGCCCGGCTGCGCGTAGCGGTTCGGGAATTCGCGACGGAATCCTTCAGCGATCGCGATCCAGATCGGCCTGCGCCCGCGCCATCGTGGCGTCGGGCCGCAGCCGGACCACCACGCCGAGATTCTGATTGCCGCGTCCGTCGGTGCGATTGCGCGTCCAGTCGTACGGCACCCAGAGATCCGCGGGCGCCTTCAGGAAGCCGACGGCGGCGTCGGGGAAGCGCACACCCGGCGGCATGACGCCGGCGATCTCCGTCCGCGTGGCCCCGACGACGATCGTCCGCCCGACGATCGCGGGATCGGCGCCGAACCGGCGCCGCCAGAGCGCGTCGCTCACGAGCGCCACCGGCGGCGCGCCGGCCGCGCCATCGGCCTCCGTGAACGGGCGGCCCAGCGCGGGCGTGACCGCGAGCAGCGTGAAGAGCGACGGCGAGACGACGTACGCGACCGCGCGTTCCGGTTCGCAGACGCCGCCGCCCGCGCACTCGCCGCCGAGCGTCGTGTTCTGATTGCGGACGGCCGCCACCTGTTCGAACGTGCGCTGCCGCTCGCGGATGTCCGCGAACTCGGCGGCGGCCACCGCCGCCTCGCTGAGGCCGACCTGGCCGTAGGAGTTCCAGATGACGGCCAGCCGGTCGGCGCGCTCGTACGCGACGCTCTTCGAGCAGGACCGCGTTGACGACGCTGAAGATCGCGGTGCTCGCGCCGATGCCGATGGCAATCGTGGCGAGCGCGGTGGCGGTGAAGAGCGGCGCCTTGCGCGCCGCGCGCAGCGCGCCGCTGAGATCTTGTCCGAGTCCCTGCCACCACGCGGTGCGTCGCATCTCGATCTCCGTTTGCTGAGCCACCGAGGCGCACTGCGCGGCGGATGTCGTCGAGATCGCCGAGGCGCGCGAGCGCGCGGGCGCGCGCCGCCTCACGGTCGAGACCGGCCGCCATGTAGCGTCGCGTCTGCATCTCGAGGTGGAACTCGAGCTCGTCGCCCCGTTTCATGCGCGCAGCACCTTCGTCACCGCGGTCGTGATCTGTCCCCACTCGGCGGTCCGCGTACGCAACTCGGTGCGGCCCTGTGGGGTCAGCGCGTAGCGCTTGATGTCCTTGCCGAGCTCGGATCGTCCCCACTCGGCGGCGATCCACCCACGGCGCTCCATCCGATGGAGCGCCGGATAGAGCGATCCCTCCTCGATGCGCAGAATGTCGGTCGTGGTCTCTTCAATCCACCGCGCGATGCCGTAGCCATGGCGGGCGCCGGCGGCGAGCGTGCGGAGGATCAGGAGGTCGAGCGTGCCTTGCGGCAGCGACGGACGGTCGGGCATGCGGTATCCCTTCGGCTTCTAGGCATCGTCATCATACGAAGGGATGCCTAGAAGCGCAAGGGATAGGGCTTCATTTTTTGGGCCGCGGGACCCCACCCCCACGCCTCGAGCCCGCGCCGGCAGGCGGCGCGGGGTGTCCACATTGCTTTTCTCCGTGGCCTCTATGTCTTCTCCGTGCCCTCGCTCTTCCCCTGGAGGGTCGCGGCGACGCGCTCCATCAGCTGGGCTCTGCCGGCATCGGCTTCTGGCGTCGGCGACTCGAGGAACTGGAAGCCGGCCAGGTAGCGCACGGTCGTGGCGCGCCGGCCCTTCTTGGGCCGGCAATGCATCACTTTGGCCTGGAGGATGACCGCGACGCCCGGACGGAGCTCGAACCGGCAGTCATGGACGCCGCCGGGATCGAGCGGCTGAGTGGTTTCGGCCCCGAAGCCCCCGGCACTCACGTCCAGCACTCGGACGGGGGTATCGACGGTCATCAGCGTGCCCGTCGAACTGGCCGAGGATCTCGATGCGTGGACTCTGCCGCCGTCTCGGCTCCCCCCTGTCCCTTTCGCGATCCCCGCTGCGACATCGGCCCCCTCCGGTCCCCTTAGCCTAGCCTTTTTTGCCGTGACCCTTCCGCCTATTTTGCCTTCTGCCCTTTGGCTTCGTTCGCCATCAATGGATCCGCCAGCGACTAGTCAGGGACCGATGTGATCCGCCTTCCGACCATCTTGCTGTTGGGGCTCGCTGGTGTGTCGATGATCGACACTCAGGAGCAGGTCCGTTTCCGTTCTGGCACCAACACCGTGTCGGTCTACGCCACGGTCATGGACGAGGCTGGCCGGCTCGTGCCCGACCTGACCCGCGAGGACTTCGAGGTCTTCGACAACGGCCAACGCCAGAGCCTGTCCGTCTTCGAGAACGCGCGCCAGCCGATCACCATCGTCATCATGCTCGACCGAAGCGGGAGCATGACCCGCAACTTCACGCTGGTCCGCGACGCGGCGGACGTGTTCATTGGCAAGATCGATCCGGGAGATCGCGCCCGCGTGGGCAGCTTCAGCTCGCGAGTCCAGATCGGTCCCGCCGACTTTACGAGCGATCGCGAGGCGCTGCGTCGTGTGCTCCGCGAAGACCTGCTGGATCCCGGGCCGACGCCGCTCTGGAGAGCGACCGCGGACGCCATGACGGCGCTTCGCCCGCAAGACGGCCGACGCGTCGTGCTGCTTTTCACTGACGGACAGGACAGCCCATTCGATCCGTCCATGGCGACGAGTTTCGCCGAGGTGAGGACGCGCGCCCAGGCCGAGGAGGTGATGGTCTACGCCATTGGCCTCTCCGACCGGTGCGGCGCCTCGCCGGCGCCGTCTGCCGAGTGACGATCTCGTCCGATTTCAGCGGGGCGGGCCTTCCGGCCGCGGCGGGCCGGGGCGGCCGACGGCGTCCGGCGACCTGGCGGCCGGATCGTGCCGGGACGGCCCGGCGGCCTTGGGCCCGGGCGCCCGGGCGGACTCGGCCCGACCGGCATCGGCGGACTCGGCGGTGGACGCGTGGGGCCGCCGCCGGACGAGCGTATTCGCGGCGGCACCGACAAGAAGATAGACAGTCCTCCGTGCCTGCCGACGCTACCGGATCCCGACCTGCGAACGCTCGCCGCCGATGGTGGGGGCGGCTATTTCGAGCTGCGCGCGTCCGACGATCTCGGCAAGACCTTCGCGCGTGTGGCTGACGAGCTGCACCACCAATACCTGTTGGCGTTTCCGGCGCCAACGCTCGACGGCGCCATGCATAGCATCGAGGTCCGTGTCCGGCAGGGCAACTACAAGGTGCGGGCGAGAAAGGGCTATCTCGCGGGGAGATGAAGGCAATTGGTGCGGGGCGCAGGAGCCGGAGCGTGCGGGTGCGCGGAGCGTGGGTGCGCGGCCGGCGATTCTAAAGAAAGATGCCGCCGCTAGCCTGGCTTCTGTCGACTTTTCTAGACCGCGGGGCCACGCCCGCGCTTCGGACGCTTCGCCGCTCGCTTCCTCGCGGTGTCGCTACTTCACCGCCGGTGTCGTGACGCGAATGTTCGTCGCCAGTTTCGTCGTGCCGTCTTTGTAGCTGACGGTGACGGCGTCCCCGACCTTCACGAAGTCGGTCAGCTTGGTCGATTTTCCCTCGGCCTTCAGCTCGAGACTCTTGTGGCTCGCGCCCTTGGCGGTCACCTCCGTGTCCTTGTCGATCGCAAGCTTCACCTCGCCTTCCTTGCCCTTCACGGTGAGCGAGTCGGTGGCCACGGCCGTCACGGACCCAACGACGGTCATCGTCTTGGCGGCCGCGCCGTGGTTTGCGGGTCCATCGTTCCATTCGCGAAGGTGACCGCGGGTGCGACTACCAGAGCCATTGCAACTACGAGTGCGCTAGCCATGCGATTCATCTATGCCTCCATCCTTCTGTTTTTTCAGTCGCGCGTGGGGCCCCACCCCCACGCGCGCGCCCTCACGGCTCACTACGTTCGCCTTCGGGCGGTCCACTTCTCTAAGCCTTTAGACGACCGGCGCCTGACCGCGTTCCCGGGGCCTGTTTCCTCTGCAGGACAGGCGTCTTCGCCACTGGCCGGGCGCGTCAGGGTCGGACGGAAAGGGATATTACATCCGGCTGGCTCGTACGGGACTACAATCGCTGACGCCTTGGGGGGAGTTCTGGCGCGCCAGACGCGACTGACCGCAACGTTTTCCCATCTCGGTCCCGGCCAACTGGCTATCTGTGCCGTCGCCGTCGCGGTCGCCTACTTCGTCGGCGTGCAGATCGGCATCGCGCTGACCTTCCGGCCGGCGACCACGTCGATGCTATGGCCCCCGAACGCCATCCTGACGGCGGCGCTGCTCCTCGTTCCTCCGCGCCACTGGTGGGTCTGCCTTGGCGCGGCGCTTCCCGTGCACCTGGGCCTCCAGCTTGGGGCCGGGATGGAGCCCGCGCTCTCGGCGCTCCTCTTCGTGACCAACTGCAGCGAGGCGCTGATTGCCGCCGGGCTCGTCCGGGCGCTGAGCGACGCGCCGTCCGAGTTCAACACCATTCGGCGAGTGGCCGTCTTCATCGCCTTCGCCGGGTTGGCGGCGCCCATGCTGTCGTCATTCGCCGACGCCGCCGTCGTGCATCTGCTCAAAGGCGACGACTACTGGACCGTCTGGCGGACGCGCACCTTCAGCAATGTGCTGACCGAGCTCAGCGTCGTGCCGCTTCTCGTGCGCGGCGTCGGTGCGCTGACCGGCTGGGAGCCGGCCCTCGGCGTGGCGAGCCATCGAGCTGGGCGGGCTCGCGGCGGGTGTCGTGTGCACCGCGGTTTGGGTCTTCGGCGATCGCGGGACGCCGGCGATTCCGGGCCTCCCGCCGACGCCGTCGGTGATGTTGCTCCCGCTGTATTTCTGGGCCGCCCTCAGGTTTGGCGTTGCCGGAACGAGCGCGGCGCTGTTCACGACCGCGCTGATCGCGACCTACGAAGCCAGCTTGGGAAACCGGCCGTTCGCGGTACTGCCACCTGCCGAGAGCCTGATTGCGGTGCAGGCCTACCTCACGATCATGGGGATGCCGCTCATGTGCGTCGCTGGCCTGCTCGACGAGCGGCGACGAAGCGCGGCCGATCTCCGCCACCGTCTCCGATTCGAGGAGTTGCTGTCGGCACTCGCTGGCGGGTTCCTGCACCAGCCGCTCGCGCCGGCGTTCGACGACGGACTGCGCCGGGTCGGCGAGTTCCTGCGAGCCGACTATGTCTGTCTCCTGCAAGCGGGGGACACTGTCGGCAGTTTCCACGCGTGCTCCCAGTGGACGCAGCCAGCCGCCAGCGGACTCGTTGGGCATTCCTGCGTCGACCTGTTCCCGTGGGCATTCCGGCGCGTGCTCGCCGGCGACACCGTCGTGTGCGAATCATTCGAGACCGTGCCGGTCGAGGCGGCCGCGGATCGACGCGCGTATCAAGCGCTCGGTCTGGGAGCGGCGATCGTCCAGCCGCTCGTGTCCGGCGGTCAGGTGCTGGGCGCCCTCACGATTGCGACGGTCGCGACGTCGCCGGCGCCACATTGGGAGATCCGTCAGTTGGAGCTGGTCGCCGAAGTGCTCGCCAACGCCTCCGCGCGGCGTCTCGCCGAGGTCGAAGTCCAGCGGACGCGCCAGAAGCTCGCGCACATGGCGCGGCTGTCCAGCATGGGCGAGCTGACCGCCTCGCTCGCGCATCAGCTCAATCAGCCGCTGACGAGCATCCTCAACAACGCGAACGCGGCCCGGCGGCTGATCGACGCTGGACGCGTCACGATTCCACAGTTGCGGGAGATCGTCGTCGACATCATCGACGACGATCGGCGGGCGGGCGACGTGATCCGGCGCGTGCGCGAGATCCTCACGCGCAGCGAGTGGTCACCGAGCCCCCTCGATGCGAACGCGCTCGTGCGCGACGTCGCCACGCTCATCGCGAGCGACGCGGTCCTGCGGCGCATCAACCTGTCGTACGAGTTCGCGCCGGACCCGCTCGTCGTGGCCGGCAATCGCACCGACCTCGAGCAGGTCCTGCTGAACGTCATCACCAATGCGATGGACGCCGTGTCCGACTGTCCGGTGCCGCAGCGCGAGGTGACGATCCAGACGGCGACTGATGAGAGCGGGCGGGTGGTCTTCGTCGTCCGTGATCGCGGCACGGGCGTGCCGGCTGGCTCCGTGGATGACATCTTCGAGCCGTTCGTCACCACCAAGCCCGGCGGCATGGGGATGGGCCTCGCGGTCGCGCGCTCGCTGGTTGAAGTCCACGGCGGGTCCATTGCCGTCGCCAACCACCCGGACGGCGGCGCAGTGGTGACCATCGGCATTCCCGCGATGGCTGAAGCGACGGTGTGATCGCCCTCAGGGCATTTTCCAAACGCGTAGCGCGGATTGGGCTGCAATCCGCGTGCAGTTGGCCGCTTTACCCGCCGACCTTGATGTCGAACATGCGCGTTTCGCCGAAGGCCAGCGTCACGGGCGCGGACTCGGCTGGCGAGCTGGTCGAGCGCAGCCATGTCCTGCAGATCGCGCGTCACCAGGTCTGTCGTCACCGCGATCCGGTAGCTGCCGGCCGGCAGATTGCGAAACACATAGCGGCCGGCGCCGTCTGGGCGCGTGCTGGCGATGCGGCGCGAGAGGCCGTCCAGTAGCTCCGATCCGCCGGCAGCAGCACGACGAAGTAGTCGGTCGCCGGCTTGCCGTCCGGAAGGGTCAGCGCTCCAGCCAGCTCCGCGCTCTGATCGGTGAACGTCACGGTGACGGTCGGGGCGGCACCTGGGACGATGGTCAGCGGCAGGTCAGTGACGTCGCGGCCATCGGCCACCACGGACTTGACGGTCCAGGCGGGTCCGCCCGGCGCCGCACCGGTCGTCACTGTCGCATTGACGCGGAACTGTCCCGGAATCACGCCGACGACCGTGAACGCGCCGGCCGCGTCGGTCGTGGACTGCATCGTGTTGCTGCTGGGCGTGCCCTCGTTGGTGAACAGCGACACGCGAACGCGGGTGAGGTCGGGCGGCGGCTTCAGGGTCTGACCCTCGAACGACGACCTTGCCGGTCACGATCATCGACGGCTGGAGGTTCATCACGACTTTGATCGGCTCGGCGCCGCTGACCGTGACGTTGGCCAGCGCATACAGGGCCGGCTTGCCGGCCACCGCCGGGACTTCGGCCAGCAGCGAATAGTCGCTCGGGCTCAGGCTTCCGGAGGAGTACGTGCCGTCGGGCCGCGTCCTCGAGACACGGCCGGAGTTGGTGGCGCGGACCGGACTCTGCCGGAACATCGAGAATCTCGCGTTACCCGCCGGGCCGTCTGGTCCCATCACCAGCGCGTCGATGCGCGCCATCGGACGGAACTGCATGTGCAGGTCCATGCCGCTGCGTTCTTCTCCAGCGGCGATCTTCACCGTCGCGGCCGCGAGCGGGTCGACCGCGCTCGGGTAGAAGACCGGCGTGTAGTTGAAGCGCGGCGGCTCCACTGGCGCCGGCGCCGCAGTCGGGCCCGGCGGCGGCGCGCTGCCGATCTGGCGTCACCGCGAGGAACGCTGCGCGAATCTCCGCGTCGCTCGGCACACGTACGTCAGCCTCGCCGCCCGAGAAGAACCAGGCGGTTCCGATCGTGTACTCGCCAGGCGGGAGTCCGAACACGCGATACATCCCGCGGTCGTCCGACGTCACCCATTCGCCGCCGGTCGCCGGCATGTCGAGCGTGCGTTCGCCGCTGAGACTCGAGCGGACTTCCCACGCCATGATCGGCACGCCCGGCATCGGCTGGCCGCGATCGTCGAACACCGTGCCGGTAAGCACCGCGCCTTTCGCGAGCGGCAACTGGATGTCGGTCAGTCGCTGCCCCTCCGCGAGCATCACTCCCGAGCCAGTGCGGAACGGCCGCCTCGCGCCGTAGGACGTTTCCGGATAGCCCGCTTTGGCCGCCGTGATCGTGAAGCGGCCCGCCGGTAGATCGGCGAACTGAAATCGCCCGGCGTCGTCGGTCACGGTGCGCCGGTTGAGACGCATGTCGCCGGCTGATCGACACCGAGGCGCGGCGGACCGGCTGCTTCTCGCCATCGATGACGATGCCGGCGAGCGCGGCCGTGCCGGAGGAGACGGTGACGCCGGTCGCCGCATCCCGCGCGGGCGGCACGACCGGCGCTTGCGCCCCGAGCGCGGCTGCGGAGACCAGCCAGACGGCCGCCGCCGTGAACCGTGGCCTCATTGGAAACGCCTCACGCGCAGTGTGAGCGTCGCCGTCTGCCCGTTGCGCAGCTGAATCCGATCGGCCACGCCCGACAAGGCCTTGAGCGCAGAGGGATCCCGCCACGCGCCGGCGAGCTCGTCGGGAATCGCGGCGAGAAAGTACTCGCCATCAGGCGGCGCCAGCAGCGAGAAGGTGCCATCGGGGGCGGCCCGCACGCTGCTGACTCGACGACTGCTGTTCCCGTAGTCGACCCACGCCGCTGGGTCCGTCGGAAACAGGACGACCGAGGCATCGCTGGCCGTCGTGCCGTCCGCACTCTCGACGCTGCCGGTGACCCGGTCCGGCTTGTCCGTGAAGGTCACGACGATGCCGTCGATGTCGCCGGTGAGATCCACCGCGGTGTGCAGCAGGTCGCGGCCCTGATAGATCGCGCTCTTGACGAACCAGCCAGGCGGCGACGCCGACCGGAAAAAGTACCGGCCCGGCGGCATCGCCGCGGTGACGAACTGACCGTCACCTGAGAACTGACCATACGTAAGCGACGAGTATTGCTGTCCGCCTGCCAGTTCGAGCCGCAGGGAAACGCCTTGCATTTCCGCGGCCGCCGGCATCGGCTGCGTCGTGCCGTCGAAGTGCGCGCGCCCCGCCATCCGCGCGCCGGGCCGTAGCGTCATGGCGACATCGCGTTGATGGCGATCGGCGACGAGGATCGGAAGATCCGCGTAAAGAAGCGGCTCGGTCGGGAGCGCCGGCGGTCCGCTCGTGGGGCCGCCGCCGAATGTCGTGACGTACGGAATGGCCCCTGTGCCGCCCGCAAGGCCCATCCGCAGGTTACCGCCTGGCCACGGCACCTTGACGACCCGCGCCACATATTGACCGGGCGGCACGCCGAAAAAGGTGAAAGTGCCGTCGGCGTGCGTCACAGCCGTCGCGGCGTCGACGATCGGCGCCTCCAACGCATCGGCGGCGAGAAGGTGAACGGCGTGATGGGCCGCGGGGCGGCCGTCCGGGCCTTGCAGTGTCCCGGAGACTTGGAAGGTCGGACCGATCTGCAACGTCAGGTCGACGCCAGATCGCTCCTGGCCCGATTGCACGCCGACGACGGTCGCGGCCGACTGCCTGGTGGTTGAAGGGTAGAACGTCGTCGCGTACGTTCGCCAGCTCCCATCCGCCTGCGGCAAACCCGGAAGACGAATGGCCGAGGAGACCAGGCGATCCGATGCCGCTCGGACATCGGCGCGGTCGAACACCATCGGCGCCGCGGCGGTCGCCGTCATCGTCTGGTAGTACGCGCGCGGCGTCTCACCCTCGGCACGAATCGCGCCGGCGAATCCGGCCGGCTCGGAGACGACCGTGGCGGGCGCCACCACTACGTAGTTACCAGGGAGCAGGTTTGCGAATCGAAACATGCCGCGGTCATCGGTTTTGGCGCGGGTGACGAACGTCAAGTGGCGCCGGCCGGCAATGAAGGTCTGCTGAAACGCCCGCACATCCAGGTCGACCATCGGATCGCCCGACTCGTCAACCGCGCGGCCGGCGATCACGGCGTAGCGCCAGAGCGTGACGGTCACGTCACTTCGCCGTTCGCCGTCCTTCAGGGACAACGCGACAAGCGTTCCGCCGGTCGCCGGCGCCCGAACGCGCCCGCAATCCAACCAGGCTTGGTCACATTGACCGTGTAGGTACCGGCGCCGAGATCGCTGAAAAAGAAGCGGCCCTCCGGATCCGTCAGCACACGGTTCACCGTTTGTCCGGGCCGGTCGATGCCGCCGAACGCGACGATGGCCTGACCGATTGGCGTGCCGCGGTCATCGACCACTCGGCCGGTGATCAGCCCGGTGCCCTTGGTCGGCGGCGCGTCGGCGGCGACGCCGCGGCAGGGACCGGACTGGCAGGCATCACCACCTGCGCCGCGATGCTGGCGGCGACCAGCATCGACGCGGCGAAAGCGACCGTCGCGAAGCGCCTCATCGTAGTCATTGGAGTGCTCCGGGGAGTTTTGTTGGCGGGCGCGTGCCCCTCGGGCCCGCGCCACAAACCGCGCGGGCTGCCCTGTTTGCTCTTCTCCGTGCCTCAGTTCTTCTCCGTGCCCTCGTATTTCTCCCACGCCGCCATCACGGCTTCCCAGCTCTCGCCCAAACAAACTCGCGAAAGCGAGCGCGGAAACGAAGTCAGCAGCAGAAAGACCGCGAGCAGGGCTGCGTATCGCGCGATGAGCGCAACGCGGGATCGTGGGGCTGTCGGCATGCGGAGATTTTCGTCGCCGGCGGCCCCCAGCGCAAGGGCGGGAGTATGCTCTGACGCAACGATGTCCGTGGTCCAGGAACAGTTGTCCACCTCGCTCGCCGGCCGCTACCGCATCGAGCGCGAGTTGGGCGCTGGCGGCATGGCCACCGTCTACCTGGCGCGCGATCTCCGCCACGATCGTCAGGTCGCGCTCAAGGTCATGAACGCCGACGTGGTGGCCGCGGTCGGCGGGGAGCGCTTCGTCCAGGAAATCCGCACGACGGCAAACCTCAAGCATCCGCACATCCTGCCGCTCTTCGACTCGGGAGCCGCCGCCGACACCCTGTTCTACGTCATGCCGTACATCGACGGCGAATCGCTGCGTGCGCGGATCCGCCGGTCCGGTCCGCTGCCGGTGGGCGAGGCCCTGCAGATTCTGCGGGAGGTGGCCGACGGGCTTGCCCACGCGCACGCTCAGGGCGTGATCCATCGCGACATCAAGCCCGACAATGTCCTGCTCTCCGGATCTCACGCCTTCCTTGCGGACTTCGGCATTGCCCGCGCATTCGAGGGGGCCGAGGCGGTCGATCGGACGATGACGGCGACCGTGGCGGTGGTCGGGACACCGGCGTACATGTCTCCGGAACAGATTCGGGGGCAGCGCCAGCTCGATCACCGGACCGACATCTACACGTTTGGCGTGATGGCCTACGAGATGCTCGCGGGCGTACCGCCATTTGAGGCCACGACCGCCGCCGCGGTCATGTCGGCGCATCTGACAGAAGCGCCCGAGCCGCTCAGCCGCCGGCGCCGAGACGTGCCGCCGGCGCTGGCCGCGCTCGTGATGAAGTGCCTCGAGAAACGCGCGGAGGATCGCTGGCAACAGACGGGAGATCTGCTCGCCGCGCTCACGACGATGCGCGCCGGGCCCGCGTTCGGGGCCGGCGGCAGAGTCGCGACGCGGCTTGCGCCGTCGTCGTCGGATCGATCGTGGCCGTGGCGGTGATCGCGCTGGCCGGCGTGGTGGGCTGTCACGAACCGGTCCGCCGGTCCCGCGTTGTCGGTCGGAGCGATGAAGCACGTGACACGGGAGTCCGGTCTCGAACTGGATCCGGCGATTTCTCCTGACGGTCGCACGCTGGCGTACGTGGCCGGTCCGCCCGGCAAGCGTCGTCTCTACGTCCGTCAGATCGATGGCGGCCGTCCGATCGCGCTGACGGAGCCAGGCGTCGCTGAATCGCAGCGCCGGCCCGATTGGTCGCCCGACGGCACGCGCATTGTGTTTCAAGCCGGACAGCAGGGCCTCGGCGTACGTCCCGCCGTCCGGACCGGCACGTTGTACACGATTCCCGCACTCGGGGGCACGCCCACGGTGCTCCTGGCGCCGACGAACGATGGGGTGGCGTTCACGCCGGCCTGGTCGCCGGCCGGCGACCAGATTGCGTACGCCGCCCAGGACGGCATCTACGTCGTCGTCGCCCAACCCGGGGGCACGCCGCGCCAGATCGTGAGCACCGGTCAAAGCGTGCACTCTCCGCGCTGGTCGCCCGATGGATTGCGACTGGTCTATGTCCGCGGCGGCACGTACTTCGCGCTGGGGGAAGATCAACTGGGCAACACCGAGACCAGCGCGATCCACCTCGTGACGATCGCGAGCGGCGCGGACCAGGCGCTGACCGACGGTGCCACGCTGGATATCAGCCCCGTGTGGACCGCGGACGGCCGCGGGGTGCTGTTCGTCTCGAATCGTAGCGGGGGCCGTGACGTCTATCTGGGCCGGCTCTCGCGATCGGGGGAACTCCGCAGGCGCCGGTGGAACGGGTGACGTCAGGATTGAACGCGCACAGTATCTCCTTGTCGAAGGACGGGAAATCGCTCGCTTATTCGTCGCTCGCGTTTCGCGCCAACATCTGGTCGGTCGCGATTCCAGACGCAGCGCATCGCGGTGACCGCGGACGCCAGGCAAGTGACGTTTGGCAGTGAGAAGACCGAAAAGATCGCGGTGTCACGAGACGGCCAGTGGCTGGCGTACGATTCAGATCGCAGCGGCAATACTGATATCTGGAAGCTCCGGATTGGTGAGACCGAGCCGCAGCAGGTGACGCGCGATCCCTCCAACGAATTCGCCAACGACTGGTCGCCAGACGGCAAAGAGATCGTGTTCCACGCGATTCGTGGCGCGACCCGGCGGGACGTGATGTCGGTGACCGCCGACGGCACGCGGGTGACCGGTGTCGCCACGTCCCCGGTCGAGGAGCAGCACGGATCGTGGAGCCCGGACGGAAACAGCATCGCCTTTTCTGGCGGCGATCGCGGCGGCGATCTCTACAACGTGTTCGTGACGACACGCGCGCGGCCCGACGCCCCGTGGGGAGCGCCGCGGCAACTGACGACCGTCACCGGGGTCGACCCGAAATGGTCGCCAGATGGCCGTTCGATCGTCTACACGCGTCGTGGCGAGGTGTGGCTGATGGGATCCGACGGCAGCGACGATCGGGCGTTGATCGCGAAACTGGACGGTCCGGGCAACATCCTGGCGCAGTACGCCATCTGGTCGCCGGACGGGAAGACGATCTATGTCAAGGCCGCTGGCGATGAACGCGAGGCCTCGATCTGGTCGGTGCCCGCCACCGGCGGCTCGCCGCGGCTCCTGATGCGCTTCGACGATCCCGCGCGGCCATCGCTGCGGCGCGAGTTCGCGACCGACGGCGCCCGTTTCTACTTCACGATCGCCCAGGACGAGAGTGATGTGTGGGTCGTGGAGATCCGATAGCTGGCCAACCCAGGAGGGCACGACGATGCGTCTCACTCTGATTCGCGCCTTGACCACTGCTGCCGCGGCGACCGCGGTGGTCGCGATGATGTCGGCTCAGACGGCGAACCCGCGGTTCGGGCGGTGGAAGCTGAAGTCCGACGCCCCCGCGCCGCAGAGCAACATCATGACCTACGCGCCATTCGGCGAGCGGGGCATGCGCGTCACCATCGATGCCGTCAGCGCCAGCGGCCAGGCGTCCCAGTGGGGGTACACGACGAACTTCGACGGCAAAGAGGAGCCGATGACCGGCACGCGGAGCTCCGAAACCGCCGCGGTCCGGATGATCACGGATCGGATCGCCGAGATTGTCTACCGGCGCAATGGGCAAATCACGCAAGTGCTCACGAACGTGCTGACACCAGACGGCAGCACGCTCGGCATCATCTACGTACGGCCCGGCGCCGACGGCAAGCCGGACAGCGTGAGCTTCGCGACCTACGAAAAGATCAAAGAGTAAAGAGAGCGCTCAAAAGGCAAAGGCAGAAGGCAAAAGACGGGCATGAATCGGTTCGATTTGATTGGGCGGCGGGCCGTGATCACGGGCGGGGCTGAGGGGTTTGGCCGGGCGATCGCCGAGCGATTCCTCGCATCAGGTGCCCGCGTGTCGCTGTGGGATCGAAACGCGGCGCTTGTCGCGGCCACGGCGCGCGAGCTCGCACCGGACGGCACGGTTCACACAGTGGTCGTGGACATCGGGAATGACCGCGAGGTGCAGGCGGCCGCGGCCGCGACCGTCGAGGCGTTCTCCGGCATCGACATCCTCGTCGCCAACGCGGGCATCAGCGGCTCGAACCATCCGACGTGGGAGTATCCCGTCGACGACTGGGACCAGGTCATCCAGGTGAATCTGACCGGCACCTTCTACTGTTGCCGTGCGGTGGTGCCGTTCATGCTGCGGCAGCACTACGGCCGGATTGTCATCACCGCGTCGGTCGCGGGCAAGGAAGGGAACCCGACGGCGTCCGCCTACAGCGCGTCGAAGGCCGGCGTCATCGCGCTCACCAAATCACTCGGCAAGGAGCTCGCGGCCGAGAACATCGCGGTCAACTGCATCACGCCAGCGGTCGCCCAGACGCGCATCCTCGATCAGGTGAGTCCGGCGCACATCCAGTTCATGCTCGGCAAGATCCCGCGGGCGCGGTTCCTGCGGGTCGATGAACTGGCGTCGCTCGTCACGTGGCTCGCCTCTGAGGAGAACTCGTTTTCGACCGGCGCGGTCTGGGACCTGAGCGGAGGACGGTCGACGTACTGAAAGCGAAAGGCAAGACTGGCAGAGCCCGACGCGATGCTCACTCGTCCCGCAACGCCACGACGGGATCCACTCGCGTCGCGCGCAGCGCCGGAATATAGCTGGCGACGACGGCGCTCGCGATCAGGATCAGCGGCACGGTGGTGAACGTCATGACATCGGTCGTGCTGACGCCGAACAAGCAGGCTGGCCATCACGTGGGTCAGGCGCCAGCGCGCCGGCGAGTCCGAGGACCACACCGGCGCCCGTCAGCTCGAGGCCCTGCCGCAACACCATCATCACGATCCCGCCGCGCTGCGCGCCGAGGGCCATGCGCACGCCGATGTCGTGGGCGCCCTGCGAGACCAGGTAGGACATGACGCCGTAAACGCCGACGACCGCCAGACACGAGCGCGAACACCGCGAAGGCCCCGAACATGATGGTGGCGAACCGCTGCCGGGCCAGTGAGCCGCTCATCCGATCCGACATCGTCCGCACGTCAAACACTGGAACCGTGGGATCGATCTCGTGAATCTTCCGAACGATCGCGGCGGCCACCGTCGTCGGATCTCCAGAAGTCCGGGCGACGTGATACCCCGCATTCGGTTCGGCCGATAGACGACAATGCGTCCGTCGATGTCGAGGCCGTACTGCTTGACCGTGCCGACGACGCCGACGATCTTGATCTTGCGGCTGGGATCGTTCCAGACATGTTTGCCGATCGCGTCGCCGTTGGGCCAGAAGCGCTGCGCGAACTTCTCGTCGATGATCGCCACCGGCTCCGCGTTCTGCGGCATGTCGATGTCACTGAAGAATCGCCCCTGGACCAGCGGAATCGCCATCGTCCGGAAATAGTCGGTCGTGGCGCCGCGCTGATCGACCTGCAGTTCCTGGCCGGGCTGCGGTGTCCAGCCTTCGACGTTGATCGATCCCCAGCCCACCGACGACGTGAACGGCAGCGACGACACCGCGCCCCGCAACGTCACACCCGGCAGGCTGGCGATCTGGTCGTGGAAGTCACGGAAATAGGCGACCGCAGCGTCACGGTTCGAAAACTGGCGGGCGCTGGCGCCGAGGCGCATCGAGACGACGCCGTCGGGCTCGAACCCTGGCGAAACGTCCTGCAACTTGCACGAAACTGCGCAGCAGCAGGCCGGCACCGATGAGCAGCATGAGCGACAGCGCGACCTCGGACACGACCAGCAGGCTGCGCAACCGGCGTCGTGAGCCGCCAAAACCGCCGTCGCCCTGCGTATTCCTGCCGCCGGCCTTGAGCGAGGTGTTGAGATCCACGCGAGCCGCCCGCACGGCAGGCGTCAGGCCGAAGATCAGTCCGGTGACGATCGAGACGCCAAACGTGAACGCCAGCACCGGTACCGTCGAGGCTGATCGCGTCGAGACGCGGAATGTTGCCGGGATTGACCGTGCGAACCACGTACAACGCGGCCTTCGCGATCAGCAGTCCGGCGGCGCCGCCGAGCAGGCCGAGCAGCAGACTCTCGGTGAGAAGCTGACGCACCAGTCGCTGCCAACCGGCGCCAAGCGCGGTGCGGACCGCGACTTCTTTCTGCCGGCCGGTGGCGCGCGTCAGCAGCAGATTGGCGACGTTCGCGCACGCGATCAGCAGGACCAGCGCCACGGACCCGAGCAGCACCAGCACCGCGCGCCGGACGTCGCCGACGACCGATTCGACCAGCGGCACGACGTCGATCGTGAACGTCCGGTCGCGCTTGTCCTTGTCGCGAATGCGAGCCGCGATCGCGCCGATATCCTCGTCGGCCTGCGCCATCGTGACGCCCGGCTTCAGGCGCGCCATCACGTTGAAGTTCTCGTCACCGCGCCGAGCGGTGACGGCGTCCGCGGCGAACGGCAGCGGCAGGAAGACGTCCATCTGCCGGATGCTGGCGACGGTGGGCATGATCTCGTCGTTCAGCAGGAAGTCCGGGCCGAGCACGCCGACCACTTCGAACTGATTCTTGAGCTCGCCCGTGCCCGCGCCGAGGCCGTTCAGCGTCAGATTCTTGCCGACGATGCTCGGATCGCCGCCGAACATCCGCGTCCAGAAACCGTGGCTGAGAATCGCCACGGCCGGCTGACCCGGTTTGTCCTCATCCGGACGGAGGAGCCGCCCATAGAGCGGCCTGGCACCCAGCAGCGGGAAGAGGCTGGCTGACGTCTCGAGCACTTCGACGCGATACGGCTGATCGAGCCCGAGCAACGTCCCGCTACGCCCGCGCGAGATCGACATCTCGGCGAAGGATCGATTCTCGGCCTGAATATCGATGTACTGGCCCGGCGACGGCCAGTCCTGCGGGATGTTGATGCCCGGTGAGCGCAACCAGAGCGCCGCCAGACGATCCGGCTCGGGATAGGGCAGCGGCTTCAGCAACAGGGCGCTGACGACGCTGAAAATGGCCGTGTTGGCGCCGATTCCGATCGCCAGCGAGGCGACGATGACGAACGTCAAGCCCGCGCTTCGGCGGAGCGTGCGGATCGCGTAACGAACATCCTGGAGGAATGCAGACATTTGTGCTGGTATGACGTTGATGTGGGCAGGAGGGTTGGTCCCGAGCCCAAATCATACCTGCGGTCGCAGACTCAGAAGAAACCTTCATCTCGTTCTGCCCGTCAAAGCCCAAGGGCTGAATCGGCACAGGAGGCGGCATGCGCTCGAGTCTGGATCAATGGCGACGCGATCTGCGGCACGCGGTCCGCGCGCTCAGGCGCGCGCCTGGCTTTACCGCGATGACGGTCGGAACGCTCGGCCTGGCGATTGGCGTGAACGCCGGCATGTTCAGCGTCGTCAACAAGGTCCTGCTCGATCCGTTGCCGTACGCGAACGCGGATCGTCTGCTGTTCATTTCCGCCTCGGCGCCAGGGTCGGATCTGCAAGGCGAGTTCGGCGTCGCGAACGAGTTCTTCGTGCAGTACAAGGAACAAGCGCGCCTGCTCGAGGACCTCTCGACCTTCAACTCGTTTACCTCCACGATGCGCGCGGGCGATCGGGTGGAACGGATCCGCATGTCGCAGCCGACGAGCTCGCTGTTCACGACGCTCGGCGCCCGGCCGCTCCGCGGACGTCTGCCGACCGCCGCCGACGACGACCGTGTTGCCGTGATCAGCCACGCGCTGTGGATGTCCTGGTTTGGCGGTGACGAAGGCGTGATCGGTCGCACGTACGACATTGCCGGCTCGACCCGCACCGTCGTCGGCGTCATGGGACCGGAGTTCAGGTTTCCCTCCGACGAGACCCTGGTCTGGCTGTCCAGTCAGATTCGTCCTGAGGGCATCACGCCTGGACGATTCGGCCAGCCGCTCGTCGGCGCGCATGGTCCCCGGCGCCACGCCGGAAACGGTGGCGGCCGAGCTCAACGCGCTCGCGACGTCGGTTGCCGGAACGCTTCGGCGGCTCGGCCAATTACGCTCGTCTGATTGGCCAGCATCGCGCGGTCGTCCGTCCACTCGAGGACGAGCTGCTCGGACGGCGTCGCGCGGCCGCTGTGGGTGCTGCTGGCGGCGGTCGGGATCGTGCTGCTGATTGCCTCCGCCAATGTGGCCAACCTGTTCCTCGTGCGCGCCGAAGGCCGGCAGCGGGACCTTGCGATCCGTCGCGCGATTGGCGCCGGCCGCGGCCAGCTCGTTCGGGTGCAGATGTCGGAGGTCGTCGTCGTCGCATCGCTCGCGGGTCTGCTCGCGCTGGTGCTGGCGTACTTCGCCCTGCAGGGGTTCGTGCGGGCGGCGCCCGCGGGGATCCCGCGCCTGCGTGACGTCGCCATGTCGCCGATGACGCTGCTGTTCACGCTCGGTGCGGCGGTGCTGTCGGCGCTGGCCTGCGGCGCGTTGCCGGCGCTACGCGCCTCGTCCTCGGACTTCACGCGCCTCCGCGACGGCAGCCGCGGTTCGACGCGCCAGCGTCATTGGGCCCGCAACGGCCTGGTCGTCGGCCAGACCGCGCTCGCGCTCGTGCTGCTCATCGGCTCGGCCCTGCTCGTGCGCAGCTTCTGGGCGCTCCGCAGCGTCGATCCCGGATACGAGACCAAGGACCTGTTCACATTCCAGATCGCGCCGGAGGGTCCGCACCTTCCAGACGGTCCCGCCTATGCGCGTTTCAGTCTCCAGTTCATGGACCGGCTCCGGGCGCTGCCGGGCGTCGAGTCCGTGGGGCTGGTCGAGAACATCCCGCTGAACGAAGGGACGGGCAGCGCGCGGTTCCGGGCCGAGGGGACTGCGGTCGAGGCCGACGGCGGAACGCGCCTGCAGGTGACGTTCGCGGCTGGTGACTACTTCAAGGCCATGGGCATCGACGTCGCCGCCGGGCGCTCGTTCGACACGAACGACCACCTGTCGTCGCTGCGGCACGTCGTCATCAGCCGATCGGCGGCGGCCCTGCTCTGGCCTGGTCAGGACGCGATCGGCAAGCGGCTGCAGCGGCCCGGGCTGTCCGGGTGGGACACGGTCATCGGGGTCGTCGACGACGTGCGGCAGAACAACTTCAGGGATCGTCCGAATCCGCTGCTGTATTACCCGCTCGTCGGTCCGGAGCCTCGCAGCTGGGTGATCTCGTCGCCGGCGTACGTGCTCAAGACGACGCGCGCGGAGACCATCGCGGCCGAGGTTCGCGCCATCGTGCGAGAGATGGCGCCGGAAGCGCCGATGTATCGCGTCTACACGATGGCTGGACTCGCCGCCACCTCGATGGTGGACGTGTCGTTCACGATGCTCACGCTGGGCGTCGCGTCGGCGCTGGCGCTGATCCTCGGGGTGGTCGGGCTGTACGGCATCCTCTCGTATGTCGTCGCCGAACGGACGCGGGAGATTGGCGTGCGCCTGGCGCTCGGCGCCCAGGCCGAGCAGGTGCGAAGGATGGTCGTCGCCCAGGGCAGCCGCGTCGTCGCTCATCGGCGTGCTCATTGGCATCGCCGCGGCAGCTCGGCGTCACGCGTGCGCTCGGCAGCCTGCTCTTTGGCGTCGCCGCCGTTGACGCGGCGACGTTCGCCAGCATGTCCGTGTCGATGATCGCGATCGGCCTGCTGGCAAGCTACCTTCCGGCTCGCCGTGCCTCGAAAATTGATCCGATGGTGCTGCTGCGGCCGGAGTGACAGCGCGGGGGGGACGACGGGTACGGCGGGTACGAGGGGTACGCAGGGGTACGACGGTACTCGGGTACGACTCGGGTACGTGGGGTTCGCCGGCACGGCGCGCCGTCAATCGTACCCGTCGTACCCCACGTACCCGTCGTACCTGCAGTACCCGTCATCCTGTGGAAAGGACCCCAGAGTCGGCCAAGTTGTCGCAAAATGACAGGAACGGCGTCCGCAATGGCGATCCTCTCTGTGCGAGTCGTCGCGCTGGCTGTCCTGGCCGCGATCCTGACCCCGTGGCAGGACCCCCAGCAGCCGCAGCAGCCTGTCTTCCGCGGCCGGTTGGAAACTGTCGCCGTGCCGGTGACGGTCTTCGATCCCGACGGGACGCTGGTGACGTCGCTGACACGGGAAGACTTCACCGTGTTCGACAACGGCCGGCGCCAGGACCTCACGACCTTCTCGAGCGGCCTGCAGCCCATCCGCGCCGTCGCCCTCGTGGATATGAGCGCGAGCATGATGCCCGTCATCGATCTCGCGCTTGCGGCGGCCGAGCAGTTCGTGATCCGGCTACGACCCGACGACCTCGCCAAAGCCGGTGTCTTCAGCGCCAAGATCTCGCTCAGCCCCGGAATTCACGGCGAATCGGGACACGCTGCTGGCCTGGCTCCGGAAGGAGCTGTCGTTCAGTAACCCGACGCGCCTCCTCGACGCCGTGGATCAGGCGATCACCGATCTGCTGCCGCAAACCGGCCGGCGCGTGGTCATCGTGTTCACCGACGGCTGTGACACCGCCAGCACGACGAGCTGGTCGACGATCGCGAACCGCATCAATACCGAGGACGTGATGGTCTACGCGGTCATGTTCCGGCCCCAGATTGTGCTGAAGACGCCGCCGCAGCAGACCATGAGCTTCGGAAGCGCGAGAGGCGCCATGCGCGGTGGCGGCCGCTCCTCCAGCCCGCCGCTGCCGTGCACGCTGCATCACTTCCTGGAACTGAAGAGCGGCACGCCGCTCTCTGACTTCCTCAAGGTGGACGATCCGCGCTGGATTCGCGGCCCACAGCTCGTGCACCAGATGGCGTCCGACACCGGCGGCGGCCGCCTCCAGCTCACGCCGGCCGAGGACATCAACACGCTGTTCACCGCGGTCATGAACGAGCTGCACTATCTCTACCTGTTGGGATTCACGCCGCAGAAGCCCGACGGCAAAGTGCACGAGATCACGGTGAAGGTCAAGGATCCCGCGCTGGTGATCCGGGCGCGCCAGCACTATCTGGCGCCGTCGCCACCTGGCGCGCCGTGAGCAACCGCGTGGAGAAACTACTCTTCGTGGCACTTCGTGAGCTTCGTGGTGAAAGGTCTGGCCGGCGACGCGCAGGCTATTTCCCGACCGCCTTCTTGATCGCCTCGACCGTCACGTTCGCCCGGAACTCGACGATCTTCCTGCCCATCTCGATCGTCTTTTCTTTCGGCACAATGCTCACGCCGTTGATCGTCGTCTTGTTGGCGGCGATACGTTCGTCGAGGCGGACGAGTTTCGGGTCGGCCGCCATCATGACGGCGGTGAGGCCGTACTCGTCGTGGATGCCGTCGGCGTTGATCTTCTCCGGAATGCCGTTGCTCGTCACGAAGTCGCGGACGCCGCCTTTGCTGGTCCAGTTGTAGTACTCGGGGATGTAGTAGATGCTGGCCGCGCCGGCCCACTTGGCGGACAGATCCTGCGCCACCGCGCGCATGCCGGCCGTGTTGCCGCCGCTGTCGCCCATGAGCACGATGTGCTTGAACCCCTGGCTCTTGAGGCTGGTCGCGATGTCGCGGACGACGGCCTGGAAGGTCTCCGCGGACAGGTAGAGCGAGCCCCACTCGAGGTACTTGTTCTCGGGATTGCCGGCCTCGAGCGCAATCACCGGCGCGATGAGCGCGTTGCCGAGCTTGCGCGCGATCTGTCTCGCCGACGAGCTTGATCGCGTACTGATGCTTGCCGCCCGCCAGGTACGGACCGTTCTGCTCGGTGCTCCCGGCGAACACGAGCGCGGTGGTCTTGCCCGCCTTCATCGCGTCGCGGACTTCGAGATAGGTCAGCTCTTCGATCCAGACGCTGTCGAGCGCGGCGATCGGACGAGGCAGCGCCGCTTCCTTGTCGTAGGCCTGCTTCGCGTTGGCCTCACGCTGCTCGGGCGTCGTCTGCCCGCCGCGCCCGCCACCCGGAGGCGGCGCCTGCTGCGCCGCGACAGAGGCCACAAGTGCAGAGAAAACCAGGAGAGAAACGACAATTCGCCGCATCAGGTCCTCTTTCTTAGTTGCTCGCGGGGCCCCACCCCCGCTCGCGCGCCCGCGACGGCTCGCTACGCTCGCCTGCGGGCGGTCAACTTTCGTAGCCGCGGGGCCCGCCGTTCTTCACGGCGTTGGGGCCCCACCCCCAACGCTTGCCGCTTCGCGCTTACGCGCTACGCGGCGGCTGATGGCTCTCACTCGCGCGCCCGCGACGGCTCGCTACGCTCGCCTGCGGGCGGTCAACTTTCGTAGCGCGCGGGGCCCGCCTTTATTCACGGCGTTGGGGCGCTACCCCCAACGCTTGCCGCTGCGCGCTTACGCGCTTCGCGGCGGCTGAAGGCTCTCACTCGCGGGCGAGACCGCCTCGCCTGCGGGGTCATCTTTCTCTAGGTCTTCTCCGTGATCTCTCAGCTCTTCTCCGTGGCCTCGATCTTCCCCGTGATCTCTAGCTCTTCTCCGTGGCCTCGATCTTCCCCGTGATCTCTAGCTCTTCTCCGTGCCTCGATCTACTTACATGCCCGGCAATTGTTGTTGTTCTTCGCGCCCATGCCCTCGAGAAGCTTGATCGTCTCGGGGAACGGCTGCGTGCGCTGTTCGGGGCTGTTCGCCATGTCGACGGTCGTTTGCCCCGCGCGATTGACGGCCATGACGTCAGCGCCGCGCTTCACGAGATACGACGATCATCGCGTTGTCGCCGCGGGCGGCCGCGTGATGCAGGGCGGTAAACCCGTCGGCGTCGCGCATGTTCACGTCGACGCCGAGCTCCTCGAGGAAATACTTCGCCGCCGGCATCCAGCCGTCGGGTACGTGACGATGCTGCTGGGCCACGCGCGACGTGCCGTAGCCGACGCCGCTCGCGGCGTGGAACGGCGGGACGTGCGGGCCGCCGGGCGGCGTCGCCGGCAGACCGGACCCGTCGGTCGGACGCCGCGCGGATCCGAACGACATCGTCGGAATGTTCGAGTCGGCTCCGTAGCGCACGAGCAGGCGCATCGCGTCCACGTCGAGCGCGTAGGCGGCGCGCCAGAACGGCGTCGCGCCGGTGAACTCGACGCCCATCCGGCCGGTGTTGTAGGCCGCGTACCAGATGTGCGACAGCGTCCGCGCATCGGGATCGGCGCCCGCCTTGAGGAGCGCTTCCATCAACTGCAGATACGACGCCCGCTGCTGCGCGCCCGCCGTCGGCTGCGGATACCAGGTGCGCAGCGCCCACTCGTTGTTGAGCGCCGCAAACAGCGGCGCCACGCCATCGTCGCTGGCCAGATTCGGATTGGCGCCGCGCGCGAGGAAGCCCATCGCCAGGTCGTACTGCCCGTTGATGATCGCGACCACCATGGGCGTCGAGCGATCGCCTCCCGTCGGCGTGTTGATGTTCACGCCGGCCTCGAGCAGCATCATCGCCGCGTCAGTGTGCCCGTCACGCGCGGCGTAATGCAGCGCGGTGAACCCGCCTTGACGGCCGATCTGTTCGATGTCCGAGGCCGGCCGTGGACCCGCCGGCAGTGCACCGCGTCCGCCTCCGGCTGCGGCGGGACCCTGTCCGCCTCCGCCTCCGACGGCGGCGGCACCCGCGCCTCGCGCCGCAGCGCCAGCCGGCGGCGGATCGTTGAGATTGATGTTCGAATTGGTCGCGCGTCCGGTCTGGGCGGAGACGATGCGGTCGCGCGCCTGACGGGCTTGATTGTCGGCAGTCGAGCGCTCCCGGTAATCGATGACGTTCGTCGCGAGATGCACGTCGGCGCCCCGCGCAATCAACACTTTCATCGCGTCGATTCGATTCTGGGAGACGGCAAGCACCAGCGGTGTCCGTCCGTGCGTGGCGTCGCGGGCGTTGACGTCCGCGCCACGATCAATCAGCGCCTTGACCGCGTCGGCACTGCCGGCCTGCGCCGCCAGATGGATCGGCTGCACGCCGGTGTCCGTCGCCAGACCCGCTTTGCTGCCGGCTTCGAGCAGGCGCGAGACGACTGCGGCGTGCCCTCTGGAACTCGCCAGGTGGAGTGGCGTGTAACGGCCGACCCGCGTCAACGGCTCCGTCGTCGCGCCCGCATACAGGAGAACATTCATCGTTTCGAGATTGCCGTTGAGCGCGGTCCAGTGCAGGGCGGTCATGCCATCGCCCTGGGCCGCGTTGACGTCGGCGCCGTCACGGAGCAAGGTGCGGACCGCTGAATCGCGCATGCGGCGTCGGCGACGGGTGCTGCCCCGCATGGCGGCGTCAGCGGACAGGCGCTCTTGCACTGGCCGGATGCGCCCGCATTCGCTCCGACGGTCGAAGCACGCTAGCTCGCTCAGCGAAACGTCAGACTTCGGCTCTCAGCTCTCCAAGCCTCGAAGCTCCCAGTACTGTCGCCGAACGACGTGATGTCATCCACGCCGAGCTTCTGGAGCAGCGTCAGCATGACGTTGGCCATCGGTGTGGCATCTGCGGCCTTCACGTGGACGCCGCCTTCGAGCACGCCGCCGCCGTGGCCCGAGCAGAATCAGCGGGCAGTTCCGGTGGTTGTGCAGGTTGCCGTTGGCCATCGGCGAGCCGTACATGACGAGCGTTTTTTCGAGGAGATTCGACTCGCCGTCCATCGCGCCCTGGAGCTTCTCGAGGAAGTAGGGCAGCAGCGAGACGTGGTACTTGTTGATTTCGCTGAACTGGCGGATGCGTTCCTCGGAAGCGCCGTGGTGCGAGGCGTTGTGGAAGCCGGTGTCGACGCCGCTCAATGGATAGACGCGTCCGGAGGCGTCGCGTCCGAACTTGAACGAAAACACGCGCGTCGTGTCCGACTGGAACGCGAGGACCTGCAAGTCGAACATCAGCTTGACGTGCTCGTCGAACGAATCAGGCACGCCGGCGGGCGCGCCCGGGAGCTCACGCGCTTCGCCGCTGAGGTTGCGCGCTTCGATCCGCGAGATGCGCTGTTCGATCTCACGAATGCTGCTGGAGTACTGGTCCAGACGCTGACGATCGGCCGGGCCCATCACGCGCTTCAGGTCGGCCATCTGTGCGGTCAGCATGTCGAGGATGCTGCGGTCGGTCGCCCGGCGCATGGTCCGCTGCTCGGGCGTGCCGCCGGCGCCGAACATCAGCTCGAACACCATCCGTGGGTCACGCACCATCGGAAGCGGCTGATCCGGCGCCGCCCAGCTGATGGTGTCGGTGTAGACGCAGGCGTACCCGTAGGCGCAGCCGCCGGATTGATCGACCGGCTCGATGCTGAGTTGCATCGACGGGATCGGCGTGTCCTTGCCGAACTTCCGCACGTACAACTGGTCCAGGGACGTGCCCACCCTGACGTCCGAGCCCTCGGTGAGCTTCGGCCGCATGTGGGTGTACATCACGGCGCTCGACCGGAAATGATCGCCGCCCACCTCGGCCGGGACGACGGCTTCGGCCATCCGCGCGTCGGTGTTGCTGACGATGGTCAAGTGTTTGCGGAAGGGCTCCAGCGGCGCGAGGCTGCTCTTGCTGAGATCGAAACCGCGGCCGGTCGCGGCGGGGTTCCAGAAATTCTGCGACGCGCCGTACTCGCTGCAGCCAGCCGCTCCGTGGACCTGCTCGATGCACACGAGACGCGTCCGGCTTGCGGCGCGGGCGGCGGCCGTCCTGGCGAAGACTGTCCGCGCAGGGACCATCGCGTCCAACAGCGGCAAGGCGACCGAGACGCCGAGCCCGCGCAGGGCCGTGCGGCGCGACATGTGCTTTCCGGTGAGAAACATGGTGTCTCCTTAGTCTCGACATGGGGCCCACGCTGAAGCACGGAGCACGGACGGCTCGTTACACTTGCCTCGCTGGCCGTGTCATCCTGTCTGTGGCTCCGTTCGTCCGTGCGTCTGGCTCTTCTCCGCTGTCCTCGTTCTTCGCCTTGCCGTATTCGCGTTCTTCTCCGCCATGGCCGTCTGAAACGCCGCGCTGCGCGCGACACCGAGAATCAGCGACGACAGTCGGTACTCACTCGCTTTCGCTTCTCGCACGATCTTCCTGATGGCCGGCATGTCGTAGTACTCGACGCGGCGGCCGAGCGCGTACGACATCAGCATCTCGGTCAGGTGCGTGATGACGACATCGGATCGGGCCACGAGGGCCGCGCGCAACTCCGCCGGGCCCTTGATCGGCGTGCCGTCGAAGAGCTCCCCGGAGGTTTCCACCGCAACGCCGCGGTCCTTGATTCGCCACGACCCGGTGACGTCGAAGTTGTCGAGCGCCAGGCCGATCGGGTCGATGACGTTGTGGCACGAGCTGCACGACGGGTTGCTGCGGTGGAGCGCCAACTGCTCGGCCACCGACCGAAACTTGCCATCGGTGGCCTCGGCGGTTTCATCGAGATCGGGCACGTCGATCGGCGGCGGCGGTGGCGGACTGCCGAGCAGCACCTCGAGCACCCACTTGCCGCGCAGGACCGGCGACGTGCGATTGCCGTGTGACGTGAGCGTCAGCACGCTGCCGTGTCCGAGGACCCCGCGGCGCTTGTCGTCCGGATACGTGACCTTGCGAAACTCCGGGCCGCTGATGCCGGCGATGCCGTAATGGCGGGCCAGCCGCTCGTTCACGAACGTGTAATCGGCGGTCAGCAACTCGAGTGCCGGCCGATCCGCGCGCACGACGTGGTCGAAGAGCAGTTCGGTCTCACGCGACATCGCGTCGGCCAGCACTTCGTCGAAGTACGGGAACGTCAGCGCGTCTGGCTCGACCTTGTGCAGGTCCTGAAGGCGGAGCCACTGCGCGGCAAACCGAGTCGCGAGCGCCTGCGATCGGCCGTCGGCGAGCAGTCGGCGGACCTGCCGCTCGAAAATCTCCGGCCGTGAGAGCTCGGCGCGGCGCGCCACTTCGATCAATTCGGGATCGGGAATCGTGCCCCACAGGAAGAACGAGAGGCGCGAGGCGAGGTCGATGTCGCCGATCCGGTACGTCGTCCCGGCGGTCGCCGTCGCCGGCGCAGCTTCAATCCGGAAGAGGAAGTGCAGGCTCGACAGCATCGCCTGGAGCGCCGTGCGCACACCGCTCTCGAATCCGCCTGCCTTGGCGCCCTGTTGGTAGAACGGCATCAACGCGTCGATATCCTGCGCCGAAGGCGTGCGCCGATACGCGCGCATGGCCAGGCTCTGAATGATGCGGCGGGCACAAGGCAGCTCTTCGCTCGGCGCCGTCGGACGGCACGTAAAGACCGCCCGGCGCGTCGGGTTGTCCGAGACCCCGGTGACCTCGAACGGCCCCATGACGACGAGGTTGCGCAAGTGGGGAAGGGTGGTGACGCCGTAGCCGACGCCGATTTGGGTGTCGGCCAGCGTATGGTCGATCGGCTTGATCAGGTCGTCCTCGGACCCTTCGAACTCGCGGATGAACGTGGCGGCGATCCGACGCGCGCCGGCCCGCACCTGGATCGGCGGCGTCGACACCATCAGGCCATCGGGGTCGGACTCGGAGATCCAGCGATCGACCTTCAGCAGCGCGGCCCGCTCGCCGTCGATCGCGACTTCCATCTGGATGTCGCGCACGGTGCGCCCGAAGAGCAACCCGGCCGGCTCGCCGTGGAGAAGCAGCTGGAACTTGTATTTGCCGTCGGCCGGGAAGTTGTGCGTGACGACCGTCCCGCCGCGCGTGCCGAACGGCGCGCCGTCGACGCGGTCCTTCTGCGATTGCGTGCGCGGGACGTCATAAGTCGCAGAGGTCGCGTCGGCCGACGGGTCGCCGACGACGACTCGGCTGACGTAGGCCGCCGCGCGCATGTACCCCTGCATCACGGTCGCCGACGGCGTCTGGACATCCGCAATGTTGTCGAAGCCCGCGCTGATGGTGTCGGCTGGCAGATAGGAACTGACGTCGATGTCGAGACCGAACAGCGCCCGCATGGCGGCCCCATACTCGGCCCGATTGAGCCGCTGGAACATCCGGCGTCCGGGATTCGGGTTGGCCGCGGCGGCTGCGTCGAGCCTCGCTTCGAGGGCAGTGGCAAAGGCCGTGCGCGCCGTCAGTGTCGGCTGCAGCGACCCTTTCTTCGGCATCAGTCCGGTGCGGAGCTTGCGGACCATCTTCTCGCCAAGCGCCGCGCGCCCGCCGATCTCTGCGATGTCGAACTCGCTCGAGCGTGAGCTCGCCCTCCTTCGTCACGTCGTCGTGACACTCGATGCAATACTTCGCGACGAAGGCGTTGTGATCGGGAGTGGCGCCGGCACGTGGCGCCTGTTGCGGGGCGGCGGCGAGGCTCACCTCGCAGCGCCAGGGCACTGCCAAGCAGTCCTGTGACGAGAAGAGGCAGGGCAAGCCTTCTCATCGGTCCCACGGCTAAGGACAAGCTACACCTGGGACCAGTGGTTGTCAGCCGGAAACTTCGGGAACTGGCCGCATCTCAGATTTGGGGATTTTCGTGCTTTAGGGAAAGAATCCAGGGGACTGATTGAAGCCACACGAGGGGGAGAGCTGAATGGCAGGGATGCACGAAATCGAATACAAGATCATCGGGGAAGACCTGCAGTACGTCGAGGTGGAGCTCGACCCGAACGAGGCCACCGTCGCCGAAGCCGGCGGCATGATGTACATGGACGACGGGATCGAGATGGAGACGATCTTCGGCGACGGATCCCAGAAGCAGACGGGATTCATGGGCGCCTTGATGGGCGCCGGCAAGCGCCTGCTCACCGGCGAGTCGCTGTTCATGACGGTGTTCCTGAATCGCAGCACTCAGAAGCGGCGCATCGCCTTCGGCGCACCCTATCCCGGCCGCATCGTGCCCGTGCACCTCGCCGAGATCGGCGGCGAGCTCATCGCCCAGAAAGACTCGTTCCTGGCCGCGGCGAAGGGCGTGAGCATCGGCATCGCGTTTCAGCGCAAACTCGGCGTCGGGCTGTTCGGCGGCGAGGGCTTCATCATGCAGCGCCTGCAGGGCGATGGCTGGGCCTTCGTGCACGCCGGCGGGATGCTGCAGGAGCGGACGCTCGCGGCCGGGCGAGCTCATCCGCGTCGATACCGGCTGCATCGTCGCGCTTCAGCCGTCGGTCAACTACGAGATCGAATACGTCGGCAAGATCAAGACGGCGCTCTTCGGTGGCGAAGGACTGTTTTTCGCGACGCTCCGCGGACCAGGCCGGATCTGGCTGCAGTCGCTTCCTCTCAGCCGGCTCGCGAACCGCATCGTCTCCGCCGTCCCCGGCGTGGCGCGTGGCGGCCGCGAGGAAGGCTCGCTCCTGGGCGGCCTCGGGAATCTCCTCGACGGCGACAGGTAGCCTACCGCGTGAACTTGATCCCGTGCCGCATTCTGGCGCACGCCGCGAGCTCTCGTGGCGGCTGGCCTTCTTGCGGTATCTCCCGCAGACTGATTTCGGTGTCGAATTCGCCGGCGATCGTCCGCTCCGTCGCCCCAGCAGCGACCGTGCCGTTGAAAAACTGGAGATACGACGTCGGCGTGATCAGTTCATTGACGTCGTGGATGCAGCTTTGGTCGTCCCATCCAATCTGAAACGAGACGTGGGTCCGGTCGGAAACGCGGCCGATGAAATGATCCGCGAGCGGACCGCCCGTATGGCCCGTATAACAGGGTAAGAAGTCCGCGCCTGACAGCTTGACGGCCAATCGTGCCCCGTCCTGCGAGATGGTCGCCCGGTAGTGCCGCGTTCTGACCTCGTCGGGCAACTGGCAGGCCGACGCGACGTCGAGGGTCATCTGGTAGTCGCCCGAGAGATCGAGCGGCGCCAGGTTGGGGGAAAGCATCAGTTCGAGTTCGGGAAGATCATCACTCAAGGTCATGTGCCGGATTGCGGTCGTGTATCCATCGGCAGAGAGGCGCAACGCGACCGGACCGCCATCGACAGGTGTGAGCGTGAATCGCCCATAGGCGTCAGTCCGCGTCGATTTTCCTGCCGACCGTCCGTCGGTGACCATCACCACCGCCCCGGCGACCGGCAGGGCGCCGGGCTCCCGGACGAATCCTGCCACGACGTAGGAGCCGCCCGGCATCGCGCGCACGCCGACGGTCCTTCTCAACGCGCCATACCGTACGGTGACGTCGCCGACGCCGAAAGCGAAGGCTCTGACCAAGCCGGTGTTCGATACCCCGAGCACGCCAGAGGCCTGCCATTCGGCACGTTGAGTCACGTCGGACACCGTGCCATCGGACAAGGTCGCCAGCGCTCGAAACTGACTCCTGTCGTTCGGTCCCGCGAGTTGATGATTCCCGTCGATTCGCAGTTCTTTGACGACACCTGGTGCCGGCACAGCACGTCCAGAAGAGTCAGGCGCGATCGGCGACTTCCCGTCGCAGGCGATTGCGGCCGCGCCGCAGAGGGCCGCGCAACAGACCAGGAACGTGCGCTGAAGAAAAAAGTGTCGAGCCATGGCCGCGCTCCTTCACCTGGTCGTGACGGCGCCGGCCGAACGCGAGTTATGAGAGACGCATTGGCATATCCGTGGACTTTTCATGGACGCGGCTCCGCGAGGCCTTTTGATCCGGCCGTGGGCGCGGCCAGATCGTGCACGCTCACACGTACGACAGCCACGCGGCGCGATGCGTCCGCTTGTAGTGGTCGAACCACCGGCAGAGCGGGTAGAGCAGCGCAACGACGGCCAACCACACGCCGTAGACCACCCACAACGAGTAGCCGTAGCCGGGTGGCGTCGAAAACGAGCCGCCCGCATCGGGTCCCGGGTTTCGGAACAGAAACCCGGCGAAGCCATAGCGCGTCAGGGCGAACAGCACGGCGGTCGCGTGGATCGCGGGGATGTGCAGCAGATAGAAGAACATCGGCACTCGGCCGTACACCTGGAAGATCTGACTGATCCGGCCGCGCCAGTGCTCGAAGAGCGCGAGCGCGAGGCACGCGGGTCCGAGCGTCATCAACAGGAAGTCGAGCGACGGCGGGTACTTCTGCGTGTTGAGGAACGAGAGCAGCGTGAAGACCGGGCTGCGCTGTGCCGTCCACGGCCCAGGATCGCCGTAGCCATTCAGCGCCGCGAATCACGACGAATGCCGCGATCGCCATCGTCCCGGTCCAGACGAGCGCTCGCCGTCGCCTCGCCGGCTCCCACTGGAAGACCGGGCCCGCGCAGAAGCCGAGCGCCATCACGAACACCCAGGGCACGAGCACGTAGGGGACCGCGATGGTGTAGCCGGGGGCAGGTGTCAGTGCTCCCGGCGAATGGACGATCGTCCACAGCCAGGCGAATCGACCGGTCACTTGGATGCCGTCGAGTGCGTTGTGTCCCGCAATCACGACCAGACAGACGATCGTCAACACTCGCGACGGCAGCCAGACAAGACCGGCCAGGATCACCATCGACCAGCCAAGCGTCCAAATCACCAGAAAGAAGACGAGGTGATAGTCGAAGTTGAACATCCAGCCGAATGAGCGCACCCACGTGACTTCGAGCACCACCAGCCACAGCCCGCGCGTGACGAGGAACCACGACAACTCGCGCTTGCTCTTGCCTCGCGAGAGGCTGAGATAGGCGCCGATGCCGGCGGTGAGCATGAAGGCGGGCGCGCAGAAGTGCGTGATCCACCGCGTGAAGAACAGCGGAACGATCGTGTGCGAGATGTCGGTCGGATCGACCTGGTAGTGGAAGAAATCGCGCACGTGATCGAGCGCCATGATCACGATGACCAGGCCGCGAAGGACGTCCACCGACGTCAAACGTGGCGACTTCAGTGCGAGATTCACCGCGGGGAGGATAGCCCGGATTGAGGACGGCGCTTCACCGGAGGGCACGGCCGCCACTACAATAGCCCCGTGATCACCCGCGGTATCCGGGAGTTCGTGTCCAGGGACTGGCGCGCGGCGCGAGAGAGCAAGGACGCGTACTGGGGCGAACGAATCGCCCGCCTCGGAGCGGTCGAGGGGTTTCGTATCGCCGAAGAGCTCCGCCGTCAGGCGGTCCTGGCGGATGCCACCTGGCCGGACGCCTCGCTTCCGTCACCAGGATGTGCTCTTCCACGTGCGCCTGTCCGAGCTCTTCCGCCGTGCCACTCCAACCCGCCGCGCTTGAACTGCTGGCGGCACTCGCCCCGGTGCTGGCCCGCTGGGGGCGGTGGTATGTGTTCGGCGCCCAAGCCGTCGTCGCTCACGGCGTTCCGCGCCTCAGCGCGGACGTCGATGTGACGCTCGCGCTCGTCCCGGACGAACCCGACCGCTTCGTTCGCGACATGCATGCTGCGGGATTCGCGCTCCGGATCGATGATCCCGATTTCGTTCGACGCACCAGGGTGATGCCGTTCGTCCATCGCGCGACCGGCATGCCGCTTGACGTGGTGCTGGCCGGGTCCGGGCTCGAGGATGAGTTTCTCGATCGCGCCCGCGTGACCGACATCGGTGGGACTGCGGTTCCGATCCTCGAGGTTGGCGACCTCATCATTGCCAAGGTGCTGGCCGGACGCCCCAAAGACCTTGACGACGCGTCGGGCCTGTGGCGCCGACACGGACGGACGCTCGATGCCGATCGCATCCGTGCCACATTGAAGTTGCTCGAAGACGCCTTGGCCCAGAGCGATCTGATCGCAAGCTTCGACGCGATCGCGCGCCGATGATCGGGACCATCGGCCGGCGCCGGGCAGCGTCCGGTCACTTCATCGCGTTGAACGCGTTCAGCACCTCGAGCAGATCCGCGTGCTTGAAGACCGACTCTCCCGCGCGTGGCCGCTCGGCGCCCGGGTAGAGCGGCTTGTCCGCCCTGACTTTGAGAACCATCGTGTAGGGCGGCGCCAGCTTGTACGGCTTGAAGCGAGCCCGGTCGCGCACCGCACGCTCGACGCCGTCCCGGATCTGCCGCTGGGCGTCGGCCGGCGAGAGGCCCTGGATCGCGCCGCCGCCGATCTCGGACTTGGTGGCGACCGCTTCGACCGGCCCGAACAGCCCCCGCGCCTGTTCGACGAACGCGCGGTCGCCGGCGACGAAGACGACCGGGACGCCGTAGAGTCCCGCGACCAGTGCGTTGTAGCCCCCCTCTGGCAGCGACACGCCGTTGATCGAGAAATCAATCACGTTGCCGTTCGAGGTGTGGGCGAGCACGGCGTTCGGCGTGCCCGCCTTGGCGTGATAGCCGACGAAGATGGCGGCGGCGAAACTGGCGTCGATACCCTCCATCATGTTCTTCGGCCCGGTGCTCGGGCCTCTCACCAACACCGCGCGCGGCGAGACATCGCCCGGCACGAGGTTGGTCTTGTTCCCGTGCGAGTCGCGCACCACGAACTCGGTGGCGCCCGCGCGCGCGGCGCCGTCGATCGCGGCGTTGGTTTCCGCGGCCATGATCGCGCGAAAGTGGCCGTAGTCCGGACCCGTCGGGCTGACGTCGCTCCCCAACACGACGCCGGCGAGGCCCTCCATGTCGACGGAGATGAATACCTTCACAGCCGGTGGCGGGCTCTGTTGCGCCGGCGCCGCCCGGCCGGCGGCGCCGGGCGTCGAAAGCGCGAGGGTCGCGACGGCAGCCACGGTGACGACGGCGGTGCGGAGTGCACGCATGGCGCGCATTCTATGATCGGACCCGACCGCTTTTCTGAACCCGCAGCCGCCTGTTGGGCAGGGGGGTGTGCTGTTTTGCACACCCAGGAGCGGGTAGACTAGGTATTCTGAAGATTCGATCGACAAACGAGGAGCTGCCATGCCTTCAGTGAACGGCACGATCAAAAGGATCGTGAGCGACAAGGGATTTGGCTTCATCGCCACCGATGACGGCCAGGAGTATCTTCTTCCATCAATCAGCCTGCAACGGGACACCGTTCGAGGCGCTGCATGAGGGTCAGGCCGTCACGTTCGAGAAGGGCCAGGGGCCGAAGGGGCCACGCGGCGAGAACGTCCGCGTCGCCTAGTTCGACCAGCGATCTCCGAGCCGTGGGATGACGCTATGCGCGTGACGCTCGTCGCGGCATCCCACGTCAAGGTGCAGGTGGCGTGCACCAGCTGCCAGCGCCCGGTCGAGCTCGAATGCGAAGGCCTCGGCGGCGTGTGGAGCTATCCCACTCACAACGAGTTCTTCTGTCCTTTCTGCCGCAAGCTCAATCACGCCCGCACGCCCGGCGCGATTGTATCCGTGCGTGAAGCACCGGGCGGCTCTTCGTAAGACCGACACCCGTTCACGGCCGATCGGTCCGCGCCCGGGTTGAGGCGCGTCAAGCAGACGGCGATAATCAGCCGTGATCATGTTCAAAAGAACCGCAGTGGGGCTGGCCCTCGCCACGGCGCTCGTCGCCGGCGGCGCAGTTCGTCCTACCAGCGCACGCGACCAGACGTCGGTCGGCTCCCGGGTGGACGAGATCTTCAAGGAGTTCACCGCGCCCGGCTCGCCGGGATGCACGGTCGGCGCCTACCAGGGCGGCCAGATCGTGCATCGCGGCGCGTACGGCATGGCCAACCTCGACCACGACGTCAGGCTCACGCCTGGCGTCGGTGTTCCACGTCGCGTCGGTGTCGAAGCAGTTCACGGCGACGGCGATCCTGCTTCTCGCCGCCGACGGCAAGCTGTCGCTCGACGACGACGTGCGGAAGTTCATCCCGGAGCTGCCGGATTTCGGTCAGCGCATCACGATCCGGCACCTCGCGCATCACACGAGCGGGATTCGCGACCAGTGGGACCTGCTCGGCCTCGCCGGCTGGCGCTACTCCCGCGATCTGATCACGGACGACGACGTGCTGCAGATGCTGTCGCGACAGAAGGACCTGAACTTCACGCCGGGCGCGCGGCATCTCTATTCCAACAGCGGCTACACGCTCCTGGCGATCATCGTCAGCCGCGCGAGCGGCCAGTCGTTCCGTGCAGTTCACGACGGAGCGGATCTTCAAGCCGCTCGGGATGATCGAACACGCACTTCCGCGACAACTTCAACGAAGTCGTCAAGGGCCAGGCGTACGGCTACGCGCGTGACGGCGCCGGCTTCCGCCTGAGCGTGACGAACTTCGACACCGCGGGCGCCACGAGCCTGCATGACGACGGCCGAAGACCTGGCGAAATGGAACGCGACACTTCGACAGCGCCCGTGGTCGGCGGCCAGGCGCTCCTCGCCGCGCTGCTCACTCGCGGCGTGCTGAACGACGGGCGCCCGATCGACTACGCGTTCGGCATCAGCCACGGCACGTACCGGGGCGTGCCGACGGTCAGCCACGGCGGCGCCGATGCGGGCTACCGCGCGGCGTTCCTGCGGTTTCCGGCGCAGCGATTCGGCGTGGCGGTGCTGTGCAATCTCGCCTCGACGAATCCCACGCTGCTTGGCGCAGCGCGTCGCCGACGTGTACCTGGCCGACGTGCTGCAGGCGCGCCTGCGCGCCAGCCGGAGCCGGACAACACGCCCGAGGTGCCGATCAGCGCCGATGAGCTCGAGGCGATCGCCGGGCTGTACTGGAACAGCGCGGAAGTGCAGTCGCTCCGGTTCGTGGTGCAGGACGGCCGGCTCCACGCCGCGTTTGGGATGCCCGTCGCCCTCAAGTCGCTCGGCGGCGGCCGGTTCGTGGCGATGACCGGGCGCGCCTGTGCATCGCCACCTTCGACATGACGGTGGTCGCGCCGACGCGCGTGACGGTCAGTCCGCCTGGCGCGTCCAACCCGGTGCTCGAGCGTGCCGAGCCGTTCACGCCATCCGCCGCCGCGCTGGCGGAGTTCGCCGGCACGTACCGCAGCGACGAGATCGAGCCGCCGTATCGCATGGTCGGTGAGGGACGGCAGCCTCAGACTGGAGCGGCTGAAAGCGCCACCGGCCGCGCTCGGTCCACTCGTCGCCGACACGTTTACGAGTCCGCTTGGGCATCGTCCGATTCGTCCGCGAAGGAGCTGGTCGCGTCACCGGTTTCGTGCTGGACGGCGGGCGGATCAGGGGGATGAAGTTTTCGAGGATCGTGACTGATCAGGCCGGCGCTGCCGACGTGAGTGTCCGCGTCGAGACGCCGCTCGGCACGATCGTCATCGCCCTCGACACCGCGCGGGCGCCGATCACGACGGCCAACTTTCTGAAGTACGTCGACGGCGGCTTCTACACGAACGGCCGCTTCCATCGCGCGACACGTCCGGACAACTACACTCCCGCGCCGCCGGACCGGCCGGCGATGGAAATCATCCAGGGCGGCATCAACCCGGAGCGGCGCGGCGACGCGTTTCCGGCCATTCCCCTCGAGCGGACGAGCGTCACCGGCCTCAAGCATGTGACGGGCGTCGTGTCGATGGCGCGCGGCACTGCCGCAGACACCGCGACGTCTGACTTCTTCATTCTGCTCGACGATCAGCCGTCGCTCGACTTTGGCGGCAAGCGCTTCGCCGATGGTCAAGGTGGCGCGGCCTTCGGGCGGGTCGTTGAAGGCCTGGACGTCGTTCGCAAGATCCAGCAGCAACCAGTTCAGGGACAGAATCTGACGCCACCCGTACCGATCAAGGCGATCGCGCGCGTCAAGTAGCGGCGATTACTTTCCGCCCATGCTGGCGAGGAGCTGCTGCACGTAGGCGGTGCGGGTGGCGATGAACTCGCGCGGTGACGGGCCGCGGCCCGTGCCGACCTTCTCGAGCGCGTCGACCAGCTTCAACAACTCCGTCGCCGTGAACACCGACGTCCCCAGCTCCCGGACGATGGCGCGATACTGCGCGGCGACCGCGGGATCGTCCAGCAGCCAGTAGATCAGCGGCTGGTCGCCGGTGAACGGCCGCATCACGTCGAGCTGCGCGCCGACGCCGCCGCGTCCGCCCGGGCGGCTGCCCATCGACAGATCCTGGTCCCACGGGATGAACCGGAACTTGTCGTCCTTCGGATCCAGGTACAGATAGAAATTGTGCCCGCCGCCGGAGGTAGCTGTCGGTGTTCACGATGAGCGCGTTGACGGCGACGAACCGGAGAAACTGATCGACGTCGAGATAGGTCGCCGATCCTGGCGCGGAACAGGGCGACGTCCGGCTGAGAGACCAGACGCGCGAACTCCATCACGCGCTGCTGCTCGTGCGGTGTCGCGTCGCGATCGGGCCGGTAGGTCGGCGTGTACGACGCCCACGTCGTCGCCCATGCTCTGGACGCCGCCGCGCATGCCTTCCGGCTTCATCAGCAGTCCGGTGCCGGGCGGCAGCGCGCGTTCGAGAAACTTCTTGTTGACGTCTTCGATGAGCGTGAACAGCCCGGCCGGGGCGTTCTGATAGACGCCGGGCACGGTGAACGTGAGCTCGACGTACGCCGTCCGCGGCGCCGGGACGCCGGCGGCGCGGAAGATCGCGTACGCGATCGCGTCGCGCATCTTCGACGTGTCCACGACGCCGGCGTGGAGGTTGAACGTCTTCTCGCCATCCCACGTGCCCTTCGTGCCGTGGACGTCGAGCTTCAGCTTGAAGTTCGCGAAGAGCGGCGCCGCGGCGGACGACGAGCTGAAGCTCAGGTTGCCCTTGTAGCGGAGCCCGACGTCCTTGAACTCCGTCTTGAGCTCGCCGTCGTCGATGCGGACGTCCGCGCGCACCCACGGGAAGTACCCGCCGAAGCCGCTGCCGACGTGAATCAGGCGTCCGTCGCTGTCGGTGTAGTCCGATCCGCCGGGCACGCCGGCGCCAGCTGCCGCCGCGCGACGCTGCTCGTCTGCAGCACGGCCCATTCGGCCGCCGACACCGTCACATGGATCCGGTGGAGCTTCGTGGTCTGGAAGATCCGATCGCCGGCCGCAGCCGCCGCGGCGACCGGCACCGGCTGCCCGCCGCGATTCTGGGCCTGAAGCTGGAGCGACGCGGCAAGCAGGGCTGCCGCCGCCAGAAACGCAGACGACGCGCCAGCCGGGGCCAGCTGGCGAGAGCCGGAGCTTGGCACGCATGGCCCTAATGTATCGCTCTTCGCCCGAACCGGCGCACAATACCGGCATGCGATGGCCTCGGTTTCTGCTGGTCCTGGCGTTCACGGCGTTCACTGGAACACAGTTGGCCGGCGGCCCGGCCGCTGGCCGCGGACGGGACGTCGCGGCAGACATTCCCGCCCGGCTGACCGACCAGGAATTCTGGCAGCTCACCGAAGACCTTTCCGAACCGGACGGCACCTTTCGATCGGACAACGTGCTGTCGAACGAAATGGTGTTCGCGCGCCTGCTGCCCGATCTGCTCGCGCGGACCAAACCGGGCGGCGTCTACATGGGCGTCGGTCCCGAACAGAACTTCACCTACATCGTCGCCATGCGGGCGCGGATCGCGTTCATCACGGACATTCGCCGCGCGAATCTTCACCTGCTCCTGGTCTACAAGGCCCTGTTCGAGCTGTCAGCCGATCGCGCCGAGTTTCTCTCGCGCCTGTTCAACAAGCCGAGGCCCGCGGGGCTGTCGAAGACGTCATCGATCGCGGAGCTGATGACCGCCTACTGGGGTGTGGAGACCGCGGATGAGACCGCGTACGCGGCCAATCTGGACGCGATTCAGCGCCATCTGACGAAGACGCACGGATTTCCGATCTCGCAGGAGGACCAGGACGGCATCGCGCGCGCGTATCGCGTGTTCCACTGGTACGGTCCGAGAATCAACTACTCGGCCAGCCTGAACCTCACGCCGCTGTCCGCCGGCAACGCCGCGACGTACTTCGACTTGATGACGCAGACCGACGCGAACGGGCAACCGTTGACCTACCTCGGCACGGAGGAGAAGTTCGCGTACATCAAGGACCTCGAGGCCAGGAATCTGATCGTGCCGGTGGTCGGGAACTTCTCGGGGCCGAAGGCGATCCGCGCGATCGGCGACCTACGTGCAGAAGCCGCGGGGCCACCGTGGCGGCGTTCTACGTTTCCACCGTCGAGCCGTACCTCAAGCGCGACGGGTCGTTTCCGGCGTTCTGCGCCAATGTCGCGACGCTGCCGATGGACGACGCGAGCGTGTTCATCCGCCCGGGCAATATTGCGAATCTTGGCGCCGGCGGGGCCGTCATCGCGCCACCAGCGCCCGGCGTCCCGCGGATCGGGACGTACCAGATCGGTGTGATCGTCCCGATGACGACGGGGTGTAGCTAGGAGGCGGTTTCTACAACGCGCGACTGCGCGGCGTCAGTCCCAGTTCCACTGAGTCGTCCGCGAGTTGGCCCACAGTTTGGCGCGCCAGTCCTCGGAATCCTCCGGACTCGATTCGGCCGGCACACCCGCCTGATCGGGCTCGGTGAGCGACAGGGTTTCGAGCTGATCGGCCGTCTGGGACGGCGATCCAGCGTCGTCTGTCGTTGTCGGGCGCGCTTGTCTGAACTCCACGGGCCGTTCCTCCTTCGCGAGTGATCTGAGCTCACTGAATCGTCTCGCTAACTCGAGTGGAAGTGAAATTCAATTAAGTCATCGAAGCCATGCAGATATGTTCTGACGCCACGATCGTGCGCCGGAGGAAACCGGTAACATGTGACTCCTCGCCGCCACGATATGGTCTGCTCCGCCCTTGCGCGGTTCATCACGGCCGCCGCCGTTGCTGCGCTCGCCTGGTCGGGCCAGCAGGCGGCCGGTCAACGGTCCGCCGCTCGCCCGAACGTGCTGCTCGTCATTGCCGACGACTGGTCGTTCCCCGATGCCGGGATGCTCGGGAACACGGGCGTGCGCACGCCGGCGTTCGATCGGATCGCGCGCGAAGGTATCCGGTTCACCCACGCGTTCGCGGCCGCGCCCTCGTGCACTCCCTCGCGTGGTGCGATCCTGACGGGGCAGTGGCCGCACCGGCTCGAGTCGGGCGGCAATCTCTGGAGCACGCTGCCCGCGAGATTCCCGGTGTACCCGGACCTGCTCGAGCGCGCTGGATATGCCGTTGGCTTCACCGGCAAAGGCTGGGGACCCGGCGACGTCCAGGCGGGTGGACGCACGCGCAACCCGGCCGGTCCCTCGTTCCAGAGCTTTGCGGCGTTCCTCGAGAAGCTCCCTGCCGATCGACCGTTCGCGTTCTGGATCGGGCCGAGCGATCCGCACCGGCCGTACGAACCAGGTCTCGCCCAGCAGGCCGGCCTGAAGCGTAGCGCCGCGCAGGTTCCTCCCACGTTACCGGACGTAGACGTCGTTCGGGACGACCTGCTCGACTACTACTTCGAAATCGAGCGCTTCGACCGCGCGCTTGCCGATGCGCTCGCGCGGCTCGAGCAGGTCGGACGCCTCCAGGACACCGTCGTCATCGTCACGGCTGACAACGGCCGGCCATTCCCGCGCGACAAGGCGTCCGTGTACGACGGCGGCTCGCGCGTGCCATTGGCCATTCGCTGGCCGGGCCACGCACGACCCGGCGAAGTGGTCGACGCCTTCGTCTCGCTGACCGATCTCGCGCCTACCATGCTCGAAGCTGCCGGCCTGACGGCGCCGGCCGAGATGACAGGGCGGAGCCTGGGGCCCCTCCTGAACGGGCGCGCACAGGACGGGCGCGACCGTGTGTTCGTGGAACGCGAGCGCCACGCCTACGTGCGCGCAGGCAATCTCAGCTATCCGGTCAGGGGCGTCCGGACGCGCGAGCATTTCTTCATTCGCAACTTCGCTCCCGACCGGTGGCCGGCAGGTGATCCAGTGATGGTCTCGTCGGTCGGGCCGTTCGGCGACGTCGACCACGGGCCGGCGAAGGATTTCGTCCTCGCGTACCGCGACGATCCGGCGATCGGTCCTTTCTACTCCCGGGCGTTTGCGAAACGACCGGCCGAAGAGCTCTACGCGCTCGCTGTCGATCCGCACCAGCTCGTCAACGTCATTGACGAGCCCATGTACGCGTCGGCTCGCTCCCGGTTACGTTCCATGCTCGATGCCTGGATGCGCGACACGCAGGATCCGCGCGCCACGAGCGATGCCGATCCGTGGAGCACGTATCAATACTTCGGAAATCCGACGGTCTGGCCGCGACGACCGCCCCGATGACATTTGGCTACAATGTCGAAACCGCTGCTAAGCAACCGCCCAGGAGGCTGCCATGAAGGATCCGACGACGGTCGCCGACGTCAGGGACACGGCCCTGAGCGAGATCGTCGACAAGAAGGTGACGTGTCCGTTTGTCGGCCCGGCGGTCGCCACCGGCAAGCTGCCGATCCGCAACGACCCTGACAATCCGCTGGCGAGCATCGAGGAAGTCCGACGGCTTGGCAACACCGGCGGCGGTGACCTTGGCGACTTCGTCGCGTTGTTTGCGAAGGGAAACCACGCCTTCATGCGTGGTCCGACGAACCAGCTGGACCAGCGCGTTCCCAACGATCTCTTTTCGCTGGAATTCCCGGGCTCCCCAGGCTCGCATCCAGGACATAGCGGCATCCTGCAGGGTGATCCGGCAGCGTTGAGCTCCGGCCGCTTCAGCGAGCAGGAGTTCGCACGGCTCTCGAGCCGTGTCAAAGAGGGCTTCTTGAAGCGCTCGGATGTGGGGCACTTCATCGCGGAGAATCTGCATCGCGATCCACAGTCGAAGGTCTTTGAAGCCGCGGTCGCGACGCTCCTGCTGGGCGATCTTGCGAATGTTCTTCTGAGCGCCGGCGGCATTCTTCCGGCGCTCTTCGGATCCGACGACGATCGGGACCTCGCACACCGCGAGTTCGAGCAGAGGCTCACCAAGCTCATGGGGGAAAACAATCTCGTGGGAGGCGCGGGTGAGTTCGGGTTGCTGTTCGCGTTTCTCTCGAACAGCCCACGCACGAAGGAAGTCGACGACGAACCGGCGCTGTTTTTTGATGATGTTCGGCGGATGTTCGTCGAAAAGCGTTTTCCGGACGGCTGGGAGAGCTGGAAGAAGACCCGGCGCGACTGGCTCCGGCACACGACGGGGCTGCTGAAGAGTGCGTTTGCGGAATACCGCAGGCTGAAGTAGCCGTCTCCAGCGGAGGCGACCATGGCGACACGGCGGGCTGCAGTCACGACGTTGCTGCAATGCGCGGTCCTCGCGCACCCATTCAGCCGCGGTGTGCTGGCGTTCGATCTCGGAGGCCGTCAGATCGAGCGGCAACCGCTCGTGGCGGCTGTGCGGCGTCTCGTCGAGGCGATGGCGTATGTGGGAGAGCCGTTCAGTGACGCCGACCGCGCCAGGCTCGACGCCGCCGCGAGTCTGACAGACGCGGCGGCCGCCGTGGCCGAGATCCAGCGCGTGCTTGACGCGCGGTGTCTGCTCGCCGTTCGGATCAATCCTGAAAGCCGCGTTTCGGTCGAGCGCGGGGCAGCCGCGGCGCAACTCGTCGAACACGGCTGGCGGGCTCACTTGATCAAGGTGCGGAACGAAGCGGGCGTGACCAGCGCGCTCGGCGTCGAGAGTCCGCAGGCGCTTCCCATCGTCCGCCGTTCGACGGGTTCGCCGGCGCCGGCGCAATCGATCAGCGCGGCCGACGTTGCCGACCGTTGGCTCGCTCTGGAGATGTACACAAGCAAGCCGATGGAGCCGCCGCTCTCTGGCCTCGAGCTCGAGTATCGGATCGCGCTGCTCTACAGCCGCGACAGGGGCCGCCGTGAAGCACAGATTGGCGCATTCGTCGGACCAGCGACTCAGGACATCGGATTCCGGAACCGCACGGCGGTGCTGTTCGACATCGCGCCGTCGCGCGACGTGCCAGTGCGTGTGCGGGACGAGCACGGGCGGCCCTGCACGGCCTCGTTCGTCGTTCGTGACAAGCTCGGACACGTCTATCCCGCACGATCGAAGCGGCTCGCGCCGGACTTTTTCTTCCAGGATCAGATCTACCGCGCGGACGGGGAGACGATCCGTCTGCCGGCAGGCGAGTTCACGGTCACGTGCGGCCGCGGGCCTGAATACATTCCCGAAGTACGGCCCGTGACGATCGCGGCAGCCTCGGCCGCGCTCGACTTCAGCCTCCGCCGCTGGATCGACCCGCCTTCACTCGGCTGGTATTCAGGCGACCACCACATCCACGCAGCCGGCTGCAGTCACTACGAGAGTCCGACCGAAGGCGTGCGTCCGGAAGACATGATGCGGCACGTCCTCGGCGAAGCACTGAGTGTCGGTTCCGTCTTGAACTGGGGGCCGAGTTACTACCATCAGCGGCAATACTTCGAAGCCAGGGAGCACAAGCTCTCGACGCCGTCCACGTTGCTTCGCTACGACCTCGAGATCTCCGGCTTTCCATCGAGCTACTGCGGCCATCTCGTCCTGCTGCGCATTCGTGAGCAGGACTATCCCAACGCGCGCACGATCGAGGACTGGCCCAAGTGGGATCTGCCGATCCTCAAGTGGGCGAAGGCTCAGGGCGCCGTCACCGGCTTCGCGCATTCCGGGTTTGGTCTGATCGTGAAGTCGCGCGACCTGCCGAACTACGAGATGCCGAGCTTCGACGGCATCGGCGCCAACGAATACATCATGGACGTCACGCATGACGTCGTGGACTTCATCTCCGCGGCCGACACTCCGTTCGTCTCCGAGTTGAATATCTGGTACCACACACTCAACTGCGGCTTCCGGACACGCGTGAGCGGCGAGACGGATTTTCCGTGCATCACCGATCGCCGCGTCGGCGCCGGCCGGTCGTACGTGCACCTCACTCAGGCGCTGACCTACGACGCGTGGTGCGAGGGCGTGAAGGACGGCCGATCGTATGTGTCGGATGGCTTCAGCCATCTGATGGACTTCGCGGTGAACACCGTGAAAGTCGGCACCGGCAGCGGGGAGGTGCAGTTGCCGGGTCCGGGCAACGTCCGCGTGACGGCTCGCGTCGCCTGCCTGATGCCCGACACACCCGGCGGCGGCGAAGGCTCGCCTCCCGTTCCGAGACCGGTCTGGTCGCCCGAGTACGCCCGTATTCCCGGATCCAGGGAAGTCCGGGTCGAAGTGATCGTCAACGGCCGGCCAGCGTCAGCGACGTCAATCGTTGCCGATGGCACGCTGCGCGATGTCGCGTTCGAGGTTCCGGTCGAGCGAAGCAGCTGGATCGCGCTTCGTATCCTCGGGTCAGCGCACACCAATCCGGTGTTCGTCGTCGTCGGCGGGCGGCCGATTCGTGCGTCCCGCCGGAGCGCAGACTGGTGCTTGAAGGCCGTCGATCAGTGCTGGTCGCAGAAGTCGAAGCGCCTCACCGGAACGGACCTCGCCGCGGCCGACGCGGCGTACGAGCATGCCCGGAGCCGATACCGGCAGATTCTCGCGGAGAGTGAGGTCGATTAGCAGGGTGCAGTTGGCGGGCCCCAACCCGGCCCGCCCTACGTACTGCCGCGCAGACTCCTAGCGCGCTTGCCGGCGGTTCGCAGCAGCCGTCGCAGTGGCAGCAGCGATTTCACGCTGAAGCGCTGGTAGATCGCCACGCCGTCCCGCAAAGTCGTGGACCCAGATCTTGCGATCGAGGACGCCATCGACCAGCCGTGCGGCGACGCGAACCTGTTCGCCACTCAGCTCTACGCTGCCCTCGAGCAGAAGTTCGGCGCCGAGCGTTTGCGCGATCTCTCGCATCGGCCGGCGGACGCCCGCGAACTGCAGCGCGCTGGTGTGCGACACGACGCTGACCGATCCAAGGCGCGCGACTTCAGTCGTCACGCCATCTGTGACTCGCGCTGCCAGAAGTTGAAGATCCGGATCCGTCGAGAAGACCTCGAACGGCAACACCGCAAGCGTGACAGCCGGCACCGAGCCAGCAGCGGGTCTGTTGCGGGTACGATCAGTTGCGAAAGCCGACGACAACGAGGACGACGACTGCGGCGAGACTGACGGCAATCCAGCGCCGGTTCCGGCGCGCCGGCGGTGACGCGGACGTGTGGGACGGCGTCGTGGATCGAGCGCTGCCGAGCCTCGAATTCCGGTGTGTAGGTGCCCTTGGGCAAGCGAATGACGACCGCGTCCGCGCCGTTGGTACTCCGATAGTACTCGTCGATCTTCGTGCGGAGGCGGCTCGCTTCGACGCGGACGATCGAATCGACGCGCGGGTCGTACTGCTCTCCGCGGTCGAACACGCCGACTCCAACCGCGTACTCTTTCAGTTGGTCGCCTTCGCCGGCGAGCGTGCGCTCGACGACGTAGCGCAGGAACCGGCTCAGCCGATCGGCGTTGGCGAAGAGGTCGCTGGCGAGGATCCGGTCGAGTTGCTGGCGAACCTCCTCGGCGGTGGGCTCCACTCCGCCAGTATGGACCAGTCGAGCGCCGGATCGCCCGCTCGGGTGGGACTTCGCGCGTTACTAACCGTTACAACGTCCGTAACTGACTGTGTCATCAGGCTTTTTCGCGCGACCCGCGACGGCTGTCTTCCGTCTCAGCAGGCAGGGAGGTTCGACACCATGTTGAATGCTGTGAAACGTTGTCTTCGCTCGCTGCCTGTTGCTGCCGTCCTGCTCGTTCTTCCAGGCGCTGCAGAGGCAGGCCCGCCGCTCCTCTGTCACCCGTTCGATCCTGGATCTTCTGCCGTCTTGCCGTGGGGCAGCGGGCCCAGCTGGAACACGCTGGATCGTTCGTATGATGTCCGACGTCTGACGGCCGACACGTTGCGGCTCCTGTCGCCCGAAGCGCCGATCCTGGCGCGGATGGAGAATCTGCGGCGCGCGACCATCTATGCATCGCAGGATCGACGCGTCGCCGAGGAGCTGCTCGCCGCCGTCGTCGGTCGGACGACGCCCACGACACCGGGCGCGAAGAATCCGCTGGCGCTGTTCGACGCTGGGTATCTCATCGAGTCGTATCGGCAAGCGACCCACATCTACAACTGGAACATGCTGTCGAGTGCCGAGCGATCGACCTGGGCGATTCGTCAGGAGCCGCGCGGCCTCGACGGGTACTCAATGTTGTTGAAGGCGCTCGAAGCCGGGCCCAATCCTGAGATGGAGTTCGCCGCCTCTCTGATGAAGGAGGGCCGACTCTCGGAAGACCATCGGCGCAAAGCGGAAGCCGGTGCGCGACCCGGATCGCTCCTCGAGAAGAACTTGAGGAAACCAGCGTAGCGCGGATTGGGCTGCAATCCGCGCGCAGTTGGCGGGCCCCAACCCGGCCCGCCCTACGTACTGCTGCGCAGACACCGCAAGGGAAACCGCTATGGCGCTCCGGTGACTCGCCCCGCGTCACGAGACTCGGGTCGACCCGGAGCGCCGGGCGCGCTGTCCGCTCGCCCGGTGATAGCATCCCGGCCAGCATGGCGCGTTCGATCCAGGAGCGCGCTCCGCTGGCGCCGAGCCAGGAGCGCTGGGCGGCGCTCGTCGTCGCGTTCATCCTCATCGTCGCTCGCAGCTTCGTCTTCACGGCGTACGAACAGACCTTCTTCGATTCCGACCAGGCCATCACCGGCCTGATGGCGAAGCACCTGAGCGAGGGGCGCGCCTTTCCTCTTTTCATGTACGGGCAGCCGTACCTCCTGGCGGTGGAAGCCTGGCTCGCGGTGCCGGTGTTCTGGATTGCGGGGCCGACCGTCGCGGCACTTCGCACGTCGCTCATCCTGACCAATGCGGCGACCGCGGCGCTCATCATCCTCGGCCTCGAACGGTGGGGCGGCCTCCGGCCGGCATACGGACTGGCGGCCGCGATGTTCTTCTGCTTTCCCCCGCCGTTTCTGTCATCGCATCTCGTCGGGGCCGGCGGCGGCAACCTTCTGCCGCTGCTCTTCGTGCTGATCGCCTGGCCGCTGCGAGCTCGACCGATCTGGCTCGGCGTCGTGCTCGCGATCGGCTTTCTGGTGCGCGAATTCACGCTGGCGGTCGTGCCCGTGCTCCTCGCCGGGCAGATCTGGACTCGCGCGGTGTTGCAACCCGCCACCTGGAAGCGATGGCTGATCGTCGCCGTGACGTTCGTCGGCGTCACTGCTGGTGTTCATCAGCTTCGGGCGTTCGCGGATCCGTTGGGACCAGGGACCCGCGGCCAGCAAGTGGTGTGGTCCGACAGCACGCAGATCGACAGCCTGCGCCATCGGCTGACGCTGCAACCAGCGGAGATGCCCCGGCGCGCGTGGGCGTTCGTGACGGAGCGGCTGCCAGAGCTGCTTGGCGGCAGAGGCACGCCAAGCCCGGTCGGACCGTGGGGACATCGCTGGATCGCGTGGCTGCTCGGTCTGGCCGCAGTCGTCGCCTGCGTTCGAGTTCTGTTCCTAAGAGCGATTCCGCGCCACGATGATCTCGCGCGACATCGAGACTCGTCGTTCGCTCTCTACATGATCGGCATCGGCGTCGTGGGCGCTGGGGTGTACATCGCGACCCGCCCGGTGGACTCCGTCGTGCACCGCTACTTCCTGCTGGCGGTGTTCATTCCGATCGGGCTGACGGCGCTCTGGCTCACGGTCGAGCCTCGCCGGCATTTGCGGCACCTCGCGCTCGCGTGTGTCACGGTGTGGGCGGTCTCGTCGGGCGTGGACAACTGGCGCTACCTCGCGCCATGGCTGTCAGGGCATCAACCGAATCCGCCAAGGCAAATCGCCGATGCCCTGGAGGCTCGCGGTGTCCGGATCGCCGAGGCCACGTACTGGCGCGCCTACAAGATCACGTTCCTCACTCGCGAACGGGTCAAGCTGGCCTCGTCCGACGTCGCGCGGATCGCGGAGTATCAGTCGCTCGCAGCCCAGGAAGGCGAGCGGCTCCGACGGCTGCAGGACGCGCCGTGCCCTGGCGGCGAACCTGCCGGCGGCATGTTTCTCTGTCCGAAGAATTGATTCGGTGTCCCTTTTCGACGGGGGACGGCTTCACTTCACTGGCGGCCGCAGTCGGTACTGATCTTGATGAGGCTCGCGCGCGTGGGTGACCCGTTCTCATCGACGTACACCCTGTCGATCCCCTTGGTCGAGAATTCCGCTTTCCCGCCGCGCTTCCACTCAACCTGAGTATTGAGATCGTAGTAGCGCTGGTTGGGCTGCGCTGACGGCGACAGTTTTGGGAACGTGACCGAGTTGGACACCGTGACCTCAAAGCCGTTTCCGTTTCCCTGGAACTCCTCGCTCACCAGGACGTCGTTGCCGCGAGGCTCGACGCTGAACCTGGCCGTGCCCGAGACGCTGAAGGGACCCTTGGTGCAGCCTCCCGAGCTCAGTCTCCACCCGCTCACGGCCAGCCGGCCGGCCGACTTCGCCTCGCGTGTCTCCACATCCTTCTGCTGGATCTCTTCCTGCTTGGCCTTCGCCTCGTTCAGCCTCGCCTTCGCCGAGTCGACACTCGCACGGCTGGCCTGGCCACCTGACTCCGCGGCACGCAGGATCTGAAGCTCGGCCAGACTGCGTTCGACGCCGGCCAGCGCGGCTTCGGTCTTGGCCAGCCCCTGCTTGGCGGCTTCCAGATCGAGGTTCAACAATACGGCGGTCTCTTCCAGCGCCTTGCGCTCAGCGAGGACGTTCTGGCTCTCCAGCCTGGCCTGGTTCCAGAAATAGCCTGCCGTCACCAGCGCAGTGGTCATCAGCACCACAGCGAGCCCAAGCGCTGTTCGCCACCGGTCCAGGCGCCTGCGTTCGCTCTCGCTGTCCGCCAGTTGCTTGGCGGCGAGCGCTTCCTTCACTTTCTTCTCGGATTCTTCCTGCTCCAGCAACCGCCGTTCCTCGGCACGCCGCGCGTCACGCGCCTCGCGGACGACGCTCACGAGCCGGTCGTGGATCAGCTCGATGCGCGGCTCGCCCCCTTGCGGGTCGATGCGCAGCAGCCGGCGTCGTTCGAGGCGCGTCAACTCCTCCAGGGTGAGCTCACCGCTCCCGAGGGCGCCGTCGCGCGGGTAACTGCTGCGGTACCTGTCCCCCTGAATGAGGTTGTCTTCGATGAACTTGCTGACGCGTTTGGCCTCACCCTCGAGCGCCTCCTCGTAGAAGCCTTTGAGGATGCCTTCGCCCACCGTGTCCAGGAGTGCGGCGTCGATCTTCGTTCCTGGCTGGCGGCGGCGGTTCAGCTGGTAGCAGCACAGGCTCAGCAGCACCGGTTCGATGTCGGTCACGCGGGCCGGAGACTGACGGTCTTCCTGTTCGAGCAGGAAGTCGACGATCTGCGCCCCCATCTCCGGCGCAAGGACCGCGGCGCCGGCACAGTCGACCGCCTCGATGGCGCGCTCGCGCGACATCGCCACCAGGTGCAAGGACTCACGCCGCGGCAGGAACGCGCGTTTCTCCCACGATTCCACTTCGGCGAGGAAGTCCGAGCGGAACGACAGCACGACGTGGTACTGCTGCGACTGCAGGTTCAGCTGACTTGCCGCCTCCCGGTCCTCCGCCAGTGCCGGAGGCAACCGGTCAGCCACGAGGTCGGCGATGCTGTCGAGTACGGCCTTCACGTGCTCCGGCGAGCCACCCCGCGAGAACACCTCCTCGAACTGGTCGAACACCAGCACGGGCGTCAGCGGAAAGTTATCGCGGCTCCAGATTGGCCGGTCGCGGCGTTGAAGGTAGGCCCACAGTCCCTCGGCGCTGTTCGGGACAGGTGCGTCGTGTCCGAAGGCATCGATCTCTTCACGCAGGCGTGCCGCCGCCTGCTCCAGCGGCGTCTGGCGGCTCTCTTCGCTGTAGTCGAGCCGCAGGGGCACTGGAAGGAAGCGCTCCAGCCGCAGCTGCGGAAACACACCCGCCTGCAGCATCGAGCTCTTGCCCAGGCCTGACTTGCCGTACAGGGCCACCAGCGGCGACAGCCTGATCAGTCGCAGCAACTCGGCGCTGTCGCGCTCCCGCCCGTGGAAGAAGCGCCGTGACGCCTCGTCATACGACGCCAGCCCCGGCCAGGGGTTCTCCTCATCGAGATGTAGACCGGCACGCGAATCGTTCATGGTCAGCCTCGACTCCGCGCCTCACGCAACAGACTGGTCAAGGTCCGCCGCGTGCGTTCGTCTGGTTGTCCGCCAGGGGCATGACCGAAATCGATTTTTCGCTCCAACCAGGTCGAGACGGACTCTTCGCGGTAACTCTCCGGCCGGTAATCGGCGTCCACCACCAGCGGCACGAGGTACGGGCGATTCATCTCCCGATCCTGCTCGGTGGCTTCGCTCCATTCGCGAAAGACGAAGGCGCGTTCGCGCTCTGTGGCGGCGCGTGACACCAGCGGCAGGAAGTAACGGCTGTTGCGTATGCCGTCGAGGATGCCCCGGGTGTATTTATCACCGGGCTCCAGCGTTTCCGTGTCGAACCAGATCTGGTTCTCCGCCACGCCCAGCGAAATCAACGCCTGGTGCAACGCGCGAGCCGCCGCCTGGTCGGTGGCGCGTGAGTAGCTGATGAAGAACAGCGTGTTGTCGTGGGAGGCGATGGGCTCGGCCACGGGTACCGGGGCACGATCGGCTTCCGGCGGGTTCTGGGCCGTCCATCGCTCGTAGAGCTCGTTGACGAACTGGGCCGGATCCACGTTGGTCAACACCTCGGTCTCAGGACTGTACTGGCCGAGGAAGCCGACGAACGGGTCTTCCTGGCCGAGGCGATCGACGAGCCACTCGCGCCGCCCCCCGCTGTCGGCCAGGCGCACCTTGCGTGTTGCGCGAAGGACGAAGCGGCTCAGCCACTCGGGAAAGTTGCAGCCGATGAGCAGCAGGCTGCACTCCTGCAAGACGCCCATGAACTTCTTCGGCGCATGGCTGCCGCCGGCGATGATGTTGTGCGCGTACTCGAGGACATCCTCGTCATGAATGGCAAACAGCGGCGTCGGTCTCGACTTGCCGAACAAGTAGAGGAGCTCCACCGGCCGGCCGCGGCGCCGCAGGTCGGCGAGGTCGGCGACTTGCAGGTCGCACACTTCGCTGGTGGGAAGCCTGGGCGAGTGCACCACCTCGTGGACCGTCCGTTTGGCACTCTTCAGCGCTCGCGCCAGCATGTCGTCGGGCGTCAGCGTCACCATCACGTGAAAATCGCTGATCTGCGCCAACTGGTGCAGCGGCTTCGGGATCGCGACCGCCTCGCCTTCCCTGGCACGGTCACTGTCCTCCACCATGCCGATGAGCTTGAAGGCGCTGTCGACGTCGCCGTACAAGTCTTGCGGGTTCTTGAGCTTGCCCCTCAGCCGCGTGGCGACCTCACTCAGTTCGCGAAAGGGCGGCAGGGCCTCGTCGCCGAGGTCCATGTCGTAATCGGCGAGCAGCCTTCGCGCGACGCGATCCGTCAGCGGGGACGTGCCGTCGGCGTCGACCAGCAGACGCGCACCGATCAGGGGCACGACCGTGCCCTCCTTCATCAGCTCCAGCAGGCGTCGCCAGTCCCTATCCTTCATCCGTGTCCTCGTCGGCAGCGACCAGTCACCAGTCCGGCAGACCCGGCTCCGCGCACGACGACGGCCGGGAAAGGCCGCCGGCCTCGATTCGCGGCATCAGGTCGCGCTGACTATAGCTGAACGGGGGCGCGGGTCAACGGTGTTGAGGAGGGGCGTGGCGGCGAGACGTCGCCTGGGCTGAGTCCGAAAGGCATGTCATGAATGGAGCGGCCTTTTTCGGTCGACGGCGACGGTGAGGCATTCCAGCTCGCTTGCGATGGACACGCCCCAAGCCTATCGCGGGCAACGACGCCAGTCGCCGCAAACAGAAAACGGGCCGGACCTCACGAGAGATCCGGCCCAGACGATCCGATCTACTTCTTCTTCCGCGACCGCACCATGGCGGTCAGCCCCAGTCCAAGCAGCATCAATGTCGCTGGCTCAGGGACCGGCGTCCCCTCATCGAGGGTCATGCTGAGATTATCAAGAACGAAGTCATTGTTCTGAAGTTCGCCGACTTCGTTCCGGATCTCGAGCATTGCCAGCGTGGCACCGTCGGAGAACCACGAGCGGGCGAGATCTTGCCAGATCCCAAAGTTAGTCGTGGTATGGGTCCCGATGACGACGTTGTTGATCAGGAGTGTCAGGACAGTGATGTTATTCGAGGGGTTGTCCGGCCACGACTCGATGCAGCACTGTTGAAGCAGTGACAGCCCGAGGTTGTAGGTGGTGAACGGGTTGACTGCGACTTCTTGTCTCCACACGATGTTCGAGGTCAAGGTCGAGCCATTGACCACCATCATCTGGCCGTCACCGGTGAGGTCCAGCCAACACGGGTGGTTAACATTTGTGTTATCGGCGATGGTGTAGCGCCTGGGGAGAAGGAGGCCCACGAGGGGATCCGGATCCGCAATGAATTCGTAGTCCGAGGTAAAGCCAGTGTTCCCTGCCTCGAAGCCACCGTTGATGATCAGGTTGATCGGGCTTGCAGACGCCACGACTGGCATCGCGAGGGCGATGAGCAGAGTCAGGATCTTCATTTCGTCTCCTTGGGTTTGTTGTTAACGGTGTCCGCCACGACGTACCAAACTTCGAGCAACGCGTTGACGTACGGCTGCCCGACTTGCTTCCCGACGTGCTTCTTGCATGCTTCTGCATGCGTCTGCACGCGCCTTGACGTTGGTGCAGGTCAATTCATTCGCGACCTTGAAGGCGATCCCGGCCCGCGTCTTACCCGGTGTAACTGTCTTACCGATGTAACTGTCGCACCTGCCGAACCTGTCGAACCCGAATGGACGGCAAGGAGACGGGTAGGCGGCTGGGGACATCGACTAACACTTTCGGCCACTGTGAGGCAGTGGAATAGGGGGAGGGCCTGCGATGCCGTGGTCGGCCCGTGGGACTCCACGACATCGTCGCCGCCCGACGCCGTCAACCGCAGACCGAGCAACGTAGTAACAAAGGTCTTCAGAACTCTCTCAGCGCTCGGAGACGATTTCTCTACCGACGCGCGACATTTCGAAAAGGGACAAGAGGGCTCCGAATCCAGCCCTGCCTGAGACGCGATGACGCCCGCCTTGTGCGAGGGCGCGAAGGGAACGGCGCGCCTCCGCTCTGCAGCCAGCGTCATCACGACGAGATAAACGCACGGAGCGGGCCAAGCTCAGGACGCACAAAACGCCCCAAAAGCAGCCTGTCGGCCGGCTTTGTTACTGAACGTCTTCCCAGGGCAAGAAATAAAATCTGACTACCACGAGAGGAACATGCTGGGCTTGGTGGAACTCGGCGGCTTGTAACCCGTGCGCTTCGGCTTCGCGTGGAACAGTATGGACCTGCGTCGCCAGTTAGTTTGCAGCAGGCGCGAGCCTTGGAATCAGTGTGATCCTGGCGAATCAGTCTCTTGCGGATCTCAAAAGCCCTTCAGCTGATCTCCGTTCGACGGTCCGAAGCAGCGGACCGCCATGGGAGTTCGTCACGCGGGCAACCTGGGAACGTGAAACGCTGGTATTCGACACCGAAGTACTTGGGTAGTGAAATCCCGGTGGTCGGTAACTCCATCCGGCCAACTCTCTATTCAAGAGATACGAATATGAGGTCTCGACGGCACCACCCATTGCCTGTTCCAACGGAATAGACAGTAGCCGGAGCAGAGCAGCGCTGGGACGCAACCCGTCAGGCGATCCGCAATGCCTTTTGCACGGCGTCCGGCGCGCGGTCGATGACGAGCAGATAGGCGCGCGTCGGTCCCTCTGGCTGTCGCGTACCGTGCTCCCAGTGGCGCAACGTGTTGACACTGAAGCCGAACCGAGCTGCAAACGCCTGCTGTGTCAGCTTCAGCTTGGTCCGGATCGCCTTGACGTCCACGTGCGCAGGCACATGGACGCGATACGCCGACTTCGGTCCACGACCTCGCGCGTATCGAATGGCGTCGTTCAGGCCCTTCCGAATGCTGTCCGCCGCTTCGGTCATCGTCTCGGTCTCCGGTAGGTCTCAACCGGAACCTTCGTGAGTTGGCGAAACTCGTTCCGCTCCTGGGTTGATGCGAAATCGCCTCATGCGGTTGGCGCCTCTCGTGGCTTGGAAGTCTTGGGCCGCCGGCGCTTACTAAGGGCTCGTCAGGAAATAACTGTGTGAACTTGCGGTGACGTCGCCGGGTGAATGGTGTAGTTCCAGTCGCCGTGGAAGCGATGTCGGGTGAGCCGCACGGTGGCCAGCTGCGCGTCGGTCACGGCGACCCCGGCGGGATAGCGCCCGCGATCGAGTTCGGCGCGCACGTGGAGCCCGGCCCGGCTGCGCGTCGCGCCGATGAGACTCACGATGGTGGCGAGGTCGACGAGCGGGGTGCCGCGCCAGTTCATCGCGATGTGCGAAAAGAGCCGATGCTCGATCTTGTTCCACTTGCTGGTGCCCGGGGGGAAGTGGCACACCGTGATCGTCAGCCCGGTGCGAGTGGCGAGGTGCTGCAACTCCCACTTCCAGAGGCGCAGGCGGGCGCCGTTGCTGCCGCCCGCGTCGGCCGTGATGAGCAGCGTGGTGGCGTCCGCGTACCCGGGGCGCCCCATGTGCTGCCACCAGCGCCGAATCGAGCGCGCCGCAAACGTGGCGGTGTCGTGGTCGACGCCGACACTCACCCAGCCTTCATCGCGATGCAGGTCGTAGACCCCGTAGGGAATCGCTTTGCCGCCGGTGGCGCCCGGAATCACGAAGTCGTGCACACGCACCCGGTGGGGCGTCTTCGCCGGCCGCCACGCTCGGCCGCTATTCTTGAAGGGCCCGACCAATTCCTTCTTCTTGGTGTCGACCGAAATGGCGGGCTGGCGGTGGCGGTGCGCCGCGCGCACCTGCCGCGCGATGTAGCGAAACTGGGCGTCGCGATCCGGGTGCTGGCGGCCTTCCCGCGTCTTGACGTTGCCCTGGAGGCTGTAGCCGAGCGCGTGCAGCAGCTCGCCCACCACGGTGTGGCTGACGTGGTGGCCCAGCGCTTCGAGCGCCACGGCCAACGTCCGGGTGCTCAGGCAGGTCCACCGCAGCGGCGACTCGGGATCGCCGGGTGCCGTGGGCTCGACCAGCGCGTCGAGATCCCGCAGGAGCGTCGGAGCGTGGGTCGTCGCCCGTTTGCGGCCGCCGCCGGCTTGGCGCACGCGGTCCGGCGGCAACGGCGCGCCGGGCGCCGCCAACTCCGCCACGCCGCGGCTGATCGTCGCGGGGTGCAGGCCGGTCGCGCGCGCGACCATCGCGATGCCGCCATACCCCAGCGCCCGCGCCTCGGTCGCCGCCCACAGCCGCCGCGACCGCTCCGTGAAGACGCCGCGCAGGGCCGCATGCTTCGCGCGAAGCGTCGCCACCGACACGCCGTCACCGTACCACGGCGCCTCAGCGCGTACAACTCACTTCACACAGTTATTTACTTACATGCCCTAAGCTGCTTGAGCGTACGGACATCGCCAGCGACGAGAGCCTCTTTCTTTCTTCCGCTCCAGCGTTTCAGTTGGCGCTCACGTCGAACAGCGCCCGCGATGGACTCCACTTGCTCGGAGTAGATCAATTCGACCGGCAGCCGAGTCGCGGTGTACTTGGCCCCGAGGCCGTTGTTGTGTGTGCGTTCGCGCTGGGAGAGATTGTCGGTGTGCCCGACGTACAGCGTCCGGTCAGAGCAGCGCAGGATGTAGACGCAAGGCATGACACCACTCGACAGAACCTACGCTCGGCTTGCGGGCTGGAACAGGTGCCCCTCGGCTCGCTTCGCTCGCTCGGGACACCACTCGACTCGGCCGCGTGACGCGGCCTGCCACGAGCGAGGCCGCGAAGCGGCCGAGTCGAGTGGTGCGGAAGGGGGGATTCGAACCCCCACGCTCTTGCGAGCGCCAGCCCCTCAAGCTGGTGCGTCTGCCAGTTCCGCCACTTCCGCAACTACGGCAGTCTTACGAGGAAACTTCGAAGTTCGAACTTCGAAGTTCAAAGTTGCTCTTACTTGTCGCCCTTCTTGCCAGCCGGCGGCGTCGACTTGCCCGCCTCGACTGGAGCCGGCGTCGCTGGCGGCGTGCCGCCCTTGTCGCCGGCGGGCGCCGTCGTCGTCGCGGGTGGGGGCGTTGTCGTCGTTGGCGCCGGAGTGGTTGCCGGACCCGTCGGGAGGGCGGGCGCCGCGGCTGGCGCGGCCGGGCCCTGGATGCCGCCGACGACCGAGCCGCCGGTGCCGCCCTTGCTGAGGACGCCCAGCCAGAACGAGCCCACCATGAACAGCGTCGCCAAGACCGTCGTCGCGCGCGTCAGCACCGTCGCGCCGGCGCGCGCGCCGAACGCCGTCTGGCTGCTCGAGCCGCCGAACGCCGCGGCGATGTCGCCGCCCTTGCCCTGCTGGAGCAGGACCACGACGAGCAGCAGGAAGCAGATGAGGACGTATAGGACGACGGCAGCGTAGTAGAGCATAGCAATCCAGTATAACGGATAGTGGAATTTGGGGATTTCACCGCGCTGGTTCTTGTCACGATCTCGAAGAAGCTCCGGACGTCCAGGCTGGCGCCGCCGACGAGCGCGCCGTCCACGTCCGGCAGCCCACTGAGCTCGCGGATGTTGTCGGGTTTGACCGATCCGCCGTAGAGGATGCGGCAGGGGTCGGCCGCCGCGGCGCCGAACCACTGGCGCAGCCGGCCGCGGATGTGCCGATGCGCCTCGTCGGCCTCCGCCGGCGTCGCGTTCTTGCCGGTGCCGATGGCCCAGACCGGCTCGTAGGCGATGACGAGCGCGCCAATCTGGTCGGCGCCGAGCCCGTCGAGCCCGGCGCGGATCTGGCGGTCGAGCACGGCGAGCGTCTCGCCGGCTTCGCGCTCGGCGAGCGTCTCGCCGATGCAGACGATCGGCGTGAGCTCGGCGGCGAGCGCCGCGCGCATCTTGCGGTTCACCCACTCGTCGGTGTCGCCGAACAGCCGGCGCCGCTCCGAGTGGCCGACGATCACGTGCGTCGCGCCGGCGTCCTTGATCATCGCCGCGCTCACCTCGCCGGTGAACGCGCCCTCGCGCTCGAAGTACAGATTCTGCGCGGCGATGCCGACGTTCGTGTTGCGCGCGACCTCGGCCGCCGCGGCGAGCGCCGTGAACGGCGGCGCGACGACGACCTCGACGTCGCTGAGCGCCTTCGAGTGCGCCGTGAGCTCGCGGACGAACGCGACCGTCTCGTGCATGGTCTTGTACATCTTCCAGTTGGCGGCGAGCAGGGGAATCGCATGAGAACTCGTCAAGTTCAAAGTTCGAACTCGAAGTTCACGAAGTAAGCTGGCGGTGGCCATTCAGAAGCGCACATGTCACTTCGCTGAAGTTCGAAGTTCGCAGTTCGAAGTTGTCATCGGTCTTCAGCGCCGCCACGCCCGGCAGCGTCTGCCCGCCGAGGAACTCGAGCGACGCGCCGCCGCCGGTCGAGATGTGCGTCATCTTGTCGGCGACGCCGGCCTGCGTGACCGCGGCGACCGAATCGCCGCCGCCGATGATCGTCGTGCCGTGCACGGCGGCGACCGCGTGGGCGACGCCGATCGTGCCGGCCGCGAACGGCGTCGATCTCGAACACGCCCATCGGGCCGTTCCAGACGACGGTCTTCGCCGTCCGATGACGTCGGCGTAGCGCGCGACCGTCTTCGGGCCGATGTCGAGGCCCATGCGATCGCCGATCGCCGCGTCGCTCGACCGCAGCGTCTGCGCCGGCGCGCCGGCGTCGAGCTTCGGCGCGACGACGTGATCGACCGGCAGCTCGAGCGGCATGCCTTGCGGCTTCGGCGCGCGTCAGCAGGTCGGCGGCCGTCTCGACCAGATCGTCTTCGACGAGCGACTTGCCGACCGGCAGGCCCTGCGCCTTGAGGAACGTGTAGGCCATCGCGCCGCCGATGAGCAGCGCGTCGACGCGGCCGAGCAGGTTCTCGATGACCTCGAGCTTGTCGGAGACCTTGGCGCCGCCGAGGATCGCGACGAACGGCCGCTCCGGCGATCCGAGCGCCTTGCCGAGATACTCGACCTCGGCCGCCATCAGGAAGCCGGCCGCCGCTTCGCGGACGTGGTGCACGATGCCTTCGGTCGAGGCGTGCGCGCGATGCGCCGATCCGAACGCGTCGTTGACGTAGACGTCCGCAGAGAGCGGCGAGCGCCTTGGCAAACGCCGGATCGTTCGCTTCTTCCTCGGCGTGGAACCGCAGGTTCTCGAGCAGGATCACGCCGCCGGGAGTGGCCGCGAATCGACGTCGGCGGCCGGCGCGCCGATGCAGTCGGGCGCGAACGCCACCGGCCGGCCGAGCAGCGTCGCTCAGATGATCGGCGACCGGCTTCAGGCTGAACTCCGGCTTCGGCTTGCCCTTCGGCCGGCCGAGATGCGACGCGAGAATCACCGTCGCGCCCTGCTCGAGCGCGTACGTGATCGTCGGCAGCGCGGCGCGGATGCGCGTGTCGTCGGTGATGCGGCCGTCTTCGAGCGGGACGTTGAAGTCGACGCGGACGAAGACGCGCCGGCCCTTGAGCGTCGAGGTCGCGAATCGTGCGCATCGCCACGTCTACAGCCCTTTCGTCGCCATGTAGCGAGCAGGTCGACGCAGCGGCTCGAGTAGCCCCACTCGTTGTCGTACCAGGCCAGGACCTTCACGAAGTCGCCGTCCATCACCTTCGTGTACGGCGCGTCGAGCATCGCGGAGTGCGGATTGCCGCGGAAGTCGATCGAGACGAGCGGCGCCGTGACGTACTCGAGGATGCCCTTGAGCGGCCGTCGGCCGCGGCCTTGAACGCCGCGTTCACGTCCTCGGCCGTCGTCTTCTTGTCGAGCAGCGCGTTGAGGTCGACGACCGAGACGTTCGGCGTCGGCACGCGCAGCGCGATGCCGTCGAGCTTGCCCTTGAGCGCCGGCAGCACTTCGCCGACGGCCGCGGCCGCGCCGGTCGTCGTCGGGATGATCGACAGCGCCGCCGCGCGCGCGCGCCGCAGATCCTTGTGCGGCAGGTCGAGCAGCTTCTGGTCGTTCGTGTAGGCGTGGCACGGTCGTCATCCAGCCCTTCTTGATGCCGAACGACTCGTGCAGCACCTTGGCGATCGGCGCGAGGCAGTTCGTCGTGCACGACGCGTTCGAGATGATCTGGTGCTTCGCCGGGTCGTAGGTCTCGTGGTTCACGCCCATGACGAACGTGACGTCCGGCTTCTTGGCCGGCGCGGTGATGATGACGCGCTTGGCGCCGGCGGCGATGTGCTTGGCGGCGTCGTCGCGGTTGGTGAACCGGCCGGTGCCCTCGAAGACGACGTCGACGCCGAGGTCCTTCCACGGCAGCTGCGCCGGATCCTTCTGCGCGAGCACCTGGAACTCGTCGCCGTCGACGGTGATGCGGTCGCCCGTCGCGGTGATGTCGGCCTTCAGGTTGCCGAGGATCGAGTCGTACTTCAGCAGGTGGGCGAGCGTCGCGGCGTCGGTCAGGTCGTTGACGGCGACGATGTCGATGTCGTCGTGCGGCATGGCCGCGCGCATGATGTTGCGGCCGATTCTGCCGAACCCGTTGATGCCGACCTTGATGGCCATGAAGCCGCTCCTCTCGATGCGCTGTCCGTGCGATAGAAACCGCCCATCTTATACCGGCGCCACGCGCGATCCGAAGACCGGCGCGGCGGTCGAGTATCATTGCCTCGACGTGCACGTCGCTCTACACGCTGGCCATCGTCGTGCTCGCGGTGGTGCTGTCGCCCTGGTTCGTCTATCAGGCGATTCGCTACCGGAAGTACATCGGCAGCCTCGCCCAGCGGATGGGCTACCTGCCGGTCAGCTTCAACCTCGACGGCGACGAGTCGATCTGGATTCACGCCGTCTCGGTCGGCGAGGCGCTGACGGCGCGCGCGCTGATCGCGGATCTGCGCGAGCGCTATCCCGGCCTCCAGCTCTTCCTGTCGACGACGACGCTGACCGGCCAGCAGATCGCGCGGACGCGGCTGCAGGACGTGGACGCCGTCTTCTTCTTCCCGTTCGACCTGCCGCCGTTCGTCAATCGCACGCTGCGGCTGGTGCGGCCGCGGCTCTTCATCATGATGGAGACCGAGATCTGGCCGAACCTGCTGCGCGCCTGCCGGCAGCAGGGCGTGAAGACGATGCTCGTGAACGGCCGGATTTCGTCGCGGTCGTATCCGCGCTACCGGCTGCGCGCGGGTTCTTCCGGCGCGTGCTCGCCGACGTCGATCGCTTCTGCATGCAGAGCGACGAGTCGGCGCGGCGCATCGTCGACATCGGCGCCGACCCGGCGCGCGTCACCGTCACCGGCAGCCTGAAGTTCGAGTCGCTCGAGTCGCCGGCGCGTGGCGGCCGGCCGCGGCGCCGGCCGCGTGCTGCGGTTCTTCCGCATGCCGCCGCTGCGCGGCCGGTGTTCATCGCCGCCAGCACGCTGAAGGGCGAAGAGGCCGCCGTGCTCGCGGCGTTCGCGGCGGTGCGGCGCGCGCATCCCGACGGCGCTGCTCGTCATCGCGCCGCGCAAGCCCGAGCGGTTCGGCGAGGCCGAAGCGCTCGCGCGCGCCGAAGGGCTGCGCGTCGTGCGCCGCACCGAGCTCGGCCGTCGACGCCGAGCCGCGCGCCGACGTCGTCATCCTCGACACGATCGGCGAGCTCGCGCACCTGTTCCAGGTCGCGACGGTCGTCTTCGTCGGCGGCAGCCTCGTCGACCAGGGCGGGCACAACATCCTCGAGCCGGCCGTGCACGGCAAGCCGATCGTCTTCGGGCCGCACATGGAGAACTTCGCGGAGATCGCCGAGACGTTCCTGCGCAGCCAGGCGGCCGTTCAGGTCGCCGACGCCGGCGGAGCTGACGGCGACCGTCGTGCGGCTGATGGGCGATCCGGTCGAGCGCGCGCGGCTCGGCGCCGCGGCGCGCGCGCTCGTCGAGGCCAACCGCGGCGCCAAGCCGCGCACGCTCGACGCCGATCGCCGACCTGCTGCCGCCGCCCGGCAGCCGCGGCGTCGTGCGGCCGTTCCGGCGTGTGATTTCGAGTGGGGACGGGCCTGTTTTCCACAGATTGGGTCGTGTCGCAGATCGGGGACGGGTCTCGTGGCCGAGCCGATCGTCCGCCGTCGGGACCCGAGCCTGTCCCCGACAGCCCCAATCTGTGGAAAACAGGCCCGTCCCCTCACCGGATCCCGTCATCAGCGTCGGCAACCTCGCGATGGGCGGGCGCGGCAAGACGCCGGTCGTCGCGCCATCTGGCGCGGCTGCTCCTCGACGGCCGGCGAGCGGCCGGCCATTCTCAGCCGCGGCTACGGCCGGCGCCGCCCCGAGGACGGCGTCGTCATCGTCAGCGACGGCACGCATCTGTGCGCCGATCTCGATCGCAGCGGCGACGAGCCGCTGATGCTGGCGCGCGCGGTGCCGCGGCGCGGCGGTGCTCGTCTGCGAGGTCGCGCGCGATCGCCGCGCGCGCTGGCGGAGCGTGCGCTCGGCGCGACCGTCCATCGTGCTCGACGACGGGTTTCAGCACCGCGCAGCTCGCGGCGCGACGTCGACCTCGTCATCGTCGCGCCCGAGGACCTGCGCGACCGCCGCGCTGCCGTTCGGCCGGCTGCGCGAGCCGGTGTCGGCGCTCGCGCGCGCCGACGCGGTGGTCGTCGACGGCGACCCGGCGCGTCGAGTCGACGCGTGCCGCGGCTGTCGCCGGCGCCCGTCTTCGCGCTGCGCCGCGCGATCGGCGCGCCGGCGCCGATCGAGCCGGAGCGGCGGCTGGCCGGCCGCTGGCGCGCCGGTCGTGGCGGTGGCCGGCATCGCGCAGCCCGAGCGCTTCCAGCGGTCGCTCGAAGCGCACGGGCTGACCGCATCGCGCGACTGTTGCCGTTCCGCGATCATCATCGCGTATCGGCCGGCGGATCTGGCGCGCGTCGCGGCCGCGGCCCGCGAAGCGGGCGCGGCGGCGGTGCTGACGACCGAGAAGGACGCCGTGCGGCTGCTGCCGCTGCGGCCGCTGCCGGTGCCGATTGCCGCGGTGCCGCTCGACGTCGCGGTCGAGCCGGCCGCGGAGTTCCGGGCGTGGCTGCTCGGCCGGCTCGCGGAGGCGCGCGCGTGATGCTCGGCCGTGCGGCACCGGATCGAGTACGCCTCGTCGTCGCGGTGCGCGCGATCGTCGGCGTCCTGCCGGACGCGGTGGCGCGCGGCATCGGGACGTGCATCGGGCTCGTGTTTCTACGTCGTCGACGGCGGCCATCGCCGGCTCGCGGTCGCGCAGCTGCGCGCGGCGTTTCCGGTGCAGATCGCAGGCCGAGTGCCGCGCGATCGCGCGCGCGACGTTCGCGCACTTCGGCCGGCTGCTCGTCGCCGTGCTGCGCTTCAGCACGCTGACGCCCGACCAGATGCGCGCGCGCGTCGAGGTCGAAGGCGAGGAGCGCGTCGCGCCGCGCTCGCGGCCGGCAAGGGCGCCATCGTCTTTTCACGGACACTTCGGGTTCTGGGAGCTGCAGGGCCTCGCGCACGCGCTGGTCGCTGCCGCCGATGTCCGTGCTCGCGCGCCCGCTCGACAACCCGCTACCTGCACGAGCTGCTCGAGCGGATGCGCGGCGCCACCGGCAACCGCGTCATCTACCGGCAGGGCGCGATGCGGCGCGTGCTTCGCGCGCTCGACGCGAACGAGTGCGTCGCGATCCTGATCGATCAGCACATCGCGACCGCCGACGCCGTCACGGTGGACTTCTTCGACCGGCCGGCGGCGACGACGTCGGCGCTGGCGACGCTGGCGCTGCGCACCGGCGCGCCGCTCGTTCCGGCGTTCGCGCTGCCGCTGGCCGGCGGACGCTATCGGCTGGTCTACGAGCACCCGGTCGAGCTGCCGCCGCCGGACTGCGCCGGATCCCGTCCGCGAGCTCACGCAGCGCTGCACCGACGTGCTCGAGATGTACGTGCGGCGCCATCCGCATCTCTGGCTGTGGATGCACCGGCGATGGCGCGATGACGCCGCGCAGACCGCGGATGCCACCGGCATGTTTCCCGCCGCCGCGGCGGACGAGAGCGAATGAGCCCGGCGATCGATCGCGCCCTTCCGGCCGTGACGCGTCTCGTCGTCCGGCCGCCGAACTGGCTCGGCGATGCCGTGCTCGCGCTGCCGGCGATGGCCGCGATCCGCGCGCGTTTCCGGCCGCCGACCTGACGATCGCCGCCCCGGCGTCCGTCGCCGCGCTGTTCCGCGAGGACACGGCGTCCGCCCGAATCGCGTGGTCGAGCTGCCGGCCGGTCACGCGCGGTGACGATCCGCGCTCGCGGCGCGGCGGCTTCGAGCTGGGCATCCTGTTTCCGAACTCGTTTCGATCGGCCTGGCAGTTCTGGCGCGCCGGCATTCCCGAGCGCTGGGGCTTTGCGACGTCCGGCCGCGGTCTGCTGCTCACGCGCCGGCAGCCCGCGCGGGCGCGCGGCGTCGCGGCATCAGGCGGACTACTACCGGGCGCTCGTCGCCGGGTCTCGGCATCGCGTGCGACGCCGATCGGCCGCCGCAGCTGCACGCCGGTCGCACCGAGTGCGGACGGCGCGCGAAGCTGCTGGCGCGAGCGCGGCATCGTGCCAGATCGACGCGGTCGTCGCGCTTGCGCCGGGCGCGGCGTACGGCCAGGCGAAGCAGTGGCCGCCCGACGCGCATGGCCGAACTGGCCGCGCGCCTGGTGCGCGACCGCGACGTCACGTGCGTGATCGTCGGCGCGGCGCACGATCGCGACGCGGCGCGTGCGATAGAATCCTGGCTTCGTGCGCACGCGCCGGACGCGGCCGGGCGTGTCGTCGATCTGGTCGGCCGGACGAGCCTCGGCGCGCTCGTCGGCGTGGCTGCCCGGGCGTCAGTGTTCGTCTCGAACGACTCCGGCGCCATGCACCTCGCGGCGGCGCTCGGCCGGCCGGTCGTGGCGATCTTCGGTCCGACCGACGAGCGGGCCACGCGGCCGGTGGGCGATCACGACGTCCTGACCGCCGACGTCTTCTGCCGGCCCTGCATGCTGCGCGACTGTCCGATCGATCACCGCTGCATGAAGCGCATCACCGTCGACACGCGTCTTCGACGCCGTCGCGCGCCGGCTGCGCGCGGACGGATCGCGGTGAGCGGATGACGCCCGCCGTCTTTCTCGATCGCGACGGCACGATGATGCACGATGTCGGCTACCTCAGCCGGCTCGAGGACCTGCGCTGGTTTCCGTGGACGATCGACGCCATCCGCCTGCTCAATCGCGCCGGGTTCCTCGTCTGCGTCACGACCAATCAGGGCGGCATCGGCCTCGGGCTCTTCCCCGAAGCGTTCGTGCGTGACGTGCACGACCACATGGCGGCGACGCTCGCCGCCGGCGGCGCGACGCATCGACGGCTGGTTCTACTGTCCGCACCATCCCACGGCGGTGCTGCCGGAGTTCCGTTGCGACTGCGACTGCCGCAAGCCGAAGCCCGGCATGATTCATCAGGCGGCCGCGAGATTCGCGATCGATCTCGCGCGGTCGTTCGTCGTCGGCGACAAGCGCACCCGACGTCGGGCTCGCGCGGAACGCCGGCGCGCGCGGCGTGCTCGTGCGCACCGGTGGGGGAGCCGCGGAGCTCGTGCGGACTGGACAGCAGAGCCTCGGCGCCGACCACGTCGCTGCCGACCTGATGGGCGCGGCCACCTGGATTCTCGAGCAGGCGGGATTTCCGCGAGTGACCGCATGACGACGGCCCGCACACTGGCTCGCTATCGCGACCTGCTCCGGCGGTTGAGCCGCGTGAAGATCGCCGTCGCGGGCGATCTCATCGCCGACGAGTTCATCTACGGCCAGATCGATCGCGTCTCGCGCGAAGCGCCGGTGCTGATTCTGCGCTACGACGCGACGGAGATCGTGCCCGGCGGCGCCGGCAACGCCGCGAACAACGCCGCCGCGCTCGGCGCGCGGGTCGACGTCGTCGGCGTCGTCGGCCGCGACTCGCCGGTCGCCGCCTGCTCGACGCGATGGCTCCACGGGCGCGTCTGTCGCGGCGTCATCCGCAGCCCGGCGCGCGTGACGCCGGTCAAGACGCGCATCCTCGCCGGCGGCGTGCACTCCGCCAAGCAGCAGGTCGTCCGCATCGATCGGGCCGGCAGCGCGGTGACGCCGGCGCAGATCGCGCGTGTCGAAGCGGCGCTCGCCACGGTGGTCCGGCGGGTCGACGCCGTGATCCTGTCCGACTACGGATCCGGCCTGATCACGCCGGCGCTGTGGCAGCGTGTCGCGGCCGCCTCTCGACGCAAACAGCCGCCGGTCGTGCTCGTCGACTCGCGCTACGGACTCGCCGGCTTCACCGGCATCACGGCGTGCACGCCGAACGAGTCCGAGGTCGAAGCGCTGCTCGGCGTCCGGATCGGCGACGACACCGCCATGCTCGAGCGGGCGGGCCGCGCGCTGCTGCACCGGCTGCGGTCCGAGCGGTGCTGATCACGCGCGGCAGCCGCGGCATGGCGCTGTTCGAGCCCGGCAGAGCCACCGATCACATTCCGATCGTCGGATCGGATCAGGTGACCGACGTGACCGGCGCCGGCGACACCGTCATCGCGACGTTTGCGCTCGCGCTCGCCGCCGGCGCGACGTTCGGCGAGGCGGCGCGCCTGGCCAACCATGCCGGCGGGATCGTCGTCATGAAGCGCGGGACCGCGACGGTCACGCCGGCCGAGCTCGAAGACTCGATCATGACTGCCGGGGGTCTGGCGCCACGGAAGGCCGTTCGTGGTCGTCACTGATCGTCAGCTCGTCGATCTCGTCGAGGACGACCGCCGCGCTGGCCGCACGATTGCCTTCGCCAACGGCTGTTTCGACATTCTGCACGTCGGTCACATCCGGTACCTCGAGGGCGCACGCCGCGAAGGCGATCGGCTGGTCGTCGCGATCAACGACGACGCGTCGGTCACGGCGCTGAAGGGCGCCAATCGCCCGGTGATGCCCGCGGCCGATCGCGCCGAGCTCGTGGCGGCGCTGCGCGCCGTCGACTACGTCGTCATCTTTCCCGAGCTGACCGTCGAACGCCTGCTGCGGCTGATCAAGCCGGACGTGCACTGCAAGGGCACCGACTACACCGTCGACACCGTGCCGGAGCGCGAGATCGTCCGGGCGTACGGCGGCCGGATTGCGATCGTCGGCGATCCGAAGGACCACTCGACGCGCGAATTGCTCGGCCGGCTGGCCGGCGAGCGCGACGGGCGCTGAATGGAACGGCTGCTCGTCGTTCGCCTGGGATCGCTCGGCGATCTCGTCCACACGTTGCCGGCGGTCGCGGCGATTCGCCGGTCGTCTCCGTCACTCGAGATCGACTGGCTGGTGGACGCCGTACATCGCGAGTTCCTCGGTCTCGTCCCCATTCTGACCGGCATCGTCACGCTGGCCGATCGCACGGCGGGGGCCTGGCTTCGTACGCGGCGTGATCTGAAGGCGCGGCGCTACGACACCGCCGTGGATTTTCAGGGGCTGATCAAGTCAGCGGCATTTGCGCGCCTGTCCGGGGCGAAACGTGTGCTGGGATTCGAGCGGAGCGCGTTGCGCGAACGGGCGGCGTCGTTGTTCTACACCGAAGCGGTTCCGATTGGCGCCGGCCAGCACGTGATCGACAAGAATCTGCGTCTGGCCGCCGCGGTGGGCGCGGCCGCCGGGCCGTTCGAGTTTCCGATTGGCGACGTGCGATCCGAGCGCGATCGCCGAATTCGTCGCGGCCCAATCAGCGCCGCTCGCGCTCGTGAATCCGGGCGCCGCGTGGCCGAACAAACGCTGGCCGGCCGACCGGCTCGCGGAGGTGTGCCGCGTCCTGCACGAACGTCATCGGCTCACGCCGGTCGTGTTGTGGGGTCCCGGCGAAGAGGGTTTGGCACGGTCGGTCGCGAGCGCCTCGAACGATGTGGCGACGGTGGCGCCGCCAACGGGGCTCCGGGATTTCGTCGCGCTCGCGCGTTCCGCGCGCCTGATGATCTCCGGCGACACCGGACCACTGCACATCGCCGCTGCGCTTGGGGTTCCCGCGGTCGCATTGTTCGGGCCGACGGATCCGCAGCGCAACGGACCCTGGGATCCGGCCGACATCAACCTGTCGCGATACGAGCGCTGCGACTGCCACTACGAGCGCAAGTGCCGGCACGATGCCGCCCGGTGGTGTCTGGGGGCGATTGAAGTCAGTCAGGTCCTGGCGGCCGTCGAGATCCGGCTCCGACGTGCGAGCCTCGCTGTGTCTGCGGCACGCAGGGAGCCGGTGCGATGATTTCCGCGACCGGAATCACCTCGGCCCTCGCACGATTCCGCGTCCCGCTCGGCTTCGCATTCGCGGCGTTCGCATTCTGGCTGGCGCGGCCGACGCGGCAGTCGCTGGTCATCGGGCTCGCCGTCGCGCTGGCAGGCGAGACGCTCAGAATCTGGGCCGCCGGACACCTCGAGAAGGGACGCGAAGTCACTCGCAGCGGCCCGTACCGGTTCGTCCGCCACCCGTTGTACCTCGGCTCGTCGCTGATGGCGCTCGGCTTCGTGGTCGCCGCTCGCAGCGTGCCGGTCGCGGTCGTTGCCGCGGTCTATCTCGGCACGACGGTCGTGGCCGCGATGCGCACTGAGGAGGCGACGCTCGACGAGCGCTTCGCTGGCGAATATGCCGCCTACCGTGAAGGCCGCGCCGTGCGAAGCGATCGCCCGTTCAGCGTCGCACGCGTCTTCTCCAACCGCGAGCCGCGAACGCTCCTCGGCCTCGCGATCGCGTGGGCGATCCTGTATTGGAGATGCTGGGCGATGACTTAAGCGCAAGGCTTCGAGCGAGCGCAGTAGCGAAGGGTATGGGTAGTCCCCCTTCGCTAGACGTCGCTAGCGCGACAGCTTCGGAGGACAACCTTCGCCCGCGCTCGCTGACGCGGCTTGCCAACCGTAGCCGCGATCCGCCTTCGCTGAACGCGCCTGGCGGCACAGCTTCGGCAGACAAGGCGCAGCGAGCGACTAGCGAAGGTTGGCGGGGCCGACGAGACTCGAACTCGCGACCTCCGGCGTGACAGGCCGGCGTTCTAACCAACTGAACTACGACCCCGCATGGGTACACTACATTCCTGACAAGTTGGAAGCTGTCGTCTCACTTCGAACTTGTCAGTGTCACAGCGTCACTTTCGGCCCTGTCGCCGCTGGCTTGCCAGCCGTACGCTCGCAGAAGCTTCGCTCGCGAGTGAAGGGCAATGGGCGGTACAGGGCTCGAACCTGTGACAGCCGGCGTGTAAGGCCGGTGCTCTACCACTGAGCTAACCGCCCCGACCGGCAACACACGATTATCGCACCGGACGCACGGCGGTGCAAACCGGGCTACGATCCCTCGAATGCCGTTCCGGGACATCGTCGGCCACGCGGTGACGACCGGCCTGCTCCGCCAGGCGGTGGCCCGCGGCCGTGTGCCGCAGAGCCTGCTCTTTGCCGGGCCCGAGGGCGTCGGCAAGCGCGCCGTGGCCACGGCGCTCGCGCAGGCGGTGAATTGCCCGATCCGGCGCAAGTCCGGCGGCGACGACGCCTGCGGCGTGTGTCCGACCTGCACGCGCATCGCGCGCGGCATCCACACCGATGTCGTCGTCATCGACAAGGGCGAAGAGGCCTCGATCAAGATCAAGATCTTGCGCGAACGGCTGCTCGACGGTCATCGGCTACCGGCCATTCGAGGCCGACCGCCGCGTGTACATCATCGATCCGGCGGACGAGATGACCGTCGAGGCCCAGGACGCGCTCCTCAAGACGCTCGAGGAGCCGCCGCCCGCGGCCATTCTCGTGCTGGTCACGGCGTACGCCGACACGCTCCACGCCGACGATTCAGTCGCGCTGCCGTCGCATCCGTTTCGGGCCGCTGCCGGAGTCGGAGGTCGCCCGCGTCCTGGTCGAGCGGCTGAAGATCGATCGCGACAAGGCTGCGCGGGCTGGCGGCCGTGTCGGGCGGCAGCGTCGCGCGAGCGCTGGCAGCGCAGCAGCGCGACCTCGAGGCCGATCGGGCCGCAGCGCTGGCGCTCGTCGAGGCCGGCCGCGGGCGCGTCGGCGACAAGCTCAAGGCGGCCGCCAGCCTCGCCAAGAACGACTCGGACCGCCGCGACCGCGAAGCGCTCGGCGACCGGCTCGCGATCGCCGCGTCGCTCCTGCGCGACCTCGGCGTGCTCGGCGCCGGTCGTCGCGCGACGCTCGCCAACACCGATCTCGAACGCGAGCTGCGTGCGCTCGTCCTCGACCTACGATCTGCCGCGCGCTCACCGACGAGCTACGCCGCGATCAACCTGCGCCCAGGACGCCCTCGACCGCAACGCCAGCCCGAAGATCGTCGCCGACTGGCTGGCGGTCAGCATCTGACGTGACCGTGCGCGGGTGTCTGCCTTTGATATGCCCTGCCTCTGATCGCCATCACCGCCGGTGATCCCTCCGGCATCGGCCCTGAGATCGCGCTCAAAGCGATTCGCGATCCGCGCGTCACGGCGGTCTGTCGGCCGGTGATCTACGGTCCGCATCTGCCCGAAGAAATCGCGCAGTTTCCGGCTGGCCGCATCGACGCCGGCGCGGCGCGCGCGGCCCACGAGGCGATCGTCCGCGCGACGTCGGATGCGCTTTCGGCACACGTCGATGCCATCGTCACGGCGCCGATCAACAAGGAGGCCTTTGCGGCCGCCGGTCTGCCGTGGCGCGGCCACACCGACCTGCTCGCGCATCTCTGCGGTGTCGACGACGTCGTGATGATGTTCTGGTCCGAGCGGCTCAAGGTCGTGCTCGCGACCATCCATGTCCCGCTCGCGCTCGTGCCGCACGATCTGACCCGGGCGCGGCTGCTCGGCGTGATCCGGATTACTGCCAAAGCGCTCCCGCGCTTCGGTATCGCAGCGCCCCGCCTGGCCGTCGCCGGTCTCAATCCGCATGCCGGCGAGCACGGGCTCCTTGGGGGCGAAGAGTCGACGGTGATGACGCCGGCGATCGACGACGCGCGCCGGGAGGGCATCGACGTCGTCGGGCCCGTTTCCGGCCGACACGCTCTTCGTCCGCGCCGCCCGCGGCGAGTTCGACGTTGTGGTCGCCGCGTACCACGACCAGGGCCTGGTGCCGGTGAAGCTGCTCGCGTTCGGTCAGGCCGTCAACGTCACGCTCGGCCTGCCGATCATCCGGACGTCAGTCGATCACGGCACCGCCTTCGACATCGCGCGGCAGGGAATCGCCGACGAAGGCAGCCTGGTGACAGCGATCCTGCTCGCCGCCCGGCTCGCGGAAGGCCAAGGGCACAGGGCCCAAGGCCCAAGGTAAAACGCCCTGGGCTTGGCCTTGGCCTATGAGTGTCTTGCGAGGTCCGCCTCGACCATCATGTGCACGAGGCCCTTGAAGTCGACGGTGGGTTTCCAGCCGAGGCGCGTCTGGGCTTTCGAGGCGTCGCCGATCAGGTGATCGACTTCGGCCGGACGGAGAAAGGCCGGGTCTTCCTTGACGTACTTCTGCCAGTCGAGCCCGGCGTGGCCGAAGGCGATCTCGACGAGCTCCTGCACGGAGTGGGCTTCGCCGGTCGCGATCACGTAGTCGTCGGCGACGTCCTGTTGCAGCATCATCCACATCGCGCGCACGTAGTCGCCGGCGAATCCCCAGTCGCGATGCGCGTCGCGGTTGCCGAGGCCGCAGTTCCTTGGCTTTCCCGGTCTTGATGCGGGCGACGCCGTCGGTGACTTTCCGCGTCACGAACTCGAGCCCGCGCCGCGGCGACTCGTGGTTGAACAGGATTCCGGAGACGGCATACAAGCCGTAGCTCTCGCGATAGTTGACCGTGATGTAGTGCGCGAACACCTTCGACACGCCGTACGGACTCCGCGGGTAGAACGGCGTCGTCTCGCGCTGCGGCACTTCGCGGACCTTCCCGTACATCTCGGATGACGACGCCTGATAGAGGCGAATGGTCGGATCGACGACGCGCACGGCCTCGAGCACGCGGGTCACGCCCTGCGAGTTGAACTCGCCGGTCAGCATCGGCTGATCCCAGGAGGCCGGCACGAACGACATCGCGGCGAGGTTGTAGACCTCGTGCGGCCGAACGCGTTCGAGCACGCGAATCAGCGACAGCTGATCGAGCAGGTCTCCGGGGATCAGCGTGAGACGATCGATCAGGTGCTCGATCCGCCAGTAGTTGGTGGCGGAGAGACGGCGGGTCAGTCCGAACACCTCGTAGTCGTGATCGAGCAGCCATTCGGCCAGATACGACCCGTCCTGGCCAGTGATGCCGGTAATCAGCGCGCGTTTCTTCATCGGCCAAGAACGATACCACGACCCTCGCAGATAATAGGCCTCGATGATTGTCGTCGTCGGTGCCGGAGTGGTCGGCCTGTCATGTGCGCTCGCGCTTCTCGCGCGCGGCCATCAGGTGTGCGTCATCGAGCGGCGTGCGCGTGCCGGGCAGGAGACGTCCACGCACAACAGCGGCGTGATCCATGCCGGGCTCTATCATCCGCCGGAGTCGCTGAAGACCACGCTCTGCGTCGAAGGCCGCGGCCGGCTGTATGCGTTCTGTGAGCAGTACGGCGTGCCCCATGTGCGTTGCGGCAAACTCGATCGTTGCCGGTCACGACGAGCGCGACGCGCTCGACAGACTGCTCGCGTCAGCCCGCGCCAACGGCGTCGCGCTCGACCCGATCGATCGCGCGGCAGCGGCTCAGCGCGAACCGGACGTGGCGCCGGCGCACGCCGCCTGGTCTCCGGAAACCGGCTGGATCGATACCGACGCCTACATCCGCACCCTGACGATGCAACTCGATCGGCTTGGCGGCGTGCTGCTCGTGGGTACGCCCCTCGTCGGCGGTCGAGCCTCACGGCGACGGTGTCACGATCGTCACGCCGCGCGAGCGCATCCAGGCGGACGCTGTGGTCAACGCGGCCGGGCTCTACGCCGACGAGGTCTCGCGTCTTGGCGGGGGTGAGTCATTTCAGATCTACCCGTGCCGCGGCGAATACGCCGAGTTGGCGCCGCGCGCCCGTGGCCTCGTCCGCGGTCTCGTCTATCCCGTCCCGCACCCGTCGGGTCATGGCCTCGGTGTCCACCTCACGCGCACGCTTGGTGGCGCGGTGTGGATCGGACCGACGATCCGCTATCAGGAGGGCAAATCTGACTACGAGGACAATCGCTTGCCGCTGGCCGACTTCCTCGAACCCACCCGAGCGCTGCTACCGTCGATCACCCTCGACGACCTCCGCCTCGCCGGCAGCGGCATCCGGCCCAAGCTCCACCCGCCAAGCGAACGGTTCGCTGATTTCCTGATTCGACGCGACCGTCAGAACCCCGCGCTCATCCACGCGGCCGGCATCGACTCGCCCGGGCTCACGGCAAGTCTGTCGATCGGGGAACTCGTCGCGGGACTTGTCTAAAAGCTTTCAACACGAAGGCCACGAAGGGCACGAAGCGGACGAAGATCACGAAGTAACTATTGGGTAAGAACGCTTGCCTGGGTTCTTTGCGCATCGGCACGAGCCGAACCGGCCAGTCCTGCGGCGGGATCCCCGAAGAGAATTCTTCGTGCCCTTCGTCCCCTTCGTGTGCTTCGTGCTCTTCGTGGTGAAAGATCTTTAGACAGTGCTCTTGAGGTATCGCGCCAGCGCATCCTGCCAGGTGGGCATCGCGATGCCCTGAGCGGCAAGTTTGGCGTTCGAGAGCGCCGCGAAGAGCGGGCGAGGCGCCAGAAGCCGGGCCTCGGCCATCGGAATGCCGATAATCCTCGCGTCGGGCCGGTCGAGGATCCGCCCCACTTCGCGTGCAAGATCCGTCCACTTCGCCATCCCTGAGTTCACGCAATGGTAGACGCCTGGCGGGCTCGATCGCTCGAGCAATTCGGCCGTTGCCATGACGGCATCGTCGACAAACGTCGGCGAGACGGTACGGTCAGAGAACGCGCGCACCTCGGCGCCCGACCGGATGTTGGCGGCGATCTTGTCCACGCTGCTGCGGGCGTGTCGGCCGCCAAAGAGGCTCTCGACCCGGAGGATGTAATGGCGCGGGCAGTCGACGGCGAAGAACTCGCCAGTGAGCTTGGATGCGCCATATGTGCCCCGCGGGTTCGGTGCGTCGGCTTCGGTGTACGGCTGGGTCGCGCGGCCATCGAAGACGAAGTCCGTGCTGAAATGGACGAATGTCGCGTCCACTTCGCCTGCGGCGCGGGCCAGGGTCCGGACCGCCATCGCGTTCACGGCGAACGCCGACACCGGATCGTTCTCGGCGCCGTCTACGTTCGTATACGCCGCGCAGTTGATGACGACCTCCGGACTGAGGGGGCGGAGGGTGTTGTAGACGGCGTCAAGCTGGGTGATGTCGACGTCACGACGATCCCGTGCCACCACTTCGTGCTGGGCCGAGAGATGGCTGACCATCGACTCGCCCAACTGGCCGCCCGCTCCGAAGACGACGATCAGCCGCCTCATCACGCCTCTCGATAGAACTGCGCGATACTGCTGACGACGTGGCGCTGCTGATCTGGTGTCAGTTCGCCAAAAATCGGCAGCGCCAAAGCGCTGGCGGCCGTGGCATCGGCCACTGGGAAGCTGCCCGCTGAGGCGATCGTCGCCTGGAAACATTCCTGGCGGTGGAACGGCACCGGATAGTAGATCTCGGTGCCAATGCCGCGTGACGTCAGATGGTCGCGCAACGCATCTCGACGCGGCGCACGGACGACGAACTGATTGTAGATGTGCCTGAAGCCCGCCGGTTCTGCCGGCAGGACGATCGTCTCATCGAGGCCATACTCGGAGAACAGCGTGCGATACCGTTCGGCGTTCTGGCGGCGGGCGTCGGTCCACGCTCCGAGATAGGGCAGTTTGACCCGAAGCACAGCCGCCTGCAGTGCGTCCAGCCGGAAATTTCCACCGATGCGCGAGTGGAAGTAGCGGCGTTCGGCACCGTGATTGCGAAGGAGCCGAAGTTCTGCGGCGAAGCCCGCGTCGTCAGTGGTGACGAGACCCGCGTCGCCGAACGCGCCGAGATTCTTCGACGGAAAGAACGAGAAGCAGCCGGCGCGTCCGAGCGATCCGGCCTGCCGTCCGTGCGACGTCGCGCCGATCGCCTGTGCCGCGTCTTCGATGACCGGTACGTCGGCCCGGCGCGCGACGTCCAGGATCGGATCGAGATCCGCCATCAGGCCGAAGAGGTGGACGGGAAGAATCGCGCGCGTGCGCGGTGAAAGCGCCCGCGCCACGCCAGCCGGATCGGCGTTGAACGTGACGGGATCGATGTCGACGAAGACCGGCGTCGCGCCCAGACGGGTCACCGAGCCGGCCGTGGCAAAGAACGAATACGTCGGCGTGATCACTTCGTCGCCCGGCCCGACGCCGAGCGCCATCAACACGGCGAGCAGCGCGTCCGTTCCCGACGAGACGGCGATCGCATGGCCGGCACCGAGCCGGTCCGCGACCTCCTGCTCGAACGCGTCGACCTCAGGGCCGAGGATGAACCGCTGGCTGTCGCAGACGCGCGTGACGGCCGCCAGAATCTCGCGGCGCAGCGGCGCGTACTGGGCCGAGAGGTCGAGCAGCGGGACGAGCACGTTACTGGATGACGATACGCGGAGCTCCCCAGAGCGCCATGTCGCCGTTGCGGTCGTCGGTCGGCGCCGTGCCCGGAGCGGGCGGCGCGCTCGAGCGCGTGTTGAAGACCAGGTCCACCGTCTCGCCGGCGTACGTCGAAAGATCGAGGACGACTTCCTTCCAGCCCTTATCGCTGGCGTTGCCAAAGGGGTTCACGACCAGCGTGTACAGCTGATCGAATCCCGAGCTTGTGGCGACGCCGATCATGAAGAGCACGCCATCACCCTTCATGGTCCAGGCCTCTTCTTTCAACCCGAGCTTGACCTTCAGCCAGGCGTCGTCTGGCACCGTGATGCTCCAGCCGGCGCGGCTCGGCTGTTTCGCGAAAATTGACGGCAGCCGCTCCCCGGCCAGCGTCGCGTCGACCACCTCGAACACTGACGCGTCGGGGTTCTTGATCTTCGCGGTGGGAAACTGCGAGATGAGATCGATCGCGACGTTGTCGCCGCCGCCGCGGTAGAAGAGCCAGAATGCCAGCGCGACCACGATAACGAGGCCGCCGATGATGAGCCGAGTCGAACGAGTCATGGGGGGCAATTATACCCGCTGCGTCTTAATTGCCGCGCGGGTCTCGCGGTCGGCCTCCCGGCGCCGGATGGTCTCGCGCTTGTCGTAGGTTTTCTTGCCCTTGGCGAGTGCGACGGTGACCTTGACCCGGCCGTTCCGGAAGAACATCCGCAGCGGCACGATGGTCAGCCCCTTCTCGGTCGTCTTGCCCAGGAGCTTGTTGAGCTCGCTGCGGTGCAGCAGCAGCTTGCGCGGGCGGAGCGGGTCGTGGCCGGCGAACCCGTCGTGGCTGTATTGCCCGATATGGACATTGAGCAGGTAGGCCTCGGCGCGTTCGAGCTTGCAGTAGCTGTCGCGGAGGTTCACCCGCCCTTCACGAATCGCCTTCACCTCCGACCCGACGAGGGCGACCCCGGCATCGAACTGCTCGAGCAGGTGGAAGTCGTGGCCGGCCTTGCGGTTGTCGGCGATGAGCTCGTCCGTGGTTTCGCGTTTCGCCATGATCGTCGTCCTACTTCGTGCCGATCGCGGCGTAGTCCTGATAGGTGAACAGGCGGGCGTTCAACTTGGAGGCGTTTTCGTTGAAGCTGTCGACCAGGTCGGCCATCGCCGGCGACACGTCGCCCGACGGGACCGGGACGGTCTGCAGGCGCGCCGCCTCGGCGACGGGCGATCGGTACTCGACGTCGACCCGCGCGAAGCCGCTGGCGCGCACCAGGTACTGCAGCGTCTCAGGGTGAAGCGGCCACACGTGCGTGACATCGCGCAGGAAGCTCTCGAAGAACGCGACCCAGCAGGCTGGATTGATCGTCTCGAGCACGATCACGCCGCCCGGCCGGATCTTGTGGCCCGCGGTCTCGAGCAGTCGCATCAGATAACGCGGGTCGAGGTGCTCGACCACCTGCGCCGCGAAGATGCCGCCGAGCGACGCGTCCTCCAGCGATTCCAGGTAGCTGAGGGCGTCGCCTTCGGTCACGTCGAGGCCGCGCGCGCGCGACGTCTCGACCATCTCATGGTTGAGGTCGAGCCCGCGGGCGGTGATATCGTGCTGCTTCAGTAACTCCAGGAATTCGCCTCGACCGCACCCGATGTCGAGCACATCGCGGCGTCCCTCGAAGATCGGCAAGTACGACGCCAGCCGCGCCCGGATCTCCTCGCGCGACCCCCGGAACGCGTCCTCGAAGCCGAGATACTTGAACGAGTCCAGATCGAGCCGCGTACCGCCGTACCCGTCGTACCTGCCGTACCTGTCGTACCTGTCGTACCGGTCGTACCTGTCGTCCCCGTCCACCTTTCGACTTCTCTTTTCACCGTCAGTGCCGTTTGCTGCGCGATGGCCACCGTAGCCCGAAGGTCGTCAACCGACGCGGCGTACGACGAGGTGTGCGCGTGGAAACGCTGCTCACGCGCGCCGAGCGATTCCCAGCGCTTGAGCCAGTCGTCGGTGATCGCGCTCACACCGGCGTTGACGACTTGGGCCTGGCCGGCAACGGCGCGGTCCCTGGTGTCGACATAAAGCGTCAGCGTCTGCAGATACTGAATCAGGAACGCCTGGAAACGCGCCAGGGCGTCGGCCTGTTGCCGGAGCACGGCGATCGTCGTCGCGCTCGCCTTCTCGGCCTCGACGTGGGCAGCGACGTTGCGGTTCAGGTGATCGACGAGTGCGGCGTTGAACTCGCGCTGGGTCTCGAGAGCGGGTCCGACGAGCCGCCAAATGAAGCCGCGTAGCCGGCCTTTGAGCGAGCCGTCTACAGCGGGCGCGCCCGACGGCAGGATGTCCCACCGTTCGTTGACGGCCGTGAGTTTGGCCGTGTCGTACGGCGGCGGCGGATCGGGCATCGGCGCCGGCGCGGCGAGGCTGCGATCGAGCGCCGTCAGCGCGTCGTTATAGCGCTGGTCCGCGTCCGCCCGCTCCTCCTCGAGCCGTGCAAGCAAGTCCTGCAGGCGTTCCTGCTGCTCGGCTGGCACGTCAGCTCCGCGCCGCGGCGCCGGACGTGATCAGCCCGTCGGTCGGGCTGCTGGCCGCCGCGTGACGACGCTTCGCGATGCGTCCCGACAGGAACGCCAGACGCCCGGCGTGCACCGCATGCTTCATCGCCGCGGCCATCTGCGCCGGATCGCCCGCGCCGGCGATCGCCGTGTTCATCAGCACGCCGTCCAGACCGAGCTCCATCGCGATCGCCGCATCCGACGCGGTGCCGACGCCGGCATCCACGAGCACCGGAACTCCAGCCTGCTCTTTGATGATGAGCAGGTTGTTTGGATTCTGAATGCCGAGCCCCGAACCGATCGGCGCGCCAAGCGGCATCACGGCCGCCGCGCCGGCGTCCTCGAGTTTGCGGCACACGACCGGATCGTCGTTGGTGTACGGCAGGACGACGAACCCCTCGGCGACGAGGGTCCGCGTCGCGGCGAGCAACGCTTCGTTGTCGGGAAACAGCGTCTGCGGATCGCCGATGACCTCGAGCTTGATCCACTCCGAGAACCCGGCCTCGCGCGCCAGCCGCGCCGTTCGCACCGCGTCGTCCGCGGTGTAGCAGCCGGCGGTGTTCGGCAGCAGAAAGATCTTCGAGCGATCGATCCAGGAGAGCAGCGACGCCTCGCCGCGCGCCGCGAGATCGACGCGGCGCACGGCGACCGTCACCATTTCCGTTCCCGACGCCTCGTGCGCCGCTTTCATCACGGCGTGCGAGGGGTATTTCCCGGTGCCGACAATCAGTCGTGATTCAAATCGGCGGCCGGCAATGACGAAGGCATCGGACATTCCACGTCAAAAATAGCACGTGTCCTCCAGCATTACAGGCGCGGGGCCTGGCCTCCGCCAAGGCTTCGGCCCACCCCCGCGCCTCGGGCCGCGCCGGAAATGCGGCGCGGGAGTCCGCTTTACTTACGGCGCGGGGCCCCACCCCCGCGCCTCGGGCCGCGCCGAAAATGCGGCGCGGGTGCCTGCTTTACTTACGGCGCGGGGCCCCACCCCCGCGCCTCGGGCCGCGCCGGAGTGCGGCGCGGGAGTCCACTTTTGCTCTTCTCCGTGCTCTCTAGTTCTTCTCCGTGTCCTCCTCGTCCGGGTGCTCGCTCTATCCTCCCACCCGGACGGGAATCCAGCCGCCGTTCACGCACAGGCCCACGCAGGCCGGGAATGCTCGCGAACGGATCCGGTCCGAGGCAGGCGCCCGGAGGTGGCGGGGCTGGCGGTGTCGTCGGAGGCGTCGTCGGCGCGCTGGGTGGCGTGATGCCCGGTGGCAGCCAGCCGCCTTGATAGCAGGTCCCACCGCCGAGTGCGACAAAGGGATCTGGAGTAACGCACGTGCCACCGGTCGGGGGTGCCGTCGGCGTCGGTGCCGGCGCCGGCGGTGTCGTCGGCGGCGTCGTGGGTGGCGCCGGCGGGGTGATGCCTGGTGGCAACCAGCCGCCTTGATAGCACGTGCCGCCGCCGAACACGGCGAACGGATCAGGCGTCGTGCACGAGCTGGCGCTCGGGGGCGCTGTCGGCGTCGGCGTGGGAGGTGCGGTCGGGGTGTCGGCGGCGGTGTCGGCGGACTGATCCCCGGCGGCAGCCAGCCGCCCTGGTAGCAGGTGCCACCGCCCATCGCCGCGAACGGATCGGGCGTCGCGCACGTCCCGTCGCCGTTTTGCGGCGGTGGCGGCGGTGGCGGCGGCGGTGGTGGCGGCGTCGTCGGCGTCGGCGCCGGCACAGTGGGTGCCGCGAGCGCGACCCGATAGACGGTGCCGCCGATGACGACAATGTAGATCTCGCCGTTGTTGTCGACGCCGAAGCTCACGACGCCGACCGCGGCTGGGCCAAGTTCCGCGGTGTGTTCCGTCACACTCGTCACGCTTGCCTCGCCGACGCCGTTGATGGCCAAGCCGAGCGACCAGACGCGGCTCTGCGACGAATCCGCGAAAAAATATCTGCCGGCGTAAGCGGCTCCCAATGCCGCGCCTCGATAGACGAAACCGCCAGTGACTGCGGCACCCGGCGCCTGCGGGTATTCATAAATCGGTTCGGTCAACGGGATCGGCGGGAACGGTGCCGGTGGAGTAAATGGCGGCAAGCTCAGGTTGAAATCGTGCCGGCCCTCGCGCAAGCGCCAGCCGTAGTTGCGGCCGCCGGCCTTGGCCGGTTCGTAATCGATCTCTTCCCAGGCGTTCTGTCCGACGTCGCCGATGACCATCGCACCGGTGCCCCCGCGCGCCGGATCGTCGAACGACCATCGCCAGGGGTTGCGGTACCCGAACGCCCAGATCTCGCCGAGCACCCCAGGCATCCCGACGAACGGGTTGTCCGACGGGACGTCGTAGCCCTGCGCGTCGCTGTCGAGCACGTTGACGTTCAACCGCAGCATCTTGCCCAGCAGCGTCGCCGGATTCTGCGCGCGATGGCCGGGATCGCCGCCCGAGCCGCCATCGCCAAGTCCGAAGTACAGCATGCCGTCTGGGCCGAACGCGATGTTGCCGCCCTTGTGATTGGAGAACGGTTGCGCAATGAACGGGTTGCCGTCCGGCCAGATGAACGGAAACTCGCTCGCCGGATCTGCGCGAAGCGGGTCGGTGAGCGATCGGCGGAATCGTGAAACCACCGAGCTCCCGACGTCGGTGCCAGCCTCCAGCCGCACGTAGCTGACGTAGAAGCGCCCGCTCGTGGCGTAGTCGGGCGCGAACGCGAGACCGAGGAGGCCCTGTTCGCCGGCCGACTGCACTTTCGCGGTGATATCGAGAAAAGGCGTCGCCTGGAGCACGCCGTTCTGGATCGTCCGAATCACGCCGGCTTTCTCGATGACGTGCTGGACGTTGGCGAGCGCGGGATTTTGAACGAAGCCGACTGGAGTCGAGAGTCCCGGTGTGACGACCTGAGCTGTCAATGTCTGTGCCGCCGCGGCATTCGCGATCAGGCCAGCCGCAAGGGTCAGTGAGTACAGTCGCATCATCATATCTTCAATCGTCCTTTTGATGGTTCGACTACGACCTGGTGGGGGAGACGCGGTCGCCGTCTGGATGGTCCGAACGTTCCTTACCGGGGAGTCGAGATTAGATCATTGCACAGTGTTGATGCTGATCACATCGATCACGATGCCGAGCAGGCTGACGCGATCGGATGGAAGCGTCCCGCGAAATTTCACACGCTGTCCTTCGTTCTGAAAGGCGATGGGCATTCCGCCCCACGGTGCAAATGCACGGCCATCGTCAGCAACGAGGATCCAGCCGCCGCCCTCCAGCGAGGAGAACCGAACAGTCCCACGTAGGTCAACGCCAGCCACAGGAGTCCACCCGCCCGCCACACATTGGCCGATCAAGCCCGGGATGCTCTGGAACGGATCGGGCGTCGTGCACGTGCCGGCAGGAAGTGCCGGCGCAGGAGTGACCGGTGTCGTCGGCGGCGCGGGCGAGCTCGGCGGTGCGTCCGGCGGCACCATTCCCGGCGGCAGCCAGCCGCCCTGATAGCACGTGCCACCGCCCATAGCGACAAACGGATCAGGCGTCGCGCAGGTGACCGGCGTGGAGGGTGGCGTGACCGGCGGCGTCCCTGGGGGCGTGGTCGGGGGTGTTGCTGGCGGAACCGGCGTCACTGGCGGTGCGTCCGGCGGCACCATTCCCGGCGGCAGCCAGCCGCCCTGATAGCACGTGCCACCGCCCATAGCGCCAAACGGATCAGGCGTCGCGCAGGTGACCGGCGTGGAGGGTGGCGTGACCGGCGGCGTCCCTGGGGGCGTGGTCGGGGGTGTTACTGGCGGAACCGGCGTCACTGGCGGTGCGTCCGGCGGCACCATTCCCGGCGGCAGCCAGCCGCCCTGATAGCACGTGCCACCGCCCATGGCGGTGAACGGATCAGGCGTCGCGCAAGTGACCGGCGTGGAGGGTGACGTGACCGGCGGCGTCCCTGGGGGCGTGGTCGGGGATGTACCGGCGTCACCGGCGGTGCGTCTGGCGGCACCATGCCCGGCGGCAGCCAGCCGCCCTGATAGCACGTCCCACCGCCCATGGCGGCAAACGGATCAGGCGTCGCGCAACTGCTCGTCGGTGCCGGTGCCGGCGTCGTGGGCGGCGTCACGGGGGGAGTGACCGGGGGCGTCACCGGCGGTGCGTCTGGCGGCACCATCCCCGGCGGCAGCCAGCCGCCCTGATAGCACGTGCCACCGCCCATAGCGGCAAACGGATCAGGCGTCGCGCAGGGGCTCGAAGGCGGCGTCGGCGGATTAGCCAGGGTGTTGATGGCGCCGGCGTCGTGGCGCGCGTGATCCGATAGACCGTGCCGTGCAGCGCGACCGTGTAGATCTCGCCGGCCGCGTCGACGCCGAAGCTCACGATTTGCGCCGCGGCATCACCCAGCTCGTACGTGTGCTCCTGAAGATCGTAGGAGTACGCCATGCCGCCGACGTCGACGCCAAAGCGCACCGACCAGACGCGTGACTGCATGAAATCCGCGAAGAAGTAGCGGCCGACGTACTCCGGGCCGAGCGCGCTGCCTCGATAGACGACGCCGCCGGTGACCGAGGCGCGGACGTCGGTCTCGTTGATGTAATGCGAGTACTCCAGGACCGGATCGACGAGCGGCTCGGAGAACGCCGACAGTTCGGCGATGTAGTCGTGCGAGCCTTCGCGATTGCGCCAGCCATAGTTGCGTCCGCCCTGGCCTGCGGGCTCGTAATTGATCTCTTCCCAGCCGTCCTGGCCGACGTCGGCCATGATGAGCGCGCCGGTGCCGCCGTGCGCCGGGTCATCGAACGTCCAGCGCCACGGATTTCTGTGGCCGAGCGACCAGATCTCCGGGCGCACGCCCTCCTGGTTGACGAAGGGGTTGTCCGCCGGGACGTCAAAGCCCTGCGCATCGCTGTCGAGGACGTTGACGTTGATCCGCAGGATCTTGCCGAGCAGCAGCGTGGGATTCTGGGCGTTGTGTTCCGGGTCGTTGTGCGTCGACCCGTCACCCAGGCCGATGTACAGCATGCCGTCCGGCCCGAACGCCAGATGCCCGCCCTTGTGCAGCGGGCCGGGCTGGAAGATGAACGGCTGGCCGTCGGACCACACCAGCGGAAACTCGCTCGCCGGATCGGCGCGCAGCGGGTCGCCGGCGCTCCGCGAGAAGCGCGAGACGACGGTGTTGCCGTTGAGGTCGATGTAGTTGACGAAGAAGCGTCCGTTCTGGGCGTAGCCAGGCGCGAACGCCAGGCCGAGCAGGCCCTTCTCGCCGTCGCTCGAGATCTGTCCGCTCAAATCGAGGAAGGGCTCGTTGAGCAGCACACCGCTCTGGAGGACGCGAAGCCGTCCAGCCTTTTCGACGACGATTTGCACGTTCGGCTGGCTCGGGTCCTGCGTGATCGACAGCGGCTGGTCGAGGCCAGCCACGGACGGATGCGCCGTCAATTGCCGAGCTGACGCCGGTGCGGCTGCCCAGAGGAGTACGAGCAGAGGAATCGCCGCTGAGCAGATCCTTCGCATTACCGTCCTTAGACCGCGGACAGGCTGGGGAAGTCGCAGTCGTCGTCGAGGTGCTCGAAAGAGCAAGAGCCGCGCCATGCCGGCGCGGCTCTTGGTGGTCGCTAGAGTCCGATAGAGTCCGTTAGAGTCGCATCGCTCTTACTCGCGGTGTCCTGTTTTCGCAGGGCCGTAACCTACGGGCGTCCTCCAACCGAGTTTCGCGGTCGCCATCCCCCGTCGATACATACTCCGCCACCCATGGCGCCGAATGGATCGGGCAGTCCGGAGCACGGGACCGGAACACTATCGGCCGGGACCCAGCCGTTACCCAAACACACGGCCCCGGGGAACGGTGCTGAGCCGACGCATGCGCCAACTGAAGCGGCTTGACTCGAGGGCACCCAGCCGCCGTTCACGCACACGGCGCCCGGAAACGGCGCCGATCCGGCGCACCCGCCCCCTGAAGCACCTTGACTGGAGGGCACCCAGCCACCGTTCACGCACACGGCGCCCGGAAACGGCGCCGATCCGACGCACCCGCCCCCTGAAGGACCTTGACTGGAGGGCACCCAGCCGCCGTTCACGCACACGGCGCCCGGAAACGGCGCCGATCCGACGCACCCGCCCCCTGAAGGACCTTGACTGGAGGGCACCCAGCCGCCGTTCACGCACACGGCGCCCGGAAACGGCGCCGATCCGACGCACCCGCCCCCTGAAGGACCTTGACTGGAGGGCACCCAGCCGCCGTTCACGCACACGGCGCCCGGAAACGGCGCCGATCCGACGCACCCGCCCGCTGAAGGACCTTGACTGGAGGGCACCCAGCCGCCGTTCACGCACACGGCGCCCGGAAACGGCGCCGATCCGACGCACCCGCCCCCTGCAGCCAGTTTGACTTGAAGGCACCCAGCCGCCGCCCACGCACACGGCGCCCGGGAACGGCGGCGATCCGGCGCAAGACGACGGAGGCGGCGGAGGGGCCGGCGCCGTCGGCGCCGGTGCCGGAGGTGCCGTCGGAAACTGCCAGCCCCCATTGACACAGTTGCCGCCGCCAAAACTCACGAACGGGTCGGGTCCGGGGCAGGCAGATGCCGGGGGTGGTGTTGGTGCCGTTGGCGTGGGTGCCGGTGGCGGCGCGCTCGGAGGTGTCGCGGGACCGCCGCCAGTCGAGACGGTCGACACGAACTGCGCACCAAGCACCGTATAGCCGCGCGAGAACGACAACGCCCACTGAGGTGCGACTATTCCGCGACTGGTCGTCCGTGGATAGAACGTGCCCGGTGGGCTCCGCCCTGTGTGACGGCGCCTGCCGTGCTAATCGGAGTTCCGCCGGAGTTCAGTTCGATAGCCGCGACGTCGTACGACAGGTTGTCCTGCCCGACGGCGAGCAGCGTGCCGCTCACCGCATTGAACGCCAGGCTGAAATTGTCATTGCCTCCCAAACGATTCGTAATCAGTCCGATGTTGAGCAGCGTTCCGTTTCGATCGAAGTGAGCGCAAAGCTCGAACCGGCGCCACCTGGAGTCGCGCCCGCCCACCCCATGACGAAGTTTCCGGTGTAAACGTTGACGGCGATGTCGGTGTTGTACGTGCCCGTGGTGAACCCGAATTTGTTCAGCGGAGACAGTGAGCCATCGGCGGCATTCACTTTCCGAAAGGCCGCGAACGCCCCAGAGGGGTCGCCGTAGCCCGAATAGCTCAGTCCAAACTCATTCGTCTCCGCGTTCCAGGCGACGCCCGGGTCACGTGCAGTTCCGAGATTGGCGAGCAGCATCTCTTCGCCGATCGGCGCTCCGTTCGTTCCGACGAAACGGCCCCTGATCCCGCCTCCGAGCACTTGCCACACCACGAGGAAGCGCTGGCTCGCGACAGAATAGGCGGTCGCAGCGCCCGCCTCCCACCAACTCGCGGTCCCGCCGATCGCCTGGACGGGACCTACAACACGCGTCGGGCCCGTGCAGGAAACGATTGCCCCATGAACGCCAGCGTTGAGGCCCATGTGCCAGGTCACCAAAAAGCCGCCGGCGCCGCCATTAACGTGTGGGCTGTAGGTCGCTCGTGGATAGTGAGCAAAGTTCCCAGGCGTGTAGATCTCGAAAAGAGGTGCAGTGACGGCCCCACCCGCGTTGGTGCAGACGCCGAACACCGGGCCATACGCTCCGACCATCAAATACGAGTCGCTCGCTGGGTCGTAGGCAACGTCACTTCCACGAACGCCGATGGCTGCGAGCCCCAATGCCGCGCCCATCTGCGAATACTGCGCGGCGGCCGGGCGCGGAGCGCCAAGGGTGATCGCGGCACTGACTACCAATGCGCCGACTGAAATTCGCGTGAGCGTACGACGGGTGTGCTTCTGATCCATAGTCCAACCTGGAAAGTTAACGAGGCAATTGGTCTGCCAGGGGGGCAATGACGCAAACCCAACTGTACGAAAGGCTATCGGTGGGTGACCGGAAGCGCTTTAGTGGCAAGCCGGGCTAGATTGTAAATGGGACCGGCTATCGCGTCAATTCTAGAATGCGGGCGCCCGCTGCGACGCGGCTCACGGCGTCTGTCGACCGTAGCAGTCGGCGCAGGCTGGCGAAGTCGCCGGCGACGCGCGCGGCCAGCGCCTGGGACGCCAGTTCCCGGACCGAAGGATTCGGATCCTGCGCCGGCGGCTTCGAGCAGGCTCTGCGCCAGCGGCTGGTCGTAGGGTGCCAGGATCCGCGCGGCGCCGATGCGAACGACAGGATCAGGATCGGAGGCCAGGCTCCGAACCACCGGCAGGACGCTAGTATCATTCGGGACCGCCATCAGACTCTCTGCGGCCTGGATCCGAACCAGCGAGTGAGTGGATGCGTCCAGGAGACCCCGTAAAAAGACGGTGCCGGTCGGATCCCCCAGCCGGTGAAGCGCACCCGCAGCCGCGAACCTCACGTGAAAGGGTTTCTTCTCGTCGGCCAGAAGCGGTCGAATCGAGCCGGCGGTCTCTCTTGCGCCAAGCTTGCCGAGGGCGTCTGCGGCCAGGGCCTGCGTGTCTTCGTTTGCGTCCCCGACCAACTTGACCAGCGGCGGCGCCGCCAGCGCGCTCCGGCTTTGCCCGAGCGCCTCGATGATTGCCCGACGATTGGAGAGCGGCGACTCGAGCAGTTTGATGAGCGACAGGACGGCGCGGTCCTGTCCCAGCCTCGCGAGCTCCAGGGTCTCCGTCAGGCGACCCTGTGCCGCCGCGTCGTTCAACAGACCGATGGCCTCGAGGTCGCCGTCGCCGGCCAGACCGCGCATCGCCTGCAGCCGGGGCGCCGCGTCCTTTCCGAGCATCTCCTGCCGCAAGGTGGCGCGTGCGATCCGCCGCAACACATACGCGTCATCGAGCCGCCGGGCCCCCAGCCAGGATTCGTAGGCGCCGAGGGCGACGATGGCCCCGCCGCGAGCGATGTCGGCATCGACCAGGAGCACGAGCGCAGCCGCACTGTTTGGGAACTGGCCAAGCACGCGCGCCGCCGTCGCCCCGGCGCCGGCCGCGTCTCCCGCCGCGAGTGCCGTCCACCCTGGAGCGAGGAGCGCGGCTTCGTCGCTGGCGGTCGCCCCACGCCCGCGTTGCGCCGCGATCGGTGTGGCGGCGAGAATGAGCACCAAGACCCATCCCGAAAGCCGCCGCCGTTGATGTCGCGTCGACAGCGTTGGATCAGCGGTCATTCCCGCACCTCGCACCCGCAACTGTTTGCCTCATTGTCCTAGTGCCCAAGCGCCCCATTGCGCGTCAGCGTTGCTGTCAGTTCTCGGTGTCTGATACCGAAAGGCACTTGTATTGACGCCGTTCGGCTTCCGGGGAGCTGGCCCTCGAAATCGCACCTCCGTCCGCTCGCGTTTCGTACTCACGCGTGTCGCGCGATTCCTACCCGGCTTGGAAACCAGACATGCCTACGGAATCGCGCTCGAAACGCTCACTCCCTTCGGCACGATTTCAAACTAGCGCGAATCGGGCCACTCCCAGTCAGCCGAACGGCGTCAACACCAGTGCCTTTCGGGCGGTCACTGGTCGTGCCTTCTGCCTTCGCTACCCCCGCCCACAAACGCAACGACCTCGACTTCGTCGCCGTCGCCAATCACGGTATCGGCGTAGCGGGCGCGCTTCACCACGACGCGATTGACTTCGACCGCGACCGCGCGCGGGTCGATGTCGAGCTCGGCGAGCAATGCCTGCACGGTCAGCGGCTGGGGAAGATCTCGAGGGTCGCCGTTCAGCTGGATGCGCATCCGCGCTACGCCTCCCGCCGATCGAGGGATTTGACGCTCGAGCGCGCGTGCGAGTCGGGTCGTGATGCGGAGGATAGCGCCGCGAGCGCGGTGTCGAGCGCCGGATCGACACTGCGGGACAGCGAGGTCGCCAACTCGAACGGATCGGGATGGAGATGCCGTGGCGTCTCGATGAGATCTGGGGAGAGGCTGGCCGCGCGTTCGATCGCGCGCCCGTAGCCGGCCGCCATGTGCTCCACCGTGTGTGCGCCCAGCCAATACTCGCGGGCCGCCTGCCCCAGGTTCGCCCGCAGCTCACGATCGGCGGCCAGCCGATGCATCGCGCGTTCGAGCGAGTGGTCCTCATCGAGGATGTCGAGCGCGACCGCGACCGGCTCACCCGCACGCGGCGGCGACGGTGCGTGCGGCCGCCAGGTGCGCGGGTCGAGCGTCGGGATTGCAGTCAAATGCGCCGCGTCGATGATCACCGTCGCGCGTCCTGCCGCCAGCGCACGCAGCCATGGGCCCGAGGTTTCGAGCGCGCTCGGCCAGCGCAGGTGGAGCGAGACATCGACGGCGGCGATCAAATCGTCGAACGCGTCGTCAGGCGGCGTCTCGACGGAGACGATTGCGTCGCGGAGGCCGAGCGCCTCAGCGGCGGTGGGGATGTCGACGGATGGGTCGTACGACCCGGCGAGCAGTAATCGTGCGTGAGGGAACCGCGCATGGGTCGTCGCGAACGCCCGCAGGATCGGCGTGAGCCGTTTCTCGGCGCTCAGCCGGCCGAACACGCCGAAGACGATCTGCTGCGTCGTCAGCCCGTAGCGCGCGCGAGTGGCCTCACGGTCGCTGTCGGTGACGGGCCTCTCGCGTCCCTCGCCGAGCGCGACGTATTCCACCGGCCGGCCGGGCCAGCTCTCCTCCAACTCGCGCACCGCGCCTCGCGAATGCGCGACGACAAGCCGGGATGACGCGATCACCGCGCGCGTCATCGGCCACTGGTAGTAGTACGGGCCATCGAAGCCGGCGATCGCCAGTTCGGCGGCCTCCGGAGACACGGACGGGTGGCTCCAGCGGAATTCTGCGCGATAGTCGTCGCGTCGTTGACGCAGGAGCAGCGCCCGCCCGCGAGCGTGGTGCAGGCGCGCGTCGTGCAGCACGGCGAGCCCCGGCCAACCGAAGAGATACGGCCAGATGAACTCGTGCAGCCGCGAATTGCCCAGTTGGTAAACCGGCAGATCGTACTGACCGCGCGCGGCGCGCCAGACGAAGTCGTGTGCGCTCTGCACGCGCACCTGCCCTGGGCTCGGCGCCTCCGCGCCGCTGCGCGCCACCGGGACACGCCGCTCGTCGACGAACACGTCGATTCCATGGCCGCGTGCCGCGAGCATCGGCACCAGCTCGGCCGACCGGCCCGCGATGCCGCTCGCATCCGGCGGCCAAGGGGTAAACCAGGCGAGGCGCACGGGTCTAGTTTAAGAGCGATCACCACGCAAGATCACGAAGGACATCGAAGGCTTCGCGTTCTTCGTGGTGAATAACGTGACATGGCTATTTCCGTCGATAGAGTGTGAAGTCCTCGATGCGGACTTCGAGCTGGTAGTTCTCCAGAAGCTGCTGCACGCCGGCGTTGGCCTGCAGGGCGTCGACGGTCCTGGCCATCTCCGATGTCGAGTGAAGCTGCTCGAAAATCAGATACCGCGGTTGTCTCGCAGCGAGATCGCGGAGGACCGCGTCGAGCTCGAACTCCGGGTCGGGAAACGTCGTCGGGACGAAGAAGTTCACCCGCAGGAAGCGGTGCGCGGTGAGCCGATCGCTGGTGAAGTAGACGCCGGCGCCGTTGATGCCAAAGAGGAAGACGCGATCGTCCGGCGACGTGTGGTTGCTGATGTATTCGGCCAGCTCCAGGTTGGCGCGCGCCGAGTAGCCGCGGTTGGTCGCGTAGCCGCCAAACCGCTCGAGGTACGCGTTGCTGTCGCCCCGGCCACGCAGTTGCGCGAAATCGGCGGTCGCCCAATGCATCACGCGGGCCGGATAGTTTCGCTGGACGAGGAGTGAACACATCCAGATGGCTGTTCCAGCGACGACGATCGGGCGCAGCCGCGAACCGCGGAGGGCGTGCGCGAGCAGCCAGGCCGTCAGCACGGCGAGCGGCGGGAGCGCATTCATGAAGTAGCTGTTGAAGAGACGGGCGCCGTTGACGACGATCACCCCCGCGCTCGCCGCGCCCCACAGGATGGCGAGACCGCCGAGCGGGTCGAGCCGCCGCGTGCGGACGAGTTGCCAGACGGCGACCACCGATCCGATGCCGCCACCGAGCCAGAGCGGGTCGGTCTCGAAGCGAAGGTTGACGGCCCTGGAGAAGTCGTACGCGTACTGAGCGATCGAAAAGCCCTGGCCGAGATAGAAGCGATTGAAATCGACGACCGCGATCTTGGCCTCGTGCAGCAGATCGAGCCGCCACAGCCAGAGGATCGTCAGCACAGGCAGCACGGCGCTGGCGAGAACGGCGACCGTGACGGGCGCCAGGATCGGACGCGCCGAATTCACGTTGTCGTGGCGGCGATAGAGCGCCATCCACAGCAGGATCGCTGGCAGATACAGCCCGGCATTGGGTTTGTAGACGACGGCTGCGCCGATGAAGAGACCGACGCCTGCCGCCCACCCGACGCTGCGTGATTCGCGCCAGCGGACGGCACACCACGTCGCGAGGCCGACGCACACGGTGATGAACGTCTCGCAGTTGCTGCGTTCGAGAAACCCGCCGTACGAGTAGAGCCACGCCGGCATCGTCAGCGTCGCGAACAAGGCCGCGGCCAGCGCGCCGGTCGTGGGCGTCGAGAGCCGCCGGACAATGAGAAACAGCAGCAGCGTGGTGGCCGCCGACGCGATGACGTCGAGCCAGGCGACGGCTGCCGGCGTCCAGCCGAAGAGGTTGAAGCCCGCGAGATAGGTGAAGTAGATCCCGGGCGGCCGCTGCTCCCAGACGTCGCGGTAGAGCAGTTGTCCCCGCGACATTCCGCGCACGGCCGATGCCCAGAGGCTCTGATCGATCCCGAGCGGCTCGGCAATGGCCGCGATGCGGACAATCAACGCCGCCAACGTGACGACGGGCCAGAGCGGCGATCGGCCAGACAAGATATCGGAGTCTGGAGTCAACGGCGAACTCCATGCAATGGCCCGCGTCCAGCAACGTGATCGCGCGTCCACCATTATCGATCACACATTCTCACGAACTCATCGTAGTCGCGGATGTAGTCGGCGGGGTCGTAGTGATCCGACGCGAACACGAGCAGCATCGCGTCGGACGAGTACTTGTATTGGACCGCCCAGATCATCGGCGGCACGTAGAGGCCGACGTTCGGCGCGTCGAGCGCGACTTCCTCGCTTGACGTCCCGTCGTCGACGCACGACCGACAGCGAGCCACGAACGCAGACCAGGAACTGGTGACACTGGCGGTGCGCGTGCTCGCCGCGCACTTCCTTGCCGGGCACGTCGAAGACGACGAAGTAGCGCTGCGGCGTGAACGGAATCTGGGCGACGAACTCGCCGGCCGAGAGGCTGCCGCGCAGATCGGCGACGAGCGGGAGGCGGTGCACGGTCGACGCCGCGGACTGACGTCGGCGTCACCTCGGCGCTCAGGGCCGGCTGACCGGCCGCCGGCGGGGCGGCCTGCTGGGTTCGCTGCGTATCGACATAGCCGACGATGCGCGCGGGATTGCCGGAGACGATCGCGCGCGCGGGCACGTCGTGCGTCACGACGGCGCCGGCGCCGATCATCGCGCGCGCGCCGATCCGCAGGCCCGGCAGCACGACCGCGCCGCCGCCAATCGACGCGCCGCGGCCGATGTGCGTCTCGAGCGCGGGCATGATGCTGCTTGCTTCGCGGATACTTGTCGTTCGAGAACGTCGCGTTCGGCCCGATGAACACGTCGTCGGCGACCCGCAAGCCGTCCCAGAGCTGGACGCCGCACTTGATCGTGACGCGATCGCCGATGACGACGTCGTTCTCGATGAAGACGTGATCGCAGACGTTGCAGTCGGCGCCGATGATCGCGCCCGGCAGCACGTGCGCGAACGCCCAGACGCGGGTGTTCTCGCCGATGCTGCGGCTCTCGCACAGCGCCTGCGGGTGAACGTAGATGCGATGCGTCCCCAGCATCTGCTCGAGCATGGGCGCGATCCTAACGCGTTCACAAGAGCGCGGCAATCGACTAATCGCCGAACTTCTCGATGTTCTTGACGACGAAGCTCGGGCGTCGCCTGCGCGTTCTGAAGCGAGAGCCACAAATACTGACCGATGATGCCGAGGCCGAGCGCGGTGAGGCCGCCGAAGAAGGTGATGACGAGCATCAGCGGCGTATAGCCGAGTACCGGGACGCGACCGAGGAGCCAGAACACGAAAACCGTCGCCCCGCCGATGACCGCGGCGGTGGTGCCGAACGCGCCGAGGATGAGCAGCGCGCGAATCGGCAGGTCGGTAAAGCTGAAGATGCTGTCGAGCGCGTAGCCGATTTTCCGGCCGAGTGTCCATCCGCTGCGGCCCTCGGCACGAGCCCGGCGTTCGTAGGGGACGAAGCCGCGGCGGAAGCCGAGCCAGAACAGCAGCGCGATCAGGTTGGTGTTGACCTCGGTCAGCTCGAGCAGCCGATCGCGCACCTGCCGGGTGCATCCGAACATGTCGATGCCGCCCTTCGGCATGTCCTTGACGACGAAGCGGCGATACAGCGACCAGAAGGACTGCGACGCGAGCTGCGACCACCAGCCGTCGGTCCGCCGCGTGCGGTGCCCGAAGACCACGTCCACGTCGCCGGCGGCGAGCCGGCGATGGAACTCGAGCGCCAGCTCCGGCGGCTCCTGCAAATCGGCCGCGAGGACGGCGAAGTAGTCGCCGGCGCCGTGGCGCAGTCCGGCGGCGATCGCGGCGAATGACCCGAAGTTGCGGCTGAGCTCGATGAGTTGGCTGCGATGTGGCCAGGCGGCGAGCCGCTGCCGCAGGATCTCCAGCGAGCGATCTGGACTGCCATCGACGACAAACACCACTTCGAGATCGTCAGGGAGCTTCGCGGCAAACGCGTCGAGCTCGGCAAACAGCCGAGGCAGGTTCTCCTCGTTCTTGTAGACGGGGATCACGAGCGAGAGCATGGCGGGGAGGAGTCTACCCGGAATTGGACGACTCCGGTCGACCTGCGGCATGATGCACAGTCGGTTTTCGCGCCGCGTTTCGCGTGCACGCTGACTCCGACTCGCAGGAGACGGCCCGAGTGACACCCGACCGCCAGCAGACGTCCGTGTCCGTCCTCGTCCCGGTCTACAACGAGCAATACCTCGTCGCCGAATCACTCGGCCGGCTGGACGTGCTGGTGTCGAGCCCGCACCTCTCCCGCATCGAGATCATCGTCGTCGACGATTGCTCGACCGACGGCACGGCGGACGTGCTCCGGGCGTTTCAGGCCGAGCGGGCGGCCACGACGGATCCGCGCATGACCTGGCGGTTCCTGCGACACGAAAAGAATGGTGGGAAGGGCAAGGCGATCAAGACGGCGTTGGAGACGGCGACGTGTGAGATCGCGGTGATCCACGATGCCGACCTCGAATACCACCCGAAGGATCTCCTGCGCATCGTCCAGGTGTTTGTCGACGAGGCCGCCGACGCCGTGTTCGGCTCCCGCTTTGCCGGGGGAGAGGTGCGGCGCGTGCTGCACTACCGTCACCAGATGGGCAACAAGTTCCTGACCTTCTTGTGCAACCTGGTCACCGATCTGAACCTGACGGACATGGAGACCTGCTACAAGGCGGTGCGGACGGACCTGTTGAAGTCGATTCCGCTCAGCGCCAACGACTTCCGCCTCGAGCCGGAACTGACGATCAAGCTGGCGAAGCGCCAGGCTCGGATCTTCGAGGTCCCGATCAGCTACTCGGGCCGGACCTATCAGGAGGGCAAGAAGATCAACTGGCGCGACGGATTTCGGGCGCTCTGGGCGATTCTTCGCTTCTCACTGTCCGACAACATCTATCAGAAGGACGAGTTCGGCAGCCAGATTCTCGCCCGGCTCGGCCGTGCGCCGAAGTTCAACGCCTGGATGGCCGACATGGTGAGGCCGTACTGCGGGCAACATGTGCTCGAGATCGGCGGCGGCGTCGGCAATCTCACGCTGAACCTCGTGCCGCGCTCGAGCTACGTCGTGTCCGACGTCAATCCGCTCTACCTCAAAGCGCTCCGGGCGCTACAGCAGACCCGTCCGTACCTTCGCGCCGAGTTCTGCGATGTCACGCGCCGTGAGACGTTTCCAAAGCAGGAGCGCGACTACGACACGGTGATTTGTCTGAACGTGATCGAGCATGTGGAGAGCGACCGCGAAGCGCTCGAGAATATTCGATCGGTGCTCGCCCCGGGCGGCCGCGCGGTCATCCTGGTGCCCCAGGGCCCATGGAACTTCGGCACGCTGGACGAAGTGCTGGGCCACCGCCGCCGGTATACGGAGGAGTCACTTTCTGCAGTCGCGCGCGCGGCTGGCTTCGATATCGAGCGGCTGATCAAGTTCAATCGATTGAGCACGTTCGCCTGGTTCCTCAGCGGCAAGATTCTACGGCGTCGCTATTTCGGCTTGATTCAGATCAAGACGCTCAACTTGCTCGTGCCGCTCATGCGCGTCACCGATTCGATACCGATGCCGCCGCTCAGCCTGATTGCGGTGTTCAAGCGCCCGGCCTGACGCGGCAGGTGTCTTCTAACGCAATCACACGGACGAATCCGGCGCGTTCCTGTCGTCTGCGCCGCCAAGCAGCTTCAGGCGGCAGCGAAGCTTCAGCAACGTCCAGGCGAGGCCACGGCCAGCCACCGTCCTGGCGACGTGAGTCGCATAGTAGGTGTAGGCGCTCTGATGGAACGCGGTGATGGCGAGCGTTCTCACGCCGCGGCTCGACACCCCGACCGGAATGCCCGACGCGCAGGACGGAACGTAGCGGGTTGAGTGCCCCTTGTTCCGGAGCCGGCGGCACAGGTCAGCATCCTCCCAGTACAGGAAGTACCGCTCGTCGAACCCCCCGACAGCAGTGAGCGCCTCGCGCCGGGCCATCATGCAGGCGCCCGACACCCAGTCGACCGCGAAACTCTCGCCGTTCGTGACGCGCTCGGTATCCGTACGCACGTTGCGCCGCGCCAGTCTGGAATCGGGAAAGAGGCGAGTGAGCAGGGTCGTACGGCCGAACAGTCCCGTGAACAGCGTTGGATCGCCGCGAGCGCTGCCCTGGACACTGCCATCGTCGTTCAGGATCCTCGGTCCGGCGATGGCGCACTCCGGATGGCTGTCCAGTTCCTCTGCCAGGCGGTCAGCGGCGCCAGGTAACAGGTAGCAGTCTGGATTGAGCAGCATGACCAGGTGGCGTGACGTCGCCGCCAGGCCCTGATTCACCGCCCGCGCGAAACCCACGTTCCGCGGATTGACCTGAAGGGTCACGCCGTCGCGCCGAAGGGCAGCGCTGCCGGTGCTTTCGTCGGTCGACGCGTTGTCGATCACGATGACGTTCGCAGCCGGTGCGTGCTCCTCGATCGAGTCGAGACACCGTGTCAGGTACTCGCCGCTGTTGAAGTTGACGATGACGATCGAGCCGCTGAAACTCATGCCGACGGCCTGAGGCCGAGGTCGAACCGCTTCTCGCGAATCTTCAGCGCGATCCAGCCGCCATCCATCAGCTTCCACAGCCGGCGCAGGGAAGTCCGCCGGCGCCGCTGGATGTCACGGCGCTGACGCCACACGCGAGGCAGCTCCCTGATGGCGTGCCATTTTGCCGAGAGAAAGGTGCGCAGGTGACCAGCGCGCGCGAAATAGAAGGTGGCGGCCACGTTGTACAGCACGTGGCCCGGGAGAGTGAGGAGCAACAGCGGCCACGGCGTGTTCTTGACGTAGGTCCACTCGAGATTCCGCTGTCCCCAGAACACCGAGCGCGCGCTGACGCGCCCCATCGTGCCCGAGCCGGCGTGATGCACGACCGCCTCCGGGCAGTAGATGCAGTGGTAGCCCAGGAGCTGGCAGCGGTAGGAGAGATCGACGTCCTCATGCACGGCGAAGTAGGCCTCGTCGAATCCGCCGATGTCGTCGAACAGGTCGCGACGAATCAGGCAGGCCGCTCCGCACGCGCCGAACACTTCCCGCGCCTCGCGCGCCTCCGAGACCGGACGTCCGTGCGCACGTTTGAAGGCGCCCCCGAACCGGGTCATGCCGTCGCCAGCGCTGTCGACGATCGCGGGGTCGCTCAGATAGACGATGCACGACGCCGCCAATCCCGCGCGCGGATGAGAGTCGAGGGCGGCCCTGACCGCCGCCAGCCATCCAGGCTGCGGCGCGGCATCGTTGTTCAGGAACGCGAGATACCGGCCGCGTGCCAGGCGGGCACCAGCGTTGTTGCCGGCGGCGAAGCCGACGTTGGATGTCGAGCGGGAGGACACGAATGATGGGACGGAACGTCGACAGAAACTCGAGCGAACCGTCCGAGGATCCGTTGTCGACGACAATCAGCTCGCAATCGGATGCCGTCTCGGCGATGGCCGCTGGAAGGCACCGCTCCAGCCAGGCCCTTCCGTTGTAGTTGAGGACGATGATGGAGACGGCAACCGATGCGTCGTCGATCGCCGCGGCCTGGTCGATCGGGTCGATCACACGTGAAGGCCCGGCTGCGAAGCAGAGTGCGGGTGCTGAAGCCGCGAGAGGCCTGCTGAGCGGCGCCCGTCATCTGCGCAATTCATGCCTGAGCGCCATCGCGAAACGCAGATCGATATGCGTCGATCGTCTGCAGTTGCCGTACTCTGCCATGTGAAACGCTGCAGCGCGGGCGATTCCCGCCGCCCGCAGCTGCGCTGCTCGCGCAGGCGATCCGAGGATCGCTGCCAGCGCCTCGTACCACCCGCGAACGTCGTGCGGATCGATGAGCAGACCGGCGTCTCCGACCACCTCAGGAATGGATGCGGCCGACGACGCGATGACCGGTGCGCCGCATGCCATCGCCTCCAGCGCTGGAAGGCCGAAGCCTTCGTAGAGTGACGGATAGGCAAACGCCGACGCACGACGCATCAAATCCACCACCTGATCGTCGCTGGAATCGTTCACGAAACGCAGGGCGCCGGAGATGCCCAGCGCCTCCGCGCGCGCGGTAATCGCGGCCGCCGAACCACGGTCGGCGCCCACCAGCACCAGCACGGTGTGCTTGAGTTCGTCTGCCCTGGCCCTGAGCAGGCCAAGCGCATCAACCAGCACGCCCACATTGCGCCTCGGATGAAGATCGCCGACGTGGAGGATGAAACGTTCCTCCGGCGGTGGCCATGGGTGCGCCGGTTCGGCGGCAGGCGTGAATGGAGCGCCGACGCCGAGCGGAACGACGCGGATCCGATCTGGCCCGATCCCGTACGCGGCTTCGATCTCCTTCCGTGAGAACTCCGAGTCGGTGATGACGAGGTCCGCGCTACGGGCGCTTCGCCGGTAGAACCATCGGCGGACACGATCGCTCCGGTACGGATACCACTCCGGGTGCCGTTCGTAGCTGACGTCGTGAATGGTGACGACGAGCGGATGCACGCCCCAGAGTGGTGCGGTGTAGGCAGGAGCGTGAAACAGGTCGAGCGTGGCGCGCCGGCTCGCTCGTGGCAGCCCGTCGAGACACCACCCCAGGTTCGTGGGCAACCACGACTGCGCGGGAAAGTCGGTCAGGGCAGACGGCAACGAGCCCGCGCCGGCTCCGATGGCGACGAACTCGAGGTCAGGCGCAATCTGGAGACATGCGCTCGTGAGCTCGTTGACGTACCGGCGCACTCCGCCCGCCGGCGAACTGAATGCGTGTCCATCGATCCCGACGCGGAGAGGCGTGCTGCGCACCGGGTCGGCTACCGGGCGCTCGCGGCCAACGAGACCTTCGACCGGGCTGCTGCCACCTCGAACGGGTCGTCGTTGCGCGTCATCTTCACGTGAGTGGATCCCGGCTCATTCTAGCAGCGCGCCGTCGACACAGATGATGCGGCCCGGCCACTCGTCCATGCCAGAATCACGGCTCGCGTATTCCCTCCGGCATCATCCTGAATACGGTTCTTCAGCCGAGGGCTCAGCCTGCAGCTCCACGACATGTCGAGCGGCTTTCGGCTGTACGACGCCGCGGTGATGCAGAACCAGGAATACGCGGCGCTCGATTTCGACATTCTGCAGCGGATCCTCGTGCAGGCGTACGCGGAAGGATGGCGAATTCGCGAGGTGCCGTTCGCCTATGCGCCCCGGCGGCACGGCGCCTCGCACGCTCGAGTCGTCCGATTCGGCCTGGCCTACCTGCGCACGTTCTGGACGCTCTGGAAGCTGCGGAACTCGATTCTGGCGGCGGACTACGACGATCGCGCCCACGACAGCGCCATCTGGCTTCAGCGTTACTGGCAGCGCAGCCGCCACAAGCACGTGACGGATCTCATCGCCGGGGAGGGCCCCGTGCTCGACGTCGGCTGCGGATCGAGCCGAATCATCGGCGCCCTGCCGCGCGGCAGTGTCGCCATGGACATCCTGCTGCGCAAGCTTCGCTACGCGCGGAAGTTCGGTCGCCCGCTCGTGCAGGCCTCCGGGTTCCAGCTGCCGGTGCGCGACGAGTCGTTTTCGTGTGTGCTCTGCTCGCAAGTCATCGAGCACGTGCCCAAGGAGTCGCCGATCCTCGATGAGCTCTGTCGCGCGCTCAAGCCCGGAGGTCGCCTCGTCCTCGGGACGCCCGACTACGCGAACTGGCAGTGGGTCTGGATCGAGAAGGCCTACGGTCTGGCGGCGCCCGGCGGGTACGCAGACGAGCACATCGCGCACTACACCCATGACGAACTGTGCGACATCTTCACGCAGCCGGGGATTCGTCGTCGAGGAAGCGCGCTACATCCTGCAAGGTGAGCTGATCATGGCGTTCCGCAAGAGGAGCCGCGACAGCGTAGCTGCGGCCCGCGTCCGTACATGCTCCGCTCGTCCTCCGAATCCAGCCGACGCCGCTCGGCCACCGATGGTTGGCCTTTGATCCTGGCGTCGTTCCTGCTCCTCCTGGCCTGGTCGTTCGCCGTGCCGGTGTTCGAGTCGCCGGACGAAGTCCACCATTGGCAGTACGCGCGGTATCTGCACGACGCGCGTAAGCTTCCGCTGTACGGGCCCGACTTCGTCGAAGCCAACTCACCGCCGCTCTACTACGCGCTCGTCGCGCCAGTCGCAGTCGAGAGCGCACATCCGCCGCCGCTGGTCTGGTCTGATGTGGACGGCGCGCTGGTAGTGCCGTTCCCGCCGCGCTTTTTTCACAACGCGGGCGGCGACTTCGCGCGCTACGCGCCAATCCGGCTCGGTCGTTTCATCTCGGTCGTGATGTCTGTGGTCACTGTGTGGCTCTGCTGGCAGGCCGGCCTGCGACTCGGCGGGAAAAGCGTGGCCATCTTGTGCGCCAGCCTGGTGGCGTTCCTGCCGCAGTTCACGTTCCGCGGCTCGGCCATCAGCAACGACGCGCTCGTCACCACGATGGCGGCCGCGACCGTGCTGTGCATCGTGAGGCTGGTGCAGGAGCCGTTCACGTGGCGGTTGGGGTTGACGGCCGCGGTGGTGTTGTCGGCGGCGTATCTCGCGAAGATCAGTGCCATCTGCCTCGTCGCGCCCGTGACGCTGGCGGTATGGTGGACCGAGGGCTCCGCACAGCAACGGCTGATCCGCGTCGTGGGCGTGCTGGGACTCGCCGGGCTGATCGTGGCGCCATGGTCGCTGCGCAACATCGTCCTTTACGGCGATCCCTTCGCGAGCGGAGCCATGCGCGAAGCGGTAGGGCACATCATGTCGCATCAATCGCTGACCTCGGCCTACTTCTGGACGACGTTCCCGTCGCTGTTGTCGCGATCGTTCGTCGGGGTGTTCGGCTGGATGAATCTGCCGCTGCCCGAAGTCTATTACTGGATCTTCTGGGCGCTCGGGCTCGTCGGGCTGGGAAGCGTCGCGTTCCAGGTCGCGCGCCGGCGGCGTAACGCGCGCATCCCCCTGGTCCTTGCGGCGATCGTCGTGCTGAACCTGGCCGTGGTCGTCCACATCAACCGATCGTTCGAACAACCGCAGGGGCGATACATGTTCGTCGCGCTTCCAGCGCTGGCGCTCCTCGTCGCGATGGGCCTCGACGCGCTGCCGCGCCGGGCGAGCCGTGTCGGCGCCGCCGCCGCGTTCGCGGCCGGCCTCGCCGTCCTCAACGTCTTCATTCTCATCCGCTATCTGATTCCGGCGTACTATCCACCGGTCACGCCGACCCTGAGTGACACTCGAGTTGCGCTGTCGTCGCCGTCGGTCCATGACCTTCTTCCTCAGGCCGACGGATCAGCGCTCGTTAGTGGCAACGATCCTCAGCTCGCTTTCCCGACTCGGCTGAACGCCTCGGACGTCGGCTTCGTTGCCTTCGAGATATCCGGCACGTCCAACGAGGTGAACGTGAACGGTTCGGTGTACTTCGCCGTTGATGGGAAGCCGGGCAGCGAGGCGCAGCAGGTCGGGTTCACCTGGCGCGCCGATGGGCGCAAGCAGCTCGTCCGGATTCCCATGCTCGCCAATCCTTACTGGAAGGGGACCGTGACCACGGTCCGGATCGATCCGGTCAACGCGTCGCTCGACCGACATCATAGCTGCGTTATCATGTCGTCTGTCATGGGTGCGAAGCTTCCCCGGTTCCGCCCGGCTCGCACCGTGCCCGGAGCGTCGCGTTGAACGAGCTTTCCGATCGCCGGCTGGCCTGGCAGCCCGACATCTATCAGCGCTACTCCTTTCTCGCGAGGCTGACCGACATCCTGTGCCGGCGACGGCAGCGGCGCCCTCACCCTGCTCGATGTCGGAAGCGGTCCGGTTGCGCTGACCGAAGCGTTCGTTTCACCGCGGTTCGACATCGTTCGCGCAGACGTCGGTCAATTCGACGATCCCTCCATCGTCCAGCTGCAACCGGGCGAGCCGCTGCCCTTCGAGGACGCGGCCTTCGATGTTGCCGTCGCGATCGAGGTGCTGGAGCACGTGCCGCCGGCGCAGCGGCCAAGCCTGATTCGTGAACTGCAGCGGGTCTCGCGGCAGGCCACCATCGTGTGCTGCCCGATTGACACGCCGGAGGTCGTCGACGCCGAGCGTCAGTTCTCGGCCTATGCGAAGGCAGTGTCGGGCCGCGACGTCGACTTCCTCGTGGAGCATCGCGAACACGGGCTGCCGGATGCCGCGGAGGTCGTGTCCTGGTTCAGCGAGCCGGGGTCGGTCGCTGGTCGCCGACAACGCCCCGCTGGACGAATGGCTCGCGTTCAACACGCTCGATTTCATCTATGCGTGCGATTTGGGCGACGACGAAGCGAAGGCCCGCTTCGCGGCCGCGGTCAACACGCGAGCTCCTTTGGCGCGCACGGGCGCGGCGCACTACCGCCGCTTTTTCTGCGCGTTCACGTCGCCGGCGCACGCCGCGACGGCCGCCCGCGTCATCGACGCCGCGAGATCCCCGGATCCGATCGAGCCGCAGCGTCTCGTTCGCGAGCTGGTCACAGGCATCCTCGGTTGGCGCCAGGAGCTGCGCGAGCGCTCCACGCGTGAAGTCGAAGCGATCCACCGGCACGTCGGTGAGCTGGACGCCGCGCTCTTGCGCTTCAAGGAGGCCGTCGCCGCGAAAGATGCGCACATCGGGAAGCTCGATGACGCATCTCGTCGCGACCATTCAGAGTCTGTCAGGAGGCGCAAGGGGCGCTCGCCCAGAAAGACGCGCCGCCTGCTCGAGCTCGAGGCGAACGCGAACGTGGCGGCCGAAGCCCTGGCGAGCGCACGAGCCGACGTTGCGGTCAGGTCGAACGCTGGAGAAGCGCAGCGGCAAGCCGAAGCGTTGCGAGACGACGTGCGCCGCGGCTCGCGACAGGCATCGCGGCGAGCTCGAGGAGAGCGCACGGCGGACGGCAGCCCTCGAACGAGAGTTGCAGGTCATCCTGACGTCCCATTCCTGGCGGTTGACGGCGCCGCTACGGCGATTCAGAAGGGCTCTCCAGCACCGCACCTTCATCACGTCCCATTCGTGGCGGTTGACGGCGCCGCTACGGCGATTCAAGAAGGGCTCTCCAGCAGCGCACCTTGATCTCAGGCGTGCGCCGACGGGTGAGGGAGCGCATCACCAGACGCCGCAACTATGCGCTGGCTGGCGAGAGCGGCCTGGTCGATGCTCATGTGACGGCTGAAAGAGCCGAGCAGAGGGAGGCGTTCGCCCCTGGGACGCTCGCATCGGGAAGGCTCACCGGATACGTCCCGCCGCAAGGCCGCTTGCCGTGGTTCAACCCGCTCAACCTGGTCGTGGCGCCGCAGCTGGTCAACGAGCCCCGTCTGAACGTCCTCGTACCTGGCCTGGCGGATGCGGCACCTGTCGGGAGGGCCCAACACCGCGCTCGAGATCGCGGGACGGCTGGCCCTGTCAGGCGTCCGCGTTCGCTTGATCAGCACCGAGTTCGCGTTCGATAAAGACCTCGCGCCGATTCAGGGCGCACATGCGCGGCCTCCTCGGCACCGAGCTGCCGGCGGACGTCCAGCTCGTGTCGGCGAACGACCGCGCCGTACCGCTGGCAATCGGCGCACGCGATCTGTTCATGGCCACGGCGTGGTGGACTGCCCAGCAGGCCAAGTATGCGGTCCGTCAGACGCAACACTCGCGCTTCGTCTATTTGATCCAGGACTACGAGCCGCTGTTCCACCCGGCCTCGACCCAGCAGGCGCTCGCGGCCGAAACCTACTCGCTCGATCATCTTCCCGTCGTCAACTCACAATGGCTCCACGAGTTCCTCGTCCGCGAGCGCATCGGGCGCTTCGCTGACCCGGCGTTCGTCGAGCGAAGCCTCGTCTTCCAGCCGGCCGTCGATCGCACGCTTTTCTTCCCGGCGTTCGATCGCTCCACTCGGGCACGCAGGCGCCTGTTGTTCTACGCACGGCCCACCAACGGCCTGCGGAACCTGTTCGAGCTCGGCGTGGCCGCGCTCGAGAAGGCGGTGACCGACGGCACGCTCGACCCTGAACGCTGGGAGTTCGTCGGCATGGGTGAGTCGTTCCCGGCCGTCTCGCTCGGCCGCGGCGCCACGCTGGTGCCCGCGCCCTGGCTCGACCTCGCGGGTTACGCGCAACAGATGCGCGAAAGCGACATCCTCCTGTCGCTCATGCTGTCTCCGCACCCCAGCTATCCGCCGCTCGAGATGGCGGCCTGCGGCGGCCTGGCGGTGACGACGGCGTTCGCGAACAAGACGTCGGAAGCCCTCGCCGAGCTCTCGGCCAACATCATCGGTATTCCCCCGACACTCGAAGGCATCTCGGAAGGGCTCGAAGCCGCCGTGGCACGCCTCGACGATGTGGAGGGACGCCGGGCCGCTGCCGCGATCAACCTGCCGGCGAGCTGGCGCAGCAGCCTGGCTGAGGTCGTGCCAAAGCTGTTCGACGAACTGGCGGTGCTCCAGGGAAGTCCCGTGCGGGAAGGCGAGCGAAGCCGCGATGACGAAGGCACGTCGATCGTCGCGCCCGGCTTTCGGAACTGGCCCCGAGACGAGTACGAGGTGCATCGTCTCCAGGCGTTCGCGCGACGCCGCACGCAATACCCGTCGCGACAGGAGCCGGGGCCTGATCAGCCTGCTGACGCCGGTGTGGAATACGCCTCCCGAATACCTCGACGCGCTGGCCGACAGCGTTCTGAGCCAGGATGCCGACGCCGCATCGTTCGAGTGGGTCGTGCTCGACAACGGGTCTCGACAATTCCGGCACCCGGAGCGTCGATCGAGCGGCTGCGCCGCGAGCGTGGCGTTCGCTTCTTCCGGTCGGAGCGCAACCTCGGGATTATCGGCGGCACGCGCTTCTGTCTCGAGCACGCGGTCAATCGCTACACGGCGACGGTCGACCACGACGATCTCCTGACGCCCGATTGCATTGCGTGTCGTCTCTCACGCGCTCGGTGAGGCCGGCTATCCGGCGCTCGCGTACACCGACGAAGACAAGCTCGACGGCAATCGCTTCAGCTCGCCCTACTTCAAGCCCTCGTTCGATCCGGTCCTCTTCGCGAACTCGTGCTACATCGCGCACCTGAGCGTCGTCGATCGCCAGCTGGCGCTGCAGCTCGGCGCCTACACCGACAAGCAGGCGGAGGGCAGCCACGACTGGGACACGTTCACTCGGTTCCTTGCCGCCGGCCACACACCGCTGCACATCCCCGAAGTGCTCTACAGCTGGCGCATGCACCAGGCGTCGACCTCCAGGCAACATCCACTCAAAGCCGTTCGTGTACGACTCTCAGCGCCGCGTCTTGACGAAGTTGCTCGAGACGCTGGCGCCGACCGGGCGATTTCGCGCTGGAGCTCTCGCCGCTGTTTCGGCGGCATGCCGGACTGGTGGATGCGGCGAGACGCGACGGACCCGCGCGCGATTACCACTGTGGTCCTGGCATCGTCTCCAGACCGTCCACCTCGCCTCGAGGTGCCGAAGGAGATTCCACACGAGGTCGTGCATCTGGATCCGGCGGACGGCGTGGTCGGGCCTGGCACGCCTTGCGGCGCGAGCGGCCGAGAGCGGCCGCCTGCTGCACGTTCTGTGGCACGACACGCGGATCGTGGACGACGTCTGGGCGCTCGAGGCAATGGGTCTCTTCGAGCTGTTTCCAGATACCGCCATGGTGGGCGGTCGCCTGCATCAGAACGGCCGCATCGTCGATGCCGGCGCGTACTTCGGGTTCGGCCGCGGATGCGATGCGCCCGATCGCGGCCGGCCGCTCGAGGATCCGGGGTACCACGCCCAGGCGTGGAAGCAGCATTCGGTCAGCGCGGTGTCGCTCGATCACTCCGTGCTCGATCCGAAACTGGCCCTCGATGCGCTTTCAGCTCTGGCGCGCGCGAACGTCTCGCTGGCCCACCTCGGCGCCTGGCTCGGCGCAGCGTTCAGACGACAGGGGCGGCGGGTCATCTACAGCCCCAACCTGTCGGCCGAGACGAACATCGATCTGGCGGCACAGGTCCGCGACGTGGAGCACGAGGCATTCAAGCGCGTGAACGTCGACCTGATGCCCGATCGGCGCTATCTCTCGCCACACGTCGCGCTGCGCGCGCCGGCGTACCAGCCGGCATCAATCGAGGTGCGCCGGCGGCCGTTCGGCGACCCGGGACCGGCGTTGACGGACGAACAGATGCTCGAAGCCGACCGGATGGCGCGCGCCGTCCTGCCGCGCGCCTCCTCGGCGGTGTCGTTCTCGATCCTGACGAGCGTCTACTCCCGCACGCCAGCACAGTTCTTCGAGCTGACCGCGCGCTCGCTTCTCGAGCAGCGCCATGCCGACTTCGAATGGATCGTGCTCGAGAACGGCCCGGTACCCGACGACGTCGTGCGGGTGCTCGATCGCATCGCGGCCGACCATCGAGTCCAGCGCTTTGCGTGTGCCGAGAACGCCGGCATCCAGGGCGCGATGCGCCAATGCCTCGCACGTGCGGCGCGACGATTCGTGATCCCGCTCGACGCAGACGATGTGCTCGAGCCCGATGCGCTGGAGGTTCTCGCTGCCGCGATCGACCGCGAGCAGGCCGATTTCGTCTTCTCGGACGAAGATCACCTCACCGGCGAGCGCGTGCACACGCCGTACTCGAGGCCCGGGTTCGATCCGGTCCTCAACCTGGAATCTTCGTACATCTGGCACCTGTGCGCGTTCAGCCGCGAGCGGGCGCTCGAGCTCGGCGTCTACTCGAACGAGGGGGCCGAGTACTGCCACGACTGGGACACGGTCGTCCGTTTCAGCGAGGCCGGCTTGCGGATCGCGCATGTGCCGCACGTGCTCTACCACTGGCGCACACATGCCGAATCGCAGAGCCATACCGACACTCAGAATCCCGGCTCCCTGGCATCCATGCGCGCGGTGGTCGAGGCGGTGCGTCGCCCGCCGCAGCGCCGCCGAGCGCTACGAGATCGCCGAGTTCCCTCTCTTTCGAGGCGCTGTCGAATGGTGGATTCGCCGCCGGCCCATCGGCGACCCGGGCTTTGCCGTCGTGGTCCTGGGCGCGACCCAAGCCGATGTGGATGCGCTCGCGCACGTGCCCGGCCTTTCGATCGCCAGTCACGTCGTGCCGGTTCGACGACGTCTGGACACGCTCTCGGACTGGCGGACGCTCGGCGACGCCCTTCCCCGCAACGTCGAACGTATTGCGCTGCTCGATCTTCGATGTCGTCCGACCACGCAGGAGTGGGTGTGGGAGGCGACGAAATGGTTCGAGCTCCAGTCGGACGTGGCGATCGTGGGCGGCCGCATCCTGGACGATCGCGACTTCGTCGTCGACGCCGGCTCTCGCGTCACCGCCGGCGAGACCATGGCGCTCTACCGGGGTCTCCATCGAACGGACGCCGGCGCATTTGCTCTTGCGCTGAAGCCGCAGACGATCGAGGCGCCAGCCGAGGGCTTTCTCGTCGTCGAGCGCCGCTTCCTGGAGGCCGCCATCGAGTCCGTCACGCGTGAGGGCTTCACGAGGCGACTCGGCGCGACGCTCGGTGCGCTCGCGAAAGCACAACACCGCCGCGTGATCTACTCGCCGCTCGTCGAAGCACGGAGGATCCGCATCCCACGCGACCATGCGTCGCGGGTCGACGACACGTTCCTCGCCGAGGAGGATTCGCGGCTCGCGCAGAGGGCCCCGAACGACGGCGCTCCCGCCCTGCCAGCGCTCCGCCTGATTGCGCCCGCCGACTGGCAGCACGTCGGGACCCGGCCGGAGTTCAAGGTCCGCACCAGGGACGACGAGGCACGGGGCGAAGTGCTGTTGTTCGGGCGCGACGACTATTTCGGACGGGGGATCGAGCGAGCCGCACGCGTGGCGTCAGTGCGTCTCGAGCCCGCTGACGTGGCCGGCGTGCTCGTCGGCATGCCCGCCGCCCCGCTGCCCGAGGGCGACTACATCGTCGTGCTGAAAGAGTCGACCGGCAGCGTCCTCTCCGTCTCGGGGGTCTGTCTCAGGGAAGCCAAGGAACGCTGGCCCCGACGGTTCCAGGCGATGCTCGAGGAGCAGGCCCGGTTCGCGGTCGGGAAGCCCGCCGCCGAGAGGCCGCGGCGAGAAGGCGAGCCGCTCTTTTCGATCACGACGGCGATTCACGACGTCGATCCCCCGTTCGTCGTCGCGCTGGCTGACTCGATCCTGAGCCAGCGCTACGATGATTTCGAATGGGTTCTGCTCGACAATGGGTCGCATCGACCGGACACGCAGCAAGTCTGTCGAGATTTGGCGGCCCGCGATCCCCGCGTTCGCTTCTGGCGCGTCGAGGACAATCTGCACATCATCGGGGGCAATCGCTTTCTCCTCGAGCATGCGCGCGGCACCTATGTCATCCCCGTCGATCACGACGACGTGCTCTATCCGGACGCGCTGCGGATTCTGAGCAGCTTCGTGGCCGAGCACCACGAGCCGGATCTCCTGTATTCGGACGAGCAGAAGATCACATTGAGCGGGGTGGCGTCGGAGATCCTGTGGAGGCCGGCCTGGTCGAACCTCGCGGCGCTGTCGACCTGTCCGGCGGCGCATCTGATGGTCTTCAAGCGGACGCTGGCGCTCGAGGCGGACTTCTACAGCGCCGACTACGCGCGCGGCAGCCCCGATTGGGACTCGGCACTCCGGCTTGCGACCCGGACCTCACACATCGTGCACGTGCCCTTCGTGCTGTACGGCTGGCGCATGCACCCGGGCTCGACCGCGCTCAACGAGGACTCCAAGAACTACCTGGCCGAATCGCAGAAGTCGGTCGTACGCCACGCGCTCGAGCGGCTCGACCTCGCGGATCGCTTCGAGGTCGCCAAAGCCAACGACGTGCTCGGCTATTACCATGCCGTACGCCGTAAGCAGGACGGGCCTCGCGTCCTGCTGCATGCCGTGATTCCCTTGGATGCGCCACATGACGCGTTGACACAGCTTCGTTCCAGCCTCGCGCACACGCGGTACGAAGCAATTTCGCAACGTATCTACGTGCCGGGCCAGGACGAGGTGGGCGTCGGCCTCGCCGCTGCTGCAGGAAAGATTGGGATCGGTCGTGTGAAGCCGGAGGTGGTGACATATCGAGACGAGGCAGACCTCCTCTCCCTCATGTTCACCGGCGAGGCCATCGAAAGCGGAGAGGTCCACGTCGTCCTCAACCCCATGCTGGTCGTCACGAACCCGGATTGGATCTGGGAAGCCATTGGCACGTTCGAGCTGGACCCGTCGACCGGTATTGCTGGCGGCTGCATCCTCGATCCCGACGGGCGCGTCTACCACATCGGCTACGTGTCCGGTCTCGATGGCTTTTTCGCCACGCCCGCTCATGGCCAGGACATGCGGTTCGTCCATGGCCAATGGCTTCATCCGCCGCAACGTGACCGCGGTGTACGGCTCGTTCATGGCGGTCAAGCGGGACGTGCTCCGCACGATCGGAGGCCTCAAGGGCATCGACCGCTCGGACGGGCTCTATGGGATCGAGTTCTGCCTGCGGGCCGCGCGTCACGGCATCAAGACCGCGTACTCGCCTCGGATGAAGGCCACCTTCGACGGGCAGCTCGCGCATCCGGCGGGCGCCGATCGCGCGCTCGTCGCCCAGATTGTCGCGGAGTATCCAGCGGCCGGCGCGCCCGATCCTTATTACTCTCGTCACTGCATTCCACGCGCAGACGCCTTCGGGTCGCCCATCGTCGAGTGACGTTGCCAGAGGCGGGTCGAGCGCCTGCGCGGGCTATCGTCCGCTAGTCCTTGGCGTCAGTCGGCTTCACGAGCAACTCGATCTCGCGAATGCGGAAGGTACCCGGCTTGATGTCCGGGTCGAATCGAAACTGGTCCAGCGTATCGTGGACGAGAATCGTCAGGGTCTCCTCCTCAGTATTTGGCTCGAGCCGCAAACGCGCGGTTCGCTCATGCTCGACGAAAGGCTGATCAGCACGTTTCCAAAAGAGCTGCGCCGAGGCGGGAACGCCTGCCGGATTGGTTAGCGTGTATTTGAAGCGAATCGCATGGACGAACTCCGCCTTCTTCAGGGTGAACACGAGTTGGGCGTCGCCTCCTTCGGCGACACCGCTGCCATCAGCGAGCCAGCGTACCTGATGCGAGCTATCGGGAGTAGGCGGAATCGACATCACGCGAGGCGTCCATGGGAGTGGACGAACCTCGTAGACACCAGAGGAAGAAATCTCCCGAACTGGCTGCAGCAAGCCAATCTCCAGTGCCCGGACAATCCATGATTGGGAGACAGATCCCCCTTCGGCAGTGAAAGTATCGGATATTGTTCTTCAGGCACCAGCCAGCGTCGAAGAAGTTCACGACATGCTGAGTGTACTCATCGTAGCTGTACGCCCTGCCGGGATCGTAGACCTGGAAAGTAAAGTTGTATCCCTTGCCGTAAAGGGGCAGCGCTTGTGAAGCGCCGATCGGGAAGAGCAACTTGGTACGCCCGAACTTTGAAAGGCAGCGAAGTAAGCGCGATGAGTCCCTTGTCGGGCGGCAAATTGTGTTCCATCCACGACGCCAGCTCGATATCGTCCGGCGTGATCAGTCCGGAGACCCCGAGGTTCCGGGCAATGAGTTGATTCCGGCGTGGATCCAGATGCGTGCGCGCGTGGGGAAGCCACCACGCTGCCAGGATGATCACGGCCCCTGCGATCGTCGCTCTGGCGATGGCACGCTCGCGACCGTCGCGACGACTGAGATAAACGCTCACACCGGCGGTCAGGGCCGCGAGAAACAGAAGCCACAACTCCACGCGGCGACCGAGGAAGAAGAGATAGGCGTAGAGTAAGGACGCGTCCTGGGTCGGTTTGGTAATGCCACCGGCGAAGAAGGTCATCCCGTACTTTGCAGCAAGCCAGCCGATGAGAGATGCCGCTGCAACGACTGCGAGAGAGCGTGCTGGGAGTGGTACCGTTCGCCGTCGGCCGGCTAATACACACGCACATGCGGTCAGCGCGAGGACGAGCCAGGCCAGATGCCTCCCCGGAAGGTGCGACTCCTCCGTCGGCCAATGAATGAGGCCGAAGGGATTGACGGCGGCGATGGCCGTAAGACCCTGCTTGGGCGAGAAAGAGAAAAGAGGGTTCGCTCCAGCTGCGCGTTGCCTCCGTAGTGCGATCCCGTCAAGTAACTGGCTTCGCGTGGGCTCAGGATCAACTTGCTGTAGTAACGGTCTGAGCCGAGGACCAAGAGCGCGGCTAGCACCGTGAGTCCGGCTTGGATGGACGCCACTTTGAGTATGCGCTCGCCGAGTTCGACGCGAGCTCGATAGCAGTTGATGAGGAGGGCGGCCGTGCAAGCCAGGAGTAGAAAGAGCGCACACACGGGGCTCAGAGCCAGAACGAGCAGGCTCAGCGCAGCCTGAATGGCCATTCCTGTGTAGAAGGCATAACGGCGAGCGGGCAGCAGCAATGACAGGATGGGAATGGCAATCAACAGCGGCGGAGCCGACTTGCTGAGCGGCGTGCGTCCAATGCACGTCTGGTGGAAGATTGTGCAAGGGGTAAGCGCTCAGGAATAGGACTGGCAACAACTGCACGGCGGCGAGCGGCCGTCTCGCCACGACGGCGACGGTTGCCGTGAGCATGTAGAGACCCACGACGACCCAGAAAATATGCTGCAGGTTGTGAACCTTGACGATGGAGAGCCCGGAGAAGGCGGCCGTGACAGCATTGATGGCGCCGAATCCTGACGCGTAGAAGATTGCTTGCCCGCCGTTGAAATGCGGATAGAAGAGACCGTCGTTCAAATACACCCGCGCGATGAAGGCGTGAAACCAGCCGTCCTGAGAGGGTGCGAAGATCTCCTTGGCGACCGACCAACAGCGTGAGCGTGAGGGTCAGCGTGAACGGACCGTAGACGGAAGCTCGAGGCAGCAAGGACCGGGCCGTCTGCGACCAGCTCACGAAGTGGGAAGAGATGGACGTACGATTGACGACAAGAGCCCCGAAGAGATGCCCGGATGCCACGAGCCAGGAGAGGATCCCGAGCTCGCGCAGACTGTACGAGCCGGGCACGAGCCAGCCTGCGACGTTACGGACGTAGAACCAGAGGATCGCAACGGTCAATCCAACGACCAGCTCTACCGGAAACATGAGGAAGCGAAGCGGCTGATGATCCGAGACCCGGGTGAGCACGCTCCATCCCAGCCATTTCAAGCAGCCCACGTGCAGCGCGAGTCTGGCGTAGAACACGGCTCGGTCCGCATCGCCCCAGAGCAGACAGACCAGCGCGGGGACTAGCAGGAACGCCTCGAACAGGAGCCATTCCGGGTCCAGCCACCGCGCGAGCCATCCCGACGGGCGTCGCCATCGGGTGTTCGACTTTCGCGGAAGGGGACTCGCCGGCGAACGTCAATTCGTTGGCTTGCAAATGCGACATAGTGTCGTGCTTCGCTGGTGTGTGATCGCCTCGGGTGCACCGCCCCGGGGGCGCCTCGACACGACGTCTCCGGCACCGCGCATGGGACCCCGTGCGAGTCGGCGCTACGTCGTGCGTCGCAGCCGGACGGTCTCTCCTGCCGCCTCGCAACCTTTCGAGTACGATGAGTCGCGCAGCCGAACGCCGGTGCCATTCGTTGGCGACGTGAGGGACTCGTGGAGTTGGTGAGTGCCCGAGAGGGGCGATCGTATCGCATCCGACGCTGGCTCGCGAGGCTGCCAGGGCCGCGGTCGCGTGACGGGCTGGCCGCGAACGTCGGGTAGAATGCACGGTCCGGATTCCGCACCGTGCAGAGTGGCCTCGCCTCACCCCTCACGCGGTCTACGTTCGCGCTCGAGACGGGAGAGCGACGCGGGAACGAAAGCGAGGAGACACGTGGATGACAAACCTGCTCGACTGGTGGTGATCTGTCCGATCTACAACGAAGAGCAGAACATAGCTTACTTCTTCGACCGGATCAAGAACGCGCTCGAGCAACTCGATCCGCTCGAGTACACCTACCAGTTGCTGTTCACGAACAATCGGAGCATCGACGGCTCGTTGGCGCAGATCGACAAGATACGAGCGGTGCATGACTGGGTCGGGTATCTCACCCTGAGCCGCAATCATGGTTATCAGTTGTCGGTGCTTGCCGGTCTTTCCACGATGCGCGCGGACCTCTACATGATCTGCGACGTCGACTGTGAAGATCCCCCCGAGATGGTGCATGACTTCCTGAACGCGATTGAGCGCGGGCACGATTTGGCCTATGGCATTCGAAACAATCGGAACGAGCCCTGGCTGTTGAGTCGATGCCGTTCACTGTTCTATCTGGCCCTCCGCGCTCTGGGCGACTACCGTATCGTGCCCTACATGGCCGAGTTCGCCATGTTCAAGCGCTGCGTCCGAGACGTGGTGATTGGCAGCCACAATTCCGCGCCCTTCCTGCGAGCGGAGTACGGTTACGCCGGGTTCAGCCTGATTGGCGTTCCGTATCGCCGCGACGCACGACGCTACGGCAAGACGCACTACAATCTGCTGGGGAACGTGGGCTTCGCCGTGGCAGGCATTCTTGCCGCCACGACGTTCCCGCTCCGCGCCGTCTTCTACGCCTTTCCAGTCGTCTGTCTGCTGAGCGTCCTCTTCGGCGTCTCGTTCGCCTTGGGCTTGATCGCCGTCGACGCCACGGTCGTCGGCCTCGTGTTCGTGAATGGCCTCTACATGGCCGGCGCGCTGGCGTTCCTTTCAATCTATCTGGCCCGCACGTATCAGAATGGCTTGAGACGGAGGCGTTTCATCGTCGATCGTGCTCAATCGTCTCTGCCCCGAGCCGAGGGCTCGGCCGATCGCGCGTCGCGCAAGACCGGGACGGCCGTCGCTGGAGGTTGAATGCGACAGGCTGTGAATGACGTACCGGGCGTTTCCTGCCCGCTGTGTGAAAGTGAGCAGGCTGCCGGGATTCTCCGTTCGCGAAACGACTACGACATCCTCCGCTGCACGAATTGCTCGCTCGTGTTTACGGACGATCGGACGGCGCCTTCCGCCGACCGCTTGTATCCAGAGATTCGATCAGTCCGGGACCGCGTTCGCCAAAGGCGCAGGATCTGCGCTGAAGATCTTCCTGCGTCAGCGGGAGTCATTCATCCGCACGCTGAAGCCGTCGGGGCGGTTGCTCGATTTCGGCTGCGGCAATGGCGCGTTTGCTCAGCACATGAGCATGGCCGGGTTCGACACGGTCGGCGTCGAGCCATTCAGCCTCGGTGCGACGCAGACGGCCGAGCCGCCTCAAGCTCATTCGAGCTCCATTCGAACAGATTGAGGGCGAGCTCGGGTCGTTCGACATCATCACGCTCTGGCATGTCCTGGAGCACCTGCGGCGGCCAGTCGAGGTATTGCAACGCCTCGCGACGCATCTCACGCCCGGGGGCCTGATCGTGATCTCTGTTCCCAATTTTGGCAGCCTGCAAAGCGCGGCCTTTCAAGGCAGCTGGTTCCATCTGGACCCGCCACGGCACGTGATCCACTTCGAGCGATCGGTGCTGGAAGACTGTGTCAGACGGGCGGGCCTGGTGCCCGCGGCCGAGAAGCGCTTTCTGCCTGAGTATGGATGCAGCGGCTGGATTCAGAGTTCGCTCAACGCGATCCTGCCGCACAAGAACTATCTCTACGAGCTCGTGAAAGACCGGGGTGCCCTTTCGGGAATGTCTCCGATGAGCTCGATGTTTCACTTCGTCAGCTCTATCGTGCTGACGCCGCCGCTGCTCGCGATGTCGCTCCCGGTCGAAGCGCTCGCAAGCGCCGCCGGGAAGGGAGCCGCGCTCACGCTGGCCGTTCGCCGGAGCGCCTGACGCACGGCCCTCCGCGATTGCGAGTCGCCGCGGGCTCCGTGCGCAGACCTCCGGCCGCGCGCGGCGACCTAACCAGTGGCCGTCGAGAGTTATGATCGACCCGGCGCTACAGTCGGTCACCAGGTCGACGCGCAGCGATGACGGCTGTACCATTGCCCAGACCTCAACGCTGCGCTAACAGGCCGGCCCTCGGAGAGCTCATTTGGTCCGATTCACCCGCGCATCGCCTATCGAACCAACACCCGGTCGTGGAGCTGCCGCCGTTGACGCTCGAGCACCACCCGGGCGTCGTCACGAAGCACAGCGAGGCAGCGTGCGCGCGGATCGTTTCGGCGTATCGGGCCTCGGCTGCGCTCCAGGACAAGCACACGTCGGCGCCCGATCTCTGGACCGGCATCGTCGGCGGTCACCTGACGAGCCTCATCGACGCCCTGATCGCGGGAGAAACCGCGACGCTCGCGAAGATGTTCTCGAGCTTCGGCGCCGACTACACCTGGTTCGGCGGCATCACGACAGGCGTCGACGGCTTCAACCACTGGGACCGCGACGAGCGGATGATCGCGTATTCGTACTTCGATCAGCTCGTGAGCCTCGGCGAAGCGCTGTCGGTCTTGCCAGCCGAAAACCCGGAGCAGGGCGAAAACGGAAACTGGGGAAAGAACATTCAGCGACAGCCGGCCGACGTGGTCGCGCGTATCGAAGACAAGCTCGGGATCAGCATTCGGCCGCCGATCGGGATCATGCCGGTGTCCGGGATTGCCCTCGACGGCGGCGCGCTTCACTACCGGCACATCAACGCGCTCTACACCGCCGTGCGGGCGCGCGATCTGACGGAGCCGGGCGATGCGATCAGCGAATACGGGGGCGGTATCGGGCTCATCGCGCTCTATCTGCACCGCTTCGGGCGCAAGGACTACACACTCTACGATCTGCCGATCGTCAATGCCGTCTCCGCCTACTTCCTCATCGGCGCGCTCGGCGACGACGCCGTGTGCCTCGAAGGCGAGCCGGCGAAACCGAATGCAGTCAAGATCAAGACCGGCGAGAGCTGCCGCCGTGAGCGCGACAAGGCGTTCACGCTGGCGTTGAACCAGGACTCGTTCCCCGAGATCGACGAAACCATCGTGCGGGACTACCTCGGACAGATCCGGCGCACGACGACGAAGTACTTCCTCAGCATCAACCATGAGGTCGAGCATGCGAAGACGAGCGAGGCGAAGCACCTGAACGTCTCCACGCTGCTCACCGGCGAAGCGGGATTTCAGCGCTTCTACCGCATGCCGTATTGGCTCCGCCGTGGTTACGTGGAGGAGCTCTACGCCATCCGCTAGCGGCTTCGTCCGATCGTCCGGCGACAGCCTGCGTCGACTGCGGACTCGTCACGGTTCACGGTAGCTGCGCTAGAGGGCTCGACTGCGTCGACGGAGTCGACGTGGCCCGGCGTGCCCGATCGCGGCTCGCGCCGAGATGGCACCGCACGCTGACGTCGCAATCGGCCGTCTCGCGCGCGGGATCCAGCGTGTCCTGCACTGGCGCACACCGCTGCTGCTGCGCAGCGACGGCGCCGCGTCCGACAACGTGGCACCGCCGCTCGGCGCATGGCTCGGGCGGACCAGGCGAGCCCGCTTCGAGGTGGTCGCGACGCCGGCGGCGCCCGACGTCGCCGCCGGGCGCGTCGAGATCGTGCAGCGGTCGCCCGACGGCGCGGTGCTGGCATCCACCGCGGTCGAACTCGGAACCGCGTCCGTCAGCGTGCGTCTCGCCCTGGCCGACGCCGACGGCAGCAGCATCGAGTTGCCGCCGGCCGGCGCCGCCGGCGCGGCGCTGGTGTGGGAAGCGCCGACGCTGGTGCGCCGCCGTGCGCTCGGCGAACTGGCGCGGCTGACGCGCGGCGCGGTGGCGCAGTACGGCTGGCGCGGGCTGCCGCGTCGTCTGCTGCTGGCGCCTGGTCGCGACGACGGGCGGTCGTATCTCGCGTGGGTCGAGCAGCACCATCCCGACGCCGCGACGCTCGCGACGTGGCGCGACGAGGCGCTGGCGTGGCCCGACGCGCCCGTCTTCAGCATCCTGACGCCGGTGCATGACACCGATCCGCAGGCGTTGCGCGAGTGCTGGCAGTCGGTCCGCGCCCAGGTGTACCCGCACTGGCAGTGGTGCCTCTGCGACGATGGGTCGACGCTCCCGGAGACTCTGCAGGTCCTGCAGGAGATCGTGGACAGTCGGCGACCCGCGTATCCGGCTCACGCGCCTGCCGGCGTCGCGACACATCAGCGTCGCCACCAATACGGCGCTGACGCTCGCGACCGGCACGTTCGTCGCCCTGCTGGACCACGACGACACCCTCGCGCCCGAGGCGCTGTGGGCGATGGCGCGTCATCTGCGCGAGCACCCGGCCGACGATCTGGTCTACTCGGACGAGGACAAGCTGGACGAGGTCGGGCAGCGCTGCGAACCCGCGTTCAAGCCCGACTGGTCGCCGGACCTGCTGCGCGCCTGGATGTACCCGTGCCATCTGACGGTGATCCGGCGCTCGCTGCTCGACGCCCTCGGCGGCATGCGGGTCGGGTTCGAAGGGGCACAGGACTACGACCTGTGGCTGCGCGCGTCCGAACGCACGCAGGCCATCGGTCACGTGCCGGAGGTGCTCTATCACTGGCGCAAGAGCTCGACCTCCACGGCCAGTTCGACCTTCGTCAAGCCCGAGGGGCTCGCGCGGTCACGGCGCGCGCTGGAGGAGCACCTCGAGCGCCGCGGCGTGGACGGCCGGGTCGAACCCGGCGCTCGTCCCGGCCTGTGGCGAGTGCGCGTGGCGCTTCGCGAGCGTCCGCTCGTGTCGGTGGTGCTGCCGACCGACGGCGGCCGGGTGCGCGACGGCGGTGACGGCAACCTGCTGCTCGATTGCCTCGATGGCCTGGTCGGACGGACGGCCTACCGCCCGCTGGAGATCATCGTCGCCCACAACGGCGTGCTGCCGCCGGGCGTCGAGCGGCGGCTGGCGCCGGTCCCGCATCGCATCGTCCACACGCCGGCGAGCGAGCCGTTCAACTTCCCGCGCAAGCTGAATCACGCGGCGGCGCACGCCCAGGGTGCCTACCTGCTCCTGCTCAACGACGACATCGTCGTGCAGCATGCGGACTGGCTGGAGGCGATGCTGGAGGTCGCGCAGGATCCCGAAGTGGGTGTCGTCGGGCCGCGCCTCCGGTACCCCGATGGCCGGCTCCAGCACGTCGGGTTGTTGCTCGGCGTGTGTGGCGTCGTGGCCCACGCGTACCATGGCGCGCCGGCCGACACCGACGGCTATCTGTCCAGCGTGCTGACGGTCAGGAATTATTCGGCCGTGACCGGTGCCTGCCTGCTGACGCGACGGGAGGTCTTCGAGCAAGTGGGGGGCTTCGACGAGACCTTTCCCATCGATTTCAACGACGTCGACTACTGCCTGCGGGTGCGCCGGTTAGGGTTGCGGGTGGTGTACACTCCGCATGCTGAACTGGTCCACCACGAGTCGGGTACCATTGGTCCCCGAACGCAGGCGGGCCTCGAAGTCGACCGCTTCCGCGACCGGTGGGCGCAGGTGCTCGGTCGCGACCCTTACTACAGCCCCAATCTGACTCGCCACAGTCCCGATTGGGGATTCGGAGAGAAGTTGTGACCAAACGTAAAGGACTCCCGGTCGTGCTGCTCTGTGGCGGCATGGGTACGCGCTTGCGAGAGGAGACCGAGTATCGCCCCAAGCCGATGGTCGAGATCGGCGATCGCCCGATTCTCTGGCACATCATGAAGGGGTACGCCGAGTACGGCCACACCGACTTCATCGTCTGCCTGGGGTACAAGGGTGAGCGCATTCGCGACTATTTCCTGCGCTACGACGAAATGCAGCACGACCTCACGGTCGAGCTCGGTGACCCGACTCGCACCGTCCGTTCGCATGGGGATCACGGCGAGCTCGGCTGGCGCGTGACGCTGGCCAACACCGGACTCAAGACGATGACCGGCGCGCGCATCAAGCGCGCCTCGCGCTACATCGAGGGCGACACGTTCATGGTCACTTACGGGGACGGCGTGTGCGACGTCGACCTCGATGCGCTGATCGCCTTCCATCGCGCGAGCGGGCGGCTGGCCACCGTGACCGGCGTGCGGCCCCAGTCGCGTTTCGGCGAACTGGTCACCAACGGCGAGCTGGTCACTGCCTTCAGCGAGAAGCCACAGGTGCACGACGGCCTGATCAACGGCGGTTTCTTCGTGTTCGATCGCCGCGTGCTCGACTACCTCAGCGACGACGAGGAGTGCGTCCTCGAGCGCACTCCACTCGAGCAGTTGGCGGCCGAGGGACAGCTCGGTGTGTACAAGCACGAGGGCTTCTGGCAGTGCATGGACACGTTCCGTGACTTCCAGTACCTCAATTCCCTGTGGAGCGACGGCGCGGCCGCCTGGGCCACGTGGCAGCGCCCGCGAAAGGTCCTTCAGTCGTGACCGTGTCTTCAACCTTCTGGCAGGACCGTCCTGTCTTCGTCACCGGGGCGACCGGCCTCGTCGGTTCGTGGCTCGTGCGTCGGTTGGTGGAGGCGGGCGCCGACGTGGTGTGTCTGGTGCGTGACAGCCTGCCGCACAGCGAGTTCATGCGAAGCGGCCTGGTCTCGAAGGTGCGAGTCGTGCGCGGCGACCTGTGCGACGCGCCGTTGCTGCAGCGGACGCTCGCCGAGTACGAGGTCCGCACCGTGTTCCACCTGGCGGCGCAGACCATCGTCGGCGTCGCCAGTCGCGAGCCGGTGGTCACGCTCGAGGCCAACATCCGCGGCACCTATCTGCTCTTCGACGCCTGCCGCCGCACGCCAAGCTCGTCGTCCGAGATCGTGTTCGCGTCGTCGGACAAGGCCTACGGCGAGCACGAGGTGCTGCCGTACGACGAGGACGCGCCGCTGCAAGGCACGCTATCCCGTACGACGTCAGCAAGTCGTGCGCGGACCTGATCGCGCAGATCGTACGCCAAGGCCTTCGGCCTGCCGGTGGTGATCACCCGCTGCGGCAACTTCTTCGGCGGCGGCGACCTCAACTGGAACCGGATCGTGCCAGGCACCGTCCGCTCGATCCTGCGCGGCACGGCCCCGATCATCCGCTCGGACGGCTCGTTCATCCGCGACTACTTCTACGTCGCGCGACGGCGCGGCGGTGTACATGCTGCTGGCCGAGGCGCTCGCGAAGGATCCGAGCCTCAAGGGTGAGGCGTTCAACTTCTCGTACGAGCAGCAGGTCTCGGTGATCGAACTCGTGCAGATGATCTTGCGGCTGATGGACAGCACGCTGCAGCCGGTCATCCTCAACGAGGCGAGCAACGAGATTCGCCGGCAGTTCCTCTCGGCGCGGAAGGCGCACGAGCGCCTGCAGTGGACGCCGCTCTATTCGCTCGAGAGCGGTCTCGGCGAGACCATCGACTGGTACCGGCGCCTGCTCGGGGAGACCGCGTGAGCCTGGACCGCTGTCGTGCCTGCGGGGGCACTGACCTTCTTCCCGGTCCTGGATCTCGGCGTCACGCCGCTCGCCAACTCGCATCGTTCCCGAAGGCGGATGCGCCGCAGGAACGTTTCCCGCTGAAGGTGGTCGGCTGCCAGGACTGTTCGCTGGTGCAGTTGACCGATCTCGTGCCGCCCGAGCGGCTGTTCCGCACCTACACGTACTTCTCGTCCAATTCCGACGAGATGGTGGCGCACGCTCGCACGCTGGTGACGCGCCTGGTGCGGGAGCGCGGACTCGGCGCCGGCTCGCGCGTGTTCGAGATCGCCAGCAACGACGGGTACCTGCTGCAGCACTACGTCGCGGCGGGCGTGCCGGTGCTCGGCATCGAGCCGGCCACCAACATCGCCGAGGTGGCCCGCGGTCGTGGCATCGACACGATCTCGGAGTTCTTCTGCGAGTCGCTGGCGCGCCGCGCTCGCTGCCGAAGGCCGCACGGCCGACGTCATCCACGCCAACAACGTCATGGCGCACGTGCCTGACATCCGCGGCTTCGTCGGCGGGCTTGCGGCACGCGCTCAAGCCAGGACGGCGTGGCGGTCGTCGAGGCCCCCTACGTGCGCGACCTCGTCGAGCGCTGCGAGTTCGATACGGTCTACCACGAGCACGTCTTCTACTTCTCCCTGACCGCGCTCGTCCGCCTGTGCGCGGCCGAGGGGCTGGCCGTGACCGATGTCGAGCGGCTCCACATCCACGGTGGCTCGCTGCGGCTGTTCATCGCCCATGGCGGCATGCCGTCGACGCGCGTCCAGGCGCTGCTCGACGAGGAGCAGGCGCTCGGGATCGTGTCGCCCGAGTATTACGCGACGTTTGCCGAACGGGTAGACGCCCTGCGCGACACCGTCGTGACGCTGCTGCGCCACCTCAAGGCCGGCGGCGCCACGGTGGCCGGGTACGGCGCGGCCGCCAAGGGCTCGACGCTGCTCAACTACTTCGGCATCGACGCCACGACGCTCGACTTCGTGGCGGATCGGAGCATCCACAAGCAAGGCCACTACATGCCGGGCGTGGGCATCCCGATCGTCGATGCGCGGGAACTCGCCGGCCGCCGCCCGGACTACACACTGCTGCTCGTCTGGAACTTCGCCAGCGAGGTACTGCGGCAGCAGGACGCCTACCGGCGCGGCGGGGGCCGTTTCATCGTGCCTATCCCGCACGTCCAGGTGCTGTAGGTGCAGTTCGACCCCACGGCCGTCGACGGCGTCTGGTTGGTCCGGGCGGACCCGAGCGTCGACCACCGCGGCGCATTCGTCCGCTTCGCTTGTGAGCGCACGCTGACCGGCCGCGGATTGGTCGGTCACTTCATGCAGACCAGCCTTTCGATCAGCCGCCGTCGCGGTACGCTGCGCGGCATGCACTATCAGGCGGCCCCGCACGGTGAAGTGAAGCTCGTGCGCTGCGTTCGTGGCTCCATCCAGGACGTGGTCGTGGACCTGCGGCCGGAGTCGCCCACCTACCTCCGCTCGGCGAGCTACGAGCTCTCCGCCGACAATCAGCTCGCGCTCTACATCCCCGAAGGCTGCGCCCACGGCCTGCTCACCCTGGAGGACGACTGCCACGTGCTCTACCAGATCAGCGCAGAGCACGTGCCCGGCGCGGCACGCGGCGTACGCTGGAACGACCCCGCCTTCGCGATCGACTGGCCGTTTGCGCCGGTGGAGATCTCGACACGCGACGCGGAGTATCCGGACTACAAACGATGACGCCCCGGGTCCTGGTCACCGGCGCCACCGGCTTCATCGGCCCCCGAGCGGTAGCGGCTCTCGCGTCGCGCGGCGCCGAGGTGCACGCCATTGTCATCGAGCCCGACGGCATCGTCCCCGGCGCGCAGTCGCATGTCGTCGACCTCTTCGACGAAGCGGCCGTCGGCGTCGCGCTCGATCGCATCCGTCCCGCGTACCTGTTGCATCTGGCCTGGTACGTGGAGCACGGCAGGTTCTGGACGGCTCCCCAGAACCTCGCGTGGGCTGCCCGCACGGGCACGCTGGTCAGGCAGTTCGCGGCAGACTGGAGGACGACGCGTTGTCGGCGTCGGCACGTGCGCGGAGTACGGCGGCACCGAGGGCACGTGCAGTGAGTCGGCGACGCCTGTAGCGCCGACCACCATCTACGGGCAGTCGAAGGCGGCGAGCTGGTTTCTCATGCAGGCGACGGCCGGCGTGGCCGGCATCGAGGCTGCCTGGGCCCGCGTGTTCCACCTCTTCGGTCCAGGCGAGCCGGAGGCGCGCCTGGTGCCGTCCATCGTCCGACCGCTGCTGGCCGGCGCGCCCGCGACTTGCCGCGCCGGGGCGCACGTGCGCGATCTCATCGACGTCGTTGATCTCGGCGATGCGCTGGCTGCGATCACGCTGTCGACGACGACCGGCGCCGTCAACGTCGGATCCGGAACGAGCGTGCAGCTTGGCGAGGTCGCTCGACGACTCGCCGCGCTCTGTGGGCGCGAAGACCTGCTCACGGTGGAGGAGGGACCGTCGACGCCTGACAACCCTCGTATCCTCGTGCCACGCCTGGATCGCCTGCAGCGGGAAGTCGGGTGGCACTCGCCCGCGACGCTCGACGCGCGGCTGGCGGACGTGGTTGACTGGTGGAGGTCCGCCAGTCCGACTAAGGTGAAGAGTTGATGAGTGCGCACGCGACACCGGTGGTCGTCCGGGCTCCCCGGCAGTCGAATAACGTTGTCAACCCGTTGCGGATGCTCTCCGCGCTGTTCGCTCAGAGGCGCCTCATCCTTGCGCTGACACGTCGTGACTTGGCCGAACGGTTCCGCGGCACACTCCTCGGCGTCCTGTGGTTCGGCCTGGGGCCGGCCATCCTGGTCGGCGTGTACACGCTGACCTTCAGCGTCGTGTTCAAGGCGCGCATGCCGTATGCGACCGCGCCCACCGATGATCACGGACTGTTCGGCGTGTTCCTGTTCGCGGGGCTCGTGCCGTTCACGATCTTCGCGGACGTCGTTTCGCGGTCGCCCGGCCTCGTGACATCGCGCGCCAACTACGTGACCAAGGTCGTGTTCCCGCTCGAGGTGCTCAGCGCCGTTGCGGTGTTTTCGGCATTGAGCGGCGGCGTGCTCTCGTCGCTGATCCTGCTGGGGGCACTGGCGATTGCGACCGGGAGCATGCCCCTCGCGGCCCTGGCGTACGTGCCGTGCCTGCTGCTGATGGTGCCGCTGCTCGTCGGCGTGTCGTGGATCCTCGCGGCGCTCGGTACCTACGTGCGCGACCTCGGCCAGATTACGTCGCTATTGGTGACCGTGTGCCTGTTCGTCAGCCCGATCTTCACCCCCGTCGACCGTTTTCCGCAGCAGGCGCAGGCCTGGCTGCGCTTCAACCCGGTGACCGTGCCGGTCGACAACGCACAGCGGTTGCTCTTTGTGGGAGCGCTGCCGTCAGCTGGGACGGTCGCGGCATATCTCGTCGCCGGGCTCGCGGTGATGGCGCTCGGGTGGATGCTGTTTCAGGGGCTGCGGAAGGGTTTCGCCGATGTCCTCTAAGGCGCAGCCACCCGCGTTGGCCGAGGACCGGGTCATCGTTGCGGAGGATGTCGGCAAGGTCTACCAGATTTACGAGCGCCCTGGCGACCGACTGCGCGAGTTCCTGGCCGTCGGCAGCCGCACCTACCATCGCAAGTTCTGGGCCCTGCGCCACGTGTCGTTCGAGGTGCGCCGCGGCGAGACGGTCGGCTTCCTCGGCCGCAACGGCGCCGGCAAGTCGACGCTGCTGCAGATCGTCGCCGGGACGCTGCCGCCGACCGAGGGGCAGGTGGTCGTCCGAGGGCGCCTGTCGGCACTGCTCGAACTCGGGACCGGATTCAACCCGGAGTTCACGGGGCGCGAGAACGTGCTCCTCTACTCTCGGATCCTCGGCCTGAGCGATGCCGAGATCGCAGAGCGCTACGACCGTATCCTGACGTTTGCCGACATTGGCGACTTCCTCGAGGTGCCGGTGAAGGCGTACTCGTCGGGCATGCTGATGCGCCTCGCGTTCGCCACCGCGATCAACATCGATCCGCAGGTACTCATCGTCGACGAAGCGCTGGCGGTCGGCGACGCGCGGTTCATGGCGCGTTGCATGACACAGTTGCGCCGGATGCAGGACGATGGGGTGTCGATGCTGTTCGTGGGCCACGACACCGACGCGGTGATGCGGCTCTGCTCGCAGGCCTACGTGCTGCACGACGGCCACGTGGTGCAACAGGGGCAGCCGGCGCACACGGTGAGCTGGTACCTTGCCTTCGCATCGACCGGCTACGACATGGCGCGCATGCACACGTTCGACGAGCCGGTGTCGCGGTCCGGCGCGACTGCGGCGGGAGCAGGAACCGGCGGCGTCGGTGGCGCAAGCGGAGGCCGACGCGGCCATGGCGGCAGCGAGCGACGAGTTGCCCGAGTTCCAGTTGTTCCGCTTCGGCGACGGCACCGCCCGGATCGTCGGGTGCGAAGTGCGTAATGAGCGCGGCGAGCGGACGGCGCAGGTGCCGATGCACGCCGTCGCCCGTCTGCACGTCACCTGCGAGTTCCTGCAGGACCAACCGCAGCACCTCGTCGGCTTCTACATCAAGGATCGCCTCAACCTGCACGTGATCGGCATCAACACCTACCAGGAGCGCGTACCCGAGCGTCCGGTGCGCAAGGGCGACGTGCTCACGTACGTGTTCGAGTTCAACGTCGAGCTCAAGCCGGGCTACTACTCGGTCAGTCCGTCGATCGCATACAACCAACTCGAGCACCGCTGGATGGACTACGTCGAGAACATGCTGATCGTCCACGTCCACGATCCGGTGCCCGGCCGCATGGTGTTCGGGGTCTGCCTGCCAAGCACGCGTCGGGTGACGGTGCACGCGAGCGAAGCGCCGCGGAGCACTGACCTGGCCGGTGCGGCTGAGGCCTGAGTTGGCGGCAGGTGGGAGGCCATGGTCACTCGGTGCGATCGGAAGGCGCCAGTTCGGTGCTGGGCGTCGGAGCGGCGCCGCGCGCGAAGCGGATCCGGAAGATGTCCCGCACGTTCTTCAGATTGCCCGCCATCAGATTGAGCCGCGAGTCGCCGTCGTCGCGCCACCGCACCGGGACCTGCGCGATGCGGTAGCGCAGCCGCTCGGCCAGGTAGAGGATCTCGACGTCGAACATGTAGCCGTCGATGCGCTGGCGGGCGAAGAGCGTGCGGGCGACGTCCGCGCGGAAAAACTTGAATCCGCACTGCGTGTCGGGAATCGATCCGAGTCCAACCACCGTGTGCATGAACAGTGCGAACCCGCGCGATCCCGCCTGCCGGTACCACGGCTGCGGTTTCTCGATCTGCGAGCCGCGCAGGCCGCGCGATCCGATGACCACGTCGGCGCCCGCCCTCGAACGCGGTCCGGAACTTGTCGAACTCGCTGATCGGCGTCTTCTGATCCGCGTCGACGAAGCCGATGATGCGACCCGTGGCGCGCGGCACCGCGTTGCGAATGCCGCGGCCCTTGCCGCCCCGTTCCGCGCTTCCGATGACGATGAGTTCGGATCGTCGGACATCAGGTGCGGACGCCGCCTCGCGCGTGCCGTCCGTGCCGTCGGCCGACACGATGATCTGACACGTTCGACCCGCGGTCCGAAAATAGGTCCGAATCTCCTCGATCGTCGCGGCGATCCGGCGCACTTCGTTATAGGCCGGCACGATGACGGTGACGTCGACCGCAGGCGTCATGAGCGACGGCCCTCGGACGTGGGCGGGCGCCGACCCTAGGGGCGTCGGCCGCGGCGTGAGCGCCAGTCCCATGACCAGGTTGGGCATGACGAACGGCAGGAACGGCAGCGGGAACAACCGCTTGCGTTGCACGACGAAATACGGGTCGAGTTCCGCCAGAATTTCCCAGGGCAGATTGATGTGTTCCCGCTTGATGATCAGATCGTAGGGCATCTTGTACGTGCGCTCGAAGACGCGCTGGGCCGACAGGCGGCGCGCCAGGAGGTACGCCGGGCTGCCCTCGCACGGGATCACGACCAGGAACTGGCCGCGCTCGCCGTGCAGCAGCCGGTAGATCTCCCGGATGGCCGCCGGCAGATTCGGCAGATGCTCGAGCACGTGCACCGCGATCGCGCGGTCGAAGAATCCATCGGCGAAGGGCAACGTCTGCTGGCAATCGCCCGGCACAACCTTGACGCGCGGATGCCGACGCTCGATTTCCGCAACCATGTTCGGCCGGAACTCGTTGGCATAGTACGAGCGCTTCCTGGTCCGGCGTCAGCCGTTCGTAGTCCAGGTGCTCGCCCAGACCCGCGCCGATCTCGAGCGTCGTCCGGAACCCCGGCCGCGAGTGCTTCACCGGGAAACTGGTGATTGAACCGCTCGACGAGGCCGTACCGGCTCCGACCAGCCAGTTCGACGTGCCATTGCTGCATGAACGCGTCGCTGACGCGTTGCATTTCAGGCGAGAGCGGCGGCAGGATCTTCGGCCACTTCCCGGCTGGCGACGCGGGGCCGCCTCCTCCGGATCCGGCGTCGGCGGGTGCAGCCGTCACCGCGTCGACTCCCACTTGGTCGCGTGCGCCTTGAGCGCCGGATGCGACACGAGCAGGTGCCAGACCACCGCCTGGAACGCCTCGGAATGTGGCGTCACGGTGTCGGGATTCACCGTCGGCACGATCACGCAGGCCGTGGCCGCCTTTGCCGTGTAGCCGCCGTCCCGCCCGACGATGCCGACAATCGTCGCCCCCACGCTCTGGGCGTACTCCAGCGCGCGCACGAGATTGGGACTGATGTTCTTCTCGAGGTTGCCGCCGCCCACCGAGAGCACGAAGACGCCGTCTTCCGGCCGCAGCCGGCTGCCTCGCAACCACGCGACGAAGACGGTGTCCCAGCCCTCGTCGTTCGTGCGTGCCGTGAGTTCCGGCACGTTGTCCGTCGGGGCATAGGCCTCGAAGCCGGCGAGCTTGCGGAAGTCGTTGACCGCGTGCGAGGCGTTCCCCGCGCTGCCGCCGACGCCGAGAAAGAACAGCCGCCCGCCGCGCTCGCGCACGCCCGCCAGCGCGTCCACGACGCGGTCGATCGCGTCGGCGTCGAGCGCCTGCGTGATCTTCACGGTTTCGTCCAGGTGCTGTCGCGTGTAGGTCATCACTTGGGGTCGCGGCGCCGCCGCGTGGCGAGATACTGCCGGGTGTCCTCGAGCCCGGCCGGCGATCCAATCTCGTAGAACCGCGTGCCGACATCGTAGCCTGTCAGCTGGCCGGCCCGCAGCTGATCCTGATAGACCCGGGCCAGGTCGAATGGCGTGTCGGCCGGGTAGGTGAGGAGGACGCGCGACGAGAGGATGCCGAGGCCGTAGTCGATATAGTGCATGTCCGGCAGGGACGCGGACTTGTCATAGACGACGATCTCGCCGTCCTTGAACACCACGTTGCTGCGATCCCACCGGTTGTCGTTCCGGACGACCGTCATCAGCGACGTCCGTCCGCCGGCCTCGAAGGCGCGTTCCACGGCCGCCAGGTCGCAGGTGAGCAACGAGTCGCCGTACAGCACGAAGAATTCGTCGGCGCGCGAAGGCATGGCGCGCCGCAATGCGCCGCCCGTGCCGAGCAGCGTGGGGCCGTCCATGACGAAGTCGAATCGCATGCCCCAGCGATCGCCAGTGCCGAGCGCCTCGACCACCTGCTCGCCGAGGTGTCCCAGGCAGTAGACGACGTGAGTCACGCCTTCGTCGCGGAGCCAGTCAAGCTGGTATTCCGCAAAGGGCCGTCCGTCCAGCTCCACGAGGAGTTTGGGAATCTGCGCCGTGACGGCGCCGAGGCGTGTCCCGAGGCCGCCCGCGAGAATCGCGACGGTCCGCATCAGGCGAACACCACCTTGGTGCCCTCGAAGTCGAAGCGGAAGCGCACTTCTTCGAGGCCGGCGCCGGTCATCGCCGCGCGCAGCCGCCGGTGATCTTCGGCGTAGAAGAGCAGAAATCCCCCGCCGCCTGCGCCGACCAGCTTTCCGCCGACCGCGCCGTTGCGGCGGCCGAGCTCGTACCACGCGTCGATCTGTGGATTGCTCATGCCGCCCGATCGCTGTTTCTTGTGTTCCCAGTGCTCGTGCATCAGCGCCGCGAATCCCGACGGATCGCCGCGTTCGAGCGCCTCGCGGCTCCGCACGCCGAGGTCCTTGACGTAGTGCAGATTGGACAGCATCGACGGGTCCTGACCCGTCGTCCGGGACTTCTGATCCGCGAGGATGGAGCCGGCCGCGCGCGTGTAGCCGGTGAAGAAGAGCAGCAGGTTGTCTTCGAGGTCGTGCAGCGACGTCATCGGGATCGCCAACGGTCGCGCGTCCACGCGCTCGTCCGGATGGAACGTGAAACAGGTGACGCCGCCGTAGGCCGCGATGTACTGATCCTGCTTGCCGATCGGCTCGCCCAGCCGATCCATTTCGATCTCACACGCCAGGGCGGCGAGTTCGCTCGGATGCAGCAGGCGCCGCCGGTGCGCGTAGAGCGCGCGGAGCAGTGCGGTCGTAAAACTGCCCGACGATCCAAGGCCCGTCCCCGCAGGGATATCCGCGAGCGTGGTGATTTCGATCTGCGGCGTCCGGAATCCGACCAGCCGCATGGCTTCGCGGATGATCGGGTGCTGCACCTCGTCGATGCCGTCCACGTGTTCGAGCTTCGAGTACTTCAGGTAGATGCCGGGCGAGAACGGCCGCATGACGGTGACGTAGACGTACTTGTCGATCGCCGCGGAGATGAGGAAGCCGGTGTGATCGCGATAGTACGAGGGCAGGTCGGTGCCGCCGCCGCCGAGCGTGATCCGGAGCGGACTGCGCGTGATGATCATGCCGAAGGGCGCCCCCCGCCCGCGGTGTACCCCGATCTCGTGTAAATCGCTTCGACGACGGACAGGGCGGCGCGGGCCGCGGCCAGGCCGGCCGACGGCGTCCGGCCCAGCCGGATGTCGTCCATGAACTCCGCCCATTCGATCGCCCAGGATCGGTCGCCGCGCGGATACTCGGTGATCGTGGTCTCGGGCGGTCCCATTTCGGGGAGCATCTTGTAGAACGCGAGCCGCTCGACGCCGTAGCTTCCACCGAGGCCGTCGATCGCGATCTTGCCCGTCCTGCCGTAGATCTCCAGCGAGAACAGGTTTTTCCACTCCGTGCAGCTCACGTGCAGCGACGCGGCCTGGCCAGTCGCCGTTCGAAGCAGGACGAAGCCGTTGTCGTCGACCGGCATGTCCCAGAAGTACGTCGCGGCGAATCCGTCCACCGACGAGAAGTCGCCGAGAAACCAGCGGGAGAGATCGATCAGGTGCACGCCTTGATCGATCAGTTCGCCACCGCCGGACCTGGCGGGATCGGCGCGCCACTCGCGGTCGTAGCCCACGCGGCCGCCGTGACCGTAGCGGCCGCGCAGGAACATCAGCGGGCCGAGCGCGCCGGCATCCACCAGTGTTCGGGCCTGCTGCAACGCCGGATGGTAGCGATGGTTGAAGCCGACGCGCACGAGCCGGCCGGCCTCGGCCGCCGCGGCCATGAGCCGATCGATCTCGGCGACCGATCGCGCCGCGGGCTTCTCGAGCAGTACGTGCTTGCCGGCGCGAAGCGCCCTCAACCCCAGCGACGTCAGCGCCTCGTTGGTGGTCGCGACGATCGCGACCTCGACCTCGGGACGCGCGAGCGCCGCGTCGACGGTCTCCGCCACCGCGCCCGGGTGCTGTCTGGCCAGAGCAGCCGCGCGCGCCGGATCGAGGTCCGCGCAGGCGACCAACTGTCCTCGCTCGAGGGCCGCGGCCCGCTTTCCGCCGATCAGCCCGCAGCCGAGGATGGCGACGCCGGGAGGGCGCGCGGTCACGAGCGCGCCTCGAGCAGTTCCGGAGAGTTCTGCAGGTACTGAAGGGTGCGAAGGACGCCTTCGCGAATCGACAGCGCAGGCCGCCAGCCGAGCGCCCGCACCTTCGCGCAGTCGAGGAAGATGAACGGGTTGTCGCCGATCCAGCCGCGGTCGCCGCCGGTGTACTCGAACGCCGGCCGGACACCCAGGTGTTCGCAGATCCACCCGATCGAGTCGTTCACTTCGCAGTATTCGTCGGTGCCCAGATTGAACACCTGCACGCCCGTCGTCGTCGCCGCGAGCGCCACGTCGATCGCGCTGAGGCAGTCCTGGATGTAGAGATAGGACTTGCGCTGACGCCCGTTGCCCAGGACGCGCAGCCGCGTCGGATCGCGGCGCAGGGACTTGTAGAAGTCGAAGACGTGGCCGTGCGTATAGCGCTCGCCGAGGATCGAGACGAAACGGAAGATACAGCCGGTGAAGCCGAAGCCGGCGGCATAGGCGCCGATCAGACCCTCGCCGGCGAGCTTCGACGCGCCGTAGAGCGACGTCTGCACCGGAAACGGCGCGTCTTCCGGCGTCGGGATGACCGCGGCCTCGCCGTAGACGGATCCCGTCGACGAGAAGCCGATGCGCGACACGCCGCCGCGCGCATGGCTTCGAGCACGTTGAACGTCGCGATGGTGTTCTGCTCGAGGTCCTTGCGCGGATGCTCGGTGCCGAAGCGGACATCGGCGTTGGCCGCGAAATGCAGGACGAGATCCGCGCCACGCATGGCGGCGGTCATCGCCGCGAGATCGGCCGTGTCGCCTTCGACCAGCGTAAAGCGGGGATGTCCGATCGCGCGCGTCAGGAAGTCCCGCCGGCCGGTCGAGAAATTGTCGTAGACCACGACCTCGGCGCCGCTCGCCAGGAAGTGATCGGCCGCCGAACTGCCGATGAAACCGGCCCCGCCGGTGATGAACACGCGGTTCGCGATCATGCGGTCTTTCTGCCGGTGACCAGGCACCGGATGCCGAAGGGGAGATAGGCGACCGACCGCACCCGCGCCTCGAGCGCCAACGACGCCGATGCCACGGCGCCCAGCCGCCGCGACCAGCTGATCGATCGCTCGACGCTCGCGTCCAGCGCCTGCGCCGGCGTGTCCTGCGCGCGCCCGAACTTCTTGGCCGCGTAGAACCCCGGATACAGAAAGAACCCGAGATGCGACCGGCGCTCGATCTGGAAGCCGGCATCCTTCACACGGCGGACCAGTGTCGACATCCCGTACCGGCGCCAATGGAGGAGCGCCTTGTCGTAGCGATCGTACAGGCCCTCGCCCGCGGGCACCTCGATGATCACGGCGCCGCCGGGCTTGAGTATGCGATGGAGCTGCGCCAGCGCGGTCGTGTCGTGCTCGATGTGCTCGAGCACGTTCAGGAGCACCGCCGCGTCGACACTTGCCGTCGGCAGCGGGCACTCGGTCAGATCGAATTGCAGGAGCGGCACGTGCCCCGGGAGGCGCTGAGCCGCCTTTTCCAGTGTGCCGAGCGTGTAGTCCGCGCCGATAAACGTCGCCTGGGGCAGCCGGGCGATCATCTCGTTGAGCAGGAAGCCCGACGAAATCCCCACTTCGAGGATCACCGCACCGGGCCGGCTCGCGACCCGCGCCACTTCACTCACGGCGTGGGCTCGCGACGCCACGTCGATGAAATGGTCGGCGCCGGCCGTGGCTTCGTGCAGGTCCGTGAGGTGATCGGTCCAGCCCGAGGGTGCAGAGCCGTACGCGAGGATCCGACGGGTCTCACCGCCCACCGCGAAGGCCGTACCGGTCCAGCGCGCCGTGGCCGCGCCCGGCGGCGGCGGGAAATCCAGGCCGGCCGTTCCGACTCGACGAGCGTGACACGCTCCGGTGATTATGCCGCGCGCCGTGTCCGCACTCAACCGCTTCGGGGTAACATGCCCGCGATGTCAACCGATCGGGGCCGCCATGCGGTGTTTCTCGACCGCGACGGCGTGCTGAACCGGGCCGTGATCCGGGGTGGCCGTCCGTTCCCGCCCAGGACGACCCAGGATCTCGAGATCCCGGAGGACGCTGCGGCGTCGCTCCAGGCCCTGCGTCGCGCCGGTTACGCGCTCGTCGCCGTGACCAACCAGCCAGACGTCTCCCGCGGCACGCAGCGACGGGAGGACGTCGAGGCCATCAACCGCGAAATCCAGCGGCGATTGCCCCTCGACGACTTTCGGGTCTGTTACCACGACAATGCCGACGGGTGCGAGTGCCGCAAGCCCAAGCCAGGCATGATTCTCGACAGCGCGCGAAGCCTGGCCCTGGATCCTGCCAGGAGCGTGATGATCGGTGATCGCTGGTCGGATATCGAAGCCGGCCGTCGTGCCGGCTGCCTGACCGTGCTCATCGGGGACGGATACGGGGAAGCCAACCCGTGGCAGGCCATGCCTGACGCACAGGTCCGCACGCTGACGGCCGCCGCGGCCTGGATTCTCGGCCAGAAGAAGGAGCACGCAGTGAAGAACGCCACCAACCTCAACGTGAAGCTATTTGCCGATGGCGCGGACCTCGCGTCGATGGTCAAGCTCTACGGAAACCCGCTGATCAAGGGCTTCACGACCAACCCGACGCTGATGCGCAAGGCCGGCGTCCAGGACTACGAGCAGTTTGCGCGTGAGGTGCTGCGCGCGATTCCCGATCGCCCGATCTCCTTCGAAGTGTTTTCGGACGAATGGGACGAGATGGCGCGGCAGGCGCGCCAGATCGCGGCCTGGGGCGACAACGTCTACGTCAAGATTCCGATCACCAATACCCGAGGCGAATCGGCCGCGCCGCTCATCACGGCGCTCTCGCGGGACGGCATCAAGATCAACGCCACCGCCCTCATGACCCTGGCCCAGGTCCGGACCGTGTGCGACGCGCTCGTCGCGGGGCCCGCGGCATGCGTCTCCGTCTTTGCCGGCCGTATCGCTGACGCGGGACGTGATCCGATGCCGATCATGGCCGCGGCGGTCGAGATGGTGAACGCCTATCCGGGCGTCGAGCTGATCTGGGCCAGTCCGCGCGAACTCCTCAACGTGGTTCAGGCCGATGCCGTCGGCTGTCACATCATCACGGCCACGTCCGACATCCTCGCGAAGCTCCCGACGCTTGGCAAGGACCTCGACGAGTTCAGCCTCGACACCGTGAAGATGTTTCACGAGGACGGGCGCAAGGCCGGGTTCCAGCTCGCCGGGTCTCAGCCGGTCGCATGAATGTCGCCGTCCTCGGGCTGTGGCACCTCGGGTCGGTCACCGCGGCGGCCACCGCCGCTGCCGGGCATCGCGTGCGCGCCTGGGATCCGGAGACATCGACGGTCATCGGTCTGGAGGGTGGCACGCCGCCCATCCAGGAGCCCGGCCTCGCCGACCTGCTGAAGCAGCAGATCGAGCGCGGGACGCTCAGCGTGCACCGCGATCGGCGCGAGGCTCTGGCTGGCGCCGAGATCATCTGGATCACCTTTGACACCCCGGTCGACGCCGACGACCGCGCGGATACCGCGTTTGTGATGGATCAGGTGATCGCCGCGATGGCAGATGCCGAGCCCGGGAGCCTGTTCCTGCTGTCGTCCCAATTGCCGATTGGGACGGCGCGGACGCTCGAGGCGGAGGCCCGCGCGCGGCGGCCCGAGGCGGGATTCGCGTTCGCGTGTTCGCCCGAAAACCTGCGTCTCGGAAAGGCGCTCGAGGTCTTCTCGCAGCCCGATCGCGTCGTCATCGGCGTCCGCACTGAAGCCGATCGCCTTCGGCTGGCAGCGCTGTTCGCGCCGATCACCGATCGCCTCGAATGGATGTCCGTGGAGTCCGCGGAGATGACCAAGCACGCCGTGAACTCGTTCCTGGCGACGTCCGTCGCGTTCATCAACGAGATCGCCGCCGTCGCCGAGCGGATGGGCGCCGATGCCCGTGAAGTCGAGCGCGGCCTCAAGACCGAACGGCGAATTGGACCCTCGGCGTACGTCTCGCCAGGCGTCGCGTTCGCGGGCGGGACCCTGGCCCGCGACATTGCCTATATCCGCGCCGCCGGCGCGGAGACCGGTGTGCGGACGCCGCTCTTTGACGGCGTCCTGGAGAGCAATCTGGCCCATCGCGCGTGGCCGCGACGCCGCCTGGAACTCGAGCTCGGCAGCGTGCGCGGGAAGCGCATCGCGATCTGGGGACTGACCTACAAGCCAGGAACGGACACGCTGCGCCGGTCCGAATCCGTGGCCCTGGCCGAGTGGCTCGCCGGCGAAGGGGCGATCGTGATCACGCACGATCCCGCCGTCGCGGCCTTGCCCGCCGACCTGGCCGTCCGTGTGCGTCACGTGACGGACCCCGTCGAGGCGCTGGCGAAGGCTGACGCTTTGGTCGTCGCAACGGAGTGGCCCGTGTATCGCACGATTGATCCAGATGCCCTCGCGGCCGCGCTTCCGTCCGGCCTGATCATCGACGCCAACGGCTTCTTGCGCGGACGGCTCGACAAGGATCCGCGGTTCCGCGTGGTGTCGGTCGGGAGACCGTCGTGATGGCCGCACCGCGCGCGCTCGAAGGACGCACCGCCGTCATCACCGGCGCGAATCAGGGACTCGGTCTCGCGATGGCGCGCGCCTACGTCGAGGCCGGCGCGAGTCTGTGCATCTGCGCGCGCGATCCGGACAAGCTCCAGGCGGCGGCTGACGAATTGCGTGCGTTGGCCGGCGCCGGCCAGCGCGTGGTCGCCGTGGCCGCGGATGTTTCTGAGGTCGCGGACGTGGGCCGGGTGGCCGCGGCCGCCTTCGATGCATTCGAGCGCATCCATGTGCTCGTCTGTAACGCCGGCGTCTACGGCCCGATGGGACCGAGCGAAGACGTCGACTGGGACGAGTGGAGCCGCGCGGTCCGCATCAACATCGACGGATCGGTGCTGCCGTGCCGCGCGTTCATCCCGCACTTCAAGACACATCGCTACGGAAAGATCGTGCAGATCTCCGGTGGCGGTGCGACCGCGCCGCTGCCGCGGCTCAGCGCGTACGCGACATCGAAGGCTGCGATCGTCCGCTTCGCGGAATCGATCGCGCTCGAACTGCGCGAGTTCGGCGTCGACGTGAACGCCATCGCACCGGGCGCGTTGAATACCCGGATGCTCGACGAAGTGCTGGCCGCAGGGCCTGAACGGGTTGGTCAGGCGTTCTTCGATCGGATGGTCAAGACGAAGGCCGAAGGCGGAACGCCGCTCGAAACCGGCGCGGCGCTCAGCGTCTTTCTTGGTTCGGCCGCCAGCGACGGCATTACCGGCCGATTGCTGAGTGCCGTCTGGGATCCGTGGGCGGACTTGCCCGCTCAGTGGGCCGAGCTCGAGAAGACCGACATCTACACCCTTCGTCGCATCGTCCCGGCCGATCGCGGACGGGCCTGAGGGAGGGCTGCCGGTGCGATCAGAGTCCTTCCCCTCGCTGGATCCGACCTGCACGGGCGATTGCCGGTGGCGCGGTTCTGCTGCTCTTGTGCCTGCCCGCGTCGGACATGCTCCCCGTCGCGCAATGGAATCTGCACATCTGGGGCCGGCTGCGGCAGCTGGCGCGCGACGCGCCCGACACGAGTCAGGATCTGGCGAATCGCGAACTGACGGCGTTGCTGCCGGCAAGTGGCCCGGTCGGTTTCCTGAACGTCTCGGGTGGCGACGCGACGCGGGAGTGGTACTTCCTGCCGGTACTCACTCGCGCCCCGCACGGTGGTTCGATCGATCGATCAGGAGTTCGTCATCGAATACGGCATCCCAACCGGAACACCGGGACTGGGCGAGGACGCGCGCTTCGCGCTGGTCAAGACGTTCGCCGTCAACCTGCGGGTGTTCCGGCGGGTCTCGCGATGACATGGGTTTCCATCGGCATGGTGCTTCCGGTGCTCGCATGGGCATTGCTGCTCATGCGGCTGAGCGGTGAGCGAAGCGGATTCCTGACGCACCTTCCCACTGCCGCGGGCCTCGGGCTCGGGACGTCGTCGGTCGTGTGGTGGGCAAGCATGCTCCTTCCGCTCGCGTCGTGGAGCGCCGTGATGGCGATCGACGCCACGGTTTGGGCCCTCGCCTGCCTCGTCGTGTGGCGCGTCGCCCAATCGCCTGCCGCGCGGAACGAGGACGGCCCGCGCCGGTGGGCCGCTCGGTGGGCGCCGCAGCCGCTGCTCATTGTCGCGCTTGCCGGCGCAGGCGTGTATTTCGTCGCCGCGAGCGTGACGGCACCACATGGGATCTGGGATGCGTGGGCCATCTGGAACGCGCGGGCGCGATTTCTCTTTCGCGGCTACCCGGACGTCTGGATGCAGGCGTTCTCGCCGGCGCTGGATTGGTCACACCCGGACTATCCGCTCCTCGTCCCGGTCTCGGTTGCCCGCGCGTGGGCGTACATCGGCGAAGAGCGCGTCACGGTGCCGATCCTGCTGGCCGCGACATTCTGTGCCGGCATCGTCGCGACGGCGGCGATGTCAGTCAGCCGCTCGGCGACCGCCTGGCGCGGTGTTCTGACCGCGGTGATGATCCTCGCGAGCCCGGCGTTCCTCGCCAACGCCGTCGCTCAGTGCGCGGATATCCCGCTCGGTTTCTATATCCTCACGACTTGTGTGCTCATCGGCCGAGCCACGGAGGTTGACAGCCGGCCCGGGTGGTGGGCAGTCGCGGGCGTCGCCGCAGGCCTCGCAGCCTGGACCAAGAACGAAGGCCTCGCCTTCGCCGGGATCGTCCTCGTAATCTGCGCGGCCTGGAGTTATCGATCCAATCGGTGGCGGGGGCTCGCCCGCATCGCGCCCTTGTTTGCCGGCGCAGCGCCAATCCTGGCGGCGCTGGTGGTGTTCAAGCTGTTCTTCGCGCCGCCAAACGACATGATGCGCCAGCAGTCGATCGGCCGCGTGCTCTCGAAAGTGCAAAACGTCCATCGCATCGAGACGGTCGCGACCGCGGTCGGCAAGGAACTCTGGTTCGGCCGGGCAAGTCACGTCGGCGTGCTGCCGATTCTGGCGATGTTCGTTCTGGCGGTAGGAATCCGGCGTCCGGTGCCGATCGGCCCGATGCTCGGCCTCACGTGTGCCGGGACGCTCATCGCCGCCGACATCCTGGTCTACATCGTGACGCCCCACAATCTCGCGTGGCAGCTCCGCACGTCCCTCGATCGCGTGATCGTCCAGGTCTTCCCGGCGATTGTCTGGTGCGGCATGAGTCTCGCGCGGGTCAGGGCCGGCGAACCTCGGTCTGCGGCCAGCACACCTGGTTTCTGACCCAACCGGGCTTGAGGAAGAAGTACTCCATCATCTGAAACTCGCACGGTCCGCACGAGGCGGCGCAGCCGACGGCGGGGCTCTCGACGTGCTCCCTCCACATGCGAATCGTGGTCGACCACGTGCAGGCCGGATCGTGGTCAGGATCGAAGGCGGGAGACACGTGCATCCTGCTCGCCGGGAACATCGGCCGCGCGAACTGCTTGAGGAGTTCGTTCCGCTCGCCGTTCTCCGAGTTGATCCACACGCACGGGTTGCTGTCGCGCAGGAGCTGACGCGCGGCCAGGCCGTAGATACGAGTGCCGGGAAACATGGTGCCGCTCGAGTTAATCATCTCCCGCTTGAACAGCTCAGGCCAGAATCTGAAGCGATCCGTCGACCGCATGAACAGCGGTGCGGCCATGGCCACTTCCACGGCCAGGAGCGCCGCGACCAGCGACCGTTTCCTCACGTCCGCGGTCAGCAGGACCCAGAGGAGCGCCACCCACATCGCCGGATAGCAGTAGCGCGCGAAATCGTACGTGGACACGAATTGAAAGAGGAAGACCGCGGCCAGTGACCCGGGCGCGAGAACTCGTAGTGCGCGATCCTGGAACACGCGACGAGGCGACGCGACGGCCACGACCGCGAGGCTGACACCGACGAACGCGAGCCACAGGGCCAGGTGCGGGCCCGTGCGCGGCAGTCTCTCGGCGATGAGGTGCAGAGACCACAGATCGCCGATCCCGCCGTACTCGATGACGGAACGCGGACCGAGCCACCGGAGCCCGATGGCATTCACGGCAAGGCCGGCCGTCGCGCCGACCGCAATCAACAGCGTCCGGCCTTGCAAGCGCGCGAAAAACGCCAGCGCGATCAGAAGCAGCCCGGGAATCGTCGTCGCCTTGACGGCGGCCGCCACGGCGCTCGACGCCAGCAGCGCCGCTCGAGAGCGCCGGGTCGATGCGCCTGTCGCCGCGCATCCCAGGGCCACCGTGAGCGCGGGGATTGCCGCCGCCTCCATCATCAGGACCGTTCCACTGACGAGCGCGAGCGCGGAGCCTACTACCAGGGATATCCGCAACAGAAGGTCGAGCCTTGAATCCTCGGTGTGAAGGCGCGCGATAGCCCACGCCAGGCTGATCGCGAACGCGGCCATGTAGAACAGATCGAGCGAGATCGCCCGAAATCGTCCGAACAGCAGGCCGATGCTGTTGATGAGCGCGTAGTTGAACCAGTAGAACAGCCACGGCTTTCCCGTGGTCGCGCTGTCGCCGAGCGGATCCCCCGGAAAGCGATGAACAGATAGTTGTTGGCATCGAGGTGGATGCCGGTGGTCCTGAGGAAAAACGTCGCGGCGAGGATGGCAAACGCGACGAGGGACAGCCACCCGATCCTCCTCGTCACAAGACGGTCCCGTTCGTGGCCATTTCTGCGATTATCGGGCCGGGTCCCGGGTTGTTCAAGGGCGAAGGGTCCCTGATCAGAGCTCGCTTCGCCACGGTCGTCTGCCGCGGGCGGCCCGGTTACAATCATCCGCGACGTGATCGCGTTCGAGAGTCGCTCCGAGCGACAAAGACCGGCTGAGCCATGGAACACGGCGTCTGGATTCTGACGATTCTCGTCGTGGCGGCCGCCCTCGGGCTGACCGCGACGTATGCCATGCGTGCGTTCGCGCGGCGGATAGGGTTCGTCACCAACCCTCGGACCGAGCGTTGGCACCAGCAACCTGTTGCGCTCGCCGGTGGCGTGGGCATCTTTGTCGCATTTGCGCCGGCGTTGGCCTACTTTCATGAGTGGCCGATTCTCGCCGGGGCCGCGGCGATGTTTTGCCTCGGGTTGATCGATGACATCTTTCCACTGAAGCCGTATGTCAAACTGGCGGGCCAGGCGCTCATCGCCGGCGTCACCGTCGCCTTCGGCCCCACGCTTCCCTGGACGCCCTTTCCGATGCTCGACCAGGCATTGAGCCTCTTCTGGATCATCGGCATCACCAACGCGACGAACCTCCTCGACAACATGGATGGGCTCTCGGGTGGGGTTGCGATCGTCGTGGCCCTGTTTCAGTGCGCATTCTTCCTGCTGCTGGAGCAGACTGCGCTTGCCGGAATCAGCGCGGCGTTGGCTGGAGCGCTTCTCGGATTTCTCGTCTTCAACTGGAAACCGGCGTCGATCTTCATGGGCGACTGTGGCGCGCTCTTCCTGGGCTACACGCTGTCGGTCCTGGCGCTTCACCAGAACTACGGCCGGTCGCGCTCGGTCCTCGTCGTCATCGCCGCGCCCGTGATGGTGATGCTCGTTCCCATTTTCGATACGACGTTCGTGACGCTCATGCGCCTGATCCGAGGCCGGCCCGTCTCACAGGGTGGCCTCGACCATACGTCCCATCGGCTGGTCACGCTGGGCCTGTCTGAGAAGGTTGCCGTCAGCGTGCTGATAGCCGTCAGCGCGCTTGGCGGAATCATCGCGCTCTCGGCGCGCACCGGCTTCAGCGCCGGGGTCTGGGTGGGCGCCCCGCTGCTCGTCATCTCGTTGGCCTTCGTGGCGATTCATCTCGCGCACACCGACACGCCTCCCACGGGAGACCGGGCGGTCGGTCTGTTCGGATGGTTTCAGGCCTTTGGATACAAGCGGCGCGTGTTCGAGGTCCTGCTGGATCTCATCCTGGCCATGGTTGCGCTCGTTGCGGCGTTCCTTCTTCGATTCGACGGGGACATACCGAGCGAAACCGCGCGGGACCTGACCATCGTGTTTCCGGTCATCATCGTCACGAAGGTGGCAATGCTTCAGGCTGCGGGCGCGTACGCGAGCGTGTGGCGCTACGCGAGCCTGCACGACTTCCTGCGAATTGTTCGCGGTGTCCTCTACGGGTCCGCGGCAGCATTCGTGATTGCCGTCATCTGGCTCCGCCTTGGCGCGTTGTCACGCGGCGCGCTTCTCATCGATGTCATCGTGTTCGCGTCGCTTCTCATGTCGTCCCGGATCGGATTCAGGTTGCTCGGCGTCATGCTTCGTCGGACGATGAGCGAAAGCTCGACCCGCCTGCTGGTGTGGGGGGCCGGTGACCTGGGGGCTGCGCTCGTCCGCAAGCTGCTCGACGCGCCGGAAGAAGGTCTGGTGCCGGTGGGTTTCGTCGATGACGACCCGAACAAGCTCGGCCGGAGAATCTACGGCGTCCCAGTGCTGGGCACGAGCGACGACATCGCCCGACTTTTTGAAGCGGGGTATGCCGAACGCGTTCTGCTCGCATCGAGAAGCATCAGCAACGAGCGAATCGTCGCTGTGGGACTCAGCGTTGGCAGAGAGCGCCTGGGGCGTATTCGCTTCGTGGTCGAGGACCTGCCTCGGCTTCCGGCACCGCCGGGAGATGTGTGATTCACGTGAAGCCCTCGCGGGAGACGCGCACGATCGCGATAAGATAGCTCCCCGATGAAGGGTCTGATCCTGAGTGGCGGAAAGGGCACGCGGCTCCGCCCGATTACCTATACCAGTGCGAAGCAGCTGGTGCCGGTCGCGAACAAACCGGTGCTCTTCTATGGGCTCGAGGCGCTCGTGGCCGCCGGCATTCGCGACATCGGGATCGTGGTCGGCGACACGCAGGCTGAGATCCGGGCCGCCGTCGGCGACGGCTCACGGTTCGGCGCGCGGGTCGAATACATCGAACAGGACGCCCCGCGGGGCCTGGCGCACGCGGTGATGATCAGCGAGGCGTTCATCAACGGCGATCCGTTCGTCATGTACCTCGGCGACAACCTCCTGAACCGCGGCATCAGCCGGTTCGTGGAGGAATTCGAACGCGAGCGGCCGGCGGCGCAGATTCTGCTGACCCGCGTGCCCGACCCGCAGATGTTCGGCGTCGCCGAGCTGGCCGGCGGCCGCGTCGTCCGCCTCGTGGAGAAGCCGAAGGAACCGAAGAGCGATCTCGCGCTGGTCGGCGTCTACATGTTCAGCCACGAGGTGTTCACCTCGGTCAAGCGCATCAAGCCCAGTTTCAGGAACGAGCTCGAGATCACCGACGCCATTCAGGACCTGATCGATCGCGGCCTCGAGGTGCGCCCGCACCTGGTCGAAGGCTGGTGGAAGGACACCGGGAAGCTCGAGGACATGCTCGAGGCCAATCGCCTGATCCTCGACACGATCGAGCGCCGCATCGACGGCACGGTGGACGCCGAGTCGCGCGTCGAAGGGAAGGTCGTGATCGAGGCAGGCGCGCAGATCGAGCGCTCCGTCGTGCGGGGCCCCGCGCTGATCGGCGCCGGAGCGCGCATCTCCGGCGCCTACGTCGGGCCGTTCACGTCGATCGGCAATCGCGTCGAAGTGCGCGACACCGAAATCGAGCACAGCATCGTGCTCGAGGGCGCCGTGATCACCGACCTCGCCAACCGGATCGAGGACAGCCTGATCGGACGCAACGTCCGCATCCATCGCCTGCCGGTGCGGCCGTCCGCGTACCGTTTCATGCTCGGCGACAATTCCGAGGTAGGCATTCGATGGTAGAGGTTCTCGTCACGGGTGGCGCCGGATTCATCGGGTCCAATTTCGTGCGCTGGGCGCATGGCGCGCATCCCGACTGGCACATCACGACGCTCGACAAGCTGACGTACGCCGGCCGGATGGAGAACCTGCAGGACGTGATCGACAGCCCGCGCCACACGTTCGTCAAGGGCGACATCGCCGACGCCGGCGTCGCCGCGCCGCTCGTCCAGCAGGCGGACGTCGTCGTGCACTTCGCGGCCGAAACGCACGTCGATCGGTCGATCCTGGCCGCCGGAGACTTCATCCGCACCGACGTCATCGGCACGTTCGTCCTGCTCGAGGCGGCACGCTCCGCCCCGCGCCTCCGCAAGTTCGTCCAGATTTCGACCGACGAGGTCTACGGCACCGTGCCGACCGGGCACAGTCGGGAAACCGACGAGCTGCGGCCGCGCAATCCGTACTCGGCCAGCAAGGCCGGCGCCGATCGGCTCGCCTACAGCTATTGGGCGACCTACGGCGTGCCGGTCATCGTCACGCGGGCGTCGAACAACTACGGGCCGAACCAGTTTCCGGAGAAGGTCATTCCGCTCTTCATCACCAATGCGATCGACAACATCCCCGTGCCCCTGTACGGCGACGGCCTGAACGTCCGCGACTGGCTGCACGTCGAAGACCACTGCCGCGCGATCGATCAACTCATCGACCAGGGCCAGCCGGGTGAGGTGTACAACGTCGGCGGCGGCCACGAGCTCACCAACATCGAGCTGACGAAGACGATCCTGCGTCTGGTCGGTCGCACCGACGCCCTGATCAAGCCGGTCGCCGACCGGCCGGGCCACGACCGGCGTTACTCGCTCGATACGACGAAGCTCAGAACCGCCGGCTGGCAACCACAGGTGCCGTTCGAGACCGGCCTGGCGAAGACGGTGGAATGGTTCCAGCAGAACGAGTGGTGGTGGCGCCCGATCAAGGAACAGGATCCGGCGTTCAAGGCCTACTATCAGGCTCAGTACGGCAGCCGATCGCCCGTCTCCTGACCTTCACAACCTGACTATGAAAACTCATGTGACCCCCACCCCGCTGGCGGGGCTGGTCGTCGTGGACATCGACCACGCGAAGGACGATCGCGGGTTCTTCCTCGAGAGCTGGAACAAGGCGGACTTCGCCGCGGCCGGTCTGCCGCACGACTTCGTGCAGGACTCGCACTCCGCCTCGCGCTACGGCGTGCTTCGCGGGATGCACTATCAGGACATGCGCGAACCGCTCGGCAAGCTGGTGCGGTGCACCGTCGGACGGATGCTCGATGTCGCGGTCGATCTGCGCGCCAGCTCACCGACGTTCGGCCAGTGGTTCTCGATCGAGCTCTCGGCCGAGAACAAGCGGCTCGTCTACGTGCCGGTCGGCTTTGCGCACGGGTTCGCGACGCTCTCGGACTACTGCGAAGTGCAATACAAGCAGACGGGCTACTACCGGCCCGATGCCGAGGGCGGCATCGCCTGGAACGATCCGGACATCGGCATCGCGTGGCCGTACACCGATCCAGTGCTCTCGCGGCGGGACCAGCAGCAGCGCAGCTTTCAGGACTACCGCCGGAATCCGGCGTTCGATTGAGTTCTGGCGGGGAGTGTCTTGCTGCAGGTCATGGCCGTAGGGCCCGACCGACTTCGCCATTGCCCGAAACCCTGTTTTTCGTTATCGTTGCTTGATCTTCCGGGGCACAAGCGCCCGCAAGATCCCGCCCGGAGACCCCGACGTGATATCTGGCTTTCTGCCCATCGTGATCATGATCGGCCTCGGGATCGGCTTTGCCGCCGGTAACGTCCTGCTGTCCCAGTTCATCGGCCCGAGAAAGCCGACGCCCGAAAAGTCTGCGCCCTACGAGTGCGGCATGCCCGCCGTCGGCGACGCGCGCGAGCGTCAGTCCGTCAAGTTCTACCTCGTCGCCATGATCTTCCTGCTCTTCGACATCGAAATAGCCTTCCTCTATCCCTGGGCGGTCGCCTTCCGCGATCTCGGGATGGTCGGCTACTGGCAAGTCGTCACGTTTTTCGGCCTCCTGGTGACCGGATACGTCTACGTCTGGCGCAAGGGGGCCTTTGATTGGAGTGGTACCAGAGAAAGATGAGGGGTCTGACCCTGCTTGGCGTAAGCCGGGTCTGACCCCTCCACCTCGAAGAGAGGCAAGCGCGCGGAGCGCGCCGAAAGATGAGGGGCTGACCCTGCTGCCGTAAGGCGGGTCTGAGCCTCTGCCTCGACTGATTAGAGATTGCTATGGCTGATATCGAAATCCCAATATCTGACGACGACGGTTGAGAAGATGGTGCAGTGGGCGCGCCGATCGGCGATCTGGCCGGTCACGTTCGGCCTGGCGTGCTGCGCGATCGAGATGATGGCGATGAGCTGCGGCCGGTACGACATCGCGCGGTTCGGCGCCGAAGTCTTTCGCGGCTCGCCGCGGCAATCCGACTTGATGATCGTCGCCGGCCGGCTGTCGCGGAAAATGGCGCCCGTGCTGCGCCGCATCTACGACCAGATGCCCGAGCCCAAGTGGGTGATCTCGATGGGCGCGTGCGCCAGCTGCGGCGGCGTGTTCGACAACTACGCCATCGTCCAGGGGTGCGACCAGGTGGTGCCGATTGACGTCTTCGTGCCTGGCTGCCCGCCGCGGCCGGAGGCGCTCATCTACGGCATCGTCCAACTCCAGCGCAAGATCGACACGTCACGGATGAGCGCATGAGCGCCGAGTCCGTCGTCGACCTCCTCCGTCACCGGCAGCCCGACGCCGCGATCGAAGCGGCGACGAGCCCCGACATGCCGACGATCTTCGTCGACCGCGAGCATCTGCTCGAGGTGATGGAGACGCTGCGTGACGACCCCGCGCTCCAGTTCACCTTCTTCGCGGACGTGACGGCGGCCGACTACCTGCCCGCGGAGCCGCGGTACGAGGTCGTGTACCACCTGGCGTGCCTCGGCGAGGCCTACAAGGCGCCCGGCTACGTGTCGGCCGCCGAGCCGCGCCGCCTGCGCGTCAAAGTGCGCGTCCCGGGCGCCGATCCGCGCGTGCCGAGCCTGGTCAGCGTGTTCCCGGCCGCGAACTGGCCGGAACGCGAAGTGTTCGATCTGTTCGGGCTCTCGTTCGATGGCCATCCCGACCTGCGGCGGATTCTCACGGCCGATGACTGGGAAGGGCATCCGCTCCGGAAGGACTATCCAGTGCAGGTCCGCAAGGACACCGCGGCCTGGTCACCGGTGCAGCTCTCGGTGGAGGAGTTTGCGGCGAATATTCGGGCCGAGCGCGATCGCGCGGCCACACAGGCGCGATTGCCGGGCTCGGATCAAAAGACATGAAGACGATGAAGGAAGGTGAAGGCCGAACTTCACTCCCTTCATGCCCTTCATGTCAGTAAAGACAGGTTTTTAGACAGGCGAGACAGGAATGCCAGAACTTCGATCCGAAACGATGACCGTCAACATGGGGCCGCAGCACCCCAGCACGCACGGCGTCTTGCGTCTGGTGCTCGAGCTCGACGGCGAAAACATCGTCAAGATCGATCCGACGATCGGGTATCTCCACACCGGGATCGAGAAGACGGCCGAGCAGAAGAAGTGGCAGCAGGTCGTCCCGCTCGTCGAGCGGATGGATTATCTCGGCGCGCAGTCGAACAGCCTCGCGTTCTGTATGTCAGCCGAGCGGCTGATCGGCATCGAAGCCGCGATGCCGGATCGCGTGATCTGGATTCGCGTGCTCATCGCCGAGCTGCAGCGGTTGGCGAGCCATCTGGTCTGGCTCGGCACGCACGGCATGGAGATCGGCGCGATCTCCGTGATGATGTACTGCTTCCGCGAGCGGGAGCAGTTGCTCGACCTGAACGAGCGGCTGGCAGGATTCCGGCTCTTTCCGAGCTACATCCGCATCGGCGGGCTGCGCGAGGATTTGCCGCGCGGGTTCCACGAGGCCACGAAGGCGTTTCTCGACAAGTTTCCCGGCAAGCTCGACGAGTACGAGAAGCTCCTCACCAAGAACCAGGTCTGGACGAAGCGGACGGTCGGCGTCGGCAAGCTCTCGCGCGAAGAGACGCTGGCGATGGGCCTGGTCGGCCCGTTGGCCCGCGCGGTCGGCATCCCGTACGACGTCCGCAAGACGTTCCCGTACCTCAAGTACGAGACGTTCGACTTCAACGTTCCGACCGCGACCGAGGGCGACGTCTTCGCGCGCTACCAGGTGAAGATGCAGGAGATGCGCGAGAGCACGAAGATCTGCCAGCAGGCGCTCGCGCGGATCTCGCCGACCGGCGCCTACGACTGCGGCGATTTCCGCTACGTGCCGCCGCCCAAGGACCGTGTCTACACCGAGATGGAAGCGCTGATTCAGCACTTCCTGATTTACTCGCAGGGCTTCAACGTGCCGAAGGGCGAGTGTTACGTGCCGATCGAAGGCCCGCGCGGCGAGCACGGGTTCTACCTCGTCTCCGACGGCGGCAACCGGCCGATCCGCGTCAAACCCCGCGCGCCGAGCTTCTACGCCTGCCAGGCGCTCCCGAAGATGGTCGTCGGCGGCCTGATCGCCGACTTGATCGCGGTCATTGGATCGACGGACGTCGTCATGGGAGACGTTGACCGATGAGCGGCAAGAGTCCGCGCGAGGAGAGCGAGCGAAGCGAGCGCCGCAGCGCGGGCGAGCCGGGGGTGGGGTCGCCTGCGAGCGATCTTGCTGAGACCTCTGACGGGGCCCAAGTCATGACTTTTCATCCGACATGGACTACGGCCGCGGACATCACAAGTCCGCGCGCGCGCTGCCTGAAGAAGGGCCGGTGTTCACCTACACCGACGAGAATCGCGCGAAGCTCGAGGAGATCTGCGCGCGGTATCCGCCCGAGCAGCGCAAGTCCGCGATTCTGGCCGCGCTCTATCTCGCGCAGCATCAGCAGGGCTATCTCACCCGCAACGCGATGAAGCACGTGGCGTCCGCGATCGGCTGCACGCCGGCCGACGTCGAGGACGTCGTCACCTACTACACGATGTTCTACACGCGCCCGGTCGGCAAGCACGTGCTGCTGGTCTGCCGGACGCTCTCGTGCGCGCTGATGGGCGCCGAGCGGGTCACCGAGGAACTGTCGAAGACGCTCGGCATCGCGCCGGGCGAGACCGACAACGCCGGCGAATTCACGCTGCTCGAGGTCGAGTGCCTCGGCGCCTGCGACCGCGCGCCGGTCGTCGGCGTGAACGACCATTGGCAGGAATGCCAGAAGCCCGAAGACGTGCGCGTGCTTGTCGACGGACTCCGCCAGCGCGGCGCCGCAGCGACGGTGACGGGCTGCTATCTGAAAGTGGAGCCGGCGTGATGGAACCGCTACTGACGAAGTACATTCGCGAGCCGAACAGCTTCACGCTGGACTCGTACGTCCAGAAGCAGGGCGGCTACCAGGCGCTGAAGAAGGCGCTGGGCATGACGCCGGACGCCATCGTCGACATGGTCAAGGCGTCGGGGCTGCGCGGCCGTGGCGGCGCCGGGTTTCCGACCGGCATGAAGTGGCAGTTCGTCGACAAGAAGTCGCCGAAGCCGAAGTACATCTGTTGCAACGCCGACGAGAGCGAGCCGGGCACGTTCAAGGACCACGTGCTCATGGAGCGCAACCCGCACCTGCTCTTCGAAGGCTGCCTGATCGGCTGCTTCGCGATCGGCGCGAAGGTCGCCTACATCTACATTCGCGGCGAGTTCTACCACGTGCAGGAAGTGCTCGAGGCCGAGCTCGCCAAGGCGCGCGCGGCCGGCTACCTCGGCAAGAACATCATGGGCACCGGCTTCGACTGCGAGATCTACGTGCATCGCGGCGCCGGCGCGTATGAAGCGGGCGAAGAAACGGCGCTCATCGAGTCGCTGGAAGGGAAGCGCGCCCAGCCGCGGATCAAGCCGCCGTTTCCCGGCCGTCGAGGGGCTCTACAACTGCCCGACGGCCGTCAACAACGTCGAGACGCTCTGTAACGTGCCGCTCATCGTCGAACGCGGCGCGGAGTGGTTCGCGAAGCTCGGCCCCGAGAAGAACGGCGGCCCGAAGCTCTTCTGCATCAGCGGTCACGTGAAGCGGCCCGGCACGTACGAAGCGCCGATGACCGTGACGCTGAAGGAGCTGATCTACGACGAGAAGTTCGCCGGCGGCATCCGCGGCGGGCACCAACTGAAGTGCGTCATTCCGGGCGGCTCGTCGGTGCCGGTGCTGCTGCCCGATCAGATCGACGTTCCGGCCAGCTTCGACGGCATCGCGCAGGCCGGCTCGTTCCTCGGCTCGGCCGGCATCATCGTCATGGACGAGACGACGTGCATGGTGTGGGCGGCGGAGAACCTGCTGCACTTCTACAAGCACGAGTCGTGCGGCAAGTGCACGCCGTGCCGTGAGGGCGGCGACTGGCTGTATCGCCTGCTCGGCAAGATCGAGCGTGGCGAAGGCGAAATGCGCGATCTCGATCTGCTGTTGTCGATCGCGAACAACATCCTGGGCAAGACGCTGTGTGCCTTTGGCGACGCCGCGGCGACGCCCGTCCTCTCGACCGTCAAGATGTTCCGCGCGGAATACGAAGCGCACATCCGGGAAGGCCGTTGCACCGTGCCGGCGCCCTGGCGGTCGAGCGCCCGCGCGCTCGTCGCGCACTGATCATGCCCTGGGGAATCACACCCGAGCTCATCGCGCATCTGAGCCTGATTGGCGTCGTCTTCCTGTCGCTCCAGATTTCAGCCGCCGTGCTGGTCTACATGGAGCGCAAGGTCGCCGCGTTCGTCCAGCAGCGCTACGGGCCGTATCTGGTCGGCCCGCGCGGCCTGCTGCAGCCGATCGCCGACATCGTCAAGCTGATCTTCAAGGAAGAGCTGCGGCCGAAGTCGGCTGACACGCTGCTGTTCTACGTCGCGCCGGTTCTCTCCGCCACCGCGGCGTTTGCCGCCTTCTCGGTCGTGCCGTTCGGCGAGTCGACGACGTTGTTCGGTCTGCTCGACCAGCCGATCAATCTTGCCGTCGCGGACGTCAACGTCGGACTGCTGGTGATCTTCGCGATCACCTCGATGGGCGTCTACGGCATCGTGCTCGCCGGCTGGGCGTCGAACAGCAAGTACTCGCTGCTCGGCGGCCTGCGGTCGTCGGCGCAGATGATCAGCTACGAGATCTCGTACGGGCTCTCGTTCGCGGCCGTCATCATGCTGGCCGGATCGCTCTCGCTGCGAGAAATCGTCGACGGCCAGGCCGGCTACTGGTTCGGTTTCATTCCGAAGTGGTATCTGTTCGTCCAGCCGCTCGGCTTCTTCATTTTCATGGCCGCCGGCATCGCGGAGACCAACCGCGCGCCGTTCGACTTTCCGGAAGCCGAGCAGGAGCTCGTCGCCGGGTACCACACCGAGTACAGCTCGATGAGCTTCGCGCTGTTCTTCCTCGCCGAGTACGTGAACATGGTCACGGTCTCGGCGGTCGCCACCGACCTGTTCCTGGGCGGCTGGCATGGACCGTTCCCGCTGCCGGCCGGCTTCGGCTGGGTCTGGTTCATGCTCAAGACCTTCGCGCTGCTCTTCTTCTATATCTGGATGCGCTGGACGCTGCCGCGCTACCGCTACGACCAGTTGATGGAGTTCGGCTGGAAGTGGCTGCTGCCCGCGGCGGTCATCAACCTGCTCGTGACGGCGTTCATCGTCATCGCGGGCGGCTTTTAAGGAGGGCCGGGAATGGACGCGATGCTGTTCTGGCTCTTCGCGGTGGTCGCCGTCGTCGCGTCGTTGCTCGTCGTCGGGCAGCGCAACCCGATGTACAGCGTGCTGCTGCTGATCGTCTCGTTCGGCGCGCTGTCCGGCCTCTACGTGCTGCTGCACGCGCCGTTCGTCGCCGCGATTCAGATCATCATTTATGCCGGCGCCATCATGGTGCTCTTCCTCTTCGTCGTGATGTTGCTGAACGTCCCGACGGAGGATCCGCCGACCGGCTATCAGTCGCGCTTCCTGGGCGGCGCCGGGCCGCGGCGCTTCGGCGCCGTGCTGTCGCTGCTGCTGGCGGTCGAGCTGTTCTGGGCGATGAGCCGGCTGCAGCCGGCGGCGCTGCCGGGCGGCGCGACCCTCGTCGACACACGTCTATGACATCGGCATCAAGCTGTTCCGTGAGTACGCGTTCGCGTTCGAAGCGACGTCCGTGCTGATTCTCGTCGCGATGGTCGGCGCGATCATCCTGGCGCGGAAGGAGCGCGAACTGATGCCCGAGCCGACGCTGAATTCCTACTTGCTGCTGTCCGCGGTGCTGTTCGCCATCGGGACGGCGGGCGTCTTTCTGCGGCGCAACCTGATCACGATTCTGCTGTCGATCGAGGTGATGCTGAACGCCGTCAACCTCACGTTCGTCGCCGTCGATCGCTATCTCGGCACGGTGGACGGGCAGATCATCGTCTTCTTCGTCATGACGGTCGCGGCGGCGGAGGCGGCCGTCGGGCTGGCCATCGTCATCGCCCTCTTCCGGCACAAGGACACGCTCAGTCCGGACGCCTTCACGTCGCTCAAGTGGTGACCGCGTGATCTCGCTCATCCCCCTGTTTCCGTTCGTCGGGTTCCTCGATCAACGCGCTGTTCGGGCGCCGGCTGCCCAAGAGCGTGTCGGGACTCATCGCCACCGGCGCGATGGGGCTGTCGTTCGGCGTCTCGGCGGTCACGGTCTGGAACCTGCTGCATCTCCAGCCGGTCGATGGCGTCCGCGCCATCGAGCAGACCGTCTACACCTGGATCTCGTCAGGCCCGCTGAACATCCCGCTGGCGTTTCGTGTCGATCCCCTGTCTGCCGTGATGATCCTGGTCGTCACCGGGATCGGCTCGCTCATCCACCTTTACTCGACCGCCTACATGCACGAGGAGTCGGACGGCGAGTACGCGCGCTACTTCTCGTACCTGAACCTCTTCGCGGCGTTCATGCTCGTGCTCGTCCTCGGGTCGAGCTTCCCGGTGATGTTCATCGGGTGGGAAGGCGTCGGGCTCTGCTCGTATCTGCTGATCGGGTTCTGGTTCACGAAGCCATCAGCGGCAGACGCCGGCAAGAAGGCCTTCGTCGTCAACCGCATCGGCGACTTCGGCTTCGTCCTCGGCATGCTGGCCCTGTTCTGGGCCTTCGGCACGCTCGACTTCCAGGGCGTTGCGACCGCCGTCTCCCGCCTGCCGGCTGACGCCGCCACGTGGGGTGGCGCGACGGTGCTCACGGGCGCGACGCTGCTCCTCTTCCTCGGCGCCACCGGCAAGTCCGCGCAGATCCCGCTCTACATCTGGCTGCCGGACGCGATGGAGGGCCCGACGCCTGTCTCCGCGCTGATTCATGCGGCGACGATGGTCACCGCGGGCGTGTACATGATTGGCCGGAACGCCGTGCTCTTCAGCCACGCGCCGTTCACCCTCGATGTGATTGCGGTCGTGGGCGTGTTGACGGCGCTGATGGCCGGCACGATCGGCCTGGTCCAGAACGACATCAAGCGCGTCCTGGCCTATTCGACCGTTTCGCAGCTCGGCTACATGTTCCTGGCGATGGGGGTCGGCGCGTTTGCCGGCGGCATCTTCCATCTCTACACGCACGCGTTCTTCAAGGCGCTGCTGTTCCTCGGATCGGGCGCGGTCATCCACGCCCTCCACGGCGAGCAGGATCTCCGCAACATGGGCGGGCTGAAGAAGGAGCTGCCGATCACCTATCGGACGTTCCTCATCGGCACGATCGCCATCGCCGGGATTCCTCCGCTGGCCGGCTTCTTTTCGAAGGACGAGATTCTCTGGAAGACGTTTTCGAGCGGCCACACCATCCTGTGGCTGATGGCCGTGGTGGCGGCGCTGCTCACGGCGACCTACATGTTCCGCCTGCTCTACATGGCGTTCTTCGGCGAAAGACGTGCAGGCACTGGGCACTCGGCACCAGGCACTGGGCACGATCATGGGCACGCGCACGCGCGGCGCACCCAGCACCCAGCACCCAGCACGCAGCACCCGCGCATGGCGCGCACTTGCACGACGCGCCGCCGGCGATGGCGATTGCGCTCGTCGTGCTCGCGATCGGGTCCGTCGCTGCCGGGTTCGTCGGCGTGCCGCACGCGCTGGGTGGGCACAACCAGATTGAGGCGTTTCTCGAGCCGAGCTTCCATGCGGTGGGGGCGCCTGAGCCGGCCGCACCCACGGCGGCTGCGGCTGAAGGCGAGTCGCATCCCAACACGACGACCGAGCTGGCGCTGATGGCGCTCTCGACGGTGGTGGCGTTTGCGGGCATCGGCATCGCCACCTACTTCTATCGCCGCCGGCCCGACGCGCCCGCGGCGCTGGCGGAACGGTTCAGCGGCCTGCACCGCCTGCTGCTGAACAAGTACTACATCGACGAGATCTACGACGCCGTCATCGTGCAGCCGATCAAGCGCATCTCCACCGGCGCGCTCTGGCGGGGCGTCGATGCCGGCCTCATCGACGGCACGGTCAATGGCGTCGGGCTCGTCGTGCGCGGCTGGAGCGCGGTCCTGCGGCGGTTGCAGACGGGTTCGATGCGCGCGTATGCGATGTCGACGTTCCTCGGCGTCGTGGTCATCGTGGGGTATTACCTGTGGTAGGGACCGCATGCCGCTTCTGACGCTGCTCGTCGCGCTGCCGCTCGCCGGCGGGATCGTCATCCTGGCCACGGGCAAGGGCCGCGATCAGCTCGCGCGCCAGTTGGCGCTCGGCGTTTCGCTCGTGACGTTCGTCGTCAGCCTCGTCATGTGGGCGCAGTTCAACCCCGCGAGCGCCGACTATCAGCTCGTCGAGCGGCACGCGTGGCTGCCCGAGTTCGGCATTTCCTATCACCTCGGGGTCGACGGCATCAGCCTGTTCCTCGTCGTCCTGACCACCTTCCTGACACCGATCTCGCTCCTCTGTTCGTGGGAGTCGATCGAGTCCAGAGTGCGCGAGTTTTCCTTCTTCATGCTCGCGCTCGAAGCGGCGATGATCGGCGTGTTCCTGTCGCTCGATCTCTTCCTCTTCTATCTCTTCTGGGACGCGATGCTGATTCCGATGTATTTCCTCATCGGCATCTGGGGATACGAGCGTCGCATCTACGCCGCCGTGAAGTTCATCCTCTACACCATGGCCGGCAGCGTGCTGATGCTGATCGCGATCCTCTGGATTGCGTACTACCACCAGTCGGTCACCGGCGTGCCGAGCTTCGACCTGGCGGATCTCATCGCGATGAACATCCCGGCGGCCCTGCAGACCTGGCTGTTCCTGGCGTTCGCGCTCGCGTTTGCGATCAAGGTGCCGCTGTTTCCGTTCCACACCTGGCTGCCCGACGCTCACGTCGAAGCGCCAACCGCGGGGTCGGTGATTCTGGCCGGCGTGCTCCTGAAGATGGGCACGTACGGCCTGCTGCGCTTTGCGTTTCCGCTCTTCCCCGAGGCGGCGCGCGAGTTTGCGCCGTACCTGGCGATTCTGGCCGTGATCGGCATCGTCTACGGCGCCCTGGTCGCGATGGTGCAGCCGGACATGAAAAAGCTCGTGGCCTACTCGTCGGTGAGCCACCTCGGCTTTGTCGTGCTCGGGCATCTGCGCGTTGAACCTCTACGGGGTGCAGGGCGCGGTCTACCAGATGCTCGCGCACGGCATCTCGACGGGCGGCCTCTTCCTGATCGTCGGGATGTTGTCGGATCGAAGGCACACTCGCCAGATTGCCGAGTACGGCGGCTTGAAGGCGGTGATGCCGAAGCTGGTGGCGGCGTTCCTGCTGATCACGCTGGCGTCGGTGGCCCTTCCCGGGATGAACGGTTTCATCGGCGAGTTCCTGATCCTCCTGGGCGCGTTTGGCGGTCTGTTCGACCCGACCTACGCGAAGTACTACACGGCCGTGGCCGCCACAGGCGTCATCCTGTCGGCGGTCTACATGCTCTGGATGTTCCAGCGCGTGAACTACGGCCCGCTCAGCAATCCGAAGAACCGCGGGTTGCGCGATTTGAGTGTCCGCGAGTGGTTCGTGATCGCGCCGATTTGTGCGATGGCGATCTTCATGGGCGTCGTCCCCGGCGTGTTCCTCGAGCCGATGGAGCCGGCCGTACGCAAGACGCTGCAGCAGGTGATCGGTGCGCCGGCCATGAACACAGGGCCAAGGCCCAGGGCCAACAAGGCCCAGGGTCCAGGGGCTAACGAGGCCCAAGGCCAAGGGTCCAAGGCCCAGGAAACCCTCGTGACGGCTGAGCCAGCCGCCCGCACACTCCGAACCTCCCCCTGGGCCCTTGGCCTTGGGCCCTGGGCCCAGTAAATGACGCGCGCAGATTTCGCCACGATCGTTCCGGTTCTCGTCGTCACGCTGGCGGCGTGCGCGGTGCTGCTCGCGGAGTCGTTCCGGCGCAAGGGCGAACGGATGCCACACGGCGTCTTCGGGCTCATCGGCCTCGGCGGCGCCATCGTCACGTCGATCATGCAATGGGACCTCAATCGCACGGGGTTCGGCGTGATTCTCGGCGACAACTTCGCGCTGTTCTTCAATGTCACCGTCTGCGCGATCGGCATCCTGACGATCCTGCTGTCGTCGGGCTCGGCTGAACGGGACCATCTGCCGGAGGGCGAGTACTACGCGCTCATGCTCTTCTCAATCGTCGGCATGATGCTGATGGGCGCGACGCGGGATCTGCTGATCATTTTCCTCGCGCTCGAGATCATGTCGCTGGCCGTCTATGTGCTGACCGGCATCAAACGCACCAGCGAGGCGGGGGCGGAGGCGTCGTTCAAGTACTTCGTGCTTGGCGGGTTTTCGAGCGCATTCTTCCTTTACGGAATTGCGCTGACCTACGCGGCGGCCGGCACGACCAAGCTCGACGCCGCTCGGCTTGCGCGTGGCAAGCAGCGCCAACGAGCCCAGCGTGCTGCTGGTCATGGCGATGATCCTGCTGCTCGTCGGCTTTGCCTTCAAGGTCTCGGCCGTGCCCTTCCACATGTGGACGCCTGATGCCTATCAGGGCGCGCCGACGCTGGTCACCGGTTTCATGTCGACCGGTGTCAAGGCGGCCGCGTTCGCCGCATTCGTGCGCGTCTTCCTCTCGGCGCTCGAGCCGCTCCGCGGCGAATGGGTGCCCATCCTCTCCGCGATTGCCGCGCTGACGATGATTCTCGGCACCGTCGTCGGGGTCGCGCAGTCGAGCGTCAAGCGGATGCTCGCGTACTCGAGCATTGCGCACGCCGGCTATCTGCTCGTCGGTCTCGTCGCTGCCAGCGCGGCCGGCAAGACGGCGATCCTTTTCTATCTCGTCGCCTACGCCGTCACGAACCTCGGCGCGTTCGGCGTGCTGGCCGCGCTCTCCACCAACGACAGGCCGCACGACGACGTCCGGGATTTCGCGGGCCTGTGGCACGAACGGCCCGGGCTCGCGGGGATGTTGACGGTATTCCTGCTGTCGCTTGGCGGCTTCCCGCCGACCGTGGGATTCATCGGCAAGTGGTACATCTTCAACGCGGCCGTGCAGGAGGGCCTGATCGCGCTCGCCGTGCTCGGCGTGCTCACCAGCGTCATCTCGGTCTTCTTCTACCTGCGGATCGTCGTGATGATGTACATGACCGACGACCGCGCTCCGGGTCATCGCCCCGCCGTCCCGGCAATCGCCGCCGCCGGAATGATCATCGCCCTGGTGGCCGTGTTCTACCTCGGTCTGCTGCCCGGACGGCTGATCTCGATTGCTGCGGAGTCGGTGGCGTCGATCTTCTAAAGAGAAGACCGCCCGAGGTGCCACGTACGCGCGGATTGCGGCTGCAATCCGCGGCGATTCGGCGGGCCTCACGACCGGCCCGCCCTACGGCACGCTGTACGTCCGGGTCGTCGCGGCTGCACTGATGACTCGCCGCCTCAGTTCTTCCTCTTCTTCCGTCAAACACCGTTCGCAGATCGAGGACGACGGCGTCGTTCTGAATGCGCGCGATCACGGGCGGATGGCCGCCGCGGAGCCGCGCCTCGAGGGTCGCGGCGCTGATGCCTTCGAGCGAGAGCGTCAAGAGGCGGGTCGGCAGGGAAGTCTCCGGTGCGCTCCCTCCGCCTGGCGTGGAGACGCCGTCGAGGATGTGTGTCGTCAGACCCGAGACGCCGCTGAGCTCGTCCGCCAGTTGATGGGCCCGGCGATCGATCTCTTCCAGGGGAATGGTGAGCATCGCGTAGGCGGGAATCTCGTGGCGCCGCCCTTCCGAAAGCCACAGCACCAGGGTGGCCTCGAGCGCGGCGTAAGCCAGCTTGTCGGCCCGGACCGCGCGCATGAGGGGATGCCGCGCGATCTGTTCGACGAGGCTGCGGCGGCCGGCGATGATGCCCGCCTGCGGCCCGCCAAGGAGCTTGTCGCCGCTGAACGTGACCACATCGGCGCCCGCGGCCAGGCTGGCCGCGACAGAAGGTTCGTCGGCGAGCGCGTCGACCTCGCCGGGCGCCCCGAGCCAGCCGCTGCCGAGATCTTCGACCAGCGGCACGCTCAGCCGGCGCGCCAGCGCCACCAGGTCGGGCAGGGCCGGCCGCTCGGTGAAGCCTTCGATGCGGAAGTTCGACGGATGCACCCGTAGAAAGAGCGCTGTGCGGGCGCTCGTTGCCGCGGCGTAGTCGTTCACGCGCGTGCGGTTGGTCGTGCCGACCTCGCGCAGCGTCGCTCCCGACTGCGCGAGAATCTCCGGCACACGAAAACCGCCGCCGATCTCCACCAGCTCCCCGCGCGAGACCACCACTTCCCGGCTGGCCGCGAGCGCGGCGAGGGTGAGGAGGACCGCGGCCGCGTTGTTGTTGACCACCAGCGCCGCCTCGGCCCCGGTCGCCGCCGCAATGAGCCGCTCGGCGTGAAGATGGCGATGGCCCCGCTCGCCGGACGCGAGATCGTATTCGAGATTCGAGTATCCGCCGGCGATCGCGGTCGCGCGTTCGAGTGCCGCGGCAGCCAGGGGCGCCCGGCCCAGATTGGTGTGGAGAACGACGCCGGTGGCGTTGATCACGCGCGCGAGCGTCGGCCGTACTTCTGCCAGCGTGGCGAGCGCACGGTCTTCGATCCAGTCGGCCGCTTGTTCGCGCGTCGTGACGTCGACATCAGCGCGCGCGCCGCCGCGCAGATCTTCCGTGGCGGCGCGCACGGCGTCGGCGACGCGCCGCCGGCCGTGCGTGTCCATGGCGCGTGCCACGGCCGGGCGTCGCAGCACGAGATCGATCGAAGGCACCAGTCGACGCAGGGTCATGCGCGGTTGCGAGGCAGGGAGCGAAGAGGATACCATCCACGAAGATCGATGGCTGGCGAAAAACCTGCCGAGCGTGTGCTGCCCGATCAACCGGTGTACCGCCCGCTCGAACGCTTCTGGCCCTACGCGGAACTCTCCGAACAGCCGACCGACGAGGAGCTCGCCGCGCTGCATCCGGAGCTGCGCGCCGTTATTTTTGGCGCGCCGCCGATGCCGTTCTCGATCTCGGTGGGGTTTCCGCAGTTCGACGGCGACGACTACGCACGCGCGGTGGAGCTGGCGCGCGCGTCAGACGAGTACGTCGAGATCCGGACGGGCGGGACGCTGCGGCATCGCGCGAGGTTCTTCCCGGGCGATCGGCCGCTTCGCATTCGCGATTTGTACGAGTTGGTGGCCGGTGTGCCGGAGTCCGAAGTGCTGATTGACGATCAGCCGCTGCCGTACGCGCGCGAGCTCTGGCTCCCGCTGGTCTGGTTTCTGATTCGGTGATCGTGCAGGCGGCGGCGTTGGCGGGTCGGGCGCGGCAGGCGACTCCGAAAGGTGAGGGACCGGAACACGGGGCTCCGGTCCCCCGAGGTGGTCTAGCTGGGCTTCGTGACGTTCCCCGCCTGGGGGCCTTTCGGACCGTCGACGATTTCGAATTCGACGGCCTGCCCTTCCTCGAGCGTCCTGAAACCGGCCCCCTGAATCGCGGAGAAGTGAACGAATACGTCGTTCCCGCCCTCGCGCTCAATGAATCCGTAGCCCTTCGCGTTGTTAAACCACTTGACCTTGCCGGTGATACGCATACTACTTGCCTGCCTTGCAGAATTGCGGCGGAAGCCACCGCATTGCCACCCGTCGCGAAATCCGCGGGCTCGACGGAGTACAAAAGAAAGACCGCAACGAGCGGTCTCGGAACCGACGCAGGCCCGCCCAACGTCAACCGGCAACTCTAGTAGGTGAGTAGGGGATTGTCAACTGGCACCCAGTATGCCCCGAATCTGTCCCCGGGGCTCCTATCGTCAACAATGAACGCGAAGCCCGCGACGACCAGGAGCGGTGCTGAGCGGCGCGAGTGGGGGTGGGGCCCCACGAGCTGTAAAGAAGTGAGCCTCGTCGCATGCGTGCATTGCTGAGTGTGTCCGACAAAGCCGGTCTGGTCCCGTTTGCGCGCGCCCTGGAGGCACGCGGATGGGAGCTGGTGTCGACCGGTGGCACCGCGAAGGCGCTGGCTGAGGCGGGCCTTCGCGTGATCGGCGTCTCCGAGGTGACCGGCTTCCCGGAGATGATGGACGGGCGCGTCAAGACCCTGCACCCGAAGGTGCACGGCGGGATCCTCGCGCGGCGTCATCGCGCCGACGATCTCGCGGCGCTCGCATCGCATGGCATCGCGCCGATCGACCTGGTGGCGGTCAACCTGTATCCGTTCGCCAGGGCCGCGGCGCGCGCGGACCTGCCCTTCGACGACCTGATCGAGGAGATCGACATCGGCGGGCCCAGCCTGGTGCGCGCGGCCGCCAAGAATTTTCGCGACGTGCTCGTCGTCGTCGACCCGGCTGACTACGACCGGGTGCTCGACGCGCTGGCGGTCCCGGGCGGTCCGTCGCTGGCGGTGCGGTTCGATCTGGCGCGACGCGCTCTTGCCCACACCGCGGCCTATGACACGACGATCGCGGCGACGCTGGGACAGATCACCGTGGACGGTGACCAGCGGTTTCTGCGCGATCCGGCCGGCCGTGACCCGCTCCTCCCGGCCGACTGGACGCCCCGGCTCGTCAAGCGGCGCGATCTGCGCTACGGCGAGAATCCTCATCAGCCTGCCGCCTGGTACGCCTCCGCCGGCGAGGCGCCAGCTGCGGGGCCGGATCCGGCCGGTCATGGTTTCGCCGCGGCCGAGGTCCATCAGGGGAAGGAACTATCGTTTACGAACCTGCTGGATCTCGACGCCGCCGCGCGCATTGCGCTCGAGTTCGCCGAACCGGCGGCTGTCGTGATCAAGCACACCAATCCGTGCGGGGTTGCGACCGGCGACACCCTCGCCGATGCGTACGTCCGCGCACGTGAGGCGGATGGGCTCGCGGCGTTTGGCGGGATCGTCGGGCTCAATCGCGCGATTGACGTCGACACCGCGCGTGCGCTCGTCGCGACCTTCATCGAGGCGGTGATCGCGCCGGGCCTTCAGGCTGGCGACGACGTGCGCGCCATCCTGGCGAGCAAGCCGAATCTCCGGGTCGTCACCGCGGACTTCTCGGGGCTCGAAGACGCGCGCGATGTCCGGTCGATTCTGGGCGCCTGGCTCGTGCAGGCGCGAGATCGCGTCGTCGAGGCCGCGGCGCCGTGGCCGCCGGCCGAGGATGCGGCGGCGGCGTTCACGCTGCGCGTCGTGACCCGCCGGCAGCCGACGGCCGACGAATGGGCGGCGCTGCGGTTCGCCTGGCGCGTCATGGCGCACGTCAAGTCGAATGCCGTGATCTTCACCGGCCCGCGCGCGACGCTGGCGGTCGGCGCCGGCCAGATGAGCCGCGTCGATGCGGTCAAAGCGGCCGTGATGAAGGGCGGCGATCGGCTCCGCGGCTCAGTGGCGGCGTCCGATGCTTTTTTCCCGTTCCGCGATGGGCTCGACGCGGTCGCCGCCGCTGGCGCGACGGCCGTCGTGCAGCCTGGCGGCTCGGTCCGCGACGCCGAAGTCATCGCCGCCGCCGACGAACACGGCCTCGCGATGGTGTTCACCGGCCGGCGGCATTTTCGACATTAGGGGACGGGCCTGTTTTCCACAGTTTCGGCCAATTCGGGGACAGGCCTCCCGCCGGGCGCGAGGCCTGTCCCCGAATTGTCTGATTCTGTGGAAAACAGGCCCGTCCCCCTCCTGTGGATCGCGCTGCCCGTTTTCCTGATTTTCCTCGGCGCCAACTCGATCTGGGACGCGAACGAGGCGTTTTATGTCGAGACCCCTAGACAGATGGTCCTCACCGGCGACTACATCACGCCGATGTTCAACGGCGCCGAGCGGCTCAACAAACCGGTCCTCAGTTACTGGATCGTCGCCGGTCTCTATCACCTGTTCGGCATCTCGGTCGGCGTCGAGCGCATCGCCATTGCCATCGCCGGCCTGGCGATTGTCCTCTCGGCGTTCCTGATTGGCCGCGCCTTACGCTCGAGCGCCACCGGTCTCTGGGCGGCGCTCATCGTCGCCACGGCGCCACGTGTCGTGTTCTTTTCGCGCCGGATCCTCATCGACGTCGGCCTGACTGCCTTCATGTCTCTCGCGCTCGCGTGTTTCGTCCTCGCCGAGCGTCATCCCGAGCAGCGCCGGCGCTGGCTGCTGCTCATGTACGTCGCGCTCGGCCTGGGCGTCCTGACGAAGGGTCCGGTGGCGATCGTGCTGCCGGCGCTGGCGTGCGTGATCTGGCTCGTGTGGGAACGGCGCCTCGCCGACCTCAAGCGGCTCCTGATCGTTCCGGGTGTCCTGATCATCGCGGTCATCGTCGTGCCGTGGATTGCCGCCGTCACCGGTCGTTGGGGCGCCGAGCCGTTCTGGGCGTTCATCGGCGTCGAGAATCTCGAGCGATACCGCAGCGCGATGACCGGCGAGCGGCCGTTCTGGTTCCTGCTGACCGTCCTGTTCGCTGACCTGCTGATGCCGTGGGCGCCGCTGCTGCTCGTTCCGATGGCGACGGCCTGGCGTCGCGATCCCGGTACCGTCCGCGACGCCTCAGCCGCCATTCGCCGCCTGCTCTGGATCTGGATCGCCGTCATCGTCGTGTTCTTCTCGACGTCGGCGAGCAAGGAGGATCTCTATATCCTGCCCGTCGTGCCGGCCGCCGCGGCGCTGATCGCCGAGGCGCTGATCCGGAGCGGATTCGGCCGCACGAATCTGGTGCTGCGAGCGCTCTTCGCCGCCGTCTGTGTCATCTGTCTCGCGCTGGCGATCCTCGTGGCGACGACGCTGCGCACCGGACCGTATGCGATTGCCGATGCGTTGATTGTTGCCGGTGTGCTCGCGGTGGCGGGGATCGGCGGCCTCGCGTTCGTGATCGTGCGGCGGTTTCCGGCCGCCGTCCTCACGTTTGCGGCGGCGTTTGTCGCGTTCAACTACCTGCTGGTCGCCCGGGTCCTGCCGCTGGCCGAGTCGTCGAAGCCGGTGCCGCCGATCGCTGCCGTGCTGCAGGCCCGGGCCTCACCCGGGAGCCCGCTCGGCTCGCTGAACATGATGCTGCCGAGCCTCGTGTACTACGCCAACCGAACCATGACGGAGGTTTCGCTCGACCAGGCCGCCACCTGGCTCGCGGGCACCGGCGAAGTGTGGATTCTGACTGGCGGTGCGGAATGGGAGGCGCTCCGGCTGCGAGCGCCAGCGGCCTGTGTCGCCATCAAGCGGACGATCTTTCCGTTCGACCGCGTCAGGATCGCGAACCTGTTCAGCCGCGAGCCGCCACCGGATGTGGTGCTGGTGACGAATCGGTGCGCAGGAGCGGAGCGAGCCGGGCAGCCTCGGGCAGGGTCATGATGCCAAGCAGCAGCATCAGGAATTCTGAGTCCCCGAAGTTGTATTCGAACAGCCCGGCGAAGAGCATGGCGACGACGGCCGCAAACCCAGCGGCCGCCACCGACTGTGCGGGACCTCTGCGCGACTGCCAGTAGAGGTCCCACAGCGCGATCCCGACGAACACGATCCAGACCGCCAGTGCCGGCAGACCGCGTTCAGCGGCGATTTGCGCCGGCACGTTGTGCAGATGCGGGTTGGTCGGGTTGACGGCAGTGCGCGGCCGGTATTTCGTGTATTCGTCGTTCACCCGTTCCGGACCGACGCCGAAGATCGGATGGTCGCGTACCATCGCGACGCCCATCGAGAGCATCGCCAGGCGGTCGCGGCTCGCCGCGTCCTTCGCTTCGAAGATCGAGAAGGCGCGATCGCGAATGCTCGCCGGCGCGACGGCGAGGGCGATCGCGGCCAGGACCGGGACCACCACAACCAGGCGCCAGTTGCGGATCGTCAGCAGGCAGCACAGCGCCACAAAGGTCCCGATCCACGCATTGCGCGCCTGCGTCATCACGAGCGCGACCAGCAGCGCGGGGACGGCAATCGCCGGCCACACCCACTCCTTCGGGTAAAACAGCAATCGCGCCACCGCTGCGCACACGACCAGCATCAGCACGCCCGAAAAGGTCATGTAATGGCTCAGCAGCCCGACCGGCCGCTTGTCGAGCTCGCCATAGCCGAAGATCGCGACCTGGACGATCCCAACCAGGGCACCGGCCGCATCCCATCGCGATCACGACATCGATGACCTTCGCGGCGCGCGGCCCCGTCGCAAAGCGCATCACGATCGGGACCATCAGGAAGAGCAGCAGTTGCTTGGAATCGATGAAACTCTCGACCGGGTTGCCGGACGCGGCGGCGCTCGCCAGGGTCAAACCCGCGTAGATCACGAGCGGCACGAAGAAGCGCGGCAACGTCCAGACGCGTCCCTCACGAACCACGATGTACAGCCAGAGCAACGCCGCCAGCCCGAACAGCACCTGCGCAACCAGCAACCGCAGCTGCACGACTCCCAGGCACGCCGCGACGAGGACGAATCCGGTTCGCTCGAGAGACGACAAACGCGCGGTCACGGCCACAAGACGCTATCCAGAATCTCAGCGGAACACAAGGCGCGGCGCCTCCACTGGGGGCATCGAGCGCAATGCTTTCCAGTCAACCACAGGCATGGCAGTCGCGGCGGGCGCCGGCGAAGAGAGTGCATAGAGCTCGAGCGCGGGCGGTCCCTTGATCGTGAACACGGCAGGATCGTCGATCCGCCGAACCAACTGTTGCGACGCGAAGCGCGCGCGGAAGTCGTCGGCCTCCGGACCATCGAGGAGCACGTAGCTGGCGATACCGCGATCGGCGAGCCAGGCGACGGCACGGTCGAGCCACTCCTTGTCCAGGAGGTCGAACCGCATCGTCATCCGCCCACCGTAGTAGCGCACCGATCCGCTGTGGAGGAGCGTGAACACGACGCTGTTCTCGGGGGTCATCGATCGCGTCAATTGCGCGGCCGCGACGTATTGCCGGTCCGACTGCCGGAGCGTGAACGCGCCACGCGCCTGACCGATGTCGAAGGTGTACGCCCCGAGCACGACGACCAGCCAGGTGACGACGACAAAACCGAACGCGCCGCGCCGCGCGACAGCAAGGAGCAGGGCGGCGAGGCCGAGCATCATGAACGGCCAGGCCGGGAGCAGAAACCTCAGGAACCACCACGCGTCGAAACCGAGGTAGATGCAGTACTCCGCCCACAGCACGGCGATAAAGAGCCCGATGACGACGAAGACCCGGCGATCGGGCGTTCCGGGCCAGAGGCGCGGCAGCGGCACGAGCACGGCGAGCAGTCCGGCCAGGGCGAAGATGGTTTGGGTCTCGACGAGCCAGCCGAGGTACTTGCGAAGGTTCGGGACGACGTTCGACCAGGCGAACAGGACGTCGAGGCCGCCGTAGCCGGACTGAAGCGGCGACCCGTACCAGTACACGAAGAGCATCGCGATCGCGACCGATGCCGACGCGACGCACACCGTGTACAGACCGAGCCGCGTGACACGCGTCTGCAGCGCATCCTCGCGCCGCCACCACAGATCGAGAAGCAGCCAGACACCCAGGACACCTGCGAGCGGCAGCAAGTTCGGCCGGACCACCAGCGCGAGCGCGGTCGTCAGACCGGCGAGCAGCGCGTTGACGACCGCAGCGCGGTGCGGAGCGCGCGGAGGTCGCGCGAATGGGGGTGGCCGCCTTCGCGCCGAAGGCGCTTCGGCGCGCTGGGCCGAAGCCTTGGCGGAGGCCAGGGCCCCATTCGCAACTAAGACGGTGTTCCCGCGCAAGAGGAACAGGAACGCGACGGTCCATAGCGCTGCGACCGGGACATCGATCATCGGCAGCGCAAGCATGAACAAGTAAGTCGGGCTCGCCATCACCAGCCAAGCCGCCACGAGCCCGGCTGCGCTCGACCCGAGCTGACGGCCGATCCCGTACGTCGCGAACACCAGCGCGGCACCGAAGAGCGGTACCCACAAGAACATCGCTGCCTGTCCGCCCACCAGCTTTGCGCCGGCCATCAGAAGGGGCAGGCCGGGCGAGTAGATCGGGACGAGGCTCCACTCATCGGCATTAGGCGATGGCTTGTAGCCGAGAGGAGTGAACGACCACTGAGGTTCGGGCCATGGCGCCTGCGCCGCCCACGGCTGGGCGATTTTCAGCGTGCCGTCGATCCACAGGTCCGCCTGGCTCACGTATCCATAGGAGTCAGAGGCCGTCGCGACCGTCGAGGCGTAGACGACGCCGATGACGAACGTCGACAGCGCGAGTCCGGCGGCGATGAGGCCGTGGGGCAGGCCGGCCGAGCGCTCGCGCCCACGTACCCGCCGTGCGGTCGACGCCGTTCGCCCACACGAACACCGCGAGCGTGAGGCTGCCCCACAGGATCGGGCGCAATGGTTCGTGGCTCGAAAACACGTGACCGGCCGATCGGCAGATCGAAGCCGCCGACAAAGACCAGATAGGCCGTCCAGAGGGCGGCGGCGATCGTCGCGGCGAGCGACACCTGGCGAATCCGGCGATGTGGCATCACGATCCGGAGACCGGGGATGGCGTGGTCATCTGCTCCGCCAACAGTCGCTCGGCCTCGCGAAGCACGTGCGACGCAGGAATCCCCGACAAGCACCGGAAATCCGCGGTGACGCAGACGCGCTGATCGCATGGGCGGCAGGGCAGGGCGCCGGCATCCACTGAGACGGTCAGCAATCGTGGCGATCGCCACGGCGCCGAACGTTCGGGGAGCGTCGGACCGTAGAGACCGACGATCGGCACGCGCGACGTGGCGGCAATGTGCAGCGGACCGCTGTCACCGCCGATGAAGAGCGCCGCGCGGTCGACCGCCGCGCGCAGTTCCTCGAGCGACCAGCCTTCGGCGTCGACGATGCGCGCGGCGCTGGCCGCTGGCGCGTTGCTTCGCGTCGGCGACGACGCGCGCGGCGGCCGCGTGGTCGGATGGGCCGCTGGTGACGAACACCCATCGGCCTGGGCGCGCCGGCCGACAGGCCTGCCGCGAGCTCGGCGAACGACGATTCCGGCCATCGCCGAAAAGGATTGCCGGCGCTCACGTGCAGCATCACGAGACTGTCTCCCGCCGAGACGCCGGCCGCGGCCAGGCGTCGATCGATCGTCGCGATCGCTTCGGCACTGACGGCCATTTCCACGGCATCGCGCTCGGGATCGGCGGGCGTCGTGAACGTCGCGTCGATCGCCGGCAACAGGTCCCACTGATTCTCGACCGAGTGCCGCGGGCGCAACTCCCGAGGCCGGTGCACGCGGCGCGTGTACATCCAGGTGCGCCCCGTGATGTCGTATCCGACGCGCACGGGCGCTCCGGAGGCCCAGCTCAACCACGCGCTGCGCGGCCCGCCGTGCAGGTCGACGGCCAGGTCGAATCGCTCGCGCCGGAGCCGGCGCGCCAGGCGGAAGTCGTCGCGCAGGCGCCGCCAGCCACGCGAGTGGGCGATCGTGATCACCTCGTCAAGATGAGGATTGCCGCGGACCACCGGAGCGGCGCCGGTTTCGACCACATAGACCATGCGAGCGGCGGGATAACGCCGCCGGAGCTCGCGGACGAACGGCGTCGTGAAAACCACGTCGCCAATCAGCCGCAGCCGGACCAGCAGGATCGTCACGCCATCACGTCGGGCTCGTCAGTCCTCGACCGTCGCTTCGTCAAGAAGCATGACCGGGATGTCGTCTTTGATCGGATACACGCGATGACACTTGTCACAGCGCAAGCCGGTGCCGTCCTTGACGAGACGTACGGGCGTCTTGCATTCCGGACAGACGAGGATCTCGAGCAGCGCAGGGTCCACGGCCATGGAGGGACTATAGTAGATCACATGTTTTCGAGCGCGCTGCTCGCCGTTTTTCTCGCGTGGCAGGGAGCACCGCCGGCGCCGCCGAGCGAGGTGACGGCGCGCGCGTATTACCTCTTCATCGAAGGGCGGATCCTCGAGGGCGAGCGCGACATCGCCGGCGCCATCAAGGCGTATCGATCGGCACTGGACCTGTCGCCGGCCTCGGCTGAAATCCGGGCGGAGCTCGCCAGTCTCTACGCCCGGCAGAATCGCGCGGCCGAGGCCGTGGCGGAGGCCGAGGCGGCGCTCAAGATTGATCCCGGCAACCGCCTCGCTCACCGGATTCTCGGATTCGTGCAGGCCGCGATGGCGGAGCGGCCGCCGCCCGGCACCTCTCCCGACGCGCTGGTGGCGCAGGCCATCGACCATTTCGAACGGACGCTCTCGGACGGACGGATGGATCCGGGTGTCGAACTGGCGCTTGGCGCGATGTACGTGCAGGGCAAGCAGTTCGACAAGGCCATCACGACGCTTCGCGCGTTTCTCGTCAGCCAGCCGGACTATACGGAAGCCATGCTGTTGCTCGCGGAGGCGTACGAAGGCGCGGGTCGCATCGCCGACGCGGTGCGGCAGCTCGAGGACGTGATTCGGGAGGATCCGGATCAGTTGCGGGCGCGGGCCTGGCTGGCGGATCTGTTCGAACGCGCCGACCGCTGGAGCGACGCGGCGACGGCGTGGGGCGATCTGGTCAAGCTCGGCCCACGCGCGCGATCGTATCGCGCACGCTACGCGACGGCGCTGGTCAACGCCGGCGCCGTCGACGCCGGCCGCCGCGAGCTCGTCGCCATTACCCGCGAGACGCCGCGTGACCTCTCGGCGTGGTACCTCCTCGCGCAGGTCGAGCAGCAGTCCGGCAACGCCGAGGCTGCCGAGGCCGCGGCCAGGCGGATTGCCGAGATCGATCCGGAAGACGCGCGCGCCGCGCTCGCCCTCTCGGGCGCGCGCGGCGGTCCGAGGCGATCTTCGGGGCGCGGCGGCGGCGCTCGAAGCGCGTGCCTCCGCTGGGCGCGAAGAAGATCTGGCATCGGTGATTCAAGATCAGCTCGGCGACCTCTACGTCCAAATGAAGCGCTATCGCGAGGCCGTCACCGCGTTCGACCGCGCACTCACCGGCGACAAAGAAGGCATCGACGTTGCGGCGGTGACCAGGAAGCGGGACCGGGCGCGAGAACTCGCGGGCAAGTGAGTCGTGTCTTCGTGAACTTCGTGTCCTTCGTGTTGAAGGCTTGCGTGCTTGTGGTGTGTCTCGGCGTCGCTGCGTGCGGCACGAGTGCGTTCGTCGCGCCGGCCGGTCCGGGTGAGCCGGCGCTCGATGCCGGACCCGCGTGGGCCGAGGCGACCAAAGCGTGTCGCGACGTCCGGACCTATAGCGCCACGCTGCGTCTGTCGGGACGAAGCGCCGGGCAGGGGTTTCCCACGATCTCGGCGATTGTCGCGCTCACGAGTCGCGGGCAGATCTTCCTGCAAGTCGTCGGCGCCGGCCGGCCGTTCCTCACGCTGGCGGGGACGGCCGAACGGGCCGTCTACCTGCTCCACGATGACAACCGTGTCGTCACGGCGCGTGCCGACGAGATCGTCGAAACCATCGTCGGCGTCAAAGTGTCACCCGATCGCCTGCTGGCCGTGCTCGCCGGATGCGCCGTGCGCGGGTTCGATGTCGAAAAGGCCATGCGCTTCGGCCAGCGGCTCGCGGTCACGACCGCCGAGGGGACGGTGTTTCTCGAACGGCGCGCTGGGGCCTGGCAGACGACGGCGGCGATCCTCGACGCGCTGACCGTGCATCGCTACGAACGGGAGCGCAGCGCCTTCCCGACCGCGCTTCAAATCGACGCCGTCGCCGGCAGCGAGACGTCGAGCATTCGGGTGCGGACGATCGAACAACTCGAGATCAACGCGGATCTGCAGGCGGCGGTGTTCGACCCGCCAGCCGGTGCGGCGGCCGCCGCCCCCATGACCCTCGAGGAGTTGAGGGCCGCCGGTCCCTTTGGGAGGAAGTAGCGATGTCGCGCGTGCTGACACTTCACCCTCCGGCAAAAATCAACTTGACCCTGCGCGTCGCGACGCGCCGGGACGACGGCTATCACGACGTCCGCACGCTGATGCAATCGATCGCGCTCGCGGACAGGTTGCGGTTCACGACCCGGCGCGGCCCGTTCGTTCTCGACACGCGCCATCCCAACGTGCCCGCCGATCGCACGAACCTCGTCTGGCGCGCCGCGGAGCTCTTGTGGCGAGCGATCGGGCGCCCGGGAGATCCGCGCGACGTGCACGTGCGCCTCGAGAAGACGATTCCGGCCGCGGCCGGGCTGGGTGGTGGAAGCGCCGATGCAGCCGCGACGCTCGCCGGACTGAACGTGCTCTGGGAAGCCCGGCGGCCTCGACGTGAGCTGGCGCGGTTGGCGTCGGAGCTCGGTGCCGACGTGCCGTTCTTTCTCCAGGGCGGGACCGCGCTCGGCACCGGCCGTGGCGATGAGCTGTACCCGGTCGACGACGCTGCCCGGCTTGGCGTCGTCGTCATCAAGCCGTCGTTTGGGGTGTCGACGGCCGACGCGTATCGGTGGCTCGATGAGGATCGCGCCGCGGGCGCCGCGGAGGCGTCGTCCTCGCGCGATGTCGATCTCGGGTGGCCAAGCGGGCCGATTCGGCTCGTGAACGACCTGGAAGGGCCCGTGGCCAGGCGCCATCCAATGATTCGGGAGATGGTGGAGGCCTGCCTCCGGGAGGGCGCGTCGGCGGCCGGGATGACGGGAAGCGGGTCGGCGGTTTTCGGGCTGTTTTCAGAGGCCCAGGCCAAGGTGGCCTCGCGCAAGCTCCAGCGGGCGGACTGGCTCATCTGCCTGACCCGGACCATCAACCGCCGGGAGGCGGCCCGGCGGGTGGGCGTGTGATAGACTTTCGTGTTCGCGACGGGCACGTGCGCCCAGACTGAGGAACGCGGAGCCTAGGTGCACCGTCCGGTCAGTACCGACCCTCGCCAATCAGGTTCGACAGTTGGGGCGTGGCCAAGCGGTAAGGCGCGGGACTTTGGATCCCGTATTCGGAGGTTCGAATCCTCCCGCCCCAACCAAAACCGCCCTGGGTGTGCAGGGGATGTGCGGGCAGCGAGCGAACGACACCAGGCCATGATTCACGGGCAGTTGAAGCTCTTTTCGGGAAGCGCGCATCCCGCGCTGGCGCGAGAGATCGCCGAGCACCTCGGCATCCCGCTGGGCGCCGCGCGCCTGCATCGCTTTCCGGACTCGGAAGTCTCGTTCCAAATCGACGAGAACATCCGCGGCACGGACGTCTTCATCATCCAGCCGACGTGCACGCCGGTCGATGAGCACCTCATCGAATTGTGCGTGATGATCGACGCGTTTCGCCGGTCGTCCGCCTCGCGCATCACCGCCGTCATCCCGTACTACGGGTATGCCCGGCAGGACCGCAAGGACAAGCCGCGGGTGCCGATCTCGGCGAAGCTCGTCGCCAACCTGCTCAGTGCCGCCGGCACGAATCGCGTGCTGACGATGGATCTGCACAAGGCGCAGATTCAGGCATTTTTCGACATTCCCGTTGACCATCTCTTCGCGGCGCCGGTCATCATTGACTATCTCGCGCGGCAGAATTTCGGTCCGGTGACGATCGTCTCCCCCGACGCCGGTGGCGCCGAGCGGGCGCGCGCGTACGCGAAGCGTCTCGACGCCGACCTCGCGATCGTCGACAAACGGCGGAGCGAAGATGGCACCGCCGAAGTCATGAATGTCGTCGGCGACGTCAGAGGCCGCGTGTGTGTCATCGCAGACGACATCATTGACACCGCGGGCACCATCCAGGGCGCGGCGCAGGCGCTCAAGGACAACGGCGCCAGCCGCGTGCTGGCGAGCGCCGTGCACGGCGTGCTGTCGGGCCCCGCGCTGAAGCGCATCGACGCGGCGCCGATCGACCGGCTGGTCGTGACCAACACGATTCCGATTGCCGGTGAGAAGGCCGCCTGCGAGAAGATCGTCGTCCTGTCGGTCGCGCGCCTGCTCGCGCAGGCGATCCGGAGCATTCACGAGGAGACTTCGGTCTCGAAGTTGTTTGTCTGACCTGTTCTGAAGGCCAACGAGGAAGGTAGCAGTTATGGAAGCGACACTCGAAGCCGTCCGCCGCGATCGGTTCGGCAAGAATGAATCGGGGCGGCTGCGCCGCGAAGGCAAGATTCCGGCGGTGCTCTATGGCGAGGCTCGTCAAGCCGAGGCACTGGCCGTCGATCCAAAGGCCCTGTTCCGGATTCTTCACTCACAGAGCGGCGTCAACACGCTGATCGCGCTCAAAGTGGAGGGCGCGAGCGACGTGCGCGTGCTCGTGAAGGAGTACCAGATCCATCCCGTGGAGCATGATCTGCTGCACGCCGACTTCTACCGCGTCGCGATGGACAAGCTCCTCCGTGTCACGGTGCCGGTTCACCTGGTGGGCGACGCCAAGGGCGTCAAGGCCGAAGGCGGCGTGGTCGACTTCGTGCATCGCGATATCGTCATCGAAGTGTTGCCGGCGGACATTCCCGAGCACATCACCGTCGACATCACGGAGCTCATGCTGCACGACGGCGTGCGCGTGCGCGACGTAGCGACGGGCGGCAAGTGGAAGCCGGTCAGCGACAGTGACATGCTGATCGTCCATATCGTGGCGCCGAAGGTCGTCGAGGAGCCGGTGGCGGTTGACGCGGCGGCAGCGGCCTCGCCGACGGTCCCGGCCGAGCCCGAAGTCATCAAGAAGGGCAAGATCGAGAAGGACGAGGACAAGGAAAAGTAAGTACGGCATGAAACTCGTGGTTGGGCTTGGCAATCCGGGCGAGAAGTATCGCGGGACCAGGCACAACGTCGGGTTCGGCGTGATCGATCGATTGGCGGCGCGCGCCGGCGTGGCGTTCGAGATGGCGCCGGTCGAAGCGCTGCAGGCGAAGTGGCGGCGGCCTGAGGAGAGCGTGCTTCTCGCCAAGCCGATGACCTTCATGAATCTGAGCGGCGCGGCGGTGGCCGGGCTCGCGAGGTTCTACAAGGTCGAGACCGCGGAGCTCTTGATCGTGTGCGACGACGTCAACCTGCCGCTCGGGCGGTTGCGGACCCGCGCGACCGGGAGCGAAGGCGGCCACAACGGGTTACGATCGATTGCCGAGTCTCTGGGAACGATCGACTACGCGCGGCTCCGCATCGGCGTGGGCCGCGGGGATGACCGGCGCGATCTGGCCGACCACGTGTTGGCCAGGTTCGCGCCCGACGAACAGTCCGGGATTGATGCGGCGATGACCCGGGCCGCCGACGCCGTCGAGACCTGGCTCTCCGACGGATTGGCGAAGATGATGAACATCTTCAATCGCGCCGACGACACGACGTCGTCGTAACCAACGCTCCTTGCCGCCTTCCCTGGAGGGCGGCCTGATGTCCAGAAGGAGGCACATGAGCACCGTTCGACAGTACGAACTGATCTACATCACTCCCCCCGAGGCCACCGAAGAGGCCCTCGCCGAGCTGCACCAGCAGGTCACGGCGGTCACCGATCGTTTCGGCGCGACCATCGAAAAGACCGAGAACTGGGGACGCCGCAAGCTGGCCTACGAGATTGCCGGCCATCGTGAAGGCGTCTACGTGCTCGAAGTCATCAACGGGCCGGCGCCGATGGTCGCCGAGCTCGATCGCCGGCTTCGCGTCTTCGACAATGTCATCCGTCACCTGGTCGTGCGCGTCGACGAGGAACTGGCGGTGGCCGAGCGGGCGAAGACGCGCCGCAAGGACAATATGGCCAAGCGCCGCGTGCGTCGAGGTCTCCCGCCCGAGCCGACCGAGACCGAGCGGCATCGGCGGGAAGAGGACGACGAGGACGGCGACGGCGGCGGCGACAGCTTCCGCCCCGGAGGTGACCGATGAGCGAATTTGACAAGGACGGCGGCGGGCGCGGTGGCGGCGGACGCGGCGGCAGCAAGAGCGCCGCAGGCGAGAAGGGCGGCCGGCGGACGTTCTTTCGGCGCCGGCGCGTGTGCAAGTTCTGCGTCGACAAGATCGACTACATCGGCTACAAGGACGTGAAGCTCCTGGCGCCGTTCATCCCGGAGCGCGGCAAGATCCAGCCGCGCCGCATTTCCGGCGTGTGCGCGACCCACCAGCGCGCGTTGCAGACGGCCATCAAGCGCGCGCGGACGCTCGCGTTCGTGCCGTACACGACTGATTGATAGGACTCCCGGAGTCGGCAGACTCCGGGAGTCTTCAGGAGCCATCATGTCCATTGAAGTCATTCTCAAAGAGCACGTCGAGCATCTCGGCCACCGCGGCGAGATCGTGAAGGTCGCGGACGGCTACGCCCGGAACTATCTGTTTCCGCGCAAGCTGGCCCTGGCGGTCACTGACGAGAACAAGCGTCAGGTCGAGCGCGAACGCAGCAAGGCGGACGCACGCGAGGCCGAAGAGCTCAGCGTCGCGCAGGCGCTGGCGACGCGCCTCGAGGCCGTCGAGTTGTCGATTGCCCGCCGCGTTGGTGAGCAGGAAACGCTGTACGGATCGGTCACCTCGGCCGACATCGCCGATGCGCTGGCCGCGCGCGAGCTGACGATCGATCGCCGCCGGATCCAGCTCACTGACCCGATCAAGACGCTCGGCGAGCACGTCGTGCCGATCAAGCTCCATCGCGAGCTCACGGCCAACGTCAAGCTGAAAGTCGTGGCGGCCGAATAGCGGCCGCCGCGACTTTCAAACTTCGAACTTCGAAGTTAGCGAGCGTCATCCCATGGACCGCACCCTTCCGCACAATCTCGAAGCCGAGAAGTGCGTGCTTGGTGCGGTGCTCATCAACAACCAGGCGTTCAATCAGGCCGCCGAGGTCGTCGACGCGACGGATTTCTTCCGCGATGCGCACCGGCGCATCTTCGAGAAGATGGTCGGGCTCACTGATCGCAGCGAGCCGGTCGATCTGGTCACGCTCAAGGACGAGCTCACGCGGACCGGGGAGCTCGAGGAAGTCGGCGGTCCCGCCTACATTTCGTCCCTCACGGACGGCGTGCCGCGTTCAGCGAACGTCGAGTACTACGCCAGGATCGTCAAGGAGAAGTCGACCCTCCGGCGGCTGATTCAATCCGCGACCGACGTGTTGTCTCGTGCCTACGACGCCGAGGAGGACGCCGACGATCTGCTCGACGAAGCCGAGCGCTCGATCTTTCAGATCGCGGAGCATCGTCTCCGGGCCGGCTTCATCAAGTTGAGCGAGCTGGTCGACTCCGGTTATCAGCTCATCGAGCAGCTCCAGGAGCATCGCGGCCTCGTGACCGGCGTGCCAAGCGGCTTCGAGCGGCTCGACGAGATGACGTCCGGCTTCCAGAAGTCGGATCTCATCATCGTCGCGGCGCGGCCGGCGATGGGCAAGACGAGCTTCGTCCTCAACGTCATGCTGCATTGCGGCATCGAGGCCAAGAAGACCTGCGGCATCTTCAGTCTCGAGATGTCGAAAGAGCAGCTCTTCATGCGCATGCTCACGTCGGAGGCGCGCGTCGATGCCCATCGCTTCCGCGGCGGGTTCCTCGGCGAGCAGGATTACGCGCGGCTCGTCGACGCCTTTGCGCGGCTCCACGAGGCCAGGGTGTTCATCGACGACACGCCGTCGGTCGGCATCCTCGAGATGCGTGCGAAGGCGCGGCGACTGAAGCTCGAGCACGGCCTCGACCTGCTCGTGGTCGACTATCTCCAGCTCATGCAGGGCCGAGGGCGCTTCGATAACCGGCAACAGGAGCTGGCGTCGATTTCCCGCTCGCTCAAGATTCTCGCGAAAGAACTGAACATCCCAATCATCGCGCTGAGCCAGCTCAGCCGCGCGCCCGAGACCCGCGGCGACCACCGGCCGCAGCTCTCCGACCTGCGTGAGTCGGGCGCGCTCGAGCAGGACGCCGACGTCGTGATGTTCATCTTCCGCGAGGAGATGTACTCGGTCGAAGGCGAAAAGCGTCCCGAGTCCGAAGGGATCGCGGAGATCATCGTCGGCAAGCAACGGAACGGCCCGACCGGCACGGCGCGGCTCGCCTTCATCAAGCAGTACACGCGCTTCGAGAACCTCGCCAGCGGCGGGGGCGGAGGGTATGGGGATTAGGCTTTCCACGAGCTCTCCACAGTGATCCGTCCAACCATCGCCACGGTCGATCTCACGGCGATCCAGAACAACCTGCGCGCGATTGCCGCCCTGCTGGCCCGCGAAACCCAGAACCAGAACCAGAACCGAACCCCGGAACCCCGGAACCCCGGAACCCCGGAACCAAAATCATCGCCGTCGTGAAAGCCAACGCCTATGGTCACGGCGCCGCGGTCGTGGGGCCGGCGCTCGAAGCGGCCGGCGCATCGATGCTCGCCTGCGCCGACATCGAGGAAGGCGTCGCGCTGCGAGAGGCCGGCGTGACGATTCCGGTACTGGTGTTCGGCGCCCTCAGCGTCAGCGATCTCGACGAGGTGTTTGCCCGCGATCTGACACCGACGGTCTCGACACCGTGGGCGGCCCGCGCGCTCGCAGACGCGGCCGCCTCGCGCCAGCAGCGGCTGCGCTGTCACCTCAAGATCGATACCGGGATGAACCGGCTCGGCTTCCGTCACGACAACCTGCGACGCACGCTCGGGAACGTCGTGACGAGTCCGCATCTCGAGTTCGAGGCGGTCTATACACACTTTGCGACCGCCGACGAGCCGGAATCGCCGTTCTTCGACGAACAGCGCGCTCGCTTCGATGTGGCGATCGCCGCGCTCGGGGCGATGGGGCTTCGCGGCGTCAAGCGCCACGCGGCCAATTCGGCCGCCCTGCTCCGCGACACGCGCACGTGGTACGACTGGGTGCGCCCGGGCCTGCTGCTCTACGGCATCGTGCCGCCGCCCCTGGCCGCCTCGGATCTCGTGCTCGGACCTGCCCTGTCACTGCACAGCCGTATCGTGGCGGTCAAGGGCCTCCGGCCGGGCGAGGGCACCGGCTACGGGTTGCGCTGGACGCTCAACGAAGCGCGCACCATCGCGATCGTGCCCGCGGGCTACGCCGACGGCCTCGACACTCGGCTCGAGGGCCGTGCCTCGGTACTGGTGCGCGGCACGCGGGTGCCGATCGTCGGCAGCGTGTGCATGGACATGATCATGATCGACGTGACCGGTCTCGACGTCTCACCTGGCGACGAGGTGGTATTGATCGGCAGACAAGGCGGCGAAGAGATCACCGCCCGCGAGATCGCGGCGAGTATCGGGACGATTCCGTGGGAAGTCGTGTGCCGGTTGGGAAGCCGGATCGACCGCCGATACGCCTAGCGTTCGAACTTCGAAGTTCGAACTTCAACTTCGAACAGAGGTGGGCGCGAATGGGTATGAACTACCCGCCCCCTGCGCCGATTGGTTATTCCTTACCCGCAATAGGAGTGTTCAGCTTGCGCCGAGCCACGGTCAGGATGGCAACAAGTTCTTCGGCTTCAGTCAGCGTCGACGCTACCAAGCCGATCGGTACGAGGCCTGTGGTCGACAGCAACCGCAGCCAGTAGGCCGTTTCCCTGGCCTCTTTGAGTGCAATCGAAAACCGGGCCGCCGAATCGCGACGAGTTTGTGCGGCTCTCGCTTCTTCGAGGTTAGCGCCGATCGACGTGCCAGAGCGGAGGACCTGCCGGGCGAGGTGAGGAGCCAGATCCGGCATCCTCGTCAGCTTTCGGTACAGGTGGACGACCTCGCAGGCGAAGCGAAATCCTCGTGAGTGGAACGGTTCAAGCGGTTTGGGCATGATGGCTGCATGCGAAAGCAAGGAAGATGCCGGAGGCCACCTTGGTTCAAAGTTCGAAGTTTGACGTTCGAAGTTAACCGTCGATGAAGGCCCCCAAAACCCTCTTCATCTGCCAGTCTTGCGGCTCGCAATCGCAGAAGTGGCTCGGGCGCTGCGACGACTGCGGCGCGTGGAATTCGTTCGTCGAAGAGAAGGTCGCGCCGGCGGGGGGCGATCGCCGCGGGGCGGCTCCGGCGCTCGGAGGCGGGACGTCGACGAAATACAAAGACGTCGATACCGTCGTCGCTCAGCGGCTGTCGTCAGGGGTGAGCGAGTTCGATCGGGTACTCGGCGGCGGCATCGTGCCGGGATCGCTCGTCCTCCTTGGCGGCGAGCCCGGGATCGGCAAGTCGACGCTGCTGCTCCAGGCGGCGGCGCATTTCGCCGAGCACATTGGGCCGGTGCTGTACTGCTCGGGGGAGGAGTCCGAGCACCAGATCAAGTTGCGCGGGCAGCGGCTCGGCGTCAAGGACGGTCCGCTGTACTTGCTCGCCGAGACGTGCATCGAGCGCCTGATCGAAGAAGTAGAGCGGCTCAAGCCGGCGCTGCTCATCGTCGACTCGATCCAGACCGTGTTCTCGCTGAAGATGCCATCGGCGCCCGGCAGCGTCGGCCAGGTGCGGCAGGCGGCCACCGACTTGTTGTTCACGGCGAAGGGCCGGAATCTGCCGACGATTCTCGTCGGCCACGTGACGAAGGACGGTAATCTCGCCGGGCCGAAGGTGCTCGAGCACGTCGTCGACACCGTGCTGTACTTCGAGGGCGCTCAGCATCACGCGCACCGCATCGTGCGCGCCGTCAAGAACCGGTTCGGCGCCGCCAGCGAGCTCGGTGTGTTCGAGATGACAGGACACGGGCTCGAGCCGGTGGCGAATCCCTCGCAGCTGTTCCTGGCGGAACGGCCCAAGAACGTTCCCGGCTCGTCGGTGCTCTGCACCATCGAAGGGTCGCGGCCGATTCTTGTCGAGGTGCAGGCGCTCGTGAGCGCGTCGACGTACGGCAACGCCCGCCGAACGGCGAGCGGCCTCGACCACAACCGCCTGTCGCTGCTCCTGGCGGTGCTCGACAAGCGCGCCGGCCTCAACCTGGCGACGGACGACGTCTTCGTGAACGTTGCGGGCGGGATGAGCATCGAAGAGCCGGCGGCCGACCTCGCCGTCGTCGCGGCCGTCGCGTCGAGCCTGCGCAACCGGCCGATCCCTGCCGACGTCGTCGTCTTTGGCGAGGTCGGGCTCGCCGGCGAGGTGCGGGCGACGACGCAGGCGGCGCTTCGCGTCCGCGAGGCGGCTCACCTCGGGTTCACGCGATGCGTGTTGCCGGACGGCAGTCTCGCTCAGAGCGACGCGCCGAAGGACCTGGAGATCATCGGGGTGCGGACGGTCGGCGAGGCGCTCGACGCGCTCATGTAGGGTACGCGGTACGACAGGTACGACAGGTACGACAGGTACGATGCGTACCGACTCAATCCGCGCGCAGCACGGCGAGCGGGTGGACCGTCAGACCTGCTGTACCCGCCGTGCCCGTCGTACCCGATTAGAATATTCGCCATGAGCGGCTTCGTGGCAATTCGGATCATCTTCATTGCGGTCGTGGTCTATTCGGCGACGGTGATCGGACCGGTGGATGGGCACAGCGTCCTCAGTGCCGGGCTCGGTCTGCTGGTGGCGCTCGTTTTTGTGGTCGCCGAAACGCGACTCCGTGGCACGGCCGTGACGAGTCTCCTTGGGGGCCTTCTCGGATTCGTGGCCGGCCTCATCGTCGCCAAGATGATCGGCACCGCCCTCTTCTGGGCCGACACCAGCAACACCAAAGTCCAGTTTCTGCATGGGCTGATCCTCGTCGTCCTGCCGTATCTCGGGCTGATCGTCGGCGTGCGAAAAGGCGAGTGGCTGGAGCCGGCGAAATTCGTGTCGCTCTTCCGCGACGCCCGTCCGTTGAAGCGGTACAAGATTCTCGACACGAGCGTCATCATCGACGGCCGCATCGCCGACATCGTCGAGACCGGGTTTCTGGACGGCACGCTGGTCGTGACGCAGTTCGTGCTCAAGGAACTTCAGTACGTGGCGGATTCCCCCGATGCCCTCAAGCGCAATCGGGGGCGTCGCGGTCTCGACATCCTGCATCGGATTCAGAAAATGGCCGGTGTCGAGGTGGTGATCTCGGACATGGACTTCCCGCACGTCAAAGAAGTCGACCTGAAGCTGATCGAGGTCGCGCGGTCGTTGCTCGGCCGCATCGTGACCAACGATTTCAATCTGAACAAGGTCGCGCAGCTTCGTGGCGTCGACGTGCTCAACATCAACGAGCTCGCCAACTCACTGAAACCGGTCGTGCTGCCCGGTGAAGCGATGACCGTGTTCATCCTCAAGGAAGGCAAGGAGTACAACCAGGGCGTCGCCTATCTCGACGACGGCACGATGGTGGTCGTCGACAACGCCCGGACGCGGATCGGCAAGAACCTCGAGATTGTCGTCACCAGCGTCCTGCAGACGACCGCGGGCAGGATGATTTTCGGCCGTCATGCCGACGGCGCCATAGTCGACGCCGCAGGATGGCACGGCGCGGCCGTCGGATCGCGGCGAGTCCGACCCCGGCCGGCGTCAGCGACCCGCAAACGCGTGACGCTGCCTCCGTTCCACTGGTGGCGGACCGTCTTCTTTCTGATTCCGGCCGTCGCCACCTACACGATCGCGCTGGGGATCGTGTCACTGATCGCCGGTATCTTGGATTCCAGCGGCCGGTTGGCACACAGGTGCGCGCAGTTGTGGGCGCACGCGATTATGGTCACGAGCGGTGTGAAGGTCCGGCTCACCGGACATCCGCTGCCCCCTGAACACCAAAGCTGCGTGTTCGTTGCCAATCATTCGAGCTTCTACGACACGCCGATTGTTTTCACGGGGCTGCCGCGGCAATTGAGGATCATGGCCAAAGCGACGCTCGGTTACGTGCCGTTCATCGGCTGGCACCTCGCACGAAGCGGCCACGTGCTGGTGAACCGGAAGAACCCAGGTGCCGGGATCTTCAAGCGGATGCAACGTATGGCCCGCTCCGGCGCCTCGCTGATTGTGTTTCCCGAGGCGTCCCGAACCAGCGACGGTCAGCTCAAGAAGTTCAAGGCCGGCATCTTCCTGCTCGCGATCGAGAACAACCTGCCGATCGTGCCCGTCACCATATCGGGGAGCCGAATCGTCATGCCGAAAGGGCGGCTGGCCGTGCATCCGGCGACGGTGGTACTCACTGTGCACGACCCGATCCCGACGGCTGATCTCACGCGCGATGACGCGCGGGCGGTGGCGACGCCGGGTGCAGAGCATCATCGCCGCGGCGCTCTAGCAATGGGGCAGTGGGGCAATGAGCCAATGGGGCAATGAAGAGATGACTGTCAGCGTGGCGCCTGAGCTTGCCGGGATTGTTCGTGTGGAGGCGTTCGCTCGCAGTGGGCTGACGGTCGTGGCGCACGAGTCGCGCCTGGACGTGCCATTGCGGGAAGCGGCGGCGGCGATGCGGACCGCCTCCGAGTCGGCCGAGATCACGACGGCCGTTCGGACGATGTACAAGCGCGTCGGGCTTGACCCGACCAAGACCAGGCCGTCCTCCGAAGCTCTGCTGCGGCGCGTACGAAAAGGGGACGAGTTGCCGCGTATCAACAGCCTGGTCGACATCATCAATTGGTGTTCGCTCGAATCGCAGCTGCCATTCGGGCTGTACGATTCGGACAAGATCGCGGTGCCGGTTACGCTCCGTCTCGGCCGGCCCGGTGAGGAGTACGCCGGGATTCGCAAGGACGTCGTTCACGTGGCCGACCGGCTCACGCTGGCCGACCTTCACGGGCCCTTCGGCAACCCGACGTCCGACTCGGCCAGAACCATGGTGACGCCTGCCACGACCAGCGCGCTGGTCGTCATTTTTGCGCCGGCTTCGGTGGCGGCATCCGTCCTGGCGCGCGTTTCCATGCTCACGTCCGATCGCATCGCCCAATTCTGCTGACGGCGTACCCGTCGTACCCGTCGTACTGTCGTACCGCGTACCTGCGTACCCGGCGTACCCGTCGTACCCTACAATCCCTAGTCTGTGGTTGGCGTCATCATCGTCGCAGCGGGTCGTGGCACCCGCATGGGAGCGGAGCGGCCGAAGCAACTGATCGATCTTGGCGGCCGCACGATTCTGAGGCGGAGTGTCGAAGCCTTCGACAGTCATCCACGCGTCAGCCGGATCGTGGTCGTGTTGCCACCGGAGTTGGTGGCGGACGGCGACATCTTGGTCGGCCGGACGTCGCGCGCCTGTGCGATCGTGGCGGGTGGAGATCGCCGTCAGGACTCTGTGCGCCACGGGCTCGAGGCGATGCCGCCCGGGCCCGACGTGATTCTCGTGCACGACGCCGCGCGGCCGTTTGCCGATGCGCCGCTGATCGACCGCGTGATCGACGCCGCCGTACGGACCGGGGCGGCCGTTCCGGCGGTGCCAGTCCGCGACACCGTCAAGCGCGTCGATCCCGATCGCCGTGTGGTTGCCGAAACGATTGCCCGTGAGACGATCTGGCTGGCTCAGACACCGCAGGGATTCGCGCGACCGGTGCTGTCAGACGCCGTGGCTGCCGGTGTGGATTCCGGCGCTGCCACTGACGAGGCCATGCTCGTCGAGCGTCTTGGACGGCCAGTCGAGGTGGTGCTGGGTGACGAACGAAATCTCAAAGTGACGACGCCGGACGATCTCGAGACCGCTCGACGCCAGATCGGCATCGGCCCTCGCGTTGGGACGGGCTACGACCTCCATCGCCTGGTTGAACGCCGGCCGCTCGTGCTCGCCGGGGTCGTGATCCCGTTCGACCGTGGTCCCGACGGCCACTCTGACGGCGACGTGTTGTGCCATTCGCTCGTCGACGCGATCTTCGGCGCGGCGGGCGCTGGAGACATCGGCCGTCACTTTCCCAATACCGATCCGCAATGGAAGGACGCGGCCGGGCTCGAGCTGCTTGCGCGCGGGCTCGCGATCGTCGCTGGCCTTGGCTGGACCGTCGCGAGCGCCGACGTGACCATCGTTCTCGAGCGTCCCAAGCTGGCGCCGCACATCGACGAGATGCGACGCCGCGTTGCTGATGTCCTTGGGGTCGGCATCGAGGCGGTCAGTGTCAAGGGCAAGACCAACGAAGGTGTGGACGCCGTTGGTCGCGGTGAAGCCATCGCCGCGCACGCTGTGGCGGTGCTCGTGCCGGGAGACCGGCGATGACGATGCGCGTACGGTTTGCGCCGAGTCCGACCGGTCACCTGCACGTTGGCAACGCGAGGACCGCGCTGTTCAACTGGCTGCTCGCCCGCGGTCGCGGCGGCACCTATGTGCTTCGCATCGAAGACACCGACACCGAGCGGTCGACGCTGGCGTCCGAGCAAAGCATCCTCGACGACTTGCGCTGGTTGGGTCTCGACTGGGATGAGGGCCCGGATGCCGGCGGAACGTACGGCCCGTACCGGCAGTCTGAACGGATGTCGCTCTATCAAGACGTGTCCGCTCGGTTCCTCGAGCGGCGCCAGGCGTACCGGTGCTTCTGCACGCCCGCCGAACTCGAGGCTGAGCGCGCGGCTGCGCTCGCCGCCGGACAGCCACCGAAGTACAGCGGACGCTGTCGCGGGCTCGATCCCGACGTCGTGGCCGATCGGCTCGCACAAGGGCATTCGGCCGCCATCCGGTTCGCCGTTGCGCCCGGGCCGGACGTCACGTTCCACGACCTCGTCCGCGGCGACGTGACGTTCAGCCGCGACGTCATCGGCGATCCGGTCATCGTCCGCTCTGACGGCCGACCCGCCTACAACTTTGCCGTCGTCGTCGACGACGTGCGGATGGCGATGACGCATGTGGTGCGCGGCGAGGACCACATTTCGAATACGCCACGACAGCTGCTGATCTACGAGGCTCTGGGCGCCGCGCCGCCGCAGTTCGCCCACCTCTCGCTCGTGCTCGGGCCGGATCATGCGCCGCTCTCCAAGCGCCATGGCGCCACGAGCGTGGCCGAGTTTCGCGACCGCGGGATTCTGCCGGAGGCGCTCGTCAACTACCTGGCACTCCTCGGGTGGTCGCCCGGGGAAAACGTGGAGCTGCTGCCCGCTGCCGAGATGGCCCGCCGCTTCGATGTCTCTGCGGTGAGTCACGGCGCCGCCGTTTTCGATACGGGCAAGCTGGCCTGGATGAATCGCCACTACATGAAGGAGGCCGATCCCGCGAGGATCGCCCGCGAAGCGTTCAGGTACTTCGTGCGCGCCGGGTTCGTCACCGCCGAGGCCGGTCCTGCGGTGGACTACGTCCAGTCGATTCTGCCAATGGCTGTGGGGTCGGTCGATCGGCTCGAGGAGATTCCCGAGCGCGTCGCATTCCTGTTCGACTGGCAGGTGGGCCGTGCCACCGAGCTCGTGCAGGCCGAGGCGGACGGCCTCCGCGCGGTCGCGGCGTTCGCCGAGGCCACGGCGTCGTTGCCGTCGCTCGATCGCGAAGCGTTTCGCGCCGCCTGTGCCCGCGCCCGGGAGAAGACGGGCCTCAAAGGCCGCGCGCTCTTCCATCCGATTCGCGTGGCGCTCACGGCCGCCGACTCGGGGCCCGAGCTGGATCTGGCCGTGCCGGCGATCGATCGCGGGGCGGCGCTCGGCTCGGCGAGCGGGCTGGCGCCGATTCGACCGTGCCGCGAACGGGCGGCCGCAGTGGCTCGTGCAGGAGTGAGTTGAAGAAGATCGCGAAGTCCGCGACGGTCAGGAGCGGCGCTGAGCGGAGCGAGCGGGGGTGGGGGCCCCGCGAGCGAGTAAAGTAAGAAGCCTCGTGTCTATCGTCTACGGCATTCACGCGGTCACCGAAGCGATGAACGCGCGCCGCGTTTCCCGGCTGATGCACGTGCGGGGCGCCGGGACCCGTGTCGACGCGCTCGTGGCGCGGGCACAGGAACTGCGGATTCCGGTCGAGACGCTCGACCGGCGGGCGCTCGAACGGCTGGCGCGCGAAGGCGTCCATCAGGGCGTGGCGGCCGAACTGCAGCCGATGCCCGCCTACCTCGTCGAAGAGCTGGTCGCCGGGGCCGAGGGGCCGGCCCTCCTCGTCGTCCTGGACGCCATCGAGGATCCGCAGAACGTCGGGGCGATTATCCGATCCGCCGACGCGGCGGGAGCGCACGGCGTGATCCGTCAGGCGCGGCATGCGGCGCCGCTCGACGGCGCGACGGCGAAGGCGTCTGCCGGTGCGGTGAGCTTCGTCAAGATCGCGACCGTCGTGAACATCTCGCGGACGCTGGAGGAGCTGAAGGAGCTTGGCGTCTGGTCGGTCGGCTTCGACGGCAGCGCCTCTGACCGGTACGACGACGTGGATTACACGGTCCCGACCGCGCTTGTCTTCGGAGCTGAGGGGACGGGCCTCCGGCGGCTGGTTCAGGAGACGTGCGACCGTGTCGTGTCCATCCCGATGGCTGGGGAGGTCTCGAGCCTGAACGTGTCGGTCTCGGCAGGGATCGGGCTCTTCGAGGCGGCCCGGCAGCGGCGGCGGCAGAGGAAGTAAGGCCGAAGGCCCGGCCTACAGCCAAGGCAAAGGCAAAAAAAGGAGCGGACCGCGGGTTGACAGGCTCTGTATATTGGTAGGAGGTTGGCAGAGCGCGCCCCGCGACAGGTGGCGCTTGTCTGCAGCGGGCCGTGGGCTGGAGCGCTAAGTGGCGTCGGTGGAGCGGGTATTGTGTGGCTGGCACGAAGCGTGCTACCATTCCCGTTTTGTTTGGCTGGCGTAGCTCAGTCCGGTAGAGCAGCTGATTTGTAATCAGCTGGTCGGGGGTTCAAATCCCTTCGCCAGCTCCAGGTTCAGGGCCACGCTCCAGCACGCACTCGGGAAGGAACTTCAATCGTTCCAAGCTGATGGCGGTAGATATCGGGCTCCTCGATGTGTGAGGGAGCCGAGGGAGAGAGCGTCGCCTCGATTCGGGTGCGCGCGGCAGAGTACGGCGAGGTAGCGAAGCGGTCAAACGCAGCAGACTGTAAATCTGTCGCCCTAGCGGCTTCGAAGGTTCGAATCCTTCCCTCGCCACACCCTTCGCTCCCCGGGTTGCGAAGAAAGGCAGCGAGCCCGGTGAGCTTCGGGGCAGCCAACTCGCCGAGCGTCGCGGTCGCGGCTTCGGTTGGCAAGCCAAGTGAACGGACGCGGAGGCGGCGATAGCGGCGGACGCTGACGAAGCGCAGCAGTAGGCGATGCGGCGGGCTTGCCCGCCGAGGCTGCGAGCAATCGGAGGTGAGTCGGCGGGCTTGCCCGCCGAAGCGCGAGCAAGCGAGCGGTAATCGGAGCGCGAAGGCGGGAGTAACTCAGTGGTAGAGTCACAGCCTTCCAAGCTGTTGGTCGCGGGTTCGATCCCCGTCTCCCGCTCCAGCCTTCGCCGAGCGTTCGCTGCGCTCACGGCTACGGCTGGCAGGCCAGACGGAGGCTGCCGGGCTACGGCTGGCGGCCACGCGAAGGCTGCCGAGCTACGGTTGGCAGGCGCGAAGGTGCCGAGATCGGTTGGCAGGCCGCGACGAGGGTCGAGATGCGGTGGCAGGCCGCTGACGGTGTATGCCGAGTGAGACACGGCCGACTTGTCGGCCGAAGCGCCGAAGGCGCGTAGGCCGATGTAGCTCAGTTGGCAGAGCGCGTCCTTGGTAAGGACGAGGTCACCGGTTCGAATCCGGTCATCGGCTCCAAGGAAAGACCGCCGAGCCGCCCCTCGACGAGCGACGCGAGGCCGAGCGGGGGTGGGGCCCCGCGAGCAGTTAGAGAAGACCGCCGAGGTGCGAGCGTAGCGAGCCGCGAGGCGGGCGAGCGGGGGTGGGGCCCCGCGAGCAGTTGAATAAGTCAAGTATGACACTAACGGAGACTGACGCAATGGCGAAGGAGAAGTTTGATCGTTCGAAGCCGCACGTGAACGTCGGCACCATCGGCCATATCGACCATGGCAAGACGACCTTGACCGCGGCGCTCACCAAGGTGGCGGCCGACAAGGGCTGGGCCAAGTTCATTCCGTACGACGAGGTCGCCAAAGCGTCCGAGTCGCAGGGCCGGCGTGACGACACCAAGATCTTGACGATCGCGACGAGCCACGTCGAGTACTCGACGACGAACCGGCACTACGCGCACGTCGATTGCCCCGGCCATGCCGACTACATCAAGAACATGATCACCGGCGCCGCGCAGATGGACGGCGCGATCCTGGTCGTGAGCGCGGTCGACGGCCCGATGCCGCAGACGCGCGAGCACGTGCTGCTGGCCAAGCAGGTCAACGTGCCCTACGTCGTCGTCGCCCTGAACAAGGTCGACGCCGTGGACGATCCCGAGTTGCTGGACCTCGTCGAGCTCGAGGTGCGCGACCTGCTCAAGAGCTACGGCTTCCCGGGCGACGACCTGCCGGTCGTGCGCGTGTCGGCGCTGAAGGCGCTGAATGGGGATCCCGAGGGCGTCGCCACCGTGCTGAAGCTGATGGACGCGATCGACACCTACATCCCGCTGCCGGAGCGCGAAGTGGACAAGCCGTTCCTGATGCCGATCGAAGACGTGTTCTCGATTTCGGGCCGCGGCACCGTCGTCACCGGCCGGGTCGAGCGCGGCAGGGTGAAGGTCGGCGAGGAAATCGAGATCGTCGGCTACAAGGCCACCGAGAAGAAGATCGTCACCGGCGTCGAGATGTTCCGCAAGCTGCTCGACGAGGGCGTGGCCGGCGACAACATCGGCGTGCTGCTCCGCGGCGTCGAGAAAGAAGACGTCGAGCGCGGCCAGGTGCTGGCCAAGGGCGGCTCGATTACGCCGCACACGAAGTTCAAGGCCGAGGTGTACATCCTCTCCAAGGACGAGGGTGGCCGCCACACGCCGTTCTTCAACGGCTATCGTCCGCAGTTCTACATCCGGACCACCGACGTCACCGGCTCGCTCCACCTGCCGGAAGGCGTCGAGATGGTGATGCCGGGCGACAACACGACGATTTCGGCCGAGCTGATGGTGCCGGTCGCGATCGAAAAGGGCAGCCGGTTCGCGATCCGCGAAGGCGGCCGCACGGTGGGCGCCGGGACGATTACGGAGATCACCGAGTAGGCATTGGGCCATCGGCTCCGGGCACCACGGTGTCCGGAGCCGATGTCCGCGTTCGGCGTTCGTAACCCATGCCTAGTGCTCAGCGCCTAGTGCCTGACCGGAGCGAGTGCAATGAGAGAAATCGTGACGTTGGCGTGCGGCAACTGCAAGCGCCGGAACTACAGCACGACCAAGAACCGCCGGAAGAGCTCGGAGCGGCTGGAGTTCAACAAGTACTGCCGCTTCTGCCGCAAGCACACGGCGCATAAGGAAAGTAAGTAACGTTCGAACTTCGAAGTTCGAACTTCGAAGTTGTGCAGTCTAGGCCAGTAGTTCAATTGGTAGAGCACCGGTCTCCAAAACCGGGAGTTGGGGGTTCGAGTCCCTCCTGGCCTGCCAGGAAACGCAGGGTCGGAACGTCGTGGCGTGATCATTTATGAAGGCAGCAATGCTGGACAACCTGAAGGAATCGCCTGAACACGTCGCCGGCTGGTTCGGCCGGGCCAGGCGCTTCCTGGTGGACGTGCGGGCCGAGCTCGGCCGGGTGACGTGGCCGACTCGCCGTGAAGTGTGGGCGACGACGATGGTCGTCATTCTGACGTCGATGTTGTTCGGGATCTATCTCTATACCATCGACATCAGCCTCTCGACGTTCTTCAAGTGGGCGTACTCGCGGTTGGCGGGATGAGCGTGACTGACGACAAGACGAAGCATTGGTACATCATCCATACCTACTCTGGCTTCGAGAACAAGGTGAGGGAGTCGCTCGAGCAGCGCATCCAGGCCTACGGGCTGGCGGATGAAATCGGCGAAATCCTCATTCCGACCGAGGACATCGTCGAAAAGCGCGGCGGGCGCGAGGTAAAGAGTTCGCGGCGGTTCTTCCCCGGCTACATCCTGGTCGAGATGCACATGTCCGACCACGCGTGGCACGTCGTGAAGAACACGCCGAAGGTGACCGGTTTCGTCGGCGCCGGCCCGAAGCCGTCGCCGCTCTCGCGCGAGGAAGTCGACCAGATCCTGCACCAGGTGACGGTCGCGGCCGAGAAGCCGAAGCCGAAGTACAGCTTCGAGCGCGGCGATCAGGTCCGCATCAACGAGGGCCCGTTCGCCAGCTTCAACGGCGTCGTCGACGACGTGAACAGCGACCGGAACACGTTGAAGGTGATGGTGACGATCTTCGGCCGCGCGACGCCGGTCGAGTTGGATTTCTTGCAGGTGGAGAAGCTTTAGGGCGTCACAGTGATGCCGCGAAGCCCGCGACGACAGGAGCGGCGCTGAGCGAAAGCGAGTGGGGGTGGGGCCCCACGAGCGATTAAGGAAGAGACCGCCGAGGTGCAAGCGTAGCGAGCCGCGAGCGGGTTAATGAACGATGGCAAAAAAAGTTACAGCTCAAGTGAAGCTCCAGATCGCGGCGGGCAAAGCCACGCCCGCGCCGCCCGTCGGGACCGCGCTCGGTCCGCACGGGCTGAACATCATGGACTTCTGCAAGAACTTCAACGCGAAGACCGCCAAGGACGACGGGTTGATCATCCCGGTCGTGGTGACGATCTACGCCGACCGGTCGTACACGTTCATCACGAAGACGCCGCCGGCCGCCGTGCTGCTCAAGCGCGCGGCGAACATCGCGAAGGGATCGGGCGTCCCGAACAAGAACAAGGTCGGGACGGTCACCGCCAAGCAGGTCCAGGAGATCGCCAAGCTGAAGCTGCCCGATCTGAACACCGAGTCGATCGACTCGGCCGTTCGCTCGGTGCGCGGCACGGCGCGATCGATGGGACTGGACGTCGATCGACTGACGGATTCGGAAGTTCGAGGACTGAGATCGAAGTTCGAACGCTCACGCAAGTCTTGATCTGTAATCGAAGGGTGGCAGGGCTTCGGCCCGTCATGACCACCGGAGGTAGAACGCAATGCGCACGCGTGGCAAGAAATACCAGGCGGCCAGGCAGCAGGTGCCTGCCCGGCCGCACACGATCGAACAAGCGGTGCCGCTCATTCAGAAGGTGAAGTACACGAAGTTCGACGAGACCGTCGAGCTGTCTGTCCGTCTCGGCGTCGATCCCAAGCACTCCGATCAGATGGTGCGCGGCACCGTCGTGCTGCCGCACGGGCTCGGCAAGTCGAAGCGGGTGCTCGTCATCGCCAACGCCGACAAGCAGCGTGAGGCGCGCGAGGCCGGCGCCGACGAAATCGGCGGCGAAGAGCTCGTCGAGAAGATCGTCGGCGGCTGGATGGATTTCGACGCCGTGGTGGCGACGCCGGACATGATGCGGGCGGTCGGCAAGCTCGGCAAGGTGCTGGGCCCGCGCGGGCTGATGCCGAACCCGAAGACCGGCACCGTGACGCTGGACGTCACCAAGGCCGTGCAGGAGATCAAGGCCGGCAAGGTCGAGTTCCGCGTCGACAAGGCCGGCGTCGTGCATGCGCCGATCGGCAAGATCTCGTTCGCGGCCGAACGCCTGATCGCCAACGCGCACGCGCTGATGGAGAACATCGTCAAGGCGAAGCCGGCGGCGGCGAAGGGCAGGTACCTGAAGAGCGTGACGATGTCGTCGACGATGGGCCCCGGCGTGCTCGATCGACACGTCGCACGTGGATGAGCTGATCAAGCACTAAGCTTCGAAGTTCGAACTTCGAAGTTCGAAGTTCGTGAGCGAGCGATCAATGGCAGTCAGTAGAGCAGACAAAGAGACGGAGCTGAGCGAGCTCCAGGCCGCGTTCCGCGAGGCGGAAACCGCCGTGCTCGTGGACTACCGCGGCGTCACGGTGCCGCAGGTGACCGAGCTGCGGCGGCAGATCAACGCCGCCGGCGCGACCTATCGCGTCGTCAAGAACACGCTGGCGAAGCGGGCGTCCGCCGGGCACGTCGCTCGAGCCGCTGCAGGTGCACTTTGCCGGCACGACGGCGGTGGTCTACACCGGCAAGGATCCGGTGGCGCTGGCCAAGGCGCTGACGACGTTCGTCAAGGCGACGCCGACGATGACGATCAAGGCGGCGATCGTGCAGGGCCGGCCGGTGGCGGCCGGCCGCCGTGAACGATCTGGCGACCCTGCCGGGCAAGCCGGAGCTGCTACGCGAAGCTCCTGTTCGTGCTCCAGGCGCCGATGCAGCAGTTGGTGACGGTGTTGTCCGCCGTGCCGCGTGATTTGGTGAACGTGCTCGCGGCGGCGGAGCGGAAGCGAAACGAACGAATCAAGTGAGAGCGAAGCCTGAAGTTAGAAGTCGAGAGTACGCAGGCGAGTGCCCAGTGACTTCGAACTTCTGGCTTCTAAATTCTAAGTTAACAGGAGCAGTTCAATGCCGGACGTGACGCAGCAGCAGGTGGTGGACTACATCAAGGGGATCACGGTGCTCGAGCTCTCGCAGCTCGTGAAGACGCTCGAGTCGGAGCTCGGCGTGTCCGCTGCGGCGGCGATGCCGATGGCGATGCCGATGGCGGGCGGCGCCGGCGGCGGCGCCGCGGCCGCGGCGGAGGAGAAGACCGAGTTCACGGTGACGCTGACCGACATCGGCAGCAACAAGATCAACGTGATCAAGGTCGTCCGCGAGGTCACGAGCCTCGGCCTGAAGGAAGCCAAGGATCTCGTCGAGTCGGCGCCGAAGCCGATCAAGGAAGGCGTGTCGAAGGACGAAGCCGCGGCCATCAAGAAGAAGTTCGAAGAGGCCGGCGCGAAGGTCGAAGTCAAGTAAGTCGGCGCGACGCCGCACGGTTCCGGAGTTCCGGGTCCGAGGTTCCGAGGGTTCGCCCTGGCAGCGCCCGGAGCCGCCGGTGACCGCGGCCGTCGAACCCCGGAACCCCGGAACTCCGGAACCCGGAACCACACGCCGCCGGCGCGAGCGCCGGCGGCCTGAATCTTTTGGCTGCCTCGAGGGTTATTGAGAATGTACAGCCTACCCAAGAACGTCTACCGCGAGCGCATCGACTTTTCGAAGATCAAGACCACTGTTCCGATTCCGAATCTCATCGAGATCCAGAAGAAATCCTACGAACGCTTCCTGCAGATGAACCGGCTCCCGTCCGAGCGCGAGGACGTCGGGCTGCAGTCGGTGTTCAAGTCGGTGTTTCCGATCAGCGACTTCCGCGAGAACTCGTCGCTGGAGTTCATCGAGTATTCGATCGGCAACTGGGAGTGCAAGTGCGGCCGCCTGATGGGGCTGGAGCACCTGCGCAAGAAGTGCGAGGGCTGCGGCACCGTCCTCGTCGCCGATCCGTACGGTGAAGGCGCCGTGATCTGTCCGTCGTGCGGCCGCGCCAACGAGGCGCGCGGCGACGTCTGTGATCTGTGCGGCACCACCGTCCAGATGAAGCTCAAGTACGACGTCGAGGAGTGTCAGGAGCGCGGCATGACGTTCGCCGTGCCGCTCAAAGTGACGATCCGGCTCGTCGTCTGGAACAAGGACCCCGAGACCGGGGTGAAGACGATTCGCGACATCAAGGAGCAGGAAGTCTACTTCGGCGACATCCCGCTGATGGGCGATCACGGCACGTTCATCATCAACGGCACCGAGCGCGTCATCGTCAGCCAGTTGCACCGCTCGCCGGGCGCGTTCTTCCACACCGAAGACAAGAACCTCTACGTCGCCCAGATCATCCCGTATCGCGGATCGTGGGTGGAGTTCGAGTACGACGCCAAGAACCTGCTCTACGTCCGCATCGACCGCAAGCGGAAGTTCCTCGCCTCGGTGTTCCTGCGCGCGCTCGGCCTGCGCGGGGCGCACGAGATTCTGCGCACGTTCTACACCACCGACGAGCTGCTGCTCAAGAACGGCAAGGTGCTGTGGAAGATCAGCGACACGCTGATCGGCCGCCGCGTCCGGCGCCGAGTTCCCGATCCCCGGATCCGAGCTCGCGCTGCACAGCGGCAAGAAGATCCGCCGCGATCAGCTCGAAGCGCTCAAGAAGTCGGGCGTCGACGGGGTCGAGCTGCAGGACACCGAACGCGAAGGCGCGTTCTCGGCCGGCGACGTGATCGACCCGACGACGGGCGAGGTCATTTCGGAAGGCAACGAGGAGCTCTCCGAGCGCGTCATCGCGATGGCGCAGGAGAAGAACGTCGACCGCATCGAGATCTTCTTCCCCGAGAAGGACGAGATCGGTCCGGTGCTCTCGCAGACGCTGAAGAAGGATCCGATTCAGAAGCACGAAGAGGCGCTGATCGAGATCTACCGCCGCCTGCGTCCGGGCGATCCGCCGACGCTCGACAGCTCGCGCAACCTGTTCGAGAACATGTTCTTCAACTCGCAGAAGTACGACTTCTCGCGCGTGGGCCGGCTCAAGCTCAACACCAAGCTGAAGATGAGCACGCCGCTCGACGAGAAGGTGCTGCACCCGGCCGACTTCTACGAGGTCATCCGGTATCTGCTCCGGCTGCGCAAGAATCCGGCGCTCATCGACGACATCGACCATCTCGGCAACCGCCGCGTCCGGTCGGTCGGCGAGCTGCTCGAGAACCAGTTCCGGATCGGCCTGGTCCGGATGGAGCGGGCGATCAAGGAAAAGATGTCCGTCTACCAGGAAATGGCGACGGCGATGCCGCACGACCTGATCAACGCGAAGCCGGTGATGGCCGCGATTCGCGAGTTCTTCGGGTCGTCGCAGCTCTCGCAGTTCATGGACCAGACGAACCCGCTGTCGGAAGTGACCCACAAGCGGCGGCTCTCGGCCCTCGGGCCGGGCGGCCTGTCGCGCGAGCGGGCCGGCTTCGAGGTGCGCGACGTCCACCCGACGCACTACGGGCGCATCTGTCCGATTGAGACGCCGGAAGGTCCGAACATCGGCCTGATCTCGTCGCTGTCGTCCTACGCGCGGATCAACGACTTCGGCTTCATCGAGTCGCCGTACCGCAAGGTCAAGGACGGCCGGGTCGAGGACTACGTCATCATCACCAACGCCGGCGGCCATCCGAAGTACAAGGTCGGCGACGTCGTCGACGCCGACGAGATCATCGGCGCCGGCGGCGGATCGAAGAAGAAGGGCGTCGAGTTCGAGCCCTACTGCTTCTATCTGTCGGCGTGGGAGGAAGACCAGTACATCATCGCGCAGGCCAACGTCGAGCTCGACGAGAAGGGCTACCTGATGGGCGAGCGCGTCAACGCCCGGCAGGCCGGCGACTTCATCCTGTCGCCGCGCGACAAGGTCGACTACATCGACGTGTCGCCGAAGCAGCTGGTGTCCGTCGCGGCGTCGCTGATTCCGTTCCTCGAGAACGACGATGCCAACCGCGCGCTGATGGGATCGAACATGCAGCGCCAGGCGGTGCCGCTGCTCCAGGCCCGGTCGCCGTTCGTCGGCACCGGCATGGAGTACATCACCGCGCGCGACTCGGGCGCCGTCGTCGTGGCGCGGCGGTCGGGCACGGTCGACTACGTGGACAGCAAGCGCATCGTCGTGCGCGTCGAGGGCAGCGACACCGAAGGCCTCTCGCGCGAGATGGGCGCCGACATCTACAACCTGACGAAGTTCAAGCGGTCGAACCAGAACACGTGCATCAACCAGGACCCGATCGTCCGGGTCTCACAGCGCGTGACGAAGGGGCAGGTGCTGGCCGATGGTCCGTGCACCGAGCTCGGCGAGCTCGCGCTCGGCCGGAACGTGCTCGTCGCGTTCATGCCCTGGCGCGGCTACAACTTCGAGGACGCGATTCTCGTCTCGGAACGGATGGTCAAGGACGACTACTACACGTCGATCCACATCGAAGAGTTCGAGATCGAGGCGCGCGACACGAAGCTCGGTCCGGAAGAGATCACGCGGGACATCCCGAACGTCTCGGAGACCTACCTGCGTGACCTCGACGAGAGCGGCATCATCCGGATCGGCGCCTACGTCAAGCCGGGCGACATTCTCGTCGGCAAGGTCACGCCGAAGGGCGAGACCCAGCTCACGCCGGAAGAGAAGCTGCTCCGCGCGATCTTCGGTGAAAAGGCCGGCGACGTGAAGGACGCGTCGCTGACCTGCCCGCCGGGGATCGAGGGCATCGTCGTGGGCGTCCGCATCTTCTCGCGCAAGGGGATCGAGAAGGACGATCGCGCCAAGCAGATCGAGGAAGACGAGCTCGGGCTGATGGAGAAGAACCTGCAGGATGAAATCCGCATCCTGCACGAAGAGACCAAGAAGCGGCTGGTCGCGCTCCTCAACGGGCGCATGCTGCGGACGGATCTCTACGACGCCGACGGCCGCGACCGCGTGTTGCGGAAGGGCACGGCGCTCACGACCGACGTGATGGCCGAAGTGCCGTTCTCGACGCTGGTCCGCGCCCGGATCGAAACCGACGACCTCGGATTCGAAGACGAGCTGCGCCAGATGGAAGACCGGACGGCGCAGCGTGACCGACGTGATTCAGCGCGAGTTCGAGGACAAGAAGGAGAAGATCCGCCGCGGCGACGAACTGCCGCCCGGCGTCATCAAGCTGGTCAAGGTCTACGTCGCGATGAAGCGCAAGCTGTCGGTCGGCGACAAGATGGCCGGCCGGCACGGTAACAAGGGCGTCATCGCGCGCATCCTGCCGGAAGAAGACATGCCGTACCTGCCGGACGGGACGCCGGTGGAGATTGTCCTCAACCCGCTGGGCGTGCCGTCGCGTATGAACGTCGGGCAGATTCTCGAGACGCACCTCGGGTGGGCCGCGCACGCGCTCGGTCTGTACTTCGCGACGCCGGTGTTCGACGGCGCAACCGAGGCTGAGATCAAGAAGTGGCTCGAGGAAGCCGGCCTGCCGAGGGGCGGCAAGACGCCGTTGTTCGACGGCATGACGGGGCTCGAGTTCGAGCAGCAGGTGACCGTCGGCTACATCTACATGCTCAAACTCTCGCACCTGGTCGACGACAAGATCCACGCGCGCTCGATCGGGCCGTACTCGCTCATCACGCAGCAGCCGCTTGGCGGCAAGGCGCAGTTCGGCGGCCAGCGCTTCGGGGAAATGGAAGTGTGGGCGCTCGAAGCGTATGGCGCGGCGCACATCCTCCAGGAGCTGCTCACGGCCAAGTCGGACGACGTCACCGGCCGGGCGAAGATCTACGAAGCGATCGTCAAGGGCGACGCCTCGTTCCAGCCCGGGCTGCCGGAATCGTTCAACGTCCTCATCCGCGAACTCCAGGCGCTGTGCCTCGACGTCGAGCTGATGCGGACGAAACCGCGGCCGCCGGCCGAATTGGCCGCCGTGACCGAGACTGAACCGACGCCCACGGCGCCGGTCGGCGTCTAGGAATCAGGAGCACCATGAGACCTAATTTGCACGACAAAGGTCAGCTCACGTCGGACTTCGACGCGATCCGCATCAGCCTCGCGTCGCCGGAGCGCATCCTGCAGTGGTCGCATGGCGAGGTGACCAAGCCGGAGACGATCAACTACCGGACGTTCAAGCCGGAGCGCGACGGACTGTTCTGCGCGAAGATCTTCGGCCCGGTGACCGACTGGGAGTGCTTGTGCGGCAAGTACAAGCGCATGAAGCACCGCGGGGTGATCTGCGACAAGTGCGGCGTTGAAGTCACGCAGGCGAAGGTCCGCCGCGAGCGGCTGGGCCACATCGCGCTGGCGACGCCGGTGAGCCACGTCTGGTTCTTCAAGGGCCTGCCGAGCCGCATCGGGCACCTGCTCGATCTGTCGCTCCGCGATCTCGAGCGCATCCTGTACTTCGAGGCCTACGTCGTCATCGATCCAGGCGAAACGGACCTCAAGGAGAAGCAGCTGCTCACCGAAGAGCAGTACCGCCAGGAGCGCGAGCGCTGGGGCGTCAAGTTCAAGGCCCAGATGGGCGCCGAGGCGATCAAGGAGATGCTCCGGCGCGTCAGCATCGAGCGGCTGGCGGACGAGCTGCGCGAGAAGATGCGCAACGAGACGTCGGCGCAGAAGAAGCTCAAGTACGCGAAGCGCCTGAAGGTCGTCGACGCGTTCCGCCGGTCCAACAACAAGCCGGAGTGGATGATTCTCGACGTCGTGCCGGTCATTCCGCCGGAACTGCGTCCGCTCGTCCCGCTCGACGGCGGCCGCTTCGCCACTTCGGACCTGAACGATCTCTACCGCCGCGTGATCAACCGGAACAACCGGTTGAAGAAGCTGATCGAGCTGAAGGCGCCGGACGTGATCATCCGGAACGAAAAGCGCATGCTCCAGGAAGCCGTGGACGCGCTCTTCGACAACGGCCGCCGCGGCCGCGTCCTGCGCGGCGCCAACAACCGTCCGCTGAAGTCGCTGTCCGACACGCTCAAGGGCAAGCAGGGGCGCTTCCGCCAGAACCTGCTCGGCAAGCGCGTCGACTACTCCGGCCGTTCGGTCATCGTCGTCGGTCCCGAGCTGAAGCTGCACCAGTGCGGGCTGCCGAAGAAGATGGCGCTCGAGCTCTTCAAGCCGTTCATCTACAACAAGCTCGAAGAGCGCGGGCTCGTCTCGACCATCAAGCAGGCGAAGGAGATGGTCGAACAGCAGCGCGGTGAAGTGTGGGACATCCTCGAGGAGGTCATCCGCGAGCATCCCGTGCTGCTCAACCGCGCGCCGACGCTGCATCGGCTGGGCATCCAGGCGTTCGAGCCGGTGCTCGTCGAGGGCAAGGCGATCCGGATTCACCCGCTCGTCTGCACGGCGTTCAACGCCGACTTCGACGGCGACCAGATGGCGGTGCACATCCCGCTGTCGCCGGAGGCGCAGATCGAAGCCTCGGTGCTGATGATGTCGTCGAACAACATCCTCTCGCCGGCGTCGGGTCAACCGATCGCGATTCCGTCGCAGGACATCGTGCTCGGCTGCTACTACCTGACCAAGTCGAAGACCGGCGCCAAGGGCGAAGGCCGCGCGTTCTCGTCGATCGACGACGTGCTGCTGGCGCTCGAGGCGGGCGAGGTCGAGACGCTGTCGCCGATCCGCCTGCGCTACACCGGTCCGCTGATCGACCTGACGATCTCACGCGACTCGCAGGACGTCCTCGAGGCGGAAGAGCAGACGGTCCAGGCCCGGATCATCAACACGACCGTCGGCCGCGTCATCTTCAACAACGCGCTGCCGAAGGACATGCCGTTCATCAACGGCCTGCTGAAGAAGAAGGGGCTGCAGAACTCGGTCCGCTACTGCTACCTCAAGCACGGTCTCGAGAAGACGGTCGAGATGCTCGACAGCTTGAAGAACCTGGGCTTCACCTACGCGACGCGATCGGGCATCTCGATCGGGATCGACGACCTCATCATCCCGGAGAAGAAGGCCCAGTTCGTGCAGGACGCGCGCGACGAAGTCATCAAGGTCGAAGGGCAGTACCAGGACGGCGCGATTACCAACGGCGAGCGCTACAACAAGGTCATCGCGATCTGGTCGGAGGTCACCGAGAAGATCGCCGACGAGATGTTCGGCGAGATGGAGGGCCTCGACAAGTCGGGCACGGAGCTTCAACCCGGTCTACATCATGGCCGACTCCGGCGCGCGCGGCAGCAAGCAGCAGATCCGGCAGCTCGCCGGCATGCGCGGGCTGATGGCGAAGCCGTCAGGCGAAATCATCGAGACGCCGATCACGTCGAACTTCCGTGAAGGGCTGACCGTGCTCCAGTACTTCATCTCGACGCACGGCGCCCGCAAGGGTCTGGCCGACACCGCGCTCAAGACGGCGGACTCCGGCTATCTGACCCGCCGGCTCGTCGACGTCGCGCAGGACGTGATCATCTCCGAGATCGACTGCGGCACCCTCGACGGCATCGAGGCGCGGCCGATCGTCGATTCCGGCGGCGAGATCGTCGAGCGGCTGAGCGACCGGGTCATCGGACGCGTGGCGCTCGAAGAGATCCACGATCCGGCGACCGGCGCGGTGATCGTGCCGGCGGCCGGCGAGTTCGACGAGCAGCTGGCCGACGCGGTCGAGGACGCGGGCATCGAGCGGGTCAAGATCCGGTCCGTGCTCACCTGCGCCGCTCGCCGCGGCGTGTGCGCCAAGTGCTACGGCCGCGATCTGGCGACCGGGCGGCTGGTCGAGCTCGGGTTGGCGGTCGGCGTCATCGCCGCACAGTCGATCGGCGAGCCGGGCACGCAGCTGACGATGCGGACGTTCCACATCGGCGGCACGGCGTCGCGGATCTCCGAGCAGTCCACGCTCGAGGCGCGGCACAAGGGCACCGTCAAGTTCGAAGGGCTCTCGGCCGTCGAAGGGCGCGAGCAGAAGGACCTGACGGGCAAGTCGCTCATCGTCATGAACCGCACCGGGTCGATCAACATCCTGGACGACAAGGGCGTCATCCGGGAGCGCTACTCGGTCGTCTACGGCGCGCGGCTCAAGGTGCGCGACGGGCAGCACGTCGAGAAGGGTCAGGTCCTCGTCGAATGGGATCCGTACACGTTCTCGATCCTGACGGAGGCCACCGGGTCGGTCCGCTTCAAGGACATCATCGACAAGGTGACGGTCCACGAGGACGTCGACGAAGTCACGGGCCTGTCGCGGCTCATCATCGTCGACTCGCCGGACGAGAAGAAGCAGCCGGCGATCGAGATCATCGCGTCGGACGGCAAGGTGCTGCACAAGTACCACATGCCGTCGAACGCGCACTTGATGATCGCCAACAACGATGCGGTCACCGCCGGCGACGTGCTGGCGAAGATCCCGCGCGAAACCACGAAGACGAAAGACATCACGGGCGGTCTGCCGCGCGTGGTCGAGCTCTTCGAGGCGCGGAAGCCGCGCGAGACGGCCGTCATCTCGGAGATCGACGGCACGGTGCGGCACGGCGGCATCGTCAAGGGGCTGCGCAAGATTCTCGTGGTCCCCGACGAAGGGGCGGAAGCGCGCGAATACTCGCTGCCGCGCGGCGTGCACGTGAACGTCCAGGAAGGCGACCGCGTCCGCGCGGGCGAGCCGCTCATGGACGGGCCGCGCAATCCGCACGACATCCTCGCGGTGCTCGGTGAGAAGGAGCTGCAGGCGTATCTCGTCAACGAGATCCAGGAGGTCTACCGCCTCCAGGGCGTCGGCATCAACGACAAGCACATCGAGGTCATCGTCCGGCAGATGATGCGGTGGGTGAAGGTCGAGGAAGTGGGCGACACCGAGTTCCTGATCGAGGAGCAGGTGGACAAGTTCCGCTTCCAGGAAGAGAACGAGCGCGTGCTCGCCGCCAGCAGCCTGCCCGCGAAGGGGCGGCCGCTGCTCCTCGGCATCACGAAGGCGTCGCTCTCGACCGACTCGTTCATCTCGGCCGCGTCGTTCCAGGAGACGACGCGCGTGCTGACGGAGGCGTCGATTTCCGGCAAGATCGACTACCTGCGCGGCCTCAAGGAGAACGTGACGATGGGCCGGCTGATCCCGGCGGGCACGGGCTTCGAGTGGTACAAGCACGTGACGATCCCGGCGGACGAACCGCCGCCACCGCCGCCGCCGTCGCCCGAGGAGCTCGAAGCTCAGCGGGAGATGGACGACCTGTCGGACGCGGACTACATGTTCCGCGACGATGGGGAGTAGAAACGCGTAGCGGTGCTTCGGTCGTAGGGCGGCCTGGGGTTGAGGCCGCCCGAGCAAGAACACCAACGGGCGCGCTCAGGCAACTGGGCGCGCCCGTTGTGTTGTACGCGCCTGCCCGACGTTGCCGTCGTCGATCGTACAAGGGTTACGGATAATGCAACGGGTTTGGCTCCGCGCGCGCCACGAGAGTTGAGTTTCGACGAGCGAGTCCGTATTCTGTCAGCAACATTTGAATGGCCCGCGCTGGAGCTGTGGCTGCTGATCGCGATGCACGAGGTTGACGAGGTCAGCATTTCATTGGCGATCATTCAGAGCTCACGCTGACGCTCCTACACGCGCTTTCGCCGGATCGACATGGTCTTCACGAAGCGCCTTCGCGAACGCATCAGGAGCGGCAGAATTCGATGCAGCGTCCGCGTCTGGACCCGTCCGCACGTGAAAGCGGGCGGCCGCTACGCCATGGACGACGGCTCCATCGTCGTCGATTCGATTGCGCCGATCGCCGTCGGCGACATCACCTACGATTTGGCGCGGGAATCGGGCTTCGATAGTGTGGATGATCTGCTCCAAATGGCGCGGCACGGCCGCGGCGACAACGTGTACTTGATTCGGTTTCACTACCTGCCCCCGGGCGCATGGGATACGCCGATGCCGAAGCGTGCGCGGAGGACGAAGCTGCGGTGAGCGACCACAGCGCCGGATCGCCATGGCACAAGTGGTTCTTCTTCGGGGCGTCAACGTCGGCGGTCACAGAACGTTCCGGCCGGCCCTCCTCGCCAAGCAACTCCAGCACCTCGGCGCGGTCAATATCGGTGCCGCGGGGACGTTCGTCATCCGGCGGGCAATCAGCCGCGCCCGACTGCGAGTCGAATTCGCACGCAGGCTTCCCTTCGATGTCGAGATCATGGTGTGTCAGGGCCGGCAGATTGTCAGGCTGCTGTCTCACACCTGCTTCGCTGACCATCCGCCTGGCCCGGACATCGTCCGGTTCGTGAGCGTCCTGTCCCGGCCGCCGCGTTCGGCGCCGAAGCTGCCCCTCATCCTTCCTTCACACGGCAAGTGGCTCTTGCAGATTCTGGCCGTGATGGCCGATTCGTCGTCGGGGTCTACCGACGTCACATGAAAGTGATCGGCTACCTTGGCAGGTTGGACCGGCTCTTTGGCGTGCCGATGACGACCCGGAACTGGAATACCATCACTGCCATCGCGAAGTTGCTGGCATGACTCGATTCCTGTCAGTCATCGTTCTCACCGCGGTCCTTTGCGTCCCGATCGGGGTCCCGGCGGCGAGCGCTGGCCAAACTTCACCTCAGCTCGAGAAAGAAGCCGTCGATCGGGCGAAAAGCGTGATCGTCCGAAGCCTGGACGGCACGCTTCCGGATCGGACCTTGGAGATCTGGCTTCGTGACCTGTTTGGAAGCGGTGCAAAGACCACGTGGGAAGTGAACGACTGCGGAGAGCAGACCGGCGACCCACAACGCGATCGAGGGCGGGACTTTCCGATGTGCGTCGATGTGACCGTGTCGCTGACTGACAACCGGGTGCTCCATGTTCTTCTGGCGGTCGGTACGTTCAAGACTGGTGTCCGGCCGGTCACGCCGACCTTTTCTTACGGCGTCGTGCTCCAGGCAGGAGTGCCGATTCGGTGGCTGAAGGCGCTCGGAGAAGCGACCGCCATCTCGCGGTCGGCTGACCGCACCGGCGCACGCCGCTAAGCCGTTCTCACTTTCCTGTAGCGAGCAATCCGCTCAAATTGGGCAGGCGTCTGGCGATCCGGGCCGTTTTGGCTCTACGCGGAAGTGAGAACGGCTCTAAGCCGCGCCGCCTGCTTCGAACGTGCCCTCTTTGGGCCCGCGCGCGACCTTGGCGATCTGTCGGATGGCGCCGAGGTGATAGGAGAGGTGCGCGATGCTCGCGATCATCCCGCTGAGCTCGATCTCGGTGACGTCACGCGGTGACCCGAGTGCCTGGAGCCAGGCGTCGGTCTCGAGACGCAGGCCGCGTCGGATCTCCGTCCACTCGTCGGCGTCCACCTGGTGAGACCGTCCACGCTTCGTCCCATTTCGCGTCGGCGAACGGGTTGCCCCCTTCGTTCGCCCAGCGATTCATCAACGACAGCCCGTAGCGCACGTGCTGCACATGCGCGGCAATCGTCGCGCCCGCATCGACCGAGCGAGACGCGTCGGCGGCCGAAATCTTGTCGAGCGAGCGCAGCAGCCCCACGTCACCAGAATTGAGAATGAAGGCGCCGTTCGGATCGTTCGCGCCATCGACCAACTCGGAGAACAAGCGCGTGAGCACCGGACCGATTTCTCGCACTCGTGACATTGTCAACTGATTGTCATCGACTTCGGCTCTCGCCTCGTCCGCTTGCCTGACGCGAGGTCCGGCCATGCAGATGCGTCCGTCTCCAGGTTGCAACGCGATCCGAGTCGCGCGAACGAAGAGCGTGGTCATCAGCACCTGCTTCGTGGCCATGATGGCTGTCTCGACCGTTCTTGCGGCGCCCGCGCAGACCGCGCCAGGCGCGCAAGGCGGCCGCGGCGCGGCGACGCCGGCTCCGTCTGCCACCGCCGACGGCGAGTTCACCATCCGGCCGCCGTGGAGCTCCGCGCCCGAGACCATCTACGACAACAACATTCCACACGGCGTGATTCATCGCTTCACGATGAAATCCACCGAGAGCAAGATCTACAGCGGCATCGCGCGAGGGCAGGCGGGCGTGGTGCCCTACGAACGGCCAGTGGCGGTCTACATTCCCGCACAGTACGTGCCGGGAACACCGGCGCCGTTCATCGTGGTGCAGGATGGGTTCAGCGCCAAGTATCACAGCACGGTGCCAACCGTGCTCGACAAGCTGATTGCCGAGAAGCGCGTGCCGGTCATGCTTGCAGTCCTCGTGCAGCACGGCGGCGGCGACGGCCCAGGCAGCCAGCGCGGCCTCGAATACGACACCGTGTCAGCCACCTATACGACGTTCATCGAGTCGGAAGTCCTGCCAAAGATCGAGCGCGACTACAAGGTGAAGTTCACGACCGATCCCGAAGGCCGGGCGACGATGGGTGGCAGTTCCGGCGCTGCGGCCGCGTTCACGATGGCCTGGTTTCACCCGGAGCGCTACCGGCGGGTGCTGAGCTATTCGGGCACGTTCGTGGGGCAGGCGCGCACCGAGTTCGCGCCACGAGGCGCGTGGGAGTACCACGCCACGTTCATCCCCAACAGCGAGAAGAAGCCGATTCGTGTGTGGCTCCAGGTCGCCGAGCTCGATAACGGCGCGACGCGCGACGAGGCGTCCGCCGGCAACTGGGTGCTGGCCAACCAGCGGATGGCGGCGGCGTTGAAGGCCAAGGGCTACAGCTACCAGTACGTCTTTTCCGAAGGCGCGCGACATACCGATGCGAACGTGATCCTTCAGACGCTGCCGCGCGCGCTCGAATGGCTGTGGCAGGGCTGCTGCAAGTGAACCGGCGGGACGCGTTGCGGTCGATGGCCGGCGTGCCGCGTGGTCAGAAGGTGACCCGCGCGTGCCACTCAATTCGACTCCTGGCGCAGCGCCATGAGCGGATCGTGTGCATCACTCCGCGCGCCGGAATACCATCAGCCACGTGAACGTCGCGGCGGTTATCTTCGACATGGACGGCCTGATGGTGGATACCGAGCCGCTATACAAAGCGGCTTGGCAGCAGGCGGCGGCGGACTTCGGGCTACGACCTGGACGACGAGCGGTACGCGACACTCGTCGGACGTCCGGCGCCGGCCTGCGAGCGGATTCTCATGGAGTATTGCGGGGCTGCCTTCCCGCTGGGGGACTTTCGCAAGCGGTGGCCCGTCTTGTGGCGGCAGAGCGTCGAGCGGACCGGCGTCGCACAAGAAGCCGGGTCTGCTCGAGCTCCTGCGCGTTCGTCAAGAACGCTCGACTTCCCATGGCGGTGGCCACGTCGAGCGAGGCCGAGTACGCCAGCTTCACGCTGAGCCGAGCGGACCTTGGCGGGTGGTTCGACGCCATCGTGTCCGGCGATCAGGTCGACGCGCGGGAAGCCGTGCTCCCGACATCTACCTGGAGGCGGCGCGCCGGCTCGCACGTGACTGCCGCGGACTGTGTCGCCTTTGAAGACTCTGAGGCGGGCATTCAGGCGGTGTCGCGAGCGGGAATGACCGGCGTCCTCGTCCCGCATTGGCCTGTATCTGCTGACGTCGGCGCGTGCCGCCTTTCGGGTCGTCGACACGCTTCACGACGCCGAGCAGGTGCTCGCTTCGCTGATCGCTGGCGAGCGCGACGTCAGGCTCGCCGCGCTGACGTCTGACGCAGTGATCGTGATCTGTCTCGGCGCACAGCACGTGGCGTGTCGTGCGGAGATGTGCATCGAAGTCGGCGCCAGCACGAGCTGCAGCGTGTGCGAGCCGGCCGGCAGCGTGAGTTCGCGTCTCGGTCTGTCCGCCGCCGAAGTGCCGCGGATGTTGTCGGTCACGGCCAGCGGGCGCGTTCAGATCCGGGAGGTTTTGCGACGTCGATCGAGCAGGTGATGGTGCCCGCGTATTGGCGGGCTGCGTCACGACGGCAGCCGGCGCGATCCGCCGATTCGCCTTGCTGAGTCCCGAATCGCACCGTAAACGGCGCAGTGACGGTGTCGCCGTTTCGTGCGCGGTGAGATGATGTACACCGATGCGCCCTCGGCGGACGTGGTTTGTTGGCACCTGCGCCGAAACAACAACGGTCAGACTGACGAGAGCGAGCACGCGAGCCGCAACGGACAGTTCGTCATGGTGCTGCACGCCGGACGCCTTTATAGCAGGTCGTCGACCCGTGGCGCTTGCCGCCCCTGCTGATCGCGGGTGACTGGGTCGCGCTGGATGAGCCCATCTGAAGTGCCGATGCCCTGGCTGTTCTCCTATGGCACGCTTCAAGAGGAAGACGTCCAGTTGTCCACGTTTGGAAGGCGGCTGATCGGGCAACGCGACGAGTTGCCCGGCTTCGAACGGTCGCTCGTGAGGATCGACGATCCGCAAGTCGCGGCGGCGAGTGGCAGGACGCATCATGCCAACGTGACGTTCACGGGCCGCGATGACAGTCGTGTGACCGGCACGGCTCTCGAGATCACCGACGATGAGCTCGGGGCCGCCGACGAGTACGAACGGCTCGCCAACTACGTCCGGATTGCCGTCACGCTCGCCTCGGGGCGGGAGGCCTGGCTCTACATCGATGGGCGTTCCAGATCGCGGGCTTTGTGAGCCGTCAGCGCGGTCCAACCAACCGAACGATCCGCACGAACTGCACGGCCGGCGGCTTCTGATCGGGTCCGGCAGCGCCCTCGACGACAAAGCCGATCTCGTTGGTCCCGCCGCGCAGCGACGTCTGCGGGATGTGCCACGAGATCGTGCTCCAGTCGGCTGAGACCGCGCGCGGACCGAGGCGGACGCCATTGACCTCGAGATCCACCTGTTGATTCGATCCGCTGCCGCGCAGCCGCGCGTGCCACTCGAGATCGACGGGTGTCGCGAGCGGCACCATCAGGCTCGCGCTTGTCTCCGCCAGCTGCCGTGCCCGTCCTGACGGCAGGGTCTCCGTCGCTCCCCAGCCCGGGCCGAGCCGATCGGGGTCGTCCGCGACTTCCAGCCACTGCACCGCCTCCTCAGTGGGGCGGGCGTAGAGTCGATCCTCGCCGACGGTCGTCCGGCAGATCGACGCGCCGGCCGTCGCATGCGCGACCACGCGGCTCGGCACGCCGCCGAAGAGCACCTGCACACCGGCGCGATCGCCGGCATCGATCCGCACCCGTATCCGCAGCCGCACGACGTGCGGATAGGCCGCCAGCAATTCGCCGGCTGTCGCGCGCTCCACGTCGGGCAACGACGCGATGGCCGCCGCATCGGGAATGGCCGTCGCGACGACGTCCTGCCAGCCGTTGCGCGCAACATGCGGCCAGCGCGGCGCGAGCAGCCGGACGCCGGCAGCGTACATGACGACCTCGTCAGCCGCGCCCACGAGGAGCAGGACGCCGCCATCGCGTCCGCGCTCGCTGCCATCGAACCAGATGCCGGCCGGCAGCGGCTGGCATTGACGACCGGCCGTCATCTGAAACAACGGCAGGCGCGACATGTCGAGACTCGTCGAGGCGCGTGCGTCATCCGCGATGCGGCCCTGTGTCAGCCGCATCGCCTCGGTGCTGCCGACCATCGCATAGGCGCCGCCGCGCAGCGAGCGGACCGGGCTGCGATTGCCGATCCGAATGGTCACGGTGTCGCGGTCGCACGACGCGTGGATCTGATGCGGCGTCCGTGTCCGCGTGTCGCCAATCGTCGTCCCCTCGGCCAGATCGATCTCTGCCGCCGGCTCGCCCTCGCGAGTCACCGGGCCGGCCCGCCCCGCGACGCCCACGATCAGGCGGCAGCCGGACGGCGCGCCCGCACCGAGCGTGCCGCCGATCGCGCGGAACGGCTCGTCGGCCGCAGAGCGCATTCGCCCGGCGAGCGTCGCCGACAACGCCACCACGACCACGGTGCCGTAGGGCGCCTGGTCGATCGCGTGCGCGAGCGGCGGTCCCTGCAGGCTGACGGGCGAGAAGAAGAAGCCTTCCATCCGCGCGTCGAACGTCGGAGCGGTGAACGCGAACGTCGGCAAGCTCGCTTCAGCGCGCTCGTCGAGCAGCCCGCTCGATCCCGGCAAGAGCGACAGCCGTCCCTTGCCGCGCCGGTTGTTCGGCCCAAGCTCGTAGTGCAGCATGAACGCGCGGGGCTCGTCGATCACGCCTGAGTGAATCGGCGCACTGTTCAGAAACGACGTGAAGAAGTCCTCGTAGAACGTGGCGTGACTGAGATCGTTGCGTGTGTAGTTGGCGTACAGCTGCGAGACGGGGAGCGCGATGACCGCGAGCGCCGCCAGCCCCGCCGTCGCCGGCCGGGCGCCCCGCGCGGCGAGCCAGCCCTGAATGCCCTGCGCGATCCGTTCGAAGCCCACGGCCGAGAGGACCCACAGCGGCGCGAAGACCGGCAGGAGGAAGACGAGGATATCGACCGCGTCATAGATGGCGGCGAAACACAGGAACACGGCGCCCGAACCGGTCAGCAGCATCGCGATCCGCCAGCGCCGGCTGATAAGGAGCGACGCAAGCCCCGCCGCCGCGGCCACGAGCGCCACCAGGCCGAACTCCTCCTGAAACGCCGACCAGAACAGCGGAGAGTGCGAGAGCGCCCGGTCGACCGCGCCCACGGCTCAGCCGGTCCGTGAACTGTGTGGCCGTGATCAATTGGACGACGTCCCAGGGCGTCCGCGCTGGCGCTTCCACGAACGACGAGCCATCGATGGTGCGGTAGATGACCCACGCGTAGGGAAGCAGTGCCGCAAGGACAATCAACGCACTCCGGAACAGCACTCCCGGCCGCAGGGCCCAACGGGCGTCGACACTGAGCACGAACGCCACCAGTACCGGCACCATCAGCAGTTCGGCCGTATGGTGCGACGCGATCAGTCCGGTGCAGCCCACCGCGAGATAGAAATCCCTCGGGCGACGGTCGTCATGCCACCGCACCAGCGCGAGGAATACCGCAAACAACTGGACGCTCGCCAGCGTGTAGACCTCGGCCACGACGGCGTTCTTCCAGAACACGAGCCCGAAGCCGAACGAGAGCGCGACGGCGCCGGCAATGATCCGCCGCACACCCAGCCGGCGCATCAGCGCGCATGCCAGGGCAATCGCGACGCCGCCGGCCACGGCGGACAGCAGGTTCACCCGGCCGGCGATGGTGCCGATCGGCAGGAGCGTGAACAGCCAGCCGAGCAGCATGTAGATCGGGTAGCCCGGGTGGTGCGGAATCCCCAGCGCGGGCACGATCGCGTGGTACTTGTCGGTATCGAACGTCGCGTAGAGTTCGGTGATCAGGCCGGGCGCGAGCGTCGCCCAGTAGACGAGCCCGCCAAGCAGGCCAATCAGCGGTGAGAACCAGCGATCTCGCAATCGGACGTCCTCCACTCGTCAAGGAGGCTGGGGAACCATCAGCCAACTGGCTGATGACGACACGAGACCTGCAAGAGGATATCTGACCGGTGCGGCGTTCTCTACACCCCGAACTGTCTCAAGTGATGATCCATGTGCAGGTAGGCCCACCGCATCCAGCTGGCGCGTGAAAGCGGCCCGAAGATAGGATGCGATCGCCGATCGAGGCCCGCGTGCTCTGCCGTGACGAGCGCGATCAGCGCCTCGACGGCGGCGACGTCGGCCGCAAACTCGCCCGGCGTCGTCCCACCGCCCTGCTCTTGATCGAGCTCGGGCCGCGTGCGGATTCCCGGTGGCCAGGGCGCGGGCACGTACAGCGCGATCCATTTGATCACGGTCCGATCGCGCAACCGCGCCGTGCCAGCGACCGGTCTGTCACCGAGCGCCATCCGGAACGCATCAGCGAGGTGGCAGACCATCTGCGGCGCGGACATCCGTCCCCAGCGGCGAGGGCTGTCCGGCCGCACCTGTCGCAGCCGCGCCACGATTTCCGCCTGGTCGCCCGGGCAGTCGAGCGTCTTCATCGCCTCTCGCGGTCACAGGCCGAGGAGACGATCGCCGCCGGCCTCGCGGAACGCCGCTTTCGCCTGTGCGCGACGGGTCTCGGCGAGGTTCAGGACCTCCTGAAACACCGGGTCCTGGCGAAGTGGGTCGAAATGCGGGCTCGCCGCCATCGTCAGCGCAGGACAGCAACCGCGCTCGACCCCTCGCTTGATCCAGGCGAGGCCCGTTTCGAGATCGCCGGCCTGTGCCAACATCCATCCCTGTTCGAAGACCGCTTCGGGATCCGCGTGGATGGCCAGCGTGCCAATCCCCGCGATCCGTTCCAGCATTTCCGCCGGGCGGCCGTGCAGCCAGGCTTCCAGGAAGCCCAACCAGGCCTTGAAGGCGGCGACAGGAATGGGCTGCTGCCTTGATTTTTTCGAGCAGCTCGAAGGCCTCGTCGTGTCGGCCCGCGAGCCCGAGCCCGACGACCCGGATCGCGTCGTCGCCGTCGGCGAACGGACGACTATCGGCTCGGTCCCTGGTGACGAGGCGGTCGATCTCGCCGGCAAACAACAGGGTCTGTTCAACGCTGGTCGGCACATGGGGATCGAGGCGGCGCGCCTCGGCGTGCGCCGCCAGCGACTCTTCGAAGAGACCGCAGTAGCGGCACGCATGCACGAGTCCGGCGAACAGTTCCGGATCGTTGGGCCGGCGGATTGCTTGGCCCATGAGCCTTTCAAGTCCGCGCCGGCCGTGACCGGTGTCCGCCTCGAGGTTGGCGTAGTACCTTGTGGGCGATCGACAGCCGCGGATTGATGACCAGCGCGCGCCGGTACGCTTCCTCGGCGAGCGTGTTGGCCTCCGGAAACTCACGCACGAACTTGCCGATGAGACGATAGCAGCGGCCCAGCATCGCCCATGCCGGCGCGAAGTTCGGGTCGAGCTCGAGGCACTGCCGGTAGAGCTCGGCCGCGTCGTCGAGGCGGTAGTAGCGGCTGCCGACTTCGTTCGCGCGCAGATACAGCTCGTAGGCGCGGGCGTTCTGGGGCACGTCGGCCGGGAGCGCCGTCGTCATGCCCCCGAGCGGGAGTGCCAGCGCCTCGGTCACCTTGCCGGCGATGTCGTCCTGCAGCCGGAAGAGATCGCCGAGTGACGCCTCCACCGAATGCGACGCCAGCAGCGTGCCACCTGGCGCCTCGACGAGTTGCACCGTCACGCGCAGGTTGTCGCCGGAACGCAGCAGGGATCCCGTGACGACGCGGTCGACATCGGCTTCGGCGGCGAGGACCTTGAAGTCCGGGATGTCGTTGGCGAATCGCGCGGCGGTTGCGCTCGAGCGCACGATGAGCGATCCGCGGCCAGACAGCGAGGTCGAGATCGCGTCGGGCAGACTGAACGCCAGGAAGTCCGTTTCGGGATCCGCGCGCAGCACTCGGAACGGCAGCACGACCAATCGGGTCAGCGCGTGCGCGACCGCCGGCGTGTCATCGGCATCGGCGCCGCCGATCGCGCGGAGCTCGGCAGCCATGTCGTCGGCCGAGGCCTGCCGATCGGCAGGACGCTTCGACAGCGCGCGGCGGATGACGCGATCCACGGCCGCGACGGCCGCCGAGCCGGTGAGCGCCGGCGGCTGTTCGTGCAGCGTGGCGTGAAGAATCGCGACGGCCGTGGCGCCGTTGAACGCCGGGCGGCCGGCGAGCATTTCGAAGATCATCGCGCCGGCGGAGAAGAGATCCGTGCGCGTATCGACCGCGTCGCCCGTCGCCTGTTCGGGCGCCATGTAGCGCGGCGTCCCGAGCACCATGCCCGCGCCCGTGAGCTCCGTCATGGTGTTGTTCGCCTGTTCTATTTCGGGGCGGGCGAGTCCGAAATCGAGCAGCTTCACGCCATGCGCGGTGAGGAACACATTCGACGGCTTCAGGTCGCGATGGACGATGCCGCGCGCGTGGAGGGCTGACAGGGCGGCGAGAATGCCGAGGGCCGTCGGCATGGCGTCGGAGACGCTCATCGGGCCACGCCGCAGACGCTCACTGAGCCCCTCGCCCTCGAGCAGTTCCATCGCGATGAAGAGCCCATACGGGCCTTCGCCGATTTCGTAGATCTGGCAGATGTTCGGGTGATTGACGCTCGCGGCGGCGCGTGCCTCGCGCCAGAACCGCTTGCGCGCGGTCTCGTCGCTCGCGAGCGAGGACATCGTCTTGACCGCCACCGCGCGCTGGAGGCGCTCGTCCCGGGCTTCGTAGACGACGCCCATGCCGCCCTGGCCGAGCTTGCGGGAGATGACGTAATGACCGATGCGCGCCGGGACGCCTGGGTTCCCGTTCCCGCCCTCCTCGGGAGCCGGCACCGGCAGCAGGGGGGCCGCCTTTGACCCAGTCGTAGAACGCCCGGAGCGGGCTCCGCCGTGTATTGTCTCCTGTCTTCTCAGGCACCCGATCATCGATGATATCGCCAAGCCAGTGGCTGCGCGTCCAGTTCACCTGCTCGTCCGTCTCTTGCTGGCCGCATCAGCCGGGACCTGGTCCGCCGCGCCGGTGGCGCAACAGACGCAAGCCCCTACCTTTCGCGGCGGCATCGATCTCGTTCGGCTCGACGTCCTCGTGCTTGATCGGAGCCGGCGGCCCGTTCGAGGTTTGACGGCGGCCGACTTCACATTGCTGGAGGACGACCGTCCGCAGCCCATCGTCACGTTCACCGAAGTGCACGTGCCGTCCGTCCCCGCTGCCGCGGGCGCCGAGTGGACCCGGAACGTGGACGCGGACGTCACGTCCAACGACGTATCCGCGCAACGCCTTGTCGTCATCCTGCTCGACGATGCGTTGACTGGGTACGAGGAAGGGGAGCCGCGGCTCGTTCGTGAGATCGGACACCGCGTGGTGGACGAACTGGGCCCGTCGGACCTGGCCGCCGTCGTCTTTACCTCCGGCGGGCGCGCGCAGAACTTTACCAACCGCCGCGCGGAACTTCGCGCGGCGATCGAGTCGTTCCGTCCAAAGCGCCTCGAGAAAAAGGGGGTGGGGCCGCGCTCCGCCCAAATGGACGTGCCGCTGGGATGCACGCTCAAGATCGGCGGCTGCACCGTCAACGCACTCGCTGGAATCGGCGACGTCCTCCGCCTGGCGCCGCCAGGCCGCAAGGCGATCTTCTATGTCGGGCCGGGGCCGGAGATGGACACGACGATGGCCGATCCCGACGGGCCGGCGCTCCCGGGGATCGTCCGCGACATGCTGGATCGACTGCAGCAGGCAAACACGAGCATCTATTCGTTCGATCCGCGCGGATTGCGTGTCGGCGGCGGCGTGAGCGCGTCAGAAATCGCGCTGCCCGAGAGCACGGGTGGCCGCCGGGTGCAGCACACGAACGCGCCCGCCGGCGTCGTCCCTGAGATCTTCGCGGAGAACAGCTCCTACTATCTGATCGGTTTCCGGGCCAGCGATCGGCCCGCCGACGCGCGATTCCGCCCGCTGCGCGTCGTGGTGAACCGCCCGGGCGTGACTGTGCAGACTCGAAGCGGCTACTTCCTCTCGCGCCGCGAAGCGGTGCGGCCTCCCATTGCGCCGCTCGACGCCGCCGTTCTCCGCGGCTTGCCGAGTGGCGACCTGCCGTTGCGCGTATCGACGGCCGCCTTCGGCCATCCGGGACGGCGCGAGGCGGACGTGGTGGTCGTCGCTGCCCTTCGCGATCGAGACGACAGCCAGCCGGCGGGCTTCGCGTTCACCCCGTTCGTCCGCCGGGTCGAGACTGTCGCTGCGGTGTTCGACGCCGAGTGGCGATCGCGTGGTGCTTTCCGGCAGACCGTTGAACTCACGATCGTTCCCGCGGGAGGGCCGGCCGAATACGAGCTGATTGCCCGCTTTCGTCTGGCGCCTGGCCGGTACGAGATCAGGTTCGGGGCAGAAAGCGAGGGGCGCGCCGGCAGCGTCTTCACCACCGCGGACGTGCCCGACTTTGCGGGCGACGCACTCTCGATGTCAGGGGTCCTTCTCGAACGCACCCCGGCGCGGCCGATCGCGCCATCGGACGCGGTGGCGGATCTGGCGCCGATTGTGCCGACCAGCGTCCGCGATCTCACCGGGGCGCAGCGGCTCTCGGCATTCGTCAAGGTCTATCAGGGCCGGCGGTCGCCGGTGGCCGTGACGGTGCGCGCCCGGCTCCTCGATGCCGCCGATCGCGTCATCGCCGACGAAGCGCGCGCGTTCGAGGGCCGGCTATTCGCAGGCGGGCAAGGAGTGCCGTTTCGGTGGGAGACGACGACTTCAACGCTCGCGACCGGACTCTATCTCTTGAGGTTCGAAGCGACGGCTGCAGGACGGACCGTCACCCGGGATGTGCGATTGAGCATGGGCTCGCAGTAAACTGGACCCGCCGCCCTGCTGTTGACGAGTGAGATCGATGCGACGAATTGCCGTGCCGGTTGTTTGTGTCCTTGCTGCCAGCTGGGTGCTTTCCGCCCAGCAGGCGCCGCCCCCTGCGACGCCTCAGCCGGCGCCACAGCAGCAACAGCAGCCGGTGTTTCGCGGCGAGATCGACGTGATCCGCGTCGACGCGTCGGTGATCGACAAGGATCGCCGCCCGATCCGCGGCCTCAAGCTCGAGGACTTCTCGGTCTACGAAGACGGGAAGCTCCAGCGGCTGGTGGCGGTCTCCGAGATCGACACCGCCACCAACGACCCGGTCCCGAGTGCCTGGATGCGCAACGTCCCGCGCGACATCGCCGCCAACAATCTGGGCGACCAGATCGGCGATGGCCGTGTCGTCGCCATCGTCATGGACGACTGGAACGTCCCGTTCGACGACCTCGACATGATCATGAACGCGCGCGCGGTCGGCCGCTACATCGTCGACACGCTCGCGCCGTCGGACGTCGCGGCGGTGATCTTCCCGCAACTGGCCGGTAAGACCGAAGACTTCACCGACGATCGGCGCAAGCTGCTCGCGGCGATCGAGAAATTCGAGCCGCCGGAAGTGCGCTTCATCGAGCCACGGCCGCTCGCGCCAACGGGCGGCGGGGCCGACATGCCGTATCGATCGAGCCCGATCCTGATGCGCAGTCAGTGCCAGCGATCGCAGCCGACCATCCCGACGCTCGACACGCTGGCCTCGCGCCTGGCGACGATTCCGAACCGGCGCAAGACGGTCTTTCTGGTCAGCACCGGTATCCCGCTCAATCTGGGCGCCTCCCGGGACTGCCCCGGCGAGCTCGCCGACACGATGCGAGACGTGTTCCGTCGCGCGCAGCGCGCGAACATCAACATCTACAGCATCGACCCGTCGGGATACCGGGGCTACGAGAACTACCTCCAGAATCCGATCCGTCGCGGCGGCCGGCCGGCCGAGCGGGTCGCGAACGAACCGGGCGCGTCGGCGGCAGCGAAGCTCCGCCGCGACTTTCTCGAGATCACCGCTGACTACACGGGCGCCCGCGCGGTCGTCAACGACAACGATGTCAGCGCGGAGATCGATCAGATTTTCGACGAGGCAGGCACGTACTACCTGCTCGGATACCAGACGTCCAACGGCAAGCCCGACGGCAGATTCCGTCGCCTCGAGATCAAAGTGAACCGGCCGGGTGCTTCAGTGCGGACCCGGTCCGGGTTCTACGCACCGAAAGAGGGCACGATCGGCGATCCCAACGCGAAGGGCATGCCGACGCAGGGCGATCTCGGCCTGACCGGCATGATGGCGCCCGCGGCATTGCCGCTGCGGGCCGCCCTGATCCCGGTGGCCAGGACGGCAGGACCCGGCAGCCGTCAGGTGGACGTGGCGGTCGTGCTCACCGTGCGCCTGCCGGCGATTCGAGGGGCGCTGGCCGAGAACGTCACGCTCGTCCGGACGCTGTATGACGCCGAAGGCAGAGCCGGGCCGCCGACGCCCGAGAAGATTCAGCTGACGCTGACCGGCACGACGGGTGACGAACTGCGCTACGACCTGTACCAGCGGCTCACCTTGCAGCCTGGCCGCTATTCGATCCGGCTGAACGCCACGAGCTCCGCGATCGACCGCAGCGGGAGCGTGTACGCCGACATCGAAGTGCCCGACTTCACGCGTCCGCCGCTGTCGGCATCGGCGATCATCCTCGGCACGAAGCCGGCGGGGTCCGAGCGCAAGGACGTGCTGGCAGCGGTGGTGCCGATCGTGCCGACGAGCGCGCGCGACTTTGCCGCCAACGACGCGCCGCTGGCGTTCGTGAGACTGTTTCAAGGCGGCGAGGCGGCGATCGGGCCAGTCACGGTGAAGACACAGATCCTCGACGCCTCGGACGTCAAGGTGTTCGAGGGATCCGAGACGATCGCCGCCGAGGCCTTCGATGCCAGCCGCAGCGCGCCGTTCGAAGTCGCCCTGCCGATCGCTCCGTTCGCCCACGGTCCTTATCTGCTGAGCATTTCCGCCACGCTCCCCGGCGGAGCCAGCACGCGGCGCGATCTCGTCTTCAGAATGCGATAGGGCAGTGCGCGGTGCGGGGTCCGACAGGCGATACGTAGCGCGGCTCGGGTTGCGAGCCGCGATCGTCGGATACGTAGCGCGGCTCGGGTTGCGAGCCGCGAGCGTCGGCTGCCGAGCGGCGATCGCGACCGGCTGGATCGCCTTTGCGCTGACGCTGACGGCCGCGCCCCAATCACCGCAACAGACGTTTCGCAGCCGCGTCGACCTCGTTGATGTCGAGGTCTCGGTCCTCGATCGCCACCGCCAGCCGGTGAGCGGGCTGACCGCGGCGGACTTCACGGTCTACGAAGACGATCGGCCGCGACCCGTGCTGGCGTTTACGACCGTCGATCTGCCGACGCGCGTGCTGCCGTCGGCGCCGTGGATGGACGCCGTCGCCCCTGACGTCGTGAGCAACGCCTTCCCGCGCGAAGGCCGGCTCGTCGTGATTTTGTTCGACCGCTCGATCAACACCTCCCAGCGGCCTGTCGCCGTCGACGTCGCCGAGTCGATCGTCGCCCAGCTCAGGCCGGGTGATCTGGCGGCCGTCGTGTACAGCACGTTCGGCACGCCGCAGAACTTCACGAGCGACCGCGAGCGGCTGCTGCAGGCCATTCGGCGACCGCTGGCGATCCGGGCCGAAGGGGATCCGGGCAATCCGGCCGAGTGCTATTGCGGCGCGTGCACGCTCGATGCGATCGGACGGGTCGCCGATGCCATTCGGGACGTGCGGCAGCGGCGGAAAATCCTGTTCCTCATCGGCAGCAACGTCGCGATTCGATCGACCAACGTCTGCAGCGGCGTGCTGGCGCAGTCGCGCGATCGCGCGACGCGGGCCCTCGACGCCGGCAATGTCACGGTCCACGCTCTCGATCCGTCCGGCATGCAGACCCTGGCGCCGGCCGCATCACAGGGCGGTGCCGCACCGTCGCGGCCGACGGCCGCCCTCCTGAACCGGCAAAGCAATCTGCGGTTTCTCCCGGAGCGGACGGGCGGTCGAGTCGCCCTCGGCAATCGTCCGGCCGAATCGGTTCCGGCAATTTTTCGCGAGACGAATTCGTACTATGTGCTCGGGTTTCAGCCCGCGGCGATCGGCGACCGCCGCTTCCACGAGATTTCCGTCAAGGTCAGGAGATCGGGTGTCGACGTGCAAGCGCGGCGCGGGTACTACGCGGCCGGTGGCGATCCTCCAGCCGCGGCGTTGCCGGAGGCGATCCCGGCCGTGCTCGCGAACGCGGTCTCGACGACCTGGCCGCGTACCGATCTCGGAGTGAGCCTGCACGCGGTCCCGCTCGCGGCGCCGGGTCTGAAATCGTCAGACGTCGATGTCGTCCTCCGGGTGCGCCAGCCGATTGAAGAAGGGCAGCCTCCCTCGCTCGCCGCGGCGAAAGGCGCCGTCCGCGTCTTCCTCGGCGCGTTCGACCGCGACGGGCGGCTCCTCGCGCGGGTGACGCAGACGTCTGAAGTCGTGCCCGGTGCGGGTGCAGGTTCGTTCCGCGACTATGAATTGCCGCTGCGCCTGCCGCTCCCGCCGGGCCGATACGAACTGCGGGCGGCCGTGGAAGACCTGGCGCTCGCGTCGGCCGGCAGCGTCTACGCGGACGTGATCGTCCCGCAGTTCGCGGCTGAGCCCGCGTCGATCTCGGGCATCTTTCTCCAGCGCGTGCCGGCTGGAGGCCCGGCACCGACCCGGCTCGACGACCTGATCCCGATCGTCCCGACGACCCTGAGGACCTTCGAGCCGGCGGATCGTGTCAGTGCGTTCGTGCGCCTGCAGCAGGGCGTTACCAGGGCGCTCATGCCCGGGTACTTGAACACCGAGATCCGCGACGCCTCAGACAGCCGGGTCTTTCATCAGGAACTGCGATTGCTCCCCGAGCAATATGGCGCGAACCGCTCGATGGACTACCAGCTCCAACTTCCACTCGAGCGCCTGGACCCCGGACCGTATCTTCTGACGATCGAGGTCACGCACGGCAACGTGAAGGTGCGCCGCGACGCGAGATTCGAGGTCAAATGAGGGGCACTACTGGCGGGCGGTATGCCGGCCTGAGCGCGGACGCTGTGACATCCACGTGGCGAATTGGTGACATTCCGAGCGGGAAGACCGGTAGTCGCCAACTGTTATAGGATTCCGTGCACGTATGAACGATCAGCACGGCATGACGTCCGACCGGACACCAGGATCTCTCCCCGCTCTTTTGCTTCTATTCGTTGGCAGCGGCTGCGCCGCCCTGATCTATGAGGTGGTCTGGTTTCAGCTGCTCCAGCTGGTGATTGGCTCGTCGGCCATCTCGCTGGGCGTCCTGCTCGGCACGTTCATGGGCGGCATGTGTCTCGGCAGCTTTCTGCTTCCGCGCTACATCGACGCGCGCCATCATCCGCTCAAGGTGTATGCGTATCTCGAGCTCGGGATCGGCGCGATGGGCCTCATCCTGCTGTTCGGGATGCCGCTCGTGAGCTTCATCTACACCTACATCGCGGGCGGACACGTCGCGGTGCGGGCCATTTTTGCCGCGCTCTGCCTGCTGCCGCCGACGCTGATGATGGGCGCGACGCTGCCTGCCATCGCGCGCTATGTCGAGACGACGCCCCGGGGTGTCGCCTGGATGGGCTTCTTCTACGGCGGCAACATCTTCGGCGCCGTCATCGGCAGCCTGCTCGCCGGCTTCTATCTGCTCCGCGTCTTCGATATGGCGATCGCCACCTACGTGGCCGTGGCCCTCAACGTCGCGGTCGCGGGGCTCGGACTGCTCTTCTCGAAGTCCACGTCGTACACGCCGGCAACGGTCACCGCGGCGGCGGGTGAACGGGCGCCGGGCGCCACGAGCGTGTACCTCGCGATTGCGTTGTCGGGATTCACGGCGCTCTCGGCGCAGGTGCTGTGGACGCGGCTGCTGTCGCTGCTGTTCGGCGCCACGGTCTATACGTTCTCGCTCATCCTCGGCGTGTTCCTGGCCGGTCTGGGGATCGGCAGCTCGATCGGGTCGGCGATCGCGCGCAGCGGCAACGCCCGCGTCGCGCTCGGCTGGTGTCAGATGCTGCTCTGCGGCGCGCTCGCCTGGGCCGGCTACATGATGACGCAGTCGCTGCCGTACTGGCCCATCAACCCCGCGCTGTCGACCGATCCGTGGTTCAACTTCCAGCTCGACATGGTCCGATGTGCCTGGGTCGTGCTGCCCGGCTCGATTTTGTGGGGCGCGAGCTTTCCGCTGGCGCTGGCCGCGGTCGCCGGACGTGGGCAGGATCCGGCGCGCCTGGTTGGCGGTGTCTACGCGGCCAACACCGTCGGCGCAATTTTCGGATCGGTCGTCACCGGTCTGATGCTCGTCATCTGGATCGGCACCCGGCACGCCGAGATGGTGCTGATCGTCGCTTCCGCCGTGTCCGGCCTGATGCTCCTCGCCCCGGTGGCGGCCGGCGAGTCGAGCAAGGGACGACTGCAGTGGGTGTCGACGATCGCGCTGGTGCTGGCGACCGGGGCGGCCGGACTCCTCGCGCGCAGCGTTCCCGACATCCCGGGCCTGCTCGTGGCCTACGGCCGGTATGCGGCGACGTGGGTCGGCATGAGCAACATCATCTATGTCGGCGAGGGCCTGAACGCCTTCGTCGCCGTCTCGCAGCTGTCGAGCGGCGTCCGCAATTATCACAACGCCGGCAAGGTGCAGGCCTCGAGCGAGCCGCAGGACATGCGGCTGCAGCGGATGCTCGGACACATCACGCACCTGATCCCGCAGTCGCCGAAGCGGGCGCTCGTCATCGGCTTCGGCGCCGGGGCGACCGCCGGCGCCGTCAGCATCGGTCCTGACGTCGAGAAGATGACGATCGCGGAGATCGAGCCGCTCGGTCCCGCGCTCGGTCTCGGAGTACTTCGGCGAGCACAACTACAACGTCGCCAAGAACCCGAAGGTCACGATTCACATCGACGACGCGCGGCATTACCTGCTCACGACGAACGACAAGTTCGACGCGATCACGTCCGACCCCCTCGATCCCTGGGTCAAGGGGGCGGCCACGCTCTACACCACCGAGTTCTTCGATCTGGTGAAGAAGCACCTGAATCCCGGCGGCGTCGTCACCTTGTTCGTCCAGCTCTACGAAAGCAACACGGCGGCAGTCAAGAGCGAGATCGGCACCTTTTTCACGTCGTTCCCGCATGCCGTCATCTGGGGCAACACGAACAACGGGCAGGGCTACGATCTCGTCCTGATGGGACAGGTCGATCCGATCAAGATCGACCTCGACGCGATGGACGCCAAGCTCCAGACCCCGAAGTACGCGCAGGTCGCGCAATCGCTGCGGGAAATCGGCTTCAACTCGGCCGTCGAGCTGTTCTCGACCTATGCGGGGCAGAAAACCGACCTCGCGCCCTGGCTCGCCGACGCGATGATCAATCGCGATCGCAATCTGCGGCTGCAGTACCTCGCCGGGATGGGCCTGAACCTCTATCAGAGCGGGCCGATCTATTCCGAGATGCTCGCGCACACGAAGTTTCCTGACAACCTCTTCACCGGATCGCCGGCGGCGTTGCAGGCCATTCGGGAGGGAATCGAACGCGCCAGAGGCCGATGACCCTGCCATGACTCGACACCGCTCGCTCGCCGCCGCGCTGCTGCTTGTCTTTGTCTCGTTCGGGCTGGTAGCCAGCCCGGCGCCGATCCGTGCGGTCGCCGACACGCTGCCAGATCGGCTGAGCGATCAGGAGTTCTGGAAGCTGAGCGAGGAGATGTCCGAGCCGAACGGGTCGTTCCGATCCGACAACCTCGTCTCCAACGAACTTTACTTCCAGTGGATCGTTCCTGACCTCATCGCGCGCGCCAGGCCAGGCGGCGTGTACCTCGGCGTCGGTCCCGAGCAGAACTTCACCTACATCGCCGCGCTCCGTCCGAAGATGGTGTTCATCACGGACGTGCGCCGCGGCAATCTCCACATGCACCTGCTCTACAAGGCGCTGTTCGAGATGAACGCGGATCGGGCCGATTTCTTCTCGAAGCTCTTCAACAAGTTGCGGCCGGCAGGCCTGTCGGCCAAGTCCACGGCGACCGAACTGATCAACGCCTACTGGGACTCGACCAGGACGCCGACGAGCGCCGAAGCCGTCTACAAGGAGAACCTCAAGGCGATTCAGGACCACCTGACCAAGAAGCGCGGCCTGCCGCTCTCGAAGCCGGACCTCGAGGGCATCGAATACATCTATTGGAACTTCTACTGGCACGGTCCGGCGATTACCTACAATTCCTCGATGAACACGACGGGCCGCACGAACATGGCCGATGTACGGCGACCTCATGGTCGCGACCGACGGCGCCAACGTCAGCCGCAGCTATCTGGCCAGCGAGGAGCACTACCGCGTCCTCAAAGATCTGCACGAGCGCAACATGTTCGTGCCGGTCGTCGGCAACTTCGCCGGGCCGAAGGCGCTTCGTGCCGTGGGCCGTTACCTCAAGGAACGCGGCGCGACGGTCTCGGCGTTCTATCTCTCCAACGTGGAGCAGTATCTCTATCAGGACGGACTCTGGACGAGCTTCTGCGCCAATGTCGCCAGCCTGCCGCTCGACGAGCGGAGCACCTTCATCCGGTCACGGCAGGGCGGGGGCGGCGGTCCGGGCGGCGGCCTCTTGAACGACCTCGGCTCGATGCTGGCCGAGACCAAGGCGTGCGGCGTCTCGCGGCCCAGCCGTCGGCCCAGCGCCAGCGTCAGAATGATGCGATGAGACGCCGCCGGGTGCTGGCCGCCGGGTTGATCGTCGCGCTGGCCCTCGGCGCGTCGTCATCGAGCCGGGCTGCCCAGAGCGCGGCGACCCTGCCGGCGCGCTTGAGCGACGCCGAGTTCTGGAACTTGTCCAGCACGTTCTCAGAGCCGGGCGGCACGTTTCACTCCGACAACTTTGTCTCCAACGAGGGCAGGTATCAGCTCGTCATTCCTGAGCTCGTCTCGCGGACGACGCCCGGGGGCGTGTATCTCGGGGTCGGTCCCGAGCAGAACTTCACGTACATCACAGCGGTCCGCCCGCGAATGGTGTTCATCCTCGACATCCGACGCGGCAATCTGCAGGAGCACTTGCTCTACAAAGCGCTCTTCGAGCTGTCAGCCGATCGGGCGGAGTTTCTGTCGCGGTTGTTCTCGCGCCCTCGCGCGACGGGTCTCACCGCGGACTCGACGCCCGAGGAGCTGTTCGCGGCCTCTCGCGCCGCCGCGCCTTCTGAGGACCTGTATCGCGCCAACCTCAAGGCCGTGCTCAGCCATCTGACGGCAAAGCACGGGTTCCGTCTGCCAGCCGGCGACGCCGAAGGCATCGACTACATCTATCGGACGGCGTTCTTTGCCGAGGGCCCCGACCTCGGCTATTCGCTCACGAACCGTGGCCGGCTCGGCAACACGCCCAGCTATGCCGACCTGATGTCGATGCGAGACGGCGACGGCAAGCAGCGCAGCTATCTCGCCACCGAAGAGAGCTTCCGGTTTCTCAAAGACCTGCAGACCAGGAATCTGGTCGTGCCCGTCGTCGGCAACTTCGGCGGTCCAACGGCGCTTCGGGCGATCGGCAAGTACTTGCGCGAGCCGGGGCGCGACGGTCACTGCGTTCTACGTGTCGAACGTCGAGCAGTACTCTGCGTCAGGATGGCCTCTGGAGCGCGTTCTGCCAGAACGTGAAGGCCCTGCCGCTCGACGCGCGCAGTACGTTCGTGCGGTCCACGCGCGGGCGGCGGTCGCGGCTTCGCCGCGCCGGCGGCCGGCCCGGGGCCGGGTATGTTCGCCTCAGAGCTGGCCCAGATCGAAGCAGACACACGCACATGTGGAGCACCGGCCTCCGAGCGCCTGGCGAGGTAGCGCGCATGGCGGCACGACGGCAGTCCGCGCCGCTCGAGACGCGCCGCCTGCTGCGCCGTCGCGTCCTCCTTGCCGCCACGCTGGCGCTGGCGGTCTCGGTCGGTGCCTGGTCGCCGGGCCAGGTGCAGGCGCCGGCGACGGCCACTCTGCCGTCGCGGCTGACCGACGGTGAGTTCTGGCGGTTGATCGAAGCCTTCTCTGAGCCGAACGGCTTCTTCAGGTCCGAGAACCTGGTGTCGAACGAGGACACGTTTCAGTTCGTCATTCCGGACCTGCAGCGGATCGTCAAACCCAACGGCGTCTATCTTGGCGTCGGTCCCGATCAGAACTTCACCTACATCGTGGCGCTGCGTCCCCGCATCGTGTTCATCACGGACGTCCGCCGCGGCAACTTGCACCTCCATTTGATGTACAAGGCGCTCATCGAGCTCGCGGCCGACCGCGCCGAGTTCCTCTCGCGCCTGTTCTCGCGCCGGCGTCCGCCCGGCCTGACGATCGCCTCGGCCCCCGATCAGCTCTTCGCGGCCTACTCGATGGTGGGGGCGAGCCGCGACCTCTACGAAGAGACGTTCCGCGCGATCGTCGAGGTGCTGCGGACCCGCCACGGCTTTCCGCTCGACGACGAGGACGTGGCCGGCGTCGGGCTGGTGTTTGGCAGCTTCTATGCCGGCGGGCCGAATCTGGCGTACGCCAGCGGCGGCGGATTCGGCCGCGGCCGCTACCCGACTTATCAGGATCTGCAGATGGCCAACGACGGCCAGGGCACCAATCGCGCCTACCTGGCGACCGAGGACAATTTCAGGGTGCTCAAGGCGATGCAGCACAACAACTTGATCGTTCCGGTCGTCGGAAACTTCGCCGGCGCCCGCGCCCTCCGGTCGGTCGGCGCATATCTGCGATCGCACGGCGCGACGGTCACGGCGTTCTACGCGTCGAACGTCGAGCAGTATTTGTTCCAGGATCGGATCTGGCCCGACTTCGCGCGCAACCTGGCCGCGCTGCCGCTCGACGACAGCAGCACGTTCATCCGCAGCTGTTTCAACAACTGCGCGCCGAGCTTTGGGTATCGGTCGGTCACGATGCTGGATTCGATCCCGGGCCTGCTGCGCGATTTCGGCGCCGGCCGGGTGGTCTCCTACTGGGACGTCCTGTCGCACCGCCGCTAGCGGGCTACGGGCACTTTCGACGTTGGCTCGATCCGGCGGGCGACGATAGGATGCGGGAATATGCTCACGTCAGAGACTTCTGAGACCTCGGGTCTCGGGCGGGCACGGCGCCCGCGACCGTCGTTGATCGTCGTCGTCTTCGTGATCGCCCTCGTCGCCGTCTGGCCGCTCGCCGGCGCCCGTGCGCTGTCGAGTGCCGCGGTCGCGCCCGAGTCGCTGCCTCAGCGGCTCTCCGACGCGGACTTCTGGCGTTTGACGATCGATCTGTCGGAACCGAACGGGTCGTTTCGGTCCGAGAACCTGGTCTCCAACGAGCACACCTATCAGTACGTCATTCCGTCGCTGATCAAGACGGTCAAGCCCGGCGGCGTCTATCTCGGCGTGGCTCCCGATCAGAACTTCACCTACATGATCGCGGTGCAGCCCAGGCTCGCGTTCATTGTCGACATCCGGCGCGGCAATTTTCTTCAGCACCTGATGTACAAAGCGATCTTCGAGCTCTCGACCGACCGCGCGGACTTTCTGTCGCGTCTCTTTTCCAAGACGCGTCCGGCGGGCGTCGGCCCGAAGACCAACGTCGCCGAGCTCTTCTCGGCGTTCAATCGCGTCGACATGCCGGTCGAGCAGTACAAGGCGAAGTATCAGCAGAACGTTCAGGCGATCCGCGACCTCCTGATCAAGAAGCACCGGTTTGCGCTGTCGAAGGAGGACCTCGAGCAGCTCGAGTCGATCTACTTCGCGTTTTTCTGGGAAGGGCCCAGCCTGCGGTACTCGATGTCGCCGACCGGCCTGATGGGCAGCCGCTTTGGGACGCAACTTCCCGACGTATGAAGAGATGATGATGCAGACCGACTGGGATGGCGTCGCGCGCAGCTATCTCGCGTCGGAGGAGAACTTCAGATTCATCAAGGGACTGCAGGATCGCAACCTGATCGTGCCGATCGTCGGCAACTTTGCCGGCCCGAAGGCCCTGCGGGCGGTCGGCCGCTACGTTCGCGAGCGCGGAGCGACCATCGCGGCCTATTACGTTTCCAACGTCGAGCAATACCTGTTCATGGATCTGCTGTTCGACGACTTCGCACGCAACGTCGCGACACTTCCGATCGACGACGCCAGCGTCTTCATCCGATCGGTCTCGAGCCGGTTCGGCTACTCGGGCCCTTATCTCTGGACCGACGGCCGCGCCAGCGGTCTGGATCCGATGCGGCCCTTCGTGCGCGACTTCCAGGCCGGACTGATCCGGACCTACTACGATGTGAACGCCAGATCCCGATAAGGCTGCCAGGCACTGGGCGGCGTAGCGCGGTTGGGGTTGTCAGCCGCGCGGGCGAAAGGACGTGAGCATGAGGATCAGACGTCGGGCGTGGCTCGGGGTGGCGGTGGCGGCGCTTCTTGCGTGGACCGCGCCGATGGTGCCGCGGGCGGCGGCCCTCGGCCGACCTGCCGGCGCGGCTGGCGCGATGCCGAGTTCTGGAAGCTGATCGAAGAGTTCTCCGAGCCCAACGGCACCTTTCGATCCGACAACCTGCTGTCCAACGAGATCTGGTTCCAGACGATCATCCCGGAGCTCGTCACGGTCGTGAAGCCGGGCGCCGTCTACATGGGTGTCGGGCCGGAACAGAATTTCAGCTACATCGCGGCCCTGAAGCCGCGGGTCGTGTTCATCGTCGACATCCGGCGCGGGAACCTGCACACGCAGTTGATGTACAAGGCGCTCTTCGAACTGGCGCGCGATCGCGCGGACTTCGTGTCGATGCTCTTCGCCCGGAAGCGGCCGGAGGGCCTGACGCCGACGTCGTCGGTGGCTGACATCTTCACGGCCGTCGCCGCCGCGCCGACGACCGAGGATCTGTACGCCGAGCACTATCGCAAGATTGTCGATCACCTGACGAAGACGCGCGCTCTGCCGCTGCCGGCTGAGGACCTGTCGGGCATCGACTACGTCTACCGGCACTTCCACCGGTTTGGGCCGTCAATCAACTACAACTCGAGCACCAGCGGCGGGTTTGGCCGTGGGAGCACGACCTACGAAACGCTGATGACGACCAATGATGGCGCCGGGGAGATGCGGAGCTATCTCGCCAGCGAGGCGCTCTTCGCCGTGATGAAGGAGCTCGAGTCGAAGAATCTGGTCATCCCGCTGGTCGGCGACTTCGCCGGACCGAAGGCGCTCCGGAGCGTCGGGCGGTACATCAAAGACAAGGAGCCGGGCGCGACGGTCGGCGCCTTCTACCTGTCGAATGTCGAGCAGTACCTCGGACAGAGCGGCCTCTGGCAGGCGTTCTGCAACAACGTCGCGAGCCTGCCGCTGAACGACAGCAGCCGCTTCATCTACAGTCAGGGCGGCGCCGCCGGCGGCGGCCGCGGCGGGGGCGGCCTCGGGTCGCTTCACCGGCCGATCCTGGCGGAAGTCAAATCCTCCGGCTGCTCGGCGGCGGAACGTCCACCGACTTCGATGGCCGGCGAGGGGCGGTGACAACTCAGGACATCGGGTGTCTTTTTACGTTTTTGGTAAAAGACACCCGATGTCTGTTCTGGGAGACGAAGGTACGGCGAACTTTCCCGCCTGGCCCGGGCACGAAGGGACATGAAGTTGACCGGGTTGCGGCCGCGTGCTAACCTCGCAAGGTTATTTCGGGCTTAGGACACCCTATCTAGGCCCGCGTCCAGGATAACGTCGGCGCCACAGGCGCCGGACCGCACGCTCCCAGTCCTGGCTGATTCCGCGCGATACCGCGCGGCGCGTCTGCGCGTCGCTGCGATCCGCAAGGCTGAGTTACAGCAATAGGGGAATGAATCGGGCGCCGAGCATCGTGCTCTTAGGCCCGGGGCGAAACAGACGCTGCTCACGCGGCGCGACGACGTGTCGTCGCCGGTTGCAGCAGCGGGACGATTCGTGCGCGAGGCACAACGAACATGCCAACGATCAGTCAGCTCGTCCGTCAGGGCCGCGAAGCGGTGCTGAGCAAGACCAAGAGCCCGGCGCTCCAGAGCAGCCCGCAGAAGCGTGGCGTGTGCGTCCGCGTGTTCACCCAGACGCCGAAGAAGCCGAATTCCGCGCTGCGCAAGGTCGCGCGCGTGCGCCTGACCAACGGCATCGAGGTCACGACCTACATCCCCGGCGTCGGCCACAACCTGCAGGAGCACTCGCTCGTGCTCATTCGCGGCGGCCGCGTGAAGGATCTGCCGGGCGTGCGGTATCACGTCGTGCGCGGCACGCTCGACGCCGTCGGCGTCGCCGGCCGCATGCAGGGGCGTTCGAAGTACGGCGCGAAGAGACCGAAGAAGTAAGCGCGAGCCCGCGACGTAGGAGCGGCGCTGAGCGAAGCGAGCGGGGGTGGGGCCCCGCGAGCATCAAGAGACCGCGAAGCCCGCGACGTAGGAGCGGCGCTGAGCGAAGCGCGGGGGTCCCGCGAAGTTTAAGAGATCATCACGATGCCACGACGACGAGAAATAGCCAAGCGCGAAGTTCCGGCGGACCCGATCTACAACAGTTCGCTCGTGACGAAGTTCATCAGCACGATCATGCGCGGCGGCAAGCGGTCGACCGCCGAGCGGATCATGTACAAGGCGATGGACATCGTGAAGGACAAGACGGCGGACGATCCGCTCAAGGTGTTCAAGAAGGCGATCGACAACGTCAAGCCGAGCCTCGAAGTGAAGTCGCGGCGCGTCGGCGGCTCGAACTATCAGGTGCCGGTCGAGGTGAACCCGAACCGCCGCCTGTCGCTGGCGATCCGCTGGGTCTCGTCCTACGCGCGCGACCGCGGCGACGGCAAGACGATGCAGGAGAAGCTGGCCAACGAGTTCATGGACGCCGCCAACCTGCGCGGCGGCGCGGTCAAGAAGCGCGAAGACACGCACCGCATGGCGGAGGCCAACAAGGCGTTCGCGCACTATCGCTGGTAACGCGCCGGTAGGCACCAGGCACCGGTGTTCGGGTCGGTCGAGTTTGAAGTTCGAAGTTCGAAGTTAACGAGAATCGTTGAATCCATGCCCCGTCAAGTTGCACTGAATCGTTGTCGCAACATCGGCATCATGGCCCACATCGATGCCGGCAAGACGACGACGACTGAGCGCATCCTGTTCTATACCGGCATCACCTACAAGATCGGTGAGGTGCATGAAGGTACGGCCGTCATGGACTGGATGGAGCAGGAGCAGGAGCGCGGGATCACGATCACCTCGGCGGCGACGACCTGCACCTGGCGCGATCATCGCATCAACATCATCGACACGCCCGGCCACGTCGACTTCACGGCCGAGGTCGAGCGCTCGTTGCGCGTGCTCGACGGCGCGGTCGCCGTGTTCGACTCGGTCGCCGGCGTCGAGCCGCAGTCGGAGACGGTCTGGCGGCAGGCCGACAAGTACCGCGTTCCGCGCATCTGCTTCGTCAACAAGATGGACCGCATCGGCGCGGACTTCCTGCGGACCTACGAGCAGATCAAGACCAAGCTCCAGGGCAATCCCGTCGCGCTCCACCTGCCGATCGGCATCGAAGACAAGTACTCGGGCGTCGTCGACCTCATCCGGATGAAGGCCATCCGATGGAGGGACGAGACGATGGGCGCCGACTACGTGATCGAGGAGATTCCCGCCGACATGATGGACCTCGCCAAGGAATACCGCGAGATCCTGATCGAGAAGGTGAGCGAAGTCGACGACAAGATCCTCGACAAGTACCTGCACGGCCAGGACGTCACCGAGGAAGAAATCAAGGCCGCGATCCGCAAGCGGACGGTCGAATCCGTGCGCAAGGAACAAGCCGCGTTCGTGCCGGTCATCTGCGGATCGGCGTTCAAGAACAAGGGCGTGCAGCCCCTCCTCGACGCCGTGGTCGATTTCCTGCCGTCGCCGGTCGAGATTCCGTCGGTGATCGGCCTCGATCCGAACGGCGCCGAAGGGCGCGACGCTCGAGCGTCCGGCCAAGGACGACGCGCCGCTGTCGGCGCTGGCGTTCAAGATCATGACCGACCCGTTCGTCGGTCAGCTCTGCTTCATCCGCGTCTACTCCGGCGTCATCACCTCCGGGCATGGCGGTCTACAACTCGACCAAACAGAAGTCCGAGCGCATCGGCCGCCTGCTGAAGATGCACGCGAACAAGCGCGAGGAAATCAAAGAGGTCTACGCCGGCGACATCGCCGCCGCGGTCGGCCTGAGGTCGGTGTCCACCGGCGACACGGTGTGCGACGAGAAGTCGCCGGTCATTCTCGAGGCGATGGACTTCCCGGAGCCGGTCATCTCGCTCGCGATCGAGCCGAAGACCAAGTCCGACCAGGAAAAGCTCGGCATGGGGCTGGCCAAGCTGATGGCCGAGGACCCGACGTTCCGCGTCAAGACCGACACGGAAACCGGGCCAGGTCGTCATCGCCGGCATGGGCGAGCTGCACCTCGAGATCATCGTCGACCGCCTGAAGCGCGAGTTCAGCGTCGAGGCGTCGGTCGGCGCGCCGCAGGTCGCCTACAAGGAAACGGTCACCCGCGCCGCCGAGGGCGAAGGGCGCTACGTCAAGCAGACCGGCGGCCGCGGCCAGTACGGTCACGCGAAGATTCGCCTCATTCCGCGCAAGCCGGGCGAAGGCTATCTCTTCGAGAACAACGTCGTCGGCGGCACGATCCCGAGGGAATACATCAAGCCGATCGATCAGGGCATCCGCGAGGCGATGACCACCGGCGTGCTCGCGGGCTACCCGATCGACGACGTCGCGATCGACCTCTACGACGGGTCGTACCACGACGTCGACTCGAACGAAATGGCGTTCAAGATCGCCGGGTCGATGGCGTTCAAGGACGCCGCGAAGAAGGCGCATCCGATCCTGCTCGAACCGGTGATGCGCGTCGAGGTCACGGTGCCCGAGGAATACATGGGCGACGTCATCGGCGACATCACGAGCCGGCGCGGCCATCTGCAGTCGATGGAAGCGCGCGGCGGGACGCAGGTGATCAACTCACGGGTGCCGCTGGCGGAGATGTTCGGCTACGCGACGGATCTGCGGTCGCGCACGCAGGGCCGCGGCGCCTACTCGATGCACTTCGACCGCTACGAGCCGTTGCCGCCGTCGAAAGCGGATGAAGTGATCAAGAAAGTGCAGGGAAGGTAGTCCATTATGGCGACCCCGTTTTCCGAGAAGATTCGCATCCGCCTCAAGGCGTACGACTACCGCGTGCTCGACCAGTCGACGACCGAGATCGTCGACACGGCGAAGCGCACGGGCGCGCGTCTGGCCGGCCCGGTGCCGCTGCCGACCGAGAAGAACAAGTGGACGGTGCTGCGTTCGCCGCACGTCGACAAGAAGTCGCGCGAGCAGTTCGAGATCCGGACGCACAAGCGCCTGATCGACATCTTCGAGCCGACGCCGCAGACGGTCGACGCGCTGATGAAGCTCGATCTGCCGGCGGGCGTGGACGTCGAGATCAAGGCGTTCGGGAAAGAGCACAAGTAGCGGTGCTGGGTGCTGAGTGCTGGGTGCTGGGTGCGGCAAATGCACCGAGCCCCAAGCACCCGAGCCACCTAGAGCCCGAGCAGGTAACTCACTATGGCAGTCACCGGAATCATTGGACGCAAGGTGGGGATGACCCAGGTCTTCGAGACGGACGGCTCGGCCGTGCCGGCGACGGTGATCAAGGCAGGGCCGTGCGTCGTCGTGCAGACGAAGACCGCGCAGACCGACGGCTACGAGGCGGTCCAGATCGGGCTGGTCGACGACACGACGCCGAAGGTCAACAAGCCGACGGCCGGACATTTCAAGAAGGCCAACGTGCCCCCGACGCGCGTGCGCCGGGAAGTGAACGTGGCGGCGGGCGGCGACGCGCTGAAAGCCGGCGATCAGGTGCTGGCGAACATCTTCGCCGCCGGCGATCGTGTCGACGTGATCGGCACCAGCCGCGGCAAGGGATTTCAGGGCGTGATGAAGCGTCACCACTTCGCCGGCGGCGCGGCGACGCACGGGTCGATGTTTCATCGCGCCCCCGGCTCGATTGGCGCCTCCTCGTTCCCGTCGCGCGTCATCAAGGGCATGCGCGCGGCCGGCCGGATGGGCGGCGACCGGGTGACGACGCGCAACCTGAAGGTCGTGAGCGTCGACGCCGAGCAGCACCTGCTGGTGCTGCGCGGCGCGGTGCCTGGCGCGCCCGAAGGCATCGTGATCATCCGGCGCGCGGTGGCGCGAAAGCCGGATCCGAAGCCGCAGCCCGAGAAGGCGAAGAAGGGCAAGAAGTAGCCCTATGACCCTCGATGTAGTGAACAGCGACAACGAAAAAGTCGGGTCGGTGGACCTGAACGACGCGGTGTTCGCCGGGCCGGTCAAGCTCGACCTGGTGTGGGAGTCGGTGGTGCGCGCCAACGCGTCCGAGCGTCGCGGCACCCACATGACGAAGAATCGCGCCCTCGTGAGCGGCAGCGGCAAGAAGCCGTACAAGCAGAAGGGCACGGGCCGGCCGCAGGTCGGGTCGACGCGGACGCCGCTCTGGCGGCACGGCGGCACGGTGTTCGGGCCGCAGCCGCGCAGCTACGACTACGCGCTGCCGAAGAAGGTCGAGCGCGGCGCGCTGCTCGCGGCGCTGACCGCGAAGCTGCAGGGCGGCGCGGTGATCGTCGTCGACCAGCTCGCCGGCGGCGAGGGCAAGACCAAGCCGACGGCGGCGTTGCTCAAGCGGCTGGGCGCGACCGGCAAGACGCTGATCGTCGACGTCAAGCTCGACGAGACGTTCGAGCGCGGCGGCGCGCAACCTCGCCGGCGTGACGCTCGTGGCGAGCGGCCGGCTGACGGCGCGCGACGTGATGAACACCTCGCGGATCATCGCGACCCGCGCCGCCGTCGAGCGGCTGCAGGAGGTGTTGGGATGAAGGTCACCGAAGTCATCCGGCGGCCGCTCGTGACGGAGAAGACGACGATCGCCCGCGAAGCCAGCGGCGAAGTCGTGGTGTTCGAAGTCGCACCGCGGCGCGACGAAGATCGATATCCGCCGCGCGGTCGAGAAGCTGTTCGGGTCGAAGGTCGCGTCCGTGCGCACGCAGATCATGCACGGCAAGATCAAGCGGCAGGGCCGGTTCGCCGGCCCGCGGCCGGACTGGAAGAAGGCCTGGGTCCGGCTGAAGGCCGGGGAGAAAGTGCCCGAGTTCATGGAAGGGACGTAGCCGATGCCTATTCGCAACTACAAGCCCACGTCGGCCGGCCGGCGATTCCAGAGCGTCCAGACGTTCGACGAGATCACGACGTCGAAGCCGTACAAGCCGCTGGTCGAGAACGCTCGAGCGGTCGGGCGGGCGCAACAACCGCGGCGAGATCACCTCGTGGTGGCGCGGCGGCGGCCACAAGCGCAACTACCGGCTGATCGACTTCCAGCGGGACAAGTTCAACATTCCCGGCAAGGTCTCGACGGTCGAGTACGACCCGAACCGGACGGCGCGGATCGCGCTCGTCACCTATGCCGACGGCGAGAAGCGCTACATCCTGCACCCGATCGGGCTGAAGGTCGGCGACCCCGTGATCTCGGGCGAGAACGTCGACATCCTGCCGGGCAACTGCCTGCCGCTCAAGAACATCCCGCTCGGCACGATGATTCACAACGTCGAGCTGAAGCCGGGCAAGGGCGGGCAGATCGCGCGATCGGCCGGATCGTCGGTGCAGCTGGTCGCCAAGGAAGGGCTCTACGCGTCGGTGAAGATGCCGTCGGGCGAAATCCGGCTCATCAACATCGAGTGCCTCGCGACGGTCGGCCAGGTCGGCAATCTCGACCACGAGAACGTCTCGATCGGCAAGGCCGGCCGCAATCGCTGGCTGGGCAAGCGGCCGCACGTGCGCGGCGTCGCGATGAACCCGGTCGACCACCCGCTCGGCGGCGGCGAAGGCAAGACGTCCGGCGGACGGCATCCGACCACGCCGTGGGGCCGGCCGACCAAGGGCTTCAAGACGCGTCGCCGTAAGGACACGGATCGATTCATCGTTCAGAGACGGAAGAAGTAGCCATGAGCCGTTCACTGAAGAAGGGACCGTTCATCGACGTCCACCTGCTCGAAAAGGTGGAGGCGATGAATCAGGCGAACGAGAAGAAGGTCATCAAGACCTGGTCGCGCCGATCGACGGTGATCCCCGAGATGGTGGGACACACCATCGCGGTGCACAACGGGAAGAAGTTCATCCCGGTGTACATCACCGAGAACATGGTCGGCCAGAAGCTCGGCGAGTTCGCGCCGACGCGCTTCTTCAAGGGCCACACCACCAAGGCCGAGAAAGCGGCGCAAGTCGCCGCGGCCGCGGCGACGACCGCGCCCGGCGGTGGGGCGCCGAAGGGAGGCGCGTAATGGCCACCGGACAGGCGACCACGAAGTACATCCGGACGTCGGCGCAGAAGGCCGGGCTCGTGCTCGACCAGATTCGCGGCTGCGACGTCACGCGGGCGCTCGCGACGCTGCAGTTTCTCGCGCAAGCTGATCGCGCGCGACATCGAGAAGGTGCTGCGGTCGGCGATTGCCAACGCGCAGCAGAAGGACGGCTTCGGCGGCGACGTCGACCGGCTGTTCGTGGCGAAGTGCTTCGCCAATCAGGGGCCGAGCATGAAGCGGATTCGTCCCGCCCCGATGGGCCGCGCGTTCCGTGTCGTCAAGCGGATGGCGCATCTCACGGTGGAAGTGGCGGAGCGTCCGGTGAAGATGTCGGCGACGCCGTCCGGCGCGGGCGCCGGGGCGTCGCGTCGCGCGAAACGTCAGGTGGCCGCCGGTTAACTTCGAACGTCGAAGTTGAGGATCAAATGGGTCAAAAAGTTCATCCGTACGGATTCCGGCTGGGGTTCAACAAGACCTGGCGGTCGCGCTGGTTCGCCGACAAGGACTACGCGAAGCTGCTGCACGAAGATCTCAAGCTGCGGTCGGATCTGAAGACGCGGTTCTCGCATGCCGGCGTCGCGCGCATCGACATCGAGCGGGCGGCCAACAAGCTGAAGATCGACATCCACACCTCGCGTCCGGGCATCATCATCGGCCGCAAGGGCACGGAGGTCGACAAGCTGCGGCAGGAGCTGCAGAAGAAGACCGGGCGCGAGGTGTTCATCAACATCCTCGAGATCCAGAAGCCCGAGCTCGACGCGCAGCTCATCAGCGAGTCGGTGGCGATGCAGCTCGAGAAGCGCGTCGCGTTCCGCCGCGCGATGCGCAAGGCGGTCGAGTCGGCGCTGCGCTTCGGCGCGCGCGGCATCAAGGTGCGCGTGTCCGGCCGGTTGAACGGCGCGGAAATCGCGCGCTCGGAGTGGTACCTGCACGGGCAGTTGCCGCTCCAGACGCTGCGCGCCGACATCGACTACGGGTTCTCGGAGGCGTTCACGACCTACGGCGCGATCGGCGTGAAGGTGTGGCTCTACAAGGGCGAGCGACTGACGCCGAAGATCGGCCGCGAAGAGGAATACCGGCAGCCGCAGGCGCGCGGCCGGCAGAGGCGTAGACGCCCGAGCTGCCTGCAAGTTTCAGTTGAGAGTGCATTTATGTTGATGCCGAAGAAAGTCAAATACCGCAAGCAGCAGCGCGGCCGGATGCGCGGGCTGGCGTGGCGCGGCTCGACGGTGTCGTTCGGCGACTTCGGGTTGATGGCGCTCGAGCCGTGCTGGCTGACCGATCGCCAGATCGAAGCGGCCCGCGTCGCGTTGACGCGCGGGATCAAGCGCGGCGGCAAGGTCTGGATCCGCGTGTTTCCCGACAAGCCGGTCACCAAGAAGCCGCAGGAAACCCGAATGGGCAAGGGCAAGGGCGCGCCCGGAAGGCTGGGTGGCGGTGATCAAGCCCGGCCGGATCCTGTTCGAGATGGAAGGCGTCTCGGCGGTGGAAGCGCGCGCGGCGATGCGGCTGGCGCAGGCGAAGCTGCCGATGAAGACGCGCGTTCGCCACACGCTTTGCGGCGGAGAGCTTGCCATGAAGGTGCCGGAACTGCTGTCGGAACTGCGCGGGCTGGCGCGTCGACGACCTCAAGCAGCGCAGCAAGGACCTGGACGACCAGGTGTTCCGCCTGCGCCTGGCCCAGTCGATGGGGCAGGCCGAGTCGGGAAACAAGATCCGCCCGCTGCGTCGCGAGCGCGCGCGGGTGCAGACTGTGCTTCGTGAGAAGGGCGTCAGGGACTGAGTATGGCCAGCGGCGAAATCATCGGCAACCGTCGTCAGCAACAAGATGGACAAGAGCGTGGTCGTCACCATCGAGCGCCAGGTGCGCGAGGCGTTGTACGGCAAGCAGCTCCGTCTGACCTCGCGCTTCATGGCGCACGACGAGAAGAACGAGGCGAAGATCGGCGACCGGGTGGCGCTCGTGCCGTCGCGGCCGCTCAGCCGCCGCAAGCGCTGGGTCGTGACGCGCGTGGTGGAAAAGGCGCGGACGGTCTAGGGCAGCGGATTGCCTTTGCCTTCTAACAGGAGCTTCTCATGATTCAAATGCGATCGATTCTCGACGTCGCCGACAATTCCGGCGCGCGCAAGATCGCCGTCATCAACCCGATCGGCGGATCGACCGGCCGCTACGCCAGCATCGGCGACATCATCACCGCCTCGGTCAAGGAAGCGACGCCGGACGCGACGGTCAAGAAGGGCCAGGTCGTCAAGGCGGTCGTCGTGCGGACGCAAGAAGGAGCTGCGCCGGAAGGACGGCAGCTACATCCGCTTCGATCGCAACGCCGCGGTCCTGATCAACGACCAGGGCGAGCCGATCGGCACGCGCGTCTTCGGGCCGGTGGCGCGCGAGCTGCGCGAGCGCCGTTTCATGAAGATCATCTCGCTGGCGCCGGAGGTCCTGTGAGTCAGATTGCCCTGCCCGATCAGGAAGAACGACAACGTCGTCGTGATCGCCGGCCGCGATCGCGGCAAGCGCGGCCGCGTGCTGCGCGTGGTGCCGAGCAAGAAGCGCCTCATCGTCGAAGGCGTGAACTTCATCAAGCGCCACACGCGTGCGAACCCGCAGCGCAACATCAAGGGCGGCATCGTCGAGCGTGAAGCGACGCTGGCGCTGTCGAACGTGCAGCTCGTCTGCCCCGAGTGCAGCGCGGCCGACCCGCATCGGCCGCAAGCGCCTCGACGACGGGCCGAGCGTGCGCTACTGCGTGAAGTGCAAGGGAGTGGTGGACAAATGACCCGCTTGAGAGACCGCTATCTGCGGGAGGTCGTGCCCGCGCTGACCAAGGAATTCGGCTACACGAACGTGATGGCCGTCCCCAAGATCACCAAGGTCGTGGTCAACATGGGCCTGGGTGAGGGCACGCAGAACGCGAAGGTCGTCGACGTCGGCGCCGAGGAGCTCGGCAAGATCACCGGGCAGAAGGCGGCGGTGACGAAGGCGACCAAGTCGATCGCGCAGTTCAAAGTGCGCAAGAACATGCCGATCGGCGCGATGGTGACGCTGCGCGGCGAGCGGATGTACGAGTTCGTCGACCGGCTGGTGGCGATTGCCCTGCCGCGCGTGCGCGACTTCCGTGGCGTGTCCGGGCGCGGGTTCGACGGCCGTGGCAACTACACGCTCGGCCTGCGCGATCAGCTCATGTTTCCGGAGATCGATTACCTCAAGGTCGACAAGTCGCGCGGCATGAACATCTCGTTCGTGACCACGGCCAAGACCGACGAGGAAGCGCGCCGGCTGCTCCAGTTGATGGGCATGCCGTTTCGGCAAAACTAGGCGTTAACTTCGAACTTCGAAGTTCGAACTTCGAAGTTCGGGAGCGAGAGCGACCGATATGGCGACGACCGCGAAGATTGTCAAGGACGAGAGAAAGCCGAAGTTCGGGGTTCGGCATCGCAACCGCTGCAAGAAGTGCGGGCGGCCGCGCGCCTATTTGCGGAAGTTCGCGCTCTGCCGGTTGTGCTTCCGCGAGCTGGCGCTCCGCGGCGAAGTGGCCGGAGTGATTAAGAGTAGCTGGTGATCCCGAAATCCAGAGAGATTGTCGTTTTTTCAGGTGATAGCAACGATGACTGACCCGATCGCAGACATGCTCACCCGCATCCGCAACGCGGTCCACTCGCGCCATCAGCGCGTGGACGTGCCGGCGTCGCGGTTCAAGGCGGAAATCGCGCGGATCCTGGAGCAGGAAGGCTACATCCAGGGCTTCAAGATGGTTGGCGCGGGCGAGGCGGCCAACGGGCAGAGCGCCGTGCAGTCGTTTCTGCGGCTCTCGCTCAAGTACGGCCCGCGCGGCGAGAACGTCATCTCGGGGCTCGAGCGCGTCAGCCGTCCGGGCCGCCGCGTCTATCTGGGCCGCGAAGACGTGCCGAAGGTCCTCGGCGGGCTCGGCACGAGCATCCTCACCACGTCGCGAGGCGTGATGACCGGACGTGAGGCCATCAAGGCCGGCGTCGGCGGCGAAGTGCTGTGCAACATTTGGTGACCTATGTCGAGAATCGGTAAGAAACCCATTCCAGTGCCGAAGGGCGTGACCGTGACGGTCCAGTCGGGAACCGTCGAGGTGAAGGGCCCGAAAGGGGCGCTGACGCAGCGGGTGCCGCCGGGCGTGACCTTCGAAGTCAAGGGCGCCGAGCTCATCGCGAGCCTCGAGCGGCCCGATGCCGAGCTGGGCAAGTTCCACGGTCTCGCGCGCAGCCTGATGGCCAACGCCGTCACCGGCGTGACTGACGGCTTCAAGAAGGAGCTCGACATCGTCGGCGTCGGCTATCGCGCCGAAGTCAAGGGCAAGCAGGTGGTGTTCGCCCTCGGCTACTCGCACCCGATCGTGTTCGATGTCCCGGCGGGGATCGACGTCACGGTCGAGAAGCAGACGCACATCACGGTGACGGGGATCGATCGGCAGCTCGTCGGCCAGGTGGCGGCCAACATCCGCCGCATGCGCGAGCCGGATCCCTACAAGCAGAAGGGCGTGCGCTACACCGGCGAACAGCTGAAGAAGAAGGTCGGGAAGACGGGAGCCTGACGTCATGAAGATTCGGACCAAGAAAGATCGACGCGATCGCATCCGGCTGCGTCAGCGGAAGCGGATCTCGGGCACGGCCGAGCGGCCGCGGCTGGCGGTGTTCCGGTCGGTGGGGCACATCTACGCGCAGGTCATCGACGACCGCGACGGGCGCACGGTGGTGTCGGCCGCGAGCACCGAGCCGGGGTTGAAGACCGTGTTCTCGGGCAAGGTGCGCGGCGGCAACGTCGCGGGAGCCGAAGCGATCGGCCAGATCATCGCCGAGCGGCTCAAGGACAAAGGGATTTCGCGCGTGGTGTTCGATCGCGGCGGCAATCTGTATCACGGACGGATTCGCGCGGTGGCCGATGCGGCGCGCAAGGCCGGGCTGGAGTTCTGACATGGCGTATTCTCGCGAGAAGATCGACGCGGCGGAGCTCGAGCTCAAGGACACCGTGGTGTCCATCAGCCGCGTGACGAAGGTCGTCAAGGGCGGCAAGAACCTGAGCTTCAGCGCCCTGGTCGTCATCGGCGACGGGCATGGGGTGGTCGGGTTCGGCATCGGCAAGGCCAAGGAAGTGCCGTCGGCGATCAAGAAGGCGATCGAGGCCGCCAAGAAGGCGCTCATGCGCGCGCCGATGAACGGCTCGACGATTACGCATCCGGTCCTCGGCCGCTTCGGCGCCGGATCGGTGCTGCTCAAGCCGGCGCCAGACGGCACCGGCATCATCGCCGGCGGCGCGGTGCGCGCCGTGGTCGAGTCGGCCGGCATCACCAACGTGCTGACCAAGTCGCTCGGGTCGGCCAACCCGCACAACGTCGTCCGGGCGACGTTCGCGGCGCTCGGCCTGCTGAAGGATCCGGCGGCGGTGGCGCGGCTGCGCGGCAAGGATTTGGAAGAGCTGACCGGCGTCAGTCGCTAAGAAAAGACCGCGAAGCCCGCGACGTAGGAGTGGCGCTGAGCGGCGCGAGCGACCTTCGGCAAGCTCAGGTCGCCCCGAGCGGTGTCGAGGGGCGGGGGTGGGGCCCCGCGAGCATTGAGGTTTAGATGACGAAGACGTTGAAGATTACGCAGTTGAAGAGCTCGATCGGCTTCGACCGGAAGCAGGCGCTGGCGTTGCGCGGCCTCGGCCTGCGGCGGATTCGCCACACCGTCGAGGTCGAGGACACGCCGTCGACGCGCGGGCTCGTGTTGATAGTCCGGCATCTCGTGAAGGTGGACGAACATGTCTCTGAATAACCTGCGTCCGCCCAAGGGCGCGAAGCACCCGCGCAAGCGCGTCGGCCGTGGCCCGGGCTCGGGTCATGGCAAGACGGCGTCGCGCGGCAGCAAGGGCGCGAAGTCGCGGTCGGGCTTCCGGTTCAAGCGCGGATTCGAGGGCGGGCAGATGCCGCTCCATCGCCGCGTGCCGAAGCGGGGATTCAGCAATCCGTTCCGGGTGGAGTACGCGGTCGTGAATCTCGACACGCTGGCGGAAGTGTTCGACGCCGGTTCGTCGGTGACGCCCGATCTCCTGCGGGAGCGCGGACTGGTCCGCGACAAGAGGGCGAAGGTCAAGGTCCTCGGCCGCGGCGACATCACGAAGAAGCTGACGGTGCACGCCCACAAGTTCAGCGGATCGGCAGCAGAGAAGATCGCGGCGGCGGGTGGTTCTACGGAGGTGATCGCACCGGGCGGGAAGAGCTAGGACTCGTGCAGTTCGTGGCACACAGATAACTATGGACAGCATCAAGAATATCTTCGCCATACCGGAACTGAGGAAGCGGGTGCTCTTCACCTTCGGCCTCCTCGCGGTGTATCGGCTTGGCGGGCACATCACGACGCCGGGGATCAACACTGAGGCCCTGACCATATTGGCGGAACAGGCGCGATCGAGCAGCCTGTTCGGCCTGTATGACATGTTTTCTGGTCAGAACCTGTCGCAGATGACCCTCTTTGCGCTCGGGGTGATGCCCTACATCAGCGCGTCGATCATCCTGCAGTTGTTGACCGTCGTGTGGCCGTACCTCGAGCGCCTGTCGAAAGAAGGGGAGCTCGGGCGCCGGAAGATCACGCAGTACACCCGTTACGGGACGATCGTGCTGAGCATCGTGCAGGCGCTCGGGATCGCGTTCTTCCTCGAGAACACGACGCGCATCGCAGGCGGTCTGCCGATCGTGTACGAGCCCGGCTGGGGCTTCCGTCTGATGACCGTGCTGACGCTCACGACCGGATCGATTCTGGTCATGTGGCTCGGTGAACAGATCACCGAGCGCGGCATCGGCAACGGGATGTCGCTGCTGATTTACGCCGGCATCGTCGCCGGTCTGCCGAGCGCCGTCCTGCTGACGTTCGCGCAGCTGCAGACCGGGGAAATGAGCCTGTTGACGCTCGTGTTCCTGATCCTGCTCATGATCGCCGTCGTGGCCGCGGTCGTCTTCGTCGAGCGGGGGCATCGCCGCGTGACCGTGCAGTATGCCCGGCGCATGGTCGGCCGCCGGATGTATGGCGGCGCCAGCACGCACATTCCGCTGAAGGTGAACACCGGCGGCGTCATGCCGGTCATCTTCGCGTCGTCGATCCTGGCGTTTCCGCAGACGCTGCAGCCGATGTTTCCGCCCGGCGGATTCCTCGATCGCGCGGTGACGCAGCTCAGCATCGGCTATCCTCTGTACAACCTGTTGTACGTGGGGATGATTATCTTCTTCGCGTATTTCTACACGGCGATCATCTTCAATCCGGATGACGTCGCCGAGAACATGCGCAAGTACGGCGGGTTCGTGCCGGGCATCCGGCCGGGCAAGCGCACCGCGGAGTACATCGACAACATCCTGGCGCGCGTGACGCTGGCGGGGGCCGTCTACCTGGCCATCATCGCGTTGATCCCGGAGTTCATGCTGACCGGGTTCAAGGTCGCGCCGATCCCGTTCGTTGGTGAGCGGCTCGACTCGGTGCTGCCGCGCTTCATCACGGAAGGCATGAACGTCCGCTTCTACTTCGGGGGCACGTCGCTGCTCATCATCGTCGGCGTGGCGATGGATACGGTGCAGCAAGTCGAGTCGCAGCTCATCATGCGGCACTACGACGGCTTCATGAAGAAGACGCGTATCCGAGGTCGGCGAGGATGAGCGCTCGTCCTGTGCGTCCGTCGGGACGCCGGCCGGCGCTGAGCTCGTGTCCGTCCGACTGGTGTTGTTCGGGCCGCCTGGCGCCGGCAAGGGGACGCAGGCAGAGCGCTTCGCGCGCGCGCGGGGGATTCCGCGCGTGTCGACGGGGGACATCCTGCGTGACGCGGTGCAGGAGGGTTCGGATCTCGGCCGCCGGGCCAAGGCCGTGATGGACGCCGGCCGGCTGCTCGACGACGAGACGATGATCGGGATCGTGTCGGAGCGGCTGACGCGGCGGGATGCCGGCGCGGGCTTTGTCCTCGATGGGTTTCCGCGCACGGTGGCGCAGGCGCAGGCGCTCGAGGACGTGCTCGATGACCGGCAGCCGATCGTCGTCGTGAGCATCGAGGTGCCGGAAGAGACGTTGATCGAACGGTTGACGCTGCGGCGGATCTGCGGCAATTGCGGCTGGATAGCGCCGCGCGGCGTGGCGGTCTGCGAGCGCTGCGGCGGCGCTCTGGTGCAGCGCCGGGACGACAACGTGGACGTCGTGCGCGAGCGGCTGCAAGTCTACGGACGTCAGACGGAGCCGCTGGTCGAGTTCTATCGCATGAAGCCGTCGTTCCGCGTGGTGGACGGCGACCAGACGCCCGAGAACGTCGCGGCAGATCTCGCCGCCGCGGTCGCCTCGGTCGTAGGAGGACGGACGTGATCATCTACCGGTCGGCGGCGGAAATCGAGCGGCTCCGGGTGGCGAATCACTTCGTCGGTGAGGTACTCGCCAAGCTCGAAGCCGCCGTGGCGCCGGGCGTCTCGACGGCCGAGCTGGATCGACTGGCCGAGCAACTGGTGCGGGCCGGCGGCGCGGAGCCGGCCTTCAAGGGATACCGCGGCTATCCGGCGACGCTGTGCGCCTCGATCAACGAGGAAGTGGTGCACGGGATTCCGTCGGCCGGGCGGGTGTTGCGCGACGGCGACATCATTTCGCTGGATGTCGGCGTCAAGCTCGACGGCTACTTCGGTGATTCGGCGGTGACGGTCCCGGTGGGGCGGGTGCCGGAGCGGATTCTGACGCTGCTGCGCGTGACGAACGAGGCGCTCGACCGGGCGATCGCGCAGGTGCAGGTCGGCGGCTCGGCTCTCGGATGTCGGCCACGCGGTGCAGCAGTGGGTCGAGCAGCACGGGTTTTCAGTGGTGCGGGAATTCTGCGGGCACGGCATCGGCGAGCGGCTGCACGAGGAGCCGCAGATTCCGAACTACGGCCCGCCCGGCCGCGGTCCGAAGATCGCCGAGGGCATGGTGCTCGCGATCGAGCCGATGGTCGCGATGGGCCGGCCGGAGACCCGCGTGCTCGGCGATGGCTGGACGGCGGTGACCAGGGACGGCAGCCTGGCGGCGCACTTCGAGCACACGGTGGCGGCGACGAGTGCCGGGCCGCAGGTGTTGACGGCGCGGAAGGACGCGCCGAGCCGGGTCGTGTCGGCGTCGCCCGAGTCCCGCGTCAGCGCGGGGCGGTGAGGCGACCGGGCGCGAGGCTGGCGGGACCGGGGTGGCGAAGCAAGTCGCGGGCACGATCCTCGAGGTGCTGCCGCGAGCGCTCTACCGCGTCGCGATCGAGGGCGGGTTCGAAGTGACCGCGCATGCGGCGGCAGGACCGGGACGTAATTTCGTCCGGTTGATTGTGGGCGATCGAGTCACCGTCGAGCTCAGTCCGCGGGACCGGGGCCGCGGGCGGGTCGTGCGAAAAGCGTAAGCCGAAGTTTGAAGTTGTTCTGAGGTGTTCGTTATGAAGGTGAGAGCGTCCGTGAAGCGGATTTGCGACAAGTGCAAGATCGTGCGCCGGCGCGGGGTCGTGCGTGTGATCTGCTCGAATCAGAAGCACAAGCAGAGGCAGGGGTAGCTCATGGCACGTATTGCAGGCGTCGATTTGCCGCGCACCAAGCGCGTCGAGATCGGGCTCACCTACATCTACGGGATTGGCCGGAAGCGGTCGAACGACATTCTGACCGAGGCGGGCGTGAGCGGTGACATCCGCGTGAAGGACTTGTCGGAAGAGGACGTCCGGAAGGTCAGCCGCGTGATCGAAGAGCAGGGCCGCGTCGAGGGCGATCTCCGCAAGGAGATCTCGATGAACATCAAGCGGCTCGTCGAGATCGGCAGCTACCGCGGATCGCGGCACCGCCGCAATCTGCCGGTGCGGGGCCAGCGCACGCGCACGAACTCGCGCACGCGCAAGGGGCCGCGCAAGGGCGCGATCGCGAAGAAGAAAGTGGAATAGGGGTCTGGCCCCGCTCGGCGTGAGCCGGGCCTGGCCCCTTGACGAGCGACGAGTGGTGAACTGAGGAAATCAATGGCCAAGAAGGAAGCCCAGGACGCGGCAGCCGGCGCGACCCCCGACGCGGGGAAGACGTCGAAGAAGAAGAAGACGTTCAAGAAGCGTGGCGAGAAGCGCGTGGTGCACCACGGCTTCGCCCACATTCAGGCGTCGTTCAACAACACGATCGTGACGATCACGGACGCCGAGGGGCACGTGATCGCCTGGTCGAGCGCCGGCGGCATCGGGTTCAAGGGATCGCGCAAGGGCACGCCGTTCGCGGCGACGCAGGCGGCGATGGCCGCCGGCAACGCCGCCAAGACCTACGGGATGCGGTCGCTCGAAGTCCGGGTCAAGGGACCGGGCGCGGGCCGCGAGTCGGCGATCCGCGCGCTGCAGACAGTCGGCCTCGACGTCAAGTCGATTCGCGACGTCACGCCGATTCCGCACAACGGCTGCCGGCCGCCGAAGCGGAGGCGAGTCTAGACCGCTTCGGTGAACCAGAAGCTCGACTTCTAATTCTTAACGAACGAAGGGAACTAGCGTGGCTCGATATATCGGTCCGGTCTGCCGGCTCTGCCGGCGCGAAGGCATGAAGCTCTTCCTGAAGGGCGAGCGGTGCTACAGCGACAAGTGCGCGATCGAGAAGCGCAACGTGCCGCCGGGGCAGCATGGCCGTTCGCGCAAGGCGAAGATGGTCGGGTACGGCGTCCAGTTGCGCGAGAAGCAGAAGGTGAAGCGCACCTACGGCGTCCTCGAGAACCAATTCCGGCGCTACTTCGAGGCGGCTGACCGTCAGAAGGGCGTGACCGGTGAGCTGCTGCTCCAGATGCTCGAGCGGCGACTCGACAACGTCGTCTATCGGCTGGGCTTCGCGACCTCGCGGCCGCAGGCGCGTCAGCTCGTGCGGCACGGTCACTTCACGGTGAACGGCAAGAAGGTCGACATCCCGTCCTACGCGGTGCGGGCTGGCGACACGATCGCGGTGCGGACGACGAGCGCCGAGAACCCGACGATCGCGCATGCGATGGAAGAGGTGAAGGGGCGCGGGATTCCCGAGTGGCTGCTGATGGACGGCGGCGCGCTCTCGGGCCGCATCTCGCAGCTGCCGACGCGCGCGCAGATCAACCTGCCGGTGCAGGAACAGCTCATCGTCGAGCTGTATTCGAAGTAGAGATCTTTTCAACGCGAAGCACACGAAGGACACGAAGAAAGCCTGGGCAGGCAAACCCAAAGAGCCTTCGTGATCTTCGTGATCTTCGTGGTGAGATTTCGTTCGAAGTTCGAAGTTTTGTTCAAGTTGGCAATACAGCCAGTCATCGGCCCGCAGCTCTCAGACCTGCAGCGGGAGGCCGGTGACATCAAACAGCAGGTCTGGTCGCGCCGTAGCCCCGAAGGGGCGAAGGCGGGCGGAGGCGAAAGGAACGACCGATGTTGTGGAAGGGTTTTCAGCGGCCGAAGCGGTTGGAGTTCGAGCGTGAGACGTTGACCGATCGGTTCGGGCGGTTCTACGCCCAGCCGTTCGAACGTGGATTCGGCACGACGGTGGGCAACGCGATGCGCCGGGTGCTGCTCTCGTCGATTGAGGGCGCGGCGGTGACGGCCGTGAAGATCGAGAGCGTGCTCCACGAGTTCTCGCCGATCCAGGGCGTGGTCGAGGACGCGACCGACATCATCCTCAACCTGAAGCAGATTCCGATCAAGCTGCACTCCGATCACGCCAAGACGCTCAGCCTCCGGGTGACCAAGCCCGGCGAAGTGCGCGCACGCGACATCGAGGGCGACGCCGACGTCGAGATCCTCGAGCCGGATGCGCACATCGCGACGGTGAGCGAGGGCGGCAAGCTCGAGATGGAGCTCCGGATCAAGCGCGGACGCGGCTACGTCGCCGCCGACAAGAACTTCGACGAAGATCTCGGCATCGGCTGGATTCCGATCGACTCCGTGCATTCGCCGGTGAAGAAGGTCAACTACGTCGTCGAGGCCGCCCGGATCGGCCAGACGACCGACTACGACAAGCTCACGATCGAGTGCTGGACCAACGGCGCCGTGACGCCGCGCGATGCCGTGTCGCTCGCCGCCAAGCTGATCCGCGACCACTTCACGATCTTCGTGGGCCTGGACGAGGCCGGCGACCAGCCGCTCGAGGGCAGCGGCCACGAGCCGGCGACGTCGGTGAACGAGCATCTCGACAAGAGCGTCGAGGAGCTCGAGCTGTCCGTCCGGTCGTACAACTGCCTGAAGAACGCCAACATCCGGACGTTGCGCGAGCTCGTCCAGAAGACCGAAGGCGAGATGCTCAAGACCAAGAACTTCGGCCGCAAGTCGCTCAACGAGATCAAGGAGATCCTGGCGACGATGGGCCTGAGCCTGGGCATGCGCCTGGATCAACAGGCCGATCAGGACTAGTGCTTTTCACCGCGAAGATCACGAAGCGACACGCAGGTGTCGGGCGGAAGGTCTTCGGGCTCTTCGTGGTGAGAGGTTTTCGAGACAGAGGATAGCGTCATGCGTCACAGAGTTGGTTATCGCAAGCTCGGCCGGGTGACGGAGCATCGCATCTCGATGCTCCGGAACCAGGCGTCCGCGCTGCTGCAATACGAGCGGATTCAGACGACGGTGCGCGCGCGCCAAGGAGCTCCGGCCGTTCGTCGAGCGAATCATCTCGATCGCCAAGCGGAGTCTGGATGCGCCGGTCGGCAGCGCGGCGAGCGTCACGGCGCGCCGCCGCGTGGCCGCCGAGATCCCGGACCGCGCCGTCGTCTCGAAGCTGTTCGAGACGATCGCGCCGCGGTACGTCGAGCGCCCGGGCGGCTACACGCGCCTGCTCCGGCTGGGCTACCGCCGGGGAGACAGCGCCGAAGTCGCGGAGGTCGAGCTGCTGGGCAGCGAATACAACCCCAAGGCCGGCGAAGAGCCAAGACGGCTGACGGCGAGAAGCCGAAGAAGAAGACGGTCGGTGGCCGCATCCGCGAAGCGCTGAGCGGGCGGAAGAAGCCGGCACAGGACCAGGCAGGCGGCCGGGTCGAGAAGAAGGCCAAGGGCGCGTCCAAGAGCACGACACCGCGGAAGGCCGGAGGCAGCTAGATCGTCTCGCTACAGCTCGAAGAACCGAAGGCGATCGATGCGACTCGAGCGTCGTTTCCTCGGGTCCGTCTCTCCTCGTCCTCACGTGGGTCCAGGAGCCGGCCTTCCAGTTCGAACCGCTTCAGAAAGATCTCTTCGCGCTCGGCGGATCGTTCGTCAACGCCGTGGTCCGACTATCGACGCGGACGGCGATGCCGATCTGTTTGTCGGCTTCAACGGCACCGCCAATCGCCTCTATCGCAACGACGCGGGGGTCTTCACTGACGTCGCCGCCGAGTGCGGGTGTCGCCGACGCCCGGCCGGCGCGCGCGGCCGCGTGGGGTGACTTCGACGCTGACGGGGATCCGGATCTGCTCGTTGGCTTCGCGCCCGGCAAGGATGCCGCGGGCGCGCGCGTGGCCACTGCTCCGCCTCTACCGAAACGACGCGGGGCGGTTCGTCGATCGGACCGCGGCCGCCGGACTGATCGTCGAGACCGGTGCTGTCCGGCAGTTGTCGTGGATCGACGTCGATGCGGATGGGGACCTCGACCTGTTCGTCGCATTTCGAGACCGGCCGAACGCGATGTTCCGGAACGAGCGGCGGGCTCTTCAAGGACGTGGCCGCAGAGATTGGCCTCGCCGATCCACGCAAGAGCGTCGGCGCCGTCTGGTTCGACGCCGACGAGGACGGCGATCTCGACGTCTACGTCGGGAACATGGACGGCGACGCGAACGGCCTCTTTCGCAATGACGGCGGCCGGTTCACCGACGTCGCGCCGGCCTTCGGGCTGGAGTGGGGCGGGCGGGCGGCACGCGACGCCGCCAATGGCACCGTGAGGCCGTGCGCGGCCGACGCCGACGCCGACGGCCGCCTCGATCTGTTCATGGCCAACTACGGGCCGAACGGGCTGTTTCTCAATCGCGGTGCCGGCCGGTTCGAGGATGTGTCGAAGGCGTGGGGCGTTTCGATCGACGGCCGCTACGACGCGTGCGCCTTCGCCGACATCGACCACGACGGGCGGCTCGATCTGTATGTGAACGGCACGGTCACCGGGGGGACCAGCCATCGCGACTATCTCTTTCGCGGTGGCCGCGCCGGCTTCGAAGACGTCACGCCGGCCAATCTCCTGGCCCTGCACGCGGATCACGGCGTGCAGTGGGCCGACGCCGATGGCGACGGCGATCTGGATCTCGCGCTCACCGGTTCGCGACCCGACGGCATGCACTTGTTGTTGATCAACCGGCTCGTCGCGCCGGCGGCGAGCCGGTCGATCTTCGTCCGCGTGCTCGACGGGGCGGGACGGGCCACGCGCGCCGGCGCGGAAGTGCGGGTGTTTGCTGCCGGTACCCGGCGCCTGCTCGGTACCGGCCTGGTCGATACGGGATCGGGCTACAACGCCCAGAACGACCTGCCCGTGCACATCGGCCTGCCGACGACCGGGCCGGGTTGATGTCGAGGTGACGTTCCCGGCCGCCGGGAAGCGCACGAGCGCGCTCGTGCGCGACGCGATGCCGGGCGGGCGTATCGCTGTCAGCGTGAAATGACCTCGGGGGTCGTTCGCGAACGCTCGACGACAACGACCTCCGAGGTCTTAGAGGTCGATACATGGAACTGCCCGACGCGCGCGCCTTCGAACAGGCGCGCGCCAGAATGACGCCGCACGTCTACCACACGCCGCTGCTCACGCTCGCGGACGCTCAGCGACCGCACCGGGTTCGACGTGCGGCTCAAAGCCGAGCTCTTCCAGCGCACCGGGTCGTACAAGATTCGCGGTCCCCTCAACAAGTTCACGTTCCTGACGCCGGAAGAAAAGGCCCGGGGCGTGATCTGTTCCTCGGCCGGCAACCACGCGCAGGGCGTCGCGCTCGCCGCGCGGATCCACGGCATTCACGCCGTCGTCTGCATGGCGGCCAACGCCACGCCCTCCAAGGTGGAGGCCACGCGCGCTTACGGTGCCGACGTCGTGCTGCACGGCTCGATCTGGGACGAGGCCAACGAGAAGGCGCAGGAGCTCGTTCGCGAACGGGGCTACACCTACATTCATCCATTCGACGACCTCCAGCTGATCGGCGGTCAAGGCACCGTTGGCCTCGAGATCTTCCAGGATTGGCCCGAAGTGGACGTCGTCGTCGTGCCAATCGGCGGCGGCGGGTTGATTTCGGGCGTGGCGCTGGCCATGAAGAGTCTCAAGCCCTCGGTCCGGGTCATCGGCGTCGAATCCTCCGGCGCTCCAGGCATGAAGCGCAGCGTCGAGGCCGGGGCGCTGGTGACGCTCGACCGCGTCGACTGCGTCATCGACGGTCTGCGGGTGAAGCGGGTGGGGCAGACGACGATGGAGATCGTCCGTCGATACGTCGACGAGATCGTGACGCTGCCGGACGAGCAGATCTTCGACGCAGTGGTCTGGACGATGCACCATGCGAAGGTGGTCCCTGAAGGCGCGGCGGCGGCGCCGGTTGGCGCGCTGCTGCAAGGGCTGATTCGCGCACCGGCCGGCTCCCGGGTCGTTTGCGTGCTGAGCGGCGGCAACGTGAATCTCGACCAGCTCAAGGGGCTCAAATGGAACTGAGCCCAGAACGAACTTCCTACTTGACCGAGATCTTGTCCGCCAACAGTCCGACGCTGATCGCGTAGGCGTTGGAACAGTTGTAGTCGAGGATCGCTTCGAAATTCCGATAGACGAGAAAGTGACGGCGCTGGCCGCGCACGAGCGACGCCGCGATTGCCGACGCCGGCAAGGGCGCGCCGCCCGGCAGGGTGACGCCGAGGGTGCGCCATTCCGAGAGCGGCCGCGGGGCGGTCATGGCGCGGATCGCGCGGCATCCTGACGATCGCATCGGCACCGTGCGATCGACCTTCGCCATCACCGCGCGCGACACGGCCACCTCCCGCCCCCACCGCTCGTCGTCGTTCCATCCGGCGGACCGAAGGTAGTTGGCCATCGAGCCGAAGACGTCCGCGTGCGACGACCAGATGTCGATGTGCTGATCGCCGTCGAAATCGACGGCATGCTTGAGGAAGCTCGACGGCATGAACTGCGGCTGTCCCATCGCGCCGGCCCACGATCCCTTGAGGTCGCCGGGCAGTACGCCCTTCTGCTCGACGATCGCGAGCGCGTGGAAGAGCTCATCGCGGAAGAGCGCGCGGCGCCCGTCGTACGCCAGTGTGGCGAGGGCGGCGATCGTCGGATAGGACCCCGTGAACTTGCCGAAGTTCGATTCCAGCCCCCAGATGGCGATCATGACCGGCCCAGGTACGCCGTAGGCCCGCTCGATCCGGCGGAGCAGGGCGGCGTGGGTGGTGGCCTGCTGGCGGGCCGTGGCGATCGTGCTGGAGCGTCAGCCGCCGGGCGACGTAGTCATCGAGGCTCTGCACCTGCTCCGGTTGGCCGCGATCGCGGGCGACCACGACCGGTTCGAGCGCGAGGCCGGTGAGTGCCGCCGCAATCGTCGCTTCGCTGATCCCGCGGGTCCGCGCCTCGGCGCGCACACCGGCCAGAAACTCGTCGAAGGACGGTGCGGGCGGCGCCGGCGGCAGCCCGGCCTGGCCAGCGAGCAGGACGAGCAGGACGGCCGCATGTCCCATCAGTGATCCTCGTCCTCCTTGGTGTCGCCGCGCTCGGCCTTCGACGCCGCGATGATCTTGCCGTGCAGGTGTCCCGGCACTTCGTCGTAGTGCGAGAACTCCATGTGGTAGGAGCCGCGCCCGCCCGTTGTCGACGTCAGCGTCTGCTCGTAGGTCAGCATCTCGGCCATCGGGACGATGGCCTTGATCACGGTCGCGGCGCCGCGCGTGTCCATTCCCGAGATCCGGCCGCGACGGCTGTTGAGGTCGCCCATGAGATCGCCGGCGAAGTCTGACGGTGCGTACACTTCCACGTTCATGATCGGCTCGAGGATGGTCGGCCGGGCGCGCGACATCGCATCCCGGAACGCGAGTCGGCCCGCGAGCTTGAACGACAGCTCGTTCGAGTCGACGTCGTGGTACGAGCCGTCGTACACGGTCACGCGGAAGTCGACCACCGGGTAGGTCGTCAGATAGCCGCGCACGCGCGTTTCCTGGATCCCTTTTTCGACGGCCGGCACGAACTGGCGCGGAATCGAGCCTCCGAAAATGTCGTCGACGAACTCGAAGTCGGCGCCGCGCGCGAGCGGTTCCATCCGGATCTTGCAGTCGCCGAACTGTCCGTGTCCGCCGGTCTGCTTCTTGTGCCGTCCGTGCGCTTCGACCTTGGCCGTGATCGTCTCGCGGTAGGGAATACGCGGCGGCTTGAGGTTGACTTCGACGCCGAACCGGCGCCGGAGCTTTGCGACCGTCACCTCGATGTGCAACTGGCCCTGGCCCGAGAGCAGCAATTCGTGCGTCTGCGGATCGCGCGCATAGCTGATCGACTGGATCCTCTTCGATGAGCCGCTGCATGGCGGTGCCGATCTTGTCCTCGTCCCCGCGGCTCTTGGGCTCGATGGCGTAGGCGAGCACGGGCTCCGGGAACTTGAGCGGCGGGACGACGAATCCGGAGCTCTTGTCGCCGAGCGTGTCACCGGTGCGCGTGTCCTTGAGTTTGGCGACCGCGCCCAGATCGCCCGCATGCAACTCGGGCACGTGGGTCTGGGTCTTGCCCTGGACGACGAGCACGTGCCCGAATCGTTCGGGAAGGTCCCGGCTCAGGTTCTGCACCGTCGCGTCCGACTTCAGCACGCCGGACACGACTCGAAACAGGGTGATCCGTCCGGCAAACGGATCGGCCACGGTTTTCCAGACCCAGAGTGAGAGGGGCGCCTTGTCGTCGGCGGCACGGGCGGTCTCTCCGCCCGCGGCATCGCGTCCGGCGATCGGCCGCTCCGCGGGTGACGACACGTACGAGACGATGGCATCGGCGATCGGCTGGATGCCGATGTTGCGCAGTCCTGAGGCGCACAACACCGGGAACAGCCGGCCGGCGCGGACGGCCCGGCCCAGACCGGCCGTCAACTCGTCTTGCGTGAGCGTTCCGGCCTCGAAGAATTTTTCCATCAGCGCGTCGTCGGCTTCCGCGACCATCTCGATCAGCGACTCACGCGCGCTTTGCGCCGGCCCGGCCAGCTCGGCGGGCACGGCGCTCTCCGTGAACTTGCCCGAGTCGTCGGCTGCGAACAGGTAGGCTTTCATGGCGACGAGATCGACCACGCCGTTGAAGTCCCGTTCTTCGCCGATCGGCAGCTGCACCGGGATGCAGTTGCGGCCAAGCGTCGACCGCATCGCCTCGAGCGTGCGCTCGAGACTGGAGCGCTCGCGATCGAGCCGGTTGCAGACGACGAGCCGCGGCAGCTGCGCCTCGTCTGCCTCGGCCCAGACCTTCTCGGTCGACACCTGCACGCCGGCCACGGCGTCGACGACGACCAACGCCGCTTCGGCGACGCGGAGCGCCGCTCGCGCGTCGGACAGGAAGTTGCCCATGCCGGGCGTGTCGATGAGGTTGATCTTGTGCCGGTTCCATTCGAGGAAGGCCAGCGACGCCGCAAGCGTGTGCTTTCTCGCAATCGCTTCGTCGTCGTAGTCGGTGACCGTGGTGCCCTCGTCCACCTTGCCGAACCGGTTCACGGCGCCCGCATCGAAGAGGAGCGCCGCGGCCAGTTGCGTCTTGCCCGCGCCGCTATGTCCGACCAGCGCCACGTTGCGGATGCCTGCCGCGTCGAAGACCTTCATAGGCGGAAATCCTCCCGATGGCGCATCATAACTCCGCCGTTCGCGGATCGCGACCCGCGGCCGTTTGCCGCGCGGGGTCGTGACCGGCATTGGTGGGAGACACGGAATCCCGGCGGTCTGACCGTGCCGCGCCCTGGATCGGTTTTTGAGTGTAACCACCGCGTCACGACGAGGAGTGTTGAGCTCCCCCGCACTGCCCGAGGTCCCGGGCGGAGGGGGTAGTGTCCCCTTGAGTCAGCTGCGTCTTACCGAGGCCGAACCCTAATCAAACGCGTCCTGGCGTTGAATCCGCGGAACAATGAGCGCTCGTTCGGGCGGTGAATCTCCCATCACTTGCCCAAGGGGGCTCCATGCTCGCAACCCATCCTTTTGATCCTGAAGTACCAACGATTCCGCGCAATTCCATGAACGCCGACGCGAAGGCCGCCGCCGACCGCGCGGTCATCGTCGGCGAGAGTGACAGTCTGCGCTACGTGCTGTCACGCGTCGAGCAGGTCGCTCCGACCGACGCGACCGTCCTGCTCCTTGGCGAGACGGGCACTGGCAAGGAACTGCTCGCGCGTTCGCTCCACAGCCAGAGCCGCCGGCGCGACCGGCCGTTCGTCGTCGTCAATTGCGCCGCGCTGCCTGCGGCCCTGATTGAGAGCGAGCTGTTCGGACGCGAGCGCGGTGCCTTCACCGGCGCCCACGCGACGCAGGCCGGCCGCTTCGAGCTGGCCCATCGCGGCACGCTCTTCCTCGACGAGATCGGCGAACTGCCACTCGAGCTCCAGCCGAAGCTCCTGCGGGTGCTGCAGAACGGAGAAATCGAACGCCTCGGCAGTCCGCGGACGATCGACGTGGACGTCCGCATCATCGCCGCGACCAATCGCGATCTGCTCGAGGAAGCCAGACAGGGGCGATTCCGCCGCGACCTGTTCTACCGGCTCAACGTCTTTCCGGTCACGGTGCCCTCGCTCCGCGACCGTCGTGAAGACATCCCGCTGCTCGTCCAGCACCTCGTGGATCGACACAGCCGGATCCTGCGGAAGCGCATCGACACGATTCCGCCAGCGGTCATTCACGCCCTGTCGTCGTACGATTGGCCCGGCAACGTGCGCGAGTTGGAGAACGTCATTCAACGCGCGATCATCCTGTCGACCGGTCACGCGCTCGAGCTGAAGGACGCCTGGCTGCCGTGCCCGGAGCTGACGACGTCGGGCGGCGGAACGACGCTCCTCGAAGTCGAACGGCGCCACATCCTCAACATTCTCGAGGCGTGCCGCTGGAAGATCGAAGGCGGGGGCGGTGCCGCGCAACTCCTGGCGCTGAAGTCGAGCACGCTGCGCAGCCGGATGTTGAAGCTCGGCATCGTGCGGCCGCGCTGACCTCACGCAGGCGCCGTCACGCGGCGCTGGCTACCGGAACAGGCGCGTGACCCGCGCCTGGATCTCGTCGAACACGATGAGCGGTTCTCCGCGCAGCAGGATGCGGATGCCTCGGAACATCTGAAAGTGTTTCGAGTTGAAAAACGCGTCCGCGTCGTCTGCTGACTGCCACTCCGACACGACGGTGAAGGCGTTGGGGTCTTCGCCGTCGGCGTACAACCGGCCCCGGCCGCATCCGGAGGCGTGGCGCATTCGCTCGATCATCTCATCGACCGCGCTGAGAATCTCGGGGCGCTTATGCGGTTGGGCGCGAAAGTTGATCCAGGCGACGACCATGTCTCGCTCGTGTTGAGTCCGTGGAGGACGTATCCTGCAACAGCGTTGCCGTTTTTCGACGGGCTCAGCATCGGAGTGAAATGGCGCGGCTCGGCGGTCTCGCCACCGTGCGATTGCGCGGAGCCGCCACGAAATCTCGCGGACGAGAGGGCGACGCGGCGGTATGATCGGGTCCATTCGGCCGGCCGGGCCGCCGACATGCCGCCATGGAATCCGAGTCGTCCCTGAAAGACCCCGTCGTCTACGTGGTCGACGACGACCACGACGTTCGTCGATCGATTCAGCGGTTGCTCCTCTCGGTCGGCTTGCGCTCGCAACTGTTCGCCACCGTCGAGGACTTCCTGCAGGCCTTCGATCCGGCCTGCGCGGGCTGCATTGTGATGGACGTCCGGATGCCCCGTCTGAGCGGGCTGGACGCGCAACGGATCCTGGCCGAGCACAACGCCGACCTTCCCCTGATCTTCATCACGGGCCACGCCGAGGTGGGAGTGATCGTCCGCGCCATGAAGGCGGGAGCGCTCGAAGTCTTCCACAAGCCGTTCGACGACCAGGACTTCCTCGACGCCATCCACCGCGCGCTTGAGAACGACCGCCTGCGCCGCGACGAGCGGCAGACCCTTCAGGCGCTCCGCAGCCGCTTCGAGCGGCTGTCCAGCCGCGAGCGCGAGGTGATGACCCATGTGGTGGCCGGCAAGGCGAACAAGGAAGTGGCGGCGGCCCTCGGGACGACCGAGAAGACGGTCAAGGCGCAGCGCGCCCAGGTGATGCGGAAGATGGGCGCAGATTCGCTGCCGGACCTGGTCCGGATGGCCGACCGCCTCATCGCTCACGGCCCGCGCCCAAACTAGTCCATTCTCGGGCATGGGACCAAAGGCCTATCCGGAGTGCCCTTGGTCCAATTGCGAGTCTCCAGGCGGACGTCTAGACTGAGCCCCTCCCCCAGCACCTTCAGGCCGGTGGGGCCTTGGTGAGGTCCATGAAGTATTTTGCGCCGTTTCGGTTCGATGAGCGCGCTGGTCGTCTGACCCGGGCAGGTCAGGCCGCCCCCCTGACCCGCAAGGCCGCGCAGCTGCTTCGCTGCCTGCTGGATCGGGCTGGTGAGGTGGTCACCCACGAGGAGCTCCTCCAGCAGGTCTGGGGAGGCACCCACGTCCAGCCTGAGAACGTCAAGACACTCGTCCACGAGCTGCGTAGCGCGCTTCACGACTCCGCCCAGGCGTCCCGCTTCATTCGGTCGGAGCCCGGGCGTGGCTACACCTTCATCGCACGGGCGACTGACGCGATGGTGCCGTTTCTGTCGGACACCGAGGGCGTCGCCCGCCCGGATTTCGTTGGGCGCGACGGAGCTACTGGCGGCGATCGATGGGCACCTCGTCAAGGCGGTCGAACAGGGCGAGTCCCAGCTCGTCATCGTCCAGGGAGACCGCGGCCTCGGCAAGACGACCCTCTGCGAGGCCGTTGCCGTCAACGCGGCGCATCGACATCGGTTCCGTATCTCCTACGGCCAGGGGCTGGAGCTCTGGGGCGCTGTCGATGACGGCGCGGTCCTGCTCGACGCGTTGGACCTGCTGGCGCGCCAATACCCCCGAATCGTGCCCCAGGCGCTGGCCAAACGCGCCCCGATGTGGAATACGCGGCTCGCCTCGGCGGCCGACGGGCCGACGGCTGAGAGCAGCGTTAGCGTGGCGGCCGAGCCGTTCACTATCGAGCGGTTCGTCAGGGAGCTGGGCGCCCTGCTCGACGAGCTGGCGGGGACCGAACCGCTGCTCCTGATCCTCGAAGACCTGCAGTGGGCAGACCCGGCGACGATCGAGTGTCTCCGTGTCATCGGCCGGCGGCACGCCGGCGCGCGGCTGGTAGTCGTGGCTACCTTCTGTGCGTCGGAGAGCTCGCCAGGCAGCGAGGTGCTGGCCCGCGTCGTACGCGATGTTCAGGGGGCACCCTGGTGCACGGTCTTGTCGCTGAAGCCCTGGTCTGACGTCGACTTGTTTCACTGGCTGGAACGCAAATACGGCGAACCCGTCGCGCGAGTGGTGAGTCTGCCGCTCCATGGCGCCGGCGGCGGCCATCCGTTGGTGGCGGCCATGGCCATGGACAGCCTGGTCCGACTGGGCGCTCTGCACGCCACATCTCACGGCTGGCGCATCTGCCCTGCCGGGCGACGGGATCGAGTCGGTACTCGCGACCAGCCTCACGGCGGCTTACCAGAGCCAAATCGACCGATTGTCGCAGCCCGAACGCGACCTGCTCGAGGCGGCAGCAAAGATCGGCCACCCGTTCACGGCGGCTCAGGTCGCCAACGAATGGCCCTCAGAAACGGCGACGGTCATCGAGCGCCGGTTGGAGACGCTTGCGCGGCGGCAGGTTCTGCTCGACTATCAGCGTGGTCGCCCAGTGGCCGGGGCTCGTCCGGAGTTCCGCTTCCGCCAGCCGACCGTGCCCCAGCTCTTGCTCGACGACGCGCCTCTGCCGCGTCAACTCGAAGCCGCCGCCGTCCCCGGCGACCGCGGCGCCGTGAGTCGCCGCGCGTAGCGGAAGGCAGGCCACCTCCCATTGCTCGGCGTCTAAGGCCCGGGCCGACGATCCGGGCGACGGTCGCCTTGAACTTTAGACCTCTCCGGTACGTCTATCCAAGGGCCCCCTCATGACCGACGTGCCGTTCGATGACGCCGCGCGCCGCCGGACGCTGGCGCCCGTCCTTGGTCTCGACGACTTCCGGCCGCTGTCGTCGGTCGTTCGCGCCGAGGTCGCTGCGCGGACCCACTGTGGCCGTGGGCGCACGTACAACGAAGATCACTACCTCGTGCTGCGACTGGGTCGATCCCAGGAGGTGCTCGCGTCCAGCCTGCCCGAGTCGGACGTGCTGGCTCGGTTCGACGAGAGCGCCTACACGATGATCGTCGCCGATGGCCTGGGCGGCACCGGCCCAGGCGGCGTCGCCAGCCGGGTCGCGCTCGGCACGCTGGCGCACCTCGCTCTCCACTACGGGCACTGGAATCTGCGCGTGGATAGTCGCACGGCCGAGGAGATCGTCGAGCGGGCCGAGTGGTACTATCATCGCGTGAACGAGGCTCTGCAGCAGCGGGCGAAGGGCGACACCACTCTCAGCGGCATGGCGACGACCATGACGGCGGCGTACTCGGCCGGTGACGATCTGTTCGTCGCGCACGTCGGACACTCGCGCGCGTACGTCTACCGCGATGGCGAACTGACCCAGTTGACGAGTGACCACACGGTGGCCGAGCGGATGGCTCAGGGCCCAGCGCGTCCGGCGGCAGTCGATCGGCCCACCGAGGACCTCCGGCACATCCTCACCGACACCGTTGGGGGAACGAACGGCCCCCCGACGGTTCAGACCGCGCACTTCCGGATCTGGGACGGCGACTATATCCTGCTCTGTACGGACGGTCTGACCAGTCAGGTCAGCGACGACCGGATCGCTGAGGTGCTCGCTCTTCGCCGGAGTCTCGACCAGCATTGCGAAACCCTCATCGATCTGGCGCTCCAGCAGGGAGGGGCCGATAACGTCACGGTCGTGCTCGGCCAGTACCGAATCCCCAGGCCGTGACGGGAGCGCCAGAAAGTCACGAAATACCGTGAGACATCCGCCGGAAACGGCGAGTATCGGAGTAGGACGCGTCGGCACCCTTATTGCCTTACGTCAGGAGGGCGGTCGGGTACGCGGCGGGTCCGCAGCAAGCCCCCAGGGACGACGCGAAGCCAGCGCATGGGCCGCGAAGGCGCGGCAGGTGACAGGATAGTCACGAAGGAGAACAGCATTATGGTCCGACGGTTCGCAGCACTTTTTACGGGTATCTGGCTCTTGGCCGCCCCGCTTTCGGCACAACGGGTCGAGGTCAGCTTCAGCGGGGGCTACACCGCGAGCGAAGGCGTGGCAGTGGAAGAACGCACCGTCGTCGGCGTGATTTACAACCAGGTCGACGTCAAGAGCGGCGGCTCCTACCACTTCACCTTCGGCGTCTCTGTTAGCCCAAACGCCCAGGTCGAGTTCCTCTACGGCCGGCAGATGTCCACGCTGCAGGCCAGCGGACCGGTGAGCACGATTCGAAATCGCGGACATGAACGTCAACAACTATCACGGCAACTTCGTCTACAACTGGGGCGAGGTTGACGCCAAGGTGCGACCGTTCGCGTTCGTCGGTCTCGGCGCGACGAGCTACTCCTCCGGCGACTACACGACGCTCGCCGGCGGAACTAACAAGCTCTCCGATACCCAGTTCTCGACGACGTGGGGCGGTGGCGTGAAAATGCTATCTGTCACCGAACTTCGGCATCAAGGCGACGGCGCGCTGGACGCCGACCTACATCAAGAGCACGTCGGCCGGCTACTGGTGCGATCCGTTCTACGGCTGCTGGCTCCTGGCCGATCCGGACTACTCCCATCAGTTCGATATCAGCGGCGGAGTCACGATTCGTTTCTAACGCATCCGGCGGTGCCGGGCGCGGCCAGTGTTTCGGCCGTGTCCCGCCCACCGGCTGGAAACATCATCGAGCCCGCCGGGGAGGCACATGATGAAACGAAAGGGCCTGTTCTGGGCGGCTGGCATGGCCGCCATCGCGCTGACCACGATCGTCACGCCTTCCGCCAGGCAGACGACCGGCGAAAAGCTGGACATCACGGCGTTCGCGGTCAACATGAGCAATATCGGGTCTGGCGGCAACGCGGTCGTCGAGATCTCGATCAACCGATGGACGACGCCCGAAGAGCGCCAGCAGCTGATCTCGGCGATGCTCGAAAAGGGCTCGAATGCGTTGCTGAGCGCATTGCAGAAAACGCCGTCACACGGGCGCTTCAGGATCCCGGGCCTGGTCGGCCCGGATCCGCACCAACTGCGTCTCGGCTACGACCTGCACTACGCATGGCAGGTCCCCCTCGATGAGGGCGGCCGCCGCATTGTCATCGCGACCGACCGCTATATCGGCGTCCAGGAGGCGCGCAACCAACCCAGGACGATGGACTACCCGTTCACGCTCTTCGAGATCCGGGTCAACAAGGCCGGTGAAGGCGAAGGCCGGATGGCGGTCGCCACGATGATCAGCTTCGACAAGAAGAAGAACACGATCGAGCTCGAGAACTACTCGAGCGAGCCGGTGCGGCTGCAGAATCTGAAAATCAAAGTGGCGAAATGATCTTCTTCGCCGCTGGCAGGCGCTGTTCCGACGCGGCTCCGTTCCTGGCCTGAACCCGCTCGCCGTGTGATGCGGTCACGGTGAGCCCGGCGCGCTCGCCCTCGGCCCACACGCTCTTCAGCACGTACGCGTCACCATACCGGTTGAAGCCGACTTCCGTCCCGGCTGCCACTTCGGCGGCCATCGACGTAGTCACGTCGAGAAATGCCGCGACCTGCCCGGTGGTGCTGACGATCTGGACGACTTGATTGAATGGTTAAATGGAGAACGTGATCAAGCTTGGAGGCGCTGGCGTGGCAAAGCTTCTCGCTGGCGTTTCAGGGTGAGCCCTGCGCTCCTGGTGGTGTTCCTCTTCTGCCAGGCGCAGGGAACGACGCCAGCGCCACTCGATGTGACCGACCTCCTCCGCCAGTGGCTGAATCGACCCGCCCCGGTTGACCCTCCCGACGAGGAGCAGCGGACCCTCGTGCCGACGATCGGCGCGTCGCCAGCGGCGGGTGTGTCGTTCGGCGTGCTCCTCAGTCAGTCACGATCGGCCGGCCGGGACGTCCCGCTGTCCGTGACGACGGCGTCGGCTTCCTACAGCACCGGCGGGCGGCTGGTGATTTCCGCGCGGCTCGATCAGCAGCTTGGGAACGCGAAGTGGCGGCTCATCGGCGATTGGCGTCTCTACGACTTCACCGAGCGGACCTACGGCCTTGGGAGCGATACGACGCCGGCCACTGCGATCGATGCGCCGCTTTCGTGGGTGCGGGCGCACGGGACCGCGTACCGGAACATCGCACGTCGCCTCGCCGTCGGCGGCGGGTACCATCTGGACCTGCGCCGAGTCGAGATCCCCGACGGTGTGCCCGCTCCTCTGGAGAAGGAGACCGTCGTCGCCTCAGGACTGTCGGCCGACGCGATCTTCGACTCGCGCGACAACACCATCAATGCCACGCGCGGAATTTTCGCCCGGCTCAGCCAGCAGTGGTTTCCGCAATCGCTCGGGAGCGCGCGGACCTGGCAATCTTTTCAATCGGAGGCGCGCGCGTACTGGCGTCTACCCGCCGCCCGGCGCCATGTGGTCGCGCTCTGGACAATGGCGTGGCTCACGACGGAGGGAGCGCCGTCGTACTTCGATCTTCCGAGCACGGGCTGGGATCTGTACGGGCGCACTGCCCGTGGCTATCCGGCGGGACGGTTTCGTGGACGGAGCTGGATCTACGGCGAGGCGGAGTACCGCGTCGACTTGCATCGTTCGGGGGTGATCGGCGCCGTGGCGTTCGTGAACACCTCGACGCTCAGCGACGCGCGCAATCACTACGGGCGCTGGGTGCCGGCGGGTGGGATCGGTTTGCGGTTGAAGCTCGACAAGCGGCACGGCAGCAATCTCACGGTGGACTACGGCTGGGGCCTGTCAGGTTCGCGCGGCTTGTTCCTGGCGCTCAACGAAGCGTTTTGAGCGCGCGAATGGGGTACGCTTTCTTTCTGGCTTCCCAAGAGAGGTGAATCGTAATGCTTCGTAAATCAGGAATCTGTGCGCTGATGACCGTGGCTGGATTGAGTCTGGCCTCGGTCGCGAGTGCTCAAATGGCCGCCGGCACCGACCGAAAGTGGAGTGTTGACTTCGGGCTCGGGTGGGACAAGGGCATCAGCGGCAACATCAACTCGGGCGCGATCGGCACGTTGAACGGCCTCATGACAGTGATCACCAAGAACAAGTACGAAGACGTCTACGGCACGGGTCTCCACCTTCGATTTGGCGGCGGCTACATGTTTCGCGACCTGACCGAACTCCGGATCAACTTCACGTTCCAATCGCTCGACGCCGACCTCGTGGCGATGGGCGATTATTTCACGTCGCCGCTGTACGGCCAGTACGACGACTATCAGAGCTTTGGCATGGATGTCGGCCTTCGCCGCTACTTCGTGAGCAATGCTCCGAAGGTGAAATTCTACGGGGAAGGCACGATTGGTCTGGCGTTCATCGAAGAGCTGGACGTGGAATTGGTGGCGCCCGGCCTCGGCCTCAGGCAGGTGGTGACGGATTTCTACGACGCCACTGCGGCGTTCACCCTCGGCGCCAATGCCGGCGCCACGTTCGACATCAACCCGACAGTCGGCGCGTTCGTTCAGGTCGGGCTGCGGTATGTGACCGGACAAGCCGACGTAGACAATCTTGTCGGCACCGACCTGGCGACGATCAACGACAAGAGCTCGCGCTGGGCGATACCGTTCACGGCCGGCGTGAGATTTACGTTTTAGCAGCCGTTTGTCACTCTTTACTTAGGGGCGCGGGGCCCCACCCCCGCGCCTCGAGCCCGCGCCGCTTCGCGGCGCGGGGTGTCTACTTCGCTCGTCTCCGTGCTCTCTAGCTCTTCTCCGTGTCCTCGCTCTTCGCCGTGCCCTCGCGCTTACTCGTACCGAAGCGCCTCGATCGGATCGAGGCGCGAGGCCCGGATCGCCGGGACCATCCCGAAGAAGACGCCGACTCCCGCCGAGAAGCTAATCCCGATCGCGAACGACCACCAGGGCAGCGACACCGGGAATCCCGTCAGCCAGTGGATCGACATTCCGATGCCGCTGCCGATGGCGATGCCGAGCAGGCCGCCGACCGAGGTGACGAAGACGGCTTCGATCAGAAACTGCCACAGGATTTCGACGCGCCGGGCGCCGAGCGCTTTGCGCACACCGATTTCGCGCGTCCGTTCCGTGACGCTGATCGTCATGATGCTCATGACGCCGATGCCGCCGACCATGAGCGCGATCGACGAGAGCACGACCAGGGCCAGGAACGTCGCGCCGCTGATCTGATCCCAGACCTTCAGCAGCGCGTCCTGCGTCACGAGATCGAAATCGTTGGGCTGGTCGAGCCGCAGGCCGTGGCGGATGCGCATGACCTGTTCGACTTCAGCGATGGCCTTTTCGCGCGGTACTCCCTCGCGCGGCACCGCCCCGATGAGGACGGCGCGCATCTCTCCGCGGCCGACGTTGACGGCGCGGATCCCGAAATGTTTCTGATACGTGGTCTGTGGAATGATCGAGTAGTCGTCGGCGCCGACGTCGAATCCGCCGGGTGAAGGCCGCTTGGACAGCACGCCGACCACTTCGTACTGCACGAGACCCAACCGGACGGTCTTGCCGATCGGATCCTCATTGGGGAAGAGGGCGTTGTAGGGGCCGAGGCCCAGAACGATGACGTGCCTGCGGCGCTGGACCTCGATCGAGGTGAAGAACCGGCCCATTTCGACCGGGATGCGTGTCAGCCGCGGGTACGACTCCTCGGTGCCGAAGATCTGCAACGTTTTCGTCTTCTGATTCTTGTAGTAGACGCGCTCGCGCGGTGCCGGCCCGCCATTGCCGAGAATGATCGACACGATCTCGATCGACGGCGCGCCGCGCTCGATCGCCTCCGCGTCCCCCGGCGTCATGTTCGGCCGTTTCAGCATTTCCTGGAAGTCGGCCCCCGCCGAGAGGCTGACCGCGGAAAACTTGGCGACGAAGACGGTATCCGGGCCGATCGTCCGGAACATATCGCGCAGCGACTCGTCGAAGCCGCGCAGCAGCGACGTCACGCCGACGATCGAGGTAATGCCGATGACCACGCCCAGGACCGTCAAGAACGATCGCATCTTGTTCGATCGGATCGTGTCCCACGACATCGCGAGAATCTCGCTGAAGAGCGCCCAACGCATGCGCTACTCCCTCCTCAGGGCTTCGATCGGATCGAGCGACGCGGCCCGCATGGCGGGGTAGAGCCCGAAGAACAACCCGACGATGGCGGTCATCGAGATGCCCAGCACGACGGACCACACCTCGACGACCGCCGGCAGGGGACTCAACTGGCTGATGATCCAGGCGACCAGGAAGCCCAATCCGGTGCCGACGATTCCCCCGAACACCGACAAGGTCACCGATTCGGTGAGAATCTGCGACAGGATATCGCGCCGGCGGGCGCCGAGCGACTTCCTGAGGCCGATCTCCCGGGTACGTTCGCTGACCGCCATCAACATGATGTTCATGATGACGATGCCGCCAACGACGAGCGAGAGGCCGACGACGCCGATCAAGACGGCGAAAATGGCCGACGTCGCCTGATTGTAGATGTTCAGGATGGTCTCCGACGAGAGCACGCCGAAGTTATCCGGTTCCCTCGGTCGCAGCCGGCGTTGCATGCGCATCGCCAGCGTCGCGTCGTCCATCGCCGCCCGGACCACCGACGGGTCGCTCGGCACGACGGTCAACTGCAGCGACTGACGCGACCCGAAGATGCGCTGGAAGGCCTCGAGCGGGACGACGGCGTATTCGTCCTGCGATTGACCGAAGATGGCGCCCTTTTTCTCCGCCACGCCGACGACGCGGAAGTGCACGCCGGCGAGCGTGATCACCTTTGTCGATCGGATCGATCGTGCCGAACAGCCGGTCGGCGGTATCGAAGCCGAGAATCGCCAGCGGACGACCGGCGTCGAATTCGCTCGGCGTGATCACGCGGCCGCGCTCGACGTCGGTCGTGGGCAGCATGACGAACTCCTTCGTCACGCCGCGAATCTGGATGCTGTCGAGCGATTCCTGGCGGTACTTCGCCTGGGCGCCGCCGCTCGCCTCCGCCATCACGAGCTTGATGCGGGGGCTGAACGTCCGCAACGCGTCGGCCTCGGCCAGGGTGACCCGCGGGTTGCTCGCCGCGCGCTCTTCCTCTTCGTCCGTGCGCGTCGGGCCGCGCCGCTGCACGGCGAACGTGTCGGCGCCGAGGTCGGACTGAATCGCGTCCTTCACGCTGGCGTTCAGTCCCTGCACCAGCGACACCACCGCGATGATCGACGTCACGGCGACGATGTTGCCGAGCACGGTCAGGAGCGACCGCAGCTTGTTCGCCCAGATCGCCTGGAGCGCGAGCGTCGCCGCCTCGAGAAACTGCTGCATTACTTGCCCTTGGTCACGCTCGCTGCCGGCTCGGCCGACGGACGCACCGGATCGCCCTCACGCAGGCCGCGCACCGACGCGAACGGCCCGGTGATCACTTCGTCCGCCGGTTTCAGGCCGCTCAGCACCTCGAAGTACTTCTCGCCCGCGATCCCGACCTTGACCGGCACGAACAGGGCGTGTCCGTCTTTGATCATGAACACGCCCTCGATTTCCTTGCGCTGCTCGCCCGGCTTGAGCTCCACCGGCGTCACCGGCCGCCGCGCGCCGCCCGCCTTCGCCTTCGCCTTCTCCTCGGGCGTCGGCTCGGGGGCCTTGACGATCTCCCCGCCGGCATCGACGACGAGCTCGCGCACGGTCATCGCCTGGATCGGCACGGCCGTGACCTTCTGCCGCGTCGCCGTGGTGATCACCGCCGTGCACGTGAAGCCCGGGCGGACGTTCGGCACTTGTCCCTCGATCGTCACCACCACTTTGAAATTGGTGGCGCGGCCGGTCGTCGCGCCGCCGGCCACCTGAATCGGGCTGTTCCCGACCTCGGTCACTTTGCCGGGAAACGTCTTGTCGGGGATGGCGTCAATCGTCACCTTGGCCGGCTGGCCGATCTTGATGAACGGAATGTCCGTCTCGTCGACCTCGATCTCGGTCTCGATGACCGACAGGTCCGCGATCGTCAGCAGCACGGTGCCCGCGTTGTTCATCGTGCCGACGACGGCGGTCTCGCCCTCGTCGATGTTGCGCCGCGTGACGATTCCGCCGCGCGGCGCGACGACCCGGACCTTGGCCAGGTCGTACCGCGCGTTGTCGACGTTGGCCTCTTCCTGTTTGATCCGCTGCTCCTGCGTCTTCGCGCTCTGCTCGCTCACGATGAGGTTCGTCCGCTGCCGCGCCACGTCGTTGACGGCGCGCTCGTACGTCTCGCGCGCCAGCAGGCTGCTCTTGAACAGCTGCTCCTGCCGCCGCAGGGTGTCCTCGGACTCTTTCAGCGCGACCCTCGCGTTGTCGATCTGCGACTTCGTCTGATCGAGCGTGGCTCGCGCTGTCGCCAGGCTCGCTTCACGGTTCTGCACCGAGATCTCGAGGTTGCGCGGGTCGATCTGCAGCAGCAGCTGGCCCTTGGTGACCATGTCGCCTTCTTCGACCGCGACGTTCACGACCTTGCCCATCGTCTCGGCGCTGATGTCCACCGATTCCTTGGGCTGGATCTTGCCGCTCGCCGAGACGATCGCCTCGAGGTCGCGTGACTCGATCTTCTCGATCGTGACCTCCGCGCCGTTCGTGCGCTTCAACCCGAGGTTGGCGTACGCCAGCCCGCCCAGAACGATGATGATGAACAGCCCGATGAAGACTTTCTTCTTTCGACTCATTCGCTTATCCAGCGCTCCGTCCGCCCATCAGCGCCGAGAACCCAACGGCGAAGACCGCGGTGATGAGGACGTACACAACCAATAGGGCAATCGCGATGTTGCGGGTCTTGCGGTGATAGAGGACGCCCAGGCCGATCGCCGTGACGATGATGCCCCACAGCGTGAACACGCTGATGGCGCCCAGTGTCGCCCGGATCGGCGACGCTTCGTCCAGGAACGGCACCAGGGCCGCCAGGTTGAACGGGCCGCCCATCGTGATCGTGCCCTGCATCATCTGGATCGGCGCGCCGATGGCCGCGCCGATCGCGGAGATGACCTGGGAGTGGGTGACCACCGCCAGTACCTGCTTGAACGCAGCGGTGCCTCCGAGGAGCGCGTTGAACACCACCCAGTAGAGCGCCGTGATGATGAGCGTGAATGATCGGCAGGCCGATGAATGCGCCGCCGACGCTGAAGGCCGCATTGAATCTGCTCATCGCTTCCATGCCCTGGTACTGCTCGGGCGTCACCGCCTGACCGCTGAAGCGCTCCGCCTGGCGCACCTGCATGTCGAGCGAGGCCTGCCGGCCCGCCTCCGTCATCTGCGGCAATGCCGTCGCCAGGGCGATGACGACAGCCACCAGGAAGAGGATCCCCACCGGTCGCGGATTGGCGACCACCTTCTCGAAGGTGGCCCGGGGGGAGGTCAAGATCCCGATGGCCCGGGCAACGAGCCCGGGATCGGACGGAACAGCGACGGCTTCGGTCATCGACGCACCTCACCCTGCTCGAGTCGGTCGGCAGATCCCACCAATTGTACCGTCCCCGAACAATTACGATAGTGGGCCCTCAGGAGGTTCCGAATCCGCCTCCTGCCGGGAGTTGGGCGATGCCTGATACCCTGCCGGGGATGTTTCGTAAGGTTTTGTATACGCTCGTCAGCGTCGCGTGCGCCTCCGGGGCCTCGGCGCAGACCTCCTCCTTTGAAACCGTGGGCGTCCGCGCGCTCGGCATGGGCGGGGCGTTTGTCGCGGTCGCGGATGACCCCACGGCGGTCCACTGGAACCCGGCGGGCCTTCCCCATGGCGGGCCGGTGGGAATGACATTCGAGTGGGATCGCTTTCAAACGGGTAATCACAAAGCGCCGCCGTACCCGGGTCCCCGGGTCGACAACAACAGCCTGACCAGTCTCGGCACGTGGCCGATCGCGCTGTCGTATGGCCGCTTCAAGACGACCGATTTGGCCATCGGACCGACCGGCGCACTCGCCACGAGGTCGCTCCGAGTGAGTCAGGTGGGCATCACCCTGGTCCAGACGATCGTCCAGGGGCTGGTCGTCGGCGGGACGATCAAGACGATGCGGGGACGGCCCAATATTGGCCTGGCAGATGGGGACACCGCGGGCGATGCGCTCGATCACGGAGCGGATATCGAAGGCGAGGCGCACACCACCGTCGACTTCGATCTTGGCGTGATGGTCGATTTCGAAAAGGTCCGTGTCGGCGTGTCGTCGAAGAATTTGCGAGAAGCCGGCTTCGGCACAATTGCAGAAATTGACATCGGGCTCGAACGACGCGTGCGTTTGGGCGTTTCTGCGTTTCCGATCGATGGCCTGACCTTTGCTCTGGATGTCGACCTGGACACGGCCGACCTTCCTGGCGGCCTTCGTCGAAAGATTGCGGCAGGCGGCGAGAGCCGCCTGGGCAGTCGCGCAGCAATGCGCGGCGGCGTGCGGTGGAACCGTGACGGGACCGCCGACGCGATCGCCTCGGTTGGCGGCAGTGTAGCGATCCGTCCGAGCTTCTGGCTGGACGGCTACTACACGCAGGGCCGCCGCGACGAAGATCGCGGGTTCGGGTTCGCGATGCGCGCAGGGTTCTAGCCAGAACGCTGCCGCCGCCGTGTGTGGGTTGGGAGCACATGGCGGCCAGACTGGGCGAACTTCTCCTGCGCGAAAAGCGCGTCACCCCGGCACAACTGCAGGAGGCGCTGAACCATCACCGCGCCAATGGCGGCCGGTTGGGGAGCACCCTCGTCAAGCTCGGCCTCCTCCGCGACGAAGACATCACGTCCGTCCTCAGCCGCCAACACGGCGTGCCGGCGATCAACCTCAAGGAATTCGATCTCGACCCTGCCGTCGTGCGCCTGATTCCGGCCGAGGCCGCCAGCAAGTACAGCGTCATTCCCGTCGGCAAGAACGGGACGGCACTGACGCTCGCGATGACGGATCCGACCAACGTCTTCGCGATCGACGACATCAAGTTTCGGACCGGGCTGCACATCGAGCCGGTCGTCGCCTGCGACACGGCGATTCGCGAGGCGATCGCGCAGTACTTCGCGAAGCCCGGCGCGACGCCGGCGGCGAACGGCAGGGCGATCAGCGCCGACATGGTCTCGCGGGCGCTGGAGGACATGGGCTCCGAAGGCGAAGACGACGGCAATCTGGAAGTCCTGGACGCCGCCGAAGAGATCGCTGCCGCCTCGCTCGAGCGTCAAGGCGGCGAGGGGCCGATCATCCGTCTCGTCAATGCCCTCATGCTCTCGTCGATTCAGAAGGGCGCGAGCGATATCCACATCGAGCCCTACGAAAAGGAAATGCGGATCCGGTTCCGCATCGACGGCGTGTTGCATCCTGTGATGACACCCCCGCTCAGGTATCGCGATGCCATCGTGTCGCGCGTGAAGATCATGGCGCGGCTCGACATCGCCGAGAAGCGGCTGCCGCAGGACGGCCGGATCAAGGTCCGGTCGAACGACCGCGGCACGCCGCGTGACGTCGACTTCCGCGTCTCGGTGTTGCCGACGCTCTTCGGCGAAAAAGTCGTCCTCCGGCTGCTCGATCCCGAGGCGCTGCGCCTCGACATGAAGCAGCTCGGGTTCACCGCCTCGGAGCTCGAGAAGTTCATGCGCGCGATTCGCAAGCCGTGGGGCATGGTCCTGGTCACCGGCCCCACCGGCAGCGGCAAGACCAACACGCTCTATTCGGCGCTGGCGCAGCTCAACGAGCCCGGCGTCAACATCATGACGGCCGAGGACCCCGTCGAGTTCAACCTGATGGGGATCAATCAGGTGCCGGTCCGCGACAACATCGGCCTCTCGTTTGCCGCGGCGTTGCGCTCGTTCCTGCGGCAGGACCCCAACGTCATCCTCGTCGGCGAAATCCGCGACGCCGAGACGGCGTCGATCGGCGTGAAGGCGGCGCTCACGGGGCACCTCGTGCTCTCGACGCTCCACACCAACGATGCGCCGAGCAGCGTGAACCGGCTCGTCAACATGGGCATTGAGCCGTTTCTCGTCGCCAATTCGCTGAATCTGGTCGCCGCGCAGCGCCTGGTGCGCAGAATCTGCGAACACTGCAAGGCGCCGGAGCAGATCCCGAAGCCACGGCTGCTCGACGCGGGTTTCACGGAAGAAGAGTTGGCGACGACGCAGCCGATGCACGGCCGCGGCTGCGACCGCTGCAGCGGCACCGGCCGCAAGGGCCGCGTCGGCCTGTTCGAGATCATGGACATCACCGAGCCGCTCCGCGAGAACATCGTCGCCAACGCCCCGGTGACCGAACTGCGAAGGGTGGCGGTGGCCGAAGGCATGAACACGCTCCGGCGCGCCGGCCTGATGAAGGTCCGCGAAGGCGTGACCACGTTCGAGGAAGTCGTGAGAGAGACGATGTAAAGGCCAAAGGCCGGGAGAAGGGCGAGCATCATGAACCTGCCGGATTTGTTGAAGGCGACGCTGGAGCTTGGAGGCTCGGACCTCCATCTGTCGATGGGATCACCGCCGCAGGTGCGCGTCGACGGGCGCCTGAGGCGGCTCGAGTATCCCGATCTCACCCCGGACGTGATCAAGGCGCTGGCGTACAGCGTGCTGACCGACGCGCAGAAGAAGAAGTTCGAAGAGTCCTGGGAGCTCGACCTCGCCTTCGGCATGCGCGGCGTCGGGCGGTTCCGTGGCAACGTGTTCAACCAGAAGGGCGGCGTCGGCGCGGTGCTGCGTCTGATTCCCGAGAAGATTCGCTCGCTCGACGAGCTGGGCCTGCCGCCAGTGCTTGCCGAGCTGGCCGACCGGCCGCGCGGCCTCGTTCTCGTCACGGGGCCGACCGGCAGCGGCAAGTCGACGACGCTGGCGGCGATGATCGATCGCATCAACCTGTCGAGGCCGGCGCACATCCTGACGATCGAAGACCCGATCGAGTACCGTCCACCACCACAAGACCGGACTGATCAACCAGCGTGAGCTGCACGCCGACACGCAAAGCTTCACGATGGCGTTGCGCGCCGCCCTTCGCGAAGACCCGGACGTGGTGCTCGTCGGCGAAATGCGCGATCTCGAGACGATGGAAGCCGCGATGAAGCTGGCCGAGACGGGGCATTTGACGATGGCGACGCTGCACACCAACTCCGCGGCGCAGACGATCACCCGCATCATCGACGCCTTCCCGGCACACCAGCAGCCGCAGATCCGGATGCAGCTCTCGCTGGTTCTCGAAGGCATCGTCTGTCAGGCGCTCGTCCCGAAGATGAGCGGGCAGGGACGCGCCGCCGCCCTCGAGATTCTCGTGGCCACGCCCGCCATCCGGAACCTGATTCGCGACGACAAAATCCATCAGATCTACGGCACGATGCAGACCGGCCAGGAAAAGCTCGGCATGCAGACGATGAACCAGTCGCTCGCCCGGCTGGTCGAGAAGCGTGTGATTTCGCGTGACACGGCGCTCACGACGTCGTCGCTTGCGCGACGAGTTGATCACGATCCTCGAGCGCGGCAGCTGGCAATTGCATCCGGCGACGCACGCAGGCGCCGCGCGCAGAACGCCGCTGGGGCAACCTGCCGGGCAGGGAGCCGGACGATGACGACCACGACGTTCGCCTGGGTCGGACGAACGCGGACCGGACAGATCGTCAAGGGCGAGCGCGCCGCGGAGTCGCGGGACGCGCTGGCCGACGCGCTCAAGCGCGAGCAGATCCTCGTCACGAAGGTCGGGCCGGCGGCGCGGAGGGAAGTGCGCTACCGTCGTGTGCCGGCGCGCAACCTCGCCATCTTCACGCGGCAGTTCTCGGTCATGATCGACGCCGGCCTGCCGCTCGTGCAATGTCTGGAACTGCTGGCCAGGGAAGAGCCGCACAAGCGGCTGGCGGCGGCGGTCGGTGCCGTCCGCATCGACCTCGAGGGCGGCTCGTCGCTGGCCGACGCCATGCAGAAGCAGCCCGACGCGTTCGACGCGTTGTTCACCAACATGGTGGCCGCCGGCGAAGCGGGCGGTATTCTCGACGTCATCTTCCAGCGCCTGTCGACCTTCATCGAGAAGCAGGCCAAGCTCATCTCGCAGGTGCGTTCCGCGATGATCTATCCGGTCGCGGTGCTCAGCATCGCGGCGATCGTCGTGACCGTCATCATGGTCAAGGTCGTGCCGACGTTCACCACCCTGTTCGAGGGCCTGGGCGCCCAACTCCCGCTCGCGACGCGGGTGGTCATCGGCATCAGCAGGAAGATGATCGTGGTCCTGCCGTTCTTTCTCGCGGGCGTCTTCGGAGGCCTGTATCTGTTGCGCCGCGATTACAAGACTGCCACCGGGCGCATGCGCATCGACTCGCTGCTGCTGAAGCTGCCGCTCGTCGGCAAGATCTTCCGCAAGATCGCGGTGGCGCGGTTCTGCCGCACCCTGTCGACGCTGCTGAGCTCAGGCGTGCCGATTCTGAGTGGCCTCGAGATCACGGCCAGGACGTCCGGCAACGCGCTGATCGAAAAGGCCGTCATGCAGGTGCGCGGACGCATCGAGCGCGGCGAGACGATCGCGGCGCCCCTCAAGGCCTCCGGCGTGTTTCCCACGATGGTGTCGCAAATGATCGGCGCCGGTGAAACCACGGGCGCCCTCGACACGATGCTGGCGAAGATTGCCGAGTTCTATGAAGACGAAGTCGACGTCGCCATCGCCGGGCTGCTCACGATCCTTGAACCGCTGCTCATCTGCGTACTCGGCGTCATTGTCGGCGGCATCGTGATCGCCATGTATCTGCCGCTGTTCGACCTGATCAGCCAGCTGTCTCACTAGAGCCGTTTTCGGGTGGGTGTAGCGGGTGCAAACCGCACTAACCCGTACGCGCGCGGACGGCACTGCTGTCCGGCGCGCGCGGGTGACAGAACTGTCGGCGTTCGCACTATGTAAGGAGAAAGGAGAATAGACACACATGAGAGGCAAAAAAGATCAGGGTTTTACCCTTATCGAGCTGCTGATCGTCGTCGCGATCATCAGCATCATCGCGGCGATCGCGGTGCCGGGGCTCTTGCGTGCCCGCATGACGGGCAACGAGACGTCGGCCATTGCATCGCTGAAGGTCACCACGTCGTCTCAGGTCGCCTACTCGGCGTCGTGCGGAAACGGCGGGTACGCGTCGGGCTTCACGGTCCTCGCGGCGCCTCCTGGTGGTGCCGGCGAGGGTTTCATCGGGATGGACCTCGGCAGCAGCGCGACCCCGCAGAAGAGCGGCTACGACTTCACGCTCGCCGCTGGCGCTGGCTCGGCGGCCGGCCCGGCCGACTGCAACACCACGCCGACGATCTCCGCGTATCTGTCAACAGCCCGGCCGATGACATTCAATACCACCGGCACGCGTTCGTTCTCGGTGAACGCGGGCAACACCATTTGGCAGCTCGCCTCGGCGACCGCGCCGACCGAGCCGTTTGCGGCGTCAGGCGCCATGCCCATCCAATAAGCGTCTGAGGCGGTTCGACCTCACGGTGCCGGCCGGGGACCTTCCGCGGACGCGGCACCGTGAGGCTCGAACGGGCTCGGGAATCGCGCCGCCTCCCCCCGGGCCCCTTCTGTGGTACAACCGTCGTCGGATCACTCCTATGACATCACGAACTCGCTGGTTCATTCTCGGCTTCGCCATGCTGGGTTTGGCATTCTCCGCCGCCTCGGCCTGGGTCCATTACAAGCTCATCGTCGAACCGACCTACGTGAGCCCGTGCGACATCAATGCGACCTTCAACTGCACGCAGGTCTACTTGAGCCGCTACGGCTCGATGTTCGGCGTGCCGGTGGCCATTGGCGGGGTGTTCTGGTTCGGCCTGGTGGCGCTCATCGCCAGTATGTCGGCGCCCAGACCGGCCGGTGGCGTGCCGGTCGCGTCATATGTGTTCGCGCTTTCAATCGTCGGGCTGGCCGCCGTGATTTATCTCGGCTACGCCTCGTTTGTTCAACTCAAGACCGGGTGTGTCCTTTGCATCGGGACCTACGTCTCGGTGATCGGCATCTTCGTGGTGTCCGGTCTCGCCGCGTCGGTGTCGCTGATGCAGTTGCCTGGTCGTTTCATCCGCGATCTGCGCGCCGCGTTCGCTCCGCCGGCGACGATGGCCGTCGTGCTGCTGTTTCTCGCTGGCACCGGTTCGTTGATCGCGTCATTTCCGCGAGAGGGTGACGTGCGCCCCGGCTGCGGCCGCTGTTCCGGCGGGTCAGAATGTCGAGGAGAGCTTTGCGGCGAGCTGGGCCAGGCAGCCGCGCATCGACTTCGGCATCGCGGTCGCGCCCGCGAAGGTGCTGGTTGTCAAGTTCGTGGACTGGCAGTGTCCGTCGTGCAAGGCGGCCTTTTTCGCCTACAAGCCGGTGCTGGAGAAGTTCGAAGAGTTCGCGCCGGGTGCCGTGCGGGAGGTCTACAAGGACTTTCCGCTCAGCAGCAAATGCAATTTCACCCTGAGCCGCGAAATGCATCTGGCCGCCTGCGAGGAGGCGGCGATGGTGCGGATGGCACGCGACCGCGGCAAGGAGAAGGAAGCGATCGACTGGCTCTTCTCGGTGCCCGATCAGCAAGGGCTCACCGCCGCCGCGGTCCGTGCGGAAGCCGCGAGCCGGCTGGGCGTCAAGGACTTCGACGCGGAGTACGCCGCGAAGCTGCCGGAGATCCGGCGCGACGTCTCCGATGGGGCGTCGATTCAGATCGGTTCAACGCCGACCTATTACGTCAACGGCGTGAAAGCGGCAACCGACCAGGGTTGGCTGCCGGCCCACCTTTTCGAGCTTGCCATCAGGTTGGAACTTGAGAAGGCGGGCGTCCCGGTGAAGTGATGGCCGCGGCCGTCCGCACGGAAGAGCTCACGAAGGACTTTCTTTCGGGCTTCTGGCGTCCTCGGCCCCATCGCGCGCTGCACGGCCTGACCCTGGAGATTCCGACTGGGGGCGTCTTCGGTCTGCTGGGACCGAACGGAGCAGGGAAGAGCACGACGCTCAAGCTGCTGGTGAACCTGCTGTTTCCGACGTCGGGCCGCGCTGAAGTGTTGGGTCGCCCCGCCGGGCGACGTCGCGGCCCGCCAGCGGCTGGGCTTCCTCCCCGAGCATCCCACGTTCTACGACCACCTCTCGGCCGAAGAACTGCTCAGCTACTTTGCGGGGCTCTGCGGGCACAACCGCATGGAGCGCCGAGCGCGGGCCACTCGTGTCCTGAACGACGTCGGGTTCGGCGACGATCGCCGCCGGCCGATTCGCCAGTATTCCAAGGGCATGGTGCAGCGGCTTGGCATCGCGCAGGCACTCGTGAACGATCCCGAGCTGGTGATCTTCGACGAGCCGATGTCCGGGCTGGATCCTGTCGGCCGCCGCGAAGTGCGCGATCTCATCCTCCGTTTGCGCGACGACGGCCGGACCGTGCTGTTCAGCTCGCACATCCTGTCGGATGCGGAAGCGCTCTGCAGCCGGGTCGGCATCCTGTCCAAAGGCCGGCTCGTGGCGCACGGCACGGTGTCCGAGCTCACGGCAGGCGCCGGACCCGGCCGCGGCTGGGAAATCGTGATGAGCGGTGTGTCGCCACTCGTCGCCGATCGCATCGGCCATCGCGTTCGCAAGCTGACGCGAATCGCCGATACGCGGTACAGCTTCGAACTGGGTCCCGACGATCGTCCCGAGCCGTTCGTGGCCGAACTGGCCGCCACGGGCGCGGCCCTCGTCTCAGTCACGCCGCTCAAGACGACCCTCGAAGATGTCTTCCTCGAGCACGTCGGATCCGGCAGCGGCCTCGGATCGGGAGGCACAGGACCTCGACCCGTCCTGGTCGCGTCCGGAAAGGGCAGCGGTCACGCCGACGCCGGGACGACCTACCCGAGGAGCGGCACCCGATGACGCTTCACCGCGTCGCGCTCGTCGGCTGGCATGTGTTCAAGGAGAGCGTTCGCGACCGCGTGCTGTACAGCATTGCGGTGTTCGGGGTGTTGCTGGTCGGGGCATCCTTTGCGATCGGGCAGATCACGGCGGGGCAGGACCTCAAGATCATCAAGGACCTCGGCCTGGCCACCATCGAGCTCGCGGGCGTCCTGATGACGGTGTTCATCGGCGTCGGGCTGGTCGCGCGTGAGATCGACCGGCGCAGCATCTTCGCCCTGCTCGCCAAGCCGCTGCCCCGGTGGGAGTTCATCCTCGGGAAGTACGTCGGACTGGTCCTCACCGTCACGGTGAACATCTGGGCGATGGCGGCAGCGTTCTATCTGATGCTCGGTTGGGTCCACCTGGTCTCGCCAGCGAACTTGCGGATGGCCTGGGAGGCGCCGGCGCTCGATCCGCAACTGGCGCTGCAGGTCGTGCTCTTCACCGCCGAGCTCGCGCTGCTGACGGCGATTGCGCTCTTCTTTTCGACCTTCTCTTCGAGCGCGCTCATCTCCGTCGTCTTTACCGTCGGCTGCTACGTGGCTGGGCCTGGCCAGCGCCGACCTGCGCGGTTTTGGCGACATCGTCGACGCCCCGCAACTGGTATCGCAGCTCGTGACGGCCGTCGGGTGGCTCGTGCCGGCGTTCTCCGGATTCGACGTCAAGAACGACGTCGTCCACGGGCACCGGGTCCAGATCGGACTCGTGCTCTCGATGCTCCTGTATGCCGCGGTGTACTCGGCGACGCTGGTCGGCGCGTCGGTTGCGGTGTTTTCGCGCCGGGAATTCAAGTGACCGGACGCCTGCGTGGGTGGTACGCCACTGGCGCCGTGATCGCCGGTCTGACGCTCGCCGCCGGCGTGCTTCACGCGCGTGAAGGCTGGTATCCCTCCCGTCTGCCGACGGAACGCGTGCTGTACCTGCGTTCGGGCAAGATCGCCGATCGGCTCATGCTGTCGTTCGACGCCATCGCCGCTGACGTCTACTGGGTGCGCACCATCCAGCACTACGGACGGGACCGGCGCTCGGGCCGGAGCGTCGGCCGGTTCGAACTGCTCCAGCCGTTGCTGGACCTGACGACGACGCTCGATCCGCAATTCATGATCGCCTATCGCTTCGGCGCGATTTTTCTGGCCACGGCGCCGCCAGACGGGCCGGGCCGGGCCGACCAGTCGATTGCGCTCCTCCAGAAGGGACTGGCGGCCAATCCCACGCGCTGGCAGCTGCCGTACGACATCGCCTTCATCCACTACTGGCACACCGGTGACTACGCCGCGGCGGCCGACTGGTTCGAGAAGGCGGCGTCACTGCCGAATGCGCCGTCCTGGATCCGGCCGCTGGCGGCGACAACGAAAGTGCGCGGCGGCAATCGCGAGGGCGCGCGCCAGATGCTGGTAGAACTGGCGAGCTCGAGCGAGGAGTACATTCGCAGGGCCGCGGTCCACGGCCTGACCCAGCTCAAAGCGCTCGAGGCGATCGACGAGCTCAACCGCTTCATCGAAGCGTTTCGCCTCGCGCGCGGCCGCTATCCGAAGGACTGGCTCGAGTTGTTTCCGCAGCCGCCGTTCGACGACACGGGTGCACCTTTCGTCTATGACGAGACCACGCACACCGCCAGGCTCTCGCCGTCGTCGCGGCTCGCGCCATTGCCGGTGCCGCTCCGCTGAATGGCGCCCGTCGAGCTCGCCGTTCTCGCGATCTTCGGCCTGATGATTGGCAGTTTTCTGAATGTCTGCATCGGCCGGATTCCAGCCGGCCAGTCGGTCGTCCAGCCTCCGTCGCATTGTCCGCGCTGCAAGACGCCGATCGCGTGGTACGACAACATCCCCGTCGTCAGTTATCTCGTCCTTGGCGGCAAGTGCCGCACCTGCCACCTTCGCATCAGCGTGCGGTACCCCATCGTCGAGATCGTCACCAGCGCGGCGTTCGTGCTGCAAGGCATCGCCGTGGGCGAGGACTGGCCCCTGCTGGCGGTGCGACTGGTGTTCACCGCGCTTCTTATCGCGCTGTTCGGCACCGACCTCGAAACGATGCGACTCCCGGACAAGCTGACGCTGCCCGGTATCGTGTTTGGTGTCGTGGCCAGCATCTGGTTGCCGCCGGGACTCGCGGCGTCGCTCATAGGCGCGGCCCTCGGCGCGGCGATTCCTTACGGCATCCGGTGGCTGTGGCAGCGGATGAGGGGCGTCGACGCCATGGGCCTCGGCGACGTCAAGATGCTGGCGATGATCGGCGCGTTTCTCGGCTGGCAACAGGTGCTGGTCGTGCTCTTTCTCGCCAGTCTTGCGGGCGCGGTCATTGGCCTCACCCTCATCGCGATCGCCGGGCGGACGCTCGCCAGCAAGCTGCCGTTCGGGACGTTCCTCGCGCTCGGCGCCTTCGCCGCCTCGCTGGTCGGCACGCCGCTGTTCGCGTGGTATATGCAGCTCTATCGTTAAGGGCGCGAGGGACGGAGTGAAGGGCGCGGGAAGTGCGGAGTGAAGGGCGCTTGAGGTACGGGGTGAAGGGCGCTTGAAGTACGGAGTGAAGCGCGCGTGAAGTACGGAGTGAAGGGCGCTTGAAGTACGGAGTGAAGAGCGTTTGAGTACGGGAAGTGCCTGATACGGAGGAAGGCGATGAGCGGCGTGGAGCGCGAGCGACTGGCGCCCGTTCCTGACGAAATCCTGGACCACTTCGCGCCGGATCGGCCGATGACGGTCGAAGACATCGACGCCGCCGGCGCCGGCTGAAGAAAGCGCTGATGGAGCGGATGCTCGGCGGCGAGCTCAGCTACCACCTGGGGTATCCGCCGGGCGGGACCAAACCGGACGCCACCACCAATCACCGCAACGGCATCAGTGCGAAGCGCGTCGCGATCTCGCCCTCGCGATGCGGTCGGACGGCACGCGCGACGAACCCTGGGGATTCGCGCTGCGCCCGGTCTATACGCGCGGCCAGTGCCGATGCCGCGCAGGCGGCCTTGGACGAGTTGCGGCAGGGCCGTGGGGCCTCGAGCGCGGCCACGCTTGGCGCCGAACTTCCCGCGCGTTTCACTCCGTACTTCAAGCGCTGTTCACTCCGAACCTCCCGCGCGTTTCACTCCGTACTTCAAGCGCCCGTTTCACTCCGAACTTCCCGCGCCCTTCACTCCGAACTTCTGTCGTGCAGAAACTGCGATCGCTTTGCGCGAACAGGTACGCAGTTTCTGCACGAACTTTCGTGCGTGCCTGCGAGCCGCCGCGCGAGAACGTGGATCGGGAGTTGCAGTAGGGAGGGTGTGCGCGAGGCAGGCTTCACGCTGGTCGAAGTCCTGGTGGCGATGCTGCTGGTGGCGATGATCGCCACCGGCGTGGCGCAGCTCTTCGTCGCGTCGTCTCTCGCGGCGCAGAGTGCCCGGCACCAGACCTCCGCCATTGCGCTGGCGATCCAGAAGCTCGAAGCACTGCGATCGCTGACGTGGGGATTCGCTGCCGGCGGGCTCGCCGTGAGCGATACGTTTACCGATCTCAGCGTCGATCCTGCCACTGCCTCCGGGCCGGGCTTGAGACCGGCGCCTGCTGGCACGCTCGCGACGGACACGCCCGGTTATGTGGATTATCTCGACGCAAGTGGCCGCTGGATCGGAAGTGGACCGGGCCTCGCGGCGGGGACGGTCTTCATCCGTCGGTGGAGTGTCGATCCGCTACCCGCCGATCCAGACACGCTGCTGCTCCAAGTGTTGGTCACGACCGTTCGTCGTGATCTGCAGGCCTCTGCGGCCGGCGGCCCCCGCCGGCGATTCCCAGACGAAGCATTGCTGGCGACGATGAGGACGCGGCAAGGGGATGGGGTCGTGAACGACCGAGGCTTCTCGCTGATCGAAGCGCTCGTGGCAGTTGTCCTCACGCTGGGTGTCAGTGGCGCCGTCTTCTCCTTTGTCCATGCAGATTCGTACATCGCTCAGAAGCAGCCCGAGGCGCTCGACATGCAACAGCGTGCCCGCGTCGGTGTCGATGCGCTGCTGCGCGACCTCGCCCAGGCTGGCGCCGGCGCCACGGCCGGCGCCGAGGCCGGGCCGCTGTATCGGCAGCTGCCGCCGGTGGTGCCCCGGCGTCTCGGACTGACGGCTGCAGATCCTGCGACGGTCGCACGGCCGGATGTCATCACCGTCGCGTACGCGCGCGACCGCGGAGCGCAATCGACGCTCGGCACGGGGCTGCCTGCAGGCTCGCTGATTCTCGATGTCGATCCGTTGCCGAACTGTCCCATCGGCCGAGACCTCTGCGGCCTGCAAGCTGGCGCCACGGCCCTCGTGTTCGATGGCGCCGGCGCCTTCGACTTCTTCAAGCTGACCGGCGTTCGCGCTCCAGTCGCGGATCTGCTCCATCTGGGTTCGCCGGCGGGTCCTGCGTACTCGACTGACGCCTCGATCGTCGAGGCAGAGCTCCACACGTACTACTTCGACGCGTCGCAGCGGCAGTTGCGTCACTACGATGGCGACCGCACCGACGTGCCGGTGGTCGACAACGTGGTCAGTCTCGAGTTCGAGTATTTCGGCGAGCCGGCACCCCCCACGGCACCGAAGCCTGCGATTGGTATCGCCAACTGCCTCTACGACGCCGCCGGGTCACCGGTCGCTGGTCTGGCCTGGCTGCCGACGGCCGGCGCATCGCTGGCACCTCTTCCATTGACGATGCTGTCTGACGGCCCATGGTGTGGGGCTGGCGGCAATGTGTTCGACGCCGACCTGCTGCGGATCCGCCAGGTCAGGTTGAAGCTCCGGATCCAGGCGGCACTCGCTGGTCTTCGCGGGACCGGCACCGAGTACCTGGTGCCCGGCCTGAGCCGGGACGCCCGGCGTCTTCTGCCGGACTATCGGCTGACGATTGACATCTCGCCGCGCAACTTGAATTTGGGCCGCTGATATGACGCCCGCATTGACGAGATGTCGGACACCCGTGCCGCGTGATAGCGGCGCAGCCATTGTGCTGGCGCTGCTGGCCACGGCGCTCCTTGGCGCGCTCGGTCTTGGCGTCGCCTCGCTGAGCACGACTGAGATCGCGGCGGCAGCCAACTTTCGCGTCGGCACCGAAGCGCGTTACGCGGCGGACGCCGCCATCGAGTTTGCGACCGCGGAGGTCCGCGGCGTGCCCGACTGGTCGGCCATCTTGTCGGGCGCCGCACGCTCGGTGCTCGTTGGCGCCACGCTGACACCGATCTTGCCCTCCGGCGACGCCATCGATCTCGGCGCGATGACGACGGAGATTCAAGCCGCCTCTGATGCGGCGTTCGGACTCGGCGCGAACAACCCACGCTGGGCTCTGTTCGCGCACGGTCTTCTGTCCGACCTGGCGCCCGCGGTGTTTCTCGCCGCCCGGCCGTACGTCGCGGTGTGGGTCGCTGACGATTCTGCCGAAACCGATGGCAATCCTGTCATCGAGGCAAACGGGCGGCTGATGTTGATGGCGCGCGCGATGGGACCGGGCGGGTCCATGCGCGCGATTGAGGCGATGCTCGGCCGGCCAGCGGCGGGCACGGGGACCGCCGCCGACGTGCAAATCGTTTCCTGGAGGGAAGTGAGATGACGTCCTTGTGGCAGAGTCCGGCGATTGTCGTTGCGTTCATTACCTGGTTGGCGGCGACGTCGGGGAGCCTCGGCGAGGCCGGCCAGCGGGAGGCGATCCGCCGCATGTTGACGCGCCCGTCAACCGCCACGCTGACCAATGTCGGCCAGCCGCGTGAGATGCCGATTGACACGTCCGCTGACACGCGCGCAGCCGCTCCGTTACCGGCGGCGGCCGCGGCAGGGCCGGCGCCGGCGGACAGGAACGACGAGAAGGCGTGGCGAGATCGGATGAGGTCTGCGCGCGACGCGCTCGAGCGTGACAAGGTGCTGGCCGACGCCATGCAGTCGAGGATCAACGGCCTCCAGACCGACATCGTCAATCGCGACGACCCGGCGCAGCAGGGTCAGTTGCGGCAGCAGATCGCGCGAGCACTGGCGGAACTCGATCGCCTCAAGAAGCTGGTCGAAACCGATCGCAAGGCGATTGCGGATATCCAGAACGAGGCTCGCAAGCAGGGCGTGCCGCCCGGGTGGATTCGCTAGGTGGACTGTCCGCGCGGCGAGCTCACGGACGAAGGCCCAGGAACCGCAGCGCTCCTCGAAGCTCCACGGACGTCAGGTCAGAGGCGATCTGGTGGGCGCCAATGCCGTCAGCGAGCACGAAGTGCAGGCGGCCGGCGACCTGCTTCTTGTCGTGCCCGATCGCGGTCAGCGCATCGGCGATCCGCAAGTCGCCGACCGGTGGCCGCCGGCCGAGTCGATCGATGGCGGCGTACGCCCGATCGGCCTCATCACGCGACATCGTTCCGCGCTCGGCCGAGAGCCAGAGGGCGGCCCGCATGCCGTGCCCGATGGCTTCGCCGTGGCGGAAGCGTCGATAGCGAGTCAGCGCCTCGAGGGCATGACCGACCGTGTGTCCGAAGTTCAGAATGCGGCGGAGTCCGGATTCCCGCTCGTCCTCGGTGACGACTCTCGCCTTGATGCGGCAGCACTCCGCGATGACGTGCGTGAGCTCCAGCGAGGTCGTGACCGAACAGGGCGTCGAGCCGTGACGTCACGCGGTCGAACAGCGGCCGCGACGCGATGATGCCGTACTTGAGCACTTCGTAGAGGCCTGACTGGAACTCCCGTGCCGGCAGCGTGCGCAACACCGCCGGATCGCACACGACCAACGCCGGCGGATGAAACGCGCCGACGAGGTTCTTGCCGGCGCGCAAGTTGACACCGGTCTTTCCGCCGATCGCGCTATCCACCTGCGACAGGAGCGTCGTCGGCACCTGGACGAGTCGGACGCCGCGCAGATACGTCGCGGCGGCAAATCCCGCCACGTCGCCGACCACGCCGCCGCCGAACGCGATGACGGTGCTCGCGCGATCGAGCCCGCGGCGCGCAAACTCGTCGTACAGGCGCTCTGCCGTGGCGAGGGTCTTGGCCCGTTCGCCGTCGCGAATGAGAAGCGGGCGCCCGGCCGTCCTGGCCCGCGAACCGGCGGCCATGCCGGCGCCATACCGGGCCGCAACTGACGACCGCGGCAGTTCCGCCTCGCCACGCGGCCACGGACGCCGACACTTCCGAGAGCAGGCCGGGCCCGATCAAGACGTCATACGCGGTGCGATCTGCCCGGACGGCGATGCGAATCGGAGACTCGTTCGCGGCCCGGCGACGGTTTGCGGTTCGCATCGATCATGATTCTATTGAAGTTGATGGGTGACCACCCGGAGCAAACACGTGGAGCAGCGAGCGTTGATGTCCGACCACTCGCTGCCGATTTCCTCATCGTGGGCAGCGGCATCGCCGGACTGCGGGCGGCGATTGCGCTCCAGGCGCACGGCCGCGTCCTCGTGCTGACCAAGTCCGACCCGGCGCGCGGGGAGCACTGGTTACGCGCAGGGAGGCATCGCCGCAGCGGTCGGCGCCGACGACTCGCCGGCGCAGCACGCCGCCGACACGATCGCGGCCGGCGACGGCCTCTGCGATCCGGCAGGCCGTTGACGTCCTGGTGCACGAGGGGCCGCGCTACGTCGACGAGTTGCTCGGGTGGGGCGCCGCGTTCGACCGGTTGCCCGATGGACGGCCGCATCTGACGCAGCGAGGGCGCGCACGCGGTCGCGGCGCGTACTGCATGCCGCGGACGCGACCGGACGGGAGATCGGTCGCGTGCTGGCCGCACGGCTCGGCGCGCCGCCGGCGCTGACGGTCGTCGACCACGCGACCGTCGTGCAGGTGATGGTGGCGCGACGGGCGCGCTCGCTGGCGTCCGATTCCTGGACCGCGACGGCCGGCTGGTCGAGGCGGCGCGCTTCGTCCACGCTGCTCGCGACCGGCGGCGCGGGACAGGTCTTTCGCGACACCACCAATCCGGCCGTCGCCACCGGCGACGGTGTCGCGCTCGCGTTTCTGGCCGGTGCGCGACGTCGCCGATCTCGAGTTCGTCCAGTTTCATCCGACGGTGCTCGCGGTGCCGGGCGCGCCGCGCTACCTGCTGTCCGAAGCGCTGCGCGGCGAGGGCGCCCGGCTCGATCAACGAGCGCGGCGAGGCCTTCATGTCACCGGTACGACGCGGCCGGCGACCTCGCGCCGCGCGATCGCGTGGCGCGCGCGATCGTCCGCGAGTCGGAGCGGACGGGGCGGCCGGTCTATCTCAGCGCTCGCGCATCTTCCGGCCGCACGGTGCGGGCGCGCTTTCCACTGCTGACGACGTTCTGCCGGCGCGTCGGGCTCGATCTGGCCACCGACCGGCTGCCGGTCGGACCGGCCGCGCACTACCTGATGGGCGGCGTCACCGCCGATCTGGACGGCCGCACGACGCTGCCCGGGCTCTTCGCCGCCGGCGAAGTGGCGTGCACCGGCGTTCACGGCGCGAACCGGCTGGCGAGCAACTCGCTGCTCGAGGGCCTCGTCTTCGGCGGCCGCGCCGCGACGGCGATGCTGGCCACGGACGCGAGCCGGCCGCGTGGCCGTGAGCCGGACCGGCCCGTGTCGACGATCCCGCCACCGACTGGTCGCGGCTCGCACCGTGCCGGCCGACGAGTCGCGACTGCGCGAGCTGATGTGGCGCCACGCCGGAGTGTTTCGCGATGGCGCAGGTCTGACACAGGCGTTCGCGACGATCTGATCCGGCGTGGACCGCCGTCGACGAGGCCTGCGCGCACAGGGCCGACGGCATCGACGCCGCGGCGCTGGCGGCAATCGAGCCTGATCATCGTCAGCCGGCTCATCGTGCGGGCGCGCTCGCGCGGCAGGAGAGCCGTGGCGCCCACGCGCGTGCCGACTTCCCGAGCCGGGACGATCTACACTGGAAAAGGCGCGTGGCGACAGAACACGGTCAAGCCGACGCTCGTCAAGTTAGCACGTGCTGACACGCCAGAAGTGCTGACCTGCATCCGAGGGCCTCTTGTCCGATCAGAAAAAAGACGCATTCGTCACCGAAATCACGCCACGCTCCGAGGATTTCTCGCGCTGGTATCTCGACGTCGTCCGCCGCGCGGAGCTGGCCGACTACTCGCCGGTCAAGGGCTGCATGGTCATCCGGCCGTACGGCTACGCCATCTGGGAGCACATCCAGCGGCTGCTCGACGCGCGCTTCAAGGCGACCGGCCACGTGAACGCCTACTTCCCGCTGTTCATTCCCGAATCGCTGCTGATGAAGGAGAAGGAGCACGTCGAGGGGTTCGCGCCGCAGGTGGCCTGGGTGACCAAGGGCGGCGACGAGGAGCTCGAAGAGAGGCTGATCGTCCGTCCGACGTCCGAAGTCATCGTCGGCACGATGTACGCCAAGTGGATCAAGTCGTGGCGCGATCTGCCGGTGCTGATCAACCAGTGGGCGAACGTCGTCCGGTGGGAGAAGGTCACGCGTCCGTTTCTGCGCACGACCGAGTTCCTGTGGCAGGAAGGGCACACCGCGCACGAGACCGCGGACCAGGCCGAGGAAGAGACGCTCAAGATTCTCGACATCTACAAGGAGTTCGCCGAGACCGACCTCGCGATGCCGGTCATCGACGGCATCAAGAGCGACAGCGAGAAGTTCGCCGGCGCCTCGCGCACCTACTCGATCGAAGCGCTGATGGGCGACGGGCGCGCGCTGCAGGCGGGCACGTCGCACAATCTCGGGCAGAACTTCGCGAAGGCGTTCGAGATCCAGTTTCAGGGGCGCGACAAGGCGCTCCAGCACGTCTGGACCACGTCGTGGGGCGTGTCGACGCGGCTGATCGGCGGCGTCATCATGACGCACGGCGACGACAGCGGCCTGGTCCTGCCGCCGCACATCGCGCCGTATCAGGTCGTCATCATTCCGATTCCGCGCGGCAACTGGAAGGAAACGGTCCTGCCGAAGGCCGAGGCCATTGCGCGCCGAGCTCACGGCGCGCTGGCGTGCGCGTCAAGCTCGACGCCAGCGAGGAGAACTCGCCGGGCTGGAAGTACGCCGAGTACGAGCTGCTCGGCGTGCCGCTCCGGCTCGAGATTGGCCCCAAGGATCTCGAGAAGGGGCAGGTCTTTTCCGCCCGGCGCGACACGCGCGAGAAGGCCGCGATTCCGTTCGCGGACCTCGCCACGCGTGTGCCGGCGCTGCTCGAGGAGATTCAGCAGAACGCTGCTCGAGCGCGCCCGGCAGTTTCGCGAGGAGCACACGTCCGAGGCGGCCAACTGGGCGGAGTTCACCGCCGCGATGGAGGGCCGGCCCGGGTTCGTCATCGCCGCCTGGTGCGGGAGCGCGGAGTGTGAAGCGGCGATCAAGGCCGAAACGCAGGCGACGCTGCGCAACATTCCGCTCGCGCAGCCGCGCGTCGACGGCCACGTGCGTCAAGTGCAACGGCGCCGTCCGACGTGCGCGCCTGGTTCGCGAAGGCGTACTGACGCGGTCAGGCCAAGCGCCCAAGGCCAAGGGCCCAAGCTCGAAGAAGAGCACGAACGTCAGCAGTACAGAACGAAAGGGGCCGAACGCTGGATACCAGCGTTCGGCCCCTTGTCTTGCTTGGGCCTTGGGCCTTTGGCCCTGGGCCTTCCTACTGCAGTCTCACGACCAGCGCCGCGCGGCGGTTGAGCCGGCGCGTCTCTTCGCGTGAGTTGTCGTGCTTCGGCCGCTCCTCGCCGTAGCTCACGGTGGTGAGCCGCGACGCCGCGATGCCGCGGCTCGTCAGGTAGTCGCGCACGGCGTGCGCGCGGCGCTCGCCGAGCGCCAGGTTGTACTCGGCCGTGCCGATGTTGCAGGTGTGGCCTTCGATCGTCAGCCGCAGCGTCGGGTTCGCCTGCATGGCGGTGACCGCCTGGTCGAGCACCTTCAGCGCATCGGTGCGGAGCGTGAAGCGGTCGAAGTCGAAGTGCACGTCTTCGAACGTGATCTCCTGCGCGCGTCGGCTGCGATGACGTTGATCGTGGTCGTCGCGTTCGCCGTGCCGCCCTTGCCGTCGCTCACCGTGACGGTGAACTGCACGGGGCCTGGCTGGTTCGGCGCCGTCCACGGCGTCTGCCGCGCCGTCGCGCTGGTCAGCGATCCGGCGGCGGCCGTCCACTGATACGTGAGCGCGTCGCCGTCGGGATCCTGCGCCGTCGGCCGAGACGTTGGCCGTGCGGCCGACTTCGACCGTGCACGGGTCGCAGGCCGCGGTGACGGTCGGCGGACGATTCGCCGGAGGCGCCGGCGTGGCGTGACGGCTGGTGCGTCGGCTGGGGTCGTCGCCGGCGGGCGCCGACGCAGGCGGCCGCGCGTGCCGGAGCGCGCCCCGGATGGAAGCCGATGCGGAACTGCAGGCCCTTGTTGTCCTTCGGCGTGTCCGGGAAGGCGGCGGACGCCGATGGGCGTCGCGTCGGCACGACTGCTCATGTTCATGTTCCACGAGCCCGCGATCCCGGCGAAGAACCCGTTCGGCGCCTGCCAGGTGACCCCGAGCGTTGCCAATCACCGGGACTCTTCACCGTTGACAGGACGGGCACGATCGACCCGTCGTCGCCAAACACTCCGAGCGGCGCAGTCAAGGTCGTGTCGAAGTACTTCTCGCCGAAGAGCTCGGCCGTGAAGCGGAACCCGAGGCTGAACTTCTGCGGGAACGCCGCGCCGATGCCCCAGCGCAGGCCGTTGGTGAGCTGGTAGCCGTCGGGACTGCCGCGCCAGATCATGCCGACGTAGCCGGCCAGCGTCCACCGCGGACGAATAGCCCGAGACGACGCCGTCGAGCACGAAGTCCGTCTGGCCGGTGGACGCGCCCGACTCCTCGTCGCCGGTCGGCAGCTTGATCAGCATGCGCGCGGCGACGCCGATAGGTCTTGGCGGTCGGCGAGAACAGGTTGACCTTGCCGCCAAGCCACAGGTCGCCGAGCTTGTTGCCGGTCCACTCGCTGTGGACGAGCGGATGGTTGGCGACGATGCCGCCGCCGGTGCCGGTGTCAGCTTCGTCGCTCGTGCTCGTCGAAGAAGAGCGGCCGCGTGTCGCGGTCGATCCGCGTCGACGAGCGCCCAGTTGCCGAAGAGCTCCGCCCGATTGCTTGATGCCCGACGGCGAACGTCACGGGGAACGTCGAGATGTCGGTGAACCCCTGTCCGTCGTCCATGTTGGTCCGGTAGAGGCTGACAGACCATTTCTTGTGCGGCAGAGATGCCCGCTGTCGGCACGAACCAGATGCCGGTGTCGCCCGCCGCCGTGGCCACGCCCGGGCGGAGCTCGCCCTCCTCCACGGTCACGACGGTGGTTTGCTGCTGGGCGGCGTGGTCGGTGGCGTGGTCTGTGCCGAGGTCTGGGCTGCCGCGAGGGCTGGTGCCACCGCAGAGATCAGGACGCACATTCCGATAAGTCGTCTCATGGGTCCATCCAGTATGTGAAAAGGGCCTGGGGGCGTCAATTGAGAGCAGGGACCTACCCTACACCAGGCCATGCGGGGAGCAATATGCAATCGTAGTACCTAAAGCCCCTCCCGTCAACCACTTCGGCTTATCGGCCGTTTCGGGCGGAACGCCACCACGGGTCGTGGAAAAAGACGCGGTATACTGAGAAAGTCTGGCAGAGGAGCGCGACATGGGTCCACTAGGCTTTCCGGAAATGATGATCATTCTCGTCGTGGCCCTGATTGTGTTCGGTCCGCGCAAGCTGCCCGAACTGGGGCGGTCGCTCGGCAAGAGCCTCAACGAGTTCAAGCGCGCCTCGAACGAGCTGCGCAACACCCTCGACGACGAGATTCGCGCCGAGGAGCAGAAAGAAGCCGATGGCGACGTCGCCGACCGATCCCGGCTTCCCTGCCGTCCCCGGCCGCGCCGGAGACCATCGCGCGCGGCGACGTCGGGACGGGCTCCGAACACGAACTCGCCCATCAGCGGCCGGGCTCGTAGCGGCGCGTCCTGTCTCAGCCATCCATGGCGCCCGACTCCGAGCTCAGTCACGTCGCCGACGACTTCGAGGCGCACGACCGAGGAGTCGACCGACGAACGCTCGAGGATGAGCTTCCTCGAGCACCTCGACGAGCTACGCCGCCGCATCCTCTATTCGCTGTACGCGCTCGTCGCGTGCGGAGCGGTGTCGTTCTGGTACTGGGAGCCGCTCTACGCCTACTTCATCCGGTACTTTCGGGCGTTCGGCGGCGAGCTGATCTTCACGCAAGCCGATGGGCGGCTTCATGTTCAGCTTGAAGCTGTCGGCGCTGGCGGCGCTGCTCGTGGCGTCGCCGTTCATCTTCTCGCAGCTGTGGTTGTTCGTCGCCCCGGGCTTGTACGCGAAGGAGAAGAAGGTCGTGCTGCCGTTCGTGGCCGCCTCGACGCCTGCTCTTCGGCGGCGGCGCCTGGTTCGCGCACCGCATCGCGTTTCCGTCGATGTGGAGGTTCTTCGCCAGCTATGGCATCGAGGGCATGAGTTTCATGCCCGACATCGACCTCGCGTTCGGGTTCTACGTGAAGTGCATTCTCGGCATGGGGCTGGTGTTCCAGATGCCCGTGCTGGTGTTCTTCCTGGCGCGGTTCGGCGTGGTGACGGCCGGATTCATGCTGCGCAAGTTCAAGTACGCGGTGCTCATCATCATCATTGCCGCCGCGATCATCACGCCGAGCAGCGACCCGATCAATCTCGCGGTGTTCGCCGCGCCGATGCTCGTCCTCTACCTCTTCAGCATCGGAGTGGCGTGGGTGTTTGGCAAGAAGACGTCGAACGACGTGGACGCTCACGGATAGGAAGGTCTTCGCATGCGATTGAAGGGGATTCCCGCTGCCGCCGTTGTCGTCGTGTTGTCCGCCATCGTCGGCGGCGTGTTCGGAGCGCGCACCGTGTCGACGCAGGATCGCGTGTCCGAGCGGTATCGCATCTACACGGCCGCGCTCGCCGCGATTGAGAAGCGAATACGTCGAGTCGGTCGAGTCCAGCGCAGCTCGTGGAGGGATCGATCGACGGCATGCTCCGGACGCTCGATCCGCACTCGAACTATCTCACCGCAAGGCGACTACGCGCGGATGCGGGAGCAGCAGGAAGGGCGCTATCCCGGCATCGGGATCAGCATCGTGAAGCTCAACGGCGAGATCACCGTGCTGTCGCTGTTCGAGGGATCGCCCGCCTACCGCGCCGGTATCCGCCGCAACGACGTCATTGCCCGTGTCGGCAAGCGCAAGGAACCCGGGCGCCCGGGCCGGACGTGGTCTGGGAAGAGACCAAGGGATGGGAGACGGAGGACGTCGTCAAGCGCGTCCGTGGTCCGAGGGGCACGACCACCGAGATCTCCATTCGCCGGCCCGGCGTCGATACCCTCATCGATCTGACCGTCGAGCGAGATCAGATCAAGATCACGACCGTGCGCACGGCGTTCATGATTGCGCCGGGCACCGGCTACGTCCGCCTGCAGGACTTTTCGGAGACCACCAACGAGGAGCTCGGTGAGGCGCTCACCAAACTGCAGGCCGGCGGGATGCAGCGCCTGGTGCTGGATCTGCGCGACAACCCGGGCGGTCCGCTCGATCAGGCGATCGCCGTGTCGAATCGCTTCCTCAAAAAGGGGCAGATGATCGTCTACACGCGTGGCCGGGTCCGCAGCGTGGAGGAGGACTACGTGGCCTCGGTCCAGGGCGCCTACGGCGACGTGCCGCTCATCGTCCTGACCAATCGCAACAGCGCGAGCGCCGCCGAGATCGTCAGCGGCGCCATGCAGGATCACGATCGCGGCCTCATCGTCGGCGAGACCACGTTCGGCAAGGCGCTCGTGCAGGGCGTCTACAGCCTGAGCAACGGCGGCGGCCTGGCGCTCACGACCGGCCGCTACTACACGCCGAGCGGCCGGATGATTCAGCGGCCGTGGGATGGCGCCTTCGACGAGTACCTGACCTACTCGTATCGCGACCAGACGGCCGGCCGTCAGCACGCGCCGGCCGACCTCAAGTACACCGACGGCGGTCGCAAGGTCTATAGCGGCGGCGGCATCGAGCCCGACCACTTCCTGGTCGGGCCGGTCGAAGGCTTCAATCCGTCGCGTTTCTCGCGGATGCTCCGCGACCGCGGCGCGTTCGTCAGCTTCGCGGAGCGGTTCACGAAGGAAGGCGATAGCCGTCCCGCCGCCAAGTCGGCGGCGGCGCACAAGGTGGCACCGGGCTGGGTCGTGACCGACGCCATCCTGGCGGAGTTCAAGCAGTTCGTCGCCGGCGAACGCGTGCGCGTCGACGAGGCCGCGTTCAAGGCCGACGTCAACTTCATCAAGGCCATGATCCGCTTCGAGGTCGACAACGACCTGTTCGGCATCGAAGAGGCGCGCCGCAATCTGACCAAGGTCGATCCCCAGGCCCAGTCTGCTCTTGGCTTCTTCGACGAGGCCAGGAAGCTGCTGACGATGGCAAAGAAAGAGACCTCGCCAAGTCAGAAGTGAAGAAGTCAGCATGACAGGGGCCCCGCCCCCCGCCTCGGGCCAGCGCCGCCAGCGCGGCGCTGGGTGTCTACTTCTGGCTTGATCCCCCGTATCTAGGGCCCCGTTTCCACTTGCCCCTACCCGATGGGGCTTGTTAGACTGCACCGCGTCAGCCGATTCCCCGGGGCCCCGCGTCAAGGCGGGTGGGACAAGCTGGCGCGACGTTTGTTTTCCGTAGAGGATTCCCAGCCGCTTGCGGGTCGATGGCGGAGCTTTCTTCGACCGCGGCGGCTGCTTTTGTGTACGGCGATATTTCATGCGTTTGTCTCGATTGCACATCAACGGCTTCAAGAGCTTCCCCGACCGGGCCGAGCTCGGGTTTGACGGCGGCGTGACGGCCATCGTCGGACCGAACGGCTGCGGCAAGAGCAACGTCGTCGACGCGATCACGTGGGTGCTCGGCGAGCAGAGCGCCAAAAGCCTCCGCGGTGAGCGGATGGAAGACGTGATTTTCAACGGCAGCGACGCGCGCAAGCCGACCGCGGCGGCGGAGGTGCGGCTGAAGCTCACCAATGTCGCCCAGGCCGCGATGCGCGCCGTCGCCGACGTCGATGCGTTGCTGGACGAGCCGCCGCTCATCACGCGCGACATCGAAATTGGCCGGCGCCTCTATCGGTCCGGCGAGAGCGAGTACCTGATCGACGGCGAGGTCTGCCGGCTGCGAGACGTCCACGACCTGCTGATGGATTCGGGACTCGGCGTGAAAGCCTACGCCGTGATCGAACAGGGGAAGATCGGACAGATTCTGTCCTCGCGCCCCGCCGAGCGGCGGGCGCTGATCGAGGAAGCCGCCGGGGTGACGAAGTACAAATCGCGCCGGCGGGCCGCTGAGCTGAAGCTCGAGGCCGCGCAACAGAACCTCACGCGCATCGACGACATCATTTACGAGGTCGAGAAGCAGCGCGGCGCCTTGAAGCGTCAGGCCGCGCGGGCCCGGCGCTACAAACGGCTGCGCGAGGAGCTGCGGCGCTGGGAGCAGGTGCAGCTGGCGCACCGCTACGAGGCGCTGGCGCGCGAGATCGAGGCGGCCGATACGCGGCTGGCCGACGCGCGTGCGCGGGAAGCGGCGGCGGCGGCGCACTTGACCGAGCTCGACGCGGCGCTCGAGACCGTCCGGCTGGGATTGACGGAAGCGGAGGCCGGAGCGACGGCCGCGCGGGAAGAGGCGCACGGCTTCGAGCTCGAGATCGGGCGCTCGCAGCAACGCATCCAGTTCGACCGTCAGCAGATCGACGAATTGGCCAGGCAGGCGGCCGCCTTTGCCGCCGAAGCCGCCGATCTCGAGGACCGCCGCGAGCCCGCACGACTGGCGCTCGACGCGCAGCGCGAGGCGGCTGGACGGTCGCAGGCGGCGCTCGCGGACGCGCGCCGGCGCGTCGAGGCCACCGAGACCGACTACCGGCGGGCCGTGGGCGCCGTCCAGGACGTCGAGCAGCAGGCGGACTCGACGCGCGCCGCGGTCCTCGCCTCGACGAGCACCCTCTCGGCGCTCCGTCAGGCCCGTGAGAACGCGGCCGCGGTGCGCGACCGCGTGGCGGCCGAGCGTGAGCGCCTCGAGATCGAGTCACGCGAGCTCACCGCCGAAGCCGAACGTGCGCGCGACGAGCATGCGCTCGCGGAGCAGGCCCTGGCGGAAGTGCAGGCCGCGCTCGTGACCTCGACGACCTCGCTCGGCGAGGCCGAACGTGCCCTGAGCCACCAGCGAGCCGACCGCGACCGCCTGAGCCAGACCCTCGCCGCGCGCGAACGTGATCTCGCCGCGAAGGAAGCGCGGCTGCGATCGCTCGAAGAGCTGGAGGCGAGCCGCGCGACGTTCGGCGACGCGGCACGATTCCTGCTCGGCGAGGGCAGCGCAAGCGTTCGCCACCATGGCGCGGTCGCCGACCATCTGATCGTCGAACGATCCTACGAGCGCGCGGTGGACGCGCTTCTCGGAGAGCTGCTCCAGTACGTGGTCGTCGAACACGGCGAGGATGTCGCTCGTGGACTGGAACTGCTCTCGGGACGCGATGCGGGCCGATGCGGCTTCTTCGTGCTCTCGGAGACCGGCGATCCGCTGGCTCCGGAGCCGGCGCTCGTCGTGCCGCCTGGCGCGCGTGCGCTGTCGAGCGTCGTGCGAGCGTCGGGTCCGCAGTCGGCGGCGATTGCGCGCCTGATCGGCCGCGCCCTGATCGTCGACACGTTCGAGAGCGCGCGTGACCTCGCGCGCTCCGTCTCCGCTCCGGTGGCCACGCGGGCCGGCGAAGTCTTCCGCGGCGCCTGGCTCGTGCAGGGCGGGTCCCGGCAGGACGTCCGCGGCATCCTCGAAAGCCGGGCCGAGATGCTCGCGCTTCGCGACGACGTGCAGACCGGCGCCGTTGAGACACGGACGCTTGCGGCCGACGTCGCGCGTCTCGACGCGGTCATCCCCGCGAGCGAGGCCGCCGTCACCGCGCTGCAGTCCGAGCAGCACGGCCACGAGAAGTCGATCGTCGGATTCGAGGCGCAGTCGAGCCGGACCTCCGATGAACTGGCGCGCGTGCAGCGCCGCCTCGACGTCGTCACGACCGAGCGCCATCGCGCCGACGAGGAAGAGCGCGCGACGGCGCTTCGACGCGACGAGGCCGTGGCCGCGATCGATCTGCACGAGTCGCAGCAGCGCGACGCGGAGGCCCGTCTCGGGACCGTGATGAGCCTGCTGCAATCGGCGCGCGTGGACGCCGAAGCGCGGCTCGAAACTCTGACGATCGCGCGGACCGAGCAGGCCGCACTGGTCGAGCGCGCCTCCGCGCTCGAGAGCGACGTCGCCCGGCTCGAGATCGCTGCGGCCGACCTCGAGGGCCGAATTGCCGGACGCCGCGCCGACGTCGCCCGCACCGACGTCAGGCGCGACGAACTGCGCCAGTCGATTGTCGAGACCGAGCAGCGGCTCGACGCCGCCGTCGCCTCGCTCGATCAGCTCAAGACGCAATTGCGCGACCTCGATGAGCGCGTGATCGAACTGCGCCATCTGTTCACCACGCGCGACTATGACATTCGTACCGCCAGACAGCACCTCGAAGGCGTGCGCGGCGACGTGATGCAGTCCGAGGTCGTGCGCGCGACCGCCAGCGCCGATCTGAACCACCTGGGCGCCACTTGCGTCGAGGCGGTCGGCGCGTCGCTCGACGAGGTCGTCGCCGAGGTCGCCCGCATGGACGAGGCCGGCGAGCTCGTCTCGCCGCGCACACGGCTGGACGCAGTGGCCGCGCCCGACGACGACGAAGCGGTCGAGGGCGGCGCGGACGCCGAGGCGCCGCTCGGCGCCGACGCCGTCGACGAGTCGGCGCCGCTGACGCCGGAGCAGATCATTGTCGACCTCAAGAAGAAGGTCGACCGCCTCGGCGCCGTCAACATGATGGCGATCGAGCAGTTCGACGAGCTCGAAACGCGCCACACGTTTCTCACCGCGCAGCGCAAGGATCTCATTGATGCGATCTCACAGACCGGAGAGGCCATCCGCCGGATCGACAAGACCACGCGCGAGCGATTCGAAGACGCGTTCCATCTGATCAACCAGCATTTCGAGAAGACGTTCACCACCCTGTTCGGCGGCGGCCGCGCCGGTCTGGTGCTGATCGATCGCGAAAACGATCCCGAGAGCGGGATCGACATCATCGCCCAGCCGCCGGGCAAGCGGCTTCAGAACGTTCAGCTGCTCTCGGGCGGCGAGAAGGCGCTGACTGCGATGGCGCTGATGTTCGCCATCTTCAAGTTCCGCCCGAGTCCGTTCTGCCTGCTCGACGAGATCGACGCCCCTCTCGACGACGCCAACATCGGGCGCTTTGTCGAAATGCTCCAGGGCATGCAGGAGCACACGCAGTTCATTCTCATCACGCACAATCGCAAGACGATGGAAATCGCGGACCGGCTGTACGGCGTGACGATGGAAGAGCCCGGAGTGTCGAAGCTGATTTCGGTGCAGATTAACTGAGCCGTGCTGCAGGCACTGGACACCAGCGCATTGCCGGGCCTGGCCCCCGTTCTTATGAACGAGTCCCGCGCCACTCGCTATCAGCGGCGTCAGCGTCGCGCCCGCGCGATGGGGCTGGCGTCGGGCGCGCTCATGCTGGGCGTCGTCGCGCTGACACCCGTCGGGAGGATCATCGCCGACTGGGCTGCAGGAATCGGGGCCGGCCTGCCAGCGTTCCCGCAGGCCGCCATCTCCTTGCTGCTGTTCGTCATCACGCTGGTGCTGATCTGGGAGCTGGCAGTGCTTCCGGCGGCGGCGTATGTGTCGCTGGCGGCGGACTCACGCCACGCTCCCCAACGGCCGTCCATCGATGAGGTGCTGACGGCCCAGGCGCAGGCGACGCTCGTCGCGTTGCCAGCCGCGCTGGCCGCGGGCGCCACGGTCCAGGTCTCGGTGTGGATCGCGGGCGTGACGTGGTGGTGGCCGGTGGCGGGGCTGCTCTTGGCGGTCGCGCTCGTGGCGGCGCTGCACGGCGCGCCCGCCATTGTCGTGCGGGTCGGCGGCGCGCGCCCGATCTCGCGAGTGCGGTTGAGCCGCCGGTTGCACGACATCGCGCGTCAGGCGCGGGTGCCGATCGCGAGCGTCGACGAGCTGCCGCGCGGCGATGGCCGGTTGACGGCCCTCGTCACCGGCGCCGGCCGTTCGCGACGCATCTTCATCTCGTCAGAGCTGATCCGCGACTGGTCCGACGACGAGGTCGCGGTCGTCGCCGCACACGAGCTCGGCCACCACGCCCACCACGATCTCTGGCGAACGCTGGCGCTCGACGCCCTGCTGCTGTCGCTGGCGTTGTGGCTGGCTGATGATTTGCTCGCCGGCGCGCCAGGGGCCATGCTGGCTGCCGTGACGGGCGCAACCCGTCTGGTTCCCGGCGACCTGGCCGCGCTGCCGTTCATCGCCTTTGTCGCTGGCGGGGTTTGGCTCGCGACGACGCCTCTTCGCCTCGCTCACTCGCGCGCGCAGGAACGGCGCGCCGACCGCTTCGCCCTCGCGGTCACCGGTGGGGCAGACGCGTTCACCGCGGCCATCCGCCGCCTTGGCGCGCAGCACCTCTCAGAAGAGCGTCCGTCCTCAATTACGCAGTGGCTCTTCCACCGCCATCCGACGGTCGGAGAACGATTGGCGATGGCGAGGGAAATCAAGGAACAAGGCTAACGTGGTTCCGAGGGTTCCGAGGCTCCGGAGGTTCCGCGGGTTCGCGTCGTTCAGCCGGACTGCGCGTTTGGTTTCAACCTGTGGAGCGAGCCTAAATTTCGCCAGTTGGCACCAGCTCGAAGGTTGGCTGCGTCATGTCGACCGACGGCGACGAGCGGCGTGATCGCCGTCGGCACCCTCAGGCCATACCACATCTGGTGTAATTGGCTTCGCTGACCGCGTGCGTCACATACCGAGCTTGTTACGCAAGTAGTCGTTGGTCAGGTGCTTCAGCACGTTCATCGGCTCGAACTTCTTGTCCCCGTCGCTGAAGTGGATCGGGCCGATTACTTTTGCGAGTCTAGGACGATGCGCGGCGTGCCGAACGCGACCTCGGCCCCAACCCCTGGATTGCGCCCGACCGAGTCTCACCGTACACTCGCTCTTCCTCGGTTAAACGCACCATCTTCGACATTCACCACGACCACCGGAGGGATCAATGACCGATACGACGCCCGCAATGAACGCGACCAATCTGGGCTGCTCGATCACCTGCAAGCACCTGGAGGCGTCGATTCGCTTCTACCGCGATGCCATCGGCTTTGTGGTGGCTCAGACGTTCGAGAACGAAGGGAAGGTCGTCGCCGCGGTGGTCGCCGCGGGTGATTGCCACATCGTCCTCAACCAGGACGATGGCAAGCTCGGTTGGGACCGGATCAAGGGACAGGGTTTCTACCTGCAGATCAACGTGCCGGGCGCTGCCGATGTGGACGCGGCTGCTGCGCGGATCAAGGCCGCGGGTGGAACGCTGCTGAGTGAGCCGGCGGACCGTCCGTGGGGCGCGCGCATGTTCCAGTTCAACGATCTGGACGGGTTCAAGCTCGGGGTGTCCACACCGCTCGTGGGATAACACCCGCAGCACTCATCGCACTGTCAGCCACAGACCGCTCGCCGAACACATGCGGGCGGGATTGCGGAATGTAGCTCGGCGCGCGTATCCACGCTGGAGGATGCTGGTGAGCCAGATCGGAATCGAACCTACGGAACCCTCGGAACCGGCGGAACCCCGGAACCTATTTCTTGCTTTCCACGACCAGTCGCGCCCTCATCTCCCGCTGGCAGCGGGGATCAATCGTCAGGCTGCAGCCGATCTCGAACGTGCCGACCGGGTCGGCT
>CAWFLT010000013.1:0-91718 GCA_963816795.1 uncultured Acidobacteriota bacterium | reverse complement strand
GATGCCAACGTCTTGAGCGAACCGACCAGGGTCGCGTCGAATCCGGCGGTCGTCGCCTGGCTGCGCGATCACGAGCGCGAGATCGCCGTCGATCCTGTCATCGTCGGCGAGCTCCGCTTCGGCATCCTGCTCTTGCCGAATGGAAAACGGCGAGCTCGGCTCGAAGAGTGGTTCGACGCCGGCGTTCAGCGTCTCCACTGCCTACACTGGGACGCCCAGCACGGCCTCGAGTGGGCGGCGCTGCTGGCGCGCCTTCGTCGGCGCGGGCAAGCGATGCCGGTCAAGGACAGCTTGATTGCCACGACCGCCCTGGTGCACCGACTGACGATGGTCACGCGCAACCGTTCCGATTTCGTGAAGAGTGGTGTGACCGTCATCGACCCATTCGAGCGCTGACCTGTTGACGCGCGCCCGTTCACTGCTCGTTTCGCGGGTCGCGCAGCTTGTGTCGCTGGATTTTCCCGGTCGCGGTCTTGGGCAGTTCGGCGACGAACTCGATCCATCGCGGACGCTTGTAGTCGGCGAGCGTCGCCCGAACGTGCGCGAGCAAATCGTTCGCAAGGGTGGGTGTCGCCTCGTGTCCGGACCGCACGACGACGAAAGCAGCGGGCTTCACGAGTGTGTCGTGGTCCTCACGCGCCACCACCGCGCATTCCTGCACCGCCGCGTGCTGCACGAGCGCGTGTTCGACTTCGATCGGACTGACCCACAGGCCGCCGACCTTCATCATGTCGTCCGAGCGGCCGGCGTACCAGTAGTAGCCGTCCGCATCCCGGGTGTACTTGTCACCAGTTCGGAGCCATTGACCGTCAATGGTCTGCCTGGTCTTCTCGGGCTGATTCCAGTACATGGAGCACACGGAGTCGCCGGCGATCCACAGGTTGCCGATCTCGCCTGGCTGGACCGGCAATCCGGATTCGTCGATCAGCTTCGCGTCGTACCCAGGCACGACCAGACCGCTCGACCCGGGCCGAATCGCACCCGGACGGTTCGAGATGAACGTATGCAGCGCCTCTGTCGAGCCGATGCCGTCGAGAATGTCGATCCCGAAGCGCTGCTTGAATCGATCGTAGAGCGCCGGAGGCAGGGCTTCGCCGGCCGAGGACCCAAGCCGCACGCTCGACAGATCGAACGCGCCTTCGTGGGCGAGGAGCATGGCGTAGCCGGTCGGCACCGAGAAAAACAGCGTCGGACGATGGCGTTCGATCACGGCGTACACATTCGCCGCCGATGGCGGACCGGGCCAGAGGATGCTGGTGCCGCCGACCGCCAGCGGAAAGTACCCGGCGTTGCCGAGGCCGTAGGCGAAGAACAACTTCGGAACGCTGAAAAAGCGGTCGCTCTCGCGCGCGCCGAGGACGCTCTTGGCGAACAGCTCCGCGCACACGACCATGTCGTGCTGCAGATGCACGCAGCCCTTCGGCCGGCCCGTGCTGCCCGACGAGTACAGCCAGAACGCCGGATCGTCGCGACGTGTCTGGACAGCGTCGAAATCGGCGGCGACTCCCGACACCGAGATCGGTCCAGCTCCATACGCGGGCGCCGCACTCGAACGTTGCCGCCGGCGTACCGACGACCACGACGTGCTCGACGGCGGACCACTTGTCGGTGCCAATCGCCGCAAGCTTCGGGATGAGCTCCGCGCTCACGATGACGACGCGTGCGCGCGAGTCGGCGAAGACGTACTCGTAGTCGGCGGGCAGTCCACAGCGTATTCACCGGGACCGCAACGGCGCCGATCTTGATGGCGCCGAAGAAGCTGTAGAAGAACTGGGGACCGTCAAGGAGCAGCACGGCGACACGCTCTCCGACGCTGACACCCAGCCGCTCGCGCAGAGCTCGACCGAGCTGGTTGGCGCGCGCGTAGAGCTCGGCGTAGGTGACGCGCTCGTCCCCGCACTCAATGGCGGTCTTACTGCCGCGGCCCTCGGCGAGGTGGCGATCGACAAAGTACGACGTGGCGTTGAACGCCGCTGGGACACCGAGGGCTGATGCGTCAATGACGGGCATGGCGGATCAGCAGGGAATATACCCCTCGTACCCATCGTACCCGCCGTACAATGTCGCCTTCCCCAGAAGGAGCGCCCGTGCGAGCTCGTGTCAGTGCCGTGTTCTTCTCGATCGTCGCCGCGGCCTGCGAAACAGGCGGACCGGCGGCGCCGCAGGGCGTCGCCCCCTCGCCGGGCGCGCCGGGCGACACGCAGAAGAGCGCCGCCCAGGTGGCGGGGTGTCCTGCCGGTGCCACCTGCCGTCTCGTCGCCGACACCGGCGCGGCCGCGCAAGATGCGCAGTTCGTCGCCCAGTGCTCCGGCCGGTTTCCTGACTTCGTCGATCTCGTGCCACCGACACACAAAGGCCGGCGCTTCGTCCTCTCGCAGAAATATCCGGCCGCGGTGCCGGCGGCGGTCACTGGCCCGTGGCTGAACATCGACTTCAAGACCGACGCTGGCGCGCTGCAATACATGATGGCGCTGCGCACGTACATCTACGACGGCATGATCGAGGCCGACTGGGACGCGCAGAAGAACGCCGTGCGCCAGTGGTACCACGTGCCGTGGATGTCGCCGGGCAAACGGCCGCGCGAGTTCGTCCGCGGCCTGACCGAAGAGCGCCCGATCTCCGGGCCCGAGCTCGGCATCAAGCCCGGCCGCACGGTGCAGAACTGGGCCGTCGGCTACTACAACGACGTCGGCGCCGTATCGATCGGCGCGGTGTTCGCCAACCCCGACGCGCCCGATCCCACCAAGGCCGCGTCGGCCGTCGGCACCGTCGTCGTCAAGATTCTCTTCTCCGCGGCCACCGCGGATGATTTCTCCGCCGCCGACATCCTTGCCGGCGCGCCGGCCTGGGACGCGAACATCATCGCCACGCGCAAGCCGTTCGCCAAGAAGATCGCGCCGGTGCGTCTGCTCCAGATGGACGTGTCGGCACGCGATCCGCGCGCGACCGAGACCGGCTGGGTGTTCGGCACCTTTGCGTTCGATCCGGCCGCATCGGGTGCGAACGGGTGGGAGAAGATGGTGCCCGTCGGCCTGATGTGGGGAAACGATCCCAAACGCCTGCCGGGTACCGCGACGCCGCCGGTCGAATCGCGCATCAACGCGTCTGCGCCTGCGTACGCGCTGAACCATCTCGGCTGGGCGGGCCGGATGAACGGTCCGGTCGACAATCCTGAGTCCGCCTGCCTCTCGTGTCATGCCACGGCACAAGTGCCGCAGGTGCTGCGCTCGATGTATCCGATGAAGAAGTGCACCACCGACCAGAGGCTGCACTGGTTCCGGAATCTCTCGGGGGCGACGCCGTTCGGCGGCGTGAGCGAGGCCTGCGTCCCGGAGCCGGCGCCCGCCGGCGTCGTGGCGCTCGACTACTCGCTGCAGATCTCGGTCGCGCTGAACGCCATCGCGAGCGGCCAGTACGTGAATCCCTGCTCGACCGGTCCCGGCCGTCGTGGCGCCGTGCCGGCGCTTGGCAAGGGGCAGCAAATCTTCGACATCGTTAGGTGAGGACCTGAAAAGCACGGGCAGGAGACAGGAGAACACGGAGAAAGAGCTAGAGGGCACGGAGAAGAGCAAAGTGGACGCCCGCGCCGCTTGCCGGCGCGGCCCGAGGCGCGGGGGTGGGGCCCCGCGCCAGTAAGTCTAGAGCGCACGGAGAAGAACCAATGACAGCGAGCAAGCGGATCGTGTGCGGCACCGTCGCCGGTCTGGCGATTCTGTTCTCTGCGACGTCATTGACTCCGGCCGTGCACCTCCGCGCCCAGGCCGCGGCCGACATCCGGGCGACGTACACCAAGACCGAGCACATGGTCCCGATGCGGGACGGGGCGAAGCTCTTCACAATCGTCTACACGCCGAAAGACTCGTCGACGACCTACCCGTTCATGCTGCATCGCACGCCTTACGGCTCGCCGCCGTACGGCGCCGATTCGTATCGCGCGTCTCTCGGGCCGTCGGCGTCCTTTGCCACCGAGCGCTTCATCTTCGTGTATCAGGACGTGCGCGGGAAGTTTCGCTCCGAAGGGGAGTTCGTGGTCATGCGGCCCCTCGTGCCTGCGCCGAAGGGCCCGCGCGCCACCGATGAGAGCACCGATACGTACGACACCATCGACTGGCTCGTGAAGAACATCCCGAACAACAACGGCCGCGTGGGCCAGTGGGGCATCTCGTATCCCGGATCGCAGACGGTCTGGGGCATGATCGACGCCCACCCGGCGCTCAAGGCCTCGTCGCCGCAGGCGCCGGCGATCGACATGTTCCTCGGCGACGACTTCCATCACAACGGCGCGTTCCGATTGATGTACACGTTCAGTTGGCTGGCCGGCAACGCCCGGCCGCGGGCCGGCACGACGGAAACACGCGGCGGCGGGTTCGACTACGGCACGCCGGACGGCTACCGGTTCTTCCTCGACGTCGGTCCGGTCGCGAACATCAACGAGAAATACTTCACCTACAGCGTGCCGACGTGGAACGAGTACATGGATCACCCGAACTACGACGAGTACTGGCAGCGGCAGAATCCGTTGAAGCACGCCAGGAACATCACGCACGCCGTGCTGAACGTCGCCGGGTGGTTCGACGCCGAGGACTTCTATGGTCCTCTCGAGACCTATCGCGCGGTCGAGCGTTCGACCCCGGCCAACAAGAACCGTATCGTCATCGGTCCGTGGCTGCATGGCGGCTGGGCGTCGATGCCCGGCGATGCGCTTGGCGACATCCGCTTCGGGTCGCCCACCGCCGAGTACTACCGCACCGAGATCGAGCTGCCCTTCTTCAAGCACCATCTCAAGGACCAGGGGCCGGTCCCGGCCAGTGAAGCGACCGTCTTTGAAACCGGGAGCAACACCTGGAAGACCTTCGACACGTGGCCGCCCAGGGGGATCGAGTCGCGGACCCTCTACTTCCATCCGGAGGGCCGGCTGTCGTTCGTCGCGCCGTCCGCGGCGTCACGGTCTACTGGCACGGACACCGGGTTCGACGAGTACATTTCCGATCCGATGAAGCCCGTGCCGTGGAGCACGGAATCGCGCACGACGCAGGGCCACTTATGGATGGTGGAGGATCAGCGGTTTGCGGCCGCCCGGCCGGACGTGCTCGTCTATCGCACCGAGCCGCTGACTGAGGATGTGGCGATTGCCGGACCCATCATCGCGTCACTCTTCGCCTCGACGTCAGGCACCGACGCCGACTGGATCGTCAAGCTCATCGACGTCTATCCGGGCAACGCGCCGGACAACCAGCCGAACCCCCGCGGCGTCCGCATGGGCGATTTCCAGATGCTGCTGGCGGGGGAAGTCTTCCGCGCCAAGTACCGGCGCTCGTTCTCGGCGCCGGAAGCGCTGACGCCAAATCAGCCCGAACGCTACGAGTTCGACTTGCGCGATCGGTTCCACCGGTTCCTCCCGGGCCATCGCATCATGGTCCAGGTGCAGAGCTCCTGGTTTCCGGTCATCGATCGAAATCCGCAGACGTTCGTGGACATCTACAAGGCGAAGCCAGAAGACTTTCGAAAGGCGACCCAGCGCATCTATCGGACGGCCGATCGCGCGTCCGGAGTGCGTGTCGGCGTGATGAAGTGAGGGGCGCCATCAGATAACATCGGGAGATGGTGTCTTCCGGGTCTTCACAACGATCGCGGCTCGTGTCAATCGCGCGCCGCGCCATGCTCGAGCGCGGCTTGCAGCCGGACTTCCCGGCAGCCGCGCAAGCGGAGGCGTCGCGGCTGACCGACGCTGACGCCGCCGACCGCTCGCTCCAGGATCTGCGCGGGCTGCTGTGGTGTTCGATCGACAACGACGACTCACGCGATCTCGACCAGCTCACCGTCGCCGAGCCCGCCGGCGACGACGCCGTGCGCATCCGCGTGGCCATCGCCGACGTCGATCGCCTGGTGCCACTCGGCTCTGCGATCGACGGGCACGCCAGAACGAACACCACGTCGGTGTACACGCCGGCAAGAGTGTTTCCGATGCTGCCCGAGCGGCTGTCTACCGACCTCACGTCGCTCGTCCCCGGTGAGGAGCGGGCCGCCGTCGTCACGGAGTTGACGATCGCAGACGACGGCACCGTGCGCGCATCGACGGTCTACCGCGCGCGTGTGCTGAACAAAGCCAAGCTTGCGTACAACAGCGTCGCGGCCTGGCTCGAGCAGGGCGCCGACGCTCCGCCGGCGCTGGCGGCCGTGGACGGGCTCGATGCGAATCTGCGGCTCCAGGATCGGGCCGCGCAGGCCCTGCGCGAACGCCGGCACGAGCAGGGCGCGCTCTCGCTCGAATCGTCCGGCGCCCAGGTCGTCTTCGACGGCGAGACACTGGCGGACGTGCACGCCGACGAGAAGAACCGCGCCAAGGCGCTGATCGAAGACTTCATGATTGCGGTCAATGGCGCGACCGCCGCCTACCTCGAGGCGCAGCAGTTGCCATCGATCCGGCGCATCCTTCGCGCACCTCGCCGCTGGGATCGCATTGTCCTGCTGGCGCGCGAGGTCGGCGCTGAGTTGCCGCCGTCACCCGACGGCCGTGCGCTCGACGAGTTCCTGCGCGAACGCCGCCGCGTCGACCCGGATCGCTTTCCGGATCTCTCCCTGTCGGTCGTCAAGCTGCTCGGTTCGGGCGAATACGCCATGGCCGGACCTGGCGGGGAAGTCGACGGTCATTTCGGTCTCGCCGTTCCCGACTACGCACATTCGACGGCGCCCAATCGGCGCTTTCCCGATCTCATCACCCAGCGGCTGCTGAAGGCCGCGATCGCACGTGCGCGGTCGCCATACAACCGCGAAGAGCTCCAGGGTCTGGCCGCGCATTGCACGGCGCAGGAAGACGACGCGGAGAAGGTCGAGCGGCAGGTGCGCAAGTCCGCCGCGGCCCTGCTGCTGGCCGGCCGCATCGGCCAGCGCTTCGACGCGATTGTGACCGGCGCCTCGGAGAAGGGCACGTGGGTCCGCATCCGCCGCCCCGCCGTCGAAGGCCGCGTCGTGCGAGGTCAGCAGGGCCTGGACGTCGGCGAGCGCACGCGCGTCGAGCTCCTCTCGACCGACGTCGAACGCGGGTTCATTGACTTTGGAAGGGCGTAGAGGGTACGACGGGTACGAGGGTAGGCGGTACGAAGGGTACGGCGGGTACGACGGTACGCAGGTACGACGGGACGGCGTACGCGTACCCGCGTACCTGTCGTACCCGTCGTACCTGTCGTACCCGTCGTACCTACTTGATCACTTCTTGATCACTTCAGGATTGAGCAAGTTGGAGGGTCGTTTACCAGAGAGTCCGGCGAGACAGTTCGCGACGGCCATGTCGGCCATCTTCCGCCGGGTCTCGATCGACGCGCTGGCGATGTGAGGCGCCAGCACGACGTTGCGAAGCCGGGTCAGTCCGGGCGCCGGCTTGGGCTCGCGCTCGTAGACGTCGAGTCCGGCCGCGGCGATGCGGCCGCTCTTGAGCGCCGTGACGAGCGCGCGTTCGTCGACCACGGGACCACGCGCGGCGTTGATCAGAATCGCGTGACGCTTCATCCGGTTGAGATCGGCGGCCGAGATGTAATGCTGTGTCGACGCGACGAGGGGCACGTGGAGCGTGACGACATCGGATTGGCGAAGGAGCGTCGCCTTATCGACGAACGTCGCGCCGAGCTCCTGTTCGACGTCCTCAGGCGCGCGCTGCAGGTCGGTGTACAGCACACGCATCTCGAAGCCGCGAGCCCGCCGTGCGACGCCGCGGCCGATGCGTCCGAAGCCGCAGATACCGATCGTCTTCCGCCAGACGTCGTGGCCGAGAAACTGCATCAGCCCCCAGCCCTTCCACGTCCCTGAGCGAAACACGCGGTCGGCGTCGATCAATCCACGGGCCGCGGCGAGAATGAGGCACCAGGTGAAATCTGCCGTGGTGTCGTCGAGGACGCCTGGCGTGTTGGTCATCATGACGCCGCGTCTGGTTGCGGCGCCGACGTCGAGGTTGTTGAACCCGACCGCCACGTTCGAGACGATCTTGAGCTGCGGATGCCGGGCGAGCACGTCGTCCGAGATCCGGTCGGTCAGGAGGCAGATCACGCCGTCCTTGCCAGCGAGCCGCCGCTGCAATTGTCGTGGGCTGAACGGCACATCGCGCTGGTTGCTGTCGACCACGCAATGGCGCGCGAGTGTGGCGAGCGATTCGTCGAAGATCCGGCGAGTGACGAGGACGTGGGGTTTCAAGCGGCTATCCTGCCATAGAATCGGACCGGGCCCACCCGATGATGACCACGAGCTTCCGCCGCGCGTTCCTCGTCTTGCTGGTCGCTGCCATCTCGTTCGTGTTCTTCTGGATGATCAGCGACTTTCTGATGACGATTCTGCTGGCCGCGCTGTTCTCTGGCGTGTCGTACGGGATCCACCGGCGGATCGCGCGCCGGCTGGGGGGCCGCGAGAAGATCGCGGCGGGGATCACGCTGATTCTGATCCTCATGCTGGTGGTCGTGCCGATGCTCGGGATCGCCGGCGCGGTGGCGAATCAGGCGCTCCGGGTGAGCCAGAACATCGGCCCGCGCCTGACGCAGTTGAGTGAGCCCGGCACGCTCGATCGCTGGCTGCGGCCGCTGCCGGGCTACACGCGCCTCGAGCCGTACCGCGACCAGATCATCGCCCGGTTTGGCGAGCTGATCGGGAGCACCAGCGGCGCCGTCTTCAACGCGCTGTCGGCGACGACCAGAGCGACCGTCGTCTTCATGTTTCACTTCGCAGTGATGCTGTACACGATGTTCTTTTTTCTGACGGATGGCCCGCGGCTCGTGCGCAGCATCCTGGCTTACCTGCCGCTTGCCGAGGAAGACAAACAACGCCTCCTCGGCAACTTCGTGTCGGTGACGCGCGCAACCCTGAAGGGCACGATACTCATCGGGTTGGTGCAAGGCATCCTCGGCGGGTTGGCGTTCTTTGTCGTCGGCATCGACGGGGCCACATTCTGGGGCACAGTCATGACCGTCCTCTCCATCATCCCCGGTGTCGGGGGCGCGCTCGTCTGGCTTCCGGCCGGGTTGATCCTGCTCGGGACGGGTCACCTCTGGCCGGGCATCGGGCTCATGCTGTTCTGCAGTCTCGTCATCGGCAGCATCGACAATCTGCTCCGGCCGATTCTCGTCGGCCGCGACACCAAGATGCACGAACTGATGATCTTCTTCTCGACGCTCGGCGGCCTGCTCGCGTTTGGCGCGATGGGGTTCATCCTCGGTCCGGTGCTGGCCGCGCTCTTCCTGACCGTCTGGGAGATCTTCGGCGCGGTGTTTCGCACCGAACTGCGCGAGGCGCCGCCGCTCGTCGTCATCGATTCGGCCGAGCCCCAGTAGAATCGTCCTGTGTCCGTTCGCGTTCGCTTCGCGCCGTCGCCCACCGGCTATCTGCACGTCGGCGGCGCCCGCACCGCGCTCTTCAACTGGCTCTTTGCCCGTCGTCATGGCGGCGTCTTCATCCTTCGGATCGAAGACACCGACGTCGAACGATCCTCGGCGGACATGGTGACCGGCATTCTCGAGAGCATGGCGCTGGCTCGGGCTCGACTGGGACGAGGGCCCGAATGTGGGCGGCCCGCACGCGCCGTATTTCCAGACCGAGCGCCTGCCTTTATATAAGGAGCGCGGCGCAGCGGCTGGTGGATCGGGACCAGGCGTACCACTGCTTCTGCCGGCCGGACGACCTGAAGGCCAGGCGCGATGCGGCCGAGCAGGCCGGGACGGCGTGGACCTACGACCGGACGTGCCGTGGGCTCACGGCCGACGCGATCCGCGCGCGGCTCGACGCCGGCGATCCGCCGCGCGATCCGGTTCCTGGTGCCGGACGGCCGGACGGCCGTTCGACGATCTGGTCCACGGCCGCATCGACTTCGACAACGCCACCATCGAAGACTTCGTCGTGCTGCGCTCGGACGGCTATCCGACGTACCACCTGTCGGTCGTCGTCGACGACGTGGCGATGGCGATCACGCACGTGGTGCGCGGCGACGACCACATTTCGAACACGCCCAAGCAGGTGCTGCTGTACCGCGCGATGCAGGCGCCGGTGCCGGCATTCGCGCACGTGCCGCTGATCCTCGGGCCGGACAAGAAGCGGCTCAGCAAGCGCCACGGCGCGACGTCGGTCGGCGAGTACGAGAAGCAGGGCTACCTGCCGGAAGCGATGGTCAACTTCCTCGCGCTGCTCGGCTGGTCGCCCGGGATCGGATGAAGAAGTCTTCACCCGGGACGAGCTGGTCGCGGCGGTTCACGCTCGACGGCATCAGCGGCGGCAACGCCGTCTTCAATCCGGAGAAGCTGGACTGGTTCAACCAGCAGCACATCCTGCGAATGCCGGCGGACGAGATCCTCGCGCGCATCGCGCCCGACCTGACGGCCGCCGATCTCAGCATGCGCCGCCGCACGCGACCCGGTTCGAACGGCGCAGGCGATCGATCTCGTCAAGCCGCGCGCCAGAAAACTGACGGACATGGTCCCGCTGCTGCGTCCGTTCATCGCCGACCACATCGATCGTGACGGCGCCGCCGTCGCGAAGCATCTGTCCGCGCCGGATGTGGCGGCGCACCTCGAGGCCTGGCGCGATCGGCTGGCCGGCCTCGACCCGTTCGCCGCGGCGCCGCTCGAGGCCGAGCTGCGCAGGCTGGCCGACGAGCGCGGCATCAAGGCCGGCACGCTGATTCATGCCACGCGCGTGGCAGTGACCGGCCAGGCCGTGAGTCCCGGCATCTTCGAGGTCCTCGAAGTGATGGGCCGCGATCGCGTCATCACGCGCCTGAACGAAGTCGTGGCGGACAGACAATGACGAACAGAATGGCCACGCGATCGACGCCGAGACCGTCGAAGACCAGGGCGCGCACGTCCGCACCCATCGCGATCGCGAATCGGGCCTTGACCGAGCAGGAGTTCGAGCGTGCACGCCGTACGTTGATGCGCCGCGACCCGCGACTCGGCGCGCTGATCAAGCGTGTCGGGCGATGCTGCCTGCCGGATTCGCGCGGCCGCGAGCCGTTCGCCGGGCTCGTGCGCGTGATCATGTCGCAGCAACTGTCCGGCAAGGCCGCCGACACGATCTACGGCCGGGTCGAACAACTGGCCGGCGGCCGCGGCGCGATGACGCCCGCCACCTTGCGTGCGCTCGACGCGACCGCACTGCGCGGCGCCGGCGTCAGCCGCCCGAAGATCTCGTACCTCTACGATCTGTCCGACCACGTCGCCGACGGCCGGCTCGATCTCCATGCGCTCGACGGCCACCCGGACGAGGAAGTGATCGCGCAGATCACCGCCGTCAAGGGGCTGGGCCGCTGGTCCGCGGAGATGTTCCTGATGTTCCGCCTCAACCGGCCCGACATCTTCCCGGTCGGTGACCTCGGCATCGTCAAAGGCGTGCAGAAGCTCTTCGGCACGAAGCGGCGTCCCAGCCCGCGCACGATGGAGCGCCTCGCAGAGCCGTGGCGGCCGTATCGGTCGGTGGCCGCGTGGTACCTCTGGCGGATCCTGATAGGGCACTAGGCAGGGCCTAGGCACTAGGAAGGCCCTTGCCCAAGTGCCTACAGGCTAGCGCCCAGGCCTAGTGCCTGATCTGAAGTCAACGCCCCGCACCCCAATGGCGTATGAAACAGCACGATGACGCTGGCCCGCACCAATCTGCTCCGGAGTCTCGCGCTCGCCCTGGTCGCTGCCGTGCTCATCACGACAGGCGTTGAGTGGCTGCGCGGCCGCGATCGGGCCGCCACCCTCGAGCGGATTGCCGTGGCGTATCAGACGGAGATCGTGCGGCAAAGTTGCGAGTCGGATCCGCTCTGGTTTCTCGCCGGACCGCGAACCGGGCGGCCACGGCCGGAGGAGCGGTTGCTGCCGGATGCCGACGTCCGGCTTCCCCGGCCGAGCAGCGAGCCACTTCCTTTCGAATTCTTCTCCTATGACGACCAGTTCACCGGCACGAGTGTGCCGGCGCCCAGGTTTCCAGAGCCCTTCCGCCGCGCGATGCGCGGCTCGCCGCCGACGCGGATCATGCGCGGGTCTTATTCGAGCCCCGCTGGCACCGGGCACGAGATCGCCATCCTGACGGGATGGACTCCGGGGCCGTGCGCGGTGCTGCTGTTCAGGCTGCAGCCGCAGCCGCGCCTGGCGCTCACGCGGCTGGCCATCTTTTTCGTCGTGTTCGCGATCGGCTTCCTGGTCGCGAAGTACACCGTCGCGCCGGTCACGCGGCGTATTCGCACACTATCGGTGGCGGCGCGCGCCTCGGCGCGAGACAACTACAGCCAGATGGCGCCGATCACCGGCGACGACGAGATCAGCTCGCTCGGCGCCGTGTTCAATGACGCCGCGAACGACATCCGCCAGCGCGTCACCGACGCGCAGGATCGCGAAGAAGCGCTGCGGCGGTTCGTCTCCAGCACGAGCGAAGGCGTCGCGGTGCCGCTCGGGGCGCTCGAGAAGCGGCTGGGCAGTCTCGATCGGCTCCGCGGCCTCTCCGGCGACGCCGCACAGGAAGTTCGCGGGGCATTGCGCGACGTTCATCTGCTCAGCATGCGGCTCCAGAATCTCGCGGCGGTCGCCGAGCTGCGCAAGGTGACGGACTCGTCGCCGCGGCAATCCGTCGATCTGCAGGCGGTGATCAACGACGTCGTGACGAGCCGAGCGCCGATCGCGCGCGCCTCGGAGGTGACGATCAAGGTCGCGCCCGCGGACGGCACCGCGATCCTGTCAGCCGATCGCAGCCTGATCGATCGCGCCGTCGGCAACCTCGTCGACAACGCGATTCTCTACAATCGGCCAGGCGGCGTCGTCAAGATCGACCTCCGCAGCTACGAGCGCGATGGCCGATTCTCGCTGCGCGTCGTCGACAACGGCCGCGGCGTGACCGACGACGAATTCGCCGGGCTGACGGCCAACAAACGCTTCCGCGGCGATGAAGCGACGTCGCGTCGTCCCGGCGGCCGCGGGCTCGGTCTCGCCCTGACGCGTGAAATCGCCGACCGCTTCGGCCTCCAGCTCGAGCTTCGCCGTCCCAGCGCGGGCGGCTTCGAAGCGGAGCTGCTGACGCGGACCAAAAGCTAGTCAAAAAACCTTCACCGTGAAGCAGACGTGAAGTTCTGAAGATTTTTTGGAAAGACATCACGATTGGGAGGCAGGAGATGCAGCGGGACGCGCTTCATGTGCTTCGCTTGCCGGATCGGCCGTGGCGCGGCCAGAGGCCCTGATTCTCTGGTAGACGCGGCCAGCAAAACCCAAAACCAGCTCTTCTTCACGTCCTTCACGTTAAGCTTTTGAAGGAACGCTTTTGACAGGCGTTTGTTCACTCCAGATAACTGAATCCCTCCGCCTGCCGGTTGACGCGCCGCCGCGTCAGGCGCGCCATGATCCAGGCGGCGAACAGGAAGCAGGCGAGCGCCGCCACGACGAAGGGCACGCTTCGATACACGACGTGCGTCAACACGATGTAGGCGGCCATGCCAAGAAACATCACCAGCATCTGCAGGCCGAACATCGCGCCGCCGCGCGCGTCCTTCTGTGGCAGCGTCGAGAACGGCAGCTTGGGGTCGATCAGGATCGTCAACTGGAGCACGAGATACGCCATGAGGCCGAGGAAGAAGGCGTGGACGATGGCGTGGCCGGCGTGGCCGAAGAAGACCGTGAAGACCGCCGCCAGAAACAGGAGATACGGCACGAGAAAGAACAGCGTGATGATGTCGCGCGCGCCCAGGACGAGCCGCGTCCGATCGGCAGGCGTCGCATAGAAGATCCACGACGCCCGGTAGGCGTCGCTGGTGACGATCGCCTGCCGCAACGACATCGGCAGGAACATCAGCGCGATCTGGATGAACCCGACCTCGAAGCCGCGACGGGCGCCGGAGACGAACGGGTCGGTGGGCGTGCCCTCGCGCAGGCCAATCACGAGATAGATCAACGTGATGGGCACGAGCGAGAGCAGGCCGAGCCGGAACTTGAGATCGTTCTTGAACTGGCTCCGCACCAGCAGCGCGACGGCGCGGGTTTCGTTGCGGAGTGCACCGAGCCATGCCGAGCTCCGCGCCCGGGCGGGCGTCTGGGCGGAGACCGACTTGAGGCGCCCGAGCGCGTCGGCGTAGTCGAGCGAAAGCTTGCCGCCGAGGCTGCCGAGCAGGGCGATCAGAAGAAGCACCGCGAGCGCAGCACCGGCCATCGGCAAGACGCTGAAGTCGCCGGCACCCAGCTGGACGAAGCTCGCGAACCACGTACCGGGGTAGAGCAGAGCCCACGGGTTGTCGCCCAGGCGCACGCCGCGGAGCATCTGCCGATGGAGGCCTTGGGTCACGGCAATGACGCCGAGCCAGACCGCCATGTTGACCGCGAGCTGGGTGTACGACATGAGCCGGACCAGCCGGGCGGCGCCGACCGTCCGCAGCAGCCGGCCGTACGTCGCGACCAGGCCAATCGTCACCGCCGCGCCGATCGCCTGCACCGCGATGAGCCCGCCGAGCGCACGCAGCGGATGCACGCCGTCCTTGAAAAGCAACGCGACGACGGGCACGAAGCCGACCAGCCCGGCGATCGCGATGGTCCTCACGAACAACGTGGCCACGCGCACGGCGAGATACGTCCGTGAGGTCACCGGCCGGTAGCCGAGGATGGCGTGATCGTCGGGCGAAATGATCGACAGTCCCTCGCCGACCAGCAGCGACGAGAGGACCATGAACGCGACGATCGTGCAGAGGAGCGTCGCACCGAGCAGCAGATCCGGGCTGGCCAGGATCGTCAGCGCCGGCGGGAGGCCTGAGACGAGATAAAGCAACGCGGTGAAGAACAGCCCGAACGCCATGCGCTGCTCCGCGCTGTTGTTCAGCTGGCGCAGGCCGCCGAAATCAATCTTGAGGAACACGCGAACGAGACGCTTCCACTGAGCCGCGTCGATGCCCGCGGCCGTGAGCAGCCCCTCGACCAGGCTCGGGGCAGGCCGGGTCACACGCGCCCGAGTGCGGCCAGGAAATCCGCCGTCACCTGGCCGACGTCACGCACGCCTGTCAGTTTGCCGAACGCTTCGTCGAGCGTCGCTGAGCCGGTCTCTTCGCGAATCTTGCCGGCACTGCCGTCGGTCACGTACCGGCCCTTGTCGATGATGAAGATCCGCGTGCAGATCCGCTCGACGACTTCGAGGATGTGCGACGAGAACATGATGGTCTTGCCCTGCGCCGCGAGCTTGCGCAGCAGTTCTTTCATGACGAGCGCCGTGTTGGCGTCCAGCCCGTCGAGCGGCTCGTCGAGAATCAGCACATCCGGCCGATGGAGCAGCGCGGAGGCGATGACGACTTTCTGCCGCATGCCCTTCGAGAACTCCTTCAGCCGCTGGTGCTTCGCGACTGAGAGATCGAAGAGCGACAGCAGTTCCTCGCGTCGTGCCTTCGATGCCGCGGGATCCAGGTGATAGAGACAGCCGATCACGTCGAGATACTCGTCGGCGGTGAGCGAGTCATAGAGCGCCGGCTGCTCCGGGACGTAGCCGATCCGCTTCTTGACTTCGAGCGGCTCGGTCGCGATGTCGTACCCGGCGATGATTGCCCGGCCTGAATCGGCCGGCATCAACCCGGTGAGGATCTTGACGGTGGTCGACTTGCCGGCCCCGTTGGGCCCGAGAAAGCCGAGAATCTCCCCCGGTTCGACGTGCAGGTCGAGACCGACCAGGGCCGCCTTGCTGCCGTAGCTTTTCGACAGACGTTCGGTGTGGATCATTGATGGTGTACTTGGGCCCACGGCCCCAGGCAACTTGGCGTTGAGATCTGACCGATTCTATATAATCGCGGTTCCCATGTATCGTCGCGCGTGGCTGCGGTCGATCGCGGCGGCCGTCTTTGCGACGCCGTTCCGGCGGCTGAAGCTGTTGGCGCAGGGCCAGCCACTCACTGCAGATCATCTGGTCACGCTCACCGCCCTCGCCGAAGTCGTGTTGCCGTCGGCCGCCGGCGCCGCCGGCCGGAAGAGCGCCGTCGACGCGTTCGCCAATTGGGTGCGCGACTACCGGGAAGGGGCCGATCGCGGCTACGGGTACGGGTCCTCCACCGTGAGCACGCCGACCGGCGCTTCGCCTGCCGCCCGCTACCCGGCGCAGTTCGCGGCGCTCGACACGAGTGCTCGCGCGGCCGGCGGCCGGTCGTTCGCCGCGCTCTCGATCGACGCCCGGCGGACGATCGTCGAAGCGGCGCTCAACGAAGGCCAGGGCGTGGCGCGTCTGCCGGCGCGGCCGGCCGGGGCGAGCCTCATCGCCGATTTCATGGGCCACTACTTCAACAGCCAGGCGGCCTGGAATCTCGCCTACCGCGCGCAGATCAATCGCGATAGCTGCCGCACCCTCGACGGATCAGAGCGTGCCCCGGCCCCCTTGGAGGATCGCTGACGTGGCGCGCCACGAGGCCGACGTCGTCATCATCGGGGGCGGCATCACGGCCGCGATGATCGCCGAGAAGCTGACTGAAGTGCGTCCCGGCGTCTCGGTCATCGTCATCGACGCCGGCAAACGCGTGTTCGACGCCGAGCGGCGGTTCGAATATCGCCAGCGGGCCGCCGACTACGGCGAGCACGCGTGGCCTGGCGACTACATCCCGGATCAATCCGCACGAGGCGTCATCTCGCGCGCGATGGCCGTTGGCGGATCGGCGCTCCATTGGGGCGGCGTCTGCAACCGGTTTTCGGAAGAGGACACCAGGCTGAAGTCGCTGTACGGCCTGGCGGTCGACTGGCCGCTCGACTGGAAGGATCTGGAGAAGTTCTACTGCGAGGCCGAGCGCCGGCTTGGGGTCTCGGGTGAGCCGAGCCCGATCGCCGAGGATTGGCGTTCCGAACCGTATCCGATGCCGGCGATGACGATGACCCACAATCTGATCCAGCTCAAAGGGTGGGCCGAGCAGAGCGGCATCAGGTTCTGGACGACCCCGCAGGCGAAGAACACGGTCGCCGGCTACGGCGGGCGCGGCCGGTGCCAGCGTTGCAACACGTGCGAGATCTGCCCGACGGGCGCGCGCTACTCACCGGACTGGACGTTCAAGCAGCTCCTCGCCGCGAAGAAGATTCAGCTGCACGACGAGACGCTGATTCGCCGGCTCGTCCTGGACGACCGCACCTCGCGCATCGTCGCCGCGCACGGCGCGAAGCAGGACGGCACGGACAACCAGGTCGAGTATCGGGCCCGCACGTTCGTCGTCGCCTCAGGCTACTGCTGGAGTGCGCACCTGCTTCTGCTCTCTGCCAATTCGCGGTACCCGAACGGCCTCGCGAACACCTCGGATCACGTCGGCCGCTACATGACCGGGCACCTCGCGTTTTCAACGACGATCGATCTCGATCTCAAGATCTATCCGGGGATGAACGAGCAGCACAGTCTCATCTCGCGGCAGTTCTTTCGCTGCCGGACCGACCAGCCGTACGTTCGTCACGACTTGCGCGTCTGGGAGAACGCCGCCGGGCGAGGACCGCAACTGCGCGATGCTGCGGGCAAGCTGCTCCTCGGCGACGCGCTCCTCGCCGACTGGCGCACGCGCACGGCGCGCGGCACGGCCCGCGTCCGCGGCTATTACGACGTGCATCCCGACAAGGACAGCAGGCTGACGCTGGATTCAGCGACGAAGAATCGCTGGGGCGACCCGATGCCGGTCATCCGCCACCAGATCGACGCCGCCAGTCGCGAGCGAGAGGCGCGGACGCGCCAGCACTTCCAGCAGCTCTTCGGTCAGCTCGCGAAAGCGAACGACGGCCGAGCGGGCAACGTCAGCGCGCTCGGCTATCAGGACCATCCCGGCGGCGGCTGCCGGATGGGGACCGACCCCTCGACCTCGGTCGTCGACAGCTTCGGCCGCACGCACGATCACGACAATCTGTTCGTCGTCGGATCGCCGACGATTCCGACCGGCGGCTGCACGAACGGCACGCTGACGTTCGTCGCGCTCGCGCTGCGGTCGGTGGCGGCGATTGCGAACGACCAAAAAGCTTCAACGTGAAGGACGTGAAGAAAAACAAACTTCAGGTTTTTCAGGCCGCGCCAACCATCAGCTCAAGCTAGTGGCCGCGCCACGGCGGGTCCGAAGGGCGAAGCACGTGAAGCGAGTCGCGCTGCATTCCGCGCGCCCTCGAACTTGACGTCACGCTACAGCAGGCGCCGCGCTTGATACACTCCCGTGCAGAGGTCACGCTCACAAATGGCGACTCAGCACCCGCTGTTTGACTATGGCGACCGCCGTACTGAGGGGGTTTGTTGCGGTTTCGCCGATTGAGGCACAGATGAGCGAAAAGCGCCTTGAAACTGAGTTCCCAGGGATCTCGCTACGCGATTCGCGGTCGGGACGCGAGGCGTATGTGACCGGCCACCGAGTTGCGGTGTGGGAGGTCCTGGCCGTATACAACGACACGAAGTCCCTGGCTAAGACTGCTCACTATTTCCGGTGGCCACCGGTGATCGTCAAGCAGGTCCTCGCCTACGCCACGGCGTTCCCGGAAGAGGTCCGTCGATCGCGTCAGGGAGAGATCGAAAACGCCACGCCGCGCTCTTGACGAATCGGCTATGCGATGCCGTGCCCTCCGTGCGGCTCTGTGAGCCCCGTGTTCTGTCGCGAAGCACTTTGTCGCTTCCACGCGGCTTGGTTTTCTCACGCCGGGAACGCTGGTCGGTGCCTTGCCAGCTTGCGGTGCGTCGAGCCCTCCACGAGCAGCGACAGTCCAGCGATTGCGAGAGTGGCCGCGACGGCGCCGAACGGCAGCGGATAGATGAGATCGATCGTGATCGCGCAGACGATAATCGCCGCCGTGGTCGCTGCGAAAAGCCGGATGTTGCGAAACGGGTTCTTCGGGCGAGCGTCAACGGGCACTGAGAATGGCATCTGCGGGTTGAGCCAGAACATCAGTTGCAGAACGACATAGCTGAGGGTGCCGAGAAACAGCGCATGTATCGCGGCATGGTCCAGCCGGCCGAACGACCACGAAAAGTACACGAACAGTGCCACGGTCAGCGGGACGAGCAACATCCGCGCGATCACATCGCGCCCAGCCGTGATGAGCTTGCCCGGGTCGGCGGCAGTGGTAAAAAACACCCAGGACGCCGAGGCGGACGAGCACATCACGAATTGCTGATGAAACGACGCTGGCAGGTAGACGACGCCGTACTGAACGAGGAAGGAGGTCGCAGACCCGTATCCCCGACGCGCGGCTCTCGGCAAAAACGGGTCTGGGACCGGATCCATCACGATCAGCGCGATCAGCAGTCCGGCGAGGACCATCAGATCGGCGATCACCGCCCCCCGCAGCGCCAGATCGCTGCGTAACAGGCCGCGCGCGACAAGGGCCACGGCCCGCATTTCGTGGCCGGACCGCTTCAGCCATCCAGGCAGGTGTCGCGACCGCACCTCCTCCGACGCGTCTTCAATGAGGCCAATGTGCGCGGAGTAGTCGGTGGCGAGCCGGCCGCGGAGCGCGATCAGGAGAGCGCCGATCACTAGTACGGTCAGCGCCACACCGGCCACTTCGGCCAGGCCCATCTCGCCGCGCGCGATTTCCACGTAACTGGCGAACCACGTCGGCGGGAACCACATCGTGCGAACGGATTTCTCGAGCGTGATGGTCACGCCGGCCCAACCCTGGTGTGCCAGCCACCAGCCAACCAGCGCATACCCGCCGATCAGCCCAAGCACCGGGACAATGCCAGCAAGCGCGAGGACGCGCTTCAACGTCGACGGCGTGAGAGCGCGGACCATCCACGCGTAGAGCGCGAGAGGCGCGAGCGTGACGGCCACACCGGAGATAGCAATGGCCGCGATGGCCCCCAGCCCAGCGAGCCATGATCCGTGTCGAGCCGTGACGAACGCGACGACTGGCAGATACCCGAACAACGCGGTCGCTTCGGCGGCGTTGACGAGCACACCGGTGGTGCGGGCGGCCAGGTACGTCTGTGAGGTGACGGGCCGGTGGCCGAGAATGCCGTAGTCGGTCGGTGAGGCAATCGTGCCTACGAAGGCCATGGCCAGTGTGCCGACGAGCCAGACGGTGGCGGCGACCGTGACCGTTGCGGCAAAGAAGCTGTCGTGGCTGAGCCAGACAATCGCGGCGGGAATCGCGCCAAATGCGCCGAACCCGGCGGCGACCAGCAACTCCTGCAGCGCGGCCTGCCGGGCGGCTCGTGGTCCGTTGGCCCCGCGAAGCGCCGCGAAGTCCAGTCGCACGTAGGCGCGCGCGAGCGCGCGCCACTGTACGTAGTCGACGCCGGCCGCTTCGAGGAAGCGCCTCACCCGGCGCGACTAACTCCCGCCGGCGAGCGCGAGAAGCAGGGCCAGCGCGGACTGAATCCCGCGCAGGCTCGAGGCCTTTTCGACGTCGATCCACTCGTCGAGCGCGTGCGCGCGGCCGCCACGACCGCCTGAATCGATCGTGATCGCGGGAATGCCCAGGCTGATCGGGATGTTCGAGTCCGTGCTGCTGAAGCTGTAGGTCGGCGTCATCCCGATGGCGCGAATCGTTGCCGCCGCCGTCTGCACGATCAGCGAGTCGCGCGGCGTCTCCCCCGACGGTCGATCGCCAACCAGCTTGAGGTCGAGGGTGATCGGGCCCTGCTTGGTCGACCGTGTCTTGTTCTCCTCGACCACGGCCTCGTTGAGGAGCCCGATGAACGTCTCGTTCAACTTCTCGAGCTCGGCGCGCGACTCCGAGCGCATGTCGACTTCCATCCAGCTCTCGAACGGGATCGAATTGACCGACGTGCCGCCCCCCATCACGCCGACGTTGAAGGTGGTCTTGGGCGTCCCAGGCACCTTGAGACGCGCGAACTTCTGGATCGCGTTGCCCATCGCGAACGCCGGATTGACGAGGCCGAAGGCGCCGTAGCTGTGACCGCCCGGCCCCTTGAACGTCGCGCGATACCGCTTGCTGCCCACACCGCCGTGCGTGATGTCGTCGCCGCCACCGGCGCCGTCCATTGAAATGAACAGCCCGATGCGATCTTTGTACGGGCCTTTCTGGAAGAGGTGTTTCACGCCACGCAGATCGCCGAGACCTTCCTCGCCGACGTTGCCGATGAACAGGATGTCGCTCCGGGTGCGAAAGCCGGCGGCGTCCATCGCGCGGATGATTCCGAGCAGGACGGCGAGCGAGCGCGTGTCGTCGCCAATTCCCGGTGCCGACAGCCGTGTGCCCTCGCGCTTGACCTTGACGTCAGTGCCTTCAGGAAACACCGTGTCGAGATGCGCGGCGATCGCGATCAGCGGGCCGTTGCCGGTGCCTTTGCGGACGCCCATCACGTTGCCTTCCGCATCGCGCTCGACGTCGGTCAATCCGTGCTGGCGCAGCATCTCGAGATAGGCCGCGCCCCGTTTGTCTTCCTTGAAGGGCGGCGCCGGGATCTCCGTCAGCGTGACGATGTCGGCCACGATCCGATCGTGCTCGCGATCCAGGACCGCCATCGCGGCCTTGAATTTCGGGTCGTCGAGGACGCGCTTGACGCGGGCATCCGGGGTGTCCTGGGACGCGGCCGACAGACGACAGCAGCGCGATGAGACAAAGTGACAGGCAGTCGCATGGCAATATCGTAGCGAATTTGACTGCCTGGTGGGTCCAGTGAGCCGGAGCGACAAAACCTTGAACATGAAGACGTGAAGTTCTGAAGAACTCTTTGGAAAAGACACGACGACCTTACTGATCAGGAACTGACGATGCCTCGGGGGCGCCGCTCTGACAAGAGAATGTAGCGGGACCCGCTTCATGTGCTTCGCAGGTCGAGCCCCGTGGCGCGGCCAGAAGCTCTGACCTCTTACTTGACGCGGCCAGCAAGCCCAAAAAATCTCTTTTCTTCACGACCTTCACGTTGAGCTCTTGGGCGAGGTCATGCCGCTCGACGTATCGACTCACGTCCATTTTTCGTCCGCGCGTCGGCGCGCGAACCGCGCGAGCGAGAATGCCGAGTCGGGCGTTGACTGCCCGAGCACGGCAGCCGCGACCATTTCCCCGATCACCGGCCCCATCTTGAACCCGTGGCCGGATCCGCCGCCGGCGATCCAGACGTTGGGTGCGCGGGGATGCCGGTCGATGACGAAGTGGGAGTCGGCGGTCGCTTCGTACTGACAGACCTCGGTCCCCAGAAGCGGCGCGCCTCGCCAGCTTGGGAAAACGGCGAGCCAGGAACGTCCGCACCCGCCGCAGGCCGGCTGGCAGCGGCACCCGGGACCCAGTGGTCGGATCGATCGGCGGGCCGCTGGTGTCGTCGGCGACCTTGAACCCGCGATGCGCATTGCCAGGGATGCCGTACATGACGCGCCTGCCCATGTCGAGCCAGATCGGCAGTCCCTCTTCGCTGTAGCGGCGGTCACCCGGGGGCGTGCCGAAGTAGAAGACATCCTGCCGCGTCGATCGGATGGCCGATCCCACTTCGTCGGGGAAGAGCGCGCCGAGCCATGGACCGCACGCGAACACGAAGCCGTCGGCATCGATGGTGGCGCCGCCGATCAGCGGAACGCTCGTGACACGTCGTGTCAAGCGGAGCGGACCTTTCACCGCACCGGGCACATACGCGCCTCCCTCGGCGACCACCCGGGCGGCGACGTGTTCGCACGCACGACGAGCGAGCAGGTAGCCGGCCTCAGGCTCGAACAGCACCGACGCGACCCCGTCGAAGTTGATCTGGGGATATCGTCGACGAGCCGCCGCCACGCTCAACACGTCAATTGGGTGCCGCTCAGCGCGAAACGCGACCACCGACGCCGCGCCAAACGCATCATCGCGGCGGAGCATCCAGAGCACTCCGGTCATCCGCAGCCACTCGGTCTGGAAGCTGCGGTCGTACTCACGCCAACGCGCGAGCGCCTGGATCGCCATTCGTGTGTAGATCGTCTGGTTGCCGTACGTCGCCCGAATCACGCGCGTCTCACCTCCCGAGCTCGCACGTGTGTTGCCCGGCCCCCAGGCATCGACCAGCGTCACCTGCGCGCCACGACGCAGCAACTCGAGCGCCGTCCAGCCACCAAACGCGCCGGCGCCGACGACGACAATCTTGGGAGGCACGAAGCAAATCTTAGTCGGGTACGGCAGGTACGGTGGGTACGAGGGGTACGACGGGTAACGGGGTACGACGGGTACGGGAGGTACCTGGGTACGCCGGGTACGCGAGGTACGTAGTGACATTGGGTTCGTGTACCCGTCGTACCTTTCGTACCCGTCGTGCCCTTCGTACCCGTCGTACCTCTCGTACCTGTCGTACCCGTCGTACCTGCTAAGCTCTTATCAGTCCCCCCATGTTTCCTTTTCATGATGAGAACGCGACGCAACGGTTTGCCGTCGTCGCTGCCGTCCTCATTGCGATGTGCGTCGCGATGTGGGTGTTCGTCCAGGGGGCCGGTGCGGAGTATCCGCTGGCGGAGTCGGTCTGCAACCTTGGGCCTGATTCCCGGAGAGCTGACCGGCACGGTGCCGCCGGGCGTGCAGATGCCGATGAGCGATCGGCTCGTCTGCGAGACCGACGCGGGGCCGCAGTGGTCGCACCTCTTCACCTCGATGTTCCTCCACGGATCGTGGATGCACCTCATCGGCAACATGTGGTTCCTCTGGTTGTTTGGCAACAACGTCGAGGACTCCATGACGCGGCCGCGGTTCGTGATTTTCTATCTCGTCTGCGGCCTCGCCGCGGCCGGGTTGCAGGTGGTGGCCGATCCGAACTCTTCCATCCCGATGGTGGGCGCCTCTGGCGCGATCAGCGGCGTGATGGGCGCCTACCTCGTGCTCTTTCCGCGCGTACGCGTCTTCTGCCTCGTCACTCTGGGCTTCTACTGGACGACGATCGCGCTTCCGGCCTGGGGCATGCTCATCTATTGGGCGTTCCTCCAGTTTGTCGGCGGCCTGGCGAGAATGGGCGCCGAAGGCGGCGGCGTCGCGTTCTGGGCGCACGTCGGCGGCTTTGTCGCCGGCGTCGTCCTGGCCAGGCTCTTCGTCCGCCCCGATCACCTCGCGGCGCACGAACGCCGCCACTACCGGCCGCAACGAATCGGATGGGAGTAGCAGGCCGCTTCGTGTCCTTCGTGGTCAAACAGACAAGAGCCTTTGGAACCGCGACTCGCTGCGGAGACTGTCGAACTCCGGCTCGATCCGTGCGCGCTCGATCGTGAAGGCGCGCCGTTCCATGGCCGCGCGCTCGAGGAAGACGATGGCGGTGTCGTTGTCGCCCTTGAGCGCGTGGGCCGCCGCGGCGTAGTAGCGAGTGAACGGCTCGTCGGCGCCGAGGCGGACGCGCCGATCGAAGCCTTCCAGCGCGACGTCCAGCACGGCATGCCCTTTCCGCGTCTCTCCGAGCGCGAGATATGCCGATCCCAGACGGACGTTGAGCTCGACGATGATGCGGTTGCGCAGGGCATGATCGATGCTGGTCAAGAACTCGATCTCGCGCCGGAAGTGGCGAATCGCCTCGGCCGGCCTCGCCTGCAGGGCCTCGAGATGGCCGAGCCGCATCGACGCGCCGACGATCAGGACGCCGCCTTCTCGTCCTGAGAGAAACGCCTCCTGGAGCGCGATCGCCTGCCGGGCCGCGCGCTCTCCGCGTTCGAAATCGCGGATCAGCGCCGCGCAGTGCGCGAGTTGCAAGGCGAACCAGCCGGCGCCGGGGTTGGCCGCCAGCGCCCGCTCGAACCACGTCGCCGCCTCGGCAAACTGCGCGCGGCCGATGAAGAGCGCGCGCCCCATGGACCCGATCGCGCCATAATCGTCCGGCGCGAGCTCGACCGCGCGAGTGACGGCGTCGAACCCTTCCCGCTCTCGTCCCATCGCGATGAGCGCCTGGCCGAGCTCACGCCAGGCCCGGACGTCCTCGGGGTGAAGATCGATCGCGCGCCGCAGGCTCGCTTCCGCGCGCGGACGCAAATCGGCCATCGCCAGGTAATCGGCCTTGGTGGAATACGCCACGCCGAGCTCGGTGTGCGCCCGCGCGTACTGCGGGTCGAGCGCGACCGCCCGCTCGAAGAGCATGACCGCGCGATCCAGCGACTCGTACGTCTCGGCGCGGAGATTGACGACGCCTCTCGCGAACGCCTCGTAGGCGGCGACGACGCTGGTTTCCTGCGCCGGGAGCGCCGCCGGCTTGATCACGGCCCGCAGTGCGTCGGCGAGATCGAGCACGAGGCGATCCTGAAGCGCGAAAATCTCGTCGAGCCGGCCATCGACCCGCATCGTCCGCGCCGCCAGGCTGGTCGTGGCGTCCACAAGCGACGCCGTGACGCGCACGGCGTCGCCGGCGCGCTGAAAGCTGCCCGCGAGCAGCCACCGCGCCCCGAGCGTGCGGGCGGCGCGGAGCCGCAGCCGCTCGTCTGTCTCGCCGGTCTCCTGCGCGAGTGTCCGCAGGAGCTCGTGCAGCCGGACTCGCGGAACGACCGTCACGCCTTCGAGACCGGCAAGATCGGCGCTGAGCGTTTCAGAGATGCCGGTGCCCAGCCAGTCGTCGCCGGCATCAGCCGTCAGGTTCTGAAAGTCGCTGACCGCCAGCAGCGTGGTGCTGCTGCCGACGGCGGTCGCATCCGCCAACGCGCCGCGCGCCGCGCTGCCGAGCGCCTGCGCCACGACCGACAGGTCGGCGTACCGATTGACGGGGTCCTTATCGAGCATCCGGCGGACGATGCGCTCAACGGCGGGCATCCGTGCATCGCTGGCCCGGGCCGTGATCGGCGGCGGATCGAGATGAATGACGGCGGCGAGAATCTGGATCATGTTCCTGCCGTCGAACGGCCGGTGCCCCGCGAGCAGCTCGTAGAGCACGCTCCCGAGCGAAAACTCGTCGCTCCGTCCGTCCACGGCCTTGCCGGTGGCCTGTTCCGGCGACATGTACGGAAAGGTCCCGACGATGCGTGCGGTGTCCTGCCGAAGGTCCGCGGTGCGGGTCGAGACGTCGCCGGCCGGCGCCGGTCCCGACCAGCACGCCAGGCCGAAGTCGAGAATCTTCACCAGCCCCGACCCGGTCAGCATCACGTTCGACGGCTTGATGTCGCGGTGCACGAGACCATGCGCGTGCGCGTCGGCGAGCGCCAGCGCGATTTGCCGGCCCAGATCCAGGATGGTGTCGAGCGGAAGCAGCCCGTCTGTCGCGATCTCGGCCAGCGTCCGCCCGTCCACGTACTCCATGGCGATGTAGCCGACGCGGCCGTCTTCCCGATCGGCTTCGTCGACTTCATACACGACGGCGATATTGGGGTGGGACAGGGCCGAGGCGGCGCGCGCTTCCGCCAGCAGGCGTCGCGACATGGTGTCGTCGTTTCCCGTCAGCCGGACGACCTTGAGCGCGACCTGGCGCCGGAGGCGCTGATCCTCGGCGCGGTAGACCTCGCCCATCGCCCCGGCGCCGAGCCGGGCAGTGATGCGATAACGCGCGAGGGTCTCGCCAAGCATGCTCTCTCAAGATCTCACCACGAATTGGTGGATCTGGAGATTTGGGGATTTGAAAATTTTAAAGATTTAGAGATCTGCTTCCTTCGTGTGCTTCGTGTCCTTCGTGGTGAAAAAGCGTGCGTGGTGAAAAGATCTTTCAGCGAGCCACCGTCGGCAACCGGAAGGCGGCCATCTCTTCGCCGTTGCGCACGAGCAGGACGTCGCCGACGACCACCGGATGATTCCACGTCTTGCCGTCGATCGCCGGGAATCGCGCGACCTCGGCGAACTTGTCTGGCGTCGCCGACACCAGCGCCAGCTCGCCTTCCTCCGAGAGCACCAGCAACACGTCCTGGCCGGGCAGAAGGACGAGCTGGCCTTCACCGTAGCGGCCGCCCTTCCACTTGCGCTTGCCGTCCTCGAGGTCAATGGACGCGAGGATGCTGCCGTCGAATCCGTACGCGTGGCCCTTGTGGACGACGAAGTCGTTGAAGTACGGCTTCAGGCCCGTCGAGGTCCACCGCTCCTGCACATTCCATCCGCCGCCGGCACGTGCGACCGCCAGCCGCCGGGTGCCGAGGCCTCCGGTGGCCGACATGGCGCTGACCAGGATGTCGCCGCTCTCGGTGACTGAGGGCTGAATGATGGGCGTTCCACCGCCCCAGGCGTGTTCCCAGAGGAGCGTGCCGTCCGAGACGGCGACACTTGTCGCGCCGGCAGCGCTCAGCAACACGATCTGTGGGACGCCATCGATCGTGAGCAGGTGCGGCGAGCTGTAGCTGCCACCGTGGGCCTGGCCCAACCAGCGTGGGCGACCCGTCGCGAGATCGTACGCGGCCAGCTTGCTGGACGCCGCGACGATCACCAGATCGTCGACGACCACCGGCGAGCTGGAAAAGCCCCAGATCGGCACCTTCGTCTCGCTGTCGGACGCGACGTTGCGCGACCAGATGCGCGCGCCGCTGCCGGCATCGAGCACATTCAGAATGCCCGTCGCGCCGAACGCATAGACGCGTCCGTGACTGAGCGTCGGCGTCGCGCGCGGGCCGGCGCCGCCGTTCGACTCCCAGAACCGCGCCTTGTCGCGGTGCCTCCACACCGGCGCGCCGGTGCTGACCCGGTAACAGGCGACGATTTCGTCGTCGCCGCGCTGCTCTTGCGTATAGAACAAGTCGCCTCGGACCGCGAACGACGACCACCCCGGTCCGATCGCCCGCCGCCACATCTCGACCGGCGGCGCGGCCGACCAATCGGTGTTGATGTGGACGGCATTCACGACGCCATTACGATGCGGACCGCGGAACCCGGGCCACTCCGGGGCGGTGTCAGCGGGAAGCGGTTTTGGAGCCGCCGGCCTGGAGGCTTCCGTCGGCACTGGGACGCTGGTGGGCGCCACCGCGACCGGCGCCGGTGGAACGGCCACAGGTTCGGTACTGGGTGGCGCCGGTGGCGGCGCGATGGCCGGCTCGTCGCGTTGCTGAGCGAGGAGCCGTTCTTCTGCCGTCGGCGTCCACCGCCAGGCGAACTGTGAGGCGCCGCTCATGATGCCGTCGGTCCGGAGCAGAGTGAACACTCCACACGCCAGCAGGATCGCGACGGCCATCGAGGCGCGGCGGACGCTCGCTGAGTGGTTGCGACTGAGCGCGACCGCCGCGACGAGCGCCACGGCCACGATGGGCGCAGCGCCGATCGGGAGCAGCAGGCCCATCATGCCGCCGGCGATGGACGGATGCACCAGCCACTTCGTCACGTACAGCGTCAGGACGATCAGGAGGAGGGCGCCGATGCGCTCGACCCACGGCGCGCGGCTGAAGAACAGCCACCACACCAGGATAATCACGACGCCGGCCAGGGCGCCGAGCATACCGATGAGCAGGGTGTCCGGGACCGCGAGTGGCAGGATGAACCGCATCACGCAAATCACGACCGCAGCGGCGACGCCGGGCCACAGCCGAATCGGTTTCCGAGTGACTGAGGTGTTGGTCTGCATCTATTCCGACCTCAACGCTTGCAAGACATCCACATGGGACGCCCGCGCGGCGGGCATCAGCGAGGCGACGACCGCGGCGCCGGCGAGAATGAGCGCGGCGCCGGCGATCGGTAGCACGCCCGGGAACCGGATGTTGTCCACATAGCTCGTCGCAATGCTCGAGAATGCGAAGCCGCCGGCGGCTCCAGCCGCGATGCCGATCCCGACGATGAGCGCGCCCTCGAGCACGACACCGAGCAGGAGACGACGCGGAGACGAACCGAGGGCCAGCCGCACACCGAACTCACGGGTCCGAGCGTTGACCGAGAATGCGAGGACGCCGGCGACACCCACCATCGCGATCAGCAGCGCGACCCCGGCGAATCCTGAAAGCACGAGCGCGCTGAGCCGGTTTGGCGACAGCACCTCGGCGCGGACGTCCGCCAGCGTCGCGGCGCGTTCCACTGGCTGGTTTGGCGAGATCTCGTGAATCAGTTGCCGCAGCGGCAAGACCAGCGAGTACGGGTCGCCCTCCGCGCGGACGAACAACCGCCCGGCGACGCCGATCTGCTGCACCGGGTGATAGATCGTCGGCGCCGGTTGCGGAACTAGATGCTCATCGTCCACGTCCCTCACCACGCCCACGATGCGGCGCGGTTGAGCTTTGTCGAACAGCGGATCCGTCCACCAGAAGATCTGATTCACCGCGTCGCGGCCGGCGAACAGACGGTTGGCGATGCTCTCGCTCACGATCACGACCGGCTCGTTCTCGGCGCTGTCGTCGTCCGTGAACTCGCGGCCGGCGATCATCGGGACGCCGAGCACGGTAAAAAAGCCGGGCGCGATCGCCCGCAACCTCGCCCGCGGGTACTCCTGGCCGGGCGCGATCGCATGGCCCTCGACGGTGTACTGGAGCGTGTTGGACAGGCGTCCGGCGTCGCGCCACGGCACGGTGGTCCCGAGCGCGACGCCCTCGACGCCGGGCAGTTGGTCGATCCGTCGCGTGAGGTCCTGATAGAACGCCTTCTCCTTGGCGTCCCGCAGGCTCATCGACGGCGTCGGAAGATCGAGGGCCAGCACCTGCCGCAGGTCGATGCCGGTGTCTGCCGTCTGAAGCGCGAGCAGCGAGCTCAGCAACGTTCCGGCACCGGCCAGCAGGACGAACGAGAACGCGATCTGCGTCATGGCGAATGCGCGCAGCCGCCGGTTGGTGCTTGGAGTGATCCTGACGCTTCCACCTTCGCCAAGGCTACGGTGGACAGGCCCGCCGCGCCGAAGCCCCGGAGGGGCGAAGGCGGGGAGGCGCGGGATGTACGCCAGCAGGACCGCCGCCGCGATCGCCAGGCCGGCGCCGACGCCGAGCAGGCTGTTGTCCACCGTGACCTCGACCGCGCGCACCGAGAATCGTGCCGCGAAGCGGGCGACGACCGCCAGCAGTGGATGCGCCAACAACACGCCGAGCACAGCACCGGCGCCGCACAGCACCAGGCTTTCGGCGAGCAGTGTCCGTCGCAGCGCGCCGTGGCTGGCGCCGAGCGCGGCGCGCACCGCCAGCTCACCCTCGCGGCGGAGGGAGCGCGCCAGGATGAGGTTGGCGACGTTCGAACAGGCGATCACGAACACCAGGCCCGCCGCCGTGACCAGGATGAGGAGAATCGTTCTGGCCGGCGCCGTGATCTGATCGCGCAACAGCCTGACGGTGATCCGGGTGCCGGCGCTCGCCGGATAGGCGCCGGGATGATCGCGCATCATCGCGGCGTGCACGGCGATCAGATCGGCGCGCGCGTCCTCCACTGACGCCCCGACCGCCAGCCGGCCGAAGAGCTCCGTCATGCGATGCGTCCGCTCGGTGACCATCGTCGCGTCGAGATGATGCGAGCTCGTCACGACGTTCGCGATGACTTCCGTGTCAGCGGGATACGGCACTGACGGCTCCAGCACGCCGACGACGGTCGTGTTGTTGGCGCCGAGCTGGATGACCTTCCCGATGACGGACGGATCGCTTTCGAGCGAGTCGGTCCAGAAACGATGCGTCAGCACTGCCACGCTTGCCGCAGCGGGGCCATCGTCGGACGCCTCGATCAGCCGGCCGAGCACCGGCTGCAGGCCCATCACCTCGAAGAACGAGCCGCTGACGACGCCGGCCTTCACGACTCGCGCGTCGCCGAGGCCGACCATCGTGAAGCCAATCGTCGAGAAATCTCCGAAGGCGCTGATGGTCGTCGCGCGCGATTTGAAATCTTCGATCTCGGGGACCGAGAACGTGCTGTTGGCGGCGCCGAGGCCCGGCGCGCTCTGGCCGATGTAGACCAGACCGATCCTCGCCGCGATTGACGAGCGGGCGCAGCAGCACGCCGCGCACGACGCTGAAGATCGCGGCGTTGGCACCGATTCCGAGCGCGAGGGTGACCACGACGGTGGCGGCCAGGCCTTTGGCGCGGAGCAGCGAGCGGAGCCCGATGCGCATGTCCTGCCAGAAATCCGCGGCGGCATCGAACCAGCGGCTGTACCAGACCTGACGCATCGAGTCGCGAATCGACGGGACGTAGCCGAATTCATCGAGCGCGGCGCGACGAGCGGCGTCAGGGGCTTCGCCCCGATCGATCCGATCCTTCACGCTGAGAGCGAGGTGGCCGCGAATCTCGTCGTCGAGGTCGCGTTCGTCAGGGCGCACGGCTAGTCCTTGCCTTCTGGTGCCGGGTTCATGATGCGGCCAATCGCGTGGACCAACTGCGACCAGCGATCGTGCTCACGCGACAACTGCGCCTTGCCGGTGGCGGTCAACCGGTAGTACTTCGCGCGCTGGTTGGCCTCGCTCACGCCCCACTCGGCCTTCAGCCAGCCGCGCTTCTCGAGCCGGTGCAGCGCCGGATAGAGCGATCCGGTTTCGACCTTGAGGAGGTCGTCCGACTGCGCCCGGATCGCCTGGCCGATGCCGTGTCCGTGCTGCGGCCCCCATTGGAGCGTCCGCAGGACCAGCATGTCGAGGGTCCCCTGGAGCAGATCGAGGCGGCGATCGTCGGGAGATTTGTTCATGGGCGTAGACAGTCTACGTCCTTAGACGTAGAGCGTCTACGGCCGGTTCAACGCCCCGGAATCTGGCGCGACCTGAACGCGCAGCTCGCCGTCTCAGCCGCCATCGCGCTCAACGTGCCGGCTCCGTCCGCTGCCGGGCCGGACGAACACGCTCGCCGTGTCGAGCGGCATCGTCGCCACATTGGCGCAGAACGCCGGCCAGACGCCATTGCGCTGCAGGTACATCTCGACGTTCGACACATAGAACGCGCTGACGACGGCACCGCGCTCCTTGAGAAACGCGCCGACCGCCCGCAGGGCTTTCGGTCCCGCGAAATCGCCGACGATTGGGACGATCAGATTCCGGCTCTGGAGGGTCTTCACCAGCACGAAATGGTCCTCATTCGCGAGGTACGTGCGCTCCACCCCCGTCATCCCATCGGTCGCGGCCATGATCGTGGCGTAACTGGAGCGTGATCCCGATCTGCCGTTGATGGACGACGTGTAATGGATGTCAGGTCCGAATCGATGGAAGTTCCGGTAGACGTACTCGATGCCGGCGAGGTCGTCGGCCGCGAGCGGGAAGCCGCGCGACTTGGTCAGGTGGTCGACGATGTCCTTCAGGTTCGCCTTGAACGCGGCGTCATCGCCCGGTTCGACGCGCTGGTACGCGGCCATCAGCGCTGCCGCGGTGGACGTGCTGGTCAGGCCCGGTGGCCGGCTGCGGGTGAAGAGCCGTGCCACGAAGTCCGCGCGATTCGCTGACAGCTCGAAGAGCGCTTTGTACATCAGATGCAGGTGCAGGTTCCCGCGCCGGATGTCCGTGATGAACGCGATCCGCGGCCGGATGGCGGCGATATAGGTGAAGTTCTGTTCGGGGCCGACACCCAGGTACACGCCCGAGGGCTTGACGCGCTCATTGAGCGCAGCGGCGACCGTTGAGATATTGCTCTCGTTCGAAAGCAGGTTGTCCGGCGATCCCGAGTTGGATCGAAAGAAGCCGTCCGGCTCGGACAACTGTTCGGTGAGTGACCAGAACTCGCGATCGGACAGGGCCGTTGGCAGCGTGTCGCGCGTGCGCCCGGCGTGCACCGCCGCCGCTATCAGGACGAGACCGAGCAGTCCCATCGCCGCGATTCGAGGACGACGGCCGGAGATCGGGAGCTGCATGGGTAGAGACTCGACCTACTTTCTGGACGCTTTCTTCGCTCGCTTCGTCGAGACCCTGGCCGTCGACCGCTGTGCCGAAGGCGGCGCCGGCACGTGCGCGAATGCGCTGCTCGTGTCGATGCGTCCCTTCGTCAGTGCCGCGCCCGCGGCGACCCGTGCCACTGCCGCCTGACCGCTCGTGACCAGTTCGAGCCGCATGGTATAACCACCGTGCGGCAGGTTGATCGTCTGAGTGCTCTGGTCGCTGCCGAACTCGTAGATCAAGGAAAACAGCACGGTGTCCTTCCTGGCCATCAGGTCGACCAGTGCCTCCTTGACCTTCTCGAGGACGGTCCCCACAGGAGCCGCGAGCATCGGGAGATTCTTCGCGGCGCCCACCAGCGCGCCGAGCAGGCCCTCTCCGATCTCCCGGAGCCGATCGACCCAGTCGGCCCGGTTGACGTCGTAGACGACCACCCTCATCTGGAAGAGCTCGCTGGAGTTCACCAGCACGATGACCTGGTCCCACGGCGACAGCGCGCCGAACCGCGGGTTCGCGGCGTCCCGCACGTATTTCGCCTGACCGCCGCCTTTCGCCTTCGACTGATCGCACTCCCAATACGAGCTCAGTCCCGGCGAGACGGATTCAGTCGTGACCCATGTCTCATCGGCGGCGTCGAAATGCCGCAGCTGGTAGACGAAGCGGAAGTTGGAATTCTTGGCCGGGAGGTCGGCCGGGAACTCAAACCCCTTGAGCAGCAGCTTGAACAGTGCCAATTTCGCCTCCTCGTGATCTGCTTCGGCAGGACTGGGGCGCACCCGCTCGACGCGGCTGACAATTGTGACATCTTTCCGGACCCGAGTGAGCAGGCGCCGAAACGCCAGAGGATGACACGGCTCCGCCGCGATGTCGACCGAGCTGCGCGTGTACTATCGGACGCGGATGATCCGCTCCGCTGCGGTGCTCGGCGCTGGAACGATGGGCGCGCAGATCGCGGCGCATCTGGCCAACGCCGGCGTGCCGACGCGGCTCTTCGATCTGACACCCGAGTTGGCGCGCCAGGGTCTCGCCCGTGCGCGCGCGCTGAAGCCGGATCCGTTCTACACGCCCGAAGCCATCGAGCTGATCACGACCGCAGGCTTCGACGACCTGCCCGACGATCGGCGGCGTCGATTGGATCGTCGAGGCGGTCGTCGAAGACCTCGGTGTCAAGCGATCGCTGCTCGAGCGGATCGAGGCGGTCCGCCAGCCGGCCTCGATCGTCACATCCAACACATCGGGCATTCCGATCGCTGCGATCGCCGAGGGCCGCAGCGACGAATTCCGGCGGTCACTGGCTGGGCACGCATTTCTTCAACCCGCCGCGATACCTGCGCCTGCTCGAGATCATCCCGACGAGCGACACCGATCCCGCCGTCGTCGCGAGCCTGAGGCACTTTGCCGATCTCCGCCTCGGCAAAGGCGTCGTCATCGCACGGGATACGCCGGGCTTCATCGCGAACCACATCGGCCTCTACGGGCTGATGCATCTCCTCCGCGCGCTCGAATCCGGTGAGCACACCGTCGAAGAGATCGACGCGATGACCGGGCCGGCGCTCGGGCGTCCAAAGAGCGCGACCTTCCGGACGATGGATATCGCCGGCATCGACGTGCTCGGCCACGTGGTGCGCGACCTGGCGGAGCGGCTGCCCGACGACGAGGCGCGGCGGGCGTTCGCCTTGCCGCCGATCGTCGAACAGTTGATCGCGCGTGGCTGGGTTGGCGAAAAGAGCGGCCGTGGCTTCTACGAACGCCGCAAGAAACCCGACGGATCGTCCGAGATCCTCACGCTCGATCCCGCGACGTTCACGTATCGGCCGAAGCAGCCTGTCCGCCTGCCGGCGTTGGACGCCGCGCGGGCCATCGACGACGTCGGCGCGCGCATCAGAACGCTGTTTCTCGGCCGCGATCCTGTGGGTCGCTTCCTCCGCCGCACGCTCGGGCCGATGCTGCTGTACACGGCGCGGGTGGCCCCCACGATCGCGCCTTCGATCGACGACGTCGATCGGGCGATGCAGTGGGGCTTCGGCTGGGAGCTGGGACCGTTCGAGATCTGCGACGCGATCGGTCTGCGCGAGTTGCTGGACGCGCTCGGCCAGCCGGCGCCGCCACCTCTGATCGAGGACGTGATCGCGGCGAGTCGCAACCGGTTTCGCGATGGCCGCGTGCCACCCGCCGGCGGCGATCTTCAGATCCTGCGGGCCGCCAGGGATCGACAGCGCGTCGTCCGGCAGAACGCCGGTGCCAGCCTCGTCGATCTCGGCGACGGCGCGTTGGCCGTCGAGTTCCACTCGAAGATGAACGCGATCGGCGGCGACACGCTCGAGATGCTCCATGCCGGCGTGGAGGAAGCCGACCGCCAACTTCGCCGCGCTGATCGTCGGCAACGACGGCGTGGATTTCTCGGCTGGCGCCAATCTGCGGCTGCTGCTCCTCGCGGCGCAGGCCGGCCGCTGGGACGAGATTGACGGCCTGATTCGAGCCGCCCAGGCGGCCACCTCTGCGCTTCGTTATTCGAGCGTGCCCGTCGTGGTGTGTCCCGCAGGCATGGCGCTTGGTGGCGGATGCGAGATCTGCCTGCACGGCGATCGCGTCCAGGCGGCCGCCGAGAGTTACATCGGCCTGGTCGAAACCAGCGTCGGCCTGATCCCCGCGGCGGGCGGGACCAAGGAGATGCTCGCCCGATCGGTCGAGCCTGCGCCCGCGCCTCAGGCGGATCTGCTGCCGGCCGTGCAACGCGTCTTCGAGACGATCGGTCTGGCCAAAGTTTCCACGAGCGGCGCCGACGCCGTCCGGCTCGGGCTGCTGCGTGACGTCGACGGGATCACGATGAACCGCGAGCGGCTGCTGTCGGACGCCAAAACCGTCGGCCTCGAGCTCGCGCGCCAGGGCTATCGGCCGCCGCTACCCCGAACCGCGATTCCTGTCGGCGGAGACAGCGTTCTTGCCGCGCTCGAGCTCGGCGTGCGCCTGGCGTGGCGGGCCGGACGCATCAGCGAGCACGACGCCGCTCGTCGGCCGCACGCTCGCGACCGTTCTCGCCGGCGGCGCACTGCCGCACCGGACGACGGTCTCGGAGCAACACCTGCTGGATCTCGAGCGTGAAGCGTTTCTCAAGCTGTGCGGCGAGCCGAAAACGCTCGAACGCATTCAGCACACGCTCATGACCGGTAAACCGTTGAGGAATTGAACCCCGGTGCGAGCATGCGAGTCATCGCGGCCGCGTTCTTGATCTGCTGCGCGGCCATCCACGCGTCCGCCTGCTGCCGAAGGTCGCGCCCCTGTTCGTCGTCCTGCAGTGCGCCGATCGCCTGCCAGGCGACGGCGCGGTACAGCCCCATGTCAGCCCGATCGAATCGGCCGGCGGCGTCATGGAGGTGTCGCAGGGCCAGTGGAGTGTTTCCCTCCAGGTACGCGCTGCCGGCGTTGAGAAGCAGGGCGATCGGATCGGACCACGGCATACGTTCTCTGGCGATGCGGCGCGCGCCGTCGCGAGCCACGGAGAGGAGACGGCTGGAACCCTCGGCGGCGGCGATCGCCAGCGCGCTCCGGGCCCGCAGGTAGAGCGCCTCGATGCGAAAGACCTGGACCCGCGTCAGCAGCGATCGCCGGAGCAGCGGCTCCTGTGCGTCGAGCAACCGCCACGCCGCCTGACCGTCGCCGCGATAGAGGTTGGTCTGTACCCGTGCGAGCATCGCGCTGTAGTGTTGACGATGGAATCCTTTCTGCGACCACGCGGCGATGCTCTCGATGATCGCGCGCTCGCCGTCGTCAGGGTGGTCTGCCGCCAGCCACGCGTAGTTGCAGCGCGTGCACAACTCGGTGGCGAGGTACAGGTTGCCGCGGCTCCGCGCATGGGCAAGAAGCGGCGGCACCTGGCGCGAGACTTCACCGAGCTCACCGAGATACATCAGGGCCCAGAGCACCATGTTCTGCGCCATGTTCAATTCCCAGGTGACCCCGACGCACTCGTCGCGCAAGAGGGCCAATGCCCGCTCGGAGAGCGTCAGGCCGCGCTTCCATTCGCCCACAGCGATCGCACTTATGCTGTCTGCCAGAATCGACATCGCGAGCGCATCGGGCTGTCGGGACCCGGGCCGCCAGTTCCCTCGACTGTTGAATGAGTGTCCGGCTGAGCGTTCTGCCGTTCGGAGACGCAGCTCGGGCGGCCGATTCGAGCGCCATCCCGCGCGCGAGGCGGTACGGTTCGCCGGCCTCGAGCGCCATCAGGAGATGACGCACGCTGAAGTCCAGCCCGTGGATGACATCCACGAGCGCCAGTCCGGCTGCCGCCGACCAGCACGTATCGATGCGCAGGAGGACATCGGCGTCGATGCGCGTCGGCAGATCTCGAGACAAAGTGCAGCCCTCGCCAGTGCAGCCGCGCGCGCCGCCAGAGAAGCCACCACAGCGCCGACCGCGAGCTTCGGGCCGACCGCAGGCCGACTTCTGCGAGGACCGTGCGGATCAGGTCCAACCCTCGATCGATGTGCCCGCCGATCAGGAACTGCTCGGCCGCGCGCCGCAGGAGCTCGACCCGCCCGGCCCGGTCGGCGGCCGGCGCCGCGGCGCTGTATGCCTCGGCCGCCTCGGCCGGTCGGCCCGCGTTGGCCAGAGCGTGCGCGAGCCCGATCTGCCACGTGTGGGCGGCCGGCGAGGCCGGCGTCAGCCTCAGCGCATGCCGGTAAAAGGACGCCGCCCGATCGAAGGCGAGGGCCGCGCCGGCTTTCTCGGCGGCATGCCCCGCCTGAATCGCCGCATGCTCAGTCTCTCCCGCTCCTTGATAGTGCTCGAACAGCGCCTCACAGTCTTCACTGCGCCGCTGCACGAGCGCCCGGACCACGAGGCCGTGAATCCGGCGCAGCGCGTCGGGAGCCACGCGCGCGGCCAGGACCTCGCGAATCCGATCGTGGTAGGTCTCGATCCGCTCCGACGAGCCGCTGCTGCGGATCAAGTGGGACGATCGGAGCATGGCGACGAGTGATTGGCGGTCGCGGGCAATCCCGCACGCCTCGCAGATGAGGTCTGGCGCCATCGGCCGGCCGCAGATGGCGAGGGTTTCGAGGAAGCCGCGCGCGTCCAGCGAGAGCGCATCGAGCCGCGACGCGAACATGGCCGCAAAGGTCGCCGGCCGATCCCGATCGACGCGGTGGGCGCTCGAGTAGCGAGCCAGTTGCTCGAGCACGAATGGGCTGCCCCCGCCATCGCGCGTCATGCGGATCCTGTCCTCGCCGGTGAGCCCCGAGTACACCGGCAGCACCGCCTCGATCAGGGTGTGCGCTTCGGTCTCGTTCATCGGCTCGAGCGAGATCGCCGACCACTGGTCGCGTCCCGCTCGCCCGAGCAACGCCTGAAGGAACGGCTTCTCTGCCGTCTCTTCGCTGCGGAAGCACAACACGGTCAGCATGGCAGGCGCGTGCGGACGCCGCAGCAGCTCATCGAGCAGGACGACGCTGTCCGCGTCGGCCCACTGCAGATCGTCGATCCACATCACGAGCGGCTGGCGGCTCGCGAGCCGGCTCAGCAGATCGCGCAACGCATCGAATGCCCGCCGCCGCAAGCTCAACGGATCGAGACGCTCGAGATGCCGATCCTGCTCGGCGGCGACGGCGTGTAACTGCCGCAAGACGGGAAACACCCGCGTCAACGACGCGACATCAGCCGGCAGCACCGCCTCGACGTCCTGAGTGGGAATCGACGCCAGATAACGGCTCAGATCGTCGATGACGCCGTCGAGCGCTTTGATAAGGCACGGATTCGTTCTCGTAGCAGCGGCCGGCAAGCACGACGACGTCTGGCCCGTGCGCCGATCTCGCTCAGAAAGCAACGCACGAGCGCGCTCTTGCCGATCCCTGATGGACCGTGGATGGACACGGCCGCGGCAGTGCCGTGTTGAATCGCGGAGAAGGCCTCGCTCAGCGCGTGGCGCTCGCGGTCCCGGCCGACGAACGGCGTGTCGCCGATTGCGCTCCGCGCGGCGTCGGCGTCCACTGCCCCGGTATCGCGCGTCAGTGCGCGAAGCACCTCGGCACCGGACAAGCGCTCTCCCGGGTCCCGCGCCAGCAGTCCCATGCAGATCGCGTTCAGGTGGGCGGGAATGCCAGGCTCGACGATCGCTGGTGCCGGCGGGTCCGCAATCGTCTTGCGCAGCAGCACGTCCCGGACCGTACCGGCGAACGGGAGCGTCCCCGTCAACGCCTCATAGAGAGTGACGCCGACGCCGTACCAATCGCCGGCTTCGGACGGCGTCGCGCCCAACGCTTCCTCAGGCGACATGTAGGCCGGAGTGCCGCTCCATCCTGAGCTGATGTTGCCGGCGTGCCGCGGCAGCCGTTCGGCAATCAAACCGAAGTCGAGGATGACGACCCGTCCCTGAGCTGTCACCAGCACGTTGGACGGTTTGATGTCGCGGTGGAGCATGCCCCGCCGGTGCAGCTCAGAGACGCCCTGCACGAGCTGCCGGAGTGCCGGCACGAGTCGATCGTCGGAACGGCGGGCTCGATCGGCGCCGCGAGCGTACTCGACGAAGCGCACACCATCTATCAGCTCCATCGTGAAGAAACACTGTTCCTCCTCGACGAAGAGCTCGTAGAGACAGGCAAGATTCGGATGGGTCACGTCGGCGAGGCTGCGAAACTCCCGCTTCAGCCGATACAGATCGGCGCCACTCGAGCCCAGGAAGGTCTTGAGGGCGACGACCTCGTCGCGGACGCGGTCGTGCACCTCGTAGACGACGCCCATGCCGCCCGATCCCAGGCGTCGCACGACGTCGAAGCGCTCGGTGCCGCTGAAATGGGCATCGGATCGTAGGGCAGCCGGTACCGGCCGCTCGAGAAACGTGCGCGCCGCCTCGTGGGCGGACAACAGCCGCACCACTTCTGTCTCGAGCGCTGGATCATCCGCGCACGCCCGGTGGACGTAGGCCTCGCGTGTGGACTCGTCCTGCAGCAACGCTTCGTCGAGGACCACGCGCAGGCGTCGATGACGGTCTGCGGGGTCACCCATCAGCCCCGATCTTTGCCGCTGCATCGCCGGCGGTCAACACCCGCGTGGGGCCGTCGAACGGCCGTTACGTATCGGCGCGTAACTGATCACAAAACCTTCACCATAAAGACGTGAAGGGCGTGAAGATTTCTAGGGGAAGAGCACGCTCGCGGACCAGGTACTGACGCGGTTTTCGGTGCTGAAGGGCTTGAATCGAAATGCAGCGGGACCGGCTTCATGTGCTTCGCTCTTGTGGACTCGCCCTGGCGTGGCCAGAAGCCCTGACCCCCTGGTAGACGCGGCCAGCAAAACCCAAGCCTAGCTTTTCTTCATTTACCTTCATGTTGAAGCTCTTGGAGGGGGTTGATCGGGCTTGACATGTGACCATTGGGTCACATATTGTTATTTCGTGATCGCCGACGATCGCGTGTTCAAGGCGCTGGCAGACCCGACGCGAAGATTCCTGCTCGATCTGCTGTTCGCCGGCGATGGGCGCACCCTCACCGAGCTCGAGTCGCAGCTCGCGATGACGCGATTCGGCGTCATGAAGCACCTGCGGGTGTTGGAGGGGGCCGGGCTCGTCGTCACGCGATGGTCGGGCCGGGAGAAGCTGCACTTCCTCAACCCGGTCCCGATCCGATTGATTCACAACCGCTGGATCGACAAGTACACCGAGCGCCAGGTTTCGGCACTGGCGGACCTCAAAACGGAGTTGGAGGCAAAGGCATGTCGACAGACACGAAAACGAGCGTGACGACGCAGGTCTACGAGATTTACATCAAAGCGGAACCGCAGGCGATCTGGGACGCGATCACCACTCCGGAGTGGACCAGGAAGTATGGCTATCAGGGACCCGTTGACTACGACCTTCGACCAGGAGGCGCATTCCGCGCTCATGCGACTCCGCCGCTGCTCGCGATGGGCATGCCCGAGGTCGTCGTCGACGGCGAGGTCATCGCGAGCGAGCCGCCGCACAAGCTGGTGCAGACCTACCGGTTCCTGTTCAGCGAAAGCATGAAGGCCGAAGGCTTCACGCGCGTTACGTGGGAGATCCAGAAGACGGCCTCAGGGTTCTCGCGGCTGACCGTCACGCACGAGCTCGAAGGCGCGCCGACGATGGCGCACATGGTGTCGAGCAAGTTCTCCGAGATGGGGACCGGCGGATGGAGCTGGATCCTCAGCGACCTGAAGTCGCTGCTCGAGACGGGGAAGCCGCTCGCCGGATAACGCATCCGGACCTCAGACTCGCGCCGACGACCCTTCGCGGTCGTCGGCGTGAGCGACAGGTGCGCCGCAATGGGCCCGCAGTGCGCCGGGCCATCAACCGTCATCCCCCGTAGGCCACTTGCGTTGACGTCAACCCAACTGGCCTTCGGGTTGCTGGACGCCCGACAGCCCTCCCCTCGCCGCGACTCGGACCTTAGACCCGCGCTGGCGACCGGGACGAGTGGTCCCTGAGAGCGACGAGAATTGGCCCGATCACCCGGGCCCGAACCGCTGCGTGAATCCCACCACGAAGCCGTTTGGCCCGGCTGATCCTTGGCCGTGGGTGCTCCGTAGCGCTCCGACTCGCACGAGCTGGGTGGCAGAAAGCCGGACGTCGAGCCCGAGGCTGAGACGCGCCATTGGCGCGGCGCCCAGTCGATCGTTGATGCCTCCCAACGCCACCGCGAGATAAGGGATCACCCGGCACGCGCTTCGGCAGCCGCGCAACTCCATGCCGAGGTCGGCACCCGTGAAGCCTTCGTCGGCCGTGCCGTGAATGACGCTGCCTTCGAGGCGCACGCGATCGTCCTGCCAGCCGCGCGCGACCCGAACCGCGAAGTAGATGCCGTCGCTGCGGGTGGGGCCGTGAATGTGGGCGCTCCCGGACTCGACCCGCACAAGACCACGGGGCGGACTCTGAGCGGACGCCATCGCCGGCAGGCCGGCGACTGTGAGCATCGAAGCCAGGGCCAGGGTGCGCATGCCCATCAATGCGCGAAGTCGGACGAATCGGGCGCACGACGGGCCTGCCACGCCGAAGCTCGGCTGCCGTGTCACGGACGGAAGGCGGGCTTGCCCGCCGAAGCTCGCCACATACCACCGAGCGAAGGCGGGTAAAATCGCGCCGGCGCGCGCATGACCTTGGAATCGGGAACCCGTCTCGGACCGTATCGCATCGTCGCCCAGCTGGGCGCCGGCTCGATGGGGGAGGTCTATCGAGCGCATGACGACCGGCTCAATCGCCAGGTGGCGCTCAAGGTGCTTTCGGCGGAGCGCGTGGCCAACGCCGAACGGCGCCTCCGCTTCCTTCAGGAAGCGCAGCTCGCCTCGGCGCTGCAGCACCCGAACATCGTCACCATCTTCGACATCGGATCGGCCGAGGGCGTCGAGTACCTGGCGATGGAGCTGGTGCGCGGCCGGACGCTGGACACGCTGATCACACACCGCGGCCTGCCGCTGGAGAAAGCGCTCCGCTACGCGAGCCAGATCGTCGATGCGCTCGCGGCGGCGCATGCCGCGGGCATCGTCCATCGCGATCTCAAGCCGGCGAACATCATGGTGATGGCCGGCGACCAGATCAAGATTCTCGACTTTGGCCTCGCCACCTTGTCCGGCACCAATCCCGCGCTCTCGATTGACGAAACCCGCGTGCTGGCGGCGCCGGTCGAAACCAGCGTCGGGACGATTCTCGGTACGGTGGCGTACATGTCGCCGGAGCAAGCCGAGGGACGCTCCGTCGACGACAGGTCCGACATCTTTTCGTTCGGCGCGATCTTCTACGAGATGCTGTCAGGCCTCCGCGCGTTCCACGGCCAGACGACGCCGGAGACCCTCGCGGCCGTCATGCGACGCGAGCCTGAACCGCTCGCGCTGGTCGCCCGGCACGTGCCCGGCGCTGTCGATCGGCTCGTGAGCGTGTGTCTCCAGAAAGACGCGACTCGTCGTCCGCAGAGCGCGGCTGAGATCAGAATCGCGCTGGACGAGCTGCAGGAGACGGTCGGCGGCAGGCTGCGTCCTGGCCACCTCGCATTCGGCAGCTACCGAGTGCGCACCGTCGTGGCGGCGGCGATCGTCGTCACCGCGATCGTCGCCGCGGCAATCTGGTGGCGGCCTGCGCCCGTTCCCACCGCGTTCTCGCCGGTGCCGCTGACGGCGCTACCGGGATCTGAAAGCTTTCCGACGTTCTCTCCCGACGGAAGTCAGGTCGCGTTCACGTGGCTGCGGGAGGGTGGACGGGGCTACGACGTCTTTGCGCAGACCGTTGGCAGCGGCACGCCGCAGCAGTTGACTGACGACGGGAACGGTCACATGTATCCGTCGTGGTCGCCCGACGGCACGTCCATTGCGCTCTGGCATGTCCCTCGCGGCACGACCACGACCGCGGTGACGACGCAAGGACGTCTCGTCATCGTGCCCCCGCTCGGCGGCGCCGAGCGCGAGATCTTCCAGTGGAGCGGGGCGGCGCGACGCATTTCCTGGTCGCCAGACGGCCGCTGGCTCGCCATCAGTCCCGTCAGTGTCCGATCGCACCGCGAGCGGGGAATTACGATCGTCTCGCCGGCGACCGGCGAGGTCATCGAGTGGACAACGATCGACAAATCGTTCGCCGGTTCGGCCGATCCGATCTTCTCGCCTGATGGCAAGCGACTCGCCTATACGCGGACCCGCGATGACTTTTCATCCGACCTGTATCTCGCCACGGTTGGCCCGGACGGCAAGCCGATCGGACCGCCGGTGCTATTGCCCTATGGCGGCAAAGAGGCGAGCCATCCGCTGTGGACGAGCGACGGCACGAGCCTCCTGCTCATCGACGGTGTCCCCAGCAGCAACGGTGGCGTGGTCCGCGTGTGGGTCGACACCACACGGCCGACCCAGCGGCTCGCCGGACTCGAGCACGCCGGATCGCTCGCGCTCGCTGGCCGGTCAGGCCGCCTGGCATTCCACCGGCCCGGAATCGACGTCGACATCTGGCAACAGGACATTCGGGATCCGGCCGCGAGCGGGCGGGTCGCTCCGTCGACGCTGTGGGAGGAGGGCGCCGACTACTCGTCGGATGGCAGGCGGCTTGCGTTCTCGTCGAATCGATCTGGCGCACGAGAAATCTGGGTGGCCGACGTGTCGGGTGATCATGCCCTGCAGTTGACGAACTTCGGCGGGCCGGTTCCCGGGACGGCGCGCTGGTCGGCAGACGATCGGCAGGTCGTGTTCGATGCCAGGCCCGCAGGCAACTCCGAGATCTTCGTCGTTGCCGCCGCGGGTGGGCCGATCCGGCAGTTGACCAACCATCCTGGCGAAGACGCCCGTCCGGCCTGGGCCGCCGACGGGCAATCGATCTTCTTTTCGTCCAACCGCTCGGGCCGAAGCGAGATCTGGAAAATGGCCGCGGATGGCAGCAACCCCGTGCAAGTGACCAGGGACGGTGCCAGCACGGTCGAAACGTCGCCTGATGGCGAGTGGATCTTCTACCAGACGCTGACGCCGCCGCTGTTCATCCACCGCGCCCGACCCGACGGCAGTGACGTCAGTGTTGTCGTTTCGGAGGACGTCCGGATCGGATTGTTCGCGCCGACCAGGCGCGGCCTCTGGTTTGTCACCAATCCCGTCCAGGGTCAGCCGGCGGTCGCGTTGAAGCGGCTGAGCTTCGCCGAACGCACGCATCAGCGAGATGGCCAAGCTCGATTTCGTCCCGATCCCGGTCGGCCTCGTCATCTCGCCAGACGAACGCTACGCGCTCGTCACCCGCAACGATCGTGTCGGCAGCGATCTGCTGCTGGTGAACCGGTTTCGGTGAGCGCAGTACGTAGGGCGGGCCGGGTTGGGGCCCGCCAAACTGCACGCGGATTGCAGCCCAATCCGCGCGACGCGTTTGGAAAATGCCCTAGTCCTGACGAAGAGCTTCCAGGGCATTCATCCTGGTGACATGCCGGGCGGGGATGTAGCAGGCCAGCAACGCGACCGCGAGGAGCAAAAGCGGCACCGCTGCATAGGTCAAAGGATCGGCAGCGCTCACGCCGTAGAGCAGGCTCGAGAGCAGGCGGGTCGAAATGAGCGCCACGCCAATGCCGATGGCGGCGCCGACCAGGCAGACCGCCCAGACTCTGTTTCATCACCAGCGCCATCAAGTTGAACGTCGGCGAGCCAAGTGCCAGGCGGATCCCGATCTCGTTGGCCCGTTGCCTGACGACATACGTCATCACTCCGTACACGCCGACCGCCGCCAGGATCAGTCCGAACCCGCCGAGCACCCCGAGCAGCGTCGCGCCAAGACGCGGCAGGAGCTGCTGTAACCGCAGGCCCTCGTCGAGGGTGCGGAACTGAAATGCCGGCCAGGTTGGGACCAGCGCCTTCACTTCGCGCTCGATCGCGGACCTGAGCGGCATCGGATCGCCTGTCGTGCGTACCGCCAGTGAGAGCGTGGGATTGTCTGTCGGCGTTTGTGCCAGCGGCCTGTACAGCCACGGTCGTGCGGATTCGGCGAGGCTCTGGTACTTCGCATCCCTCGCGATGCCGACGATCTCGATGGCGTGATCGCGATTGCGAATGTGCTGGCCCAGCGCATTCCCGTCGGGCCAGAAACGACGCGCCATCGTCTCGTTGACGATCGCGACGAGGCTCGCCGAAGCGTTGTCCGACGCGGTGAAGCTACGCCCGCGCAACAACGGGACGCGCAGGGTCTCGAAATACATCGGGCCGACGAGGGTGAAGCCGATTCGCTCGGAGGCGCGTGACGCCTGGCCGCTCTCGATCGAAAAGTGCGCGAAGCTTCCACCGAACCAGAGCGGCACTGGATCCATCACGGTCGCGGCCTCGACACCCGGCAGGATCGCGACGCGCTCGATGAGTTGCTGTTCGAAGCCGTCCGGCTTTCGGACGCGCACGCCGGCCTGATCGGTGGAGATCGGGAGCAGCAGGACGTTCTCGGTCGAAAAGCCCGGAGCGACTGCCGAGGCATTCAACCAGCTCCTGACCATCAGCCCGCACGGGACGAGAAGGATCATCGACAACGCCATCTGCAACGCAATGACCGTGCTCCGGACGTTGAAGCCCGGCGCAAAGCGCCGATCCGTCGTCCGGCCGCCTTTCATGGCGCGGATCACGCCTGGATTGGAACCCTGGAAACCGGAAATCAGGCCGACGATCACGGCGGTCAGCGCTGAGAGGCCCAGCGTGAAAACGAAGACGCGCAGATCCGGCCCGATGTTGAGCGGGAGCGTCGGGGCCTCCGCCTGACCGATCAGCGTCGGGGGCTGGAATGCGACGACAAGGTAGAGCATCCATGAGGCGACGAAGAGGCCGACGATACCGGCCGAGACGGCGAGCAGCAGACTTTCGGTCAGCCACAGGCGGAGGAGCCGGCTGCGACTGCCGCCGAGCGCCATGCGGACAGACATTTCGTACTGACGTGCCGCGGCTCGAGCCGTCAGCAGGCTTGCCACATTCGTGCAGGCCAGTATGAGGACGAGCAGACCGACGGCGAACGCGGCGGCCCCAATCGCGAGTGCTGTCAGTTGATCCCGACAAGCGCTGCCGGACCGACCTGACCTTCGTCTGTTGACCGGCCGGCGGCTGGAGCGACTGCCCCGCGACGGCCATCGCCGCCTGTGCCTGTTCGAGCGTGACACCGTCTCTGAGCTCTGCGACCGTCGTGAGCCAATGTTCCTCGCTCGTGAGCCGGTTGGGCTCGCCGACCAGGTGTGCCCAGGCCGTCATCGGAATCCAGAGATCCGCTGAGACTTCCGCATCGAGGCCGCTGAACCCCGCCTCAGAGACGCCGTGAACGATGAAAGGCCGGCCATTCAGATTCACCGTTTTCCCGACGATCGACGGATCCGACGCGAACTGCCGCTGCCACAGCGCGTGGCTGAGCACGGTCACGAACGACGGACTGACGCCGCGATCGATCTCGCGATCGAACGGGCGGCCGAGACGCAGCTTGATATCGGCGATCGAGAAAAAGTCGGCGGTGACCAGTTCTCCGTAGACTTGATGCCGCCGATCTCCGTCGATCAGCGACAGGGGCCGGGAGCCGGCGAGTGCCATCACCGCGGAGAACGTGTCCGTTCGATCGCGATAATGCTGATAGGCGGCAAAGGAGGTCCCTCGGTCTGGATTGACCGGATCGGCGTGATAGACGTACACGGCCCGATCGAGATCTCGCACAGCCATCGGCCGGAGCAGCAGCGCATCCAATGCGCTGAAGATCGCCGTGTTGACGCCAATGCCGAGCGCGAGCGAGAGCACCGCCACCGAGACAAAGCCCGGAGAATTCGCCAGCTTGCGCAGGCTGTAGCGGACGTCTTGCAACCACGATTCCATCGGCACTCCTGGGTGTTACGCCTGCCTTCACATACGCGCGACGGGGACACTAGTTAACAGCAATGGGGCAATGGGGCAATGGGGCAATGGGGCAATGAGGCAATGGGGCAATGGGGCAATGGGGCAATGGGGCAATGAGGCAATGGGGCAGTGGGGCAGTGAGGCAGGAGGCAAGGCTATGAAGAAGTCATTGCCCCATTCACTCATTGGCTCATTGCCTCATTGCGTTCATCACCGAGTGCCCCATTCACACATTGCCCCATTGCCCCATTGCCTCTGCCTGTGCGGTTAAGATCGGTCTATGCCTCGCAAAGCGCTCGCGCTCCCGCTCCACGAGGAGGTCGCGCTCCTCGCTCTGAAGAACGATCGCGGAACCGTCGCCGGAGGCGTGATGTACGCGCAGGCGGCAGGCGGCGCAATTCTCGCCGAACTGCTGCTCTCCGGCCACCTCGCGACCGAGGGCGCCGGCCGGAAGATGGTGGTGGTGCCGGGTCGAGATGCCCACACCGGCAACGAGGTCCTCGATGAGTGCCTCGACAAAGTCACGAGCGCGAAGCGCCGTGGCCGGTTGTCGTCGTGGGTCGAGAAGTTCAGCAACCTGCGACGGCTGCACCATCGCGTCGCGTCGAGTCTGGTCGCGAAGGGCGTGCTGCGGGAGGACGAGGGTCGCGTGCTGTTTCTCTTCAAGCGACGCGATCTACCCGCAGCTCGACGCCGACTGCGAGCGGGCGATCCTCGCGCGGATCGAAGCGGCGATTTTTGGCGACGAGGGCCCTGTCGATCCGCGCACGTCGGTCCTCATCGCCATCGGCCAGCACTCCGGACTGCTGAAGACGAACTTCGATCGAAAGCAGCTGAAGCTGCGCCGGGCAAGAATCCAGGCGATTGCGAAAGGCGATGCCGTCGGCGACGCGACGAAACAGGCGATCGAGGCCGTTCAGGCCGCGATCTGGTCGCCGCCATGACCGCTTCGATCGCGGCCTCGTCGTCATCCGGCTGAACGGCACGTTGCTCGCCGGTCTGCCGTAAACTCTCGGGATGCGCTTCTCGAAATCGATTGGCGCCGCGCTGCTGGTGGCGGCCGCGGTGCAGTTCTCACTCTTGGCAGCGGACCCCGCCCGTCCGGGCGTTGACTGGCCGACCTACCGCGGCATCCAGGCGACCGGCGTGTCCGAGGGTCGTCCGGTTCCGACCACGTGGAGCCTGCCGGGCAAGACAGGCATCAAGTGGCAGGCGCCGATCGCGGGCCTCGGTCACTCGAGCCCGATTATCTGGGGCGACAGCCTCTGCGTGACGACCGCGATCAGCGGCCGCGCCGACGCCGGGCTCAAGCCCGGGCTGTACGGCGACGTCGCCTCCGTCAACGACGACACGCCGCACACGTGGAAGCTGGTCTGTCTGAACAAACAGAACGGCCGCGTCGCGTTCGAACGCACGCTCAACAACGGCGTGCCGAAGATCAAACGCCACACGAAGTCGACCCACGCGTCGTCCACGCTCGCCACCGACGGCAGCTACATCGTCGCGATGCTGGGTTCCGAAGGGCTGTTTGCGTTCGACATGAAGGGGACACAGCTCTGGAAAAAGGATCTGGGCGTCCTCGATTCCGGCTGGTTCATGGACAAGACGGCGCAGTGGGCATTCGGCAGTTCGCCGATCATCCACGAGGGCACGGTCATTCTTCAGGCCGATGTCCAGCAGGGCGCGTTCCTGGGCGCGTTCGATCTGAAAACCGGCAACGAGAAGTGGCGCACTCCGCGCGCCGACGTGCCGACGTGGGGCACGCCGACGATCGTGCAGGTCAACGGCCGGCCGCAGGTCATCGTCAACGGCTGGAAACACATCGGCGCCTACGACTTCGCGACCGGCAAGGAAATCTGGAAGCTGGCCGGCGGCGGCGACATCCCCGTGCCGACGCCGATCGTCGGCGATGGCCTGATCTACATCACCAACGCGCACGGCCCGATGGCGCCGATCTACGCGATCAGAACGACGGCGACCGGGGACATCTCGCTCAAAACCGGCGAGACCTCGAACGCGCACATCGCCTGGAGCTATCCGCGCGACGGTGGCTATCTCATCACCCCGATCCTGTATCGCGGCATCCTGTACGTGGTGAAGAGCAACGGCGCCTTCCAGGCGCTCGATGCGAAGACCGGCGAACGGATTTACCAGGATCGGCTCGGGAGCGGGACGACGGCCTTCACCGCCTCGCCGGTGGCCGCTGACGGCAAGATCTATTTCTCGTCAGAAGAGGGCGACACCTTCGTCGTCGAGGCCGGCAAGACGTTCAAGCTGCTGGCCACCAACCCGACCGGCGAGATCATCATGGCGACGCCGGCGATCTCGGAGGGTGTGCTGTTCATTCGGACCGCGAAACAGATCGTGGCGGTGGGGCGGTAGTTGTGATCGCCTCAGACCACTCCAAAAAGCTCAACGTGAAGGTCGTGAAGAAGAGCGAACTTCGGGGTTTGCTGGCCGCGTCAACCACAGGTCAAGGCCTCTGGTCGCGCCACGGCGGGTCCGACTGCGAAGCACATGAAGCGGGTCCCGCTGCAGTCTTGGACTCACAGTCACGACTTCCGGCGCGCAAGACCGAGCCCCTTGCCTGACGACGCCTCCACCCACTGGAGGAGGTCGTCGGAGGTCTCGATCGGGCCCGCGCGGTCGATCAGCGCCCGAATGATGTCGGCCTTCGCAACTTTCGCCTGGCGGGCCCAACGCGACAGCCGGGCCGCGCGCACTTTGTCGAGCTTCACCGTGATCGTCGGCATGGTTTAAGCCGTCGCTGTCCGTGACACGTTGATCTCCGGCGAAGTCCGCAGCGTCTGATAGACGACGCAGTAGCGTTCGGTCAGGCGGATTAGGCTGGTCAATTGTTCGTCCGTTGCGTCGGTGTCGAGCGCGAAGTTCAGCCGGATGCGCTGAAAGCCGACCGGCGTCTCCTTGGCCACGCCCAGGGTCCCACGAAAGTCCAGGTCGCCCTCGGCGGTCACGGTCGCGTTGCGCAGGTCGACGCCGATCGCGGTGGCGACGGCGCGCAGCGTGACGCCGGCGCACGCGACCAGCGCTTCGAGGAGCATGTCGCCGGAGCAGAGAAGCAATCCATCGCCGCCGGTCTTGGGGTGCAGGCCCGCTTCGACGGTTGCGCGGCCCGTCTCGACCTTGCAGGAAATTCCCTCGTTCGTGTGACCTACTGCCCGCAATGTGATCATCGCGGCATCGGGATCGGTCTTGTACAGGCTCTTCAGCGGCGCCTGCATCATTCGTAACTGTTCTACGTTCATTGTTCGATGTGCCTCGAGAGGACCTTCATCATATCGTGCGGAAATCACGGAACGGCGGCCGCGGGCAGGGGTCGTGTCCTGAGCACACGTGAGACCTCCGCGGCGACGCCCGGCTCGATCGGGGTCAGCTCCCGGACGACGCCACCTTCGACGACGGCGAGCGGCACGCCGTCGCGATAAACGATCCGGTTGCGGCCGGCGGTGCGGATCCGTTCCCCGGCGGTGACAATCCCGGTGAGGTTCAACGGATCGGCGGCGCTGACGGTGACCAGATCGCCGTCGGCCTGGATGCGCCGAATCTCTCGTAACCGCTGAACGGCATCCGGCAGCGCGAACTGCTCGCCCGACATGCCGGTCACGAACCGGCCGCTGCGGATCTCCCCGCGCGCCTCGAGCCGCCGGTACACGCGCGCAAGCTCACGCCATGTGGCGGCGTTCGCCTCGCGGGTCAGCAGCCGGCGGAACACGACGCCGTAGCGCCGGAGCAGCGACCACGCCTGAAGCTCAACCGCCTCCTCGCGCGTCACGCCCTCGCCGCCTGGCGGGATGGCCGTCCACCGGCCAGCGAAACTGCTGCGACGATCGTGCCGTGCCGGGCGTCCGCGCGCCGCCCACACCAGCGCGCGCAATCCGGAGAATCCGTCCGACGTCGACGAGCCCGCAGGCGACGAGCGTGCCCATGGCCTGTTGCAGCTGGTCCGCGTCGAGGCCGCAGGCGGGTGCGAGATCGCCGAAGAACGACGCGCCACGCGACCGGAGTACCGACAACACGCTGCCAGCCGCCTCGCTGATCGGCGGCTCGTCCCCGGGTGCCCGCAGCGACCGCCACGCGCTCGCATGCTCGCGGAGGAAGAGCGCGATCGGCGTGGCCGGCACCAGGCTGGGCACCGGGCTGCCCGGCGGGTCTCCGGGCGAGAGACGGCCCCATCCGGCTTCGCCGGACAGGCAGATCATGTCGAGCATCGACGGATCGTACCGATCGAGACGCGCCGGCAGCACCGCGCGCTCCCACGCGCCGGCCGCGAGCTCGTACCCGTCGAGCGCGGCGACGACTTCGCGGAGCCCGTCGAGCCCCGTCAGCCTGGACGACGACTCGACGTGCTGCCATCGGAAGAGGAAGCGCATGAAATCCGCCGGGCTGACCGGCTCGATTTCCGCGCGAAGCCTGTTCAACGTGTAGCGATGAATGCGGGCGAGGAGCGTCCGGTCGCACCACTCGAGCTCGGTCTCGCCGGGCGTAAAGCGTCCGCGCAGCACCACGCCGTCCATCTCCAGCATCAGCAGCGCGGCATCGGCATCGGCCGTCGAAACACCAAGCGGATCGGCCAGCGCCGCGGCCGTGACGGGACCGGTCAGCGTGATTCGGCCCCGCAAGATCTCGGCGATCGCCTCGCCGCGCGTCCATGATTTCGCCGAGCCGGGACGCCGGCGGATGAAGTGACGACGGGACGCCGAGGTCTGGATGGATCGCGCGCAGTTCCGGCAGCCGCTCGACCGCGACGAGGATTCGGCGCACGGCTGGGGCCGAGCCGCCGAGAACGGCGCAGCCCGCGCGCCGTGCCGCGATCAGCTCGCTCGAGCAGTTCCGGCCGTACGCCGTCGAGCTCGCCCAGCGTCAGGAACCCGGCGGTCAGCATCGCGTCGTGCAGCTCGTCGGCGTCGCGGGGATCTGGACGCTCCTCCTCGCGGACGCGCGCGATGGCGTCCGCGTCGAGGGCGCCGAGATCTCCGGCCGACGACGGGATCGGTGGCCCGCCGCGATTGCACGGCATGGCTCCGCCGCTCCTCGAGCGGGGCATCGTCGAGAAACGCGTACGGCTTGGCGTTGAGGATCTCGTGCGCGAAGAGCGACGGTTCCGGCGTGTCGCGGGCCACGAGCCGCAGCTCGCCCCGGTGAATGCGGCTCAGCACGCGCACGCAGACCCTCGAAGTCCATCGCCTCTTCGAGGCAATCGCGGACGGTCTGCGAGACCAATGGATGATCGGGGATCTGTCGATCGCCGGGGATGTTCTCCAGACACGCGGCCGCATCGGGGAAGACCGCCGCCATCAGGTCGTCCGCCAGCATCCGCTGGATCGGCGCCGCCACCTTGCGCGCGCCCCGCGCGCGCGGCACCGCCAGCGAGATCGTCGTGTTCCACCGCCACCGCGTCTTGAACACCGGCGCGTCGAGAAACGCCTGAATCAGCACGTCTCTTGTCGTCTCGGGGTGCAGATAGCGGAACACGTCCGACAACGGGAACGAGTGCTGCGGCCCGAGCGACAGCATCAGCGCGTCTTCGGTGGCGGCCGCCTGCAGCTCGAAGTTGAACTGCCGGCAGAAGCGCTTGCGCAGGGCGAGGCCCCAGGCCTTGTTGATGCGGCTGCCGAACGGCGCATGCAGCACGAGCTGCATGCCGCCGGCCTCGTCGAAGAATCGCTCGAGCACCAGCGTGTCCTGCGACGGAATCACGCCGAGCGCGCGCCGGCCCTCTGCGAGGTACGACACGGTCTGGTCCGGCGGCGTCGCGGTCGAGGCCGGTCTCCGCCATCACCCAGTCGATCATGCCGCGGCGCCGGACGGGTGCTGCTCGAGCCGGCGATCCAGCTCGGCCCGCAGGTCGCTGACCGCACGCGACAGCTCGTCGCTGCGGGCCGGCGCCTCGCCGAGCCAGAACGGGAGCGTCGGCGGCGCGCCCTTCGCATCGGCAACGCGGACGTCGCCGCCCGCGACCTGCAGGACGAGCCACGACGCGTTGCCCAGCTGAAAGACGTCGCCGGCGCTGCTCTCGATCGCGAAGTCCTCGTTGAGCGTGCCGATGAACGTGTCGTCCGGATCGAGGACGACGCGATAGTCGGCGACCTCCGGGATGGCGCCTCCCGACGTCTGCGCGAGCAGCCGCGCGCCACGGCGGCCGCGCACCGTGCCGTTGACCTCGTCGCGGTGGAGCAGGGCCGCGCGACGGCCGCGACGAGTCGCAAAGCCGTCGGCCGTCATTCGGAGCACGCTGTCGAACGATTGCGCGATCGAGCGCCCGGTATGGCCACGCCCGTGTCACCAGCGCGAAGAGATCGTCTTCCGGATAGTCGCGGCACGCCGACTCGGCGACGATCTGCTGCGCCAGCACGTCGAGCGGCGCGTCGTGCGAGACGATGGCGTCGAGCACGCCGGACTGAATCGAGCGCAGAAGCGCCGCGCACTCCACGAGATCGTCGCGCGATACCGGAAAGCACCCGGCCCTTGGGCGTGCCGGCAATCGTGTGGCCCGACCGGCCGACGCGCTGCAGCAGCGTGGCGATCCGGTGCGGCGATCCGATCTGGCAGACGAGGTCGACGTGGCCGATGTCGATGCCGAGCTCGAGCGAGGCGGTCGCGACGAGCGCCTTCAGCTGTCCGGACTTCAGCCGGGTTTCGGCGTCGAGCCGCTTCTCCTTCGACAGGCTCCCGTGATGTGCCGTCACCGCGTCGTCGCCGAGCCGTTCGCTGAGGTGCCGCGCCAGCCGTTCCGCCAGGCGCCGCGTGTTCACGAAAACCAACGTTGTCCGATGCGCCGTGATGAGCGCGGTCAGGCGGTCGTAGTACTCCTCCCACACCTCGTGAGACATCACGGCGTCGAGTGTGGAGCGCGGCAGCTCGACGGCCAGGTCCATCGTGCGCCGGTGGCCGACGTCGATGATGGCGCAGTCCGACAGCGTCGCCGGCGGTGAGGAACCTGGCGACTTCCTCGATCGGCGTCTGCGTCGCCGAGAGCCCGATCCGCTGGAGAGGGCGATCGGCGACGCCAACGAGCCGCTCGAGGCTCAGTGCGAGGTGGGCGCCCCGGCGGGTGCCGATGACGGCGTGGATTTCGTCCACGATCACGGTGCGCACGGTGCGCAACATCTGACGGCTGCGTTCGGACGTGAGCAGCAGATACAGCGATTCCGGGGTCGTCACCAGAATGTGCGGCGGCGTCCGCAGCATCGCGGCCCGCTCCGACGACGTCGTGTCGCCGGTCCGCACGGCCGCGGTGATCCCAGGCGCAGGCAGCCCGGCCGCTTCTGCGAGGCGATGAACGCCAGCGCGTGGCTCCGCGAGATTCTTGTGAATATCCGCGCTCAATGCCTTGAGCGGCGATACATAAAGGATACGGACTTCGTCCGGCAGCGGCCCGTGCTGACGCTCTTCGAGCAGCGCGTTGATGGCCGTGAGAAATGCCGCCAGCGTCTTGCCCGAGCCTGTCGGCGCGGCAATGAGCGTGTGCCGGCCGGCGGCGATGGCGTCCCAGCCGCGCAACTGCGCAGACGTCGGCTCGCCGACCTCAGTCGTGAACCACTGACGAACGATAGGGTGGAAACCAGCGAAGCCCATGAGCACTCTGAGAGATCCGACGTGCGAGGGAATCTTCATCATATCGCGGGCACGCAACGCCGATCGGCAAGTGACGCGCATCGCGGAGAGGAGGTCCCAGTTGCGGCCCGGATATGATGCGGGCGGAGGCCAAACGTGCAGGTGAAATTCCAGATCTTCAAGAGCCACACCAAGTCCTGGGCGAAGCTGTGTGCCGACGCGGCCGCGTTCGCGTCGGAACAGGGTCGCGAGCGCCTGATCAACGTGTCGGTGTCGGAAGATCAGAACGAGGGCGTGATCGTCGTCTGGTACTGGGAGTAGAGCGGCGAGGCCTTGGGGTCAGACCGGGGTCAGACCGGGGTCAGACCCCTGGGGTTCGGGCGTCTGACCCCGGTCTGACCCCATGATCACGGCCGCCTGAATATCCCGCTCAGCCAGGTCCGCCACCTTGGCTCGCTCGTCGTCGCGACACGTTCGGCGTCGTCTCCGTACAAGAAGAGACTCACGCTTGCGTTGACGCGGGCACCCATATCGTAGGTGCCGACGAGCGCGACGCCGGAGGTCGGAGCCTCGAGGCGCACCAGGAAGTAGCGCTGCGTGCCGTCCTGATGCACGCGTTCGATCGTGCCGGCGAGCGTTTCGGGCTCCCCGGGAGACGACCGCCGCTCGCCGACGTTGGCACCTGCCAGTCCGAGCGCGCTGGTGAGCGTCGTCCAGGCGCCGGACGGCGCGCCGTCGATGCTGGTCAACGCCATGAAACAGGCGGCGCGCTGACCGGCGAAGTGCGTGAGGTAGACGCGCAGCACTTCGAAGAAGCCGGGCCAGCCGCTCTCGAAGCCTTCCATCTGATCGTCCCAGTCGTCGGTGGACGAAACGAGCGAGTGCACCATCCGGACGATCGAGCGGCCACCGGACCGGCCGGTGATCGTGATTTCGGTGGCGACCGGAGGCGCGCCCACGTTCCAGTCGCGCTCGATGTAACCAAAATGATGCGGCGGATCCCAGACCGTCACTTCGCCCTTCGAGCTGCCGTCCGGCCCGAAGTCGAATCGCAGTTCGCCGCCGACGCGTTCCTCGATTTCGGCCTTCGTGAACCAGGCCGCACAGCCAGGGCCCGTGGCCATCGCCTGCCAGACCTGTTCGGGCGTGCCGGGCGCGATGAATTCCATCTCAACCCAGCGTTTCCCGGTGCCGTCCTTCTTGATAGGCATGACGTCCTTTCAGAAGATAATTTGGCGATCGTAAAATACCTCACCCCCTGGAGGTCACCATGTACCGCTCTGCATTGTTTGCCAACTTCGCCCGATTGGCGCGGATTGTCCGCGATGCCGAGCGCGCGGAGGAGCGCCGCGTGCGGCCGCACGAACCGCCGCGGATCCAGCGGATCGACCGTCGCGAGTGGCTGGCGCAGGCGGGCCGCACCGCGGCCGCGACAGCGGTGGCCGCGATCGTCCCGTCAGCGCCGATCGCCGCGCTGCCGCGCCGACGCCAGAACGTCAGCGTCGGCATCGTCGGCGCCGGACTCGCCGGGTTGGCCTGCGCGGACACGCTCAAAGCCGGAGGCATCCGTGCCGCGCTCTATGACGCCGCCAATCGGACCGGCGGCCGGTGCTTCTCGCTCCGCGGGTTCTTTCCCGGCCAGGTCGCCGAGCGCGGCGGCGAGTTCATCGACAACCTTCACAAGACGATGCTCGGGTACGCGCGCCGGTTCGACTTGACGCTCGAAGACGTCAACAAGGAACCTGGCGACGTGTTCTATTTCCTCGACGGCGAGATCCGGCCGGAGGCGGTCATCGTCGATGAGCTTCGCGAGTTCGTCACGGTGATGCGCGCCGATCTGCGCCGGCTCTCGAGAGAGGTGACGGCGGCCGCGCACACCGCCGCCGACGAGCAGCTCGATCGCACGAGCCTCCTCGAGTATCTCGAGGGCCGGAACGCCGCCGGCGTCGCCGCCGGCCCGGTGATTAAAGAGGCCATCATCCAGGCGTACGTCGCCGAGTACGGCCTCGCGGCATCCGAGCAGAGCTGCCTGAACTTCCTGCTCTTCATCCACGCCGATCGTCGATCGAAGTTCACGCCGTTCAGCGTCTTCAGCGACGAGCGCTATCACGTGATCGACGGCAACGATCGGATCGTCGACGGGCTCACCAGTGGCGTCGCCGGGCAGATCGAGCTCGGCATGTCGCTGGTCCGGGTCCGGCGGACGCCGGCCGGCCTCATCGAGCTCACGTTCCAGCGCGGCGGCCAGACGCTCGTCCGCACCCACGACGTCGTCGTGCTCACGATCCCGTTCACCGTGCTGCGACAGGTGGAACTGGACGCCAGCCTCGGCCTGCCGCCGGACAAGCAAAGGGCCATCGACGAGCTGGGCTACGGCACGAACGCCAAGATGATGGTCGGCTTCTCGGCGCGGCCCTGGGCGGCGCTCGGCAGCAACGGCTCGTGCGTACGCCGATCTGCAGAACCATCAGACGACGTGGGAGACGAATCCGGTGCGGGCGAGCTCGAGCCGCGCGATCCTCACCGACTACTCCGGCGCCGAACGCGGCGCCAGCCTGCACCTGCTCGATCCACAGATCGCGACGGCGCGCTTCCTGAGTGATCTCGACAAGGTCTTTGAAGGCGCCGCCGCCGCGGCCACACGGATCGGCGGCCAGTTTCTCGTCCACCTCGAGCACTGGCCATCGAATCCGCTCTCGAAGGGCAGCTACACCTGCTACCGCCCCGGCCAGTTCACGACGCTTGCCGGGGTCGAGGGACAGCCGGTCGGCAACCTGTACTTCGCGGGCGAGCACGCCAATTCGTTCTACGACTGGCAGGGCTTCATGGAAGGCGCGGCCATTTCGGGCATCGATGCGGCCGAGGCGATTCTCAAGGTGTCGAAGCGAAGCCGGGCGATGGCGTTCGCTCAGAGCCCGTCAAGCCCGTCAGATCGCCGCTGCCAGCCCAGCCCGACCGAGACGGCGACCGACGGCACATATTGGCGTTCAACCGTCACGGTCGGGACGGCGTACCGGCCGTTTGACGGGGGCTGGGAATACGTAGTACGTCTCGAGATGGACGTTGTAGAACGGCAGCGTCACGTCGGCCTGGACGAACACGCGCGCGGATGTCACGCGGGCGATCTCATACCCGGCCGTCAGGCCAGCCTGCAGCCCTGAGCCGTGGCCGTGACCGCTGCTCGGAAACTCACCGGTGGTCGCCGTCTGAATCTCCGTCCGGCCGTAACTCAGACCGCCTCCGAAGTAGGCCGACCGGTTGCCGGTCGGATTGGTGAAGTACAGACCTTGCAGCTTGATGAGCGACCACGCGGAACTGCTCGCGCCGTTGTACCCGCCAGCGTCGTTCACTTGACCGTTGAAAAACGAGACGTCGAGACCGAACCGGTCGAATTCCGCGCGATAGCCGAAGCCGAACGACGCGCCGTTGTGCGTGGATTGACCGAAGAGGCTGCCATATCCCACCCGAGCGTACCAGGAGCCTTCCGCATGGACGCGGCGCGGCGGCAGATCCTGGGACGCGCTCACGTTGGTGCGATCGACGACGGCCAGACTCCCGATCGGCTCACCGGTCGTGAGCGACCGGACCATTTGACTGTAAACGGCCGGCAGATCGTCGAGACCGAGCGCCTTGGCCTCACGCGATCCTTTCGGACCGGACAGCGACACGATAATCGTCGTGCCGAGGCGGATGTGGGCGACCGTGTAGGTTGCCGCGCAGTCGCGGTCGACGACTGGCTGACCTGCCCGCTCGAACTCCTTCCCGAGCAAGAGCAACGCGGCGATCCGCTCGTCGCGTCCGAGCGTGTCACGCGGTTCGTCAATCACGAGGCAGGTCTGGCCGTTCGCGGCCCGAGCGGTGCCAGCCATGAGCATCAGCACGAAGAGCGCAGAACGAATGAGACGGTTGCGCATCGGCGAATCCCCCTTAGCGGGGAATGCGCAAACCTCCGGCGACGAAGCTCACGGTTTGGGCGTGTTGACCTGCGGAGAGAGCTTCGAGAGCCGCTCCCGCACGGTTTTGAGCAGCACGAGATCGCTGTCGCCGTCCTTCCATCGCTCCACGAGCGCCGAATAGACGCGACGCGCGTCATCAGGACGCGCCACCCGCTCGTACAATGCCCCGAGCGACGCGTGGGATTGCAGCCAGATCTGCTGCATTTCGGTGCCGAGTAACAGCGGCATGCGCATGAGCTCTTCGTGGAGGCCGATGGCCGCGGGCAGGCGCCCCGCCGCCGCGTACGCTGCGGCCAGGGATTCGACCATCTCGTGTTTGAGAACGTCCCGGGTCGGCTCGAGCAGTTCGACTGCGCGTGCAGGCACGCCCGCTGGCCAGCTCGATCTCGGCCTGCGCGAGAGCCACGTAGGCGCGATCCAGTCCCATATTGCGGGCGACGGAGCTATCGGCGGTCGCGCTCCCGGCGGTCTTCTCCATGAGCGCCACGAGGCGCTGGGCATCGCGGAGCTGTCCCCTGCGCGCCAGCCACCTGACGGGCTGCCAGAGCCAGCTCGGGGAGAGCGAGAGGCGGTTGATGAGCCGATCCACTTCCCTCCACGCGGCGTCGGTTTCGGGCCTCTGGTTCCGAGCGTCGAGCGCCGTCACCAGGTACATGCGATCGCGGAACTCGCTGATCGCCTCTTTGTAGGTCTGATCGAGCACGATCGCGCCGCGGAGCTCTTCGCTCGCAGAGGCATACTGCCCTCGATACATCTGGAGCAGCGCGAGCGAACGATGGCCTTTCGCTTTGGCGTGAAGCTCGCCCTCAATTTTCATTCGACCAAACACGGCTTCAGCCTCTGCCAGTCGCCCCGCCCGAATCAGGGTGAAGCCGTACTCGTGATTCACGAAGGTGCCGAAGATCGCGGCCGGCTCCAACGTGAACGCTTTCTGATAGGCCGGGATCGCCGCCTCGACGTCCTCCATCCCCGAGTAGGCGCTGGCGAGATTGATGTGCGCTCCCAGGTCGTTTGGCTGGAGCCGGATCACCTGTTTGAATCCTTCGGCCGCCTCACTGAATTGCCCCAGCGTGGCCATCTGCGTCCAGGCGAGCCGGAACCAGGCGCTGGGGTCATCCGGGTATTGCGCGAGATAGGCCTTGTACGCCACCGCCGCCTGCTGTCGGTTGCCGCGGGAATCCTCGGCGACGGCCTGAATCCACAGACGCTCGCGAAGACTGAGTCGATCGGTCAGCTGGAGTGCCTTCGCAAACAACTGCTCTCCTTGCTCGCGCGTGGCCCGCTCGCCCTCGAGGTAGTACCGGCGGCCCAGCTCCGCGTACGCCAACGCAAAGTCCGCGTCGAGTGCAATCGCCTGTCGCAAGAGCGCGTTGCCCTCGCCACGATCTCGTGACCCGGCGTTGAGAGCTTCTGCGTACAGCTTCAACGCTTCGAGAGATGATGTGGTCACCATCGGCAGCGGCTTGATCTGCGCGGGGAGACCGGCCAGCGATTCACCAAGGCTGCTGCGCACCCGCGTGGCGACCTCGCCAAGCGCGCGAAGCACGTCGTCCTTGTTCCTGGCCTCAACCTGGTCGGTGAGGACGGCCGCGCGCGTCTTCGGGTCGATTAACCGGGCCGTCAGCGCATAGACATTCCCGATTTGTGCGATGTCGCAGGCCAGCACGCCCCGGATGCCGTCGCGGACCGCGACCTCCGAGGCGAGCGCCTCGTCGAACCGCTCGGGCGTCTTCTGCATTCGCTGCAGCGTGGCAGCCACGCGAGCCGAGGGGTACACGTTGACGTACTGTGACTGCGCGATGGCGACTTCGAGTGCCAGCCGCAGCGACTTGTCGAAGACCGGGTCGTTCGTCAGGTTGTTGAAGTCTGCGACGACGATCCAGTCCCGCTCCTGGAATGCCAGCGCGGGTTTCCCCGACAGCAGCGACCAGGGCCGAAGCCAAACCATGGCGAGAGCGGCGGCAAGCACCAGCGCGAGCGCAGCCACGGCGGCCATCCAGCGCCTCGGCCGGGCCGGGCTGCGGGTATCGCCGGAGGCCGGCGACTTCTGCGCGGCCTCCAGCTCGTGCCGGACATCGGCGAGCGACTGATACCGCCGAGCCGGATCCTTCTCGAGACAACGGCTGACGATGTGTGCGAGGAGCGTCGGGGCCTCGGGCAGGCCTTGCTCGAGCGGCGGTGGCGCCTCCTTCAGAATCGCATGCGCGAGTTCGATCGGGGACGAGCGTTTGAAAGGATGCGTGCGCGTCAGCAATTCATGGAGGAGCACGCCGAACGCGAACACATCTGAACGGGCGTCGATCGGCTCGCCGCGGACCTGCTCCGGTGACATGTAGGCGAGCGTGCCCGTGGCCTCGCCCGGCAGGGTCGCCGTCGCCGCTCCAGCGGTGACGTCCTCTGCCCCCGGTGGTGCCACCATGCGTTTCGCGACGCCGAAGTCCATCACCTTGACATGGCCATCGGCGGCCAGCATCACGTTCGCAGGTTTGATGTCGCGGTGAACGATTCCCCGGCTGTGCGCGAAATGGAGCGCTTCGGCGATCTCTCCTGCGATCCGGAGCGCTTCGTCGACGGTCAGGCGGCCGCTCGCCAGGCGCGCCTTGAGCGTGACACCCTCCACGAACTCCATCGCGAAGAAGGCCCGGCCGTCATGCTCGCCGACTTCATAGACCTTGCAGATGAACGGATGATCGAGCTGCGCCGCGGCCTGAGCCTCGCGGAGCAGCCGCCGGCGGCCGCCACCATCAGCGCTTGCCGGATCGCGCGATTCGTTGGCGCCGTCGGGCAGGAGAAACTTGAGCGCGACGCGTCGATTGAGCGTGAGATCTTCGGCGGCGTAGACTTCGCCCATCCCGCCCTGGCCGATGCAGGACTGCATGCGGTAGTGCGCGAACTCTTTGCCTGTCATCCTCGGTCGGAGGGCTGCCATCGTATGGTCCGGGACGGCGGAACGCAAGCCGGCTGACAGCATGAATTGGCCTGATGAGTTCAACCGGTCGTGTAGACTGAGCCACATCCTCTAGAGCGCATGGCAGAGCTCTGACGACAGGAGGGGCCGGCTTCAGCCGGCCCAGCGAAGGCGGGCTGAAGCCCGCCCCTCCTTCTGAGTTTTGAACGTGCTCTTAACAGGTTCGCGAACGGTGGCGTCAGGCTAGACACACGGACATGCGCGACAAGTCTCTCGAGCGCCTGGCCATCCGGCGGCCACGTGGCCAGTGCCGCCGCCTCGCCGACGCGCGCGCTTGGTCCTCGCGACGATCTCGTTCGCCGTCTCGTTCGTCGCGTGGGGTCTCGTCGGCGGGCTCGCGTCGGTCTTCACCGGCCTCTACAAGCTGACCGCGTCTCAGACCGCGCTGCTGGTGGCGGTGCCGGTGCTGCTGGGCTCGTTGGCGCGGCTGCCGATGGGCATGCTGACGGATTGCTTCGGCGGACGCCTCGTCTTCACGGCGCTCCTCGTCTTCTCCGCGCTGGCCGCGTTCGTCGTGCCGATGACCGACAGCTTCGGCTCGCTCCTCGTCGCCGCGTTCCTCATCGGCATGGCCGGGTCCTCGTTCGCGGTGGGCGCGGCCTTCGTGTCCCGCTGGACCCCCGCGGGTCGCCAGGGCACGGCCCTTGGCGTGTACGGCCTGGGGACGATGGGGCAGTCGCTGGCGGTCTTCGTCGGCCCGGTGGTGGCGGCCCGCCTGGGCTGGGAGATGGTGTTTCAGGGCACCGGGGCGCTGCTCCTGGCCTGGGCGGTGGCGTACGTCCTGCTGGCGCGCGATCCACCGCACCCGGGCCGGCCAGCCACGGTCGCTGCGATGATCGCGATCCTGCGCCGGCAGCCCACCGCCTGGCTGCTCGGCGCCTTCTACTTCCTGACCTTCGGCGGTTTCGTCGCGTTCTCGATCTACCTGCCGACGCTGCTGCGGGCGCAGTTCGGCCTGGCTCCCGCGGACGCGGGATTCCGGGCGGCTGGATTCGTCGTGCTCGCGACGCTGATGCGGCCCGTCGGCGGGTGGCTGGCGGACCGGATCGGCGGCGCGCAGGTCCTGTCGTGGGTCTTCGGCGGCGTCGCCCTGTTCTCGCTGCTCCTGACGTGGCCGTCGATGGTGCCGTTCACGGTCGGCGCGCTCGGGTGCGCGATGCTGATGGGACTCGGCAACGGCGCGGTCTTCAAGCTGGTTCCCGAGCACTTCCCGAAAGACACCGGCACGGTGACCGGCCTCGTCGGCGCCCTCGGTGGTCTGGGCGGGTTCTTTCCGCCCCTGTTGCTCGGCGTCTTCCACGATCGGCTCGGCGCGATCTGGCCCGGGTTCCTGCTGCTGTCCGCGACCGCGTTGCTGCTGCGCGTGGCCAACCAGCGCGTCTTCCGTCCCGGCGACGTCGCGTGGACGCAGTCCCTGCCGGTGGCCGCGCGTCAAGCGCTCGAGCGTGTCAGAGCCGGCGCGTGGGCCGCGCTCGTCACGGCCACGCTGGCGGCGGCCATCGTCGTCGGGTCCCGCAGGCTGCAGCATTTCGACGCGGCGCTCGTCGGCTACACGTTCGCGACGCTCTTCGCGGCGTTCGGGATCAGCTATCGGTACGCGATGTGGCTGCAGCGTCCGCCGACGCGGATGTACTGGCGTCGCGGATGGCAGGCCTTCTTCTCGCGGCGCGCGTTGGGCGGCAACACCGTCAGCCTTGTTCGCCGCGCGCTGCTCGAGTTTGCCGCCAACGCCTACATCTTCCGGCGCGGCCGGCTCCGCGGGCTGGCGCACTGGCTGATCATGTGGGGCTGCGTGCTCGCGGCGGCGATCACGTTTCCGCTGGTCTGGGGCTGGATCCACTTCGAAACGGTCCCGGGCGACCTGCACATGTACCGCACGTTCGTGTTCGGCATTCCGATGCAGGACTTTCCGGTCGAGTCGGCGTTCGCGTTCATCGTCTTCCACGGGTTGGTCTGGTCGTCGTTCCTGGTGATTGCCGGCGTGATGCTCGCCTTCAGGCGCCGCATGATCGATCACGGCGCCGTGGCCGTTCAGCAGTTCGGTCAGGACATCCTGCCGCTCCTGCTGCTCTTCGCGATCAGCGTGACGGGCCTGATGCTGACGGCCAGCTACACGTGGATGCGGGGCTACGCCTACGAGTTCCTCGCGATTCTCCATGCGGCGACGGTGATCGTGACGCTGATCTGGCTGCCGTTCGGCAAGCTGTTTCACGTCTTCCAACGGCCGGCGCAGCTCGGCGTCGGCTTCTACAAGGACGCGGGCGCTCGCGGCGAACAGGCGGCGTGCCGGCGCTGCGGGCAGCCGTTTGCCTCGCAGTTGATGGTGCGCGACCTCACGACCGTCGAGCAGGAGCTCGGCTTTCGCTACGAGTTGCCCGGCGGCGGGCACTACCAGGACGTCTGCCCGAAGTGCCGCCGCGCGCTCTTCGGTCTGGCGCAAGGGGCGCTGTGGCGAGCGTCATCTGAACGCAGGCAACGAACGAGAGGAAGGGTAGCGTGGCCGAGGTTCCGGTCGATCCGCTTCGCATCATCGAACGCTTCGGCCCGCACCTGTCCGCGATGACGGGCGTGCGGCTGTCGACCAGCGTCGAGCCGGATCGGCTCGTGAAGACGCACTGCTGCTTCTGCGGGCAGCAATGCGGCATTCAACTCAAGGTTCGCGGGAACGAAGTGATTGGCTTCGAGCCGTGGGAGGAATTCCCGTTCAATCGCGGCATGCTCTGTCCAAAAGGCGTGAAACGCTACCTGCAGGGATCGCATCCTGACCGGCTGACGACGGCGTTGCGACGGGACACGTCCTCCGCGTCAGGGTTCAGCGCGCTGCCCTACGAAGAGGCCATCCATCGTGTGGCCACCGAGATCGGCCGCATTCAGGAGGCGCATGGCGCCGGCGCGATCGGTGTCCTCGGCGGCGCCAGCCTGACGACCGAGAAGACGTATCTGCTCGGCAAGTTCGCGCGCGTCTGCCTGAAGACGCCGTTCATCGACTACAACGGCCGGCTGTGCATGGTCAGCGCCGGCGCCGCGAACAAGAAGGCGTTTGGCATCGATCGCACGACCAATCCGTGGTCCGACATGGTCGGCACCGACGTGATCTGGGTCGCGGGATCGAACGTGGCCGAGTGCTCGCCCATCACCACGAACTACATCTGGCAGGCGCGCGAGCAGGGCGCGAAGATCATCATCCAGGATCCGCGCATCACTCCCGCGGCCCGGACGTGCGACTTGTATCTGCCTGTGAAACCGGGACGCGACGCGGCTCTCTTCGCCGGCGTGCTGCAGGTCATGATCGAACGCGACTGGCTCGATCACGCGTTCATCGACGCGCACACGGTCGGATTCGAGCAGGTGGCGGAGTACTGTCAGCAGTGGACCCTGCCTCACACCGCGGAAGTGACGGGCGTGCCGGAACGTGCGCTGATGCAGGCCGCCGAGTGGTGGGGAACCGCGAAGACGAGCTTTCTCTTCCACGCGCGCGGCATCGAGCATCATTCGAACGGCGTCCAGAACTCGCTCGGGACGATCAATCTCGTGCTCGCGTCGGGACGGATCGGCAAATCGAAGTGCGGCTACGGCACCATCGTCGGCCAGGCCAACGGGCAGGGCGGTCGCGAGCACGGACAGAAGTGCGATCAGCTTCCAGGCTTGCGCGACATCAGCAACCCTGAGCACCGCCGATACGTCGCCGGCGTCTGGGGCATCGACGAGCAGGAGCTGCCGGGGCCCGGCGTTGACGCCTACGAGCTGTTCCGCAAGATCGATCGGGGCGAGATCAAGGGACTGCTCTCGATCTGCTTCAACCCGATGGTTTCCCTTCCGGACAACGCGTTCGTCGCGCGTTGCCTCGAGAAGCTGGAGTTCTTTGTCGCCATCGACTTCTTCCTCAACGACACCGCCTGGTACGCCGACGTCGTGCTGCCCGGGAGCCTGCACGAGGAAGACGAAGGGACGGTGACGCAGGTCGAGGGGCGCATCATCAAGATCAACAAGGCCGTGGACTGCCCGGGCGAGGCGCGGGAGGACTGGCGGATCATCCAGGACATCGCGCACGCGCTCGGGCGGCCGCACGGCTTCACGTTCGCGCAGCCACGCGAGATCTTCGAGGAACTGCGCGTCGCCAGCAAGGGCGGTGTCGCGGACTACTCCGGCGTGACCTACGAGAAGATCACGCAGCAGCTCGGCGTCTTCTGGCCGTGCTACAGCGAGGATCCGCGTACCGGCGCGGCGATCGACGATCACCCCGGCACGCCGCGGCTCTTCGAGCACGGCAGCTACAACCCGGTCGCCAAGGGCAGCGGCCCGTTCTACTTCCCCGATGGCCGCGCGCGCTTCAACGTCGCCGACTACCGGCCGCCGGTCGACGATGCGAGTGAGGAGTATCCGATTTACCTGACCACCGGCCGGGTCGTCAGTCAGTTCCTCTCCGGCACGCAGACTCGCCGGATCGGACCGTTGGTCAAGCAGTATGCGGAGCCGCGCATCGAGATGCATCCGCGATTGGCGGCGAAGCTCGGGATCGCGGACGGCGACTGGGCAACGGCCGAGACCCGGCGCGGGACGATCACGCTGAAAGCGCAGGTCGTGACCACGATCCGTCCGGACACGATCTTCATCCCCTATCACTGGGCGGGCCGGAAGAGTGTCAACCAGCTGACCGTGGCCGCACAGGATCCGATCAGCAAGATCCCGCAGTACAAGGTGTGCGGGTGCCGGGTGCGCAAGGCTGATGGGGCGCCGGACTACGCGGCGGTGCTCGAGCCGCAGCAATAACGCGAGAGACGGAGAGGACCATCGCATGGCCAAACCGGACTATCTGCACTTCTTCATCGATCCGAACCGCTGCATCGGCTGCCAGGCCTGCATGCAGGCGTGCTCCGAGTGCGACACGCATCGAGGCGAGTCGATGATCCACCTCGAATACGTGGACCGGTCGGAGAGCGTGCAGACGGTGCCCGTGGTCTGCATGCACTGCGACCAACCCACGTGCGCCGAGGTCTGTCCCGCGGACGCGATCAAGCGCACCGGCGACGGGGTCGTTCAATCGGCGCGGAAGCCCCGATGCATTGCCTGCGGCAACTGCGTCGTCGCCTGCCCGTTCGGCGTCCCCGAGGTCTACGAAGACCGGAAGATCATGATGAAGTGCGACATGTGCTACGACCGGACGAGCGTCGGCAAGAAGCCGATGTGCGCGACCGTGTGCCCGAGCCAGGCGCTCTTCTTCGGCACGCGCGAGCAGATCGAACAACTGCGGCCGCTCTCCGCGCCGGTCAACACCTTTCAGTTCGGCCGTCAGACGATCACCACGCAGGTGCACATGATGGTGCCGCGAAAGCTGGCGACCGTGGCACCGCTTGTCGATGTGACCGCGGCGATGGACGAGCGGCCGCGCAGTCGCGCGGTGACGCTGAAGGTGCTGAGCGAGCCAGCCGCCTCTGCCGCCAGGGCGGTTGAGGACGATCCGTTTGCCGGGATCGAGGTGTAGCGATGACCGACGGCCGTCACCGATCCACGTCGCCCGGTCGATCCCGCGATCAACTCGCCGGGACGTGAAGGTCTCACCGGCACGGCGCCGGCGAGCCTCTACGCGTCCGCGGTCGAGCGCGAGCAGATCACCATCGCCCCGAACTTTCGCCCCGGCCGATGCGCAACCCGCCTGGCGGCAGGACTTCCCGATTGACTGGCCGCAGGATCTCTACGTCGAGCGCCGTGACTTCATGAAGTTCCTCGTGCTGACCAGCGCCGCGTTCACGCTGGGACAGGTGTGGATCGGCGCCCAGAACTGGTACCGGAAGCGCAGCGGCCAGCCGCCGGTGCAGCGGATCGCGTCCATTGACGATTTGGCCGTCGGCGGAGCGGTCGTCTTCACCTACCCGAACGAACACGAACCCTGCCTGCTGGTGCGGCTGACCAGCCGTGAGTTCGTGGCCTTCAGCCAGCAGTGCACGCACCTGTCATGTGCCGTGATTCCCCGGCCGGAGGAAGGCAGCTTCTACTGTCCTTGCCACGAGGGACGGTTCGACCTGCGGACGGGCGCACCGATCGCCGGGCCGCCACGCCGGCCGCTGACGCGAATCGTGCTCGATATCCGCGGGCGGGACATCTATGCCGTCGCGATCGAGGAAAGAACCATATGAACGCGTCCGCGAAACGGCCGTTCAGCCGCGACCAGAGGACCATCATTGTTTACGGGATGCTGTTCTTCGTGCTCATCGTCGTGGTCCTTCAGCTCTGGCTGCTGACGGCGACCATGAACGCGTGGCTCGGAGGCGACGATTCGGTCGTGTGGCCGGCGGCCGCCGTGAGCGCCGGCGGCCTCGCGCTGAACGTCGGCCTGCTGGTGTACCTCGGCCGGATTGAGCGTACGCGCAGGGCTGCAGAGTAGCGCGATGGTATTACTATCCCATGCGCTCTGCCATTGATTCTGCCGGACGGATTGTCATCCCGAAGCCCCTGCGCGAGCGTCTCGGCCTCGACACCGGCCGCGTCGTTGAGATCCGGGAGCGGGAGGGCCGGCTCGAAATCGAACCGGTGTCGACGCCCATGACACTGGCAAAGCGGGCCGGCGGCCGCGTCGCGGTGCCGGAGGCGAAGCTGCCCCCGCTGACCGACGATGTGGTCAGGGCGACCATCGAGCGAACGCGTCGCTGATAGCCCGCGATCGCCTGGTTGCTGTGGACACGAGCGTGGTCGTCGCACGACCTCGTTCTCTGACGTGCCTGGGACCGGGACGCCATTCGCATTACCCGTCGAAGAGTTCGATGTCCGTGCCCGGCTGAGCCGCGATGTAGCCCACCGCCGCTTGAACGCGCTGAACGCCGCCACCGGGCGCGATCGGAGTCCGACCTCGCTCGACTCAGAGTCCCGCTCGCCGCCGGGTGAAGCGAGCCGCGCGGCCCAGCGCAACGGCACGCAGCCCGGCGCCAGCGTTGGCCGCGTCGCCCGTGGCCCGGACGACTTCCCGCCAGGGCGATGCTCGACCAACCGGGAGAGGCGATCGTCGGCCCGTGCCCCTCTTCTTCGCCGAAGATACAGCGCCCGGGGGAGCGCTTCGATCACTGGATTGAACGGCCGGATGTCACACCCGAGGAATCCGCAGACGACCTGCGCTCGCTCGGGACCCCCGCCGCCTTCGGTCACTTCGATCGGCGCCGCTCGTGTCGACATCTGCCGGAAGAATTCCAGCACCGCATCGCCAGGCAGATTGGATCGCAGGCCAGGGGCACTGGCCATCAAGTACGGGTCGCCATGGGGGATGACGAGCACGTCGCCGGCGTTCAGGCGCACAGGCGCCTCGCCTGGAAGCGCAGCCCAACAGGAACCCCGCCTGATGATGTGGTACGACACGACGTGTTGGGCGCCGGGCAGCACGATGGAGGCAAAGTCCGTCGCGTTCGGGATCTCCTGGACCCACGGCGAAGACACTTCCATCGGGAAGAACAACGCACCCGTGAGCCTCACCGTGCGCAGGACATCCGACAGGACATCCACCGTGGCGGCAGGCGAATCGCTACGCCCCGCGCGCCGCCTGGATGCCGGGGCAGACAACACGGACGATCCGTCATGGCGTCTGGACACGGCGCGATCCTACATTCGTCGTGCCGGCTCGGAGGACGCACATGGCGACAGTGCACGCACCCGTTCGAATGATGTGGGCGTTGGGCGATTATCACCGGTTTGCGACGGCGACGGTGTGGGAGCTGGGGCCTGTGCTGGTCACCGCGTGCCGGATTTCGCGCGGGTCAGCGGGTGCTCGACGTCGCCGCCGGCACGGGCAATGTCGCCATTCGGGCCGCGCAGGCGGGGGCGATCGTCGTCGCGTCGGATATCACGCCCGAACACTTCGACGCCGGCCGGCGCGCTGCGCGCGAGGCGGGCGTCGATCTCGAATGGGTCGAAGGCGACGCGGAATCGCTTCCCTTCGCCGATGCGCAGTTCGATGTCGTCACCTCGTGCTTCGGGGCGATGTTCGCCCCTACTTCACGGCGGCTGGCGCAGGTGATTTCTTCCGCCTGTCGGCCTACGCGCCGCCTCCCCCCGGCGCGCGTTCGCCGCTGATGTGGGGCGCCGAGGATGCGATCTACGCCAGCCTGAGCGCAGTCACTGCGCGACATGGCGGCGCCACGCTTCTGACCAGTGATCAGCGCGCGCGTGATGGTGTACGAACGCCTGAAGGTGTCACACGACCTCGTTGTCTGACGTGATCTAGCGATACCCGCGAAAGTCCGCCCGGTATCCGCTTTCGCGCTGCAGCCGTTCGAGCTCGGCCCGCAGATCAGGCAGCAGCCGCCGGCCCGCCTCTGCGGAGATGAGGTTGTTCATCTCGAACGGATCGGCCTGCAGGTCGTACAGCTCGTCCATGCCGGAGAGCTCCAGATACTGGATGTACTTGTGGCGCTCGGTGCGAACGGCCTGATACCCCATCGTCAACGTCCTGGGGAAGACGGTGTCCGTGTAGTACTCGAGCAGAATCGACGACCGCCACGGCACGCTGGCGCCTTCGAGCAGCGGCACCAGTGAACGGCCCTGCCTCGGCACGGAGTCCGCGACGCCGGTCAGGGCCAGCACCGTCGGCGCCAGGTCGATGATCTGCACCAGCTCGGACGGCGTGGCGCCCGCCCTGGCCACGCGCGGATACCGGACAATCAACGGAATCCGCGCGGTTTCCTCGTAGGCGAGCCGGCGTTCCTCGTTGAGTCCGTGCTCGCCGTAGAAGTAGCCGTGATCGCTCGTGAAGATGATCACGGTGTTGTCGAGCGCGCCCAGGTCACGCAGCGTGTCGACGATCCGCGCGAGGCTCTCGTCGACGCCGAGCAGCATCTCGAGCCGGTCGCGCACGTCCGCATCCGGCGTGCCCGTTTGCGGGACCGAGCGGCGGCAGATCGGGGATCGGTCGCAGCAGCGCCGGTTGGCCCTGCGGAGCGACTCGCGCATTGGGCCGGCGCGGCACCGCCGCCTGCGCGTAGCGACCGCGATGGCGTTCGGCCGGCACGAACCCCGCGCGCTGGCCCGACATGGTGGCGACCGATCCATCGTCGCGCTGAGCGACGTTGGGATGCAGCGCCTTGTGCGCCAGGAAGGCCATGAACGGTTTGCCGGGCTCGCGTCGCAGGAAGTCCACGACGTAGTCGGTGAGCAGGTCCGTGACGTACCCCTTCTTCGTCGATGCGCTCGCCGTCGACGTTGAGCTGCGGATCGACCGCCTCGCCCTGTCCCTTCATCGCCACCCAGCTGGTCCACCCGGGCCGCGGGGTGTCGTCGTTGCCCATGTGCCATTTGCCGAAGAATCCGGTGCGGTAGCCCGCGGCCGCGAGTGACATCGCGAACGTCGGCAGCTTATGGCTCGCCGCGTCGCGCGCGGTGTTGTCGATGATGCCGTTCGTATGGACGTACTGGCCGGTGAGCAGCGCCGCGCGGCTCGGCGAGCAGAGCGGCGTGGTCGCGAACGCGTTCAGGAACCGCGTGCCCTCTCGCGCCAGTCGATCCGACGGCCGGCGTCTGGACGAACGGGTGGCCGGCGAAGCCGAAGTCGTCCCAGCGCGCGTCGTCAACGAGGATGACGACGACGTTCGGCCGTGGCGTCTGTGCGGGATCGGGTCGCGCGCCGCAAGATACGAGACAGACGACGACGGCGAGAAGGGCGGCAAGTCGATGACAGGACGTCTGCTCCCACCAGCGCCCCGCGGCCAGATCCCGATGTTGCGCGCTCATCGCCTCGCCGCCGCGGTCGTGGGGCGACCGGGACGGGACACCGCGACGTCAGACATGGATGGCGAATGGTATCCCGGAATCGTCACGCGTTCTCGCGTGCAGAGTGTTACGCTGCCTCCACTCGCCCCCGGGAGGATGCCGCATGAAAGGCCTGGCCGAACTGACCAAGACGACGCTCATTGGCGGACTGCTCGTGGTCCTGCCGATTTACTTGTCCATTCTGCTGCTGGCGAAGACGCTCGCCGGTCTGCTGGCGCTGCTATCGCCGGTCACCGCGGCGATTCCGGCCGGCGCGCAGTTCCGGCAGGTCATCGCCATCCTGATCATGCTCGCCGTCTGCATGCTGGCCGGGCTTCTCGTCCGCACCGGTGTCGGGCTGCGGGCCAAGAACGCGTTCGAGCGCTCGGTGCTCGAGAAGATCCCCGGGTTATTCGCTGGTGCGGGGCCTCGCCGAACGTGTCTCCGGTGACGCGCGCGAGGGTTCGTTCCAGCCCGCGCTGGTAGAGATAGAAGACGCGCTCTCGCCCGGCTTCATCATCGAGGAACTGGAGGACGGGCGTTACACGGTGCTCGTCCCGTCGGTGCCGACGCCGGCGGCCGGCGCGCTGTTCATCCTGCCGAAAGAGCGCGTGCATATCATCGACGTGCCGTTCACTCAGGCCGTGAAGGTCATCTCCAAGTGGGGCGTCGGCGCGGGGGTGCTGGCGCGCGGCGTGTCGCTCCGCTCCTGAGCTGCGGTGTCATTGTGGCGGCCACCGCTGCGCGCCGTGGATGATGCGCAGAATGTGTATCCTGTCTACCTCGCCACGACGCCTGAGCACGAACTCGACCTTGAACGGCCCAGATTTGGAACGGCGAAGAAGCGAGCCCTCGATAATTGAACCGTCGATCCGACGTGCGGAATCGGGATCGTCCGCGATATATCGCAGATGCGCTCGAGATCGTGGGCAGCGTCCGTGGTCCATCGGACGCGCATCAACTGTCGTATCGCCGTTCCATGCGAGCTGCGACCTGGTCGTGCTCAAGAAGCCTGCCTTCGCGGGCGGCGGCGCGCCCCTTTTCGACTTCGTCGCGGAACCACTCGTCGTGGTCGATCGAGCTTGCCAACAGGTCGAGTGCGACTTGGTCGACCGTGCGCCCCGTCTCAGCGGCTAAGCGGGTCAACTTCGCTTCAAGTTCTGGCGGAACCTGCAGATTCATGAAGCCAGCGTAGAGGGGACGGCGGGCTCTGTCAATTTCAGGTTGGCGCGCCTTCACCTCTTCGGAGGCCTCGCGGCTTGCCTACATAGGCCGCTCACCCGCACAGGCCCAGATCTGGCCGCGCTTCATTCTTCATTCCAGGCAGAGATTGCGTCGAAGTACAACGAGCAACTGGTCGCCGGTTATTCGAAGAACACGCCGGCCAAGGGTCTCAAGACGTACATGCCGGACTTCGCCGATCTGAAGCCCGGCCTCAATCTGCGGCCGGCGGTTAGGTAGGCGGCACACGTATTTGCCTGGCCGGCGACGGCTGCGTATGATCGACTCGCGTGACAGGACGCACCCCGTCCGCGGGAAGGGCTGAGCCCACCTGAGCTAGACCGGAGTGACCGTTTTGCGATCTTCTTTCATCCGCCTTCGCTCGCATGCGACGATGCGAGCTACGGCGCGATGTCGCGCCGAAGCAGCGAAGCTGCGGAGGCAGACAGCCCGTCGTGCGGACGCGGGCGATCTTTGAGAGGAGATCGTCATGCCCGTCCCACCTGTCCGGCGTCTGCCGGAACGCCCGTCGCTGGAGCAACTCCGCAAGCAGGCCAAGGAATATCTCGACACGCTGCGCGCCGCTGATCCGTCGGCGATCCTGGCGACTGCACAGCACGCGCTCGCGCGCGAGTACGGCTTCGACAGCTGGCCGAAGCTGGTGCACCACGTCGAATCGGTACAGCCGCACCGGCAAATGTTGCGCCCCGCGGATCTCAAGACCGACGAGCCGCTCACCTGGTCAGCCGGGCGCGGCACGGATGTGTGGGAGCTGTTCCAGGCGTGCGCCGCGGGCGATCTCCAGACGGTGCGGGCCTTGATCGGCAAGGACCGATCGCTGGCGCGGGCCCACTACGACTATCGGAAGCCGCTCTACTTCGCAGTGCGCGAGAACCACCTCGAGGTCGTACGGTTCCTGCTCGAGCACGACTCCAACCCGCTGGATCTGTGGGTTGACGATGACCCGATCGCGATCGCGCGCGACCGCGGCTATTCGGCGATGGAGCGCATGCTGGTGGAGACGCTCGAGACGAAGTTCAACGCGTCGATGAAAGGCGAGCCGGCCGCGCTGGCGCTGCGGGAACATGACTTGAAGAAACTACGGACGCTGCTCGATGCCGAGCCCGCGCTCCTCAGCAAAGGCGACCAGCGATCCAACCAGCCGATTCATTGGGCCACGATGACGAGGCAGCTCGAGGCGATCGACGAGTTGTTGCGGCGCGGCGCGGACATCAACGCCCGGCGCATGGACGGCGCCCGCCCGATTCATCTGACCAACGGCGACTATTTCTATCGCGGCTGGCGCGACGTGCCGCGCGGCTGGCCCGTGACCCCAGCCCAGGTCATGGACCATCTCCGGGCACGTGGGGCCGTCATCGATCTGCCAACGGCGTGTCATACCGGAGACATCGCGCGTGTCCGTGAGCTGCTGCAGCAGGATCCGAGTCTGGCCAACAAGATCGGTGAACACGAGGGCTACTACCTCGGCGCCGGCGCGCCGCTCTCGAACGCCGCCGCCGCCGGCCGCATGGACATCGTCCAGCTGCTGCTCGACCATGGCGCCGATCCGAACCTGCCGGAAGAGCAGTACGCGCCCAAAGGGAAGGCGCTCTATTCCGCCGTCTATCACGGGCACTACGAGATCGCGAAGCTGCTGCTCGAGCGCGGGGCGTTTCCGAATCCGCCCGTCGAAAGCTCCGGAAACGCGCTCTGGGTCTCGCGGCAATGGCGTCCGAACAAACGCATCGAGCAGTTGCTGCTCTCGCACGGGGCCACGCCCGAGCCGGAGCGTCCTGGCGAGGACTGGTCCACGGGCGAGCACAACTGGCTCCGCATCTCGCCGCTCCATACCGCCGCGCGCGATGGCGACCTGAAGAAGGCGAAGCAGCTGCTGAAGGCCGGCGCGGACCTGACGGCGCGCGACGAGCACATCTCGTCGACGCCACTCGCCTGGGCGGCAAAGTTCGGTCAGATCAAGATGGTGAAGTTCCTGCTCAAACGTGGCGCGCCGAAGATGCTGCCGGACGATCCGGCGTGGGCGACGCCGCGCGCGTGGGCGATCAGGCGCGGCCACAAGAAGATTGCGGAGCTGCTCAAGGACTAGAGCCGTTTTCGATTGTCTGTAGCCATCACCCTGTGAGTGTGCGACCGGCGCGTGCCGAGCCGCGGCCGGGGCATGGGCGGCCGATCACGACTCCGGGAAGTGACCCTCGAAATCGTCGCCTCCATCCGGTCGCGGTTCGTCCTGGCGCGTGGCGCGCGACCTCCTATCCAGCCTGGCGATGTCAAGAACCTACACACAGGCTTACGGAGGCTCGCGCGCGAACCGCTCCCTCCTTCCGGCACGATTTCGATCTGGCGCCCATCGGGTCACTTCACGTCGCCGTGCTCGGCCGCCCACGCCCGGACCACGGCAGGTCACTGACGCCGGGATGGTCAGCGATGCTGCACGAGGGCGACTTGGGACAGCGATCGCGACAGGGCGCGTCCGGCCGCGACGGCCCTCGCCGCGCCATTCGACGAACTACAACAAACTGGAAAATGCTCTAGCCGATCTTCTTCGCTTGCGTCTCCGTGCCGGCCTGGGACACGACGACGTGCGTGACCTTTCCATCGGGCCCCTTGACGAAGGTGAAAGTCAACGCGGGCGCCGTCACGAAGAATCTCGTCTCTGACGAGGGAAGGATCTCGACTTTCCGGCCGCCTGCCGGTTGGGCCATGAGGCTGTTGCCCTCGCGTGAGATCGTCAAGGCGGCCCCCGGGCGCAGTTCGTACTGGCCGATGTACTGATCCAGGATCCGCGGATCGATCTTGATGGCGACCGGGACCGCCGGCACTTCGTACTTGTGCCCGTAGTAGATCGCCATGATGTCGCGCGCCACTGTGCTTGCGCTTGCCGAGTCGTTGTTGCTCAGCACGATGACGGTCATCCGCGGCTCGGGCAGGCGGACGATCATCGCGGAGAAACCGTTGATCCCGCCGCCGTGCAACACCCGGCGATGGCCGCCGAACGTCGTCGCCGTGGGCTCGACGACCATCCACCCGTACGCGTAGTTCTCCCTGAATGGGGTCCACATGAGTTGCCTTGCCGCGTCAGGTAGCAGCGTGTTCGTGTACAGCGCCTGATCCCACTTGAGGAGATCTTCGACCGTTGAATACATCGATCCCGCCGCGTAGGGCTGCTGCATGTCGAGCGCCGCGGTGTTCGCCAGCGCGGATCCGACGCCCGTATAGCCGGCCGCACGCCGTGGCAGAATCGTCTTCGACCAGTCGTAGCCGGTATCCGGGAGACCGACCGGCGTGAGAATCATTTCCTGCAGCGCCTGCTCGTATTTCTTGCCCGTGATCTTCTCGATGATCACGCCGAGGAGGAAGTAGCCGGAGTTGTTGTACGCGAACTTTTCGCCCGGCGCCCACTGCAGCGGCAAATCGCGAAAGAACGCGATGATCTGATCCGTCGTCTTCGGCATCATATTGACCTCGCGCCAGGCGGGAATGCCAGTGTAGGTCGGGATGCCAGACGAGTGGGTCAGCAGATGATGGATGGTGACGGCCTTCCAGGCCTCGGGACATGGCGCGACATAGACGCACATCGAGTCTTCGAGCTTGATCTTCCCTTGCTCCCGAAGTTGCATGACGAGCATCGACGTGAACTGCTTGGTGATCGAGCCGATGCGGAACTTCGTTGTCGTCGTGTTGGGAATCTGCCATTCGATGTTCGCGTAGCCATAGCCTTTGGCCACCAGCGGTTTGCCCTCTTTCGCGAGCAGCACCGCGCCGCCGAAGCCATTCGTCTTCATATGCCCGCCGACAAGCTCATCGATCTTCTTCTCGAGCGTGACGGCGTCGAGCGGTGCCGGCGGCACCGGCGTGACCGTCCTCGCGGCCGCGGCAGGCGCAGTCTGCGCCCGCAGAGCGGCCGGGATCCCGACGATGACGCTGGCGGCAAGGCTGACGACGAGCAGACGTGACTTCATAGGTTGCAGCCTACCGCAGAACGAGCACGCCGTGGCGGACGCTCATCGTCTCAGTTCCCGCTGCACGTTCCGCCTCCTCCAGCCACTGCGCCATCTTCTCGTCCTTCTTGCCGTAGAGCGCCCAACCCCGTGCGGTACTGTTCCAGCGGTAGTCCTTGATGGTCATGTCGATGCCGCGGTCGATGAGGAATTGCATCGACTCGTAGCTGCCGTAGAAAACCAGATGGTGCAGGATGCTCGCCGGCTCGTGGGAGTTCCAGGTGGTGTTGATATCTGCGCCGTGAGCGAGGAGGAAGTCCGCCACCTCGAAGTGACGGTTGATCACGGAAAAGGCGAGCGCCGTGTCGAGCACCTGCTGCGCCGTGGGCGGATCCCACTGGAGGTGGCCCCGCGCGCGCGCGTCGTTGTAGGGATAGTGATGGTCGAGATCGCCCAGCGCAGGGGCGCCGGCCTCGTCGAACCAGTGCTTCACCCGCGAGAGGTTGCCCATGGCTGCCGCATGCGGCAGATCATCCGGCAGCGGCCAGATGCGGGTGAGCACAGGAATGCAGGTGTGTGTTCGCGTACGTGACCGCGAACTCGATGGCTTGCGATGGGGGCGGCGGCTGGCGCCGCAGGATTGCGGGATCGAGGTCGAGCAGGGCGGTGATGAATTCCCCGCGGTCGTTCAGCGTTGCGGCCCCGATGAGCTCAGCCTGAAACCCGACGCTTTCTTCACCAAGCAGCCACGGCTCACGCTGTAACCCGCTGACGAACGCCGTCAGGTCGCCGTCCACGACCGCGCGGCTGACCTGCTCCATGACAAACGCCTTCCACGGTCCGACCGCGTCTGTCGACAGGCGACCGGTACTTGATGAAGGCGAGGCGGCCCTCGACTCGCTCGAGCCAGGTCCTCGACTGAGCGCGGGCCGGTCCGAGGCTTTCATCGATGTGTCTGCCGAGCTCGGGATCGAGCGCGATGGATCGCTCCAGCAGGAGCGACGCGACGGCCTCGTGCTCGAAGCGGCAGGCGCACATGAACGCGTCGTTGACGGCCGCCAGATCGTTCCCGTGCTCATCAAGCGCGGTGCGAACCGCGTCGAGATCACCAAGCGCCGCCAGGAACTTCAGCGTGCGCGGCAGCAGGCCTTTGCGCTGAAACAACTGCAGCAGCCCCCTGGCGCGGGACTCGATGAGGCCGCTCAACACCGATGGCATCACGACCGCGCCGGCGTCGATCAGCAACTCTGCGCACGCCGCGCGGGTGAAGGTCTGTTCCCTGTCGGGGTCGAAGCTGTCGGCATAGGCGCCGGTGGCGATTCCCAGCAGGCCGCCCTGACTGTCCCATTCGTCTCCTTGCCAGGACAGCAACGCGGGGTATTCAGCCAGCAGTCGCTTCAGGCCTTCGACGTCGTTGTCGTGAATGACGCGGTCGAGCCTGTGCTGCCGCCCACTCCAGACCTTTGCCGAGGCGTTTGCTCACTTCAGCGGTGAGGTCTTGCCAGCCGGCGTAGCCGTACTCACGCGCGATCACGAGTTGCGCGTTGCGCTGCGTCAACGGCAGGTCAACATCGGGCAGTTGCACCCGCGCACGTGCGATGGCCGCGGCGTCACCGGCGGCGATGTCGCGCGCGAGCTTCTTTGCCTGTTTGCGGAGGGATTCGAGGGACGGACGAGCCGGCAGAGACTTCGGAGTGGTCATGGCGACCTTCTTTCAAGAATCGCCTGTACCCCGCTGAAACCAGGCTGAAAGAAGGTGCAAACGCACGCGACTCAGACCAAACAGGTGGGAGTGTTCCCTTGCCGCGGGTGGGTGGCGCCCTGTCAGCGCGCTCCCGGCAGTATCACGCGGCATAGACCAGCTCTCGCGATTCCTCAATTCCCCGACGCAGGTAGGGCATCTGTGATACGCGCGACCCACCTCTACCAGGTCGATCCGACGTCGAAGGAGCGCCTCCACAGCCGTAAGAAAACCCAAGTAGGCGTCGGCCCGATCCGCGTGGGACATGTCCTCAAACTCGACGAGGAGGTCGACGTCGCTCGACTCCTCGTCGAAGTCACTCCGGGCCGCCGAACCGAACACGTCGAGCCGGTGGACGCGGTGCTTCCTGCACGGTCCGCAAGCTCCCGACGGTGGCCTTCAAGGACATGAGTCATTCGCTAGCTGAGACTCTACCATCCTCGTTCCGATGAGGAGGAGGCCTGGAGAAACGTCGCGGTCGCTAGGGCAGGGCCGCTTCTCGAGCAACAGCTCAAGCGTCTCGGTGCGCGTAGACCAGGACGTTGACGTCAGGCAGGACCATGGGGGATCCGCCATGGCCTCGACGAGCGACGCGCTGTCGTCGAGGTCGATGCCCGGGTTGACGCCGCGGCCTCCGACGACCGTGAGCGACACCGCGCGCCGCGGCCCGCGCCGGCGGCGGGCAATCACCTCGCGCAAGGCATCCTCCACCAGCTTCGTGAACGAACGGAAGCCGGCTCCCCGCCGGTCACGTGATGGGGCCCTACTGCTTTGCTGGGGGCTCCATCGAAGACGGCCCGGTTCGCAGACGCCGCGCTATACTCGAGGTCATCCCAAGCGGGATGAAGAGCCCAGCGAAGTGATGCCGATGCGCCGACCGGGGTAGAACATGCCGGAGATCAGCCGGTTCTTCGGCATCGTGATCAAGATGTTCTTTTCGGACCATGCGCCGCCACATTTCCATGCCGAGTACGCCGAGCATGAGGCGCTCGTCACGATCGAGACGCTCGATATCCTTCGCGGGGAATTGCCGCGGCGGGCGCTTGCCCTGGTCCTGGAATGGGCGGCTGCGCACCGCGATGAGCTGCGAGCGGACTGGAACCGCGCCAGGTCCGGCCAGACGCTCGAACCCATCGCTCCGCTTGAATGAGGAAGACTGATGTCCCTGCTCGCGTACTGCGACGGGTCCCCGCCCTCCGGCGGGCGCTCAGCGGCTCCGTAACGCGGAACTTCGTCTCCGCAGCTGCGCCAAGGCCGTCGGCAGGTCCACATAGTCCTTGAGCGCGCCGCCCGACGCACGCCAGTCCCGGTGATCGATCCGCGTGAGGTCGGGCCATTGCTGAACGGTCCGGTATTCAAGGAGATTCGTGAGAAGCCAGAGCTGTTTGCACAGGCGCAGCGCAGAACGCGCCGGACCGTGGTGTGGCCGAATGGCACCGACTTGCTGCCCCGATGTCCTGATCCGGGCGGGGCGCCTCCCGCCGACGCCACTGCCAGGCCACAACGCGAGCTGCAGGTTACCGGCTCGGCGTCTCCTGTGCGAGAACGGGTCAACGGCGTCGTACGAGTCGATGCAGACGTCGTCCGTCGATGGGCCCGGTAGTTGACGCAGAGCTGCCGCACGACGACCGTCATCGCGACGAGGCGAGCGCCGCGTGAGAGTCCTTTTGCACGTCTTGCAGGGTCAGGTCGAAGAGCACGCCGTGCGCCTTCAGAAAGCCATCCATCTCGTGTCGGGACCGGATGCCGAGCAGGGTGCGCGCCTGGAAGACGGACAACTTTCCTGACCGGACACCCTCGGCGGCAAGCGCCTCAAGGGCGACACGGGCAAGGCCATCGGAGTCCGATGCAAGACGTCGGGCGAATTCTTCCGGAACTTCGAGATGAACATTCATCGATAGATCTCAAGAGTATTGTAGCGCGGCGGTCATCCGTTGCGCGGATTCGCACGCTCCCACGCTTCTCTTTGGGCCCGGCTTTCCCACAGGGTTTCACGCGGGAACGCGTCAATTCTGACCCATTCGAGCGTCGGCTCTTGTTTGCCGTGCTCCAAGAAGTGATTCAGTGCGCTGGGTCGCGTGGTCGGCAGAGACGAACAACTCACGCGGCCACCGTTCGAGCGCTTGTCCGCCAAGCTCCACCTCGACGGAGGGCGTCGAAAAATGGCGGCTGGTCACCAGGAAGTCGCTCCATGATTCTTCGTCCTCGTAGCACTGGAGGACGAATCCGCGGTCTTCGTGCCAATCCACGTGCACGCGAGGATACTGGGCGTCCACCGGTGAGATCGATGCTCCGTCCCAGACGGGTCGCGATCGAATATCAGCGAGGAGATCCCGAGCCGAAGCGATCGGGATTGGTGCGTCGCTCATGATGAAGGACGCTCGAAACCTCTCTCGGAGCTCTCCGATCATGATGCTTCCCGCACCGGTTCGAACCAGCGTCAGGGTGCATCGGGAAGTCGCGTTGAGTCAATGTATTGTGTTGGCGTTTGTGTTGGCGTCCTCAGGCAGTGGTCAAGGAGAGGGGCACACGGGCCACATGTTGCCGCGTTTCATGGACAGGTCGACGTTGTGAGTGCGACCGCCATCGCTGTAACGAGTGGATCCGCCCGCCGTCAGAACGGCCGGCGCCACTTGAGGCCTTTGAAGCGCGCGTAGTCGCCGTCGGTCGATATCCATTCGCAGCCGGATTCAATCGCCAGCGCCGCCAGGTAGGCGTCCGCCGCCAGGTTGCCGCGCGCGTCCGCCTCCCGGCAGAGCTTCGAGAAGATCTCCCAGTGCCTCGAGCCGGGCGAGATCGGCACGGCATGCTCGGCGGACATCACCTCGGCGGCAAAGGCCAGAGCCGCCTCGATCTTCGTTGGAGGACTGAAGACCTTCGGGTGCGTGACGACCCTGATGAACCCGCTCAGCACGAGCTCGGACATGCCATAGGCATCGTCGGCCGCCAGGACGCCCTCGAGCCAGGCGCGGCACGGCGCGTGGTGCACCGAGTCGCTTCGGTGCGCGTAGACCAGGACGTTGACGTCAGGCAGGACCATGGTGATCCGCCATGGCGTCGACGAGCGACGCGCTGTCGTCGAGGTCGATGCCCGGGTTGACGCCGCGGCCTCCGACGATCGTGAGCGACACCGCGCGCCGCGGCCCGCGCCGGCGGCGGGCAATCACTTCGCGCAAGGCATCCTCCACCAGCTTCGTGAACGAACGGTTCGTCTCGGCGGCCAGTCGCTGCGCGTCCTTGAGCAGGCGGGGATTCAGCCGGATGGTCGTGCGCATATGTCAAAGCATATCAATGATGACACTAATATGTCATATCGGCGTGGGCCGGCGGTTTCGTGACGTGCTAGTTCGGAACCGGATTGGCCGTCTGGTTCGAGGCGCGATCGCGGGACTCCGGCGCGCGGCGTGAACCTGCCTGCGTGACGGTCGACGCGACTTCCCGTCAAGCTGAGGGCGTGGGACGGATCGAGCCCATGGCAGTGCTGTGACGGGTCCAGTGTTCAGCCGTCGAAAGCGATCCCAGACAGGGTCGGCGGCGAGCTGGGTGTTCAAGGAGCACCCGCCTGCCTGTGGCCACGGTCGATCGAGAATCGATCGAGGATGACGTTCAGCGTGGACGAGGTCATCGACGAGCGAGTTGCCGACGCGTCGACGCGAGCACCAGGTCACGGGCCGGCTACGTTCCCGGCGAATTCGTGCGCCGAGAGCCTGCGCGCATCTGCGCGTCGCTCCGCGGCCGGTAGCACGTCCGATCCCGTGACTCACGGCACGCCGAAGGGACTGGCCCGGCGTTGCCGGGCGACACGGTCCACACGGCGCGATCCAATAGGCTGAGGAGCGCGCTCACCATACGGCGCGCTGTCGAACGCGACCGCCGGACACGAAGCGCCTGGTGCAGCTGTACGGTGTCGACCGAACCACCTGCACCGACGACTTCGTACGACCGGCCACAACGAGTGGTGCGGAGCGATGAGCCGGTCGAATACGGCGCCGTTCACGTCACCAGCCCGTCGAACGCAAGGCCGTTCCGGCATGCCATAATCGCCGCATGGATCCCGTCATCAGCGACCGCATCCGGACGTTTTTCGACGATGTCCCGGCGGTCGCGGTTTACGTCTTCGGCAGTGTCGCTCGGGGATCCGACAGCCCCGGCAGCGATGTCGACGTGGCGGTGCTGATGCATGAGCGTCCCTCGTCCACGTTGATGGGGCCGCAACTGTCGCTCGAAGGCCGCCTCGAGCAGGCCCTCGGACGCCCGGTGGATCTGGTCATCCTCAACACCGCCTCCGCCGATCTCGTGCATCGCGTGCTTCGCGACGGCGACCTCGTCGTGGAGCGTGATCGGGGCCGGCGCATTCGCTTCGAGGTCGCCAAGCGGAACGAATACTTCGACCTCCAGCCAGTCCGTGATGCCTATCGCCGCATGATCGTTCAGCCGCCGGCCTGAGCCGATGACGGACTCCGCGCTTGTCGGCAAGAAGCTCGCGCAGATCGAGACGTGCCTCGGTGACCTTCGGCGACTGGCGCGTCCCGACGCGCTGGAGTCTGACATCCGCGAGCGGCGCTTCGTTGAGCACACGCTCCAGGTGGCGATCCAGGCGGCCCTCGACGTGGCCTCCCACATCGTCTCCGACGAACGGCTGGGAGAGCCCCAGACGAATCGTGAGTTGTTCGACCTGCTGGCCAGGGCGAACTGGATCACCCTTCATCAGGCCGAGCCGCTGAAGAACATGGCGGGCTTCAGGAACATCCTGGTGCACGGGTATGCCGATGTCGACCTTGGCATCCTCCGTTCGATACTCGAGTCGCACCTCGACGACCTCGCCGGATTTGCCGTGAACATCCGTAGCCGCCTGTAGACAGTAGACGGGGAAGCCCACCCTATTCCAAGGATGGCGACGAACACCGTGGCTTCCGCGAGTCCATCGCAGGGATAGAAGGCGCGGCGGTCAAGACCAACCCGCTCGAATGTTGCTGCGAGGCGGTTGGAGGGCTCCCAACTTGTCCACCATCATCCGGCATGGTGTACGCAGTCCACTCTCGTCCGCTGTCCGCCACGTGATGTCGCGCGGCAACGGCCCAACCACTACCACGCGACACTCCAGCCGCGACAGCCGAACATTTCTGCGGACGCAACAAGCCGCGAAGTCTGGCTGTTGACAGTTGGGGGCCGGTGTAAGGTCTGACCCCCAGGTTTGCTTCATCGATGTTGGCATCGGGCCGCGCGCCAGACGGCGCCGACGTATGCGGCGCCGCGAGATCAGATCCGCGGCAGTCCGAGGGTGAGTCCCGACAAAACGAGCCGGGCAGCTGGCTCGAGCAGATAGAGAGCTTTAGCGCCAGCCGGCCCGAGCGCTTGCCGGGCACTCTCCGAAGCCGTACAGTGGTGGTATGGAAGTGCACGTCACGCCGGAAACGGCCCAAAAACTGAACGATCTCGCCACGACCAGCGGGCGTGCCCCCGAAGAAATCGTCGAGGATGCCCTTGCCGGGTACTTGGAAGAAATGGCATTAGCCCGGAAGGCGCTCGACAGCCGCTACGATGATCTCAAGAGCGGTCGGGTGAAACCGATCGATGGCGAGGAGGCATTTGGGAAGCTGCGCGAAAAGAGCGCGCGCCGACGATCGCCCGGATGAGTGGCTACGCCTTCCATCCGGAGGCGTTCGCAGATCTCGACGAGATGGCGGTGTTTCACGGCCGCCGAAATCCGCGACTTATGGCGGCCGTTCTTCGCGACCGAGCGTGATTGTCAGTTCGCCGTGAGCACAATCGGCGGACAGGCTTCGGCCGAGAACCTCCGTCAGAACGGCCGGCGCCACTTGAGGCCTTTGAAGCGCGCGTAGTCGTCGACCGGGACGGCTACCTCCTGGCGCTGTCACGGGATGTCTGAACCCGGTTCGTGCCCGGCTGGTGGACCGGCCCGAGGACTGGCCCTGGAGCAGTTAGGGCCCGTCAGGAAACAACTTAGCTGTTCTGACCGCCGATGCATCCCGCCTCGCGGCGTTGCTCGTCGGTCAAATGCGCTGGGCATTCTCCCTCCTCGCGCCTGGCGATCCGGGCGCCTCGACGCCCAGAACAGCTCATTTGTTTCCTGACGGGCCCTTACCGTGCAACCGTCGGGCTCGAGCCCACGCCGGCGTTTCTGGCCGTGGACTCGACGCTGCGCCTGTTCGGTGACGACGGAGATCCGCAGGAACTGGGTGCACGCATCCGCATCCAGTCCTTCTGCGGATGCGGTTTTGGCGTAGCGAAGACACAACAAAGCCGCGAAGTCTGGTCGCTGACGGCGGCTGGGTCTGGCGCGAGGTCTGACCCAGTGGTCTGACCCGGTGGCCTATCAGGGGACAGCTGTTTCGATGTCAACGCGAGGACGGGAGTGTTGGCAGCTGGATGCTCTTGCCCGGACCTGAAAGACGGCCTACAGTGGCGACATGAGCCCGCTTCGAGCCGTGTCGAGAAAGGGCGGCTCGTTCTCGACGAGCCGACCACACTCCCCGAGGGCACCGTGGTCGAATTGGTGGCAGACGACGAGGGTGACGATCTCAGCGACGCGGAGCGCCGCGCGTTGCATGAAGCCCTTGCCTCATCCTGCGTTCCGCTGATGCCGGCATGCTGCGGCCAGCCTCGGACATTCTCGACGAGTTGCGCCACCGGCGGTGAGCATGCCGGTCCGCACTACACCTGAGGCCGACGCCCAGGTGCGTGCAATCGACGAATGGTGGCGGCAGAATCGCCTCGTCGCGCCTGATCTCGTTCTCGTTTACTACGTCCCACTCTCCGACGAGATCAGGGTTCTTGCCATCTGGCATGCGCAACAGGGAATGGGACCGCCTCTCCGCGCATCATAGACGCGCCGGATGTCGGCTTCGCGGCAGAGCTTCGAGAAGATCTCCCAGTGCTTCGAGCCGGGCGAGCTCGGCTCGACGTGCTGGGCGGACATCACCTCGGCGGCAAAGGCCAGAGCCGCTGCGATCGGACTAGGGCTGTTCACAAACACCTTCGCCCGGTACGGGCAGTGACATGGTCAGACCTCGGGGTCAGACCCGTGACGCTGCGTGTCAGTAGCGAAAGCCGAACCCGGCGAACACGCCATTCGGCGTGAAACCGGACGGACCGTCGTACGGCTTGAAGTAGCGGTACCCGACGTCGATGTAGCCTCGCGCGCCGACCGGGAAGGCCACGCCGGCGCCCACTTCCGCGAGAAAGCGGTTCTTGCCGTCGAGATCGAGGAGCTCGGGCATGCGAAAGTGCATCATGCCGGCGCCCACGAGGACGTACGGCCGGACGACGGTATCACCCGTCAGCATGAACTTGACGCCGCTCGTGATGTGAAATGTGTCCCTGAGGCCCGCCGGCACCTCTTGCTGCCAGCCACCCGCCAGGTAGATCTCCACGTGCCGGTTGATGGCTTCGCCAAAGTTCGCCCCAAGGGCCAGCTTGGGCTGCTGCGGATCCTGCGCCGCGTACTCGCCGGTCGTCCCGCCGATTTGAAACAAGCCGTAGTTCTTCCAGTTCGCCTGCGCGAAGGCGTTCGTCGCACATGCCGCCATCGTCACGCCGACCGCCACTCCACATAACATCGTTCGCATTACACACAGCCCTTTACTGAATCCGTTTGTTGACCATCGGCCAATCACTTGGCACGAAGCCTCAGTGCAAGAGCAGTGCCGGGAATGCGCGCGTTCGATGCTGGGAGAAGCGCGGTCCTGCTTCGCTGATGTTTGGCTCCCACCAGAGTTCTGAGCCGATGTTTGGCTCCAGCCAGATTCCAGATGGCTTCCGGAAGTAAACTTCGGCTTCAGCTGCCCACTGGAACCGAAGATGAAGTCGTTCCTCTCCCCCTCCTGCGATCGGGCGGATCGTCGCTCGCGCTGACGAACACCCGTCATCATCGGATCGTCGCGCGGACGCTGCTGACGGCGTTCGATTCGAAAAGCCGCCGGACAGGCCTGCTCGAGCACGACTCATTGCCCGAAGGCAGTGCGCTCATCATCGCGCCGAGCCAGGCCATTCACACCTTCTCCATGCGCTTTTCGATCGACGTGGCGTTTGTCTCCAAGGATGGCCTGGTGCTCAAGGTCCGTCAGGCGGTACCGCCCCGGCGCATCGCTGTGTCGTTGCGCGCCTTTGCGGTCATCGAGCTGCCGGCCGGAGCACTCGAGGCCAGCGACACGAAGCCCGGGGACAGACTGCAAATTGAGGGCAGGTAAGGACAGCCGATAGCACAGCTCTACGGAAACGGTCTGGTCCCAGCCAGACGGATCGATTGGCCAGGATCAGACGACCTTCCAGTCACGCCGCCAGGTCGTGCGCTCCCCGCGCCTCTTCACGCAAAATCATTCGGGATTTCGCACGCCACCAACCGATTCGGCACCGCCATTGCTCCTATAGGCGGCACGTCAGATCGACGACGCCCACGATTCAGGTTGCCGAAGCCGCCCCGTCGGATGTATCCAATGCTGGACGGGCTTCGCGCAGATGGCAGGTTGTGCTGATGCAGAACGGATCAGTGCGGTCGCGGACTGGCCAGGAGCAGACGTTTCATCTTGCCAGAACCAGACAGCGAGGCGGGAAGAGAGGCTTCTGTCCAACGTTTGGGCTCATTCGCCGCAAGTGGCTTGATTCAAAGCAGTACGCCGGCACTCCGGACCTGGGTGTTCAGTTGGTACGGTTGCTGCTAACTAGTGAGGTGCGAGCAATTCGCGATGAGATCGACCTCGTGTTCGACGAGATCGTGACAGGTCTCCAGAGCCGAGTTGGCTGTCAGTTCTCAAGAGAGTTCACATCACATGAAGCATGGTCGCCTGGCAAATCGCGGTTTCAGAGTGGGCAACATCGATTTCGTCGTGTTGTTGCGTCAGGGGATCGCGGACGACTCGGGCCAGGACCTCATCGAGTACGCGCTGCTCGGCGCAATCATCGGCATCGTGTCGATTGTGGCCTGGTCGCTGCTCGCGACAACGGTCGGAACGTGTACGGCGCCGCCAATACAGATGTGCAGAACGTGTCGGCGTGCACCCCGGATCCGGGCGGCGAGGGATGTTCGTAGTTGCTGGCGACGGCGCGTGCGCCATGCGCACGGCCTGCCTCAACTGGCATGAATTTATGAGTATTTCACATGGAACGCTGGTGACGTTATGGCTCGAGTAGGACGCTGGTTGATGCGCGGGCGCTCGGAAAATGGGGCACAGCTGGTTGAATTTGCCCTCGTGCTCCCGCTGCTCCTCCTGGTGATGCTGGGGATCGCCGAATTCGGCTTCATATTCCAGCGATATGAGGTCGTCACCAACGCCGCACGCGAAGGTGCGCGCCTGGCGGTGCTGCCGGGGGTATGCCGACGCGGATGTGCAGGCGCGTGTCGCGGCCTACCTGTCCAGCGGACGGGTGCCCACAACGACCAGCCCGGTCAATCCGACTGTCCTCGTCCAGAACGTGTCGGTTGCGGTGGGCGGGGACGGCCGCCGATCAGCGCGAAACGCGTCACGGTCACCTACACCTACACATATCAGTTCTTGAACGCCCTGGCGGCGTTCTTCGGTTCGCGCGCTGCGCTTCCGCTCACGGCGGTCGCGGAGATGCGCACCGAAGGTTCCTAGAGTAACGAAGGAGATGAAGATGGATCGGAACAAACGGACGGTGGTGGTGGTCGTGGTGGCGGTGCTGCTGGCCAGTGTGGCCAGTTTCGGCATCTATCGCGTGGTGGCGGCGCGGCCGGCCAGCGCGGGCCCCGCCGTCAAGACCGTCGACGTCGTCGTGGCGCAGCAGCCGCTGCCGCTCGGGACCCGCCTGACCAAGGACCACGTCAAGCTGGTCCAGTGGCCGGCGGACACGCAGGTGCCCGGCGCGTTCGCCGAAGGTCGAGGACGTGCTGGACCGCGGCCTGATCGCGACGGTCGAGGCGAACGAACCGCTGATCGCGGCCAAGCTGGCGCCGCTCGAGGCGGGGGCCGGGCTGCCGCCCTCGATTCCTCCGGGCATGCGCGCCATCTCGGTCAAGGTCAACGAAGTGGTCGGCGTGGCCGGGTTCGTCGTCCCCGGCACGCGCGTCGACGTCATGGTGACGCTGACCAACCGCCAGGCGCAGCAGGACAGCCTGACCCGCGTGGTCCTCAGCAATGTCCAGGTGCTCACCGCGGGCACCCGCTTCGACCAGGAAAACGCCAAGGACGGCAAGCCGATTCCGTCGACCGTGGTGACCCTGCTGGTGTCGCCGGAAGACGGCGAGCGCATCGCCCTGGCGGAGTCCGAGGGCCAGATCATGCTGACGCTGCGCAATCCGCTGGATACGTTACCGACGACGACGTCCGGGACGCGGACCAATGCGCTGTTCGGGCCGCCGGACGTGCCCGCCCCGGCGACGCCACGCGCCCCGCGTGCGTCCGCGCCGGCCAAGCCGGTGCAACCCGCGGCCGGCCGTGGCGCCGACGCCGAAGGTCTACACGGTGGAAACCTTCCGCGGGGCCAAGCGAAGTGAGGAGATCGTTCGATGAAGACGTTGATGGTCGTTTCGAATCGCGGCCCGCGCGCCGTCGCCGTGTCCCTGGCCGCGCTGCTGGCGCTGCCGTGCAGCCTGCCGGTCATGGCGCAGGAGCAGCCACCGGCAGTGGCCACGCCGCGGCCGCAGTACGAGCGCGTCGTCCTGACGGCCGGGCGATCGACCGTGGTGCCGACGGCCTTCGACGTCACGCGCATCGCCATCACCAATCCCGAGATCGCCGATGCGGTGGTCGTGCAGCCGCGCGAGATCCTCGTCGACGGCAAGAAGGCCGGCACGGTCAGCCTGATCGTCTGGGGGGCCGACACGCGCCATCAGTACGACATCGTGGTCGAGCCGGCGATCACCGCCCTCGAGCTGCACCTGCAGGCGCTCTTTCCGGGCGAAGCGATCGCGGTCAGCGTCAGCGAGGAAGCCATCATCCTGTCCGGCCTGGTGTCGAGCACCACCGTCATGCTCCGCGCCGCCGAGATCGCCGCCTCGTCGTCGGCCAAGAGCAAGGTCATCAACATGCTCCAGGTGCCCGGCGGCAGCGAGAGCCAGCAGGTGATGCTGCAGGTGCGGTTTGCGGAAGTCAATCGCAAGGCGCTGACCGAGCTCGGCATCAACCTGTTCGTCAATCGCGAGCGGTTTGCCGCGCGGTCGACGACCCAGCAGTTCGCCGTCGCCGATCTTCGACGAGGAAAACGGCACGGTGTTCAGCGATTTCTTGAATCTGTTCTTCTTCGATAAAACGGCCGGCATCGGGGGCGTCATCAAGGCGCTCGAGGCCCAGGGCGGGTTCCAGAGTCTGGCCGAGCCGAACCTGATTGCCTACAACGGCCAGGAAGCCAGCTTCCTCGCCGGCGGCGAGTTCCCGGTGCCGGTCGTCCAGGGCGATTCGGGAAGCGTGACCGTCATCTTCAAAGAGTTCGGCATCCGGCTGAACTTCAAGCCGACGATTGCCGGCGATGTGATTCGGCTGAAAGTCCGGCCGGAAGTCAGCGCGCTCGACTTCGCCAACGGCGTCACGCTCGAAGGCTTCCGGATCCCGGCGCTGACGACGCGGCGCGCGGAAACGGATGTCGAGCTGCGCGACGGGCAATCGTTCGCGATCGCCGGGCTGCTCGACAACATCAGCCAGGACGACGCGTCCGCGATTCCGATCCTGAGCAAGCTGCCGATCATCGGGGCGCTGTTCAAGAGCAAGGCGGAGCGGCGCGAGGAGACGGAACTGATGGTGCTCATCACCCCGCGGCTGGTGCGGCCGCTCAACCCCGACGAGGTGCCGGCGCTCCCGACGAACATCCGGCCCCTGATCAAGAAGGGCGGCGACTAATCGCGCGAAAGACCAGCGGCGCCGAACGGAGCGCCATCCCTGGTGTCATCTGTTCATTCCCTAGCGGTTTGCCCGGGCCTTAACCCAGGACACATAGTTCTTGGGGACGTCGAGCTGCTTGAGCTCCTTCCACGCGGCGATTGCCTCTGCACGCGCGCCCCATTTTCGGCTTCGACGAAGTCAGCGACGAAGTTGATGTAGCGACCGTGAGGGACCCTTTCGAAGCTGCTAGTGGTGGTGTCGTCGCCCGGCTATGCCGCGGGCGGCCGGCGATAGCGCCGCACCGTGATCAACTTGGCGCGCTGCCGCGTCTGGACGATGTCGTAGGACGACTGCATCCGCATCAGCGTCTCCATCCGGACGCCGAACGCCTTCTCGATCCGCAGCGCCATGTCGCCGGACAGATCCGCCTGGCCGTTGAGCAGGCTCGAGAGCGCGCGCCGCGAGACCCCGAGCACCTGCGCCGCGGCCGTCACCGTGAGGTCGAGCGGCTCGAGAATCTCGGCCCGAATGAACTCGCCCGGATGCACCGGGTTCCGCATCCGCGCCTCCGGCTCAGTCGCCGTGGTAGTCCTCATAGTTCACCTCCACCAGTTCGTCCTGCGACGACCCGAAACGTCAGCCGCCAGTTGCGCGTGACGTGCAGCGCCCACGTCCCGGCGCGGTCGCCCGTCAGTCGATGGGCCTTCCAGTGCGGCAGCGTCCGGAGCTCGTCGACGGTCTCCATGTCCTGCAGGAACGTCAGCATCCGGCGCAGCTTGCCGACGACGTCCGGCGGCAGGCCGCGGGTCTGATCGCGCAGATAGAAGCGCCGGAGACCGGCATGGGCAAACGACCGAATCATCACCCTCAGAGATGTAGCCTGTTAGGCTACGCTTGTCAAATGAGAGAACTGCGGTAGACTCAGAGAGTGAAAGCGGACCGTCGGCGTGTAGTTAACACGCCGGCGGCCAGCCGAAGGCCTGCGATCGGAGGTCCTGTTGGTGGAAGGTTCTATCAGCGCGCTGTCGATTTACGCCGCCACAGTCGATGAACACGGCGACCTCACTCCCTCTCAAAGCCGTGAGTGTCGAACTTCAGCGTCCGGCTATTCTCGGTGACCGTGCGGACCGCCACGTCGAGGCGCCCTTCGGAGATCCGCTGAGATCTCGAGCCTGACGATCACGTCGGTGCCGACCTGGCCTACCAGGTGCGAGATGACTTCCTTGTCAATGCGGCCGGCGTCGCGGCTGACGCGAGTGGAATCCCGTGTCACAGTTCCGAAGAAGCACCGAACCGCGGGCACCGGATCGGTCGGTCGGCTTTGCCCTCTGAGGGTGGGCCATCGACCGTCGTGGTGCCTCCGCCCTCATCAGTGGGTCTCCGGGGACCGGACACCAGGTCTGGTAGCCTCGGCATCGAGTTGCCGGCAGACGATGTCGGGCCTTATGAGGGCCGTCGACGTTCTGGTGGGCAGCAGTCGCGCCCAAGCCTCTGCTAGACCGCTTTACCGAGTGGCCGCTCCCCTGATGTCGAAGCGATCGATGGTCACGATTCCCTCAACGCGCGGAGAATCGGCTTCTAACGTCGCTGCCCCTGAAGGATTTCGATCTCCCAGTCGGGTGCAGTCTTCGCCTCCCCGGAAACAATGGCCGTTGTGCGATAACGTGCCTTACCCACGAAACGACCTGTTCGCCGTAGCTCGCCGTTGTCCCGAAACGCGGATAACCGAACTCGCTCGTATCTCTTTGAACGAGGAACACGACGTCCGGTGGCCGACTCTCGAGGGAGTCCAGCAAAGCGCGCTCACCGGAATGCGATGAGCCCGGAGGCATGAAGTTCACGAACCGCAGCGGTGACTCGCGGCGTGAGAGATAGTTCATCATCACACCCTCCGGCAGCACCGCCAACGTTCCATTGCGTGGTGTCATTTGCTTCAGTTGGCGCAACGCTTCGTGGACGGCATCCCGCGCGCGGACGCC
>CAWFLT010000012.1:0-312805 GCA_963816795.1 uncultured Acidobacteriota bacterium | reverse complement strand
GTTAGCGCGCCTTTCGGCGTTTACGTATTGCTCAACGCGACGCTGGCCTGTCGCAGCGGGATGCGCGCCACATAGCACTGCCTTTGTTGCGGCGCAATAAAATACCTTGCAGTGCACAAAAATGTCACGCTCACGCCAGTCCGGCGCCGCATTCTCGGGATTTCAGTCCTTGGCTGGCCCGCCGGCGGCCCGGGTTGCAGTCTGGCTAAGCTCAGAACCTGCTCGCCCAGCGTCGGGATCTGCGCCTTGACGAAATCGGCGTGCAGCTTTGCCATCTCGGCGGCATCCTTCGCCGTCATCAGCTTCTGGGCCAGTTCGAACGAGGCGGCGATGTTCTGCTCGGCAAAGCCCACCGCCTTGCGCTGCATTTCCTTGGCCCCCGCCTGCGCGGCGGCGGCTCGATCGTCCAGCGTCGCAACTGCATCTTGCGCCGCGGCCACGAAACCGTCGAAGGCCTTACGCGCCTGAGCCACGCTCTGCTCGGCGAAGGCGCACATTTCTGGCGAAATCTCGAAGCTCGGCATGCGGTGGTCGGCCATCTTAACCTCCTTGCGATGGGCGGCGCCATTTCCACGGCCTCAATTAAGGTTAGCCACGATCGCTGTGCGCTTTATCCCGCTGGCGGCGTGGACGTTTCGGACCGCGGGGACTATGACGATTTCAACTAAATTGAATCGATTGGCGCGCCGCCTGGGGGGCGAACGCGGATGAGTGAGTTGGGTTCCCTGCTGGGATATCTCGCGATCCAAATTGGCGGCGCACGCCACGGGTGCGCTGCCGGCTTGGCTATGGAGCGTCGACGCGACGCAGGTGCTGTGGGTCAACCCGACCGCCGCCGCGATCTTCGACGTGCCCTCCCCCGCCGCGCTGGCCGGCTACGTGATCGATCCCAAAGGCAGCGCCGCACTGCAAATCGCGCGCATCGCCGGCACGCTGCCGCAGGGCGGCGCGCCGCGCCTGGAGCGGCTGCGCGGCTTCGGCGGCAGCCTGGGCCGCGCACTGATGTGCGCGTGTTCCGCGTCATCCTGGCAGACCGCACCCCCGCCATTCTGGTGGTGGCAACCGAACCGGCAGGCGCCGGCCTGCCACTGGACGAACGCGTGCGCCGGCTGTGCATCGGCATCGAAGAACCCATCGCGCTGTTTGCGCCCGACGGCGAACTGATCCACGCGACCGCCGGCGAAACCCAGCTCCTCGGCCTCAAGTCAATTGCCGCGCTCGGTGCCGGCGAGCTTGCCGAACGGGCGCTGCTCGAGGGCCGCGCCGCGGGCGCTTCGCACCTCGGTGCGATTTCGGTGCGAACGCATCGGCTCCGAAGCATCGGTGGTGCTGCTTGCGGCGTTTGCGCAGGCCGTGGCTCCAGAGAAGCCCGTCGCCGCCGAGGCCGCGCCCGCTCGAGCCGATCGAGCATGCGACCGCGCCGGTCGCCGAACCGCCAAGCCTGAGGTCGCCGCTGCCTCGAAGCAAACCGACGCCACACTGGAACCGACGCCCATAGTCGCCGCACCGGAACCCACGCAACGTGCTCGCGCCGAGCGGCGCTATCCGATGCGCTTCGTCTGGCAGATGGACGCCGGCGGCGGCATGACGCTCGACTCCGCGGAATTCGCCGCGGTGATCGGTCCGCAGTCGGCTGGCCGCGCTGACGCGGCCGTGGCGCGAGATCGCCGCCGAGCTCAATCTCGACCCGGAGGGCCAGGTCGCGCGCGCCATCGCCTCGCAGGACACCTGGAGCGGCATCACCGTCGCATTTCCGATGGACGGCACCGACGAGCGGCTGCCGGTCGGAACTGTCGGGCCTGCCGGTGTTCGACCGCGAGCGCAACTTCCGCGGCTATCGCGGCTTCGGCGTCTTGCCGCGCCGCGCCGCCAGTCGCCGCGCCGGTCGCCGCAGCGCCGAGCCGAGCGCAGCGGAGCCGGCCGAGCCGAGCCGCCGACCAAGTCCGAACCGGCCCGAGCCGCCGGTGCTCCGCGACGAGCGCCCGGCGCTCACCGTGGTGCCGCCGGTGCGAACGTGCTGCCGTTCCGCGCATCCCGCAGCGCCGCCGGAAAAAACGCCGAGCCTCACGCCGGTCGAACGCAAGGCGTTCCGCGAGCTGGCCAGCAAGCTGACCGCGCGGCTGCGTGACGCGCAAAGCGGCGCCCATGGAGCCACCCGCTTGACCTGGAGCAGCCGGCACTCCGGAGCCACGCCGGCGGCGGCCGCCTGCCGCTACGCCCGCGCCCCCGAGCCGACGCGGCCGCGCACGATCGGCAGCGATCAGCGCCCGATCCTCGACCGGCTGCCGATCGGCGTGCTGGTCTATCGGCTCGACCGCCTGCTCTACGCCAACCGCGCGTTCCTGGACTGGACCGGCTACGAAAGCATCCACGGCGCTGGCGGACGCCGGCGGACTCGACGCGCTGTTCATCGAGCCCGGCACCGACGCGCCTGGCCAGAACGGCGCCAAGTCGCTCGCGATCACCACCAGCCACGGCAACCAGTATGCCGATCGAGGCGCGGCTGTTCTCGACGCCGTGGGACGGCGAATTCGCGCTGGTGCTGATGCTCGCCAGCCGGCGCGCCGACCGAGGATCCAGCCAGCCGGCGCCGACAAGGCGCTAGGCGTCGCCGAAACGGCGGCGCGCGAATTGCGCTCGATCCTCGATACCGCGACCGACGGCGTCGTGGTGATCGACCGCGACGGCCGCGTGATCTCGCTCAACCGCAGCGCCGAGGCGTTGTTCGGCTACGAGAGCCGACGAGGTCGCCGGCCGCCGTTCGCCGAGCTGTTCGCGCCCGGAAAGCCAGCGCATCGGCGCTCGACTACCTCGACCGGCCTCGCCCGCGACGGCGTCGCGAGCGTCCTCAACGACGGCCGCGAGGTGATCGGCCGGGTCCGCGAAGGCCGCCATCCCGCTCTTCATGACGATGGGCGCGCATCGGCGGCAGCCGAAAGTTCTGCGCGGTGCTCGCGACATCACGCCCTGGAAGAAGGCCGAGGACGAGCTCATCGACGCCAAGCGCTCCGGCCGAGCAGGCCTATCCGCGAAGACCGATTTCCTCGCCCAGGTCAGCCATGAGATCCGCACGCCCTTGAACGCCATCCTGGGCTTTTCCGAAGTGATGCTGGAGGAGCGCTTCGGCCCGATCGGCAACGAGCGTTACAAGGACTATCTCAAGGACATCCACGCGTCCGGCAGCCATGTGATGTCGCCTGCCAACGACCTGCTCGATCTCAGCAAGATCGAAGCGGGCAAGCTCGAACTCGCTTTCGCCTCCGTCGACGCCAACAGCGTCATTCGCGAATGCGTGTCGCTGATGCAGCCGCAGGCCGCGCGCGAGCGCGTCATCATGCGCGTCTCGCTCCTCGCCGACGCCTGCCGCCGGTGATGGTCGACGAGCGCTCGCTCAAGCAGATCATGCTGAACCTGATGTCGAACGCGGTGAAGTTCAACGAGCCGGGCGGCCAGGTGATCGTCTCGACCGCGCGTCGACGCCGCGCGGCCAGGCGGTGATCCGCGTGCGCGACACCGGCGTCGGCATGAACGAGAATGAAGTCGGCCTCGCGCTGACGCCGTTCAGCCAGGTCGGACCGGCGCGCGGCGGCCGGGCGGCGCCGGTCTCGGCCTGCCGCTGACCAAGGCGCTGGTCGAAGCCAACAAGGCCGAGTTTTCGATCAAGAGCCGCCGCGAGCAAGGCACGCTGATCGAGATCGCCTTCCCCGGCACGCCGCTGGCGGCGGAATTTCCGGCAGCTCGTGGCGGAAGATCTCAACGTGACGCACGCGCTGATTCACATGGACGGCACGCGGCTGATGGGCAGATGGGGCGATCTCACCGGGAAACCGAGCCCGCTGTCCACCGCAGCGCACATCCTTCAGTACGCGCAGGAGTATCGCGGCAGCCTGGGCCACATCGGCATGATCGGGGTGCGCGAGTTCATTCTGCCGTTCGTCGGCGGCGCCGGCGGCACCGCCTATTCGCAGCCGTCGCTCGAGCACGTGTATCTGGACGGCGCACGGGCGCAGGGCGGCATCGCCGGCTTCATGCATCCGTATCAGGGAGTGCCGCGGACGCCGCAAAACGCCGCCTCCACGCTGATTGCGGTCGATCTGGCGCTTGGTCTCGGCGACTACTACGACATCGGTGCGCTGTGGTCGGACGAGCTGGCCTCGGCGGATTTCTACTACCGGCTGCTGAACGCCGGCTTCCGAATCGCCGCCACCGGCGGCACGGACAACTTCTCCGACGTCTTCCTCGATCCGCCGCCGGGATCCGATCGCACGTTTGCGCACCTGTCCGGCCCGCTCACGCACCAGCGCTGGCTCGAGGCGATCAAGCAGGGCCGCACGTTCTTCTCCACGGGGCCACTGCTGTTCCTGACCGTCGAGGGCCGCGAGCCTGGGGACGAGCTCGCGCTTCCGGCGGCGGCGCCGGCGGCCCTGCGCGTCAAGGCCGACGTCACGTCGATCGCGCCGGTTGAGACGCTCGAGATCCTGGTGAACGGCGAGATCGTGCAGACCGTGCGCGCGACCGATCCATTGAAGCTGAGCTTTGAGGGCTCCGTAAATGTGCCGGTGGGCGGTTGGGTGGCGGCGCGGACCACGGGACCGAAATCGAAGTATCTCGGGGATGACTACGCGTTCGCTCAGACGAGTGCGGTCTATGTGGTGCGGGGCGGGAAAAAGTACGTGAAGCCGGCGGACGTCCAGTTCCTGATGGACACCTGCGATGCCATCTGGACGCGGGTAGAGAAGGGCCGCTGGCGATCGGACGCCGAGCGCGCCGCATTCAAGGCAGCGATCGACAGGGCCCGGGCCTACTATCAGAAGCTGTTGACGAAATGATCGCGTCTCACGAGGCCCAGCGCCCGTAGGTGGCCGATCGCCACAACCATTCGAGCGGGCCGTACGAATGCCGCTGCAGCCACCAGCGGCTGAACGCCACATTCACAAGGACGAGCAGCACGGCCGCTCCCGCTCCAACGAACGGCGTCACGGCAAGTCCGAGCGCATAGTTCGAGAACGTCAGATCCAGAATGATGATCTGGCTCATGTAGCTCGTGAGCGCGGTGCGTCCGGGCCATCCGAGCACGGCCAGGCGTTTCAACCACACGGGATTGCGCGCGACCAACAGCAGCACGACACCCATGTATGTGAAGGCGAGCCACATGCCTCGGATCAGGCCGAAACCGCTGGCGAGCTGCGACAGGAACATCTCGCGCAGCAACGGCGTGCCCTCAACGGGCGCACGCTGAGGCGCCCAGGTCTCGAATGCCAACGAAGCGATGCCGAAGACCATGAGGCCAACGATCAATCGTGTGTGACGGCCGGGCTCGTCGAAGAGCCCCAACCGGAGCCCGAGTACGCCGAGCAGAAACAGCGTGAGCGTGTTGGCCGGCAGGAACGAGTACCACTGCGTGTAGAACCACGGCATCTTCTGCAGACGTGCGGCCACCACCTCACGGAAGTCCGTCGAGTCCTGCGCCGCGTTGTTGGTCTCCACAAAACTGCGCGTCGCTTTGGAGACGCGGCTGCGCTCGGCTTTGAAGCCCTCCTCGCCGAGCGCGGCCACTCCGTACGACGCGCGCGCGAGGAAGTACAGGTTCGCCGACATCGCGCTGACGAGGAGCGCCACGACGAGTGCGGAGACTGACCACTTCCGTACGGCCGGCAGGACAATCCCCCAGATGGCGTAACCGAGCAGCACGTTGAAGCCGAAGATGCCGTGCGCGATGAATCCGAAAACGGCCAGCATCGCGAGCCGCCGGAAGTACGTCGCGAGGTACGGCTCGCCCCGCGCGTCGGCGCGGCGGAACTGAATCGCAACGCCCACGCCGAACAGGATGCCGAACATCGCCCAGAAGCGCTCTTCGAAGAAGAGCGTGACGGCCTGTTCGTAGATGCGCTCCAACCAGCCGCCACCGGTCGAGTAGTTGCTGAAGTGCACCAGGAACATGCCGACGAGAGCGAGGCCGCGAAGCACGTCCAGGACGTGAAGGCGCTGCCCGTCTGTGGGGAGCATGGGAGCCGGACAGAGTGTAGCTGAAGTTATCGGCTCATTAGACGCGCACGCTGCACGCCACGGTCATCCTGGTGCTAGGATGCGCCTCGACGGGTGTCCCTATGAAAAAGCTGCTGTTCGTCCCTATCGCCGTCGCCGCGTTGGCCCCGACGTTTCTGCCCGCCCAGGGCCAGGACGCGAAGGCGGCCTACGACCGTGCTGAGAGCCTGACCCGCCGGGTTGATGGGCTGGTCTACAACGTCGTGCAGACGCCCACGTTCATCGCCGGGACGCCGCGGCTCTGGTACCGCAAGTCGGTGAAGGGCGGCAACGAGTTCGTCCTCGTCGACGCGGTCGCGAAGACGAAGGGCCCGGCGTTCGATCACGCGCGCCTGGCGGCGGCGCTCAGCACCGCGGCGAGCGGGACCTACACGGCCGTCACGCTGCCGTTTGCGACCTTCGTGTTCGTCAAGGACATGCAGGCCATCGAGTTCTCGATCGGCGCCGGTGGCGGCGCGGGCGGCGGCGGCCGGCGAGGTGGCGGGCCGCAGGGCGGCGGCCGTCCGGCGCCGCAGTGGCAGTGCTCGCTGACCGACTACACGTGCACGCGCGGCGCCGCCGGCGGCTGGCCAGCCGCGCCAGGGACGCAAGGGTGCGGTCAGGGCCGCGGGGCGGTGCGGCAGGGCCGGGCGCTGCGGGCGCGCCGGCGGAAGCAGGTGCGCAACTCACCCGACAACAAGTGGCAGGCGCTGATTCAGAACTTCAACATCTACGTCCGGCCGGTCGCCGGATCGGCGCGGGCACTGCGCCGCCGGCCCGGTGACGCATTCATGCTGAGCACCGACGGCTCCGAAGGCAACGCCTACACGATCAACTCGCTCCGCTGGTCGCCCGACAGCAAGAAGATCGCGGCCTTCCGGCGTCGGCCCGGCTACGAGCGGCTCGTGCACTACGTCGAGTCGTCGCCGGCCGATCAGGTGCAGCCGAAGCACACGACGAACTTCTATCGCAAGCCCGGCGACGTCGTCGATTTCGATCACCCGGTCGTGTTCAACGTCGAGACGAAGCAGCAGATGCCGGGCGACGCGGCGCTGTTCCCGAATCCGTACGCGAACACGCGGCTCGAGTGGCGCGCCGACAGCCGCGCCGTGACGTTCGAGTACAACCAGCGCGGTCATCAGGTCTATCGGGTCGTCGAGATCGACGCGGCGACCGGGACGCACGCGGACGATCATCGACGAAACGCAGAAGACGTTCGTCGAGTACTCGGGCAAGCGGTATCCGCGAGGACGTCGCCGACGGCAAGGAGATCATCTGGGCCTCGGAGCGCGACGGCTGGAATCACCTGTATCTCTACGACGGCGCCACCGGGAAGGTGAAGAACCAGATCACGAAAGGGCAGTGGGTGGTGCGCGGCGTCGACCGCGTGGACCAGAACGAAGCGCCAGATCTGGTTCCGCGCGAGCGGCATGTACGCCGGCAAGGATCCGTACTTCATCCACTCACTACCGGATCAACTTCGACGGCACCGGGCTGACGGCGCTCACCGAGGCCGACGGCACGCACACGGTGACCTTCTCGCCGGACCGGCAGTACTACGTCGACACCTGGTCGCGGGTCGATCTGCCGCCGCAGTCGGTGCTCAAGCGCACGAGCGATCGACAGGTCGTGCTGGAGCTCGAGAAGGGCGACTGACCGCGCTCCTGGCCACCGGATGGCGGATGCCCGAACCCTTCATGTCCAAGGGACGCGACGGCACGACCGAGATCTGGGGCGTGATCATCCGGCCGACCAACTTCGATCCGAGCCGGAAGTACCCGGTGATCGAGAACATCTATGCCGGGCCGCAGGGCTCCTTCGTGCCCAAGACCTTCAGCACGCAGACCGGCATGAATGCCGCTCGCCGAGCTCGGGCTTCATCGTCGTGCAGATCGACGGCATGGGCACCTCGAATCGCTCGAAGGCGTTCCACGACGTGGCGTGGCAGAACCTCGGCGATGCCGGCTTCCCGGATCGGATCCTCTGGCACAAGGCGGTCGCGGCGAAGTACCCGTACTACGACATCACGCGCGTCGGCATCTACGGCACGTCGGCGGGCGGCCAGAACTCGGCCGGCGCGCGTGCTGTTCCATCCCGAGTTCTACAAGGTGGCCGTATTCGAACTCCGGCTGCCACGACAACCGGATGGACAAGATCTGGTGGAACGAGCAGTGGATGGGATGGCCGATCGGCCCGCACTACGCCGCGTCGTCCAACGTCGACAACGCGCACAAGCTCAGGGGCCGCTGATGCTGCTCGTGCCGGAGATGGACACCAACGTCGATCCGGCCTCGACGATGCAGGTGGTCAATGCGCTGATTCAGGCGAACAAGACCTTCGAGCTCGTGGTCGTGCCCGGCGCCAACCACGGCGCGGGCGGCGCCGTTCAGCACGCGCAAGCGCAACGACTGGTTCGTCAAGCACCTGCTCGGGCTCGAGCCGCCGAACTGGAACGCGATCACGGACACGACGCCGGCCGGCGGCGGCGACGATGAGACGGAGGCATGGGTCGCGAGCGAAGATTGGGGAAGAGAGGGATAGCGCCGGCCCTCACTTCTTCTCCGGCAACAGCGTCACTCGCACGTAGTTGCTGATGTCGAGATACGTCTTCGCCGCGTCCTGAACGGTGGCCGGCTGACCTTCCGGTACAGCTCCGGAATCCCATGAAGATCGCCTTGTCTCTCGCCGAACTGGTAGCGCAGCGAGATCTGGTTGAGCAGGTAGCCGTTCTTCTTGGTGCTCTGCTCGAAGTCGCGCAGGAGATCTCCTTCACGTCCGCGACCTGCTGTGCCGTCGGCCCGTTGGTCTTGAGCAGCTCGATCTGCTCGAAGACGGTCTTGATCAGCGCGTCGAGCCGATCGGGCTGCGCCCCGAATTCGATCGAGATGCGTATTCCTGCTGCGGCACCTTGTCGTACCTGGGCGAGACGCCCACGCTGTACGTGCCGCCGAGGTCCTCGCGCAGGACATCGCGCAAGCGGTTCTGGAGGATCTCGGACATCGCGCGAATCGCGATCCGGTTGTCCTGGTCGTAGTCAAACGATCCGGTGAAGACCAGGGCGGCCTGGCTCTTGGGCTCGATGCCCTTGTCGACCTCCTTCGTGACGACGCCGCGCGCAGGATGCGGCCCAGTGTCCTTCCACGACTCCTTGCGGCCGGACGACGGCAGGCCGCCCAGGTAGCGCTCGACGAGCGGCTTCATCGTCGCGAGGTCGAAGCTGCCGACGAAGACGTAAACGTGAAGTCGCTCGCGTCGGCGAAACGGTCCTTGTAGAACGCGAGCGACTTCGTCGAGGTTCATCTCGTCGATCAGCTCGGACGTGAACGGGCGGGCGCGGAAATGATTCTGGCTGAGCGCGCCCTCGAGCGCCTCGGAGAAGCAAACTCCGGCTCGATTTCTGATTGGCGAGCGTCGCCTTGGTCTGCGATCGTGATGACGCCGAAGATCGTCGCGTCGGCCCGCGGCTGCATGAACCGCAGGTAGATGAGCTGGAACATCGTCTCGAGGTCCTTGCGCGGAGCCGCCGCCGGACAGGCCTTCGTCGGTGTCCGATGACGGGACGCGGCCGACGCGACCTTGCCGGTCAGCATCTTCTGCAGCTCGAGCGCGCTGAACTTGCCCAGTCCGCCGGCCTGCACGACCTGCGCGGCCGTCGTCGCCGAGACGAAGTCGGCGTCGCTCGCGAGCGACGTGCCGCCGGGGCTCGAACGCCCGGAAGACGCACCTCGTCCTGCTTGAACGTCGTCGGCTTGCAGCACGACCTTGACGCCGTTCGACAGCTCCCACTCCGTGATGCTCGAACTCGCGCTTGCTCGTCGTCTTCGTCGACGGTGCCCGGCGTCGGCGGCGTCTCGAGCAGCGGCTGATCGGACGTCGTGTCGACGTAGGGCTGCAGCGGCTTCGACGCGGCCGCCGTGATCGTCGCGGCCAGCTTCTTCTCGTCGGGCAGCGTCAGGCCCGGCTTTCTGCGGCGCGCTCACGACGACGACGCGATTGCCATCCGGCGCCCATTCCTTCGCGAGGCCGTTGACCTCGCCGAGCGTGATCTCCGGGACGAACCGCTGGTAGAGCGCGTTCTCGTAGACGATGCCGGGAATCGGCTCCTCCTGCAGGAAGTTGCGCGATGTACTCGGCGGCCAGCGGCGACGACGGCTGCGTTGTCCTTCTCGGCGACGGCGCGCTCGAGGCCGCGCAGCACGTTGCGCTTCTGCCGGTCGAACTCCGTGTGCGTGAAGCCGAACCGCACGACGCGCTCCGCCTCGGTGAAGAGCGCGTCGAGCCCGCGATCGATGTCGTCGTCCTTGACCGTCGCGCTGAGCATCGACGCTTCCTTGGTGCGCACGAACAGCCCGCGGCCCGCGCCGGCGCCCAGGAACGGCGCGTCCGGCTTCTGGGCGATCTCGGTGAAGCGCGGCGTTCAGCATGCCCGTGAACAGGCCCTCGACGATCTGCTGCCGGTACGCGCCGACCGTCGTCTGATCGCGGAGCCGGCATCTTGCTGTAGACGCTGACCGACGTCGGAGTCGCTTCCTTGTCGGTCGCCATCGCGTAGAGCGTGCCCGGCTGGTCGGGCACGTCGTAGGCTCGGGCGCGGCCGCGGCGCCGCCGGGATTCGTCAGCCCGGCGAACCGCTCCTTGATCATGCGCCTCGATCGCGGTCTTGTCGAAATCGCCGACCGCGATGACCGCCATCAGGTCGGGCCGATACCAGTCCGTGTAGAACTTCGTCAGCCGATCGTGCTTGAAGCTCTCGAGGATCTCCTTCTTGCCGATCGGAAGCCGCTCGGCGTAGCGCGAGCCCTTGAGCAGCACCGGCAACTGCTTGTCGAGCATGCGCGCGCCCGCGCCGCGGCCGAGGCGCCACTCCTCGATGACGACGCCGCGCTCCTTGTCGACCTCGGCCGGATCGAACGTGACGTTGCTGCGCCCAGTCCTCGAGGATCTCGAACGCTTTGCGCGACGCACGTCCGGCTTGTCGGTCGGCACCTGCAGCATGTAGACCGTCTCGTCGAAGCTCGTGTACGCGTTGACGTGCGCGCCGAACCGCATGCCGATCGACTGCATGAAGTTGACGACGTCCTGCTTCGGGAAGTTCTTCGTGCCGTTGAACGCCATGTGCTCGACGAAGTGCGCGAGCCCGCGCTGGTCGTCGTCCTCGAGCATCGAGCCGGCGTTGACGACGAGCCGCAGCTCCGCGCGCTTCTCGGGCCGTTTGTTCGCGCGGACGTAGTAGCGCAGGCCGTTCGGGAGCTTGCCCGTCGTGATCTGCGGATCGACGGGAATCTGCTGAGTGAGCGGCGCGGCTTCTGGCGTCGCGGCGCCCTGCTGCGCCATCGCGGTCAGGCCAGCGACGGCAACGAACCGGCGATCAGGAACGTGGTGCGAACAGGGCAGTGTCATGGCATCGATTATTGAACCGGGGTCCAGGCTGGTCAAGGAGCGTGTCGACGAACCCTGGGCAGGAGATCAAAAGTCCGAAGTTTGAAGTTCGAAGTTCGAAGTTTGACAATAATGCCCCATGGTGTTCCGCCTCACCCCATGGCCGCTCCTCGACGCGTCCTCTGGACGGCCGGCACGATCGGTGGCCGTACGGCCTTGGCCATCCTCATCAACCTCGTCGTGTTTCGCCGGGCTCCGCCGGTCGCGAAGAAAACGCAGCATCGGTTGGGACGACGTCGTCATCGGAGAGCTCAGGCGCCGGATCCCGTTCTGGAGCCTGCTCCTCGGCGTCTGGATGTCGCTCGACTACTGGCCGCTGCCGGCCGAACTGGTTGATGCTGGCGCTCACCCTCATCAAGATGCTCGGCTTCGTGTCGGTGACGCTTGCCGCAGCGGCCATCGCCGGCCGGCTCATCGGCGATTTTCGGCCGCGCGCGACGTCCAACGGCGCACCGGTCTCCGGGCTCGTACGCAATCATCGTGCGGATGGTCGTCCTCGCCGTCGGCCTGCTCGTCATTCTGACGGCCTCGGCGTGAACATCACGCCGATGCTCGCGGCGCTCGGCGTCGGCGGCCTCGCCGTCGCGCTCGCGCTGCAGGATCCGCTGTCGAACCTCTTCGCCGGCATCTTCGTCACGCTGGTGCGGCCAGGTGCGGAATCGGCGACTACGTGCGGCTCGATTCCGGCGTCGAGAGGGCACGTCACGGACTTCAACTGGCACTCGACCCGCATCCAGGCGCCCGTCCGGCGAGCACCGTCATCGTGCCCAACGCGAAGGTCTCGCAGGCGATCGTCACCAACTACAGCCTGCCGACGCGCGAAGTCGGGATCGGGCGTCGATGTCGTCGTCGATTCGCGAGCGATCTGGCGAAGGTCGAGCGCGTCGACGATGGAAGTCGCGCGCGAGGTGCATGACGGAGTCACGGGCGGCGATGCCCGGACTTCGAGCCGGCCGTTCGGTTCGATGGCCTTCGCGGACCTCGGCGTGCGGTTGATCGTCGGGTCTGCGCGCGCGCGAGCTTTCGGATCAGGTCCTGCTCCGGCACGAGTTCCTGCAAGCGCCTGCACGTGCGATTCCAGCAGGAAGGCATCGCCGTCGCCGCGCTACTGGCGTCGACGCCGAACCTGAAGACGGTCTCGCGACCGGTAAGCTCTTCGCCCGGCCGCAGCACGGTCGACGGGAAGTTCGCGTGATTGGGCGAGTCCGGGAAGTGCTGCGTCTCGAGGCAGAACCCCGATCGGCGTCCGATAGCGTCCGTCCGCCCTTGCCCTCGAGCTGCCGTCGAGGAAGTTCCCGGAATAGAACTGCATTCCCGGCTCGGTCGTCGACGACGTCGAGCGTCCGGCCGGTCAGCGGATCGATCACGCTGCGCCGCCGGCACGAGGCCCGGCGGCCGTCTCGCGTCAGCACGAAGTTGTGGTCGTAGCCCTTGCCCGCGCTGAGCTGCTCGTGCGCGTCGTCGATGCGTGCGCCGATGGCGCGTCAGCGTCCGGAAGTCGAACGGCGTGCCAGCGACGCTCGCGAGCTCGCCGGTCGGAATCAGCGTCGTGTCCACCGGCGTGAAGCTGGTCCGCATGCATCATGCAGCTCGTGGCCGCGAGTGACGTCATCTGGCGTGCGTGCCCGGCGAGGTTGAAGTACGTGTGCTGCGTCAGATTGACGACCGTCGGCTTGTCCGTCGTCGCCTGGTAGTCGACCGAGAGCTCGTTCTTGATCGGTCAGCGTGTAGGTGACGATCGGCGCGCGACCTCGCCCGGATAGCCTTCCTCGCCGTCCGCGCTCGTGTAGCTCAGCACGACGCCGACGCCGTCGGTCCGTTCGGAACGGCTCCGCGATCCAGATACCTTGTCCCAGCCTTTCGGTCCGCCGTGCAGGTGATTCGGGCCCGTTGTTGGTCGCGAGCGTGTAGGTGCGCCGTCCAGCGTGAACCGGCCCGCCCGCGATGCGGTTGCCGTAGCGGCCGATGACGCAGCCGAAGTAGCGCGACTTGGTGAGATACGACGGTAGATCGTCGAAGCCCGAGCACGATGTCGTCGAAGCGCGCCGTGCCGATCGGGCGTCTTGAGCGAGACGATGACGCCGCCGTAGGTGATCACGCGCACCTCGATGCCGTGCGCATTGGTCAGGGTGAAGAGATCGACGGCCGTGCCGTCCGGCATCTCGGCCGAATGGGTGCTGAGTCGAGGCGTGTCATGGCGTTCCTATGTCTGACGGGTGCTTGCAAAAAACCTCAACATGAAGCACGTGAAGGACTGAAGACGCGTGAAGGGCCTCGCGTCAGGGCGGGCGATGCCCGCCCCGCGGCCGTGGGCCGCGGACGGGGTGGGATGGTCGTGGCCGGTGACTGAACCTCGTCCTGTTCTCTCTAATCGTTCAGTCACCGGCCGCGACCATCCCGCCCCGTCGCATGACGCCAGGCTGCCGAGTCATTTCCGAGCGTCCTTCATGTGCTTCTGAAGCTTCACGTCCTTCACGTTGAGGTTTTGAGACCCACTATACTGCCGAGCAGGAGTCCTTGTGTCGTCACGCCGTGGTAGTGATCGTCGTCATCTTCCTGATCGTTTTCGGCACGATGGCGTCGATGGCCGCCGTGGTTGTTCGTGAGCCTGTTCGCCAGTCCGCCGCCGCCGGCTGTCCCGTCGAACGCCACGCTCTACCTGCCGATTCAGCGCGCCGTTCAGCGAGATCGAGCCGACCGACGTCTTCAGTCAGTTCGTCCGCGCGCCGCCGACGCTGCGCGCAGACGATCGAGGCGATTCGCAAGGCCAAGACCGACACGCGCGTCAAGACGCTCGTCATCATGCCGCAGGCCGCCGGCGCGCTGTGGGCGCAGCTGCAGGAAGTGCGCGAGGCGCTCGAGGACTTCAAGACGTCCGGGAAGCCGCGTGACCGCGTATCTCGAGTCCGGCGGCGCGCAGGAGTACTACCTCGCGTCGGCCGCCGACCGCGATCGTGATGATGCCGGCCGGCCAGCTCGACCTGCGCGGCCTCGCGACCTACGAGCTGTTCTTCCGCGGCGCGCTCGACAAGATCGGCGTCGTATCCCGACCTGCTGCACATCGGCGACTACAAGACGGCGTCGAACACCTTCACCGAGAAGGCGCTTCACGCCGGCGCATCGCGAGATGACGCAGTCGCTCAACCGCGACTGGTACGACGAGCTCGTCCGCGCGATCGCCGCCGGCCGCAAGACGGCCGGACGCCGACGTCCGCGCGGATCGATCGACGGCGGGCCGTACCTGGCCGAGGCGGCGCTCAAGGCCGGGCTCGTCGACGCGCTCGCCTACGAGGATCAGCTCGACGACGACGGCGCCCGATCGCAGGGCACGCAGCCGGCTCGACGGCGAGACGTACGCGCGGGTGCCGCGGCCGATCGGGCCGCGCGCGAGCGGCGCGCCGCATCGCGCTGCTCTACGCCGTCGGCACGATCGCGAGCGGCAAGAGCGCCTTCGACGGCGCCGGCGGCGCCGTGCGTCGGGTCGGACACGTTCGTCCAGTGGCTGCGCAAGGTGCGCGTCGATCCGTCCGTGCGGGCGATCGTCGTCCGCATCGACAGCCCGGGCGGATCGGCGATCGCGTCCGAGGTCATCTGGCGCGAGCTGATGCTCACGCGCGACGTCAAGCCGCGTCATCGTGTCGATGGGCGACGTGGCCGCGTCGGGCGGCTACTACATCGCCGTGCCGGCGCACGCGATCGTCGCGCAGCCGGGCACGCTCACCGGCTCGATCGGCGTCGTGACCGGCAAGTTCGTGCTGAAGGGCGCGCTCGACAAGCTCGGCGTCGGCACCGAGGGCGTGACGCGACGGCCAGTTCGCCGAGATCTACTCGCCGTTCCGGCCGTTCTCGCCCGACGAGCGGGCGCGCGTCGAAGAGCAGATGCAGGCGACCTACGACCTGTTCCTGTCGCGCGTCGCCGAGGGCCGGCAAGCAGCCGACGGCGAAGATCGACGCCGTCGCGCAGGGCCGCGTCTGGACCGGCCGGCAGGCGCGCGAGCGCGGCCTCGTCGACGAGCTCGGCGGCCTCGACCGCGCGATCCGCATCGCCAAGGAGCGGCGCGCCTCGATCCGCGCCAGGAGCGTCGATCTGGTGGTCTACCCGCCGAAGCGGTCGCTCTTCGACATCGCTCGCCAACCCGTTCGGCGCGTCGCGTGACGACCGGCGTCGACGCTGCTCCTCGGCCGCCGCCGACACGCGCGGTCGTCGAGACGCGCGCTCGACGACGCTCGCGCGCTGTTCCGCCGCGGCGAGACGCTCGATCGCTGATGCCGAACGTGTTTTCGTGAGACTAGAAGTCGGAGTCCGCGGAGCTACCGCGCTTGACGGGTCGCGAAGCTTCGGCGAGACGCGCTCGAAGCGCTTTCCGGCGGCGCCCGTCGTCAGCGTCCTCGAGTGCCGCTCCGCATCTTCACGCGCTACCGTCCGTCCCGTGCAGCGACTCGCGCTCTTAGCGCCCGCATCGCTTGAGCGCGTCTCGTTGTAGCGATCGTCATCGTCGCGCGCCTTGGTCATGTAGGCGGCGAAGAACTCGCCGCCGCGCTGCTGCAGCAGCTCGGCGCGCAGCCGTCCGGGCCGCGACTTGGCCATGTCGTCCGGCGTGATGTCCTGCCGTTCCTTGACGCGCGCGACGACGACGGCGTTGTCGGTGGCGATCGGCGCGGTCGTCTCGCCGGCCTTCAGCGCGAAGACCGCGTCGTCGACCGTCTGTGTTGACGCCGACCTCCGGGCAGCGCCGAGCCGCGGGTGATGAGCTCGGTCGTCTTGACCTCGACGCCGGCGGCCTTGGCCGCGGCGGCGAAGTTCGCCTTGGCCGCCTTGCGCCATCGTCGCCGCCTTGGCTCGCGCGACCTCGACCGCCTTGAGCCGGATGACGTCGTCCGTCACCTTGTCCTCACCTCGTCGAGCGTCGGCAGCGCCGACGGCTTGATCTCGGTCAGCGGTGATGAACGCGAAGCCCTGATTGGTCTGCAGCATGCCGCTGACCTTGCCCTGCTCGAGCGCGAACGCCTCGGCCGCGACGGCCGGCGCGAAGCCGAGGCCGGCGAGCGGCTCGTCGCGCGCGAACAGGCCGGAGTCGCCGACGGTCAGGCCGCGCGCCGCGGCGACGCGATCGAGGTCGGCCGGGTCGTCGATGTCCTTCGGCGACCTCGTCGGCCAGCTTCGACGGCCTCGGCCTGGGCCTTCTCGGTCTTGATCTGATCCTCGAGCTGCGGCTTGACCTCGGCGAGCGTCCGCGTCGTCGCGGCGCGTCTTGTCGGTGAGCTTGATGATGTGGAAGCCGAACTGCGACTTCACGAGGTCGCTGACTTGCCCGACGCTCGAGCGCCCAGCGCGGCGTCCTCGAACTCCTTCACCATCGCGCCGCGGCCGAAGTAGTCGAGGTCGCCGCCCTTGTCCTTGGACGCCGTCCTCGGAGTACTGCTTGGCCAGCGCGGCGAAGTCCCCGCCGGCCTTGACCTTGGCGAGCACGGCCTCGGCCAGCTTCTTCACCGCCGCCTCGTCCTTGCCTTCGGTCTTGAAGCAGGATGTGGCTGGCGCGGACCTGCTCGGGCGTCGAGTACGTCGCGATGTTCTGCTGGTACCGCGCCTCGACTTCCTGCGGCGTCACCGTCATCTTGGCGCGCAGCGCCTCGGCGTCGATCGCGAGGATAGCGGACGCGGCGCTTCTCGGGCAGCCGGTACGTCTCCGTGTTCGCGTCGAACTGCGCCTGGAGCTCGGCGTCGGTCGGCTGGATGCCGGTCCGGAACTGGTTCGCCGTGAAGATCGCGAGCTCGAGCTTCACCTTCTCGTTGCGCTTGCCGGTACTCGCTTGTCGACGTCGGCGTCGGCACGTGGATCCAGCCGGTGACCGCGCGCCTGGAGCTTCTCGCCGATGAGCGAGCTGCGCGGACCTCGATTCTCGAACTCGGCCGGCGTCAGCGGCGGGCGCTGCATGCGCAGGATCGCGCGGTAGCGCTGCGTCGCCGACGAACTGGCCGTTCTCCTGGAACTCGGGCATCCGGAGGATGCGCTCCCGCAGCTCGGCGTCCGAGACCCGGATGCCGAGCCGGTCGGCTTCGGCGAGCATCGCCTCGTCGTCGATCGAGCTGCTGGATGAGCCGCTGAGGCAGATGCCGAGCTGCTGAGCATCTGGTCGTTGAACTGGTCGCCGTAGGCGGAGCGCAGCTGGCTCGACCTGCGGCTGGTAGGCGCGCTGATAGGCGCCGACGGTGACGGGGCGGCCGTCGACGGTCGCGAGCGTGTCGGTCGGCGCCGCGCCGACGCCGTCCTGCTGCAGGAAGCTCGGGATGTAGAGAAGCGATGAACGTCAGCACGACGATGCCGAGGCTCCACTTGAGCCAGGCCCTGGTGCCGCCGCATCCGATCGAGCATCGTCACGTGGAACGGTCTCCCTGCCAAAACGGACAATTATGCCATGGCGGAGCCCGGGTCGGGCCGGGCGAGACCCGTTCCAAGCGCCCGCATTGCGCGGCACCGGACCCGGCGACGCCGAATCTCGGTGCCCGGATCGCCGTGACGTCCGATCGCAAATCGCGTGGTATAGTGGCCGCGGTCCGTGTCTCTCGGGACGCGTCCGCGAGGGCATGCCCGAAGCACAAGCGACGAAGTCGTCATCCCCAGCGCCGACGCCGGCTCGCGACTGTGCTTCGCCTCGCGGTCTTTCATCGCAGCGAAGACGTCCAGGAGCACCTCGCGCCGTTGCGCATGGTCAGCGGCGTCGAGCTCCTGCTGATCTGGCAGGGCATCCACGTGGACGCTGCCGCGAGGACGTCGCCGGCGTGCTCTGGGAGCTGGCGCCGGAGGACGCGCGCGGATTCGCGCATCGGCGACTGATCGAAGGCGTGCCGGCCGCGTCGTACAGCCTCGCGAGCAATCCCGCCCTCGCTCGACCTCTCGCGCGCGCTCGGCTTCCGCCGCCATCTGTCGACGCCCGTGCGGCTCGTCGACGTCGAGCGCGCGCTCGGCCTGCCGGCGGTCGTCGATCTGGCCGATCGCCTCGACGCGGCGGCGCCGCGTCTCGTCCGGCTGTCGCGGCGGACCGAAGCGGTGAGCGAGCTCATGCGCGCGGTCAACGCGTCGACCGATCCGGCCGGGCGTCGCCAGCGCGCTCGTCGGCGCGGCTCGGCGACTGGCTGCCGCTGACCGAGTGGTCCGTGATGGCGGTCGAGCCGGACGGCAGCGTCCGCCGGCTCGACGACCGCGAAGCCGAGCGCGTCGTTCAGGACGCCGGCGACGAGATCGCCGAGGTCGTCGTGCGCAGCGGCAAGGCGGCGGTCCGCGACGACCAGCTACGTCACCGAGCGGATGGCGGTCGGCGCCGAGCGCGCCGACGCAGGCCGAGGTCACGGTCCTCGGCTGGCCGCTCGTCGCCGGCGGGGACGTCGTCGGCGTCCTGGTCGGGGTCGACCACGGCCGGCCGCGCCGGCTGCCGGTCGCTCTCGCCGGAGCTCGTGGACGCGCTGGCGTCCTGCGTCGAGCCGGCGGCCTACGCGCTTGCGCACGCGCTGCGCGTCGCGCGCGCCGAGGCGCTGTCGGTCACCGACGACCTGACGCAGCTCTACAACTCGCGGTACCTGAACGACGCGCTCCGCAAGGAAACCAAGCGCGCGATGCGCAGCGGCTGGCCGCTGTCGCTGCTCTTCATCGATCTCGACGGGTTCAAGCGGATCAACGACGCGCACGGCCACCTGCTGGGCAGCCGCGCGCTCATCGAGGCGGCCGACGTCATTCGCGGGAGCGCCCGCGAGACCGACATCGTCGCGCGGTTCGGCGGCGACGAGTTCGCCATCCTCCTGCCGGAAACCGGGATCGAGGGCGCCCAGTCGGTCGCCCGACGCCTCCGCGACCGCATCCAGCGGTACGTGTTCCTCGCCGACCGCGGCCCGGGCAACCGGATCACCGCCTCGATTGGGGTGGCGACGCTGCCCGATGTCGCCGATACAGCGGAAGGCCTGCTCCAGGCGGCCGACGCGGCGATGTATCGTGTTAAGGTCACGGGCAAGAACGGCATCCACGTCGCGGGCCGCGACGAGGGCGCGCGCGCCGCCACAGGAAGAACAGGAGCTGCATTGACCCTTCGTTCGCTGTTTTCGCTGTTCTCCAGCGATCTCGCCATCGACCTCGGAACGGCCAACACCTGCGTCTACGCCCGCGGCAAGGGCATCGTCGTCAACGAACCCTCGATCGTCGCCATCAACAAGGTCACCGGCCGGATCGAAGCGGTCGGCAAGGAAGCGAAGGAGATGCTCGGCCGCACGCCGGGCAACATCGTCGCCATCAAGCCGATGAAGGACGGCGTCATCGCCGACTTCGAAGTCACCGAGAAGATGCTCGCGCACTTCATCAAGAAGGCGCACAACCGCACGATGTGGGTGCGGCCGCGCATCGTCATCGGCGTGCCGTCGGAGATCACGCAGGTCGAGAAGCGCGCCGTCAAGGACAGCGCCTATCGCGCGAAGGCCAGCGAGGTCTACCTGGTCGAGGAAGCCATGGCGGCGGCGATCGGCGCCGGCATGCCGATCGAAGAAGCGTCGGGCAACATGGTCGTCGACATCGGCGGCGGCACGACCGACATCGCCGTCATCTCGCTCGCCGGCATCGTCTACAGCAAGGCGATTCGCGTCGCCGGCAACGAGATGGACGAGGCGATCATCCAGTACATCAAGAAGACGTACAACCTGCTCATCGGCGAGCGCACGGCCGAGCAGATCAAGATGGAGCTCGGCTCGGCGTTTCCGCTCGACGAGCGGCTCACGATGGAGATCAAGGGCCGCCACCTGATCGAGGGCGTGCCGAAGACGATCACCATCTCCGACGAGGAGATCCGCGAGTCGCTGGCCGAGACGGTCAACGTCATCGTCGACGCCGTGCGCGTCGCGCTCGAGCGGACGCCGCCGGAGCTCTCGGCCGACATCGTCGATCGCGGCATCGTGCTCACCGGCGGCGGCGCGCTGCTCAAGAACCTCGACAAGCGCCTGCGCGAAGAGACCGGCCTGCCGGTGGCCGATGGCCGAGGATCCGCTCTCGACCGTCGTGCTCGGCGCCGGCAAGATGCTCTCGAACTTCGAGCTGCTGAGGAAGATCTCGCTGGACTAAGACGTCGGGTGTCGTTTTCACGCGATCCTGAGGAAACGACACCCGATGTCGTACTGACATGCGCCGCCGCCTCCTCGTCCTGCTCATCGTCATCTGTCTGGGCCACGTGCTGCTGATTTCGGCGCAGGTGCAGTCGAGGCGGCGTGCCGGTGCTCGAGCCGGTCGCGTTCGGCGACGTTCGCCGCGGTGCAGCGGACTGGCGGCCGGCGATCGCCGACGGCGTCAGCGGCTCTGGACCGACTACTTCGCGCTGCGCGGCGTCGCGCGCGACAACGAGGCGCTGCGCGCGCGGGTCCTCGAGCTCGAGGGCGAGTTGCAGGCCGAGCGCGCCAGGCCAGTCGCACCGGCGCGCTCGAGGAGGCGCTCGGCCTGCAGCAGAGCCTCGTCGCGCCGACGCTGGCGGCGCGCGTCATCGCCGGCAATCCGTCGCCCGGGGCGCTGACCGTCACGATCGATCGCGGCGCGCGCGACGGCGTCGAGCCGAACATGGCGGTGATCGCCGGCGCGCGGCGTCGTCGGCCGCGTCATCGGCCGGCCGGCGGCGCCGCGCGGCGCTCGTGCAGTTGCTGATCGATCGAGTCCGCCGGCGCGGCGCGCTGCTCGAGAAGAGCGGCGAGCGCCGGCATCGTGGCCGGCGGGCAGGCCGACGGCCGGCTGCGCCTCGAGCTGGTCTCGCCGCTCGTCGACGATCGCAGCTCGGCGAGCGCGTGCTCACGTCCGGCCAGGACGGCATCTATCCCGCAGGGCTTCCTGATCGGCACGGTCGAGGCGGTCGAGCGGCAGCGGCAAGGACCGCGGAGATCGCCGTCCGGCCGGCCGTCGACTTCTCCCACATCGACGTCGTGCTCGTCGTGCTCGACCGCCGGCCGACAGGGCGCGATCAGTGAAGCTCACCGCCGTCGTCGCCGCCGTGATCGTCGCGGTCCTCCTGCAGGTGACGCTGGCGCGCTACACGGTCGGCGGCCGGTGGGTGTTCGACCTCGTGCTCGTCGGCGTCGTCTTCGTCGCGCTGCAGTGGGGGCCGGTCGCCGGCATGCTCGCCGGCACGATCGGCGGCCTGCTGCAGGACGTGCTGTCGGGCGGCATCGTCGGCGTCGGCGGCCTGGCCAAGACGCTGGTCGGGCTTCGCCGCGGGCGTCATCGGCACGCAGTTCGTGGTGGCCAAGCCGCAGGCGCGGGCGGTGATCGTCGCCGGCGCGACGGTCCTGCACCGGCTCGTGATGCTCGGCGCTGCAGGCCCTGATCGACCAGCAGTGGCCGGGGCTGCTCGTGGGCGGCTATGCTGGGGGAGACGGCGATCAACGCGGTCGTGCGGCCTGGTCGCCTTCCACGCTGACCGAGGCGCTGCCGGGCGCGTATCGACCGCGGCCGGGTGAGCCGGCGGTCGAGCTGGGGCCGGCGGCAGTGGTAAGGGAATCGCGATGCTGACTCCTGGCGCGTTCGAAGATCGCCAGAGCCTGCGACCACGGCTGCATGGTGCTGCGCATCGGCGTCATCGTCTGCTTCAGCGTGCTCGCCGTCGGGTTCTGGATCCTGCAGGTCGTGCAGCACAAGTTCTACCGGAGTGGGCCGACAACAACTACCTGCGCACGATTCCGCTGCGCGCGCCGCGCGGCGTGCTGTTCGACCGCAACGGCCGCGTCCTCGTCGAGAATCGCGACTCGTTCACGATCGCGATCGTCCGCGAGCGGACTGACCAACCTCGAGGCGGTCGCCGGAGTCCTCGCCGACGCGCGACCGGCGTCGACGAGCAGGCGATTCGCGAGATCGTGCAGCGGCATCGGCGCGAGGCGTCGTTCCGGCCGATTCCGGTCATCGAGCACGCGACGTTCGCGCAGGTCGTCGCCGTGCGGGCGCGGCAGCTCGAGCTGCCGGGCGTCGTCGTGCAGCAGTGCCGACGCGCGCGTATCCGGAGGGCGGCCTGGCGGCGCACCTGTTCGGCTACGTCGGCGAGATTCAGGAGGCGCAGCTCGAGCGGCCGGAGTTCGCCGGGCTCGAGGCCGGCGCGATCGTCGGGCAGACCGGCGTCGAGCGCATCTACAACGCGCAGCCTCATGGGCGTCGACGGCAGCCGCAACGTCGTCGTCAACAGCGTCGGCCGCGAAATCGACGAGCTCGGCGACGAGACCGCCGACCGAAGGCAAGCGGCTGCAGCTGACGATCGACTACGACCTGCAGCGCGCGCTCGAAGACGCGTTCCACAAGACGCGGCTTCGCCGGCGCGGCGGCGTTCCTCGATCCGCGCACCGGCGAGATTCTCGCGATGACGAGCCTGCCGGCCTACGACCCGAACGACTTCGCGGTCGGCATCGAGAGCGCGAAGTGGGCCGAGCTCAACAAGGATCCGCTGAAGCCGCTCGAGAACCGGCTGATTCAGGGCACGCTACTCGCCCGGATCGACGTTCAAGATCGTGATGGCGATCGCCGCGCTCAGCGAGGGCGTCATCACGCCGGACTTCAAGGTCTTCTGTCCGGGGTCGCAGACCTTCTACGGCCGCTCCTTTCAGTGCAGCCGCAAGGGCGGCCACGGCCTCGTCGATCTGCGGCACGCCATCGAGCAGTCGTGCAACGTGTACTTCTACACGGTCGGCGACCGGATGAAGATCGACACGATCCACGAGTACGCCGCCAAGCTCGGCCTCGTCGGCAAGACCGGCATCGATCTGCCGGGCGAGAATTGAGAGCCTCGTCCCGTCCACCGAGTGGAGCAAGCGCGTCCGCAAGCAGCCGTGGTACCCGGGCGAGACGATCTCGGTCTCGATCGGCCAGGGCGCCGTGTCCGTCACGCCGATCGCGCTGGCGACGATGATCTCGACGGTGGCGAATGGCGGCACGCTGGTCACGCCGCACCTCGTCCAGGCGATCGACGAGGACGGCAAGGGCTGGAAGCCGATGCCGGCGCCGCAGCCGCGATCGCAGTTCGACATCCGCCCGGACGTGCTGCAGGCCGTGCGCGACGGCCTCTGGCTGGTCGTCAACGGCGAGCGCGGCACGGCGCGACGGTCGCATCTGCCCGGCAAGGACGTGTCGGGCAAGACCGGCACGGCGCAGGTCATCTCGCTCGACGGCGCGCGTGCGGCCGCGGGCAAGATCGACGTCCGCGACCACGGCTTCTTCGTCTTCTTCGCGCCGCGCGACAACCCGCAGATCGCCGGCGTTGTCTTCGCCGAGCACGGACTGCACGGCTCGTCGGCCGCGCCGATCGCCAAGCACGTGCTCGAGACGTTCTTCGCGAAGCAGGAAGGACGGCCGCTGCCGGTGTGGCCCACGCCAGTCGTCGCCACGCCGGTCGCGGCGCCCGCGCCTACGGCAGAACCCCGAACCCCCGGAACCGGCGGAACCCCCGGAACCCCCGGAACCTCGAGTCGCGAGCCCCGCCGATGATCGTCGAACGTCGTCTTTCCGCCCATCTCGACTGGCCGCTGGTGCTGGCCGTCGTCGCGCTCACGCTCGTCGGGCTCTCGACGATCTACTCCGTCACCTGGAACGTCCGCACCAACCAGCCCGGCGCCGAGTTCTGGATGCAGGTCTACGCGCTGCCGATCGGGCTGGTCGCGATGGGCTGTGTCTCGTGATCGACTACCGAACGCTCGCGCAGCGGTCGCTCTTCATCTACGCCGGGCTCGTGCTGGCGCTCGTGTACGTCTCGCAGTTCGGCGTCGTCCGGGGCGGGGCACGGCGGTGGATCGATCTGGGCGGGTTCTCGCTGCAGCCGTCGGAGTTCGCGCGGCTGACGATGGCGCTCGTGCTGGCGATGTTCTACGGCGAGAGCCGGCGGAGCGCGCGCTCGATGTCCGAGATTCTCATTGGCGGCGGCGCTGCTGGCGGTGCCGGTCTGGCTGATTCTGGCCCAGCCCGATCTCGGCACGGCCGCGACGCTCGTGCCGGTCTACCTCGGCGTCATCTATGCGGCCGGGATGCGCATGACGGTGGCTCGCGATCGCCGCCGTCGCCGCCCTGCTGCTTTCCCCCGTCGTCTGGCAGTTCGGGCTGCAGGACTACCAGAAGGAGCGCGTCGAGACGTTCCTCGACCCGGGCAGCGATCCGCGGGGCGCCGGCTACCAGCAGATTCAGGCCAAGGTCACCGTCGGGTCAGGCGGCCTGATGGGCAAGGGTTTCCGGCAGAGCACGCAGGGCGGCTACGGATTCCTGCCCGTGGCGCACAACGATTTCGTCTACTCCGTGCTGGCCGAAGAGCACGGGTTCATCGGCGTGCTCGTCACGCTCGCGCTGTACCTGTTCGTCCTCGTGCGCAGTCTCGACGCCGCCCAGCTGGCCAAGGACCGGGTCGGGGCGTTTCTCGTCGTCGCGATCCTCTCGGGATTTGCCTTCCAGGTGTTGTACAACATCACTATGTCGGCCGGGCTGGCCCCCGTGAAGGGGCTGACCCTGCCGCTCATGAGTTATGGCGGGTCGTCGCTCGTCGCGACGCTCGCCGGGTTTGGCCTCATCCTGAACGTCAGGATGAGGCGATTTACAAAGGAAGCGGTCGGCTGTGAAAACTCGCAACTCGGCCAGAGTCTGGAGTTTTCCACAGGCCGAGACCCGTCCCCTTGACCTTTTTGAGCCGGTGCGTTTGTTGACCATGTCGTTTGGCTTTCTGGCAGTGCTGATGCTGGCGATGCTGTGCGCGTTCGATCGCGCACTCGCCGGTCGGGCTGCCGGTCTGCCGTCCGGCCGGGCGCGCCAGGCTCGCTGGAGTCAGCGAATGAACAAGGAGATGATCATCTCCTCGACGCCGCACGAAACGCGCGTGGCGATTCTCGAGGACGATCAAGTCGTCGAAGTCTTCATCGAGCGGGAGCACTCGCGCGGCGTGGTCGGCAATATCTACAAGGGCCGCGTCTCGAAGGTGCTGCCCGGGATGCAATCGGCGTTCGTTGACCTCGGTCTCGAGCGCGACGCGTTCCTCTACGTCTCCGACGTCATCAGCCCCACCGAAGAGGCGCTCGAGGACGAGGACGAACCCGGTCCGGTTCGCGAGACCGGAAGCCAGGACCAGGACCTCGGAGGTCCACCCCTCGGAGAGATCGGCGGGAAGGCCACCGAGGGCCTCGCCAGCGGGACGACGACGGATGTCGTCGCGCCGGGTGACCAGGAGTTCGCGAGTCCTCCCGTTGCCGACCTCGTCGCATCGAGCACTGAGGTCTTCGCCAACGGAACCACCTCCGAGATCGCGCGTGGCGGCGCCCGTCCGGCCTCAGCCGGTCCGTCGCAGCCGCGAGCGTCCCGAACGCACGCCGCCAACGACCAAGATCGAAGACCTGCTCAAGGAAGGGCAGGAGGTCGTCGTCCAGGTGGTCAAAGAACCGCTCGGCACCAAGGGCGCGCGCATCACCTCGCACCTCAGTCTGCCCGGACGGTTTCTCGTCTACATGCCGACGGTCGATCACCTCGGCGTCTCGCGGAAGATCGACTCGCGCGACGAGCGGCGCCGGCTGCGCACCATCGTGCAGCGGTTTCGTGAACAGTCGGGACTGCCCGGCGGCGTGATCATCCGGACGGCCGCCGCCAACCGCTCCGAAGAGGACATCGTCGCCGACCTGAGCTACTTCCAGCAGGTCTGGACGGAGGTGCAGCGCAAGCGCGAGAACGAGCGCACGCCGGCCGTGCTGTTTCGAGAAGAAAGCCTGGTCACGAAGCTGCTGCGCGATTTCCTGACCGAGCAGTTCACGGCGATCCGGATCGACGACGAAGCGGAGTACCGGCGTGTGGTCGCCATGATGACGCGGATCATGCCGAACATGCTGAACCGCGTGAAGCGGTACACGAAGGAATACCCGATCTTCGACGAGTACGGCGTCCAGAGCGAGATCGACAAGGCCCTGCGCAGCAAGGTCTGGCTCAAGTCGGGCGGCTATATCGTCATCAATCAGACCGAGGCGCTGGTGGCGATCGACGTCAACACGGGGCGTTACGTCGGCAAGAAATCCGCCGGCCGCCTCGAAGACACGATCGTCAAGACCAACCTCGAAGCGGTGAAGGAGATCATCCGGCAGATCCGCCTGCGCGACCTGGGCGGCATCATCGTGCTCGACTTCATCGACATGGAGGACAAGAAGAACCGGCAGAAGGTCGCGCAGGGCGTCGAGCAGGAGCTCCGCAAGGATCGCGCGCCGTCCAAGGCCGTACAGGTGTCGGACTTCGGGCTGATCATCATCACGCGCAAGCGCGTGAAGAGCAGCCTGGAACGGCAGCTGACCGAGCCGTGCCCGTACTGCTCAGGGACCGGCACGATCAAGACCAGCGCGACGATCTGCTACGACATCCTGACCGAGGTCAAGAAGGTCAGTGCCGAGCTCGACGGCTACAGCCTGGTGCTCCGCGTGAACCCCGAGATTGCCCGGGCGCTCCGGGAGGAGAGCCGGAGCGTGTTTCGAGAGCTCGAAGGGGCGGTCGGTCGTCCGGTCACCGTCCGGATGGACGACCAGCTCCACCACGAACAGTTCGATCTGATGGCCATATAGGGCAAGAATTTCCACCGTTCGCCACGGGTGACGTGGAGTAGATGGCGCAGAGTGGCCAGTGCGGTCTGGCCCTCTAATTGAATGCAATTGCCGCGGGGCAGGGGATCCCCCCTATAATCGCCCAGGGAGGCTTTGATGAATCGCATGAGGCTCGCAGGTCTCTTTTCGGCCGCGTTGGCGGTTGTTGCTTTACAGACCACACCGGTGCTGGCGCAGAAGGCCGGCCAGACCCTCGGCACGGTGAAGATTCCCAAGAGCGCGATGGCCAATGGCCAGGCGCTCGCCGCCGGCTCCTACAGCGTGCGGCTGGCGGACGGCTCCGTCAATCCGGCGGTCGGACAGACGCCGGAGGGGATGCAGTGGGTCGAGTTCGTTCAGAGCGGCCAGGTCAAAGGCCGTGAGCTGGCGACCGTCGTGGCTGGCCCCGAGGCGAAGGACGTGCTCAAGGGCAAGGGCCCGGCGCCGGGCGGGGCGGTGGTCCACACCCTGAAGGGCAACGACTATATGCGCGTCTGGATCAATCACTCCGGCAAGAACTACCTGATTCACCTGACGACGACGCCGGCCTAGCCGTTTTCACTTTGGTGTAGCGCAGTGACAACGGCCGAGCGGTTCGGACCGCTCTAGCCGTTGTTCACTTCCGGCCGATCGTAATCGTCCCGTTGAAGGTCGTCGCCACGATGGTGGCGCCCCCGGTCCCTGCCGTTCCCCGCAGGGACCGCCTCGTGAGGCTCAGGTTGCGCAGCTCCATGCCTGCGGCCGGCTTGATTTCTCCCCCGAACGTCTGGGCCCGCAAGTCGAATCCCGTCGCCACCCAGGGTCAACCCGATCGATCCGTTGTGGGTATGCATTTCGTAGCGGCCCGTGCGCGACACGGCGCCGCTGTACTCGATGCCGCCGTTCATGGTCTTCAGCACGGCGTTCTCGACGTTCACATCCCGCGCGACGATTCCACCGCTGAGCGAGTCGACGTTGACCTGACGGCTCTTGACGCGCTCGATCGTGACGACCCCGCTGAGGCTGCTCGCCGTGACATTGCCGTCGCCCTCGACGTCGCTGATGGAGATCGTGCCGGAAAGCGTCTTGGCTGACGAGACTCGTGCGGCACCCGAGATGGCGATCGTTCCGCCGACCAGCTCGACCGAGACGTCGCCCTTGATGCCCTTGACGGTCGTCTCGGTGGCGAAGCCCGCGACGGTGACGTGCGTGCCTGGCGGCGCCGTCACGGTGTAGCCCACCGTCACGCCAAAGTCCTGGCGGCCGCCGAGGGATACCTGGCATTGACGGTCGCGCGCTCGCCGCGGTGATCGACATCCACCGTGACCTGCTGGAGTCCGTTCTTGGCATCCGCATCCGTCCGGCCGCGCGAGGTGCGCACGATCTCGATGGTCACGTCCTTCCCGCTCCCGGCGGTGACGGAAATCGGGCCGGAGATATTGCGAAGCTCGAGCGACCCGGTCGGACCCAGCGCGATCGTCCGCGTGGTCTTGTCCGTCTGTTCGGCACGGAAGTCGCGATTCTGCTCGGCCCTCGAGGCCGCTGCGACGTCGCGCCAGGGGACGTCGGGCCACGACAGCCGGTCCGAACCCAGGTCGCGCCACTGGATTTCGGCGATGGCGCCGCGGACCGCGAGGGCCACTTCCTGCCCGAGATCGCGCAGGAAGGGCACGTCAATGGCCCGCTGGACCTCGCGGACGACGTCACGCACCACGCGGGGGTCGACGTCGACTTCGACCCGCACGGTTTGGGCCGTGGCCGGGACGGCGGCCGCGAGCGTCGTGGCCATCGCTATCACCGCGACCGTTGCTGTCCCCGGCGCTCGCCGGGTCATCTGCACCTTCTGCACACGCACCTCTCGTCAGCCCTTCTTGCCGGCCAGCGCCGCGGACTCTGCCGCGCCCGCCTGATCCCCGCGCCGCATATCGTTCATCAACATGACCGTGGCCTGCAGCACATCGACCTTCCGTCGCAGTGCTTCAATCAGGCTGTCGCGCGCCGGTGCATTGTCCGGACTCTCGCGCACGGCGCCCTGGCTCTCCGCGATCGCGCGGTCGGTGGCGGCGATGTTCTGCCGGAGCATTTCCGCGATCGCCGGATCGATCGCGCCGTTGCTGCTCTTCGACAACGCATCGAGCTCGGCGATCGCCCGTTCGTAGTGTTGAGTGGCGAGCATCAGATCGTCTGCGATCGCTTGGACGGCGGCCTGCGCGGGCGCGTTGCCGTCCGTGCTGACGCCCCCAGTGCCGGCCGGCGACGGCGGACGCAGAAACATGTAGGCGCCAATCGTCACGATCACCAGGGCGGCGGCAAGCCCGATCCATTGGCGCGCCGCGGACCGGGCCGAGCCGCCCGGCGCGCCCACGAGACCCTTCGGCTGGTCGAGGCGGATCTGCCCGGCGACCTCGAGCCACACGTGATCGGGTGGCATGACGGGGCCCAGCGCGCGCGCCGTGGCCCGCAATCGTTCGAGATCGCGGACGAGGCCGCGGCACGCCTCGCAGCCTTCGAGGTGAGTCGCGACGGCGCGCCGGGCTTCGGGGCCGAGCTGTCCATCGACGAACAGACTGAGTTGCGGTTGCACGTCCTGACACGTCGTCATGAGCCGGTTCCCGTCGCGGCGGTTCCCTGTGCAAGCAGGGTGCGCAGCCGCATGCGCGCTTTGTGCAATTGCGATTTCGACGTCCCGTCGGAGATCTCGAGCATCTCGCCGATCTCGCGATGCTCGCAGCCTTCGATATCGTGCAGGACGAACACCGCTCGACATCCGGCGGGCAGCGCCGCGAGCGCCCGTTCGAGAGCGAGCCGATCGAGCACGCCGAGGATCGCGCCGGCGGCCGGGCCCGTCGCGCCTGGCTCCTCGTCGAGCGTCTCGACCAGTTGCTGGAACCGCGCGCGTTTACTGCGCAGGAAGTCGAGGCACTGGTTGGTCGCCAGCCGGAACAGCCAGGTGCCGAGCGCGGACTCGCCCTTGTAGAGGGCCAGCTTGCGATGCGCCGTCAGAAAAATCTCTTGCAGCAGGTCGTCAGCCTCGTCCCGGCCGACCATCCGGCAGGCCAAACCAAACAACCGCGGCGCATGCGCGCGGTACAGCTCTTCGAAGGCGCCCGGGACGTTCGTCCGGCACCGGTTTGCCAGGGCCAGGTCGGCGTGCCCATCCACGGGTCGATTCACAGGCTTGGACGAGGGCATGCGGCTAGGGGTTGCTTAAGGGCATGGCACGGGGCCCAGCCGCGCCTGGCGCATCAACGCTCCGCACTTACATGGCGCGGGGCCCCACCCCCGCGCCTCGGGCGCGCAGCGCTCCCGCGCTGCGCGGTGTCGCTGAGGGGCCACCGGTGCTGTTCGAACTGTACGATCCGCTTGCCCCGGACGATCAGCCCTTCTGCTCTGAGGAGCGCGGCTTTGAGCTCCGGCCGGCCGCCGTAGCCGCCGACGCGGCCGCCGGCGGCGACAACTCGATGGTAGGGCAGTCCCGGGGCGGACGCCGCACGCATGATATTGCCGACCGCCCGTGCCGCGCCGGGCCGGCCGGCAGCCCGCGCGACGTCGCCATAAGTCATGACGCGTCCCGGCGGGATGCGCCGCAAGCACCTTCAACACGCGCCACTTCCATGCATTGGTCATTGGCGATTGATGACTGGTATCGCATTGGCGATTGGTCATCTCGCCAGGACTGATCATGCGCCAATGATCAATTCAATGTCCGCAACGCTTGCGTCAGCACCCGCCCGTCGGTGCGTGCGAGCGTGATGCGGGTCAGCGCCGCGAACGTCGGCGCGATGTCGGCCGGGCTGGCCGGCACGAGATAACGGCCTGGCGCGATGCCGGCGCCGAAGAAGACCACCGGCACGCGGCGGTCGTATTCGTACGGTGTGCCGTGGCTGGTGCCAGTCGAGCCCCGAATCATCCAGTACGGCTTGGGCACCAGGATGAAGTCGGCGCTGCGTCCGGGCACGTAGCTCAAGCGCGAGGCACGAAGAATCGGGTCGTCGGCGGCCGTGGCCGCGGTCAGGTCGTCGGCGAACAGCACGCGCTCGATCCCGCGCACGTCCTTCAACGCGCTGCGAACGGCCTCGATCGCGCCGGTCCGGCTCCGCAACTGGTCGAGCGTCCCGGGCGTCAACCAGATCTGCTGTTCGGTGCAGATGCCACAATGGGGCCCGGCGCCGAGAAACTGCGTGATCGTCGTCTCGACCGCCGTGACGATCTCTTTGGAGACGATGCGGCCGGCGTCCATGCCGAGTGCCGCGGCCTGCTCGGGCACGAAGGCGACGCCGTGGTCTGCCGAGAAGGCGACGACATAGTTGCCGGGGCCGACTTGGCGGTCGAGCGCCGTGAGCAGCCGGCCGACGAGCACGTCGGCGCGCATCAACGCGTCCTGGACTTCGTGGCTGCGCGGACCGAACTCGTGCCCGATCGAGTCCAGGCTCGTGAGGCTGAGCGCCAGCATATCGGTGCCCGGCTGGGTGCCGAGCTTGCGTGACGCGAGCAGATGCAGGGCGAGCCCCGCCACGAACTCGTCGTTCCACGGCGAGCGCTCCCACGCGGTGACGAAGTCGATGTCGGGTTTGCCGGTTTTGCTTTCAAGCTTGTGCGGAAACGTGCGGGTCCACGTGCCGGGGCTGTTTTCCCCGGCCCCGTCGTCGTCGTGAAGATACGTGCTCTCCGGTTTCAGACGCGACCAGCTCTGGCCGTAGGCGGCCGCCATCGGATGCGCGCGCACGTACTCGTCGACGTCTGGCCACGGCGTCTTCGTGTAGGCGTCAGAGGTCGCCCACGTGCCGTTGTCTTCTTCCCACACGACCACGGTGTTCGGTCCGCCGCGGCCGCCGAGCCCGATTGCCGACCGGGGCTTGAGGGCCACCGACACGATATTCGGCGGCCGTCGTGCCTGGAGACGGAGCTCGTCGGCGAATGCTGGCGTCTTCACGTTCCGGCCCGAGTGACGCTCCGTGCCGGTTGCGCCGCCGAACGGGACCGACGTCACAGTCGGGTCGCTCATGCAGCCGACGCCGCGGCGCAGGGTCTTGTCGTAAATCGTGTTCGCGAACATTCCATGCGCGTAGGGCAGGTTGCCGGTGCCGATCGTGACGTGGCCCGGGCAGGTCACGCTGCCGCTGTACGGATACATGGCGAGTGGAAAGACGGCGCCGCGGTCGTAGAGCCGGCGCAAGCCGGCCGTCCATTGATGGCCGTACATGTCGACGTAGTCCGCACGGAACTGATCGATCACCAGAATGACCACGAGGCGCGGCGCCCCTGGCCGCGCCACTGGCGGCGGCGGCGCCGCCGGCTGTTGCGCTGCCGCGCCGATCGACCAGACCGTGGCGGCCACCGCCGCCAACCTCACGAAACGCTTGGACATCACTACCGCCCCCGGGCCCAGAAGCATATCGCGGCGAGATAAACGTCGTAGACGGCGCAGCCGACGATGAAGCGCTGCGGCGCGATCGTCGGCGCCAGCATGCCGGGCCGGTGGGCGATGTCGACGAGCGCGTGAACGACGAAGGCGACCGACAGCGTGAGGAGCGCCGCGCGCGGTTCCAGTTGCAGCGCAAAGGCGGCCACGACCACTGCCATCACGCCGAGCGTCACGTCCACATTGGCGAGCACGTTGGTGCCCGCGACAATGGCGAGGCCGATCCAGATCGCCCCGGTCGTGGCGTACAGCACCGCTGCCAACTGTGCCAGCCGCAGCTCGCCGATGAGCCGCTGCGGGGAGGGGTCGAGCCGCGTCAGGCGCCACGCGTAGGAGCCGAGCGTGAAGCCTGCGAGTGCGGCCGCGATGACGAGGAGGCCGACCGGTCCAGTCACGGTTTCCCACTATACTTGCCCGCGCATGCGCGCGGTCGATCTCATCCGCCAGAAACGCGACGGCGGTGCCCTCGGCGCCGAGGCGATTCGCGCGTTCGTCGCCGGCGTCACCGATCAGATCGTGGCCGGACTACCAGATCTCCGCGCTGCTCATGGCGATCGTCCTGCGCGGCATGACGCTGGACGAGGCGGCCGTCGCTGACCGACGCGATGGTCCATTCGGGCGAAGAAGATCGACCTCTCCGAGTTCGGCGCGACGCCGGTCGACAAACACTCGACCGGCGGCGTCGGCGACAAGCTGTCGCTCGTGATCGCGCCGCTCGCGGCCGCGTGCGGCGCGATCGTCCCGATGATGTCCGGGCGCGGCCTCGGCCACACGGGCGGGACGCTCGACAAGCTCGAGTCGATTCCCGGATTTCGCACGCGGCTGACCGCTCGACGAGATGCGCGCGCGTCCTGCGCCAGACCGGATGCGTCCTCATCGGCCAGACCGACGAGATTGCGCCCGCCGATCGCCGGCTGTATGCCTTGCGCGACGTCACCGGCACGGTCGAGAGCATTCCGCTGATCTGCGCGTCGATTCTGAGCAAGAAGATCGCCGAGGGCATCGGCGCGCTCGTGCTCGACGTCAAAGTCGGCCGCGGCGCGTTCATGAAGACGACCGACGAAGCGCGCCACCTGGCGACGTGGCTGGTCGGCATCGCCGAACGTAACGGCGTGCGCACCGAAGCGCTCCTGACGCCCGATGGACGTGCCGCTCGGTCGGGCGGTCGGCAACGCGCAACGAAGTCGTCGAGTCGATCGAGACGCTGAAGGGACGCGGACCGAAGGACATCGAGGCCCTCTCCGTGCTGTTTGCCGCGCGCATGCTGGTCCTCGCCGGGCGCGCCAGTGACGACGACGGCGCCGAACAACAGGTGCGCGCCGCGCTCACGCTCGGCGCCGGTCTCGAGCGGTTTCGCGCGAATCATCGAGGCGCAGGGCGGCGATCCGCGCGTCGTCGACGACTACACGCGCCTGCCGCAGCCGGCGGCGCGCGAGCACTGGACAGCGCCGCGCGACGGCGTCGTGACGCGATTTCGACGCCGAGCTCATCGGCCGCGCGGCGGTGGCGCTCGGCGCCGGCCGCGACCGCGCCGACGCGGCCGTCGATCCGGCGGCCGGCATCGACATCGTCGCGCCGGTCGGCACGACCGTGCGGCGAGGCGATCCGGTTCTGACGATGGCGTGTGGGGACGCCGGCAGGTTGCCGGCGGCACGCGCGCTGATCGATCGCGCGGTCACGATCGGCGAGACCGCAAGCGCTCCGTCCGTGCAGGTCTTGAGTATCGAGGGACGGGCTCGCCTGTGGACTCCGCAACACGGACATCAGTTGCGGGAGTCTTCCACGGGCGAGACCCGTCCCCTGGGAGTACATTAATGGAACGATTGCAACCGATTGTCGGGCTGTTGCTCATCGGCCTGATCGCCTACTCGCTCTCGACCAATCGCAAGGCCATCCGCGTGCGCACGATCGCCTGGGGCTTCGGGCTCCAGTTCCTGTTCGCGCTGATCGTGCTGAAGACCAGCGTCGGCCAGCGGACGTTCGAGATACTGGGCGACCGGATCCGCCAGCTCCTCGACTTCGCGGCGGTGGGCTCGTCGTTCGTGTTCGGCCCGATCGGCAATCAGCCGGTGTGGGCGCGGATCATGAACACGGTCCTCGGGCCCGAGGGCGCGCAGTACGGCGTCATCTTCGCGTTTCAGATCGCGCCGACCATCATCTTCATTGCCGCGCTGTTCGCGATCCTCTACTACTTCGGCATCATGCAGCTCGTCGTCCGCCTCTTCGCCGTCGTGATGAATCGAGTCATGGGCGCGAGCGGCGCCGAGTCGCTCAACGTCGCGGCGAGCATCTTCATGGGCCAGACCGAAGCGCCGCTGACGATTCGGCCGTACCTGCCGAAGATGACCGAGTCGGAGCTGATGACCGTGATGACGTCCGGCATGGCGCACATCTCGGGCGGCATCATGGCCGCGTACATCGCCTTCGGCATCGAACCGAAGCACCTGCTCACGGCCGTCATCATGACCGCGCCGGGCACGCTGATGATGGCGAAGATGTTCGTGCCGGAAACCGCGATACCGGAAACGCTCGGCACGGTCACGCTCGACGTGAAGAAGACCGACGTCAACGTCATCGACGCGGCCGGCCGAGGCACCGGCGAGGGTCTGCACCTCGCGATGAACGTCATCGCGATGCTGATTTCGTTCGTGGCGCTCATCGCGCTGACCAACGCGATGCTCGGCTGGGCGGGCGGATTCGTCGGCATCCCGGATCTCAGCCTGCAGAAGATTTTCGGCTTGGTGTTCGCGCCGATCGCCTGGAGCCTGGGCGTCGCCGTGGAAAGACGCCGGCGTCGATCGGCAATCTGCTCGGCACGCGCATGGTGCTCAACGAGTTCATCGCGTTCGCGCAGCTCGGTCCGCTGAAGGAGGCGCTCGATCCGCGGTCGTTCACGGTCGCGACGTTCGCGCTGTGCGGCTTCGCGAACTTCGCGTCGATCGGCATTCAGATCGGCGGCATCGGTGCGCTCGTGCCCGAGCGCCGGCACGATCTGGCGCGCCTGGGCTTGCGCGCGATGCTGGCCGGCACGCTGGCGAACTTCGTGTCCGCGTGCATCGCGGCGCTTCTGCTGTAAGCTCGAGGCGCGCCGCTAAGATCAGACGTCAGATGCACTTCGTGATTTCGATCAAGCGTTCGAGCGAAGCCGCGCAGCGTTCCTGCGAGGACGCAGGCTCGGCGCCAGTGTCCGGACGTCGCCATCGTGCTGGGATCCGGGCTCGGCGCGTTCGGCGAGAGCCTGGCGGACGCGACGGTGCTGCCGTACGAGTCGATTCCGCACTGGCCGGCGTCGAACGTCGTGGGGCATGCCGGCAAGCTGGTCGCCGGGAGCTGTCGCCGGCCGGCGCGTGCTGGCGCTGTCGGGCCGCGCGCACTTCTACGAGGGCCACGACCTGCGCACGGTGACGTTCGCGACGCGCGTGCTCGCGCGGCTCGGCGTCAAGACGCTCATCCTGACCAACGCCGCCGGCGGCATCAACGCCGGATTCGCGCCAGGGCGCGCTGATGCTGATCGACGACCACATCAATCTGCTCGGGACCAATCCGCTCATCGGCCCGAACGACGATCGGTTCGGCCGGCGTTTTCCGGACATGTCGGAGGTGTACTCGAAACGGCTGCGCGCGCTCGCGACGGACGCGGCGGCCGCGATCGGGCTGCCGATCGAACACGGCGTCTACATCGCCGTCACCGGCCCGAGTTACGAGACGCCGGCCGAGATCCGCGCGTTCCGGACGCTCGGCGCCGACGCGGTCGGCATGTCCACCGTGCCGGAAGCCATCGTCGCCGGCCACATGGGCATCGAGGTGCTCGGCATCTCGTGCATTTCGAACATGGCCGCCGGCATCCTGCCGCAGCCGCTGACCGAGGAAGAAGTGATCGAGACGACCGGCCGCGTGCGCGATCGTTCATCGGGCTGCTCGAGGGCATCCTTGACCGTCTCTGACGACGCGCTCGTCGCCGCCGCGCGCGAGGCCCGGCTTCGCGCGATCGCGCCGTACTCGAACTTCAAGGTCGGCGCCGCGCTGCTCACGACCGGCGGACGAGTGTATCGGCGGCTGCAACGTCGAGAACGCGTCGTACGGCCTGACCGTCTGCGCCGAACGCGTCGCGCTGCTGAAAGCGCTTGTCCGAAGGCGAGCGCGAGTTCGCGGCCATCGCCGTCGTCGCCGACACCGCCGAGCCGACGCCGCCCTGTGGTCCCTGCCGCCAACTGCTCTGGGAGTACTGCGGCGACATTCCCGTCGTGATGGCGAATCTCACCGACATCACGGCCGGCACCAGATGCGCGACCTGCTCCCGCTGCCGTTCGATGGGCGGCTGCTGACGTAGAGTCCCGTCGCCACTTAAGGAAGATGACACCCCGCACCGCAACGCGGTGCGGGCCCGAGCGCGGGGGTGGGGCCCCGCGCCATCAAAAAAGTAGGCAACCCGTCCTGAGCCACGTGCCCGTCACTGGCGAAGTATGATCGTCTGATGTTGCCGACGATTGAATGGCAGACCGACGCGGTCGTGATGATCGATCAGCGCAAGCTGCCGGGCCAGGAAGTCTACGTTCACTGCAAGACCGCCGCCGAAGTCGCGCGCGCGATCAAGACGATGGTGATTCGCGGCGCGCCGGCGATTGGCGTCGCGGCGGCGATGGGCATCGCGCTCGGGCATGCGCAGAGCAAGGCGCAGGGCACGAAACAGTTCGCCGTCGAGTTCAACAAGTTGTGCGATCTGATGGCGGCGACGCGGCCGACGGCCGTGAATCTGTTCTGGGCGATCGCGCGGATGAAGCGGTCCTTCGCCGCCGGCGTCCAGGCCGGCGAGTCGGTCGAGGAGCTCAAGGCGCCGCTCGAGCGGGAGGCCCACGCGATTCACGACGAAGACGTCGAGAGCTGCCGGGCGATGGGCCGGTTCGGCGCCGACGTCGTGCCGGAGAACGCGCGGATCCTGACGCACTGCAACGCCGGCGCGCTGGCGACGGCCGGCTACGGCACCGCGCTCGGCGTGATTCGCGCCGCCGCCGAGCAGCGGCAAAGTCACGCAGGTGTTCGCCGACGAGACGCGGCCGTTCCTGCAGGGCGCGCGGCTGACGGCCTGGGAGCTGGTGCGCGACAACGTGCCGACCACGGTCATCACCGAGAGCATGGCGGGGCCGCTGATGCAGCGCGGCGACATCGACTTCGTCGTCGTCGGCGCCGATCGCATCGCCGCCAACGGCGACGTCGCCAACAAGATCGGGACCTACACCGTCGCGATGATGGCGCACGCGCACGGCGTGCCGTTCTACGTCGCGGCGCCGCTCTCGACGATCGATCTCGAGACCGCCGACGGCGCCGCGATTCCGATCGAGCAGCGCAACGCGCGCGAGATGACGCATCTCGGCTCGACGCGCATCGCGCCCGAAGGCGCCAGCGTCTGGAATCCGGCTTCGACGTCACGCCGGCACCGCCTGGTCGCCGGCATCATCACCGAGAAGGGCATCGCCCGGCCGCCGTATCCGGAGAGCCTGCGCGCGGCTGTTCGCGATGAGGCTGATGAACGGATCCTCGGCATCGAGACGTCGTGCGACGAGACCGCGGCGGCCGTCGTGTCGACGACCGGGCGATCCGGCGCAGCCCTGGCGGATCGCCTCGAACGTGATCGCCTCGCAGGTCGAAATCCACCGCGAGTGGGGCGGCGTCGTCCCGGAGATCGCGTCGCGCCAGCACGTGCGCGACATCTGCGGCGTCGTCGAGCGCGCGCTGGCGGACGCCGGCGTCGATTGGCCGGACATCGACGCGATCGCGGTGACGCAGGGGCCGGGCCTCGTCGGGTCGCTGCTCGTCGGCGTCTCGTTCGCGAAGGCCGCGGCCGCGGCGCTCGGCAAGCCGATCGTCGCCGTCCATCATCTGGCCGGGCACATCGAATCGATCTTTCTGGAACACGGCGCCGATTCCGCTGCCCGCGGCGGTCCTCGTCGTCTCGGGCGGCCACACGAGCCTGTATCTCGTGCCGGAGCCCGGCGTGTATCGGCTGGTCGGCCGGACGCGAGACGATGCGGCCGGCGAGGCGTACGACAAGGTCGCGCGGCTGCTCGGCCTCGGCTATCCGGGCGGTCCGGCCATCGACCGGCTGGCGCGAGAGGGCCGCGACGACGCGGTGGAGCTGCCGCGGCCGCGGTTCACGCACGCCGGATCGCAACGCGCTGCCGACCGGATCTGCGGCGCCGTGTCCGCCGGCAGGCGCAGCACGCTCGCGGAGTTCAGTTTTTCCGGTCTCGAAGACCGCCGTCGTTCGCCACTCTGTCAGGAGCGCGGCGTGCCGGTCGCGACCGGGCTGCACCGTGCCGACCGATGCCGGGCCGCTCGACGCCGTCAGGAGGTCGCCGATTTCTGCGCGAGTTTCCAGCGCGTCGTGGTCGAGTCGCTCGTCGATCGCACGTTCGAGGCGGCGCGGCTGGCTCGGCGCGCGCAGCATCGGCATTGCCGGCGGCGTGTCGGCCAACAGCCGGCTGCGCCGCGACGCCGCCGCGCGCGGCGAGCGCGAAGGGGTGCCGGTGTTCATTCCGTCGCTGGCGCTGTCGACCGACAACGCCGCGATGATCGCCGCCGCCGGCCTGCGCCGGCTCGAGCGCGGCGAGACGTCGCCGCTCGACTTCAATGCGATGGCCACGATGGCGATCTCAGGGCAGCGACCAATGAGCGTCCACACCGACTACCTCTGGTTCGAGACGAAGGAGCGGCAGGAATTCGTCCGCATCACCGACGAGGTCGCCGAGATCGTGGCGGAGAGCGGCGTGCGCGAAGGCATGGTGCTCGTGTCGGCGATGCACATCACCGCCGCGCGTCTACGTGAACGACTGGGAGGACGGGCTCATCGGCGACTTCCAGGAGTGGCTCGAGAAGCTGGCGCCGGCGGGCCTGCCGTACCGTCATCACCAGACCGGCGAAGACAACGCCGACGCGCACCTCAAGCGCACGATCATGGGGCATCAGGTGATGCGTGCCGATCACCGCGGGCAAGCTCGACCTCGGACCGTGGGAGCAGGTCTTCTACGCCGAGTTCGACGGCCAGCGGCGCAAGCGCGTGGTCGTGAAGGTGATGGGCGAGTGAGTGACCGACCCGATGGATGTCGCTGCGAGCCTTGTTCCGCGCCGCTGAACGCCGGTCGACCAGTCGGATCGGTCGATCGCGGCCTCGTACCACCCGGAGTGCGCGTCACCGAGCACGTGTTCCTGAGACGACGCCGACGTATCGACGGCCGCGACGCGGTCGCGCGACGCCTGGGCGCGCGAGCTTCGCGCGTGCGCGGGCGCGCTGCCCGGCGGCCATCGCGTGCGACGTCACGCGCATCGCCGGCATCGAGACGGGCTGGGGCTGGGTGCGCGCGGAATGGCGACGCGTCGTGACGCGCGCCGGCGCGGCGAGCGCTCCGCGCGCAGCGTCGGCTACTCGCACTTCTGGATCGAAGACGGCCTGATCCGCGCGGCATCGCAGCGATCGCGCGACGACGTGCGCGTCGACCGCGTCCTGACGGCCGCGGCCGGCGTCTGAGCGGCCGGTATCCGTCGCGGCCGCTGGTCGGCGTCGGCGCCGTCATCTTCGTCGACGACGGCGCGCGTCGTGCTCGTCAAGCGCCGGCACGAGCCGCTGGCGGGGCAGTGGAGCCTGCCGGGCGGCATGCTCGAGCTCGGCGAGTCGCTCGAAGCCGGCGTCGCGCGCGAGATGCTCGAAGAGACCGGGCTGCACGTCGACGTCGGTCCGGTCGTCGAAGTGTTCGATCGCATCCTGCTGCGACGACGACGGGCGCGTGCGCTATCACTTCGTGCTCGTCGACTATCTGTGCCGGTGCGCGGCGGCACGCTCGCCGCTGGCGGCGATGTCGCGACGCCGTTCTGGCCGACCTGCCGCCCTCGCGCCGTACGATCTGGTCGGCAAGGCGCGCGACGTGATCGCCCGTGCCGTGACGATGCGCGCGAGCCGCGATAGACTGAAGCGCCGAAGCGCTCGCCATGGCGCTGGCCGAGGCGTCGGATGGAGTCCCACGCCATTGAAGAACGATGACCGATCCGATGCTGTCGCGCGAGCGCGCCTGGGCGCTCGTCACCGAACACGTGCAGAGCGAGAGCCTGCGCAAGCACCTGCTCGCGCGTCGAGGCGGCGGTGCGCGGCTACGCGCGCGATGTGGGGCGAGGACGAGGACGCGTGGGGCTTCGTCGCGCTCGTCCACGACTTCGACTACGAGAAGTATCCCGACCGCGAGAACCATCCGTATCGCGGCGTCGAGATTCTGAAGGCGCTCGGCTATCCGGAGTGGGTGACGCGCGCGATTCTGTCGCACGCCGACTACTCGCGGCGTCACGCGCGAGAGCCGCGCTCGAGAAGACGCTGTTCGCCTGCGACGAGCTGGCGGGCTTCGTCACCGCCGCGGCGCTCGTGCGGCCGTCGAAGAGCGTCCTCGATCTCGAGGCGTCGTCGGTCATCAAGCGGATGAAGGACAAGGCGTTCGCGCGCGCCGTGCCGCGCGAGGATCTGCGGAAGGGCGCCGAGGAGATGGGCCTGCCGCTCGAGAGCACATCACGAACGTGATCGGGTTCCTGCGCGAACGGGCCGACGAGCTGGGCGCTGACGCGGCACGTCGTAGACTCACGAACCGCTGGGCGCTGACGTTCCGTATATCGTTTCGCAGTCCGTAACTGGACACTGCATGATGCAGACGTCGTCCGTCGTCCTCGACCACGTCAGCGTCGTCTACGGCAAGAACGCCGCGCTGCGCGACGTGAGCGCGTCGTTTCCGAAGGGCGCGGTGGGCCTGCTCGGCCCGAACGGCGCCGGCAAGAGCACGATGCTCAAGTCGCTGCTCGGCTTCATTCCGCCGCAAGTCCGGCCGGCTCGAAGTGCTCGGCCTGAACGTGGCCGAGCGGCCGCTCGAAGTGCGCGCGCGGCTCGGCTACATGCCGGAGAACGACGGCCACATTCCCGGCATGAACGCCGTGACGTTCGTCGCCTACTGCGGCCAGCTGGCCGGCCTGCCGCAAGGCCGACGCGATGCAGCGCGCGCACGAAGTCCTGTACTACGTCGGCCTCGGCGAGGCGCGCTACCGCAACGTCGAGACGTACTCGACGGGCATGAAGCAGCGCATCAAGCTGGCGCAGGCGCTCGTGCACGATCCCGATCTGCTGTTTCTCGACGAGCCGACCAACGGCATGGATCCGAAGGGCCGCGACGAGATGCTCGAGCTCATCCGCGATCTGGCGCACAACAAGGGCGTCGATCTGATCCTGTCGTCGCACCTGCTGCCCGACGTCGAATACACCTGCGATCACGTCGTCGTGCTCGACAAGGGCGCGGTCGCCGCCGTCGGGCTCGATCGATCAGCTGAAGGGGCCGGCCGGGCGCGTGTTCGAAGTGCGCGTCAAGGGCGACGCTCGCGCCGTTCATCGCCGCGCTGACCGGCGCCGGCATGGAGTGCCAGGAGACCGACGAAGACGTGATGCGCGTCTTCGTGCCGCGGCGCATCGGGGCCGCGCGGGCGAGGATCAGCGGCGCATCTGCGAGATTGCGCGCCGGCGCCGGCGCGCAGGTGCGGCACCTGCGCGCGAGCGTGCCGACGCTCGAAGACGTGTTCGCGCGGGCGATTGGCGAGGCATGAGCCCGATTCACGATCAGAGCTACCGCCGCTACGCGGGCACAGCGCCAGCCGCTCGGCCGAGTCGTGGGCGGTCATCGCCGCGCACGGGCATCCGCACGCATGCTGGCGCGCAAGGCGTTCCTCGGCGCTGCTGCTCGTCGCCTGGATTCCGTTCATCGTCCGCACCGTCCAGATCTACGTCGTGACGATGTATCCGACAGGCCGGCGCAGGTCGTGCCGGTCGACGCGAGATGTTCATGCAGTTCGTCGAACAGCAGGGCTTCTTCATCTTCTTCGTCACGGTCTTCGTCGGCGCCGGGCTGATCGCCGCCGACCGGCGCGCCAACGCGCTGCAGATCTATCTGTCGAAGCCGCTGCTGCGGATGGAGTACATCGGCGGCAAGCTCGCGATTCTCGTGACGTTCCTGCTGTTCGTCACGCTCGCTGCCGGCGCTGCTGCTGATCCTGCTGCAGGTGCTGCTTTTCGGGCAGCCTCGAGTTCCTGCGCAACAACCTCTACGTGATTCCGGCGGTCGTGCTGGCGTGCCTGCTCCGCGTGTCATCGTCGCGTCGTTCGCGATGCTGGCGCTGTCGTCGCTGTCGAAGAGCACGCGCTACGTCGCGATTCTCTACACCGGCGCGATCTTCTTCACCGAAGCGATCTTCGGCGTGCTTCGCGTGCATCACCGGCTCGACGCGCGTCGCCTGGGTGTCGATCACGCGCGAATCTCGAGAACGTCACCGACGTGATGTTCCGGCAGACGCCGCGCTACGACACGCCGGTGATCGTCTCGGTGCTCGTGCTGGTCGGGCTGGTCGTGCGTCTCGATCTCCGTGCTCGAGCGGCGCGTGCGCGGCGTCGAGGTGGTCGTCGTGAGCGCGCCGATCCTCACCGCCGAGCACCTCTCGAAGTGGTACGGCCAGGTCATCGGCCTGAACGACGTCACCGTCAGCGTGCCGCCCGGCATCACCGGCCTGCTCGGGCCGAACGGCGCCGGCAAGAGCACGTTCATGAAGCTCATCACCGGTCAGCTCCGCCGAGCAAGGGCGACGTCAAGGTGCTCGGCGAGCCGATCTGGGGCAACCCGAAGCTCTTCTTCCGCATCGGGTTCTGTCCCGAGCAGGACGCGTTCTACGACCGGATGACCGGCCTGGAGTGGGTGACGGCGCTCGTCCGCCTGAACGGCTACGAGCGAAGCGGAGGCCAAGGCCGCGGCCGAACGCGCGCTGACGACCGTCGATCTGCATGGACGCCGCCGAGCAAGCGGATCGGCGCCTACAGCAAGGGCATGCGTCAGCGCGTCAAGCTCGCGCAGGCGCTCGTGCACGATCCCGAGCTGCTGATCCTCGACGAGCCGCTGTCGGGCATGGATCCGATGGGCCGCCGCAAGACGATGCGGATGATTCGCGAGTGGGCGAAGCAGGGCAAGAGCATCCTCGTCTCGAGCCACATCCTGCACGAGATCGAATCGATGACGTCGAACATCCTGCTGATCAACAACGGCCGGATCCTGGCCGAAGGCAACGTCCACCAGATTCGCGATCTCATCGACACGCATCCGCACACGGTGTACATCCGCGCCGAGCGATCCGCGCGGCCTGGCGCGCGAGTTCCTCGACGCGCGCCGACGTGATCAGCATGCGCTTCGAGCCGGGCGCGGTCGTCGTCGAGACCGGCGAAGCCCGACGAGTTCTACGGCCAGCCTCACCGACGCTCGTCGCGAGCGGCGCGTGCGGCGCCGTGGAAGAAGTGACGTCGCCCGACGACAACCTGCAGGCCGTGTTCAAGTACCTGGTGAAGACATGACGGAGCGACCAGCACGCGGCGTCGCCCGGGTTCCTCTACGCCGCGCTGCGCGTGTTCGATCTGTCGCTCGGCGAGATGCTCTGGTCGCGCCGCACCGTGTTCATGGCGCTGGTCGTCGGCGTGCCCGTGCTCGCTGTCGCTCGTCATCCGGTCGCTCGTCGAGCTCGGGCGCGCCGATTCATGCGTGAACAGTCCGCTGCACCGGCCCGATGCATCTTCGGCCTGATGATCTGGGTGCTCTTCGTCCGGTTCAGCGTTCCCGTGCTCGGCGTGTTCTACGGCACGTCGCTCATCGCCGACGAAGTCGAGGACAAGACGATCACCTATCTGTTCACGCGGCCGATTCCGCGCGGCGCGGTCCTGCTCGGCAAGTACCTCGCCTACCTGGTCTGCACGATCTTCGTCGTCCTGCCGTCGGTCGTGATCGTCTGGCTGCTGATCGTGCCGATCGGCGGCAGCCTGGGGGCGAGCTTCCTGCGACCTGGCCGAAGGACCTGGGCCTGCTCGCCCTCGGCCTGGCCGTCTACGGCGCCGTCTTCGCCCTGGTCGGCGCGGCGCTCAAGCGGCCGCTGCTGGTCGGGCTGATCTTCGTGCTCGGCTGGGAAACGCTGGTCATGGTCCTCCCGGGCAACCTGAAGCGGCTGACGGTGGCCTTCTACCTGCAGGGCCTCGTGCCCGCACGCGATGCCCAACGACTCGCCGCTGAGCCTCTTTCAGGAGCTGTTCCGGGAGACCCCGAGCCTGACCGAGATGCCTGTTCTGGATCACCGTCATCGAGGTGGTTTGCCTCTGGCTGGCGGCCCGGACGTGGCGAAGCGGGAATACGTGCTCGAGCAGTAGGACCGGGCCTGGGCGTAGCCGGAGGCTCGGAAGCCTATCTGGCTGGGCACCACCCTCGGGCCTCCGCCGCTAAGCCGCGCTTCGGAACCCCGGACCGTATATCCGTATAATTGGATAGAGGTTGCCGCATGACCCAGCGCACCCGCTATTTCCTTGTCGGTTCCGCCCTGGTCGTCGCCGTCGGTCTGGGCACCGGGCTGGTGGCCTTCTCACAACGGCGGCCTGTCGTTCGGCGCGGCATCGCAGGACGCCGAGCTGGCCTACTGCCGGCCGACGCGACGGCTGTGGCCTACGCCGATGTCCGCGACCATCATGAGCTCGGAGTTCCGCCAGAAGCTCCGCGAGGTGCTGCCGACCGGCGAAGGCAAGGACGAGCTCCAGGGCGAGCTCGGGCGTCGACATCGAGCGCGACATCGACGTCGTCGTCGCCGGCTTTACCGGGGGCGAGCCCTCCAAGGGCGGCGCCCTGGTCCTGGTGCGCGGCCGGTTCAACGACGGCCAGATCGAGACGACGGCGGTCCAGCACGGCGCGACGGCCGAGGACTACAAGGGCAAGCGGATGCTGCTGATGACCGGCGACCACCATGCGGTGGCTGAGGGGCAGCCGGCGCCCGAAGGCGTCCGCCGTCCGGCGGTGGCGTTTCTCGAGCCTGGCCTCCTGGCCCTCGGCGACGCGGCCAGCGTCCGGCAGGCGATTGACCGGCCCGGCACGAAGACCGACATCTCGCACGAACGCCGAGTTGATGAAGCTCGTGAACGACGTGCGCGGCGGCGCCAACGCCTGGGTCGTCGGCCGTTTCGACGTCGTTCTCGAAGCATGCCAGCCTGCCCGATCGAGATCAAGGCGCACACTGCCGGCGGTGCAGCACGTCGCCGTCAGCGCGCACGTCAACGGCGGCGTCAACGGCACGCTGCGCGCCGAGGCGCGCGACGAGCAGGCCGCACAGGACCTGCGAGGCCGTGCTGAGCGGCGCGCTCGCCGCTGGGCGGCTGGTGGCCGGCCAGGATCAGCGTGCCAACGCCGTGCTGAACTCGCTGCAGGTCGGCGGCGCGGGCAAGACCGTCACGCTTGTCCTTCGCCGTCTCGCCGGAAGTGCTCGACGTGCTGAGCGGCTTTGCCGGCCAGCCACGGGCCACGGCCGGAGCGCTCACGCCATCGAGCGTCGGCGCGAGACTGCGAGCGCCGTCCGCGCGGTCAAGTAAGGCGCCAGCGTTGTATACTCGAGGGATGCGTCCCTGCGTCGCCTGCGGTCGTCATCCTCGGCGCCGCGCGCACTCCCATTGGCCGCTACGGCGGCACGCTGCGCAACACGCATCCGGCCGAGCTCGGCGCGCGCGCGGCGCGCGCCGCGCTCGAGCGCGCCGGCGTCGGGCCGGCGCGACGTCGACGAAGTCCTCATCGGTCACGGGCGTCAGGCCGGCTCCGGTCCCAATCCGGCGCGCCAGGTCGGCCGCCGCGCCGGCCTGCCGGACGACGTTCCCGCACAGACCATCAATCAGGCCTGCGCGTCCGGTCTGCAGACCGTCGCGCTCGGCGCGCAGGCCATTCTGACCGGCCAGTCGAACATCGTCCTCGCCGGCGGCATCGAGTCGATGAGCCGCATGCCGTACCTCGTCGACAGCGAGGACGCGCGCTGGGGCCACAAGATGGGCAACTTCGCGCTCGTCGACGCGATGTATCGCGACGGGTTCTTCTGTCCGCTGTCGCAACCTCCTGATGGGGCAGACGGCCGAGGTGCTGGCGCGCGCAGTACGGCATCACGCGCGAGGAGTCGGACGCACTACGCGCTCGAGAGCCAGCAGCCGCGCAGAAGCCGCGATCGCTGCCGGCCGCTTCGCCGACGAGATCACGCCGGCGCCGGGCCTCGACGCAAAGGGCAAGGCCGTCGAGCTCACGACCGACGAGCATCCGCGCGCCGGGACGACGATCGAGGCGCTGCGCAAGCTGCCGCTCGGTCTTCGAGCCGGTCGACGGGCAGGCGGGCATCATCACGGCCGGGACGTCGTCGGGCATCACCGACGGCGGCGCCGCGGTCGTGCTCGCGAGCGAGGACGAAGCGGCTCGCCGCGGCCTGCACGCCGCTCGGCGCGCATCGTCGGCTGGGCGACGGCCGGCGTCGATCCGCGCATCATGGGCATCGGCCCGGTGCCGGCGGTGCGCAAGCTGCTGGCGCGCACGGGGCTGGCGCTCGACGACTTCGATCTGGTCGAGCTGAACGAGGCGTTCGCGCCGCAGGTGCTGGCCGTGCTGAGCGATCTCCCGATCGATCGCGAACGCCTGAACGTCAACGGCGGCGCGATCGCGCTCGGCCACCCGATCGGCGCCACCGGCACGCGCATTCTCGTGACGCTGCTGTACGAGATGGCGCGTCGCGGCGCGCGGCGCGGGCTCGCGACGCTGTGCGTGAGCGGCGGTCTGGGGATGGCGATCGCGGTCGAGAGAGGTATGATTATCGGCTGTGCGTGTTGCAGTTATCCCCGGAGACGGCATCGGCAAGGACGTCACCGCTGAGGCGGTGAAAGTGCTCCGCGCGATCGCGAGGTCGCGGGACGGTCGATCGACGCTCGTCGAGCTGCCGTGGAGCGCCGACTCACTACCTGCAGACGGGCGTGACCATTCCGCCCGAATGGCTACGCGATGCTGCGCGACGAGTTCGACGCCATCCTGCTCGGCGCGCTCGGCGATCCGCGCGTGCCCGACAACCGGCACGCGCGCGACATCCTGCTCGGCACGCGCTTCGAGCTCGATCTCTACGTCAACTACCGTCCGGTGCGCCTGCTCGACGATCGGCTTTGTCCGCTCAAGGACCGCGGCCGGAACGACGTGAACTTCGTCGTGTTCCGCGAGAACACCGAAGGCGTGTACGTCAGCGTCGGCGGCCGGTTCAAGGCCGGCACCCCCGACGAGATCGCGGTGCAGGAAGAGATCAACACCTTCAAGGGCGTCGATCGCATCATCCGGCACGCGTTCGAGTTCGCCCGCACGCAGGGCCTCACGCGCGTCTGCATGGCCGACAAGAGCAATGCGATGACGCAGGGGCACGCGCTCTGGCAGCGCGTGTTCAAAGAGGTCGCGGCGGAGTATCCGGAGATTCAGCCCGACGCACATGTACATCGACGCGCTCGCGATGTTCATGATCAAGGATCCCGGTCAGTTTCAGGTGATCGTCACCAACAATCTGTTCGGCGACATCGTCACCGACATCGGCGGCGCGCTGCAGGGCGGCCTGGGCATGGCGGCGTCGGGCAACATTCATCCCGGGCGGACGTCGCTCTTCGAGCCCGTGCACGGATCGGCGCCGCCACTCGCCGGGAAGAACGTCGCCAACCCGATGGGCGCGATCCTGTCGGCGGCGCTCATGCTCGAGACGCTCGGCCGCACCGACGACGCGCAGCGGATCGAGGCGGCGGTCGAAGCCGCCGTCCACGCCGGCGAGACGACCAGCGACATCGGCGGCGCGCTGGGCACGCGAGAGGTCGGCGACGCGCGTCGCCGCACGAGTCAGACGAGGGGTGTCATGAGAGACGTATTCATCCTTGGCGGCGCGCGGACGCCGATGACCGAGTACAGCGGCGCGCTGAAGGACGTGTCGGCGCTCGAACTGGGCGCGATTGCCGCGCGGGCCGCCTTCGCAGCGGACCGGCGTGAAGCCCGACTGGGTCGATCACGCCGTCGTCGGCAACGTGATGCAGACGAGCAGCGACGCCATCTACGGCGCGCGCCACGTCGCGCTCAAGGCCGGCGTGCCGATCGAGGTGCCGGCGCTCACGGTGAACCGACTGTGCGGCTCCGGCATTCAGGCCGCGGTCAGCGGCGCGCAGCTGATTCAGCTCGGCGAGGCGGAGATCGTGCTCGCCGGCGGCATCGAGAGCATGAGCCAGGCGCCGCACGTCATGCGCGGGCTGCGTTCGGGGCTCGCGCCTCAACCAGGGCAAGCTCGAAGACTCGCTGTACGAAGCGCTGCTCGATCCGTACTGCGGCCTGTTCATGGCGCAGACGGCCGAGAAGTGCGCGGCGAAGTACGACATCTCGCGCGAGGAGCAGGATCAGTTCGCGCTGCGCAGCCAGCAGGCGGCGTCGGCCGCCTGGGCCGCCGGCCGGTTCGCTGACGAGGTCGTGCCGGTCGAGATCAAGGCGCGCAAGGGCGTGACGATGGTCGACCGCGACGATCACCTGCGGCCAGACACGACGCTCGAGGGTCTGGCGAAACTGCCGGCGGCGTTCTCCAAAGACGGCACCGTCACCGCCGGCAACGCCAGCGGCATCGTCGACGGCGGCGCCGCGCTGCTTCTCGCCTCCGGCGAGGCGGTCGCCGGTCGCGGCCTGAAGCCGCTGGCGCGACTGGTCACGTGGGCCGCGGTCGGCGTCGATCCGTCGTACATGGGCATGGGCCCGGCGCCCGCCACGCGCAAGGCGCTCGAACGCGCCGGACTCTCGCTGGATCAGATCGATCTGATCGAGGTCAACGAGGCGTTCGCCGGGCAGTACCTCGCGGTCGAGCAGGAGCTCGGACTCGATCGGGAAAAGACGAACGTCAACGGCGGCGCGATTGCCCTCGGCCATCCGCTCGGCATGACCGGAACGCGGCTGCTGCTGACGCTCACGCTGGAGCTCGGCCGCCGCGGCAAGAGGTACGGCCTCGCCACCGCGTGCATCGGCGGAGGACAGGGGATTGCGGCGATAGTGGAAAGACTGTGAGCAAACTTCGAAGTTCGAACTTCGAAGTTCGAAGTTAACGACGACGAGGTATTCATGGAGATCAAGACCGTCGGTGTCCTTGGCTGCGGCCTGATGGGCGCTGGGATCGCGCAAGTCGCGGCGGCGTCGGGGTACAAGACCATCGTTCGTGAGACCAGCCAGGCACTACTCGACAAAGGCCTCGGCCGAATCCGGAAGTTTCTCGACGACGGCGTCGCGAAGGGGAAGGTCACCGCTGAGGACCGGGACAAGACGCTCGGCAACCTGACCGGGACGACGGACGTGGGTGGACTCAAGGCCTGCGACCTGGTGATCGAAGCGATCATCGAGAACCTCGACGACAAAGCTGCCGCCTACGGCGCGGTTGAAGCGGTCGTTGGCGAGCACACGATCCTGGCCTCCAACACGTCGTCGCTCTGCGTCACTGAGCTCGCCGCGCGCACGCGGCGCCCCGACCGGTTTGGCGGCCTGCATTTCTTCAATCCGGTGCCGCTGATGAAGCTGGTCGAGGTCGTTCGCGCGCTCACGACCTCGGACGCGACGTACCAGTCGCTGTTCGCCTTTTCGCTGTCGCTCGGCAAGGAGCCAATCACTGCGCCCGACAAGCCGGGCTTCATCGTCAATCGCCTGCTGGTGCCGTACCTGCTCGACGCGATTCGCTGCTACGAGCGCGGCCTCGGCTCGGTCGAAGACATCGACAAGGGGATGAAGCTCGGTTGCGGCCATCCGATGGGACCGCTGACGCTGCTCGACTTCGTGGGGCTCGACACGACGTACTACATCGCGAACATCATGTTCGACGAATACAAGGATCCGATGTTCGCGGCGCCGCCGCTGCTGAAGCGCATGGTGCTGGCGGGCAGGACCGGGCGCAAGGCGGGCGAGGGGTTTTATAAGTACTGACGCGTGCCGGGCGCGGATCACGCCGGTATACCCGCCCAAAAAAGCTCAACGTGAAGGTCGTGAAGAAAAGCTAACGAAAGGTTTTTGCTGGCCGCGTCAACTCGGGCGTCAGAGCTTGTTGCCGCGACACGCTGTCCGCTTGCGAAGCGCATGAAGGCCGTCTCGCTGCATTCTGATCTTCCGCGATCGCAATGTCGGTTGTCTTCGTCCGCTTCACCACCGGACCTGCGTCAGTTCCTGATCCGGGAACTTGACCTTCCCCCAAACCGTCTTCAACCCTTCACGCCTTCACGGTAGATGTTTTCTGATTCGACGGCGCGCTATCTAGCGGCGTTCGACCCGGACGTGAGCTGGGTCCGGGGTTCGCGCGTGACTATTTCATCGCCTTGATGGCGGCTTCCGCGCGGCGTTTGAAGTCGCGATCTTCCGGCGCCCAGTCGGGATCGATGGGCGCATCGAGTACCTGTTGGAGCAGCGTCCGCGCTTCGGCCTTGCGGCCGCGCTCGGCCACGACTTCGGAGAGAAAGAACAGCGTGGCCGTACTGCGCGGATTGTAGGCGAGGGCCTTGCGCAGGTGTTGTTCGGCCGTCGCCTCGCTCCCGCCGAAGAGGCCCGGCACCTTGTGATACCACCAGCCGAGCGCCCGGTCGGCGGATCCCTGCATCCACGCCGGGTTGATGGCCAGCACCCGGAGGAGCGCGTCTTTGATCCGGCCGCGGTACTTGATCCCCTGTGTCAGCCCGTAGGACTCCGCGAGCGTGCCCATGTTGGCCGCCAGCCAGAAATGTCCCTCGGGCTTGGTGGCATCGATCTTCGTCGCAAGCTCGCCGGCCTTGACGCCGCGGTCGAGCGCCGCGCGGCGGTCTCGTTCCGGCAGCTGTGTGCCCAGCCAGTAAGACGCTCGTGCCAGCTTCCAGGCGGCCTCGAAGTCGCGCCCGCTGGCCGCGCGACTCGCCCACACGTCGGACGCCTGCTGCGCCAGGGCCAGATTCTCGCGCTGTTGATACAACGCATCAGGATCGATGGCCTGCGCCCACCCGGCCGGACCCGCCGCGTGGACCGCGAGATACAATGCGGACATGCAGGAGATCATCAAGCGCCTGCTGTCGGAGCTTGGCGAAGACCCCGGCCGCGACGGCTTGCGCGAGACCCCGCGTCGTGTTGAACAGTCCCTGAAGTTCCTGACCAGCGGATACACCACCGACCTCGACCGCGTCATCAACGATGCGCTGTTCACGGTCGAGTATAACGAGATGGTGATCGTCCGGGACGTCGACTTCTACAGCCTGTGCGAGCATCACATGCTGCCGTTCTTCGGCAAGTGTCATCTCGCCTACATCCCGGACGGCCGCGTCATCGGCCTCAGCAAGCTGCCGCGCATCGTCGAGGCGTTCGCGCGCCGGCTCCAGGTCCAGGAGCGGCTGACGTCACAGATTGCGGAAACGATCGACGCGAAGGTCCACCCGCTTGGCGTAGCCGTGGTGCTCGAAGCGACCCATCTGTGTATGGCGATGCGAGGCGTCGAGAAACAGAATTCGCTGACGGTGACGAGCGCGATGCGCGGCGTGTTTCATCACGACGCTCGGACGCGCTCCGAGTTCCTCTCGCTGATTCGCTCGCGCGACCCGCTCCCAGCGCCCCACCCGAGTGCGATGGCAGCCGAATTCGACTGACTCGCGGTTTACACATTGCTATAGCGATCATCCCGGCGTCGACGTTGTGCAAACGGCTCTAGTCAGGCGAGATGTTCGGGTGCGACTGACGGATCGGGAGACACGCCGGTCATCCGGCACAACAGCGCGTGAATCTGGCGCACGCCCTCGGTGAGCGCGGCCGGGCCCGGTTGAAGAATGTAGGTCGACTTGATCTCGTGGATCTGGCCGTCTCGTACCGCCGGGATCTCCTGCCATCCCTGACGCCCGGCAATGCGCTCCGGGCGGACTTTCTTGCCGCACCACGACGCCAGGATCACGTCCGGAGCCTCCGCGCGCACGGCATCGGGCGTCACGATGCGGTCCTTGGCCAGCGAGGCGCCGCGCAACTGCGGGAACACCGGCGTGCCGCCGGCGACCTCGACCAGCTCCTCGACCCAGCGAATGCCCGAGATCAACGGGTCGTCCCACTCCTCGAAGAACACGCGAGGGCGGTGAGCGAACCGGGCCGCCGAGATGCGGATGGCGTCGAGCCCGCCCTCCAGCTCGTCGGCAAGCGCCTCGGCCCGTGCGGCCAGACCCACGATGCCGCCAAGGATCCGGATCATCTGCAGGATCTCGGCGACGCTCCGCTGATTGAAGGCCACGACGGTATAGCCGCGACGAATCAGCTCGGCCGAGAGCGTCGCCTGCAGATCGGAGAACGCCAGGATCAGGTCGGGGCGCAGCGCGTCGATCTTGTCGAATCGCGCGTTCAAAAACGCCGACACCCTGGGTTTCTGGCGAGCCTCCGGTGGCCGTGCCGTGTATCCCGACACGCCAACCACCCGGTCACCGGCCCCGAGCCGGTACAGCGTCTCGGTCGTCTCTTCTGTCAGACAGACAATGCGCTGCGGGTACGTGGCCACGCGTCGATCGTAGCTCGTTCGATATACTCGACGAGATGATTCGGCGAATCGCGATCGTGGCCATTGTCACGTCGGTGCTTTCCGGGGCGGTCGAGGCGCAGCGCGGCGGCAAGGCGGGCACGAAGAGCAGCGACCGCCAGCTCACGACGGAGCTCAGCTGTGCCGCCGATCTGGGACTCGGGGTCAAGAGCAAACGTCAATTCTGCGACGTGATGATTGCGGCCACCGGCAGCGGCAGCGTGTCGGTCAAGATTCCGCCGCGTACCGGCCCGGCGACGGTCATGTTCGACCTGCACAACCGGTTTACCGTCATGGCCGGCGTCGTCGACCCGGGCCAGGCGTTCGTCAAATACGCGGCGCTGGCGGCGGTCGTGCGCCCGAACGGACAGGTGATTGGCCGCGCCGCCGTCCTGCAGGAGTACCGTACGGCCCAGGACCTCTTCGACCGCATCGGCGGCGGCGGGCGCCCCACCGGGCTGAAGGCCGTCGCTCCCGGTCAGCCTCAGGCGGTGAAGGTCGTCGTCCCGGCGGGCGTCGACACGGTCGGCATCGTTGGGGTCCGGCTCGAGGCGACGACCAAGGATGGCAGCGCGGTGTACGAAAACGCCGCCCGCCCGATCGCCATCGTCAGTAACCTGAGAGTGGAATACATCCCGAGGTAGCTCATTGGCAATGGGGCAATGAGGCAATGGGGCAATGGGGCAATGGGGCAATGAGCGAAGCCGGAAGTCTCGATCTGTTGATTATCGGTGCCGGGCCAGCGGGGCTGGCGGCGGCGATTGCGGCCAAGCGGCGCGGGTTGCGGTATCTCGTGGTCGAAAAGGGCGCGCTCGTCAATTCGCTGATTCATTACCCGACCGACATGGTGTTCTTCACCACGCCGGAGTTGCTCGAGATCGGCGGGCTGCCGTTCGTCAGTCCGTACGACAAGCCGACGCGTCACGAAGCGCTTCGCTACTACCGTCGCGTGACGGACACGTTTGCGCTTGACGTCGCGCTCTACGAGCCCGTGACGGAGATCACGCGGGAGTCCGACGGTCACTTCGCCGTCACCTCGAAGCCGTCCGGACGGCCGCCGGTGACGAGGACGACGCGCGCGCTGGTAATCGCGGCCGGCGCCTACGACGTGCCGAATCGCCTCGGGATTCCCGGTGAGGACCTGCCACACGTCTCGCACTACTATCGCGAGCCGCATCCCTTCTACCGCCGCCACGTCGTCATTGTCGGCGGCAAGAACTCGGCGGCAGAGGCCGCCCTGGATCTCTTCCGCAACGGCGCCACGGTCACAATCGTCCACCGCGGGCCCGCGCTGGGCGACTCCATCAAGTACTGGGTCAAGCCCGACATCGAGAATCGCATCAAGGAAGGGTCGATTCGCGCACATTTCGAGACGCGCGTGACCGAAATCACGCCGGAGGGCGTGCGGCTCGACGGACCGGACGGACCGAGCCACGAGGCCGCGGATGGCGTGCTGCTGCTGACGGGTTATCGATCGGATACCACACTGCTGCGCCTGATCGGCGCGGACGTCGATCCGATCGAGGGTGCGCCGATCCATCACCCCGAGACCTACGAGACGAGCGTTCCGAACGTCTACGTCATTGGCGCGTTCGTGGCCGGTAAACAGAGCGGCCGGATCTTCATCGAGAACGGCCGATTCCACGGCGAGGTCGTCGTCAACGTGATCGCCGAACGGCTGAGACAAGTCGCTGTCTCATAGACATGAAGGCAGTGAAGGAACCGTCTTCACTGCCTTCATGTCCTGAAGACGATCGACCAGACGCGCTATCTTCCCCCGAACCAATACGTCAGGTTGAAGCGGATGATCCGCGGACCGAGCACGCCCGTCGGCGACAGGAACGTCGCGATGCGCGTCTGTGCAACGTTCGGGTCGCCGCCGACGCGAATGGGCGTCTCGCCGGTGCCGGTCCTCACGTTGAACGTCGTGTTCGCGTTCGTCAGGTTGTACACGTCCATCGAGAGTTCCACGGTCTGTCGATTCACGCGGAAAATCCGTCCCGCTCGAAGGTCGACGGTGTAGAGTCCCGGCAATTCCTCGCTGCCACGCGGCTCGGCGTTGATGGTCGTTGCCGAGCTCAGACAGTTGGTCGGTGCCGCGGTCGTGCACGCTGCGATCGCGAGCGTGCGAGTGATCGGCCGGCCCGACTGCAGCCGCAAGTTGGCGCCGAAGGTGATCTCGTACGGGAAGATGTACGAGGCCGTCGACTTGAACAAGTGCCGGCGGCCGTCGGGCGGGCCCTGCGAGTTGATCAACGCATTGGGCGAGGCCAGGCTCGTCTGCTCGACGGTCGTCCTGCCGTAGGTGTAGCCGGCGAGGAGCGCGAAGCCGCTGGCATACCGTTTCGTGACGACCGTCTCGAGTCCGTGATACGTCGGTCCGAGCCGATCGTCGTTGACGTTGCGTGAGTTGACCGTCACGTTCGGGTTCAGCTGGTACGCGGTGATCGTGCCGTCGGTCGCCTCAGTGATACCGTTCCGGCCCGGATCAATGATCGGGACCGGTGTGTACAGCGCGTCCCATTGATCCATGGCCACATCCACACTTCCGTAGGTGTCCAGCTCCTTCCGGAAGATGTAGGTCACACTCAGACGCACGCCCGCGTAGAGCTCATGGTCGACGCCCGCGGTGAGCTCGTTGCGGTAGGTCCGGCGGCGAAGCGTGTCGAACGGATTCGGGTTCGGAATCGTCGTCCCGTTGTTGGCCAGCGCACCGAACTCTCCCCCGACGTACTTGAACCCGTCCCACGTTGCGTTGCCCTTTTGAAAGAACAGGTCGCCGTTCAAGTCGTTCCAGGTGTAGCGTTGCGAGACGGCGCCGTTCGGGTTGGGCCCCGGCGTCCCCGTGCCGATCTGATCGAGATACTTTCCGGCCGAGAACTTCGCCACCGTGCGCCCGCGCCCGGTCAGGTCGTAGGTCAGGCTCAGCCGCGGCGCGAAGTTCTTCCACAGCGGCGCGTTCCGCACCTCTGCAAAGGTGTCGGGCACGGCGTACTGCGTCAGGATGCCGCCAGTGTTCAGCGCGACGTTGAGCCCGTTGATCACCGTGCCGCTCGGGAAGTACTCGCTCGACGGATGCTCCTGCGGCGGGAGGTAGCCCTCGACGCGCTCCCAGCGGATCCCAGCGATCGCCGTCAGGCGGCCGATCGCATACGTGTCCTGCACGTACAGCGCGGTGTTCATCACGGCGCGTTTGACGAACGTCGGGGAGTTGAAAATCGCGACCTGGACGGGACCGGCCGGCTGGGTCGCGCTGGTCGCGAAGCTGCGATACGTGAGATTCACGTTGTCGACACGCTCGGTGGTGACGTCTTCGGGCGTGTACGAGTTGTCGAACCCACCCTTGATCTCGTGCCGTCCGCCGAGAAGCTGTGGCACGTAGTAGGTCCAGTTCGAGTTGATCGTCAGCCGCCGCCTGAACATGATTTGTGACGACGTCGCATTGCGGTGCAGGACGTTGGTCGAGCTGTCGGTCAGCGGTTGCTGAGCGGTCTTCTGGTAGAGCGGAAAGTGCACGTTGTTGTAGCTGACGGTCGAGTTCGCGAACAGCCGATCACTGAGCACCGTGCTCCAGAGCACTTGCGCGGTGTTGTCGATGTCGTATTCCTTGAATGCCGAATCCTGCGTGACCCCAGTGCCCGCTTCGCGGTTGGGCTTGTCGTAGCGCTGCTTCGAGCCGTAGATGTCGAACCGGTTGCTGGGATTGAGCTGCATCGTCAGGCGGCCGGTACCGGTGAAGATATCGGTCGTGTCCAGCGTGCTGGTATCACCGAGTTGCACCGGGACCGGCGCCTCCGCCGGGAATCCGGGTACGGCGATGTGGATCGGCTGGAAGTTCATCGATCCGAAATAGAACAGCCGATTGCGGACCATCGGGCCGCCGGCGCTGCCGTTCGTGTTCGTCAGGAGCTCGGTCGCGTTCGCGTTCGGCCGAAACCCGGCGTCCTTGAGCGATTGATCGATGTTGTCCCACTGCGTCTTCTCGCCCTGATAGGTCTGCAGGAACGAGCCGGAAAAACTGTTGGTCCCGCTCTTGGTGACCATGTTGATCGAGACGCCCGACGTGCCGAGCGAGATGTCCTGCGCGCCCGTCGTCACCTGGATGTTCTGGAACGACGTCGGGTCGTAGTAGTTCATCGAAAAGCCGATGGCGGCCGGATCACCGACGTTGGCGCCGTTCAGCAGTTGCACATTCTGGTTGTTCGGCGTGCCGCGCGCGGTAAAGCCGCGTTGCAGTCCGGCCTGGTTGCCGCCGACGTCCGGCGTGTCGAAGATCAGACCTGGCACTTTGTACTCGAGGATGTTCCAGATGTCCTTGCCGCCGGGCGTGGACTCGAGCAGCTTGGCGTCGAGGTTGGTACTGACATTCGCGCTTTTGGCGTCGACGACGGGCGTTTCGCCGCGCACCGTGACTTCTTCGGCGACCGAGCCCACCTTCAGGACGAAGTCGATCGTGGTCGTCTGGGTCTGGACGACGACCACGCTCTCACGCGTCACGGTTTGAAATCCGGCGAGCGCGATCTTCAACGTGTAAGTCGCGACCGAGAGCGATGGAAACCGGTACACGCCGGTGGCATCGGTCACGCCGGTCAGCGGCTGTGGCAGGACCGGGCCGGTGAGTGTGAGGGTCGCGCCCGGAATGGCCGCGCCTTGTTCGTCGGCCGCTTTGACGTACACGCTGCCGGTCTGCACCTGCGCTGCCGCAGGGGATGAGATGAAGGCGACGAAGAGAGTGAGCAGGATCCCAATGAGACCCGGCTTGCGGAGCATGGTTGTCCTCCTTGGAGCGGATGCGCTCATGACCGCAACACGCGCGCGGGTGGGGGAGGACTGCGACGTGTTGCTGACTACGAGTATGGGCGCGGCCGTGACCGCCCGCAAGGGCTCTGGGACGAGCGGCGGGACTAATGGATTGTCCGGGTCTTCTTGCTCAAATAGTCCTGCAGGACGTACTGGCCCAGCGTGTACGGCGTCGTGAAGTACGCCTTGCCGTGGCAGATTCGCGCGACCCGGCGGACGAACGCCACCAGGTCGTAGTCGCGCGCCAGCATGAAGGTGTTGATCATGATGCCGGCGCGCCGGCAGGCGGCCACTTCCGCAAACGTTTCTCGCAGGACGAAGGGGTCGAGCCCGAACGCGTTGCGGTAAATCCGGCCATCCGGGAGCGTGACCGCTGACGGCTTGCCATCCGTGATCATGACGATCTGCCGCATGTCCTTCCGCTGCCGCTCGAGCAGCCGGCGGGCGAGCCGCAGGCCTTCGCGGGTGTTGGTGTAGTACGGCCCGACCTTGACGCGTCCAATCTGTCCGACCGGCACTTCCTCCGCGGAGTCGTGAAAGAGCACCGCCTGCAGCGCATCGCCCGGGTACTGATGGCGGATGAGATTGGCGAGCGCGAGCGCCACGCGCTTGGCGGGCGTGAAGCGGTCTTCGCCGTAGAGCACCATGCTGTGGCTGCAATCGAGCAGCAGCACGGTCGCGCACGAGCTCTGGTAGTCGCCTTGCGTGACCATCAGGTCTTCGTAGGCGATGTCGAGGTCTAAGACTCCGGGAGTCGCCCGTGATTCACCCGCGACTCCCGGAGTCTCAGACCTCGCTCTTTTCACCGCATTCAGCACCGTCGCTGACGCGTCGAGGTTCATGGTGTCGCCGAACTCGTAGGCGCGAGGCGGGCCGCCGGCTTCGATGCCGGTGGCCAATTCCCGGGTGTCGTGCCGGCCGGCACTGCTTCGTCCGGCGGCGCCGAGCAGATCGCGCAGCGCCCGATACCCGAGGAAGTCGAGGGCCTTGTCGGTGACCTCGAACCGGGTCGCGCCGTCCCCGCCGGCGCCGGCGTCCGGCAACCCGTGCTTGCCGGGCTGACCGGCGACACTGACGAACCCCTGTTCCGACAGTCGCTCGATGATGCGCTGAATCAGCGACTCGAGCTCGTCGCGATTCTCCGATCGCTCGGTCTTGTCCGATAGCAGCTGTTCGAGCATCTCCTGCGACAACACGCCGCCATTCAGCAGCGCATCCAGGATGGCGTCGTGCAGCGCCTGCATGCTGCGGTCATCGTCGTTCTGGGGATCCCACGGCGTGTCGAACCCGCTCGCCAGCAACAGGTCCGACAGCCGCGAGACCAACGACTCGAGGTCGATCTCGTCGGCCAGATCAGCGACGAAGCGGGAATATCGGTATTTCATTTGGTCAGTTGTAGTATTTCTTCTTCCCCTTGACGGTCGGTTCGTCCTCTTCCATCAGTTGCTCGATCGACCGGGCTTCGGCCCGGTCTCGCGGCCGCGCCGGGCTGGGGGCCGCGAAGAGCTGGCCCTGGTCTGTGCGGCTGATCTTCTTGAGCGCGCACAGTCCTTCGAGCACCAGGTCGGCGACCGCGGCGCGGGCGGGTTCGCTGGTGCGCGGCGAGCTGCCGAGCGCTGACGAGACCTCGCCGAAGCCGTCGATCTCCGCGACCGCGCCCAGCAATTCCGCCGCCGACGACGTGTCAGAGAGATCGAGCGTGCCGCCATTTTCGAACCAGGCGATCACCGGCCGGACGTCGGCGTGCGCGGCCCGGCCGTCGAAGACGGTGGCGACGGCCGCGCGCACCAATTCGCGTGCGACCGCCTCGACGCCCTTGAGCTCACCTTCGTACTCGAGCTCGATCTTGCCGGTCACCGACGGGAGCGCGGCATAGATGTCCGCCACCCGCGGCACGGCCACACGTTCGTCGTGCACGAGGGCCCGCCGCTCCGCATTCGAGACGGCGTTCTCGAGCGTCGTGATCGGCAGCCGCTGGCTCACGCCGGACCGCCGGTCGACTTTCTGGTCTCCTCGCGCCTGGAACGCGATCTCTTCGACCACTTCACGCACGAACGCCGGAATCTCAATCTGCAGCCCGGGCGTACCGGCGTCCGCCGTACCCGTCGTACCCGTCGTACCCCTTTCGGTCCACGCCTCTTGCAGTGTGATCGCCTGCGCTTCGTGCCGCGTGCGCGGGTAGTGGGTCCGGATCTCCGATCCGATGCGGTCCTTGAGGGGCGTGATGATCTTGCCGCGCGCCGTGTAGTCTTCGGGGTTGGCGCTGAACACGAGGGCGATATCGAGCCGCAGGCGGACCGGATACCCTTTGATCTGCACGTCCCCTTCCTGGAGGATGTTGAACAGACCGACCTGCACCTTGCTCGCCAGGTCCGGCAACTCGTTGACGGCGAAGATGCCGCGATTCGCCCGCGGGACGAGCCCATAGTGCATCGTCAGCTCGTCGCCGAGCTGCCGTCCGGAGCGTGCCGCCTTGATCGGATCGACGTCCCCAATCATGTCCGCGATCGTCACATCCGGCGTCGCGAGCTTCTCGACGTAGCGATCCGCGCGCGGGAGCCAGGCGATTGGCAGCGCATCGCCTTCTGCGACGACGCGCGCACGGCACTCCGCACACAGTGGCCGTAGCGGGTCGTCGTGGATCTCACACCCGGCGACAAACGGGATCTCGGGATCCAGGAGGTCGACGAGCGCTCGCAGCAGTCGTGTCTTCGCCTGGCCGCGGAGGCCGAGCAGAATGAAGTTGTGTTTCGAGAGGATCGCCGTGACGACTTGCGGCACGACGGTGTCGTCGTACCCGACGATGCCAGGAAACAGCGGGCCGCCCGCGCGGAGCCGCAGCATCAGGTTGTCGCGCAGTTCGTCCTTGACCGAGCGAAGGGTCAAACGGCCGGCGGCGGCTGCCTCGCGCAGCGCGCCCAGTGTCGTTGGAACAGACATAAGACAATATAAACCGGTTGCGAGGATCCCGTGGACTTGTCGAAGCTGCTTTCGTTGTCTGAACCGGTTGTCATCGCGCACCGCGGCGGGTCGCGGCTGCGTCCCGAGAACACCGTCGCCTCGTTCGATCACGCGATCGCGCTCGGCGTCACTGCGCTCGAATGTGACGTGCATCTGTCCCGGGACGGCGAGCCGGTCGTCATCCACGACGCGACGCTGGACAGAACCACCGACGCCAGCGGCCCAGTCGCCGACCGGCGGGCCGACGAGCTCGCCAGCCTGGACGCGGGTTTCCGGTTCGGATCCGACGACGGCCATCCGTTTCGCGGGCGCGGCTTCGGCGTGCCGTCCCTGGCGACGCTGCTCGAACGCTATCCCCAGACGCCGATCGTCATCGAGATCAAGGGCGACCGGCCGGAGGTCGGCGAGCGGGCCCTCGCGGTCGCGCGCGAAGCGGGCGCAGTGGACCGCGTCGTCTTCGGCGGTTTCAGCCACGCCGTGCTCACGACCCTCCGTCGGCTGGCGCCGGACGTGCCGACCAGCGCCTCACGCGACGAAATCCAGCAGATGCTGCAGGGCGGCGCAGCGTGGACACCGAGTGACGTGCCTGGTTACCGCCTCGTCCAGGCGCCGCTCAGGTTCGACGGCCGCCCGGTGTTTGGCCCGGACTTCGTGCGCGCCGTGCGCGCGGCTGGCTTCCCCGTGCAAGCCTGGATCGTCGACGAGCCCGCCGAGATGCAGCAGATACTCGAGTGGGGTGTCACCGGGCTCATCAGCGATCGCCCGGATCTGGCAGTGGCGGCGGTCGCGGACTGGACGCGGGCGGTGCGGCTCCCGACGAGCACTGCCTGAGGTGATCTACACTGCTCGCACGCGGAGGAACTTGATCATGGCTTGGACTCGATGGGCTGCCGTGGCGTCAGGCATGGCAGCGACGGCGGCAATCACTTTCGCGGCGCAACAGGCGCCCACGACACCCGCTCAAGCGCCTGCGGCTCCGGCGCCTGACGATCCCGTCCGGACCATGGTCAGCCGGCTCACGCTGGAACAGTACAAGGGCACCATCAAAGGCCTGACGCAGTTTGGCGATCGCCGGCAGGGCACCAAACGCAATCGCGACGCGCTCGACTGGATCGAAGCGCAGCTCAAGAGCTACGGCTGCACGAACACCGAGCGCATCACTTACATGCATCCGTCCGCTGGCGCGGCGGATCCCAACGCGCCACAACGCGGCGGCGGAGGCGGCCGCGGCGCCGCCGGCGGCGCCCAGGCCGGCGCTGCAGCGGGAGGCGGACAAGCCGCGGCCGCTGGACAGGCCGGGCGCCAGGCCGGCGGCGGACAGGGTGCGGCGGCAGGAGCGGCCGGACAAGCTGCGGCCGGCCAGGCCGGGGCTGCCGCCGCGGGTGGCCAGGCTGCGGCGCAAGCCGGCCGCCAAGGCGGTGGCGGCGGTCGCGGAACCAACGTCGGCCCCCTCGCCGAGCCGGTTCGCAACAGCTCGGGCGGGTCGACGCTGTATGGCAACCGCCGCGGAGCTGGCGTGTATCAGCCGACGAGCGCGAACGCGGCGCCGCTCGATCCGCGGCTGCTCGAGCTCAACAAAGAGCCCGCGCCCCCGAACGATCCGCCCAGCCAGCGGCAGAACGTGTACTGCACCAAGATTGGCACGACGCGCCCCGACGAGATGTACATCCTCGGCGCGCACATGGACGGCCACGGTTGGGGCGAAGCGGCCAACGACGACGGATCCGGCACCGCGCTGGTGATGGAGCTCGCGCGCATCTTCAGTTCGCCCGACGTCCAAACCGAGCGCTCGATCCGCTTCGTTCTCTGGAACAACGAGGAGACCGGCCTCAACGGCGCCTGGGCCTACGTCAATCAGCGGCAGGCACTTCAGGGGAAGGAAGATCCTCCCGGCTCAGGCCGCTATCCAGAGCCGAAGTGGCTCGGCATGATCCAGCACGACATGATGATGTGGGATCACGGCATGCCGCGTCCGGACGGCACCTGGAATCCGGAGCAGCGGCCGGAAGCCGACTTCAACATCGAGTGGCAGTCGAACTCGAAGATGGCGGACCAGTCGATGAAGCTCGCGCTTGCGGTCAAGCTCGCGGCCGACCGCTACACGACGCACTACCCGGGCACCATGGGCCCGCACATGACCAACACCGACTCGACGCCGTTCATGAACATCGTGCCGGCGATCAGTCTGCGGGAGAACGAACGCGGCATGCACACCGGCGCCGGCTGGAACCCGACCTGGCATCAGCCGATCGACGTCTTCACGACGTTCTCCGACAAGGACTTCCTGCTCGGCATGAACGCGGCGCAGGCGACGCTGTCGGCGGTCGCGGGGCTGACGGGGGCGACTGTCAAGAAGTGACTAGACCGCCCGAAGGCGAGCGTAGCGAGCCGTGAGGGCGCCGCGCGCGGGGGTGGGGCCCCGCGCGCAACTGAAGAAGGCCGACCTGGCCTGAAACGTAGTGAGCGGCGTCTACTTTGTTTTGTTGCGCGTGGGGCCCCACCCCCACGCGCGCGTCCGCGACGGCTCGCTACGCTCGCCTGCGGACGGTCTCTTTCCGTGCGTCGCTTGTCGACGTCCCCTAATTCGTGTTCTTCGTCCCTCGTCCTCGTGCTCTTCGAAAGATCTTGTCAGCGGACGCTGACAAACCTCGGCTCGATATCCACCGGCACGTCCTTCAGTTTCTCCAGCACGGCCTTCACCGGATCGCGCAGCTCGACGAGCTTCTTCAACAACGCCTGCGCGGCGGCGTAGTCGCCGTTGGCCTGTATCGTCATCAGTTCTCGCGTCAGCGACGTCACCGCGTCGCGGATCTTGGCGTCGACGACGCTGAACGTGCCGTCCGGGTTGACCACAAAGGCGCCTTGGTCGAGCAGGTAGTTGAGCTGCAGCGCGATGCCTTTGCCGTGCGCTTCGTTGAGGCCGAAGCGGATGGAGCGGAATGCCGACGCCAGGAAGGTCGAGTACATCGCCTGGGCGATCGGCGCCGCGACCACGCCTTTGTCCGCCAATTGCTGCAATGCCCAGAGACCCGAGATGTCCGCCTTGGCTTCTTCAATCGCGGAATACGTGTCCTTCAGCGCGAGCCGGACCGCCAGGCCGCTCGTCGACACCTGGTGCGGGCCGAGGCCGTGCATGAGCTCGTGCATCAGGATGTGCGTGAAGAACGCGTCGAAGCTCACCTTGCCGCGATCGCCTGGCGCCAGAGCCACGGCTGAGATCGGCAACAGGACCTTCTGGAACTTCGCGTCCTGAACGTTTTTCAGCATCACCCGCTTGGCGCCTTTTTCGCGGATGACGCGGTCGTCGTTCGGCAGGTTGAATGCCGCGGTCTGCACGCCGCGATTGCCGTCGCCGCCCGAGTAGACGACGTTGACGACGCGAATCGGCGCCAACGCGCCCAACTTGGCCGACCGGAATTTGGGATCGATGGGCAGCGCGTTCTCGAGCCCTTGCAGCTCGGCACTGAACATCCCGAGCTTCTGCGTCTCGACGTCGTCCCGCAGGGTGACGAACGCTTCGAACGCCGCTTTGTAGCCAAACCATTCGTCTTCGTAGGTCTCGTACGGCCCGATGGTCGGTTCGATCGAGGCGTCGAGCTCCATCCAGGCGACGTCGCTGGCGTAGTAGTCGTTGGAGAGAAACGCGTCGGCCCGCAGCTCGAGGAACTTCTTCAGCGATGGCTGGGTCGTCAGCGCCGCGGCGTCCGTGAGCGCCGCTGCGGCGGCGACCAGCGTGTTGCGGTACGCCACGCTGTACGGCACGGCCATCAGCTTGCCGTCGGCGCCGCGCCTGATCACGGTGAAGAATCCTGCCGCCTCGGCGTGCGCCGCGCCCTTGAGCGAGCCAATCCACGCGTCGACCTCTTCGCGCGTGGCATCCGCCGGGTAGAAATTGGCCTGCGGCGGCTTCGGCGGGCACCGAGAAGCCCGGCCGCAGGAACGGTTCGTGATGATCCAACCGTGACCACGGCCCCTTGTTGATCAGGAAGTAGTGCAGCTCGGCCTGGCCTTCCGGCGTCCGGTCAGCCGCGAGCTGCGTCAGCACGCTGACGTTGCCCGCCCAGACCTGTTCCAGGAACAGCCCGTCCATCAGTCGCGCCGCGTCCACCAGCTTCGTCAGCGCCTGCCGCTCGTTCTGCGGCAGCGCGTCGACCGGCGCGCTCAGGTCGACCGGCGCAAATCGGCGAATCTTGGCGTCGAGCGCCGCGACGACGGCTGAAGGCGCCTGGGACGGGGGCGTGGCCGGTACAGAGGTGGAGCATGCCGCTGACGTCATGACGAGCAGAATGGCACACGATGCCGGCCGGCGTCGCGCACGCGGTGGAGACAGCACGTTCATTGGCTAATTCTGCACCGATCGGCGCACCGCCGGTATCCTCCCGGCGCCCGGGAGGACTAGAATAGAAAGGATCGTCGACGTCCAAGGACAAGAACCCTCATGAAGAACCTCGCCCCCACTGATGCCGCCGCCCTCGAGGCGGTTGAAACCCGCGAATGGCTCGAATCGCTCGACTACGTCTTGCGGCAGGGAGACAAAGCCCGCGTGGTGCGGCTGCTCGACGCCCTGCGCGCCCGCGCGCGCCAATCCGGGGTCAAGGTCCCGTTTTCGGCCAACACGCCCTACGTCAACTCGATCCCCGTCAACGAGCAGGTGGCGTACCCGGGCGACCGCGAGATCGAGCGCCGCATCAAGAGCCTGGTGCGGTGGAACGCGATGGCGATGGTCGTGCGCGGCAACCGTGAGTCCGACGGCATCGGCGGGCATATCTCGACCTTCGCCTCGTCGGCGACGCTGTACGAGGTGGCCTTCAATCATTTCTTCCGTGGCAAGGACGCGGGCCGCGACGCCGACATCATCTACTTCCAGGGCCACGCGTCACCCGGCATCTACTCGCGCGGCTTCCTCGAAGGCCGCTTCAACGAAACGCATTTGCGGAACTTCCGGCACGAGCTGCGCGCCGAGCCGGGCCTCTCCTCGTATCCGCATCCGTGGCTGATGCCCGACTTCTGGGAGTTCCCGACGGTCTCGATGGGACTCGGGCCATTGATGGCGATTTACCAGGCCCGCTTCAGCCGCTACCTCGAGAATCGCGGCTTGAAGGAGCCGTCGGACCAGAAGATCTGGGCCTTTCTCGGGGACGGCGAGACCGACGAGCCCGAGGCGCTCGGCTCCCTGTCACTCGCGTCGCGCGAGAAGCTCGACAACCTGATCTTCGTCGTCAACTGCAACCTGCAGCGGCTCGACGGTCCGGTGCGCGGCAATGGCCAGATCATCCAGGAGCTCGAGTCCGTCTTCCGTGGCGCCGGCTGGAATGTGATCAAGGTGCTCTGGGGCACGGAGTGGGACGACCTGCTCGCTCGCGACACCGAAGGCGTGCTCGTCAAGCGCATGGGCGATGTCGTCGACGGCGAGTACCAGCGGTACGTCGTCGAAGACGGCGCCTACATCCGGAAGAACTTCTGGGGCGCCGATCCGCGCCTGCAGGAGATGGTGCGGCACCTCTCGGACGACGAGGTGAAGCAGATGGCGCTCGGCGGTCACGACCCGGTGAAGGTCTACAACGCCTATCGCGCGGCGATGCAGCACAAGGGCGGCCCCACCGTCATCCTGGCGCGAACCGTCAAGGGCTACGGCCTCGGCGAAGCGGGCGAGGGCAAGAACATCACCCATCAGCAGAAGAAGATGAACGACGCGGATCTCAAGTCGTTCCGCGACCGGTTCGGCGTGCCCATTCCCGACGATCGGATCGCGGACGCGCCGTTCTACCGTCCCGACGAGAAGAGCCTCGAGATTGCGTACTTGAAGGAACGGCGCACCGCGCTCGGCGGCGCCGTCCCCCGCCGCGTCGTCACCGCGCCGGCGATTCGTCCGTCGCTCGACGAGGTCTTCGCCGAGTTCTCGCAGGGCACCGGGGGCCGCAAGGCGTCGACGACCGCCGTGTTCGTGCGGATGTTGTCGAAGCTGCTGCGTCACCCGGAGATCGGCAAGCTCGTCGTGCCGATCGTCCCCGACGAAGCGCGCACCTTCGGCATGGAGTCGCTCTTCAAGGCCGTCGGCATCTATTCCAGCATCGGCCAGCTGTACGAGCCGGTCGACATGGCGACGCTCCTCTACTACAAGGAAGCCAAGGACGGGCAGATCCTCGAAGAGGGCATCACGGAAGCCGGATCGATCTCGTCGTGGATCGCCGCCGGCACCGCGTATGCCACGCACGGGATCAATACCATCCCGTTCTTCATCTACTACTCGATGTTCGGCTTCCAGCGGGTCGGCGACTTCATCTGGGCGGCGGCCGATGCGCGCTGCCGCGGTTTCCTGCTCGGCGGCACCGCCGGCCGGACGACGCTGGCGGGCGAGGGCTTGCAGCATCAGGACGGCAACAGCCACACGCTCGCGTCCACGGTGCCGACGTGCCGGGCGTACGACCCGGCCTACGCCTTCGAGCTTGGCGTGATCATTCAGGACGGCATCAAGCGGATGTACGGCGATCGCGAGGACGCCTTCTACTACATCACCGTCATGAACGAGCAGTACGAGATGCCGGCGATGCCGAAGGACGCCCGGGACGGCATCATCAAGGGCCTCTACCGCTTCAAGTCCGCGCCCGACGGCAAGGTCAAGGCCAGGGCGCAGTTGATCGGCAGCGGCGCGATCATGAACGAGGTCATCAAGGCGCAGGGCCTGCTCGAGAAGTACGGTGTCGGCGCCGACGTCTGGAGCGCGACCAGCTACAACGAGCTCTACCGCGACGCGCACCGCACCGAGCGGTGGAACCTGCGCAACCCGACAGAGACTCCGCGCGTGCCGTACCTGGTCGAGGCGCTCGGCAAGGCCCCCGGCGTTGTCGTCGCTGCGTCGGACTATCTCAAGAGCCAGCCCGACACGATCGCGCGGTTCCTCGGCCGGCCGATGGTGACGCTCGGGACCGACGGCTTCGGCCGCAGCGAGGATCGCGCGTCGCTGCGCAACCACTTCGAAGTGGATGCGCGCCACGTCGCCGCCGCCACGCTCTCTGCGCTTCATCGCGAGGGATCGATCGACGCGACAGTCGTGCGGCAGGCGTTCAAGGATCTCGAAATCGCCGCCGACAAGAAGGATCCGGCGATTTCATAGTTCATGGACACCCCGCGCCGGTCTCACGGCGCGGGCCCGAGGCGCGGGGGTGGGGCCCCGCGCCCTTAATGAGGTTTTAGATGCCGATCGAAGTGAAACTTCCCGAGCTTGGCGAGAATGTTGAGAAGGGCGATGTCGTGCGTGTCCTGGTGAAGCCCGGGGACGTGGTGACGGCAGAGCAGGCGATTCTCGAGCTCGAGACAGACAAGGCCACCATCGAGGTGCCGACGTCGGCCGGCGGGACGGTCGCCGAAGTCCGCGTCAAGCCTGGCGACAAGGTCAAGGTGGGGCAGGTCGTGGTCGTGCTCAACGAGGGCGCGGCGCAAGCGGAAACCGAGGCGCCCGCGGCCAAGGCGGCGAAGGGTGAGGCTGCGGCCAAGCCGGCGGCGCCCGCACCGGCGGCGGCTGATGCGAAACGCGACACGAGCACGGCGGCGCGTTCGGATGCCGCCACGGCGGGCGCGGCGCCCGAGCAGGAACCCGCGGCCGAGCGCGCGCCGGCGGCGGAGACGAAGCCGGCTCCGGAGCCTCGTCCGGCGATGCGGACTGCCGCCGCGGTCGTCGACATCACGACCGGTCGGCCGGCCCCGGCAGCGAGTGGCGAGCCGGTCGTGGTGCCGGCGGCGCCTTCAGTGCGCCGCTATGCGCGCGAGCTCGGCGTTGACATCCAGGGCGTCGCCGGCACCGGGCCGGGCGGGCGCATCGGCCAGGAAGACGTCAAGGAGCATGTGAAGAGCGTGCTGGCCGGCGGCGGCAGCCGCGGCGTGGCGCAGATGCGCACCGGCCCGCTGCCCGACTTCGCGAAATGGGGTGACGTCGAGGTCAAGCCGATGTCGAACATCCGCCGCAAGACGGCCGAGCATCTCTCGGCCGCCTGGCAGGCGCCGCACGTCACGCAGCACGACAAGGCCGACGTCACGGCGCTCGAGGACTTCCGCAAGACCTATGGCCCGAAAGTCGAGAAGGGCGGCGGCAAGCTCACCGTCACTGCCGTCGCGATCAAGGTCGTCGCCATGGCACTCGGCCGCTTCCCGCAGTTCGCGTCGTCGGTCGACATGGCCAACGAAGCGATCGTCTACAAGAAGTACGCGCACATCGGCCTGGCCGTCGACACACCCAATGGCCTGCTGGTGCCGGTGATTCGCGACGCCGACCGCAAGACGATTACCGAGATTGCCGCCGAACTGGCCGCGGTCTCGCAGAAGGCGCGCGACAGGAAACTCTCGCTCGAAGAGATGGCCGGCGGGGTGTTTTCGATTACCAATCTCGGCGGCATCGGCGGAACGTCCTTCACGCCGATCATCAACCAGCCTGAAGTGGCGATTCTCGGCATGTCGCGGGCGGCCGTCGAGCCGGTCTGGAAAGACTCCGCCTTCGTTCCGCGGCAGATGCTGCCGCTCTCGTTGTCGTACGATCACCGCGTGATCGACGGCGCCGACGCGGCACGGTTCCTGCGGTTCGTCGCCGAAGGGCTCGAGCAGCCATTTACACTGTATTTGTGATCAAGTGAGAAGTTGGAAGCGACTTCTCGACTTCTGGCTTCTAACTTCGAACTTGCCAAGCGCTCTTCACTGCCTATGTCTTCTGTCCAATTAGTTGTCATCGGTGCTGGTCCGGGGGGGTATGCCGCCGCGTTCTACGCGGCAGACCTCGGGATGCAGGTCGCGCTCGTCGATCTCGAAGCGAATCCCGGCGGCGTGTGCCTCTATCGTGGCTGCATTCCGTCGAAGGCGCTGCTCCATGTCGCCAAAGTGATGAGCGAGGCGCATCACGCCACGAACTGGGGCGTCACCTACGGCGCGCCGAAAATCGATCTCGAGAAGCTGCGCGGGTTCAAGAATCAGGTCGTCAACAAGATGGCGAGTGGCGTCGGCCAGATCGCCAAGATGCGCAAGGTCCGCTACATCCAGGGCCGCGCGTCGTTCGTCGATGCCAAGACGCTGAACATCGAGCTCGCGGGCGGCGGGACGGAGGCGCTTTCGTTCGATCACGCCATCATCGCGACCGGCTCCACACCGTCGGTGGTGCCGGGGCTCTCGATCAACAGTCCCCGCGTCATGGACTCGACTGGCGCGCTCGATCTCCCGGACATTCCGAAGTCGCTGCTGGTCGTCGGCGGCGGCTACATCGGTCTCGAGCTGGGCTCGGTGTATGCCGCGCTCGGCACGAAAGTCACGGTCGTCGAGATGACGCCGGGCTTGCTGCCAGGCGCCGATCGCGACCTCGTCACGTTCCTCGGGCGCCGGCTCGAGAAGGCCCTGCACAAGGTGCTGCTGAACGCGCGTGTGGTCGACATGTCCGAGGTCAAGAACGGCATCAAGGTCCGCATCGACGGCAAGGACCTGGCCGACGCCGACAAGGAACAGACGTTCGAGCGCGTACTCGTGTCGGTTGGCCGCAAGCCGAACTCGAACGTACCTGGTCTCGACAAGACTCGTGTGCGCACGCGCGACCGCGGCTTCATCGACGTCGACACGGCTCGTCGGACGGCGGAGCCCACCATTTTCGCCATCGGCGACGTCGTCGGCGAGCCCATGTTGGCGCACAAGGCGTCGGCTGAGGCGCGCGTCGCCGTGGAAGCCGCGCTTGGGCACAACGTCGCCTTCGAGCCGCAGGCGATTCCAGCCGTCGTCTTCACCGACCCCGAAGTCGCGTGGGCGGGCCTGACCGAGACCGAGGCGCAGAGGATCGGCCGCAAGGTCGAGATCGCGAAGTTCCCCTGGGCGGCGCTCGGGCGCGCTGTCGCGATCGACCGTCCCGACGGCCTCACCAAGCTCGTGATCGACCCTGACACCGAGCGCATCCTCGGCGTCGGCGTCGTCGGGTCGGGCGCCGGCGAGTTGATCGCCGAGGGCGTTCTCGCGGTCGAGATGGCCGCGCTCGCGACCGACTTGAAACTGAGCATCCACCCGCATCCGACGTTGTCGGAGACGTTGATGGAGGCCGCCGAAGTGTTCTTCGGACAGTCCACGCACGTGTACCGGCCCAAACGGAAGTAGTCCAAGACCTCAAACGCACGCTGCCACAAAGCAAAAAACCTCGCGCCTCTCACACGGGGGCCACGGAGTTGGCACGGAGAGCACGGGGCAAGCGGGCGAACACCTCGTGCACGCTGCTGCAAGAACGAAGAGTGCGTCCGCCAAAACTTCACGCACGCTGCGCAAATCAAAAACTCGCGCCTCGCACACGGGGCTCACGGAGGACGGCACGGAGGGCACGGGGCAATGCAGGCGAAAGGCCTCACGCACGCTGCCACAGAACGAAAGCTCACACTCCTCATACGGGGGCACGGAGGACGCGGGCTAATGCAAACAGCCCTCGTGCACGCAGGTCAAGAACTGGCACCTCTCGATACAACACAGCGAAGCACGCTGACCGTCTCCGATCCACACAGAGGGTGTTGCAGAATCTGCAAGTGTCGCTCTTCCTGGGAACCAGAACTGGCCTGTGATTTGCGATGAGCGTGGCGATCAAAGAGTTTCGTTCTTTGAACGTGTCACGCGATTCCGTGTTGAGAGATGAGGGCTCTTGGCCAGCGTGCGTGAGGTCTTACCTTGAGTTGAGAGTGTGATCTTGTCCCGCGTGCATGGGTTGTCCGTATTGCCCCGTGTCCTCCGCGCCTCTCCGAGTCCTCCGTGTGAGCTCTTGATCTGAGACAAGCTCAAGCGAACGATCTCTTGAACAGTTCGCGAATCGCCTGCCGGCCGTTGTCGTGCAGCGTGCGCGTGCCAGTACCGGTGAAGTGCGGGTGCGTGATCACCGGAGCGTCGGCGGCGCCGCAGACGAGCCAGTCTTCGCCCGTCCAGCGCTCCCAGGCGTTCTTCTCCTGATCGAACACGTGCAGCGGTTTGTTGCACAGCTTCGCAAACTCCGCGCCCCAGCCGGTTCCGCCGCGGACCGTGCCGTCCTCGAGCACGGTGCCAATCACATAGATCTCCTGGCCGTTGTTGACCTGATACCAGAGCGTCTGCAGGATCTTGCGGATGGTTTCGGCGTCCGTGTAGCGGCGGTGCATCAGGCGTGAGACGTATTCGAGACTCACGTCGCCGGCGCCCAGTTCTTCGTGGTTGAGCACGCGCATGCCGCGCGTCCGCTCCATTTTGCGGCCCTCGAACGTGAAGTTCACTTCCTCGACGCCGAACTCCTGCGCGTATTCGCCGAACGCGGCCTCGGCGCCAGGAGCGCCGCCACTGAAGAGGATGCTGTCCGCTGCGGTCATGCGAGCATGTTACCCCGAGCATGCGACGCGGCAAACCGCAGAGCCGTTTCAGCAGCTAAACCGAACTGGAAACGGCTCTAAGATAGCGGAATGAGGTTCTCCGCGCGGGTCTGGATGCCGGTCGCGTGTCTGGTCCTGCTCGCCGCGGCCGACACCGCCACGCGCTACGCTCGCCGGCCGGCCGCCCCCGACGGACGGGCAGCGCCGCGTCCGGTTCAGTTTCTCGCTGAGCCGTATCCGTTGCCCCCGTTTGCCGCCAAAGATATCGACGGTCGCGACGTCTCCTCGTCGGCCTGGCGCGGCAAAGTCGCTCTGCTGAACTTCTGGGCGACATGGTGTCTGCCGTGCCGCAAAGAGATTCCGGCGATCGCCGCGCTGCAGGAGAAATACCGGGCCGATCTCGTCGTCGTCGGGCTGTTGCAGGACGCGGTTTCGATCGACGTCGTGCGGGCGTTCAATCGCAGCCTGCGCGTGAACTATCCCATCGTTCAGACGACCGCGGAGATCGACGCGGTCACCGGCCAGGTCCTGGCGTTGCCGACAACGTGGCTCATCGATCGCGGCGGACGAGTCGTTTCCACGCATGTCGGCGAGATCGATCCGGCGCACGTCGAACGCGAGATCCAGGCCCTCATCGCGGCGTCCGGCGGATCGTTCTGAGAATCAGCAGATGGCATAGGAGAGAGGTCCTGCTCATGAGGAAGTTTGCCGCGGCGTTGCTCTGTGGTTCTGCATTCCTGGTGACCGGCTGTTTCGACATCGAGCAGTCGATCACGCTCGAGCGAAATCTGTCCGGTCAGGCCGGTTTTTCGATGAAGGTCGACATGGAGCCGCTCGTCCGCTTCATGGCGCAGATGAAAAACGAAATGTCGGGCAAGAAGGGCGCGCCGACCGCTGCCGAGCTGGCGGAGATCCGCAAGGAGCTGATGTCGCCGGATCGATGGGCGGGGCCGACCGACTTCGAAAAAGAGAAGAAGGAGATTGCCAGCAAGCTGCCGCAAGGGCGTCACGCTCGTCGACGCCAATTTTCAGGGCGACGGCCTGAAGATGACGGGGCAGGCGACGTTCGGCTTCGACCACGCGTCGAAGCTCGCGCAGATCTCGCTGCCCAACAAGGACGGCGGTCCTGGCGGCGCCGAACCCGGCCGAGACGCCGTTCGAGAATCTTCAGATCATCGATGAAGGCAAGACCATCCTCGTCACCGTGCCCGGTCGAGAATCCGACCTCCGACGCGCCCGGTCCGGGGCGCCGCGCTCCCGACGCCGAGATGATGAAGCAGATGGAAGCGCTGTTCAAAGGTCTGCGCGTGGCGTTCAAGATCACGGCGCCGTTCGAGGTCGTCGAGCACAACGCGCACCGCAAGACCGGCAACACGCTCATCTGGGAATATGACCTGGCGACGATGCAGAAGCTCACGCCCGAGCAGGCAAACAGGGCATCAAGAGTGCGGTATCGGAAGTAATCGATAGGGCGGATCGGAATGCAGGTGCAGGTCCGAGCCATTTGGACCCGCACCGCGCACCGGTTTCGCGATTGCCTGTGCCATTGCCGATTCCCGACTGCCCCTACCGATTGTGCGCTGGCATACACTAGAGTGAGTGCCTGAATCAGATCGACTTCGTATTGCCGTTTTCATCGACTTCGACAACATCGAGATTGGCGTCAAAAACACCCTGGGCGGCTCGTTCGACGCCGGGGTCGTCCTCGAAGCCCTCAAAGAGCGCGGCGAAGTGGTGTCGAAGACCGCCTACAGCGACTGGCAGCGCGCCGGCGGCTACAGCCGCGCCCTGACCCAGCACGCCATCCGGATGGTGCAGCGCAATCTCACCCCGGGGGGCGACAAGAATGGCGCCGACATCAACCTCGCGCTCGACGCGCTCGAGATGGCGTTCACCCATCCACACATCAACGCCTTCGTGATCGTCGGCGGCGACAGCGACTTCATCAGCCTGGTCGAGAAACTGAAGCAGTACGACAAGAAGGTCTTCATTGTCGGCGGCCGGCAGTTCACGAGCGGCATCCTCCAACGCAATTGCCACGAGTTCATCGCCTACGAGAACCTGATGGGCGCGAGTGCGGCCTCGGGTGGGCCGCGCCGGACGACGGGCCGCGACGTGCGCGTCGACCGGGTGCCGGTCGAACAGGCGGTGCCGCTCGTGACCCGCGCGCTCAAGGTCCTGAGCGAACGCGAGGTCTCGCCGCAACTCGGCCTGCTCAAGAGCACCCTGCTGCAGCTGGACTCGACGTTCTCTGAGCGGAGTTACGGCGCCGGCTCGTTCCGGGACTTCGTGCAGAAGCTCGAGAAGGCCGGTGTGCTGCGGGTCAGTCAGGGGCGCGGCGGCTGGCTGGTTGCGCCGGCCGATGGCGTCGGCGGCTCGGCCGATGCCGGCGCGCCGTTGGAAGACATGCGAGCCGTCCGCCGCCGAGGCTGCGGCCGGTGGCCGCTGCGCCCGAGCCCGCTGGACGCGCCAGGCAACGGCCGCCCGTCACAGTCGCCTGCGCCCGCGGTCACCGGCACCGCCGCGGATGGTGTTCGTGAGCTGAGACGCGTGCTCCTCTCAGGACAGGTCCGTCGCTGGCCGCTCTACCTGCGCAACGTCAAACAGATCATCCGCCAGACGAGTCCGTCGTTCGACGAGCGTGCCTACGGATTTGCCAACCTGGTGGACCTGCTGCGCGCGGCGCACAAAGACGGGCTCGTCCGCGTGGACCGCGATCGACAGGGAGTGATTCGCGTGTTCCAAGGGAGCCTCGCGGAGCCTCAACCGGCAGCTGACGTCACTGCGCCGGCGCAAGACGAGGAGCCAGTGACCGTCGACTCGCCCGAGGTCGTCGAAGTTCCGGTGCTTGGTGAGGCAGCCGTCGTCGAGACCCAGGCGGAGGCGGCGGGAAACGAGACCGAGCCCATCGATGTCGAGATCAACGGCAATGTCTCGACGGAACCTCCGCTGGCACGCGGCCGGCGCCGGCGCCCGCGCGTGACCGGCGCGTCGCAGCGTGCGGCCGCGCACACCCCGCAGCGCCAGGCCGCGCCGCGTCCGCCGGCACGAAGCCGCCGCCGGAAGCCCTCAGGCCGCCGACTGCGCCTCCCGGCCCGACAGTCCCAGGATTCGTCCCTGTCCCGACGACAAAGGGGCCGAATTTCGAGTATCGTTTAAGCCAGTTCACGGTGCCCTCCGATACTTCCCGTCGTGCCCTGAGCGAGGTCGTGGCCCTCGCGGACCAACGCCGCCGCGCCCAGCGCGCGATGCGGCGATTGGCGCGCGCCGCGCCGATGGCGGCCGGTGCCGTGCTCTTCGTTGCTGTCCTCGCGCGCCTGGCTGCGCATCTCGACCGCCGTGCCGCTGGCGCTCCTCGGGGGCCTGGTCGTCATTCTCGCCGTCGTTACCTGGATCCGCAGCCGCCGGCGGGAGACGACGGACGCCATCGCCGCAGCGGTCGATCGCGACGCCGCCTTGCGCGGCGAGCTGCGGAGCGCGCACTGGTTCGAGCGCAAGGGGACCGGTGACGACTGGACGCAATTCCACATCGATCGCGCGGCGGCTCGAGCCGGCGGCGTCGATTGGACGGGCCTGTACCCGCCCGTCAGAGCCGGCCGGTCGTGGGCGTTGACCGCTGTGCTCGCGGCGGCGGCCGTCGTGTTGAGCGTTGGTTCGCCCGGCCGCTATTTCGCGCGCGCGATCGGCGTCGCCGATGCCCCCATCAAGGCCGGCGATCCGACGGCGGCCGAGCTCGAACAGAAACTGACGGCCCTCCTCTCCGATGTCGCAGCCGGGAAGATCGACGCCGAGGCCTCGCGCGCCACGCTTGAAGAGCTGAAGGCGATGCTCGCCAAGATGGATCCGGAGCTGCAGAAGAAGCTGGCCGAGCTGATGAAGAATGCCAAGCTCGGACCCGAAGGTGGCAAGCTGAAGGATTTCGATCCCAAGTCTCTCGCCCAGAAGGGCCAAGGCGGCACGCCCGACGATCTCAAGGCCGCGCTCGACGACATGGCCGAGCGGATGGGGAAGGGCGAGAAGTCCGCCGAGGGCGAAAGCGACCGTCCGGGCAGCCCGAGCGATCAGAAGGCCGGCGAAAAGGGCCAGTCGGGCGCGCCGTCCGATGAAGCGCAGGCGCAGACCGCGGCGCAACAGGCCGCCGCCGCGCAGATGTCGATGCAGATGGTCCGCGAATCCGCCAGCGAGGCCGGCGGCGCCAAGATGATGATGGGCGGCGGCATGATGGGCGGCGACTCGCGCCCGGGCAGCGGCAATAACACCGGCAACAAGCCGGAGGGTGTGGATTCGCTGCTGGTCGCGCAGGCGCTTCGTAAGGAGCTCGTCGAAGCGGCGGCCGACATGCAAGGCAAGAACGTCGACAAGGAAGACATCCGCCGGAAGACAGAGCAGGGCAAGTCCTCGATCGGCTTCAGCCGCGTCGCGGCGGGTGCCTTCGAAGCCGGCCGGGCCGACGCGCCGCCGGTCGTGCCGGAGGCACGGCGTCCGCAGGTGCAGCGATATTTCGTGCGCAAGAAGTAAGGCTCGTGGCCATCGCCGGCCGCCGCCGCGTTTATTCCAGGAGCGTTAACGTCAGATGACCACAGCGGCCGTCGCTCAACACATTGATCTGTTTCGGGAACGGTTCGATCGCATCACCAAGGAAGTCGGTCGCCGAATCGTCGGGAACGAGGAGCTCGTCAATCGCACGGTCACCGCGCTGCTGGTGGGCGGGCACGTGCTGCTCGAGGGGATTCCGGGAATCGGCAAGACCAGCCTCGTGCACACGCTCGCCGACGTCCTCCACTTGAAGTTCTCGCGCATCCAGTTCACGCCGGATCTCATGCCCGCCGACATCGTCGGCACGAACGTCGTGCAGCAGAACGCGCACGGCGGAATGTTCTTCGAGTTTCAGCCCGGGCCCATCTTCGCGAACGTCGTGCTGGCCGATGAGATCAACCGCGCGACGCCGAAGACGCAGTCGGCGCTGCTCGAGGCGATGCAGGACATCAGCGTCACGGTCGGCAAGACCACCTACAAGCTCGATCAGCCGTTCCTCGTGCTCGCGACCCAGAACCCGCTCGAGATGGAGGGCACGTATCCGCTGCCCGAGGCGCAGCTCGATCGCTTCTTCTTCAAGCTGAAGGTGGAGTACCCCGCCGAAGAGTCGATGCATCAGATCCTCGATCGCACGACGCAGCCGGTCGATGGCACGGTCAACCGCGTGCTCGACGGCCCCGAGATCATGGAGATGCGCCAGGTGGCGCGATCGGTGCCGATCGCCAAGCCGGTGCAGGGCTATGCGATCCGGCTGACCCTCGGCTCGCATCCCGATTCGCCGTACGCGACGCCCCTCGTGAAGCGCTATGTGCGGTACGGCGCCAGTCCACGGGCCGCGCAGGCGCTCGTCCTGGCCGGCAAAGTCCACGCCCTCACGCGCGGGAACGCGTTCGTCGCGGCCGAAGACATCCGTGCCGTCGCCCTTCCCGCGCTGCGCCACCGGGTGCTGCTCAACTTCGAAGGGGAAGCCGAACAGATCAACGCGGACACGATCGTCAACGAGCTCATTGGGAGCGTCAAAGCGGAATAACGGACGACGGGGTTGCTGAATTGTGCCGCTGAGATTTGAAGACGACTTCCTCAAAAAGCTCGAGTACCTGCACGTCGTCTCGAAGCGCGCGTTCGCCGGGCAGAATCGGGCCGACCGGCTGGCGCGCAAGCGCGGCCGCGGCCTGGAGTTCGCCGACCACCGCCAGTACTCGGCCGGCGACGACTTCCGCCACATCGACTGGAAGGCCTTCCAGCGCCTGAACCGGTTGCTGCTCCGGCTCTTCGACGAAGAGCAGGACCTGCCGATCTACCTGTTTCTCGATGCCAGCCGATCGATGATCGAGCCGGCCAAATTCGACCAGGCGCGACGCGTCATCGCCGGGCTCTGCTACATCGGCCTCGCGCATCTGGACCGCGTGACGATTCTGCCGTTCGGCGCCGGCTTGCACGACGAAACGGTGCCGGGCCGCGGCAAGGGCCGGATCTTTCGCGTCTTCGACATGCTCGAGCAGATGGAGACGACCGGCGACACGAACCTCCGTGGCGCCTTCACGCAGTTCGCGTCGCGGACGCGCCAGAGCGGACTCGCGGTCGTCGTCTCCGATTTTCTCGATCCGAACGGCTTCGAGAACGGCTTGAAGCTGTTGGCGTCGATGGGCCACGACGTGTTCGTCGTTCACATCGCCTCGCAGTCGGATCGCGATCCCGGCTCGCTCGGCGAAGTGCGATTCGTCGATGCCGAGACCGGTGAGCTTCGCGACGTGGAAGTGACCCCCGCGCTGGCGGAGGCCTACGGCGCCGCGTGGCAGAAGCACGCCGAGGAGCTCGAGCGCTTCTGCGGGCGCTACAACCTCGGCTACCTGCGCGCGGATGCTGAGACGCCGTTCGAGCAGATCATTCTCTCGACCTTCCGCAAGGGACGCTTTCTCGCATGAGCTTCAGCGCGATGGCGGCCTGGCAGGCGATCCTGCTGGTGGCGGCGGCCGGCGCCGCCGCCGTGTGGCTGTTCCGTCTCAAGATCCGGCCGCCGCGCGTCAGTGTCCCGTCGCTGCTTCTGTGGCGCCGTGTCTTCGATCAGGCGCGCGAGCTCACGTGGTGGGAGCGCGTCCGCCGCGCGGTGTCGCTCGCGGCGACCGTTGCGCTCGCGATCCTGCTCGCGCTGGCCGTCACGCGGCCCGGCCCCAGGCTCGCGGCCGCCTCACAGGGCCGGACGCTGATCGTCCTCGATTCGTCCTGGTCCATGCTCGCTGAGGCGGGTGGCGGGACGCGTTGGAACCGTGCCGTGCGTCAGGCGCGTGCGCTCGCGGCGTCGTCGGGCGGTCAAGAGGTCGCCCTGGCGACGACTGCCGACGGCCTTGTCGAAGGACCGACGACCGACCTGGCGCTCATCGAGACGGCGATCGATCGGCTGGCGCCGTCTGGCGGAGAAGGCGCCGCGTGGCCGCGCGTGGTGGGCACCGAGGCCGTGCATTTCTTCACCGACGGTGGCGTCCAGACGGCAGTGGCCGACGACGTCATTCTTCACTCCGTCTATGAGCCGGCGCCCAACGTTGCGATCACGGCGTTTGCGGCCCGGGCGGCGACGTCGGGTGTGTCGTCCGCCCAGGCGTATCTCGAGATCGTCAACTATGCCGACACGCCGCAGGACGTTCGCGTCTCGCTCGCGCGCGGGTCGGTGACGCTGGTCGATCAGCCGGTGCCGATCGGCGCCGGCGAAGTCGTCCGGCAGTTTGTCCCGCTTCAATCGCCCGGGAGTGCGCGCCTCCTCGCGCGCGTCAGCGCTCCGAAGAACGCGCTGGCGATCGACGACGAGGCGGTCGCGTGGATGGCCGGGAGCGAAGTGCTCGACGTGACGGTGGTGACCGATGCGGCGGGTGTCGGACCGCTGGCGGAACTGCTCCAGCGAGATCCGGGCGTCAAAGTCACGTTCGTCACCACGGCGAGTTACCGGCCGGGGCGCGAGGACGTGACGATTTTCGATCGCACCGCACCGGCCGCGGCGCCGACGCGTCCGGCGCTCGTGATCGCCCCCCCGGCGTCGGCGTGGTTCGGCCCGCCAGCGTCTGAAGAAAAGGCGGCACGATGGGTCGCGGAAAGCGCTCACCCGGTGCTCGCCGGAGTCGATCCGCTGACGGTCGAAGTGCGACGGGCACATGCCTATTCAGCCCCCGGACTGACCTCTATCGCGTCGTCGGAACGAGGCGTGCCGCTCGTGTCGGTGATCGACGAGCAGGGCCGCCGCGCGGTCGTGCTGGGGTTTGCGATCGGCGATTCGAACCTGGCGTTGGCGCCGGCGTTCCCGGTCCTGGTCGGAAATGCGCTCGAGTGGCTCGCGCAACCGTCGTACGGCATGCTCCGCCGGCCGGGTCCCGTGGAATTGCCGCGCAGCACGTCGGCCGTCGTCGGGCCGGACGGACAGCCGCTCCCGCTCTCGCGCGTGGGCGACCGGGTCGTGGTCCGGCTGACGCGGCCCGGGCTCTATCAAGTCGAGGCGGGCGGATCGAACGGCGTGATCGGCGTCAACGTCGGCGACCCGGCGGTGTCGAACCTGCAGCGCACGTCGCTGCCGGAGAGCGCCATGCGCGCCACGAGCGCGGGCGGGGGATCTGGCCGCCCCTGGTGGATGTACGCGGTCGGGTTCGCGTTCGTGCTCGCGGCCGTCGAGTGGTGGACGTGGCAGCGCCGGATTACGGTGTGAGATGGCAATGTCGCTGACGGCTCCCGGCGCGCTCTGGCTGCTGCTCGCAGTACCGGCGGTCTGGCTCGCGCTCCGATGGGGCCGGACGAACTTCAATCCACGGCAGCGCGTGATGCAGGCAGTGGTCCGATCGGCCCTGCTCGCGGCGCTGGCCCTGGCCCTGGCCCGTCCCGTGATCTCGCTGGGCTCGTCGCGGCTCTCGGTCGTCTACGTCGTCGACACGTCGTACAGCGTGGCCAGCAAGTCGGTGGCTGATGCGGCGGCGCGAATCGACGCCCTCAACCAGGAGTTGGCGCCCACGCACTCCCGCGTCGTCGCGTTTGGCGAAGACGTCGTCGTGCTCGACGACACGAAGGCGCTGCGCGAGCTCGCGGCAGCCGATCCAGCGTCGAGTCAGGCGTCGATCGTCAAACGCGGCGCTTCGGACATCGAGCTCGCGCTGCGGCAGGCGCGTGCCGAGCTTCGGCCCGGCCACATCCCGCGGATCTTTCTCTTCTCGGACGGTCATCAGACCGTGGGCGATGCGGCCGACGCGGCCATTCACCTGGCCGCCGACGGCGTGCAGGTCTTTGTCGAGCCGATGGCGCCGCGCGTCATCGGCGATACGTGGGTCGATCGGATTGTCTTGCCGAATCGGCTCACGGTGGGCGCGCTCGAAACCGTCACGGTCGAGATCGGCAGTCAGAAGGCCGGCTCGGCGCTGGTCGAGTTCAGGAGCGGCGGCACCGTGCTCGCCAGCCGGCCGGTCACCCTCGACGTCGGCACGACGGCCGTCGCACTCGATGTGACGTTCGCCTCGCCCGGATCGCAGACGGTCGAGGCGGTGGTCACCGCGCCGGGCGATCCGCTCGCTCCAAACAACCGCCTCGCCCGCGAGGCCGCCGTGCGCATCCGGCCACGCGTGCTGTATGTGGAAAGCGCCGCGTCGAGCGCCAAGTACCTGCAGGGGGCGCTGGACCAATCCGGCTTCGACGTGGTGACCCGCACGCCGGCCGGTCTGCCGTCGAAGCTCGCCGACTTCGAACCCTACGACGTCGTCATTCTCAGCGACCTGCCGCGGACGGCGATTCCCGAGCCGTCGATGAAGGCACTCGCCGAGTGGGTCGAGCAGGACGGCGGCGGGCTGCTCGTCGCGGGCGGGGAAGCGGTGTTCGGCGAGGGCGCTCCGGGCACCGAGGCGGGCTATCGCAACAGCGAACTGGAACGGCTCACGCCGGTGACCTTCGAGCGCAAGGACGAGCCCGAAGTCGCGCTGATCATCGTGCTCGACAAATCGTGGAGCATGGCGGGCTCGGTCATGGAGCTCTGCAAGGCGGCTGCCCAGGCGGCGATCGACGTCCTGGCTGACGAGCACTCGGTCGGCGTCGTCACCTTCAACGACGGCCTCAACTGGGACGTCACACTTCGCAACGTCGGCAAGAACCGCGCGGCGATCAAGAAGGCGGTGGCGGCCATCGAGCCGAGCGGTCACACCCTGATCTTTCCGGCGATCGAGCAGGCGTTCATCGCGCTGAAGGACGCGCGCGCCCGCGCCAAGCACGTCGTGCTGCTGTCGGACGGCCGGTCGTATCCAGACGACTACGAAACCCTCATCAAGAAGATGACCGACGCCAAGATGACGGTGTCGTCGATTGCCGTCGGTCCGGCGGCCGACGTGGAACTGCTGACCAATATCGCCAAGTGGGGCAAGGGGCGCAGCTACACAGTGGCGGACGCGAAGGAAGTGCCGCAGATCTTCGTCAAGGAAGCGAAGAACGCGGTGACGCCGTCGTTCGACGAGAAACCGCTGAAGCCGGTCGTCAAGACCCGCGGCTTCCTCGAAGGCATCGACCTGTCGAAGGCGCCGTCGCTGCGCGGCCGGACGGCGACGGTGATGAAGGACAACGCCCTCCAACTGCTTGCGACGGAGGACGGCGATCCCTTGCTGGCGTTCTGGCCGATCGGCCTCGGACGGACGGCCGTGTTCGCCTCCGACGTGAAGGATCGGTGGGCGACCGACTGGGTGCGGTGGCGCGGCTACGGCCCGTTCTTCTCGGCGCTCGTCCACGCGCTCGAGCGGCAGCATCCGGCCGGCACCGGGCTCGAGATCCGCGAAGGCGCCGTGCGCGGTAATTCGCGCCCCGTCACGGTGACGGTCGAGGCGCGTGACGGCCGCGGCAATTACCGCGACCAGCTCAAGCCGTCGATCACCGTACGGGCCGCCGACGGCACCACGGCACAACAGGTCGCCCGCCAGATCGCGCCCGGCCTCTACGAGGCGCAGGTCGTCGCGAACGCACAGCAGGCGCTGACGGTCACGCTCGACAGTCCAGAGCTCGGCCAGGCAACGCGCGTCGTCGTGCCCGACCTCCAGGCCGAGTATCGCTTCCGGCCGCCGGACCAGGTGGCGTTGAAGGCGATTGCCGACGCAACCGGCGGCGCCGTTTCACCGACGAGCGACGTCCTCCGCAAGGCTCCGCAGTCCTCACGTGCCGCAAGACGCGCACTCTGGCCCGGCCTCGTCATCGCCGCGCTGGCGCTGTGGATGGTGGACATTCTGCTCAGGCGCGTCCGCGTGTTCGAAACGGCATAGACACCCGTCACTCAGGCCGCTCACACGGGGCTCACGGAGGACAGCACGGGGCTCACGGAGTTCTTTGGGTTTGATTAGTAACCGGCTCTAATCCCCGTGTTCTCCGTTTCGTCTCCGTGATCTCCGTGTGCGCTTTTGATCTACAGAAGCGTCTTTTCACTGTTGTCTGGCGACCTTGAAGTTCAGCGTCTTCTTCTCGCCTTCGGCAATCGTGATCTTGAACGAAGAGGCCGCCACCTGCTCGAGGAATCCTGGCTCGTAGAGCTCCTGCGAGTCGAAATCGGTGAGCGCCACCATGTAGTACTCGCCTGGGCGGCAGGTTGGCGTAGCGGTAGCGGCCGTCTTCACCGGTGCGGCTCGGCGAGCGCATGCGGCGCGAGCCCTGGATCCACGCCGCCGGCGTGGTCGGAAAGACGAGCACAAAGTGGTTGGGAACCGGTTGGCCGGCGCCATCGACCAGCGCGCCTGACAGCTCCGTGACCTGATCCGTGAACGTCACCACGACGTCGTTGACGACTTCGTTCGGGCCGATCTGGAACGGCGCGTCCAAAGCTTCCTGTCCTTTGACGAGGATCGATTTCACCATCCACCCTGTAGCCGGCGGCTGACCCGGCGACGAGGTTTGCCCGGCCGACATCAAATACGAGCCGGGCGTCACACCGGCAAGCGTAAACGTGCCGGCTGACGTCGCCGGTCCGTTCGGAACTGCGCCACCGAGCTGCAACTGGCCCGGAGCGGGGCGAAGGCTGATCGAGATCCGTGCCGCATCCGGTGGCGCGGCGCCTTCGAAGACCACTCGACCCGACAACGTCATCCCGGGCTGAAGCGACAGGGCGACGTCGGTGAGGTCCTTGCCGGCGACGCCGAGCTCGATCTGACCCCACTGATCCGAATTTGTAGATTGGGGGATTTGGAGATTTGGGGATTGAACACCGGCCAGTCCGGCGGCTTGCAGGGCCTCGACACGAGGCACCGGCGGCGCCCCGCCGCGATTCTGCGATCGCGCCATCAGCAGGTACTGGCCCGGCCGCACGGTTTGAATCGTGAAGCGGCCACTCTGATCGGTTGACGCCCGCATCGGGCCGTCCATCGCCGAGACGATCTTGCGGCCTTGAGGAAACAGCCCGATCTGCGCGCCGGCCACCGGCTGCCCGTCCGCGCCCGTCACGATGCCCTGGACTCGCGCGGTGGGGACGAACTGCATCATCACGTCGATCCCGGTGCGTTCTTCAGCCGGCCCCAGCGTGACGGTGACTGCCGCGGCGGGATCGGGAGTGCCCGGGTAATACAGGGGCGAGTATCCCAGTGTCGGTCCGAGCTCCGGCGCTGGAGTGGATGCCGCCGCGACCGGCGAGGTCGCCGAGGTCGCTCGTGACGAGGCCTGCACCTGCTGCATGGCCCACTGGACATCGGCGTCGCTCGTCATCCGCGCCGCGGTCGAGAGCGGCGTGCCGACGATGCCGACGAGGTAGTTGCCCGGCGGCAGTCCGTAGACGCGATAGGTCCCGCGATCGTCCGTCTGACCCGTGCTGGAGCTCGAGGCCACTGGCGCCCAGGTGAGCTCGCCATTCATGAGCCGGTTCTCGAGCACGGAAATCCGCAAGTTGGCTTGCGGTTGTCCTTGCGGGTCCCGCACGGTGCCGGTGATGACCGCACCGCGGAGCAGCTTGAACGTCAGATCGGTGATGCGCTGGCCGGCGCTCAGATCGATCGACGTGCCTGGTCCGCGCCAGAGCCGGCGCGCACCGTAGTACGACGTCACATAGCCGGGCCTGGTGCCGCTCAAGTTGAACCGCCCGGGCGGGAGGTCGCCGAACGAGAAGCGGCCGTCGTCGTCGCTCACGGCCAGGCGGCCCTGGCGGAGACCGCCGCCATTGAGTGTGAGCACCACTCGCCGAACCGGGCGTGGCGCCGTCTCGTCCGTCATGACGACGCCAGCGAGCGAGGCGCTGCCGGTGACCGCGGGCGCGACGTCGCGTGCAGGACCGGGCCGGGGCGGTGCCGGTGCGGCTGGCACCCGAGGTGGCGGCTGTGGCGGCCTGGCCTGAGCGAACGGACCCAGCGAGAGCGCCAGCGTGCCGGCTAATGTGAGAAGACCGGTCAGCCGATGCGTCATCGGATGACCTTCACGGTCAGCGAAATCGACTGCTTGCCGCCGTCCGTCACCGTGACGCGCGTGCCGGCCCGTGCGACGGCCGACAACGTCTGAACGTTTTCTCCAAGGTTGCCGACGTCAGCACTGACGGCCGCGATCAGATAGTCGCCCGGCAGCAGATTGCGAAACGCGAACTGTCCCGTGTCTCCGGCGTTCGTTTGTCGCATCCGCCGTGGCAAGACCCCTTCGTCGAGCGATCGCTGATAGTCGACGGGAATGACAACGACGCGAGGCGGCGCTTCGTCAGGACTGGCCTGCTGCACGGTCCCGGTGATCTCGTTGGTCTGATCGGTAAACGTGACGATCGCGTTCGACAGATCGGATTGCAGATCGATCGGCGTATCCAGCGACTCACGCCCGCCGACGACGATCGAGCGTACCCACCAGGGCGGACCCGGTGATCCGACCGACAGGTAGTACTTGCCAGGGGGATACGACATCGTCGTGAAGGTGCCGTCGGCGGCCACGCGCGCCGGCGCAAACCCGGCGTTGAAGGATCGGCTGTCCGCCACGCTCAGGTTCACCGTGAGTTGCTGCAGGCGCTCGGCGGTGGGCCTGGACGCGGCGCCTTGGAAGTCGACCCGCCCGCGCAGGCGGGCACCGACGTTGAGCTGGACCGGCACGCTGTGGACGTCCTCGTCGCCGACCGACACGACAACACGCGCCCAGAGAGTCGGATCGGTTGGCGTCTGCGGGACAACTGGGCGCGGAGCGACCTGCACTCCGCCGCCGGCGGCACCACGGTGGTGGCGGCGGCGGGGGAGGCGGCGGGGGCATGACGCGCGGCACCCGGAGCGCGTGGAGCGTGTACTGGCCGGTCGGCACGCCCAGGAACGTGAACTGCCCGAACGCATCAGAGACTGTGGCGGCCGTGTCCAGCCGGCCTTCAATCACCATCTCGTCGAGGCCGCCCGCCTGAAGCCGCAACGGCATGTTGGCCATCGGGCCATCCGGTCCCAGCACCGTGCCCGAGACGCTGAACGCCGGCAACAGCTTCAACTGCAGATCGACCCCGGCGCGCTCCTCCCCGGTCGCCAGCGTGATGTTCATCGCCTGACTCGGCGTGTTCGCGCTCGGATAGAACGTGGTGGGGTAGACCATCATCCGCGTGCCGGCGACCGGGGGCGGGCCCATCAAGTGACGGCCGTACTGTCCTTGCTGCAGCAACTGCTGAGTGCCGACCTGAAGTCCTGCGCCGCCAATCTGAACGCCCGCCATCGACAGCTCACGCATCAATTCGTTGCGCGCGGTCTGCGCGGCCTGTCCCGACGTGGGCCTCATGTACTCGTCGATGGTCGTCATCGGGACCGACGAGGTCGTGTTGGCGAGGAAGACGTAGTAGTTGCCTGGTGCCAGTCCGCTGATGCGAAACATGCCACGGTCGTCGGTCGTCGCGCTCTGAGCCTGGAACCACTGTTGTCGTCCGAGGGAGACGGTGGAGCGCAACAGGCCGACCGGCACGTTGACGACGGGATCGCCCGCTTCATCGCGGACGGCGCCGGCGATCGACGCCTGACGCCACAAGCGGATCGTGACCTCCGTTTTGCGCGCATTGTCGTCGAGGGTCAACACTCCGGATGGTCCATTGACCTGGCGCTGGCCATAGTTGCCCGTCAGGTACCCGGACGCACGCGCCGTCAGGCCATACGGACCGCGCGCGAGATCGCGGAACACGAACCGGCCCTGGCCATCGGTGAACATCTGAGGCGGCGGCTGCGGCGGGGTGAAGCTGCCCGGCGTCGCGGTGACCGGTTGCGGCGCCGGGATGGCGACGCGGCCGTTCAGCATGACCAGCGCACCGGCGACTGGTGCGCCGGAATCTGCATCCAGAACCCGTCCGATGATGATTCCCGTGGCTCGAACCGGCGGCTGAGGCTGGCCAGGGGCGCCGGCCGAGCCGGTCGGCGGCGGGGTCCCAGGCGGTGGGGTTCCCTGCTGGGACGCTGGCCGCGCCGTGGCGCCAACCACGGTCAGACCGAGGATCAGGAGGAGACGAAGCGGGAGCGAGCGACTCATGTTCTGGGTTAGACGCTCATTTTCCGCCAGCGAGCCTGAGATCTTGTGTCTTCTTCTCGCCTTCGGCGAGGGTGATCTTGAACGACGCCGGAATCAGCTGTTCCAGAAACGACGCGTCATAGATGTCGGACGGCTCGAACTCAGTCAGGGCCGCGACATAGTACTCGCCGGGCGGAAGGCCTGGAAGCCGGTACTTCCCGTCGGTCGACGGCCGGCTCGGTGGTCGCATCCGTCGTGCGCCCTGATACCACTGCGTCTTGTCTGTCGGGAAGACAAAGACGTAGTACTCAGGTGCCGGCCGGCCCGCGGCATCGACGAGCGCACCCGACAACTCCGCGATCTGGTCGGTGAACGTCAAGACGAGGTCCGACACGTCCGCGCCAGGGCTGATCGCGAGCGGTGAATCCAGGACGTCGCGTCCTTTGAGGACCGCGCTCCTCAGTTGCCACGTGGTGCCGGGCATCGCCCCGGGCGGCGTTGGCACCGATCCGGACAGGAGATACTGACCTGGGGTGACGCCTTGAAAGGCGAACGTGCCGTCCGGCGTCACCTGGCTCGTGGGCACGCCCAGCGTAACCCCGGTCGCGCTGGGCGGCACCCGCATGCTGATGTTCACCCGCGGCAGTTCGGGCGGCGTCAGGGTCTTGCCGTCGAATTCCACCCGGCCGCTGACCGTCAGCCCGGGTTCGAGCGTGACCGTGACTCCAGAGACGTCGCGCCCCGTGACCGCCACATCGACGAGCGCCCACAGGTCCATCACCGGCGGCCCCGGTCGCGCTCCGGGCGCCGGCGGGCGACTCGACCCGCGTGCCGTCAACGTGTACTGACCGGGCCGCACCGAGCGGAACGTAAACTTGCCGTCGGCGCCGACAACGACACGGTTGGAGATGGGGCTCTCGAGGAGCACGGGTGAACTGACTCGCGAGTTGGCGAACAAGAACAACTGCACCCCTTGTACGGACTGGCGGTCGCTGCGGCTGACGACGCCTTCGACGCGCGCCGCGGGCACAATCTGAACGGTGAAATCGACACCGGTGCGCTCTTCGCCCGCGCCAACCGAGACGGTGGTCGCTGCGGAGACGTCGGACGTTCCGGCGAAGTACGCCGGGGCGTAGCTCATCATCTGTCCCGTTTCCGGCCCGCCGGAGGTCGGATCGGTGACGGTCGCGCCCACGGTTCGTCCGGCACCCTGCTGTTGGGCCCAGCGAATTTCCTCGGCAGTCGTCTGTCGGGCACTCAGTGCCCCCAGGCTCGACGCGGCGACCAGGAAATCCCCAGGCGGCAGGCCGAAGATCCGGTAGCTGCCGCGGTCGTCAGTGGCGCCGCCGCCGCCGAAGAGTCCGGCGAACTCGAACCGTTGCTGCCCGTTGACAATACGCGCCTGCATGACCTGCACCCGGAGGTTCGGCTGCGGCGCACCATACGCATCCGTGACGGTCCCGGCGATCACCGCGCCCCACGGCATCCGCAGCGGGACGTCCGCCATCGTCTGGCCGTCGAGCAGTGCGATCGGCGCGCCGGGTCCGCGCCACGATCGGGTCGCGCCGTAGTACGTGGTCAGGTATCCGGGCTTGGTCGCCGAGAGCGTGAATCGTCCCGCCGGCAGATCCCCGAACACGAACCGCCCGCTGTCGTCGCTAATCGCTTGACGCGTACCGCGCAGCTCCGCCCCCGACAGGCTGACGAGCGCGCGGCGGATCGGCCGGCTGGGGTCCGTCGCATGTGTGATGGCGCCGCTGATCCTTCCGGTGCCCGTCGCAGGCGAAAGCGCCAGGTCACGCGCCGCCGAACGATCGCCTGGTGGCGGTGGTGGCGGTGGAGGAGGAGGCGGCGGCACCTGCGCGGCCGCCAGCGACACCACGCCAAGCACACACATCACGACCATCGATGAGATTCGATTCGTCATCGCCGTTCACCTGATCTGAGTGACGGTCAGCGAGACCGATTTCTTTTCGCCTTCGCCGAGCGTGACGCGTGTGGCGACTCGGGCGGCGGCCGCGACGAACTGCGCGTCCTGGAGATCGATGGCGACCTCCGCATCCACGGCGAGGACGAGGTACTCGCCGGGCGGCAACCCCGGCAACCGGAAATCGCCGGTAGTGGATGTGCCCGTCGTGCGCGATCGCCGCGGTGACATTCCCGCATCCGTCCAGGCCTGCACGTCGGCGGGGAAGACCACGACGACGGCGTCAGTGCTCGGTGCGCCTGTGGTGCTGGGCGCGCCGCGGGCGCTGCCCGACAGCTCGGTCTGTTTGTCGGTGAATCGCACGACGACGCCCGACAAGTCGTTCGCGCCGAGATCGAGCGCGGCGCCGAGGGCGTCCTTTCCGCCGGCGGTAATCGACTGCAGGTACCACCCCGGTCCAGGTGGAGGAACGTTCAGTTGGTAGCGCCCCGGAGGATACGTCATCGTCACGAACGTCCCGTCGCCGTTGAGTCGCGCGTTCACGAATCCAACGAGGAAGCTGCCGTCGATCGAGCTGACGGAAACACCGAGCTGCGCCAGTCGTTCGGTGGTCGGCAATTCGGCGGCGCCGACGAACTCGACCCGGCCTCGAATTCTCGCGCCCTGACTCAGACTCAGCGTCACGCCGCGAACGTCGGACTCACCGACTGGAACAGGCTGCCTCGCCCACAGGACCGGCTCGGTCGGCGCAGGCGGCGGAGGGCCGATTCCACCGGTCGACGTGATCAGGCCGCCACCACCACCGAAGTTAATCACCGTCGTCATCGACGAGGGCCCCGCTGGAGGCCGCGGCACCCGCGACGCCACGAGCGTGTGCGGCCCGGGCGGCACGCCGAAGAACTGAAAGCTGCCATCCGGACCGCTGACAGACGTCGCGGCTTCGAGGCCGTTGTCGGACGAAAACTCGTCGGCGCCGGCGGGCAGCAGTCGCAGCGCGATCATGTTCGCCGGTCCATCCGGTCCCGTGACCGTACCCGAGACCGTCACCGCGCGCACCAGTTTCAGCTGCATGTCGATGCCGGTGCGTTCTTCCCCTGACGAGACCGTGACCAAGCCAGCTTGCGCCGAGCTGGAAGCGGCCGGGTAGAACATCGTCGGATAGATAGAGAGCCGGCCGTCATCGGCGGGCGGTGGCGGCAGCATCGCCCGGTCCCCGCTGCCGAATTGCAGCAGGTGACCGCCGACGCGGACGCCACTCGTCGGGAGGCCCATCATCATCAGCTCGCGCGGCAGCTCGTTGATTCCGCTCGTGCCCGCCGCGACGGCACGCTGGTAGGCCTCGACCACTGACGGCGGCAGGGTCTTGACGTTCGATCGCACTTGCACGAGGTAGCTGCCGGGAAGCAGCGTCCCGAAGCGATACTGACCACGATCGTCGGTCGTGGCACTGCCGCCGGTCGCGAGCCGGCGGCGGCCGCTGGCCAGCGTCACCCGCACGAGATTGAGAGAGGCACCGACCGCGGCATCGCCTGATTCGTCGACGAGACGGCCGGCGATGGATGCGTAGCGCCACATCTTGAGCGTCGCGTCCAGCACCTGCTGGTCTTGTTCGAGCGTGATGCGGCGTGACGGACCGTTGGGCCGCCGTTGTCCGTATGAGCCGGGCGCAAAGCCGCCGGCACGCCCGGCGAGCCCGTAGCTGCCGGGCGCAAGTTGCCGGAACACGAACCGGCCATCGCTGTCGGCGATGACCTGGGGGTTGGCGCTGGCCAGGCCATCCACACTGATGAGTCCCGCCTGAAACATAGCTTCGGCCTCAGCCGTCGGCCCCGTCCCTTGCAGGGTGACGATGGCCCCGGGGACACGGACGGCCCGATCCGGCTTCGACCACCCGGCCGAGAATGAAGCCTTTTTGCTGGGCCGGCGGGGTCTGAACCGTGGGCACCTGGACGCCGGCTGCCGTTGTTTGTTGGGACTGGGCCGGCTCAATTGTGAGGAGGACCAGCGCACCGCCGAAGGCCAAGGCGAACGTTCGCGTCTGCCGGATCATGGGCGCCTCCCCGGCCACTTGCGGCCGGACTTCCGTCTGCCACGCCGTGAATGCCTGAGGGGTCTCGCAAAAGAATACGCCGGCGCCCTGGCTGCGCTACACTTCAGACGTGCGATCCTCCGTTCATGTTTGGCCGATTCGGGTTTTTTAGCGGCTGGTCCAGCCGCCTGACGGGGTGATGTAGCCGACCGGAACGCAGATTTCTGGGCCGCCATCCCGCAGGGGTGGCGGCCCTTTTCTTTTGGAGGAGGACCGACGTGCGTACTGCATATCAGGGCGAACCAGGCGCGTACAGCGAGGCTGCGGCCGCCGAGTTTCATCCGGGCGCCGACTTGATGCCGTGTCCGAGTTTCGAGGCCGTGTTCGACGCGGTCTCGTCCGGCGCCGCGACCGACGGCGTGCTTCCGGTCGAGAACACGATCGGCGGCAGCATTCACCGCAACTACGACCTGCTCGTCGAGCACGACCTGCCGATCGTCGGCGAGGTCGAGGTGTCGGTCGAGCATTGCCTGCTGGCCTATCCCGGTACGACGCGCGCCGCGATTCGCCGCGTGTACTCGCACCCGCAAGGCCTGGCCCAGTGCGAGCAGTTCCTCAAGACGCTCGAAGGCGTCGAGCTGGTCGCCACCTATGACACAGCCGGGAGCGCCAAGCTCGTCCGCGACGGCAAGCTCAGCGACACCGCGGCGATCGCCTCACGCCGCGCCGCAGACGTCTTCGGCTTGGACGTGCTCGAGTCGGGCATCCAGGATTACGCGACCAACCTCACACGCTTCGTGGTCATCGCCCGTCACGCCGACGCCGCGATCCTCGGAGAAAAGACGTCGATTGTCTTCGCACTGCCCAACGAGCCGGGTGCGCTGTATCGTGCGCTCGGCGTGTTTGCCGAACGACAGATCGATCTGACGAAGCTCGAGTCGCGCCCGATTCGGGGCCGGGCCTGGGAGTACATGTTCTACGCTGACCTCGCGCTCGGCCGTCACGAGCTCAAGTGCGCGCGCGCGCTCGTGCATCTGGCCGAGTTCGCCAAATGGATTCGCACGCTCGGCTCCTATCCGCGCTGGAAGCAATGAGGCAATGAGGCAATGGGGCAATGGGGCAATGCGGGCAATGGGGCAATGAAGTTCGCCATTGCCTCATTCACACATTGCCCCATTGCCTCATTGCTTGAGCCAGGATCATGATGCGCTGGATCATCGGCGTCGTCGTCGGACTGGTGGTGGTGGTCGGCGTCGCGTGGCTCGCTGGTCTCGCGTTGCCCCAGGGCCATCGCGCCTCGCGGACCGTGACCCTGGCGGCGGAACCGGCGACGGTCTTCGCCGCGATCAGTGACTTCGCGCGCTACCCGGATTGGCGCGCCGACGTGAAGAAGATCGACGTCGAGGGTGGCCCCGGTCAGGGCGCGCTGGTCCGGGAACACAACACATCGGGCACGATTCCGTATCGCGTCGAAGTACTGTCTCCGCCCTCACGGATGGTGATGCGCATCGCCGACCCGTCACTGCCATTCGGCGGCACGTGGACCTACGAGCTGCGCGCCGAAGGATCGGGGACATCGCTGACGCTCACCGAAGACGGCGAAGTCTACAACCCGATCTTCCGTGTGATGCAGAAGTTCTTTTTCTCACCCTACAAGACGATCGACACGTATTTGGAGAACTTGAAGAAGCGCCTCCAATGATCACAGGCCACTAACACGGGGGCCACGGAGATGCCACGGAGATCACGGAGTCTGTGATCAAGATGCTTTAGGTCACGCTTCACGATCGGGACCGTTTTCAGTCGTGCGATGAATTGAAAACAGATCTAAGCCCCGTGTTCTCCGTGCCGCCTCCGTCCCTCCGTGTTATGCCCGAAGATCTTTTGCCCGCGTTTTCGCCGTAGCAAAGATCGCTGCCAGCATCGCGTGCGTGAGTCTCCCCGTTTGCGTGTTCTGCCGGCTCGGGTGATAGGACGCGACGATGTCGTAGCGGGGCGCGGGGATGACGGCGCCGTGGGTGAACGCTGGACGCGGCCTGGCGATCGGACCGTGCTCGGCGGAGAGACGCAGGCACGCATCGAACGCGATCTTGCCGAGCGCGACGAGCACGCGCGCCTGGGGGAGCGTGTCGAGCTCGGCGCGGAAGTGCTCGTGACAATTCGCGAGTTCTTCAGGCGTTGGCTTGTTGTCCGGCGGTGCGCAGCGCGCCGCCGCCAGCATCCACGCGTCGGTCAGCACCAGGCCGTCGTCTGCCCGCTGCGACGTCGCCTGATTGGCGAGCCCGTTGGCGTGCAGGGCCGTCATCAGGAAGTCGCCCGAGCCGCCAGTGCCGTCGCCGGTGAACATCCGGCCCGGTGCGGTTGGCGCCGTGCGCCGCCGGTGCCAGCCCGACGATCACGATGCGTGCCCTGGGATCGCCGAAACCGGGAACGGGCTTCGCCCAGTAGGTCTCGTTCCGAAATGCGGCTCGCTTTTCGACGGCAACAGCTTCGCAGTAGGCGCGGAGCCGTGGGCAACGCGTGCAACGGACGATCGCTTCCGTGACGTTCAACGCGACGTGCCCCGAAGATCGATCAACGTCATGTCCTCGTTCATCACGCGGTCGACGCCGAGTCGCTGGCGGCGATCGGCCCAGAGTCGCACGGCGATCGCGACGATGAGAAGCACTCCCGCCATGATCGGCACGCCATGGTCGACGCGCATCAACCGCGCTTCAGCCTGAGGCAGGTAGATGTTGAGCGTGACGATGAGCAGCAGATACCAGGGCCATCGAGACTTGAGCCTGGCGCCGCCGGGCGCGTACGGCGCGCCCGCACGGAACGCCCTTGATTCCTGCTGCGAGCAATTCGACGAGCAAGGCGCCGACGGCGAAGGAGAGCAGGGCGTGACGCCAGGCGACCGACCAGTTCCAGCTGACCCAGAATGCCACCGCGGAGAAGAGGACCGGCGGGAGGACGCCGGCCACCCAGAAGAACCGTCTGACCGCGACGCGAAACCAGCGCGACATCTCGTCGCCCGCCGTCTCGAAGAGCCACGCGCCCGCGAGCTCGGCGGGAAGGGCGACGGCGACGCGAAGAGAGACCAGCAGGAAGAACATCAACAGCGTCGACACCGACAACAGCCCGGGCGTCGGGCACGGCCGCCGTGATGCCGAGGTTGACCGAGACGACGGGCACGACGAACGCCGTGCCGGTGCCGAGCGCAATCGCGATGACGAGGCGATGCAGCGTCGTGCGGCCGATGGTGGAGAAGACGAACTGCAGGCCGGCCTGCACGATGTGCTGCCGGGCCATCAGCGCGGGTGCGGCCCCGACCAGCCGCCGGACCGGTCCGCGCCGGGCCGTGACGGCGGCGCCGACCAGGGCCGCGTGCACGACGCGGCGATACGCCAGCGGATAACTGAGTCGCCGTGAGCGCGGCGACGGCACCGAGTGCCAGGAGCGCGCGGCCGGCGAGCTGATGCAGCACGGGGTTCGCAGTGCCAAGGATCGACTCGTACAGCCCGAGGAACCAGACCGGTGGCATCCAGAGCACGCCGGGCATCTCGCGGGCCGGCAGTCCGTAAATCGGACCCGACGCGGCGGTGGCGGTCAGCGGCAACAGCGCGACCAGCAGCAGCGCGGCCGCGATGAGCACCAATTGGAGGACCGGCGCCAGCCGGGCGAACTGGCGAGGGCCCGCAACCCCGAGCAACAGACCCTGTGCCGAGATGACGGCCAGATACATGAACAGGCCGGCCGCCGCCGACGCGACGAAGTGCGCCACCATCTGCCAGAGACCGGCGAGCGGGCCTCCGTGCATCCCCATGTACATGCCGAAAAAGAACGACGCGAGCGTGTCCATCGCGACCGTGATGATCGCGAAGAATCCGATGAGCGCTCCGAGCTTGCCGCCGAGCACGGTCCGGTGGCGGACGGGGAAGCTGCCGATGACGATGACGTCACGGCGATCGATGAGCAGTGAGTGCCAGACGATCGCCGTGAGGCCAGCGACCATCACCATCGACACGCCGAGGATCACGACTTTCTCCGGCGCCGACTCGACCTGTAGCGCCTCCGGTCCGCGGAACATGGCGATGCGGGCCCATCGGCCCATCAGCACATGCGGCAGCCACATGCCCGGCAGCGCGATCGCGCCGAGCAGCCAGAGAAAGCGAGTGGCGCAGGTCCGTGCTGCCGCCGGTGAGGTCGTTGTCGAAGAACCGCGCGAGAAACGTCCGCGCGAGCGTGCGGATCTGATCGGTCTCGCGGGGGAGCGGCAGCATCGATCAGAGGCGCATGGCGTCGAGCAGGTCGTCGGCCAGCCGGCCGACGTCCTGCGCCACCGCCAGCCGGGTGAACACGTCTTCGAGCGACGACTCGCGGGTCAGTTCGCGCAGCGCCGCCGCCGAATCGTCGGCGACGACCCGTCCTTCACGCAGGATCATCACGCGCGTGCAGACCTTCTCGACGGTCTCCATTTCGTGCGAGCTGTAGAACACGATCCGCCCGTCGCGCGCCAGGCCGTTGACGAGGCCGCGCAGGGCCAGCATCGTGCCGACATCGAGCCCCGACGCCGGTTCATCCAGGATGATCATTGCCGGATCGTGGATGAGCGCCGCCGAGATGAGGACCTTTTGCCGCATGCCCTTCGAGAAGGTCGCGAGCGCGCTGTGCCGGTCGGCGTCGAGGCCGAACAGCGTCAGAAACCGGTCGATGCGCCGTTCGAGCTGCGCCGCTGGTATGCCGCGCAACCGGCCGGCCAACCGCAGATACTCCTCGGCCGAGAGGTAGGTGTAGACGATCGCCTCCTCAGGGACGTAGCCAACGCGGGCTTTGTGGGCGAGCAGGTGGTCCTGGATGTTGGCGCCGTCGTAGCGAATCGTCCCGCGCGTCGGCGGCAACAGCCCCGCCAGCATCTTCACCGTGGTCGACTTGCCTGAGCCATTGGGCCCGAGATATCCGAGCACTTCACCCGGCCGCACCGTGAAACTCACGTCGAGCACGGCCCCGATGCCCCCGTAGTAGCGGGTCAGGTGGGAAACTTCAAGCATTACTATCTTAGACACTGACATCGGGTTCCGGGGTTCCGGAGGTTCCGTGGGTTCGTTCCACTTGGTTCTTCCGGCCGAACCCCGGAACCCTCGGAACCCCGGAACCCGGAACCTCGAACCTCGTTGTCGTAAGCCGTCCGCTGTCTCGTGCGCGTGGTACGAACTGCGCACGAGCGGTCCGGACTCGACGTGTCCGAAGCCGAGGTCGAAGGCGATCCGCTTGAGGTCGCGGAACTCGTCGGGCGTGTAGTACCGCTCCATCGGAAGGTGGGCGACCGATGGGCGAAGGTACTGGCCGATGGTCAGAATCTGGCAATCGACGCGCCGCAGGTCTTTGAGCACGTCGACGACCTCATCGACGGTTTCCCCGAGGCCGACCATCAGTCCGGTCTTGGTCGGAGTTTCTGGCGCGAACCGGCGCGCGCGATCGAGCAGTTCGAGGGCGCGAACGTAGCGGCCGCCTGGCCGCGCCTGTCGATAGAGACGCGGCACGGTTTCGGTGTTGTGGTTGAGCACGTCCGGCCGAGCATCGAGGACGGTCCGCAGCGAACCTTCGTCCCCTTGAAAGTCCGGAATCAGGACTTCGACGCGGCAGGACGGGCCGCCGCGACTTGATGGCGCGAATCGTCGCCGCAAACGCGCCGGCGCCGAAATCGTCGAGGTCGTCGCGGTCGACCGAGGTGACGACGACGTACGCCAGTTCCATCGTCTCGACGGCGTGCGCGAGCTTTTCGGGTTCGTGCGGATCGAGCGCGATCGGCGCGCCGTGGCGCACGTTGCAGTAGCCGCACGCGCGCGTGCAGACGTCCCCCATGATCATGAACGTCGCGGTGCCATGGTGCCAGCACTCGCCGATGTTCGGGCAATGCGCCTCTTCACACACGGTGTGAAGATTCAGCTCGCGCATCAGCCCCTTCAGCCGCAGGTAGCCCGGCGGACCCGGGCGCGCGCACCTTGAGCCACTCGGGCTTGGGGCCACGGGCGAGCGCGACATCCTTGACGCGCCGTCCGCGGATGAACTGTACGGGGTGCGATGGTCCTGGGGAGGGGGAGGAGGACACTATCCTCATTATCGGCTATTTGATATTGGTTAGTTCATGTCGCTATCTATCACCTGGTTAGGCCACTCGACGTTCCTGCTCGACCTGCCCGGAGGCCGGCGCGTCCTGACCGATCCCTGGCTCACCAATCCGAATTGTCCGCCCGCGTATGCGAAGGCGGAGTCGATCAAGCCACTCGATCTGATCCTCGTCTCGCACGGGCACGCCGATCACACCGGTGACGTCATTTCGGTGGCGCGCGCGACGAACGCGCCGGTCGTCTGCCTCTTCGAAATCGGGTTGTATCTCGCCGACAAAGGGCTGCAGACCGTCAAGGACATGGGGATCGGCGGGACGCAGGAGATCGGCGGCCTTCGCATCACGATGACGCAGGCGATGCACTCGGGGTCGATCGTCGACAACGGTCAGCATCGTGTACCTCGGCGGCGCCGCCGGGCTACGTGCTGCGCGCGCCGATCACATGCCGACGATCTACTTCGCGGGTGACACGGGACTGTTCGGCGACATGAAGATCATCGGCGAGATCTACAAGCCCGAGATCGCGTTTCTGCCGATCGGCGATCTGTACACGATGGGCCCCGACACGGCCGCGCTGGCGGCCCAATGGCTAGGCGTGCGTCAAGTCGTGCCGATGCACTGGGGCACGTTCCCGGTCCTCACCGGCACGCCCGCGGCCCTCAAGCAGGCGCTTGCCGGCACGCAGATCGATGTGCTGGAACTGAAGCCGGGGGAAACGGCGAAGTGAATGACAGGGTTCCGGCGTGCTGAGGGTGCGGCCCGAGGCGTGGGGGTTGGGCCCTGCGCCATTCAATAAAGCTGGCCAGCTTTCTGACGCGCGGGAGCCCCACCCCGCACTCGGGCCAGCGCCGCAAGCGGCGCTGGGTGCACCCGAGTGCTACTTTTCGTTCAACCAGACATCCTCGAGGATGCTGAACGTCTGCGCGCCGATCTCCTTGCCGCTGACGCTGAGGGTGACGCGATAGACGCCGGGGCCGATGCCGCCGCCGCCGCCGCCGCCGCGCCCGCCGCCGCCCCACCGCCGCCACGTCCGCCGCCGCCGACGCTCGTCGTCCGGCAATCGTTGATGTCCGGCGGGGGACCGGCGGCTGCGCGCCGCCGCGGCCACCACCGCCGCCACCACCCCGCTGCGCCTGGAGTTGCTGCTGGAGCGCCTGATCGGTGGTGTAGACCCACTGCCAGCGATTGAGACCGGCGAGCGACGTGCCGTTGCACGCGCGCACGGCCTGACCGGTCGCGGTGTTCGTGATCGTCACGCGCACGGCGAGCGTCGGCCGCTTTGAGGTGATAGGCGATCGCCGTGCCCGGCGGCGCGACTTCACCCGCCCACCACTTGTCGCCTGGCACCTCGGTGGCGTTGCGGCGATCCGCCCGCCACTGCACGGCGTCGCGCGGCTTGAAGAGCACGGCGTCTTTTGCCGCTTCTTCCGCGGTCAGGTTCTGGAGCGCCGAGATGTCGTCCATGATCCAGATGCCGCGCGCGTGCGTCGCGATGATCAGATCGCGATCGCGCGGGTGGACGAGCGCCTCGTCGACACGCACGTGCGGCAGGTTCGGCATGAACGGCACCCAGTTGGCGCCGTCGTCCATCGAGATGAAGAAGCCGAACTCGGTCGGCGCGTAGAGCAGGTTGCGATTGACCGGGTCCTGGCGAATCGAATTGACCCAGCCGAACGCCGGCAGGTTGCCGTGATCGGCTTCCACGTCTGGCCGTAGTCGGTCGTCTTGAACACGTACGGCTTCGTGTCGTCGTGCCGGTGTCCGTCGAGCGCGAGATACGCCGTGCCGGCGTCGAACCACGAGGCTTCGAGCCCCGACACGTAGTACTCGTGATTGACGCCCGGGACGTTCTTGCCGACCTCGGTGAACGTCAAGCCGCCGTCGCGGCTCACCTGCACGTTGCCGTCGTCGGTGCCGGCCCAGAGGACGCCGGGAACGACCGGCGACTCGGCGAGTCTCGGTGATCGAACCGAACTCGTTCTGGACGTAGCCGTCGTGCTTCGAGAGGATGCACGGCTTGCCGCGATTCGGGTTGGGCCCGCCGCCGCGCCCGGCGCCGCAGCTCGGCAGCGAGTAGGGCTGCTCGAGAATCGACCGGCCGTTGAGGTCGATGTTCTTGCCGAGCGAATTGCGAGACCACCCAGGTCTCACCGCGGTCGCGCGAGACGAAGAGCTGGCGTCCGCCGAACAGGAGCGTGCTCGGGTTGTGCGGCGAGAGACGAATCGGCGAGTTCCAGTTGAACTGCTGGATCGCGCCGGCTTCGGGCGCGTTGAGCACGTTGCCGCGACCGCGCCCTCCGCCCTGGCCACCGCCGGCCTGCGCTGGTGCGCCACCTGCCGGCGCACCGCCCGCGGCTGCCGCCTGGCCACCGGCCGCAGCGGCGGCTTGACCGCCGCCTCCGGCGCCGCCGCCACCACCACCGGCGCCACCACCGCGCCCGCCGCCGCCCGGCAGCGCGGGCCGCACGCTCTGCACCTGTCCGGTGTTGAGGTTGTAGCGGTTGATGTTGCCGTTCTGCGACTCGGTGTAGAAGATGTTCGGGTCGGTCGGATCGACCTGCGTCTGGAAGCCGTCACCGCCGCCGACGCTGATCCAGTTCCACATGTGGATGCCGCCGGTGCGCGTCGAGCTCGGGCCGCACCACGATCCGTTGTCCTGCAGTCCCGTGCAGATCCAGTACGGCCGGCGCATGTCGGCCGACACGTGGTACGAGTAGGCCACGCCCCACATCCGGATCGATTCCCAGCGCGACGCCGGCGTCGTACGAGACGTCGATGCCGCCGTCGTTGCCGTACATCACGTGCTTGCTGTCGGAGCCGGGCGTCCCGCTCAGCGGGTTGATCCAGATCGCGTGGTTGTCGACGTGTCCCTGTCCCTGAATGGCCCGGAACGTCTTGGCGCCGTCGATCGATTTCTGCGGGTTCACGCCGCCGACGTAGACGGTGTTCGGGTTGTTCGGATCGCAGCGGATCTGGCTGAAGTACATCGGCCGCTGGTTCTCGTTCGACTGGAACTGCCAGGTCTTGCCCTTGTCGGCCGAGCGCCAGATGCCGTTGCCCTGCGGATCGGCCGGCGCCGGTTGCCCGCCGCCACGACCGCCGCCCGCCTGCGCGCCCCCGCCTGCGCGCCAGCAGCCGCGCCGCCGGCTGGTGGCGCCGCCGCGGGCGGTGCCCCGGCCTGGCCGCCGCGTCCGCCGCGGCGGGCTTATCGAGGTCGGCGCCGGTTTCCTTGTCGGGCGCGGCTTCGATCTGCGCGTACATCACGGTCGGCTGCGATTTGCAGATATCGAGCGCGATGCGCCCGAGCGTGCCGCGCGGCAGGCCGTTGCCGGTGACCTTCGTCCACGACTTGCCGCCGTTCGTGCTCTGGTACAAGCCGCTGCCCGGGACCGCCGCCGGCGAAGCCCCACGCCGTCCGCTGCCGCTCGTACATCGCGGCCCACAGGTTGTTCGGATTGGTCGGGTCGATCACCAGCTCGGTTCGCGCCGGTGTTGTCGGTGACGAACAGCGTCTTCGTCCAGTTCTTCCCGCCGTCGGTCGTCATGAAGATGCCGCGTTCCTGATTCGGCCCGTAGAGATGGCCCATCGCGCGACCCACACCGTGTTCGGGTCCTTGGGGTGCACGATGACGCGCGCGATCGCCTGCGTGTCACGCAGGCCGATGTGCTCGAACTTCACGTCCGCCGGATTGGCCGCGAGCGCGTTCGTCGTTCTTCCACATCCCGTTGCCGAACGAGCTCGACTGGCGGTTGTTCGGCTTCGCCGGTGCCGACGTAGAGAATGTTCGGGATCGGACGGCGCGAGCGTCAGATCGCCAATCGATCCGATGCCGTACGACTCGAAGATCGAATCGTAGGTCGTGCCGTTGTTGAGCGTGCGCCAGACGCCGCTCGTCGCGAACCCGACGAAGTACTGATAGGGGTTCCGTCTCGTCGACGGCGAAGTCGTCGATGCGGCCGCCCTGGCCGGTCGGGCCGATCTCCCGCCACCGGAACCCGCGCAGCGACGGGTGGTCGGGCGCATTGAGCAGCCTGGGCGCCGCCGCTGGCGTGGCCGCGGCTTGACCCGCGGGCGCCTGGCGGGCGCGCACGTTTCCCATGAACGGGGCCGCGAGAAGGACGATGCCCGCGAGGACGAGCATCCGCCCCCGAACACGATGGACTTGCTGACGCATGAGAGGTCTCCTTGGAGTGACGAAATACTACCGCAGATTGAAGATGAGGCGCGCGGGCGGCGACGGCCGCCGCGCGGATGGGGCCGGATGTTACTTGAGGGCGCGCTCGACCCGGTCCACGGTTTGGCCGATCGTCAGGAGCGCCGTGTCCACGGTCGCGTCCGCGCGCGCGTACAGCGGGTCGCGCTTGAGGACGAGCAGCTTCAGCGCTTCCCGCGCCTGCGGATGCTCGTCGATCGGCCGGCGGTCGCCCTGACGCACGACCCTGGACCAATAGTCGTCGACTCGGGCCTTGAGCCAGACGGTCGTGGCCTGTCGGAGCAACAAGCCGTAGGTGTCAGGCGCAGGTCACCAGCCCGCCGCCCGCGGCGAGGACCATCGACTGTCCCGACTGCAGCAGGTCCGTCAGCGTGTCGCGTTCGAGGCGGCGATAGAACTCCTCGCCATGCAGCGAGAAGACCTCGCCGAGCGGCATGCCGGCGCGCGCTTCGATCTGCTGGTCGAGCTCGACGAAGCGCAGCCGCAGCCGTCGCGCCAGACGACGGCCGACCGTCGTCTTCCCCGCGCCCCGCAAGCCGAGGAGCGCGATGACGCGGGGAGGCTGCGCGTCCTCATGGGCGCTGACCAGGTCGGCGGGCGTGGTCTGCAGCGCCGCCGCGAGGTCGGCGAGCCGCCGGACCGAGATGTTGCCGCGGCCGGCCTCCACGTCCATGAGAAAGCGCAGCGACAGCCCGGACCGATCCGCGAGGCTTCTCAGCGTCAGCCCCTGCTGTTGCCGGAGCTGGCGGGCGCGGCGGCTGAGGATGACGAGGACCGGCACGGGCGACGGGACGGCTGTCATGCGCAGTGAATTATAGTTCACTGTCACTCGTCTGTGACAGCATTATAGTGCCTTGACAGCCTTTCGACGCGCCGGTACCCTGTTCGGGATCCATGGCAACCTCCTCCGACGCCCTGACCGTCTCCTTCGATACGCATCCGAGCCGCTATCGCCACTGGAAGCTGGCGTTCGACGGTCCCATCGCGACGCTTGTCGATGGACGTGCAGGAGGACGGCGGTCTCTCTCCCGACTACAAGCTCAAGTTGAACTCGTACGATCTCGGGGTCGATATCGAGCTGGCGGATGCGATTCAGCGGATCCGATTCGAGCATCCCGAAGTGCGCACGGTCGTCGTGACCAGCCTCAAGGAGCGGATCTTCTGTGCCGGCGCGAACATCTTCATGCTGCGCGGCTCCAGCCATGCCTGGAAGGTCAACTTCTGCAAGTTCACCAACGAGACGCGCCTCGCGATGGAAGATGCCAGCCAGCATTCGGGACTCAAGTTCCTCGCGGCGCTCAATGGTATCTGTGCCGGCGGCGGCTACGAGCTCGCGCTCGCCTGCGACGAGATCGTGCTGGTCGACGACGCCAACTCGGCGGTCAGCCTCCCCGAGACGCCGCTGCTCGGCGTGCTGCCCGGCACCGGCGGACTCACGCGCGTCGTCGACAAGCGGAAGGTGCGGCGCGACCTCGCCGATTTCTTCGCGACGATCGCGGAGGGCGTGAAAGGCAAGCGGGCGGTCGAGTGGAAGCTCGTCGATGCGACCGTCCCGGCGAGCCGGTTCAAGGAGGAAGTGCACAAGCGCGCCCAGGCGCTCGCAGCGACGTCGGATCGCCCCGCGACCGGGCCCGGGGTGCAGTTGAACCCGCTCGGTGCCAAGGTGTCCGCCGATGCCGATCGAGTACTCGGCGCTGTCGCTCGCCATCGATCGGCCTGCACGCGTGGCCACGCTCACCGTCCGCGCGCCGGAGGCGCAGGTGGAGTCGACCTGCGAGGCGATTCACGCCGCCGGCGACCAGTTCTGGCCGCTGCGCGTCTTCCGGGAGCTCGATGACGCGCTGCTGCGGCTGCGTCAGAACGAGCCGGCGATCGGGACGGTTCTGCTGAAGGCCGTCGGCGATCCCGCGCTGGTGATCGAGGCCGACGACGTGCTCTTCGAACAGCAATCGGACTGGTTCGTCCGCGAGGTGCTGCACTTCATCAAGCGCACGTTGAAGCGGCTCGATCTGTCGGCGCGCAGCTTCTTCGCGCTGATCGAGCCGGGCAACGCGTTCGCGGGCACGCTGTTCGAGATTGCCCTTGCCGCCGATCGCTCGTACATGCTGAACGATCCGGAACGGCCCAATACCATTCAGTTGTCGGGCATGAACGCCGGCCCGTATGCCATGAGCAACGGGTTGTCACGTTTGCAGTCGCGGTTCTACGGCGATCCACAGTGCGTCTCGAAGGCGCTGTCGGTCGGCGAACCGGTCGACGCGGAAGGCGCGCTCGCGGCCGGGCTGGTCACCTTTGCGCCCGACGAGCTCGATTGGGACGACGAAGTGCGGCAGGCAATTGAAGCGCGCGCGGCGCTCTCGCCGGATGCGTTGACCGGCATGGAAGCGAACCTGCGATTTGTCGGCCCGGAGACGCTCGAAACGAAGATTTTCGGCCGCTTGTCGGCCTGGCAGAACTGGATCTTTCAGCGGCCGAACGCCGCCGGCCCAAAGGGCGCGCTCACGGCCTACGGCACGTCCGAGCGCGCGGAGTTCGACTATGGGCGAACATGATCTCAGCAGATAAGATTCCCAACAACGTCGATTTGCACCTCAACAAGCGTCTGCAGCGCGCGCTCGAGCACTGGCAGCCGCAGTACATCCAGTGGTGGCAGGATATGGGGCCGCAAGGCTTCCAGGAGTACCACCAGGTGTACGTGCGGACCGCGGTGAGCGTAGATCCGTCGGGGTGGGCGCACTTCGAGTACGTCCGCTTGCCGGAGTACCGCTGGGGCATCTTTCTCGCCGACCCCGTCGTCAACCGCACGATCGGATTCGGCGATTTCTTCGGGCAGCCGGTCTGGCAGGAAGTGCCGGGTGAGTTCCGCAATCAATTGCGGCGGCTGATCGTGACGCAGGGGGACACCGAGCCAGCGAGCGTCGAGCAGCAGCGCTGGCTGGGGCACCGGTGCCCCAGCATCTATGACCTGCGCAATCTGTTTCAGGTCAACGTCGAGGAAGGCCGCCATCTGTGGGCGATGGTCTACCTGCTGCACTCCTATTTCGGCCGCGACGGCCGCGACGAGGCGGAGGAACTGCTCGCCCGGCAGAGCGGCAATCGCGACAAGCCGCGCATCCTCGACGCGTTCAACGAACCGATCGACACCTGGCTCGACTTCTTCATGTTCACGATGTTCACCGACCGAGACGGCAAGTCGCAGCTGCTGTCGCTCTCGGAGAGCTCGCTCGATCCGCTGTCGCGCACGACACGATTCATGCTGACCGAGGAAGCCCACCACATGTTCGTCGGCGAAACCGGCATCGCCCGCATCATCGAGCGCAGCTGCGAGCTGATGAAGGAGGCCGGCTTCTCGGAGGACATCCGCCGGCTGGGCGGCATCGACCTGCCGATGCTCCAGAAGCACATCAACCTCTGGTTTTCGTTGAGTCTCGATCTGCACGGCAACGAGATCTCGACCAACGCCGCGTCGTACTTTGCCAACGGGCTGAAGGGCCGCGCCGAGGAAGTCAAGTGGGAGGACCACCGGGTCACTGAGTCCATTTACAAGCTCCAGACCGTGCGCGACGGCGAGACCAAGACGCTCGAGATTCCGATGCGCAACGCGATGAACGAGGTGCTGCGCGACTGGTACGTCGGCGACTGTCAGGCCGGGGTCGATCGGTGGAACAAGATCTTCGACCGCCATGGGATGTCCGACCGGCTGCGGCTCCCGGATCGGAAGTTCAACCGCGGCATCGGCCAGTTCGCGGGGCTCCACTTCGACCCGACCGGTCGAGCGCTGAGCGCCGACGAATGGGCGCGACGCAAGCACGAGTGGCTGCCGGCGCCGGCCGACAAGGAGTACTTGCTGTCGATCATGAACGCCTCGATCTTCGAGCCGGGCCGCTTCGCCAACTACATCGCGCCGCCGGCACGCGGGATCAAAGGCAAGCCGGTCAACTTCGATTACGTCCGGACGGAAGCGTAGAAGAACGAGGCCACGGAGAAGAGCGAGAGACACGGAGAAGAGCTAGAAGCTGACGCCCGAAGACGAGCGTAGCGAGACGTGAGGGCGCGCGCGTGGGAGTGGGGCCCGACGCGCAACGAAGATGACCGCCCGAAGCCGAGCGGAGCCTCGACGGCTCAGGGCGAGCGGCCCGTCAGTGGCGCGCGTGAGAGCCATCAGCCGCCGCGCAGCGCGCACGCGCGAAGCGGCAAGCGTTGGGGGTGGGGCCCCAACGCGATGAATGAAGTGGGGCCCCACGCGCAACTAGGGAAGATGACCGCCCGAAGCCGAGCGTAGCGAGGCGTGAGGGCGCGCGCGTGGGGGTGGGGCCCCGCGCGCAACTAAAGAAGATGACCAAAATCCACTACGAAGTAATGCCGCGGCGTGGCCGTGCTCACGCTCGATGAGCCGCCGGCGAATACGTACAGCTATGAATTGATGCGCGAGCTCGATGCCGCGATTCTCGAGGCGCGCATGGACGACACCGTCCACGTCATCGTGCTCATCGGGGCTGGCGAGAAGTTCTTTTGCGCCGGGGCGACGATCGGGATGCTGCGCGAGGCGACGCCGGCCTTCAAGTACTACTTCTGCCTCCACGCGAACGAAACGATGAACCGCCTCGAGCAGACGCCCAAGCTGGTCATCGCCGCGTTGAACGGGCACACCGTGGGAGGCGGCTTCGAGATCGCGATGGCGGCGGACCTCCGCGTCGCCCGCAAAGACGCCGGCAAGATCGGCCTGCCCGAGGTCGCGCTCGGCGTGCTGCCTGGTACCGGCGGGACGCAGCGCCTCGCCCGGTTGGTCGGCAAGGCGCGCGCGATCGAGCTGATGGTCAACGGCCGGCTGATGACGATGGACGAGGGGGCGGCGATGGGCCTGGTCACCGAAGTCTGGGACGACGCGCGGCTCGCCGGCCGATCGTTTCGCGAAGCGGTCATCGACTACGCCGTCACGTTCACGCCGCCGCACAAGGCCAGCCGGGCGGTCGGGCCGGATCAAGCGCGCCGTGCAGTCCGGCCTCGAGGCGGGTTTCGGCGAAGGGCTCGCGCTCGAGCGAGAACTCCAGCAACTGCTGTTCGAGAGCGCCGACGCGAAGGAAGGGATTGCGGCGAGCCTGGAGAAGCGCGCCCCGAAGTTCACGGGCACGTAGCAAGATCTTTCCAACACGAAGGGCACGAAGCACACGAAGGAGACGAAGAGCACGAAGACGCCTTGGGTTTGTCGTCCCGCTGCCTCGATTCAATTGAAAGATGAAAGATCTTTTTGAGTTGAGATTACTCGTTGCCTTCGTGATCTTCGTCTTCTTCGTGTCTTCGTGCTCTTCGTGTTGAAAGATCTGTGGGGGAGTGCAGTGACACAGCTCGGACGCAAGCAATTGCTGATCGACGGTGAATGGCGGGACGCGGCGGGCGGCGCGACGATGCCGGTCGTCAATCCGGCCACCGAAGAAATCATCGCCGACGTCGCGGCCGCGGAACCGGCTGACGTCGATGCGGCGGTGGCGGCAGCGCGGGCGGCGCTGACCGGACCGTGGGGCAAGATGTCGGCGCGCGAGCGCGGGCGGCTCGTCTGGAAACTCGGCGAGCGGGTGATGGAGCAGGTGGACGAGGTCGCGCGCCTCGAGACGCTCCATAACGGCAAGCCGATCACCGAGTCGCGCCACGTCGAGATTCCCATGGCGGCCGAGTGCCTCCAGTACTTCGCCGGCTGGGCCGACAAGATTCACGGCGAGACGATTCCCGTCAAGGGCCAGAGCTTCGTCTATACCCAGCGAGAGCCGCTTGGCGTCGTCGCCGCGATCGTGCCGTGGAATTTTCCGCTGCTGATCGCGGTGTGGAAGGTCGCCCCGGCCCTGGCGACGGGCAATACGGTCATCCTCAAACCGGCGAGCCAGACGCCGCTCACGGCCCTGGCGCTCGGTCAGATGGCTCGCGACGTCGGCTTCCCGCCGGGCGTGCTCAACATCGTGACCGGATCCGGCGGGGTGGCCGGGCAGGCGCTGGTCGAGCATCCCGGCGTCGACAAGATTGCCTTTACCGGCGACACGACGACCGGCAAGGGCATCATGCGCCGTGCCGCCGACACGGTGAAGCACCTCACGCTCGAGCTCGGCGGCAAGTCGCCCAACATCGTGTTTCCGGACGCCGATCTGGACGCGGCCGTGCGCGGCGCGACGGTCGGGATCTTCTATGGCAAGGGCGAAGTCTGCGCCGCCGGCTCGCGGCTCCTCGTCGATCGCTCGATCAAGGACCAGTTTCTCGCCAAGGTCGCTGAGCGAACAAAGAAGATGGTGGCCGGCGACCCGCTCGATCCGAAGACGCGGCTGGGCGCGATCTCGTCCAAGGGCCAACTGGAGCGCGTGCTCAAGTACATCGACATCGCCAAGCAGGAAGGCGCCTCGCTCATTGCCGGCGGCAGCCGCACCGATATCGGAACCGGCAAGGGCTACTTCATGCAACCCACGGTCTTTGCCGATGTCACGCCTGAGATGACCATCGCGCGAGAAGAGATCTTCGGGCCGGTATTGGCGGCGATTGACTTCGGCGACGTCGACGAAGCGATCGCCCGCGCCAACGACTCGATGTACGGCCTGGCGGCGGGCGTCTGGACCCGCGATGTGAAGAAGGCGCATTACGTGGCGTCGAAGCTCAAGGCGGGCACGGTGTGGGTGAATACCTACAACGTCTACGACACGGCGGCCCCGTTCGGCGGCTACAAACAGAGCGGCTTCGGCCGCGAAATGGGCGCGCACGCCCTCGACTACTACACGCAGACCAAGACGGTGTGGATAGACCTGGGACAGTGACCAAGATCAAGAGCTCACACGGAGCGGCACCCCGTGTTATGCCGCGAAGCTCCTGAGACGCGCTCGTGTCGCGGAGCTCTTAGACTAGACTCTTCGTCATCGATGGACCCACTGCTCGCCTGGCGCGCCGAGTTCCCGATCCTCGAGACGTGCACCTATCTCGTCAGCCATTCGCTCGGTGCCATGCCACGGCGCACGAGGCAGTACCTGAACGAGTTCGCTGACAGCTGGGATCACCGGGGAGTGCGCGCCTGGCACGAGGGCTGGTGGGAAGCGGGCCGCCGGACCGGGGATTTGCTGGCGCCGATCATCGGCGCGGCGCCCGGCACGATCACCATGCACCAGAACGCCACCGTGGCGCAGTCGATCGCGGCGTCGTGTGTGTCGTTCGCAGGCGGCCGCCGCAAGATCCTGCTGCAGGATCTCGACTTTCCGACCAACCACTATCTGTTCGAGGGCTTCCGCCGCTACGGCGCCGAAATCGAGTACGTCCGATCCGACGACGCGATTCGCGCGCCGATCGGGCGGCTCGTCGAGGCGATCGACGAGCGGACCGCACTCGTGCCATTGTCGCTGGTGCTGTTTCGCAGCGCGGCGCTCCAGGACGTCCAGGCCGTCGTGGATCGCGCGCACCACGTCGGCGCCCGCGTGATCCTCGATATTTACCAGGGCGCCGGCGCCGTGCCGATCGACCTGGCGGGTCTGGGCGTCGATTTTGCGGTCGGGGGATCGGTCAAGTGGCTGTGCGGCGGCCCCGGCGCCGGGTATCTGTACGTGCGGCCGGACCTGATCGGCGAACTGCAGCCGTCGATCGTCGGCTGGGCGGCCCACGACTCGCCATTTGGCTTCGAGACCGGCGCCATTCGTTACGCAGAAGGCATCGAGCGCTTTCAGAGCGGGACGCCAAACGTCCCGGCACTGGCATCGGCCCGCGGCGGGTATGAGATCGTCGCCGAGATCGGCGTCGCCGCGATTCGTGCGCGCTCGCTCCGGCTGACCCGGCGGCTGATCGACGGCGCGAACGTGCGCGGCTGGCGGCTGAACACGCCGGACGCCGATCACGAGCGCGGCGGCTCGGTCGTGATCGACGTCCCCGATGGGGCACGGGTCACCGACGAGCTCCTGAGACGGCAGGTCGTCGTCGACTATCGTCCGAATGCGGGGATCCGTATCGCTCCGCACTTTTACAATACGGAAGTGGAAATCGATCGCGCCATCGAGGCGATCGAGGAAAGTCTTCATGACATGAAGGGCATGAAGGAAGTGAAGCCCGTGAAGAAGAGTGGCTAAGGTCAATGCGATGAGTGTAAGGACGGTGACCGTCCTCGGCGCCGGCACGATGGGACATGGCATCGCGCATGCCGCCGGCCGTGTCCGGCTTCGAGACGCGGCTCTACGACGTGTCGGCTGCCGCGCTCGCCGCCGCTGAGGGCCATATCGGTGCCGTGCTCGAGAAGGCCGTGGAGCTTGGCAAAGTCGTCGGCGACCGATGCCGACGCCGCCCTCGCGCGCATCACCACGACCCCCGATCTCGGCCGGTGCGCTCGACGAGACCGACTTCGTCATCGAAGCGGCGCCGGAGCGGCTCGACCTGAAGCTGGCGCTCTTCGCCGAGATCGAGCGCGCCGCACCGGCGCGCGCCGTGCTGACGACCAACACGTCGGCGCTGAGCGTGACCGAACTGGCCGGATCGCTGGCCGATCCGGCACGCGTGGCGGGCATGCACTTCTTCAATCCGGTCCACAAGATGAAGCTCGTCGAGATCATCCGGGCGCTCGAGTCGAGTCCCGAGACGCTGTCCGCAGTCGAAGCGGTGGCGCGTCAGATGGGAAAAGAGACCGTCGTGGTGCGCGAGTCCCCCGGGTTCATCACGACCCGTGTCAACGCATCGATCGGGAATGAGGCCTTCTACATGCTGATGGAGGGCGTCGCCTCGGCCCGCGATATCGACAAGGCGCTGAAGCTCGGGTTGAACCACCCGATGGGACCGTTCGAGCTGGTTGACCTCGTCGGTCTCGACACGCGGCTGAGTATCCTGGAATATCTGCACAGGAGCCTCGGCGAAAAGTACCGGCCGTGTCCGCTCCTCGCGCAGTACGTGCGCGCCGGGCGCCTGGGCCGGAAGGCGGGCAAGGGTGTGTATGAGTACTAACGTCCAGACACCCCGCGCCGGTTTGTCAGCGCGGGCTCGAGGCGTGGGGGTGGGGCCCCACGCCCGTAAGTAACGAGGTGATGTATGAGTGCTGAGCAGCGTCCCGATCCCAATCGGCGCGACTTCCTGAAGACCGGGGCGGCGGTCGTCGCCGTCGCGGCCGGGGCAGGCAGTCGGGCGACGGCCGAGCAGGCCACCTACGGCGTGGACTTCGCCGCGCCCGCGATCGAGACCGTGCGCGTCGGCTACGTCGGCATTGGCCTTCAAGGCGGCGGACACGTCCGGAATCTGCTGCGGATCGCCGGCTGCCGCGTCACCGCGGTCTGCGACATCCGGCCGGAGCGGACCGATTGGGCCACCAAGGTCATCACCGAAGCCGGCCAGCCGGTGCCGACCGTGTACTCGCGCGGCGAGCGCGACTTCGAACGGCTGTGCGCGGACGCCAATGTCGACCTCGTCTACACGGCGACGCCGTGGGAATGGCACGTGCCGGTGATGCTCGCGGCGATGAAGAACGGCAAACACGCCGCGACCGAAGTGCCGGCCGCGATGACGCTCGACGACTGCTGGGCTCTGGTGGAGGCGGCGGAGAAGAACCGCCGCCACTGCATCATGATGGAGAACTGCAACTACGACCGCATGGAGATGATGGTCTTCAACATGGTCAGACAGGGCCTCTTCGGCGAGTTGCTGCACGCCGAGGGTGGGTATCTGCACGACCTGCGCGGCATCAAGTTCGAGAACCGCAACGAGGGTCTGTGGCGCCGCGCCTGGTCGATGAAGCTCGACGGCAATCTGTACCCGACCCACGGCCTCGGCCCCATCGCCAACTGCCTCGACATCAACCGTGGCGACCGGTTCGAATACCTGGTGTCGATGAGCAGTCCGTCCCGCGGATTGCAGGACTGGGCGGCGAGCCATTTTCCGGCTGATGCGCCCGAGCGGCGTGAGAAGTACGTGCTCGGCGACGTGAACACCAGCCTGATCAAGACCGCGCGTGGCCGGTCGATCATGGTCCAGCACTGCACCAACTTGCCGCGGCCGTACAGCCGGATCCATCTGGTGCAGGGGTCGAAGGGGCTCTTTCAGGGCTATCCGAACCGCGCCTACATCGAAGGGCGCGGCAAGAATGACGCTTGGGTCGAAGCGTCCGCGTTGCTGGCCGAGTTCGAGCACCCGCTCTGGAAGGAGATTGCCGAGCAGGCAAAAGGCGCCGGCCATGGCGGGATGGACTTCATCGAAGACTATCGACTCATCAAGTGCCTCCGCGAGGGCAAACCGACCGACATGACGGTCTACGACGCCGCGGCGCTCAGCGCGGTGGTGGAGGCGAGCGCGCGGTCGGTGGCGCGCCGCGGGCAGCCGGTGGAGGTTCCCGACTTCACGCGCGGCCGGTGGCGGAACGCGCCGCCACTTGGCATCGTGCACATGTAGGTCCCATCCGGCGATGACGATGCGCGCCGCACTCGCCGATCGTCTGGCGACGGTCGGCTTCGCTCCGGTCGAAGCCGACAGCCGCGCCGTCATGATCGACGACGCGGTGCGGACATTCGAACGCTCGACTGGCCGGCCGCCCCGCTGGGCCTGGTTCGTTCCGGGCCGGATCGAGATCTTCGGCAAGCATACGGACTACGCCGGCGGCCGGTCGCTGGTCGCGGCGGCGCCACGCGGGTTCGCTATCGTGGCCGGGCCGCGTGCGGACGGCCTGGTGTCAGCGATCGACGCGAAGTGGCAAGTGGCGATGGACGTGCGCCCGACGGGCGACAGCCGGTCGTTCAGAGGATGGGCCAACTACGTCGCGGTCGTCGCGCGCCGGTTGGCGGCAAATTTTCCCGGCGCCGATCTCGGGACCGATCTCGTCTTCACGAGCGACCTCCCGCGCGCGGCCGGGCTGAGCAGTTCGTCCGCGCTGGTCGTCGCCGTCGCCTCGGCACTGGCGCGGCGCGCCGATCTCGAACACCGGCCCGAGTGGCGCGCCGCGTTGCCGACCCGCTTCGATCTGGCCGGCTATCTCGGCGCCGTCGAGAACGGGTTGACGTTCGGTGCGCTGGCCGGCACGCATGGCGTCGGCACGCATGGCGGCAGTGAGGACCACACGGCGATTCTGTCGTGCCGCGGCGATCACGTCAGCGCCTACGCCTACCTTCCAGTGCGGCACGCCGGCGACGCCCCGATGCCCGACGAGTGGCGGTTCGTCGTCATGGCCAGCGGCATCGAGGCCGACAAAGCCGGAAGCGCGCGCACGCGCTACAACCGCGCCTCGCTCGCGACGCGAGCGCTCCTGCAGTTTGCGCAGTCCCAGCCGTCCATCGCGCCGCGTGGCAGCCTGGCGGAGGTGGTCGGCACTCCTGATGCGGCGGCCGCGTTGATCGACGGGCTTGGCAACTGCGACGATACCCTCCGTCCGCTCGTCGCCCCGGGTGAGGACGCCCCCGGGTTCGCCGCCTCCGACCTCGTCCGGCGGCTCCGGCATTTCCTGGCCGAGGATGCGCGCGTGCCGCTGGCGGCGGAGGCATTTCGCCGGCGCGATCAGGACGCGCTCGGCGAACTGTCGGCGGCGTCACAGCACGACGCCGAGGCGCTGCTCGGCAACCAGATTCCTGAAACCTCCGCCCTGGCCGCCCTCGCGCGGGAGGCGGGCGCGTTTGCCGCCAGCAGTTTCGGCGCCGGATTTGGCGGCAGCGTCTGGGCGTTGGTCGAGGCGGCTGACGCGGTCTCGTTTGCCGATCGCTGGCGGCGGCGCTACCGCGCCGCCTGGCCGGCCGTGGCCGACGGCGCGTGCTTCATCGCCCGGCCCGGACCATCGACGACCGAAGTCGCCCTCAGCGAATCGTGATGGTCCCCTTCAGGGCGGTCGAGTCCGGCAGGTCGTGATCGTGAAATCCGCAGACCCGCGCGAACACGAGGTTGGCCGTTTCGCGGGACTGGCCTGGCGTCAGGATGCCGACCTGATTCACGTCGGGGCAGTCGTTGTGGTCCGGGTGCGGGTCCGACGTCATGTTGTGATTCCGGTTGTCGTTGTTGATGAACCGGACGCGCTCGCCGACATTGATAACCACATTCCTGGGATTCGCGCCAGCAGCCGTGATCGTGATCGTCGACGTCGCCACCGGCGGTCCCGATGGCTGCGTCGGCGGCGACGATCCGCCGCAGGCGGCGGTTCCGAGGGTGGCGGTGAGCAAGATCCGGCGCAGGAACGGGACTGACGACAATCGCATACCGTGCGATCTTACCCCGCGCAGGCCGTTCCGTCGGTAAGCCGCTGGCCGCCTACGTGCGCACGGGCTACTGGATGATGATGCGGCCCTGCAGTCCGGTGTCGGTCGGCAGCCCGTGATCGTGCAGGCCGCACGTGCGCGCCGTGTTCAGCGCGTTCGTGAGCTTCGTCTGGGACGGCTGCAGCAGGCCAACTGCGTTGACTTCCTGGCAGTCCGTGTGGGTCGGATGCGGATCGGACGTCATGTCGTGCACCCGCGAGTCGTTGTTCACGAAGGTGACGCTCTGGCCGCGCGGAGATCGTCACGGTGTTCGGACTCAAGGTGCCGTTGGCGAGGATGGTGATCGTCGCGCCTGACGGTCCCGGCGCACCGCCACCCCCGCTCGGGTTGTTCGGATTACTGCTGCCGCCGCAGGCGGCGATGACGGTGAGCGCGACGACCAGGCTGACACGCAAGACGGAGCGATCGATAATCTTCAAGTACGGAAGTCTCCAAAAATCTGCGCCCGGGCTGGGACGAGCGCGAACGGGCGCAAACTGCCCGAGCGTCCAAAGGGAGCGAGGCTCGGGAGGCCGTGCTGGCATGATCGATCCGGCGTCCTCAGAACGGCACCGAAGCTGAGGCACCGTCGGTCCCCCAATCATCACCAGCACTGCACCACCTCGCCCCCTTCGGGCGCTCGGCACGTCCGTCATGTCAGCAAAGGCGGTGCCGTGAACGAATTGCCGCTGATGCCGGGCGGCGGCGGAAAACAGGGCAGCCGCGCTTACGCGCGACGAAAGGGCTTACGCGGTACGTAACCGGTCACTCGCCGGGTTCTTCGAGACGATGCTTGGCCAGGTAGTAGCTGAGCGCGCGCTGGCTGATGCCCATGGTTTCCGCGGCGTCCTTCTTGACGCCACGCGCCGCGTCGAGCGCGCGGCGGACGGTCTCCCGTTCCATCCACTCGAGATTCTGTTTCAGGCTGAGCGACGGAAGGCCGGGCAGCGCCGGTCCCGGGGCGCCGACCAGAATCACATCGCTCGGATGGATGACCGGCAGCGGCGCGAGCACCACCGCTCGCTCGAGCGTGTTCTCGAGCTCGCGCACGTTTCCCGGCCACGGCGCGTCGACCAGCTGCGCCATGGCCTCAGGGGTGATGCCCGTGATCGGCTTGCCGGCGCGGCCGGCGTGGCGGCGGATGAAGTGCTCGACCAGCAGCGGAATGTCCTCCCGCCGCTGGGCCAGCGACGGCATCGCGATCGGAATCACGGCCAGACGGTAATACAGATCCTCCTGGAACCGGCCGTCTGAGACGAGCTGGCGCAAGTCGCGGTTGGTGGCGGCGATCACCCGGACGTCGACCTGAATCGTGCGCTCGGACCCGAGTGGCTCGAACTCGCGTTCCTGGAGAACGCGCAGCAACTTCGCCTGCACCGCCGGGGCGATGACGCCCACCTCGTCGAGCAGGATCGATCCGCCGTCGGCGAGCGCAAATCGGCCCTTCTTGTTGGACACGGCGCCGGTGAACGCGCCGCGCACGTGTCCGAACAGCTCGGATTCAATCAGCGTCTCGGGCAGGGCTGCACAGTTCACCCGCACGAGCGGCATCTCCCGCTGTGCGCTCCAGTCGTGAATGGCCCGCGCGACGAGTTCCTTGCCGGTACCGGTCTCGCCGGTGATGAGCACGGTACTGCGCGACTGCGCCACGAGGCGCGCCGTGCGGACCACCTCCTGAATCGCCCGGCTCCGGCCGACGATGCCATAGTGATCGTACTGCTCATCGCGCTCGGTGATGAGGTAATCGTGGTGGGTCCGCAGCCGGCCGTGCTCGAGAGCGCGGCCGACGACAACGAGAAACTCGTCGATCTCGAACGGCTTCTGCAGGTAGTCGAGCGCGCCGAGCTTCATCGCTTCGATGGCGCTCTCCACGGTGGCGTGCGCCGTCATCATCAGGATCTGCGGCCGCTCGCCGTCGCGCGAATTGCTCGCGACCTCTCGAATGAGATCGAGGCCGTTCAACTCGGGCATCAGGTTGTCGACGATCAGCAGGTCGAATGGCCGATCGCTGAGCAGCTTCAACGCCTCTCGCGGGCTGCCGGTGGCCGTGACGTCGAGTCCCTCGTCGCGCAGCGCCTGCGTCAGGGCCTGCCGGATCTTTGGTTCGTCGTCGACAAGGAGGATGGAAGACATCCGGCGGCTAATTTACTCGGTTCGGATCTCGATTTGTACGGTGGTGCCGGTCCTGACGCCGCTGTCGATGCCGATCGTGCCCCCCAGCCCCTCGACGACGTTGCGGGCGATCGCCAGGCCGAGACCCGAACCGGTGCGTCTGGTGGTGAAGAACGGCTCGAAGATTCGAGCGAGATCGTCGTCGGCGATGCCAGTCCCGCGATCGATCACACGGATTCGTCGCCGCTCGGGTGACGGCTGTGAGACCTCGACTCGAATCGGGTCGCCCGCCGGCGGCGAGGGCAGCGCGCGGACCGCCTGCTGCGCATTGCTGAGAATATTGACCAGCACTCCTCGCAGCCGCTCGGCGTCGGTGACGAGCGGCGCCCGCTCAGGATCGGCGGCCACCACGACCGGCACATCACCCGGGCCGGTCGACGCGGCGTGGGCGGCGTCGCGGCAGATCTCCACGAGATCGGCGGGTGCGCGATCGAATCTGATCGGCTTGGCAAAGTCCAGGACGTCGGTGATGACGCGGTTCAATCGCGCCACCTCTTCGTCGATGCTCGCGGCCGCGTCCGCGACGTTCGTCGCCGGGTGCCGTCGCAGGTCCCGCACGGCCGACTTGATGATCATCAACGGGTTCCTGATCTCGTGCGCGATGACGGTGGAGAGGCGTCCGAGCGACGACAGCCGTTCCCGCTGGCCGGCTTCGCGCCGGAATCGTTCGAGCGCGTTGGTGAGCTGCCCGAACGTCGTCCCCAGCAACCGCGCATCTTCGTCGTCCCAGGCGCTCGGCGCCGGCGGCTTCTGCGCCAGGTCGCCGGTCGCGGCGATCTCGCGCATGGTGGCGGTCAGCGCCCGCAGCGGGCGCGTCACCGTCCGCGCGATGCCGTAGCCCAACACCGTCGCCACGAGAATCGCGCCGAGTCCGGTGATGGCGATCTGCCAGCGGAGCGGCGTCAGGAAGCTCAGGTGTTCCGTTCGGGACCGCATCACGATGGCGACCGGTTCGTCAGCCTCGCCGGTCGCGCCGAGCGGCTGCACGCGCCCGACGTATTCCTGATCGCCGAGCCAGCGCGCGAAGATGCCCGGCTGCCTGGCGGCGTCGGCCAGGCCCGCCATGCGCTCGGCACCGAGAGTCGACGCGACGATGCGCGGTCCCAGCGCGAATGCAATGTCGCTGTTGGTCGCCGCCTTGAAACGCTCGGCGGCCGCCTGATCGAGGCTGAAGCCGACGAGCAACGTGCCGAGCGGCGTCGGTCCAGGCTCGAGCGGAATCGCCACCGCGTGAAGCACACCGTTCTGATACGGCCAGAACGCCGTGCCGTCGCCGCTCGACCGGCAGCCGGTCAGGATCTGGGTGAGTGCCGGAAGGTCCGGCTGAATGCGCCCGGCTCGCGCGAGAAGCGCATCGTTGCGGTCGACAACGACAAAAAGATCCGCGCCGAGCGTGACTTGATACTCCTCGGCGATCGGACGGACGGTTGGCGGATCCTCGGTCGCTGCGGCGCCTTTGAGCAGCGGCACGTCGGCGATGAGCTTGCTCTTGACGACGAAATCGCGGAATTGCAACCGGAGCAGCTCGTCCACCAGCATCGTCGCTTCATTCAGACCGGCGCGCAGATTGCTTTCCGCCTGCGCCCGCACCGAGAGGCTGACGCGATAGATCGCCACCCCGGTCGCGATCAGCACGAGCAGCGCCGTGCCGAGGAAGATGCGATTGGTCAGCGAAGAGAAGAGACTCATGAGCCGTCGCGGCCTACCCGGAAGTCGGCCTCGATCGTCTCGGAGCCCGACAGCGTCAGGCGTTTCGGCTGGGCGCGGCCCAGCTCGCTCCAAACCAGCACGGTATAGTCGCCGGGCGGGATACCGCTGATGACGTAATCGCCAGCTTCATCGGTCATCGCAAAGAACGGGTGGCTGAAGACGAGGATGTACGAGCTCATGTGCGAATGAATGTCGCAGAACACCGGCACGATGCCCGGGCGGTCGAACACGATGCTGCCTGACTTGCCCGGCTTGTAGCGCCCGAGATCGAAGGCCTTCACGCGCGAGAGCGAGAACACGTTGTGGAACGTCACATCGCTGTTCGGAAACTCGACGGTCGTGCCGACAGTGACCGCGAGCACGCGCGGGGACGAACTGTTCGCCGCGCTGATCCATGCGGGCCCGGCCGGGGCGAACGTAGTCGAACGCCGGCTGGGGCCGCGAGTCGAGGTAGACGACGGCGCGACGGCGATCGACCGCGTCCTGCGGCTTGGGCGGCAGGTCACCGACGATCGGGCGCTCGGCCGGCCGGGTGTTCGCCGGGACCGTGACGCGGCCGCGGATCGTCCCGGTGGCGCGCTCGACGGCCGCGGCGCCCGGTGCGCCGAGCAGAGCGGCCAGACCCACGACGATCGCCAGACGCGGCACCAGCATCGGCCTCAGAACCACAGCAATGCCTGGACGGCGGGGAACCCGCGCTCCTGCACGCGGCCGCCGCTGCGCCAGTTCTGCTGCCAGCCGGCCCGGAACTCGAGTCGATGCGTCGCCCTGAATCCAACCACCCCCTCGATCCGGTCAACTGGCGCGTCCCACGGCAGCGGCGATCCCGAGCTGGGGGTGACGATGGACCCGAACGAGAGCCGTTCGGCCCGCACGGCGACCTGCCAGCGCGGATGCAGCCGATAGCGCGACTCGACAAACCCCGACCACGCGTTGAGCGCGGTGTCTGCTCCCGGCGCGGCGAGCAGCGGGAGATGGAACGACGATCGCAGCCATTCGGCGCGGACCAGCAATCGCCGGCGGCCGTACTCGAGATCCGCGCCGACGAGGGTCTGCACCCGCTCGCTCGCCCCCGAGGGCGGCAGGATACGCAGGACGTCGCGATCGATCCAGGCGCCGCGTGCGCCCGAGATCCCGAGCGTCAGGCCCTCGGGCAGATGCACCGCGGCGCGCCCGGACCACTGCTGGCCGTCGCTGCGGTCGTGGACCATGGGCACTGCCGGGGCCCCGCGCGTCACGGCGCCGGCCGCCTCGAACCAGTGGCGCCGCCAGAGCGCCTGTACGCCGGTGTCCCATCGCGCTGCGGACACGAGCGGAATGCCCGGCGCCGCCTCGGTCGACCCGATGGGGAACGACGGCCGCCAGCCGCGGGCTCGCATGCGCAGGACGTCGTCGAGCGTCGCCGGGAGGGCATCAGGGCGAAGCGAGGTGAGGTACTGATAGGCGAGCGGCATCCCCATGACGAGGTTGTCGCGCCCGTACGCATGGCGGCTGTAGACGCCGACGACTGGAGGGATTCTCCCGGCCTGGACCACGAAGTCGTGGCCCTGCCAGGGCCGCCAACGCAGGTACGCGGCCGCGGCCTCGACCCGCGTCAGCGTTCTCGATCCGCATTTCGCCGACGGCCGAAACGCTGGGCGCCGGCCGCCACTCGGCGAAGAGTCTCATCCGCGCCAGCCGCAGCGTGTTGCGCTCATAGTCGGTGTAGTTGAAGAACGCCGACGAATCAGGGGGTCCGACGGTGGCCGAGAGCTCGCCGCCGAGATTCAAGGCCCGCGTGCTGCCGTACGGCAGATCGGCGGCCTGGGCGGCGGCCGCCGCGGGCGCGGCCAGCGCGAACGCCAGTCCGGCGAGGCTCCGTCGATACGCCCGCCCAGACATCGTTGCTCGATCTTACCTCCGACGAGCGGGGTCTGTTGAACCGTCGCGGAAGGCATGTACAATTGCTTACGGGCCTGCCGAACGCTGGCGTGCCTGCGCTGACTCGACGCGTCCGTCGCTTTCGTGAGGAGAGAATGGCCTACGTCATCACTGAGCCCTGCATTGGCACGAAGGACACCGCCTGCGTGGACGTGTGTCCGGTCGACTGCATCCACCCGCGCAAGGATGAGGCGACCTTCGAGTCGGCGACGATGTTGAACATTCATCCCGACGAGTGCATTGATTGCGGCGCCTGTGTCCCGGCGTGCCCGGTCGAAGCCATCTTTGCGCTCGACGAAGTGCCGGACAAGTGGAAGGACTTCATCGGCCAGAACGAGGCGTATTTCAAGAAGTAGCGTGCGTCTGTCGGCCGAGGGCCGCCGCTCCCAGCGAATGTATCTCGACTTCGACCGGGCGTCGTGGGCTCGCCTCAGGGCCGCGACCCCGCTCACGCTCGGCGAGTCCGACCTGCGCGAATTGCAGGGCCTCAACGAGCTGGTCTCACTCGACGAAGTCGGCGCTGTCTATCTGCCGCTCTCGCGGTTGCTGAACCTGCACGTCGCCGCCACCCAGACCCTCCATACCGCGAGCGACACCTTCCTTGGGGCGCTGCCGGCGCCGACGCCCTACGTGATCGGGGTCGCGGGCAGTGTCGCCGTCGGCAAGAGCACGTTCGCGCGCATCCTGCGAACGCTGCTGTCGCGCTGGCCGGCGCATCCGCGCGTCGACCTCGTGACGACCGACGGCTTCCTCCTGCCGAATCGCGTGCTCGAGGCGCGAGGGCTGCTGCAGCGAAAAGGGTTTCCGGAAAGCTACGACGTCCGCCGGCTGGTCCAGTTCATGAAGGACATCAAGACCGCGGCCGGCGCCGTCCACGCGCCGGTGTACTCCCACCAGGCGTACGACATCGTCGCCGGGCAGTTTCAGGTGGTCGATCGGCCCAATATCGTCATTGTCGAAGGGCTCAATGTGCTGCAGACGGGCGACGGGGCGCCGGGCCGGCCGGCCCGGGTGTTCGTGTCGGATTTCTTCGACTTCTCGATCTACATCGACGCCCTCGAATCGGACATCGAGGATTGGTACGTGGCGCGCTTCCTTCGCATGCGCGAGACGATCTTTCGCGATCCGGCGTCGTACTTCCATCGGTACGCGGCCTTGTCCGATGACGAGGCGGTCGGGACCGCGCGTGAGATCTGGCGCAGCATCAACGGCGTCAACCTGCGCGAGAACATCGCACCGACGCGCGAACGGGCGCGGCTGATTCTCGAAAAAGGCGCGGATCACGCGGTGCGGCGCGTGCGACTGCAGGCGAGTGTAGAGGATTCAGGACCGCGACAGCAGTTTTTTGCGCGCCTCGAGGCGTGCGGCGCGCCGGTCGGCCGCTTCGGCCGCCTTCCGGCGTTCGTCTTCGGACTCGAGGATGAGCGGAGGGATGGTCAGCCGCGTTCCGGCTTGGTCGATGGCCACGAACGTCAGGTAGGCGAAGGTTGTCAGCTGGCGTTCGCCGGAGAGGATCCCTTCTGACAGCACTTCGACTTCCACTTCGAGGGAGGTCGTGAACGTCGCCGTGACCCTCGCGCGCAGGAGGATCAGGTCTCCGACCTTGATCGAATGGAGGAACTGCAGCCCATCGACGGCCGCCGTGACGAGCAGGCTGCGCGTGTGCCGGTGGCAGGCGATGGCGCCGGCGATGTCGATCAGGTGCATGACGGTCCCGCCCAGGATGAACCCGAGCGGGTTGGCGTCGTTCGGCAGGACGACCTGCACCATCTCGGTGTAGGAGTCTGCGCTTCGTTTCGGCGATAAGTTCACACGCCGACGCGAACTTTGAACTTCGAAGTTCGAACTTCGAAGTTTGAAGTTCTAGAAGTCATACCCGATCCAGAACGTGAACTTGACCTTGCGGAAGGCGTCGCTGCCGCCGACCGAGGCGAAGAACGCGTCCTCCCAGTCCTTGTTGAAGAGCGTCTTCCACGACCAGTCGAAGTGCATCGGGAAGCCGAGCATGAACGTTTCGAGGCCGAGGCCGTAGGACGCGCGGCCGTCGATGAGGCGCAGGCCGTTCACGATGACGGGATCGCCGTACACCGGCACGACGGTACCGAAGATGTCGACGACCTGGTAGCCGAGCAGCGGCGTGTAGAGCTCGTCGCCTCTACTGCCAAAGCGGAAGCCCTGGCCTGGGAACGACGCGCCTCCGATGTTGCCGTAGAACACGCCGCGCAGGCCGCCGAGGACCCCCAGCGGGGTCAACATCGCTTCGATCAGCGGGAAGCGCAGTTCGGCGTTGGCGAAGAAGCCGTCCTGCCCGATGAACTGGAGGTACTCGTAGCCTCGCATCTCGGAGTTGCCGCCGAAATAGTTGAAGTCGGGGTTCCGGCCGAAGCTCTTGAAGCCCTTGAACCGCAGCGCGAGGACGCCGTTCGAGGCCAGCCGCGTGTAGTGGCGGGCATCGACATCGACCGACTGTCGCGACAGCCACGCTTCGCTGATGCCCGGCGAGAAGTCGAGGGAGACCTTGAACGTGTTTCCAGCGACCGGGCCGTACTCCCGGAAGACGGTGGTTTCCTGGACCAGCGTCACGCCGAGCGGCATCATGTGTCCGTTGCGAAACACGGGCCGGCCGTACTGGTCGACCTGGTATTCGTCGGCCAGCGACTGCAGATCTGGATTGGTGTACCGCTCGGACAGGTGTTGGTAGCCGCCGAAGAACTCCAGACGCGTATAGCGATTGAAGGGGAAGATCGCGAACGCGGTGCCGCCGCGCTGGCTCGACACCGCTTCGGCGAGATCGCGCGTGATGTACGGCGACAGGATGGGATCGTAGAGCGCCTGTGAGTACTGGCCGTAGTAGAACTGGTCCTGCGAGAACCCTTGCAGCGAGTACCTGCATCCGCCGCTCGATGTTCACGTACGAGAACACCATCGTGCGGTACTGCTGGACGGACTGCATGAAGAAGCTGAACTGCTTGTCGCCGAGCACATCCGTAAACGTGATCTGCGTGTTGCCGTAGAAGTCGCCGCCGCTGGTGACGCCCAGGTTGACCGGCGGGCGGCCCGCCAGCGTCATCTTCTCGAAGAACTTCTTCTTGTGGATGTTGTCGCGGACGAGCGTGTGGCTCATCGGTGGAGTGAACGCGATCACCGGATCGTCCGGGCTCCCGAAGTCCGAGCTGGCCATGGTCGCGATCGGCTTGTCGCCGACCATCGCATGGATGCCGTTTTCGCCTTTGTAGTACGAGATGAATGCGACGCGGAGTGCGGCGCCAGAATGCAGGACGACCGGCGAAATGTTGCCGGTCACCGTGTCGGTCCACTGCCGCAGGTCACCCGTGGCGAGGTTGAGCGTCCAGATGTTCGGGATGTTGGCGTTGCGCGCGACCGGCTCCGGCATTTGCACGGTCGGTGGAATCGCGGTCGAAGAGAACACGATCACCTGCTCGTTGTAGAACTTGGCCGCGGTGTCGTCGTGGCTGCCGAACGTCAGCCGCTTCTTCGCCCCGCCGGCGACGTCCACCTGGAAGAGCTTGTCGTTGCCGCTGATCCGCGCCCGTGTACACGATCGTCTTGCCGTCTGGCGAGAAGGTGGGCGCGTAGTCGGAAATCGTGTCTTTCGTGATGTTCTTGATCTCGCCGGTCTCGACGTCGATGGTGAAGATGTCGGCGACCGCCTCCTGCAGGCCGGAGAACGCGACGACGCGGCCGTCCGGGCTGAACGCCGGCGACTCCGGGGCGTCGATGTTTGCCAGCTCGAAACGCCGTTCGATATCGCCGGTGGCGATGTTGTGCAGCACCAGCGTCTTGTGCTTTTCCGTCCGCGCGAAGTACGCGATGCGGTCAGTCGTCGGCGCCCAGGCGATCCAGGGCACCAGGTTCCCGCGCAGACCGCCGGCCGTCGCGATGTACTCGTAGCCGCTGTCCTTGTCGAAGCCCTTGGTCAGGTTGCGAATCACCTGCCCGTCCTTCGACGAGATGAGCACGATGTCGAGCTCCTGATCCTTCCGGTTGCCGACCACGGCCGCCATCATGTCGCCCGACGGCGACGGCTCGATCGAGAGCACCGCGACGTAGTTCGTTTTCTCCGGGCTCGGCGCGAGGTTGCGGCCGTAGTCGTTGGGTCGCTCCTTGTCGCGGAACGGCTTGAACCGCTCCTTCAGGTAGCGGTCGAACTGCTCGTCGAACTCCTCCGGCTTCAGCTTGAGCGCCTCTTCGTACGCGCTCTCGCCGCCGCCGATGATGCTCTTGCGCAGCGAGAAGAGGAACTGCCGCAGCCCTTCCTTCCCCCAGCGCGCCTCGATGAACTCGAACGTCGCGTGACCGAGCGAGTAGGGCAACCGGCCCGAGAGCGGCTGCGTCTCGAACTGGCTCATCCTCGGCACGTTGTCCGTGATGGCGGCGTCACGCACCTGCATCAGGTCGAGCACGTTCCAGTAGCCGGCCATGTAGTTGGCCAGGCCTTCGTCCATCCACAGCGGCAGCGAAGCGCCGAGGATGCCGCGGGGGATGATGTCGAACTCGAAGACGTGGGTGAGCTCGTGCGTAATCAGCCGGTAGAGCTGGTCGCCCGGCTCATCGATCGGCAACACCATCCGGTTCCGCTCGGGTTCGGCAAACGCCAGCACGCCCTCGGGCAGCTCGCCCCCCGAGATGTTCTGCATCTGGAACTCGCTCTGCGTCTTGAAGAGGATGAGTGGCACGCGTTCGGCCAGGTCGTGCTTCAGTTCGCCGCTGATGCGCTGATACGCGCTCTCGGCGAACGAGGCGATTCGTTCCAGGTGGGGCTCGAGCGCCGGGTAATAGAAGATCTCGAAGTGGTCCGTCTTGTAGATGTGCCACTCGAACTTGCTGTAGTGCACCCGGTTCTTGCCGAAGTACGGGACGAACGGCGTTTGCGCGGTCACCGGCGCCGGGAAGACGGCCGCTACGGCCAGCGTAAGCGAGCCAATGATCAGGGGAAGCGTGCGCGAAAAGCGCATCCGCATAGCGTCACCTCAAAGCAGCCAAGACGAGGCCAATCGGGACCGTGCCACGAATCTTACACCGGCAGCGCGGCAACAACCGCTGATCACCGTGCGCCGTGCCGGAGGGGGACGCCGGAGGCTGGACGCCCACCCCAGCAAACTGCGTGCCCCCGCGCGACTGCCGGAAACGCTCGGCGGTCCCGCGCCGACGCCGCGGCCGGCGGAGGACACTGCCCGGGAATGAGGTCGCTCGGCCAGCCGGCATTCCGGTGGGACCGGCGCGGATCGTCGAGGTAGTCGCGACCCGACGACTGTAGTAATGTGGAGCCTGCTGAGGCGATGAGCATGTTTGATCGGCAGACGATGGGGCCGCGAGGGTGGGTGTTGCTGGCGCTGCTGGCAGGGCTCGGCGCCGCCGCGGCGTGCGCGACCGACGAGACGCCGTCCACCAACGCGTCCGAGAGCGCCCGCCTCGACTTTGCGCTCAAGGACATGAACGGCGCCGACGTGAAGCTGGCCGATTTCAAGGGCCGTCCGCTGCTCATCAACTTCTGGGCCACCTGGTGCGGGCCCTGCAAGACCGAAATCCCGATGTTCGTCGAGCTGGTTGAAAAGTACCGCGAGCAGAAGTTCACCGTGCTCGGGATCTCCACCGACGACACGCCCGAGGATCTGCGGCCCTTCGCGGCCGAGTTCAAGATGAATTACCCCGTGCTCGTCGGCGCCGGCAAGGACTCGTTGCTCGAGGCCTATGACGCCGTGTTCGCCATTCCAGTGAGTTGGTTCGTACGGCCCGATGGGACGGTGATGCTCAAGCATCCGGGGCCCGCGACCAAGGAGTGGTTCGAGACGCAGGTCAAGGCGTTGGTGGCCAGCGCGAGCCCGGAGGCGCAATGACGCCAGCGTTGATCAACGCGCGGCTGGGGTGCGGATGCCAGGTCGGGTTTCGTGAGGGGGTCGCCGGAAGTCCCGTGACCGTCGTCATCGCCCGCAAGTCCGGGGGCTGTCCCATCGCGAGCCACCTCGAGGGCCTTCCCGTCTACGACCACCGCGAAGCGCTTCGTCCCTCCACGCGACACGCGCCGCCGCCTCAGCCGGACTTCGAGGAGAGCTAGTAAGAACGAGGACACGGAGAAGATCTAGAGGGCACGGAGAAGAACTAAGACACCGCGAGGGAGCGAGCGTAGCGAGCCCCGAGCGTTCGAGCGTGGGGGTGGGGCCCCACGCCATCAGAATAAGATGGCGCGGAGAAGAGCTAGTCTCCTGATCGCCCTGTCTCTTCGTGTCCTTCGTGTTGAAAGATCTTGAGCTTCCGGTGCGCCCTGATTGCTCCAGCGCCCGCCGCAGCACGAATTCAATCTGACCGTTCAAACTCCGCAGATCGTCGTCGGCCCATCGCTGCAACGCGTCGAGCACGTCGCGATCGATCCGGAGGAGGAAGGGCTTGCGTTCGGCCATTGAAAGTGGGCGCGCGCCCGGCGGTTCGCGCCGGGCGCACGGGCGTTATTGATAGATGGTCCCGGCGTTGATGACCGGTTGCGTGTTCCGGTCGCCGCACAGGACGACCAGAAGGTTGCTCACCATGGCGGCCTTCCGCTCGTTGTCGAGCTCGACGACGCCACGCTGTGAGAGGAGGTCGAGCGCCATCTCGACCATGCCGACAGCGCCTTCGACGATCCGCTGACGCGCGGCGATGATCGCGCCCGCCTGCTGACGCTGCAGCATCGCGGCCGCGATCTCCGGCGCGTAGGCGAGGTGGCTGATGCGCGTCTCGAGCACTTCGACGCCGGCCTTCGACGAGCCGGTCCTGCACCTCGGTCTTCAACTGGTCGGCGATCTCGTTCGTGTTTCCGCGCAGCGACTTGTGTCCCTCGATGTAGGCGTCGTAGGGATACTGCGTCGCGAGATTGCGCACTGCCGCTTCGGTCTGCACCTTGACGTAGTGCTCGTAGTTCTCGACCTCGAACGAGGCTTCGGCGGTCTCGACCACACGCCAGACGACGATGGCGGCGATTTCGATCGGATTGCCCTCGTGGTCGTTCACCTTGATCTTCTGACTCTCGAAGTTGCGGATGCGCAGTGACAGGTGCTTCTTGCGGAAGAACGGATTGGCCCAGTGGAAGCCGTCCACTTTGACACTGCCGGAGTACTTGCCGAACAGCGTCACCACGCGCGCCTCGTTCGGGTAGACGACGAAGAAGCCCAGCGCCAGAATCGCGATCCCGACGAGCAGCACAAGCGCGAGCGCGATCAGCGGAGACTCTCGCTGAGCGGCGTAGACGAAGAGCCAGACCGTGGCGGCCACCGCCGCGATCAGGAGGGGGAGCATCAGCCAGCCGGACACGGTCGAACGGGTCTGTTCGCGAATCATGGTCGCCTCCAGGGCGTCGTGATTTCAAAGTGATATCACATTGCAATCATCTTTTGCAAAGGGGACACCCGCGCCGCGAAGCGGCGCGGCCCGAGCGCGGGGGTGGGGCCCCGCGCTCCTAAAGAAAGCGACTTCTCGAGCGCGGGGCCCGACCCCGCGCTCGAGCCGCGTCGCTTCGCAGCGCGGGTGCCCCACCCAGCCGAGCCTGTCGGACGACGGCCCGTCCCCTCAGCAGCGGCAGCGCAGGTCGGCGACGAGCGGCAGGTGATCTGAGGCGACGAGTGCCTGGCGCGAGCGGGGAAGCTCGATACGGTGGATCTCGATGTCGCCGTCGAAGTAGATGTGATCGAGGTGCAGCACCGGGAAGAAGCCGGGGTAGGTGCGACGGCGCCGCAGATGCGGATAGAGGTCGACGCTTTTCAGCCGTTCTGCCAGATGGTCGGACACGAAGCCGCGTCCCCACTCGTTGAAATCGCCGACCACGACCTTCGGACCGTGGATGCGCCGATCCTGCACCCAGGCGGCGAGGCGCGGCGCCTGGTACCGGCGCTCGAGCAACGCCGTCCCGAGGTGCACGTTGTAGACGTGAAGCGGCCGGCCGGGTCCGATCTCGATCGCCACTCGCTGGCTGTTCCGCGGCTCGCACGTCTTCCACGACAGATCCAGTTGGGCGTGGTCGCGGATTGGATATCGGCTGAGGACCATGTTGCCGAAATGATGGCGCCGCAGCGTCCGCGTCGGCGCCATCACCCAGCCCATGCCGAGCGCCGCGCCGATTTCCTCCGCATGGCCTGGCCCGCCGAGGCCGGGCCCGATCACTTCCTGCAGCGCGATGATGTCGGCGTCGACCGCGCGCAGGACCGCGGCGATGCGCTGCGGCCGGATCAGCCGATCCAGCCCTCGCGACCGATGGATGTTGTAAGTGACAATTCTGACGTCCAGCCAGTCGCGCGACATGTGCGTATCATAGTGCCGGGGTTCGCGCGCCGGGCGCGACCATACGAAGGCGGGTCGCGATGGGAAAGCTCCGAACGGAATACGAGGTCACGTGTCCCTGCTGCCAGGCGACGCTCGTCATCGACGAAGGACTGCGCCGCGTCGTCCGTCACGTTGAATTGGAACGGGCCGACAAGCCCAAGCTGGACGACGCGCACCGGATTCTCGCGGACGAAAAGGCACGCCGTGACGCGTTATTCGACCAGGCCGTGCAGTCCGAGAAGACACGCGGAGACGCGCTCTCGCGCCGGTTCGAAGAAGCGCTCAAGGCCGCCAAGCAGGAGCCGATCACGAAGCCCGAGCGAGACTTCGACCTTGGACTGAACTCAGCAATGAGGCAATGGAGGCAATGAGGCAATGAGTGAATGAGGCAATGTCGAACTTCATTGCCCCATTGCCCCATTGCCCCATTGCCCCATTGCCTCATTTGAAGTGCTGCGGCAAAGGCGTCCACGTCCGCCGATCGTAGTACGCGACCGGCTTCCGGTCGGGGTGGACGCGTTTGAACGCGAAGTAGCGCCGTCGCAGCCGGGCGACACGCGCTGGCGACGATCGGATCGGGCGGTGAGGGATCTCGAAGAGCAGCCGCTCGACTTTCCACACGTTTCCCGGGGAGAGGCGCCAATCGTAGCGGCCCAGAACGCGGAGGTCGACGGCGCCATAGGCCCTCAGACAGCCCGTGTCGTCGATGTACGGCTCGAAGTACGTCAGCGCCAGATGCCGCAGGGAGCGGAAGACGGGCCGGCGGCCGTGCAGCCCGGGATCGCGAGACCGCGCCACCGATCCCCATCGGCCCGCGGCCTGATACACGAAGATCACGTGGTCGAGCCCGTCAATCGACTCGAGGCTCATGACATAGGGCGGGTAGCCATGCTGCTCGAGGATCACGGCGGCGGAGATCGCCGCCTCGAGGCAATTGGCCGTGTGGTGTGCGATGACGCCGCGGAAGGATCTCAGCGTCGCCGGATCCGGCGGCGGTTCCGTGTTGTAGGGCAGGTCGTTCAGGAACCGCTGCACCGCGGCAGGCGTCCGCAGCCTCGCGATCACGCGCCGTTCGGCGGGCGTGAAGTCGCGCCGTCGTGGCGCGGGAAGCGGCGCCGGCGCCTCGATCACGGGAGCTGGACGACGGCGCGAAGGTCGGCGACGACGGCGCCCGGCGTCCATTCGTTACCCGAGTAGATGCGTGCGACCTTCCCGTCGGCGCCAATCAGGATCGTCCGCAGGTTGTGCGTGAATTCGGCGGGCGAGTCGGCAGGCCGAATCAGGCCGACACCCAACCTCGCGGCGAATTTCTCGATCGTGACCCGGTCGCCGGTGAGAAAGGTCCAGACGGCCGGGTCGGCCTTGAGTTTCGCCGCGTGCGCGGCGAGCACCGCCGGTGTGTCGTGCTCGACGTCGAATGAGACCGAGATGAGCTTGATGCGGCCGCGCAGCGCGGGATCTTCGGCGATCGTCCGCTGAATCGTCGCGAAGTTCTGGCTCATCAACGGACAGAACGTCGCCAACGGACACCGCGTGTAGATGAACGTGACGAGCGTCGGCGTGCCTCTCCATTCGGAGAACGCGCGCCGCCGGTCGCGCTCATCGAGAAAGGCGGCGTCCGGGACTTCGTCACCGACGTTGAGGACGCCGCTCGCGAGCGCGACTTCGGACGCGCTCGGAAGCGGGGCCGTCCCGGTCTTCGTCAGCGCGACCAGCCGCGCGCCCGCATCGCCAACTTCGAGCGTCCCCGTCACCTGGTCACCGGCGGTCTGCCCGTCCATCAGCGACGCCGGGACGACCGGGAACGTCATCGTCATGCCAGGCATGAGCCCGGCGATGTCGCCATGCTTGATGGTCAGCTCGTGCCGATCGGCGTGAACCGCCAGAATCTGGCCGGTGATGGGAAATTGCCGGGGAGGCGTGCCGCGCCGGCAGCCGACCACCGCCACGAGGAGGAGCGCCGCCGCCACCAACGCGGACCGGGCCCCGCGGCCCGGCAGGATCACGCCACCACCCATCCGTCCTTGAGCTCGATGACGCGCGAACCGTAGCCGGCGTTGGTCTCCGAGTGCGTCACCTGGACGATCGTCGTGCCGGCGTCGTTCAGCTTCTTGAAAAGCTCCATGATCTCGCGGCCCTGGCTCGAGTGCAGGTTGCCGGTCGGCTCGTCGGCGAGGACGACTTTCGGCGCCGCGATGATCGCGCGCGCCACGGCCACCAGCTGCTGCTGGCCGCCGGACAGCTGGTTCGGGTAGAGGTCTTTCTTCCCGACGATCGAGAAGCGATCGAGGATGTCGCACACCATGCTGTCGCGCTCGGACTTCTTGATGTCGCGGTACGACAGCGGCACGTCGAGGTTTTCGTACACCGTCAGATGGTCCAGCAGGTGATAGCTCTGGAACACGAAACCGATGTGCTGCTTGTGCAGCCGGGCGCGATCTTTGGGACTCAAGCGGTGCACGGGCTGGCCGGCGAAGTAGAAGTCGCCGGTCCACGCGCTGTCGTGCATGCCGATGATGTGCAGGAGCGTCGACTTGCCCGCACCCGACGGCCCCATGATCGAGACGAACTCGCCGTCCTTGATGTCGAGCGTGACGCGCCGGAGGACCCACGTGCGGGTCGCGCCATGCGCATACGACTTCTCGACGTTGCGCAGCGAGACCAGCGCTTCGGCGGGCAACGGCTCGAGGTCGGCCGGACCGGGAGCAGGAACAGCGGGAGTACCACGTGAGAACAACGCCATCGAGAGCCTCGCGTTCGATTGTAAGTCAGGATGCAGGCGTTGCCGAGCGCGTTCAGCCCGATCCCAGTGTCCGCTTCGGGACGCCTTTGCCGCACGCCGGCGTCACTGACCGAGAATCTGCCGCTACTGGCCGGCCCGCTGGAGACGCCGCCGCCGGGGCTCCGTATTCTCGACCAGGACAGCAAGGAGCTCGACGTGACATTCACACAACGATGGCTGGTGGGCGTGGCGGTGGTCGGCGCGGCGGCGGGTGCCGCGGCGGTCACCCTGTTCTGGCTCGTCTTGACGCGGCCGGTGGCGCTGGCGGCGATGTTGGATGGCGTGCGATGACCTCCAAACAGGCGTCGCATTTCACGTTCGGCCTGCTGCTCATCGCGGTCGGGCTGGTCCTGCTCTCGGGCCAGCTTGACCTCGGCTGGCGCGCCGGCCTGCGCCATCTGTGGCCGGTCGTCTTCCTCGTCCTCGGCGCGGGGCACTTGCTGAACAGTGAGGCCTCCGACCGCGTCGGCAAAGGCCTGTGGTTCCTGTGCATCGGCGGCGTCCTGCTGCTGCACAGCTACGACATCCTGTCGCTGCGCCAGTCCTGGCCGCTCTTCATCGTCGCCGCCGGCGTGTCGATGATGTTCGCCTCCAACAAACACGGGTGCTCGCCGAAGACGTTTGCGAGTGACGCCCCGGAAAGGCGGCCGTAAGATGGCCCAGCAGATGTCCTCGGTTCGCATGACGCCCCAGGTGGTCCTGGGTTTGATGATCGTTGTCTTCGGCCTCGCGCTCACCGCCGACAACATCGGGTGGATGGAGGCGGGCGACATCCTTCGCTACTGGCCGCTCGCGCTCGTTGCGCTTGGCCTGGCCAAACTGTTTCAAAGCGATTCGCGGTCCGGGCAGATCTTCGGCGGGTTGATTGTGCTGCTTGGCGCCTCACTCACGGCCGATTCGGTGTTCAGGATTCGCGTCCACATCTGGGACTGGTGGCCGCTGGCCATCGTCGGGTTCGGGATTCTGATCATGACGCGCGCGTTTGGCGGCCGCCCCGGCGCGAAAGCGGCCCGCACGCCGGTTCGGCGGCGAGCCTGGCGTGCCGGACACCGTGACCCCGTCGGCCGATGCAGAAATCTCGGAGTTCGCGATGTGGTCGGGCATCCAGCGCCGCATTGCGTCGCCGGCATTCAAGCGCGGGGATCTGACGGCGATCATGGGTGGGATCGAGGTCGACCTGCGCCAGGCGGCGACCGCCAACGGCGAGGCGACCATCGACGTCTTCGCGCTGTGGGGAGGCATTGAAATCACGGTACCGCCGGACTGGAACGTCTCGAACCGCGTGACGCCGATCATGGGGGGCGCCGAGGATTCGAGCACTGGCACCCAGGCCGCGCGCAACCGGCTGATCGTTCGCGGATTCGCGATCATGGGCGGCATCGAGATCAAAACCTAGCCGATGCATCCGATTCTCGGCGACCGGCAGCGCCTGCGACTGCACCTGATCGGATGGGCGCTGGTGGGCGCCACCATCGGACTGCTCGTGCAGGCGCTGTTCGGCGGCGCCTGGACGTCGGTCATGCTGTTCGGGCTCCCGCTCGGCATTGTTGCCGCCCCAGTCTCGCTCTCGGCGTGGTATCTGTGCCGGGCGCTGCCGCTCTCCCGGACGAGCGCGCTGAACGTCGGTGTCACCTCGGTGGGCGCCGCCATCATTACCTCGGCGCTGTGGGCGGGCCTCGGGCGCCTCTGGTGGCAGGCGCTCGGCCGCCTGGGTGTCGTGCTGCCGGTTGGGCAGTTGACGGAGCTCTTCGCGCTCCTGTCCGGCCTCGGCGCGTTCGGGTATCTCCTGGCGGTGACGGTGCACTATCTCCTTCAGGCGTCGGAAGAGTCGGTGGCGGCAGAGCGGCGCGCGCTCGAGGCCCAGATCGCCCATCGTGACGCCGAGCTCCGCGCGCTGCGCGCCCAGGTCGATCCACACTTCCTTTTCAACAGCTTGAACTCCGTCGCCGGACTGATCGGGCCAGATCCGGACAAGGCACGGCTCATGTGCCAGTTGCTCGGCGACTTCCTGCGCGACAGTCTGACGCTCGGCGGCACCACACGCGTCACACTCGGCCGGGAGATCGCACTGGCCGAGCAGTATCTGCGGATCGAACAGGTGCGCTTCGGCCGCCGGCTCGGGGTGAAGGCGTCGGTGACTGCCGACGCGGGGGTCGTCTCGGTGCCGCCGCTGATCCTGCAGCCGCTGGTCGAGAACGCGGTGCGCCACGGCATCGCGACCCGGATCGACGGCGGCGTGATCGAGATCGAGGCCAGGCGCGCGGGCGAGCGCGCGGTGATCGTCGTCAGCAATCCGCGCGACGCGGATGCGGGCCGGCGCGGTACGGGGTTCGGGCTCGAGATCGTGCGCAAACGGCTCGCCGCCTCGTTTGGCGACCGGGCGGCGCTCGCGATCGAACCGGCGCCCGAGGCCTACCGTGTGTCGGTGACGATTCCGGTCGAGGAGGCTGCAGCATGAACGATCCAGCGGACGTGCTGAACGTGGTGATCGTTGACGACGAGGAGCCGGCGCGGATGGCGCTGCGGCAGGCGCTCGACGCGGTGGGCGGCGTCGTCGTGCTGGCGGAGTGCGCGAACGGATTCGAGGCCGTCAAGGCGGTGGGCGACGCGCGCCCGGACGTCCTGATCCTCGACGTCCAGATGCCGAAGCTCGACGGGTTCGACGTGCTCGAGCTGGTGGGCGCCGACGTGCCGGTGATCTTCGTGACGGCCTATGACGAGTTCGCGCTGCGGGCGTTCGAGGTGCACGCGGTGGACTACCTGCTCAAGCCGTTCGCGCACGAGCGCCTGGCCGAGGCGCTCTCGCGGGTGCGCGAACGGCAGGGTGCGCCCGGGCCGGTGCCGGCGGCCCTCCGCGCGAGCGCCCGGCCCCCGGGCGTGCCGCTCGAGCGCGTGGTCATTCGCGACGGCGCCCAGGTGCACGTCGTCGCGGCCGACAAGATCGATTATGTCGAGGCGCAGGACGACTACGTCGCGTTCAAGACCGGCGGGAAGACGCTGTTGAAGGAGCAGACGCTGGGCGATCTCGAAGCGCAACTCGACGCGCGGCGATTCGTCCGCATCCACCGGTCGTACCTCCTCAACATCGAACGGCTCGCGCGCGTCGAGCTCTACGCGAAGGACAGCCGGATCGCCATTCTCGGCGACGGCACCAAGCTGCCGGTCAGCCGATCGGGCTATCAGCGATTGCAGCAGCTGCTCTGAAAGCGGCACACCGCGAGGCGCATGCCGCGGAGCGCGCCTCGCGCCCGAGGCGTGGGGGTGGGGCCCCACGCCAGTAAGTAAGTGGACCGCTCGGCGCTTGCTGCGGAGCAGCGCCGAGCGCTCGAGCCGTGGGGGTGGGGCCCCACGGCATTAAATAGAGTCGACAGGCGGCCAACTTTACGTACTGGCGCGGGGCCCCACCCCCGCGCGTCGAGCGCGCGGCGCTGCTCCGCAGCTCGCGCCGCGCGGTGTCTTGACATTTATTAACTATCCAGTTAGTTTAACCAAATGGTTAGTTCGAGCGCCCGCCGGGACCCGCGAGCGCCTGCTCGCGGCGGCGGCGGCGGAGTTTGCCGCGCGCGGCTTCGACGGCGCCAAGGTCGACCGCATCGCCGCCCGTGCCGGCGTGAACAAGGCCATGCTCTATTACCACTTCCGCAGCAAGGCGGGACTCTACCGCGAGATTCTCCGCCAGCTGTTCGACGGCGTCGGTGACGCCGTCGCTGCCGTCCGCGACGGCGGCCAGCCGCCGCCGGCGCAGATCCGGCAGTTCATCGATGCCGTCGCCCGCCAGGCCGTCGCCCGCCCGCACTTTCCCGCGATCTGGCTGCGCGAGCTGGCCGAAGGCGGCCGCCATCTCGATCCCGTCGATTCTCTCGGGCATGCGCCGCGTCCTCGAGACCCTGGCCGCCATTCTGGCCGACGGCCACGCCGCCGGCGTGTTCGCTCGCGCCAATCCGCTCGTGACTCAGATGTCGATTGTCGCGCCGCTGTTGTTCTACGTCGCGTCGGCGCCCGTGCGCGAACGCTTCAAGGCGCTGGGCCCGGCCGGACTGCTGACGCCCGGGCTCGACGACATGGTGGCCCACGTCCGCACCGCGACGCTCGCGATGCTCGCGCCGTCGCCGCCCACACACAAGCGCCCGTCACGCTCGCCGAAGCCCACAGGGAGACGCCGGTCATGAGAACGAGGACCCTCATCGCGCGCACGCTGATCGCGCCGCTCGTCGCCGTGCTGCTCGGCGCGTGTCGCGGACCGGCCAGCCCGGCGGCGCCGCGAGCCACGGGGTACGTCGAAGCGACCGAGATCCGCGTCGCCGCCAAGGTGGCCGGCCGGGTCACCACGGTCGAGGCGGTCGAGGGCGCGCGCGTGGCCGCCGGCGCGACCCTCGCGACGCTGGCGACGACCGACGTCGACTTCGCGCTGCAGCGTGCCCGCGCCGATCGGGCGCGTGCCATCGCGGACGTCCGGCTGGTCGAGGCCGGGGCGCGCGTCGAGGATGTGCGGCAGGCCGAGGCGCAGGTCGCGGCCGCCGCGGCAGATCAGAAGGCGGCGGAAACCGAGCTCGTCGCCGCCCGCGGAGACGAAGCGCGCTTCGTGCAACTGCTGCAGAACCGCGCCGGCTCCGAGAAGCAGCGCGATGACGCGGTCGCTCGCCGCGAGCTTGCCGAGGCGCGGGTCAAGGCCGCGGCCGATCGCGTGCGCGGCCGCCACGGCGGTGGTCGCGCGCCTCAAAGCCGGCGCGAGACCCGAGGAGGTCGCGGCGTCGCGCGCCCGGGTGCTGACCATCGACGCCGAGATCGCCCGTCTCGAGCACGACCGCACCGAGGCCACCATCGTCGCTCCCGCCGCCGGCATCGTCACCTCGCGCCTCGACCGAGCCGGGCGAGCTCGTCGCCGCTGGCGCCCCGGTCGCGGTGCTGGTCGATCTCGACCGCGCGTGGGCGAGCATCTACGTCGAGGAACCGCTGGTGCCGACGCTCAAGCTCGAGCAGGCCGTCACCATCGTCACCGATGCCGGCGATCGGCTGCCGGGGCACATCGCCGTCATCTCACCGCGCGCCGAGTTCACGCCGCGCAACGTCCAGACCGCGGCCGAACGCGCCAAGCTCGTGTATCGCGTCAAAGTCGCGGTCGACAACCGGCAGGGCATTCTCAAGCCAGGCATGCCGGTCGAAGCGGAACTCACGCCAACGCCCGTCAAGTGAGCGGAACATGAGCGCGCCCCAGGCACAGCCGGCGCTCGACCTCGAAGGCGTTCGTAAGGCCTTCGGGCCGGTCATGGCGCTCGATGCCCTGACGTTCTCGGTGCAGGCCGGCGAGATGTTCGGCGTGATCGGCCCGGACGGTGCGGGCAAGACCACGGCGCTGCGGCTCATCTGCGGTCTGTTCGCACCCGACGGCGGAGCGATTCGCGTGTTTGGCCACGATCCGTACCGCGACCCACCGGGCCGCGACGTCCTCGATCGGCTACGTCTCGCAGCAGTTCAGTCTGTACGGTGACCTCTCGATCGACGAGAACATCGAATTCTTCGCGCGCATTCACGGCGTGACCGACCTCAGCCGGCGGCGCCAGCGGCTGCTCGAGCTGACCGGACTGGCGCCGTTTCGCACCCGCCTGGCCGAGCGGCTGTCGGGCGGGATGAAACAGAAGCTCGCCCTCGCGTGCACCCTGATTCACGAGCCACCGATGCTGGTGCTCGACGAGCCGACGACCGGTGTCGATCCCGTTTCGCGTCGGGAGTTCTGGAAGCTGCTCGCCGAGTTCCTGGCGCAGGGGCTCACCATCGTGCTGGCGACGCCCTATCTCGACGAAGCCGAGCGGTGCGCCCGCATCGTGCTGCTCGATCACGGCCGGACCCTGGCCCTGGATGCGCCGGCTCGTCTGCAGTCGTCGATGGCGGGCGTCATCTTCGAAGTCGTGGCCAGCGAACCGCGGCGCGCCCTGGACGTCCTGCGTACCGCTCGCGGATCACACCGGGTGCAATTGTTCGGCGACCGGGTGCACGTCTGGGCCGACGCCGACGCGGCCAGCGAGGAGATCGCGCGTGAGCTCGCGGCTGCCGGCCTGGCAGTGGCCAGCCTGCGGCGGATCGTGCCGACGCTCGAGGATGTGTTCATCGAGCGCGTGGCGCGGGCCAGCCGGGAGCGCGCGACGGCGCCGCCGGCGGCAATCATCGGGACGAGGACCCCCTCATGAAGACAGTCGCACGACTCCTGCCGTTGCTGGTGGCGCTCCAGATCCAGGCCTCACCGGCCTTCGCACAGAGTGGACGGCCGCTGACTCTTGACGACGCGCTGCGCCTCGGTGTCGAGCAGGCGCCCCGGTTGGCTGAGGCCCGGGCCCGCGAAGCGGCGGCCGAGTCGGCTGTCTTGTCACGCGCGGCGCTCGCCAAGCCGACCGTCCAGGCCCTGAGCTCGTATCTGCGGACGAATCACGTCGATGAGTTTGGCGTTCCGGACGGCGCCGGGGGGTCGCGCATCATTTTTCCCGACCTCCCTTCGAACTACCGTGCCCGCGCAGAAGTGCTCGTGCCGATCTATACGGCCGGCCGCGTGGATCACCAGGTGGACTCCGCGCGCGCGGACGTGCGGGCCGCGAGCGCCGATCGTGTCGTCATCGAGCAAGATCTCCGGCTCGAGATCACACGCGCCTATCTCGGGCTGGTGACGGCGCGTGAAGCCTTGCGCGTGCTCGTGATCGCTGTCGAGCGCGCGGATGCGTACGTCGCCGAAGTCCGCGCGCGCACGGACGCGGGGCTGCTGCCGCCGAACGATCTGCTCTCGGCGCAGGCGCAGCGCGCGCGCGAGGCGGTTCGGCTGGTACAGGCCCGCAACGCCGCCTCGGTGGCCTCGATGCGCCTCGCCCGGCTCATCGGCGAGGACCCGGTCCGCCCGATCGAGCCGCTCACGGCCGTGACGGATCCGCTCGCGACCGATCTCACGACGATGTCCGCCGAAGCCCTGATCGCTCGCGCGACCGAACGCCGTGCCGAGCGGGTGGGGCTGCAGGAGCGGCAAGCCGCCCTGGCGGCTGCCGGCGAGGCGGCGCTGGCGACGCAGAAGCCACAACTTGCGGGGATCGCCGCCGTCGAGCCGGCTCGACCCAACAGGCGCTTCGTGCCGCCCAGGGACCAATGGCGCACATCCTGGGATCTCGGCGTGACACTGACCTGGCCGCTGTTCGACGGGGGCAAGGCCCGCGCGGACCGCGCAGCCAGCGCGGCGCAATCCCAGGCGCTCGGCTTCCGGCTCCAGGACTTCGATACCGGTGTCGCGTTCGACGTCCGTCAGCGTCTCCTCGATCTCGAGTCGGGACGCGCCGCGCTCGTCTCGTCGGGCGAGGCCGTGGCCGCGGCCGCCGAGGCGCGTCGCGTTGTCGAAGAGCGATTTCGGGCCGGGGTGACGACCAGCACCGAGGTGCTGGATGCACAACTGGCCCTCGTTGAGGCGGAGCTCGAGCGCACCCGGCTGACCGCCGCGCTCCGGCTGACCGAAGCCGAGCTGACGCGCGCGGTGGGAGGGCGCTGATGGCCGGCGACGCCGTCATCCGCGTCGACCGTCTCTCGCGCACGTTCGGGGCGTTCCGCGCCGTCGACGACGTGTCGTTCGAGGTCCGGCGGGGCGAGGTGTTCGGATTCCTCGGCAGCAACGGCGCCGGTAAGTCCACCACGATTCGCATGCTGTGCGGGCTGCTCACCCCGACGTCCGGCCGCGCGTCGGTAGACGGCATCGACATCGGCCAGTCGCCGGAGGCCGTCAAACGGCGCATCGGCTACATGTCGCAACGGTTTTCGCTCTATGAGCTCCTGACCGTCGACCAGAACATCCGGTTCTACGCCGGCTTGTACGGCCTGACCGGAGAACGGCTCGAGCGGCGCCGCCAGTTCGTCCTGGAGATCGGTGGGCTCGCTGGCCGGGAGCGTGACCTGACGCGCAATCTCTCCGGTGGCTGGCGCCAGCGGCTGGCGCTTGGCTGCGCGCTGTTGCATGAGCCGCCAATCCTGTTCCTGGATGAGCCAACCGGCGGCGTCGATCCCGTTTCGCGCCGCGAGTTCTGGCGCCTGATTGATGGACTGTCATCGGCTGGCACGACGGTCCTGGTAACGACGCACTACCTCGACGAAGCCGAGCGCTGCGATCGGGTGGCCATCATGCACGCCGGCAAACTGGCGGCTCTCGGCACGACGGCGGAGCTCAAGACCGCGTTTCACGATCGGCCGATCGTCGAGCTGCGCTCGCCGGATCCGGTCGCGGTGATGACGTGGCTCGACGCCCACCCGGCGGTGGAGAAGACCAGCCTGTTTGGCACTGCCGTGCACGCCGTACTGCGGAGCGCCGGCACGTCGCCCGAAGCGCTGCGCCAGGCTCTCGTCGAGGGCGGGTTGACGATCTCGGCGATTGAACGGGTGGTGCCGTCGCTCGAAGACGTGTTCCTCGACGTCGTCGACCGGCTCGACCGGGGACGGGCGGCATGACCCTGATCTGGGCCGTGGCCCTCAAGGAACTGCGGCAAATCCGCCGCGACCGGCGCACGATGCTCGTGGTGCTGTTTCTGCCGGCGTTCTTCCTCTTCCTCTACGGCTACGCGCTCAATTTCGACATCCGGAACGTGCAACTCGCGGTGCAGGACCGCGACCAGTCCGCGGCAAGCCGGACGCTGATCGCGACGTTCGTCCGATCAACGTACTTCCAGCAGGTCGCGTCGGTGATCGACGAACGCGAGATGTCCGACCTGATGGATCACGACCGCATCCGCGCGCTGCTCGTCATCCCCGAAGGGTTCTCGCGCCGCCTCGACCGCGGCGAGCCGGCGGAAGTACAGGTCGTACTCAACGGCGACAACGCCAATACCGCGACCACGGTTCTCGGCTACACCGACGCAGTGCTTGCCCAGGCCGCGGTAACGCTGGGACAACACCCGGCGGCGGCGCTGGTGTCCGCCGCGCCGAGAATCTGGTACAACCCGGAGCTCCGCAGCACGCTCTTCCTGGTGCCCGGCCTGATCGCCTACATCTCGATGATTACGGCCGTCGTCTCCACCGCGCTGTCCATCGTGCGCGAGAAGGAACGCGGGACGATGGAACAGGTGCGGATGGCGCCGATTCCAACCGGCGCGTTCATTATCGGCAAGACCGTCCCGTATCTGATCCTGTCGCAGTTGTCGGCGATGGCGGTCATCGTCGCGGCGATGGTGTTCTTCGATCTGCCGATGCGCGGCAACTGGTTTGCGCTCTCGGGAGTGGTCGCGCTGTTTCTGGTCGGGGCGCTCGGCACGGGCATTCTCGTCTCGACGATCTCGGACACACAGCAAGTGGCCTTTCAGATGGCCGTGCTTGATTGCCTTCCTGCCGACGTTCATTCTCTCCGGCTTCATTTTTCCGATTGCCAGCATGCCGGTGCCGCTGCAGTACATCACCGCCCTCGTTCCGGCCCGGTACTTTCTGGTCGCCCTGCGCGGGATTGTCCTGAAGGGCCTCGATGTGATCACCCTCTGGCAGCCGATCGCCGCGCTGACCGTCTACGCGATGGTGATGCTCGGCCTGTCGGCCGCGCGGCTGGCCCGCCGATGAGCCGCATCCGCGCCCTGGTCCTGAAGGAATTCCTGGAGCTTCGGCAGACGCCGAGGCTCATCGGCCTGATCATCGTCGCCCCGATTCTGCAGCTCACCTTGCTTGGGTATGCGGCGACCACTGACGTCCACCACGTTCCCATCGTCGTCGTCGACGGCGACCACAGTGACCGCAGCCGGGAACTGACTGGACGATTCAGCGCGTCGCCGTACTTCAAGATCATGGCCGTCGAGGCGGACCCGCGGGCGGTGGATCGCGATCTCGCGACCGGCCGCGCCTGGCTGGCCATCGTGATCCCGCGCGGCTTCCAGACCGCGATCGAGCGGGGCAGCGATCCCAGCCAACGGCAGGTGCAGATCCTGGCCGATGGCACTGACGCCAACTCCTCTGGCGTCGCGCTGTCGTACGCGACTGGACTGATCAACGACTTCAACCGGGCGTTGACCGCCGAGCGGCGTGCGTCGTCGGGCGGCATCGACGCCCGCGTCCGCGTGTGGTTCAACCCCCAGCTGCAAAGCAAGGACTTCATGGTGCCTGGCGTCCTGGCGCTGCTCTTGCTCGTGATCACGGCCAACCTGTCGTCGATGGCCATCGTGCGGGAGCGCGAACTGGGTACGCTCGAGCAATTGAATGTCACCCCGCTGGGCCGGTGGGAGCTGATCCTCGGTAAGATGCTGCCGTACACGATCGTCGGCTTCATCGACGTCCTGCTGGTCACCGCGGTCGCGGTCTACTGGTTTGAAGTGCCGTTTCGAGGCAGCTTTGGCACTCTGCTTCTTGGCAGCGGGGCGTACCTGCTGTGCACACTTGGCCTGGGTCTGTTCGTGTCGACGATCTCAACGACGCAGCAGCAGGCCATGATGACGTCCACGTTCTTCTTCCTGGTGCCGATGATCTACCTCTCGGGATTCATTTTCCCGATCGAGAACATGCCCACCGTGATTCAATGGGTGACGACGATCATCCCGCTGCGGTACTTTCTGGTGATCGTCCGCGGCATCTTTCTCAAGGGCGTGGGTCTGGACGTCTTGTGGCCGCAGATCGCCGCGTTGTTTGCCTGGGGCACCGTCGTGCTGGCGTTGGCGGCCTTTCGGTCCAGCAAGCGAGTGTAGCGGTGACGCGCGGGTCCTGAACCGCGAGGATCGCTGGGGACGCATGATTCACGTCGGCACCTCGGGCTACAACTATCCGGAGTGGCGGGGCACGTTCTATCCGCCCGACCTCGCGACGAAGGCGATGTTTCCGTTCTACGCGAACGTCTTCACGACCGTCGAGATCAACTACACGTTCTATCGGATGCCGACGCCGAAGACGACGGAAGGCTGGTTGAAGCAGGCGCCAGCCGCTTTCAGCTACGCGCTCAAGGCGCCACAGCGCATCACCCACATCCAGCGCCTGAAAGACTGCCAGGACCACGTCCGGTTCTTCTGCGAGAGCGCGCGCGTCCTCGGCGCGCACCTGGGGCCGCTGCTGTTCCAGCTGCCGCCAAATTTCAAAGCGGATCCGCGGCGCCTCGAAGAGTTTCTCGCGGTCATCCCCGGCGACGTTCGTGCCGCCTTCGAGTTCCGCAACGACTCGTGGCTGACCGACGAGGTCTTCGGTCTGCTCGCCAGCCGTCAGGTCGCGCTTTGTATCGCGGACTTCGGCGACAAGACGACCCCGGTGCGAGTGACGGCGCCGCACGCCTATTTCCGCCTGCGCGACGAGGGATACACGCCCGCCGATCTCGAGAAGTGGGCGAACGTGATCGCCGATCACGGCGGCGACTGGCAGGAGGTCTTCGTCTACTTCAAGCACGAAGACGAAGGGAAAGGGCCCGAGTTCGCCAGGGCGTTTCTGGAGATCCTCGCGAGCCGCGGTCTCAGCGCTCGATGAACTGCGCGAGAAACGCGATCGCCGTCGACTCCGCCCAGTAGCCGTCATCGCGCCCATCCGCGCGTGTCTCCGACGAAGCCGCAGTGGCCGCCGTGCGTCTCGATGCGGACGGTGACGTGTGGATTGGTCCGAAGCTCGGACTCGCGGAACTGTTCAGGTGGCACGAACGGATCGTCCGCCGCGGTGAGAATCAGGACCGGAAGGCGAATGCGTTCGGCGACGCGGAGCGCGCTCGCCTCGCGATAGTAGTGCGAGGCGCCCTGGAAGCCATGGTACGGCGCCGTGTAGACGTCGTCGAATCGCCGAATCGTCCAGACGCCACCGAGCGGCGCGAGGTCGAAGGCGCCCGGCCAGGCACCGGCCTTGCGTCGCATCCGGTTGCGAAGGTTCCGCACGAAGTTCCACTGATAGGGATAGTTGGACCGCCGCTCGATCGCGTGAACGCATCGCTCGAGATCGATGGTCGGGCTGACCGCCGTCACCGCGAGGACGGGAAGGTCCGGGCGGTCGCCAAGCTCGCCGGCCAATTTCACGGCAAGATTCCCACCGAGCGAGTAGCCGACGATCCCGACTCGAGTGAGGCCGGTCGACTTCGGCCAGTTCGCGGATCACCGCGCGCGGGTCTGCCGTCAGCCCTGAGTGATAGAGGCCAGGTGTGAGGTATTCGGTGCCGCCGCAGTTGCGCTGGTTGAGGAGGACCGCGCTCCATCCGCGCCGCCAGGCCTTGTCGGCGATGCCGCGCATGTAGTGCGCCTCGCTCGATCCTTCGAGGCCGTGCAGGACGACGACGGCCGGGCGCGACGCGCGCTCCGGTTGCCAGTAGCAGCGCGCCATGACTTGCGAGTCTGCCGCGACGCGAAACAGACGCGATTCCGGCGCCGGCAGCGCCGGAAACTGCCGCTTGCGGCCCCAGGCGAAGACCGTCATCGCGTGGCCGTTGCGAAGCCACGCGCGAGGAATGAACGGCTCGGCGGTGGACGTTGCGAGTTGGGGCGTGGTGTCGATCATCGAAGGTCGTAAATCGCGAACTGCCGGTTGCGATAGAGCACGGGCAAATCGAAAGGACGGCTCAGGTCGGCGACGAACACGTCCACGTCGAATTGGCGTGTCCAGCTGGCGGACGTCATCGGTCGTCATCGTGTCGAACCCCGCGAGCGCCACCGTTCGCGCACGGACCCGCCGCGCCAGATCGCGATCGTACATCGCCATCGAGCTGTCCTTGCCGCTCTCGAGGAACGTGTCGCGCCTGGCGGCGACGCGAACGCTCGACCCGTACTTCCAGGCATGACCCGGATCAGCCAGCACGTGCCAGTTGACGGGCTGCGGCCCGTAACCAATTCATCGCCGCCGTCCACTCGCCGGCTGGCAGGTCGTATTGAACGAGCGGCCGGCCCGTCTCCAGGCGGCAGGACGTAGTACGCCCTGGTGGCGGAGAGGGCGACGCAGGCGAGGGCGATGGCCAGCGCCATCCGCGGCCGTCTGGGACGTGGCGAGCGCGTCGATCAGCCACCAGGCGAGATACGCCAGGGCGACCGCATCGAGGATCCAGAAGACGCGAGGAACCTGCAGTTGCACGGCCAGCGCCACCCGGGCCATCGTCAACGGCACCGAGACCCAGAAGATCAGCACGAGCACGACCAGGCCGGCCACGAGGCCGCGCTCTCCTGCCGCGGCGACGCCGGCGCGTTGTCGGGCCCGGAAGACGAGCGCGATGACCGCGATGTACGCCAGATTGATGACCCAGGCGTACGGCGGCCACGCGGCGGGGAAGAGGTAGTCCTTCTCGGCCAGCACCGCCAGCCATTCCGGGTCCATCACTGGCAAGACTCCGGCCATCGGACCGACGAGCAGGACCGTCACGACGGTGCCCGCCCCGATGACCGTTGCGGCCATCCATCGCGTCGGCACCCTCGTCGCGGCGACCGCCGCGGCGGCCACGATCACGAACCAACCCGCTGTCGTCGGGTGGGCCAGTCCGGCCGCCAGCAGGAGCCCGACCGCCGGCCAGGCGCTTCTCCGCACGATGAACGCGAGCGCGCACAGGCCCAGGCCGAAGGCCAGCATTCGGGGATGCATGTAGCCTTCGATCGAGTTGGCGCCGGTCCTCGCGATGCGATGTCGCAGCGTCAGCAGCGCGAGGAACGCGCCGGTCGCCAACCAGGAGGCCCCGAACGCGCGCATGAGCCAGTACGCCACCAGCAACGAGTACCGCGAGGGTGACGACCTGGATCAGCAGGAACAGCGCGGGCTGATCCCACCCCGACATCCGCGCGAGCGCGCCGTAGAGATCGTCCCCGAACCAGACCCGCATCTGCGGCGCCAGCACCATCGCATCGCGCGGAAAGAGCGACGGATCCGAGGCGAGGGCGAGCGCCGGGGCATAGAACGCCTGATCCGACGCGCCGTAGCGATAGCCGCCGGCGTTGGCGGTGGCCAGGAGTGCGAACAGCAGTGCCGCGAGCGGCCAGCCGATCCAGCCCCTCACATGCGTTCGTCGGCCGTGGGTCCGTAGAGCGGAGGCAGGGGCACGTTCTGGAGCCTCAAGTACACGGTCAGTTGGCCGCGGTGATGGATGACGTGATGCAGCAGGAACCGCCTGAAGGCGACGATGCGCGGGAGCGACATGACGAGCTGCGCGCCGCGTTTCAGCGACCACGGTGCGGCGAGCTCGGCATCGCTCGTCGCGACCAGCGCGCGGCGCACCTCGGTGACGTGACGATCGAAGGTGTCGAGCACGTCTGTGCGTGGCCGGCAGCTCTGGCGGTCGCGCCGGCGATGCGGTGGCCAGGTCATACGACGGCTGTTCGAGAATACGCGTGCCCCAGTGTGGAAGGTGCGCGAGATGTGTCGCCAGACCGGCGAGGGTGAAGCTCTTCTCGTGCGGCCGCCACGCCAGGCCGCTCTCCGGAACGCGCTCCAGCACGTGGCGGGTCATGGCCATCTCATGGTCGAACTCGGCCAGCAGCATCTCGCGGGCAGGCATCCAGCGGCTACTTGTCCCGTTTGAAGTCCACCTTCGGGGCCACCTTCGCTTCCGGAGGCGGCTCGAAGTACGGGCCTTCTTTGAAGCCGAACATCCCCGCCACCAGATTGCCCGGGAAGCGGCGCACCATCGTGTTGAACGTCCTGCACCTCGCTCGTTGTAGCGCATGCGCTCGGTGGCCAGCCGGTTCTCGGTGCCCGCGAGCTCATCCATCAAGCGGGCGAAGTTGGCGTCGGACTTGAGCTGCGGATAGTTCTCGACGACCACGAGGAGCCGAGCGAGCGCACTCGACTCCTGGTTGGCCGCCTCGATCTTGTCGCTCGGCGTCTGCGCGCCGGCCATCTTGGCGCGCGCGTCGGCGACGGCCTGGAAGACGTCGCGTTCCTGCTGCGCGAACCCTTTCACCGTCTCGACGAGATTCGGGATCAGATCGCTCCGCCGCTGCAGCTGGTTCTCGACCTGCGCCCACTGGCCCTTGACGGCTTCGTCCTGCGTCGTGAATCGGTTGTACGAACAGCCGCCAATCAGGCCCGCGACCACGATCAGCACGACGACGATCAGCACCCCGCGCATGCGCGCCATGAATCACTCCTGACTCTCACTCTAAGGGCAATGAGGCAATGGGGCAATGAGGCAATGCGGCAATGGGGCAATGGCGCAATGAGGTTCACCAACGGCCCGAGGCGCCACCGCCGCCACTGCTGCCGCCACCGAAGCCACCAAACCCACCGCCACCGAAGCCGCCACCGAAACTGCCGCCGCCAAATCCACCGAAGCCGCCGACGCCGCCGGACCACCCGCTCCACGAACCGCGGCGGCGCCCCGGCCGGATCCCGCGCGAGCGTCCACCCATCTTCCGGATGATGCTCATGATGATGATGACGGCGACGATTCCGACGATGACCCGCTCGAAACTCGCTTCCCGATCCGCCGAACGCGCGGCGCGAGCTTCGGGCGCCGGCACATCCGTCAGCGTCACGCCGCGGAACTCGGCGATCCGGTGAATGATTCGCGAGGCGCCGTTGACCAGACCGGGGCCGTAGCGGCCGTTGCGGAACTCCGGGAGCAAGTCCTGACGAATCGTGTCGCCTGAAAAGCCGTCGGTGATGGTCTCTTCGAGCCCGTAGCCCACCTCGATCCGGACGCGCCGTTCTTCGACCGCGACGAGAATGAGGACGCCGTTGTCCTTGCTGCGATCGCCGATTCCGGCGCGTTCGAAGAGCTTGACCGCGTACTCCTCGATCGATCCGAAGGGCGCAAACGTCTTGACGGTCGCCACGACGACCGCGTCCGTGGTCTTCTGTTGCAGCGCCGTGATGCGGCGCTCGAGCTCCTGCGCGCTGGCGGGGTCGATGACGCCGGCCAGGTCATTCACCGGCTTGGTGAGCGACGGGCAGCGATTGCGCGACGGCAGGCGCGGTGACCGTGGCGAGTGCCAGCGCCACCCCGATGACGATCGCGAGGCCCCGTGCCGAGGCCGGCCATGCGCAGCCTCATTTCGCGCGCCACTGATCGACGGTCGACCAGATCTGTCCGGCCGCGGCGAGGTACTCAGCGCAGCTGCGCGACATGGTGGCGGCTGCGCTCCGGCTCCTGTTCGAGGGCCAGAATCGCGGCGATCAGAGCGGCGGGCACGCCGAACAGGGTGTGCGCGCGCGGCGGCGAGCGCCGCCGTATCGGGAGCGGGAGTACCGGTCAGCCGGGCGATGTTGGTCAGCAGCGCCCGCAGCGGCAGCGCCGAACGCTCGAGCAGCTCTGCCTGCTCGTCGGCGTGGCCGCCCGCCTTCATCCACCCCTGGCGGATGTGGATGAGGTGCGCTTTCGCCTGCACTTCGCACGCGCGCCGCAGATCGTCGCGGCTGACCTCGACCGTGGCGATCAGATCCTCGCCGTCGATACGCACGTGACGATCGACGATGGCCTGGTACTCGAGCGGGAAGGCGTCGAGGGATCGCTGAAACTCCCCGGGCGTCATCAACAGCGGAATCTCGAGGCCGTCATGTTGCCAGGTCTCGGCCAGGCTGCCGAGCGCCTCGAGATCCGCCGGCGCGATCTCCGCCGCGAAGAGGAGGCTATGCTGCGGGCTGTAGGCCAGGAGCGAAAGGAACCGCGGGCCGAACACGCGCCGGCTGTCGCTCGCCAGCCGCTCGAACGCCCGGCGCGACGCGCGCCGACAGGACCAACTCACCCATGCGTTCATATTATCTGTGTGCAGCGTGACACCCGCGCGCCGCAACGCGGCGCGCGGCCCGAGCGCGGGGGGTGGGGCCCCCGCGCCGCTCTTGCGTCACTGTTGTCGCACCTTGCTGCCAAGCGCGCCGTCTTAGCAATACCTAGCACGTGCGTCTCCGAGAACTGAAAGTCGGCTGCTTCGGCGGTGGCACCGGCCTCCCGAGCCTGCTCGGCGGGCTGAAGAGCGTGCCCTGGCTCGATCTGCATGCCATCGTCACGATGTTCGACAGCGGCGGGTCGTCGGGCCAGTTGCGGGACGAACTGGGCGTCCTGCCGCCCGGCGACGTGCTCAAGTGCGCGCTGACGCTGGCGCGCAACGAACGTGAGGCCCGGAAGATCCTGCTGGCGCGGCTGCCGATGCTGGAGCACGGGCGCCTCGCAGGTCACACCGGCGGGAACCTGCTGCTCTCGATGATGGAGCAGTACACCGGCGACTTCATTGCGGCGGTTGACGGCCTGCGCGGGCTGCTGGGCTGCCGCGGCCACGTGTGGCCGATCACCGTCGAGCGCTCGACCATCTGCGCAGAATCGTCCGATGGCTGGTCGACGCGCGGCGAGTCGGAAGTCGATCGCGGCCAGGCCGGCGGCCGCGCGATCGGCCGGCTCTGGCTCGATCCGCCAGTCTCGATCCATCCAAAAGTCGCCAACGCGATCCGTTCGCTCGACGCCGTGGTGATCGGGCCTGGCAGCTATTTCACCAGTCTGCTGCCGATCTTTCTGGTCGATGGCTGCCGGGAGGCGCTGGCGGCGGTGGACGGGCCGGTGATCTACGTGGCGAATCTGCTGACCGAAGGGCGGGGCATGGCCGGGTTCACCGCCGGCGACGCGATTGCCCGCCTGAGCGCGGCGATCGGCCGGCCCATCGATGCGGTCGTCGTCAATGTCGAGCCGCCGCCCGGAGACGTGCTCGAGCGCTACGCCAGCGAGGACAAGCTGCCGCTGCCGCTCGGGACGATTCCCGACGGCTGCCAGGTCATCGAGGGCGGCTTCTGGCGCGGCGGCATCGCGCGACACGATCGCCGCCGCCTGCGTGCCGCCGTCTGGGCCGTGCTGGCGGCGAGGCTGCTCACGCGATCAAGTGAGAAGGTCGAAGTCAGGAGCTGAGGTTCGCAACCAGACTCCGGCTTCTGCACGGGGCCACGGAGCGGCACGGAGATCACGGAGTTCGGATTGAAAACCCTGTGCTCCGTGTCCCCGTGCGCCCGTGTTCTGTAGCGAAGATCTTGTTACTTGGCGCGCGTCGCGGTCCACGTCGCGTCGCCGAGCCCGGTGAGCGTCGCGCGGCCTTTCATCGATTGCGCATCCGCCGCGACCTCGCCCGCAAACCACATCTCGACATCGGTGCCCTCGGCGGACATCTTGAACGAGAACTCGAGCGCGCGCTCCTTCAGCTTGCCTTCGAACGGATACGAGCCGTAGCGGCCGGTATAGACGCCGGTCATCTTCTCGCCCTCCTGCGACTTGAACTCGACGGTCGGCGTCGACGTGAACGCGTCGGTCTGGAGCGAGACCGTCCACTTGCCGGTGATCGTCACGGCTGCGGGCTTCGTCGTCTGCGCCGCGACGGTCGTCAACGCGAGTGCGACCAGCAGCGCAGCATTCAACACTTTACGCATGGATTGTCTTCCTCGTTCTTACTTGGGTCTGGCCGCCGTCCAGGGAATCTCGCCCTGCGGGAAGGCCATCGTGCCGGCCATCGTGCCATCGGCTTTGAGCGTGCCGGCGAAGGTCAGCGTCATCTCGCCGCCGTTGCCCTGGAACGACGCGGTCAAGCGCGAGCTTGCTGTCGGCGAACTCGCCGGCGACGGCGACTTCCCCTTGGGGACTCGTCAGCGTGCCGGTGACTTTCTTGCCGTCGACCTTCAGGTCCAACCCCGGGTTCATCGTGCCGTTGGGCGTTTCCATGCTCAGCACCCATTTGCCTGCGACGCCGGTCGCGGCCTTGGCGTCGGGCTTCGCTTCCTGCTTGGGCGCTTCGGCCTGCTGAGCCGCGATCAGCGTGCTCGCCGCGAACGCGAGCGTCGCAGCCATCGTGATGAGCTTCTTCATGAGTCTCCCTCAGCGACGCTTCCGCGCCGGTTTGGATGTCGTCGTGCGCTTCGTCCGGGTGGCTGTCCGCGCGGCTCTTCGCGGCGGGAGTGACGCGCGCTGGAGCGCCGGCGCGTGCGGCTTTCAGCGCCGCGGCCTTCTCAACAATCTCGCGCAGCATAGCACCAGTCGCGCCGCCTTCGGCCGGCCGATGCGTCTCCCAGATCGCCGGGTTGTCGTCGGCCAGAATCTCGGGAAAATCGTGACTCGGACTTGACCGACAGCGGCGCGAATTCGGTGATGTCGACGTCGCCCGCCCAGTCGTCGCGGTGCTTGATGAGCAGCCAGCTCCGGCCCGCGCCGCGGCTGCCGCCGTAGCCGCCGCGTCCGCACCAGCACCCACGAGCCCTTCAGCTTGTAGCCGTCGAGCGTGAACTTCAGGTCGCCCTTCGCCAAGGCCTTGGCCACGTCGTCGGACTCCGGAGTCCACGTGCCCTGGTCCCAGAGCATGACGATGCCCGGCGCCGTAGCCTTCCGGAATCACGCCTTCGAACGTGCCGTACTCGATCGGGTGATCCTCGACGTGCATCGCCAGCCGCTTGGTCTTCGGATCGAGCGACGGTCCCTTCGGCACGGCCCACGACAGCAGCACGCCGTCGTGTTCGAGCCGGAGGTCGTAGTGCAGGTGGCTGGCGAGGTGCTTCTGCACGCAGAAGAAGCGCGGCGCGTCCTTCCGGGACTTGCGCGCCGACTCCTGATCGCCCGCGGGCTCAGGCGACTTCTTGAAGTCGCGCTTCTTCTTGTATTCGTCGAGCGCCATTGCGCGATTGCATCGGTTCATCGCCGAGCTCTGCATCGCCGATTCGTGAACCTGCATCGCGACGATCAGCACGCAGCATGCGACGATCGCCGAGCACGCATCGGCAGAATCGCGACCGCCGATCAGCAGCGTCGGCAGCGGCATCGATCTCGTAGAACGACGCCGACCTGTCCGCCGAGGAAGTTGCCGACCGAGGCGCCCGAGGAACCAGACGCCCATCATCAGGCTGACGATACGCGCGGGCGCGAGCTTGGTCATCGCGCTCAGGCCGACCGGGCTCAGGCACAGCTCGCCGACCGTGTGGAGCAGGTACGACCATGAACAGCCAGCATGACGCCGACCTTGGCGCCGCCGGCCGCCGATCTGGCGCGCCGGGCACGAGGACCAGGAAGCCGAGGCCGACGCCAATCAGGCCGAGCGCGAACTTGGTCGGGCGTCGACGGGCTGTCGCGGTGCCCAGCCTGATCCAGAGCCACGCGAACAGCGGCGCGAGGATGATGATGAACATCGCGTTCACCGACTGCCACCAACTGCTCGGGAACTCGCCAGCCCGAACAGCGTCGTTGTCGCGTGCTGCGATCGGCGAAGAGGTTGAGCGTCGATCCCGCCTGCTCGAACACCGCCCAGAAGAGCGCCGCGGCGACGAAGAACACGACGATGACGTACGAGCCGCTTCCGCTCGTCGGGCGTCCAGTCCGCCGCGAAGAACAGCCAGCCGAAGAACCCGATCGTGACGGCCGAGCAGCACGTAGCTGTACGCGCGTCGGCGATCTGCGCGTCGTGACCGGCATGACGCCCGTAGCGACGCCGCACGCCGAAGAGCGACGAGCGACCAGCACGCCGAGCCCGATGTACATCGATCGCCTGCTGCTTGAGCTGCGCGCCTGCTCGGCGGCGAGTCCGGCGCGGCCGGGTCGAGCCCGGCCGTCGCCGAGGTGCGCGCCGCCCGAGCACGTACTGGATCGAGCCCGAGCGTCATGCCGACGCCGGCCGCGCCGAAGCCCCAGTGCCAGGCCGAGTTCGGATCGATGCCCCAGCCGTAGCCGCGCGCGGAAGCTCGTCCTGCGCAGATAGCCGGTGATGAGCGGGCCGAGGAACGCGCCGAGGTTGATGCCCATGTAGAAGATCGAGAACGCCGCGTCGCGGCGCGACGTCCTGCTGGGCGTAGAGCTGGCCGACGATCGACGCTGATGTTCGGCTTGAGCAGGCCGGTGCCGAGGACGATGAGGACGCAGGCCGAGATAGAACGTCGCCGAGCGCCGGAATCGCCAGCGAGAAGTGGCCGGCGGCGATGAGGATGCCGCCGTAGAGCACGGCCCGGCGCTGGCCGAGCAACCGATCCGCGATCCAGCCGCCCGGCAGGCTCATCAGGTAGACCACGACGGTGTACATGCCGTAGATCGGCGCCGCCGTCGCCGCGTCGAGCCCGATGCCCGCCGGTCGGCGACCGGGCGCGGTCATGAACAGGATGCAGGAACGCGCGCATCCCGTAGTAGCTGAAGCGCTCCCACATCTCGGTGAAGAACAGCGTCGACAGCCCGCGCGGGTGTCCGAAGAACGCCCGGTCGCCGCTCGTGCCCAGCCCGTCCGCACGGCGCGACGCGACTCCCGTCTGAAGCAGGCACGGGCTGGCACGTCGGACTCGCTTGCACTTGCAGTCTGAGTCCGAGTGCCAAGCGTCGTGCCTGTCTTGCTGCCCAGTGCCTGACTCAGCTCTTGTCCGGCACGTATCCCGGCGGCAGCGCCGCGTCTTCGCCGAACAGGAACTCTTCCATCTGCTTGGCGATGAGCTCCTGCGCTTCCTTCTGGAACGGCAGGAGGCGGTACTCGTTGAGGATCATCTTCATGCGTTCTTCCCACAGCTCCCAGGCTTCCGCGGAGATGTGGTCGTAGATGCGCTGGCCGAGCGGGCCGGGCCAGGGCGGCGCGTCGAGGCCCGGCAGCTCGCGGCCGAGCTTCACGCAGTGAACCGTGCGTCGCACGGATCGCGGCATGCCATTACCTGCCGAATCGGCCGCGGCATAATCGCGGTCAGGCGGCAACGGCTGACCGTGCTCGAGAGCCGTTCGCGTGCCGACGGCTCGCGCGTGCTGCTGGCGATCGTGGTCGTCCGGGCTGCTTGCGGCGTGCCGACCGCCGACGCGCAGTACTTCGGTCGCAACAAGGTGCAGTACCGCACCTTCGACTTCCAGATCCTCAAGACCGAGCACTTCGATCTGTACTTCTACCCCGAAGAAGCGGAGGCGGCCGAGATCGTCGCGCGGATGGCCGAGCGCTGGAACGCGAGGCTGTCGCGATTCTTCGGTCACGAGCTTCGCGGCCGTCAGGCCGTGATCCTCTACGCGGTCGGCGGCGCACTTCCGGCAGACCAACGCCGTCGAGGGCCTCATCGGCGAAGGCACCGGCGGCGTCACCGAGGCGCTCAAGCGCCGCGATCGTGCTGCCGATGTCCGGCTCGCTGGCCGACACCGATCACGTGCTCGGCCACGAGCTGGTGCACGCGTTTCAGTTCGACATCACCGGCGACGACCCGCGCGAGTCGATGGCGACCGGCGCCCGACATCCTCGCAGTTTCCGCTGTGGTTCGTCGAAGGGATGGCGGAGTACCTGTCGATCGGTCCGGTCGACGCGCAGACGGCGATGTGGCTGCGCGACGCGGCGATCCGCGAGAAGCTGCCGCACGTCCGCGACCTCGACAACCCCGAGTACTTTCCGTACCGGTGGGGCCACGCGTTCTGGGCCTACGTCGGCGCCAAGTACGGCGACCGCACGGTGGCCTCGCTGATTCGGTCCGCCGCCAATCCCCGGTTCGACCTCGCCGGCATGGCGCGGCAGCTGGGCACCGACCCGGACACGCTCACCGCGGACTGGCACGAGGCGATCGTGCAGTCCACCGCGGCCGTGGCGGACGAGCTGCCGTCGATCACGAGCGAAGCGCAGTCGGTGATCGACCGCGACACCGGCGGCGGACGCTACAACGTCGGCCCTCGCCTCAGCCCGGACGGCAAGCTCAGTCGCCTTCTTCTCGGAGCGCGACCGGTTTTCCGTCGATCTGTTCATCGCCGACGCCGACACGGGCAAGATCCGGAAGAAAGCTCTCGCAGTCGGCGACCGACCCCCACTTCGACAGCCTCGAGTTTCTGACGTCCGCGGGCGCCTGGAGTCCTGACGGCGCGGCCTTCGTGATTGCCGCGGTGCGCGGCGGCCGGCCGGTCCTGGCGTTTCTCGATCCCAAGTCGGGACGGATCCGCCGCGAGCTGAAGCTCGCCGGGCCTCGACGATGCCCTCGATCCCGCGTTCACGCCGGACGGCCGCACGATCGTCTTGAGCGGCAATCACGGCGGGCTCATCGATCTCTACCGCCTGACGATCGAGACGGGGACGCTGGACCGGCTCACGAGCGATGCCTTTGCGGATCTCGAGCCGACCGTCACTCCGGACGGCCGCCGCGTCGTGTTCGTCACCGAGCGGTTCACCACGAATCTTCAGACGCTCGAACCCGGCGCGCTGCGCCTCGCGTCGCTGGATCTCGCGACCCGCGAGGTCCGGCCCATCTCGGCGTTTCTGACCGGCAAGCACCTCAGCCCGCAGGTGTCGCCGGACGGCCGGCAGGTGACGTTCGTCGCCGATCCGGACGGCATCAGCAATCTCTACCGGGTCCCCATCGATGGCGGGCCGATTCGTCCAGCTCTCGTCGTACCTGACCGGCATCGCCGGCATCGCGACGACCAGTCCGACGCTCTCGTCGGCGTCGAACGGCCGCCTCGCGTTCAGCGTGTTCGAGAACGACGGGCATTCGATCTACGTCCTCGATCAGGAGACGATCGTCGCGCTCGTCCCGGCGCCCGCGACGACGCCGGCCGCGCTGCTGCCCGGGCGCACCATCCCGGCGGGCGACGTCTACCGGCTGCTCACCGATCAGACGCGCGGACTGCCCCCGGTGACGAGCCAACCGGAAGTCGTGCCGTACAAACGCGGCCTGAAGCTCGACGCGATTGGCCAGCCGACGATCTCAGCGGGGATCAGCGAGTTCGGCGGCTACGCCGGCGGCGAGCGTGTCGGCGTTTTTCAGCGACATGCTCGGCGACCGCCAGCTCGCCGTCGGCGCCCAGATGTCGGGCTCGCTGCAGGATCTCGGCGGCTCGTTGACGTACGTCAGCCGCCGTCATCGCTGGAACTGGGTCGCGCACGGTCGAGCAGATGCCGTTCCGCGTCCGCTACTTCGACCTCTCGCGCAACAACGCGACCGACACCGTGGCCATCACGGAGACCATCGAGCGGCAAACCAGCCGCGGCGTGTTCGCCGGCGCTGCGTATCCCTTCAATCCGTCGATGCGGCTGGAGCTCTCGGGCGGGATGCGCGCGCTGACCTTCACGCAGGAATCGATCGTCAACACGTACGTCGGTGACACCGGGCAGCATCTCGGCCGTGAACGGTTCGAAACGACGCTGGCCGATCCGATGCGGCTGGCCGAAGGGAGCGTGGCGCTCGTCCGCGACTCGACGTACTTCGGCGCGACCGGACCGATCTATGGGAGCCGTTCCCGGCTCGAGCTCGGCCGGACGACGGGCTCGTTGCAGTTCTCCACGGTCATGACCGACCTGCGCCGCTACTGGATGCCGCGCCGCCCGGTCACGCTGGGCGCGCGCGTGATCCACCTCGGCCGATATGGCACCGATGCCGAACATCCGCAGCTCGTCGATCTGTTCCTCGGCCAGCAGGACCTGGTGCACGGCTACGGGTACGGGTCGTTCGACGCCACCGAATGCGCACCAAGCGGCCCCGAGACGCAGTGCATCGCGCTCAGCAACATCGTCGGCAGCCGGCTCCTCGTCGCCAACTTCGAAGCGCGGGCGCCGCTCGTCGGCCTGTTTACGGGCGATCTCGAGTACGGGCGCTTGCCGATCGACGTCTCCGCGTTCTTCGATGCCGGTGTCGCCTGGTCGAGCACGACCTCGCCGCTCTTCGCCGGCGGCAACCGCGACGTCATCCGCAGCGTCGGCGGCGCCATCCGCATCAACGCGTTCAATCTCCTGATTGTCGAAGTCGCCGCGTCCCACCCGCTCGATCGTCTGGCCAAAGGCCTCCAGTGGCAGATCGGGCTCCGACAGGGGTTTTAAGTGCATCGATAATCGGCAATCTGCAATCTGCAATGGCAAACACATCGGCAATCGACAATCCCGATGGACAATCGGCAATCGGCAAACGATTCGGATGGGTAATCGGCAATCGGGCAATCGATGCGATGGGGAATGTGACGGGTAGATCGGGCAATCGAGTCGATGGGGAATGTGGCAAACGGTAATCGGAATCGAGAATTGCGCAATTGCCAGATTAGCCATCAACCGATTCGGCAATTGCAACATTGCCAAATTGCCCATCAATCGATTGCCGATTCGCCATTTCTGGCTTCCATTTCCATCGGGATTGCCGATTGCCGATGTCTCTGCCATTGCAGATTCCCCGATTGCCGATTGTCGATGAACTAATGTCTTCCCAGCAGCTCGACTTGCACGCGCGCGTCGTTGAAGCAGGCGCCGCCGGCGAGGTCGGTGAGGCTGTCCGGGACCAGGGCGTTCGCGGTGGCGCCGTTGAAGGTGCTGCGTGCCCAGAGGCCCTTGGCCAGCGACACGGTGCCTGGACGAATCTCCGGCGTGACGCTCGCTGTGCAGTCCACCTGGCCGAGGTCGTTGTAGATGCGGACGGAGTCGCCCTCGCCAATCGATCGCGCGTGCGCGTCGTCGGGATGCAGCCGGAGGCTGGCGATCCCGGGCGGAGCTCGCCAAGCGTTGACGAGATCGTGTGTTCGCTGGCCGGTGAGATCAGGCTGAGCGGGTAGCGCGCGGTCGCGGGGTCGGGTTGATACGTGTAGAGCCCGGCCGTCATGTCGAGTCCGGCTCGGGTAGAGGTGCGCGCGGCCGTCAGCGGTCTTCGGCATGACGTCGACGAACTGGATCGGCCGGCCGTCGCCCGGGGCGACACCGAGCCGGCCTTCGAGCACCGCCTGACCGTGCGGCCCCGGCAGCCGCGCGGCGGCGTCCATGAGCGCGCCGGCCTCGCCGAGCTCGTCCCCCGGCTCCGACAAGCCGAGCCGCATGCCCAGATCTCGAAAGACTTCGGGGTTGGGCCGCGCCTCTCCGACCGCGTCGATGGCCGGCTGCACCAGGTGGAGGTGGTAGGCGCCGTAGCCCTTGGCGATGTCGTAGTGCTCGAGAAACGTCGTCGCCGGCAGGACCAGATCGGCGTACTGCGCCGTGTCGGTCATGACCTGCTCGTGGACGACGGTGAAGAGGTCCTCGCGCATCAGGCCCGTGCGCACCCGATTCTGATCCGGGACGGTCGTGAGCGGATTGCAGTTGTAGACGAAGAGGACCGTCACCGGAGGATCGGTGAACTCGGTGAGGGCGCGGCCGAGCTTGTTCATGTTGACGATGCGCGTCGGTGGCGGTGGGGCATCGATCAGCTGCTCGGCTATTGATGTCCCAGGCGCCGGAGTTGCTCAACGTGTAGCCGCCGCCCCGCACGCCGAACTTGCCGGCGACCGCCGGCAGCGCCAGGATCGCCATCGTCGCCGCCCCGCCGTTGCGGTTGCGCTCCTGCCCCCAGCCACAGCGGATGACGGCGGGAGACGTGCTGCCGTACCACTCGACGAACGTCGCGATGTCGTTGGCCGCGAGTCCCGTCTCGACCGCGGCCCGCTCGATCGTCCACGCGTCGGCGGCCTGCCGGAGCTCGGCCGCGCCAGTCGTGTGCGCGGCGAGGAACGACTCGTCCGCGTAGCCGCGCGCGAAGAGCTCGCGGATCACCGCGAGCGCCAGCACGACGTCGGTACCCGGGCGAACGGCCAGATGGAGATCGGCGTGGCGCGCAAGCGGCGTGCGGCGCGGGTCGATGACGACCACCCGCGCGCCGTTCTTCTGCGCTTTGTTGATGTGCGACACGAGGTGGATGCCGGAGGCTGACGGATTGCAGCCCCAGACGACGATCAGTCGCGCATCGGCGTAGTCCGGATACGCGACGCCGGCCATCTTGCCGTACATCGCCGTGGCGGCAGCGCCCGTCGGCGCCGCACAGACGGTACGCGCCAGCCGTGACGCGCCGAAGCGGCGGAAGAATCTCGCATCCTCGAACTCGTTGGTCAGCAGACCGTTGGAGCCGCCGTAGTAGTAGGGGAGGACGGCCTCGGCGCCGATCGTGTCGCGTGCCTCGCGCATTTTCGTCGCGACGAGATCCAGCGCTTCATCCCATTCGATGCGCGCGAATTCGCCCGATCCCTTCGGGCCGCTCCGCACCGCGGGGTACAAGATGCGTTCGTCGCTGTAAACTCGGCGATCGAACCGCCGCACCTTGCCGCAAATGTAGCTGTCGGTCGACGGCGCGTGGTCGCTCCCGTCGATCTTGACGATGCGGCCGCGCTCGACCGTGATCGCGAGGCTGCAACAGTCCGGACAATCGAGCGGGCAGGCCGTGTGGACCGTCGAGCGGCCCCATGACGATGGCGGCGAAATTTCCGGGCGGGCCATGTCTCAGTGTACAGGAGTTCAGGGTATCTTTGTCGCCACGGGAGGGCGCATGGCGAGCTTTCAGGACCGAGTCCTTGGTGCGATCAAGTTGCAGGTGTCGACGTTCGAGGAAGTCGAGCACGACGTCAACGCGATCGGCCAGGCGGCCGCCGTCGTCGGCGCCGTGGCGGTGGCGCGTGCGATCGCCGGCCTTGGCTACCTGGGCCTGGGGTTCTTCATCGCGACGATCATCTTCGCGTTCATCGGTTGGGTGGTCGGCTCGGCGGTGTTGTGGGTGATCGGCACGCGGGTCATGCCTGGAAAGAACACGAAGGCTGACCTCCCGCAGATGATGCGCGTCATCGGCTTCGCGCAGGCGCCTGGTCTGTTCGGGCTGTTGGCGATCATCCCCATTCTCGGCATTTTGATCGCATTCGTCGTCGCCATCTGGCAGATTGCTGCGCTCGTCATCGGCGTCCGTCAGGCGCTCGACTACGACGACACCGTGAAGGCGGTCATCGTGTGCCTGATTGCCTGGGCGACGATGTTTGTCGTGACGATGCTCGCGGCGCTGATCGGATTCGGCCCGCGGCTCTACGCCGTCTAGCTCATGTCCGTCGCGAGCCGCCCGCGCGTCGTGATCATCGGCGGCGGGTTCGGCGGCCTCAGTGCCGCGAAGCAGCTGGCCCGTGCGCCGGTCGACATCACGCTCGTCGATCGGCACAACCACCACGTCTTCTCGCCGCTGCTGTATCAAGTCGCGACCGCCGGCCTCTCGCCCGGCGACATCGCGTCACCGATTCGCTGGATCCTGCGCCGGCAGAAGAATCTCCGCGTGTGGCTCGCGGAAGCGGTCGGGATCGATCGCGTCCGCCGTCGCGTCCTGCTCACGGACGGCGAGCTCGAATACGACTACGTCATCGTCGCGGCGGGCGGCCGGACCAACTATTTCGGACACGACCAGTGGGAAGGGCCGGCGCCTGGCCTGAAGACCATGGAAGACGCGCTGGCGATCCGGCGGCGGGTGCTGGTGGCGTTTGAACGCGCCGAACGAGAACTTGATCGGGCGGCTCAGCGCCGTCTGCTGACGTTCGTCGTGGTCGGCGGCGGCGCGACTGGCGTGGAGCTGGCAGGAGCGCTCGCCGAGATCTCACGCCACGCGCTGGCCCACGACTTTCGCACGATTGATCCCGAAAGTGCACGGATCATCCTGATCGAGGGCGGCCCGGCCGTGCTGGCGACCTATCCGGAGCCGCTCCCGGCGTTCGCGCGCCGCGCGCTCGAAAAGCTGGGCGTGGCCGTGTGGACCGGGACGTCGGTGACCGAGATTCGCGAGGGGCAGGTGCAGCTGGGCGACGAGACGATTGAAGCCGACACGATCTTGTGGGCGGCGGGCATTGCCGCCGTGCCGCTCACACAGACGATCGGTGCCGAGATCGATCGACTGGGCCGGGTCAAGGTCAACCCGGATCTGACGATTCCCGGTGATGCGCAGGTGTATGTCGTCGGCGACGCGGCGGTGCTGGCCGGAAAGGACGGCCGGCCGCTACCGGGCGTGATTCAGGTCGCGCTGCAACAGGCACGCTGCGCGGCCGGCAACATCGTGCGGACGATGCAGAACCAGCCGCGGGAGGCGTTCGTGTACCACGACTTCGGCAACATGGCCACGATCGGCCGCAACTCCGCCGTCTGCGATCTCGGCTGGCTGCGGTTGAAGGGGTATCTCGCCTGGTGGTTCTGGCTGGGCTTGCACATCTTCAAGCTGATCGGCTTTCGCAATCGGCTCACGGTGATGACGCAATGGGCGTTTGCGTATCTGACGTACCAGCGTTCGGTCCGGCTGATCACGAACCCGCCACGCCCAACCTCAGAGAAACCGCTCTAGGAGGCTCAGCGCGATTCGCGATCCGGTTTCCGTCGGCGTGAACGGCCGCAGATCGCGCGCAATGCCAATCCACGAGAGCATCACCAGAACGTAGTACGTGATGTCGATTTCCCACCACTTGATGCCCTGGCGGACGCTGGACATGAAGTGGTGATGATTGTTGTGCCAGCCTTCGCCGAGCGTCACGAGCGCCAGCACGAAGTTGTTGCGGCTCTCGTCCGGCGTCGCAAATCGCCGAGTGCCCCAGATATGGGTGAGCGAGTTGATGAGGAACGTGCCGTGGTAGAGCAGCACCGTGGCCGCGATGTAGCCATAGAAAAACGCGTCCCAACCGCCGATGGAGACGATTGCCACGGCATAGAGTACGGTCGGCAGCAGGTGGAAGCGGTCGAGGAAACGCAGTTCAGGGTACTTGGCGAAATCCGAGATGCGCTTCTGATCGTAATGATCGTACTCGTCGGACAGAATCCACCCGAGGTGCGACCACCAGAAGCCTTCGTGCACCGGCGAATGCAGATCCGTCTTGCGATCTGAGTGCAGGTGGTGCTCGCGATGGTGCGCCGCCCACCACAAGGCGCCCTTCTGACCGGACGTCTGCGCGAGAAAGGCCATCGCGAACTGCCAGAAGCGATTGAGCTTGTAGGAGCGATGGCTGAAATAGCGGTGGTACCCGCCGGTGACGGCAAACATGCGCAAGTAGTACGAACCGAAGAGCCAGACGAGCAGGCTCCAGTGGAAGGGCACCGTCAGCACCAGCAGAACCGCGGCGTGCATGGCCAGAAACGGGAGCATTGTGGCGAGGTCGTAGTGCTTACGCTTGATGATCGCTTCAGTCATTAGACAAACCGGACAATTTTACCACGTGCGGAGGTTTCTCGCTCTGGCGGTGCCAGGACGGCCGAAACCTAGTCGATTTTGAGCTCGAGAATCGCGGCGACCTGCTTCAGCCAGGCCATGAGGCGCTGGCGATGGGCCGGCCCAATCAGGAGGAGTTGCTTCTGGACCGGCTGGAGTGAACGCAACGACGGATCTTCGTGCTCGAAGTAGCTCGATCGCTCGACCAACGTCGGATCGCCGGCAATGTTCGGCGTCGCGTCGAGCGTCCGGATCGCGCGCACGATCGCTTCGTCGAAGTCGCCTTCAGGATGGCCGAGATCGCGATAGGCCTCGTCGAACAATCGCTTCACATCGACGTAGGCCTGCGCCGTGTCTGCCGGGCTCACCGAGACCAGCGCGCCCACGGCACTGTCCCAGCGAATATACGTCACCGGCTCGACGCGGCCAGACGGACTACCGGCGATGCGCAGGCGGCTCGCCGGCCGCAGGATCGCCAACGGTGACGCCGGCGTCTTGCCGTCCCCGATCTGCACCACGGCGAGTGTCAGGCCGCGCACGATGCCTTTGGTCGCGAAGAGCCGGGCCAGCGTGGGGTTGTTCGAGAGCGTCGCGACGAGCTGAGAGAGAAACGTGTCCGAGTCGGCGATCGGCGGCGGCTCCGACTGCGCCTTGGGCCGCTTGGAACCGAGCGCGACTTCGGTCGCGGTGGTCGGGGCCGGGACGGCGGCCGCCGGCTGCACGCGGCTCATCCACCACAGCGTGAGCAGGGCCCCCGCGATCACCGCGGCAGCGCCGATGACCACCCAGCGCGTCGGCGAAGACACTCGCGGCGTCGCGGCGGGCGGGTCCGGCGGATCCGGCCGATGGAGCGGCAGGTCCTCGTAGGCCATGGCTCTCTACTGTATGACTGTTCTCGCCCAGTCCCAGCCTTCGAGTCCGCGGCCGTTGATCGCCTTGACGGCCACGTGGGTGCCCGCCGGCAGCGCCGGCAGCACGGCTTTGGCGGCCGGGACCGTCATTCGGTCGCGGAGCGGCGCCGACGCCGGCCCATACGCGACGACGTAGCTCTTGATGCCGGCCTCGGGGCTCGGCGTCCACGACACCTCGACGCCCGACGGCGTCCTGGCCGCGCGCACGTCCTTCAACCGCGACGGACTCGACGCCAGATAGACGAGCGTCGCCGCCGTCGTTTTCGCCGTCTCCACGATCTGCTGGTGATTCATGGTCTCCAGGAAGTCGGTCGGCTGATGATAGTTGGGATTGGCAAGTACCGGATACGAGCCGATTCCGCCGACGATGTCGCCCCAGCCTTCGTAGAACGCGGCGGCGTCAGTACCGCGGTAGTACTTGGCGTCGTAGAGGACGAGCCGCGTGAACAGGAACGCGGCGCCGTGCTGGATGTCGCGGATGCCCGGGTTGGAGTAGCGGATGGTGTTGTCCATCCGGCTCCCTTCGCCGCCCCAGCCGATCATGTCGTTGTTCAGCGCGCCGACGATATGCCACTTCTGTTCGGCCGCCAGCCGTACGAACTCGCGACTGCCGAGCAGGCCCGCTTCCTCGCCGGTGAACGACGCGAATACGACCGTGACCGGCAGCGGATTGGGCGCAAGCATCCGCGCCGCCTCGAGCAAGGCGGCCGTCCCCGAGGTGTCGTCGTCGGCGCCGGGCCCGCCGGCGACCGAGTCGAAGTGACTGCTCACGACGTAGATCAGTTCGGGATTCTCCGTCCCGCGAAGCGTAGCGACGATGTTGCCTGTGCGTCCGCCCGTCGCCTGCAGCTGATTGGGCGTGAACCATTGAATCTGCGGGTCGTAGCCGAACGAACGGTATGTCTTCTCGAGATATTCAATCGCCTTGAGGTTGCCCGGCTGAGTGATGAACTTCGAATCGAAGTCGAACATCGCCTTCTCGTAGGCATAAACGCGGTTGACTGACGCGCGGTCAACCACCGCCTGCGCGAGCTTGGCGACCGGTTGAAATGCCTTCGTCATGCGCGCGCGCAGGTCGTTCTCCTCCGCGAGTTGCCGATCCAGGCGGGCGAGCAGATCCGCGGCCGTCACCTTGCGCGTCAGGTCGACGACGTAGACACCGCGCTCGACGGAGACCGTGTCGCCGTCGCGCTCGGCCTGAATCAGCACGCGCGACCCATCCGCGCTCGGCAGCCAGATGTACTCGGGCGTGATGGTGCGGATGGTGTTGTTCGCGAAGAGCCGCTGGCGGGCCCCGGTGGCGACGTCATACACGTGCGACCGCCGGTGGCGCGGCTCGCCCATCATGGCGATCAACTTTCCGCCCGGCAGAAATCGCGGCAGGACGTCGTGTTGAATGTCGCGCGTCAACCGCCGAGTCGTGCCGGCCTGATCGGCGACATAGATTTCCCAATCGACGTTGGTCATCGCCTGGTAGGCGATCTGCGTCCCGTCGGGTGAGAGGGTCGGCGCGTCGATGCGACGCTCGCTCCGCACGACCTTGGGCGCGCCGCCGCCCGCGACCGCGGCCGTCGTCAGCTCACAGACGTCGCCGTTGCGATTGAGCCAGGCGATCGTCCGTCCGTCGGCCGAGATCGTCGCGCCGCTGCCCGTCACGATGCGGGTCGTCTTCGCCGCGAGGTCGACAACACCGAACGTCGGGGCGGCGCCGCCGCCACGGCCACCGCCGCCGCATGGATTCGGGCCAGCCGGCACGCCGGCTCCTGCCGCGGCCGCAGGCGCAGCACCGCCAGGCGGCGCGCCACCGGTCCGTCCCTGGCCCGCTCCGGCTCCGGCGCCCCGTCCGCCACCACGGCCAGCACCCGCGCCGGCCGCTTGTGCGGGTCCCGCCGCCTGGCCGCCGCCGAGCAATCGGAAAGGCGTCGTCTGCGCGACCGAGTAGGTCAACCCTGTGCCACTCGCGCCGACCACCACGTTCGCTTTGTGTCCGGCCTGATCGGTCAGCCGTACCGGTGCGCCGCTCTCGTTCGCCAGGTACACATCCGAACGACTGAGATCCTGTTCGTCGGCACCGATGAAGAGCACACTCGAGCCATCACTGGTGAATGCCGGATTCGACTTGAGCAGTGCGCCGGTCGACACCACACGCTCGGTTCCCGTTGCGAGGTCACGGACGACGAGATCGCCGCGTGTCGTCAGCGCGTCGAGGATGAGCTGTGAGCCGGCGCGTTCTGCAGGCGTGCTCGCGGCTTGGAGGATCTTCACGGTCGCCGACCAGTCGGACGACGGCTTTGGACGGACGTACGCGACGCGGGTGCCGGATGGATCGAATGCCAGACCGACCCCCGTCAATTCCGCGACCTGTTTGGCCGCGCCGGCCTCGATCCGGACCACGCGGATGACCGCGTTTGGCGCCAAGCCTGTTTCGTAACTGGCAGAGCGGCCGTTGGCCGAGATGGCGGGATTGCGGCCATCCGTCGTCAACTCGGTCGTCGCGTAGAGCTCGCCGGTCAGCAACGCGACGCGATCGAGATACTCCGCGGCCGCCGGCGACTGCATCAGCGCCCGCAGGTCGTCCAGCGCCGCCGGGTAGTGGCCCGCTTCCCAGGCGTCGTTGGCGCGGAGCCAGCGGGCGTCCGGACCGAGCGCCGTCTGACTGCTCGGCACCGACTGGGCGGCCAACGCCGTCACGGCGCCGGCGAAGGCAAGGACAAGGACCGGAACACGGTGGGACATGGGGCCAATGATAAGGCACGGAAAGGCCAAGGGCCCAGGGCCCAGGGCACAGGCAAAAGGTAAGATGGACGCATGACATCGCCAGTCCTCGAAGCGATCAACAAGCAGATTGCCGCCGAATTTGCTGCGTCCTTTTCCTATCTCGCCATGGCCGCCTGGTGCGAGCACCACAAGTTCATGGGCGCCGGCAGCTGGTTGCGGCTCCAGAGTGCGGAGGAGCACGGGCACGCCCTGAAGCTCTTCGACTTCGTGCTCGCGCGGAACTATCCGGTAAAGATTCACGCCATGGACGAGCCGAAGGGCGACTTCGGATCGGTCGTCGAAGTCTTCGAGCGCGCGCTGGCGCAGGAACAGGAAGTCAGCCGGCAGATCGACGCGCTCTACGAGCTCGCGTTCCGCGAGAAGGTCTTTGCCGCGATGGCTCAGCTGCAGTGGTTCATTACCGAGCAGGTCGAGGAAGAAAAGACCGTTCGCGAAATCGTCGCCAAGTTTCACATGGTGAAAAACGACTCGGCCGCCTTGCTCGATCTCGATCGCGAGCTTGGCGGGCGGCCAGCGGAAACGGCCGCGGCCGGCGACTAGCGCGCCCGAGAGCGTTCACCAACAGCCTTCACCACGAAGATCACGAAGCACACGAAGATGTTCTTGGGCAGACGGCGCGGCCGTCGGTCTTCCCCAATAACGTCTTCGTGACCTTCGTGTCCTTCGTGGTGAAAAGGCAGTCAGTTCGACAGGCTTGCCTGCGCTTCGTCGGCTGTCGCGTAGCGTTCGAAGATGCCGCTCAGCCCGGCGAGCGAGAGCAGCTCGACGATGCGGTCGGGCGTCGCCACGAGTTTGAGGCGTCCGCCGAGGCGGCTGACGCTGATGTGCGCGGCGATGAGCTCGCCCAGCCGCGTGCTGTCGATATAGCGGACGCCCGACAGATCCAGCAAGACGTGCCGTGCGCCGCGCTGCAGCGCGCCGGCCACCGCTTCTTTCAGCAGGCCGGGATGGTCGTTGACCGTCAGGCGGCCTCCGAGCTCGAGGATCGCGACCTCGCCCGACAGCCGTTCGTTTACGTCCATGATCTTGCCATTCTACCAGTGTTATCCTGTGGCGTCCCTCGCGGGTCTCGCCTGGACGAAGTCAGAGGCCCTACTTGCGGCGCCGATCCTCGCCGGTGGCGCAGATGGAGGAACAGCGAGCCCGGGCCCCGGGTGTCTGTTCTTCCTGATCCCAGCCCGCTGGAGCGACTCCATGAAACTCACCGGCGTCACCCCCAATCTCATCAGCGACGATCTGCCCCGCGCGCTCGCCTTCTACCGCGACGTCCTCGGCTTCTCGGTGGTCACGACCGTGCCCGACGCCGCGCCGTTCGTCTTCATCATGCTCGAACGTGACGGCGTGCACGTCTTTCTCAACGACCCGGGGCCAGTGCGCCACGATGCGCCCGACGTCACGTCATTCGTCGTCGGCCAGTCGGGCGTGGCGATGTTCTTCATGATGGAAGACGTCGCGGCGTTCTGGGAACTGGTGCGGCACAAGACGCGCGTCGTGATGCCGTTGAAGGATCAGTGGTACGGCATGCGCGAGTTCAGCGTCACCGATCCGGACGGTTACGTACTCACGTTCGCGGAACGGATCTAAGTTCAAGGCCTCAAACACGGGGGCCACGGGGGTGCACGGGGTTCACGGAGAAGACTCAAAGGGTTGCTGAACACAGATAGAGCGCCCGGCGTCGGGCGGGTCGGACGTGCTGGGTCAGCCGTGACTGAACCGTTCAGGTGTTGAACGGCACCCGTTCAGTCACGTCTGACCAGCGCGTCCGACCATCCGAGCGACGCCGGGCGTTTCCGACACGCGTGCAACGCTCGGTGGTCTCCGTGCCCCTCCGTTACTCCGTGTGAGAAGCCTGTGGTTTTGTTCGTTGATAGAATGAGTAGTTACTTTTTCCCGTGAGGCCTGACAGAGATGCCTGATGTTGCTGCCGTGAACGCCCATCGCCGAGTACCGACTCCTATCAATGAGCCCATCAGGTCGTATGCGCCTGGGGCGCCGGAGCGTGACGAGCTCAAGGCTCGACTGAAATCGATGGCGGCCGAGCGCATCGAGATTCCGCTCGTCATCGGCGGCAAGGAAATCCGGACCGGCAAGAAGCAGCAGTCCGTGATGCCGTTCGATCACAAGCACGTGCTGGCCGACTGGCATCAAGCCGAGCCCAAGCACATCCAGATGGCGATTCGTGCGTCGATGGACGCGCGCAAAGAGTGGTCCACCTGGCCCTTCGAAGATCGCGCCGCGGTCCTCCTCCGCGCCGCGGAACTGCTCGCCGGCAACTGGCGCGCGACCGTCAATGCGGCGACGATGCTTGGGCAGGCCAAGACGGTCTTCCAGTCAGAGATTGACGCCGCCTGCGAGCTGATCGATTTCTGGCGCTTCAACGTCGGCTACGCCGACGATCTCTATCGCGAACAGCCGATCAACGGCCCCGGGGTCTGGAACCAGCTCGAGTACCGCCCGCTCGAGGGCTTCGTCTACGCCGTGTCGCCGTTCAATTTCACCGCGATTGGCGGCAACCTCTCGACCGCGCCCGTGCTGATGGGTGGGACGTCGATCTGGAAGCCGGCGTCGAGCTCGATGCTGAGCGCGTGGTACGTCTTCAAGGTGCTCGAGGCGGCGGGGATGCCGCCGGGCGTGATCAACTTCCTGCCGGGCAGTGCCGCCATGATCACCGACGGACTGCTCGCGTCGCCAGACCTCGCCGGTATCCACTTCACGGGCAGCACCGAAGTTTTCCAGAGCATGTGGAAGACGGTCGGCGAGAACATCGCCCGCTACAAGAACTATCCGCGCCTGGTCGGCGAAACCGGCGGCAAGGACTTCATCGTCGCCCATCCGTCGTCAGATCCGCAGGAGGTCGCGGTCGCGATGGTGCGCGGCGGCTTCGAATATCAGGGCCAGAAGTGCTCCGCGGCGAGCCGTATCTACATCCCGAACTCGCTCTGGAAGGAAGTGCGCGATCGCGCCGTCGCGATGATCAAAGACATCAAGATGGGCGATACGCGTGACTTCCGCAACTTCATGAGCGCGGTCATCGACAAGAAGTCGTTCGACAAGATCTCGTCCTATGTCGCGATCGCGAAGAAGAGCGCCAAGATCCTCGCTGGCGGCGGGTACGACGACAAGAAGGGCTACTTCATCGAGCCGACGCTGGTGCAGACGAACAAGCCCGACTACAAGCTGCTCTGTGAAGAAATCTTCGGACCAGTCCTGACCGTGTACGTCTATCCGGACGACAAGTGGAAGGACACGCTCAAGACGATCGACAAGACGTCGCCCTACGCACTCACCGGATCGGTGTTCTCGAACGACCGCAAGGCCGTGCGAGAAGCGATGAGCGCGTTGAGGAACGCGGCGGGCAACTTCTACATCAACGACAAACCCACCGGCGCGGTCGTCGGCCAGCAGCCGTTCGGCGGCGCGCGCGCGTCGGGCACCAACGACAAGGCCGGCTCGAAGCTCAACCTCATCCGCTGGGTCAACACCCGGACGATCAAGGAGACGCTGTCGCCGCCGAAGGACTACAAATACCCGTTCATGGCGGGTGAGTAGTAGACATGGGCTGCGGCGGGCCGAGCGTCGCGGGTGCGGGCGTACGCCGGACGTGCGCTCGCGGCGCGTCGTCGCGCAGTCAGAGGCCCGGGCGGGCCGGCCCGACGGCGTGTCAGTGCCCCATGCCACGTAGCGGCCTATCTCCCGAGCTTCGCGCCAGCGCCGTCGGATCCGCGAGATGCCTGAGCAGCAGGTCGGCGTGGCGAACGCCGGCGTTGTCGCGAGTGCGTGGGCGGCCTGGATGGAGCGGACCCACGTCCTGAGGTCTTCGCCGAGGTAGGCGATCCAGTTGGCGAAGGCGTGCGCGGCGAGAAAGCGTCGTAACGCGCCGTCACCGGGCGGCGCCGAGATCGGCGGCGGTTCCTGAGGGCGGTGTTCGACCGGCACCGCGTCGTAAACGGATTGAATCAGTGCGGCCGTTGGCGGCATGCCTCGGTCCGGACCGGCGGCGGGATCCGCGAACGACAGGCGCACGCGATCGCTGAGCGGGCCGTCGTCCGGGCGCCAGGCGCGCAGCTGCTCGACGGCGCGGCCCAGTTGCGCCACTGCATCTGCCGGCGACGAGCCGGAGCCGGCCAGCGTTTCGACCGCCAGCCGCTCGCACTCCCACCAGCTATCCCAATCCATCGCCATGTCGGGCCGCAACAACGGCGGCAGCGCCGTGCGCGCATCGAGTCCGACGTACTCACCGCCTTCCGGAAACGCCGGCGCGGTCGAGACGATCTCGACGGGACCCTCGTCTTCGATCAGGCCGGCCGCGGTGGGGCAGTAGTGCGAGAGCGTGATCGACGTACCGCGCGGATCGTGCAGGGACACGCGCGGGAACTGGCGGCAGGCGAGCGGCAGCGCCGAGTGCCCCAGCGCGCGCTGAATACGGCACCGGCACGCCGCGGCATCATGGAAGGCACAGCGGCCGCCCACGGTGGCCAGCAGTACGGGCCCGCCCGCCGTTGGGCCATCCAGTCCGACGAAGTTCGCCCCGGCAGGCGATCGCCCAGCGATCGCTCCACTGGCCAACGCGGCCTGGAGGCGGCTCAGACGATCGGGCTCCACCGGGATCGGCCAGCCGGACGTGCAGCACGCGCCGCTGTGACGGCACTGATAGGTCGCGTGAAATGACAGCGCGCGATGCAAGCCCGTCAACGGGCGCGTTCGGTCAAAAACGCTCAGAATATCTTCAACGCGATCTGAATGAACCTCGGCGTGTACGGCGAGCGCGCGCCGAGGTATCCCCAGCGGTCCGGCGTGTACGCCTGCTTCAGCCGATAGTGCTTCAGCCCGGTCTCGGTCGTGATGTCGAAGGCATTCGCGTCCGTCGAGTGAAACCCTTCGGGCACCGGGATGCTGAAGAAGTCCGCTCGGAGCACCTGGCTGTTCGGCAGCCGGCCGGCGACGATGATCTGATCGGACAGCGCTTTCAGCCGATCGCCTTCGGCCGTGCCGGCGCGCGGTTTGCCGTTGAAATCCGCCCAGGCGTTGTACTGCGCGGTGCTCAGCAGGCCCTCGGCCGGCAACGTGAAGATCTCGCCGTTGTCCGAGTCGCGGCCGGCCTTGAAGACCGCGTGATTGAACAGGTTGATCGCGTCCACGCGCAACTGGAGTCGGCGCTTCCCATTCGCGAAGAGGAAGTTCTTCTGGATGGAGAGGTCGAAGAATTCCTGCGCCGGCCAGCGGGCGTTGTCGAGCGTCCGAGGCGCGTTGCCCAGCGTGCCCTTGGGCGGCCGCATGAAGGCGGCCGGGTTGAAGTACGGCTCGCACTCCTGGCCGACCGGGCAATCCCATGAGAAACGCGGGTTGTAGAGCGGGACGCCCGGCACCAGATCCGGCCGGATCGCGCGCGGGTTGCCCTCGATGCCCAGACGATTGTCATCGCGCAGCACGGGCACCAGCGGCGGACCGCCCTGGACGCGCCCGACACCGCTCACCGTCCAGCCGCCGATCAGCCCTTCGACCAGCCCGCTGCTGTTGGAGAGGAACGCGCGGCCGCGGCCGAACGGCAGGTCGTAGAGGAACGACGCCGCGAACGCGTGCTTGATGTCGAAGGTCGAGACCGACCAGTCCGACGAGAGCGGCGCCCCGAAGGCGATGTGCCCGTTCGTGCGCACCGGATTGAAGTCGGTGAACCGCACGCCGCCCGAATCCGACGCGTTGTCCATGCTCTTTCCGTACGTGTAGTTCGCGGTGTAGGAGAACCCGCGGCCGCTGCGACGCCGCACGCTGAGCGTGATCCCGTGGTACTGGCTGGTCGCCCGCGAATCGAGCATGACGTTGAGCCCCTCCATGCCGAGGTACGGCGCGCCGAGGTAGCCCTGCGAGAAGCTGATGACGTTCCCGTTGACGTCGCGCCGGCCGAGCGGATCGACGACGTTGTCGAGCGGGTTGATGCCGCGCGCCAGGTAGGCCTCGTTGAGCTCGGCCGGCACCGCGTTGATGTTGGTCGGCGGCAGGAACAAGTGACGCCGCGGCTGCCGGTGTACGTCGCCTCGACGAGCGTCTGCGACGGCAGTTGGTAGCCCACCGTCGTGCTCCAGCTGTGCGACGCCGGCGTGTGCACGTTGTCGGAGACCGCTGCGGCCGCGACGTTGATGCCGTTGAGGTACATCAGACCGTCCTCGGGAATGTTCAGCGTCTCGTCGACCGATTTTTCGATCCACAACGGTTTGTTGCAGCAGATCCTCGCGACGAAGTTCGGATCGACCACCCGGGTGTTGAAGCCGTACGCGATCGTGCCCGACGCGAAGTCCGGTGACGGGTTGCGGCCCTGTCCGGTCAGCGTGGCATGCGACAGCCCGTACCCGCCCCGGACCACCATCTTTTCCGAGCGGTTCCACCCGAACCCCGGCACCCACGCGAATCCGAGCCGCGGCTCCCATGCGTTCCAGTCGATCGGCGTGATGTAGCGGGAGCGGCCGCCGCGTCCGACGTACGCGAACGGCGGCACGAGGGCCGTGGTGATGACCTCGCCGGTGGGGAGGGTCACTGGCTGGGCCAGCGGAAACTCCTCGGCCAGATCCGGCCGAAACGCGCCCTGGCGATCCTCGCGTTCGGTGCGGGGGAGCTGCAACGTGTAGCGCAGGCCCAGATTGAGCGTCAGGTTCGGATGCACCTGCCAGTCGTTCTGAATGAATCCGGCCCACGAGTTCCACTGGTAGTAATACGGAATCAGCGAATCGCGCAGCGTGGTCATGTTGTAGATGCCGAGCAGAAACTGGGCGAACGGGGTGCCGCCGGTTCCGTTCGTCAACGCGCTGTTGGTGAGCGTCGTGTTGCGATTGAACTCGTAGCGGCCGCCGGAGGCGCCGAACATCGGAATCGTCTTCAGCCGCTGTTGCAGGAAGTCGATGCCGAACTTCCAGGTCTGCTGCCCGCGCACCACCGACACCGTGTTAGCCAGCGTGAACGTGTGTTCCGCGTTCTCGTTCTGCTGCGACTGGCTCCAGCCGATATTGCCGCCTCCGGTGATGAACTCGGGCAGTCCGCCCGGCGTCAGGCTCGGCAACCCGATCTCGGTCGAGAGATTCCGTCCCGAGTAAGCGTCGAATCCAGGCGGAAAGTTTCGTGTGAACCGGCCGTAGGTGTAGTTGAACCGTACTTCGTTGACGACGGACGATGAGAGGATCTGGCTGTCGGTGAAGAGGAGCTGGCGCGACCAGCTGTAGTCCGTCCCGCCGGTGTTGACCTCGTCGCGGCCGACCTCGAACCCGCTGCGCCCGCGATCGCCGCGAATCGGGACCTGTGTATAACGGCCGGTGAGGCGGTTGTTTCTGGTCAGGTTGTGATCGACACGGGCCGTGAAGCGCTGCTCGAGGTTTCTGATGAAGTTCTCGTCCGCGTAGTTGCGAAGCGCGCCGTCGGTGTCGAGGAAGTAGTCGCCGGGCGCCGGCAGGTACTGCATCAGATCCTGCGCGAGCGGATCGAGCATTGCGCTCGGAATCACGTTGTTCGGGAACTCGGGGAACGACGCGCCCGCCGGCAGGGTGACCCGCCGCAACTGATTGCCGACCAGCTCGTACTGGTTGTAGATCGTGAGCGGCTGCCACTGCAGTCCGAACCGCTCGGCGACGTCTCTCGTCGTGACGCCGCCCGTCACCGTCACCGCGTTGCTGAAATCTCCCCGCCGCATGGCGGCGGAGGGAACGAGGACGTTGAACGGCGTGCTGTCGTAGTAGTAGCGCGGTTCGAACGCGGCGAAGAAGAACGTCCGGTTTCGGCCGTCGTAGCCGCCGAGCTTGTCCGGTGTCCGGATCGGACCGCTGTAGGTGAAGCCGACCTGATGCTGTACCCGGTTCGACTTGGCGCGGAAGGCGGTCGCCGTCGAAAACGGCGCGGCGCTGAGCGGCGGGCTCCGGTGATACCAGTAGCCGAGCCCCTCATAGCGGTTGGCGCCGGACTTGGTGCTCATGTTGATCACGCCGCCGCCGGTCTGGCCGAACTCCGCCGAGAAATTCGAGGTCTGCACGGTGAACTCCTTCACCGTGTCAGGTGAGAACGTGACCACCGCGCGGCCGAGGCCGACGCCGGTGTTCCGGGCGCCGTCGGCGAGAATCGCGGTGCTGCCGGCCCGGCCGCCGTTGACGAAGAGATTGAACCCGGGCGTCGGGATCTCGGAGCCCATTTCCGGATCCTCGGTGCCGGCCGCGCCAACGACGTTGCCCACGGTCAACGCGAGATCGAGGACGCTGCGGTTGTTGAGCGGCATCTCGACGATCTGGCGCTCCGTGATCGTCTGCCCCGGCGTGCCCGACCCGCGGTTGATGAGCGGGGCTTCTGCCGCGACGATCACTTCGGTCGACACTTCGCCGAGCGCGAGCGTCAGCTTCAGCGTCGCGGTGGTGGCGGTGTCGACTTTCACCCGCTCGACGACGGCGACCTTGAAGCCCGGAAACGCGGCGGTCACGCGGTATTCGACCGGATCGAGCAGCGGCGCCGAGAACGCGCCGGACTCGGACGTCTTCAGCGTGATCGTGTTCGCGGTGCCGATGTTGGTAATCGTGACCGTCGCGCCGGCGACCACGGATCCCGTCTGATCGAAGACGGTCCCGTTGATCGATCCCTGGCTGGATTGAGCCGCGGCGATGATGGCCGAGAGGAGAAACAACACGGGCGTGAGCAGGCCGATCCGCTTCATGACGCCTCCTGGTAGCGATACCATACGCTCGTCATTGATAGTTGTCGATTGATCGTTGGCGATGGCATCTGATTGATTGACGCACGAGGAATAGTCAGTCGCCACGGTATGATCCGCGCATGCGTGCCATCGTGCGAGTGACCGGGCTCGTGGTGGTCCTCCTGATCGCCGACGGCGCGGCTCCCGCGAGCGCGCCGCAGCAATCGGGCGCGGACGCGCTGCTGATCGACCTGGGCTACGTGACGTCCGTGCGCGCACGCCTCGAAAAGAACGAACCTCAACTCCGTTCCGCGCTCGAGGCGCTCGAGCAGGACGCGAAGGCGGCGCTCGCGCTCACGCCGCCGTCCGTCATGGACAAGGGCGTCACGCCGCCAAGCGGCGACAAGCACGACTACATGAGTCAGGCGCCTTATTGGTGGCCCGATCCGACCAAGCCGGACGGCAAGCCCTATATCCAGCGCGATGGCGAACGGAATCCGGAGCTCAAGCGGATCAGCGACCACGATAACTTCGGCCGGGTCATGAGCGCGGTGTCCACGCTGGGGCTCGCGTACCGCTTGACCGGGCGCGAGGCGTACGCGTCGCAGGCGGCGCAGTTCGTGCGCGTCTGGTTTCTCAATCCCGCGACGCGAATGAACCCACACCTGCGCTTCGGGCAGGGCATTCCCGGGATCACGGACGGCCGCGGGATCGGCATCATCGAGACGACCGGCCTGCCGGACCTGCTCGATGGCGTCATCGCGGTTGCGCCCTCGCCGGCGTGGACGGTGGCTGACCAGGCCGGGCTCGACACCTGGATGCGCGACTACCTCACGTGGTTGCTCGAGAGCCCGCACGGACAGGCTGAAGCGAAGAACGGCAACAACCACGAGACTTGGTACGACGTGCAGGTCGCCGCGCTGGCCATGTTCACCCGCCAGCCCGCCATCGCGCGGCGCACCCTCGAAGGCGCACGCCAGCGGATCGCTCGCCAGATCGAACCCGACGGCCGGCAGCTGCGTGAGCTCTCGCGCACGCGGGCATGGCACTACAGCGCCTACAACCTCACCGCGTTCTTCAACCTCGCGACGCTCGGCGAGCGCGTGGGCGTCGACGTGTGGACTTATCGATCGGCGGACGGGCGCAGCCTCCGGAAGGCGCTCGATTTTCTCGTCCCGTTCGCGGCGGGCGAGCGGCCCTGGCCGTATCCGGAGCTCACCGGCTTCGAGCCCGGCGCGATCCATCGTCTTCTGCGCCGAGCCGCGGTTGCGTGGGGCGAACCAAGCTACCGCACCTTGGCCGACAAGGTCGGCGGCGGCAATCCGCGCTGGGATCTGATCGTTCGTTGACGCGCGGGTCGTCTCTACTGGCGCGGGGCCCCACCCCTGCGACCTGCCTCGTGCCCGGATCCGTGGCCAATGTAAGATCCGCCTGATGCGCCCCGGCTGGCTGTTCGTCATCGCCTTAGTGTGGGTGCTGCCTGCCCAGCAGCAGCCCGCCCCCGTCTTCAGGGCGCGCGTCGATCTCGTCACGGTCGACGTGGCGGTTGTCGACAATGACGGCCGCCCGGTCAACCGCCTGGTGCCAGCGGACTTCACTGTCGTGGCCGGCAACCGGCCGCGCAAGATCGTCGCGGCAGACTTCGTGTCCGTCGAACCGAACCGGAGCCGGTCGACCGCGACCGTGGCGAGCGTACCCGCGCCCTCGAGCAATTCGACGCCCGCGACGGGCCGGAGCTTTCTCTTCGTCGTCGACGTCGAGCACATTGCGGCGGGCGGCGGCCGCGGCGTTCTGAAGTCGATTGGGGAATATCTCGAAAAGCTCAGGCCCGACGACCGCGTCGGAATGGTGGTGCTTCCCTTCGGGACGCCGCGCGTCGATCTGACGACGAACCGTCAACTGATCCAGGACGCGGCGGCGAAGATCGCCGGGGTGTCGACCCGCAATCAGGGCGGCAGCATGACCGTGGGCGAGGCCGCCGCCGTCGAGCAGATGGACAGCCACGCGCTCGACGACTACCTGCAGCGCGTCAATGTGGTCACCGGCAGCTGCGACCTGCCGACCGAGCTTCTCGATGCCGAGATGGCGATGCGGATCGATCCGTCGGGGACGACGTGTCTGATGAAGATGCAGCCGGCCGCCAACTGGATCATGGAGGCGGAACGGCGCAAGACGCGAGATCTGCTCGATTCGCTCGAGGCGATCGCGTCCGCGATGACGTCAATCGACGGTCCGAAGAGTATCGTCCTCGTCTCCGAGGGAATCGTGATCGACCGCAATACGATCAACGAGTTGCGCCGGTTCTCGCTCGCCGCCGAGCGGGCACGGGTGACGTTCTTCGCGTTGAACCTGCCGATGGCGCTCGCCGACGTCGGAAGCCGGTACAACATGACGACGGCGCGGATGCTCGATCAGAAGGTGCTGTTCGATGGGATGTCGATGCTGGCGGTGGCCGGACGCGGCGAGGCGTTCATGATCAGCGGCACGCCGCTGGGCGCGCTCGCGCGGATCGACGGCGAGACGTCCGGCTATTACCTGGTGTCGTTCGAACGCGACGCGCAGGATCGCGACGGCGACCGGCAGAAGATCGACGTCCGGGTGAACTGGCCGGGGGCGACCGTCCGCGCCCGGACCGACTTCACCGTGAACCCGGAGCCGCCGCCCGTCCGCGTGCCCGCCGATCTGAAGGTCGCGATCGGCCAGGTGCTGCGATGGCCGGTGGCGACGACGGACCTCGGCGTCGATCTTGATACCTACTCGGCTCCAGACCTGAGCGGACGCGACGCGATCCGCACGGTCGTGGCCGCCAGCTTTGCCGCGGCCGGCCGACCGATGGCCGCGGTCGGCTACGAAGTGAGCGATGCCGCCGGCAAGACCGTGGCCGACGGGTTCGAAAGCGACACGCTCGCCACCGACCGGCTGGCGGGGGATCGCGTCCTGTATCTCGCCGCGGTGAATCTGCCGAAGGGGGCGTATCGCGTCAAGCTCGCCGGCATCACCGCTGATGGCCGGCAGGGCAGCGTCGAACACGAGTTCGAGGTCGCCCCGGCGCGGCTCGGGGGCGTTCGGCTGAGCGACGTGTTTCTCGGCGAGATCGGCAGCAAGGGGTTCGTGCCGAATCCGTGGGTCCTGCCGGGCGCGGCCACGCTCCCGGTCTCGCTCGAGGTCTACGCCGATTCACCCGACGCCTTCAAGGGCGCCGTGCTGACGCTCGAGCTCGCACCGCTCGGCCGCGCGCCGCTGGCGCGGCTACCGCTCTCGCAGAAGCCCGGCAACGATCCGCGGCGCCAACTCGCCTCGGCAACCCTCGCGATCGCGTCGCTTCCTCCCGGGCCATACACCGTGACCGCCGTCCTGCAGACGGCCGACGGCGCGGCGATTCGAAGTTCGCGCGTATTCAATAAGCGATAGAAAGATCAGGCACTCTGTACAAGAAAAAACGGGCGGCAGGGAACCCTGCCGCCCGTCGTGTCTTGCCCTCGCGCGGTTACCCGCGCGCGGTTAGAACGAGAACCGCACCTGGAGCCGCGCCTGACGCGCGCCCTGCCAGCCCGAGTCCATCTTGTAGCGCGGGTCTGGACGTCCGGCGCTGTTCGGGGCGGCGGCGTTCGCGGCGGCCATCACCGCTTTCGTGTCGAAGCCGGCGAAGAACGCGCGATCCGCGCAGTTGCGGTTCGCCGCGGCCGTCCCGCCCGAGCACTGATTGAAGTTCAGCGCGTCGCGGTAGGGCGTCGCGAACGATGGTCGTCACCGTCTCCTGATCGAACAGGTTGTCGATGTTGAGTGCGACCGTCGCCCGCAGGTTCTTCGGCAGCCGGAACTCCTGCTGGAAGTTCAGGTTGACGTAGGAGTACGTCGGCACGTTGCCGAGGTCGTTGCGCCCGAACACGTAGACCGGGACGCCCGTGAAGGTGACCGCCGAGGTCATCGGCAGACCCGGCTTCGATGTCGATCTCGGCGCCGGCCATCGTGCCCCACGGCAGGATGTACGCGGGCTGAATCTTCAGCACCCACGGACGATCCGACTGCAGGCGGCCGTCGATCGGCTTCGCCCTTCTCGTTGAACGACATGTAGAGGCCGTCGTAGAAGCGGTTGACGCGAGGGCGAGTTGCGGCCGCTCTCGTCGGAGCTCGTCAGACCCGAGAACGTGCCGAAGATCCGGCTGTAGAGGAAGCTCGCGTTGAGCATCCAGTTGTTCTGCAGCCGGCGCTTGAACGTGAACTCGAGGCCGTCGTAGTTGCGCGTCGGGCAGGGGATCGCCGGGAACTCGGCGCCGAGCGGCTGCTCGCCCAGGCCCATGCACGGGTTGGCGGTGTAGAAGACCTCGCCGACGCCGGGCACCTGCACGCCGACGTCTTCGATCGCCTGGTTCAGCCACTTGTGCGTGTAGCGCGTGCCGACCGAGATCGGTCCGGCTGAGCTGCCGATCCATGCCGAACGTGATTTCCTGCGTCCGGTACGGCTCGAGGTTCGGATCGACGAGGTTGTCCGCGCCCTGGCCGTTCGAGACGTGGCGGAAGTCCACCTGCTCGATGAACGTGCCCGGGCAGTTGCTCGTCGGCGTGCCGTCGCAGTCGATCGCCGGCCAGTTGTAGTTGTCGAGCGTCCAGTAGTAGCTGATCCAGCGGTTGGCGCCGAACGAGCCCAGCGGCATCTCGAGCTTCTCGATGTCGTAGAACACGCCCCAGGAGCCGTAGCGCCTTCCACATGCCGTCGCCGCGGAGGTCGTAGGCGAAGCCGACGCGCGGCGCGATCTTGTCGCCGAAGCCGAACTTGATGCCCTCGTTTTCCTCGCGATAGGACGGGATGTTGGTCTGGTCGACGCGCAGGCCGTAGTTCAACGTCAGCTTGTTGTTGACCGTCCACTGGTCCTGCGCGAACAGCCCGACGTTGTTCGAGTGGATGTCGCCGATCGTGTAGACGCGGCGGATTTCGTAGTAGCCGTAGGTCCCGCGGACGTTCGTGCTGCTCAGCGTGGACCGGGTCGCGTTCCAGTTGAGCCGCAGGTTCGGGAACTGGTCGCCGTTGTTGACGGAGTTGCCGAACCGCTCGAGCTGGGCGCCGACCTTCACCGAGTGCTGGCCCTTCCAGGTGAAGAACTTCGTCGCGTCCACGTTGACGTTGAAACGGCTGAAGTCGTTCTTCACGGAGAAGGTGTTCGACAGGTTGTCGAAGTAGCCCGCGTTCTGCTGCAGGTTGGTCGGCACGTCGAGGTAGTTGACGTTCGACGTGATGAAGTTGCGGCGGACGCCGTGGTAGTAGTCGCCGCCCTCAGAGTGGCCGCCGTAGCCGAGGTAGCCGCCGTTGACGCTGAGGAACATCGAGTTCGAGACCGTCCAGTCGAACGTGCCGCTATACGAATCGTTGAAGCCGGCCGTGTAGACCGTCGCGCGCGGATTGAACGTCGTCGCGTTCGTCGTGCTCTGGCCGGTCACCGAGTCGATGGCGGGCAGCGCGAGCGGGCTCGTGCTGCGCTCGTTGGCGCCGTTGAACCGAATCCGCTTCGTCGGCGAGAGCGAATAGGTGACGTTGTAGAGGCCGCTCGTGTTCGTCGACTTGGCATTGAACGACTGCGTCTGCCCCGCGTAGGCGGCCGGGGTCGTCCAGATGACCGTGCGATCCTGGCTTTCCCAACGCGGGTTGAAGCCCGCGAAGAACCAGATCTTGTTCTGCAGGATCGGGCCGCCGACGCTGACGCTCGGGTTGACGTTGGTCGTCTCGTCGAGGCGCGGCGTCTTGAAGTACTCGGCCTTGGTGTTGTCCGAAATCATGAGCCGCAGCTGCTGCCGGACGTCGCCTTGCAGTCCACGCAGCGGACGGCCGCTCACGAACGCGTTGAGCGTCACCGTGGAACGTGTTGGTGCCGCTCTTGGTCAGCGCGCTGACGACGCCGCCGGTGGCGGCGCGGTACTCGGCGTTGTAGCCTGACGACTTCACCTGGATCGAGTCGATGAAGGTGATGTTGAGGTCACGGCCGAGCGTGCCGCTGCTGCAGGCCGCTCACGTCCATGCCGTCGATGATGTAGCGGTTCTCCGAGGCGCCGGCGCCGTCGATGCCGAAGCCGCCGAGGCGGCCTTCCGCGCCCGCGCCCGGCAGACCCGAGAGCGCGCCGAGGATGCCGGTGCCGGTCTTCGGGATCAGGTCGATGACCTCCGACGACACGACGTTGGTGACCGCGTTCTGCTTGACGTCGATGACTGGCGATGAGGCCTTGACCTCGACCGTTTCGCTCACGCCGCCCGGCGCCAGGTTCAGGTCGACGGTCAGGATCGCGCCGAGCGTGACCTGAACGTTTTCCAGCTTGGCCTCAGAGAAGCCGGAGAGACTTGCCTTGACGGTGTAGGTGCCGGGGGGCAGGGACGGAAACCGGTAGACGCCGCGAGCGTCGGTCACGGTCGTGATGGCCGTGCCGCCAGCGATGGCGGCTTCAACTGTGACGCCCGGCAACACGCCGCCGCCGCTGTCCTTGATGGTACCTTCGATCGATCCTCGGGTTTCCTGTGCAGCCGCTGGTGTTCCCAAGACAAGGAACGCCAACGCTGCGCAGCCGAGCAGGAGCTTGCGCATGAATCCTCCTCTATTGCGCGATGAGTAAACGGTTACGTGCACGTCGTTCAGCTTCGACTTGCGCTAGCCTGACCTGTGTTCGGTCGTAGAACCGGTGGGTCGTGCGTTGCAGCAGTAGCTTTCGCGGTCGACTTGCCAGGAAGTCAACCTGCAGGATTCGCGCCAATTGTGCGTACGCAGCTCGGCAGCTGGACCTTCAGTGACTCAAGTAGATTGTCTTGCATCCGTATCCAGTGTCAGAGCAAAGTCTTCTCTGAAGCAGACAGAAGGTCGTTGTTCTGGCGGCGAGCGGCAAACTGACGACAACCAAGGACGGGTCGCTGGCGGTCGTTAGGCGACTCCGTGGCTCGCCAGCCGGCCGGATCGTCCGCCTTCGCTTATCGCGCGCTCACGCGCGCAGCTTCGGCGGACAACCTTCGCTCGCGGCAGGCGAGCCCGAAACTTGCTGGCTTGCCAACCGTAGCTCGCCGAAGGCGAGCGAAGGTTGGTGCCGGAGGAGGGAATCGAACCCACACTCGGAGTAAACCGAACGAGATTTTGAGTCTCGCGCGTCTGCCAGTTTCGCCACTCCGGCACGGAAGGGAGGGCAGGACCGCGACCACAATCTTATCAGGGGCTTGCGCCGCGGAGGGCGGAACGGCGTCTGTCCTCAAAGCCTGCTCGATACAGACTACGGAGTGACGGGAGCGCATCTCAGGAGTACCGTCCCGGAAGAGAATGTGCGGGTCTCGACCGGCTTGAGTCTGACGCTGTGCTGAATCTGCGAGAACGCTGCCGTGCCGGAACCCAGGAAGATCGGGACGTAGTAGAGGCGGTATTCGTCGATCAGGCCGGCGGATGCCAAGGCTGAGGCGAGAAGGAGGCCCCCGACGCCGATGGACCCGCCGCCGGGCTGCGCTTTGAGTCGTGCGACTTCGGCGACCGCATCCCCTCTTATCAGTCGCGAGTTCCAGTCGACTCCTTCGAGCGTCGATGAGAAGACCACTTTGGGGACGGGCTTCCAGATCTGAGCGTACTCAACGATGGCGCCAGGCGCCGAAGGGTCCTGGTCGGCCGTCGGCCAATAGCCAGCCATGATTTCGTACATGCGGCGACCGTACAGGAGGGTGTCGACCTCTCGCTCAACGTCATTGAAATGCCTGTGGAGCTCCTCATCGGGCACGACCCAGCTGGGGTCTCCGGCCGCAGAATCGATATAGCCATCGAGTGAGAGGGAGGTCGAGTACACGAGTTTTCGCATTCCGCCGCCTTGGAGAAGCAGGTGCTCAGGCTGACTAACGCCCGCGTTGAGCGAATCGTGGATGCCTCACACAGGCCTCGCGCCGCGGTGGAGGCTTCGCCGGCGGCGGATCTGTATGACGATGCGGCGGATCTGCATGACTATGACAACCGTCGTCACGATCAGGCTCGCGATCGATCCGGCGATGTGAATGCTCTCAGCGGCCGGCCAGAACAGCCTCGGAAGAATGCCAATGAGCATCGCAGCCGACAGCAGTGCCACAACGGGCATGCTGCTCACCAACAGCCCGTCCATCTGAGACGTCATGACCGTCGCGTCGCCGGAGCCGCGCCGCGCCCGGTACCACACCCAGAGGCACAGCACGAGGTTGCCGCCGATCACGATGGCGAGCACCGCCTGACTGTTCACCGAGGCCTCTGAAGCAGCGCCCGTTCGCGGCAAATGATCGTCACGGTTGATTCACTGTGCATCGCGCCAGGCCGCTGCCGCGCCGTGTCGATCTCCGCCGATTCCCGAATTGGAAGGATCGCCCGCGTGGTGAACTTCAGAAACGGTGTCCATGGCGCGAGCGTCTTTGCTAAGTCGGCAGCATTCCCTGCCTCGATCAGCGCAACGCCGCCTCCGCCGTCCGCGAAGCCATAGAAGGCCTGAAATTGCCCCGGCCCAGGCTGCCACTTTGAAAACAACTGAAGCGAGCGCTTCTGGCCAGCCTCAGATGAGTCGATGAAATCCCAGGTCACATGAAACAGCATGCGATGCTCGCCTTCCTGAAAGTAGACAGTCCATTCGGTACTCGTTCAACGTTCGTGCCTGCGACGCCTGGCGAACGTCTGTCGCTCGGCCGCGAGCGGCGCTCGCGATTGTGGAACGCAGCACAGACTTGCCCGCGCCGCTCGTCGGCGGCAGCGGCCTGTTGGGCCGGGTGGTCGCCGAAGCCGTGCCAAACCAGCGCCTTCCAATGCGTCCGCCGAGATACCCCATGGCGGCACCGAGCGTGACCGCCCACACCACCACGATCGGAACCAGCCCAAGGCTCGTTCCGCGTACCGTCGCATGACCGCTGGGCGACAGGAGAAACGCCTGGACACTCGAAGCACCACTGCTCAGATAGTCGGTATTGAACGGATACTGCCGAACCACATCGACGAAACCGTACGCCAGCACGTACATCGAAACCGGCACCGTGATGCCCGCCATCGCCCCCCCAGCGCGCCTGCCGCCGCACTGAAGACCGCTCGGTTGCGTCGCCCGATCAGAAACCCGGCAAGACCGCAGAAGCCAAAGCCGACGGCACCTTTCGTGTTGTCAAGGAAGCCCCACGTGGTCCTTGAGACGTCGGTGAACAGACTCACCGCGACAAACGCGATCCCGACCACGGAAAACGCTGTCCCAGCCCCGATTCCTGCCTTTAGCCATGAGCGCATCGCTCAGCTCGTTCCTCGCTTCGTTTGTCTGGCTAACGACTTGCGCTCAGCCGCGAGCGGCGTGCAACTCGATGCTGATTCTACTCCGGTCTTCCCGCCGCTCGTTGGCTGCAGCGGCTTGTTAGCATCGCGGATCTGGTCCCGTGCGGTTTGTGCCGGCATGGAGAGATTCTAGCGCCGATGTCCGACGTTTCGGGCCCAGCGGGAGGCCGTTGAACAGATTCACGCCCGCTCACGGAGGTGGGGGAACTGATCCGAGGGCTGCAGGGCCAAGTCGATGCGCTAGCTCACAATCGAGCCCCCTGCGAGCGCCTGCGAGAGGAACAGAGTAGGCTCGAGCGCGCACAGCGCACGACCGCCGATGTCCGATCGCTTCGCGAGCAGGAGATGCGGCGATTTTGGCCGGCGGTCTGGCGACGATGGGCCGTCGCAGTGGTGTTCGCCCTGGGAGCGGCCGCAGCGGTCGGCGGCGGTTACGGGTGGGCGAGTCGCCGATATCAAGGCGAACGCGCGAGCCTTCGATCACGGGTCGAGCTGCTGGACTTCGTCGCGCATGCGGGTGTTTCACTCGCCGCGATCCACCACGAGGTCCTATTGCTTCAGAGCGGCGATCGCGCCCGCACCCGTGCCAATGATCAGGACGTCGCGACCATTCGCGTCACGGGCGAATGAGAACCTCGTCCCATCGGCACCAATGAAGGTCGTCGGCGACTGAGCGTAGAGCTCGTTGCGTCCTGCCCCAAATTCATAAAACAGGCGTGAGCCTTCAGACACCACTCTGGGGAAGTGGCGGCCCGCCAGGTTGTAGAGGACGTACGTTCCTGCCAGCTGCTTGAGCGTGTCTGGAGCAACAGGTACGGTCGTGATCTTGATCGTGCCACCTTCCGGCCACGCGAACTCCTCAGCGATGGCGAGTTCGATCTCGCGCATCAGCCTAATGCCACCTTCGCCCGTATTGACCATGATCACTGCGCCCTTGCCGGTGTTCGGAAATAGCTTGAACTGGCTGACGAATCCTTCGTTCTGGCCACCGTGAGTGATGCTAAAACTGTCGCCGTTGCCGGTCAGGAAGAGACCCAGGCCGACACGTTCGGTGGGCGAACGGCCCGGCACCGCCGACTCGGTCACCTGTGACGCGGTCTTGTCGGCAAGGAAGGCTGCGGAACGGCCCGCGATCGCGTCGCCCATCGCGATCATCCACATAGCGAGGTCGGTTGGCGTGGTCCAGAGCCCTGCGGCAGCCAGCTCCGGGTACACGTGCCACCCGCCGGGAGCGACGATGGCCTTCTCATGGGCGCGCGCGGCATCGGCAGCGTGGGCGGCCGATAGGGGCTGCTCGAACGTGCTGTGCGTCATGCCGAGTGGATCGAGGACCTGTTCCTTGAGCAAGGATGGGAACGGAGTGCGTGTCACGTCGACGAGCAGCTGCTGCATGATCGTCGTGCCGCCACCCGAGTACCGGAAGCCCTTGCCAGGCACGGTGTCGACACGCACGGCCGGGGTGTTGGCAGGCGCTTTCCCGTCAAGCAATTCAGGCACAGTCGGCCGAGGCACCCCGACCTGATATCCGGGGAAGCCGCTCACCGTCGTTCCGCCCGTATGGGTGGCCAGTCTCCGTAGAGTGACAGGCGCCTGCACCGTGAACTCGTTCTCGGGCAGCTTCCACGACGTCAGGTATTGATTCACGTTCGCATCGAGCGACAGTCTGCCTGCCTGCGCCAGACGCAGCATCGCCGACACGGCGACCGCCTTGCTGTTGGACCCGGCCTGAAACAACGTCGTGGCGGTGACCGGGCTCGTGCCGCCGGCCTCCTTGACTCCGAATCCTTGGGCCCACACGACGCGGCCGCCTTCAACGATGGCGATGCTGACAGCAGGCGCCTTGTACTCAGCCATCCGTACCGCCAGCGACCAGCGCATCGGGGCGCCGACGACTTCCACTCTGGGCCGAAGCCCGTTCACCACGCGCGCCACGCGGCTGGCGATGTCGGCGGCTGCCTGCGGGTGGACGCCGCTCGGCGCCTGCTCCGTGCGCGCGCTCGTCACGCCAAGGGCGAGCGTCGTGATGATCGGGACGAGGCGTGTTCTGAAACGGGGGTGCATCTAACGTGTGCTCCTTTTGAGACCTGATCAGACGAGCCGCTTCAGCCGCGGCGGCTCATGATCTCGCCCGCCGTCGGCTGCGAGCGGTTGTTATGTCGCCCATGCCGTTGCGAAGCAGGCCAGCACGGGCCTCTGCCTTGCGTCCGGGAAACGGCAGCAGTTCCTCCGCGCGAGCATAGTCTGCTGCGGCCGCCCGAGAGCTGCCCATCTGTTCGTACGCCTCGGCTCGTTTGAGGAACGCCCATCCGTCATCAGGATACGCGCTAGCATGAGGCCTCGAGCGCGCCGGTCACCTTGAGCGCGACGTCGAGCAGGTCGGTCACCGCTCGAGACCATCAAGTTCGGGATAGGCGAGCCCAGGTCAGGACCGAGGGTCATCTCGGCGAAGCGGGCGACGAGTTCCTTGTCCGAGGCATTCGGGTGCCGGATGCGCAACCCCGCCAGAGCGAGCGTCCCCGCCGCCCGCGCCGATCCGGTCGCGCGATCCGTTGACGACTGGCCGAGGTATTGTATTCAGCAGCGGTCACCCCGATGCTTGCCCTCATCGTCACCTGGGTCGCAAACTCTCTCGCCATCTACATCGTGGCGTACCTCCTGGAGCGCGTCGAGGTCGCGTCGCTCGGCGCCGCGTTTCTTGCCGGCGCGGTCCTCACGCTGATCAACGCCCTCGTGAAGCCGGTCGTCGTGATCCTGACGCTGCCACTGACACTGGTGACGCTCGGCCTGTTCTATTTCGTCGTCACCGCGTTCTGCCTCTGGTTGGCGTCACGCCTCGTGCCGGGATTCCTGGTGCAGGGCATATTCACGACGATCTTCGCCTCGATGCTCGTGAGTTTGTTCAGCACGTTGATCGGCGCGATCCTGTCGAATGCGGCCGGTGATTCGCCGAGGCAGCGTCGCTGATGATGATCTGGAGGCCGCTCGCAGCCGTCGGACTCCTGGTGGCGGCAACGGTCGCCGCGCTCGCCGCCGGGGGGCAGACACCGGCCCCTCAGCAAGCGCCGGTACCGCCGCCGGCGCCCCAGCAGGGGACGTGGGAGCTCGTCGTGCTCGGCATCGCGCAGGACGGCGGCATGCCGCATCTTGGCTGCACGCAGAATCTCTGTCAGTCGATGCGCGACGGCCGGCGCAAACCGGAACGCGTCTCGAGCCTGGGCCTGGTGAATCGCCTGCTCGGCAAGGCCTATCTGTTCGACGCCACGCCCGACATGCCGTCGCAGATCCATTCGCTCACCGGTGGCCGTCTGCCGGACGCGATTTTCCTGACCCACGCGCACATCGGCCACTACACGGGGCTCATGTATCTCGGCCGTGAGTCGGTCGACGCGTCGGGCGTCGCGATCTACGCGACCGACAAGATGACCGCCTTTCTGCGCGGCAACGGGCCGTGGAGCTGGCTGGCCGACAAAGGCAACATCACCCCAAAGCTGCTGGTGGCCGATCGCGCGGTCGATCTCGGGGATGGCGTCAAGGTCACCGCGTTGACCGTGCCGCATCGCGACGAGCTCAGCGACACCGTCGGGTTCATCATCGAAGGGCCGAACCGGAAGGCGCTCTACATCCCGGATATCGATCAGTGGCCGAAGTGGACACGGCGGATTCGTGACGTCGCCAACGACGTCGACCTCGCGTTCCTCGACGGCACGTTCGCGTCCGCGGACGAGATTCCTGGCCGCAAGATCGCCGATATCCCGCATCCGCTGATTCCCGTCACGCGCGAACTGCTCCAAGGCGTCAAGGCGCGCGTCCGCTTCATTCACCTGAATCACACGAACAACCAGATAGACGCCGCTGACGTGGTGCGCGATGGGCTCCGATTCGCGATGTGAGAGTTCAGGATGAGGTTCCGGAGTTCCGGGTTCCGTGGGTTCGGCTACCAACAAGCCCACGGCACCGCTGAACCCCCGGCACCTCGGCACCCCGGAACCTGCTGTGTCTTTCAAACCGAAGTATCCTTCGCCCGGAGGCTCGTGATGGCTCACAGAAAGTCGTGGCGGATAGGCGCGGCCGCGTTGGCGCTGCTGGCGCTCAGCGCTTCTGGTTCGTGGACGCTGCTGGCGCAGGGCGCCCACCCTCTCGAAGGTCAAGTTCGCGACGCTGAGTGAAGCGGATGCGCGCGAGTGGTTGACCTACCTCGCCTCGGACGCCCTCCAGGGCCGGCAGGTGTTCACCGAAGGGTATGGCCTGGCGGCCGCCTTCATCGCAGAGAAGTTGAAGCAGTTCGGCGTCAAGCCGATCGGCGATGCCGGCTACTTTCAGACCGTCAAGCTGCGCAGCTACAAGGTCGCCCGCAATTCCTCGGTGACCGTGCAGGTGGGCAGCGAGACCCGGACCTTCAAGCACGGCGATCACGTGACGTTCGCGGCCAACTCGGGCGGGAAACAGACGCTCAACTTCACCGGTGTCGATTTCGCCGGCTACGGCATGGTGAATCTGGCGGCCAACCATGACGATTTTCGCGGCCGCGAAGTGAAGGGACGACTCGTCGCGTGGCTTCCGGGCAGCCCGGCGATCCAGGCCGCAGCCGGCCGTGGCGGCGGGCGCGGCGGTGGCAATCGCGCCAATTACATGGTCCAGTCGCTCGGCGCGTCCGCCGTCCTGAGCTATGTTGCCGCGCCGCCGGCGCCGACCGCATCGGACGAGGCGCTCACAAAAGCGCAGGCGGCCCTGGCGCAGGCGAATCAGGCCGTCGCCGACGCGCAAGCGGCCGTCGCGCAGGCGCAGCGCGGTGGGGGAGGCGCGGGCGCGGGCAGGGCAGGTGGACGAGGCGCCGCACCGGGCGGCCGGGGCGCGCCGCAGGCCGCCGTCACGCCCGACATCAACCAGACGCCGTATCGCGTCGACGGCATCGTGCCGCCGCAGGTCACCGGCGACGACACGTTCTGGGAGTTTCTGTTCAGCAACTCGCCGACGAAGTTCGCCGATCTCCGCGCCCGCGCCATCAAGGGCGAGGCGCTGCCGCCGTTCTCGCTCGCCGACGTGAAGGTCACCATCAACGTCGACAACACCTTCGAGGTGCTCTCGACGCAGCTCACCAAGAACGTCGTCGGCATGGTCGAGGGCTCGGATCCGAAGCTCAAGGACACCTACGTGATGTACGGTGCGCACCTCGATCACGTCGGGTTCCGGCCGACGCCTCCAGCGCCGCGGGCGGGCTGCCGGCCGGCCGCGCCCGATGACGCCATCTTCAACGGCGCCGACGACGACGGGTCAGGATCGACGGGTTTGCTCGGGATCGCGAAGGCGTTTGCGACCGGCCCGCGAGCCGAAGCGATCGGTCGTCTTCGTCTGGCACTCCGGAGAAGAAGCGGGCCTGCTGGGCTCCCACTACAACGCCGATTTCCCGGTCGTCCCGCTCGACAACGTGCAGGCGCAGTTCAACATCGACATGATCGGCCGCAACCGGGACGACAACGCGAGCGAGTCGAGCAAGGTGTTCGTCATCGGCGCCGACCGCATCAGCACCGATCTGCACAACATGGTGGTCGACACCAACGCGACATTCGCCAAGGAGCTCGATCTCGACTTCGAGTACAACGATCCGGCCGATCCGAACAGCTTCTACACGCGGAGCGACCACTACAGCTATGCCTCGAAAGGGATCCCGATCGCCTTCTTCTTCACCGGCACGCATCTCGACTACCACTGCGTGACCGATTCAGTGGACCGGATTCTGTTCCCGAAACTCGTGCAGATCGCGCAGCTCGTCTACCAGGCCGGGTTCAACGTCGCCAACAGCGACAAAGCCGCTCGAGCGCGACAACAAGGGGCCCCGGAGCGGGCGCGGGTATCACGGGCGCATTGACAAGTAAGCAATGAGGCAATGGGGCAATGGGGCAATGAGGCAATGCGCCATGAGCTCACTGCTCCACGGCTCATTGCCCCATTCGCCCATTGGCCCATTGCCTCATTGCTACTGAATAACCCCCGTCCCTGCCACCAGTTAGGGCAGTCTGCACGGCACTGTCCAGGCTGAGCGAACAAAAGACGAAAATCGTCGGAACCCCTTGATTTACCAGTGGTTGCCGTTGCTTTTGATCGCCGGAATTGCTACAATCTCGTGACGTACCTGCTCGCGGGAAGCCAGCCGACGCCTTTCCTTTTTAACACTCGGGGGACACGTGGCATTCGATATCGGAGACAAGGTCATCTACCCGAATCATGGCCTGGGTGTGATCGAACGAATTGAGACAAAGACCATCATGGGGACCACCTGCGGCTTCTACCAGCTCAGGATGGCGAACGAGACGACGGTGTTCGTGCCGGTCGACAACGTCGACGGCGTGGGCCTGCGTCGCGCGGTGACGGACGTTGAAGTGGAGCGACTGTTCTCGCTTCTCGGTGACGGCAAGATTGAGAGTCACCAGAACTGGAAGGGCCGATTCAAGGACAACTCCGACCGCATGCGCACCGGCTCCATCTATGATGTCGTCGAAGTCTTGAAGAGCCTGACGTTCTTGAGCAAGTCGAAGAGCTTGTCGTTCCGCGAAAAGCGAATGCTCGACCGGGCCAAGTTCCTGGTCGTGTCCGAAATGACGGAAGTACTCGGCGAGAAGACGCCGGCCGTCGAGGACAAGGTCGACAAAGCGCTGGAGCACTGCTTCCAGACCAAGGCCAAGAACGCACTGCGCGCCAAGGGCACGCCGGCCGTCGCGGCGGCTCCCGTCCCGGCTCCGGTCGCCGCGCCCGCGCCTGCTCCGGCTCCGGCCGTGGCGGCAGCGCGGACGAAGGCGGCGCCTGCGCCGCCCGTCGCCGCTGCCAAGCGCGTCGCCTCGGCGCCCGCGCCTGCGGCCCGGGTCGCTCCGCGCCGAGCCGCCCGCGCGTCCTAGTCTGAATTGAGCCGGGCCGTGCGGTTCGCACGGCCCGGCTCATTTCTTCCGTGATCCTCGCCGCCCTCCGTACCTTCGCCGCTGTCATCTCCGTCGCCCTCTACGTCCTGATCTGCGGTCCGATCGCGCTCGCGGTCACGGCGGTGACGCGGGATGCCCGTCTCATGTATGCGCTCGGTGGCGCCGGCGTGCGCCTGGGCTTCGCACTCGCCGGCATTCGCCTCCGAGTGCTCGGCGCCGAGCATCTCATCCAGGGCGCCGTCTACGCCTGCAATCACAGCAGCAACATCGAGCCGCCGGCCATTTTTCTGGCGCTCCGTCCGCTCTTTCCGCGACTGCGGATCGTCTACAAGGCCGAACTGCGGAAGCTGCCAGTGCTGGTGTGGGTGTTCGACGCGGCCGGGTTCGTTCCGCTCGAGCGATCGAACCCGGACCAGAGCCGGCCGGCGATTGAGCGTGCCGCCAGTGCGCTCCGCGAAGGTAACTCCTTCGTCATTTTTCCGGAAGGCACCCGCAGCCGGACCGGCGAGCTGCTCCCGTTCAAGAAGGGCGGATTCCTGATGGCCCTCAAGGCGCAGGCGCCGGTCGTGCCCGTCGCCGTCTCCGGCGGCCGGGACGCGATGCGGAAGGGGAGCCCGCTCATTTGGCCCGTGACCATGACCGTGCACTTCGGGCTGGCGGTGCCGACCGCCGGGCATGACGCTCGACGATCGCGACGCGCTCGTCGAGCGGGTGCGCGCGGCGATCGGGCGCGCAGTTGAACTGACCCGATGTCTTTTGCTAGAATTCCGAGCTTGTGACGCGAAGGAACAAGCCGCGCCCAGCCGGCGATCAAGTGTCCGAGCTCACTGCCGGGCGATTGTCCGTCTACCTGCGGTGCCTCAATACCCTCGACGCCGCCGGCGTCAAGACCATCTCCTCCAAGGCGCTCGCCGAGCAGTTTCAATTGAACGCCGCCCAGATTCGGAAGGATCTCGCCTATTTCGGCGAGTTCGGCGTGCGCGGCGTGGGCTACTACGTCAAGGAGCTCAAGCGCCATCTGCGGATGATTCTCGGGCTCGACCGCACCGTCCGCGTCGCCATCCTCGGCGCCGGCAACCTCGGGCTCGCGCTCGCGGACTACCCGGGGTTCCGTCAGGAAGGCTTCGAGATCGTGGCGCTGTTCGATACCGAGACCAACAAGATCGGGCGCCACTCGCGCGCTGGCGTGAGCATCTACGACACCGTCGAGTTCCGTAAACTCGTGAAGAAGGAGCGCATCGATATCGCCGTGGTCGCCGTACCCGCCGAGTCGGCGCAAAGCGTGGTCAATGTGGCCGTGCAGGCCGGGATCCGCGCGATCCTGAACTTCTCTCCGGGAACCCTGAAGGTGCCGCCCGGCGTCAAACTCAAGAACGTGGACCTGACCGTGTCGCTCGAGAGCCTGTCGTTTTTCCTGGCCCGCGATGAAGCCGACCGCAGCAAGGCGTAAGCGGGCGCGCGGAAGCCCGCCTGTCGCACGTCGACCCGCACGGTCGCGTGGGCATGGTGGACGTCTCTGGAAAGGCCGAGACCGAACGCGAGCCGTCGCCGGCGCCACGATTCGAATGAGCGCCGCCGCCCGTCGGGCGATCCGGCAGCGGCGCGTCAAGAAGGGCGATCCCCTTCAGACGGCGCGCCTCGCGGGCATCCTCGCCGCCAAGCGGACGGCCGACCTCATTCCGCTCTGCCATCAGTTGCCGCTGTCGCACGTCGACGTCGATCTGCGCCCCACGGCCAGCGGCTACGACATCCGCGCCAGCGCCGTCACCGTCGGGCCGCACCGGCGTCGAAATGGAAGCGCTCGTCGCGGCCAGCGTCGCGGCCCTCACCGTTGTACGACATGCTCAAAGCCGTCGATCGCGCCATGGTGATCGGGCCGGTGCGCCTGCTGGAGAAGCGCGGCGGCCGGAGCGGACTCTATCGCCGCCGGTGACAGGATCTGCTCGCCTGCGTGTCGTCGTGTCGGTCCACGACCCGCCGGTCTGGACGATTCCGTCTGCCGAAGTCGCGCGCATCGCCGCGGCGCTGCCCGATGTCGAGGTCGATCGACGCGCGCGGGCCGGAGGAGCGGCTGCGCGCGTTCGCCGGCGCTGACGTGCTGGTGGCGACGCGCATCAACGACGCCGAGCTCGCGGCGGCTCGCCAGGTCCGCTGGATCCACAGCACGGCGGTTGGCGTCGGCGCGCTCATGCGCCCGGCGCTGGTGGCGAGCGACATCGTGGTCACCAATGCGCGCGGCGCGCATAGCGAGGCGATTGCCGAGCATGCGATCGCGCTGCTGCTGGCCCTGAGGCGGCGGTTGCACGTGGCCGCTGCGGGTCAGGCCTCGCATACGTGGCGGCAGGAAGCGATCGCGGCCGAGCGGACCGCGCTCCCGTCAGCCAGTCACGTCGTCGTGATCGGGCTCGGGTCGATCGGCGAACGCATCGCCGCGATGGCGGCCGGTCTCGGTATGCGAGTCACCGGCGTCCGCCGCCGGCCCGACCTTCCGGCGCCTCCCGGCGTTTCTGCCGTGGTCGGACCCGATCGTCTGCTCGACCTGCTGCCGCACGCCGATGCGATCGTGCTCGCGCTGCCGCGGACGGAGGAGACGCGGGCGCTGATCGGATTCGCCGAGTTCGCGTGCATGCGGTCATCGGCGGTGCTCGTGAACATTGCGCGTGGCCGGCTGATTGAGGAGGCCGCCCTGGTCGATGCGTTGACGCATGGCCGCATCGCGGGCGCGGGCCTCGACGCATTCGAGCGCGAGCCGCTGCCTGCCGAAAGTCCGCTCTGGGATCTGCCGAACGTCATCCTCACGCCGCACAGCGCGGCCTTCGGCCGCGACTACTGGACGCCGGTGGTCGACCTGTTTCTCGACAACATGGCGCGGTTTCGCCGCGGCGATCCGCTGCTCAACGTCGTCGACAAAGACCCGGGGCTATTGAGCATTAGCCTGTGACTGACCACGACGTCACGACGATGCCACCGACGATCGCGCAGCTGCCGTTCTTCACGAGCGGCCGCTACCCCAAGCCCGACCTGATCGGCCGGTGCGCCGGTGGGAAGATCGAGGCGACGAGCGCGCGCGAGTTCCTGGACCAGATTCGCGATCTGGGACTGGGCCTCGCGTCGCTCGGCATGCGCGCCGGCGATCGCGTGGCGCTCCTCTCAGAGAGCCGTCCGGAGTGGCTGGTCGCCGATTTCGCCATCCTCACCGCCGGGGCCGTGACGGTGCCGATCTATCCGACCCTGTCGGCCGAGCAGGTGGGTTTCATTCTTCGCGACAGCGGCGCGAGCCTGGCGATCGTCTCGAACAGGACGCAGCTGGCCAAGATCATCGCGATGGCGCCGACGCTGCCGGCGCTTCGGACCGCCGTGCTCATCGAGGGCATCGAGGGCGGCGGCGACACCCCGTTTGCGCTGGTGGCGTGGACCGAGGCGGTCGATCGCGGCCACCGGCAGCTGCTCGACAATTGGGGCATCGGCCGCGCGTTTCACGATGCGGCCAAGCGAGTCCGTCCTGAGGATCTCGCGACCGTGATCTACACCTCGGGCACGACGGGCGAGCCGAAGGGCGTGATGCTCACGCACGGCAACCTGGTCGCCAACCTCATCGGTATCACGCAGGTGCTCGATCTCAGGCACGACGACGTCGCGCTGTCGTTCCTGCCGCTGTGCCACGCCTTCGAGCGGATCGTCGCCTACATCTACTTCGTGACGGGCGTGTCCATGATTTTCGCGGAGTCGATCGAGACGCTCGCGCGCGACCTCAAGGTCGTGCGGCCGACGGTGATGAGCGCGGTCCCGCGCGTGTTCGAGAAGTTGGAAGCGCGTATTCGCGCAACGGCGACGGAGTCGGGCGGCCTCAAGGCCAGGATCTTCCAGTGGGCCGCCGGGGTGGCCGACGCACGGGGGCGGGTGCTGCCCCAGGGCGGCTCGCCATCGGCGTGGCTGCGTCTGTCGTCGGCGCTGGCCGACCGGCTCGTCTTCCAGAAGATCCGTGACGGCATCGGCGGCCGCCTCCGGTTTGCCGTCTCGGGCAGCGCGCCGCTCGACCCCAGGCTCGGTCGTTTTTTCTACGGGATTGGATTCCCGCATCCTCGAGGGCTACGGGCTGACCGAGACCGCGCCGGTGCTGTGCGTCATGCCCCTGGAGCGCGTTCGCTTCGGGACGGTGGGACCTCCGCTTCCGAACGTCGAGGTGCGGATCGCTGACGACGGCGAGATCCTGGCGCGAGGCCCGAACGTCATGGCCGAGTACTACCAGCGGCCGGACGAGACCGCCGAGGCGATCCGCGACGGCTGGTTCTACACCGGCGACATCGGGCGCCTCGACGAGGCCGGCTATCTCGAGATCACCGATCGCAAGAAAGAACTGCTGGTGACGTCCGGCGGCAAGAAGATCGCGCCTCAGCCGATCGAGACCGCGCTCCGCGCCGACCCGCTGGTCAGCGAAGCCGTGCTCCTCGGTGACGCGCGGCACTTTCCCGCAGTCCTGCTCGTGCCCGACTTCGCAGCATTGTCCGCGCGACTCAACGCCACCCGGCCGGCGACCGACGCCGCGGCGCAAGCGCTGGTGGACCGCCCCGACGTCCGCTCGCTCTACGCGGCCATCGTCGACACCGTCAACGCGCGGCTCGCGCAGTACGAACGGATCAAGAAGTTCTCCCTCTTGTCGCGCGAGTTCACGCTGACCGGCGGCGAATTGACCCCGACGCTGAAGGTCAAACGCCGGATCATCGAGGACAGGTATCGCGCGGAGATTGAGGCGATGTATCGGGACGGGCTCCGACGCACCTACGAGTAGACGTGGGTACGACGCGTACGTAAGCGGCGCGGCTCGAGCGCACGGCTGGTCGTGGACCCCGCGACGCTACGTGAACGGTCGTACCCGTCGTACCCGCTCGTACCCGCCGTACCCGTCCCAGGTTCGATGTGGATGATGACGTCCGCGAGCGAGGGGAACGCTGCGAGCAACCGGTCCTTGACCACGTGCGAGAGCCGGTGGGCTTCCTCGAGCGGCATTTCCGGCGAGAACCACACGTGCAGGTCGAGGAAGGCGTAGTCGGCGGAGCCGCGGGTCCGGATCTCGTGGCAGCCGACAGCTTCGGGCACCGTCCGAGACGACACGCTGGATCTCGGCGTCGTCGATCACGACGTGATCGGCGAGGACGTTGGACGTGTCACGGGCGATCTGGAACGCCGCGTGGCCGATGAACCCCGCGACGAGCAGCGCGGCCGCCGGGTCGAGGATCGGACAGCCGAGTTTCACGCCGACGAGCGCGAGGATGACCGCCAGTGACGTGAGCACATCGCTCCGGGTGTGATGCGCATCAGCCCGGAGAACCTCGCTCCCGAGCCGCCGGCCCGCGCGTCCCTCGTAGCGAACCACGAGGACGTTGACGAGCAGCGTGGCGATCATCACGCCGAAGCTCAGCGCCGTGACCTCCGGCGCGGCGCCGCTCCACAGCCGCGTCCACCGATGTCCGGATCACCTCGACGATGACGACGAGCAGCAGGCTGAAGATGCCGGCCGCGGCGAGCGTCTCGAACTTGCGATGGCCGTACGGATGCGTCCGGTCGGCCGGCCGCTGCGCAATCCGCACGGCGACGAGCGCGAGGACGTTGGACCCCGTATCGGTGAGCGAGTGAAAGCCGTCGGAGAGGATGCTGACCGTGCCGGACCAGAGACCGAACCCGATCTTGGCGCCGGCGACGATCAGATTGAGAACCAGGACGTTCGCGCGAGAACGCGCGTGATGCTGGCCGCGCGAGTCCGACGCGCCTGGCTTAGAAAATCCTCGCGTGGTTGACGGGCCACCAGCGCACCTGGACTCTGCCGATGATGTACTTCTTGGGGACCTCGCCCCAGGTGCGGCTGTCTGAACTGTTGTTCCGGTGGTCGCCCATCACGAAGTAGTAGCCGCGGCGGACCACGACCGGTCCCCACGTGTCAGTACCAGCGGTACTCCTCGGGAATGAACGTCATCGTCGAGCGGCACTTCGTTGCGGATAGACCCGTGCCGTTCGTCGCTTCGGATCGTGTCGCCCTCTTCGGCGACGATGCGCTTGACGAACGATTTTTCCGGATCTTCCGGGTAGTAGAGCATCACGACGTCGCCGACGCGCGGCGAGCCGATGCGGTACGCGAGCTTGTTGACGATCAACCGGTCCTGATCTTCGAGCGTCGGCACCATGCTCTGGCCTTCGACGCGAGCCACCTGAAAACCGAAGGTCACGATCAGCGTGGCGTAGACCGCCGCGGACACGAGCGTCTTGAACCACGCCACGAGCTCTTCGCCGATACGGGTCAGGGAGGCCGACAAACTGCGGTGCGGAGCCGCGGCCGGCGGCGGCGCCATGGGGGTGCCGCGATCGGCGCGCGCTTCTGCCGCCGGAGCACGGTGTGGCGGCTCGGCCGGAATGAAGACCGCCGGCCTGAACTCCGCCGGCCGGAAGACGTACGGCTGCGGTTCGGGGCTTCGGCCTCGACTCGCCGGAGAGCGCCGGAAGGACGACGTCGTGTGGATCCTCGGGCGACCCGTCCCTCGGCGGCGGTGCCGGGGGGTCTGTCAGGGCGAGGACGTAGACCGGGCACCGGCCCGGCGTTGCCGTCGCTTCCGAACCGTTCATCGTGTGCAGCCAGAACGACTCCTCGAACGAGCTTCCCGTTAGACGACCAAGACCTTCAGATTGTTACCACGAGACGCCCCATTCGGGCCAGAAGGGCGGTCAAAGGCCCGCACGGCCTACAACTGCAGATACTCCCGCAACCGCTTTGTCTGTGACCGGCTGACAGGGATCTCCGTCGCCTTGGCGTCCTTCATGCGAGCAGGTAGTTCCGGCTGAACCACGGCACGATTTCCTTGATCTTCGTGATGTTCACGAGATGCGACCGGTGCACTCGCCAGAACACCGCCGGATCGAGACGGGTCTGGATTTCGTCGAGCGTCCGGTAGTTCGACGTGCCGGAGACGGTCGCGGTCGTGACCACGATGGTGTCGTCGACGAGCGAGGCGTGCACGACCTCCTCGGCCTGCACGAGCACGAACCGCTCGCCGATCCGGATGGCCAGCTGGTCGCGACGGCCCTGGCGGGCCTTGCACGGCTTCGACGACGCGATCGAGCTCGGCCGCCGAGAGCGGGCAGTCGGACGGCCTGTTCGGACGCGAGACGGCGCCGCGTCCGATCGAGGGTCTGCTCGAGGCGGTCGGCGTCGACCGGCTTCAAGCACGTAGTCCACCGCGTTCACCGAAAAGGCATCCACGGCGTACTGGTCGAAGGCGGTGACGAAGACGAGCTGAGCCGGCAGCATCGGCTTCGATGAGCCGCCGCGCGACCTCGAACCCGGTCAACCCGGGCATCTGCACGTCCAGAAAGACGACGTCTGGCCGGAGATCGCCGGCCTGGCGCAGCGCGTCGACGCCGTCCGACGACTGGCCGACAATCTCGACACCGCCAACCTGACCGAGCAGAAAGCACAGCTCCTCTCGCGCGAGCTGCTCATCGTCGACGACCAGGGCGCGGATCGGCAGGCATCAGGCAGTGGCGCGTTCGTGGACGACCAGCTCAGGAATCTCGACGCGTGCGGTCGTGCCTTCGCCGGGCGCGCTGTTCAGCCGGAGCTGGTAGTTGGCGCCGTAGATGACGCGCAGGCGCTCGTTGACGTTCCTGAGGCCGATGCCGCCTTCAGAATCCGTTCTCCATGCGCGTCGGCGGCAACCCGACGCCGTTGTCGACGACATCGATCACGACGTGCCCGGCCTGGCGCGTCGACCGGATCACGATGCGGCCTTCGCCGACTTTCCTGCCGAGGCCGTGCTTGAGCGAGTTCTCGATCAGCGGCTGCAGAATCATGCTCGGGACGATGATGTCGAGGCTCGTTTCGTCGATGATCTTCTCGACTTTCAGGCTGGGGCCGAACCGGACCCGCTCGATGTCCAGGTACTCGTCGATCGCGGCCAGCTCCTCGCGCAGCGTCACGAAATGCTCCTGGCTGCGCAGCAGCCGGCGGAGCAGTCCCGACAGCTTGACGATGAGGACGCGCGCGGTCTCGGGCTGCGAGCGGATGAGCGACGAGATCGAGGTGAGCGTGTTGAACAGGAAGTGCGGATTGATCTGATTGGCGAGCGCCTCGACGCGCGCCGTCATGAGCAACTGCTCCTGCTCGGCCAGCCGATGCTCGATGCGGGCGCTGTTCCAGATCTTGATCGGAATGGCGACGGCGAGCACCGTGGCCAGCGGGACGAGAAAGAGCAGCCAGAGATTGGTCGGCGCCAGCAGGAAGATGGCGGACGGGAACCGGCTGCCGATCGCCTGGCGCAGCAACTCCAGCAGGACCGGCGCCGTGACGAGGATCACCTGCCAGTCGAGCGACAGCTGGCGGACCAGCCGCCACGCCGTGAGGTGAAGCTTGGTCACGAAGAACGGCGTGAACCGCCAGATCTCCTCCTTCGGACAGATCTCGCGCAGGCCGCCGCCCGCGAAGCCGCAGCCGACCGCGAACGGGAGGGCGCCGAACTCCCCGGCAAAGAGCGCGGGAATGCCGACCGCCGCGCCCACGATCGCGCCCGAGTAGGGACCGGCGATGAGACCCGCGAGAAAGGCGCCCGAGAGCGACAGATCGGCGCCGTCGTAGTGGAGGAGGAGCCGCGAGGCCACTCCGGCGGTGAGCGGAATCCCGAGGCCGGCGGCAAACACCAGCCGTTCCGGCCAATCGCGACGCTCCGTGAGCAGAATTCGGCGAAAGAAGCGGAACCTGGCGAGCATCGTCGCCAGAGCGGCGGCGATGGCGAGTTCGGCCAGCAGCGTCACGAGCACGAACTGCTCGTGCGAGAGCGTCAGAGACCGCGCTTCGTTCTGCATCAGCCCCGGACGGTAACTATAGCATTTGCTATGATATGTCCATGATTCGGCCGTTCCTCATCGGGTTCGCGACCACCTTCAAGCACATGTTCCGGAAGCCGAACACGGTGAACTACCCGGATGAGAAAGTGCCGGTGTACCCGAAGTACCGGGGCAAGCAGGTGCTGATGCGGGACGAGAACGGGCTCGAGAAGTGCGTCGCCTGCGGCCTGTGCGCGGTGGCGTGTCCGGCCGATGCGATCTACCTCGAGCCGGCGGAGAACGACGGCACGGTCCAGGCAGGGCCGCGCTACGCGTCGGTGTATCAGATCCACAAAGTCCGCTGCATCTTCTGCGGGTACTGCGAGGAAGCCTGTCCAGTATCGGCGATCTTCATGGGGAAGGACTACGAACTGGCCGTCTACAGCAGCAAGGACTTCATCTGGGACAAGGAAGACCTGCTCGTCCCGGCGACCGAGACGGCCACCCGTTAGCTGCTCGATGTGACCGCACCTTTTCTCGAAAGTCTTGCTACCCGCGTGCTCGTCTGCGACGGCGCGATGGGCACCCAGCTCTACGCGAAGGGCATCTTCCTCAACCGCTGCTTCGATGAGTTGAATCTCACGCAGCCGGACCTGGTGGCCGACGTGCATCGCGACTACGTCCGCGCCGGCGCCGACGTCATCGAAACCAACACGTTTGGCGCCAACCGGTTCAAGCTGGCGAACTTTGGCCTGGCCGACAGCGCGTCGCTCATCGCGCGGCGGGGCGCTGAGATCGCGCGCCAGGCCGCAGGCGACCTCGCCTGGGTCGCGGGGTCGATCGGCCCGCTCGGCGTCCGCATCGAACCGTGGGGCAAGACCGGAATCGACGAAGCGGAAGCGGCGTTTCGCGAGCAGGCCGTCGCGCTCATCGACGGCGGCGTCGACCTGTTCATCCTCGAGACCTTCCGCGACCTGAACGAGATCCTGGCGGCAATTCGCGCGCTGCGGAGCGTGTCCGCGCTGCCGATCGTCGCCCAGATGACGACGGCGGAAGACGGCCATACGCTGGACGGCACCCCGGCCGAGACGTTTGCGCCGGCGCTCGAGCGCGCCGGGGCCAACGTGATCGGCGTGAATTGCTCAGTCGGGCCGGCGGCGATGCTCGAGACCATCGAGGCGATGGGGCGCGTCACGACGCTGCCGCTCGCCGCCCAACCCAACGCCGGACGCCCGCGCGACGTCGACGGCCGCAACCTCTATCTTTGCTCGCCCGAGTACATGGCGAGCTACGCGCGAGCGCTTTGTCGCCGCCGGCGTGCGGCTGGTCGGTGGGTGCTGTGGCACGACGCCGGAGCACGTCCGCCAGATCTCAACCGCCGTACGGGCCGCGGCACCGACGGCGATCCGCACGATAGCGGCCGTGCCGGCCGATGGCCAGTCGGCCAGTGCGATGCCGGCGGAACGGTATGAGAAGTCGGGCCTGGCCCGTGCGTTCGCCGACCGCCGGTTTGCCGTCGTGATGGAAGTGCCGGCGCCGCGCGGCCTCGATCTGAACGCCGCGGTCGGGCAAGCGCGGCGATTCCGCGACCTGGGCGCGATCGCCGTCAACGTGCCGGACTACCCGAAGTCGGGGGCACGGGCGAGCGCGCTGGCGCTGGGCGTGCTCGTCGAGCAACAGGGACCGGTCGAAACGCTGGTTCACTACTCGTGCCGCGGCCGCAGCCTGATCGGGATTCAGTCCGACCTGATCGGCGCGCACGCGATGGGGCTGCGCAACGTCCTGCTGACGACCGGGACGCCGGCACCGCACCCGTCGCAGGCGAGCTATCCCGATGCGACCTCGGTCTTCGATGTGGACGCGATCGGGCTGACGAACATGGTCGAGCGGCTCAACCACGGGCTCGACATCGCGGGTCAGTCGATCGGCGCCCCGACGCGGTTCCACATCGGCGTCGCGGTCAATCCGTTTGCGCCCGATCCCGATGCCGAGTGGCGACGCCTCGAGCATAAGGTCGAGGCCGGCGCCGAGTTTCTCGTGACGCCGCCGATCTTCGACGTCGAGGCGTTCGATGCGGTGCTCCCGCGGTTACGCAGCACCGGGCTGCCGATTCTCGCCGGGGTGGCGGCGCTCGAGGGCGTGCGCCATGCCGAGTTCTTCGCCGGCGAAGTGGTCGGTGTCCGCCTGCCGGATCGCATCGTCGACACGCTGCGCCGCGCCACCGACGAGCGCGCGACCGCGATGGCACTGACGGTCGAGGTCGCGCGCGCCCTGCTGAGCCGCGTCGATGGTTTGCAAATCACGTCGCTCCATGGATCGTCGCAGACGGCCGAAGCGCTGCTGACGGCGCTCCGGCCGCGGCCGCGCCGTCCGCTCCGAGCGCCTCTCAGGAGCCGTGAATGGCTGACATCTTCAATGGCAACGGCCCGATGCTGCTCTTCAGCCGCTTTCTGCGCAGCCCCCGGACCGTTGGCGCGTTCTGGCCGAGCTCGAGCGCCCTCGCGAAGGAAATGGTCGCCGGCCTTCCGGAGAACACGTCCGAGACCATCATCGAGCTCGGACCCGGCACCGGCGCGCTGACCGGTGGGATCGTCGAGCGCCTGGGACCCTCGGCGAGATTCCTCGCCGTCGACATCGAGCCCGCGTTCGTCGAAAGCATTCGCCGGCGCTGGCCGGAAGTCGAGTGCGTTTGCGCGTCGGCCGAGCATCTGGAGCAGTTGCTGGCGGTGCGAGACATCGGGCCCGTCGACCGGGTGATCTCCGGGCTGCCGTTTGCCAGCCTGCCGGTCGACATGACCAGCCGGATCCTCGACGGCGTCGGCCGGACGCTTCGCGTCGGCGGCACCTTCACGACGTTTCAGTATCTGCACGGATACCCGATGCGGTCGGGGCGCCTCTTCCGGAAGCGCATGAGCGAATGGATGGGCGCGCCGCCCGAGCGGCGGTCCGTGCTCAGGAACTTTCCCGCCGCCTACGTCCTGACCTGGACCAGACGATCGAGTTGATCGGCAGCCGCCGCGGCGCCGTCGGTCGCTATCGTTTCTGGCGGCGGTGATTGCGTCCAGCAGACCGGTCAGCGCGCTGAGGATGCGTCCCGCGAACAGCTCGTCCTGACTGATGAACCGGCTCCGCACGAACCGCGGCAGCGCGGTCACCAGCGTGTCGTATTCGCGAAACGCACCGCGTGACGTGTAGAGCATCGCGGTTCCCGCGGCGATGCACTCGGCGATGATCCCGAACCCGGGCTTGGTTGCCACGACATCGACCGACGCCACGAGATCTTCGTAGCGGAACCCCGTCGATTGGAACGCCGACTCTTCGACCAGGACGACGCCGTCCGCTGCGCCCGATCGGGCTGGCACCACGCGGTCCGTCGTCACCACGGCCCAGCGGCCCAGGCAGTCGAGCCCGCCAAGAGGCAGCGACGGCAGGCCGTACCCGCCGAACGACAGCAGTACAGCCGGCCGATCGGCCGGGATGCCGAAGTGTGCACGCGTCTCGTCGCGCTTGCGCGTCGGATGTCGGGCCACGAGCGCGAGCGGCTGCACTCGGGGAAACACCTCGAAGCCTCCGGAGAAGGGGAGCTCGAGGGCAAGCGTCGCCTTCTCGTACGCCGAGCGCAGGCGTGGCACGAGATCGGGCGCCGCTTCGGCCATGCCCGGATGCGTCTCATAGATCCAGTCCCACGTGAAGTTCGCGATGGCCACTGACGGACAGCCCAGGCGCGCCGCCACCTCGAACGCGATCGGCGGAATGTCGGCGACGATCAACTCGACGTCATCGTTTGCCAGCGCGGCCGCTTCTCGAGCGATGCGCTCGTCGAAGGTCGCGTAGAAGTCGATGGCCGTGCGAATGGTCGCCGCGTCGTCCTGCGAGACGCTGCTGGGCTGCACGATCCCGACGTCGCAGTCGCCCGGGCGCAACTGATACGGCACGCGCACGGTCCGCTCGAGCAACGACGGACTGACTGCCGACCGGATGAGGATCCTGACGTCCGGCCGCCGCGCACCAAAGGCGTTGATGATCTCGACCTGCCGCGACGCGTGGCCGAAACCGTGGCCGGAGATAAAGAAGACGACAGACATGTCGGGTGCTGGTGTACGTGCTAAGGCTGGGGCCCGGCACGCCCATGCGCCTCGGGCCTTCGCGCCGCTCTGCGCGCACGGGGCTCGCACCCCGTACCTGCACCCGACCGGAGCGTCAGTACAGCCCCGGCACGATCCGCCATTTCACACGGCGCGCGTAGGCGTCGTAGGCGGGGCCGAACAGTCGTCGCAGGTCGCGTTCTTCGAACGGCACGGCGAGCGCCCAGGTAGAGCGTGCTGACGATCGCGAACACCAGGCGGGTGCCGTTCATCGTCGGCGCTGGCCAAACGATCAGGAGCCAACCGAAGTAGATCGGGTGTCTGACGAGCGCGTAGGGTCCGGACTGGTCGAGCTCGGCCGGCGCCGAGGCGGAGGCGTCAGCTCTGAGCACCTGGCTGAGACCCGCGAGATGCAGCAGGCCGAGCCGGCGTGCCGAGTCGACGGTGAAGACCACAGCGGCGGCCTGTACCAGGATCAGTCCCCATCGAAGCGTGCCTTCGGCGCGCCACACGAGGCCCGGCACGGCCACCCAGGCGCCGCAGGTGACGAGAAAGAGCACGCTCGCGATCCAGACGTACGTCGAGCGCTCGAGCGGCGCCGGGACCCGCCGCGCAATCCAGGCCTTGACCCCGGTCCTCGCGAAGACGCTGTGATGCATCGCGAAGATCGAAAAGAGTGCGAGGTCGAGGCCGATCGCCGCGCCCGTGCCGGCAGTGACCGCCGCGTCGAAGCGCCAGCCATAGCTCCAGAGAAAGTACAGCAGCGATCCGACGAACACGACGCCGCCGATGGTGGCGACGACGATCGCGAGGCGGCCGGACCTCACCGGATTGGCAGGCATTCGCCCGTATTATAGGAAGTGGGACGATGGCTGAACGACCGCCGCGCGTCGCAATCACCGGAATCGGCGTCGTTTCGCCGTTCGGGATCGGCCGCGAGCTGTTCTGGGATCGCGTGTCGCGCGGCGTGAGCGGCACGCGCGCGGTCACCGGCTTCGACACGGCGCATCTCAGCAGCCGCGTCGCCGCCGCGGTGCCGGACGACGTGCTGCGGGCGGCGGCGGAGGCCGAGGCCGCGGCTGATCACGATTCCGGCGAGGACGTGGCCCTGAACGGCAACGGCCGCGCCGACCCGCGACGGTACGCGAAGGTCTCCCGCATCGCCGTGCTCGCGGCGCGGGAAGCGATCCAGGACGCCGGTCTCAACGGCGAATCGCATCAGATGGGCGTGATCGTCGGAAGCGGGGCCGGCGGCATCGACGTCGCGGAACGGCAATATGGCGACTTTTTCGCCGGCGCGTATCACCGCGTGTCGCCCTATGCGATTCCGGTCTCGATTGTCGGCATCGTCTCGAGCGAGATCTCGATCGCCCTCGGCTTGCGCGGGCAGAGCCACGTGCTCTCCACCGGCTGCACGAGCTCCACGGACGCCATCGGCTACGCGGCGTCTCTCATCCGGCACGGCGAGGCCGAGGCGGTGCTGACGGGCGGCGCCGACGCGTGCGTGACGCCCGGGATGATGCTCGGGTTCAGCCGGATGCGCGTGACGTCGAGCCGGCACAACGATCGTCCGGCCGAAGCCTCGCGGCCGTTCGACCGCGAGCGTGACGGCTTCGTCCTCGGCGAAGGCGCCTGGATGATGACGCTCGAACGGGCGGACCGCGCGCTCGCCCGCGGCGCCCGGATCTATGCGACCGTGGATGGCTACGGGTCCACCTGCGACGCCTATCACCGCGTCCAGATAGATCCGGACGGCGGCGAAATCATCCGGTGCATGGAGCTGGCGTTGCAGCGTGCCGGCCGTTCGGCGGACGAGATCGGCTACGTGAACTACCACGGCACTTCCACGCAGCTGAACGATGCCGTCGAAGCGCGCTGCGTCCGTCGTCTATTCGGCGCTCGGGCGGATCGCGTGCCGGGATCCTCGACCAAGTCGATGATTGGCCATCCCCAGGGCGCGAGCGGCGCGGCCGGCGTCGTGACGACGGCGATGGCGCTGGCGAGCCGCCTGGTGCCGCCGACGATCAACCTGCGCGATCAGGATCCGGCGTGCGATTTGGACTTCGTCCCCAACGCCGCCCGCCGGCTCGAAGTCGAGGCTGCGCTCTGCAATTGCCTCGGTTTCGGCTCGAAGAACAGCGCGCTCGTGCTCGGACGCTATGAATAAGCAGACACCCAGCGCCGATTTCGGGCGCTGGCCCGAGGCGGTGGGGGCGGGGCCCCACGCCATGATTGACCTCCTGATCGCGGGCGCGGGACCAGCCGGCACGATGGCCGCGATTGTCGCGGCGCGGGCGGGTGCGCGTGTGTTGATCGTGGATCGAGAGACGTTTCCGCGTCACAAACTCTGCGGCGATACGCTCAACCCTGGCGCGGTCAGGCTGATCGACTCGTTCGGGCTCAACGGCGGACCGATGAACAGCGCCTTCAGGCTCGCGGGGATGCGCGTGACCGGACCGCGGCGCGCGATCGAGGCGCGCTACGCCGAGGGTCAGACCGGCCTCGCGATCCGGAGGCGTGACCTCGATCTGTGGCTGCTCGAAGGTGCCATTGCGGCCGGGGCGCATTTCGAATCCGGCCTCGTGGCGCGCGAAGTGCTCATCGACGAGTCTGCCGGCCCGGCGCATGTGCGTGGGCTCGCGTTCTCGCGACGCGGCGCTGGTGCCCGCCTGCGGATCCCTGCCAACTTCACCATCGCCGCCGATGGACGGAGCTCGGCCATCGCCCGGTCGCTCGGACTGAGCCGCCATCCGCGGTGGCCACGCCGATGGGCGTTTGGGCTCTACGCGTCAGGAGTGGGCGAGGTCGGCGACCTCGGGGAAATGCACATCCAGGACGGCGGCTACCTGGGCATTGCGCCGCTTGGCGACGGCACCTGTAACGTCTGCGCGGTCACGAGCCGCCGCCCGACCGGTCTCGCACCCGGCGCGGTCGTTCAACGGGCGATTGCGTCCGATGCGCGGCTGCGCGCGCGTTTCGACCGGGCACGGTTCGAGACGGCGCCGGTGGTGGTGGGCCCGCTGGCCGTCGACGCGACGGCGCCGGGTGTGCCCGGACTGCTGCTCGCAGGCGACGCCGCGGGATTCGTCGATCCGATGACGGGTGATGGCCTTCACCTGGCGCTGCAGGGCGCGGTGCTGGCCGCGCGTGAAGCCATCAGCGCGCTCGACAGCGGCGATCTGTCAGGCGCCGTGAGCCGGCTGGACCAGGCGCGGCGCGATGCCCTCGCCCGCAAGCAGCGGTTCAACCGGGTACTGCGCCGTCTGGTCGCCTCGCCGGCCGCGATCGAAGTCGCGGCGCTCGGATCTCGTGTGGCGCCCGGCGTCATTCGCTGGGCGATTCGGTACGCTGGTGACGCCGCGTGAATACCCTCGCCTTCGTCCTCGCCGTGATCGTGGGGTTGCTGCTTGCCGAGACCCGGCTCTCACGTCTGAACGAGCGGTGGTTGCGCGCGCAGGGCGCGATCGCGCCCGAGGGCGATGTCTACGGCGCCCTGGCGTTGCTCTATCCGGCGGCGTTCATCCTGATGGGGCTGGAGGGCCTGTACGGCACCGCCGTCTCGCGGCCGCAGCCGGCTGCACCCTCCTGGTTCGCGGCCGGTCTGCTGATGGTGGTGGCCAGTAAGGGACTGAAGTACTGGGCGATTCGCGAGCTCGGTCAGCGCTGGAGTTTTCGCGTGCTGATTCAGCCCGGGGTCCCGCTCGTGACCACTGGTCCCTATCGCTATATCGCTCACCCCAACTACCTGGCGGTCGTCGGCGAGCTCGTCGGCACGGCTATGATGTGTAGAGCGCGGGTCACCGGCCCGATGATGATTCTCTTGTTCGGCACCGTGCTGTGGGCGCGTGTCCGGTTCGAGACCCGCGTACTGAAGGGCACGGCTTCCGACGAACGGTCGACGTCATAAATCGCAGGAGGGGCCGGCTTCAGCCGGCCCATGGACGGGCGGGCTGAAGCCCGCCCCTCCAGTTGGGGTCTACGTGATGAGTGAGTCAGTCCGAATACGTCTGCGCCGTGCCATGCTCGCGGTCGCCCTCGTTGCCGCCGTCGCCTCCGTTGACGCGCAGGCCGGTCGCCAGGGGACGGCCACCGATCCGCTGGTGCAGCAGGTGCGTGTGGCGCTCGGCCGCGGTCAGCTTGCCGACGCGCGCCGCCTGGCGGAGAGCGGGACCGGCGCAGCGGCCACCCGCGAGCTTGCGCTCGCGCTCGTCGAAATCTTTCAGGGAAACGATGCCGGCGCCCGCACGAGGCTCGAGCCGCTCGCGCGGACGTCGCCGCTCGGCGATGCGGCCGTTGAGCTCGGCCTGCTCGAGCTGCGGCACGGACGCCGCGACGTTGGATGGAAGATCCTCGATGCCATCGCCTCGAACCGCACGTTCAGCGGTCCCGACGACTATTACCGGCTCGCGCGCGCCGCGCGTGGGACGCGCGAATATCTCCTCGCCGGCGATGGGTTCAACCAGGTCGCCAGCGCGCCCCGCGCCGATATTCAAACCGACTGGGGCGATCTGTTTTTCGAACGGCACCAGGCGGCCGACGCGCTGGAAAGCTACCGCAAGGCCATCGAGCTCGACGGTCTCTGGGTGGCGGCGCACGTCGGCGCCTCCCGCGCGCTCAGCGAACTGCCCGATGCGGATCCGGCACTGGCGACGGCGGCCCTCGAACGCGCCCGCAAGCTCGCGCCGGAGCATCCCGACGTCCTGCGATTGACCGCCGAGCGCGCGATTGAGACGGAGGATTTCGCCGCCGCCGGCCAGGCGCTCGATGGGCTGGCCAAGGTGCGCCCCGGCACCGTGGAGGAAGCCGCGCTCCGCGTGACCCTGGCGTACGAGAGTGGAGGAGTGGCGGCCGTCGATTCCGCGGCGGCTCGCGTGCAGGAAATCGATCCGCGCTCCGCCCTGGGCTATCGCGCCGCCGGCGACCAAGCGGCCCGCCGGTACCGCTTCGACGAAGCCGCGGCCTTCGCGCGCAAGGCGACCGCGATCGACGCCGACGACCCGCAAGCCCATTTCGATCTCGGGCTGTACCTGATGCGCACCGGCGACGAGAAGAGCGCCCGGACCGCGCTCGAGCGGTCGTGGGATCTCGACAAGAGCGCCCTGGTCACGAAGAACCTGCTGGACGTCCTCGACAAGATCGACAAGTTCGAAGTGGTGACGTCAGGAGACTTCGTGTTCAAGTTCGCAACCGAGGAGGCGGCCGTACTCCGCGCCTATGCGTTGCCGCTGGCGGCCGAAGCCTACAAGACGTTCTCGGCGCGTTACGGATTCAAGCCGAGCGGGCCGCTGCTGGTCGAGATCTTTCCCGTGCACGACGACTTTGCCGTCCGCACGCTCGGGCTGCCGGGGCTGGTGGGCGCGCTCGGCGCGTGCTTCGGCCGCGTCGTGTCCATGGATTCGCCGCGCGCCCGGCCGCCGGGTGAGTTCAGCTGGCAGGCGACGCTCTGGCACGAGATCGCCCACATCTATACGCTGCAGATGTCGAAGTACCGCGTGCCGCGGTGGCTTACCGAAGGCGTCTCGGTGTTCGAAGAGCACCGGCGGCGCCCGGCCTGGGGCCGCGAGCTCACGCTCGAGTTCGCCCGCCAGTTGTCCGAAGGGAAGACGTTCGGCGTCAAAGGCCTTCCGGGCGCCTTCAAGCGGCCCGAGAGTCTGTCACTGGCGTACTTCGAAGCCTCGCTCGCCGTCGAGCACCTGGTTGAGCTTCACGGCGATCAGGGACTGAGGACGTTGCTCCTCGCCTACGCCGACGGCGCGACCGACGCGGTGGCCTTCACCAAGGCGTTCGGCCAGGGAGTGGACGCGATCGATGCGTCGTTCAAGAAGTTCGTGGATCAACGCTACGGCGCCCTCAGCCTGGCACTCGCGAGGCCGCCCTCGGAGGTCCAGCCGAACGACATCGCCGGACTCAAGGCCCGCGCCTCGTCCGCCCCGGGCAATTTCGTCAGTCAGCTCCAACTTGGCCAGATACTCCTGAAAACGGGCGACACGGCCGGCGCGACTGCCGCGCTGCAGCGCGCGGCCGAGCTGGCGCCGCCAGCCACCGGCGACGCGAGCCCGCGCGCCCTGCTGGCGCAGATTGCCGAGAAGGCCGGAGACCGCGCCACGGCGCGCCGCGAGCTCAGGCAATTGCTGACCTACAACCACGAGAACGTCAGCGCCGCACGGCGTCTCGTCGAGCTCTCGGCCGACCAGCAGGCCGTCGACGATCGTGACTTCGCCCTCAGGGCTGTCGCCGATCTCGATCCGTTCGACGCCGAGATTCACGGCCAGCTCGGCCGCCGGCTGATGGAGAAAAAGGACATCGCGGGCGCAATCGTCGAGTTTCAGGCGGGCCTTGCCATGGGCCCGGCCAACCTTGCCGAGGCGCACACCGACTTCGCCGAAGCCCTGTTCCTGACGGGTCGGAAGGACGAGGCCAAGGCGCAGGCACTTCTTGCGCTCAAGCAGGCGCCGACGTTCGCACGGGCGCAGGACCTCCTGCTTGCTGTGATCGGCCGTTGATGTTGATCATGAAGCTTCGTTTCTCGCGCGTGATTGTGCTCGCCGCCGTGCTGCTTGCGGGCGTACCGGCCGTCTCGGCCGCCGAAGGGAACCGCTTCGTCGTCGTGGTGCAGGGCGCGTCCGGCGAGGAGCAGTACGCCAAGCTCCATCGCGGCTGGGTCGACGGACTCGCCAAGGTGCTGCGCGAACGGTTCCGGATCGAGCCCGCGAACCTCACGGTGCTGGCCGAACAGCCTGGCGCCGGCGAAGAGCGCGCCACCGCAGAGACCGTGCGTGCGACGTTCGCCAGGCTCGCCAAGCAAGTCAAAGCCGACGACCTGCTGTCGGTGATTTTCATCGGCCACGGCATCGGGCAGGGTCAGGAGGCGAAGTTCAGCCTCGTTGGTCCGGATTTGTCGATCGCGGAGTGGAACGCGCTGTTCAAACCCATCGCCGGCCGGCTCGCCGTCGTCGACACGACGAATTCGAGCTTCGCGTTCCTGCAAGGCCTGTCTGCGCCCAATCGCATCGTCATCACGGCAACGAGCAGCCACGCGCAGGTGTATCACACGGTGTTTCCAGAAGCCTTCATCAGCGCGCTCACGGCAGCGCCCGCTGACACCGACAAGAACAACCGCATCTCGTTCCTCGAGGCGTTCACCTACGCCTCGCGGCTGGTGGTCCAGCACTTCGAGCAGGCCGGACGCATGGCGACGGAGACAGCGGTGCTCGACGACACCGGCGACGGTGTCGGGCGCCTGGCCACGGCGACCGGGGTTGACGGGACCGTGGCGGGGCTGACCTACCTCGACGCGGTCGAACTGCCGACCGTGTCGGATCCCGAAACGCAGAAGCTCCTGCTGCGCCAGCAGACTCTGTCCAATCAGGTCGACGATCTGCGTCGGCGGCGGCAGATGATGGGCGCGGAGGACTTCGATCGCGAGTTCGAACGACTCATCATCGAGCTCGCCGTCGTATCGCGCGACGTCCGGCGTCGCATGGGCGGCTGATCGTCCGGCCGAACGTCACGACGGGTCAATCGTTCCACCAGGTCACGTTCAGCCGCTCGCGTCGCCGGAACAGCCGGACCGCGGCGGCGCCGGTGAGAAACCCACCCACGAGCGTCCACACCGCCGGGCCGCCTGCGGCGATGTCGCCGAGCGCGCTCAGCGCTTGACAGAACAGCCAGGCGCCCGCGACGAAGACGGCCGGCACTTCGATGGCGTCAAGGAACATCACAAAGACGAGGACGAGGATGCGGGACTGCGGAAAGAGCACGAGGTACGCGCCGATGATGCCGGCCACCGAGCCACTCGCGCCGACGACGGACGGCCCTGCGGCCGGGCTGGCCCACGCGTGTGCGAGCGCTGCGGCCGTTCCAGTCAGAACATAGAAGATCAGGAACCTGACATGGCCCATCCGGTCTTCGACCGTCTCGCCAAAAATCCAGAGCGCGCCGAGGTTGCTCAACAGCTGCAGCCAGCCCGTATGGACGAACGGCGCGACGATGAAGACGCCGGCGAGGTCTGCTGCGAAGATCCAGGCGATGATGGACGCGGCCGCATTGACGCCGAGGAGGGTCAGCGCCACCCACGGCGTCGTGCGCGAGGGGATGACGTCGCGGACCGGGAGCATGTCGGTAGAATCCTTATCACAGGGGTCGTGATGTGACGTGCGGATCGTGCGGAGCGAAGATCGCGGACAAAGCTATCGTGTGCTACCGGTGTGGGACGCCAACGGCCATCCCGCCGGGGCCTGCGTTGTCTCGGCCTCCGGCCCGGATGCGCTGGGGCATCGTGCCCGTCATCCTCGCGATCGTCGCCGCCGCGGTCTGGCTGGTGCCGATGACCCCGGCCGACAGCCCGGCTCGATGGTCGGCGTGGGGGGGAGTGGTCGTGGCCACGGTGGTGGCGGTCTGGTTGTACCGGCGCGGGTCAGGCGTTCGTATAAACTGACGGCCTGGTGATGACGGCTCCTCGTCTTGAAGTCCGCGACGTGCTCGGCGAGCGCGTCGTTTCTGTAGAGCGGATGCCCTTCACGATCGGCCGCCGCGAGACCAACGACCTTCGGCTGGGCGGGAGTGAAGTCTCGCGCGAGCACGCGGAGATCCTCGGGGACGCGGGCCGCTACATGCTGCGCGACAAGGCGTCGCGGTACGGCACGTTTGTCAATGGTGAGCCGGTCACCGAGTGCGAGCTCAAGACCGGCGACCGCGTTCGGCTCGGCCGCGGCGGCGGCGCCGACCTCATCTTCCTGACCGCCGACGACGAGCGCAGCCTTTCGAGCCGGTCGACGACCGGCGCACGCGACGATTTGCGCCAGATCAACGCCCTGCTCGAGGGCCTGCGGGCGCTCGGCACCGGCCGGGTCCTGCAGGAAGTGCTTGCCCTGGTGCTCGATGCCGCGATCGAGCTGTCGGGCGCCGAGCGGGCGTTCATCATGCTCTCCACGGCTGAGGGCGGACTCGAGTTCAAGCTGGCGCGCGGGCGCGAGAAGCAGACGCTGACCGACAGCACCTTCGCCGTCAGCCGCAAGATTCCCGAAGAGGTGTTCCGGACGGGCGCCTCGCGCGTCGTGGCGGATCTCCTGGACGGCGGGTTTGCCGATGTCCACATGGGCACCGTCGCTCTTGGCATCCGCAACGTCGTGTGCGTCCCGCTCAACTACGTGCACTTCGTCGAGTCGGTGGAGGCCAAGGGCGAGGACCGCCGCATCGGCGTCCTGTACCTCGACAGCCGCGAGCGGGGCACCCTCCTCTCCGATGCCACCCGCGCTGCGCTCGAGACGCTGGCCAACGAAGCGTCCGTGGCCATCGAAAACGCGCGCCTTTACCGCGAAAAGCTCGAGAAGTCGAAGATGGAGCAGGAGATGCGGATCGCCGCTGAGATTCAGCAGGCGCTGCTCCCGAAACCGCGGGCCAGCCTCGGCTTCGTCGAGGCCGCGGCCGCGAGCCTGCCGTGTCGATCGATTGGCGGCGACTTCTTCGACTACCTCGACGAGCCGGGCTCCTCCTTTGGTTTCACGCTCGGCGACGTTGCCGGCAAGGGACCGCCCGCGGCGCTGATGAGCGCGCTCATGCAGGGGATGTTCGCGTCACAGGCCCAGTACTCCGACAGCCCCGCGTCGGCCGTGACGCACATGAACAAGGCCCTCTGCCGGCGCGGGCTCGAGTCGCGTTTCGTCACGCTGATGTTCGGGATCATCGACACCGACGGGACGCTGACCTACTGCAACGCGGGTCACAATCCGCCGCTCGTGATCGGCGCGTCCGGCATTCGCCGGCTCGAAGAGGGCGGACCCGTCGTCGGCCTGCTGGAGTTCGCGCCATTCGCCGAGGGCCGGGTGCAGCTCGACCGCGGCGACACCATCATCGTTTTCAGCGACGGCGTGTCTGAAGCGCTGAACACCGCGGGCGACGAGTTCGGGGACCCGCGGCTCGAAGCCGTGACCGCGAACACGGGCGCGTTGTCGGCGCAGGCCATCGTCGATCGCATCGTTGCCGCCGTGCGTACGTTCACCAAAGGTGCCGCGCAGAGCGACGACATCACGGTGATGGTGATCCGCTATCTCGGCGACGGAGCCTGAGTGCGCCTGCGCGCGCTGGCCGCGCTCTGGATCCTCATCGGGATCGTGATCTGGAACGCGTTCTTCGATCTGTATATTGCACGTGGTGCGCAGCAGTACCTGCAAGCGAAAGCGGAGTACGATCTCGGGCTGGGGCCATCCGTGGAAATGGACGTCATGATGGCACGGACGCGACGGCACGGCGTCCTGATGTCGACGCTGTGGGCCAGCGTCGTTGTCGGCGCCGGCTGGGCGACGATCTGGATCGCACGGCGCCGAGTCGTCCCCGCCCAGCACCCAGCCCCCGGCACCTAGCACGCAGCACCCAGAAATGCGCCTGCACCCCCTGATCTACGACTGGAACACGATCGATGCCCCGGCGGCCCCGCCTGTGCCGGTGATGCTCGACGACGAAACGCTGCGCGATGGGCTGCAGTCGCCGTCAGTGCACACGCCGACCATCGAACAGAAACTGCGCATCCTCCATCTGATGGAGGCGCTCGGCATCGACACCGCGGATCTCGGTCTCCCGGGGGCCGGGCCGCATGTCGTGCGGGACGTCGAGCGGCTGGCCCGCGAGATTGTCAATGGCAGGCTGCGGGTGCACGCCAACTGTGCCGCCCGGACGCTCGTGTCGGACATCGTCCCGATCGTGGAGGTGTCGCAACGGACCGGCCTCGCCATCGAGTGCGGAGCCTTCCTCGGTTCGAGTCCCATCCGGCAGTACGCCGAAGACTGGACGATCGATCGGCTGCAACGCATGGCCGACGAGGCCGTGAGTTTCGCCGTCAAGGAAGGGATCGAGGTCATGTTCGTGACCGAGGACACGACCCGCGCCGATCCCGACTCGCTGCGCGCCTTGTACTCGACCGCGATCCGTGCCGGTGCGCGCCGCGTGTGTATCGCAGACACGGTCGGGCACGCGACGCCGGCGGGAGCGCGCGCGGTCGTCCGATTTGTGCAGACGGTCATCGACGAGTGCGGCGGCGGCATCGGCATCGACTGGCATGGGCACCGGGACCGTGATCTCGCGCTCGAAAACAGCCTGGCGGCGATGGAGGCCGGCGCGACCCGCTTGCACGGCGCGGCGATCGGGATCGGCGAGCGGGTCGGCAACACCCCGATGGATGCGCTGATCGTCAATCTGGTGCTGATGGGAATGCGGCAGGCCGACCTGAGCCGGCTGCCGGAGTACTGCGAGGTCGTCTCGGAGGCGACCGGCGTGCCGGTCCCGCACAATCATCCCGTCGTCGGCCGTGACGCGTTCCGGACGGCGACCGGCGTCCATGCGTCCGCCGTCATCAAGGCGTTCAAAAAGCGCGATCTGGTGCTGGCCGACGCTGTCTACTCGGCGGTGCCGGCGTCGCTCGTCGGCCGCGAGCAGATCATCGAGATTGGGCCGATGTCCGGCCGGTCGAACATCGTGTACTGGCTGGAGAAGCGCGGTCTGGACGCGACCGATGACATCGTCGACCGCATCTTCGCGAAAGCCAAAGCGTCGAAGACGGTGCTGACGGACGACGAGATCAATAGGACACTGTCAGGACACCGGGAGTCGTTCAGCGATCGTTAGAACGACTCCCGGTGTCTTATTTCATGCAGCCGTTTTTCGATGTCGGGCAGCGCAGCCAGGACAACGTCCCCGACGACCTGGAGGCTGCGTGCCGAGACGGCCGGCAGGTCGTCGTTGGCCTGGTGCCAGGCCGCGTAGTCGAGGTCGATGATGTCGACCGATGGCACGCCCGCAGCCAGGAAGGGCAGATGGTCGTCTTCGACGCTGGTGCCGAGATCCGGGAACGTCGCGCCGTGGCCGACGCGCTTGGCAGCGGCCCAGATGATGTCGTTCAGCCAGGGCGTGGAATTCGAGTCGCGTTTGATCTGCAAATCGCGGTCGCCGATCATGTCGATCAGGATCATGGCCTTGATGGACTTGATCGCGCCGGCCTTCTGCGCGGCTGCGACATAGTGCCGGCTGCCGTAGGTGCTGTCCTTGTCCTTGTCCCATTCGACGACGGCTTCCTCGCCGTCGAACCAGACGAACTCGTAGGTGAACTCGTGCGGCTGGTCCTTCAGGACCCGTGCCGCCTCAATCAGAAACGCCGCACTCGAACCGGCGTCGCTCGCGCCGACGAATCGTATGTTGGTGAACAGCTTGGTGTCGTAGTGCCCCGTGATGAGGATCCGCTCCGGCCGCTTGCCGGGCAGCCGCACGATCAGATTCACCATCTCGATCGGACCCTTGGGCGTCGCGCCCGTAAAGGGCTGTTCCTCGACCTTCAAGCCGAAGCTGGCGAGTTGACGAGTGATGTAGGCACGCGTCTGCCGGATCCCCGGTGACCCGGCCGGACGAGGCCCGATTGCCACCATCTGGCGCAGGTGTTCGAAGGCCTTCTCGCTGTCGAACTTGGCGGCCATCTGGGCCTCGATCGGCACCGTGGTGACGGCCGCGCTCTCGGCCGGCCCGCCGGCGCGGAGCAGGAAATACGAGCCGCCGGCGATGACCGGCACCAGAGCGAACATGAGCGTACGGCGCACGTGAGCCCTCGCTTTCTACTTGCGGCTATCGATCGGAACGTAGTCGCGCTTCGGCGAGCCGACGTAGAGCTGGCGCGGCCGCGCGATCTTCTGCTCGTTGTCACGCAACATCTCGTCCCACTGCGCCAGCCAGCCGGCTGTGCGCGGGATCGCGAACAGGACCGCGAACATGTCGACGGGGAAACCCATGGCCTGATAAATCAGCCCCGAATAGAAGTCCACGTTCGGGTAGAGCTTGCGGCTCACGAAGTACTCGTCCTCGAGCGCGATCCGTTCGAGCTCGAGCGCGATGTCGAGCAGCGGGTTGCGCCCGGTCACGGCGAAGACCTGATCGGCCGTCTGCTTGATGATGCGCGCGCGCGGGTCGTAGGACTTGTACACCCGGTGGCCGAAGCCCATCAGCCGGCCATCGCCGCCTTTGACGCGCTTGATGAAGTCCGGGACGTTCTTGACGGAATGAATCTCCTGGAGCATCCGCAACACGGCCTCGTTCGCCCCGCCGTGCAACGGACCGGCCAGCGCCGCGGCGGCGCCGGCGATTGCCGAATACGGATCGGCTTGCGAACTGCCGATGCCTCGCATCGCACTCGTGCTGCAGTTCTGTTCGTGGTCGGCGTGCAGGATGAACAGGACGTCCAGGGCTCGTTCGAGCACCGGGTGCGGCCGGTACTTGAGCTCGGTCATCTTGAACAGCATGTTCAGGAAGTTGCCGCTGAAGCTCAGGTCGTTGTCCGGATAGTTGTAGGGGCGGCCGATGCTGTGACGATACGCGTAGGCGGCGATGGTCGGGACCTTGGCGATCAGCCGCAGAATCTGCAGCCGCCGGTTGTCCTCACTGCTGATCCGCTTCGCGTCAGGGTAGATGGTCGAGAGCGCGCCGACCGTCGACAGCAGGATGCCCATGGGGTGGGCGTCGTACTGGAACCCCTCCATGAACTTCTTGATGTTCTCGTGGAGCATCGTGTGGTTCGTGACGTCACGAGTCCACTGTTCCAGCTCCGCGCGCGTCGGCAGTTCGCCGAACAGAATCAGGAACGCCGTCTCCAGGTAGGTGCTTCGCTCGGCCAGTTGATCGATAGGGTAGCCGCGGTACTCGAGGACTCCCTTGTCACCGTCGATGAACGTGATCTTGCTGCGGCACGCCGCCGTGTTCTGGAACGCCGGATCGTAGGTGATGAGCCCGAAGTCGTCGGGCGCCGTCCGAATCTGGCGCAGGTCCATGGCGCGGATGGCGCCGTGTTCGATCGGCACTTCGTACTGTTTGCCGGTGCGGTTGTCGGTGATTGTCAGCGTGTCGGCCATGGTGTCGGATCTACCGATCGGGTTCCGCGCCCGGCACCGCGTCGTCGTCGACGTCGTCGGTCGGCGGACCCGGCCCGCGGGCCGGGAATGCGATACCCGCCCGACAGCCACCGGCCCAGGTCGACGAGCTTACAGCGCTCGCTGCAAAAGGGACGCCAGCGTGCCGAAACGGGCCCCCGGCCGCACGAGGCGCACACCGGGGGGTCGGGCATCTTCTAATCTTAGCTTAGTCTCTATGTATCTTCGATGTGATGCCGGACGTCCTTGGCGGACACCATGAAGATGACGTCTTCGGCGACGTTGGTCGCGTGGTCGCCGACGCGCTCCAGATGGCGGGAGATCAGGACGAGGTCGAGCGACGGCTCGATGGTCGAGGGGTCATGGAGCATATGCGTCAGCAACTCCCGGAAGACCGTCGTCTTCAACAGGTCGAGCTCGTCGTCGCAGTTGAGCACGTCCTGGGCCATCGCGATGTCCCGGCGGACGTAGGCGTCGAGCGCGTCGCGGAGCATGCCCTGCGCGATGTCGGCCATCCGCGGGATGTTGACGAGCTCCTTGACCGGCGGATGCTCCAGATAGCGGCCCGCGGCCTCGGCGATGTTCACGGCGAGATCGCCGACCCGTTCGAGGTCGGTGTTGATCTTGACGGCCGAGACAATCGCGCGCAGATCGACCGCCATCGGCTGGTGCAGCGCCAGCAGCTTGAAACACCGGTCGTCGATCTCGATGTGAAGCTGATTGATGGCCGTGTCGCTCACGAGCACCCGCTCGACCAGCGCGAGGTCGCGATCGACCAGGCTACGCACGGCGAGTTGCAAGCGGTCTTCGGCAAGGCCGCCCATCTCGAGCAGCCGTGCCTTGAGCTGCTCGAGCTCTTCCTGAAAATGACGGATGTGGCGTTCGGTCGTCATGAGCGGGGCCTCGTCCCGCGAGCCGCCGGACCCGGCCTCAGCCGAATCGCCCGGTCACGTAGTCTTCGGTCAGTTTTTCGGCCGGATTCGTGAAGATCCGCTCGGTCGGTCCGAATTCGACCAGCTTGCCCAACCAGAAGAAGGCGGTGAAGTCCGAGACCCGGGCCGCCTGCTGCATGTTGTGCGTGACGATCACGATCGTGTAATTGCGCTTCAAGTCGTAGATGAGCTCCTCGATCCGCTGCGTCGCGATCGGGTCCAGGGCGGACGCCGGCTCGTCCATCAGCAGGACATCCGGCTGGATGGCGAGCGCGCGCGCGATGCAGAGCCGCTGCTGCTGGCCGCCAGAGAGCGCCAGGGCCGAGTCGTGCAGCCGATCCTTCACTTCGTTCCAGAGCGCGGCGTCGGTCAGGCTCGCTTCGACGCGCTCCTCGAGGTCACGGCGGCCCTTCGCCAGCCCGTTGATGCGCAGGCCGTAGGCGACGTTCTCGAAAATCGACTTCGGAAACGGGTTCGACTTCTGGAACACCATCCCGACCTGGCGGCGCAGCGCCACCACGTCCGTCCCGGAGGCATAGATGTCCCGGCCGTCGATCGCGACCGAGCCTTCGACGCGTGTGCCGGGGATGATGTCGTTCATCCGGTTGAGCGTGCGGAGGAACGTGCTCTTGCCGCAGCCAGACGGCCCGATGAATGCCGTGACGACGTTGGTCCGCAACTCGACGTTGATGTCGGTGAGGGCCTGTTTCGCGCCGTAGAAAAAGTTCAGCTGCGACGCCGCCAGCTTGACCGGCGTCAAGGGCTGGGCTTGCTGACCGGACGCCCGCGCGACCTCAGGACGAAGTGACACTTCCACTGCCATCACCCTGCCCACTCTAGTCAAGGCATGGGTTGACCGTGTTTCAACGAGGTAAATTCGGTGTAACAGCTGGGCCCGAATGCGGCGCACTAGTCAGCCCCGGCGCTGTCCTCGAGGGGGAGTGGATGGGGACCATCCGACTGCTCGAGAAACTCGCCGATCTGCCGCCGCAGCTCATCCTGAATCGTCGTGACCGACTTCTTGGCCTCGAGGACCCGGAACCCGAACTCGTCCGACATCGCCGCGTATTCCTTCAGGAGCTGTCGCTGATAGTTGCGGAAATTGTCGTAGATGTCGTCGCCCGCCTTGAGGTCCTGCCCCGACTCCCAATACTCCATGCCACCGGCCTGCAACACGCGCCGGACCAGGCCGTCGACGTCGATCTTCAGATAGAACACGAGGTGCGGCGCGATGGCAAACCCATAGAGCTGCCGGATCCACGTGCTGTCGACGCCGCGCACGCCGGCGCGGGCGATTGCCGTATAGATGTACCGATCGGCCAGCACGATGAAGCCCGCCTTGAGCGCCGGGATGATCTCCTTCTCGAGCCGATCGGCGAAGTCGCACGCGTAGAGCAGCACGAAGGTGAGCTTGTTGAGCGTGTTGCTCGACTTCGCCAGCGTGATCGTCGGCTCCATCAGCATCGAACGCGTCCCGGTCTCGATGACGCCATAGCCGCGCACCTCGAGCCATTCGCGGAGGAGCCGAATCTGGGTCGACCGGCCGACGCCGTCGCTGCCTTCGATGGCGATGATCTTGCCCGGGTAGTCGTTGACCGGGAGGTAGGGCAGGCCGTGGCCGTAGTAATGGCCGGGCGTCACGCCGCCGTGGGCGCCGAGCACGCTATCGTCGGGGCTCATACCGGCTGATTCTCCAGACATTCCGACACCAGCCTCCGGAAGATCCGCTGCTGGTCGGTGATCGTGGCTCGCGCCTCGACCACCTTCAGGTCGTGCTCGGTCACGATCCGATCGTACTCCTCCAGGACCTTCGACTGGAACAGCCGGAAGCTTTCGTTGGGGTTGGTGCTCCAGCCGAGATCCATACCGGCTTCGTAGAACTTGAGCTTGACGCGGCGGGCGAGCAGCCGGTCGAGCGAGACGTCGATGTTGACGCGAAAGTAGACGGCGAGATCGGGCCGGACCGCGAAGCTGTAGAGGTCACGGACCCATTGCCGATCGACGCCGCGCGCCACATCGCGGGCGAACGCGGTATACGCATAGCGATCCGCGAGCACGATCATGCCGGCTTTGAGCGGCGGGATGATCTTGTAGATCAGCCGGTCCGCGAAGTCGGTCGCGTGCAGCAGGCTGAACGTCATCGGCGTCAGGGCATTCTTCTTCTTGCCCGTCTTGGTCGCGGCCTTGACCAGGGCCGACGAGTTCCACTCGGTGACGAAGACCCTATGACCGCTCGCCGTGAGCCACTTGGCCAGCAGGCCGAGCTGCGTCGTCTTGCCGGATCCGTCGATGCCCTCGACGACGAACAGACGGCCGGGGTACGTGTGTGGGGTCGCGAGTCGGTTCAGCATGCGACGGCGTGTCCTTCTTGGGCCGGGCCTTGGCGCTCCCGGCGATTTCGAACCGGATGTCTTTTTCGAACACCGCGGCCAGTGGTTCGCCGTGGCGCCGAGCCGCCCAGAGCTCGAGCTCGGCGTCGCCGGCCGCCTTGAGCCGCACCAGCAGGCCCTCGTCGTCGTCGGTCGCGACGGCGTCGAGCCCGGTCACGACCTGGGCGTGGCTGCGATCGAGCCCCTCCGCCAATCGTACCAGCGCGCCGAGGATCTTGACGGTTCTGCCGCAGCTTGCGCGGCAGCTCGGCGTAATCCTCGTGCGCCTTATCCGGCGTCGCCTGCCGGTGATACCGCGCGACCAGGGCCATGATCTGGATTTCCTGGGGATCGAAGCCGCGCAGGTCGCCGTGCTGGATCAGATACAGCGAGTGTTTGTGATGACTCTCGTAGCTGATGTGGATGCCGATATCGTGCAGCAGCGCGGCGTACTCGAGCCACTCGCGTTCCGGCGGGCCCAGGCCGTGGAGCTCGCGCGTCGCATCGAATAGCGCGAGCGACAGGCTCGCGACCTGCTGCGCGTGGACCGCCCAGTAATTGCAGCGCTCCCCGAGCTCGACGACGCTGCGACGGCGGACATCCGGGTACCGCTCCGCCGTGCGGATGTGGGCGGAATTGCGCTTGATGTAGTCGAGGACCAGCCCTTCACGCAGCGCGCAGTCGCTCAGCGTCAGCTCGTCGGCGCCGAGCGACGCCAGCAGTTCGTCGATCAGTACCGCGCCGACGCTCGCGAGGTCGGCGCGGCGCGGGTCGAGACCGGGCACCTTCAGCCGTTGCTCGAGCGTCATGTCGACCAGCCGCTTCCGCAGGCGATGCAGGCTGTCGACGCCGACCGTGACGCGCCGCAGGTCGCCGGCGCGGCGCCCGAGGCCAGCCGCCAGCGCGCCGATCGCCTGCATGGTGCCCGACGATCCGATGACGCGATCGAAGCCGCGTCGTTTGAGCTGCTTCAGGTAGCCCGCGGTCTCGCGCCTGATGTGGCGGACCAGTTTCCGTTCGTCGGCACCCGAGAGCGGATCGTGCTTGGCAAAGCGCTCGGTCAGGCGGATGGCGCCCAGCTTGAAACTCCGGCCGACCTCCATGCGCGCGCTCGTGCCGAGCGTAATCTCGGTGCTGCCGCCGCCGATGTCGATGACGACGGCGCGGCGCTGGCCGGTGCCGACCGCGTAGGAGGCGGCCAGATGGATGAGCCGGGCTTCTTCGGTGCCCGAGATGACCCGGACGCGAAGCCCGACCTGACGCCGGGCCTCGGCGATGAAGTCTCCGCCATTGTCGGCTTCCCGGACGGCGCTCGTGGCCGCGGCGATGATCTCGTCGACGCCGTGCGACTCGGCCAGCCGGCGAAATTTCGCCAGCGTCTGCATCGCCGTCGTCATGCTCGCCGGCGGAATCGCATGACTCTTCAGCGTGCCGGCGCCCAGCCGGATCATGTCTTTTTCCTGATCGATGACTTCGAACGAGAGATCCGGCCGGATCCGGCAGACGAGCATGTGCAGGGAGTTACTGCCGACGTCGATGGCCGCAATTCGCATGTGTTACGTTGATGTGACAGGATGTGGGCCGGTTTCGATGGGTCATGCTACCACGGGGGTTCCGCGCGCCCTGGCGCGGGCGATGCGGTCGGAAATCGACGCATTTGCACACGAAATTTCGCGGGCGCGGCGCGGCGATCCGGCCGGTGTGCATCGCGCCCGCGTCGCCTCGCGGCGGCTGCGCGAATGCGTGCCGACTCGTGGCCGGCGTCGACGGGCGACGAGCAGCGCGATCTCGAGCGGGAGCTCCGCCGCGTCACGCGGGCGCTCGGCGGCGTACGCGAGCTGGACGTGGCGCGCGATCTCCTGCAGCAAGTCGCCGAGGACGGGGCCTGGCGGCCTGGCACGATCGCTCGCGTCGACCGCGCCTGCGGCCGGCTGCGGCGGCGGCGGGAGAAGCGCATGCGCGCAGAAGTCTCGGTGGCGTCGGTCACCACCCTGCCAGCGCGTCTGAATGAGTGGGTCGACCGGGCCGCCGCCACCACGAGCCGAAAGGCCGCCTCCGCGATCGTGCTCGCCCGTCTCAAACGTCGCGCGGCGGCGCTTGCCCACGCCCTGGACGCTGCCGGAACGCTGTACGCGGCCGAGCCGCTCCATCGGTTGCGGATCGCGGCCAAGAAGCTTCGCTATGTGCTGGAACTGGCGCGCCCGGCGGCCGGCCTCGCCGCTGCTCGAGAGGCGCGGGTGGCGAAGGACGCTCAAAGCCGGCTCGGCGAGATTCACGATCTGCAGATGCTGCAGGCGCGCGTGCAGGCCGCCGCATCCGAGTCGACGCTGGATCACGCGACTGCGCGTCAACTCGCCGATCTCGATCGCGCGCTCGAGACGCGTTGCCGCGAGCAGCACGCGACGTTTCTGTCGTCCGTGCCGCGGCTGCGGCACCTGGCCGAGCGTCTGCCCGCCGAGATGGCGCTGCGCCTGGTCCACCGGCGTCGCGTCCGGATGGCCAGAATGACGGCCGCACCATCGCCGCCCGAGGCGATGGCTGAACGAGCAGGGAGCCGATGACCAATCCGGGCCGGGAGAAGGACAAGACCCGCGGCGATGCCGGTCACGGCTGCCGCCTCTATCTCGTTCGCCACGCGATCGCCGCCGAGCGGGGCGAGAAGTGGCCTGACGATACCAAGCGCCCCCTCACGCACAAGGGACGGGCGCGTATGCGCCAGGCGGTCCAGGGCCTCGACGCGCTCGGCGTCACGATCGATCTGGTGTTGACCAGCCCGCTGGTCCGCGCTCACCAGACGGCTGAAATCCTGGCGGAGGAGCTCGATTCGACGCCGGACATCGCTGTCCTCGACGCGCTCGCGCCCGACCACCGGCCGATCGACGTGGCCACCGCACTCGCCACCCAGCCGCGCCGGGCGTCGATCGCCCTCGTCGGACACGAGCCCGACCTCGGCGAACTCGCCGCCTGGCTCATCGGCACCAAGGAACCGTTGCCCTTCCGCAAGGGCGGCGTCTGCCTCATCGAGGCGCCGGTGCTGCCGCCGGGCCGCAACTGCACACTAATCTGGTTTGCGACGCCGAAGATGCTCAGAACGATGAAGAATCGATAATTGCTCGATTGTCCATCGGATCGATGACGCCATTGCCGATTGTCCATCGGATCGATGGCGCGATTATCGATTGTCGATCAGATCGATTTCGCCATTACCCGATTGTCCATCGGATCGATGACGCGATTATCGATTGTCCATCGGATCGATTTCGCCATTGCCGATTGTCCATCAGGATTGTCGATTGCCGATGTCTCTGCCATTGCAGATTCCCCGATTGTCGATTATCGATTAATCGCTCTTCACACCACCGTCCCCGGCTTGACGATGCCGTTTTTCGGCACGAGGATGATGCCGCCGCGGATGTAGTACCCATCGCCGTCGGCGTTTTCGATGCCGCGGTCGTTGACCAACCGCGCGCCGTCGCCGATCCGGGCGTTCTTGTCGACGATGACGCGATCGAGGACGGCGTTCTTGCCGATGCCGATGGCCTGGTCGGTGGCCGGATCGTCGTAGTAGTCGGCGCCGAGCAGCACCGAGCGCGTGATCCGCGCGCCCGCATGGATCGACGTCCGGATGCCGACCACGCTGCGCTCGACGGTGCAATTGTCCAGATAGGCGCCGTCGGCGATGAGCGCCGAATCGACGTGACAGTCGTGCACCCGCGCGGCCGGCAGGAAGCGGGCATGCGTGTAGATCGGGCGACGCGCGTGGAAAAAGCTGAACTGCGGATCCCGCTCGGTGAGCATCAGGTTGACGTCGTAGAACGCCTGAACGGTCCCGACGTCCGCCCAGAAGCCCCGGTACGGATAGGAGTGCACGCGATGCGTCGAGAGCGCCTGCGGGATAATCTCGCGGCCGAAGTCCACGGCGCGGCTCCGGGCCAGGACGTCGTAGAGCACGTCGTGCGAGAAGACGTAGATGCCCATCGACGCCATGAAGGGTTTGTCGGGCGAGAGCATGCCGGCCGGCGCATGCGTCGGTCCGCTCGATCCGATTTCGCGCAGCCGGTCCGACTTCGGTTTTTCTTCGAATCCCGAGATCTTGCCGTCGGCGTCGAAGCGGAAGATGCCCATTTGGGTGGCGTCCTCCGGTGAGACCGGTTGCGCCGCGATCGTGATGTCGGCCTGCCGCTCGATGTGCGTTTCGATCAGCTCGCTGAAGTCCATCCGGTAGACGTGGTCGCCGGCCAGAATCAGGAAGTACTCGCAGTCGAGGTCGCGGAAATGCCGCGCCGCCTGGCGCACGGCGTCGGCGGTGCCCTGAAACCACTGTTCGCCCTCTGGCGTCTGTTCGGCCGCCAGGATCTCGACGAAGCCGTCGGAGAACATGTCGAGCCGGTACGTCTGCGCGATGTGCCGGTTGAGGGACGCCGAGTTGAACTGCGTCAGGACGTAGATCTTCTTGAGGTCGGCGTGCAGACAGTTGCTCAAGGCGATGTCGATCAGGCGGTACTTGCCCCCGATGGGCACGGCCGGCTTCGAGCGATGGTGGGTGAGCGGGAACAGCCGGGATCCGCGGCCGCCGCCAAGCACGATGGTCAGGACATCCTTCACGGCGGTCATTCTATGCGCTTCGCGACTCGGTCGGGCGCCCAGGGATCGGCCGCCGTGGCGCCCGGTCTTTTTTGCTTGTCCGTCACGCTCGCGTCACGGGCTCGTCATACGTGATCGCCACGATCGGGTACACCGGTCACGATCTGACAGCGATCGCCTGGTTGGGGTAGGCTGGGAAGCTCTCGGACTGGCGAACCCGCTAGTCGGGGCCCGCGGCCGGCCAAATCGACGCGGTCGGGCCCGAATTGGAAGTTACAGAGAATTTACACGGCGGCCGGGACGCTTGGAGTACTAATGCTGGCCGGCCCTCTCAGGAACCCATTCCATGCTGACTCGCCAATACGTCGCCGCAGGCCATCTGAACCGCGTCACCATCAACCGCGTCCGTGAGGGCTGGGACGTGCGTGAAGAACGGGACGACCAGGTCGTCCGCCGGGTCAACTACACCGATTGGCATCGCGTGGAGCGGGCGATTCAGGCCTTCGAACTGGCGCGCCCGGAGGGCGCGCCAGCGCCGCCCTCGACTGAGCGAGGCCGTTGTAGCGCGGCTGAGGCGTGGCTCGCGCGAAGCGCTGGCGAGCTGGCCGAAGCCTCGAGCCGACGCTATTCGACGAAGCGGTACCCGAGCCCGACGACCGTTTCGATCTGCCCGCCGGCGGCGCCCAGCTTGGACCGCAGCCGTCCGACATGGACGTCAACCGACCGGGTTTCGACGAACTGATCGTAGCCCCAGACCCGTTCGAGCAGCCGATCGCGTGACAGGACGCGATTTCGGTTCTCGACCAGGCACTTGAGCAACTCGAACTCGCGACGGGTCAGCCGGATCGGATCGCCGTTGACCGTGACCGCGACGGCGTCGAAGTCCGCCGTGAGCTGCTTGCCTCGATAGAGCGACATCGCCGAGGGCTTGCTGCCTGGTTTTCGCCGCAGGACAGCGCGCACGCGGGCGGCCAGCTCGCGCAGGCTGAACGGCTTCGTGACGTAGTCGTCGGCGCCCAGATCCAGCCCGGACACGCGGTCGACCTCCCCGGTGCGAGCCGTCAGCATGATGATCGGCAGGCTCGCCGTGGCCGGACGCGCCCGCACCAGCCGGCAGACCTCTGTGCCGTCCACGGTCGGCAGGTTCAAGTCCAGGATCATCAGGTCCGGAGGGGCTTCGCCGACGGAGCGAAGGGCGGCATCGCCGCTCGACACGACGTCGACGCTGGCGTCACCACTCCGTTCGAGCGTGTGTTTGATGAGCTGGGCGATGTCGGCTTCGTCTTCGACCACGAGAACGCGGGGCGGTGCTGGCACAGGTAATGTCCACCGGCAGAGTAGCCGGCCAGGGTTTCCCGGCTGTGACACTGGGGTTAAATGTCCGTTACGCTGATGCGTTACGTTGTCGTTACAGATTCTTTGCTAGACTTTCGCCCGGCGAGGGTGCGTGGCATTCAGATTCGGCTTTTTCCCGCGGGACGAACAGTTTTTCGAGCTCTTCAACAAGATGGCCGACGAGATCCGCGCCGCCGCGGACCTGCTCGAGCGGCTGTTCGCGTCGGACCCTCCCGACGTCAGCACCGTCGATCTCATCCGCGACGCCGAGCACCGGTGCGATGCGCTGACGCACGACACGATTCAGCGGCTCCACCGCACGTTTGTCACGCCGTTCGATCGCGAGGACCTGTACGCGCTGGCGTCGGCGCTCGACAACGTCATGGACGCGATCGATCACGCCGCGGTCGCTCGTGCGGCTCTACAAGATCACGAAGGTCCTGCCCGGGCGCCCGTGAACTGACGCGCACGGTGACCGGATCGGCGGCGCGCCTGCACGACGCGCTCGAAGCGCTCGAGCGGAAGAAGCCGGTGCAGCCGCACGCGGTCGAGATCAACCGGCTCGAGAACGAAGCCGACCGCGTCTATCAGAACGCGCTGCAGCGCCTCTTCGAAACGGAGACCGATCCGATCTTGATCATCAAGTGGAAGGAGCTCTTCGACATGCTCGAGATGATCACGGACGCCTGCGAAGACGTCGCGAACGTGATCGAAGGCGTCGTCGTCAAGCACGGATAGCCGCCGTGACCCTCGCTCTCTCGCACGATCGTCGCCATCATTGTCGTTGCGCTGGTTTTTGACTACATCAACGGCTTCCACGACGCCGCCAACTCGATCGCGACGGTCGTGTCGACGCGCGTGCTGTCGCCGATGCAGGCCGTCGATGTGGGCGGCGTTCTTCAACTTCGTCGCGCTTTCTGTTCTTCGGCACCGCGGTCGCCAAGACCGTCGGCGCCGGCATGGTGGATCTGTCCGTCGTCACCTACGCCGTCATCCTGGCCGGGCTGCTCGGCGCGATCATCTGGAACCTGATCACCTGGTACTTCGGCCTGCCGACCAGCTCGTCGCACGCGCTCTTCGGCGGCTACGCCGGCGCCGCCGTCGCCAAGGCCGGGTTCGGCGCCGTCATCGTCTCCGGCTGGACCAAGACGCTCATCTTCATCGTGCTGGCGCCGATCATCGGCCTGACGGTCGGGCCTCGCTGCTGATGACGACGATTTACTGGACGTCTGCACGGCGCGCCGCCATCGCGAGTCGACCGCTGGTTTCGCCGCCTGCAGCTGATATCGGCCGCCGCCTACAGCCTGATGCACGGCGCCAACGACGCGCAGAAGACGATGGGCATCATCACGGGCGCGCTCGTGACGGGCGGCTACCTGCACGTCGTTCGACGTGCCGTTCTGGGTCGTGATCATCGCGCACACCGCGATCGGACTCGGCACGCTCAGCGGCGGCTGGCGCATCATCAAGACGATGGGCATCGAAGATCACGAAGCTGCAGCCGCCGGGCGGATTTGCCGCCGAAACGGGCGCGGCGATCGCGATCTACACGGCGACGGCGCTGGGCGTCGGCATCAGCACCACCCACACGATCACGGGCGCCATCGTCGGCGTCGGCGCGACGCGGCGGCTGAGTGCCGTCCGCTGGGGCGTCGCCGGCCAGATCGTCTGGGCCTGGATCCTCACCATTCCCGCGTCGGCGACGATCGGCGCGCTCTGCTATCTGGTCAGTCGGGTGTTCGAGTAGAGAGCAGGACTCTCGGAGTCGGACACGCGACTCCGGGAGTCCTATGATCGCCCGGCCGCCGGCAGCGTGATCGTGAACATGGCGCCGCCGCCGCTGCGATTGGCGGCGGTCACGCGGCCGTCGTGCAGTTCGATCAAGTGCCGAACGATCGACAACCCGAGCCCGGTGCCGCCGGGATCGCGCGTCCGCGATCGATCGACGCGATAGAAGCGCTCGAAGATGCGGTTCAGATCCGCTTCGGGCACGCCCGGGCCGCGGTCCGCGACCGTGATCTCGACCATCTCGATCGCACGGCGTGTGGACACCTCGATGGTGCCACCCGGCGGGCTGTAGTTCATCGCGTTCTCGAGGAGGTTGCGAAGGACGTCGTGCAGTTTGGCGGGATCTCCGCGCACGAGCGTCGCGTCAGGCGCCACGGTGGTCTGCAGGCGCTGTTCGCGGCTGGCGAGCAGCGCGTCGAGCTCGTGGCCGGCGGCGGCGACCAGCGCGGCGACGCTGCAGTCGGCGAACTCGAGCGTTTCCTGCCCGGCGTCCAGGCGCGCGAGGCGGAGGAGATCGCGGACGAGCCGTTCCATCCGATCCGCGTGCCGGGCGATGATCTCGAGGAAGCGCTGCGTCTCCTCCGGCGGCGACGGGCCATCGAGCAGCGCCTCGACGTAGCCGCGAATCGCCGTGAGCGGCGTCCGGAGCTCATGCGAGACATTGGCGACGAAGTCGCGCCGGACCTGATCGGCGCGCCGCAGATCGGTGATGTCGTGCAGCACCAGCACGGCGCCGCCGCCGCGCTCGCCGCCGACCGGCACGACGTTGGCGACAAACGTCCGGCGCGACGCCGGCTCGAGCTGCACTTCGACCGCCACCGGCGCGCGGCCCGCCAGGGCGTTGGCGAGCTGGGCGGCCACATCGGGCTGCCGGACGACTTCGAGGTAGTGCAGGCCCTCCGACGAGGCCGGGAGACGAAGCATCGAGCGGCCCGCGGGATTGCTCAGCACCAGCCGGCCGTTCTGGTTGATCAGCGCAACACCCTCGACCATGCCGGTGAGAATGGCCTCCATGTGGGCGCGTTCGCGCGCCATGTCCGCGAGCCGCAGGCCGAGCTGGCGGGCGGTGTCGTCGAGGACGTTGGCGACGGTGCCGATCTCGTCCGCGCCGTGGTCGCGCGCGGGCCGGGTGAAGTCGCCTTCGCGGTAGCGGCGCGCGGTTTCGGCGACCGAAACAATCCGCCGGTTGATGACGAACGACGCGATCCACGTCATCAGCGCCGCGATCGCCAGTCCCGCGCCCAGTCCGACCAGCGCCAGGCGGCGAATCCGGGCGACGCGCTCTTCGACCGCAGCGAGTGACAGCGCGACCCGCACGAAGCCGACCGGGCCGCTCGCCACACGAACGGCCGTGTACATCATGTCGGTGTTCGTCGTCGCACTCTGGCGAATCGCACTGCCGTCACCGCCATTCTCGCGCTTCGACGATCTCCTCGCGCGTCGCGTGGTTTTCGAGCGACGAGATCGAGGCCAGGTCGACGTCGGAATCGCCGAGCACGCGGCCGTCGGGCGCCACGAGCGTCACGCGCGCGCGGATCAACCGGCCCATCGCGTCGGCTTCGGCGTCCGGCTCGGCGAGCCCGGGCTGCCGCGTGAGGAGCTCGGCGGCGAGCCGCGCCTGATCCAGCTGCTCGCGAGCGATGTCGGCGCGCATCGAGGCGCGGATCGAGCGTTCGACCAGCCACGTCGTGAGGCCGAGCGCCACCGACGTGGCCAGAAAGATGCCGAGAAATGTCCGGGTCCGGAAGGTCACGGCGCGGAAGGCGGAGGATCTTCCAGCTTGTAACCGAACTGCTTGATGGTCGTCAGCGCCGTCGAGAACAGCGGAATCTTCTCGCGCAGCCGTCTCACGTGGACGTCGACGGTGCGCGTGCCACCGGTGTACTGATAGCCCCACACGTCCGTGAGCAGCAGATCGCGCGAGAGCACGCGGCCGGAGTGTTCGAGCAGGTACTGGAGGAGCAGAAACTCCTTTGCGGTCAGACGGACCTCATCGGTGCCGACGAGCACCTGGTGGCGGTCGAGATCCATCGTCAGCGGTCCGTAGCGGAGGATGCGTGCGGCGGTCACCGGTCGCTCGACGCGGCGGAGCAGCGCCGCGACGCGGGCGACCAGTTCCTTGGGGCTGAACGGTTTGGTGATGTAGTCGTCGGCGCCCAGTTCGAGGCCGCGAATCCGGTCGGCCTCCTCGCCGCGCGCGGTCAGCATGATGATTGGAATCGCCGCCGTCGCCGGATCACCTCGAAGCGCCTGGCAGACGAGGAGGCCGTCCATGCCCGGCAGCATCACGTCGAGAATCACGAGATCGGGTGGCGCCGGACGAACCCGCGCGAGCACTTCCCGGCCCGAGTCGAAGTGATCGACCGCGTGGCCGCTTCGCTCGAGGTAGTGCCGGAGCAGCCCGGCGATATCGGGATTGTCCTCGATCACCAGGATGCGCGCCACGTGCAGCATCTTAACGGATCGATTCGCGTCATTCTGTTAAGCTCGATCCATGCCGCGGTGGCACGCGTGGCTCGTCGCGACGGCGATCGGCTCGCTGGCGCTAGTCAGCCACATCGGCCGTCCGGTCGTCGCCGCCGGGAGGCTTCAGTCGCCGGCGGCCTCGATCAAACCGCCCGCCGACGATTTGCCGCTGGTCGGTGAGTCGGTGGCGCGATACCTGCGCGTGCGCTTGCGCCGCGCGGCGGTCGCGTCCGCGCCTGGGGCCCGCGTCACACTGGTGGCAGACATCGTGCCGGGCCCGAAAATGCACGTCTACGCGCCCGGCCAGCGCGAGTACATCAGCATCGAGCTGACGATCCCGGACTCGCCCGACTACAAAGCGGCTCCGCCGGCCTTTCCGCCCGCGAAAGCGCTGTACCTCGAGCCTATCAAAACGACTGTGCAGGTCTTCGACGCGCCGTTCCGTATCACTCAGGTGATCACGCTCGCGCGCACGCCGGAGCTGCAACGACGCGCCGCCGGCGGCGAATCGCTCACCGTCATCGGCACGCTCAAGTATCAGGCGTGCGACGACCTGGTGTGCTATCGGCCTGACACGGCGAAGCTCTCCTGGCCCGTCCCGCTCGGGCGCGGCAAATAGCCGTAGAATTCCTCGATGTCGCTCCTGCCGCTCGCCGTGTCTGCCCTGACGCTCGGCCTTCTCCACGGCCTGGGCGGCGATCACCTCATGGCGATCGCGGCGCTCTCGGTCGACGGTGCCACGGACCGCCGATCGCGTCGTGTCATCACGACCGCCGTCGGCTTCGCCGTCGGCCACACCATGGTGCTCGCCATGGGCGCGGTCATCGCCATCATGTTCGGCGTCGCGCTGCCGGCGGCAGTGTCGTCCGGCGCCGAGCGTGCCGGCGGTTTGATCTTGATGGCGCTCGGCGTCATCGGACTCTGGGGAATCGCGTCACGCCGCGCCTACGGACACATCCATCGCGCGCAGGACGGACGCTCCCGCTGGCACTTTCACGTCGGTCATCCGTCCGGCCATGCGGTGGTACACGCCCACGCGATCCTGCCCGACGGTCCTGGGGGCCGTGTTCGCCGTCAGCAGCCTGCGCGCACTCATGCTGCTCCAGCCGTTCGGCGCTGACGCCCGCGCGCTCGCTCTACCTGTCGTGCTGCTCCTCGTTGCTCTCTTCGGCCTCGGCATCCTGCTCTCGATGTCGATCTTCGGCGTCCTGCTCGCGCGGCTGCTCTCGATCCGTGCGGTCAGCCTCCTCGGTCAATCGGCCGCCACGCTCGTCGCGATCGCGTCGATTGGGCTGGGGGTGTATTGGATGAGCACGTGAGGTCCGCAGTGAAAAGCGCGGGAGGTCCGGAGTGACGGGCGCTTGAAGTCCGGCGCTATCGCGCGAGGTCCAGAGTGAAACGCGCGTGAAGTCCAGGCAGCGTGCCCGGCACTTCAGGCCCGCGCGCTCATAGCCCGAGGCGCGTCTTCCGCAGTGTCGCGGCCTTGGTGATCCGCAGCCTGGACCTCAAGCGCCGTTCACGTCGGACCTCAAGCGCACTTCACTCCGGACTTCCCGCGCTTTCCACTCCGGACTTCCCGTCGCTTTCCATGCCGGACCTCGAGCGCACTTTCACTCCGGACTTCACGTGTCATTGGATTTGTTTCTACGCCGCCTGATTCAGCGTTCCATGCCGGCGCAGCAGCATCAGCGAGGCGAGTACCGAGAGGATGAGACCGTTGACGATCATCACGGTGGGCGCACTGAAGACGTCGGCGAGCGCACCGGCCACCAGGCTGCCGATTGGCCAGCCGCCGCGAAGGGCGACCATGTAGATGCTCACGACGCGGCCGCGCAGTTCGTCGGGCACCGTGAGTTGCAGCAGCGAGAAGGTGACCGAGAACACCGCCATTGAGCAGAGCCCGGCGAGGAAGAGCAGCACGAGGCTCGCCGGCAGCCAGCTCGATGCGGCGAACGCCGCGATCAGCAGTCCGAGCAGAATCTGCATCGTCAGCAATACCCGGCCCATTCGCCGGAACCGGCCGAGGCTGCCGACGAGGAGCGCGCCCAGAATCGCTCCCAGACCCTGACAGGCCATCAGCATCCAGAGCCGCGATTGCGGCGTGCCCACCGCGCCGTGCGCGTTGTTGGCGAACGTGGGCAGCAACGTCGATATCGGCATCGTCAAGAACGTCGTCACGAACGCGAGGATCGTGAGGATCATCAGGATGCGGTTGTCGCGGACGTAGTGGAGGCCGCCGCGAAGCTCAGCGCCGATCGCGCGCGGATTGGTGCCCGGCACGTGCGCTGGCAGATGGAGCGCCGTGAGCGCAAAGACGACGAGAAAGAACGAGACGACCGTTGACGGCGAAACACCAGCCGGCGCCGATGAGGGTCAGGACGACGCCGCCCGCGACGGGACCCAGCACGCGCGAGAGGTTGAACTGCGTCGAGTTGAGGGCGATCGCGTTCGGTAAATCCCGGCGGGGCACGAGGGACGGGATCAGGGCCTGATACGCCGGTCCGCCAAAGGCTTGCCCCAGCCCCGACAGGAAGGAAAGCGCAAAGAGCAGCGGGATCGTGATCTGATCGGTCCACACGAGCGCCGCCAGCGCGAGGGCCGAAAACGCCTGAGTGTACTGCGAGCCGGTGAGCAGTCGCCGGCGATCGTGCCGATCGGCGATGACGCCGCCAATCAGCATGAACAGCAGAATCGGCAGCTGGCTGAGAAAGTCGTCGACCCCCAGGTAGAAATTCGACTTGGTCAGGTCGAAGACCAGCCAGCTCTGTGCGTACTTCTGCATCCAGGTGCCGATGGTCGAGCCGAGCGCCGCGAACCAGAGGATGCGGAAATTGCGGTGGGTGAGGGCGCCGGCGAGCCGATTGGACCAGGTACGGGGCGCGTCAGCGTCCGTCGGATGCTGGCTCGGGCTCGGACGCGGCGCGGTAGACACGGCCCACGAATATTACTGGTAATCCGCAGGCGAAACGCCGTGTGGGGGGACGTGAACGGACCTCACTTTCGCTACTTGATCGCTTTTTAGGCTTGGCCTATACTTCGCTCACAAGGCGAAACAAAAGCGAATATGCGTTCCACGGCGGTTCAACGTCTCGAGTCTCTCCTCCACGCCAGGCACCTGGCGCAAACCCTCCCGCGTCCTGAGCACCAGCCGGAGGACGCGACGGCGGCAAGTGGCATCCCCAGCCTTGACAGCGCGCTCGGGGGCGGCTGGCGGCGCGGCGAGGTGTCCGAGATTCTCGGAAATCGCTCGACCGGACGGACCGCCGTCCTCGTCACGACGCTCGCGGCGGCCACGGCGCGCGGCGAAATTGTCGCGCTGGTCGATCCGTTCGATCAGTTCGATCCGGGGACGGCCCTGGCGGCCGGGCTGGATCTCGATCGTGTCCTCTGGGTGCGCGGCGCGTCGTTGATTGGCGGGACAGTGGCGGGGCTGTCATCCCACCCCGCCAAACTTCGAAGTTCGCACTTCGAACTTCGAAGTTCTTTCAGATCGCATCCGTTTGCGCGCGCGCGGCTGATCGACGACGCCGTGAGTCGCGGCGTCCGTGCGGTCGATTTGATCGTGCGTGCCGGTGGTTTCGGGGTGGCTGCGCTCGATCTGGCCGAAGTGCCATCGCGGGTGCTGAGCGCACTGCCATTCACGACCTGGTTGCGGCTCGCGCATGCCAACGAAGGCCAACGCACGGTCTGTCTGCTGATGGCTGATGGACCGGTCGGCCGCAGTGCGCGCGGCGCGTCGATCCAACTCGACGCGTCGCATCAATGGACCGGCGACAGCCGGCAAAGCCGGCGTCTGGCCGGATTCGAAGTCCGCGCGCGCATCGTGCAGGCGCGTCAAGGAGTCGATCATGAACCCATCTGGACACTTCGTGCTGTGTGCTGAGTGCGCCTTGCGTGTCCGCTGCCAGCGCGTGCCCATGATCTGCTGCCTCGTTCGTGTCTCGCCCAACACGCCGCCCGGTGCGCTCGAAGCGATTGGGCGTGCCTGCTCGCCGCGTGTCGAATCACACGGTCCGTCCGTCGTTATGTTCGACGCCGATGGGTTGGGACGCGTCGTGGGGACGCCGGCCGACATCGCCCGTGAAGTGACTCAACTCGCGGTCCGTCAGGGACTGGTGATTCGGGTGGCACTGGCGCCAACGTCAACGGCCGCCTGGCTGCTCGCGCATGCCGCCACCGGCGCGGCGACAGTAGTCGTTCGTCACGACGACGCGGCCACGGCGTTGTCAGCGTTGCCACTGCGATGGCTCGCGACGTTGCCAGATCGGTGGGTCTTCTCAGGCCCAGGGCCCGAGGCCCAAGGCCCCAGGGACGAAACTTCGAAGTTCGAACTTCGAAGTTCGAACTTCGGCGTAAGCCGTCCATCGTCCCGCCACTATCGAATGGCGCCCGGGCCGTCGCTGGTTTCATCGACGCCGCGTGGAAGTATTGGCGGTCGATCGTCCCGCCAGGCTGACAACGCGCAGACGGCGGTGTTCGATCTGCTGGCCACGCTCGAGCGCTGGGGATTGCGGACGCTCGGCGATGTCGCGCGTCTGCCGCGAGCCGACGTGCATACGCGGTTGGGCGCGCCGGGTGTCCGTCTGCACCAGGCGGCGCGTGGCGAAGAGACGGCGTGGCTGGTGCCGGTCGACGACGCGCCGAGATTCATCGAGCGCTGTGTGCTCGACTGGCCGGTCGAAGGGCTCGAGCCGTTGTCGTTCGTGCTCGCCCGGGTGCTCGATCCGTTGTCGGTCGCGCTCGAACGCGCCGATCGCGGCGCGGTCGAGGTGACGACGCGGTTGCAGTTGGTCACGCGCGAGTCGCATGTGCGCGTCCTCCATCTGCCGGCGCCCATGCGCGACGCACGCGTGCTGCGGACGCTCATCCTGCTCGATCTCGAATCGCATCCGCCCGCTGCCGGCATCGACATCGTGGAAGTGGAAGCGGGCGTGGTGCCAGGCCGGATCGCCCAGGGCGCGCTCCTGACGCGCACGCTGCCGTCGCCGGAGGATCTGTCAACGCTCATCGCCCGGCTTGGTGCGCTCATGGGCGAATCACGAGTCGGCGCGCCCGCGCTGGTCGACACGTTCGATGAGCGTCCCATCGCCATGCGCCGATTCACGCCCCGCTCTGCCGGACCCTCCGGAACCCCAGGAACCCCGGAACCTCCGGAACCACCTGCGCTCTTATGGTCCTCCGCCGCTTCCGTATCCCCGTGGCGGCCCGTGTGCGGGTCGAGCGTGGAGCGCCGGTCCATGTCGCCGCCACCGTCGCCACCGGCGATGTCGTCTCGGCCGCCGGGCCGTGGCGAAGCTCAGGATGCTGGTGGGCGCTCGATGGCACGACGTGGGATCGCGACGAATGGGACGTGGAGCTGGCCAGTGGCGTCTGCCTGCGCCTGGCGCGCGATCGCACGAAGAACGACTGGCACGTCGAAGGCCAGATGGACTGATCGCACCGCACCCAGCATCGAGCATCCAGTACCGAACCCCAGCAGCACCCAGCACCCATGTACGTGGAGCTTCATACCTCGTCGGCGTTTTCGTTTCTGGATGGCGCGTCGCAGCCGGCCACGCTGATCGAACGCGCGGCGGCACTGGGCTATCCGGCGATTGCGCTGCTCGATCGCGACGGCGTCTACGGCGCGCCGCAGTTTTATCGTGCCGCGAAGGCGGCCGGCATCAAGGCGATGGTGGGGGCGGAACTGACAATCGGTCGGGCCTCCGGACCGGCCGAAACTTCGAACTTCGGTCGACCGGTGGGCGCGCCAGCGCCCTGGTCTCCTCCCGTCCTCGTCGCGTCCCAGGAAGGCTACCGGAATCTCTGCCGGGTCGTGACGCGCGCGAAGCTGAAAGCGCCGAAAGGGGAGTCGCATCTCACGCTCGAAGATTTTCGCGGGCAGACGGGGGGATTGATCGCGCTGGCTGGACGACAGGTGTTGCAGGCCGGTCGCCACGGTGTCGGCGGGCTCGTCGGCCGGCTGGTCGAAGTCTTCGGCCGGCAGAACGTCTGTCTCGAAGTACAACGGCACTTCCGGCGCGACGAGCAGAGTGAGCTGCAGTCGTTGATCGATCTGGCCGCGGCCTTCCGGGTGCCGGTCGTGGCGACCAACGGCGTACGGTTCGCGACGCCGGAGGCGCGGCCGTTGTACGACGTCTTCACCTGCCTGCGCCACAAGACGACGCTGGCGGAGGCGGGCCGCCGGCTCACGGTGAATGCCGAGCGGTATCTCAAATCGCCCGAGGCGATGGCGCGATTGTTTTCGGACCTGCCACAGGCGCTGGCCGGCACCGAAGCGCTGGCCGAGCGGCTCGAGTTCACGCTCGAGCATCTGGGCTACCGCTTTCCCGACTATCCGGTACCGGCAGGCGAGACACAGGCGTCGTTTCTGCGCCGGCTCGCCCAGGTGGGCGCACGCGATCGCTATCGGCCCTATCACGATCGCGCCCGGGCGCAGATCGCGCGCGAGCTCGATCTGATCGAGAAGCTCGATCTGGCCGGCTATTTCCTGATCGTCTGGGACCTCGTCAATTTCTGCCGGCAGCAGGGCATTCTCGTTCAGGGCCGCGGCTCGGCGGCCAACAGCGCCGTGTGCTACGCCCTCGGCATCACGGCGGTCGACCCGGTCGGCATGGATCTCTTGTTCGAGCGGTTTCTCTCGGAGGAGCGGGGCGAGTGGCCCGACATCGATCTGGATCTGCCGAGTGGCGACCGGCGCGAGCGCGTGATCCAGTATGTCTACGAACGCTACGGCAAGCTCGGCGCCGCCATGACTGCCAACGTCATCACGTATCGCGGCCGCAGCGCCGCGCGTGAAGTGGGCAAAGTCCTCGGCCTCGAAAACGCCGACATCGATCGGCTCGCGCGCATGATGAGCCAGTTCGAATTCGTCGAACCTGGCGAGACGCTCGCCCGGAACCTGCGCGAGGCCGATCTCAATCCTGACGATCCGCGCTATCAGCTGTTCGCGCGGCTCTGGTGCGAGATGCAGGATCTGCCCCGCCATCTCGGTCAGCACTCGGGCGGCATGATCGTCTGCCAGGGCCGGCTGGATGAGGTCGTGCCTCTCGAAAACGCGTCGATGCCGGGACGCGTCGTCGTGCAGTGGGACAAGGACGACTGCGCCGACCTTGGCATCGTGAAAGTCGATCTGCTCGGCCTCGGCATGATGGCGGTGCTCGAAGAGGCGCTCGACATCGTGAACGGGACAGGCCAAGGTCAAGGCCCTGGGCCTGATCGAACTGCGAAGTTCGAACTTCGAAGTTCGAAGTTAGATCTGGCCCATCTGCCCCCAGACGATCCGGTGGTCTACGCGATGCTGCAGCGGGCCGACACGGTCGGCGTGTTCCAGGTGGAGTCGCGAGCGCAGATGGCGACGCTGCCGCGGCTCAAGCCCAGGCACTTCTACGATCTCGTCGTGGAAGTGGCGATCATCCGGCCCGGGCCGATCGTCGGCAAGATGGTGCATCCCTATCTGGCGAGGCGGCGCGGCGACGAGGCGGTGACGTACGCGCACCCGCTGCTCGAGCCGGTCCTGAAGCGCACGCTGGGCGTGCCGTTGTTTCAGGAGCAACTGCTGCGGATGGCGATGGTGGTCGCCGGATTCAGCGGCGGGGAAGCCGAAGAGCTCCGTCGCGCAATGGGGTTCAAGCGCTCGATGAAGCGCATGCAACAGATCGAGCAGCGGCTCCGCGATGGCATGGCCCGTAACGGCATCGTCGGCGCCGCCGCCGATCAGATCGTGCAATCGATCACGTCGTTCGCCCTGTATGGCTTTCCCGAATCGCACGCGGCCAGTTTCGCGCTCATCGTCTATGCGAGCGCGTATCTGAAGGCGCATTACCCGGCCGCGTTCTATGCCGCGCTCCTGAACAATCAGCCGATGGGGTTTTACCATCCGGCCACGCTGGTCAAGGACGCACAACGCCATGGCGTCCGTTTTGCGCCCATCGACGTGCAGATTTCCGACTGGCCGTGTGTGGTCCAGGACGACGGGAGCGTGCGGGTTGGGTTGATGTTCGTGAAGGGACTGCGCGAAGAGGCAGGACGGCGGATTGCCCAATGCCCAGTGCCTGCCAGGATGCGGTTCTTGTCCATCGACGACGTCGTCGCGCGTGCGGCGCTGCGTCAGGAAGAAGTCCGAACGCTGGCCGAGATCGGCGCGCTGGCATCGTTCGGCGGCGATCGCCGGACTGCGCTCTGGCAGGCCGAACGCGCCGGCCGCCCGGCGGGGCCGCTTTTGCACGACATTGATGATGACGAAGACGTATCAGGCACTGAGTGCCGAGTGCCCAGTGCCTGCCCCTGGCCCTCTTCCTCAAATGTCGTTGCTCGATCGCGTCCGCGCCGACTACGACGGGACGGGCCTGACGATTGGTCCGCATCCGATGGCGCTGGCGCGCGCGTCGCTGGCGACCCGCGGCGTGCAGCGGGCGAACGATCTTCCGCGCGGACGCGTTGGGCGGCGTGTCCGCGTGGCGGGTGCGGTGATCACGCGGCAGCGGCCGGGCACCGCCAAGGGATTCGTCTTTCTGTCGATGGAAGACGAAACCGGCATTTCGAACATCATCGTCAATCCCGACGTCTTCGCCGAGTACAAGCGGGTCATTGTCGACGAGTCGTATCTGCTGGTGGAAGGCGTGCTGCAGAATCAGGACGGCGCCGTGTCGGTCAAGGCGGATCGCATCGAGGCTCTGCGAGACATCGGGCCGCCGCCAGACTCGCATGACTTCTACTGAAGCGGTCGTCGGAGCAAACCCAGGACCTCAAACACGGGGAGCACGGAGGAAGCGCACGAGCGGCTCACGGAAGTGCTGAGCACGAGCTTCGAGATCTTCGACGTCGAGCTCGGGAGAGCTCGCGGGACTGAGGCTCGCGGAGACACCGCGAGCGCTCGCGTAGCCGTCCTGACCGCGAAGCTCCGTGTGAGGGCCTTGCTCGTTGGACAAGCGGAATTACTTGATTGTGAGCAAGGCATCGCGACGGACGGTTCGGCCGGCGAGTACTGCTTCGACCGTCAGCAGAAACCGCCCGGGCTTCAGCCGGTCGATGGGGACGTCGAAGAGATGGGACGCGAGCCGGGCCGCGTCGAACCGTTCGCGCCCGAAGGCTTCGCTCGTCCGAGACACGACCTGATCGCTGTCGTCGGTGATGCGCGTCGTCACGGCGATCGGAACGCCGGGCGCACGGCTGCCGGCGTACACCTGGACGAACCCACGCACGGCATCCGTCGGCGCGAACTCGCGCCGGCTGGTGGGCACGATCGGCGTCAGATCGGTCACGGCGTCGTCGGGCGCCGCGAGACGACCCGGTGTGGCGGCGAGGACGAGTCCTGACATCTGGAGTTGCGGGCCCGTGAAGTCCGGGACCTCGACGTCGTAGTAAATGCTGCCGCTCTTGTCGATAGCCGTGCTGTGGGCGGCCAGCCGCAACTGATAACGGCCGGGCGGCAGTTCGAGGCGCGAAAGCAGATCGAACTCGGCGGCGTCGGCCGCGCCGACGCGCATGCGGATCTGCGCCGTCTGCCGGAAGTTGCCGCGGTCCTCGCCGGCGGGACTGAACGCGCCGGTGAGCAGCTCGACCGTCTCCGTCACCCGCGCGCCGATGTCGCCTGACGGAATTGGCTGCCGAATTCCGAGCACGACCGCAAGACCCGCGGTTTTCCGGCCAGGCAGCGCAAACGGCGCGACGCTCGCGCGCAGGGCCAGTTCCGGCTGGGGGAGGATGCCGGAGAGCGCATTCGTCAACCGCAGCGACGGATCTGGAGCCACGGCCGCCGGCCGCGCCTTCGGATCGTAGTAGGCGTTTCGCGACTGCGCCGTGACGTGACGCCGGTTGACCTGCACCTCGACCTGCCGCACCCTTCGATCGCCGGAGTCGCGTGCCGATCGGTACCCGAGCAGGTAGTAGGCATTGTTTTCACGGAAGATGCCGGCAACAGCGCCGGCGAGATCGTTGGTGTCGACAATCGCCCGTCCGCCGCTGTTGTTGGCGACGGTCTTCAGGTACTCGCGGTGGAGCGAGGCCTTCTGCATCGACGAGACGGCCGGCTCCACCGGTGCGCCGGCCGAGGTCCGATTCTGCAGGAAGAACTGCAGCCCGCCGAGACCGCCAGGATCGATGCTGTAGATGTTGACGTTGCCGTGTTGCGCCCGCACGAGCGCGTCGCGCAGCCCGTAGGCGTAGCGCGACTGTACCCGCTCGGTGTCGCGCAGGGAATCCACCAGGTCGAGCGCCAGGTCATGGTCCGCCATCGACGTGCCCGGCCCAATCAAGACCACCGACGACGCCTCTTGCAGATCGACCGGGACGCCGGGACTGACATAGAAGATCGTCTTGCGGCGCTGTGGGACCGTCCCGAGGTACTCGGTGACGCGATTGAGTGTGAGCAGCGACGAGGTGAACGAGTACGAGTCCGATCGCTCGTTCGTTCCAGGCAGGCCATACACGACGCCGGGCATGAAGCGATCGATGGCAGCGCGCAGCCGGGATCGTTCGGTGGTGAAGTCCTGGGCGTAACGGTTGTCGCGGGTGAAGATCACGGCGGCGAGATCCGCCGGGCCGAGCTGCTCGACGATGCGATGGCCGATCTGTCTCGCAGTCCGCGCCATGTCGAGGCTCGGCGGCGTCGCCGCGTCATCCATGATGATCGCGAACAGGCGCGCCTCGCCGAGGTCGTTGCTCCGGACGTCGCGCGGGATCTCACGCATCCACGGTGCCGACGGCACGTCCGCGGTCGGCGCTTCGATCGCCGTGAACACCATCACCTCCTGGGGCTTGCCATCCTCGAGCACGGTGAAGTCGGTGGCCGCGAGGCCGCGCACCGGCCGGCGATCGCGATCCATAACCGAGACGTCGACCTGCACGATGTCGATCCCGGCCCGGAAGACCGGTTGCTGCGGCGCCTGGCCGGCGAGCGACGCGAGCGCCGTGGCGATCACCGCGCGGGTGAGGGTCATGTCTTGCTGATCGCCTCCATCGCGTCAGCGAACATGTCGATCTCCTCGAGCGTCGTGTAGACGTTTGGCGTCACCCGGATGCCCTGATACTCGGCGTGGCCGATCGGCGTTGCGATGATGCGCCACTTCTCCCACAGCTTCGCGGTGATGGTCCCCGGCGGGATGCCGTCGATCCCGACCGTGCCAATCGCGCACGACAGCGCCGGGTCGAGGCTGGTGTGGAGCTGGAAGCGTGGCTGCGGTTTGAGCCGGAGCGCCCAGCGCTCCTTGAGGTAGCGCAGCCGCGCCGCCTTGCGGTCCGCACCGATGCCGTGATGGAACACCAGCGCTTCGGCGATCGCGTTGTGATTGGCCGCCGGATGGGTGCCGACTTCCTCGAACTTTCGGATATTGGCCGCCATCGAGGCGGGCGGCGGTTGCAGCGCCCAGAGCGACGGGATGCGTTCCCGGCGCGCGTAAAGAAACCCGGTCCCAATCGGCGCCAGCAGCCACTTGTGAAGGCTCGTGCCGTAGAAGTCGCAGTCGAAGTCCTGAATCTTGAACGGGAAGTGGGCGTAGGCGTGCGCGCCGTCGACGATGGTCGTGATGCCACGCCGCTTCGCGAGCGCGCACAGCTCCTTCACCGGAAAGATGTGCCCCGTCAGGTTCGTGATGTGGCAGAAGTGCAGGACCTTCGTCGCCGGCGTGATCGCCGCTTCGAACCGCTTGACGAGGTCCGCCTGGGTTGGCGGGACCGGGAACGAGATCTTCGTCAGCTTGATGCGATCGCGGCTGACGCGCTGGTCCCACGTCTGCAGCATGCGGCCGTAGTCCTGATTGGTCGTGAGGACTTCGTCACCCGGCTTGAGGTCCAGACCCAGTTGCGCGATCTGCAGCGCCTCGCTGGCGTTGCGGGTGATCGCGATGGTTTCCGGATCGGCGCCGGCATCGGCGGCGAGCGTGCGGCGGACGCCCTCGATGTTCGGTTCGAGGATCTGCCACATGTGGTAGACGGGGGCCTGGTTCGACAGGTCGAGGTAACGCTTGAGCGCCTCGTGCACCACGCGCGGGCTCGGGACAGCACCCGCCGTTGTTCAAGTTGATGATCGTGCGATCGAGCGTGAAGGCCTGCTGAATCTCGCGCCAGTAGGTCTCATCGCGCGCGACGTCATATACCTGCCGCGCCGCGACACCAGCCGACGCCTCGAAGAGGCGATCCAGGCCCTCGGGCCGAAACGTCGCCAGCCCCGCCGCACTCCACCCAGCCCGCCCCAGGAACGCTCGCCGTGTCACCATCCAGCCACCTTCCCGAAAGAACAACGGAGAACCGAGAACGGAGAACGGATCTATTTCTTGTAGACCGTCCCACCCTTCATCACGAACGTCACCGTGCGCAACGCCGTGATGTCGCGCACCGGATCGCCCGCCACCGCGATGATGTCGGCCTCGTACCCGGCCGTCAGCGTGCCCAGGCGATCGCCGAGCCGCAACGATTCGGCCGCCAGCGACGTGGCGCTGATAATGCCGTCCATTGCCGTCTGTCCTTCCTGGACGCGGGCGATGATCTCGCGGGCATTCTGGCCGTGCGCCCCGGCGACCGCGTCGGTGCCGAGCGGCATCTTCACGCCGGACTTGAGCGCGCGTCCGAACATCTCGCCCTTGATGCCGACGGCCTTCTCCATGAACGCGAAGCCCTCTTCGGTGTAGCTGCCGGTCGGGCTCAGGTAGCGGTCCTTGTTCTCGACGTAATTCTGCAGCACCAGTCCGATGTTCGGATCGAAGTAGGTGCCGCGTTCCTTCATCAGCGCGAGCGCCTCGTCGCTGGCGTAGGCGCCGTGCTCGACCTGCGTGCATCCGGCACGCGCGACACGCATGACGGCTTCCGCGGCGTGCGCGTGCACCACGGTTCGCAGGCCCTGCGCGTTCGCCTCGCCGCACACCGCGTCGAGCTGTTCCTGGGTCATGGTGGGCGCGCCTCCGGTCCGGATGCTCTCGGAGGCAAACACCTTGATCACGTCGGCGCCGTCCGCCTTGAGCCGCCGGACGGTGGCCCGCAGCTCATCCGGCGTGCCGCGGTTGACCTGACCGAGGGAGGTCAGGATACGCGGACCGTCGACCAGTCCTGCGGCAATCGCATCGCGCAACGCCTTGTCGCTGGGATTCCCGACATTCTGGACGGTGGTGAAACCGGCGAGCAGTGTCGCTCGAGCATTCGCCGCAATCGCCCGTCCACGCTCGGCGACCGTTTCGTTGCGCGGTGGATATTTGCCGTCCGGGCCGAAATGCCAGTCGATGTGCGTGTGGACGTCGATCAGGCCGGGCAGCACGGTGGCGTCGCCCAGGTCGTGCGTCACCGGCCCCGGCCGCGAGCCGACGCTGACAATCCGCGTGCCCTGCACTTCGACGACGGCGTTCGTCAGTACTTGCCCGCGGCCATCGAGCAACGCGCGCCGCCCGAATCGTGACGCTGGGTCCCGCCGCCGGTGCCTGTCCGCGCTGCGGCGCGATCGAAACCGCCGCTCCGCGGCCGCCCGGGAAGAACGAGGCCACGGAGAAAAGCAGGAGGCCACGGAGAAGAGCTGGACGCGGAGACCGCGAGGGCCGACCGCGAGAGACACCGCGAGGAGGAGCGGCAGCGTAGCGAGCCCTGAGCGTCCGGAGCCGGGGGTGGGGCCCCGGCGATCTAAGGATAGTCTCTGCACGATAGGGGAGAGGTTACACCCTAATGCACGCCATCTACCTCCACGGATTCGCCTCGTCGCCCGCCTCGTCGAAGGCCCAGCGCTTCGAGCGCGAGTTGGCGGCGCACGGAGTGGGGTTTTCGTGCCCGGACTTCAACCAGCCGGCGTTCGAGACGCTGACGACCACCAGAATGCTCGAGCAGACGGCCGCGGCCATTTCGCGGCGCCGGCGGGACCCGTGGTGCTGATTGGCTCCAGCCTCGGCGCGTTCGTGGCCGTCCACGCAGCGGCCGCCGAGCCGCATCGCGTCTCACATCTGATCCTGTTGGCGCCGGCGCTGGATTTCGGCGGCAACCGTCTGCGGCAGCTCGGCGAGCACGGCATTGACGAATGGCGCCGGCTCGGCCGCCTTCGCGTTTTTCCACTACGCGTTCAACGAACCGCGCGACGTCGGATTTGCCCTCTACGAAGACGCGGCGCGCTACGACGCGTTCGACGCTTCCGGTGGCGCAGCCGATGCTCGTCTTCCAGGGTCGTCGGGACGAATCGGTGGATCCGGCGATGGTCGAACGGTGGGCGGCCGGGCGCCCGAATGTCGATCTCAGGATGGTCGACGATGACCATCAGCTCTCGTCGTCGATGGATCTCATCTGGAACGAGACGCGTCGCTTCCTGGCCATCACGTAAAGCGCTCACCACGAAGCACGATTCGAAGCAAGATCTACTTCGACGCCGTGTGTCCCGGCGCGCCCAGCTTGAACACGTTCGGGGACGAGCTCTTGATCGCGTTGCGCGTGTCGACGATGAGACGCGCGTGTTTGACGAGGGCGGGGTAGTCGAAGGTCTTGTGGTCGGTGACGATGACGACACAGTCGGCGTTCCGCATGCGCTCGACGGTGAGGTCGACCGTGGCGATGTCGACCGCGCCCGGCCAGTCGCGGGCGGCGACCGCCGGCACGTACGGATCGTGATAGCTGAGCTCGGCGCCCTTCTGCTGGAGCACGGCCATGACATCCAGCGCGGGCGATTCCCGGACGTCGTCGATGTCTCGCTTGTAGGCGATGCCGAGCACCAGGATCTTCGAACCGCGGATGCTCTTCGAGTGGCTGTTCAGCGCATCGGCGACCTTGTCGACGACGTGGTGCGGCATGGCGGCGTTGACGTGGCCGGCCAGCTCGATGAAGCGGGCTTCGAAGCCGACTTCCTTGACCTTCCACGACAGATAGAACGGATCGATCGGAATGCAGTGGCCGCCCAGGCCGGGCCCGGGATAGAACGGCATGAACCCGAACGGCTTCGTGGCGGCCGCGTCGACCACCTCCCAGACGCTGATGCCGAGCCGGTCGCACATCAGCGCGAGCTCGTTGACGAGGCCGATATTGACGGCCCGGAACGTGTTCTCGAGCAGCTTGACCATCTCGGCGACGCGGGTCGAGCTGACTTCGACCACTTGCTCAATCGAGGCCGCATAGAGGAGCTTCGCGAGCGCCGTGCACGCCGGAGTGGTCCCGCCGACGACCTTCGGGACGTTTCGGGTCGTGAAATGGGCGTTGCCCGGATCGACACGCTCGGGGGAGAACGCCAGGAAGAAATCGCGCCCGGCGACCAGTCCGCCCTTTTCGAGAATCGGCCGGACGACTTCGTCCGTCGTACCCGGATAGGTGGTCGATTCGAGCACCACCAACTGCCCCGGGTGGAGATGTTCCGCGATCATTTCGACCGCGGAGACGACATAGGAGAGGTCGGGATCTTTCGTTTTCCGCAGCGGCGTCGGCACGCAGATGTTGATCGTGTCGAACGTCTGGATGACCGCCGCTTCACGGCTGGCCGAGAGCTTGTCCCGCTCGCGGAACTGAGCGACGTCGGCCGTCGGCACGTCGGGAATGTACGATTCACCCCGGTTGATGGCGTCGACCTTCCTTGCGTCGAGGTCGATGCCGGTCGTCTTGAATCCCGCCCGCGCCATCTCGACGGCGAGCGGCAGGCCGACATAGCCGAGGCCGATCACGCCAACGTGAGCCGTGCGGCGGAGGAGCTTCTGCTCCAGGGCTCCAGCAGTCCCGGTGAGGGTCGGCGATAATGAAGTGTTCATGGGTGAGTGGTCTGGCGCGCGGTCCGGTGTCGCGGCCGCTCACATTATGGTCTAATTTCGAGAACGGGACAGTCGCCGGCCGATCTGGCGATTGACACGGTGAGGGCATCATGCTGATCAGGATCAAGACGTCGGCCGACGTTCCGTACTCTGAAGTGACTCCCGAACCGGTCTACCGATCGCGTCGCGAGTTCATGCAGATCGCGTCGGCCGGGGCCGTTGGCGCCGTCGGCGCGTTGATTGGCGGCGGCTCTTCAGCGCTCGGCGCCCAGGCGGCCAACTACGCCGCGCTGCCGGCGGCGAAGAAGACGGCCTACGTCACCGATCCTGCCGTCGATCCGCTGAACACGTTCGAGCAGATCTCGAGCTACAACAACTACTACGAATTCGGCACGCGGAAGACCGATCCGGCGCGCAACGCGGGGCGCCTGACTGTCAAGCCGTGGACGGTCAAAGTCGAGGGTCTGGTCAACAAGCCGGGCAACTACGGCGTCGAGGATCTGGTCGACTTCAACCAGCTCGAAGAGCGTGTCTACCGCCATCGCTGCGTCGAGCGCTGGTCGATGGTCATGCCCTGGATCGGCGTGCCGCTGTCGGCCGTGCTTGAACAAGGTGCAGCCGCAGCCGGGCGCGAAGTTCATCGAGTTCCTCACCCTCGAGCGCCCGAGCGAGATGCCGGGGCTCGCGTCGGCGGGGCTCGACTTCCCCTATGTCGAAGGGCTGCGGATGGACGAAGCGATGCACCCGCTCTCGTTCATGGTCGTCGGGCTCTACGGCAAGGTGCTGCCCAACCAGAACGGCGCGCCTCTGCGCATCCACGTCCCGTGGAAGTACGGCTTCAAGAGCGGGAAGTCCATCGTCCGGATCCGCCTGATGGACAAGCAGCCGGCCAACACCTGGGCGGTGCAGACGCCGCACGAGTACGGGTTCTACGCCAACGTGAACCCGAACGTGGATCATCCGCGCTGGTCGCAGAAGCGCGAGACGCGCCTGCCGAGTCCCTTCGCCAATCGCGACACCGTGATGTTCAACGGCTACGGCGATCAGGTGGCGAGCCTGTACTCGGGCATGGACCTGACCAAGTACTACTGAACGCGAATGTCGCGGATGTGGCAGCGGCTGTGCCACCTGCTGGCCGCGATCGTCGCCTGGCGGTTCTTCAAGCCCGCCGTCTTCGTCGTCTGTCTGTTTCCGGCCGTCGAGCTGTCGTACGGACTCTACCAGCTGCTCTGGGGCGGCAATGTCGAGGCGCTCGGCGTCGATCCGAAGGCGACGCTGCTGCATCGAAACCGGCAAAGACGGCGCTTGACGATCCTGCTGACGACGCTTGCCGTCACGCCCGTTCGCCGCATCTTCAAGGTCAACAAGATTCAGTGCGCTCCGCCGGATGCTGGGCGTCTGGTCGTTCGTCTACGCCCTGCTGCACCTGACGACCTATCTCGTCTTCGATCAGCTCTGCTACTCGCGTCCACGTGTGACTTCGACGCCATCTGGCAGGACATCCTCAAACGGCGGTTCATCTTCGTCGGCCAGCTCGCGTTCGCCATCCTGCTGCTGCTGGCGATCACGTCGACGACCGGCTGGATGCGGCGCCTGAGGAAGAACTGGACGCGGCTCCATCGCCTGGTCTACGTGGCCGCGATCGCCGGCATCGTGCACTTCATCTGGATTCAGAAGTCCGACCTCAGCGAACCGCTCAAGTGGGCCGCCGCGCTGGCGGTGCTGCTGGGGATCCGGGTGTTTTGGGCGATCGGAAGTGACGCCAGCGCCGCGTAGCGGCGCGGCCCGAGCGCGGTGGGCCCCGCGCTGTAAGGACGACACCCAGCGCCGCGTAGCGGCGCTGGCCCGAGCGCGGGGGTGGGGCCCCGCGCCACTAAGTGAAGTTGGCCTACTTTACTTAGGGGCGTGGGGCCCCACCCCCACGCCTCGGGCCAGCGCCGCAGTGCGGGCGCTGGGTGTCGTGTCGCAACTGCTTTCAAATCAGTTAGTTAGCGCTGCCAATTCGGGCCTGATTCCTGCCCGTTGCCCCCTGAAATTCGCCCGTCCGCGACAAATTTGTAGTCGGTCCGAGGTCTGGACGGTATCCTCCAAGGGCGCCGGGGTCCCCTCGGCGCTCACAGTTTCGGAGGGTTATGCATAAGCCGGTGAAGTACGTCGAGAAGGGTCTGACCTATGTGGCGCGGGGCGCCTGGACCGTCTTCGACGCCCTCAACAGCATCAAGCCCAACGCGTCGTTCATTCCGAAGTGGTCGGAAAAGCCGCTGCTGAAGTCGTGGCAGAAAGTGAAGCCGCCGCTCGGATGGCCGCGTGAGACCGATTCGCTCTGTCCTGTCTGCGTGCGCGAAGCGCGGCAGGAGATCGTCGACGGCAAGCGTGACTACAAGGTCCTGCTCACCGAGAAGATCGGCGAGATCAAGGCGACGATTCTCGAGCGCGACGGCAAGATCCTGATGGTCAAGGACTGTCCGATTCACGGCCACTTCGAGGACGTGATGGCGATCGACTCGGAGTTCTTCAAGCACCTCGAGGAGACCTACCCGGGCTCGGACATCCGCGCGCACAACGACGAGGAGCTGCACAACCACGGTTCGTCGACGATCAAGTACGGCCGCGGCGCCGTGCTGACGGTCGACCTGACCAACCGCTGCAACATGATGTGCGACCCCTGCTTCATGGACGCGAATCAGGTCGGGTTCGTGCACGAGCTGGGCTGGGACGAGATCAAGACGCTGCTCGACAACGCGATTTCGATCAAGCCGCGCCGCCAGATGTCGGTGCAGTTCTCGGGCGGCGAGCCGACGCTCTCGCCCTACTTCCTCGACGCCGTGCGCTACGCGCGCAAGGTCGGCTACAACTCGGTCCAGGCGGCCACCAACGGCATTGAGTTCGCCAAGAGCGCCGATTTCGCCCGCGCGGCGGCCGAAGCCGGACTCCGCTACGCCTATCTGCAGTTCGACGGCATCGGCAACGCCGCCAACTCGCATCGGCTGGTCGGCAACCTGTTCGACGTCAAGCTGCGCGCGATCGAGAACCTGTGGAAGTCCGGCGTCGACATCGTGCCGGTGACCACGATCGTCAACGGCGTGAACAACGAGCAGGTCGGCCGCATCATCCAGTTCGCGCTCGACAACCCGCGCAAGATCTCGTTCCTGTCGTTCCAGCCGGTGTCGTTCACCGGCCGCGACGAGGAGATCACGGATGAGCGCCGGCAGGCGCAGCGCTACACGCTCTCGCATCTGGCGCACGACGTGAAAAACCAGACGGGCCTCGGCGAACCGATTCGCGACTGGTTCCCGATCTCGTTCACGGCGACGTTCGGCGACTGGGCCGACCTCGTCCACGGGGCGGCGGCGGACTTCGGCCAGCTGTCGTGCGGCTGCCATCCGAACTGCGGCGTCGGCATGGCGGTCATGATCGACAAGGAAACGAAGGAGGCCGTGCCGGTCACCGCGTTCCTCAAGGCCGACCAGATGGCGAAGGACGTCGCCAGGGTGAACGACGCCGCGCGCGGCCGGTTTCTGTCGGTGACGGGCATGGCGCTCGCGCTGATGAAGAACTACGACCCGTTCAAGGCGCCGACGCACTTCAAGATGACCGACCTGATGAAGAAGTTCGACAAGACGTTCGGCGCGACCGGCCGGAGCTACGGCAAGGTCACCGGCGACCGCACGATGGCCGACATCGAGAAGCGCCGCACCGACCGCTGGAACTTCCTCTTCATCGCCGGCATGTGGTTCCAGGATCTCTTCAACTACGACTTCCGCCGCACCGAGCGCTGCATCATTCCGTATGCGACGCAGGAAGGGGAGATCAGCTTCTGCGCCTACAACACGGGCGTGGGCTGGCGGAACATCATCGAGAAGATGCACATGACGGCCACCCTCACCAAGTGGTACGAGGAGCACGGCCGTCACGAGATCTTCGCCGGCGGCAAGAAGGTCGCGCTCGACACCGCCGAGCACACGCTCAAGCTCGACGCCGAGGCCGTGGCGAAGGGCAAGCAGACCGATCTCGACGAGAAGGGCATCGCCAAGAACGCCCGCGAAGAGAAGGTTCGCGCGCGCAAGGCCCAGCAGGAAAACCAGAAGATGGCCGAGCTCTACCGTCAGGTCGTCCTGAAGGAAGCGAAGCCCGAACTGGCGACCGGCCTCCAGATTCAGGGGCTGGGCGCGAAGAAGGCGGAATCGGAAGAAAAAGAGACCGTCACGCACTGACAGCGTTTCGAAAAGCGCGCAGCACTGACGCCCGCGCCGCAAAGCGGCGCGGCCGAGGCGTGCGGGCGGGGCCCCACGCCTGGTCGAGCACAGTTAGGCCGGCTTCATTTAAGCCGCGGGGCCCCACCCCCGCGTCTCGGGCCAGCGCCGCCGGGCGGCGCTGGGTGTCAGCTTCGCTCACTTTCTTCGCATGAAGCTGCCCGAATCGACGACCTTGCCGGTCCGTGAGATCGCCTGAAATGTGAATTGATCGCCGACGAATTCGCCGACCAGGAACGAGTTGTCGGTGTCGAGGGCCGCCGCGGTCAGGCCCGTGGCGCGGTCGATGTTGCCTCCGCGCAGCCGGCCGCCCGATCCCACCACGAAGTAGAGAATGCCCTTCTGCGGCTTGACGCGCTCGTAGAAGTGGTCGTGCCCGGTGAACACGATGCTGACTCCGTGGGCGACGAACAGCGGCTCCAGGTGTCGCGGAGCTCGGTGTCCGACCCGTGCCGCTCGCCTGAGGAGTAGAGCGGGTGGTGGAAGAACACCACCTTCCATTCCTCTCTGGCGTTTTTCAGTTCCTGCTCGAGCCAGGCGATCTGCACCGGTTCCGGGTAGGTGCTCTCCAGCGCGATGAAGCGGACGCTCTGTTTCGCGCCCTTGAACGAGTAGTACAGCTTGCCGTCCATGTTGAACGGCTTGTAGTAGCGCTGCTCGCGGGAATCGTGATTGCCGAGCGAGGCGTAGAACTTCACGCCGGCGTCGAGCAACGGTTTGTAGGGACGGGCGAACTTGCGGTCGAAGTCTTGCGGCCGCTCCGATCCGTACAAGTTGTCGCCGGTCAGCAGCACCAGTTCGTAGCGAAAGTCGACGTGACTCTTGGCCATCTGCGCCGCGACTTGGTACTGCCGCGTGCTCGCGTCTCCGAAGTCGCCGAGGACGCCGATCTTGAGCGAGCCGTCGACGTTCGGCAGCGGCACGACCTGGGCCACCGGCGGTGCGGCCGCCCTCTGAAGGTCGAATCGGGCATCGTCCGATCGTTCGGGCGCCGAGAGGAGAAGCAGAGCGGTGAGGACGGCGAGACACGTGCGCATGTCGTTAACCTGGAATGGCGTCAGGGATGAAGTCGGCGATCAGGTGCGCGTGGACGTCCATGATCACCAGGGTCCGGCCGACGAACCGGTACTCGAGCTCCTCGGGCATCTTCGGGAGAATCTTCAGCACCGTCGGCGGCATCGTCGAGATCGGGACCTCGTCGGGGTAGCGCTGGTTGACTTTGACCGCGATACCGACGGGGTTCTCGTCCATGATCGAGGCCCGCAGCGCCGGACCGTCCGCCCCGCCAAAGATGCGCGCGAAGTGTTTGCGAACGATGGCGGTCATTGCAGGCGTGAACAGCTCTCCCTGCGGAGTGCCTGCGCGCGCTTCGGTGATCTGCTTGCCGAGCTCGCGCTGACTGACGTCGATCTGCGTCGGCGTGGCCTCGTTGGGCAGTTTTGGCAGGCGGTCTTCGAGCTTCTTGTGGAGCACGACGTACTCCTCGACCCGGCGCTTGAAGTCCGCGAGCGTCTCCGCCTCGGCGTCGTTGACCGGTGCGGGACCCTGGGGTGGAGACGGTGTCTGGCGACAGGCGATGAGACCGGCGATCACGGCAAGCCCGGCGACGAGTGCCACGGCGAGCGGCTGGCGGGCCGCCGACGGGGTCGAAGGGCGCGAAGTCATGACTGCGGCTCTGCCGTCGAGAGGGCATTGCCCTCGGCGATCTTCTGTTTCATGCGGCGGATGAAGCGCTGGGCCAGCGCCGCGTCGTATCCGCCGGCGCGAAACGCATCCTGCCACTGACGGTCGGTGAGCCGGCTGAGACGCTGGCAGATCCAGCGGACGTCGGCGATCGAGATGCGATCGAACAGGGCGTCGTGGCGTCCACGGTAGTCGAACTCCACGCGCCCGTTGTTGACGCCTTTGATGAACGGCGTTTCCTCGAAGACCTCGATGTCGCCGCGCGGCGCGTTCATGACGCCCGTGCGGCCGAACGTGTGCCCGAGATCCCGGGCGACATACCACCGCCGCGCGCCTTCGACCGCGCGATTGAGCGTGTAGAGCACGTTTTGCTCGTCTTTGAGGTCGGAATTTCCGAGCATCACCTGCAGGACGAGCAACCCGTTCATCTGCGGCGTCCCGACAAACGGGTTCTCGAAGTAGGACCAGTTGTCCCCGTCAGTGAGACCGTGGAACGCGGGCTTCTTCTCGCGGAACCGCGCCGGACGTTGCGGATTGGGCTCCTTGGCGCCGTCGGCACGCCACTTCGACAGCAAGTAGATCGGCGGCTGGTGGTAGCCAAGGCCCCAGAGCAGCCTCGAGGCGACGACTTCAGTCGTCGCTTCAGGAGGGAACTTCACGCTCCACTCGCGGCCCTGCGGATCGACGACCGTGTACCCTTCGCTGAACCCCGACGTTTTCACCTCGGTGACTTTGAAGAGCGCGTCGGGTCTCGGGGAAAGCGACCGGCCGCCGACCCCCACGAACAAATCGCGATTGGGCGACGGCTCGATCCAGAGCTCGGCCATTTCGGCTCGCGTCGGCCCGGCCGCCGGCATGACGACCTGCCGGCAGGCCCCCGTCGCGGCGAGGGTGATCAGCACAAACGCCAGAGCTCGGTGACGGGAAACTGATCGGTGAGTAATTACATGCATGTGATTGCTCCACTTTCAGAACGGCGCGCCCACATCGAACACGAAGCGATAGCCGTCGCGGCCATGGGCCAGGTCAAGCCGCGCGAACAGCCGGCGGTCCTTGCGCACGCGAAGTCCGATACCGGGCGTCACTTCGGGACGGACGTCGTCCAGATTCCCGAAGCGCGCGGCGACCGCCCCGGCGTCGACGAACGGCACCAGCTCGACCCACTTGAAGGCATGCCACCGGTACTCGAGGCTCGCCGTCCACACGGCATCGCCACGGAGTTGGAAGCTGGCCAGCCCACGCATGGTCTGGCTGCCGCCGAGCGTCGGTTGCAGATAGAAGGGCGACGGAGTGGCTACGCGGCCGGCGCGTGACGACATCAATCCGCGGACCGCGACGACATGTGCACGGTTTGGCAGCGCGTGGAAGAACCGCGCCTCGGTCACGATCCGCGTGATGTCGGGCGCGGCTGAGGCGCTGAGGCCGGTGGCGTGCCAGAGGGCCGTGGACACCCACGTGCCGCGAGCCGGCACGCGCGCGTGGTCGCGAAAGTCCAGCGTCGCCGCCCCGCCGACCACCGCATACCGGTCCTGCCGCGTCAGGCCAGGCGCCTCGATCGCGGCGAATGCGATCTCGGTATTGGGCACGCCGTCGTTCGTCCCGGGGCCCAGATCGAGATCGATGACGCCGGCGCGGCCGGACATGCCGAAGTGGCGGTGGCGCTGCCACTGCACGACGACATCCAGCGACGGCCCGCTGATGGAATAGTCGGTCCGCGCCTCTCGCCGCACTTCCTGGCCGAGCCCGTAGAAGTCGACGCGGGGGTACACCCGATGTCGTGCATGCAGGTAAACCGAAGTGCCCGGGGAAGTCAGGGCGCCGTCGTTGAACATGGACGCGATGCCGACGTCCGCGGGCCGCAGCTCCGTCCTATGGCTGTCCCGGCATCCGCGGCCAAGCGTCGCGTCGTACGCGTGGTAGCCGCGAAGCGACCACGCCGCCTCGAGCGACCCGCAGACCGGAAGGCCGAGCAGCGATTTGTCGCGCAACCCGGCGCCAAAGGAGAGATGGGACCCCGGAAGAATCACGCCGAGCTTGAAGCTGACGCCGCGCTCCTCGAGCCGTTCGTACCATCCCGCGGCACGGCCCAGGAATCCGGGCAGCTCGGGCGGAGGATCTTGAGCCTGCGCGAAGGCCAGCGCCGGTAGGAACGGCGCCGCGACGACGCCGACGAGCAGGCCGCAGACGGTGGTGCGCCAGCCTCGCCAGCTCACGCGATCCGCTCCTCGGCCGGACGGTCTTTCCCGTCCTTGTCCTTGTCCTTCTCTTTCTCTTTCTCTTTTCTCTTTTCTTTCTCGTTCTTCCCGTTCTTCTCGCCCTTCGCATCCTTCTTGTTCTCTGCCGACCAGTCGTTGGCGCCTGAGGTTTCCCAGTCGCGGTCGAAGACCTCGGTCATTCGCCGGGCCACCGACGGGTTGGTGATGATCAGGCCGACTTCGCGGCGCCGGTCGAGCTCGAGTCGGCGCAGGCTCTGGCTCCCGACGAAGGCGCGGGTCCCGTCGCGGATGATCGCGCGCACGTGCAGGCGCAAATCCTTCAGCAGCCGCACTTCGGTGCCCGACTCGAGCGTGCGGGCCCGTCCAATCACCTGCACCGTGACGCCGGCGGCCTGCCGCTCACGCAGCAGCTTGATGAACGCGGTGTCCTCGATCCGCGCGTCGTAAATCGCCAGGCGCCGTCGCGCGCCCTTGATGAACTGGCGCAGCGCCTCGCGCGACGATTCTGGACTCACGACGAGCGGCGAGTGGGGCGATCCGGTGTAGGTCTGTCGAGCCAGGTCGCACTCGAACAGCCGCGCCGCGTCACGAACGGCGCGCCGATCGCGGGTCAGCACGCCGAAGCTGCGGCTCGCGTTGGTATCGGTCTTCGTGTAGTTGAACCCCAGCAGATAGAGCTGTACGCCGTCGACGATCAGATACTTGCCGTGGTACTTGACGAGGTCTTCGCCGGTGCGTGAGACCATCACTCCGGCGGCCAGCAGCCGCTGTTCGAGCTTGCGCAGCCGCGCCGCGCCGCCGCGATTGGTGTGCGCGACCAGCGCCCGCACCTTGACGCCCCGCTGAACCGCCGCGCCGAGCGCCGATTCGAGCTCGGGACGGTTGAGACGGAAGATGGCGATGTCCACCGTCCGCTTCGCCTTCCGGATCGCCTGGACGACCGGAATCAGTCCGGCGTCGGGCTGAATCATCAATGTCGTGGCACGAGCGCTCATTTGCTCTTAACCTTCTTCTCGTCCCACTCGACGCCGATCCCGGCGTCCGGCGCGAGCGCCTCGATGGCCGACGAGACGCGGTCGACGCGCAGGTTGGCCGGGGCGTCGATGGCGTAGCTGAGCGCCTCGTCGGCCAGGGCCCGCATTTCGAACGTCGCGTTGAACCGCCGCAGGACGGCCTCGATCTGGGCCCGCAAGTCGGCGAGATTCCCTTCCTTGACGCTGAGCTTCAAGTCGAACGTTTTGCGCGCTGCCGGCTCGAAACCCTCGATGATCCACAGCGCCGCGCCGACGAAGAACGTGCCGACGACGGCGAGCACGTAGAGACCGACCCCGCAGGCGAGCCCGACGGCGAGCGCCGACAGCATCACGACCGCATCCTTGGGATTGTCGATCTTGGCGCGGTAGCGAATCAGATTCGCCGCGCCGACGATGCCGAAGGCGCGCGCCAGGCTCGCACCCACGACCAGCATGATCAAGGCGCCGACGATCGCCAGGATGATTTGGGTCTCGACGACCGACATCGAGCGGTCTGGCGTGCCGAGCCGCTTCGGGCGCATGGCGAGCGCCGCGCCGAGGCAGGCGGCGAGCGGCAGTCGAAGGGCTGCGATGCCGAGTGCATAGAGCCAATCGCTGTGCAGTCTCAGATCTTCGGGACTCGGTCCGGGCGCCTGCGAGAACTGCGCAGTCACGGTGACGGTGGCGCCCAGCGCGACGGCGACCGGGAAGAATGTCTTCAAGACGATGGGGAGGTGGGCGGGCGGGCAGTGACGCACGTGTCAAGTTGAGCAAGGGGCGTGCCACCCCGCCGACCTCATTCCGAATGAGTGTGTGGAACAGCGTGCTTCTTGTGTGGAGTTCGCGTGCTACTCCGCTTTGCGCTTCAGGTCAGGCAGCCAGAAGGCGACGATCCCGATCGCCGGCAGGAAGGCACACAGCCGATAGACGAACTCGATCCCCGTCGCGTCGGCGAGTCGTCCGAGCAGCGCTGCTCCCAGGCCGCCGATGCCGAAAGCGAACCCGAAGAACAGTCCCGCGACCAGGCCAACCCGGCCCGGCACGAGCTCCTGCGCGTAGACCAGAATCGCGGAGAACGCCGACGCGAGAATCACTCCGATCACCACGCTCAGCACCGCCGTCCAGAAGAGCGGCACGTACGGCAGGATCAGCGTGAACGGCAGCACGCCGAAGATCGAGCCCCAGATCACGTACTTCCGCCCGAAGCGATCGCCGACGGGACCGCCAATGAACGTGCCCGCGGCGACGGCGCCAAGAAAGATGAACAAGTACAACTGCGCGGCCTGCACGGAGACGCCGAAGCGATCGATCAGGAAGAACGTGTAGTAACTCGTGAGGCTCGTCAGATAGATGTATTTGGAAAAGACGAGCACGAGGAGCAGCGCCAGCGCGCGTTGCGTCGCGGCCCGGGGCAGTCGGGCCGGCCCGGAACGAACCGCAGGCGCCGCTGTTGCGGGGCGGCCGGCGGCCCGATACCAGAGACCGATCTGATAGAGGATGACGATCGCGACGAGCGCGACGATCGAGAACCACGCGATGCTCTGCTGTCCGCGCGGCAAGACGATGAACGCTGCCAGCAACGGGCCGAGCGACGATCCGAAGTTGCCGCCGGTCTGGAACAGCGATTGCGCGAACCCGTGGCGCCCGCCAGACGCCAGACGGGCGATGCGAGACGATTCCGGATGGAAGATCGCCGATCCGATCCCAACCAGCCCGGCGGCGACCAGCAGCACTCCGAACCGTGATGCGAACGCCAGCAGCAACAGACCCACCAGCGTCACGCTCATTCCAGCCGCGAGCGAAAAAGGTTGTGGCCGCCGATCGGTGTAGTAGCCCACGACGGGCTGCAGCAGCGACGCCGTCACTGAATTGGTGAACGTGATCATGCCGATGTGCCAGAAGTCGAGGCCGTAGTCCGTTTTGAGCATCGGGTAGATCGCCGGCAGGAGCGACTGCAGCAGGTCGTTCAACAAGTGGCAGAAGCTGAGACCGGTCAGGACGGCAAACGCCGTGCGCGAAGGGGACGACACGAGCCTACGAAAGTAACACGAGGTGAATCGGGCGGTGACCGGCGGCGGTCAGGTGTCCGCAATGGGTCAGCCGCAGCCGTAGCGCAGATGAAACTCCGGCAGGGTCCTTGTCGTCTCTAACCTTTGTGCCCATCCCGGCGTCTAAGCTTCCGAGGATGAGCTGAGAGAGAAAGCAGAGTTGAGGATCATGTTGCGGAACTACCGTTTCAGTTGGGATTTTTCGAGCACCGCCGAGGCCGCGACGGGCATTCTGTTGCTCGCGGCCTGCATCGCCTTCTTCATCGCGTAACCCCGCGCGTCAGTTCCCGCTCCCCGTCGAATCACTTTACTTAATGGCGTGGGGCCCCACCCCCACGCCTCGGGCGCTCAGCGCTCACGCGCTTCGCGATGTCGCTGGCCAGCGACACGACACATACACCCCGAGCCGCGTAGCGGCGCGGGCCCGAGGCGTGGGGGTGGGGCCCCACGCCCCTAAATAAAGTGGCAAAATGTCACCTCATGATGAGACGGCGGCTGCTCTCCCTCTGGCTCATTGGCGTTGCACTCGTTGTCGCGCCGCTGGCGGCGGATGCAGTGCGGACAGGCGCGCAGCGTGGCGCACCGGCGCCCGCCGCGGTGCAGAACACCCGCTACTTTCCTCCCGCGGGCGCGTGGGAGAAGCGCGACCCGGCGGCAGTCGGGCTGGACCGGGCCAAGCTCGACGAGGCGATCAAGTTCGCGATCGCGAACGAGAACACGAGCACCAAGGATCTCGCGGTCGACATTCCGAATTCGTTCCGCAACGAGGCGCCGTACAACAACTTGATCGGCCCGACACAGCCGCGCACGGGCGCCAACGGCGTGATCATCCGCAACGGCTACCTGGTCGCTGAGTGGGGCGACACGGCGCGGGCCGACATGACGTTCAGTGTGACGAAGACGTTCGTGTCGACGATCGCCGGCCTGGCGCACGACCGCGGGCTCATCAAGAGCGTCCATGACAAAGTGGCCGGCTACATGCCGAAGGGCGTCGACCTGTTCACGTCCGAGCACAACGCCAAGATCACGTGGGACCACCTGCTGCGCCAGACGAGCGACTGGTATGGCGAGCTCTGGGGCAAGCCGGACTGGGCGGACCGGCCGGCGCGCGGCGTCCCGATCGCCGACTGGCCCAAGCGCGCGCTCAACGAGCCGGGGACGTTCTACAAGTACAACGACACGCGCGTGAACGTGCTCGCGCTGGCGCTGCTGCACCTGATGAAGAAACCCCTGCCCGAAGAGATCAAGACCTCGATCATGGATCCGATCGGCGCCTCGAACACCTGGCACTGGGAGGCCTACGACAACGCGTGGGTGACCATCGACGGCGTCAAGATGAAGTCGATCACTGGCGGCGGCCACTTCGGCGGCGGGATGTTCATCAGCGCGCCAGACATGGCGCGCTTCGGCTATCTGTTCCTGAACCAGGGCAAGTGGGGCGACCGGCAGCTCATCTCGCAGCGCTGGATTGCGATGGCGAGCCAGCCCGGGACCGCCCGCAACCCCGAAAGCACCACGTACGGCTACATGAACTGGTTCCTCAACACGCCCCGGTGGCAGGACAACGGCGCGCCGGGCCCGCTGCCGCTGCCGTCGGCGCCGCGTTCGAGCGTGACCTTCCGCGGCAACGGCCAGAACATCATCTACGTCGACTGGGAGAACGACCTGGTCGTCGTCGTTCGCTGGATCAGCGGCAATTTGGATGGCTTCTTTGGAAGAGTCCTGGCGGCGATCAAGCAATGAGCCAATCGGGGCAATGACGCAGTGGGGAATGAACTTCATTGCCCCATTCACGCATTGCCTCATTGCCCCATTGCTGTCATCCCCCCCGCGTGTGCATCTCCAGGTGCGCGTCTTTGCGGAGGACGCTCAGGGGAATGTAGGCGCCGCGATCGCGGACGGTGCGGCGTTCTTCGGCGCCGCGGTCGGCGCGGCCCTCCCACACGGCGCGGATCAGGTTCGACATCGTCTCGTGTGACGCCCCGGCGCGCAATGGACGGCGCAGATCGGTGCCGTGTTGTGCGTAGAGGCACAGCAGGAGCACGCCGTCAGCGGTGAGGCGCGCGCGATCGCACGTGCGGCAGAACGGCTGCGGTCGTCGACGAGATGATGCCGACGGTGAGGCCGTCGGGCAGCCGGAAGCGGGCGGCTGGCGCCGACGATCGCTCGTCGACAGGCTGCAGCGGGCCGTACCGATCGGTCAACCGGGCCAGCAGTTCGGCCGCGCGAGACGACCGTCTCGGGCCGCCAGGCGGTGGCGCCGCCGACGTCCATGTACTCGATGAACCGCACTTCCGCGCCGGCGACGCGCGCGAACTCCACGAGGTCGGTCGACCTCGTCGTCGTTGACCCCGCGCATGAGGACGGTGTCGAGCTTGAGGTCGCGGAACCCGGCGCGCCGCACGGCGGCGATGCCGGCGAGGACGTCAGTCGAGGGCGTCGAGCCGCGTCAGCCGCTTGAATCGGTCCGCCTGCAGCGTGTCGAGGCTCACCGTCACCCGGTGCAGGCCCGCGGCCTTCAGGTCCGCCGCCGCGCTCGCGAGCAGGACGCCGTTGGTGGTCAGGGCCAAATCGCGCACCCAGTCCTTTGCGGCCAACTGGGCGACGAGCGATGGCAGGTCCCGGCGCAGCAGCGGTTCGCCGCCGGTGAGCCGCAGCCGATCGACCCCGACTTCGCCGAACAGATCCGCGAGTCGTCCAAGTTCCTCGAAGGTCAGGACGTCTTCGCGCGGCAGCCACAGGTACTCGTCCTCCGGCATGCAGTAGTGGCAGCGGAGATTGCACCGGTCGGTGACCGAAATCCGGAGGCTGCCGAGCGGTCGGCCGAGCGTGTCCTGAAGCGGGCATCTGCGGTGATTATGGCATCACGGCGCGCCCGCCTATAATGTGCGCGAGGATTCCGATGAGAACGCTTCGCTTGAGCTTGGTGGGTATCCTGATCGCCGGCGTCACCGTCTTCACTCAGGGCCGCGGCGGGGGCGCACCACCGCCACGCCGCCGATCCCGTTGCCCGCCGACAGCGCCCGCGTCACGGCCCTCAAGACCGAAGTGGCGGCAGAGGTCGAGAAGCTCAAGGAGTTCTCGGCCCAGATGGTCGACCAGATCTTCAGCTACGGCGAGCTGGGCTTTCAGGAAGTCGAGACGTCCAACTATCTCGTCACGCTTCTCCGCAAGCACGGGTTCACCGTCGAAACGGGCGTGGCTGGGATTCCGACCGCGTTCATGGCGACGTGGGGCAGCGGCAAGCCGGTGATCGCGCTTGGCTCGGACATCGACGGCATTCCGCAGTCGTCCCAGAAGCCGGGCGTCGCCTATCGGGCTCCGCTCATCGAGGGTGCGCCGGGGCATGGCGAAGGACACAACTCCGGGCAGGCGGTGAACATCACCGCCGCGATCGTGCTCAAGAAGATCATGGAGCGCGAAAAGATTCCGGGGACGATCCGTATCTGGCCAGGCGTCGCCGAAGAGCTCGTTGGCACCAAGGCGTACTTCATTCGCGCCGGGCTGTTCAAGGACGTGGACGTCGCCCTTTTCACGCACGTCAGCTCGAACCTGTCGGTCTCGTGGGGCGATGGCGGCGGCACCGGACTCGTCTCCGTGGAATACGCGTTCAAGGGCGAGAGCGCGCACGCGGCGGGCAGCCCGTGGCGCGGCCGCAGCGCGCTCGACGCCGTCGAGCTGATGAACGTCGGCTGGAATTATCGTCGCGAGCATCTGCCCCTGTCGCATCGATCGCACTACGTGATCAACAGCGGCGGCGATCAACCGAATGTCGTGCCGCCGACCGCGTCGGTCTGGTACTACTTCCGGCAAGTCACCTATCCGGGCGTCAAGGAGATCTGGGCCACCGGCGACAAGATCGCCGCCGGCGCCGCGATGATGACCGACACGACGCTGCTGCCGACGCGGGTGCTGGGCTCGGCCTGGCCGCAGCACTTCAATCGCGCGATCGCGCAGGTCACGCAGGAGAACATCCAGAAGGTGGGCATGCCGGAATGGAGCGAGGCCGATCAGGTGTTCGCGCGCGCCATTCAGAAAGAGCTGGCCGTACGCGAACAGGGCATGCCGCTGCGCGTGAACAACCTGGGGGGACCGGTCGATCAAGCCACCAATACCGGCGGCGGCTCTGACGACATCGGCGACATCTCCTGGAACGTGCCGACCGTGACGCTGCGCTATCCGTCGAACGTGCCTGGCTTGCCCGGCCACAACTGGTCGAGCGGCATCACGATGGCGACCCCGCTCTCGCACAAGGGCGTCACCGCCGGCGCCAAGGTCCAGGCGATGACCCTTGTCGACATCCTGCTCAAACCGGAGGTCGTGACGGCGGCGTGGGAGTACTTCCGCAACGTGCAGACCAAGGAGCAGAAGTACGAGGCGCTGATCCGGCCGCAGGACACCCCCGCCATCGAGCTGAACCGCGACATCATGGCCAAATATCGCGACCAGATGAAGAAACTCTACTTCGACCCCACGAAGTACAAGAGCTACATGGAACAGCTGGGGATCGCGTATCCGACCGTCCGCAAATAGCGCGGCCGGGGCCGGATGGCCCTTGGCCGATATAATTGTCGGATGTTCCGCCCGCACCGGGGCCGCCTGCCGGTCCTCGAGCCATCGGCGTACGTCGATGCGAGCGCCCAGGTCATTGGCGACGTGCATATCGGCGCGCACAGCAGTGTCTGGATGAACGCGGTCATTCGCGGCGACGTGAACAGCATCCGCATCGGCCAGCGCAGCAATGTGCAGGACGGGACCGTCGTCCACGTGATGCACGACACGCATCCGACCGTCATCGGCGACGACGTGACCGTCGGCCACGCGGCGATCGTGCACGGCTGCACCATCGGGGACCGCGTGCTGATCGGCATGGGCGCGACGGTGCTGAACGGCGCCACGATCGGGGACGACACGATCGTCGCCGCCCGTGCGCTGGTTACCGAGGGCGCGGTGATTCCGCCACGGTCGCTCGTCATGGGCAGTCCGGCCCGGGTCAAGCGGCCGCTGACCGACGAGGAAGTGGCGTCCATCCTCGAGTCGGCCGCGAATTACGTGCGCTACAAGAAGGACTACGAGTAAGGTTGTTGTTCGCCTAGGGCCGCCGGCCCCGGGCCTGGGGCCAGGTCAGACCGATGATTCCCGCGATCCGCGGCACGCACGACATTCTTCCGGGCGACGTCCAGAAATGGCAGCACGTCGAGCGCGTGGCGCGCGAGCTCTGCGAGCGTTTCGGGTACGTCGAACTGCGCACTCCCGTGATCGAGCGGGAGGAGCTCTTCGCCAAGGGGACGGGCGAGACCACCGATATCGTCCAGAAAGAGATGTACAGCTTCGCCGACAAAGGCGGGGAGCGGGTGACGTTGCGGCCGGAAGCGACGCCCAGCCTCGTGCGGGCGTATATCGAACACGGCCTCGAGCAGAGCATGCCGGCCACCAAACTGTACATGATGGGGCCGATGTTCCGGTACGAGCGGCCGCAGAAGGGCAGATACCGCCAGTTCCATCAGCTCGACGTCGAGGTCTTCGGTATCGGCGACCCGGCGGCTGACGCCGAAGTGATCGATCTGGCGTGGAGCCTGATTGCGGCGCTTCAAATTCCCGACAGCGAGCTCGTGATCAATTCGGTCGGCTGCGCCGGCTGCCGGCCGAAATTCCAGGAGGCGCTCCTCGCCGCGCTCGGCGACGATCTGCCGAAGCTTTGTCAGGATTGTCAGCGCCGGGCCAAGACCAACCCGCTGCGCATCTACGACTGCAAGGTGGAGGCCGACCAGCCGATCATCGATCGATTGCCGCACTCCGTCGACTATCTGTGTGAATCGTGCGCGACGCATTTCTCTGCCGTGCAGCGGCAGTTGACCGACTGGAGCCTGCCGTGGCGGATTTCTCACCGCCTGGTGCGGGGGCTCGACTACTACACGCGGACCACGTTCGAAATCCTGGGCCACTCGCTCGGATCGCAGAACGCGCTTCTCGGCGGCGGGCGCTACGACGGGCTCGTCAAAGACCTTGGGGGCCCGGACCGCACGGGCATCGGCTTTGCCGCCGGTCTCGAGCGGCTGGTGCTCGCCCTGCCGGCCGACGCGCCGATCGAAGTGACGCCGCGGGCCTTCGTGGCGGCCATTGGCGAGGACGGCCGCGCGGAGGCCCTGCGCCTGTTGCGCGAGCTGCGCCAGGCGGGGCTGCCGGCGCAGATGGAGTTCGAGGCGCGCGGCGTGCGGGCCCAGATGAAGCGCGCCGATCGGCTGGCCGCGCGAGTGACGCTGATCGTGGGCGGCGACGAGCTCGCCCGCGGTGAAGTGACCGTGCGTGACATGAAGACCGGCGATCAACACGCGGTGCCGCGCGCGGGCGCCGTCGAGGCCGCACGGCAGTTTCTGGCTCAACCCTTATGACGACGACTGAGTTTTCCTATCGAACGCATACCTGTGGCGCGCTGCGCCAGACGGACGTCGGGCGTCCCGCGGTCCTGCTCGGCTGGGTCCATCGCGTCCGCGATCTCGGGGGGCTGATCTTCTTTGATGTGCGCGATCGCTACGGGCTGACTCAAGTCGTGGTGCGGGCAGGTAGCCCGGCGGCGGACGTGGCGGCACGTGTCCGTCCCGAGTTCGTGGTGGCTGTCGAAGGCCGTGTGGACGCGCGTTCGGCAGAGACGATCAATCCCAAGGTGCAGACGGGGCAGGTCGAGCTGGTGGCCGATCGGGTGGCGATTCTCAACGAGGCCAGGACGCCGCCGTTCCCGATCAACGAAGACACCGGCGTCGCCGAAGAGACACGGCTGCGTCACCGCTACCTCGACCTGCGCCGGCCCGAGTTGCAGCGCAACTTCGCCATTCGTCACCACGTCGCTCTGGCAGCGCGTCGGTACTTCGATGCCGAGGGCTTCCTCGAGATCGAGACGCCAATCCTCACCCGGTCGACACCCGAAGGCGCGCGCGACTACCTCGTCCCGAGCCGTGTGCACCCTGGCGAGTTCTTCGCGTTGCCCCAGTCTCCGCAGATCTTCAAACAGATCCTGATGATTGCGGGGATGGACCGCTACATGCAGATTACGCGGTGCTTCCGTGACGAGGATCTGCGCGCCGATCGGCAGCCCGAGTTCACGCAGATCGACGTCGAGATGTCGTTCGCGACCGAAGAGCTGGTGTACGGCGTGGTCGAAGGCGCCATCAAGGCGATGTTCAGCGCCGCCGGATTCGCGGTGGAGACGCCGTTCCCCCGCCTGTCGTACGACGACGCGATGCTGAAGTACGGATCGGACAAGCCCGACCTCCGGCCTGGCATGCCGATCGCCGATCTGCTGCCGGCGTTTGAGGGTGGGTTGCCCGACTACCTCACTGAGCTGCCGGAGACGGATCGCGCGATGCGCGGCTTCGTCGTCGCTGGCGCCGGCGGGTCGTCGCGCAAACAGCTCGACGATCTCGTGGCCGCCGGCACCGCCCTTGGTGGGCGGGTCGCCTGGGCCCGCCACGGTGAGGGCGGTCTCCAGAGCTCGGCGCTGAAACTGCTGGGCGCCGATCGGCTCGGCCGCGCGTTCGAGCTCGCCGGCGGCAGCACCGGCGACCTCCTGCTCTTCATGGGAGGCAGTACCAAGACGGTGGCCGATGTGCTCGGCCGGCTCCGGCTGCAGGTGGCCAGGACGGCGGGTCTCCTTCGGGCCGACGACTTCCGATTTGCCTGGGTCACCGAGTTTCCGCTCTTCGAATGGAACCCGGACGAGAAGCGGTGGGACTCGATGCACCATCCGTTCACGTCGCCGCGTCCCGAGGACGTGCCCCTGCTCGAGACCGCTCCAGGCCAGGCCCGCGCGCGCGCCTATGACCTTGCCCTGAATGGCTCCGAGATTGCCGGCGGGAGCATCCGGATTCACCGTGCCGATGTGCAGCGCCACGTCTTTCGACTGCTCGGCATTTCGGACGACGAGGCGCGCGCACGCTTTGGCTTTTTCCTCGACGCACTCGAGTACGGCACGCCGCCGCACGGCGGCATCGCCTTCGGTCTCGATCGCATCGTCGCGCTCATCTGCGGCGAGACGTCGATTCGCGAAGTCATCGCGTTTCCCAAAACGGCGCAGGCCGTCGATCTCATGGCCGGCGCACCGTCGACGGTCGACGCCCGGCAGCTCCGTGAGCTGCGCATCAAGAGCGAATCGTAGGGCGGCGGTGAGATTCCGGCGCGGGGCCCGATGATTCGTCTCGGCATCGACCTCGGCGGCACCAAGATCGCTGCCGTCGCGCTCGGCGACGACGACCGCGTCCTCTGGGAGCGGCGAGTGCCGACGCCGCGCGACGATTACGACGGCACCCTCGAGGCCATCGCGATGCTCGTCGACGAAGGCGACCGCGTCGCCACCGGGCGGCCGCCAGTCGGCATCGGGATGCCCGGCGCGATCTCGCCCGCGACCGGGCTGGTGAAGAACGCCAACTCGACCTGGCTCAACGGCCGGGCCCTCCATCGCGATCTCGAACGGCGGCTCGATCGCCCGCTGCGGCTGGCGAACGACGCGAACTGCCTGGCGATCTCGGAAGGCGCCGATGGCGCGGCGGCCGGTGCTGAGGTGGTGTTCGCGATCATCCTGGGCACGGGTGTGGGCGGCGGTCTGGCGGTTGGCGGCCGGGTGATTCGAGGTGCCAACGCGATCGGCGGTGAGTGGGGACATAACCCGTTGCCCTGGCCGCTTGCGGAGGAACAACCTGGGCCGTCGTGCTATTGCGGAAAGGCGGGTTGCGTCGAGACCTGGCTCTCCGGGCCGGGACTGGCGGCGGACTTCCGGCGCCGCGGCGGCCGCGACTTGCGGAGCGAAGAAGTGGTCGAGCTCGCACGTGACGGCGACGTGCTGGCGAGCGACGTCCTCGAGTCCTGGTACACGCGCCTGGCGCGCGCGCTCGCCACCGTGATCAACGTCGTCGATCCTGACATCATCGTGGCAGGCGGCGGGCTGTCGCGGATCGACGGCATCTACGATCGCGTGCCGGCGCTGTGGACAGAGTGGGTGTTTTCCGATCGCGTCGACACGGTACTGCGTCCAGCCCGGCACGGCGACGCCAGCGGGGTACGCGGCGCCGCCCGGCTCTGGCCGTCCACGCCCGCGTCGTCCGGGCCGGCAGACTGACCGTCGCACGGCCGGCGGTTTCGTGCTACTTTCGGAGCGTTCAATGCCTGCGTCTTCGATCCGCCGGATGGCCCTGCCCGATGAGGGCCTCGAGACGCTGTTCGGCCCCTTCGACGAAAACCTGCGCAGCCTCGAATCCGCCTTGAACGTCACCCTCAAGACGAGCGGGCACGACCTCGTCATGGAAGGGGAACCCGACGCGCTCGGACGCGCGGAGCGGGTCTTCGAGCAACTGGCGGCGCTGCTGCGCGAGGGCTATCGCTTCGCGCGCGGCGACGTGAAAACGGCGGCGCAGTTGCTGCTGCAGAATCCGAACGTCGAACTGCAGGAATACTTTCTGAAGGGCAGCGCGCGGCCGGCCGGACGCCGGCAGGTCACGCCCAAGAGCATCACGCAGCGCCGCTATCTCGAAGCGATCGACCAGCACGACATCGTTTTTGGCGTTGGCCCGGCCGGGACCGGCAAGACCTATCTGGCGATGGCGCAGGCCGTCGCCTACCTGCTGTCAAAGCGAGTGACGCGCATCATCCTCGCGCGCCCCGCGGTCGAGGCCGGCGAGAAACTGGGTTTCCTTCCCGGAGACCTCCAGGAAAAGGTCAACCCGTACTTGCGGCCGCTGTACGACGCGCTCTACGACATGCTCGACGCCGAACGGGTCGAACGGTTGATCGAACGCAACGTGATCGAGGTGGCCCCCATCGCCTTCATGCGCGGCCGCACGCTGAACGACGCGTTCGTGATTCTCGACGAAGCGCAGAACACGACCTCTGAGCAGATGAAGATGTTCCTGACCCGCCTCGGTTTTGGATCGAAGGCGGTCGTCACCGGCGACATCACGCAAATCGACCTGCCCGCGGGCCGAATGTCCGGTCTGATCGAGGCGCTCAAGGTCGTGAAGGGCATCGAGGGGATCGCCGTCGTCCATTTCGACGACCGGGACGTCGTCCGCCACGTGCTCGTCCAACGGATCGTCAAGGCGTACGAGGCCTACACCGCCAAGCCCGGCGCATGACGGCGGTCAAGAGACGCCGTCCTCGCCGCGGGCTGGTGGTCACCGTCACCGACGGGCGTGGCCGGCCGGTGCCATCGCGCGCGCTGGGCCGGTTCCTTGCCGCCGCGGCTCCCGCCGGCGCTGACGGCCACGTCACCATTGCGCTCATCGGCGATGCCGCCATGCGCCGCCTCAATCGGCAGTTCCTTGGCCACGACTACGCGACGGACGTGCTCTCGTTCCCGCTCGCGCGGGAACGAAACTTCGAAGTTCGAACTTCGAAGTTCGAAGTTCCGGGGCCCAAAGGGCTAAGCAGGGCCCCGGCCGGCCCTGGGCCCGGGGCGCGCCGCGCCCCCTGGGCGACCTGGCCATTGCCCTCGGGGTGGCTCGCCGCCAGGCGCGGGCGGAGCGGCATTCGGTCCAGGTTGAACTCCGGATTCTGGCCCTTCATGGGCTTTTGCACCTCTTGGGGTACGATCACGAAACCGACCAGGGGGAGATGGGCAGGGTCGAGGAGCGCCTTCGCCGGCGCGCCGGTCTGCCTGTGGGCCTGATTACGCGGGCACCCGGTCGGCGACCGCGCCGATGATCGAGCTGTCAATCTTCCTGTCCGCCGTCGGGCTGCTGTTCTTCGCGCTCGTCGAGATGGCGTTCACGCTGCTGATGCGTCTGCCGCAGCGGCTCGAGGCGGAGCACGCGAGCCACGACGACGCACTGAAGACGTATCTCGATGACCCGCTGAAGTTCTTTGTCACGGCGCGTCTTCTCCGCGGCGCGCTGCTGGTTCTGTTCGTTGCCTTGCTGGCTCAGCACGTGGATTCCGGCTGGGTCGGCGGCATGATTCTCGTCGCCAGCGGTCTCGGGCTTGCCGTCGGCGTCGGCCAGATCCTGCCGGCCGTGATCGTCAGGCTGTCGCCGCAGCGCGTGCTCCACACCCTGCTGCCGCCCTTTACCGCGCTGGCCAACGTCATCAGTCCGTTGACGGCGCTGATCATCGGGTTCCTCGGGCCGGTCGAGCGTCCGGGCACGGACGATTTGCCGACCGACGAGCCGGCGGCCCGGACCGAGTCGGAAGACGCGGCGCCGCAGCAGCAACGTGCGGACGAGAGCCGGCTGCTGCGCTCGGTCGTCGCGTTTGGCGAAACGCTGGTGCGGGAAGTGATGACGCCGCGCCCCGACATCGTCGCGATTCGCTCGGACGCGACGATCGACGATCTTCGCGGGCTCGTGCAGGAACAGGAGTACTCGCGGCTGCCCGTCTACAGCGAGAACCTCGACAACATCGTCGGCCTCGTCGTCGTGAAGGATCTCATTCAGCGATCCGAGGTGCTCTCGGGCAGCCATCGTGTGGCCGACCTCATGCGGCCGGCGGCATTCGCGCCCGAGACCAAGCGGGTGATGGATCTGCTCCGCGAGTTTCAACAGAAGCGCCTGCAACTGGCGATCGTCGTCGACGAGTACGGCGGGACGGCGGGCCTGGTCACCGTCGAGGATGTCGTCGAAGAACTGGTCGGCGAGATCCGCGACGAGTACGACATGGAGGCCGAGCCGGTCGTGCGCGAAGGAGAAGACACCTTCGTCTTCAGCGCCAAGGTCGCGATCGACGACATGGTGGAGCGCCTCGGACGCGAGATCGAGCTTGGGGCGTTCGAAACCGTGGGCGGCTACGTGCTCGCGCGCGTCGGCCGAGTCCCCGCAGTGGGGGAGCAGCTGGTCTTCGACGGCCTCGAAGTGGAAATCCTCGAAGCCGAGCGCCGCCGCATCCACAAGGTGCGGATCAGGAGGCTGCCGCGCGTCGCGGAGGAGGTCGCCGGGTGAAGGCCGGGTTCGTCTCGCTGATCGGCCGGCCGAACGCGGGAAAGTCCACGCTCCTCAATCGGTTCGTCGGCCAGAAGGTCGCCATCGTTTCAGACAAACCGCAAACCACGCGACATCGCATCGTCGGCGTGCACAATCGGCCTGACAGTCAGATCGTCTTCATCGACACGCCGGGGATTCACAAGCCGATGCACCGGATGAATCGGCGCATGGTCGACACCGCGCTGGAGACGCTCCGCGAGGTGGACGTCGCGGTGCTGGTGGTCGACGGGGCGATCAAGGCGGGCACCGGCGACGCGTTCGTGCTCGACGTGCTCAAGCGATCGAACGTTGCAGCGATCCTGGCCCTGAACAAGATCGACGCCGTTCGCAAATCCGAGCTGCTGCCGATGATCGCCCGCTACGCGCAGGCCCTTCCGTTCAAGGCGATCGTCCCCATCTCGGCGTTGACCGGAGACGGCGTCGATGTGCTGGAGCGGGAGCTCATCGCGGCCCTGCCGGACGGCGAGCCCCTGTATCCGGACTGACTACCTGACGGATCAGAGTCAGCGGACGCTCGCCGCCGAGCTCGTGCGGGAAAAGGTTCTCCAGTACACGCGTGACGAGCTGCCGTACACGACCGCGGTCATCATCGACCAGTTCGAGGAACCGGCGGAAGAGGGCGGCCTCACCAGGATCTTTGCGTCGATCCTGGTCGATCAGGCCTCGCAGAAGCCCATCGTGGTCGGCAAGGGCGGCGACATGATCAAGCGCATTGGCACCGACGCCCGCCGCGATCTGGAAGAAATGCTCGACGGCCGGGTCTATCTCGATCTCCACGTCAAGGTTCGCGAGGATTGGCGGGATGACGAGCGATTGCTGGACGAGCTGGGGCTGGGGCGATCGAGGCGATAGTGGGCGTCAGAAAAGCTTCACCATGAAGCCGTGAAGCTCGTGAAGGCTGCACCAGTGTCGCCGGCGCGTGGGTGCAGCAGAAACTAGTCTGTCTTCACGTCCTTCATGCTTCACGGTGAAGGTTTTTCGCACATCGTGCCAGAATAGACACTGATGGCAGGACAGCGCAGAATCGATCTCGTCCTCGAATCCGTTCGTCGTCTCCTGCGCATGGGGGCGACGCCGAACCTGCTGAACCTCCTCCAGAAACAACATCCCGCGGACCTCGCACAGATTTTCTCGGAGCTGTCTGACCGCGAACGGCACGCGGCCTTCAACATGCTCGTCGAGAAAAACGGCAAGCTCGCGATGGAGGCATTGAGCGAGGTCGGTCCTGAGAAAGGCGCCGAACTGCTCGCGCTCCGATCTGCCGAGGAGATCGCGCGCCTGCTGCAGGAGCTCCCTTCCGACGACGCGGCGGCCCTGATCGATCACCTGCCCGATGAGCTGTCGAGCGCGGTGCTCGAGCTGATCCGTCCGAAGCCGGGCGGTGGCGTCACCGAGTTGCTCGAGTACGACGAGCAGACCGCCGGCCGCCTGATGAACCCGAACGTCTTCGCCCTGCCCGAGGACCTCACGGCGGGCGAGTCGATCACGGCGGTCCAGCAGGCACGCGACGTGGAAATGGTCTTCTACCTGTACGTCGTCGACGACCGCCGCCATCTCGTCGGCGTCGTCTCGCTGCGCCGCCTCCTGCTCGTCCCGCCGGACACCCCGCTCAAGCGCATCATGACGGCGGAGGTCTACAGCGTTCGCGTCGACACGGATCAGGAAGAGGTGGCACGGCAGGTGGCCTCCTACAACCTGCTCGCCATTCCGGTCGTCGACGGCGAGAACAAGCTCGTCGGCGTCATCACCGTGGACGACGTCATCGACGTCATCAAGGACGAGGCGACCGAAGACGTCTACCGGCTGGCCGGCGTCTCCAAGGACGACGGTGTCCTGACGCCGCCCGGGGAATCGCTGCGCCGGCGGCTTCCGTGGCTGCTGGTCAACCTGATCACGGCGTTCATCGCGGCGTCGGTGGTCGGACTGTTCTCGTCGACCATCAACGAGGTCGTGGCCCTGGCGATGTTCATGCCGGTCGTCGCCGGCATGGGCGGTAACGCGGCCACGCAGACGCTGGCGGTGATCGTCCGCGGGATCGCGCTCGGCGAGCTGACCTGGGGCAATGCCAGGCAGGCGCTGCTCAAAGAAAGCCTGGTCGGGCTGGGCAACGGGGTCGCCAACGGGCTCGTCGGCGCGGTTGGGGTCTGGGTCCTCACCGGCGGCGATTGGGCGCTCGGGTTGATCCTCATGGCCGCCATGGTCATCAATATGTTCGTGGCGGGGGCCGCCGGCACACTCATCCCGCTGGGGCTGCGTGCGCTCAAGGTGGATCCGGCGCTGGCGTCCTCGGTGTTCATCACGACCTTCACCGATGTCTGCGGCTTTCTGTCGTTCCTCGGCCTCGGCAAGATCTTTGTCCGCTACTTACATCACGCCTAACCTTCCCGGGCTGATATGATTAGCAAGATGCGGGCCAGCGGCGGATGCCCGCCTGCGTGGGCCCGGGTGAGATGCGGCCCATTTCAAGCGACGCGCTGATTCTTCGGACCTATCGCTACGGCGAGGCAGACCGAATCGTGGTCTTCCTCACGGAGGATCGCGGCAAGAAGCGGGGGGTCGCCAAGAACGCGACGAACTCGCGCCGCCGCTTCGGGGCGGCGCTCGAGCCGCTCACGCTGGGCCGGGCGACCTACGTCGAGCGAGATGGCCGCGAACTGGTCCGATTGGACCGGGTCGAGCCGCGTGCCACCCCGATGAGTATGGCCGCCGGGCGTCCGGTCGACGAAGGGGCCCACGTCCTCGGGCACGCCGCGTACCTCGCGGAGCTCCTGGACGAATGGGCGCCTGACGCCTCGCCGAACGGCCGGTTGTTTCGGCTGGGGGTGGCGGCCGGGGAAGTGCTCGGCCGGGCAGGATCCGTGGAGGCCCTGGCTCGGTACTTCGAGTACTGGCTGCTTCGGCTCGAAGGCGTGTATCCAGGCCTCGACGTCTGTCCCCGATGTGGCCGGTCGTTCGCCGCCGGGGCCGCGCTGGTGCTTGCCGACCGGTTGTTCGTCTGTGCGGACTGCGCGCACGGCGGTCCGCGACTGTCGGGCGACGCGATTGGATTTCTGAAGCGCGCCGCGGCCTGCCCCCCAGCCGTCGTCGCAGAAACGGGCGCCCCGCCCGGCGTATTGCGGGAGCTCGAGCACGTGCACCACCGCTTGATCGCGATGCACCTGGAAAAGGAGCTGCGGTCGGCGCGCGTCATCAAGGAGCTGAGGCCGTTGTCTTGACCCTCCAGGATCTCATTCTCAAGCTGTCGGACTATTGGGCGACGCAAGGCTGCCTGATTCAGCAGCCGCTCGACATCGAGCTCGGCGCCGGGACGATGCATCCCGAGACATTTTTGCGGGTACTGGGCCCGCAGGGGTGGAACGTCGCGTACGTGCAGCCGTCGCGGCGCCCCGCGGACGGGCGATTCGGTGAGAACCCCAACCGGCTGTTCAAGCACCATCAGTTCCAGGTCATCCTGAAGCCGGCGCCCGACGACGTCCAGGACCTCTACCTGCAGAGTCTCGAGGCCTGCGGCATCGATCTCCGCGCGCACGACGTGCGATTCGAGGAAGACAACTGGGAATCGCCGACGCTCGGCGCGTGGGGCATCGGCTGGCAGGTGCTCTACGACGGTCTGGAAATCACGCAGTTCACCTACTTCCAGCAGGCGGGCGGGCAGGATCTCTCGCCGATCTCGGTCGAGTTGACGTACGGTCTGGAGCGATTTGCGATGACGCTCCAGGGGGTCAACAACGTGTACGACCTCCAATGGGCGCCAGGGGTGAGCTATCGCGAAGTGCGATTCCGCGATGAAGTGGAGCAGTCGAAGTACGCGTTCGCTCGAGATCTCGACGCCGCGCGGTTCGCGGAGTTTCACCGCGACATGTTCACCAAGTGCTACGACTTCTCGCAGGAATTGCTCGCCGCCAAGCTCGTGCTGCCGGCCCTCGACTACTGTCTGAAATGCTCACACCTGTTCAACGTGCTCGACGCCAGCGGCAGCATTGGCGTGACGGAACGCACGGCGTACATCCTGCGGGTGCGTCAGCTCGCGGTCGCCATCGCCAGCGCATGGCAGCAGCCGGCCGACGGCGAAGGGGTCAGTCATGGATCGTGAGCTGCTGCTCGAAATCGGCGTCGAGGAGATGCCCGCGTCGTGGCTGCCGGCGGTGACGGCGCAACTGTCCCAACGCCTCGAAGCGCGACTCGAGGAAGAAAAACTTCCGGCCAAGGGGAACGTCGAGTCGTTTTCGACGCCGCGGCGCCTGTCGGCCTGTCTGCCCGAGCTCATCGATCGGCAGGAAGACCGCGATGAGACGGTGATGGGCCCGCCCGTCAGCGCGGCGATCGACGCCGAGGGCCATCCGACCAGTGCCGGGCTCGGCTTCGCGCGCAAACTCGGCGCGGAGTGGGACGCGCTCGTCCAGGTCGACACGCCGAAAGGCAAGTACCTCTCGTATCAAAAGCACATTCGCGGCCGCGCGACCGTCGACGTGCTGCCGGAACTGCTCGGCCGGGTCCTGCGCGATCTGACGTTTCCCAAGCAAATGCGGTGGGACGCCCAGCTCGAGGACGGCAAGGGCGAGTTTCTGTTCGGCCGGCCCGTCCGATGGCTGCTGTATCTCTACGGCGGCCGCGTGGTGCCATTCACGATCGCCCGGTCCGCGCTGGCCTCGAGCCCGCGGGTACAGGATGTGACGTCGGGCGCGGTCACCTACGGCCATCGCTTCCTCGCGACCAGCGGCCGCGCCGGCCGGGCGATCAAGGTCCGCAGCTTCGATGAGTACCGCAAGAAGCTCACCGAGAACTTCGTCATCCTCTCGCGCATCGAGCGTCGCGACCGCATCATGCGCGACCTCGAGGCGCAGGCGCGCCGCATCGGCGGACGCGCGATGCTGCACCAGCATGCGCAAGCCGCAGCGCTGCTCGAGGAGGTCCCTGATCTGATCGAGTTCCCGGCCGTCGTGGCCGGCGCGTTCAGCGCCGAATTCCTGACGCTCCCGGCCGAAGTGCTGACGACGACGTTGATTCATCATCAGCATTTCTTCCCGGTCATCTCCTCGGCCGGGGCCCTGATGCCGGCGTTTCTTGCGGTCACCAATACGCAGACGTCCAACGACCGCGCCATCTCCACCAACGCCGAGCGCGTCGTGACGGCGCGGCTCCGGGACGCGCGCTTCTTCTGGGACGCCGATCGCCGGGTCGGGCTCGAGGCGCGGCTGGAACGGCTGGAGACTGTGCTGTTCCACAAGCAACTCGGGTCGTACGGCGAAAAGGCCAAGCGTATCGAGGCGCTGTCGCGTTGGCTGGCGACCGACGTCTTTCAGGCGACCGCCGAAGTCGCCGATCAGGCCGCGCGCGCCGCGCGGCTCGCGAAGGCCGACCTGGCGACCGACATGGTGCGCGAGTTCACCGAGCTCCAGGGTGTGATGGGCGGCATCTACGCGCGCGAAGCCGGCGAGCCGGAGGCCGTGTGGCGCGCGATCTATCACCACTATCTGCCGGTCGCCGTGGAATCGACCGCGGCGCCGACCGTGGCGGCGCTTGGCGCCGCCAGGGTGACGTGGGCCTGCGTGGCGCTGGCCGACAAGCTCGACACGCTCGTCGGGCTGTTCCTGACCGGCGAGCGGCCGACCGGGTCGCGCGATCCGTTCGGGCTGCGGCGTCAGGCCCATGGTCTCCTGCGGCTTCTCGGCGACGCCGAGTCGCTCGCAGGCATTCCCGTGCGGGTGCCGATCGACACCCTGATCAGCAAGGCGGCCGAGGGCTACAGTCTGCCGGTCGACGAGAAGTTCCGGACCGACCTCGACGAGTTTGTCACCGAGCGCCTGCAGTTCTTCTTCGAACAGCGCGGCGCCGACCGGCGCAACATCCGGGCCGTGCTCGCGGGGGGCGGCCGCGGGCTGGCCGCGTCGGTGGCCGACTTACAGGAAAACCTGCGGGCGCTGCCCGAAGTTGCGCAGTCGGAGCAGTTCCGGCAGCTCGCGACGGCATTCAAGCGGGTGCGCAACATCGCCCGCGATGTCGATGCGGCGGCGTTTGCGGCCGGCGACAGTCACGAGGCGACGCGCGCGGCGTTGAAGGAGCCGGCCGAAGCCGCGCTCCTCGCCGAGCTCGAGTCGCGCCGCCAGGCGATTGACGCGGCGGTGGCCAGTGGCACGAATTTCCGCGAAGCGTATCTCGAGGCCTCGAAGTTCGAGCCGGCCGTCGCGCGCTTCTTCAACGAGGTGTTCGTCATGGTCGACGACCCGGCGCTGAAGCAGGCGCGTCTCTGGCTGATGAAAGAATTAGAGCGATTGATTTTACAGTTGGGCGATATCTCTGAAATCGTTGCCCCGGAGTCCTGACACAGATGGCAAAGCGAGAAAAGCACGAAGATCACGAAGGGCACGAAGCACACGAAGAAGACCAGCGCCGCGAAGCGGACGATCACGGCGCGGACGGCGGCAACGAAGAGCACCAAGGCCCCGAAGGCGACGAAGCACGTCTACTTCTTCGGCAAGGGCAAGGCCGAAGGCGATCGCTCGATGAAGGACGTGCTGGGCGGCAAGGGATCCGGCCTGGCCGAGATGACCAATGCCGGCCTGCCGGTTCCGCCCGGCTTCACGATTTCCACCGGCGTCTGCACGGTCTACTACGAGAACAAGGGCAAGCTCACTCCCGCGATCGAGCAGGAGATGCTCGCGCACTTGAAGCAGCTCGAGCAGGCGACTGGGGCGACCCTCGGGTCGGCGGAGAACCCGCTGCTCGTGTCCGTCCGCTCAGGCGCCAAGTTCTCCATGCCGGGCATGATGGACACGATTCTCAACCTCGGGCTCAATGACGTCGCCGTCGAGGGCCTCAAGAAGCGGACGCAGAACGGCCGCTTCGCCTACGACAGCTATCGCCGCTTCATGCAGATGTTCGGCAGTGTCGTGTTCGAGATCCCGAAGGCGGAGTTCGAGCACGAGCTGGAGGCGGTCAAGAAGGCGAAGGGCGTGACGCTCGATCCCGATCTCAAGGAAGCGGCCTTGCGCGAGATCGTCGAACGCTACAAGAAGGTCGTGAAGAACAAGACCAAGCGCGATTTCCCGCAGGACCCGCTCGAGCAGCTCAAGCTCTCGCGCAACGCCGTGTTCCGCTCGTGGCAGAATCCGCGCGCCAAGGAATACCGCCGCATCTACTCGATTCCCGATCACATCGGTACCGCGGTCAACGTGCAGGCGATGGTCTTCGGCAACACGGGCGACCGGTCCGGCACCGGTGTCGGCTTCACCCGCAACCCCGCGACCGGGGCGAAAGAGTTCTACGGCGAGTTTCTGATCAACGCGCAGGGTGAGGACGTCGTCGCCGGCATCCGCACGCCCAAGCCGATCCGGGAGCTCGAGCAGGTGATGCCGAAGGCTTACAAACAGCTGCGGGAGATCACGACCCGTCTCGAAAAACACTACCGGGACATTCAGGATTTCGAGTTCACGATTCAGGACGACAACCTCTACATGCTGCAAACACGCAGCGGCAAGCGCACCGGGTACGCCGCGGTCGTCATTGCCACCGACCTCGTCGCCGAGAAACTGGTGACGCCGAAGGAAGCTGTGCTGATGGTCGAGCCGGAGGCGTTGTCGCAGCTCCTGGCGCCGATCTTCGACCCGAAGGAATGGAAAGGGCTCGCGGTCGCGACCAGGGGACTGCCGGCGTCGCCCGGTGCAGCCTCGGGCCAGGTCGTGTTCACCGCCGACGATGCCGTCGAATGGACGCGTCAGGGCAAGAAAGTCATGCTCGTACGCAAGGAGACCGTGCCCGACGACATCCACGGGATGTTCGTCGCGCAAGGCATCCTCACCGCGACCGGTGGCATGACGTCACACGCCGCCGTCGTCGGTCGCCAGATGGGCAAGCCGTCGGTCGTCGGCGCGGGATCGCTGCAGATTGACGAACGCGGCAAGACGGTCCGTGTTGGCGGCACGACACTGAAGGAAGGCGACTGGCTGTCGTTCGACGGCCTCACTGGCGAAGTCAAGGTCGGACAGGTCGCCAGCAAGCCGAGCGAGATTCTGCAGGTGGTTGCGGGCGAGATGAAGGCGGACAAATCCGACATCTACCGCCGCTTCAACCAGCTCCTCAGCTGGGCTGACAGGCACCGCCGGCTCGCGATTCGCGCCAACGCGGATCAGCCCGATCAGGCGCAGACCGCGTACAACTTCGGTGCGCGCGGGATCGGCCTGTGCCGGACCGAGCACATGTTCTTCGGCGAGGGGCGCATTCCCATCGTCCAGAAGATGATTCTGGCCGACAACGAGCAGGATCGCCGCGCCGCCCTGGCCGAGCTGCTGCCGCTCCAGCGCGCGGACTTCTACGGCGTGTTCAAGGAAATGCACGGCTCGCCGGTGACGATTCGGACCATCGACCCGCCGCTGCACGAGTTCCTGCCGAAGCGCGAGGACCTCATGGTGGACCTCGCCAAGCTCGAAGTGCAGGGCAAGAAGGGGCGCGAGACCGACGAGAAGAAGCAACTCCTGCACCGCGTCGAGCAGTTGCACGAATTCAACCCGATGCTGGGCCACCGCGGTGTCCGGCTCGGCATCACCTATCCCGAGATCACCGAGATGCAGACCCGCGCGATCATCGAGGCGGCGTGTCAGGTGACCAAGGAAGGCGACTCGGTCGTCCCCGAGATCATGATTCCGCTCGTCGGCGATGTCCGCGAGCTGGCGGATCAGAAGGCGGTCGTCAATCGCGTCGCCGCCGAGGTCATGAAGGAGCAGGGCGTCAAGATCAAGTACCTGGTCGGCACCATGATCGAGGTGCCACGCGGGGCGATCACCGCTGACCAGGTGGCGCGCGAGGCCGACTTCTTCTCGTTCGGCACCAACGACCTGACGCAGCTCACCTACGGGTTCTCACGCGACGACATCGGCAAGTTCCTGGGCGCGTACCAGGACCGCCGCATCCTCGAGAAGGATCCGTTCGCCTCGCTCGACACCGTCGGCGTCGGCAGCCTCGTGGAGGAGGGCACGCGCAAGGGCCGCTCCACGAAGCCGAATCTCAAGGTTGGTGTCTGCGGCGAGCACGGCGGGGACCCGGCGTCGATCGCCTTCTTCGACAAGGTGGGGCTCGACTATGTGAGCTGCTCGCCGTACCGTGTGCCGGTCGCCCGGCTGGCGGCGGCGCAGTCGGCGCTCAAAGCGAGTGCGCTGGATTAAGACACACGGAGGGGCGGGCTTTAGCCCGCCCTCGCTAGGCCGGCTGAAGCCTGGCCTCTCCTGGCTTTCTGGCAAAGATGTTCACGATCCTCGTCCACCGCGACGGCGTCACGAGCGCAGTCGATCGCGTCGATCCGGCGTGGCTCACGCCAGAGGCGCGAGAAGTGCTGTGGGTCGATCTCGAGGAACCTGGCGAAATCGAGCGCCGGCTCCTGTCTGACACTTTCAAGTTCCATGAGCTGGCGATCGAAGATGCACTCAACGAGGTCCATCACCCGAAAATCGAGAGTTACGGCGAGTTCCTGTATCTGATTTTGCACGCAATCGAAGCCGGCAAGCGGAAAGAGGGCTTCCTCACGCACGACGTCGACTTCTTTCTCGGCCGGAACTTTCTCGTCACCGTGCGGCATGCACCGTCGCGGACCCTCGAGGCCGAGCGGGCGATCTGCACACGGCACGCCAACGTCCTCGCTGAGGGGCCCGTCAGCCTGCTGCACCGCATCGTCGACGGACTGGTCGACAACTACGGGCCGGAGGTCGACGCGCTCGAGGAGAAGCTCGATCAGCTGGAGCGGCTGGTCTTCGGGTCGTCGAAGCGCAACCCGCTGCGGGACATCCTGGGTCTCAAAGGCGACATCGCCTCGTTGCGCCGCGTCGTCCTCCCGCAGCGGGATGCGATCGCACGCCTCGCGCGCCGCGAATTCACGCAGATTTCGGAAACCATGTCGTACCGGTTCCGCGACGTCTACGACCATCTCGTGCGACTGACCGACGAAGCAGTGTTTCTCCAGGACCGGGTGACCGGACTGATCGATGGGCATCTCGCCACGCAGTCGAATCGACTGAATCAGGTCATGAAAGTGCTGACGGTGATTTCGACGATCTTCATGCCGCTGGCGGTGCTCACTGGCCTCTTCGGCATGAACGTGCCCCTGCTGGAGTTTCCTGGCGGGCTCCAGGCCCAGTTCTGGTGGATCGTCGGCATCATGGTCGTGAGTAGCGGCGCCATGCTGTGGATGTTCCGGCGGCTGGACTGGCTGTGAACCGCATTCATCGTCTGCCGCCGGAGCTGGCCAACCAGATTGCGGCCGGCGAGGTCGTCGAGCGGCCCGCCTCGGTCGTCAAGGAACTGGTCGAGAACGCCGTCGACGCCGGCGCCCGGCGCATCGCCGTCCACATCGAGTTTGGCGGCAAGAAACTCATCTCCGTCGAGGACGACGGGGACGGGATGACCGGCGGGGATGCCGCGCTGGCGATCGAGCGGCATGCGACCAGCAAGATTCAAACAGCCGCGGATCTCGCGGCGATCAACACGCTGGGCTTCCGCGGCGAAGCGTTGCCGTCGATCGCATCGGTCTCGCGGTTCCGGTTGAGAACGCGGCCTCGCGGAGCCGTGACCGGCACGGAGCTGCGCGTCGAAGCCGGCCGGTTGCTCTCGACAACCGAGGTCGGCGCTCCTGAAGGCACACTGATTGAGGTCGCCGATCTTTTCTTCAATCTTCCCGCCCGGCGGAAGTTCCTGAAGGCGGATACGGCCGAGTCGGCACAGGTCTCGAGGCTCGTCACCCAGCTGGCGTTGGGTTATCCGGAGGTCGGCTTCGTTTTGAAGAGCGGCGGCCGAGTGCTCATCGAGGCGCCGCCGGCCGCATCGCTGGCCGACCGCTTCTATCAGCTGTACGGCGACCGTCCTGACCTGGTGCCTGTCGCGAAGGACGCCGCCGGCATTTCCATCCACGGGTTCGTCGCCGCGCTCGGCGAGCAGGGCCCGGCTCGCGGCCCGCAGCACATCTTCGTCAACCGCCGGATCGTCCGCGACCGTACGATCGCTCACGCGATACAGCAGGCCTATAGCGTCGCGACGATCAAGGAGCGGAGTCCCGAGGTCCACTTGTTCATGGCGCTCGCGCCGGACCGCGTGGATGTGAACGTCCACCCGACGAAGGCTGAAGTGCGGTTTCTCGAGCAGGGCCTCGTGCACGAGGTCCTCCGCCGCGCCATTGTCGATGCGCTCGGCGCCACCACCGCGCCCGAGCTCGTCTTGAGTGGGGCCAACGTCCTCGAGGCCGTCGGGTTGCCAAGCTCCGCCGCGCTGCCGCTTGGATTCGGCGCCGGCGCTCCGGTGCCAGCCTGGCCCGCCGGGCCCGGTGTCCCGGCCTCTGAGCCAGGCACGACTTGGCCGTCCGGTCTCGCGCCCACCGGCGACCGCCTGTCCGTCGCATCGGGGTGGCCCGGAACGGGCATCGCGACGGCGCCCGGGCGCGAAGCCGTGGGCTCGCTGATTCGTCCGATGGCGCCGCTCGGGCAGTTCCGCAACACCTTCATCATCGCCGTCGACGACGAGGGCCTGGCGATCATCGATCAGCACGTCGCGCACGAGCGGATCCTGTTCGAGCAGATTTCAGAGCGGCTGACCGCCCGCGCGCTCGAATCGCAGCGCCTGCTGTCGCCGGTCGTGCTCGAGGTCAGCGCTGGCGAGCACCAGACGCTGCTCTCGCACGGCGCCGCCCTCGGCCGGTTCGGCTTCGAGATCGAAGACTTCGGTGGCGTGAGCCTGCGCGTCGCTGCCGTCCCGGCGCTCCTCGACTGGACCCGCAGCGAAGCCGCGCTCCGCGCCGTTGCGGCCGATCTCGATGGCCTCTCACCGGGCGCGGGGGTCGACGACGCCCTGCGCCGCCTGGCCGCGACGATGGCCTGCCACGCCGCGGTCAAGGCCAACGACCCGCTCACGCGCGAGAAGATGCAGTATCTACTCGACGAGTTGCGGCGGACGGCGCATTCGTCGGTGTGTCCGCATGGGCGGCCGGTGGTGTTGCGCTTGACCCGAAGAGAAATCGAGCGCAACTTCGACAGAATCTGAGGAAGAACGAGGCCACGGAGAAAAGCTGGAGAGCACGGAGAAAAACAAAGTGGACACCCCGCGCCGCCGAGGCGGCGCGGGCCCGAGGCGTGGGGGGGCCCCACGCCCTAAGTAAAGTGGACACCCCGCGCCGCCGAGGCGCGCGGCCCGAGGCGTGGGGGTGGGGCCCCACGCCCCTAAGTAAAGTAGACACCCCGCGCCTGTAATTTTAGAGAACACTTGGCTACCGATTGGTTGCTCGCGTCGGTAGTGGCAGCACCTTCCAGTCGCCGAACGCCAGTTCGCGCGCCGCGAACTGGTAGATGACGACGCGCTTTCCCTGGAGGCGATCGGGACTTCGCTGAAGCAGTTCGCGCGTGGCGAAGGCGGCCTGGTCGTTCTGCACCAACCGGTCGACTGGCCGGCGCAAGGCGTAGCTCAAATGCTCGACGAATCCCGCCGACGTGCCCCAGCCCATCGATTCGAGCGAGTAGATGTTGCTGAAACTGTCGCCGAGCACCAGTACGTCGCTGTCGGGCGACGATCGCCACGAAGACCCGTCTCCGCGCAGCACTCGGGCCAGCCAGACGCTCTCGGGCGGATACAGTGTTTCGCCGGGCGGCAAGTCGAGCATGCGGGCGATGTCGCCGGCGTTCCGCTGTTCGACGCGCTCGATGCGATAGCCGGGCTCGGTCCCGGCGGGCAGTGTCACCCGCTCAGCAATGAAGTCGGCCAATCGTTCGGCGACGATCTCCATGGCCTCCGGCCGCCAATGCGTGTCAGTTTTCAGATACATGGGGCCGGCCCCGCGCCCGGCCGCGAGTGCGCTCGCGGTGTCGAAGACGGCGATGCCGTCCCGCCGCAGGCCGTCGATCCAGTCGCGATAGGACGGGTTCTGGAGCTCGGACGTCTCCGGTGCTGCGGTCCGGGCATATCGTCCGGCCAGCATCTCCGGGTGGACGGCCGCCTTGACCGGCACCGGCATGACGACGAGCGTGATGGCGCGCGCCTCGAGGTCGCGGTGCAACTGAGCGATCGCAGGCCGGGAATCCGGCGCGGGCGGCGTGTTCCATTCAGAAGTGGCGGTGATCCGTCGCTCAATCGTCACGGGATCGAGAAAGCCGGGGCCGCTGAGCGACTCGACATCGGGCCGATAGAACAGCCAGCCGTCGCGACCGACGTAGACGCGCTCGTTGCCCGCCCCCAACCAGCCAGCCATGAGTGCCTGGACCCGCGGCCTGAGGGCGCGGCCGATCGTCGACTCGTTCTCGAGTCCACGCTCGAATTCGCTGAGACCTGCGAGGACGATCCGGTTGGTCGATCGAAAGCGCTGCCAGAACCCGGGCTGGTCGCCCTCCGACGGCGGCAGTTCGAGATGGCTGCGCAGCTGACTCGGAATCTGTTGCAGGTGGGACCAGGCGGACGCAGAGCCGGTCCGTGCCCGTACCCGGGCGAACGCGACTTCGAGCAGCGGTGCCGCGACGATCGCCGTCAGGAACACGGCGAGCAGCAGTCGCGTCGTGGACGCGGCGATGGTCGTGTGACCCAGGTCGCGCCGCGCGACCTCTTCTCGTGTGAGTCCTCCCGACGGCAGCGGCTGATTCGGAGTCGCCATCAGAAGATGAAATAAATGAAGGGATTGAACGCCTGCGTCGTCAGCACGACGACCGCGAGGACGAGGAGCGCGAGGGTGGCGGTGGCTCTCGGGAGCGTCAGCGTTCGCGTCCAGTCCCACGTTTGGGGCGCCGTCCACACGATGAGGCCGGCCAGCAGGAAGGTGCCGAGGTAGTACGGGGCATACACGATGCCGGCAAGGAGGCCCGCGCCGGCCTGCGGCGTGCCGGCCGCCAGCATGTCGCCGAGGTACCGCATCGCGTGCGGCACGTCGGTGGCGCGGAAGAAGACCCAGGCGACCAGGACAATCGCGAACGTAGCGGCGACGCGCAGGGGAGCCGGGAGCGCGCCGTAGAGTGCGGTCTTCCCGCGGAAGCGCTCGAGCGCGAGCATGGCGCCATGCAGGCCGCCCCAGATCACGAAGTTCCACGCCGCGCCGTGCCACAAGCCGCCAAGCAGCATGACGACGAACAGGTTGACATAGGTGCGGGCCGGTCCCTTTCGATTGCCGCCGAGCGGCACGTAGAGATAGTCGCGCAGCCACGTCGACAGCGAGATGTGCCAGCGATGCCAGAACTCGGTGATCGACTGGGCGCGGTACGGCGAGTCGAAGTTCTTGGCGAACATGAACCCGAACATCAGCCCCAGACCGATGGCCATGTCGGAGTAGCCGCTGAAGTCGAAGTAGATCTGGAAGGCGTAGGCCGCTGCTCCGTACCAGGCGTCGAGCACTCCGAGCGATCCGGCGTCGAACGCGAGGTCCGCGATCTTGCCGCATGGATTGGCCAACAGCACCTTCTTGGCCAGGCCGAGGCTGAAGAAGGCGATGCCGCGCGCGAACTTCGTCGTCGTGTGCGTGCGGAACCGCAACTGGTCGGCAACTTCCGAGAAGCGGACGATCGGGCCGGCGACCAGCTGGGGGAACATCGAGACGAAACACGCGAAGTCGACGAAGTTCCGAATCGGCGCGGCGTCGCCGCGATAGACGTCGATGGCGTAGCTCATCGACTGAAACGTGTAGAAGCTGATGCCGAGCGGCAGCGTCACCTTGAGCGTGCCCAGCCCCCACGCCGGCAAGCCCATCCACTGGGCGAGCGCGTCGAGGTTCTCCGCCCCGAAGTTGTAGTACTTGAAGAAGCCGAGGAGGGTGAGGTTGCTGCAGATCGACAGCACGAGCGCAGCGCGTGCCGGCCGCGCGTGGCGGCGGGCGCCATCGGGTCCGATGAACGCTGGATGGCCCGCCATCACGAGCCCGGCCAGGTAATCGATCGCGGTCGACGCCAGCAGCAGCGGGACGAACAGCGGGTTCGCCCAGCCGTAGAACAGATAGCTCGTGAGCGTCAGGACGAGATGGCGCCCGCGTTTTGGCGCGACGTAGTACAGCAGCAGGACGGCGGGAAGAAACCAGAAGAGAAACAGATACGAGCTGAAAACCACGTCCCGGCTACCGTCGGCCGACGTCGAGGTAGACCGGCAGGCGGGACGCCGGGCCGTCGGAAATCAGCCGCTCGCCCTCGAGCTCGGGATGTGCGTCGTAGCGCTCGACCGTCAGCGTGAAGGCCGCGCCGGCGAGCCGCCGTGCGTCGGCCAGCAAACTGCCGTCGCGAATCACCCACTGCGCAATCGGCATCGTCCGCTCGGCGTAGGTGCCGTCGAGCACCTGCACCACCTCGTACTCGTTGACGACCAGCGCGCTCCGGTACGGCAGAATCGACTCCGGCGTCGGTATCGGGCCGGGCCGCGTCAGGCGCGCGCTGACGACGAGTCTGCCGGCGGCCGGGTTGGGGGTCGGCCGGCCGGCGGTGACGGCGTTCGCCGGTCCGATCGGCCCGCTCAGTCGTGGATGGGGGATGCGATCGACGTCGAGCCAGACGTCGGGGTACGAATCACCACCCGAATTGCTGGTCACTCTGGCCCATGCCTCGACCTTGGTGAAATCGCCGCTGAACCGGCCGAGGTAGATCTCGACCTGCGGGCCGCCCGTCCGCGCCTGATTCGGACCGCCCTGGTTGTAGGGACCGGAAATCGCGAAGAACCGCGGATGATTCGTCCAGCGCGGATGATAGACCTCGGCGCCGTCGAATCCAGGCGCGTCGTTGATGTTCACCATCCATCGCGAATCGCTGGCCACGTCGACCATCGTCACATTGCGATGCGCCCCGTCGAAGTACCAGAGGAGCGGGCCGCGCGCGCGGGTCAACGACGTCCAGCACCCTTCGCCGAGCCGCTTCACCGTGCCGTTTCGCAGATCGGCGATGCCGGCGTAGGGCCACGGGAACAACCCGGCCGCGTGCCGTCCGTCGGCCGACACCTGGAAGTTATCCATGCTGACGAGCCCCGCCTTCCAGACGGACTCCCGTTTGTCGGGCGCGTCGATGGGGAACCGCGTGACGGTCGCGAAGTCGTGCTTGGTGTTGTCGGTGCCTACATACACCCACTCGCTCTGATCGGCCGGACTCTCCCAGACGGTCAGCGCGAAACCCGGTGCCACCGTTCGTAATCCCGTGCCGTCCCAATTGACGATGAAGACCTCGGGAGGACCTGGTTCCACCCGGCTGGAAAAGACAATGCGGTCGCCGCGTGGAGTGATCAGCGGTTTCACATAGCTGCGGCGTTGGTTCAAAATCACGCGTTCACCCCGACCGTCGTGCGTATCGAGGCCCATCAGGATCAACTGGTCGCCCGACGCCCTCGGATCGGTGCCATCGCTCTGCACCCAGACCGCGCGCGTCCGCGCCCCCGTCAGCGCGCGCACTTCTGCGCCCGGACCGGTGACCGTACGCGGCGCCTCAGAACAGCCGCTGATCGCCAGCGACCCCGGCCAACAGCGTGGTCCCAAAATCCTGCGCATTAGGCCTTCTCTCTAACCTTACAGGCGCGGGGCCCCACCCCCGCGCCTCGGGCCCGCGCCGCAGGCGGCGCGGGGTGTCCACTTGTTTTCTCCGTGCTCTCTAGCTCTCCTAGCGTTAGGCCGCGGGGCCCCACCCCCGCGCCTCGGGCCGCGCCAACACACGGCGCGGGATGTCCACTGTTCTTCTCCGTGCTCTCTAGCCTTTCTCCGTGTCCTCGTTCTTCCTCCGTGAGCTCCGTATCGCCGACGCCCGATCCAGGGAGGCTTTAATCTTCGCCTCAATCCCGCGCTCGGTCGGCACGTAGTACCGCCGCCCCTCGAGATGCTCGGGCAGCGACGACATCGCCGCCACGCCTTCGGCTTCGTCGTGGGCGTACTGGTAGCCGCGTCCGTAGTCGAGCGCCTTCATCAGCTTCGTCGGTGCGTTTCGCAGATGGAGCGGCACGGGCGAGGCGACGTCCGTCGTCGCATCTCGCGCGGCGGCGCCGTAGGCGAGATACACGGCATTGCTCTTGGGCGCGGCCGAGAGATACACGACCGCCTGCGCGAGGGCCGTGTTGCCTTCGGGCATGCCGAGAAAATGAACCGCGTCCTTGGCCGCCAGCGTGATCTCCAGCGCGCGCGGGTCGGCGTTGCCGATGTCCTCCGAGGCGAACCGGACGAGCCGCCGTGCGATGTAGAGTGGGTCCTCGCCGGCTTCGACCATGCGCGCCAGCCAGTAAAGGGCGGCATCGGCGTCGCTGTTGCGGATGGATTTGTGGAGGGCAGAAATAACGTTGTAATGCTCCTCGCCGCCCTTGTCGTACAGGAGCGTGCGCCGTTCGATGAGTCCGGCCAGCGCGGTGACATCGAGCAGGCGCCGCCCCTGAGCATCCGGCCGCAGCGCGAGGACCGCCTGCTCGAGAAGGTTCAGCGCGGTCCGGCCGTCGCCGTTGGCGTACACCGCAATCGCTGTGAGCGCCGCCTCCTCAGCGGTCACCGCGAACGTGGCGAGGCCGCGCTCGTTGTCCGCCAGGGCGCGCTGAAGGATGCGGACGACGTCGGCGGTACCGAGCGGTTGAAGGACGTACACCTTGCTGCGCGAGAGCAGGGCCGAGTTGACCTCGAATGACGGATTCTCCGTCGTCGCGCCGACGAGAATGATCGTGCCGGACTCAACGTGCGGAAGGAACGCGTCCTGCTGTGCCTTGTTGAACCGGTGGATTTCGTCGATGAACAGCAGCGTGCGCCGGCTGCGCTGGGCGCGATTGCGATCCGCCGCGGCGATGACCTCGCGGATTTCCTTGATGCCGGACGTCACTGCGCTGAAGGCGACGAAATCCGCGTTGGCGAGACGGGCGAGCAGGCGGGCCAGCGAGGTCTTGCCGGTGCCGGGAGGACCCCAGAAGATCATCGAGTGGAGCGTGCCGTGCTCGAGCGAGAGCCGCAACGGACGGCCCGGCCCCAGCAGCTGATCCTGACCGACCAGGTCGTCGAGCGTGCGGGGCCGCATCCGTTCGGCCAACGGCGTCCCCGGCACCATCGCCTCGTCGTCTGCGAAGAGCGAACGCGTCACAATCGGCCTGCCCCGAGCGCCGTCGAGGGGCCGCCTTGCCGCTGACGGCGGGCCTCGAACAACACCAACGCCGCGGCCACCGCGACGTTCAGCGAGTTGGCGCCGGCCTGCATGGGGATCCGTAACCGATCGTCGGCGAGTCCGATGGCCTCGGCCGAGAGACCGCCACCTTCGTTGCCCAGCAGCACCAGTGACGGCGACGCAAGATCGATGCGATCGATCGCGTCGGCGTCGTCGGCGACGGTCGCGATGATCCGGAGGCGGGCGGTACGCGCGGCCGCGACGGCGTCCGACAGCGTCCCGACGCCGACCGGGACGCGAAAGAGGCTGCCCATGCTTCCGCGCAAGACTTTCCAACCCGCGGGATGCGCCGTGCCGTCGAGCGCCAGGACGCCGGTGCCGCCGAGCGCGTGTGCCGCGCGAATTGCGCTGCCGACGTTGCCGGGATCCTGAACCGCCACGAGGCCCAGGACCAGCGCCGGTGCCGGCTCGTACACTTCGGTGAGCGTGGCGGGCCGCCAATTTGCGATCGCGACGAGCCCGCTGGGCGATCGCACTGGACTCGCGGCGTCGATCACGGCCGCAGTCGCTTCGACGACCTGCGCGCCGGCGCTGCTGGCTCGCGCGGCCAGATCGGCGTGCCGGTCGCCGGTCAGCAACACTTCGAGGCGTACGCCGGCGTCCATCGCTTCGGCGATGAGATGCTCGCCGTCGAGCAGAATTGCGCCATCGTCGTTCGATCCCGTGGCGAGCGACCGGAAACGCTTCACCAGAGGATGCTGGCGGCTCGTCAGCCGCGGGAGCTCGGTCACCCTGTCCTCAATCTATGTTAGCCTCAAGCGTCGGCGATGAAAGCACGGCTCATCAAGCGGTTCGAAGACGAAATCAGCGTGCTCGAGCGAGAGCTCACCCACGAGCTGCCAAAAGAGATTCAGCGCGCGCGCGAGTTGGGCGACCTGCGTGAAAACGCGGAGTACGCTGCGGCCAAGGAGCGGCAGCGCTTCGTCGAGGCGCGTGTCTCGATGTTGAAGAAGCGCGTCTCCGAGATCCAGTTGATGAACATGGAGCGGATTCCGAAGGGGCGCGTCGCGTTCGGATCGAAGGTCACGATCCGCGAGAACGGGCGCGAGTCGATCTACGAGCTCGTCATGCCGGAGGATTCCGATCCGGATCGTGGACTGATCTCGGTCGCCTCGCCGATTGGCCGTGCCTTTGTCGGCAAAGAAGAAGGCGACGAAGTCGTGGCCCCGACACCGGCTGGTCCTCCGCACGTTCGAGATCCTCTCGCTCGTCACGATCCACGACGAAGAATAGACGTGTCTGACTCCTCGTACTCGCCGCGGCTCCGCACGGGCGTCATCCTCTGCGGAACCGGGACGGCGGGGGCGTATCAGGCAGGCGTGCTGCGCGCGCTGACCGAGGCGGGGGTCAAGATCGACGTCGTCGCCGCGCATGGCGCCGGCGTCATGACCGCGCTCTGTGCGGCGATCGACGGCACCGCGCGGTTGTGGGATCCGAAGGGACCGTGGACCGATCCGCGCCTGCGCGAGGCCTATCGGTGGCGGCCGGCGCTGCGTGCCGCGGGGTACGGATTGCTCGCGGCGACGCTCCTGCTGGTCTCCCCGCTCCTGATGCTCGTCCTCGCGACGCTGTCGTACGCCATCGGCGTCATCGCGTCGCTCGTGAATCTGACGACGATCTCGGAACGGTGCGTCGGGATGTATCGATCGCTCATCGAGCTGCTCTTCAGCCCGCCGATCCTGCCGACGATCGTGCCGAGGGCGGTCGTCCTCGCCGTGCTGGTGGTGGTCGTCGTTCTGGTCGTCGCCGCCGTGCGGGCAGCGCGTGCCGAGCCCAGCCGGCGGCGCTGGGGCGGCGCGTTCTGGTGGCGCCTGGTCGGGTCGCCGCTCGGCGCGACCGAACCGGGCACCACCCTCGTCGACGCGTTGTGGGGCCTCGTCAGGGGCGCGTCCAACGAACCGCGCCCGCACGCCGACGAGCTCGGCCGGCGCTACGTGGATCTGTTGACCGACAATCTTGGCCAGCCTGGATTCCGCGAGGTCGTGGTCGGCGTGCATGACCTCGACGCCCGGCGGGACCTGGTCGGGAGTGTGCTCGGGGCGCACGCGCGCGAGTTGTTCGAAGGGCGTCGGCAGGCGGGCGGGCCGAGGGAGGCCGAGATCGTCGATTTCACCGGACCTCAGCGCGGTCTCTTGGTGGACCTCCTCCAGGGAGCCCTGCGGTTGCCGGTTGCGACGGCGCCTGAGCCCGTGCAGTTTCCGACCGACAGCTACTGGCGCGGCGAGCGCCATCACGTCTGCGACCGGCCGGAGCTGGTGAGCCGCCTCGTCGACGAAGTGGCGGGCATCGGCGTCGAGCAGGTGATTCTCGTGAGCGCGGCGCCACCGCCGGCCCTCCCGCACGGCATGCGCGGCCGCCCGGTGGCACTGCGCGGCCGGATCGGCGCCCTCGTCCGCGCGCTCGAAACGGCCGCATTCGAGGACGCGTGTGCCGCGGCGATTCCACGGTTCTCCGGCGTCTTCGTCGTCAGGCCGCACCATAACCCGATCGGCCCGTTCGACTTCGGTGGCGTTTACGACGATGCCTCTGACCGGCACCGGACGATCGCAGAGCTCATCGATCAGGGATATGAGGATGCCTACCAACACTTCATCGAACCGGTCGTCGCCACCGGTGAGCGCGTCGAAGCCGTCAAGCACTGACGCGCTGCCGCGGACCGCCCACCACGTCGAGACCGACGTGCTCCATCGCGGGGAGGGCGCGCGTGCCGGCGCCGCGCCACTGACGACGCCGATTTACGCGACGAGCACGTTCGTCTTCGAGAACGCCGCCGAGCTCGAGGCCTACCAGCGCGGCGGCTCCGACAAGTACATGTACTCGCGGTACGCGAATCCGACCGTGCAGGCGGCCGAGGAGAAGCTCGCCGCCCTGGAAGGGGCGGAAGCGGCGCTCGTCACGTCGTCCGGCATGGCGGCGACGACGACCGCGCTCTTCGGGTTGCTGCGGCCGGGTGACGAGGTCGTGTGCAGTGCGGCCATCTACGGCGGCACACTCCACGTCATCGCCGACTTCCTCCACCGGTTCGGGGTCGCCGCCCGCTTTCCGGCGCTCGCCGACTGGGCGATGCCCGAACGGCTCCTGGGCCCGGCCACGCGCCTCGTCTGGTTCGAGTCGCCGATCAATCCAACCCTGCGTTGCGTCGATATCCGCGCGGTGGCGTCCGCCTGCCGCGAGCGCGGCGTCATCTCCGTCATCGACAACACGTTTGCGAGCCCAATCAATCAACAACCGCTCTCCATGGGCGTCGACCTCGTCATGCATTCGGCGACGAAGTACTTGAACGGTCACAGCGATGTCACCGCTGGTGCGCTGGTCGGACCCCGGGCGCTGATTGACCGGCTGCAGCCGGCCCGCAAGCTCTTCGGCGGAGTGCTCGAGCCGGCCTCCGCGTATGCGCTCGCGCGCGGGATGAAAACCGTCGCGGTCCGCGTCGAGCGTCACAACGCGAACGCGCTCCGGCTCGCCACCTGGCTCGAATCCGACAACCGGATTGCGCGCGTGTACTACCCGGGACTGCCATCGCATCCCGACCATGCGATCGCCGCCGGGCAGATGCGCGGCTTTGGGGGGATGATCTGCTTCGATGTCGGCGGTGGATACGATCGCGCCTGTGCCGTGTTCGATCGCCTGCGCGTCGTTCAGCGTGCGGCCAGTCTTGGCGGCACCGAGAGCATCTGCAGCCTGCCCGTGCTGACCTCCCAGTACGGGTTGAACGACGATCAACTCGCCGCGGCGGGCGTCACCCGCAGCATGATCCGACTCTCTGTCGGGCTCGAGCACGTCGATGACTTGATCGCTGATTTGGATCAAGCGCTGGGTAATTCCGGACCTCGGAACCCCCGAACCCGCTATTTGTGCTCGTGACTTTCTTTTCCGATGTCGGTTCGGCGAGGAACTCCTCGGCCAGCTCACCGATACGGCCGGCGATGCCGACGCCCGAGAGGTCGCCGTATTTCGCGCGGAACTGGTCGACGGGAATCACGGCCTTGGCCATGGCTCGGTGGCCGCCGGCTGAGCCGATGTCGCCGAAGCACGCCTTCACGAATTCGCCGGCGTTTCTCGAGTAGCCGAGGTTGCGGACGCTGATGATCAGCTGGCCGCCGACGATGCCGGAGATGATCGTCCACTTCACGTCTTCGAGCTGCAGGAAGAAATCTGCCGTATAGGGCACGAAGTCTTCACGCGTCGTCTCGCCGAGAAACGCCGAGAAGACCTGATGGCGGAAGCGGCTGGTGCCGAGCGCGCGGGTCACGTGCTCGAGCCGTTCCAGCGTGATCTCCGCGCCTTCCATCTTCCGAATCAACGCCGGATCCGCCAGCGGGTAGAGAAACGTGAACGCTTCGAGATCGACGCGATTGGTCTGTCGCGCGAAGAACAGGGTGTCGGACTTGATCGCGTACAGCATCGCCGTGGCGGTGCGCTCCGAGATGTTCACGTCCACGGCCCGGAGGTGTTCGGTGAGGATCGTGCAGGTCGACCCATAGTCCGATCGGATGTCCTTGAACACCGCGGTGTAACCCGGTTGTTCGGGATGGTGGTCGACCACCAAATCGACACGTGGCAGCAGGCCGCCAAAGTAGTGCGGCTGCACGTCGACGGTCGCAATCCGATCGAAGCTCGCAAACTCCGCCGGGCCCATCGTCTCGACCTGGATATCGAGCAGGTCGGCCATGCGGAGGTTCTCGGGCCGGGTGATGCCTTGCATCGCGCCGATAATCGCCGTCGTCGCCTTGCGGCGCAGGACATTTCGCAGCGCCAACCCGGCGGCGAGCGCGTCCGGGTCGGGCTCGTTATGCAGGAGGATCAGCACCCGGTCGGCGTCCTCGAAGTAGCGCTGGTACTGCTGCACCCGGGCGCGCGTCAGCGAGCGGCCCAGCTCCGTCAGCAGCGTGGGCGCGAGCAGTTCCGAGAGATTCAGATGCGAGATCTCCGGCACCACCGCCCGCAACTCGTCCTGCCCGCGGCGGTTGGGCATGCCGTTGACGTGCAAAACGTACAGGAGGCTGCCGCCTGAATCACGGATGGCCGTGACCACCCGCTTCAGGCTGCGCTTGCCGGTGTCTTCGACGATGACGCACGTATTGGGCGTGAGGTCGGCGCGCAGATAGGAATCGACCCGCTTGGGGTCCGCCACCGTCGCGGGCACGCCGTCGTCGACGAGACGACGAGCGAGCGGGCGGCTTTCGACGAGGAACTCGATGTCGAAGGCACCCGAGAGAACGCGGTGCAAGGTCCGAATGACCAGCTCGTCCTGACAGACGGCCAGTGCGCGCACAGCCATCGATTATAGACAAAAGAGCGAGGGCACGGAGAAGAGCTAGAGAGCCACGGAGAAGAGAAAAGTGGACACCCCGCGCCGGATTTGTGGCGCGGGCCCGAGGCGCGGGGGTCGCGCAAGGGCCTGGGGCACGGGGCTAGCAGACCACGGAGAAGAGAAAAGTGACGCCCCGGGCCGGTGTCTGGCCCGGGCCCGAGGCGCGGGGCGGGGCCCCGCGCCTGTAATATTAGAGTGCGGCATGCCCCGAGGCTTCGTGACGTTCATCTGGGTTGCGACAGTGACCGCCGACCTGGCGCGTGCCGCAGCCGTCGGCTCAGCAGTTTCGGGCGGGCGTCGATCTCGTGCGCCTCCCGGTGGTCGTCACGGCGAGGGACGGGATTCTGGTGCGTGGGCTGAAGGCTGACGACTTCGACGTCCTGGAGGAAGGGAAGCCGCAGAAGATCGCCTACTTCGCCGAGGGGGCGCCCGGCGAGGCGCTGCCGCTTCATCTCGGCCTGCTCCTCGACACCAGCGGCAGCATGGAGCGGGATCTGCGTGAAGCGGCCAACGCGGCCATTCAATTCGTCGATGCGCTCGACGAAGCCGTGGACGTCACGTTTCTCGACTTCGACTCCAGCGTCCGCGTCGGGCGCTTCCTGCCGTCGAGCTACCCGATGCTGTTCCAGCGCATCCGCGAGCGGAAGGCCGGCGGGATGACGGCCCTGTACGATGCGCTCGGCGTGTACCTGGAAGCGGCCCTCGATCGGGAGGGACAGCATGTGGTCATCCTCTATACCGACGGCGGCGACAGCACGAGCCGGATTGCCTACGGCAAGCTGCAGGAGCTCCTGCGCCTGGGCAACGTGATGGTGTACGCCATCGGCTATCTCGAGAACCAGCTCTCGTCAGCGCGGATGACGCAACAGCTCCGGGTCACGCAGATCGCGCGCGAGACCGGCGGCGAGGCGTTCTTTCCCACCTCACCCAAGGAAATCCACGAGTTCTACGCCAAGATCCTCGATGAGCTCGCCTCCCGCTACACCATCGGGTACATGCCGGTCGTGGCGTCGCGCGACGGCAAGTTTCGCCGCGTCGAGGTCAAGATCAAGAAACCGGAACTGAAGGGGGCCAAGGTGCGGACGCGCTCCGGCTATCTCGCCCCGCAACGATAGACGTGATGTAATCAGAGGTTTGGACATCCTGTTGGGTTGATGCCGATCTCTGACCGATTTCAGCTCGAGACCGACTTCGAGCTGCGTGGCGACCAGGCGCAGGCGATCCGCCTGATTGCCGACGGCCTGCGACGCGGCGACAAGGCGCAGGTCCTGCTGGGCGTCACTGGCTCGGGCAAGACGTTCACCATGGCGCAGGCGCTGGCCACCGTCAACCGGCCGGCGCTGGTGATGGTGCACAACAAGACGCTCGCGGCGCAGCTGTACCAGGAGTTCCGGCGCTTCTTCCCGAAGAATGCCGTCGAGTTCTTCGTCAGCTACTACGACTACTACCAGCCGGAAGCCTACATGCCCGCCACCGACTCGTACATCGAGAAGGAGGCGATCATCAACGAAGAGATCGATCGGCTGCGGCTCTCGGCCACCAGGTCGCTCTTCGAGCGCCGTGACGTGCTGATCGTCGCCAGCGTCTCCTGTATCTACGGCCTCGGCTCGCCTGAGTCGTACTACAGTCTGGTGCTGGCGCTCGAGCAGCGCCAGCAGATCGACCGCGACCAGATTCTGCGGAAGCTGGTCGAGATTCAGTACGAGCGCAACGACCACGAATTCAAACGCGGCACGTTCCGCGTGCGCGGGGATATCGTCGAAGTCTATCCCTCGTATGACGATGTCGGGCTGCGGATCAGTCTCTTCGGCGACGAGATCGACGAGCTGCTGGCGTTCGATCCGCTGACCGGCCGTGAGGTGCGTCGCCACGATCGCGTGTCGGTCTATCCGAAGTCCCACTTCGTCGCGCCGCGCGCCCGAACGCAGCAGGCGATCGAGTCGATCAAGATCGAACTGGGCGAGCGCCTGGCCGAGCTCGAGGGTGCCGGACGCAAGCTCGAGGCGCAGCGGCTGCACCAGCGGACCATGTTCGATCTCGAGATGATCAAGGAAATCGGCTACTGCCACGGCATCGAGAACTATTCGCGGCACCTCTCGGGTCGGGTCGCCGGCGAACCGCCGCCGACGCTGCTCGACTACCTCCCCGGAGACGCAGTCATCATCGTCGACGAAAGCCATCAGACGGTGCCGCAGGTACGCGGCATGTACGCCGGGGACCGGTCCCGCAAGGAAGTGCTGGTCGAGCATGGCTTCCGCCTGCCTTCGGCGCTCGACAATCGCCCGCTCAACTTCCCGGAATGGGAAGCCCGCGTGCGACAGATTGTCTTCGTGAGCGCCACGCCCGGTCCCTACGAGCTCCGCCAGTCAGGGGGGGCGATCGTCGAGCAGATCATCCGGCCGACGGGACTGGTGGATCCGGTCATCGACATCCGTCCCGTCTCCGGACAGGTCGACAACCTGCTGGCCGAGATTCGTGACGTGGCGGCGCGCGGGGAGCGGGTGCTGGTGACGACCTTGACCAAACGCATGGCCGAGGATCTCACGCAGTACTATCAGGAGCTCGGCGTGCGGGTACGGTACCTGCATTCCGACATTGATACGCTGGAACGCGTACAGATTCTCCGGGACCTGCGGCTCGGTGTCTTCGATGTGCTGATCGGCATCAACCTGCTGAGGGAAGGCCTCGACCTGCCCGAGGTGTCGCTGGTGGCGATCCTGGATGCCGACAAGGAGGGATTTCTGCGATCCGGCGGCGCGCTCATTCAGACGATTGGCCGGGCGGCGCGCAACGTCCGCGGTCGCGCGATCCTCTACGCCGAGTACCGTGACGGCGTCGATGCGCACAGCGATCGACGAGACCGAACGACGGCGCGCGGTGCAGGAGGCGTATAACGTCGAACACGGCATCACCCCGGCGTCGATCGTGAAGAACATCGACGATGTGCTGTCGAGCGTGTACGAGCGCGACTACGTGACGGTGCCGAAGCAAGCGGACGAGCGTGAGCAGTTCCGGACTCGCGCCGAGCTCGATGCGTTCATCACCGCACTCGAGAAGGACATGAAGGCCGCGGCGGCGAATCTCGAGTTCGAGCGCGCTGCGGGGATCCGGGACCGCCTGCGGCGCCTCCGCAACCCCGATCTGGCTCCGGCCACGACAGGGGGCCGGTAGGTGGCGGGGCGTCGCGCGACCTGGCTCAAGCGCGCGTTCCTCGAAGTCCAGGAGTACCTGCGGCTGATCGGCCAGATCGGTCGCGCGCTCGTCAGCCGGCCGATCTACGGCCGCGACATTGTCGAACAGCTCGACGCGATCGGCGTCGGTTCGCTGACGGTCGTGTTGCTGACGGGCACGTTCACCGGCATGGTCCTCGCGCTTCAGTCGGGCCTCACGCTCGACCAGTTTGGCGCCCGGCCCGTCGTTGGCCGCCTCATCAGCGCGTCGATGGTGAAGGAGCTCGGCCCGGTGCTGACGGCACTGATGGTGACCGGCCGCGTCGGATCCGGGATCGCCGCCGAGCTGGGCTCGATGGTCGTGACCGATCAGATCGCGGCGTTGCGGGCGCTCGGCACCGATCCGATTCGCAAGCTGGTCGTCCCGCGCGTGATCGCGGGGACCGTGATGGTACCTGTCCTGACCGTGATCAGCGACGCCGTCGGCATGCTGGGCGGCGCGGTGATTTCGACGCTGCAGCTCAAGGTGGCGAGCAGCGTCTACTGGAACAACGTGTTGGCCGGGTTGTTCATGGAGGACATCTACATGGGTCTCTTTAAGCCGGTCGTACTGGGTTTCGCCATCACCACGATCGGCTGCTATGTCGGGCTGCGAACGAAGGGCGGAACGCAGGGCGTCGGTCGAGCGACGACGCAAGCCGTCGTCGCTGGATCGGTCAGCGTGCTCGCGGTCGATTTCCTGATCACCAAAATCATGATCACCTTCCTGTATTGAGATGGGATCCGCGGTGTCACCCTCGTCCTCTCCCGCAAGCGCCGCCCCGCCAGTGAAGTCGGCCGACGCGTCACCCGTGGTGGCCTTCGATCGAGTGTCGCTCGCGTTCGACGAGAAGGTGATTCTGGACGAAGTCAGTTTTTCGCTGCTGCCGGGCCGGATGAAGATCATCCTCGGGCCGAGCGGCGCCGGCAAGTCGACGATTCTCCGTTTGATTCTCGGGTTGCTCAAACCCGATCGGCGGCGCCATCACCGTCAACGGGCAGCGCATCGACCAGATGACGGAGGTCGAGCTGATGGCGGTTCGCGCCGATGTCGGGATGGTGTTTCAGGAAGGGGCGCTGTTCGACTCATTGACGGTGCGTGAGAACGTCGGGTATCGGCTGTTCGAGGAAACGCGCCAGCCGCTGGAGGAGGTCGACCAGCGCGTCGCCGAAGTGCTGGGCTATGTCGGGCTCGCGGAGTTTGGCGAACGGATGCCGTCCGAGCTGTCCGGTGGGCAGCGGCGTCGCGTCGCCATCGCCCGGGCGCTCTGCGCCAAGCCGCACATCATCCTGTACGACGAACCGACGACGGGACTCGATCCGATCACCGCGGTCTGCCATCGACGAGGAGATCATCAAGTTGCGCGATCTCGACGAAGTCAGTTCGATTGTCGTGACGCATCAGTTGCGGGACGCCTTCCACATCGCGCAGCACGAGGCGGCCCGCACCGGCGGCGAGATCGACTACGTGCAGGCGTCTGACGGGAAGTTGCGGGAAACGGAGTTCCTGTTGTTGAACGACGCGCACGTGCACTTCGAGGGGGATGCCGCGGAACTTCGCGCATCAACCGATCCGTTTGTCCGCGCGTTTCTTTCGTAGTCCGGAACGCAAGGGAGTCACCACATGCCACGCACACGGTCAATCGCCTGGTCCGAGCTCAAGCTCGGCGTCGTGGGGGTCGTCGCGGTCGTCCTCGTCACGGTTCTCGTGGTCGCGATTGGCGGCCAGGGCGGGTTCTGGTGGCAGCGCTACCCGCTGAAGATGCAGTTCGGCGACGCTCGCGGCTTGAAGCCGGGAGCCGTCGTCCGGCTGAGCGGCAAGGAAGTGGGCACCGTGACGGCGGTCGAGTTCGCCGGCTCGCAGATCGACGTCGCGTTCGAGCTCAATAAAGAGGTGCGCGAGCTCGTGACGACCGATTCGGTCGGCACGATTGGATCGCTGAGCCTCCTTGGCGAATCGATCGTCGATATCAAGGCGTCCCGGACGGGCACGCCGCTCAACGACTGGCAGTACCTCAAGACGGTCGAGCTCGGCACCATGGGCGACTTGACGACGACGGCGGCCGACAGCTCTGAAGGAAGCGAGCGACTTGATTGCCGACGTGCGTGCCGGCCGCGGCACACTCGGCAAGCTCGTCACCGACGATGCGCTCTACCGGGAGCTCAACCAGTTCATCGCGTCGGCAGGCGAGGTCACGCGCGGCCTCAACCAGGGGCGGGGAACGCTCGGGAGCCTGCTCAAGGATCCGTCCGCCTACGCGGCCATGAAGGCGTCGCTCGAGAACCTGCAGGTCATGACGCGCCGGATCAACGAGGGGCAGGGCGCGCTGGGACGATTCCTGAATGACGAGGCGATGGGGAAGTCGCTCGCCACGACGATGGCGAACCTCGAGCAGTCGACCAACCGGCTCGGCCGGGGAGACAACACACTGGGCCGGCTGCTGACCGATCGGGAACTGTACGACCGGCTGACCAGCATGTCGACCCGCCTGGACACGGTCGTCAGCGGTCTCGAAGAGGGCCGCGGGACCGCCGGCCTGTTGCTGCGCGACCGCCAGCTTTATGAGAACATGAATCGGGCAGTCATAGAAATGCGGGACCTCCTGGCGGACATCCGCAAGGATCCCAAGAAGTACCTTCGTGTCAGTGTCAGCATTTTCTGATTTGTCTGGTGGAGGCGTCATGACGAACAACGGGAACTCATCCGGATCGGTGCTCGTGGCATTCGCCCTCGGTGCGATCGCCGGGGCCGCCGTCGCGTTGCTCTACGCGCCGGCCGCGGGCGAAGAGACGAGGCGGAAGATCGCCGAGCGCGCTCGCGAAGGGCGTGAAAAGGCGGAAACGCTTGCGCGCGAAGGGCGTGAGTTCTTCAACCGCCAGCGCGAGAATCTCACCGCCGCGGTCGAGCGGGGCCGCGAGTCCTTCGAACAGGCGCGCAAGGAGACGCTGTGAACGAAGGGTCGTCCATCTACCTCGCGGTGATGGCGATCGCCCTCGTCGTGATGGCCGGGATCCAGGTCGGCCTGATCGTGGTCGTGCTGCGCGTGACGAAGCAGCTGACGACGACCGCCGAAGAGATCCGTGAAGAGATCCGTCGCGAGGTCATGCCACTCGTCGCGACAGCGCATCGCATTTCTGATGACGCAGCGCGTGTCGCATCGCTCACGGTCGTACAAGTCGAACGCATCGATCGGCTGCTGGCGTTGACGTCCGATCGCGTCAACGAGACGCTGGCCGTCATCCAGCAGGCCGTCGTCGAGCCGGTCCGCCAGGGCGCGGCGGTGATGACGGCCATGCGTGCGGCGGTATCGGCCTTCCGGTCCTGGCGGGGTCATCCCCACGCACCGCACGGACGGGACGACGACGACGCGCTCTTCGTGGGATAAAGGGCAGGACGATGCTGGATCGAGTGATCGCTCGTCGTGTGTTCGTCGCCGTCGCGTTGGTGCTCACGGGCACGGAGGGGGTACGGCTCATGGCCCAGGCAGCGATGCCCCCGCCATCGACGTCGGCGGCCAAGGCCAAGGAGCTCGTCGGGCTGCTGCAGGCCAGGAAACTCGAATCGTTCGCCGCCCGGATGCCGAATGAGGCCGGCCGCTATCTGGCCGTGCTCCTCGTGCCCAACGCGCAGTTGCTCGCGATCTCTGCCTCCTACGGCCGGCCGACGGACATGGAGTACTACCTCCACAACAAGGAATACCAGAACGCGTACACGAACCTCAGCTCGTCGACGCTGTCCGAGGACAAGCTGTTTTTTGAGGACGCGCTGCACGACGGTCTCGTAGCCGTGCCTGGCAAGTCGCCGGTGTCGGACGCGGTTCGGATTGGTTCCGCGCGGCACGACTTCAACGGCGTCTTTCTGGACCCGAGGCGGAAGAATCCCGCCGCCAAGATGACGCAGGAAGACTATTTCAAGGCTTTCGTCTCGGCCGACGAGCGATACGCCAAGATCCTCGACGTCCTGATTACCGAGCTCAAGAAGCCGGCCCCGCCCTTGGCCCTGCCGGCGCCGTTGCGATAAGCTGAACAGGCTGTCCGATCGGGTTGGGCGCTTGGCTCAGTTGGTAGAGCATCGCCTTCACACGGCGGGGGTCACTGGTTCGAGTCCAGTAGCGCCCACCAACCTTCGCTCATGAATGCAAGCGAAGGTTGCCCACCATAGCGCAACGCGCGAAGGTGGGCTGTCCCTGCCCGAACGAGCTTCGGTTGGCAGGCCACCTTCGCTCGCGGATCTGCAAACCTGACATTCCAGCGCGAGCTACGGTTGGCACGCCAACCTTCAATCTCGGAGGGCCTCCTCCGAGAACTGCCGACAGCTAACACCGACGTCTACGACACACGGACACGCGGATTGGTCCTGCGGTGCCGTGCCTCCGGCCGGCACACGTATCGGCTTCAGGTACGTCGCGGCCGCTGGCTCACCATCGGGCGCCGTCGACGACTTCAGCCCGAAGCAAGCGCGTGTCGAGGCCGAGCGCCTTCGCGGCGACCTCGCAGCCCAAGGGCTAGCGTGATCCGCGGCCGGCGCCTGAGCCACATCAGATCGAACGCCACTTTCGACGAGAATCTTTCTCCAGCCAGTCGGGTCACGACGGCAGTGCTAGGATCGCGCCTAGACGACAACCAATGGCAAGTGTGCCGAGACCCGCGCTGGCACTGATCTTCGCGTTCGCGTCAGTCGTGCCTTTGCGCGTCCACCCGGACGCGCAGGCCACGTTTCGTTCCGGCGTCCGTACGATCGATCTGTACGCGACGGTCTTCGATCGAGCCGGTCGCCCCGCCACGAATCTGACAAAGCAGGATTTCGAAGTGTTCGACAACGGCCGCAAGGCGGAGATTTCCGTCTTCTCGGCCGATCCCCAGCCCCTCGTGGCTGCGATCCTGCTCGACATGTCCGAGAGCATGCGTCCGCGTCTCGGGCGCGTGCGGGCTGGCGTCGGCCAACTCATTGACGCGTTGCGTCCCGAGGATCGCGCTGTCATCGGGACGTTTGGTTCCGAGGTATCCGTCGGCGGTGCTTTGACCGGCAACCATGACGCTCTGCACCGCGTGCTCCATGAGGAACTCTGGCCGGGCGGCCGGAGGCTCCTGTGGAACGCGGTCGATCGGGGCATCACGGTCCTGCACGGCGTGTCCGGCCGGCGCGTGGCGCTCGTCGTCACGGACAATGCCGACACGTGTCGTGCCACCGCGCGACGTCTCCCGCTTCCGTGCACGAGTTTCGAGGACGTTCGACGTCGTGTGCGTGCGGACGGCGTGCTCGTCTATGCCGTGATTGTGAAGGGCACCATGGATGATGTGGGAGCCCAGCAGCCCTGCTACCCGGAGGCCTGGTGTCGTGGGGAGACAGTGGGTGGCGGTCAACGACCCTCGCCCGCACCGGACACCCGTGATCTCATCAGTTTGGCTGATGAGTCGGGCGGGCACCACGTCACCCTGACGAACCGCACGGATTTGGCGGCGTTGTTCGCGCGCATTGCCGACGAACTGCGTTCCCAGTACGTCCTGGGCGTGACCCCGCTGGTCCTCGATGGCAAGGTTCATACGCTCCAGGTGCGGGTGAAGCCGTCCGGATTCACCGTCCGATCGCGCAGGACGTATCTCGCGAGCCCGAACTGATGACCACGCGAGCCGTGCTGTGGATCGGCGTCGCCACGTTGGTGACCGCGCTCCTTCAGCTCGAGGTCAGCGCTGGAAAACAGGCGCCAGAGTTGACCTTCGTTGACGTGCGCGTGGAGACGCCAGACGGAGCGTTCGTCAGCGATCTCGACCAGAAGGACTTTCAGGTCTATACCGACGGACGCCCGCGAGCGATTGCACAGTTCTCCGTGAATGAGGGGCCGATCTCGGTCCTGCTGGTGGTCGATCTCAGCCTGAGTGCGAGCGAACGATTCTTTGACCCTTCGCGACTGGGGCCGAGCGATCCGCGTCTCGATGCGTGGTACGACCCGCGGCCGCTTGGGGACGTGCTGTACTCGAAGTTCGTTGAAGCCCTCGGACCTGCCGATCGAATCCGGTTTGGCAGCTTCGGCGTCGGCCTCACGGTCACCGAGCGATTCACGAGTGATCGGAACGAGCTCCGCGCCGCGGCCAATCATGTCCTGCAAGTGCCGATCGCAGAGCGGATGGGGCCGTCACCGATCTGGGACGTGCTGGCGGCGGCGGTCGCGGTCACGGCGCAGGAATCGGGGAAACGAGCAATTGTGCTTCTCACCGACGGTCAGTCCACAGGCCATCGTGCGACCGCTCGGGACGTGGCCGCCGAGGCCGCCCTCCGGGACGTATCGGTGCACGTCGTGTCGCTGGCGTTCGGCGAGGAATTGCCACAGGGTTCCAAGACCGTTGAGCTCCTTCAGCCGAATCTTCCGTTGCGCCAAATCGCGACGATGACGGGGGGAGCGTTCCTGTCACAAGGTGAGGACCGCCCGTACCGTTTGGGGCGGCTGTCGATGCTACGAGCCCATTCCCGCCGATTGGCGCCGAGCCCAAGCGGCGCGATGGCCGGATCCTGGCGTGCCGCTGGCGCGGATCGCGCGATGCCTGCACGGGTTCTATCGGATCGGCTTTATGGCTGACGTGGATTCGGCCACGCATGCGCTGCGCGTGGAAGTCGCACGCTCTGGCGTGTCCGTGCATTTCCGGCAGCAGTTCGGCACGCCGAAGGCCGGTCGATAGTTCAGGGCCGACTGCCTATGGCATTTCATGCGGTTCCTGAGGCTCGGTTCTTGTTGAGTGTTTCGCAAATCGTGCCGTTCGGAACGTTCGCATCCCCCCTTCCGCCGCGCCAGCGGCGCTCAGCGCAGGCGGACGTCATCAGCCGCCCTCAACAGCTTCCCCGGCCCAGTCGGCAGAAGACGGCTTGCGACGCGAGAAAATGGTATAGTTTCTATACCAGATGCGGTTCGAGTTCGACGCCGCGAAATCGGCTGCGAACAGGCTGAAGCACGGGATCGATTTCGTGGAGGCCCAAGTGCTCTGGGCCGATCCCGACCGACTTGAAACGCCGGCTCGAACGGTCGACGAGCCCCGGTTCCAAGTCATTGGCCGCATCGGGGGAACAGTGTGGTCGGCCTTTATCACCTATCGCCATGAAGCGATCCGCATCATCTCGGTCCGTCGGGCGCGCGCAGAGGAAGAAGCGCGGTACTTCGCGGACTAAAGCTTCGACCGCCGCACAGCTCGATGCGCTCCACGATGCCGGAGAGGATCTGTCTGACCATCTCGACGTCACGCGTGCGAAACGTCCCGGTCGGGTCACGCAGCGGGTTAATGTCGACTTCCCGGAAGACCTCCTCCGAGCCATCGATCGCGAGGCCAAGCGGATCGGCGTGACACGTCAAGCCTTCATCAAGTTGCGGCTCGCCGATACCGTCGCCCCACGGTAGCGGCGCCTCCGGGGACCTGTCGGAGGCGAAGAGAGCTGGCGCCACAAGCGCGCGCTGACCGGCAACAGTATCAGCCGCTGAAACAGCTCGGTCCAGCCCAAGGCGCTTCGTTGTCAAATCGAAGACCTCATCGGTTCGACGCGACCTCGTGTCGTACCCGCCGTTCGATCAACTGCGCGGCATCAGTTTCATAGCCTGTTGCGCGGGCCCCGCTGGTGGCCCAGTTTTTCGAAGAGTCGTTCCATGCCGGGTCGATCGACCACCCTGCTTGCGGCCACCTCACGGGCGCGCTGGTTCGTGGCCGAGTACGGCAAGTTGCTCATCTGCCAAGAGCCTGGCGTTGAGCGTCACGCGCAGAATCCGAACACCGTCACCCGCCGCGACGAATCGGGTCACCCCGCGCCAGACTCCCGGGTCGTGGACGCGCCGACGAGCACCAGCACGTCCGACGCGTCGACGTCGGCGGCAAGCTCGCGCAACCTCGCCGAGCGCTGTTCTGGCCGCCGATGCATCCCGCCTCGCGGCGTTGCTCGTCGGTCAAATGCGCTGGGCATTCTGCCTCCTCGCGCCTTGCGATCCGGGCGCCTCGACGCCCAGAACCTGGGCTTCCTGTGCCTGCCCTCCATGCTGTGGGCCACGAGGGGCAGTTCGTGACGATTGTGCCCTCCCGGGATCTCGTCATCGTCCGTTTGGGCCGTTCAACGTTCGCGTTTCACGCGATCGGTTGGTGACGGAGTGTCTGGCGAACAGGCGGCGATTTCGAGGGCCGGCTCACCGGAGCGCGTTCCGACCTCAATTCACCGGCCCGCCTGCAGTCCGTCGCCCGTCGCCTCTCGGCCCCGAACGACCTCCGCGATGATCTCGAACGACCGCAGCCGCTTCGCGAAGTCGTGCATCTCCGAGACGACCATCAGCTCGTCCGCGCCGGTGCGATCGACGAGCGCCGTGATGCCGCGGTTCACCGTGTTCGGGTCGCCGACGATGCTGCACGCGAGCATCTGGGCGACTTGCGCTTTTTCTGGTCGTGTCCAGTAGCTGTCGATGTCGCGCGTCGGCGGCTGTGTTTCCTTGCGCATGCCGCGGACGATGTCGGCGAAGGACATCAGGTGCGACGTCCACAGGAATCGCGCATCATCATCGGTCTCTGCCGCGATGATGTTCACGCCGACCATCACATGCGGCGTCGCCTGCTGGGCTGACGAGGTGAACCGCTCACGATATATCCGGAGCGCTGCATCGAGCGCCTGCGGTGCGAAATGTGACGCGAAGCCGTAGGGGAGTCCCAGCTCAGCGGCGAGCTGCGCGCCATACAGGCTCGACCCGAGGATCCACAACGGGACGTTCGTGTTCGAGCCGGGGATGGCTTCGACGCGCTGGCCCGGCTGGACGGGGCCCAGGAAGGCCTGCAGTTCGAGCACATCCTGCGGAAAGCGATCGGCGTCCTCGAGGTCGCGCCGTAGCGCGCGCAGCGTTAGACCATCGGTGCCCGGCGCCCGGCCCAGTCCGAGATCGATGCGGCCAGGGAACAGCGTCTCGAGCGTGCCAAATTGCTCGGCAATGACGTACGGCGAATGATTCGGCAGCATGATCCCGCCGGCGCCGACCCGGATCGTCTCCGTGCCCGCGGCGATGTGTCCGATGACGACCGAGGTCGCGGCCGTGGTGACACTCGTGAAGTTGTGATGCTCGGCGACCCAGAAGCGACGGTACCCCCACCGCTCGGCATGCTGCGCCAGGGTCCTGGCGTCGTTCAGTGCGGCCCGCCGATCGGATCCCTGCCTGACTCGGCCAAGTTCGAGAATCGAGAGCGGAATCATCCAGGAATGGATGGGAGCGTTACCTACGGGGGCTCGTGTCGCCGCGCAGCCTACTTCGGCGCCGCGGCGACGATCGCGTCCAGCGCCGGCTTCGGCTTGCCGTCGCGGTCGAACGCGAGCGGGCTCTGGCCCGATCGCCAGGAGCGCCGGTCGTGGAGGCCCCAGAACGTGACGCGATCGACCGCGTCGCGATGCTTCACGAAGATGCCGAACAACTTCGCGTACGCCTCGGCCTGGGCCTGAAGCTGCTCCGTCGTCGGTGGGGGAGGTGCCGTGCCGCGGCCGCCCCCGCCGAGCTGGCCGCCGCCGGCCCCGCTCAGCGTCACGTCGAGTTCGGTGATCGCGACTTTCAACTTCAGCGCCTTGTAGTGCGCGATCGCATCGTCAATTTGCTGATACCGCTCGGGCGTCAGTCCGGTGAGGCTCCAGTGGCCCTGAATGCCGACGGTCGTGATCGGCGCACCGTCGGCGATGAGCCGTTTCAGCAGCACGAGCGAGCTCTGATGCTTGAAGCCGCTCTCGATGGTGTAGTCGTTGTAGTGGAGCGCCACGTCCGGGTCGGCCTCGCGTGCGAATCTGAACGCCTGGGTGAGAAAGTCGGGGCCGACCGTCTGCAGCCATCGTGAGTTGCGCAGGTTCTCGGTCGCGCCGGTCGTGGCGTCGCCGCCGTCGTTGATCGCTTCGTTCACGACGTCCCAGCCGGAGATTTTCCCTTTGTAGCGTCCGACGAGCGTGTGGACGTGCGTGCGCAGCCGCGCGAGTGCGACGTCACGGGTCGCATTCTCGAAGAACCACGGATTGGTCTGCGCATGCCACACGAGCGTGTGGCCAAAAGCCTGCATTCCCTTGTCAGCGCAGAAACTCAGCAGCGTGTCCGGCGGCGTCCAATTCCACGTGTCTTCCTGTGGATGAATCGGACCGGGCTTCATCGAGTTCTCTGGCGTGATGGCGTTGAACTGCGAGGTGATGAGCTCCAGCTCTTCCGGAGTGAATTCACCCGGACGGCGGAAGTCGAGCGCCGTGCCGACCAGGAACACGTTCCTGTAGGCGTCCTTCATCGCGGCAACGGCCGCGGCGGAAAGCGAGATCCGCTGCGCGAAGAGCGCGGCGGCAGGTACGGCCAGAAACGAGCGCCGGGTCAGGAGAACGTTGGCAGTCATATCGCCAACTCTAATGGACGAAGGGGGCAGGCTCAAGACAGGGGACCGATCGGGTCAATGTGAGCCGCGTGCCAGATCGAAGACCTACCTGAACAACAGCGGTGCGAGGTCACGGAGATACCGCCTCCACACCCGCCAGTGATGCGCGCCCTCGGTTTCGAGGAACGTGTGCTCGATACCCGCCTGCTCGAGCGCCTGATGCAGGGTGTTGGCTCATCGAGGACCCCGTGGCCCGGTTTCGACCGCGTCCTTCCCGGCGGCGTCCAGGCGCACGGCGATTTCCCTGATGGGGTTGTCCTTGCCGTCCAGGAACCGTGCGCAGAAGTCGGTCGCTCCTCCGGCATTCACGATCGCCGCGCGGATGACGTTTGGGCCCTTCTTCAGCGTCACCCGCTTCGACACCCCGTCATCGATGACGGCCTGCCGATCGTTGTAGAGGCCGATCACTTCCTCGCCGTTGAGCCACCAGACGGAGGCCGCGTTGGAGCAAATCGCCAGGCGCACGCCGAGCATGTCGCGCGGCGCGTCGACCGACGTGACCGCCCAGAACAGGACGTTGGACGTTGGTTTACTCAACGCGTACGCGAAGTGGTAGAGGTTCACGTTGTAATTGATGGTGTCGACGGCGTGCCAGGCGAGCGATTCGCTGCCGACAGTGACCCGGTCGCCGTGACGCGCGATCACCGTGAACTGATTCGGGAAGTACTCCTTCTTGACGAGGGCCTGAACGGCGCTGTCTGTCAGCTGGGCGGCGACGCGAATGGGTTCGAGGACAAGCCAGCGTTGCAGAAAGCCGGCTGCATGCGGCGCCTTCGTCGGCGTCATCGGACGCACGAGCGACGGCGCGGGGCCGCGGGCGGGGGCTGGTGCCGGCGGCGCCTGTTGTGGCGCCGCGGCGAAGAGCAAGGCCGATCCGATGAGAACGATCGAGGTCCGGACCATTACGGTGTCTTCAATACCCAGCGCTGACGGTCGCTATCAGCTCTGAATCTGGCGAGCGTGGGCATGCTGCTGCCCACTGCTGACAGCGCCAAGGCGTCACGCGAATTCGGCACCGCCTTCGGCATGATGCGATAGGTGCCGTCGGCGAGTTGGTCGAAGCGCCACAACTGCTCCGGCGCTCCCGTGAACGCGGGGAGCACCACCAACTCGGCCTCCGACGTCGCCGCCAACGCCCGATCCGTTCCGGCGATCGTGATCTTGAAATATGGCGCGCCGGGATAGCCGCCGGCGGTGGCGACCGGAGTGATCGCCCACTTCTGCTGAGCTTGCAGCATGTACGGCGCCATGCGGACGTCGACCGGACCGCCGGGCCAGTTGGCGCTCACTTGCGCGGCGTCCTGTGCAGGAATGGGCGGCGGCGGGCCACCCTCGCCGCGGCCTGCTCCACCGGCGCGACCGCCGCGGCCGCGCGCGCCGCCGACCGGCGCGCCCTGCACCGCCATCTCGAGCGCCGTGCCGGTGCGCGCCGATTCGATCTGGTACGTCCCGGCCGTCAGGTTGTCGCCGGCGACGGGCCATCCATCGCGCCAGAGCAGCGGACGAATATCGAGCACGCTGATGCCGCCGCGATCGAGATCCGCCTCGTAGTGGCAGGAGAATTTCTCGACGCCGTCACCGAGATCCAGCAGACCGAAGTGTCCCGGACCGATGTAGCGTCCGCTCGATCCGGCAAACAGTTTGCCGCCGCCCTGAAGCATGTCGACGCCCATGTTGTCGATGAATGGGCCCGTCACCCTTCTGGATCGGCCCATGCGGATGTTGTAGCTGGAGTTCGCGCCGGCGCAGCACGATCCGTGCGTGACGAGCAAGTAGTACCAGCCGTCGCGAAAGATCATCACCGACGCTTCGGAGTTGATCGCGATGTTTGCCGGCTTCCGTTCAGGGTGCAGACGCTTGCCGGTCTTGGGATCGAGCTCGACGAGACGGATGTAGCCAAAGTACGAGCCATACGTGAGCCACATCGTGCCGTTCGTCGGATCGCGGAACACGCCGGGGTCGATGGCGTTGCTGTCTTCGACGCCATCGGACCACACGACCGGCCCGGCATCCTGCCACTTGTAGTTCGGCGACGCAGGATCGAGCGTGGTTCCGACGAGCAGCCCGATCGCGGCTTTCGGCTGCGTGCCGGGCGCCGAGTAGTAGAGGAAGTACTTGTCGGCCACGCGAATGATGTCGGGTGCCCAGCTGTTGTTGCCGCCGCGCGCGATGACGTCCGGGCCCGGGCGGCCTCCCGGGACGGCCTGCATGACCGAACCTGCGCGCCGCCACGTCCAACCGTCATCGGAGACAGAGAAGGGCAGTCCGTTGCCAGTGGCATAGACGTAGAACTTGCCGTCGGCCTGGATCACCGTCGACGGGTCGTGGAGGCCGGGATCGCCATCGAGCGCGACGAACGGCCGCGTGAGGAGCAGGATCGCCGTCGCGGCCGCGAAGCGCGACATCATCGCTTCGCCTGTTCGAACGACAGGGTCCGGCTGAAAAACGGCAGCACGTTCTCCTGGAACCGGACCGCGACGTGGCTCGTATGCGTGCCCGCGTAGATTTCAAACGTGTTCGCCACGCCGTAGTGGTCGAGCGCGTCGTGCAGCTTGCCCGCATCAGCTCTCAGGCCGTCCTGGTCGCCCACGTCGATGGCGATGGCCTGGTACTGCCGCAGATTCAGGATGTACTGATCGATGAACGCCAACGGCGCGTTGGCCGCCCACTTCGCCAACACCGCGTCCCGATTGGGTCCGATCGGCAGGTCCACGTAGAGCGGCGGATTCTTCGGATTGGGCGACCATGCTGCCGCTGACGCCAGTTGCGCGCGCAGACCAAACGGAAGTTTCTGCGAATCGGCCGGCGTCTTGACGGCGGCCAGCGCCTCTTCGTTCGCCGGATTGGCAGGGCCCGCGCCGCGCGGCGACAGACAGCACGGACTCATGATGTAGAGGCTGCCGAACACGTCCGCGTGCTTCATGCCGATGCGGCTCGCGCCATACCCTCCCATCGAGTGCCCGACGAGCCCGCGGCTGCTGCGGTTTGGAATGGTTCGGTAGTGGGCGTCGATATAGGCCACGACGTCGTGGGCGACGAAATTCTCGAAATCGCCGGTCGTGATCGAGCTCGAGTACATCGACCCGTTGTGCACCGTCTTCGAATCGGGCAGGACGACGATCATCTCCTTCGCGCCTTTGGCGAAGGCTCCTTCGATCGTCTGCGGGACGTGGATTTCCTTCGACCACTGATCGGCGCCGATCGAATAGCCGTGCAGCGCATACACCACCGGAAACCGGCGCGAGCGCTCTCGGGCATAGCTCGGCGGCAGGAAGACGATGACGTCCCGATCGACGGCATTGCCCTCCAGGTTGCCGTCGAGCGCCGCGCCGTGAATCTTGATCCGCTCGACGGCCGCCGGCTTCGCTCCAGCGACCACGTCTGGAACCGTCGTCTTGACCTGGCCGGCCGTGACGTCGGAGACGGCGACCGTCAAGCCGAGCGCGAGCAGCGGTAGGCGCCCGGCCGGACGGTCCCGAACGATTGGCCGTGGAACCGCTTCCATATACAATGCGCCGCAGCGTACACAAACTTCGGGGCGGAATCAATGTCAGCCGCGACGCGCGCTCGATCGCGTCGTGGAGCGCCTGCCGGCGACAGGGGGCAACCGTCGCCGGGGCGCTTGACTGAAAGGAGTGCGTGCATGGCGCAGATTGAACCGCGAGTCCGGCGGCACGTCGTCGCGCTCGCCACGCTCGCGGCGGGCGCCGCCCTCGTGGTGACGAGCCTGGCGCAATCTTCCACCGATCTGTGGTGGACGGGATACAGCAATGGGCCGGAGGGCTCGCGCTACTTCGCGTCGCGCCAGATCAACAGGTCAAACGTCGCCAAGCTCCAGGTGGCGTGGACGTATCCGTACGGCGACACCACTTTTGTGCCCAACGTCGCCCGCGGCGTGGTCTACGGTCGCGGGCGGAACGGATCGCTCGTCGCCGTCGACGCGACGACCGGGAAGGAGATCTGGGTCCGCGAGAACATGAACGGCATGACCACCCGTGGCCTCAATTACTGGGAGAGCGCGGACGGCCGCGATCAGCGGCTCATTTTCGCGATGAACAGCCTGCTCCAGGAGGTGGACGCGAAGACCGGCAAGTCGATCATGTCCTTCGGCACCAACGGCGTCGTCGACTTGCGCGTCGGGATCGATGGCCGCGATCCCGAGACGATCGGCGCCATTCAATCGAATACGCCCGGCGGCGTGTTCGAGGACTTGATCATTCTCGGCAGCGCGACCGGCGAAGGCTACATGTCGCCGCCGGGCGACATCCGCGCCTACGACATCCGCACGGGGAAACTGGTCTGGACGTTTCACACGGTGCCTCGTCCGGGCGAATTCGGGTACGACTCGTGGCCGAAGGACGCGTGGAAGTACATCGGCGGCGTCAACAACTGGGCTGAAACGACCATCGACACGCGCCGCGGCATCGCGTACATCGGCCTCGGATCGCCGACCTACGATTTCTACGGGGCCGACCGGATTGGCGCGAACCTCTTCGGCACGTCGATCGTCGCGCTGGACGCCCGCACCGGCAAGCGGCGCTGGCACTTTCAGTTGGTGCATCACGATCTCTGGGACATGGATCCGAGCGCGGCGCCGCAACTGACGACGATTCGTCACAACGGACGCAATCGGGACGTCGTCGCCGTGACGTGCAAGACGGGCTGGCTTTACGTGTTCGACCGCGTCACCGGGGAGCCGATTTGGCCAATCGAGGAACGTCCCTTCCCGAAGAGCGAGATGGAAGGCGAAGAGAGCTGGCCGACGCAGCCGGTGCCGACCAACCCTCCGCCGTACATCAAGCAGACGTTCGGCGTCGAAGACATCAGTCCGTTTCTGTCTCCGGAAGAGGCTGAGACGTTCAAGCAGCGACTGCTCGCGGCGGACAACAAGGGGATTTTCACGCCCATCAGTCTCAAGGACACGGTGCACGTCCCGACGAGCAACGGCGGCACGCTGTTCGGGGGCGCCGCGTCCGAGCCTCGTACCGGCGCCGTGTACCTCGTCGCGCACGAGAATCCGGGCATCCTTCGCTTATTGCGCCCCGGTGAGGGCCGGGCGGCGGCGGCGCGCCGCCGATGCCTCCCGGACAGGTCGTCTATCAACAGCAGTGCCAGGTCTGCCACGGGGCGGATCGCCTCGGTACCGCGACCGGCACGCCGCTGATCTACGCCACGGCGGATCCGGAGGCCAACATCGCGGCGGGCGCGCCGCGGTTCGACCCCGCCGCGATTCGCGCTGTGCTCTCGGCCGGGAAGGGCCGCATGCCCGCCTTCCCGCACCTCACCAGCGTGGAGGTCGACAATGTCGTGTCATTCCTGACCGTGCCTGCCGGGGCCGGCGGACGAGGCGCGGGCGGACCCGGGGGCGGTGGACTCCGCGGGCGCGGGGCCGGGCCGGTGGGGTCCGGGGCGCCGCCTGAGCTGATTGTCGGATCGGGCTCGGCGTGGACGCGGCCGAACGAGCCAGCCGGGCGCGGCCGCGGCGCGATGCCGTATCCGGAGGGCACGCCGAACTACACGCGCTACACGATCAACGAGTACAACACGGTCGCCCATCGCATCAAGCCGCCGTTCAGCACGATCGTGAAGTACGACCTGAACCAGCCGGCGATCAAGTGGAAAGTTCCGTTCGGGGACGATCCGACGCTCGCCGCGCGTGGGATCACCGGAACCGGCGCGCCAGCAGTCAATAACGGGATCATCGTCACCGAGTCAGGTCTTGTCTTCGGCGCCGGGCGCGACAACCAAATCCGCGCGTGGGACAGCGACACGGGCAAAGCGCTCTGGTCCGCGCGCTTCGGCGGCAACTTCGCGGGCTCGCCCGTGATGTATCAGGTGCGCGGCAAGCCGTACCTGCTCGTCCCCGCCGCCAGTTCGGGTGGCGGCCGCGGCGCCGGCGGCGGCGCGGCGCCCGGAGGCGACGCGGCGAGTGGTGCGGCGCCGATGGGCTGGGTGGCGTATGCGCTGCCGGGCAAGTGACATCGCGATGTGGTTGCCGTCGTGCGGGCAGCCCGGGACAAATCGATAATCGTTTATCAGTCGGAAGTCATGGTAGGCTCTCGCGACATCCTCTTGTGGCCGCAGGCGTCGGCACGATCAGATCGGGGCATGGAGTGATGATCCAACGCATGGTGCTCGCGTCCGGCTTGGCGGTGACGCTCGTCGTCTTCGCCAATTCTGCCTCCATGTCCGCTGGTCCGGGATCGGGCTCGACGCGGCACGCGGCGATGGTCCTCGCAGTGGCCCAGGCCGCGCCCTGTGCGCGGCCGGCTGACGCGCCGCCGCTCGTGCCCGTCCGCCTCGACCGGGACGGCAATTTCCGAATTGCGCCGCCGTACGCGCCAGACCCGGCATTCACGGAAAAGCCGAACGTGCCGAAAGGTCGGGTCATCCGGTTCACGATGAACTCTGCGGAGAGCAAGATCTTTCCGACCGCGCCTGTACCGGCGGCTCGAGCCGGTGGCCCGGGCCCCGGTGCGCCCGCCGCCGGCGGAGGGCGCGCCGCGGGGGCGCCGCCACCATGCACGCCCGCGTGGACCGAACCAGCAGCGGCGGCATCGCAGGCGACAGGCGGACGAGGGGGCGCGTTTGGCGCCGGCCGCGGCGCCGGTCCGACCGAGCCGCCTCAGCATCAAACGTTCGAGCGGCAGATCGCGGTGTACGTCCCGCCGGGTTATGTGCCCAACACGCCGGCTCCGTTCATCGTGGTTCAGGACGAGCGTTGGTACATCAAGGAAGACGCCCCGGCTGGGCCGGACGGCAATCCGCGCACCGATCTGGCGTTCATGCCGACGATGCTCGACAATCTCATCCACGAAAAGCGCATTCCCCCTATCGTCGCCGTGCTGCTGTCGCCCGGACCGGGCGGACAACGGACGATCGAGTACGACACGATCTCCGATCGCTACCTGAACTTCGTCGAGACTGAGGTCCTGCCGCGCATCACGCGCGACTATCAGTTGGCGTTCACCACCGATCCCGACGGCCGCGCGACGTTCGGCGAAAGTTCCGGCTCGCCCGCGGCGCTGAACATGGCGTGGTTTGCGCCGAACCTGTATCGCCGAGTCATCAGCTACTCGGGCACGTTTGTCGCGCTCGCAGCGCAATGCGATCGCGCCGAACGGCGCGTGGGACTACCACGACAAATTCATTCCCAACTCCGAGCGGAAGCCGATCCGCATCTGGCTGCACGTGAGCGGAAACGACAACGGCGCCGGCAACGGCCGCCGACGGCATGCGGAACTGGATCATCGCCAACACGCGGATGGCCGATGCCCTGAAGAAGAAGGGCTACGCGTACCAATTCGTCTTCTCGGAAGCCTCAGGCCACGTCGATCGTCGGGTGCAATTGCAGACGATGCCGGAAGCGTTCGAGTGGGTGTGGAAGGGCTACAAGGCGACCGGCCGATAGCCACCGCTGACAGGAGACTCGTCATGAAGACGCGTCGTGTCGTTTGCCACCATTGCGCTGCTGACAGCGCCCTTCGTCTCGGCGCAAGTGCCGTCGCCGAGGCCGCCCCGCCGCCACCAGCCGCTGCGGCTGCGCTCGGTCCGGCCGTGGAGGACTTCCAGCCCGCGACCTCCAACCAGTCAGGCCGGCAGTTTCCGCAAGTCAACTCCGAGCGTCGTGCGCGATTCCGCGTCATGGCGCCGCAGGCGCAAAGTGTCACGGTGAGCCTCGGCGGGAACACGCCGCTGACCAAAGGCGAGGACGGCGCCTGGGTCGGCACGACGCCGCCGCTCGACGAAGGTTTCCACTACTACACAATGAATATTGATGGGGCCTCGGTGCCGAATCCCGGCAGCCTGTTTTTCTACGGCGCTAACCGCTGGGGCAGCGCAATCGAAATTCCGGCTAAAGACGAGGACTTCTACGCGCTCAAGAACGTGCCGCACGGCCAACTGCGCCAAACCCTGTATTTCTCGAAGAGCACCAACACGACGCGGCGCTGCTTCGTCTACACGCCGCCCGATTACGACAAGAACCCCACCAAACGTTATCCGGTGCTGTACCTGCAGCATGGCGCGGGCGAGGACGAGACCGGCTGGGGCAGCCAGGGACGTGCCGGCCTGATCCTGGACAACCTGATTGC
>CAWFLT010000011.1:0-268803 GCA_963816795.1 uncultured Acidobacteriota bacterium | reverse complement strand
AGTACGTGGACGCGTGGCGGCGCATGATCGATGCCGTCAATGCGAACGCGAAGATGATGGCAGTTGCCGCGGAATCTCACAGGGCTTGTACAGCAATGGAATGATGTGCTTGCGGCTGTCGAGAGCCGCACGCAGTTCGCCGGCGACTTCATCGGAGGCGACGCCGGCGGGCGAAAGGACAATCAAAACGTTCGCACAGTCGTTCAGGCCGTCGTCGACGGCCTGTTCAGTCCGCACCGGGCCGGATGCTCCATTGGTCGAGCCATATGGCCACACCGCGACTGCGCATCGCGTCGGCGACCGTGACCACGAACGCCTCGTCCTGACGTGCGTAACAAACAAAGGTGTAGCCGATTGCGGTCGCGGTCTGCTCCATTGAACGCGTGACCATCACGAGAGCTGATCGAGATGGATGATAGACGAAGTCGGCGGAATTGCGTGGAGAGCGGGCGGACCCGGCTCAGCCCGCCCTGGGCCGGCTCAGCAGGAGCACGACGACCCCGAACGCGATGATGGGCGGCCCTTCGCCCAGCGTCCACCACGCCGGCAGGCCGGCCTGCGCATCGATGGCGATGAGCATCAGGCCGAAGGCGACGTTCATGACGCCGACGTAACGCACAATTGGGGCGAAGCGCAGCGGATCGCGCGCGACGATGCAGAGCAGGACGCCGTGGAAGCCGTACAGCGCCGCGACCGATCGGGCCAGGTAATCCGTGACCGCTGATTGCGGAAACTCGCCGAGGCCGAGCCATCGATGCGCGGCCGCCATCCACTCGACGGGGAGCAACATCGCGAGGAAGGCGGTCACGGTGAAGCTCCCTCCGAGGTAGAGCAGGGCGACGAGCAGACGACGCCGATCGAAGCGCGACATGCGGCCTATTGTGCCGTCAGGAACCGGAGAATGTCGCGTCGAAGCTGCGGGCCCTGTGGTGTCTCGAAGATGAACTGCGCGTGAGCGGATCGGCGCGACAGCGCGTGAGCGAAGGGGGGCCTGCCGACCGTAGCTCCCGCGGTCGTTAGCACGCGTAGCGAAGGCTGGAGCGGGCTACGGGAATCGAACCTGAGTGAAGGCATTTCGGTAACTGCTTGACGAGGCGCAGGTTGTGGTCACAACTGCCCGCGTTCGAAGGAGTTACAGACACTGATCGAGTCGACTCGCGTCCTCTCGAATCCCCCGGAATCCACCGAGTTCGTGGAGAAATAGTGGAGACGGTTGGCCCAAAGGGTCTTAGGCCCGCGCGGCCCGGAGGAGAGACGCCCTCACCGCTGCCGGCACCTCGATTGCGACGAAGCGATCAGCCGAGAAAAGATAGTCCTCGCCGCTTTCATCGACGATCCGAAGATCACCGTCTCGCTCCGCGTCCAAATCGGGAACGATGGGATAGATCTTGTTTCGTTCGAGCGATGCCTCATACCCGTCGTTGCGCACGCAGACGACGAAGCTGCGCTTTCGGACCACTCGCCTCCGAGATCTAGTCGAGGTTGCGCTTGCGCTTGAACTCTTTTTTGCCGATGCCATGTGCCTCATACCAGTGCAGTTCGGCCAACCGAATCCGCCCATTTCTCAGACGGATTCGGGCAGCGCCCTTCATCTTCCTCCAGCGGCCCTTGCCATACAAGCGGCGCAATCGCGACAGATCGCGGATGCCTCGTCCGGTCGCGATGGTCTTCGGAGCAAGTTGTCGAATTGATGAGGCGATGGCTGAAGATCACGACGCGCTCCAGCAATTTTGCTCTCCTCGTCCGAGGTGAACACCCGGCCGACGGTAGCCGACACGCCTGCAGAGGAAACACATTGGCCGACACGAGGGCGCCCTTCGCCCGTTCCGGCGCGTCGCCGTCCGTGAGGACAAGCGGATTCGACGACATGATCGCAGGTCGCTCAACCAGCGGCTCATTTCCCGCCAGATCTTCAATGGTGGGAATCGACGTGACTTCTTCATGGAGGCCGCGGCGCACATCGTCCGGTCGAGGAATCATGGCCAGTCGATCGGGGTCGACGTCGGGAGCCCAATCAGCAATTGTCAGGGAGCCGCATTTTCGCGAGTTGGAACCAGCTGGACGGCTGGGTGCGGCAGGTTGAGGGGTTGCGGCGGCGGCCTGACCGGCTTCCGCGCTTCGGCGCCGATACCATATCTGGTATAATGACTTCCATGGCGTGGACCGTCGAGACCTTAAACGAGACGGTCGACGCCGAGTTGGCCGAACTGCCGGCGGACATGCGTGCGCGCTTGACCCGGATCTCCGAATTGATCGAATCCGTGGGCCTGCTCAACGTGAAGGAACCGCACGTCCGCCACATCCGCGGCCAGCTCTGGGAGATTCGGCTCAAGGGGAAAGCCGGCATCGCACGCGCGCTCTACGTCACGGCGAGAGAGCAGCGTGTCGTGATCCTCAGAGCCTTCATCAAGAAGACCGAGAAGACTCCGCCAGCCGAGATCGAGCTCGCGCTGCAAAGGGCAAAGGAACTGAAGCCATGACGAAGATCAGCGATCTGCATCGCCGCTGGAGAAAGGACGCCGACTACAAGGCAGCGTACGACGCCCTGGGTGAGGAGTTCGACCTTGCGCGAGCGCTGATTGAGGCGCGGGCTGCAGCCGGCTTGTCGCAATCGCAGCTTGCCAAGAAGATGAAGACCTCACAGTCCTACATCGCGCGTATCGAAGGTGGCAAAGTACGACCGTCGACCGATGCGTTGGAGCGCTTCGCTCAAGCGACCCGCACGCGCCTTCGGATCATCTTCGAACCTGAGGCCGCTCGGTGAAGCGAGAAGGGCGACCTTCGAGAAATTCGTTATGTCGATGATGTTGATTGCCCTGCTTGTTGTGCTTCTGCCGGCACTCCAGACGGAGGCAGCGCAGACCGCGAGCACCATGCAGTCGGACGTGGACCGGCTCGTACGAGCTGCCGAGAGCCTGGCGGGAACGTGGCCATCGCAGCCGCCACCGGCTATCCCCGAGGTGGCCATTGTGGCCCGCCATGGCAAAGCTGTCGTGCCACTGCTGATGGCCCTGCTCTCCGACGATCCGCATGCCGAACGCGATCGCAAGCGCTGGAAGGTGCAACAGCAGGTTTCGCTGACACTGAGCCGGATCTATTCGGAGTCACCACACTGTGGCCGGACCTATTGCGATGGCGACCCGCCCGAGCGGATTGGGCGCGTCAGAGCTGGGTGGCTGCACGTCATTGCATCCGACAAGGAGATGCAGGCGCTGTCGTCCAGGGATCTGCTCGACCGTTTCAAGATGGAGAAGGTGTTTTGGCGGCAGTTTGAAATCGGCGAGGCGCTGGCTGCTGCCAACAATCGCGGTGCCATTGCTGAACTCGAGGTGTGGTTGACGCATGACGACAGGCACCTGCGCGGCAATGTCGCCTTCGTTCTCGGACGGCTGGGTGATCCGCGCGGATTCGAGACCATCGCAGCGATACTCGCGGATCGCTCCCCGCGCTCCTCTGGTCAGGGGATCCCTGTCGGCAACTGGACGGTCCAGGCGCAGATTCGTGCGGATCGCTACTACGCAGCGCATCTGCTCGGAGACTTGAAGGACCCACGCGGCGTCGACCTGCTCATCCCCTTGCTGAATGACCAAGACGTGGACTACATCGTGCCGTGGTCGCTCGCTGAAATCGGGGACCGTCGTGCGATTGGACCTCTTGTCGCGCAGACAGATCGAGACGATCCTTCGCTACGGGTGCTGGCGATCGGCGCCCTCGAACGGTTGAAGGCTCGCGAGGCGTTGCCAAGGCTCCGACAACTGCTGCAGGACAACAGGAGGTCCAATTTCGGAGATCGAACAACGGTCGCCGATGCGGCCAAGCGCGCGATTGCCGTCATCTCCCAAGTGCCCTGAATGCCTCTATCTCTTCGGGAAGGTGATTGACCGGATGCCGTGCGCGATCCGATTACTCAAAGTCCCGAAGACCTCGATGGGGTTCTATGACGTCGACGAATACGGACGACTGAGGGAAGCCGCCGCCGGGCTCAGCCGCACCACGTCTCTGATCGTGCTCTTGGGCGGGGATGCGGGACTTCGATGTGGCGAGATGATCGCCTTGGAATGGGGCGATGTGGACCTGGTGAAGCGGCAACTGACGGTGCAACGCTCGACGTGGCGCGGGCACGTGACGGCGACCAAAGGCGGACGGGTTCGGTACGTGCCGCTGACGCGCCGTTTGGTCGAGGCGCTCCGCGATCATCGACACTTGCGATCGCCGCGCGTGCTCGGACCAAGTGACGGCGACGGATCGCCGCTCACCTGGGACGTCGCGCGCGACCATGTCCAGCGGGCGGTCAGACGCGCACGGATTACCAGGAGTGGCACGAGCGGCATCCACCGTTTGCGTCACACCTTCTGCTCGCACCTCGCGATGCGCGGCGCTCCCGCGCGCGCGATCCAGGAGCTCGCGGGGCATCAGGATCTCGGCACGACGCAGCGGTACATGCACCTCAGTCCCGCGGCGCTCGATGGCGCGATTCGGCTGCTCGAGGCGGAGGATTTTGTGTCCGCGCGTGGAGAAATAGTGGAGACGGAAGATCGTGAAATCGCTAAGTCGAACAGTGTCTAGGAGTTAGGTGGAGCGGGCTACGGGAATCGAACCCGTGTCCGAGGCTTGGGAAGCCTCTGTACTACCATTGTACGAAGCCCGCGGTCCGGACCGAAATCATATCAACAACGCGACGTCATTTCTTCCCGGCCGCCGGGTCGAGCGGGGCCAGGTAGCTCCGCCGCGCGCGAACCCGCATCGTCTTGTCTGCGAGCGTGACCGTCAGTTCGTGCGTCTTGCCGTCGCGCTTCTCGGGAACGAAGCCCAGCAGGTAGAGGTAGTGCAACTCGTCCGAAATGCGCGTGAACGTGGCGCCGAGATCGTCATCTTCGAGCAGCATCACGCGGCCGCCGCCGGTTTCGCCTGACATCCGATCGAGCATCTGCGCGGCGGTGAGGACCATGCGCGGGTCGTCGATCGTGAAGAACTCCTTGATCGGGATCCCGGTCTTCACTTCCCAGTCGAAGTGCACCTCGCAGCCGGTCAGCCGGCCTTGCCGCGGCTTGCCTGGATTCAGGCGCGGGCGGAACTGGACGATGTACAGCATCAGTTCTTCGGACATGAAGCGCCGGCGGAACGTGTCCCAGCCGGTGCGGCTGCCCGTGTCGCAGCCGTCGGTGAGCACGACGACCACGCGGCGTCCTCCGAGCGGCTCGAGCAGCGTCATCGCTTCGTCCACGGCATCGAACAGGCGCGTCGGATTGGCGAACCGATGGTTCTCCCGCAGCGTGCGAAGCAGGACGTCGCGGTCGCCGGTGAAATTCGGACTGATGACGACCTTGTCGTTGAAGGTGCCGACGGTGGCGCGATCGCCCGGACGCAACCTGATGATGAACTGCTCGGCGGCCACGCGCGCCCGCTCGAGCACCGGCGTCATGCTGGCGCTGGTGTCCACGAGGACGGCCGCCGAGATCGACTGCAGACCGCTGGTGAAGTTGGTGATCGGCTGGCGGTGTCCTTCGTCGAAGACCTTGAAGTCGTCGCGCGTCAGTGTCGTGATCAGCTCGCCGTAACGGTCGAAGACCGTCGTCGGGACCGCCACCGTTTCGGTGGTCGTCCGGAAGACCGGTGGTTGCTGGGGCTGTTGGGCCGCGAGTGTCGCGGTCGTCGCCAGTGCCGCGAGGACCGTGGCCGATCTCATTTCGACAGCCTTTCTTCCTGGTGCGCGGGGCCTGGCCTCCGCCAGGGCTTCGGCCCAGCTCGCCGAAGCGCCTGCGGCGCGAAGGCGGCCCACCCCCGCGCTCGGGCCGGCATCCTCGCGCTACGCGCTCGGCTCCGGGTGTCGCCGCCAGTCATTCTATTTCCTGATGAGCCCCAGCACCTCGTCGCGCTTCTGTTCCATCAGCGCCTGGCTGGTCGCCTCGAGGTTCAGCCGAAGCAGCGGCTCCGTGTTGGACGCGCGCACGTTGAAGTGAAAGTCCGGGAATTCCGCCGAGAACCCGTCGAGCGTGTAGGTGTGCCCACCGGCGTACGCTTCCGCCACTGCGGCAAGCCTCCCCTCGACCGTGGCCATGTCCGGCACCCGCGTGTTGATCTCCCCGGAAATGAAGTACTTCTCCCGGAACGGCGCCAGCAAATCGCGCAGCGTCTTGTGCTTGCGCGACATGAGCTCGAGAATCAGCAGCGCCGGAATGAACCCGTTATCCGCGTAGTAGAAGTCGCGGAAGTAGTAGTGCCCGGTCACCTCGCCGCCAAACACCGCGTTCTTCTCCCGCATCCGCGCCTTGATGAAGGCGTGGCCGACGCGGTTCATGATGGCCGTGCCCGTTGTACCGGGCGACGACGTCCTTCACCGCGTAGCTGGCGCGGACGTCGTAGATGATCGGCTCTCCAGGCGACTTGATCAGCGCGGCTTCCGCCAGGAGCGCCGTGATGAAGTCCCCGGCGATGAACTCGCCGGTCCCGTCGATGAAAAAGCAGCGGTCGGCGTCGCCGTCCCACGCGATGCCAATATCGGCGCGCTCGGCAACGACGCGCTCGACGATGTCGCGCCGGTTCTCCTCGATGAGGGGGTTGGCTTCGTGATTGGGGAACGTCCCGTCAATCTCGAAGCACAGGCGCGTCGTCTTGCACGGGAGCCGGTCGAACAGGCGCGGCGCCACCAGCCCACCCATGCCGCTGCCGGCGTCGAGCACGACATTGAAGGGCGCGATCGACGCCGGATCGATGAAGGACATGACCTTCGTGACGTAATCGTCGAGCAGCGAGCGGCGCTCGAGCCCGCCTGGCGGCCGGTTCGGCGCCGGGATCGTGCCGTTCGTGATCATCTCGCGGATATCACCGATGCCGGCGTCGCCCGACAGCGGGAACGCCTCGCGGCGCACCAGCTTCAACCCGTTGTATTCCTTCGGGTTGTGCGACGCGGTGATCTGCGCGCCGCCGTCGAGCTCGTCGCGCACGACCGCGAAGTACATCATGTCGGTCGCCGCGAGCCCGTAGTCGATGACATCGGCGCCCTGCGCGCGTGCGCCCTCGATGAACGCCGCCGCCATCGCCGGCGACGACACCCGCATGTCGTGCGAGACGGCGATCCGCTTCGCGTCGAGGTAGGCGACAAATGCGCGCCCGATGGCGCGCGCGGCATCCTCGTTGACTTCAGTCGGATAAATGCCGCGGACGTCGTACGCTTTGAAGATCGCTGGTGAAATGTTCATATTGAGTTCAGGCACTAGGCATTGGGCACTAGGCACTAGCATTGCGGCACTACGGCATTGGTTTGGCGTGAAGCACGGTTCATCGTCAGTCTAGTTTCTAGTGCCCAGTGCCTAAAGCCCGTGCCTGCCTTTGAATAATCCGTCACCACCGACTTGTCCCCGAACATCGTCGCGCCGATTTCGACGTTGCGTCCGAAGTGGCAATGGCGGCCGGCGATCGTGCCGGTGAGGCGCGCGTCGGCGTCCACCCAGGTGTTCGGCCACAGGATGGCACGTTCGACGACCGCGCCGGCGGCGAGATGGCCATGGTGGCCGATGACGCTGTAGGCGCCCACGCGGGCGCCGGCCTTGACCACCGTGCCCTCGCCGATGAAGCACGGCGCCTCGATCGTCGCCCCCTCTTCGATCCGCGCGTCGGCGCCGATCACGGCCTGGCCGGCGGTGTTCATGAACGGCGCCGCCGAAAAGCGGCCGTCCATGATGTCGTGGTGCGCCTGGACGTATTTCTCCGGCGTGCCGATGTCGAGCCAGTAACCGCGGGAGATGTGCGCCACGAACGTCTCGCCGTTCTCGACCAGCGACGGGAAATAGCCGCGCTCGATCGAAAACGCCGTCTCGGCGGGAATCCGGTCGAGCGTCTCCGGTTCGAGCACGTAGATCCCCGCGTTGATCGTGTCGCACACGATCTGGTCGGGAGAGGGCTTCTCGAGAAAGCGCAGCACGTTGCCGTCGGCGTCGGTCTCGACCAGGCCGTAGGCGGCGGGATTGTCCACCGGGCGTCAGGACGATCGTCGCCTTGGCCTTCCGCTCACGATGCAGGGCAATGACTTGCGCGAGATCGACCGCGGTGAACACGTCGCCGTTGAACACGACGATCGGCTCGCCGCGCGTCTGGCCGGCGGCAAACTTGATCCCGCCGCCCGTGCCGAGCGGCGCCGGTTCGACGACGTAGCGCAGGTGGATGCCGAGATCGCTGCCGTCGCCGAAGACTTCCTCGATCCGCCGAGGCTGATAGCTCAGGCTGAGAATGATCTCGTCGATTTCGGGGACCTGCCGCAGCAGATCAATCTGGTATTGCAGAAACGGACGGTCGAAGATCGGAACGATGGGCTTCGGGGTGTTGAGCGTCAGCGGCCGAAGCCGCGTGCCCTTGCCTCCGGCCAGGAGAATCGCTTTCATAGCCGCACGGATCTATCTTATGCAAGCGCTCGGCTGGCCAGCGCGGCCAGCTTCGCGCCGCCACGCCTCGGCCTGCTTGCCGTAGAATAAACACGGGTGCCGTGAATCTTCCGAACGCGATCACGATCGGGCGAATCTTTCTGGTCCCGCTGCTCGTCGTTGTCCTGCTGACGAATCCGAAGGACATCGAGCTCTTCGGGATGGGCAAAGAATTGCTCGGCGCCATCATCTTTGGCGTCGCGTCGCTGACCGATTGGCTGGACGGCTACCTTGCCAGACGCCGGAAGCAGGTCACCGGATTCGGGCAGTGGATGGATCCGCTGGCCGACAAGCTGCTCGTCACCGCGGCGCTGGTCTCGCTCGTCTATCTCGAGCTGGCGCCGGCCTGGATGGTGGTCGTCATCCTGTTCCGGGAGTTCGCGGTGACCGTGCTCCGGAGCATGGCGCACGCCCGCGGGCACGCGCTGCCGGCATCGCCGCTGGGCAAGGTCAAACTCGTCGCCCAGGTCGGCGCCATCCTGATCCTGATTCTCGGCCGCGGCCACATGCGCGACTTCTTCATCCTCGGTCAGGTGGCGCTCTGGATCGCCACCGTCGCCGCGCTCGTCTCGGCCGTGGACTACTCGCGGCGGATCAACGCGATTCTGGCGGTTCGCCCCGAGCCCGCGTCCACCGGCCCGGTCGCCGTGCCGAAACCGGACGCCGAGCGCCCGCGTAATCGAATCAGCGCTTGATGTCGGCCTGACCGCCGCTCTGCTTGGGCTTGATCTTGATCTCGGCCAGCCGCTTCTTGGTCTCTTCGGCGCGCTTGCTGGAAGGGAATTCGGCGAGCAGCCGCTCGTAGTAGGGCAGGGCCTGATCGATGAGGCTCGCCTTGAAGTGGATCTCACCGAGGAGAAAGTAGGCTTGATCTTTCCGCGTGTAGGCCGGATCTTCGATCAGCAGATTCTGCAGTCGCGCGATCGCGCCGCCATAGAGCTTGATCCGATAGTAGAACTGCCCGACCAGGAACTCGCTGTCCGAAAGCCGGTCTCGCGTTTCACGATAGAGCTTGTCGACGTCCGGCCGGTAGGTGCTCTTGGGATAGATCTCCTGGAACTTCGTGAACTCGACCAGCGCTTCTTTGGTGGCGGTCTGATCGCGCTCCGGTCCCAACATCTGCTTCATCAGCGCCAGGCCGAGCCGATACTGCGCATAGTCCGCCCGGGGATCCACGGGGAAGAACTGCAGGAACTCACGAAACTCGTTGGCCGCGAGAATCAGGGAATCCAGGCGGCCCTCGCCGAGGTACGCATCGCCGATGCCGAGCTTGGACTGCGTCCGGTACGGGCTCCTCGGGTAGGTGTCGAACAGGCGGCGGAAATACTCGCGGGCTGAGAGCCAGTGCCGCTCTTTGAGCTCTTCTTGTCCGCGCTCGAACAGAAACTTGTCGGCGTCCATCGCGCCCGGCAGGGGCAGCGGCGGTTTCTTGCCGCAGGCGGCGATCGTCGCGAAAAGACACGCCGCGATCACGAGGCGTGCGGCGTGACGTCTGTGGGAAAGCCTGTCGATCATCGGTCTCCTGAAGGCACGGTCTGGAGCCCCGCCAGCCAGTCACATTCGGCGGCGAGCCCTTCCTCAAGTGTATGCGTTGGCGCGAACCCGAGGTCGGCCCGGGCCCGGGACGTATCGGCGAACGTATCGCGCATGTCGCCCTTTTGCGTCGTTTCGCGCCGAATCTCGAGCGGCTTGCCGGTCAGGCGGCCGATCAGGTGCAGCACCTCGTTGATCGACACCCGGCTCCCGCCTCCGATGTTATAGACGGCGCCTGGCCGGCCGCGGTCGCCCGCCGCCATCGTCGCCGCCGCGATGTCGCCGGCGAACGTGAAGTCGCGCGTCTGTTCGCCGTCGCCATAGAGCGTGATCGGCTGGCCGGCGAGCGCGGCCCGGATGAAGCGGTGAAACGCCATGTCCGGCCGCTGGCGCGGTCCGTAGACCGTGAAGTAGCGCAACGACACCGCGGGCAGCCCGTAATTGACGTGATAGAGGTGGCACAAGTGCTCGGCGGCGAGCTTCGTCACGCCGTAAGGGGAGACGGGCTGCAGGTACGAGTCTTCGCGCATCGGGATCGTGGCGACATCTCCGTACACCGATGAGCTCGACGCATAGACGAAGCGGTGGAGGCGGCGGTCCTTCACCGCCTCGAGCAGCCGCTGCGTCGCATCGACGTTGTGCGTGGTGTAGACGCGAAAGTCCTCGCCCCAGCTCTTGCGCACACCCGCCTGCGCCGCCAGGTGAAACACCGTCGTCACGCCGTCGAGCAGCGCATCGAGCGGCGCGGTCTGGATCATGTCCTCGACGAACCGGAACGCCGGCCGAGCCAGGAGCGGCTCGAGATTGCGCTCCTTGACGCTGCGCGCGTAGTAGTCGGTGAAACAGTCGATCCCGACGACCTCGGCGCCGCTGTCGAGCAGTCGCGGAATCAGGTGCGAGCCGATGAACCCGGCCGCGCCGGTGACCAGAGCTTTCATACAAACGCCTCCCGTACTCGTGCCGGCAGGCGGCAGGGCCGCCCGTCACGGTCCGTCGCCGCGTGCATCGTCCGGCCGGTGGCGACGACGTCCGGCTGGCCGTTGACGACGACCTCGTAGTCGAATGTCATGCGGACGGCCGATGCCAGGTGGCCCGTCGTCCGGACTTCGACTTCGTCGTCATAGCGCGCCGGCCGCCGGTACTCGCAGTGCGCGTCGATCACGGGGAGCATGACGCCGCTCTCTTCCATTTCACGGTAGGTCCAGCCGAGCGTGCGCAGCAGCTCCGTGCGCGCCACCTCGAACCAGACGAAATAGTTCGCGTAGTACACGACCCCCATCCGATCGGTTTCGGCGTACCTCACGCGCAACGACGTTACCGACGTCGGCATCGCAGGGTCACCTGGTCGCGAGCGCGGCGGCGCGCAGCGCATGGGCCGCACTGGCCGGGTCGGGAGTGGCGAAAATGGAGGCGCCGGCCACCAGAATGGTCGCACCGGCCTGGACGAGTGGCGTCGCGTTGGTCTGATCGACTCCGCCATCGACTTCGATGTCGGCCGCGTTGCCGCGGCTCGTCAAGAGGGCCCGGGCCGCGACGACTTTGTCGATGCTGCGTGGGAGGAACTGCTGCCCACCGAATCCCGGATTGACCGACATCACCAGCAGGATGTCGAAGTCTCCGATCACCTCGCCGATCGCGTCGAGCGACGTGCTCGGATTGATCGCCACGCCGGCGCGAAGCCCGAGCTGGCGAATGCGGGTCAGCGTCCGCTGCAGATGCGGCAGGACTTCAGCGTGCACGATCAGGCTCGAGGCGCCGGCGTCGGCGAACGCGTCGAGATAGCGATCGGGTTCGCTGATCATCAGATGCACGTCGAGCGGGACACGGGCGACGCGCTTCAGCGCCGCGACCACCGGCACGCCGATCGTGATGTTCGGCACGAAGTGCCCGTCCATGACGTCGACGTGAATCAAGTCGGCGCCGCCAGACTCGACGCGGGCGACGTCTTCGGCCAGCCGCGCGAAATCGGCCGAAAGAATCGACGGCGCGATGCGCACCGTCATCGCGAGACCTCGAGGGTGATCGCCTCGTACGGCATCACCTGGTAGCCGGCCTGCGGCACCTGACGGACGACGACGCCGGCCGGGATGCCGGGATACGACACCTCACTCGACACGGCGACGCGGAAGCCCTGCGCGCGGAGCACGTCGACCGTGCGGATGCCGACCGTGCCGATCAGATCGGGCATGACGTAGCTGGCGCTCTTGTCGCCGCGATTGACCAGCAGCGCGACTGTCGCGCCGCGCCGCTTGGACGACGGATCCTGGGCCACCACGGCGCCCTGATCGTAGTCGGGCGTCAGAATCTCGGCGCGAGAGGCGATGCCGATGTTCTCGCCGGTGAGCGTGATCTCGGCCGTGCGCTCCGGGAGGTCGACGACGTTCGGCACGATCGGATCGCGTTGACCGTCGCTCACGCGCACGCGTACCGACCGCTGACGGCGCATGACGACGCCGGGCTCAGGCTCCTGGGTCAGAACATGATCGGCCGGCACTTTCGGATCGGGCCGCTTCACCTCGTCGACGCGAAGCGCAAGCCCGATCTGGGCCAGCGCGGTGGTGGCCTGGGCGACGGACACGCCCCGCAGATCGGGCACCTTCACCTCGCGCGCACGCGTTGCCACTCGCAACGCGGCGAGGAAGAAGACGCCAAACGTGATTCCGAGCGCGGCGGCAAGCAGGAAGAACCGGCCGGCGTTCCAGACGCGTCTGCGCACTGGGCGGGCCTTCAAATCGAAGCGCATCAGGCCTTGGAAGTGTACTACAGCGGCTTGTGCTCCAGCGTCGCGGCAAAGAAGGCGTCGAGGCCGTGCTCGAAGGGCGTCGTCTGCAGAAATCCGGCCTGATTCCGGAGGACGGCGGCGTCGCGAACGGCGCCACCGAACTCGACCGGTACCCGGGTGAATTCCGGATGCCGCGCAACGAACGCGTCGACGACGAGCTCGTTCTCCTCTGGCTCGCTCGAACAGGTCGCGTAAGTGAGCCGTCCGCCCGGCCGCACGACCCGCGCGGCGGCGTCGAGCATCTTCGTCTGGGCGGCGGCAAAGCCGGCGAGATCCTCGAGCCGGCGGGACCACTTCAGGTCCGGATCCCGGCGCAAAACGCCCAGGCCCGAGCAGGGCGCGTCGAGCAGGACGGCGTCGAACACCGGCCCGAATGGCAGCGGTGCGGTCGCGTCGACCGCGAGCACCGCCGCTCTCACCCCGAGGCGGCGAAGCGTGGCCGTGAGAAGCGCCACGCGAGGGCGGCGCTGGTCACTGGCTACGAGCAGGCCCCGGCCGTCCATCTCCGCCGCCAGGATGGCCGTCTTGCCGCCAGGCGCGGCGCACACGTCCAGGACCCGGTCGCCCGGCCGCGCCCGGGCCGCGTGCGCCACGAGCTGCGACGCCTCTTCCTGCACGACGAGCGCGTCGCGCCACTCGTCGCCGAGACGGCCGAGGGCGCCGGCGGGCAGGCGTGCCGCACCCTCGACATGGGCCGCAGGCGCGGCCTCGACGCCGGCTGCCCGCAGGCTTTCGATCAGCGCCGGTCCGGTACGGCGGTCGGCCGCACGAACGATGAGCTGCGGCGGCTCGTTGTTGAACTGGCACCATCGCTCCGCGGCCTCGAATCCGTAGCGCGCAAGCCACCGGTCGGCGAGCCATTCCGGGTGCGAGAGGGTGACGCTCAGGTACTTCAACAGGTCGTTGCGGTCGCTGGTCGGGGCGGGCCGTGGCGGCAGGCGGACGTTCGGGCGGCGGACGAGCGATCGCAGCACGGCGTTGACGAAGCCGGCGGCGCGCGGCGCGCCCACCGCACGCACCACTTCGACCGACTCGTGCACCACGGCATGCACCGGCACGCGGTCGAGGTGGCGAAGCTGGTACGCGGCGGCCCGCAGAGTGGCGCGGACGCCTTCGTCCAGTGCCCCGATCGGTTGCCGTGAGACTGACTGCAGGCACGCGTCGAGCTCGGCCTGCCAGCGCAATGTGCCGGCGACCAGCTCGAGCAGGAACGCGCGATCCCGCGTGTCGAGGTCGGCGCGGGCGTGCTCGACTTCAGCCGAGAGCGTCGTCCGACCGCGCTCGACGGCGACCAGGGCGCGGGTGGCGGCGAGACGCGCGGCGCTCATGGCACCGCGAGCGGCACCGGGGCAAACACGTCGCCGGGCGCGATCTGGTGGCCACTGAGGAAGGCGCGAACCGGCATCGCGGGTCGTCCCTCTGGCTGAATGTCCAGTACGCGCAAGGCGCCGTCGCCCGTCGCCACGACTAGCGCGTCGGCCGCCACCTCGACGATCGTGCCGGGATCGGCCGGCCTCGTCGCCGTCGCGTTTACCTCTGCGCGGATGAACAGGACGCGCTTCCCACGCAGCATCGCTGCCGCCAGCGGCCACGGGTGGAGGCCGCGGATCTGGTTGTGAAGCGCCGTCGCCGGCCGCGTCCAGTCGATCTGGCCGTCGCGCCGTTCCAGCCTGCGCGCATACGTCGCCATCGCGTCATCCTGCGGCGTTTCGGTGACGAGGCCGTGTGCCAGGCGATTGACGGTCTCGAGCGCGGCGCCTGCGCCGGCCACGGCGAGGCGGCGCTCGAGGTCGACGCTCGTTTCGGCCGGCTCGATCGTGACCGGCACCACCGCCAGCATCGGACCGGCGTCGAGCGCCTGCACGACACGCATGATCGTCACGCCGGTCGTCTCGTCGCCCTCGAGAATGGCCCGGTGGATCGGTGCGGCGCCACGCCAGCGAGGCAGCAGCGACGCATGGACGTTGATGAGTCCGAGGCGCGGCAGCGAGAGAATCTCGGCGGGCAGAATCCGTCCGTAGGCGGCGACGACGCCGAGGTCCGGCTCGACGGCGCGAAGCGCGTCGAGGAGTGCGGGATCTTTCAACCGCGTCGGCTGGAAGACGGGCAGTTCGTAGTCGATGGCGGCCAGCTTGACCGCCTCCGGCACGACCTTGTGGCCGCGGCCACGAGGCCGGTCCGGCTGCGTGATCACGCCGACAACTTGATGGGGTGAGCGTGCCAGCGCGGCAAGCGTCGGCACCGCGAATGCCGGCGTGCCGAAGTAGAGCAGCCGCAGCGGCATCACCACTTCCCGGCGCGCTGCAGTTTGCGAATCTTGCGCGCGATCACGTCGCGCTTGATACCGCGCAGCCGATCGAGAAACAGGGTGCCGTCGAGGTGATCGACCTCGTGCTGGAACGCGCGGGCGAGCAGGCCGGTGCCCACAATCTCTCGAGAGACGCCGTGCCGATCAAGGGCGCGGATCGTCGCCGTCGCCGGGCGCGCCACGGTCGCGTTGAATCCGGGCAGGCTCAGGCAGCCCTCTTCCTCGAGTTGCATGCCGTCGCGGGCGAGGAATTCCGGGTTGACCAGTTCGTGCACCTCACCGCCGCGGCGGCCGACACTCAAGTCGATGACGCACACGCGCAGCGGCACGCCGACCTGCGGGGCGGCCAGCCCGATGCCCGGTGCGGCGTACATCGTGTCGATCATGTCGTCGATGAGGCGGCTGAGCTCAGCGTCGAACGTCGTGACGTCGGCGGCCCGCCCGGCGAGCGACGGAGCCGGGTAGCGGACGATCGGGCGCAGCATCAGGCCGGTCCCGGGCCCGGCGAGAGCCGGCGGGTCACGTCGCCAGCGTACCGCCGCCAGGCGGCGTCGATCTCGGCGATGCTGTCGGCGCCGAACTTCTCGATGACGGCCGAGGCCAGCACGAGCGCGACCATGGCCTCGCCGACGACGGCGGCGGCCGGGACCGCGCAGACATCGCTGCGCTCGATCGCCGCCGGAGCCTCCTTCATGGTCGCCAGGTCCACCGAGCGCAGCGGCTTCATGAGCGTCGAGATCGGCTTCATCGTGACGGTCACGCGGATGTCTTCGCCGTTGGTGACGCCGCCCTCGAGCCCGCCGGCATTGTTGGTCGGGCGCGCGAGACCGCTGAGGGTACCGGAGGCGTTGGCGACGGCCGGCACGATCTCGTCGTGCACTTTCGAGCCGGGCAGGTGGGCGACGTCAGATCCGCGGCCGATGCCGACCGCCTTGATTGCCGGGATGGACATCAGGGCTTGCGCCAGCCGTCCGTCGAGCTTGCGGTCCCACTGCACGTAGCTGCCGAGCCCGGGCGGCAAGCCGCGGGCGATGACTTCGAACGAGCCGCCGACGGTATCGCCCGCCTCCCGCGCGCGATCCACCGCCGCACGCATCGCGCTGGCCACCGTTTCGTCCACGCACCGGACGTCGTCTTCCGCATCGAGCGCCCGGGCGGCTTCGAAGGTGACGGCGAGCGGATCGGCCAGCTTCGCGCCGCCGATTTCGACGACGTGGCTCACGACCTCGACACCAAACCGAGTCAAGATGGCGCGCGCCACCGCCCCGGCCGCGACGCGGGCGGCCGTTTCGCGCGCGCTGGCGCGCTCGAGGACATCGCGAAGATCGTCGCGCCCGTACTTCAGCCCGCCCGCCAGGTCCGCGTGCCCCGGACGCGGCCGGGTGACGGCGGCGCGGCGGGCGCCGGGGAGCGACTCGTCGGGCTCGGCCTCGACGCTCATCGTGTGGCGCCAGTTCTCCCAGTCTTTGTTGCGAATCTGGAGCGCGATCGGACTGCCCAGCGTGCGGCCGCGCCGAACGCCCGACAGGATTTCCGCGCGATCGCGCTCGATGGCCATCCGGCGGCCGCGACCGTACCCGAGTTGACGCCGGCCGAGATCGGGATTGAGCAGGTCGGGACCGAGCGCGAGACCGGCCGGCACCCCTTCGATGATCACGACGAGCGCGGGACCGTGCGATTCGCCAGCGGTAAGAAATCGAAGCACGTGGCGGTCATTCTATCGAAATTTCTGCAAGGCTCCGGCGCGGAGCCCGGCAAATGCGAACGTTTCGCAGGGACCGCATCTTGCACTGTGAGGCGCGATGTCGCTTCGGGTGGTGGGCGAACGCGCGCCCGATCGCCTCTCCCGGATCGCGGACCACATCGCGGCAACGGCAGAGGCCAGCGCCGTCGGTGTCCGGGTGTGCCGCATCGCGCGCGACACCATGGTGGCCGCGCTCGAATCGGCAGTGTCAGCGCGTGTGCGATCGCTCGGGTTCGTCTTCGTTCGCGCGACGAAGCCGCCGCCTCGGTCGCGGGCGTCGCCGGTGCTGAGCCGCCACGTCGTGATCTGGTGCGACCCGAACAAAGCCTCGCGCCGGACAGCGATCGAGTGGGTGCGAGCGTTGTCGACGCGAAGCCCTCGCGGCCATCTGCTCGTACTCGCCGAGCAGCGTGCGGCCGATCGGCGGCGCGCGGCGCCGCGCCGGCGGGATCACGGATCTGAGCTGGATTCGATCGGCGTCGGACCGGGCGGCGGCGTACCGCGCGGCCGGCGACGCCGAGCGGGCTGCCGCGCTCCTGGCCGGCGCCGCCGCTGTAACCGCCTTGCGCGGGCAGTCGCTTCCGCGACCGCGAACGGCGAAGCAGACCAGGAGCAATGGAGAGCGGACCATGCGCGTCGTGACGGGAGTGCCGGCCTTGCTGCAGCTCGTGCAGGAGGCCGATGACGAACTGGCCGCGCTCACAGGAGCCTGTGCGTGGGTGCGACGGCAGACCGGTGCCGACCGTGTCGGCATGGTCGAAGCGGACGGGGCATCGCTCGTCGCCACCGACGGCTGGACGCGCGGCGACTTCGCCTCGGCCGACGTCGCGGCGGCACTCGCCGCGCCCGAGGTCTCGACACGTGTGACCGGCGGCCTCGTGATGGTGGCGGCGCCGGTCCGGTACGGACGCGTCCTCATCGGCCGCGTGCTGGCGCGTGGGCGCACGGAGGACAGCGCCGCGCTCGTTGAAGCCGTCACGATGGTGGCAGCGCTGACGGCCCCTGCGCTCAGGAGCCGGATCGATGCGATGGCGATGGCGCGAAGCGCTCACGCCCGAGCGCCGGAGATCGTCGGCAGGAGCCCGGCGATCGCCGCGCTCCGCGAAGCGATCGGGCGCGCCGCGGTGACCGCGTTCCCCGTGCTCATCGAAGGGGAGAGCGGCACGGGCAAGGAGCTCGTGGCCCGCGCGCTGCATCGTCTCAGCCCGCGCCGGGACCGCCCGTTCGCCGCGGTCAACTGCGCCGCGCTCACCGACGAGCTGATCGAGGCCGAGCTGTTCGGCCACACTCGGGGCGCCTTCACCGGCGCGATTGGGCCTCGTGTCGGGCTCTTCGAACAGGCGCACGGCGGCACGCTGTTTCTCGACGAAGTCAGCGAGCTGTCGCCGCGGGCACAGGCCAAGCTGCTCCGCGTGCTGCAGGAGCGCGAAATCCGCCGGCTCGGCGAAAACGGCACGAGGGCGATCGACGTCCGCATTGTCGCCGCGACCAACCTCCCGCTGGCGGAGGCGGCGACGCGAGCCGCGTTTCGTGAGGACCTGCGATTCCGGCTGGCAGTGGTCCGCATCCGTGTGCCGCCGCTGCGCGATCGCGTCGAAGACGTGCCGACGCTGGCGCACGCATTCTGGCGGCAGGCGCTCGTCGATACCGGCAAGCGGGCGTTGCTCACGCCGGACGCCCTCGCGACCCTCTGCCGGTATCACTGGCCCGGCAACGTGCGCGAACTGCAGAACGTCATCGCTGCGCTGGCCGTCCTTGCGCCCGCGAGGGGTCGCGTCTCGGGGCGGCATGTCACCCAGGCGCTCGAAAGCGCCGGGGCCGTCGCGGCGCCGGATCTCTGCGTGCCACTCGAGGACGCCCGCCGGATCTTCGAACAGCGGACGGTCGCCGCCGCGCTGGCCCGGCACGGCGGGCGGCGATCTGCGGCCGCCCGCGAGCTTGGACTCACTCGCCAGGGCCTCACCAAGGCGCTGCGTCGTCTCGGGCTCAAGCCGGATGAAGACTCGCGCGGAGTTGCCTGACGGGCGGGCTTGGGCGATCATCGCCGCGCCGTGCTGCGTTACGCCGTTCGTCGCGTTGTGCTCACCGTCCCGGTGCTGCTGGGCGTGGCGACGCTGGTGTTCCTCTTGATTCACCTGGTGCCGGGCGATCCGGCGGAAGCGATGCTCGGAGAAACCGCGCCGCCGGCAGACCTGGCGGATCTGCGTGCCAAACTCGGGCTCGACGCGCCGCTCGCCTCGCAGTACCGCGACTATCTCGTCGGCCTCGTACGCGGGGATCTGGGCACGTCGTTTCGCTACAACACGCCGGTTCGGCAGGAGATTGCCCAGCGGCTCGGCAGGACCGCGCAACTGGCGCTGGCGGCGATGCTCGTCGCGATCGTCATCGCGATTCCGCTCGGCATCGTGGGGGCGATCTTTCGCGGCGGGTGGATCGATCAGATGGCCATGGCGATCTCGCTGGTCGGGATCTCGATGCCGAACTTCTGGCTGGGCCCGCTGCTCGCGATCGTGTTTGCGGTGACGCTGGGCTGGCTGCCGGTCTCCGGCACGGGCACGTGGCAGCACCTGGTCTTGCCGGCGGTGACGCTTGGGGCGGCGCTCGCCGCGATCCTGGCGCGGATGACGCGGGCCAGCCTGATCGACGAACTGCGAGAGCTCTACGTCCTGGCCGCGCGCGCGCGCGGGCTGTCGCGGCTGCGCGCCGTCATCGCGCACGCGCTCAGGAACAGCCTGATCCCGGTGGTCACCATCATCGGGTTGCAGCTCGGCGCCGTGCTCACGGGAACGATCATCACCGAGACGATCTTTGCCTGGCCGGGCGTGGGCCGCCTGCTGATTCAGGCGATCAACTTCCGCGACTATCCGCTGGTGCAGGGCTGCATCCTGTTCATCGCCGTGACGTACGTCGCGATGAATCTGCTCGTCGACCTGGCCTATGCGTGGCTCGATCCGAGGATTCGTTACCAGTGACGCGCCGCATCGGTTTGGGCGTCGTGATCTTCGCGGTCGTGGCGGCCGTGTTCGGCCCGTGGCTGGTCCCGCAGGATCCGGTGGCGCAGGACCTGCCGCTTCGGCTCGCAGGACCGTCGCTCGGTCATCCGCTCGGCCTGGACGAGCTCGGCCGCGACGTGCTGGCCCGGCTGCTCGCGGGCGCGCGGATCTCGCTCCTGGTGGGGTTTACGGTCGTGACCATCTCATCGATTGTCGGCGTTGGCCTCGGCGCCATTGCGGGCTACGCCGGCGGCTGGATCGACGACCTGCTGGGCCGCGTGATGGATGTGCTGCTGGCGTTTCCCGGCATCCTGCTGGCGATTGCGCTGGTCGCGGTGCTCGGCCCGAGCCTGACGAACGTCGTGCTGGCGCTGGTCGTGATCGGATGGGTGGGCTACGCGCGGCTGGTGCGCGGCCAGGTGCTGAAAGTGCGCGAGCTCGAGTATGTGCAGGCGGCCCGCGCGATGGGCGCCCCCGTCTCGCGCGTCCTGTTGCGACACGTGATCCCGGCGACGTTTTCAGCCGTCACGGTGCAGGCGACGCTCGGCATGGCGGGGGCGATCATCGCGGAAGCCTCGCTCAGCTTCCTCGGACTCGGCGTGCAGCCGCCGACGCCGAGCTGGGGCACGATGCTGGATGCGGGCCGATCGCATCTGTTCGAAGCGCCGCATCTGACCCTGGTGCCAGGTCTGTCGATCGCGATTCTCGTCATGGGCTTCAACTTCGCGGGTGATGCGCTGCGCGATCGGTTCGACCCGCGAGCGACGTGATCGCCCGCGCGCCGCGACGGCGCGCGGCCCGAGCGCGGGGGTGGGGCCCCGCGCCTCTAACAAAAGTTGGCCAACTTTACTCAGCGGCGTCGGGCCCCACCCCCACGCCTCGGGCCGCGCCGCTCTGCGGCGCGGGCGTCTTCACTTGATCATCCGCGCGATCCGTTGCAGCTCCGCGTCGCGCGGTGCCGCTTGCATGGCCCGCGCGAGCACGGCGCGCGCGGCGGCGGCGTCGCCGGAGAGCCAGCGGGCCCGCGCCAACTCTCCGAGCGTCGCCGGGTCCGCGTGGCCGGCGTCGACGGCGCGGTTGAGGTAGGTCGCTGAGGTTTTCGGATCGCCGGCCCGAAGCGACAGGGCGCCGATCCGCCGCGCGCGATTCGCGCGGACGCTGGCGTCGGCGGTGTCGCCTTGCAGGACGTCGAGGTTGACGAGGGCGTCGCGCGCCACGAGGTCGTGCGAGAGCCGCTCGGCCACGTCGGCGAGATACTGAAACGCTTCGAGATCGACGGGGGACGTGGCGACCGCGTCGCGCAGCAGCCGCTCGGCCCCGGCCAGGTCGCCGGAGAGGGCCAGCGCCCGGCCGTACAGCGCGAGGCCTTCGCTCCGCCGGACCGTCCCGCCAAGCGCGCGCTCGAGGATGATCATCGCGCGCGAGATCGACTCGCGATCGCGCGTGCGCTCGGCGCGGGCCAGATGGACGCGGCCGAGGGCGACCTGGACCCGCGAATCTGCCGGCGCGGCGGCTTGCGCGTCCGACAGCGTCCGCAAGGCGCCGTCGTACTGGCCGTACCGCGCTTCGGCGAGCGCGATCGCGACCCTGCGGGTGACCTGGCTATCGCGGGCCGCGAGGCTCTGCAGCTGTTGCATCTCGTCCACGGTGCGGCCCTGCGTGCGGTGCAGGTCGGCGAGCTCTTCGCGGGCGGCGATCAGCCCTGGATCGATACGGAGGGCCTGCTCGAGCGAGGCGGTCGCCGCGTCGAAGTTGCGCACGTCCCGATAGACCAGGCCCAGGAGATAGTGCGCTTCGGCGAAGCTGTCACGCCGCTCGATGGCTTCCTGCAGTGGAGCGACGGCCGTCGCCGGCATCCCCGCCCGATACCGGGCGAGCGCGAGCCGGTACAGCAGCAGCGGGTCTTCATCTTTCAGCCGGTCCGCGGCCGCGCCGTACCACGTCGCAGCTTGCGTGTCGTCACCGGCGGCGCTGTACAGGTCGCCCAGCGCGATGAGCGGTTCGGGCGCCTGGGGAGCCAGCCGGGCGGCCTCCCGCAGGTTGGACACGGCTTCAGCCGGCTGGTTCTGGACGCGGTACGCCTCGCCGCGCCGGTAATACGCGACCATCGAGCCGGGCCGGATCGCCAGCGCGCCGCTGAACGCCTCGATGGCGCCATATGCGTTGCCGGCGTCGAGCGCCTGCTCGCCCTGCGCCAGCAGGGCGCGGTACTGCCGCTCGTCGCCCAGCCGCTGCACGAGCGTGACCCCGGCGGCTGCCAGACCGGCGCCAGCGACCAGCAGTCCCAACAGTGTGAGGACCCGTTTCACCCGGTCCATCTTATCGTCGGGAACTCCGGCCGTCTGCCGGGGTCTAACCGGAGTGCACCACAGGGTTCCGCCGGGAAGAGGAGTGCTACCATGGCGGAAGAGGCGTCATTGAAGCCATTTCGTGTGCTGACATGGCCAGATGCGGCAAGTGCCGATTGGGCGCTCGTGCAGCAGTGTGCCTCTGGCGACGAAGAAGCCTGCACCCGGCTGGTGACCGACCATCAACGGATGGTGTATCAGCTGGCGTTTCACCTCCTGGGTGATCCTCAGGAAGCGCTGGACCTCTCTCAAGAAGTGTTCCTCCGGGTGTTTCGAACCCTGCCGCAGTTCCGCGGGCGCTCGACACTCCGGACGTGGATTTATCGGATTGTCGTCAACCAGGCGTCGAACCGGCAGCGATGGTGGAGACGCCGGCATCGCAGCCAGCAGGTCGCACTCGAGGAGCACGCGGCGTCGCACGGCGAGTTGCCGGAATCGCGCAACTTCGCGATGCCCGACCGGGTGCTCCAGGAGCGGGAAACCTCGAGCCGGGTCTGGCAGGCGCTCGACGGATTGCCATTCGATCAGCGCGCCGTGATCGTCTTGCGGGAAATCGACGGCTTGAGCTACGACGAGATTGCCGCGTCACTCAGCGTCGCGGTGGGCACCGTCAAGTCCCGCCTCGCGAGGGCGCGCGAAAACCTGCGGCTGGCACTGGGGGCGAGATGACAACGGTCGCGTGCAAGGCCGTGCATTCGCAATTCAACGAGTTCGTTGACGGCGAGTTGGCCGGCGCGGAGATGCTTCGTGTCTCGCAGCACCTCGAGACCTGCGTCACCTGTGCCGACGCTGTGGCCGGGCTGCGGGGACTCGGCGCGGTCCTGCGGGAGGCGGCCTCGGTCGAGGCCGCCGTGCCGCCCATGCTCGGACTCGCCGGCGGTGTCGTGTCGCGGATTGCCGCCGAGGAGTCTCAATCCTGGCGCGGGATCTTCCGCCGCGGCGTCGACGACTGGCACTGGGTGATCGTCGGCGGCGGATCGGTCGCCGCGACGTTCATCTCGGTGGTGTTTGCCGCCGCGCTGCTGCTGTTCGGGCCCGTCCCCGTACGTGAAGACTCGCTGTCTGCGCTCATCAGCAACCTCGGCGCGCCGGCGGGCCGGTTGTTGATCGAAGCCACCCAGGGACGTGACGCCAAGGATGCGCGGCTGATCGAAGTGGACACCGGCGATGAGTTCGCGTCCGCGGGCAGCCGTGTGATGCCGGCGATGCTGGGCCTGCCGACCGAGCGCGATCTCGTGGGCGCCCTGACTTCGGCGCTCGTGCCGCAGGGCCACCTCGTCGATCTGGCCTCGATGGCCGCCGACGACCGCCGGCACACCTTGTCGATCCTCGACGACCTCAGCCGCTTCCGTTTCCGCGATGCGATGGTCGCCTCGGCCGGCCCGCTCTCGGTCTACCGCATTCGTCTCGTGACCAACACCGGCGTGAGCGCCAAAATGGAGTAAGAACGAGGACACGGAGAAGGGCTAGAGGACACGGAGAAGAGCTCTTCTGCTGCGCTCCTATTTGACCCCCGCCGCAGTCACGTTCTGCAGTAGATCAGTCGCGCGCAGCATGATGCGGGCTGCGTCGGCGTCGTTGGCGAGCGGGATCTCGTAACGCTCCTCGGGGGAGTCGGCGAGGCCGTCGGCGGGGTAGACCAGCTGCCAGGGGCCGCCGGCCAGCGAGTATTCCAGTTTGAGAATCGGGCTCGTCACGTCGCGGACGCGGACCACGAGCCGCGATGTCCCGCCTTGTCGGGTGATTTCGGTCGTGACCGCCGGCGGCGTGTTGTCGATGTCGATCGGATCGCTGATCCGTTCACCGACCAGGGTCCGATCGACGGCGTTGCTCGGGCTGTCCGTCGCGCTGACGCGCAAGACGTAGCGGCCGTCGGCGACCGCGCTCGTGTCCCACACGAAGATCGTGTCGTTCAGTTCGGTCCGGAGCGGCCGCCAGGCGGTCTCGCCCTCGCGACGAAAGTGCAGCGCGTACGACAAGCGGTCGGTGTCGGCGTCTTCCGCCTTCCACGCAATCGTCTGCAGCCCTTTCTGAAACATGCGACGGCCTGGCGCCGGGGCGGGCGGGCCCGGATCCCCCGCGGGGCGCCGCGCGTCGGCGACGGCGTCATCGAGTCCGGCGATCGCGCCGTCTTCGCTGGAATACGGCCGCTGAAACACGACCCCGGGCGGATGCACCGTCACCGACGTGACGACCGGCCGTGTGTTGCGCGGCAAATACGCCACGGTCACTGAGGTGAGCATGGGAGAGGCCGCCGTGCCGCGCGTGAGGACGGCGCGCCACTGCAGGAACCGCGCGGCCGGGCTCGTGATCGCTTCGCCCTCGCGTCGCGAGTAGGCGGCCGACCAATCGCTCCATGAATCATCCGGTTTCTCGGTGTTGCCCGACCGGGTCGCGAGGGTGATCTGGCCGGCGCCTTCCCAGCGAATGAGCCCCCAGGTCGCGACGCTTTTCGAGTCGCGCACGGACGAAACGTAGGTTGACGTCGCCTGATCCCCGGAACCTGGGGCGATGACCCGGCCAGGATTGGCAGTCGCGAACGCCGCCAGACGCGCGCCGGCTTTGGGCGCGGTCGCAAAACGCGTGATCTGCTTCGCGTCGACGCCAGTGAGCAGCAGCACGTCTCGCCCCCGCTCGACGCGATACAGCCGGCCTTCCGGTCCGGTGGCCGCAAGCACGCCGCCATCGTCCGCTGCCGCCAGGTCGTAGATGACGTCGCTCGTTTCCCACACCGGCTCCCACGTGCCGTTCGGATCGATCCGGTACAGAACCGAGCGCCGGGCCGGCGGCGTGCTCGAACTGGTGGCTCGACCCCGGGCTGGATCCAGACCCGGCCGCCGGCGGGGGAAGCGTCACCGCGACGCTGGTCGTCTCGCCGCTCGCCGGCGCGGCGTCGTCGCCGCGCGACACCGCGGCCGCAAAGACCACGCCCGTGCGGTCGACGGACGCCGCACGCAATTCGGTCATTCCCGAGTCGAGCAGCACGAACGGCTTGTCGTCGGCGGCGAAGCGGTACAGCCGGCCCGGCGACTCAGTCCCGGCCAGCATCCTGCCGGTCCCGTCCAACCCGAGGGACACGACATGCGCCGCGGCGGGCTTGTAGACGACCCGGCTCAGGCCGGTCGGCTCGACGCGATAGATGACCGCAGGATTGCCGGCACCGACCCACACGCGGCCGCTCGCATCGACCGCCAGGGCCCAGATGTACTTCTCGTCCGGATCGAAGAAGACGCGCGCGGCCGCCGTTCCCTCGATGACGTAGACCTTGCCGTCCGGTGACGACGCGGCGTAGACGCGATCTCCGGCGGCGGCGAGCGCGAAGATGTTGCTCTCGTCGGCGTCGAACACCGTCGCGTCAGGCTGTCCGGTGCGCAGGCGCAGCACCCGGCCGTCGCCGCCGGTGCCCGCCAACAGCGTGCCATCCGCCGCTTCAATCAGGCTCCACACCTGCGTTGGCGCGGACGTCAGCCGGCTCGTCAAGAGCGGACCGGGCGAGACGACGCCCTCACTGCTGACGAAGACGCCGTCAGAGGTGCCGCGGAGAAACTCGGCCGCCGTGGCGGTGGTCCAGAATACCGGTCCCGACGCCGAGCCCGCGAGGCAGATCGTCGAGAGCAGGAACAGAATCAACAGCAGGCGCACGCGCATCAAAGAGACCCCGGTCAACGGGACGTCAGCGTGACGGTGAGCTCGCGGGAGCCGCGAACCGCGCGATCGAGGCGCCGCTCCCAGGCGCCGACGACGCTCTTGGCGACCGGGGCGGTCTGGACCGTCTTGTCTTCGTCGAGAATCGATCGCACAGACGCCGGCAGTGCCGGCAGTGTGTCGCCGGCGACGACCGTGCCCGGGCTCGAGGAAATCAGCCGCACATAGAGGCGGTTGTTGCGCCGGGTCGCGTTCATCTGCGCGAGCACTGCAGGCCAACTGCCCGGCTTGTTCGGCTTCAGTTCGCGCTGCTCGAGCGTCGTCAGGGTCGCCGCGTCACTCACGAGAAGCGTCAACGGTCCGCTGGACTGCGCCGGCATCTCGACTGGCACCGACAACGTCTCGGTGTCGCCGCGGTAGTTGCGGAGCATCACCTGGAGCGAGTGGGTCGCACCAGGCTTCGGCTTGGTGGTGTCGAGCCACACACGCTCGATCGTCGTGCTCTCCTGCCGCTCACCGGTCCGGAGTGTCAGGTCCATCCGCTCGGGGAGGACCGCCTTGAACTCGTTGTTGGCCGCGGCCTGGACGGCGCCGGTCACCGCCGACGCGGCCAGCGCCACCGTCGTCTCGCCCGTGAAGACGTCGTCGAACTCGACCTGCCCGTCAGCGCCGAACGAAATCGTGCCCCGCGCGGCGACGGTGAGTGCGCCGGTCTGCCGCTCGTAGGCCACGAGCGCGTTGAGGATGCCGACGTACGAGAAGAGCGGCGTCAGCGCCTGATCGTGCAGCACCCACAATTTGATCTGTCGATCCGCGGCGCGCGGTGAAGTCAGCGTGATGTTCATCTCGAGCTCACGCGGCCCGGCGCCGATGGTGCCGCCGACAGCGGTCGCCCGGTCCTGGTTCATCACGCCGATCACCGGACCGAGCGTCGCAATCTTCATCGAGGAGTCGAGGCTCGGCAACACCATGTAGACGTGCGCCCGCGTCATCGCGAACGACGTCGGGCCGAGATTGAGGAACGGATGGCCGAACGCGAAGACGCGATCCCCGATCAGGTGGGTGACGGTACCGGTGGCGCCCATCTCGAAGTCGCCGCGCACCAGACTCATGCCGACGGCATCGCCTGGACGAAGAGGCGGCGGCGCGCTCGAACGCGACGACGTCGCCGGCGCCTGGTTGGGCGATCCCACGACCAGCGCGTGGCGCAGATCGCGATCGACAGCGGGATCGAAACCGCTGAACACCATCGCCGCGCCGATCGGCCGCAGGGCCGGCGCGAGATCGGCGAGCGACGCGGGCCCAAGCACACGCGCCTGATCGGACAACCGGCCGAGCGGCACACCGGCGCGGCCAGCCAGGCGCGCGAGCGAGGAATAGACCGCCTCCGTCGTCAGCGGGCCCGGCGCCACGGGAAGCGCCGCCGCGACGCGCGGTCCGGTGCCGTTGACGGCGTCGATCATCTCCGAGATCGGCGTGATGCCCGCGATCGGTTCGCGCGGAAACGATCCCAATGCATACGACACGGCGCCGACCAGCCGGCCGTCGATATAGACCGGGCTTCCGCTCATGCCTTGAATGACGCCAGTCGTCGCGAGCGGCCCGCCCTCGAGCTTGGCGAGGATGAGGTCGCGCTGCGGCCCCATCACATTGCGCAGCACGCCGATGACATTGACTTTGAAGTCTTCGAGGACGTCGCCGGCAAACACGGTGCGTCCGATGCCAACCATGCCGGGCCGGACCTCGGAAATCGGCATGAGCGTCGGCGCCTGGGCCGGCAGGGCAGCGACGCCGCCCAACACGAGCACGGCGACGACGACGGTGAGCCGGGTGAGGCGGCGCATGTCGGGGCTGACTCGTTTATAACACTTCTAACTTCTGGCTTCCGACTTCTGAGGTTGAAGGTGCGACGGCTCCGGTTTGACCGCGGCGGCCGCCTTTGGTAGTCTCCCCAGTCTGAGCTTCCGAGTGGCGACCTTCTTGACCCCACGTGCCTTCGCCGCGACCTCCTGGTCGTATTGGTGGTGGTTTACGTCCAGGCCAGAAGGGGACCGCGCGCGCTAGCAGCACGAGACGATTCGCGGATGTTGCGGCCCCTTCAGCCAAACGCTGATGGGGCTTTTGCTTTTTAGGGTGAGATGACGCCGACCCTGGTGTGCGAGACCGTGACGGCCGATCGCATGGCCGACCTCAGGCGCGCGCGGGACCGCGCCGTGGCCGCCGATCTGATCGAGCTGCGCCTCGATGGCGTCACCGACCTCGACGTCCCGGCGGCGCTCGAGGGCCGCACGAAAGCCGTGATTGTCACCTGCCGCCCGGCGTGGGAAGGCGGGCGCTACCACGGGAGCGAACAGGACCGGCTGCGCGTGCTGGCCGAGGCGATTCGCCTGGGCGCAGAGTTCGTCGATGTCGAGTGGCGAGCGGACTGGAGGCAGCTGCCGCGCGGCGAGCGGACCCGCCTCATTCTCTCGGTGCACGACTTTGACGGCGTGCCGCAGGATCTGACGCGCCTGGTCGCGGACATGCGCGCCGCGGGGCCGGCGATCGTCAAGGCCGCGGTGATGGCCCGGCGCCTGTCCGACTGCATCACGCTGCGCAACGCCATGCGCGGCCACCGCGATGTGATCGCGATCGCCATGGGCCCGGCGGGGCAAGTCTCCCGCCTGTGTCCGTTCCTCTTCGGATCGCTGTGGACGTATGGCGGAGAAGCGGCGCCGGGGCAGGTCTCGCCCGACGCGCTCATCAATATGTATCGCGTTCGCAACACGACGCCGGCGACGACCCTCTATGCGGTGACGGGCGCGCCGCTCGGCCACTCCGCCTCCCCGGCGATGCACAATGCCGCGCTCGCGGCGGCTGGGCTCGACGCCGTGTATGTCCCGCTCGAAACGCGCGACCCGGCCGATCTGCTGGCATTGGCCGACGCGATCGGCGTGCAAGGCGTCAGCGTCACGGCGCCGCTCAAGGTCGCGCTGCGCGAGCACGGCGTCGCTGCCGACGAGTTCAGCGCGCGAATTGGCGCCGTGAACACCATCCGGCGCGCCGCGACCGGCTGGGAAGGCCGCAACTTCGACGTCGCCGGGTTCCTGGCACCGATCGAGCGTCGCGGCATCCGGCTGACCGGGCGGCGCGCGGTGATTCTCGGCGCCGGCGGCGCGGCGCGGAGCGCCGTGTGGGGACTGCGCGCGCAGGGCGCCCGGATCGCGATCAGCGCCCGCCGGCGCGAGGCCGCAGACGCGCTCGCCAGCGAACTGCACGTCGAGTCGACGAGCTGGCCGCCGGATCGCGGCTGGGATCTCCTGGTCAACACGACGCCGGTCGGGACCTGGCCCAACGCCGACGCGGCGCCGATTGGCCGCGAGTCGCTGGCCGGGCCGCTCGTCTACGACATGGTCTACAACCCGCTCGAAACCACGATGCTTCGATGGGCGCGCGAAGCTGGGGCGCAGACGATCGGCGGTCTCGAGATGCTGGTCGCACAGGCGTGCCGCCAGTTCGAGTGGTGGACGGGCATGACGGCACCCGGCCGCCGCCGTCGAGCGCGGCGCCCTGGAGTTCCTGGGACAGGAATCGGTGAGGACATGAGAACAACGACGTTCGAAGAGTTCGTGGAGCTGTCGCGGCGCGGTACCTTCGTTCCGGTGTGGCGCGAGATCATGGCGGACCTGCTGACGCCGGTGTCGGCGTTCCTGAAGATCGCGGAGCACTCGGACTACGCGTTCCTGCTCGAGAGCGTCGAAGGCGGCGAGCACGTCGGCCGTTACTCGTTCCTCGGCAAGGACCCCTTCATGATCCTGCGCGGCCGCGACGCAAAGACGACGGTGGAGCAGGCCGGCGTGCAGACCGGCCGGAGCGAGCCGTTCATCGACGTGCTGCGCGGGCTGATGACCGAGTTTCAGGCGCCATTCGTGCCCGAGCTGCCGCGCTTCATCGGCGGCGCCGTCGGCTATCTCGACTACGACGCCGCCGAGTGGTTCGAGAGCGCCGTGGCGCTGGACAAGCCGCCGGCGGACCGCGATCAGGCCGCGTTCATGATCTTCGACACCATCCTGGCGTTCGATCACGTCAAGCATCGGATCCTCGCGGTGGCCAACGCGCGGCTGCGGCCGGGCGAAGATCTTCGCGGGCTCTACGACTTCGCCTGCGCGAAGATCGACTTTCTCGAGCGCGAGCTGGAGCGCAACCTCTCGCGCGCCGAACGGCGAGACGCGCCGCCGTTCGAAGTGGTCGCCAACCAGTCGCGCGAGTCGTTCGAAGGCGCGGTCAAGAAGATTCAGGAAGACATCGCCGCCGGCGAGATCTACCAGGCCGTCCTGTCGCAGCGCTTCGACGCCTCGACATCCGCTCCGGCGTTCGACGTCTACCGCGCCCTGCGTCACATCAACCCGTCGCCCTACATGTTCTTCATCCGCATGGGCGAGCACGCCATCGTCGGCGCCTCACCGGAAATGCTCGTGCGTGTCGAAGGGCGGCATGTGGAAACGCATCCGATCGCCGGAACACGCCGCCGCGGCGCGAATCCCGACGAAGACCAGCGGCTGGCCGACGAGCTCCGGCGGAACGAGAAAGAGCGCGCGGAGCACGTCATGCTCGTGGACCTGGGCCGCAACGACATCGGCCGTGTCTCCGAGGTCGGCAGCGTTCGGGTGCCGCAGTTCATGACGCTCGAGCGCTTCTCGCATGTGATGCATCTCGTGTCGCGGGTCGAGGGCCGGCTGGCCGAGGACCGCGATCGGCTCGACGCGCTCGTCGCGACGTTCCCGGCCGGCACGCTCACCGGCGCTCCGAAGATTCGCGCGATGCAGATCATCGGCGGGCTCGAGCCCTCGCGGCGCGGGCTGTACGGCGGGGCGGTCGGCTATCTCGACTTTGCCGGCAACCTCGATTTCTGTATCGCGATTCGGACCATTGCGATGCGGGGCCAGCACGCCGCCATCCAGGCCGGCGCCGGCATCGTCGCCGACTCCCACCCGGCGGCGGAGTTCGAGGAGACGCAGGACAAGGCGCGCGCGCTCGTGCAGGCGCTCGAGATGGCGAATCGTGGGCTCTGAAGCAATGAAATCAATGTTGGACATTGCCCCATTGCCGCATTGCCTCATTGGCCCATTGCCTCCTTGCCGAGAGGGCGAGAGAGAATGCTGCTCCTAATCGACAACTACGACTCGTTCACCTGGAATCTGGCGCACCGGCTGGGTGAGCTCGGTGCCGAGGTCCGTGTCGTGCGGAATGACGCGATCACGCTCGACGAGATCGAGCAGCAGGCGCCGGCGCAAATCGTGATTTCGCCAGGCCCCGGGCGGCCCGAAACTGCGGGCGTGACGGTAGAGACCCTGCGAAAGTTCGGCGGCCGGCTGCCGATTCTCGGCGTGTGCCTGGGACACCAGGCGCTCGCGATTGCGTTCGGGGGCGAAGTCGTGCGCGCGGCCGCGCCGATGCACGGCAAGACGTCACTCGTCGCCCACGACGGGACGCATCTGTTCGCCGGCCTCGCGCCGCAGATCGAAGTCGGGCGGTATCACTCGCTCGTCATTCCGCCAACCGCGCTCCCGCAGGGGTTCGTGCGGACCTCCTGGGTCGTCGACGACGGCACCATCATGGGCGTGCGGCACGAGAGCTGGCCGGTGTTCGGCGTGCAGTTCCATCCCGAGTCGGTCCTGACCTCGACGGGGCACCGGCTGCTGCAGAACTTCCTCGAGACGCGGTGACCCATGTTTGCGCCACTTCTCGAGAAACTACGGCGGTTCGACGACCTGACGAGCGACGAAGCCACTCAGGCGATGGGGCTGATCATGGACGGCCAGGCCCAGCCGGCGCATATCGCTGGTTTGCTGATGGCGCTGGCGCTCAAGGGCGAACGGCCCGGCGAGATGGTCGGGTTCGCGCGCGCGATGCGGGCGCGGGCCGTGCCGATGCCGGCGCCGGTCGGCGAGGTGTTCGACACCTGCGGCACCGGCGGCGACGGCGCCCAGACCTTCAACGTCTCGACCGCCGCGGCGTTCGTCGTCGCCGGCGCGGGCGTCCGGGTCGCCAAGCACGGAAACCGCGCGGTGTCGAGCAAGTGCGGATCGGCCGACGTGTTCGAAGCGCTCGGCATTGCGCTCGAGGCGCCGCCCGATCGCGTCGTCCAGGCGCTGACCGGCACCGGCCTCGCGTTCTTCTTCGCGCCGGCGTGGCATCCGTCGATGCGGCACGCAGGGCCGACGCGCCGGGAGCTCGGCGTGCGGACTGCCTTCAATCTCCTCGGGCCGCTGACCAATCCGGCCGGCGCCCGCCGCCAGCTCGTCGGCGTGTCGCGGCCCGAGCACACCGAGCTCGTCGCGCGGACGCTGGGGCTGCTTGGCGCGGAACGCGCGTGGGTCGTGCACGGCGCCGGCGGACTGGATGAGATCTCGACGCTCGGTCATACCAAGGTCTCCGAGCTGCGGAATGGGAGCGTCAACACGTTCTACGTCCATCCGGCGGACGTAGGGCTCGCGCTGGCGAAGGCGAGCGATCTCGCCGGCGGCACCGCCGACGGCAATGCGGCGGCGATCGAAGCCGTGCTCGACGGAGAGAAGGGCCCGCGTCGCGAAGTCGTGCTGCTCAACGCCGGCGCCGCGCTCCTCATCTCCGGCCGCGCGGAGTCCTTGCAGCACGGAATCCACGCGGCTGGCGACAGCATCGACAGCGGGCGGGCCGCGCGCAGTCCTGACGGGCCTCCGGAGCGTGTGCGGAAAATGACGGGCGACCTTCTCACGACCGTCGTCGCAGGTGCGCGCCGATCGGCTGAGCTGCGTGAGGCGGCGATCGGGGGATCGCTGGCGCGCGAGGCGGGCCAGCGCCGCCCTCGCGGCCAGGCGTTCCGCGCCAGCCTCGAGGCCACTGGCTACCGCGTGATCGCCGAATGCAAGCGGCGGTCGCCCTCGCGCGGCGTCCTGCGCGCGCAGTACGACCCGGTCGCCATCGCGACGTCGTACGCGCGGGCGGGTGCGGCGGCGTTGTCAATTCTGACCGAGCCCACGTTCTTCGACGGGTCGATCGATCACCTCCGCGCCGTGCGCGACGTGGTGGACGTGCCGCTCCTGCGCAAAGACTTCGTCGTCACCGAGTTTCAGCTGGTCGAAGCGCGCGCCGCTGGAGCCGATGCGGTGCTGCTGATCGTCTCGGCGCTCGGCGACCAGGAGCTGAAATCCCTGATTGCGGAAGCCCGTCAACTCGAGCTGGCCGCGCTGGTGGAGGTCCACGACGGCGACGAATTCACGCGGGCGCGAGACGCTGGCGCGGACATCATCGGCGTCAACAGCCGCAACCTCCGCACGCTCGCCGTCTCAGGCGACGTCTTTACCGAGGTCGCGGCACATCTGACGCCAGGCATCACTGCCGTCGCCGAAAGCGGGATCAAGTCGGCGGACGACCTCGTCCGGCTGCGGGCGCTCGGCTACCGGGCGTTTCTCATCGGCGAGCGTTTCATGAGCGCGCCCGATCCGGGCGCCGCGCTCTCGGCGATGCTGATGTCGGCGGGCGCTCTCCGGGAGACCCGGCCATGACGGTGCGCGTGAAGATCTGCGGCATTACCCGCGCCGAGGACGCCGTCCTGGCGGTCGAGCTCGGCGCGAGCGCGCTCGGGTTCGTGTTCTGGCCGTCGAGTCCGCGCGCGATCACGCCGTTGCTCGCGCGATCGATCGCCCGGAGCGTGCCGCCCTTCGTCGCGCGGGTGGGGGTCTTCGTCAACGCTTCGCCGGCCGAGGTCGCCGCGATTGTGCGCGACGTCGATCTCGACGCCGTTCAACTGCATGGCGACGAGGCCGTCGCGGACTACGACGCGGTGGGCGCACGGCTCATCAAGGCCGTCCCGTCCGAGACGGACGACGACGTCGCGCGCGCGATGGGGCTGCCGATCACCACGACGCCGCTCGTCGACGCGACCGATCCGGTGAGGCGGGGCGGTACGGGTCAGGTTCCCAATTGGGAACGCGCAGCGCAGATTGCGTTACGCCGGCCAGTCGTCCTCGCCGGCGGCCTGAACCCCGAGAATGTGATGATGGCGATTGCTCGCGTTCGGCCGTGGGCCGTGGATGTCTCGTCAGGCGTCGAGAGCGAGCCCGGGATCAAGAGCGCGAGTCGCCTGGCGGCGTTCTTCGCCGCGGCCGAGCAGGGAGGACGAGCGTGACGACCGTGAGACACGAGACGCCAGGGCCGATGTTCGGCCGGCGCGATCCGGACGAACGAGGGTACTTCGGGGAGTTCGGCGGCCGGTTCGTGCCGGAGACGCTCATGGCGCCGGTCGAGGACCTCGCCGTCGCGTACCTGTCGGCGCGTCGCGATCCGAAATTCATCGCCTCCTTGACGGACCTGCTCTCGACCTACGTCGGGCGGCCCACTCCACTGTACGAAGCGCGCCGTGTCACGGCCGCCTCCGGCGTTCGCCTGTTCATCAAGCGTGAAGATCTGGCGCACACCGGCGCGCACAAGATCAACAACGCCCTCGGCCAGGCGCTGCTCGCGCAGCGCATGGGCAAGCCGCGCATCGTCGCCGAGACAGGCGCCGGGCAGCACGGCGTCGCCACGGCGACCGCCTGCGCGCTGCTCGGTCTCGAGTGCGTCGTTTACATGGGTGCGGAAGACATGGCCCGGCAGGCGCTCAACGTGTTTCGCATGCGCATGCTCGGTGCCCGCGTCGAGCGCGTCGATGCCGGCAGCCGGACGCTCAAGGACGCCATCAACGAAGCGATGCGCGACTGGGTGTCGAACGTTGCCACGACCTACTATCTGCTGGGGTCGGTGCTTGGCCCGCATCCGTATCCGTTGATGGTGCGCGAGTTCCAGTCGGTGATCGGGCAGGAGGCGCGCCAGCAGATTCTGGACGCCGCTGGCCGGTTGCCAGACGCGGTGGTCGCGTGCGTCGGCGGCGGCAGCAATGCGATGGGCATCTTCGACGCGTTCGTGTCTGACAGCCTGGTGCGCTTGATTGGCGTCGAGGCCGGCGGCCGTGGGCTTGCGCCGGGCGATCACGCGGCGCGATTTGCGCGCGGCCACGCCGGCGTCCTGCATGGCACGCGGAGCCTGGTGCTGCAGGACGAGGACGGCAACATCCTCGAGACGCATTCGATCTCGGCCGGCCTCGATTACGCGTCGGTGGGACCCGAGCACGCCTGGCTTGCGGCCAACGGTCGCACGGAGTACGACTGGATCGGCGACGCCGATGCGATCGCCGGCTTCGAATGGCTCGCGCGCCACGAAGGCATCCTGCCGGCGCTGGAGTCGTCGCATGCCGTCGCCTGGGTGCAGCAACACCTGGCCTCGTTCAGCAGCGGGCAAATCATCCTGTTGAACCTCTCGGGGCGCGGCGACAAAGACGTCGAGACCGTGCGGCGGCTCGTCGGCGAGGAGCCCGCGACATGAAGCGCATCGAAGAGACGTTTCACGCGCTGCAGGCCGCTGGTCGGAAGGGGCTCGTGGCGTATGTCACGGCGGGCGACCCGGATTTCGAGCGGTCTGCTGACGTCATTCGAGGGATCGCGCGTGGCGGCGCCGACGTGCTCGAGATCGGCGTGCCGTTCTCCGATCCCATCGCGGACGGGCCGGCGATTCAGCGGGCGTCCGAACGTGCGCTCGCGGCCGGCGGCGGCCTCGGCCGATCGCTCGACTTGATCGGATGTCTGCGCCGCGAGATCGGCGCGCCGATCGTCGTGTTTACTTACGTCAACCCCGTCTTCCGCATGGGCGTCGAGACCTTCATCACTCGTGCCGCCGACGCCGGTGTCGACGGTGTCCTGCTGCTCGATCTGCCGATCGAAGAATCCGAGGACATGCGCGAACGGCTCGATCGTCGCGGCATCGATCAGATCTTTCTGGTCAGCCCGACCACCACCGACGAGCGCCTGCGGGTCGCGGGCCGGCTCGGACGGGGATTCCTCTACGCGATTTCGCGGCTGGGCGTCACCGGCGCACGCGAGATGGTCGCCGACACCGCCGCACCGCTCGTCGAGCGCCTCCGTGCCGCGACCTCGCTTCCCGTCGCGCTCGGGTTCGGCATCTCGCGGCCCGAGCACGTCGCCCAGGTCTGGAGCTACGCCGACGCGGCGGTTGTGGGCAGCGCGCTCGTGCAGGTCATCGCCGGCGCGACCGCGGCGGGAGCGTCGCCGGGCGAGGCCGCTGAGCGGTTCGTGCGCTGGTTGAAGGAGCCGGCCGCCCGTGGCTGAGATCGACGACCTCCGCACGCGGATCGACGCGATCGATCGCGAGCTCGTGGCGCTGCTCGGCGAGCGCGCCACGTGCGCGTTGGCGATCGGCAAGCTGAAGGAACTGGCGGGCTTGCCGATCTATCAGCCCGCACGAGAGGCGGAAGTGCTCTCGAATGTGCGTGCGGCGAACGCCGGACCGCTCGACAACGACGCGATGGTGCGGCTGTTCGAGCGCATCATCGACGAAGCGCGCCGGCTGGAGCGGCTGGCCAGCGAACGCGAACCCGGGGTCAGACCGGGGTCAGACCGAGGTCAGACCGAGGTCTGACCCCGGTCTGACCCCCAGAAAGAGGTAGAGCAATGGTCGTGGTCATGGAAGAACGGGCAACGGAAGCGCAGATTCAGTCCGTCATCGCCCAACTCGTCGAAATGGGCTTCGACGTGCATCGGTCAACCGGCTCGTCCCGGACCGTCATCGGTGCGGTCGGCGAGGGTGTGGGCGACACGCAACTGCTCGCCGTGCAGGAAGGCGTGCACGAAGTGTTGCGCATCACCGAGCCGTACAAGCTCGCCAGCCGGACCTTCAGGCCCGAGAACACGGTGGTGACGATCGGCGACGTCCGCATCGGCGGTGACGAGGTCGTCGTCATGGCGGGCCCCTGCTCGGCGGAGACGGAAGAGCAGGTCGAGGCCACGACGTCCGCGGTCAAGCGGGCGGGGGCCAAAGTCCTGCGCGGCGGGGCATTCAAGCCGCGCAGTTCTCCGTACAGCTTTCAGGGGCTGGGGGAGGCCGGGCTGAAGATGTTGCGGGCGGCCGCGGATCGGCACGACCTCAAGCTCATCACCGAGGTCATGGAGATCGGGCAGATCGAATTGGTTGAGCGCTACGCTCACATCCTCCAGGTCGGCGCCCGCAACATGCAGAACTATTCGCTGCTGCGCGAGCTCGGCCGGTCGCGTACGCCCGTGCTCCTCAAGCGAGGCATCTCGGCGACGATCGAAGAATGGCTGCTCTCGGCCGAGTACGTGCTGGCCGGCGGCAACAAGGACGTCATGCTGTGTGAACGCGGCATCCGCACGTTCGAGAGCTACACCCGCAACACGCTCGACATCTCCGCGATTCCGGTCGTGCAGAAGCTCAGCCACCTGCCGATCATCGTGGACCCGAGCCACGGCACCGGCCGGCGCGACAAGGTCGCGTCGATGGCCCGGGCGGCAGTCGCCGCTGGCGCCGACGGACTGCTGATCGAAGTCCATTGCGACCCCGACCATGCGCGGTCGGACGGCGCACAGTCGCTCTTCCCGGCGCAGTTCGAACGGCTGATGGCGGAGTTGCGGGTGATCGCCCCGGCGATCGGCCGAAGTATCTGCGTGGAGCCGGTCGCCCGGCGCGGGTGGAGCCGCTGAGCCGATGGCCAGCCCCACGCGCACGCCGCCCGTCGGCCACATCGGCATCGCCGGCCTCGGCCTGATTGGCGGCTCGGTGGCGCTCGGCGTGCGTGCGGCATGGCCGGCCGTGCGGCTGACCGGCGTCGATCGCCCGGAAGTGCTCGAGCGGGCGATCGCTCTTGGCGCGATCGACACTGGCGCCGACTCGGTGGCGGCATTTCGCACCTGCGACCTGGTCCTGCTTGCCGCGCCGATTCCCGGCATCCTCACGCTCATCGACGAAACCGCGCGCGCGGGAATCGACGCGGTGGTCACCGACGTCGGCTCGACGAAGCGACAGATTCTCCACGCCGCGAAAGCCGCCGGCCTGCGGCGATTCGTCGGCGGGCATCCGGTGGCCGGCGCCGAACTGGGGGGCCTGGAATACGCGCGCGCGGATCTTTTTGCCGGGCGGCCGTGGGTGATCGTCGACGAATCAGATGACCGCGACGCCGTGGCAGTCGTCGAATCGCTCGCCGACGCGCTCGGCGCCACGCCGCACGCGACCGACGCGGTCGCACACGATCGCACCATGGCCTACGTGAGCCACGTACCGCAGTTGGTGGCTGATGCCCTGATGTCGGCGGCGGGAAGCGCATGCGGGCGCAGCGGGCTCGGACTGGCCGGCCCTGCGTTCAGAGATATGACGCGCATCTCGTCGAGTCCGCCGGACATTTGGCAGGAAATCTTTTCGACCAACGCCGACTTCGTGACCGAGGCGTTGCGGGCGCTGCAGGCCGAGCTTCCCGAAGGGCCCGCGATCGGCGATCGACGCGGCATCGACCGGCTCTTCGGCAACGCGCATCGATGGCGGCGTGAACTGAACGAGGTCTCGTTGCCCCGCGCCTGATCGACCACGCGCATGCCGCCGCTCTGGACTCCTTCTCCGCACCGCGTCGAATCGACGCGGCTCACCGCGTTCGGCCGGATGGTGGGGCAGCCCGCCGAAACGCCTGAAGGCTATGCGGCGCTGCACCGATGGTCCGTAGAAGACGCCGCCTTCTGGTCGAGCGTGTGGACGTTCTGCGGGGTGATCGGCGACCGGGGTGCGCGTGTCGTCGAGCATCCCCAGCGCATGCCGGGTGCGCGCTACTTTCCCGACGCCGCCATCAATTTCACTGAAAACATCCTGCGGCGACGGGACGACGCCGTGGCGATCTACTCGACCGTCGAGTCAGGTGCCGAGCGCGCGATCACCTATGCCGAGTTGGCGCAGGACGTCGCACGCGCCAGCCGGTCGCTTCGCGCCGCCGGCGTCAAACCCGGCGACCGCGTCGCCGGCATGCTCACGAACACGCCTGAAGCGATCGTCGCCGCCCTCGGCGCCGCAGCCATCGGCGCGGTCTGGTCGTCGTGCTCGCCGGACTTTGGCGTGCAGGGCGTGCTCGATCGCTTCGGCCAGATCGAGCCGGTGGTGTTCTTCGCCGTCGACGGCTATCAGTACGGCGGCAAGTGGTTCGACTGTCGCGCCAAGGTCGCAGACATCCTCCAGGGTCTGCCGAGCGTGCGCGAGGTCGTGATGGTGAAGGAGGGGCGGGCTTCAGCCCGCCGACAGGCCGGCTGAAGCCGGCCCTCCTGCGTCGTTACGAGTCCTTGGCTGGGCGCCAAGACGCCGAGCTGACATTCGAGCGCCTGCCGTTCAACCATCCGCTGTACATCCTGTACTCGTCCGGCACCACCGGCGTGCCGAAGTGCATCATCCACGGCGCCGGCGGGACGCTCGTCCAGCATCTGAAGGAGCATCAGTTCCACTGCGACATCCGCCGGGACGATCGTGTCTTCTATTTCACGACGTGCAGCTGGATGATGTGGAACTGGCTCGTCACTGCACTCGCGTCGGAAGCGTCGCTCGTGCTGTACGACGGTTCGCCGTTTCACCCGGACGGTCATCGCCTGTTCGAGCTGGCGGATCGGACCGGCACGACGCTGTTTGGAACGTCGGCCAAGCTCATCGACGCGGTGCGAAAAGCCGGAATCAGGCCGCGCGAGACACATCGCCTGCAGAGCGTCCGGACGATCGCGTCAACCGGCTCGCCGTTGGCGCCGGAAAGCTTCGATTTCGTGTACGACGCGATTGCCACCGACGTCCACCTGGCGTCCATCTCCGGGGGCACCGACATCGTCGGTTGCTTCGCCGGCGGCAACCCGAACGGGCCCGTCTGGCGGGGTGAGTTGCAGGCGCGTGGACTCGGCATGGACGTCGACGTTTTCGACGACGCCGGAGGGCCGCTGCGCGACGCCGCCGGCGAATTGGTCTGCAAGCGGCCGTTTCCGTCGATGCCGCTTGGCTTCTGGAACGATCCTGACGGCGCGAAATACCGCGCCGCCTATTTCGAGAAGTTTCCCGGCGTCTGGCATCACGGCGACTGGGCGCGCCGCACAGAGCACGACGGCCTGATCATCTACGGCCGGTCGGATGCCACGCTCAACCCTGGCGGGGTCCGGATCGGCACGGCTGAGATCTACCGGCAGGTCGAGCAGCTTCCGGAGATCGTCGAGAGCCTGGCGGTTGGCCAGGAATGGGAAGGAGACGAACGGATTGTGCTGTTCGTGCGGCTCGCGCCAGGGACGACACTCGATGACGAATTACGCAAGAGGATCAGCGCGCAAATCCGTTCGAACACCACGCCTCGACATGTGCCGGCAAGAATCGTTCAGGTGGCCGACGTGCCGCGCACGAAAAGCGGGAAGATCGTCGAGCTGGCCGTCCGCCACGTGATCCATGGCCGGCCGGTCAAGAACCGCGAAGCGCTTGCCAATCCGGAGGCGCTCGAGCTGTACCGCGACGTACCGGAGCTTCGCACGTGAGGGAGCCGGTCGTGGTCATGCCGGCCGTCCTTCGCAAGCGGTTGGTGGCAGAGGCCCGGGCGCAGCGGCCGCGTGAGTGCTGCGGGCTGCTCGTCGGCCACGGGCGACGCGTCGAGTACGCCGTCGCCATGACCAACGTCGATCGACACCCGGCTCGGTTTCGCGTCAGCGATGCCGCGCACATCGAACTGCGGCGGGTCCTGCGCACGTTCGTGCCGGCACTCCAGATCATCGGCGTCTATCACTCGCACCCGGCGGGGCCGGCGAGGCTGTCGGAGACCGACGTCCGTGAAGCGCATTATCCCGACTGGGTCCACGTCGTGATCGGTCTGACGGCGCGTCGCGCTGAGGTTCGCGCGTTCGTGATTCGCCACGGCGCCGGCGTCGCCGTGCCGATCGCGTGGCGCCCAGTCGAGCGGGCGCGTTCGCCGGCGGGTGAAGTATGATTTTTCCCCTGTGACGTTCACCGGCACCGTTCTTCCCGCGCACGATCTGACTGTCGACATCCTGTTCATTCCCGTCCATGGCGTTGACGACCGGCTCGACGACGAGCCTGGCCTCGACGAGGCGACGGGAGGAGAGGTTGGCCGCGCGCGATCATCGGGTGAATTCCGCGCGAAGCTGTACGACATCTTCGTCACGCCGGTCGTCGGGGCTGGCCGGTACCGCGCGAAGCGCATCGCGCTGGTGGGTGCCGGGTCGCGGGCGGAGCTGGACGCGCTGCGCGCGCGTCGTGTCGCGGCCGCCTGCGGGTACGCGGCACGGCGTCGTGGCGCCGACTCGGTCGGCTTCGTCGTGCGCGCCGGCGGCGACCGAATCACGCAGCACGTCGCGGATGGGCTGTCGGCGGCCGAATTCGACGGCGGCGTCTATAAGAGCGACCGGGCCAGTGCCGGCAACTATCCCAGTCGGATCGAGATCGCGCTCCCGGGCGGCGATCCGTCGCAGACGGACGCGGCGGTGCGGCGCGGTCGAATCCTCGCCGAGTCGGCGAATCTGGCGCGCGCGTTGGCCAACGAGCCCGCCAACATCCTGACGCCGACAGAGTTCGCCAACCGCGTGGCAGCCGAGGCCACCGGCGTCGGTCTGGACGTCGAGGTCCTGGACGAGCGACAGATTCGCGAGCTGGGCATGGGGCTCCTCCTGTCCGTCGGGCAGGGCAGTGCCGAACCGCCGCGCGTGATCGTGCTGCGCCACCGCCCGGCGTCGGCGCCCGGCCATCCGGTCCTCGGCCTCGTCGGCAAGGGCATCACGTTCGACACCGGCGGGATTTCGATCAAGCCGGCCGACGGCATGGAGCGAATGAAGAACGACATGGCCGGCGGTGCGGCGGTCGCCGGCGCGATGTGCGCGCTGGCGCGGCTTGACGCACCGCATCCGGTCATCGCCGTCATTCCCACCACCGAGAACATGCCGAGCGGCACGGCCCTCCGGCCGGGCGACGTGGTGCGGGGCGCCAGCGGCAAGACCGTCGAGATCATCAACACCGATGCTGAAGGCCGCCTGATTCTCGGGGATGGCCTCTGGTACGCGCAGCGCCTGGGCGCGACGCATCTGGTCGATGTCGCGACGCTGACCGGCGCGTGTGTCGTCGCGCTGGGCCGGTCGGTGTCTGGACTCTTCGGCACCGACGCAGCCTGGGTGAATTTCGTCAACACGACGGCCGCAGACGCCGGAGACCGAGTCTGGCCGATGCCCATCTACGAGGAAGCGCGCGAGCAGTTGCGCAGCGAGATCGCCGACATCATCAACTCGGCCGGGAGGGCAGGGGGCGCCATCACGGCGGCGGCGTTCCTGCGCGAGTTTGCCGGAGACGTCCCGTGGGCCCACCTCGACATCGCGGGCACGGCCTGGGCCGACTCGAAAGAGGCCTATCAGCCGAAGGGCGCGACCGGCGTGGCCGTGCGCCTGCTCACCGCGCTTGGGATGAGTCCGTTACCGGCGGCTCGGACACCGTCGGAGTGACGGGCGGGAGCCGGCCGCCGCCTGGCCGCCGATTCCACTTGAACAGGAACACCGAGACGATCACCCCAAGGAACAGCGCGAGCAACACCAGCAGCCCGGTGATGCCCAGCGAGCCGACGATCACATCGGCCAGCGTCGTCTCCTTCGGCGGCTCTTTGATCACCGTGACGATGAAGGCGTCCGGGGGGTTCTGTTGCACTCACTTAATTATAGACACCGACAGAAGAGCGGAGTTCTCCGTTCTCCGTTCTGGTTCGGGGTTCCTATTTCGTCGCGATAGTCGTCACCTTCTTGAGCGACGCCTGGTATTTGAGAATCGCGTCGCAGAGCGCCTGGGCGATCTGCTGGCGGTAGGCCTGCTGCTTCAGCAGGGCGGCTTCCGACTTGTTGGTGAGGAAAGAGATCTCCGCCAGGACGCTCGGCATCTGTGCGCCGATGAGGACCACGAACGGCGCCTGTTTGACACCGAGATCGCGCAGACCCTTGTTCTGCACCCGCAGCTTCCGGACGAGAGAGGTCTGGAGAATCGTCGCCAGCTCGCGTGACTCGGCGAGCTTGTTGTTCAACGCGATGGCTTTGAGGATCGCCGGGAGCGTGCCCATCGCCTGCGCACTCGTCGCGTTCTCCCGCGCCGCCACCTCTTCGGCGGCCGGGTTGGTGGCGAAGTTGAGGATGTACGTTTCCACGCCGCGCGCGGCGGTCTGGCGGCTGGCGTTGGCGTGGATCGAGAGAAACAAGTCGGCGCCTTCCCGATTGGCGATCGCCGTCCGCTCTTCGAGCGGGATGAACTCGTCGGTCTGGCGCGTGAGCACGACGTCGAAGCCCGGCCGCGCGGTGAGCAGCTTTCGCAGCCGGTGGGCGACATCGAGGACCAGTTCCGACTCGTTGAGGCCATTCGCGCTGGCGCCGGGATCGTGGCCGCCATGTCCCGCGTCAATCACGATACGGGACACGCTCAGGCCGAGTTGACGGGCGAGCGAATAGTCGCCCCGACTCGTGATGCTCGCAGGACCGGGGCTCGGCGTGACGGGCGGCGGATTCGCCAGCGTCGGACGAACCGGGCGACTGCCTGACGTTGCCGGCGGTGCCGACGTGGGCGTTGGCGTGGCGGCGGGCGGAGCGCTTTCGGTGGCGGCGGCCGGCGTCGCGACTGGCGGTGCCGCAGTGGCGCCAGGACGCGCTTCCGACTCGGTCTCCAGATCGACGACGAGCCGGAATGGCCCGTAGAGCGGAAACGCGCTGTGACGAGGCGCGCCCGCCAGTTCGAGGACGACTCGCGTCACTCCCGGCGCGGGGCGCCCGATGCGGATGCTCTTGATCAGTGGGCTCTTGATCTCCTTGGTTTGCGCCGTGAACGAAGCGGCCGCCGACGCATTCGCGAAGTCGAAGAAGACCCGGTCGGGATTGGCGACGCGATCGCTCAGAATCTCGACTTCCTGACTGAGCTCGATGGTGATGCGGTCACCGCGCGGCAGCGCGGACTGGGTGATCGTACGGACCGACACGGCAGCGCCAGCTTGAGGCGCGGGTGGCGCCGTCGTGGGCATCGGCGGCATCGGCGCCGATGGGGATGGGCTCTGGGCGTCGATCGCCGGCGGCGCACCGGCTGGTGCTGGCGCCGGCGCTGCCGGTGTGGCTGCCAAAGGCGGAGCGGCGGGCCCGGCCGTTGCCGGAGCGGACGGCTGGAGCGCGGCGAGTTTCGTGCCGGCCGCGCTGGCGTGCTTGCTCGCGGGATACTCCCGGCGCAACCACGCGAGCAGCTTGACGGCCTTGTCCAGATCGGTGGCGGCGCCAGACTTGACTGTGCGCGCGTTCCATCAGCGCCGCGGCCTGCCACAGCGAATCATCGGAATAGCTGCTCGACGGATAGCGGCGCACCACGGCCTCATACGCGTTGGCCGCACGACGAAGGTCCACGATCGCCGGATCGGTCTTCGGCGAGGGCGTCTTCCTGCGCCTGCGCCTTCTTGAACATCGTGGCGACGGTCTGCGCATCGACGCGCGCGGGGATCGTGAGCACCACCAGCGCGGCGGCGATGGTGACCGCCCGGAGTGAATGAGACGAGAAGATGGCTCGATGGATCATGGCTATCTCAACTGCGCGTCGACTTCTTCGAAGTAGTTCTGGTCCACGAGAACCTCACGCTTGCCGTTCGCCGCTGGGGAGACCACACCGTCCATTTCCATCATGTCCACGAGCCGCGCGGCGCGGCTGAAGCCGATCCGCAGGCGGCGCTGGAGATACGAGATGGACGCCTGACCGCTCGAGACGACGATGCGGGCCGCCTCGTCGTAGAGATCGTCCTTCTCGAACTCGAGCTTCTCCATGGGCTTGTCTTCGGCGGTGATCGTCGTGTCGTAGATCGGCTTGCCTTGCTTGCGCAGGAAGCTGCAGACCCGGGCCGTCTCCTGCTCGGAGATGTACGGGCCGTGGATGCGGATGAACCGCGACGACGCCGGCGGCAGGAAGAGCATGTCGCCCTTGCCGAGCAACTGCTCGGCGCCGTTGCCGTCCAGAATCGTGCGCGAGTCGATCTTCGAGGCGACGCGGAAGGCGATGCGCGCCGGCAGGTTCGCCTTGATCAGCCCGGTAATGACGTCGACCGAGGGGCGCTGCGTCGCGAGAATCAAGTGAATGCCGACGGCGCGGGCCATCTGCGCCAGCCGCGCGATCGACTCTTCGACTTCCTTGCCGGCGGCCATCATCAGATCCGCCAGCTCGTCGATGATGACGACGATGTACGGCATCGTCTTGAGGGGCGGGGCCTCGGGATCCGGCGTCGCCGCCGGCTCGGCCATCGCCGCCCGGATGTTGCGGTTGTACTGCTCGATGTTCCGCACGCCGTGCGACGCCAGCGTCTTGTAGCGTTCCTCCATTTCGCGCACGCCCCAGCGCAGGGCGTTGGCGGCCTGCTTGGGGTCGACGACGACGGGCGTCAGCAGGTGCGGGATGTCTTCGTACATCCCGAGCTCGAGCCGCTTCGGGTCGATCATGATGAACCGCACGTCGTCAGGCGTCGAGCGGAACAGGATGCTGCTGATCATCGCGTTCACGCTCACGGACTTGCCCGCGCCGGTCGATCCTGCGATCAGCAGGTGGGGCATCGTCGCCATGTCGCCGACGAAGGGCTCGCCGTGAATCGTCTTGCCGAGGGCCATCGCCAGACGCGACGTCGAGCGCGCGTAGGCTTCGCCTTCGAGCAGCTCGCGCAACCCGATCGGCTCGCGGTGCGCGTTCGGAATCTGAATGCCGACGGTGGACTTGCCGGGAATGCGATCGATCAGGACGGACTCCGCCTGCATCGCGAGACAGAGATCGTCGGCGAGGCCGGTGATCCGGTTGTACTTGACCCCGGCGTCGGGCTTGAATTCGTAGGTGGTGACGACCGGGCCCGGGTGAATCTGGACGACCGTGCCCTCGACCGAGAACTCGCGGCATTTTTCTTCGAGCAGCCGCGCCCCGTCCATCAGCTCCCGCTCGTCGATCTTGCGCTGGTCCTTGGGCGCGTCGAGCAAGCGTCACCGGCGGCAGCACGTAGCCGCCCTTGCGGCGCTCCGCCGGCGCCTTCGACTCCGCGTCGGTGAGTGGCAACGGCTGCGGGACGGGCATCGGGCCTGCGCGTTTGATCGCGGGCGGCTTCGCCGCCGGACGCATCGGCGGACGGTGCGTCGTCTTCGTCGTCGTCCAGCTCGGGCGCGGCTTTCGCGCGAGCCACCTTCAGCTTCTCGACGGCGTCGGCGACCTTGCCGGCGATCTGCGGGGCGTTCTCCCGCCCGGTTTTCTTGACGTGCTTGTCGATCACCTGCTGGCGTTCGCGATCGCGCTGCCGTGCTTCGCGCCAGAGCTGGAAGCGCTCGAGCAGGCTGCGCTGGCCCCGGACGCGCTTGGCGACGAAGCTGAACGCCTGACCGAACGAGAACTGCGTCGACAGGACGACGGCGAGCGCGAGCACGGTCAGGAGGAGAATCGCCGCGCCGGTGCGATTGAGATACACGGCAAAGCCGGCTGCGATCGCCTCGCCGATGACGCCGCCGGCGCGAAAGTGACGGGCGCTCGACTCGAAGGCGCTGAACGCCAGCGCCAGGAGCGACGCGACCGATCCGACCAGCAGGGAGCCGCCGATGACCTTCGTGTACGGCGCATCGACGTCCCGGCACCAGAAGTAGTGCCAGCCGATGTAGCCGAGCAGCACCGGGACCACGAAGGCCGCGTACCCGATGAGCTGGAAGCCGGCTTCGGCCATGAAGGCGCCGACGCGGCCGGCGAAGTTCTGTGGCGCCGCGCCCGATACGCTGTTGAAGAACCAGGCGGGGTCGCTCGGGGAGTAGCTGACGAGCGCCACCAGCCACAGCAGCGCAGCCGCAAAGCACGCCACTCCGGTGAACTCGTTCAGCCGACGGGACATCGCAGACTCGGCCAAAGACGCGCTCCTACACTTCCATCACGACGGGCAGGACCAGAGGCCGCCGTCCGACACGCTTCCTGAACATCCGCTGCAGCTCGACCCGGATCCGCTCTTTGACGAGACCGGGATCGGTACGCTCTTCGAGTGGCGCCGCCTCAATGGCCCGCGCCAGCAGTTCCGGCATCTCCCGCAGCAGCTCGTCGTGACGCGCATCGACGGCCAGCCCCCGGGTGATGATTTCGGGCGTTTGCTCGAGCGCCCCGGTCTGGCCGTTGATCGCGACCACCGGCACGACCAGCCCATCGCCGGCCAGATGCCGGCGGTCACGAAGGACTTCGTCGGCGACCTCACCCGTCCGGGTGCCATCGATGAGCACCCGCCCGGTCGCCACCCGGTCTGCCTTTCTTCGCGCCGTCCCGGTCGAACCGCAACACGTCCCCGTCCTCGGCCAGCAGCACCGTCGTCTGGGGAGAGACGGCCGACGCCAAACGGGCATGGCGGGCAAGCTGCCGGTACTCACCATGTATCGGCACGAAGTACCGCGGTCTGATGAGGGAAATCACCAGTTTCAGCTCTTCTTCGCTGGCGTGACCGGAAACGTGGATGTGCTTCTCGCCGTCGGCGATGACCTCGGCCCCGCGCTTCGCGAGGTGGTTCATCACCCGGCCGATCGCCTTTTCGTTGCCGGGGATGTTCCGGGCCGAAAACACGACCACGTCGCCCTGGTCCACCTTGACGTGACGGTGGTCGTTGATCGCGATCCGGGGCAGGGCCGCCAGTGGCTCGCCCTGTGAGCCGGTGCAGAGGCACAACACGTCCTGCGCGACGTGCTCGCGCACTTCGGCGTCCCGGATCTGAATGCCGGGCGGCACGCGCAGATAGCCGAGCCGCTGCGCGATCTCTGACGTGTGCTGCATGCCGCGTCCGACGAAGGCGACCCGGCGCTCGAACTGCTCGGCCAGATCGACCAGCAACTGCAGACGGTAGACGCTCGTCGAGAACGTCGTCACGAACACGCGCCCGGTGGCGCTGCTGAAAATCTCTTCGAACGCGGGGATGACTTCGCGTTCCGACCCCGTGAATCCGCGCCGGTCGGCGTTCGTGCTGTCCGCGAACAGCGCCATCACGCCCTGAGCGCCGAGCTCGGCCAGGCGGCGCAGGTCGGTCGGCTGCTGGTCGAGCGGCGTCTGGTCGATCTTGAAGTCGCCGGTGTGAATCAGGATGCCCGCCGGCGTATGGAAAGCGAGCGCCAGGCAGTCGGGGATACTGTGCGTGACGCGGAGGAACTCGATCTGGAACGGGCCGACCGTGACCGTCTGCCCCGGGGTGACCGGGCTGAGGCGACCGCGCACATCGATGCCGTGTTCCGCGAGCTTCGGCTCGACCAGGGCGAGGGTGAACTTCGTCGCGTAGACGGGACCGTCCACCCGCCCGATCACGTGGGCGACCGCGCCGATGTGATCCTCATGGCCGTGAGTCAGGACGAGCGCCGCGATGCGGCCGCGATAGGGATCGAGCGCGGTCAGGTCAGGAATGACGAGGTCGACGCCGAACAGCTCGGGTTCGGGAAACATGACACCCGCATCCACCAGCACCGCGGTGTCGCCGCAGGCCAGGAGCATCATGTTCATGCCGAACTCGCCGAGTCCTCCGAGCGGGATGACTTCGACAGGCGGCGCTTCGCGCACGGCGTCAGTTGAAAACAACGACGCGACCTCGACGTATCCAGACACGTGCGCCGGCGACGAAGTCGCTGACGACGCACAGCCGCGGCGCGGGCGCGCCGTCGATCCGGCCCTGCAGGTGTCCGGCCAATGGGTCGCTGGGAAGACCCGAAATAGGCTGGAAAACTCGGCGGAACTATAGCACAGCCGGTCGCGCCCGGACAGCGAGGACGTCCGCAAGCCGTGCAATTTCTGTGAGTTGCAGCGTCTCCGGTCGCCGCCGGCCGTCGATCCCGGCTTCGGCCAGCGCCTCGGCCGCCGCCGGAGCCAAGCCCTTGAGGGCGTTGGCGAGCATCTTCCGACGCTGCGTGAACATCGCGCGGACGACGCGATCGAACATCGCTTCATCCGAGACGCGGGCCGCGACGGGCCCAAAGGTCAGCCGGACGACCGTCGAGTGGACACGTGGGAGCGGGCTTGAACGCGCCCGGCGGCAGGTCGAGCAGGCGCTCGACCCGCGCGTGCATCGTGGTCAACACCGTCAACACCCCGTAGTCCTTGGTCGACGGCCGGGCGACCAGCCGCTCGGCCACTTCGCGCTGCAGCATCAGCGTTGCGTCCGCAAAGAAATGATGCCGCCGGTGGATGTCGAGCAGCCAGAAGAGGAGCGGAGACGAGATGTTGTAAGGAAGATTGCCGACGACGCGGAAGCGACGCGTCGGCTGCGCGGCCCCCGACCACCCGGCCGGCCGCTGTGGCTGCAAGCCGCTCAAGAACGGCAGGACGTCAGTCCGCAGGATGTCGCCCGACATGATCGTCACGTTGGCCGGCGCCCGTCCCGCCAGGTTGGCCACCAAATCGCGGTCGATTTCGACCGCGAGCACCGGGGCCCCGGTGGCCGCGATCGGCAACGTCAAGATGCCGGTACCGGGCCCGACTTCCAGAAACACGTCACCCGGCGCCGGCCGAATCGCGGCGACGACTTTCTCCACCCATGCCGGCGCGAGAAAGTGCTGCCCGAAGCGCTTCCGGGGCCGATGCCGCTACTGCTTTGGTTCCGATTCCTCGTCGTCCGTCTCGTCATCGTCGTCCGCATCGCCCCGCCAGTAGCGCTCTTCAATTTCCTCGATCTCCTCCTCGGAGAGCCCGAAGTAGTGCCCGACCTCGTGGATGAGCGTCTCTCCGATCGCGACCACCACGTCGTCTTCGTCCTCGCTCGAGTCTTCGATCGGTCCCTGGAAGAGCGTGATTTTGTCTGGCAGCACGTTGCCGTGCGCCCACTGGCGCTCGGTCAGCGGCGTGCCTTGATAGAGCCCGAGCAAGGTGTCGGGCGGCTCGATCTCGACCTCCGCAAGCTGCTCGGAAGAGGGCTCGTCTTCGATCACGATCGCGATGTTCTGCATCGCGTCCCGAAATCGGTCCGGGATCGTCTCGAGCGCTTCGTCGACCAGTTGTTTGAACTCTTCACGCGTCACTGGTTTTTGCCTTCGCTTGCGCTTCTGCCGGCGCCCCGGCGCGGTCGGCCCGAGCCTTCGGTAGTAGTCGCAGTCCGGCCGCACCAGGCAGCGATCGCAGAGCGGCCGCGGGCGGCAGACACGACGTCCGTGCAGGATGAGCGCATCCGACGCGCGTGTCCATCGATCGGCCGGAAGACTCGCCGTCAGCACGGCCTCAACGACTTCAGGATCCTCCGAGCGCACCAACCCGATGCGATTGGCGACGCGGAGCACGTGACGGTCGACGGGCAATCCCGGAACGCCGAGCGCGTGGCCCAGGACGACGTTCGCCGTCTTGCGTCCGACACCCGGCAGTTTCACGAGGTCGTCCATGTCGGCGGGCACGTCGCCGTGATGGCGATCGACAAGCGCCTGCGCCATCGAGCGCAGGCTCTTCGCCTTCATCCGGAAGAAGCCGGTCGCCTGAATCTGCGGCTCGAGCTCTTCCTGCGTCGCGCGGGCAAGATCGGCCGGCGTCGGATAGCGTGCAAAGAGCGCCGGCGTCGTCTGGTTCACACGCGCATCGGTGCACTGCGCCGACAGAATCGTCGCGACGAGCAGTTCGTATGGCGTGTGAAAATTCAGCTCGGTCCAGGCGTTCGGATGCTGCTGATCGAGCCGGTCGAAAATCCGGCGGACAGTCGGCGCATCGAGACGCTTCCGGCGCGCCGCCGATGAGGATCGAGTCGTGCGGGCCACTCGCCGAGTTAGTGGGTCGGGCCCTTGGGCCAGGATGCCGCGTCCGGGGCCGCCTGCGCCGCCTCTTGCACGGCGCGCAGCTGCTCCTGCAACGCTGCCACGAGCCCGGGAACGACGCTGAACGGCATCGCGATCCGGGCGACGACCGGCGCGCGCACCGTCTGCGATTGCTCGGCGCTCTTGATGTCGTGCTCTGAAAGCGGGCGCACGTCGCAGAAGGTCAGGGTGAGGTCGAACGGAGTGTGCGCCACAGCGCAGAAGTTTGCATATTCCCGCCTGGCCGCGGCGCGATCTTCGGGCTCGTCGGGAACGATGGTGAAGTTGATTTGCTTCGACATGGCTCGACCTGATCATGACACCGATCGGCCGATTGCAGGAACGATTCTCGACGGGCGGACGTCAGTGCCGAACTAATAGCGCCGCATGACGGCGACGACGACGCCCTGGAGTTGGACATTTGACGCGTCGAGAATGATCGGCTGCATATTCGGATTGGCCGGCTGCAACCGCACGCGCCCGTTTTCACGGTAGAACTTCTTGAGGGTGACTTCGGTGCCGCCGACGAGCGCGATGACCATTTCGCCGTTATCGGCTGTCTTGCGATCCTCGACGACAACGAAGTCGCCGTCGCGGATCTGCTCGTCGATCATCGAGTCGCCCTTGACACGCAGGACGTAGGTTTCGCGCTTGCCGACGAGATCTTCCGGCACGGCGATCGTCTCGTTCGATGCGACGGCCTCGATCGGGACGCCGGCCGCGACGTATCCCAGCAGGGGGAGGTCGATGGCGCGGTGCCCGGTCCTGGCCGAGAGAAGCTCGACCGACCGGCTCCGGTTCCACGACCGCCGGATGCACCCTTTTTCCTGCAGGTTCGTGAGGTGCTTGTGCACGGTGGCCAGCGACGAGAGGTTGAAGCGCTCGCCAATTTCCTCGAGGCTCGGCGCGTAGCCGTGCTGCTGGATGAATTCCTGCAAATAGTCCAGAATCTCGCGCTGGCGTTTGGTCAGTGGCTGCACGGGCCGGTCCCCCCGAAATGGTGGCGAAACTCGGAAGGACTATACGCAAAGAAAAGGCGAAAATCAAGCCGCCGTGCGCTGGTTCACTATGAAACTGCCCCTCAGACTTCCGCCGGTACAGACCGCGCCCTTCGACGTTGTCGGGACGGGGGAGTCGAGCCTCGATTTTCTCGCGACGATCGCGGATTGGCCCCAGCCGGATTCAAAGGCTGAGCTCTCCGGATTCGCGATCGCGCCAGGCGGCCAGATGGCGACGGCGATGGTCGCCTGTGCGAGATTGGGCTGGCGCGCGAAATTCGTCGGTGCGATTGGGGATGACGAGGTCGGCGCTCGGGTGGCGGCCACGCTGGCCGGCGAGGGTGTGGCCACGCACCTCGTGCGCCGGAGTGGCGCGAGCAGCCGCATGGCGGTCGTGCTGATCGAGCCGCGGCCAGGGCGCCGCACCGTGTTGTTCCGGCGCGAATCGGCGCTCTCCCTCGAGGAGACGGACGTGCCACCCGCGGTCTTCACGTCCGGCCGCATCTTGATGCTCGATGCCACCGATCTAGCCGCTGGTCCTGCGTGCCGCGCCGCTCGCGCGCGCGGCTGGAATCCCGACCATGATTGACGTCGAGCGCTGGGCGCCCAGCCTTTCGCCTGTCGTCGCTGCCGTGGACATCGTCATCGCGCCTGCGGTGTTCTTCACCGAGTTCGCGGGCGGAGGGGACGTTGACCTCGCGCTGGAGCGGTTTGCCGGCCAATTCGATGTCGCGGTCAGCGTGGCGACCCTCGGCTCGGAGGGGTCGCTGGCCAGGTGCGGGGGAGCCACGATCCGGACGCCGGCCATCCGCGTGCCGGTGATAGACACGACCGGTGCCGGCGATGCTTTTCGCGGGGGTTTCGCCTCCGGCTGGCTGCAGATGGGGTCTGGGGCGGAGCTCGAGGCGGTGCTGTCCTTTGCCAACCGCGTGGCCGGGCTGAACTGTCGGGCGACCGGCGCACAGACGGCCTTGCCCCGGCCGGCGGACCTCGAAGACAGTGTGTAACCTAGGTGTCACCCGGTCGGTCTAAGCGCGATAGAGGGCTGGAGCATACGGCATGCGGATCGGACTCGATATTGCCGTCGCCCCCGACTGGCAGCGCCCGCCGACCTGGAACGTCAGCATGACGCGGCCTGAGATCCAGACGGGTGCGCCGCCGGTTGATTGGCGGGACGCCGACGACAAAGCGCTGGTGGCGGCGTTCCTGGAGGGACACCGCGAGGCGTTCGACGCGATCGTCGAGCGCCACCGGCGCAGCATCTATCAGCTCTGTTATCGCTTCGTGAACAACCACGAAGATGCATCGGATCTGGCCCAGGATGTGTTCGTGCGGGCGTTCAAGGCCCTGGGCAACTTCAAGAACGAATCGGCGCTCGGCACGTGGCTCTATCGCGTCGGCGTGAACGTCTGCCTGAACCGGATCGCGACGAAGAGGGTCGAGACCGAGCCGATCGACGCGGCGCCGCGAGCCGACGGGCGTGTGCCCGACGCCCTCCACGAGGTGATGCGCAGCGAGCGCGCGGCCGAAGTGCGCGCCGCGATTGCGAAACTGCCACCGAAGCAGCGCGCGACGCTGACGCTTCGCGTCTATCAGGAGCTCTCGCACGAGGAAATCGCGCAGGCGCTGGGCAGTTCGGTCGGCGCCGCCAAGGCCAACTTCTTTCACGCGCTGGGCAATCTCCGGCGCCTGTTGCAGTCATGACACACCATCTGTCTCCTCAGGAATTCGTCGAGTCGCTCGATGGCGTGCTCGGCACCGATCGGCTCGATCATCTCCACGCGTGTGCCGAGTGTCGCGCCGATCTCGACCGTCTCCGCTCGGTCGTCGTCGAGGTGCAGGCGGCCGAGATGCCGGAGCCGTCGCCGCTCTTCTGGAACCATTTCAGCGAGCGGGTCCGGCAGGCGACGGCGGCCGCGCCGACGCCGGTGGCGGCCTCATGGTGGTCGGCCGCCTGGCGGCCGGTCGTGGGAGTCGCCGCTGGCCTGGCGGTCGTGATTCTGCCGGTGCTGCTGTGGCCGCGCTCCGGGCCGGTCGCGCTGGCGCCGCCGGTGGAGAGCGTCGCGCGGGTGAGTCCCGAGGCTCCGGCGGAGCCGCTCGCGGTCGACGACGCGCCATGGGATCTGTTTCTGAGCCTCGCCAGCGCGCTCTCGTACGAGGATGTGCGGCAGGTCGCGGCGCCGCGGTCCGGCACCGCCGACGACATGATCGAGCAGTTGACGCCGTCGGAACGCGAAACGCTCGCACGAATGATCCACGCCGGAACTGGAGACGTTGAATGACGCGCGCATCGTACCGAGCCGCCATCGTCGCCTGCGCGATCGTCGTCCTGGGAGCGATGCCGGCCTGGGCGCAGGAGCCACCGCCGACAACGCCCCCGGCGACCGCTCAGCCGCAGCCGCCGCTCGGGCGGGGGCAGCGCCGGGCCAACCCGCCGCCCGGCGGGCCGATGACCCAGCAGCAGCTGCAGGACTACCTCGACGTGCACGCGACGATCGTGGCCGAGCGCGATCTGCAGCTGACCGCCGATCAGTACCCGACGTTCGTGGCGCGGCTGCGGCGATTGCAGCAGGCCCGGCGGCAGCAGATCATGCAGCGCAACAAGGCGATGCGCGAGCTGGCGCCGCTCGTCAGCGGCGCCGGGCCGTTCAAGGACGACGAGATTCTGCCGCGATACAAGACGTTCGATGAGGCCAACCAGCGCGCGCTCCAGGAGATCCGTCAGGCGGAGCTCGAGCTGGATGGCGTGCTGACGCCCTGGCAACGCGTGCGATTCCGCATGTTGGAAGAGCGCCTCGAGCGGCAGAAAATCGAGATGCTCGTCAAGCTCAGAGGGGTCCGCGACGGCGGGTAGTCACGACGTCCCGTCAGTCTGGCCGTACGGACGTCGCGGAGCTTCGAGCCGTTTTGACTTGTCAGTAGCAGAGTGAAAACGGCTCGGCGGTTTGCGCGGCGGTGGTGCCGGGATGAGGGGGATTTGCACAGGTGGGGGACGGGTCTCGCTTGCGCGAGCAAGACCCGTCCCTCACCTGTGCAAATCTCCCCCCTCGCGGCTGTCTACACCGCAGTCGAAACCGCCATAGGGCGTGCGCGACGTGCGGCAACCGGAACCGCGCCCGCGACGTCCAACGATTGAGGCCCTCTCGCGGCCTGCGCTACTATGAGGGTTGTGTCCCGCCGGTTCCCTGTCTTGCTGGGTCTTTGCGGCGTCATCGTGGTTGCCTCGGCCCAGGCTCGTCAGGATTTCACCCGGACTGAATCGGACAGCATGTTCCGCAAGCTCAACACGATTGTTGAGCGCGGCGCCAAGCCGAAGCCGGCCGCCACCGCCAAACCGGTGCGTACGTCGTTCACCGACCGCGAGGTCAACGCGTACTTCAAGTTCAACAGTGACATCATGCCGGTCGGCGTCGTCGATCCGCGAGTGACCATCGTCGACGGCAAGCAAGTCCAGGCGCGCGCGCTGGTCGACCTCGACGTCATCCGCAAGTCGAAAGTACGCGGCTGGCTCGATCCGCTCGCCTACGTGACCGGCCGCGTCGAACTGACGGCGGCGGGCCTCCTCACCGGAGCCAACGGCAAGGGGCTGTTCCAACTGCAGTCCGCGACGCTCGGCGGCGTGCCGATTCCGGCGTCGGTGGTGCAGGAAGTCGTGAGCTACTACTCGAAGTCGCCAGAACTGCCGCAGGGCTTCGACCTCGACAAGCCCTTCGATTTGCCGCAGAACATCCGGCAGCTCGAACTGCAGCCCGGCACGGCGACCATCATCCAATAGGCGCCGGCATACAATTCTCTCCCGTGCCCGACTTTCTCTCGACGCCGCTTCAATATGTGAAGGGTGTCGGGCCGAGGCGCGCGGCGGACCTCGAACGGGTGGGCCTGCTCACGGTCGAAGATCTGCTGCTGCGCTTCCCGCTGAGATACGAAGACCGCGCGGCGCTGCTGCCGGTCGCGAAGTTGCGTCCTGGCGCCACCGCCACGGTCGTCGCTGACGTCGTCACGAGCGGCATCCGGCCGACGCGCCGGCCCGGCTTCCGGCTGTTCGAGCTGGTCGTGAAGGACGCCAGCGGCCCCGTGCGCGCCGTCTTTCCGAACCAGTCGTTCCTGCGTGACGTCTTTCATCCGGGTCAGCGCGTGGTGCTCTACGGCGCGCTCGAGTACCGCGGCGGCGGTCTGCAGTTCACCAACCCGGAGTACGAGATCGTCCGCGGCGAAGGCGGCGGCGACGAAGACGACGCGACGATCCACACCGGCCGAATCGTGCCGATCTACGAGAAGGCCGGATCGGTCACGCCGCGGATGCAGCGTTCGCTCGTCGCGTCGCTGCTCGCATCCATGCCCGCGAACTTGGCCGACCCATTACCGGCCGCGATCCGCCAGCGACGAGGGCTGCCCGAACGGGCGCCGGCGATCGCCGAAGCGCATTTCCCGTCGCCAGGTACGCCGATCGATGAGTTGAACGCGTATCGAGCTCCCGCGCAACAACGGCTCGTGTTCGAGGAATTCTTTCTGTTCCAGGCCGGCCTGGTCCTGAAAAAGCGCCAGCACGCCAGCGATCGGAAAGCGCGGCCGGTCGTCGTTGACGACCGGGTGCGCGAATCAGCACGTCAGGTGCTGCCGTTCAAGCTCACCGCCGGGCAGAAGACGGCACTCCGCGAGATTGTCACTGACATGCAGCGGCCCGAGCCGATGAACCGGCTGCTCCAGGGCGACGTCGGCGCCGGCAAGACGATTGTGGCGCTGCTTGCCGCGATCGTCGCGATGGAGAATCGGCTGCAAGTCGCCTTCATGGCGCCGACCGAGATCCTCGCGGACCAGCACTATCTGACGATTCGCAAGCTGCTCGACAAGTCGCGCTTCCGCGTGGCGCTGCTGACCGGCAGTGCGACCGCGGCGAAGCGCCGTGAGATTCGCGCCGAGCTCGCGAGCGGAGCGATTCACCTCGTCGTTGGCACGCACGCGCTCGCCGAGCAGGGCGTGGAGTTCCACGAGCTCGGGCTGGTGATCATCGACGAGCAGCATCGCTTCGGGGTCATCCAGCGCGCGACGCTGCGCGAGAAGGGGTGGCACCCTGATGTGCTGGTGATGACGGCGACGCCGATTCCGCGCACCCTCGCGCTCACGGCGTTTGGCGATCTGGACACGTCGGTCATCGCGGACCTGCCGCCGGGGCGACAGCCGATTCGTACCATCAGCCGCGCGGAATCACGTCGCGACGACGTGTACGAGCTGGCGCGGCGGGAGCTCGAGGCGGGCCGGCAGGCCTACGTGATTTATCCGCTCGTGGACGAGTCGGAGAAGGTCGACTTGCGCGCGGCCACGGCGATGGCCGATACGCTGCAGGCCGAGGTCTTCCCCGAGTATCGCGTGGCGCTTCTGCACGGCCGCCTCAAGTCCGACGAGAAGGATCGCGTCATGGCCGCGTTTGCGCGCGGCGACGTGCACGTGCTGGCGTCGACGACCGTCGTCGAAGTCGGCGTCGACGTCGCCAACGCGACGTTCATGATCGTCGAACACGCCGAGCGGTTCGGGCTGTCCCAGCTTCATCAACTGCGAGGGCGGGTCGGGCGCGGCGAGCATCCGTCGACCTGTGTGCTTCTCTATCAGCCGCCGCTGAGCGAGCCGGGCAAAGCGCGTCTCGATGCGCTGGTCGAGACCACGGACGGGTTTGTGATCGCCGAGCGCGATCTGGCGCAGCGCGGACCGGGCGACTTCTTCGGGACGCGGCAGTCCGGGCTCCCGACGCTGCGCGTGGGCGACCTGCTGCGTGACCATGCGCTCATGGAAGAGGCGCGCCGCGAAGCCGTCGCGTGGCTCGACGCCGACAACGGCGCGCAATCGTTGGTGCAGTACCTCTCGGCCAACTGGACGCAGCGGTTCGGCCTGGTGGGCGTCGGGTAGCCGCAATGGAGGCTGCACGAGTACGCTCGCCGCGCGCCGCCCCGATCGCGCGACAGAAGCACGGACGTCCTGCGTGAGGATTATCGCGGGCTCGTTGAAGGGCCGACGGCTGGTCGCGCCGCGCGGCGCGACCGTGCGCCCGACGTCCGACAGCCTTCGCGAAACGCTCTTCAACGTGATCGGGCCGTCGCTCGACGGCGCCCGCGTGCTGGACGCCTTCGCCGGGACCGGCGCACTCGGTCTCGAAGCGATCAGCCGGGGCGCGTCACATGTGACGTTCGTCGAGCGCGACGCGCGCGCGCTGGCCGCGCTCGCGGAGAACATCGCCAAATGCGGGGTCACGGACGCGTGTGCTATCATCCGCGCCGACTTTCTTCGCCTGCGCCGGAGCGCGGGTCACTTCGAACTCGCCTTGCTCGATCCACCCTACGACATCGACGATCTTGCCGCAGTGCTCGACGTGGCGGCGGCGACGGTCGCGCCCATGGGGCGCCTCGTGCTCGAGCACAGCCGGCGGCGCCCCTCACCGGAGGCGGCTGGGGCACTCTCGCGGACGCGCGTCCTCCTGGCGGGCGACAGCGCGTTGTCGTTCTATACGGCGACCGCGGAGGTCGTTCATACTAGAAACGCGATGAACGGCCTCCGAGGTCCTGCTGAGCCATGACGCGTCTCGCCATCTATCCAGGCACGTTCGATCCGCTGACGAACGGCCATCTGGATCTGATCGAGCGGTCAGCCCGGCTCTTCGATCGTGTGATCGTGGCCATCTTGCAGAACAGTGGCAAACAGCCGGTGTTCACCGTCGCCGAGCGGGTCGCGATGATTCGTGAGGTCTGCCAGGGAATCGCGACGGTCGAGGTCGAGCCGTTCGAAGGGCTGCTCGTCGACTACGCGCGGCGCCGTCAGGCGTGCGCGATCGTCCGTGGCCTGCGCGGCGTCGCTGACTTCGAATACGAGCGACAGATGGCATTGATGAACCGGCATTTGAGTGCCGACATCGAGACGGTGTTCATGATGCCACCCGCAGAGTGGAGCCACCTCAGCTCCACCCTGGTCAAGGAAGTTTCCACGCTTGGCGGATCGGTCGACGGCCTCGTGCCGCCGGCCGTCGCCCGGCGGCTGGCTCGCCAACGTGACGCTGGAAGGACCCTCGACGTATGAGCACCGACACGCTGCCCCTCGCTGACCGAACCCGCCAGATTGCCATGTCTCCGACGATGAAGGGGACGATTGAAGCCGAGAAGCTGCGCCGGCAGGGCGTGGACGTCGTGGACCTCGGCGCGGGTGAACCGGATTTCCCGACGCCGCCGCACATCATCGCCGCCGCGCACACCGCGCTCGACAAGAACTTCACGAAGTACACGGCCAACATGGGCGTGCTCGAGCTCCGCCAGGCCGTCGGCGCCAGGTATCAGCAGGATTACGGCGTCAGTTACGCACCGGACGAAGTGATCATCACGGCCGGCGGCAAGCAGGCGCTCCTGCACGCGGCGATGGCGCTCTTCGGTCCTGGCGACGACGTCGTCACGCACATGCCCGGCTGGCCGACGATCGTCGAGCAGGTCAAGCTGGCGGGGGCGACGCCGGTCATCGCCCGCACCCGGATCGAAGACGGATTCGCGCTCCACGCCGACACGCTGCTCGCCGCCGTCACGCCGCGCACGCGCGCGATCATCATCAACTCGCCGGGCAATCCGACCGGCGCGCTGCTGTCTGAAGAGGAGGCGAAGAAGCTTGCCGCAGAAGCGGCGAAGCGGGATTTGTGGATCGTCATTGACCTCTGCTACGAAGGGTTGGTCTACGACGCGGTGCCGCACAACCTGCCGAAGATCTTCGGCGACGCGATGCGAGACCGTCTGGTGCTGGCAGGATCGGCGTCGAAGGCGTACGCGATGACTGGATGGCGGTGCGGCTGGCTCGCAGGGCCCAAAGCGGTCGTCCAGGCGAGCAACGCGCTTCAGAGTCATTCGACCTCGAATGTGAACTCGATTACGCAGCGCGCGGTCACTGCGGCGCTCACCAGCTCGCAGGAGTGCGTCCGCGAGATGCGCGAGGAGTATAAAGCGCGGCGCGACCAGGTCCTCGCCTGGCTCGCCGAGGAGCCGCGGCTCGAGTGCGCGGTGCCGCAGGGCGCCTTCTATCTGTTCCCGTCGGTCAGCGAGTTTCTCTCGCCCGACAAGCATCGGACCGCCATCGACTTCGCGGATGCGCTCCTCGCCGAGGAGCACGTCGTGACGACGGCCGGCGAAGCCTTCGACACGCCCGGCTTCATCCGACTCTCATACGCCACCTCCCTCGATCGCCTGCGCGAAGGCGTCACCCGCCTCATTCGCTTCGCGCGAAAGGGCTGATTTTGCACACGTGCGCGACGGGCCGCGGTCCAAGCTCGGCTGATGGGGCCCTCGCGCCGTGAGAGTCGGCCAGCTTGCTCACGGCGCGGGGCCACGTGCCTCAGACCGCGCCGCTTTGAGGCCTGTCCCCGAAGCCCAAAACTGTGGAAAACAGGCCCGTCCCCCTCGCCGACATCGTCGGGCCGGAGTACGTCCGGACTGATGAGGAGAGCCGCGAGCGATATGGCGTCGATGGGATGAATCGCGGCCACCCGCCGGACGTCGTCGTCCTGCCGGGCACGACTGCCGAAGTCGCCGCGATCGCGCGGTACTGCAACGCGACGAAGACACCGCTCGTGCCCCGCGGGGCAGGCACCGGATATACAGGCGGGGCCGTTCCAGTGCGCGGCGGCGTCGTCGTGAGCCTCGAGCGGCTCAATCGCATCCTCGAGATCGACGAGGCCAACCTCGTCGCCGTCGTCGAGCCCAACGTCATCACGGGAGACCTGCAGGACGCCGTCGAGCGCGTCGGCTTGTTCTATCCGCCAGATCCGGCCAGCCTCCGCCGGTCGGCTATCGGCGGCAACGTCGGCGAGAACGCCGGTGGGCCGCGCGCGTTCAAGTACGGCGTGACCGGACACTACGTCCTCGGCCTCGAGGCCGTGCTGGCAACCGGCGAAATCATCCAGACCGGCGGGAAGACGGTGAAGAACGTCGCCGGCTACGACCTGACGCACCTGCTCGTCGGCTCGGAAGGGACGCTGGCGATCGTCACGCGCGTCGTTCTCCGCCTGGTGCCGAAGCCGCCAGTGCAGGCGACCCTGCGCGCGGCCTTTCCGACCGTCGGCGGTGCGGTCGACGCCGTCATGCGCATCGTGCGCGAGCGCGTCGTGCCGGCCGCGCTCGAACTGGTGGACGCGGAGTCGCTGGCGGCGGTCGCCACCTATCTGGGTGGCGCGACCCTGGCGCCGCCCGGCACGAACGCGCTGCTGCTGGTCGAGGTCGACGGGCTGTCGGAGCTCGTCGCCGGTGAGACGCCGCGAGTCGAACGGGCGTGCCGTGAGGCCGGCGCTTCCGAAGTCCTGCGGGCGCAGGACGATGCCGAGCGGCAGGATCTCTGGCGCGTCCGCCGTGAGCTCTCGCCGGCCCTGCGCACTATCGCGGCCCACAAGCACAATCACGACGTCGTCGTGCCGAAGGGCCGCATTCCGCAGCTGTTCGAGCTGATCGACGACCTGAGGACCCGGTACCAGTTGAAGATTCCGTGTTTCGGTCACGTCGGTGACGGCAACATTCACGTCAACATCATGGTCGCCGAGGACGACCTGCCCGGCCTTCAGCGTGCCCACGACGCCGAACGGGCGCTGTTCGAAGGTGTCGTCGCCCTCGAGGGATCCATCACCGGCGAACACGGGATCGGCTTCGCGAAGTCTCCCTACCTGTCGCTCGAGCTGACGCCGGAGACGATCGCGCTCATGCGACGCGTGAAACAGGCGTTCGATCCGAATGGGATACTGAATCCGGGCAAGATCTTTCAGTAAGATCTTTTCAACACGAAGACCACGAAGCACACGAAGGAAGACGAAGTTCACGAAGAGATAAGATGGGTAGACCTTATGCTTCAAGGCTTTCCAACTTAGTTCTGCGTGCTTTTCGGCTTCGCTTCGTGCCCTTCGTGTTGAAAGCTCCTAGTTTCCAGCCTCCAAATGAAAATCGTCGCTATCATCGGGGCGTCAACGAATCGGCGGAAATTCGGGAACAAGGCCGTTCGCGCGTTCAGGACTCGCGGCTATACGGTTATTCCGATCAATCCGCACGAGACCCGGGTGGAAGGGGAGCCGGCATTCCCGTCGGTGCTCGACTACCCCGGCGACATCGACGAAGCGACGCTCTACGTCACGCCCGACGTCGGGTTGACGGTCATCGAGCAAATCGCGAAGAAAGGGATCAAGGCCGTCTGGCTGAATCCGGGCGCTGACGACGGACGGATTGCTGCCCGGGCAGAACAGCTGGGCGTCACGCCGATTTCACGGTGCTCGATTGCCGCCATCGGCGAATCCCCGGGGAATTACTAGGAACTGTGCTATACTCTCGTGCGTTCGTCCATTCGTCGCGGCCGGCAGTTTCTAGGAAGGCCGCCTCCGTTCCCAGCTCAACCGACTACCAAAATAGAAAAAATTGTCACGTTCCAACCCCTATGGCACATCATCAAAAACGCTCCTCAGGGCGACAGCCTGTCGAATCGGCCGTCGTTGACCCGACGCCGGAACCGACGTCCGACGCCGCAGCGACCCCCGCTGACGTCCAGGCCCCGCAGCCCCAGTCCGACAGACCTAACGCTCAAGACGCCCCTCGTCAGCCGAAGCCAACCCTCAATATCAACGATCTGAAAGACGCGAGCATCCAGAAGCTCACGCAGATCGCCAAGGACCTGAACGTCGCCGGCGCCACCGGGATGCGCAAGCAGGATCTCATCTTCCAGATCCTGAAGGCCCAGACCGAACAGAGTGGCTTCATGTTCTCCGAGGGCGTGCTCGAGGTGCTGCCGGACGGCTTCGGCTTCCTGCGGGCGCCGGACTACAACTACCTCCCGGGCCCGGACGACATCTACGTCTCGCCGTCGCAGATTCGCAAGTTCGACCTGCAGACCGGCGACACGGTGTCGGGGCAGGTTCGGCCGCCCAAGGACGGGGAGCGCTATTTCGCCCTCATCAAGGTCGAAGCGGTCAACTTCGAGTCGCCCGATCAGGCGCGCAACAAGCTCTTCTTCGAGAACCTGACGCCGCTCTACCCGCAGGAACGGCTCCGTCTCGAGACGTCGGGCGACAACCTGTCGGGCCGCGTCATGGACCTGATGACGCCGATCGGCAAGGGCCAGCGCGGCCTCATCGTGGCGCCGCCGCGCACCGGCAAGACGATGCTGCTGCAGAGCATCGCGCAGTCGATCACGACCAATCACCCCGAGGTGTATCTGATCGTGCTGCTGATCGACGAGCGGCCGGAAGAAGTCACCGACATGCAGCGCTCGGTCCGCGGCGAGGTCATCTCGTCGACCTTCGACGAGCCGGCGCAGCGGCACGTGCAGGTGGCCGAGATGGTCATCGAAAAGGCCAAGCGCCTGGTCGAGCACAAGAAGGACGTCGTCATCCTGCTCGACTCGGTGACTCGTCTGGCGCGCGCCTACAACACCGTCGCGCCGCCCTCCGGCAAAGTGCTCTCGGGCGGTCTCGATTCGAACGCGCTCCAGAAGCCGAAGCGCTTCTTCGGCGCCGCACGAAACATCGAAGAGGGCGGGTCGATCACCATCATGTCGACGGCGCTCATCGACACCGGCTCGCGCATGGACGACGTGATCTTCGAAGAGTTCAAGGGGACCGGCAACATGGAAATCCACCTTGACCGCAAGCTCGTCGACAAGCGCGTCTTCCCGGCGATCGACATCATCAAGAGCGGCACCCGCAAGGAAGAACTGCTCATCCCGAAGGAGGACCTCAATCGCATCTGGGTGCTCCGCAAGGTGCTGACGCCCCTTTCTCCCGTCGAAGCGATGGAACTGCTCCTCGACAAGATGGGCAAGACGAAGAGCAACGCCGAGTTCCTGTCGGCGATGCAAAAAATGGCGTAGAGCGAGGACACGGAGAAGGGCTAGAGGGCACGGAGAAGAACAAAGTGGACACCCCGCGCCGGCTTGATGGCGCGGGCCCGAGGCGCGGGCGGTGCGGGCCCCGCGCCAGTAATTCTAGATGGCGAGGAGAGCTGCAGGCTAGCTCTTGTCGATCCTGACCGGCTCGACCGGCGGCGGCAGCGGATCTGGATGCCTGCCGTGGCCGGGCGGCGACGGCAGCCCGAGCATGTCGCGCAGCTCGTAGCCCTCGATCACTTCCTTCTCGAGCAGCCGATCCGACAATTCATCGAGAATCTCGCGGTGCTCTGAGAGCAACTGGTGAGCGTTGGTCTCCGCCGCGGCGATGATGCGCTTGACCTCCGCATCGATGAGCCGCGCGGTTTCCTCGGCGTAGCGATTGGCATCCGGACCGAACGGCGAGTCCATGAACGTCGCGCGCCGGTGCCCCTCGTGACTGACCGGGCCGACGGCGTCGCTCATGCCGAATTCGGTCACCATCGCGCGCGCGATGTCGGTGGCGCGCATCAGGTCGTTCTGGGCGCCGGTCGAGACCTCGCCGAAGACGATCGCCTCGGCCGTCCGGCCGCCGAGCAGGACGGCCAACTGACGCTCGAGGTCGCTCTTCGACAGCAGGTACTTGTCCTCCAGCGGCAGCTGCATCGTGTAGCCGAGCGCGCCAAAGCCGCGCTGCACGATCGAGATCTTGTGCACCGGGTCGAGATTGGGGAGCACGGTGGCGACGATCGCGTGGCCGGACTCGTGAAACGCGACGATCCGGCGTTCGCGCGGGTTCATCACGCGCTTCTTTTCGAGGCCGGCGATGATCCGATCGATGGCCTCGTCGAAGTCGCCGCGCTCGACGGCCGGCTTGTCGCGCCGCGCCGCCAGGAGCGTCGCCTCGTTCACCAGATTCGCGAGGTCGGCGCCGGCGAAGCCCGCGGTCCGTGCGGCAATCACCCGCAAGTCGACGTTCTCCGCCAGCCGCACGGCCTTGACGTGAATCTTGAGAATGGCCTCGCGGCCTTTGACGTCCGGTTTGTCGACGAGCACCTGCCGGTCGAATCGGCCGGGACGGAGCAGCGCGGGGTCGAGCACCTCGGGCCGGTTCGTCGCGCCCATGATGATCACGCCCTTCTTCGAGTCGAAGCCGTCCATCTCCGCGAGCAATTGATTCAACGTCTGCTCGCGCTCCTCGTGCCCGCCCATGGGGGACTGCATGCGGACTTTGCCCAGGGCGTCGAGCTCGTCGATGAAGACGATGCAGGGCGCCTTGGCCTCGGCCTGGCGGAACAAATCGCGGACGCGGGCGGCGCCGACGCCGACGAACATCTCGACGAATTCGGATCCGCTCAAGCTGAAGTACGGGACCTTCGCTTCGCCGGCGACGGCCCGGGCGAGCAGCGTCTTGCCGGTGCCTGGCGGGCCGACCAGCAGCACGCCCTTCGGAATCCGGCCGCCCAGCGACGTGTACTTCTTCGGGGTCTTCAGGAACTCGACGATCTCGCGCAGCTCCTCGGCGGCTTCGTCCACGCCGGCGACATCCGCGAAGCTGACCTTGACGTCGTCGTCCGCGTAGATCTTGGCGCGACTCCGGGCGAACGACATGATGCCGCCTTCGGCGCCGCTCATCCGGCGGAAGAAGAAGGAATAGAGCGCGATGATGAGGATGACCGGGATGACCCACCCGGCGAGCTCGGTCAGCCACTTGGCCGGCCGCTCGCCTTCGAAGCGGACTTTCTGCGCCTGCAGTTCCTTGACGAGCTCAGGGTCGTCGACCTTGACGGTGACGAAGTTCTTGGCCGCGTTGTTCGGGTCCTGATACGAGCCGCGAATATGCTCGGGCCCGATGACCACCTGGCTGACGCGTCCCTGCTTGACGAGATCCTTGAACGCCGAGTACTCCAGCGGCTCGCCGCTGTTGAGGGCCGCCGAGAACACGTTGGCGAGCAGCAGCAGCGCGACGAACGAGGCCATCAGCCAGACTGGCGAGAACGGCCGTCCGAACAGCGACCGCTTTTGCGTCGGCGGTCGACTGGGTGTCTGCGTGGGTGTCATGACCTCTCGGAGGAAGCGGCCCGGACGCGATCAGGCCACGACGGTCTGCGCGCGCCGCATGACGAGCCCGCCGCCCTCGGCGTCAATCGTCACGGCGTCGCCTTCCTTGAACTCGCCCTGCAACACCGCGAGGGCCAGCGGATCCAGCACGCGGCGCTGCAGCGTTCGCTTGAGTGGCCGCGCGCCGTACACCGGATCGTATCCCTCTTCGATGATCAAGTCCCGTGCTTTGTCGCTGAGCTCGACGCGGATCTTGCGCTCCTCGAGCCGGCGCGCGAGCGCGGCGAGCTGGATGTCGATGATCGACCGGATCTCGTCCTTCCCGAGCGCGTGGAAGAAGACGATCTCGTCGACGCGGTTGAGGAACTCCGGCTTGAAGTGCTGGCGCAGCGCGTCGGTGAGCTGCCGGCGTGTGCCCTCGTCGAGCTCCGCGTCGCCCCGCACGGCCCGCTCGGCGATGTAGTGGCTGCCGACATTCGACGTCATGATCACGACGCTGTTCTTGAAGTCGACGGTCCGGCCCTTGCCGTCGGTCAGCCGGCCGTCGTCGAGCAGCTGGAGCATGACATTCAAGACTTCCGGGTGCGCCTTCTCGATCTCGTCGAACAGCACGACGGCGTAGGGCCGCCGCCGGACCGCCTCCGTCAACTGGCCGGCCTCTTCGTAGCCGACGTACCCGGGAGGCGCGCCAATCAGCCGCGAGACCGTGTGCTTCTCCTGGTATTCCGACATGTCGATCCGGATCATCGCGTGCTCGTCGTCGAACAGGAACTCCGCGAGCGCGCGCGCCAGCTCGGTCTTGCCGACCCCGGTGGGCCCGAGAAAGATGAAGCTGCCGAGCGGACGGTTCGGATCCTGCAGGCCGGCGCGGGCGCGCCGGATGGCGTTGGCGACCGCGCGCACGGCGTCGTCCTGACCAATCACGCGCTTGTGCAGCCGCTCCTCCATGTGAATGAGCTTCTGGACCTCGCCTTCCATCAGGCGCGACACCGGGATGTGCGTCCAGCGTGACGACCACTTCCGCGATGTCTTCCTCGTCGACGTCTTCCTTGAGCATCCGCCCGGCCGCGGGCGCGGCCGCGGCCGCCTCGTGCTCGCGAATCAGGCGCTCGAGCTCGGGCAGCCGGCCGTACTGGAGCTCGGAGGCTTTCGCATAGTCGCCCGCGCGCTGGACGCGCTCGATCTCGAGACGCACCTGCTCCAGTTCTTCCTTGAGCGCCCGGACCTTCTGAATCGCCTCTTTCTCCTGTTGCCACTGCGACGCCAGGCGGGTCTTGGACTCCTTGAGGTCGGCCAGCTCGCGCTCGAGGCGCGCCAGCCGCTCGGCCGACGCCTTGTCCGACTCCTTGCGCAGCGCTTCGCGCTCGATCTCGAGCTGCACGACGCGCCGCTCGACCTCGTCGAGCTCGGCGGGCATCGAGTCGATCTCCATCCGGAGTCTCGACCCCGCCTCGTCGACGAGGTCGATCGCCTTGTCGGGCAGGAAGCGGTCGGCAATGTAGCGATGGGAGAGCACCGCCGCGGCCACGAGGGCGGCGTCCTTGATCTTCACGCCGTGGTGGATTTCGTAGCGCTCGCGCAACCCGCGCAGGATGCTGATCGTGTCCTCGACGGTGGGCTCGCCGACGAGCACCGGTTGGAACCGCCGCTCGAGCGCGGCGTCCTTTTCGATGTGCTTCCGATACTCGTCGAGCGTCGTCGCCCCAATCGTGTGCAGCTCGCCGCGCGCCAGCATCGGCTTGAGCAGGTTGGAGGCATCGATCGATCCCTCCGCCGCGCCGGCGCCGACGACGGTGTGCAACTCGTCGATGAAGAGGACGACGCGGCCTTCGGCGTCGGCGATCTCCTTGAGGACGGCCTTGAGCCGCTCTTCGAACTCGCCGCGATACTTCGCGCCGGCGACGAGGGCGCCCATGTCGAGGGCCACAATCTTCTTGTTGCGAAGACCCTCGGGAACGTCGCCCCGGACGATCCGCTGCGCCAGTCCCTCGACGATCGCCGTCTTGCCGACGCCGGGCTCGCCGATCAGCACCGGGTTGTTCTTGGTGCGCCGCGCCAGCACCTGGATGACGCGACGGATCTCATCGTCTCGTCCGATGACCGGATCGAGCTTGCCCTTGCGTGCCACCTCGGTGAGGTCCCGGCCGTAGCGCTCCAGCGCCTGGTACTTGCCCTCGGGATTCTGATCCGTCACGCGCTGCGACCCGCGAACGGCAGTGAGGGCCGCGAACAGCGTGTCTTTGGTGATGCCGAGCCGCTTGAACAGCGCGGCGGACAGGGCACGGCCCCCTTCGCCGACGAGGGCGAGAAACAGGTGTTCCGTGCTCGTGAACTCGTCCTTGAGCCGTGCGGCTTCGTCCTCCGCGGCGTTGAGCACGCTCCGCAGCCGGGCCGACAGCCCCGGCGCGGCGCCGCCGTGTGCCTGCGGCAGCTTGGCGAGCAGGCCCTGGGTCTCGGTCCTGACGCGGGCGGGGTCGACGTTCATCTTCCCGAGAAGCGCCGGGACAATGCCGTCCCGCTGGTCGACCAGCGCCGCCAGGAGATGCTCGGGAATCACTTCCGGATGGCCGGCGCGCTCGCTGGACTGCTGCGCGGCCAGGATCGCTTCCTGCGCCTTCTCCGTGTATTTGTTGAGATTCATCCGCCGTCCTCCGCGAGTTTCTTGAGGGCCTCGTAGTGCCGGCGCTCGTCGGGACCGAGTTGGGAGGGAATCTCGATTTCGACCGTCGCGTACAGGTCGCCGCGTTCGATGGACTTGCCGACCGATGGCATGCCGTGCCGCTTGAGCCGGAACACCCGGCCGTTGGGCGTCAACTCGGGAATTCTGAGGCGCAGCGTCGATCCCGCCAGCGTGGGCACGGAGACGGTGCCACCGAGCACCGCAATCGCGCACCGGCACCGGCGCCTTGACGAACAGATCCGGACCGCGCCGCTCGAATCGTCCGTGCGGCAGGACGCGGACGTGCAGGTAGAGATCGCCGCTCGCGCCGCCCTGGGCCGACGTGCCTTCGCCCGCCGCGCGGACGCGCATGCCGTCGCTCACGCCGGCAGGAATCCGCACTTCCACCGTGCGGTCGCTGCCGTTGGTGCCGATCATCACCCGGCGCGTCGTGCCTTTGAACGCGTCTTCGAGGGTGAGATCGACCGCATAGTCCAGATCCTGGCCGCGGCGCACCCGCCCCGGTCGGCCGGTCCCGGCGCCAGGGCCACGCCCGCCGAAAAACGTGTGGAAGAAGCTCGAGAAGGGATCGTTTTCGCCCTGGCCGCCCCCGCCGAAGATCTCCTGCATCTCCTCCGGCGTCATCGTGCGGTAGCTGGTGCCGCCGGTCGGGGGAGCCTGTTCGTAGGAGCGCCAATTGGCGCCGAGGTCATCGTATTTCTGTCGCTTCTCGGCATCACCCAGGACCTCGTTGGCCTCGTTCACGTCCTTGAACTTGGCTTCGGCGGCCTTGTCGCCGGGATTGAGGTCGGGATGGTGCTTCCGCGCCAGCTTGCGGTAGGCGCGTTTGATCTCGTCGGCGGACGCGGTCTTCGCGACCCCAAGCGTGGCGTAGTAGTCCTTGAATTCCATCAACGGCTCTAGGCAGGCGGATCAGCCCTGCTCCGATGTTAGCGCGATGCGGTTCTGCATGACAGCGCCCCCCGGTTCGGCCAATACTGGAGGCGCTCTCTGCGCCTGTGTTCGAACTTCAAGATCTCGCTACCATCGGCGTCCTCGTCCTCCTCGAAGGGCTCCTCAGCGCCGACAACGCGCTGGTGATGGCCATCATGGTGCTCGGGTTGCCCCGGGCCGATCACCAGAAGGCGCTCCGCTATGGCCTGGTCGGCGGGTTCGCCTTCCGGATTCTCGCCACCCTGCTGGCCGCCTATCTCATCAGCGTCGCGTGGGTGAAGCTCGTCGGCGGCCTCTATCTGGTGTATCTGACCGCCGTCCACTTCAAGAGCCGGCAGCAGGGAAGCCACGGCAACGCGCCGCCCAAGGCCAAGCCGATGCTCGGGCTGTCCGCGTTCTGGTCGACGGTCGTCCGCGTCGAGGTCGTCAACCTGGCGTTCTCGATCGACTCGATCCTGGTCGCCGTGGCGATGTCGCGCAAGACCTGGGTGGTCGTGCTGGGTGGCGTCCTCGGCATTGTCGCCATGCGCATCGTCGCCGGCCAGCTCATCGAGCTCATCCGAAAATACCCGGCGATCGTCGATGGCGCGTTCGTCATCATCGGCTGGGTCGGGCATCAAGCTCCTCCTGGAGTACGCTGCACCAAGTCCACTGGATCGGTTGGGAAGTCCCCAAGACGATTTCGCTTGGCGCGCATCGCCGTCATCTTCCTCGCGTCGTACCTCTACGCTCGTGCGCAGGGACCGCACGTGCCTGAATCGCCGACCCACAGCTGACGACACGATGCGCATCGCCTTCGATCTGGACGGCGTCCTCGCCGATCTCCACACGCCCTTCGTCACCGACGGCGATCCGGATGTACCCGGAGCTCGACGCCGCGGCCATGCGCAACGCGGACGTCGGCGCCTCGCCGCCCGCCGACACCGAGACGGAGCGGCCGCCCCAGGATCTCCCCGCCGCGCCGGCACTCACGACCATGGCGGTCGACCGCCGGCAGGCGGAGGCGATCTGGAAACAGATCGCGGCGCGCGAGGACTTCTGGGAGAGCCTCACCGAGATCGAATCGGGCGCGATCGCGCGCCTGGCGGCGATCGCCGACGAGCGCAAGTGGGAAGTGCTGTTCGTCACCAGCCGCCCACGTTCGGCGGGCCGCACCGTCCAGCGGCAAACGCAACGCTGGCTCGCGCGCATGGGGTTCCCGATGCCGAGCGTGTTCGTCATGCACGGGTCGCGCGGCCGGCTGGCCAGCGCGCTCGACCTCGACGTCGTCGTCGACGACCGGACCGACAACTGTCTCGACGTCGTGCTCGAATCGAAAGCGGGAGCCGTGCTGATCTGGCGCGGCCCCCAGGAGTCGGTGCCCATCTCGTCCCGCCGGCTCGGTATCGCCGTGGCGCCCACGGTGGCCGATTGCCTGAATACCCTGATCGAGGCCGACAAGGAGCAGGACGGCAGCCTGCTGGATCGGCTCCGCACGTTGTTCGGCCTGCGGACGAAGTCGAACACAGGACTGCGGCGGGGGAACTAAGACATCGGGTGTCGTTTCTTCCAGCCGCGGGTACGGAGCGCGGCTCGGGCTGAGAGCCGCGGACAAAACGACACCCGATGTCGTTTTAGAACATCGCCAGGATCAGATAGGTCAGTCCGCTGGTGATCAGCCCGAGAAAATGCGGCGCGGCCCAGCCGTAGCCGGCGCCGCCGGTCGCGAGGTGCGTCGTCACGAGCGTGGCGACGCCGACGAGCATCGCGGCGAGCGCACTCCAGCGGCTGGCCCGCGGGAGAAACAGGCCGCCGAGGATCGGCGCGAACAGGGTCACGACCATCAACTGATAGAACAGCGTGAGCGCGCTGCCGACGCTGTCGAGCACGAAGGTCAGGGCAAAGCCGGCGAGCGCGCCGAACACGGTCAGGGCGCGCGCGATGAACAGGACGTCGCGATCGCTCGCGTTCGGACGCAGGAACCCGCGATAGATATCCCGCGCGCCGGACGTGGCGAGCATCACCAGCACCGCGTCGGCCGCGCTCAACGCCGCTGAGAAAATGGCGACGAGCCCGAGCGCGCCGATCATCGGCGGGACGTCCTCGGCAAGGACCACGGGCAGCGCCATCTCGGGGCGCTCGAGACCCGGATGGAGCGCGCGGGCAGTGAGCCCGATGAGCACCGGCACCCACGCAAAGACGAGCAGGGCGAGACCGTTCCAGGCGACGCCACGCCGGAGCACGGACGCGTCCCTGGCGCCGTACGCTTTCTGGATCAGGCCCGGCGACAGGAAGAAGGCCGGGCCGAGCAGGAAGAGCGTGTGCCAGCCCACCGTCGTGCCGGTCCAGAAGCTCGTCTCACCGCTCAGGGACAGGTCGGCGCCCGCGGCGCCGGCGACGATCGGCGCCGCGATGCCAAGACCCGCGAGTTTGATGGTGAGCTGGACCGCGTTCACCCACGCGGCGCTTCGCAATCCGCCCGCCACGACGTAGGCCATCGTCGTCAGGCTCACGACGAGCGTCCCGGCCGCCAGCGGCCAGCCGCTGACACGCTGCAGGATTTCGGCGGCGCCCCTGAACTGCGTGCACAGGATCAGGAAGCTGCCGGCCCAGATGATCGCCGCCGCCAACCCTCGCACCGCGCGGCCGTAGTGGTGCTCGAGAAAATCGCCGACGGTCAGGAACCCGAGCGAGTCGGCCTGCCGCCACAGGCGTGGACCGACCCAGAACGCGAGCACGAGCGAGCCCAGCCCCGCGCTGCCGTTCCACCACCAGGCGGCCGCCCCGTCGCGATACGCGTAGCCGGTGGCGCCGACGGTCGATCCGACGCCGATGTTGGCGGCAAGAAAGGTCGCAAAGATGAGGCCCGGCCCGAGCGATCGGCCGGCGACAAAGAAATCCGCGCAGAGCCGCACGCGGCGGCCCACCCACGTGCCCAGCACGACCAGGCCGATCGAGTACGCGATCAGCAGGACCAGGAGGGGTGTCACGTCGGCCAGCGCGTCGCAGATGCCGGGGGAAAGCGGATAGCGGGAACCTCGCGCGCGATTATACCGGCGGCGCACGCCCGGCAGCCGTTTTCCCCGAAAAACATGAACGCGCAAAGGGCGGTAGAATTTCTGTCTACATGCGAAGAATTCTTGTCACCAATGACGACGGGTATTTCTCGACCGGCATCGAAGCGCTGGCCGCGGCGCTGGCCCCGCTCGGCGAGGTCACGATTGTCGCGCCCCAGAACGAAGCGAGCGCGGTCGGACACGCGCTCACCCTGCGCCGGCCGCTCCGGCTCGATCAGATCCGCGAGCGTGTCTATTGCGTCGACGGCACGCCAACCGATTGCGTCAACGTCGGCATCGACGAAGTCCTCGACGGTCCGCCCGACCTCGTCGTCTCGGGCATCAACCGCGGCCTGAATGTGGGTGACGATGTGACGTATTCCGGCACCGTCGCCGGGGCCCTCGAAGGCGCCCTCCTTGGGTATCCGGCGATCGCGGTGTCGCTGCAGTTCACGAAGGGGGAGTGGCACTTCGGACACGCGGCCGCCACGGCGGCCGCGCTCGCGGGCGCGATCCTCGAAAAGCCCCTGCCGCCGCGCACGTTCCTGAACGTCAACGTCCCGCTCGGCGCGCCGAAGGGCCTCCGCGTGACGGTGCAGGCCAAGCGCAACCACGTGACGAAGATCGATCGCCGGCTCGATCCGCGCGGCCGCGCCTACTTCTGGATCGAAGAAGCGCAGGACGACTGGGAGCCCGACGATCGGTCGGATCGCCAGGCGATCATGGACGGCTACGTGTCGGTGACGCCGCTCCAGCCGGACCTGACCGATCACGACGCGCTCGGCGTCGTCGCCGCACTGATGGAGCCGATGGTCGAGAAGTAAGGCGCCCGTCTCGCTGCATCCATGTCCACAAAACCCTCAACGTGAAGCCCGTGAAGGGTTGAAGGTTTGGAATGGGTTTCTTCGATGGGATAAGATAGGTCGGTTGTCGGGGCGTGGCTCAGCCTGGTAGAGCACTCGGTTCGGGACCGAGGGGTCGGTGGTTCGAATCCACTCGCCCCGACCATTTTGATCTGGGGGCTTCGTCCCCAGACCCCCTACACGCTCTCTCGCTCGACTCGCCTCCAGTGAAACGCGTTTAGGCAAGTTGAGCTCCGGTCGCGTGGCTCGCTCGCTGCCGCTCGCTCGCTGCGCTTCTTGTCGGGGGCTTCGCCCCCAGACCCCTTACACGCTCTCTCGCTCAACTCGCCTCCAGTGAAACGCGTTTAGGCAAGTTGAGCTCCGGTCGCGTGGCTCGTTCGCTGCCGCTCACTCGCTGCGTGCTCGCTTCGCCCCCAGATCCCTACACGCTGTCTCGCTCAATTCGCCTCCAGTGAAACGCGCTTAGGCAAGTTGAGCTCCGGTCGCGTGGCTCGTTCGCTGCCGCTCACTCGCTGCGTCCTCACTTCGCCCCCAGATCCCCACACGCTGTCTCGCTCAATTCGCCTCCAGTGAAACGCGCTTAGACAAGTTGTGCTCCGTTCGCGTGGCTCGCTCGTTTCTTGACCTGATTGCAACCAGGTTGCAACGCCGGCGAATGGACCGATACCAACGCGTTATCACCATCGGTGGGGTTTGCGCCACGGCGGGACTTCTCGCGGCGTCGAATGCTCGCGATGACTACTGGCTGCGGTTCGCCGGTTTCGGACTCGCGGCGGCCGGGGGCCTCCTCCTGATCCTCGCGTTGGTGATCAGGCTCGTTCGGGACCAGCGAGGCATCCGCGACGGACGATAGCCCGGCCGACGAAACCCGCAGCCGATCGAACTTCGCCATCGCCTCATCCCCGCGCGGCAGCCTGTTGCGTGAAATCCTATTGGCTCCCCAGCGCCTCGACCGGCGTGACGCGACTCGCCCGACGCAGGGGAATCAGCACCGACAACACGGTGACGGCGAGAATCAGCGCGATGGCGGCACCGAACGCGAGCGCATCGTGCGGTCCCACCAGCGTGAGGGAGCTGGCGATCAGGCGACCGGACACGAACGCGCACGGGACTCCCACCACGAGGCCGGCCGCGGCGGTGACCAGGGCCTCGCGAATCACCATCATGCGAATGTCGTGGGTCGAGGCCCCGAGGGCGATGCGCAAGCCGATTTCCGGGATGCGCCTCATGACGCCGAGGTTCAAGACCGCATACAGGCCGACGAACACCAGCAGCGTCGTCAGACCCGCAAAGTAGAAGGCACCCAGGCGCATCACGCGTTCGCGAAGCAACGCGGCATCCAGCGTGTGCTGCAAGGGGTGGACCTCGACGATATCGTCTCGTCCAAGGGCGACAATCGTGCGCCGCGCCAGCGCCTCAACGGTCGCTTGGCGGAAGCGGAGACTTCAGCAACACCAAGGGCGGACTGAGTTCAAGAGACCGTGGAGGCTCCTGCAGCAGCGCCGTAAAGAGAAACAACTGGTTCATCGCGTGCGGCTCGGCGAGCTTGGCGTCCGCCACCACGCCAATCACCTCGAAGAGACGATCGGGCGGGCCGCCGAGTCGGACGCGCCGCCCGACCGGATCGGCACCTGGGAACAACGCGCTGGCGAGTCCCGCGGAGATGATGGCGACGTCCCGCTGACGGCGGTCGTCGGTCCAGGTGAAATCGCGTCCGGCCACGAGCGGCACGCTCAGCGTCTCAAAGTAGCCTGGCGACACCTGCACGACAAACGACCTGACGCCGTGCAAGGCCGTCGCCCCCGGTGAGGGGGCGTCGACGCCAATCAGCACCGAAGGACAGCGGTTCGTTCCAAGACAGCGCCGCAGCCGCGATGCCAGGATCCGCGCGGAGTGCTGAGGCGAGCTGGGTGAGATACGCGACGGGGTCCGCGGCGGGTGCGATCGCCGCCTTGGTTGGTCAGGCTTGCCACGATGACCCCATCCGGCCGGAATCCCGTGTTCACTCCTTCGAGGCGATGCAGATTCGCCGCGACGATCCACGCCGTCACGAGCAAGGGCACCGACAAGGCGACTTGAGCGGCGGCGAGCCGGCGGCCCCATCGAGTCACGCTGCGGCCGGGCAAGCCGCGGGTCCCGCGCATCAGCGTGAGTTTCGCGGACCAGACACGAGAGGCCGGCAACAGACTCACGCACACCGCGACGAGGCCGACCAGCCCGACCATCACGCCAAGGACTCGGTAATCGGGACTCAGGTCCAAGGGTGACGATGCGTCCGGGTTGTTCCAGAGCAACAGCGTGAGGCTCTTCGCCGACCACACGGCGAGCGGGCGCGCTGAGCATGACCGCGACCATCGACAGGCGCCAGCGATTCGCCGACCACCTGGGACACCAGGCGGCCGTTGGACGCGCCGAGCGCCGCCTGCACCGCAAGATCGACCTCTCTCGTCGACCATCGCGCGAGCAGCAGGCCCGAGAGATTCGCGCAGGACAGCACGATGGTGATCGCGCTGAACAGCATCAGCAACACCAGAGTGCGCCGATAGCACACTCTGTATCCAGATGCCGAGAAACCGCGGGCCGCAGACTCGATGTGGGGCTGAAGGGCGAGCGTGTCGTCGTCCCGCGCTTTGCCGAGCGCCGCAGCAATTTCCGCCGCCGCGGCCTGGCGCGCCGGGGCCAGAGTGATTCGATCTGAGACCTCGCGTGTTGAAGCGTGACGCCCGGGCGCAGCCGGCCGAACGCCGTGAAGAAACTCAGACCTGGTGGCTCATTGAGCAAGCGAGGTGCCAGCGACGCGGGCACCCAGGCGTCGGTCGGCACGCCGACCTCGAGGCCGGTGAACGCCGGTGGCGCGACGCCGATCACGGTCACCAGCTCGCCCTGCAGACGAAACGTCTGCCCGATCACATTCGGGTCGGCCCCAAAGCGCGTTTGCCAGCAGCGAAAACTAATCGTCGCGACCGGCGACGCACTGTCGACGTCGCGCGCGCCGACGACTTGGCCCAACGCCGGACGCACGCCGAGCGTGTCGAAATAGCGACCGCTGACGCCATCGATCGCCAACCGTTGACTGGTGTTCTTGATGACCGCGGTCGATTTAACGCGCTCGAAACCCGCGAATGCCTGAAAGACGGTCTGCGCCCTGTCGAGTGACGCGAACAGGCTCACGGGAATAACGGGGTTCGCGCAATCCGGAGAGCGTGAGTCTATGCCGGACACGCCAACCAGCTCTTCGGGATGAGAGACCGGGAGCTCGCGCCAGAACAGGGCGTTGAACAGACTGACCAGCGTGAGGAGCGCCCCGCCGCTCAACCCAAGCGCGAGAATGACCAACAGCGCGGAACCGGGAGTCCGGCGCCAGCTCCTGAGACTACGGACCGTGTCGCGAAGAAAGCTTGCGATCACGACATCTGAGATCCTTGGCGGGAGCTTATCAAGGTCGGGCGGATGGCGCGACGGCTCAAGTCCAGATTGGCGACGCCGCCTGCACGCTCGGGGATGCGTCGTGGTAAAAGCTCCTGGCATGCGCACTCGACCCGACAGGCGTGAGTTCCTTCGTTCGGCCGTCGCGGCAGGCGCCGGATGCGTCGTCTCGTTCGGCCGCGCACCGGCGATCGTGCGGTCGTCGCAGGCGCGGCCCGCGCTGCCGTGCGGAGTGCAGAGCGGCGACGTCACGGCCAATCGCGCGGTCGTCTGGAGCCGCGCGGACCGGCCCTCGCGGATGCTCGTCGAGTACGCCACCACCGAGTCATTTCAGAACGCACGCCAGGTCGTCGGTCCCGCCGCGCTCGAGACGGCGGACTTCACGGCGCGCGTTGACCTGCGCGATCTTTCCCCGGGACAGCGGTTCTTCTATCGCGTGACGTTTCAGGATCTGGCCGAGAGCCGGGTCGTGAGCGAGCCGGTCACCGGCAGCTTCCGGACGCCGCGCGCGACGCGGTCGGATGTGTCCTTCGTGTGGGGCGGCGACGTGTGTGGTCAGGGGTGGGGCATCAACCCCGAGTTCGGCGGCATGAAGATCTATGACGCCATGCGCCGGGTCGAACCAGATTTCCTGATCCACTCGGGCGACGCCATCTACGCCGACGGCCCGATCGTGGCCGAGGTCAAGCTTGCGGACGGCTCACTCTGGAAGAACCTGACGACACCCGCGAAGGCCAAGGTCGCAGAGACGCTCGACGAGTTTCGCGGCAACTATCAGTACAACTTTCTCGACGAGCACTTTCGGCGCTTCAACGCCGACGTGCCGATCCTCGCGCAATGGGACGACCACGAGGTGCGCAACAACTGGTACCCCGGGCAGATCCTCGAGGACAAGAACTACACCGTCAAGAGCGTCGACCTGCTGTCCGCGCGAGCGCGGCGCGCGTTCCAGGAATACGCGCCCATGCGCTTCGATCCTGATGATCCCGAGCGGGTGTATCGAGCGTGCAACTACGGTCCGCTCCTCGACGTCATCATGCTCGACGAGCGGAGCTATCGCGGGCGCAACTCGCCGAACCGGCAGACGACGCTGGACGCGGAGAGCGCACTCCTTGGCAGCGCGCAGATCGCGTGGATCAAGCAGCGCCTTCTCGCATCCCGCGCGACCTGGAAGGTGATCGCGAGCGACATGCCGATTGGCGTCGTCGTCAGCGACGGAGAGAACTTCGAGGCGTTCGCCAACGGCGCCGGGCCCGCGCTGGGGCGCGAGCTGGAGATCGCCGACCTCCTGCGGTTCATCAAACAGCGCAACATCCGGAACGTCGTCTGGGTGACGGCGGACATTCACTACTGCGCCGCCCACTACTACAATCCCGCGAAGGCGCAGTTCACCGACTTCCGGCCGTTCTGGGAGTTCGTTGCGGGCCCGTTCAACGCCGGCACCTACGGGCCGACCGCGATGGACGATACCTTTGGGCCGGAGGTGAAGTTCGTCGGCATCCCGAAGGGCATGCCGGCGAACCGTTCGCCGAGGGACGGCTTTCAGTTCTTCGGCCAGGTCAAGATCGCCGGCAAAACGGGCGCCATGACGGTGAGCCTGCACGACCTCAACGGCAAGTCGCTGTACAGCGTCGAGCTGGTACCCGAGCGGTGAGTCACACTCGCCGTCCTCAAAACCCCGAGGCTCGTTTTCGCGAGGCCCACTCGCTGACCGCGCGCGGGCTCAACCGGGCGTCGATCAAGGCCTCTTCGCTCCGATCGGTACGTTCGTAATCAGCTTAGGATCGACCGGGGTTGGCTTCGTCGGCAGATGGCGTCGAAAGAACGCATCGGCATCCTGCCACGCCTGGAGCGCGATCGCCGCACGCGACGGTACGTTGCCGCCGAACGCAAAACAGTGCGGCTGACCCGCGTAGCTCTTGACCTCGACCGTCTTGCCGAGCGCGCGCAGTTCAGGAACCAGCACCGTCGCATTGAACACGTTCAGACGATCCGGCCGATCCGGATCGCCCTGGAGAAGAAGGATCGGTGCCTTGATGCGAGCGAGCTTCTCTCGCGTCAGCTTCTGGTACAGCGGCGTGTAGTGGCCCTGGGGATCCTGAAGATCGGCCCCGAATCGGCCGGCGTGTGCACCGCTCCCTTCTTCGGAAAATCCTTGTTGAAGATTCCAGTGAGCAGGATGCTGGCGGGCTCTTCGGGAGCGATCGCGGCCACATCGGTCGCAGCGGCCACTTCGAGTGCGAGGTCTCCGCCGCCGCTGCATCCCCAGATCACGATGCTCCTGGCGTCCACAAACTCCAGCTTGCGAAGCTGATCCACGACGGCAACTGAGTCCTGCAGCGAGACCGTCGTTTGCGGATCGGCATCGCGGCTGCGATAGGTCGTTGTCGCGACGACGTAGCCCGCCGCGAGAAACCGTGAGGCTTGCGCGCTGTTCGCAATCGCTCGCAGCTCGTCCGTCGTCACTACCGTCAGGCCCCCATGAATGATCACTACGGCGGGAAATGGGCCTGAGCCGGGCGGCCTGCGCAGGAATGTCGTCCCGGCGTGTCCATCGCGGGCCACTGCCGAGATCTGCTCGAAGGGCGACACCTGCTCCGCAATCACCGGCCGCGTCACCGCCGGCGCGGTCTGACTCTCGACGATGGCGAACGCTGAGAGGACGAGCGCGGAGACGAACGCGAGAAGGGCAGCGATGCGCCGCGACACAAGAGAGAACGGCATGGTCACCTTCGCCGCAGAAGCCTACGCCTGACGCGGACCTGAATCAAGGCACCTCACGCGGCGTGTCACCTCGCGGCGCTTGCTTCCGCGAAGCCGAGGCGAAGTCCGCTCAGCGATTCTCACGGCTTATTATTGGTTTCTGCGGACTGCCGGGCGCATAGCGAGCTCAGGTGGGTTGGAGGGGATATGACAGTCCTTTCAGTTGCTGTCGTTGTCGGCGCGTTCGCCGCGTTGATAGGGCAAGTGGTTCAGGGACCGGCCGCGTCGGCTGGGAGCGGTCAGGGCCGCGATGCGGATCGGGCCGCCATCGAGAAGCTCCACCAGCAGGACATCGCCGCGACGTTGTCGCGAGATCCTGTTGCGCTGACGGGTCTATGGACCGATGACGCCATTCGTTTCAGCCCAGGCCAGCCGGCGGAAGTCGGCAGGCAAGCTATCCGAGAGAGCAACGAACGCTGGTCGGCTCGCCCAGGCCTCAAAGTGTTGACCTTCGTTCCGGAAATCAAAGACGTGACGATCCTGGACGGCTGGGCGGTCGAGTGGGGTGACTTCACGGGTTCGTATGTCGAATCGCCGGGTGGTGAGCCGAAGGAGATTCGTAGCTCGAGGCTCATGGTGCTCAAGAAGCTCCCTGACGGCAGCTGGAAGTACTTCCGCGGGATGAGAAAAGTTGATCGGAGCGGCGCCTGCTGCCGGCAGGAGAAGTGGTTCAGGCGGCGGCCACGCCGGCTGGAAGCCGCCAGGGCCGAGCTGCGGACCTGGCTGGCATCGAGAAGGCCCGTCAGCACGACATCGCCGTCACGATATCGCGCGATCCTGTTGGGCTGACTGATCAATGGACCGATGACGCCGTTCGTATCGGCTTAGAGCCGCCGGCAGAAGTCGGCAAACAAGCTATCCGGGAGAGCAACGAGCGCGCGACGTCCAACAAAGGCTTCAAGGTGTTGGCCTACGATCCGGAGACCAAAGACGTGACGGTCTTTGACGGCTGGGCAGTCGAGTGGCGTCAGTACACGGCGTCGTTTGTCGCATCGCCGGGTCGCGAGCCGACGCACGTTCGTGGCACGGTGCTATTAGTGCTCAAGAAGATGCCGGACGGCATCTGGAAAGCCTTCCGCGCGATCGGCTTCACAGAATGAGTTGCAACACAGGTGGAGCTACCTGACACGCCGCAGGACAAGGAGATGAAGCTGACGAACGAGGATCGAAACTGCCCAGGAGAGTCTTGGGAAGCTTCGGAAAGGTTTCTGGTTCGACCCCACCGTTGGTGCAGACCATCCAAGCCGCGCGGGTTCCACGTTATCCTGCGGGCGCCGCAAGCTCGGCAGCAATAGGCCGGTCAAACTGCTATTAGTTAGGCCGATCCGAGAAGATCCCAATCGCTCCGGACACTTCGGCCAGGCGCGGTAACACTACCCCTTCGGGAGCGCGGGCCAGTTCATCACCACCTCGATCGTCTTGACGTCTGATCCAGTCGCCTGCGTATTGATCAGAAACTGTCGACCGTCTTTGGCGACGGCGAATCCACCACTTCGGAGGCAGAGATTCCGCCGCAGGTGGCGCTTCGGCGATTAGCGGCCCGTCGCGATCGTCGATTCCGGCACGCAAGAGAAGTTCGTCGCGTCGTTGGTGTCCCCGACGCCTCGCGTACCTGGCCACCTGGCCGAAGGGACACAGCGGACGCGTGCGATCGACCTTCCCATCTGTCAGATGAGACGCAACAATCCGAACCGGCTTCTGTCCCTGCTCGACCCACTTCGAGATCGCGGCCATCCTGTCGAACGTGTCAGGGCCTGGGCCGCCGCCGCAGTGCAGCACGCCCGGCAGCATGAACAGGCGATCGAGTCTTCGCGTCGACGCCGACCGTCTTCAGCACGCTGTTGAAGAAGATGATGCTGTTTTCGGCTGGCACCTGCGGATCGGACCAGCCGTGCCACATGATCAGTTTGCCGCCGCGATCGAAAAACGGCTTCAGGTTGAAGTTGTCCGACGCCAGCAGCCCGTTGTCCATGCTGGCGGCACGCTCGATATCGGCGGCGATATTGGCCGAGACGAAACTCCCACGTGGGATCCTTGAGGTGAAAATTCCGCACGCGTGCGAGCGAATTGACGAGCGGTTCTGGACCGCCCAACGTCCCCCATTGCAGTTCGGTGCCCGGCCACAGATGCGCTTCGAGCAGCACTCTGCCGGTCGCCTGGTCCGAAATGGCGACGTCAGCACTTTGGCGGACTCGACCTGCGGCGCAGTCAGACATGAGGGACCATCCGCGCCCTTGCAGGCGAGCGTCGCGTAATCGAACTTGCACGTCCTCGGGTTCTCAATCACTCCATCCCTGACGCCGTCCGTCCCGTCGCAGGCCTGCAGCACAGCCTCGTGAATCATCGGGTATCTTGCTCGCAGGAATCCTGCTCTCGGACGTTCGATTGACCGTGAGGTTGATCCCGATGCGGCCCGCGTCCAGACGCGCCTGATTCCACGAGGCGGCGCCGGCGACGATGCCTTGAAAGTCGTCAGGGTAACGCTGGGCACTGGTCAAGGCGTGCCTGCCGCCGCCAGAGCAGGCGTTGTAGTACGACCATGTCGGTGCGTTGCCGTAGAAGGCGGTGATGACGGCCTTTCCTGCAACGGCCATTTCGTGAGTCGATCGGTACGCGAAATCGATCAGCTTCTCGGGATGCCCGGGCATGAAGTCCGCGTTGCCGCCGACGTGGCCGGTATCGGTGCCGGCCGTGGCGTACCCCTCGGCCAGAGCCGGGGCCATCAGTGCGAAGGGAATGGACCCTGCCAGTCCCCCTCGCCGACGGCCTGGAATCTCCCATTCCAGCCGGCCTCAGGAAGCCACACCTCAATCCTGATGTCGGAATCGCTGGTCTGGCTTCGACGTGAGCATGACGCGACAGAACGCCGGCAGCTTGGCAAACACTTGCTGCTGCGCCGCCGCGCCACGGCCATTCGCGTTGCCGGGTCTGAATTGGCCAGCCGCCACTACCTGAGAGGAGGTCACGGCTGTGGTCCCGAGCGAGAGCTGCACCAGATCCTCGCAGCGGGTGGCCGCCACGGAGGGAGTTGCACAAACGGAGCCCGCCGTGAGGAGCAGCAGTGTCCTCAACAGGAAAGTTTGATGTCTCATTCGATTCTCCCGACAAGTGAGCACGCCGCTAGGAGTCCGACCGAGTAATCGCTGTGACCAGCGCGTCGGGCGGTGCGCACACCCGGTCGGCGGCCGCGATCGCTGCGATCCGTGCTGAGATCCAGGAACCGGGCAAGTCGGTGGCCTGGAGACTCATCGGCACAGCCGGTATAGCTTGAGAATGTTGTGCGTGGTGCACACCAAGGACCATTCACCGCGCACCTTTTCGACACCGCGCAATAAGAATTGCCGGAAGCCGCGCGCCTGCTTGATCTGCCCAATCACCGGTTCGACGATCGCCTTGCGGGCGGCATAGACCGCCGCGCCCGCCTGCGTGTGGAGCTTGCGGGTCATCCGGTCGACCCGCGTCGCGGTGATCGGCAGGGGGCCGCGCGGGCAGGGCCCCGGCCGGTCCCCATGCTTCTGCTTCCGCGTCGAGATGTACGCGTCGATCGGGGTGGCGGCGATCGCGGCCAAGTTCTCGTCCGAGCAGTAGCCCGCGTCGGCGAGCAGGTGCGTGGGCAGGGCTCCCGATTGCTGGACGATCGTGCGAATCATCGGCAGCAGTTGCTTCTTGTCGTTGGTGTCCTGCGTCACGGCCTGGCCGACGATCAGTTGCAGCTCGTCCACGGCCAGCTGCACGTTGTAGGCCTGCACGAAGCCGTCGGGCCCCTTCATGATCCGCGACTCCGGATCGGTGAAGTTGTATTGCGCGTTTGGATCCGGCTTCACGGCGTCGGCCGGTGGCCCCGCCGCCGTCGCCTCTTCTTTGGCGCGGGCCTCGAGCGCCCGTTTGGCCTCGCGAATCCGCTTCAGTCGACTCTCGCGCCGCTGGAGTTCGGCCGGCAGTTCGTCGCCCTGCCGATCCGGGCCATACTCCGCATCCTCGGCCGCGTCGGTCGCCTCAGCCCGGGCGAGCAACGCCTCGACCTCCGCCCGCAGTTGCCGTTGCTTCTTGGCCATATATCCGTAACTCATCGCCTTGTGCTTCGACGCATTCGCCTGGACCTTGCTGCCATCGAGCGCGACCCGGCCGACACGCGGCGCGCCCAGCTCGCGCGCCAGCCGCAGGACTTGCTCGAAGAAGCCGGTCAACGCGGGGAGGTGGATCTTCCGGAAATCGGCGATCGTCCGGAAGTCCGGCGCGTTGCCAGCCGCCAACACCCGAAAGGCCACGTCTTCCACCAACCGGCGCTGGATCCTCCGCGACGAGAAGACGCCGACACAGTAGCCGTACACCAGCACCTTCGTCAGCATCACCGGGTGATACGGCGGGTAGCCTCGTTCCTCGTCTTCATAGACCGTCGTGATCGCCGACAGATCCAACTGATCGATCAGATCGCTGACGAAGTACGCCAAGTGCTGCTCGGGCAACCAGTCGCGCAGGCTCGGGGGCAGCAGCAGGTCCTGCTCGGGCACGTACGGGCGATAGGTCTTGGCCATCGCCCGCAGTGTAGTACCGTCAGCGCGCACCACCAAGTGTCACTGGCGATTACTCGGACACGCTCTAAGCCTTTCGCCTTCAGTCAGACCAGTCGCCGGTAGGGTCTGAGGGATCGTTGCCCAACATGTTGCCAGAACCAGGCCCGCTGGCCCGGTAGTCCGCTATTTATGCGCGGGCGTCGCAAGCTCGGCCGAAATAAGCCGGTCAATCTACTATTCAGTTACGCAACTCGACGAAGGAAAGGTCTGGGATGAACCTCCTCTCGACACACGCGTCGGCAACTGCCTGCACTTGGCTTTGGCGCTGCGCTCACTGGCGTCGTGGAAGGGGCACCAGACGACCAGTTTGCTGAGCCGATAGGGCTGTGGTGGGGCAGCCCGTCCGCGGCCCAAGGTGAGCAACCGCGTGCCCACACAACGCGTGGCGTTGACGACGCGTGTCGATCAGCAGTGTTGGTGTCCATCTTGCTCTCACGAACGCGTGGAGAACGCGGGCTGCCGCACGCGCCGGAGGATCCGGCGTGGTGACTTGGCCATGGTAACGGCGATCTGTCGGCTACGTGACAGATCCGAGTCTGTGGCAGGCGCAGGCTCATACCGAGAGGGACTTATGGTTTTTCTTGTCCGTCCCCAATGCAGTCGGCTGAAGCCACGTTGGCTGCAATTCTTTAGCGAGAATGCCGCCGTGGACTACTATCGGTGCGACGGCTGCGGCACCGTCTTCAGGGTCCCGAAAGCCACGCCTGACGGGCCAATTCGCCAGATCCAGCAGATCACGATCGTGGTGCCTCCCTGCTCGAGTTGCCAGCAGCTCGCCGGTCGCCATCTCGAAGCGACCAGTCGCGGCGCCCTCGCGAATTTCTTTCGGTGCGATGCCTGCGGTCATGTCTGGGCGGTTCCTAAGACTCCGCCACCGATGCCGTCTGAGACGACCACCCATCAAGACGAGAGGCCGGCGGTCGCGGAGGGCTCGAAGCCGGGCGGCGACGGCGCTCGCTGACTTTCGTCGGCCATCGTGAGCATGTAGAGGGCAAACATGGGGAGCCCAAGAAACAAGGCTCTACCGGCTGAACAAAGCTGACCGAGAGAGACTCACCGCGACTTCAGTCGCTCGGCAACTCTCGATCGAGCTTCGTGGCGATATCGTGAAGGTCTGTATCCTTCAGAAGCTCCTCCAACTCCCGGCTGAGCGGACTCTCGATCTCGAGACGCTCTGCCAGTTCTCGCTGCATGCGCAGAATGAGGGTCAGTTCCCGTTCAGCCAGGAGGTCGATCTGAAGGTTGAGATGTGCCCGCTTGTCAGCTTCGATCGCCATGCGGTTCTGATTCAGCAACACGATCACCGACAAGAAGATGACCTCAACCGACACCAGCATGGTCAGGATAGGGAACGGGAAGGGATCGAAGGGAGGGGCGTCAGCGAGCGTGGGGCTGTTCAGCCACACCCAGGTGCCGAACCACGCGACATGGAGCAGCACGCTCATACCGCTCCCGACCGCTCGAGTGATCGCCCAGGCCAACCGATCGGCGCGGGACCGCGAGTGCAGGAGCGCCTGCTCGAGGCTGGCAATGGCGCGAATGTTTCGATCGGCCGGTTTTTCAGAAGACTGCTGATGGACAGTGTGCATCCCTACTCCCGGCATGTCAGGTACGCCTCAACCGGCGAGAGCGAACCCGGCCGCGAGGACGAGAGCGGCAATGCCCAGAAGGGTGATGAGCCACCACGGGAGCCGGGCCCTGAGCGGTCGGTTCTCTGTTGGCAGCCGTCCGGCGTCCGTGAAGATGGGTGACACTGGGCCGACGCCGGATGAGACGGAGCTCGTCTCGGTTGAGCGAGTGTTCGCCTCAATTGAACTGGAGTTCCGCATGGACACGCCCCTGGTAGCCTTCCGTGGAGCAAAGGCCGTGCCGTCAGATCGCGACTGCGGTTACACCAACTGATCAATCTCCTCCTCGCCGAACCCGGCCTCGCGCAGCACCTCGCGCGTGTGCTCGCCGAGGCGAGGCACGCGACGGCCCACCACGGGCGGCGTCTCGGACATCTTGATCGGCGATCCCAGTGTCCGGAGCGGACCGAGCACGGGGTGATCGACCTCGACGACCATCTGCCGCGCCAGGATCTGCGGATCGGCAAACGCGTCGGCGTAGGTGTTGATCGGCCCGCACGGAATGCCGCGCTGCCTCGAAGCGCTCGAGCCAGTGCGCCTTCGTCTGTTTCGCCGATGATCGCTTCGATCCGGTCGATGAGCGCGGCGCGATTGCGCACCCGCGACGAGGTGTCGGCGAAATCGGCGTGCCGTCGTCCACTCCGGATGCCCGAGGAGCGTCGCACAGCGCGCCGAACAGCCGGTCGGTGCCGGCGCCGATCGTGATGTAGCCGTCGGCGCATCGGACCGCCTGATACGGCGCGAGAAACCGATGCGCGGATCCGAGGGCTTGCGGCGTCACGCCCCCGGCAAAGTACTCGGCTGGCCTCCCAGACCGACAGGGCCAGCCCGGCTTCGACGAGCGACGTGTCGATGTACTGTCCGCGGCCGGTTCGGTGGCGATGGTGCAGCGCGGCGAGGATCGCGGCGAGGGCGAAGAGCCCCGCGCCGAGATCGGTGAGCGGCACGCCGGACTTGACCGGTGGCCGTCCGCTCTCGCCCGTGACCGACATGAGACCGGAGACGCCCTGCGCGACGAGATCGAATCCGCCCTTCGCCGCGTCGGGCCCCGTCTGGCCGTAGCCCGAGATCGACGCGTAGATGAGTCGCGGGTTTGCGGTGGAGAGCGCCGCGTAGTCGAGTCCGAGGTGGTGCATCACTCCGGGCCGGAAGTTCTCGATCAGGATGTCCGCTCGCGCCGCCAGGCGCTCGAAGGCGTCGCGTCCGGCCGGCGGACTTGAGATCGAGGACAATCCCGCGCTTGCCGCGGTTGATGGCGGCGAAGCCGGCGCTGTCGGATCCGGCGCGCGCGCCCATCTGCCGCGTCGGGATCGCCGTCGGGCGGCTCGACCTTGATCACGTCGGCGCCCATGTCGCATAGTTGCATCGCGCAGAAGGGGCCGGCCATCACCTGCGTGACGTCGAGCACGCGAATCCCTTCGAGCGCCGTCCGGCCCGTTGTCATCTCCGCATCTCCCTGGTGAGGCTCATCGTGAACCTTTCAGACGCGATTTTCTCGTCGGCCGGTCCGGTGGCGTATCTCACGCTCAATCGCCCGGGGACCGGCAACGCCATGACGTGGGCGATGTACGACGCGCTCGTCGACGCCTGCGAACGCGTGGACGCCGACGCCGCCGTACGCGTGTTCGTCATCCGCGCGGTCGGCGGCGTCTTCTGCACCGGGACCGACATCGCGCAGTTTGCCCGGTTCACATCCGGCGAGGACGGCCTCGCGTACGAGCGGCGCCTCGAAGCGTGTCTCGCCCGGCTCGAGCAGGTCGCGGTGCCCACCATCGCCCAGGTGGAAGGCGTCGCCGCGGGCGCCGGGTGCGCGATCGCGCTCGCGTGCGATCTTCGCGTGTGCACGCCCGACGCCCGCTTTGGCGTGCCCATCGCCCGGACGCTCGGCAACGCGTTGTCGATCGAGAACTGCGCGCGGCTGGTCGAGCACCTCGGACTCGCGCGCACCAAGGACCTGCTGCTCACCGGCCGACTGCTCGACGCGCGCGACGCGGCGGCGATCGGCGTCGTGACGCGGATGGCCGAACCGGCCGACGTCAGCCGTGTCGTCGACGAGCTGGCCGCGGCCATCGTCCGCAACGCCCCGCTCACGATTCGGGCGACGAAACAGGCGCTCAGTCGTCTGTCGACGCGCCGGCGGCTGGATGCGGAGGGAAGTCGACGATCTGGTTGCCGCCTGCTATGCCAGCCACGACTTTCGCGAAGGGGTCTCCGCGTTTCTCGAAAAGCGGCCGCCGAAATTCACCGGCCGTTGACGCCCACCGCGGCGAGTTCCGGAGCCGCGAGCCGTCTCGATCGCCGCCTGGACGCCGCCGCGCCGAAACGGCACACCGGCGACCGCCAGGCCGAGCTCGACGCCGCCGAGCGTGCCGAGGAGCATCACGTCGTTGAAGTCGCCGAGGTGTCCGATCCGAAAGGCCCGTCCTTTCAATTGGCCGAGCCCGGCGCCGAGCGACATGTTGAGGCGATCGAGCACCACCGCGCGGAACCGATCCGCGTCGTGTCCCGCCGGCATCAGCACGGTCGTCACGACCGGGCTCAGCTCGTCCTCCCGCTCGCACTGGATCTCGAGCTCCCAGGCCCGCACGGCCGCGCGAGCGGCGTCCGCCAGCCTTCGGTGCCGAGCGAACACCTGCGGCAGTCCCTCCTCGTCGAGCATGCGCAGCGCCTCGCGCAGGCCAAACAGCAGGTTCGTGGCGGGCGTCGTCGGAAAGAACCCGTTCGCGTTGGCGGCGAGCATCGGCTCCCACGCCCAGTACGCGCGAGGCAGGCGCGCCGTCTTCGACGCCGCGAGCGCCCGGTCGCTGATGGCGTTGAAGCTCAAGCCCGGCGGCAGCATCAGGCCCTTCTGCGATCCGGCGAGCGTCACGTCGATGCCCCATTCGTCGTGACGTAAGTCGATGGAGCCCAGCGACGACACCGCGTCGACGAGCAGCAGCGCCGGGTGGCGGGCGGCGTCCAGTGCCCGCCGGATGTCGGGCAGCCGGCTCGTGACGCCGGTCGAGGTCTCGTTGTGCACGACGAGCACGGCCCGGATCCGGTGATCGCGATCGCGCATCAGCCGCTCGCCGAGATCCTCGGGATCGACGCCTCGGCGCCAGCTCCCGGGCACGATCTCGACATTCAGGCCGAGCCGGCGCGCCACCTCGGCCCAGTTCTTCGAGAACTCGCCGATATCAAAGGCGAGTACGCCGTCGCCCGGGGAGAGCGTGTTGACGAGCGACGCTTCCCAGGCGCCGCTCCCCGAGGCGGGGTAGATCACGACCGGTGACCGGGTCTGGAAGATCGGCTTCAGCCCGTCGAGGATCTCGCGGCCGAGCGCGGCAAACTCAGCGCTGCGGTGATCGATCGTCGGCGCCGCCATCGCGCGCAACACGCGGTCTGGTGTGTTCGTCGGGCCGGGAATCTGCAGGAAGTGACGTCCCGCGCGGGCCATGGCACGCCATCCTAACTCGGAATCGCCGAACACCTGTGAGCCCTATAATCCCCACGCCGATGCCCGCCGAGTTCGATGCTGCCGCGCTCGGTCGTGAGCTCGAGGGCGCGATCGATGGCGAAGTCCGGTTCGACGCCGTTTCGCGCGCGCTGTATTCGACCGACGCCAGCGTCTACCAGATTCAACCGGCCGGCGTCGTGATTCCGAAGTCGCGCGCGGATCTGGTGCGGATCGTCGAGGCCTGCCGGCGTCACGGCTGCTCGATCACCATGCGCGGCGGAGGCACGTCACAGGCCGGCCAGGCGATCGGCGCCGGCCTCGTCGTCGACACTTCGAAGTACCTCAACCGGTTGCTCGAAGTGAACGCCGCGGAACGATGGGCGCGCGTCGAGCCCGGTATCGTCCTTGATGAGCTCAACGCCGCGCTGGCCCCGCATCGGCTGCGGTTCGCGCCCGATATCTCGACGGCGAGCCGCGCCACGATCGGCGGCATGATCGCCAACAACTCCGCGGGCGCGCGGTCGGTGATCTACGGCAAGACCATCGATCACGTCCTGGCGCTCGAGGTGCTCCTCTCGGACGGGACGATCGCGAGCTTCCGGCCGACGACGCGTGTCGAGCTCGACGAGCTCTGCCGTGGGACGACGCTTGAAGCCGCCTGCTATCGGGAAGTGCGACGGCTTGCCCACGAGTGCGCGAGCGAAATCGAACGTCGGTATCCGAAGGTGCTGCGCCGGGTCGGCGGCTACAACCTGGACGAGTTCGTGAGCCACGACCGGCCCTTCGACGGCGCTCAGGGCAGGCCCCTCGACGGCGCTCAGGGCACGCCCTTCAATCTCGCGAAGCTCATCGTCGGTTCGGAGGGAACGCTCGGCATCGTCGTCGAGGCCAGAATCAACCTCGTCCCGCTGCCGTCAGCCAAAGCGGTCCTCGTGATCCAGTTCGCGGATCTGCTCGACGCGCTCGCGGCGACGCCGGCGATCCTCCGGCACCAGCCCTCGGCGGTCGAGGTGATGGACGCCTTCATCCTCGATCACACCAGGCAGAGCGCCGATCTGCATCGGCTCCGGCAGACGTTCGTGGACGGGGAGCCGGCCGCGCTGCTCTGCGTCGAGCTGTACGGCGATCGCGTCGACGACCTGCCGCCGCGGCTCGATGCGCTCGAGCAGGACCTCGTCGCGCGCGGATTCGACTGTCGTTATCGCCGCGCCACCGACCCGGCGGCGCAGCAGGCGATCTGGCAGGTCCGCGAAGCCGCGCTCGGCCTGTCGATGGCGATGAAAGGCGACGCGAAGTCGATGTCCTTCGTGGAAGACACGGCCGTCGCGCCGGAGAAGCTTCGCGACTATATCCGCGACCTTCTTGCGATCGTCGGCCGCCATGGAACGACGGCCGGCGTCTATGCCCACGCGTCCGTCGGGTGCCTGCATGTGAGACCGGTGATCGACTTGAAGACCGAGTCGGGGGTCGCGAAGTTCGAGGCCATCGCCTCGGAGGTGGCCGACCTCGTGCTCCGCTACGGCGGCGCGTTGTCCGGCGAGCATGGGGATGGTCTCGTCCGGAGTCCGTTCATGGAGCGAATGTTCGGGCCGGTGCTCTACGACGCGTTTCGACAGATCAAGCGCACGTTCGATCCGGATGGCCTCTTCAATCCCGGCAAGATCGTGGACGCCCCTCCACTCGCAGCGAACCTGAGGTTCGGACCCGCGTATCGCACGGTACCGGTGACCACGTTCTTCGACTACACCGACTACGGCGGCCTCGCCGGTGCCGTCGAGATGTGCAGCGGACTCGGTGCGTGCCGGAAAGTGCACCAGGGCACCATGTGCCCGTCCTTCATGGCGACGCGCGAAGAGGCGCACTCGACACGCGGGCGCGCGAACGCACTGCGGCTGGCGATGGCCGGCAAGCTCGGCGACGCCGGCCTGTCCGACGACGCGCTGCATCAAGTGTTCGATCTGTGTCTCGAATGCCGGGCGTGCAAAGCGGAGTGTCCGGTCGGCGTGGACGTGGCGAGGATGAAGAGCGAGTTCCTGGCCGCGTCCTGGCGCCGGCGCGGCACGCCCGCTCACGCGCGCGTGCTCGGCCATGTCGATCGTCTCGCGCGGTGGGGCAGTCGATTCGCGCCCGTCTCGAACGTCCTCTCCAGGAGCGCGCCGGTTCGCGCGTTCAACGAGCGCCTGCTCGGTCTCGATCGCCGGCGCATCCCGCCGGCCTGGGAGCGGAGGACGTTCCGCCGGCGTTTCGTGCGGCGTCACCCCGAACGGTCCGCCACGGTCGCGCTCTTCGCGGACACGTTCACCAATCACTATCACCCGTCCGTTGGCATGGCCGGGCTCGACGTGATGGAGCGGCTCGGGTACGGCGTGATGCTCGCGCCGAACGTCTGCTGCGGCCGCCCGCTGATCTCGCAGGGTCTCCTCGACGAGGCTCGACGCCGCGCGCGCGAGAATGCCGATCGACTGTTCCCGCTCGCCGAACGCGGGCAGGCGATCGTGTTCTTCGAGCCGAGCTGCCTGTCGGCCGTTCGTGAAGACGCCCCAGACCTGCTCGCGGCCGATGATCGCCGGAGGGCGAAGAGCCGTGGCTGCGCGCTCCGTCTTGTTCGAAGAATGGCTGGAGGCGGAGTGCGGCAGCGGTCGCGCGCGTCTCTCGCTCTCGCCCGGTCCAGCAAAGGTCCTGCTTCATGGGCACTGCCACCAGAAAGCGATGGGCGCTCTGCTCCCGGCCAAGGCGCTGCTCGGCCGGATCCCTGGCGCGACGATCGTCGATCTCGATGCCGGTTGTTGCGGGATGGCCGGCTCGTTCGGCTACCTGCGCGAGCATTACGACATCTCGCGCGCCATCGGGGAGCGCCGGCTGCTGCCCGCGGCGCGCGCACTCGGCCCGGATGCCGTGCTCGTGGCCAGCGGAACGTCGTGCCGGCATCAGATTGCCGACTTCACCGGCCGGCACGCGATCCACGCGGCCGAACTGCTGCAGACTCTCGTGAGACCCTCCGCATGAACCTCGCGACCCTCTCCGTCCTGGCGCTCGCGCTGGCGGTGCTCGTCAGTTGCGTCAGCCGTCTGAATGTCGGCGTCCTGTCCGTCGCGCTCGCCTGGATCATCGGCGTGTACGTCGGCGGCCTGTCAGCCGGCGTGGTGATGAACGGATTCCCGAGCCAGCTCTTCCTCACGCTGGCCGGCGTCACGCTCCTGTTCGCGATGGCCCAGTCGAACGGCACGCTGCCGCGGCTCGCGCATCACGCCGTCCGCGTCTGCCGCGGCAACGCCGGAACAATCCCGGTCATGTTCTTCGTGCTCGGCGCCGCGTTGTCGTCGATGGGACCTGGCAACATCGCCACGGCCGCGCTCCTGACGCCGATCGCGATGGCGACGGCGGCGCGCACCCGCATCCCGCTGTTCCTGATGGCGATCATGGTCGGCAACGGCGCCAACGCCGGCGCGCTCTCGCCCTTCGCGCCGACCGGCATCATCGTCAACGGCATCATGGCGCGCAACCAGCTGCCGGGCCTCGAGGTCCAGAGCTATCTCTACAATCTCGCGGCGCATGCGCTGATGGCATTCGGCGGCTACGCGATCTTCGGCGGCATTCGTCTGTTCCGCGCCGGCCGGACGCCCGCCGACTTGCCGACAGACCCGGAAGCGACGACCCCGTTCAATCGACACCAGTGGATCACCCTCGGCGTCATCGGCGCGCTCATCGTCAGCGTGCTCACGATCGGCGTCCAGGTCGGGATGGCGGCATTCCTCGCGGCGGTGGTGCTCGTGCTTTCCGGCGCCGCCGACGATGGCGAGGCCATTCGGATCATGCCGTGGCGGGTCATCGTCATGGTGTGCGGAGTGACGGTGCTCCTCGCGCTCGTCGAGCGATTCCAGGGACTCGATCTGATGGTCTCGCTCGTCGCGCGCATTTCGACGCCGAACACGGTCACCGGCATCGTCGCGCTGCTGACCGGCCTCGTGTCTGTCTATAGCAGTACGTCAGGGGTGGTGCTCCCGGCCTTTCTGCCGCTCGTGCCCGGCCTCGCGGCCGAGCTGCCGGGATCGAGCGCGACCGCCATCGCGATGTCGATGAACATCGGCGGCCACCTGGTCGATGTCTCGCCGCTCTCGACGATCGGCGCGCTCTGCATGGCCGGCGCCGTCGGCGCCGACAGCCGCAAGCTCTTCCTGCAGCTCCTGGCGTGGGGACTGTCGATGGCGGTGCTCGGGGCAGTGCTGTGCTACGTGGTGTTTTGACCAGGCCAGCACGGAACCTCAGTTCTCCGGCGTGTCTGCTCGAAAACGGCTAGCCGCGTCGAAGCTCGCGAGCGCGTCGTGTTCCGAGCTGTACACCGGGATGATGGTCGCGAGCTTCGTGTGGTCGAGCAGCGACTCGATGGCCGGCTGCGGGCTCGCCAGCACCAGCCGGCCGTCGTGACGAGTGGCGGCCGTGAACGCGCCGGCCAGGCCGCCGAGCCCCGCGCTGTCGAGCCACTTCAGATCGGCCAGGTTCACGACGAACTTCCGACGCCCTTCCGCGAGCTGCTCACGCACAAAGTCCAGGAGCTCGCGCTCGCTGGCAGGGTTCACCCGAACATCGATGATGAGGACATCGCCGGACAGATGGGTGGTCACGGCCGCAGGTTGTACCACGTCCACGCTTCCCCGCGCGCCGCGCACGCTTTGACCTCCGCGTCCCCATCCGGCCGGCCGAGGACGAGCGAACTGCCCGCCCCTGAGACTTGGGGATTCATCCCGGGCGAAAACGGGATGACGGGGACAGGACGCTCCCCCCTGCGACTGCATACGACGAGTCACGACGTCGCCGGCGGATTCGTCGCGGATCCGGACACCCTTCAACTCGTCACTTTGTGCCCATCTGCAACTTGGCGGTACCGATTGACAGGCTCGAGCGCCACGCATATCGTCAGCGCATCTGGTGGCCCACCACCAGCGGCGCGAGCGTGCGCCAGGCAAGTCCCCCTCGGACATGACCGTTGGTTTGGATGATGAGGTCAGAAACGCGATGAATGCCCTGAGACGTAAGGCGAACTGGATGCTCCCACTCCTGGCTCTGCTCGTGGCAACGCCAGCGTTCGCACAAGGCGGCGGCACGGCCGCGTCACTCGTCGGCTCGGTGGCCGACCCGGCCGGCGGCGTCATTCCTGGCGCCACGGTCGAAGTCAAGAACAACGCGACGGGCGTGACCGAACGGCTGGTCACGAACTCGTCGGGCGTCTTCTCGGTGCCGTCGCTCAATCCCGGCACCTACACCGTTTCGGTCGCCCTCAGCGGCTTCAAGACCCACATCCTCAACGACGTCCGTATCATCGCGGCCACCGCGAACGAGGTGAAAGTGACGCTGCAGTTGGGCAGCCTCACCGAGACCGTCGAAGTGGCGGCGAACACGGAGCTCGTGCGGACGCAGAGCACGACGGTGCAGAACACGATGACGACCGAGCAGTTGACCAAGCTCCCGCTCGTGTCGCGCAACGCGCTCTCGGCGGTCATGTTTCTCCCGGGCGTCGAGCAGACCGGCGGCTATCGGGCCGCGACGGTCAACGGACTCCCGCAGAACACCATCAGCATCACGCTCGATGGCATCGGGATCGGCAACAACCTGCAGTCGGGCGACGGGTTCTACGCGCAGGTGTTCCCGCGCATGGACGCGATCGAGGAAGTCACCGTCACTGGCGCGACGCCGGACGCCGCCAGCGGCGCGCAGGGGTCGGTGCAGATCGCGTTTGCGACCCGTTCGGGCAGCAACCGTTACGACGCCAGCGTGTATCACTACTACCGGACGCCGTCGCTCAACACCAACTACTACTTCAACGAGATCAACAGCCTGCCGAAGAACGCGATCACGGTGCACCAGTACGGCGGGCGCGTCGGTGGCCCGATCAAGCCCGGCAAGGCGTTCTTCTTCTTCAACTACGAGCGCTTTCACCTGCCGAACGCGGCGACGCGCACCCGCACGATCCTGCAGCCGCAGGCGATGACCGGCGCGTTCCGCTACGACGTCGCCGGCCAGGTCAACCAGGTGAACGTGCTCGAAGTGGCGGCGCGCAGCGGGCAACTCGCCTCGATCGATCCCACGATCGGCCCCCTGCTGACGTCCATCCGAGGCGCGACCGAGAAAACCGGCACGATTCTGACGACGACGAACCTGAACACGCAGTCCTACACGTTCCAGCCGCCATCGGTGCGCAACGAGTACGCGCCGACGACGCGCGTGGACGTCAACCTGACCAGCCGGCATCGGCTGACCGGCACGTATCTGTGGCAGCGCATCAAGAGCGATCCCGACTTCCTGAATTCAGGTGAGCCGCAGTTCCCGGACTTCCCGAACTTCAGCTGGCAGTACTCCTACCGGACCACCGGGTCAGCCAGCCTGCGGTCGACGCTCAGCTCGAGCATGGTGAATGAGCTGAAGACTGGCTTCCAGTGGACGCCGGTGGATTTCTACAGCGCCAAGCAGGCGTCCGCGTTCGACAACGAGGGCGGCCGCGCCATCACGCTGGGCTTTGGCCTGACGAGCGCCTCGAATGGCAATGGGCCGAACCTGCGCAACACGCCGAGCATCAACATCGAAGAGTCGCTCAATTGGCTCAAGGGCAGTCACAGCTTCAGGTTTGGCGGCTCGTACACGACCATTACCAACAAGAGCGAACAGTGGCAGTTGGCACCGACGGCCGTGATCGGCTTCACGTCGGCCAGCGATCCCGCCGAGAGCATGTTCACCACGGCCAACTTCCCGGGCGCCTCGGGAGGCCAGCTGAACGACGCGCGCCAGCTCTACGCCCTGATGACCGGCCGCATCAGCGCAGTCAATGCGACCTCGCGGTTGAACGCGTCGACAGGCGAGTACGAGTATCTCGGCACGCTCGATCAGCGGTTCAGTCAGCGGGAGTTCGGCGCCTACGCGCAGGATTCCTGGCGCGTGACGCCGAGCCTGACGCTGAACTACGGCCTGCGCTGGGAAGTGGTGCGGCCGTACCAGGCCATCACCGACACCTTCGCCTCGGCGACGCTGGCCGATCTCTGCGGCGTGTCCGGCATCGGGTCCGGGCCGGAAGGGCGACAGTGCAACCTCTTCCAGCCAGGCAATCTCGCCGGCGGCGACATCGTGCCGAAGTACACGGCGTTCGACAACAACGAGCCCGGCTTCAAGACCGAATGGAACAACTTCGCGCCGAACATCGGTGCGGCCTGGCTGCCGCGCGTGCAGGACGGCTGGCTCCGTTCGATCATGGGCGACCCGGATACGGCGACGATCCGTGCCGGCTACTCGCAGAGCTTCAACCGCGAGCGCATGGACCGGTTCACCGGCAGCTACGGCAACAACCCAGGCGGCGCGATCAACGCGAACCGGAACGTGAACAACGGCAACCTGGTGTACCCAGGTGAGAGCTGGCCGATCCTGCTCAGCCAGACCAACCGGCTCGGGCCGCCGCCGGTCTGCCCGGACGGCGCCACGACCGCGGCGTGCGTGCCGCGCGACGCCCGCGTATCCGATCACCGCGACGGTTGCGAACAACCTCAACATCATCGATCCCGACCTCGGACTCGCCTCGACGAAATCGTGGACCGTCGGTTTCCAGCGCTCGCTCACCAAGGACTCGGCGATCGAGATCCGCTACGTCGGCAACAAGAACTCCAACGCCTGGATTACCGAAGACTGGAACGAGCGCAACATCGTCGAGAACGCGTTCATCGACGAGTTCAAGCTCGCCCAGTCGAACCTGCGCGCCAACATCGCGGCCAATCGGGGCGCGACGTTCCGCTACTTCGGCGACGGCACCGGCACGTCGCCGCTGCCGACGTATCTGGCGTACTTCAGCGGCGTCAACCCGAACCTGGCCAACGACGCGGCCCGCTACACGTCGACCAACTTCGGCGCCACCGCGTGGACCGGCCACCTCAGCGTCTACAACCCCGATCCGGTGGACGCCGCGAACGACCTGCACGGCAACGCGACGTTCCGCGGGAACGCGACGACGGCGGGGCTGCCGGTGAACTTCTTCGTCATGAACCCGGCGGTCGGCGGCGGCCAACGTCCTGCGATCGACGGGCGGCAGCAAGTATCACTCGATGCAGATCGAGTACCGCCGCCGGCTCTCGCAGGGCCTGCTCGTCAACGCGAGCTACACGTTCGCCAAGAAGATCGCGACCTCGCTCGAGACGATTCACGAGCCGCGCTTCTATGTCGAAGACGACGGCGTGCCGCACGCGATTCGGTTGAACTGGACCTACTCGTTGCCGATCGGACGCGGCCGGCGCTTCGGGACGGACATGAACAAGGTCGTCGACATCTTCGCCGGCGGCTGGGAACTGTCGGGCACGAGCCGCATGCAGATCCAGAACCTGCGCGCCGACGGCATCCGGCTCGTCGGGATGAGCACGGAAGAGCTCCAGAAGGAGTTCAAGATTCGCATCACGTCGAATCCGACGACGGGCGCGACGATCGTGCTGAATGCGCCGGATGACATCATCCTGAACACGCGCCGGGCGTTCAGCACGGATCCGACATCGGCGACCGGCTACAGCGCGCTCGGCGTTCCCGAAGGGCCGCTACATCACGCGCGCCAGCCGCGAAGGGTGCATCGCGCTCTATCCGGGCGACTGCGACACACCGGATCAGATCGTGTTGAACGGCCCGTGGTTCGTGCGCTTCGACCTGCGCGCCACCAAGCGCGTGCCGATCAAGGGACGGTTGACGGCGGAGTTCAGCATCGAGTTCATGAACCTCTTCGACAACATCAACTTCAACCCGGTCTTCAACCCCGGCGGCGGCACCGGCATCTTCCAGGTGACCTCCGCGTTCCGCGACACCGGCGTCGACGTCAATGACCCCGGCGGACGGCTCGGGCAGATCGTGTGGCGCGTGTCCTGGTAAGGGACGAGGACACGCGCGAGGGCACGGAGAAGAACAGTAGAACCCGCGCGCTAGGCGGCGCGGGCCCGAGGCGTGGAGGTGGGCCCCACGCCAGTAAGTAGAGACACCCCGCGCCGCTAGGCGGCGCGGGCCCGAGGCGCGGGGGTGGGGCCCCGCGCCTGTAATGTTAGAGACACCCCGCGCCGCTAGGCGGCGCGGGCCCGAGGCGCGGGGGTGGGGCCCCGCGCCTGTAATTTTGACGCTCGCCTTCTCTTGCTGGCGACGATATTGCACGGTATAGCTCAGGCACCCTCGTGCCTGACCTATGAAGCGTCAACGGGCACGGACCGGGATCAAGTGGGCAGCCATTGCCTCCGCGGTGACGCTCGCGGCGACGCTCACTGCCTGGAGCGTCCTCGACCGCGAGCCATCGCCGGCCGTACGAGAGGCCGGTCCGGTCGTGGTCCCGCTCCAGGCTTCGACCGACGGATTGGCGCTGCCGAAGAAGGTCGGCTCGCTCCGCTTTGCGGTGATGGGCGACGTCGGGCGCGGCGACCGCAACCAGTACGACACCGCCAACGAGATGGCCCGCTGGCACGAGCGGTTCGACTTTTCCTTTGTGCTGATGCTCGGCGACAACATCTACGCCGAGCAAGGGACGACCGAGGCCTACCAGGCGAGATTTGAACGGCCCTACAAGGCGCTGCTCGACCGGGGCGTCACCTTCTACGCGACGCTCGGCAACCACGACCCGCCGGGACAGCCGGACTATGTGCCGTTCAACATGAACGGCAACCGCTACTACCATTTCACCAAGTCGGCCGGGCCGCCGGTGCCGCTGGCGAGCCGCAGCGTCGAGTTCCTCGCGGTGGACACCGTTACCCTCGACGATCCGCAACTCATCTGGCTGCGGCGGCGCCTGGCCGAGTCCGACGCGGACTGGCGGATTGCGTTCTTCCACCACCCGCTCTACACGTCTGGCCGCTACCGGTTCGCGGCGGCGTTGCTCCGGCGCCAGCTCGAGCCGATCCTCGTCCAGTACGGCGCGGACGTTGCGCTCAGCGGCCATGAGCACTTCTACGAGCGCATCGTGCCGCAGCGCGGCATCCAGTACTTCATTTCTGGCGGAGGCGGCGCGCTGCGCCGCGACGACATCCGCGACACGGCGTTGACGGCGGCCGGCTTCGATCAGGACACTCACTTCCTCCTGATTGAGATCGCCGGCGATACGCTGTACTTCCAGGCGATCAGTCGCACCGGCCAGACGATCGACTCGGGGCGCTTCGATCGGATCCCGCGCGAGACGCCGCCGCCAGTGCTACGGAAGTGAGGGACACGGCGCGCGGTTCGCGATCTCCTGCACCTTTTTCATGAAGACGTGCACCCACGGCGAGAGGTCAGACGCCGGTGTGTCGCCCGTTTTCGGATCCGGGAAGCGCGCTCCCTGGAAGAGACTCAGGACATGTGCTTCCGTCAGCATCCGCAGCCGCTCAGCCAGCAGCGCGCGCCCACCCTCCGAGATCGCCGTCGGCGGGAACAGAATCCCCTCGTAGGGCATCTCTTCCATACTCACGACGCAGCCCGCCGCGTCTTTCCAGATCGCTGAGGCGGACCATCGCTCGAAGTTCACTTTGGTCGGGCCGAACGTGGCGCCGAGGTCCTGCAGCATCAACAGCGGCGACGCACACGGGTCGTGCGGGCTGTGCCCGTCCGTCTCGTCGCCGACGCAGACGAGCCGCTGATTGGGATTCTTGTTGTCCCAGTGCGCAATGAAGACGGAGATCAGACGCAATGCGTCCAGCTCCGCGTGGGTCGCCCCGCCTTTCAATGGATCGATCAGCGGCAGTTCACGCCAGTCCCAACCTTCGAACGTGTCGACTTCGATCGACCGGCCCGCGAGCTTGCGTTCCACCGACACCTCGACGAAATCGCGGGGCGTGTCGTGATCGATGAGCTTGCGGTAGAGCGGCGTCAGGAGGAACTGCTCGGCCAGAATGCGGGTTTGGAACGGCCACGGGGGACAGCCCAGGCAGTGGACGCGCTCGACGATTGCGACATGATCGGCACCGAACCCCAGCATCGTCAGCAAGCGGCTGGCAGCCACCTCTGCTTGCCGTTCGCGGCTGCGTCCGTACTTCACCTTGACGACCGATCCGTCCGGCAACTCGCAATCGAACTTCGGGGTCGTCGCCTTGGCCGCCTTCGGTGAGAAGGTACAGGTGAACTCCGGCGCCACGTAGGCCAGATCGGCGGGCGCCGGCAGGCTCGGGGCAGGGCGCAGCACCTGGGCGCGCGCGATCAGCGCCTCACGCGCCTTCCAGGTGGCGGTGGTCCGATCGACCTCGCGTTCGTTGGCCTCGAGGATGGCGAACCTGACGAGCGGAATCGCCAGCAGGCACGCCAAACCCAGAAGTGGTAAGCGACGCCACATGCCACCAAATCCAGCAAAAGTTGCGCCAGGGTAAGAACGAGGGCACGGAGAAGAGCTAGCTACCAGCCGCCGCTTCGAGCCAGGCGATCATCTGTGCCGCGGGTACGACGCCGGCCTGCTGGCGGACGACTGCGCCGTTCTTGAGCACGACGAAGTTCGGAATCCCCTCGACCCGGAAACGTTCCGCCACTGCCGGGTGAGCTTCGGTGTCCAGCTTGACGACCAGGGCGCGGCCGGCCAGGTCGGCCGCGACGCGCTTGACCTCGGGCGCGGCCATGCGGCACGGGCCGCACCAGGCCGCCCAGAAGTCCACCAGCACGGGCAGCGTCGCGTCGCGCTGCACTTCGTCGAACGTCTGCTCGTCGGCGTCGATGGGATCGGTGAGAGGCGTCAACTGGGCTTTGCACGCGCCACAGCGGACGGTCCGCGCCAGATCTTTCGCGGGAACACGATTCTTGCGTTGACACGCTTTGCAGGTGAGGATCATGGGTCCTCTTTACTTAGGGGCGCGGGGCCCCACCCCCACGCTCGGGCCGCGCTGCTTCGCAGCGCGGGCGTCTCTGTCACGGCCAGCGACACCGCGAAGCGCGTGAGCGCTGAGCGCCCGAGGCGCGGGGGTGGGGCCCCCGCGCCACTAATTAAAGTACCCCACCCCCACGCCTCGGGCCGCGCCGCTCGGCGGCGCGGGTGTCAACTTCATTTAATCAAGTACAGCGTCGTCTGCCGGCCGTCCACCCAGTCCCAGCCGGTCTTGAGCAACGCGGCGTCTTCTTCGAGCGCAAAGCGGACGGCTTGATTGCCCCATTCGGGAACGAGGTGCATCACATTCAGCTCGATGGAGTGCCAGGTGTCTGGTCTGAAGGCGTAATCGCCCCGGACGGGCACGCCGTTCTGGTAGTCGGTCATGCCGATTGGCGGACCGGCGGCGTGTCCGTGATAGCCGACGGGATGGCAGTAGATCGTCGGCCGCAGTCCTTCGGCGCGCGCCTCGTCGAGCGCGCCCTTGAGCGCCGCGTTCCCGGTCGCGCCGATCGCCGCATGCTTCATCGTCAAATCCTGCAGCCGATTCGCCGCCGCGAGTCCCGCACGAATCCCGGCCGGTGCCTCAGTCTCTCCCGGCTGCAACACGTAGGCGTGATGCTGGGTGTCGGTCGAGAAGCCGAGATACACGATGCCGAAGTCGGTGTGCAGCAGATCGCCCGGCTGGATGATCGCCGTCGCCGGCACGGGCGCGCCGCCGCGCCGCTGGATGCTGACTGACGGGTGGAACCACGAACCCAGTCCCATCTCGGCGACGCGCTGGCGCATCCACCACGACACGTCCTCCGCCGTGGTCTTGCCCGGCGTGATCGACCGTGTTCGAGAAGGCCTCCCGGATGACCTGGTGGGCGACCTTCATCACGTGGCGATACGCGGCCGTCTCTTCGGCCGTCTTCACCTCGAGCCAGCCGACGGCGAGCATCTCGGCGCTCTTCACGCGTTTCGCGTAGGGCTCTCCAAGCGCCCGGAGGAGGTTGTCTCTTCTCGTTCGCCGTGAGACCATCCGCGTGATTCCAGGCTTCCGACGTGTTGATGCCGATGACCTTCGGATTGCGCGCTTCGACGACCTTGCGGAGTCCCTCCCACTGGGCGTCGTTGCCGGTCGGCACGATCGTGAACAGCCGGTCGTAGTCGAAGCGCCCGATCGACAATCGCTCGACGCCTTTGTCGCCCTGATCGGAAAACACGAGAATCGTCCGCCGCCGCGACGAGAACGTCGTCAGCGGCGCCATCGACCGAAACACGGGATCGTCGTTGTACTCGCGCGAGACGATGATCCACATGTCGATGCCTTCGCGACGCATCAGGCCGGGCAGCACAGCGTCGAAGCGGCTGGCGATCCACCGCTTCACCAGCGGGTCCTGCTCGCGATGCGTGAGCACGCGATCGGTGGGGAAGTTGACCGCTGACGCGGCCGGCTGCTGAGCGATGAAACGCGCCGATGCCGCAGCGGCGAGCCCGCCGGTCAACAGGGCCCCGATGAAGAACATCCGTCCGACTGGTCTGAATATTGGCATCACGAGTCCTTCTGGCCGTCCCTCCGTCTACTTCCCATTCAGGCGCGACACTCGAGTGGCGTCGCGGACGATGACGTCACGTCCGAGCAGCACCGGCATCGCCCACGTCTCCGAGTCGCTGACCGTGTACTTCTTCTCGACCTCGTAGTTGGCAGTGCCGCGACGCGCAACGATCAGCGATCCGGTATTGGTCAGGAACAGTACGTGATTCGGCGTGAGCAGCACCGACGCGTGTTCGGCTTCGCGGCCCTCCGTCGCCCAGCGGATGGCTCCGGTCTTTCCATCGACAGCGATGAACTGTCCGCGCCGGCGCGTCGAGAGCCCGTACAGGATCCCATCGGCGTACACCGGCGAGCTCATGTACATCGCGACGTCGGCGCTCTTCCAGATCGGCGTCGCCTCCCAGCGAGTGCCGGACCGCGCCAGCCGGTATGCCTGCGTCCCTTGCCGGATGCCGGAGACGATGAGCTCCGAGCCCGTCCAGATGGGCGTCACGATGTTCTCGTGCCACTCGTCGGGGAACGCCACGGTCCAGAGCTCGGCGCCAGTGCCGGCGTCGATCCCGACGAGTGAGCGGTTGGTCATCGTCACGATCTGCGACGTGCCCTCAGGCGTGGCCACCACCGGTGACGCATAGCCCGGACCGGGGCCGCGCCACGTCCAGGCAGTCATGCCGGTGGCCGGATCGAGAGCCACGATCTGGCCGCCGTGAACATCGCTGCCGACCTGGACGATCAACCGCCCGCCCACGATCAGCGGCGACGCGGCGGTCCCGCAGAACAGCTTCGTCGTGTCAACCAGCGAGGCGAAGTCCTTGGCCCAAAGGTAACGACCGGTCTCGGCGTCCCACGCCATGAGCTTGCCGGTGCCGCCGAGCGTGAAGAGGCGCCCGCCAGCGACGAGGGGCGTGGCATGGGGACCCTTCGCCATCTTCGAGGCATAGCTGTTCTTCGCGAACGCCGCGTCGTAGTTGTGCTGCCAAAGTGTCTTGCCCGCCGCCGCATCGATCGCCGTGACGACTTCATTGGGATCCCGGCGGCTGTGGACGAAGATCCGGCCGCCGGCCACCACGGGTGACGAGTAGCCCTCGCCGACGTCGACCTTCCACGCGGGCGAAAAGGCGTTTGGCCAGGTCGTGGGCGCCGACGCAGCCGGGACGCTGCCGTCGCGCGCGGGACCGCGCCACTGCGGCCAGTCCTGCGCGGCGATCGCGTGTTCGAGAACGAACACGACGAGAACGAACGAGAGTAGCCTGTGCATACTCCCCTTAGACTCCGGCCGCCGTGTTCGGGCGGTCCTCGTCGCGCCACACTCGCTGGACGATCCGCGCGAGGGCCGCGGCCGAGGCGACGAACACAGCGGTGAGAAGCAGCGCTTTGGTCGTGTGTCCGTAGAGAAAGCTCCCGATCGCGAACAGGGACGACCAGACCGCTGCTGACCCGACGACCCAGCCGAGCAGCGCCAACGGGATGTTGTCGCGATCGGCGACGTCGGTGGCCGACACGCCCGAAACCGCGCGGATCGGCGCCCACCCCGGTCCCATCGGTCGCACCTTGCGATAGAACGCGACCAGGGTCGCGCGGTCGGTGGCGGGGCCCGCGTACGCAGTGAGCAGCCAGCAGGCCGTCGTGATCCCCACCGTCAGGACGAGCGCGACGTGCGTGCTGAACGTGACACCGTTCTTCGCCAGGATGAGCAGGGCGATCGACGTCGCGAACGACGTCACCATCGCGACGATCTCGCACCAGGCCGTCACCCGCCACCAGAACCAGCGCACGAGGTAGAGCAGGCCGGTGCCGGCGCCGACTTGCAGCAGGATATCGAACGCGTCCTTGGCCGACTCCATCAAATACACGACGGCCGACGAACAGAAGAAGAGCCCGACCGTCGCGACGCGCCCGGCCCGCACGTAATGCGCCTCGTCGGCATCGGTCCGGATAAACCGCCGGTAGAAGTCGTGCACGAGGTACGACGCGCCCCAGTTGAGGTGCGTGAGGATCGTCGACGAGTTGGCCGCGATGAGCCCCGCCACCATCAGGCCGAAGAAGCCCACTGGCAGAAACCGCAGCATCGCCGGGTACGCGATGTCGTGGCCGAGCAGTGACGGGTCGAGATGAGGAAACTGACGCTGGATGTCCGAGAGCTCCGGATAGACGATGAGCGACGCCAGCGCGACGAGAATCCAGGGCCACGGTCGCAGCACGTAGTGGGCGATGTTGAAGAACAGCACGGCGCTGAGCGCGTCCTTCTCGGAGCGGGCCGCGAGCATCCGCTGCGCGATGTAGCTGCCGCCGCCCGGTTCCGATCCGGGATACCAGACCGCCCACCATTGCACGCAGATCGGCATCAGGAACACCGCCACCGCCAGGTCCCAGTTGCTGCTGAAGTCCGGCAGGAACGCGAGGTAGTCGAGCCCGCCGGGGCCCTGCAGCGCCGAGACCTTGCTGATCAGGCTGTCGAGCCCGCCGATCTCCGGCGCCTTCACGGCGAAGTACGCGGCCGCGATCGACGGCCGACATCATGAGGACGAACTGGATCAGGTCGATGACCAGCACGCCCCAGAGGCCCGAGTGCGCGGCGAAGACGACGTTCAACGCACCGACGCCGAGCAGCGTCTGCCACCGCGGCAGACCGAACAGCACGCCGGCGATCTTGCATGCCGCGAGATTGACGGCGGCCATGATGATGCAGTTGAAGAACAGGCCGAGGTACACCGCGCGGAACCCGCGCACGGCTCGAGCGGCGCGGCCCGAGTAGCGGATCTCGTAGAACTGCAGGTCGGTGAGCACGCCCGACCGGCGCCACAGCCGTGCGTAGAAGAACACGGTCGAGATTCCGGTCGAGCACGAACGCCCACCACACCCAATTGCCGGCGACGCCGGTCCGCCGGACGATGTCGGTGACGAGGTTGGGCGTGTCACTGCTGAAGGTGGTGGCCACCATCGAGAACCCGGCCAGCCACCACGGCACCGCGCGGCCCGAGGCGAAAAACTCGGACGTGCTCTTGTCCGGCGCGCTTGCCGAAGAACAGCGCCGGCACGAAGCACACCAGCAGGGACAGGACGATGATGATCCAGTCGAGCAACTGCAATTGCATGGGGCCTCGTCTGATCCGGCGGTCAGCGCAGCGTGAAGCCGACGCTGATCCAGCGTCCGGGCACAGCGGTGAACGCCGACACCATGAGCGCCAGCAAACTACTTCCGATAGTTGAACGGCTCGGCATGCTCAGGTACGCTCCCAGTGGCCGGCGCCGTATCGACGCCGGCCAGGAGCGCGGAGGCAGTATATGAGGTCAGGATGGAAGAGTCAGGCGAGGCGGATCCTCGCCCCTGTCGTACTCGTCGCGGCAGTGTTGACCCCGGCGTGGCCGGTCGAGTCAGGCCGCATCGCAGGCGCCCGCCACCACGCCCGGGGCAAAAGCCGACCCGACGATCCTGGGCACGATCGCCTTCCGGCACCTGAGTGTGTTCAGCCGCGGCGGCCGCGTCACGGCGGTGGCCGGCGTGCCGGGCAACCAGCAGCTGTACTACATGGGCAGCACCGGCGGCGGCGTCTGGCGAACCGCGGACGCCGGCGCGACCTGGACCAACATCTCGGACGGCTTCTTCGAGGCCGGGTCGATCGGCGCCCTCGCCGTCGCCGAATCCGATCCCAACATCATCTACGCCGGCACCGGCTCCGCCTGCCCGCGCGGCAATATTTCGCCCGGCATCGGCATCTACAAGTCGAGCGACGCCGGCAAGACCTGGCAGCACATCGGCCTGCGCGAGGCCGGCATGATCGGGCGCATCCAGGTCCACCCGTCAAATCCCAATCTCGTCTACGTCGCCGTCGTCGGCAACCTCTTCAAGCCGACCAAGGAGCGCGGCATCTACCGGTCGCGCGACGGCGGCAAGACCTGGGATCACGTCTACGCCGTGAGCGACCGCACCGGCGCCGTCGACGTGACGATGGATCGCAAGAACCCCGATGTGCTGATTGCCGGACTCTGGACGGTCGAGCGGAAGCCGTGGACGATCGAGTCGGGCAGCGCCGAAGGCGGCATCGTGAAAACCACCGACGGCGGCAACACCTGGCAGCGGCTGCGCACCGGCCTGCCGGCCGGCCGCATCGGCAAGGTGGGCGTGTCGATCTCCGGCGCGAGCTCGCAGCGCGTCTACGCACAGATCGAAGCCGACAACGACCAGGGCGGCACCTATCGATCGGATGACGGCGGCGCGAGCTGGACGCGAACGTTTGCGGGCCGTGCCCTGCAGCAGCGCGCCTGGTACTACACGCACATCCACGCCGATCCCGTGGACGTCGACACCGTCTACGCGCTCAACGTCGGCGCCTTCAAGTCCACCGACGGCGGCAAGACCTTCACCGGGAACGCGGTCCAGTCGCACAGCGATCACCACGACATGTGGATCAACCCGCTCAACAACAAGGCCATCGTCGAAGGCAACGACGGCGGCGCGACCGTGACGGTGAACGGATCCGCGTGGACCCAGCAGAACAATCAGCCGACGTCGGAAATCTACCGGCTGACGACCGACACCCGCTGGCCGTATTGGGTCTATGGCGCGCAGCAGGACAACTCGACGATCGCGGTGCCGAGTGTTGGCAGCGACACGCCGTACGCCGTTGGCGGCGGCGAGAGCGGCCACATCGCCGTGGACCCGCGCGACTACAACATCGTTTATGCCGGCAATTACGGCGGTACCCTCTCGCGTATCGATCGCAAATTCAACATCAGCGAGAACATTCGCGTCTATGCCGACAGCCAGACCGGACAGCGAGCTGCCGACATGAAGTTCCGGTTCCAGTGGAACGCGCCGATCAAGATCTCGCCGCACAACCCGGACGTCGTCTACACGACGTCACAAGTCGTGCATCGCACGACCAACGCGGGGCTCGACTGGACGGTCGTGAGTCCGGACCTGACGCGCAACGACCGGACGAAGCAGCAGTACTCCGGCGGGGAAGGGATCACGCGCGACAACACGGGCGTCGAGGTGTACAGCACGATCTTCGCTTTGGAAGAATCGCGCCGGCAGCCGGGGCTGCTGTGGGCGGGCAGCGACGATGGGCTGATCCACGTCTCGCGTGACAACGGCAAGAACTGGCTGAACGTCACGCCCAAGGACTGGCCGGAGGGCTGCATCAACTCGATCGATCCGTCGCCGCACGATCCGGCGCGGGCGACGATCGCGATGTACCGCTATCGCCAGGCCGATCAGACGCCGTACATCTACCAGACCAACGACTACGGGAAGACGTGGCGGCGCCTGGCGGACGGCAAGAACGGGATCCCGTCGTGGCACTTCACGCGTGTCGTGCGCGAAGACACCACGCAAAAGGGGCTGCTCTTCGCGGGGACGGAATTCGGGCTCTACGCCTCGTTCAACGACGGCGCGAGCTGGCAGTCGTTTCAGTTGAACCTGCCGATCACGCCGGTGACCGACATCATGATCTATCGCGACGATCTCATCCTGACGACGCAGGGGCGTGGCTTCTACATCCTGGAGAACATGGCGATCCCGCGCGCGTTTGCGAGCGCGACGCCGCAGGCCGCCGCGATGCTGTTCAAGCCCGAAGACGCCTACCGGACGGGCACGCCGTTCGCGGTGCCGACGTTCCACTACTGGTTCCGCGAGGCGCCCACGGCGCCGGTCACGGTAGAGGTGACTGACGCGCAGAAGGCCACCGCTTTCACGATCACCGTGCCGGTTGGCACTGCCGTTGGGGCGGCACCGGCGGGTGGCGGTGGGGGAGGCCGTGGCGGCGGGCGCGGTGCGGGGGGCGGCGGTGGTGACACACCACCACCGCCCGCTGGCGGAGGCCGCGCGGCGGCTGCGGGCCCGCCGGCGGGAGCTCCGAGGCTGCGGCCGCTCCCGGCGCGCGCGCGGGCGGGGGAGGCGCGGCGATGCCGGCCGAAGAGGGCGCGGCGCCGCAGGGCGGAGGCCGCGGCCGTGGCGGTGCGCCTGCCGGCCCTGGCGGCACGGCCAGCGCCGTCCAGGGCCTCAATCGGGCGACGTGGACCAATCTTCGATTCCCGAGTCCGTACACCGTGCCAGGGCCAGTCGTCATGTGGGGCGCCAACGCCGGCCCGCTCACGGGACCGCGCGTGCCGCCTGGCGTCTATACGGTGAAGGTCACTTCGGGATCGTGGTCGGAATCGCAGACCTTCCGCGTGATGACCGACCCCCGGTACCCTCAAGTGACCGACGCTGAGGGCGCCGAGCAGCTGCGGCTTGCGCGCGAGGTGAGCGCTCAGATCACATCGCTCTACGACCAGATCGGGCGACTCCGCGACGCGAAGAAGCAGGCGGCCGAGCTGGCCAAGACAGCGGGCGCGGGATCGCCCATCGGCGCGGCCGCGAGCACCCTCACCACGAAGATCGAAGCGGTCGAAGGCGACATGACCCAGATGCGCGGCGAGGGTGGCCAGGACTCGCTGAACTTCCCGGGCCGGCTCGACAATCAGTTGCTCGTTCTCTACAGCAACATCGTCGGGCCGGATCGCCGGCTCGGGTCACCGGTCACCGAGCGGCACAAAGATCTGAAGCCGCAAACGGAACAGGTACTGAAGCGAGCGGCGGACGCCCTCAAGACCGACGTCGGCGCGCCTTCAACGCGGTGGCGGCCAAAGCCGGACTCAAGGGCATCGTCAGCAAGTAGGACTGACGCACGAGGTCCGGAGTGGAGTGCGCGGGAGGTCCGGAGTGAAGTGCGCGGGAGGTCCGGGTGAGCGCGCCTGTCCGGGCTTGGAGGCGCGGCGAGTCCGAGCGCTCGAAGTCCAGAGTGACGGGCGCTCGAGGTCCGGAGTGACGTGCGCTTGAGGTCCGGAGTGAAATGCGCGAGGAGGTCCGGCGCTGACGCGCGAGGTCCGGGGTGAAGTGCGTGGGAAGTCCGGAACGCTGCGTAGCGCGCCTCGGGCTTGGAGGCGCGGACCAGACTCGCGCTTCGAAGTCCTGAGTGACTTGCTCTCGAGGTCCGAAATCCTGCACGAGCGCCCGTATACTTGTTTGATGCTCACCGCTCGGCGGTACGTATTGAGCGGACGGGTTCAGGGCGTGGGGTTCCGGTTCTTCGCTCAGGAAGCCGCCGCGCTCGACGGCCTCGCCGGGTGGGTGCGCAATCTCGAAGACGGGCGCGTCGAAGTCGTGGCGCAGGGCGACCGCGAGGCGCTGGTTCGCTTCGAGCGCACGATCCGCCGCGGCCCGCCGGGCGCGCGTGTGGACGACGTGGCGACGACCGACGAAGAGGCGCCCTCCGACCGGCTGTCCGGATTCCGGATCAGGTCTTAGCGTGCGTCGAGAGGAGCTCATGGACGCGTTGAAGCAGCGGATCCGGCACGTGCCGGACTTTCCGAAACCCGGAATCTTGTTCTACGACGTGACGACGCTGCTCAAGGACCGCGAGGGCTTCGGGATGGCGGTCGAGGCGATGACCGAACCGCACCGCTCGAGCGAGATCGACGTCGTCATCGGCATCGAGAGCCGCGGGTTCATCTTCGGGTCGGCGATTGCGGATCGACTCAAGGCGGGCTTCGCCCCCGTACGCAAACTCGGGAAGCTGCCGTCGAAGACGCGCAAGGCATCCTATGCGCTCGAGTACGGCGCCGACTCGCTGGAGATTCACGAAGACGCCGCGGCCAACGGTCAGCGGGTGCTGATCGTCGACGACCTGCTCGCGACCGGCGGCACCGCCGCCGCGACGGTGGGCCTGGTGCGCGGTCTCGGCGCGGACGTCGTCGGCGTGCAGTTTCTCATCGAGCTGACGTTCCTCAACGGACGGGAAAAGCTCAGCGGAGAAAACATCGGGACCGTGCTGCAATACTGAAGCTTCGAAGTTCGAACTTCGAAGTTTTCGTAAAGTGCGCCCGTAGCTCAGCTGGATAGAGCACCGCCCTCCTAAGGCGGGGGTCGCCCGTTCAAATCGGGCCGGGCGCACCAAAATAACGCTCATAAAACACAGTAACTTACGAGGTATTACCGGATGCGGCGAATCCGGCCGTTGCGAGTCTGGTGGTGCTCCTGGTTGGTGCAATTCCGGCTCGGCCGTCCACCAAAAAAGCAGTCTAGACGGTAGAATCGAGGCATGATCATGCTCTGGGAGTTGCTCGGTGTCACAGCGGTGGTCATCGTCGGCGCCAGCCTCAAACGAACAACGCCGACGCCTCGCAGACAAGCGATGTGGTGGCTTGCCGGATCAACAGCCTTCGTCGTAGCTGGCACGGCCTGGCTGCAGTTCTAGTCGAACGGCATCCAAATTCTAAGCACCAAACATTCAAAGTAGCCCACGACCCGTTCGGGGTTTCACGATCGTCCACGATAGACAGCGACCTATTGGTGCGGCCAGGAGGCCCTCTTAGGCGCGGGTCGCCCGTTCAAATCGGGCTCTTCCTCGAGAAGGAATACGGCCCCTTGGTGACGGCTCACCGGAAGACGGGCGCCGACACGCTCGAGCGCCTCGAGGCCGTGTTCAAGATTGAACCAAGAACACCGAGAGATTCCAAAGGGGCATTGCAGAAACTACAATCGGAGCGCGCGCGGCATTGCAAAAAGTACAAATACGCGTAACGCCAATAACCCGATCCGTCAATAACCAATCCCTGGATGTTTCATGCCTCTCCCCGTCGTCTCCCACCGCGGCTACGAATTCGATATCGGGGCGCACGTGTTTCCGACCGCCAAGTACCGCCTCGTGCGCGAGCGGCTGCTCGCCGAGGGCACGATTGTGCCGGCCGACGTCGTGGAGCCCGAGCCGGTCACCGACGCCGATGTGCTCCTCGTGCACACGCCTGAGTACGTGACCAGGATCCGCGACGGGCGGCTGTCCGATGTCGAGGAGCAGTTGCTCGAGATCCCGTTCTCACCGGCGCTGCGCGACGCCATGTGGCTGATGACGGGCGGCACGGCGCTCGTGGCCCGGCTCGCCTTGCGGCATGGCCTGGCCGTGCACCTCGGCGGGGGATTTCACCACGCCTTCGCGGACCACGGCGAGGGGTTTTGCCTCGTGAACGACGTCGCCATCGCCATCCGGATGCTGCAGCGCGACGGCGCCGCCGCGCGCGCGCTCGTCGTGGACCTGGACGTGCATCACGGCAACGGCACCGCGGCCATCTTCAAGGATGACGAAGCGGTCTTCACGTTTTCGATGCATCAGCAGCAGAACTATCCGCAGTGGAAACCGCCGAGCGATCTCGATATCGGGCTGCCGGACGGCGCCGGCGACGACGCGTATCTTGACATCCTCGAGCACCGCCTGCCCGCCATCCTCGAGACGCACCGGCCGGATGTCGTCTTTTATCTCGCGGGCGCCGACCCGTATCGGTTCGATCAGCTCGGCGGCCTGGCACTCACGCTCGACGGATTGAAGCGCCGCGACGCCTTTGTGATGGCCGCGGCGGCGAAAGCGCACGCGCCGCTGGTGGTCGTCCTGGCTGGCGGCTACGCGCGTCGCACGGATGACACCGTCGAGATTCACTGCAACACGGTGCGCGTGGCTCGAAACGAGTTCCGATGCGACCCGAGCGCATCTTGAGCGAGCTGCGCAAGGCCGTTCCTGAGGACGGCGTCATCGTCACCGACGTCTCCGCCGGACACGAGATTTCACGACGATCAGTTCGAGCTGGCGGAACGTCCGACCGCGGGTCGGTGAACGCGCCCGCGATCTAGCCAGGAATGCGCATTCGTTTCAGCAGCGCCTTGAACCGAGGGTCGTTGCGCACGGCGTCCACAGCGGTTCGTCTTTACTGAAGACGTCGGTCGACGAGTCGACGGTCTCGCCCCGAAACTGCTCAGGCGACATGTATGCGGTCGTGCCGGCCACGGCTCCAGCGGCCGTCATCGCTCGGGTCGTCCTGCCGTCGGCCTGCGGTGCTCGCTTGGCGAGGCCGAAATCGAGCACCCCGTCACCTGCCGAGAGATTTCAGGTGCGTCTCGATGGCTATCGCGCAAGGGCCGGTGCCAAAGAGAGCGACCCGAATCAAGCCGATATCGAAAGCTCGGGGGCTCGCTGCACCGGAGCCTGCGCTGTGTCAAATCGCACAGCCCAGACCCCGAGATCTCGAGCCTCTGATTGCACATATGTGGCCGCGTAACCTTCTGCGACGCCGTCTGCGAACCGCAGGAGTATGGCTGACATCTCTTTGCTTGTGAGAGGGGGGGCATCCGGCATTCGTACCGCTCCGTAGCCATCCACACGCTGACGCAGCTCGGCGAGGATGCGCCGTTCGGTTCCAGTCCACGGGTTCAGGGTGACTCGGCTCATGCCACCCGGTTGCATCGACGAAGTGGAGCCGGCGGAGCGAATCGTTCGAACGCCAGTCGCTGACGTGGCCACTACCTGGTGGGGTGGTTCGATCACTTTCAGGCTACACCCGTCCGGTAGCCGGTCCTTCGGCACGGTCAGATCCTGCATCGTCACCGACCTTATCGGCGCGCTCTGGGCCACATCTGACGTACTCGCGAGCCCCAGCACAAAGACGGTCAGGCCGAGGCTGAGCAGGTTGGTCATGCTGTCTATTCTAGTTCCGTCTGGACGGTCAGCAGCTCACGCAGCGTGCAGATGTGATCCTTGACGGAGCCGGGTTCCGGCTCGGAAGCGATGTCGACCACCTCGATCATCTCTTGAGATCAATCAGAACGATGTCTGAATTGTCCCGCACGCGATCGAACACGATCCGCTTGCCATCCGGCGTGATGTCGAAGGTGCGCATCGTGTCGCTTCCGCTGAGACGCGTGAGCCGCCGTGGCGGCTTGTTCGTAGCGAGGTCGAACAGATAGAAGTCCTGTGCCGGCGAATAACCCTGCATGTACACGAACGCTGTCCTCCCCGGAAGAAAGCGATAGCGCTCTCCTTCGACGCGCAACTGAATCTCGAGGCAGCTCGATAGGCGTACCGTCTGGTCGCACGGCGTACAAATCCGCCAGTGGGCCTATGTTCTTGCCGGAATAGAGAATCATGTCTCCCGATGGTGACCAGACGGGATTGAGGGCCGTTCCGGGAACGATTCGTATCGGCTCGCCCCCTCCGACCGGCACCTTGAACAGGCCTTCGTTCCCGGCGACGTCAGACCCACCCGTCACGACCCACTTGTCATCATGCGACCAGCTGGCTGTGCCACGAGCGTCGAGCTTGTCCGTCAACATGTGGGGAGCGCCATCCGGGGAGATGACGTGCAGGCGGAGCTTTCCCTCAATCCTGAGCACGATCACCGAGCGCCCGTCAGACGAGATCGCTGGCGGCGCATGTAGCGCCCCTTTGGCTCCATTCCACAATTCAACCGGCTCGCCATCTTGATGTACGTTGGAACGGAGTCCGACACGCCACAATCCATCCCCCTCCCCGCCTGACGACAAGAAGAACAGCGCCTCCCGACCAATTCGCGGCATAAGGGCTCTTGTGATTGAGGGAGGAGCCTTGTCGCTCGGCAATGGAAACGTCGTCACGTCCTTCTCCTCGACGAGGCGCTCGAGAATCGGAACGCTCCACAAACTGGCGGTCGGCCTGGCCGCCGTGGCCACCAGCGTGCTGGCCCCGGCGCTCGCCGCCAGCGATGTGTACCGGTCCAGACCACCCTCAATGAGCCGTCGAGGACGTTTCTGCTCGACATCCACGGCCCACAGCCACGGTCCGGAGCCATCCTGGTCTTTCGCGACGTAGAGGATGGTCCTGACATCGATTGGAGTCGGATATCCGACTTCGCTGTCGTGGTTGGTAAGCCGCTCTGGCTCTTCTCCCTTGTTGTCGACCGCAACCCTGTACAGGTCCCACTGGTAGGTCGACTGAACGCCCCTGACGAAATAGATCCATCTCTCATCCGGGGACCAGACCTGATAATGCTGATGGACGTTCTCCTCGGCTCGAGCGATGACACGACCGTTGTCGCCATCGGCGTCTGCCACGTAGATCGGATCGCCTGTCTCGCGAGTGTGATAGACGATCCGGTCGCCCTTCGGTGACCAGGTGACGTTAATCGCCAGTGTCCCAAGAAAGTCGCGGGGCTTCCGGTCTCCGTCACGCCGGACTCTCCGGAGCCGCCTGTCCACACCGCCGGCCAGCCACACCTCGGACCCGTCGGCATTGAACCCCTGGCTGCGCACGGGCAGTTGCAGGTCGTCCTTCTCGTCCGTGAGTTTCTCGGGACGAGTGGTCTTGGTATCGGCCAACCATACTTCGGACGCCTTTTCGCCCTGTTGACGGTAAGCGATAAGGTCGCCCTTGGGTGACATGGCGACGTCACGCTGGTCGCCTGGGAGGTTATTGAAGGGTCTGACGGTGACGCCCAGTGAGTCGATGGTGGCATCTCCCGGGTCGCGAACGATCCAGACTGCGGCCGCGACCGCCGCCGCCAGCGCGATGATTGCCGCACGACGTCGCCACGGCGGCCTCGTCTCGTTCTGATGACTGGCAGCCGCCCGGCTCGAGCGATCCAGCGCGATTCGGCCATCCCCGATGTCTCGAAGGCGGCGTCTGGGATCCTTCTCCAGGCAGTGGTGCAGCAATTCCCTCAAGGCTCCCGGCATCGGCGGGAGTGCGCTCCAATCGGGCTCGCCCTCGAGGATGGCCGCGATGGTGTCCGAGGCCGCCTCTCGTCCGAACGCCGCGCGGCCGGTGAGCATCTCGAACAGCACGCAGCCGAACGACCAGATGTCAGCGCGCTTGTCCACACCGGATCCGCGCGTTTGCTCAGGACTCATGTACGCCGTGGTGCCGAGGATGCGTCCCGCCTCTGTGCCGTCGGCGGCGGTCGCCGGGGCCGATTCTTCTTCCGGCTGAAACCGCGTCCCCTCATCCTCGGACCCACGATGGTCAAGCTTCGCGAGACCGAAGTCGAGCACCTTCGTCGTCCCGTCCGGCGTGACCATGATGTTGGATGGCTTCAGGTCGCGATGCACGATCCCCTTGTCGTGAGCGGCGTCCAGCGCGTCAACGATGTGCCCGGCGATCCTGACGGACTCAGCCACAGGAATCGGGCCGCGCCGCAGCCGCGCCGCCAGTGTCTCGCCCACCACGAGCTCGAGCACGAGGCCGCGGATGCCCTCGGCTTCTTCCGATCCGTAAATCGCGCCGATGTGCGGGTGATTCAAGGCCGCCAACACACGGGCCTCGCGCTCGAAGCGCGCCAGCCGCTCGGGATGGTTGGTAAACGCGCGCGGGAGGATCTTGATGGCCACGTCGCGCCCGAGCTTCGTGTCGCGCGCGCAGTACACCTCGCCCATACCGCCGGCGCCGATGCACGCCTGGATTTGATAGGGACCGAACCGGCGACCCGTGAGGACCGGCGCTGCCGTCGAGTCAAGCGCCGGTGCGGCGACGGTTGCAGCCCCGGCGAGAAACCCGTCGGATGAAAGGGTCTGCGCGAGCATCACCTCCACCTCGCGTCGCAACCCCTCGTCGCCTGCGCAGGCGTCAGCCAGAAAGGCGGCCCGATCTCGCACGTCGCGCTCGAGTGCCCCGTGAAAGACCTCGGTAATCTGGCGCCAGCGTTCAGGCGTCACGGTTGCACTCTGGCCGCAATTCCTTCGAGAGCCACGCTCGCGCGGCCTGCCAGTCGCGCTCCGCCGTCGCGAGCGAAATGCCGAGCGCCTCGCCGGCGTCTGAAAGCGACAGCCCGCCAAAAAACCGGAGCTCCACGAGCTGACACTTTCGCGGATCGAACGCCGCGAGACGAGCGAGCGCCGCGTCGAGATCAAGGACGTCCACATTCACCGGCGGCGTCGCTATCGCCGCATCGTCGACCGTGACGCGAGTCCATTGGCCGGACCGCTTGGCCATCTTCCGCGCCCGTGCCCGATCGACGAGGACGCGTCGCATGACTTGTGACGCCACGCCAAAGAACTGGCCGCGGTTCTGCCACACCACACGACGCTGATCGACCAGTCGCAAGTACGCCTCGTGCACGAGCGCCGTCGGCTGCAGGGTATCGCCGGGGCGCTCACGCCGAACGTAGGCGGCCGCCCGCCGGTGAAGGTCGCGATACACGACCAACATCAGGCGGTCCCGCGCCGCCAGATCGCCGCCAGTCCACGCCTGCAATAGCGCGGTGACGTCTCGGGTTGTCCCGGTCATTGAGCCTCTTAGGGTGACTCATCTTGCCGGGATTGCCGCCTCATCGTCAAACCGGCCCATGAGTAAATTGCGCGCCCGATTTCGCGTCACTACAAGAGGCCAGTTACGGATGGCGCTCAGGGAGGATGAATCATGAAGCGGACCTTCACAACCATGCTGGTCGTCGGCGTCGCCACGATGGCTTTCGGACTGGAGCGTCAGGTAGCCAGCCAGGCGTTGAATCAGACGGCTCTGACTGTGGGCCCGATCGTGCACGCAGCAGCCTACAGCGGAGTCAATTCGAGCTTCAGAAAGCCGGTCGCTACTGCAATCGGATCGGAGCGAACAGTCCCGTTCTGGAATCTCATTGGCAGCAATACGATCCTGGCGACGCCGCTTGGTCCCAGAGCGGCGCCACTCGGTTCACGCGCCCTGGCGATGATGCACGTGGCCATGGCCGATGCCGTCACGTCCATTCATCCGAGCTATAAGCCATATGCGGTGCGAATCACAGGTCACCGCGACTCCGACGAGGTTGCCGCGGCGGCTTCAGCGGCCCACGGCGTCCTCGTCCGCCTGTTCCCGGCCAGCCTGACGCCACTCGACGATGCGCTCGCCGAGTCGCTCGCGCTGGTTCCGGACGGGCATGGAAAGGAGAGAGGCATTGCCCTCGGCGACGAAGTCGCGGCGCAGATAGTGGCGCTCCGAGAGAACGATGGATCCAGTGCGGGTTTGGTTTACGCGCCGCCAACGGGCCTCGGCTACTGGCAGCCCGATCCGCGCACGGGAGCCAGCCCCTTTCTCTCCTGGGCCAGCGTCACACCCTGGACCATGGACACTGCTGACCAATTCCGGCCCGAGCCTCCGCCGAGTATCTACGAACCGCAGTTCGCGGACGACCTGGCGGAATTGAAGGCCATCGGTGGCGTGACGAGCTCCGTTCGGACGTTCGATCAGGAGTGCATGGCCAGATTCGCCACTGACAACCCGGTCGCCCAGTACCATCGGCTCGCGCGAATCGTCGCGCAGGCGGTGCCGTCGGATCTTGAACATGATGCGCGAGCGTTCGCAGTGGCCAGCCTCGCGTTGGCGGACGCCTTCATCTCGTCTTTCGAAGGAAAGTTCAGCTACCACTTCTGGCGCCCGTGGACGGCGATCCAGAACGCCGCGGCGATTGGCTTTCCGGAGCTTCAGGATCCCACCTGGCTGTCGCTGATTCCCACGCCGCCACACCCGGAATACCCGGCGAATCACGCCGTCCAGTCGAGTGCGGTCGTGACGGCGCTCGAGGAATTCTATGGCACCGACATCTCACCCGTGACGTTGACCTGTCAGGGGGCCGGGTGCAGGGCGGACATCTGCCCTGCGACGTTCACCTCCGGCCATCTCGGTGATTTCAAGACGCTCTTCGGCCTCGCGCGCATCTGGGGCGGAATCCATTATCGCGGCACCATCGAGGTGAGCTGGACGCAGGGTGAAGCGATCGCGCGAAACGTCATCGAGAATTTTTATGTGCACGCGCCGAATGACAACTGAGCCAGTTTGAGCTTCAGAGTGGAGCTGTGTCTGTGCGATCGGCGATGAGGGACGGCGCGCCATCGGACGTCTGGTTGACCAGACGCCGTGACGCGCCGTCGCAGGCGGCTCGAGCAGTCCCTTCGCAACTCGGGCGTCGACACTGATCGTGGTGTGGATTGAAGCTGTACGTGCCGGTCCAGCTGAAGTTCGCCCAGGCCACCCAACGGCAGAGAATGCCGGTTCCGCCCGAAGTGGATGATCCGTCCCGCCCGAGGCTGCAGACGGGCGCAATAAGTGTGCAGTGGCCGAATGCCCTGTTGTTGCCGGGCCCCGGCGGCTCGAGGATCACGTCGCTGTCCAGGCCTGCCGACCGCGCGCGGGAATAGATGACCCTCGCACCGACCTCAATGGCGTCGACGTTCGAGGACGTGATCGTGCAGAACTGGCCCGCCAGGCCCGCGTTCTGCGAGCACTCCTTCGTCACCTGGATGTCTCCGGTTCGAGGGGAGGACGCCGCCAACGCAGACGCGGACTGCGCTCGGACGTGTCGGAACGCCAGATCGTCGGCACATCCGCCAGCGGCCAGCGCTCCGGCGCAGAGACAACCAAGAGCCACTCGTTTCGTTGTGAGAACGCCTGCGATTGCCATGATTCTTCTCCTCGGGCGTTGACTGCCCAGTTCCTGCTGGTCCGCCAGCGATGTCGTCATCGACAAGGTCGCCTGTGTGGAGATCGCGCAGGGGGCGTCCAGAGTGGGTCAACCGGGCGAAGTCGCTCGCTCGTTCGGTGCTAAGCTGAGGCGTTTCGCACACCATCCAGAGCAGGGGCTCGAGTGGTATCGCCTCCCGACATCACGGCTTACTCGGCGATTGGAGTCGCGGCGATCGGGCCGCGCTCAATCTGTTGCTTCCGCTCGTCTACGCAGAGCTCCGCCGGGCGGCCGCGCGCCAGTTCGGCGTGAGCGAGCTGACCACACGTTGCAGCCGACGGCGCTCGTTCACGAGGTCTACCTGCGGCTCGTCGATCAACGCCAGGTCGACTGGCAGAATCGAGCGACCGTCACAGCCGCGACGCGCGCCCCGCCCAGCTGTCTGCTCATCTTTCTGGTCGCTGAGACTGGACGACGAGGCGTTGCGTCGCGAGGTCGAGTCGCTCCTGACCTCGGACGCCCTGGAGGGCAGCTTCCTCGATGTCTACCCACTGCCCCTGGCTCGGTGCTCGACGCGTCCCGACCCATGGGCCGCGCCCCGGCGGTCCTCGGCGCCTCGGGGCGGGCGCACGATAAGGGGATTGTTCATCGCGACCACGGCGAAACTACCGGGACTTCGCCCTCTCGCACGTCGCCGAGCAGGCACGTGCTGTCGAGCACGACCATGCTGCGCAGCCGGATTATGCCCTGCGCCGACGCGCGGTCAGTCGCTACAGGCCGCGGATCTGGCTCGTGTGTCCTAATCTCGCCGGCCGCGCACCGTCGCCGCCTGCCGACCGTCGCCGACACCTCGCCGTTCGAGCTGGCGAGCCGGAGCCACACCATGTCCAGCGCCGACCCGCCGCGTTCGTCCAGATTCGTCAGTTGCTGCGACGGTGTCTGGAAAAGGATCGCGAGCGACGTTGCGATTCGGCGGCTAGCGTCCGGCTGGCGATTGACGACATGATTGCGTCGCCGGCCGCCGAGTTGGTCGTACTCCCCGCACCACGGCCATCGCCTCACGCGTGTGGCGATTGGGAGCGCTGGTTGGCGGCGCGATCCGCCGCGCTCGTCGCCTGGGCGCTTCGCAGCCGGCGTGGACGCCCCGTCCCGTTTTCCCTGCCGCCGCCCGCCCACCCACTGAATGTCACCTCGCGCGCCCTTTCGCCCGACGGCCGCCTCGTCGTCTATCGCGCCGGAGGAACGAGCCCTGCACCTGCTCGTCGTTCTCTCGACGCGCGGCCGCTCGCCAACATCGCCCTTGCCTACGCGCCGTTCCTTTCGCCCGGGCGACGGCGGCGAGCCGAAGGTGCTACGACGCCTGACCCGGCGAAAGGCGAGCGCGACCATCAGTTCCCGACGGCGGTGCTGCCGGATCGCCGCGGCGTGTTGTTCACATTGCGGGATCCGGCGACGCAGACAACACGCGCGTGGCCGTCCTCGATCTGAAGACGGGCACGTGGAAGGTTCTTGTGCGTGGGGGCACCGGGGCCGAGTACGTTGACGATTCGTCAGGCTCAGGGCAGGGCGGGTATTTGCTCTACGGGACGGCCGGCACGCTGCGGGCGGTGCGGTTCGACCCGGTCCGCATGGAGGTGCAGAGCGATCCGGTGACGGTTGTCGACCAGCTGATGATCAAACCGAGCGGCGCCGCCAACTACGCAGTCTCGCGAAGCAAGCTCGTGTATGTCCCGCCTGAGGTGGGTGAGGAGATCCCGATGCGGTCGCTCGTGTGGGTGGACCGGAACGGCCGTGAGGAACCGGTTAAACGGGCGCAGACGCGCCGCTATGGTCCCCCGCGTGTGTCGCCCGACGGGAATCGCCTGGCGATCGCCATCCTCGATCAGGGCCGCACCAATATCTGGATCTGGGACTTCGCGCTGGAGACGCTGAGGCCCTTGACCTCCGCTTCCGGCATGAACGGATTGCCGGTGTGGACCCGCGATGGTCAACGGATCATCTTCATGTCCGACCGCTCGGGCGTGCTGAACCTGTACAGCCAGGCGGCCGACTTCACCGGAACAGTCGTCCGAATCACGACGAGCGCGAGCGCTCACTGGCCCGCGTCGATCACGCGCGATGAGGAGTGGATCGTCGCCTTCGAGCGATGGCCACGGACGACCTCCTCCGAGATCGTCGCGTTCCCACTGACGTCCCCGGCGACGCGCCCGCAGTCCGGTCGACCGAGTGGTCTCACCCAGTCGCTTGCGGAATCAATCGCCGCGATCCGGCTCAAAGGAAGCTGGCCAGAGGTCTCTCCGAGCGGTCGATACCTGGCGTACCAGTCGAACGAATCTGGGCGGTCGGAGATTTACGTGCGGCCGTTTCCGGAAGTGGGTCGCGACCGCTGGCAGATCTCGGAGGGCAGGAGGGACACGCGCCGTGTGGGCACGGAATGGTCTCGAGCTTTTCTACCTCGACGAATCCGGTGCGCTCATGGGCATGCCTGTTCGGACGGATGGTCCGAGGTTCGTCAAGGGTACGCCTTCGAGGATTTTCGGCACGGCGTATGCCGGGGCCAATCCCGCCCGCCACTACGACGTGTCTCCTGATGGACGGCGTTTCCTGGTGCTGAAAGACAGGGCGGCCGATCCAAACGCCACGCCGGCCAGCATGGTGGTCGTCGATCCCTGGTTCGGCGGGCTGCGCTGGCGGGTGCCGGCACGAGGAAAGTGACCGGCGGCGTCGCCAGTCAACGCCTGAGATTCTCCTTCAGACGCGGGATCCAGTCGACAATGATCGACAGGTTCGCCTCGGGCTCTGACACCACACGATTGACGAGGAACCGCGAGCCGTCTGCACTGACGTCGTACTCGTACGCTGAGAAGAATCCGTGATCGGAGTGCGGCGGAAACGCAGCCCGGAAGAGGCGCACCGGCGTTCCGATCCGAGGCGGAGCCCCCGGAGTAAATGACGCCGACATCAGGTGCGCGTCGGCCGACAGGAAGTACAGCTCGCGGCTGTCTCCTCGCCATCGCGGATAACCTCCGCCGTCGACCGACACCGCGTGAACCGGGCCGACGTCGGGAAAACTGCGCACTTCAATCTCGAACCGGCCGGAGCGCCTGGTGGAATAGGCAATCCAGCGACCGTCTGGAGAGACGCGCGCCTCGCCCAGGTATGTCTCATCTTTCAGGAAGATGGACGACGAAACGCTTGGCGGCTTGATCCAGATCCCCGACTCGGTGGGGTAGTTCCGGATCCACACTTTCCACCCGTCGCGCGTCCAACCCATGGGCCTCACCGCGGTCGTGTCCTTGTGCTCGGTGGTGGTCGCACCAGAGGCGAGTGTGATCGTGACCACGTCAAAGGTACCGGGGCTCCGCCCCTGATACATCGAGAGCAGGCGCGTGCCTTCAGGAGACCACACCGGGTGCCGGCTTCTGCCCTGCTCCGACACTCGGTTCGCAACAGGCCGCGCCAGGCTCATGGTCCAGATCTCGCCGGCCCTGACCGTCGCCACCTGTTGACCGTCAGGAGACAACTCGACGCCGAGCTGGCTGGCCGGCGGCCCCACGGTCTCCAGCGCCGCCCCGGCGCGGTTCGTCCACGTGAGTTGTCCGACGCCGTCCGCACTTCCAAGCGTGGCGATCACGCCGGCGGGTGCAGTGGCCATCATGAAGCGGCCAAGCGTTTCCGAAATGCGGCTTGGCGCGATCTCCATGGGCTCGCCAGTCAAGTCGCCATCGGGAAGCGTCATCCGCTGCGCGATGACCACGCCCGATGCCTGGGGAGACAGCAGGAAGCCCTTGACGTACTCGCCAACGCCCAGGCTGCGAATGAATGTAATCGCGCGTTGCGGCTCGTCGACTGAGGCGAGGCGCGTGCCATTGTTCTCCGGCGCGCTGCTGGCCACGTAGTACAGCAGTTGCCGCCCGGGAAGACGTTGCGGAAAGCGGTGCGACGTCTCACCGGCCGCGAAACTCGTGAAGACATCTGGCTCACCGCCGGCGGCGTCCACCCGCATCAGTGGCGTGTTCGGGCCGGGTGCGAACACAATCATGCCGTCATCGAGCCAGAGCCCGCCGCGGCCGGCTGGCGCCTTGCACACGGGGATCGGGTTCCCGCCGGCGACGGCCACCCGTTTCAGTTCGCCGTCGGCGAAGAACCCGACGGATTCGCTGTCCGCCGACCAGAAGGGGTACATGGCTCGTTCCGTTCCAGGCAGCTCGGTCGCCTCCGAAGCCGACAGCGGCCTGAGCCACATCCGGGCCGGACCGCCGGCCTCGGGCGCCGCGATGAACACCATGTGGCGTCCGTCAGGTGAGATGGCTGGCGGGAAGCTGACGAAGCGTGTCCCAGCCGGCGGCGCCAGCTGCAGGCGGATCTCCGGTCGCGGCTCCTCGACGCCGCGATTCAAGCCAAGGTACAAGGCCCCAGCCACCGCAGCGGTGCCGAGGCCGGACGCGAGTCCAAACGCCCACGAGCGCCACCACGAGCCGCCAGGGCGGCCGTTTCCTTTTCTGTTCTCTAAAGGCCCGGACCGCATCGCCCGCTCTTCATCTTCGATGTCGAGCCGCGCGTCACCGAGATCACGCAGCCGCGCCTTCGGATCAGGCTCGAGGCAGCGGCGCACGAGGCGAGCGATTCCCGGGGGCGTGACAGACGGCAGTGCGCCCCAGTCGGGCGATCCTTGCAGGATCGCCGCAAGGACGTCCGGGGTCGTCTGGCCGGTGAACGCGCGCTTCCCACTGAGCATCTCGAAGAGGATCGTGCCGAAGGCCCACACATCGGATTGGCGGGTCACCTCACCGCCTCGCGCCTGTTCGGGACTCATGTACAACGGCGTTCCGATCACCATGCCCGGCGCCGTCGCGGTCATCGTCGACGCGGCTGCTCCAACTCGTCCGTCTTCATCGAGGAGCTTCGCGATGCCGAAGTCGAGGACTTTGACGGTGCCGTCAGGTCGAATCTTGATGTTGGCCGGCTTGAGATCCCGATGGATCACGCCGCGCTCGTGTGCGGCTTCGAGCGCCTCGGCGACTTGCCGTGCGCATCGGAGCGCCTCGTCGAGAGGTTGCGCGCCGCGCGCGAGCCGATCCTGCAGCGTCGGTCCATCGACAAGTTCGAGTACAAGGGCAGGACCGGACTCCGACTGCTCGAACCCATGGATCGTCGCGATGTTGGGATGATTCAGCGAAGCAAGGATTCGCGCTTCGCGCTCGAGGCGGGCCAGGCGATCTCGATCACCCGCCACTGATCCGGCCAGCACTTTGAGGGCCACGTCCCGTCCCAGGGTGCGGTCGTGCGCGCGGTAGACCTCGCCCATGCTCCCGGCGCCGAGGGCAGCGACGACTTCATAGGCACCGACGCGGTCGCCCGGGGACAACGCCATGCGGCGAGATTATAGAGCGGGGGTCCTCTGCCCGGTCCCGACTACGTGAGCCCAGGTCCCCCGGTTTCGCGCATTGACAGGCAGAGAGGTTGGTGTTTTCCGGGATTCCTCCGGATCACGACAGCCAGGGGAACGGCCAGGGATGACGACCACGTTACGGATCGCTGAGAGACCAGAACCGAGCTCGATGACCTCAGAGCAAGCCGTGGAACGTCTCGAAACGTGGCTACTCGATCACCTTCGGAACTCGGCAAGGTATGAGGAACGGGAGAAACAATGGACCCGTCCGGACACGATCCAGGCTATGGCCGACGACGAATCGGTCGTCCCACGCGACGTGGTGGTCCGTGAATGGACGGAACACCTGAAGCGGTTTCCCGATCAGATGAGGGGCTTGGCCCACCTGACGCCGAACGAGACGGCCGCATTCGGTATTGGCTTGTTCGTGGAGAAAGCCATCGCGTCCCTGGTGAGCCGGGGGCTCGCGGAGACGAACCACTTCGACGATGTCCGGTTGGTGGAGGCCCAACTGACCACGACCAGGCGGCAGGAGACCCCGGTCTCGGTTCCCGTGTCCCCTCAGTCGGCTTCGTCGTCACCAGACCCGCACCGGCCGTCGTCTTCTTCGCCGTCGATCCCTTCCGGCCCATCCGGACCGCGACCGGTGACTCCAGTTCCCCAGGCGGAACATCTGGAATCCTGGCTTCTCGAGAAACTGGAAGCGGCCCAACGGGAGGTCCTGTTCCTGACTCTAGCGATCGAGTCCCTCCGGAAGACCAAGTAAACGACACCTGGACTTTCTGGGCGTTGGTGGTCCGGGCTTCGCCTACGACACAGAAGTGTAAGAACTCGGTATGCGGATCACCGCGGTGCCGGGCGGGAATTCGACGTTACCCGCCACCTTCCACCGCTCCGACGCGCCGCCTTCATAGGTAACGAACACGTCGTACGGCGGAGCGCTCCCGAACACGTACGCGACAATGATCTTTTTGGGTTTGGCCGGGTTGTAGGGGTTTGACTTGGGTGTCGGATTCAAAGGCACCTGTGTCGGCAGCGCCGTATGCGCGGCTGGATTCCGACCGAGCAGAGCGCTATTGAGCACCAGAATCGTGTACACGGTTTTGGAAATGGACGACACCTGACCGAAGGCCCGATCGATGCGGCTATCCACCAGCACATTCACGCCGGCTTTCTTCGAGTCTTCCTGAAACCGCTTGATCCAACCGATCGTGATCGGTCCGATGTAGCCGTCGATCTTCAGGTGCGCCGCCGGTTGACCGTAGTAGTGCCTCAGCATGTACTGCACCAGCTTCACGTCGCCCGAGGCATTGGGGGCATTGGGGCCCACGGCCTGGTCGACGTTGTACCCTTTCGGGTCCTGAGGCTTCGTGCTGGGAATGACGTGGGCCATATTGCTCTCCCCCGTAAGTCGTTCAGGAACTACTTGCACTCTAACTCACTCCACCGGAACGCTTCAATTTGAGGATGAGCCAACGGCGCTGGGCCGACGCCGGTCCTGCTTTTCTCTTGCTACACTGCGACCGTCATGTCCCTTGACCTTCCCCGACCCCACGAACGCACCCGCGGGCGCGTTCTTTTTGTCGCCACGGCGGCCGCGTTGCTGTGGGCGCCGCTCGCTGGCCAGCGCGCACCCGCTCAAACTCCGCCTTTTTTCGCGTCCGAGCTGATCTTTCCGCTGGAGCATTGGCACAACCACGCCTCGATGGTCGTCGAGGCGCCCAACGGCGATCTGTTGGTCTGCTGGTTCCACGGTTCCGGTGAGCGGACGGCCGACGATGTCCTGATTCGAGGGGCGCGGCAGGTCAAAGGATCGGGCCAGTGGAGCGAGCCGTTCGTCATGGCGGACACGCCGGGCTATCCCGATACCAACGCCACGATGTTCATCGATCCGCAGCAGCGCCTGTGGCTGCTCTGGCCGACGATCCTCGCCAACGAGTGGCACACCGCGTTGATGAAGTACAAGATTTCGACCGACTACCAGCGGAACGGCGCGCCCACGTGGGCCGTGAGTGAGGTGCTGCACGTCACGCCCGGCGACGAGTTCAAGACCACGGTCGATCGCGAAATCGCCCGTCTCGTACCAGCTCCGGAGACCGCCGATCTGCGCACGCGTCAGTACGTCGACAAGATCAAATCGGATGCCGGCGACAAGCTGACGCGGCGGCTTGGCTGGATGACGCGCGCCCATCCCTACATCCTCGATGGAACCCGGCTCATCGTGCCGCTCTACTCCGATGGATTCAGCTTCTCGCTCATGGCCATGACCGACGACTGGGGCCGGACCTGGAAAACGAGCACGCCGCTCGTGGGCGGGGGCAACATCCAGCCGACGCTGGTGCGCAAGAAGGACGGCACGCTCGTCGCCTACATGCGCGACAATGGTCCGGCGCCGAAGCGGCTGCACGTGAGCCGCTCCTCTGACCGCGGCGAGACCTGGAGCTCCGTGCAGGATTCCACGATTCCCAACCCCGGCACCGGCGCCGAGGTCGTCGCCCTCGCCAACGGTCATTGGGCGCTGGTCTATAACGATCTGGAAGCCGGCCGCTACCAGCCTGGCCGTCTCGATTTCAGAGGACGAGGGCGCGACCTGGCCGTGGACGCGGCACCTCGATCGCGACGCGCCGAACAGCGACCAGGATCAGCTTGGCCAGTATCACTATCCGTCGATCATTCAGGCTCGCGATGGCAGCCTGCACGTGACGTACAGCTATTTCATTCCGCCAGCACGCGCCGTGAAAGACGCCGAAGGGCGGCTGATTCGGAAGTCGATCAAGCACGCGCATTTCAACGAGGCGTGGGTCCGAGCCGCGGGGCGCGAAGCTCCTCGAGTGCATCCATCGCGCTGAGACCCTGAGCCCATTCCGCTTACGCTACCTGGCCGCGCCACTCCCGCGGCCCGGCAGCGTGCCGCCTTCGGCGAGCGTCTTCATGTTCTGAAGGAATCCCGTGAACCGCTTGCGCCGGTTCGCGATATCGGCCTCGCGCGCCGCGTCGTCGGCCAGCTGGGAGTTGTCGAAAAACAACGAGTAGACGAGCTGCGACGTCGTCGACGTGAGCGGCTTCGCCTCGAGCGTGCCGTGGTACATGTTGTAGATGCCGGTGGCCCGCACCGGCTGCGTGTACGTGTACGAGTACTCCGTCTTCGCCACGAGGATCTCGTTGCCGATCGACCGCACGGCGCCGAGCTCGCCGTCCTTGCCCGACACAATCGTGCAGCCGGGGAACGCCCATTCCCCGATGTCGCAGTACTTTCCGACGCGCGCCCACACCTTCGCGGCCGGCGCGTTGACGTCCACCGTCATCACGATCGAGGCGTAGTTTGGATTCGGATTCTGGAGCGGCGCCGGCCCGCGGCCGGCTGGCGGCTGTGCCGGAGCCGCGCCTTGCTGAGCCGGCGGCGGTGGTGGCGGCGTGGCGCCCTGGCTCGCGACGGCCATCGATGTGAGTGAGACGATCCCGGCGACGAGCACGGCATATGACCTGGTCATGAATGACTCCTGCAGAGAAAATGGCGCGGCCGCGGCCCGCTACTTCGCGAGGCCGGCCAGTTGAGAACGACCTATATCGCCGATGACAGCCGTGACTTCGCAGGCGCCGAAGTGACACCCCGGGAGGGGAGCGACACGTCGTGGCGCGATTATATGCTCGCGCCTGCACCGCGCTGGTGGGTGCTGGTTACTTGGCGCGCTCGGCGTCGACTTTCACGTCGGCCGTCTGGCCCTTGAACTCGAGGTGCTGGTCGCCCTGGAGGCGATCCTTGACGAGCTTCAGCGTGAACGTACGTAGCGGGCCATCGGGCTGCTGCACCTGGAAATTGACTTTCTCAGCGTCGACCACGCCCTTTTCGACCTTCCACTGCCGTTCGGCGCTGGGGCCGATGGTGCCCGTCAGCGTCTTGCCCTTCTGCGTGAGGTGGAACGTGAAAGTGATGGACTGCGACCGGCCGTCTGGCGCCGTCATGGTGAAGGTCGCGTTCCACTGGCCGGTGAGATCCTTGGCCTGGGCAGCGACCGCCGCCGGTATGAGCGCAAGAACGATGAGCGCGAGAGCTGCGAACTTCTTCATCGTTATGTGAACGTAAGAGGCACGAAGAAAGTTCCCGGTCCGGACGTTCCCTGCACTATCCTCGGCGCCAACGCCTGTTACATGTCACTTCAGCCCGTCATCCACGTCGAGGCAATCCGAAAAGCGTACGGCCGGACTGTGGCCGTCCGGGACGTCTCGTTCGACGTTCACCCTGGCGAAATATTTGGGCTGATCGGACCGAACGGCGCCGGCAAAACCACGACGATGGAGTGCGTCGAGGGTCTTCGCACAGCCGATCGCGGTGCGATTTCGGTCCTCGGACTTGATCCCAGACGGGACGCGCACGCGCTCCAGATGCGGATCGGCGTGCAACTTCAAGAAGCGCAGCTCCAAAAGCGGATCAAGGTTCGCGAAGCCGTCGACCTCTGGGCATCGCTGTACCCCAAACCGCTCGACGGCGATCGACTGATCGATCAGCTCGGCCTGAGCGAGAAGCGACACGCCTGGTTCATGACGCTGTCAGGCGGTCAGAAGCAGCGGTTGTTCATCGCCCTCGCGCTGATCAACGATCCCGAGCTGGTTTTCCTCGACGAACTGACCACAGGGCTCGACCCGCAGGCGCGGCGGGCGATCTGGGACCTCGTGCGCGGCATCCGGCAGCGCGGTAAGACGGTGTTTTTGACGACGCACCTCATGGAGGAGGCAGAGCGTCTGTGCGATCGCGTGGGGATCATCGACCACGGTCGAATCATCGACATCGGCACGCCAGCCGAGCTCGTGCGGCGCCACTGTCCCGAGCGGACGGTCATCGTCTCCACGCCGGACTCGACGGCGGCCGAGCGCTTTCGCGCGCTCCCGCTCGTCGAGGCCGTGAGCCAGGAAGGCGCGCACGTCACGATACGCGGCCGCGATGGCGACTTTGTCTCCCGGGTGATCGCGTGTCTGGCCGAGCACCGGGTGCCCGTGACCGATTTCCGGACGGAGATCCCGACCCTCGAGGACGTCTTCCTCAAGGTGACCGGTCAGATGATTCGCGACTGAGGCTGCCGAACCATGCTGCGCGGACTCTGGAAGCTCACCTGGCTCGAGATCAAGATCTTCGTGCGCGAGCCGCTAGGCGTGATTGGCACGGTGGGCATACCGGTGGTGGTCTTCGTCGTGCTCAGCCGCCTGCTGGGCCCGCAGATGCGCTCGGCGCCGGCCGACCTGCCGCGCTTCGTCTCAGCCGATCTCCCGATCTTCGTGTCCATTCTGATCGCCGCAAACGCGGTGCTGTCCCTCATCGCGATCATCGCGATCTATCGCGAAGGCGGGATCCTCAAGCGGTTGAGGGCCACACCGCTCAGGCCGCACACGATCCTGACCGCGCACGTGGTCGTGAAACTGCTGTTCACCGCGATCACGCTTGCCGCGATGATGCTGGCCGGCCGCCGCTACCTCCCGCTCGGCGCCGATATTCCGCTGGTGTCGTTCACGTTGGCGCTGCTCGTCAGCACCGTGACCATCCTGTCCCTCGGGTTTCTGATCGCCAGCATCGTCCCGACCGCCCGCTTCGCCCAGCCGATCGGCACGCTGATCCTCTATCCAATGATCGGCCTGTCCGGACTGTTTGTGCCGCTCGAGTCGCTGCCGCCGGCGCTGCGCATCGTGGCCGGCGCGCTGCCAACGACCTACGCCGTGTCCTTGTTACAAGGCATCTGGCACGGCGAGGGTTGGGTCAGCCATCTGGGCGACGTCGCGATGCTGACGCTGTTCTGTGCGCTGTGCCTTGCGGTGTCGGCCAAGGTCTTCCGATGGGAGTAGCCGATCACTGTCTTACGCACGGTCATGTGGAGCCGGTCGCGCGGGTGCGAGATCCCGCCGGGTAGATTCCTGGGAGCGGGCCGGCGAACGCCTTCAAGTGCGTGACCCTGGTCGACCGCCCGCGAAGCTCGACCATGGCGGCGACATATCGAAAATTGTCGGCAATACGGCGCGCGGCCTGGAGTGACTGCTGCCGCGCTTTGCCTCCCATCGACGCAATGTGCTGCTTTTCCGCGGCAGATAACCGTCGGGCACGCGCGCGTCCCCCTTTGCGCCCCAGAGCTCTCGCCATGCGGGAGGCGTTCATCGCGTCATTTTACTTGACGCTGGGCCAGCCGTGCCGTGAGCTTCCCGGTTCGCCGTTGACGCATTGAGAGGCAGGAGAAGCTATCCGTGCGTTTGACTGAGGAACTATCTGCTGGGCGAACCACCGTGACGCTCCCCGAGAGACCGGGACCGGCATGGAGCATCAAGACGATCGTTGCGCTGCTGGCGATGAGCGCCGCAGGCGTCTGGGCGCTTGCGACGCCGACGCTGCTCGCGTGGGTCGTGGCGCTCGCCGTCGCCGGGTTCGGTATCTGGCGTCTGCTGCATGTTCGCGTTGTCCGATACCTGCTTTACCACTACGCGTCCTGGTTCTTCGCGCTGTGGTTCCAAGGGTGGCTGGATGGGGCCGTGAGTGCGCTGAAACCGCTGCTCGGCCAGACGCCTGATCCTCCATCACCTCCTCTGGACTTTTCACTGTTCGCAGAGGTGGCGCTCTACGCGACGCCAGTCAGCGTGCTGATCTGGTTCTTCGTCACGCGGAAGGACCGATTGAAGCGGGCGCAGCGGACGCCCGGCACAGAGCGAGGAGTCGGCGTGTGAGTCACGTCCCAAGGTGCTCGCGGTTGGCGTAGCGCACATGCCACAATGACGACTCATGCCTCGGAGGATCACGCAACGGGAGCTCCGTAATGAAAGCGGACGCATCATGCGCGCCCTGGACCAGGGACGGGCGTTTGTCGTCACGCGCAACGGCGTTCCTGTCGGCGAACTGAGCCCGCTCCGTCACCGGGTGTTCGTGCCCACCGACGCCGTGCGCGCCGCCTTCCTCAGTGCCCCGCGGATCGCGCGCGTCCGCTTCCGGAAGGATGTGGACACCGTCCTCGATCAAGACGCCAGACCTCGTGGCTGAGTCACCTCCGCCGCGCGGAACTCAGTGTTCTTCGCGTCGTACGATAAAGTGACGGCCCGGAGGATGAGTAACTCATCGTGAAAAAGCTATTGAAGGTCCTGGCTGTTCTCGTCGGCATTCTGATCGTTGCCGCCATCGGTGTGTATATCTGGGCCTCGGTGTCCGCCAGCCGGGTCCGCGCGCAGACGTTCGCCGTCCATGCGTACGACCTGCCGATTCCGTTCCCGTTGTCCGATGCAGATGCGGCGGGCCTCGGAGAGTCTGAGCGCAGCCTGCGGGCGGGCGACCTGGCCATCGAGCGTGGAAAGCACCTGGTCGAGTCGCGATACGTCTGCATCGAGTGCCACGGCACCAACTTCGGCGGCGGCACGATGATCGACGCCTTCCCGATCGGGCGCCTGCTCGGACCCAACATCACGACGGGGAAGGGGAGCCGGACGCTCACCTACACGCCCGCCGACTGGGATCGCGTCGTCCGCCACGGCGTGCTGCCGACCGGCCAACCCGCAGTGATGCCCTCAGAAGACTTCAAGTTGATGTCGGATCAGGAGCTCTCTGACGTGATCGCGTACGTCCGGTCCCGGCCTCCGGTGGACAACGACGTCCCGCCGCCCTCGTTCGGGCCGCTCGGCAAGTTCCTGCTCGCGAGCGGCCAGCTCCAACTGTCCGCGACGTTGATCGATACCCATCAAGGAACGCACGCGGCCCGGCCGCCAGCAACGGCGGTGTCCGTGGAATTCGGCAAGCACATCGCCAGCGTCTGCGTCGGCTGTCATCGCCCCAGTCTGGCTGGCGGACCCATCGTCGGCGGCGATCCCAGCTGGGTGCCCGCGCGCAACCTCACGCCGCACCCCGACGGTCTCGGCAAGGTGACGTACGAGCAGTTCGCGAAGACGATGCGCGAGGGGGTGCGGCCGGACGGGACAGCGCTGAAGCCGCCCATGACCTTGCTGGTGCCCTACGCGCAGAAGATGGCCGACGTCGAGATGCAGGCGCTCTGGGCGTATCTGCGATCGGTGCCGGCGGCGCCGACGCCGGAGAAGTAAAGGATGCCGGCCGGGCCGGTCGTTCCCAACCCGAAGAAGATCAAGAGCTTCAAGAACGAGCGGGCGTTCGAGGCGTGGCTCACGAAGCATCACAGCCGCGAGGACGAGATCTGGCTGCGTGTCTACAAGAAGGACGCCGGCCTCCCGTCGATCACCATCGCGCAGGCGCTGGACGTGGTCCTCTGCTGGGGCTGGATCGACGGGATTCGCAAGGCGTACGACGCCCAGTCATTCCTGCAACGTTACACGCCGCGCCGGCCCAGAAGCCTCTGGAGCCAGATCAATCGCGACCACGTCGCGCGTCTCATCGCGGCCGGTCGCATGACTGAGCACGGGCAGCGCCAGGTCGACGCCGCCAGGGCCGACGGCCGCTGGGACGCCGCGTACGCGCCGATCCGGAGCGCCGGCCAGGACGACATTCCCGCCGACCTGCGCGTCGCCATCGACGCCAATCCGAAGGCGCAGAAGACGTTTCAGACGCTCAGCAGACAGAACCTCTTCGCACTGCGCTTCCGCACCAACAACATGAAGACGGCGGCGGGCCGCGCAAAGAAAATTCAAGATCTTGTCGCGATGCTGGCGCGCGGCGAGACGATCGTGCCGCAGAAAAGAATCAGAGGCTAATCTCGCGGAGCCTCGAGGGCGTCAGGTCCGAGCGAGGATGACGGCGCCGCCGGCCGCGGCAAATCGCTCCCGTGCGCGCGCCGCCATCCGGGCGGTTCGATCGACGAGCGCCTCGAACTCCGCCTCGTGACGCAATTCCCTCCAGTCGCCGTGCCGCTGGAGCTGCGCGTGGCAGGCGTAGCCGCGATCGACGGCCCGTCCGAGGAACCGGAGCGCCGGCGCCCGCGATCGCGCGCGCGCGAGGCCGAGCGCGAAAAAGTACCAGCCTTCCGGGTCGGAAAAGCCATGGGCGTCGAGCGCCTCGAGGTCGGCCAACGCACGATCCGGCCGATCTTCCCAGAAGCGGCGGTGCGCACTGACCACGAGGCGCGTGCCCGCCGACCCGGCCATCGACTCCAGTTGGAGCAGGTCCTCGAGCAGAAGCTCGCCTTTCATCAGTCGCGCGCCGAGCGCCGCAAAGCGTGGCGAACCACAATCGGTCTCGATCGCCAAATCGGTACTGCCCGAGCATGAAGTGCGTCCAGGCCACACTCGTCGATCGCGCCGGATCGACGGCCGCCGCTCGCTCGTGCGCCCGTAGGGATTCCTCGAGCAGTCCCGCATACCGGCACGTCGTCACGAGGCCGGCGAGCAGGTCGGGATCGTCGCGTCGAGTCGCCGCACGATGCAGCAGACGCGTCATCGCTTCGGGCGCGCGGCCCAGCTCGGCCTCGACGTAAGCGTGCAGGTCGTGAGCGATCGGCAGATCCGGATTGAGATCGAACGCCCGGCGGAATGCCGCCTCGGCCTGCGGCAGCAGGTCCGCGCCCTGGGTCCCCTCGTACTTCGCGATCAGACGCCGGGCCCGCCCCAGGCGCGCCCACGCCGGCGCGTAATCGGGATCCAGCTGGACCGCCTGTTCGTAGAGCCCACGCGCGTCGTCCCACCGGTGCGAGTCCGTCATGAGTTGATTCGCGCGCAGGTACAGCGCGTACGCCTCGGCGCTGGCCGGCGCCTGTCGGTCGAGCGAGTGACGATCCTCGGCCGAGAGCGGCAGCGCCAGCGACGACACGATCCCCTCGGTGATGGTGTCCTGCAGCTGAAACAGGTCGTCGATCGGCGCGTCGGCGCGATGGGACCAGAGGATCGTTCCGGCGGCGGCGTCGGCGAGCTGTGCACTGACCCTGACGCCGTGTCCGGCTCTGAGCAGCGTCCCCGTCATGACCACGTCCACGGCCAGCTCGCGGCCGATCGCGCGAACGTCGGCCATCCCGCTCGGAGCGGCCTGCGGCGACCGGACGATCACGGATTCCAGCCCCGCGATCGCCATCGAGACCGCGTCGGGCACGCTGAACGCCAGGAAGTCGGTCTCGGGATCCGGCTTGAGCACGCGCAACGGCAGCGCGACGAAGCGCGTCCTGCTCCGGGCCGCCACGGGCGCCGACGTCCGGGGCAGCGCGATGGCGTCGCGCAGCAGCGCCGCGAACACGTCGGCTCGGGCCAGGCGTCCGGCGGGATCCTTGGTCAGCGCCTGCCGCAGGACGCGATCGATCGTCCGCAGCATGTTTGATCCATCGAGCGGCGCCGGCTCGAGATAGGCGACCGCGTGAATCGCTTCCGGCAGCGTCCAGCCCGGGAACGCCCGCGCACCAGAGAGCATCTCGTAGATCACCGCCGCGGCCGCGAACAGATCCGCACGTTCATCGACCTTGCCGCAGATCAGCTGCTCTGGCGCCATGTAGTGCGGCGTGCCGGTGATGCGATGCCTGGATTCGCTGACCTCGAGGGTGACATCCTCGGTCGCCGGCGGCTGGGCGAGGCCGAAATCGAGCAGCTTCACCCCATCCGGGGTCAGGAACACGTTGGCGGGTTTGAGGTCGCGGTGAAGCAGCCCGCGCCGGTGCAGCGCGGCCAGCGCGTCGAGCATCGGACACGCGATCGCGAGCATTTCCGGCGGCGTCATCGGACCGCGCACGAGCCGCGCGGCCAGCGATTCGCCGTCGAGCAGCTCCATCACCAGAAAGGGCTGTCCGTCGACTTCGTCGAATTCGTACAGCGGGCAGATGTGAGGGTGGCTTACGCGTGCCGCCGCGCGCGCCTCGCGTCTGAACCGTTCGCGCGACCTCGGGTCGGCCAGGACGTCCGGCCTGATCATCTTGATCGCCACCGGCCGGTCCAGCCGTTCATCCTGCGCGGCGTAGACGACGCCCATGCCGCCCCGGCCGACGAGACGGGTCACACGGTATCGGCCAATTCTTTCGAGGGACACCCAAGCGAGGATACACCGGCTGGACTAGAGCGGTTTCCGATTCCATGTGGCCGTCGGTACGACAGGTACGTTGGGTACGTTCAGGTACGAGGAACCTTCTGGCGATGGCCATTAATCGTTAACTGAAAAAGCTGGCGACCGTTAGTTCGTTCCGCGTACCCAACGTACCTGTCGTACCTCGACGTACCTGTCGTACCCAACAGTCCAGCGCGCCGACCGCTACGTCGAACTGGAAAGCGCTATCACGTGGTTGCCAGGCCGCTGAGTCCGTCGCCTTCTCAGGCCGCTCGGGCGATCTCGGTGATCGCCTTCACCAGGACGTCGAGCTCTTTGGGCAGGATGAACACATGGGGCGTCACGCGCACGCCCTGCACGCCGGCGGCGGGGTTGTCGACGGCGTTCGTAAAAATACGGTACTTGTCGAGCAGCGTCGCCGCCAGATCCGCGGGGGTGACGCCCGTGATGCCGACGTTCGCGATGGCGCACGTGCGGGCGGGGTCCGACGGCGTGTTCAGCACGACGTTCTTCATCCCGCGCACCTGGCTCGTCCAGTAGGTCTGCAGATATCGCAGCCGCGCTTCTTTGCGCTGGATGCCCATCGAGTTGTGGAACGCGATCGCGCTGTCGATCGCGAGGTCCGTGTGCACCGGATGCGTGCCGGTGTGATTCAGCTTTCCGATGTCGGCGTCGTCGGTGAGGCGCCAGTCGGCGTAGATCGGCCAGAGCTTCGGGATCTTGTCCTTGCGCACGTAGAGGATGCCCGTGCCGAGCGGACACCCGAGCCACTTGTGGAGCGAGGCGGCGTAGTAGTCGCCGCCGAGGTCCGGGATCTTGAAGTCGAAGTGCGCGAACGCGTGCGCGCCGTCAACGAGGACATCAACGCCCCGTGCGTGCGCCAGGTCGGCGATCTTCCGCACCGGCAGGATCTGGCCGGTGACGTTGATCATGTGGCTCACCATCAGCAGCCGCGTGCGCGGCGTGATCGCCTTTGCGTACACCTGGACGACCTCGTCGTCCGACTTCGGATCGCCGGGCACCGAGACGACCTTGTTGACGGTGCCGTACCGCCGGGCGATGAGCTTGAACTGCGCGACCATGTGGCCGTAGTCCTGCTCGGCCATCACGGCTTCGTCGCCCGCCTTCCAGTCGTGGCCGTTGACCACGGTCGCGATCGACTCCGTGGTGTTGCGCGTGATGACGAGCTCGTCGGCCGAGCAGCCGGCCATCGCGGCGAGCCGTGTGCGTATCGCGAGCTTGTCGGGCACCTGTTTCGTGCGCAGGTAGTACGACGCCTCGTAGTTGGCCTCACGGACCTTCGCGATGAACGCCTCGAGGACGGGCTCGGCTTGCATGCTGTAGTAGCCGCTCTCGAGGTTGATGTAGTCGGGCTTGAGCCGGTACTTCGAGCGGATCGTCTCCCAGAAGTCTTCGCGCTGCGCGAGCTGGCGTGCCGGCACGTCGGCGAACCTGGCCCAGACCGAGTCGCCGAGGAGCCAACCCACGCCGGCGCAGCTCGACGCCCGAAGGAACTCCCGCTTGTTGATACGTGGCATCGCCGGGCTCCCAGTATAGGGGGGGTGACGGTGCTATGCTCTGCGCGATCGGCGCGGGCAGCTCGGAACCCGCGCGCCTGCCGTTGCGACCCCTGCTCCCGGGCCGTTCTTTGGTGGATGGAGAGGAGGGCTTCCATGCCTGCGACTCGACTCCGTCGCTGGAACACCGTCGCGTTCTCGATACTCTGCTTCTGTGTTGTATTCGCGCCCGGGCGCGTCACCGCCCAGGAACTGTACGGCAGCCTCACGGGCACCGTCCAGGACGGGAGCGGCGCCCGGATTCCCGGCGCGACCGTGGTGATCGTCAACCGGGAAACCAATCTGGCCTTGAGGGCGACGTCGAATGACACGGGCACGTACACCTTCGCCAACGTGTTGCCCGGCATGTATGACGTCAAGGTCACGCTCCAGGGCTTCAAGGAATTCGTCAAACAGCAAGTGCCCGTGACGACCGGCTCGATCAGCCGGGTCGATGCGAAACTGGAAGTCGGCCAGCTCACCGAAACGGTGACCGTGCAGTCCGAGACGCAATTGCTGAAGACGGACAAAGCGGACACCGGCTCGGCCTTCTCGTCGAAGGAAGTCGTCGACCTTCCGCTGCCCGAGTTCCGGAACTACCAGAGCCTGCTCGACCTCGTGCCTGGCTCGACGCCATCGGAGTTCCAGAACGCCGAGATCGATACGCCCGCACGCGCGCTGTCAACCACGATCAACGGCACGAACCGGAACAACAACAGCACCCGCGTGGACGGCGCGACGAATCAGTTCACGTGGTTGCCGCATCACACGCTGTACGTCGCGCCGGCCGAGACGATCGCGTCGGTCAACGTGACCACGGGGAGTTTCTCGGCGGATCAGGGGCTCGCGGGCGGCGCGGCCGTCACGGTCATCACCAAGTCGGGCACGAACCGGCTCCAGGGCTCGGCGTTTGGCTTTTTCACCAATCAGAATCTCCGCGCACAGACCTACTTCGCGAAGCGCAATAACACGCCCAAGCTACCGACCGATCACCACATCGACGGCGGCACGCTGGGCGGGCCCATCAAGAAGAACAAGCTGTTCTACTTCGGCGCCTTCGAGGGGCAGTACCGGAACACGGCGGGCGAGTCGACGTACACGGTGCCCACGCAGAAGATGCGCAACGGCGACTTCAGCGAGGCGCTCAACACCAACGGGTCGCTGCAGTTGATCTACGACCCGCGCACGGGAGACATCGACGGGCGCGGACGACAGGCCTTTTCGGGAAACATGATCCCGGCGGATCGCATCGATCCGATTGCCCGCCGGATCAACGAGTTCTACCCGCTGCCGAACGGGCCCGGCAACTCGGCCAACTACTTCAAGGAATACATCAGCACGTTCGACGAAACCAGTACGACGTCAAGGTCAACTGGAACCGCAGTCCCACGCATCAGGTCTGGGGGAAGATCGGCGTCATGGATGCGACGGTCAGCAACCTGCAGAAGCTGGCGTTCGACGGCGGAGGCCTGGGCAAGACGAAGACGTGGGTGGCGACGATCGGCCAGACCGTCACGCTCGGTCCGACGTTCGTGCTCGACACGACCTTCGGGTATTCGCTGCTCGACCAGTGGGGCTACGGGCCTGACTACGGCAGCAACTACGGGCTCGAACTGGGTGTGCCGGGCACGAACGGTCCGGATATCCGCCAGAGCGGCATGCCGGTCTGGGGCAACGGCATGAGCGCGCAGGGCTCGACGGACAGTTGGAATCCCTACACGCGCTTCGATCCGACCTACACAGTGGCCGCCAACATGACGAAGCTGTCTGGAGCGCACTCGCTGCGGTTCGGCGCCGCGGTTGACTACCAGGCGATGAATCACTGGCAGCCGGAGTTCGGCGGCACCGGCCCGCGCGGCCGGCTCGACTTCAGCGGGAACCTGAGCGGATTGCGCGGGAGCGCCCAGGCGCCGAATTTCTACAACCAGTACGCGTCGTTCCTGCTCGGGTTGACCTCGCAGGCGCTGAAGGCCATCCAGTGGGAAGAGATGACGACGAGGGAGTGGCGATTTGGCTTCTACGTCGGCGACCGCTGGCAGGTGCACCAGAACGTCACGCTCGATTTCGGCGTCCGCTATGAGTACCTCCCGCTGGTGAACCGCGACGCGGGCCGTGGTGTCGAGCGCCTGGACCTCGACACCATGAACGTGCTGCTCGGTGGGGTCGGGGATGTCCCTCGGGATGTCGGGCTCGAGACCAGCAACGCCGACTTCGCCCCGAGACTCGGCATCGCGTGGCGCGTGAACCAGTTGACGGTGCTCCGGACCGGATACGGACTGACATACAATCCGCTGCCGTTTGCCCGGCCGCTGCGCGGCGCCTATCCGCTGACCATCCACAACACCTACGTGAGCCTGAACAGCTGGCAGCCGTACGGCTCGCTCGCCAGCGGGATTCCGGAATTCGGCGGGCCGGGACCGAACGAGAGCTCGTCGCCGCTTCCCAACACGGCCACGATGCGGACCCCCGATCCGGAGAATGTCTCTCGCGGCTACATCCAGTCGTGGAACGCGTCGATCGAGCGCCGGCTGCCGTTCGACATGTCGATCAACGCCGCCTATGTCGGCACGAAGACCACGCGAGGCTTCGCGAACATCGAGCTCAACGTGTCGCCTCCCGGCGGTGGCGAGCAGGGTCGTGTCTTCTTCCAGGAGTTCCAGCGCACGGCATCGACGACGCTTTTTGGCGGCTGGAACAGAGCGATGTATCACGCGATGCAGTTGCAGTTGAGCCGGCCGTTCAAGAACAACCTGCTCGTCCGCGGCGCCTACACGCTCGGCAGAACGATGAACATGACCGACGATGACGGCACGGCCGTCTTCGATTACAACGCCCCGGAGGTGTTCGAACGCAACTACGCGCTGGCGGGGTTCGATCGGCGCCACACGTTCACGATGGCGTCCACCTACCAGCTGCCCTTCGGGCACGGCGATGGCAACAGCGTGGTGAATGCGCTCATCAGGGATTGGCAGGTGAGCGGCTCGGTGGCCGCATATTCGGGCTCGCCGTTCACGGTGACGGCCAGCAACACGGCGCTCGATCAGCGGGGTAATCTCCAGACGGCCGATCTCGTGGGCGACGTGACGCGCGTCGGCGTCGGACCCGACGAGCCGTACTACGACCCGGCCGCGTGGAGGAACGTGACCGAACAGCGTTACGGCAACACTGGCCGCAACCAGTTCCGGGGCCCTGGGTTCTGGACCCTGAACATGTCGGTGTTCCGGACGTTCCCGTTGAGCAGTCGCGCCAAGCTGCAGTTCCGCGTGGAAGGGTTCAGTCTCGCGAACCAGCCGCAGTGGTCGAACCCTGTGAACAGCGTCACCAGCGGCAGCTTCATGCGCATCACGAGCACGCGCGGCGACCCGACCACCGGGGGAGGGGCGCGGTACGTGAGGTTTGGGGTGAGAGTCGAGTTCTGAAAGGGCCAGGCGCCGCGGCTACTCGATCCGGTAGAGCTTGCTGTCGGTGCGGATGAACAGCGCGTTGCCCGCGACGGCGGGCGAGGCGAGCGTCATCGCGCCGAGGTCGTTCTGCGCGATCTCCCGGTAGCTGTCGCCGGCGTCGAGCACGATCGTCACGCCTTCCTCGTCTGGAAAATAGATGCGGTTCGCGGTGGCGATCGGCGACGCGGAGAAGGTGTGTCCGAGGCCGCCGACGCGGGCACGATAGATCTCCTTGCCGGTGTCGGCGGACAGCACCAGCATCGTCCCGAGATCGTGCACGAGATACACGCGCCCCTGGTGCACGAGCGGCGACGGCGTGTAGCCGGAGGCCCGCGGGTGCGTCCAGCGCACGAACGCGTTGCTCGTCGCCTCGCCGGTGAGCGTGATGTCGCCGCTGGCGCCGGCGTTGATCGCGAAGAACGGTCGCGCCGCGTCGCCTTCCTGCGCGCCGGTGCCCACGAACAGCAGGTCGCCCGCGGTGACCGGCGAGGTCGAGCGGCATCGAGACGCGCGCGATGCGCCAGAGCTCCCGGCCGTCGAGGCCGTAGCTCTGGATGAAGCCGTGACCGGTGGTGACGATCTCGGTCCGTATCGAGTTCTTCCAGATGAGCGGCGTCGACCACGACGACGTGCGGTTGAAGTGCTCTTTTCCGTGCGCGGGACGCGCCAGACGTCCGCGCCGGTCTTCGCGTCGAGCGCCGCCAGGAACGACTCGCGCTCGCTGTCCTGCAGGAGGTAGACGCGACCGGCGTGCGCGATCGGCGACGAGCCGGTGCCGAAGTCGAGGTAGATCGGCTGCGGCGGCCAGGTGCGCTTCCAGAGCAGCGTGCCGTCGAGCGAGTAGCAGAAGAGTCCGATGTTCAACCCGAAGGACACGTACAGCGCTCGCCGTCGGTGAACGGCGTTTCGGACGCGTAGGTGTTCTTGCGGTGCCGGCCGCCGATCGGCAGCCCGTGGTGGGCCTCGCGCTCCCATCTGAGCGCGCCGGTGCGCGCGTCGAACGCGTAGACCATGTAGCGGATCGCGTCCGATTCCTCCGGCAGCTCGTTGTCGCGCGCGCGCAGCCGGCGGTTGACCTCGGCGCTCGACAGGCCGGCGGCGCGCAGTTCGGCGATGTAGTCGTTGCCGTAGATGCCGGTGTCGGCTTCTTGAACGGCTTGCCGCTGATCGCCGAGGTCACGATACACCGTGCCGTTCGCGACGATCGGCGACGACCAGCCCTGTCCTGGAACGTCGACCGCCCACGTCACGTGCTCCCGTGCCGACCAGCGTTCTGGCAGCTTGGACGCGAGGGCGAGCCCGTCCATCTCAGGACCACGGAACCCCGGCCACTCGGCCGGCGGGGCGGGCAACGCCTCGAACAAAAGACGCCGCGACGATGGACGCCGCAGCGAACGACAGCACTCGCATCAGGCAGGCATGTTACTTGATGCCGTCGCGCAAAGAGCCTGGACGCGGTCGGCCAGGTCTTCGCAGCCGCCGCGGGTTCATCGCCATTCGGCAGTGAGCGCGCGATCCGATCCGCACGACCGTCTCAGCCACGCTATCGCCGCGGCCATCGTGGCGTCGTCGATCGAGTTGGCGGGTGGGGCACTTGCGGCCGGCGCGGGAACGATCTCGTCGGGATCGACCTTCTCGCCGTACTGTTTGCCCGTGCGATCGGCTTCGATCGCGGTGGTGAGCAGGATCATCGCCCCGTCGGGCAACGGAAATGTCCCGTTCGCGCTGGACAGCCCGATCGTCGGCTGACCGAAGGAGCGCGTGCGCTGGCGGCCCTTGAACGAAATCGTCACGGCTTCGCCGGAACTGGCCGTGCGCGGACCGGTCAGCACCGCGACCCACGCTTGTTCGAGTTTCCGAAGCCCGGGCGGCGGCTCAACATCGACCGACTGACCGGCCTTCCATGGCGGGCTCGTGCCGTCACGGCTGACGAACGTCCCGAGCGGCTCGTCGCCGAGAAACGGCTTGAGGCCGGCGAGCATCGGCCACATGTTGCCGCCGGTGTTGCCGCGCAGATCGACAATCCACCCGCACCCGGCGTCATCCGCGGTCGCAGCGAGCTGCTCGTGCGCCTTCGTGGCGAAACTGCGCGCTGCCGTGGCGTCTCCGCCGCTGTAGCCCGGCACGTTGAGGTAGCCGATCCGATCGCCGAGCGCTGTCACCTCGATCGGTGGATTTGCGGCGCCGCCCGTGCGGAAGGCGGTGGTGGCTGCGGGCGGCATGAGAAAGCTGTGCCGATCGTTCAGCGACGTGAGCAGATATCGAACGGCGGGATAGACGTCCGCGCTCTTTTCTCGCGCCGGCCGCGAGCAGACGCACTTCTGGCTCGACCACGTCCAGTCGACGTTGTCGCGCATCCACGCGTGCTTTCGCACGATATCGATCGCCGCATCGACGACGACCTTCGCGTCTTGCGCGATCGGTCCGTCGGCCTGGAGCTCTGCGCCGACTCGAAGCGGACGGAGCGCGCGGTGACCGAGCCGGCGCCCTGCAGGATGACGCCAATCTCCACTGAACTTGGCGGATGGCAGCACCGGGAGCGTGACAGCGAACGGCGTCCAGTCCGAGTCGCCTTTCACCGCGCGATCCTGCCCGTTGTCGAGCATCATCATTCCGGCAGGCTTGTCGACGCGCATCCAGAGCGACGCGCCGCCGGCGTTGCGCGTCTGGAGCTCGCCGCGCAACGTCACGCGCTTCCCGCGCAGCGTCTCGGCGGGCACGGTGGCTGACACGACGCCGAATCGCGGCGGTGCCGCTGCCGCCGCGCCGTCCGTGGCTGCCGGAGACTTGGAGAGTGTCAGTGTCGCGCCCGCGGCGTCAGTCGCCCGGCCGGTTGCCGTCGCCGTGTACGTGGTCGCCGGATCGGGCAACGTCCACTCCGACTGGCCGGGCAGCGAGGGTGCCTGGCCCACCGCGAGGGCGGTGATGACCGCTGCAGAGCTCAGCCGGAAAAACACGAGAGTGTCCTGTTTGGGTTTCGGGAAGTGTAGCAGAACGCGAGACACTTCGAGTTGCTCGCGCTGAGCGCAGCGAACGGCGAAGTCAGGCCGGCGTCAGAGCAGGTCTCCTTCGGAATCTGACAATGAGCGCGAGTACGAGCATCAGAATCGGCGCCGCCGCGAGGTTCATCGCGACCCACCCGAACCGGTGCAGCACGGCGCCCGGACGCGAGCGACGCCAGCGCCTGGCTGCCGAACACCGCGACGTCGTTGAGCCCCTGCGCGCGGAACCGCTCGGCCGGCGCGTAGCTGCGCGTGAGCAGCACCGTCGCGCCGACGAACAGCAGGTTCCAGCCGACGCCGAGCAGCACGAGCCCGGTCCAGTACGCCCCGACCGCGTGACTCGACGCCGCGGCGACGAGGCTGGCCAGCAGCGTCACGGCGCCGGCGATCATCATTCGCGTGAGGCCGAGGCGATCGACGAGGAAGCCCGGTGACGAGCGACGGCGCGAACATCGCGACGACGTGGCTCTGAATCGTGAACGCCGTGTCGTCGAGCGAATGTCCGATCGTGCACGTGCATGCTGATCGGCGTCGCCGTCATGACGAAGCTCATGACGGCGTAGGCCGCCGCGGCCGACACCATCGCGAGGACGAACGCCGGGCGGGCGAGGAACGTCCGCAGCGGGAGCCGCTCGACGGGTGTCGCCGGCGCCGTCGGCGGCGGCATGCCGGATCGCGCCGAGCAGGACGAGCGCGATCGACCTGGACATCGCGACCACGACGAAGGCGCCGCTGAACTCGGAGCCGAACCAGAGCCGGCCGTGACGGCCGATCTCCGGCCCGAGCACGCCGGCGACGATGCCGCCGACGAGCACGAACGAGACCGCACGGCCGGTGTGCCGCGGATCGACGGACTCGGCGGCGGCGAACCGGTACTGCGCCACGAAGGCGGAGCCGGCGCCCATGACCAGCGTCGCGAGACAGAAGACGCGGCGAAGCCGCCCTGGGCGGTGGCGGCGGCCGCGAGGAGCGCGCCGACGCTGCTGATCGCCGCGCCGGTCATGAAGCCGGCACGCCGGCCGATGCGGCGCATCAACAACGCGGCGGGCACGGCCGACATCGCCACGCCGATGACGAGCGCCGTGATCGGCAGCGTCGCCAGCAGCGGCGACGGCGCGAGCGTCTGCCCGACGATGCCGCCCGCGAGCGTCACGAGCGGGCCGCCGGACGCCGCGAGCGCCTGCGCCGCGGCCAGCACGGCGACGTTGCGCCAGGATCGCATCACGCGATGGCGCGGCGACGGTCGTGCACGCCGAGCCGCGGCCTGGTTCCAGCCGCATATGGAGGAACGAAGAATACACACATGCCGCCGCTCGGGAGGACGTAGAATTGGCGCGCCTGCTGGCGCATCCTGCGCGTGGATCGGTGATGACGGAGGTCAAACGTGCGTGATGTGCGCACGACGATCATCTTCGGCGTCGTCGCCGGATTGCTCATCCTGGCGATGCGGCTGGTCGAGTACCGCTTCCTCGTGGTCCAGCATTCCGTCGAAATCTACGGCGCCATCATCGCGGCGGCGTTTGCGGCCGCCGGCATCTGGCTGGGCCTGACACTCACGAAGACGAAGGTCGTGCCGGTCGAAATCAAGGTCGAAGTCCCCGTCGAAGTCCGCGTGGAGGTCCCCGTTGCTGCCGAGCCTGGCGCGCCGTTCGTGCTTGAACCAGGCCAAAGCCGACGAGCTCGGCCTCACGCCGCGCGAGCTCGAGGTGCTGCAGCTGATTGCCGAAGGCCTCAGCACGCGCGAGATGGCCACTCGGCTCTTCGTCAGCGAGAACACTGTGAAGACCCACACCGGCCGGGTACTGGACAAACTGGGTGCGAACCGCCGCACCCAGGCTGTCCAGCTCGGCAAGCAGCTCGGACTCATCACCTGAATGGGTGATTTCGCGGCCCGAAGCTGCAAAATCACCCGAATGGATGACGACGCGCGCCGGCCGCCGCTCGTAGAGTGCCGCCAGAAGGAGCACTCACGCACATGAAAAAGACCGTTCTCACTTTCGGGTTCCTGTCGGGCGGCGTGGCCGCTCTGATGATGTTCGGCACGCTGCCGTTCATCGAGCAAATAGGATTCGAGCGCGGCGCCATCGTCGGCTACACGGCCATCGTCATCTCGTTCCTGTTCGTGTACCTCGGCATCCGCTCGTACCGGGATAACGTTCTGGGCGGCCGGATTGGATTCGGCCGCGCATTCGGGGTTGGTCTCCTGATCACCCTGATTTCATGCCTGTGCTATGTCCTGGCTTGGGAAATCATCTACTTCAACTTCATGCCCGACTTTCTCGACAAGTACACCGGCTACATGGCCGACCGGCTGAAGGCGAGCGGAGCGACACAGGCAGCGATAGACGCCGCGGCTCAGCAGGCGGAGGAGTTCAAGCGGCTCTATGGCAACGTCTTCATCAATGCAGCACTGACGTTCACCGAGCCGTTCCCGGTCGGGTTACTCATGACGCTGATTTCGGCCGCCGTGCTCAGAAAGAAAGCTCACTGAGCGAGGCCGCGCCGCTCGGGAGGACATAGAATTGGCGCGGCCCGCGTGGGCCGCGCATGACTCTTTCGATCGGCTCGATGCTGGGTGCTTACGAGGTCGTCGCCAAGCTTGGCGAAGGTGGAATGGGCGAGGTCTATCGCGCCCGCGATACCAAGCTCGGTCGAGAGGTCGCCCTCAAGATTCTCACTCGCGGATCGTTCAAGGACGCCGAGTCGCTCGCCCGATTCCGGCGCGAAGCGCAGGTCCTGGCCGCGCTCAATCATCCGAACATCGGCGCGATCTACGGCATTGACGAAGCCAACGGCACACAGTTTCTGATCCTCGAGCTCGTCGACGGAGAGAGTCTCGACCGGCTCATCGCGCGCGGTCCGCTCCCCGTTGACCGCGCGTTCGACATCGCGCGGCAGATGACGGCCGCGCTCGACGTGGCGCACGCGAGCGGGATCGTGCATCGGGATCTGAAGCCGTCCAACATCGCGCTGACGAAGTCCGGCGCCGTCAAGATTCTGGACTTCGGGCTGGCGAAAGCCGAATCGGCGTCGAATGATTCGAGCGTCGATGCCGCCGAATCTCCGACGCGTTCGGCGTCTCCAGTGATGACGGCCGCGGGCGTCGTGCTCGGGACCGCGGCCTACATGAGCCCTGAACAGGCGCGCGGCCTGCCGGCCGATCGCCGCAGCGATATCTGGTCGTTCGGATGCGTCGTCTACGAGATGCTCACGGGCCGCAGGTTGTTCGCGGGCCACACCATCAGTGACACGCTGGCTGCAGTGCTGACGCGCGAGCCCGATTGGCAACAGGTTCCGGCCCGGGCACGCCGGCTGCTCCGGAAATGCCTGGAGCGAGACCCGCAGCAGCGGCTGCGCGACATCGGCGACGCGAGCATGTTGCTCGACGAACCGGCGCCGACGCTGGCGCCACCTCGGAAACTGCGATGGGTCTTTGCCGCGGCGTTGATGGCGGCGGCGATTGCTACCGCGACACTTGCGCTCGTCCTGCTCCAGCCAGCCGCTATCGATCGTCCGTTCACGCGGCTCGGTCTCGATCTCGGGAACGGCTTGCGGCCGAACGCGATGGTTGACGCCGCGATCTCGTCCGATGGCACGCGTCTGGTCTTTCACGCTCGCGACGCGAGCGGCCGCCAGCTCCTCGCCACACGCCGGCTGAACGAACGCGAGGCCACGCTGCTCGCCGGCACGGAGGGTGCGGACCAGCCGTTCTTTTCACCGGACGGCGACTGGATCGGGTTCTTCGCCAACACCAAACTGAAGAAGGTGTCCGTGCACGGCGGCACCCCGGTCGATCTCGCTGACACCAGAGTCCCTCGCGGTGCCAGCTGGGCCGACGACGGCCGCATCGCCGTGGCGTTGTCGAACGGGAGCGGCCTGTCGTGGGTGTCCCCTGACGGTGGCGAGCCGAAGCCGTTGACGACGGTGTCGCCGGGTGATCCCACGCATCGCTGGCCGCAGGTCCTGCCGGGCGCGAAGGCGGTCATCTTCACGGCCAACACGCCCACTCTCAATTCTTACGAGGACGCCACGATCGACATTCAATTGCTCGACACGGGCGAACGCAGGACGTTATGGCGCGGTGGGTACTTCGGCCGCTATGTGCCAACAAGAGGCAGGCGCGGGCATCTCGTCTACATTCGTCGCGGCGTGCTCTTTGGCGTCCCGTTCGACCCCGAACGGCTGGTCATCGAGGGCACGCCGACACCGCTCCTCGACGACGTGGCCGCGAACTCCGGCGCCGCGGCCGGGCATTTCGATTTCTCGCGGACCGGGACCCTGGTCTACCGGAGCGGCGTGGGATTGCAGCCGTGGACCCTCGCGTGGCTCGAGCCATCGGGCAAGACCCAGCCGCTGCTGCCGAAGCCATCGCTCTATTACAGTCCGCGGGTCTCGCCAGGCGGGGATCGGTTGGCCGTTGGCATGGACACCGGAAAGGGCGCAGACATCTACACGTACGACTGGCAGCGCGACCAACTGGTGCGGCTCACCTTCAACGGCGACACCAATGCCGATCCCGTGTGGGCGCCCGATGGGAAACACATCGTCTTCCGTGGCGGCATCACCACGACCCCGGCCCTCTGGTGGGTCCGCGCGGACGGGACCGGGTCACCCGTGCGGCTCCTCGATATCAGGGCCGGCGACCTCGGACCCAACTCGTTCTCGCCCGACGGGCGGCGTCTGATCTTCAGCGCGCCCCGAGACGGCGGCGGCCAGGATCTGTGGACCGTGTCCCTGGACTTACTCGATCCCGATCATCCGAAGCCGGGTATCCCGCAGCCGTTTCTGGTATCGCCCGCCAACGAAACGCGACCCGCGTTCTCCCCCGATGGGAACTGGGTGGCGTACATCTCGGATGAAGGGGCCACCTGGGAGGTCTACGTTCGCTCCGCATCCGCCGCCGCGTCCCGGCCCGATGGAAAGTGGCAGGTGTCCATGGGCGGCGGCGGGCAACCCATGTGGTCCCGCCTCGGGCCTGAGCTCTTTTTCAGGTCCGGGAACCAGATGATGGTCGCGACGTACTCGACGGCGGGGGATACCTTCATCGCGAGCAAGCCGCGCGTCTGGGCCACGTTTGCGGGTGTGGGGGACACCGGCTTCTCGAGCGTGGACCTCGCCCCGGGCGGAAAGCGGTTCGCGATCTTCACGCGTCCAGGCGCCGAGACCGGGGAGGAGGCGCCGCGGATCCAGATGCTCTTCAATTTCTTCGAGGAAGTCCGGCGGCTCGCTCCGGGGAAGTGATCACTCGCCGAGTTCGTATAATCGAGCGTTCCATCCCGGAGGTGTTCGATGTCGAGTTTCCCCAGATGGCTCGGCGTGGTCTCGCTTGCCGCGGTCACGAGCGCAGGTCCATTGGCGCAGGATCATCAGCATCCGGGTGGCAGGATTGGGACCGTTCACTTCCAGACGTCCTGCACCGCCGCCGCGCAGATCCAATTCGACCGCGCCATGGCATGGCTGCACTCCTTCGAGTTCGGGGCGGCCATCGAGGATTTCACTGCCACGGCGAAGACGGATTCCAGCTGTGCGATGGCGTACTGGGGGCTGGCGATTACGCGCTGGACCAACCCATTCGCCGCGACCATTCGCCAGCCGGCGCAGCTGCAGGCCGGCCTCGAGGCCGTCCGGGAGGCCGAGCGGATTGGCGCGAAGACCGAGCGCGAACGCGCCTACGTCGCCGCGGTCGCGAAGCTCTACGTGGACGGCGCCTCGTCTGACCAGCGCACTCGCGTGCTCGCGTACGAACGCGCGATGGCCGACCTCGCGGCGAAGTACCCCGACGACCGGGAGGCGTCGATCTTCTGGGCGCTGTCGCTCGCGATCTCCGCGCTGCCCACCGACAAGACCTACGCGAATCAGCTCAAGGCCGGCGCCATTCTCGAGAAGCTGTACCCGGCGCAGCCGGATCATCCCGGCATCACCCACTACATCATTCACAGCTACGACGTGCCGGCGCTGGCCGACAAGGCGATCGCGGCCGCGCACCGGTACGCGGGCATCGCGCCGGCCGCGCCGCACGCGCTCCACATGCCCTCGCACACGTTCACGCGCGTCGGCGCCTGGCAGGAATCGATCGACTCGAACAGAGCGTCCGCGGAAGCCGCGCGAAACGCCAACGCGAAAGCCGAGCAGCTTCACGCGATGGACTACATGACCTACGCGTATCTGCAGACGGCGCAGGACCGCGCGGTCGCCGCCTTGCTCGAGACGCTGCCCGGCATCGCCGCGACGTTCGATCCCAACGCGGTGACCGGCGCCGCGCCGGGCTCGGCCGGGATCTTCGCGCTCGCGACGATGCCCGCGCGCTCGGCGCTGGAGCGCCGGGACTGGGCGGCCGCCGCAGCGCTCGCGGCGCCGGCTCGCACGACGGTGCCGTACGCCGATGCGGTGACGTATTTCGCGCGCGCGCTCGGCGCGGCGCGCACCAACCGCCTCGACGACGCGCGGGCGTCGATCGCGGCGCTTCGCGAAATCGGCGATCGGCTGGCGCAGGCGAAAGAGGCGTACTGGGCCGAGCAGGTGGCGATTCAGCACGACGCCGCGAACGCGTTCCTGCTCCTGGCCGAAGGCAAACGCGACGATGCCGTGGCGGCGATGCGGGCGGCCGCCGTGCGCGAGGACGCCACGGACAAGAACGTCATCACACCGGGCCCGATCGCGCCGGCGCGCGAACTGCTCGGCGAGATGCTGCTCGAGCTGAAACAGCCGGCGGCGGCGCTGAAGGAATTCCAGACCACGCTGAAGAAAGAGCCGAATCGTTTCCGCGCCGTCTACGGTGCCGCCTTGTCCGCGGAGCTCAGCGGGGATCGCGCGACCTCCCGCTCGTATTACGCGCAACTCGTCAAGATGTGCGCGCGCGCGGATCAGCCGGAACGGCCGGAGCTCAACGCCGCGAAGCAGAAGTTGGCCCGGTAGAGCAGGATAGGGAGCGCGATCATCCGTCTATCTGCAGGCGCGCCGCGAGACAGGCGAAGAACCGGTTCATCGTCGTTCGCGCGACGCCTTCGATGAGACGTTGGCCCACGCGCGCGATGGCACCGCCGACGTCGGCGTTCGCGTCGACGTGAACGGCCGTGCCGTTGGCGACGGGCTCGAGTGACGATCGTGGCGGCGCCCTTGACGAAGCCGGTCCGGCCGGTCCCCTGCATCGCCAGGCGATAGGACCGCGGCGGCACCTTGTCTTCGATCGCAATCGTCGCGCCGTAGTTGCCGGTGATCGCGGCAACGACGACCACGAGCTCAGCCTGGTAGCGATCCTCGCCGAGGTCTCGCAACTCGCGGCAGCCGGGAAGGCACGAGGCAATCGCCGTCGTGTCCATCAACACAGCCCAGACACGCTCGACCGGCGCCGCGAATTCGTAGACACCCTTCAGTTGCATAGCGACTACGTCGACGTCCTGAAGACGTGTCGCCAACGCTTCGAGGCTGACGAGGTTATGCGCCGGCAGAAAATCGTCGATCAGCGGCAGCGCCGCCCGCATGCCGCGCGTGAGCGGCTCGTAGCTCGCCGAACCGAGCAGGGGATTGAGCCAGATCAGCCGGCGAGCGCTGCGCTTCACCCGCGCCAGCTCGCGCGCGAGTTGCGCCGGGTCGCCGCGATCCCATCCGTCGGAAATGATGATCACGACCGGGCCATGGCGTATCGCCCTGCGCGCGTACTGAACGTTGAACGCACGGAGAGCGTCGCCGATCCGGGTGCCGCCGCCCCAGTCGCGGACGCGGCGTGCGACGGCCGCCAGCGCCTTGCCGCTGCCGCTGCGTGCGACTTCGCGTGTCACACGCGTCAACCCCGTCGAGAACACGAAGCTCTCGACGTCGCGCGACGCGGACGACATTCCGTAGACGAACTGCAGCAGCATCCGCGCATAGCGCTCCATCGATCCGCTCACGTCGGCGAGCACGACCACCGGCCGTGCTTTTTCACGCCGGATGCGGCGCGGCAGCTCGACGAGCTCGCCGCCGTACATCATGTTCGCGCGAATGATCGGCCGCAGATCGATGCGTCCGGTGCTGGCCCGGATCCATCGTCTCGTCGTGCGGCGGCCCAAGCGCCATGACAGGCGCGCCAGCAGCGCCTCCGCCTGTATCAATTCACCCGGTGTCAGGTCGGCGAAATCGCGCGTCTTCAGCGCCTCCGCGCCGCTCCAGGCGCCCGCGGCGAGCGGACGGGCACTGAACGCGCCGCCGGCCGGCTCGGAATCGAACTGCACCGGCGTGCCAGGTCCAGGTGTTGTCGTCACTCGCGGCCGTTCGCCCATCGACACCAGCGGCATTCCACCGACGCGCGCCGAGCGCGCCCTCCAGAACTGATCGAAGGCGGCATCGAAGCGCGGGATGTCGTCGTGACGATGGATGAGCAGCGACCGCATGGCGGCGCGGACGTCGCCGCGACGGCGGACGCCGATCGATTCCATCGCGGTCACGACGTCGGGCATCCGGCCGGCGTTGATGCTGACGCCTGCGTCACGCAGGAACGCAGCAAATCGCAGCACGTTGTCGAGGAGCGCGTCCATTACATGTGCACGCCAGGGCAGATGGATGTGTGGGCGCCGGTGTGCGTCAGGGTCTCGCCAGCGCACGGCCCACGAGCGCCTCGGCTTGCTGGCCCTTCACGGCGATCATATCTTCGCGGTGCTTCAACAGCACGCCGAGCGTGTCGTCCACGGTGGCGGCGTCGATCGATTCCCGGTTGAGCGCCACGAGCGCCGCGGCCCAGTCGAGCGTCTCGGACACGCCCGCGGTCTTGTACAGCTCGACACCGCGAAGCTCCTGTACGAACGCGGTCACCTGCGCGGCGAGCCGTTCCGAGATTCCCGGAACCTTCGACGTCACGATTCGCCGCTCCTTTTCGAACGACGGATAGTCAATCCACGCGTAGACGCACCGGCGCTTGAGCGCATCGTGGACTTCGCGCGTCCGGTTGGAGGTGATGATGACAATTGGCGGGACCGCCGCGCGAATCACGCCGAGCTCGGGAATCGTCACCTGAAAATCCGACAGCAGCTCGAGCAGATACCCTTCGAACTCCTCGTCGGCGCGATCGAGCTCGTCGATCAACAGGACCGGTGGCGTGCTCGCGCGCTTCGAGCGCACGCAGCAGCGGCCGCTTGATCAGGAATTCTTCAGAAAACAGCTCGCGCGGCGTCACGTGATGATCGGACGTGCCGCCGGTTTCGAGACGCCGGATCTCGAGCAGTTGCCGCGGGTAGTTCCATTCGTACACCGCGTGGCTGACGTCGAGCCCTTCGTAGCACTGAAGTCGAATCAGCTCCGCGCCGAGCACGTGCGCGAGCACTTTGGCGACTTCGGTCTTGCCGACACCGGCTTCACCCTCGAGAAACAGCGGCCGGCCAAGCTGCAACGCCAGGAACAACGCGACGGACAGGTCACGGTCCGCGATGTACCGGTCCGCTGGCGAGGGCGTCCTCGAGCGCCTCGATCGACTCGAATGTGACACGCCCCACCTTGCCGTCGGGCCCCCGTCGCCGGTCCATTCAGGCTCGCGCCGCCGCGGCGGCGAGCGCGCGCTTCACGTAGACCGGCGCCACCGCGCGGCGGTAGTCGGCCGACGCGTAGATGTCGCCGTTCACATCTCCCAGATCCGTGCCGGTTTCACCAGCGGCGGCGGCGATGGCGGCGTCCGACAGCGGTTGATCCTTCAACCGCGCTTCGACCCCCGGCAGCCGCTGCGCGTGCGACACGAGGCCGCCGATGGCGACGCTGCACGCCGTACACGTGCCGTTGGCGACCGTCACGAACGCCGCCGCGCCGACCACGGCGTAGCGCGACGCCGGATGTGAGAACTTGGCGTAGGCCGATGCCTGGCCGCCCGCCGCCGCCGGCACCACCACGGTCGCCAGGATTTCATCGTCTGCGAGGGTGGTCGACATGATGCCGGTGAAGAAATCGGCGGCGTTGATCGTGCGCCTGCCGCCGGCGCCGACGACCTCGAGGCTCGCACCGAGGGCGACGAGCACCGTCGGCAGATCCGACGCCGGATCGGCGTGCGCGACGTTGCCGCCAATCGTGCCGCGATTGCGCACCGCCGGATCGCCGACGATCGCCGCGGCGTCGGACAGCGCTGCGGCGCCGCGACGAATGTCGGCGGAGGCGGCCAGCTCGGCATGCGTGGTCAACGCGCCGATCCGCAGCGCGTTGCCCACCGTCGCGATGCCGCGGAGCTCCGGCACGCGGCCGATGTCGATCACGGCCGGCGGCGTCGCGAGCCGCAGTTTCATCAACGGAATCAGGCTGTGGCCGCCGGCGAGCAGCTTCGCGCCAGGATGCGCGCCGAGCATGCGCAGCGCGTCGTCGATGGAGCGCGCGCGGTGATAGTCGAAGTCCGCGGAGTACATTGCTACGCCTCCTTCTTGTGCATGGCGCGCCACACCCGCTCGGGCGTGCACGGCATCTGAATCGATTGGACGCCGAACGGCTCGAGCGCGTCGATGATCGCGTTGTACACCGTGCACGTGGACGCGATCGTTCCCGCTTCGCCGATGCCCTTCACGCCCAGGGGATGGTGCGGCGACGGCGTCACCGTCGACAGCACCTCGATGTTGGGCAGCACGTCCGCGCGCGGCAGCGCGTAGTCGGCCAGCGAGCCCGTCAGCAGCTGGCCGTTGTCGTCGTAGACAGCGCCTTCCCAGAGCGCCTGGCCAATGCCCTGGACGACACCGCCGTGGACCTGCCCCTCGACGATGACGGGATTGATCTGCGGTCCGCAGTCGTCGACGGCGACGTAGCGCTTGAGATCGACGTGTCCGGTTTCGGCGTCCACTTCGACGATCGCGACGTGCGCGCCGAACGGATACACGAAATTCGGCGGGTCGTAGAACGACGTCGCTTCGAGACCCGCCTCCATGCCTTGCGGCAGGTTCCACGCGACGTTGGCGAGCAGCGCGATGTCCTGAATCGTCTTGTGTTTGTCGGGCGAGCCTTTGACGAAGAATTTGCCGTCGGCGTAGTCGATGTCTTCGACGGCGGCTTCGAGCAGATGGCTCGTGAGCAGCTTCGCCTTGTCCTTGATCTTGCGCGACGCCACCGCGAGCGCGGCGCCGCCGACCGCCGTCGTGCGGCTGCCGTAGGTGCCCCAGCCCATCGGCGTGTTGTCCGTGTCGCCGTGCACGACCTTGACGTCGTCCACGCCGACGCCGAGCTCGTCCGCCACGATCTGCGCAAAGGTCGTCTCTTCGCCCTGGCCGTGCGGCGACGCGCCGATGAAGACGTTGACCTTGCCGCTCGGATGAAAGCGGACGATCGCGCTTTCCCAGAGTCCGCCCTGGAACCCGACCGCGCCAGCCACCTGCGACGGTCCCAGGCCGCAGATTTCGACGTACACGCAGACGCCGATGCCGATGTGCCGGCCCTTTTCGCGCGCCGCCTTCTGCTCCGCACGCAGCTGCTGATAGTTGACGCGTTCCAGCGCCTTCGACAGCGCGCCCTCGTAGTTGCCGCTGTCGTAGGTGAGCCCGGTGATGACGTTGTGGCCGTTCTCGAACGGCGGAATCAGATTGCGTCTGCGGACTTCGACCGGGTCGACGCCGATCTTGTCCGCGAGCAGGTCCATCATCCGCTCGAGCATGAACGTCGCTTCCGGTCGTCCGGCGCCGCGATACGCCTCGACCGGCGTCGTGTTCGTGTACACGCCGTAGACGTCTTCCTTGACGGCGGGAATGGTGTACGGGCCGGACAGCATCAGGCCGTGAAGAATCGTCGGAATGCCGGGCGCCGCGGTGGAGAGGTAGGCGCCCATGCCCGCCCACACCGTGGCGCGGATCGCCGTCACGCGACCGTCTTTCGTCGCCGCCAGCTCGACCTCCTGCACATGATCGCGGCCGTGCGTCGTCGACACGTAGTTCTCGGAGCGCGATTCCTGCCACTTCACCGGCCGCCCAAGCTTCATCGCGCAAAACGTCGTGATGAAGTCGCCCTGGATCTGCGCGATCTTGCTGCCGAACCCGCCGCCGACTTCCGGCGCGATCACGCGCAAGCGGTTCTCCGGCACGCTGGTGACGAGCGACATGATGAAGCGCACGATGTGGGGATTCTGCGTCGTATTCCACAGCGTCAGCTCGCCAGTGACGGGAACGAACTGCGCGACCGCACCGCGCGTCTCCATCGCGGTCGGAATCAACCGCTGCTGAATGATTCGATCGCGGACGACGACCTCCGCCGATTTGAAGGCGGCATCGACGTCGCCGCCGGCGACGGTCCAGTGGAAGGCGATGTTGTTGGGAATGTCGCTGTGCAGCTGCGGCGCGCCCTCCCGAACGGCTTTCTCAGGATCGACGGTCGCAGGCAGCGGATCGTACTCGACGTCGATGGCGTCGAGCGCGTCGGCGGCGGCGTGCGGCGTCTCCGCGACAACCACGGCGACCGCGTCACCGACGTACTGCACGACGTCCTTCGCAAGCGCGCGGTACTGCGCGACCTTCAAGTTTGAATTCGGAACCAGCCACGCGCACGGGATCGGATTGAGCACGCCTTCGATGTCGCTGCTCGTGTACACGGCGACGACGCCGGGGGCCTTTTTCGCCGCGCTCGTATCGAGTTTCGTGATCCTCGCGTGGCCGTGCGGGCTGCGAAGGATCGCCGCGTGCACCATGCCCGGCAGGGTGATGTCCTCGGTGTAGCGCGCCGTGCCCGTGACGAGCCGTGGATCCTCGCGACGCTTGATCCCGGAACCGAATACGCGAGCCTTGGTGGCGGTGACGCTCATGATCGCCCTCCCGCCTGCGCTGCCGACTCCACGGCGCGCACGATGTTCTGATAGCCGGTGCACCGGCACAGGTTGCCTTCGAGCGCGTGCCGAATCTGTTCCTGCGACGGCGACGGGTTCGTGCGCAACAGATCGTGAGCCGCCAGCATCATGCCCGGCGTGCAGAAGCCGCACTGCAGTCCATGTTTTTCCCAGAAGGCGTCCTGCAGTCGATGCAGCACGCCATCGGCCGCGAGTCCTTCGACCGTGGTCACCGCCGCGCCATCGGCCTGTACCGCAAGGCAGGTGCACGACTTGATCGACACGCCATCGAGGAGCACCGTGCACGATCCGCACTGGCTCGTGTCGCAGCCAACCTTGGTGCCGGTCAGTCCGGCGACGTCGCGAAGGAAGTGAACGAGCAACAGCCGCGGTTCGACCTCACGCTGAATGGTGCGGCCGTTCACGCTGATGGAGACCGGAACTGTCATGTGCCCTCCCGGCAGAGTAGGGGGCGGCATCTTATCTCATTCCGCACCGACCTTCAGGGCACGACAGGCCACGTGGGGTACGTGATGACAGACGTGCGGCTAGAATGCCCGAATCATCGAAGATCCTGGGAACGTGACCGCGTTGCTGCGCCAGTGGGCGCAGGGGGCTCGTCGCGCTCGCCGGCCATGCAACGCCGCGCGATTTGGTACAGCTCTCGGTGGACGAGCCGCTATCAGAAACGCGGCGGCGATGCGACGAAGGTCACGTTCGACGAAGGGCTGCTCGTCAGCGACGAGCCGCGCCAGGATTTCGCGGCCCTCGACGACGCCCTCGAGGCGCTCGCGAAGTTCGACGCGCGCAGGCCGAGGTCCCTCTCCGCAACCAGACGACAGTCCGACGATCATCGGAACGCCGGCCACGAAGGTGCGGACTGAACGAAGGCTGAGCATCTCGTGCCCTCCAAAGGACGTTGGGGTTCCGCCCGATCTGAAAGGCGGGAACGGACACGAAAAACTTGGACGGGCAGGAAAATGAACGAATCGCAGGTCAGGCGACGGACAGGGGCTGCTCGGCGTGGGCGGGATGCGTGAAGACATCCCTCCTTCGACGCGCCCAATCCAGCGCGCCGTTGAGACCGTCGCGCCGCCGTCAGGCTGGCGCCGACGTCCTCTCCTCAGCGCGTGAAGACCAGCCAGAGGACCATGCCGACGGCGATGACTGCCGCCATCGTCCACCAGCGGGTTCGGGTCATTGACGCTTCCTGGGCCGCGCGCCGATCGTAGGAATTGAAGCGTTCATCGGCGTGTTCCTTCGCGACGGCACTCGATGCGGCTGGGCGATCCGCGGGATTGACGGGGTGGTCAGGCGACGCCGGGTCTGGTGACAGGCTCGTCATGGATACTTGCCTTTCGCCATAGTGAAGGCTGGCGGCTTCCGCCCGTCAGGAGTTCAGGATGGTCTGTCCAGTGTACCCTGAGCCCCGCCAACGTCGATAGCCCTATGCGATACTGTGCTGTTGGGGTGACTGGCGCCAGCCCCTTTCCCTGGGCCGGGCACAACTCGGGCCGGTCGCGCCAGCTCGCGGAGAGAGTAGAGGCATGAAGGCAGAAGAACGGCACCACCTGAAGCAGAACGAGTTCGCCGTGACGGCGGCGAAGGTCGCCGGCACCATGGCGGCCAACCGCGACCGCGTCGTCATGGGTGGCATCGCGCTCGTCGTCGTCGCCGCGCTCGTCGGCGGCTATTTCTACTGGAACAAGCGCACCAACGACCAGGCGAGCGGGATGCTCGGCCGGGCGATGGCGACCGCTCAGGCGCAGGTCGTGCCCGCGCCGACGCTGCCGGGCGCCACGCAACCGGCCGGGACCTACCCGACGGAGCAGGCGAGAGACGAGGCCGCGATCAAGGCGTTTCAGGAAGTCGCCACCGCGTATCCGTCCACGCCCGCCGGCATTGCCGCGCAATATCACGCCGCGGCCAGTTTGATGGCCGCCGGCCGGCTCGCCGAGGCCGAGCAGAAGTTCCGTGACGTGACCGCCAGCGGCGGCAGTTCAATCTACGCCTCGATGGCAAAGATGGGGCTCGTCACCGCACTGGTCGGGCAAAGCAAGTTCGACGACGCAATCACGACACTCAATACCCTGTCAGGCGATCGCGACGGGACGCTGCCACTCGACGGCGTCCTGATGGAACTGGCCCGCACCTACGTCAAAGCCGGCAAGCCGCAGGACGCCCGCGCCGCTTTCAAGCGCGTCGTGGACGAGTTTCCGCAGTCGGGCTATAGCGCCGACGCGCGTCAGCAGCTGGCGCAACTCAACTAGGGCGGCTTCGCCTTCCTACTAATCGACAAACGGCAACGCAATCTGCAATGGCAAACACATCGGCAATCGACAATCCCGATTGGCAATGGGCTAATGGCAAATCTTTCGGATGGATAATCGGTAATTGATAATCTCTCGATCGACAATCGGCAATCGGCATCTCACGATGGACAATCTGATCCATTGCCGATGTCTCTGCCATTGCAGATTACCGATTGTCGCTTATCCATTGACCTCGCTCTAGTCGAGAAGTCCCCGCCTGCTTTTCACAACGTCTTTTAAGAATCCGAACTCTGCCGTCGGCGACAGTCTGATCCCGCTCAGCGTCGGCTGAGCGACCGCGACGTTGATCTTCGTCCAGAGATTCACGTACGGCGCGTCAGCGGCGATGAGACGCTGGACCTCGCGATAGAGCCGGCCGCGTTCCGCATCGTCGAGGGTGGCGCTGGCCTGCACGATCAGCTCGTCCACTTGCCGGGTTCTTGTAGTGCCCGCGGTTGAAGCCGTCCGGCGGCACCTGAGCCGAGTGGAAGGCGCGGCGCAGCATGTCGGGGTCGGTGACGCCGACGTACTGCAGGGTATAGAGCTGTACGTTCCCGCGCCTCACGTCGTCCATGAGCGTCGAGAATTCGTAGGACCTGACGTCCAGCGCGATCCCGACCTGCGCGAGCTGCTGCTGAATGACGGCAGCCTGGACTCGATACGGCTCGGCAGTCGAGGTCTTGAGCGTGAGCCGGAGCCGTGGTGCTGGTCCGCTCCCATCCGGATCCGTGAATCCCGCCTCGTCGAGAAGTTTCCGCGCCCGTTCGGGATCGTGCGGGATCGGCACGGCCTCCCGATCGTACGCCCACGACATCGGAGGAACGACGCTGGTCGCCGGGCGCGCCAGTCCACGGCGCAGGTGTTTGATGATCGCCTCGGTATCGACTGCGTGGCTGACGGCGAGGCGCAGGCGCCGATCCTGCAGCAGTGGATCTCGCAGATTGAACCCGATATACGCGAAGTCGGTGCCTTCAGCCGTCACGACGCTCACGTGGCCCTCGCGCTGGAGCCCGTGCACCAGATCCGGCGAGATGTCGTTGACGACGAGATCGACGCTCCCTTTGCGCAGTTCGAGTCCGCGCATCGTCTCGTCCGGGACCACCTTGAAGACCAGGCCGGCGTTGCGTGCCGGGCCGCCGAAGTAGCGATCGAAGGCCACGACCGTGACGTGATCGTCCGGGGCGAACTCCGTCAGCCGGTACGGCCCGCTGCCGATCGGCCGGCGCGCGGCCTCAGCACCGGTGCCGTCCGGCACGATGCCCATCACGAGCGCGATCGGAAACGCGGCCGACGCGACCTTGAGCTGAAACGCGACCGTGTACGGATCGAGGATCTCGACCGCTGCCAGATCGCGATAGGCGCCCTTGCGGCCCGAGACGAACTTCGGATTCAGGAAGCGGCGAAACGTGAAGGCGACGTCAGCCGAGGTCATCTCGCGGCCGTCGTGAAACAGCACGCCCCGCGGAATCTCGGCGACGAAACGCTTTGAGTCTTCGGATTCGAAGCGCACGGCCAGGTCGGGAACCACGCGCAGATCGGCGTCAATCTTGAGCAGCGAACTGAACAGCACCTGGCCGATCTTCTGCGCCGCCTCGTCGAGGCTGATCGCCGGATCGAGTCCGGTGGGGGAGTTGGCGAGCGCGACGGTGATGAAGTCGGCCGGTACGGGGTGGGACGTGCGCACGCGGCGGTGAAGAGGAGCGCGAGCAGGGCCCAGCGCGTCATTCGTCCGTCGCCTCGCGCTTGAGCTCTGCGAGCAGGTTGAGGGCCTCGAGCGGCGTCAGCCGGTCCAGATCGAGCGCGCGGAGCCGATTGACGACCGCATGGGCTTCCGCCGACTGGAACAGGCCGAGTTGATGCTGATTGGCGGGCGCCGCACCGCTCAGGCTCGGCCTGCCGCCGCGCTGCAGCTCGTCCTGCTCGAGCGCGCGCAGGATCTCGGCGGCGCGGCGAACCACGGCGCCCGGCAGGCCCGCGAGACGGGCGACGTGGATGCCGTAGCTCCGGTCGGATCGGCCGGGCACGATTTTGTGGAGGAACACGATCTCGTCCTTGAACTCGCGCGCGGCGACGTGAAAATTCACCACGCCAGGCACGGCGTCCGCGAGATCGGTCAGCTCGTGATAGTGCGTCGCGAAAATCGTCTTCGGCCGCGCGCGCGTGTCCGACGCGAGGTGCTCAGCCACCGCCCACGCCAGGCTCAAGCCATCGAAGGTCGCGGTGCCGCGGCCGATCTCGTCGAGGATCACCAGGCTGCGATTCGTCGCCGTGTGGAGGATGGTCGCCGTCTCCTGCATCTCGACCATGAACGTGGATTGCCCGCGCGCGATGTTGTCGGACGCGCCCACGCGCGCAAAGATGCGATCGACCAGGCTCAACTTCGCGGTGCGCGCCGGCACGAAGGACCCGGCCTGCGCCATCAGCGCGAGCAGCGCGACCTGCCGCAGGTACGTCGATTTGCCGCCCATGTTCGGCCCGGTCAGGATCACGAGCTGGGACGCGGGCGGGTCGAGGTGCACGTCGTTCGGCACGAACGCGCCGGACACGTGGCGCTCGACGATCGGATGGCGCGCCTCGATGGCGGAGAACTCGGGGCCGTCGTGGATGTGCGGCTTGGTGTAGTTGCCGGCCGCCGCCGCATCGGCGAGGGCGGCCAGCACGTCGATCGCCGCCACTGCCCGCGCGGTGTCCAGGATGCGTGGCGCCTCCGAGGCGATCCGCGCCCGGAATTGCTCGAACAGCTCGACCTCCCGTACCGCGATGCGCTCGTCGGCGCCGAGCACCTTGTCCTCGTACTCCTTGAGTCCAGGCGTGATGAACCGCTCGCCCCCGGCGATGGTCTGCTTCCGGATGTAGTCAGCCGGGACGGCGTCCAGGTTCGACTTCGACACTTCGATGTAGTAGCCGAAGACGCGGTTGTAGCGAATCTTGAGCGAGCCGATACCGGTGCGCAGGCGTTCGGCCTCTTCCATCCCGGCGATGGAGGCCTTGCCGCCGCGGCTGACCCGCCTCAGGTCGTCGAGCTCGGCGTCCACGCCGTCGCGCAGCACGCCGCCATCGCGCGCGACGACGGGGGGCTCGTCGACGATCGTGGCCGCAATCGCGTCGCGCACGTCCGTCAGGTCGTCCACTTCGCCGAGCAGGCTCGCGACCAACGGGGCCTGCAGCACCTGCGCGACCGCCCGCACTCTCGGCAGCACGGTGAGCGATTGGCCGAGCGAAAGCAGATCCCGGGGCCCGGCCGTGCCGAGCGCCATCCGCGCGACCAGCCGTTCCAGATCGTGGATCGCCCTTCAACAGCTCTCGCACCTTGCCGCGTTCCGTCGAGCGGAAGGCGAAATCCTCCACGGCGTCGAGCCGGTCCTGAATCCGCTCGAGATTGACCAGCGGACGGATCAACCAGTGCCGGATCATCCGTCCGCCCATCGGCGTGACGGTGCGATCGATTTCATCGAGCAGCGAACCCGCCCGCCCGCCATCCGCGCCTTCGACGATGTTCAGGTGCCGAAGCGTGACGGGATCGATCAACACCCGATCGCTGAGGACCCGATAGGCGATGTCGCGGACGTGCGCCAGCTCGCGGCGCTGCGTGTCGCGCAGGTACGTCACGATCGCGCCAGCGGCAGAGGTCGCCGCAGGCGCGGCGTCGAGGCCGTGGCCCGAGAGCGACGCGACGCGAAGCTGCTCACAGAGAACCGACTGGGCGTGGGCCCGCTCGAAGGTCCAGGCCTCGACGCGCGTCACTCTGCGGCGGCGACAGGGTCGGGAGGCACGCGTCCACCTCGGCGCCTTCCGCGGCCAGCACTTCCTTCGGGCGCAGCACGGCCAGCTCGGCCGCCACCGCGGACCCGGCGTCGGGCCCTGGAATTCCGTCGCCGCGAATTCACCGGTCGAGAGGTCGAGCAGCGACAAGCCCCCAGGCGGTTCCCGGCGCCACGGCCGGCGCCACCGCCACCAGGAACGCCGGTTCGCGCGCGTCGAGATACGACGCGTCGGTGAACGTGCCGGGCGAGATCACGCGCGTCACTTCCCGCTTGACGATGCCCTTGGCTTTGCGCGGATCTTCGACTTGGTCGCAGATGGCGACGCGGTATCCGCGCTTGACGAGCCGGCCCAGATACGTCTCGGCGGCGTGATACGGCACGCCGCACATCGGAATCGATCCGCCCGCCGCGTCGCGCGCCCGCGACGTCAGGGTCAGTTCGAGCACCCGCGCCGCCGTCAGCGCGTCCTCGTAGAACATCTCGTAGAAATCGCCCATCCGGAAGAAGACGATCGCGTCACGATGCTGCCGCTTGGCGTCGAGGTACTGGCGCATCGCCGGCGTGGCCGAGTCGATTGACGCAGACAGGGAAGACATCGTGGCTGAAGCGGCAGACTCTTCGCGGGCCGCAGGAGGATCGAACAACGTCGGAGTATAACATTGCCGCGATGGTCATCCTGGCGCTCGAGACGGCGACGCGGCGCGGCAGTCTCGCGCTGCTGGATCGACGGCGACGTCGCCGCGATGGCCGGCGAGACCGAGCGCACCCACGGCGAGCGGCTTCCCAACGAGATGACGACGTGGCTCGCGGCCCAGGGCCGCACGCTCGCGGACGTCGACTATTTCGCCGTCGTGTCCGGCCCCGGTTCGTTCACGGGACTTCGGGTGGGCGTCGCGTCGATTCAGGGGCTCGCGCTCGCCGCGCGCAAGCGCGTGATCGCGGTCCCGACGCTCGACGCGATGGCGAAGGGCTGGCTCGACGCGCCGGGCGCGGCGGCGGAGGTCACGGTGCCGTGTCTCGACGGTCATCGAGGCGAAGTGTTCTTCGCGGCGTACGAATCGTCGCCGGCGTCAGCGTTCGACCCGTCACAGGTGGCGATCGCGGCGAAAGTGGCGCGACCGGAGGAGGCCGCCGACGAGATCGCCGCGCTGGCGCGCGGCCGCGCGGTGACGATCGTCGGCGACGCGGCGGCCCGGTACGGCTCCGTCTGGACGGATCGCCTGCCGGACGCTCACGTGACCGACATGCCGATCCCCATCGCCGCCGCGGCGGTGCGGCTCGCCGCCGGCTGGATCGACCGCGCCGCGGCGCCGCATGCCCTGAGGCCGTTCTATCTCCGCCGCCCCGACGTCGAACTGGCGCGGACCCGCGCGGCCGCCGCGCCACCGCCGTCCGCGACGCCACCGCCCGCGTTCACGGTCAGCCTCGCCAATGGGGCCGACGATCTGGCTGGTGTCGAAGCCCTCCAGCGCCGGTCGTTTACCAACGCGTGGGGCGCCGAGTCAATCAAGTGGGAGCTCGAAAACACCGACGTCGCGCGGCTCTACGTCGTCCGCGCCGCCGACCGTACGCTCGATCGGCTACTGCGCGTGCTGGATGATTTTCGACGAGCTGCACATCAACAGCCTGGCCGTGGACGTCCCCTGGCAGCGGCGGGGAGTCGCCCGGGCGCTCCTCCATCGCGTCATGCAGGACGCCACCGCGGCCGGCGGACGCGCCGCGACCCTTGAAGTCCGGCGATCCAACGAAGCCGCGCGCGCGCTCTACGAAGGCCTCGGCTTCCGCGTGGAAGCGGTTCGGCGCGACTACTACCACGCCCCGCGGGAGGACGCGCTCGTGCTCTGGCACCGGCATCTCGCCGACGCCAGCGAGGCGCCCCAGAAACCAGATTGATCGCCGCCAAACGATATGGTAGCGTGCGCGAAAGTAGACGCGGTTTGTCGGATCCGCGTGCGCGAGGACGGCGGCCCGAACGCGGTTCGAGCGTGCGCCAGCTTGGGTGTCTTTCGGCGGCTCAGAGCAGGCCGGACCCCGGCGATTAACAAAGGAGGCGGAGCATATGGATGCAGAGCTCCGGCAGGACGACGTGAAAGCCTCGCTGCTCCAGACCGATGAAGGGTTTCGGCAGTTGGTTTCGGAGCATCAAGACCTCGACGAACGAATTCGCCACCTCAGTAGCCTCTCCCACGTCAGCGACGAACAACGCTTCGAAGAAATCGCACTCAAGAAACGCAAACTCGCCCTGAAGGATCGGATTCAGGCGATGATGCGCAGCCGCAACGGCGACGACACTCTGGCGATGCCCTCTCAATAGGCACCGAACGACCCGCGCGCGTCAGCGCCGGCTGCAGGCAGACGGCGGGGCGGATTACTATCGCTATTGTGCGTATCGATCCGGCCGGCCTCCCGTTCATCGGTATCGCCGCCGCGCCGGTCGTGGTGTCGGCGTTCGACCGGTCCGCTGTGGTTGACGGTGGCGCTGTTGGCGCTTCCGATCGCGATCGCGTTGTTCTTCCGCGATCCGGAGCGTGAGCCGCCTCACTCAGCGGGCACCGTGCTCGCTCCGGCCGACGGCACGGTGATGCACTCGGGGCCGGCGCGTCCTGAGGAGGCGCCGCCGGGCAATTGGCGGCAGGTCTCGATCTTCCTGTCGCTGCTCGACGTGCACATCAACCGGACGCCGGTCAGCGGGACGGTCACGCGCGCCGACTATCACGCGGGACAATTCCTGCCCGCGTATCGCGCCGACGCGTGGAAGAACGAGCACTCTGAAATCTGGCTGAACGCGGACGGCTGGACGATCGTCGTTCGTCAGATCGTGGGGGTGCTGGCCCGCCGCGTGGTCTGCCGGGTGAAAGCCGGCGACGCGCTCGCGGCCGGTGACAGAATAGGCCTGATGAAGTTCGGGTCACGTATGGATGTGTTCATGCCGCTGGAGGCGACCCTCCTGGTGCAGCAGGGCAGCCAGGTGCGCGCGGGCGAGACCGTGATCGCGCGTCTGCCGGCCGGGCCTTCGTGATGCCGACGTTGTTCGACGTCCGTCCACCGGCGCAGGACCGCAAAGTATCGCCGGGGCGTCTACCTGCTGCCGAGCCTCTTCACCATTGGCAACATGTTCTGCGGCTACGCGTGCATCGTGTACGCGATGCGCGGCGATTTGGCGATTGCGGCGCCCTTCATTGGCATCGCGTTCGTGCTCGACTCGCTCGACGGGCGCATCGCCCGGCTGACCGGCACGACGAGCGCCTTCGGCGTCGAGCTCGACTCGCTCGCCGATGTGATTTCGTTCGGCATCGCCCCCGCGGTCCTGGTGTTCGCCTGGGGACTCGGCGACCTCGGCCGCGTCGGCTGGGCGGCGGGCTTCCTCTACTTGACGGCGGCCGCGATGCGGCTCGCGCGATTCAACATTCAGTCGGCGGTGCAGCTCGACAAACGGTACTTCGTGGGCATGCCGAGCCCATCGGCGGCCGGCGTCGCCGCGGCCACGGTCTTCGCCTGGCCGTATCCGGTGCCCGGGCCGGCGCGCACCGTCACCGCGCTCGCCATCGTGCTGATCCCGGCGATTCTCATGGTCAGCACCATTCGCTTCCGCGCGTTCAAGTCGATCAACTTCGGCTGGGGACCGTCGTACGCGCCAGTCTTCGCGTTTGCGGCGCTCATCACGTTCATCGCGATGGAGCCCCGGTTCACGCTCGTCTTCCTCGCCTACAGTTATCTGCTGTCGCCGTTCATCGGGATGGTGGTGACGAAGGCTCGTTCGCGGCCGCCGGCGGCACCACCGGCAGCGACACCGTAATCTTCGCGCCCGCCCCGGGGGCGCTCTCGATCGCGATCGTTCCGCCGCACAGCTCGATGTTCCGCTTGGCGTTCGCCAGGCCGAGCCCCGACCCGGCCGTCTTGGTGGAGAAGTAGGGTTCGAACGCCCGCCGCACCGCTTCGGCGTCCATGCCGACCCCGGTGTCGTCGACGGTAATCGTGACCCGTCCGTCCTCGGGCCTCGCCGCGATCGACAGCCGGCCGCCGCCGGGCATCGCCTGCACGGCGTTCTCGATCAGGTTCGTCAGCGCCCGCGCGATCGAGCGTCCGATCCACCCAGATCTCGGGAAGGCTGGGTGGCGCATCGACGACGATCTCGATGCGCCCGGCCACGCCGATCCGGTACGGCGACACGACGGCCTGAAGCAAGTCCAGAACGTCGACGGGCGCGAAACGCGGTTTGAGCTCGCCGGCGAAGGTCGCGAACTCCGACGCAATCTGGCGAAGCAGGCGGACCTGCCGGAGAATCGTCGACACGCACTGATCGAAGACCGGGCCGAGCGGCCGGCGCTGATCTTCGTGGACGCGCTGCAGGTGCTCCGCCGCGAGCTGAATCGGCGTCAACGGATTCTTGATCTCGTGAGCGACTTGCCGCGCCATCTCCGCCCACGCCTTGAACTGATGCGTCCGCGCGAGCTCCTCCCGCTGGGCGAGGAGCGTGCGCGTCATCGTGCCGAAGTCATCGACGAGGCGGCCGAGCTCGTCCGCGGTATCCGCCACCAGCCGCACATCGAGGCGGCCGGCCGCGATCTGGCGCGTCGCCCGCGTCAGGCGCGCGACCGGATCCGAGACGCGCCCGGCGACCGACGCGCCGAGGCCGGCGGCAAACAGGACGACGACCACGCCGCCAACCAGCACGCCGCGGTTGAGCTCGTCGATCTGCTGCTCGATCTCACGCTGACGTGTGGCCAGCGGCACGCTCACGACCCGCGTTTCCGACGACGAGATCGCGCCATCGCGCCCGCGTGACGACACCGGCGCCGCCGCGACGAGATACTCGAACGTGCCTAGACGATCGGGCGCCACGGCCACCGGGAGCCGATCGATGGCGATGGCCCGATAGACCGCCGCCGGCGTGCGCGTCGGCAGCAGGCCCGAGTCGAAGAGGTCGCGCTGGCTGGTCGCGATCAATTCCGGCCCTTCATAGAGATTGACGTCCTGGTCGATCACCTGTCGAATCCAGACCATCTCGTCGTCGGTGAGCGCGCCCGGCGACTGCGCGGCGAGCTCTTCGAAGACGCGCCGCGCGACCCGGACGACACTCGACGCTTCCGCCTCGACGTCGAGCCTGAACTTGTCGGTCATGTAGGCGCCGAATGCCGCCGCGAAGAGCAGGACGGGCGCGACGGCGGCGAGCACGAAGAACAAGAACAGCTTGCGGTAGAAGCTCGCCCGGATCTCGTTGTACAACAGGCGCAGGGGCGCATCGTCGCGTCGCGCAAGCGGTGCGTAGATGGCGGCCCCGAGGAGCATCAGCACGAAGAGCGCGGCGACCACCACCGTGACCTCGGAAAGCCGGCTGAGGTGCGCAAACAGGGTCTGGGGCGGGTAGCCCAGCGCGTAGATGCTCGTCCGATCGTTTCTGAAGTAGACGTCGTACCGTTCGCCGTTGGCCGTGACCGACGTCCAGAAGGGGTCGCGCGAATCCGTGAGCCGGCTGAGGAGAGCGTCGGAAATCGACCAGGCGACGCGGCCTGACGTGAAGAGCGTCTGCAAGCTCCAGCCGTAGACCACGACCTGGAGATTGGCCACGCGCGACGCCGGCGGCAGCGCGTCAGGGCCCGCCAGCACTTCGTAGTACGGATTCGCTGACGAGACGAACGGCAGCGCGCGATAGTCCGGCATGATGTGGATCACGACCGCGCCGGCAAATTTGCCGGCGGCGTCACAGATGCCACGTTGCGCGTGCAGCAGCCGCCGCTCGGCGCCGCCGAACGGCGAGACCTCGGCGAACTCCTCCCACTCGCAACTGGTGCTCAGCCATGCCGGCGTCGCGGTCTCGGTGGCAGATTTGAACTCCGGCACGTTCAGCGCGAAATGGCTGAGCAGCGTCCGGTCGGGATCCGGTCCGTACAACTCGATCTGCGACGTGATCCGGTCGCGCGAGAGCGACGTCTGATTCCAGACGTGAAAGGCGGTCTGGCTTTGCACGGTCGCCCCCGCGGGCCGGGCGGCGAGCAGGCCGAGCAAGTTCGGAATCCGATCGATCTCGTCCTGCGCCTTGGCGAGCACGGCGACGAGGGCATCCGGCCGTTGCGCGGCCACAGTCGCCGGCGCGTACTCGGACTCGATCAGCGTGCGGATGGCGCGATCGGCCGACGCGGTGCCGAGCGGATAGGCGGCCACGACCGGCACGGCGAGCGCCACGAAGACGAGGATCAGCCGCATGGCCTGCGTCGTGTGCCGATACGCGTGTCGAATCGTGATCGCGAAGAGGCCGAAGACCGCGGCCACGGCGACCGCGCCGAGTGCCGCCGCCCGCTCCTGCGGCGCGAGCGCGGGCGCCGCCGCCAGCGCGATCGTTGGCGCGATCCAGAGCGCCAGCGCGGCCCAGCCGATCGCATGCCGCCAGGCCAGCTTCCAGCGCGACGCGAGCAGGGCGACGGTCGCCCCAGCCGCCCAGAACACCGCAATCTGCACGACGAGCAGGCTGCTCAGATCCAGCAGGGCCGATGGATCGAGCGGCAGGACGGGAAACTGCCACCGCGCGAGCGACGACGGCGTGATGCGATCGCGAAGAACGCGCGCCACGATGAGGACGGCTGAGGCGAGGACGATCCCGGCGACGAGTTGCTCGATGATGAAGCGGGCCGGCGCGCGGTACGGCAGGCGTTGGGGCCAGCGCCGCCACCAGGCCGACACCGGGAACAACGACACCATCGCCAGCGCCGTCAGCGACACCACCAGCCGCTGCCACCCGGCCGACACGCCCGCAAGCGCGGCGAGTCCGAGAAACGCGGCCGCGGCAACGGCGACCAGCGACGCCGCCGCGGCCGACCAGCCGAACCACTCACGGGCCGTGCGAACGCGTCGCCGGCGCCCGACCAGCGGCCCCGTCGCCAACAGGACCGCGGCCGCGAGCGGAAAGCTGGCCACGGCGATCGCGCGGCGGCGAAACGTCGCGCGCTGCGCGGCGAGCTGCGCAGGCGAGTATTGGATCTCGACAGCCGGCGCGCCGGAATTCATGGGAATCGAGAAGTGACCCGGCGCGGCTGGCGGGTCGCCGGTACCGCCGAACACCTGCGTCACTGCCACCGGCCCGTACGACGTCTCGAGCCGAAAGGGCGGGGCGACGCCGCCGACGACACGCCGGGCGGCAAACAGCGCTTCGGCCGCGACGACCGCCGCGCGGCGCCCGCCGATCTCGATCGGCTGAACGAAGACCAGACTCAGCCCGGCGGTCCCCGGCGCCACGAACAGCGCCGGCGGGCCGGTCAACCGATCCGGCGTCTGGGTGAGATTGTCGGCGGGTCCGTCGCTCCAGGCGACGATCCGGTAGGCGCCCGCGGGGCCCGCCGGCGCATAAAGGGTCGCCGACAGCGCGTTGGTCACCGACGGCGACGTGAAGAGAGTCAGGCGCGAGAACAGTTGCGCTTGCCGATCGCGCCCACCCAACGCTTCGATGATGGCCTTGTCGGCCGCGACGCGGCGTGCCAGGCCTTCGACCTGTCCGGCCTGCGAGAGGAACCGGCGCTGCACTTCGCGCTGCAGTCGCTCGGCGGTCGCGCCCGGAGAGCGGCCGAAGCGCCCGAGCTCCCAACTCGCACCGATCGCGCCCAGCACGAGCGACAGACCGACGATGACGGCGAGGAATCGAACGGACGTAGAGGCCACCGATCAGTACGGCGGGCAGGGCATCGCGCTGAGGATACCAAAAGCGGATGCTATACTCGCACCTCGACCGCGGCCGCCGCGCTCCGACGTCATGACCCCTGCGCTTCCGTTGGGCGCCGCACTCAGGCACGGCGCCCTCGTCACGCTTGCCAACTGGCCGATCGTCCTCGTCGAATTTGCCGTCGAGTCGCTCTACAAGATGGCGCTGGGTGTGCCGATTGTCGGCGGCGCCTTGATGGTCGCCGTCCTGGTGGGCGCTGACATCCGCAGCGTGCTGGGCGAATCGGCGGGGACCGCGGCCGATCTGATCATTGCCTCCCTGTTCAATGCGCCGGTCGCGCTCGCGACCTTCATGGCCGCGGTTGGACTGGTGGCCTTCGGCGGCGCCCTCGTCATGTTCGTCGTCAAGGCCGGCACCCTCTCCGTCCTCGTCCAGGGCGAGCGGCAGGCCGCAGACCTTCATCGCGCGACCGTCCGCCAGGAATCGCTCCGGCGAGCGTACGCGTACAGCCTCGACGCGATCCTGGACGGGGTGCAGCGGTTTGGCCGCCGCGCCGCCGTGCTCGCCGCCGGTCTCGGCCTCGCGTACCTGATCATTGGCGGCCTGTACATCGTGGCCATCACGTTCGGGTTTCGCGCCGCCGTGCAATCGACGTGGACCGCCGGTTGGCCCCTGCTCGTCCTGGTCGCGACCAGCACGTGCGTCATCGGCGTCACGGTCGTCAACCTGATCTACAACCTCGCGCGTGTCGTGGTGATCGGCGACGATTGCCGCGTGCTGACGGCGCTCGCGCGGGTCCGCGCCTTCCTCATCGCGGATGTACGACAGGTCCTCGGCATCTTCGCGGTCATGAGCATCATCACGACGGTTGGCACCGCCGTCTCGCTGACCGCGACGGCGAGCCTGGCGATGATCGGCTGGGTGCCGGTCGTCGGCCTGCTCGTCTGGCCGCTGCAACTGGCTGCCTGGGTGATTCGCGGCTGGCTCTTCCAGTACCTCAGCCTGACCGCGCTCGCGTCCTACCAGACACAGTACCGCCGGTTCTCCGAGCCAAGCCGACCGCCCGTCCCGGTCGAAGTCCGCCCATTTTCCGCATGACGCACGATCACTTCTTCTCACAGAACGCGACGGCGATGCGCGAATCCGCGATTCGCCAGATGGGCACCGTCCTCGCGCAGTCGACCGGGATGATCTCCTTCGCGCCCGGTTATCCAGCCGAAGACGCGTTCCCATGGGCGGAGTTCCGCGCGATCGCCGCCGAACTGCTGACCGGCGCCGACGGGTCGGTGCTGCAGTACGGGCCGACGCGCGGCTTCCCGCCACTCCGCGAGGTCAATCTCGACATCATGCGCAGTCGCGGGATCACGAGCACCGCGGAACAACTGGTCGTGACGACTGGTTCCCAACAAGGCCTCGACCTGCTCGGGCGCGTCCTGCTCGATCCCGGCGACGTCGCGTTGATGGAACTGCCGTCGTACACAGGAGCGATCACGGCGTTCCGGAACACCGGCGCGTCGCTCGTCGGCATCCGACAGGACGCCGACGGCATCGACCTCGATCACCTCCAGGCCACGACGCGCGGGCTCAGGGCCGAGGGCCGCCGCGTGAAGTTCCTCTATCTGGTCCCGAACTTTCAGAATCCGAGCGGGCTGCTCATCTCGCGCGAGAAGCGATCTCAGGTTCTCGACTGGGCCAACCGCGAAGACGTCCTGCTGGTCGAAGACGACCCGTACCGCGACTTGTTCTTCCCCGACGTCACCCGCGAAGACGAGACGCGCCCGATCGCTGCGGACGACGACGGCGCGCGCGTCGTGTATCTCAGCAGTTTTTCCAAGACCCTCGCGCCGGGATTCCGGGTCGGCTGGCTCAGCGCGCCGGCGGCGGTTGCGGCAAAACTCGAACTGGCCAAACAGGCGGAGGACCTCTGCACCGGCGGGCTCGACCAGCGCGTGATCTACGAAGCGTGCCGCCGCGGGTTGCTGGCCCGGCAGCTCCCGATCCTGCGCGCCTACTACCAGGCCAAACGCGACGCGATGAGCCGCGCGCTCGACGAACAGCTCTCGGCGCACATGCGCTGGGTCCCGCCTCGCGGCGGTTTCTTCCTCTGGGTCGAGCTGCTCGGCGGCCTCACGACCGACGTCCTCCTGCCGGTTGCCGTCCGGCACGGCGTCATCTTCGTCGCCGGCAGCGCCTTTTTCGTCGACGGCTCCGGTCAGTCGTTCGCGCGGCTCTGCTTCTCGACGCCCTCGGTAGAGGGGATCCGCCAGGGGGTGGAGAGATTGCGGCTGGCGATTCAGACGATCAATCGATAATCGGCAATTTGCAATCTGCAATGGCAAACACATCGGCAATCGACAATCCCGATGGGCAATGGACAATCGGGGAATCGATCGGATCGACAATCGGTAATCGGTAATCGACCCGATGACAATCGGTAATCGATCGACAATCGGTAATCGGCAATCGACCCGATGGCAATCGGTAATCGGCAATCGGGAAATCGGTTGATGGACGAATCGGCAATCGATAATCGGCAAAATCTGCAACGCCGATTCCGCGCCGACATTGCAGTTTTTGCAACTACCTCTCGATTCGTTGGGTTTTCTTGCAACGATTCTGGCCCGCGCCGTGCAATGTCGGCCTGGCATGACCCCACACGAACTTCGTCAACGCACCGCCTCGTTCGCCAAGGAAGTCGACGCCTTTGCCGCGCCGCTGCTCGAGAAGATCCGGACCAGAGACAAGGCGCTGCAACTGATCCGCGCCAGTAGTTCGACCGCTGCCAACTACCGCTCAGCCGGCCGGGCGCGCTCGCATGCCGAGTTCACGTCCCGACTGGCCGTCGCTTTGGAAGAAGCCGACGAGAGCCAATACTGGCTCCAGCATCTCGAGGCCTGCGGTCTCGGGGATCGCGATCGCCTGGCGCCGCTTCTCGCTGAGGCGACCGAACTCGTCGCGATCTTTACCTCCGCCTGGAAGACAGCACAAAACGGCGACCAGGAACGGCGAAACACGCCGCCGCCCCGCAAAGCCAAGCGGCGGAAGGACAATGCAGATTGACGATTGGGATTGCATGATTGGCGATTGCATCGCCGATTGCCGATTGCCGATGGTCCATTGCCGATTGTCGATTGCCGATTGTCCATCCGATCGATTGCCGATTATCGATTGCCGATCAGGAAGATTGCACGATTGTCGATTGTCGATCAGGAAGATTGCCGATTGTCGATTATCGATCGAGATCGATTCCCCGATTGTCCATTGCCCATCGGGATTGTCGATTGCCGATGTGTTTGCCATTGCAGATTACCGATTGTCGATTGTCGATTACTTCACGCTTCCCGCCACCAGATTCCTGCTCCCGTCTTCCGCGATGACGACGAGGAAGATGTGGGAAGCGGTGGGGGAGACCACGTGAGCGACGAGGGTTTCGCGGCCGAGCAGGATCGGCTTCTGACCGGCGACGGCGGCGAGATTGGCAGCCGTCGGCAGCGCTGGTGTAGCGCCTGCGGGTGGCGCGGTGGCCGGTGCGGCGGCGGCAGGGACGGGAGCGCGTGGGTGGCGGCGCCGCTGGCGGCGTCGCACGGCGCGGCGGCAGGCGGCTGCGCGGCGACGGCGGCGCACGTCCGGCGCGACGCCCGGTGTCGTTGGCGCCGCCGCGACGGGGCTGGCGGGGGACGGCGCGAGCGCCCCGTCGGTGCGCCGCAGCAAGATCAGCGTGCCGGACGTGGTCGGCACACCGACGAGCGTGTCGGTCAGGAAGGGACCCGCGGCCGGCCGGCTGGTGATCGGTCGTTGCCAGCGCTGGTTGCCGATCGCGAGGTCGAACGCGCGGACGGTATTGTCGAGAAACGTCACGTAGAGCCGTCGGTCGTCAGCCGTCGGCAGGCCGATCACGGGGGTGAGCGTGTCGTACCGCCACTCCCACTCCTGGCCGGCCTGCTGACGGTACGCGTAGAACACGCCATCGTCGCCGCCGAAATAGAGCCGGCCGCGTGTCGCCAGCAGCGCGCGGGCCGTCGTCTCGAGCGTGATCTCCCAACGGGGTGCGCCGGTCTTGGCGTCGAGCGCAACAATCTTGCGGTTGGCGAGGCCGGCAAACAACAGATCGCCGTCGGCGGCGATCGGCGTCACGATGGCGGCGTCCAGTTGCTGGCGCCACGCGTCGCGCCCATCCATGCTCCACGCGCGGATCTCCGAGCCGCCGGCGGCGATGACGGCGTCGGCGTGCGACGATCATGCTGGTGAGATCGCCCACGCGTTCGGCGGTCCACCGGGTCGTGCCGGACGCGGCGTCGAGGGCGACGAGGCGGCTGCCCGAGGCCACGACCACGATCCGCCCGATCGCCACGGGCGCGAGGCGCGACGGCAGCGGCGCGGTCCACACCGTGCGTGCCGTCGGTCACCGATCGCGCGGTGACGCCGGCCTCGCTGTCGGTCGTGATGAGCGACGTCTCGGCCACGAGCATCGCGAGTGTGCCCGAGGTGTCGATCTTCTGTCGCCACAGTGGCACGAACGCGGGCGCGGGTGGAGGCGTCGGGGCCGCCGGGACCACCGGAGCGGGCGCAGCAGTGGGCGTTTGTACCGGCGGCGGCGTCGGTGGCGTGGTGACCTGGACCAGCAGCAGGCTCAATCCAATGACGACACCCCAAGATGTCGTGGTCGTCACGTTGGGCACCCGCTTATAATAACGAGATTCGCGTGAAGCATCGTTTCCGTTCCTGTGTTCGCTCCCTCCGCCTGTGACACATCAGACGATCGTCGTTCTCGATTTTGGCTCGCAGTACACGCAACTGATTGCGCGCCGGCTGCGCGAGTTGTCGGTCTACTCGGAGATCCTGCCGCCGTCGACGCCGGCGGCCGAGATCGCCCGCCGCCGGCCGGCTGGCATCATCTTGTCAGGCGGGCCGAAGAGCGTGTCGGACCCTGGCGCGCCGCAGGCCGATCCCGGCGTGCTGCAACTCGGCACGCCGACGCTGGGCATCTGCTACGGCATGCAGCTCATGACGCACGCCCTCGGCGGGCAGGTGGAGCGGGCGCCGCAGCGTGAGTTCGGACACGCCGTGGTCAACGTCGTCGACGGCGCACCGTTGTTCGACTGCCGTGAAGCCGTCGCTCAAGGTCTGGGCCAGCCACGGCGACTTCGTCTCGGCGGCGCCGCCCGGATTCGAGGTCATCGCGACGTCGGCCAACGCGCCGGTGGCCGCGATCCAGCACCGCGATCGGGCACTCTACGGCCTGCTGTTCCATCCCGAAGTCGTGCACACCGAGCAGGGTGACCAGATCCTCCGCAACTTCGCGTTCACGGTGTGCGGTTGCGATGGCGACTGGACGATGGCGTCGTTCGTCGAGGAGAGCGTGGCGCGGATTCGCGAACAGGTGGGCGACGGCCGCGTCGTGCTGGGCCTCTCGGGCGGCGTCGACTCGACCGTCGCGGCGCTCCTCGTGCATCGGGCGATCGGCGACCGGTTGACGTGCATTTTCGTCGACAACGGCCTCCTCAGGTTGAACGAAGCGGCGCAGGTGCGCGAGCGCTTCACCAGGCTGCAACTGCCGTTGGACTTCGTGGACGCGACCGACCTGTTCCTGGATCGGCTCAAGGACGTCACCGATCCCGAGAAGAAGCGAAAAGTGATCGGCGCGGCGTTCATCGACGTGTTCGAGCGGCGGGCCAACGAAATCGGCGACTTCGGATTCCTCGGCCAGGGCACGCTCTATCCGGACGTGATTGAAAGCGTCTCGGTGGTCGGGCCGTCGGCCGCGATCAAGAGCCATCACAACGTCGGGGGGCTGCCGGATCGGATGAAGTTCAAGCTGGTGGAGCCGCTTCGCCAGCTGTTCAAGGACGAAGTCCGCGCGGTCGGCACGTCGCTCGGGCTCGAGGACGAATTCGTCTGGCGCCAGCCCTTCCCGGGCCCGGGGCTGGCCGTCCGTCTGCTCGGCCCGATCACGCGCGAGCGGCTCGACCTGCTGCGCCGCGCCGACGCCATCGTCGTCGATGAAGTCCGAAAGGCCGGCTGGTACCGGCGCCTCTGGCAGTCGTTTGCGGTACTGCTGCCGGTCCAGAGCGTCGGGGTGATGGGCGACGAACGGACGTACGAGAGCACGATTGCGATCCGCGCGGTCGAGAGCCGCGACGGCATGACGGCCGATTGGGCCCGGCTGCCGCACGATCTGCTGGGCAACATGTCCTCGCGCATCGTCAACGAGGTGCGCGGGATCAACCGCGTCGTGTTCGACATCAGCTCGAAGCCGCCGGCGACGATTGAGTGGGAGTAAGACTCCGGGAGTCCGCAGGACTCCCGGAGTCGTCCTGACATGAACGAATTCGTCCACCTGCATCTGCACACGGAGTTCTCGCTGCTCGACGGCGCCTGCCGCGTCGGGGAACTGCTGGACCGCGCGGCCGAGCTCAAGATGCCCGCGATCGCGGTCACCGAGCACGGGAACCTGTTCTCGGCGGTGACGTTCCACGACGAAGCGCGCAAACGCGGCGTCAAGCCGATCCTCGGATGCGAGGTGTACGTCGCCCCGGGCGCGCGCGGCGATCGATCCGGGACCCCGGGAGAAACCGCCAACCATCTCGTGCTGCTGGCGGAGACGTCCGAGGGGTTCCACAACCTCATCAAGCTCGTCTCGTCCGGATACACGGAAGGCTTCTACTACAAGCCGCGGATCGACAAGGGCCTGCTCGCGACGCATGCCAAAGGACTGATCGGCCTCAGCAGTTGCTTGAAAGGCGAAGTCGCGACGGGCCTCAGGACGGACCAGGCCCGCAAAGCGATTGACGCCGCCGCGCAGTATCGCGACATCCTCGGCGCCGGCAATTTCTTCCTCGAGATGCAGGATCAGGGCATCGAGGAACAGCGCGTCGTCAACTCGGGGCTGCTGCCGATCGCCCGCGACCTCGGCATGCCGCTCGTCTGCACGAACGACGTGCACTACCTGCGGCAGGCCGATCAGCATCCCCACGACATCCTGCTGTGCATCGGCACCGGCAAGAGCGTCAGCGACGACAAGCGGCTGAAGTACCACGGCGACCAGTTCTTCCTCAAGACGCCGGACGAGATGGCGGAGGTGTTCGGCGCCTATCCCGAGGCGCTCAAGAACACGATGCGCATCGCCGAGCGCTGCAACGTCAAGCTCGCCGACGGTGAGGCCCACCTGCCGAACTTCGCCGTGCCGGCCGGCGAAACCGTGGATTCGCATTTCGAAGCCCTGGTGCGCGCGGGCTTCGAGGAGCGCCGGGTGCGGCTGCGCGAGCTCGAAGCGCGCGGCGAGCTTCGTCGGCCGATCGCGGACTACGAAGAGCGGCTGACCTACGAAATCGAGCTCATCAAGCGCATGAAGTACCGGGGTACTTCCTGATCGTCTGGGACTTCATCCGCTACGCACGCGAGCGCCAGATCCCGGTGGGCCCGGGACGCGGCTCGTCGGCCGGCAGCCTCGTTGCCTACAGCCTGAAGATTACCGACGTCGATCCCCTGCACTTCAATCTGTACTTCGAGCGGTTCCTCAACCCCGAGCGGGTGACGCTGCCCGATATCGACGTCGACTTCTGCGAGCGCCGGCGCGGCGAGGTGATCGACTACGTCACCGAGAAATACGGGCGCGAGAACGTCGCGCAGATCATCACCTTCGGCACCATGAAGGCGCGGGCGGCCGTCCGCGACGTCGGCCGCGTCATGGAGATGCCGATCTCCGACGTCGATCGCGTCGCCAAGCTCATCCCCAACCAGCTCGACATGACGCTCGACCTGGCGGTGGCGGAAAACCCGGCGCTGAAGGAGCTCGAGCAGCGGGACAGCCGCGTGAAGGATCTGCTCGCGGTCGCACGCCGGCTCGAGGGCATGACCCGTCACGCCTCGGTCCACGCCGCCGGGGTCGTGATCGCCCCCAAGCCGCTCACCGAATTCGTCCCGCTCTACAAGAGCCAGAAGGACGACGGCGAAATCACGACGCAATGGGCGATGAAGGAGATCGAGCGCGTCGGGCTCCTCAAGATGGACTTCCTCGGGCTCAGCACGCTCACGCTGCTGGACGATGCCGTCAAGCACATCGAGGAGACGGAGGGGATCCGCCTCGATCTGGCGGCGATCCCGATGGAGGATGCCGGCGCCTACCAGATTTTCCAGTCCGGCCAGACGCACGGCGTCTTCCAGTTCGAGAGCTCGGGGATGCGCGAGATGTTGCGGAAGGCCAAGCCGCAGTGTCTCGAAGACCTGATCGCGCTCAACGCGCTGTACCGCCCGGGGCCGCTGCGCGGCGGCGTCGTCGACGATTACATCGCCCGCAAGCATGGGCGGGTCGAGATCAAGTACGACGTGCCGCAGATGGAGTCGGTCCTCAAGGACACCTACGGGGTCATCGCGTATCAGGAACAGGTCATGCGGCTGGCGAGCGAGCTGGCCGGCTTCACGCTCGGCCAGGCCGACGAACTGCGCCGCGCGATGGGCAAGAAGGACGCGGCCAAGATGGCCGCCAAGCGCGCCGGCTTCGTCGACGGCTGCAAGGCGAACAACATCTCCGAGAAGAAGGCGACGAAGATCTTCGAGTTCATCGAGTACTTCGCCGGCTACGGGTTCCCGAAGGCGCACTCGACCACCTACGCGCTGCTCGCGTATCAGACCGCGTACCTGAAGGCCCACCACCCGCGCCACTTCATGGCGGCGCTGCTGACGATCGAATCGCAGTCCTCCGACAAGGTCGCGCTGTATCTCGCCGAGTGCCGCGAGCTGGCCGTGCCGGTGCTGCCGGCTGACATCAACACCAGCCGGCTGCAGTTCGCCGTGGAGCCGGGCGGCGTGCGCTTCGGGCTCGGCGCCGTGAAGGGCGCCGGCGAAGGTGCGATCGCGTCGATTCTCGAGACCCGGCAGGCGCTCGGCGGCCGGATTTCGTCGATCTTCGAACTGGCCGAACACATCGATCTGCGGCTCGTGAACAAGAAGGTGCTGGAGTCGCTGATTAAAGCCGGCGCCTTCGACTCGCTGGCGCCGGGCGGGCGGGAGGACTATCTCGCGTGGCGGCCGCGCCTGATCGCCAGCCTCGATCGGATCCTCGACCACGGCAACCGTCACCAGCGAGATCGCGACCAGGGGCAGGAGTTGTTGTTTGGCGGCGACGCCGCGGCCGAGACGAGGCTCGACGACGCGTCGGCCTTGCCGCCGGTCCGGGCGTGGACGGAAACGGAAGCGCTGGCCTTCGAGAAAGAGGCGCTCGGCCTCTACATGTCAGGGCACCCGCTCCAGCGCTATGCGGAAACGCTGGCTGCCGTCGGCGCGCGACGGCCCGGCGACCTCACGCAGTCGGAAGCGGACTGCAGCATCGGCGGCATCGTGACCGGGTTGCGGCCGCTCAAGACCAAGCGCGGCGATCGCATGGCGGTGTTCATGCTCGAGGACGACGTCGCCAAGGTCGAGGCCGTCGTCTTCCCGGATGCCTTCGCGAAGTGCGGAGGGCTGGTCGTCGATGAGGCGATGCTGCTCGTCAAAGGCAAGTACGAGCGCGACGAGGAATCGAGCCGGCTCGTCGTCTCCGAGATCACGTCGCTCGATGCGGTGCGCGAACGTGCCGTGCGGGAAGTCGAGATCCTGCTGGCCGGCGTCGCGGTCGGCAAGGGGCAGATGGAGGCGCTGGCCACGATTCTCGAGCGCCATCCCGGCGACCGCCGCGTCTCGCTCATCGTCGGCGTGAACGGCCGCGGCCCGCACTTGCGAACGCGTGTCGCCACGGCCAGGCGCATCCGTCCAAGCGATCAGTTCGTCCGCGACGTCGAAGCCCTGTGCGGCTCGGGTGCCGTGGTATTGAAATGACAGTGGCTGGAATGCGGCAATGGGCGCAATGAGGCAATGTGCCAATGAATGGCAATGAGAAAATGGAGCACAAGCGTGCCGAAAGCAGGCAGCGGGTGGTGGAGGGCATCATGTTGATGGTCTGTCGCACAGCTCGTGGGCGTGCATTGCCCCATTGCCCCATTGCCCCATTGCCTCATTGCCCGCGAGGCGTCCAATGCCGGCTGATACGCTCGATTTCGAGGAGCCCGTCGGGGTGCTGCTGAAAGAGATTGAAGCGCTGCGGATGCTGCCGTCGACGCCCGAGCGGTTGGCATCGATCGCCCGCCTGGCAGACCGCGCCAACGAAATCCGCGCGGACATCTATGCGACGCTCCGGCCGTGGCAGATCGTGCAGGTCGCCCGCCATCCAAATCGGCCCTGCATGCTCGACTACGTGGAACGGCTGTTCACCGACTTCACCGAGCTGTTTGGCGACCGCCGGTTTGCCGACGACAAAGCGATCGTGACGGGCCTCGCGTTCTTCCATGGCGAGCCGGTCGTGATCGTCGGACACCAGAAAGGACGCGACACCAAGCAGAAGATCTTCCGGAACTTCGGCTACGCGAAGCCCGAAGGCTACCGGAAGGCGCTGCGCGTCATGCGGCTCGCGGAAAAGTTCAAGCGGCCCGTGATCGTGTTCGTCGATACGCCAGCCGCCTACCCCGGTGTCGAATCCGAGGAGCGCGGTGTGGCCGAAGCGATCGCGCTCAATCTTCGCGAGATGGCCCTGCTCGACGTCCCGATTGTGGTCGTGGTCTGCGGCGAGGGGGGGAGTGGCGGCGCACTCGGCATCGCCGTCGGGGATCGCGTGCTGATGCAGGAATTCTCGGTCTACAGCGTGATTCCGCCGGAAGGCTGCGCCGCGATCCTGTGGCGCGACGCCGCGCGCAAAGTCGAAGCGGCCGAGGCGCTCAAGATTACGGCACCCGATCTGCTGCGCCTGGAGCTCATCGACGAGATCATCAAGGAGCCGGTCGGTGGCGCGCATCTCGACTACGACCGGGCGGCGGCCCTGGTGGATGAGGCCGTGGCGCGGCATCTGGCGACGCTCCGCGCGATGACCGACGAGGCTCGGCTCGACGCGCGGTACGGGAAATTCCGGGCGATGGGTGCGCTCGGGCAGGCGTTCGTCGACGAGGGCGCCCCGGAGCCGCCCGCCGGATGATCCGCCGGCGGTGGGAAGACGTGCCGTGCGACGACGCGCGCGTGGAGGCGGTCGCACGCGCGATCGGCGTGCCGTCCGTGATCGCTCGTCTTCTCTGTCAGCGAGGGCTCGACGAGCCGGACGCCGCCGAACGGTTTCTCGCCCCCAACCTCAGTCAGTTGCACGACCCGTTTCTCCTGACCGGCATGCGCGAAGCCGTCGATCGCCTGCTGGCGGCGATCGCCCGGCAGGAGCGCATCGCCATCCACGGCGACTACGACGTCGATGGCATCACGTCCACGGTCGTCCTGCGGCGCGCGCTCGAGCTGCTGGGCGGTGACATCGTCCACTTCGTGCCCGATCGATTCCGCGACGGCTACGGCCTGCAGCCGGCGACCGTGGATCGGCTCGCCGCGGAAGGCGCCCGGCTCATCGTGTCGGTCGATTGCGGAATCCGCGCGACCGAGGCCGCCAATCACGCCCGCGACCTTGGGCTCGACTTGATCATCACCGATCACCACGAGCCCGAGCCGGAGCTGCCACGCGCGGTGGCCGTCATCAACCCGAAACGAGCGGATTGCCACTATCCCGACAAGACGCTGGCGGGCGTCGGGGTCGCGCTCAAGCTCGTCCACGGCCTGCTGCTCGCCAGCGGACGCGGCCTCGAGATGCTGCCGCATTTCGTCAAGGTCGCGGCGATCGGCACGCTGGCGGACGTCGTGCCGCTCGTCGGGGAGAATCGCGTCATCGCGCGTTGCGGCCTGGAGGGCCTCTCGCGCGGCCCGCACGGTGCCGGGCTCGAGGCGCTGCTGCAAGAATGCGGGCTCAGCGGCAAGGCGATCGACAGCTACCACGTCAGTTTCATCGTCGCCCCGCGATTGAACGCGGCCGGCCGCATGAGCTCGGCCAACCTGGCGCTTGATTTGCTGTTGATGAAAGGCCGCGACGCCGAGAGCCGGAGCCGCGCGCGCGAGATGGCCCGGACGCTGGCCGACGAGAACGTGAAACGCCAGGAACAGGAAGCGGCCATGCTGGCCGATGCCCGTCGAGTGATCGACGGCGATCCGGAGATTGGCGCGCAGAACCTGCTGGTCGTCGCCGGCGAAGGCTGGCACCGGGGCGTGATCGGGATCGTCGCGTCGAAGCTCGTCGACGCCTACAGCAAGCCGGCGGTGGTCCTCTCCATCGAGAACGGGATCGCGCATGGCTCGGCCCGCAGCATCGCGGCGTTCGACCTGCTGGGCGCGCTCGAGAGCTGCGCCGACGTATTCATCCGCTTCGGCGGCCACCGGCAGGCGGCCGGCCTCACGATCGAGTCCGCCCGCATCCCCGAACTGCGGCGCCGCCTCACGTCGGTGGCGAACGAACGGCTCGGGCCGGAGGACCTCGTGCCCCGGCTGCGGATCGACGCCCCGCTCGGGTTGCGGGAGATCTGCGGGGAGGTCATCGAGGGGCTGTCGCGTCTCGGCCCCTTCGGGGCCGCCAATCCCAAGCCCGTCTTCCGGGCGGCGCCGGTCGAGCTGATCCAACCGGCGAGGCGTCTGAAGGAGCGTCACCTGTCCCTGATGCTGCGGCAGCAGGGCCGATCGTTCCGGGCAATCGCCTGGCGCGCCGTGGAGCGCGAGGAGTTCCTGAATGCCAATCGCTTCGGCTTCGAGCTCGCGTACTCGCTCGACCAGGGCGAGTTCCAAGGCGAGAAGACGACCGAGCTGACGGTGGCGGATGTCCGGTCGGCGGCGGGAGGGGACGCATGAGGTGGCAGCAGGCGGCTCGATTCGGCGTGGCGGCCGTCGGCGTGGGCACCGCCGTCGCGCTGTTCGTGCTGCGTCGGCAGCCGCCACCGGTCGCCGCCCCGGCGCCGGTCATCGCCGTCAAGGACAAGAGCGCCAGGATGGAGGGGGGGCCCTGCCGCACGAGGCTCACCGACCTCTCGACCGGCAAAGACCGCGGTGAAATCGAGTGCGCGGCCAGTCAGCACTACGACGACGGGCGCAACCGCTACGAAAAAATCCATCTCACGAGGACCGACGATCCGCCGTTCGAGCTCTGGGCGGACGTCCTCGAATCGCGGGGACGCGGCGTCAGAGACGCCACGCTGCCGGGCGAGCTGGTGTTCACCGGCCATGTCCGCATGAAAACGAAAGACGGGCTCCAGGTCGACACCGACCGGGCGACCTACGACGACGGCACCGGCATCATCACGATGCCGGGCGCGGTCACCTTCGTCAAAGGCCGGCTGTCGGGCCGTGGCGTCGGGGCCACCTACAACCGCGGCGCCCAGACCTTCGAGTTCCTCGATCAAGCGCACGCGGACGTGGCGCCGGATGCGGAGGGCAAAGGGGCGGCCAGAGCCACGTCCAAGATGATGACGATGCTGCGGGGGAGCAAGATGCTGCGTCTCGATCAGAAGGCCTCGATCGTGACCGCCACCGAAACGCTCGCCGCCGACGTCGAGCATCTCTATTTCACCGACGACGAGCAGTCGATTCGCTACCTCGAACTGCGCGGACATGCCAGCGTGATGCCGGCCAGCGCGTCGAGCGGCACGCCGGAAATGCGATCCGACAACATGACGCTGACGTTTCATCCCGACGGCCGCACGCTGCAGCACGCCACGCTCACGACGCAGGCCTCGGTCGTGCTGATCGAGGGCACGTCACGCAAGTCGATTCAGGCCTCGTGGATCGACCTGTACACGGGGGCGGACGGCCGGACGGTCACGCGTCTCGACGCCAAGGACCGCGTGGTCGTCGTGCTGCCGCCCGACGGATCGACGCCGGCGCGAACGATTCGATCGGCGGCCCTGACGACCACCGGAGACGAGAAGGGGCTCAAGGCCGCGCTGTTCGAGAAGGACGTGTCGTTCGAGGAGCGTGAGCAACCGGCCAACGGACCGCCGCGGCTGACCAAGGCGACCTCCGTGCAGCTGATCCTGACCCTCAAAGGCAAGCTCGACGCCATCGAGGCGGCAGAGTTCCGGCAGAACGTCGAGTTCGTCGACGGCACGATGCGCGCGCGTGCCGACCGCGCGGAGTATCGGGAAGCGCAGGGCCAGCTCGCGCTCTTTCAGAACGACAAGCCGCCCAGGAAGATACCGAACGTGACCGACAACAAAGTGCAGGTCGATGCCACGCAGATCGACATCAACACGAATACGCACGATCTGACCGCGACCGGCGCCGTGCGCACGCTGACCCAGCCGGACCCGGAAGCCGGCAAGAAGCCCGGCGGCGGGCTGTTCAACGACAAGGAGCCGATTCGCGGGCTCGCCGAACGTTTTGTCTATACCAATGCGACCGGCAAAGCCATCTACACCGGATCGGCCACCACGACGGCGCGCGTGTTCCAGGGCAAGAGCGAAGTTCTGGGCGACGAGGTCCGGCTCGACGACGTGAGTCAGAATCTCGATGCGTCGGGCCGCGTGAGCACCACGTTCGAGATGACGGTCGCGGCGGGTGGCGCGTCGAAGACGGCGAAACCAACCGACTACCATGTGACGGCCGCGACGTTTCATTACGAGGACGCAAAGCGGATCGCCACCTACGAAGGCAAGAATCCTCCGGTGGTGATGAAGGGAACCGACGGCGAGACGGAGGGACAGAAAATCGTGCTGCGGCTGGCCAAGGACAGCCGCTCCCTGGAGCAGATGCACGTCGAGGGCGGCGACCAGGACCTGTACACGAAGATGTCGGGCGGCTACGAGAGCACGGGCGCGATTCTCGATTACGACGTCGCGACCGACATCTATGTGCTGACGGGCAGGCCCGTCAAGGTCAAGTCGCCACGGCAGGACGGCGGGAAGGGCCCGGCCCGATGCGATCTCACACGCGGCCTCAAGATCGTCCTCAATCGCAAGGACGGCTCGGTCCGCGTGCTCGACCAGGGCGGTGTGCCCGGGGGCACCGATACGATGAACTGCGATCAATCGTTGCGGACGATTCGCTGATGGCGACGTTGCGCACCGAGGCGCTCACCAAGGCCTTCGGCGGCCGGACCGTGGTCCGCAACGTCGATCTCGACGTCTCCTCGGGCGAGATCGTCGGGCTGCTCGGGCCGAACGGCGCCGGAAAAACCACGACCTTCTCGATGGTCGTCGGGCTGATTGGTCCGGACGGCGGGAAGGTCGTCCTCGACGAGCACGACGTGACCGGCGATCCGATGTACATCCGGGCGCGCAAGGGGATCGGCTACCTGCCGCAGGAGCCGTCAGTGTTCCGCGGTCTCACGGTCGAACAGAACGTCCAGGCGATCCTCGAGACGGTGCCGTCCAACGGGGAATCGAAGTCGGTGCGGCTGGCGCAACTGCTCGCAGAACTGAACCTCACGCCGCTGGCGCGGTCCAAGGCGTATACGCTCTCGGGCGGTGAGCGGCGGCGCGTGGAAATCACGCGGGCGCTGGTGAACCGGCCGAAGTTCATGCTGCTCGACGAGCCTTTCTCGGGCATCGATCCGATCGCCGTCGGTGAGATTCAGCGCATCATTTTCCACCTGAAGGAGCGCGGGATCGGTGTCCTCGTGACGGACCACAACGTCCGGGAGACGCTGCGGATCACCGACCGGGCCTACATCGTGCACGACGGCGTGATCTTTCGGAAGGGGACACCGGACAGCCTCGCCGCCGACGAGGAAGTCAAGCGAATTTACCTCGGCGCCGATTTCCGACTGGACTGAGCCCGGCCCCGAAGTGGACTAAGATTGCTTCGGGCACTTACTCGGACCGAGATGGCGATTCAGCAGAAACTCCACGCGCGACTCGTTCAGAAGCTGATTCTGACGCCGTCGTTACAGCAGGCGATCAAGCTGCTGCCGATGTCGACGCTCGAGCTGGCGGAGCTGTTGAACCAGGAGATGGTCGAGAATCCGCTCCTCGAGGAAACGCCGACCGAGGACCAGACGGCCGACACGGCCGAGCAGGCCGCGACGCCCGAACCCACGCCCGAGCCTGAAACGCCCGAGCGCAAGGACGAGACCTGGGACGACGCCGATTACGAGTATTTCTTCGGCGAATACCTCGACGAGGGCTACCGGCCGCGCCAGCCGCAGGAAGTCAAAGAGCTGCCGCCGATCGAGAACACCCTCTCCTCGAAGAGCTCGCTGGCCGATCACCTGATGTGGCAACTCAACCTGCAGTCGGTGGACGAGTCGCTGCGCGATCCGGGCGCGGCGATTGTCGGCAACATCGACGACGACGGATATCTCGTCGCCTCGGTGGACGAGATCGCGTCATTGGGCGGCTGGGAAGTGTCGCTCGTCGAGCGGGCGCTCGATCACATCCACACCTTCGATCCGATCGGCGTCGGCGCGCGCGACCTGCAGGAGTGCCTGCTGCTGCAGTTGCGGCACCTCGGCCTCGGCGGCACCCCGTGCGAGACCCTTGTCCGCGATCATCTTCGGCTGTTGCAGAACCACCGCATTCCCGAGTTGGCGCGGCAGATCGGTATCGAGCCGGAAGAGGTCAAGGAGAACATCGAGCTCATCAAGCGGCTCGACCCCAAGCCCGGCGCACGCTACACGCCGGCCGAGTCGCAGTACGTCATCCCCGACGTCTACATCATCAAGACGGACGACGGCTACCGCGCCGTGTTGAACGAAGACGGCCTGCCGCAGCTGCGCATCAGCCCGGTCTACCGGCGGTTGCTCGACAAGGGCGGCGAAGCCTCCGACGAAACGCGCGCCTACGTCAAAGACAAGTTTCGTTCGGCGCTGTGGCTCCTCAAATCGGTCGATCAGCGGCAGAAGACGATCGTCAAAGTCGCGACGAGCATCATCAGCTTTCAGCGGGCGTTTCTCGATCACGGGATCGAACATCTTCGGCCGCTGGTGCTCCGCGACGTGGCGAACGACATCGGCATGCACGAATCCACGGTCTCGCGCGTGGTCAACAACAAGTACATGCACACGCCACAGGGCGTGTACGAGATGAAGTTCTTCTTCCACAGCGGCATCAGCAGCTCGTACGGAGAGAGCGTCTCGTCGGTCACCATCAAGCAGCGCATCAAGAAAATCATCGAGGCGGAAGATCAGCGCCGGCCCCTCAGCGACTCGAAGATCATGAACATCCTGCAGAAGGAAGGACTCGTGCTCGCACGGCGCACGATCGCCAAGTATCGCGAGGAACTGAAGATTCCAACGTCGAACCAGCGAAAGGTGCTGTACTGACGACAGCTGGCCAGACGAATGCGCGGGGCGAAGCCCCCCGGATTTCTACGGAGCGGCGGACGCCATGAAACTCCTCGTTACCGGCCGTCAAGTGACGGTCACCGACGCCATTCGGCAAGACATCGATCGCAAAGTCGCCCGGCTCGGGCGCGTCCTCGGAGAGAGCGCGCTGCGGGCGCAGTGCGTCGTCGCCCGCGAGCGCGGGCAGTTCGTCGTCGAGTTGACGCTCGCCGCCCGTGGCGATCACGCGCTGCACGGCGTGGGGCGCCATGCGTCGCTCCCGGCGGCGGTCAGTGCGGCCGCCGAGAAGGTCGGCCGTCAGGCCCACCGTCTGTCAGATCGCTGGAAGACCCGCCGCAAGGCCGGCCGCCAGGGGCGTCGCGCTGGCGCTGAGGCGGCGGCGAGCCTGCCGGTTGATGGGGCAGGCGCCGACCGGCCCGCCAGGATCATTCGCTCCCGCAACCCGCCCATGCGGCCCATGAGCATCGACGACGCGGTGCTGGCGCTCTCGGCCGGCGATCGGCCCTTTCTCGTCTTCCGCCACGACGCGTCGAATGCCGTCGCCGTGCTGTACCGCCGGCCGGACGGCCACTTCGGCCTGATCGAGCCCGAGGCCTGACCCGTGCCCGGCGGCGTCAGCGTCGGAGCGCTCCTCGGCGCGCGCGGGGCCGCGGGCGGCCTGGACCTCGACCTGCTGGCGGGCGCGACCGGGCTCGAGCGCCGGATCTCGCTGCCCTACATCCAGAAAACCGGGCTGGCGCTTTCCGGCTTCGATGAGTACCTGCGGCCGGGCCGCGTCCTCATCTTCGGGGAGAGCGAGATTCGGTTTCTCGAGCAGATGCCGCCTCAGGAACGGGCCGATGCCCTCCGCCGGCTCTTCATGCGCGATTTTCCCTGCGTCGTGATCACCATGGGGCTCGACGGTCCTGACGAGCTCGGCCGGGAAGCCGAGCGCGCCGGCGTGCCGCTGCTCCGGACGGCGCTGGCCACGCCCGTCGCCATCGCCCGGCTGACCACGCTGCTCGAAGATCACATGGCCCCGCGAGAAACCCGGCCAGGGGTGCTGATGGACATCCTCGGGTTGGGCGTGCTCATCACCGGCGACAGCGGCATCGGCAAGAGCGAGTGCGCGCTCGATCTCATCGGTCGCGGGCATCGGCTCGTCGCCGACGATGCCGTCGAGATCCGGTGCCGGGGAGAGGCCATCCTGATTGGCACCTGTCCGGAGCTGACCCGCCACCACGTCGAGATTCGTGGCCTCGGTCTCGTCAACGTGACCGAGCTCTTTGGCGTGTCCTCGACGCGGTCGTCCAAGCGTGTCGAGCTCGTCGTGCAGCTCGAACGATGGGAGACCGGCCGCGTGTACGACCGGCTCGGTCTCGAGACGGTGACCATGGACATCCTCGGCGTCACGGTGCCGCTCGTGACCATGCCGGTGGCGCCCGGCCGCAATCTCGCGATGCTGGTCGAAGTCGCGGCGCGCAATCAGCTGCTGCGCTCACGGGGCCGCCACGCCGCCAAGCTGCTCGCCGAGCGGCTCGAGCGCCGCCTGGAGCGGCTCGGCGATCCGGAACGCGACGATCGCGAGGTGGAGGACCTGTGAGCGAAAGCCAGGCAGAACACCGCGGGCCGGAGCGGCGCGGCGTCGTTCCCCGTGGCACGCCGTTCATCGTCGTCACCGGCCTCTCGGGCGCCGGCAAGTCGCACGCGCTTCGCGCGCTCGAGGATCTCGGCTACTTCTGCGTCGACAACCTCCCGATCGCGTTGATCCCGACCTTTGCCGATCTCACGCTGACCGGCCAGCGCGAGGTCCGCCAGGCCGCGGTCGTGGTCGACGTGCGCGAAGGACGCGCGCTCAGCCGGTTTCCGGCCGTCTACCGCCGGCTGAAACGACGGTACGGACAGCGTGTACGTCTGCTCTTTCTGGAAGCGTCGGACGCGGCGATTCTGCGCCGTTTCAGTGAGACACGGCGTCCCCATCCGCTCGGAGTGAATCAGTCGGTCGCCGACGGCATTCTCGAGGAGCGTCATCTGCTCGGACCGATCCGGCGGCTGGCCAATCAAGTCGTCGACACCAGCCTGTTGACCGTGCACGAGCTGCGCCGCCATATCGTCGGCTCGCTCGGAGGCGGCAAGGCCGCCACGCCGCTCGTCGTCACGGTGCTGAGCTTCGGGTTCCGCGGCGGCGTCCCGTCCGATGCCGACCTGGTGTTCGACGTGCGCTTCCTTCCCAATCCACATTTCGTCTCGTCCCTGCGACGCTGGACCGGCCGGCATGTGCGGGTCGCGCGATACGTGTTGCGATCGCCGGCAGCTCGCACGTTCCTGCGATTGACGAATGGCCTGCTGCGTTTCCTGATCCCGCAGTACATCGCCGAGGGCAAGACCTACTTGACCATCGCGATCGGATGTACGGGCGGCCGGCACCGGTCGGTGGCCATCGCCGAAACGCTGGCAGCGCGCCTGCGCCGGACCCGCGGGGTCGACGTGCGGGTCCGTCACCGTGACGTCTCGGAAGCTTGAGGAGGAGCCGGAGTGACTGAATCCGGATCGGTGGTCGGCGTGGTCGTCATCACTCACGGGATGCTGGCGACCGAGCTGCTGAATGCGGCCGAGATGATCGTCGGCGACCTGCCCCGGTTCGCTGCGGTGTCCATCGGGTGGCACGACGACGTCGGCCTCGCGCACGAGCTCATCGGGAAAGCGATTTCGAAAGTCGACGGCGGGGGCGGCGTCCTGCTGCTCACCGACATGTTCGGCGGCACCCCGTCGAACCTGGCGATCGCGTTTCTCGACGCCGGGCGCATCGAGGTGGTCACCGGCGTCAGCCTGCCGATGCTGATCAAGCTCGCCAAGGCCACCGCCGCCTCGGACCTGTTGACGCTCGCCCGCGATCTTCGCGAGCACGGGCGCGAGGCCATCCGGGTCGCGTCCGACCTCCTGCGCGGCGACCGCGATCCGTCGTCGCGCGAGGCGTAGAGACCTACGTGACGACGCGGGAGGTTGTCGTCGTCAACGCCCTGGGCCTGCACGCCCGGGCCGCGGCGCGATTCGTCCGGCTGGCCGATTCGTTTCGGAGCCACATCCGCGTCGTCCAGGGCGCGCGGACGGTCGATGGCAAGAGTATCCTCGGCCTTCTCCTGCTGGCCGCTGCGCGCGGGACGGCCCTCACGCTGACGGCGGAGGGGCCGGACGAGACGGCCGCCATCGACGCACTCGCAACGCTGATCGAGCGCGGATTCGAGGACGCATGACCAGACTGAGCGGCCGTGGCGTGTCGGCCGGCATTGCCGTCGGCAGGACCGTCGTCGCCATGCGCGATGCGCGGCAAGTGCGCTACCGCCTGTCCTCGAGTGGCGTCGACCGGGAACGCCAGCGGCTGCGTTCCGCGCGCGAGCGCACGCGACTGGAGCTCGAAGAGATCTCGTCCCGCATCTCGCGGACGATCGGGCAGTCGCAAGCCGCGATTTTCGCGGCGCAGCTCCTCATCCTCGACGACCCGCTGCTGGCGCGCCGCACCGACGAGTTGATTCGGACCGAGCGCATCAACGCCGACTGGGCGCTCGACCGCGCGGTGACGGAGCTGCACGAGCGATTCGCGCACGACAGCGACACCTGGCTGCGCGAGCGCGCCGGCGACCTCACGGACGTGAGCGGCCGGCTGCAGCGGAATCTGCGCCCCGGCCGGGCGCCGCTGACGGGGCTGTCGCTCGAAGTCGAGCCGCCGGTCATCCTCGTGGCCGACGAGCTCCCGCCGTCAGTCGCCGCGCAGCTCGACTGGACCCGCATCCGCGGTCTCGTCTGCAACATCGGCAGCCCGACGCACCATACGGTGATCCTGGTGCGATCGCTCGGCGTGCCCGCCGTCGTCGGACTGGCGAGCGGCACCGAGCTCATCCTGCCGGGACAGATGGTCGCCATCGACGGCACCAGCGGGGAAGTGGTGGTCGAGCCGACCGACGAGGCGCTCGAACGCTGGCGCAAGCGCGCCGAAATCGAGCAGGGCGGCCTGCGGGCGCTCGATCAGCTGCGCACGCGGCCCGCTGTCACGGCCGACGGCGTCCGCATCCGGCTCGACGCCAATCTCGAGATTGCCGAAGAAGTGGGACGCGTTCACGACGCCGGCGCCGAGGGCATCGGCCTCTACCGGTCGGAGTTCCTGCTCGACACGCTCCACCCGGAAGCCACGACTGAAGACGCGCAGGTCGCGACGTACCGGACGCTGCTGGCCGCCATGCGGCCGCTGCCGGTCACGATTCGGACGTTCGACGCCGGCGAGGATCGGTGGACCGTGACCGCCCACGCGAGCGGGCACCGCGACCGCTTCGGCATGCGCGGGATCCGCGCCGCCCGACAGCACGACGGCCGCTTCCGATTGCAGATGCGTGCGCTGTTCCGGGCGGCCGATGCGGGCGTCCTCCGCGTGCTTCTGCCGTTCGTCACCTCAGCCGACGAGTTCGGGCACGCCCGCACGCTCATCGACGCGATTCGCGCCGAGGTCGGCACCACGATTCCCGTGCCGATCGGCGCGATGATCGAGGTCCCGGGCGCGGCGCTGACTGTCGATCAACTCGGCAAGTGCGCGGATTTCCTCAGCGTCGGCACGAACGATCTGATTCAGTACACGCTGGCGGTCGACCGGACCGACGAACGGCTGGCCGGCCACTACGAACCGGCGGCGCCGGCGGTGCTGCGCCTGTTGCGCGGCATCGCCGTCGCGGCAAAGCGCGCGCGCTGCGAAGTGGCGGTCTGCGGCGAGATGGCGGCCGACCCGCTCCTCGTTGGCTTGCTCGTCGGCCTGGGCTTCCGCTCGTTCAGCATGGCGCCGAGCGCGATCCCGGTCGTCAAACACAGCCTCGGCGCGCTCGACACTCGCCGCGCGGCGGAGCTCGCCAGACAAGCGCTGCGGGCAACGTCAGTCGACGCCGTCTATCAAGCGCTGGAGCCGCTGACACAGACACTCGTGAAAGCGTTGGGAGCAGGGACGGGGCGCGCGTAAGCAATGAGGCAATGAGGCAATGGGTGAATGAGGCAATGAAGCTTCATTGCCCCATTGCCGCATTGCCTCATTGGCTCATTGCCCCATTGTTATCGTCAGTCCCTAAAACGGAATGTCGTCGTCGTTCGGAGCGTCGACGGGGGAGTTGTCTGGCGACTGCTCTCCTGCTTCCGCGTACGCGCCGCGGGCCGGGCGTGCGGCGCGGCCTTCGCCGCCGCCACCGCCGCCACCGCCGAGCAAGACGATGCGATCGGCGCGGATCTCGGTGGTCTTCTGCGGTTTGCCTTCCTTGTCGGTCCACTCGCGCGTCTGGATGCGGCCCTCGACGTAAATCTGTTTGCCCTTCTTCAGGTACTCGTGCAACGACTCGGCCGTCTTGCCCCAGATCACGATCCGATGCCACTGCGTGTCTTCACGTTTCTCGCCCTCGCGATCGGTGAAGCGTTCCGTCGTCGCGAGACTGACGGTGGCGACCGGCGTCCCGCCGGCCGTGAAGCGCATTTCAGCGTCCCGACCCAGGTTGCCGACCAGGATCGCCTTGTTCACACTGCCCATGTCTGGAGTCCTCCGCGCGGCCGGCTAGCCCGGCCCGCCCCCGCCCCCGAGCTTCTTGAGCGCCTGCTCCGCGAGCGTGCGGGCGGTGCTGTCGGGGAAATTCTTGATCACGTAGTTATAGCTCGCGCGGGCCTGCGCCGTCTGCTTGAGTTGCGCGTAGGTGATGCCCTGCTTGAAGTAGGCGTCGGGCACCTGTTCGGCCCCCTTGTACTTCGCGATGACCGTGGTGTAGGCCTCGAGCGCCTCCTTGAACTTGCCCAGCGCCGAGTACGAGTCGCCGATGGTCATCTGCGCGGCAGGTGCGTCAGGCGAATCCGGAAACTGCTTGATCGCCTCTCTCGACATCTCAATCGCTTCGTCGAACTTTGACGAGGCATAGAATCCGCGGGCGGCGCTGTAATAGCTGGTCGGCGAGGGCGGCAAGGGCGTCCCGGCCCCCCCGGCCGGCGCGGTTGGCGGCGGGGTCGCACCGGCAGGTGCCGTGACCGCGTTGGGGTCCGGAGGCGTCTGCACCAGGTTGATGATGTTGTTGAGGAGCGTCTGCTGAATCGTGAGCCCGTCGCGGATCGCCTTGATCTCACCGGTCAGGCGCGAGACGTTGATGGCGCTTTCGTTCTCGCGCGTCGAGAGCGTCTGCACCGTGTTCCGGATCTCGCCGATGCTCACGTTCTGATTCGCGAAGCCCTTTCGCAGGTCTTCCGCCTGCGTGTCGAGGCGGGTATTCGACGCCTTCATCTGCTCGACGAGGGCGTTGAGGCCCGCCTGGAGACGCTGCACTTCCTCGTGCACCATGCGGAGCTCCGCCATGAGCTGCATTTCCGTCCGGTTCTGGGCGGCCGCGGGTGCGGCGGCCGCGCGATCAAGAGCGTCGTGACGATCAGGGACGGCAGCGCCTCAGCTGAGCCGATCGGTCAGGACGCATATCGGTTCATGCGCGTCCTCAGCCGGGTCGCCGGAGCGACGTCCTCGGTCTCCCACTCAGCGCGCTACATCAGTGTCGAACCGCTCAGTCTATTTCGCAGTCAGCGTGAAATGCGCGCGCCGATTCTCTGACCACGAATCCTCGTCATGGCCGGGATCGAAGGGGAATTCCTTGCCATAGCTGACGGTCTTCAGCCGATCTGCCGCGATGCCGAGCGACACCAGATAGCTCTTGGCGGCCAGGGCGCGCCGATCGGCCAACGCCAGATTGTACTCGGCGGTGCCGCGTTCGTCGCAGTGGCCTTCGATCGTAATCACCCATTTGCTGTTGGCCTTCAGCACCTCGGCGTTCTCGCTCAGGATCTTGCGCGCCAGATCGTCGATCGCGTCGCTGTCGTAGCGGAAGAACGCCGGTTTGAGCGGCGAGTTGCGATTGATGTCGTCGATGCTCCGCGCGTCGTTCGAGGTGCTGGTGATCGCGCCGCCCGACGAAATGGTCGGGTCGGGAGGCACCGGCGGCGGGGGCATCGGGGTCGGCATGGGAGGCGCGCTGACCGAGCCGGGGAACGGCGGGGACGTGCTGTGCGGGCCCGCCACCGCCGGCGGCTTCTTCCCGCACGCCACGATGCTCGCGGCGAGGGCGACGGTCAGAACGCTGAGCAGGAATCGTCTCATGGGATCCTCGAGGAAACGCGCGCTACTTCGCGCTGGAAACTTTCGGCGACGGCGACCAGCTCGGATACGTGTTGGTGCCCGATTCGGTAATGCGGCGAACCTTGCCGGGACTGGGGTAGTCGACCACGGCGATCTGGTCGCGGCCCCAGCGGGTGGTGACGAATGCGATGTGCCGGCCGTTGGGCGCCACCGACGGGCCTTCGTTCGAACCCAGTCCGTCGGTGACGACGACATTGCGGCCGGTGGCGATGTCGAAGACGGCGACGTCGTTGCCGGCCGGCCGTTCGGTGGAGTACGCGATGTAGTTCTGCGACGACCAGGACGGACGATCGGTCCGCCTCTCGGCGGTGAGTTTCTGCACGCCGGTGCCGTCGACGTTCATGATGTAGATCTGGTTGCTGCCCACGCGATCGGACGTGAACGCGAGCTGCGTGCCGGACGGTGACCAGGTCGGCGCGCTCTCCGTGCTGTTCGGCGTGTTCGGGGTCAGGTTCTGCAGGTTCCGTCCGTCACGATCCGCCACCCAGATGTCCCAATGGCCGTTCGAGGATCCGCGCGTCGAGGCGTACGCGATGCGGTTGCCGTTGGGCGAGATCGCCGGAAGCATGTTGTGGATCTCTTCCGTGCCCCCGCCAGGCTTCAGCGGCGCGCGGCCATCCAGCAGCGTGAGATAGACGTCAGGGAAACCGGTCACGTACGACGTGTACCCGAGCGTCCGCGGATCCGGTCCCCACTTCGGCGCGATATTCAGGTTGCGGTTGACCGTCAGCCGCATCTGGTTGGCGCCGTCATAGTCTGCGAGGTAGACCTCCTTGCCTTGCCCGCCCGTATTCTGTGGCCGACCTGGCATCTGCATGGCATCGCGATCCGACGAGAACGCAAAGCGCGTGCGCGCCACGCCCTCGACGTTCCGAATCTTGAAGTGCAGGTCGTCGGCGATGAAGTGCGCGCAGTACCGCGGATTGGCGAGCGAGCAACCATCGTAGGTGAAGCCCACGCTCTGTCCGGCGGTCGTGCCCTTCACGCTGACCATCCGGACGTCGACCGGCATCCGGTCACCCGACGCCGACGCCGTGCCCAGCAGGACGTAGTCGGCGCCAGCTTCGGCCCAGCGCGAGAACGGCAGGGTTTCAGGGGTCGTCGCCGCGGGAATCGAGGCGGTCACGCTCCGTGACACCACGGTGAATTCCCGCTCGAAGTCGAGGTCGTAGGCGAGCACGTCGCCCATCGTTTTGGCAACGGCCTGCAACGCGGCGCTATTGCCCGCGATGACGAAGTCGGGGATCCCGACCTTCGGATTGGAACCCTTGCTCGAGAGCGTAATGACCATTTCGCTCTGCTGTTGCGGTTGCTGTTCCGACAGCACCGGCATGGCATGGCTCGTGACGTCGAGACCAGCGACCTCCAGCGCCGGGCTCGCCAGCACGACCGAGCCGAGGACGACCACGGGGATTGCGATCTTCGCCAGCATCAACTACCTCACATAGGGGAATCTGAGATGGATCGTCAGTTTGTCTTCGGAGTACGCGCGCGGCAACGGGTCGATCCGCAAGCGATCGAACGCCGCCCGCGCTTTGAGATCGAGCAGGACGCTCCCACTCGAGGTTTCGAGCTCCGGCTTGCTGAACGAGCCGTCGCGGTTGATCACGAACTTCATCACCGTCGTGCCCGTCTCGGGTTGCTTGTTTTCCCAGTTGGCCGTGATCCGGCGGATGAGCTCCGCGATGTACTCGGGACAGCAGAAGTCGGCGGGCAGCGACGTCTCCGCGCCGCCCGCGCCGCCGCCAATCGCGAGACCCGTGGTTTGCGTCGTGCTGCCCGTGTACGCACGCGACGGCCCCGGCGTGACTTGCTCGCCGGTGACCGGCGGCCGCTTGGTCATGACAGCGGGCGAGGTGACCGACGACTTCGGCGGAATGACCTTGGGCGGCGTCTTCGGCACCGCGATCGCCGTCTCGGGCTGCGGCTGCACGGCGTTCTTCGTCTCTGGCCGCTTGGGTGGCGGCGCCACTTCGTCCACTCGCTGCGCGCCGACCGGGTTCATCCCGCCCGTCTTGACGCCAGCGGACCCGAGACTGACGGTCATCAGTTTGGGCGGCAGTTGCCGGTTGACCAGCCAGCCTCTTGGCACCAGGAAGAGTCCCATGACGCCGATCGCGTGGATGGCGAGCGACCACGCGATCATCCGCGCAGGCCCGTCGGCGCCCGGCCGCCGCAGCGACAGCGTCGTCGTCATGGCGTCCGTCCCGCCAGCGGTTGCGTCTGCATGTTGACGTTGCTCACGCCACCCTGCATCAGCCGGTCCATCACCGTGATCACCTCTTGATAGGTAATCTGCCCGTCTGCTGAAAGTACCACGTCCTGCGACGCGCGGCCCGTCAGTTCCTGCCGAACGCGCTCGGGCAGCAGATCGAGCCGGACCGCCTCGCTGTTGAGCTGCACGCGCTGATCCTTCCGAAAGCTTATCGGCACGGTGACGGTAATCGGTTGGGTCTTCAGCGCCCGATTCTGGGCCGACTTCGGCAACTGGATCTCGAAACCCTGCTGCATCATCGGCGCCGCCACCATGAAGATGACCAGCAGCACCAGCATGACGTCGATGAGCGGCACCACGTTGATCTCGGCCAGCGAAGAAGACACCCGCATCGCGCGGGCGCGGCGTCCGCCGGTCCGTCCCACGGGCTGCTGCATCGGCTCGAGTTTTGGCATGGCTCAGGTGAAGTTGCGCTCGGCAATCGTCAGGAACTCGAGCGAGTAGTCTTCCATCGCGTTCGCGAATGCCTTCACGCGTCCGGTGACGTCGTTGTAGAAGTACACGGCCGGAATCGCCGCGAAGAGCCCGACCGCGGTGGCGATGAGCGCTTCGGCGATGCCAGGCGCCACGACGCCCAGGCTGGTGGACCCCGCCTGCGCGATGCCGAGGAACGAGTTCAAGATGCCCCAGACGGTGCCGAACAAGCCGATGTACGGCGTAATCGACGCCGTCGTGGCGAGAAACGCCACGCGATGCTCGAGCTTGGCGATCTCGGTCGTCGATGCGCGCAGCAACGCCCGATCCACGGCCTCCAGGCTCCTGAGGGTTGGACGCGCCGCCGCCTCGCCCGGCTTGCTGTGCTCTCCCGCGGCGCGCAACTGCGCGTTGAGCTCGGCGTAGCCGGACTGAAACAGACCCACGAGCGGGCTGGCGGCCAGCGAGCGCGCACACCGCCTGTACTTCGGAAAAGCGGCTGCTCTTGCGAAACACCTCGATGAACGACGCCGTCTGCTTTTCAGCGCGTGCGAGCTGTCGGTACTTGTAGAAGATGATGCCCCACGAGGCTGCCGAGAAGAGCAGCAGCACGACCAGCACAATCTGGACGACCAATGACGCGTTCAGGATCAGCGAGAGGACGTCTGTGTGCGGATTGGCCGACGGAGCGAGGGGTAAGGCTGAATCCTGGAACGCCAGGATTAGCGTGCCGAGCGGACGCAAAGACACCTCCACCGAACAAGAGTGGTAGATGCGCCGCTGGGACAGCGCGAACGCAAAAAGCGTAGCACGCGCCCGTACGGCTGGCAAGGGTTTGATACCATGAGAGTTCCGGTTCCGGCATGCTTCGCTTCCTGAGTGTTCGCCATCTCGCCGTCATCGAGGCGCTCGAGGTGGAGTTCGAGCCGGGCCTCAACATCATCACCGGCGAAACCGGCGCTGGCAAAACCATTCTCGTGGAAGCGATCGACCTGCTCGTCGGCGGGCGGGCGAGCGCCGACCTCGTGCGCACCGGGGAAGCGGCCGCGACCGTGCAGGCGATTTTCGAGCGACAGGGCCAGGAAGTCATCGTGCGCCGCGAGGTGTCGGCGCACGGGCGCAGCCGGGCCTTCATCGACGACGCGCTCGCCACGACGGCGGCGCTCCGCGAGCTCGGGGACGGACTCGTCGAGCTGCACGGGCAGCACGAGCATCAGACGCTGCTCGATCCGCACGAGCATGTCGCGCTCCTCGACGGATTCGCCGGGCACGCGTCCGCCGTCAGTGAAGTGGGCGCGCGGTTCGACGAGTGGCGCACCGCCGTCGCCGCGCTCGATCGCACGCGCCTCGACGACCGTGAAAAGCGTGCGCGCATCGACATGGCGTCGTTTCAGTTGCAGGACATCGAGAAGACTTCGCCACGCGAGGGCGAGGACGAAGCGCTCGGCATCGAACGCGGCGTGCTCGCCAACGCCGACCGTCTCAGCCGGCTCTCGGCCGAGGCCTACAGCGCGCTCTACGACAGCGAATCCGCGGCGCTGTCCTCGCTGGCCGTGGTCTGGAAGCGTCTCGCCGATCTGGCGGCGCTCGACGGCCGCTTCGCGCCGTACCTCGACCAGCGCGACGATCTCAAGTCGCGCCTCGAAGATCTCGCCTTCTTCCTGCGCGGCTACGCCGGCGAACTGGACGCCGCGCCCGATCGCCTGCAGGCGGTGGAAGACCGGCTGGCCGCACTCGAGCGCCTCAAGAAGAAGTACGGCCCCTCACTCGCCGGCGTCCTCGCCCGGCAGGCGGCCTTGCGCGAAGAGTTGTCCGAGTTGGGTGCCTCGGAGGAGCGCGCCGCCACGCTCGAAAGGCGCGAGCGCGAGACGAGGGACGCGTTCCTCACCGTCGCACGATCGCTTTCGGCCGCCCGCGAGGCCGCTGGCCCCACCCTGGCCCGGGCCCTCGAGATCGATCTCGCCGAGCTGGCGATGCCGAAGTCGCGCGTCGAAATCAGGTTTCAGCCGCTGGCGCACCCCGACACCTGGACCCGGCGCGGGATTGACGACGCGGAGATCTACTTCTCGCCGAACCCGGGGGAGGACGTGCGCCCGCTGGCTCGGATTGCCTCGGGCGGGGAACTATCGCGGGTGATGCTCGCGCTCCACCTGGCCGCCTCACGCGACGAAGCCGGCCGCACCCTCATCTTCGACGAGGTCGACGCCGGCATCGGTGGGGCAGCGGCGGACGCCGTCGGCGCGCGGCTCCAGACATTGGGGCGCCGGACGCAAGTCATGTGCATCACGCACCTGCCACAGATCGCCGCGCGCGCCGACGTCCACTTCCAGATTGCCAAGCAGCTCCGTGGCGGTCGCACGGAGACGCTGCTCGCACGCCTCGATGACCCGGGCCGCGAAGCCGAGCTCGGCAGGATGATCGCGGGGGCCACCGTCTCTTCCCGGGTGCTCGCGTCGGCTCGCGAAATGCTCGAGACGAGGCGAAAGGGCAAACAAATAGCGAAAGGCGAAAGCGAAAGTCCGGGCCGATCGAAAGCGAAGGGCCGCCGATGAAGGGCAAGTACTTCGTCGAGACGTTCGGCTGCCAGATGAACTATCACGACTCCGAGCGGATCGCCGGCCTCCTGGAGGCCGACGGCTACCAGCTCGCGCCCGACGACCGCTCGGCCGACGTCATCGTCGTGAACACCTGCAGCGTTCGCGAGCGGGCCGAAGAGAAGCTGTATACGCGGCTGGGCGAGATCCGCGAGCAGGCCTCGGAGCGCGGCACCACACCGCTCGTCGCCGTCACCGGGTGCGTCGCGCAACAGGAGGGGACGAAGCTCCTTCGGCGGGACCGTCCGATTGATGTCATCGCCGGCACGCAGAGCCTGAAAGAGCTGCCGCGGCTGCTGCGCGAAGCCAGGGAACAGCGGGCGCCGCAAGTGGACATCAACCCGCACGACGACGTCTCGTTTCCGCTCGGAGTCGCCAGACCATCGGATCCCTTCCGCGCCTGGGTCACCATCATCGAAGGCTGCAACGAGTTCTGCAGCTTCTGCGTGGTGCCGTACACGCGCGGGCACGAGCGAATGCGTCCCGTCCGCGACATCCTCGCCGAGGTGCAGCGAGCCGCCGACACCGGCCGCGTCGAGGTGCAGTTGCTCGGGCAGATCGTCAACCACTACCAGGCGCCGGACGATGCGTCCTGCGACTTCCCGGCCCTCCTGGAGCGGGTCAGCGCGATCGGCGGCATTCGTCGCGTCCGGTTCGCCAGTCCGCATCCGCGGCACGTCACGCCGCGTCTCATCGCCGCCGTCCGCGACCTGCCGCCCGTGTGCAAGCATTTCCACCTGCCGGTGCAGTCAGGCTCGAACCGCGTCCTGAAAGCGATGCGCCGGCGCTACACGCGCGAGTCGTATCTCGAACTGTGCGAGACGCTGCGGGCCGAGATTCCCGGCGTCGTGCTCTCGACCGACATGATCGTCGGGCTTCCCCGGCGAGACCGCCGATGACTTTGAACAGACGCTGGACCTTGTCCGGCAGGCCAGATACCACTCGATGTATTCCTTCAAGTACTCGTCGAGGCCGAACACCCTGGCCAACAAGCGGCTGGCAGACGACGTCCCGGAAGGCGGAGAAGACCCGCCGTATCCTGGCGCTGCAGAAGCTTCAGGCCGACGATGCAGGGCGTCTGGTTCGCGGCCGCCGTCGGCGCCGTGGTCGAAGTGCTGGTGGACGGCGTGTCGCGGCGGCGCGCATGGGAACTGACGGGGCGGACACCGGGCAACACGGTCGTCAACTTCGCGGGCCCGGACGAGTGGATCGGCCGGCTGATTCCGGTCACGATTACTGAGGCGGCGCCAAACAGCTTGCGCGGCGTCGCCAGGGTTGACCAACGCGGCTTCGAACCCAAGCCGCGCTACGAAGGTCGGGAGACGGAACATGCTGATTGAAATGTCGATCAAGGGTCTGATGGTGGATCCCGTCACGAACATGCCGATCGTCCTGCTTCGTGACGCTGACAATCAGCGCGTGCTGCCGATCTGGGTCGGCCCGGTCGAAGCCAACGCGATTGCGCTGCAGGTCGAGAACGTGGCGCCGCCGCGGCCGATGACGCACGACCTGCTGCGCAACCTCGTCGTCGAGCTTGGCGCCACGCTCGATCGGGTGGTCATTTCTGACCTGCGTGAGAGCACGTTCTTCGCCTACCTCGAACTGCGAAGAAACGGGGAGGTCATCTTCGTGGACGCGCGCCCCAGCGACGCGCTCGCCCTGTCCATCCGGACCCGCACGCCGGTCTTCGTGGACACCAAAGTGCTCGACCGCTCCCGGTCGGTCGAGGTGACGAGCGAGCAGGCGGACCAGGAACGGCTCCAGCGCTGGCTCGAAAGTTTGGATCCGGACGATTTGGGCTACAAGATGTAGGGGAGTTTGCTTGACAGCCCCCAAGGGCACTCCTAGAATGGACCGTCTCCCCAAAGCCAAGGAGTTCCCTCTCGGACCACATGGTTATCGCAATCGCCAACCAGAAAGGCGGCGTTGGCAAGACGACGACGGCGATCAATCTCGCCGCGGCTCTCGCCCTTCGAAAGAAGAAGACCCTCCTGATTGACCTCGACCCCCAGGCCAACAGCACGATGTCGTTCCTCGACGTCGGCGCGTGGAGCGATCGATGTACGACGTCTTCGTCGATGCGCAGCTCGGACTGGCCGACATCATCAAGCCGGCGACGCAAGACAGCCTGTGGGTCGCGCCGTCGCGGATTGCGCTGGCCAAGCTCGAGGCCCGGCTGGTGGGGGAGCTCGACTCCCATTTCAAGCTCAAGGACAAGCTGGCGGCGGTTCAGGGCGAGTATGAGGCGGTCGTCATCGACTGCCCGCCCGCGCTCGGGCTGCTGACGGTCAACGCGCTGGTCGCGGCGACCCACCTGATGATCCCCATCCAGTCGTCGTACTTCGCGCTCGAAGGGCACGGACGACCTGCTCGAGACGATCGAGAAGGTCCGGTCCCGGGCGAACCCGACGCTCCGCATCCTTGGCGTCGTCATCACGATGCACGACAAGCGCACGGCGCTGGCCCGTGACATCCGGAGCCAGATCGACAAGGTGTTTGGCAAGAAGGTATTCCGCACGGTGATTACCAAGAGCGTCCGGCTCGAGGAGAGTCCGGCGTACAAGGAATCGATTTTCCGGTTCGCGCCCGAGTCGTCGGGGGCGACGGAGTATTACCGGCTGTGCGAGGAGGTTATCGATCGTGTCTAAGCGCGGACTGCCCGTTTCTCTGAAGATGCGCCACGACGCGCACTACGTGGACGCCCTGGCGGCGTCGGCCGGGTCTCCGATCGGGCGGATGGTGCCAATCGACCGGGTGGACCCCGAACCCGGACCAGCCCCGGCAGGTCATGGGCGACCTGTCCGAGCTCGTGGCCTCCATTTCCGAGAAGGGGATCATCGAGCCGCTGGTGGTCCGGCAGCGCGGCGGCCGGTATCAGATCGTGGCTGGCGAACGGCGCTACCAGGCGGCGATCCGCGTCGGCCTTCGCGAGCTGCCGGTCGTGATTCGGGACGTCGACGACACCGAAATCATCGAGGTGGCGCTGGTCGAGAACCTCCAGCGCAAGGACCTGAGCGCGTTCGAGGAGGCCGAGGCGATGTCGAGCCTCGCCGAGAAGTGCGGCTACACTCACGAGGACCTGGCGCGCCGGCTCGGCAAGTCGCGCACGTCCGTCACGGAGTCGCTGGCGCTCTCAGAAATGCCCGCAGACGTCCGAAATCTTTGTCGGCTGGCCGACATTTCCTCTAAGTCGTTGCTTTTACAGGTAGTTAGGCAACAGACGCCGCAGAAAATGACCGCGCTGATCGAGGAATTGACCCGGGAAGGCCAGCCGACCATCACCCGCGAACAAGCGCGCAAAGCCACCGCCGTGAAAACCGCCAAAGCCGGCCGGCCCAAGGCCTTCGTCTTCCAATACCGGCCGCCCACCAAGACCTTCAACCTGCGCCTGCAGTTCCGAAAGAGCGACGTCGACCGCGAGGAAGTCATCGCGGCCCTCGAGGGCATCATTCAGCGAATTGAAGAGCTCAGTAGACGGGCCACCGACTGGGTGGTTCCGGGGTGCCGTGGTTCCGAGGGTTCCGAGGTTCACGGAACGGCTCGAACGCCGGCCCCGGCTGAGGTTCGCCGACGTCAGGTTCGAGACTGCGCTGAGGTCCGGCCGCAGCCATGACGTCCGAGGTCGCAGCCGTGAGCAAGTCGCGCACGTCCGTCGGAGCGTGGCGCTCGAGAGCTCGCGCGCAGGTCAGCGCGACCTCGTCGCGCAGGTCGAGCAGCACCTCGAGCCGCGCGTTCGAGCGTCAGCGCAGCGCGCGGACCTCGGAACCGCCAGCGCGGGCCGGTCAACGCCGCACGTCGGACCTCAAGCGAGCTTCAGAGCTTCGCGGTTCACGTCCGGACCTCAAGCGCGAGTTCACGCCGGACCTCCGGACGCAGTCCCTGGACTCCGCGTCCACATGGACTCCCGGAACTGTCCAGCCAGCCCTCCGAGTCCTTAAGTAAACATAACATGTCTTATCAGACGTTATGGATCGGCCGAAGAAAGTGGCCTGTGGAAAACTTGCGGAGGCCCGGATCGCGCCCCGCGCCGCCCGGATCGCGGCGCCGGATCGCGCCTCCGGCATGGCGAAATCCGCGTGTTATCGTGTCCTCGATGAAGGTCCTCGATCGGTATCTGATCCGGGAGACGATTGCGCCCTTTCTCCTGGCGCTGGCCGTCTACACCTTCGTCCTCGCCGTCGACCCGATGCTCAGCCAGGCGCAGCTGCTCCTGTCCAAGGGCGTCCCGATCCCGACCGTCGCGTTCATGCTGGCGACCCTGTTGCCGCAGGCCCTGGGCGTCACCATTCCGATGGCCTTCCTGACCGGACTGCTGATCGCCCTCGGCCGGATGTCCGGCGACCGCGAGTCGGTGGCCCTGCTGGCCTGTGGCGTGAGTCCGCTTCGGCTCCTCCGGCCGGTCCTCCTGCTCGGCGCGGTCATCGGGCTGATCGACCTCTACGTGATGGTGAAGGCCGTGCCCGACGGCAACCTCGCCTTCGTCGAGGCCCGCTGGAAGCTCCTGAGCCAGCAGAGCGAGACCGACATCAAGCCCCGCATCTTCTTCGAGCGCTTTCCGGGCATGGTCCTCTACGTCAACGACGAGAAGCCGGGCGGCGGCTGGGACGGCGTGCTCCTGGCCGAGACGTCACCCACCGGACGTCCGGCAGATGACCCCCACCATCACGACGGCGGAAAGCGGATTGCTCCTGATCGACCGCGAGGAAAAACTGGTGCGGCTGATCCTCCATCAGGCCACGCGGTATTCGCCCGGCGAGGACGGGTCGCGCGTGTACTCGACGTCGCGACAGAGCCCGATCTCGATCGCCGTCAGCCCCGAGGCCGTCTTTGGCTCCGGCCGGATCGACCGCGGCCTGCCGGAAATGCGGATCTCGGATCTGAAGAAAGCCATCGCTGACAAGCGCGCGGCCGCGCGACAGCCCCCACAACGAGATCATGTACCTCCACCAGAAGTTCTCGTTTCCGGTGGCGTGCCTCGTCTTCGCGATGCTCGGGCTGGCGCTTGGCCTCAACACCCGGAAAGAAGGCAAACTCGCCGGTCTGACCCTCGGGCTGGCCGTCATCCTGGTCTACTGGGGCCTGATGGGTATGGCCGACGCGTGGACGAAGGCCGGCAACTGGGAGGGCGCGCGCAGCGGCCTGCCGGCCGAGTGGGCACGCTGGCTGCCCAACATCGTCCTCGGCGTCCTCGGCGCCGCCGCCGTCTGGTGGCGCGGCCGCTCCAGCGGCGGCGCCCTCACGCTGCAGGCGCCTGAGTTTCTGACGCGGTGGCGGCGGAAGCCCGTCGTGGCCGCGGCCGAGGCCGCACCCGCCGGCACGATGACGTCCTCGCCGCGCACCGTCGTGGTGATTCGGATTCCCCGCCTGTCGCTTCCGGCGCCGCGCATCCTCGACCGCTATGTCAGCGGGCGCTATCTGCGCACCATCGGCCTCGCGTTCGTCAGCCTGATCTCGCTCTATTACGTCGGCACGTTTCTCGACATGTCCCAGAAGCTGTTCAAGGGCCAGGCCAATACCTGGATGTTCCTCAGCTACCTCTGGTACTCGACGCCGAAATTCATCGCCTTCGCGATTCCCAGCGCGACGCTGGTCGCCGTGCTCGGCACGATCGGCGGCCTGACCCGCACCGGCGAGCTCACCGTGATGCGCGCCTGCGGCGTCAGCCTGTATCGCACCGCACTGCCGCTCCTCCTGATCGGGGTCGTCTGGAGCGGCGTCCTCTTCATGCTCGACGAGCGCGTGCTTGACGACCGCCAACCGGCGCGCCGAGATCCTGAGCGACGTGATCCGGGGCCGCCCGCCGCGGACGTACGACACGAACAACCTGAACTGGCTGGCCAGCGTGGACACTGGTCGCGTCTACTACTACGCCTCGCTCGACGGACGTCGCGGCACCCTCAACAACCTGTCGGTCTTCGAGACGGCCCGCTCGCCGTACCGCGTGACGAGCCACACGTACGCCGCCCGGGCCACCTTCAGCGACACGGCGTGGAAGGCCGAACAGGGCTGGTCGCAGCAGTTCGATCGCACGGGCGGCGGCCTGCAGGCGCCCGCCAGCTTCACGCAGCTGTCCATGGCGCTGGCTCCCCTGTCGGATTTTCAGCGCTCTCAGGTCGACGCCAGCGAGATGCGGCTCTCCCAACTCAAGCAGCACGTCGAAAAGCTCAAGGCCAGCGGCTACAACGCGGCGCCGCAGGCGGTGGACTATCACCGCAAGATCGCCTTTCCGATCTCGACGCTGGTGATGACGCTGCTCGCGATTCCCTTCGGCGTCACCATCGGCCGGAGCGGCGCCCTCTACGGCATCGGCCTCGCGATCGTGCTGTCGTTTGCCTACTGGCTGCTGACGACTTTCTTCATGGCGGCGGGCGGCGCGGGACTGCTGCCTGCCCTCCTCGCCGCCTGGTCGACGAACGTCCTCTTTCTCGCGGCGGCGCTCTACCTGATGTTCACGGTCCGCACGTGAGGAAGAACGAGGCCACGGAGAAGAGCGGGAAGAACGAGAACACGGAGAAGAGCTAGAGGACACGGAGAAGAGCAAGAGAGCACCCCGCGCCGGTTGGTGGCGCGGGCCCGAGGCGTGGGGGTGGGGCCCCACGCTACTAAACAAAGATGGCGCTGCTGACTTTATGCATGGGCGTGGGGCCCCACGCCCACGCCTCGGGCCCGCGCCATAAACCAGTCTGCGGGGGTCACCGACTCCCGAGCTGCATCCCGGTCAGCCACACGACGCCGTCGGTCCCGGGGCGGTGTTGAGCGTATTGGCGACGACGAGCACGGCCTGCAGGCGGGCGGCGATCGGTCGTAGTGTGGTGGGACCGTCGACCGGCTCCAGGTCGCGGACGAGAATCGTGTACGGTGCGAGGCGTCTCGTCGACGTAGAACGACCGCCGCCAGCGCGCGCTGTTCGGCCCGGCAGCCGGACCTCCAGCGACCAGCCGCATCGGCCGGTTCGCTCGCGCCGTGAACGTCACGCGATCGACGCCGGCGTCGGTCGAGAGATCGCTGGTCAATCGCGGCGTACTGGCCGGCCGGCGCGCCCGGTGCCGAGTCGGAACGCGAACCGCACGCCTTGCCCGTCACGATCGAATGACGCGGTCGAGCCGGGATCGTGCTCGACGTGGCGCGAGGTCTCGGGACCGAGCGTGAGCAACTTCGCCGCGACACCGGCGGCCGCTCCGCCGCCGCCCGGACCGAGCGCGGCGTTCTCGCGTTCGACCCGGATGGCGCCGGACATCATCCACGGGAACGACGCGCCCGGGTAGTACGCTTCGACGCGATAGACGCCCGGCGGCGCGGCAGCCATGGTCACCGTTCCCTGCCCGGAGACGATCTGCTGGCCGTCGCGGACCAGCGACCAGGCGCACGTTGTCGACGCCCGGCACCGAGGCCCGCAAGCTCGGCGGCGCCGCGGTGGCGTCGATCGTGCTGCCCATCGGCCACGTGGTGCCGTCTCGCGTCGGCCTCGAACGCCAGCACTGCGGGAGTGGCGATGGCGCGCGTAATGGAGAACGTCCGTCCGGCCTCGAGCGCGGCCCACACGCCGCTCGGCGTCCGCCGCCGCGTCCCCCGAGAACGCGCGCTCCAGCACGGCGGCCTGTGCGAGGACGCGAAACAGCGACCCGTACGACGGCAGGGCGAGCGCCGTCCGCCGCCGCGGCTCCTCGTCCTCGGACCATCCGATGTTCGCGTGCGCATCGACGGCGGCCAGGCCAATCACCGGCCGCGCCCGCAGCGCCGTGTCCCATCGCTGAAGCGTGCGCGCGGGCCGCGCGAACAGCGACATCATCGACTCGGCGGGACGAACGAGCGATCGAACGAAGACCGCCGCGAGGCGCGACGGCCTGTCGTCGCGCCACTCCGAGTCGGCATTCACCCACTCGATGCCGTCGAACGGCACATTCGCCGCCCGCCACCGCAGATCGTCTTTCATCGAGTCCGGGTGGGCCACCACCACCCAGCCGCCGAGCCGGGCGACGTCTTCCGCCACGTCTCTCCCCTCCCCCGCCAGCGGGTACGGCGACGGCTGCTTCATGTGCATCGCGACCAGGTGGCCATCGAAGGTGCTGATTTCCGTGGCGTCGAGCACGAGGACGCCATGGCGATACGCCGGCGGATCCGGCGCCCGCGTGCCGTCACCGTGATCGGTCACGATGATGAACTGCAGGCCGGCCTTGGACGCCGCGGCCGCGATCTCGTCGATCGTGCCGGTGCCGTCGGAGCGACTGGAATGAATGTGGTAGGCGCCGAAGACGACCGTGGCGGGAACGGGTGCGGCGAGACGATCCGCGCGGCGCGGGAGCGTGAAGGCGACGAAGATCGCCACGGCGGTCACGACGGCCGCCGTGGCGAACAGGACTGCGGTGAGCGCGCGACGCACGCTCTCGCCTTAGAGACCCGCGGCGGCCTTGAGCGCAGCGGCTTTGTCGGTGCGCTCCCAGGTGAACTCGGGTTCCGTGCGGCCGAAGTGACCGAAGGCGGCGGTCTTGCGATAGATCGGCCGGCGCAGGTCGAGCGTCTCGATGATGCCCGCGGGCGTCAGCTTGAAGTGCTCGCGCACGAGATCGACGATCTTGTCGTCGTCGATCTTGCCGGTGCCGCTGGTGTCCACGAGGACCGAGACGGGATCGGCGACGCCGATCGCGTAGGCGAGCTGCACGAGCGCCCGCTCGCCCAGCCCGGCCGCGACGATGTTCTTCGCGATGTAGCGGGCCATGTACGACGCCGACCGATCGACCTTCGTCGGGTCCTTGCCGGAGAACGCGCCGCCGCCGTGCGGCGCCGCGCCCGCCGTAGGTGTCGACGATGATCTTGCGGCCGGTGACGCCGGCATCGCCATGCGGGCCGCCGGTCACGAAACGGCCGGTCGGGTTGACGTAGATTTTCGTCTGCTTGTCCATCATCGCCGACGGAATCGTCTTGGTGATGATGCGCTCGGTCAGGTCGCCCGTAATCTTGGCGTGCGTCGCATCCGGGCTGTGCTGGGTCGAGACGACGACCGCGTCCACGCGCACCGGCTTGCCGTTGTCGTACTCGACCGTCACCTGGGACTTGCCGTCCGGCCGCAGGTAGTCGAGGCCGTTGCTTCGGCGAGTCTCGGAGAGACCGCGGACGAGTTGATGCGCCAGCATGATCGGGAGCGGCATCAGCTCGGGCGTCTCCGTGCAGGCAAAGCCGAACATGAGCCCCTGGTCGCCGGCGCCGCCGGTGTCGACGCCCTGGCCGATGTCGCGCGACTGTTCGTGGATCGCCGACAGGACCGAGCAGGTCTCGTAGTCGAAGCCGAACTTCGCGCGCGTGTAGCCGACGTCCTTGATGGCCTCACGGACGACCTTCTGGTAGTCGACGGAACTGTTGGTGGTGATCTCGCCGGCGATCACGGCGAGTCCGGTCGTGACGAGCGTCTCGCAGGCGACGCGCGCCATCGGATCCTGCGCCAGGATGGCGTCGAGGACGCCGTCGGAAATCTGGTCGGCGATCTTGTCGGGATGACCTTCGGTGACGGATTCAGATGTGAACAGATGGCGGCCGTTTCGCCCCATGGATAGTACCCTCTCAGCCGCGCCAATTCGCGCGGACAAACAGCTAACAGTACCAGACGCGCTCGCGGCCCGTCAATCACGCGCGCGGGTGGAACGTGTCGTACACCTGCCGGAGCCGCGCCTCCAGCACGTGCGTGTAGATCTGCGTCGTCGACAGGTCGGCGTGCCCGAGCATGGCCTGAATGGCGCGCAAATCGGCGCCACGCTCGAGCAGATGCGTCGCGAAGGAGTGCCGGAGCACGTGCGGGCTGAGATGCGACCGGGTGCCCGCCTGCCGCCCGTAGCCCTTGAGGATCTTCCAGAAGCCGATGCGCGAGAGCCGCGCGCCGCCTCGGGCGTTGACAAACAGCCACGGCGACGTGGCGCGACGGCTCAACGCCGGCCGGCCGTCCGCGACGTAGCGCCGCACCCAGTCGGCCGCACTGTCGCCGAGTGGGACGATCCGCTCCTTGCCGCCCTTGCCCGTGCACTGGAGGTAGCCCTGTGCCGATCGCACGTCGGTCAACCGGAGCCCCACGAGCTCGGAGACGCGCAGTCCGGTCGCGTACAGCACTTCGAGCAGCGCGCGATCGCGCACGCCACGCGGCGTCGAGACGTCCGGCGCGGCGATGAGGGCGTCGACTTCTTCGAGCGAGAGGAAGCGCGGCAGCGCGGACAACGTGCGCGGGCCGTGGAGGTCCTCGGCCGGATTCTGCGCGACGGCGCCGGTCAGGCGGAGGTACTTGTAGAAGCTGCGCGTCGCCGCCACCATCCGCGCCGTTGACGTCGGCGACCGGCCGGACGCCATCGACTGGCGCACGATCTCCTCGAGATCGCCGCGGCTCAGGTCCGCTGGGGTCTGCCCGTGCGCGGCGGCATAGGCGCTGACGCGTTCGAGATCGCGCCGATAGGCGTCCAGGGTATTGACCGACATCCGGCGCTCGACCTCCAGATGGCGGAGATACCCACCGATGTCGCGCGAGGAAACGGCATCAGACATTCGAACGCCCGGTGAAGGGATTGTACGGTAATCTACTTCGTTCGCCGCGCGCTATGCCGTACCATTCGAAATGGCAAGACCTGCCGACTGAAGCCATCAACCCGGACACGCTTGGCATCGACAAGATGCCGGTTTCCGACATCGTCGACCTGTTCAGCGCCGAAGACCGCCGGGTCGTCAGCGCCGTCCACAAGGAGCGCGAACGGATCGCGCACGGCGTGGAGATTGTCGTCGGCGCCCTCAAGAAAGGCGGGCGGATTCTCCTCGTCGGCGCCGGCACGAGCGGACGGCTCGGGGTCGTCGAGGCCGCCGAGATGCCGCCGACGTTCGGGACCTCGCCGCTCCTCGTGCAGGCGATCATGGCCGGCGGCCAGGACGCGGTGTTCCGCGCGCGGGAAGGGGTCGAAGACAACTTCGAGGAAGGCGCGCGCAGCGTGGCGCGGCTGCGGGTGTCGAAGCGCGACGTCATCATCGGCGTGTCGGCCAGCGGCATCACGCAGTTCGTGCGCGGCGCGCTGACCGGCGCGCGCAAGAAGCACGCGCGCATCATCTTCGTCACCTGCTGGCCGAAGACCGAGCTGCAGAATTTCGTCGATCTGATCATTGCGCCGTCGGTCGGGCCTGAAGTGATCGCGGGATCGACGCGGCTCAAGGCCGGGACCGCGACCAAGATGGTGCTCAACATGCTGACGACCATCGCGATGATCCGGGTCGGCAAGACCTACGGAAACCTGATGGTCGACGTCCAGACCGGGTCCGAGAAGCTGAAGGATCGCGCCAAACGCATCGTCGCGATGACGACCGGCATGGAGCCGGACGAGGCGGGCGAACTGCTGATCAAGGCGCGGTGGAACGTGAAGGCCGCGATCGTCATGAAAAAAGCGGGAGTCCCCTACGCCCGCGCGCTCCGCCTCCTCCGCGGCGCCGACGACTCGATTCGCGACGCGCTCGGGGAAGACCTCGTGCCGCGCCTTACTCCGTCTCAGTGATTTTCTTCAGGCCGCGAGGCGCGTCTGGCGACAACCCGCGCACCTCGGCCAGCGCGAGTGCCCAGAGCTGCCCGGGCACGATCGCCGCGATCGGCGACAGCCATTCGCTGACACCGCTCGCGACCCGGAGCGGCACCTGCGCGGCCGAGAGCGCATCCTCGCGGTCGGAAATCACGACGAGCGGCGCGTTCCGGCTGCGAGCCACGTCGATGAACTCGATCATGTCGCGCACGATCGCTCCTTCGGTCGCCACCATGATGATGGGCAGCTTGCTGTCCATCATGGCGACCGGGCCGTGCAGAAAGTCCGGCAGCGCAAACGGATGCGCGATGCTGTAGGTCATCTCCATGGTCTTCAGCGCGATTTCGTGAGCCGTGCTGATGTTGAACCCCCGCCCCAATACGGCGAAGCCGCCGGCCTCCCGAAATCGCGAGAGGATGTCCACCGGGGTCGACCAGGCGCCGATCGTCTCGCTCACCGCAGCGGGGATCGCCGCGATCTCGTCCCACGCCGCCGAGTCCCTGTTGATGGCGGCGCTCAACATCGCAAAGGCGAGGAGCTCGTTCGTATAGGTCTTGCTCGCCGCAATCGCTCGCTCTTCTCCGGCTTCGAGCGCCAGGCAGCCATCCGCCGCGTGTGCCAGCGGCGACTCGAGATCGTTGGTGACCGCGATCGTCAGTGCCCCCTGTTCGCGGGCGTGCTCGACGGTCGCGACAATGTCCGGAGACTGCCCTGACTGGCTCACTCCGCATACGAGCGCGTCGGCCAGCCTCAGCTTCGACTGATACCGCGTGACCAGTGACGGGCTGGCGGACGCGGTGACGAGACCATGGCGAACGCCAAACAGATAGTTCGCGTAACGCGCGGCATTGTCCGAACTGCCGCGCGCGGCCATCAGGAGGAACCGGGGCTGGAACGCGCGGATGCGATCGCTGAGCGCTTCGACGGCACTCCGGCCACGGGTGAGCAGGCGCGCCAGAGCGTCCGGCTGCTCGCGGAGCTCACGCTCGAATTGTGACGGCATCAGAGAGATGGGGTGACGTACGCCGGAACCGCCGCCCGCCCCTCGGTCAGCGCCAGCGCCAGACGGACCGCACCGAGCGCCGGTTCGACGCCGAGCGTGCGGACGGTGACGCCCGGGAGCCGGCGAGCCAGATGCATCGTGACGCCCCCGGCCAATCGCGCGACTCCGCGGAGCGTCCCGCCCGACAGCAGCACGGTCGGCGCGATGAGCTGGAGCTGCCGCGCCACCGACGCCACGGCGGCCGCCAACTCCGACGCGCCGCTGTCGATGATGTGCTGCGCGACCGGATCGGCGTCCTCCTCGGCCGCGGCCTGGACCTCGCGTGCGAGCGCCGCGATCGCGCTCGGCAGCGTGCCGCCGACATAGATCTCGCGCACGAGTTGATCCGCGCGTTCGACGTGATAGTGCGCGAGGATCCGCGGCGTGAGCGCCGTCGCCGGGCCACGGCCGTCCGACGATCGCACGACCGCGCGCAGCGCCTGGCGGCCGAGCCAGTAACCGCTCCCTTCGTCGCCGAGCACATAGCCCCAGCCGCCGGCCCGCGCCGCCCGGCCCTCCGTGTCGCGCCCGTACGCGATCGAGCCGGTCCCGGCGATGAGCACGATCCCGGGTGCGCCCGGCAACCCGGCTTCGAGCGCGATCAACGCGTCGTTGACGACCAGTACGCGAGCGCGATGACCGATGCGCGCCAGGATGCCGTGAACGAGCTCCGCGTCGCGCGGCCGATCGACGCCCGCCATTCCGAGACAGATCGCGGCGACCGGGCCCGGGGCGTCCACGAGCGCGCGGTCAATCACTTGATGGAGGACCTTCTCGACGTCGAGCTCGCCGACCGCCTGCAGATTTGCGCCGGTACCACGCGCCTCGGCCAGGACCGTACCGGTGGCGTCCGCGAGCTGACAGACGGTGCGGGTTCCGCCGGCGTCAATCCCGAGCACCACCATTGGAAGTCGAGAGTATCATTGACATCGACTTGCGTTCGTCCGTCCGATCGTCTCCCACCCCGCGGCGTCTTACGCGCCTGATCGCGTGCACCGCGATCGTGCTGGCCGTTGCGCCGGCCGTGGCTCAGCGTCCGCAGGACACGACCGCCGACTCCGTACGCGGCGTCTGGGTCCCGCGGACGGCGCTGGTCTCTCGCGCGAGTATTGCGAGCGTCGTGCGCGCGGCCGAGAACGCCGGCTTCAATACGTTGCTCGTGCAAGTGCGCGGACGCGGCGAAGCGTTCTACCGAGGCGCATCCGAGCCGCGCGCGACCGACCTCGCCAATCAGCCGGCAGATTTTGATCCCCTTGCGACCGTGCTCACGCTCGCCCGCGCCGCCGGCCTCCGAGTGCACGCGTGGATCAACATCAATCTCGTGGCGAGCGGCGTCAACCTTCCACGCTCGCGAGATCACGTCGTGTGGCGTCATCCGGAGTGGCTGATGGTCCCGCGCGCCCTTGCCGTGTCGCGAACGCTGCCGAGCGCGCAATCGGCCGCCGACGTCCGCACGCTCGCCGCGTGGACGCGCAAGGCGTCAGAGACCGTCGAAGGCCTCTATCTCTCGCCGATCAGTGACGACTCACAGACATACACGACGGCCGTGGTGCGCGATCTCGTCGAACGCTATCCGCTCGACGGCGTCCACCTCGATTACATCCGGTATCCAGGCGCGGCGTTCGACTACGGCGCCTCGACGCTCGCGGCGTTTCGCGCCGCGGTGGCCCCGGCCAGGCCGGCCGCTGAGCAGCAACAGCTCGATCGCGCGGCCGTCAAGAATCCCGTGGCGTGGGCCGACGGCCTGCCGGCGGAGTTCGCCGCGTTTCGCCGCGACCGGTTGACGACGCTCGTCCGCCGCCTCCACGCTGCGGTGCGCGCCGCGCGGCCGCAAGCGATTGTCTCGGCCGCCGTCGTGCCCGATTCGGGGGCCGCGCGCTCCAGCCGGATGCAGGACTGGAGCGCCTGGGCGCGCGCCGGCTATCTGGACGTCGCCTGTCCGATGATCTACACCCCGGACGCGACTGAGTTCGCGGCCCTCGCCGCCGAGGTCGACAGCACGCTCGGCGAACTGCCCTTCTGGGCTGGCATCGGCGCCTATCGCCTCTCGTTGCCGCAAACGGTCACTCACGTCCGCACCGCGCGCCGCGCGGGAGCCGCCGGCGTCGTGCTGTTCTCGTCCGATTTCATTACGAGGGCCAGCGCCAGCGATCGTGCGCTGCTCAGGTCTGTCTTGCTCGAGCCGACGCCGGGCGCCGGAGTAGACGCAAGCGCAGCGGTGGGGTCCACGGACAACCCGCGCCGCCTGGCGGCGCGGGCCCGAGGCGTGGGTGGGCCGCCTTCGCGCCGAAGGCGCTTCGGCGAGCTGGGCCGAAGCCTTGGCGGAGGCCAGGCCCCACGCCATCAAGTAAGTAGGCACCCCATGCCTCGCGATCCGTTTGCGGCGGCACACGAGGTGATTGCCGGCGGCATAGACGCCGCCTCGTTTCCCGCCGCGGTGATCGACGTCGGCAGCGCGGCCGGCTCGGAGTGGAGTGAGGCATTCGGCCGGTTGACGTACGACATCGCGGCGCCGATCGCGACGCCCAGCACCGTCTTCGATCTTGCGTCGCTGACCAAGGTCATCGCGACGGCGTCAATCGCGATGCGCCTCGTCGAAGCGGGCCGGCTCTCGCTGGAAGACCCGGTCGCGCGATATCTGCCGGAGTTCCACGCCGCCGATCGCGCGTCGATCACGATCCGGCAGCTGCTCGATCACTCATCAGGCCTGCCGGCGCACGCGCGCCTGTACGAACAGGGCGCCGGACGCGCCTTCTACGAATCGGCGCTTTCGGCGCTGCCGCTCGATCGGCCACCCGGATCGTCCTCGGTCTATTCCGACGCGGGCTTCATGCTGCTCGGGTTCATTCTCGAAGACGTCGGCGGCGCGTCCCTCGACGCACAGTTCGCGCCGATCGCCGAAGCGTTTGGTGAAGATCTCCGCTTCATTCCGCCTGCGACGTGGAGGGATCGCATCGCCCCGACGGAGTTCGATCCGTGGCGCGGCCGCGTGCTTCGCGGCGAGGTGCACGATGAAAACGCGGCGGCTCTCGGCGGCGTCGCGGCGCACGCGGGGCTCTTCGGGACGGCGGGCGCGGTCGCCGCGTTCGCGCGATTGATTCTCACGACGTTCGCGCGTCCGACGCTGCTCGCGACGCCCGCGACCATGCGGCTCTTCGCAACGCGGACCACCGTGCCCGACAGCACACGCGCGCTTGCCTGGGACACGATGAAACCGACGTCATCATCTGGAACGAAGATGTCGCCGACGGCGATCGGCCACACGGGTTTTACCGGCACGTCGCTCTGGATCGACTGGGAACGCGATCGCTACGTCGTCTTTCTCACCAATCGTGTGCACCCGACGCGAGCCAACGACGCGCTCGTGAAACTCAGGCCGCGACTGCACGACGCGATTTTTTGAAAGCTGACTTTATTTAATGGCGCGGGGCCCCACCCCCGCGCCTCGGGCCGCGCCGCAAAACGGCGCGGGGTATCCACTTTGTTCTTCTCCGTGATCTCTAGCTCTGCCTCCGTGCTCTCCGTGCGCGGGGCCGAGCGCTCAGAACGCCACGCGTCAGTTCCCGCCTCGTCCTCGGCCGGGTGCGCCCGGGGCGCCGGGAGGCGGCGGGGGCGGCGGCGGACCGCCGCGGCCATCAGGGCGCTGCAGGCCGGGACCGACCGGCGCGCCGGGTCCGGCTGGGGCACCGGCTGGTCCACCACGGCCATCCTGGCCCCCGCGGCCCGGAGTTTGCGGCCCGCCCGGTGGCTGGCCGCGCTGCGGGTTCGGGTTGTAGCTCATCTGCTGGTAGAACCGGCGCGCGTCGAACTCCCAGAGGTTGTGCTGCTGTTGGCTGTTGTAGATCTTGATCGACGTCGCCGTGCTGGGGCTTCGGACCCCGCTCACACCTGGCGGTTGGCTGCCCTGCGCCGACTGCTGAGGCCCGCCGGCCGGTCCACGGCCGGCCGGGGCCCCGGGCGCCGCCGGACTCGGAACCACCGGCGCCTGAGCGCCGCGCTGCGCACCTCGGCCCGGTTGCATGCCCGGGTCGAGGCCCGCGCCCACCGGCACGAAGTCCTGGCCGGACACGGGATCCTTCCACTTCTTCCGGAGATGACGCTGCGTGACCAGGATGTCGATATTGGGGGGAAAGGCGCCCTGGTTCTTCTTCTGGTAGGTCACGATCGCACGGGCGTACTGCTCGCCCCGGAACACGAGATCTTCTTCCCGTTGCCGCTGCGCCTGCTGGCGCCACGCCGGGAGGGCGGCACTCATCCAGATGGCGGCGATCGCCATTCCGATGAGTAGCACGACCATAATGTAGCCGCCATCGTCCAATCGAGAGCCGCGAGGCGGAACGTGGGCGGCTTGACCGGCTAACCTCATGCCCTTAGGATCCTTACGGTTTCGCATAATGCTGCACCGACTTCGCGCTGCTGCGCGTGCTCTCTTTGCTGCCGCCGTCCTTCTGACGCTCACGACGACCCTTTCGGCCTGTAACAAGGTACCGCTCATCGCCCCAAGCGGCAGTTCCCTGACGGTATTTTCGACCACAACCGTGCTGCCGGTGAACGGCAGCGCCGAAATCGTCGCCGTGATCCTCGAGGGCGGTCAAGGGAGCGGCACCGGCGCCGGCGGCGGCAACACCGCGGGTGCAGGCACGCCGGTGCACGATGGGACCACGGTCATGTTCACGACCACACTGGGCCGGCTCGACCCTGCCGAGGCCCAGACGTCAGGCGGCCGGGCGACGGTGAAGCTCCTTGGCGACGGCCGTTCGGGCACCGCGACGATCACCGCCTTTTCCGGCGCCGCCCGCAACACCGTCGACATCCTGATCGGTGCGGCCGCCGCCGCCCGCGTCCTTCGTCACGGCCGCGCCTCAGTCGTTGCCGCCGACTGGCGGCACCACGACGCTGACGGCGCGCGTCGAAGATCAGCAAGGCAACGGCCTCTCAGGGTGTCCCGATTACCTTCTCGACGACGGCCGGCACCCTCGCCAACGGTTCGGTGATCACCGACAAGGACGGCGGCGCGACGACGACGCTGACCACCACCGCGGCGGCCACCGTCACCGCCCGCGCCGGCGGCACGTCGGCGACGCTGAGCGACACCGCCGCGATCACGCTCAAGCCGCGCAACAACGGTCACGTTGACCGTCCCGGGCACGGCGTCCGTCAGCGTGCCGACCAGCATCACGGTGGGCGTCGGCGCCAACACCATCGTCAAGAACGTGACGGTCGAGTTCGGCGACGGCGAGAAGGCCGATCTCGGCGCCCTTTCGCAGAACACCAACGTCATCCATCTCTACGCGCGCGAGGGCATCTACACGGTGACCGCCACGGCCACTGATGCCGACGGCGGCACGACACCGGTCTCGTCGCAGATCGCCGTGCTGCCGCTTTCGGCCACTGGCGTCGCCGCACCGGCGAACGTCCAACTGAACGCCATCGCCACGTTTACCGTGACGGTCACACCCGCGGGCGCGGCCATCTCCTCGTATGAGTGGGACTTCGGCGACGGCACGGTGCAAACCACATCGGGCCCGATCGTGACCCACGCGTTCAGCACCTACGGACCCAAGACGGTCATCGTCAAAATCCGCCCGACCAGGGGCTCGACACTGACCGTGATCATGCAGGTCAACGTCATCGTCTGAGACGTGCACCCGCGATCAAGACCTCACGAGAAGAGCTTCGCTACATAACACGGAGAAGCTCACGGGGCCACGGAGACCACGGAGCCTTTCGTAGGGAAGAACTTTCCTGCCCTGGTTCACGCCGTGAGCCCCGTGATCCTCCGTGAACCCCGTGTGTGCTCTTGATCTTGGACCCTACCAGTCTGAATACCGGCTGCCGTCGAGCGCTGTGCCCTCGTGGCCGCTTTTGACCTTGTAGATCCCACTCGCCGCGGAGGTACTGCCGGGCTCGGGATCGGCGAGTTCGGTTTGCCACGTGTCCGCTGATTTCGTGAACGGATCGATCGGGATCGCGCGCAAGTAACTTTCAGACACGAGCGTCTGGAGCGACTCCGGGTACTTGCCCTTGTCCGCGTAGTACTGATCGATCGCCTCGTGCATCAGGAAGAGATTGGACTTCATCGCCGCTTCCTTCGTCGCCGTGATCGAATTCTTGTACTGCGTCAGCGCGAGCGACGCGAGGATCATGATCAGCGTGACGCAGATGAGCAGCTCGACGAGCGTCCATCCGGCATCGGCCGGGCGCCGCAGCTTGCGAGGCGTGACGAATCGTGCGGTGACCATCTCTGACTCCTGCTTCTGATCCTGCGGGCCTTACCAGTCTTTGTATTTCGTGCCGTTGAGGGCGACGCCGTCGGACTTGGTGTAGATGTCGAACACGTTCTGACCGCCCCACGCCTTCGAGTCCGGCTGGTCCTGCGCGGATCGCAGGCCCCACTCGGCGCGTGCCGGTGATCGGGTCGATCGGCACCTTGCGCAGGAACTTCTTCTTGCGGCCGGTGACGTCGTTGGCGAGCGTGACGCCCTGGACCAACTGGTCGAGCGAGGTCGGATAATTTTCGCTCCCGAGCGTGAGCTCGTGCTGCGCAAGACGCTGCGCTTCGGCCCAGTCGTGGAAGAGGTCGATGGCCTCGCGCACTTCCCTCAGCGCGTATCGCAACTGTGCCTCACGCTGCCGCTGCATCGACACGCGCGCGATCGGCAGCGCCGCCGACGCGAGAATCATCATCAGCGCGACCGAGATGATGAGCTCGATGAACGTGAAGCCGTCCGATGATCTGCGAAGCGTCAAGCTCATCGTTTGCCCACTATTCTTACTGGCGCGGGGCCCCACCCCCGCGCCTCGGGCCCGCGCCTCAGACCGGGCGCGGGGTGTCCAGAGATTGATGGTCCTTCTCTATTTGACGGTCACCGTCGCTCCCGAGGTCTGCACCGGAATCGGCTGGCCGGTTGCGCTCGTCGCGACCGCGGTCACACTGATGCGCGACTGGCCCGGCGCCAATCGCTTCGAACACGATGCCGGCGAGCAGTCCGGTGCCCGTGGCGCCGACCTTGTCGCCCGGCCGCGCGATCACGATGTCGATGCGGCCCGCGGCCGCGTCGATCTTCTGCGAGAACGTCGGCGTGATGCCGCCGATCTGCATGAACGATCCCTGATTGACCGTGGTCGCGCGCAGGATCTTCGGATCGTACTGAATCGAGAGCGTGATCGCCGCGAGCTGCGAGACGATGCTCGCCATCCGCACGGGCACTGAATAGGGCGGGCCACCGAGCTGGAACTCGGTGCCAGGCGTGGTCAACGCCACCTGGGCGGGCGTCTGCGGCGGCGCGGCCGGCGCCGGGACCGTGTCGACCGGCTGAATCGGCACGACCTGCGGCTTCGTCCCCGTCCCCGCGGGAGGCGCGCCCGCGGTTGGCGGCGCTCCGGCCACCGGCGTCGCCGGCGGCGTCTGCGCGCCCGGAGGCACCGCCCCTGGCGCGCCCGTCGGCTGGCCGGGCGCTGCCAACGGCGCGGGCGGCGGCGCATCCGGTGAAATCAAGGTCGGCGTCGAGCCGGCGCCGAAGTTCTGGCCCGTGCCGATGTAGAACGGCTTCAGATCGTTCGCCTGGATCTCTCGCGACCGGATGATGTGCGGCGTCACGATCATCACGAGATCGCTCGAATCCTTGCTCGTGTCGGTATTGCCGAACAGCGATCGGAGGATCGGAATGTTGACAATGCCAGGCAGGCCGCGCACCGTCTCGCGCTCCTCTTCACGAATCAATCCCGCCAGCAGGTTGGACTCGCCGTTGCGGAGCCGCATCGAGACCGACGCCGTGCGGTTGACGAACGACGGAATCGACTGCCCCGCGACATCCACGTTGGCCCCGAGCCCGCTTTTGTCGACGATGATCGGGTCGAGGATGATCTCGTCCTGATAGGTCACGCGTGGCGTGATCGTGAGGTTCACGCCGACCGGCCGGTACTGATACGAAATCTGCGGGGTCGTCGGCACACCACCGGCCGCGACCGGCACGAACGACGTCACCGGGTACGGCACCTGATCGCCGAGGTTGAGCGTCAGTTGGGCGCCCTCGCGCCCGCGCAACTGCGGATTGGCGAGCAGCTTGGTCTTGGTGTCGGTCGCGAGGGCTCTGATCACCGCCGTCGGCACCGTCATGTAGAAGTCCGCCGGGCTGACGCCGCGGCTGATCGTATTCATGTTGAACGGAGGCGGCACGGCCGGCGGAAACGTCCCGCTCGTGTTCGGCGGCGACAGCTCCGGCGAGAACGTGAAGCCGAGCGCCCAGTTGCTCAGATCGAGCCCCAGTTCCTTCAACCGAATACGCGACACTTCGAGAATCTGCACGTCGACCATGACTTCCGCGCGCGGCTTGTCGTTGGACTCGATGATGTTCTGGATGACGGCCATCACCGGCGCGGTGGCGCGCACCACGATCGAATTGGTGGACTTGTTCTGGGTCACGATCGGACGCACCGCCGGACCGACGGTGAGCATCGTATTGATGATCTGCACCATCTCCTGGATTTCTGCGTGCGACAAATAGAACGTCTGCGAGGTACTGATCCTCGAACTTCTGCCGGTTGGTCGGATTGTCCTGATAGATGAAGATGGTCTTCTGGTTGAGCACCTTGAACGTGAGGGTGTTGGCCGAGAGGACCTGATTGAGCGCCTCTTCGAGCGGCACGTCCTGCACGCTGATCGTGTACGGACGCGCAAGCTGCCCTTCGAGGTTCTGGTCGTAGGTGAAATTGATGCCCGGTGACCGCGCTCATCGCGCTGAGGATGTCGCGCACTGCCGCGCTGGGAAAATTGATGATCGGCACCCGGGTCCGCGGATCCAGCCGTGGGATCGGCGACTGCGCCTGGGCCTGCCGCTGCATCTCCTGCATCCGCGGCGGTGGCCGGTTCGCCTCGATCTGGTCGCGAATGCGCCGCTCGATCTCCATGGCCTTGGTGATCGACAGCGTGTTGCTCGGCTCGAGGTCGGCGGCGAGCCGGTACTCCGCCAACGCGCCGGCCAGTTGGTCCTGGCTTTCGAGGGCTCTGGCGCGGGCCAGGTGGGCCGCCGCGGCTTCGCGCGTCACCCGTTCGAGCGAAATCTTCACGTCGATGCGACCGGGATCGCTGGCGTGCGCCTGCCGGTAGTAGGCCACGGCTGTGTCCCAGTCACCGCGCAGGACTGCGTCCTGCCCGGCGCGTACGGCACGGCCGGTGGCGCAGCCGGTCGCCAGGACGAGCAGCAATGCTGTCGTGCTCCACCGAAGCGCTCGCTTCACCACGCGTGTCCTCGTCCTCTCATGTCGCCTGCGTTCACCCTTCAGACGGGCAACCCCGCTGTTCAGACTTGTCTTTCGCGCCGGCGTCTCCCGCGCCTCTCAAACCCGAGGCGCGCTACGAACCGGCGTCTCCCGCGCCTCTCGAGCCCGAGGTGCGCTACGGGCAGAGGCGCCACGGACCCATCATCGGAGCGGAATGGTCCGTTGGCCCGTGCCATCGACGTAGGACAGCACGACCGACGTGACGCCGACTTTCACGACTTTATACTGTCCATCCACCACCATCCCCTCGCTGCCCATGAAGGTGACGTTGGTCTTCGGATCCTTCAACACGGCGAGCGGACGCCCGTCGCCGCCGGTGTGGAGCCCAATCAACAACAACGTGATCGGCGGAATCGGCGGCGGTCCCTGAGGCTGTGGCGGCGGCGCTGGCGGCGCTGCCACGGGCGCCGGCGCCCGCACCGGGGCTGGCGGCGGCCGCTCCCCGAAACGGAACAGGTTACGCGCGTTCTCAGGCTCGTCCGGGACCGGCTCGAGTTTCGCGAGGGAGACGGGCGCCGGCAGCAAGTTCGTGTTGACCTGCACTGGCGCGGCCACGGCCTTGGCGGCAGGCGCCATCGCCTGCGCACCCTGGTCGGTGCCGACGTAGCGATAGAGCAGGACCGCCAGCGCGGCGATCGCCACCATCAGCAACGTCACCTGCCGGCGTCGTTGCGGACCGGGAGGCGGCAACAATTTCATTTGTCGCCGGCCTTCGGCGGCGCCGCCGGCGCCGGGGCGGTTGCCGGTGACGCCGCCGGCACCATCCGGCCGGCCTCGTCGGTGACGTAGTAGGTCGCGACCGCCAACTGGACTTCCAGCGCACTGGTCGCCTTGACCAGGTTGGCCTCGCTCAGTTCGACCTTTTCGACCACGACGAATTCCTTCGCGGTTTCGAGGTCGAACAGGAACTGCCGGATGCTGCCGTAGTCGCCGGTCAACGTGATCTTTCCGGTCACTTTGGTCAGCGAACTGTCGCGGACGGCCTCACGATCCCATTGCCCGGTCTGGAACTTCAGGTTGACGTCGTCGGCCGAATCGCCGAGGAGAAAGTTGAGGATCTCGACGGCGCCGACGAAGTCGTGCGGCAGAATCTCGGCGTAGAACTTCTTCAGTTCCACGTCGCCGCGCTCCATGCTCGTGCGCGCCGTCTTGGCCTGCATGTCTTCCCGCCGGGCGTTGGCGAGATCGGATTTGGCGTCGAGCGCGGCCGTCTCGGCGCCGGCCACGCTGCGCTCGAGCGGAAACACGCCGAGCGCCAGCACCGCCACATTGGCGACCAGCGCCACGAACAGCGGCAGCACGACGGCCCGGCGCTCCGCGTAGACCCGGCGCCACAAGCTCATGGCGTCCCCCGCCGGCCCGGTCCGCTGGATCGCCCGGGCGTCGGCTTCTGTCCTGGAATGACCGGCGACATGAGATACGTGCCGATCACCGTCGCCGTGATGCTGTTGTCGTCGTTCAGTTGCTGCCCGCTCGTCACGACGTCGTAGAACGCCCCGGTGGCCTGGAGCTTCTCGGTGAAGTCCCGCACCTCGCTGCGGCGGCGGGCGACGACGACCATCGCGATCTGAAACTCGCCCTTCTCGACCCGCGGCGACACGGCGATCAGCCGGGCATCCAACGGCAGCGTCTTCTCGACGTGGCCGAAGAACGCCGTCCACGAGAACGTGCGCTGGTCGATGAGGTAGTTGGCTTCGCGCGTCGCCGACGACAGGTACCGGAGCCGCGCCGGATCGACCGTCTTGGCGAGCCCGGCCGCGGCGTCGCGCACGCGGCGCGCCTCGGTACGATCTTGCGCCTCGCTCGCCTTGTGCGCCGCCCGTTGGCGTGAGAGCGCCACGATCTGCGTGACGTTGAAGATCGCCAGCGCCACCGTCACGACCGCGCCGAGCAGCAGCAGAAGCGTGACCAGTCGCTCGTTGTAGAACGGCCGCGTCGAGAGATTGCCGCGCAGCATGATCAGGCCGCCTTCCGCTCGCGGAGCAGCATGCCGACCGGCGCCGCCAGCATGTCGAGCACGTCGAGCGGCACGGTGACGCGGTCGCGGAGCGCCGCGGCGGGCCGGATATCGACCGCTTCGGCGGGGACTTCCAGGCGATCCGCGATCTCGCGGCGCGCTTCTTCGGCGCCGTCCTGCATGAACGACGACCCGCACAGCCACACGCGCGCGAACCGCGTCCCGCCCAGGCGGTCCTCGTGATACATCGCCGTCTGGTGCACGAGCACGCTGAGCGGCTCCTGATCGACCGCCGCACGATGACGATAGAACATCAAGTCGTGCCCGCGCATGATCGCCAGCGTCGTGGCCTCCGCCGCCAGCGACACGACGAGCCAGTCGCCCGGCGACGCCGCACCCGCACTCATCACGGCGTTCATGACGTTGAAGCTCGCGAGGTCGACGACGCCGGCGTGCAGCCCGGCGGCCGCCGTCACCGCCTCGTACTGGGCGATCACGTCGCGCCGCGCCACGGTTGCGGCCAGCGTCGTGCCGGTGTCGGCCACGTGCGCGCGAAACGAGCTGACCTGCGCCTCTTCGATCGGAAACGGAGTCGCCTTGCGCAACTGCCAGCGGACGAGCTGCTCGAGGTCGGCCGCCTTGGCCGGCATCTCCGTGAACGGCAGCAGCGAGACGCGCGCGATGCTGTCGGGCACGATCAGCGCGGCACGCGTGGCGCCGCGGATGCCGGCGTTGGCGAGCGCCCGACGGAGCGCGTCAGCCACGAGGGCCGGCTGGGTGATGTTGGGCCCCGTCAACTGCGGCGTCACCGCGTCGTCGGGCAGCGGTTCGGTTGCGTAGCCGGACACGACGGCGGTGCCGCCCGATCGGCCGAGCTCCGCCACCGTCACGCGACGGCTCGCGATCTCGATGGCCACCGACGGCGGCGGAGGAGCAAACCACGAAGTGGACGACACCTGGGTCTCTGTTCTCCTCGTCACTCGACGAACGTGACCTTGTTGATCTCGCGCAGGGTCGTCGTGCCATCGAGGACGCGGTCGACCGCGCATTGGCGCAGGAACGTCATGCCTTCGTCGCGCGCGGCCTTCTTGATCTCCGACGTCGGCCGGCGCTCGAGGATCATGTCACGGATGCGATCGGTCAGGTCCATGAGCTCGACGATCGCCGTCCGCCCTTTGAAGCCGGTCCCGCCGCATTCGATACACCCGCCGCCCTCGTAGAACGTGTGCGTGCGGAGGAGGTCCGGATTCATCGCCGACTCGACGAGCAGCTCGGGCGCGATGGTCGCCGGCCGCTTGCAGTCTGCGCAGATCCGCCGGACCAGCCGCTGCGCCAGGACGCAATTGAGCGCAGAGACGAACTGGTAGGCCTCGACCCCCATGTTCAGGAACCGGCCGAGCACATCGATGACGTTGTTGGCGTGGACGGTCGTGAACACGAGGTGGCCGGTGAGCGCCGACTGGATGGCAATCTGCGCCGTTTCGGGATCGCGAATCTCGCCGACCATGATCTTGTCGGGGTCGTGACGCAGGATCGATCGCAGGCCGCGGGCGAACGTCAGCCCCTTCTTCTCGTTGATCGGAATCTGCGTGATCCCGCGCAACTGGTACTCGACCGGGTCCTCGATCGTCACGATCTTGTCTTCGACCGACTTGATCTCGGAGAGCGCCGCGTACAGCGTCGTGGTCTTGCCGCTGCCGGTCGGGCCGGTCACGAGCACCATGCCGTAGGGCTCGCGGATGTACTTCCGGAACCGCTTCATCTCGATCTCCGGCCACCCGAGGATGTCGAGCCGCAGTTCGGTGAACTGCTCGCTCATCGACTCCTTGTCGAGGATGCGGATGACCGAGTCTTCGCCGTGCACGCTCGGCATGATCGAGACGCGGAAGTCGATCGTCTTGCCGCGCACCCGCAACTTGAAGCGGCCGTCCTGCGGCACCCGCTTCTCGGCAATGTCCAGCTCGGCCATGACCTTGATGCGCGAGATGATCGTGCTGTGATGCCGCTTGTCGATCGGCTTCATCGCCGGCTGCAGCACGCCGTCGATGCGGTACTTCACCGTGACCGCGTCGTCCTGCGTCTCGATGTGAATGTCCGACGCGCGACGCTGGAGCGCCGTGAAGATCATCGAATCGACGAGCCGGATGAGCGGGCTGGCGTCCGACGTCAGCTTGTCGACGGTCAGGTTCTCTTCGCCCGCCTCGTCCTCGCGCAGAATCTGCATCTGGAAGCCTTCAGTGGCCTCCTCGAGAACGCGCTGCGAGCTCTCGCTCTTCTTCAGAATCGATTGAATCGCCGACGGCGTGCCGACGCACACGCGAATCGGCGCGTTCAGCTGCACGCCGACTTCGTCAATCGTCTGCAGGTCGCTCGGATCGGAGACGACGATCAGGAGCGTCTGGCCGTCGCGGCGATACGGCACGAACCCGTACCGCAGCATCAGGTCGGCCGGGATGCTCCGGAACAACGCATGGTCCGGATGGAAATGCTCGAGATCGACGAATTCCAACTGGTAGCGCCGCGCCAGCCGGCGCGCCTCCACGACTTCCGCCGCGTGATCGGTCGGCGCCGCCACCGGTTCTGCGTAGACCGGCTCGCTTGCTGGGGAGACGTGTTCAGCCATGGATTACCCGCGTCCCAATGATGAAAGATTGAAGAGAGGCATATAGAGCGACATCAGCAGCGCCGCGATCACGAACCCCATCACGATCAACAGGACCGGCTGGATCAGGTTCGAGAACCGCGTCAGGCTGGTCTCGTTGGCCTCGTCATAGAAGTCCGCCACGCTGTTGAGCATCTCGGCGAGGGCGCCGGTCGACTCGCCGACCTCCACCATCTCGACCGACACATTGGGAAACACGTGCCGGTCGGCCAGCGCCTGGCCGAGGCTGCCGCCTTCGCGCACCTCGCGCGCGACGATCGCGAGATGCTCGGCGATCGCCTGATTGCCGACCGATTTGGCCGCGATGTCGAGCGAGTTGACCAGCGGGATGCCGCCGGACAGGAGTGTCGCCAGCGTCCGCGAGACCTGCGCCGTCGCCAGCGTCCGGGCGAGCGGCCCGAAGTACGGCAGACGCAGGATCGCCGCGTGCAGGCGCTTGCGCTGCCCGGGCTGCCGGAACCAGAGGACGAACGCCGCCACGGCGGCGGCCAGGCCGCCGAAGATCAGCGTGCCGCTGCCGACGAGGTTCATCGAGACCGCGACGACGATCCGCGTGGACATCGGCAACGACGCGCCCTCGCCGTACTGCTCGTAGAACGACGCGAACTCCGGCACCACCGTGAAGACGATCAACCCGACGACCGCAATCGACACCGCGACCAGGACGGCCGGGTAGATCAGCGCCGAGACGACGCGGTCCTTCACCGCCTTGAGCACCTTGATGTGTTGCACGTAGCGGCGAATCACGACCTCCAGGCTGCCGCTCTTCTCCCCGGCCATCAGCGAGGCCGTATAGACGCCCGAGAACAAGCGCTGCGCTTCGAACGCGTCCGACAGCGCACTGCCCGATCGGACCCGCTCGTAGATGTCGTCGAGCGCGACCTTGAAGATCGGATTCGGTACGCGCCGGCGCAGAATGTCCAGCGATTGCACCAGCGGGAGCCCGGCCTTGAGCAACGTCGCGAGCTCCTGGTTGAAGACCAGAAACTCGGAGGTCGGGATCCGGCGCCGCTTCGGCAGGCCCAGCCGGAACCGGCCGACGCCCACCCCGCCCTTGCCCTGCACGGACAGCAGGTAGAGCCCTTTCTCCTCGAGCTCCATCCGCAAACGGGCTTCGCTCTCGGAGACGTAGGTCGCCTCCATGATCTGCCCGCTCGCCGATGCCACCCGACACTGGAATTCCACGCGCCCGACTGCCTCCTCGCGTTCGTCCCGAACTTCGTCCCTGCGCCTCTATTAGACCGTGAGACACCGCCAGGGGCCGGTTTGGAACATTTATTTAACAGCGTGGGGCCCCACCCCCACGCCTCGGGCCGCGCCGCTTCGCAGCGCGGGTGTCCGCCTTACAAGCGTGGCGCCCCCACGCCTCGGGCCGCGCCCTTCGCAGCGCGGGTGTCCGCATTACACAGCGTGGGGCCCCACCCCCACGCCTCGGGCCGCGCCGCTTCGCAGCGCGGGTGTCCACCTTACTTAACAAGCGCCAGGATCTTGCGCACGTAGTCCTGCGTTTCCCGATAGGGCGGCACCCGCCCGTACTTGGTGACCGCGCCGATGCCGGCGTTGTAGGCCGCCAGCGCCCGCGACGGATCGAACCGGGCGAGGAGCGTCACGAGATGGCGCATGCCGACTTCCAGATTCCTTTCCGGATCGAACGGGTCGTCGAGCCCGTACTGTCGCTGGACGACCGGCATGATTTGCATCAGTCCCATCGCCCCTTTCGGGGAGACCGCCCGCGGGTCGTAGTTCGACTCGACACTGACGACCGCATGCGCCAGCTTCCGGTCGAGGCCGACGCGCGCGGCGACGGTATCCACGAGGGCCCGCACGGCGCTCGTGGCCAATTGTGGTTTCGCCGCCGCCACCGACGACGCCAACGCCTCAATCGCCACGACGCGGGCGAACGGCACCTCGTCGGGCAGCACTTCGTCGAGCAGGGACTTGTGAGCGCGGATCTCTCCACCGCCCGGCATCTTGAAGATGACCATGTCTCCCTCGAAGGCGCACGACTCGACCGTCATCGTCCGGCCGTTGGTGAGGCGGACAATGTCGGCGAACGCCGGGGCGCTGGCCAGCCCCGTGAGCAGCATGGCGGCCAGCGCCGTTCACCCCGCCAGCCTGGGGACGGAACTCCCCGCCCCGACCGTTCGCTGGCACGTCGATCGCTGGCGATCATGTAATTCGACCTGTCCTGCTGCCCTATGACGCCGGCCGGCTACCAGTAGTTGGCCGGCTGTCCTCTTTATCGGACTTCGATGAACGCGTTGTAGACCCGGATGCCCAGCTCGCGGGCGTCCCGGCCTCCACCGGCCAGTTTGGCGGGAGTAAACGTCTGGTCGACATCGAGACGCATCTCCACCAGGTCATTGCCGCCCAACTGGGCCGAGCTGACCGGGACACGGTGAATCGACTTGGCGCCCGAGCCGACGTCGATCGACGTAATCGGCTGGTCGCCGACCGACACGGTGACCACCGGCTTCTTGTCCGGAAAGAGGTCGGCGCGGGCGTCGAACTCGAGATACAGCGTCACGTCCTTCTTCGGGTTCTTGAACGTGAACACGGCTTGCTTCTGGGTCCATTGCCACGTCAGCGTCGGCTGGTCGGGGGCGTGCTCCGACGGGTGCCACCCGCTGCGAAGCATCAGAAAGACGTTTTCCGACGACGGCAGCAACTGGAGCGTCCCGGCACGATAGGCCCGGTTCGTGGACTCGGTCGGCGGGATCGCTCGTGCGCAGCGGCAGCCGCTCTTGATCTCGGTAGAGGCCGATGTCGACGCCCGCCTCGCCGAGGTACGCCACAGCAGCGGGCACAAAGCGCATGCGCGTGTATTGGATCGTCTGCCCGGCAGTCCATTGAGACGTGGGGATCGACGGCTCATGGTCGTCGCTCCACAGAATCACGCCGTCGTCGCGCACCACCTGCACGAACACTTTGTAGTCCCCGTCAATCTTGGTGCCCGGCGCGACGTCGAAGCGATACGTCAGCTCGACGGGACTGCCGAGTGGGACCCGAGTCTTGCTGGCCGTGAACGAGACCGTCGCGACCGGCGCCGCCGTGTCGGCGCTTGAACAGCTCGCGACCGCGAATCCGGACGCGAGGCACAGCAGTCCGATGGCGCGAACTGGCGTCGTCGTCATATCGCGCCATCCTAACTGTATTGCCGCATGCTGTTCAATATGCTAGCCTTGCGGCGATTTTGATGGTTACCGACTTCGATGTCTTCTGACGCGCTCGGCATGATCGAAACCCGCGGCCTGATCGGCGCCATCGAAGCGGCCGATGCGATGGTCAAGACCGCCAACGTCGTCCTGATCGGCAAGGAGTACATCGGCGCCGGCTACGTCACGGTGCTCGCGCGCGGCGACGTTGGCGCCATCAAAGCGGCCACCGACGCCGGCGCGGCCGCGGCTCGCCGGGTCGGCGAGCTCGTCTCGGTGCATGTGATTCCCCGGCCGCATGCCGAGGTCGAGCGTGTCCTGCCCCGTGCGGGCACCGCGAACGCGCGTGGTTGAGATGGATGGCCACCGCTGCTGCACCTCAGACTGATCGGGATCTCACCTCCATTCAGGAAGCGAGACGGCTCGCGCAGCGCGCCAAACAGACCGCTCCCCTCCTCGCCGAGTTCACGCAAGAGCAGATCGATCGCATCGTCGATGCGATGGCGGCGGCGACGCGTCCGCGCGCGGAGGAATTCGCCCGCCTGGCGGTCGAAGAGACCGGCTACGGGGTGGTCGCCGACAAGATTCAGAAGAATCTGTTCTCGTCGGAACGCGTCTACGAGTTCATCCGGCCGATGCGGACCGTTGGCGTCGTCGGCCGCGATGAGGCGCGGAAAGTCGTCGACATCGCCGAGCCGTTCGGCGTCGTCGCCGCCATCGTGCCGTCCACCAATCCGACGTCGACCGCGATCTACAAGATTCTGATCGCGCTCAAGGCGCGCTGCCCGATCGTCATCAGCCCGCATCCCTCGGCGGCCCGCTGCATTATCCGCGTCGCGGAAGTCATGGCCGACGCCGCGGTCAAGGCGGGCGCCCCGGACGGCGCCGTGAGCTGGATGCAGACGGTCACGCTCGAGGGCACGCAAGAGTTGATGAAGCACCGCGACGTCGCGGTGATTCTCGCGACCGGCGGCATGGGACTGGTGCGCGCGGCGTACAGCGCGGGCAAGCCGGCGTATGGCGTCGGTCCGGGCAACGCCCCGTGCTTCATCGAGCGGACGGCAGACGTCGCGAAGGCCGCCAGCGACATCCTGCTCGGCAAGGCGTTCGACAACGGCGTCCTCTGCTCGTCGCCGAACTCGGTCGTGGTCGAACACGCGATTGCCGACGAGGCGAAGCGCGAGTTCGTGAAGCAGGGCGGCCATTTCCTGTCGCCCGCCGAGGCCGACAAGCTCGCGGCGATGCTCGTGACGCCGCAGCGGCTGCCGAACCCCAAGCTCGTCGGCAAGACGGCGGTACAAGTCGCGGCGCAGGTCGGCCTGCAGGTGCCGCCGACGACGCGCGTGCTGATCGCGGAGTTGAAGGGCGTCGGCCGCGACTACCCGCTCTCGATCGAGAAGCTCTGCCCCGTGCTTTCGTACTACGTCGTCGCCGACTGGCGCGAAGGCTGCGAGCGCTGCATCCAGATCTTGAGATACGGCGGCATGGGACACACCATGTCCATTCACTCGCGCAACGAGCCCGTCATTCTCGAGTTCGGGTTGAAGAAGCCGGCGTTCCGGATCGTGGTGAACACGCCCACGACGCACGGATCGATCGGCCTGACGACGGGCCTGGATCCGGCGATGACCCTGGGGTGCGGCGGATTTGGCGGCAACATCACGTCCGACAACATCTCGCCGCGGCACCTGCTCAACATCAAACGCCTCGCCTACGAACTGCGGCCCGCGGTCGTCACCGGGAGCAGTCGCACACCTGCACCGCCGCAGAGCCGCCGTCGCGACCACTCCGCCCGCCCTGCCGAAAGTGCCTCTGGCGGAACCCGCGCAAGGTGTCGATACGTCGACCATGGCACGGCAGGTCGATGCCTTCTTGAGCGGGCGGCCGGCCGCGTCAGCGGCCGCCGCGGTGCCATCGACAAACTCCGGCGCCGGTTCTGTCGTCGAATTCGTGTGTGAGGACGACGTGAAGCAGGCCATCAGACTCGGCCGCAAGATTGTGATCGGCGAGCGCACGATTGTCACGCCGGCGGCGCGGGATCTGGCCGACGCGCATCGAGTCTTCGTCCAGGCGGGCTGGCCGCGAGGGTAGATGTGGTAACCTGCCGCACCGTGTTTACACTGGTCTCGACCCGGCCCTAAAAACGATGAAGCTGCCTTCCCGACTGCTTGTCGTGTCGCTTTCCGGCTGGCTCATCGGGTGTGGCGCACGCGTTCCCCCCGCGACTCTTCCTCCTCCCCCTCCTCCCGAGCCGCTTCCGGTCTCCACCGTCACCAGCCTCCCAGCCACCGCCAACGCGGCGACCGTTCCCGATCGGATCGAGGGACTGATCGCAGCGACGGAGGCCCGGTTCGAGGAGGGACGCTTGGAATGGGAACGCGGCCGGTTTGGCGCCGCGCGCGAGCGCTTCGACGCCGTCATCGATTTCATGTTGAGCCTGCCCGAGGGCGCGCGTGGCGAGCCGCGGCTCCAGGCTCAGTTCGAGCAGTTGCTGGATCGCATCAGCGCGCTCGAGTTGCTGGGCTTGCGGGCGGCCGACGGCCTGACCGAATCGCGATCGGAACCGGCCGCGATTGACGAACTGTTGACGGCCGGACTGTTCGAGCGGCCGCAGCCGGCGTCGACCACGGCCGAAACCGTGGCCGCCGACCTCGCGCACACTCCGCACGACATCCCGATCGTCGTCAACAGCAAGGTGCTCTCGTACGTCGAGTTGTTCCAGGGGCGGCTCCGCGACTTCATGCAGGCGGGCCTCGACCGCGGCCAGCGCTACCTGCCGATGATCCAGAACGTCTTCAAGAGCGAAGGCCTCCCGCTCGATCTGGCCTACGTGCCCCTCGTCGAGAGCGCGTTCAAGAACACCGCGCTCTCGCGCGCGAGCGCCCGCGGGATGTGGCAGTTCATGCTCGGCACCGGGCTCGAGCATGGGCTCGACCAGACGTGGTTCGTCGACGAACGCGCCGATCCCGGAAAAGGCCACGCGCGCCGCCGCGCAGTACCTGAAGACGCTCAACCGGATGTTCGACGGCGACTGGTATTTCGCGCTCGCGAGCTACAACGCCGGTCCGGGCCGGCTCCAGGGCGCGGTGCGGCGGTCCAAGTCGACGGACTACTGGGAGATCACGGCGTCGACCCGCTACCTGCCGCGCGAAACGCGCGAGTACGTGCCGATGATTCTGGCCGCGATCATCATCGCGAAGAATCCCGCGATGTACGGGTTCGAGGTCGGCGCGCCGGTGCCGCTCGCCTACGAGACGGTGACGGTGCCGGGAGCGCTCCCGCTCTCGACGATCGCCGAGTGGGTCGACCTCGAAGTCGAGCACCTGCAGGACCTCAACCCGGATCTGCGGCGGACCACGACGCCGATGACGAGCCACGACCTGAAAGTGCCGGTCGGCACCTCCGCGACGATTCAGGATCGGCTCGCGTCGATCGACACGTCCGAGTATCGCGCGTTCAAGTTCCACACGGTCAAGCGCGGCGAGACCCTGGCGACCATTGCGCGGCGGTACAACCTGACCAGCAAGCAACTGATCGACGCGAACGAACTGCGCACGGCCAAGGTCGCGCGCAACCAGACGTTGATGATTCCGCAGCGCCCGGCGCCCGCGCTTCCGACGGCGACGGCCGGCCGCCCCAATCCCACGCCGGCGGTGCGCCCGATGTCGAGCGCAACCGGCACGCTCGAGCGGGCCGCAAACCTACCGCGTCCGCCCGGGCGACACGCTGTACAGCATCGCGCGCCAGTTCCGCACGACGATCGGCGACCTGCGCAAGCTCAATCAGCTGTCGAGCGACCGCATCAAGATCGGCGATCGCCTCACCGTCAAGCGGTAAGGGACGCGAGCAGACCGGCCTACGCAGGTCCGGAGTGATAGCGAGCCGGTACTGCGGAGTCCGGCACTGAGGTCGCTGAGCGCTAGGTCCGCGCTGACGCGCGAAGAAAGTGACCGCGCCGCAGGCGCGCGGCCGAGGCTGATGGGCACGCCGAGTTCGACGCAAGCGCAGTCCGCGCACTGACGGTACGCAGAATCCGCAGTGCGTTTTGCGACGCGACGTTGCAGTTTTTGCAACGCCCCTCAGAATCCGGCGCATTTTTGCCATCGGCGATGGCGCGGGCCTTGCTCCTATCGTGATCGTGTGCTCGCTCGCATCTCTGCCGCTGCCGTCATCGGCATCGACGCGATTCCCGTGTCGGTCGAGGTCGACGTCGCGTCCGGCGGTTTGCCCGGCGTGACGATGGTGGGGCTGCCGGATGCGACGGTGCGAGAGAGCCGGGAGCGGGTGCGGACGGCGATTCGCAACTCGGGTTTCCCGTTTCCGAGCTCGCGCGTCACCGTCAGTCTCGCCCCGTCCGACGTTCGCAAGGTCGGCGCCGCCTTCGATCTGCCGATTGCGATGGGCATCCTCGCCGCTTCGGGCGTGCTGCCCCACCGCGAGGCGCACGGCTACGTGGTGGTCGGCGGCATCTCGCTCGATGGCGGCGTGCCGCCGATGCGCGGACTCCTGCCCATCGCGGTTGCGTCCCGATCTTCGCCGGCCGGTCTCTTGTTTCCCATCGGCAATCTCGCCGAAGCCGGTATCGTCGACGGACTTCGGCTCTTCCCGGTCCGATCGCTGATGGACGCGGCACGTGTGCTCAGCGCGCCCTCGGCGAGGCCGGTTGCCGCACCCGTTCCGGCGGCTGAACCGGCGGAGCGCATGATCCCGTCCGACGATCTGGCCGACGTGCGCGGCCAGCTGATCGGGCGTCGCGCGATTGAGATCGCGGCGGCCGGCGCGCATCACTTACTGTTCAGCGGTCCTCCGGGCGCGGGCAAGACGATGCTGGCACGACGCCTGCCGGGTCTGTTGCCGGCGCCGAGCTTCGAGGAAGCGCTGGCGATCACGACGATTCATTCGGTGGCCGGTCTCCTGCCAGCGGGAGGCGGGCTCATCCGGACGCGTCCGTTTCGGGCGCCGCACCATACGTGTTCGGACGTCGCCCTCGTCGGCGGCGGGAGCGCGCCGCGGCCCGGCGAGCTCAGCCTCGCCCATCTTGGCGTGCTGTTCCTGGATGAACTGCCCGAGTTCAGCCGGCGCGTGCTCGAAACGCTCCGCCAGCCGCTCGAGCACGGGTCCGTCCTGATCGCCCGGGCCGCGCGATCGGTCAGCTTCCCGGCGCGCGTCATGCTGGTCGGCGCGATGAATCCGTGTCCCTGCGGCTATGCCGGGAGCACAAGCCGTGCCTGCCGGTGCTCGCCGTCCACGGTCGACCGCTATCAACAGCGGCTCTCGGGCCCGCTGCAGGACCGATTCGACCTGAGCGTGTCGCTTCCGGCGGTGCCATGGCAGCACCTGCGCGGCGACGCGCCGGCTGAGCCGACGGCGGCGGTCCGGGAGCGGGTCGAGGCGGCCCGGAAGCGGCAAATCGAGCGGCAAGGCACCTGTAACGGCGGGCTCGAGGGTCAGGCGCTGCAGCGGCTGTGCGGGCCGGTCGATAAGGCGGTAGAAGGCCTGCTCTCGCAGGGGGTCGCGAAACTCGGACTAAGCGTTCGAGGTGTCGCGCGCGTATTACGGGTAGCGCGCACGGTGGCTGATCTCGACAGTTCGGCCCACCTGAAAGCCCAGCACGTGGCAGAAGCCTTGCAGTTCAGGCTCCCCAGTTCGGCAGCGCGTATTGCAAAAGTGTAAAAACCCCGGCGGTTTCGCCGGAGCCGTGTGCTATATTTCTCGGGTTTTGGCCGACTTTTCCCGGGATTCCGGGCCGGGCCGGCAGGTGGTGAATGAGCTCGACACGCTACACAATTCTCATCGCGAACCGGAAAACGGGGGCCGTCCGGCGTCTGACCCTGTCGCGCCGGTTTGGGCTAGCTGGGCTCATGTCCCTGCTGGTCGTGCCCCTGTTGATTGGTCTCGGATCCGGTGGGGCCGCCCAGGCTGAAGCCGAGATGCTGCGGGTCCAGAATGAGAGCCTGCGCCGCGACAACGACAGTTACCGGCAAGCGACCGGGGCGCTGACCGAGCAGGTTTCCTCCTTGCAGGGCGCGCTCTCGCAACTCGGCGACCTCCCTGAGCTCGACCCCGCCACCCGCCGGGCGATGGAGAAGCTGCCGACACTGGCCAGATCCCGCGCCGTCGGCGGTCCGGCCGCGGCACCGGCCTCGAGGGCCGTTGCGCCGGTCGCGCCAAACGGGGCGCTCAACGGCACGTTCGGCATCCTGCGCAACCTGCTCGGGTCGCTTCAAAGCCAGCTCGCGACCCTCCACTCGCAGATCGAAAGTCAGCACGCCCGCGGCCGGGTCACCCCTTCCGGCTGGCCGGTCGTCGGCTGGCTGACGTCGTTTTATGGCAACCGGAGGGACCCGTTCACCGGCCAGCCGGACTTCCATCCCGGCCTCGACATTTCAGCCGAGTACGGGACGCCAGTGCTCGCGACGGCTGACGGCGAGGTGGAATCGGCCGGCTACAACGGCAACTACGGCAATTCCGTACTCGTCGCCCACGGGTTTGGCGTGCAGACGCGCTTCGGTCACCTGTCGCGACTTGTCGTGAGCACCGGGCAAAAGGTCAAGCGCGACGAAGTGATCGGCTACGTCGGCGCCACCGGCCGCGCGACCAACTCGCATCTCCATTACGAGATCCTCTACCAAGGCAAGGCTCTGAATCCGATGACATTGCTCGCGCGGTAGCCTCGAAAGAGCACGAAGGCACGAAGCACACGAAGGAAACGAAGAGCACGAAGGTTTGGGGGACGCTTGTCGAAAGCCTTGGGTCTGCTCGTGGCCTTCGTGTTTCTTCGTGCGCTTCGTGTTGAAGGTCTTTCTGACCCGCATTTGCGTTTGCCGCGGGGGTTACCTAATATTGATGGATTCCCCTCCCGGTGATGGGCCCTGCCGTAGGGTTCACCGGTCAGGTGGGCCTCCTGCGATAGCGGCATGATCAACACCCTCCTGGCCAAGGTCATCGGCACGCAAAACGAGCGCGAGCTGAAACGCCTGCGGCCGATCGTCGCGCGAATCAACGAGCTCGAATCCGGCGTCACCGGACTCTCGGACGCCGACTTGCGCGCCCGCACGGCCACGTTCCGTGAACGGGTGGGCCAGGGCGAGGGCCTGGACGACGTGCTGCCGGAGGCCTTCGCCGTCGTGCGCGAAGCCGGGAAGCGCGTGCTCAACATGCGCCATTTCGACGTGCAGCTCATCGGCGGGATGGTGCTGCATGCCGGCCGGATCGCGGAAATGAAGACCGGCGAAGGCAAGACGCTGGTCGCCACGCTGCCCGCCTACCTGAACGCGCTCGAAGGCAAGGGCGTGCACGTCGTCACGGTCAACGACTACCTCGCCCGCCGCGACTCCGAGTGGATGGGCAAGATCTACCGCTTCCTCGGCATGTCGGTCGGCGTCATCCAGCACGAGTTGAACGACGGTGAACGGCAGGTCGCCTACGGGAGCGACATCACCTACGGCACGAACAACGAGTTCGGCTTCGACTACCTGCGCGACAACATGAAGTTCGACCTCGCGCAATTCGTCCAGCGCGGGCATCGCTTCGCCATCGTGGACGAGGTCGACAGCATCCTCATCGACGAAGCGCGCACTCCGCTGATCATCTCCGGTCCGGCAGAGGAATCGACCGACCTCTACTACGAGGTCGACCGCATCATTCCGAAGCTCACGCCCGGCGCCGTGACGCAAGGCAACGTCAAGGCGGAGGACCGCGAACAGCTCGAGACGACGGGCGATTACCTGGTCGACGAAAAGCACAAGACGGCGCAGCTCACCGAGACGGGCATGGCCAAGTCCGAGAAGATGCTCGCGCATCGTCTCGTGCCGGGCTCGTCCGGGATGTACGACCCGACGAACATGCCGCTGCTCCACCACATCCATCAGGCGTTGCGGGCGCACACGCTGTTCAAGCTCGACGTCGAGTACATGATCAAGGACGGCCAGGTCGTCATCGTCGACGAGTTCACGGGCCGCCTGATGCCGGGACGGCGATGGAGCGACGGCCTGCACCAGGCTGTCGAGGCGAAAGAGAAAGTAAAGATCGAGCGCGAGAACCAGACGCTCGCGACCATCACCTTCCAGAACTACTTCCGCAAGTACAACAAGCTGTCCGGCATGACCGGCACGGCGGATACCGAAGCGGAAGAATTCAACAAGATCTACAAGCTCGACGTCATTGTCGCGCCGCCCAACCGCCCGCTCGCGCGCAAGGAAGAGCCGGACAGCGTGTACCGGACCGAGCGCGAGAAGCATGAGGCGATCCTGAACGACATCGTCGCCCAGCAGGAGACTGGGCGCCCGTCGCTCGTCGGCACCGTCTCGATCGAGAAATCGGAGAAGCTGTCGGGCGCGCTCAAGCGGCGCGGGATCAAGCACGTCGTCCTCAACGCCAAATACCACGCGCAGGAAGCCGAGATCGTCGCTCAGGCCGGCCGGCGCGGGATGGTGACGATCGCGACCAACATGGCCGGCCGCGGCACCGACATCCTGCTCGGCGGCAACGCCGAGTTCATGGCCCGGCAGCAGTCGCTCGCCGACCAGATTGCGGAGCGGCTGCCCAAGGGCCAGGAGAAGTTCGTCGACGACGAAGAGTTCGTCTACTTCTTCCACCTCGAGAGCTTCTACCGGGTGCCGCGCAAGGAGTACGAACGGCTGTTCGCGCACTTCAAGCAGCAGACTGACGCGGAACACGACGAGGTCGTCCGTCTCGGCGGCCTGCACATCGTCGGCACCGAGCGTCACGAGGCGCGGCGCATCGACAACCAGTTGCGCGGCCGCGCGGGACGCCAGGGCGACCCCGGTTCGTCGCACTTCTATCTCTCGCTCGAAGACGACCTGATGCGGATCTTCGGCTCGGGCCGAATCGCCGGCATGATGCAGACGCTCGGCATGGAAGAGGGCGTGCCGATCGAGCACGGCATGGTCACCAAGGCGATCGAGCGCGCGCAGAAGCAGGTCGAAGCGCAGAACTTCGCGACCCGCAAACATCTGCTCGAGTACGACGACGTCATGAACAAGCAGCGCGAGAACGTCTACGCGCTGCGGCGTGAACTGCTCGACGGCCAGATCAAGCTCAGCGAAGACGACGTGGTCGACTCGCGCGGGTATGTGATGGCGCTCGGCGAAGAGCTCGTCGACGGCCTGGTGGAGATGCACGCCGGCAAGGACGCCGACCCGGAAGCGTGGGATCTGCCGGCGCTGGAGCGCGCGGTCGGCGACATCTTCGGCATCGAGCCGGAAGCCATCGACGCGTTACAGCTCGACCAGACACCGCAGGCCGAGCTGGCCGACAAGATCTACGAGCTGGCGGCGGCCAGGTACGCGGAGAAGGAACAGTCGGCTCCGATCGATCCGTCCATTCTCCGCCGCGTCGAGCGCGACATCATGCTCCAGATCGTCGACGCGCAGTGGAAGGACCACCTCTACAGCCTCGACCATCTCAAGGAAGGCATCGGCCTGCGCGGCTACGGCCAGCGCGATCCGCTCGTCGAGTACAAGAAAGAAAGCTTCACGCTGTTCCAGGCGATGAAGGACCGCATCGACGAAGAGATGGTGCGGTATCTGTGGCGGCTGCGTCCGGTCGTGCAGGAGAGCGGCGCGCCCGAAGCTCCGGCCGCGCCGGTGCGCCCAGTCGCCAGGAAGCCGCCGGCGCTCACGTTCAGCGGCGGTGCATCGACGACCGCCCCCGCCGGACTCCCGCGCGGTGCGGGTGCGCATGGGATCGCCGCGACCGGCCCGCACCGGTGGCGACGACGCCCCGGTGAAGACGGTCCGTCGTGACGAACCCAAGGTCGGCCGCAACGACCCGTGCTACTGCGGCAGCGGCAAGAAGTACAAGAAGTGTCATGGGGCGTAAGCAGGCAGATCGATGACTGAGCGATTCGGCGCGGCCGCACAAGTTGCCGCCGGGCTCTCCGAAGCCCTCACGTTCGACGACGTCCTGCTCGTTCCCCGCCATTCCCGGATCCTGCCCAGTCAGGTCGATGTCAGCTCGCGACTCACGCGGAACATCAGACTGAACGTCCCGATCCTCAGCGCCGCGATGGACACGGTCACCGAGAACCGGCTGGCCATCGCCATGGCGCAACAGGGCGGACTCGGCATCATCCACAAGAATCTGGCGATCGACGAGCAGGCCTCCGAAGTCGATCGCGTGAAGCGATCGGAGAGCGGCATGATCGTCAACCCGATCACGCTGTCAGCCACGCACAGGCTGTACGAAGCGCTGGAACTGATGAAGCGCTATCGCATCAGCGGCGTGCCGATCACCGATGACGGCAGCAAGGAAGGACGCCTGGTCGGCATCCTGACCAACCGGGACCTGCGGTTCGAGTCCAACCTGGACCGTCCGATCTCCGACGTCATGACGAGCGAGCAACCTCGTCACCGTTCCGGTGGGGACGACGCTGGATCAGGCGCGTGAGATGTTCCACCGCCACAAGATCGAGAAGCTCCTGGTCGTCGACGCGGACTTCCGGCTGAAGGGCCTGATCACCGTCAAGGACATCCAGAAGGTCGTCAAGTACCCGAACGCGTGCAAGGACGCGCTGGGCCGCCTGCGCGTCGGCGCGGCCGTCGGCATCGGCACGCGACACCCTCGACCGCGCCGCCGCGCTCGTCGCCGCCCATGTCGACGTGCTCGTCCTCGACACCGCGCACGGCCATTCGCAGGGCGTGCTCGACATGGTGGCGACGCTGCGCGAGCGGCATCCCGACGTCGATCTCGTCGCGGGCAACGTGGCGACGGCGGCCGCGACCAAGGCGCTGATCGAGCGCGGCGTCGACGCCGTCAAGGTCGGCATCGGCGCCGGCTCGATCTGCACGACCCGCGTGGTGGCCGGCATCGGCATGCCGATGATCACGGCGATCGCCGAGTGCGCCCGCGCGGCGGCCGAGCGCGACATTCCGATCATCGCAGACGGCGGCATCCGCTATTCCGGCGACATCACCAAGGCCGTCGCCGTCGGCGGCAGCTCGGTGATGATCGGGAGCCTGTTCGCCGGCACCGACGAGAGCCCGGGCGAGATCATCCTGTTCCAGGGCCGCAGCTTCAAGGAGTACCGCGGCATGGGCTCGATCGGCGCGATGCGCCGCGGCAGCCGCGATCGCTACTTCCAGGACGAATACGATCTCGAGCGCGGCAGCGACGGCTCCGACAAGCTCGTGCCCGAGGGCATCGAGGGCCGCGTCGCGCACAAGGGCAGCGTCGCGGCGATGATTCATCAGCTCATCGGCGGCCTGCGCGCCGGCATGGGCTACTGCGGCTGCGGCGACATTCCCGCGCTCCAGCGCGACGCGCAGCTCATGCGCACGACCTCGGCCGGCGTCCGCGAAGGACACGTGCACGACGTCATCATCACGAAGGAAGCGCCGAACTATCGGGTCGAGTAACGCACAGGCCTCGAACACGGAGCTCACGGAGTCGGCACGGAGATCACGGGGTTCAGAAAGGGTTAGATCTCCGATCCGAAGTCAGAAGGTTTATCCATCGGATCCCCGTGTGCTCCGTGCGTCTTCTCCGTGCGCCCCGTGTGAGCTTTTGATCTGAATCTGTCGCGTGTCCTCACCAGTGTGCGTAATGGTCACGACGACTGCGTCAGCGGGCGCGCGTAGCCATCGATCGGGCCACTCGACCGCGAGCACGGCGTCGTCCATCAGATCGTCGAGCGCCAGGTCGTCGACCTCGGCGGGCGTCAGTCGATACAAGATCGATGTGCTGGAGCGACGACGGGGCCGCGGTACTCCTGAACGATCGTGAACGTGGGGCTGGAGACGGCGTCGGGATCGCCGCCGAGTCCTTCCGCGAGTCCGCGCACGAACGCCGTCTTCCCCGCCCCGAGCGTGCCTTCGAGCAGCACGACCGCGCCTGGCGTCAGCTGAGCGCGCGAGCTCGCGGCCGGCCTCGACCGTCTCGCGCTCCGAGTGCGTCTGGTGGACGATCACGACGACGGCGCCGCCGGCCGTTTGCGCCGGGCCGTCAGTTCGAGCACCGCCTCGCCCAGCCGATCGACGACGTCGCTGGCGATGAGCGCCGGTCTGTCCCTCGTCGGCTTCCGCGAGATCGCCGGCGAGCCCGTGGAGGTAGACGGCGAGCTTCGCGGCGCTTTCGGCGTCCAGCAACTGCGCCATCCAGCTCGCGAGCGTGCCGGTGAGCACGTCGCCCGTGCCGCCGGTCGCCATGCCCGGATTGCCCGTGAGGTTGATGAAGACGCGGCCTTCCGGCGACGCGATCGTCGTGCGATGCCCCTTGAGGACCACGTGGACACGGTGCGTCGTCGCAAAGTCGCGCGCGACATCGAGACGATGCCCCTGCACGTCGGCGATGGTGAGCCCGGTGAGGCTCGCCATCTCGCCGGGGTGCGGCGTGATGATCACGTCGACGCCGTCGCGTCCGACGAGCCGATCGGACTGGCCGGCGAACGCCTGCAGGCCGTCCGCGTCGAGCACGATCGGCACGCCGCAGCGCTCGACGAGCGCCTGCACGAACGCCGTCACCTCGGGCGATCGTCCCAGCCCGGGGCCGACGGCGAGGACATCGGCCGGAACCGTCAGCACCTGATCGACCGCCGAGGCGACGACGCGACCTTCGGCGTCCTCGTCGAGCGCCGAGCGTCATGAACTCGAGCGCCGAGCGCGGCCACCGTCGGCACCAGCGAGGCGGGCGTCGCCACCGTCACGAGCCCGGCGCCGGATCGCAGCGCCGCCAGCGCCGCGAGGCCCGCCGCGCCGGTCTTGCCGCGCGATCCGGCGACGATCAGCACCCGGCCGTAGTCGCCCTTGTGCGAGTCCGGCGATCGCGGCTCGACGAGCGCCCGCATCGCCTCCTTGGTGAGCAGCTCGATCCACGGGCCGTCGAGCTCGTCGATCACCGCTCGCGGAATGCCGATCTCGGCGATGACCAGGTGCCCGGCCAGCGCCTCGGCGGGCGGCAGCACGAGCGGGAGCTTCGGCGCGCCGAGCGTGACCGTCGTCGTCGCGTGCATCGCCGGCCCGATCGGCTCGGACCGATCGGCCGAGAGCCCGCTCGGCAGGTCGATGGCCACGACCGGACGCGGCGACGCGTTGACGTCGGCGACGATCGTTTCCGCAAGGCCCGCGAGCGGCGCCGTCAAGCCGGTGCCGACGAGCGCGTCGACGATCAAGTCGGCGGCGAGCACGTCCGTGCCGTGCAGCTCCCACGCCGGCGCGTCCGCGATCTCGACGACGTCGATGCCGAGCGCCTTGAGCACGTCGAGATTCGTGCGGGCATCGCCGGTGACTTCCGCGGCGCGGCCGATCAGGTAGACCGATCGTCGTCGACGTCGCGCTCGAGCAGCGTGCGGGCGACGACGAAGCCGTCGCCGCCGTTGTTGCCGCGTCCGCACAGGACGGCGACGCGCATCGACGACAGCGTGTCGTACGCCGATTCGATCGCGGACACCACCTGGCGGCCGGCGTTCTCCATCAGGACGATCGACGGCAATGCCGACGTCGACGATCGTCCGCCGATCGGCCTCTCGCATCTGCTGCGCGTTGAGCACTCGCACGCAGGCGGAGGGTATCGCTTGTGCTAGACTCGCGCAAGTTTCGGAAGGCGCCCACCCGATGAATGCCACCGTCTCGGTCAACGGACGAATCTCTGACGCGGCGTCGGCCGTCGTTCCGGTCTTCGATCACGGATTCCTCTACGGCGAAGGCGTGTACGAGACGCTGCGCACGTACCATCGCGTGCCGTTCCTGTACGAGCGGCACGCGCGGCGCCTGCGTCAGTCCGCGGCGCTCATGGCGCTGCCGGTGCCGCAGACCGACGCCGAGCTGCTGGCGGCGATGCGCGAGACGATGGCCGCGCACGCCGGGCTCGAGGAAGCGTACATTCGCATCCTCGCTGACGCGCGGCGTCGGCGAGCTCACCTACAACCCGGCGGCGTGTCCGGCGCCGTCGGTCGTGATCATCGTCAAGCCGTTTCCCGAGCCGCCCGCGCGCACGTTCACGAGCGGCATTCGCGTCTCGCTCGTGAGCGTCCGGCGCAACCATCCGCAGGCGCTCAACCCGATGATCAAGTCGAACAACCTGCTCAACAACGCGCTCGCGATGCAGGAGGCGCTCAGGCGCGGCGCCGAAGAGGCGCTGATGCAGAACCAGGCGGGCGATCTGGTCGAGTGCTCGCAGTCGAACTTCTTCATCGTCCGCGACGGCCAGGTGCTGACGCCGCCGCTCGCCGCCGGCCTGCTGCCCGGCATCACGCGCGAGTTCGTGATGGAGCTCGCCGATGAGCTCGGCCTGCCCGGCCCGCGAGGCCAGGCTGACGCCGGCCGACCTCGAGACGGCCGACGAGGCGTTCATCACCGGCACCACGCGCGAAGTGACCCCCGTCGTCGCCGTCGACGACCGGGCGATCGGCGCCGGAACCCCCGGCCCGATCTCGCAACAACTGCTCGCAGTCTCTGCGCGAACGCGCCGACGCCTTGACTCGCCCGCAATTGCAGACCTGAGTGCCTGCCCGCCAAACCAATCCCTCAGAACTCGCGTCTTGTAAGCGGGAGTGCTGATACGGGTGTCCGAATTCCGGTCGCTTTGCGGCCACCGCGCACGACTAGCGCTCGCCGGAGTGACCCTGTTCCTCGCCGGCGCGTGCGGTGGCGGCGTGCCCGCGGGCACCTCCGGCGGTCCGCCGGCGGCGGGGACCGAGGCACCGGGCGCCCTCCGGCTGGCCGGCACGGTCGAAGCGACCCGGTCGCGAAGCGTGCTCGTTCCGCGCCTGGCCGGGCAAGTCGCCCCCACGCTCGTCATCACGTCTCTGGTCAAGGCGGGCGCCCGCGTCGAGCCCGGCGACCTCATCGTCGAGTTCGACCGCCAGGAGCAGATCCGCGCCGCGACCGAGCGCCGGGCCGAACTGGTCGATCTCGACGGCCAGATTCAGAAAAAGCGATCGGAGCACGCGATTGCGCGGGCGAAAGACGATACCGAACTGGCGGAGGCCGAGCGGAACGTCGAGCGCGCCGTCGATCGAGGCGCGCAAGAACGAAATCGTGCCGCGCATCGAGGCCGAAAAGAACACGCTGGCGGTCGAGCAGGCGACCGCGCGCCTGGCGCAGCTCAAGGAGACGTTCGAGCTGAAGCGGCGGGCGGCGGTGGCAGAGTTGCGGATTCTCGAAATCCAGCGCGAGCGGGCCGAGCGCGCCTTGAAGTATGCCGAGGGCAACGCGCAGTTGATGACGGTGAAGGCGCCGTTCGCCGGATTCGTGGTGCTCAAGCAAGTCTGGAAGGGCAACTCGCAGGCGGAGATTCAGGAAGGCGAAGAAGTCCGGCCTGGAACGCCGATCGTCGATATCGTCGATCCGGCCGGCATGCAGGTGCGCGCCCGTGTCAGCCAGAGCGACGTCAACCTGATCGTTCCCGGGCAGGCGGCCAAGATCCGGCTCGACGCGTATCCGGACCTGCTGTTCGACGGCCGGATCGAAACGCTCGCCCCACTCGGCGTCGCGAGTGGCATGACGCCGAAGGTGCGCGCCTTCACGGCCATCGTGTCGATCGCCGGGATGGATCCGCAGCTGATGCCCGACCTGAGCGCGTCGGTCGAGATCGTCCCGGCCGCGCCGACGGCGCCGGCTACTCCGGCCGTCGCGCACCCGTCCGGCCGGGAGATCCGTAGCGTGAAACTCTTCCCTGCCTCCCGCGCCGGCCGAGTCAGCCTGATTGCCCTCGTGGCGGTCGGCGCTGCCGGCGTCGCGGCGTACAGCCGGCCCCGGCCGGCGGACCTGCCCACGGCGGAAGTGACCCGTGGCGACTTCATCGAAATCGTCGAGACGCGTGGCGACATCCGGCCGTTCAAGTCGATCTTGATCACGGCGCCGTTCCAGGCGGGCGAACTGCTGATCCTGGAACTGGCGACGAACGGATCGCTGGTCAAGAAAGACGAGGTGGTCGCCAAGTTCGACGCGGTGACGCTCCGGCGGACGCTTCAGGACCGCCAATCCGAGCTCCGGCAGGCGCAGGCGGAACTGGACCAGGCGCGCGAGCAGGCCAAGCTGACCGAGGAACAGGATCGGACGGCGGTGACCAAGGCCGGATACGACGTCCAACGGGCCAAGCTCGACCTTGCCGATCCGTCCGTGTCGTCCGGCATGGACGTGGAACGGACGAAGCTCTCGCTCGGCGACGCCGAGCAGCGGCTCGTCGAAGCGCAAGCGCGCGATCGCGCCAATCGGGCGTCGGCGAAAGCGGACCTGAGCGCGCGCGAGCGAAAGATCGCCAAGATCAGCGGCGACATCGACCAGGCGGAGCGCGCGCTCGGCTCGCTCCAGGTCACGGCGCCGGCCGACGGCACGGTCAGCATCATGCCGAACTTCCGCGCCAGCTCGCCGATGGGACCGGCGCAGGAGTTCCGGGCCGGCGATCGCGCCTGGCCAGGCGCACAGATTCTCGAGCTGCCCGACCTGACGTCCATCCACCTGGCGTCGCGGATCGACGAGGCGGACCGCGGGCAGCTCCGGCCGGGGCAATCCGCCACGATCCGCGTCGATGCCGTGCCGGATCACGAGTATCAGGGCACGATCTCCGACATCTCGATGCTGGCGCGCGTCGATTTCTCCTCCGGCTGGCCGCCGTCGAAGAACTTCGACCTGAAGCTCTCCATCAAGGACGCCGACACGAAGATCAAGCCGGGCATGAGCGCCGTCGCGCGCATCGCGGTCGGCAAGACGCCTGGCCTGCTGCTCATTCCGGCCGGCGCCGTGTTCACCGCCGAAGGACGATCGGTCGTCTATCGCCGTACCAGCCGCGGCTACGACGAGACGCCGATCGACATCGTCCGCCGCGCGCGCGAGCAGGTCGCGATCAAGCAGGGGCTCGAGCCCGGGGACCGGCTCGCCCTCACGCGACCCGAGGAACATGCCAAGCGAGGCAACAAATGACGCGCCGCCGACTGGTCGGCTCGAGCGTCGTGGCCATGGCCGTCGTGGGCGTCGGCTTCCTTGCGGTCCGGCTGATTGGTTCGAGCGAGCCGTTGAGCGCTCCGGCCGGCGGCCCGCTGATCCCGACGACGAGGATCACGCGCGGCCCGCTGGAACTGAGCGTGAACGCCACCGGAGAGGTACGGGCCGCGAAGTCGGCGATGCTGCCGGCGCCGTCGGTCGGGGGCACGCTGCGCATCCTGAGACTCGCGCCGACGGGCTCGACGGTCAAAACCGGCGACGTCCTGGTCGAGCTCGATCCCACCGAGCAGATCTACGCGCTCGAGCAGGCGAAGTCCGAGCTCGAGCAGGCCGAGCAGGAAATCGTCAAGCGAAAGGCGGACGCCGCGGTCCAGGCCGCGCAGGACAAGGTCGAGCTGCTGACCGCCCGCTTCGACGTCCGCCGCGCCCAGCTCGACGGCGCGATCGAAAAGGACCTGATCGCGGCCACGCAGTACGCGAAGCGTCAGCTCGCCGTCGAGGAGACCCGCCGGCGGCTCCAGCAGGTCGAGGGCGACGTCACGTCACGAGCCGAAGCCAGCAAGGCGGGACTGGCGCTCGTCGAAGAAAAGCGCGCGAAGGCCGAGATGGCCGCCACGCGCGCCCAGCAGAACATCGACAGCCTGGTGATCAAGGCGCCGATGGACGGCCACGTGGTGGTGCGCGAGAATCGCGACGCCTCCGGCGGCATGTTCTATTCCGGGATGACCCTGCCGGAATACCGGGCCGGCGACAACACGTTCGCCGGCCGCGCGCTGGTCGACGTCTTCGACCTCTCGGCGATGGAGCTGCGCATCAAGATCGGCGAGCAGGATCGCGGCAACGTCGTCGCCGGACAGAAGGCCACGATTCAAGCCGACTCGCTCCCGCACGTCGTCTTCAACGGCAGCGTGGCGACGATTGCCGGAGCGGCACAGACGAACTTCTGGGAGACCACCGGGCCGATGCGGCAGTTCGACGCCACGCTCAAGGTCGACCAGCCGGATGTGCGGCTGCGGCCGGGCTCGTCGGTGCGCGTGGTGATCGCGGGGCAGCGCGTCGAGAACGTCCTGCAGCTGCCGCTGCAGGCCGTGCGGCAGAAGGAAGGCAAGCCGATCGTCTACGTGCAGACGCCGACCGGCTTCGAGGCGCGCGAGGTGAAAGTCACGCATCGCACCGAAAGCCGGGTCGGCGTGGAGGGTCTCGACGAGGGCGCGGTCATCGCGCTGGTCGACCCGCAGTCGGCGGCGCGGAGCGGCGAGAAATCGAAAAGCGGGCCGGCCTCAGGAGCCGTCAAGTGAGCGGCGGCTCCCCCACCGCCGCGCCGCCGGCGCGGCCGCGGCACGCCCGGCGCGGGCTCGACATCGGCCCCGAGCTCGAGCAGGGGTTCGACAACCTGCGCTCGCACAAGCTGCGCTCGTTGCTGACGATGCTGGGGATGATCTTCGGCGTCTCGGCGGTGATCGCGATGCTCTCGATCGGGGCCGGCGCCCAGCAGCAGGTGATCGCGTTCATCGAGCAACTCGGCGTCCGCAACGTGATTATCGAAGCGCGCGAAGCCGGCGACTCCCAGGCGCTCCAGCGCGTCCGCAAGATGTCGGCCGGCCTGTCGTTTCAGGATTTCCGATCGATTCAGGCCAATCTCGGCGGCATTGCCGCGACCACCGCGCGCAAGCGGCTCGTCCCGACCAAGCTCCTGCCGAAGCCGCAGGGAGAGATGCCGACGCTCTACGGCGTGAGCCCGGCCTACGAGCGCATCGGCAATCTGCGGGTCACGCGCGGCCGGTTCTTCACCGAGGCCGACGACAAGGAAGCGACGCCGGTGGCGGTCCTGGGCCAGGCCGCGGCCGCCGGCCTGTTCGGCGCGACCGATCCGCTCGGGCAGTTCGTGAAGGTGAACCAGCAGTGGTTCCGGGTCATCGGCGTCGCCGGCCCGCAGCTCAGCACCCAGAGCGATGTGGCGGGCCTGCCCGCGCAGGATCAGAACAACCTGATTTACGTGCCGCTGATGTCCGCGCTCCTGCGGCTGGAAGACTCGCTCAGCTGGCAGAAGGACGAGATCGACGGCATCTACATCACGCTCGAGCCCGGCGCCGACGTCGTGGAATCAGGCGCGGTCGTCCGCGGGCTGCTCGACGTGTCGCATCGCGGCGCGAGCGACTTCAGCGTCATCATCCCCGCGGAACTCCTCGCACAACAGCAGCGCACGAAACGCCTGTTCGAGATCGTGATGGTGGCCATCGCCTCGATTTCCCTGCTCGTCGGCGGCATCGGCATCATGAACATCATGCTCGCGAGCGTCATGGAACGCACACGTGAAATCGGCGTGCGGCGCGCCATCGGCGCCACCCGGCGCGCGATCGTCCGTCAGTTCCTGGTCGAGACGACGCTGATCACGCTGACCGGCGGCCTGGTCGGCATCGTCGTCGGGGTCGTCCTCTCGCAGCTGGTCGCCTACTTCGCCGGCTGGGACACTGTCGTCACGGTGACCTCCGTCGCCGTCGCCGGTATCGTGTCAGTGACGATCGGGATCGTGTTCGGCCTCTACCCCGCCATGCGTGCGGCGAAGCTCGATCCGGTCACGGCGCTTCACTACGAATAGACACGACCTGCCAAGAGCTTCGCGTCACTGAAAGAGCTTCGCTGCAGAGCACGGAGATCGCATCTGGAGACTTCGCAGCTCAGAATTTGATTACCCCGTGAGCTCCGTGATTCTCCGTGAACTCCGTGTGAGCTCTTGATCTTAGACAGGATTGCTTATTTCTTCGTAGGCCTCGATCGGCGGGCAGGCGCAGACCAGATTCCGATCGCCGTAGGGATTGTCGATCCGCGAGACCGGCGGCCAGAATTTGCGGTGGCGGAGATCGGGGACCGGATAGGCGGCCACCTCGCGGCTGTAGGCGTGCGGCCAGGCGTCGGCGGCGCAGTCCTCCGCCGTGTGCGGCGCGTGCTTGAGCGGGTTGTCGCGCGCATCGGACCGCCCGGTGGCGACATCCTCGATCTCGCGGCGGATCGCGATCATCGCGTCGACGAAGCGGTCGAGCTCTTCGATCGGCTCACTCTCGGTCGGCTCGACCATGAGCGTCCCGGGGACCGGAAACGACACCGTCGGCGCATGGAACCCGTAATCCATCAGCCGCTTCGCAACGTCCTGCTCGTCGATCCCCGTTCGCTGCTTGAACGGGCGGAGGTCGAAAATCAGTTCGTGGGCGACGCGTCCCTTGTTCCCCGCATACAGCACTGGGTAATGCGGCTCGAGACGGGCCTTCAGATAGTTGGCATTGAGCATCGCGATGCGCGTCGCTTCGGTGACGCCCGCCGCGCCCAGCATGCGGATGTACCCGTACGAAATCAGCAGGATGCTCGCGCTGCCCCAGGGGGCGGCCGAGACCGCCGGGATGGCCTGACGTCCGCCAGTCGGCACGACCGCGTGGCCCGGCAGGAACGGCGCGAGATGTGACGCCACCGCAATCGGGCCCATGCCGGGGCCGCCGCCGCCGTGCGGAATCGCGAACGTCTTGTGCAGATTCAAATGACAGACGTCGGCGCCAATCGCGGCCGGGCTCGTGACGCCGACTTGCGCGTTCATGTTGGCGCCGTCCATGTACACCTGGCCGCCATGCTCGTGCACGATCGCGCAGATTTCGCGGATCCGGTCTTCGAACACGCCGTGCGTGCTCGGATACGTGACCATCAGGCACGACAGCCGATCGCGATGGAGCGCGGCCTTCGCGCGCAGATCCTCGACGTCGACATTGCCGCGATCGTCGCAGGCGACGACGACGATCCGGAGGCCCGCCAGGGCCGCGCTCGCGGGATTCGTGCCGTGCGCGGACTGCGGAATCAGCACGACATCGCGACTCCCCTGCGACCGGTGCGCGTGATACGCGCGGATCACCAGCAGCCCGGCGAACTCTCCCTGAGCGCCGGAGTTGGGCTGCAGCGAGACCGCCGAAAAGCCGGTAATCGCCGCCAGCGCCCGCTCGAGATCGGCAAAGATCTCGAGGTAGCCGGCCGCCTGATCGGCCGGCACGAACGGATGCAAGCGGGAGAACTCCGGCCACCCGACCGGCATCATCTCGGCCGCGGCGTTGAGCTTCATCGTGCACGACCCGAGCGGAATCATCGACGTGTCGAGACCGATGTCCTTGCGCTCCAGGCTGCGGATGTAGCGCATCATTTCGGTCTCCGAATGATGCGCGTTGAACACCGGGTGGGTCATGAAGGGCGACTGCCGGCGCAACGGCGCGGAAAGCCCGGCGCCCGTCGTCTGCGCGGGCACCGGCGCGGCCGGCGTACCGGCGGCTTCCGCGAACGCGGCCACGACGTCGGTCAGGTCGGCCTCGGTCACCGTCTCGTTCAACGAAATCTGAACGACACCGGGCGCTGGATACCGGAAATTGATGCGCCTGGCCTCAGCCGCGCGCCGCACGCGCGCCGCGAGATCCTCTCCCGCCGTGAGACGAAGCGTATCGAAGTAGGCGCGATTCTCTTCACGCCAGCCCAGCGGCTCGAGCGCCTCCGCGAGGCGAACCGCCTGGTCGTGCACTCGCGCAGCAATGTCGCTCAGACCATCGGGCCCGTGGTACACGCCGTACATCGCCGCCATGTTGGCGAGCAGCGCCTGGGCCGTGCAGATGTTCGACGTCGCCTTCTCGCGGCGGATGTGTTGTTCGCGCGTCTGGAGCGCCATGCGGTAGGCCCGGCGGCCGCGGCTGTCGACCGAGACCCCGATGATCCGGCCCGGCGCCTGGCGCACGTACGCCTCGCGAGTCGCGAAGAAAGCGGCGTGCGGTCCGCCGTACCCCAGCGGCACGCCAAACCGCTGGGCGCTGCCGACCACTACGTCCGCGCCGGCCTCTCCGGGAGGCGTGATCAGGGCCAGCGACAACAAATCAGTCCCGACCGCGACCAGCACGCCGGCGTCGTGCGCCCGCTGAATGAGCGGCGCCAGATCCCGAACGGCGCCGTGGTCGTCCGGAGACTGGACGTAGACGCCATAGACCTCGGGGCCGAACGTCAGCTCGTCGGCGCCGGCTTCCAGGACCGTGATGCCGAGCGGGACGGCTCGCGCGAGGATCACGTCCCGCACCTGCGGAAAAATCGCGCCCGCGATGACGAAGGTGGTCGCATTCGGCCGCTTCTGGACGCGGTGCAGCAGCGTCATCGCCTCGGCCGCCGCCGTCGCCTCGTCCAGCAACGACGCCGTCGCGACATTCATCCCCGTCAGATCCCCGACCATCGTCTGGAAATTGAGGAGCGACTCGAGCCGGCCCTGAGCGATTTCCGCCTGGTACGGCGTGTAGGGCGTATACCAGCCCGGGTTCTCGAACACGTTACGCGCGATGACCGCCGGCGTGATCGTGTCGTGATAGCCGAAGCCCAGGTAGGTGCGCCAGATCTGATTGCGGGACGCGAGGCCGCGCAGGCGCTGATGATAGGCGTACTCGGTGTCGGGCGGCGGCAGGTCCGGCAACGACGACACGCGGATGTCTGCGGGAATGATCTCGTCGACCAGAGCGTCGAGCGTCGGAGCGCCGACCGCCTCCAGCATGCGGTCGAGGTCTCGGCCGCGGGGTCCCAGGTGTCTCGATTGAAACGTATCTGCCACGGTTACTTCGCCAGGGCGCCATACGCCGCGGCGTCGAGCAGCCCGTCGACTTGCGCCGGCGCAGTCGGTCGCAGCCGGATCATCCACGTCTCGTGCGGCTTGGCGTTCACGGCCTCAGGATGATTCGACAGGTCCCCGTTGACCGCCAGTACTTCGCCGGACACGGGCGAGAACAGCTCCGACACGGCCTTGACCGATTCGATGTTGCCGAAGACCTCGCCTTGCTGGACCTGCCGCCCGACCTCCGGCAGTTCGACAAAGACAATGTCGCCGAGCTGGCGCTGGGCGAAGTCGGTAATGCCGACCGCCGCCTCGCCGCCCTCGAGGCGCACCCATTCGTGGTCTTTCGTGTACTTCAACTCGGCTGGATACATGCTCGTCCTCGTCGCGTCGCCAGCCCCTTCGACTTCGCTCAGGGCAAGCGCCGCGGATTCCGCCTACGACCGGCCTGGCCGCTTGTAGAACGGCTCAGGCACCACTTCGGCGCGGGTGGCCTTCCCGCGAATCTCAATCTCAATCGCCGTACCGACCGTCGTCAACGCCATCGGCACCATGGCAAACCCAATCGCCTTCTTCAAGAACGGCGTCTGCGTCCCGCTGGTCACGACGCCGACCGTCTGGCCATCGTGGACGACCGGATAGCCATGCCGGGCAATGGCCCGCTCCTTCATCTCGAACGGCACCAGCTTGCGGTCGAGCCCGTGGCCCTTCTGCCAGCGCAAGACGTCGGCCCCCTGGAAGTCGTCTTTCTTCCAGCCGACAATCCAGCCCAGTCCGGCCTCGAGCACGCTCGTCCGATCGTCCATGTCGCTGCCGCACAGCCGCATCGCGGCTTCGAGGCGCAGCGTGTCGCGCGCGCCCAGGCCGCACGGCCGAAGGTCGACACCGCGACCGGCCTCGAGCAGCGCGTTCCACACCCGTTCGGCCTGTGCCGGGGGCACGAAGATCTCGAACCCGTCCTCGCCCGTATACCCGGTGCGCGAGACCGTGGCGCGAACCGCCGCCACCTCACCGGTCGCAAACCAGTAGTACTTGATGTCCGTCAGGTCGATCGCCGTCAGCGACTGCAGGATGCCCTGAGCTTCGGGCCCCTGCACCGCAATCAACGCATATCGCGAGCTGGCATTGACGACGGCGGTGTCGCCGCCGCGGGCTTTGGCGTGCCCGGCGATCCATTCGTAGTCCTTGATGATGCTCCCAGCGTTGACGACCAGCATGAAGTGCTCGGCGCCGAGCCGGTAGACCAGGATGTCGTCGACGAACGTCCCCTCAGGCGTGGTCAGCGCGGAATACTGCGCCTGTCCAATCACCAACCGCGACGCGTCGTTGGTCGTGAGCCACTGCACTGTCGCGAGGGCGTCGGCGCCGGCCACCTCGATCTGGCCCATGTGGCTGACATCGAACAGCCCAGCGCGAGTGCGAACGGCCAGGTGTTCATCAGTGATCCCCGAGTACTCGACGGGCATTTCCCACCCGCCGAACTCGACCATACGAGCACCGCTCGTACGATGACGGGCGTGCAGCGGCGTTTTCTTCAGGGATGCGGGCGGGCTCGACGACATGTCTCGGATGGAAACTCGCCGCCAGACGGGCCATCTTCGGGCAGCAAAGTACCTCTACACCGTACTATTGCGGCACGGATGGGTCAAGGCCGGGATCGTGCGCAAGCGGGCCGGCCGGACACCTCCGGCCGGCCCGCCCGACACCCCCGCGTTCGCTACCGCTTGCGTCGTGGCCAGATCAGCGTGACGAGCGCGAAGACCACCGCCATCACGCCCGCCATCATGGCGAGCCCCGTACGGCCCTCCCGTGCGGCGGGCACCGCCACCAGCAGCGCCGGCATCAGCAATGCCGTCAGGACCACGCTGACAATGAGTTGAATGACCACAGTCGCAAGACGCATGGGCTCCGCTCCTTGAAGACGTTCAGCTCCTGAAGCTGACGCAGCCGATCCACCACGAGAACGCGCCCAACGCGCGCATGTCGTAGACCAGGACGCATCCGAGTTGTGTGACGACGTCGTACCAGGCGGCATTTTTCATGCAGTCCTCGTACTCGGTGTACGCGGCGATGGCTTCCGCCGCGTACTTCGCCCAGCAATCGCCAGGCCCGTCTTCATCGAGCGCGACGCGCGTCACGCCGGCGCGCCCGACGGGAAGCGCCGTGGCGATCCAGCGAACGGCATCGGTCCGCGTCGCGGTATCAGGCTCCCCGGCTTGCAGCAGCATTCGCGTCGACAGCAGCAGCCCGTGCAGCGGCGTCCCAGTGTCCGCGCCGATGCGCCCGAGCAAGGCCGACATGCGCGCCGCTGCCCGCGAGCGGGCGATGAGATCGCGGGCGGCCGACATCTGTTCCAAGCGGCCCGCCGCAACCTCCACGAGTTCCCTGCCGGCGCGGACGACAAGCCGCGACCGCGTGAACTCGATCGCCAACTGCTCCCCCTCCACCGACACCGTCGTCTTCAACGAGTTGCCGAGCACTTCCTTTCGAAGGTGCGCGTCCTTGTCGCGAACGTCCATCGCCACCAGGCCGTCGGTTCGACGTGACAGGGTCAATTGGGCGCCGGTGACCGGATCGGTGGCGCGTTGCAGGACGTACTCGCGGCCGTTGCCGGCTCGGGCGTCGACGCTGACGGCCAGCGCCGCAAGCGCGAACGAGATCAACCGAAAAAGCAGAGACTTCATACACGACATCCTTCCTCGCCGGGCGACCCCGGCCTCAACAGGCACAGTTGGGTGAGACTCCCCTGCGCCGGCGGTCGGGTGCTCGTCAAGGACTCAGGCCGTCACCGGTCTCAGAGAACATGTCCACGGGCCGCACGTGCGGTCCCGCAGTCGGGTACTCGAGGTGGGACTTGAGCGTGTGGTAACTGATCGCCAGCAGGTCACACGCTCGCCGCTTGTTGCCGTCGCATCGCTCGAGCACGAGGCGCACGTAGCGGCTGGTCCAGGCGCGAAGTGAATCGTCACGCGCCGGAATCTCTCGCAGGACATCGCGGTACTCGTTCGCGATGTCGGCCGGCAGGTCGGCCGTGGTGATCAGCGACTCCGGCGCGAGCGCGACGATCCGCTCCAGGACTCGCGCGAGCTGCCGGACGTTGCCGGGCCAGTCGTACAACGTCAGTGCCTCGACGGCCGACGGACTGATCGACAACTGCCGCGTGCGGCGATGGCGCGCGCTGAAGTGCTCCACGAGCAGCGGCACGTCTTCGCGCCGGGCCCGCAGCGGCGGTACGTAGACCTCGACGCCGGCGAGGCGGTAGTACAGATCGGCCCGAAACCTGCCGGCGTCAACGAGCGCCTGGAGGGTGCGGTTCGTGGCCGCGACCACGCGCGTGTCGACCCGCCGGCCCTCCTGGGCGCCGACCCGCTCGATCGACATGTCCTGCAAGACACGCAGCAGCTTCGCCTGCGCCGCCGGCGACAGGTCTCCGACCTCGTCGAGGAAGAGCGTCCCGTGATCGGCGAGCTCGAACTTCCCGCGCCGCCCCTTCACGCCCGTCGCCGTCCGATCCTCGATGCCGAACAGTTCCGCCTCGAGCAGCGATTCGACGAGCGCAGCGCAGTTGACCGGCACGAACGGCCCCCCGCGCCGGGCGCTGGCCGCGTGAAGTTCCCGCGCGACCAGTTCCTTGCCGGCGCCGCTCTCCCCTTCAATGAGGACCGTGAAGCTCGTGCCGCCGATGCGATGAATGCGCGCCCGAAGCTCGTGCATCAACCGACTTTGACCGACCATCATCCCGTCCACCTCGCACCGATGTCCGCCGAATGTCTATCAACAGCGATGCCAGGTCCGGGCCCTCATCCTCCCGGGATCCAGCGAATCAGCGGGGACGTTCGGGGTAGTTCCTTCCCCGAACGCTCATTCCCACTGACACGTGCCGCCATACATGGGTCCGCCGCTACCCAGCGAGACGATGGCCCACGACAGCACGATCACGCGCCGAAACATGACGGGGCCACCCTCGGAAAGCCGGAGAAGATCGACCGGATGTCCAGGTCGCAGCCGGATGCGTCCCGCCAGCACCACTCCATTGCTTACTTCCCGGACGATGTTGACGTCGCGGTCGAGGAAAACGCGGCCGCGCATCAGCCGTCGACCCAGGCCGACGAGCGGTCGTCGTATCTGAGGATCCGCGTCCGCCCGGTCGCTCCAGCAATCCGCACCGCGTACTGGCGTCCGCGCCGCGATCGGAGGAACAGCGTCCCGCCCGTGCAACTGCCGAGGGGTGAGAAGCTCGCCATGTCGCTGGCGCCAAACCGAATCGCGTCGGCTGACCCCGCTTCGCCGTCCGGGCCGCGGAGGCCCGGATCGACGGCGACCTCCACGCCCGGAATCAACGCGTTGACGAGGTCCGGATCGGCCGCGCATCGATCGACGCCGGTTCCGATCTCCAATCGCCGCAGGCCGTTCCCGTTCCCATCCCCACACACGCTCATCCTCCATCCCGACGCCGTGCGGTCGAAGACGAGGCCGACATGACGGGACCGAACCACCGCCTCCTGGCGCGCCAGTCGCGCGCGGGAGGCGACGACGCCGGCCGCGTGGCGGATGCGCAAGGCGTCCAGCCCCGACTCGAAGGCGGGCAGGCTGGCGCCGGCGGTCGAAACCGCCAGCGCGAGGACAACGATGAGCTCGGTCAGCGTGATGCCGGCGTCATGCGGCAGGCGCATCACGCGAATGCCTTGGGGGGAACGACGGCCACGAGCGGCTTCAGCTTGAGGAAGGCCTTTTCGCCAATGCCGCGAACGTTCATCAGCTCTTCGATCTTCTTGAACGGGCCGTTCTTCTGCCGGTATTCGAGAATGCGCGTGGCCGTCGCCGGCCCGATGCCCGGCAGTTTGGCGAGATCGGCTTCCGTGGCGGTGTTGAGATTCAGCGGAGCGGCGGCCGCTGCCTTGGGTGGATTTGGGGGCTCACGCTGGGCCTGGGCGAAGGCACTGACCGTGCCGGCAACGAGCATGAGCGTGACCAGTGCGTATCCGATGACGTGACGCATGAATCTGCCTCCTGAACGCGAAACCCGAATGGCTCGCGGTCGGAAGTAAGGCAAGCGCGCGGCCAACCTTTGGCCAGCGTCACCGAAGCGTGCGCAAGGCTCTCTGAGTGCTGGAGTTAGCCGCCTTCGCGCGGCCGCACGATGAGTGTCGCGTTCGAACGAGGGCGAGAAAAGCGACGCCGCCGGTTACCGCACGCCGCGATCTCGTGGACCTGTGGGGTAACTCGCGGACTCAGCCGTAGCCTCGAGGCTAAGCGCAGTCTGGGGGTTTTCAGGCGAGCGCTCGTCGTTTTCTGACACGCGAAACCGCGCAGCGGAAGAGCAACCAGCTCGGCTGGGGAGACTCACCGGGGATTCGCTCGCCGACCCGTTCTCGAGGCGGACCGCGCCGTAGAGCACGGCCAACCGCCGCGGTGGTTCGGCTGGGCCGATGGCCAGCCCGATCAAACCGTAGTGATCGTTCACGACGCCGGCGGCCGGCGCTTCGCCTTGCCCTCCACCGTCCGGCTGTACGCGACGTTGTAGCTGGCGAAGTGCCGCTTCTTCCTTTCGATTGGGTCCATCGGCGCGCTGAGCTCTGCCTGTTCGGCTTCGAGCTCCGCGGCGAGGGCCTCCACCTCGCGGACACCCGGCGCGAGCGCGCGCAGCGCCTCGGCCGTCACCAGCATGTTCTTCGCGGCGTCGAAATCGCGGCGGCGGTTGGCCTCGAGCGCACCGGCGCGCGCGCGTTCGGCCAACTGTTTCGCCACCTCGACGAGCACGGCCGTGTTGACGGGCTGAGCGGCGTCCGCCTCAGCGCTGGTCGCGCACCACTCGACGGCCATCGGCTGCGCGAAGAGCGCTCCGTCGCGATCGGCCAGCCGCAGCGTCACGACGGCTCGCTCCCCCACCGCCAGCGGCGCGCATTGCACGGCGACGACGAGCGTCGTCTCCTGCGCGGCGACGAGGTCGCCGAGGCGCACGTGCGCCTCGTGCGCGGCGCCGGCCTCGCCTCTCCTGACCTCGAACGGCAAGTCGTTCAAACACGACACTCGCACGGTGTCGTCGCCGCCAAGCACGAGGCGGGCATCGTGCGCGACGACGTCGAGCGCCTCGCCGAGCTCGCTGGTGAAGAAGTCGGGGATCTGGGCCGGCTGTTCGATGAAGTAGAAGTGGCCGCCGCCGTCGGTCGCGAGGCGCGACATCAGCGTCTCGTCGTAGTCGGCGCCGAGGCCGAAGGTGGACGTGGTGATGCCTCGGGCGCGCAGATCGGCTGCGTGCCGCGCGAGCGCGTCGGGGTCCCTCTCGCCGCGGTTGGCCAGGCCGTCGGAGAGGAGCAGCACACGCGTGACGGTGTCGGAGCTCGCCCGCTCGGATGCGCCGATCTCGGACGCGCCCTTGAGCCAGCCGCCGGAGAGGTTGGTTGAGCCGCGCGCGTCCGTCGCGCGCAGGCGCGAGAGGGCGAGCGTCTTGGCTTCCGCGGTCGCCTGCGTCGCAGAAAGCAGCGTGTCGATCTCGTCGTCATAGCAAACGAGGGCGAGGCGGTCGCGATCGTTGAGCAGCCGGACGGCGTGCTCGACGGCCTTCTTCGCCATCTGGATCTTGCGGCCGGCCATCGAGCCGGAGCGGTCGAGCACGAGCGCGACGTGCGCGACCGGGCGATCAACGCGCTGCTCGCGCGCCGGCGCGGTGATGGTGACGGTGAGGTACCGCACGGTAGCGGTGCCGGCCGGGACGAACGCTCGATCGGTCTGGATGTTCACTGGGGATGCCTCCAGTCGTCAGGATCGCATAGGGGTGTGACAGGGCAGGTCACGCGGGCACTTCGGATGCAGGATCCCAGTGTTATGGTGAGCACCATGATCCGCCAGATTGCACCGCAGTTCTTCACGACGGACATCCAGTCGACGCTCGACTACTACCGGGACAAACTCGGTTTCGATTGTCTCAGCACCTGGCACACTCCGCCGGTCTACGCCATCGTCGCCCGCGACCAGCACGCCATTCACTTTCGGCTCGCCGAACCGCCGACACCGAATCCTGACAAATACGCAGACGAGCTCCTGGACGCGTACCTATTGATTGAGAACCCGGACGCGCTCTACGCCGAGTATGCCGCCCGCGGTGTCGAATTCACGCGGGGCCTTGGCAACACGCCCTGGCAGTGCCGCGAATTCGTCGTGAAAGACTGTGACGGCCGGCTGCTCGCCTTCGGTGCGCATCGTGAGTGAGCGGCCCGCGCGCCGCTCGGACAGGCACGACGCACCTCATCTGACGACGAACGGGACCTCACGGCGAACGGGCTTGTCACGGCCGATGTGGGCGGTGACGGACAGCACGTGCGGGCCCGGCGACAAGGTCGAAAGCGACACGATGGTATCGAGCGCGGCGCGCCGGCGGCCGGGGCCATTCGTCGAGGCCGCGGCGGCGACGCTCCGGCGCACCGGGGCGCTGGCATCGCTGATGGCGATCTCGAATGGCAGCGTCGCGTCGGCGCCGCCCCAGTACGCCCGGCTGTAGACGCGCAGCGTGTCGTCCTTCGAAAACGTCCGCTGCGTGGTCGGCTGAAACGGCACCAGCGCGCGCACGAGATCGAGGCCGATCGACGCGTCGGAGTCCGGCGACGAGGTGCCCAACACCACCGGCGTCATCACGAGGCGGCTGCCGCGAATATCAGGCACGTCGACGCGCAGGTGCGCGGTGCCGGTTCGCACGAGCGCGGTACTGGTCACGCCGACACGAAGCGTCAGTGCCTCGGCGGGCAAGTCGATCGTCTCGTTCAGCACGAACGTCGCCCGCTCGGTGCGTTTCCACTGGCCCGTGAAGGTGAGGGGGCGCTGGAACGAGGCGCGGATCTTGCCGTCGGACGACAGCGCGAGGAGTCCCACACGCATTTCGTCCTTCCACGCCGCCGCCCGGGTCGGCTCCGGCGGCGGGTACCCGACTTCGATCGTCACGAGCGTCTTGACGCCGCCGCGCGCTGCCGGTTCGAGCGGTGCGGCCACCGCGCGGATCGGGAGGCTCGGGTCGACGACGCCGGCGCCGAGCGCCGACGTCAGATCGCGGTGGGGCGTCGACGCGGGTTTGACGGCCTTGTCCGCGAGGTAGCGGTCGCGCGCCGCGCACCCGAACACCGTCGCGCCGAACGCTGACCTTGAAGTCGTGATACTGGCCGTCCGCCACGAGCGGATCGGGATAGAACCCGAGCAGGTAGAAGCTGCCGGTATCGGTGAGAATCCTGTCGACGGCGGCGAGCGGCTGCGACTGGCGCTGCAACGACAGGCCGCCCGTGTTGATCGACAGCTCGTCCAGTTGGTCCGACAGGCCCGGCGGGTTGACGCGCGGGTCCAGCGTGTAGATCGGCACGTTCGCCTGCCGCGCCCGCTCGTAGAGGTCGCGGCACTCCTCGCCCTCGAAGTTGAGGAGGCTGGCCGGATTGCAGGCCGCCACGCCCACGAAGACAATCGATCGCCGCGCGACGTGAGATCCGGCGAGCGCGTCGATCGCGAACTTGAGCGAGTTGAGGCGCGGCCGCCACGGCGGTCCGAGCGGCGTGCGCCCCATCGCCGCCTTCCGGTTGTTCACCGCGGCAATGAGGCGCGGGATGTCATTCGTGAAGTCCTGACTGAGATCCGATCGACTCTGCCAGAGGATCGCCACCTGATCGTCCGGCGAGATCGACTGCAGGAATCGCGTGAGGGCACTCTTGAGCGCGATCATCACGTCAGGGCACGCCGTCGCAGACAAGCGCCTCGCTCAGCGACGAATCATCGACGAGGATGACGATCGCGCGGCTCGCGCGCGCCGACTCGCCATTCGACGCCACGTCGCCGGGCGGTGACGGCGGCGCGTCGACATCGATGGCGCGGTGCGCGAGCGGCACCCGCACGAACGCGAAGTCGACGATGGCCTGCCGTCGTCCCCCTCGACGATCTCGAAATCATCGCGCGTCAGATCGGTCACCGGCCGATCGTCGCGATCGGTGACGACGACGTCGACGGCCACGTAGTGGGTGGACGCGCGGAAGGCCGGCTGCTGCTGCTCGGCCGCGGGCCGGACCAGCGACACGCCGATGATGGCGGCGACGATCGCCGCGCGAGGCAGATTCCGCATGGATCCGGCTCACATTCTACGCAGGTGCGAAGAGCCGCCAAGCCTTGAAATGGTCGAGAAGCGAGCGCATCGCCGCCTGAACCGACGTTCAGGCGCGATTCAGCGAAGTCGGGTACGGTTGGGATGCCGCCTGGTCGGCCGACCACACGGTGATGTTCCGGCAGACTGAGCGAACAGGAGGACGGCCGCCGCGAATCCCACGGTACCAGCGCTGGATCGGTGGTTGGTCATCAGCATCTCCGACGGAGCGCGGATGGCTCATTCCAGCTGCAACTCCGGTCGGTCGGAGCAAGCATGAATCGAGCCAAGTGCGGAACTGTGGGTAGTTCAGATTTTCTGGATCGAGCCTCCAGAAGCACAAGTCTAGTCATCCACCAGTCAGACTTTTGTCGATCTCGATGAGGGGATTCGCACCGACGAATGCCGGGCGCATGAGAGCGACGACCGTCAGATCGGCCACCGGCCGATCGTCGCGATCGGTGACGACGACTGGGGTCGTGCGGAGCCGCTCGAACGAGGCGCCGGGGGTCGCGGGGCTAATTCAAGGACGTCAGCGCCCGAGCGCCTGAAATGCTTTCTCGGATCTTGCGCAGATATCTCGAGCTCTGCTCGGCCGTATAGCCACCGGCGCGAAACGCATCCAACCACTGCTGTTCAGACAGGCGACCTAACAGCTCGCATGTCCAGCGCAAGTCCGCAGCCGTCACGCTGTCGAGGAGACTCGCGATCGATGCCTCGATAGTCGCCCTCGACGCCGTCAGCGTCGACTCCTTTGACGAAGCCCTGCGCCTCAAACGCCTCGAGATTGTTCCTCCTGCCCTGCTTGAGTCGCATGAACGGGAACCAGCTCAGCAATCGCGGTTGATTGGCGTCGCCCAACGATCCACCGAGATCGCGTACGACATACCGTCGTTCCCGGCGTCCGTCACATTCGTCACGACGTGCACCTTATTGTTCGGCGTCTTCAAGTCCCAGTTCTTCAGCAGCACGTTCACCGTGACGAGGGCAGCGAACAGTCGAGATCCAACAAATGGATTCTCGTACCAATTCCAGTCGTCGACCGTTTCATGGCCAGGTACTTCGGGGCGAAATCGTCCTGCAGGCTGTTCGCGCGCATCACCACCAGCCAATTGCCAGTGCTGAACGTAATACGTGGGCGGTTGATGAAAGCCAATCGCCCACAGAATCCGTGAGACGGCGACCTCGCTCTGTGATTCACTGCCGAGTTTCACGATCCAGAGCCTGCCCTGGGGATCTCGGACGTCGTACCCGGGATTCGTGCCACCCGTCTTGCGGGCCACGAAGGAATAAGTGACAGCCTGCGGCACGAGCGCCGGCCCGCCGGGTCCGTGGAACAGATCGCGCGAGCCGATATCCGCGGGGTCGCGCCACAGCTCCGCGCCGACGTCGGCGGTGGGTTGCTGAAGTGGACGATGAAGGGCACGTGCACACGCGGCAGCCGACATCAAGGCGACCATGAGCACGAGCACTGATGACGTAGGCACGGGATGCAGTTGCTGACACCTCACAGCGACGGAGCATTGCAAGTTCCTGGCCCGACAAGCGCGTCGAAAGCTGCTTAAATTGGGCGCGGGTTGGAACACGCTTGCCGAGCGAGGGTAAACATGAGCATCAACGTGATCGAGGAATCGGCCGCGGCACTCGCCGAGTATGCCGACATCCCGATAGCCTTCGAGGTCCGGGAGATCTTCGAAGTGGTAGTCGAAGCGGACGGCAGCGTTCGGCTCGAGGCTCGTCCCGTACCTGTGTCCCATGTGAAGGACTACGACGCCCTCCACGACAGTCCGATGCGATGGGCGGATCAGTTCGATCTCTCGAACTGGAGGTTCTTTTCGGCGCTCAGCGGCGCGCTGTGCGTCGGTCGCGCTGCCGTCGCCTGCAACACGCCGACGATGGAAATGCTCGAGGGTCGACGGGACCTGGCGCTGCTCTGGGACATTCGGGTGGCGCCTCTGGCGCGTCGCCGCGGCGTGGGTTCAGCCCTGTTCGATGCCGCGACCACATGGGCCCGCTCGCGAGGCTGCCTTCAACTCAAGGTCGAAACGCAGAACATCAACGTGGCGGCGTGCCGCTTCTACGCGCAACGGGGCTGCGTACTTCGGGGGGTTCACCGGGACGCATATCCCGAGTTACCGGACGAAGTTCAGTTGCTCTGGTTCAAGGACCTCCTCACCATGAGCCTGTAATAGAGTTCTCGCCGAGCTGACTGCTGGTACACGGCCGATCCGATCGAGGCGTGGCACGAAATGCGCGAGCGCTGAGAGGCCGCACGCCGCCGCCTTCGTCCCACGCCTCGATCGTCGTCCGAGATCGCCCGCGGCTCAGGCTGGCTTGCGAACGGTGGCGGGTGGAGTCTCAGCGTCGCGGCTCGCCCGTGACCGCCGACGTGCCGTGATCGTGACGTTGTTCTGGACGTCATTCAACGCGGGAATCGCCCAGGCCAGTTCACCGAGGTCGCGCTTGAGCCGTTTGTGCGGGACCGAGCCGGACAGTATCGCGCGCCCTCCGTCGACGCGCACTTCGACATCGTTCGTCCCAGGGAGCAGATCGAACGCGTCGTAGATGAAATCCTCGACTTCCTGATCGTTGGTCGGGCCGAGCGGCTGGCCGCGCCGCATGGCGACGGCGGTCAGGAGCGCCGGGGCCGTGACGCCAAGTGCGCTCTCCGCCATGAAGGCGGGCACGCCGCTGGCGAGTGGGCTCGAGACGAACGCCTGCGGGTCCACAGCCGGTCCGTTCGAGCGTCGGTCCGCCGTTGAAGTGGGCCGTACCGATGCCGATCCTTGGGCGCAACTGCCTGGCGGCCATCGTGCCGAAGCGCTGGCCGGATGCCAATGGCGACTGAGCGTAGCCGTAGACCTGGGCTGGAATCGCGGGCCAGAGCGGCGACAATACCGATGCAAAGAGCGGATCGTCATGTGAGTTGTTCTCCTGTCACTCCAAGTGGTCTCGAGGTCACTACGTCGCCTTACATACCTGGCCCGACTGGCCGAAGCCTTGAGAAACGATGCCCCACGGCGGTGTCGACGCGAAGCTGCCCTCCGTGCTGCAGTTGCGCCAGCTGCGCTGGAACGGCCTGCAGGAGCTGCTGCACGTACTGGAGCTGCTGTTGCTGCGCGTACTGCAGCTGCTGCAACTGCTGCAACTGATGGGGCACCATCTGCAGGATCTGGAAGATCTGCTGAACCGGCGGACCGGACTGCTGCGGCTGCGTAACTGGACTGGCGCCCAGAGCGAAAGGCCACTGAGGCGAAAGTCCAAACGGTATCGATTGCGAAGTGGGATACGTGATAGGCGAACCAAAACCAAACGCGCTTCCAGTCATGAAGCCTCCTCGTTGAAGACGACGAATGCCTCAGTCGATGTGACTGAGTCATCGTCATGTCATTAGCTGCAATCCGACGTGCCGACGAGGGAAGTGAAGAAAGAACACCACAATCACGTCCCACTCGACGTTGAGCCAACGGCCTGGTGCCGCACGGTGCCGCAGCCGCAGGCGATCGAGCCGCTCAATCGCTTGACGTCAAAGGGGTTCGCGCGACTTGCGTGGCGATCGGCTACGCCTGTGGCGATGCGCCCCACGTCGCCGCACGGGTCGCTGACGATCAGCTCGTCTTTGTTGCTCGTGACAAGGTCATCACGGTCCCGTACAATGGCTACAGCGCGTCTGACGATCCCACGACGGCCGCGCCAGGCTCGCCGCGATTTCCATCGGCGACGCGAGCCGCACACCGGCGCTCGACGTCAGAATTGAGTTGCGCGGTCCTCCCCGAGCCGGCACTCACTTGAGATTGTTGATGCCTGCAGGTTCAACCGTACTGGTCATTGAAAGCGACGAATCCACACAACGACTGCTGCAGCACACGCTGCGATCGCGCTACACGGTGTTGATGGCGTCCTGTTGGTCGCAAGCGTGTGAGATTCGGGGTCGCGCGGCTGTCGACGCCATGGTCGTCAATGTGAACCTGGCTTCCGGAGAACAGCCTGGTCTGGACGAGTTGTGCGCCGAAGCGGGCAAGACACCTTTCGTGTTGGTCGTCGGTGGCCCCGACGGGTCGACATTCACTGACCCACGAGAAGGGCCGCCCTCACTATTCACGATCAGACCAGTCCAACTGGGCGAGCTGCCGCACACCTTGAACGACGTCATCGCGAACCGGCGGGTGAATCGGGAGGCTCGACCGCGGACCACGGAACCGGAGGAGATTCTCGCCGAGTCTCGCGCGATGCGAACGGTCATGGGGTTGATCGATCGCGCGGCCCAGCGTGACACCCCCGTGCTGTTGATGGGCGAAAGCGGCACGGGAAAGGAATTGCTCGCTCGGGCGCTGCACACGACCGGCCCGCGGGCGGCGGGCCCGTTCGTCGCGGTGAATTGTTCGGCGATCCCAGACACGCTGATTGAAAGCGAGCTCTTCGGTCACAAGAAGGGCGCATTTACCGACGCGTGCGAGGACAAACCCGGCTTGTTTCAGCTGGCGCATGACGGAACGATCTTCCTCGACGAGATCGGCGATCTGGCGCCGGCCCTCCAGGGGAAACTCCTGCGCGTCCTGCAGGAGAAGGAAGTGCATCCAGTCGGAGCTCTGGCGCCAGTGCCGACCGACGCACGGATCATCACCGCCACGCATCGTGATTTGCCTACGCTGGTCGCGGAAGGACGCTTCCGCGACGATCTGCTGTATCGGATCAACGTGATCGAAGTGCTCGTTCCCCCGCTCCGCGAGCGGCCAGACGATCTGGAACCGCTGGTCCGCCATCTGCTGGCCAAGCATGGCGCGAAGCTCGGCAAGCCCGATTGCTCGGTCTCGACCGACGCGATGACCGCGCTCCGACGGCACCGATGGCCGGGCAACGTGCGCGAGCTCGAGAACGTGATCGAGCGTGCCCTGGTGCTCGGTGGCGGGACCGTCATCACGCCCGAGGATCTGCCCGACGGCCTGCGCGACGCCCATCGACGACGGAGGCCCCGTCGGAGGCAAGCGCCTGGCCGACGTCGAGCGTGAACACATCGATCGCACCCTTCGTGCCGTGTCCGGCAACAAGACGGCGGCCGCGCGAGTACTGGGCCTCGACCGAAAGACGCTCTACCGGAAGCTGACGCACCACCGCGACACGCTGCTTCGACGCCTGTCGCGACGGCGCTAGGTGCCGAGAAGAGCTACGCGGGATTCAGCGCCTGGTCGAGACCGGCTGTGAAAGTGTCGACGTCAAGGTCGCATAGCTGGACGCCGGCCGCTTTCCACCGCGCGACATTGATTTCCGAAACGTTGCGGACGATCGCCCAGTCGGTCCAGCGCCGGCTCCGATCGGTCCGTCGAATTCGCGACAGCAGCAGGCGCTGCGTCCAGCTCCTCAGCCCCATGCCGACGAAGAGGGCGGGAAGCTCTTCAAGCGCGGAGGCGATTCGGAGCGGCGGCAGCTTTCCGGCAGTCCACGCTGCGAACAGCTCCATCTCGTCTTCTTCGGTGATGATAAAACGGTCGAGGCTTCTGTCGGTTCGACTGAGCGAGCCGAATACCTTGTAGAGCACCGGCACAGCCGGACTCCAGTCGACCTCCTGACGCAATTCACGCGGGTCCACCTTGACCGACTCGCCGGACGGGCGGCGCCACACCATCCGCTCGGGCGCAATCGCGTTGGTGAGGACCTCGTAGGGCTTTCCTGCTTCATCGAACGCCTGCTCCATCAGCGTGTCGTAGGTGGTCGACACGATGGTGAGCGGAGCGGCACCGGCCACTCGCGCCAACAGGTGATGGAGGCGTGCCGGCCGGCTCACGGGCATGACCACGTTCCGCAGCGCCTCGACGAGCACCGTTCGACCGGTCGTGAGCGCGCAAAACGACGCGACTTCCGCGAGGCTCGGGGTGCCTTCCTGTTCCAAGGGATACTGCGAATAATGCGCCAGCAGCTGGATCAATTCCCACGTGGTGGGCGCGAACGGAGACGGAGATTGCCATTTCTCCCCTTCCGGCCGCACGCTCGCCGAGACGCCGGCACCCAGCACAACGACCATGCCCTTGGACCGAATGAGGTCGGCGATCGCGGCGTAGGGAGGAGTCCGCCTCGTCCCGGCCCCGGCTTCGCGGCGCGGCTCACCGATGTGCCGATCGCGAAACTCCATCGGCACCTCGCTCCGGCGCTTGACCTGTTCGCGCTTCATCTCATGGACTTCCTTGTCTTTCAAATAATGGGACCGCCACTCCAGGATCGGCCGCGCGAGCCTGTCGTGAAAGATCTCGTATCGGGGCGCGATCGGGCCATCCGGAGGAGGGGCCACGGGACGAAGGATGCGGTCGCGCCCCGACGCGAGCTTGTCGAGAACGTCTGCGAGCGGGACGGCATCGACGCCGGCGGTCGCCGCCAGATTGCTCACGCCTTACGCAATCTTCGTCGCCGAGGGAGTGACGAGGAGTTGGAGACGTGCGCCGCGATGTCCTGTTCAGGGTCGGTGAGCCGCGCCATGACGTGCTTGAGATGATCGCGCACGATTTGTTCGGCTCCGCCGAGCCTGAGACAGGTTTCACTGCGGAGCACTGGCGACGCGTCACGCCATTCCTCGTCCCAGAGCCGAGTCATCACGAGCTGGAAGGACGGGCGCCTCAACGCGTCCTCGTGAGCTCGGCGCCATTGGGGCGGTTGGCGTCATGGTGTCGACTCCACCCCGCGCTCGCCCACCTGTACACGGCCCGTCACGACGTCGTCGAGTACCTGGTCGACGAGTGCGGGCTCCACCGACATTCGCGGCCCGTCCGGGTGATCCTGGCTGTAGCGGACGAGGGGTCCCACGATCGCCGCCCGTCCGGCGTCACGATCCAGATGATCGACACGACGGAAGTTGTCGAACAACCCGGGAATTCGTCCTTCGAACCGGTCGAGCCACGACACCGCTTCTTCGCGCAACGACAGCATCACGCTGAGGGCAATCTCACCGGCCGACGCAACGGACGGAAACTCGCGGCCGAACTCGTCATCTTCGGCGGTACAGCGAGTACCTCGAACTGATCGAGTATCAGCAGCAGGCGGCGTTGGACCAGACTGGACGTGCCCGTCAGATAGCCGGCCAAGGACTGCGTTTCCAGTCGCACCATCTCCTGTTCGAGTCGGGGTCCTTCGGAACCGTCGGCCATGGCGACCACGGCGTCGCGGACGGCGCGCTTCAGCGCCCGCAACGGTTCCGTCTGCCAGGCGCCGAAGATGATCGCGAGGATCTTCTGGTCCTGACGGAGAAGGGGCAGCACGCCGGCACGAAGCACCGAGGACTTGCCGACACCGCTTGCGCCGTAAAGCACCGTCAGCGGCGCGGCAAACAGGTCGGCGGCGATCAGCCGTGAATCTCGTTCCCGTCCGAAGAAATAGGCGGCGTCACGCTCGTCGAACGGGGTCAGTCCCTGGTACGGCGACGGGCGCGATGGCGGGGCGCTCACTTGTCGTCCTTCTTCGGTGGATTGCGCAGGTTCTCGACGAAGTCATCGAGCGGGAGATGGTCGTACACCGTTACGTTCCGCTTGCTCCACAGGCTCTTCTCGAGCGGCTTCGCCTGCGCTTTGACGGCCCACGACTGGATGTCACCGGGACGACGGAGCTCCCGGTCGATCTTGTTGAGCACTACGCGGAGGTTCCAGTCGTACAAGCCGTAGCCGAAAAACAGGAACGGCCGCTCCTGAACCGGCTTCGCGAAAATGCTCGGGATCGCGACGCCCCTGGTCATCGTCGCCAGGAAGTCCACGTAGTCGTCTTCGGTGATCACGTAGTGCGCGTTCGGCTGGCCGGCAGCGCGGTCGATGGCGCCGTGAATCTGTACACCACCGAGACTTGCGTGAGGTCGATGTCGAGCTTCTTCGCGAGCACCTGTTGCGGTGTTCCTCCATGCGGCCGCCACAGCACGGACGCACTGCTCTGGCGCGTGACATGGATGACCGTGTCGTATGGACGATTTACCGCGTCGAACGCGCGCTCGATGAGGTCGTCGTAGTTCGTGGTCACGATCAGCAGCGGGTGCACCCCGGCCGTCTCCGCAAGATACTCGTGCAGCTTGCCGGGCGCTTGGGCGAACGTGAAGATCTCCTGAAGCCGCCGCTGCAGCGGTGTGCGGCCTATCACCGTGGAGAAATACTGAGTGACCTTGGTCAGCTCGCGCGATTCGCCCTGCGGGAATCCGGCCTCGGCACTGAAGCACTCCGCGAGCTCGGACGCGGTCGGCAGATACCCGATTTCCCACGTCTGATTGGGCTTCTGCTGCCGCCAGGGGGTCTGCCCCGGATTGCGCTGGCCGAACGACGCGCCAGCGCCCAGGAACGGAATCACGCGGCCGGCGCGCAGCTCGTTGCGGATCCACGCGTAAGGAGGTGTGTCTGGCATGTCGCGCTGACGCGCCGACAGGATACACGACCGGACGTGCGACGGACCGCCGGCGCGCGAGTCTATGCAACCGTCAGTCAGCCCCGCCGCCCTGCGACAGACGACGAATTTCGACGAACTACCCTACGATAAACGCCGACCTGGCGACCAATCCCCGAGGTGCTCCTCAGAAGCAGGATGAACGTGGTACCAGCCCTCGAGCGATCCTGTAGACTCCCCAACCGATGCCGCTTGCCGCCAGGACCGACTCGGCTGGACGAAGACATCCCGAGCCCACGCCGCTAAGTCCTGGTCGCCGGCTTGGTCCTTACGAAGTCATCAGCCTCAGCTCGCCATGAACGCCGAAGGAAACCGACTACCGAAGAAGGAATGCGCATGATGAAATTCGAGGGAAAGTGGAAGTATCAGAGTTACCGTCCCGATTCCAGCTCCGTGGCCGCCGTTCCGATTCCCCCGACATTCGTTCGCGGTCGCCCCCTGGCGTGGTGACCGTCGACCCAGGCGGGACGACCGGCAAGTTGGAGTTTACGGAAACG
>CAWFLT010000010.1:0-106560 GCA_963816795.1 uncultured Acidobacteriota bacterium | reverse complement strand
CGTGTCCGATCGCCGCCGAAACTGATGCCAGACACGCCAAAGCACTGGACCTTCGGCGGCTATCGTCTCGACGTCGGCGTCCGCCAGATTCTGCGCGGTCAGGCCGTCGTCCACGTCTCGCCGAAGGCCTTCGACCTGCTGCGCATGCTGCTCGAGAACCGGACGCACGCGATGTCCAGAGCCGAGCTCTACGCTGGGCTGTGGCCGGGCACGTTCGTGACGGACAACAATCTGGCCTCACTCGTGGCCGAGCTGCGGCGCGCCCTCGACGACTCATCGGCGACCCCCAGATTCATCAGGACGGTCCACAGATTCGGCTATGCGTTCTGCGGCCAGATCGACGGCGAGTCCCGCCCCGCCGGCAGCCACTCCTGCTGGATCGTCTGGCGCGGCCAGGAGATCCCGCTCGACGCCGGCGAGAACATCATCGGCCGGGACGAAGGGGCGCAGGTCCGCATCGACGCGCCCAGCATTTCCCGGCGTCATGCGCGCATCGTCGTCTCGACGAAGGAAGTGACCTTCGAAGACCTCGGCAGCAAGAACGGCAGCTTTCTTCGACACAAACCGGTGAAGACGCCAGCGGCGCTCGCGGACCTGGACGAGCTCACGGTGGGATCCGTGCAGTTGATCGTGCGCATCCTGCGCGGCGGAGAGCCGACACAGACGATCGCGGAGTAATCCAGACTCTACCTGATGCGCGACGCCCAGTTGACGACGACCGTGATGAGGTGAGGCGCCCCGGTGTTTTCTCTCACGAGAAACCGCTGGCCATCGGGAGCGGCGGCGAACGTCCGCGCGGAGACGCCGTCCATGGCCGCGTCGGATTTGAACAGCTTCACCGGCGTTCCGAACGCCGCCGTGGGGCCGTTCACCGGAACCGCCATCACCGCACCGTCGTTCGCCTGGTAGTAGAGCTCCGCGCCATCCTGTCGCCAGGAAGGATCCCGGCCGCCCGCGGTCGTGATCCGGCGTTTGTTCGTTCCCGCTGGAAAGTCCTGAATCCAGATGTTCCACGCGCCGCCTTCGTTCGACGTGAAGGCCAGCCAGCGCCCGTCGGGCGACACGCGTGCGGTCGATTCGTCCACGGATGGCGTGTTCGTGAGATTAATTGGCGCGGCGTCCTTGATCGGGTCGCCGTGGTTGAGCCGCAACGCGAACAAGTCTGCTCGCACACCACCTTCGTAGACGAGCACGTCGTTCGTGTAATGGTGCGGCACCAGCCGGCCGCTCGCCGCCGAAACGAGCGGTTCCTCGGCGCCCGCCCCGGAGGCACGCGCCCGGACCAGTTGAATCCGATCGACCCCCACGGAGAGATACGCCAGCCACACACCGTCTGCCGACCACGCCGGAAACACCTCGCGCTTGCCGCGGGAGAGCTGACTCGCTCGGCCCTGCGCGTCGATGATCCAGACGTGCTTTGTGCTACCGCCGACCTCGTGCCGATCGACCGCGACGCGCAGAGATCCGTCGCGCGCGATGTCGGGATTCCAATCGCGGGTGCCTTCGCCGATCGATCCGAGCGAGGCGCCCGATCGGTCGCGCCAGGTCAGCTTGCGCGCCGGTTCGCCCCGGTAGACGAGCAGCGTGTCGGACGCGTCGAACGCCGTGCGACCGTTCCCGGGATTGAACGCGACGTCCTCCGCCAGCGGGGTCGGCGGCCCGCTGAACTCGAGCGACCGTGGATCGAACGGACGCGCGACGAGCGTCTGGCTTTGGCGAAAGACGAGGTGGCCGGCGGCGTAGGTGGCGTTCGATTCGATGGGCAGCGTGACGGGCTCAGCGAGTCCGGCGCCTCCGACGCGCATCGCGGGACTCCCGGCCCCGGGGCCCACGGTGTACAGAAACCGCCCCCCGGGCAGCTCGCGTGGCATCGTTCCGTTGACGTTCAGCTTCACGGCTTCGCCGCCGGCGGCGCTCACGCGATACAGCCCGCCGCGATCGGGGCGATCGGCAAACGTGATCGTGCCGTCCTCGGACCAGTACGCCGACGATGATCCCGCCTTCTCGACCTTGGCGATCGTCACGATGGGTCCGCCGCCGAGGTCGATGCGCTGGTATTGGCTGTCGCGTGCTTTGTAGAAGCCGATCGACTTGCCGTCAGGAGACCAGAAGAGACCGGTGGCGCCTTCCGTTCCGGGCAGCATGTGCTGCTCCGCCGAGTCGAGCGATTGCCACCAGATGAGCCCGGAGTTCGCTTCCGCGCCGGCGACGAAGGCGACCTTGCGTCCGTCGCGCGAGACGGCCAACACGCCGTAGCCGGGGTGCAGTTGTGTGCCTGGCGGCGCGGCGATCGTGAATTCGACCGGCTGCAGGATGGCGCGTTGCTCGCTGGCCGGCCGCAAGTCGCCAGCCTGCAAATGCAGCGAGGGCCGCGACGCCAAGGACCCCGGCAGCCGCGAGCAGGACCCGGCGGCGCCCTCGCGCGGCCGGTGGAGTCAGACGGACCTGGCCCTCCAGGATCCAGCGCAGCTCGAGCATCATGTCGCGCGCCGTCTGCCAGCGCTCGTCCGGATCCTTCGCGAGCGCGCGCCGGATGACGTGGTCGAGGGCGGCCGGCGTCACCGGATCGGCCGACGCGGTCGCGGAGATTGGCGGCGGATCCGCCGTCAGAATCGCCGCCGAGAGACTGGCGGGGCTCGTCCCCTGGAAGGCCCTGCGGCCCGTCAGGATCTCGTAGAGCGTGACGCCGAGCGAGAAGACGTCGGTCCTCGGGTCGACCGGCCGCCCCTCGAGCTGCTCGGGCGACATGTACTGCAGCGTGCCGACCACGGTCTGTTCCGCCGTCAAGCTGGCGGTCGGCGCCGCGGCAGCGTCGGCGCCGTCGAATCCGTCGAGCAGCTTGGCGATGCCGAAATCGAGGAGCTTCACGCCCGAGTCGGCCAGCATCACGTTGGCCGGCTTCAGATCGCGGTGCACGATGCCGCGCCGGTGGGCGGCTTCGATGGCCGCGGCGATCTGCATCGCCCAGGGCAGCGCGGTTCGCCAAGGCACGGCGCCGAGCCGCAATCGATGCTCGAGCGTCTCCCCGTCGATGAACTCCATGACCAGGAAGACCGTGGAGTCATGTTCGCCCACGTCGTAAATCGCGCAGATGTTCGGATGGCTGAGCCGGGAGATCGCCTGGGCCTCGCGCAGGAATCGAGCCCGCCGCGAAGGATTCTCCGCCACCGCGGACGGCAGGATCTTGATCGCGACGTCGCGGCTGAGACGCGTGTCCCGCGCTCGATAGACCTCGCCCATGCCGCCCGTGCCGAGGAGGGCGAGAATCTCGTACGGGCCCAGACGGGCGCCTGGGCTGAGCGTCATCGAGAGAAGTCAATCCGGACGCCAAGCTGGAACTGCCGTGGCGGCCCGGAATTGCCGGGCGTCCCGAACGTCTCGGGCCGGGCCGTGTTGCCGCGATAGGTGATCCAGTTGGCGTGGTTCGTCACGTTGAAGGCTTCGGCCAGCAGCTCGATCCGGTGAGATGCCCACGTCAGGGTCTTGGACAGCCGCACGTCTGCCTGAAAGGACGGCGCTCCCAGCGCGTCGTTGCGCGCGTGGCCGGCAGCTCGATCGTTGGTCAAGAGATTGTCGCCGTTGTCATCAGTCCCCGTGGTCACGTTGTACGGCAGCCCGCTGCGGGCGGTCACGACGCCGGCGAGCCGGAACCCGCGCGGCAGGTCGACGATGGCCCCGGCGTTGACCCGATGGCGCGCGTTCGTCGGCACCGGTCCACGGTCGGCCAGAATGTTGTGTGGATCCATCGGGAACATGCGGTTGCCGTCGGTGTCGTTCTCGGCGGACGACCACGTGTAAGCCAGCGAGTACGAGTGATGATTGGCCGCGCGCTTCTGCAGGCCGACCTGCAGGCCGGTGTACCACGAGTGCGCCGTGGTCTCCGTCGCGATCTTCTGAAACAGCGACGGGTCCGGCCGCAGGCCAGTGACGGCATCGGGATAGTTCTGGTCGCGCCCGACCGGAAGACGATGGCCGAGCGCACGGACGAGATCGGCCGTCACTGCCAGATGGGATCCGATCTGTTGCTGCAGACCGGCGCTCGCCTGGTCCGTGTACGGCGTGCTCACCGTCGAGGCACCGCTCGTGCTGGTGCTGCCGCGCGCCGGGCCCCTCGGGTTGAATCCCGCCGGATCGAATACGCGCATATCGTCCTGGTAGCCCGGGTTCGTGATCGTCCTGGTCACGAACTGCGTTGCGCCGTCGCGAGCCACCGCCATGGCCAGCTCGTCGTAGTACCGGCCGGCCGCGGCCCGGAACACCGTCGTCCCGCGCTTCCACGGATCGAACGCGACGCCCAGGCGCGGCGCGACGTCGCTCATCCGGCGCGACGGGACCGGCCAGAAGGTCTCGTCCCAACGGACGCCGAGGTTCAGGAAGAGACCGTCGCGCGGGCGCCAATCGTCCTGGATGAATGTCGAGAGAATCGTCTCGGTCAGCGTCGTGCGCGCGTTCCCGGAATTCTGCGTGAACCTCTGAGGATAGCTCGCAGTCACGGCGGGATCGAACGGAATCGGCGTGGGGAACACGTACGTGCCGGTGAAGTTCATCGACTGGTCGTGAAAGACGCGGACCACGTTGGCTTCGACGCCGGACTTCACGGTGTGCGATCCGGTGCGGCCTCCAACGAGCCAGGTGATCACGCCGCCGAGGACGCCCCGGTCCGTGACCGTCAGGATTGGCGCCCCGGCCGGCTTGCCGAGCAGCAGCGCGTTCGTGTAGTTCAGGGTGGCGCAGCCGGGGCAATGTCCGTCGACGTTCTGCTCGAAGCGATTCCGGCTCCACTTTCCGCGAACTTCGAGCACCGCCGACGAACCGATGATCTGCCGGTCGGTCGCGGTCAGATCGTGCGACTTGTTGCTCAGGCGCTGCCCTCGTTCGCTTGCGCTGAGGTCTTCGCGCGCCGCGTTGTTGTTCCCGATGAATTGACTGTTGAACGTCAGGGTCAGGACGTTGCCGGATGCCAGGTGCATGTCCGACCGCGCGAACCACTTCGGGATGCGCACACGGACTGGAATCGACGCGGATTCCTCCGGGCGGAACTCCGCCAGCACGGGCGACGAGTTGATGTGAACAGTGTCATAGGCGGTGTACTCCGCCGTGCCGAAGAGGAACGCCCGATCCCGCGCGAGCGGTCCTGACCAGAACCCGCCAATCGTGTTCTGGTCCAACCCGGGATCCTCGGCCTCCTCGCGGCGGGCGATCGCCGAGGTCGCGTTCCACGCGCCGTTCTGCACCAGGTACGTCAACCGGGCATGGGCGCGGTTCGTCCCGGAACGCGTCACCGTGTTCAGCACGGCGCCGGACGCCTGACCGAACTCCGCGCTGAACTGATTCGAAACGGCCCGCACTTCCTTGATCGCGTCGAACGGCGGGCCGACGGACAATCCGAGCCCGTCCATGCTCATCCCGTCGACGAGCACCGCGTTGCTCCCGGCCGACTGTCCCGCACTCGAGATGTTGAACACGGTGAAGTTCGGCACCGGGACGATGCCAGGCGTGAGAATCGCGAGCACCATCACGCCGCGGGCGCCGTTGGTCAGGAGCGGGAGGCCATCGATCTCGCGCGTCGTGATCGTCCGGCCCAGCGACGTCTTCGAGGGCTCGACCTGCGACCTGTCCGAGGCCGCGACTTCAACCGTTTGATGCGTCGCGAGCGCCAGCGGGATCGTGAGTCTCAAGTCGAGATCGAGCGTCAGCTCCAGATCGCGTTCGGCGGGCGCGAAGCCCTGCCGAACGCACCGCAACCGGTACTTGCCCGGCGCGAGCGCGACCAACTGAAAGCCGCCGTCGGGTCCCGAACGTGTCTGCCGGACATGTCCGGTCTCGAGACTGGTGAGGACGACTTCGGTGTCGGGAACCACCGCGTCCGTGCTGTCGCGCACGACGCCGCGAACCGCGGCCAGCGAAGACTGCCCGCCCGACGCCACGGCCGGCGCACACACGAACAACACCGCAACGACGCTGACGATCGCGCCGGCTCTGGTCATGGCGAGACCGGCGTATTCTGCCACGTCTCACGCGCCGGCAATCGGCGGCCCTCACCGCGGACGACGCTCATTTTCGTGTCAGGGTCGCCCGGCTGTCCGGGCAGATGACCTGCTTGATGACGCGCTCACGAGGCGCGCTCTGACAGAACTGCACGGCGCCCGGCGCCGTCATCTCGCAATAGGTGACGTGACCTCGAAACGACATCGCAGAGACCCTCATCGTCGATGACGCGAAGCTGTCCCAGACGCTGAATTCAAGCTGCTTGGACGGCGAGAGCTCTTCGCGAAGCATCGGGCCCGTGTCATCCAGAATCATCACCTCGCTGCCGGAGGCGCCGATCCAGAAGGATCCGGGACCAGAGAGCCAATGGCGAGTGCCAGGAACGGTCGCAATGTACTGACTCGGCCTCAGCGACGTGATCGTCGCGGCAAGTGTTCGCGTCTGCAGATCTTCGGGAAGCCCGGGGCAGCCAGGGGCCGTGAAGGTCAGCGTGTACTCGCCGGTGTCGATCTTCAGCGATTCTGCGACCGCGTCCAGATAGAACGTCGCGACAAACGGGACAGGCGGCGGCCGGGGCGCGACGGTCTGCGTCGCCGTCACATAGCCCTCCTTCGTCGCCCGCACCGTCACGTCGCCGACGAACGTGCCCGAGTAGCGGTAGCCACCCGCGCTGTTGGTGCTGACCGTTCCGATGGTCTGGGACTGGTTCACGATCTCGACGGTGGCGCCACCGATCGATCTGAGCACGGCGTCCCAGACGAAGCCCTCGAGCGTCGTCGTGACCGAAGCGGACGGCGGGTTGATCGGTCCGACGGACGATGGACCGGTGACGTCCCGGGCCTGTTCGCAGGCACTGGCGGCGCACACGACACTGACGATGAGGCCGGCCAAGGCGATTCGTCCTCGATGCCGCATGGCGCGAGCGTAGCGAGCCTGCGCCGGCGAAGTTGTGGGAAAGTTCTGGGATTTCTGTGAGGAACTACTCCAGCCTGGGCGCCTCGAGCGCAAAGCCCGGGAACACCTGGCCAATCTCCGGCGCGGCGTCGATAAAGCTCAGGTTCTGGCGGTACATCAGTTCGGGTGACGGCGCCGGATAGATCGCGCTCACCTCATCGCCAGTCATCGTCCATGCCGCCGCGCGTGTCCGGGCGCGGTAGTTGGCGTCCGCCGCGCGGGCGACCGACGACACCGCCTGCATCATGCCGTGATCCTCGTGCATCAGCACGTGGCAGTGGTTGACCCACATCCCCGTGTAGTCGTCGAAGCGCGACCGGAAGACGACGCGGCCGCCACGTGGGATGGCCATCGTGTCCATCCACCGCGGCGCCGGCAGCACGTTGTGCAACCGGCCCTGCTCGTCGGGCACCTCGATCCGAATCACCCAGCACGGATTGACGTGAATGTGGAACGGATGATCGGCGCCCTTGGTCGTGATCTGGAACTCCGGATCCTTCGCGTTGCGCGCCTGTCCCTCGGCGCGGCTCACCGGATACGCACGATAGTGCAATCCGTACTGCCCCGGCTGCTTGAATTTGGCCTTGTCGGTATGACTCCAGAGCGCGACCGAACAGTTGTAGAGCACCCACTCCTCGGCGGTGTTCACGAGTGCGCGTGGATGGTCGTGATCGTGATGACCGAATTTCCTCGGCGTCGGGGGCTCGGGGTTCTCGGCCAGATCGAAACTCGGATTCACCGCCATCGTCCGTGAAAACGGCGCCAGCAGCACTTTGGCGCCATCGATCTCATCCCAGACCAGGCCCTTCAGCTTCGGATTCTTCCCGGCAAACGAGGGCGGCACTTCGATCAGCGGGAAATCCGTGGGTCCGTAGCCGGAGTAGCTGATCACGCGCGTGCGCAGGCTTCCGGCCGGCACTTTGCGAATCGCGGCCTCGGCGGCCGGCACCCTCAGCTCGTCGTCGCGCACGGGCTGGAGCGCGGCTGGCACTGGCGGCAGCTTGTCGATGAGACTCATCACGTCGAAGTCGCCCTCGACCGGTGCGCCCGTGACCTTCACATATCCCAGCACCACATCGGCCGGCGGGGGATTGCCGCCGGTGAATCCCGGAGTCCCGCGAAAGAGACCGAGCTGCAGCCGCTGCTGAAAATTGTCGGTGCCGAGCGGCATCTCCTGCGCGAACACCGTGTAGACCTTGCCGGCGGCGTCGCGCGGCGCCTTGAAGAGGACGTCGGTGCGATTGGCGTTCGCCAGGAAGACCTGATTCGGGCGCACGAACGTGTTCCGCAAGCTTTCCGCGTTGCGATAGCAGTCCTCCACGTTCTTCAGCATCGCGCGCAGCGGCGGCTCGCCCGCGGGTGCCGGACGGTCGAGCGGGTTCTGGCTGCCGGTGTTCTGCTTCGAGAGATCGCGAATCGTGTGGCGCGCGCGCCCGTTCTCGATCTCGACCAGCGTGATGCCGTCGAACGAGAGTTGGTACAACTGACGCGTCGCCTTCGCGATGTCCTCGCGCGTGGCGGGCTCGAGCTTGGGTGGCGCCGCCGGATCGGATCCACGCCCCTCGACGCCGCTCGGGGCAGGCACCACGCGCCACAACTGGCGGTCGTTGAACACGAACTGCCCTTCGAGCACCATGAACTGCTTGAAGCCACGGCCGTCCACGCTGCCGTTGAGCACGCGCCAGCGCTCCACGGCGCCGGGACGCATGAACATCACCGTTGGCGTGAACGCGCCGTTCACGGACGTCGGAGGCGCGATGCGCGCCGCCTGCCGCCGCGAACGGTCAAGGTCCACCGAGAACACTTCGACGCGTTGCAACAGGATCAGGCGCTCGCGATAGTCGTACGGGCCGGTCTTCTGCGACGGATCCGGACGATCGACGTTCCCGTCATTGCCCGATTGATCGCGTCATCGACGTCGCCTTCGACGATCAGGAAACCGGCGAGGCCGCTGGCGACTTGATCGTGCGTGGCGCCGTGCGAATGCGGGTGATACCAGTGCGTGCCGGGTGGATGGGGCACCGGCGCGCCAACCGCGCCGCCTTTGCGGGGCACGCTGAGCGCGTACTCGTAGCGGCCTTCGCCGACGCGCTCGGTCGGTTCGAGCGGCCGCCGGCAGTTGGCGTCCTTCGAGCTGCGCCGCATCTCACCGTCTGCGCGCGGAAGCACGCGCGAGAACGTGTTGTCGCCGAAGGTGCCGTTGGCGTTGATGCCTGGATTGACGTGCAGGCCGTGCGTGTGCAGGTTCGTGGTGTGCGACGCGTGCGGCATGTTGATCGGCCCAGGCAGACAGCTCGTGTCCCGCACTGGCGCCGGCATCGCATCGAGCAACTCGTGGATGTGCTCGAAGATGAGCGGGGTCGTCGGTGGCGTCTTGCAGTCGATGCCGACTTCCTGTTGCATGCGGCAGATGGCGGCCGCGAACACGTCCGGCCTCTGTTCGAACGGGTCTGGACACGGGCCGACCGGGACGCGCCCCAGGTTCGGGCCGAGATGGTTGCGCACGGTGACGCGAAGCCGTTCGTTGCCGCGGACGCGGATCGTCGGACCGGGGCTCGTGCCGTTGAAGCTGTAGAGCGGGGTGAACCGGTTGCCGGGCGACACGGCACGCGGCGGATTGGGGTTCCCGACCACATTGAGGACGAGGGGCTGACCAGGCCAATCCGCTGGCCGCCACACCCAGGGCTCCGTCCAGTCTTCAGTCGGAATCGTTGCCAGATTGACGATGGCGTCGGGCGCCGGCGGTCTTGGCGGCTGCTGGCCCTGTCCGGAGCCTGGCGTCTGGCCGCCCTCGCGACCTGCCTCGACCGTCGAGGCGCCGAGCACCGCGAGACTGGTGGCGCCAATTCCGGTGGCGCCGAGCGTGAGCATCTTGCGCCGGCTGATTCGTCCGGCTTTGCGATCGTCGCGTGGCTGGGGCATGCGGCCTCCTCTCGAGGCGCGCACAATCTATCACGCAGGGGTAGACTGGCGGTCTGCCCGGAGGAGTGACACATGACCAACCGCGAGTTTCATCTACAGTGCCGGAAGAACGAGACCAATGCGTTTCATCGCGTGCTGAACGCGCTGCCGCACGACAAATGGGACTACGCGCCGCACGAACGGTCCCAGCCCGCGGCACGCATCGTGTGGACGCTGGTCGGCGAGACGCACGTGCTGAACGATCTCATCGACAAAGGCGAGTTCACCTTCGGCGCGCCGCCCGAAGCGCCGCCGGCGCACCTCATCGAGCAGTTCGAGCAGGCGTGGGACACGCTCCTCAACAAGATCGAGACGATGGACGAGGCGACGTGGAACAAGCCGGGACGTTTCATGATGGACGGCCAGGTCCGCATGGAGATGCCGATCAGCGGCTTTCTGTGGATGTTCTTCTTCGACGCCATTCATCATCGCGGTCAGCTCTCGACCTACATCCGGCCGATGGGCGGCAAGGTGCCGTCGATCTACGGACCGTCCGGCGACGATCCGAATATGCTCTCCGCGAGTCATCGCCGGATGGAGTAGCGCATGAAGATCGGCATCATCGGCGCCGGCATGATTGGCTCGACCCTGGCCAGGCTCTGGGCCCGGGCGGGGCATGACGTGATCCTGGCCTCGCGCCACCCGGCGGCACTGCAGCCGCTCGTTCAACTGATCGGTGCCCATGCGTCGGCGGGGACGGCGATCGAAGCCGCGGCCTTCGGCAAAGTCGTGATGTTGACCGTGCCGCTCAAAGCGATTCCTGGCCTGGCGGACGACCTCAGGCAGGAACTCGATGGGAAAGTCGTTCTCGATACCGGCAACGCCTACGATCGCCGAGACGGCCCCGCGGCTCGCGAGGCGAGCGAACATCCGCAAGGGTCGGCCGGCTGGGCCGCGGCGATGTTTCCCGGCGCGCGCTGGGTCAAAGCCTTCAACACCGTGTACTTCAAGACGCTCGAGACCGAGGCGCATCGCGACGGCGACCGCGTCGGCATCCCGCTCGCGAGCGATGACGACGCGGCGCTCGATGCCGCGGCGGAACTGGTGCGAGACGCCGGGTTCGATCCGGTCATCGTCGGCCCGCTCGCGCGCGGCCGCGAATTCGAGCCGAACGCGTCCGTCTACAACACCGGCATGAGCGGCCGGGAGCTGCGAGCCTTCTTCGGCGTCGCGTAAGAAGTGCCGCTCAGAAGGCGTGCCCACGCCACGACATGCCGCGGATCGCTTTCCAGGACCAGGCAGACGCTGCAGATTCTCAGCCAAGCCAGCGTGGTACGTGGTGTGCAGCACGTTGCCCAATGTCACTTCCGGTCGGGCTAGTCTTGAGGTTCTGAGGTAAGGAGTGAACTGGGTGCGTACGTCTCTCGCTGGGCTGTTGATCGTGGTGCTGTTCCCGCTCGCTGCCACCGCGCAGCAGGTGGAGATGCCCCCCCCGGTCTCGTCTGACACACCAATCGACTTCACGCGAGGGCTGGCCGGCCTGAGCATGTCGCAGAATCAAAAGCCTTTCGACTGGGCCAGCGAACGTCGCGCCTGTGAGGGCTGTCCCCGGCGGAGCGTCGGCAAGGTCGCTCTTTCAGACGACCATCATCAACGTCTTCTACGAATTCGCGAACCTGATCCGCGGGCAGGACACCGCCAAGATCACGCCGAAGACGTGGTGGGACAACATGGAACACGGGTGGGTGTGGGACCTGGACGACTTCGCCGTCAACCAGGTCGGTCACCCCTACCAGGGCAACAACTACTTCACGTCAGGCCGCGCGAACGGCCTGAGCTTTTACGAGTCTGCGGCGTTGACCGCCTTCGGCAGCAGCACGTGGGAATACTTCGGCGAGACGAACCTGCCGTCGGTGAACGACTTCATCAACACCACGCTGGGCGGCATCGCGCTCGGCGAGATGTTCCACCGCGCCGCCTGGCTCGTGCGCGACACCCGCGCCTCCGGGCGCGGGCGGCTGTGGAAAGAAATCGGCGCGACCGTCCTCGATCCCATCACTGGCGTGAATCGATTCATCACGGGAGATGCCTCGCGCGTGAGCGAGAAACCCGGAGACATGGTGCCGTCCTCGCTCGACGGGTTCGCCTCGGCGGGCGCGCTCTGGCAAGGGTCCCAGACCCGTGCGTTCCAGTCATCCGGTCAGCCATACCTGGAGGTTGACCTGTTGTACGGAGATCTCCGCGGCGGGAGCAGCCGGACGCCCTATGACGCCTTCTCAGTGGGGCTTCGCCTCGGCGGCGGGAGCGCCCTCAGCGACGCCCGGGTGAGAGGGCGGTTGCTGGGTCTTCCCCTGGGCGGCAACAAAGTGCAGTTCAGCGTCCTGCAGAGCTACGACTACCAGGCCAACGACGCCTACTCGACCGGCGCGCAGTCGTTCGACGCGGCGATCAGCGTGACGCAGTCGCTGTCATCGCGCCTCAGCATGTGGTTCATGACATGGGGCGGGCTGACGGTCCTGGGGGCGATTGATTCGCTTCCCCTTGGCCTCACCGAGATCCCGCCCGAGGAGGAGCACGAGGAGGGGGAGGGCGGCGGCGGACAAGGGGTCTCGGAGGGCCCGCGGTTCTACGACTACGGCCCGGGTTCGACGTTCGGCGCGCTCGCCGTCTTTTCCCGCGATAGCCGCAATGTCGGGGTGGTCCTGTACGAGGGTCGTCACCTCTACTCGCTGGACGGCGTCCGCGCGAATCATTTCCTGCAGCGTATCCGGTTCGATCTGCTGCTGCCGCTGCGCGGCCGCCTCGGACTCGGCCTATCCGGCGAGTACTTTTTCCGTCAGAGCTTCTACCAGGATGAAGCTCGATCGCAGTTGGAATATCGCTACCCGCAGTTCCGGACTGCCTTCACCTGGAGCTTCAAGTGACGCACCGGCTTGCTCTCTGCAGCGTACTGCTGCTCGGCGCCTTCGCGCCGGCCGTCGCCGTGGCGCAGACCCCGCCGCCCAAGATCCAGGTCGACGTGACCCGGCCAGTCGAGGAAGGCTCGAAGTTGTGGCTCGTGGGCGGCGGCGCGTTTGCGGTCGTGCGGGGCGATTGTCAGACCTGCGAAGAAGACTACCCGTACCGGAAGACGGGGAGCGTCCTCGTGAACATCGGGCGCCGTGTCAACGCCCGGATGGACGTCGGCGTCGAAGTGTTCTGGGTGCCAATGGAGTCCGGCGGCGGTCGCATTAACACGACGCACTTCGATGGGGTGGCGCAGTTCCGCCCCTGGACCTCGCAAGGCTTCTTTCTCAAGGGCGGCGCGGGGATGGCGTTCGTCCGCAACTGGGTGGACGGTGTCGGCCCGAGTGCGATCAACTCGAAGGCGTTGTCCGTGGTCATCGGCGGCGGATGGGCCTTTCGGCCAACCGCGCGGGTCGGATTCCAGTTGTTCGCCGCGCAGCACGTCGCGGCGCTCGGCGACCTGACGACCCTCGACGGTGACATTCCCGACGTCGTCGGCAACTTCTGGTCGCTCGGAGCGGCTATCGTGATTCGGTAGAGCGCTACGACTCAGCCGCCAACCCACCAGGTCCGGAGATGCCGGCGGCCACCAGCAAATGACGCAGCGTCCTCAGCGCGCGGTCGAAACGCCGATAGAGCTTCTTGGGGTCGGTGTTCAGCGCGGCCGCGAGCGCCTGGACGGAGCAGTTCTGACCGTAGCGCCCCTTGATGAGCTGCCGCTCCTCGACCGGTAGCTGCCGCAGCGCCGCGGCCAGCGCGAGACGGACCCGTCGCTCCGTCCTGCGTCGCTCCGCGATGCCGACCGGATCCTCGAAGCGCGCGCCGATTTCGAAAAGCGACTCGTCCGACACCATTCGCCGCCGCTCGCGGGGCGGCAGTTGCCCGGCGATTCGCAGCAGCTCTGCTTTCGACGGCGCGTCACTTCGGCCAAGCAGGATCGCCACGGCTTCCCCTTGGGAGTGGCCGTCGCGGACCATGAGCGTTTCCAGCAGCACGGCCACTCTGCCCAGACTGACGGCCGCAGCGGACGCGCGCCACTTGCCATACGTGCTGTTCCGCCAGTCGAGTAGCAGCCGGGTCGCCACCACCGTCAGGTACGTCCGCAGGGAGCTCCTCCCGTCGAACCGGCGGAACACGTCGTAGTTGCGTTCGAGCAGCTTGAGCTCGGCAGACTGAATGAAGTCCTGAGCGTCTTCCGGAGAGAGGCGTCGGGCGCGCGCCACGTCCCGGAGCGTCTGCGACAGGAGCGTGTGGTCTTCCGGTGACGGCGTATGCAGTGTGTGGCTCACGATAGCCTCCCAACTGCTCTAGACAACGACCGGCGTGGCTCAAACCGAACAGGCGGGTCAGACCGGGGTCAGACCCCGACTCCGCTCTACGGCAATCGATGTCGGCAGAGGGTCTCCAGCCGTTCGAGGCGCGGATCGTCGGGCGCCAGGAGTGTCTCCGCCGACGCGACGAGCAGTTCGGCGCAGGCAGCACAGGCCGCCGCATGCCTTTCGACGAAGGCCTGCTCCCCCTCGCTCAGGCAGCCATCGAGGTACGCGGCCATCTGCTCGGGTTCAAGACAACCTGGCCGCACGTTGTGGAGGATCGGGTCCGTCACGCAGGTCCTGGTGAAATGGGACGGACGGCTTGGGAAGATTTCCGTCGCAAACCTCAACATGAAGCTCGTGAAGGATCTGAAGCCCATGAAGCCATGCCAGCGAGACTGAGCCTTGGCGTCGTGAGAGGACAGGACCGAACGCGGCGGCTGAGTGAACGCGTAGCGGTTCAATGGCGTTCATTCAGCCGCCGTGTTCAGTCCTGTCCTCCCGCGGCCATAGGCCGCGGGGCGGGCGTTGCCCGCCGCCCGACGCCAAGGCCTTCACGTGTCTTTAGACCTTCAAGTCTTCACGTTGAGGGTTTTTGGACTTGCGGCGCCGGCCCACACGCCGCGCCCTACATGGCGACGATGAAGTCGCGCCGCTTGTCGATCTTGCTGAAGTCGAGACCCGGCACGTTCTTGAGGTCGTCCAGCGTCTTGAACTTGCCGTTCTTCTCGCGGTACTCGATGATCGCGGCCGCCTCCCGGCGGAGGAGCCCCGCCACCGACTCGAGGTCGATCTGCGGCGCGGTGTTCACGTTGATCGGCCGCGAGGCCTCGCCGAGGAAGTGCGTGGACAAGTAGTCGAGCACGACCTTGAAGTCCGCTTCCGAGAGCGGGGCGCCGCGCTTCATCATGCCCTCGATCACTTCGGCCCAGCCGTCCTTGGTCAGGCGGACAGATGCGGCGCGCTTGGCTTCGTGACACAGCCCGCAGGCGCGGACCGTCACGTCCTTGCCGGGGGCGTCCGGCAGGCCTTCGCCCGAGGGCGCCGGCGGCTGGGCCTGCTGTCCTCGCAATGGCAGCGTCGCGGCCAGGGCCAGAGCGGGGATCGTAAACAGGGCGCGTCGCAGCATCGTCTTCATCGAGAGCCTTCTTCCGGGCCGGTCCTGTTCCGATTGTAGCGCCGGGCGGCCGGCCCGCGGAAAGCATAGAATTCCGGCAGCTTGTGATCGCGATCACACCGGTTCCGAGGAGTTCCAGATGAGCGTCAGACGACTTGCCGCCGCCTTCTTGTTGTTCTGTTCAGGCGCGACGGTATTTGCCACCGATTTCCTCACCGAAGGGGTGGACAACGGGCGCACCGGCTGGGTGCGCGACGAGAAGATCTTCACCAAGGCCAACGTCGGCTCGTCGAAGCTGCTGTGGAAGATCAAGCTCGAAAGCACCCCCCGGGCGATGCACAACCTGTTCGCCCCGCTCATCGCCGAGCGCGTGAATACCGCGGCCGGGGTCAAGGAGCTGGGCGTGGTCGCCGGCGTCAGCGACGACCTGTTCGGGATCGACATCGCGACCGGCACGCAGCTCTGGCACCGCAAGTTCGACAACCTCCTGACCAATACCGGGCCCTCCAACGACACGCTCTGTCCGGCCGGCCAGACGGCGGTGCCGACGATGGCGCAGACGTCACCGGGCGTCTACACGATCTACGCCGTCTCGTGGGACGGCCGGCTGCGTCAGGTGAACCTCGCTGACGGGAAGGACACGGCTGCGCCGGAGAAGTTCGTTCGCGGCGGCGGCAAGCCGTACGCGCTGAACCTGCACAACGGCGTCATCTACACCGCGACCGCGCAGGGCTGCGGCGGCCTCACCAACGCGTTCTACTCGTTCGATCTCGCGACGCGGCGCGCCAGCGCGTTCATCCCGGCCGGCGGCGGCCTCTGGGGCCGGCGCGGCGCGTCGGTCACGCCTGAGGGCACGGTGTTCCTGGGGACGGGCGACGCGATGTTCGATCCGATGAACCGCCGACTCGGCAACGGCATCGTCGGCGTCAAGCTCGACGCCAACAAACAGCTCCAGCTCGCCGACTACTTCGGCGCGCCGAACGCCAACTGGCTCTGGCGCCGCGATCTCGACGTGAACGTGACCCCGATGGCGTTCGACCATCGCGGCCGCAAGTTCCTGGTCGGCTCGAGCAAAGAATGCCGTCTGTGGCTGCTCGACCGCGAGGCGCTCGGCGGGGACGATCACCGCACGACGCTCGACACGACGCCGCTCGTCTGCAACGACGCGCTGGCGTTCGACGAGCGCGGCGTCTGGGGCGCGCTGAGCGCGTGGGAGGATCCGACTGGCACGCAATGGGTGCTGATGCCCTTCTGGGGACCCGTGAGCACCACCTTCAAGGCGCCGATCGAATACGGCCGGCCCAAGGGCGGCGCCGTCGCCGCGTTCAAGCTGCAGGAACAGGCGGGCAAGTGGAAGCTGGTGCCGGCCTGGATGTCGCGCGACATGGATTTGGCGGAGGAAGCGATCATCGCCAACGGCATCGTCTTCGCCTACGCGGCCGGCGAAGACGCCAGCCAGGTGGCGCCGGACGCCGCGTGGAACGAGACGGGCGGTGCGCGTTACGGCGGCGGCCTCAGCTCGGGCCCGGTCCGCCGCATTCCGGGATCGCGCAAGGCCGCGCTCTACGCGCTCGATGGGTTGACTGGCAAGGAACTGTGGTCGAGCGGCACGCAGATCGAGTCGTGGAACCACTTCAGCGGGCTGACGGTCGCGAATGGCCGGGCCTACATCGCCACGTTCGATGGCGTTCTGTACTGCTTCGGCGTGGCCAAGTAGGGGAGACGTGATGCGCACTTCACATGTATTTTCAGCAGCGCTCATCGCCGCGTCGATCGGCGGCGGCGTCCTGGCGCAAGTCGGCCGCGGCGGCTCGGAATGGCTGGGCGGCGGCGGTGACGCGCAACGGACGTCGTGGATCCGCACCGACGCCAAGATCTCGCTCGAGACGATGTCCAAGCCCGGCTTCGAGCTGCAGTGGACGACGAATCCGGGCAACCGGCCGCGCGGGCTGAACGGCCTGACGCAGGGCGTGTCGGCCAACGGCGTGACGCTGTTCGTGCCGATGTCGGTCGTCGCTGGCAGCTCCAACAACGTCTACGGCATCGACAACGACACCGGCTACATCGTCTGGAGTCGCAAGTTCGACGCGACGCTCCCGGCCCCGACCGCTCAGGTGTCCGGGCGGAATCACCGCCGCGCCGGCGCGCATCGTGAGCCTGACACCGGCCGCCGCGGCCGCGGCGCAGGGCTTCGGCGGCGGTCGCGCCGGCGGACAGGGATATCGCAGCCTGCTCGGCGAGCCGGGCGAAGGCGTGCCGGTCGAGGCGCCTGGCGGCCGTGCGGCGGGTGCGCCGCCGGCAGCGGGCACTCCGCCCGCGGTACGCCGCCGGCGGCTGGCACTCCGCCTCCGGCGGGCGCCCGCGGTGCGGGTGCGCCGCCGGCAGCCGGTACTCCGCCTCCTGCGGGTACGCCGCCGGCGGCCGGTACTCCACCCCCGGCCGGTGCCGGTGCAGGGCGCGGCGCGGGTGCGCCCGGAGCCCCGCCGGCTGGTGGGGGCGGTCCCGGTGGTGGCGGCCGTGGTCCGCAGCCGTCCGGTATTCCTGGTGCGCCGCCGGTCGCGGGCGGCGGGCTCGGGCGGCCGTCAGGCGTCGCCTACGCCATCTCGAGTGACGGCGTGCTGCACGTGCTCGGACTGCCGTCGGGCAAAGACATCCAGCGGCCGGCCGAGTTCCTGCCGGCCAACGCCAAGTGGTCGGACGCGGTCGCCGTCAACACGACGCTCTACGCGGCGACGAGCAGCGGCTGCGGCACGGCGCCCAACGCCGTCTGGGCCATCGATCTGGCGAGCGACACCAAGCCGGTCGTGTCGTGGAAGAACGCCGGCGGCGCGGTCGTCGGCCGCATCGCGCTCACGCCGGACGGCACGATCATCGCCGCCATCGGACCGGGCACGGTCACCGGCGACGGCAAAGCCAACGCGATCGTCGCGCTCGACGCCAAGACACTGCAGATCAAGGACTGGTACACGAGCCCCTCAGCCGAGTTCGTGACGGGGCCGACGATTCTGCGTCACAACGACAAGGACATCGTGATTGCGGCGACGAAGGACGGACGCGTGATGCTGTTCGACGCCGCGTCACTCGGTGGCGCGAACCACGGCACGCCGCTGGCCGTGTCGCCGTCGGTCCTGGGTGCCGGCATCACCATCGCGGCCGATGCGCTGGCCGCCTGGCAGCAGACGCCGGCGACGGCGGGCGCCGGCCCATCCACGTCGTGGGTGCTGGTGCCGGTCTCCGGGTTACCGGTCTCCGCCACGCCGACCAGCAACGCCAGGACGACCGGGGCCGTGGCGGCGCTCAAGTTGGGAGAAGGCGCAACGCCAACGCTCGAACGGGCCTGGGTCTCCGGCAATTTGTCGGCGCCCGCGACGCCCGTGATCGTGAACGGCGTGGTCTTCGCGTTGTCGACGGGCCGGCCCGCGACCGCCGGCGGACCGGGCACGGCAGCGGTGCTGCACGCGTACGACGCCGTGACCGGCAAGGCGCTGTGGAACAGCGCGAAAGTGATGACGACCTTCGCGTCTCCCGGCAGTTTCTGGAGCGCGTTCGGGCAGGTCTACGTGGGCACCCACGACGGCAAGCTGCACGCGTTTGGGTTCCTGGACGAGCGCCGATAGATCAAGTACGCACGGAGATCAAAAGCACACACGGGGATCACGGAGGAGACGGAGGGCACGGGGTTCAAAAAAGGGTTTAGCCCTCAAGCCCCGTGAGCTCCGTGCCGCTCCGCGTTCTCCGTGTTATGGACTCGGGCTGGCTTCTCACTTCCCACTTGATCGCGTAGTCATCATCGGCGCCGGTCCCGCCGGCTGCGCGGCCGGGCGGCTGCTCGCGGCGTGGGGGCATCCGGTGCTGATCGTCGAGCGGCCCCGTGGCGAACGGCGTGCGCTCGCCGAGTCGATCCCGCCAAGTGCTGACAAGGTCCTGTCCGCATTGGGAATGCTCACCGCGGTGCAGGATGCGCAATTTCATCCCTGGCGCGGCAACACCGTCTGGTGGGGCGCGGAGGCTGCTCGCGTCGAGGCGTTTCCCGCCGGCGTGGCGGGCTACCAGGTGGACCGCGCGCGATTCGATCGCCTGTTGCGCGATCTGGCAGCCGCATCGGGCGCCGAGATTCGTACGGGTCTCGTCCGCAGTGTCGAAAATGCGATCCCTGCCGGCCCCGACGCCGGCGATGGTCGCGCGGCGACGGTCGTCATCGACACCGATGGCGTGATTGATCGGATCGAGGCCGCGTTCGTCCTCGACTGTTCCGGACGGTCAGGCGTCATCGCCCGCACCGGTCTGCGGCGCGTGGCGTCGCCGCATCGGACGATTGCGCTCGCCGGCGTCTGGCGCGCGCGCGAATGGCCCGGCTGCGAGACCACCCACACGCTGGTCGCGTCGTACGCGGACGGTTGGGCCTGGTCCGTGCCAACCGACGCGCACGAGCGCTACGTGACCGTGATGGTCGATCCCTTGCGTTCCGATCTCGAACGCGGGACGAGCGCTCGCGACGTCTACCTCACCGAGCTCGCCAAGGCCGGCGCGTTTGCCGAGCCGCTCCGGGGGGCGATGCTGGCCGACGGACCATGGGGCGCTGACGCCTCCGTGTACGACGCGCATCGGTACGCCGGTCCGCGGGGCCTGCTCGTCGGCGATGCCGCGTCGTTCATCGATCCGCTGTCGTCGTTTGGCGTGAAGAAAGCGTTGTCATCTGGATGGCTGGCCGCGATCGTCACGCACACGGTGCTCGGCCGCCCGGAGATGCGCGACGCGGCGCTGGACTTCTTCGACCGCCGCGAGCGCGACCTGTTCGCCGCGGCACGGACGCAGTCGGCGCAGTTCGCGGCGGACGTGGCCGCCGGCGCGCCGCGGCCGTTCTGGCTCGCGCGCGCGGACGCTTCAGACGATCCTGACGCCTGGAATGAAATCGACCCGGCGGCTCTGGCGGCCGATCCGCAGGTGCTCGGCGCATTTGCCGACCTGAAACAACGGGTCACGATCTCGCTCCGCGAGGATGCCTCGGTGCGTGTCGCGCCGCGGCCGATCGTCCGCGATCGGGAGATCGTCCTGGACGATCACCTGATGCTGCCTGAGGCGCCGGGCGGCATCCGGTATCTCCGGAGCGTCGATCTCGTCGCGCTCAAGCGAATGGCGCCGACGTATCACGACGTCGGCGATCTCTGCGAGGCGGTCGAGGGCGCCCAGCCAGGTGTCGCGCTTCCGGACATTCTTGGCGCGCTGTCGTTTCTCATCGCGCGCGGTGTGCTGCGGCATGCGGAGGCCTGAAAGGCTTTGCCCCCGTCTTGTCGCTGTGGTAGAAACGGCTCACGCCATGCTGGCAAGCCGACGCAACGCGCTGATAATCGCCTTCGGCGCCCTCGCATGCGTCACCACGCTCCGAAGCCAGACGCCCACACAGACGCCGACGCAGACGCCGGCGCAGACGACACCGCAGACGCCGGCGCCTGCCACTACCGCCAAGCCAGAATCCGAAGACGGGATTCCGATCACGAATCCGACGGTGAAGAAAACGTGCGGTCCGTGCCACGCCTCGGACAGCAAGGAACGGATGTCGCGCATCTCGTACCGCCGCACCACGCCGGAGGGCTGGCAGGAAACCATCCGGCGGATGGCGACGCTGAACAAGGCGCCGATCGATCCAGCTGACGCGCGCGTCATCGTGAAGTACTTGTCCGACAACCTCGGCCTCGCTCCCGAGGAAGCGAAGCCGGGGACGTTCGAAACAGAACGCCGCTTGATCGACTACACCTACTCGGCCAACAAGGACACGTCCGACGTCTGTTCGAGTTGCCACTCGATGGGGCGCGTGATCCTGCAGCGTCGCAGCGAGGAGGACTGGAACCTGCTCGTCGCCATGCATCGCGGATGGTATCCGCTCGTCGACAACCAGACGTTCCGGCGCTTCGGCCCGCCGTCGTCGACGCCGGGACCCGATGGCCGGCCGCCGGACAACCGCCATCCGATGGACAAGGCGCTGGCGCACCTCAAGTCGGCCTTTCCGCTGAAGACGCCGGAATGGGCGGCGTGGTCCGCGACCATGCGCACGCCGCGCATCGAGGGCGCCTGGTCGGTGAGCGGGTACGAGCCCGGCGAGGGCCCCATCCTCGGCCGGATGACGATCGCGCCCGGCGCAGCACCTGAAGAGTTCAAAACCGAGGTGTCGTACACCTACGCGCGGAGCGGCCGCACGGTCACACGCTCGGGCCGTGTGCTGATCTACACGGGATATCAGTGGCGCGGGCGAACGACGATCGGCGGAGACGATCGGACGTCCCTGCGCGAAGTGATGCTCGTCGAACGCGACTGGCAGTCGATCGCCGGCCGCTGGTTCACCGGCGACTACGACGAGCTTGGACTGGACGTCACCCTCAAGCGCATCGGCCGCGAGCCGATTGTCACTGGGCTCGACCGGCCGTCGCTTCGCCGGGCTGCCGGACAGCAGTTGCGGATGTTCGGCTTCAACCTTCCCGCGACGATCGCGCCGGCGGACATCGACCTCGGGCGTGGCGTGACGGTCACGCGCGTCGCGGCCACCGGGCCCGACATCCTGACGGTTGACCTGGACGTGGCGGCCGATGCGCCGATCGGCGCGCGCGACCTGTTTGTCTCGGGCGCGCTGACACGCGGCGCGGTCGCGGTGTACGACAAGATCGACTACCTCAAGGTGACGCCGAACTGGGGGATGGCTCGTGTCGGCGGCGTCGTGTTTCCCAAGATGCTCGCCCGGTTCGAAGCGGTGGCCTGGAGCCACGGCGCGGACGGCAAGCCGGACACGAAGGACGACCTGAACCTCGGCACCGTCGATGCCACCTGGAGCCTCGAGGAGTACACCGCGACGTTCGACGACGACGACGTGAAGTTCGTCGGCGAGATCGATCGCACGCGCGGCGTGTTCACGCCGGCCGTGGACGGCCCGAATCCCAAGCGCTCCGGCAATCGCAACAACGTCGGCGACGTGTGGGTCGTCGCTGTCCATCAACCTCCCGGCGGCGGCCCCGCTGCGCGCCCGCGCCCATCTCGTCGTCACCGTCCCGCTCTACATGCGGTGGGACTTTTTCACGATCCCTACACGATGAACCTGCTCAACCCCGGCGATTGTCACCAGTTCGAGGCCTCGGGCCGGCGCTATCTCTACCTCGCGCCGAGCGCGGCGGTGATGGCGATCGACGACGTCTCGGCCGCTGTCCTCGACGAGCTCGCCGCAGAGCCGCGATCGTCCGACGACCTGGTCGCAGGCTTGAGCGGCCGTTTTCCCACTGAGGACGTGCGGGAGAGCCTCGACGAGCTGGTGCGCGTCCGGGCGCTGCGTCACATCGAGGCGCCGGTTCGGCGGGTACCGAGAATCGTGCCGCTCACGCCGGTGCCGCTCAGCACGATGGTGATGAACGTCACCAACCAGTGCAACCTCAGCTGCAGCTACTGCTACGAGTACGGCGAAGACAAGATCGTGCAGACCGAGAACGGGCGCCAGCCGAAATGGATGAGCGAGGAGACGGCGCGGGCGAGCATCGACTTCCTGCTGCGCGAGTCGGGGCCGAGCGCGCACGTGACGTTCTTCGGCGGCGAGACGCTGCTCAACTTCAAGGTGCTGAAAAGCGCAGTCGCCTACGCGACGGACCGCGCCGCCGAGCTCGGCAAGGCGATCGACTTCAGCCTCACGACCAACGCGACCCTGCTCACCCCCGACGTCATCGAGTTCCTCGCCGACCACCGCTTCGGCGTGACGATTTCGATCGACGGGCCCGCCGACATCCAGGATCGCTTTCGCGTGTTCCACAACGGCGCCGGCAGCTATGCGCTCGTGGAGCCGAAGATCAAGGCGCTGCTGGCCCGGCACCGGTCGCGGCCGATTGGCGCCCGCGTGACGCTCACGCGCGACACGCTGCACGTCCGGCGGATCTACGAGCACCTGGCGCACGAGATTGGATTCTGGGAAGTCGGCTTCGCGCCCGTGACGGCGGCGCCGGGCCGCGCGCATGCGCTCGGCGATCCGGGCTACGAGGACGTCCTGGCGCAGTTTCGTGAGCTGGCGGCCGACTATCGCGACGCCGCGATCGCCGGCCGTCACCACGGCTTCAGCAACGTCCGCGAGACGCTCGGGGAAATCCACAAGGGCGCGAGCAAGGCCTGGCCCTGCGGCGCCGGGTTCGGCCTGCTCGGCGTTTCCACCGCCGGCGACGTCAACCTGTGCCACCGGTTCGCGGGGTCGGACGATCACAAGCTGGGGACGGTGCGCGACGGGATCGATCGCGGCGCGCAGCGCGCCTTCCTCGAGTCGCACCACGTCGCGAACAAGACCGACTGCGCCACCTGCTGGGCGCGGCCGCTCTGCGCCGGCGGCTGCTATCACGAAGCGCACACGCGACACGGCACCACCGAGCGGCCCAACCTGCACTTCTGCGACTGGATTCGCGGGTGGACCGACACGTGCCTGACGATCTACGGCGAGATCGCGCAGGGCAACCCGGCGTTTCTGCGCCAGTTCGATGGAGAGACCGATGAAGCACCTCAGCCCGCTTAACGAAAAGGCCAAGCGTCTCGAGCAGGCACTTGCGCCGCGATGTCGTCGCGCTCGAGCAAGTGCCGCAGCAGCCGCAGGGCCCGCACATCCCGTTGGGCTGCTCCACGGTGTTCGCGCCGGGATGGGAAGTTGACCGCACCGGCGGCACGGCGGGGCTCTGCCAGCCGGTCGAGCGCGATCTGTTCGATTGCCACCTGGGCTGTTTCTGGCCCGCGCAGGTGCCCGACCAGCTGAATCACGCGCCGGACTGGACCAAGAAGTGCGCCGCGGCCCAGAAGGACTGGCGGCAGATCGACATCATCTTCCCGTGAGACAGACCGTGATGCTCACGCCGCCGGCGAGGCGGACTTCGCTCCTGCCGCTCGTCGCCGTCCTGATGGCGGTCGCCGCGCCGATGGTGGCGGGCCAACAGGCCCGTTCGTCGCCCCCACCGGCGGTTGCCGGCAAGGGCACGATCTACGTCAGCACCTACAAAGGGACCATCGCCGTCCTGGACGAAGCGACCGAGAAGGTCACGCGCGAGATTCCGGTCGGCATCGGCATCCCGGTCGGGATGACGCTGTCGGACGACTGGTCGCGCCTCTACGTCCGCGACGCGACGTTCGAGAAGGTCGAGATCTTCGACCGGCTGAAGGGGACGTCGCTCGGGACGTTCACGCTGACCGAGGGCAAGTCGAAGACGCGCATCTGGGGACTGCGGCCCGATCCGCAGGACAAGTACCTGATCCTCACGATCAAGAAGTACACCCTGGAGGCCGACCGCTGGGTCATCGGGCCGCCGACGCTCGTGCAGTACGACCTGGCGGAGAAGAAGATCACGCGGACGATTCCCTGGCCGAAGGGCGAAGAGCGCGAAGGGCGTGGGCGTGCTGTTCTCGCCGGACGGCAAGCTGATGTACATGTTCGGCGAGGACATCCTGATCTACGAGACCGCGACGTTCACCGAGGTGGACCGCTGGGAAGTGTCGCGCCCGGTCGAGCCTGGCGCCGGCGTCGTCTCGATCGGCGGCCTGAATCCGATGAGCGACGTCCCCGGGTTCTTTACCGGCTTCTTCACGATGCAGGATCCGCTGCAGAACCGGCGGATCATGGGGATCGGCCGCATCGAGCTGGCCGCGAAGAAGATCGACTTCCACCCGATCGGCCCCTCGCGCGGTCTTGGCTTCGCGGTGTCGCCCGATCGCAAGCGCGGCTACGGGCTGCTGCAGACCATCGAAGAGTACGAGCTGTGGACGTTCGACCTGCAGAGTTACCGTGTCACGGCGCGCACGCCGTTCCGCGGCCGGCCGCGCATGGGCCTGCGCGTCAGCAGCAACGGCAACGTGCTCTACATCCACACCGCCGGCAACACGATCGATCTGCACGACGCCGCGAGCTTCAAGCTCCTGCGGACGATCACGCTCGACGGCGACATGACCGGGTTCACGCTCGTGCCGCCCTCCCGCCCCACTGCGGACGGACGCTGAGGGTCAGCCCGTGGACCGACGGGCGTTCCGGTACATCCTCCCCTATCGCCGCCGTCTCGCGGCCATCGTCGCCATCAGCCTGATCAGCACCGCGCTGTCCCTCTTTCTGCCGTACCTCACGAAGATCCTCGTGGACGACGCGCTGATGGCGCGCAACCCGGCAGCGCTTCGCATGACGGTCGCGCTGTTTCTTGCCGCCGGCGCGGCCGGCTTCGTGCTGAGCGTCGTGAGCGGTCTCCGCTACGCGCGCGTGTCGGCCGAGATTCTGTTCGACATGCGGCGCGACCTCTACGAGCACCTCCAGCGCTTGTCGCCGCGCTTCTATGCGTCGATGCGCCTCGGCGACATCGTCTCGCGGATCAACAACGACATCGGCGAGATCCAGCGCATCGTCGCGGAGATGGCGCTGGCGTGGTTCGGCAACGTCCTGTTCCTGGCCGGCAGTCTCGCGATGCTCGTGTGGCTCGACTGGCGGCTCTGTCTCGTCGGCGCCGCGGCGCTGCCGCCGGCGGCGTGGGCGCTCGTGCTGTACCGCCGGCGGATCGAGTCGAAGACGATGGCGCTTCGTGAGCGCAGTGCCGACCTGGGCAGCTTCCTGATCGACACCCTGCAGGGGATGCGGACGGTGGTGACGGCCGGCGCGGAGCGCCGCGAAGTGACGCGCTTCAGCCGGCTGAACGACGCCTTCATCGCCACGCTGATGGGGCTGCAGCGGACGCATTATCTGGCGGGCGGCCTGCCCTCGCTCGTGATCGGTGCGGGGACCGCGGCCGTCTTCTTCTACGGCGGCTGGCGCGTGGTGGAGGGCACCCTGACGCTCGGCACCCTCGCCGCGTTCATGGCGTATCAGGGCCGCGTGGTCGCGCCGATGCAGGCGCTGATGGGGCTTTACAGCGCGTTCGCGACCGCGCGCGTCTCGTGGCGGCGGGTCGCCGCGCTGCTGGACGCGACGCCGGACGTCATCGAACGGCCCGACGCGTTCTTTCCGGCATCGGTCCGCGGCGAGGTCGAGTTCGAGTCGGTGTCGCTGTCGCATGGGCGCGGGCCGGTCCTCGATCAGGTCAGCTTCCGCGCGAAGCCGGGCACCACGGTCGCGCTCGTCGGATCGAGCGGCAGCGGGAAGTCGACGATTGCCGATCTCGCGGTGCGGCTGCTCGATCCGGACGCCGGCGTCGTGCGGCTCGACGGGCACGATCTCAAATCGTTGCGGCTGGCCGATCTCCGCCGCGCCGTCCACGCGGTAGAACAGGAGCCGCTGCTGTTCCACGGAACGATTGACGACAACGTCCGCTATGCGCGCCCGGAAGCCGGCGAGCCCGAGATCGCGGCGGCGCTCGACGCCGCAGGCCTCGCGTCGTTCGTGGCCGGGCTGCCCGAGGGCCGCCGCACGATCGTCGGCAGCCGCGGGCTGCTCCTCTCGGCCGGCGAGCGCCAGCGGGTCGCGATCGCGCGCGCCTTCGTCGCCAACCCGTCCGTGCTCATTCTCGACGAGCCCAGTGCCGCGCTCGATCCGGTCGCGGAACGGCAGATCATCGACGGCTACCGCCGGGTCATGCAAGGGCGGACGACCATCCTGATCTCGCATCGGCTCGAGCTCGTGCGGTCCGCCGAGCGGGTGTTCGTCCTCGACGGCGCGCGGGTCGTCGAGGACGGCACGCCGGCGGAGCTTCACGCGCGAGGCGGCGCGTTTGCGCGGCTGTTTGGCGAGCCGGCGGCGGCGTCCGCGACGCGCCGATGAATTCCAGGCGAGTTGAACACGGTCGCCGCTTCCTGTATGGTGAGTGTATGGCGCGACTGGTCTCGACGACGATTCGCCTGGCTGAAGAGGATGTCCGCGCGCTGAAGCGGGCGCGCGCGGCAGGCCATTCCGCCTCGGACCTCGTGCGAAAGGGACTCCGCGTCGTCGCGTCACGGTACTATTCGGGTCGCCGACCCCCCTCGACCGGACTGTTCGAGTCCACGGACTCGAAGCTGGGAGACGAGTCCGAGCTGTTTCGGGACCTGGAGGGTTGAGTCAGCCCATCGTCGTCGACACGGGCGGACTTCTCCGGGCGCTCGCCCGCGCACCAGATCTGAAACCGAGCTTTCCCGAATACCAGACCGTTTTGGCCTCGGCCAGCCTCGTCATCGTGCCGGCGCTCATCCTCGCCGAAGTGGACTACTTCCTCAGAAAGCAGCGGGCGGCGATGCGCAAGCTGATCGCCGAGATCTTCGATCCAGGGACTCGCTACGAGTACGAACTGCCTCTCCCTTCAGATCTCGTCCGGGCGCTCGAGCTCGATGCCAAGTTCAAAGACCTCAATCTCGGATTGGTGGACGGCACGGTCGCCGCGGTTGCCGAGCGGCGGCAGGTCTATCGAGTGCTGACCACCGATCGCCGCGACTTCAGCGTCATCCGGATCGGTCCTCGTCTCTCGCGAGCGCTCGAGCTTCTCCCGTAGCCTTCTGATGGGTGCGGTCCGACGCGCATGACGGCCCTCAGCCTGTCGCTCAGCGCCCTGGCAGGACGGACCGGCCGGGGCGTCCGGATCGCGGTGATCGACAGCGGCGTGCACGCCGCGCATCCTCACGTGGGCCGTCTTGCCAGCGCCGTCGCGTTCGATGACGACGGACGACTGGCCGGGGACGGCGTCGATCGGCTCGGACACGGGACGGCCGTCGCTGCGGCGATTCACGAAAAAGCGCCCGAGGCCGATCTCCTCGCCGTGAAGGTCTTCGATCGATCGCTCGCGTCCACCGGCCGCGCGCTGGAAGCCGCTATCGCCTGGGCGGCGGCGCAGAATGTCACGCTCATCAACCTCAGCCTGGGCACGACGAACCACGGTCACCGAGCTGCGCTCGAGCGGGCCGTTCACCTGGCGGCCGACGCGGGCGCAATCGTCATTGCCGCCGCGCCGGACGCCGAGCACGACTGGCTGCCGGGCGGTCTCCCCGGGGTCGTGTCGGTCGCACTCGACTGGGACTGCGCGCGGGACGTGTGCCATGTCTCCGCCGCCGACGGGGAAGTTCGCATCCGCGCGTCGGGCTATCCACGGCCGATTCCGGGTGTCTCGCCGGAACGCAACGTGAAAGGGCAGAGCTTCGCCGTCGCGAATGCCACGGGACTTGTGGCGCTGGCGATCGAGGGCACGCGCCTGCAGTCGATCGCCGATCTGACGCCGAGGCACTCGCATCGCTGCGCAGCCGATAGGCCGATCAGCCGCCCTGCGTGATTCTCCGCCGTCAGCACTGCGGGAATTCCAGCGATCTCGTCTGAGGGCCGCCTCGACCGCCGGGACGCTGAGCTTGTCCTTGGTCCGCCTCTTGCTCTCGGGAGCGGGATGATGGATCTGTCGACGCGCTACCTCGGGTTCACGCTGCCGCATCCCTTGATGCCGGGCGCTTCGCCGCTCGTCGACGACCTCGACACCGTCAAGCGGCTCGAGGACGCGGGCGCCGCCGCGATCGTCATGCACTCGCTGTTCGAGGAGCAGATCACGCGCGACGACCTCGGCCTGGTGCACGACATCCTCGTCCACGAGGAGTCCACCGCCGAGGCCCTGTCGTACTTTCCGCGGCCGGACGACTTCGCGCTCGGTCCGGATCGCTACCTGGAGCAGGTGCGACGCGTCAAAGCGGCGGTCGGCGTGCCGGTCATCGGATCGCTCAACGGGACGACTGCCGAAGGCTGGTTGAGTTATGCCGGTCAGATTCAGGACGCCGGCGCCGACGCGATCGAGCTCAACTTCTACCACGTGGCGACCGACGCCCGCGAAAGCGCCGCGGACGTAGAGCAACGCCTGATCGACATCGTCCGCAGCGTCAAGCGGCGGGTGACGATTCCCGTCGCGGTGAAGATTTCCCCGTTCTTCTCGTCGCTGTCGCACCTGGCAGGAGCGCTGGACGACGAGGGCGTGGACGGCCTCGTTCTGTTCAATCGCTTCTACCAGCCGGATCTCGATCCGGAGATGCTGCTCGCGGTGCCGCGGCTGCACTTCTCGACGTCCGAGGAACTGCTCCTGCGCGTCCGATGGATCGCGATTCTCTACGGACGGATCCGCGCGTCGCTCGCCGCGACCGGCGGCGTCCACACCAGCATGGACGCGCTCAAGGCGGTCATGGCCGGCGCCCAGGCCGTCCAGGTGGTGGCCGCGCTCCTGAAACACGGCCCCGCCCACCTTGCGCGCCTCCGGCGCGAGCTGGCGCATTGGCTCGAGGAGCACGAGTACGAATCGCTGCGTCATGCGCAGGGCAGCCTGAGCCTGCTGCGCACCCCGAACCCGGACGCGTTCGAACGCGGAAACTATCTTCGGATCCTGCAAACCTGGCGGCCGCCTCCGGTGCGCTAACGCATTTTCCAACGCGTAGCGCGGATTGGGCTGCAATCCGCGTGCAGTTGGCGGGCCCCAACCCGGCCCGCCCTACGTACTGCCGCGCAGACTCCTATAGCTCCACCAACCCCGAAAGAACCCGCCTTCGTACCAGTCCCAGAGAAGATAGACCATGACGCTCTTCTTCCGATCGGCGGCGTCGGTCACGGGGACTCGGAGCCCGGCGGCGAGCCGGACGTGCTGCCGTGCGTTCAGTGTCATCTGGGCACCCGGGAGCACATCCCATTCGATCTTGCTCCCGCTCACCAGTGGTCGGACCGCGAGGACTTCGAGCATCGGTGACCATAGCCGACCGAACCGGCTCTGTTCGAAGGTCCTTCCGAACGCCGCACGCCAGAACAGCTCGTTGTCGTGTCCGTCTTCCATCGGGATCCCGCCGCCGACCTGGGCCTGGATGAACCAGTCTCGCGGCAGCATCTGACCGAAGGTGACGAACGGTTCGAACACCGCGGTGCCGCCGCCAAGCTCCTTGCTTTCATCGCCGCTCGGCAGCACGAACTCCGCGGTGGCGCTGACGATGTTGCCCCGGGCCAGGCTGTGCGCGAGCGTGCGCTTGTACTCCAATGCAATATCGCCGATGCCGGTCGAGTGCTTGCCGGCCGACTCGACAGACGACAGCGGCACGATGATCTCCACCTGGTTGAGCGGGCCAAACCGCCGTTCGTAGATGAACTTGGTCACGACGTTGCCGGACTGCGACGACGTGCTCACGACGGCTTCGTCTTCTGGAAAGGCCTTGGCCGTGACGAACGGCCGCGGGAGATTCAACTCGCCACGCGGCCATCGTTGATCCGAACAGAACGTTCTGATGTACGCGACCGCGCCGGCCAGCTCAGCTTCCGTATACGTGCCGCCCCAGGGCAGCATGAGGGGGGAGAAGCCGCGCGCCGGACCGCCACTGTGCGCGACGGCCAGAAACCCGCGATCTGGCTCTCGATTGGCGAAGCCACAGTCGGTGAAGTCGGGTGGCTTGGCGAGCCTCTCAATCGCCGGATTGACGCCGGCTTTGCCGTCGGGCCCGTGACACATGATGCAGGTCGTCTCGTAGACCTGCCGGCCCGTCCTGGCGGGCGCGGAGCCTTGCCCGGCGAGCGCGTCCTGCGCAGTCAGGAGTACCACTCCCGCGACGATTGTCGCTACACGATTGCGAGACGTCCGGCACATGTCGCACCTCCGTCAGTGGATGCGGAATTCCAGAATCAGCGTCACGAACACAGGGACCGGCCGGCCAGCGGCATCCCGCCCTGGCGCGAACAGCCACTCCCGCGCTGCCGTGACGGCTTCCGCGTCGAGTCCATTGATCCGGTCGAGCGACCTGACGATGCGGATGTCACCGACGGTCCCGTTCGGCAGGACGACGGCCTCGATCTCAACGATGCCCTGGACCTTCGCGCGCATGGCATTCCCGGTGTACTTCGGCTGCTGCATGCGCAGGAGCACCGGGTTGCTGATGCCGGCGCCGGGCCGGTACGCGCCGTCGCCGAATCCGCGTCCGGTGCCCCTGCCGTAACCGCCGCCCGATCCACCGCCGAAGCCGCCGCCGGATCCGGGGCCGACGCCGGCGCCGATGCCCTCGCCGAGGCCGCCGCCTCGTCCTCCGCCGCCATACGCCGCGATCGACACCGCGCTCGACCCCGACGCCTGCAGCACACGCGCAAGGTCCGTCTGAATCGGCGCGTCGAGAATCGGGATCGGAAGCGGATCGGACTTCGGCGTGGCCGACGCCATCGGCACAGGATCAGGCGGCCGGTGCTTGGGAATCTCCAACGGCTTGCGTGGGGCCGGCGCCGGGCTGCCGCCGCCTCCGCCTCCACCGCCGCCGCTTCGCGGCCCTGGCGCTTCCGGCGGCGGAAGATAGAGGGGCGCCAATCTCACGACGAGCGGCGCCGCAGGAGGCGGCTCCTGCGGACGTAATGTGCCCGCGAGGAGCACGACCGCCAGCAGGACCGCGGCGTGCAACCCCAGCGACGCGCCGAAGGCATGCCCGAACTTTCCGCTGGGACCCTGGCCGGCCAACGGCGCCGGTCCGAGCCACCCCGCTGCCACGCGCACAGTCGCCTGGGGTGGCCGCAACGCCACGGTGTGACCGCCTGCGAGTCGGAACATCAATCAATGAGGGAGCAACTCCCATACCGCGGTCCTGCGGCGGGACAGACCGCCGTCGCCCGTTCGAACTGTGGAAGATGCCGCGCCGTCCGCGGACTTTCTCGCAGCGCGGACGTGCCTCTCAGCGCGGGGTTGGGGTCAGACCGGGGTCAGACCTCGGGATCGCCTTGCCGTAGACCTCGAAGAAGTTCACGCGTGTCGTCGCCGGAATCCAGCCGCCCGCCATCAGGTCGCTGAAGCCGATCTCGTCCACTTTCGTCAGATCCGGCGTGCCCACAGAGGTCGGGATGATGGGCACGCGCTTGGGATTCGGTTGGCGCCGGTTCGAGGCGTTCGTCGGCGTGTCGGTCATCATCAGGTTCCGCCAGCGCAGGTTGCTCAGGATGTAGTCGATTTCGATCCACGCCGTCGACTCGCCGCTGCCTTCCTCGGACACGTAGTACTTCCCGTCGCTCGTCTTGATCACGATGTGCGTGAAGCGGTACCCGCTGTTGCGTGTCTTGAGGCGCATGCGTCCATCGCGCGAGAGGTCCCAGAGCCTGGTCTTGTCGCTCACCGTGATCGCCCAGTTCGTCGTGGTTTCACCCGTATAGGTGTAACCCTCCGTCGGGTGCATCGTCTTCCGGATTTCGTCGGCGTTGCCGTAGATGTGCAGGGTCAGGAACTGATTCGCGAGGCTCTCCTGCACCATGGGTTGCGCCATCGGCATGGCCCAGGCTTCGTGAAAGAGCAGTGTCGCCGGATCGGACGGCGCCGAGGTGAAGCCGCCACCAGCTCTGCCTTGACCTGCTTGCTCGGTAAGCGGGTCGTTCGCGGTGCTGCCGCCATGTGCACGCACCAAAGCGGCCGCCGCGCCAACGGCAATCACGCCCGCAAGAATCCGTTTCGTCATCAGGCCTCCTCGTTGTGCAGACCGGGGTCTGACCCCGGTCTGACGCTCCATATAAACGCGACACCGGTCCTGGCACTGGCCTGTAACGGTATGGTTACGGTAAAACTGATGGACGCCGGTTCCCGAACTGCGTGGCCTGCTCGAACGCGTACGCCAGCTGCAGGACGGCGAAGTCCGCCCGATGTCGGCCGACGATCTGGAGGCCGACCGGGAGCCCCTCTGCCGTGAAGCCAGCGGGGACCGAAATCGCCGGCCGGAATGTCGCGGTGATCCAGTACGTCGACTTCATCCACGCCACGTAGTGCTCCATCGTCACGCCGTCGACCGTCTTCGGCCAGTCGAGTTTCGCGTCGAACGGGGGCACCTGGTTCACGGCGCAGAGAATGAACTCGTACTTTTCCTGAAATCGCCGGATCCGTTCGAGCAGTTGGCCGTGCTGCACCATCGCGTGCGCGACGTCCGTGCTCTTGAGCGCGAGCCCGGCTTCGATCTCGGCGACGGCCTCGGCCTTCAGCTCGCCGCGACGACTCGGCAGCAGCGAGCCGAGCGTCGCCGCGGTGCGAAAAGCCCGGATGGTCAGGAAGATTGAATCCGCCCCAGAGAGATCCGGGGCGATGTCTTCGACGACACACCCGAGAGCTTCGAACGTCTTGCGCTGTGCCGAGAGCACCGAACGAACGCGCGGGTCGAGCGGAAGTCCTCCGAGGTCCGGGCACCACGCGACACGAGCGTTCCGAAAGCTGCGACCCAGGGGCGCGCGAAAGGCGGAAGGGTCTGACGGCGCGCAGCCCGGATCGCGAGGATCTGCGCCGGCCATCACGCTCAACAGCCAGGCGGTGTCGGACACGGTTCTCGCCAGCGGGCCGTTGACGGCAAAGCCGAGCAGCGGCAGCGCCGTTGGGGCCGTCGGTACCAGTCCCACGGTCGGTCGCATTCCCGACCACGTTGTTGAAGTTGCCCGGATTTCTCAGCGACCCGCCCAGGTCGCTGCCATCCGCAATCGGCAGCATCCCGCTTGCGAGCGCGGCCGCCGCGCCGCCGCTCGAACCGCCGGCACTCTTGGTCGGATCGTACGGATTCACCGTGGTGCCGTAGACCTTGTTGAACGTGTGGGAACCCATGCCGAACTCGGGCGTGTTCGTCTTCCCGATCGGAATGGCTCCCGCCAGGCGCAACCGTTCGACCAGCACCGAGTCCTCGGCCGGCATCGTGTTGCGGTAGACCGTGGATCCGCGCGTGAACGGGAACCCGACCGCAGGCTGCAGGTCCTTGAACGCAATGGGCAATCCGTGAAGCGGCCCCAGCGTCTCCTTCTTTGCGGCCCGCTGGTCAGCGGCCGCCGCCAGCGCCAGACATTTCTCGTCGTCGAGCTTCGCGACGATGGCGTTGATGGTGGGATTGACGCGATTGATCCGCTCGAGGTGCGCCGCCATGACCTCGCGCGCCGACGCTTTCCTGGTGCGAATCAACGTGGCGAGATCGCGAGCACTCATGAAGCAGAGGTCACCGCCGCTGGTCTTCACCGCGGGCGTGCCGGACTGGGACGCGGCGCGAACGGCCCCACGACTCACCGCGGCGGCGCCGGCGAGGCTCCCACCCGCCACCCTCAGAAACGCCCGCCGGCCGTGCTTCGTGTCCATGAGGCCGCGAGTCTACCACCGCGCTTTCTGGCGGACGCTGCGCCATAAGAAACTGGGCGCGACCGCTATGCGGTCGCGTCCTGCGGGGGTTGTCGACGACCCGCGGCCCTCAGTGAGGCATCAGCACCGTATCGATGACGTGGATGACGCCGTTCGACTGATTGACGTCGGCAATCGTCACTTTCGCCGCGTTGCCCTTCTCGTCGGTGATGATGACGTCGGCGCCGCGCATCGACGCCCACAGCTTGGCGCCGGCAACGGTCGTGATCTCGGCCTTGCCGCCGCCGTCCTTGGTCATCTTCGCCACGTCCATCGCGTTCCATGTGCCCGGCCTGCAGGCTCCAGACCTTCGCGCCTGGCCGGAAGGGTTCTCGAGTCGGGCTCGCCGGGCCGGCTGCGGCGGTCCGCGTGGCAGTTGTCAAAGAGTTGTCCATGACATAAGCTTGATGACTCAGGCAGCGAGGTTCATGATGTGGCAGCAGTTCGGTGTTCGCTCTCTCTCGCGGCGGGCGTGACCGTGCTGGTGCTGCCGCGCGCCCGAGCGCCGATCGACGCGCTGGCGTTGGGCGCCTTCTTCGGGGCGGTGACGTTCGCCGTCTACGACCTCACGAACCACGCCACGCTCAAGGAGTGGCGGCCGGTGTTGACCATCGTCGACATCGCGTGGGGCACGTGCTCGTGTGCGGTAGCCTCGTGGGCGGCGAGCCTGGTGACCCGTGCCTCGTAGCGCCGCCGTCACCTACCCGATCCGTGCCGCCGCGCGGATGACCGGTCTCACCGTCGATACGCTCCGCGCGTGGGAGCGCCGATACGGAGCCGTCACGCCACGGCGAGGCGACCGCGGCCGGCGATACACCGCCACCGATCTGGATCGCCTGAGGCGGCTGGCCGCGCTGGTGACACAAGGCCACCCCATCGGCACGATTGCGGCGCGGCCGGACACCGAGCTGTCCGCGCTGCTCAAGGCGCACGCCGCGACGGCGCCGTCGCGTCCGTTGCCTGGCGCGGTGGCGTCAATGGCGCCGTTGAACGAGGCGCTGGATCGCTACGATCTCGACGGGATCGAGGCGGTACTCACTCGTCATGCGGCGGTGCTCACGCCCCGTGAACTCGTTTTCTCCGTCCTGCTGCCGCTGCTGCGGGATCTCGGCGATCGCTGGGAGCGGGGATCGCTGCGTCCGTCGCAGGAGCATCTGGTCTCGGCGATTGTGCGCAGCGTGCTCGGCGGCCTGCTGCGGGTGACCGCGCGGCCGGAGGCGACGCCGCGGATCGTCTTTGCCACGCCGTCCGGTGAGCGCCACGAGCTCGGACTCCTCTGTGCCGCCCTGCTCACCGCATCGGCGGGGTATGGCGTGTTGTATCTCGGGCCGGATCTTCCCGCCATCGACATCATGCATGCCGCGACCACGGCGGGGGCGCCGATCGTGGTCGTCAGCTTGACGACGCCGGGCGCGGCCGCGATCAAAGAAATGAAGAAGCTGAGGCGTCTCACGATCGGCTTCGAGTTGTGGGTGGGCGGACCGGAGGCGCATACGTTACTCGAGATCGCCGGAGGCCGGGCCCACCTTGTCGCCGGCCTCGACGAACTGGTGCCGAAGCTGCAGCGAGATGGGCGCTGATCGGGCCGCTCGCCGGTTCGCCTGGCTGGCGGCCGCCCCGACGCGCCCACCCCGTGGCGTGATCACGCTCCGCTGCGAGACCGTCGTGCCGGCGCCGCTCGACACGACGTTCGCGTTCTTTGCCGACGCCGCGAACCTGGAGCGGCTCACCCCGCCGTGGGTCCATTTCCGCATCGCCACCCCGATGCCGGTCGTGATGCGTGAAGGCCTGGAGATCGACTATCGCATCGTCGTGCGGGGGTTCCCGCTCGGCTGGCGATCCCGCATCGACGTGTGGGCGCCGAATCGCCGCTTCGTGGATCGGCAAGCTCCTGGGGCCGTATCGATGGTGGCACCATGAGCACCGCTTCGAACCGGTCGGCGGCGGCACCCGCGTGATTGACGAGGTGGAGTTCGTGCCCCGCGTCAGATGGATCAGCCAGCACTTCGTCCGCCGCGATGTCGATCGAATCTTCAGCTACCGGCGAGCGACGCTGGCGGCGATCTTCTCACCGGCGCCGTCGCCGCAACGGTCGTGACCCGATGAAAGGCGTTCTGAAGCCCGCGATCGCGCTGACGGGGCTGCTGAGCCTGCATGGTCCTGCCGTGGCGCAGGACACGACCGCCGCCGGTGCTATCCGCGGCAGCGTCCGCGACGCGACCGGCGCCGGGGTCAGCGGCGCGCGGGTGTGCGCGCTCGAGACTTCGCAGTGCACGCGGACCGATGTCGCCGGCACGTTCCGCGTCGACGGCCTGCGGGCCGGACGATATCGCCTGGAGATCGTCTCGCCGGCCGGGCTCCCGATCACGAGCGATCCGATCGAGGTCCGGGCCGGGCTCGAGGGATCCATCGAGGTGACCTTGCCCAAGCTGGAGCAGCTGCAGCAAGTTGTCACGGTGACGGCGCCGGCATTCGTCATGCCCGGGGAAGTGAAGAGCTCCGGCTTTCTCGTCGATCCGCGAAGCGTGCTGAAGAGCGCCGGGGCGCTCCAGGACGTGTCGCGCTACGTGCAATCGCTCCCGGGCGTCGTCCTCGGCACCGACGACTTTCGCAACGACATCATCGTCCGCGGTGGCAGCCCGCTCGAGAATCTGTTCATCGTCGACAACGTCGAGATTCCCAACATCAACTCGTTTGCCACGTTCGCCTCGGCCGGAGGCACGACCAGCCTGCTCGATGCGGAGATGCTGCAGGACGTCACGTTCCTGAGCGGCGGCTATCCCGCGCCCTACATCAACCGCACCTCGGGTGTGCTTCAGGTCACGCAGCGCGAGGGCGATCGCAATCGGTGGCACGGCCGGGCGACGCTGGGATTCGCCGGCGCCGGGGGGATCGTCGAGGGGCCGTTTGGCGGCGGCAAGGGGTCGTGGATCGTATCGGCACGCCGCAGTTTTCTCGATCTGTTCACGGACGACATCGGCGTCGGCGGCGTGCCGGTGTTGTACACGGTGAACGCGAAGGTGGTCTACGACGTCACCGATCGCGATCGCGTCTGGGCGGTGAACGTCTCCGGCTGGGACCGCATCCGGCTGGGCTATACCGGCGACGACGACCAGGACAATGAGTTGTCGACGCTGGACATTCGGTATCAGGGATGGCGGGCGGCGACCGGCTTCAACTGGCAGCGGCTCTTCGGGGCGCGAGGCGTGGGCCTGCTGGGCCTCAGTTACTCGCCGGCCAGGACCGGCCAACGCGTGAAGGATCTGGTACGCGACGGCATTCCTCCACCGTCCGATCCCGGCGACATCATCGCGGACAGTCCGACCGTCTATTTCGAGGACTCGCGCGAGGACGAGACGACGCTCAAATACGACCTCACGCTGGCGCTCCCAGGCATCGACAAGCTGCAGCTGGGTGGCAGCGTCAAGGCCTTCCGTCTCGACTACAACGCAGCGTCGCCGTACGGCAACGACACCCGTACTCACCGGTGCCTGGTGTCGATCCGTTCGTTCTCAACACTCGCCTCACCGCGTCTCAGTCCGGCCTCTACGTCCAGGGGACCGTGAAGGTGACGTCACGGATCGACGCGACGCTCGGCGGACGGCTGGACCATTATGGGTACCTGGCCAAGACGCGTGTCAGCCCGCGGGCGGGCGTGTCCGTGTCGCTCGCGAAGGGTCTGTCCTGGAATGCCAGCTACGGCGCGTATTATCAGCAGCCCCCCTTTCTCTTTCTCGCGACGTTCCCGGAGAACCGGACGCTCGATCCGTGGCGCGCCGATCACTACGTGACCGGTCTGGCGTGGACGCCTCAACCCGGATTGCGGACGACCGTCGAGGTGTACCGCAAGACCTATCGCGACTATCCGGTGGCGGCCAGCCTCCCGACCGTGTCGCTGGCGAATATCGGCGACACGTTCGATGTGCGCGAGATTCTCTTCCCGCTCGTCAGCTCCGGCCGCGGCCGAGCGACCGGCGTCGAGTGGTTTCTCGACAAGCGCTTCGCGGGTGGCTTGTACGGCACCGCCCATTTGGCGTACTCGCGTACGCGCCACGCCGCGCAGGACGAGGTGCTGCGACCAGGATCGTTCGACTATCCGATCGTCGCCGGGATCTCTGGCGGGTACCGACTGTCTGACCGCTGGGAACTGTCGACGCGTGTGTCCACGCTTGGCGGCCGCCCGTATACGCCGTTCGCCGTCGACGTCTCGACGGCGCAGCGCCGCGGCGTCTACGACCTCTCGCAGGTGAACGCGTTGCGTGGTCCGGCGTACATTCGATGGGACGTGCGCGTGGATCGCACGCTCACGCTCGCTGGCCGGCCGTTCACGTTGTTCGGCGGCGTCCAGAACCTCACCAACCGCCGCAATGTCGCCGGCCTCATCTGGAACCGGCGGACCAACGCGGCCGAGGTCCGCGAGCAGCAGGGGCTTTTTCCCATCCTCGGGTTCGAGTGGAGGTTCTGATCGGCGCTCGAGCCGTTTTCACTCTGCTACAAGACAAGTCAAAACGGCCCTAGCGGCATTTTCCAAACGTGTAGCGCGGATTGGGGTGCAATCCGCGTGCAGTTGGCGGGCCCCAACCCGGCCCGCCCTACGTACTGCCGCGCAGACTCCTAGCGTTTGTCCGTGGCCGCTGCCGGGTGCGGGCGCAGGATCGCGCGCTACGATCCCGTGGTCAGAAAGCGGCGATACGCGTCGTTGTCCGCTTCTCGCAGATACGCGTAGCCCAGCGTCGCGAGGAATGCGGTGAAGGCGCCTTCCTCCGCGTCGGACACTTCGAACCCCACCAGCACGCGTCCGAAATCGGCGCCGTGATTGCGGTAGTGGAACAGGCTGATGTTCCAGCGATCGCCGAGCTTCTCGAGGAAGCGCATGAGGGCGCCGGGGCGCTCCGGAAACTCGAAGCGGTAGATGCGCTCGTCGTGTACGTCCGGTGCTGGCCCGCCGACCATGTGACGAATGTGCAGCTTGGCCATTTCGTTGTCCGAGAGGTCGAGCGTCTCGTAGCCGGCGGCGCGCAGCCGCTCCGCGAGCTGCGCCGCGTCCTGGCGCGAGTCGATGCTGAGGCCGACGAAGATATGCGCGGCCTGCCGGCTGTTCAGCCGGTAGTTGAACTCCGTGACCACGCGCGGCCCGACCGATGAGCAGAACGCGCGGAAGGCGCCGGGGCGCTCGGGAATCGTCACCGCGAAGAGCACCTCGCGCGCTTCTCCCAGCTCGGCGCGCTCGGCGACGAACCGCAGGCGATCGAAGTTCATGTTGGCGCCGCTGAGGACCGCTACCAGATCGCCGGTCGACGCCGCTGACCTCAGGCGCTCAGGCGCCTGCTGGCCTGCGCCGCCGCGTTCGACGTAGCGTTTCAGTCCCGCCACGGCGAGGGCGCCGGCCGGCTCCATGATCGTGCGCGTGTCGTCGAAGATGTCCTTGATGGCCGCGCAGATCTCGTCGTTCGACACGCGGATGACCTCATCGACGGTCCGGCGCGCGATGTCGAACGTCATTTCACCCACCGAACGCACCGCGACGCCATCGGCGAAGATCCCCACCTGATCGAGCATCACGCGACGTCCTGCCTGAAGAGACTGGTACATGGCGTCGGATTCGAACGGCTCGACGCCGATGACGCGCACGTTCGGCATCACCGCCTTGATGTAGCCGCCGATGCCGGCAATGAGGCCGCCGCCGCCGACCGGCACGAAGACCGCGGCCAGATTCTCGTGACGATGGCGGACGATCTCGTCCCCGATCGTGCCCTGTCCGGCGATGACGAGCAGATCGTCGAACGGATGGATGAACGTCAGGCCGGAATCGGCGAGCAGCTCCTGGCACCGCGTGTAGGCGTCAGAATAGCTGTCGCCATGGAGCACGACCTCCGCGCCCATGCCGCGCACGGCGTCGACTTTGATCGCCGGCGTGGTTTCCGGCATCACGATGACCGCGCGCAGGCCGAGCCGGCGCGCCGAGAACGCGACGCCCTGCGCGTGATTGCCGGCACTCGCCGTGATCACGCCGCGGCCGTCCTGCGTCTGGTCCAGATGCGCGATCCGGTTGTAGGCGCCGCGCAGCTTGAAGCTGAAGACCGGATGCAGGTCCTCGCGCTTGAAGTGCACCGGCGTGCCCAGACGCGCCGAGAGCCGTGACGCCAGCTCCAGCGGCGTGTCGCGGACGACGTCGTAGACCCGGCTGGTCAGAATGTGGCGCAGCAGGGTCTCGAGGCTTGGCGAAGCGGCGGCGTCGTTCACCGGCGCGATGATAGCCCCGGGTCTGACCCCAAGTCACCCGAGTCTGCGTTCGGGGACGTGCTCGACGTCGATGCTCGCGACCTCGCCGCCCCTCGGGCCGGCCGTGTAGACGGCCACCACATCCAGGCTCAGCGTGCTCTCGATCACGAGAAAGCCCTCGAATCCGTGGACGAAGGTGATCCCGAAGTCCTGCACCTGCGAGCAATCGACGCTGGTGGCCTCGTCGGGCTTGAGTTGGCCGTCGACGAACGCACTGATCTGACCACTGCGGACCGCGAGCTTCTTGCGCAACCGGGCGGGCTGCGGGTTTGGGTTGTGAATGTTGACGGCCGTCTGGTAAGCGCCGGGCAGGAGCGCCGTGGTCGTCTGCGAGGTACCGGGAATGTTGGCGGTGCACAGGAACTTCACCGCGTACTGGTAACGGTACCTGGGAGCTGGTGTCTGCTGAGCTCGTTTCGTCGCGGTCCCCTTGGCCATCTGTTCGCTCCTTTTGTGCCGTTGGACATGATCCGATTGGGGAACGGCCCTAGGTTACGCCAATCAGGAGTGAGGCAATGGGGCAATGGGCAATGGCAATGGGGCAATGGGGCAATGAACTTCGTATTGCCTCATTCACCCATTGCCTCATTGCCCCATTGCATTGCTCACTGCCACTGAAACAGCAGCGACAGCAGGTCACGCAAATTGCGCCGCCAGACGTGCCAGGTGTGTCCGCCCGGGATCGTGACGAACGTGTGCCGAATCTGGTGCTGGTCAAAGACCGCGTTGAGGAGGCGGTGCTGAGCGAGCAGATTGGTCTCGTCGCGGCCGACCGCCGCCCAGAGCAGCCGCAGCGTGCTGTTCGTCGCGTTCGGATCCGCCAGCAGATCCGCGAACGTCTCCTCGATCGCTTGCGGCGCTGACCGCTCCGCTTCGTACACCAACGGTGCCGCTGAAGGTCGCCACGGCGTGGAACAGATCGAGCCGGGCCAGGCCGATCTGCCGGGCCTGGTTGCCGCCCATCGAAAAGCCGGCGATCGCGCGCCGGTCGGCCTGCGTCGACACTCGGTACGTGCGCTCGATCATCGGCAAGACATCCTCGAGCAGATCGCGCCCGAATGCCGTCATGTCGCGCCGGGCGAACGTCGGCGTGCTGCCGCCGCGCATGCCAGGCTCCGGGTGGCCGAAGGGCATGACGACGACCATCGGCTTCGCTTTGCCGTCGGCGATGAGGTTGTCGAGAATGACATTCGCCAGTCCGTCCATCGTCCACGACGCCTCTGTCCCGCCGCTGCCGTGGAGCAGATAGAGCACCGGGTAGGTCGTGTTGCCGCGCTCGTAACCTGGTGGCGTATAGACGTGCACGCTCCGCAGCATGCCGAGCGATTTCGAGTCGTACCACTGCTGGTGGATCGTGCCGTGCGGAACGCGACGCGGATCCCAGGCTTCTGGCGTTGGCCCAACGAGGTGGACGGTGCCAGCCGTTCGAAAGCTGCCGTCGGCGATGTAAGCAATCGCGTACACGTCTGGCGGCAGCGGACCCAACGTGCCGCTCCAGACGCCGCGCTCGTCCTTGGTCAGCGGCTTCGCCGTCGCCGCGGTCATCGTGTCCACGAGCACACTGATCTGCTTCGCCTGCGGCCCGTTGATGCGAAACGCGATGGTGCCATCTGTCGCGGGCCGGGCTTCGAGAAGCGTGACCGCCGCCGGTGACGGCGTCTGCGCGCCAGGCCCGGGTACGACCGCGAGCCACAGGGCCGCGACACTCGCACCTGAGGCGCTAGGCGAGGCAATGGGCCAATGGCTGATGAACTTCATTGCCTCATTCGCCCATTGCCTCATTGACCCAGTCTAGGTCGAGTCCCCTCATGATCAGAATCTGAAGAAAAAGCCGACCGTCACCTGCGTGCGAAGATCGAAACCGCTGCCAGAAAACGTCTCGAGCCGAGTGACGGCGGCGCCGCTGAGCGTGGTCGGGATTCCGGTCGTCGTGCTGAACTGAATGCTCGGCGTCGTCTGCGACGGCAGGACGGACGCGGGCACCACGCGCTGCACGAGCGGAGAAGCGTCGACGGCGGTCGTGACACCGGATTGGCTCATCAGGACGCGGACATCGGCGCGGATCCCGCGCCGGGCCGAGAAGTCGTAGGTGATTCCGCCGCCGAACAGGCCGGTCACGGAGGTCTTGCGATCGGCGAAGTGAATCGTGACCGCGTCGGTTTCGTTGATCGGGAACGTCCCGAAGATGCTGAACGCGTACGTGCCGCGAACCTGCACGTCGATCGCGCGGCTGCCGTTCACGACCACGCCGCCGCCGCCGATGGCATGAGTCCCGAGCCGGCCGTGCTTGGAGAGCGAGATCAACAGCGCTCCGGTCGCGGCGGTCTGTCCGCCACTGGAGTCCGGAATCTGCACGCTCGAGGTGATCCGCGTATTGGTTTGCGGAATCGTGTTGACCAGGCCGGTGAACGCCGCCTCGAACGTCGCTCGGGATTGCTCGAGGCCGTCGGAGGTCGCCGCGGTCAGTGTCAGGGCCCGGCCGCTCCAGTCGACGTCGAGCTCGACGCTGTACCGCGGCGACAGGATCCGCGTCAGGCGCACGCCGAAGCTCGGCGCGCTCTTGCGTTCCGTGCCGGCGCGTTCGAGCGCCTCATCGAGCGGCGTGATGCCGCCGAACCGCTGGTTGAACAGGTTCGCGAACTGCGTCCGGACCTGCTCGAACAGGACCGAGCCGTCGCCGAAGTACCAGGAGGGAACAGCGCGGCTCGGAGCTCCGGCGACCGTCGTGAATGCGGCTCCTACCGGATAGGAGGGGCTCGACTGGCCACTCGGTCGCCCCGAGCCGAACAGCCCGCCGCCGTGGATTTCGAGCACCCACTTCGGTGGCGTGCGCCGGGCCGGTGGTTGCCGCTGTGGTGCCGGCGTCGGCTGGGGACGCTGCTGCGCCCAGGCCGAGCCGGAAGCGACGGCGAGCCAGGCGCCGGCCATCAGTCCGATGACGACCGCGTTCCCACCCAGCCGGAACCCGTGTGACCTCATCGACCTCCCGGACGCGCCGCCCCGCTGACGGCTGCGCGCGTCAGTCTCTCACGGGTAGTAAGATTCCCAGCGACGGTACGTAGCGCGGCTCGGGTTGAGAGCCGCGAGTCGACCGGATATGACTCATCCGCATTCGCTCCTCCGTGTGAGCGTGCTTGCACTGATCTCGGCGTTCGTGGGCTGGGACGCCATCGCGCCGGACGGGACGCACGCGCGGGCCGCGCTGCTGTCCGCCGCGCCGGCTGACGCCGGGTTGTCCGCGCAAATCGAGCCGGATCCGAGGGCGATCCGATCGCGCTACGTCACCATCGACGTGGCCGCCCTTCCCGATACGAGTCGACGCGCTCGGGTCGCTCGCGAACCGTCACTGACGCTGGAGCTCTTTCCAGATGTCGCGGTGCTCGCGATCTTCGATCGCTACGATGCGAACGCTGACGGGGTGACGTGGGTCGGTCACGTCGATCGCGTGGCGATGAGCTCAGTCACCCTGGTCTACAGCGAGGATTTCGTCGCTGGCAGCATCGTCATGCCCGGCGCGTCCTACAGCATCCGGCCCGCGTCCGAGGAGTTCCGCCGCGCGAACCCGGGTCGGGCGCTGCACGTGGTCACTGAAGTGAACCAGGCCGGATTCCTCAAGGAAGCGCCGCCCATTGAAGTCCAGCTGCCGGCGCATGTGGTGGCCGCGGCCGATGACCTGACGATGACCGACACCGCCGAGTTCGTGGACGTCATGGTGGTCTACACCCAGACCGCAATGACGACCTCGGGCGGAGCGACGGCGATGCAGAACCTGATCAATCTCGCGGTGAGCGAAACCAATACGTCGTACGCCAACAGCGGAGTCGCTCAACGATTGCGGCTCGTGAATACCGCTCTGGTGGACTACACGGAATCGAATAGCTTCTCGACCAATCTGAACAATCTGCGCTCGGGCGCCGGCACGCTGTCGGGTGTCGCGGCGCTGCGCGAGACATTTCGCGCCGACCTCGTGACGCTGGTGGTCCGTCCACAGCAGCCGGATGCCTGCGGCATCGGGTTCCTGATGACGAACGTGAGCGCAGCGTTCGCGCCCGCGGGATTCAACGTGGTGGACGCCTCGTGCATCGCCAACTTCACGTATGCGCACGAACTGGGTCACAACATGGGCGCACGCCACGACTGGTACGTGGACAGCGCCACCACGCCGTTCTCGTACGCGCACGGCTACGTGAACGCGGCGCCGTCTCAACGGTGGCGCACGATCATGGCGTACCCGGACCACTGCACCGATCAGGGCTTCTCGTGCAGCCGCGTCCTCTACTGGGCGAATCCGACGAGGCAGTACCTGCCGTACTGCGCCGGCCGCGGTTTCAATTGCGATCAACTGCAGTACTGGTTCTTCCCCGGCAGTGCGATGGGCGTGCCGGCCGGCACCAACGTCACGTGCCGCACCGGCATCGTGCCGGGCACGGCGTGCGATGCCGACGACGCGCGGGCGCTCAATGCGACCGCGCTCACGGTCGCCAACTTCCGCCAGACCGTGGCGCCGCTGCCGGCGGCGGGCTTCTTCAGATAGCGAGCGATCGGGCGACGCGTCAGAGGCCCTTTGCAAAACCGAGCGCCCGCTTCGCACCATCATTGGGCACAGGTCTCACGCCGTTGCGGTCCAGCCGCCACTTGTCAAAATACTGGCCAGGTCTGATCAACGTGACCCCTGACTTCGCGAGAAACTCCTCCAACGCTGGATCCGAGTAGGGCCGCGGAACGCCAGCCTGGAAGGCTCCCCACAGCCCATCCCAGTGAACAGGCAGGTAGGCTTTCGGCTTGATCACGGGAAGCACCAGTTGCGCAATCGACCGTCCACCGGTGCCAATCCACAAGTCGACTGATTCAAGACCCTCGGCCTTGAGTGCGGCCTCGAGGTTGTTGATCGGCGCGCCGTAGTCTGTTCCGCCGATGACGATCGGCACATTGAGATCGATGGCGCTCGCGGAGTTCTGGTAGAACCAGCTGAAGCGCCCGTCCGGGCCGTCGACCACGAAGAGAAAGGCTCGATTGCCTCCGCCGTTCGGAAAGTCTTCGGCCACGCCACCGCGCAGACCACCGGTCTGTGGATCTGGCCGTGGCGGTGCGTCGAGCTCGACCGGATTGTGCTGCTCAGGATTGGTTGCCGGGTCGCCGCTGTGGTTCCAGCGCACCACGCGCAACGTCACGCCGTCGGCCAGGGGGATCTTCTCGCCGCCGTACACCGCACGTGCATCGATCAGCCGGAACACCTTCGGCCATGGCCTGGAAGCACGTCGTCCTGGATCCGACGATTCGAGCGCCAGTGAGCTGTGACCACGTCGCCGTGTCGAACGAGTGATCGAAATGGCTATGGCCAGTGAGGAGCAGGTTCACGCTTGCCGGTCCGCCCAGTGCGCCGAGAACACGTTTGACCGCGTCAACGTCTGGCTTGAACGCCTGGCGTGTCGTCGCGAGTCCGCCTCCTCCTCCGAAGAACGCGCTTTGTGGCAGGCGCGTGATGTAGCCGTCAGTGAGAACACGGAGCGCCCCGAGCTCGTAATAGACGTTGGAGATCGACATCCAGGTGATGTCGACCGATGACGGCCCAACCGCGCGAACCGGTGCAATCACGCACAGGGCGAGGGAACCGATCGCCAAGCTCCTGGCCGCGCGCACTGCTTTAGCCACTCGGCGGCGAGTCGCCGACCTCGTACGTCGTGATCTCAATCTCATGCCCGTCCGGATCCCGGAAATAGATTGATTGGGAAATGCCGTGGTGCTGCGATGAGAACGCAACTCCAGCGTCGTTGAGGGCGCGCTGTGCCATTGCGAAATTGGCCGCGTTGGCCCGGAACGCGACGTGCCGCATCGCGATGACATCGCGCCCGGGCGGAAGGGCCGGCGACGAGCCCTCGGACTGGAAACAGCGCCAGCGCCGTGTTGCCCGCACCCACCACGGCAGGATAGTCACCCCAAGCGTCCTGATACATGCGTGCGAGCCCGAGCACCGTGGTGTACCACTGGACCGAGGCGCCGACGTCGCGCACTGCCAGCGCTACGTGATCGAGCCCTTCGAGCGCAAAGCGAGCCATGACGCTGGCTATAATGCCATGCTCTATCCACATGCGCTGGGTCGCTGATCTCCTCGACGACAGTCGCCACGCGTTACGCACTCTGCGCAACAGTCGGACGCAGGCACATTGTCGGGCAATGGGGCAATGAAGCAAGGGCAGGATGGGGCAATTACCTACATTGCCGCTGAGGCCTGTCCCCGAAGTGGCCAAAACTGTGGAAAACAGGCCCGTCCCCTAACTCAAGCGCAGCGCGAAACTCCTCGACCAGCAGCGGCAGATCCTCGACGCCCACCGACACTCGGACGGTGCCTTCGGTAATGCCAAGCGCCTCGCGCGCCTCCGCGGTCAAGCCTCGATGCGACGTGACGGCCGGGTGACTGATGATCGTGGCGACGTCGCCCAGCGTCGGCGCGAACGGGATCGAGTCGAGCGCGCGCATGAACCGATTGACGGCGTTGCGGCCGCCGTGCAGATCGAACGTCACCATGCTGCCGTACTGGTCCCCGAACAGACGCCGCGCGACGGCGTGATCGGGATGATCGGCACGGCCCGGGTAGAACACCCGGCGCACGGCCGGATGCGCGGCGAACACTTCCGCCAGCGCCGAGGCATTCGAGTTGGCGCGTGACACCCGCAGGTGGAGCGTGTTGAGGCCGCGTTCGGCGAGCCAGCAGTCGAACGGGCTCCCGTTGAGGCCCCACGTCACGATCGCGTCCCGGATCGGCGTCAACAACTCACGGCCGGCGCACACCGCGCCGAGCGTCACGTCGCTGTGCCCCGCGATCATCTTGGTGACGCTGTGAAACACGACATGCGCGCCGAGCGCCAGCGGCTGCAGCGTCAGCGGCGTCGGAAACGTGTTGTCCACGATCAGCAGCACGCCGCGTGCCTTGGCGAGCTCCCCCAGGGCGGCGATGTCCACGACGCGCAAGAGGGGATTGGAGACGACCTCGACCAGCACCAGCCGCGTCGCCGGACGGATCGCGCGGCCGAAGGCGGCGAGGTCCGTCGCGTCCGCCACGTCGGTGGCAAATCCCAACCGCGGCAGTTCCTGCGTGACCAGCCGCGACGTGCGGCCGTACAGTTGGTCGCTCGCCAGCACGTGATCGCCGGCCTTGAGCAGGCCGAGCAGGATCGCGGCGACGGCGGACATGCCAGATGACGTGATCAGCCCGCCCTCGGCGCCTTCGAGGGCCGCGAGCTTCGCCGCCAGCAAGTCCGCATTGGGACTGCCTTCTCGCGCGTACGTGAAGCCGTGCTCCTGGCCCTCGTAGACGCTGTTCATGTGGTCGGCGTCGCGGGCGACGAACACGGCACTCGAGACGAGCGGCGGCACGAGTGGTGAGGTGCCCGATCGCGGGAATGGTGTCCGCCGGACCACGTTCTGCCGTTTCAGTGCATCGGACATGACTGCTCCTCGGCAGACTCTAGCAGCCGTTCTCACGTCTGGCTGTAGCGACGCCACTGAATACTTTTCCGTTCCGCCGGATAGTAGAGAAAGAAGGTCATGCAGGATGCCGATGCGATCCAACGATGTCGTCAGGGCGATGCCGAGGCATTTCGCCACCTGGTCCATCAGTATCAGCGTCGCGCGCTGGCGCACGCACGGGCGCTCACCGGCAACGACGCGGACGCGGCAGACGCGGCGCAGGACGCGTTCCTGGACGCCTTCAGGAATCTGGGCCGTTTCGACGAATCGCGCGAGTTCTACCCGTGGTTCTACGTCCTCCTCCGCAACCGGTGCCACAAGCAGCGGGCGCGCGTCAGGGATCGCACGAGCGACGGCGAGCCGATCGACACGGCGGCCCCGGCAGCCGGACCAATCGAGGACCTGCACGACCTTCGGGTCGCCCTCGATCGCCTCCCCATCGACGACCGGGAGCTCATCGTGCTGAAGCACCTGGACGGCTGGACGTACGACGAGCTCGCTGAACGGCTCGGCATCCCACGAGGAACCGTGATGAGCCGGCTGTTCCACGCGCGGCAGCGACTGCAGGACCTGATGGTCCGGCCCCTCGACTCCGCTCGGGGCAGGCCCCAAGGAGGACGACGATGACGACGGAAGACTCGGCTGCGTTGCGCGGAGGTTCGCATGGCGGCGCTCGCGCGGCTCGACGGCGAATCGGCAGACCTGTCTTCTGAGCGAGATTGACGGGCACATCGCCGGCTGCCGGGCCTGCCAGGTCGCCCTGGCCGGCCTCACCAGCGTTCATTCAGACCTGGACCGAATGGACTACGAGCGCCTCGACGTGGATCTCTGGCCGTCGCTCGCGGAGCAGGTCTCAGCGAGCGTGCCGCAGCGGTCGCGGCGGGAGCACCGGGCCATCCTCGGACTGACGGCGGTGCTCGTCGCGTGGCGACTCGCGCAGCTCCTGCTCGACGTACCGGCGCCCGTCATCAATTCAGTCGTGCCGCTCGCGTTGATTGTGGTCGTTCTGCGCCGGCTCGCAGGCGATCCGTTCGCCCTTCGGCTCTCCCCATACCAATTCCAGGAAAAAGGTGCGTCATGAACCAAACCGACTCGAACGTCGTGCTCGCGCAACGCTACACCTACGCCACGGTGGCGCTGGTGATTGGCCTGCTGAGCTTCGTCAACCTGTTTGGATTTGAAAAATCGATCCTCGCGGTCGTCCTGGGCCTGAAGGCGCTGGGCAAGGAGCCTGCCCCGGCGCTCCACGCCCGCCGCGCGTGGGCGAAATTTGGTGTCAGTCTCGGGACGGCGCAGATCGTCCTCGTGGCCACCGTCATCCTGATCTATCTGGACCGGATTCCACAGCTCATCGCGGCGTTCCGTGCCCTCTCTGACGGGCAGTGACTGCGGTAGACGCGTCAGGATCGCGACCCGGTGTGCGGCTCCGTCCCGCTCGTCAGCTGTCTCAGGAGGGTCAGCAGGTCGATCGGCAACGGAAACACGATGGTCGAGTTCTTCTCCGCGGCGATCTCCGTCAGCGTCTGCAGGTAGCGCAGCGTGACCGCCGTCGGCTGCGTGGAGATGACGCCGGCGGCCTCGGCCAGCTTGGCCGACGCTTCGAGCTCGCCGGCGGCGTGAATCACCTTCGCGCGCCGCTCGCGTTCGGCCTCGGCCTGGCGCGCGATCGCGCGCTGCATGTCCGGCGGCAGATCGACGTGCTTCACCTCGACGGCCGACACTTTGATGCCCCAGGCATCGGTCGCCTCGTCCAGGATGTGCTGGAGCTGCTGATTCAGCCGCTCCCGCTGTGACAGCAGGTCATCGAGATCGACCTGCCCGAGCACGCTGCGCAGGGTCGTCTGCGACGAGCTGCGACGTCGCGTACTGATAGTTCTCCACTTCGACAATCGCCCGCCGCGGGTCGACGACCCGGAAATAGACGACGGCGTTGACCTTGACCGAGACGTTGTCCCGCGTGATGACGTCCTGCGGCGGCACGTCGTGGACGACGGTCCGCAGCGTCACGCGGACCATTCGATCGATCGGTTTGAACACGAGGATGACGCCGGGTCCCTTGGCCCGGTCCAGCAGCTTGCCGAGGCGGAAGACCACCGCGCGGTCGTACTCGGTGATGATCTTGATCGAGCTGACGACGTAGAGCACGACGATCACGAGCACGATCAGAGCGGGCGAAATCTCAGTCGGCATGGCGGCACCTCAGGCCTGTCGAACGGTGAGTGTCAGTCCCTCGAGACTCGGTCACAACAACACGCGATCGCCCGGCGGCGATCGGCTCGGCCGACGTGCGCGCGCCAGATCTCCCCGCGCACGTTCACCTGTCCGGGCTGCGCCCGGCTCGATCGGCCGTCACGGCGTCGCCGACCGCGCCAATCATGCTCGAGTCGCCGATGACCGGCCGCTGATCGCTGCGCGATGACCGCGAGCCGGACCAGAAACGCGGAGATGCCGGCGAGGCCCACGACGACGGGCAGGACGAATCGCAAGCTCAGCCGCAGCTCCGGCTCCGGCGCGTCGATGAGGATCATGGCGCCGAACACCAGGCTCACCAGCGCCGCCGGCCGTCAGCAGCCCGTAGCTCGTCGACCTTGATCTCGAGGATCAGCAGCAACACGCCCAGCGCGATCAGCAGCAGCCCGGCGTAGTTGACCGGCAGCAGCTGCAAGCGCGAAGAACGCCAGCAGCAGCGACAGCGCGCCAACGACGCCCGGCAGGATCGCGCCGGGCGACCAGAGTTCGATCGTCAGTCCCAGGATGCCGAGGCTCAACAACATGAACGCGATGTTCGGGTGCGCGATCGCGCTGAGCACGCGTTGCCGCGTGCTCATCTCGATCGGCACGAGCGTGGCGCCAGCCGTGTCCAGCGGTGATCGGCGTGCCGTCGAAGCGCCGCACCGTCGCGGCCGTCGCAGCTTCCGCAAGAGATCGGCGACATCAGTCGCGACGAGATTCGATGAGCGGCGGCGACGCGCCGAGCGCCTCCTGCTCGGTGAAGGCGCGGCTCTCGTGGACCGCCGCCTCCGCGAGCGTCACATTCCGGCGGCGCCCGTCCGCCAGCGTGCGCGCGTAGGCGGCCACGTCGGCCGTCGGCCTTCTTCGCCGTCGTCTCGTCCGATCGTCTCGCCGCCGCCCGCGTCACCGGGTGCGCGGCGCCGATGTGGGTCCCAGGCGCCATCGCCGCCACATCGGCCGCGATGGTCAGAATGAAGCCGGCCGACGCGGCGCGCGCGCCTGCCGGGCTGACGAACATGGCCACGGGCGTCTTCGCCGCCAGCATGCGGGTCGACGATGTCGCGGGTCGAGTCGACCAGACCGCCCGGCGTCGGAGCGTGAAGACGACGAGCGCGGCGCCAGCCCGGTCGGCGTGATCGAGCGTCTGGATCATGTACTCGGCCGACACGGGATGGATGATGCCGTCGACGACGGCCGTATAGATGACAGGGGCAGCCGGCACCGGCGCCGGCTGGTCGGCAACCGGCGTCGCGGCGAGGGCGAACAGCGCGCCCAGCCACACACTCGCGACGAGTGCGGCTCGAAGTGTCATCGAGCCCTCCCTTGGACGTGATCGTCTCTATATTCTCCTGTCTTCGTTCTGACGGATGAGGATTTCGACGACTCTGCCGATCGCGGCTGGCGTCGGGAAATCCCGCATCGCCCTGCGAGGTATTTCACACACGAACCCGCGCTCGACCGACCGCAGCGCGGTGCGGGGCGCGCGGGCTTCGACGTTGCTCAGCCCGCCCTGAGCCTCGGTCGAAGGGCGGAGGTCGCGCGAATGGGGGTGGGGCCCCTTCGCAACTAAAGAAGTCGTCGCAAGCGCCGGGCGGAGGCACGGCATTTGCTGCTGCACTGTGCAGCGAGGCTCGTGCAATGGCGACGTTCATCAACAAGCATCCGCTGCTCGTGTACTACCTCCTGACGTTCGCGCTCTCATGGGGCGGCTTCGTGCTCGCCGTGGGGCCGAGTGCGCTTGTCAACCCCAACTGGCTGGCGGAGGGCGTGTTTCTGCCCGCAGTCATGGCCATGCTCGCCGGCCCGAGCCTCGCCGGCTTGCTGCTGACTGGTGTCGTCGATGGCCGCGCTGGCTATCGCGCCCTGTTCTCGCGGCTCTGCAGATGGCGCGTGGGCATGCGCTGGTATGCGATTGCGATCCTGCCTGCGCCCATCATCGCTGCGGCGGTCCTGTTCGCCCTGTCGCTGCCGTCGCCGCTTTTCATCACCGACGACAAGGCGACCGTCGTGCTCGGCGGGCTCGGGGCGGCCGTGTTGACCGTCCTCGAGGAGATTGGCTGGACGGGATTTGCCGTGCCCAGGTTGAGGCGGCGTCACAGCGTCCCGATGACCGGCCTGATTGCCGGCGTGCTGTGGGCGCTGTGGCACTTCCTGCAACAGGTCTTTATCGGCGGCACCTACGCGGCGGAATTCCTCTCGCGGTCTTCGTGACGCTGTCCATCCTGGCCGCTGTCGCCAGCTTGACGGCGTACCGCGTGCTCATGGTCTGGGTGTACGACGGCACGGACAGCCTGCTCGTGACGACGCTGATGCACGGAATGCTGACGGCCAGCACGATCTTCTGGTTCACGCCGATCGCCACCGGCGCGACGTTCCTTGCCGACGTGTGGCTCGTGGCCGCCGCGATGTGGGTCGGCGTCGGCGCGGTCGCCGTCGCTGAAGGCTGGCTGATGTCGAGGCCGGCGGTTCGCCACCGCGCGGCGTAACAGGCGCTCGAGACCCTACCGCGAGCGCTTGAGTCCGAGCGCGCGAAGTCGCTTGTGCAGGCTCGTCCGCTCGGTGCCGAGCAGGCGCGCGGCGCCGGAGACGTTCCAGTCCGTCTGATCCAGCGCCTGGCGGATGCGCTCGCGCTCGGCGGTGTCGCGCACCTCCTGCAGGCCGGTCGCCGGGCGCGGCGACTGGGGCTGCCGGACCTCGAGCGGAATCGACTCCGACGGTGAGGCGATCGCCCGCGCGTGAGAATCGCCATCCGCTCGACGACGTTGCGCAGCTCGCGGACGTTGCCGGGCCAGTGGTAGCGCTCGAGGACGGGCACGACGTCCGGATCGATCTCGCGCGGCCGCATGGTTGTTGCGCGCGCAGAACTCGGCGAGGAAGTACGCCGCGAGCTCGCCGATGTCCTGCCGCGCGCTCGCGAAGCGCCGGCACGCGGATCGGCACGACGCTCAGCCGATAGAAGAGATCCTCGCGGAACGCTGCCGGCGGCGACGAGCTCGTCGAGCCGCCGGTTCGTGGCCGAGATGACGCGCACGCTGACGCGAATCGGCTGCTCGCCGCCGACGCGCTGCAGCTCGCCGTCCTGCAGGATGCGCAGCAGCTTGGCCTGCGACGCCTCGTGCAGGTCGCCGACCTCGTCGAGAAAGATCGTCCCGCCGTCGGCCAGCTCGAAGCGGCCGCGCCGCAGCGACGCCGCGCCCGTGAACGCGCCCTTCTCGTGGCCGAACAGCTCGCTTTCGATCAGCTCGGTCGGGATCGCCGCGCAGTTGACCTTGACGAACGGCCCGGACGCGAACGGGCTCTCGCGATGCACGTGCGCCGCCAGCAGCTCCTTGCCCGTCCCCGACTCGCCGAGCAGCAGCACGCTGACGTCCGATCGCGCCACCTGCGTGGCCTGCTCGACGGCCTGCCGGAACGCCGCGCTCCGGCCGATCATCTTCGGCGCCTCGCCGACCAGCTCGCGGAACCGCTGGTTCTCGCGCTGCAGGTCGGATCGCTCGATCGCGTTCTTGGTGACGAGCAGCACGCGATCGCGCGCGAGCGGCTTCTCGAGAAAGTCGAACGCGCCGCTGCGCGTCGCGTCCACCGCGTCGCGGATCGTGCCGTGCCCGGAAATCATCACCACCGGCGTCGCGTCGTCGCTCTGCCGCAGCGAGCGCAGCAGGTCGATGCCGTTGCCGTCCGGCAGACGGAGGTCGAGCAGATAGAGATCGGCGCGGCCCCTGCTGCCGCTCGGCCTGAAACTGCGCCGCCGACTCGCACACCGTGACGCGGTAGCCTTCGCCCTCGAGAATCAGGCGCAGCGATCGGCCGATGTTCGGCTCGTCGTCGACGACGACGACGTGGCGGGCGCGGGTCACAGCGCGGCCTCCGGATCGTGCGATCCGGGCGAACGCCGGCAGCGTCACCTTGAACGCCGCGCCGCCGAGCTGGCCGTCGACGAGGACGATGTCGCCGCCGGAGAGCAGCGCGTGGCGCTTCGCGATCGAGAGGCCGAGTCCCATGCCGTGTTCCTTGAACGTGATCGTCGGCTCGAACAGCGTGGCGGCGGCCTCGTCGCTCAGGCCCGGGCCGGAGTCGTGCACCTCGATCGTGACGTGGCCGTCGTTCGCCCGCGTGATCGCGAGCACCGAGCCGCCGGGCCCGGCCGCCTCGGCGGCATTCTTCAGCAGATTCGTGAGGATGCCTTTCACCAGGTCCGCGCCCGCGAGCACGCGCGGCGCGCGCGCATCCAGCCTGAGATCGTATGTCGTCTCGGGATGCGCGGGCCGCAGCAGCGAGACGCGCTCGCTGACGAGCGCATTGACGTCCAGGACCTCCGGATTGCACCGGCGGCTCGCTGGAGAAATCCGAGAACGCGCGCACGCGCCGCTCGAGCGCGTCGATCTCGCTGACGACGATCTGGACGGCCTGATCGAGGAAGGTGCGATCGGCCGGCTGCAGCCGCGCCTGCATTTCCTCGACGGTGAGCCGAATCGGCGTCAGCGAGTTCTTCACTTCGTGCGCGGTCTTGCGCGCCAGCGACTGCCAGCTCGCGATCTGCGTGAGATGGACCAGCCGCTCGCGGCTCTGCCGCAGCTGATCGGCCATGCGGTTGAAGGCGTCGACCGCGTGGCCGACTTCGTCGCGCGGCGGCGTTCCCGGATCGCCGGCCGGTCTCGAGCGCGTCGCGACCAGTCGCCGGCCGCAAAGTCCGTCAGCCCTTCGGTGAGCTGCTGGATCGGCCGGCTGATCCGATGCGCGATGAAGACGAGCGGCGCCAGCGAGATGAGCCACGCCGCGCCGAGCAGGAGGAGCAGCGTGAGCGTGAACCCGCGCCGGAGGTCGCGGCCCTCGATCGACTCCACGAGCTGCCGCGTCTGCCGCAGCTGGCTCGAGAGCTGCTCCATGCGAATGCCGCGGAGGTCGCGGCTGTAGGCCTGCACGCCGCGCGGCCCGGCGCCGTCGTCGTCGCTCGCCGCAGGTAGTCGACGTGATCGCCGTCGGATCCCGACAGGCCGAAGCGCTCGGCCTCGCCGCTGTCCCAGAACGCGCGGACCGGCGTCGGGCCAGCGTCGCCGCGTCCGCCACGGCGTACGACGTCGGCGTCACGCGGCCCGCCAGCGCGTCCTGCTTCAGCGCGTCGCGCTCGCGCTGATAGAACTGCCGCACGGTCGCTTCGAGCGTGCGCGACAGGCGATCGAGCTCGCCGGTGGTCGCGTAGCCCAGGCTGCGATCGAGCAGCGACGTCGTGATCCACACCGTCGCGGCCAGCGGCAGCATCGTGGCGGCGAGAAAGGCGAGGATCAGGCGAGTGCGCAGTCGGTTCATCGTGATCGCCTCGACGGCCGAGTGTTACGGCCGAAGCCGGAACGGACCCGCTTCAATCGACGTGGGTCCACGCGGCTGGCCTTGCGGCGCGAGCTGAGCGCGTCGATCAGTCCCCGCAGCGTAAAGCCCGCGCCGTCGTCGTCCGATCCGGCGCGGCGTCGCCGTCCGAGGATTCGGTACTCGAGCCGAATCCAGAACGGCACGTCGCGCGCCCAGCCGGCCGAGCGCGGCTGACCGGCACCGTCAACTGCTCGAGACACCAGGCCTCGGCGGCGGTCGACGTCAGGTACGCCACGGATTGCGGCGGCGTCCCGACGAGCGTCACGGCAAATCGTTCTTCCCAGAGATCGTAGCTCAGCACGAACGTCTGCCGGCTGCGCGCCGCGGCGGGATCGCCGGGCCTCGGCAGCACCGCGAGGTCGAGATCGACGCGCACGGAGCGGCCGTCCTTCAGCCGGACGAGCGGCTCGCCTTTGATGAAGGTGAATCCGGGCGCCCGGACGGCGACCGCGTCGGCGACGCGGCTGACGGTGACGGCCTGCGCGCCGAGATTCGCCGCGGCCCACGCGAAGAGCGTGAGCGCGACCAGCGTGGCGGGGCGAGAACGGACGGCCACGGTCAGTTCTTGCTGACTGCCCACGAAGACCGTGGAGAACCGGACGCCCATCGTGAACACGGCGCGGAACTCGTCGGTGTTGAGCGGGAAGCCCACCGTCATGAACACCGGGCCGGGCGTGAAGCCGAACGCCTGTCGAGAAGCGGACCTTGCGGTTCGTGCCCGTGTCCCACACCGACCCGGAGTCGAGGAACAGCGCGAGCACGCGATAGCGGTACTCGAGCGACGTGTGGAACATGCGATCGCCGCCGGCCGGCGCGATGTCGTACTTGTCCCAGCCGCGGAGCGTCCGCGAATCGCCGAGCGAGAACCGCTCGAACAGCGGCGCGTCGCCCGTGATGCTGCCGGACATGCCCGACGACGAGCACGCGATGCTCGATGCCAGCGGAAGCCGTAGTCGGCCTGTGCCGAGGTAGCGCTCGTAGACGAGGTCGCTCTCGAGTGAGGTCGTGCCCCGCGCGCACGGTGAACGCCGCGTCGAAGTCGTGCTGCACGCCGGGACGCCGGACGCCAGCGCTGGTTGAACCTCAACGAGCCGATCGCGGCGTTCGCCATCTGCGAATCGGACGAGGACTCGTCGAGCGGATCCAGCTCGGTGATGCTGACGCCGCCGGCCAGCGTGAGCTGCGGCGTGATCGCGAACTTCACGAGCGGCGTGACCGTCATGCGGTTGCGATAGAGCGCCGGGACTCGCGGAGTACGCGGCAAGCGCCGCCAGCGTCGGGTCGCGCCACGTCTGGTCGAACGTGGACCACTCGAAGGAGACGCCGAGGCGTTCGGTGCCGAGCTTCCTCGATTCGAAGCGCAGCCGAAGCCCGAGTACTCCTCGATCAGATCGTCGCCGACGTCGAGCGCGAAGTGCGGCAGGACCAGGAAGTCGTCGCCGCTCATCGTGAGCGGCAGCTTGGCGCCCCAGCCCTGATCCGAGTGATAGAGGGCGTTCGCCTCCATCGGCTCGAAGCGCAGCCATCGCGACTGCTTCGGTCCGCGTCAGGTGGAAGACCACCTTGATCTGGCCGGGCTGGCTCCCGCGGCTCGTCCGGCGCGTCGACGTTGTAGTCGGGGAACGCGGACTTCAGCCGCGTCTCGAGCCGCTCGGCCTCGTCGGAGTCGAGCGGCTTGCCGGTCAGCGCCTGCAGGTCGGCGCGCATCTCCGGCGTGATCGCGCGGTCGGGCACGCCGCGGATCTCGACGTCCTCGACGATGTACTTCGTGTTGATGTTGGCCTGCGGTTCCGGATCGCGCATGCGCGCGACGACGAAGACGACGCGCGCGCTGCCGTCGGGATCCGGCGGTGACCCGCACGGCGGCGACGTAGCGCGGCTGCTCGGCTTCGAGGCGCGCGGCCAGCTCGCGGAGCTTCTGCCGATCGAGCGGGGTGCCGGTCGAGCTTGCCGATGTCCTCCTGCAGGCCCGGACTGAGCCGCGAGAGGTCGAGGCCCGAGACCTGCGCCGACGCGATCGGCGTGCCGTCGGGCGGGGTGGTTTCCTGGGCGTGCGCGACCGACGGCGCGAGCAGCAGCGAGTGCGATGACGACGTGGCGGGTGAGGAGCTCTCATGCCGGCACGGGATAGCAAGAGACGGGCCATCGGCTAACTTGTTGATACTAAACCAGATCGGCAGCCGACAGGTGTGCCGTGGCGTCACACCTGTGCCGCTTGGGCCACACGTTTCTTAGGGCCGCGGGGCCCCACCCCCGCGGCTCGGGCCCGCGCCATACGACGGCGCGGGGTGTCTGGCGGTCCCACCCCCGCGGCTCGGGCCCGCGCCATACGACGGCGCGGGGTGTCTGGCGGTCCCACCCCCGCGGCTCGGGCCCGCGCCATACGACGGCGCGGGGTGTCTGGCGGTCCCACCCCCGCGGCTCGGGCCCGCGCCATACGACGGCGCGGGGTGTCGAGTTGTTATTTACTGGCCGGCCCCACTCCCGCGGCCCGGGCCGCGCTGCTCAACGCGCTCACTCCGCTTGAACACCAGCGGGCGCGAGCCTCTGGATTGTGTCCACGTGCCCGTCAATTGCCCGTCCTTGAGCTCCCCGTCGAAGCCGCCGCGGACTTCCGGAAGGATGAACGTGAGACGCGGGCCTCTGACGAGCACGCCGAAGATCGGGGCGCCCGTCGTGCACTTCGCGATACTTGTCCCCGGCAACGCTCAGACCGATGTGAACGCCGGCGGGCAGCTCCTCCCGCCGGCCGAGATCGCGACCCAGGAACCCTGCAGCGGGGCGAGGCTGGCGGACTGGTCTTGCCCGGACAGGCCAGCCGGCAGGGCAAGCAGGATCGACAGGAGCGCCGCAGTACGGTTCATCGCCGCTACGTCGCGAGCTTCTTGAGGGTCGCCTTGTCGGCCTCGCTGGCCATGTGCAGGAATCGCTCGAGGATCTCGGCGAGGGTGCGGGCGCCGGCCGACGCAGCCTTATCCTTGGCCACAGCCTGAACTTTCGTCTTCTCGGCCGCGGTGACGCTGTGCTGCATCGTGAGCATGGCTTCAATCAGGACCTTCTCCTGCGCGGTCGTCGTCGTGTCGGCCGCCACGGCCTGCAGGGTCTTCTTCTGCTCGTCGTTCGGGAAGTGATTGACGGTCATCAGGATGCCGGCCATCGTCTTCACCGCCTTCGATTCCTGTGCGCTCACCGCCTTCGCCTCCTGTGCGAGGAGCGGTGTGGTGGAGATGACGCCAAGCAGGGTCAACGTCGCAACGAACGGCAGGCTCTTGCGCATGGTCCAATCCTCCTTGAAGATTTCCGTGAGCGTCTTACCGTCCCGACATCTTTCTCGCCGTCTCGACCGCCGCAAACGCGGCCTCGTCGCGGCGCTGCATGATGAACACCGACCAGCCTTCCTTCATGCGCTGTTCGATCTCGGCCGGGTTGTTGGTGGGGAAGCCGCAAGGCACTTTGAACTCCTTGCAAGCGGCCAGGATCTTCGCCGCGCCGGCTTCGCGCGCGGCCTGATCGCCCTTGAACACGCCGTTGAGCGTCCCGTAGCCCGCGAAGACCTGGGCGACGCCCGGCTCGGCGGCGATTTCGCGCGCCTTCTCGATGCCCGCCACGCTCTCGATGATGACGCTGATCAAGAGCTCGCCGTTCTTGTTGAGCGGCCAGATGTCGGCCTTCTTCTTGTACTCGTCGACCGAGAGCCCCCAGTACGCGGCGGCCTTTTCGAGCCCGGTCTCCGGACGCGTGCCGCCGGCCGACGTCAGGCGCATCGCCTTGATCACATCGCGCACTTCCTGCGCCGACTCGACGGCTTCCATCGAGACGCCGACGTGGCCGGCGTTCAGCTGCCGGATGATGGCGGCGTTCACGTTCTCGGCGTTGCGATTCCAGATGCCGATCTTCGCCGTGAACGGATGCGTGCGCATCGAACCGCCGGCCTTCTTGATCTCTTCCATGTAGCTCAGGAACGTGTCGGAGGTGCCCGACGTGTAGAGATAGTCGGCGCGCTTGTAGTCGACGGTTTCCTTTGCGACGTCGGCCAGCACAATCGGCGGCGGTGGCGGTGGCGGAGGTGGCGGCACCGCGGGGTCCACCGGCGCGCCGGCGCGGCCGCGGCCACCGCCTCCGCGCGTGATCGCCGGATGCGCGATCCCCAGCACGGCGAGGCTGCCTTTTTCCTGCGCGGCAATGATCGGATTCATCCGATCGATCTTCTGTGGAGCGAGTGACGCCGGCACCGGCACGAGCGCGGCCGCGGCGAGTGACAGAACGACAAGGAGACGCATCATTTCCTCCCGCGCGTCGTGGATGGACGATTTCAGCGACAGGGCGATAGCGGTTTCCATTGCGGTGTAGGCAGCCGCGAGGGGGGAGATTTGCACAGGCGGGGGACGGGTCTCGCTTGCGCGAGCAAGCCCGTCCCCCACCTGTGCAAATCTCCCCCTCATCCCGGTCGCACCGCCGCGCAAACCGCGGAGCCGTTTCCAGCGGCTACACCGAACTGGAAACGGCTCTAAGGGCACAGGGTAACTGGGATTGAGGTCCCGCGCCAAGGGGCCGGGCGGACGGGCGGACGCGCTACTTCTTCTCCGTCGGCGGTGGCGGTGGCGGTGGATTGTCCGAGTTCCACGTATCGCGAATGTAGAGCCACGCGCCGTTTGTGCGCCGGTGCACCGACAGGTACTTGCCCTCGTCGACGCTCGTCCCCTTCGCGTCAACGACGGCGTACTTGCCACTCATCCATGCCAGATCGCCTGTCACACCGACGCCTGTGGTGGCGGTGCTCTTGAACGTGAGACCTGCGGCCCTGGCGCCCGCGCTCTCCTTGGCGAGTGCCTCGCGAATGGCCGCACGCCCGATGGCAGCGGCGGCGTTGGGCGGACTGAGGACGGCATCCTCCGCGTACTGGCTCGCCAGACCGTCCGCGTTTCCAGCGTTGAAGTCATCCATCCATTTCTGAAGGTCGGCCTTGAGCTTCGCCTCATCCGCAGCAGTGTCGGGCGGTGCCGGGGACGGGGGTGGGGCTGGCGTGCACGCGCCGATGGCTGCAAGGGCGCATCGTGACCAGCAGAAGTCTCTTCAACATGCTCTCGTCTCCTTGAAAAAGTCGGGAAGTGGCGACTATATCCATTCTTGCGCGCCGTGATCGTGCCATATTGACCGGTCCCGACGAGCGAGCAGATCATTACTGCCAGGTCGAGCTGAAAACGCTCTAAAAACGGAGGTGACCAGGTGCGGCGCGACCTCAAGTTCGCGATTCGGTACCTCACGAGAAACATCCCCGTGACCGTCGCGGCGGTGCTCTCGCTGGCGCTTGGGATGATGGCCACGACCGCCATCTACAGCGTCGTCCACGCGGTCGTGCTCGATCCATTTCCGTACCGAGACATCGATCGCCTGACGAGCGTCAGGGTGTCGACCCGGGCCAGCCCGGCGGTCGCATCGGGTACTCCACCGATCAGTTTCTGGAGATCGCCGATCGCGCCAGCATTTTCGAGGGCGTCATCGCCTCGACCATCAGTGACGTCCTCTGGACCGACGGTGCAGAGCCACAGCGGCTCCGGGGCAACTACGGGACGCCGAACACGTTCCAGGTCATGGGGGTGCCGCCGCTCGTCGGACGAGTCTATGGTCCAGCGGACGTGGCGCCGGGCGCCCCGCCGGTCGTCGTGATGGGGTATCGATTCTGGCAACGTCAATTCGGCGGCGACCACGCGATTGTCGGCCGCAACCTCCGGCTGAACGGCCAGACACGGACCGTCGTCGGCGTGATGCCGAAGCGTTTCATGTGGCGAGGGGCCGACGTGTACCTGCCGATCGCCCTGCGCCGGGGCGAGGTCGTCGAAGGTGTGCGCAACGTGCACTTGCTCGGCCGCCTGAAGCCACACGTCAGTGACGCCGCGGCCGCGGCCGATCTCGGCCCGATCGTCGCCGACTTGAAGAAGCGCGAACCAGCCCAGTTCCCCGACAACTGGCGCGTCAGTCTCCTCTCGTTCGAAGAGACGTTTCCGAGCAGCATCCGGCAAAACCTGTGGATCATGTTTGGCGCCGTCGGATTGCTGCTGCTGATCTCCTGCGCCAACGTCTCGAATCTGCTGTTGTCGAAAGCCGTCGTGCGCCGGAAGGAAATGACGATGCGGGCGGCACTCGGGTCAGGCCGCGGCGCGATCATTCGTCAACTTCTCATCGAGAGCCTGCTGATTGCGTCCGCCGCCGGACTCGTCGGGACCGCCCTGGCCGCCGCGGGACTGCAGGGGATCCTGTCGCTCGTGCCGCCGAATACGATTCCGGACGAGGCCGAGGTCACGCTGAGCACGCCCGTCCTGCTGTTCACACTGCTCGTGTCAGCGGCAACGAGCATCATTTTCGGGCTCGCCCCCGCGCTGCACACGACGTCGCAGGACATCGCCTCCTCGCTTCGGGAGATTGGCCGCAGCGTCACCGGCGGCCGCCTGCAGGTGTTCCTTCGTCAGACGCTCGTGATCGCCGAAGTCGCGCTGTCGCTGATGCTGCTCGTCGCGGCGGGCCTGATGATTCGGACCGTCCTGGCGATGCAGCAGGTCGACGTCGGCGTCCGGCCCGATCGCGTGCTCACCTTTCGCGTGCCATTGCCCGAGCTGCGCTATCCCGACACTGCGCGGCGCGTGGCGTTCTTTCAGGATCTGCTCACGCGGGTGTCGAAAGTTCCCGGCGTCGAGGCGGTCGGCGTGAATACCGGAATGCATCCGCTCGGGAATCTGACTGCGGCGGTCGAGGTGGCCGGCGTCAGCCAGCCATCTGCCAGCGCGCAGGTGCATCAAGTGAGTGCCGATTACATACGGGTGTTTGGCATCCCTCTCGCCGAAGGACGTCTCTTCACTGACACCGAAGTGGAGCGGCGTCTGCCGCTTGCGGTCGTGAACCAGGCGTTCGTGCGCACCCGCCTCGACGGCCGCGCCGCCATTGGCCAGACCGTGCGGATTCCTCGACTGACCCAGCCGCCCCTCAACAGCCTTGTCGAGACGTTCGAGGTCGTCGGCGTCCTGAGCGACACGGTCAACCGCGGAATCAGCGAGGACGTGCAGCCGGAAGTGTACGTGCCGCACACACACGCCGGGCGCGCCGATCGCATCGTGGTCCGGGCGCGCACCGATCCGAGCGAGATCACGAAGTCAGCGCTGGGTCAGATCTACGCGATCGATCCCGAACAGCCCGCGACCGATGTGCGCACGCTCGAGAGCCTGTTGCAGGACGGCGCGTTTGCCGGACCGCGATTCAATCTCGTCTTGTTCTCCCTGTTTGGCGTGCTCGGACTCGTGCTGGCGGTGATCGGCGTCTACGGCGTGATGTCGAACGCCGTGGCCCAGCAGGTTCACGAGGTCGGCGTGCGGATGGCGATCGGCGCCAGTCCGGGCGCGGTGTTCCGCATGGTCGTTGGCCGTGGTGTCCGCCTGCTGACGGTGGGCATCGTCATCGGATTCGTCGCCAGCATCTTTGGGGCGCGTCTGCTCGCCACGTACGTCTGGCGCGCGTCGACGTTCGACGCGCTGACATTCGTCGGCGTGTCCCTCGTGCTGTTCGTCGCCGGTCTCCAGGCCTGCATCTGGCCGGCACGCCGCGCGTCACGCATCAGCCCGATGGTCGCCCTGCGCGACGAGTGAGTCTCGCGCGACGGATCTGCTGGCGGGCGGACCGCACTGGTGGGATAATCCCACCATGGTCGTGACACTTGATGCCAAGCGGCGCTTGACCGTGCCGGCCGCGCTTGCGCCAGCCAAGCCCGGCGACTACTTCGACGCGCACTTCGATGCGGAGGAAGACGCCATCGTCTTCCGGCGCCTCGCCGGTCGAGAGAGTTGGCTCGCGGTGCTGAAGGCGTGTCCCGTCAGCCCTGACGATGTGCCTCCCCGGCGACGTGCCCCCGCCAGGCGGCGCAAGCTGTGAGCTGGCTGCTCGATACGGACGTCATCTGCCAGCCAGCGAAGCGGAATGGCGACGCGAAGGTCATTGCCTGGCTCGAAGCGGAGCAGGATCGGTGCTACACGAGTGCCGTCGTGATCGCGCAGTTGGCGTACTGGGTGCGAACAAAAGAAGGCCGACAGCGCCAGGCACTGCAGGCGTGGCTCACCCGTCTGGTTGACGCGTTGCATGGACGTATCCACGGGTTCAACGTGTCGGTTGCCCACGTCTGGGCGGAGCAGGAACGTCTGCTCGACAAGGCGGGACAGCGCATGCCGGTTGAGGACAGCTACATCGCGGCGACCGCGCGCCGCCACAGACTTGTGATCGTCACGGGGAACGATCGAGACTTCAAGCGGCCGGGGCTCAAGGTCTTCAATCCATTCAAAGAGTTGGCGTAGCCGGGCGGCGAGGCCGGCGCCAGCACGATGATGTGCTGCCAGGGAAGCACGTCGATCACGCGCTCGATCCGGAAGCCGTCGGCGCCGAGTTCCTGGCGCACCTGGCTCACGCTCATCTTGTGAACCTCACGGATCGGCACGCTCGGATCTTCGAGCCGGAACTCGATGAGCACCAGGCGGCCGTGGGCTTGAGCGCGTCCTTCAGCTTGCGGACGAACACCTGGGGCGCCGCCAGCTCGTGATAGACGTCGACCATCAGGATCAGGTCGAAGGTGGCCGCCGGCAGCAGCGGATCGTCGGCGCGTCCCTGCACGAGCGTGACGTTCGTGAGTTGCTCGCGTGCGAGCTTGGCGCGGATCAAATCGAGCATGCCGGGCTGCAGGTCGGTCGCGACGACGCGCCCTTGCGGCCCGACGACCTTGGCCAGCCGCACGGTGTAGTACCCCGACCCGGCGCCGACATCGGCCACCGTCGCGCCGTTCGGCACCTTCAACGCGGCGATGGCTTTCGACGGCGCTTCTTCCGCTTCGCGTTCCGGGCGGTCCAGCCACGCCGCGCCCTCGACGCCCATCGTCGGCGCCAGGATGCGGCCGCTGACCGGGTGGCGAGCCTGCTGACCGGACAGCGCGGTGGCGCTCGCGACGATCGCGACGAGGAGCAACACGACGCGGCGCGGATTGAAACTGGCCATCTGCGAATCATGTCGTGTTTGTCTTGACGGTCAAAGGGGCGCAGTGTCGCGCGGCAACGGCTCGAGGACGTGAGCCGGAAGAGCAGCCGTGTGATCGGCAATGCGTACCTGGCGCTCGCGTTCTATTACACCGGCGATATCGCCCGAGCCCGGCGGATGCTCGAAGAGCTGGCCTCCGACCCATCCGCCTCGACGGCTTCGCGATCGGGCGCCGCTCTGGCGAGCGTGCTCGCCGCCTCAGGCGAAGTGAGCGCGGCGCGAGCCGCTCTGGCGCGGGTCGAGGGCAGCGCCTACCGAGATCATCACGTGGCCTACAACCTCGGCACCGCATTCGCGCAGCTTGGCGACGCCACCCAGTCGCTTCGATGGCTCCGATCGGCGGCCGAGACTGGGTTCCCGTGCGCGATCTTCTATCAGCGGGATCCGCTGCTGGCGCCGCTTCGCAATCACCCCGAGTTCACAGCGCTCGTGTCCGAGCTGAGCGCGCAGCGCGACGCGACCGCCTCGCGCTACGCGCAGTAGGGGCAGTTTGCACCGGACCCCCCGAGGCCTGACCGAAGCACGGTAAACTCCCTCCTGCATGGCTCCCCAAGTCTGCGTTTGCCGCGTAATGGCTCCTGCGAGGCCTCGCCCGTGATCGGCCAGACCCTCGGACACTACGAGATTCTGGCCGAGCTGGGCAGAGGTGGAATGGGCCAGGTCTTTCGCGCGCGGGACACCAAGCTCGGCCGCGACGTGGCCCTGAAAGTGCTTCCGAACGACGTCGCGCGAGATACCGACCGGCTCGCGCGATTCCAGCGTGAGGCGCAGGTCCTCGCCGCCCTCGATTGCCCGGGCATCGTCACGGTCTACTCAGTTGAAGAGGACGAAGCGACGCACGTCCACTTCCTGACGATGCAGCTCGTCGAGGGGCAGTCGCTCGACCGCATCCTGCCAGAACACGGGTTGCCGTTCGCGCGCTTCCTCGAGATCGCCGCGGCACTTGCGGACGCGCTGGCGGCCGCGCACGAGAAAGGCATCGTCCATCGCGACCTGAAGCCCGCGAACATCATGATTAAAGGCGCGTGGGGCCTCGCCTCCGCCAAGGCTTCGGCGCAGCTCGCCGAAGCGCCTCGGCGCGAAGGCGGCCCACCCCCACGCGTCCTTCGGACGGTCGCCTCGAGCCTACGCTCTCGGCTCCCGGTGTTACCGATGGCTCTGGTTCGGGCTGGTCGGTCAAGGTGCTGGACTTCGGCATCGCGAAGGCGCTCCAGTCCACCGGCGCGGGCGATGCGACCAGAACATCCGACGCCGGCACCGCGATTGGCGTGGTGATGGGCACGCCGGCGTACATGTCGCCGGAGCAGATCGAAGGACATGCCGTGCACGAGCCGAGCGACGTTTTCTCGCTCGGCATCGTGCTGTACGAGCTCGCCACTGGCCGACGCCCCTTCGACGGCGCCTCCAGTGCCTCGGTCATGTCGTCGATTCTGAGGGACGTGCCAGCGCCGCTGTCTCACGAGGGCAGCGATTGGTCGAAGGGGCAGCGGGCCCGGATCGACGCGCTCATCACGCGATGCCTCGACAAGCAGAGCACACAGCGGCCGACGGCCCGGGCGGTGAGCGAGGAGCTGCGCCAGATCAGCACGCCGGCGCCGGCCGTTCGGCCGCCGTGTCTTCACTCGTCCGGCCGTCCTGCTTCCGGCGGCGCTCGCGATCGCGGTCGCGAGCTATTTCATCTGGAGCGGCTTCGCCAGCAGCCGGCGCGCGGTGTTCGTCGCGGAGTCGCTGCCGCGCATCGAGTCGCTCGCGCGCGACGGCAAGTTCCTGGCGGCGTTCGAGCTCGCGCGTGCCGTCGAGCAGGACGGCGGCGCGGCGGCTGTTTCAGAACAATTGTGGGAGCTCGCCTCCACCCGCGTGTCCGTCGTCTTCGGAGCCCGCCGGCGCGGCGGTGACGCTGCGGCCGTTTGGTCATGAGGGCGCGCCGGTCTCGCTGGGAACGGCGCCGCTGGAGAAAGTGCGCGTGCCGCGAGGCGCGTATCACTGGCGGGTCGAGCTGGCGGGGCATCTGCCCGCCGATCTGGTGACCGGGACGCCGGCCGAGTCGCTGCGCTTCGATCTTCGGCCCGGACAGCGCGCCCGATCGCGACATGGTGCGCGTGCCCGGCGGCGCGATTCGGCTCTGGGTCCTCGGTGGTGTGAAGCCGGTCGAGACGGTCACCCTCGGACCGTTTCTGATCGATCGACACGAGGTCACGAATCGCGAGTTCGCAGCCTTCGTCAACGCCGGCGGCTACACACGACGCGAGCTCTGGACACATCCCTTCCACGACGACGCACGCACGCTGTCGTTCGACGAGGCGATGGCGCGCCTCAAAGATACGACCGGTCGCCCCGGCCCCGCCTCGTGGAGGCTCGGCAGCTATGCCGACGGCGACGACGACCTGCCGGTGACGGGCCTGAGCTGGTACGAAGCGGCGGCCTATGCCGCCTTTGCCGGCAAGGAGCTGCCGACGGTCTATCACTGGTATCAGGCGGACACGGCCAACGACATCCAATTGCTACCGGGACTCGTGCTCTCGACGACCAATCACGATGGCAAAGGGCCCCGGCGGTCCACGGCGTCCAGCACGATCAGCGCCTACGGTGCCGTCGACATGGCCGGGAATGTTCGCGAGTGGGCGGCCAACGCGAGCGACGGCACGACGCGCATCGCGCTCGGCGGCGCGTGGTCCGATCCCAGCTACCAGTATCTGTTCCCCGAGCCCCGATCGCCCTTCGACCGCGCGGCCGGGAACGGCATGCGGGCGATGAAGCGCCTGAAGGGCAACGCGGCCGCGACTGGCGCCGACGCCGAAAACGCGCCGCTGCCTCGCCGCCTGTCCCTCGATCGCAGGACGCAGCAGCCCGTCTCGGACACCGAGTATGCGGTCTTCACGCGGTTCTACGAGCGTCGTCAGGTGCCGCTCGACGCGCGAGTCGAGACCACCGACGATTCCTCGCCCCACTGGATCAAGCAGCGGGTGTCGTTCGCCGCCGGGTACGGCACCGAGCGCTTGACGGCGCTCCTGTACCTGCCGCGCGCCGCGCGGCCGCCGTATCAGTCAATGATCTACATGGGCGGCGCCGCCACGTTCTACCGGAAATCGAGTGCGACCGAACGAGACGTTTTCGGGTGGAGCACTGCCGAGTACCTGATTCGAGGCGGCCGGGCCGTCATGATTCCGATCTGGAAGGGCTCGTACGAGCGCTCAGACGGATTTCATCCGTTCCAGACCGAATGGCCCTCCTATCGTGAGCACGTGATGCAGTGGGTGAGCGAGCTGCGTCAGTCGGTGGACTATCTGCAGAGCCGCGACGACATGTCGGACGCGGCGATCGGCTATCAGGGCGTCAGCCACGGATCCCTGTGGGGCCCGTTGTTGATGGCGCTCGAGCCGCGCCTCAGGACAGGCATCCTTCTGCTTGGCGGCCTGGCGACCATCCAGACGCGCCCAACACTGCTACCGCCCGAGATCGATGCGATCAATTTCGCGCCGCGCGTCAGTGTGCCGGTTCTGATGATGAACGGCCGCCACGACGCAATCTTCCCCTACGAAACTGCGCAGGTCCCACTCTATCGTTGGCTGGGCGCCGCGCCGGCCGACAAGAAGCATCTCGTCTTTCCCGGCGGCCATTCGTCATTCGGCTGGACGAACGAACTGATCAAGGAAGGCGCTCGACTGGCTCGATCAGCGGTTCGGCCCGGTCGTGCGGTAGTGCCGTTTCACTTTGACGTACGTAGGGCGGGCCGGGTTCGGGCCCGCCAACTGCACGCGGATTGCAGCCCAATCCGCGCTACATGAAGGAGTCCCGATGCTGACCCGTCGCAAATTCCTCGGTGCCGTCGCCGCGTCCGTCGCGTTGCCGTCTCTGTCGGCGCGCGGCCAGCAGCCGGACGAGTGGGGCTCGCCCGTGTTCGATCTCCACCATCACAGGCGCGGCCGTCCGGCCGACAACCTCGCGCATCTCGATGGCGTCGGCATTGCGAAAGCGAATCTGCTCACGGGGGCGGCCGCGGCCGAACAAGTCGGCGCCTTGCAGGCCGCCGCGCCCGGGCGGTTCACCTGGTTCGCGAGCGCGGACGTCGCACGGCCGGAGAACATCGAGGCGCTCACCCAGGCGGTGAAGAGCGGCGCCCGGGGGTTCGGCGAGATGAAGCTGCACCTCGCCACCGACAGCCCCGAGTTCCGCCGCGCGTATGCGCTGGCGGCCGAGCTCGGTGTGCCGATCCTGATTCACTTCCAGGAAGTGGATCACTTTCCCAACGAAGGCACCTGGAGCTCGGGCTTTGCGACGAAGTTCGAGTCGATCCTGAAGGAGTTTCCGAAGACGACGTTCATCGGCCACGCCGACGCGTTCTGGGCCAACGTCAGCGCCGACTACCGCAACGAATCGGCGTACCCGTCCGGGCCGATCGTCCGCGGCGGCGTCACCGATCGACTGCTCGGTGACTATCCCAACCTGTACGGCGATCTGGCCGCGAACTCCGGCAACAACATGCTCTCGCGCGACGCCGAGTTCACGCGTGACTTCCTGGGCCGGCATCAGAACAAGCTGTTCTTCGGGAGCGATTGCAGTTGTGCGGATGGCCGCGGTGGCGGCGTCAGCCAGGCGAACAATCCCGCGGCCTCGCGGCTGGCGGGGAAGTGCGTCGCGCGGGAAACGCTCACGGTCCTCCAGCGCTCGACCACGCGCGAGGTCTTTCGCAAGATCACGTGGGAGAACGTCCACAAGTTGTTGAAGATTCCAACTACTAGTTGACAGCCAGTACTATTAGGTAAATAGTAGTGGCTGTGGACGACCGCCACGCCAGGAAATTTCAGAAGGAGCTCAACGCCGGCCTGGTGGCATTGGTGCTGCTCGCGGTCCTCGACGCATCGTCCGAAGATCTGTACGGCTACGACATCGCCAAGCGTCTGCAACGTGCGAACGAAGGCGAGGCACTGTTCAAAGAAGGCACCGTCTACCCGGTCCTCCGCGCACTGAGCGCGGACGGATTCCTCCGCAGCCGCATCGAGCCGTCCGATGCTGGACCGCCACGGCGTTACTACCGCATTACGAAAGAAGGCCGCGCGTTGCTCGGGCAATGGAGCGGCATCTGGAATCAGACCCGCGACTTCGTCGATCGCTTCCTGCGAGGCAACCATTCATGACCCCGCCCTCCCTGCGTTCGATCGACGACTACCTTCACGCCTTGCGCGCCGCGCTCGCCGGTGCGGACCCGGCGCTGATTCAGGACGCCCTGTACGACGCGGAGGAACATCTCCGCGCTGAAGCCGCTGCGAATCCGGGAAGTCCGAGGCGGAGCTGCTCGAACAGATCGCGCGGACGTACGGCGCGCCCGACGAAGTGGCGGCGGCGTATCGAGACACGGAGACGAAGATCAACGCCGCGCTCCAGCCGCCGGTGTCCAGGGTCGATCAGTCACCGACCCCGCTGAGTCGATTCTTCGCCGTCTATTCGGATCCGCGCGCGTACATCTCACTGTTCTTCATGGTCCTCAGCCTCGTCACCGGCTGTGTCTACTTCACCATCGCCGTGACCGGACTGTCGCTCTCCCTCGGGCTGGCCATTCTGATCATCGGACTGCCGTTCTTCCTGGGCTTCATCGGCATCACGCGGGTCATTTCCCTCGCTGAAGGCCGCCTGCTCGAAGCCGTGAGCGGCGAGCGAATGCCGCGCCGGCCGCGTGCACTCCGGGCGCGCCGGATGGACTCGTCGCACGAATCATGGAGATGCTGAAGGACACGCGGACCTGGACGACGCTCATCTACCTGGTGGCGATGCTGCCGCTTGGCATCGTCTATTTCACGACCGCGATCACCGGGCTGTCGCTCGCCGTGAGCTTCATCCTGGTGCCGGTCGTGGGGGTCGCCCAACGCGCTGGATGGTGGGTGCCGTGGGAAAACGAGGGCGACATCACTTTCAATCCCGCCTGGCTCGACACGCCAGGAGGCTGGGTCGTCTCCATCGTCTTGGGCGTGGTCGTCCTGACGACGCTGCTGCATGCGGCGCGCGGCGTGGTCAGCCTCCACGCGCGCACCGCCAAGACGCTCCTGGTAGCGCAAGGTGCGTGAGGTGTCCGCAGCGACTACGCGCTACTCGATCCGCACGGCTTTGAACGTCGCCGGGCTCGGATACGGACCGGTCTGGTTTCGCTGCTGGATCAGCCACAGCGTGTCGCCATCTACCTTGTAGGAATAGACGATGAACGCGCCGGCGGCCATCGCCGCAGGGCTCTTCGAGGCAAGCGGCCGCATCGTGACCACGTCGCCGCTCACTTCATAGGTCCCCGCTTCACCGACGAACGGCCCCCACACGGCGCGCAGCTCATCGGCCGTCGCTTTGGCGACGTCTGCCAGGAGGGGACGCGGAGTTTCGGCCTGGACTTCGGTGCGGCTGTAGTGCCTGGCGGTGATGATGGTCAACCACGGGCCGGGCTTGGGGATGGTGAAGGTCCGAGGCTTGGGTCCTGCAACCACCACCTCGACCGTCTGCCAGACACCTTGAAGCGATCCGCTCTTCGACTGTTCGATCCGGCCGGCCCCGTTGGCGAGCATCACGACACCGACGATGACCACGAACATTTGCTTCACGACACGCCTCCTCTTTGGGGACGATGGCACATCGCGGCGCCAGTCCATAGGCGAATCGTCATGAGTCAGCCAGCGTCAAGGTAAACTCCTCAGCGTCGATTTCAGGAGTCCGCCGTGAAAAAGCTGCAGGTCCAGGGCGTTCATCACATCACCATTGTGGGATCCACGAAGCAGAGTGCCATCGATTTCTGGCAAGGCGCGTTGGGCATGCCGTTCGTCTTCGAGCAGCCCAATCTGGGCAAGCCGGACGAGAATCACTTGTACTTCGATCCCGGTGATGGACGCCTGCTCACCGTCTTCACCAACGAATCACGCGAGGACGCGAGACGCCACGCCCCGCGGGAAATCGGATGCGTGGAGCACATTGCGTTCAACGTGTCGAGAGCCACGTTCCAGCAAGCCCCCGCTCGTCTCCAGGACCGCGGCATCGAGTTCATTCAACGCGACCGTGGTTTCATGGATTCGATCTATCTCCACGATCCCAACGGCCTCAAGATCGAGCTGGCCTGCTACAAGTTCGAACCGCCCGAGGGCTTCCGTGCCGTCGACGTGCTGATGAAGGCGCACCTGCTGCGCGTCGAACGCGGCGATCATCACATCGCCGCCGAGCACCTCGCCGACGCGATCGAGTTGCTGCTGGCGACCAGGCCGCGCCTGACGGTCGAGGAGCAGGTCTCCGCGTCAGTGAAATGACAGCGAGCTATTTCGTCGCCGGCGAACGGGTTGCGTCCGAACTGCAGAACGAGCACCTTGACCGTCGCTGAGATCTTGATGGTCCACGCAGATCGCGCCGTCGTGGATCACCATCGACGTCGCGATCGAGGCCTTTCACGACTCTGCTGATGCGCCGGGAGTGATCCGGGTGACCTTCCGCGGCCGGCGAAGAACATCGGACCACTTGAGTGTTCCAGCACGTAGACGTGCCCGCGGGTCCGAACTTCAGGTCGATGGCGCGTGAAACCTGACAGGTGGACCGTCGGCGCCTCACCAGGCACGACGCGGTAGATGCGCGCCGCACCGGTGGCAAAGGGTGCGCCCGACAGCTCGCTCACGTAGGACGCGCCATCCGGGTCCGATCGCGACGAAGTGGGCACCGCGTCGGTCGTGCGGTCGTTGACCCGCGACGGGAACTGTGGCAACCGTCGAAACGTCGCCGTTCGCGTCAGACGCGCTGCAGCGAGTTGCCGCCCGCGTCGGTCTCGATGCTTCGGCGCCCGGCGGCGAGGACGCCGAACGGATTCGTATCGTCGGCGCCGCGGTCCGGGTTGTTCCGACCTTCGTAGTCCCGGATGTCGGCGTCGACCAGGACGCGTCCGCCGGGCGAGAATTTGACGGCGTGCCGAGCAACGCGCCCCGGTGCGCTGCACACGCCGACCGCAGTGACTCCGGGCGGCAAGTGGGTGGTCATCCTGGAAAGCGGCGCCCCGGGCGCCGACATCGTAAAGGTGTCGCTCGAGGGCGCTCACGCATTGGAGCCGGTCGTGGCCACGTCCGCGGCCGAGACCGACGGCCAGGTGTCACCGGATGGCCGCTGGATTTCCTTCGATTCCACGGTGACGGGACGTTCCGAGGTCTGGGTCAAGCCGTTCGGGTCTCGGCCATCGGGCGCGATGCGCCAGGTGTCCCGCGATGGCGGGATCCGTCGCGTCGCGCGACAGTGGCGAGCTGTTCTTCATGCGTGCCGAATCGGCGTGATGCCGTTCGTCAGCGTGAGCGGCGAGATGTTCGGTCGCACACGGCTCCGAGGGTCGCTATCGCCCGGCGGTCAACGCCAACTCGAACTACGACGTCGCGCGCGACGGCCGGTTCCTGCACGTGCAGCCGGTGCAGCCGACCCACCGGCGACGCGGGTGGAGGTGGTGTTGAACGGACTCAGCTAGGAATCGATCGAAGCGATCCAGATCGCCAGCTAGAGCCGCCGATTCGGCGCCGTGTGATGCAGTCCAGTGGACGCTGCCCGTCTCACCACGAATCACGCGAGATCCGACGCACGCCCGCGGGAGATCGGATGCTGGAGCACCTGGCGTTCAACGGTCAGCGCCACATTCCTACAGGCCCATTGATCGCGGCAAAGGCGGCAGTATCGGCGACAGGCCGCTACGCAGCGTGCACGGTGGCTGTCTCCGGGACTGGAATCCGCGGGATCTCCACGAGCCCGCTCAAGTAGGCCCGAGTCTCCAACAGTGTCGAGGCCACAAGATTCGCGCCGGTTTCGCGCAGCAGCGCCGTGCTTTCATCCGCCAGCGCGGCCGGTGCCCAGCGCCCGACCAGGATCTTCACGTCGGGTACCGCAGCGCGCAGCCGCTTGACGAGATAGCGTGTCTTTGACGGCGCGCTCGGTGGCAAATCGGCAAGACACACGACCGTGAACGCTTGCTGCTGCACAAGCGACAGCAGTTCCGACGCCTGCATGCGCGTGCTGACAATCTCGACGCTGATGGGCAGATCGTCGAGCAGATGGGCCAGCATCGCCAGCGCGAGCTCGTCGGCGGCGCCGTTGGTCGCGTACCCCAACACGCGCAGCGGCTCGCGGGGTCCGAGAATGGGCTGCCTCATCGGGCTCTGCGGAAGGCGCGGGATGCAGGCTCCGGATCGACTCTGCGGCATCCGACAGCAGCTCTCGCGTCGCATCGAGCACGGCCGTTTCTTCATCCGCCGACAGACGCTGCTCCAGGCGGTCGCGCTCCGCATAGTTGAGCGCCGGCAGCAGCAGGGCATCGTAGACCGATCGCGGGGACTCGGACTTGAGGTAGCGCTCGATGAGGTCGGCGGCTTCGCTCTGATCGCGGGCCAGCAGACGCTGGTAGTAACCGTACTCGGCGGCGAGCGGAGGCGTATCGGCCAAGAGCGTCCCGACAAACTCGAGGCCCGGCACGTGCTTGCCGAGCACGACCAGGCACACGGTCAGCGGTGTCGCCATCAGCAGACCGAGCGGACCCCAGAGCCATGTCCAGAACGCCACGGACGCGAGCAGCGCCACTGGCGAGACCCCGGCCGCCCCGGCATAGAGCACGGTTTCGAGCACGAGGTTGGTGAACAGCTCGAGCACGACGAACAACCCGACCACGAGGAGCGGTCCGGCCCAGCCGTCGGCGGCCGCCAGGCTGACCAGGATCGGAGCGCCCGCGCCCAGCACGGGTCCGAGGTACGGGATGAATCGGATCACCGCAGCGAACACGGCCCAGACCAATGGGTACGGCACGCCGAGGAAATAGAGCCCGACGCCGGCGGCGATACCGTAGACCAGATTGACCAGAGACTGCATCAGCAGCTGCCGGCTGACGCGAGTGCCCGCCTCGTCAAAGGCCTTCGTCGTGATGGCGAGCTGGCCGTGTCCGATCAGCCCGATCAGCCGGTCGCGGAGCGCCCGGCGTTCGAGCAGCATGAAGATGACCATCGCGAGCACGAGTCCGGCCGTGCCCAGCCGGCCGACCATCGGACCGAGCCACGCGAAGCCTGAGAAACCGGCGACTTGCTCGGACGTCACCACGACGGGCCGCGAGCGTGTTCCAACGGGTACGTCCGGTTTTCCCAGGTCGGTCTTGATCTCGTCGATCGTCTCTTGCAGTTTCTCGACCGACCCCCCTTTACTCGCGCCGCGCACATCGGCGATTTTCTGCAGGATGTTGACCCGATAGCGCGGAAGGTCCTGCGCCAGATTGTCCGTTTGCCGCGCGAGACCCCAGCCGGCGAGGCCGAGGAGCGTGAACAGGAGCGTGACCATCGCGAGCACGGCCGGAATGCGGCCGACCCACCGCTGAAGCCAGGTGACCGGCGGCGCCAGCAAGAAGGTGAGGAGGATCGCGAGGGCGATCGGCACGAGGACGGCCTGCGCCCAATAAAGCACGAGAACGACGAGCACACACCAGGCGAACGTCACCACGGGTTCAATCTCGTCAACGGTCGCTCCAGCACCGGCTGTCTGGTCGATCGTCGGAGCGGCTCTGTTCGTGGCGCTTCTCCACCTGGTCTCGGGGCGGCGATGGGCGAGGGCGTGATCAGCTCCGCCGCTTCGAGTGTCGCCACGTTCTCACGATCTGGCTTCTCGTGCGCACCAGCGCGCGCGTGCCGACCGCGCCAGGGATGAGCACGAGCGCCGGAACCACCACGATCAAGACCATGAACAGTGAGAGGCTCAATGCGGTGCCCAGTGCTGGGGCGTTAAAGAAGGCGAGCCCGATGAGCATGATCCAGGCGGGCAGCAGGACCTTGAGAATGATTCTGACGGACACCTGTCATTTCCCGGCACCACGCTAACGCTTCCCCGCTCTCTTCGCTGTTCGATAGTGCACAGGCCGTGGGTCACCGGATCGTGTGAACGCACTGCAGGTCCGCACGGCGGGCGATCCGGACACCATGGATCCGAATCGGTGTCGGCGCGAGCTTCGTGCCGGCGTCGCGCCCAGCCGCGCCTCGATCCGCTGGCCGTCATCCGGGAGGAGTGACACTCTTCTATTTCACGAGCTGGCGCGCCAGCTGGTGCAGAAACAGGCCGACATCGGTCACGACGCCGATCGTCTGCGAGGATCCGCGATCGGCCAGCTTCGTCACGACGGCGGGATTGATGTCGACGCACACCACGGGCACCCAGGCCGGCAGCATGTTGCCCACGCCTATCGCGTGGAGCATCGTCCCCAGCATGATGACCACGCCGGCGGAGGCCAGCGCCTCCGCGTAGCGATCCTGCGCGGCGATCATGTCGGTCAGCGTGTCGACGATCGGGCCGTCGTCGCGAATACTGCCGGCGAGCACGTAGTCCACCCCGTGGCGCACGCACTCGGCCATCACCCCGCGGCTGATCACGCCGGACTGGACGGCGCCACGAATGCCTCCGGCGCGATTGATCGCGTTGATGGCGCGCATGTGATGGCGATGGCCGCCCTGCACGGGAACGCCCGATTCGAGATCCACGCCGAGCGACGTGCCGAACAGCTCCAGTTCCACGTCGTGGACGGCGAGCGCATTGCCCGCCAGCACGACGTCGACCCAGCCGGCGCGAATCAGCTCGCTCAGATACGCGGCGCCGCCCGTATGCACCACGACGGGCCCCGCGACGAAGACGATCCGACGCTCGAGCCTCCTCGTGTCGTGCAACAACGCGGCGATGCGGACGACTGTCGCTTCGACGCGCCGCTCCGACGAGATGTCGTTGGACATGAACCCGAAGGCGGCACGGTCGCGTTCGCGGAACTCGGGAGACACACGGAGCCCCTGCAGCCCGCAGACGACGCGATCGCCGGTGCGGATGTCGCGCAGCTTGCGGCAGACCGCGCGGCCGTCGTCGACGACGATGACGGCGTCCATGCGCTGGCGCTCGACCTCGATCCAGCGGCCGTCCACCCGTACGTGAGTACGCAGGTTGGTCGTGGAATAGAAGTCGTCGGGCACCGAGCGGTCACGTTCGGCCGACCGGACGAGGGCGTCCTCTTCTCCGACGAGATGACAGCCGAGCGGGATCAGATCTTCGACGAGGTGCTGAAGAGTGGCGGGCGTGGCCGCCGACACTTTCAGCGTCAGGCGCGAGAACTCGTCATTGGTGCGCCCGATCTGGAAGTCCACGACTTCGAACGTGCCGCCGCGCGCGATCACGACGTCGAAGATCGTGGTGAGGATGTTCGAGTCGATCAGATGGCCTTGCGCTCCAACGACGGCGGTGTGCGGGGACGAATCCGGCATGTGCGGAAGGGTGTCTCGCCGTAAGTTACCGCGCGAACAAATCACCGGCCAGATATTTCAGGCCGGTGTCGACAGCGACGGTCGCAACGACTTTTCCCGCGCCGAGCTCACGCGCGATCTCGACCGCCGCTGCGATATTCAGCGCGCTGGACGTTCCGACGAGCAGGCCTTCCTCACGCGCCAGCCGCACCGCCATTGCCCGGGCGTCCTCTTCGTCGATCGCGCGGGCCTCGTCGTACGGCTTGCCGGTCATGTGCGGTGGAATCCGGCCAGTCGCGATGCCCTCGACGCGGTGCGGGCCGCCGCGCCCTTGCGTCATCGCGGGCGAGCTGGCGGGTTCAAGGGCCACGATACGGGTGAGTGCTCCGCCTTCACGAAGCGCACGCGCGACGCCGCTCAGCATGCCGCCGGTGCCGACGGCGCCGCAAAACACGTCGAGCGATCCGCCGGCCTGCTCCAGGAGCTCTCGCCCGATGCCGGCGTATCCGTCGATCGCATCCAGGTTGTGAAACTGATCGGTCCAGAACGTTTCGGGTTCAGCCGCAAGAATGGCGATCTCGCTCTTGAATCGCTCGAAGAGCGCCGGCGTCACCTTGCCGCCCTCGCTCGGAACGATTCTCAACTCCGCGCCGAACGCGCGCATCGTCCGCAGCTTCTCCTCGGCGAACGCATCAGACGACAGCAGCAACAGGCGATAGCCTTTGACGGCGCAGACCATGGCGAGCGACGACCCGGTGCTGCCGCCAGTGAATTCGACGACGCGCATGCCGGGCTTCAACGCGCCGCGCGCCTCGGCGCCCTCGATCATCGCCAGCGCCATGCGGTCTTTGTACGAGCCGGTCGGATTGTAGAACTCCAGCTTCACGAGGACGTCCGCGGCCCCGGCAGGCACGACGGCTCGCAGTCGGACGACCGGTGTACGCCCGATGGCCTGAAGCACTGATCCGGCGATGGTGGACGTTGTTGTCACGCTTGTGGCCACAATCGTAGCGCAGCTTCACGCCATGAACTGTGAAGAGTGGTCATGGGTCCGTGGGGTGGGGTTCATGGGATCCCGGGCTGGGTTTCGCGCTTGCCGCCATTCAAGACGGCCGGTAACATGCGCGGGGCTCCATGCTTGCGCCCGGCACACGCCTCGGTTCATACGAAGTCATCGCGCTCATCGGGCGGGGCGGGATGGGCGAAGTCTATCGCGCGCGCGATACGAAGCTCGGCCGTGATGTCGCGCTGAAGATTCTTCCCGAGGCACTCGCGCACGATCCGGAGCGGCTCGTTCGCTTCCGCCGGGAAGCGCAGGTGCTGGCGTCGCTCAATCATCCACACATTGCGACGCTTCACGGGCTCGAAGACAGCCCTTCGACAGGCTCAGGGCAGGCGGCCGTTCGTCTTGCGCTGGTGATGGAGCTGGTCGATGGCGAGGATCTGTCCGCGCTGATCGCAAAGGGACACGTGACACCCGAGCCTGAGAGCGTCAGCTCGAGGGCGAGGGAGAGCAATGCACGGCAAGCGCGTGGGGGTGGGGCCCCACGCGGCTTAAGTATCGATGACGCGCTGGCGATCGCGCGGCAGATCGGCGCCGCGCTCGATGCCGCGCACGAGCGCGGGATCGTGCATCGCGATCTGAAGCCGGCCAACGTGAAGGTGAAAGACGACGGCACAGTCAAGGTGCTCGACTTCGGACTGGCGAAGGCGCTCGATCCTCTGGACGCTGCGAGAGACGACGCGGCCTCAACGGTGACCTCGCCGGCCGTGACCGGGCGCAACGTGATTCTGGGCACGGCCGCGTACATGGCGCCCGAACAGGCGCGCGGGCAGCGCGTCGACAAACGCGCTGATATCTGGGCCTTCGGGTGCGTGCTCTATGAGATGGTCACCGGGCGAAGAGCCTTCCCCGGCGACAACGTGACCGACACGATTGCGTCGGTCATCAAGGATCGACCGGATTTCACTCCCGTGCCGGCGCCGTTCCAACGGTTGATCCAGCGATGTCTCGAGAAAGATCCGAAGCGGCGTCTGCGCGATATCGCGGACGCGTGGGAACTGCTGGATGAGCCGGCCGGACAGGCCAGCCAGAACGCCGCGCCAACCTCACACAGATCTTTCTGGATTGCCGCGGCCGTTCTGTCGGCGGTGCTCGGCGCCGGGTTCGCGTGGCTCCTGAAGCCGGAGGCGACGCCACAACGCGTCGTCAGCCGATTCGCCCACGCGCTCGCGAACGATCAGAGTCCCGGTCAACGGCTTGCGGTCTCGCCGGACGGCCGGTACGTTGCGTACTCGGCCAACGATCAAATCTACCTTCGAAGCCTCGACGACCTGGTGGCGAGGCCGGTTCCCGGCACCGCCATCGGGGCATCGATGCCGTTCTTCTCGCCCGACAGTGAGTGGATTGCGTTTTTTTCCCAGGGCCGTCTGATGAAGGTGCGGGTGGCCGGCGGGACGCCGATCACGTTGACCCAAGCCAGCCCGGTGGCCGGCGGCAGCTGGGGAGCGGACAACAGGATTCTCTTTGTCGATGGGGCGGCGATCCGGCGGATCCCGGCAGAAGGCGGGCAGCCGGAACTGCTCGTTCAGGCGAAAGCCGAGGAAATCTTCGGCGATCCCGTGATGCTCCCCGACGGCCGGACGCTGCTGTATGTCCTGGCGTCGACCGCGGACTCCCTCGAAGCGCGCTGGGACAACGCGCGCGTCGTGGCCGCGGCGCCAGGCCAGCCGCCAAAGCTGCTCGTCCAGAACGGCAGCGGCGCGCGATACGTGCGATCGGGCCACCTTCTGTACGTCCTTCGCAACGCACTCTTTGCGGTGCCCTTCGACGTCACCCGCCTCGAGAAGACTGGTGATGCCGTCGCCGTCGTTGACGGCCTGACCCGTTTGTCGCCAAGCCCGGCCAGTTTCAGCGTCAGCGACAACGGCACGCTCACGTTTGTGCCTGAGCACCGCTATCCGCGGCGGCTGGTGTGGGTCGATCGGCAGGGGCAGGAGGAGGTCGTGCCTGCCGAGCCGCTCACCTACGCCAACCCGCGGATCTCGCCGGACGGAACGAAGATCGCCGTCACGACGCGTGATGGCGGGTACGACGTGTGGGTGTGGGACTTTGCCCGGCGATCGCTGACTCAGCTGACCTCCGACGCCTCGCCAAACTACACGGCGGCGTGGCTGCCGGACAGCAAGCGCCTGATCTATCCGGTCTGGACCAGCACTCGGAACGAAGTGCACGTCCGGTCGGCCGATGGCTCCGGCCAGACCGAGATCCTCGAGGACCTGACGACTCCCACCACCGTGCGGACCTATCCAGTCTCGATGTCCCCCGACGGATCGCTCGCATTCACCCGGTATCGCGCTGCGCCAATCGGCCTTGCGACAATCGCCGGCACGGGAGTGTGGCCGGGCAAGCGCGGCACCCCCGCGACCGTGCTCGAGAGTCCGAGGAACGATCGGAATCCCAGGGTGTCACCCGATGGCCGCTGGATGGCCTTTGAATCGGATCGCACGGGCCGCTTCGAGATCTACGTCAGCCCGTTCCCTGACGTGAAAAGCGGCGCTCAGCAGGTCACCACCAGCGGCGGCGCGATGCCGGTCTGGTCACGCGATCAGAAGCATTTGTATTACTGGACCAGCGCTGGCGGCACGGTCACGATCATGGAAGCGCCCGTCGTTGCGGGTTCCACGTTCAGCTGGGGTCAGGCGAGACCTGTCATCACGCGGATCGTTCGAGCGGCCGACCGCGGACAACCAGTTCGATGTCTGGAACGACCGGTTCCTGGTGCTCAAGGCTGCCGAGAGCCGCGCGACGGTCCCATCGATCGTCATCGTCCAGAACTGGTTCGAAGAGTTGAAGCAGCGCGCGCCAGCGCGGTGAGCCCTGGACGGCGATCAACCGGCGCAGAGCAATCCCTTCGGCGCCCTCAGCACGTCCTCCGTGCTACTCCGGATGGAGCGTCCGAGCCGGACTCAGCCTCGACGCTCGCCACGCGGGGACCATCGTCGCGATCCCCGCGATCCCGGCGACGACGATGATGGCGCTCGTCAGCATGACCGGATCCGACGCGTGAATCGCGTAGATCTGGCTCGAGACAATTCGCCCCGACAGATACGCGGCGATCAGTCCGACGCCAATGCCGACGATGGCCAGGACGCCGCCGTGCTTCATCACGAGCCAGAAGATGCTCGTGGGCGTGGCGCCCAGCGCGAGGCGCGTCGCCATTTCATCGCGTCGTTGTGACACGCCGTAGGCGACGACGCCGTAAATCCCGATCGCCGCGAGCAGGACGGCAACCAGCCCGAAGACGATCATCAACGTCATCCCGAGTTGCTGGCGGCTGATGGTCGAGGCCACGAAGTCGTCGACCAGCTCGAAGTCGACCGCGATCTGCGGATCCGCCTTGCGCACTTCCTGCCGAATCGTGGCCATCACCGGGGTCGGATCCTCGAGCGTGGTGGCGACGACCATCGTCATGCGCCTCGCCGGTATCTGGGTGAGCGAGCGGTAGAACGCGGGTTCGGCTTCTGCCTCGACCGACCTCTGGCGGATGTCGTCGGCCACGCCGACGATCGTCACCAGGTTGGCCGGGTTCGGCTGTGGATAGCCGCCGGCGAACTGGACTCCAATCGGATCCCGGCCCTGAAGGTATCGGTTCACGAAAGTACGGTTGACGATGGCGGTCGGCGTCGATCCCGGAACGTCTTCGCGGCCGAAATCGCGGCCTTGCAGGATTTTCGTGCCCATCGCGCCGAAGAATCCCGGACTGGCGATTCGCTGGCGTGAACCCATCGGACGCGCGGGGTCCATCGCCTGCCCCTGAAACTGCAGGATCAGCGACCCTTCCAACGTGCCGCGCAGGGGGAAGGCCGTCGCCGCGCCCACCTCCGACACGCCCTGAAGGCTGCGCACCGCGTCGAGGAGATTGGTGCGGGCCGTGTGGACGGCGGGGTTATCGGGATACCGCTGCGGCTGGAACGTGACGTCGAAGATGACGCGCTTGTCGGTCGAGAAACCGAGATTCGTGTTCCGAAGTTCGGCAAATCCGCGAACGAGCCAACCGGCGCCGGCGACGAGCAGGATCGCCAACGCGATCTCCGCGACGGTCATCACGCTCAGCCAGCGGCCGGTGCTGCGGCCGCTGCTCGTCGATCGGCTGCTTTCGTTGAGCAGCGTCCTGACGTCGGTGCGCGCGAGCCGGAGCGCAGGCACGATGCCCACCAGCAGTCCGCTGACGACGAGTGCGGCCAGCGCGAAGAGCAGCACGCTGCCATCGAACGTCGACCGCATCGAGGCGCGGGAGTCTCGACGCCCCGAGCGCCATCAACCCGCGCACGCCGGCGTAGGCCACCATCACGCCGAGGATCGATCCGGCGGCCGCGAGCAACAGCGACTCCGTCAAGAGCTGGCTGACGATGCGCGTGCTTCCCGCGCCGAGCGACACGCGCAGGGCCATCTCCCGCGCGCGCGCCGCGCCGCGTGCGAGCAGCAGATTGGTCACATTCACGCACGCGAGCAGCAGGAGCACGCCCGTCGCCGACATGACGATGATCAGAATCGGGCCGAGGTCGCCGACGATCGAGTCGACGAGCGGCTTCGTGACATAGGCGCGGTTGCGCGCCGACTCGGGAAAGTCGCGCCCGAGGCCGGCGATCACGGTCGCCATCTCGCTCTTCACGCGCTCGATGTCGGCGCCGCGCTTGATCCGCATGAACCCTTCGTTCCCGTGATTCAGGTCGTCGCGCGGCACGCGATTCGCGGTCCAGAAGTCGGCGCCATGCGGCGTGTCGAAGCCGCGCGGCGCGACGCCCGCGACGATCCCCGTGATCTCCGCGAAGCGGATGGACTTGCCGATCGCTTGCTCGTCGCTCTTGTAGAGCGTCCGCCAGATGCGGTCGGAAATCACGATCGCCGGCGCCGGGGGTGGCCCGTCGTCGGCGTCCGGGGCGGCCTGCGGCGGTGGGGCCAGCGGCGCGAACTGATCGGGCGTGAACCCCCCTCGAGTCATCGGCAACCCGAAGAGCTCGAAGAATCCCTCGGTCACCGCGTGTATTTTGACGTGCTGCGGTGTGCCGTCCTCGTGGAGCAGCGTGAGATCGAAGGCCTGCATCGCGGCGGCGCGCTCGATCGACAGGTTCGGATCGTTCAACCGGAAGATCTCGCTGCCGGCCACCAGGCCCGTGGTCACGCGCCCGTCGGTCAGCGTGGTCCGAATGCTGTAGAGGTTGTCCGGATCCGGATACGGCAGCGGCTTCAGCAGCACGGCGTTGAGCGTGGTGAAGATCGCCGTCGTGGCGCCGACGCCGAGCGCCAGCGTGGCCGTGGCCGCGAGGGCAAACGCCGGCGCGCGGCGGAAGCTTCGCAGCGAAAAGCGGATGTCCTGGAGGATGGTGCGCATGTCCTGCTCCGTGTGGGCCAATACTACCGCGCACTACGTACTGCGTACCGTCGTACCTCGTACCGTCGCCTCCTCCATCGCATAGTCGATCGCCTGCGGCAACGACATCGCGCGACCGGCGGCCACCGCCTGTTCGTAGGCGTCCGTACCCAGGTCGCGCTGCAGCGCGCCGAAATACCGGTCGCCAATCAGCATGTTGAAGCTCGGTTGAGCCGTCGCGCCGATGCTGTCGAGGAGACCGTCCATCGCGCCGCGAAGCCGCGCGGCGCGTTCGGTGCGTCCTTCGGCCGCCTCGACGCCGGCCAGTACCCCGAGACACCAGGCGACGGCGCGCCGGTCGCCGAACTGCCGGCCGAGGGCGATCCCCTCGCTGCACAAGGCTCTGGCCTCGGTGTGACGCTGCTGAACGACGCGCAGGACCGAGAGGTCGAACAGGCTGATGCCCATTCCCCAGAGCTCGCCCTGGGCGCGTACCAGCGCGAGCGCCTTCTCGTGCAGCTGCCCCGCGCGATCGATGTCGCCGGCGAACAGCGCCTCGTAGGCGAAGAACGACAGTGAGAAAACTTCGAGCTCGGGAGCGCCCGCCGCGCGGGCAGCGGCCGCGGAGTCAGCCGCCAGCCGGCCGGCGCTCTCGAGGTCGCCGCATTCCGACGCTGCGAAGCTGCGGATGCCCAGCGCGAACGCCGCAATGGCGGGCTCGCCCGCGCTGGCGGCCAGCGCCGCGCTTTCTTTCAGGTGATCCATGGCGCGACCGAAGTCGCCTTGAAAGAAGAGCACATTGCCCAGCGCTGAAAGCGCTTGCGCTCGTCGCGCCGGCGACGGTGCGGTGGCCCTGGCGAGGGCGCGTTCGAGCCAGTGCTGGCCCTCGGCAAGATACGCGCGCTTCAACCAGAACCACTGGAGGGGCAGTGCGAGCTCCAGGCTTTGATCGCCGAACCGATTGGACGCCAGACACCACTCCAGCGCCACTCGAACATTGTCGTGCTCCAGTTGGAGCCGCTCGAGCCAGCGAAGTTGATCGGCTCTGGTCAGTTCCGGTTCGGCCCGTCGAGCCAATTCAAGGAAGCACTCGAAATGCCGCGCGCGCACGACGTCCGCCTCACCGGACTGTCTCAGCCGTTCAGCCGCGTACTGACGCACCGTCTCGAGGCAGCGATACCGGCGGCGTCCATCGACTTCTTCGTCAGCCATGACGAGCGACTTGTCGATCAGGCGTGACATGACGTCGAGCACGTCTGGGCGGTCGATGCCGTCGCCGGAACACACCTGCTCGGCGGCTTCGAGCGTCCATCCACCGGCGAACGTCGAGAGCCGTCGCAGCAGGTGACGTTCGGCGTCTGAGAGCAGGTCGTAGCTCCAATCGACGGTCGCCTCCAGCGTTCGCTGCCGCCCGATCGGCGCCCGATGCGCACGCGCGAGCAGTCGAAAGCGATCGTCGAGGCGGGCGTTGATCTGATCGATCGACAAGACGTTCAGGCGCGCCGCCGCCAGTTCGATGGCGAGCGGGATGCCGTCGAGCCGCCGGCACACCTCGGCGACGGTGCTGACGTTGTCCTTCGTCACCGTGAAACCGGAATTTACAGCGGCCGCGCGGTCGGCCAGCAGGTGGACGGCCTCGCACTGCGCGGGATCCTCGGAGAGGCTCGTCAGACGCGGGTCGGGCAGCGTGAGTGAGGGCACTCGCCACGTCGTTTCGCCAGCCACCTGCAAGGCCTCGCGGCTGGTGGCGAGGATCGTCAGGCCCGCCGCGTCGTGGAGGAGCCTCTCGGCCAGTTCGGCACTCGTCGAGATCACGTGTTCGCAGTTGTCGAGCACCAGCAGGATCCGGCGGTGGCGCAACTGATCCGACAGCGTCTCGACCAGCGACCGGTTCGGGGCCTGTCTGACGTCGAGGACGGCCGCGACCGTGTGCATCACGAGCGCGGGCTCCGCGAGCGGCGCCAGGTCGGCCAACCACACCCCATCGGGAAATCCATCGAGCACCTGCCGCGCGACCTCGAGCGCGAGCCGGGTCTTGCCGCACCCACCGGCGCCCGTGAGTGTCAACAGCCGCGTCGACGGCAGCAGCCGCACGAGCTCGGCGATCGCCCGCTGCCGGCCGATGAAACTGCTGAGCTTGGATCGGAAGGTTGTGACGGCGGGGTTCACCGCCACCGTTGCTGGCCTCGATCGCCGTCTCGCGGAAGGCATAGCCGAACCGATGCACGGTCCGGATGAAGCGGGCCTGCCCGGGGTCGTCGCCAAGCGCGCCGCGGATTTCACCGATCAGGTTGGTCAGATTCTTCTCGACGACAAAGGTGTTGGGCCAGAGCCGCTGCTGCAGATCGATTTTCGAGAGGGCGTTGGGGCGGTGTTCGACGAGGATCCCGAGCAACTGCAATGCCTTCGGGGACAGGGCGACAGCCTGGCCTGCCCGAACGAGCTCCTGCGTCCCGAGATCGAGCACGAACTCTCCGAAGGTCCAGCTCGCCACCAGACGCGCATTGTAGATCCTGCCGAAACCCTGCCGTACGCCTGCGACTCCTTCCTCTCATGCCGGCTAGCGTGTCCGCTGTCAGGAGGACCTCGTGATACGACCTTCCCTCGCGCTCGCTTCCGCTCATCGTCCTCGGCTACGCCTTCGGAGCGTCAACGAACACCGTCATTCCGGTCGTGTCAGCGGACTCCACCGCGGACCACCGTCGCGGCGCCTGACAGGCCGTGAGCTCTTCGAGCGCGAGACCTTTGGCGGCAACGGCCGGACGTGCCGCACGTGCCACAGCCGCGAGACCGGCACGGTGTCGCCCGCCGACGCCCTGAAGCGCTTCGCCAGCGATCCGGAAGACCCGCTCTTTCGCGCGGACGGGAGCGATGACGGCGAGGGACACGGCGTCGATCGGATGGTGACGCAGGCCACGATCCTCGTGCGCGTCCCGCTGGCGCCGAACGTGAGCCTTGCCAGCGACCCGTCTGCGCGGACGGTCGTCGTCCGCCGCGGGATCCCGACGACGCTCAACACGCCGGCCCTCGATCCCGTGCTCATGTACGACGGGCGGCAGCCCAACCTGGCCGCGCAGGCGTTGGGCGCCATCATCGATCATGCGAACCCGGCCAGCCTTCCGAGCGCAGTCGAACTGGAGCTGATCGCAGAATTTCAGAAGACGTCGAGCTTCTTCAGCTCGGGCGCGCTCCGGGAGCTCGCCCGCACCGGAACGGCACCTTCACTGCCGCAAGGCGGAACCGCCTCGGAACGGCGCGGCCGCCTCTTTTTCGAGGACCGGCCGTTCGATGGGCAGGCCAAGCCGGGCATGTGCGCGATCTGTCACAGCGGCCCGATGCTGAACGAAACCAACGAATTCATCCTGGTGCCGCCGTTCGGCCGTGGCGGCCGCTTCCAGACGGTTCTGGTCTCAGAGTTCAACGCGGCGGGCAATCCGGTCATCGACTTCGTCTTCCGCCGTGCGGATGGCACCAGCACCGTCGTCTCCAGCCCCGATCCGGGACGGGCGTTGATCACTGGCGATGCCGACGATGGGTTCCAGAGCCTCAACGCCTTCAAGATCCCGACGCTCCGAGGCGTCGCCCGGACCGCACCGTACTTTCACGACAACTCGGCGAAGACGCTCGAGGACCTCATGCGGCACTACGCGCAGTTCTTCGCCATCATCACGGATCCCTCGATCGACGGCACCCCGCCGCTCATCGTGACGGAGCAGGATCAGAGAGACATCATTGCGTTTCTGAAACTGCTCAAGTAACGCGTGCGCGTGGCGTTCTAACGCTCGGCCACGCGCACGGAGAGCACGGAGGAAGAGCTCGAGATCACGGAGAAGAACAAAGTGATACCCCGCGCCGCCTGGCGGCGCGGGCCCGAGGCGCGGGGGTGGGCCGCCTTCGCGCCGAAGGCGCTTCGGCGAGCTGGGCCGAAGCCTTGGCGGAGGCCAGGCCCCGCGCCCCTAAGTAAAGTGGACCGACGATCGATCGCGATGCGTCAATCGTGCAGGACGACGCTCAGCAGCGAGTTGTTGATCTGGATCGGCTGTTCGCCGTTGTAATCGATGAAGCCCAGCTTCTTGAATTTGTTCAGGAAGAAATTGACTCGCGAGCGCGTCGTGCCGACCATTTCGGCGAGCGTTTCCTGTGAGATCTTGGGCACCATGCGGATCGGCTTGTGCGGCTTGCCGTAGCGCGCCAGCAGCAGCAGCGTCCGCGCCAGCCGCTTCTCACTGGAATTGAACAGCTGATCGATCAAGTCCTCTTCGATCCGGATGTTGCGTGTGAGCATGTGCGAGATGAATCGGTCGGCCATCGCGTGCTGCTTGTGCAGGAGCTCAACCATCTGTCCCTTGGGGACGAGCAGAATCACGCTTGGCGTGATGGCGGTGGCGCTGCCCATGCGGAGGGACTGGCCGGCCAGACACCCCTCGCCGAAGAAGTCTCCGGGTCCGAGCATCGCCACGATGGCCTCTCTCCCGGTTTTCGACAGCACCGAAAGTTTGACGCCGCCCGTTTGGATGTAGAAGACCTCTTCGCAGGTGTCCCCCTGCGTGAAGATCGTCTCTTCGCGCCCGTACTGCACGATGCTCTTCGCAATCCCCGAAGAATTGAGAAACACCTCCGCGCTGAACCCCGGCACGGCTCTCCTGACTCCCCGGGAGGCTTTTCGAAGTTCCATGCTCCGAGTATGAGGCGCAGGCGGCCGTTGGAGGTGTGCACAAGAGCACAGGCGCGCCGGGCTCCTGGCCCTACTCAAGGTTCAGTGCGGGTATCGTCGCGCTCCGTACGTGAAACCAAGCGGAGATGGCCCCGCCTGGTCCTGCGGTCAGCGTCACCCGGCACGTGTTGGTCCGGGTGGTCCGGCGGTCCCTGCGCGCCTCGAGAATGCTCGTCTGTTGCCGCACGTGGGCGGTTCGTGAGGTCCTTGGGGTCGTTGGGGGTCATGGCCTTCGCTAGTTCCTGCGATAGCGCGAGTATCCCCAGCCCCCGCCGCCGAGCACGAAGATGATGAGCAGAACGATCAGGAGAGTCGACGTATCCATTTCTCACCTCGGGACCATGCTAGGAGCTTCCAGCAGGTACGTCTGCGCCATATTGCACAGGCGGCTCGACACATTGATACGCGGCAAAGGCGGCCGATATCGGCGACCAGGCCGCTACGCAGCGTGCACGGTGGCTGTCTCCGGGACTGGAATCCGCGGAATCTCCACGAGCCCGCTCAAGTAGGTCCGAGTCTCCAACAGTGTCGAGGCCACAAGATTCGCGCCGGTATCGCGCAGCAGCGCCGTACTTTCGTCCGCCAGCGCGGACGGTGCCCAGCGCCCGACCAGGATCTTCACGTCGGGTACCGCGGCGCGCAGCCGCTTGACGAGATAGCGTGTCTTTGACGGCGCGCTCGGTGGCAGATCGGCAAGACACACGACCGTGAACGCTTGCTGCTGCACCAGCGACAGCAGTTCCGACGCCTGCATGCGCGTGCTGACAATCTCGACGCTGATGGGCAGATCGTCGAGCAGATGGGCCAGCATCGCCAGCGCGAGCTCGTCGGCGGCGCCGTTGGTCGCGTACCCCAACACGCGCAGCGGCTCGCGGGGTCCGAGAATGGCTGCCTCATCGGGCTCTGAGGAAGGCGCGGGATGCAGGCTCCGGATCGACTCTGCGGCATCCGACAGCAGCTCTCGCGTCGCATCGAGCACGAGGTTGGTGAACAGCTCGAGCACGACGAACAACCCGACCACGAGGAGCGGTCCGGCCCAGCCGTCGGCGGCCGCCAGGCTGACCAGGATCGGAGCGCCCGCGCCCAGCACTGGTCCGAGGTACGGGATGAATCGGATCACCGCAGCGAACACGGCCCAGACCAATGGGTACGGCACGCCGAGGAAATAGAGCCCGACGCCGGCGGCGATACCGTAGACCAGATTGACCAGAGACTGCATCAGCAGCTGCCGGCTGACGCGAGTGCCCGCCTCGTCAAAGGCCTTCGTCGTGACGGCGAGCTGGCCGTGCCCGATCAGCCCGATCAGCCGGTCGCGGAGCGCCCGGCGTTCGAGCAGCATGAAGATGACCATCGCCAGCACGAGTCCGGCCGTGCCCAGCCGGCCGACCATCGGACCGAGCCACGCGAAGCCTGAGAACCCGGCGACCTGCTCGGAAGTCACCACGACGGGCCGCGAGCGTGTTCCAGTGGCCACGTCCGGTTTTCCCAGGTCGGTCTTGATCTCGTCGATCGTCTCTTGCAGTTTCTCGACCGACCCCCCTTTACTCGCGCCGCGCACGTCCGCGATTTTCTGCAGGATGTTGACCCGGTAGCGCGGAAGGTCCTGAGCCAGATTGTCCATTTGCCGCGCGAGACCCCAGCCGGCGAGGCCGAGGAGCGTGAACACGAGCGTGACCATCGCGAGCACGGCGGGGATGCGGCCGACCCACCGCTGAAGCCAGGTGACCGGCGGCGCCAGCAAGAAGGTGAGGAGAATCGCGAGGGCGATCGGCACGAGTACGGCCTGCGCCCAAAAGAGCACGAGAACGACGAGCACACACCAGGCGAACGTCACCACGACAGCGACGACGCTATCGCGCGCACGAGTTGCCCGCTGTCCGCTACAGCACAGGCTGCCCTGCGAGGAGCGTGTGCACAAGAGCACAGACGCGCCGGGCTCCTGGCGCTACGATGGCTGACCACCGGATCTCCGCACGTCGCACGGCGTCTCACCGCGCTCCCACTTGGAACTCGCCGTCGTCCACCGCCATTCGAGAGGTGTCCCTATGTCTCGTCGTCATCTCGGTCTCGCACTCTGCTTCGTCGTCGCCGCCGCGACGGTCGGCGCCGCGGACAAAGAGAAGGATCAGAACAAGGAACAGGAACGGCTCGCCGCCTGCGGCGTCGTGATGAACGAAGTCCTGAACGTCCCGGACAACGTCCCGCAGGAGATCCTGGACAACGCCGAGTGCGTCATCGTCATTCCGTCAATGACCACGGTCGCGCTGGGCCTCGGCGGCAGCTACGGACGCGGCGCGATGGTCTGTCGCTCCGGCAAGGCGTTCAACGGAGCGTGGGGCGCGCCGGCCATGTACGCCATCGAAAACGGCAGCGTCGGCCTTCAGCTCGGCGCGGAATCCACTGACGTCGTCTTGATGATCATGAACCCGCGCGGTGTCGACGCGTTGCTGAATAGCAAGATCACGCTCGGGGGCGAAGCCTCGGCCGCGGCTGGACCCAAGGGACGGACCATCAACGCGTCGACGGATGCGTCCATGCGCGCCGAAATCCTCAGCTATTCACGTTCGCGTGGGCTCTTCGCCGGCATCTCGCTCCAGGGCACGTCGCTCCGACCCGACGACGATGCCACCGAACAGGTGTACGGACGCAAGATCACTGCGCGCCAGATCATCACCGGGACCGTGAGTGTGCCGGCCTCGGGCCAGGCGCTCGTGGACGTGCTGCAGAAGCGCGCGCCTTACAACCAGTCGGACAGGACGGGCGGCCGCTGATGAAGGTGACAGCGCGGCCCACGGGTGTGTGCACAAGCGAACAGACGTCCTTGGCGGCTGGGCGCAGGATGTCGGCAGGAGTTTCCCCAAGATGACCCTCACACTGCCGGCGCTCATCGTTCTGCTTGTGATCGCACTCATTTGCGGTGCCGTCGGCAAGGCGCTCGCGGGAGGGGTGAGAGGCGGGATGATCACCTCGATCGCCCTCGGTTTCATCGGCGCCCTCCTCGGGCCGTGGGTCGCGGGTCAACTCCATCTCTCCGAGCCGTTCATGCTCCACTGGAGCGGCCAGAGTTTTCCCATCATCTGGTCGATCGTCGGAGCGGCCCTGGTCGTGGCGCTTCTTCACCTGGTTTCGGGGCGGCGATGGGCGAGGTCTTGATCAGCGCCGCCACTTCGAGCGGCGCCACGTTCTCACGATCTGGCTTTTCGTGCGCGCCAGCGCGCGCGCGCCGACCGCGCCGGGGATGAGCACGAGCGCCGGAATCACCACGATCAAGACGATGAACAGTGAGAGGCTCAGCGCCGTGCCCAGTGGTCGAGCGTTGAAGAAGGCGAGCCCGATGAGCATGATCCAGCTGGGCAGCAGGACGTTGAGGGTGACTCTGACGGACATGAGCGTGTTGTTTCCCGGCACCACGCTAACGCTTCCCCGTTCTCTCCGCTGTTCGCTAGTGCACAGGCCGAGGGTCAGTTGACGCGCAGTTCTTCGCCTTCGTCACGGATCCCTCGATCGACGGCACCCCGCCGCTCATCGTGACGGAGCAGGATCAGAGAGACATCATTGCGTTTCTGAAACTGCTCAAGTAACTGGCGCGATACACTCTGCTCTTCGTGCCGAGCGATTTACGCGCCCCGGGACCGACGCTGTCCGCGCCTGCCGTGACGACCGGCCAGGCGATTCTCACGGGCTGGCTGCTCTGCGGCGTGCTCGACATCGCGGCCGCCTGCGTTCAAGCCTGGAGTCAGGCTGGCCGCACGCCCGCGCAGGTCCTGCGCGGCGTGGCCTCGGCACTCTGGGGGAGCGCGGCGGTCAACGGCGGCGCCGGCATGGCCACGATCGGCCTCGCGATGCACTTCACGGTCGCGCTCACGGCGACGCTCGTGTTCTACGCGCTCAGCCGGCGCATCGCGTTCCTGCGCACGGCACCGCTCTGGATCGTCGGGCCTCTCTACGGCGTGATCGTGTTCTGTGCCATGAATTACGGCACGCTGCCGGCGCTGTCGTGGGTGCGCAGCCTCTATCTGGGCACAGCACCACGATGGCCCGGTGCAATGGGCTGGCCGCAGCTCGGCATTCACATGGCGTTTGTCGGCCTGCCGATCGTCTGGGGCATCAGGCGCGAGCGACTCACATGAAGACTCGAACGGTGACGATGATCTTGTGCGCCGCGCTGGTCGCCCTCTGTGCCCTCACGGGCGCGCGGGCCGCGCAGCAACGCGTGAACGCCAACTCGAACACCGAACGCGGCGGCGCCGACGTGAAGCAGGTGCCCGGCCGCAAGATCGGCAACATCACGACGCGCGGCAACATCATTCTGCTCGAGCTCGACGAGGGCGTCATCGCAGCAGAACCTGTTCGATCTCGACAAGCGCACGATCCGGTTCACGCCTGTCGCGCCGAGCGGCGGGCGGATTCCGCGCGGAGAACCTGCCGCTGCAGTGGGACGCGGCGACCGGCACGCCGCTGCAGGGCAACGAAGTCCGCCTCACGAAGTTCCAGTTCCCGTTCTCCGGCAGGAACTGGGACGCGATGCAGGTGACGGCCACGGGCCTCATCACCTTCGGCGGCGGCTACAACGACCTCGGGCTTGGACCGCTTCGTCCACCTGCAGCACGTCGGTCCCGACATCGTCAACAAGATTCCGCTCATCGCCGCGTTCCTCAAGCAGCGGATGAACGGCACGCGCTACGTGAACGAGCTCGACGACCGCGTGGTCATGACGTGGGACACGAGCGAGCCCGACGAGCGGACAGCAGGACGTGACGTTCACGCGGACGCCGCACAACTATCAGGCCGTGCTCCATCAGGATGGGCGGATCGATCTGTCCTACCGGGAGATGACCGCGCGCGATGCGGTCGTCGGCGTCTACACCGTGCCGGCCGGCGGCGCGCCGGCGACGACAGTCCATCGACCTCTCATCCGTGAAGCCGACGGATGCCGCCGAGGCCCGTGATCTTCGAGGCGTTCCATCACTACGGCCTGCCGGGCTCTCGAACCATGGCGTGCACGGTGATTCAGGCGCTCGGCGACCGCTTCGACTTCATGGTCTGGTACTCGGACTTTCGCGTCGACGATCAGGAAGCCGGCACGCGCAGCGTGGGCGACATCGGCCAGAAGGTCAGCGGCCTCGGCCCGCGCATGGACATCGGGATGCGCCTGCAGGACTACTGCAGTCAGGGCCGTCTGCAGGTGACGTGGTATCCAGCCGGTGTGGGTCGGCGCCGTGCAGGCGCAGGAGCAGCATCCCGACGGCCGCTACGCCGGATACAACATGGCCGTCGCGCAGATCGGTCACGAGCTCGCGCACCGCTGGTCCACCCGCACGCGCGCGATCGTCAACGGTGAAACGATCGAGCTGCGCGGGCCGCACGATCCCTGGGGGATGTCCGGCGCGACGCACTGGCCGGGGAGCGTGAGCACGCCGGTGCCGTTCCCGTTCAGCCGGCCGGTCGAAGCGTCCATCATGGGCGGCGCGAACTGGAAGGACAACGGCGACGGCACGTTCACGCAGCTCGCGAGCGGCACGATGAATCCTGCGTCGGGCTTCTCGTATCTCGAGCTCTATCTCATGGGCTTCCTGCCGGCGTCCAAGGTGCCGGACTTCTTCATCCTGCGGAATCAGCAGAACGTCGGCCGCACGCCGGAGGGCCAGAACATCGTCGAAGGCCGAGAAGGTGACCGATCACGATTCAGGACGTGATCGCGCACAACGGACCGCGCGTGCCGTCGTTCGAGAATTCGCCGAAGGCGCTCAACACCGCGATCGTCGCCGTGACGCTGCACGGCCGGCAGCCGAGCGCGCGCGATGCTCAGCGCAGCTCGAGGGCATCGGCGCGGCGTGGATCGGCTACTGGTCGAAGGTCACCGGCGGCGTGTCCACGATGTCCACGAGCCCGGGCCGGACACCCTGAAACAGCGGGCGCCTGAACTGCTCAAGACGGGCGCGATACACTCTGGTGTAAATGACACTCGACATCTATCTGAACTACCGCGGCAATTGCGAGCCGGCGTTCCGCTTCTATGAGCAACAGCTTGGCGGCAGGATCACGGGAATGGTCCGGCATGGGGAGCAGCCCAATCCCGGTGTCCCTGCCGAGTGGCGGGAGAAGATCCTTCACGCGCGCATTGAGATCGGCACGACCGTGCTCATGGGGGCGGATATTCCGCAGGCCGAGCCCATGCGCAGTGCCTATCTGACGCTCACGCTGGACAGTGAGACGGAGGCCGAGCGGGTGTACGCGCTCCTCACGGACGGCGGCGAGATCTTCATGAAAATGGAAAAGACGCCCTTCGCGAATCGGTTCGCGATGCTGCGCGACAAGTTCGGCACGTCCTGGATGCTCCTCCATCAACCCGAACCCGCGCAAGGCCAGTAGGCGGGGCGGCCGCGAATCGATCTATACTCTTCCGCCCTTATCCCCAGGAGGAGCGCGTGAGATTGATCCTTCGTTCTTCGGTCGCTTTCGGGATTCTCGTCATCGCGGGCTGCGCGCAGGCGCCGGCCGCGGTACCACCGCCACCAACCGCCGCACCGGCCGTCTCGCCGGTCGAGCGCGGCAAATACCTCGTAAATACCTCCGCCTGCCACGACTGCCACACGCCGGCCAAGATGGGCCCGAACGGGCCGGAGCCGGACATGGAGCGGATGCTGTCAGGGCATCCCGAGAACGTCAAAGTCGAGGCGCCAAAGTTGCCGGCGGGGTGGCTGGCCGCGGCGAACAATACGTTCACGGCATGGTCGGGCCCGTGGGGCATTTCCTATACCGCGAACCTGACGCCCGATCCGTCGGGGCTGGCGGCGTGGACCGAAGACCTGTTCATCAAGGCCATTCGCGAAGGCAAGCACATGGGCACGTCACGTCCCATCCTGCCGCCCATGCCCTGGCCGGTGTACCGGAACTTCACCGACGACGATCTGAAAGCGATCTTCGCGTATCTCAAGTCGATTCCGCCCGTGAGCAATCACGTGCCGGATCCGATCATCGCGGAGCCGCCGACAGGGAAGTAGTAAGCCGCGCACGGCCGAGCCGCTCGCTTCCATCAGCACTCGGTCATTGCCACATTGCCAATTGCCTCATTGCCCCATTGCTGAGAGCCGCCCTGAGTGTCCTCGTCCTCGCTGGCGTCTGCGGGCTGACCGGCTGTGGCGAACGCTCGTCTGACAACGGCATTGCGGCCGCCGCCCGCGCCAGGGCCGCTGAAGAGGCCAAGGCGCGGGCAGAGGCCGACACGCGGCGGGAGCGCCAGCGCCTGACGGATCTGTGGACGTATACCACCGTGCCGGCCGGGCGCGGGCAGCAGGTGACCGCGTCGATCAGATCTTCGAAGGACATCGACGTCGACGGCAAGACGCCGCGACCGGTACTGCTGGTGTTTCGCGACCATCCCGCGTGGGGCCGGAGCAGCTATCTCGTGCTGCCGGCCGGGGACTTCGACTGCTACGGGAGCTGCACCGTCAAGGTGACGGCCGGCGCGGCGCCGCCGAAGCCGATGGCCGCGCGACGTCCAAAGACGGACGAAGCGATCGCGATGTTCATCAACGACGCGCGCGCCTTGTGGGGCCTCACGAGGGACGCTGAGCAGATCCGCATCGAGTTTCCGATCAGGATCGGCGGCACCCGGACTGCCACCTTCGACGTGGCGGGCCTGGACCGCGCGAAGATGCCCGGCTGGGATGGCGCGATCGTCAAGTAGGCTGACGTGACCTTGCTCCCGCTCTTCCCGCTGCCGAACGTCGTGCTCTTCCCCGGCGTGCTGCTGCCGCTCCACATCTTCGAGCCGCGGTATCGAGCGCTCACGGCGGACGTGCTCGACAGCGACCGCCGGCTCGGCATGGTGCTCCTGCAGCCGGGCTGGGAGCCCGACTACGACGGCAAGCCTCCCATCTTTCCGATCGGATGCAGCGGCGTCATCGTCCATGCCGCGCGCCTCGAGGACGGCCGCTACAACATCCTGCTGCGCGGGCTCGATCGCTTCCGCATCGTCACCGAAGACCACGCGCTCCCGTACAGACGCGCCACAGTGGAGATCCTGCTCGATCCGCCGCTCGGAGATCACGAACAGAGCGCCCTGAGCGATCTTCGCGCCAAGCTCGCCGCGCTTCTCGGCGCCTCCTACGCGGACCCACTCTCTTCGATGCCTGATGCGGACCTTGTGCACACGCTGGCGCAGAGCCTCGATCTCGAACCGCTCGAGAAGCAGGCGCTCCTGGAGCGCGACAACCTCTGCCTGCGCGCACAGTCTCTTGTGGAACTGCTCGAGATGAAGCAACTGCTGGCCAAGATGCCGGGCACGCCGAACCTCACGCACTAGGGCCCGTCGGAGCGCCACCACGGTCAGTGTTGATCCGGCGCCACCGGCGAAGCGGCCGCGGAAACCGGACCTGCTGAAGCGTAAGACTCGCCAGGCCGGATAGTCAGGAGGTCGTGCGCCACGCGAGGTACGAAACGCGAGCGCACGAAGACAACGATTTCGACCCGCCTTCGCGAAGCTTCGGCGCGGCCTTGCCATAGCGCGCGCTGAAACTATCGCGCGGCGGCAGGGGGCCAGCTTCCCGGAGCCCGATCGACCGTCCACGCGCCGGCCGCGGCATGGCAGCGACGGCGCGGCGGCACTCGGCCGGAAGCTCTTATTTAGTTGCGAATGGGGCCCCACCCCCATTCGCGGCGCCCTCACGGCTCGCGTACGCTCGCCTTCGGGCGGTCACTGCTTTTTCAACCAGATATTCCGATATTCGACCCTGAACGGGTCGCCGACGTGCATCTGCAGGCCGAGCAGGCCTTCCGCCATCCGGTTCGTCGAGTCCTCGTCGATGAAGACGGCCATGAGGTGGCCGTTGATGAAGTGCATCAGCGTCCAGCCGCGCGCGACGATGTGGAACTGGTTCCAATCGTTGACCTTGACGTACGCCTTGAGGGCGTCGGCCGTCTCGAGGGCGCCCACCTGTTTCTTGCCGCCGCCGTCGACGCCCCGGACGACGTTGCCGCGCCGCGCGAGAAAGAAGCGCGGGCCGCGCTCGTCGTGGACGTTCCCGGTGAATTGATTTCCGAAGTCAAGGTCGGCCTGGTAGCCCTGCAGCACCCATTTGCCGACGTCGGGCCGTTCCTTGCTGCGATACTGCACGCCGCTGTTGGTGCCGTTGATCCGGAAATCGATCTTGAGCTCGAAGTCGCCCACCGTGCCGCCGCGCCAGATCAGGAACGAGTTCTCCGTGACGCGCTTTTCCGGCGTGCTCTCGCCGACAATCATGTTGTTCTCGGCGCGCCAGAACGTCGCATCGCCGTCCCATCCGGCGAGCGACTTGCCATCGAAGATCTGGGTGAAACCCGCGGTGTCGTCCGGCGCCGGCGGTGGACCGCCGAAGCCGCCGCCACGCCCGCCTTGTCCGCGCTGCCCGGCTGGCGGCGGCGGCGCCGTCTGTTGGGCGTGGGCCGTCACCCAGCACGCAGCGAGAACAGCCGTAGCGAACGCGAATCGTCGAAGAGTTGGTCTGTGCATGCGAGCCATCATAAAGAAAAAGATGACCGCCCGAGGCCGAGCGTAGCGAGGCCGTCAAGGGCGCCAAGCATGGGGGTGGGGCCCCATGCGCCCTGAAAAAAAAGAACACCGACCTGTCGATTCAGGCAAACTCGTTCGTCGCCATTCTGAAAGGGAGCGCTGACGGGCCATCCCGGCCGGGCGCCCTCCCTATCGAGAGGAGCACGAACGATGCGAGTCATGGTGATGGTCAAGGCGACGAAGAGCACCGAGGCCGGGGCGCTGCCCACCGAGAAGCTGCTCGCCGACATGGGCAAGTTCAACGAAGAGCTGGTCAAGGCGGGCGTCATGCTGGCGGGCGACGGCCTCCACCCGAGCAGCAAGGGCAAGCGCATCCGGTTCTCAGGCGGGAAGAAGACCGTCATCGACGGCCCGTTTGCCGAGACGAAGGAGCTGGTCGCCGGCTACTGGATGTGGCAGGTCAAGTCGATCGAGGAAGCCGTCGAATGGGTCCGCCGCTGCCCGGATCCGATGCCCGGCGAAGAGTCCGAAATCGAGATCCGCCCAGTCTACGAAGCCGAAGACTTCGGCACCGAGTTCACCCCTGAACTTCGCGCACAGGAAGAACGCCTGCGCGCCGAGCTCGAGCGCCAGCGCAAGTCGTGACCGCGACGCACAAAGCCATCGAGGCAGTCTGGCGGATCGAGTCCGCCAGGCTCCTTGGCGGCCTGGTCCGGATCGTGCGCGACGTCGGGCTCGCCGAGGACCTCGCCCAGGAAGCGCTGGTGGCGGCGCTCGAGCGGTGGCCCAAGCAGGGAATTCCGGACAATCCCGGCGCGTGGCTCATGGCCACCGCGAAGAATCGCGCCGTCGACGAGCTTCGCCGGCGGCAGATGGTCACGCGCAAGCACGACGCGCTCGGCGTCGATCCCACCGCGGGCGCGCGCGTTCAATTGCCGGACGTCGAGTCCGATCTCGACCAGGAGGTCAAAGACGATCTTTTGCGGCTGATTCTCGTGGCGTGCCATCCAGTACTTTCGACCGACGCGCGCGTCGCCCTCACGCTCCGGCTCGTGGGCGGCCTGGCCACGGACGAGATCGCGCGCGCTTTTCTCGTGCCGGAAGCCACGATCGCCCAGCGCATCGTCCGGGCCAAGCGGACGATCGCCGAAGCGCGGGTGCCGTTCGAAGTGCCGGGTGGCGCGGATCTGTCGGCGCGACTCCCATCGGTGCTCGAGGTCGTCTACCTGATCTTCAACGAGGGTTACGCAGCCACGCGCGGCGACGAGTGGATGCGAGGCGAGTTGTGCGACGACGCGCTGCGTCTCGGGCGGATTCTCGCCGAGCTCGTTCCGGGCGAAGCGGAATTGCACGGCCTGGTCGCGCTGATGGAACTGCAGGCGTCGCGCACGCGCGCGCGGGCCGGTCCGCGCGGAGAACCAATCCGGCTGCTCGATCAGGATCGATCGCGATGGGATCAGTTGCTCATCCACCGCGGGCTGGCGGCGCTCGCGCGCGCCGAGTCGCTCGCCCAGCCCCTCGGACCGTACGCGATTCAGGCGGCGATCGCCGCGTGTCACGCTCGCGCGCGCACTGGCGACGAGACGGATTGGCACCGCATCGTCGCCCTCTACGACGCGCTCGCGGAATCCACGCGGTCGCCGGTCGTCGAGTTGAATCGCGCGGTGGCCGTGTCAATGGCCTTCGGGCCCCAGGCCGGCCTCGAGCTCGTCGATGCGCTCGCCGGCGAACCGGCGCTGCGCACCTATCATCTGTTGCCGAGCGCCCGGGGCGATTCTGCTCTGGCGCCTGGGCCGCCTCGATGAGGCCCGGCGCGAGTTCGAACAGGCAGCGTCGCTCACGGAGAATGCGCGGGAGCGCACGCTGCTCCTGGCGCGGGCCGAGGAGTGCCGCGCGACTCGGACTCACTGACCGGGGTTAGCTGACCGGGGTCAGACCCCTAGGTCTGCGCGGCAGTACGTAGGGCGGGCCGGGTTGGGGCCCGCCAACTGCACGCGGATTGCAGCCCAATCCGCGCTACGCGTTTTGAAAATGCCCTAGTCGTCGTGATGATCGTGGCGCTCGTGCTCGCGCTCCTGTTGTGTGCGCTGCGACCTCAGCCGCTGCTGCGCGCCGAGCGTCTGCCGGTTCTTCAGCTGCGTGCCTTCCGAGCTGACCGCAAACAACGACAGCATTTTCTCGAGCGAGTGGGATCCACACGACGGGCAGACCGGGACGGCCGAGCCTCGAATCAGCAGCTCGCATTGGCTGTCACAGTCGAGGCAACGATATTCGAAGAGCGGCATGGTCGTTCCTAGTATCGCAGAGCGCCACCCCCATCTCCGGTGGCACAATGAGCGCGTGGTCCCGAGCGTGGTCGAGGACCTCGAGGCGAGGCAGAGCGATGATGAAACCGTTGAGCACGGCGATGTTGATCGGGCTGGCGGCCGCGGTCATGTCCGCGACCAGTCAGAACCCGCCACCCGTCCAGGCGCCGCCGGCACAGCAGACGCCACCGGCGCCTCCAGCACCACCGCGCCCCGGACCGCCGGCGCGCGACCCGCTCACGCCTGGCTACGTCAAGGCCACGGAGCTACCCGACGGCGCGGTGCCGGCCGTCAACGTGAACGGCAACTTCATCATCGGGCCGACGCACCCGGCATCGCCCGACGTGGCCGCGAAAGAGGGTGTGCCGCAGGGGACGATCCAGATCTTCACGATGAGCTCGGCCGACAGCAAGATCTATCCGGGTATTGCGCGCGAGCCCGGAACCGGCTCGCGGCCCGATCCGGACGACCCCGTGAAGGTGATCGTCTCGAGCGTGCCCACGCCATACACGCGCCGCGTCGCCGTCTACGTGCCCACACAATATGTTCCCGGCACCATCGCGCCGCTCATCGTCGGTGCCGACGGCCCTGACCAGCTGCTCTTTACGACACTCGACAACCTGATCGCGCAGAAAAAGGTGCCGCCGATGATTGCCGTATCGATTGCCAACGGCAGCGGCGACGCGCAGGGCAGCCAGCGCGGCCTGGAGTACGACACGATGTCCGGCCGCTACGCCGAGTTCGTCGAGACCGAAGTTCTCCCGCTGGTCGAGAAGCAGTACAACGTCAAGCTGACGAAAGACCCGAACTCACGCGCCACCATGGGCTGCAGCTCGGGGGCGTCGGCGGCACTCAGCATGGCGTGGTATCGCAACGATCTGTACCACCGCGTGCTGTCGTACTCGGGGACGTTCGTGAATCAGCAGTGGCCGTACAACCCGGAGACGCCGGGAGGCGCGTGGGAATATCACCGCACGCTGATTCCGAACAGCCCGGCGAAGCCGATTCGGATCTGGATGCACGTGAGCGACCGGGACAACTTGTCGGCGAACCGGAAAGACGACATGCACGACTGGGTGCTCGCCAACGAGCACATGGCCAAAGTGCTGGCGGAGAAGAACTACCAGTACCAGTTCGTCTTCGCGCGCAACGCCGGGCACTGCGACGGCGCCGTCAAGCGGCAGACACTGCCACAAGCCCTCGAGTGGTTGTGGCAGGGCCACTCGGTGAACGCGAAGCTCGCCCGCTGAGCGACCACGCCACCCCTTGCGGTTCGATGGGAGCCGGCGTTATGCTCCCCTTGTATTGCGATGGGAACAGCCAAGAGTGAGAATGCGGACATCCTGAAGGGCACGCTCGATGTGCTCATCCTGAAGGCGCTCAGCGGCGGGCCGGCGCACGGCTACACGATCGCGACCTGGATCGCGTCCGCGAGCGGGGACGCGCTCGCGCTTGGCGAGGGCACGCTCTACCCGGCGCTGCATCGGCTCGAGGCGCGCGGGTGGCTGCGGTCGCGCTGGGGCACCTCCGCCAACAATCGGCAGGCGAAGTTCTACACGCTCACACGCAAGGGCCAGAGTCAGCTGGCGCTCGAGACCGCACGCTGGCAGCGCTATGCCACCGCTTTGTTTTCGGCCCTGGCGGCGCCAGTGCCCGGGTCGTCCAGCTCAGATCGGTGAACCGCATGTTCCGTCGCCGGTCCGGACCGCCGATTCGTCCTGACGTCGAGCGCGAGCTCGCCTTCCATCTGGAGATGCGGGTGCGCGAGCTCGTCGCGCGGGGCGTCCCGCCCGATGAGGCGCGCCGCCGCGCGATGGAGCAGTTCGGCGATTACGAGGGGTCGGAGCGTGAGTGCCTCGACATCGACGCCCGGCTCGAACGCCGGGTGTTTCGCCGTTCGTACCTCCGCGACCTGTGGCAGGACCTCGTCTACGCGATTCGCGTCCTGCGCCGATCGCCCGGATTCACGACCGTCGCCGTCATCACGCTCGCGCTCGGCATTGGCGCCAACAGCGCCATCTTCAGCGTCGTCAACGGCGTCCTGCTCGAGGCGCTGCCGTACCGCGACGCCGGGCGTCTGCATAGCGTGCGCACGGTCTACCCGGACGGTACCCGGTACTCGTTGTCGCCGCCGGACTTCATGAGCGTGCGCCAGGACACACGCGCGTTCGATCAGGTCGAGGCCTACACGACCGCGGCCTCCACCATGACGGGCCACGGCGACCCGCGCGAGCTCCAGGTCGGCCGGATCAGTGACGGCCTGCCGGCGCTGCTGGGGTGGCGGATGGCGATCGGCCGTAGTTTCGATCGCGCGAATTTTGCCCCCGGTCGTGGCGGCCTGCTCATCCTCGACCACGGATTCTGGCAGCGTGCGTTCGCCGCCGCCCCGGACGTCGTCGGCCGCACCGTGACGATCGCGGGCCGGCCGGTGACGATCGTCGGCGTCCTGGCCGCCGAATCGAGACTGCCGCCGGCGCTCGAGGCCTATGCGCCGCTCGAGTACGACGACACGTTCAGCGCGTCGGCCGCCAACGGACGCCGAGGCGAGTTTCTCGCAGTGATCGGCCACGCCAGAGACGGCGAGGATGCGGCGGCGATTGACAGAGATCTCAAGCGCATCGGCGCGGCCCTGCAGACCGCATTCAAGCCGACGAACGACGGTCTCACGTTCGGGGCCATCCCGTTGGCCGAGACCATCCTCGGTGACGTTCGCACACCGCTGTTGGTGCTGCTTGGCGCCGTCGGGTTCGTGCTGCTGGTGGCCTGCGCGAACGTGGCGAACCTGCTGCTGGCACGAGCCTCGGCGCGCCAGGACGAGCTGGCCGTGCGCGCGGCGCTCGGCGCCGGTCGCGGCCGTCTCGTTCGTCAATTGATCTCGGAAGCGCTCGTGCTCGGTGCTGCCGGGGGCGCGGCCGGCCTGCTCGTCGCGTACGCCGGCACCGCGGCACTCGTCGCCGCACGTCCGGCGGACATTCCGCGCCTCGACAGCATCGGCGTCAACCCGCCGGTGGTGCTCTTCACCTTCGCGATCTCCGTCCTGACCGGTTTGATTTTCGGCGTCGCGCCAGCCTTGCGGGCGACCGGGCGGGTGCTCCGCACGGCCATGCGGCAGGGCACGCGGAGCGGCGGCGCCACTTCGTCAGAGCATCGAGTGCGCGGCGTGCTGGTCGTGGTCGAGATGGCGCTGGCGGTCGTCCTCTTGACCGGCGCGGGCCTCCTCGTCCGTAGTTTTGTGGCGATGACGCACGTGTCGCCGGGTTTCCGCGCCGAACAGGCCATGACGTTTCGCATCTCGTTGCAGGGCCCGGCCTACGACGGCGGCCCGAAACTGCGCGCGCGGGTCGACGAGATCGAGGCCCGGCTGCGATCGGTGCCCGGCGTCACCAGTACCGGCGTCAGCACCGTCCTGCCGCTCAGCGGCCTTGGCTCGATGCTCGGGTTCGCCGTCGAGGGCGCGCCACCGCCGCCGTCCAACGTCAACCCCGAGATCGCCGTCGCGAGCGTCAGTCCCGGTTACTTCGACGCCATCGGCGCGACGGTCCAGCGCGGCCGGACGATCGCCGTCCACGATTCGGCCGACGCGCCGCGGGTCGCGCTGATCAATCAGGCCGGTGTGCGCCGCTGGTTTGGGAACGACGACGCGGTCGGCCGGTTCGTCAACGTCAACGGCGCGCGCATCGAGGTCGTCGGTGTGATCGCCGACGTCCTGCAGCGCGACCCGAGTCAGCCACCCGTCCCGCAACTATTCGTGCCGTACGCGCAGCGGTCCACGCGGTCGATCCGGATCGTCGTTCGCGCCGCCGGCGATCCGATGGTGCAGCTGCCGGCGATCCGCTCGCTGCTTCGCGAGATCGATCCCGGCCTGCCGCTGCTCGCCGCGCGTCCGCTGGCCGAGCTCATCACAGAGTCCGTGGCGCGTCCGCGCTTCTACATGTCGCTGCTGGTGCTGTTCGCCGCCGTCTCACTGGCACTCGCCGCCACCGGCATCTTTGGCGTCATGAGCTACGCCGTCTCGCAGCGGTCGCGCGAGATCAGCATCCGCATGGCGCTGGGCGCCTCGACGGGCGCGATGCTCGGCCGCATTGTCAGCCAGGGCCTGATGCTGGCCAGCGCGGGCGCCGTAATCGGCATCGGCGCCGCGTTCGCGCTCGGCCGCGTCATCCAGGGGCAACTCTTCGGCGTGCCACTGTTCGATCCGCTCACCATCGTCGCCGTGGTGTCGGTGCTCATGATCAGTGCCGCCGCCGCGACGTTCCTGCCCGCTCGACGCGCGGCCCGGCTGGATCCGGCGGGCGCTTTGCGCTGACACCCGCGCGCCAGCTTTACTTAATGGCGTGGGGCCCCACCCCCACGCCTCGGGCCGCGCCGCTCTGCGGCGCGGGTGTCTGTCCAGCCGCTATACTCCTCGAACCATGAGAACCTTTCTTGGAACCGTCGTCGCGGTGCTCGCGTTCGTCGTCACGCTTCCCGGCCAGCAGGCGGTGCGCAAGTTCACGTTCGACGATTTCTCGAAGCTCAAACGCGTTTCCGACCCGCAGTTCTCGCCCGATGGCGCCTCGCTCCTGGTGGTGATCTCGACGCCCAACCTCGACGAGAACCGCCACGTGGCGTCGATTCACAAAGTGGAGGTCGCGAGCGGGAAGTCGCAGGTGATCGTGAGCGGCGAGAAGGCGATCGGCGTGTCGTTCCCACGCTGGGCGCCCAACGGTCAACAACTGTCCTATCTCGCGACGGTTCCAACGAATGGCGCGCCGAAGCCTCAGGTCTTCGTCGTCTCGAGCCGCGGCGGCGAGGCGAAGCAGGTCACGACCGCCCCGAGCGGCGTGCAGCAGACCGCGTGGTCGCCCGACAGCCGGACCATCGGATTCGCGACCGCCGACGAGCCCGAGAAGAAGCCGGGCTACCAGCGATGGAACGACTCGTTCGAAGTCCGGCTCAACGACAACTTCCTCACGACCGCCACGCTGCCGCCGACGCATGTGTGGATGGTGCCGGCGGCCGGTGGCCCGATGAAGCGGCTCACGTCGGGCAGCTGGACACTGCCGGTGACGCGGCCGCCGGGGGCGCCGTCCTCGATGATCACGTGGATGCCGGACGGCACCGGCATTCTGTTCAACCAGGCAGGTGGCGGCGGCGCTGGTGGTGGCGGAGGCGGGCTGCAGGTCGTGAATGTGACCGACGGCACTCTCAAGCCGCTCGGTGGCGGCAACGGCACGCACCCGACGTTCTCGCCGGACAAGGGAATGGTGGCGTTTCTCGCCGGCGGCAACGCGTCAGTGCTGTCGCTGACGCCGCCAGCCGCTGACACCAACGTCCAGCCGCGCCAGTTGACGCAGGCCATCGATCGCGGTATCGCGCGCGTGCTGTGGATGCCAGACGGCAAGTCCGTCATCGTTGGCGCGAACGACGATGAGCGAGTGTCGCTGTGGCAGGTGACGCTCGACGGACAGCCGGCGAAGAAGCTGGACACCGGCGATGCGAGTCCGAACTCGTCGTTCTTCGTCGACATGTCGATCAGCCGGGACGGCGCGATTGCGTTTGCCGGCACCTCGCCGATGCGGCCGGCCGAGCTCTATTACATGGCGTCGCCGGCGGGCCCCGTGCGGCGTCTCACGATGGTCAACGACGAAATCGCGTCGATCGGTCTCGGCACGTCGGAGGTGGTGACGTTCACCAACGACAAGTTCCGGCAGAACGCGATCCTCACCTATCCGTCCGACTTCGATCCCGCGAAGAAGTATCCGATGGTGCTGCTCATTCACGGCGGGCCGCGCGCGGCGTCGATGATGACGTTCAGCGCCGGCGCGCAATTGATGGCGGCGAAGGGCTGGCTCGTGCTGCAGCCGAATTACCGCGGCAGCGACAACCTCGGCCGGCAGTTCCAGGGGGCGATCGGGAACGACGCGGGCGCCGGACCGGGCCGGGACGTCATGGCCGCGGTCGAGGCCGTCATGGCCAGGGGCTTCGTGGACGAAACGCGCCTCGGCGTGTCGGGCTGGTCGTACGGCGGCTACATGACGTCGTGGATGCTCGGCAACTACCCCGACGTCTGGAAGGCCGGCGTCGCCGGCGCCGCGGTGACCGATCGCATCGATCAGCAGAACTTCAGCGACGGCGCGAGCGGCGCCCGCGGCAGCAACTCGCCGTGGCTCAATGCGCAGGCGATGGAGCGCGAGCGGGCGCAGTCGCCGATGACCTACGCAGGCAAGATCAAGGCGCCGACGTTGATTCTCGCCAACACCGGTGACTATCGGGTGCCGATCACGCAGTCGTACAAGCTCTTCCACGCGCTGCGCGACGCCGGCGTCACCTCGATGTTCATCGCGTATCCGATCGCCGGCCACAACGCGATCGATCCCGTGCGCCAGCGCGACGTCCAGGAGCGGTGGATTGGCTGGTTCGAACGGTACCTGAATGACGCGCCCACATCGGGCGGGAGGTGAGCCAGGGCATTCTCCAAACGCGTAGCGCGGATTGGGGTCCAATCCGCGTGCAGTAGGCGGGCCGCAACCCGGCCCGCCCTACGTACTGCCGCGCAGGCTCTGACTACCGTTGGATGCCGGTGACCGTCTTCGGCGGGGTCACGCCGGCCGCGATCATCACTTCGCGGACGGCCGCTTCCGTGACCGCAGACGGCTTGAAATTACCGTGCCGGTAGCCGGCCGCGATCGCGAGCGGCGTCCAGCCGAACTTGTCGGGCCGGTTCCAGA
>CAWFLT010000009.1:0-93242 GCA_963816795.1 uncultured Acidobacteriota bacterium | reverse complement strand
ACCCTCGGAACCGGCGGAACCCCGGAACCTATTTCTTGCTTTCCACGACCAGTCGCGCCCTCATCTCCCGCTGGCAGCGGGGATCAATCGTCAGGCTGCAGCCGATCTCGAACGTGCCGACCGGGTCGGCTCGGAACTGGAACATGACCGACTTGCCCGGCTCGGCGCGCTTGTCGATGCGATACGGGTTGTTCCCGAGGACGGTGAAGCTGTGGGGGATGTCCTCCGCCGAGAACGTGACTTTCACCAGGTCGTCTTGTGTGACGCGCAGTTCTGACGAATCCGTGCCGGAGACCGTGAAGCTGTACCGCTTGGCCGACACGCCAAAGTCGCGCCGGTTCTGGGCGACGAGCCCGACCGCCGCGAAGACCACAGCCGCCAGCGCCAAGCCGATCACCCGGGTTGGGCCTGAGGAGCGACGATGCGACGGCTGGGACACGGCACCCTCCTCGGGATCAGACGTGACCCCGGCGTAATCGGCCGGGCGGGGCGTCTGACACCATTATCGGGCCGGGGACGAACGAGGACACGGAGAAGTGCTGGAGAACACGGAGCAGAGCTGCAGAATGAGGAAACCGCGAAGGAGCGAGCGTAGCGAGCCCTGAGCGCTTCGAGGCGTGGGGGTGGGGCCCCACGCCATCAGGCAAAGTTCGGCCTTAGTGCCTCCGCGGTGGACGGCCGCCGCGGTCTCTGCCGCCGCGGTCCCGGCCGTGATCCCGAGGACCGTCGCCCTCCGAGGGGCCGTCGTGCACCGGGCGCGGGTCGCGGGGAGCGGTTCCCTCGTCTGGGCCAAGGAGGGCCTTCCGGCTCAGTCGCACCTTGCCGGACGGGTCGATGTTGATCACTTTGACCATCACCTGTTCGCCCTCTTTGAGCTCGTCGCGCACGTCCTTCACGCGGTAGTTCGCGATCTCGGACACGTGGAGGAGTCCGTCGACCCCTGGCATGATCTCGATGAACGCGCCGAAGTCGGTGATGCGTTCGACCCGGCCCATATAGGCCTTGTTCAGTTCCGGGGTCGCGGTCAGCTCCTGGATCATGCCGATGGCCATCTGGGCCGCGGCTTCGTCGGCCGACGCCACGTTGACGCGGCCGTCGTCCTCGACGTCGATCTTGACGCCCGTCTTCTCGATGATGCTGCGGATCGTCTTGCCGCCCGGCCCGATGACGTCGCGGATCTTCTCGGTCGGAATTCGGATGGTGACGATGCGCGGGGCATAGGACGAGATGTTCTCGCGCGGCGCTTCGAGGCCTTGCGCCATCGTGTCGAGGATCTCGAACCGGCCCTTCTTGGCCTGTGCGAGCGCCTGGCGCATGATCTCCATCGTGATGCCGCCCACCTTGATGTCCATCTGGAGGGCCGTGATGCCGGTCCGCGAACCGGCGACCTTGAAGTCCATGTCGCCGTAGTGATCTTCCGCGCCGGCGATGTCAGTGAGCACGGCGAACTTGCCGGACTTCTCGTCCATCAGCAAGCCCATCGCGACGCCCGCGACCGGGGCCTTCAGTGGGACGCCGGCGTCCATCAGCGCGAGCGATGCGCCGCAGACCGACGCCATCGACGACGAGCCGTTCGACTCGAGGATGTCCGACACCACCCGGAGCGTGTAGGGGAAGTCCTCTTCGGACGGAAGCAGCGGCACGATCGACCGCTCGGCGAGCGCGCCGTGGCCGACTTCGCGCCGGCCGGGGCCGCGCAGGAACTGCACTTCGCCGACCGAGAACGGCGGGAAGTTGTAGTGCAGCATGAAGCGCTTGTACGTCTCGCCGTCGACCATTTCGATCTTCTGGGCGTCGTCTTCGGTGCCGAGCGTGGCGCTGACCAGCGCCTGGGTCTCGCCGCGGGTGAAGACGGCGGATCCGTGGACGCGCGGAAGCACGCTGACCTCGACCCAGATCGGCCGGATCTCGTCGAAGCGGCGGCCGTCGAGACGCTTGCCGCGCTCGAGGGCCTCGTCGCGCATGACGCGCTCCTTCAGTTCCTTGAAGATCGTCTTCGTGTCGGCGCGGCGCTCGGCCTCGGCGTCGGGAATCGACCCGACCAGATCGGCGAGGACGGTGTCGACCCGCGAGTAGTTCTCGAGCTTGTCCTGGATGCGCATCGCCTCAGCGAGCGGCTCGTAGGCCTTCGTCTCGACGTCGCGCTGCAGATCGGCCGCGATCTCCTTGCGGGTGACGGTCTTTTTGGCCTTGCCGGCAGCGGCCTTCAACTCGTCGATACCCGCCACGATCTGGCGAATCGCCTCGTGAGCGGTGTCGAGCGCCGTGAGCATCTCTTCTTCGGTCGCTTCCTTGGCGCCCGCTTCCACCATCATGATGGCGTCCTTCGTACCCGCCACGACGAGGTCGATCTTGCTCTTCTTGCGTTCGGGATAGGTCGGGTTGACGATGTAGGCACCATCCACGAGACCGACGCGCACGCCGGCCATCGTCTGCTGGAAGGGAATCGTCGAGAGCGCGAGCGCCGCGCCGGCGCCCGTGATCGCCAGCACGTCCGAATCATTGTCCGAGTCCGCGGAAATGAGGAGGGCGACGATCTGGGTTTCGAAGAACCAGCCGCCCGGAAAGAGCGGCCGGATCGGGCGATCGATCAACCGGCTCGTCAGCACTTCCTTCTCGGCGGGCTTGCCTTCACGCTTGAAGAAGCCGCCTGGAATGCGTCCGGACGCGTAGGTGTACTCGCGGTAGTCGACCGTCAGTGGCAGGAAGTCGATGCCGACGCGCGGGTTCGCGGCGTGGCAGGCGGTCACGATCACCATCGTGTCGCCCGAGCGGACGATGACCGCGCCATCAGCCTGCTTGGCCAGCTTGCCGGTTTCGATCGAGATCGTGCGAGCGCCGACCGTGATGTCTTTGCGATGGGGAGTGGGTTTCATTGCACCTGTATTGTCGGGGTGGGCCGGGGAGGGCCGGGCGCCGACCGCAGTCGCACGCCCGGCCGGCCGGTTTCCTACTTGCGAATGCCGAGTCTGCGAATCAGCTCTGCGTAACGATCTGCGTCCTTGCGCTTCATGTAGTCGAGCAGGCGACGGCGCTGGCCGACCAGTTTCAGGAGCCCGCGCCGGGAATGATGGTCCTTGACGTGCGTCTTGAAGTGTTCCGTGAGGTAGTTAATCCGTTCGCTGAGGAGTGCGACTTGAACTTCCGGGGAGCCCGTGTCGGCGTCGTGCGTGCGGTAGACGCCGATCACTTCGGTCTTACGCTCATTTGTCAGCACATTCGTGCCCTCCACGAACGATCCAGAGCGCGCTGGGTGCGTGACCGGACCGCCGTCGTACGGTGACCGCCAAGCTCGACGGCCACAAGGATCAGATGTTATCCGAGTACGATGACCGGATGCAAAGCGCCGCCGCGCGGGTGGGCGATGGCCACCAGGCGGCCATCGGCGGCCAGCACCCGGACTGGTCCCGGCGCGACGCCTGAGGGCGGGATCCAACGGCCCTCCAAGTGGTCTGGACCCAACGGATTACCGTGCACGGCCCGGCTCAGTCCGGCCTCCGTCAGCCGGACGGACAGCAAGTCCGGCACCGCATCGGCCGGCGAGACCACCCGGTCGGCCACCGCTCGTCCGAGCGCCTCGGCCTCGCCGAGCGGCAGGGCATCCTGGACGTCGAAGGCCCCACTGCGGAGGCGCCGGAGCGAGTCCAGATGGCCTCCGCAGCCCAGGACAGCGCCAACATCGCGCGCCAGCGACCTGACATAGAAACCCGAGGTCGACGTCACCCGCACACGCACCAGGTCGCCCTCGACCTGCAGGCCCTCCATCGCCAGGACGGTGACCGGGACGGGTTTGAGGTCGACGGGGCGGGCCTGGCGGGCGAGGTCGTAAGCGCGGTGGCCCTGCACTTTCTTGGCCGAGTGATTCGGCGGCAGTTGGTCGAACGTGCCGACAAATCGCGCCAGCGCCGCCTCTACCGCCGCGTACGAGGGCAAGTGCCCGGATGGCTCTCCGAGCGGCATCCCATCAGCGTCGTCCGTATCGGTCGAGAAGCCCAGACGGATCGTCGCGTCGTAGGTCTTGTCGCCGCCGCCGACGAGCGACGCCAGCCGGGTGGCCCGTCCGAGGACGAGGGGCAGGAGGCCGGTCGCGCGCGGGTCGAGCGTCCCCGTGTGCCCGATGCTGCGCTCGCCACTGGTGCGCCGCAACCGGGCCACCACGTCGTGCGACGTCGGACCCGAAGGCTTGTCAATCAGCAGCAGACCATCCATGGGTGACAGTCAGCAATGGGGCAATGGGGCAATGGGGCAATGGGGCAATGGGGCAATGGGGCAATGGGGCCAATGGGGCAATGGGCAATGGGCAGCAGTTGCGGGTGATCGGCTACTGGTCATTGCTGCTGTCGAGCAGCGTGCTGATTGCCGCGACGACGGCGGTTTTGGCCGTGCGGTAGTCGCCCGTCACGGTGAACCCGGCCGCGTTGGTGTGGCCGCCGCCGCCCCACAGGAGCGCTGCGGCCCGGACGTCGACGCCGTTCTTCGATCGCAGGCTGACCCGATAGCTGTTGTCGGCCTGCCGCTTGAACAGCGCGACCGCGCGCACTTCGTCCGCGCCGAGCGGGAGGTTGACCAGCCCTTCGGTGTCGCTGATTCTCGCTCCGTGCTGTTCGAGGAGCGCGTCGTCGAGATACAGCACCGCCAGGCGGTCGCCGGCATACAGTTCCATCGCGTTGAGCAGCGCGCCCATGATTCGCACGCGTCCGATCCCGAAGCTGTCGAAAATCTGCCGCGACAGGTCCGCGACCGGCACCCCGGTCTCTGCGATCCGGCGGCAGATGTCGAACGTGCGTGCGGTGATGGGTCCGTAGCGAAATCCGCCGGTGTCGGTCGCGATCGCGAGATAGAGATGGGACGCGATCTCTCTCGTCCACGGCACCCCGAGCGCGTCGATGACCTCGGCCACCATCTCTCCGCACGCCGCCGCGGAGGCGTCGAACCAGTTGACGTCGCCGTACATCTGATTGCCGAGGTGGTGGTCGATATTGACGACGAAATAGCGATCGAGGCCGCCCACTTCTGGCCGGCGCAGGTCGCCGCACTCGAGGACGACCACTGCATCGGCGGCGACGTCGGCCGTTTCAACCGTCTCGAGTTTCGCCACACCGGGGAAATCGGCGTACGGCGGCGGCACCGGATCGTGGTTGAACAGGCGCACCGACTTGCCAAGCTGTTCGAGCGCGAAGGCGAGCGCGAGCTGCGACCCGATGGCGTCGCCGTCGGGCCGCGCATGCGACGTCAGGATGAACGACTGGCGATCCGCGAGGGCTCGCGCGACGTCCAGGGCGCTCCCGCTCAAGACTGATCCCTTTCAGGTCCAGGGACATCTTCCCCTGGGTCTCGCGCCGAGTCCTGGGCCTTGGGCCCGAGGCCTTCCGCCGGGCTCTGGGCCGTGGGCTCCGGGCCTTCCTCGCCCGCCGGCCCGCCAGCCGCCGCGCGCTGCTCGCGCTCGCTCTGGAGCTCGAGGAGAATGCGTTCGATCCGGTCCTGATGCTCGATGCTTTCGTCGAACTGGAAGCGCAACTCGGGGACCCGCCGCAGCATGACGCGGCTGGCGATCTGCCGGCGCAGAAATGGCGTCGCGCGTTCGAGGGCGCGCGCCGTCTCCTTGCGCGCTTTCTCGTCGCCCAGCAAGCTGTAGTAGACACGCACGAGCTGCAGGTCGGGAGACACTTTCGCGCGCGTCAGCGTGACGAGCCCAATGCCCGGATCCCGCACCTCGCGCAGCAAAAGCGTGCTCAGTTCCTGCAGGATCTCCACGCCGATGCGCTCCGGTCGGGATCCCTGGGCCATCAGCGCAAGTACTCCATCTGCTTTTGCGTCACCAGTCCGGGCTCGAGCCGCTCGATCTCATCTATCACGGCGGTCATCGTCTTCTCAATCATCTCGTCGGACGACGCCACGGTGACAATACCCAACCCGGCCCGCTGCCAGAGATCCTGGTGCGCGACTTCCGCGACGGCCACGTTGAAGGCGCCGAGACGATCTTTCAGACGCCGCAGGACCATGCGCTTGTCCTTCAACGACTGGGACATGGGCAAGTACAGCTCGAGGGAGAGAAGAGCGACGGTCACAGCGCCTGCGCGATTTTCTCCACCTGAAACACTTCGATGATGTCGCGCTCTTTCACGTCATTGAAGCGGTCGAGGACGATGCCGCACTCGGTGCCCACTTTCACTTCACTGACGTCGTCCTTGAAGCGGCGGAGGGAGCCGAGCTTGCCGGTCCAGACCACGACGTTGTCGCGGAGGAGGCGCGCCTGCGTATCGCCGCTGCGCGTGATGCGGCCTTCCGTGACCATGCAGCCGGCGACGGTGCCGACCTTCGGCGTCCGGAAGGTCTGCCGGACTTCGGCCGCGCCGATCCGCGTTTCCTTCAGCGTCGGCTCGAGCAACCCGGCCATCGCCTTCTTCATTTCGTCGGTCACGTTGTAGATGACCGAGTGCTGCCGAATGTCGACCTTCTCGCGGTCGGCAATGTCGGCGGCGTTGCGGTCGGGACGCACGTTGAAGCCGATGATGATCGCGTTGGATGCCGTCGCGAGCAGGACGTCCGACTCGTTGATGGCGCCGACGCCCGTGTGGATGATCCGGATCTTCACGCGGTCGTCGCTCAGCTTCGCCAGCGTGTCGGCGAGCACCTCGGACGATCCCTGCACGTCGGCCTTGATGATGAGCGGCAGTTCCTTCATGCCGCCCTCGGCCATCTGCTGCTGCAGTGACTCGAGCGTGAGCCGGCCGCCTTTGGCGCCGAGCGCGCGTTCTTTCGCCTGCGCCTGGCGGTAGGCGACGACTTGGCGCGCCTTGATCGGGTCGTCGATGACCTGGAACGTGTCGCCAGGCTGGGGCAGCGACGAGAGCCCGAGGACTTCGGCCGGCGTCGCCGGCCCGGCGCGCTTGGACTTGCGGCCGAGGTGGTCGAACAGCGCCCGGACTTTGCCGTCGACCGTGCCCGCGATGAAGAGGTCGCCCTCGTTGAGGGTGCCGTCCTGGACGAGCACCGTCGCGACCGGGCCGCGGCCACGATCGAGCTTCGCTTCGAGCACGGTGCCGTGGGCACGGCGCTTCGGATTGGCCTTGAGATCGGCAAGATCCGCGACCAGCAGGATCATCTCCAGGAGCTGATCGAGATTCTTCCGCTGACGCGCGGAGACCTCGACCGTGACCGTCGTGCCGCCCCACTCTTCCGGCATCAACCCGAGGTCCGAGAGCTCGCGCTTGACGCGCTCCGCGTTAGCATCGGCTTTGTCGATCTTGTTGATCGCCACGACGATCGGCACGTTGGCGGCCTTTGCGTGGTCGATCGCTTCCTTCGTCTGCGGCATGACGCCGTCGTCGGCGGCGACGACCAGCACGACGATGTCGGTCACGCGCGCGCCGCGGGCGCGCATCATGGTGAACGCTTCGTGACCGGGCGTGTCGAGGAAGACGACGCGGCGGCCGCCGACGTCCACCGAATACGCGCCGATGTGCTGCGTGATGCCGCCGGCCTCGCGCTCGGCGACCTTGGTCTCGCGGATCGCGTCGAGCAGCGTCGTCTTGCCGTGATCGACGTGGCCCATGACGGTGACGACGGGCGCGCGAGTTTCGAGATCCTCGGGCTTCGAGGTCTCGGTCTCGACTTCCGTCAGCTCTTCCTCGAAGCTGCGCATCAACACCTCGGCTCCGAAATCACGCGCGATGAGCTGCGCGGTGTCCGAATCGAGCGTCGAGTTGATCGTCAACATCATCCGCCGATCCATCAGCTTCTTCAGGACGTCCTTCGCCTTGACTTCGAGCTTGTCGGCCAGGTCCTTCACGCTCATGCCCTCCGCGAGCGTGATCATCTTGGTGATGGGCGGCGGCGGGGCCTCGAACGAGACCGACGCTGACGGCCGATCGTCGCGGCGTGCCGATCGCGGCCGGTGGCCGCCGAACGGCGGACGCGGCGCGCCTGGACGATACGGCATCCCTGGCGGACGCGGCGGCGCTCCCGGCGTGGACGGACGGACCGGCTGCGACGGCAGGGGACGCGGCCCTCCAAGCGGCGGCCGCATCGTGGACGTACCGGGCCGCATGGCAGCGGGACGTTGCGCTCCCGGTGGCAGACCGACCGCCGGACGTGTCGGCGCCGGCGGCGCCTGCTGGGGCCGGATGACCGGTCGCTGCGGCAACGGACGCGCGGCCGGGGCCTCGCCGGTGAGCGGATCTTCGATGCGCAGCCGGCGGGTCGGCGGGACCAGGCGTCCAGGTGCGCGGACCGGCGCCGCGGGCGCGGATGGCGGCGCGAGGACGGTTGGAGTGACGGCCGAAGCCGCGGGCGGCTCGATGCTCTCCGCCACCGGGGCGGGTTGGAAGGGCGGGGCCGCGTCGACCTCGACCGGGGAGTGTTCGACCGCGGCCGTCTCGACGTGGGTGACCTGATCGGCTTCGACCGGAGGCGGCTCCACCTCGACGACCGGAGCGGCAATCGGCGGCTCGACGGGTTCGTGCAGAAGGACGTCTTCGACGTGTTCGACCGCGCCGGCGTCTGCGTGGACGTCGGCCGTGGCGGCCGGCCTGATCGCTTTGACGAGCCGGGGCCGCAGGACCGGCGCCACCGGCTTCGGCGGCTCTGGTGCCCTGCCACCCTTCAACGCCGGACGTTTCGCCGCGGGAGTGTCCGCGAACAGCGGGCCATGCGGCAGCGCGATCTGGCGCTTCCTCGCGTGGCGCTCGACGAACTGCCGCGCCACGATCTCTTCGATCGAGCTCGACGCGCTCTTGACGCCGATGCCTGTCTCCTTCTGGAGCAGATCCATGGCTTCCTGGCTCGAGAGGCCCAGCAACTCGGCGACTTTGTAAATCCGGACAGTGGCCAATGCGGCTCCTTGCGTAACGCGAACGTCCCTATAAGCGATCTGCTACTGGTGGTCTAGCGTCTCAGTGACCTGTCTCCTCGGGTTCACCGGCGTCGGTGGCCGTCGTCGCCGCTGGTGGGTGCCTGGGTTTGCTGTTCCGCACGCGCCGCCGCGACGACGGCGTCGATCGTTTCCTGGTCGAAGCCTGGCAGCGCGAGCAACTCGTCGTGGCTGGCCGCGAGGACCTTTTCCACGGTGTCGAAGCCGGCCGTCCGCAGCGCGGTCAGTACCTCTTCGTGAATGTCCGGCAGGGTGAGCGGGCGGGCCGCCTCGGCGCCGCCGCCGAACTCGATGCCGGCCAGCTGCAGCTCCACTTCCTTGCGCTTCTCTTCCTCGCTCTTGATGTCGATCTTCCAGCCCGAAAGCTTGGCGGCGAGGCGGACGTTCTGGCCCTTCTTGCCGATCGCCAGCGAGAGCTGGCGATCTTCGACCACCACCTCCATGACGCGCTGCTCGTCGTCCACGATGGTGACACGCTGAACGCGGGCGGGAGAGAGCGCCTTGGTGACGAACTGCACGGGATCCTCGGACCACTCGACGATGTCGATCTTCTCGCCGCGCAGCTCGCGAATGATCGCCTGCACGCGGGTCCCCCGCATGCCGACGCAAGCCCCGACGGGGTCGACGTCGCGTTCGCGCGAAAAGACGGCGACCTTGGCGCGGTCGCCGGCTTCGCGAACGGCGCCCCGGATCATGACGGTGCCGTCGTAGATCTCCGGCACTTCCTGTTCGAACAGTTTCACCAGCAACGCCGGATCGGTGCGCGACAGGACCACCTGCGGACCCTTCGCGTTCTTGGTCACGGCCTTGATGACGGCGCGCACCCGGTCGCCGATGGCGTAGTTCTCCGCGCGCGACTGCTCCTTGCGCGGGATTTGTGCCTCGACCCGGCCGATTTCCGCGATCAAGTCGCCGCTTTCGAAGCGCTTGACCGTCGCATTCACGACCTCGCCGATACGCTGGCTGAACTCGCCATGAATCTTCTCGCGCTCCGCTTCGCGAACGCGCTGCGCGATGACCTGCTTGGCCGTCTGGGCGGCGATGCGCCCCAGCTTTTCGGTTTCCTTCGGAAACTCGATCTCCATGCCGACTTCGGCTTCGTCGCCGTAAAGCTGCTGCGCTTCTTCGAGCGAGATTTCGCGTGCCGGCGCCGCGACCTCGGCGACGATCTGCCGGACCGCGTAGAGCTCCACCTGTCCGGTGTCCAGGTTGAATCGCGTGCGCAAATCCTCGTCACTCTTGAAGACCTTGCGGGAAGCCGCCAGGTAGGCGTCTTCGATCGCGCTGATGACGATCGTCGGGTCGATGCCTTTATCCTTCGCCACCACGTCGATCATCTGCTGTAGTTCAGTCGCCATAGATTCACGCTCTCTGAAACGGGGTCAGGCCCGGCTTACGCCTTCAGGGCCACACCCCTTCAAAACTCTACGTCGAGCCGCGCGCGGGTGATCGCCGCGAGCGGCACCCGGTGCACGCGCCGCCCTTCAGTCAGCAGCAGGTGCCCGTCCTCGATCCCCGTCAACCGCCCGGCAAAGTGCGACTGACCGTCTACCGGCTCGCGCACCACGATCTTCGCCAGCCGGCCAGTGAACCGCCGGTAGTCCGCTTCACCCCTCAGCGGCCGATCCAACCCGGGGGAGGAGACCTCCAGCGTGTACTTCCGATCGACATCACCTGCGAGCGCCGGGTCGACGTCGAGGTGCGTGCTCAGATCGTCGCTGACCCGTCGGCAATCGTCGATGGTGACGCTCTCTTCGACCGTCGACTCCGGACCCGCCGGCGGGCGATCCAGCACCACCCGAAGCACCCAGCCGTGCGATTCGCGCCGGAACTGCAGGTCGAACAGGTCGAGCCCATAGCTGCCGGCAATGCGGGCCGCTACGGCTCTCAGTTGTTCAGATGCGCCGCCGGAGGCCGTCTTCATCGCTGATCCGGAAAACGGCCCTGAAACACAAAAAGTGGGCACCGGCCCACTACCAAAGCCTTTCCCGCTAAGACCACCAAACAGTATAGCAGACGGGCTCGGCGCTACGCGATGTGCAACTCGGCCGGCGCGACGGCGGCGATGAGGTCGTAGCCGCGGCTGCCTGTGATCCGGGCCTGGACCAGGTCGCCCGGTGCCACTGCCGACGCATCGCATTCCGACAGGTAGACCACGGCGTCGATGTCGGGCGCCTGGCCTTGCAAACGGCCCTGCAGTACGAGGTCCGAGTCGGGGGACGGGCCGTCGACCATGACTTCGATGATGGTGCCACGGCGCGCCGACTGCCGCTTCTGCACGATGCGCCGTTGCAACTGCATGAGGCGGTCGCGCCGCGAGGCTTTCACCGCCGCCGGCACATCGTCGGCCATCGCGTAGGCGCGGGTGTCTTCCTCGTGCGAGTAGGTGAAGACGCCGACGTGATCGAAGCCGGTGTCGCGGACGAACGCGCACAGTTCTTCGAAGTCCTGCTCGGTTTCGCCCGGGAAGCCGACGATGAACGTCGTGCGGAGCGTCACGCCGGGCACGTTGGACCGGATGCGCGCCAGGAGCTTGTCGTAGGCGGCGCGATTGCCAGGCCGGCGCATCCGCCGGAGGACGTCCGCCGACGCATGCTGCAGCGGGAGGTCGATGTAATTGCAGACCTTCTCACACTCCGCCATCGCCGCGAGGACGTCGTCGGTAATGGTGGTCGGATAGAGATAGAGCAGGCGGATCCAGTGGAGCCCCGCGATCCCATTGAGTCGCCGCAACAATCGCGCGAGCGCCCCGCGCTCGCCCCGATCGACGCCGAAAAACGTGGTGTCCTGCGAAATCAGCAGGAGTTCCTTGACCCCGCCCGCCGCCAGACGCTCCGCCTCCGCGACCACCGAGTCTTCCTCGCGACTCCGGTACTTCCCGCGCAGCGTCGGGATGATGCAGAACGCGCACGTGTAGTCGCACCCTTCCCCGACCTTGACGTAGGCGTAATGGCGAGGGGTCGTCAAGAGACGGGGGGACGAGGCGTCGTAGAGATAGGTCGGGGTGCTGGGTGCCGACGTGCTGCGTGCTGGGTGCTTCGAACGGGACGCTTCCGAGTGCCCGCCCTGTTGCGTCTGCGCGTGAGCGGAAGAGCGTGCACCGGCGACGGCACTCGGCGCCTGGCCTTTCAACGCGCCCACGATTTCCGGCACTTCGCCCGTGCCCAGAACGACATCGATTTCTGGAATCTCGGCCTTGAGCTGATCGCGATAGCGCTCCGCCAGGCACCCGGTGACGACCAGCCGGCGGCAGGCTCCGTCCCGCTTCAATTGCGCCATTTCGAGGATGGCGTTGACCGACTCTTCCTTCGCGGTGTCGATGAACGCACACGTATTGACGACGATCACTTCGGCCGAGCGCGCGTCCGGCGTAATCTCGTGCCCCGCGTCACGGGCGTAGCCGAGCATGACCTCACCGTCAACGAGGTTCTTGGGACAGCCGAGGGAAACGAAACCGACTTTCATATCAAAGATCTTTCACCACGAAGGGCACGAAGCACACGAAGAAAGCGAAGCTCCGCGAAGAGTTCCCAAGACCCTTCGACACTATGGATAGAGCCTGTACAACATCCGCGGGTACGGAATCGCCTCGCGCAGGTGATCCAGTCCGCAGATCCACGAGACGACGCGCTCGATGCCCATCCCGAAGCCGCCGTGCGGCACGCTCCCGAATCGGCGCAGGTCGAGATACCACTCGAAGGCTTCGCGCGGCAGCTGATGTTCGTCGATCCGCTTGAGCAGCAGCTCGAGATCGTCGAGCCGCTCACCGCCGCCGATGATTTCGCCGTAGCCTTCCGGCGCCAGGAAGTCGACCGACAGCGAAACCTCGGGCCGCTCGGGATGCGGCTTCATGTAGAACGCTTTGATCGCCGACGGATAGCCATACACCGCCACCGGGCCGATCGTAGGCCTCCGAAATCGCGGTTTCGTCCGGACTGCCGAAGTCGCCGCCCCACTCGAACGGCAGGCCCTTCTGCTTGAGGAGGGTCGCCGCGTCGTCGTAGGACACTCGCGGGAACGGAGCTCTTCACGTTCTCCAGCTTCGACGTATCGCGCTCGAGTACCTTGAGCTCTGTCTTGCGCTTGTCGAGCGCCCGCGCCACGACCTCGACCACCAGGCCTTCGCCGAGCGCGATCACGTCATCGAGCGTGGCGTACGCCACTTCGGGCTCGACCATCCAGAACTCGGTCAGGTGGCGGCGCGTCTTCGACTTCTCGGCACGGAACGTCGGGCCGAAGCAATACACGCGGCCGAGCGCCATCGCGTTCGCTTCGTTGTAGAGCTGGCCGCTTTGCGTCAGATACGCCGTGCCATCGTCGAAGTACTGCACGGGAAACAGCGTGGTCGTGCCTTCGCAGGCCGACGGCGTGAAAATCGGCGTGTCGGCCAGGATGAACCCGCGGCTGTTGAAAAAGTCGCGTACGGCGTTGATGACCTCGTGCCGGACGCGCAGAATCGCCTGCTGGCGCGCAGACCGAATCCACAGATGCCGCCGGTCCATCAGGAAGTCGACGCCGTGTTCTTTGGGCGTAATGGGGTAGTCCTGGGCCGGGCTCACGACCTCGAAACCGCTCACGTCGATCTCGAAGCCGCCGGGGGCGCGTGAGTCGGCGCGGGCGGTGCCCCGGACCGTCACCGACGGTTTCGGCCGACAGGTGATCCGCCTGCTTGAACGTCTCGTCGCCGACGGCGGCCTTGGACATCACCGCCTGGATGAACCCGGAACCGTCCCGGACCTGAAGGAAGTGGATCTTGCCGCTCGACCGCCGGTTGGCCAACCAGCCCTTGATGGTGACCGGCTGGCCTTCGTGTTTCGCGATGTCTTCGATGTAGACCTGCATAGGCAATTCATCGCGGCCCTCAGCCCGGGCCGCGCTGACGTCACTTACGGTTCGAAGGCGATGGGTGCCGCCAAGTCATTCAGTATCGCCTGAAGGCGGGTCCGGGCGCCAACCGTCCGCTGCAGCGCGCCGCGCGCGTCGCCCCGATCGGCGACCTCGAAGATGTACGGACCGGCGTACCCGATCTTCCACATCGCGGTCAGCGTTTCGATCCAGTCGATGGTCCCCTCGAACGGCACCAGGTGGATGTCGTTGGTGCCGTCGTTGTCGTGAACGTGGGTGGTCATGACGTGGCCCGAGAGCGCCTCGACGGCCTCCGGCGCGCCCCCGAGCATGTGCGCGTGCCCGAAGTCCAGACAGGTGCCCGCGTCGCCGAGGTCGATCGTGTCGCCCTCGAGCAGATGCGTGATCGCCGCCGGCGTCGACAGGTCGTTCGGGATGACTTCGAGGGCCAGCGTCAAACCAGTCAGCCGTGCGGTCTCGGCGATCGCGTCGAGGCTCCGCCGCATGGCCCCGGCATCGTTGTCGCCGGCGGCAATCTTCTGACCGCGCGGGACACCGAGATGGACGACGACGACGCGGCAGCCGAGCTCCCGGCCGGCCTCCATCGCCGCGCGGGTTTCGTCGATCGCCTCCTGACGGATGGTGCTGTCCGGTGACGCGTTCGAGTACACGCGTCCCCAGACGCCGGCCCGAATGCCGTCGGTGATCGGGGCATGGAGGCTGCCGGCCTCGATCCCGGCGCTGGCGAGCCACCCGCGCATCGCCGACACACGCGCCGGGTCGCGGTAATCGAAGTGCGTCCGCGTCGCGAACAGCTCGATGAGATCGAACCCGTGGCTGCGGATGACGGCGAGATGCCGCTCGTCGAGCCGCTCCTGGTGAAACAGGTGCGTGGACAACCCGAATCGCGTCACTTCAGTTCCTCGACCTGGCGCGCCAGAATCGTCCGCAACCCGGCAAACCGCGGGTAGCGGTCGAGGTTGGCACGGACGTAGTTGAGCGTGCGCGGGATGTACTGAATGTACACGGGATTACTCCGCGTCGTTGTCTGGTATCCGAACGTGCCGAGCGCCTTGAGATTGCGCTGGAGCGCCATCAGGTCGAAGCGCCGGCGGAACTCCGCGCCCTCGGCCGACCGGCCCTGGAGCGCGAGGAAATAGGCAATCAGTTCGTCGACGACCTGCCCGGGCAGGTCGACGTAGGAGTCGCGCAGCAGCGACGCGAGATCGTAGGTGTCGGGACCGAGACGGGCGTCCTGAAAGTCGATGATGCAGAGCCGCTCGTCACGCCACATGAGGTTGCGGCTGTGGTAATCGCGATGACACAGCACGCGCGGCTCGTCGGCGAGCTCGGTCACAATCTCCGCGCAGGCGGCCCGCAGCGCCTCCCGCTCGGGGCCGGCGAGCACGAGCCCGCGGTAGCCTTCGAGGAAGTGCTTGATGAAGAAGTCGAGCTCCCACGTCAGCTTCTCGCGATCGAACGCGATGCCGTACGGGATGTACTTCGCGTCGGCCAGCTCGCGCCCGCGGCGCTGAAACGTGTCGATGAACGCCACGGCCTGGCGGTACAGCGCCGCGTGTTTTGCTGCGGGCGCCGCGCCGACGTGCGCCTGCAGCGTGACGTCGCCGAGATCCTCGAGCGCCAGTACGCCGAGGTCGGCGGCGTGACCCAGGACCCGCGGCACTGGCACCGGCATTTCGCTGAACAGCTGCGCCGTGTTGACGAACGGCAGCGTGGCGTAGTCGAAGGGAGCGCTGTGGACCGCCAGCACGAACGGCTCACCCTCCTTCGGCAGCACGCGAAAATAGCGGCGATCGGACGCGTCACCGGTGAGCGGCATGACACGCGGCGCGACGATCCGGTGGCGATCGAGATAGCCGTCGACGGCGGCAGGGAGCGACGAGTCGGACACGGGAAGTAGTCTAAAACTTAAACAGCGCGACGCCGTCGTGAATCTCAGCGCGATCGCCGGCGCGTGCCACGATCGGCGGGGAGAATCGCCACGTCCCGGGCGCGCAGGCCGGATGGCACCCGGGCGCCGGCCGTCACGATGCAGCCCTCGAGGTCGGCGCCGGCGCCAATGCGCGCGTTCCGCCAGATCACCGTACGCCCGACGCGTGCCGTCGGATCGACCTCGGCGCCCTCTTCCATCAACAGCAGATCACCGTGGCTGCCGGCGAGCTGCCGGGCCGCCTCGAGATAGTCGCGCGGGGTGCCAACGTCGAGGAACGGCGTCGTCACTCGCCACGCGCGAATAGCGCCCGGCCGGTCCGCCACGCGCTCGCGATAGATTCCGCCGATCGTCTCCGCGGCGACTCCGTCGGCGAGCGGCGCGAACACCGACGCGTTGGCCACCTGGACGCCGACGAAGTGCCACGTGCCGTCTGCGCGCCCCTTCGGAGCGAACCCGATCACACGGTCCTCGTCGTCGAGGACGATGCCGTTGTAGTGATCCGGCCGCGGATTCGGCGATCACCGCCAGCGTGACCTCTGCGCCGGACTCGCGATGACGCCGGATCATGGGACTGAGCGGTACGTTCGACAGCGTGTCGCCGTTCACGATCAGGAACGTCTCGCTCTCGACGAGCGGCAGCGCCCGGCGCGGACCGCCGGCCGATCCGAGCACGGGCTGTTCCCAGGAATAGCGCACGCGCAGCCCAAGATGCGCGCCGTCGCCGATCAGGCCCGTGATGGTTTCCGGCCGATGACTGAGGTTCAGCACGGCGTCGGCGACGCCCTGCTCGACCAGGCCCGCGAGCACCCGCTCGATCAGCGAACGTCCGGCGAGCGGAACCGCCGGCTTGGCAACCAGCCGCGTCAGCGGATCGAGCCGCGTGCCGAGGCCAGCACAGAGGACGAGGGCTGGGAGCGTCGAGAAGCGAGGGCACGGAGAAAACCTGGCCAGCTTTTCCTCCGTGCCCTCGTTCTCTTATCGTTTCCGCATCAGCACCAGGGTCTCCTGGCCGTTGCGGGAGACGACCACGCGGGCGTTGCGGCCGACGGCCACCCGGTCGAGCGCCGCGCTGGCCGCATCGACGCTCGTCACGGGCTGATCGTTCACGCTCGACGATGACGTCGCCAGGACGCAGGCCGTTCTGGAACGCCGGCGATCCCTGTTCGACATCGCTGACGACGACGCCCGTCTTGCCGGCCGGCAGACGCAACTCGCGCGCGATCTCGGGCGTGATCGCCTCGATGGTCATGCCGAAGCCCGTTTCCTTCGGCAACTCGCGCTCAGGCCGTGCGCCGTCGCGTCGCGCCAGTTCGGTCGCCGCCGCCTCGTCGTCGAGGTTCAGCTCTTCGACCGTCACGTTGAGCGAGATCGGCTTCTTGCCGCGTACGACTTTCAGCGGGACCGTCGTGCCAGGCGCCGTCCGCGTCACCATGCCGACCAGCTGGTTGTTGTCGTGACCGGCCTTGCCGTTGTACTCGACGATGACGTCACCGAGCTTGATGCCCGCATTGCGCGCGGGCCCGGCCGGGACGTCGCTCACGATGGCCCCGCCAGTGGACGGCAGCCCGAGCTCCTCGATGTCCGCCGCGTGTTGGCGCGCTCGGGTGCAGCGACACCGATACGGCCGCGAATGACCTTGCCCTTCTGGAGCTGCGGGAGGATGTCCCGCACGGTGTTGATCGGCACCGAGAACCCGATGCCCAGATTGCCGCCGCTCTCGCCGCTGAAGATGGCGGTGTTGATGCCGACCACCTCTCCACGCAGGTTCAACAGGGGCCCGCCGGAGTTGCCGCGGTTGATGGCCGCGTCGGTCTGAATCATCTCGAGATCCCGGCCGCGCACCGGCTGGAGCTCGGGGGCGGTGCGGCTGACTGCGCTGACCACACCCACCGTCACCGTGCTCGAGAGCCGGAAGGGGTTGCCGATGGCCATCACCCAGTCGCCCGGGGCGATCTGCGACGAATCGCCGAACTTGGCCGCCATGAGCGCGTCGTCGGGCAAGTCGGTGATCTGAAGCAGGGCGGTATCGGTCAGCACGTCGCGGCCGACGAGCGTGGCCTTGAGGCCAGGCTCGCCCGCGCGCATGTTCGACAGCTGGACTTCGATTTCCGTCGCGTCTTCGACGACGTGGTTGTTGGTCAGCACGAAGCCGGTCTTGTCGATGATGAAGCCGCTGCCGGCGCCCTCGAGGATTTGCTGGGGCGGCGTCCCGCGCGGCGGAACCCGCTGTCCGCCAGACGGCGGGCCGAACTGGAACAGGTCTCGAGATGCCCCGGGCCTCGCGCTTGGCGCGCGTCCGGATGCTCACGACGCTGGGACTGGCGTCGCGCGCGATATTGCGAAAGGTCGTCGAATCAACAGGACCGGAAATAGGATTGCTGTTTGCCGCAGGCACGTCCAACGGGCGCGCCACCGACGCGGGCGTCAGGCCCAGGTGGGAAGCGATGACCATGCCGACGACGAGCGAAGCGAGCGCGATGAGCACACCGTAGAACGCCGAGGATTTGCGCGTGGACATAAGCAAACTCCGTTGCCCTCTCCTGAAAAAGCACCAAACTGTTGAGACCGGGTGACGCCGAAGCGCCGAGAGGCCTGTCTTCTTCTATTGAGACGACAGGACCCGTGCGCGCGGTTCTAGTCAAGATTTCTACTACATCTCCCCGTTCCAGTCCTCAGGCTCGGCCGCGGTCGCGCGAAACACTTCGAGGTGCCACTTGCCACCGCCCCACGGCTCGATCACGTCGGCGGCGTGACGTCGACCAGGATCTCGGCGATACGTCCGGTGCTCCGGATCGTTCTCGAGATGGTAGGCCTCGTCGTCCCACACGAACGTCGGATAGAGCACGAGCGTCAAGAACAGATCGAAGCCGTCGTCGATCACCTGGAGCTGGCCGACCGGCCGCTTCTGCGTCGAGTGATAGACGAGATACTTCTCGGCGCTGTGCGCCCGGATGTAGCGCTTGAGCGTGAACTCGCGCGCGACGATATCCTCGACCGCGATTTTCTTGTCCCAGCAGTTCCGGCAGTAGCGCTCGTCGCCGCGCGGTTCGGACACGTCCTTCCCGCCACAGAGCGCACACCGCACAGTCTCAGCAGTCTTGCGGGCCATAAGCAGATGATTATACGCCGTGACGGTCGTTTCCCCTCGCCGCCGGCGCGTAGGCCACACTCGATGTAGTCCTTCAGCATGCGCCGGGTCGAGAAGCGCGGCGTGACCGTCAGGATCGCCTGCTTGACCATCGTGATCCATTGACGGGGCAGGCCGCGGGCGTCGCGCTCGTAGAACGTCGGCACCACCTGCTCCTCGAGGAGCCGATAGAGCGCGTCGGCGTCGGCGTCGTCGACGGCGTCGAGTTCCTGCGACGCGGCGCTGTCCGTCGATCACCCAGCCGTTCGAGCCGGTGTAGCCCTCGGCCCACCAGCCGTCGGCGATGCTCAGGTGGAGCACGCCGTTCATCGACGCCTTCATGCCGCTCGTGCCGCTGGCTTCGAGCGGCTTGCGCGGCGTGTTGAGCCAGACGTCGCAGCCCTGCACGAGCATGGTGCGCCACGTGCAGGTCGTAGTCGTCGACGAAGGCGATGCGCCCGCCCATTCGCGGATCGAGCGCGTGCCGGAAGATGTTCTGGAGCATGGTGTTTGCCCGACTCGTCGGCGGGATGCGCCTTGCCCGCGAAGACGAACTGCACCGGACGTTCGGCGTTGCTCACCAGGCTGGCGAGCCGGTCGGGTCGCGGAACAGCAGGTCGGGCCGCTTGTAGCCGGTGAACCGGCGCGCGAAGCCGATCGTGAGCGCGTTCGGATCGAGCATCGCGCCCGAGGCGACGACGCGCGCGGCGCCGGCTTGCATCGTGGGTCCAGCGCTGACGCGCGCGCTCGCGGATGAACTGGAAGAGCGTCGTCGCGCAGCGTCTGCGCGCGCCGCCCAGAGATCCTCGTCGGGAATGTCGAGGATGCGCGCCCAGAACGCGGGATCCTCGTACTGATCGCGCCACGCCGGCGCTGAGGTGCCGCTCGAACAGTCGCGCCGAGCGCGCTGCGAGACCCAGGTCGGGACGTGGACGCCGTTGGTGATGGTCTCGACGGGCCGGTCGCGCTCCGGCGAGGTCGGGCCAGAGCGGCGCGAACATCTTGCGCGTCACTTCGCCGTGCAGCTGGCTGACGGCGTTGATCGCGCCGGCCGATCGCATCGCCAGCGCGGTCATGTTGAACTGCGGGCCGTTGCCCGAGTCGTAGTGGCCGAGCGCGAGGAACCGTTCGCCGTGGCCGTTCATCGATCCCCAGCAGCTCGGCGAGCTGCTGCTCGACCAGGTGGAACGGAAACGCGTCGTGTCCGGCCGGGCACCGGCGTGTGCGTCGTGAAGACCGTCGTCCGCCGGACGTCGCGCGAGCGCGTCGTCCCAGGCTGTCGCCGCTGGCGAGCAGCGTCGCGCAGCCGCTGCAGGACGACGAACGCCGCGTGGCCTTCGTTCAGGTGCCACACCGCCGGGTGTCAGGCCGAGCGCGCGCAGCGCCAGCACGCCGCCGAGGCCCAGCACGATCTCCTGCTGCAGGCGCGTGTCCTGTCCGCCGCCGTACAGCCGCGCGGACAGCTCGCGATCCCACGGCGCGTTCTGCTCGAGGTCGGTGTCGAGCAGGAGCAGCCGCACGCGGCCGAGCCGGACCTCCCACACCTGGACGAGCACCGATCGGGTGCCGAGCGGCACGAGCACGACGCACGGCTTGCCGTCGACGCGTGCGCGCGTGCGTGATCGGCGCGTCGTCCCAGTTGAGCCGCTCGTAGACCTCCTGCTGCCAGCCCTCCGGCGAAATGCGCTGCCGGAAATAGCCCTGCGGATACATGAAGCCGACGCCGACGAGCGGCACGCCGAGGTCGCTGCGCCTCCTTGCAGTGATCGCCGGCCAGCACGCCGAGGCCGCCGGCGTAGATCGGCAGCGACTGATGGAGCGCGAACTCGGCGCAGAAGTAGGCGACGACTTCGTTCGGTTCCGTGCCCACCTGCTGCGAGCCACCAGGTGCGCTGCGAGGCGCCGGGCGTCTGCGCGGCGTCGCGCGCGGCCACGGCCGCGTCGTAGATCGCGAGGAACGCCGGATCGGCGGCGGCGCGCTGCGAGCGCCTCCGCCGAGATGCGCCGCAGCATCATCTCGGGGTTGTGCGCGGTCTGGCGCCACAAGCCGTAGTCGAGGCGCCGGAAGACCTCGCGCGCCGGTTCCCACGTCCACCAGAGGTCGCGCGCGAGTTCGAGGCAGTCGATCGAGCCGGGCGGGCAGAGCGGTCGGTGCGTGTTCCATCAATTCACTACGTCTGGGGAAAACACATGATGAGACGGCGTCAGGCCTGCCGGTCGGGCGGACAGGCGCCGACGAGTGAGGCAAATCGGCTGAGGTCGATGTTGCCGCCGGAGACGACGGCGACGATCCGGCGGTGGCCGGCGGCCCGCAGGACGGGTGATTGTGCCGCAGCGACGGCGCAGGCGGCAGCGCCTTCGACGATGACGTGGCAGCGTTCGGCCGCCAGTCGCATCGCGTGCGCGGCGTCGTCGAGCGGGACCACGATGGAGTCGGCGATGGCGTTCTGCAGCAGCGGCCACATCGACTCGGCAGCACGGACTGGCCGCCGGCGCCATCGACCCACGAGCGGCTCCAGTTCTCGAAGCGCGCTGGCGCGACCGGCGTCGAGCGACGTCCGCAGCGGCGCCGCGTTCTCGGGTTCGGCGGCGTAGACCTTCGCCTCGGGCCGCAGCGCACGCAGCACGACGGCCGAGATGCCGGCGAGCAGTCCGCCGCCGCCCATCGGCGCGACCACGGCATCGACGTCAGGCAGGTCTTCGAGAATCTCGAGCGCGGCCGTGCCGTTGCCGCTGATGAAGTCGTCGTCGTCGAACGGATGGACCAGCCGGCCGCGCATGCGATCGGACTGATGGTGCTCGACCGCGCGCCAGCACTCGTCGAACGGCGCCTTGACGATCGACGCGCCCAGCCGCTCGATGGCTTTGAGCTTGGTGGCCGGCGCGCCGTCCATCACCAGCACCGAGGCCGGGGCGCCCGCCTCGCGCGCGGCGAGCGCGACGCCCTGCGCGGCGTTGCCCGCGCTCACGGTCCACACGCCGTCCTTGCAGCGCGTCTGCGGACAACTGCGCGACGGCGTTCACCGCGCCGCGGATCTTGAACGACCCGATCGGCTGGAACGACTCGAGCTTCAGAAAGATCTGCGGGCCGTCACGCGCTGATCGGATCCAGACGGACGAGCGGTGTCCGCGCCGCGACGGCGTAGACCCGCGTGGCTGCCGCGCGAACCGAGTCGATCGAGATGTTTCGCGCATGCAAACGACCGCTGATCCTATCGGGGCGCGGGAGGAGGTCAAACTTCAGGGCCAACGGCCCAGCAACCGCTGGCTCGCACGCGCCGACGAAAGGCGTAAACTACGCGGCGATCGGCAGGCATCGGCGTGGCCTGACACACGACGGAGTCCTTGATGTCGACACGGATCAAACGGCGGGATTTCATGACGACGACAGCGGGCGCGGGGATCGCGGCGGCGGTGCGGCCGCTCGCAGCCAGTTCCGGTCCGGCGGTGATCATTCAGGGCGAGAGTCGGCCGGTCGTCGTGGCGTCGGACAACGGGCATCGATTCAAGAACGGCGGCGCGCAGACGTGCGTCGAGACTGGCGTTCGAACAAATGATGAAGGGCACCGATGTGCTCGACGCCCTGATCGCCGGCGTCAACATCGTCGAGCTCGATCCGCTCGACGACAGCGTCGGCTACGGCGGCCTGCCGAACGCCGACGGCATCGTCCAGCTCGATTCGTGCTGCATGCACGGGCCGCGGAAGAAGGCGGGCGGCGTGGGCGCGCTCGAGGGCGTGAAGACGCCGTCGCTCGTGGCCAAGGCGGTGATGGAGAAGACCGATCATCACCTGCTCGTCGGCAAGGACGTGCAGACGTTCGCGCGCAATCTCGGGCTTCGAGATCGTGCCGGACCTCAACACGCCCAACTCGCGCGCCAAGTGGCTCGAGTGGAAGCAGCGCACCGATCCGCTGCACTACATCAAGGGCGGCGACGAGCGCGCGGCGGCGTTCGCGACAGGTGACCGACGACATGGTCGCCGAGGGACTCATCAACGAGAACCACATCTACGGCACGATCAACTGCGACGGCGTCAACGCGCGCGGCGAGGTCTGCGGCGTGACGACGACGAGCGGGCTGGCGTGGAAGATTCCCGGGCCGGCTCGGCGATTCGCCGATCCTCGGCGCCGGGCTGTACGTCGACGGCGACGGTTGGCGCGGCCGGATCGACCGGCCGCGGCGAGGCCAACCTCTACAACCTCTCGTCGTACCTCATCGTCGAGGAGATGCGCCGCGGCGCCAGTCCGAAGGACGCCGGGATGACGGCGCTGCGCCGCATCAAGGACAACACGGTCGACAAACGGCTGCTGAACGCCCGTGGCGTGCCGAACTTCACGTGAACTTCTACATCATCAACAGGCGCGGCGACTACGCCGGCGTCGCGATGTACAACGCGACCGGCAACGGGATCGTACGCGGTCTGCGACGAGAAGGGACCGCGGCACGAGCGGCTCGAGCCGCTGCTCGAGGGTGGGCCTACGTCATAGATCTGTCAACACGAAGGGCACGAAGGGCACGAAGCGCACGAAGACCACGAAGGACACGAAGGCGACTTCTCAAGGGGAATGACGATGCTGCGAGTGATGGCGATTGGGCGAGGCGTCAGTGTCTTTCTGGCGATCGGTCTGGTGATGGTGGCGGTCTCCGCGCAGGATCGGCCGGGCGGGGCGTCCGAGAAGATGTATCGGTCGGCGGCGGCGCGCGTGACGGCACGTCCGTGTTTCCGCGCGTCGCCTATGCGCAGATGAAGCCGCTCAAAGAGGGCGAGGTCGACTTCCAGCACTTCCACACCTACGAGGAAGCGACGATGCTGCTGCGGAAGTGGGCGGCGGCGTATCCGAACCTCGTCGAGCTGTACTCGGTCGGCCAGTCGCTCGAAGGCCGCGAGATCTGGCAGATCACGATCACCAACAAGAAGACCGGCCGCGCACACCGACAAGGCCGCGTTCTTCATCGAGGGCGGGCGCCACGCCGGCGAGATCACCGGCATCGAGGCGACGCTCTACTTCGTCAACCACGTCCTCACGAACTACGGCAAGGACGCGGCGATCACGAAGCTGCGTCGACACGAAGACCATCTACGCGAAGCCGCACAACAACCCGGACGGCGCGTCGCTCTATCACTACACGGCGCAGACGCTGCGCTCGACCGTGCGGCCGACGACAACGACGGCGACGGCCTGTTCGACGAAGACGCGCGGCGAAGATCTCGACGGCGACGGCTTCGTCCGGCAGATGCGCAAGTTCGTCGGCGCCGGCAAGGGCACGGCCATCGTCGACGAGCGCGATCCGCAGGGCCGGCTGATGCAGCAACGTCGGCGCCGGCAAGGGCGACTACGACCTCTACACCGAGGGCTTCGACAACGACGGCGACGGGCGCGTGAACGAAGACGGCATCGGCGGCCTCGACCTGCACCGCAACTATCCCGAGAACTGGCGGCCGATGACCGAGGAGACCGGTCGCGGCTACACGCAGGCGCGGCGCCGGCGCCTACCCGCTCTCGGAGCCGGAGACGAAGGCCGTCTTCGACTTCCTGATGCGCCACCCGAACGTCGGCATCGCGCAGTCGCTCGACACGTCGGTGCCGATGATTCTGCGCGGGCCGTCGACGAGCAAGTCCGAGGAGTCGATGTTCCCGGAGGACCTCGAGTATCATCAAGAAGTTCGATCAGAAGGGACTCGAGATCACCGGCTATCCGTGGGCGGGCGACACGTTCTTCGTCTACGCGAACCGCGGCCGCGGCGGCGCGCCGCCGCCGCCGACGCGCCAGGGCCAGCCGCTCTTCGGGCATGGTCCCGAGTTCGGCTACCTCTACTACGGCGCGATCTGGTACGGCAACGAGATCTGGAACGGCGGCCGGCTGCGTGAAGCCGACGCGGACAAGAACGGCACGACCGACGACGTCGAGCTGCTGCAGTGGCTCGACGCGAACCGGCCCGGGAAGAACGATTTCCAGCCGTGGACGAAGACGCACACATCCGACGCTCGGCGAGGTCGAAGTCGGCGGCTGGAACCCGAAGTTCTGGTCGCAGAATCCGCCGCCGGAGATGCTCGAGACGTGGGCGCGCAACGAAGCGATGTTCAACCTCTACCTCGCGCAGCAGCTCGCGCAGGTCCGCGTCGTTTCGGCGACGTCGCAAGCCGGCCGCCGACGGCGCGTTCGAAATCACCGTGACGGTGACGAACGAAGGCGGCATTCCGACGGCGCTCGAGATCGCCAAGCGCGTGAAGATCGTCCGGCCGGACACCGCGGTCATCCAGCTTGCGCCAGGGCAGACGTTCGTCGGCGGTCCAGCCGGCGGACGGGCCGGCGGCGGCGGTGGCGGCGGTTCGGGCGCGGCGGCGGCGGGCGTGGCGGGCCGGGCGGACCCGCCAGCTGCGCCGACGACCGGGCCGCGTCAAGCGTCCGAGCTCGGCTGGCTCAAGCCCGGCGAGACAGAAGACGGTGTCATGGACCGTGCGCGGCGCCGGCAACGTGACGGCGACATCGCATCGACGCGCGGCGGCGTCGACGCACGCGCGCTGACGACGTGAGCGACTCGGGAGAGCCGTGGCGAGCGCCAGCTCGGCCGCTGGTCTGGTCTCGGCGGTGATGATGTGAGCCGCGCTCGCGTGCCATCGGCGCTTACCGCCCGTACTTCTTCAGCAACTCCCGCAACGGCTCGATCGGCAGCGCGCGGATGGTCGTGCCGTTGCCGGTCATGTCGCGTCGCCTTCAGGCAGCGAGTTGTAGACCGCTTCCTCCGTCGCGTCGAGCACGGCTTCGAAGAGACCCGACACCCCGTCGGTCGTGAGGAACGTGCGCGGCTGCGGGCCGTTAGTCGCCGTGATCCGATTGGCCGCATGCGTTGAGAACGCGATCGCGAAATCGCCGCTGCCGTTCGAATACGTCGATCCAGTCCGCGCCAGCGCGAAGATCGAGCGCGCCGCCAGGCGTTTCAGATCGCGCGCGTCGATTGGCGCGTCGGTGGCGACGACGATCATGCAGGACCCGTCAGCCCCGAGCGTAGTCGAGGCGGCAGCGTCAGAACGCGGGTCCTGTCTCGACCGAAGAGCCGGCGGCCGCGAACGTGGACGGTCCGATCGTGCCGGCCGAGCTCGCGCCAGACCGGCACGCCGCCGATGGTCAGCCGCCCGCCGTAGTTGGTCTGGACCAGAACGCCGACGGTCCACATCCCATCCCTTGTTTCACGACGCGCGACGACGTGCCGATGCCGCCCTTCCACCCGAACGCGATGGTGCCGGTGCCGGCACCGACCGCGCCCTCGGCCACCGCGCCGCTCGTCGGCCGAGGTGATCGCCGACGTGACGTGATCGCGCTGCACGTGCATGCCGCGGATATCGTTGAGCGCCCCGTCGTTGGTCTCGCCGACGAGCGCGTTGACCGAGCGGACGTTCTCGTTGCCGGGCCGCGCGAGCGTCCATCGGACGACGGCGTCGAGTGCCGTGCCGACGGCGAGCGTGTTCGTGAGGACGATCGGCGTTTCGATCGTGCCGAGCTCTTCGACCTGCGTCGATCCGGCCAGCTTGCCGAACGCGTTGCCCACGAACACGGCGCCCGGCACCTTTTCCCGAAATAGATTGCCGCCGTGCGGCAGGATCGCCGTCACCCCGGTGCGCACGGATTCGGCGCTGACGACGGTCGTGTGGCCGACGGTGACCCCCGAGACGTCGGTGATGGCATTGAGCGGCCCGGGGGAAGCCGCCCCGGCGCAATGCCGAGATCCCGAGCGCGTGGCCGCTCCTGCGAACCGACCGCCAGTCCCGTCGCCGCCACCAGAATCAGGCTGAGCCCAAGCCGCCGCATGTCGTTTCCCCGTGAAGGTGCTGTCTGGGCCAGCGATTTACCCAGAATCTCTTCGTTTGCACGTCCCCAGCTTTTCGCCATAATAGGCGCTATTCCCCGTGCCTCATCGCAAAAAGGAGCAAGCCATGGTTCGCCGATTCTCCAGCCGGTTGCTGGCCGTGTCGTCCATTGTCGCGATCGCCGTTGTCTGGTCCGGCTGGCAGCCCGCCACGCAGGCGCAGGGACGCGCGAAGCGGCCACTCTCGTACGACGCGTACGACTACTGGCGATCGATTCAGGGGACGCGGCTCTCGGAGGACGGCCAGTGGGTCGCCTACGCGCTCACGTCGCAAGGCGAGGACGGCGAGCTGATCGTCCGCAACCTGAAGACCAACCAGGAGCTCAAGCACGCGCGCGGGACGAATCCGACCTTCACGCCGGACGGCAAGTTTGTCGTGTTCACGATTGTGCCGACCAAGGCTGACGACGAGCGGAACGGCCGCGGACAGAACGCGGGGCCGGCGGCGACGCCGGCTGGACGCGGAGGCGCCGAGGCGCGGGGCGAACGCCAACGCGCCGTCGCGCAACGCGCTCGGCATCATGGCGCTCCCGGGCGGCGAGGTCACGACGGTTGAACAAATCAGCACCTTCCGGCTGCCGGAGGAGTCATCGGTGTGGCTGGCGTACCACAAAGGTCGCGCTGGAGCCGGCGGTGGACGCGGCGCCGGTGGACGCGGGGCGGGCGCTGGTGGACGCGCGGGCGGCGGCGGCCGAGCCGGGGGCGGTGGCGCACCACCGGCGGCGGCCCCGGCGGCGCAAACGCCCGCGGCAGAAGGCAGTACGCCGGCGGCGGGCACGCAGCCTGCTGAGCGTCGCAAGGATCCCGGGAGCGACCTGATCCTGCGCAACCTCACGACCGGACAGGACGTCACGATTCCCGAAGTCACCGAATTCGCGTGGGACAAGACCGGCACGATGCTGGCCTACGCGGTCTCGTCCAACGACGCAGCGAAGGACGGCGTGTTCGTCCGCCGCACCGCGGACGGATCGGTCACGCCGCTCAAGAGCGGCCGCGGCGTTTACAAAAGCATGTCGTTCGACGACGCTGGTAAGCAGATCGCCTTCCTGAGCGACACCGCCGAGTACGACAAGCGGGTCGCGCCGTACCGGCTCTATTACTGGAAGACGGGGGACACGGCCGCGACCGAAGTGGTCTCGGGATCGACGCGCGGCATCGCGTCGGGCATGGTCGTCAGCGACAACTTCGCGCCGCGGTTCTCGGAAGATGGCGCACGCTTGTACCTCGGCATCGCACCGCCGGCGGCGCCGCCTCGCGATCCGAATGCCACGGCGCCCCTGCGCGTCGATCTCTGGAGCTCGCGCGACGCGCAGATTCAGCCGATGCAGCAGGTGCGGGCGACGCAGGAGCGCAATCGCAACTACCGCGCCGTCGTCCACCTGTCCGATAAGCGGCTGGTGCAGCTCGCGACTCCAGACCTGCCCAACGTCAATCCAGGCGCCGATCCGCTGCGCGCGCTCGGCACCTCGGACGTCGCCTATCAGAAGGAAATGTCCTGGGACACGTCATACAACGACGTCTATCTCGTCGACCTCAAGAACGGCCAGCGCAAGAAGGTCCTCGAGCACTACAACGGCGCCAACTCGATGTCGCCCGGCGGCAACTTCATGATCTACTTCGATGAGCCGTCCGGCCACTGGTTCACCTACCAGATTGCGACTGGCACCCGCGTGAACCTCACCGAGCGGCTGCCGGTGAAGTTCTTCGACGAGAGTCATGACACGCCGGACCTGGCGCCGTCGCTCGGCGTCGCCGGCTGGACTGACGGCGACAAGTCGGTGCTGCTGAACGATCAGTTCGACATCTGGGAGATCCGGCCTGACGGCACCAACGCCCGCATGGTGACCGGCGGCGAGGGTCGGAAGCAGCAGATCGTTTTCCGCTACCGGTCGCTCGACCCGGAGGCGCGTTTCGTGCCGGCCAACAAGCCGTTGCTGCTCGCGGCCACCAACGATCAAACGAAGGCGTCCGGATACTACCGCGTCAACCTGACCGGCACGGCCGCGCCCGAGAAGCTCATCATGCTCGACAAGCAGCTCGGCGCGCCGACGAAAGCCAAGCGGGCGGAGACGGTCGTCTTCACCCAGTCGCGATTCGACGAGTTCCCGGATCTGTGGATCAGCGACACCAACTTCGCCAGCCCGCAAAAGATCTCGAACGCCAACCCGCAGCAGGCGGACTACGTCTGGGGCAAGGCCGAGAACATCAAGTACATCAATACCGACGGCAAGACGCTCAACGCGATGTTGATCAAACCGGAAAACTTCGACCCGACGAAGAAGTATCCGATGATGGTCTACATCTACGAGGAGCTCTCACAGGGGCTCCATGGGTACCGCGCGCCCAACGTCGGTACGAGCGTCAACCTGTCCCGGTACGTCAGCAACGGCTACATCGTCCTGCAACCCGACATCGTCTACGAGACGGGCTACCCCGGACCGAGCGCCATGAAGTGCGTGATCCCGGCGATTCAGACGGTGATGCAGCAGGGGTACATCGATCCGAAGCGCATCGGCATTCAGGGCCACTCGTGGGGCGGCTACCAGATCACCTACATGATCACGCAGACGGACATTTTCGCCGCTGTGCAGGCCGGCGCGTCCGTCTCGAACATGATCAGCGCCTACGGCGGCGTGCGGTGGGGCACCGGCATGGTGCGTCAGTTCCAGTACGAAAAGACGCAGAGCCGCATCGGCGCCCCGCCATGGGACGCGCCGCTTCAGTTCATCGAGAACTCGCCCATCTTCTGGGTCGAGCGGATCAACACGCCGTACCTCTCGATTCACAACGACGGCGACGACGCCGTCCCGTGGTACCAGGGGATCGAGTTCAACACGGCGATGCGGCGGCTGGGCAAAGAAGCCTACATGTTCAATTACAACGGCGAGCCGCACGGCCTCCGCAACCGCGACAACATGAAGCACTGGACCGTGCACATGGACGAGTTCTTCGATCACTACCTGCTCGGCAAGCCGCGTCCGGCGTGGATGGACAAGGGCGTGTCGTACCTCGACCGCGGAACGCGTGACGTGAGCCTGATGTTCAAGAAGCAGGTCGTGACGCCCGCGCCGGGGGGCGACAAGCAATGAGGCAATGGGGCAATGGGGCAGTGAGGCAATGAGGTTATGGGGCAATGGGCCCCGTCAGGCAGCGACGCGTTGCCGAATCACCCGGCTGGATCCGTCGATCGCGATGCCGGCCTACGCGACCGACGGATCCGCCGGCTTCGATCTCTCCGCCAGCGTGGACATGGCGGTCGCGCCCGGGGAAGTCGCTCTTGTGCCGACCGGGCTGATCGTCGAAGTCCCGGCCGGCCATTTCCTTGGCGTCTTCGCCCGTAGCAGCACGCCGCTCAAGCGTGGCCTGATGGTCGCCAACGGAGTTGGCGTCATCGATTCGGACTACTGCGGCCCAACTGACGAGATCAAGATTCAGGTCCTGAATTTCACCGCCGCTCCGGTCGCGGTTCGCCGCGGCGACCGCCTGGCGCAAGGCGTCATCCTGTCGTTCGTCAAGGCGATCTGGGAGGAACCGGACGCCATCGATCGGCCGGCGCGCGGCGGATTCGGCTCGACGGGTACGTAGCGCGGCCTGAGTCTGTGCGGAGGCTGGTACGTAGCGCGGCCCGGGTTTCGGGCCGCGATCAATTCCTCTTGATGAAGAAGATGGCGCCACCGCCTTTCGTCGCCGTTGGCACCACTTGCCACGACTTCGGAGCGTGTCCGACGACCACCGTGCGGCCGACGGCGATGCCGAGCGCCGAACCGAAGACGACGTCACTTACCCAGTGCGAGTTGTCGCGAAAGCGGGCCCAGCCGATGAACGTCGCGACGGCGTACGCCGGGACGCCGACCTTCCAGCCGAAATGATTCTGCAAGACCGCCACGGAAGCGAACGTGGCTGAGCTATGGCCGGAGGGGAAGGATTGGCTGCCGCCGTTGGGACGCGTGCGTTGCGTCGTGAGCTTCAGAGTCTTGGTGATGATGCCGTTCAGCAACTGGGCGCGGATGAGGTCGCTGCCAATGTGCGTGACCGTGCGATCCTTCGTGAGCCGCCCCACGGCGTAAGTGCCGAGCGCGGTCGTCGCCTGGAACCAGCCTTCGCCCAGCAGGTCGCCGAGCGGCGAGTAGGACGAGTATTCGGTCGTCGCGGCCCACTCGGCGACGCGTGCGTCGTACGGATGGACGATCAGCGCGCCGGCCCCGCCGGCGCCAACGATCGCGAGCGTCTCAATGCTCGCCAGCGCCTGGACGTCGTGCGCGAGATTGTGGAAGACGCGCTCGAAGGGCTTGTCGTCGGTCCAGATGTCGGGGGCGGCGGGTGAACCGGGCGGCGGATTCTGAAGAACTAGCGTAAGGGCAATCGCCCAGGCGCCAAAGAGCACGGTCTCGAGAGAATATCAGCGCGCGAGTCCGAATGCGAGACCGAACGCGACGTGATGCGTCGCTGCCGTCATCTCGCCGGTGCCTTGAGCGAGGTCGATGCGCGGCGACGCGAGCGTGAACTTGTACTCGCCCACGAGTGACAGCCGACCGCGCAAACGGACGTCGAGCCCGGCCGCGACGTGTGCGCCCAATCCAGCGTATTCGTACTGATCCCGGGCCTGTTGCAGCACGGTCGTCTCAGCATGTGGCAGCGTGGGACCCAGGCCGGCGCGTGCGATGAAAGCGACGGGTCCGTCGCCGATTGGCGTCCGGCTGACGAAATTCACGACCAGAAAATTGAGACCGTGGCTCATCGCGTAGCGCTGAACGACGGCGTCCATCGCGCCATCAGCGCGCCCTGGCGAGGTGACGAGCGCCCGGCCGAATTCTCCCGTCACCGGATAGGTCTCAGCTGTCCTGGCGTAGACCTTGAGATGAATGAGCTCGATCTCGACGCCGAAGCGGCGACCGGTACCGAACAGCCGGCCGGCGCGGATGCCGTAGTACTGCGGTGATTCGAAGGGACGGGCGTCGAATCCGACGTCGTGATAGTCGAGCGCCAGGCCCTCGGCGGGCACGTCGACGCTGACCGTTGCCGAAGCCGTCGCGTTCGCGCCGAGATACGCGGCCACAAACCATTGCGCGTCGGCGCGACCAGGAACGACCGTCGCCAGGATCGGCGAAGAGAATCGGCGCGGCGGTTCGGCGCGCTGACATCGACCGATGGTACCGCGAAGCCCGCGACGTAGGAGCGGCGCTGAGCGTCGCGAGTGGGGGTGGGGCCCCACGAGCGATTAAGGAAGTCGCCGCGAAGCCCGCGACGTAGCGAGCGGCGCTGAGCGTCGCGAGTGGGGGTGGGGCCCCACGAGCGATCAAGGAAGTCACCGCGAAGCCCGCGACGTAGGAGCGGCGCTGAGCGTCGCGAGTGGGGGTGGGGCCCCACGAGCGATCAAGGAAGTCACCGCGAAGCCCGCGACGTAGGAGCGGCGCTGAGCGCCGCGAGTGGGGGTGGGGCCCCACGAGCCACCTCATCTGCGGACCGGCAGCATGGCCTTCGCGCGAGCGATGGAGACGAGGTCGGCCAGGCGGCGCGCCTCGGCGCGGGCGACCGCGCGGCCGAGCGGCGTCAGCCGGTAGTACCGCCGCCGGTGATCGGCGCCGGTGGCGCGCGAATCGGGCGGGGCCGTCTCGTTCACGAGGTCGGCGGCGAGCAGGCGCGTGAGTGTCCCGTAGAGTGTGCCTGGTCCCAGCCGGACGGTGCCGCCGGTGCGGACCGCGACCTCCTTGCTGATGCCGTAGCCGTGCCGTTCGGAATCAGACAGCGCGAGCAGGACATGGAACACCGCCGGTGTCAGCGGCAGGAACGCGGCCGCCTGGCCCTGAATCTTGCCCACCCGTCACATCCTTTTTGGCGGCGCCCCGGTCCGCCAGCCCGAGATCATCCGTTGCAGATATATCCGTAACCGATGCATGTGCGAAAACGCAAGGGGCCACTGGTCCCAATCTCGTTGACCACCGCGGATCGGCGCTCCTAGCGTAGTGGCCAGCATCTCTCTCGATCGCGCGGGCCGGGTGTCGCCACGCCCGGACGGCTCGCGACACCGGCGGAGGTGCAAGGAGTGATCGATCGATGAGACACAGTCTGCGGCGGCTGATCTTGGCAGCGGCCTTTCTCTGTCTGGCGAGCTCACACGCGTTCGCACAGGGCAGCACGACGTCGTCCATTTCCGGGACGGTGGTCGATACTGGCGGAGGCGTGATTCCCGGCGCCACCGTGGTCGCGAAGAACAACGCGACGGGCACCACGACGACCGCCGTGAGCAACACGACCGGGACGTTCTCCATTCCCGCGCTCGAACCCGGGACGTACACGCTCACCGTATCGCTCTCCGGATTCAAGACGGCCGTGCTGAACGACGTGCGCCTGACGATCGGCACGGTGCAGTCGGTCAAGGCGACGCTTGAAGTGGGCAGCCTCACCGAAACCGTCGAGGTCAAGGGCGGCGTCGAGATCGTCAACACGCAGACGGCGACGGTGTCCTCGACGCTCAACGCCGATCAGATCAACAAGATGCCGATGGCGACTCGCAACGCCATCAACGCCGTCACGTTCCTTCCCGGCGTCAACACCGCGACGACCAACCGGAACTCGAACTTCAACGGCTTGCCCGATTCGTTCGTGGCGATCACGCTCGACGGGGTGAACAACAACGACAACTTCAACAAGTCGACCGAAGGGCTCTTCGCGATGGTGACGCCGCGGCAGGACGCCGTCGAAGCCGTGACGGTGACGACGGCGGCCAATGGCGCCGACGTGGGCGGCCACGGCGCGGTGCAGGTCGCGTTCGCGACGCGCTCGGGCACGAACCGGTTCACCGGCAGCGCCTATCACTACTTCCGCGATCCGGGGCTCAACACCAACTACTGGTTCAACAAGAACGCCGGGCTGCCGAAGAACGACATCGTCCTCAACCAGTTCGGCGCGCGGCAGGGCGGCCCGATCGTGCTGCCCGGCCTCTATGACGGCCGGGGGAAGGCGTTCTTCTTCTTCAACTACGAGGAGCTTCGGCTCCCGAACAACTACACGCGCGACCGGACGATCGTCAACCCGACGACTCAGTCGGGGGTCTTCCGCTACAACGTCACGTCGGGTGGACAGACGGTGACCCGGGAAGTGAATCTCGCAGCGCTCGCCGCCCAGAACGGCATCCCGTACGCGCCCGATCCGACGGTCGCGCAGATTCTCAATCAGATCCGTTCGTCGTCGGGGACGACCGGCCTGGTCACGCAGAACGCGAATCCGAACACGATGAACTTCGCCTGGCAGAGCCCGGGCAACCAGTACGAAAAGCAGCCGGTGGTGAAGATCGACTACAACCTCACGTCGCGTCACCGCCTGAGCGGCACCTACTACTGGCAGATCGTCGTCCGCGATCCGGACCAGCTCAACGACGACGACTTCCGATTTCCCGGCGCGCTCAACTACAGCAAGTACACGTCCTATCGCAACCAGGGGTCCGGGGCGCTCCGGTCCACCCTCTCGTCGAACATGGTCAACGAGCTGAAGGGTGGTGGCCGATGGGGTCCCGGCTACTTCGGCGATCTCGACAGCGATGGCCCGCAGACGTTCGCGGACCAGGGCGGCTACGCGCTCGCGCTCGGCAACGTCGGCAACACGCTGACCAACTGGCACACGCAGACCGGCCAGAGCTGGCGGAGCGCCTACAGCTGGCAGATCGACGACACGCTGTCCTGGCAGAAGGGCACGCACAGCCTGAGCCTGGGCGGGTCGGCCTACTTCGGCCGCGTGTGGGTCAGGAACCAGACGATGGCCCCGGCGATCAACTTCGGCGTGCTCGATCAGGATCCGGCGAACGCGCTGTTCGCGGAAGCGAACTTCCCGGGATCGTCCACCGGGCAGCGCGACAATGCCGAAGCGCTCTTCGGGCTGCTCACCGGGCGCGTGACGAGCATTGGCGGCACGCTCGTGCTCGACGAGAACACGAACGAGTATGTGTACCTGGGCACGCGGAACCAGACGGGCAAACAGGACGAGTACTCGCTCTTCATGCAGGACTCCTGGCGCGCGACGCCGACGCTGACGATCAACGGCGGGTTGCGGTGGGACGTCCAGATGCCGTTCCGGCCGTTGAACGACATCATGTCCTACTCGACCTACGCGGATGCGTGCGGCATCTCGGGGATCGGCGGCAACGGCCTGTGCCGGTGGTTCGAGCCGGGCACGTCCGGCGGCAAGGTGCCGCAGTTCTACCCCTACGGCAAGAGCGATCCGGGCTGGAACACCGACTGGAACAACCTGGCGCCGAACGTCGGCGTCGCGTGGCGGCCGAACGTGCAATCCGGGTGGCTGCGCACGATCCTGGGCGATCCGGAACAGGCGACGCTTCGCGGCGGTTACTCGGTCGCCTACAACCGCGAAGGCATGGGCGTCTACACGGGCCAGTACGGTGCCAATCCCGGCAGCCAGATCAGCGTCACGCGGAGCAACGCCAACGGCAACCTGATTCCGCCCGGCGAGCAGGTGCCGCTGTACTTCAGCCAGCGCGATCGGCTCGGTCCGCCGCCGTTCAACACGATTCCCGCGGTGCAGTGCGATTCGTCCGGTCAGAACTGCACGCCGGCGTATCCGATTTCGGCCCGGCCCGGCCGCGCCGACGATCTGAACATCTTCTCGCCCGACATCCAGGTGGCCTACGCGCGCACCTACAACATCAGCCTGCAGCGCTCGATCACGCGGAACACCGCGATCGACATCCGCTTCGTGGGCACACGCGGCGTGAGTCAGTGGACCGAGGAGGAGTACAACGAGATCAACCTCATCGAGAACGGCTTCTACGATGAGTTCCGGCTGGCGATGGCGAACCTCCAGACCAACCTCGCGGCTGGCCGTGGCGCGACGTTCGCCTACACGGGGATCGCGGGCACGTCGCCGCTGCCGACCTATCTCGCGTACTTCAACGGCAGCCGCGACGCGAACAACCCGGCGGCGTACTCCGGCGGGAACTGGACGAACAACACGTTCGTCGGCCGCCTGGCGTACCGCAGCCCGAACCCGAGTGGCGCGGCGGGCGACCTCGACGGCAACGCGGCGCGGCGCAGCCTGGCGCTCCAGGCGGGCCTCCCGGCGAACCACTTCGTCCTCAATCCGGACATGGACGACGTCGGCGTGTATCACAGCAACGCGTTCAGCGGCTACGACGCGCTCCAGATCGAAGTCCGGCGCCGCATGTCGCGCGGGTTCCAGATCAACGGCAGCTACCAGTACGCGCTCGAGAACGGGTCGTCGTTCCTCGGCCGTCACTACGGCCGTGTCAGCACGCCGACCGCCAACGTGCGGCACGCGATCAAGATGCAATGGGACTGGAGCGTGCCGGTCGGCCGCGGCCGCCGGTTCGGCACTGACATGAACCCGTGGCTCGACGGCGTGCTGGGCGGCTGGGAGTTCAGCGGCGCCGGCCGCATCCAGGCGCGGACGATCAACTTCGGCAACGTGCGCCTTGTCGGGATGACGGTGGACGAACTGACGAAGGAGTACCACTTCCGGATCTTGCCGGACACGCTCAACCCCGGACGTGAGATCGTGACGATGCTGCCCGAAGACATCATCCTGAACACGCGCCGGGCCTATAGCCTCAGCATCACCAATCCGACGGGCTACTCGGATCTCGGCGTGCCGGAAGGCCGCTACATCGCGCCGGCCAACAGCGAGTCGTGCATCCAGCTCAAGGCGGGCGACTGCGCGCCCAACTCCGTCCTCGTTCGGGCGCCGTGGTTCACGCGTGTCGACGTCGGGTTGACCAAGAAGTTCGTGGCCTCGTCGCGGCTCAACTTCGAGCTCCGCATGGACATCCTGAACCTCTTCGACAACATCAACTTCACCCCGGTCGCCAATCCCGGTGGTGGCGAGAACATCTTCCGGGTGACCTCGGCCTATCAGGACAGTGACAACACGTTCGATCCCGGCGGGCGGCTCGGGCAGATTGTGTGGCGGATTAACTGGTAGAGGGACACCCGCGCCGCACAGCGGCGCGGCCGAGGCGTGGGGGTGGGGCCCCACGCCATGTAAGCGTGCAACGTCGTGGCCAGCTTCGTTCGCGTGCGTCGCAGGGCCCCACCCCCCGCGCTCGGGCCGCGCGCCGCGTTGCGTCGCGCGGGTGTCTGCGAAGGCTGAAGCCGGCCCCTCCGACCGTAACGGCATCTAAAACCGACCTCCGAGGTCTTGTACTCCGCCAGCGCCGCGTCGACGCGCTGGAGGGCGGCGTCACGGCCGCCTCGACCGCCGGCGTCGGGCTCAGGTCGGCCTCCTGGAGCGACTCGAACAGTCCCTGAAGCGGCGCGAAGGCCTCCTGCAACGTCCGCAGCGTCGCCTGCAGGGGCGGCCTCGCCGCTGGCCTGCGCCGAGCGCTGCGTGACGTCGGCGCGGGCCTCGGCGAGACGGCGAATGGCGCTGTCCACGGCTTTCGAGAGCTTCAGTTGCAACGTGAGATCTGCCGTGGATGTCCGCACACGCGGATCCATGCGCACGACGACCGCCTGACGCAAGACCCGGTCGCCAACGGTCAACCGCACCTGATACGTCCCAGGCAGCACGAAGGCCCCCCGCGGCGCTCTTGGCGTGTTCCGGTACGTGGCCGCGATGGGATACGACACCCGGTCAACCGGCGGCGGCGCGTAGCGCAGATCCCAGACGAACCGATGCAGCCCCGGCGTGGTGGCGAGACGCGCTGCCGGCCGAATCCAGTAGTCAGGATGGTTGGGCGCCGCGACGGGCGGCTCGGCCGGGTCGTCGCTCGAATAGCGCCGGATCGTTTCGTTCGTGGCGCTCTCGATGATCTCCAGCGTCACCGGCCCCTTCGTGCCGGCGCCGATGACGTAGCTGATGATGGCGCCGTCCGGCGGGTTGGGCGCCGTCGGCTCGTCAGGCGGCCACGGGGTGTCAGTGTTCTTGTTGTCGCGAAACCGCCAGGCGACCCCGGGGCGGAAGAGAAACGCCGGCGCCTTCAGCACGTCCGGGGTGACCTGCCGGAGCGGCGTGATGTCGTCGAGAATCCAGAAGCCGCGACCGTGCGTGCCCACCACCAGATCCTGGTCCTTGATGACGAGATCGCGGACCGACGTCGCCGGCATGTTCTGTCGCAGCGACTGCCAGTTCTCGCCGTCGTCGAAGGACACCGAGACGCCGGTCTCGCTCCCGGCGAAGAGCAGCCCGCGACGCTGGATGTCTTCGCGGACGGCGTTGATCGGTCCCGTCGCCGGCAGTCCACGCACGATTTCGGTCCAGCTCTTGCCGCCGTCTTTGGTCAGATAGATGTGCGGGCGAAGATCGTCGAGCCGGAACGCATTGACGGCGGCGTAGGCGAAGTTGGCATCGAAGTGCGACGCTTCGATGAGCGAGACTTTGGCCCACGGACTGATCTGCGGCGGCGTCACGTTCGTCCAGTTGACGCCGGCGTCGCGCGTGACGTGAATCAGGCCGTCGTCGGTGCCGGCCCAGATGATCCGGGGATCGATCGCCAGACGGCGCCACCGTATAGATCACGCCGCGACGCGTCGGTTGCGCTGAGGGCGCCGACCGATACGCGCCGACGCTTGCAGGAACGTCCCACTGATCGCGCGAGAGATCGGGACTGATCTCAGTCCACGTCTGGCCGCCCGTCGTCGTCCGCCACAGCGTGTTGGAGGCAAAGTACAGCGTGCGTCCATCGGCGCTGAAGACGGCGGGCGCCGTGCGCAGCACGCGGTAGGACGGCCCGCGGGGTGGCGCGACGTTCTGCCGCTGGCCGGTCCGCCGATCGAACCGGGTGATCCGGCCGCCATAGACGACGTCGGGATCGTGCGGATCCGGTGCGACGTAGCCGTACTCTTCGACGCCGACCGGCGTCCAGTCGCGCAACGTGATCCGTCCCTGGTCGCCGCGGCTCGACACGCACGCCGATCCGCTCTCCTGCTGGCCGCCGCAGACGCGATACGGGAACGCGTTGTCGGTGCTCACGTGGTAGAACTGCGCCGTCGGCTGGTTGTACCAGGAGCTCCACGTTTCCCCGCCGTTGAGCGTCACGACGGCGCCTTGATCGGCGGTCATGATCATCACGTCGGGTCGATCGGGGTTGATCCAGATCTTCTGATAGTCGTCACCGCCGGGCGCGCCACGCCACGCGACGAACGTCTTGCCGCCGTCGGTCGATTTCCACGCGACGATAGTCGGCACGAAGACGACGTCGGCGTTGGTCGGATGCACGCGAATGTCTGCCGCATCGGCAGGTCGCGCGACGACTCGCGGATCGGCGTTCACGCGGGTCCAGTTCTCGCCCGCGTCATCCGAGCGGTAGATCCCCGCGTTGCGGCCGGCGTCGACGACCGCATAGAGGCGCTGCCGATTGGTGGGCGCCACCGTCACGCCGATCCGGCCGAGCCCCTCGGCAAACGTCGGGAGGCCCCTCGTGAGTTGACGCCACGTCGTGCCGCCGTCGGTCGATTTGAAGAGGCCGCTCCCAGCGCCGGTCCACGCCGCGTTCTCCCACGGTCCTTGACGCGCCTCCCACATGGACGCATAGAGCGTCTGGGGATCACCCGGATCGAAGGTGACGTCGGCGCCGCCGGTGTTCTCGTCGCGGTGAAGCACGCGCTGGAACGTCTCGCCGCCGTCGAGCGATCGATAAATGCCGCGTTCCGCATTGGGGCCGTACGGGTGTCCGAGCACTGCGACGAACAGCCGATTGGGATTGCGCGGATCGACGACGATTTCAGGAATCTGCTGGCCGTCCCGGAGGCCGAGTTGGCGCCACGTCCGGCCGGCGTCGGTCGACTTGTAGATCCCGTCGCCAACCGAGAGGTCCGGGCGCTGCATGCCTTCGCCGCTGCCGACGTAGATGATGTTGGGATCAGATGGCGCGACCGCGATGGCGCCGATCGATCCGGTCGGCTGGTCATCGAAGATCGGCACCCAGGTGCGTCCGGCATCGGTCGTCTTCCAGACGCCGCCGTTGACCGCACCGATGTAGAACGTGTGCGGCTGCGCCGCGATGCCCGCCACCGCCTTGGTCCGACCGGCGCGGAACGGGCCGATACTCCGCCAGTGCATCGGACGGAGCAGCGCCGGATCGACGGAACTCGGTGCCTGACTTTGGGAGCCCGCGGGCGCCGAGATCGCGGCGCACAGCAGGACGACGACCACGGAGCGGCGCATGCTGCAGTGTACCTGCAGCAGTCTCTCGACGCCCGCCGTGGCAGCCGGCCGTCAACTATGCGAGAATGCCCACCGATTTCACTCACATTCTGTTGGAGTTGGTGCAATGAAACGTGTGCTTGGTGTCGCAGGGACAGCCCTTCTCTTGATGACCGCCGCAATGGGCGCGTGGCAAGGGGCCGGCGCCGACCGGTTGAACGCTCGGACCTTCGAGGCGCTGCAAGTGCGCAGCCTCGGCCATGGTCTGGTGACCGGCCGAATTCAGGACGTCGAGATCGATCCGAAGAATCCCGCCGTGTGGTACGTCGCGTCGGCGTTCGGTGGCCTCTGGAAGACGGAGAACCGCGGCATCACCTTCGAGCAGAGCTTCCCGAAGATCGGCGAGGTGCAGGCGTTCAATCTCTGTTGTGTCGTGGTCGATCCCAGAGACTCGAACGTCGTGTGGCTCGGCACCGGGGAGAACAAGAGCCAGCGCAGCGCGCACTTCGGTACCGGCCTCTACAAGTCAACCGACGCCGGCAAGACCTGGACGTTGTCGGGCCTGCCGAACTCCGAGCATATCGGCAAGATTGCGATCGATCCGCGCAATTCGAACGTGGTCTGGGTCGCGGCGCAGGGCCCGCTGTTCTCCGAGGGGGGAGAGCGCGGCGTGTACAAGACCACGGATGGCGGCACGACGTGGAACCGCGTGCTGCACGTCAACGACGACACCGGATTCACAGACGTCGTGTTCGATCCGAAGACGCCCGACATCGTGTACGCGGGCACCTATCAGCGCCGGCGTCACGTCGGTCAGATGATCGGCGGCGGGCCCGATGGAGGCATCTGGAAGACGATCAACGGCGGGAAGAATTGGACGAAGCTGACCAGCGGACTGCCTCCCGGCGAGGTCGGACGCATCGCACTTGCTGTCGATCCCAAGAAACCCGGACGGGTGTATGCGCTGATCGACGCGAAGATCGGCGGCGCTGGCGCCGCCGGTGGCGGACGTGGAGGCGGCGGAGGTGCGGATCCGGCAGCAGCGGCAGCGCAGGCGGGCGCCGCCCAGGCAGCCGCCGGGCGCGCGGGTGGAGCTCTGGCTGGTCAGCCCGGCGGCGGGCGAGCCGGCGGTGAAGGCGCACAAGCGACGGCCCCGAGCACGCCGCCGCCAGCGCCGCCAGCGCCGACCGCTGACGACGCGAGAGGCTTCTATCGCAGCGAAGACGCGGGGGCGACGTGGACGCGCATGAGCACTTATCGCGGCGGCGGCCCGGCGTACTACTCGGAGATCTTTGTCGACCCGCGGACGCCCGACACCATCTGGTCGATCAACACGAATCTGGACTGGAGCAAAGACGGCGGCAGAACGTGGTCGCCGGTCGGCGTCGAGCAGAGCACGGCACGCCTGGGCGGCGGTCAAGGTTCGTTCAACGTGCACGTCGATCACCACGACGTCGTGTTCGACGCGACCGATCCTCGTCACCTCATCCTCGCCAACGACGGTGGGATGTACGAAACCTACGACGATGGCCGGACGTGGCGGTTCTTCGCCAATCTGCCGATCACGCAGTACTACCGCGTCGGCATCGGCTACGAACAGCCGTTCTACACCGTCTGTGGCGGCACGCAGGACAACTTCTCGATGTGCGGGCCGTCGCGTACTTCGCATGCCCTCGGCATTCGCAACAGCGACTGGTACCTGATTCGCGGTGGCGACGGCTTCCAGGCGCGTCCCGATCCAGAAGACCCGAACATCGTCTACGCGACCTCCCAGAGCGGCGGATTGGCGCGATTCGATCGGCGCACGGGCCGGGCGCAAGGCTTGCAACCGACCAGCGGGCGAGGTGGCGGAGGCGGCGGCGATGAGATGGGCGCGGCGACGCCGGCTCCGGTGCCGCCGCAGGCCCCGCCTCAGGGTGGCGCGCAAGGCGCGGCTGGCGGCGCCGGTGCGCAAGGCGGCGGCCGCGGCGGGCGAGGGGGCGGCGGTGGCGGTGGCGGTGGCGGGGATCGAATCAACTGGGACGCGCCCTACATCATCAGCCCGCACTCGCACACGCGGCTGTACTGGGCGAGCAATTACGTCTACCGCAGCGACGATCGCGGCGACACGTGGGCGCGCATCAGCCCCGACCTGTCCCGCAATCTGAATCGGGCGGAGATTCCGTTCATGGGCAAAGTCTGGCCGCCCGGATCGATCGCGCTGCATGAATCGACGACGCCGCTTTCGAACATCGTGTCGATCGACGAATCGCCGCTCATGGAAGGACTCATCTATGTCGGGACCGACGATGGTCTGTTCCAGGCGACCGAAGACGGCGGCAAGACGTGGCGCAAGGTCGAGGATTTCCCCGGCGTCGCCAAGTGGGCCTATGTCACCGACGTGTTCGCCTCGCCGCGCGATTCGAACGTCGTGTTTGCGACGTTCAACAACTGGCAGCGCGGCGACTACAAGCCGTACGTCGCGCGCAGCGACGATCGCGGCCGGACGTGGACGAACATCACCGGCGACTTGCCGGCGAAGCACGACGTGTGGGCGATCGCGCAGGACCACGTGAACGGCAATCTGCTGTTCGCCGGCACGGAGTTCGGGTTGTTCTTCACGGTCGACGGCGGCCGGCGCTGGACGCAACTGCGCGGCGGCATGCCGCCAACGCAGGTTCGCGATCTGCAACTCCAGCGTCGCGAGAACGACGTTGTCATGGGGACGTTCGGCAACGGCTTCTGGATTCTCGACGATTACAGCGCGCTGCGCGAAGTGAGCGCGGAGACGCTGAATGAAGAAGCGCGGCTGTTCCCGGTCCGCAATCCCTATCAGTTCCAGACATGGGGGGTGACCGATCCTGGTTCTGCGGGGCTGGCGACGCTGAGCGGCAACTTCACCTTGCAGAATCCGCCGTACGGGGCGGTGTTCACGTATCACGTGCGCGATACGATGCCGGCCGATACGCGGCTCGTGATGAACATCATGAACAGCGCCGGCCAGCAAGTGCGGCGACTCGAGCTGGACGAGGCCGCTGGCCTGCGGCGCGTGACCTGGAATCTCTCCGTCGATGCGGCCGCCGGCGGCCCAGGCGGAGCGGCGGAACCGATCGCCACGGTCGTTGAAGAGGACGAGCAGGCGCAGCAGGGCGCGCAGGGCGCCCAGGGGCGAGGCGCCGGTGCCGGTCGGGGTGGCCGAGGTGGTGCTGCGCCGCCGGCTGAGCCGGGCCGCTATCGCGCAGTTCTCGGCAAGATGGTCGGCGACACGTTCACGGCCATCGGGCCGTCGCAGGGGTTCTCGGTGGTGCCGCTGCCGGAGAAGAATTACCAGTTGTATCGATAGGCATTCGTAGCGCGGCCCGGGTTCCGGGCCGCGGTGTTGGCGGACCGCAACCCGGTCCGCCCTACGACGGAGAACTGTACATGAAGCGGTCGTGGTTCGTTTCGTTGCTGTCGCTGGTCGTTCTTGGGGTCACGATGTCGGGCCAGCAGGCGCCGGCGTCGCGGTTGTCGACCGACGCCGTACGCGGGCTCGCGTTCCGGTCGATCGGGCCGAGTCTGGTGACCGGGCGCATCGCCGACATCGAGGTCGATCCAAAGAACTCGAGCGTCTACTACGTCGCCACCGCGGCAGGCGGCGTGTGGAAAAGCGAGAACCGCGGCAACACCTGGCGGCCGATCTTCGATGAGTACCCGGCCTTCAACATGTGCTGCATCGTGATCGATCCGAAGGACTCGAACGTCCTGTGGCTCGGCACGGGCGAGAACAAGAACCCGCGGAGCTCGATGATCGGCGCCGGCGTCTTCAAGTCGACCGATGCGGGCGCGACGTGGACGCGGGTCGGGCTCGAGAACTCGGAGCACATCGGGAACATCGCGATCGATCCGCGGAACTCAAACGTCGTCTACGTCGCGTCGCAAGGGCCGCTCTGGTCGGCCGGAGGTGATCGAGGGATCTACAAGACCACGGACGGCGGCAAGACCTGGCGCACCGTCCTGACGGTGAGCCCGGACACCGGCGGCAACGAAGTCGTGATCGACCCCAACAACCCCGATGTGCTCTATGCGTCGATGTGGCAGCGTCGCCGTGCCGTTGGCCAGATGGTCGGCGGCGGCCCAGAAGGCGGTATCTACAAGTCGACCGACGCGGGCGCGAAATGGACGAAGGTCACGAGCGGCATCCCGACCGGTGACATCGGCCGGATCGCGTTGGGCGTCGATCCGAAGGCCAATCCGACCCGAGTATATGCGCTGATCAACGGGCTCCCTGGCGAATCCGGCTTCTACCGCTCGGACGACGCGGGCACCACGTTCGCGCGCATGGGCGTGGCGTTCCCGACGCCGCCATCGCCATCGCCAGAGCCGGCGGCCGCGGACCCGGCGGCAGCTGGTCGCGGCGGTCGAGGTGGTGGGCGTGGTGGCTGTGCGCCCGGCGCGTACTGTGGTGGTGACCCCGGCTACTACCAGGAGATTTACGTCGATCCCATTCGTCCCGATACGATCTGGTCGGGCAACACGAACCTCGAGTGGAGCCGCGATGGCGGCAAGACGTTCAGTGCCGTTCCCAACCTGGGCGGCGTGCACGTCGACTACCACGACGTCTGGATCGACAAGAACGATCGCAATCACATCATTCTCGGCAACGACGGCGGGGTCTACGAGAGTTGGGACGAAGGCCGGACGTGGCGGCATTTCACCAACCTGCCGATCACGCAGTACTACCGCGTCAGTGTGGACAACGCGCGGCCGTTCTACAACGTCTGCGGAGGCTCGCAGGACAACGGATCGCAGTGCGGCCCGAGCCGGACGCTGCACAGCGTCGGCATTCGCACGAGCGACTGGTACGACATCGGCGGCGGCGACGGCTTCCAGTCGCGCAGCGATCCGGACGATCCGAACATCGTCTACGCGACGTCGCAGAATGGCGCCATCCAGCGCCTGGACCTGCGCACCGGTCAAAGCCAGTCGATCCGGCCGCGCGCGGGCGGGCCCGGTGAGGCCGCCGGCGGCGGTGGGGGTGGCGGCGGCGGGCGAGGCGCCGGCGAGCGGACGAACTGGGACGCGACCTACATCGTCAGCCCGCATCACGGCACGCGGCTCTACTGGGGCAGCCAGCGGTTGTACCGCACTGACGACCGCGGCGAGAGCTGGACGCCGATCAGCGGAGATCTGACGCGCAATCTCGACCCGCGCGAGATTCCGATTATGGGCAAACTCTGGATTCCCGAGAAGACCGTCGCCTGGAACAACGCGACGACGACGCTCAGCACCATCGTCTCGCTGGACGAGTCGCCGGTGTTCGAGGGGCTGCTCTACGTCGGAACGGATGATGGCAACCTCAATATCACCGAGGACACCGGTAAGACCTGGCGGAAGACGACCCGGTTCGCGACCGTCCCCGAAGGGCTTTACGTTTCAGACGTCTTTGCGTCTGCTCGCGACGCCAACGTCGTCTTCATCACGTTGAACAACTGGCAGCGCGGCGACTACAAGCCCTACATCCTGCGCAGTGACGATCGCGGCCGGACCTTCCGCTCCATCGTCGGCAACTTCCCCGACAAGCAGCCGGTGTGGTCGATCATCCAGGATCATTTGAATGGCGACCTGCTGTTTGCCGGTACTGAGTGGGGCGTCTTCTTCACCGTGGATGGCGGCGCGACGTGGACGCAATTGAAGGGCGGCATCCCGACGATCCAGGTGCGCGATATGACGGTGCAGAAGCGCGAGCACGATCTCGTGCTCGGCACGTTCGGGCGCAGCTTCTACATTCTCGACGACTACAGCCCGCTGCGCGGCCTCACCGCCGCGGCGCTCGCCCAGGAGGCCGAACTGCTGCCGCTGCGGCACGCGTATCAGTACGACGTGCTCACGCAACAGAACGCCGCCTGGGGCAACGTGGCGACGCCGAACCCGGCGTACGGGGCGCTGCTCACGTATCACGTCGGGCCCGGCTTCACCGGCGATCTCGCGCTCGCCGTGAGTGATTCGGCGGGACGCGAGTTGTGCCGGATCGAGGTGCCGGAAGCGGCCGGCCTCCAGCGCGTTGCCTGGAATCTGCGCGTGGCGCAGCCCGGACAAGCGGCCGCCGGCGGTCGCGGGGGCGGCGGTGGTGGTGGTGGTGGTGGCGGTCGCGGTGGTGGCGGCCAGGCGCAGTGCCTCGCGCCGGCGCCAGCCGCGCCAGCGGCGCCACCGGAAGGCGCGGCCGCGGCCGGCCAGGCAGGCGGCGGCGGTGGCGGCGGTCGTGGTGGCGGCGCCGTGCCGCAGGTCGCGCCCGGGCGCTACTCGGCTCGCTTGGTGAAGGTGGCCGCCGGCCAGGCAACGCCGGTCGGCAGCAGTCAGTCGTTCCAGGTGATGCCGCTGCCGGGCAGAAACTGAAAGACCGTCGCTACAGAACACGGAGACGACCACAATTCTTTTTCGAAGATGTTAAGATCACGCTTCGATCCGTGGGCTCCGTTCAACTCCGTGGTCCCCGTGTGTGATTTTGAACTTCGTCGCGATTCTACGCGTTGCCATCGTCCTCGCCTTGACGCTCGGCTCATGGCCGCTGGCCTCTCAATCCGTCCATGAGGTCTTCGCCGTTCGCTTCGCATCGATTCGCTACACCGTCGGTCAACTCGTGGCCGGCGGCGACCGATCGCAGCCGATCGATATCGCGATGATGGTGTGGCCCATCCGGATGGCGGGCGGGCGCGTGCTGGTCGTCGACGCGGGGTTCTATCGCGAGAAGTTCATCCAGCAGTGGAAGCCGAGCGACTACGTCAAGCCGAGCGATGCGCTGCACTCGAGCTTGGGCATCGCGCCGGAAGCTGTGACGGATGTGGTGCTCTCCCACATCCATTGGGACCACGCGGATGGCGCCGACCTGTTTCCGCGGGCCCGGATCTGGATTCAGCGTGAGGAATTCGAGCACCACATCGGCGCCCAGGGCGAGGTCCTCGATCGGGCGATCGACCGCGACGTCGCGGCGATGCTTTTCAAACTGAAGCAGGACGGCCGCGTGCAGCTCGTCGACGGTGACGATCGCGAGATCCTGCCGGGCGTCCGGGTCTATACGGGCGGCAAGCATACGTTTGCGTCGCAATACGTCGGCGTGGCGACGCGCGCCGGCACCGTCGTGATCGCGTCAGACAACGCCTACCTTTATCGAAACCTCGAACAGCACCTCGCGATCGCGCAAACGCTGGACCCCTCGGCCAATCTCGCGGCGCAAAAACGTATGGCGACGCTGGCAGGACCTCTCATCGTTCCCGGACACGATCCCGAGGTGTTCTCGCGCTTCCCGGCGGCGGGCGCTGCCGCCGTGCGAATCCAATAATCGACAAGACACTCGGGGAATCGGCAAACGGCACACACATTGCCACTTTTCCGATCCCGATTGGCCATTCCCGATGTCTCTGCCATTGCCGATTCCCCGAGTGCCGATTGTCCATTGACCAGGCGAACCAAGCGCGCGCCCGTGGCGTCTTGTGTCTGAGAGCGCGCAGGTGAGCGGTGAATGACGCTGCCGACCGGCTGGCTGGCGTGTTTGTGAGCGCCGGCGTCGAGACGGACCGTGAGTTCGAGGCCCGGCTGGCGGATTCCTCTGCGTTGGCGTTCCGGGTGGCCTACAGCGTCCTCCGGCAGCACGAAGATGCGGAGGACGCCGCCCAGGAGGCCTTCGCCCGCGCCCATCGCCGGTTCGCACAGCTGCGCGACCGCAATCGATTCCGCGGCTGGCTGGTGCGCATGACCTGGCGCATCGCGCTCGATCACCGGCGCGGAGATCGGCGCCGGTCGATGAGGGAGGAGCAGCTGGTGGCTCCTGTCGCGGCGCCCGATCGGCTCGAGGACGACGCGATTGCCACCGAGCGGTCGGCGCAGTTGTGGCACGCCATCGATGCGTTGCCGGAGAAGCTGCGGTTGCCGATCGTGCTGGTGTCGATTGAAGAAGATCCTGAGAGTGGACGTCACGCTAACCGTTCTGAAGTAGCGGTCTGCAGCGGCGGCGTTCAGAGAGCGAAGATTTCCGCGGCCAGCAGCGTCAGGCCTGGAAGCACCTGTGACCGCACGGGTCGCATGCCGGTGAAGGTCCGCCGCCTCGAGCGCTCGCGAGTCAAGGACAGGACGTCGATCCTCGCGGCGTGCGCATCGACCAGCCAGTACTCTCGCACGCCGTACTGGCGGTACCAGCGGAGCTTCTCGACGCGATCGCGCCGCACGGATCCGGGTGAGAGGACCTCGATCACCAAATCCGGCGCACCCCACACGCGATCGCGCAGGATGGCGAGGCGGTCGGTTGACACAAAGATGAGATCGGGCTGCACCACCAGGGCCCGGGCTTCGTCGAGCACAACGTCCACCGGCGAAACGCACACACGTCCGAGGCTCTGGTCGCGTACGTGGAAGGCGAGTGCGGCCGTCAGGTTGGTCAGCACCGCCTGGTGGCCGTAGCGTGGCGCCGGTTCCCTGACAAGCGTGCCCCACCGCAGCTCGCGCCGCTCGAGCGTCTCGGCCCCACCAAAATAGTCCCGCGTCGTCATGTTTCTTGCCCTTCGACGACGATGCCATCGTCTGACAGACCCTGTCAACGGGCGGTCCAGGCGACGCGAACGTTGGCGACGCTGACCGGCGCTCTTATCGCGCGAGGCTCCGAATCAACGTCAGGAGCATGTCGATGGCCACCTGGTTGTGCCCGCCTTCCGGCACGATGACATCGGCGTAGCGCTTGCTCGGCTCGACGAACTCGAGGTGCATCGGCTTGACGGTCGAGACGTACTGGTCGATCACCGAGTCGACTGTGCGCCCGCGCTCCGTGACGTCGCGTTGCAGCCGCCGGATGAAGCGTGTGTCCGCATCGGTATCGACGAAGACCTTCACGTCCATCAGGGCGCGCAGCGGCGGGTCGGCAAAGATCAGAATCCCTTCGACGATGATCGCGGTGAGCGGGCGAACGGTCTCGGTGACCGGTTGGCGCGCGTGGCGAGCGAAGTCGTAGACCGGCGCGTCGATCGGCTGTCCGGCCCGCAACATTCGCAGGTGTTCGACCAACAAATCGGTTTCCAGCGAGTTCGGGTGGTCGTAGTTGAGGGCGGCCCGATCTTCGAGGCGGAGCTCCGGATGGTCGCGATAATACCGGTCGTGTTCGAGCACCGTCACTTGCCCATCCCCGACGGTTTCCACGATTCGGCGAACGACGGTCGTCTTGCCCGACCCGGATCCGCCCGCCACACCGACTACAAGCGGGGCCGCAGCATTCACAGCCGAGCATGATACGCTGACGGGTCGGTTCGGAGGGAGTTTGCGATTTGAGGGCGTCTATTCCGTGCTGCCGACGCCGTTCAAGGCGGGCGGTGACGTCGATGTCGAGAGCCTCAGGCGCGTCGTCGATCTGATTGTCGGGGCCGGGGTGAACGGCGTGACGGCGCTCGGGGTTACGGGCGAAGTGTCCCGGTTGAACGAGCGCGAGCGCGCGGTCGTGGTTGAGACGGTGGTCGCGCAGGTCAACGGCCGCGCGAAAGTCATTGTCGGCGCGTCGGCAGACGGCGTGCGCTCGTGCATCGAGTTCAGCCGCGAGGCGAAGTCGCTCGGGGCGGCGGCCGTGATGGTCAGCCCGCCGCGCACGCCGAAGCTGAACACCGAGTCGGTCGTCAACCACTACAAGACGCTGGCCGACGCCGTGGATCTCCCGGTCGTCGTGCAGGACTATCCGCCGATTTCCGGGTTCGCGATGGAGGCGGGCCTGCTTGCCCGCATCGCGCGTGAAGTGCCGGCGGCGCGGACGATCAAGCTCGAAGATCCGCCGACGCCCTTCAAGACTGCGCGCATTCTGGCGGCGGCGGGCGAAACGAAAGTGGCCATCCTCGGCGGGCTCGGCGGCGTCTTTCTGATCGAGGAATTGCTCGCGGGCGCGGCTGGCGTGATGACCGGCTTCGCCTTCCCCGAGGTGCTCGTCAAAGTCGTCGCGCTCTATCGCAGCGGCGACCTCGACGCGGCCTCGGATCTGTTCTACCGCTTCGTGCCTCTCATGCGCTTCGAGTTCCAGGAAGGCATCGGCATGGCGATTCGCAAGGAAGTACTCCGGCGTCGCGGTGCGCTCGCCGATGGGTCGACGCGGGCTCCGGGCGCCGTGCTCGATGAAGGCACGCGCGCCGCGCTCGATCGCGTGCTGGCCTGGACGGCCCGGCAGGAAGGCGCAGGATGGATCTTGGGCTGAAGGGGAAGGTGGCGATGGTCGCCGGCGCGAGTCGCGGCCTGGGCTACGCGGTCGCGCACGCGCTGGCCGCCGAGGGCGTCAAAGTGTCAATGAGCGCCCGCGACGAGTTCTCGATTACCGACGCCGGCAAACGCATCGCGGCCGAAACTTACACCGAGCCGCTGACCGCGGCGGTGGACGTGCGGTCGGCCAAGTCGATCGCGGCCTGGCACACGCTGACGATGGAAAAGTGCGGCGGCGTCGACTTGCTGTTCGTCAACTCCGGGGGACCGCCGGCCGGACCGGCGCTGTCGTTCGACGACGAAGCGTGGAAGGGGGCGTTCGAGCTCCTCGTGCTGAGCGCCGTCCGGATGGTTCGCCTGGCCGTCCCTTCGATGCGGTCTCGCGGTGGCGGCGCCATCGTCGTGTCGACGTCGTCGGCGGTCAAGGAACCGGTCGCCGGCCTGGCGCTGTCGAACGTCGTGCGCTCGTCGGTGGGGGCGATGTCGAAGACGCTGGCCAATGAACTGGCGTCGGACAAGATTCGCGTGAACCACTTGCTGCCCGGACGCATCGATACCGATCGCGTCCGCGAGCTCGACGTGATTCGCGGCAAGTCCGGCGGCGTGTCCGCCGAGCAGGCGAAGGCCAACTACGTGAAGACCATTCCGCTCGGCCGCTACGGCGAAGCCGACGAATATGCCAACGCCGCCGTCTTTCTCTTCTCAGAAGCGGCTCGTTACGTCACCGGCGCCTCGCTCCAGGTGGACGGCGGCATGATCCGCACCGCCTACTGATAGGAAGACTCGTTTTTGAACGATTTGTGCGGAGGCCGATGAAAGTTTACCTTGTCAACCCCAGCGACATCGCTTTCGGCGTTGCGGTTATCACGCCCCGTTGGCTGTTCGTGCTGGCGGCGGCGACGCCGGCCCGCTACGGGGATCCGGTCATCGTTGACGAGACGCTCGAGGCGCTCGATCCGGCCGCGATCCGGCCGGGCGACGTCGTCGGCGTCGGCATCCATACCGGCAATGCGCTGCGCGGCTACGAGATCGGCAAGATCGCGCGGGAAGCAGGCGCCACGGTGGTGTATGGCGGCATTCACGCCACGCTGTTCCCGGAGGAGGTGCGCGAGCATGGTGCCGCGCACGCCGTGGTGCGGGGAGATGGCGACGTCGTCTGGGGGCGCGTGCTGGACGATATCCAGGCGGGCAGCCTGCAACCGCAGTACCGAGGGCGGACGCGTCGCCGGTGATGAGTTTGTCCCGGCGCGCTGGGACCTGCTGAAACCCGGCAATTACATGTGGGCCTCGGTGCAGACGGTGCGCGGCTGCCCCAAGCACTGCTCGTTCTGCTCTGTCTGGCGGACCGACGGCCAGGCGCCGCGCATGCGCACGGTCGACGCGGTGATGTCCGAGATCGTCGTCTTGCGCCGGAAGGGGTTCCGCTTCATCGCGCTCGCCGACGACAACTTCTATCCGGTGGCGCTGAACGATCTGGCGATGGCCGACCGGCGCGAAGACAAAGCCCGGCTGCAGGAACTGAAGGAGATGCGCGCCGAACGGTTCGAGCTCATGGCGCGGCTGGCCAAGCTCCCGGGCGACACCGTGTTCTTCACGCAGATCACGATGGAAGCGGCCGAGGATCCGGAGTTCCTCGACGCGATGCGCGCCGCGCATATCAAGGGGGCGCTGGTCGGCGTCGAGGCGGTCACGCCCGAAGGCCTCAAGGACATCTACAAGGACTTCAACTTGTCGGGCGATGCACTGGCGACGCGGCTGCGCGCGTTCCGGGAGCGCGGTGTGCACGTGCTGGGCTCGTTTATTTTCGGGCTGCCGTCCGATCGATCCTCCACCTTCGATGCTACCGCCGCGCTCGCGGAGAAGGCAGAGCTCACGTTCGCCCAGTTCGTGATGCTGACGCCGTTCCCCGGTACGATCGATTTCGACAAGTGGGAAAAGAGTCACGGGGAGCGTCCGCCCGAAGTGGACGGCACGCCGCTGACCCGCCACTGGTTGATCCCGGCGTCGAAGCGGCCGAAGTACTACATGCCGCATCCGACGATGTCGAACGACGAGGTGCGCGCACGAACGCAGGCGGTGTGGGATCGGTTCTACAGCCTGCCGGTCGTCTGGAAGCGCAGCCGGTGCGTCAAGTCCATCAAGGGCCGGCTGGCCTTCGTGCTGATCTCCAAGCTGTACCGGCAGATGTACGCCAACACCGGCATCTCCGCCGATAGCGCCCGGCAGTCGCGCGCGCGGCGCTGGTCGCGGCTGATCGCGAAGCCCTGCCAGAAGCTGTTCGCCGGGCGGCCGATGCCGGAGCTGCAGGTGCCGACGGCATAGACGGGTACGACGGGTACGACGGGTACGACGGGTACAGCCGACCTGTCGTAGACTGCGCTCGGCTTGGAGAGTTACCGCTTCGGTCCATTTCGGCTCGACCGGAACAGCTACCAGCTGTTCAAGGGCGGCGTGCCCGTTCCGGCGGCGCCGAAAGTCATCGACCTGCTGTTTCTGCTGGTCTCACGTCCGGCCGCGCTCGTCACCAAGGACGATATTCTCCAGGCGCTCTGGCCGGATGTGGCCGTCACCGACAACGCGATGACGCAGGTCGTCTCCGACTTGCGGCAGGCGCTCGGCGATAGTTCCGCGTCGCCCGCCTACGTGCAGACGGTGCCGCGCCGGGGCTATCGCTTTGTGGCGGCCGTCGAGGCGGCGCCAGAGGTGCCGGCGCCCGCGCCGAAACGCGCCGTGCCCGGGGCGACCGAGTCCGGGCCGCGCACGATCGCGGTGATGGACTTCGCCAATGTCTCACGCGAAGCCAGCGTTGATTGGCTGTCGGCCGGGATGGCCGAAACGGTCACCAACGACCTGCGGGCGATCCGGGACCTGACCGTCATCGATCGGACGTTGCTGCCGGAGGCGGCGCGCCGCGCGTCGGCGGAGAGCATCGATCCGTCGACTGGCGTGAGGCTGCTCGTGGTCGGCAGCTTTCAGCGATCCGGCGAGTTCCTGCGCATCACGGCCCGCGCGGTTGACGTCGTCTCTCGCGAAGCGCTGGCGCACGCCAAGGCCGATGGGCCGCTTGCCGACGTCTTTCAGTTGCAGGACACGATCGTCACCCAGCTCTCAGCCGGCCTGCAGCTCAACATCACTCCCGCCGCAGCGGCACGCATCCGGGCGCGCGAAACCGGCAGCCTCGATGCCTATCGGGCGCTCACCGAGGGCCGCCTCAAGCTCGAGACGCTCGACGAAACGCAGGTGCCGGCCGCGATTGCCGACTTCGAGCGCGCCCTCGAGCTCGATGCGCGGTATGCGCTGGCGCACGCCGGCCTGGCGCACGCGAGGTTCTGGCGGTTTCAAGCCTCTCGGGCCGCCACCAGGCCGGCCGTCGAAGATCTGGTGGCCGCCATCGATCATGCGCGTCGCGCGGTGGAGATCGATCCCGGCCTGGCCGAGGGGCATTCGGCGCTGGCCTTCTTCCTGACGAGTGCCGAGCGTTCGGTCGAAGCCGTGGCGGCCGGGCGGCTGGCCGTTTCGCTCGAGCCGGGGAACTGGCGGCATCTGTTTCGGCTCGGCGTCGCCGCCTGGGGCGACGAACGCCTGGCGGCACTGCAGTCGGTCGTCAAGGTCTATCCGCAGTTGTCGTACGCCTACTTCGGCATGGCGATGGTGCACATCGCGCGCGGTGATCTCACGCTCGCCGAAACCGTCCTGAGGCAAGGCATCAGCTTCGAGGGCGCCGAGGCAGCGAGCCGGTCGCGCTTTCCGGGGCAGGGGCTGCACTGGTTGCTTGGGTTGATCCGCCTGGCGTCGGGCGACATCGACCAGGCCCGCCGCGAGTTCGATCGCGAGGTCGAGCTTTCGACCCGCGGCATCTTCGCCAACGAGTTCGCGATGGACGCGTTCGATGGCCATGGGTTCGCGCTCATCGACGCCGGCGATCTCAAGGCAGCGTCGGCGATGTTCAAGCGCGCGCTCGAGCGCTATCCGGATCATGCGCGATCCTGGCTGGGGCTGGCCGCCGTCCGCCAGCGTCAACGCCGGCTCAAGGACGCCGGGGCGGCTGCGAGCCGGGCGTTGGCCTCGATCGCGGACCTGAGCGCCAACGGGCGGACCGCCGAAGCGGCGGTCTCCGCCGCGTTTGCCGACGTCCATGCCGGACGGCCCGCCGAGGCGTTCGCGACGCTCACGCGACTGCTTGCCGACGCGCCGCCAGGATTCGCTGGCTGGACGCTTCCGGTCGAGCCGTTTCTCGCCCCGCTCCGGGGTGAACCGGCGTTCCAGGATCTCCTCCGCAAGCTGGCCGACCGGGCGCGGTAGCCATTTCAGAGCTCTGACGCCTGATATACTCTGAAGTTCTGACCACTGCGGAAGTGGCGGAATTGGCAGACGCGCAAGCCTCAGGAGCTTGTGGCCGCAAGGTCGTGGAGGTTCGAGTCCTCTCTTCCGCACCAGCCTTCGCTCGCCCTTCGGGCGAGCTTCGGCTGGCAAGCCAGCAGCCTGCGCTAAACGCTCGCTGGCTCGCAGCTACGGCTGGCGAGCCAGCGTGAGCGCATCGCGAAGGCTGTCCGCCGTAGCTGCGAGCGCAGCGAGCGCTTAGCGAAGGTGGACTCAGTCAGCACCTCCCGCGAGCGAGCCTCGTGCTCGGTCTCTAGGGGCTATCAGACAAACGACCGATATCTGAAACGATGAAGATCCGCCTCTTTCTGTTTTCTCTGGCGGCCCTGGGGGTCTGGTCTGCGGGCTGCTCGCAGCAGAATCCGAACAACCCGTCTCCCTCGCCGTCACCGGGCGGCAACGCGGTCAATTACACTGCCATTGGCGCGAGCGACGCGATCGGCTTCGGCAGCAGCTCGTTCTGTGTTCCGTTCACGCCGTGTCCGGATGGGCGCGGGTACGTGCAGATCATCGCGCGCCGCTTCACCTCGGACGGCAAGACACTGACGCACTTGAACCTCAGCCTGCCGGGCGCCGTCCTCGGGCCCTCGGTCGACGCGCTCGGCGTCAGCCTCGGCCGCGACTACGTCGGCAACTTTCTCGAGCGGCTCGTGCCGTTCGTCGCGAAAGAGAGTACCGTCGTGACCGTGTTCGCCGGGGCGAACGACAGCAACATCGTCGGTTCGGCGGTCGAGGCCGGCCGGGGCGGCGCGGACCCGTCCGCCTACATCGCGTCACACATCCAGACATTCCGGCGTGATCTTCGATCGCTCGTCACGGGGATTCGCGACCGCGCTCCCAACGCCCGCATCGTCATCCTCAATCTGCCGAACATGGCCGCGATGCCGTACGTGAGCGGGCGCTCAGTGGCCCAGAAGCGGCTCCTGCAGCAGATTTCCGTCGGGTTCTCGGCCGAGGTCAACGCACTCACCTCACTCGGCGTGCTGGTTGTCGACCTGATGTGCGAGTCGGCGATGTACAGCCCCGGCATCTACTCCGCCGACGGCTTCCACCCCAATGACTCAGGCTACGCTCGTCTTGCCGACGTGACCTATCCGCCGGCTTCCACCGGCACCGCTTCGGCGCCGCGGCCGTCGTGCTCGCAGATGACGATGTTCTGATGCCTTTCACCGCGGACCGCTGGAGGCTCGGCGCCGGCCGGCATCTGCTACGGTAGAGACATGTCACGAGTCCTGGTCGCGTCAGTGGAGGGCGAATTCCGCCGCTACAAGGCGCTCGCGGAGGGCGCCATCCGCCAGGTCGACGAGCCGGCGCTCTCGGTGCGCGGTCCGGGCGATCAGAACTCCATCGCGATCATCGCGTGGCACGTGTCGGGGAACCTCGCTTCACGTTTTACGGACTTCCTCACCACCGACGGCGAGAAGCCCTGGCGCCACCGCGACGAGGAATTCGTCGAGCGGACCGTCAGTCGCACCGAGTTGCTCGAAAAGTGGGACCGCGGCTGGTCCGTGCTGTTCGCCACGCTGGCCGATCTCACCGACGCCGATCTCGCGAAGACCGTCCACATTCGAGCCCAGCCGGTCGCGGTCGTGGAGGCGCTCCATCGCGCGCTCGCGCACGTCAGCTACCACGTGGGCCAGATCGTGCTGCTCGGTCGCGTCGCGGCCGGCGAAGGCTGGCAGTACCTGTCGATTGCGCCCGGACAGTCGGAGAGCTACAACCGCGGCGCGGTGAACGAACGGCCCGCCGATCACGCCAAATCGATCGAAAACAAAGCCCGTACGTAGCGCGGACTGGGTTTCAGTCCGCGTCGGCGGGCCGAAGCCCGGCCCGCCCTACGTAGCGGTGCCTGTCGTGTACGATAGCGGGATGCGGCTGTCGCTCCTCGGGACTCTGCCCGTCCTGGCGTCGTTTGCGGCAGCCTGCGTCGCCCAGGCGCCGACCAATCAGACCGACAGCTTCAAGGCGCTCCTGGCTGAAGACTGGAACTACTGGATGCGCGAGTATCCCGAGGTGGCCACCGGCCTCGGCATCTCCGGTCACAACGCGCGCTGGACCGACTATTCGCCAGCGGCCATCGACGCGCGGAAGGCGTACTTGCGGCAGCTCCTGCCGAGAGTGACGGCGATCGATCGCGCCGGGCTCCCGGTGGCGGACCAGCTCAATTACGACCTCTACCGCGACATGATCGCGAGCGCTGTCGACGGGCTCGAGTTCGAGAACGACGCGCTGCCGCTCCGGAGCGTGATCCCACGCAACCTCCTGGCGCCGATGAATCAACTCGAGGGCGCGCAGCAGGACATCCCGCGCGTCATCAGCCTGATGCCCGCGACGCGTGTCGCGGAGTACGACGATCTCGTGAAGCGCCTCGAGTCAGTGCCGGCCCTCGTCGATCAGACCATCGCGTTGATGCAGCGGGGACTGGCTGTGGGAGCGACGCCGCCAAAGATCACCTTCCGTGATGTCCCCTCACAGGTCCAGGCACAGATCGTCGCGGATCCGCTCGCCAGCCCCCTGCTCGCGGCGCTCAAGGCGTTCCCGGCATCAATCCCTACTGCAGATCGCGATCGGCTCACGGCGGCCGCCACCATGGCGTACAGCAACGCCGTGAGGCCGGCGTTCGCCCGATTGCACGACTTCCTGATCAAGACCTACTTACCCGGCTGTCGCGACACGATCGCGGTCGCCGCGACGTCCAAGGGCGCGGCGCAGTACGCCTACAACGTCCGCTGGCATACGACGACGACGCAAACGCCGCAGCAGATTCACGACATCGGGCTCGCTGAAGTGACGCGCATCCGCGGCGAGATGGACGCGGTCATGCGGCGCGTGACCTGGGACGGCACGTTCGAGGGCTTCAAGCAGTATCTGCGGACGAATCCGGCCTTCTTCCACAAGAGCGCCGAGAGCCTGGTGGCCGGCTATCGCGACGTCGCGAAGCGGGCCGATCCAGAACTGGCGAGGCTGTTCGGGACGCTCCCGCGCACGCCGTACGGCGTCGTGAAGATGGCCGACGCGAGCGCGCCTTCGCAGACCACGGCGTTCTACGAACCGGGCGCGCTCGCGGCCGGACGGCCCGGAAACATGCACGCGAACACCTACAAGCTCGACGCGCGGCCGATCTGGGAGATGGAGGCGCTGACGCTGCACGAGGCGGTGCCGGGGCACCATCTTCAGATTTCGATCGGCCAGGAATTGGAAGGGTTGCCTGACTTCAGGAAGTACATGAGCTACACGGCGTTCGTCGAGGGTTGGGCGCTCTATTCGGAAAGCCTCGGCGAGGAGATGGGGTTCTATCGCGATCCGTACGCCAAGTTCGGGCAGTTGACGTACGACATGTGGCGGGCCGTCCGTCTGGTCGTCGACACCGGACTGCATTCGATGAATTGGACGCGGCAGCAGGCGATCGATTTCTTCAAGGCCAATGCGGCGAAGACCGAGCAGGACATCACCGTGGAAGTCGACCGCTACATCGTCTGGCCCGGTCAGGCGCTGGGCTACAAGGTGGGACAATTGAAGATTCGGGAGCTCCGGGCGCGCGCCGAAAAACAGCTGGGCGGCCGTTTCGACGTCCGCCGTTTTCACGACGTCGTGCTCGGCCAGGGCGCCGTGCCGCTCGACGTGCTGCAGAAGCTGGTAGACGATTGGGTCGCGACGGTCCCGGTGCGCTGAACTTGGGCGCCGCGGGCTTCGTCAGCAGATATAGAGTCAGGGAACGGACACAGCAGTATGCGTGGTGCCTCGCTCTTCCTCGTCGCTCTGATGGTCGCCGCCGGAGCCTGCGCACCTGCCGGCACGGGGGGCGTGGCAACGCCTGCCGCGATGGTCGCGAAGGTCGACCGCGAATTGGCGCAACACGACGCGGTGCCGTGGTCGGCCAGCCGGCGGCTCAGCTGGGACGACTTTCGGGGTATTCCCCCGGCGAGCGACCCGGAGCGCGCGGCCGAGACGGCCTACAGCCTGTTTCATGCGCTCGGCTGCCGCGGCAAGACGTTCCAGTTCCGTGTCGTGGCCGCGGTCCTGCCGCGCCAGTCCTGGGTCCGGCCGGCGATTCTCGCGAACCCGGCGCAGAACAGCAGAACGCTCCGGCACGAGCAGACGCACTTCGATTTGAGCGAGGTGCACGCCCGCCGGATGCGGCGGTACTTCAGCGAGCTTCGCGAGCCGTGCTTGAAGTCGGAGCCGGAGCTGGCCGCCCAGAGCGATCGTTTCATCCGCGAGGAAGCGACTGCCCAGCTCCGGTACGACGGGGAAACGAACCATGGCCGGAACGTCCAGCGGCAAAGCTCCTGGGATGCTGACGTGGCCCGGCAGGTCGCGTCGCTCGACCAGTTCGTGCGCTAGGGCGGGCGAGCGTCCGCGCTGACTCCCGGCACATGAGTCTCACCCTTGTCGTCATGGCCGCCGGCGCCGGCTCTCGCTTCGGCGGACCGAAGCAGACCATGCCGATTGGTCCAGCGGGGGAGTGGCTCCTCGATTTCGGGCTCGTCGACGCTCAGCGGGCCGGCTTCAACCGCGTCGTTCTCGTGATCCGCGAAGAACTGACCGGCGAATTCGAGCAGCACTTCGAGCGCACAGATCCGAATCTCGACGTGACGCTCGTGTCGCAGCGTCTGGACGACGTGCCCGCAGCCGCCTCACGACCGGGCCGGAGCAAGCCTTGGGGAACCGGCCATGCCGTGCTGGCCGTGCGGACGACAGTGGAGGGCGCGTTCGCCATCATCAACGCCGACGATTTCTACGGCGCACGTGCCTATGAGCTGGCCGTCGGTGCGTGTGACGAGGCCGCTCGCACTGGCGCCGCGACCGTGATCGGCATGCGCCTCGATCGGACGCTCTCACGACACGGCCCGGTCACGCGCGGATGGTGCCAGATGCGCGACGGGCGCGTGCTGCAGATCGAAGAAGTGACGGAGATCGAGCGGCGCGACGGCCAGATCACCGGTGCAGGACGCCGCCGCCCGCTCACGTTCGACGGGAGCGAGATGGTCTCCATGAACTTCTGGGTCTTCCCGGCATCAGTCTTCGGCATGGTCGGCACGCGATTCGATGCGTTCCTCGAGCGCGAGGGAAACGATCCCGCAGCCGAGTTCCTGCTGCCCGAAGCGATCAACGAGCTCATCGCCACCGGCGAGCTCACGCTCCACGGCCTCGAAGCGCCCGGCCCCTGGTTCGGCCTGACCTATCGTGACGACCTGCCGGCCGTCACCGCCGGCATCGCGGCGCTGATCGAGCAAGGACAGTATCGCAAGTGAGCTTCCCAAGATCAAAAGCTCACGCGGGGATCACGGAGAAGCACGGAGGACACGGAGTCGGACATTTTGGGACAGAGCTTTTCCGAAAAGAACTCCGTGGTCTCCGTGCGTCCCCGTGGCCTCCGTGTTATGCAGCGACGGTCTTGTCGCGCGTCAGTCCCGGACGATGGCCTTCTTGATCACGTCGAGCCCCGGGAACGTCGCGTCGAGCCAGGCGTTTCCGCCGTCGAAGAACGCGTCCTGCTTGCCGGCGCGGATCCCGCCGGGGCCTTCCCGGTGCTCGGCGTTGAACGCCTCGACGATCGTCATGCCGGTGCCGAGGACGCGGCCGAACGGCGTGAAGGGTTCCTTGTCGTGCGTCGCTGAGTTATCACCCATGTTGAAGAAGATTTGTGTCGTGCGGCCGTTGGGCACCGCGAAGGCGAACGCGACGGTGCCTTTGACGTTCGACTGAACGAACGGGTCGTCCGGGAACGTCTGCCCGCGCCAGGCCTTGGCGATCGCGGGCGTGCCGTTGATGCCGAACTGCACCCAGCGGCCCGGGTTCAGCCGGAAGATGCGGTTGCCGTCGTAGTAGCCGGCACGGACGAGGTTGACGAAGCGATCGGCGCCGCGCGGCGCCCAGGCGCGCGTCACTTCGATATCGACCGTGCCCTTCGTGGTCTCGAGGCGCACGACCGAGACGGCGGGAGCCGGCCTGGTGAATTCCTCGGCCGTCGGCCGCAGCAACAGCGGCAGTGTGGACTGAACCGCCGTGCCCAGAACGGCGGCGAACGTGAGAATCGCGGCACGCATATGTTCCCGCCTCTGCAAGCGACAGCCGCGCGACGTCGCGTGGCCCGGACGGTCGCTATCCTACACTCGACCTCACGCTCGATGCGACGCCCCCGCTTGACCCTGCCACACGTGTCGTTACAAGATATGTCGCATAACGACATATGGCGCATGGCATCCCCGCACGCGAGCTGAAGAAGGGCAGCGCCGAGCTGCTGATCCTGTCGCTGGTGGAAGATCAGCCCCGGCACGGCTATGACATCGGCAAGCTCATCCAGTTGCGATCGAAGGGCGCGCTGCGGTTCAACGTGGCGTCGCTGTACCCCTGCTGTACCGCCTCGAAAAACGGGGCTGGATTCGAAGGCCGCTGGATGGAGAAGCCCAACCAGCGCCGCCGGCGGCTGTATCGGCTGACGCCGGAAGGCCGCAAAGTGCTCGCCGCGCAACGCGGCGGCTGGCAGGCGTTCGCGCGCGCGGTGAGCCGGATCGCAGGTGTCGAAATCTGAGGAGGACACATGTCCGAGTGGAGGCGTGCACTCGCCGATCGCCTGGCCGGCCTCACCCTCCGGCCCGAGCGCGAAGCCGAGATCATTGAGGAACTCGCCGAGCACCTGGACGACCAGGTCCGCGAACGGATAGACGGCGGCGCCACGCTCGAGGCCGCACGCGCCGAAGCGCTGGTCGAGCTCGATGCCCCCGGCGAGCTGGCGCGCCGGCTGGCCGCCATCGAACAGCGGCCGCCGCTCGTGCTTCCGGCCCCGGGGGCCCCGTCACGCGGCCGCTGGTTCCAGGCGCGCTGGTACGACGTCAGGTATGCCGTGCGATCGCTTTGCCGCGCCCCCATGTTCACGGCCACCGTCCTGCTCACCTTCGCGCTCACGATCGGTCCGACCACCGCGATCCTGACGGTCGGGAACTGGCTGCTGTGGAGACCGACGCCCGGCGTGACCGACGCGCGGCAACTGGGTGTGATGTGGACCGGCGAGTGGCGTGAGAACGCGAACAGCGTCAGCGTTTCCGGCGTGTCGTACGCCAACCTGGACGATCTCCGCCGCGCGTCGAAGACCATCAGCGGCTTTGCGGGCATCCAGGAAGGCAGCGTCAGTATTGCCGCCCCCGGACACTCGCCGGCCTACGCCTCTGGCGCGTGGGTCACTGCGAATGGGTTCGAGGTGCTCGGAGTGCCGCTCGTGGCCGGCCGCCCATTCAGAGCGGAGGAAGACCGCGAGCCCGAAGGTGAGAAGGTCGCCATTGTCAGCGAGGCGTTTGCGAACGAGACCTTCGGCAATTCAGCCGGCGCTGTGAACCAGACGATTTATCTGAATGGCCGGCAGATGACGATCGTCGGCGTCGCCACCGGACGCTTCGCCGGGATCACGCCGCTCAGCCGTGTCACGGTCTGGTATCCCGCCACGATGTATGGGTACGTGAACCACTTCAACGGACCGATCAACCGGACGCGCGCCGACGGCATCTTCTATACGTTCGTGGTGCGGCTCGCGTCAGGCGCGACGTTTGAAGCGGCGCAGGCTGAGCTCGATGTGATCGTCCCGGCACTGGCCGAGGGTCATCCGGACGAGAACGGCAAGTTCAAGACGGTGCGGGCCCGGCTGTATCCGGGACTCGGACCGCGCGAGTTGCAGCGCCAACGCTATGCGGAGCTGGTACGCGTGCTGCTCGCGATTGGTGGCGCGCTGCTCCTGCTCGGCTGCGCCAATGTGGCGAACGTGCTCGTGGTGCGCGGCGTGCGCAACGGCCGCGACCGCGCAATTCGTCTGGCGCTCGGCGCGAGCCGCGCCAGGCTCGTGGCCCTGCAGTTGACCGAAAGCGGATTGCTCGCCGCGGGCGGCGGCCTTGTCGGTCTTCTGCTGGCCGTGTGGCTGAAGCAGTTGATCGTGTCGCTGCTGTTCCCGGGCGTCCCAGCCACTCACCTCGCAGTTCCGCTCGACCTGCGAGTGCTCGGCGTGACGCTGACCGTGTCACTCCTCTGCGGCCTCATCGCCGGCCTGGCGCCGGCCTTCGTCAACAGGCGCACGGGTCTGGCCATGTCGATCTCAGCCGGTGGCGGCCGGTCGGTGACCAGCGGCCGCTGGCTGCGTGCCGGATTTGCCGGCGTGCAGCTGGCGCTCTCACTGGCGCTCGTCACCGGCTCGCTGCTCCTGGCGGCCACGCTCAGGAATCTTCATGCACTGGATTTGGGCTTCGATCCCACGAACGTCACGCGGCACATCATCGACCCGTCACGTCATGGGTACAAACCGGATCGCACGCTCGTCTACTTCCAGGACCTCGTGAGCCGGCTGAAGGGCCGGCCCGGCATCGAGGCCGTGTCGGTGAGCGGGCTCACGCCCTTCAGTTCATCGTTTCGCGTGCGCGTGCAGGACCCCGCGGGCGCCGATCGCCCACCGATCAACGTCCTGTCCAACAACATCAGCCCGACATATTTCGAGGTCCTGCGAACCACGATCGTGCGCGGCCGCACCTTCACGGACGCGGAAGCCCTGACGCCGGCCAACGCGACGCTTCTTCCGGTGGTGGTCAGCGAGAACCTGGCGAAGCGGCTCTTCGGCTCGGTCGAGGCGGCCGGCCGCACATTCGTGCTGCCGAAGGCAGGGAACAATCCCACGCGGGAGGCGCTCGTCGTAGGCGTGGTGCGCGACGTGTACTGGAACAGTCTGACCGACGAGCGTCCGCTCTTCCTGTATCAGCCGTATCCGCAGATCCAGCGGAGCGGGGTCGTCCTCGTGCGCTCCCCGCTGCCCGAGGCCGACGTCACCCGCCTGGTCGAATCCGTCGTGCGTGAAGTGGACGGCTCAATTCCGGTGTCCACCTCGCAGCCGCTGATCGGGTCGATCGAATCGGAAGTGTCAGAACAGCGCACCTTCGCGTGGGTGCTGTCACTGGTCGGATGGACCGCGTTTGTGCTTGCGGCGGTTGGACTGTACGGACTGCTCGCGCAGTCGGTCACCGAGCGCACCCGCGAGTTCGGCATCCGGCTGGCCATTGGCGCCGACCGCCGGCGCATTCTTGCCCTGGTCATTCGTCAGGCCGCCTGGATCGGCGTGGTCGGCGTCGTCGCAGGCCTTGCGCTCGCCGCGTTTGGCACGCGTCTGATCGAGTCGCAGCTCTTCGGGGTGACCAGGCTGGACGTATGGACGTACGTGCTGTCAGCCGCGGTGCTCGTGATGATCGTGCTGGCCGCCGGCGTGTGGCCGGCCCGCTCGGCAACGCGCATTCAGCCCGTGGACGCGCTGCGCGTGGAATGAGCGACGGACAGAGCGCGCGTCTGTCCCAATAGGCCTTGCACGGGGTTGGACCGGGAAGATAAGGTAGGCGCAGCCGGCGGCGGCCCCTTATCCGCCAGCGCTCGGAGAAGACACATGGATGACTTCCTCGATACTCCGGCCCAGAATCCCTCCGAACACTCCGTCGACCGGACAGGCACACCGAAATCGACACTCAGCCGCAGAGATCTGTTCAAGCTGACCTTCGGCGGCGGGTCGGGACTCGCGCTCGGCGGCCTCCTCGACGTGCCCGCGATGCGGGCCGCGACAAAGGACTTGAAGCTCGCAGACGTCCGCGAGTTCACGACCTCCTGCAACTTCTGCTCGTGCGGCTGCGGCATGATCGCCGCCGTCAAGGACGGCAAGCTCCTGACGATGGAGGGCGACTACGACCACATCGTGAATCGCGGAGCGCTGTGCGTCAAAGGCATCTCGATGCACGCGACGCACGCCTCGCCGAAGCGCCTCACGACGCCCCGCTACCGGGCGCCGGGCAGCGACCGCTGGGAGGACATCTCCTGGGACGATGCGATTGCGCGGGTCGCGCAGAAAGTTCGGAAGACACGCGACGCGACGTGGATTGCCACTGAGAAAGTCGGCGACAAGGAAGTTCCGGTCAATCGGACCGACGCCATCGGCTTCCTGGGCGGCGCGCAGAACACCAACGAAGAGTGTTACCTCTTCCAGAAAGCGGCCCGGCTGCTCGGCCTGGCCTACGTCGAGCATCAGGCCAGGCTTTGACACAGCCCCACGGTCCCCGGTCTGGGGGCCTCGTTCGGTAGGGGAGCGATGACCAACCACTGGGTCGACTTGCAGAACTGCAAGACGATCCTCGTGGAAGGCAGCAACGTCGCCGAGAACCACCCGATGGCCTTCAAGTGGATCCGGAAGGCCCAGGAAAACGGCGCGAAGATCATCCACGTCGATCCGCGATACACCCGCACCTCGTCGGCGGCCGACGTGTACGCGCGCATCCGGCCCGGCACCGACGCCGCGTTCCAGAACGCGATGATCAACCACATCATCGTGAACAAGCTCTACGACGAGGACTACGTCGTCACCCACACGAACGCGCTCTTTCTGATCGACGCGGAGTTCGACTTCAAGGATGGGCTCTTCAGCGGGTACGACGCGGATCGCCATACCTACGACACGAAGACCTGGGGATACCAGCTCGGCGCGAACCGCAAGCCGCGCGTGGCGAAGAGCCTCGACGACCCGCACTGCGTGTTCTCGCGCCTGAAGACCTTCGTCTCGCGCTACACGCTGGAGATGGGCGAGCGCATCACCGGCATTCCGGCCGAGCAGATCCAGCAGATCGCAGAGACGATGGCGAAGAACCGGCCGGGCGCCATCCTCTACGCGCTCGGGATGACCCAGCACACGACCGCCGTGCAGGGGATCCGGTCGTTCACCATCCTGCAGATGTTGCTCGGCAACATCGGCAAGCCCGGCGGCGGCGTGAATGCGCTTCGCGGCGAGCCGAACGTGCAGGGCTCCTGCGACATGGCGTTGCTCTACAACTACATGCCGGGGTACCTCAACTCGCCGACCAACGGCGAGCCGGCCATCCGCGACTACGTGCGCAAGAACGGGATCGCCGACAGCCGGTGCCTCGTCAACCTGCTCAAGGCGTTCTTCGGCGACGCGGCGACCTTCGAGAACGACTATGCCTATGAGTGGCTGCCCAAGCGCGACGCGGCCAAGGACTACGGCACGCTGCCGATGATCGAAGATGCCCTCGCCGGGAAGCTGAAGCTCTTGTGGATCGTCGGCCAGAATCCCGCGGTCACGCGTACCCAACCTCAAGCTGACGTTCGACGCCTTTGCGAATCTCGAGACGCTCGTGGTCCAGGAGATCTGGGAGACCGAGACCGCAGCGTTCTGGCGCCGTCCGGGCGTTGACCCGAAGTCCATCAACACCGAAGTGATCCTGCTGCCCGCAGCGTTCTTCATGGAAAAGAACGGCATCCATCAGCAACTCGGGCGGGATGGTGCAGTGGCGTCACGCCTCCGTGAAGCCGCCGGGCCAGGCGAAGTCCGACGGCGAGATCGTGGACCTCGTCTTCCGCGCCGTGCGCGATCTGGTCAAGGACTCGGATGCGCCGAGGGACGAGATCATCAAGAAGGCCTTCTGGACCTACACCACGGCCGAGGACGTGCTGCGCGAGATCAACGGCTACGCGCTCCGCGACAACCCGGAGACCGGCCTCAAGAAGGGCGATCTGATCCGCAAAGTCAGCGACCTGCGACCCGACGGCTCCACGTCGTCCGGCGCGTGGATCTACGCGGGCGTCTTTGCCAACGGCGAGAACCTTTCGAAGCGCCGCGATTCGCAAACGGATCCGGGAGACCTCGGCCTCTATCCGGGTTTCGGGTGGACCTGGCCGAACAACATGCGGATCCTCTACAACCGCGCGTCGTGCGATCGGCACGGCAAGCCGTATCCGGGCTCGAAACCCATCGTGTGGTGGGACGAGCAGGCGAAGCGCTGGACGGGACACGACGTGCCGGACGTGCCCGTCCTGACCGACGGCCCCGACACGCCGAACGGCCAGCGGGCATTCCATCTGAGCGCGGAAGGCGTCGGGCGCCTGTTCGCGGCCGTGTACAAAGACCCTGACGAGAGGTATACCGACTATTGGCGCGACGTGGCCTACGTGCCGAAAGATGGTCCGCTGCCGGAGATGTACGAGCCCGTCGAGAGCCCCGTGGAAAACGTGCTGCACCCGAGCGTCAACAGCAATCCGACGCTCAAGTATCCGCGCGTCAAGTCGCATCAGCCCATCGGCACCGTCGACAAGTTCCCGTACGTGCTGATGACGTCCACCGTCGCCGAACACTGGTGCGCGGGTTCGACGACGCGGAATATTCCCTGGCTGAACGAGCTCGTCCCCGAACCGGTGCTGGAGTTGCCCGTCACCCTTGCACAAGACGCTCGACGTGCAGTCGGGAGATTGGGTCCGCGTCTCGTCGGCGCGCGGTGAGCTCGAGGTCAAGGCGCTCGTCACGCCGCGCATGAAGGCGCTGAAAATCGGCGACCGCGAAGTCACCGTCGTCTGGATGCCGTACAACTGGGGCTTCCAGGGGCTGTCGACCGGCCCGAGCGTCAACCACCTCACGATCGACGCCTCGGATCCCGGAGCGGGAACCCAGGAAACCAAGGCGTGCCTCGTCAACGTCGTCAGGGCCAGTCGCCCGGCCTCACGCAGATCAGGAGCACCGAGGGGACGAACATGAGCACACCCAAAAACTCGGGCGCCGCCAGGACGACGCTGATCGACATCGCGAACTGCATCGGCTGCCGGGCGTGCCAGGTGGCGTGCAAGCAGTGGAACGAGCAGGACGGCGAGAAGACCGAGTTCGACGACCAGCTGGGCTTCCAGAATCCGGCGACGCTCAGCGCGAAGACGTTCACGCTCATCGCGTTCCACGAGACGGAGAACGCCGAGAAGCCGGGAGGCGTCGAATCGGCGTTCGTCATGCAGCGGTGCCTGCACTGCCTGGAGCCCGCGTGCGTCTCCGCGTGCCCGACGACGGCGCTGTACCGGCAGAGCGATGGTCCGGTGTCGTACAACGTCGACGACTGCATCGGCTGCCGGTACTGCATGCTGGCGTGTCCGTGGGACGTGCCGACTGCAGAGTGGAACTCGCACGCGCCGAAGATTTCGAAGTGCACGCACTGCGCCGACCGCGCCCGCAGCCGGCGCCGGTCGCGTTCAACGGGCAGGCGCTGTCCGACTATGGCGGCCAAGCAGTTCGCCAACACGATGGCGATTCCCGCCTGCGTCAAGGCGTGTCCGGCCGACGCGCTTCGGTACGGCACCCGCGACGAGATGCTCGCGCTTGCGCACAAGCGCATCGCCGACCGGCCCGACCGGTACGTCGACCACATCTACGGAGAGAAGGAACTGGGCGGCACGACCGTCCTGTATCTGTCGGCCGTGCCGTTCGAGAAACTCGGGTTTCCGACCTACGGCGAGAAGCCGTTTCCGCATTTCACCAAGACGGCGCTCGGCGCCGTGCCCCCGGCCGTGATGACCGTGGGCGCCGCGCTCGGCGCCGCGTACGCGTTCTTCCGCAAGCGCGCTCAGGCGGTGGCCGACGCTTCGGCTGCGTCGAAGCACGCCAAGGATCACAGCCACGTCGAATTCGAACCGTTGCGCGAGAAGCTGCTGACGCCGTTCAACTGGATGCTCCTGCTGGTCATCGCGTTCGGTGTCCTCTCGCTGGTCGCGCGCTTTGCCATGGGGCTTGGCGCGCAGCACCAACCTTTCCGACACCTATCCGTGGGGCCTGTGGATCCTCTTTGACCTGGTGTGGATCGCGGTGGCCGCGGGCGCGTTTGCGATGGCCGGCATCATCTATGTGTTCCAGCGAAAGGATCTCTACGGGCTCGGTCGATCCGCCGTCCTGATGGGCCTTCTGAGCTACTCCTTCGTGATGGTGACGCTCATCGCGGACCTCGGCCTGCCCTGGCACGCGTACGCGCTCGCCCTGAACGCGCCGGAACACTCGGCGATGTTCGAGGTCTCGTGGTGCGTCGGCCTCTACGTCACGATCCTCGCGCTCGAATTCCTGCCGGTTCCGTTCGAGCACTGGGGCTATCACCAGGCAGGTGGCGACGTGGCGGAAGTGGAACGGCGCCTACGTGGCAGGGGCCGTGACGCTGTTCATCTACCTGATGTCGCGCAGCTTCCTCTATGCCGCTCGCGACGGCCGTCATCTTCGGCGCCCTCGCCTGGATCTTCCGCGCGCGCGACTCGAAGTCCGAGCCGATCATGCTGGCGATCGCCGCCGTCACGCTGTCGTCGATGCACCAGAGCTCGCTCGGTTCGCTGTATCTGCTGATGCCGAACATGCTCGCCGCGCAGTGGTGGTCGCCCGTGATGCCGGTGTCCTTCTTCCTGTCGTCGATCGCGGCCGGCACCGCGCTCGTGATCCTCATCGAGATGTGGATCGCGAAGGGATGGCGCCGCCCGCTCGAGATCGCGCGACTGGCGTCGGTCGGACAAATCACCTTCTGGTCGCTGCTCGTGTATCTCGTGTTTCGACTTGGAGATATGGCGATCCGCAACCAGTTCACCGGCGCCTTCTCCGGCAGCCTCGGCATCGCCTTCGCGGCGGAGATCCTCCTCTTTGGCGTGCTTCCGCTCATCCTGCTGGCGCGCAAGGCGCTTCGGCAGCGGACCGACGTGCTCTTCGTCGCGTCGCTCCTCGCGGTCGTCGGCGTGGCCTTCAACCGCATGAACGTCGTCATCTTCGCGATGACGTTCCGGGGCCGGATGCCCTGGGAGCGCCCCGGAAGACTACGTGCCGTCGACTGGTCGAGTGGGGCGTGTCGGTCGGCCTCATCGCCGCTGACGATCTTCCTCTTTGGCCTGGCGGCCCGTCTGATGCCGGTGCTTCCGAAGGCGCAGCCCGTCGACTCACTCACAGCGCGCCTCAGCGGACACTGAAGATTGACGCCGATGACTCGTGAGCAGTGGCTGGAGGCGCATGCGTACCTCCGGCCGATCGCGGAGCTTTCCGCGCAGGTCGATCGCGCGGTGGCCGGCATCGACGTTCTCGACGCCCGCATTCCCGACTGGGACGATTACCGCCTGGACTTTCTCGCCGGCGTGTCGCTGCTGTCGAGCGCCGAGGCGGCCGTTGATCTGGAGCCGGGTGGGCGAGTGGCGGCCGCGCTGGTCGAACGACTGGCCTCCGGAACCTCACCGGAATGGCTCGTCGCCGAGACGCGCGCCCTCGACGCGGACCTGCGACGCGCGCCCATGGCCTCGCGCCGCATCGCGGACTTTCTGCTGGGCGATGAGACCCTGACACCGCCGTCCCCGGGTTGTTGCGTTATCTGGCGTGGACGGCGATGGCGCGGTACCTGCGGCCCGTCGTGCATCGCGTTCGACGGCTGGCGTGACGAGGATCGGTGGCTGCGCCGGTATTGCCCGACGTGCGGATCGCTGCCGGCGATGGCGCAACTGGTCGGCACCGATCCCGGGCGCAAGCGTCTGCTCTCGTGCGGCTGTTGCGCCACGCGCTGGCAGTTCAAGCGAACCGGTTGCCCGTTTTGTGACACCGATTCCCAACGCCTGGCCAGCTGTCGCCATCGAAGGAGAACCCGGCCTGCGCATCGACCACTGCGAGTCCTGCGGCGGCTATCTCAAGACCTACAACGGCGAGGGCCACGAACCCCTGTGGCTCTCGGACTGGTCGTCACTCCATCTCGATCTGATCGCGCACGATCGTGGACTGAAAAGGCTGGCCGCCTCGCTGTACGACTTCGAGCCAATGCGCCCGGCGTAGTCGAGGGCGCAACGTTACTGGTCGAGACGCCGGTCGTTGGTTTCCCTCATCGGCCACATGATCAGCAGGCCGAGCACGCCGTAGACCATGATGTAGAACGCCGGCCAATCGGGTTTGCCCAGCGAGTCCACCATCCAGGTGGCCACCATCGGGGCGGTGCCGCCGGCCAGGGCCAGCGTGACGCTGTAGGCGATACTCATCGAGGTGACGCGCGAGCGCAGCGGGAAGATCTCCACCAGCATGGCGCCCTGCAGCCCGAGTGCCATGCCAAGCGGGATCGCCAGCATCATTTGCGCCAGGATGAACGTGCCAGGAGTGCCGTACAGCATCATCTGCTGTGCGGGATAGATCATCGCCATCGTGATCACCGTCACGGCCATCATCAGTTTTCGGCGGCCGGTCTTATCCGACAGCCAGCCGCCGAGCGGCTTGGCGAACAGCACCACGAAGAGGCCGATGATGGACGCCAGCTGGAATTCCGCACCGCTCGATACGGTGCTGCCGGCCTGCGCCAGGGCTTTCCGCCGTTCGACCGCATACGTGAACGTCAGGTAGTACGCCGCATTTGTCATCGCGACGATGCCGAAGGTCTGCACGATGGGACGCCAGTCAGCGATGAGGGAGGCGAGCGCCGGTGACTGCTCCTGCTGAGCCTTCTGGCCCTCCTCGGTCTCCGCGATCCCGCGGCGCAGGAAGTAGCCGATGATCAGGAACACGACGCTCCCGACAAATGGAATGCGCCAGCCCCAGGCATTCACCTGATCGGGGGTGAGCGTGGCGTTGATGAGGCCGCCGGTGGCGGCTCCCATGATGAAGCCCAGCGTGACGCCCGCGGCCGTTGAACTGCTGACGAGGCCGCGCATGAGGGGCGAGGACAGCTCGGTGGTGTAGACCATCGATCCGGTGAACTCGCCGCCCAGCGAAAAGCCCTGAATCACGCGCATGGTCATCAGGAGCAGCGGCGCCGCCAGCCCAATCTGTTCGTAGGTCGGCAACAAGCCCAGGATGAGTGTCGCGCCGCCGATGAGTGAAATCGACAGGGTGAGGAGCGCTCGCCGGCCGATTCGATCGCCCACCCGTCCGAGCACGAGGCTCCCGACAGGCCGGGCGAAGAATCCCAGCGCGAACGTGCCCCAGGTCAGATACTGGCCGGCGGTCGGATCAGATTTCGGGAAGAACTGGCTCGCGATGTTGCTGGCGAAGTAGCCGTAGACGGCGTAGTCGAACCACTCGAGGACGTTGCCAATGAGTCCCGCCAGTGCCGTGCGGACCGGGGACTGCCTGCGGCTCGAAGCATGAACCATTCAACCCTCTGACGATAAGCGTGGTGCATTCTACTCTGGCGGCCCGCGGGCTGTTGGTCACACGTGTCGAGCGCGCCCTATAATCGCGGCGCCGGAGGTTTCCATGCGCCGTCTGATCATCGCCGTCACCGCACTTGCCGCGGCGGTCGCGTTGATGCCGCTCACGCCGCTCGAGATTGAAGCGCGGCCGAACCGGTACGGCCACAGCGATCGCGAAGAGCGGCACATGCTGCCGTCGGTGTCGTCAGGGCCGCTGAATCCGGCGTGGAGTCCGGACGGCAAGTGGATCGCGTTCTCGATGCGCGGCGACATCTGGAAGATGCCGGCGGAGGGCGGCGAAGCCGTCGCGATCACGTCCGGTCCCGCGTATCACTTCGAGCCGGCCTGGAGTCCGGACGGCACGCAGATCGCGTTCGCGTTTGCCAGCCACCGGCAATCTCGACATCGGCATCGTCAGCGCGAACGGCGGACCGGTTGAGACGATCTCGTCCAACCCGAGCAGTCGACATTCAGCCGGCGTGGAGCCGCGACGGCAAGAGCCTGTTCTTTGTGAGCGCGCGCGCGGGCGGCTTCCGGATTTTCCGGCACGACCTCGCGACCAAGACCGACACGCCGATCACGAACGGCATCCAGCCGGCGGTGTCGCCCGACGGCAAGCTGCTCGCGTACGAACAGGGCGGGCTGCGCGTGCTCGATCTCGCGACGGGCGAATCGCGCATGGTCCGCGACGAGGAAACCGAATACCGCATGGAGCCGTCGTGGACGCCGGACGGCCAGAACATCCTGTACGTCACCGAAGACGAAGGCTCGAACGACATTCGCATCGTGCCGGCCGCGGGCGGTGATGCGATCGAGCTCACCACCGACACGACGCGCCACGAGATGTCGCCGGCCGTGAGTCCGGACGGCACGAAGGTTCGCGTTCGTCCAGTTCGACGGCGGCGTGCCCACGCTGTACACGTCGGCGATCACCGGCGGACGCACGAGTGCCTGGCGCAAGATTGCCGATCACCAAGCGCCGCAGTCTCACGCCGACCGGCCGCGTGCGCATTCGCGTGGTCGGTCCGGACGGCCAGCCGGTTGGCGCGCGCATCTACATCGACGCGAGCGACGGCCGTCACTACACGCCGGACGACGCGTTCCATCGATCGATGATGGTGTTCGACCGTCACTACTTCCACATGACGGCGGATGCCGAGGTCGAAGTGCCGGCCGGCACGACGACGATCGAGGCCATTCGCGGCTGGCAGTTCGTGCCGAAGGCGGTGACGGTCGACGTGCCCGCGGGCGGCGTGCAGACCGCGACGATCCGGCTCGAACGGCTGGTCGATCTGCCGTCGCGCGGCTGGTACTCGGGCGACAGTCACGTCCACGATCTGCATCAGGGCTTCGGCCTGACGCACGAGTCGTTCTTCCGGCAGCTCGTCGCGGAAGATCTCAACGTCACGCACGCGCTGATTCACATGGACGGCACGCGGCTGATGGGCCGATGGGGCGATCTCACCGGCAAGCCGAGTCCGCTGTCGACCGCCAGCGCACATCCTTCAGTACGCGCAGGAGTTTCGCGGCAGCCTCGGCCACATCGGCATGATCGGCGTGCGCGAGTTCATCCTGCCGTTCGTCGGCGGCGCCGGCGGCACGGCCTACGCGCAGCCGTCGCTCGAGCACATCTATCTCGAAGGCGCGCGCGCGCAGGGCGGCCTCGCGGGCTTCATGCATCCGTATCAGTCGGCGCCGCGCACGCCGGCCAACGCCGCGTCCACGCTCATCGCGCTCGACCTCGCGCTCGGCCTCGGCGACTACTACGACATCGGCGCGCTGTGGTCGGACGAGCTGGCCTCGGCGGACTTCTACTACCGGCTGCTCAACGCCGGCTTCCGCATCGCCGGCCACGGGCGGCACGGACAACTTCTCCGACGTCTTTCTCGATCCGCCGCCGGGATCCGATCGCACGTTCGCGCACCTGACCGGGCCGCTCACGCATCAGAGCTGGATCGACGCGATCAAGCGCGGCCGCACGTTCTTCTCGACCGGGCCGCTGCTGTTCCTGACCGGTCGAGGGCCGCGAGCCCGGCGACGAGATCGCGCTTCCGGCGACGGCGCCGGCGGCGATGCGCGTGAAGGCCGACGTCACGTCGATCGCGCCGGTCGAGACGCTCGAGATCCTGGTGAACGGCGAGATCGTGCAGACCGTGCGCGCGACCGATCCGCTGAAGGTGAGCTTCGACGGCGCCGTGGACGTGCCGCGCGGGCGGCTGGGTGGCCGCGCGAACGACGGGACCGAAGTCGAAGTATCTCGGCGACGACTACGCGTTCGCGCAGACGAGCGCCGTCTACGTCGTGCGCGGCGGGAAGAGGTTCGTGAAGCCGGCGGACGTGCAGTTCCTGACGGACACGTGCGACGCGATCTGGACGCGCGTCGAGAAGCGCGCGCTGGCGATCGGACGCCGAGCGCGCCGCGTTCAAGGCGGCGATCGACAAGGCCAAGGCGTACTATCAGAAGCTGTTGACGAGCTGAGCGCGGATCACGAGGCCCAGCGCCCGTAGGTGGCCGATCGCCATAACCATTCGAGCGGGCCGTACGAATGCCGCTGCAGCCACCAGCGGCTGAACGCCACATTCACAAGGAACAGCAGCACGGCAGCCGCCGCTCCAACGAACGGTGTCACGGCAAGTCCGAGCGCATAGTTCGAGAACGTCAGATCCAGAATGATGATCTGGCTCATGTAGCTCGTGAGCGCCGTGCGTCCGGGCCATCCGAACGCGGCCAGGCGTTTCAACCACACGGGATTGCGCGCGACCAACAGCAGCACGACACCCATGTACGTGAATGCGAGCCACATGCCTCGGATCAGGCCGAAGCCGCTGGCGAGCCGCGACAGGAACATCTCGCGCAGAAACGGCGCGCCTTCCACGGGCGCACGCTGGGGCGCCCAGGTCTCGAATGCCAACGAGGCGATGCCGAAGACCATGAGGCCAACGATCAATCGTGTGTGACGGCCCGGCTCGTCGAAGAGCCCCAGCCGGAGTCCGAGTCACACCGAGCAGAAACAGCGTGAGCGTGTTGGCCGGCAGGAACGAGTACCACTGCGTGTAGAACCACGGCATCTTCTGCAGACGTGCGGCCACCACCTCACGGAAGTCCGTCGAGTCCTGCGCCGCGTTGTTGACCTCCACAAAGCTGCGCGTCTCTTTGGCGATGCGGTTGCGCTCGGCTTTGAATCCCTCCTCGCCGAGCGTAGCCACTCCGTACGACGCGCGCGCGAGGAAGTACAGGTTCGCCGACATCGCGCTGACGAGGAGCGCCACGACGAGCGCCGAAACTGACCACTTCCGTACGGCCGGCAGGACGATGCCCCAGATCGCGTAACCGAGCAACACGTTGAAGCCGAAGATGCCGTGCGCGATGAATCCGAAAACGGCCAGCATCGCGAGCCGCCGGAAGTACGTCGCGAGGTACGGCTCGCCCCGCGCGTCGGCGCGGCGGAACTGGATCGCAAAGCCGACGCCGAACAGGATGCCGAACATCGCCCAGAAGCGCTCTTCGAAGAAGAGCGTGACGATCTGTTCGTAGAGCGCGCTCCAACCAGCCGCCACCGGTCGAGGAGTTGCTGAAGTGCACCAGGAACATGCCGAGCGAGAGCGATGCCGCGAAGCACGTCCAGGACGTGAAGGCGCTGACCGCCTGTCGGGAGCATGGGAGCCGGACAGAGTGTAGCTGAAGTTATCGGCTCATTAGGAGGCGCACGCTGCACGCCATGGCCATCCTGGTGCTAGGATGCGCGTCAACGAGTGTCCCATGAAAAAGCTTCTCTTCGTCCCCATCGCTGTCGCCGCGTTGGCCCCGACGTTTCTGCCCGCACAGGGCCAGGACGCCAAGGCCGCCTACGATCGTTCTGAGAGCCTGACCCGCCGGGTTGATGGGCTGGTCTACGACGTCGTCCAGACGCCCACGTTCATCGCCGGGACACCTCGGCTCTGGTACCGGAAGTCGGTGAAGGGCGGCAACGAGTTCGTCGTCGTCGACGTGACGGCGAAGACGAAGGGCCCGGCGTTCGACCATACGCGGCTCGCGGCGTCGCTGAGTACGGCCGCCAGCGGGAAGTACTCGGCGGTCACGCTGCCGTTCACGAGCTTCGAGTACGTGGACAACCAGCAGGCGATCCAGTTCACCATCGGCGCCGGCGGTGGAGCGGGTGGACGAGGCGCGGGCGGCGCGGGCCGGCAAGGCGGTGGACCAGGACCCGCGGCGACGGGGCAGTGGCGCTGCACGCTGAGCGACTACACCTGCACGCGGAGTGCGGCCCCGGCGGCGGACCAAGGCGGCCAGGGACGTCAGGGCGGTGGCGGCCAGGGGCGTGGCGGCGGCGGAGCGGGCCAGGGCGCCGCGGGCGCGCCAGGCGCGCCGCAGGTGCGCCTTTCACCCGACCAGCGCTGGGAAGCGGTGATTCGGAACTTCAACGTGTACGTGCGCCCGGTGCCCGAATCCGGCCGCGGCAACGCGACACCGGCGCGTGACGGGTTCATGCTGAGCACCGACGGCTCCGAAGGCAACGCCTATACGTTCCAGTCGCTCCGCTGGTCGCCCGACTCGAAGAAGCTGGCGGCGTTCCGGCGTCTGCCTGGGTACGAGCGTCTCGTCCACTACATCGAGTCGTCGCCGAGCGATCAGGTCCAGCCGAAGCACTCGACCAACTTCTATCGGAAGCCCGGCGATCGCGTCGACTTCGATCACCCGGTCGTGTTCAATGTCGAAACCAAGCAGCAGTTGTCGGGCGACAAGGCGCTCTTCGAGAATCCGTACGCGAACTCGCGCCTCGAGTGGCGCGCGGACAGCCGGGCGGTGACGTTCGAGTTCAACCAGCGCGGCCATCAGGTCTATCGCGTGATCGAGATCGACGCCACGACCGGGAAGACGCGAACGATCATCGAGGAGACGCAGAAGACCTTCGTCGAGTACTCAGGGCAAGCGATTCCGCGAAGACATCGCCGACGGCAAGGAGATCATCTGGGCCTCGGAGCGCGACGGCTGGAATCACCTCTATCTCTACGACGGCGTCACCGGCCAGGTGAAGAATCAGAGTCACCAAGGGGCAATGGGTCGTCCGCGGCGTCGACGCCGTGGATCAGAAAACGCGGCAGATCTGGTTCCGCGCGAGTGGCATGCACGCCGGCAAGGATCCCTACTTCATCCAGTACTACCGGGTGAACTTCGACGGCACCGGGCTGACCGCGCTGACGACTGAAGACGGCACGCACACCGTGACCTACTCCGCCGATCGCCAGTTCTACGTCGACAGTTGGTCGCGCGTCGATCTGCCGGCGCAGACTCCGTGCTCAAGCGGACGAGCGACCAACAGGTCGTGCTCGAGCTCGAGAAGGGCGACATGACCGATCTCCGGGCGGCCGGACTGGCAGATGCCCGAAGTGTTCATGACCAAGGGACGCGACGGCACCACCGACATCTGGGGCGTCATCATCCGGCCGACGAACTTCGATCCGAGCCGCAAGTACCCGGTGATCGAGAACATCTATGCCGGTCCGCAGGGCTCGTTCGTGCCGAAGCCTTCAGCACGCAGGCCGGCATGATGTCGCTCGCCGAGTTCGGCTTCATCGTCGTCCAGATCGACGGCATGGGCACGTCGAATCGGTCGAAGGCGTTCCACGACGTGGCCTGGAAGAACCTCGGCGATGCCGGCTTCCCGGATCGGATCCTCTGGCACAAGGCGGTCGCGGCGAAGTACCTCGTACTACGACCTCTCGCGCGTCGGCATCTACGGTACGTCGGCCGGCGGCCAGAACGCGACCGGCGGGCTGCTGTTCCATCCGGAGTTCTACCACGTCGCCTATTCGAACTCCGGGTGCCACGACAACCGCATGGACAAGATCTGGTGGAACGAGCAGTGGATGGGATGGCCCATCGGCCCGCACTACGCCGCCTCGTCCAACGTCGACAACGCGCACAAGCTGACGCGGTCGGATGATGCTCCTCGTGCCCGAGATGGACACCAACGTCGATCCGGCGTCGACGATGCAGGTCGTCGAACGCGCTGATCCGCGCCAACAAGACGTTCGAACTGGTGGTCGTGCCCGGCGCCAACCACGGCGCCGGCGGGCCGTTCACGCACGCGCAAGCGCAACGACTGGTTCGTGAAGCACCTGCTGGGGCTCGATCCGCCGAACTGGAACGCCGTCACCGACACGACCCCGGCGGGTGATGACGACGATCAGACGGCGGCGTGGGTCGCGAGCGAGGACTGGGGAAGAGAGAGATAGCGCCAGGTCCTCATTTCTTTTCCGGCATCAGCGTCACCTTCACGTAGTTGTTGGTGTCGAGATAGGTGCGCGCCGCCCCCTGGATGGTCGCCGCGCTCACCTTCTTGTAGAGCTCCGGGATGCTGAAGAACTCCTTGACGGTCTCGCCGAACTGGTAGCGGAGCGAGATTTGGCCGAGCAGATAGCCATTCTGCTTGGTGCTCTGCTCGAAGTCTCTGAGCAGGCCCTCCTTCACATCGGCGACCTGCTGCTCGGTCGGGCCCGTTTTCTTCAGCAGTTCGATCTGATCGAAGACCGTTTTGATCAGCGCGTTGAGCCGATCTGGATTGGCGCCGAAGTCGATCGAAATGCTGAATTCCTGCTGCGGGTATTTCTCGTAGCTCGGTGAGACGCCGACGCTATAGGTGCCGCCCAGGTCTTCCCTGAGCACGTCGCGCAGCCGGTTCTCGAGCACCAGGCTCATCGCGCGAATCGCAATCCGGTTGACCTGGTCGTAGGTGAAGGGCCCGCTGAACACCATCGCCGCCTGACCCTTCGGCTCGATGCCTTTGAAGACTTCCCTGGTGATCACGCCGCGAACCGCGTGCGGCCCGACGTCCTTCCACGACTCCTTCCGGCCGCTCGACGGCAGCCCGCCCAGATAGCGTTCGACCAGCGGCCGGATGGTCGGCAGGTCGAAGCTGCCGACGAACGTGAACGTGAAGTCGCTCGCGTCGGCCAGCCGATCCTTGTAGAACGCCAGGGACTTCGCCAGGCTCATCTCGTCCACCAGCTCAGTCGTGAAGGGCCTCGCGCGGAGGTGGTTCTGACTGACGGCGCCCTCGAGGGCCTCGGCGAAGGCAAACTCCGGCGTCGATCGCTGATTCGCCAACATGGCCTTGAATTGCGACGTGATCACCTGGAACATCGTCGTGTCCGCACGCGGCTGTGTGAACCGGAGATAGATCAGCTGGAACATCGTCTCGAGATCTTTGCGCGATCCGCCGCCGGACAGCATTTCGTCGGTGTCCGAGATGGAAACCGAGGCCGACGCCACTTTTCCGGTCAGCATCTTCTGCAACTCGAGCGCGCTGAAGGTCGCGACGCCTCCGGCCTGCACGACTTGCGCCGCCGTCATGGCCGAAACGAAGTCGGCATCGCTCGCGAGCGACGTCCCGCCCGGGCTGAACGCGCGAAACAGCACCTCGTCCTGCTTGAAGGTCGTCGGCTTGAGCACGACCTTGACGCCGTTCGAGAGCTGCCACTCGGTGATGTCGAACTCCGGCTGCGTCGACGTCTTGACGATGCTTCCCGGCGTCGGCGGCGTCTCCAACAGCGGCTGATTGGACGTGGTGTCGACGTAGGGCTGCAGCGGCCGCGCCGCGGCGGCCGCGATGGCCGCCGCGATCTTCTTTTCGTCGGGGACCGGCACACCATCTTTCTGCGGGGCACTGACGACGACGACGCGGTTCCCGTCCGGGGCCCATTCTTTCGCCAGCGCGTTGACCTCGGCGAGCGTGATCTCCGGCACGAAGCGCTGATAGAGCCCGTTCTCATACACGATGCCGGGAATCGGCTCGTCCTGCAGGAAGTTGCGGATGAATTCGGAGGCCAGCGGCGCTGACTGCTGGTTGTCCTTTTCGGCGACCGCCCGTTCGAGGCCGCGCAACGCGTTCCGTTTCTGCCGGTCGAACTCGGGTGCGGTGAAGCCGAACCGGACGACGCGTTCGGTCTCGGCATAGAGTGCCTCGGCCCCGCGTTCGACGCCGTCGTCCTTGACGGCTGCGCTCAGGATCGACGCTTCCTTCGACCGGACGAACAGTCCGCGTCCGGCGTTCGCACCGAGGAACGGCGCATCCGGCTTCTGGGCGATCTCGGTGAATCGGGCGTTCAACATGCCGGTGAACATTCCCTCGACGATCTGCTGCCGGTAGGCGCCGACCGTTTTCGGGTCGCGCAGCTTCATCTTGCTGTACACGGCTACCGACGTCTGGGTGGCTTCCTTGTCGGTGACAATCGTGTAGAGGGTCCCCGGCTGGTCCGGCACGTCGTAGGCCGGGCGGGGCGCGCGCTTCCCGGGTTGGTGAGCCCGCTGAACCGCTCTTTGACCATCGCCTCGACCGCCGTCTTGTCGAAGTCGCCGACGGCGACGACCGCCATCAGATTCGGCCGGTACCAGTCCGTGTAGAACTTCTTCAATCGATCGTGCTTGAAGGTCTCGAGGATCTCCTTCTTGCCGATCGGCAGGCGCTCAGCGTAGCGCGAGCCCTTGAGCAGCACCGGAAACTGCGCGTCGAGCATGCGCGCTCCCGCGCCGCGCCCGAGCCGCCACTCTTCGACGACGACGCCGCGCTCCTTGTCCACCTCGGCTGGATCGAACGAGACGTTGTGCGCCCAGTCTTCGAGGATCTCGAACGCTTTGCGCAGCACCTCCGGCTTGTCGGTCGGGACCTGCAGCATGTACACCGTTTCGTCGAAGCTCGTGTACGCGTTCACGTGCGCGCCAAAGCGCATCCCGATCGACTGCATGAACGCCACGACGTCCTGCTTCGGGAACTTCTTCGTGCCGTTGAAGGCCATGTGCTCCACGAAGTGCGCCAGCCCCTGCTGGTCGTCGTCTTCGAGGATCGATCCGGCGTTGACGACCAGGCGGAGCTCGGCGCGTTGCTCAGGCCGGTTGTTCGCGCGGACGTAGTAACGCAGGCCGTTCGAAAGTTGTCCCGTCGTGATGAGCGGATCGACGGGAATCTGCTGGGTGAGTGGCGCGCTCTGGCTCGGTACCGCTTGTGCCGCCGCGACGAGTCCGGTCGCGATGAACAGGCCGGCGACGACGAACGGCGTCTGCAGGCGTTTCGAGATGGGCATAGATCTCCGATTATAGGGTTTACTTAGATCGCTATGGAGTTGTCTCTCGCGCAGTGGCCACTGCTCAGCCGCGTCCTGTGGACGGCCGGCACGATTGCCGTGGCCTACGGTCTCGGATTCGTGATCAACGCCGTGGTGTTCCCGCGGCTCGCCCAACTGGCCAGGAAGACGGACAGCGCCTGGAACGACGTCGTGATGGGGGAGTTCCGGCGCCGGATACCGTTCTGGAGCCTGCTCATCGGCATCTGGCTGTCGCTTGGCTACTGGCCGATGCCCGAGAAGTGGTTCGTCCTGGGCAACAACGTCGTCAAGGCGCTCGGCATCCTGTCGGTGACCATCGCGCTGGCGGCCGTCGCGAGCCGGCTGATCGCGGTGCTGGGAGCGCGGTCGGCGCAAGGCGCGCCGGTCCCGGCGCTCGTCCGCAACATCGCGCGAATGGTCATCCTCGCCGTCGGGCTGCTCGCCGCCCTCAATGGCCTCGGGGTCAACATCACGCCGGCGCTCGCCGCCCTCGGCGTCGGGGGGCTGGCGGTCGCGCTCGCACTCCAGCATCCGCTTTCGAATCTGTTCGCCGGCATCTTCGTCACTGTCGCCGGCCAGATCAGAATCGGCGACTACGTTCGCCTCGACGGCGGCGTCGAAGGGCACATTCAGGACTTCAACTGGCACTCGACCAGGATTCAGGCGCCCTCCGGCAGCACCATCATCGTGCCCAACGCCAAAGTCTCCCAGGCGATCGTGACCAACTACAGCCTGCCGACGCATGAAGTCGGAATGGGCATCGACGTCGTCGTCGACTTCGCGAGCGATCTGACGAAGGTCGAGCAGGCGACGATGGACGTGGCGCGGACGGTGATGAAGGACGTCATGGGCGGAATTCCGGACTTCGAGCCCGCCATCCGGCTCGTGAACTACACGGACCTCGGCGTGCGGTTCACGACGGGTCTGCGCGCACGCAGCTTTGGGGATCAGGCGCTCATCCGGCACGAGTTCTTGCGCCGGCTGCACGCGCGGTATCAGGCAGAAGGCATCGTCGTGCCGCACTACGGCACGAGTCCGAAGCCGAATACGGTCTCAGACCGGTAAGCGGTTCCAGGCCGCAGCACGGTCGACGGGAAATTCGAATGATTGGGCGAGTCGGGAAAATGCTGCGTCTCGAGGCAGAAGCCTGACCGGTACGAGAGCGGCCGTCCGCCCTTGCCTGCCCGGCTGTCATCGAGGAAGTTCCCGGAATAGAACTGCAGGCCCGGCTCTGTGGTCGAGACGTCCAGCGTCCGGCCGGTCAGCAGGTCTTCCACGTGCGCCGCCGGCACGAGCCCGTCGGTGGCACGCGACAGCACGAAGTTATGGTCGTAACCCTTCCCACGCACGAGTTGTTCATGAGGATCGTCGATGCGCGATCCGATCGTCGTCAGCGTCTGGAAGTCGAGCGGCGTCCCGGCGACGCTCGTGATCTCGCCGGTTGGAATCAAGGCCTGGTCGACCGGCGTGAACCTGTCAGCGAAAATCTGCAGCGCATGTCCCGTGATCTGGCTCGTCTGCGAGTAGGAGAGATTGAAGTAGGTGTGCTGCGTGAGGTTGATGATCGTTGGCTTCGACGTTGTCGCCTCGTACCTGACCGCCAACTCATTCCGATCGTTCAGCGTATACGACACGACGGCGGAGACTTCTCCGGGATAACTCTCTTCGCCGTCGGCGCTCAGGTAGCGCAGGACCACGCCAGACGCGTCGGCCCGCTCGAATGGCGCCGGGGTCCACACGGCTTTGTCCCACCCGCGGCTGCCGCCATGCAGATGATTCGGCCCGTTGTTGGTCGCCAGGGCATAAGTGACGCCGTCCAAAGTGAAGCGTCCTCCGGCGATGCGGTTGGCATAGCGGCCGACGATGCAGCCGAAGAACCTCGACCGGGTGAGATACGACGTCAAGTCGTCGAACCCGAGGACGATGTCGTCGAAGCCGCCGTGACGGTCCGGAGTCTTCAATGAGAGGATGACGCATCCGTAGGTCATCACCCGCACCTCGATCCCGTGTGCATTCGTGAGTGTGAAGAGATCCACCGCGGTGCCGTCCGGCAGTCGGCCGAATGGGTGCTGGGTGAGACGCGTCATGGCCCGGCTATTCTTGTCCAAAAACCTCAACATGAAGGCTTAAAGGACTGAAGACGCGTGAAGGCCTCGCGTCAAGGCGGGCGATGCCCGCCGCGCGGCCGTAGGCCGCGAACGGGGTGGGACGCGACCAGCCCACCCCGTCGCATGACGCGAGGCTCAACGCAATGTGACGCCGCTCTCTTCACGTGCTTTTCGAGCTTCATGTCCTTCACGTTGAGGTTTTCGAGACATATATACTGCCGACAGGAGTCCCTGTGTCGTCACGCCGTGGTGTGCTCGTTGTTGTTCTCTTGATCGTCTTCGGCACGATGGCGTCGATGGCGCTGTGGCTGTTCGTGAGCCTCTTCGCGACCCCGCCGCCTCCGTCCGTCCCGGCCAACGCCACGCTCTATCTGCCGATTGAGGCCCCGTTCAGCGAGCTGGAGCGGAACGACGTCATCAGTCAGTTCGTCCGTGTCCCGCCGACACTGCGTCAGACACTCGAGGCGATCCGCAAAGCGAAGCTCGACACGCGCGTCAAGACGCTCGTCATCATGCCGGGCGCCGCAGGCGCGCTGTGGGGACAGCTGCAGGAAGTGCGTGAGGCGCTCGAGGATTTCAAGACCTCGAAGAAACCGCTCACCGCGTTTCTCGAGTCCGGCGGCGCGCAGGAGTACTACCTGGCGTCAGCCGCGGACCGGATCGTCATGATGCCTGCCGGCCAGCTCGACGTGAGCGGTCTGGCGACCTACGAGCTGTTCTTCCGCGGCACGCTCGACAAGCTCGGCGTGTATCCCGACCTGCTGCACATCGGCGATTACAAGACGGCGTCAAATACCTTCACCGAAAAGACGTTCACCGCGGCGCATCGTGAGATGTACGAGTCCCTCAACCGCGACTGGTACGACGAGCTCATCCGCGCCATCGCCGTTTCACGCAAGCGGCCGGACGCCGACATCCGGCGGGTGATTGACGAGGGACCGTTTTTGGCGGACGGCGCGCTCAAGGCTGGGCTCATCGACGCGCTCGGCTACGAGGATCAGCTCGACGATTCGGCGCCGATCGCCGGCACCATCCGGCTCGACAGCGACACGTTCGCCCGCGTGCCGCGCCCGATCGGGACGCGGGCGCGCGGCGCCCGCATCGCGTTGTTGTACGCCGTCGGGACGATTGCCAGCGGGAAGAGCGCCTTCGACGGGGCCGGCGGCTTCGTCGTCGGGTCGGAGACGTTCGTGCAGTGGATTCGGCGAGTCCGTGTAGACACGTCCGTGCGCGCCATCGTGATCCGGATCGACAGTCCGGGCGGATCGGCGATCGCCTCGGAGGTCATCTGGCGCGAGCTGATGCTGGCGCGCGAGATCAAGCCGGTGATCGTATCGATGGGCGACGTCGCCGCGTCGGGCGGGTATTACATCGCCGTGCCGGCCCACAAGATCGTCGCCCAGCCGGGGACGATCACTGGCTCGATTGGCGTCGTGACCGGCAAGTTCGTGTTGAAGGGGGCGCTGGACAAGATCGGCGTCGGCACGGAGAGCGTCTCGGCCGGCAAGTTCGCCGAGATCTACTCGCCGTTCCGGCCGTTCACGCCGGCCGAACGGACCCGCATCGAAGAGCAGATGCAGTCGATTTACGACCTGTTCCTGTCACGCGTCGCCGAGGGCCGCCAGCAGCCGGCCGCGCGGATTGACCCGATTGCCCAGGGCCGCGTCTGGACCGGCCGGCAGGCGCGCGAGCATGGGCTCGTCGACGAGCTCGGCGGCCTCGACCGCGCGTTGCAGATCGCCAAGGAACAGGCCCGCCTGGATCCGCGCCAGGAGGTCGACCTGCTGATCTATCCGCCCCGCCGGTCGATCTACGACATTCTGGCCAACCCGTTCGGCACGGCGGCGACCACCGGCCTCGATCTGGTCCTCGGCCGCCGCCAGACGGAGGCCGTCGAAACCGCGATCAACCGGCTCGGCCGCTTCCGGCGCGGCGAGCCGCTCGCGATCATGCCGAACATCCTGGTGCGATAACGGGAGGGAAGAGCACGCGAGGTCCGGAGTGAAGAGCACACGAGGTCCGGAGTGAAGAGCGCTCGAGGTCCGGAGTGAAGAGCGCACGAGGTCCGGAGTGAAGAGCCCGAGGTCCGGTGAAGAGCCCGAGGTCCGGAGTGAAGAGCTCGGGAGGTCCGGCGTGAAGGGCGCGGGAGGTCGCGAACTGAAGCGTGAACGCTCGAGGTCCGAAGTGAAGAGCGCTTGAGGTCCGGAGTGGGGCGTGGGAGTCCAGGGCGAAGACGCCCGAGGTCCGGGGTGGAAACACTTGAACTCCATGCACGCCCCGCCCGGCGCGCGTCGCAACGTCCGGCGCCCTTCATTGCCAGAAACACCGGCAGCGGCATCGTTACCAGAAAAACAGAACGGGCTCGAACCAAACTGGTTCGAGCCCGTTGTCGTTTGTTGCGTGGACCTCGCGTGCTTTCGACTCCGGACTTCGAGCGCGTTTCACGCCGGACTTCAAGTGTGTTTCACGCCGGACCTCGAGCGCGTTTCACTCCGAACTTCCCGTGCTTTCCACCCCGGACTTCAAGCGCCGTCCGCTTCGGACCTCGAGCGCGTTTCACCCACGGACTTCCCGTGCGTTTCACCCCGGACCTCGCGCCGTTCAGCGCCAGGTCACTGTCCGAAGACCGTCTTGAGTGCTGCCTCGTTGTAGCGGATGGTCAGCTTATCGCGCGCCTTGGTCATGTAGGCCGAGAAGAACTCGCCGCCGCGTTGATTCATGAGGTCGGTGCGCACCGCGGTGCGCGACTTGGCCATCTCTTCCGCGTTGATGTCCTGGCGCTCTTTGACCCGGGCGACCACCACGGCGTTGTCGGTGGCGATCGGGCCGGTCGTCTCATTGGCGGGTAGCGCGAACACGGCGTCCTCGACCGCCTTGTTGATGCCGACTTCGGGCAGCGCGGCACCGCGCGTGATCAGCTCGGTCGACTTCACTTCCACGCCCGCGGCCTTTGCCGCGGCCGCGAAGTTCGTTTTGGCCGCCTGCGACATCGCCGCGGCCTTGGCCTTCGCCATGTCGACGGCCTTGAGGCGCACCACGTCGTCCGACACCCGATCGCGCACGTCCGCCAGCGCCGGCACGGCCGACGGTTTGACCTCGGTCAGGGAAATCCACGCGAAGCCTTGATTGGTTTGCAGCATGCCGCTGACCTTGCCCTGTTCGAGCCGGAAGGCCTCGGCCGCGACCGTGGGCGCGAAGCCCAGGCCCGCGAGCGGTTCTTCGCGCGAGAAGAGCCCCGAGTCGCCCACCGAGAGCGACCGGGCCGCGGCGACCCGATCGAGATCGGACGGGTCGTCGATGTCCTTCGCGACTTCCTGCGCCAGTTTCGAGGCGTCCGCCTGAGCCTTCTCGAACTTGATCTGATCTTCGAGTTGCGGCTTGACGTCCGCGAGCGTGCGCGTCGCCGCGGCGCGCTTGTCGGTCGTCTTGATGATGTGAAATCCGAACTGGGACTTCACGAGGCCGCTGACTTGTCCGACACTCTGGCCGAAGGCGGCCTCGTCGAACTCCTTCACCATCGTGCCGCGGCCGAAGTAGTCGAGATCGCCGCCGTTGTCCTTGGAGCCGTCCTCCGAGTACTGCTTGGCCAGCGCCGCGAAATCCTCGCCGGCCTTGACCTTGGCGAGGACGGTCTCCGCGAGCTTCTTGACCGCCGCCTCGTCCTTGCCTTCCGTCTTGAAGAGGATGTGGCTCGCCCGGACCTGTTCGGGTGTCTGATACGTGGCGAGGTTCTGCTGGTACCGGGCCTCGACTTCCTGCGGCGTTGCGGTCATCTTGGCGCGGAGCGCCTCGCCGTCGACTGAGAGATACCGGACCCGACGCTTTTCTGGCAGCCGGTACGTTTCGGGATTCGCGTCGAACCGCGCCTGGATCTCCGCGTCGGTCGGCTGGATGCCGGCACGAAACTGGTTCGCGGTGAAGATCGCCAGGTCCAGCTTCACTTTCTCGTTGCGCCGCCGGTACTCGCGGTCGACGTCGGCGTCACTGACACTGACCCAGCCCGTGATCGCTCCCTGGAGCTTCTCGATGGTGAGCGAGCGCCGGACCTGAGTCTCGAACTCCGACGGCGTCAACGGCGGGCGGGCCATGCGCAGCATCGCGCGGTATCGCTGGTCGCCGACGAACTGACCACCCTCCTGGAACTCGGGCATCCGGAGAATCCGCTCCTTCAGCTCCGCGTCTGCGATGCGGATCCCGAGCCGGCCGGCCTCGGCGACCATCGCTTCTTCGTCGATCAGCTGCTGCATGAGCCGCTGAGGCAATTGCAGCTGGCGGACCATCTGGTCGTTCAACTGGTCGCCGTAGGCGGACCGCAGCCGGCTCACCTGAGCCTGATAGGCGCGCTGATACGCTCCCACGGTGACGGATCGGCCATCGACGGTGGCCAGCGTGTCGGTCGGTGCCGCGCCGACGCCATCCTGCTGGAGGAAGCTCGGAATATAGAGAAGGATGAACGTCAGCACCACGATGCCCAGGCTCCACTTCAGCCAGGCCCGGTGGCGCCGCATGCGATCAAGCATTGTCACGTGGTCGGTCCCCCAAAACGACAATTATGCCTGAAACCTGCGTGCTATAGTGGCCGGGCCGTGTTTCTCGGGACGCGTCCGGAGGGCATGCCCGAAGCACAAGCGACGACGTCGTCATCCCCAGCGCCGACAACGGCAGCAACTGTGCTTCGCCTCGCGGTCTTTCACCGTAGCGAAGATGTTCAGGAACACCTCGCGCCGTTGCGCATGGTCCACGGTGTGGAAATCCTGCAGATCTGGCAGGGATCCACGTGGACACTGCCGCGAGGAGTTGCCGGTGTGCTGTGGGAACTGGCTCCGCAGGATGCCGCGGATTCGCGCATTGGCGGGCTGATCGCCGGTGTGCCTGCCGCGTCCTATAGCCTGACGATTGACCCTGCCCTGCTCGACGTGTCCCGCCGCCTGGCTTTCCGCCGACATCTGTCCATTCCGGTTCGGCTCGTCGACGTCGAACGGGCGCTCAACCTCCCCGCAGTCATCGACCTGGCCGATCGCCTCGACGAGACCGCGCCGCGTCTGGCCTGCCTCTCGCGCCGTACCGATGTGCTGAGCGAGCTCATGCGCGCCGTGAACGCCCCGGTGGATCCGGCAGGTGTCGCCAAAGCGCTGACGGAACGGCTCGGCGATTGGCTGCCGCTGACCGAGTGGTCCGTCATAGCTGTTGAGTCTGACGGCAGCCTCCGCCGTCTCGACGACCGCGACGCCGAGCCGTCGTTCAAGCAGGCCGGGCTGGACCTTGCCGAGGTTGTGCTCCGCGGCGGCAAGGCCGCGATCACCACGACAAGCTTCGTCACCGAACGCAAGGCCGTGGGCACCGAGCGCGCCACGCCGGCCGAGCTCACGGTCCTCGGGTGGCCGCTCGTGGCCGGTGGGGAAGTCGCCGGCGTCCTCGTCGGGATCGACTTCGGACGGCCTCGTCGCATGGCGTCGCTTTCTCCCGAGCTCGTGGAGGCGCTCGGCGTGCTCATCGAGCCGGCCGCCTTCGCCTTGACGCACGCGCTTCGGGTCGAGCGCGCCGAAGCCCTCTCGGTCACCGACGATCTGACCCAGCTGTACAACTCCCGGTTCTTCAACGACGCGCTCCGCAGGGAAACCAAGCGCGCCATGCGTAACGGCCGGCCGCTCTCGCTGCTGTTCATCGATCTCGATGGCTTCAAGAAGATCAACGACGTGGACGGGCACCTCCTCGGGAGCCGGGCGCTCATCGAAGCCGCGGCCGTGATTCGCGGAAGTGCACGCGAAACCGACATCGTTGCCCGCTTTGGCGGCGACGAGTTCGCGATTCTCCTGCCCGAGACCGGAGTCGAAGGCGCCAAGTCGGTGGCTCGGCGTCTGCGCGATCGCATTCAACGCGGTGTCTTCCTGTCCGAGCGTGGCCCGGCCCACCGGCTGACTGCCTCGATTGGCCTAGCGACGTTGCCAGATGTCGCCGATACAGCGGAAGGTCTGCTTCAAGCGGCCGACGCAGCCATGTATCGTGTTAAGGTCACGGGCAAGAACGGAATACACGTGGCCGGTCGCGATGAGGGCGCTCGCCCGCCACAGGAAGCACAGGAACCGCATTGAATTTTCGTTCGCTTTTTTCGCTGTTTTCCAGCGATCTCGCCATCGACCTCGGTACCGCCAACACCTGCGTCTACGCGCGCGGGAAGGGCATTGTCGTCAACGAACCGTCGATCGTCGCGATCAACAAAGTCACCGGCAAGGTCGAAGCGGTCGGCAAGGAAGCGAAAGAGATGCTCGGCCGCACGCCCGGCAACATCGTCGCCATCAAACCGATGAAGGACGGCGTCATCGCCGACTTCGAAGTCACCGAAAAGATGCTGGCGCACTTCATCAAGAAGGCCCACAACCGCACGATGTGGGTGCGGCCGCGCATCGTCATCGGCGTGCCCTCCGAGATCACGCAGGTCGAAAAGCGCGCCGTCAAGGACAGCGCCTACCGCGCCAAGGCGAGCGAGGTGTATCTCGTCGAGGAAGCGATGGCCGCGGCGATCGGCGCCGGCATGCCGATCGAAGAGGCGTCGGGCAACATGGTGGTGGACATCGGCGGCGGCACGACCGACATCGCCGTCATCTCGCTCGCCGGCATCGTCTACAGCAAGGCGATTCGCGTCGCCGGCAACGAGATGGATGAGTCGATCATCCAGTACATCAAGAAGACCTACAACCTGCTGATCGGCGAACGCACGGCCGAGCAAATCAAGATCGAGCTCGGGTCGGCATTTCCGCTCGAGGATCGGCTCACGATGGAGATCAAGGGCCGTCACCTTATCGAAGGCGTGCCCAAGACGATCATGATTTCCGACGAGGAGATTCGCGAGTCGCTGGCCGAGACGGTCAACGTGATTGTCGACGCCGTGCGCGTGGCCCTCGAGCGAACGCCGCCAGAGCTCTCCGCCGACATCGTCGATCGCGGCATCGTGCTCACCGGCGGCGGCGCGCTGCTGAAGAATCTCGACAAGCGACTGCGCGAAGAGACCGGCCTGCCGGTGGCGATGGCGGAGGATCCGCTTTCCACCGTCGTCCTCGGCGCCGGCAAGATGCTCTCGAACTTCGAGCTGTTGAGGAAGATTTCGCTGGACTAAAGACACTCGGGTGTCGTTTCCGAATGAGCGATCCTCACGGAAAACGACACCCGATGTCGTTTCTGACATGCGCCGCCGCCGCCTCGTCCTGCTGGTCGTCATCTGTCTTGGCCACGTGATGCTGATCTCGGCCCAGGTGCAGTCGAGGTCTGGCGTCCCGATGATCGAGCAGGTGGCCTTTGGCACGCTCGCGCGGCTGCAGGGACTGGCGGCCGGAATTGCCGACGGCGTCAGCGGCGTCTGGAACGGCTACTTCGCCCTGCGTGGCGTCGAGCGAGACAACGAGGCGCTGCGCAAGCAGGTCCTGCAACTCGAGGGCGAGTTGCAGGCCGAACGCGCCAAAGCCAGTCGCACCGGCGCGCTCGAGGAAGCGCTCAACCTCCAACAGAGCCTCACGGCCAGGACGCTGGCGGCTCGTGTCATCGCCGGCAACCCGTCGCCTGGCGCCCTGACGGTCACCATCGACCGCGGCGCCCTCGACGGCGTCGAGCCGAACATGGCGGTGATTGCCGGCCGCGGTGTCGTCGGTCGCGTCATCGGCCGGCCGTCAGACCGCGCGGCGCTTGTCCAGTTGCTGATCGATCGGTCCGCCGCCGCGGCCGCGCTGCTCGAAAAGAGCGGTAGCGCCGGCATCGCGTCCGGAGGAAAAGCCGACGGCCGGCTGCGCCTCGAGCTGGTCTCGCCCCTCGTCAAGGTCGAGCTCGGAGAGCGCGTGCTGACGACCGGTCAGGACGGCATTTTCCCGCAAGGCTTTGTGATCGGATCTGTCGAGTCGGTCGAGGGCAGCGGCAAGGATCGAGACATCAGAGTCCTGCCGGCCGTCGACTTCACGCACATCGAGATCGTGCTCGTTGTCCTCGACCGCCGGCCCACAGGGCGCGATCAGTGAAGCTCGCCGCCGTCGTCACCGCTGTTCTGGCTGCCGTGATTCTGCAGGTGACGCTGGCCCGCTACACGGTGGGAGGCCGCTGGGCCTTCGACCTCGTGCTGGTCGGCGTCATCTACGTCGCGCTGCGATGGGAGGCGGTCGCCGGCATGATTGCCGGGACGGTGGGCGGGCTGCTGCAGGACATGCTGTCGGGCGGCATCATCGGCGTCGGTGGCCTCGCCAAGACGCTCGCGGGCTTTGCCGCCGGGGTGATCGGCACCCAGCTCGTGTCCGCCAAGCCGCAGGCGCGTGCGGTCATTGTCGCCGGGGCCACTGTCCTGCACCGGCTCGTACTGCTCGGCCTGCAGGGCCTGATCGACCAGCAGTGGCCCGGGCTCTCGTGGACGGCTATGCTGGGAGAGACGGCGATCAACGCGGCGTGTGGCCTGGTCGCCTTCCACGTGACCGACGCGCTGCCGAGCGCGTACAACCGCGGCCGGATGAGCCGGCGCTCGAGTTGGGACCGCCGGCAGTGGTAAAGGAATCGCGATGCTGACGCCTGGCGCGTTCGAGGATCGTCAGAGCCTGGTGACACGGCTCATGGTGCTGCGCATCGGCGTCATTGTCTGCTTCAGTGTGCTGGCCGTGGGGTTCTGGGTCCTGCAGGTCGTCCAGCACAAGTTCTACCTCGAGTGGGCCGCCAACAACTACGAGCGCACAATTCCTTTGCGCGCACCGCGCGGCGTGCTGTTCGACCGCTACGACCGGGTCCTCGTGCAGAATCGCGACTCGTACACCATCGCAATTGTCCGTGAGCGGGTCACCAATCTCGAGGCGGTCGCTGGAGTCCTCGCCGCCGCGACCGGCGTCGACGAGCAGGCGATTCGCGAAATCGTGCAGCGGCATCGTCGCGAGGCGTCGTTCCGCCCGATTCCGGTGATCGAGCACGCGTCGTTCGCGCAAGTCGCCGCCGTACGGGCGCGGCAGCTTGAGCTTCCCGGCGTCGACGTGCTGCCCGTGCCGGCCCGTTCCTATCCGGAGGGCGGTCTCGCAGCCCACCTGTTCGGCTATGTCAGCGAGATTCAGGAGTCGCAGCTCGACCGGCCGGAGTATGCGGGACTCGAGGCCGGCGCGATTGTCGGCCAGACGGGGATCGAGCGGGTCTACAACGCCAGCCTCATGGGCGCTGACGGCAGGCGCAACGTCATCGTCAACAGCGTCGGCCGTGAAGTCCGCACGCTCGGCGTCGAGACGCCGACCGACGGCAAGCGGCTGCAGTTGACGATCGACTACGACCTGCAGCGCGCCATCGAAGACGCCTTCCACAAGACGGGCTTCGCCGGCGCGGCGGCGTTCATGGATCCTCGCAACGGCGAGATTCTCGCGATGACCAGCCTCCCGGCCTACGATCCCAACGACTTTGCAGTCGGGATTCAAAGTGGGAAGTGGACGGAGCTCAACACGGACCTGCTGAAGCCGCTCGAGAACCGCCTCATCCGCGGACGCTACTCTCCCGGATCGACCTTCAAGATCGTGATGTCGGTTGCCGCGCTCAGCGAGGGATTGATCACGCCGGACTTCAAGGTCTTCTGTCCGGGGTCGAAAACCTTCTACGGGCGCACCTTTCAGTGCAGCCGCAAGGGCGGCCACGGTCTCGTCGATCTGCGGCACGCCATCGAGCAGTCGTGCAACGTGTACTTCTACACGGTGGGCGACCGGATGAAGATCGACACCATCCACGCGTACGCCGCCAAGCTCGGACTCGTGGGGCTCACCGGGATCGACCTGCCGGGCGAGAATTCGAGCCTGGTCCCGTCCACTGAGTGGAGCAAGCGCGTCCGCCACCAGCCGTGGTATCCGGGCGAGACGATTTCGGTGTCGATCGGTCAGGGCGCCGTGTCTGTCACGCCGCTCGCGCTGGCGATGATGATCTCGACGGTGGCGAATGGCGGCACCCTGGTCACGCCGCATCTCGTCAAGGCGATCGACGAAGACGGCAAGGGCTGGAAGCCGACGCCGGCGCCACAGCCGCGATCGCAGTTCGACATTCGCCCGGACGTGCTCCAAGCCGTGAAGGACGGGCTTTGGCTGGTAGTCAACGGCGAGCTCGGCACGGCGCGACGGTCGAAACTGCCCGGCAAGGACCTGGCAGGGAAGACCGGCACCGCGCAGGTGATTTCGCTCGACGGCGCGCGTGCGGCCGCGGGCAAGCTCGATGTCCGCGACCACGGCTTCTTCGTCTTCTTCGCGCCGCGCGACAACCCGCAGATCGCGGGCATTGTCTTCGCCGAGCACGGACTGCACGGCTCGTCGGCCGCGCCGCTGGCCAAGCACGTCGTCGACACCTTCTTTGCGAAACAAGAAGGACGGCCGCTGCCAGTTTGGCCCACGCCAGTCGTCGCCACGCCGGTCGCGGCGCCCGCGCCTACGGCAGAACCCCGAACCCCCGGAACCGGCGGAACCCCCGGAACCCCCGGAACCTCCACTCGCGAGCCCCGCCGATGATCGTCGACGTCGTCTTTCCGCCCATATCGACTGGCCGCTGGTGCTGGCCGTCGTGGCACTCACGCTTGTCGGGCTCTCCACGATTTACTCCGTCACCTGGAATGTCCGCACCAACCAGCCCGGCGCCGAGTTCTGGATGCAGGTCTATGCGCTGCCAGATCGGGCTGGTCGCGATGGGATTGTGTCTCGTGATTGACTACCGATCGCTCGCCCAGCGGTCGCTCTTCATCTACGCCGGGCTCGTGCTGGCGCTCG
>CAWFLT010000008.1:0-165282 GCA_963816795.1 uncultured Acidobacteriota bacterium | reverse complement strand
TGGATCCGGAGGCGATGTCGGCAGACTGCGTGAACGTCGTTCACTGGCATGGGATTCTCTCGTCAAGGAGCCATACGGCAACGGCGTCGTCTTCACTGAGGCCAGTTATGGAGAAGCCTACTTGCGGGAGCCGAGCGTGAATCCATTGTCCGAGATGTTGCACGCAGCCAGGTGTCTCCGCTCGCGGGCGACGGTGCTGGCCGACTTGGCGTCCTCGAGCGCCAGACGAACGGCCCGCGCGTTGAACTTCTCATTGGATGTCGGCCCGGGCCCGACCTTGCTCTCGGGCATGCGGAGCTTCGTATCCACAACTGGAGAAGGTCCGCCCGATTGCGTCAACCGCACCGCGTCTGATGCGACCCCTCCCCGTGGGTGCATGCTGCGCGTGGCGCCAAAGAGGCCACTGTAAGGTTCAGCGAGAATCGTGTGTTCATTTCGTCATGCAGGAGGTTCAGCGACAGTACGAGGCGGGTTCGGGAGATGGGCGAATCTTGCGTAGCGCGGCGAGGCCGCCCGGGTGCAATCAGGTGCAAGGCGCGACGGCAATGCTGGCATTCCTGGCAACCGTGGCAATGTGGCTTCTGTAACTTACAGATTCTAAAGGGCCTGACAGAGTTCGAATCCCACCCTCTCCGCCAATTTAAGTCTTTTAGAATCAATAGTTTATAAATCTAGACCTGCCTGTCGGGTGCAACGCCGCCAGTTTTAGCCCGGATCTTCACCACATCGGACCACACTGAAATAGGCCAAGTCTGGCCACGTGGGTGCATTTGGAACCCTACACAGGTGCACGAGCACGTCCTGCTGGACGCCTCGACTCAACGGCGGGGGAGGCAGCCGCACTCGGTAGCTACGACATTCCCATCACGATGACCGCCGGAGCGCGCGACCGCGACGGACACTCATTCAGCGGCGCCCACTCAGTAGACGAAGAACGAGTACGACAAGTTGTATCTGATTGCATCATGCAATCGGTTGCAAGACAGGACGGCTAGAGAAGCAGGAGCGTGAAGAAGTTCATTCCTTCTCTGGAGGGTTCGATGCCGATGCCGGCAAACTTCGAATCGGATTCAATATTCATCTTGTGCGTCTGGCATTGTCTGGCATAGCTCAGGACCTCCACCACCTGGTCTTCGGTCACGTCAGGAAACGACGTCAGGAAGTCCCTAATCGATTCTCCGGAATCCAGGGCATTGAACAGAGTCTTCACTGAAATTCTTGTGCCTGTGACGGAGCGTGTCCTCGTGATCGAGCCGCTCGACGTCCGCGAATCGGTCAGCGCTCACCGTCGCACCCGGTCATCAAGCGCCGTCCGGATCCCCGGCAAGTTATTTCACCGGCCCTGGGATCTTGGGGCACTGCGGGCACTTCGGCCGTTGCGTTTCCCAGATCGTGAGGCCGCCGGACGAATTTGCCGCGATGAGCTGACCGCTTGGAGTAAACGCGATGAACTTGGGGACGTCGTCGTCGGTAAGCGTAAGAAGCAGCCGCGACGTCGCCGTATCCCAGACCAGAACGGAGGTCTGGCCCGCGCTGGCTGTTGCCAGCCGCGTACCATCCGCGCTAAGAGCCATCAACGGAAAGGTCGGCGGTATGGGGATCCGTCCGATCTGGCGGGCAAGGGTGCCGTCCCAAACCGTCACGAACCCCTCGCCGCCGAGTGCGATCCGACGGCCATCGTCGCTCGCAGCCACCACGAGACGGCGGTCCGTGGAACCCGGAAAGAACCGATCAGCGGAAAGCTGGTTCGTCGTCCAGTTCCACCTCATGACGGTGCGGCCGCCTAACGCTGCGTCGGGCGACGGTGCTCCGCAATGACAAGGAGGGACTCGTCACTCAGGAACCTTACAGTACGTCCCAGCCGAGTGAGTAACCGGGCCTGTCCACCCGAAGAATGGCCAACGTTCGGGCCGTGGCAAGGTCGCGGACGACGACGCAGCGACCCAGATACATCGCAAGATAGCGGTTACTGGGACTCACCGCTGCCGTTCCGACTAGGCCTTCCAGTCCCTGCACGCACAGCCGGGTTCCGTCCTGTCCATGGTTGGCAGGCTGACGCCTTGTCGCGTCTCCGAGTCCCATCGCATCAATGTCCCCAAGCTATCGAGCCCGGTCAGAATGGTGCGATTGTCCGCCAGGGGTACGACCACCTTCGTCCCAAACCCAGCGCCAGGGCGGGTCCCTTGCGCGGGCCGCACCAAGATCTCACTGCGTTCGTCCGGATGCCACACTGTCAGCGAGCCGAACGCTGACCCCGCGGCAACCGTGCGACCGTCCGCGCTCATCGCAAACGTCGACACCAAAGGGGGTGTCGATCCTTCAAGTTTCGTGATCCCACTCAACGCCTCAAGTTGTTCGACCTTCACCGTGGCGTCCGCATGGGAGGAGTAGACGAGCTGTTCGTGGACCACCAGACCCGTCACCACTGACTGGTGCGTGTCCAGCACCCTGCGTGCCCGGGTCGATTGCAGATCCCACGCGATCACTCTGTCCTGGAGTGCGGAGACGATCGTCCGGCCGTCGGAAGCAAAAGCGATCGCGCGCACTTCTTCGTGTCTCCGGTTCGCGACGTCTGCAAAACGTTCGCGCTCGTCGCGCTCGTTGAGCGGCCGTGGCCGCACGATGTCTGCACCATCGAGGGACTTGACGGTCCAGTTGGCGTTCACGAAGTCAAGGACATCGATTAGGCCATTGCGTCTGCCAATCGCGAGTTGCCGGGCGGTTGGACTGAAGGCGATCGCCTGTGGGTAAACACCCGCCTGACCCGAGTCGACATGAACCAGCACGCCGGTCGCAGCGACCCACAGTCGAACGACTGCGCCACTGGTCGCGAGGAGCGTCGTATCTGGGCTGAGCCTGACGACGCAGTGGAACCCGCCGTTGATTCGAGTGTCACGACTTGGAGGCTTGGGAAGTCTCACTTGCGAGATGCGCCGGCCGTTCTCCACGTCCCACACTTCGAAAATGTCGGTCTCGATCTCAGCAGGGTATGGGGCGGTTGGCGCTGCTGTAACTAGCGGCCGCAGTCCCAGCGCGAGGATGCGGCCATCGCGGCTGAGGTCGGCGCACCCCGGTTGTCTCTCAACCGTGCCGATCAGCTTGGGTAACTGACGCCCGATCGAGTCAGCGACATACACATTCCATTTCATCTCCGGCCGCGATGTCGCATTATCTGAGGCCGAGGAATACTCGATACTTCTGCCGGATCGAGCCGCGGCAACGACGTTGCCCGGCGTGGGGCCCACCACGGAGTGCTCAAGGGTTTCCGTGTTCCACACGTTCACACGGTTGCAGTACCTGAAGTAGACGTGCTTCCCGTCCGGGTCCTTGACCAGTGTGTCGAGACCAAACATTTACGTGCCTGCCCGTAGGCTCTGTAGACGCGCATGGCGCTCGGTCAGCCACGGTCAGCAGGGTCTTCTCCGCGCGCAGGAACAGATGGTCCCACTCCCAGCCGCGTCTGGCCACAGGGACTGTGAGCAGTTGCTCCCGTGCATCCGAGAACCGGCTCGCCCGGATCTCAGCGTCTGCGGCGGCTATCGTGATCACGTAGTTTCGGTAGTCGGCAAGGTCCAGCGCGGCAACGGCCCGCTGCGTTTCCTGCGTCGCCATCAGACGCTGTCGTTCGGCGTCGAGCCTCTGGATGTTGGCCTCGGCTGTCGCGCCCTCGGCGGACGCGCGTGCCGAATCAGCACGAGCGCGCTCGGACTCTGCCTCGGTGCGCTGACGATTCGCTTCGATGCGCGCGTCCTCAGCGCGAAGGTATTGCGATAGGCTGGCCGCCAGACCCGCGACGAGCACGACGAACAGCGTCACTGCCGCCGCCACCGCGCCGCGATTCCGCCGCGTGAACTTGCGAATGCGATAGGTGGACGACGGCGGCCTCGCGTCCACGGGCTGATCGTCGAGGAAGCGCCCGATGTCGGTCGCGAACGCAGCAACCGTCGCGTACCGTCGCTTTCGATCCTTTTCGAGGGCCTTCAGCGTGATCCAGTCGAGGTCGCCTCTGAGCTGGCGCGTGAGCCCTGGCGCGTCGGTCTGTCGTGCTCGGGCGGCGGGTCCTGACTTGTCACTCCGCTGTTCAACGCGGACGCTCGGCTTCGGTGGATCCGATTCGCGAATGACGCGCCGGATTTCGTCGTAGCCAGCCGCGCGAAGCTCGTCCGTATCGAACGGCAGCCGGCCGACGAGCAGCTCATAGAGCAGGACGCCAAGGGAGTACACGTCGGTGGCGGTATCGATATCCGCCGACAATGCCGCCTGCTCCGGACTCATGTACTCGAGCGTTCCGAGGACCATGCCCTGACCGCCTTGCGTCGCGGTTGCGTTCCACGGCCCCTCCGACGGCCTTCGCGGTTCCAAAATCGATGACCTTCGGCAGCGCGTGGCCATCCCGCTCGGCGACGAGCACGTTCGATGGCTTCAGGTCGCGATGGATGACGCCCTTCTGGTGCGCGTGCTGGACGGCCGCGCACACCTGCACGAACAACGCCAGCCGATCGCGCGTCGAGAGGCGCTCGCGATCGCAGTAGTCGGTGATGGCGACGCCGTCGACGAACTCCATGACGAAGTACGGCCGCCCGTTCGTCCGTGGACCCTGCGTCGAAGACCGCCGCGATGTTCGGATGATCCATGAGCGCCAGCGCCTGCCGCTCCGTCTCGAATCGGGCGACGACCTGGCGAGTGTCCATGCCGGGCTTGATCAGCTTGAGCGCCACCAGGCGGCGCAACGGTGTCTCCTGCTCAGCGAGGTACACCACACCCATCCCGCCCTCGCCGAGCACTCGTCGCACGGTGTAGCCGGGAATCGTCGGCCATGAATGGGGTTCCCACGGCCGGTGGCCCGCTCGCGCCGCTTCTTCGAGAGCCGTCCGCGAAAGGAATTCGCCGGCGTCAGTCGGAAGCGACAGCAGCGACTCGACTTCATGTCGCAGGGCGTCGTCGCCGCCGCACGCCTGGTCGAGAAACGCGGCTCGCTCCTCCGGACGACGGAGCGTCGCCTCGTGATAGAGCCGCTCGACTTCCGCGAATCGGTCAGCGCTCAACGTTCGCCTCTCCCGCATCAGCTCGCGTTGCAACCATTTCTTGGCGAACTGCCAGTCACGCATGACGGTCTCCGGCGAGACGTCGAGCGCTTCCGCTGTTTCCTGAACGGTGAGTCCGCCGAAGAATCGCATCTCGACCACCTGGCTCTTGCGGGCATCCAGCGCCGAGAGCGCGTGCATGGCGTCATCCAGCGCCACCAGATCCGCACTCGGTTCGGCGGAAACCACAGCGGCCTCGTCCAGAGATACCGAGAAGACCTCACCGCCTCGTTTTGCCGATGCGTGCGAGCGCGCGTAGTCCACCAGAATGTGTCGCATCAAGCGTGCGGCCATCGCGAAGAAGTGCGCGCGATCCTGCCAACGCACGCGCGTGAGGTCGACCAACTTCAAGTAGGCCTCGTTCACGACCGCCGTCGTCTGCAGTGTGTGGCCGCCGCGTTCATTTCGCATCTGTCGATGTGCGAGACGATGAAGCTCGTCGTGCACCAGCGGCGTGAGCTGAGCGAGCGCAGACTCGTCGCCGGCGCACCAGGACGTCAACAGTTCAGTGACGCCGGGAGTGCGACGCTCCGGGAGTGCGGCACCGTCGGACATGGGAACGACCGAATTCTAATCACGAAATACGCACCACCTGACAGGATTGTTTTTCTTGGCGGAGGTGACAGATCTCGCACGTGGTTTTCGCTTGCCTGTTCGGATCTGCGCTTCACCGGAGGGCTCGACATGGCAGTTCCTGGTTGGAGATTCCGCTCTATGTAGGTAGGGACCTTCTCTGTGTTGACGGCGATCGTGCCGTTGGAGGCTGTTCCGCGAAGGCTTCACTCGGACGATTGACGTCAATTCACCATGGCCTGGCCAGAAAAGGAGACTCTATGTCGCACCGCCGCTTCGCTGTTTCGCTTGTTCTGCTTTCCTGCACTGCGATCGCGCTCGATGACCCCACTCTCAGGCTCGGAAAACTCACGACCTGAGCCGCTGCTGTCGACGGCGTCGCGATCGGTCGTCGTCACAACCGCGGCGGAACTGGATGCCGCGCTCTCGGCGGGCACGGACCTGACCATCTTTGTGCAACGCGGCACCTATCAGCTCGACCACGCCATCCAGGTGCCGGACGGCACCGCGCTCATCGGCGAAGGGACGATGCTGTATGACGACTCGGGTCTTCCTCGAACCGCCCGGGTGGTGGACCGACAGACCTTTATATGAGCACGCGCACGAAGCGGTCGAAGAAATCGTGACAGTGGCTGCCTCGCCTGCGGCGAGGGCTCATCGTAGTGGACATCGAAGAAGGGGGACACCAATGCGCATGCTGAAGACGGTGGGAATGGTGACGATTCTGGTCATTACCGGGGTCACGGCGGGATGCGGGGAGGCCAAATCGCCGGCGAATCCGAGTCCGGCCGGGCTCGCCTCCGACCAGTCGGTTCAGAGTCCGGGAGGCGCTCCGGCACTTGCGGCCGTGCGCCGGGCGACGGCGGCTTTCCACGACGTTGATAAGGCGATTGCCGCCGGGTACCCCTCCCCCGTGGGCGGCCACTGCGACGAGATCGCCGCTGGCGCGATGGGAATTCACAGTGCGAACCCGGCGCTGCTTCAGAATCAAGCCCTGGTCGCGGAGCAGCCAGAAGTCCTGCTGTACCTTCCCAGCGGCGACGGCAACTATCGGCTCGTCGGCGTCGAGTACGTGCAAACGCTCCTGTTGCGAAACACGCAGACCGGACAGGTAGGCCCATGGTTCTCGCCGAACCCGTGGCCCGCGCACTACGTGCTCGTCAACTCCACGCCGTCCATGTTCGGGCAGACCTTCCAGGGGCCGATGCCCGGACACGTGCCCGGAATGCCGTGGCATTACGACCTCCATGTCTGGATCTGGCGTCCGAACCCCTCGGGAATGTTCGCCCAGTGGAACCCGTCGATCAGCTGTCAAGCGGCTGGTGCCGGCGGCGGGCATCACTAAGAAAAGTACAAGGTCAGGCGGAATCTGTCGGGGCGAATCGGTGAAGGAACGTGCGACGTCGGCCGTCCCAGCCCCATGTTCGCCCTCGCCGAGTTGCGTGTGACCGTTTCGCGAACGAACACTAAGATGTTTGAGGTGTCGCGGCGCGGGCCCTCGTCCGTCGCTCGCTAGCGAAAACTCAGAACCCAGGAGGCCTTATGCCGACAATGCGTACCCGTATCAGGATTCCCTGCTTCGTGACGATGGCAACGTCCATCGTCGTGCTGCTGGGAGCTCACCCCGGCCGACTCGCCGCGTCTCTCCAGGAGCCGGACATCGTCGTGACGACGGCGGCAGAGCTGCAGTCCGCGCTCTCGCCGGCCAATGCAGGAGCGCAGATTCTCGTTCGGGCCGGGGTGTACGACGTGAGCCAGGCGCTCACTGTACCGGATGGCGCGGCCCTCGTCGGGGAGGGCGTCATGAGCTTCGACGAATCGGGGCGGCCGACCGGGTTCGAGCCGGCCGGAAGAACGCTGCTGAGGGCCACGGCGGCTGTTGCCGGCAACGTCCTGACTCTGGGCGATGGTGCGACCGTACGAGGTCTCGTGATTCAAGACATCGTGGGGCGGCTGGTGCCCGGCAGCGGGGTCGCCGTTCTCTCGAGAGCGGCCGGCGACTTCATCTCCGCGCGCATCGAGGAATGCGAAATCATCAATCCCAATCCACCGGGCACCAGTCGGGGCCTGGCCGTCATGACCCTCAACCCGGATCTGGAGCCGCCCCACGAGGGGGCCGTGCTTCGCGTGCAGATGACGCAATCCATTGTCCGCTCACAGGCTGCGGCAATCGGCGTCTTCGCGATCAACTTCGCATCTCACAGCGAGATCCGGCTGGACGTGGAGAGCAACGTGGTTGGGGGCGGACTCAACGCGAGCGGCGGCGCCGGCGTGCCAGATGCCGTGACCGGAGCCGGCGTCACCATCGACTCCAGTCACAACCTCTATCGGTCCGACAGTGCCGCGCCGACGGCGATCGGGTGGACCTTGTTTGGTGGAGCGGATTCCCCCACCCCTCTCGTCGTGTCCCAGGCGTCGACGTTCAACACGCTGCAGATGCATTCCATGGACGACACACTCGCGGGTTTCGCGACCGGCATCGTTGCCGCCGGTGGACGGCGGATCAACGCGCTTTCCGGGACGATCTCGTCGAATCGGGTCGAGCTGAATCTCCATGGCACGCTTCTGCAGACGACGACGGCGGATTTGAGACTGTCCGGTGCGACGACCATGCTTGGCGTCTCGACGGGTGACGACAACACCGCGCGCGTCCTCCTCGTTCAGGCAACCGGCAGCGGAGCCCGCGCGAACCGGTATGCTCACAGCTCGACACCACCGACAGGGGACCCGGGCACTGGGAACCGGCTCGAGATCGTCGGCAACGCGAACGCGTTCGATCAGACCAACCAGAACTTCGTACCGCCCCCTCCAGCGGAGTTCTTTACAGGCGGGCATTGAACACCGACGTTCCTCCGGCTGCGGCAGTCACCCTGATGCTCTGCACTGGCGGAAGGCTGAGTGTGCGAACAACACCCCAACCTCCCTCGGGCGGTGCGATGAGTGCGCCGGTCCGGGCAATGCCCTGCCGCGCAATGCCGTGCGGCAGCCCGGATTCGTCCTCGGGAGCGTACTCCGTTGAAGGCGCGCTTGCTAATCGCCCCGCTGTCTTGCGCTCGGAGGGCCGAGATTGATTCGGCCCTCCGACTTGACCCGCCGCCGCTGGTCGGGCTGTCTCCGATTACGGCATGCGGGCTGCCGGCGATGCTGGGCCTGGCGATCCAACGGCAATCGGCGTCGTTCTTCTCAAAGGGCGGGCATCCGTCCGGCGTGTTGACGAATCCTGGCGCAATGGAGCTGGATCCGGAGGAAGTCGCGGCGTCAGGCGAAGTGGGACAGAAGTTTGCCGGCGTCGGCAATGCCGGCCGGATCGCGATCATGTCTGGCGGTTGGACTATCAACCGATGGCGCTGACGGCGCATGATGCACAGCTCGCGGAGCAATTGAAGGCTATCCGAGTTGCAGGTCTGCACCGCGTACCGGGTACCGCCGTACAAGGTCGGCGTCGGCGCGGCGCCTCCGTATCAGTCGGCGGCGCTCCTCGACGCGCAGTATTACAGCCAGTGTTTGCAGACGTTGATCGAGCATGTCGAGGCGCTGATGAGTGCCGGCCTCGGCCTGGCGCCGTCGCTTGCGGTCGAGTTGGATCTCGATGGGCTGTTCCGGATGGATGCCGAGGCGCCAGGCACGGGCGGCAGACATGCCGGCCAAACCGTCCGCCCTGGTCGATACTCGCGTGATCTATTGCGGCGACAATCTCGACCAGCTTCGCAAGTTGCCTGACGGGCGAAGTGTTCTGGGGCGAGACGCGCGAGAAACGCGCGTTCGAGGACTGTGGACAGTCTGAGTTCACGGTATCTTCAGGCTTTCATCACGACTTCACCCGGCCTCGCCGCCGATCCTCGTAGCCAGACGAGGATCCGATGCTTCTTTCTTCGCGTGCGACAAGTGCAATTCTGGTTTTTCTGTTTCTTCCGAAAATCGCCCAGCCCGCGCTGGCGCAGCCGGCGCAGCCGCCTGCCGAGCTGTCGCGCCTCGAGATCGGCGCATACGTCTCGTTCAAGCAGACGAGCGTGCAGCCCGACGGCGGCACGTGGACGGGGCCCGGACTGTCAGTGGAAGTCAACGGCAATGTCAGCAAGCCATACGCGGTCGCAAGCAGAGTCGAGACGTACTTTGATGGCCGGATGGCTGCGGCGCTTGCCGGCGCGCAGGTCAACACGGCCCTCTACTATGCCAACAACCGGGACTCGTTTCCGGGGAGGTTCTTCGCCAAGGCGCTCGCCGGCGCGGCGCGCGACAGCTTCGGTGTGATGCGTCCGGCCCTGTACATCGGTGTCGGTGCGGACGGCCTTGTTTTCGGCCGGCGCGGCATCGGGCTGCATTGGGACACCGGATGGGAGGTTGTGCCGGAGGATCCCCGCCGGCGCGTCCGCGGCCGCGTCGGCATTGGTCTCATCGTCGGGCCGCACGTGCGCAGGAATCCATGATGTTGGCCGCGTCAGTTGCGCCCAAGGCCGGCCTGACGATTTCTTCGCCGGCACCATGAAATCGCGGCGAATTGGGGGATGCGGCCGAACGATCCTCACGCCATCGCGCCGATTTCGCTCTGCGTCGTGACGCTGCAAGATCTCCTCAGTAGGCCTGCATTCGTGAAATCATTCGGCATTCGCTCTACCGTCTCGGTTCGATTCCCACCCTCTCGCCATAATAAAATCAACAACTTACGGCGATGTCGCGCTTCTAACGGGCAATAGCGGGCAACCCTGCGGGTGTCTCATCGTCGCGCCGGGAACGCTACGCTCCACGTCCACCGACGGGGCCAAACGTTGCCAGTTACATGCTATTCGTGTAACATGTAGTTCGAGCGGTGATTCAGTCATTCTCGGACGAGACTACTGCGGACCTATTCCGAGAGCGGAACACGCGTGCGGCCAGACGGATTTCGCGGGATCTGTGGCGTGTCGTCCAGCGGAAACTCAAGCTCTTGGATGGGGCCGCTCGGCTCGATGATCTGGCGACTCCAGCGGGCAACCGTCTTGAACGCCTGAAGGGCCCGCTGGCCGAGCGCTACAGCATCCGCGTGAACGATCAGTACCGAGTCACGTTCCTGTGGGAGAACGGCCATGCCTTCGAAGTCTGCGTCGAGGACTATCACTAGAGAGCCGAACTGGCTTGGCCCGGCGATTCCGCCTGGAGAGATCCTGCTGGAGGAGTACTTGAAGCCGCTCGGTTTGGGGCAGGTCCAGGCCGCGGAACAGCTGGGCATTTCGCTCAACCGCCTGAACGAGATCGTCCTCGGCAAGCGCGGTATCACGGCCGATACGGCGCTCCGACTGTCGCGACTGCTGAAGACGTCGCCCCAGCTCTGGATGCGCCTGCAGGCCGACTGGGATCTGCATCAGGCGCTGCGTCGCGAGGCCCAGAAGGCATCGTAGAATCGCTGTACCTGTTTTGTACCTGATACTCAGGTTTCTAGGGCCATGTCGGTTGATCGCCGGATCAGGGCGCTGTCACCGCTCATCGCGTTCGTCCTCTGTGCGGGCTGCAGTGGAGCAGGCCGGCTGCCGCTGAAGTCATCACCGTACGACCAATACGCAGCCATGCTCCACCGAGCCGGCCTGGACAAAACCAGCCTTGGAGAGCAATGGACGGCTGCCAGCGAGTCGGCCCTCCGGAGCGCCGCACCGATTGTCTCGCCGTTCACCGAGTCCGGGTACTTTGCCGCCGGCCAGCCTACAGCGGTCGCCTACCGCCTGGAACTCCAGCGGGGACGTCGTCTGGTCATTGAGATCGGATTCGAAGCGAACGAGCCAGGCCGCTTGTTCGTGGACCTGTTCACCGCTGACAGCACTGGCGAACTGCGCCGCGTCGCGTCGCTCGCAACCGGCGAGGCGCTGATGGAATACGTCGTGGATCGAACCGCCACCTACGTGCTCCGTCTGCAACCAGAGCTGCTTCGAAGCGGCCGATTCACACTGGCGGAGAGGACGATGGCGGCTCTCCGCACCTTCCCTGTTACTGGCCTGACATCGCGCGCCGTACAAAGCGGCTTCGGGGCTGAACGCGACAGCGCCTCGCGTTCCCACGAAGGCATCGACATCTTCGCTCCGCGCGGCACCCCGGTGGTCGCGGTGAGCGACGGCGTCGCCCAGCCGGACACGAATGGCCTGGGCGGCAATGTCGTCTGGCTGCGCGACAGGCTAATCGGTGGCACCAGGTACTGACTATGCGCACCTGGATCGCTGGGCAATCGAGGGCGGCACGCGCGTCCGTGAAGGGGACGTGCTCGGCTACGTCGGCAATACGGGAAATGCGCGCATCACGTCGCCGCATTTGCACTTCGGCGTCTACGACGGTGACGCCATCGATCCGGCGCCGTTTCTTCGATCAGACGAAAGCGTGCCGACCCGTACGGTTGAACCGAGTTTACTCGGGACACTCGTACGCACTCGAACCGTCCGTACGCCGCTCCGGGCCGGGCCGTCCGCCGCCGCGCCGCAGCGGGTCCTGCTCGAACCGGAGACGATTGGCCAACGGCTCGGCGTCGCGGGCAGTTGGCATCGAGTGCTGCTGCCAGACGGCGTCGTCGGATATCTCACCGAGAACGCTGTCGTGAGCGCCGACGTGCCGCTACGACGGCAACGCGCGGCGGCACCGCTGCCGTTGTGTGAGAATCCTCAGCTCGCCGCGCCACTGATGACGACGGTGACACAGGGCACGGAAGTGGAAGTCCTTGGTCGCTTCCAGCAATTCGACTTCATTCGTCCTGCTGCAGGTCCGGCCGGCTGGACCGAAGGAAGCCGTCGCTGACACACCGCACGACGCCCGATCCACAGAGGACGCGACGTCTGTATTCGCCGACAATTCGGGCGACGATCGCCACCGGCCCGTCAGTCTTGTCGACCTCGCGCGCAGCGGCGTCTGCCCCGTTCGGCAACAGTCGCCGTCGCACGGCGCGGCCCATTAGCGCAAGGTTTCGCGTGAGGGTCAACCGCGCACGCGATCCGGTTCACCCAGAGGGTCTCCAGGATGGCCTGCTCCAGCCTCGTGGATTTCGTCCTCGCCACGCGCTCCTCCTCTCCTCAACAGTTTGGGCTGAGCCCTTCTTATAGTATAGTCACGATGTGACTAAAATTCCGCCGCCAGTCACGCTGGCCGAATTCGAACTGCTCGTCATGGTGGCGGCCGTGCGGCTCGGCGCCGACGAGGCCCACGCGGTGTCGATTGCCGCCGACATCAGCGAGCGCACCGGCCGGATCGTCCGGCGCGCCAACGTCTACATGACGCTGCAGCGGCTCGAAGACAAGGGCCTGCTCACGACCGCGCTCGGAGACGCGCGGCCGGAACGCGGCGGCAAACCGCGCCGTCTCGTGACGCCCACCCGGGAAGGCGTCGCGGCCGTGCGCGCGACGATGACAGCGATCCACGCGATGACGCGAGGAGTGAAGATATGAGCGCGCCGCGCTGGGCGACTGCTCTCCTTCGGCGTCTCGCGGCCCCGACGAAGCCGACGTCCTGATCGGCGATCTGGAAGAAGCGCACCGGGCGCGGGTCGCCCGGCGCGGCGCCGTCGTCGCCGCGCTGCTGACGTCGCTCGAGACGGCCGATGTGACGCTGATGCTGTTGCGCAAGCGCGTTCGGCTTCCCCGGTTGGGACTGTCCTGGCTCGATTTCAAGCTCGGGGTGCGCATGCTCGTGCGCTACCCGGTGCTGACGCTCGTCGGCAGCGGCTCGCTCGCGCTGGCGATTGCCATCGGCGTCGCGGTGTTCGCGTTCATCTCGCTGATGCTCTGGCCGCGCCTGCCGCTGCCCGACGGCGATCAGATCGTCATCGTCCAGCACTACGATCGCGCGGCCAACACGCCCGAATCGCGCGTCGTCGCGGACTTCCTGCGCTGGCGCGGCGGCACGAGCACGCTCGCCGACGTCGCCGCCGGCCGCGGCATGGCGCGCAACCTCCTGATGGGCGACGGCATCGTCGAGCCGATCTCGGTCGCCGAAGTGACCGCGTCGACGTTCGCGATGACGCGCGTCGCGCCGATCCTCGGGCGCACGCTGACCGACGCCGACGCGAGCGCGGCGGCGCCGCCGGTCGTCGTGATCGGCGAGCGGATCTGGCGCGAGCGATTCGCGGCGGATCCCGGCCTCCTCGGCACGCAGGTCCTCGTCAGCGACGTGCCGACGGCCGTCGTGGGCGTGATGCCGGCGGCGTTCAGGTTCCCGTCGATCTACGAGGTCTGGCAACCGCTGAAGATCGACGAAGCGACGGTGAAGCCGCGCGCGGGCATCGGCGATCACGATCTGGGCGCGGATGAAGCCGGGCGTGACGCCCGCGCAGGCGAACGCCGAGCTCGCCGTGCTGAGCGCGCAGGCGGCGGCGGACTGGCCGGCGACGCACGCGCATCTCGTCGCCGACGTCCAGCCGGTCGCCTTCTCCGACATCAGCAATCCGGAAGAGCGGACGCTGCTCGCGTTCATGAACCTCGTCATCGCGCTGCTGGTGCTGCTCGTGAGCGGCAACGTCGCGCTGCTGATGTTCGCGCGCGCCGCCACGCGCGAATCCGAGATCGTCGTCCGCACCGCGCTCGGCGCGAGCCGCGCGCGGCTCGTCGGTCAGTTCGTCGCCGAAGCGCTCGTGCTCAGCGCGATCGCGGCGATCGCCGGCCTGACGCTCGGACAGCAGGCGATGGCGTGGGGCGTGACCACGTTCATCCGTGCCGCCAACGACGGCGAGCTGTTGCCGTTCTGGATCACGTCGACGCTGCCGCCGATGTCGATCGCCTACGGCATCGGGCTCGCGATGGTGGCGACGGTGGTGACGGGCATTCTGCCGGCGATCAAGATGACGAACGGCGATCTCGTCGCGTCTGCGCGAGACCACCGCGGGCGGCGGCGGCCTCAAGTTCGGCGGCGTCTGGACCGTGCTGATCGTCGCGCAGATCGCGGTCACCGTCACGTTTCCCGCCATCGCGTTTATTGTCAAGAGGGCGGCCTGGCAGGTCGAAGACCAGCAGATCGGCGTGCCGACGGAACGGTATCTGACGGCCGGCTCGGCGCGCGAGAGCGACATGACGCAGGCGCGATTCGAAACGCGGCGTGCGGCGCGTGCGCGAGGATCTCGCCGCCATCTCCGGCGTCGCGCGCGTCGCGCTGGCCGATCAGGCTGCCGCTGATGTGGAACGGCCACCACGTGATCGAGATGGACGAGGGCGGCGAGGCGCCGACCGACGAGCGAGCTCGTCGGCGGCCATCGCGTCAGCACGGCGGCGGTCGAGCCGGATTTTTTCGCGACGTTCGAGGCGGCGCCGATCGCGGGCCGCCTGCTGGCGCCGGCCGACTACGGCGACGCGCCGCACGTCGCGGTCGTCAACCAGTCGTTCGTCAAGAACGTGCTCGGCGGCCGCAACGCGATCGGCCGTCGCATTCGATACCAGAGCTCGAACGGCGGCAGCCTCCGCAGCAGCAGTGGATCGAGATCGTCGGCGTCGTGCGCGACATGGGCATGGCCGTGGAACCGAGCGCCGAAGACCGCCGGCGTCTATCTGCCGCTTCGCCTTCGTGAGGTCGGTGTCCGTGATGATCGCCGCGCGCGTGTCGCGGCGACATGACAGCGGCGACGAACGCCTTGCGCTCGATCGTCGCCAAGGCCGACCCGCGCTGAGGGTCTCCGACGTGCAGCCGCTTGTCGCTCGTCACGGCGAACGGCGCTGAGGACCATCAACTACGTGGTGCGGGCGCTCAGCATCGTCAGCCTCGCGGCGCTGGTCCTCGCGCTCTCGGGCATCTACGCGGTGATGTCGTTCGCGGTGTCGCGCCGGACGCGCGAGATCGGCATCCGCGTCGCGCTCGGATCGAAGCCGTCGCGCGTCGTGCTCACGATCCTTCGCCGACCACTCATCCAGCTGACAGCGGGCATCGTCTTCGGCGGGCTGCTGACGTTCGTCATCGCGAGGCTCATTGAGATCACGCTCGGCTTTTCACCGGACTTGATTGGCTACGTGCTCGTCATGCTCGGCGTCTGTCTCCTCGCCTGCGTCGTCCCGGCGCGGCGCGCGCTGAACGTGGATCCGATCGCGGCGTTGAGGGCGGAGTAGTGCACGCGACCGACCCTGTGGCTCGGACTCTTGTTCGACAGATTGCCGCCGGTTGAAGCAGCGGTTGCGCTGTTCGTCGGGAACGAATCCCACCCTCTCCGCCAACCTTCGCCAGACGCTCGCTACGCCTTGGACGCCGAAGCCGATTTCCATTGCGGCCGGCGAAGGCGGCTCGCTGGCTACGGTTGTCAAGCCAGCGGTCCATGCGAGCGTTCCGGCGAAGGTTGTCCTCCGGAGCCGCGAGCGTAGCGAGCGCTTGGCGGCGGGGGACCCTCTCCTCGATCAGAAACTGCGTACCCCGAGAAGGACTCGCGTTAGTCACGCGTATTTGTCGCGCAGCCCAGCTGGCCCAGGTTTGCGAATACCCTTGTAGTGGCCTACCCAGCAAGACGATCCGTCTACATCATCCGAAGTGTGAACCATCCCCAGAAACGCTATGTCGGCGTCAGTCAGGTCGGTGCTGGGAAGCACAGACCTGTATATCGAGTCACGCGCACCCTGAAGCCACGTCGGCAAATAGGAAGCAGATAAGACCTCGGGAGTCGTTGTCGATCCAAAAAGGAAACTCGAGTTTCCCTTTTACCGCGAAACGACTCCCGAGGTCCTTTTCCGAATCGAATAGAGTCGATGCTGGGTCCTGATCAGGAGCCTGTCGCCGACGATCGCAGGCGTCGCCATGGAGAAGTCGTCGAGGGAATTGACGCGCACGAGTCGGTACTGGTCGGCTGCCTCGATCACGAACGTGTCGCCCTCCTCGCTCATCGCGAAGACGTGACCGTTATAGGCCCACGGCGAGGCCGTGAACGCAGCTGCCCCGGGCGCCACACGCGACTGATAACTGCGCTCGCCGGTCTCGGCGTTGCGACGCGAGAAGATACCTTTGTCGTTCAGCACGTACAACGCGTTCTTGTAGATGACCGGCGTCGGCAGGTACGTGCCGCCGGCAGTCCGGTCGTACCACACAACGTATGCATTGCGGGTCTCTGCGTCTGGCGGTGTGATGTCGCCGGAACCGCCAGCGCGGACCGCGACAATCGGCTTGTTGTCGTCGGCGCCGCTGCCCGAGGTCACAAAGAGAAGGTCATTCCAGGCGAAGGGACTCTGAACAGCCACGCCGCCCATGCGATTCAAACGCCACAGCTCGCTGCCGTCCAGGCTGTAGCTGATGGCGACGGCTGGCCCGAGGGTGACCAGTTCCGTGCGCACCTTGTTCTCCCACACGAACGGCGTGGACCATCCCGTCTTCCGCGCCGGTTGCACGGTTCGGGGCGTGCGCCAGAGCTCTTTTCCGGTGCGTGTATCGAAGGCCGCGACGAAGCTCTGCTCCTCGTTGTCGTTCAGGACGAACAGGCGATCGTTGTGCAGCGCAGCGGAGGCGCCGGTGCCCCAGTCACGCGTGGTGGCGTGAGACTTCAGCGGCGTCGCCCACGACGGCTTCCCTGCGAAGTCGTACGCGAACAGGCCGTAGTCGGTCAGGTACACATACACGCGCTCGCCGTCCGTCGTCGGCGTCTCGGACGCGAAGCTGTTCTTGCTGTGGCGTCCACCGGCGGGCCGACCTTTATAGATCTGGCGTTCCCACAGCTGTTTTCCGGTCTCGAGGTCGTAGCAGTACAGCATCAGGCTGATGACGATCTCGTCGGGCATCTCGCGATCGCGCTCATAGAGCTTCTTGTTGGCCTCCGCCGCCGAGAGCCCCTGCTTCCGCAGCTCGGCGAGGTATTCGTTGCTGAAGTCGACGCCGAGCGAGGGCGGCTTCATCGGCGTGTCGCTCGTGGCCGCGGTGATGAAGACGCGATTCCCCCAGACCACAGGCGAGGACCAGCCGACTCCCGGAACGTCTGTGACCCACTCGACGTTTTCGGTCTTCGACCAGCTGACCGGAAGGTTCGGATTCTCGGAGGTCGGATTCGAGCTCGGTCCCCGAAAACGCGGCCAGTGCGCGGCGGGGTCCGCGGTTGTGCGACTGCTCGATTCGCGACGCTGACCAGCCATCAGCGTGGACGGCACGAGTGTGGGGGCGACGAGCGACCCTGCGCCGAGCGCCGCGATTGCTATCAAGAGCTTGCTGCGATGTCGCATGTGATGAATCCGTTTCAGCGTCGGACCGTTGCTGCCAACACCCGTCGTCAATACCTTTTCTGGGCCGTGCTCGAGACGCCGGTCAACCGCGTGCAAGCAGCGCGCGCCTGCAATCATAGCCAACGATAGACGGGAATGAGACGGCACAACCAATTGCAAACTGGCTGCCCACGCCATAGCTCGCCACGCTGTGTCCGTACGGCATCCGTACGATATACTCGATGGACAGGAGTGCCCATCGTGCCAACGGCCACCACTTCCCGAGATGACCGTATAGAGCTTCGGACGTCCCGCGAGGAGAAGCGCCTGCTGGCGGCCGCGGCCGCCTACCAGCGCCTGGACCTGACGACCTTCGTGCTGCGGACCACCTTGCCCGTGGCCGAAGAGGTCGTGGCTCATCACGAGCGGATTCGCTTGAGCGCACGCGACAGCCGTCGGGTGCTCGATCTGCTGGAGCACCCACCGAAGCCGTCTCCGGCCCTTCGCGCGGCGGCGCGGCACCTGCGCCGGACGCGCGTGTGACCGCTCCTCGCCGCTGGCAGGAAGAGCCGCTGGCGCGACGTCACGACCGCGCGGGCTTCGATTGCGGCGTTGCGGCGCTGAACGAGTACCTGCAACGGTACGCTCGGCAGAATCACGAGAGCGGTGGAGCCAAGACGTTCGTCGCGGTCGAGCCGGACACCCCCACCCGCGTGCTCGGCTACTACACCGTTGCGCCCGGAGCGCTGGACTTCGCCGAAGTGCCGCACCTGGCGAAGCGCGGTCTGGCGCGATACGACGTGCCCGTCTTTCGGCTGGGGCGGCTCGCCGTGGCGACCAGCGAGCAAGGACGAGGTCTCGGGGGGGCGCTGTTGATGGCCGCCGGCCAGCGCGCGCTGATGGTCGCCGAGGCCGTCGGGGGCGTCGCGCTCGCGATTGATGCCAAGGATGAAGCGGCCGCGCGTTGGTACGAGCGCTTTGGTGCACTGCGCCTCCTCGACGACCCGCTGGCGCTCGTCCTGCCGCTCGCTACGATCGCTGCGGCGCTCAAGGCCGCCGGCAAGGGGCACGCCTGAGGAGAAGGATCCGCGCGTGCTGTCCGGCAGAGCGGCTCGCGCGCCTGTTCCTTCGGGTCCCGGGCCGGCTCGTCGCTCGGGTGCAACCAGGTGCAAGGCGCCCCGGCAGCGATGGCATTGGCGGCAATGTCGGCAGTCGCACCTCGCATGAGCGCTGCGGCTCCCAGTCTGCGCCTATTAGTTCGAAGGAGAATCCAGCCATGCGAACGATTGGGGTTGTGGCCTGCTATGCGCTCGTGATCGTGCTGACGCTACTCGTGCCCGTGAGTGCCCAGGTGTCTGACTTCACCACGATTGATGTCCCTGGGGCCTCGTCCACCCTGCCACGCGGTATCAACCCTCGGGGCGACATCGTTGGCTTCTACGGCGTCGGAGGGGCCTTTCATGCCTTCCTGCTTCACGAGGGTACGTTCACTGACATCGATGTCCCTGGGGCCGCATTCACCCGGCCTCGCGGTATCAACCCTCAGGGTGACGTCGTTGGGTTCTACGGCACCGGCTCGGTCTCTCATGGCTTCCTGCTGCTCGAGGGCAGCTTCACCACTATTGATGTCCCTGGTGCCTCATCCACCCAGGCCTTCGGTATCAACCCTCGGGGCGACATCGTTGGCCAATACTCTGCCGGGGGCACCACTCATGGCTTCCTCCTGCACGAGGGCACGCTTTACCACTATTGATGTCCCTGGTGCCTCATCCACCCAGGCCTTCGGTATCAACCCTCGGGGCGACATCGTTGGCCAATACTCTGCCGGGGGCACCATTCATGGCTTCCTCCTGCACGAGGGCACCTTTACCACTATTGATGTCCCTGGTGCCTCATCCACCCGGGCCTTCGGTATCAACCCTCGGGGTGACATCGTGGGCGAGTACTCTGCTGGGGGGACCACGCATGGGTTCCTGCTCGACCAGGACGGCAGCTTCACCAGCGTTGACGTTCCTGGCGCCTCATCCTCCGCGGCCTTGAGTATCAATCCCCAGGGTGACATCGTCGGCATGTACTCGGTCGGGGGCACCACGCATGGGTTCCTGGCACGATAGTGGAGGGTCACGGTGGGCCGGCGTGGAAACTGGCGCTATTGCAGCCGGGCGTACTCCGCCTTCGCTTGCACCAGAATCGGAACGTCGGAGTCGGCGTCTTTCCAGAGGGTGAGAAAATCCTCGTAGGCACGCTTTGCCTTGACCTGGTCACCCGCGACAGCGAATGTTCGACCTAATTGCAGGTGTGCCAGCACACCAATCGGATCCGCGCCGACGATCCCGCGATGTTCGAGGATCTTCTGAAACTCGGCGGCCGCGTCCGCATACCGGTGCGCGGCCACGAAAGCCTCGCCGCGCACATAGGCTGAGTGCAGTCCACCCAGATAAAAATGATTGAAGTTGAGGCCGTTCACCGCCAGTTCATAGGGCAGAGCGATTTGTAACTGCTCCACGCTGTCCGTGGGCTTCTTGCGGTCCAGTGCGGATAACCCGCGAAGAACCGGAACGTAAGTGAATTTGGCGAACGTATCTTCCGGGAAGCGCTCTTCGAGGTCATCGGCAAGCGGTTGCGATCGAGAGGAGTCTCCCGAAAGAGCCAGGGCAAGGGCGCCCATGTATTTGACATCTCGGCCGTTCGAAAGCGCCAGCGCCGCCATGGCGTTCCTTTTCGCTTCGGCAGCATTCCCGCAAACGGCTTCCCACACCGCTCGTGCGGCCTGGTAAGTCGCTGCCGCTTCGCGTTCCGCCCCTTGCAGCGCCAGATCTACGGCTCGGCTCGATGACCGCCGGGCCGCCTGCAAGCGGCCGGAACGAGCCAGAGCGAGAGCCTCCGCGTGAGCCATTCCGTGTTCGGCCCCCTGCATGCCCTTGGCCAGACCTACTGCGCGGTCCATCTGCTCCTGGTCGCCGTTTAGCAGCGCGATGTTGTATCGCATGACTAGATTGTTTGGCCGTTCCAGCTTGCGCTCTGAGGCGCGCTGAAGCGTGCTCTCCGCTTCGGGGAAGCGGTCTGTCAGGAAATAGCTCTGCGCAAGACTGCCGTACGCATTCGCCGAGTCGGGAGCCGCCGCGATTTGCTTTCGGGATGCGTCAATCGCTCGTTCAAATCGGCCGGTCCCGTGAGTGGAAAGGCCGCCCACGAAACCATGAGGACTTGGTGGTTCCCCTCTTCGAGGATACGTCTGAAGCCACAACTCGAGGGTTTGGTAGGCCTTTTCCAGATTTCCCGTCACGTCCCGATCGTAGATAAAGTCAATAAAAAACCTTTCCCGATCGCTGACACGATCCCGCAATTGCCAGGCTCTCGTCGCGCTCTCGGCTGATAGCACCGACGCTCCGACTTCGCTGTACCTAAGCGCCAAATGCGCATGTGCCAAGGCGAAATTGGGGTCAATGTCGACCGCCCGACGAAACAAGGGCATGGCCGCCGCGGCGCCGGAGGTGAGGTTCAGTTTCTGGCCCGTGCTGTAAGCCTTCAGGGCCTCGAGCGAAGATGTCGTCGCATCGGCAAGCGGCGTCGAATGCTTCTCCACTGTAGCGAGTGATTCACCCAGCCGAGTTCTGAGTTTACGAACGATCTCACTCAGGGAATTCAGAACGTCTTCTCTCGTTGCCGCCTGAATCTGCTCCTGATCGAGAATGCTTCCGGTATTGCAGTTCCTGGCACGCAGGCCCAATACAAATTGGCTCCCAAGGGAGGCGATTGAGCCTTCGAGCACGACGACACTTGCCGTTCGCTCGCAGATTTGCTGAGCGAGTTCCGAAGTCAGCCGCGTCTCCTTCGGCTGTCCCATCCGCGCCAGCGTTTGCTGTACCTGCTGGTCCGAAATCAGGCTGAGGAACGGCGATTGTTGAAGGTCGACGGACAGTCCCTGGCGCAGCGTGTCGTCAAATACGGGATCGCCGGTCTGATTCTCAAAGTCCGCGAGGACGATCGTGTCCTTCTCCGTGAGTGTCGGCGCCGCCCGGTAGAAGATAGAGGTATCCTGCGACCGAGAGCGTCAGCACAGCTGCCGAAGCCGCAGCAAGAACCATCTTCCAGCGTCTCGGTGGCGTGGCGGTGAGGCCCGTCGCCTGCGCAGAGCCCGAGTCTCTTCTCAGGCGCTGAAGATCTGCGCGAACATCCGCTGCCTGCTGGTAGCGCAGCTCGCGGTCGGCCTCGAGACATTTCGAGATGATGCGCTCCAGCTCGGGGGTCTTCTCGACGCGCAGGCGGACGCCAGCCATCGGACGCGTTCCGGTGGCCATTTCATAAAGCACAAGACCCAGAGCCCAGATGTCGGCGCGGTGATCGACCATCTCGCCGCGCGCTTGTTCCGGCGCCATATAGGCCGCCGTCCCGAGGATCATGCCGCCTTTCGTTGCGGTGACGGTCAGCGTGGGCGCCTCGGCGTCCGGCGCGATCGGACCTCCCATCTTGGCCAATCCGAAGTCGAGGATCTTGGCGTGGCCGCGTGGGCTGATGAAGATGTTGGCGGGCTTGATATCGCGATGAATGATGCCTGCGCTGTGCGCGGCATCCAACGCGTCGGCGATCTCGATGCCGAGCGTCAGCACCGTGTCGATCTCCAACCCGCGATGCCTGGCGATCGTCTCCTTCAGCGTGGAGCCCTCCAAGTACTCCATGGTGATGAAGGAGCGGCCGTCCTGCTCGCCGACGTCATGAATGGTGCAGATGTTGGGATGATTCAGACGCGGAAGCGGTCCGAGCCTCGCGCTGGAATCGGCTCAACGCTTCCCGGTCGCGAGCCAGATCGTCCGTCAGGAACTTGAGCGCCACGAAGCGATGGAGCCGGGTGTCCTCGGCTTTGTAAACCACGCCCATTCCGCCGCCGCCGAGCTTCTCGACGATGCGGTAGTGGGAGAGGGTCTGGCCGACCAGGGAATCGGCGTTCGGCTGCGAGTTGCTGTTCTGATCACGGGCGAGCGATTGCGCGGCCACGTCGATGGCAGGGCGCTCCAGGAAGTTCTTCGCCTGCGGTTCCGCGCTCAGCAGTGCACGGATCTGGCGTTCGAGCGGCTCGTCACCCGCGCAGGCGTGCCGGAGAAATGCGTCGCGCTCCTCGAGCGGACGCTCCAGCACGGACTGGAGGAGGCTATCGAGCTGTTTCCAGTGATCCAAGTCCATCGTCGGTTTCACCGGTGAGCTCGCGATACAGCCAGATCTTGGCGCTGCTCCAGTCGCGTCTCACGGTCACTGGCGAGACCTTGAGCACCATGGCGGTCTCTTCGACGCTGAGGCCGGCGAAAAAACGCATTTCGACGACGCGCACCTTGCGAGGGTCGACGCGCGCGAGTGCGTTCAGTGCATCATCGAGGGCCACGAGGTCGGCGCCGGGTTCTCCGCCCACGAGAACAGTCTCATCCAGCGAGACATGCTGCACGCCGCCTCCGCGTTTGAGGTTATGACGTCGTGCATGCTCGACGAGGATGCGGCGCATCAACTGCGCCGACACCGCGAAGAAGTGGGCGCGATTCTGCCACTGCATGCGCTTGTAGTCCACCAGGCGGATGTAGGCTTCATTGACGAGCGCGGTCGTTTGCAGGCTGTGGCCGCGGCGCTCACGTCGCATGTAGCGATGCGCCAGGCGGCGGAGCTCCGCGTAGACGATCGGCGTCAGGCCGTCGAGCGCGCGCTGGTCTCCGTTGCTCCAGGCCCGGAGCAGCTGGCTGACGTCGTCTACCGCCATCTTGCACCCTCGTTAAGTACGTTGCGGGGCCGGGGCGTTAGGGGCCATCGCCTGGTCGCGGTCCACCTACTTCACCTGCGCGTTGCGCTTCTGAATCGTCGAGGCGACGGCCCGCATCCGCGCGGCGCTGAGGCCCATCGCGGACGCGGCGTCCTTCGCCAGCTCGGCGGCCAGGCCGTCGAGACGAGTGACCACGGCCCTGCGGTTCGCCGCGCTCGCGCCCTCGACCTCCTTCATGGCCGCGTTGAGCGCGTCGATACGTTCCTGCGGCAGCGCCTTGTCGCGCGCGAGCTGATCCAGATACGCACGCGCGACCACGAAGCTGGCCGGCCAGACGTAGTGCGGCTGGCACTGCACGTTCAAATCGTTCGACGCGCCACAGCCCTCGCGCGTGGCCAGCTTTGCGGCGTCGATTTCGTTCTGCGAGAGGTACTCACTCGGCGTCAACTCGAAGATGTCGAGGCCGCGGGCAATCTCCGAACCGTAGAGGTACCCGTTGTAGTAGTAGACCGACCAGTAGCCGCCGATGATCAGGTTGTCCGCGTCGATCGGACCGCGGTCGAAGTACGCGATTTCCTTGATGCTGGCGGAGTTGGTGAAATCGAAGACCGTCGCGCCACCCTGATAGAAGGCCTGGGCCATGATGTCGCGCCCGGGCACGGGCACGAGGCTGCCGTTGTGCGCGACGCAGTTCTCGCTCGCGGTCTGCCACGCCGGCATCTTGAAGTAGCCACCGAAGCGCAGATGGCGGCCGTCACCCGTGCCCTGGATGTCGAACACCGCGTTGCCGCCCCACATCGTGGGATGGATGGACTGGCACATCGGCTGCGTGCCGCCGCCCCATTCGTCGGAGAAGAGCAGCTTGGTCCCGTCGTTGTTGAACGTCGCGGAGTGCCAGAACGCGAAGGCGGGGTCGGCGACGTCATCCAGTCGCTTGGGTTTCGTCACGTTCTTCGTGTCGAGCAGCAGTCCGTTGCCGGAACACGCGCCGCCGAGCAGCTGGTGGAACGGATAGCTGGTCACGTCGTGGCAGCCGGCGGTCGGGTTCGGGCTGGGCTCGCCCGTGCCCTGGCGGCGGCCGCGGAGGCTGGCGAGCTCCCCGGTGTTGGCGTCCGCGAAGATGTAGGCGTGGCTGACCACCGCGGCTTGCTCCGGGTTCTTGAGCGGCACCTTGATCACGTCGATGCCGAAGGTCGATGTGTTGGGTGCGTTCGGATCGGCCACGCAGCCCGCCTTCTCCTCAGCCGATCGAATGCCCGAATTGCCGGAGACGTAGATGTAGATGTTCTCCTTGTCGTTGGGATCCGTGACGATCGAATGCGTGTGCGAACCGCGGCAGGTCTGCACGCCCGCGACCTGGCGGGGCTTCCGCGGATCGCTGATGTCGAAAATCCGCACGCCGATACATCCGGTCCGGATCGGCTGGAGCTGCGCCGCGGCCGGCGCCCGGTGCCGGCGGAGTGGGTGCGCCTGCCGCCGGAGGCGTCGCGCCTGCTGCAGGTGGCGCGGCCGCGCCGCGTCCGCGACCGGCGTTCGGTGTCGGCGCCGCGCAATCGAGCCGTCCATAGCTCTCGACGGACATGAAGGCCAGGTTTCCCCAGATCGACACATCGCCCTGCCCGCCAGGACACGACACGATCGTCTGCAGCGAGGTCTTCGCGGGATCCTCGATGTTGTAGAAGATCAAGCCGTGGAAGTTGCCCTGTAGCGCCAGCCGGCCGTTCATGCCGAAGGCGAGATCGGAGTTGGCGTACTCGAGGCTGCGCCCGTTCGTGGAATTCGGATCGAACATGCCGTCGGGCTGGCGCAGGGTGGTGACGAGCTTCATGTTGAGCGCGGCCTCGCCGGCGTCGTACTTGCCGGGCTTGAGGCCTTCGCGCGGATCGGGCATGTGGCAGGGCACTCCGCCGCCACCGCGACCGCCGCGGCCTCGCCCGGCGCCTGGCGCTTCGGCGGCTGGCGCCTGCGCCGCCGCAATCTGCTCGGGCGTGCAGGGCTGCGGAATCGGGATCTGTCCCACCGTGGCGCCGCGTCCCTGCTGCGGCGCGGCGGCGCCGGCACCCTGCGGCGCCGCCGGAGGATTCTGCGCGAAGACCGTGGTGACGGCCAGACAAAGAGCAGCGCTGACAATGATGCGGCGAACGTGAGTGCGCGAGTTCATGACCATTCCACTGGCCTCCCTAGGAGTCCGTACATGCGAACGATTTCCATCCGCTGATCGTTGTCGACCTCGTTCAGGAAGTCGCCGATGTTCGGCTCCTTCCCTCCACCGGCTTCGCGCAGATCGGCGACCATTTTCAGCGCACCCTTGTGGTGCTGGATCATGCCGGTGAGAAACAGCTCATCGAATCTGGCGCCGCGCGCGGTGTCGAGCGTCTTCATCTGCTCGGGCGTGAGCATGCCGGGCATCGGGGCCATGTCCCGTGGTCCATGACCGTGCCGTCCGCCATGATCATCGGCACGGCCTGCTTTCCGCGCGGTGAGCCACTCCTTCATCGACTGAATCTCGCCGCTCTGCGAGAGCTGGATCTTCTGGCCCATCGCGATCAACTCCGGCGTCGAGGTATGCGTGGTGATCATCGCCACCATCAGGAGCGCCTGATTGTGATGATGGATCATGCCCTGCATGAACTTCACGTCGGCGTCCGTGTAGTTGTTGTCGTGAAAGGCGGGAACGCTTCGAGACCACCGTCGAGGCCTGGCCAGGGGCGCCCGGCTGAACAATGGCCGGAGCCTCAGCCTGGGCTTTGCCAGCGGTTGCCGCCTGGCCGGTCGCCTGATCGTTTGCGCGGCCGCAGGCGCACAGTCCCACCGCAGCAATCATCGCGAGGCTCGAAATCGACAGTGTCTTCGTCATCCTGCTCCGCTCAAACGGTCAGTGAGGCCCGCAGCATACACCCAGTAAAGCGGTCACTTCAGGGTGAAGTTCGCCGTCGTCGTCATGATCACGGCCACGGGCTCGCCGTTGAGCCGCGTCGGCTCGTACAGCCATTGCGCCACCGCCGCCAGCGCTGAAATGTTCAGTGCCGGATGGGCCGGCTCCACGACCGAGAGCCTCGTGACGCAGCCCGAGCGCTCGACCGTCGCTTCGACAACCACGCGACCCTGGATGCGCGCGACGATGAGGTCATTCGGAAAGACGGGCCGGACGTCGCGCAGCTTCTTCGGCGCCACGATGCCGGAGTCACCGACTGGCAGGGTCTTGGCCGCCGGCGCCGAGCGTCCGTCGCATTCGAGGACGTGCTGCCGAAAGACAGTCACGATGTAGTCCGACCGCTCGGATGGCGCCGCCGCCGCGATCGGTGCCACCTCGAGCACCGCGAGCATCTGGGCAGCTTCACGGCACGCGATCGAGCCCGTGTTCGATGCAAACTCCAACGAGCGCACCTGACCCCGGTTGCCGTACGCGATCCGGAGCACGATGGGCGCATAGTCTTCCTGCCGACATCCGGTGGCGGCCGCCACCGCGGTGGTGAGACCCGGCAGTGGATCGAGGCTCCGCCAGGCGCCCGTGTCGCTCCATCGGGAGTCCCGCGACCGCGGTGCGGCGCCGGCCGCAGGGAGGACCGGCTCAGGACCCGCCAGCACCCGCAGCTCGGTCCGCTCGTCCGGTGACAGGCGAGAGAGCCCCGACGATCTCCAGAATCCGGCCGGGGCTGGCGTGCCGCGCAACGCCGCCAGGACTGGGCGGAGGTCGCGCCGCTCCGACGACGGGTCGCCGCGCAGGACGAGCTCGAGCATGACCTGCTCCCAACCGCTCGAGGCCCGCGACGCCAGCGTTGCAAGAAACTGCACGTCTCCGTGCGCCTCCTCCGGTCGATCGAGGAGGTAGACGAGGGCAGCGCCGCGTGTCTCGTCGCGACGCACTCCCGCTTCCACAATCGCGATTGGAAGCCGGATGCCGAGCTCGGCCGCGCGGGTCACCATCCTCGCTGGCGCGGCGAGCGCCGGATCGGCCGGCAGGTCGTCGAGCGCGCGCGCCACGCGTCCGGCATCGGTACCCACCGCTCGCAGCAGCGCATCGGTGAGAGGTGTCGTGCTGGCGTCGAACGCGGCGAGATGCGGCAGTACGTCGAGCGGCCGAGCGTGGGCGAGCGTCACGATGACGGCGTCCATGGCGAGTGGGCCGAGCCGTCGGGCGGCCGCGATCGCCGCGGCGTCCGCCGCCGCACCTTGAATCGCCATCAACGCGCGCACCATTTCGGCGCCGGCGGCCGGATCGCGCTCGTCGCGCAACGCCGCCGTGACGGCGTCGCTGTAGTACTTGCCGGCGAGCACGAAGATCGAGCGCGCGGCCACGGTGCGTACGTCCGCGCGTTTGTCGTGCAATGCCCCGGCGAGCCGGGCGGCGACGTTGGAGTAGCGGGCGTGCGGGATCAGGAACGGAAGGTTGCCGGCGTCAATCGGCCGCGCGAGGGCGGCGCGCGCCGCGGCCTCGGCATCCTGCGGGGGCGCCGCCTGCCGGGCAGTCGCCGTGGGCACGCTCAGGCTGGCGACGAACAGTGAGATCAGCAGAGCGCCACAGGCACGAAGGCGTCGACGCATGCCGGTATGCTATGCCAGTGAACCGTCCTGCTGGATCGTGACGCCAGTGCCCTCTCTCTCGAGTTAGTCGCCGGCCAGCCGGCGGGCTGATCTTTTCGATGTGGTCAGGTGACTTGAGACCCAAGCCGTCGGCGACAGGGCTCTCATGACCTCTCGCTCACCCGCCCGCAGAAAAGCGAGGACAAGGCTGATGATGATGAAGATGTGAGGACCCATGTCTGACGTGTGGACGCTCCGAGGAACGGTGTTCGTCGCCTGCAACTGCGATTGGGGCTGTCCGTGCAACTTCAACGCGCTGCCGTCGAAGGGCAAGTGCGAAGGCGGATGGACGTGGAACGTCGAGACCGGCCGGCACGGCGATGTGCCGCTCGACGGGTTGAACTTCTCCGTCTACGCCAACTGGCCCGGCGCCATCCACCACGGCAATGGTGAAGCGCTGATCCTCTTCGACGAACGGGCCGACGCACGCCAGCGCGAGGCCATCGGCACACTCATCGGCGGCCACGTCGGCGGCCCGTGGGGCGTGCTCGCCTGGACGTGGCCCAAGGTGCACGGCCCGTTCGCCGTGCCGTACGCCGTCCACCTCGATGGCATCAACAGCCGGATCATGTGCGGGTCGTACGTGGAGATCGAAGGCGGACCGATCAAGAATCCGGTGACGGGCGCCGAAGCCCATCCCGGCATCGTCTTGCCCGAGGGCCTCGTCCTCAAGCGCGGCGACCTCGGCGCGTCGAAGCGCTTCGTCGTCAAAGGCGGCATCGAGTTCGATCACTCGGGCCAATACACGGCGATTGGGCCGTTCAAGTACCAGCGGACCGCCGAAGGCCTGAGCGCCGCGCAGACGGAGGCAACGGTGGAGGCGTCGAGCCGCGCTGGACGCGCCACGTCGATCATAGACGTCGTTCCCGGCTCGGCGATTTGTGGCTGCAAGCTCTTCATCGCGCAGGCGGCGCCGACGCCGCACGACGTGCCTGCGCCAGCGCGATCGCGTGCAGGATGAGATAGCCCGGCACAAAGAACCCGGGGATCAACACGAGCGGGAGACGCGTCATCGCGCCCGTCGGGATCGCACCGGCCACGTTGGGAAAGAGGAGCGGCACGACTGCCCCGACGCTGACGGCGACGATGAGATCCAGGATCCCCAGCACGTTCCAGGTGACAAATCTCCGGCTCGCGGCGAACCCGGGCTGACGCGCGAGGCCCACGAGCATCCACGGCGCGGCGGCCCCGATGGCCATGTCGCCCAGTCCCGCCGGCCAGGCGAAGTAGCCCGGCAACACACCGTAGGTATAGAGCGCCAGGAACGTGAACCCGCCGAATCGCCAGGCCTGCGTCGCCGTGACGAAGCGGAGGTCGACCGTCAAGGCAAACGCGCGTACGGCCGCGGACAACCGGTAGGCGATCAAAAAAGCAATGACGGGTCCCAGCACGGCCGCGAGCAGGCGCAGCGGCGGCGTACCGGCCGCCGAGACGAACGCCTCGGTCGCGCCGAACCCGAAGATGAGACCCACCCAGACGACCAGGAGGGCCGAGACGAGCGCGGACGCGCCCGCACGCGATGCGGGTTGGTCGCCAGGGAACGTGGCTGCGTGTGACATGGTGCCTCCGTAGTAGTGACTTGCAATATGCAAGTCACTCCGCAGCGTAGTATATTAACTTGCAATATGCAAGTGACTCGAACAGGAGATGGCTGTGAAGGTCCCGGTTAAACGCGCGCACGGATTTGCCCGCTCGCCGTGTCCCATTGCGAGCGCGCTCGACGTGGTGGGTGACAAGTGGTCACTCCTGGTCGTTCGGGACATGCTCCGTGGCAAGCAGACCTACAACGACCTGCTGGCATCGCCTGAGCGCATTCCCACCAATCTGCTCGCCGAGCGCCTGGAGCGTCTGGAGCGCGCGGGGCTCATCAGCCGCTCGGCCTATCAACAGCGTCCGGTCCGCTACGCCTACGTGCTGACCGACAAGGGGAAAGCCCTGGTGGAGGTGTTGAAAGCCTACGTGCATTGGGGAAAGCGCTATCTCCCTGGAACGCGCACACTCCGAGAGATACAGCCAGGATAGTGGTCTGTCCTCGTGTTCGTCCGCGAGCCTCGCGTGTCGACGTGACGACGGCCGGCCAGGCTGCCGTGGCTTACGCCAACGAGCGCGCGCACTAGACTGGTCAGATGCCCCGGCCTGACGCGCGACCGCCCGCCCAGTTACTCGCATGGGTCGAACACTTGTCACCCGGAGCCGAAGAGCGCAAGATCCATAGCGATGGCCGCCAGAGCTGTTGCCCGGACCCCGACGCGAACGGCGGGCCGCGCCGACTCGCCGGGGATGACGTGGGCCCCGCGCGGTCGCGCCGAGCCTGCTTCCGACCGTCTCAATCGGATCACGGCGCCGTCCGACGACCGCTCGACCGCGCACGCGTTCGGTACCGTCTCCGTTGATGACGACTCATTTGACAAGGCGGTGAAGGGTGCCGGCGATTCGCGTGAACGAGAGGCGAACGCGATGAGTGACGCCGTCATCGCTGGCCGGCGCCTGTCAACCGAAGCGCCTGCCGAGGACGCCGGGTCGATCGCGCAGCGTGCGGGACGCGCGCCTGGCGACGGCCGTCCGCTCGAACCGGCGGCGCGGAACTGGTTCGAGCCGCGGTTCGGTCGCGATCTCTCTCACGTCCGCATCCACGACTCTGGCGCCGCCGACGGCCTGAGCCGCCAGGCCGGCGCGCGCGCCTTCGCGGTCGGACCCGACGTGTACTTCCGCCGCGGAGAGTACGCGCCGTTCTCGGATCCGGGCCGATCGCTCGTGGCCCACGAGATCGCGCACACGCTGCAGCCGTCGGGCCGCGCTGCGATCGCCAGAAAGACGCTCACTGCCATTCCGGCGACCACCCGCGCCAAGCTCAAGATCGCGCGCACCGCGCCGCCCGAGTCCACCATCACGAAGTGGGTCGCCGACTACTTCGATCCGAAATCCAGGACCAGCGCGACGCGGGCGAGCCTGACGACGGAATTCGGCGCCGAGATCACGGACGCCCAACACCAGAAGGGGTTGCGCAACGTCGCGATCGAGCTGGTGGGGATCTCCGAAGTTGAAGTGACTGCGGCCACGGCGACCGAGCCCGAGCAGCGGACCAACACCAACCCGGAGGACTGGCCGCTCCCGCCCGATGGCATTCTCGATCTGGCGCTCGACCTCCGGCCCCTGAACGGCGAGCACGCGGTCTTCCGCTTCATTCGCTACACGAACGCCAGAGCGGACACTGTGTTGATCGAGAAGACTCGGGTCCTGGCGCCGCCGCCGGCGCCGGCGGGCACGAACGCTCCACCCGCACCGGCTCCCGCCCCGAGTGGCACGGCGCCGAGCTTCACCGGCGACGTCCACGTCTCAGGCACGACGATCAAGATTGGGACGAGCTTCGGGAACGACCGCGGCAAGATCATTGCGGATGCCGTGGGTCTGCTGCCGACGCCGATTCGCGCGAAGGTGGACGGCGTCAGTTTCGAGCTCGCCGGTTCCGGCCAGGGGCCGGGCGGCCAGAACGGCGAGTACGTGGCGGCGCGAGACGTCGTGCGCGTCTGGGGCGACCTGTTCGCCCCGTCGGCGCGACGTGTGGGCGACGCGACCAACACCGCGTACCAAGTCGTTCACGAGCTCGGCCACGCCATCGACCTGCGGCCGCGGTTCAAGGCGCAGCGCGACCGCGACCAGGCCGAGGCCCGCCGCAAGCAGCTCGAAGGGGAGATGAAGGGCGTCGAAGGCAAGTTCAGGAACCCGAACGATCCGATGGGTGAAACGGTCGATCTCAGCAAGGACCCGCGCGTCGTCGAAGAGAAGAAGCGGATTCAGGGAAACATCGACAGCGTCAACAAGGACATTCAAACCCATACCCAAGCCATCGCCAGTGCCAAATCCATCGCCGGCAGCGAGCTCGGCGGCGACACCGAATCGCTGCTGACCGATTTCGGCAAGGCGCTGGCCGCCGACGGCGTGAGCGCGGTCACCAAAGCCAGGAAACGAAACCGCGCCGTGGACGCCGCCAACAAGGCCGCGCAGAAAGCCAACGAAGCGGATCCGACCGGACCGCAGAAGCCGATGCAGGAGCACGAGAAGACGCTGACGGGCAGTGGCGTCTCGCTCTATTCGATGACCGATCTCATGGAAGCCTTTGCGGAGAACTTCTCGTACTACACGCTGGACGAGGCGCTGCTGAAGGCCATCCGCCCGAAGACCTTCGACTTCTTCGCGAAGGAATTTCCCAAGGCGCCGCCCGCGCCGAAGCCCTGACGTCAGCGGCCGCCGATCGTCCACACGTTGACGATCCGGCCCTCGACCTCCAACCGGTGATCGGGCGCCCAGTCGTCCATGTCGAACAGTTGCGACACGACGCGAGCGCCGGGCCGGAGCTCGCGCTGCAATCGCGGCCGCAGCCGCAGGTTCGCCGACGGCAGCAGGTACAGCGTCACGACCGTCGCTTCCGAGAGATCGCACGTGAACATGTCTGCGTGGCGAATGGTCACGCGGTCGCCGACGCCAGCCTCGCGCACGTTCTCTTCGGCCTCGGCGATCCGCACCGGATCGATGTCGATCCCGACCGCCCGGGCGCCGAACCGCGCCGCGGCCGCGACCACCAGTCGTCCGTCGCCGCAGCCGAGGTCGTACACGACATCCGCCGCGGTGACGCCGGCGGCCTCGAGCAGGACGTCCACGAGGTGCGCCGGTGTGGCGACGTAGACGACGTCGGGAAACACGGGGTCAGACCGGGGTCAGACCGGGGTCAGACCCCTGGGGATCGGGGTCTGACCCCGGTCTGACCCCGGTCTGACCCCACTGATCCAGCACATACACGTGCCGCCGCCAGAACGGCGGGTTCATGCTGTGCGCCCGCAGCTCGTCGGCGAGGAGCGGCGCGTTGGCCGAGAGATCGAGATCGATGCGGCAGCGCGTGACGAGCGGGACGTGGTGGAGGAGCGCGGTCAGGCAGTCGACGCTCGGCCGGTGATCCACCGGCACCTCGACGACCGTCGTGGTCGCGCGCCGGACGAGATCGTAGAAGGCGTCGACGCCGCCGTGGATTTCGAGGCCGAGGGCGACGATCGCGAGGTCGCCGTCGGGCGCCGGGTGATGCTGAAAGTAGTCGCGGACGTGCCGGACCCGGCTGGGCGCGCCGTTCAGCGAGTCGCGCTCGTCCGGCGTGAACTCGGCGTCGAGGCTGTACACGGTCACCGACTCGTGAGGTCCGGTGAGGAAGTTGGTGATGAGGTTGTCGCGGTAGCCGCCGATCTCGATGACGTGGCGGGCGCGGCGGACGAAATGCGCGGCGAGCACATAGCGGCTGCGAAACGCTTCGGTGTCGAGGTAGCCCCAGAACTTTCGGCCGGCCTCGATCTCGCGCAGCCGCGGCCGCTGATGCGGGTTCATCGTCTCCACGGCGACCGCCCTCCCTCCTTGACCTGGACGAGCCCGAGGCCGGGCCAGGCGCCGAGGCGCAGCGTGCCGAAGCGCGTCCCGTCGAGCTCGTCGAACACACGGCGGACGCCGAAGCCTTCCCGATCGACCGCGATGTCGTGACACGCGATCAGTCCGCCCGGCGTGGTCCGGGCCGCGGCCTGCTCGAAGTCGAAGCGGCAGCCGTCGTAGCTGTGGTTGCCGTCGAGATAGACGTAGCCGTAGGTGTGATCGCAGCCGGCGAAAAACGCGTCCGACGTGGTGACGTGCACCTGGACGTGCGGCTGGAGATCGAGCGCGGCGAACCGCGACGAGGCGTCGCCGTTCCAATGGCCGACGCCGCCGTAGGCGACGCCGAAGCCGTCGGTGGCGTCGTTGTAGTTCGCGTCGACGAAGTCCAGCGTGCCGGTGCCGTTGAAGTGCAGCGCCAGCGCGATCGCCGCCGGCACGAAGCCGTGGCGCGAGCCGATGACGAGCGCGCGCGCCGGCCGCAGGTTGACGACGAGCGCGTAGTGAATCGCACCGAAGCCGAGCGAGTCGGCGGCGGCGTTGTGCTCGCGACCGGCGGCGCCGTCCGGCGCGAACTGCCGCCGGATCGCCGAGACCACCGCAGGATCCTCGAGGGCGCGGGCCATCACGCGTGCGCCATCAGGCCGGGATACCGCGCCAGCCGGAAGATGAAGCTGGGGACGTCGACGTGCCGCCAGCGCACGCCGCGCCGGACGAACGCGTCGATCATCGCCCAGTCCCAGGCCATGACCTGGAACGGCAAGTCGTTGCCGAGATGCGTGGGGAAGAGCGATCGGCGGAACATCGGCTGCCCGAGATCGATGCGCGCCGGCGCCGGCACGGGATGACGCAGCGTCAAACGTCCCGCGTACCGGCACGAGCTGTAGGCGAAGCCGAGGTCGACGTCCTCGTCCAGCACGGTGGAGAGCAGGCCGAGGTGCTCGGGGGTATAGCCGTTGTCGTCGGAGAGGAAGCAGAGATACCGCCCGCGCGCCACGCGCAGCCCGACCGCTGCCGGCGCGATGCCCCAGTTGTTGTGCCGCCGCGGCAGACTGAGATAGCTCAACCGTCGATCGCCGAACGATCGCACGAGCGCCGCGATCTGCCGCACCACGTTGTCGGGCGGGCCGTCGGAGACGACGATCTGCTCGTAGTCCTGGAATTGCTGGGCGCGAACCGACCGGAGGCAGCGGCCGAGCGCGTCGACCCGATCGTAGACCGTGGTGACGATGCTGATGCGCGGCTCGAGCGCCGGATCCGGCGGCACGATGGCGAAGAGCGCCTCGTCAGCGGCTGGCCGCGCGGCCGCCGCAATCCCGGCCGACGCCGTGGCGCCGGCCGTCGTCGAAGCACTCGAGAGCCGGATCGATCGCACGCGGACTACGCCGCGCTTCACCGAGATGACCGCGTAGCCGGCGGCGAGGCTCGAGTCCTGTATCTCGTGAACCTGCCGGCCGCCGATGCCGAGCGACAGTCGGCCGCCGCGGTAGCCGAGCCGCAATTCGATCCAGGCTTCGGTGGGGACATCGAGCCGCTTGAACACGCAGTGATGCCGGGCGAGATGCGCGCGGCCGGCATCCAGATAGAGGTGGTACGAGTTGCTGGCCTGATCGAACTGCGCCTGCTGGTTGATCTTGATCACGGCGCAGGCGCCGGCGTCGAGGCGGAGATCGAGCGACAGCGTCACGTCGCGATGCGCGAGCGATGTCACCAGACCGCGCTCCGAGCCGGGCCGCTCCGCCTGGATGGCGGTGAGCTCGATCTCGCCGCCCGCCTCGCGACAGCCCATCGGGCCGGCCTCCTGCCAGTCGTCATGCGCCGTCGCCGGCGGGGCAGGAGTCGTCTCGCCCGTCGGCGCCGCTGTTTCAACCGCGACCGTGGCTGGCCGTGCCTCGGCGGTGGGCGCAGCGATCGTCGAGAGCACCGTGCGAAGGCGCTCGGCGTACGTGGCCGATCGCAGCCGCCGCAGGCACGCGGCCCGCGTCGCGTCCAGTTCGGCTGGATCAAGAAGGTAGCGGCGAAGGATCGCCGGAAGCTCGGCCGCATCGCGAAAAACGGGAAGCTCGGGAACGACCTCGCCGATCTCCGGGCGGAACTCGCTCACGACGAGCGCGCCGCACGCCAGCGCCTCGTAAATGCGCGGGTTCATCGATGTCGCCGCGACGCCTGACCGGTTGTAATGGTGCCGATCGCGAAAGACGTTGACGACGATCTTCGTCGATCGATACAGGTCCGCGACGGCCGCCGGCGCGAGATTCGCCGCGCGGCAGAGGCGCTTCAGGCTCGGATCGTGCCAGGGGCCGCCGGCGACGCAGGTGAGCAACCCCTGCGAGGCAAGCCCGGCCAGCGCCCGTTCCCGTGTTGGGTTGCCGCCGCCGATGAAACCCACGTCGTGCGGGCGATCGCCGCCGGAGTCGTGATGGATCGCCGGGTCGTAGCAGACCGGCAGATACACGGCCGACCGGTGCCGCCCGATCGTCGCCGGATCGTTCACGAAGACGTGATCGAACCGGCCCGAGAATCCCGCCGTGTCGTCGACTTCGTACGGCTCGTCGAGGAGCCACACCGCCTGACGATACGACCTGAACGTATCGCGCCAGCGCTGAGCGAACCGCCGGCCGTGAACGACGAACAACAAGTCCGGCGCGAACGCGGCGACGCGCTGCGGTAGTCCGGCGTCCGACCAGTCCGCATCGGCCCACTCGACGCCGATCGAAGCCGCCGCATGCCGCAACCCCTCGGTGAAGACGTCCCCGCAGGCGAGAAAGCGATAGGTCACGCCGAACACACGCCGGCGCCGTTCGGGCCGCCGCGGCGGTTCCGGCGATACCGCGTCGAGCGAAGCCTCGCTGACCTTCGGGAACGCCGTCAGACGGCTGACCTCGCTGAGGCTCACGACGTCGACGCCGAGCGCGGTCAGCGCTTCGCCGAGCCGCCGGTATTCGGCGTCGATCGTCTCGAGATGGCGATTCAACGGGTGCCCGGGCGCGCCGCCGAAGAAGTGATGATCCGTAAAGTCCACGCCGACGAGAGCAATCCGCCGCGCGCCCATGTGCGCCGCCAGGCACATGGCGACGTACGGCGAGTTGCGCGTGTAATGGAGCACCCTCGGATCGCCGAACGTCGTGCCGCCATAGCGTCCCAGCCGGAACCTGACGCCGCGGTCGCGGGCGAACGGCAGGTCGAGTTGGCTGAACACGTACTGCGCCCGCGTCTGTTCGACGTGCCGGTAGCGGTCGGCCGCGAACTGCGATCGCGGGTTGACGACGACGAGGTACGTCGGGTCGAAGCGCCGGCCGACGTCGTTGACGCCGATCGTCACGAAGCGCTCGGGATGCTCGAGCGCGTTCAGCGACTCGCCGCAGCCGCAGACGACGATCGTCTCGCCGCGATGCCGGCCCTGGAACGACGCGACGTCGATCACACGCGACTCACGGCCGTCAGAAATGCCGGATGAACAGCACGTTCGCGGCTTCCCGGCAGCGGTCGCGCCGCGTCAGCACGAACATCCGCAGCGAGTCCTCGAACCGGCCGTGGAACACGGTGCTCGCGACCGACGCAGTGTCGGCGATGAACGTCGACAGCGGCTCCTGCGGCTGCACGACCAGCGACGTGCCGGTCAGCGTCAGCAGCCGCGACAGGAACACGGTCTCGCGATCGCGCAGGACGTTGCCCGTGAGCATCGCCGAGTCGAAGAGGTTCGTCGGCGCCGGCGCCAACCCGCCGGCGAACTGGTTGAGCCGGTCCATGATCTCTGCGCCGAGCGTCAGCAGCCCGAACGAGTTGTGCTCGAGATAGACGTCCCCGCCGGTCGCCTGGAGCGTCGTCCCGGCCACCCGTTCGAACAGTTGATCGATCGCGAGCGTCATCCCGATCTTCGGCACGCCGTAGAAACTCACGGGCGCCTGGATGGCGTTGCCGGTCAGCCGCTTGGTGCCGCTCGAGTCGTCGATGATCGCCGCCGTCCACTGCCGCGTCGGCCGGCTCGGCGCGTCGCCCAGCGAGCAGCCGTCGATCGTCAGGTCGGGCACGGCTCGGCAGTGGAACAGCACGCCGGCGTAGTTGCCGAGATCGCGCGCCGCGAGGTTGCGCAGCACGACCTCGCGGCACTTCTCGAACAGGAATCCGGTCGCCGGCACCCCCGGCCGGATCGTGACGCCGGCCAGCTCGAAGTAGGTGAGGCCGGCCAGCCGCACCGGACCGCCCAGGCGGAGCGTCGTTCCCGGCCCGCATCCGTGAATGGTCAGGAATCCGCCGGTCGTCAGCGTCAGGCTGTCGATCGCGTGATCGCCAGGAAGAAGACACAGGCACACGCGCTGCAACTTCTGCAACAGGCCGGTGAGCGTCTCGGTCGTGAGCGCCGCGATGTCGCCGCCTGGTCCCACGGTCAGATCGCAACTGCGGCCGCCGCCCGTGCCAGTGGGCGTCAGGCCCGCGTTGAAGCCGACGTGCTGGACGCGCTCGGCGCCGACGAAGATCTCCGCTTCAGCGCGCTGATTGGCCGCGTTGCCGATCTGCCACTGCGCACTGGCGATGCCCGTCGGCAGCGTGGTGACCGTCGCGGCGCCGACGATGGCGCCGCTCGTGACGGTGAAACGCACCGGCACGCCCTCGATCGGCGTCTGTCCGTTCGAGACGCGGACTTCGAGGGCGCGCGCGAGCGGCTGCCCGGCGGTACCGGTCTGTCCGTCGCCCGAGACGTACTGCAGCAAGAGCGTGCCGGTGGCGTTGAACTCGATCGTTTGGCCGTCAACAGGATTGCCGGCCTGATCGAGCAGGCTCGCGCTGACGCGCTGATGCCGCGCGGCCGGCCGGATGTCGGGATCGAGGAACCACTCGATCTCGGCGATGCCGTCGTCCAGCGTCGTGACCTCGACCGGCACGCCCGCCGCGACGCCGTCCAGATGGCCGCCGCCCGAGACGATCCCGAAGCGCACCACCGCTCCGGTCACTGGATGTTCGCCGCGCACGACGCGAGCGCGGAGCGGGTGGGGCAGCACGCGTCCCGGGACGCCGTCCTGTCCATCGCCGCCGACGTGGAGCAGTTGCGTCAGCGCGGTCAGCGGCGGGAACGTCGGCCGGCAGTCCGAGACGATCTGAATCCCGCCATCGGCGCCGACGTCGACGATCGCGATCCGGCAATAGGCGTGCTGCACGCCCGCAGGCGGCCGCGCGATCGGCGCGCCGTGGTCGTCACGCGGCCACTCGACGTCGCCCGTGATCGTCCGCGCCGGAATCTGCCAGTAGTCGCCCGGCCGATAGGTGCCGCCGGCCTCGAAGAAGATCTCGACGCCGTCCTCGAGCGCGATCCACTCGCCCTCGACGAGGGGGAGCGCCGGCGCGCTGCCGGCGGGACGATGATCCCAGCGCCGAAGTAACGGGTGTCGCGACGGGCGGCTGCCCGTCGCGCCCACCGTGCCGTCGACCACGATCTCGAGTGGGTCGTTGCCCTCCTCGACGAACTGGCGGAGGAGTCCGACGCCGTTCTCCAGCACCGCGTCGTCGTCCACGACCTCGACCCAGCCGTTCAGCACGAGATCGAGGTTTTGATCGGGCCCGCGGTTCGCGAGCGTGATCGTCGTCTGGCCGCCGGCTTCGACGACGTCAGTGATCGCCATCGCGACCGAGCCGTTCTCGCGCGACCACTTGAACGTCGGCGCGCCGCCGCCCTGTTGCACTTCGACGCGATACAACTGGTTCTCGACGCGGCGGAAGCCGCCGGCGGCGCCGAGCTCGCAGAGCGTCGCGGCCTCCTGTTCGGGTTCCGCGCGGGCGCGGAGCCGTGCGGCTGGCGGCGCGATGAGATCGTTCCAGCCGGGGATGTCGGAAAGGCACGTCCAGTCCGACGGGCTCGACGGGTCGAGCGGCAGCGTCCGCAGCTGCCACACCGTCTTCGCCCGGCTCGCCGTGTCCGGCCCGCCGAGCGCGACTTCGCGGATTTCAGGATCCTCGAGGTGCGCCAGGTGCCGCTGCCAGACGTCGAGATACACGAGGTGCTGGCCCGGCCCGAGACGGCTCGCGACGGCCCGATCGGGCTGGTTGTAGAACGACGCCCGCGAGTCCGCCTCGCAGAGGATCCCGTTGGCGTAAAAGCGGCCGGGCCCGAGCGACAGGCTGACGCCGGGCAGCGTGTCGATCGCCGGCGCCGGGCGATCCGCCGCCGAGCCGGACGATCGTCGAGGCGTCGCCGGCGATCCAGCCGTGAGGCGCGGTGCCCATCGCCGCGGCGTGAAACGTGACGTCGCCCTGACCGAGATCGATCGGCTGCCAGGTCGCGCCGCCGTCGGTCGTTCGGAGGACGAGGCCGCCATCGCCCGCGGCCCAGACTTCGCTGGCGTTTCGCGCGGCGACGCCGCGCAGCGTGCCGGTGACGCCCGACGCCTGCGCGGTCCACGTCCCGCCGCCGTCCACGGTCTTCAGGATCGTGCCGGCGTCGCCGACGGCCCAGCCGGTGGTCGCGTTCGCGAACGCCAGCGCGCGCAGGTGCACGGTGACGCCGCTCGATCGCGGCGTCCACGTCGCGCCGCCGTCGTTGGTCGAGAGAATCTGGCCGTCCTGGCCGGCGATCCAGCCAACCGTCGCCGAGACGAATCGCACGGCGTACAGGCGTCCGCTCCCGGGCGCCGCGGTCTGCCACGTCACGCCGCTATCGGACGTGCGCGCGACCATGCCCTGCTCGCCGACGAGCCACGCCAGCGACGCGCCCGAGGCGGCGACGCCGAGCCACGCGACGCCCACGCCCGGCTCGCGTGTGACCCACGTCGTGCCGCCGTTGCCGGTGCGGCGCACGACGCCGCCGTCGCCCGCGACCCAGCCGGTGTTGGCGGTCGCGAAATGGATCGCGCGCAGATGCGTCGTGGCGCTGGTGTCGACCGGCGTCCAGGTGACGCCGCCGTCCTGCGTCCGCAGCACGATCCCGTCTTCGCCGGCGATCCACGCGTCGTCGCCGATGGCGGCCACCGCCAGCGTGTAGGTGCCCGCGGTCAGCGCGAAGGCCGCGTTCGCCTCGGGCGCACCGCAGCCGCCGATGACATCGCGCGCCAGACGCTCGGCGCGGTGTCGCGTCAGATCCGCCTGCTCGTTCCAGTCGGCGTCGGTGACGACGCGTCCCTGCTGCAGGCGGACGGAGCTGTAGTGCTTGCTCCGAGTGAATGTATCTTTCGAGAAGTCGCCCTTCATCGTCGTTCCTTCCGTCGCGGCAGGGGGACGAAGAACACGCCGGCCTCCAGACCGAATCGCAAGTACTCGTCGAGCGCCGTCCGCAGATTGGCTTCGCGGTGCGGTTCATCCAGAAATGACCAGGCGCCCATCGCGGAGCCGGTGTCGGCTCCCTGTCGAATCTCGATGGCGCAGCGCGGCGTCAGCTGCCCGAAGTCCGGATCGCCGTAGCGCCGGGATTCAAACGCCGGCACGACCCGGCGCCGTACGGCGTCCGCGATCGCCGCAAGTTCGTCAGGTGGCGGCGGCGCCTCGGCGGCTTCGCGCGCGGCCGCGGTGGCCGCCGCGATCGCCGTGTCCGGCTGACAGCGGTGCCGGCGGGCCGTCCGCGATCCGGGCGGGACGAAACTGAAGCGCACGCAGCCCTCCTGACGCCGCTCGGCGTCGATCGCGGCAGTGAAGATCGAGTTCGAGCCGTCGATCACTCGCGCGTTGACCGCGCCCCAGACCGTGGATCGTTCGATCGCGACGTGGTTGCCCGCTGCGGCAATCGCGATGTCAGGCGAGGCGCCGGCATCAGGCGCGCCGACCAGGCAGTCGTCGAACGCCACGCCTGCGATCACGGCATTCAGCCGAACCGGACCGGTGATACACCGGCGGACCGACAGCCGCAGGTCGTCGTTGTCGCCGGCGACGATCAGTTCGCCGCGCCCGGGCGCGATCGTCGAGTGCGCGAGGTCGAGCTCGCCGAGCGCGCCGGTCTCGACGATGACCGAGCCCTCGAGCAGCAGCCCGTTCACCGCCAGCCGGCCGCGCGCGCCGCCGCCCGCGCCGCCGTGCACGACCAGATCGCCGATCACATGCGGTCGCACGTCGGCCGGCTCGAATCGCCCGGCGGTTCGTCGGCGCCGGCCATCCGGCCCCGACGATGAGCAGCCTCGAACCTGCCGGGATCTGGACGTCGAGCACCTGCGGCGCCGCGGGATCGCCGTCGGTGACGCTGTCGAGCAGCGCAATCACGCCCGTGCGGCCGGGCGCCGCGTTCCACGCCGCGATCGCATCGGCGAGCGCCGGCACGACGATGCCTGGCACCGCGGGCTCGAGATGCGACACGCCGCGCTGCCAGTCGGCCTGCTCGAACGCCGGATCGATCGAGCCGGTGCGGTCGTACGGGCCGCCGCCGAGGTCGCCGGCGGAACCGTAGCGGTACGTCACGTGCACGCGATGCGCGCTCCGCCGCCGGTGAGCGACAGCCGGCCGCGCTCCGGGTCGACGGCGAGCGCGCGTCGATCGGCGGCGAGGCCAGCTCGACGTCGTCCGGAATCTCGCAGCAGGTAGATCTGATCGCGCGGCATCTCGACCGGCGGTATCGCCGAGGCGTCCGAACAGGACGCAGGACGCGGATCGGCCCGGCACGTCGACCAGCGCGAGGCGCCGGATCGTGCGGCGCAGGCGTCGAGCTCGGCTCGCGCGGGGCGCCCGTGATCGTCTCTTCGGCACGTTCTGGTCGTTCGGCGAGATGCGTGATCGTCGTCCGGTGCGAGCGTGATTGAAGAGCGGTAGCATCGACGCCGGCCGGATGGACGTCCAGCAGGCGCCGGCGATCGCGCGCGCGTGCCGAAGTCCGCGGCGATCGCCGCGGCGTCGCGTGCGCCCGACGGGATAGCTCTGCAGTCGCCACAGGAAGATGCCGACGTTCGGGATGTTGTAGCGGCCGCGCCGCGGGTCGCGATGCGTTGCGCACTTCGAGCGTGTGGCGCGAACGGATCGAACGGCGTGGCCGCGAGCTCGGCGGCGCCGGCATCGCGCATCGCCGGCGTCGCCGTCGGCGCCGGCCGCACGTGGTTCATGTGCTGCGTCGTCGCGAGCCGCGTGAAGAACTCGACCGCGCGCGCCGGCCAGCCGGTGATGTCGCGCGCCAGCTGCTCGAGCACGACCGCCGTGCCCTTGCGCCGGCGGTAGGCGATGCGTGTTGGCGACGTAGCCGCGCGCGTGACGCCGGCCGACTCGACCGGGCGGATCGGCCGCACGCCGAGCAGGTCGCCGATGTACGGCACGACCCATTCGTCGCAGGTCTCGATGAACCAGTTGTCGTACAGGTCGCGCGATGTCGGCGTCGATGCGCTCGAGCTCGCCCTCGATCACCGCGAGCAGCGCGCGCAGCGGCTCGCCCTGCGTCGGATCGCGCACGCGGTAGAGCGCCGGCAGCAGCTCGTAGAGCCGCTCGGGCGTCAGAGGCTCATGGCGTCATCTCCGTCATGCGTGATCGCCGCCGGGTTGATCAGCAGCAGCTCGGCCGGCTCGAACGCCCGCGACGCCGCGTTCCAGCGTCGCCCAGCGCGCGCCGAAGGCGCGGCACCGCGTCGAGCGCCGGCGATCGGCGGGCGGCGTCGTCGGTATACGGCAGCAGCTCGTCGAGGTCGACGCGCGAGCACGCCGGCACCGTGTGGATGCAGCGCCATCACCTCGGCGGCGTCACCGACTGCGCGAGGTCGCGCGCGTCGAAGCCGAACGCGTCGCGCAGCCGCTGCTGCGACGCCGGCCTGCACGTCGGCGGCGACGTAGCCGCGGGTCGATCGACGATCTGCGCGCGGACGGCTGAAGTAGCGCTGCGCGAACGCCGCCGCCGCGAAGCGCTGCGACGGGTCGCTCGCGCCGGCGATCGAGTCGATCAGGTTGGTGAGCACGTCGCCGCCGGGCGCGCCGCCGGTGGCGCCGGCGACGGTGACGAACACGGCGACGCGTCCGCCGATCCACAGCACGTCGCCGCGCGCCTTGCCGATGCCGGGATAGGCGCGCGCGAAGTCCTCGTAGTCGAGCAGCGAGACGACGCGCTCGAACGTCAGCACCGTCAGCGGCGCGTTGCGGCGCGCGTCGTCGAGCTGCTCGGGTCCTTCGGCGCCGCTGGCGGCGACCGGGTTCGTGACGCCGCGCAGGCCGAGCGGCATGGTCGCGCAGCATGGTCAGCGTCGCCGGCGGCGACCTCGCCGTCCGGACCGATGCCGCTGCGGTAGCGTCGCCGTGACGTTGGCGCTGCCCGGTCGGCAGCGCGCGCGCCCTGCACGCCGTCGCCGAAGATCACCTCCGTCTTCGCGTCGTCGTCGATGCGCGTCGGTGTAGACCTGCGTCGTCCGGCGTCGGTCGCCGTAGAGCGACGGCGCGCTCGTCCCAGCGCACGCCGTTGACGCGCACCTCGAGCGTGCTCGCCGACGCCGCTCGGCGTCGGCGCCGAGACGTAGGTCGCGGCGGCTTCTTCAGCGCGAAGCGCTGGTTCGGCATGCGCCGCGTCGCCGCTGCCCAGCACCTCGGTGACGGTCTCGCCGTGCGTCGCATGGACGACGTTGGCGCTGATGCCGAGCGCTGTCGCGGACGTACGGCGTAGGTCAGGCCGTCCTCGAGCCGCAGCGTGGTGCGGCCGTCCGCGTGGACGACGTCCTCGAGCGATCGCGATCTCGGCGGCGTCGACGCCGGGCAGGTCGTCGCGCTCGCCGGTCAGCGCGATCGGCTGGCCGGCGGCGAGGCCGAGCACCATGCGATCGAGCTCGATCGCCGTCGTCGCCGGCCTCGATCGGCGAGTCGATCGGCAGCTCGGCGAGCTCGAGCTGGCGGCTGCGCGACGCGCGCGGTGGTCGTCGCGGAACGGGAACGTCCGCCGGCTGCTTGGCCGCGCGAGCGCCGTTGTCGTCGGCCAGCGCGAAGCGCCAGCGCGCGGCGCCGCGATGCCGAAGTCGGCGCGCGAGGCCTCGCGCGCGTCGATCGACGCCGTAGGCGCGGCCGCGGCGCTGCGGGTGCTCGAAGACCGCCCAGCTGTCGCGCGCTCAGCCCTGTGCATCGGCGCGCTCGAGAAACGCGTCCAGTGTCGGCGCAGGGCGTCGCCCTGCGAATCGGTCCAGATCGTGCGCGAGCGTCGGCGGCGAGCTGCCGGCGATGTCGCCCGCGTCCCAGCCGGCTCGGTGAGCGGTCGCGCGTTGGTGTTCGTGCCGACGGCAGGATCGCCCAGCTGCGGCGCGTTGTTGCCGAAGAAGCCGACCGTTTGCGCGGAACGCGAAGGCGCCGGCCTCGGGCTGCGAGCGGCGCGGCCGGCTTCGGCGCGTGGTGATCGCCTGCATCACGGCGAGCCGCGTTCCAGCGCTGGATGCCGATCAGCGCGTGGAGGTCGGTCTCGCGCCAGGCCTGCGTTGCCGACGGTGTGGCCGAGCGTCGCGGCGGTCGAGCGCGAGCGTCGTCGAGCTTGACGGCTCGCGAACGCGATGATGAGCGGCGTGCGATACCGGAACGTCCGTGCGCCGGTGAGCTGCGGCGGCGCCGCCGGAGTCGGGCAGCGGCTCGAGGTCGACGCGGATGCGGCGGATCTCGTCGCCGTTCGAACGCCGCTCGATCTCGTCGACGCGCTCCGCCACGCGCAGGATCAGCGTCTGGCGCTCGGCCTCGCCGCGCTGGCCGACGAAGAGCAGCAGGTCGCCTTGGCCACCGGCGCCGGTCGCGCATCGGTGAAGTAGACGCGGCTGACCTCGATCGCGTCGACGTCGCGTCGCCGCCGGATCGCCGGCGTCGAGCCGGAACAGCGCCGCTCGAGGTCCTGGTGCAGTCGACCGTCCGGCGGGAAGCTGCCGGTCGGAACGACCCAGCACGCGCCCAGCAGGTGCAGCGCGCCATTCGGCCGCCGGCCGTCGATCAGCGCCATGTCGGCCGGCCGCAGTCAGGCGCGGCCGCAGCGCGTTCCACTCGGCGCGCGCGACGAACGCGTCTGCGCGGTCTCGAAGACCTGCGGCAGCTTGCCCTGCGGCGGCACGCTCTGCACCGGCGTGCCTTGCGGCACAGGCGTCACGACGCCGGGCGCGCCGGGCGCGTCCTCGACGGTGAACGCGAGGTGCACGCTGGCCGCGACGCCGGGCTTCGAGCTCGTAGCCGATCGCGCGCGCCAGCTCCAGCACCGAGCGGCGCTCGGTCGCGGTGCGCAGGAAGCCTTCGTTGGCGATGCGCTCCTGGTAGAAGGTCAGCACGTCGGCGACGCACGGCGCACGCGTCGAGGAGCGCGATCGTCGGATCGTCGGTCGCCGCGCGTCGTGCAGCCGCCGCAGCGGCCGCGGCGCGTCCGGCGCGCTCCGTCGGCCGGCGCGAGCGGCAGGCGCCGCAGCATGCGCGCGAGGAAGCCCGGCGTGCGTGTCGACGCGGTAGCGCGAGCGCCGGCAGCGCCGGCGGGTTGCTCGACCGCCGGTCGGCTCGGCGCGCCCTCGCAGCAGCCGCAGCGTGTCGAGCGATGCGGGTCGTCGGTCATCGCTCAGGCTCCGCCGTCGCACGTCGAACTCGAGGCGGCCGTTCTCGGGCGCGTTCGGGTCGTTGTCGAGCCGCGCGATCTCGAGCCGCGCCATCGGTGATGCGCGCCGTCGTCGATCTCGCTCTGCGCGGGTTGCGGCCGAGCCGCTGGAAGCGCGCCGGCGTCGACCGTACGCGACGCCCGGCACCTGCATCGCGCGCGGCGATCGATCGCGCTCAGGTAGACCGGCTGCGCCGAACGTGAACGTTGTCGGGGTGGAAGAAGCCGCGTGCTGCCGTCGGGCAGCGCGCGGGCGCTGAACGACGTCGAGCAGGCGGCGCTCGACGTCGGCCGCGAAGTAGCCCGGCGTGGCGCAGACGTCGCAGCGCGATGTCGAGCGGCGACGAAGCGCGGCGCGTCGATCTCGACGTCGTGCCCGGCCAGCCGGTAGCGCTCGAGGAAGTGCGCGCAGCTCGCGCTTCGAACGCGGCGTCGACGCGCGTCGCCGCCGCGCCGGTCGACGGTGACGAACATCGTGTACCAGCTGCCGGTCCAGCGCCGCGTGGCGACGGCGCGCTGCACGTCGCGGATGGCGCTCGGCCACCGCCGCGTAGTCGGCCGGCGGTGACCGCGCGCTCCTGGCGCCGGAAGGCCTGCGGCGCGTACAGCTGCGCCTGCGACAGCGGCTGCGGATCGACGCCGCCGGCCGCCGGCAGCGGATTGCGCACGCGCGTGATGCCGGCGATCGCGGTCGCCAGCACGGACGATCGCGTCGGCGCCGACGTTGCCGGCCGATGCCGTTGCCGATGCGTAGCGCGCGGTCGAGCGCCGTCGCCGGCCGGCGGCGCGCGGCCGTTCGACGCCGTCGCCGAAGCGCAGCACGGCGCGGCCGTCGTCTTCGGTCTCGACGACGAACTCGGCGGCGAAGCGGCCGCTGCGCGAGCAGGTCGCGCCGCGCCGTCCAGCGCCGCGTCGCCGTCGCTGCAGCACGTCGAGCGCCGGGCGGACGTCGGCCATGTCGCAGCGCAGCGCCGAGCGCGGCCGGCGCCGTCGGGTCGACCAGCAGCCAGCCGCGCCGGTGCCGGCGAGCCGCACGCGCGCCTGCTGCGTGAGCGGCGCGACTGGATCGTGTCGGGCACGAGCGGCCGGTAGCGCGGCACGCGGCCGCGCAGGTCAGCGCTGTCCGAGCGTCGGCCTCGCGGCGCGCGTGCTCGCCGTGGTCGGCCAGCGCGACGTTGCCGAGCGCGCGCGCCATCGTCGCGCGACCAGCGGCGACCGCCGATCGAACGCCGTGCTCGAGAGGCAGAGCGCGAACGGCAGCGCGTCGGCGGCGTCCCAGCGCGATCTCGACGAAGCGCCGTGTCGGTCGAGCCGGATCGACGCACGCGGCGCGCACGCCGACGTCAGCGCTCGGATCGACGCGGTCAGCGACGCATGGCGCTGGCGATCGGCATCGCTCCGCGAGGCCGGTGGCCGGGCTGCGGCGCTGCTCGAGGATCAGCACGTCGCCCGGCGCGCAGCTGCAGTCGGTCGCCGTCGTCGTCGCGCAGGTAGCGCCGGCGTGGCGCCTCTGCGGCAGGCAGCACTCGTCGTCGCTCCAGGTGTAGAACGCGATGCGGTTGTGCGCCGGCCGTAGCAGCGTGACGGTCGTGCAGCAGCTCGAACGGCTGGCGCCGGCGTCGAGCGCGGTCGTCGCGTCGTCGCCGATGCGCGGGCAGCCCGGCACGTGCGTCAGCAGCGCGTGCCGCCGAGACCGGTGTCGGCGTCGCAGCCCGGGCAGCGTCAGCCATCGGCCGCGTCGACCTCGAACGCGACCCACGCGCGCGCGTTGCAGCCGTCGTGGAACGGCGTAGTCGAGCAGCCGCGTGTGGCGCCGCACCGAGACGCGCTGTGCGCGCCGTGCCGAGGTAGGCCTCGGTCGCGACGGCGTCCTGGTAGTAGCGTCAGCTCGTCGGCCGCGGAACGCCACCGCTTCGGCGAGCGCGACGCCAGAGGTCGGCCGGGTTGCGCTCGCGCCAGTCCGGCATCAGCGCCGACAGCCGATCGAGCATCAGGCGGCGGAAGCTCGGCGTAGTCGCGCGCCAGGTAGTCGATCGCCGGCGCCGGCTGCGGCGCCGGCGGGCACTCGCGCTCGGCTCGCGGCAGTCGAAGTCGCTCGGGCAGTCGACCTTGAAGCGAGAACTCGATCTGCGCCAGCAGCCGGGTCGATGCCCGTCGGGCGGTCGTCGCCGCGCCGGCGACTGCGACGAGCCGCAGCGTGTAGGGCGAGAAGTCGCCGGCGCGTCGCGACCGTCGACCGAGCAGCACGTCGTCGCTCGCAGCGCGACACCGCAGTGACCCGCGGATCGCGGACCCGCACGCCGCCGCGGATCTCGACGTTGGCCGCGCGTCAGCGGCGCCGCCGGCACGAGCGCCGAGGTCGTGCACGAAGTGCACGTCGAGCCGCCGCTGGCTCGGCCGCGACCTCGAGGAAGTCGATGCCGTTCAGCAGCCGCGGCGGGCTGACCAGCGCCGCGTCGCGCAGCGCATCGACGCGGCTCGGCGCCTGGCAGACGTACTGCGCCGCATCATGCGGCACCTCTGCGTGAAGCTCGCGCCGTCGCCGTCTCGCCGCGTGCGCGAGCACGCGTGTAGCGCACGTCGACCGTGAGCGTCGCGTCGTCGGCTCTCGGCGGCGACGCCCTCGACGCGGATCAGCTCGCCGAGCCACTGCTGCAGCGCGCCCTGCACCAGCAGCTGGAGCGTGGCCGCCAGCTCGTCGCTGTTCGGCGCGAAGACGAGCTGCAGCAGGCCGCGTGCCGAAGTCGGGCCGGTTGACGCGCTCGCCCGGCGCCGTGAACAGCACCTGCTCGATCAGGTCGCGGACGTGCGCCGTCGTCGTCCGGCCTGCGCGGTGCGGCCGCGGCCGTCGACGTGATACGGGAAAGTCGACGTGCATGGCTCAGCTCCCGATCACGCGCGTCTGCGCCATCGACCGGCGAGCAGCGGCGTGCCGGTCGGCGCGCAGATCGCCTGGCTGTCGAGCAGCACGGCCGGCTGGCCGGCGACGAGCACGCGCGTCGCCGCGACGACCCACTGCGCCGTCACGCACGGGCCGTTGCCGCCCGGCGGCACGAACGCGCAGCCGGCGACCGTGTACGGCGCGGCCATCGTCGCGACCGGCTGGCCCGACGACCAGCACGCGCGGGTTCGGCGCCGTCGGCTGGCCTGGCCGCCGTGGCTGCACAGCACCGTGGCGCCGAGGTGGAGCAGGGGGCCGGGCATCGCGCGCTCCGTCAGACGACCGTCAGCGCGCCGGCGTTGATCGGTCACCGTCGGGCCGGTCATGCACGATCGACGCGCCCTTGCCGTTCTGGATGTAGATGCCGGTGTCGTTGACGATGAGCGTCGCGCCGGTCGGCGCTCTTGAGCATGATCCCGCCGGTCGGGCCCGGGCAGGTCGCTGATGCGTCAGGCCGTTCTGCAGCGGCGTCTGCAGCGTGATCGCCGGCACGCCCGGCGGCGTCAGCCGCGCCAGCGCCGGCACCTCGGCGCGCGCTGCCCCAGAAGCAGCCGACCCAGATCGGATAGTCGGGGTCGCCCTGCTCGAACTCGATCCAGACGCCGGAGCCGATCGGCGGCAGCGCGAACATGCCCGTTCTGGATGCCGGCGACCGGCACGCACGGCATCGCCCAGGTCGCCGGCATCAGGCCGGTGACGTCGGGCACCTGCACCTGCAGGCGGCCCATCTGCATCGGGTCGATGTTGTTCAGCACCATGCCGCGGTACTTGCCGAAGTAGCTGCCCGGTGCTCATGCCGGCACCGCCGGCAGTGAGCGAGACGATGCCCGTTGCGCGACAGCGTGAAGCTCTGCTTGAACTCGCCGCGCTTGAGCGTGCTGCGTGACGCTGCTCGACGTAGTAGAGGCCGTCGAACGCGAGGCCGGCGCCGCGCACGCCGACGAGCTGCCGCGCGCCTGCAGCACGCGGCCGTAGCGCAGCACGTCGAGCGATGCCGTTGGCCGGTGACGGCGTCCTGCGACCGCGACGCCGCCGCGACGCCGCGGCCGAGCGCCTGCGCCATCGGGACAGCTTGGCCGTGTCGCGCAGCACCGTGATGTTCGTGATCGGCGGCGGGATCGCCGCCGAGCGGCGGCTGCAGCGGGTTGAGGTTGGGGATCGGGATCGGAATCGGCACGCGCGTGAGCGGCGTTCTGGATGATCACGATCGGCAGCGACGTCTCCGCGGTCTCGAAGCGGAACGACAGCGACTCGACGTTGGTGTGCGCGTCCATGTCGATGTTGAGCGCCGGCTGCGGCACGCCGATCTTGATCGGCGGCCCGAAGTAGGCGATGTTCGTGCCCGGCGCCGGCCCGGGCTCGATGTAGAAGACGTAGCCGATCTCGCGCGCGAGCCGTTCGATGTACGCGAGGTCGGTGCCCTCGTGCGTCGGGATGCGGTCGGTCGGCATCGGCACGTCGGTGAACGAGCGTCGGGACGATGAGCGGGATCATGCCGAACATCGCGTACTTGGCGAGGATCAGCGCGACGCGCGCCTCGACCGGCATCGCCGGGTACGGCAGGCCGCTGAAGTCCTGCAGGTCCATCACCTTGGTCAGGTCCTTGCCCATGACCGTCAGCGTCGACTGGCCCGCCGCCGGCCGCGGCCTGGATCTGGTGATTCGTCATCACGCCGTCCATCAGCACCTGCGGCACCGAGTTGATCGTGACGATGATCACCACGCGCAAGCAGCGGCGTCTGGCCGCCGGCGAGCAGGAAGATCGTGTGCAGCGGCGAGTCGGCGCTGAACGTGAACGTCAGCTGGAAGCCGCTGGCGCCGCTCGCGCCGGCGCTGCTCGTGACCTTGACGCTCTGCAGCGCGTCGAGCACGATGCGCGGCGCCGGCAGCGGCACGACCGGGCCGATCAGCAGCGTGAGGTGGATGCCCTTAAGCATTGGGCGCGCCCGGCACGCCGGCCGGCAGCGTGATGCGGATCTGCCGGCCCGTCTCGCGACCAGCGCCTCGAGGCGGAGCGTGAGGTTCGCGTCGCAGATCCGCCAGGACTGCAGCGGATCGCCGAGATAGCGCGCGGCGAGATGGTCGAGCCGATCGCCGTCGGCGACGCGATGACTGCCCGAGCAGCGACGAGCGCTCCGGGATCGGGCAGGAAGCGCCGGCGCAGGTACCGCACGTCGCGCCCGTCCGGCAGCACCAGCTCGACGGTCGCGATGCCGTAATACCGGCTGCCCGGCGGATAGAGCGTCAGCTCGAGCGCCGGCCCCATCAGCAACTGCTTGACCGGGTCGTTCATGGCAGCCTCCCGAGGCCGAGCGCGCTGAGCGCGGCCGATCGATACGCGCCGGCGAGCTGTTCCTTCGCGCGCTGATAGGCCATGAAGATGCTGCCCGCCGCGGTGATCGAAGCCGAGGTCGTTGACCGTCAGCACCCGCATCCCGAGGCTGACCTTCGCGCGGATCGGGTTGAGCGTCGGGTCGAACGCCTCTTCGGTGATGCTGAGATCGGTGATGCGCACCGGGACGATGCGCAGCTTGCTCCAGACGAAGAGCGTGAGCGGCGTCTCGATCGGCGCGATCTCGAGCGTGCCGAGGCCGGCGAGCGTGTTGTTGCTGACGAGCTGGTCGCTCGTCGGATGGAGCAGCGTCTCGAGCGCCGCGAGCTCCGCGGTGGAGCCCGGACTCGACCGCCGGCCCGTTCAGGTCCGGGAACTCGAGCTGATCGGTGGCGTCGATCTCGGCCGTCGAGCTTGATCGTCTCGACCGGCGGGCCCTTGCAGCCGCAGCGCCTCGGACCGATCGCTCGCTGTCGGCGATCGCCTGCGGCGGCAGCGTCCGCGTCAGCGTGTCCGGGTTGTACTGCAGCGCGATCACCCGCTCCGGCGACTGCGATTCCGGATCGACGAGGACGAGCCCGCCTTTGAGCAGCCGCGGCGAGTTCGGGAAACGTCGTCATGGCCGCACCAGCCCGCCGTGCACCGCCGCGGCGACCGCGCGGCCGATGGCCGCCGGCGGCGCCGACGCCGGCACCGGCAGCGCGCCCGGCGTCGAGCCGATCGATGGCGCGCGGCGCCATGTCCGCCGGCAACGGCTCAGCCCCGATCAGGCGCGTCAGCTCGCGCTGGATCGCGTCGCCGGCGCGCGCGGCATCGCGCTCGCTGACGCCGTCGATCGCGAGCGTGTCGATGTGGATCTCGACGTCCGGCCTCATGTCCATCCCGCGATCTCCGCATCGGTCGGCGGCCGATCGAGCTTCGCGTACTCGCTGCGCGCCGCTCGCAGCAGGTGCGCCATCGTCACCGGCCCGTCCGCCGTCGGCGGCCAGGAACGCCGCGTGCAGCGCGATGTTGCGGATGTTGCCGCCGGCGACGTTGAGCCGCGCCAGCCGCGCGAAGTCGAGCCGGCTCGACCGGCGTCGCCGCCGGGAACACGCGCCGCCAGATCTCGGCGCGCTGCGCGGCGTCCGGGAACGGGAACTGGACGACGAAGCGGAGGCGGCGCAGGAAGGCGTCGTCGAGCGCGGTCTTCATGTTGGTCGTGAGGATCGCCAGCCCGCGGTACGCCTCCATGCGCTGCAGCAGGTAGCTGACCTCGATGTTGGCGTAGCGATCGTGGCTGTCCTTGACCTCGCTGCGCTTGCCGAACAGCGCGTCGGCCTCGTCGAAGAGCAGCACCGCGCCGCCGGCTTCGGCGGCGTCGAAGACGCGCCGCAGGTTCTTCTCCGTCTCGCCGATGTACTTGCTCACGACCTGGCTGAGATCGATGCGGTACAGATCGAGCTGCAGATCGCTGGCGATGCACCTCGGCCGCCAGCGTCTTGCCGGTGCCGCTCGGCCCGGCGAACAGCGCGCTGATGCCGAGGCCGCGCGCGCTCGCCGCCGCCGATGCCCCACGCGTCGATACACGCGATGGCGATGCCGGACCTGCGCCGCCATCTCGCGCAGTGCGGCGAGCTGCGCGGGCGGCAGGACGAGATCGTCCCACCCGGCCGAGGTCTCGATGCGCTGCGCGAGATCGTCGAGCCGGACCCGCGATCCGGCGCGGCACGCGTGCCAGAGCCGCGCCGTCCGTGCCGCCGCCGGCTCGTCAGGGTGCGCGATCGCATGCGCGGCCGCGGCTTCGATCGCCGGCGCCGTCAGGTCGAAGTGGGAGACGAGCCGGTCGAGCGCGCCATTGAGGCCGACCGCCGCCGATCCGAGCGACCGCGTCCAGAGATCGAGCTGCTCGTCGCGGGTCGGGCGGTTGACGTCGACCGTGACCGGCCGCAGCGCGGCGTGTGCCGGCACGTGACAGCGCGCCAGCAGCACCTGACACTGCGCCTGCTCGACGAAGGCCTGGGCCGCCTCGGGCAGTTCGCCGCCCTCGCCTTGCAGCAGGAGCGCCGTGCGCGTGAGCAGGCACTCGCGCTCGACCAGCCGGAGCAGGCGATCGCGATCGGCCGCGATCGCCGGTACTGCCGACGCTTTCATCACCGACAGGCCGAGCCCCGCGTCCGCGCAGCCGGCCGCCGCCGCGGCCAACCCGCCGGCGTGGTCCTCGCCGCCGAGATGCACCGTCGGCGCGCCCGTCGGCCACGTCGTTGTCAGAAACGCGGTGAGTTGCCGCGCGACGTCGCGATGCGATTCGGGCAGATCGGCCGGAGGGCGCTCGATCTGTATCACGCCATGCAGCCGGTCGTCCTGGTGCGAGATGCCGGCCAGAAAGTGCAGGATGCGTTCGTCGATGCGCAGCGGGCTGGTCGTGATCGCCTCGCCGGCGCCGACGTCGATCAGCCGCCACTGTCGGAGCGGCGCGGCCGGCGTGAGCGCGCTCCAGTGCGCGCCGGGGACCGCGCTGAGCGCGAGGCTGAAGGTCGGCGCGAAGCGGCCGCCGCCGGCGTCGGCCGCGAATGCCCCGTCCAGCTCGACGCCGGCGCAAAGCAGCAGCACGTCGCGCTCGAACGGCGACAGGCCGAAGAGGGAGACGACGATGTCGAGCGCCGCCGGCGACGGCATGGCCTGCCGCGCGCGATCGGCCTCGGCCGCGAGCGCATCCGCCGCCGACTCGCCCTCGGCGCCCGGAGATCGGGTCAGGCAGGCGCGGACGCACGCGAGACGCGCCATCAGGTAGCGCTGATTTGCCTCCGTCCATGCCGCGCGATCGGGTCTCATGGGATGGCCACCGAGGGCGAAGCGTAGAGGCCCGCGCCGTCCACCGCGATCGGGCTTTCCGCGCCGTCAACCTGCACGCGCACGAGGTACGAGCCGGCCGACACGCCGGCGATCGCGATGTCGATCTGCGCCGACGGCCCCGGCGAGCTCTCGCCGGGACGCGGCGGCAGCGCGAAGCTGAACGCGCGCGGGATCGCGGGCGAATCGGCCGCCGGGCTCGACGGCGCGATCCGCTCGTTGAGCAGGAGCAGCACGCGCTGCCTCGGCCCGACGGGCGGATCGACCGTCAGCCGCACCGTGCCTTGATCGCCGCCCGCGGCAAAGACCGGCGGCGCGACGATCTCCGGGTGCAGCACGAACGGCGCGAGGTTCGACGCGACGCCGGCGTGCGGCACCGCCGGATCGCCCATGAGCTGCTCGTGCACGACCTGCAGCGCGTGCACACCCGCCGCGACGTCCGCCGGCGGCGCGACGACGATCGTGGTGTCGTCGACGGAGAGGGGAGGCGGCGCGTCGACGCCGTCGATGCGGACGATCGTGTGCGGGCCCTTCAGCTGCTGCCCGCGGACGCCGAGCAGGTGCCGCGCGAGAATCGGCCCGGGCCCGGGCGGCGCCGCCGGGCTCGCCTGCGGCACGGCCAGCACGCGATCGACGACCGGCTCGCGGAACGGCACGACGTACAGCTGGCGGGACCGCACGGGCAGCGGCGCCCGCGTCGACTTCGTGGCTTCGATCAGCACGACCGACGCGATGTAGCCGGCGCTCGGGCGGTAGTGGCTCTGGAACGCCGACCACAGCTTCGAGACCTCCTCGATGCCGAGCGCGGCCGGCGTGATCTTGATCGACTCGATCTGGTCATCGAGGCCCGACAGCGCGATGCTCACGAGGTCGGCGGGCAGCACGCTGTTCGGGTTCTCCACGAGGTCGGCGACGCCGAGGGCGCGCCGGATGCCCTGCCGCGCCAGCACCGGCGTCTCGTGCAGGATCTGCATCCCGTAGCCGAGCAGGATCTCGGCGTGCAAATCGCGCGACGCGTAGGCGGTGAGGAAGTAGTGCAGGTCGAGCGCGAGCGGCGGGTTGCTGAGCCGATCGCCGGCGCCGGAACGCGACGGCAGGCCGGCGTTGCGCCAGCCGGGGTTCGGCGTGACCTGATAGAGGAACAGGTTCAGCCGGCTGGCGGCGTTGTTGTCCACCGGCACGAGGTCGGGCGCGAGCGCGCTGACCGTGACCGTCCCCACGCTCGTCGCCACGTCGTCGTTGATGACGCCGTTGTCCAGCAGGTTCTTCATCACGGCCGTGACCGAGGCGATGGCCAGCGCGCTGCTCACTGCCGGTCCCTCGAGTGGGCGAGGTAATCGGCGAGCGTTTGGCGCGGCGGCAGCGGCGGCGCGGCCGGGCGCTGCACCGGTTCGGGCGTACTCTCGGGTGCGCGCGGCGCCGATCGGACCTCGATGCGGCCGATCGTCACGCGGACGATCGGATCGCGGCGCGCGGGCGGGACGGCGGCGGTGCGGGCCGCCGACTGCAGTCGTTCGATTGCGGCCGAGAGATCGGCGGGCCGCGGCGCCACGAGCGGCGGTGGCGCCGCCGGTGATCCGTCGTGCAACGGCGGCGTCGTGACCGCTGCGACGGCATGGACCGGCTCGGCATCGACCGCTCTCGCGATGCGCCTCGCGGCTCGAGACGATGCGCGAGTCGCGATCGACTCGACGTGCACGATCGGATCGTGCTGAATGGCGTTCGCGCTCGCGGTGTGATCGACGAGCCGGGGCGGTGCCGGCGCGGCGCGGCCGCGTCTCGCGCGCTGCGATCGGCCCGGCGCGGCTCGTCGATCGTTCGGCAACGGCCGGCTCGATGCCCGCATCCTCAACTGGCGCGGCGCCGGGTTCATGCATGAGCGTCCGCAGCGACCCGCGCGGTGGCGGCGTCGACGGCGCGGGAGGATGCGTCGGCCGCCTCCGTGCCGCCGGTCGTTTCTTGTTCCAGCGGAGCGCCGACCGCGGCGCCATGATCGACACCGCCGACGCGCGACGCGTGGAAGCGCGACGCGATCACCGGCCGGACCGCCGGCGGCTCGCCCATCGCCTGTGCGGCCAGCCGCGAGAGCAGAGTCATCACTGCACCAGCTCGAGGTAGGCGCGCCGCCGGAGCGGCGACATCGCGAGGATCTCGGTCTCGCGCCAGCCGTAGGCCGCGGCGATCGCGTGCACTTCGCGCACGAGACGCAGCGCCTCGGCCTCGATCTCGAGCCAGACGTACTGCGCGACGTCCACCGCCGCTTCCCAGGCCGCGCCGCAGTCCGGACAGTCGAGGTCCAGCGCGAGGTCCGCGAGCGGATCGATCGCCTCGAGTTGTGCGGCAATAGCGTCGAGTTCGCCGTCCGCGAGGCCGGCGTCGCTGGCCGCCGGGCCATCGAGGCCGGTCACGGCGCGGTGCGCGAGGAGGCGCCGCGCACTGGCGGCGTCGGCGCACGCCGCGGCCGCGGCGAGGTCACGGCTCGTCAGCGGCCGGACGGCGCGGTCGCCGGTGCGGCCTGCCCCGAGCAAAGTCGAGGGGCCGCCGAGGCGTCGCGGTCGCGCGTGGCCAGCATCGACGTGTTCGGCAGCCGCAGCGACATCCGCCGCCGGCAGTCGGGGCACGTCGCCTGCGCATCGAGATCGCCGCCGAACGTCGTCTCGCGCAGCGACAGCAGCCGCCGGTTACGCTCGCCGATCGGCAGATCGGGCAGCGCGTCCCGTTCAGCGGGCGGCGTCGCCGCCGCCAGCATCGCGATCGCCCGATCGATCGGGTGCAAGCGCGGCGCCGTGCTCCCACACCCGTACGAGATCGGCTGCCGACAACCCGCGCATGGTCGATCACTGCGGCTCGACGAACGACGGTTCGCTCGGCTCGGCGACCTCGTAGTCGCGCTCCCAGCCTTCGTTCTCGAGCTTGATGCGTCTGGATCGCGACCGCGTTGGCGTTGGCGTCGAGGTCCGGCAGCGCCTGGAACTCCGAGACCCAGCAGCGGTAGATCTTGTAGCGCAGCGCCAGCTGGCCGGCCTCGTTGTAGATCTCGATCAGCACGTCGTTGCGGAAGTCCTTCAGCGACACCTCGGCGCCCAGGCCGGAGCCGTAGTTCCAGACCTTGTTGGCCCACTTCTCGAACTCGGTGTCGTGCGTCACGCCGCGCTCGAGCGTGATCGCGCTCGTACTTCGGTGCGGCCCGGCGACTTGCGCGAGCTGCTGCGGATCGCCGCCTTCGCGATGTTCGACGACCTCCGTGGATGCGCTTCAGCGCGCTGACCTTGCTGATGCCGGCCACGACGTAGTTCGGCCGTCCCAGTTGACGCGGAACTTGAAGTTCTTGTACGGATCGAATCGCTGCGCGTTGACGGTGAATTTCGCCATGACCGTCCTCTATGCCTGCACCTGGCCGGCGAGCTGCTGGATCTGGATGATCACGAACTCCGCCGGCTTCAGCGGCGCGAAGCCGACCAGGATGTTCACGATGCCCGCGATTGATGTCGTCCTGCGTCGTCGTCTCGGCGTCGCACTTGACGAGGTAGGCCTCGCGCGGACGTCCGTGCCCTGGAACGCGCCCTGTCGGAACAGGTTCTGCATGAACGCGCCGACGTTGAGCCGGATCTGCGCCCAGAGCGGCTCGTCGTTCGGCTCGAACACCACCCACTGCGTGCCGCGGTAGAGGCTCTCTTCGATGAAGAGCGCCAACCGCCGCACCGGCACGTACTTGTATTCGTCCGCCGCCTGATCGGCGCCGCGCAGCGTGCGCGCGCCCCAGACGACGCGCCCGCTGACGGGGAAGGAACGCAGGCAGTTGATGCCGAGCGGGTTCAGCGTGCCGTTCTCGAGGTCGTTCAGGTTGACCTGCAGCCCCTGCACGCCGGCGAGCGCCGCGTCGAGGCCGGCCGGCGCCTTCCAGACGCCGCGCTGGCTGTCGGTGCGCGCCATGACGCCGGCGATGGCGCCGCACGGCACGAAGTCGGTGACCTGGTTGTCGCGGAGCGGATCGACCGCGCGCACGCCCGGGAAGTACAGCGCCGCGTTGCGCGCCGCGTCGCCCGAGAGGTTCAGATCGTCGCGTCCCGTCGTCGCGTCGCCGACCGGATCCGCCGATCGCGCCCATTCGAGGTTGGGATCGACGATGAGGAAGGCGCGGCGGGCGACGCAGAGGGTCAGCGCCTGGCCGTAGACGTTGGCGGAGGTGAACGTGCCGTCGTTGCCGATGTTCTCGGCGGTCGGCCGGATGCGCGGCGGGATGCAGAGCAGGTTGAACAGGTCGGTCTTGGTGAGCGCGTTGAGGCCGGTCTTGCCCGACGCGCTGCCGATCAGATCGTTGTCCGTGATGTCCGTGCCGTCGTCGCCGCCGTCGCCCTGAACCGCCTCGGCGTCCGGCCGCGCCGGCGGCGAGGCGGCGTTCATGTGGCTGCGCACGCGCGCGAGCCCCGACGAGTTCTCGAGCACCCGCGGCAGATAGCGCGGATCGTCAGGATCGAGCGAGACGTTCAGGAACGACTCCTGCACCGGCTCGCGGTTCGGCGCCGCCTGGTAGTCGAGGACCAGGTTGAAGTGCGCCGGATCGGTGCTCGGCGGCGACGTCCTCGGCAGCGCCGCGTCCGAGCCGTGGTTCACGGTGGCGCGCAGGTTGTTGCCCCAGGCGCCGGGGCTCGCGGCTTCGAGGACCAGATCGGCCGCCGGGCTGTCGCCGAACGAGATCGTCGCGGCTTCGGCGTCCGAGTGCGCGACGCGGACGATGACGGCTTGTGCGCCCTGGTTGGTGTAGAAGTCGCGGACGGCGTAGCTCATCGCGCTCTCGGTCCAGAGGCCGCCGAAGCGGCGCTCGAAGTCGGCGAAGCTGGTGATGAGCACGGGGTCGTCGACCGGCCCGCTAATGGCGCGGCCGACGAACGCGGTGATCGAGGTCGCGACGCCGGTGATAGTGCGGACGCCGCTCGGGATTTCCTGGATGTAGACGCCCGGATAGCTGACCTGCACCATGCTCTGCTCCTTCGAAGCGCGCCGCGTTCAGCGCGCGGCGCGTGAATACACCGGCGCGGCGCCGGGAACGTCCTGGCGCCTGACGAGCCCGCGTCTGACGAGATCGGTCAACGCGGCGTCGACGGCCGTCTTCGACACCCCGGACAGCCACCACGCGCGGATTCCGTCGGACGTGTCTGCCGCATCCGGGTGGTCGGCGAGGTAGCGCAGGATTGAATCCGCCGCAATGCGAACCGCGTGGTCGGGATCCGACATCCGCGCGCTCGGCGGCGGCCTGTCGCAAGCGCGGTACCAGGCGGATGTCGTGGGAGCGACGACTGAAGTGGGGCGTTCTGGGTGCGGCGCTTTGGTCCCAGGTGGGGTCAGACCGGGGTCAGACGAGGGTCTGACCCCGGTCTGACCCCCGTCTGACCCCAGCTCAGCCAGCGTGGCGTTCGATGCCGTACTTTTTGACCAGCTTGCCGAGGCGGCTGCGGTCCTTGCCGGCGAGCCGGGCCGCCTGGCTGAGGTTGCCGTGGGTGCGGGTCAGCAGGTCGGCGACGTAAGCGCGTTCGAATTCGGCCACGGCCCGCGCCTTGGCGACGCAGAACTGGGTCACTTCGGGGGACGCCGGCGGCGCCGGCGAGGGCGCCGCGGTGTCGGCCTCTTCGACTTCGCTCAGGGTGATCTCGCCGCGATCGCTCAGCACGACCTCGCGGTGGATCACGTTCTCGAGCTCGCGCACGTTGCCGGGCCACGGGTAGGTGTCGAGCCGCCGGCGGGCCTCGGCACCGAAGGTCCTCGGCGGCAGCGCGTACTGCTCGGTGTAACGCTGGAGGAATGCGTCGGCAAGGAGCCGGGCGTCGCCGGGCCGGTCGCGCAGCGCCGGCAGGTCGAGCCCGAGCACGCACAGCCGGAAGACCAGGTCGCGCCGGTACTGTCCCTGCGCCGCCAGCGCGTTCAGATCGACGTTGGTCGAGCCGAGGATGCGGACGTTGCCGCTGCGCGCGTCGGCGCCGCCGACCGGCTTGTAGATCTGGTCCTGCAGGAACCGGAGCAGCACCACCTGGCCGCGCGGGCTCAGCGCCTCGAGCTCGTCGAGGAACAGCGTGCCGCCGCGCGCCTGCGCGATCACCCCCTCGCGCGTGTCCTTGGCGTCCGTGAACGCGCCGCGCACGTGGCCGAAGAACTCGCTTTCGACCAGCGTGTCCGGAATCGCGCCGCAGTTGACGGGCACGAACGCCTGCGTCCGACGTCCGCTCAGATAGTGAATGGCCCGGGCCGCGAGCTCCTTGCCGGTGCCGGTCTCGCCCTTGATGAGCACCGTCGCATCCGATCGCGCGATGCGCTCGATCAAGTCGAGCGCGCGCACGAATCGCGGCGCGCGGCCGATGAGGTTGCGCTGAATGAAGTCGATGCCCGGAACGGCCGTCACAGCAGATTCCTGTCGAGAAGTATCGACCGCGCGCGTGACAGTGACGTGACCGTCTGCGGCGGCGTCGGGGGAGCGCCACGCCGCGGACATCAGGCAGATCGTTCTGCGAGGAACGCTGGTCCGGAAATCGCGGGGGTCGCCCCGGATGCTATTCCTGGAGGGTGACGCTGTCAAGCCATGGTATAAAACGAGACCCACGGAGAAAAGATAGAGGGCCACGGAGAAGAGCAGCATGCGTGCGTTCGCCCGCTCAGCAGCGGTGGATCGGCGGTCGGCCTGGTCGGCGACCGATCGGTCGTGGAGTGTCCCGCGCATCCGCAGCCAGCGTCCTCGCGCCTCCGAGCATCGCGCCCTTCCGCTTCGGCGCGCTGCCGGTCGACGTCGCGCGCGCCGCCGACAAGATCACGCAGAAAGGGCGCAGGAAAGCCGATCAGTCCGTTGGGGCGATGTCGGTCGCGGCCAACGCCAACGGCATCGACGTCACGGCGGATGCCGATGGGCTGACCAGCTCCGCGACGTATCCGGACGGGTTCCGCTGGGTGCAGACGGTCACGACCAACGATCCGAGCGACACGCCGGTCGGCGCGCCGCTGCTCGCGACGCCGCTCACCTACGTCGATCCCCGCCCGAACGACGACTCGAAGCCGTTCTACTGGACCGACGCCGAAGAGACGGCGCAGCCCGGGCACTTCTCCGACGGACCCGGGCGCCCGGCGCATCCGACCGGCACGATCGTCTGGGACGCCGTGCTCAGCATCGCCGGCGTGGACGGCACCGACGTGAAGCGCTTCGACAGCGTGACCTATGGCTTCAGCATCGACAGCGCCGGCACGGTGACCGTGAATCACCCCAGGTCGCCAGGCAGCGTCGGCGATCACCTCGGCGCGCTCGGCAGCGAGTTCTCCGGCTGGACCTTCACCTGATCGCTCGTTCGGTTGGATCGAACGTATGCACGCCGAAATCCGTGACCACGAGACAACCACCGCAGCGTTGGCCGCGTTGCGAACCCCGCTCTCGCTTCCCGATCGGCGCGCGCGCCTTCAGCTCGTCGAACCATGACGATGCCGGGCTCGACATCCGGGAATGAATCCGACTCGGTGGATCGCGAGCAGGCCGGAGATCGCGCGCGGCGCTTCTTCGACAGTCTGTGGAATCAAGGCGACTACTGGAAGCTGGAAACCAGCGCGTTCGAGCAGGCCAGGTATCAACGGCTGATGGAGCTCCTCCGCGATCGACGGTACTCGCGCACGCTCGAGATCGGTTGCGGAGCGGGCGCGTTCACGCGACTTCTGGCCGGCGTGTCCGACCGCGTCGTGGCGCTGGACGTCTCGCCGGCGGCCATCGAGCGCGCGCGCGAGCGAGGCTACCGGCGGCAGCGTCGAGTTCCGCGTGGCCAACGTCATGGAGATCGCACCCGAGGAGGAGAGTCCCTGGGATCTCATCGTGATGAACGAGACGGTCTACTACGTCGGGTGGTTGTACTCCTTCTTCGATGTCTCGTGGTTGGCGCATCGATTGTTCACGGCCACGGCCGGCGGCGGCCGCTTGCTCATGGCGAATACCTTCGGCGACAACGCCGGTTATCTCCTGCGGCCCCCCGTGATTCGTACCTACCGAGACTTGTGCGTGAATGTCGGGTTTCTTCTTGAACGCGAGGAAGTGTTTCACGGCATGAAGGATGACACTGAGCTCGAGGTGCTCATCTCATTGTTGCGGCGGCCGCCGATGACCACGCCGTCCTCCTCCGGAGCTGCTTCATGAAGGTGCTCGGTGATCCGAACGATCCGAATCACTCCAACGTCAGCCGGTCCTGCTCGGCGTCCACACTGTGCCGTTTGCGTCCCCGCGTCGACTTCCGTCCGTGCAGCTTGAAGTAGAAGTCGAGCAGTTTTTCGAGGAAGTCGCCGGCGGTGCCGCTCCGATCGTTCCACGCGATCGATTCCTTGCCAATCATCAGCGCGGCATAGGCAAGGCGCGAGTCGCCCCGGCTCGCGGCATTCAAGAAGTCCGGATGGAGGGTGTTGACCTCCACGACGCCAGCCGTGAAGCGGCTATGGGCCCGCGATCCAGGCTCGAACGGGACTTCGTGGTAGCCGATGCGCCGGCCCCGCGGCGACACGGTGTCGCCCGGACCTTTGGGCGCGCTGTTCCGCGCGGCGCGCCGTTTTCGCGACCGCTGTTCGCCCTCCGTCACCGCTGGCGGCGCCGGACGGCCGCGTTTGGCCAGTCCGCCGGGCAGCGCAAGATCGCGGAATTCGTCGAGATCGAGAATGTCCCGCGCGAGCCGCAGCGCGCGCTCGCCGACGACCCCGGCTTCCCTGGCGCGCTGGGCGCGCAGGTGCGTGTCGACCTCTTCACGAAGCGTCGGCAGATACTTGTCGAGCGCGTCGAGGAATGCGATCCAGTCTGCGTTCTCATCGAACCCTGACCGCGCCGGCAGCGGCGTCAGAAAATCCACGTCCAGCGTGCCGCGGACGTGTCCCTGCGCCCAGGTGCTCTCTTCCAGGCCGTACGCCGTCAGCATCGCCACGTCCTCGACGATGACGACGCCACGGTGGCGAATCGCGACCCGGCCGCGACCCGTGGGATCGAAGTACAGATCGAGGCGCACGTGTCGTTGCCGATCGCCGGCGACCGTGATGCCTCCGACATCGGCCAACAATCGTGGCAGCTCCACGCGAGCCGGTGTCACCGCGAACTCGCCGATACCGGCCCGAATCGTGATTCGGAGCCAGCCTTCCCGCAAGTAGGCCTCGAACTTCTCGGCCAGATACCGCCGCAGGCTGTCTGGCGCGAGCGGCCCGCGCGATCGCGTGGGATCGAACTTCAGCTCGGAGATCGCCACCCGCAAGCCGGGGCGCGCCAGCGCCTCCCGCGCCAGCGCCGTTTCGATCGTGGCTTCGTCGGCGCCTTCCTTCAGCACCACCTTGAGGGTCTCGGCGACGTTGGTCTTTCGCGACAAGAACGTGCACCGCCTGCCAACTTGCTGAAAGCTGAAGATGCCGATGCCGAGCCGCCCGATCGTCCCCGCCGTGCCGGCCCGTTTGGCCGAGTCTGCCACCCGCTGCAGGGCGGATTCGAACTCCTTCCGGCTCATCCCGTAGGGATAGTCGACGACGACGTGCTTGCGGTCGAGCGTGAACGTCACGTCGCATCGATCGTGCGCCGTGCCCGTCAGCTTGGCCTTCAGGTGTTCGTCAATGGCATTGCTCACGTGCTCCTTGATGGCCTCGGCGGGATTTCGGTACAGCGTGCCCAGCCACTGGAGGGCGTTCGCGACGTGAAGCTGGATGGGGATGCGCTGGGCCACAGCGGGAGATTCTGTCATGCCCCGGCGATTGAGCCGAACACGTCGGCAAGGCCGTAAACAAGCGTCTGTGAAACGGATCGTTGCTGAAAGCGGCGACACGATTCGCAAGCGGAGAAAAAGGGTATGGATCGTCTGGCTGGTAATTGGCGTCAGGATGAAACACGCCTGAAGGGCCAGCCTTCTTCCTCACATCGACTAAGATAGGGACCAAGCCGACCACACCACGTGAAGATCCGCTTCGGCCCGTTCATCCTCGATCTCGACACCAGACAACTGACCGCAGGCCGGCTCGCGAGATTCACCTCGCGCCCAAGGCGTTCGAGCTGCTCGTGGCGCTCGTCTCGGATCGTCCGAAAGTGCTGTCGAAGGCCGAGCTGCAGGAACGGCTCTGGCCCGAGACCTTCGTCGCCGAAGCCAACCTCTCGAACCTCGTCGCCGAGATTCGCGAAGCGCTCGGTGACGCGCGCGCGCGCCCCGGTTCGTCCGGACTGCGCACGGGTTCGGCTACGCGTTCTGCGGCGACGCCACCGGTCCTGGCGGCCACTGGCCGCAGGATCCGAACTGCGAGCGGCCGCCGCTGCTGGCTCGAATGGGGCGGGCGGCGCTTTCCGTTGTCAGTCGGCGAACAACGTCGTGGGACGCGATCCCGACGTCGAGGTCAGGCTCGACGCGTCGACGGTCTCGCGTCGTCATGCGCGGTTCGTCGTCACGACGGAGCCACTGTGCTCGAGGACTTCGGCAGCAAGAACGGCACGTTCCGCGGCAGCGAACGTGTCACCTCACCGGTCCGGCTCGCCGACGGCGACGCGATCCGCATCGGATCGCTGCTGATGACGTTTCACCAGCGCGGCACCCTGGGTTCGACCGAGACCGGAAGCGTCACGGACTAGGTCATAATCGGCCGGTCCATGCCATTGCCGCCGGGACCTTCATCGGTCCTTATGAAATGCTCGGCTGGCTCGGCGCCGGCGGCATGGGCGAGGTCTACCGCGCGCGCGATCCACGCCTCGGCCGCGACGTCGCGATCAAGCTGATCCCGAGACGCTTCGCGGCCGATCGCAGCCGGTTGCATCGCTTCGAGCAGGAGGCGCGCGCCGCCGGGCAGCTCAATCACCCGAACATCCTGGCCGTCTACGACATCGGCACGCATGCCGGCGCGCCCTACATCGTCTCCGAGCTGCTCGAAGGCGAGTCGCTCGCGCCAGCGTCTGCAGCCGTGGCGCGCTGGCGCCGCGCAAGGCCATCGACTACGCGCGACAGATCGGCGGAAGGGCTCGCCGCCGCGCACGACAAGGGGATCGTCCACCGCGACCTGAAACCCGACAACCTGTTCGTCACGAACGACGGCCGGATCAAGATCCTCGACTTCGGCATCGCGAAGCTGACGCGCGCCGAGCGACGCGGCGCCGCGCAGACCGGCCTGCCGACCGAGACCGCGGCCGGGCATGGTGGTGGGCACGGTCGGCTACATGTCGCCGGAGCAGGTCCGCGGCGAGGCCGTCGATCGCGCGGTCCGACATCTTCAGCTTCGGCGCCGATCCTCTACGAGATGCTCGACGGGCCGTGCGGCGTTCGCGCGCGCAACCGCGGCCGAGACGATGGTCGCCATCCTGAAAGAAGATCCGCCGGCGCTCGCTCGGCGCGACGTGTCGCCGGCGCTCGCGCGCATCGTCGCGCGCTGTCTGGAGAAAACGCGCGAGACGCGGTTTCAGTCGGCGCGCGATCTGGCGTTCGCGCCTCGAGATGTTGTCGGAAACGCCATCCGGCGCGACGCCGGTCGAGGCGACCGGTCGACCAGCGTCTCCGCTGGCTTCGCCATCGCGCGCTGCCGTGGGTCGTCGCCGCTGCGCTCGCGCTCGCGCTCGCCGCGACGGCCGTCTGGTATCTCCAGGCCCTCGCCGCCGCTCGTGACGCGATTCGCGCTAGCAGCTTGCCGGCCGGTCAGACTGCTCGACGGCACCGATGGGGCGCACGTGGTCGCGATGTCGCCGGACGGCGCGCAGCTGGCGTACGTGGCCTGCGCCGTCCCGGCTCTATCTCCGGCTCGATGACGGAGGTGGGAGGCGAAGCCGATTCCCGGCACCGAAGCGTACGTCGGCGTGAGAGAGCCGGTCTTTTCGCCCGACGGCCGATCGATCGCCTTCTTATGCCGTCGAGATCAGACGCTCAAGAAAATTGACGCTCACGGCGGTGTCGTCAAGCCGATCTGCCCGGCCGAGACCCTGACCGGGATGAGCTGGGGGCCGAGACGGCATCGTCTTCGGCCAGGGCGCGCAAGGGCATCTGGCGGGTCTCCGCCGACGGACGGCGCGCCAGACGGTGCTCGTGCGCGTCAAGGCCGATGAGGCGGCACAGTGGCCCGCAGATGCTGCCGACGGTCAGCACGTGCTGTTCACGGTGGCCACCGGCACCGCGGGCGATCGATGGGACCAAGCGCACATCGTCGTGCAGTCGTTGAAATCGGGACGAACCGAACCATGCTCATCGAAGGCGGCAGCGATGCCCGGTACGTCCCGACCGGTCACATCGTGTACGCGCTCAGCGGCAGCCTGTACGCGGTCGCGTTCGATCTGCGACCGGCTGAAAACAGAGGGGAACGTCTGTGCCGATTGTCGAGGGCGTCAGCCGCAACTGCGGGCGAGTCGCTCACGGCGCGCGCGGCGCAACTTCAGCGTCTCGACACCGGCTACCCTCGTGTACGTTCCTGGCCCGGTCTCGGCATCGGCGGACCTGACTGGATCTCGGCGCTGATGGATCCACAGGGAAAGGTCGAGCCGCTGAAGCTCCCAGCCCGGCCCGTACGCCGTGGCCGCGCGTGTCTCCGGACGGCAACCGCATCGCCTTTGCGGAACGACGACGGCAAGGAGGCGATCGTCTGGATCTACGACCTGTCCGGGACGACCACGATGCGAGCGGCTCACGTCCGGAGGGAGCAACCGCTTTCCGATCTGGACGTCCGGACGGCACGCGCGTCGCGTTTCAGTCGGATCGCGAAGGCGATCTCGCCATCTTCTGGCAGCCCGCCGACGGCCGGCACGGCGCCGAACGCCTCACGACGCCGGATCCGGCGAATCACATGCGCCGGAGTCCTGGTCTCCGACGGCCGACGTGCTCCTGTTCAGCGTCACCAAAGGGACCGGACGTGTCGTTGTGGACGTTCTCGCTGCAGGACAAGACGGCGACGCCCTTCGGCCCGTGTCCGTCGGGTCTCCCATCGCGCCGTGTTTTCACCCGACGGACGGTGGGTGGCCTATTCGAGCACCGAACGGGAGGAGGACGACGATCTACGTCCAGCCGTTCCCTGCGACCGGCGAGCCAGCCGCATCAGCTCTTCGTCGAGTCAGACATCCCACACCATCCGCTGCTGGTCGCCTGGACGGAGAGGAGCCTGATCTACGATCCGAGGCCCACGCATTCGAAGTCGTCACCGTCACGACGCAGCCGGCGTTTAAGTTCGGGATGCCCGAGTGGTTACGGTTCCAAGAAAGAGTTCAATGGGGGTCCGCCAGCCTTACCAAGGCCTTACGACATCGTGCGAACCGGCAAGTTCTCCGGCCTGATCGTCGGCTTGTCCCCGTGGGCAACACAGAGAACGTCCGTGGCTCCGCGACTCAGATCGAGGTGGTCCTCAACTGGTTCGAAGAGCTGAAGGCGAAGATGGCGGGGAAATAGACACGTACCCCTGACCTTCCTAGCGTCCGAGGCTGAGCCTCACGCTGAGCATCGCACGGCGCGGGTCCATGAAGACGTTGGCCCGGCCGAACGTCGGGCTGAAGAACTTGTCCGTCTCCATGCCCTCCGCGGCCGTGTCGTTGAGCAGCGTTGAGTACGTCGAGGCGCAGCTCGACACGTCCCAGGCCGCCGACGCGCATCGCCCTCGAGACGCGGAGGTCGAGCAGCGTTTGCGACGGCAGCCGCTGCGAGCCGCGCGGCTCGATCAGCACGCGCCGCTGACTGTCTTGCGGGTTGATGCAGCGCCGTCGCCGCCCACGGCTTGCCGCTGTAGTGCTGCAGATTGGCGGCGACCACGAGCCGGTGCGTGGCACGTCGACCGAGGTCATGACCCGGAACATGTGCGGACGATCGTTGGGCAAGCGGCCGCCTGCGTTGATGAGATCGTTCGGATCGCGCCCGAACGTGACCGGCGGAGGCGAACGCGACGGGTGGGGCGCCGACCGTGCCGACCTGCGCGCCGCGGCGGTCGTCCCGCTGGAGGGCTGCAGCCCGTACGCCCTCGAGAACGTGTACGAGCCAAACGCCTGCCAGCCGTGCGACCGGCGTTTCTCGACCGCGATGACGAGGCCGTTGTACGTCAGCGAGTATCCGTCGGGATTCGTCAACAGATAGCGGCGAGCGCTCGGAGCGGTTGGTCACGAGCTGAACACCGGCATCGTGCGGCCGTCGGGCAACGTCGCCGTCGTCGTCGACATACACGCCGCCGACATCCGTCCATCCGATGAAGTCGCGCGCCGTTCTTGCGGACGTACGCGACGGACACCGCGAGCCGGCGGCCGACCTCGCGATCCACGCCGATCGAGTACTGATCCGTGTGCGGCAAGCGGAGCTCGGGATCGAGCTGCAGCTGCTCCACGGGATCGACCGTTCGAATGATGCCGTGTAGCCGACGGTTCCTCGGATCGTCGTGATCGTGGTCTGGCCGCCGGGTGAAACGGGCTGATCTCTCCGGTCAGGACGCCCTGGCTGAATCTGCCGTAGCCTCACCCGCAGCATCGTTCGGCCGGCGGCGTCGAGCTTGATGGTGGCAGCCGAGGCGCGGCGACACGATGTTCCAGGTGTCCATGGTGCCCCTGCCGTCGATGATCGCTCCGGTTTCGTCGCCGTCGTCGTCGAGCCTGGGCACGTCCTGGCTGATGGCGCGGTTGTGGTCGAATCGAAACCCGGCATTGATCGTGACCCGGTCCCCCAGCCGGAGGGTGTCGCTCACGAACGCCGCGGCCGTCACGAACCTCACCGCCCGTTTGGGTGGGATCCTGCAGCGTGCGCTGTGACGAGTACGTCGTTGGTGTACACGGTCCTCTCACCCGTCGGAATGATCATGAGCCCGCGGTGCTCGCCCCGGGAGACTTCCGCGCCGATCCTCCACTCGTGATCGGCTCCGAACAGTCCCGGACCATAGTGGCTGACGGCGGCCTTCGCCGTCGTGCGACTGAGCTTCACCTGGCCGACCTGTTGCGGAGCGCCGCTCCAGATGTTCCCGGGCTGGTCGACCCGGTTCGGTATCGTCGGATTGCCCGAGGGTGCGTGCGGCGTCCTGCGAAAAACGTAACCGTCCGACGTTCACGTCCCAGACGGTATTGCCCGACGGCGCGTGCGTCAGATGGCCGAAGTTGATCGCCGGCACCGATCCATTCACGAACTGGGTCGCCTCGAGCGGCTTCGTGGACGTCGGGACCTCAGGGTTGAACCAGAACTCGTCGTGAAAGCTCTGCACCAACCGCTGTGCTCGGAGCCAGTCGCCAGGTGAGCTTCACGAGGAACTTGTCCTGCTCGAACGTCCTCGGGAAGCTCGGGTCGGTGCCGGGCTGGCTGTCGTAGTCGCGCAGGTGCTGGTATCCGACGAAGAACCAGAGCCGATCGCGCACCACCGGACCGCCGAGGGTGGTCGTGAAGTCGACGGTACCGCGCGCGCTCGAATCCGCTTTCCCGTTCGGTCACGGGGTCGTACTTGAGTCGTACCGGCTGGCTGGTCAGGCCCGCGGTCTGCGCGTAGTACGACGCGTCGTAGAGAAACAGGTTGCTTCCGGATCTGGTGATGAGTTGACCACGGCGCCCTGGGCGTTGCCGTACTCGGCGGACGCCCCGACGGATTGGATCTGCACTTCCTGAATGAAGTCGATGCCCGGGTCGGCGCGCGCGACGCCGTTGGTCGGAGCCGTGACGTTCGTCCCGTCGATGAGAAACTGGTTCTGGTCCACACCCGAACCGAGGGCGGACACGAGGAAGCTGCCGCCGGACGGTGAGGTGGCGAGATCCCCGGCGCGGCCTTGACCCAGTCGTACAACTCACCCGCCGGACGGGAAGAGCGTTGAGATCCTCGGGACCGAAGCGCGTCCGCACGCCGTGACCTCGCGCGTCGATGTGAGAACCGGACACCTCGACCACGACTGTTTCGTTCAGGCTGACCTTCAGGATCCGGTGTCGTTCGATCGTCGCGCCAGCACCGATGTAGATGTCGGCTTCGCGTGACGTCGCGTACTTCGGCTTCTCGATCTCGAGTACGTAGAGCCCGGGCGGGAGTGTCGGGAAGCGCCACTGCCCTTGCACGTTGGTGGTCGCGGTCTGCGGCCCACCGATGAGCGCAGGCGAGCTGACCCGGACGAGGGCGCCCTCGAGCGCGCCCCCCGCGTCGTCCTTGACCGTGCCATCAAGAGTGCCTATCAGCCCCTGCGCGGCGGCGAGAGGGCCAAGGAAACCACAGACCACGGCGACGACGAAGAGAACTCTCTTGGGACTCATGTGACGCTTCCCGGCTCGCCGACGCTGCAGCGTACTGTATAAACGTGAGCTTCCTCAGTCTCATTCAGAACATGGGCACAAGTGTTCAGCGCCGGACGAGCTGGATGTCATAGCGCGTGTCGCCCCGAATTGACAGGTTTCTCCTCACGGTCTCGTAACCCTGCTTCATGGCTTGCACGACGTCGGTTCCGTCGTACAGTCCCCAGGAACCGGTAGTATCCGTGCCTGTCGGTGATGGCTTCGAGCCATCCGGTGCTGTAGCCCCGGTAGACCGCGACACCTTCGACGGGCACGTCTCCAGTGGGCGTGGCTTCCGTGACCACGCCAGACAGCGTGAACGTTCCGGGCGGATACACGTCCGTTCGGCTCGTGACCAGCGCACCGCCCACGATCTCCAGATCGACGATCGACCCGGGGTTGTCATGCCCGTAGTCGGCCGTGAGGTAGGCGCGCCGTTCGCCGTCCTTCGTCCCGAAGCGGACTTCGAACCAGCAATTGCAGCCCTTCTCCGCGTTGATGGAATTGCCCGAAACGGGGTATCCAGGAAGGCGCCTGCCGTCTTCCGTCCAGATGAGCTCGTTGGCCTTGCTGAACTGCACAATCTGATCCTCGGCGTCGCGCAAGTCCGTGGTGGAGAACCCCGACGCCGAATCGGTGAACACCACGAGGATCGTAGTTGGCGGCGGCGGGTCCTCGGTGTAGGTGTAGGCCCTTTCCAGCCTGCCAGTCACGCCGTTCGGGTTCGTCACGACGACGTCGACGGCGCCAACGGGGTGGGCGCCGGCGAATGCGGTGATCTCTGTGCTGCTGACGACCCGGACGCCAGTTGCCGGGCCACCGAGCGTCACGGTCGCGCCGGGCTGGAAGAGGGTGCCGCGGATTCTGACTGATGTCGAGTTGCTGGCGTGTGCGCTGTTCGGCGTGATGGAGGTGACGACCAGTGAGGATGGTGCCGTCAGTGGTTCGCCGCAGCCAAGACTGATTCCGACGAAAGCCAGCAATCCGGCCGTGAGCATCCGTGCGCGTGAAACGTTCTGCATGAGCGGAGTCCTCATGACGCCTCCTGACGAAACGGTCACGAGGACGATAACGAGCGCGATGGCGGGGAGTCTCAGGGAATTCCCAGGAACTTCGCAGGGATTGCCTAGGTCGCCGGGAGACTTCGAGACTTCCCGTGCCCATTCGACCCGGTCGTCCCTGCGCTTCGGGATCGCGCTTCCCGCATCTCCCACTACGCTCCCTGCGACCAGCCTGGACTGACCCAGGCGCGCTGGTCCAGCCGTTCGTGACGATCGACGTGCAGCACCTGGGCGTCGAGGTGTCGTACACGTTCGTCGTCGTGTCCGCCGCGGACTCAGGTTTTGAGTGGACTTGGCGGGTTTTGGCGGTTCCGATCAGGCCTAAACCCTGATTTGGTGCATCTCAGCCGTCCATTCACTGGCGCGGCGCGCGGGTTGAAGTGGGTGACGCTGCGATGGTGACCCCGTTCGCGCCCAGTTCGCGTGTTGACCAACATAGTTGACCATGTTAGTCTGCGGGCATGGAGGCCATGCCCATCTCGAAGTTCAAGGCGCAGTGCCTGGCGGTGATGGACCGGGTGCGCCGCACCGGTCGGCCCGTCCGCGTCACGCGCTACGGCCGGCCCGTCGCCGATGTGGTGCCCGCAGCCCCGGCGGCACGTGAGACGCGGGCGCTGGGGTTTCTGAAGGACGCCACGACGATCACGGGTGATCTCATTGCGCCCGTGGCCGACGTCCGCGAGTGGGACGCCCTCACGTAGGGATGCGTCTGCTGCTCGACACCCACATCATCGTGTGGGCGGCGTCCGGGGTCGACGCGTTCGAGCCTCGCGTCGCCGCGCTCTTGACCGACGCCCGCCACGAACTCTGGATGTCCGCCGTGAGCGCGTGGGAGCTGGCCATGCTGGCGGAACGCGGTCGGCTCCAACTCCGGCCCGATCCCGAGCGATGGATCGCCGCAGCAGTCGCAGGCCTCGGACTGCGCGAGGCGCCCCTGACCTCGCCGATCGCGCTCGAGAGCTGCCGCCTGTCATTGCCGACCAGAGATCCTGCCGATCGGTTCATCGCCGCCACGGCCGTCGTGCACGAATGCTCGCTGGTCACCGCCGACGTGGCGCTCCGACGCGTCTCCGGCGTTCGGGTGGTCTTCTGCCGGCCGCCGAAACACCGGCGGTGACCGGCGCGAGCGATTCCTGTGTGGGCGTTACGCGGGTTCAGGCCCGGGCGACCGGCATTGTGCTGACTCGTTTCGGTGAAGGAATGCCTGTCTTGCGATCAAGTAGCGATCGCCGAAATGCAGGTGCTTCAAGTCATCCGGCGGAGGGGCAATTGCGGGATCGTCAATCGGCATCGGCCGAATGTATTATCCGCCCATGACTGCCAAACATCGCGCATCGGTCCTGGTGGCCGTCGCTGCGGCGGCGACCCTGTTGTTCACATCGCCCTCCAACCAACCGGCTGCACAGGGCGCAGCGACAGCGTTCATCGGCGTGAACGTGCTTCCCATGGACAAGGAAGGCGTGCTCGCCGATCAGACCGTCGTCGTCACCGACGGCAAGATCGCGTCCATCGCTCCGGCGGGAAAGGCGCAGGTGCCGGCCGGAGCGGTGAAGGTCGATGGCAAGGGCAAGTACCTCATGCCGGGACTCGGTGAGCTCCACGCGCACATTCCCGGCGGCAACGCGCCGGAGGCCGACATCGAGCGCACGCTGTTGCTCTACGTCGCCAACGGCGTGACGACGATCCGCGGCATGCTGGGCGATCCGCGGCACCTCGTCTACCGTCAGCGGGTGGCGATGGGCGAAGTCGTCGGCCCGCGCATCTACACCTCGGGCCCCTCATTCAACGGCAACAGCGCGAAGGCGCCCGACGCCGCGACCGCGATGGTCATCGAGCAGCACAAAGCGGGCTACGACCTGCTCAAGATTCACCCGGGCGTTCCGCGCGACGCGTTCGACGCGATGGCCGCCAAAGCCGACGAGCTCAAGATTCCGTTCGCCGGGCACGTGCCGGAGGCCGTCGGGCTGATGCGCGCCCTCGAGGCGAAGTATCGAAGCATCGATCACCTCGACGGCTACGTCGAGGCGCTGGTGCCGAACGCCTCAGGGTCGCAGACCTTTGGCGTCAATCTCGTCGCGCAGGCGGACGAGAGCCGGATCCCGGCGCTGGTCAAGGCGACGCGCGCGGCCGGGACGTGGCAGGTGCCCACCGAGATCCTGCTCGTCAACTGGCTGAACGACGAGGACCCGCAGGCCATGGCGAAATGGCCCGAGATGAAGTACGTGCAGCCGGAGATCCTGACGAAGTGGATCGCCCAGAAGCAGGGGTTTGCCGCGAAGTATCCGCAGGCCGATCGCCAGAAGCTGCTGGCACTGCGCCGTCGGCTGATCAAGGCGCTGCACGACGGCGGCGTCCCGTTCGCGTTGGGATCCGATGCGCCGCAGACCTGGAACGTGCCGGGGTTCTCGGCGCATCGCGAGCTCGGCGCCATCGTGGCCGCCGGGTTGACGCCGTACGAGGCGTTGAAGAGTGGGACCGCCAACGTCGGGGTCTACTTCGGAACGCAGGCGGCCGTCGGAACGGTCGCCGCCGGCAAGCGAGCCGATCTCATCCTGCTCGAGGCCAACCCGTTGACGAACATCGCGAACAGTTCGCGGATCGCCGGCGTCATGGTCAACGGGCGGTGGCTGTCCAAGGCCGACATCGACGCGCGGCTCGCCGCGGCGAAGTGAAGGGTCACTTGCCGATCGGGCCGCGTTCGACCGGCTCGATCTTCAGAATCGGCGTCGGCTTTCCCTCGCGGTTGTCGGTGACCAGATAGATGTCTCCGTCCGGCCCCTGCCGGATATCTCGGATGCGGCCCATCTGCGGCACGAGCGCCTCTTCGCTGACGATGCGCCGTCCATCGAGTGTCAACCTGACCAGCCGCTGACGTGCCATGCCGCCGACGAACAGGCTGCCGCGCCACTGCGAAAAGCGATCGCCCGTGTAGAACATCGCCGCGGAAATGCCGATCGACGGTACCCATACCTGCGCCGGCTGTTCCATGCCGTCGCGGTGTGTGCCGGAGTGGATGGCCAGACCTGTCGTGTAGTTCACGCCGTACCCGATGACGGGCCAGCCGTAGTTCCGGCCCGGCTGGACGAGATTGAGCTCGTCTCCACCCTGAGGACCGTGTTCGTTCGCCCAGATGTCGCCCGTCTGCGGATGGATGGCGATCCCCTGCACGTTGCGGTGGCCGTAGCTCCAGATCTCGGGTCGGGCGCCGGCGCGACTCACAAACGGGTTGTCGCTCGGCACACGCCCATCGTCATGCAGCCGGATCAGCTTGCCGTGATGATTCGAGAGGTCCTGCGCAGCATGCCCCTCGAGCTTGCCTTCAGGCGGTACCTGGCGGTCGCCGAGCGTCAAGAACAGGTAGCCGTTGCGGTCGAAAGCGATCTTGCCGCCGAAATGGTTGCGCCCTTCAGTCACTGCTTCGAAGAGTTGTTCGACGCCGGTCAACGCAGTGCCGTCGAAGCGGCCGCGTATCAGTGTCGTGGTCGCCCTGGCGTCAGTTGCGCCAGGCTTCGAAAAACTCAGATAAATCAGACGGTTCGTCGCGAAGTCGGGATGCGGCATGACTTCGAGCAACCCGCCTTGCGAGGAGTGAAAGACCTTCGGAACCCCGTCCACCGGCTGAGGCAGCAGCTTCCCTTGACGTAGGATGCGGAGACGTCCAGGCCGTTCGGTGATCAGGGCGTCACCGCCGGGCAGGAACGCGATTGACCACGGTTGGACGAGGCCGTCTGCGACCGTGACGACCCGGTAGTCGTGCAGAGCGGATCGATGAATCGTGTCGTCGGTGACGACGGACGTGGCTGTCAAGGCGAACGCTACTGCGGCCGCGCTGCCAATCGTTCGAACCATGGCTCCTCCGCCACAGATGACGTGCCCGAACGCGGCATTATCGATGTGCCGGCTGCTCCGGGTCAATCCCGACCGCAGAACCGGATGACCTTCCGGTGGGAGCGCGACCGTCAGTCGCCGGACCCAGCGCGTCGTCGATAGCCGCGTCGAAGGACATCCTCATACCAGCGTCCCAGGCGCGGTCGGCCTCTGCCGCGTCCAGGCCGCGGCGCGCTCGACCAAGGTACTCGTTCAACAGCTCATCCCAAAACCGAATGTGGAGGTCGATGCCCAGGCGCTTCCACTCGGCATGAACGGCGCCGGCCAGTCGAAGTGCGCGCGCGGCGTCGCCGAGACCGGCGAGCGACATCGCGACGCCCTGCACCTCGAAGCTGATCTCCAGCCGGTCGCCGCCCTTTCGCGCGAGGGCGAGGCTGCGGTGGTACAAGTCCAGGCTCTCGTCACACTTGCGCTCGACGAGCGCGCAGTCAGCGAGGTAGTGCCAGCCGAAATGCTCGTTGCGCTCGTCGCCGTGAGCGCTGGAGAACTCGATGATCTGCCTGGCCATCGGCCTCGCTTCGTCCACACGGCTGGAGGGCGACGAGCGCCTGCGCCAGCGCCACCATCGCCCGGTTCACCAGGTAGGGATCGCCAAGCGATCGAAAGAGCTCCAGACTCTCTTCGAACGTGTGACAGCCCGCTTCGTCGTTGCTGGCCAGCAGCTGGGCCCAGCCAATGCCTTCCAGCGCCAACGCGACCTCGCGACGGTCGCCGAGCACGCGCCACATCGCCAGCGCCTCCTCCATCCAGGTCAGCGCCGAGGCTCCATCGCCTTGCCACGTCAACGTGTTGGCGACACCCCAGAGCGCCCGTGCGCGCGCCGGTCGGGCTGGAGCCGCTGAGGTGGCCGCGACCGCGCGTGTGAGGAGCTCGCGTCCTTCGACGAAGTGGGATCGCGTCTGAAAGAACCAGGCCAGGGCGCCGACCAACTGGAGGCATCGCTCGGGATCCGATCGTTCGACCAGATCGATGGCCGCGCGCAAGTTGTCGTGCTCGATCTCGAGTTGCTCGCCCCACGCGGCTTCACGGACGAACCGCTCCTGATAGGCGCGTTCGGCCAGATCGAGCATGACGTCGACAAATCGCGTGCGCTGCAGTTCAGATTCGTTCGCGTCCGCCGACCGTTCCTGCGCATACTGACGAACGGTCTCGAGCAGGCGGTAGCGCGGCTCGTCGTGTCCGTCTCGATCGACCACCACCAGCGATTTGTCGATGAGCCGGCCGAGCCGATCCATGACGTCGATGGCGTCCGCCGCTGGCCCGTGGAGCCGTGTGACGACATCCAGGCTCCAGCCGCCTGGGAACACCGAGAGCGTCCGGAAGAGCGTCTGTTCATCCGGCGCGAGCTGGTCGTAGCTCCACTGAATCGTCGCCTGCAGGGTCTGGTGGCGAGGCACGGCGGAATGCCGGCCGCCGACGAGCAGCCGGAAGCGATCGTCGAGCTTCGACCGAATCTGATCGACCGAGAGCATCTTGACGCGCGCCGCCGCCAGTTCGATCGCGAGCGGGATGCCATCGAGCCGGCGGCAGATTTCGGTGATGGCGCCGGCGTTCGTCGCCGTCAAGCGGAAGCTCTCGGAGGCGAGGCGCGCGCGATCGAGGAACAATTCGACCGCCTCGGACGCCGCGAGCGTCTCCAGATCCGAGGCACCGCGATCCGGCGGGAGGCCGAGCGATCGCAACGCCATTTGACGCTCGCCCTCGACGGCGAGCCCTTCGCGGCTGGTGGCGAGAATCGTGAGCGTCTCGCAGGCGGCCAACAGCATGTCGGCGAGCTCAGCCACAGCTGTCAGGACGTGCTCGCAGTTGTCGAGAACCAGCAGAAGGCGCTTGTTCGTGACGTGCTCCAGCAGGAGCTCGCGCAAGGTCTTGCCGGGCGTTTCGCGCACCGACAGCCGGGCCGCGATGGCCTCGGCCACGAGGCTGGCGTCGGTGAGGGGCGCGAGGTCCACGAACCAGACGCCATCGGCGTGACGGTCCATGGAACGCGCGGCGAGCTCGAGCGCGAAGCGTGTCTTGCCCGATCCGCCAATGCCGGTGAGGGTGAGCAGCCTCGTCTCGGCGAGGAGACGTGCCGCGGCCGCGAGCTCTTTCTCGCGCCCGATAAAACGGGTGCGGGGCTTCGGGAGGTTGCTGGGGACGATTGACGCGCTGCCGACCGGCCCGACTCCCACCGACGTCGCCATTGCCACGGCTTCCGAAAACTGCGCCGCCGACGCGTAGCGATCGGCAGGAACCTTCGCCAGACCCCTGGCGAGCACCACAGCCAGGCCCGGCGGAAGGGACGCGCGAAACTCGTGGACCGAGCGCGGCTCGGCCGTCAGGTGCAGACGCATGAGCTCAGCAGCGGTGGAGGCGACGAACGGCGGCTGGCCGGCGAGCATCTCGTAGAGCACACACGCGAGCGCGTAGACATCGGATCGGGCGTCGACGTCCTCGCCACTGACTTGTTCGGGACTCATGTATCGCGGCGTGCCGAGGATCGTGCCCATGCCGGTGGCCAGCTGAGTGGCCGCGCCCGCGTCCGTGTCGACCAGCGCCCGCGCGATCCCGAAATCGGCGACCAGCGCGACGCCATCGGCGAGCAGGATGTTCTCCGGTTTGATGTCACGATGAACGACGCCGTGCTGGTGCGCGTGCGCCAGCGCGCCTGCGATCTCGCGCGCGAGACGCACCGCGTCCTCGAAGGGGAGCTTTCGCTCGCGTTCGAGGCGCGCTCGCAGCGATTCCCCCGCGATGTACGGCATGACGTAAAACACGACGTCGTCCGCACGGCCTGAATCGAAGAGCGGAATCACGTGCGGATGGTTGAGCTTCGCAATGACATCGATCTCGCGCAAGAAGCGCTGGCCGATCGCGGCAGAAAGGTGTGGGCTCAATGCCTTGATCGCCACCGGGCGCTCATGCTTGAGGTCACGGCCCAGGTAGACCGTCGCCATGCCACCCCGGCCGATCTCGCGATCGATCCGGTAGCGACCGGCAAGCGCCTGCGACAGGCGATCGGACTGCGACATGGAACGCGGATCTTACCGGACTTCCCGGCCTCAACTTGATGGTTCTTACGCACCCGCCTTCAAGATCTGATCGACCGCTTTCTGAATCCGCTGGGCAGACCGCTTCGGTATCTTTCCAGGCCCCCACCATTGCCAGATGTATCTGCCACCCGATTCGACGCCTGGCAGATCCAGCGCGGCGCAGCACATCATGGCGACCGCTTCCGCTTCACACTCCCGCAGATTTCGCGGGGTCAGCTCGCCGTGTTGTTCGCTCTCGGCGGTGTGGCCGAGCAGGACGTGCGCCAGCTCATGAAAGCGAGTCTTGTGCGGCAACGGTCCGACCGGCGACACGGCGATCGAGAGGCCTTGGGCGTACCCGAGCCTGTCACCGTTGGTCCCATCAAACGGCACCTCGGTGACGTTCAACGCGGCGAGGGCTCGTTCGGCGTCCCAAGTTGGCGGCGCGATTGGCGGCACATCCTCACCTTCCGCCGGAGGCCGCCGCCCCTTGATCAGGAACATCAGCGGGACCTCCGCACCTTGCGCCGGCGCCCGCTCCGGCCGCCGCTGCCTCGTGATGGGGGAGGGCCGCGGTGGCACAAACGTACCTTGCGCTGCCGGACGCGACCGCCGCCCATTGTCCAGGAAGTCTCGGAGCACGCCGAGCCATCTGGCCGCCTCAGCCGTCACGTCCGGCCGCCTGCCCTGCGCCCGCAGCCCGCGCTCCACCTCCTGCCACCGCGCATCGTCAAGCGTCCAGACCGCTTCAATGAGCTGCTGATACTGGTACTTGCTCGTCTCCGGATAGGGATGCACGCGCGCCTCATGGACCTCGAAGGACGCATCGAAAACGGGCACGGACTCCTGTGCGAGCAAGGCGCGCAGGCTGCACTGCAGGCACACGGTCATCGTCGGTCTCGTGGGTGAACGTCCGGGCTGATCAGTCGCAGGAGTGCTGTGCAGGATCGGACACTGACGGCCTACTGTCCGAACTTGTCGATGTAGTCTGCCATGGCCGCCCGCACAACCTCGAGCGCGTGCGCGCGTCCGTATTTCCTGGCGATGCGGGTCTCATTACGCTCGCCCGGCACGAGTTTGTAGGTCAGGAAATAGTGATGCAGCCGCTCCACCAGGACACGCGGCACGTCGTCGAGATCGCGGGCCAGGTCCCAGAAGTCGTCGTTGTCCAGCACGCTGATGATCTTGTCGTCGGCTTCGCCGGAGTCGAGCACCTGAAGGCCGCCGATCACGCGCGGCGCGCACGATGATCTCGCTGCGTGCGATCGCCCGTTCGCTGAGGACGCAGATGTCCAGCGGATCGCCGTCGCCTCGCTTGGCGCCGGCCGCGAGCCGGCGCACGTGCTCGCCGCAGAGGGTACGTGGCACGAAGCCGTAGAGCGCCGGATGCTGCGCCGACGAGCGTTGCGGACGATCGACGCGCAGATACCCGGAGATCTTGTCCACTTCGTACTTCATCAGGTCGAACGGCGTGATTTCGATGTACGCGTTGAGGACGCCGGCAGGGTCGAGGCCGACCTCCAGGCCGTGCCAGGGGTGGGGCCTGAACCGCTGGCCGCGCTCGGACTTCAGCGTCGAGGCTCTTGCGCGATTCCGTTGCGGCCGCCGCTTCGCCATCTGAATGAGGATAGGCGATGTTTGCGGTATTTCGTCTACGATCGGGGCTTGATGCGCCGCCTCCTCGCGATCTGTCCTGACCACGCACTCCTCAAGGCGCTATCGGCGGGCCTCGCCGGCCACGACCTGGTCATCTCGGGAGGCAACGTCGAGGCCGTCCGGCGCCTTCGCGATCTCGCGGTCGATGTCGTCATCACCGACCCCACGACATCGGTCTCCGAGGACCTGGCGCTCGCCGCCGAGCTCCGGGCCGTCCGTCCGGGCGTGAAGGTCATCATGCTCGCGCCGGCGACGACCCACGAGGATGTCGTGGCCGCGCTGCGCGCGCAAGTGTTCGCGTGCTTCACGCCGCCGGTCGACTTTGGCGAAGTCGTCGCCATGGGCCTCTCGGCGCTCGAGGCCGTGGACTGGAGACACGGCATCGAGGTGGTGTCGGGCCTGCCGTACTGGATGACGCTGCGCGTGTCGTGCGATCTGCTCACCGCGGAGCGCCTGGTACGGTTCATGACCGAGCGGGAGGACTCGCTGCCCGAGAAGGATCGCGACCTGTTGATGGCGGCGTTCCGCGAGATGCTGGTGAACGCGATGGAACACGGCGCCGGATTCGATCCGGGAAAGGTGATCGAGGTCACGGCCGCGCGCACCGAGCGCGCGATCGTCTATCACTTCCGCGATCCGGGCAACGGGTTCGATCGCGCCGACCTCGCGCATGTGGCCAAGACGCGCCGGCCCGAAGACCTCATGGACGTCACGCTCGAGCGCGAGAAGACGGGTCGCCGGCCCGGCGGATTCGGCATGCTCCTCGTCAAGCAGATCGCCGACGAGCTGGTCTACAACGAGCGCGGCAACGAGGTCCTGCTCATCAAGCACCTGAAGTGAGGTTCGACGAATTCAGCAACAGCGTGCGTGCTGAGGAAGTGATGCCTTACCGCGACTGCTGCGGACGCCGGTACAACATGTAGCTGAAACGGCCGTCGAGCCATGCCTCACCAGCGGCGGCGTCGTGCTTTGGATCGATCGCCTCGTCGTGGACGTGCGCAAAGTGGCCACCCAGGCGCGCGACCTCCTGCACGAGCCGGCTCTCGGCGTTGGTCATCAACTCCTGATAGCACTGATTCCACAGCTCGTCACGATGCGCGATTGTCCCTGGGACACGGCTGCTGTGGGCCTCGACGGTGTGTTCCGCGACGAGTTCTGCCTCGAGTGGCGGCAGCTCCCGATGCCAGTAAACGATCCTGGGCCTGTTGTCATCGATCGTGGCGTTCACATGACACCTCATCAACCCCTGCGCGCGATGTTCTTACTATGTGGGCCATGGTGAAGAAGTTGCAACAGGATGGAGGGTCGCCTCAGTCCCGAACGCATCGGCACGCGAGGTATCCAGATCCGACCGTCTTGCTCAATCGCGTGACGTAACCGTTGTACGCCACCCGGTATGCTCGTTCGGCGTCGACCTCATCGGCCGTCCACCAATAGATGACTTGGCTGTAGGGGTTCCAGAGCGGCGGTTCCTTGTCCGGCATGGCGCGATAGGACGCGCGCCGGGCCTTGGCGTCCCAAGTCCCGCCGGCGTTCGTTCCCCGCCAGCTCAGCGTCCGAACCGTTTCGTCCACGGTCGGCAGCCGCCAGACCCGCTGCGGGCCCGCTTCCAACGCGTGGCCGTCCGCTGTCAGGTACTCGCATCGCCTCTTCGCTTCGAGCCAGGGAAAGCCGGTCTCGTCCCAACCCGGACCTGCCGGTGCCCAGACCAGATTGACGCCGTTCCCGTCGATGCGGCGCATTGAAAGATCAACCACACGCGGCCGCGTCAGAACGCGCCAGCCGGGGTAAGCGCCGGACGCGATGGCCGTGAGCAGGGGGACGCCGATGAGCGCGCGCCTGGCCCAGCGCAGGGGCACAGGACGACCGTAGCCGTACAGCGCCGCCAGGAGCAACACGGGAATGCCGATCATCAAGCCGCCGATTTCACGAATCTCAAAAAGCGAGAAGACGGCCGCGGCCAACGCCACATGTGCCGCCACGCCGAGAGGCGGCCGCCACAATGCGACGAGGCCCGCCACCATCGGAATGAACATCCACGGGAGATATTGAATCGCCATGAGAGCGAGATTCCGCCAGAGCTCTCGGAGGTACCAGCCTTCATGGAAGTTCTCGATGCTTCCCCAAAACGCCCAGAAGCTCGAGAGCAGCGTAGAAAGCGTGACGGCAATCCATCCCATCACGCTTCGGCCTTTGGAGCTGCTCCTCATCGGTTGGATCCTATCGCCCTGCCATCGGGTGCACTCGAGGTTTCGGACACCCGTGTCGCCGAGCCGTCACGAGATCGTCAACGTCGGGGCAGCAGACGGACTCATGAGATCACGAGCGTTGCGATGAAAAGGTAGATCCAGATTGACAGCAGATCTTGAACAACCGTCGCGAGTGGCCCGCTTCCATACGCAGGATCGCGACCGAACGCATCAAAGAGCCATGGGAGTGCCATTGCCGCCACTGTCGCCGTGGAGCATGCGGCCAACACGGCCAGTCCCACTGAAATCGCCACGCCCGCATCGCCCCAACGCCACCAAACGAGCGGCCCGGCAACCACGGCGAGCGTTCCGCCAATCGCGAGCCCTGAAAGCAGCTCACCTGAGATCATCCGGCCGATGGGCACACCTAACGAAAGGCCTCGAACGACGATGGTCTCAGTTTGAGTTCCCACCGCGTCCGCCAGGTAGACAATGCTCGGGATGAAGAAGGCGAGCAGAATGTTGACCTGGAGTTGGGTCTCAAACCAGCCAACGAGATCGGCCGCCACCAACGATCCCCCCAAGCCCAGGAGGAGCCACGGGAGCCGGTGGCGGAAGCGACGCTGCGCCGGCTCTTCACTCGTCGTTCTTGCCGCGGCAGTCGTGCTCAAGAAACCACCGAGCCGCGACAGGTCCTCCTCGTGTTCAGATAACAGAACCGCGACTAATCGGTGTGGTGGGATGATTCCGACGAATCGGCCGTGACCGTCCACGACAGACAAGGCAGCTTCCTTGTGAAGCACAGCCCGCCACGCGGCAACCTCTTGATCGACGCCTGGGCCGACCGTTGGGGCGCCGGCGTCCATCACAGACTCAACACTGGATTCGGCTGGCGCGGACAAGGCATCTTCGATTCTCAGCACGCCACGAAACAGGCCAGCCTCGCAGACGACGATGTGGCTTGCGCTTTCGTAGCTCCGCCCGACGAGAATGTCTCGAACCTCGTGAATGCGCTGCCGGGGATCAACAATCGGCACTCCCACAATCGCGTGCTGCGCCGCCGTCTCAAAACTCAAATGGTTGTTCTCGGTCATCTCCGAGTCCTCCCGATGCTCGTTGCGCCGCCGAGTCCGACTGGGTCTATGCGCTCGCGGTGCCCGTTCGGAGGTGTTCGGCACGACGCCGGCAGCCAGCAGGAGAGGCCCGGCGGCCTACCGGATGTACGCGCGCCGGGCTTTGACCCTCGCCCCGGGACGTTTCACAGTGACCTGTCGCGTATGTACGCCGCCTGGATCGACGCCGCGCGGGACAAAGTGCAGGACGTAGGAAGCGCGGAATTCCTCGAAGAGTGCGCAAGTTACGGCTGACGTCGAGACGAGATCGTTGACGGCCTTGCGCAGCCGGCCCGCGAACTCGCTGCTCGTGAAGCCGAGGTCGATGGCCATCCTACCGCACCAGCCCGAGACGCGCAGTCGCTGCCGATGCCGTACTTAGGATACCCGACGCCTACCGGCGCATCGAAACGGCGCCGGTGGCGCGGATCCCCGGACACTGCACGTCGAAAGCCGGCTCGCCATCGAGGACCCGGCCTTTCCGGACTAGGTCATGGTGATCGACGGACAGTGGAGCGTCTTCGGTTCCGGCCACTTCGACAATCGGTCGCTCGAATTGAACGACGAGATCACCGTCGCCGTCGCCGATACCGATCTCGGGCGCCGGCTGCTCGAGGCGTTCGAGAAGGATCTGACGCGGTCGAAGGAATGGAGCGTAGAAGCGTGGCAGCGCCGGCCGTGGCACTGGAAAGTCCGTGAGAAGTTCTGGGGACTCTTCGACGAAGTGTTCTGAGGCGAGGGCCCAAAGTAGATGTGATAAGTTTCCCGCCACATTTGAAGGCTGTGTCGCTGTGTCTCAGAACAAGTCTGACGTGACGGTGACGGCGACCCGCAATGTTTCTGAGGTGGCAGCGGCTCGCATAAGCGCCGGACCAGATGGACGCTCCGCCGGGGCATCGCTCCGCACGGTGGGGTTCGTCCTGGCGAGCGCCGTCTGCTATTACGTCGCCACGCAGATCGCCTGGGCGCTGACGTTCCCCGACAGCAAGGTCTCGCTCTTTTTTCCGCCGCACGCGGTGCTGCTCTGCATCCTGCTGCTCGTCCCCACTCGGCACTGGTGGGCCTACGTACTCGCCGCCGCCAGTGCTCATTTTCTGGCGACCCAGCAGGCGCAGTGGCCGCCAGTGTACGCATTGACCGCCGAGGCGTTCGACGCGGTGAAATGCGTCGCGGCAGCGGCGGGGATTCGCCTTCTGATCAAGTCTCCCCTCAAGGCGATCACGCTTCGTGACGCGATTCTCTTCGTCCTCATCGCCGTCGTGCTCGTTCCTTTTGGGGCCGCCTTCTGGGGTGCGTCCTTTACGGTCTCCTACGGTTTCGGCACGCACTATTGGATCGAATGGCGCAACCTGGGAATCTCGAATGCGGTCACGGCCGTCGTCCTGGTGCCGGTATTTCTGCTGGGTGCGCACCATCTGTTCGTCAGACGGCCGAGAGCCCTGTTTTCCCGACGCGTTGTGGAAGCGGCTCTCCTCGGCGCGTGTACGGTGGCGCTGGGAATCTTCGTCTTCGATAGTACGCCCGCGGGTCCCAACAGTTCGCCCGCGCTCTTATACACGCCGATTCCTCTGCTCATCTGGGCGGCGCTCCGCTTCGGCCTTGGTGGAATCAGCGTCTCGATGTTGATCATCACGTTCCAGGCGATCTGGGGAACCATGCGCGGGCACGGCCCGTTCCTGGCCCAAACCCCCGCCGAGAATGCGCTGGCACTGCAGCTATTCCTCCTCGTCACCGCCACTCCGCTGATGCTGCTTGCGGTGGTCATCGACGAGGAAAGACGTTCGAAAGAAGCGTTGCGTGAGAACGCGAACCTGATGGGTCTCGCTGCGGAAGCCGGAAACCTGGCGATGTGGGTGTGGGATGTTTCCGGCAACGATGTGTGGATGACCGAGCGGGGGCGCTCGCTGTTTGGCCTCGAGCCAGCCGCGCGCCTCGATTTTGCGGCAACGTTCGATCGCGTGCACCCCGACGATCGCACCGCGCGTGAAGGCGCGATCACACAGGCGCTCCAGACGCGAGGCGAATACGAAATGGAGTATCGCGTGCAGCAAGCGGATGGCATCGTCCGCTGGATTCATGGGCGCGGCCGTTGTGTGGGGCCTGACGACGGCACCGGCCCAAAGCTCTTCGGCGTGTCGATGGATGTCACGGCTCGCAGACAGGCGGAGGCGTCAGCCGCGCAAAAGCGGGCAGAACTGGAGCACGTCGCACGCGTGGCCACGCTCGGCGAGCTCACCGCAACCCTGACGCACGAATTGAGGCAGCCACTTACCGCGATCCTCACCAACTCCCACGTCGGCGTGCGTTTGCTCAACGCCCCCGAGCCCGATCTCCAGGAGGTGCGCAGCGCGCTGGCCGACATCTGCGAGGTCACCGAGCGCGCCGGCGAAGTCATTGGCGGGCTGCGCGCCATGCTCAAGCGCGACAGCACGGCGGCGGGCCTGACCAACGTCGACGTGAACAATGTGATCCGCATCGTCGAGCGCATCGCGCACGGCGACGCGAATCTGCACCAGGTCACGGTCCACCTCGACCTGTCGGCCGACGTCCGCCCGGTCAAGGGTGACAGCGTCCAGCTTCAGCAGGTCATTTTGAACCTGGTGCTCAATGCGTTCAGCGCCATGAGCGGAACCGGGCTCGACGGCGCGCGGCGCCTGGTCGTGCGCACGAATCCGGTCGATCACTCGAACGTGCTGGTCGAAGTTCAGGACAGCGGCACTGGAATCGCCGCGGAAAAGCTCGAGTCGATCTTCGATCCGTTCATCACCAGCAAGCCGGAAGGACTGGGACTGGGCCTTTCGATCTGTCGCTCCATCATCGAACGCCACGGCGGTACGATATCGGCTGCGAACAATCCCGACCGCGGCGCGACGTTCTCGATCACGCTGCCGGTCACCGGCGGGTGAATCTGACCGAATTCTGACCGGCCCTTGCAACCGCGCGACGGGCGGCGCGATCATCGAGGCGCTGCTTCCCGCCACCGCAGGAGCGATCCATGCGCGCAGGTGCGTTCGTTCTCGGCTTGTCGCTGTCAGCCGCCGTTTCTTTGTCCGCCAACGAGATCACCGGCTTGGAGCGGCAACGCCTCGTCGCCCACCTGGAGATGACGTCGAGCTGGCTCATCGACGAAGTGTCGAACCTCTCCCGGGCCCAGCTCGAGTTCCGGCCTGCGCCCGGGACCTGGACCATCTTCGAAGTCCTCGACCACCTCGTCGTCGTCGGCCAGATCTACTGGGACGACCTGCAGAAGGGCGTGAAGACCCCGCTCGGGGGCCGCACGCTGTCGAGCCGGGACGTCGATCTGCTCTGGTATGGCATCGATCGCACCAATCGAGAGACGGCGCTGACGTCGGAGAATCCCAAAGGGCAGCTGAAAGATCTCGCCGCAGGCCTCGCCGACTATCGCCGGCAGCATGCGCGGCTGCTGCAATATGCCCGGACGACGAAGGACGATTTGCGCAATGGCTTCGTGGCGCGGCAGGGATGCGACGCGTATCAGTGGGCGCTGCTGATTTCGACGCACGAGCAGCGGCACATCCTGCAGATCCGCGAGATCAAAACGGATCCGAAGTTCCCGCGGAGTTAACAGCAGGACGCCCATGTACGAAGCAAAGACGCACCCACCTATTCCGCGTGAGCGGTTCGCCAGGCGCGTGCTCCTGCACTTCGCAGCCGCCTCCGGGGTGCTGAGTGTCTCGCTCGCCCTGGGCATGGGGGGCTACGAGTACTTCGAGAACTTGCCGTGGCGCGATGCATTTCTCAACGCCGCCATGCTCATGGGCGGCATGGGGCCGGTCGACGCCCCGAAAACCGACGGCGGCAAGGTGTTCGCTGGTCTCTACGCGCTCTACGCTGGCTTGGTCTTCCTGGCTGCCGCGGGTCTCGTGTTCGCGCCAATACTGCATCGTGTGCTGCACAGGTTCCACTGGGAAGATCGGTAGCTTCAATGATGCGTCGGCCAATCGTCATCGGTGGGGCTGCGTTCGCGGTGTTGCTTGCTGCCGTGATCGTGCGCTCGGCACTTCAGGCTCCGACGGTGCGCGCGCTGGACGAAAGAGCTCTCCGTGAGTACGTCGGCGTCTATCAATGGGATGCCAACGCGTTTCTCTACCTGCAGCTGTGGAACGAGTTCACCGGGTTTGCCAATCCGGGCCAACTCGTGGCATTCGACGAATCCGGCGATGTTCGAACGCTCTATCCCACGCCCGATGACGGCCGCTTCTTTGCGGGTCCTGGCGCTGCGGATCCGAGCAAGATGGCATCGCGAGTTGAGTTTCAACGAGACTCGACGGGCCAGCTCGTCTCGTTGTCGTGGCAGCAGTGCCGGCACGCCTCCACGGATCGCCCGGCGCGTTGACATCGAGCGTCGTGAGGAGGTCCAGTTTTCCAATGGCGCGATTCAACTGGCAGGTCAGCTGATCAGACCGACCAGAGATGCGAGATATCCCGCCATCATTCTGGTTCACGGCTCCGGCGCAGAGAATCGAGAGTATCTGCTGCCCTTCGCCCGATTCTTGATCCGTCGAGGAATCGCCGTCTTCGGCTATGACAAGCGCGGAGTCGGCGGTTCGACCGGGGACTGGACCACCGCGTCATTCGACGACCTGGCCGGCGATGTCGTGGCCGCGTTCCGATACTTGAAGACCCGCAGCGACATCGACGGCGCACAGGTTGGTCTCCTGGGCGTCAGCCAGGCGGGTTGGGTCATGCCCCTCGCGGCCGTCCGCGCACCAGACCTCGCTTTTTTGATCAGCATCTCGGGCGCTGGCGTGCCGGGCACCGAGACGATGCTCGATCATGCCCGGAACGAGATGACCGCCGCGGGAGTGCCACCACAAATGGTGGAAGGGATTGCCGGCTTGATGAAGCAGCAGTTCGAATTCGCGCGAACCGGCCAGGGGTGGGAGGAGTACCTGGCGACTCGTGAGAGGCTCGGTGCACACCGTTCACCCGACGCGTTTCCCGCCGCTCGCGATCATCCGTACTGGAACTCCGTGCGAATGGCGCTGTACGATCCGGGGCCGACGCTTCGGCAGCTGACCGTGCCGACGCTTGCCCTCTTTGGAGAGCTGGACAACAACATTCTGGCGGAAAAGAACAGAGCGGCATGGGAGGCAGCGCTGAAGGCCGGGGGACATCGAGACTACACGTTGCGGATTCTCCAGAAAGCCAATCACGTTCAATGGGAGGCGAAGATCGGAACGAACGCGGAGCTCGCGTCATTGCATGGCTTTGTGCCAGCCTATTTCACGATTGTTGAGGAGTGGTTGAAGGCGCGACTCAAAAGCCCCGGCTGATCGTCAGGGGCACTGCGGATGTAAGCTACGCCGGTGGTGAATTGATGGAAGAGCCGGATCGTCCCTCGGTGCTCGTTCTGGTGCGCCACGCCGAGTCCGCTCGCAACGTCGCGAGGAAGGGCAACAGGTTCTTCCTGGATGACGAATCGAGAAAAGCGGTGCAGGGTGTGCCGGACCAGAGCGTGCCCATCACCGACGAGGGGCGGCGCCAGGCACAGATGACCGGGCTCGCCATCAGAAGCGAGTTCGGCACGTTCGATTACGTCTACCATTCCGGCTACCGCCGGACACAAGAAACGGCTGAACACATCCTGGCGGCGTACACCGCGGAGGAGCGCGACGCCATCCGGGTGCGTCATCATCTCTTCTTGAGAGAGCGGGATGCGGGCTGGACGTACGACATGACCACGGCCGAGGCGGAGGCGGCGTTCCCCTGGCTGCAAGGCTATTGGGACACCTTCGGCCGGTTCTTCGCGCGCCCGCCCGGCGGTGAGAGCCTCGCCGAAGTGGCGGAGCGCGTGTACCTGTTCCTGGGCATGCTATTCAGGGATCGGCCGGGCCAGCGCATCCTCGTGGTCAGTCACGGCGGGACGCTTCGTGTCTTCCGATATCTGCTCGAGCGATGGAGCCATGACGAGTTCCTGGAGCGTTGGGAGTCAGAGCCGGTAGACAATTGTGCGGTCACCGCGTACGCCCACGATCGGACGAATGGACGGCTCGCGTTGCGCTCACTCAACGTGATGCACTGGCAGCCGCGCACCTGAGCGCTCACGTGGTTGAACGCCCCCCTGTCGCCGCTCGTCACCTGCTCGTGTTCTCGATCCGGACCACGCTGTCGTCGATCTCGCTCTGGATACCAGCGCTGACACTTCTGTTGCCGACCTTGCTCCTGCAGTTAGCCGTGCCGAACTACCTCCGGACGCGACTCAGTCCCTCGCCATGGTTCGTCATCGCCGGCAGCCTCACCCTCCTCTTTCTGACGCAGATCGTGATGTCATCCATCTTCGCGATGGTCCATGCCCGCCGCACGGGTCGCTCCGCGCCGTCGCTGCTCCCGGCGCTTCGAGTGTCGATTCGCGCGGGCACCCGGTCGTTTCTCGGGCTGGTCCTTGGCGTGATTCCCGGCATCTGGCTGCAGGCTCGTTACGCGTTCGCCGTGATGTCCGCGGAACGCCACGATGATCCACTGGCGTCGAGCGCCGAGGCGACGCGCGGGCACCGCGGCCGGCTGATGTGTTGCGCGCTCGCCGCCATCGTGGTGTCAGGCGTCGCGCAAAGCCTGGTGGCTGTCCTCAACGACGTCCTCGGAGTCGTTGCCGCCACTGGCTCCTTTGAAGGACGCACCACCTTCGAGTTGCGCTATGGTCCGCACGTCGTGACTACGCTGCTTGCGTACCTCTGTAGCGCCGCGGCGGTAACGTTGCACGCTGTGGGTGTGAGCGCGATCTATGAAGAGGCTCACGAAAGTCGCGCGACCCAGCCTGACGTGGTGAGAGGACACCGATTGGCGCCGCCTGCCGCGCTGGGGCGTTTGGCCATCGGCACGTCGCTGGCGCTGCTCCTCGCAGGATTCGCAGCGGCCCTCTACAAAGTCCATCAACATCTTTTCTGAGCGCCATGACGGCGGTCGAGGTCAGTCCTTGAGAATTCGCTTGCCGACCGGCGGCACGCTTGTGGCGCCGACGGATCCAACCCAAGACCTCCCGAGCGACTGCTCGCGCGTGTTTGGCTTGCTGCCGCCGGTCGCGACCTATCTGGCCAGCACGCAGTGTTTGCTGAAAGTTTTGGAACTCGTCGGTCCACTGGCCCGGGTCGTCACGGTCCTGGGCCGCACGCCGGAGCTTGCGGGCGGCGCGGCGCAGTTGTTGAGTGTGGCCCAGGCTCTTGCGCCGTGCGAGCTGGCGACCAAAGCGGTGAGCGCGGTGCCATTCGTTCGAGACGTGCTGTGCGTGGTTCTTCGTGCGGTGAATTGCATCCTCGGACAACTGAAGAACCTGGTGGCCGTTATGGCGAGCGTAGCCAGTCAGCTGCCGGCGGCGCAGGCCGCGGGGAACGCGGACCTGGTCCGAGCGCTCGAAGCGGCGCAGAACAACGCGCAGGTCCGGGCGGCGAGCGTGTTGTCCTCGATCGACGCGGTTCAATCCGTGCTCGATCTGGCGAGCCCCTGGTTTGAGATCTCCGGCATCGAGCGCGTGCAGTTGCCGTCCGCGCCCCGGAACGCGGATCTGAATGCCTTGACCCAGCTGACCGGAACCCTCAGAAGCTCAGCGGCTTCGCTGCAGATTGCCGTCGACGCGCTCGGGGGATGTGATGCGTGATGGCGGTCACGGGCCAGTGCCGCTTCGATGTCGCTCCAATCCTGGAGCGACGTCGTGCCCAACGATAGGAACCCAGGTCGTGTCAGGAGTTGGCAACTCGCGCTGACAGTCTCGGTCTTGGTGCGGCGTCTACTGGGTGTAGCATGCGTGTGCGGACTCATCATGGACACTCCAGACCTCGAGGTCGTCGCTGGCGGCGGATTGATTCATCGCCGATGGTTTCTCGCACAGACTGCCGGTGCCGCCGGCTGGGCGCTCCTGCGCGCCCAGCCCGCCATGGCTGCGCAACAGGAGGTGCCGGCGTGGATGAAGGCGCCCGGCCAGCCGCTGCGCCCCTACGGTGAGCGATCCCCCCACGAAGCTCCTGTGCAGCGCACCGTCGCACCTGTCGCGGGGACGACGGGGAGCGGAGCGGCGAGGACGCCGCTCGAGTCTCTCGAGGGCATGATCACGCCAAACTCGCTGCACTTCGAGCGCAGTCATAGCGGCGTCCCCGACATCCCACCCGACCAGCATCGCTTGTTGATCCACGGGCTCGTGGATCGACCGCTGACGTTCGACCTCGCCGTGCTCTCCCGGTATCCGCTGGTGTCGCGGATCCACTTCATCGAGTGCTCGGGCAACAGCAGGGGGCTGTACGCGGCGCAACCGGCGCAGTCGTCCGCGGGCGCGCTGCATGGGATGGTGTCGTGCAGTGAATGGACCGGTGTGCCGCTGGGGACGCTGCTTCAAGAGGCGGGCGTGCGTCCCACCGGCCGCTGGCTGCTCGCCGAGGGGGCGGACGCCGCGGCGATGAGCCGCAGTGTGCCCATCGACAAGGCGTTCGACGACGCGCTGATTGCGATCTACCAGAACGGCGAGCGCCTGCGTCCGGAGAACGGGTACCCGATGCGCCTGCTGTTGCCGGGGTGGGAAGGCAACATGAGCGTCAAGTGGCTGCGGCGCCTCAAAGTGACGGATGCGCCCGTGATGACGAAAGACGAGACGTCGAAGTACACCGACTCGCTGCCAGATGGCCGCGCCTTGCAGTTCACGTTTCCGATGGGCGTGAAGTCGGTGATCACGTCACCATCCGGTGGATTGAACATGCGAGGGCCCGGGCTGTATCAGATTTCCGGCCTCGCGTGGTCCGGCACCGGCCGGGTCCGCCGTGTGGACGTGTCTGCCGATGGCGGCAAGACGTGGGCCCCTGCCGACATTCCCGGGCCGGTGCTACCCAAGGCGCTGACGCGATTCCGGATGGCCTGGCGCTGGGACGGCAGTCCTGCGGTGCTCATCAGTCGAGCGGTCGACGAGACGGGCGCCGTTCAGCCATCGCGAAGGGCCCTCCTCGATGCACGTGGCGCAACGCATAGCTATCACTTCCACGGCATGCAGAGCTGGGGCGTGTCGGCCGCTGGCGAGGTCCGCAATGTGTACGTCTAAACGAGCGGTGGGGCTCATCGCGATCTTTGCCGTGCTGACCATCTGCACGGTCGTCCGGGCGCAGCAGCGTCCTGCGCCGCCGAAGGGGCCGGGGCTCGGTGTGCCGGCCACGCCGGCCGAGATCGCGAGCGCCGACATCAGCATTCCTCCTGACGGCGCCGGATTACCCGACGGATCTGGTACGCCGGCACAGGGCGGGAAGGTCTACGCGGCAAAATGCCTCGCGTGCCACGGACCGGAGGGGGCGAACGGCATCAACGATCGGCTCGTCGGCGGCCAGGGCACGCTGACGACGCCGACTCCGCTGAAGACCGTCGGGAGCTATTGGCCGTACGCGACGACCGTGTTCGATTACATTCGTCGCGCGATGCCGTATCCCGAGCCGCACTCGCTGACCAACGCCGAGGCGTACGCGTTGACGGCGTATCTGCTGCACCTCAACGGCGTGATTGCCGCCGATGCCGTGATGGACGCGAAGACCTTGCCGAAGGTACAGATGCCGAACCGCGGCAACTTCGTCCTCGCGTGGCCACCGGCGAAGAAGAAGGAGTAGTCAGCGCGAGCGCACGTTGTACTGCACCTCGTCGAGCGTGAGCTCGATGTAGGCGTACTCCTGTCCCGGCTCGTGCCAGCGTCCCTCGCCGCCTGACGCGAGACGCACAGGCCCGAACGCGCGATACGGTCCGAGCGGCGTGGACCATCGAACCTTCTTCACGCTCTTGCCGTCGGGTGAGGTCTGATAACGATCGTCGGACCAGAAGTTCGTCAGCTCACCGGCTTCATTGAACGAGAGCTCTGCCCGAATCGTGTGGCCCGCGTTGGTGAACCTCGCCCTGGCGGTGCGCGCGTCCACCGGTTCCCACACGATGGACCGATCGATCAACGTCGCGGGCGCCATCACGCACATGTCGTTGAACATCGTGACGGTCTCGCCCTGGTTCATCTCCGCGCCCGACACGTCGACGACGGGCACGAGCGCGGCCGCCTTCACGCGCATCGTTGCCGACGGTCCAACGTATCGGTGGTATCCCTGCACCGGGATGGTGAACATCGCTCCGGTCAGGTAAAACAAACGCGTGGGCTCGTCGATGACGTTGTACTGCTCGGCCGCAAGCGGCACCCACGAGGCCTCGGGACCATTCCGGATGCGGCCATGCAACCGTACGCGAAAGTTGTGGACCCGCGGCTGCCCCACGACGCCGGTCGTGCGGAGATACCGCTGCACGGGAGGAGGGAGATGCGCCAGATCCTCATCCACGATGGCCGCCGCTGGCGCGAGGCGCACGAGCGCGCGGTCCACGTCGCGGTCGAACTCCGCCCGTAGACTGGCCGGTCCCTGTGCGAGGAAACCAAAGACCACGCCGACGAGCGCGATGAGATTGGCGACCGCCCCGACCTTTGCGTCGCTCCACGATGGGACGATCGCCACCATCGACACGACAATGGCGCCGGCCCCGATGATCCACCACCAGCGCGGCCACACGAACAGCGATCCGGCCGCAGAGAGAAACAGAAGCGTCGAGATGAGCCACAGCACGCCCCGCGACAGCGAGATGGGCTGCGTCAACTGCGGCAGCTCGGCGAATCCGAACGCTTTGACGACACCAAACAGGTGGATGAGCGCGTGGACAACGAGCACGATCGAGAAGACGATCGTCATGAGCAATACGATGCGTGTGTGGCGCGGTGCGGACGGGCATCGGTCAACGGCGCGCCGCCGTCCGTCGAGTGCGGTTCGATTGCACGCACGCGCTGTTCGGCCTGGTGTTTCAACGGCACCAACGAGAGCCATCGGATCATCCCGATGCCTGGTGACGCGAAGGCCCAGTAGCGGCGGAATCTGGCGCGGGCGGTCGCGTCGGTTGCGAGCGCGCGCGTTTCCGTCCGAAACACTGACGCCGACTCGCCGGCAGCATCCGCGCGCAACGTCCACGCGATCTTCACAGACCCCGGGTCGCAGAACGCCGCGAACTCGGCGGGCGGGAGCGCGCGAAATGTGGGGTTCGCCTCCCAAGGCTTCGTGACGCTGCCGACGACGATCTCACGTCCAGGCTCGTCGGCGAGGACGCCCCACCCGAGCGCCAGCACCTGCGCCAGGAGGCCAACCGGCTGCGGCCCCGTCTCGGGCGTGGCACCGAGCACCAGCTCGCGTGCCTTGAAGATGGCATGCACGAGCGGAAGATGGAGCAAATCTTGCTCCTTCGCGGCAGCGAGCGCGATCGCCGCCGGAGCCGCGACCTGGATGTGGTGCCGCTCGACGACGTCATAGACAGGCATGAAGCGATCGAGCAACGCATCCACCTCGTCGGGCCTCGCGTCTCGTGCGCGCCCGTAGCGATGCCAGGCCAGGCCGACACAGGCTGTGTATGCGCCAGCAGCGACGCCGGCGCCCGCCGCCAGCAGGTGAATTGCCGCTCGGATGCCTGATGTCGTCTCCGTACGGCCGGGATTTGTCGTTCTCACGGTGAGTCCCCTCTATGAAGACTGAAGCGCCGAATACAGCGCTTCTCTGAGCGCCATCTCTCGCGGATCTCCCGTCAAGCTTGTCCCCATCTGGTTGGTCACGTAGGCGTAGCCGACACCAGCCTCCGGATCGGCAAAGCCAAGGGCGCCGCCGGCCCCAGGGGACCCGAACGAACTCGTGCTGCCGAACGGCCAGCCGGGGCTCGGTTTCATGAAGCCCAGCGAGAACCGCACCTCGCCATTCAGGCACTCGTCATGGAACCCATGCGTCGGCGGAATCGCCGGCGCGGCCAGCAGATCCAGCGTCTCCGGTCGTACCCCCAACTCGCGTCCGCTCGTGGCGAAGACGCTGTAGGCGCGCGCGATCGCCCGTGCGGTGCCGACCGCCCCGCCAGACGGCACTTCGAGGTTGCGCGCATAGATGTGGTGATCATCGAGCGACACCGCGGCACCCGGGTTGATCACCAGCGCCCGGTAGATGTTGGAGCGAGGATTCATGGCTGCCATCGTGAAGCGAAACGGGAAGCCGAACAGTCTCTTGATGAGTCCGGGCGGGGTCATGGTGGCCAGGCGCGCGTTCGGAATCTTCTCCGGCAGCCTGATGTACAGGTCCAGACTGAGCGGCGAGGCAATCTCATCCTCGAAGAACTGTCCGATGCTGCGATGCTGTGGATCGACACGGCGCAACAGCTCGCTCTCGTAGAACCCGAGGGTGAGGGCATGGTAGGCCTGTCGCGTTCCCGGCTCCCAGGCGGGTTTCTGCCTGGCCAACACGACCGCCAGCCGATCGAGATCGGCAATGACGTTTCGATCGACGGGCTCGTCGAACGCGAAGAGACCGGCCTGGTGGGCCAGGAGCTGACGGATGGTGATGCGCTCTTTGCCGTGCTGCGCGAACTCCGGCCAGTACGCGCACACCCGTTCGTCGTAATCGAGCCACCCCCGAGAGTGAGCCATCGCGAGGGTCATCGCGGCGAGGCCCTTGGTGGCTGAGTGGACGATCACCATGGTGTCCCTCTGCCACGGCTCGCCGGTTCGCTTGTTTCGGCTTCCTCCCCAGAGGTCGACGACCTTCTCGCCTCGACGATAGGCACAGCAGGCACCGCCCAGCTCACCTCGTCGTTCGAGGTTCTCGGCGAACGCCTCGCGCACGGCCTCGAAGCCGCGCGTGACGTGTCCCTCTACAGCGTGTGATGCCGGCGCCAATTCATCGCCGGGAAGCCCTCGCGTGTGTTCCAAGTGCATCACTCGAATCGATCGTGGCTCCATCATCGTCCTCCGTGCCGGGTCTTCCGCCTCCTTTCAACGCACACTGAATGCCAGCCCGCGCAGACCCCGCCGTCAGTCCTGAAGGCCAGAAACACTGCCTTTACCGCGTGTGAGTTGCCTGAGGGCCAGGGAGGGATGCCGGAAGTTCCGCACCGGTGCGCAGGATTTCCCGGCGGACCTACGCGATGCTCGTGAAACTCCGGCGTGATTTCCGTGCGCCACGAATGACTGGCGGGCACGACTGGTGCTTGACGGGAGGGAAGGAGATCACATGGTTCCACTGCTTCTCGGTGTGCTCGCCGTCGCCGCGGTCTACTGGTTTCTGGTGCGGCGCTGGTTCGGGCGTTGGGGTGCCGCGAGCTCCGAGCTCTCCCGCGTGATGGCCGGCGATGCCGCGGTTGTCGATCCGAGCTACTCGGCGACGTTGGCGATCACCGTGGGTGCGCGGCCGGAACACATCTGGCCGTGGCTGGTGCAAATGGGATATCGGCGCGGGGGACTGTACAGCTACGACTGGCTGGACCGTCTGTTTGGGTATCTGGACGGCCCGAGTGCAGACTCCATCCTGCCGGAATGTCAACGTGTCGCCGTTGGTGACGTGATCCCGATTGGACACGGTCAGGGATTCCCGGTGACCGCCATCGAGCCCTATCGGGCACTCGTTCTCAGCGGCACGGGCGACGGCTTCGCGTGGGCCTGGCAATTCGGCCTGTATCCGCTCGATGACAGGCGTACACGGCTCGTCTCGCGCAACCTCGTGCGTGTTCCATCGTCAGTCGGATCGTGGCTGTTCATGCGCGTGATCGAGCCGGCGGCGTTCCTCATGACACGGCGCATGCTGCTCGGCCTCAGAGAGCGCGCCGAAGCGCTCGCGACAGGTGGGCGTGATCCCGTCCGGTGGACGGTCGCGTGAGTTCGGTTACGCCTTCTCGCCGTGCAACTCGTGCACGTAGTGTGCTCGGGCCTCTACCTCCGACAGCTTGGAGGAGGCATAGACTGACGCGTCGGTGAGCAGGTGCCGGGCCTGCTCTTCCGGCAGCGCCCGCACCGACGTGTGGTCCTGGCCGTGCGCCTCGAGGTACTCGTCGATCAGCGCGGCTTCGAGCGGTCCCATCGGATCTCCGACTTGGGGGATGCGAGCGTTGTTCTCGGTCATATAGTTCTCCGGGCCCATTCGTGGGTGTTAACAGCAAGGGGAGTGCCACCAGCCGCGGCGGCGAAATGTCGACTGGCACCGTTCCAGCCGGGTCTGCCAGAGCATCATCATCCCCGGACGGTCCGGCGGTACAAACGGAGCGTGTCGTTGACGACGTCGCGGGTGGTGTAGCGATCTCCGCCGACGTCGCAGTGAAACCAGGACATCTCCTGGGCCATCAGCGGATCGAACTCGGGATCGAGACCGACGAGGGCGTTCGCCGCCGCGGCCGGCTCGCACAGGCGCGCTCCAGGAAAACGTTGGTGACGCAGCGTCATGACTTTCTCACGGTCGATCATCTGGACCTCCGTTGTCACGATGGCGCTGTTGCATGGCACATGCCGGGCGCGGTGCCGATGGTCTTGCTGAGCGCGGCCTGAGCTCGGGCGCGCACGGCCTCGGGCGGTCCGGAGGTCTCGATCCGGCGCCAGCGGATCTCGCCGGTGTCTTTCGCGCTCTGCTGCCGGACGACCGCCTCGTCTGCGTCCGACACGTCATGGCGGCGCGCGTCGGCGCGGGCCAGGCGAACCGGCTCAGGCGCGTCGAGCCAGAGCCCGACGAACGGGACCGACAGCGCCGCGGCCGTCTCCTCGATCACCTGGCGATCAGCCGGGCGCGCGTACACCGCGTCGACGATGGCGGTGTGTCCGGCGCGCGCAGTGAGCGCGGCGCGGTCGGCGAGCCCGCGGTAGACCTGCGCCGACATGTCGGGCGAATACGACGCGGCTCCCAGGCGATCGAGCGGCGACACGCCAGCCAGGCGTTTGCGGATTTCATCGCTCCGGAACACGATCGCGCCTGGCGCCGCGCCAAGCGACGGCGCGAGGCTCAACGCCAGAGTGGACTTGCCCGTGCCCGACAACCCACCGATGGCGACGATCGCCGGCCCGGCCGGGGCAATGAGCTGCGCCGCCAGTTCGAGATACTCACGCGCCATCTCCGACAAGCTGGCTCGGCGCTTCGCGTCGCGCTCGAGCCGAGCGGCCGTCGCGCTGGTCTTGGCCCGCACCGCGGCCCGGCACGCCAGGAACAACGGAAGGAGCGGCAGCCCGCCGAGATCCTCCCTCACCGCGAGATAGCGGTTCCAGACCGCGTTGGCGTGCGGCGCGAGCCGCCGGCGCCAGAGATCCATCAGCAGGAACGCGAGATCGTACAGCACGTCGATGCAGGAAATCTCGTCGTTGAACTCGACGCCGTCGAACAACGTCGGGCGGCCATCGAGCAGAACGATGTTGCGCAGGTGAAGGTCACCGTGACACTGACGGACCTCGCCGGAGGCACGGCGAGCGTCGAGCAGGGCAGCCTGCTGCTCGAGCGCCGCGCCGGCCAGCGTCGTCACTCGCTCGGCGAGGGCCGGGTCCAGGTATTCGGCGAACTCCGCGAAGCCCGCGGCATTGCCATCGATGACCCAGGCCATGCCGGCCGCGCCACCATGGCCATAGCGGTGCTCAGCGGCTGTGTGCAGAGCGGCGATGGCGTCGGCGAGGGGAGCCATCAGCCTGAGGTCGAGCTGCTGTGCCGACGCCAGGCGGTCGAAGAGCGCCGCTTGTGGGAAACGGTTCATCTCGACGAGCCAGTCGGCCGCGGGGCCACCGCCGTCGAGGGCGTACGATCCCCCGGCCGCGCACGTCACCGCGACGGCGCGACGATACAGCGTCGGCGCCGTGCGTAAGTTGAGGCGCACCTCGGCCTCGCACATGACCCGGCGCCGGTCGACCGTCGAAAAATTCAGATAGTCGAAGCGCACCGCGCGCTTGAGTTTGTAAGCGCGCGGCCCGGCAAGAAACACGACCGACGTGTGCGTGTCGATCCGTTCGACCGCGACGCCGCCGTGCGTGGCGGGGGACGCGAGAAAGTCGATGACGGCGGTCTGGTCCTCCGTGTTCACAACGGCCTCCAACGTCAGGGTAGGCGTCGTGGCCCGCCCGCTTCCTGATCGAGCAGAACCTGTGCCAAGGGAGATCAACGGAGGCCGCACATTCTGCTGTTCACGCGCCGATCTCCAGCGAAAGTCGGGATTTGCGGCATTCTCCACGCGCGCCCGCGCAATAGTCCGCAGCGGCACGGAGCCGTGCAGTATCCGGTCAGGCCGGGACTGATCCTCGGACACGAACCGGTTGGCGTCATCGAGGAGCTCGGCGCCGGGCTCGACGAGTCGTACCACGTGGGCCAGCGGGTGATTGTCGGTGCCATCACGCCGTGCGGTCAGTGTTTCTACTGCCTGAACGGCGTGCACTCGCAGTGCGGCGGCGGGCTCGGGGCTGGCGGTTCGGCAACACGATCAACGGGGCGTGGGCCGAATTCCTGCTCGTCCCGGATGCGCGCGCGAATCTGGCGCCGATTCCGGACGGACTGACCGACGAACAGGTGATGCTGCTGCCGGACATCTTCTCGACGGGCCTGAGCGGAGCCGAATCCGGGAACATTCGCGTCGGCGATGCCGTGGCGATCTTCGCCCAGGGCCCGATCGGACTCTGTGCGACACTCGGCGCGCATCTCCGTGCGCCGCGCTTATCGTCGGCGTGGACACCAATCCAGGACGGCTGGACATGGCCCGCCGCTTCGGCGCCAACGTCACGATCGATCCGCGCGACGATGATCCAGTCGCCGCGATCAAGCGCCAGTCAGCAACAGGCCGGTGTGCTGAAGGTGGCGCTCCACCCGGCCGGGGTCAGAGCAGCGGAGCAGCTGGTCGGTGCGAGCGCCATCGACGGAGAGTGTTAGTCACCTGTGCGAGAATGCGGGAACCGGCGCAGAGGGTTTCATGATCTTGTCACTCCAGGAGGAACTGCCCAGGGGTATGCTTCACGCAACACGCCTGTACGCATCGGCTGGCAGCCGTAGATTGGAGTCCGTGATGAATCGTCACCGCATGTTGTTGCCTGCGTTCCTCGTCGTGGCACTGATGGTGCTGCGCGCGACAGGTCGCGCGCAGGTCGGTCAAGGCATCCTCGATCTGAACGCCGTGCCTGAAACCACTCTGGCGACGCTGCCTGGGTTCACGCCGGCGATCGCCAAGGCCTTCGTCGCGGCCCGGCCGTTCGCGACCATCGTCGAGGCCAACACGTTCCTGGTCGGTCAGAAGGTGACACCGGACCAGCTCGCGGCGCTCTACGGCAAGGCGTTCGTGCACCTGAACCTGAACACCACGACGGGGCCGGAGATTCTGCTCATCCCGAAGATCGCCAAGCGCATGACCCGCGAATTCGAGGAATACCGCCCGTGGGTGTCGATGGCGCAGTTCGACAAGGAGATCGGCAAGTACGTCGACGCCGACCGAGGTCAACCGGCTCAAGTCCTACGTGTTCATCCCGATTGACCTGAACACGGGCACGGACGAGCAGTTCAAGACGATCCCGAATCTGCCCGGCAACATGCTGCGCGAGTTCAAGGAATACCGGCCGTGGAAGACCAAGGCCCAATTCGACAAGGAGATCGGCAAGTACGTCGGCGAGAAAGAGACCGCGCGCCTCTGGCGCTTCGTGGTGATCAAGTAGCGCGTGGCGGCACGTCTTCGCACGACCGCCCTGGCGGCGATGCTCGCCGTCGCCGCCAGTGGCACACTGCCCGCGCAGGCACCACGCCCTGACACGACCGCGTCCGGCTCGGCACCGGCCGGCCGCACGGGGGCGGCGATCTATCGAGAAGCGTGCGCGACGTGTCACGCGCCGGACGGAAAAGGGGCGCCCGCGCTCGGTGGTCGGGTTCGCGGCGCCGTTGCCCGATTTCACCGACTGCGCCTTCGCGACCGGCGAGCCCGACCCCGATTGGCACGCGGTCGTCCAGGAAGGCGGCCCGATCCGGGCACTCGATCGACACATGCCAGCCTTTGGCAGCGCGCTCTCGGCCGAGGAGATCGCGCTGGTGGTGGGCCATCTCCGCACGTTCTGCGACGAGCCGCAGTGGCCGCGCGGCGACCTGAACTTTCCGCGCGCGTTCTTCACCGAGAAGGCGTTTCCCGAGAACGAGGCGGTCTGGACGACCGGGTTCTCACAACCGGACGACGGCCGCGAGCTGTCGACGACGTTGATCTACGAACGCCGGTTTGGCGCGCGGAATCAGGTCGAGCTGGCAGTGCCGGTGGATTTCATCAGCGGCGCCGGGACGACCGTGCGCGGACTCGGCGATGTGGCCATCGCGTTCAAACGCGCGCTGTACGCCGAGGTCCGGAGCGGACGGATCGTTGCCGCGGGCGCAGAGGTCATCCTCCCGACCGGCAACAGCAGCACCGGCCTCGGTGCGGGATACACGACCGTTGAGCCGTTTGCGATGTGGGGGCAGGCGCTCCCGCGAAGCAGCTTCCTCCAGATGCACGGGGGCGTCGAATTGCCGAGCGACACGACGCGCGGCAGTCGCGAGGTCTTCGTCCGCACGGCCATCGGCACGACGTTCGCCCAGCAGCGCGGCGTCGGCCGCGCCTGGTCGCCGCAGGTCGAGCTGCTCTGGGCGCGTCCGCAGGGCGGCGCCAGCGAATGGGACCTGGTGCCGCAGCTGCAGGTCACGCTCTCGAAGCTGCAGCACGTGATGGTGGCCGGCGGCGTGCGCCTGCCGCTCTCCGATCGCAGCGCTCGCCCGGCGCAGGTCGTCGCCTACCTCCTGTGGGACTGGTTCGACGGCGGTCTCTTCGAGTTCTGGCGATGAGCTGGCTGCGAATCGCGTTACGGACCGCGATCGCCGGCTGGGTCGTGACGTGGGGAGGCATCGCGTTGCGCGGGGCGGATGAACGGGTGCCGCTCGCTCACCAGCAGGCGCCCCGGCCCGAATCGGCCGTGCCGATGTTTGCTCATTCAGACGACTGCCAGGCCTGCCACAACAACCTGACGAGTCCGGCCGGCGAGGACGTCTCGATCGGCGTCGCCTGGCGCGGATCGATCATGGCGAACGCCGCCCGCGATCCGTATTTTCACGCGAGCCTCCGGCGCGAGCTGATCGATCATCCGTCCGCGGCCAGCGAGATCGAAGATGAATGCGCGGGCTGCCACCTGCCGATGGCCCAGCGTGTCGCCGAGGCGAGCGGAGCACGCGGTGAAGTGTTCCGCTGGCTCCCGGGCGCGGCACGCGCCTCCGACTCGGACCTGACCGCGCTCGCTCAGGATGGCATCAGCTGCACGGTCTGCCATCAGATCAGCAGCGCGGGCCTTGGAAGCGCCTCGAGCTTCAACGGCAGATTCACCATGATGCCGCCGCTCGCCGACGGCGGCCGCGCGGTGATTGGACCGCACGCGCCCGAGGCCGGTCGGAAGCGCGTGATGCACTCGGTCACCGGATTCGAGCAAACGCAGGCGCCGCACATCCGCGCGTCGGAGCTCTGCGCGACGTGCCACACGCTGATCACGCAGGCGCGGGGACCTGACGGTCGCGTGATTGGGTCGCTGCCCGAGCAAATGAACTATCAGGAGTGGCGGCACAGTGCGTTCGACGAGGCCGGGCGCAGCTGCCAGTCGTGCCACATGCCGCCCGTGCGCGGCCCGGTCCAGATCGCGTCCGTGCTGGGCGTCGATCGCGAGTCGCTCGGCCAGCACACGTTTCTCGGCGGCAACGCGTTCATGCTCCGCCTGCTCAATCGCTACCGGGCCGAGCTCGGCGTCACCGCCACGCCAGCCGAACTGGAGGCCACGGCCCGTGCGACGGTCCGCCAGTTGGAGACGGCGACCGCGACGGTGGCGATCGATCGGGTGGAGATCGCGAGCGGCACGCTGGTGCTCGATGTGCGCGTCACGAACCGGACCGGGCACAAGTTTCCTACCGGCTACCCGTCACGGCGAACCTGGCTGCACGTGACCGTTCGCGACGCAGCGGGCACCTCGATCTTCGAGTCCGGCGGCCTCCGCAGTACGGGCGCGATCGACGGCAACGCTGCGGACGAGCGCGACGGGACGTTCGAGCCGCACTATGCGGAAATCACTCGTCCCGACCAGGTCCAGGTGTACGAATCGATCATGGGCACCGTCGCGGGCGTGGCGACGACGGGACTCTTACAGGCGACGCAGTACCTCAAAGACAACAGATTGCTTCCCGACGGCTTCGACAAGCTCACCGCGCCGGCGGAAATTGCCGTGGTCGGAAACGCCGTCCAGGATGCTGATTTCAGCGAGGCCGGCGACCGGGTGCGGTACCGCGTGCCCGCGTCCGCATCCGGTCCCCTCACCGTCGAGGTCGAGCTGCGCTACCAGCCGATCGCCTATCGATGGGCACAGAATCTCGCCGCGTACAGCGCCCCGGAACCGGCGGCCTTTCTGACCTACTACAACCGCCTCGCGCCTTCGTCGTCTGTGGTCGTCGCTCAACTGACGCAGGTGGTCGCGCGCTGATCGACGGTCGTTACTTCGTGACGGCCCGCGCGCCGTCGGCCAGCGAATCGCCGGGATAGAGCACGACGATGTCTCCCTCCGCGCCACCGGACAGGACTTCGGCGTCGTGCTCGCCGCGCCGGCCGATCGTGAGCGGGCGCGCGACGAGACGACCGTCGACCAGGAAGAACGCCGCCCAGCCGCCGTCACGGCGGAAGAGCGCGGCGGTCGGGATTCTGATCACGTCTGAGCGTTCCCAGATCACGACGTGCACGCCGACGCGAAAACCATCGCCGAGGGGCACCGGTGCGTCGGGCAGCGGATCCAGCCGAACCACGACGTTGACGCGCTGCTCTTCGACGCCGAGCGCAGAGAGCTTCAGAAAGCCTGCCGGTTCGACGCGTTCGACCGTGCCCTGCAGGTCGGGCTCGCCGCCCCAGCGGTCGATGCGCACCAGGGCGCCTGGCCTGACGTTCACCGCGTCAGTGGTCAGGAGATCCGACAGGACCTCGAGGTCGCGGAAGTTCCCGATCTCGAGCAGGACGGAGCCCGCCGGAATCACCGCCTCGCTTTCGTGAACCCGCTTCAGGATCACGCCATCGATCGGCGACCGGACCACGACGGCTGGACCGCGGCGGCCGGAGTCCGGTGCCAGAGTCGCGCGGGCGGCCTCCGCGTCGAACGCGGCCGCGCGGCGCGCGAATTCTGCGGCGCCGAGGTCCTGTTCGGCCGACCGCAAATGGGCCGCGGCGACTTCGTACGCTTCGCGGGACCCGTAACCGGCCTCGAAGAGCCGCTGCGCGCGATTGAGCTCCTCAGCGGCGCGATCCCGCTCGACCACGGTGCGCTTGCGCTCGGCCTCGGCGCGGCCGACGGCCGCGTCGGCGGCGCGGACCCGCGCCTCGCCGCTCGCGCGCGTCCTCGCATCGAGGGGCGTCGCGGCGGACGGATCGATGGTCGCCACGACCTGGCCGCGTGAAACGGCGTCACCGGGCCGCAGATCGATCCGCCGTACGGTGCCCGAGACCGGCGCCGCCACGACATAGCGGCGCGCGAGTCGGGTCACGCCCTCCTCGTCAACCGTGACCTGCAATGGTCCGCGCGTCAGCGGCGCGGTCTCCACCGTCGCTGGCGCCGGCCTGAGCGTCAGGGCGAGCCCGGCCGCACCAGCCAGCCCGGCGGCCACCCAAAGCACCTGCGATCGACTGATCTTCATGACGTCCTCTTTAGTTGCTCGCGGGGCCCCACCCCCGCTCGCGGCGCCCGCGACGGCTCGTTACACTCGCCTGCGGGCGGTCAACTTCATTTCTCGTTGCTCGCGGGGCCCCACCCCCGCTCGCGGCGCCCGCGACGGCTCGTTACACTCGCCTGCGGGCGGTCAACTTTATTCACGGGTTTTCAACACGGCCACCAGATCGAGGCGATTCAGGCGGCGCCGGACCGTCAGCGCCGACAACGCGCCCGCGATCAGCACGACCGCGGCCGCAAACACCCGGGTCCGAGCCGTCACGATCAGCGGAAACCGGTACAACTCGGTTTCGGAGACCTTCAGAATCCAGGCGCCCAAGGCTTGTCCGATCACGAGACCGACCGGCACGGCCAGCACGACGATCACGGCCAGCTCTCCGACGAGAATCGCGCCAACTTCCGCGCGGGTGAAACCGAGAATTCGCAGGCTGGCCAGATCGCGGCTGCGTTCGGACAACACGATGCGCGCCGCGTTGTAGACGACCCCAAACGCGATGATGCAGGCGAACAGCACGTTGAAGAAAATCAGCACGAACATCTGCTGCTGAATCGTCGAGCGGAAGCTCTCGAGGGCGGCGCGCTTGAGCGTCACGCCGGCCACCGCTGGCGTGGCTTTCAGTTCCCGATAGAGCGACGATTCGCGCGCCGGGTCGATGCGCAGGAAGACGCCGGACAGCGATCCGGCTTCCAGGAGCAGCCGCGACAGCGCCTCGCGCTCCATGTAAACGGACGCGCCCATGAACTCCTCGACCACGTCGCGGATCGGCAGCACGACGGTCGGCCGGCGGCCTTCGAGCACATCCACTTCCACCACATCCCCAGCGTGCAGGCCGAGTGCGTCGGCGAGCCCGATCGAGATGGTGAGTCCGTCGGCGGCCGGCGTACGAACGCTGAGATCGGCATCGACGATGCGGTTGAGGGCCGGCCGGTCGATCAGACCGAGGATCGACGTGGTGCGCGCGCGATGACCGTGCCGGATGCGCACCGGCGCCGCGCGCAGCGGCTCGACGGCCAGCACCCCGGGCAGATGAGCGACGCTGGCCAGCGCGGTGGAGGACATCGGCTCCGCGAACATCACCGTGAGGTCCTGCCGCTGCACGGACTCGAACTGCACGCGCATCAAGATGTCGATCGCATCGACGAAGAACAGACCGACGACCAGGATCGCCACGGCGAAGGACGTTCCCGCGATCGAGAGGGCCGCACGCATCGGTTGTCGCGCGAGATTGCGGAGCGTCATCAACCCCGCGGGCGACAGCCGGAGCCGTTTGACGGCGCGCTCGAGCCAGGTCTGTCGAAAGCGCTCCGGGGCCGGCGGGCGCATGGCTTCGGCCGGTGCGAGCCGTGTGACGCGGCTCACGGCGGTCAGCGCGCCGACGGCTCCCGCCAGCAGCCCGATGCTGAACGCCGCCACGGCGAACCGCGGCGACAACGAGAATCCCAGTGCCGGAAAGCGGAAGAACTCCCGGTAGAGCGCCGTCATGCCGTGGCCTAACCAGATGCCCGCGAGCACGCCCATCAGGACGCCGGCCGCCGAGACCGCGAAGCTCCATTGCATGTAGTGCCACGCCAGCTGCCGGTTCGAGTAGCCCATCGCTTTGAGGGCGGCAATCTGCTCGCGTTGCACCGCGATGATGCGATGGAGCGCGATGTTGATCAGGAACGTGGCGACCAGCAGGAACACGGCCGGCACCATCACGCCCGCCGTTCGCAGCTGCAGCAGCTCGTTCTCCAGAAACCAGTGGGACGTCTGCAGGCGCCGCGGCACGGTGCCGATCGCGCCATATGGGGCCAGTGCCCGATCGACTCCCGCGAGGACGGCAGCCTCCGAGGCGCCGGGGGCCAGCGCAATCGCGACGTCGTTGAAGCCACCCTCCATGTCGAACGCCGCGGCCAGGCCGCGCCGGTCGATCCAGAAAATGGCGAACCGCGCCGAGTCCGGCAGCAAGTCGCCGGGCCGGATGCTGTAGACGTATTCGGGTGAGAGCGCGATGCCGACGATGTGCAGGTCGCGCCGGCGGCCGTTGATGACGGCGCCGACCTGATCGCCCGGCCGGAGGCGCCGCGCGCTGGCGAACGCCTCGTTCACCAGGACCTCGTCGCCGCGTCCCGGTTCGGGATCGCGTCCGGCGCGGAGCTGAACGTCGTTCAGCATCGCGCCGCGTGGCTGCGGCAGCGAGATCAACCGGCCGGTCAGCGGCTCGTCCTCGCCGGCGACATCGATGGCGACGTCCACGACCACGCGCACGTCGGCCTGCGCGACGCCGTCGATCTCGGCCAGCCGCGCCTGCATCGAGAGCGGCGCGCGCCGGACGGTGGCGAACACGTCGGCGAAGCGGCTGCGCGCGTAGTAGTCCGCCATCGCGCGCTCGAGCGAGTCGAACGTGCCGAAATAGGCGACGAACATCGCGATGCCCGCCGCGAGCACGAGCGCGATGGCGAGCGCCTGCCCGCGCATCATCATGAGGTCCCGGACGAGCTTCCGCGTGAGGGCGCGCATGGGCTACCAGTGAAGGTCCTGGGCGCGCGCGCGCCGGGCGTTGCGGTGTTCCCCGGTCACCCTGCCATCGGCCAGCGTCAGCACGCGGTCGGCCATGTCCGCGACGCTCGCGTTGTGCGTGATCACCACCGTCGTCGTGCCCAGCTCGGTGGCGACGCGGTCGATCGCGTCGAGTACGACGACGCCCGTCGCGAGATCGAGCGCGCCCGTGGGTTCGTCGCAGAGCAGCACCGACGGCCGTTTGGCGATGGCCCGGGCGATCGCGACGCGCTGTTGCTCGCCGCCGGACAGCTGCGAAGGAAAGTGGTCGGCGCGCGGCGCCAGTCCGACGAGATCCAGCGCCTCGTCGGGCGTGAGCGGGTGATCGACGATGTCGGTCACGAGCGCGACGTTCTCGCGCGCGGTCAGGCTGGGAATCAGGTTGTAGAACTGGAAGACGAAGCCGACGTGATGACGCCGATAGTCGGTGAGCGATCGTTCATCGGCGTGCGTGAGGTTGTGGTCGGCGTAGATCACCTCGCCGGAGGTCGGCGTGTCGAGCCCGCCGATGATGTTGAGGAGCGTCGACTTGCCGCTCCCGGACGGACCGAGGAGCACGACGAACTCGCCGGCGCGGACCTCGAGCGAGACGTCGCGCAGCGCGTGGACCTCGACGTCGCCCATCCGATACATCTTCGAGACGTGATCGAGACGGAACGCGGCAGCGGCGGTCACCGTTGAGCGCGCGGGCACACCCTGAGTCAATGCAACCTGCCTGCCGCACTGGAGGCTGGGCGCCTCCGAGGCGAGGTCCAGGACGACGGCGCGCGGCTGCGGGATTTCACGCGGTGTCGCGCGCTTTTCCGGCCGTCGGCGGCGTTTGCCCCGCGACGGGTGATCGGCAAGCGCCTTGCAATGATCGTGGGCGCTGGCGCCCCCAGGAGATTGAGGCCGCGGGCCGCAGCAGTCAACGGAGGAGCCATGAGGAACGTCACCGAACGGGTTGAACCGATGCGAGCGCGAGCGCTCCGGCACACGCTCGAGGCGCAGCGCCGCCGGCTCGAGCAACTGACGCGCAGAGAGCGTCGCGCCGTCCGCGAAGACGCGGCCTGGGAGAGTGAGCCCGGCGCGGACCTCGCCGAGCACTGCGAGGCTGACATCCAGGGCGACCTCGACCTCGCGCTGCTGGCGATACATGCCGAGTTGCTCCAGGAGATCGACCAGGCGTTGTCGAAGCTCGACCGCGGCACCTACGGGCAGTGCGTCGAGTGCGGCGGCGACATCCCCGAGCGACGTCTCGAGGCCCTGCCGTCCGCGACCCGATGCACGACCTGTGAGGTCGCGCGGGAAGCCGCCGCGGAACGCGAAGCGCAGGCGAGATTGCGCCGTCTGGCAGGAGAGCTCGCCACCGTACCGGCGTGATGCTGCCAGCCCGTCGAGCGGCTGGAAGTGCCGTCGTTCGTCGTCCGTTGCGCTGAGTGCGAGCAGGCGCGCGCCGAAGGCCGGCACCCGAGGAGGCGGTATGTTGAGAGGACTTGCGGTCGTTATCGGGGCGCTGGTCGTCGCTGGCGCCACGGCCTGCGCCACCACGGGATTCGTGGAGTACCTCGAGTCGCTGCAGGAGAAGCGATGATCACGATCGAGACCATCCTGTGCCCCGTGGACACGTCCGAGATTTCCCGGGCCGCGCTCGATTATGCGGTCGCGCTCGCTGGAGAGTACGACGCCACCCTGCGGGTACTCGAGGTGGCGGCGACGCCGGACCTGCCGGCGGCCGTCACGCCGGCTGCGGTGACCGGGCTCACGATGGAACTGCGGAAGGCCCTCGTCGACGAACTGGAACAATTCGTCCAGCCAGCACTTGCGGCCGGCGTGCCGACCGAGATTCGTCTCGAGGAGGGCTATCCGGTGGCCCAGATTCTCGCCGACGTCGAGTCGATGCCAGCCGATCTCGTGGTCATGGGCACGCACGGCCGTCGCGGGTTCGATCGATTCGGGCTGGGATCAGTGGCCGAAAAAGTCCTCCGCAAGGCGAGCCGTCCGGTGCTGACGGTACCGCCGACGGCCCATCGGGTGCGAGACGGCGCGCCGCTCTTCTCGACGATTCTGTGTGCCACCGACTTCTCGGCGCCGGCGACCACAGCCGTTGAATACGCCGTGTCGCTCGCCGATCACGTCCGGGCGCGGCTGATCCTCCTGCACGTGCTGGATTGGTTCGTGCCGCCGGCGCTGCGCCTGGGCGCGCTCGACGATTTCAGGCGCGACTGGGAGCGTGACTCACTCGCACAGTTGCGCGACCTCGTTCCCTCGAGAACCCGTGAAGCGTGCCTGGTCGACGAGCGCCTGGCCTCGGGTGAGCCGCGGCACGCGATCCTGCGGGTGGCCGCCGAGACGTCGGCCGATCTCATCGTGCTGGGCGTCTCCGGGCACACGGCGCTCGACCGCGCGGTGCTCGGTTCCTCGACACACGACGTCGTGCGCAGGGCCACCTGTCCGGTCTTGACCGTGCGGCTCCGGCCGTCGGCCTAGAGCCGTTCTCATTTGCTCGTCGAGGAGGCGAGCACACGATTATCGATCCGGCTCGTGAGACGATTTGATCGGAAAGCGGCGTTATGGCCCTCGCGCATCGGGTTTCGAGTTTCTGGATCAGCGGGCTCTTCGTGGCGGGCGCGCTGCTGGCCGTCGCCCTGCTCGCGCAGACGATCGTCACCTATCAGTACGTGTCGAGCAATGTCATTCGCCAGCAGGCGCGCCGGGCCGGCGAGGAGCGTGTGCGGAACGTCGAACGGTCGGCGCGCCTGTCTCGCCCCCAGGACGTCGCCGCGCTCCAGGCGATTCTCGACGACTTGCGCGCCGACACCAGTGATCAAGTCGTGGCCCTGACGCTCCTGCAAGGCGACGGCACGCTCGTCGCCGCGAGCGGCCAGCCGGGCCCGAGGCTCGGGCCGGATGACCGGAGGCGCTTCCTGCGTGACCGGGATGCCCCGTTTACGGGCGACTGGCACGACGGCCGTGAGGTGCTCGTTGGCGTGTTTCCGTGTCGGTGCGCTCTGCCTCGTGACCTGCCGGCGGGCGGGGAGGCCGCCGGGACGGGCCGGCTGCTGCTGGAGGTGGCGCTCTACCGCGACAGCTTGTCGGCGCCGTTCGCCCGGTTGATCCGAAACTCGGCCATCAGCGCATCGGCCGCTCTCGCGCTGCTGGTCTCGGTGTCGTTGATCGCGGTCCGGTTCAGGCCGTATGTGCGCGGCAAGCAGCTCGAAGCCCAGGCCGATCTCGCTCGACAAGTGCAGCGCGATCTGTTGCCGGGCCCTGAGGCCTGGCCGGCGAGCCTCGACGTCGCGGCCGACTGCCTCCCGGCGTCGCAGGTCGGCGGCGATTTTTACGACGTCGTCAGGCTGCCGGGCGGTCGCGTGGCATTTGCCCTCGGAGACGTGTCCGGGCACGGCATCTCCGCGGCGTTGCTCATGGGCCTGATCCATGGCGCGATGAACAGCCCACCGTGGGGCGTTTCGCAGGAGGATCCCCATGACGCCGCCGCTGGGCTGAACGACTTGCTCCTGGCCAAGTCGTCCGGCGAACGGTTCGCGTCGCTGTTCTGGTGCTCGTACGATCCGGCGTCGCGCACGCTGCGCTACATCAATGCTGGTCATCTGCCTCCGCTCTGGATCCGGGCGCAGCCCGGTGGCCCGGTCCGGGTCGACCGATTGGCAGAGGGTGGCCCGTTGCTTGGCGTCTTGAGTACAGCCGCCTACAGAACGGTGCCGATCGAGGCACAGGCCGGCGATGTTCTCGTGCTGTTCTCCGACGGCATCGTGGAGGCAATGAACAGCCGCGGCGAGCCGTTCGGCGAGGAACGTCTGATCGTGACGGCGAGCGCGCATCAGGAGCAGCCCGCGCGCGCGATCTGTGACGAGATTCTCGCAGCCGTCAGGGCGTTCCTCGGCAACGCACCGGCCCAGGACGATCAGACGCTCCTCGTCGTCCGACTCTGGTAGTCCGGTCACTTCCCCAGCTGCTGCCAGAGATAGGAGTAGGTAATGGCAATCGTGCGCGCCTGCTGCTCGCTGGTCACGCCTGAGCCGTGGCCGCCTTCGGTGTTCTCGAAGTAATAGAACGGGTAGCCCATCGATTCCATTTTCGCGGCCATCTTGCGCGCATGTCCTGGATGCACCCGGTCGTCCCGTGTCGTGGTCGTGAACAGCACTTTCGGATACTTCAGGTTCGGCCGGACATTCTGGTACGGCGAGTACTTCGAGATGAACGCCCACTCCTCCGGCTTGTCGGGATCGCCGTATTCGGCCATCCAGCTCGCGCCGGCGAGAAGCTGGCTGTAGCGCTGCATGTCGAGCAGGGGCACCTGGACGACCACCGCGTTGAAGAGCTCCGGGCGCTGCGTCAGCGCGACGCCGACGAGCAGTCCGCCGTTGCTGCCACCCATGATCCCGAGGTGACGCGGCGACGTGATCTTCCGTGTGATGAGCTCTTCCGCCACGGCGATGAAATCGTCGTAGATGCGCTGCCGGTGTTCCTTCAGTCCGGCGCGGTGCCACTGCGGGCCGAACTCGCCGCCGCCGCGGATGTTCGCGAGCACGTAGACGCCGCCGCGCTCCATCCACGCCGCGCCGAGCGTGGTCGCGTACGAAGGGGTACTGGCGACCTCGAAGCCGCCGTACGCGTGGAGCAGCGTCGGATTCGCACCGTCGTTCCGCAGGCCCTCGCGGCTGACGACGAAGAAGGGAATCCTGGTGCCGTCCTTCGACGTGGCCTCGAACTGGTCAACCTTCATCCCGCTCGAGTCCCACATCACCGGCAGCCGCTTCACTTCCTTCGGGGCACTCTTCTCGTCCACGAAATACAGGGTCGTTGGCTGGATGAACGACGTGTACGTGAAGAAGTAGCCGTTCGAGTAGGGCGACGTGGCGCCGACACCGACCGTTCCCATCTCCGGCGCCTTGACCTTCTCGAATGTCCACTGGTCTTTGTCGAATTGATATCGCCGAAGCTCGCCCTTCACGTTGTTCAGGACACTCACGAGCACGAAGTCGCGGGTGACGCTCACGCCATTGATGCTCTCGCGTGGACCGGGCTCGGTGACGAGACGGAACGCTTTCCTGCCGGCGAGAAAGTCGTCCACCGGCGTGGCGATGAGCGCGCCCGTGTTCCATTTCCGGCCGCCGACGTCCCACGGCGTCCGCACGAACACCAGCAGGTGATGGCGCAGGAGATACGTGTCGGCATCGATCGGGACGTCGATCTTGATCAGCTTGCCTTTCTCGAACAGGTACTGCGTGCTCTCGTAGAAGTTCTTCTGATGCGAGACGCGGAAGTACTTCCTGCCCCCCGCGTCGTACGCGAACGCGAAGAGTCCCATGTCGGTCGTGGGAATCTCGAGGACCAGCTCCGCCGAGGCAATCGGCGTGCCTCGCTTCCAGAGCTTCACTTGGCGGGCGTATCCCGACGCCGTCATGCTGCCGGGGCCGAAGTCCGTGCCGACGAGCACCGTCTGTGCGTCGACCCAGCCGGTGCTGGTCTTTGCCTCGCGTAACTTGAAGCCGTCGTGCACCCACTGCTTCGTCTTGACGTCGAATTCGCGAACCTCAGCGGCGTCCGAGCCCCCGCGCGAGAGATTCACGAGGCAGAGCCGGTTTTCCGGCTCGAGACAGTCCGCGCCGCCGAACGCCCACGGGGTGTTTTCTTCCTTCGCGAGGGCGTCGATGTCGAGCACCGTCTCCCATGTCGGGTTGCCGGTCAGGTAGTCGCGCTGCGTCGTCCGCCGCCACAGCCCGCGCTGATGATCCGCGTCCTTCCAGAAGTTGTAGATCTGATCGTTCATGATCGTCGGGTACGCGATCTTGTCCTTCGAGTCGAGGATCTTCTTCGTGCGCTCGAACGTCGTCCCGTACAGCGGCGACTTGCCCAGTTCGGCCAGGGTCGCCGCGTTCTTGGCCTTGACCCAGTCCATGGCTTTGGCACCCTCGACGTCCTCGAGCCAGAGAAACGGATCGGCCGAGGGCTGCGATGGCGCCTGTTGGGCGGCGAGGGCCGCGACGGCGCTGAGAAGCGCGGCGGCGACCGGAAGAAAGCTGCTGGTGGAGGAATGGCTCATGTTGTTTCTCATTGTCCCGACCGCAAGTCTACCGCTGAACCGGGAGCAGGCGCGTCGTTACGCGCGGGCCTCGCAAACCCTTACACACGTCGGCAAGTTGGCTGCCGTGGCTGGTCGGCGCTCGCTAGATGGCGAGGGGAAGGCACTGTCCCGGCTCAATCCTGACGGACCGTTTCACCGTTCCGAGGGAATGGTCTGGAGCGCGTCGGGTCGCACGAATTCGTGCTCGGGGTGCCGCACGACGAGGACGGGGCACGGTGCCGATCGCACTACACGCTCGGCCACGCTGCCGATGGCGAAACGCGCCAGCAGTCCGCGTCCGTGTGTGCCGACGATGATGAGATCGGCGCGCGTCTCTTCCGCGTGCGTCACGATGGCGTCCGCGACCGACATGGACGTGACCACGACGGCCTGCGCGTGGAGCGCCTGACGATCCTCCTCGGAAAGCAGTGCGGCCAGCCGCTGCCGCGCGGACTCCTCCACGCCGGTCTGCAGGCGACCAAAGTCCGGCACGAACCCGGGCACGGCACCGAGGCTCCCACCGAGGTTGGCCGCGGCGTGCACCACACGAAGCGTGGCGCCGAACGTGCGGGCGAGCTCGCGGCCGTAGGTGAGCGCGACTGCTGAGGGCTCCCCGAAGTCAGTCGCGACGAGCACAGTCTTCAGCACAATCATGGTCGTCTTCGGACGCGAGCCACCGCTCGGCGTTCCGGCCTCCGTGGATGAAACAGCAGAAGACATGCCAGAGCCCTGGCAGGCCACGACCCGCGGCCGCCGTGCCGCGCGGTGCGTGCTCTTCCGCACGCTGCGGAGATTTCGCTGGTTCGCGCCTCAGCTGACTGCAGCAAGCGGGCGCCGCGGCGAGACGGTCCCGCTCCGCAGCGGGCTTTTGGCGGCGCTGGCACGCAGCCACAGATTCAGCCGATCGGGAGTGCCCAGGTCGGTCCACCCCAGCGACTCCGGCCAGACATACAGCGAGAGGCCGCTGGCCGGCGTCAGCACGTCATGCGAGAAATCGGTGTGCGGCAGGTCCGGGTAGCGATCGGCGAGGAACGCTTCGCGCAACTCGCCGGGAATCGCGCGCGCCTGCTTGAACACGTCCGCCAGCGCCGGAAGGTGGGCGGAATAGAGGTCGAGGAGCGCCCCGACCTTCGCCACCATCACCATCGTGTTCCACACCGCGCCGGCGGCAAACAAATCCTTGGCGACCGAGGCGTGCGGTTTCTCGACGAAGCCGCCGACGAGTGCCAGCCGGTCCTGGCGCGACGGGCAGTCGTTGGGCACGATCCAGCCGAAATCGCCCACGGGCGAGTCGGGCCGTACCGCCAGGAGCACGATCCCGGCGTGTCCGCTCCGGATGTAGCCCGCCACGTCCCGGAGCCCCTGGCGGAACACCGCCGGCTGGGCGACGCCATGGTCGGACGGCGTCAGCACGACGAGGGCGTCTGGATCGGCGGTGACCTCGACGAGGCCGCGCAGCACGCCGGCCGCTGTGCCCCGGTCCGCGGCCTGGTACGCGAGGCGTCCGATCGGCGTCCGGGAGTTGATCGCCTCGGCGTACTCTCGCTGGGACCGGTCGACGACGGTGACGATTCTCGCCTGCGGGCTGAGGTCGGCGATCCGGTCGACCGTGTGCTCGAGCAGCGTGCGCTCACCACTTGGGGCCCAGAACTGCTTTGGCAGGCCGCCGGTGACGCTGGCCAGCCGGCGGCCGCGTCCGGCCGCGAGGATGAGAGACCAGGGCGTGTGCGGCATGGCGACCCCTTTGCGAAACGATTGCCAACGTACTTCGCAGGAACGGAGGGCGGCCGAGAAGAAACATGATACGCCTGCCGCGGGAAAGTCTCCATGCCGCCCCCCATGACCGGGATCCTTCCGCGTTACGCGACGGCGACGTCGATGCGGCGTGGCTTGGCGACCAGCGTCTTGGGAAGATGCACCGTGAGAACACCCTCCTTGAATTCCGCGGCAATCTTCTGCTCGTCCACTTCGGACGGGACGCTCATCCGGCGCACGAACTTGCCGTACGTCCGTTCAACCCGGTGGAACTTCTTGCCTTTCTCCTCCTTCTCCTGCTTGCGTTCCCCCTCGATCGTGAGAACGCCTCGTTCGAGCGCGACCTTGACGTCGCCCTTCGGCACTTCCGGGAGGTCCGCTTTGACCAGGTACTCGGCGTCGGTCTCCTGAACGTCGATCGCCGGGGCCCAGCTGCTGAAGCTGTCCAGCTCAGCGGTCCCCGGGCGCGCCGGGTGGTTGAAGTACGTGCTCAATCGCGACGACAGATCTTCGAGCTCACGGAATGGATCGAATCGAACCAGGTTCATGATGTGTGCTCCCTTCCGCCTGATCGCTGGCCCTCACGCGCGTGCGGTCGTGGTCAGCAGGTCGGGCATGACGAATTCGTGTTGCGGATGCCGGACGGTCAGGACGGGACAGGGCGCCGATCTGACGACCCGCTCCGCCACACTCCCCATCAAGAGCCGCGTGATCGCCCCGCGACCGTGCGTGCCCATCACGATGCAGCCGATCGTCGGCATCGCATCCCGGGCGTAGCCGACGATCGCGTCCGAGGGGGACGGTTGACGTCAGCACCACGGCCTTTGCGTGGAGCGATTGGCGGTCCTCTTCGGACAGCAGCGATTGGAGGCGCACACGCGCTGTCGCTTCCGCTTCGGTCTGCAGACGACCGAGGTCGACCGGGTAAAGCGGGACTTCCACGAAACGTGCGCCCAAGTCCTCCACCACGTGCAGGACATGCAGCGTGGCGCCGAACCGCCGGGCGAGCTCCCGGCCGTAAGTGAGCGCCACATTGGCCGGCTCGCTGAAGTCAGTCGCGACGAGGATGTGGTTGAGGGCAATCATGTCAGTCCGCGCACAGTCGGCCGTCAGAAGCAAGGTCGTGTGCGCCTCCGCCGTGTCAGGTGAGCAGAGTTCGTGCCAGGAGCCGCTGCGTGAAACTCATGTCGGAGCCCGAGAACCCGGCAGCCACGACGGCGCGTCGCGGCATTCTCCGCGATGGTCGCGCAATCTTCGCGCAGCTCGATAGGAACCGGCGCAGTTACTGCGCGCGCGCTCGCAGGCACGGGCGGCACGGCGATTGCTCGTTCCCGAACCGGGTGGCCGTGATGAGAAGAGCCTCGGTGCCCAGAAAAGAGAGGGTTTATGAAACGCCTCTTCCCGCTGGCTTCGTGTCTCGCACTGGTCGTGGCCGCGCCGTTGACCGCCCAGGCCCAGGCGCCGGACTTCACCCGCTGCACGACCGCGAATTTCTTTGGCGGCGCCGCCACGGCGCCGGACATGAGCCAGGCGCTCTTTGGCGGCGCGGTCGGTTGGGAAATGACACGCCGGCTGTCCGCTGAAATGACGACGAAGTGGCTGGTTCCCGAGCGCGGCGCCGAAGCGTTCTCGGCGATTGGCACGATGCAGTTCGCTCTGACTGGCCGGCAGACGTTCGTGCCGTTCCTGACGCTGGGCGCCGGCGTGCATTCTGCCTCGTTCGACGTCGGCAAGAGCGTGATTCCCGAGTTCTACGCCCGTCGTCTCACCGACCCCGCGCTGATGGCGGGCACCCGGCAGACGTTCACCGACCCGGCATTCGTCGCCGGTGGCGGCGTCAGCCTCTTCGCTTCACGTCACATCTCCGTGCGTCCCGAGGTCGAAGTGATGCTGGTTCCCAACGATTCCGAAACGTACGTGATCACGAGCTTCACGGTCCGCCTGGCGTACCACTTCGAGCTGCATCGGGTGACGCCCGACCGGAGGACCCGGTAACCCAGCCGTGGATCGACGGGAGGAAAAAATGACGCCGCACGTGCGCACGCTGCTGGGAGGATTGGCGCTGCTCCTCAGTTGGAGCTGCGCGGCTATCGCGCCGTCGATCAGGGTGACTGGCACGGCGCGAGATCTGGAGCGCCTTTCAGGTGAATGGCGGGGTGAGTACGTTGGCGATCATGATCATCGCCGGCGTGGGACCATCGCCTTCAAGCTCGTTGCGGGAGAGGACCACGCGCACGGCGAGGTCCAGATGGTTCCCGAAGGCCTGGATCGGCCCTATCAGCGCTACCAGGGCAGCGATTCCGGTGCCATCCGCCAGGAACCTGCGCATGGTTCGCCAGTGCTGACGATCCGATTTGTGGCGATCGAGGAGGATATGGTCGAGGGCGTGCTCGATCCCTACTGGGATCCCGATCGGCTCACCAACGCGTCGGCGACGTTCCACGGCTGGCTCCGGGACAATGTGATTGAAGGAACGTTCACGACGACCTATGCCAACGGCGTCGCCGCGACGGGTGGCCGGTGGAAGGTCGTGCGCGGCCGGTGAACTGTTCCTGTGATGTCTCGCCCTGGCACGCGCTGGCAATCGCGGACGCCCTCGGGCGGCTCGAGGCCACCGCCGACGGCCTTCCGGAGCCGGAGGCGGCGCGGCGCCTGGCGCGGTTCGGTCCGAATCGACTTCGGCTGCCGCCGTCGGCGTCGACGCTCGACATCCTGCTCGGCCAGCTGCGCAGCGTCATCGTGGTGCTGCTGGCCGCGGCGGTCGGCTATCTCGCTCATGACCGGCGATCGCCTCGAAGCCGCGGCGATCGGCGCGGTGCTGATCCTGAACACCGCGATCGGCTTCGTCACGGAGCTGCGGGCCCGGCGGGCCATGGACGCGCTGCTTCAGCTCGACGCTCCGCGCGCCCTGGTGCTCCGCGACGGACGACGGCACGACATCGACGCGCGCCATCTCGTGCCCGGCGACGTCTTCGAGCTCGAACCTGGCCAGCAGACGCCCGCAGATGCGCGGCTGCTTCAGGCCACGGGTCTGACCGTCGACGAGGCGCCGCTCACCGGGCGAATCGATGCCGGTGACCAAAGCGCCGGACCTCGATCCTGCCCGCTGAGACGCCGCTCGCCGATCGACTCAACCTGGTTTACAAGGGCACGACCGTGCTGACTGGCCTCGGCCGCGCGGTCGTCACGGCCACCGGGAACGAGACCGAAGTCGGCCGTATCGGCGCGCTCGTTGGCGGTGTCGTGACCGAGCCGACGCCGCTCGAGCGGCGGCTCGACCGGCTCGGAAGGCGACTGGTGTGGCTGGCGCTGGCGGTGGCGGCCCTGGTGGCCGGGCTTGGCGCGTGGCAAGGGATGCCGCTCGAGCTCGCCATCGAGACCGCGATTGCCTTGGCGGTGGCGGCGGTGCCAGAGGCCCTTCCGGCGGTCGCGACGATCGCGCTGGCGATCGGCGTCCATCGGATGGCGCGCCGGAACGCGATCGTCCGCCGTCTGCCCGCGGTCGAATCGCTGGGATCGACGACGGTCATTTGCACGGACAAAACCGGCACGCTGACGTCCGGGCGCATGAGCGTCGTGCGCGTCTGGACCGACGGCCACGAATACCCGCTCACCGCGAGGTCTGAAAATCGTGAGGCGTCGCGTGATCCGATGGCGGTGGTCCTCGAGGCCGCCCTGCTGGCGAGCCGGCCGCCGGCAGAGACGCCGGACGGCGCCGAGGCACGCCGTGGCGATCCGGAAGATGCGGCGATCTTCGACGCGGCGAAGCGCACCGGCCTGGATCGCTCGCGGATCGTGCACGCCCGTCCGCTCATCGCGCTGCTGCCGTTTTCAAGCGAACGCAAGCTGATGGCGTCGTTTCATCGTCGGGATCGCTCGACGGTTGCCTACGCGAAGGGCGCTCCGCGCGCGATCCTGCAGGTCTGCTCCCACACCGTTTCCGGCGACCATCCCGCGCGGCTCGACGATGCCGGCCGGACCGCGCTGCTTCAGGTCAACGAGCGTCTGGCCGCTGCCGGCTTGCGCGTGCTGGCGGTGGCGTCGGGGGACGTGAGCGAGCCGACCGAGACGGCGCTCACCGAGCTGACGTTTCTCGGGTTTGTCGGTCTCGCCGATCCGCCGGCGGCTGGCGTCAAGGACACGATCCTGCGTCTGCGGCAGGCGGGTCTCCGCACCGTGATGCTGACCGGTGATCAGCGCCTCACTGCGGAGGCGATCGGCCGCGAGCTCGGGCTCGTCGGCGCCGACCAAACCGTCCTCGACGGCCGTGAACTGGAACGCGACCCGGCTGCCCTTGCGCGCGGTCCTCGCCAATGCCGCCGCGTTCAGCCGCGTCAGCCCGGAGCACAAGATTCTGGTCGTCCGATCGCTGCAGAAGGACGGTGAAATCGTCGCCATGATCGGCGACGGCATCAATGATGCGCCGGCGCTGAGACAAGCCGACATCGGTGTCGCGATGGGCGTGCGCGGCACCGACGTCGCCAAGCAAGCGGCGGCGATCGTGCTCGCCGACGATCGCTTCGAGACGATCGCCGCGGCCGTCGAAGAGGGCCGCGTCGTCTTCGAGAACATTCGCAAGTTCGTCTTCTACCTGTTCAGTTGCAACGTCGCGGAGATCCTCGTGCTGCTCGGCGCCGGGCTGGCCGGCCTTCCGCTGCCGCTCCTTCCGTTGCAGCTGCTGTGGCTCAATCTGGTGACCGACACGTTTCCGGCCCTGGCGCTCGCGGTCGAGCCGGCCGAGGGCCGGGTGATGCAACGCCCGCCGCGCCGGCCGGATGAGGCGGTGCTCTCGCGCGGTTTCCTGCTCGAGATGCTCTTCTATGGGGCGCTGATCACCGTGGCGACCCTGGGCGCGTTTGTGTGGACGCTCTCGCGTGCGCCCGAGCGCGCCACGACCGTGGCGTTCATGACGCTCTCCCTCGCGCAGATCGCCCACCTGGGCAATGCTCGCAGCGCGAGCGCCGTCCTGCAGCCGCGGCAGATCCTGGCGAATCCGTTCGCCTTGCTCGGCGCGGGCGTCTCGGTCGGCCTCCAAATCGCCGCGGTGATGGTGCCACCGCTGGCTCGCCTCCTTCACCTGACGCCGCTCGCCGCATTCGACTGGGTGGTCGTGGTCTCTCTGGCCGCCATCCCAGCCGTCGTCGGTCAGATGATCAGGCTCGGATCGGGACGTCACTTTCGCGCGGACCGGCCGGCGCGTTTTCAGTGACCCGCCTGGCTGAGTCGCCGGAGCCGGTCGCCCATCGACTCAGTACTGGACGCGCCGCAAATTGGGCCGCGGTCGAGGTTGTTCGATGCGCGCGCGCACGTCGAGGGCCGTGACGCCGTCGCGACGCACTCGCAGGGGATTGATCTCGATCTCCTGAATCTCCGGACAGAGCGTGACCAGAGCGGAGAGCCGCAAGAGGGTGTCGCGCAGACCCGGCTCGTCGACGGCGGCCGCGCCGCGGAAGCCGCGGAGCAGGGGAGCGCACCGTAGCCCGTCGATCATCGATTGCGCGTCACGATCGGTGAGCGGGGTCAGGCCGAACGTGTTGTCGGCGAACAGTTCGGCGGTCGTGCCTCCTGGCGCACAGGCGACCACGGGACCGAAGGTCGGGTCTTCGACCACCCCGACCAGCATCTCCAGACCATCTGCCACCATTTCCTGGACCAGCCCGCCGGTCATCGCGTCACCGAGTGCGGCCTTCAGTGCCCGAAACGCGTCTCTCGTGGCCGCCGCATCGGGAAGATTCAACCGAATGGCTCCGAGCTCGGTCTTGTGGACGATCGAGGGGCCAAACGCCTTGAGCGCGACCGGGTAGCCGATCGTCTCCGCCGCCTGTGCGGCCGCCTCCTCGTCCGCCGCTTCCACTGCTCCGTGCGGACGCGATGCCCGCGGCGGCCAGCAGTGCCTGCGCCTCAGCGGGCCGCGCCCACCCGCCGCCGAGCTCGAGGGCGGAGCGCACCGCTGATCTTGCCGCGTCGGCGTCGAGATCGGAGAAGGCCGGCACCTGTCCCTCGGGCCGCGTGCGCCATTCGCCGTAACGAGCGGCGCGAGCGAGCGCCGCAGCGGCCGCCTCCGGGAACACGAAGCTCGGAATCGGCCGCAAGGCGTCGGCCGTCGGCTCCGATCCCATGAACACGGCCAGCACGGGTTTCTCGGGGGCCGTCGCGGCGGCTCGTTTCACTGCCTGGGCGACGTCTTCGCCCCTCGTGACCATCGGCGGGATGAAGATGACCAACGCGCTGTCGACGTTCTCGTCGTGCAGTGCCGCGGCCACCGCCCGCTCGTAGTGCTCAGGCGTCGCCGAGGCGATCATGTCCACCGGGTTGCTGACCGACGCGGCGGGCGGCAGCAGACCGCGCAGCGTGTGCATCGTGTCGGCCGACAAGGTCGCGACGTCGAGACCCTTGGCCTCGCACGCGTCTGCCGCCAGAATTCCCGGCCCGCCGGCATTGGTGAGAATCGCGACGCGACGGCCGCGCGGCACCGGCTGCTGCGAAAGCACTCTCGTGACGTCGAACAATTCTTCCATCGTGTCCGTCCGGATGACGCCGCACTGATGGAACAGCGCATCGACGACCGCGTCGCTGGTCGCGAGCGCGCCGGTATGCGACGTCGCCGCGCGTGCTCCCACTCGCGATCGCCCGGCCTTCACGGCGACGATCGGCTTGCGGCGGCCGAGACGGCGGGCAATCTGGCTGAACTTGCGCGGGTTGCCGAAGCTTTCGAGGTACATCAGGATCACGTCGGTCTGCGGATCCTGCTCCCAATACTGCAGCAAATCGTTTCCTGACACGTCGGCCTTGTTGCCGACCGAGACGAAGGTCGAGAGCCCAATCTGCAAGTGCCGGGCGTGATCGAGAATCGCGAGGCCGAGCGCGCCGCTCTGGCTCAACATCGCGACCCGGCCCGCCGGCGGAAACACGGGCGAAAAAGTCGCGTTCAACTGGATCGCCGGATCGGTGTTGAGCACGCCCCATGCAATTGGGGCCGATCATGCGGATGCCAGCGCGGCGCACGGCGGCAAGCAGCTCGGCCTCGAGCTGGCGGCCCGGCTCGCCCGTCTCGGCGAACCCCGCCGTAATCACGACGAGCGCTTTGACGCCTTTGGCAATGCAGTCGTCGACCACGGCGCGCACGTCGCTCGCGGGGACGCAGATGACCGCCAGGTCGGGCGCTTCCGGGAGCGACCTGACGCGAGGAAACGCCGGGACGCCCTGAATCTCGGTGCGCCGACGGATGCACGGCGAACAGCCGGCCGGTGAAGCCGGACGCGATCAGGTTGTGCAACACTTCCGCGCCGATCTTGCCGCGCTGCTGAGAGGCGCCGATGACGGCGACGGAACCGGGCGCGAAGAACGGCCGCATCGACGCCGCGGCGGCAATCCGCGCGTGGGCGGCCGCCTGGGCCTCGACCGCTGGCGTCGCGCTCAAGTTGAGCGCCAGATGGTAGACGCCGGCGTCGAGATCGAGGCGGATGCGTGAACCCCGAACCGCGGAAGACCTGCAGCATCTGGTGGTTGTCGCCAAGCACGTCGGCCTCGAAGATCTCGATGCCGGCGCGCGCGCGCGACGGCCGACAGAGCACGCGAGCAGCTGGGTGCCGATGCCGTGTCCCTGGGCGACGTCCGACACGGCGAACGCCACCTCGGCGTGAGCCGGCCGTCCGGGCTGCCGGACATAGCTGGCGACGCCGACGAGCCGGCCGGCGAGCTCCGCGACCATACGCGGTGCTCTCATCGCCGTCGCAGGCGACGAGACGATGCACTTCGCGATCGGCCGATCGCGGGATGGTAAAGAATCGAAAGTACGTACTGCGCTCGCGAGAGGCCCTGCATCAGGTGATGCAGGGCCTCGCGGTCGTCGGGCCGCACCGGCCTGACGAGGACCGTCGAGCCATCCCGGAGGACGACGTCGTTCTCGTATCGGCTGCTCGGGAGCGTGATGGGTGCTGGCTCGTCATCCTCTGATCCCCTGACCGAGCAACGCACGTGCCAGCGACTGACATCAAGTCACGCGCACCGCTGTCCCGGCATTGCGTCGAGCCCCATCGGTCACCGCTGCGGGGATCTCCGCACTTGCGGGCTTTTCCGCACTGCCGACTCACTGCCCATTCTTGATCTGAATGCCAGGGCGCGGAAGTCCTGTCGTGCGCCACGTGGCCTGGGATTTGCTCAAAGGCTAGCGCCGGCCTGCGCCTGTTGACGATGCAGAACGCCATTTCTCTCCTCGATGCGCCAGCTGATGCCGCGCCGATCTGCCGCCACTGTGGCGACCGATGTGACGCGCCGATCGAGACCGAATCGGGCACGTTCTGCTGTCAGGGATGCGAGGCGGTGTTCCGCATCTTCGACGCGCACGTCGGCGATCCGTCAGTCTGCCAGGTGCCGCGCATCGACGAAGGACAGCACGCCGATCCCGACCGCTTCGCCGTGCTCGACGATCCAATTGTCGCCCGGCGGTTCGCGCATCCAGGTCCCGGTGGGTTGGCGATCGCCACCTTCGTCGTGCCGGCGATGCATTGCGCGTCGTGCGTGTGGTTGCTCGAGCGCCTGTATCAGCTTGACGCCGGCATCGGCCGCTCGGAAGTCGACATCGTCAGGCGTACGGTCCGGATCGAATTCTCGCCGGACAGGACAACGCTGCGGCGAGTCGCCGAGTGCCTCGCCAGGCTCGGCTACGATCCGCTGCTCGACCCCGAGCGCCTTCCCGCCGCGATGCCGGCGCGCGCCGCGATCTCTATCTGAAGATCGGCGTTGCCGGATTCGCGTTCGGCAATGTGATGCTGTTCAGCATTCCGCGCTATGTGAATGGCGGCCCGCTCGAGCCGCAGTTCCAGCGGCTGTTCGACGTGCTGAATCTCCTGTTCGCGCTGCCGGTGTTGCTGTACAGCGCGTCGGACTATTTCCTCTCGGCCTGGCGGGCGATCCGCGCGCGGACCATGCGGCTCGACGTGCCGATCGCCCTCGGGCTCGTCGCGCTGTTCGGACGCAGCGTCGCCGACATCGCGGCCGGCCGTGGCGAGGGATTCCTCGACTCGTTCTCAGGCCTGGTCTTCTTCTTGTTGATCGGACGACTGTTCCAGCAGAAGGCGTTCGACGGCATTGCCTTCGACCGCACGGTCCGTTCGTTCCTGCCGCTGTCCGTGCGCATCGAGCGCGGTACGTCGGCACAGGTGACCCCGCTCGACCTGCTTCAGCCGGGCGACGTGATCTCCGTGCGGCCGCAGGAAGTCGTGCCGGCCGATTGCACGTTGCTCGACGCGCATGGCGCGATCGACTACGCCTTCGTCTCCGGCGAATCAGCCCCGCAGCGGCTGTATCGCGGCGATTTGGTGGCGGCCGGTGGCCGGGTGGTGGATCGCGCCCTGCGGCTGTCGGTCACACGGCCGGTTTCGCAGAGCCGGCTCGCCGAGCTCTGGAATCATCCGGTGTTTGCCCGCGCGAAGTCTCACTGGATGACCACGGTGTCGGCCCGCTTCGGCGCCTGGTTCACGGGCGCCGCCGTCGTGCTGGCGATCGCCGGCGCACTGGCGTGGCGGTCGGATCCGCAACGCGCGCTGGACGTCGCGACCGCGGTGCTCATCATCGCGTGCCCGTGCGCGTTGACACTGGCGGCGCCGATCACGCTTGGCGTCGCGATGGGACAACTCGGCCGTCGCGGCTGTTACCTCAAGCAACCCGAGGTCGTGCTGGATCTCAGTGGAGTGGACACGATCGCCTTCGACAAGACCGGAACCCTGACCACCGCAGGCGCCGAGGCTCAGCTGATGTGCGGCGGGTTCAGCGCCAGCACATGGCAGCGAATCCGGCGGCTGGCGGCCGAATCGGTGCACCCGATCAGCCGGGCGATCGCGGGCCGAGGTCTGGTCATCGGTCACGTGAGCGGCGTCGAGGTGAGAGCAGGCGAAGGCGTATCCGGACTGGTCGACGGCGAGCGCGTCGCCATCGGCACGGCCGCGTTCGTCGCGCGGACGACCGGCCAGCGCATTGACCACGGTGGCGATCGGACCTGGGCCGCTGCCGGGCGCCTGCCCGCCGGATGGATTCGCGTCTTCCCGACCCACCGGCCCGGCATCGTCGACGCGCTCTCGCGGCTGCGAGCGCGCTACCGCCTGTGGCTCCTCTCGGGCGATTCGCGCCGCGATCCCTCGACGTGGGAGCCGCTCTTCGGGCGCTCAGTGCGATTCCGAATTGGCGCCCCAGGAGAAGTTGTCGATCGTCCGAGACCTGCAGGCGGGCGGATCGCGGGTGTTGATGGTGGGGGATGGCCTCAACGACGCCGGCGCCCTCGCCGGCGCGGACGTCGGCCTCGCCGTGTCGGACGAGACGGCGTGTCTCGTTCCCGCGTGTGACGGCCTGATTCGCGGCGATCGTCTGCGCGATCTGCCGGCGGTGCTCGCCTACGCGCGGCGAGCTCGCCACGTCGTCTGGCTCTGCTTCGCCGTCTCCGTGCTGTACAACGCGATCGGGTTGACGCTCGCGCTGGCCGGCCGGCTGACGCCGCTGGCGACCGCCGTGCTCATGCCGGTCAGCTCGCTGACGATCATCGCGCTCGCCACCGGACTGATGCGTGGCGGGCCGCGCCGGGTGTCGCCATGAGCGTCATCATCCTGCTCATCGTCGCCGGCGGGCTCGTTGCCGCCGGATTTCTGGCCGCGTTCGTTTGGGCCGTGCGCACCGGCCAATTCGACGACACGAGCACGCCCGCCGTGCGCGTGCTCTTCGACGCGCCTCCTCCGTCCGCCAGTTCCACACGTCCCGACCGGCGCGTGGTGCGGAGCCGCGCCGGGCGCCCGAGCGCGGGGGGTGGGCCGCCTTCGCGCCGAAGGCGCTTCGGCGAGCTGCGCCGGAGCGCTCGCGGAGGCGAGGCCCCCGCGCAGTAAATGGAGGATGTCCCGCATGTCCACGTCCGTCGTTGAAGCGCCTCCCGTTCCAGAGATCCGGCCGCCGCACGCCGTGGTGGATCAGTTCGCCTACGACAACACCATCGTCCGCAAGTTCATGGTGGCCACCGCGGCCTGGGGCGTGGTGGCGTTCCTGGCCGGGCTCACCGTCGCGCTCAAGCTGGTGTTCCCGGAGTTCCTCGGCGCGATTCCTCAGCTCTCGTACGGACGGCTCCGGCCGTTGCACACGAATGCCGCGATCTTTGCGTTTGCCGGGAACGCGATTTTCGTCGGCGTCTACTATTCGCTCCAGCGGCTGTGCAAGGCACGGATGTGGAGCGACCGGCTGAGCGCACTGCATTTCTGGGGATGGCAGCTCATCATCGTCTCGGCGGCGCTGACGCTGCCGTTCGGCTTCACCACCAGCAAGGAATACGCCGAGCTCGAGTGGCCGATCGACATCGCCATCGCGGCGGTCTGGATCACGTTCGGCGTGAACATGCTCGGCACGATTGCGACGCGGCGCGAGCGCCACCTCTACGTCGCGATCTGGTTCTACCTGGCGACGTTCATCACCGTCGCCCTCCTCCATGTCGTCAACTCCCTCGAACTGCCCGTCAGTCTGCTCAAGAGCTACTCGATGTATGCCGGGGTGCAAGACGCGCTCGTGCAGTGGTGGTACGGCCACAACGCCGTCGCGTTCTTTCTGACGACGCCCTTCCTGGGCATCATGTATTACTTCATTCCCAAGGTCGCCAACCGGCCCGTCTTCTCCTACCGGCTGTCGATCGTCCACTTCTGGTCGCTGATCTTTCTCTACATCTGGGCCGGACCGCACCACCTGCTCTACACGGCGCTGCCCGAGTGGGCGCAATCGCTCGGCACGGCGTTCTCGGTGATGTTGATCGCGCCCTCATGGGGCGGGATGGTGAACGGTCTGCTCACGCTGCGCGGGGCCTGGGATCGCGTCCGCGAGAATCCCGTGCTGAAATTCCTCGTGGTCGGCGTCACCGCCTACGGCATGTCGACGTTCGAGGGGCCGATGATGTCCCTCAAGAACGTCAACGCGCTCACGCACTACACCGACTACATCATCGGCCACGTGCATCTCGGCGCGCTCGCCTGGAACGGCGGGCTTGCGTTCGCGATGCTGTACTACCTGGTCCCGCGCCTGTACAACACGACGCTCTACTCGGTGCGGCTCGCCAACCTGCACTTCTGGATGGCCACGCTCGGGATTCTGTTCTACGCCATCCCGCTGTACGTCGGCGGCATCACGCAGAGCCTGATGTGGCGGGAGTTCACGCCGGACGGCGTCCTGCGCTACGGCAATTTCCTCGAGACCGTCGTGCGCATCATGCCGATGTACATCCTGCGGGTCGTCGGCGGATCGCTCTTCACCATCGGCGCGCTCGTGGCCATCTACAATCTCTGGCGCACCGCGGGACAGGGCGCGTTCGTGCGGGACGAGGCCGCCGAAGCGCCGGCCCTGGCGCCGCTGCCGTCATCGGCTCATGCTGGCTCCTGGCACCGCGCGCTCGAAGCCAGGCCGGCACGCTTCGCGTTCTTCACCCTCGTCGCCGTCATCGTGGGCGGCGTGATCGAGTACGTGCCGACGGCCCTGGTGCGGTCGAACGTCCCGACGATTGCGTCGGTCAAGCCCTACACGCCGCTCGAAGTCGAGGGTCGCGATCTCTATATCCGGGAGGGCTGCGTCGGCTGCCATTCCCAGATGATCCGACCCATCCGTGCGGAAACGGAGCGGTACGGCGACTATTCGAAGCCGGGCGAGTTCGTCTACGACCATCCCTTCCTCTGGGGGTCGAAGCGCACCGGCCCGGACCTGCACCGCGTCGGCGGCAAGTATCCCGATTCGTGGCATTTCCTCCACATGAAAACGCCGCGCGCGACGTCGCCCGGATCGATCATGCCCGGCTATCCGTGGCTGTACGAGCACGCGCTGGATCGATCTCACATCGAAGGCAAGATCATCACCCTCCGGCGTCTCGGCGTGCCCTATCCGGAGGGCTACGAGCAGCAGGCGGCCGGCGATCTGACGCGGCAGGCGGAACGCATCGCCGCCGCGCTGTCGACCTCCGGATTCCAGACCGCTTCCGATCGGGAGATCGTCGCGCTCATCGCCTACCTGCAGAGGCTCGGGACCGACATCAAAGCGCGGGCCGTTGCCGGATCCGTGGCGCCGCCCGTGGGAGGCCGCTGATGTACAAGGAGATTCTGCGAGCTATCGGCGGGATCGAGGTCTATCCGATCCTGTCGCTCATCATCTTCGTGACGATCTTTGCCGGCGTGCTCATCCAGGTGATGCGGCTCGACCGCACGCGGCTGCGGCACGAGGAGGCACTTCCGCTCGACGTCGCTCATCCTCGCGAGGACTCGGACTCATGAAGCGCACCCCTGACGAAATCCTGAATCACGAAGCCGACGGCATCCGTGAATTCGACAACGCCCTGCCACGATGGTGGCTCTATGGGTTTTACTTCACCATCCTCTTTGCCGTCGCCTACCTCGTGAATTATCACGTCCTTCCGACGCCGGTGTTCGGCGCGCCCAGCCTGGCTGCCGAGTATCGCGAAGAGATCGCGGCGGCCGAGCGGGCCGCGAAGGGCCGGACACCGGCCGGCGGCGGCGCGATGGTGCTCGTCACCGACGCCGACAGCCTCGCGCGCGGCCGTGCGATCTTCGAGGGCAGTACGAACCTCTGCGCGACGTGCCACCGGCCGGACCTCGGCGGGCTGGTGGGTCCAGATCTGACGGACGACCGCTGGATGCACGGCTGCGACCCGGCGACCGTCGCAAAGAACGTCACGACGGGCTTCCCGGTGAAGGGCATGCTGCCGTTCGGCAGCGGCAAGCCGCTCACCGACAACGAGCTCCTCGAGGTCGTGAGCTACGTGTTCTCGAAGCGCGGGTCGGCCCCGGCCAATCCGAAGGCCCTCGATCCGGAGCGCGACAAGGTATGCGGTTCAGCGCCGTTCGACGAAGCGCACGAGACGTTCCGAGACCGAGCTGGCCAGCGTCGATCGCGAGGGCCGGCGCAAGTGGGTCTATGCCCGCCAGCCCGCCGGGCGATTCTACCGCTGGCGCAGCGTGCTCAGCTGGTTCCTGCTCGCCTTCCTGCTGGCCGCGCCGTTCGTTCGCTTCCGCGGCCAGCCGCTCGTGCTGTTGAACGTCCTCGAACGGCGCTTCGTGCTGTTCGGGCTCGTCTTCTGGCCGCAGGATTTCTACCTCGTCGTGCTCATCGTGTTGCTGCTGCTGATCACGCTGGCGTGGTCCACGACCGCGATCGGACGGGTCTGGTGCGGCTGGTTGTGCCCGCAAACGGTGTTTCTCGAAATGCTGTTCCGGAAGATCGAATTCCTGATCGACGGCTCGGCCGCCGAGCAACTGCGCCGCGATCGGTCCCCGGCCACGCCGGCCGTCCTGGTTCGGCGCATCTTCAAACACGCCATCTTCTTCGCGCTGTCGTTCGTGATCGCGAATGTCTTCCTGGCCTACATCATCGGTTCCGAGGCGCTCTGGCAAATCGTGACCGATCCGCCGAACGCGCACGTGGCAGGGCTCGTCGCGATCACCATTTTCAGCCTGCTGTTCTACGGCGTCTTCGCGCGGTTTCGCGAGCAAGCCTGCACGCTGGCCTGTCCCTACGGGCGGGTCATGTCGGCGCTGATCGATTCGCACACCATCACCGTGACCTACGACTGGAAGCGGGGCGAGCCGCGGGGCAAGCTGAGTCGTGCGAACGCGGCGCCCGCGCGCGGCGATTGTGTGGACTGCCATCAATGCGTCACGGTCTGTCCGACCGGCATCGACATCCGCAACGGCATCCAGCTCGAGTGCATCAACTGCACCGCCTGCGTCGACGCCTGCGACGACGTGATGCGCCGGCTGGCACGGCCAGCCGGGTTGATCCGGCTGACGTCTCACGCGGCCGTGGAACGCGGGCGCGATCGGTGGTGGACCCCGCGCGTGGCCGCCTACGGAACGGTCTGGGTGGCGCTCGTCGCCGCGGTCGTGGGCGTGCTGGTCGCGCGCGCTGACCTGGATGTCGTCATCCTCCGTCAGCCCGGCACGATGTTCACGACGGTGGACGCCGGCGACATTGCCAACTTCTACAACGTGCAGATCATCAATCGGACGAACCGCCCGCGCGCGCTCGAATATCGCGCCGTCGGGCTGCGCGGCGCCGCGGTCACCGCGCTCGGGCCGATCGGCGTGGCCGCGCCCAACGGCCTGGTCGAAAGCCGGTTGCTGATTCAGGCACCGCGCGCCAGCCTCACTGGCGCAACGACGCCGGTTCGCGTCGAAGTGCATGCCGACGGCCGGCTGATCGAGACCATCACGTCCTCGTTTCTCGGACCGGGCCGATGACGCGAACAGCGACGACATCAGGAGGGAGGCCGCGATGCGGCTGAAGATGCACTGGGGCGTCGCGATCGCGCTCGTCTACACGACGTTCGCGTCGGGCACGCTCATGTTCGCGTGGTTCGCGATGCGCCAGCCGGTCGATCTGGTCAGCGCCGACTACTATCAACGGGCGTTGGATCACGATCGCCATCAGGCCGCGCGCGCTCGCGGGCTGGCGCTCGGCGACGCACTTCGCATCGATGGCGATGCGCGGACCGGGTTGGTGACGGTGACCTGGCGCGAGTCGGGTAGCCGGCCGGAACGTGGCGAGGCCACGTTCTACCGGCCATCGAGCCCGGCCTCGGATCACCATGTCGCCGTCGTCCCCGACCGCGACGGCCGCCAGACGTTCGATCTCCGCGCATCCGCGCTGGCGCCCGGCCACTGGATCCTGCAGTTGTCGTGGGTCGCGCCGGCCGGTGAGTTCTACGCCGAGCGGCCGATCGTGGTCCGATGACGCCCGTGCTGCTCGCCGGGGCGCTTCTCGGACTTGCGGGCAGCCTGCACTGTGCCGCGATGTGCGGACCGCTGGCCACGCTCATGCGCCAGCGGACCATCGCGCACCACACCGGACGCATCGTCGTCTACGCCCTGCTCGGCTGGATTGCAGGAGTGACCGGCACGCTCGTCGTGGGATCGGACCACAGTCGAGTCCTGTCGACGCTGGTTGGCACTGGACTGATCGCGACGGTCATCTTGCCGCTCGTCTGGCGGGTCCGGCGGTCTCCGACCGCCCCGTTCTCGCGGCTCGTCGCGACGACGATTGCGGCCCTGGTCGCCCACCGGCGCGGTCCACTCGGCGCCCTGGCGTTCGGAGCGCTCAACGGGCTGTTGCCGTGTGGCCTGCTGTACACGGCAGTGGTGGCGGCCGGCACCCTCGGTCCCCTCGATGGAGTGGTGCTGATGCTGGGATTCGGCGCGGCGACACTCCCGGCGCTTGGCAGTGTGGTTTGGCTCGCCGGGCGGTTGCCGCGGCGTCCCGCCAACATCCGTCGAATTGGCTCCGCCGTGACGCTCGTCGTCGGCGCCCTGTTGATTGTGCGCGGCGTGTGGGCCGGGCATGAACATCAGACGGTGCCGGTGACGTCCAGCCACACGCACGCACGCTAGAGCGGTTTCCGATTCCATGTAGCCGTCGGTACGACAGGTACGTTGGGTACGTTAGGTACGTTAGGTGCGAGGAACCTTCTGGCGATGGCCAATAATCCTTAACTGAAGAAGCTGGCGACCGTCAGTTCGTTCCGCGTACCCAACGTACCTGTCGTACCGACGTACCTGTCGTACCCAACGTCCAGCGCGCCGACCGCTACGTCGAACCGGAAAGCGCGCTAGATCAAGAGAGAGCCGGCCACGATCCCGGTGAGCGCGGTGACGAGCACGGCGACTCGGAGGAATGGGCCGTGGCCGGCCATAGCTCAACACTCCTGATCTTGGGCGCCCGCCATCGCGAGTGCCGCGGATTGAGGCACCCCGGTGGGATACAGCGCCACCTTCATCACGCCGTCACGCTGCTGACTGAAGAGTCCGTACGCTTCGGCGATGTCGTCGAGGGCGAATTGATGAGTGACGAGCGGCCGGAGATCGACACGATCGGTGGCCACCATCGCCATCAACCGCCGCATCCGTTCTTTGCCGCCCGGACAGAGGCTCGTGACGATCTTCTGATCCCCGAGCCCGGCATAGATCGCCTCGTACGGAGCCACGAGCTTGCCGGAGTACACACCCAGGCTCGACAGCGTCCCCCCTGGCCGGGTCGCCTTCAGTGCGTTTTCGAACGTGAGTTGCTGTCCCAGCGCTTCGATCGTCACGTCCGCGCCACGTCCGTCCGTCATGGCCTTGATCAACTGCACGGGGTCCGCGTCGCGCGGATCGATGACCACGTTGGCACCGAAGCGGCGCGCCATCTCGAGCCGGACAGGGTTGGTATCGACGCCGATGATCAGCGCGGCGCCGCGCAGCTTTGCGCCGAGCGTCGCGCACAGGCCGATCGGTCCTTGTGCGAAGACCGCCACGGCGTCACCGACTTTGATGCTGCCGGCCTCGGCGCCGCCAAGCCCCGTGGAGAAGATGTCAGGGATCAGCATGACCTGCTCGTCGGTGAGGTCATCGGGAATCGGCGCGAGGTTTGCCCGTGCGTCCGGGACGCGGAGGTATTCCGCCCACGCCCCGTTGATGGTGTTGCCAAAGCGCCAGCCGCCGAGCGGCCCGCCGCATTGCGAGTGCGCGCCGTTCAGGCAATAGAAGCACTGTCCGCATGGCGTGATCGCCCCGACGATGACGCGCTGACCGACGTGGTACTCGGCCTCGAGACCGGCGCCCAGCTCGGCGATCACACCGACCGGTTCGTGGCCGAGGATGAGGCCGGGCTTGACCGGATACTCTCCACGCACGATGTGCACGTCGGTACCGCAAATCGTCGTCGTGGTGATGCGGATGACAGCCTCACCTGCGGCGGCGACGGGTCGCGGCACTTCCTCCAGCCGGATGTCGTCTTTTCCTCTGAACACTACCGCCTTCATCGTCTTCATAAAGACTCCTGTCCTCTCAGAGGCAACACATGTGCCACGGGAGGTCGGCGGCATCATCCCGGTCACGGCCCGGTGATCGCGCCCTCCGCGTGGCGGCTCGCGTGCGGCTGCGGAGTAGTGCGCGGCTGAGCGCGGAGAATCACGCGATCCGGCCGTGCCGGGCCCGCCGACCGCTGTTGCGACGGCCAACGCGCGCCCCGACCGTCGGCACGCATCGTGCTCAACTCCTGGAGCGGAGGGCGCCATGAGGAACTCACCGCTGACGGCTGACCGGGAACTTCAAGAACGGGTGCTGCAGGCGCTCGATGGCGAGGCCGCCCTGACGCCCGCCAGTATTGGCGTGACGATCACAAGGGGCATCGTGAACCTCGTGGGCCAGGTCGGGACGCTCGGTGAACGCTGGGCGGCCGAACGGGTGGCCACCAATGTGCCGGGCGTGCGCGCGATCGCAAACGACCTCAAAGTTGGCTGGAATCAGAAAGTGGAGCGGACGAATGCGGTGATCGTCGAAGACGTCGCTCGCGCCCTGGCCTGGATGACCATCCTGCCGCTCGGTGCCGTGAGAGTCGCCATGGCAGAGGGCTGGGTCACGCTCAGCGGCACCGTTGACAGTGAACGCGCAGCGATATGCCGCTGAGCGCGCGGTTCGCCAGATCCCCGGGGTCAAAGGCGTGTCCAACGTCATTGCTGTCAGAGAACTGGCCAACGCTGCACCGGTCGAAGAGCGGAACGACATCCGACGTTCCGAGCACGTGTTGGCGTAGCCGACGAGAGCGCGCCGCAGATCGGGTGCTGGTCCGCGGTCATCGACTGTGTTCGTGATCACCCCTCGTGTTGAGGGCGGCGGACCGTGAGCACCGGGCAGGGTGCTGACCGCACGACCTTTTCGGCGACACTCCCCATGAACGCATGCGCGAGCGCCCCCCGCCCGTGCGTACCCATCACAATCAGGTCGATTCGCGGCATGGCGTCGCGCGCGTAGTCGATGATCGCATCGGTCGGGGACGACGAGGCGACGACCGTACCGGTGGCCTGCAGCTCCCGGCGATCGTCATCTGAGATCAGCCCCTCGAGACGGGCTCGTGCGGCCGCCTCCGTCTCGGCCTGAAGCCGGCCGAGATCTCTGACATAACCAGGAAACTGAACGAAGCGGACGACGAGGTCTTCCACGACATGCAGGACGTGGAGCGTTGCCCCGAATTTCCTCGAGAGCTCCCGCCCGTACTCGAGCGCGACGTCCGAGCAGTCGCTGAAGTCGGTGGCCACGAGAATGTGCTTGAGGGCAATCATGAATGGCCTCCCTTCCTGCGGCCGACCTCGCTGCCCGGCGCCCTGGTCAACGTGAACGCGCCGGCCGGGTCGAGACGGCAGGTGTGCTTGGGCGCCGCTCGAAGTGATAGGCGAGGCGCACTGACGCGGACGTCACCACGTGGTTCGCGGAGCCCGCTCGCAACCAGAGCACTTCGACTTCCGGACGAATCGAGACGTGACGCGAGGCGAACACGCTGACGCCACCGCCGAACGCCAGCGCCGGATCGGTGAATTCGATCGTCTCTTGCAGCCGCATGCCAGGCTCGCTCAGGCGGCGGCCGTAAAAGCCGGGGAGATCACTCCAACTGCTGTCGAAGGACGCCTTGTAGAGACCCACGCCGGCGCTGAGGAACGGCACGACGGCGCGGTCCGGTGCGAGTCGAACGTTCGCACCGAACGTCAGCGACATCGTCTCAGCTCCCCGATCGGGGAGCACCCACTTCGCGGTCATTTCAATGTTCAGGCGGCGGGCGACGTCCCAGCCGAGTGCGCCGCCAACGACGGGTTCCCGGCCCGACGACGGGGAGGAGACGCCAACCAGCACGTTCGCGGTCGTGAACGGGCTCGCAACCGGGGCGGCCGATTGCGCATGTGCGGCAACAGCCGTCGCCAAGAGCGATGCGGAGCACAGACTCGAAATGAACAGGCGCTTCATAGGGCACTTCATTTTCGGCCGTGGCCCGATGCCGGCGGCCACACTGGTTCAGAGCAACGCCCGTGCCGACCGAGGACCGCGTGCCGCCGGCGCCACGATGGTCCTGCCGCGCCGGACTGGTGCGTGAATCCCATCACTTCCGCGGAGAATAACGCCCCGGTCCAGACAGGAACCGGGCCAGTCTGATTCAGCGAATCGCCCGCGGCTGGCACAGGTTCTGCGAGTCTCCAACGGCAGGAGGCAGCCATGACCTCGCTCAGCATGTCACTCGGGACGCTCGCCTACCGTGCGCTTGGGGCCGCGGTCCTGGAACGGGGCACGTACGAAGGCATCGAGCACGACCGACGGGCGACCGGTCAAGCGGTAGTGGTCGTCGTCGCGGCCAGTCTCGCCGCCGGAATTGGCGCCGCTGGCGGCCATCCGCAGCCAGTGGTTCTGATGGCGGTCACGGCGCTGGCGCTCGTCACCTGGGTCAGCTGGGCGGTGATCGTCCTGCACATCGGTGGGCGCTACTTTGCCGAGCGTCAGACGCATGTGGATCTCGGTCAACTCCTGCGAACGACCGGCTTTGCCGCATCGCCAGGGCTGCTGCAAGTCTTCGCGGTGATTCCCGAGATTACGGTGCCGGTCTATCTCGCCAGCTGGTTGTGGATGCTGGCGGCGATGACCGTCGCGGTGCGTCAGGCGCTGGATTTTCGCACCATGCGCCGCGCCCTGGCGGTCTGCGGTGTGGCATTTGCTCTCGTGCTCGCGGTCGCCATCACGCTCGCGATGCTGTTCGCTCCAGCGGCCGCCCACGCACAGGAAGCTTTCTGAGGCAGGTGCGCGATGAGCGGTCGACTCCTGAGTCGCATCGCCGAGGTCGCGCTGGCCATAGGTGTGTCTGGCAGCGTGGTCTTTGCCGTGCAACGATCCGCCGGCGAGCACCAATCCCTGGCGCCGCAGATTGCCGCCGCGATCGAACAGGCGGTCCTTGGCAGTCGCGGTGCCGAAGCGCAGGCGATCCACGATGACCTGCGTGCCCTGTACTCCGCCGCGCCCGAGGCGCTGGTGTGGTTCGACGCATCGGGCAAGCCCCGCGATGCGGCACGGACCGCGCTGAATCTGTTGGCCAGGTCGGCCGAAGAGGGGCTGCGGCCAGCCGACTATCTCTCGCCGGGCTACCGCGCTGCTCGACACGGACCGGCCGCTCGCGGCCGGCGAGCGCGCGTCGCTCGATGTGACCCTCAGCTTGGCGATGCTGCGATACATGCGCGAGTTGCGGTTCGGCCGGGTTGATTCGAGCCGCGTCCGGGTGCCGGAGCGCTGGCCCGCCGGCGATGTGAATCTTGCCGCGACGCTTCGTTCGGCGGTGAGTCGCGGGGAAGTGTCGTCCCTCGCCGCTGAGCTGGCGCCGCCGCTGATCCAGTACCGGTCGCTCCGTCAGCAGCTCGATGCCTACCGACACCTTGCGAACGATCCGGCGCTCCAGGAAACACTCCCGACGCGATCGCCGCCAGTGCTCCGGCCCGGAGAGACTTACGCTGGAGCAGGGATGCTGCATCGGCAGCTCGTCGCGCTCGGCGACCTTCCGCCGGAGACAACGCCTCCGCAGGGGACGTACAGCGCCGATCTCGCGGCAGGCGTGCGCCGCTTCCAGCGACGGCACGGCCTGCTCGACGACGGCGTCATCGGGCACACAACCTGGGCGGCCCTGCGGGTACCCTTCCCGTGGCGCATCCGGCAGATCGAGCTCGCGCTCGAGCGACTCCGCGGGCTGCCGCGCTTTGGCGAGGAGCGTGTCATTGCGATCGCCATTCCGATGTTCCGGCTTTGGGGGTGGGACCCTGCGTCAGGCGCCGAGTTGCCCGCGCTCTCGATGAAGGTCATCGTTGGTCGCGGCCAGGCGACCGAGACGCCCGCGCTGCTCGACGACATCGAGTACATCGTGTTCGGGCCGTATTGGAACGTGCCCAGCTCGATCGTGCGCCACGAGATCCTCCCGGCACTCGCCCGTGACCCCGACTACCTGAGCAAACATCAGATGGAGATCGTCCGCGGCGGCGGCGACGACGCCGAACCGTTGCCGACCACACCCGCGAGCCTGGATCTTGTTCGGGCGGGCACGCTGCGAATCCGACAACGCCCCGGAACCCACAATGCCCTCGGTCTGATCAAGTTCGCGTTTCCCAACGACCACAGCATCTACCTGCACGGTACGCCCACGCCATCGCTGTTCGAACGGTCGCGCCGGGACTTCAGTCATGGCTGCATCCGCGTCGAGGATCCCGTGGCGCTGGCCGAGTGGGCGCTCAACGATCGGTCGCGCTGGGATCGCGAGCGCATCGCCGCCACGGCGGCCACCAGCATCTCGCGTCGCGTCGATCTCGCGCGGCCGATACGCATCGTGCTGTTCTATACGACCGCGGCCGTCCTGCCCGAGGACGGCGCTCTGCACTTCGCCGACGACATCTACCATCGGGACCTGTCACTGCATCGTGCGCTCGAGGCACGGCCAACGGCGTCGGAAAGCCTGAGAACCGCTCACTGCGCTTTCAGCAGTCCGTACTTCTCCATGCGATAGCGAATCTGATCGCGGTGGAGACCGAGCAACGCCGCGGCACGGGTCTGGTTGCCGTGCGTGCGTTCGAGCGCGAGCATGACGAGCTGGCGTTCGACCTCGTCGAGGTTGAGGCCTTCGGGCGGCAGGTCAATGGCGTGCCCGGCTGCCGGCGTTGTCGCCGATGGCCGGACCGAGCGGAGCGTCCCGAAATCCTCCGGTTCGAGCGTGTCCCCTTCGGCCAGCAAGACCGCCCGTTCGATCAGGTTTCGGAGCTCACGGACGTTCCCGGGCCACGAATACGCCAGCAGCGCCGCTTCGGCCGGCTTGCTCAGTGACCTGACACGCCGGCGGAAATCACGACTGAACGTCTGGAGGTAGTAGTTCGCCAGCAGGACGACGTCGCGGCCGCGATCGCGGAGCGGCGGGATCTCGACGCGAAGCACGTTCAGCCGGTAGTACAAGTCGTCACGGAACTTGCCCTCGCGGACGTGGTCTTCGAGGTTCCGATTCGTGGCCGCGATGACACGGACGTCCACGTGAATGTCCGACGACGCCCCGAGCCGGCGAAACGCCCGGTCTTCGAGGACCCGCAGCAGTTTGGCCTGGAGCGTCGGCGTCATTTCGCCAATCTCGTCCAGGAAGACCGTCCCCTCGTCGGCGATTTCGAACAGACCGCGCTTCTGCTGTCGGGCGTCGGTGAACGCCCCGCGCTCGTGACCGAAGAGCTCGGACTCGAGCAGCGTCTCGGGCATCGCCGAGCAGGTGATGTTCATGAACGCCCGCGCGGCGCGGCGGCTGCTGTAGTGGATGATCTTGGCGAGGAGATCCTTGCCGGTGCCGCTCTCGCCGGTAATCAGCACCGTTGACGCCGGGCTCTCCGCCACCTTGCGTGCCAGCATCTTCACGCGCTCCATCGGCTCGGACTCGCCGATCATCGAGGAGAAGCTGAACGGTTTGGCGAGATCCTCCTTGATGCGGCGGAATTCGCGGATGGACCGGCTGCCTTCCATGGCGCGCGACAGCCGCATGGCGACGTCGCTCACCTCGAACGGCTTGGTGACGTAGTCGGACGCGCCGGCTTTCATCGCGGCGACGATCGTCTCGGCATCCTTGTGGGCGGTCAGCATCACGACCGGCAAGTCGGGATCCTGCTGACGGATGCGTTTCAGGACGGTCAGGCCGTCGCCGTCGGGCAGGCGAAAGTCGAGAATGACGCCATCAGGCAACTTGGCGAGCTGCTCGATGGCCGTCTCGACGGACTCGGCTTCGGAGACGTCGAAGCCGTCCGCCCGGAACCGTTCAGCAAGCGACCACCTGACGAGACGTTCATCATCAACGACGAGGACATGGCGATCAGGCATGTGGGAGGGGGGCGTTCGGCGGCGGCGGCGCTTCGACCATCGAAACCACCACGTTCACCTGGAACGGCTTGTCTATCACGACCCGGGCTCCCAAGGCGAACGCTTCTTCCCGCATGGGGGCATCACCGTAGGCCGTCATCATGAGGACGACCGTGTCGGGAGCCATCTCCCGGACTTCCTTGAGCAGTGCCAGATGGGTGACGTCCGGCAGACGATAGTCGAGCAGCACGACGTTGAATCGGGCGCCCTCGGCCGAGATCTGCCGAAGCGCCTCTGTGCGATCCCCCGCTTCGGCCACTCGATGTCCGCGCTGGGTCAGGCCGCGGCGGAGCGACCAGCGGATGAGCGGTTCGTCATCGACGATCAGGACCTCCAACGGTGCGGGGAATTTTCCGCCAGATGCGTGGAGGCTCACCTGGCTGGTCTGGTCTCTCGATGCGGATCCGGCCCAAAAATTCATTCCACGCCTTCTGGCTCGGATCGGTATCAAGAATCACGCCAAGTGCGGATGACCGCGTTGAACCGTCGGCAGCGTCACCCGCACCACGGTGCCCTGAGGCCCGGTCTCTCGAATGACGACCTCACCGCCGTGCGCCTCGGCGATCCGTCGGACCGTCGCCAGCCCGAGCCCGGTTCCGCGGGATTTCGTCGTAAAGAACGGCGTGAAGAGCCGTTCCTGATGTTCCGGCGCGATCCCGGGACCGTCGTCCGCGATCTCGATCACCATCGTGGGCCCGGTGTTGCTCAAGCTGATCCGAATGCTGGCCCTGCCCGCGCACTGCATGCGCGGCGTTCAGCAGCAGATTCTGAAAGGCGATCTTGAGCAATTCGGGATCTCCCTCAACCGGGCCGCCCTGCCCGTCGACCATCACGTTCAGACTGCGCGAGGCCGGATCCGACTTGAGGAACGGGACAAGGGCGTCGAACAGACCGGGCAGGTCGACGGTCCGCATCTGAGGCCGCGGTGGCCTGGCGTAGAGCAACAGATCGCCCATGAGCGAGCTGAGGCCGTCGAGCCGGCGCAGAATCTCCTGGACGATCTTTCCGTCCTCCTCGTCGGTGATGCGCTCGCCGATCATCTGAATGGCACCGCTCACCGCGGCGAGCGGGTTCTTGATCTCGTGGGCGAGCACGGCCGCCAACTCTCCGACCCGCACGAGGCCTGATTCTTCCCGAAGCTTTTTCTCGAGATTCACGCGATCGGTCAGGTCCCGGACGATGCCGGTGAACCGGGTCTCGCCGTCGAGGGAGAGCTCGCCGACCGAGAGGTGGATCGGAAACGTCGAGCCATCCTTGCGCCGCGCGGTGACCTCACGTCCAATGCCGATGACATGGCGATCACCGGTCATGAGATAGCGCTTGAGGTAGTGATCGTGCTCTTCGGCGTACGGCGACGGCATCAGCATCGATACATTGCGGTCGGTCACCTCCGCGCTCGCGTAGCCGAAGAGGCGCTCCGCCGCCGGATTGAAGAACTCGATCCGGCCGCGGCGGTCGATCAGGATGATGCCGTCAACCGCCGACTCGATGATGGCCCGCCAGCGAGCTTCACTGCCGCGTTGTGCACGCTCGGCGCGCCGTTGCGCCGCGATGTCCCGCGCGATCACGCACAGACCCACCGTTCGCTCGTCTGCGTCGCGGACCGGCCAGACGGTGAGCGAGACGTCCAGACGCTGGCCGCTCTTGGTCAGTCTGACCGAATCGATGCCGGGCACCCGCTCACCACGGCGCGCGTGATTGAGGATCTCGGCATACTCCGCCGCCCGATCCGGCGGCACGAGCGCCGTCATCGAGCGGCTGACCATTTCGGCAGCCGAGTAGCCGTACATGCGCTCAGCGCCGCGGTTCCACGCCAGCACGACCCCGGACAGGTCTTTGACGATGATCGCGTCCTCGGATGAGTCGAGGATCGCTGAAAGAATCCACGCGGCTGACTGTACGCCGATCGGATGGGGCTCCATCTGACCGCGACATTCTCCCAGAGCTTGGGCGGACCGGCAACCGGCTGCGGAATAGTCCGCCCGCGACTTTGTACGATACGGGAAAAGCCGCGGTCGCTCGTCGATTCCTCAGATTTGTCAGGCAACAAGCGCATCCTCGAGCGGCATGCGTGTTGCTCTGAAACAGGTGTGCCCTCGTGCCTTACAGGAGGCTGCCATGCTGCGCCCGCGAACGCTCGTCCTCTATGGAACCACGGATGGACACACCCGGAAAATCGCCACGGCGCTCGCGGAGAGCGTCCGGTCCCTGGACCATGACGTCGATGTCATCAATGTGAGGAGCCGCGTCGATCCCAACCCCGCGGACTACGACGCCGTCATCGTCGCGAGCCCGGTCCGAGCTCGGCGGTATCAGCGCGATGTGCGTCGCTGGGTGAAGGCGCACGCCGCCACGCTCAACGGGCGCCACACCGCGTTCGTCTCGGTCTGCCTGAGTGTCCTCGACAAGAGCGAATCGACGCGCGCCGCGCTCGCGACGATGCTCGAGGAGTTTGTCAAAGAGACCGGATGGCGACCCACGGTGGTCAAGGTCGTTCCCGGCGCGCTTTTGTACACCCGCTATAACTGGATCACGCGCTGGGTCATGAAGCGCATTGTCGCTCGTGCGCACGGTGACACGGACACCCGCCGGGACTACGAGTACACGGACTGGAGCGACCTCCGGACGTTCGCACGTGAGTTCGCGTCGGCACGCCCAGCTCCGGCGACTGGGAGGCTCGACAGGGCCTCCTGAGGCGAACTGTACGTCTTTTACCTTTACGTCGTGAGTTTGTTCTAGGAGTCTGCGCGGCAGTACGTAGGGCGGGCCGGGTTGGGGCCCGCCACCTGCACGCGGATTGCAGCCCAATCCGCGCTACGCGTTTGGAAAATTCACGCCGCGGGGACTGGCCTCGTCAACGTCCTCTCCGCATCTGCAGGTTCGTCGTGCCGCCGGCGCACACGCGCCATCAGCGCCGGGCCGCGGAGGTTCCACCACACGCGCGCGGAGTCGTTCGTCCAGGCGGCAACGTCCTCGCAGGCGTCGAGCATCTCGACCAGGGCCTGCGCCGATGCCGGCCGCTGCGCCGGCGATTTCTCGAGACAGGCCAGCAGAATCGCCGACAGCGACTCGGGAACCGGCCGCCCCAGCCGCACAGAGGGCGGAACCGGTGCCGTGGACAGATGATGGCTGCAGATCTCGATCACCGACTTCCCCTCGAACACGCGTTGTCCAGTGAGCAGGAAGTACCCGACGCAGCCCAGCGCGTAGAGGTCACTCTGCGGGACGACGTCGCGCGATGAGGTGATGACCTCGGGCGCCAGGTAGTGCGGAGTGCCGGCCAGGCGCCCTTCGCGAGTGAGACCGGCATCTTCCTCCATTTCCTTCACCAGCCCGAAGTCCACGACCTTCGCGACGTCGTGCGCGCCACCGCGCTCGGCGACGAGGATCACGTTGCTCGGCTTGATGTCGCGGTGCACGAGGCCGACGCCGTGCGCCTCCGACAGCGACGCCGCCACCTGACGCATGACGTGGATCACGCGCCCCGCAGGCTGAGGTCCGTCGATGCTGACGAGCTGTTCGAGCGTCACGCCTTCCAGATACTCCATCGCGTAATAGAAGACGCCATCCGGGGTCCGGCCGTAATCGAAAATCGAAATCGTGTTGGGGTGCGTCAGCTGACTGGTGAGCTGCACCTCCCGCTCGAAGCGTTGTACGCGCTCCGCGCCCGCACGCTCGGGTGGCAGCAGCTTGACGGCGGTCGGGCGTCGCAGCATCGCGTGGTTCGCCCGGTACACGGCGCCCATGCCGCCTTCGCCGATCTTCTCGAGCAGGGTGTACTGACCCATCCGTCGGGCCTGCCGCACCTCACGTCTGAGCCCGTAGATCACGTGTGACGCGAGCGTCGCAATCACGACAGCGCCCAGCGCCCACAGCCCCGTGAGCGCCGTATGCAGCAGCAACGTCACACCTGCCGGCTGAGCGGCGTACCAAAGATGACTGGTCACTCCGGACAACCCGGCCGCCACCACGCCCAGCGCGAACGTGCGTCGAGCGCTGCTCGGCACGACGACGGCGCGAATGAGCAGACCGAATGTCACGAGTAGCAGCGCACGCGTGTAGGACATGCCCGGCGAGCTCGCCCGGCATCGTCGCGAACACCATCAACGAGTGGAGCGCGGCCGCCAGGGTGGTCGACGCGGCATCGATCGCCCGCAGCGCTCCCTGCGAGATCGCCCCGCGCCGGCACAACAGCCATTGCGCCAGGTAGACCGTGCACGCCGCGGGCACGATCCACATCGTCGGATGGCCCAGTTGCTGCCAGAAGGCCTCGAAGCCCGCAGACACCAGATTGCCCACCACGTAGAAGCTGATCGCGATCGACCGTAGACCCGGCCGAGGTACGCCAGGCGTTCCTGCAGAAATTCGCGCGCCTCGCCGGCGGTGGGCGAATAGTCGGGGCTTCGAGGGGCGATGAGGCTCTTGGTCACTTGACGTGACGATCGAAGAGCAGGACCTGTGCCACGTCGTCGTCTGCCGCGCCGTAGCGAACTGTCGCGAAGGCGAGGCCTGCCCGCCGTGCCGAACTGTGGCGAAGCGGGCCTGCCGTCGCCGATCTGTGCGAGGCGGGCGCCGACGGGCCGGCAGCTGCCGACTGGTCGGCGGCAATCGCCGTTTCGCCGCGCGCCGGCGAACGCGTGAATACGGCTTCACGCCCGCTTCGTTCCTGGATCGCAAATTGCCCTTGAGCAGGTTCGCGGAGTTGAGGTGTTCATGGCGAAACGAATGATTCTGATGTTGGTGGTGACGGTCGCGATCATCGCCGGTCTCGGCGTGATCAAGGTCAAGCAGATTCAGACCGCGATGGCGGAAGGCGCGGCGTTCCAGATGCCGCCCGAGGCGGTGACGACGATCGTCGCGACGGAAGTGACGTGGCCGGAGACGCTCGGCGCGATCGGGACGGTCGCGTCCGTGCAGGGCGTGACCGTCAGCGCCGATCTGTCGGGAACGGTCGATCGCATCCACTTCGACTCGGGCCGCGCGGTGGGTGCCGGCGATGTGCTGGTGACGCTCGACACGAGATCGGAGCGCGCGCAGCTGGCCGCGGCCGAGGCCGAGCGCGAGCTCGCGCGGCTCAACTTCGACCGCATGCAGGGCCTGCTGAACGAGCAGGTCGTGTCGAAGGCGGAGTTCGATCGCGCGACGGCCGACCAGAAGCACGGCGAAGCACGGGTCGGCGAGATGCGCGCGGCCATCGATCGCAAGATGATTCGCGCGCCGTTTTCGGGGATCCTCGGGCTGCGGCAGGTCAACCTCGGCCAGTACCTCGTCTGCCGGCGATCCAGTCGTCCAGCTGCAGTCGCTCGATCCGATCTACGTGAACTTCGGCGTCCCGCAGCAGGCCGTGCAGCGCGTGCGCGCCGGCCGCGAGGTACGCCTGACGGCGGGCGATCTCGCCGGCGCGGTGTTCACCGGACGCGTCACCGCGCTCGACTCGACCGTCAACGAGGCGACGCGCAACGTCCAGGTACAGGCCACGCTGTCCAATCCTGACGGCAAGCTGCGGCCCGGCATGTTCGTGCAGGCCGAGGTCGTGCTGGGCACCAGTCAGCCGATCGTCGCGCTGCCGGCGTCGGCGATCAGCTACGCGCCGTTCGGCGACTCGGTGTTCATCGTCGGCGAAGTCAAAGGACCGGATGGCAAGCCGTACCGCGGGGTCCGTCAGCAGTTCGTGAAGCTGGGCGGCACGCGCGGCGACCAGGTGGCGGTCGTGTCGGGCGTGAAGCCCGGCGAGGAAGTCGTCACGTCCGGCGTCTTCAAGCTGCGCACGGGCGCGGCCGTGTTCGTGAACAACAACGTGCAGCCCGGCAACAACCCGTCTCCCCGGCCCGAGGATCGATAAATGAAGTTCACGGATCTCTTCGTCCGGCGGCCGGTGCTCGCGGTCGTCGTCAACCTGGTCATTCTCCTGGCGGGGCTGCAGTCGATTCGGGCGCTGAGCGTCCGGCAGTACCCGCGCAGCGACATCGCGGTCGTGAAGGTGTCGACGGTGTACGTCGGCGCGAGCGCGGATCTCGTCCGCGGGTTCATCACGACGCCGCTGGAGCGCGTGATCGCCAGCGCGGACGGCATCGACTACATCGAGTCGTCGAGCGCGCAGGCGATCAGCACCATCACGGTGCACCTGAAGCTGAACTACGACACGAACGACGCGCTCACGCAGATCCAGGCGAAGGTGGCGCAGGTCCGGAACGACCTGCCGCCTGAGGCCGAGGCGCCGATCATCGAGCTCGAGACCGCCGACGCGCAGTTCGCGGCGATGTACCTCGGCTTCTCGTCCGCTGATCTCGATCAGACGCAGATCACCGACTACCTGATGCGCGTCGTCCAGCCGAAGCTCAGCGCCGTCAGCGGCGTCCAGCGGGCGGACATCCTCGGCGACCGCACGTTTGCGATGCGCATCTGGCTCAAGCCGGATCGGATGGCCTCGTACGGCATCTCGCCCTCCGACCTGCGGGAGGCGCTCGCTCGCAACAACTACCTGTCAGCGCTCGGACGGACCAAGGGCTCGATGGTGTCGGTGAACCTGATCGCCAACACCGATCTGCGGACGCCCGAGGAGTTCCGGCAGCTCGTCGTCAAGGAAGTCGGCGGCGTGGTCGTGCGGCTCGGCGAGATCGCCGACGTCGTGCTCGGCGCGGAGAACTACGAGGAAGACGTCCGGTTCAACGGCGAGACGGCGGTCTTCATGGGCGTCTGGGTGCTGCCGACCGCCAACTCGCTCGACGTCATCCAGCGGACACGCGCGGCGCTCGGCGAAGTCGAAGCGCAGCTGCCCGCCGGCATGAAGGCCGGCATTCCGTACGACTCGACCGAGTACATCCAGGACGCCATCAACGAAGTGCTCACGACGCTCGGCGAGACGCTCCTGATCGTCATCGTCGTGATCTTCCTGTTCCTGGGCTCGGTCCGGTCCGTGATCATTCCGGTCGTCGCGATTCCGATCTCGCTCGTCGGTGCAGCGGGCCTGATGCTGGCCGCCGGGTTCACGATCAATCTGCTGACGCTGCTCGCCATTGTGCTGTCCGTCGGTCTCGTCGTGGACGACGCGATCGTGATGGTGGAGAACGTCGCGCGGCACGTGCACCTCGGTAAGCCGCCGGTCCGGGCGGCGATCGAAGCGGCGCGCGAGCTGGTCGGCCCGATCATCGCGATGACGATCACGCTCGCCGCGGTCTACACGCCCATCGGCATCCAGGGCGGCCTCACCGGCGCGCTCTTCCGTGAGTTCGCCTTCACGCTCGCGGGCGCGGTGATCGTGTCCGGCATCGTGGCGCTGACGCTCTCGCCGATGATGGGCGCGAAGCTCCTCCGCGCGGGCGACACCGAGCGCGGGTTCGCCGGATTGGTTGACCGGCGGTTCGAGAGCCTGCGGCAGTTCTACCTCCGCGTGCTCGCCGGAACGCTGCGGTATCGCCCCGTCGTCATCACGTTCTGGGCCATCGTCGTGCTCCTGATGGCGCCGTTCTACATGTTCTCGCAGAGCGAGCTGGCGCCGGCCGAGGACCAGGGCGTGATCTTCTCGATCGTCCAGGCCGCGCCGAACTCGACGATCGATCAGACCCGGATGTTTGCGGACCAGGTCCACGACGTCTACAAGTCGTTCCCCGAGGCCGCGAGCATCTTTCAGCTCACGTTTCCGACCGGCGGATTCGGCGGCATGGTCACGAAGCCGTGGAGCGAACGGACGAAGACCACCGAGCAACTGATGATGGAGGTCAACGGACCGCTGTCGCAGATTCCCGGCATTCGCGTGATCACCGTGACGCCGCCGCCGCTGCCCGGTGGCGGAGATTTCCCGGTGGATCTCGTGATCTCGTCGGCCGCCGAGCCCGAGCGGCTCGGGGAGTTCGCCGGCAAGCTGGTGGAGAAGGCGTTCGCGAGCGGACTGTTCATGTTCGCCGATGCCGACCTCCAGTTCGACCAGCCGCAGGCCGAGGTCGTGTTCGATCGCGACAAGGTGCGGTCGCAGGGCGTGGACCTCAGCCAGGCGGGACAGGACCTGTCGACGCTCCTCGGCGGCGACTACGTCAACCGGTTCAGCATTCAGGGCCGCAGCTACAAGGTCATTCCGCAGGTCGCGCGGGCGCATCGGCTGACGCCCGATCAGCTCTCAGAGATGCACGTCACCGGCGCCGGCGATCGGCTGGTGCCGCTCTCGACGTTCGCGACGCTCAAGACCTCGGCTCAGCCGCGCGAGCTGAAGAAGTTCCAGCAGCTCAACGCGGTGCGGGTACAGGGCGTGATTCCGCCGCCCGTGCCGCTCGACCAGGCGCTCAGTTTCCTCGAGGACGAGGCGAAGGCCGATCCTCCCGCAGGGCTTCACGCTCGACTACGCAGGGGAGTCGCGGCAGCTGCGCACCGAGAGCGGCCGGTTCCTCGGGATGTTCCTGCTCTCGGCGATTCTGATCTATCTCGTTCTGGCCGCGCAGTTCGAGAGCTTCCGCGATCCGTTCATCATCCTGGCGGGGTCCGTGCCGCTCGCGGTCTCGGGTGCGCTCCTGTTTTCGTTCCTGGGGCTCACGACGCTCAACATCTACAGCCAGATCGGCCTGATCACGCTGGTCGGGCTGGTCGCGAAGAACGGCATCCTGATCGTGCAGTTTGCCAATCACCTGCAGGAGACCGGCCAGGACAAGCTCGCCGCCATCATCGGCGCGGCTGGCACGCGGCTGCGGCCGATCCTGATGACGACCGCGGCGACGGTCGCCGGGCACTTCCCGCTGGTCATCGCGACGGGGCCGGGTGCCGGGGCGCGCAACAGCATCGGCATCATGCTCGTCAGCGGCATGGTGATCGGCACGCTGTTCACGCTCTTCGTCGTGCCTTCGATTTACATGCTGGTCGCGCGCAGGCGCGTTCCCGTCGCCGTCGTCGACGAGACACGCGACGAGCGCACGAGCGCGCCCGACATGGCGCCGGCCGGCGTTTGAGGAGAGCTGATCATGATTCCGAAACCGCACTTTCTCGCGCGCGCGATCGCGTTCGCCATTGTCTTTCCGGTGATTGCCACCCCGGCGGCGGCGCAGGACGTGACGAAACTGCCGCTGACCCTCGAAGACGCGGTGCGCCGCGCCGTGGAACACAATCCCGATCTGGCGGTGATCCGGCTGGGCGTCGACAGCGAGTCCGAGCGTCTCGCCGGCACGCGCGGCGCCTTCGATCCGGTGTTCCAGGCATTGGCGGCCCGAACGGGCCAGGCCGCGGCGCCGCTCAGCGCGTTCCAGGGCACCGAGGCCGTGAGGACGGGCGAGTGGTTCTCGTCGGCCGGACTCACACAGCGCCTCCGCCGCGGTGGCGGCACGTGGACCGTCAGCTGGGACGCCGCGCGCATCACGTCAAACAACCCGTTCAGCGCCTACGATCCGGCGCTTCAGTCAGGACTGCACGTCGCGTTCTCACAGCCGCTCCTCAAGAACCGCACGATCGACGTGGCGCGGCATCAGTACGTCATCGCCGGGCGTGGCAAGGAGCGCGCCGAGCTGCGATTCCGCGAATCGGTCGTGCAGACGGTCGCGACGGTCAAGCTCGCGTACTGGACGTTCAAGGCCGCGGTCGCCAATGTCAGCGTGCAGCAGCGGTCGCTCGAGTTGGCCGAGGATCTCGTCCGCCAGAATCGTGCGCGCGTGACCATCGGGCAGGTGCCGCCGCTGGATCTCGTGCAGGCCGAGGCGGAGGTGGCGCAGCGTCGCGAGAACCTGATTCGCGCCGAGACCATCGCGAAGGACGCCGAGGATCGTCTCCGGCGTCTCATCATGGATCCCGGCGACGCGACGTTCTGGCGCGCGAGCATCGATCCGGTCGATGAGCCGAGCGGCGGCGCCTCGCCCGACGTCGAGCGCGCCCTCGCATCGGCGCTCGACGAGCGCCACGATCTCGCGCGGGCGCGTCGAGACTTCGCGGACGCGGAGACCGACGTCGAGCTCTTCACCAACCAGAAGCTGCCGGACGTGCGCCTCGAAGCGTCGTATCGCGGCGGCGGACTTGGCGGCACCCAGCTGCTGCGGACGGGGCCGTTCCCCGGTGAGGTCACCGGACGACTGGGCACGGGCTTCGGCAACACCCTCGGCCAGTTGTTCAAGCACGACCTCTCGTCCTGGAGCGTCGGGGTCACGGTCAGCCATCCGATCGGCGACCGCTACGACAAGGCGAACCTCGCGCGCGCGGAGATCGAGCGGCGGCAGGTGAGCCACCGCATCGCGAGCCTCGAGCTGCAGATCGTCGAAGGCCGTCCGGCAGGCGGCGCGGCAGATTCAGAGCACGTCGCAACGGATGGACGCGGCGCGCGCCGGCGAGTCGCTCGCCGAACAGCGCCTCGACGTCGAGCGGAAGCGCTTCGACGCCGGCCTCTCGACGACGTTCCTGGTGACGCAGGCGCAGCGCGACCTGCTCCAGGCGCAGGTCAATCGGCTCCAGGCGATGCTCGACCATCAGTCGTCGCTGGTCACGTTCGAGGCCGTGCAGCTCGCGTCGCCATCCGCGGTTGGCGAGGCGATTGCGGTGCGTGGCGCTGCGCTGATCGCGATGCCGACGGCGCCGCCGCGCGGGCTCTTCAGACAGGGCGGCTTCTAGTGCCGTTCCAACTTAATGCGCGCATAGGGTTCCGGCTCCACTCCGCCTCACCTGCACGTCGAGGGTGCGGCTCTGGCGGAACAGTTGGAACGGCACTAGCGGAGCCTAGGCGATGGAACGGCGCTTCCTCGGCAACTCGACGCTCGCCATCACGCCGGTCGGGCTCGGCGCCTGGGCCATCGGGGGCAGCGACTGGCGGTTGGGGTGGGGCCCGCAGCCCGACGCGGCGTCGATGGCCACCATTCGGCGGGCGCTCGACCGGGGCATCAACTGGATCGACACCGCTGCCGTCTACGGCCTGGGTCGATCCGAGACGATCATCGCCCGCACCCTGCGCGACGTGCCCGTCGGAGATCGGCCGTACATCTTCACCAAGGGCAGCCTGATCTGGGATGAGCTGGGCAACGTCTCCTGCAGCTTGCGACGGACGTCGATCCGCCGTCAGGCCGAAGCCAGCCTGCGGCGGCTCGACGTCGACGCGATCGACCTCTATCAGATCGACCTGCCGTGCGAGCTCAGTCCGTGGCGATCCGAGGGCGGATCGCTGGAAGAGGCGTGGGGCACGCTGGCGGACCTGCAGCGAGAAGGCAAGGTGCGGTTTCTCGGACTCGCGCACGCCAGCGCCGCGCAATTGAGCCGGCTCAAGGGCATCGCGCCGGTGACCAGCCTGCAGGTGTCGTATTCGCTCATGCATCGCGATCCCGAGACGTCGATGCTGCCGTACTGCCGCTACCACGGCATCGGCGTGCTGGCGTCGTCGCCCATGGCGTCGGGTCTGCTGACCGGCGCCATGACCGCCGAGCGCCTGCATCGGCTGCCACACAACGACTGGCGCCGCCAGAGCGCGGCGTTCCAGGAGGCCGCGCGGGTCACGGCGCCAGGATTCGTCGAGCGTCTTCGCCTCGTCGCCGCGACGCGAGGAACAACACCGGCCGCGGTCGCCGTGGCGTGGACGCTGCATCACGGCGCCGTCACCGCCGCCGTGGCCGGCGCGCGGCGGCCCGATCAAATCGACGAGATCGCCGCGGCGATGTCCCTGCAGTTGACCCAGGAGGAGATCGACGATCTTTCGTTCGCCGGCGTGCCGGAGGCTCGAACATCGTAACCACGACCCGTCAGCGCGCGGCCGGCCGCGCGATGCCGAGCCGCTCCATCTTCGACTGGAGCGTGGTCCGCTTCATGCCGAGGCGCGCGGCCGCGCCTGACGGGCCGCCGACCAGCCAGTTCGTCTGCTCGAACGCGCGCCGGATGTGGTCGCGTTCGGCGTCCTCGAGCGTCGAGAGCGCGGCGGGCGCATCAGCGGGTGCGAGTGACAAAGCGGCAGTTCCCTGCGTCAACTCGGCCAGCGGCGGCTCGAGGCTCGATCCCCGCGACAGGATCACCGCGCGTTCGATGAAGTTCTCGAGCTCGCGGATGTTCCCGGGCCAGTGATAGCGCGAGAGCGCCGTCATGGTGGCGGTCGGGATCGACGTGATGCCCTTGTTCATCCGCTTGGCGAACTTCCGCGTGAAGAACTGCACGAGCCGCGGGATGTCGTCCCGCCGATCGCGGAGCGGCGGGTTGACGATCGGGAACACGTTCAGCCGGTAGTAGAGATCGCTGCGGAACTCCCGGTTCGCGACCATCGCCGTGAGGTCGCGGTTCGTCGCGGCGACGAGGCGGATGTCGACGCGAATCGTCCGCGTGCCGCCCAGTCGCTCGAACTCCTGCTCCTGGAGCACGCGCAGGAACTTCGACTGCAGCTCGAGCGGGATGTCGCCGACCTCGTCCAGGAACAGCGTGCCGCCCTGCGCGAGCTCGAACCGGCCGACCTTCTGCGCGATCGCGCCCGTGAAGGCGCCCTTCTCGTGCCCGAAGAGCTCGCTTTCCAGGAGCCCCGTCGGAATGGCCGCGCAGTTGAGCTTCACGAACGTCCGCGCGTTGCGGCCGCTCAGGTTGTGGATCGCGCGCGCGATCAGTTCCTTGCCGGTTCCCGTCTCGCCCTGGATGAGCACCGTGGAGTCGGTCGGCGCGACGATCTCGACCTGCTGCAGCACCTGCGTCAGCGCCGGGCTCTCGCCGACGATCTCGCCGAAGTTGAAGCTCGTCCGGATCTCGTCTTCGAGGTAGAGCTTCTCGGTGTTGAGCTTCTCCTTGAGCTCGGCGATCTCGCGATACGCCATCCCGTTCTCGACGGCGATCGACACCTGCTGGGCGACGTCGGTGAGCAGGTCCACGTCGTCGGGTGTGAACGCGGACTCCATGAGACGACCGATGTTCAGCGTTCCCAGCGTGCGCTCATGCGACACCAGCGGCACGGCGCAGAACGATTTCACGCCCTTCTCGAGGAGACGTTGCGCCAGTTTCGAGGTCGGCGCCAGCGCCTTCAGCTCGTCGAACCCGAGCACGGCCGGACGCCGGCTGTCGATGGCGATCGACGACGGACCGCAGAGGGCATCGGCATCCGCCGCGCCTTCTTCGATCGCATGTTCGCCGTTGGCGTGCTGCACGTGGCAGCGGAACCGGCGCATGTCCTTCTCGTAGAGCACGAGGCCGCAGCCGTCGTGCTGAATCGCGCGCGAAAGCGCGACGCTGATCGCCGCGAACATCTCGTCCATGTCCAGGTGCGAGACGACGGCGTTGTTGATCTCGAGCCGCACCCGCAGCCGGTCGCGCTCGCGCGCGAGCTGCGTCTGCGCGAGGCGGGCGCTCTCGTCATGCAGCACGTTGTCCACGGCGACCGCGACCTGCCTCGCCATGTGCTGCATGAACTCGAGATCGCGCCTCGTCGTAGGCGTCGGGTTTCATGCTGCCGAAGCCCAGCGCGCCCAGCCGGCGCAACGCGGTCGTGAGCGGCACCGCGCAGTACGTGCGCACGTCGTTTTCGAGCAGCCGCGGCGTCAGGTGCGGAAAGCGACGTTCCTGCGTCAGGTCCCCGATCATCAACGGCTGCTGCGTCCGCCAGACGAGGCCGCCAGGCGATTCGTCGACCGGCAGCTCGAGGCCCGGCGTGATCGTCGTCGGCGCCTCAGTCGTCAGGATCTGCAGCCGCATCACGTTGCGCGCCGGATCGTGCAGGACGAGGTTGATGAAGTCGAACGGCACCAGCCGCGGCAGCCGCTCGCTGAGCACCTTGAACAGATCGTCGAGATCGCGATACGACGCGATGGACTCAGACACCTCGACCAGCAGGCGCAGACGATCGCGTTCCCGGCTGAGCTGCGCGCGGGCGGCCTCCGCGCTCTCGCCGTGCAGCACGTTGTCCACCGCCACCGCGATCTGCCGCGCCGCCTGGCGCAGGAACTCGAGCTCCGGCGCCGGGAACGCGCACCCGTTGAGGCTGCCGAACCCGATCGCGCCGAGGCGGCGCGTGATCGTCGTGAGCGGGAACACCGCAAACGACTCGACGCCGATGTCGCGCAGCAGTGTCCCGCTTTCGGGGAATCGCCGGTCGTCTTCAGCGCGGCGCACGACGACCGGTTCCTGCGTCGTGAACACGGCCCCGCTGTACGACGCGTCGACCGGCAGCTCGAGCCCGGGCGGAATGCGGTCAGCGTCCGCGGTGCCCAGCATGTCGCACGCGCATGACCTGCTTGTCGGGGTCGTGCAGGAAGAGCGCGATCACCTCGAACGGCAGCAGGGGAGGCAGCCGCCTCGCCAGATCGCGAAAGAGCGCCGTCAGATTGCTGTGCGACGCGATGGCCTCCGACACCTCGGCGAGGAATCGCACCTGGTCCTGATGCGGGATGACGTCACCTTGCCGGGCGTCGTCGTACGCCCGGCGCCTCCATCAGCGCGCCCGAGGCGCGCCCTCGATCCGCTCGCATGGTTGACTGCGGGTATGGAAACATTCGAGCCCCTTGCTTCGTGACGCGGCGCAGGCGAAACCACCATCCTGCCTTCTGGTTGTGACGGTCGGGCGACGTCGAGCGTTCCAGGGGAGGGGCGAACGCCGCAGGCGAGGCCCCGCCGCGCGGCGGTGGCAATATCACTTGTTATAAACAAGTAAACTTCGTATAGTCAAGTAGATTCTGGATGGCGAATCGCCCCTACGGTCAGTTCTGCGGATTGGCTCGCGCCCTCGAGCTCGTGGGCGAACGATGGACGCTGCTGGTCATCCGCGATCTGATGCTGAGCCCCAAGCGGTTCAGCGACTTGCAGCGCGGACTGCCGCGGATTCCATCGAACATCCTCACGGCGCGGCTCAAGGAGCTGGAGCAGGCAGGCGTCGTTCGCCGGCGAGCCCTGGCCAGGCCCTCGTCTGGCGTCGGCTACGAGCTCACGGCCTATGGCCAGGAGTTGCGCCCGATCCTGCTGTCGCTTGGCGTCTGGGGCGCGCGATCCCTCGGGGATCCGCACCCGGACGACGTGCTGAATCCGGATTCGCTGGCGCTCGCGCTGCAGGCGACATTTCAGAAGCCGGCGGCGCGGCGGCTGCATGCGACGTTCGAGGTGCGCGCCGGCGACGCCGTGGCGCACGCGCGCGTGGCGAATGGCGTCCTCACGGCGGCGCCCGGATCAATCGATCGCCCGGATCTCGTGATCGAGACGGGCCCCGCCTTGCGGGAGTTGATGACCGGCGCCATCACGCCGGGCGACGCGCTCGCGAGCGGGGTGGTGCGGATCGTGGGCGACCGGCAGCTCCTGGACCGGTTCGCCGAGATCTTCCGGCTGCCTCTGTCGCCCTGCACCGCCGCCGAAGACGCCGCGTCGGCCTGAAGCGCCAATTGACAACTTACAGACATGTTGTCAGTATACTGACAATATGTCTCGAACGCGACGCACACCGCGTGGCGATGCCGCGACCTCGGTCATCCTGACGATCTTCCGCGCGAACGGACTGCTGCTGGCCGCCGGCGATGCGCTGGCGGGCAGCCACGGGCTGACGGCCGCGCGGTGGCAGGTCCTGGGGGCCATCGCGCTCGCCGGGCGGCCGCTCACCGTGCCCCAAATCGCCAGACGGATGGGACTGCAGCGCCAGAGCGTGCACGCCTCCGTCAACCGCCTTGTCGAGGACGGCCTGCTGACGAAGGCGCCGAACTCCGACCATCGTCGTTCGGAGCTCATCGAACTGAGCCCGCAGGGTCGATCGAAGTACGCCGCGATCGATGCGCTGCAAGCCGAGTGGGTCAATACGCTCACGCGCGGGATCAACATTGCCGATCTCGACGACACGGCGCGAGTGTTGCGCGAGATCTGCAAGGGGCTCGAAACCAGCGCGGATCGCGAGGAATAGGCAGCCGCACGCAAGGAGGACACACATGGCAGACGCGCTTCGACTTTCGACCATCGTCATGCTCGCTGCCGGTGGGATCTTCACCGGTGGCGTCGTCTGGTACGCGTGGGAACGCGTGTGGATCTGGCGTCGACAGACGCTCAGTGACTACGCCATCGACTTCCGGCGGTCCGTGCGCAAGGCGGATCCGGCGATGCCGATTCTGCTCGTCATTTGCGGCCTCGGGGCCGCGGGATTCGCGTCCGCGACCGACGGCGTCTCTCAGACGCTGGCGCTCGCCGGGATCGCGTGTCTGGCCACCATCCTGGTCAGCTCAGTGGTCATCGCCGAGCCGATCAACAGCCAGTTTCGCCGGCGCGCCGAAGGTGACGTGCCACCCGCCGCCGAGCGGCTCCGCGAGCGTTGGCGCCGCTTTCACCTGATTCGGACGGCCCTGGCCGTGACGGCGTACGGACTCCTCGTCACCGCCGTGTCGTTCGCGCAGCGAGGCTGAGTGCCTCGGCCGGTCGTGCGGAAGTTTCCCCATCAAACCGCGAAGAAACCCTCAGCGATCCCGCCCGCTGAGGAGCCGATCGTCGGCTCGAACGTGTTCGCGCCAGAGCTTCACGTAGTCGCGAGCAGACGTGGCAAACGCTGCCGCCGCGGACCGGTTCCCGGCGGCCAAACCTGTCAGCGCGTGCTCCATGCCCGCCAGTGGCAATCGGGCCGCGACATGCTCCTCGACGCAGCCAGCGAGCACAGGTCTGTCGTGTGCCTTCTGGGCGTCCTCGTACGCGGCGTCCTCCGTCGCTCGAAGGAACGCCACCGCCGCGCTCAGCACCGACGTCGGAACCGGGAGTCCGGCGAGGAGCTGGTCGCTCGAGCGCTCGAGCATGTTCAGAGTCCGTTCGATCCGGCCGCGTTCGCTATCGAAGGCATCGCGAGTCATGGTCGTCCCCTTGGCAAGCGACCTTTAGTAGTGCAAGGAGCGTGCCCTGTGAGGCGAGAGCAGGGCAGGACCCGGAGCGGATCCGCTGTTACCGCCTGTCGGCAACAACCCGTCCGCCAACGGCAAGCCCGCTGGGGACGCGATCTGGAACCGTTCGATCGAACTCCGGGTCGTTCAGTGCGCCAAGAAACGCGATGAGGTCGCGCTGGGATCTGCCGCGCATGTTGAGCTGACGAGCCAGGGGGTCGATCTGCGTTCGTTCGACCTGCGGATTCAGTCCGCGGCCGCCTCGCCCCGCACCGCCGCGTCCCCCGCGGCCGCCGCCGCTGACGCGCTCGTAGAAGTCGATGACCTGGTCCAGCGTCGCGAAGACGCCGTTGTGCATGTAGGGAGCCGTCACGCTCAAGTTGCGCAGTGAGGGCGTGCGAAATGCGTAACTCTGGCTCACGCCGGCATCCGACGCCGTGAGTTTGCGATTGTCGGGCACGGCGAGCACGTGGGCGGTGAAGTCGGAGAACATCGGGCCGTTGTGGCAGTTGACACAGCCGACCGACTGGAACCGCTCCATCCCTCGGATCTGATCGGCGGTGAGCGCCGTCGAGTCGCCGCGCAGGTATCGATCGAACGGCGAGTTCGAGGCGACCAGCGTGCGCTGAAATGCCGCGAGCGCGCGCCCCAGGTTGCCCTCGCTGATCGGCGAGGTGCCGCCGAACGCGCGCGCGAACAGTCGTTGATATTCCGGGATCGCCGACAGTCGTGCCACCACTTCACGAAGCGCCCGGTCTTCCCCATAGGCGTCGCCACGCATTTCTTCAAGCGCCTTGAGCGGCTCCAGCGCCTGTGCCTCGAGGCCGCGCGTTCTGAGGTCCCAGAACATCGGCGCCTCCGCCGGACCGGCGCCGCTGCCGGCGCTGAGTCCGTTGAACGCGACGTTCAGCACCGTCTGGCTGTTGCGCTTCACCAGTCGCTGCGGGTGACCGGCGTCGAAGGATCTGCCGGCACCGAGCCCGACGCCGTTTACGCCGATCGAGAGATCGAGGCCGTCCGAATAGCCGAAATCCGGGTGGTGGCACGTCGCGCACGCCACATCCTTTTGCCCAGACAGAATCGGGTCCCAGAACAGCGCCCGCCCGAGGGCCACACGCTCAGGCGTCGTCGGGTTGTCGGGAGGCGCCGGCGCCTGCAGAGGTAACGCCGCCAGTCGACTTTGCGCCGTCGTCCCGGTGACTGCCGACAGGACGACGATCAGCGCGAGGCAGCCCGCCAGAGGCATGGCCAGCCGCGACTCTCGAGTACAGCCGGCCGGCAGCGCCAGTGGGAACAAACGAATTGCCGTGCATGTTCGCCGGCCTCCTCTAGAGACACTCTACGGCACGCCGCCCGGCGTGTTCGCCCTGTCACCGTCTTTTCACGGTTCACGAGGCTCGCGCGCCCGTCCAGTTCTTGATCAGCGCAGCGCGGCCAGCGCTGCGGTGGTGGCCTCGTGGTCGCGGACTTCGGATGCCGTCTTCTTCGGATTGAGCTTCAGCGCGGTCTCGTAACTTTTGATGGCTGCGGACTTGTCGCCGCGCGTGGCCTGAAGCCGGCCCAGCGTTTGATGCAACGGATACGCATCGGGCAGGAGCGTGAGTCCCAGCACGAGCACCTTTTCATTGGTGCCCGCCTCCTTGCGATTCGCCGCGTTCGCGGCCGCCTGAATGCTTGACGGGCTGACGTAGTGGTCCGGCAGGTTCGGGGTCGCCTTCACTTTCGCGATGGCTTCATCAACCGTTCCCGCCGCAATCGCTTCCCGCATGAGCTTCGCAAAGGACAGGGGCTTGACCGCGAGAATCTCGTAGTCGAACGTCAGCGTCGAATTCACCGGGATGCCCGTTCGCTCGCGTGCGCCGTAGGCGAGCTCCGGTTTCATCGTGATGACGATGCGATCGCCCTCACGGACGTTGCGCATGCCTTCCGAGAAACCGCGAATCACGCTGTCCACTCCCAGTGTGTACTCGTAGGGCGAACCATCGGTCCGTGTGTTCCAGAACTCCTTGCCGTCCGCGAGCGTCCCGATGCCGTGAATGACCATCAGGTCGCCAGTCTGCGGCTGCGGCCCCTTGCCGAGCTGCGTGAACCTGTAGACGAGGCCGGATTCGGTCGTGATCGTCTCGCCGATTTTCGGGCGGTCCTGGGCGAGGGCGGGCGCCATTCGACTCGCGCTCATGACGCCTCGACCCTTCGGTGAGCTCAGGGTCGTCCCGAGCTCAGTCGAGGGACGAGCACCGTCGAGGGGCGCGGCGAGACCAAGAGCCAGGAGGGCAGCGAACAGTGGTCGAGTCATGAGGGAATCGTAGCGCGTCTGATTGGCGGAGCGGCATCACGCTCGTCGGTGCGTCATCTACGCGATGGCGACTTCCGCATGGTTGCCCGACGAGGATCAGGATGGCACCGGGCACGATCTGCCGCAGACCGAGATGATCAAAGAAACGCTCGACTGGCTCCGGCCGGCACGCTTGGACCGGTCAAACGCTAAAGCGCTTTCCAGTTCAACGTAGCGCTGGGCACGGTGGGACCACAGGACCGGAAGCGACGGGTACGTGGAACGAGCTGACGCTGGTCTTCTTCTCAAGGAACGATGGCAGCGAGAGCGCGATCCTCGCACCCTACGTACCTAACGCTCGACTGGCTCGTACCGACGGCTACATGGAATCGGAAACCGCTCAGCTTCCCCAAAATCCTGCGTCCAGTAGTGCCCGTAGGTGGATCCGGCACGGAAGGCGTACCCGACGCCCATCGCGCGATAGCCGCCGTTCATGATGTTCGTGCAGTGGCCGGGGCTGGACATCCACGCGTCCACGACGGCCTGCGGCGTCGGCTGGCCGGCGGCGATGTTCTCGCCCCACGGAAATGCGCCGGCGTAGCCGGCATTGGTCAGGCGCTGGCTGAGCGTGCGGCCGTCGAGACTCGTGTGTGAGAAGTAGTTCTGCGCCGCCATGTCCTGGCTGTGCAGCCGTGCGGCCGTCCGGAGCGCGCCGTTCATCGTGATCGGGGCGACCGGCGCGTACGGCGCGCCGCCGCAGGTCGCGCCCGCGGCGCGACGCTGGTTGACGAGGACCAGCACCTGATCTTCGAACGGCGCGTTCGACGTGTCCGCGGCGACCGTGATCGTCGCCGCGACCGAATCGGCAACGCCGAACGCATTCGACACGCGGACCCAGTAGACCGTGGTCGTGGTCAGCGCCGGTGTCGTATAGCTGGCGGACGTGGCGCCGGTGACCGGAAACGCCGTCGCGCCGCTCGCCCCGATGTACCACTGGTAGCTCAGCGGCCCGGTGCCGCTCGCCGCGACCGAGAGCGCGGTGGCCTGCCCCGAGGTGATGGTCTGTCCTTGTGGCTGTGCGGTAATGGCCGGTGCGATGCCGGCCGGGGCGTTGACGGTAATTGTCGCGGTCCCTGAGTCGGTGGTCCCCGCCGCGTTCGACACCCGAACCCAATACAGCGTCGTCGTCGTGAGCGCCGGCGTCGTGTAGCTGGCGGACGTCGCGCCGGTCACGGGAAATGCGGTCGAGCCGCTCGCACCGATGTACCACTGGTACGAGAACGGCGCGGTGCCGCTCGCGCCGACGCTCACGGTGACGGATTGGCCGGACGAAATCGTCTGACTCAGCGGTTGCGACGTCACTGCCGGCGCAGTGGCCGAAGGAGGCGGCGTCGCCGAGATCGTGATCGTCGCCGTCGTCGAGTCCACGGTGCCGGCGCTGTTCGTGACGCGGACCCAGTAACTCGCGGCCGCCGTCAACGACGGCGTCGTGAAGCTGGACGACGTGGCGCCACCGATCGGCGACGCCGTCGCTCCGCTCGTCCCCGAATACCACTGAAATGTCAGCGGCGCCGTGCCGTCTGCTGCGACGGACAACGTGGCGGCCTGTCCAGCCGAAATCGTCCGATGTTGCGGCTGGGCGGTGATCGACGGCGCGGCGGGCCGGTGGCGGCGTTGGCGACGGTCCGGCCGGCGCCGGCGTCACCTTGATCTCCGCCGCTGACGAATCGGCAGCGCCCGCCGTATTCGACACGCGCACCCAATAGGTCGTCGTCGCTGCGAGCGCCGGCGTCGTGAAGGTCGCAGACGTCGCGCCGTTCGCCGGCGAACTGGTCGCGCCGCTGGCGCCCGAGAACCACTGATACGAGAGCGGCGCGGTGCCGCCGGCGGCGACGGTCAGCGTCGCGGTCTGGCCCGCCGCGATCGTCTGCTCTTCAGGCTGCGTGGAGATCGTCGGCGCCGTCGCGGAGGCGCCGGGAGGCGGCGCGCTCGGCCCAGTGGGGGCGTTCGATCCGCACGCCGACACCGCCGCGGCAAGCGTGAGGGCGACCGCCACGCGCCACAGGCCGCGCCTGACAGATCCGGAGGGTGTTCGGCTGGGCTCGCTGCCGTCATGGGCAACGGGCCTGCTACGAGCCGAAGGCGTGGCGTTCAATTCGCTGACCCTACCATCTCTGTTCAACGCGCGCATCACCCTTGTAGCACAAGGGTGTCCTGGGGCTTGTCTGACGGAATTGCCGGACAAGGTCACCGCGGCGCATAAGAGCTTGCGCGTGTAGTGCACCGAGTGTGCCAGGTACGAGCGCGGGCGAACTTGGTGAGCCGCCGCGATCCGTCTGGGCGACCCGACGCTTCGTCTGGCTCCGACCAGACTTTCCGTCTGGCTCCAACCAGACTGGGTCACGAAACGAAACGGCGCGGCGATTGAAACAGCAAATGAAGGTCGTGTTCGCTAGAATCAGCAAACAGGCCTTCACCTTGGTACGGTGCAGAAATGTCCGATCCCGTCCTTCAAGTCAGTCCGCTAGGCAACCGGTGGCAGACGCTCGATCCGTTCCTGTTCTGCGTCCACCACATCGATCTCTATCCGAAGGGCAACGATCAGTGTGGACCGGCGGCTTCGCTGGCCGGGCATGACATCGGACAGGATTTCGAGAACAGCGACGGCTGGCGGATGTATCACGGTGACGTGGTCCCCGGGTTTCCACAGCACCCGCATCGCGGGTTCGAGACGGTGACCATCGTCCGCAAGGGCTACATCGACCATTCGGATTCGCTCGGCGCGGCGGCGCGGTTCGGGATGGGCGACGTGCAGTGGCTGACGGCGGGCGCCGGCGTCGTCCACTCGGAGATGTTCCCGCTGCTCGATCGCAACGGGCCGAACACGCTGGAGCTGTTTCAGATCTGGCTGAACCTGCCGGGCAAGAACAAGTTCGCCACGCCGTACTTCACGATGTTCTGGGACAAGGACATCCCGCGTCGCCGGTATCCAGGCGTGGAGGTGACCGTGATCGCCGGCGCGCTCGAAGGCGCCGCGCCGCTCGCGCCTCCCCCGCATTCGTGGGCGGCAAGTGACGAGGCTGACGTGGCGATCTGGTCGATTGCGATGGAGTCAGGCGCGACGTGGATGGTGCCTCCGGCGCGCGACGCACGCAGCAATCGCGCGCTGCACGTGTTCGCGGGCAAGGGACTCAAGGTCGGCGACCGCACGATCGACGGAGCGTCGATGATTCGCGTTCAGCCCGATCAGCCCGCGCCCCTCGAAGCCGTGAATGGCCCAGTCGAGATTCTGCTCCTGCAGGGCCACCCGATCGCTGAGCCCGTCGCGCAGTACGGACCGTTCGTGATGAACACGCGCTCCGAGTTGGAGCAGGCCTTCGACGACTACCGCCGCACGCAGTTCGGCGGCTGGCCCTGGCCTGAGAACGCGCCCGTGCATGACCGGGATGCCGGCAGATTCGCCAAGCACGCCGACGGACGAGTCGAACGAGGATCGTAGTGCAGGATGGCGCGTCAGAATCAGCTCATTGCGCCGTGAAGATCGACTTCGCCAGGATGCGGCGGCCGTAAAAGCTCTGCCGCCAGCCCGCTCACTATGCCCCGCTTCTGATGCCCAGATACCGGAGGCAAGGATCCGGGTTCCTCTGCTTGTAATCGTGAGTGGCCGAGGCTGCAACCCATGGCGGTGCTGAGAATTTACGCGTGCTCCTCGGATGCGGGTGGCAACTTATCGACGCTGACCGGCCGCCGAAGAGGCACCGAAGCCGCGAAGGCCGACAAGGCAGACGACGGCCGCGTGGCGCGGCTGATCGATGGACTGGTCGATCTGGTGCCAGCCGCGATCGGTGCGGTGACGAGCATCTTCGCGACGCCGCTGCTCGGCAACGCCGCGGGCACGGCAACCAGGTTCGTGCTCGACAAGCTGAATCGGGTCTAGCGAGTCACAGCCGCTGCGCGTAGTCGATGTCGACGTCCCAGCTGCGGTCGACGGCGTTCTCGCCGCGGTGGAGTGTTGCGGTGAACGGCGAGCCGCTCAGCGACCGCCGCACATGGTGATTCAACTTCTCCACCGCTTTCTCCGCGTCGTCGCCGAGCAGGCGCACGCCGTCGCTGAGAAGCCGCAGGCCCTCCGTGAAAACCGGCAGCGGGCCATCGAGCGCCCGCCCAAACAGCTGCCGAATCTCGGCCTCGTCGCCGCGGCGGAAAATTAGATGCCAGGCACGAATGACCACCGCATCGGTGAGATTCGGGCAAATCTCCATCAGGTTCTTCGTCCAGTCGTGCAGCAACTCGATGTTGCGCATGCGAAGCAGGAGATAGGCGCCGACCACGGCAGCGAAGGGGTCGACCATCTTCTGCTTCAGCATGTCCTCCGCTTTCTCCGCCCAATCCATCATTGACGACGCGGAGTAGAGATCGCCGCGGTGTAGATATCCCGAGGCCGCATCCGCGTGCGCGCTCGACGTCTTGACTCGCACCGATGCGATGCGCTGCCCATCCTCAAGCTCGTTGGATCGAACGATGATCTCTCTGGCGGAGCCCGGCAGACGCACGCGGACGTGCCCGTCGTGCGCGTCCAGCGTGAGCAGGTATCGCCCCTCCGACCTCGAGGGCTTGAAGACAACCGTTGTGTCCTCTTCGCACGGTTCACCCCCCTGCGAAACATCGGTGTCATTTACAAGAATGACCTTCAGGCCGCCTTCGAGCACGACGTCGGTGACCCCGGCCACGAACTCTTTCGCCAACGGCTCCGTCACTGGCACGTCGGCGCGACGCTGCACGGCGCGGCGGCTGGTTCGCTTGACGCGCGGCGCGGCATCGACCGACGAGCGCTGAGGGCGCGCAGAGAGAAGGTCGGACAAGCTGATTGTGCGATCGAGGTTGCCCGGGTCCTTCAACGTGACGCTCTCCCCCGACGCGAGGTGGACGCGCAGGAACGACCATTCCGACGGCACGTCCACTTCCTTGTTCGCGCCCGGCGCCAGCCACAAGCGATCGACCGTCGAATAGTCCGGGGCCACGACCTCGACCGAGGCCGGCGGCATGTCGGGCGTGAACGTGATCTTCAGGCGGCCGCTCATACCTGCACCTCGACTTCGTGCACGGGCGACAGCACCGTTTCGCTTTTCTTAACCTGCGGCAGGTTAGCGAACGTGACTTCGATATCCCAATCCCCAGGCGCGATGCGGCCATACCACGGACGTTCTTTCCCAGCCGCCGACTCGATGACGTCGCCGCCGCGCGTCAAGCGGATCACCGACTCTTTGTTCGCCTGTGCCACTTTCTTAGCCTCTGACGAGACGCACACGATCGAGGTTCGCGCATGCACCGCCTTGGGATGATGGATGACGGCAGGCTTCCCGGTGGGCTGCGGGTTGCAGGTCAGCGGCTTGGTCATCGAACTCGCCAGGCTGTCGACGATCTGACCGATCGCCGACCCGAGCTGGAACGTGTCCACGGTCAGCTTCCCTTGCTTCTTCAACCCCGCCGCACCGTCCAGCGCCTCGATCACGGCGGTGGCGAAGTAGGTGGCGTCGTCGTCGGGCCCGAACGCCAGACGGCCGTCGGCCGCCGCGTAATAGGTCGCCTCCGACTTGGGATAGTCGAACATCGTCGCGTCGTCGACGAGGCGAACGCCGGTCGGCGGGTTGGCCTGGGTGAGTATGTCGATCGGCGTTTCGCGGCAGGCATCGACGAAGAACAATTGAGTGGAGTTGACGTGGCCCATTCCGGCGCGCGACTTGGAGAAGTCGATGCAATGGTCCCACTTGTTGGCGTCCGGGTCGGCGAAGTCGGACGTCAGCAGGTAGTGGGCGCCGCCGGCGGACAACCCATGACCCGCGAAATAGAACAATGTGATGCCGCCCGGCTGCGGAATCGAACGCTCCTGCAGCCATGTCTTTCGAAACACCTCCTTGATCTTCGCGATCGTGGCGTCCTCGATCTTTACTTTGGACCCGTCGGGCCTCTCGACTTCCTGTGCGGGCGAAAGAAACAACTCGATCGAGCCGAGCCGCACGTCGGGGTTGGTGTATTCGGTTGCCAGCCACTTGGCCATGCGTTTCGCCGTGAACACCGTGGTGGTGAGCTGCTGCAGGGCGAAGTTGGTTTTGAACGCGTTTCGCGCGCCGGCCACCAGGTGCGGGTAGTCGCCAACACCGATGATCAACGCGTGCAGGCGCGGACCGCTCAGATCAATCTTGCTCGGATGGTCAGGCCAGTAGAGGCTCATAGGTCACTGTCCCAGGCTGTCGATGCGCGCCCGCAGGCGCTGATAGAAACGGTCCTGTTCGAAGTAGGCGCCGTGCGCCTTGATCGTGTACGTCTGAGTATCGTACTGCGCGTCGACGTTGACGCGATCGAAGACGCGGTCGACCGAGTAGGAGAAGATGTCGACTTCGTCGAAGATGTTGATCCAGCGCTTGATGTTGGCCGGCGTCCTTGCCTTACCTGGCGCGCGAATTGCGGTGTCGCTCGCAAGGTAAAGCTTCATCTCCTCGAAGTGCGCGACTTGCGAGCCGATGGTGACGAACAAATCGACCTCGATATCGGTGCGGAAGTGGCTCAGCAAATCGTACGAGATCACGCCCCCGAGACTGTGGCCGATAATGACAAGCGGTTCGTTCGGGGCAGCGGCGCGCGCGTCGTCGTAGGCCTTGAGCACCAGCTGCGGGATTTGTCCGGGGCGTCCTTTGTCGCCTCGAGAGTTGACGTAGATGAACACGTCGCCGAAGAAGCGGCCAAGAGTTTCGTTCAGCGCGTCGCGTGTCGACGCGAGCAGCTTGGTGGAGGCGAAGTCTCCCGCTCTGTCGATCGCCTTTCCAGCCGCATTCCGTACCGCCTGATTCAGCTTTGCCGCCGAGGCCTTGATCTTGTTGAACACATTCCCGAAGCCGCCAAGCGACTGAATGCCGGAGCGCGGCTCAATCTGCGCGGCCAGTTGGTTGAGAAAGTCCTGATCCGATTGCACCTGAGCGAGCCACGCCGGTTGCGGATTCTCCTCGGCGTACGCGGACGTCGCAACCACAAACGCGGCGACCGCGGCCTCGTCACCCGGCGCGACCGTTCTGAGTGCGAGATGGTTGATGGCATCGACGGCCAGTGGAAGTCGTTTTGTTGCGAGTGCCGTCAGGGGGTTGTCCTTCGGCAACTCTGGAAATGCGTCGCGCACGTGCGCGAGGATTTCCTGCATCACGATGTCGGGCGTGCCTCCGAGCGCCTGCATCTGCGGCCGTGGCAGCGAGGCCATGTTGTAGGCGAACGTCATCCCCAGGTCGCCCCAGTACGGATATGTCGTCGCGGGCTGCGCGAGCGCCCGCCCACCAATAGTCGCACCACTCAAGTGCTGGCGAAGGAACGCGTCGGTGACCAGCTTGCCCGCGTCGTACGCAGGTCCCTTGCGCGTGTTGACGCCGTGAACAAATACGATCGGCACATCCCCTCCATGTCGGGGCGATATCTTAATACCCGAATCGCGCGGAAA
>CAWFLT010000007.1:0-145826 GCA_963816795.1 uncultured Acidobacteriota bacterium | reverse complement strand
TTCGATTGAGTGCGGCACCGGAGCGTCCTCTTTTGCCAGGCCACTCCGAACATCGGACCGCTGTTCCGCGGTTCGCCGCCATCTGATCAGAATCTCCGCCCAGTCGGCCGCGACTATTGGCCCCGTTCAGTCCGAACGGCGAACGTCGGTCTGTGGCGGGCTGCGCGCTCGGTCCTAACGCCGATCAGCGAAGCGGTCCAATCGGTCACCGGAGTCCGAACGATGGCCCGCTGACTGGAAATCCGAGTCGCCGAGCCCCGAACGCCGTTCTTACCCATCGGCGATCGAGTCGATCCGAGTCCGAACATCGGATGGCGGACGGGTCGCGCTCAACGATTGACTTCGAACGCTGATCGCTCATGCGGATGCGCCGGTCATCGACTCCGAACGTCCGCGAGCACAGGAATGCTCGAAAGCCGGTGGAGTTGATGCCCGGGACCTCGGCGATCATCGGCCGCGCGGCGAACGGGTACAGGCAACTGCCAACTAATGTAACGAAGAACCGTCGATGCCGCGCCGGACGAAGATGTCGTCGGCGGCGTCGAGGATGCGGGTCTTGACGTCCGTTTTGGTTTGACCAGAGGGTTTAACCACGTGGTCACGTAATTCAAGTTCGGTGCCCGCGATTGGGGCCTGTTTTCGTTGAGGATTGGCAGTCTGTCGTCTTCGTCGCGCCGCGGCAGTCAAGGCTGGACCACGGTATGTCGGAGGCCGAGTGTTTCTGCGACGACAGGACTGCCGACCGACCGGCCATGACGACGGGTCACGGACACGACGCGACCCAACCCGACGGGCTGTATGGTCGGGATGCCGAGGGGGAGACGGTTGCGGCGCGGCGCGTATGGCGGCATCATCGGAGAGAGGGATCCGTTCGCGTCTACGATAGGAACCAGTGGGATCGCATCACCAGGCAGAACACGGTATGAAAACGGTTCTCGGCAAAGACGCTAACCGTATCCTTCACGATGAGGGGCCCGCGATCGACGACGCTCTCCGGCAGGGCGTCCGCGAGGCCCTGCTTCGACACAGAGAGCGCGGGAATCGCGTCGTCGTCGAGCGTGATGGGAAGGTTGTCTGGGTTCGGCCGGAAGACGCGCTTGGCGAGTAGCGCTGCTTTGTCCGGACAAGTCGCCGCCTCTCAGGCGCCCACTTGGCTGGGACTCGCTGGCAACACGGAAACCATGAAGAAGCCGAATCGGTTCCCCCAAGGTTGGACGCCTTCGACGGTGTCGCCGCGCAGAGGGCCGTTATCGACATCGGCCACCAAAAAACAGAGCGTGCCGACGTTTGCCGGGTGGCTCAGTAGGGGGCCGGGGCGATCGTCTGGTCGAAACGACGGCCACGATCGGACGGCTCGGCGCTCGATGTGACCGGGCGGTAACGTGATGATTTCGGCGGCAGGCGTGAGGTTCCCGCCATCGCGCTACAGCGGGTTCATTAGCTTCTCGCGGCCGGGGTCGCCGCCGACGCCGGGTAGTGTCTCAGTTTGAATCCGACGGTTAGTCCGGTCGGTGTACGGTTTGCCCTCTGCCTTGGCCTGCGCTGCTCGCCGTTCCTCCAAGTGAGGATCTGGCAGCGCTGGCTGAAACGTCCGATCCTTAAATGCGCGAGGGCCTCTAAGGCTGTCGCAATCCGCTCAAGGGCCTGGGCAACTCTTGGGTCCGGCATCAATGTCGTCTCCATAAATTCTCCGTGCCATTCTCGGGCAGCGGGACAACCGGCGCGATTGCGCTGGCGTCGGGGCGAAATCTGGTCGGCACCGAACTCTTTTCGAGATTCGCGAGCGCATCGAGGCGTCGGTTGCGCTCGCTGACGCGGTAGGCGTTCGCTGTCGCGTTTCTGTCGCGTTCCTACCGCAAACGGTGAAAGGGGTCGGCTCGGCTCGATGCGTTACGCATCAAGACGGTCGTGTGGGCCTGGGCGTGAACGCGCCAGCCAAGTAAGCCACCACAATGGGCAGCGAGTAGATCACCAGCGTCACCGGGTCGGTGCTCGGCGTGACGACCGCGACAACGGTCACGATGGCCACAACCCCGTACATCAGATTCCTTTGAATGGCGCGCATGGGCAGAGTGTATCTGTTCTGATATCCAGGTTGCCAACTACATGCCGCCCGTCAGCCATAACGCCGCGATTCACTGCAACTTCGCCACGAGGGCCTTGGCCAAAGCAATCACACCAGATCGGGTACTCTCGAAACGCTCTCGCCGGTCGCGACCCGCTGCGACACTGTCAGCAAGCGAGAGCCAACTTTCGCGAATAGCTCAACACCCGCCGGATTAGGGTAAATCTACGCCTCTTCGCCGACGCCCGGGATGGCTTCGACTGGTGGGCCTGCCTTGCGTGCCCCAAACACCTAAAAAACGGCCCGACTCGGTGTCAGGCCGTAACTCGCTGATTCTATTGCAGATGTTTGGTCGGGATGCCGAGATTCGAACTCGGGACCCCTTGACCCCCAGTCAAGTGCGCTACCAGGCTGCGCTACATCCCGACAGTGAGGCGGAGGCGCGTCAGTCTGCGTGACGGGGGATCACGCGCGCCTCGATGAGTTTACCGCGTTATCGTCGCTTGCCTTTCGCGGCTCGCTTCGCCGGCTTCGCGGCCGGGCCGGGCATCACCTTGCGTGCGGGTGACTTCCCAGCGGCCCTGGCCGATCGGCTGGCAGTGGGCCGCTCGGCCACGAGCACGAAATCTTCGGGCGAGACGCCTTCGCCGTTGAGCACGCCCAGAATCCACTGCAGCCCGCGGCGCACGTCCATGACGTTCTGCCGCATCTGCTGATCGACCATCGCGGCCACATCGGCGTCGCTCACCGTCTCGTCGCTCTCGACGGCCGCGAGCCCTTCCTGGCTCAGTTGCCGCCGCGCGCCCGCGAGCGTGAGGCCATCGACCAGAATCAGATGCTTCAGCCGCAGCACCCGCTCGACGTCCGCGCGCCGATACACGCGCGGCCCGTTCGCCGTCTTGGCGACGCCGAGATCAGGAAACTCCGCTTCCCAGCTGCGCAGCACGTACGGCTGCAACTCAGCGAGGTCGCAGACCTCCTGCGCGCGAAATACCGGGCGGTTTGGAATGACGGCCGTCACGGTCACATCAAAAACGTCGCAAGTATAACAGAACGCTGATCTTCGCAGGCACGCCCGCGGTGGCGGCTCACAACCCGAGCCGCCCTCGAACGGCTTCTCCGTGCCTCAGCCTCTCCGTGCCTCGTTCTAGGCGCGCTCCTTCTTCTCACGGCGCCGTACTTTCAGTCGAATCGGTGTCCCCTCGAAGCCGAATGACTCGCGCAGCCGGTTGACCAGATACCGCTCATACGAAAAGTGCAGCTCGGACGCGACGTTCGTGAAGAGCACGAACGCCGGTGGCGCGGTGGCGGTCTGGGCGGCGTACAGAATGCGAACCTCGCGCCGCGTCGGGCTCGTGGGCGGATGCACCGACGTCACCGCCTCGATGAACCGATTCAACTCCGACGTCGGCACGCGCTTCTTGCGCGCTTGCGCCACGCGATCGATGGTCTCGAGCAGTTTCGGCGTGCGCTCGCCCGTCTTGGCGGAGAGGTGGACGATCGGCGCGTACTCGAGGAACTTGAGCTGGAACCGCAGCTTGTCGTCGAAGTCCTTGACCCACTGCTGTCCCTGGCCGCGCACCAAATCCCACTTGTTGACGGCGATGATGATGCCGCACCCGGCCTCCTCGGCCTCGCCCGCGATGGCGCCTTCGCGATCGCCGGCGCCCTCGGTCGGATCCACGACCAGCACGGCGATGTCGGCGCGCGCGATCGCGCGCTTGGCCAGCACGACGCTGACCGCTTCAACCTGCCCGGACACCGCGACACGGCCGGGCCGGCGCATGCCGGCCGTGTCGACCAGCCGGAACTTCTGCTTGTGCCACTGCAGCAGCACGTCCACCGTGTCGCGAGTCGTCCCCGGCAGTTCGCTCACCATCACCCGCTCTTCGCGGACCAGCCGATTGACGAGCGACGACTTCCCGACGTTCGGCCGCCCGACGATGGCGATCGCGGTTTCCTCGGTGGGAAGCGGCGCCTCCTGCCGGGCAACGGGCAGGCGCGCGAGGATCTCGTCCAGCAGCTCCGCGACGCCGTCGCCATGCTCGGCCGCCACTTCGACCACCGGATCGAAGCCCATCTGAAAGAACTCGAAGGCGCGGTTCCGGGCCCGCTTGTCGTCCGTCTTGTTGATGGCCAGAATCGCCGGCCGCCCGAACGCGCGGACTCGCTGGGCGATTTCCTCATCGCCCGGCACCAACCCCTCGCGGCCGTCGACGACGAACACGACCAGGTCCGCCTGCTCGAGCGCCCGGAGTCCGTGCTCGACCACGAGCTTGTGCAGCGGGTCGGTCGTCGAGCCGAACAGGCCGCCAGTATCGACCAGGGTGAAGGTCCGTCCGAGCCACTCGGCCGGCGCCGAAAGGACATCCCGGGTCGTGCCAGCGATTGGCGCCACGATCGACCGGCGCGTGCCGGTAATCCGGTTGAAGAGGGTGGATTTGCCGACGTTCGGCCGCCCCACGAGCACAACATCCGACCCCTGCGCTCGCTTGGCCATACCATCGAGTGTATCTTTCCTTACAGCGCGGGGCCCCACCCCCGCGCTCGGGCTCGCGCCAAAGGCGGCGCGAGGTGTCACCGGCCCCACCCCGCGCGCCTCGGGCTCGCGCCAAAAGGCGGCGCGAGGTGTCTGCGGCCCCACCCCCGCGCTCGGGCTCGCGCCAAAAGGCGGCGCGAGGTGTCACCGGGCCCACCCGGCGCGCTCGGCCGCGGGTGCGCATCCACGGCTCAACGGTCGATCATTTAGGCCGTCACTTGACACCCTAAGTCCGTTTCTTTATTGTCACTTACAGGAAGCGGCGAGCCGCTAAGTCAATGATCAAAGTCGACATCGTGAACGAGGTGTCGCGCCTGGCCGAGATCACCAAGGTCAAGGCCGAGGTGGCCGTGGACGCCGTCTTCGAGGCCATGCGCGCCTCGATGATGCGCGGCGAACGGATCGAGCTCCGGGGCTTTGGCGTATTTCAAGTCAAACCCCGGAAGCGAGGCATCGGCCGGAACCCCAGGACCGGCACGGAAGTCAGAATTCCCCCCGGGCGGACGATCCGCTTCAAGCCGGGCAAGGAACTTCAGAACATCGGCGGCTAGCCAGGGTGAGCGACAACGATCACGATTCGACCCAGCCCGCCGGGCTGGCGCCCGCGCGGCCTGACTTGCCGGATCCGTACCCGTGGGCCGCGAGCCTGCCGCCGCCTCGGCCTCGATTCCAGCATCGCTACACCGTACACATCGCGCTGTTCCTGGCGACGTTCCTGACGACGACGTACTACCAGTCGTTTTTCGCGCTCGGGATCTTCTGGGGCGCTGGTGAACGTGTGCCGGCAGCGATTTTTGGCTGGCCGATATTTCTCCAGGGCCTGTGGTACTCGGTGCCGCTGCTCACGATCCTGGCGTGCCACGAGTTCGGCCACTACTGGTATTGCCGCAAATACGACGTCGACGCGACCTTGCCGTATTTCCTGCCGGCGCCGTTTCTCCTCACCGGCACGTTCGGCGCCGTGATTCGGATCAAGGAGCGTATTCCGACCAAACACGCGCTGTTCGACATCGGCATCGCCGGGCCGATTGCCGGCTTTCTCGCGCTCGTCCCGTTGTTGGTCTGGGGCCTGCTCCGATCGCAGCTGACGTCCGATGACGTCAGGCCAGATCTGGTTCGGCGAGCCGCTGCTGTTCCAGGCGGTCGCGTATCTCCGTTTCGGCCCAATCCCGGACGGCCTCGCGGTGGGTGCGGATCCGATGGCGATGGCGGCCTGGTGGGGCATGCTCGCGACCGCGCTCAACCTCCTGCCGTTCGGCCAGCTCGACGGCGGCCACATCGTCTACTCGCTCTTCGGCAAGCGGGCCGCGGTGATTTCGATGGCGACGCTCGCCGTCACACTCCTCCTGACGGTCCGATCGATGAGCTGGATCGCCATGACCATCATGATGCTCGTCATGGCGTTCTTCCTCGGCTTCAAGCATCCGCCGATCGGCAACGAGGACGAGGACCTCGGCACCGGGCGAAAGGTGCTCGCCGTCTGCGCCCTCATCATCTTCATCATCTGCTTCACGCCTGTACCGATAGAACTCTTCATTGGAGATCGGTAACGCCGCTCGCAGCAGCAATGAGGCAGTGAGGCAATGTGTGAATGAGGCAATACGAACTTCATTGCCCCATTGCCCCATTGCCTAATTGCCCCATTGCTACTGTCAGAGAGTAGACGTCGGGTCGACATCGACAATGACCTTGCGCTTGAGGTCGCTGCGCTCGTCGAGCGCGCGGGTCAGGGCCTGACGCATGGCGCGGCGGTGGGTGCCCTTGAGAAAGAACTGCGCGCGGTATTCGTCGCGCACCTTGGACAGGGCCGCCGGCGCCGGACCCAGGACCTTGCCGTGCCCGCCGTGCCGCCGGACGAGCGTGACGAGATCCTGCGCGTCGCCGAGCGCGGCCTCGAGGGTGCGGCCCTTGACCACGACGTTGATGAGCGCGACCACGGGCGGATAGTGCAACTCGCGGCGAAACTGCATCTCGCGCTCGAAGAACGTGTCGTAGTCCTGCGCCGCTGCGGCGCGAATGGCGTAGTGATCCGGATAGAGCGTCTGAATCAGCGCCTCGCCCGGCGTCTGGCCGCGGCCGGCCCGGCCGACGACCTGGGTGAGGAGCTGAAAGGTCCGCTCCGACGCTCGAAAATCCGCCAGGCCGAGGCCGACGTCTGCCGAGACGACGCCGACCAGCGTCACCGACGGAAAATCGTGTCCCTTCGCGATCATCTGCGTCCCGACCAGGATGTCGATGGCGCCGCTGGCGACGTCGCGAAGGACACGCGCGATCGCGCCACGCCGCCGGATGGTGTCGCGATCCACCCGCACGATCGCCGCCTGCGGGAAACGGGCCCGCAAGTCCGCTTCGATTCGTTCGGTCCCGAATCCCGCCTGCTCGAGGAATTCGCCGGTGCAGATGCCGCATCGGCGAGGCACCGCCGTCGCGTAGTCACAGTAGTGGCAGCGCACCCGCCGTTGTGCCCGGTGAAACGTCAACGACACGCTGCAGTGCGGGCACTCGAGCGACGCCCCGCACTGCCGGCAGAACACCTGCGTCGCGAAGCCGCGCCGGTTCAAGAGCACGACCGTCTGCTCGTGCCTGGCGAGCCGCTCGCCGATCGCCTCGACGAGCGGCGCGCTGATCGTCACGTCGGCGCCGTGCGCCGCGTACTCCTGCCGCATATCGACGATCCGCACCGTGGCAAGCGGACGGTCGAGAATCCGCCGGGTCAGACGCAGGATGTCGTAGCGGCCGTCCTTCGCGTTCGCCGCCGATTCGATCGACGGTGTCGCCGTGCCGAGGACGACGAGCGCGTTCTCCATCCGCCCGCGCATCACCGCGACATCGCGGCCGTGATAACGCGGCGACTCGTCCTGCTTGTACGACGATTCGTGTTCCTCGTCGACGACAACGAGCCCGAGATCGGGCAGCGGCGCGAACACCGCCGAGCGCGTCCCGACGACGACCGAAATCTCGCCGCGCCGGATGCGATGCCACTGATCATGGCGCTCTCCGTCGCTGAGCGCGCTGTGTTGAATCGCAACACTGGATCCAAAGCGGGCGCGAAACTGCCCCGCCGCCGCCGGCGTGAGCGCAATCTCCGGCACCAGCAGCAGCACGCGCCGCCCGGCCGCCGCGACCTCGGCGGCAAGCCGCAGATACAACTCGGTCTTGCCGCTGCCGGTGACGCCGTGGAGCAGCACGGTCCGGTACATCCGCGTGGCGGCGGTATCGAGCAGTACGCGCAGGGCATCGGCTTGTTCCGTCGTCAATTCCCGATCTGGACGTGGCGGCGTGCGCCATCGACCAATGACCGCCATCCGGCTCGGCGGCGCCCCCGAAGGGATCGCGCAGCATCTCCTGCTCACGCAGCCGGACGAATCCGGCGCGCGCCAGCGATCGCATCGTGTCCGCGCTCACGCCGCGCCGCTGTAGATCCGGCAGCGTCATTCCGCCGGAGGCCGCGCGCAGGATCTCGATCGCCTCCCGCTGTTTCGGTCCTCTGAGGGTGGACGCGTCGTGGCCGTCCCCGGCGAGCTCGGCCACCGTCACGGTACGAAATGAAGATCGCTCGCCCCGCCGCGCAGACGGTGGCAGGGCGACCGCCAGAGCATCTCCGGGACCCGACGCGTAGTAGTCGCCGACCCACAGCGCGAGATCCACGACCGTCTCGGGCAGAAACGGCTCCGAGTCGAGCACTTCATGAACGTCGCGGAGCACCCCCGCCTCGGGCGGCGCAGTGTCGGCCTCGACGATGACCCCAGTGACGGCGCGCGTGCCGAGCGGCACGTTCACGCGCGCACCCTTGGTGACGCTGGCCGCGTCCGGAACGCGATACTTGAGCAGGCCAAGCCCGGGGACGGGCACGGCCACGGCAATGAGGCGATCAGTCGCCTTCGGCGAGGAGAGCACGCACCTTCTTCATGTCTTCCCACACGTCGCGCTTGCGCTCGGGCGTGCGCAGCAGGAAGGCGGGATGGAACGTGGGGATCAGCTTGGCGCCGCCGCGATAGTCGTGCACGCGGCCCCGGAGCCGCGAAATCGGCGCGTCGGTCTTCAACAGCGTATGGGCCGCGAAGGCGCCGAGCGCGACGATCACGCGCGGCCGGATGAGATCAATCTGCTCGTTCAGGAACGGCTCGCAGGTGGCGACTTCATCGGGCTCGGGGTTGCGATTCGACGGCGGGCGGCATTTGATCACGTTCGCGATGTAGACATCGCTCCGCTGCAGCCCGATGGCGCCGATGATCTTGGTGAGGAGCTGGCCCGCCGCGCCGACGAACGGCTCCCCTTTCAGATCTTCGTCCGCGCCCGGCGCTTCGCCGATGAACATCAGCGCCGCGTCGGGATTGCCGACGCCGAACACGACCTGACGGCGTCCGAGCTTGTGCAATTTGCAGCGCGTGCAGGGACCGATGTGATCTCTCAGGGTCTGGAGACCTGCCGCCGCGTTCGAGGCCAAAGGCCCAGGGCCCAGGGCCAAGGGGGCAGACACGGCTTCGGCCGACATCGGGACAACCAGAAGCTCTTCCTGGGCCTTGGGCCCTTGGCCCTGGGCCTCGGCTTTCGCGCCGTCGCCATTCACTGCGGCGCGAAACTCCGGCAACGCCCCACTCGGCATACAGGCGGAGATGCCCGGCAACGGCGCGGCGATCGATCATCGCGCGGCCGGGCTGGCGGAAAGCGTGAGGAGTTGCTCGACGCGATCGAGCACCGCGGTCGCGACGTCCGCTTTGGACTGCAACGGCAGTGCCTCAGTACGATCCTGCGAGATGAGGGTGACCTGATTGGTCTCGACATCGAAACCGGCGCCTGGCGCGGTGACGTCGTTGGCCACGATCAGGTCGACCCGTTTGCCGTCGAGCTTGCGCCGCGCGGCCGCCGTCGGGTCGCCGGTCTGGGCGGCAAACCCGATCAGCACCGGGCGATCGGCGCCGCTCCGGCGAGCGCCAAGCTCCGCGAGGATGTCCGGGGTCCGCTCCAGCGCGACGGACAGGTCGCCGCGCTTTTCGATCTTCGCGGCCGCGGCACCGGCAACGGGAGTGTAGTCAGCCACGGCCGCGGCCATGATGACGACGTCGGTCTGAGACGCGCGCGCCAGCACGGCCGCATGCATCTCACGCGCGCTGCGGACGCGCACGAGCTCCGAGACGGGCGGCGGCGTCACGGACGTCGGGCCGCTGATCAGCACCACCTCGGCGCCGCGGCGCGCGGCTTCGTCGGCCAGCGCAAAGCCCATCCGGCCGCTCGACCGGTTGCCGATGAATCTGACGGGATCGAGATCCTCGTAGGTCGGTCCGGCCGTGACGAGCACACGCCGGCCAGTCCACGACCGCCGCTGGCCGAGCAGGCGGTCGACGGCCCGGACGATGTCGGCGGGCTCGGCGAGCCGGCCTTTCCCGATCCAGCCGCAGGCGAGGTAGCCCTCGCCAGGATCGACGAAGCGGTCGCCGCGCGCGGCCAGCCGGCGCACGTTTTCCTTCGTCGCCTCGTGCTCCCACATGTTGGTGTTCATGGCCGGCGCGAGGAGCACCGGGGCGCGCGTGGCGAGATAGAGCGCAGACAGGAAGTCGTCGGCGATCCCGCCGGCGAACTTGGCGATCGCGTTGGCGGTGGCGGGCGCGACCAGCAGCACGTCGATGCCCGACGCGAGCGCGATGTGCTCGATGTCCGAGTTCATCCCGGGCGCAAACTGGCTCGTGATGACCGGTTCGCGAGTGATGGCCTCGAACGTGAGCGGACCGACGAAGCGGCGGGCGTTGCGCGTGAGCATCGCGCGAACGCGGTGCCCCCGCTGCTGCAGCAACCGCGCGACCTCGACCGCCTTGTAGGCGCCGATCCCGCCGGTGACGCCAAGCCCGACGAACGCCATCGGCCTACTCGGTCGGCGTCGGTTCCACGCGCGACACTGCGCCCGTGGACACTTCCTGCACGGCGCGTCGGGCCAGCTTCGGCGACCCCTCGACCTTCGGCACGCAGCCCTGGAGCAACTGCTTGGCGCGCGCCGACGCCACCGTCACGAACTCGAATGCGTTCTTGCTTCGGGCAACAGTCTTTGTTTCAGCCACGTCTGTGTCTCTCCTCTCTAGATCCTAGCAAGGTCTTGGCTACCGCCGATCCCTGAATGTCTGCAGAATCGGCTCGATCGCCGTGCGGCGGCGGGCGCGACGGGCGCGTTCCGCGGTGACGATGGCCGCCAGTTCCTTGACACAGCGCTCGAGGTCGTCATTGATGACGACGTAGTCATATTCGTCCACCGCGGACACCTCGGTCCGAGCCGCGGCGAGGCGCCGCTCGATGGCCTCGTTCGGGTCCTGGCTGCGTTCCCGCAGCCGCAGTTCGAGCGCGGCAAAGGACGGCGGCAGGACGAACACGCTGACCGCGCCGCTCGCCAGCGGCCGGACCTGCCGGGCGCCCTGGACGTCGATCACGAGCACGACGTCACTCCCGGCGGAGAGCAGCGCCTCGGTGTCGCGACGCGTGGTGCCGTAACGGTTGCCGAAGACGTCCGCCCACTCGAGGAACTCCCCGCGCTCGACCATACCGTCGAACGCCGGCCGGGTGACGAAGTTGTAGTCCACACCATCCTGCTCGCCCGCGCGCGCGGCCCGCGACGTGTAGGAGCGCGAGCGGACCAGCGTCGGACACACTTCGACGAGCCGATCGACGACGGTCGTCTTGCCGGTCGCCGAGGGAGCGGATACGACAAACAGCAGGCCGCGATCGAGAGCGGAATCACTCGACATTCTGAATCTGCTCCCGGACGCGTTCGAGCTCGGCCTTGGCCGAAATCACGACCTCGGTCCCCTTGGCGCTCTCGACTTTCGAGCCGATCGTGTTGATCTCGCGATTCATCTCCTGGACGAGAAAATCGAGTTTGCGGCCACACGGCTCGGCCGCAACCGTCAGCTGGCGCCAGTGCTCGAAGTGGCCGCGCAGGCGAACGATCTCCTCGTCGACATCCGATCGCGCGACGAACCGGACAACCTCCTGAGCGAGGGCGGCCGGGTCGCCCGTCACATCGTTCGGCAGCGCCGCCAACCGCTCGCGCAGGTGATGCTCGAGCTGCCGCTGGCCCTCGCGCGCGAGCTGCTCGAGCTCGTCGACAAACCCCGCCATCGTCGCCAGCCGCGCCGAGATGTCTGCCTCGAGAAAGCCGCCCTCAGTCTCGCGCATCGCGACGAGCGCGTCGACCGCGACGCGGATCGTGTGATCCACTAACCGGGCGAGTGGCTCTGACACTCCAGCCGCAGTGCCCTCGCCTTTCTGACGGATATCCAGCACCTGCGGCAGGCGGAGGACATCCGACACACTCAGGGTGCCCGTCACGAGGCCACGTGCCCGGGCGGCGTCGAGCGCCTGCGCGATGCGATCCAGCAATCCCTCGTCGAGGACCACGTCGCGAGCCGGCGCCGCGGTGGTCTCGACCGACAGCGAGACTTCGACCCGGCCCCGGGTCAGCCGCTGCTGCAGCACGGCGCGGATCCGGCTCTCGAGCGCGCCGAGGGACTGCGGCACCCGCATGGCGATGTCCAGAAACCTGTGGTTCACCGACTTGACGGTGATGTTGACCTTGTCGCCGTTCTCCTCGCGGCCGACCGCCGCGAACCCCGTCATCGAACGAATCACGACGTCACTCCTCTGCTGGCCTCGTCGTCCACCGGGCGACGATCTTCGAACGCTTGAAGCGCATAGAGCCGAGCGTAGACGCCACCCGGATGCGCCACGAGCTCGTCGTGGGTGCCGATCTCGGCGACCCGGCCCTTTTCGAGCGCGATGATCAAGTCCGCGCGGCGTACGGTTGAGAGCCGGTGGGCAATCACAAACGTCGTCCGGTTCCTCATGAGGTTGACCAGGGCATCCTGCACCAGCAACTCGGATTCGGCGTCGAGCGACGAGGTCGCTTCATCGAGCAGCAGCAGCGGCGAGTCCTTGAGAATCGCGCGCGCGATCGCCAGCCGTTGCCGCTGACCGCCCGAGAGCCGCTGTCCCCGTTCCCCGATGCGCGCCTGGTATCGACCGTCGAGACGGACGATGAACTCGTGCGCGTGCGCCGCCCGGGCCGCCGCTTCGATTTCATCCGCCGACGCGCCGGGGCGTCCGTAGGCGATGTTGCCGGCAATCGTGTCGTCAAAGAGCAGGGTCTCCTGCGTGACCAGCGCGATCTGATCGCGAAGCGATCGCAACGACACGGTCCGGATATCGACACCGTCGAATTCGATGCGGCCTTCCGTCACATCATAGAAGCGCGGCAGCAGATTCACGAGCGTCGTCTTGCCCGCGCCGCTCAACCCGACGAGAGCCGCCAGCTGGCCAGCCTTGACTTGGAATGCGGCATGGCGCAGGACAAAGCGGCTGGGGGCGTCCTCGTAGGCAAAGCCGACGTCCCTGAAGGTCACCGCCGTATGCAGCCGCGCAATCGCGGGCGCGTCCGGCGCCTCGCGTACTTCGGTGTGGGTGTCGAGAGTTTCGAAGATCCGTTCGGAGGCGACGATCGTCTGCTGGAGACTGGCGTTTACTCGGCTCAGTTTCTTCAGCGGTCCGTACATCATGAACGCGGCCGCGAGGAACGACGTGAAATCGCCAAGCGTCATGTCGCCGCTCGCGATGCGGCTGGTGCCGTACACCAGCGCGCCCACCGCGGCGACGCCACCGATGAACTCCATCATCGGCGGGAGCGCGGCCACCGCACCGGTGATCTTCATGTTCGTGCGGTACAACTCACGCGAGGCCGCGCCGAACCGGGCCTCCTCGCGGCGCTCGGCACCGAAGGCTTTGACGATCCGGTGGCCGGTCAGCCCTTCCGTCGCCAGGTGCGTCAGGTGCGCCAGCTCCTCCTGTCCGCGCCGTGTCGTCCGCCGCACGCGCTGGCCGAGTCGCACCAGCGGATAGACGACGAGCGGGGCGGCCGTCATGCAGACGATCGCCAGGCGCCAGTCCAGATAGAAGAGATACGCGGCGAACCCGACGAGCGACAGCGACTCTCGAAGCAGGTCCGGCGCGGTTTCCGAGACCGCCAGCTGCACCTGCGACGACGTCGTTCGTCAGCCGCGACATCAACTGCCCCGACGTGCGCCGGGCAAAGAACGCGGCGGATTGATCCAGCAGATGGCGGAAGAGGCGCTGCCGGACGTCCATGACGACGCGCTGGCCGACGTCGGTCATCACATAGGTGGAGACGTAGCCGCCGACGCCCTTCAGGAAATACGCGCCGAGAATCAGCGCAGCGACGCGCTGAACGCCGGATCCGGCGACCAGGACGTTATCGAGAATCTGCTTGATGAGCGCCGCGAGTCCGACCGAGCCTGCCGCGTAGACAATCATCGCCGCGAGGGCAACGATGAGCCGCCCTTTGTACGGAGCGGCGTAGCGCAGCAGGCGCAGGAATGCGTTCACTCGATTGGCCGCGGGCTGCCGTAGCCATGCGGATGGCGTTCGTGCCACCGCCAGGCCGTGTCGACAATCGAACGCAGCGCGCCCAGTCGCGGCTCCCACTGGAGGTCGCGGCGGGCGCGTTCGTTTGAGGCGACGAGCCGTGCGGGATCGCCGGGGCGTCTCGCGCCGACCGTGTGCGGCACCGTCCGGCCGGCGACCGCAGAGACCGCGTCGATGACCTGCCGCACCGACATGCCGTTGCCGGTGCCGAGGTTGAACTGCGCCGACGCGCCGCCGGCCTCGAGCCGCCGCAACGACGCGACGTGCGCGTCGGCCAGGTCGGCGACGTGCACGTAGTCGCGGACGCACGTGCCGTCAGGCGTCGGGTAGTCGTCGCCGAAGATGGTCAGCGGCTTCCCGCCCCGCAGCGCAGCAATCGCGAGCGGAATCAGATGCTCCTCCGGCTGGTGATCTTCGCCGATGAGCCCATCGGGATCGGCGCCGGCGGCATTGAAGTAGCGCAGCGTGACCGATCGCAGGCCGGTCGCGCGCTCGACGTGCGGGAGGGCGCGCTCGATCGCCAACTTGGTTTCGCCGTAGGTGTTGATCGGCCGCTGCGGATGCGTCTCGTCGATCGTGTCGCCGATCGGCTCGCCGAACGTCGCGCAGGTTGACGAGAAGACCAGCCGTTTCACTCCGGCCTCTGCCATCGCGCCGAACACGCTCATGGTGCCTCCGACGTTGGCGCGATAGTAGCCGATCGGCTCGCGGACCGACTCCCCCACCAGGAGCCGGGCCGCAAAGTGCATGACGGCGGTTGCGCCTGACGATCGCAGCATCGCCAGGACCGCCGGCTCGTCGAGGATATCGCCCGTCACCAGGCGGATCGACCGCGCCGGAAACGCCGCGGCCAGTCGCTCCACGGCTTCGGCATGGCCGGCGGACAGATTGTCGTACACCACCACGTCGTACCCGGCACCGGCGAGCGCTTTGACGGCGTGGCTGCCGACGTACCCGGCGCCGCCAAGAACGGCGACGGTGCTCATGGCCGGCCGATCGAGGCGTAGGTGAAGCCGAGCGAACGAATCTGGTGTGGCTGATAGATGTTCCGGCCGTCGAAGATCACCGGCTGTTTCATCAGCCGCTTCATCTTGTCGAAGTCGGGCTCGCGGAACTCGTTCCACTCGGTCAGCAGGAGCAGCGCATCGGCGCCTTTCAGGGCCTCGTAGGCGTGCTTCGCGTAGTGGATGCGTGACTTGAACGTGCGCCGCGCGACGTCGCGCGCCTCGGGGTCGAACGCCCGCACCTTGGCGCCGCGTTTCAGCAGCCCCTCGATGATCGGAATCGCCGGCGCCTCGCGCATGTCGTCAGTGCGCGGCTTGAACGCCAGCCCCCACACGGCGATCGTCTTGCCCTTCAGCGACTTCTGCTTGAAGTGCCGATCGACCTTGCCGAGCAACGAGGTCTTCTGCGTCTCGTTCACCGCCTCGACCGCCTCGAGAATGCGAAAGCGGTACTTCTTGTCGGCCGAGAACTTGATGATCGCCTTGACGTCCTTGGGGAAGCAGCTGCCGCCGTAGCCGATCCCCGGGAACAGAAACGCCGGGCCGATGCGCCGGTCGGAGGCGATGGCCTGGCGGACCTTGTCGGCATCGGCGCCAAACTTCTCGCAGACGCTCGCGATCTCGTTCATGAACGAAATCCGCGTCGCCAGCATCGCGTTGGCGGCGTACTTCGCCAGCTCGGCGCTCGCGCAGTCCATCACCATGATGGGCGCGCCGGTCCGGGTGAACGGACGGTACAGCTCCGTCATGATCTCAGCGCCACGCGGATCGGTGGATCCGATCACCACGCGGTCGGGCTTGAGGAAGTCTTCAACCGCGGCCCCCTGCTTCAGGAACTCGGGGTTGCTGACGACGCTGAACGGGTGCGTGGTCTCGCGGCGGACGGCGTCCCGCACCAGCTCGGACGTGCCGGCCGGCACGGTGCTCTTGTCGACGATGACCTTGTAGCCGTTCATGGCCTTGGCCACGTCGCGCGCGGCGGCGAGCACATGCTGCAGATCGGCCGATCCGTCCTCGCCGGTCGGCGTGCCGACGGCGATGAAGATGACCTCCGACCGCTGCACGGACTCGGCGAGCGTGGTCGTAAACGTCAGCCGCTTTTCGGCCCGGTTCCGGCGAACCAGCTCTTCGAGTCCCGGTTCGTAGATGGGAATCTCGCCGCGATTGAGCATGCGGATCTTCGCCGCATCGCGATCGACGCAGACGACCTCGTTGCCGGTTTCGGCAAAACACGCGCCCACGACAAGCCCGACATACCCCGTGCCAATGACAGCAATCCGCATGAACCCTCATCGCCTCCGAACAGAAACTCGGTACAGTAACACGCGCTCAAAAAAGCGTGTCAACCGACTGTAGACAAAGGAGTTACAAAAAGTGTGGGGACGGGTCTCGGATTGTGGAAAACTCCAGGAACCGTGCCGGCGCACCCGTCCCCCCTCCGTGTGCTGCTCGATTACCGGCCCGCACTGCGGGCGCGGACCGGCGTCGGCGAGTACATCCACGAGCTGGCCCGAGCGCTCGTCGCCTCGGCACCACGCGACGAATCGCTCACCCTGTTCTCGTCGTCGTGGAAAGACCGCCTGGCCGGCGACGCGGTGCCCGGCGCGCGCGTGGTCGACCGGCGCGTGCCGGTTCGGGCCCTCAACCTGGCCTGGCATCGCCTCGGATGGCCGCCGATCGAGATGGTCGCCGGCGGCGCCTACGACGTCGTCCAATCAGCACATCCGCTGCTGATTCCCTCGTCGCGTGCCGCGCGGGTCGTGACCATCGCCGATCTCGATTTTCTCGACCATCCGGAGCGCACTCACGCCGAGATTCGGCGCGACTACCCGCGGCTCGCCGCGGCCCACGCCCGGCGGGCCGATGCCATCGTCACCATCTCGCGCGCCACGGCTGGGGACATCGAGCGCCGGCTGGGTGTCCGGCGCGAGAAGATCTCGATCTGCTATCCGGGCGCCCCACCCTGGGGCCGGCGCGAGCGCGAGCCCTCGGCGTCGAGCGCCTGCCTCTTGTTTCTCGGGACGCTCGAGCCGAGAAAGAATCTCGGCGTGCTCCTCGACGCATACGAACGGCTCATCGCACGAAGCCCGACGGCGCCGCCGCTCGTCCTCGCCGGCCGCATCCCGGACGCCGCGAGCGACATCGTGGCGCGGGCCGGCCGCGCACCGCTGGCCGGCCGGATCGAGCTTCCTGGCTATATCGCAGACGACCAACGGGAAGCGCTGTTCGGGCGCGCGCTGGCCTTCGTCATGCCCTCCCACTACGAAGGCTTCGGGATGCCGGTCCTGGAGGCGCTGACCGTGGGTGTGCCGGTCGTCGCTGCCGATCGCGGCGCCCTGCCTGAGGTCGTCGGCGACGCCGGAATCCTCGCGCCTGCCGGCGACGCCGAGGCGTTCACGGTGGCGATGGACGAGCTGCTGCGCGACTCAGCCACGGCGCGACCAGTTGCGGATCGCCGGCTGGTCGCAGGCGGCGCGATTTCGCTGGGCCGATGCGGCACGCGGCGTCCGCGACGCGTGGGGACGGGCCTTCGACGAGCGGCGGCGTGGCTGATCGTCCGCTGACGATCGCCGTAGACGGTCGCGAACTGGTCGGGCAGCCGACGGGCGTCGGCCGCTACCTCTTCGAGCTGCTTCGGGTCTGGGGAGCCGACCCGGCCAATCGGCACACCTTCGAAGTCATCGTGCCGCAGTCGCCGCCGCCCCTCGTCGCCGCGCTTGGCCAGCGCGTCCGCTGGCGCGTGGAAGCGTCCGAGCGCGCGGGCACGTGGTGGGAGCAAACGCGGCTGGCCCGTGCCGCGGCCGAGGCTCGCGCCGACGTCCTGTTCGCCGCCGGATACACGGCGCCATGGCGGTTGTCGTGCCCGCTCGTGGTGGCGATCTACGACGTCTCCTATTTCGCGCATCCCGAATGGTTTGGCCGCCGCCAAGGCTGGCGCCGCCGGTGGCTGACGCGATCGGCCGCTCGCCGGGCGCGCGCGATCGTGACGATCTCCCGCTTTTCCGCCGATGAAATCGTGCGATTCCTCGAGGTGCCGCGCGAGCGGCTGCACCTCGCCCCGCCTGGCGCCCCGGCTCGCGATCGGCTGGCCGAGCCGAGCGCCCGCCTGCCAATCGTCCTGTACGTCGGGTCGCTGTTCGTCCGGCGGCGCATCCCGGATCTGATCGCGGCCTTCGCCCTCACGGCGGAACGCGTGCCCGGGGCGCGTCTGGTGCTGGTCGGCGACAATCGCACGTCACCTCGGATCGATCCGCGCGAGCTCGCACACCGTCTCGGCATCGGCGATCGTGTCGACTGGCTCGAGTACGTGAGCGATGCGGAGCTCGCCGAACACTACCGGAGCGCCCGCGTGTTCGCGTTCCTGTCGGAGTACGAAGGATTCGGGATGACGCCACTCGAAGCGGCCGCCTACGGCGTGCCGTCGGTCCTGCTCGACACGCCAGTCGCGCGCGAGGTGTATGGCGACGCCGCACGATTCGTCCCCGCCGACCGCGAGGCGATTGCCGGCGCCCTCACGTCACTCCTGACCGACACCGCCGCGCGCGCCGCCGCTGGCCAGCGCCGCGGCCGCCCGGCTGTCGCAGTTTTCCTGGACCGAATCGGCCGCCGTCGTGCTCCGCGCGCTGGAGGACGCCGCCCGGACGTGACGGAGACCTTCGACATCATCATCGTCAACTACAACACCCGCGAAGAGCTCGGGCAGTGCCTGGCGTCGCTGCACGAGCACTCGGCCTCGCCGTCTCGGCGAAATCGTCGTCGTCGACAACGCCTCGGGCGACGGGAGCGCCGAACTGGTCCGAAGCGGCTGGCCAGACGTCCGCCTCATCGTGCTTCCGACGAACGCCGGATTCGCCGCGGCCAACAACGTCGGGATTCGGGCGACGTCCGCGCCACTGGTCCTGCTGCTCAACAGCGACACGATCGTGCCGGAAGGGTCGCTCGACCGGCTCACGGAGCGGCTCCTGGAGACCGGGGCGACGGCGGCGGGGCCTCGACTCATCGATGGACAGGGGCGGCCCGAGGTGTCGTTCGGCCCGATGCTCTCGCCGCTGGCCGAACTGCGCCAGCGAACGCGGGTGCGTATGGCCGCCAGGCGCGGGGCGCTGGCGCGCGCCTACATCGCACGCCTGCTCGCCGACGAACGTCCGGTCGATTGGGTCAGCGGCGCCTGCCTGCTCGTCCGGCGGGACGCCGCGGTCGCCGCCGGCCTGCTCGACGAGCGCTACTTCATGTACGAAGAGGACGTCGACTTCTGCGCCGCACTTCGGGCGCGCGGCGGGCGCATCCTCTTTGTCCCGGCGGTCGAGGTCCGGCACTTGCGCGGTCGATCGATCCGGCGGGCTCACACGCACGGCGCGACGCATTACGACCGCAGCCATCTCGCGTTCTACGACAAGCACCTGCCCCGATGGGCGCCGTGGCTGCGCGGCTGGCTGCGCCTGCGCGGCCGGCGCATTCGATAGAATCTCGACGGGGCCCAGCCGGTGCGAATCGCCATCGACGCGCGGAAACTTCACGACTACGGGATCGGCACCTACGTGCGCAATCTCGTCGGTGCCCTCGCTCGCCAGGACGACACGACCGAGTACATCCTGCTCTGCCGGCCCGAAGACGCCGAAGACGTCCGGGCCCTCGGCCCGCGTTTTCAGGCGATCGTCGAGCGCGCCGGCAACTATTCCGTCCGCGAGCAGATGACCGTGCCGCTGTCGCTCGCGCGGGCGCGGGTCGACGCGTTCCATGCGCCGCACTACGTGGTGTCCCCGCTGACGCGCTGCCCGTACGTCGTCACCATCCACGACTGCATTCACCTGCGGTTTCCTCAGTACCTTCCGAACAAGGCGGCGCACTACTACGCCCGCACGATGATGACGATGGCGGCGCGCCGCGCCGATCGGATCCTGACGGTGTCCGAAGCGTCCAAGCAGGACATCCTGCTACTACCTCAACGTCCCGCCCGGCAAAGTGGAAGTGATCTACAACGCGCTCGATCGAGCGGCTGGCGGCGCCGCCGACCGAGGCCGACGTCGCGCGCGTTCGCGAGCGCTTTCTCCTGACGTCGCCGTTCATTCTCTACGCCGGCAACATCAAGCCGCACAAGAACGTCGACCGTCTGATCGAGGCCTATTCGCTGCTGCGGCAGCGCGGCGGCGATGACGTCAAGCTGCTGATCATCGGCGACGAGATCTCGAAGTATCCGAACCTGCGCCGGCTCGTGCATCGCTTTCAGCTGCACAAGCACGTGCGCTTTCTCGGATTCGTGCCGGAGGCCACCCTCGCGGTGCTCTATCGGCTCGCCTCGGTCTTCGTGTTCCCGTCGCTGTACGAGGGATTCGGCCTGCCGCCGCTCGAGGCGATGGCGGCGGGAACGCCGGTCATCACGTCGAACGTGTCGTCGCTGCCCGAAGTGGTGGGCGACGCCGCCATCCTCATCGATCCGATGGACCCGGAGGCGATCGCCTCGGCCATGGCGCGGGTGCTCGGCGATCCGCAGTTGCGGGCCGACCTCAGCCGCCGCGGGCTGGAACGCGTCAAGGCGTTTTCGTGGGATCGCTCCGTCGCGCGCGTCCGTCAGGTCTACGCCGAGATCGCCCGCGCCCCCGCGCATGCCTGAGCCGGCAGCGTCTCCGCTCGCGGCGCACCTGGCCGGCCGCCGTGTCGTGCTGGTGCACGACTGGCTCACCGGCATGCGGGGCGGCGAGAAGGTGCTCGAGTCGCTGTGCCGCCTGCTGCCCGATGCCGAGCTGGCGACGCTCGTCCACGTCAAAGGATCGGTGTCGCGGCTGATCGAGTCGCGTCCGATCCGCACCTCGGTCATTCAGCATCTGCCGCAGCCGGGCCGCCTCTACCGCCACTATCTCCCGCTCTTTCCGACGGCGATCGAACTGTTCGATCTGGACGACGCGGACGTGATCGTGTCGACGAGCCATTGTGCGGCCAAGTCCGTGGTGCCGACGGGCCGCGCGCGTGCACGTGTGCTACTGCCATTCGCCGATGCGGTATGCGTGGGACCAGTTCGACGCCTACTTCGGGGTCGACCGCGTGGGCCGCGTGGCCAACGCGGTGGCCAGGCCCGTCCTGGCCTGGCTGGCACGGTGGGATCGCGCCACCGCCAGCCGGGTGGACCGCTTTCTTGCCAACTCGCATTACGTTGCCGGCCGGATCGCCCGGTACTATAATCGTCGGGCGACAGTTCTGTATCCGCCAGTGGACACTCAGTTCTTCACGCCTGACAACGATGCCCCCGCCCCGTACTTTCTGGTGGTGTCGGCACTCGTCCCGTACAAGCGCATCGAAGTGGCCATCGACGCGGCCAATCGGCTCGGCGTGCCGCTGAAAATCGTCGGCGCCGGACCGGACCGCGAACGGCTGCGCGCGCGCGGCGGCAGCGGCGTCGAGTTCGTCGGGCAGATTGACGACGAAGCCCTGCGCGACGTCTACCGGCGCGCGCAGGCGATTCTGCTGCCCGGCGAGGAAGACTTCGGCATCGTCCCGGTGGAGGCGATGGCCTGCGGGCGACCGGTCATCGCGCTGGCTCGCGGCGGCGCCACGGAAACCGTGGTCGATCGCACCACCGGCCTCCTGGTGGACGAGGCGACGCCGGCGGCCTTTGCGGACGCGATGGCCGAGGCGAGCCGCGCTGCGTGGGATGCGGTGGCCATTCGTGCGCACGCCGAACGATTCAGCCGCGAACGGTTCGAGTCGTCGCTCGAAGCCATCCTCGCTGAGACCCTGGCCGGGGAGCGCGGATGCTGAGGCGCTATAACCGGCTGCTCGTCGTCTGCTTTCTCGTCGCCGACGCCGTCTCGGCGGTGTTCGCCCTCGTCCTCGCCTACTTCGTCCGGTTCAGCGGCCCGTTCGCCGAACTGGTGCCGATCACGAAGACCCAGCCGCCGTTCTCGCAGTACCTCATGGCGCTGCCGGTGGTCGCGGTGCTCATCCCGCTGGCGTTCCAGGTGCAAGGGCTCTATCGGCTTCGCCGCGGCCGCACCCGGGTCGATGATTTCTTCGCCGTCCTGGTCGGCTCGCTGCTGGCCGTGCTCGCCGGCGTCGTCCTGTCGTTGTACGCACAGGCCTATTACCCGTCGTTCCAGGACTACCACCCGATTTCGCGCGGCGTGCTCGCGCTGTTCCTGCTGCTGAACGTCGTCTTCACGTACACCTCGCGTGAGGTCGTCCGGGATCTGCTCCGGCGCCGGTGGCGCGCCGGCATCGGCTTGCGTCATGTGCTGATCGTCGGCGCCGGCGATCTGGGACGCATGGTCGCGGACCGAATCCTCGATCACAGCGAGCTGGGCTTCAAGCTCGCCGGCTTCGTTGACGACCGGGCCGCTTCGACCGACGCCCTGGGCTACCGGGGCCTGCCGGTCCTCGGCACGATCGATCAGACGCCGGACATCTGCGCGCACGAGCGGATCGACGAAATCTACGTGGCGCTGCCGATCGACGAGCACGTGAAGATGCTCGGCGTCGTCGAGTTCTCGAGCCGTGAATGCATCAACGTGCACGTCGTGCCGGACCTGCTGCAGTTCATCGCGCTGCGGGCGCGGCTCGAGGATCTGGACGGGCTGCCGATCATCGGCATCAACGACGTCCCGCTGCGCGGGATCAACAGCCTGCTCAAGCGCGCCGTCGACGTCGCCCTGTCGGCGGGCGTGCTGCTCATCGGCGCCGTGCCGGCCGCGCTGGTCGCCCTGCTCATCCGTCGCAGCTCGCCGGGCCCCGCCTTCTACACCCAGGAGCGCATGGGCCTCGATGGCAAGGCCTTCACCGTCTACAAGTTTCGATCGATGCCGGCCGACGCCGAGGACACGACCGGGCCGATCTGGGCGCGCGACGACGACCCGCGCGCGACGGCGGTGGGCCGCTGGCTGCGCCGCCACGACCTCGACGAGCTGCCGCAGTTCTGGAACGTCCTGAAGGGCGACATGTCGATCGTCGGACCGCGGCCCGAGCGGCCGTTCTTCGTGCAACAGTTCAAACACAAGATTCCGTCGTACATGCTGCGCCACAAGGTCAAGGCCGGGATTACCGGCTGGGCGCAGGTCAACGGCTGGCGCGGCAACACCTCGCTCGAGAAGCGGATCGAATTCGACCTCTACTACATCGAGAACTGGTCGCTCGCACTCGATTTCAAGATCATGTGGCTCACGCTCGTGCGGGGCTTCCATCGCGTGGCCTGACGGCCGGCGCTTCCCGAACCTATCCTTATGCGCATCGTCATCACCGGCGCCGCCGGTTTCATCGGATCCCATCTCTCGGAAGAATTGATCGCCCGCGGCCATTCGGTCGTCGGCATCGACAACCTCCTCACCGGCGACCTGGCGAACATCGCCCACCTCACCGGCAAGGACTTCGTCTTCATCAAACACGATGTCACCAACTACATCGCCGTAGACGGCCGGGTGGACGTCGTCTTTCATTGGGCGAGCCCGGCCAGCCCGATCGACTACCTGGAGCTGCCGATTCCGACGCTCAAGGTGGGCGCGCTGGGCACCCACAATGCCCTCGGCCTCGCCAAGGCGAAGGGCGCGCGGTTCGTCATCGCCTCGACCTCCGAGGTCTACGGCGATCCGCTCGAGCACCCGCAGAAAGAAACGTACTGGGGAAACGTCAATCCGATCGGCCCGCGCGGCGTCTACGACGAAGCGAAGCGGTTCGCTGAAGCGATCACGACCGCGTATCACCGCTATCACGGCCTCGACGCGAAGATCGTGCGCATCTTCAACACCTACGGCCCGCGCATGCGCATCAACGACGGCCGCGCCGTGCCGACGTTCATCGCCCAGGCGCTGCGCGGCGAGGACGTGACGATCTTCGGCAACGGCGCGCAGACGCGCAGCTTCTGCTACGTCAGCGACCTGGTCGCCGGCATCCTCAAGCTGATGGAGTCGTCGATCAACGATCCGGTGAACATCGGCAACCCGCACGAGATGTCGATCGAGGAGATGGCGAAGCTCATCATCAAGATGACCGGCTCCAGCAGCAAGCTGGTGCTGCGTCCGCTGCCGACCGACGATCCCAAGGTTCGCAAACCGGACATCACGCGCGCGCGGACCCTGCTCGGCTGGGAACCCAAAGTGCCGCTCGAAGAGGGGCTCACGTCGACGATCGAGTACTTCAGAAAAAAGATGGGGATTAGCGGGGTACGTAGGGTCAACTTCCTTACAGCCGCGGGGCCCCACCCCCGCGGCTCGGGCCAGCGCCGCCATGACGGCGCTGGGTGTCGGCGCCCCACCCCCGCGGCTCGGGCCAGCGCCGCCATGGCGGCGCTGGGTGTCAGCGCCCACCCCCGCGGCTCGGGCCAGCGCCGCCTGACGGCGCTGGGTGTCCGGCGCCCCACCCCCGCGGCTCGGGCCAGCGCCGCTGGCGGCGCTGGGTGTCAGCTTCCCGCCTACTGTCTTCGATACACCGTGAACGTGTACTCGAGCGCGGACGCCAGCGTGAGCGCCAGCGACGTGTAGACCAGCAACGTCACGACAAACAGCGGCGTGCCGGAGTAGTTCGCGTACAGCATGCCGACGCCGGTGACCATGTAGGTGGCGGTAGTGGCTTTGCCGAGGAACGACGGGCGGAACGTTCGCCGCGCGACGGCGAGATTCACGATCGCGACCGTGAGCACGATCGCGATGTCGCGGCTGATGACGAGCACCGTCAGCCACAGCGGCAGCCGTTGGACGGTGGCGACGCTGGGCATCGTCAACATCACGAACATCGTCGTCAGCAGCAGTTTGTCGGCCATCGGATCGAGCCAGGCGCCGAGCGTCGTCGGACCACTGCGGCGCGCGAGCAGGCCGTCGAGCATGTCGGTGACGCCGGCGACCGCGAACGTGACCAGCGCCCAGCCTGGCATGCCGTACAACATGCAGATCGCGAACACCGGCACCAGCAGCAGGCGCAGCAGCGTCAACTGATTGGCCGCGGTGAGCACCGACATGAGGCGTCAGCGTCCGACGATTTGCTCGATCCGGGCGATTGCAGCCGTGACTTCCGGCCCGGTTGCCGGGCGGGTGGGATCGAAGCGGGCGCCGGCATGGGGCGTCATGGCACCCGCCGAGACCGCGAGCGCGGCTGCGCTGTAGAACACGTGGCTGGTCGAAAGATCGGCAAACTTGGGCCGGGCGGCCCTCCACTTGGCCACCTCAGCCGCGCGGCTCCCGCCGGCGAGCCCCAACAACTGACCGACCACTTGCGCCAGGTGATCGCGACGCACGAGCGCCGCCGGCTGGAACGTGTGATTCGGCTGGATCTCCATGACGCCGGCTTGCGTCACCGGCAGAATCCACGGCGCGGCCCAGTGAGTGCGGACATCGGTCGCGACCGCGGCGACGCGCTTCGGCGCCGCTTCGATCAGCCGTCCGAGCCGGGTCCCGATCAGGGCCGCGAGCTCCGCCCGGGTGACCGTGGGGGCGGTCGGGATGGCGCGGAACTCGGCGGGAACTGCGGCCGCATCGGCCTTCTCGCGCAACTCCGTGCTCTTGCGGCGATAGGCCGGATCGAGCGTGGCGGCTTTTGCGTAAACTGCCGCGGCCTCCTTGTACTGCTGCCGCGCCTCGAGCACCGTCCCCAGGACGACATAGGTCTCGACGTCGTTGGGGTCGACTTGCACCGCCCGGCGCGCGTGGACCTCGGCGGCCTCGAGCGTCCCGCGTTCAATCTCCACCGCCGCGAGCTCGCGCAGAATCAGCGCGCTCGACGGCGAGAGTGAGAGCGCCTCTTCGAGGATCGTCTGGGCGGCGTCGAGCCGCCCGGCGGCGCGCTCCTTCCGGCTTGAATCCATCAGGGCCTGCACCTGCCGGAAGCGCAACAGCTCGAGACGTGCCCGGGCCGATTCGCGCTTCGGGTCGAGCGCCACCAGACGCTCGAGCGCGACCACGGCCTCGGTCGCGTTCCCCGCACCAAGCTGTGCGTCTGCGAGGCCCTGCCAGGCGGGCTGGTAGCGGTTGTCGCGTACCGAGCGCCGCATTGAACCGCAGGACCGCCTGCTTGTATTCCTTGTCGGCGACCAGGACATAGCCGAGTCCTGTCTCCGCCGGATAGAAGCCCGGCGAGCGCTTCAGGACCTCGTTGAAATCGCGCGTCGCGCCACGCAGATCGCCGGTCTGGAGCCGTCGCCAGGCGACGTCGTGGCGGTCGCGCACATCCTGCGGTACGGTCAGCGTCGCCGGCACGGTCGGCGGCGCGAACTCCGGGAAGCGCGGCGCCACGCTGGCGGGCGGCACCGCGGGCGGCGCCTTGGCGCAGGCAGCCAGCGCGGCGATCGTCAGCAAGCTCGCGGCCAGTGCCGCCAGGCGGCGGTTCATGCCGGCACCTGTGCGCGCCGGAACCGGCCCATCAACCGGCGCGGGACATCCGCCGCGATCTCGACGCGCTCGCCGCGATGCTCGTGGCTCACGACCTTCGCGTGACGATACAGATCAGCCATCAGGCGGCGGTCCGATTCGCGGCCCTGATCGAGGTCGAAGTGCAGCCGTTCGGCATCCATCGAAAGACGTGCGGCCATCGCCGAGATCAAGGTCGCGCGGCCCGCCGCGGTCGTGGCCGAGATGAAGAGCGAGTCCGGCTGCGCGGCCTGAAGGCCAGCCAGCTCGTGACGGTCGAGCAGGTCGATCTTGTTGAAGACGTCGATCGTCGGCACCGACGTCGCGCCCACTTCGGCGAGGACCGAGCGGACGGCGTTGATGCGCCGCTCGCGGTCATCGACCGACGCGTCGATGACATGCACGAGCAGATCGGCCGCCGTCACTTCCTCGAGCGTCGCGCGAAACGCGGCGACGAGTTGATGCGGCAGCCGATCGATGAACCCGACCGTATCCGAGATCAATACCTGGCGCGCGTCGCCGAGCTTCACTCGCCGCATCACTGGATCGAGCGTCACGAACAGCGCATGCGACGCGACTGCGTTCGCGCCCGTCAGCAGATTGAACAGCGTCGTCTTGCCCGCGTTGGTGTACCCCACCAGCGCCACCGTCGGCACGTCCGCGCGCTTGCGACGGGTTCGCAAGTACCCCCGGCGCCGGCCGACCTCGGCGATCTCCCCTTTGAGCACCGAGATCCGGTGACGAATGCGACGCCGGTCGGTTTCCAACTTTGTTTCGCCAGGGCCGCGCGTTCCGATTCCGCCGCCCAGGCGCGAAAGCGCCTCCGACGATCCGGCCAGGCGAGGCAGCCGGTACTGGAGCTGCGCCAGCTCGACCTGAAGCTGCCCCTCACGCGTACGCGCCCGGCGCGCGAAGATGTCGAGAATCAACTCCGTGCGATCGATCACACGCCGGCCGAGGACCTCTTCGAGGTTGCGAGACTGTGCCGGCGTGAGCTCGTTGTCGAACACCACGACGTCGACGTCCAGCTCGGCGCAGGAACGGGCGATCAGCTCCGCCTTCCCGCGGCCGATGAACGTCGCGGCATCGGCGAGACGTCGATCTTGCGTCGCGCGCAGGACGACGTCGGCACCGGCAGCTCGCGCCAGGCCGGCTAGTTCGTCGAGAAGGATGTCAGGGTCGACCGACCGCGAGGTGCGAGTGACCAGTCCGACGATCGCTGCGCGTTCCTTGGGCGGCTCATTCGATCGAGCGCCGCGTCTGCTCATGCTCGGAGGGATTCTAACACGCGCTCCCAGGGCACGGCCCCGGCACGAATCAGCCGCGCCGGCGTCACGCGGGCATCGACAATCGTCGACGGCGCGCCGCCGGCAGTCGGCCCGCCGTCGATGACGAACACGCGTGCGGCCAGGGCCGTGTCCAGATCGGACACGTGACGGGCGGGTGCCGCACCGCTCGGATTTGCGCTCGTGGAGGTGACCGGGCCGCCGAACGCCTCCGCCAACGCCCGCGCCACACGATGATCCGGGACGCGCAGGGCCAGCGTGCCCTGCCCGGCATGCACCGTGGCGCAAACACGCGGCGGCGCCGCAAAGACAAGCGACAGCGGACCGGGCCAGCAGCGCGACACCACCCGCCTCGTCAACTCGTCGACCGGCCCCACAAATGCTTCGACCTGCGAGAGCGACGCGGCGATCAGTGGCAGGGCAGCGTCGCTCGCCCGTCCCTTGAGCTCGAACAGCGCGCTCACGGCCGGTTCCGAGCAAGGGTCGACAGCCAGCCCGTAGAACGTGTCGGTAGGAAACGCGACGACGCCGCCCTGGCGCAGCCAGTCGACGGCCGGCGCGAGGTCACGCGCATCACACGTCAGTGGATCGACCAGGAGGTGCTGCATCACGACGCCAACTTGCGCCGAACGACCCACGCCAGCAGCGCGAGCCCAATCGCATCGCAGAAAAAGACGGCGCGCATGCTCAGAGCACCCACGAGTCCGGCGACGACCGGACTGACCGCGAGACCAACCAGATACGCACGCGTCAGGTAGGCGAACGCGACCCCGCGCGACGCGGCCGGCACCGCATTCGTCGCTGCCGCGTAGATCGCCGTCGTCGACACGCCCATCGCGACTCCGAAGACCACCGACATCGCGAGCAGGACCACGAGCGGCGTCGCGACGACGAAGACGAACGCCGCGACCGCGCCCGCGATGGCCATTTCTGGCACCAGCGCCGCGGCGGGACGCTGCCGCAGCATCCATGGCGTCGCCTGATTGCCGATGGCCGCAGCCACCGCGGTCGTCGCGAACAGGATGCCGCTCCAGAACGGGACCTGCCGCTCGGTCAAGCCGATCTCGACCAGATACAACGGCAAGACTGGCCCGAAACTGCGGTCTACCAACTGCAGGCCGAAGACCGTGACGACGAACAACGTGAAATGCGGCACCAGCCGCAGCGAGGCGAACGACGCGTGCGCGGGCTCGGCCGGTGCCTCGTGCGGGCGGCGCCGGCGTTCGTGATAGACGAACACGACGAGCAGGAACGCGATCGCATAGAACGACGCCGACACCAGGAAGGCGCGGCGCAGTCCCACCGCCGCCGCCAGCACACCGCCGATGGCCGGCCCCAGCGCCGGTCCGAGCCGCTGCGCCGTCTGCACCCACCCGATCGCGGCCGCCAGATGCTCCGGCGGCGCGGACTCGGCGGCCATCGTCATCGCGATCGCGCCGTACCCGGCGAAGAGACCCTGGATCGCGCGCAGGACGAACACCTGCCAGGGTGCCGTCACGAACGCCATGAGCGACATGATCACGACAAAGCTGACGAGCGAGCGCACCACCATCAGCTTGCGGCCGACGCGATCGGCCAGCCGTGCCCACACCGGTGCCATCGCCGCGGTGATCGCCGGCGTAATCCCCAGGCTGACGCCGGACCAGACGGCCACGTCGGCCGGATCGGTGATTCCGAGCTCGCCGAAGTACAACGGCAGGAAGGGCATCACCAGCGTGAAGCCGGTGAAGCCGATGAAGGCGGCGACGGTGACGGCGGCCTGGTTGCGCCGCCAATGAACCAGGACCTCGGGTGTCGTTTCCATCTGGTTCATCCGGAAACGACACCCGAGGTCTTACACCCCTGGCAGCTCGCAGCGCGTGGGCTTGTCGACGCGGTAGCCAAGGACGTAGTCGGCCTGCATGATCTTGTGGATCTCGCGCGTGCCTTCGTAGATCACCGCGCCCTTGCAGTTGCGATAGAAGCGGCCGACCGGATACTCGTCCGAGTAGCCGTTGGCGCCGTGGATCTGCACCGCGTCGCCCGCCGCACGTTCGGAGGCCACGGTGGCAAACCATTTGGCGAGCCCGGTCTCGCGGGTATTCCGGCGCCCTTTGTTCTTGAGCCAGCCCGATCGCATCCACAGCAGCCGGGCCGCCTGATAGTCGGACTCCATCTGCGCGATCATTTCTTTCACGAGCTGGTGCTGTCCGATCTCGACGCCGAAGGTCCGGCGCTCGAGCGCGTATTTCGCGCTGGCGTCGCGGCAGGCGCGGATCAGTCCGGTCGCCCCGGCGGCGACGGTGTAGCGCCCCTGGTCGAGGGCAAACATCGCGATCTTGAATCCCTCGCCTTCGCGGCCGACCAGGTTCTCGGCCGGCACCTCGACCTCGTCCATCTTGAAGAAGCCGGTGTTGCCGGCCAGAATGCCCCACTTCTCCGTCAGCGTGCCGCTCGAAAACCCCTTGAACGCGCGCTCGACGATAAAGGCGCTGAGCCCCGACGGATCGCGCTTCTTCTTCTTCTCGAGGTCCGACCACGCGAAGACGAGAAAGTTGTCGGCGACATCGGCGAGCGAGATCCACATCTTCTCGCCTGACAGGAAGTAGCGGTCGCCCTTCTTGATCGCGACGGTCTGAATGCCCCGCGCGTCGCTCCCCGCTGACGGCTCCGTCAGCCCGTAGGTCGCGATCTTCTGTCCCTGTGCCTGCGGCACCAGGTAGCGGCGCTTCTGATCATCCGTGCCCCACGACAGGAGGGTGAGGCAGTTCAGCCCGGCATGGACCGAAATGATCACGCGAAGCGACGTATCGACGTACTCGAGCTCCTCGCTGACGACGCCGAGCGCCAGGTAGTCCATGCCAGCGCCGCCGTACTCTGCCGGCACCGAGACGCCCAGCAGCCCGAGCTTGGCCATCTGCGGCAGGATGCCCCGGTCGAATTTGTGGGCGCGATCGAGCTCTCGGATTCGCGGCGCAACCTCGCGCGCGCCCCAGTCGCGCACCGTTTGCTCGAGCAGCGTGTGCTCCTCAGACAGGTCGAAATCCATCATGTGCGCTTCAACTCCACCGGATCTCCCACGGTCACGCCGAGCCGCTCGCTGGCGCTGGCGGCGTGCGCCGCACACTCGAGGTGATCGGTGCTGCCAAACAGCGCGCCGAGCTCGCCCGGACCGATGTCGGCATACGTCGAGACGATGCGCGCGATCGAGTGCGTCCCAATCGTCAACTGCACCGCGCCCTGTCCATCGGTCACCCGCTCGCAGGACTTGCGATCCAGGCTCGTCACCACGTTGCCAAAATGATCGATCCGGACGACGCGGCCGCGAAGCACACCCTGATCGAGCGTCGGCTTCTCCAGTTCCAGCAGGAAGGGATCGGCGATCGCGCGGCCGAGGGCCGGCAGCTGAATGCCCTTGGCGATCCAGGCGGCGGCCGGGGCGAAGCGGTCGCGGCCTTCGAACGTCCGGCTCACGGTCGGCCGCGCATACCGCCGTTCGGAGAGCTCGACGATGCGCTTGGGCGGCGCTTCTTCGAACACGGCCGTCAGAACGCCGTTGTCGGGCGCCACGAACTTCCACTCCCCGGCTTCGACCGCCAGGCCGCGCCGCTGCGTGCCGACGCTGGGATCGACCACGACCAGGAAGATGGTGCCCGCAGGAAAGTGCTTGTAGGCGGCAGCCAGCTCCAGTGCGGCGCCGGGAATGTCGTGGGCCGGCAGGTCGTGCGAGATGTCGACGAGCATGACGTCCGGGCAGATGCTCAAGACGACGCCCTTCATCACGCCTGAATAATGGTCGCGGGTCCCGAAGTCTGTGAGCAGCGCGATGATTGGCCGGGTCATGGGAACGGACTAGTGTTCCACAGAAAGCGTCGCTGACACCCGCGCGCCGCAACAAAGCGCGCGGCCCGAGCGCGGGGGGTGGGGCCCCCGCGCCTTAGGAAAGTTGGTCATCTTTACTCAATGGCGTGGGGCCCGCCAGTTCCCCGCCGACGCCTCGGGCGCGCAGCCGCTGCGCGCTGCCGCGGGTGTTCCTGCCGGCAGCACGCTCTTCGCCTCGGGCCGCGCCGCTCCGCGGCGCGGGTGTCTGCGAGGGCTTGGCCCGCCTCGCCCTCTGCAAGCTAGACGGCGGGCTTTCGGAACAGCGTCTCCCGGCTGGCTGTCTTGAGCAGGACCGATTCAGTCACCGCGAGGGGGTCGAACATCCGGGTGATGTCGCGCGTCACGAGGACGTTGCGCTTGACCAGCGTGGCCGGGTAGGCCCGGTGGCGGAACGTGCCCTGATCCTCGACGACGAAGCGCGTGTAGTGCGTGAGGTCGATCGCCGACGTCCCGAAGAAGCCGTACAGCACGCCGCTTGGGCGCAGCAGGTGGGCCAGTCGAGCGGCCAGAGCCTGGCCCGTTGGCCGGTCGAGATAGTCGAACACGTCCCAGCAGAGGATGCCGTCGAACGACGCCGGAGTCAGCGAGTTGAGACGCGCTGAAATGGCCTGCCAGAGGCCCTCCGTCGTGCCGCGGCGCGCTTGCGCCTCGATGTCGACGTACAGATCCTCGACGCGAAACCGGCACGCCAGCCGGTCGCCGAAGAACGCGACATTGGCTCCGATAACCGGTCCGAGATCGAGCAGGGCAGGCGAATCGTGATGCGCGAGCGCCGCCAGGAACTTTGGCAGTACCTTCGACGTCGCGACCGTTTCACGGGAGGCCGGCGCGGCGATGGCCGCCGCGACCGGCTCCTCACGCTTACGCACGCCCCATGGAAACAAGCCCGGCAAGGCGGATCTCCTTGGGGATGACTCGATGACCTATCGCGATCCGGAGGCCGCCAGACCGGAGGCCGGCGGCGCGGGGGTCGGCGAAGGCTTCACGTCCGTGCCTGCGGGCTTGTGGTCTGCCGCCACCGCGGGCTTGCCGTCCGCAGCGGGCTTGCCGTCCGCGGCGGGCTTGCCGTCGACGACCGGCTTGCCAGCGCCCTGGCGCTGCATGTCGATGGCGCCGCGGAAGTGCGCGCCGTCGGCAATCGCCACTCTGGGCGCCGACAGGTCACCATCGACCGAGCCGTTGTCGCGAATGTCCACCCGCTCCGTCGCCGTGACATTGCCGTGGACTTCGCCCTGGACAATGATCGCCTTGGCAAAGACTTGCGCCTTGATCTTGCCATTCGGGCCGATGGTGAGCACGTTCTGGCGAAGCTCGATCTTGCCTTCGACCTGACCTTCGATCGTCAGATCTTCGCTACCGCTCAGCTCACCTTTGATGATGACGCTCTTCCCGATATTCACCATGTCCCTCTCAGACTGACGTGGGGTGTCCAGACGCGGGCTGACCGTTTCGACGGTTGGGGTCGGTGTCGCTGGCGACGTCCCGAGTCCCTGAGGTGGCCGAACGGCCTCATCTCTCTTCCACATGAGTTGATCTCCAAAGCGAAGCACCCGGATTGCGGCAGGCCGCGAAATCACCCGTCGGCCAGCTGGGGAGACAGGCGCGACCCAGTATATCGGCGGCACGACGGATCTGTATATCCCTGAATGTTACGATGAGAACAGCCGTGCGGATCTACCTGGATTACAACGCGACCGCGCCGGTCCCCACCGAGGTGGCGGCCGAAGTTGCCCGTGTCCTCCGCGAGGAACCGGGCAATCCCTCGTCGGTCCACGCCTTCGGCCAGCGCGCCAAGGCCTGTCTCGACGACGCCCGGCAGTCCGTCGCGGCCCTCATCGAGGCGGAACCGAGCGAGGTCGTCTTCACGGCGAGCGGCACCGAGGCCAACAATCTGGCACTGCGCGGCGCCGCGGAAGCGCTCGCGGTCACCGGCCGGCGCCACATTGTCACGACCGGAATCGAACACGAAGCGGTGCTGGCGACGCTCAAGGCCCTCGAGCGCCAGGGGTGCACGGTCACGGTCCTGCCGGTCGGCGAGACGGGCGTCCTGGCGCCAGAGGTCCTGGCGGCCGCGATCACGCCAGAGACCGGCCTCGTGTCGGTGATGACCGCCAACAACGAAGTCGGGACGATCCAGCCCATCGCGGACCTCGCCGCCGTCGCGCGCAGCCATCGGGCCATCTTTCACACCGACGCGGTGCAGGCGGCAGGCAAGCTCCCGCTCTCGGTGCGCCTCCTCGGCATCGATCTGCTCTCGCTCTCGGGCCACAAGTTCGGCAGCCCCAAGGGCGTCGGGGCCCTGTGGATTCGCCGCGGGGTGCGCCTCATCGCGCAGATGACCGGCGGACGTCAGGAACGGAACCGGCGCGCCGGCACGGAAAACGTCTCGTCGATCGCCGGGCTCGGCGTCGCGGCGCGGCTCGCGCGGGAACGCCTCGTCACCCACGCGACGTCGATCGGCGCGCTACGCGATCACCTCGAGCGCGGCATCCTGGCGGCGGTGCCGCACGTGGCGGTCAACGGCGACCCGGCGCGGCGCGTCGCCAACACGACGAACATCAGTTTCGACGGCATCGAGGCCGAGTCGCTCCTGATCGCGCTCGACCTCGAGGGCATCGCCGTGTCGACCGGGTCGGCCTGCTCGTCAGGATCGCTCGAGCCGTCGCACGTGCTCAAGGCGATGGGCTTCTCCAATGCACGCTCCCGCAACTCGCTGCGCTTCAGCCTCGGGCCGTCGACGAAGGCCGAGGAGGTCGATGCGGTGATTGCGACGCTTCCCCGCCTCGTGACCAAGCTCCGCGGGCTTGGCCGCACGGCGAGCGCGGTGCGCTGACATGCGCGTCGTGGTGGCGATGTCCGGCGGCGTAGACTCGTCGGTCGCGGCGAGCCTGCTCGCCGAAGCCGGCCACGATGTCGTCGGCCTGTCGATGCAGTTGTACGATCAGCGGGATCCCGCGCAGAGCTTCGGGTCGTGCTGCAGTCTCGATGACTTGTACGACGCGCGGCGCGTCGCGGCAGCGATCGGCATCCCGCACTACATCGTCAACTTCGAAGCGCAGTTTCAGGCGACCGTCGTGCAGAACTTCGTGACGGAGTACGCCACCGGGCGCACGCCGATCCCGTGCGTACACTGCAATGCGGACCTCAAGTTCTCGACGCTCCTCGAACGGGCGACCGGTTTCGACGCCGCCGCCGTCGCGACCGGACACTACACGCAGGTGCGGTTCGATGAAGAGACCAGGCGCTATCGGCTGCTGCGCGGTCACGATGGCGAAAAGGATCAGTCGTACTTTCTCTTCTCGCTGACGCAGGATCAGCTCGCCCGCGCGATGTTTCCGGTCGGCCACTTGACCAAGGCCGAAGTACGGGCGCATGCGCACGATCACCAGCTGCTCGTCGCCGACAAACCAGACAGCCACGAGATTTGCTTCGTGCCAGACGGTGATGCGGGCGGCTTTGTCGAGCGCCGCCTGGCAGACGCCGACCACTCCGGCGAGATCGTCGACAGTGGCGGGCGCGTGCTCGGACGACATCGCGGGCTCCACCGGCTGACCGTCGGCCAGCGTAAGGGACTTGGCCTCTCGACCGGCGTGCCGATGTACGTGCTGCGCCTCGACACCGCCGAAAGCCGCGCCGTCGTCGGCCCGCGCGAAGAGCTCGGTCAGCGGGAGCTCTCGGCGTCGAAGGTCAACTGGATCAGCGGCGACCCGCCGGTCGATGCTCTGCGTGCGACGGCCCGCATCCGGCACCGCCACGTCGACGCTCCGGTCACGATCATCCCCGACGCCGATCGCGCGTCAGTGACGTTCGACGAACCTCAGATGGCGATGACACCTGGCCAGGCCGTGGTGTTCTACGACGGAGAAGAGGTTTTGGGCGGCGGTTGGATAGACTAAAGACCAAGAGCCACGCTTCGCACACGGAGAACACGGGGCGGCACGGAGATCACGGAGACAAGAGGGTTAACCCTTGTTTCCCCGTGTCCTCCGTGTCCCTCCGTATCTCCGTGTTATGTAGCGAAGTTCTTGATCTTGGCGTGTCAGTGTCCCTGGTGCTCCAGGAATTTTTCCGCGTCAATTGCCGCCATGCACCCCGAACCTGCCGCGGTGATCGCCTGGCGGTACACGTGGTCCTGCACGTCGCCGCAGGCGAAGATGCCGGGCACGTTCGTTCGTGAGCCGTCGCGCGTGATCAGATAGCCTGACTCGTCCATTTCGAGTTGACCGGCGAAGAGGCTGGTGTTCGGGGTGTGACCAATCGCGAGGAAGAGGCCATCGACTGCCAGCGTGCTTTCGACGCCCGTCTTGAGATTGCGCATGACGACGCCGGAGACGACGCCCTGTGCGGCATCCTGGACGTCGACGACCTCCGTATCCCACACGAACGAGATTTTGGGATTCGCGAAGGCCTTGTCCTGCATGATCTTCGACGCGCGCAGATGGTCGCGGCGGTGAATGACCGTCACGTGCGAGGCGAACCGCGTGAGGAACGTCGCCTCCTCCATCGCCGAGTCGCCGCCGCCGATCACCGCGATCGGCTTGCCGCGAAAGAAAAAGCCATCACAGGTCGCGCACGTCGACACGCCGTGCCCCATCAGCGTTCGCTCGGCCGGCAGCCCGAGCAGCTTGGCCGACGCCCCGGTCGCGACGATCAGTGCGCGGGTCTGAAACGTGCCGTCGTCGGTCACGATCTTGAACGGCGACGTCGCGAGATCGACGGACGTCACGTTGCCACGCACGGTGTGGGCACCGAAACGCTCCGCCTGCGACCGCATCGCGGCCATCAGATCGGGGCCCATGATGCCGTCCTGGAAGCCGGGAAAATTCTCGACCGCCGTCGTCATCATCAACTGGCCGCCCGCCTCGAGTCCCTCGATCACGAGCGGCCCGAGGTTGGCGCGCGCCGTGTAGAGCGCCGCCGTCAATCCTGCCGGGCCGGACCCGATGACGACGACCTTGCGGACGTCATCCAATGTGCTTGTCCACCATCTGCTTGAGGGTGCCCTTGTCGACGAGTCCGACGACCTGATCGACGATCTGGCCTTCCTTGAACAGCATCACGGTAGGAATCCCGCGGACCATGTACTTCATGGTCACGGCCGGATTGTCGTCGACGTTCAGCTTCCCCACCGACATCTTGCCGACATAGTCGGTCGCGAGCGCGTCGATCGACGGCCCCATGGCACGGCACGGACCGCACCACTCCGCCCAGAAATCAACCAGCACCAGGGTCGGCGCCTTGAGCACGCTCGTATCAAAATTGCCGTCGGTGAATGTCTCGGTGTTTTGTGAAGCCATCGGGTCTCTGCGTCCTTTCGAGCGAGGTCCCGGCTCGCCTGCCTCAGGCGCCTGGCGCGCTGAGGCTGCCCCGGTGGGCGGCGTCGAGCCGAGCTCGTCTGTACACTTTGACATATTCCCTGGCCGACTGCCGCCATGAGTGATCGGCAGTCATGCCGTTGCGCATCAACCGCGCCCAGACGGGCCGATCGTGATAGAGGCGGACCGCCTGTCGCACCACCCGCGTCAGTTCATCCGGCGTCGGCTCCTGGAGTTTGAAGCCGTTCGCGCGCCGCGCCCGCGACGTGTAGCTTTGAATCGGTGTCGTCGAGGCCACCGACCGCGTGCACGATCGGCACCGTCCCATAGCGCAGGCTGTACATCTGATTGAGGCCGCACGGCTCGAATCTCGACGGCATCAGGAACATGTCCGATCCCGCTTCCACCAGATGCGCCAGGCGCTCATCGAAGCCGATGTACACGCCGACGCGCGATGGGTGGCGTTCGGCGAGCCGGCGAAGAAACTGCTCGTAGCGCGCCTCGCCCGATCCGAGGAACACCCAGGCCGCGTCCGTCTCGACGAGCGCATCGCTCGCCGCCTCGATCAAGTCGAGCCCCTTCTGCTCGACCAGGCGCGACACCAGGCCGATGACCGGACGCGACATCGCATCATCGCCCTGGGCCAGGTTGAACCGCTGCAGGAGCGTGCGCTTGCAGATGAGCTTGCCCGACAGATCCGAGACGTCGAACGTCGCCGGCAGAAGCGGGTCAACGCTTGGATCCCACGCTGACGTGTCGATGCCGTTCAGAATGCCGAGATACCGATCGCCCCGGGCTCCGAGCACTCCTTCGAGCCCGGCGCCGAACTGCGCCGTCAGCGTCTCGCGCGCGTAAGTGGGACTGACGGTCGTGACGTAGTCGGACGCGGCAATACCGCTCTTCAGAAAACTGAATTGCCCCCAGAACTCACCACGGTCCATCGTGAAGACGTCCCACGGCAATCTGAAGCGCGGCACGGTATCTCGCGGGAACAATCCCTGGTACGCCAGGTTGTGAATGGTGAGAATCACCCCCGAGCCGCCGAGCGCCGGCCAGCGCTCCGGCTGGCGGCGAAGCCACATCGGCGCGAGCCCGGTCTGCCAGTCGTGTGCGTGGATGACGTCCGGGCGCGGGATCCGTTCGTCGTCGGCGGCGACGTCGAGCGCGGCCGCCGCGAGCAGCGCGAAGCGGTCCGCATTGTCGGCGAAGTCCCGGCCGCCTGTGCCGTACAGCCCCTCGCGGTCGTAGAACGGCGGGTAGTCGAGGAACACGACGCGCCGGCGTTCTGAAAGCTCGACGAGGTCGACCGCAACCTCATGCGAGGCATAGCCGATCAAGACGCGCCGCGTCACCCGTGAGCCGGGGAGCACGTTGACGGTTCGGTATCGGGGAGTAACGACGGTGACGTCGTGGCCGATGGCGTCCAGGGCTTCCGGCAGCGAGCCGACGACGTCCGCCAGTCCGCCGGTCTTGGAGTACGGCGCCATTTCTGACGCCACCATCAGAACGGTCAACCGGGGAGCACGTCCGCGAATCGCACCGGGCGCAGCAGGCAGCAAGAGATCACCAGTGTAAAGGACACTGGGTCTCGGGAGTGCTGGGTGCTAGGTGCTGGGTGCTAGCGCGTGCTGGGTGCTGGTTACGTAGGCGCGATCAGCGAGCGGGTTCGCCGCCGACGAGCCCCTGCGAGCGGCCGACGATCCAGTTGAACAGGTGCCGCGCTTCCCAGAAACGCGCCGTGCTGTTGGCGGCGCCGAGGACGACGACCGCCACCTGCGGTCCCTGGGGAATACGAAGCAGCGTGGCAAGACAGTAGCCGGCCTTGCTGATGAAGCCGGTCTTGCCTCCGACGACGTCGATACCGGTGCCGAGGAGACGGTTGGTGCTCCGCACCGCGATCGCGCGCTGGCTCGTCTGCACCTGGTATTCCGAGGTCCGCATGATCGGCCCGAGCGTCTCGTCGCCACCGGCGAAGGTGATGAGGTGCGAAATATCGTAGGCCGACGACACGTTGTTGGCATCGAGCCCCGACGGATCCGTGTAGTGCGTATTCGTCATGCCCAGTTCGGTGGCCATCGTGTTCATTCGCCCGATAAACCCAGCCGTCCCGCCTTCCGAGGTCCTGGCGAGCACCCTTGCCGCAGCATTGTCTGAAGCAATGAGGGTGAGGTGCAGCAAGTCGTTATAGGAAATCAACTCGCCGGCGCGGATGTAGGTGACCGAGGCGCCCGTCATGTCGGCCCGGGTGACGGCCACGCGCTGCGTCAGGTCGGGGTCGTCGGCGACAAACGTCACGGCGGTCATGATCTTCGTCAGACTCGCAATCGAACGTTGATCGTGCGCGTTTTCGCCGTAGAGGACCGTGCCGGTCTGCGGATCGAAAATGACGGCGGCCGCCGCGCGGACGTCCGGAATCAGGTTGCCCAGCATGTCGCGCTTGAACCGGGCGGTCATGGCGTCGCGCAATGTGCGCTCGGCCGCGGCGGCCCGGGCGCGGGCCTTCGTGGCGGCACGGGCGCGGGCGACGGTCAGGCTGGTTCTGGTCCGTGTCGAAGCGGGCTTGGCGACGGGCTTGGCAGGAGCCTTTTGGGCGCTCGGCCGCGCGGCACTCGCCTGCGGCGTCGCATAGAGCGGACTGCCGGCAGCAACGACCAGCGCCAAGGCACTGAGCACAGAAATCCGACCAAGGCGCCTGGTAACGTCCACTCTTCCTCCAAACGCGCCGCCTGGGCGACGACTTTCTCGATAGTGCGGGATTGACCGGTCGTTGAAGCCGGCGCCATCCTAGCATCACAAGTGCTTCAGCGGCAACACGTTCCGCTATTGTTCTTATCGGCAGAAGTGTCGTGTGCCACAGGGACCGCGCCGCAGGGACAGGGAGGACACGATCTGGGAGCGCGAACCGCACGCTAACCATTAGACGATCGGGTTCGTGTGCCGGCCGGTACGTTTTCGGCAAACTGGCGAGTCTCCGATCCAACCGCTTGGTGTCAAGAATCCAACGCGAGAGGCCTAACTGACACAGCGAGACGGCATTAGCCGTCGTGATCTCGATGTTCTATCGAACTCTCCAGCCAGATCCGTCGTCTTTTCAAATCAAGACACGCTGGCACGGAGCGCCAAGAATCCGGCACACCGCTTGCATTGCATGATCGTAGAGGGTTCTTTCATGAGTCTCGTGCGCCTCCTCGGATTCACCACACTCGGCTGCGGCTGCGTGTCCGGGCGCTATCGCGAGATGAGCTCCAACCGCGAAGTCACCTACATCGAAGAAAAGGGCGCGGCCTGCTCCCACTCCGGCCATCAGCGTAATCAGCCCGTCAGCGCCGACCGCGTCGCGCACGGCTTCAAAGACGCGGTCAAGGCGCGAGCTAGGCCTGACGTAGCGCCCCTCCCGCCTCGAGCCCGCGCCAGACTGTACTTTTGCCCGCTTGGCGCCGAGAAGTCTGTCCGTATGGCGCTTGCCCTGGTGTCTCCGCGGCCGTTTCGGCCGCGCTACGAGCTCGTCCACGGCCGGTCCACCCTCCGGTTCTACCTGGGCGACTGCGTGTCAGTGATGGCGGAGCTGGCGCCACAGTCCATCGGCGTCATCGTGACCTCCCCGCCCTACAACCTCGGCATCAAGTACCGGAGTTATGACGACGACATCCCGCGGACCGAGTACCTGAACTGGACCGACCGCTGGATTCGGGCCGCGAGCCGGGTGATGCGCGAGGACGGCTCGCTGTTCCTGAACGTCGGCGCCAAGCCGACCGATCCGTGGATTCCGCTCGAAGTGGCGCAGGTGGCCCGCCGGCAATTCAAGCTGCAGAACACGATTCACTGGGTCAAGTCGATTGCGATCGACCGCGAGGCGGCCGGAGCGGGCGTGGGCCTGGAAAAGGACGTCGCGGTCGGGCACTACAAACCGATCAACAGCGACCGGTTCGTCAACGACTGCCACGAGTTCATCTTTCACTTTTCGCCGGGCGGGCGGACGCGTCTCGATCGCCGTGCGGTCGGTGTGCCCTACCAGGATCCGTCGAACATCAAGCGATGGGCCAAGGCCGGCGCAGGGCTCCGGTGCCGCGGCAACACCTGGTTCATTCCGTACGAGACGATCCAGAGCCGCGACCGCGATCGCCCGCACCCGGCGTCGTTTCCGCCGAAGGTGCCCGAGCAATGCGTGCGCCTGCACGGCCTCGGCCGCGCCGGCGTCGTGCATGGATCCGTTCCTGGGGCTGGGCTCAACGGCGCTGGCCGCGGCGCGCCTCGGCCTGGACTTCGTGGGGATCGAGATGGACGACCACTACCTCACCGAGGCCGTCGCGCGGGTGAAGACTGCCCTCCAGACTCGACAAAAAAAATAGGCACGCGAATCGTCTCACGAGCCATCTGTTCATTACAGGCGCGGGGCACCCGCACGAGCCCGCGAAGGCCACGAAGAGCAACTTGCGGACGGGGGTTTCCCACCGATCTGACGCGTCGCGGAGCTGTCCGCTTTGTTCTTCTCCGTGGCCTCTAGCTCTTCTCCGTGCTCTCCCGGCCGCGCGTTACCACAGGAACTTGGCGCCGATTTGCATGTCGCGCGGCCCGAAGAGCGTATTGCTCGCGGCGGTCGGCGCCTTGAACCCGGCGTCGCTCGCCAGCTGCACGGTCACCTTGTTGGCCGTCGGCGTCGAACGCTGACGACGTCGCCCGATAGGCCGTGGTCGTGAACGCCGTGTAGTTGACCCAGTTGAACACGTTGAAGGCTTCCCACAGGACGACGATCTGCTTGCGGTCGCCAAAGTCGAACGCCTTCGACAACCGCATATCGAACGTCTTGCGCCCGGTCTGGCGGAAGCCGTTGCGGGTGTCGAACGGCGCGCGGTTGGACGCGCCGCTGCCGTTGACGGTCCCCGTGCTCGTCGCGCCGGTGCCGGTCATCGCGCCGGCGTTGATCGAAATCGTCGGGTTGAGCGGCAGCCCGCTTTCGAACGTGCCGGTGCCGCCGACCTGAATGCCCCAGAGGTAGTCCGGCGCATAGTGGAAGCTCGTCACGAAGCGGTGCTTCCGGTCGAAGCTCGTCGGGCCCAGCTCTCCCGACGACGTCGAACGGGTTGACCAGCGTCGAGAAGTTCGAGATGAACGTCGTCGAGTTCTGTCCGGTGTCCTCGGACTTCGAGAGCGTGTAGTTGGCGTTGAACAGCAAGCCGTCGGAGAACCGGCGATTCACCTGCAAGCACGAACGCGTGATAGGTCGATTCGACGCTGTCATCGACCTTGATCTCTCTGCTCACGCGGCTGTCCGGACGCGTCCCGCGGAAGAACGGAAAGCTGCCACGGCTCGGTCCCGTCGACGATCAGCTCGACGGTCGGCGTCGGCTGCGGCAGGTTCTCGTCGACGAACGTCGGCAGGTGGCTGCCCTTGCTGTACAGGTAGGAGGCCGAGAACGTGGTCTCCCAGCCAAGCAGATGCTCGAGGGTGACCTCGCCCATCTCGATCCGGGCCGCTCGCAGATCGGGCGCGAGATACTGAATCTGCGGCACGATGCCCGCGCCAGCTCGGTGGCGCCGAGTAGGTATTCGGGTATTGCGGCGCACCGCGCCGACGGTCGGCGTCAGCGGCGAATCGTACGTCGCGAACGTCACGGCGTTGTTCGTCAGCGAGCTCGAGATGGCGCTGTTGCTGGTGCGGCCGTAGTAGATGCCCCACCCGGCGCGCACGACGGTCCGGTGCGCGCCCGCCGAGGTCATAGGTGATCCCGACGCGCGGGCCCCAGTTGTTCTTGTCCTTGTTGAAGCTCGTCGTCTGCGGATAGAGCGGATTGCCCGCGAACACGGCGCCCTTGACCGAGGCCTGGCCGGGCTGCGGCAATTGCTGATACTCGTAGCGCAGCCCGAAGTTCGCGGTGAACTGGCGAGCCCAACTGCCACGTGTCCTGCACGAAGAAGTTGTAATCGGTGGTCGTGAAGAACACGTCGCCGTTGAACCCGGCGCCACGCAGGTCGAACGCCTGCATGAACGATGTTGTAGTGCCGCTGGTCGGCGTGACGCTCCGTAACCGTCGGCGTGCAGCCTGACGCGCCAATCGGACAATCCTGCGCCATGGCGTTCAGAGTTGCCGTACGCGTACACGCCGCCGCCGTTGAACAGGTTGATGATGTCCTCGCGCACGTAGTTGATGTCGATGCCGGTCTTGATGCTGTGCGCGCCGGCGTAGTAGCTCAGGTTGTTGACGAACTGATAGCGCCACTCTTCGGGATACTTTGCGCGCGGCAGGAAATCCGGCATGCCGAACGCAATCCCGTTGGTGATCGTCGTGCTCGGGCCCACGCCGTTCGGCTCCTGCGCCTCGAAATCGCGTCCGGTCTGGAAGCGCAATTCGTTGACCATCCGCTGCGACAACACCGAGTTGAGCGTCAGGAGGAAGAAGTCGGTCTTGACGACGTCCTTGCCGTTCGCATTCTCGGCCACCGAGAACGTCGGCTGGGTCTGCACGCCGCTCGGCGAGTCCCAGCGGTGCAGGTTGTACTGCGCCGTCAGCCGATGCGCGTTCGACATCTGGTAGTCGACCTTGCCGAGCAGGATGCGGTTGTTGCCCTCACGCGGGAAGAAGTCGCTCAACGACTCGAAGAACGCGATCGTCGAGGGACATCCGACGGCCGTGCAGGCGCCGGTGAAGAAGTTCGCACCGCTCGGACGCACGAAGTACGGAAAGTCGCGCAGTTGCTGATCGTAGTTGACGAAGTAGAACAGCTTGTTCGGTGTAATCGCTCCGCCGAAGGCGACGCCGAACTGCTGACGCCGCTCCTCGGGCCGGTCGACGCCGGCCGGGAAGAACGGATCGGCCGACGTGAACGAATCCTCGCGCAGGAAGTAGAAGGCCTCGCCGCGCGAGCGGTTCGTGCCCGACTTGGTGACCGCGTTCACCGTGCCGCCGGCGGCGCGGCCGAACTCGGCCGAGAAATTGCTGATGCCGACCTGGAATTCCTTGATGGCGGCCTGGCTGATCGAATACGAGGTCCGCGTGCGCCCGCGCGCTTCGGAGAAGAACGCCTGGTTGTTGTCGGCGCCGTCGACCGTGTTGTTGTTGTAGAGACCCGAGATGCCGCGGTAGCTCACGAGACCGAAGCCGCCGTCGTTGGTGACCGCCGGCCCGAGCAACACGAAGTTCTCCCAGCGACGGCCGTTGATCGGCAGATTCGAAATCGCGGTCTCACCCACCACGTTGCTGACATCGGTCCGCACCGTATCCACAATCGGCGAGTCAGCGGCGACCGTGATCGTCTCGGCAACGCCCGCCGGCTGCAGGATCAGATCGACCGGGACGGAACCGCCGACGACAACATTCACCTTGCCGGCAGTGCTGGACTGAAAACCGCTGAGCGTCGCGGTCACCGAGTAGACGCCGGGCGGCAGCGTCGTCGCGCGGTAGCGGCCGGCATCGTCCGTCGTGAGATCGCGCGTCTGGCCGGTATCGAGGTTCTTGACCACGACAGTGACGCCGGGCAGCGCCGCGCCCGTACCGTCTTTCACGAAGCCCTCGACCGTTCCGGTCGCTGCCGACTGCGCGAGCGCAGGGCCTGCCGTCGCGGCCACAACCAGCGCCGCACACACCACGAGCGCCGTGTGTGACACGGCCTCGGACCATCGAACCACAGACCTTCGGCACACGCGCCGCGCGACATTCAGCACACGATCCATGCAAATCACTCCAGAAAAAATCGAATCAGCCTCGGTGGAACCTGATTTCCGGCGGGACAGCCGGCAACGCGCTCCGGCCGACAATCGGGGGTCGAGTATAGCAGTACAGATGATGACAGAGGTGCGACGACAGGCCGCGCTGCTGGGTGCCACAAGAGCAGGCTGGTGCTGGGTGCCAGGTGCGGGGTGCGAGGAACGATCTGCCGCAGGCCTACTCTTCTTAGACAAGGATGACCAGCGTCAGTAGGTTCCGCGCACCCAGCACCTCGGCACCCAGCACCTGGCACCCTCACTTCTTGGGCTTGCTCGGGCGCTTGATCGAGTATTCCTTCGTATAGACCGCCTTCACCTCGGGTCGAAGCAGCCGGATCTCGATCTGGCGGCGGATGCGCAGCGGATCGGGGTTCGTCGAGGTATACCCCAGCATGTAGTAGTCGCTCATCTCGTTGTCGATTCGCTGGAACGCGCCCTTGAAGTTGTTGTTCATGCAGACGCAGAACCCGCCGGTCTCGTCACTGAGGACCTTCAGCGTACTCACAGAATTGTCAACGTAGGTGCGCCACTCCTCCATCGAGAGGTTGTAGGCGATGTTCGGCCCGGCATCGAGGCCGCGCGGGTCGACCGCATAGAACGTGACGTTCGCTCGGCGGGCGGCCCGCGTGAGCTCGGCCACCTGAGAAATCAGGTCGGTTTCGGCGAACTGTTGCCCGTTCTTCTCGAACGGGTTGTCGTAGTAGTTCTCGTTGTCGCCGCCGCCGCCCGCCGGCTGGTTCTCCGACTGCGACGGATTGTCCCTGTCGGCGCGCGCGTACTTGTCCTGCTCGTACTTGTAGCGGGCGTTCTTGAACGGGTTGAAGTCGTACCCGTTACTGACATAGATGAACGCCTTGCGGCGGTTGGTGATCTTCGCCAGTTGATCGAGCAGGTCGTAGGCCGTCTGGAAGGCCACGTGCGTGTTGTGACGGATGCCCGCCGGGCCTTCCGCGGTCTGGTTCGCCGTGATGATCTCCTGCGGCGTCATCCCGCTGCCCATGATCTTGTTGATCGACTCGTTGAAGCGGCGATGCTGGTAGTCGTAGGTCGGATTCACCTCGACGGAGGAGTATCCGGTCGAGACCAGTCCGACCAGGTCGTTGTCGTGGACGATCGTGTCGCGAATCAGCCCGAGGATGCTCTTGACCTGCGGCGAATCGAGCGCCTGCAGGTGCATGTCGTCGATGAAAATGATGAAGATCCGGCCCGAGATGTCCCGCGCCGCCCGCTGAGGCGGCAGGATCAGCCCTTCGCCGACCGGCCCGACCGGGGCCATGTCGTTGATGATGCGGCCGCCGATCGCTCGGACGAACGCCGTGATCTTCTGAGGCACGCCGTCTTCCAGGAGCTCGAACTCGTCCAGCCGGACGTCGGGCACGAACTTGCCCGACCGGTCGGTGACCCTGACTTCGGTCGTGATGAGGTCAGTCGTCGACCGGAAGGTCGGCGTCTGCTGCTGAGCTCGGGGCGCTGCCCCCGAAAGAATCGCGATCGCCACCGCCGTCGGCGTTGCGATTCGGGCGATCCAGGTGCGATCGATCTTGGCCCGCATTGGCGTCTTCTCCACCATCCATTATGCCAGAGCCCCCTCCGGCCAACGCGGCCGGGAGGTCGGCGTCTGCCTCATTGCCGTCTGCTGGGCCGGCAGGCACGGCCATCGCAGTCGGTCCGTCGTCGTCCGGCGCCTGGCCGCGCCGCCGGCCGCCCCGCCGCCCGCGCCGCCGCGAGGGCAACTCGGCGGAGATGGCGCCCCACTCCGCTTCCGCCGCGCGGGCGCCTGACCTGACGGCACTTTCGTCCGTCCAGTCATCAGGATTGAGACGAACGAGCCGCGCGATCAGCCGGTCACGCTCCTCAGGGGTCCGCGCCCGGCGCTCGACCCGTTGCTGCAGTTCACGGTACCGCTGCCGGAGCTGGGCCGCTTCGGCAGCGCCAAGACTGCGGCCGAGCGGCGTGTCGTCGGACGGCACCTGGACCGGCGGCGGAGATGGCGGGGGCGGAGGCGCCGGCCGAGGACGGGCCCCTCGGTAGCCCGTGGACCGTCCCGCGGGTTCTGGCGGATCGGAGCGGCCGACGACGACGGCGTCCTTCTGGAGCGACGTCCAGTCGAAGCTCAGGTCCGGGTGCGTGCTCTCCAGCGCGTCCATCACCTCAGGCTCGAGCGGCCGGCGGCCGAGCTTCAGGTGCGCCGGAGATCGATAAAGGTACAACACCCGCGATCGGCCGCCCTCGTGCGAGCTCGAACGATAGGCGTGCATGACCAGGAGACTTTCGTAGCCGCGCTTGTCGCGCGTATGGCGGATGAACGGCACAGCCTACCTCTTGCGTGAGGCGGGCGTGGCCTTCTTCGCAGGCTTTTTGGCCTCTTTGGCGCGGGCTTTCGCCGGCTTGACACCCTTCGTGGAGGCGGGCTTCGCCGTTTTTGCGGGCTTCACAGGCTTCGCGGCCGGCTTTTTCGACGTCGCGGCCGCGGGTTTGGGCGACAACGGGCGGTTTGACGGCTGCGGCGGCCTTCCCCGCCGGCGCTGGCCTGGCCGCTGCCTCGGCCCGAGCCGTGGCATTGGCGGCGCGGGTGGACGCCGCGACCGCCGCCGCATCGTGCCACATGCGCACGAGATCAAAGCCTTCGGCGGCCGGACGGTAGGTCCACACTTCTGTCAGGCGCACCTTGTACGATTCCCACAGGCGCCGGGCGGAGTCGTACCCGGTCACGGGCACATACAGGTGGAACGGCACCTTTGCCTTGGCGAAGTGCACCCACTGGGCCATGACCTCGAGGTTATTGACCGACTCGCCGGTCTCGACCTCGATGACGCCGGCCACCTTTTTCCCCTCGAGGAGGACCAGGTCTGGGAAGAACGTGCCGGTACCGATCTTGACGGGGGCAATGCGCTCCTCGCCGACGTTGATCAGCGCCTCGAACTTCCGCTTGTACTTCAGTTGTAGAAATCTGATCAGCCGATCGTGTTCGAGCTGCTCTCGGACCGGCCGGACGAAAATGGGCGACACGCTGCCTCCCGCCGGCTAGGTCGCACGCCCGAGCTGACCCAACCACCGCTCAGGCAGGTACATAACGGCGCCCGTATCCTAACACCTTCCGGGCGATAATCGCTGGGGTGGCCCGCATTCTTCTGATCGACGACGACCCGGCGGTCGGAATCGCACTTGGGCGAATGCTCGAACTTCAGGGTCACACGGTGGCCCGAGCCGAGACCGCGACTGAAGGACTCGCGCTGGCGATGGCCGGCCCGCCGGAAGCCGTGATCCTCGATATGCGCATGCCCGTCGTGGGCGGCCTCGACTTCGTCCGCCGGCTGCGCAGCGACCCCCGGCTCGGGCGGCTCCCGGTGGGCATCGTCACCGGCGACTACTTCCTCGACGGGCACGTCGTGGAAGAGCTCACGGCCCTTGGTGCGACGATTCGTTACAAGCCGGTCTGGATGGACGATTTGGCCGCCCTCACAAGCACACTGCTCGGACCACCACTCTCATGAAGCTCGCGCCGGTTCTTCTGCTGCTCGCGCTGTCTGGCGCGACGACCGCAATTGCTCAGTCAACAGTCGCGCGCCGGGACGTACCGCCCGCAGTGGCGGCGGTCCTCGCGAACATCAAGCGGGCCGATACCCAAAAATATGCGGTCTCTGAAGAAGACGGACGATTCCTCCGAGTCCTCGCTCGCACAGGTGGCGCGCGTCGCGCGCTCGAAATTGGCGGCGCGTCCGGCTACTCGGCCATCTGGATCGGGCTCGCCCTCCAGGAGACGGGCGGCGAACTGGTCACCATCGAGTACGACGCCGAGCGCGCCCGGGAGGCCAAAGCCAACATCGAACGCGCCGGCCTGACCTCGATTGTTCGCGTCGTCTCCGGCGATGCCTTCGCGGAGATCCCGAAGATCGCCGGCACGTTCGACTTCGTCTTTCTCGACGCGTGGAAGCGCGACTACCTCAAGTTCCTCGACCTGACCTTCCCGCGCCTGTCGGCGGGCGGCCTCTTCGTGGCGCACAATGTCGTCAACAAGCGCGACGAAATGAAGGACTTCCTCTCGGCCGTCCTGACGCGGCCCGACATGCTGACGACGATCGTCTCGCCGTCGGAGGAGGGGATGTCCGTCAGCTACAAGAAAGGCAGGCATTAGCCTAATGCCTAGTGCCTAGCCCGATGTCCGCTTCTCAAAAAACCGTCCACATTCTCGGCGTGCCGCTCGATCTGGGCGGAGCGCGCCGGGGTGTCGATATGGGACCGTCCGCAGTGCGGATCGCGGGACTCGGCGAGCGGCTGGCGGGTATCGGCTGTGTCGTCGTCGACAAGGGAGACCTCGGCACGCCGATTCCAGAAACGCGCGCCGAACGTAATCCGAAAAAGAAATACATCCGCGAGATCGCGCGCGTGTGCCAGCGGCTGTACCAGCTCGTCCTCCAGTCGCATCAGGAAGGGGCCCTGCCGATCGTGCTCGGCGGCGACCACTCGCTCGCGGCCGGTTCGGTGGGAGCCGCGGCAGACTTTGCCGCTGCCAACGGAGGCGACATCGGCCTGCTCTGGATCGATGCGCACGGCGACATGAACACGCCGGCGACAACGACGAGCGGCAACGTACACGGGATGCCGCTGGCGGCGCTCCTCGGCCCGGAGCCGGCCGAGTTGGCGACGATCGGCGGCCGGACGCCCAAGGTCCGGGCCGACCGCACCGTGCTCATCGGCGTCCGCGACCTCGACGAGCAGGAAAAGCAGCGCATTCGCGACGCGAAGATGCACCTCTTCACGATGAAGGACATCGACCGCCATGGCGTCGCCGTCGTGATGGAGCGCGCACTCGCTCTCGCCGGCAAGGACACCCGCGGCATTCATGTGTCGTTCGACGTCGACGTCTGCGACCCGGCGATCGCGCCTGGAGTCGGTACGCCCGTCAAGGGCGGCCTCAATTATCGCGAAGCGCACATGGTGATGGAGATGATTGCCGACTCGGGCCAGCTGATCGGCCTGGATCTCGTCGAGGTCAACCCGATTCTCGACACCCAGAATCAGACGGCGATCCTCGGCACTGAGCTGGCGCTCTCGGCGATGGGCCAGCGGATTATCTGAACATGGCGGCTGCCAGGCGCTTCCCTCCTGCCGTCTTGAAAGGCGTCCGCGCCGGGAAGTACTTCGGCATCCGCGCCGGTGATGGGCCCCATCGCTTCATCGGCATCTGGATGGTGGAAGTCGACGGGCGGATCTTCGTCCGGTCGTGGACGATGAAGCGCGGCGGATGGTATCGCACGCTGCTCGAGGATCCACGGGGCGCGATTCAGATCGGCGAACGGACCTTGAAAATCAGGGCGCGCCCCGTCACAAGCGAGCGGATCAAAGACGCCGTCAGCGAGGCGTACTTCGCGAAGTACGACACACCGGCCTCGCTCGCCTACTGCCGCGGGTTCGCGCGAGGACGCCGTCGCGAAACGACGACTGAATTGGTACCGCGCTGACAGCCGCGCCGCAGAGCGGCGCGGCCCGAGGCGTGGGGGTGGGGCCCCACGCCCTTAAATAAAGTTGGCCAGCTTTATTAAAGGCGCGGGGGCCCCACCCCCCGCGCTCGGGCCGCGCGCCGCGTTGCGGCGCGCGGGTGTCATCTTGATCTCACGAGCACCGGCGCCGCGCGGTAGAGCTCCGGAAACAGCCGCTTGAGATCCTCGATCTTCGGAAGATCGTGCATGACGATGTAAGGATGGCGCGGGTTTCTCGTCAGGAAGTCCTGGTGCTCCGCCTCGGCCCGATAGAAGACGTGCCCGGGCTCAATTCTGGTCACGAGCGGACGACCGAACACCCGTGCGTGATCGAGCTGCTTGATGAAGGCCTCGGCGACGTTGGCCTGCTCGGCGCTGGCCGGAAAAATGGCCGATCGGTACTGCGTGCCGACGTCCGGTCCCTGCCGGTTCAACTGCGTGGGATCGTGTGCGACCGAGAAGAACACCTGGAGCAGGCGTCCATACGTGATCTCGCGCGGGTTGAACGCAATCTGGACGGACTCGGCGTGTCCGGTCCGCCCGTTCGTCACGTACCGGTATTCCGCGGTTCGCTTCTCACCACCGGCGTAGCCCGAGACGGCGCTGGTCACACCCTTGAGGTGCTGATACACGCCCTGCACGCCCCAGAAGCAGCCGCCGGCGAGCACGGCGACCTCCGTCGTTGACGACCCGGCAGGCACATCGACGACGGGTGCCGGAACGAGGCGCGCCGGCTCAGATTGAAATGGCCACGCCCTGAGCCCGATGGCACCGACCGCGGCCGCAAGCGTCAGCAGAACGAGCCTGCGCATCACTGACCTCCCCCGCCCTGGATCCGGCGCCTGCGGGCCTCGATGACGCCGAACGGGTCCGCTGGTTTCTGCCGCCAATCCACGTAGCTCGCCAGATCCCTCAAGGCGACGACGGTGAATCTTTCGTCGTGGAGATACTTCATGTACTCCTCGAACCGTTCCGACGGAGTGTTCACCCACGGATGTTCGACGTCAGGCGCGCCGTGCATCTGAATGATGGCGACCTTGCCCGCGGTCGCCTGGGCGACCGCGCGCTTGAAGTTCTGCAGCGTCCAGGCCGGACGCGCGTCTCCGGCGGAGGGCAACAGCAATGGGTGATCGATTCCCGGCTCGTACGCCACGCCTTCGCCCAGCTCGTACGGGTATTCCGGAGCGCCGCCCCGGCGAGCAAACCGAAAGCCCAGACCGGCCAGCATCTCGAGAGCGGCTGGATCGATCGTGTTCCCCGGGTAGGCAAACGACACCGGCTTCGGGATCCCGTGCGCTGCGCACTGCGCGTTGATCGCCTCGACCTGCTCCGTGAGCCGCGGCAGGTTCTGTTTCGCCGCGCTCAAGTGATCCCGAGTGTGATTCCCGATCTCGAACCCATCACGGTGCAGTTGTGCGATCTGCTCCCACGTCAGGTAGTCGTCCTTGTTGGTGCGAAAGGTGAAGCCTTCGGTGATGAAGAACGTGGCCCCGAAGCCGTACTTCTTGAGGAGCGGACGCACGACCGAGTAGTGGCTCGCCTTCGAGTCGTCGAACGTGAGCACGACCAGCTTGTCCGGGATCGGTTTGGTGGCCCCCTGGCGGACGCCGACCGCGGCCGACGCCGCCATCAACGTGGCCGCAATCGCAAAGAGGCGGACAAGGGCCATGATCAGCTTCAGGTTATCCGATCACCCGAGGTGCCGCCGGCGTCTGACATCCAGGAGCCACCCGGCGGACAACGCGACCAGTCCCGCCGCCACGACGGCCAGCGCCCAGCCGATGCGATCGAACCATTGATAGCGGTCGGCAATGAGGTACAGCGCGACGCCCGCGTTGAGGAGGCCGGCATAGTAGAAGCTCTTGCGCTGCCGCTGCTGGCTGACGAGCGCGATCGCGATTGAGAGCGCGAGGTACAGCCAGTTGAACCGCCGCGAGTACTCGGCGGTCTCCGTGAGGTACGCGAGCGGCTCGAGCAGTGAAAAGGGCGCGATGGTGAACAGGAATGTGGCCGCCGGCGAGAGCGCCGGAGTTCCGCGGCGCTCCACAGTCACAGCGACGAGGTAGAAGAGCGCGCCATTCAGCGAAAGCGCCGTCAGCGTATCCAGCAGCGTCGGGTTGCTGGTGCCGGAGGATTGAAGACGGACCGTCGAGATCCCGAGATAGTGAAACAGTCGCCCGTCGAGCGCGAGGAGATCGAGCACAGCGACGAGCGCAATCGCGGCGGCGATCGCAAACGGACGGGCGAACCAGGGCCGCTCGCCGCGTTCGAGCGTCAACGCCGCGGCGAGATACGCCGGGACCAGCGGCGACAGCGCCATCGCCAACTTGTCGTAACGGCCCTCCGACAGCCAGTCGCGCAACCCGAAGTCGGCCAGCACGGCGAGCGCGAACAGCCAGGCCAGCAGGGTCGCGACCGTGCTGAGCGCGGCGGTTTTCGTCCGGAGCGCCAGCCAGGCCGCCCAGAGGCCCGACACGCCGATCGTCGCCTGGAGCTGCCGGTTCGAGACGGCCCCTTCAGGAAAGAGCTGCCCGGGTGCCTGCTCCGGCACAATCCACCAGCCGGTCTCGTGAAACCAGATCAGCAGGAACAGCGGCAGGAGGCTCGTCGCCGGCGAGGTAGAAGGCCACGGCCACGGCCCGATGTTCGCGCCGGTACAACCAGCGGCCGCAGAGCGTCAGGCCGAGAAACGGCGCGCCGAGGACGACGATCGGCCACAGGGTGCCGGAGGCCGCGTTGTACAAAGCGATGCGCGACGAAGTAGAAGAGGCTGCCGGCAAACAGAAAGAACGCACCGAGGTACAACGCGATCTGCGACGGTGTGAGCGCCCGGCTGGCGACGATCCAATCGTCTTCGCGTGCGTCGAGCCGGCGATAGGCCGCCTGGAGATCCGTGGCCTCGTGCGGATGGATGAGCTTGAGCCGGAGCCACTCGCCGATCTGATCGAGATGGGGCCGCGCACGGTTCGCGAGCGTCGTGCCGTACAAGCGTCGGCCGCGCGAGCACCGGGCGGCCCTCGAGATAGCGGTCGAGGTCCAGCACCAGATCTCGCGCGCTCGCGTAGCGATCCGACGGGCGCCGTTCCATCGCCTTGAGCGCAATCGCCTGCAACGGCGGCGGCACGCGCGCGTCGATCTCGATCGGCAGCCGCGGCTGCCCGGATTGAATCGCCGCGATGACCTCAGCGTCCGAGGCGCCGCGAAAGGGCGCGTCGCCGGCCAGCAGCTCGTACAGAATCACGCCGAGCGCGTAGACGTCGGTCCGGGCGTCGATCGGCTGCTGGCGATCGAGCTGTTCCGGCGCGATGTACCGGACGGTGCCGACAAAGTGACCGGAGGCGGGATCGCTGCCGCTCAAGCCGAAGTCCAGAATCTTCGGCCGCAGCGCCGCGTCCACCATGATGTTCGACGGCTTGAGGTCGCGATGCTGCACACCGAGGCGTGTGCGCGCGATGGATCGCGTCGGCGACCTCGCGGACGATCGCGGCGCGCTGGCGGAACTCGAGCGAGGCGGACACGCGGCCGAGCTCGAAGCCGTCGACGTACTCCATGACGATCACCGGCGGCCGGGCGTCGGCTCGGACTTCGAAGACCTGGACGATGCGCGAATCGGCGAAGAGCGCGAGCGACCGCGCTTCGTGCAGAAACGCCGCCAGCCGGGCGCCATCCGGCCCCGCCGGGCCGTGCTGACACGACCTTGCCGGCGACGATGCGCTTGAGCCGAAGGTCCTCGAGCTTGTAGACCGTGCCCATGCCGCCGGCGCCGATTCGCTCGATCGTCCGGAAACCGTCGATCGCCGGAAGCGACGGCGCAGGGTGAGCGACGTCGTGCCCATCCACCGCGCCCTCGCCCACTGCCGCAGTTGGCCCGTCATCGAGCGCGCGGGTGATCTCGAGGTACTGCTGGACGAGCGCCGCGAGCGGGCCAGCCAGGTCGGGACGCCCGGCCGTCATGGCGGCGAGGTCGGGCAACTCGCCGTGGCGCACGTGGTGGTCAATCGCGCCGCGCGAGAAGCGCCTCCAGATCGGGACTGACGATCACGACTCCCCTCCGAGCGCGACCGTCAGCGCGGTCATCGCGCGCGAGAAGGCCATCCGGCACGCGTCCTCGCTCTTGCCAAGCCGGTCCGCAATCTCCGGAAACGTCAGCTCCTCGAGCTTGCGCAGCACGATGATCTCGCGCTGCGCACCTGGCAGCGCGTCGAGCGCGCGTTCGAGCCGGAGGACCGATTCGTTGACCAGGACCAGGCTCAGCGCCTGTCGCACGGGCGCCGGGACGTCGGCGGCGGCCTCGATCGGCGTCCGCTTTGCCGCGTCGCGCCGCTGCCGGGAATGGAAGTCGGCCAGATCGCGAATCTCGTGCTCGGCGATACGCGCCATCCAGCTCATCACCGCATCGGCGTGCGCCACATGGTCGAGACGCTCGAACGATCGGCACAGCACCGTCTGCAGGATGTCGCGCGACTCGACCTCTGCCCGCAGCTGCCGCCCGAGGCGCAGCCTGATGATCGGCAGCAACTTGCGGGCACAACGTTCGTAGAACGCGTTCAGCGCATCCGGCGAACCCAGGCGGGCGGCTTCAAAGAGCGCGCGAGTGTCGCCAGCCGACATCCGCGAGAAGGTATCACCTGTTCGCTTTCCCGAGCCGGCGCCGTCTTCCCTGATGAGGGAGAAACACCGATGACACGACAAATGCGCGGCTGGACGACACTGGCAGGCACGATCCTCGTCATGCTCCTCGGGGGCGGATGTCTTCAGCGGGAGGTCACTGAGACCTGGTATCTCGACCCGTCCGGCGCCGTGACCTGGTCGGTCATCGAGCGCGAGGTTCGATCCGACGCCCAGGACGGCGCTCGACCGGCAGAACGAGGAGGAGGCGTATTGGATGTCGGTCCAGCGCGACGACCATCCTGTCGGGCGCGGGCTGCGGCTCCTCGATCCCGTGGCGATCCGCACGACACCATGGCGGCGCGAGGCGCCCTTCACCGTCGTGACCGAGGCGCGATTCCCGTCCATCGAGCTACTCGGACGCCGGCTGATCGAGCGGCTCGGCTGGTCGGGCTCGTCGGTCGTCGTGCGTTCGGACGCCGCCACCACCTGGACGATGACGCTCAGAGATCCCCACACCGCGGGCGACTCGGACCACCTCGACGACGACCTGATGGCGATCGCCGGGGATCTCGATCAGCTACGCGTCGTCCTCACTGCCGGGCGGTTTCAGGACGCGGTGGGATTCACGATCAGCGCCGACGCGCGCGTCGCGGTCATCGCCTGGCCCGACGGCACGAATGCGGAACGTCCGACCGTCGTCCTGCGGCTGACGTGGCGGTAAGCCGTCGTCAGAACACGATGCCGATCGTCATGATCGGCCCGTGCAGGGTCTGCTCGATGTGAATCGGCTTGGCCCGAAGGGTCCCGTCGGCCCGCAGGTACAAGAAGCCGTAGCCTGCGCCGATGCTCAGATGCGCGAGTGGTTTCCACTCGACCTGTGCCTTCGCCGCCGCGGTCCGGTACGACTCCGAACCGATCCCGCCAAAATCTGCCTGGGCCAGGATCCTGACGCTGCTGCTCAGTTGCGGGCGAAACGTGGCGCCGATGACGGGTAGCCAGACCGATGGCTTCCAGGTCTCTTCCGGGAAATCGAGAATGGAGGCCGTCATCTTCAGTGCGTAATACCGAACACCTGCATCCACGTAGAGCGCCGGCGCGATTTCGAAGCCGCCCATCAGCTTGAGCGAGATCGTGTCGAGGTTGAGGCGGAAGCGAGGCAGGTCAATCGCGCCGGACATCCCGGCCCACAGAAACTCGCCCTGCGCGGACACGCGCGATCGTTCCACGCGAAATCCGGCCAGCGCGGCGGCGTCGAAGTTCCCGGAGGTTTTCGCCCCGGGAATCACGGGAGGGGATCCCGGCGGGCCGGGTTGTTCGGGCAGCCGCACCTCAGCGCCGAACACGGGCAACCAGGCGTGAATCGGATAGATCACGGTCCTCCAGCCGCGTTCGTCTGGAGCCGGCACGAGTGTCTGCTGCGCCGATGCGGTCGTGCTCGACAGCACGCACAGAAGCACCATGGCGAGTCCACCAAAGAAACGGGTCGGGATACTGCGCATCTGTCGGGTTTTTATCACGCGAATCTCTTGCCTCCAGGCCCGTGTGCCCACCGTGCACACGCGCCGACATGGAGTATCTCTGGATTTCGAACGCGATCGTGAGTTTATTTCGAGCGTGCGAGGGGAATTGGCCAATTGGGAGCGGATCCGACGTGAGCTCGAGGCTGCGGGCCGGGTCCAGTTCCGCCTCCCGCAAGACTTCGGGACACACAGGCGCCGTACCCCTTCGCCAAACGCGAAGAACTTCAAAAGGTACGCCGACTGCGCTTTGCCGATTCACTGCTCAAAATGCCGCTTGGCAAAAGCGCAGCCGGACCCAGATTTCAGGTAGCGCTCGAAGCGAATGGCGCGAGGTTCGTCGGGGAATTCGATCACCACGTGTAAGTGCCAGGGGCGCCGCTTGGCCGTGTGGACGCATAGACCTCTGTTGTGGGCCGCGAGGCGTGCGCACACATCCGACGTCAGGCCGATGTAGAAATGGGGCTTCGAATCGGCATTCTTTAGAACGTAGACGCTTCTCTTGTCTCCAGACACGATCAGGAAGGAACGCAATTAAGGTGCCGGCACGCACTGGAGGAAAATGCTGATGATCTCTGGGAGAGGGTTGAGAGCGTCGCAGTATCTACAGCTCAGATCGGCCCACCGTCGCGGCTGCCCCCTTCGGCGTGGCGCCTTCGGCGGTCACAGCCGCGCTTGGTTTACCGAGCAAGCTCGCCGCATGCGAGCGAAGGATGGTGGGCCGCGATGGGATCGAACCATCGACCCTCTGGTTAAAAGCCAGGTGCTCTACCACTGAGCTAGCGGCCCGCGAGACGGACAGATGATTCTACTTCTAACTTCTGGCTTCTAACTTCTCACTTCCTCAAAGCACTTCCCCGCCTCCTCCAGTCCTTTCGCGAAGATGTCGGGCCGCTGGCCGACACCGAGACGAAGGTGGTGTTCGTAGCCGAAGGCCGAGCCGGGCGCGAGCATGACGCTGTACTCGGTCGCGAGTTTGTCGGCGAGCTCGAGCGACTCGATCGGCAGGTCGTACTTGAGGAGCGCGAGCAACCCGCCCCGTGGCGGCGTCCAGTTGAGAAACGCCGCGCGCTCGGCCATCCACTGCCCGGCGGTCGCCAGGTTGGCCTCGATGATGCGCCGGTTGCGCGCGATGATCTCGTCGCGGTGTGCCATGGCCAGGCAGGCCAGCGCGTCGTTGAGCTTGCCCGGGCTGAGCGTGATGTAGTCGCGCATCGCCCAGCAGCGCTCGATCAGATCGGGCGGCCCCATGATCCAGCCGATCCGGAGGCCGGGCAGGCCAAACGGCTTGGACAGCGTGCCGACGCTGATGCCTCGCGGGCCCAGATCGAAAAACGGCGGCGCGAACGGTTCTCCGTCCGGCACCGCCAGCCAGCGATACGCTTCGTCACCAATGACGGTGGCGCCCACCGAATCAGCAAGCGCATACACGCGCCGCGCCGCGTCGGGCGGCAGCATCGCGCCGGTCGGGTTGTGCGGCGTGTTGACAACGATGACGCGGGTCTTCGGGGTCAGCAGCCGCTCGAGCGCGTCGACGTCGTAGCGGTAGCCCGTCTCCGGTCCGACCTGCCAGAGCGAGACGTCGCAGCCGATCGCCCGCGGCACGCTGTAGAGCTGCTGATACGCCGGGTACGGCGCGATGACATGGTCACCGGGCTCGAGCAGGACGTTGAACAGCAGGAAGTTCGCCTCGATCGCGCCCGTCGTCACCAGCACGTGATCGGCGTCGCCGCGGCCGTAGGTCGCGGCCAGACGCCCGCGCAGCTCTTCGGTGCCGCGCGCTTCGCTGTAGCCCAGCGGCAAGGCGAGCAGCCGGTCGAGGGCCGCGGGTCGCTCCGCGGCAGCGACGAAGCCGAGCAGATCGTCGCGTGGAGAGCGGCAGGATGCCGCTTTCGGCGATGTCGTAGCGCACGTGCGTCTCGTGGCGCGTCATCCAGCGTTCGAGCAGGAACGTCTCAATCTTCACGCCGGGAATTGTAGATCACGGCACGTACGGCACCATCGTGCGGGCATCGATATCCAGCACGCAGACGTTCGACAGCCCGCGCAGCCCGATCAGATCGTGGACATTCTGGAGATACGTGTCCTCGTGAGGATTCGCCAGGTGCCAGTCTCCGGGCGCCACGGCGGCGTACCCGTTCAACGTCGGCACGCCGCGTGCCATCGCGATGAACATCGCATCGACGCCGTAGAGCGTCGCCTTGTGGTCCGACCGCGACATATACGCCTGCGACGCCCCCTTGACGAAAAACGACTGGCACGAGCGATCGACCGCAATTGGCGCCGACACCCAGCGCTTGAAGTCGCGGATGGGCCGGCCGAAGTCGAACGCCGTGTGATTCCAGTTGGTGAGAAGCAACAGGAGGACCGCCGACGTGATCAGCACCCTGGGCACTGAACGCTGCGGCAGCCGCCCCACGAGCACCGCGATCACGAGCGCGATCGCCAGCTCGTAGAGCAACACGATTCGCGCCGGATCGCGAATCGCCCTCGCTCCAGGGATCCAGACAAAGACGGCTTTCCACAACGAGAAATCGCGCCAGACCAGCGGAATGGCAAACACGACGATCGAGACCAGGACCAGCCAGATCGCCAGCGCGCCGTTCGCTCGGCCCGACACCTCTGCGCCACGCGAGCAGCACTACCACCGTGAGGAGAACGAGCCACAGCGGCCGCGGCGTCTCGTACGCGATCAGGCCGTAGAGGACGTCAGTCGCGCTGTGCCAGTCGGTCGTGCGCACGAAGAACAGCGCGTTGTTCAGCTGATCCTCCGGAAAGCCGCGATTCGCGCGATAGACCTTCCAATGGAGGGCCAGAAAAATCGCCGCGCCGAGGACGGCACCGACTGCGACGGCGACCAGATACGGACGGTGACGTCTCCAGATGTCACGAGCAGTCGCCGCCCGGCTCTGCCTCCTGCTCCAGAACACGCCTGGTGCGACCAGTACCGCCACCAGAAACGCCAGGTAGCCCGTGTAGAAATCGTGGGTGAAGACGAGCAAGGCGAGCAGACCGGCGAGCACACCGACGACGTTGCGCCGCGAGCCGTCGGCCATCGCCGCACCGCGGACCGCGACGAGCAGGATCAACGGAATCAGAAACACCGACGCGCGCTGCGTCCAGACGCCGGTCCCGCCGCTGACGACATTGGTGGAGGTCGCGAAGAACGCGGTGACGAGCAACGCCTCGACGAACGTCGCGGCCGTGACGCGCCGGATCAGCGCATACAGGCCGACCGAACCCGCCACCAGCACCGCACAGATCGCCACGTTGTAGGCGGCAATCGGATGGAGCACCAGCCTCGCCAGGCACATAGAACGGCGCAAACAGAACGAGGCTGTGTGAATACCCGAGAACACGGTTGGACGGGAAAAACCACGGCGGGGCTGGCGCGGCGAAGTGCGTCAGGCTCCGATACCAGTTCTCCAGGAGCGCATTGATGAAATACGGATCCATCCAGTCGCCGAGGCCGACGGTGAAGAAGGTGCCGTCCGCACGCCGGAACACGTACGCGACGTAGGCGAGCGACAATGCCACGACGGCCAGCCCGCGGCCGAGCCGCCCGGCCGCCGGCCCTGACGGCCACATCGACACGCCGACATGCTATCGCTTGAAGCGGGTGCTACGTGCTAGGTGCTAGGTGGCAGGTGCTGGGTGCGCGGAACGTTCTGGCGTTCGCTAACTTTCTTAAAGTCGGCCAGCGTCAGCTCGTTCCTTGCACCCAGCACCCAGCACCCAGCACCTAGCACCCAGCACCCAGCACCTAGCACCTAGCACCCAGCACCGTATGATGTCCCCAATGACCCTCGCCGATTTCCGCGCCTCGCTCGCCCTCGATCGACCGCCGGCATCGCTCTCCGCGCCGCTGTCCGCGTTGTGGCACGACGGTCATGGCGACTGGGAGGCCGCGCATCAGGTCGCGCAGGACATCGACGACGAGACCGGCGCCTGGATCCACGCGTATCTCCATCGCAAGGAAGGTGACGCAGGCAATGCCGCGTACTGGTATCGCCGCGCGCGACGCGCGGTCGCGAGCGACTCACTCGACGAGGAATGGACCGCGATCGTCACCGCGCTCCTCGACCGGTCCTGACCACCCGTCCGGCACGCGGCTGGCCTCCACATTGCATTGGGAATGATGTGGGCAGCTCCCCTGCTGTGAGGAGACAACAATGCGTCTCGGACGCGAAAGCGGGAACGTCGAAGATCGACGCGGCATGCGCCTCGGACCCGGCGGTGGCGTCGGGCTCGGTGGGCTCGGGCTGGGCGGCGTGCTCGTCCTTCTCGTGCTGGGCTGGTTCCTGACCGGCGATCCCCTGGGGTTTCTCGGCGGCGGTGGCGTGCCGGCCGAAGCCTGGGCCATCGGCGCCTGCGCCGACCGGCGCACCCACCGACGCCGCCGGTCAGTTCGCGTCGAAGGTGCTGGCGGATACCGAAGACACGTGGACGGAGTTGTTCGCGCAGACGGGCCAGCGCTACCCGCAACCGACACTGGTGCTGTTCACCGACGCGGTCCAGTCCGCCTGCGGTACCAACTCATCGGCGGTCGGACCGTTTTATTGTCCGGGCGACCGGAAGGTCTACATCGATCTCGGGTTCTACCGCGAGCTGGATCGCCGCTTTGGCGCACCGGGCGACTTCGCACAGGCGTACGTGATCGCGCACGAAGTCGGCCATCACATCCAGAACGTCACCGGAGTGTTCGACCGCGTCAGGCAAAGCGCGTCACGAGCCAATCAGAACGAGATGTCGGTCCGGCAGGAGCTGCAGGCCGACTGCTATGCCGGGGTCTGGGGCCACTACGCTGCCAAGCGCGGAGCGCTCGAGCCCGGCGACGTCGAGGAAGGACTCACGGCGGCCGCGGCCATCGGCGACGACCAGATTCAGCGGAAGACTCAGGGACAGGTCACGCCCGAATCGTGGACGCACGGCTCGTCCGCGCAGCGCGTGCAATGGTTCCGGACGGGACTCCAATCCGGCCAGGTGGCGAGCTGCGACACGTTCTCGGCGAGATAGTGCGAGCGGCGGGCGGCGCCTCACAGCCCGAGGCGCCCTACTTTCTGTCAACCCGAAGCCGCTGTGCGACAATCGCGACATGATCGCCATCTCGCTCATCGTCCTGTGGTTGCAGGCTGGCGCCGCCACTCCGATGCCTCAAGCCGCCGCGCCGGCCGATCCGTCTACCATCCGGAACTTCCTGCGTGTCTCGACCGACTTCTGCACAGGCGGGCAGCCTCGGCCTGAGCACTTCGCCCGTCTCAAGGCCGATGGCGTGAAGACCGTCGTGAACCTGCGCACACCCGGCGAGCATCGTGCCGACGAAGAGCGCCAGGCCGTCGAACAAGCCGGGCTCAAGTACTTCAACATTCCGGTCGTCTACACCGATCCGAAGTTCGAACAAGTCGACGAGTTCTTGAAGATCACTGATGACCCGGCCAACCGCCCGATGTTCATTCACTGTACGGCGGCGATCCGGGTCGGCGCGTTCTGGCTGATTCGGCGCGTCGCACGCGACGGTTGGACGTGGGACACTGCGCTGGCCGAGGCGCGGAAAATCGGCCTCGCAAACGCTCCGCACCTCGAGACGTTCGCCAAGGACTACCTCGCCAAACGCAAATAGCCGGGCAGGATCGATTCAGTCGAGGCGTTTCGGGGCCGTCACGTCGCGGGGCGTGTCGACGGTGTCTTTCGGCACCGACCAGACATGGCCGCATCGCTCGCACCGGTAATAGTTGACCCAGGCTTCCTTGCTGCTCGCCTCGAGCCAACGGACGACCGTATGCTGGCAACTCGGGCAGGACGAGGCACTCACGGGCAGAGAGACTACCCGATACCGGCGCTCCCCGCCAGATGGCGTGCGTAGCTCAGAATTTCTGCGTCAGGGATCATCGGTCCGCCGCGGCGGGAATCCTCCACCGCCACTGTGAGACGCCCGCTCTACCGAACAATGGCAATCACCCGGTCATCGCAGGTAGGCACAGACACGCTCCCGCCGTGTCGCTGCTGGTACTCACCTTGCTGAAGATCTCGTCGCACACCGAGTGACGTCTCACTCACTCGCTTGCACATCGCCACATCGCAACACACCGCACGACACGAGGAGTTCCACTGATGCCACAAGAACAAACACTGCGAACGCTGCTCGTCGACGAGATCCGTGACCTGTACGACGCGGAGCGGCAACTGGTCAAGGCGCTGCCCAGGATGGCGAAGGGCGCCGAGTCCGACGACCTGCGCGAGCTCATCGAAGCGCATCTCGGAGAGACCCACACGCACGTCGAACGTCTCGAGCGCGTGTTCGGGCTGCTCGACGAGAAGGTGCGCGGCAAGCACTGCGCCGGCATCGCCGGGATTATCGAGGAGGGGTCGAATCTGCTCGGCGAAGACTTTGAAGGCGCCGTGATGGACGCGGGCATCATCGCCGGCGCTCAGCGGGCCGAGCACTACGAAATCGGCGCCTATGGGTCGGTGATTGCCTGGGCCAAACAGCTGGGCGAGGACCAGATCGCCGCCACACTCGCCGAGACGCTCGACGAGGAGAAAGCGGCCGACCAGAAGTTGACCGACCTCGCTGAATCGTCGATCAACGGCGCCGCGGCGGCCAGCAACGGCCGCCCCGCTTCTGCCGGACGGCGGTAGCGTGCGGAGGCCGGCGAGCCTGCGCAGCGCACGCGCTCGCCGGCCTCTCGCGTTCCTATTGGTCGTTCGGTGCTCGTGCGCCAATGCCGCTATCGCCGCGACCAACTCGACCGGATCGATCGGCTTGGTCAGGTGGAGCCCGAACCCGCTGCGCAGGGCTTTGTCGCGGTCTTCGGATCGCGCATACGCGCTTAGCGCCGCGGCCGGCAGCTTTCTGACCTGCCCGCATTCCGCCGCACGGATCTGCTTGATCAGCTCGAAGCCGTCCATCTCGGGGAGGCCAAGGTCGCTCACCAGCACGTGAGGCTTCCATTCCTCGATCTGCGCCAGCGCCGAGGCGGCTGACGCCGCCGTGCGGACGTCTGCGCCGGCCGTCGTGAGCACTTCATTGATCAACGCCGAGTGCATCGCGGTCGTCGTCCACCGCGAGAATCCGCAGCGCGCTCAAGTCGGCCAGATTTCCGCCTGGCGCCGTGCCACGGCAGCGCCGGCTGATCCGGCGAGGGCCTGGCTCGCCTGAACGGCCGCCAGCGGCAGCCTGACGCGAAATGTTGCTCCCTGCCCTACCCCGCCGCTCGACGCGTGGACGGTGCCGCCGTGCAGTTCCACGAGATGCCGGACGATGGCCAGTCCCAGCCCGAGTCCGCCATACTCGCGCGTCGTGGCGCCCTCACCCTGCCGGAAGCGCTCGAAGACATGCGGCAGGAGCGCCGCGTCGATCCCGACGCCGGTGTCGCTGACCGCGACCTCGATGTGCGACTCGACCGGCCGGACCTGAAGCTGCGACCGTGCCGCCCCGAGGCGTGAACTTGACGGCATTCGACAGCAGGTTCCAGATCACCTGCTGCAGGCGTTCGGCATCGCCAGAGGCCGGGCCCGCTTGCGGATCGACGGCGACGTCAAGGCGGATGCCTTTTGCCGCCGCCGCCGGGACCATCGTCTCAATCGCATCTCGAATGACGAGTGGCAGATCCAACGCCTGTACGTTCAGCCGTACCTTGCCGGCAGATGATTCTCGACACGTCCAGGATGTCGTCGACGATCCGCGTCAGCGACGTCGCGTTCCGGTCGACGACCTCGTCAGGCAGCGCCGATTCGTTCATCGGGCAGCAGACCTGACCGCATCATGCGGATGTAGCCGACAATCGCGTTGAGCGGCGTCCTGAGCTCGTGCGAGAGGGTCGCGAGAAACTGGTCTTTCAGGCGGTTGGCGTCCTGCGCCATTGCGAGCAGTTCCGCTCGCTCCGTGTCGGCCTGTTTCCGGTCCGTGATGTCGCGGGCGATCTTCGACGCCCCGATGACTACGCCGTCATCATCCCGAATCGGCGAGACCGTCAGCGAGATCGGCACCAGCCCGCCGTCCTTGCGCACCCTCCAGGTTTCGAAGTGCTCGACGTTGTCGCCGCGGCGGATGCGGGCGAGGGTGTTGTCTTCCTCTCCTTGCCGTTCCGCCGGAATGATGCGCCGGATCGACTGCCCGATCATCTCCGCCGCGGTGTATCCAAACAGCCGCTCTGCGGCCCGATTCCACGAGATGACGATGCCGTCGAGGTCTTTGCTGACGATCGCGTCGTCGCTCGACTCGACGATGGCGGCCAGGTGGCGAGCCGCATAGTCCTGCGACACTGAGGGACGGTGCCCGGGGGAGTCAGCAGCCATTGCTGACCCCATTATGCGATGGGGGCAGCGGCACCAGTCACGCCTCGATGCCTACAGCGTGAGGCGATCGTAGTGCCCTTTCACCGTCGCGTAGCATTCACACGACGTGCGCTCCAGCTTCGCGCGGTCGAGGATGGTGATCTGCCCGTGCTTGTAGGTGATCAGGCCGGATTTTTGCAGGGCGCCGGCGACCTCGGACACGGTCGGGCGGGTGGCGCCGAGCATCATCGCCAGGAACTCGTGACTGAGCGTGAACTCGTCGCGCCTGACCCGATCGTGCGCCATCAACAGCCATCGGGAGCAGCGCTGATGGAGTCCGTGGAGCGCCATGCAGGCAGTCGACTGCATCGTCAGCAGCAGAAAGGCTTCAGAGTAGCGCTGGACGCAGTCGAAAAACGGGCCGCGGCGATCGAGCTCGCGTTGAAAAATGCTGACCGGCAGCACCTCGGCGTCGGTGTCCGGCACCTGCATCATGGTCTCGCCAGTCATCACGGACGAGTTGAACAGGGCGTTGATGCCGACGAATCCTTCGTCGCCGACCGTCGCAATCTCGACCATCGCGCCGTCGTTCATCACCATGGTGACCGACGCGACCCCTCCGTTGGGGAAGAACACTTCCTCCACGGGCTCATTCGCCCGATGAAACACGAGCTTCGCCGTCGTCGGGATCGTACGGAGGTGCGGCCGAAGGCGCTGAAAGTCGGCGCGTGGAAGACAGGCGAGTAACCGGTTTTTTGGCCGCGCGTCGCTGGTCGGACGGAGGACGGACGCGCGTCGCCGCGGCATAAGCACTCCGGACTCATGGGCTTGATGAGTCTGAGTGCCGAGCTCGCGCGTGGCGGCGGCAGGCTCACGAAGCAGTTGCTGCGAGGAGTATCCCACGTCCACGAACTGGCGCGCACGATTTGTCGGCAAGCCGACAGATCGGCACGAAGTATCCTCGTAGGCTTCAGGCGGCTCACTCCCATGCCTTTGCGGCCCTGTCCCATCTGTCGTCATTCCACGCCTCGCTGGCTGGAGACATGCAGTCAAGACGCTTATGTCAACTACTACCGGTGTGAGCCTTGCGGGCATGTCTGGACGGTGCCGAAGAACGATCCCGACGGCCTCGTGACGCCGGTCACGACCAGGGCCGACCGGAACCTGCCGGCCGCCATTCCTGCCGTCGGGAAGACCGATACCCGTTTCACGGAACACGATGGGGTGCGACCCGACGAGTTCGAATAGACTGGCGAGAATCGCGCTCGAGCAATTCCGCCATGGCCGATACCTCGTCAGTCGCGCTCACCTGTCCGAACTGCCGCCGGGGCGCCACCGTCTTCGTCACGCTCTGGACGTCGAGCGAGCCGCGCCGGTCGCAGACGTGGACCTGCCCGCACTGCCGGGATCCGATCCCCGCAGACCTGCCCGGAAAGGTGGTCTGGGTCCTGGCGCGCCAGGCTGAGGATCCTCCGCCAACCCCGAAGAGGTCCGGCAGGTAGGTCTGCGTGGGTCACGGCCACGATGCCAACAAGTCGCGCGCGATGTTCCTGCTCCTCGGCGCGTTGTGGGTCTGGATCGTCGTGACCGGCGTCTATCTGTGCTTTCGGCTAATCAAGTGGGCGCTGGGCGGCTGAACCCACGTGGCCCGGCGGGAGCCGGACCACGTGGCAGGTCGAAGCTGGCGTCGACGGCGGGGGCTAGCGGATCTCCTCGAACGACCAGGTGACGCCGTCGGAACTCGAGATGGTGACTTGTCCGGCAGCAATCGAGCGGACGTCTTGAAACCGGGTCACGCCCGGGAGGGTACCCATCAGCTCCTTGACGATGACGTTCTCATTCAGGCGCACGATGAAGCTCTCGCTACGCGCCGGATAATTGCTGACGGTCTTGATGCGCGTGACGTGCGACGGAATACTGAACGTGCCGTTGCCGACGCCGTCCTCGCTCCAGAGCGGCGCGTCGCCGCGCGCCGAGATCGGCAGCGTGTTCGTGCCGGAGGTGTGATTGGCCTCCACAGCGAGCATGCCGCCACAACGGCCCACGGCGGACGGACGAAACGACATCGTCACGACGCGGGATGTCCCCGGCTGAATGTCGCCGCCCTGCCAGTCCACGAAGAATTCGCAACCGGTGGGCACGGTCAGAGCCGTCACGGTCATCACGGCGTTGCCGTTGTTGTAGATGCGGAACCTGCGCTCGCTGGCGCTTCCAATTTGCACGGTGCCAAATTCCAACGAGCCCTCGAGGACCATCGCGCGCGTCGTCGTTGGCGACGACGGGTTGGGCGAGGCCGCGTTGGGGTTCCTGCTCCCCCCGCCGCCATCGGCGAACGGGAGCGAAGCGGGCATGAGCGTAGACACAAGTCGAGCCGGTTTCACTTTCATCTCCTGTTATTGATCGGGGGTTGAAGTCGGGCGTCGCGTCCCGAATCACACGACGGCCGTCAATAGCCCTGACAGGCAGGGCCCGTCCTTCTCTTAATGCGCGGAGGGCGGCCGATCGGGCTCACCAGTGACTTCCTGGGGATGCCAGTGCCAGTAAGTACTTGGAGGTAAACGAGTTGTCTAGATTCACGGCGCGATTTCTCGACAACGCCTGTCCCGATCACCACGTGCGGGGCGGATCGGATCACGTTCGCGCCGAGCACACTGCGATGCGCCTGCTCGAGCACGATCCGGCCATCGCGGGCGCCAGCTTCGCCACCGCCGTGGTCTGCGGCGATCTCGAGACCGTGACGCGGATGCTCGCCGTGGATCCGGGTTTGGCGACCCGCGCGGACGGGGAACCCGGATCAGCGCGCACGGGCGTGGGTGGCGAGGGCGACCTGGTGAAGCGGGATTGGGGCGTGAAAGGCTGGGAGCCGTTGTCCTATCTCTGCTTCACGCGGTTGCCGTTGCAAGCGGTCACGGACAATGCGGTCGCGATCGCCCGGCTGCTGCTCGACCACGGCGCGAATCCCAACGCGTACTTCATGGCAGGAGACAGCCAATACACGCCGCTGGTCGGCGCCATCGGCGAAGGCGAAGAGGGCCGGCCGGCACACTCGCAGCGTGACGCGCTCGTCAGGTTGCTGCTCGATCGCGGCGCGAACCCGTACGACGTGCAAGTCGGCTACAACATCCACTTCAACGGCAAGGTGCTCTGGTTCCTCCAGACGATCTACAACCACTCGCGCGGGATCGGCCACGAGAACGACTGGTCCGATCCGGAGTGGACGATGCTCAACCAGGGCGGATATGGATCAGGAGCGCGCTGGTATCTCGACGTGGCCGTGGAACACAACGACCTCGCGCTCGCCGGGTGGTGCCTCGCGCACGGCGCGAATCCTAACGCCGCGCCGGGACCGGGACGCCGCAACCGGCAGCAGTCGCTCTACGACGAGGCGATGTTCCGCGGCCACGTCGAGCTCGCGGAGCTGCTCGCCCGCCACGGCGCCGTCCGCTCTGCTCTCGCGCTCAACCCGATGCGGACGTTGATCGCGGCGTGCCTCAGGTCGGACGAGCCGGTAATCCGGCAGGAGATCGCGAAGCATCCTGAGGTCCTCAGCGCGTCTGAGCCGCTGTTCGCGGCTGCAAAGCACAACCAGGTCGGCGCCGCCAGGCTCCTGCTCGATCTCGGCACCTCGCCCAACGTCGAAAGTCCCCAGGGCGAGCGCGCGCTTCACATCGCCGCGTACCACGACAGCGTCGATGTCGCCGAGCTCCTGATCGCGCGCGGCGCCGACGTCGATCCGATCGGCCGTCAGTACGACAACACACCGCTCGGCGGGGCCATGCACTGTCAGTCGGCCAGGACGATCGCGGTGCTCAGCCGCGTCAGCCGGAGCGCGTGGGAAGTCGGCTACGCCGGCAACGTCGAGCGGCTGCGGGAGCTCCTCACGGAGAAGCCCGAGCGCGCCCGCGCCACCGGCGACGGCGAGACGCTGCTCATGTGGCTGCCGCCGGGCGACGAGTCAACCGCCATGGAGGTGGCGCAGTTGCTGCTCGATCACGGCGCGGATCCCACCGTGCGGGATCCGCACGGCTTGACAGCCGCGGATCGGGCGGAGCGGAATGCGATGTTCGAGGTCGCGGCGGTCCTCAGATCGCGAGAGTGATCGCCTTGTCCGCCGTAGCTGCGAACGTAGTGAGCGCTCAGCGACGGAGGAACTTGTCCTCCAAAGCTGCGAGCGTAGCGAGCGGTTAGCGGCGGAGGATCGTCAGGTTGCTGAGGTACATCCGGCTGTTCGCGTCGAACCTGCCCTGGTGATTCACCCACAGCTGGTTGAACAGGAATCCGGCCGGAATGGCCTTGTCGGACTCGAACACCATTGCCTTGTTCAGGAAGACCTGCAGTCGCTCGCCCTGTTTCACGATCATGACCGCGACCCTGGACTGGGCTTTGTCGGAGAAGCCGGGCACCTTGAACCACTTCGAGCCGCTCAGGTAGCCCTGGGTCTTGGGGAACTCGACCTCGAGCTCGGCCTCTCCGTCGGCGTTGCCCGATCCGGGACGCAGCTTCAGGCTGACGAAGGATCCCCCAAACGCATTACTCACCGCGCCATTCGACAGCTTGAACGTCATGCCCTGGGCGCCCCACGTGTAGTTGGCCGACGCGACCACGTCGTAGGTCACCGTGAAGTCGGCGGGCAGGGGCATCTTCAACTGACCGGGCGTCAACAGGAATCCGCTGGTCGTCGCCCATTGGCCCGCCATGCCGTTGATCGTCGCGACGACACTGGACGCGCCCAAGCTGTTCAACGTGCTCTTCCAGCCGACCGGCGGCTTGCCGACGGGCGTCGTCGAGAAGTCGTCGAAGAAATGCACGTTGGGATCGGCCGCGCGCGCCTCGCTCAACGCCGACGCCGCGGTCGTCACGACCTTCTCGATCGCCGCCGGATCGCGCAGCGGCGCGTATGACCGGCCGTTGACTTTCTCGGGCGCGAACAAGGAGTTGTAGAGGAACTCGAAGTCGAAGTTGTTGATGACGGCGTCGTGCAGCCGCTTGCTCGTGGGGTGCTGCAGCTCGCAGCTCCACTCGACGACGATCCACTGCGGCGCGCCCGTCTTCGCGAGTTCGGCCAGCGCCGGGTCCACCTTGTAGACGGGATGTGGGATGCGGTTGCTACCCGGCTCCAGGAACACGTCGGACTGGTTCTCGATGAAGAGGTTCGGTTGGATGTTGGGCGTCTCCGCGACTTCCTGCAAGCGGCTCTTGTATCGCTCGCGATTGACCGCGAGTGCCGCGAGACGCTTCGCCCGCCGCTCGTCCTGGGTCACCATTTCGCGAGCGATCCGGACCTTGTCGCCCTGGTTCGCTTCCGTGATTCGGATGCGTTCTCGCTCGTACTGATACGGGATGGCCGCGCCGAGGGCGTCGAGATATTCGCCTTTGGTCAGCTTCACGAACGGCAGCCGGTTGCCCCTGGCGAGGACGACGTATTTGCGACCGTTGTAGTAGTACGCGGGAAAGCGCCCCAGCACCGGGTGCTGTGAGAGGTCCGCGGCAATCTCCGCCGCGCTCGATGGCGGTTCGTCAAGCTCCGGGAGCGTGAAGTGGTACTGCTCCGGCGTGCTGAGCGAGTTGGCGGGCTGGCCGTAGACGGAGTTCGCGCGGATGATCCACAGGTAATGGCCGTCCGTGGCCGGCTGGATCTTGCCGCCGACGCCGGGCTTCAGATCTGTGTAGATCTTCGCGTAGGCTCCGTATTCTGGTGGCAGCGACCTGGTGTCCTGGTTGTACGGGGACATCCTCTCGGAGACCCACTGGAAGACATCGCCGAGTCCGCCCACCGGCACGTAGCTCTGTTGGATCCAATTCATCCAGTTGTTCGCGACGGTCAACTGGGCGATCGAATACACCCGGTGGTCGCGGGTCACCGGCTTGGTGGCGCTCCCCAGGTTGTAGACCTGCATCCAGCCGAAGACCCGGTCATTGGCTTCCGCCCGTGTGAGCCAGCCCGCCATCTGCGCCGACACCGTCACGAGCGTCGCGAGCGCGGCGCCGACCAGAACGACCACTGATTTCATGAGTTCTCCGGAAGGCGTGATGGCCCTCGTCTGCAAGGGGTGTTATTTCAAGTCCTGAAAGTGCTTCGACTGTATCGCGAACTCGTGGCTTTCACCCTTCTTCCCGATGACCCTGATCGCGAACGGGCGATCCTGCGCCGGGCCCCAGACGTCACGCACGGCGGCATCGTCGAAGGTGAGCGTCAGTCCGGTCTGGCGCGTCAGTTGCCCTGCCGCGTTGTGGGACGGGATGACGGTGCGGCGGATCGGGTCGACGACGCGCACCTTGGTGACGTCGATGACTTGGGCGTTACCCACCGAGTCCGCACATGCCGCGTTGATGTCCTCCTCTTTGAACGGGCTGCTGGCCAACGCCTTCAGCCGCCAGACGCGCTCACGCGTGGCCTGGGTGACATCTGCAACGCTCAGAGGCGACCCGTCTCGCCGCGCCTTCCGGCCGAGATCCCGGACCCAGGATTGCGGAGACCAGAGCGTGATGCTGAAGCCGTCGCACTGGTCGAGGTTGACGGATTCCGGCAGGAACAGGCCCGCGGCGTCACCGGTCCCGAGGGACAGGAGAATCGTGGACACCTCGGCATCGCTCAACGTGTTGGATTGGGCGAAGCCGAACGGCTGGCAGAGGAAAACCGCTGCCGCTGTCGACACGAGGACGAACTGGCGAAGTACTTTCCGGGCGCTGAGCGTCATCGATTCCCGTCCGCTCTCAGCATGACGCCGCGTGTCCGAATCCGTCAACGTAGACGGTCACTGCACTAGCGAAGCTGGACCGACTCGCGCACTCGGGCAAAGGTGTTCAAGTAGGTCCGGGATTCGTCGGCGGGTGCGACGCCGATGATGAACAACAAGCTGCCGTCGCGCAGCTGCGCCGTCGACACGTGGACCGCCTCGGTGTCTCCGGTCACATCCGACCTATTGCTCAGCGTCGTCGTCATTCCCTGGCGACCACCGATCGATGTGCGCGAATAGCCTCCCTGGCGACGCAGGCTCGGGTTGTTCTGAGCCAGCCCTTGTAACAACTGTTCGGTCTGCTGCTGGAGATTGCCGCCGGCGTCGCCGCGCGCCACGCCCACCTCGACGCCGTGCGTGAAGGTCGAAGCGCCATGCTCATCGCGGTAGTAGCCGCCTTCGGGTGCGTAGGTCACCGTTCCTGAATCACCGCCGATCTGTTCCCAATTGCCGGGGACGCTCAGGCGCATGAAGCCGCCTGGCTGATAGGTCCGCCAATCGCCCGACGGCGGCTCGACACGGATGTCGCGGCTGCTCGTCCTGGCCGGTTGGCCGCGATTCTGCGTCTGACGTGAAGCGACTTCCTGCATCGTCGGCGCCGCGGACATCCGGTTGAGGCGTGAGCGCATTGCCTGGAAGTCGCCGTTCGAGGCCATGGAGCGTCCAACGCGCAGCGACGCTGCCTCGCGGTTGATCGCCTCCACGCGGTTGCCGGGATTCGGGTGGTCGCTCAACCACTCTGGCCCTCGGCCGCCTCCCTGTCGCTCGATGCGTTCGAACATGTGCGCCATCTGCCGCGGGTCGTAGCCCGCCCGGGCCATGATCTGCGCGCCCAGGAGATCTGCCTGCCGTTCGTATTCGCGACCGTACTTGAGGAAGTAGGTGCCGAGGCCGATCTGCGATCCTTGAGCGATCACGCCGCCGGTGCGGCCACCAACGATGGCGCCGAGTATCTGGCCAGCGACCGCGCCGATCTGGAACTTCTGACCCTGCGATGCCTGTGCCGTGCCGTGGCGCAGGATGACGTGGCTCAACTCGTGAGCCATGACGCCGGCCACTTCTCCTTCGGATCCCGCCGCCTGCAGCATCCCGCGATGGAGAAACATGGGACCGCCAGGAAGCGCAAACGCATTGATGTCGCGCAGATTGACGACGTCGAAGGAATAGCGGAATGCCGGTTGGCGGAGATTCGACGGGATGTGCGCGATCAGGCGCTGCCCGATGTCCTCGACATAGTTCTCAGTCCGCTCATCCCTCAACAGAGGAAGTTGCTGACGCACTTCGCCGGCCGCCTGACGCCCCAACTCCACATCCTGTTGAGGCGAATAGCTGTTCTTCGGCGGCGTAATGGTCGTCTGCGCCGCCGCAGATCCGGCCAGCGTGACACTGGCAAGAATGGCCACCAGTCGCGTTGACGGTCGGTGTTGAGGGCTCATGGAAGTCATGCCCGTGAGTTTCGCAAGGCGGATGCCAAGCCGGGGCGGTCAAAATCCGGAGGAATTTCGTTGGGAGTGTCCTCCAGCGGGAACATGGGCTCCCGGGTCCACGGCGGACGTGACCCGGGTATCACCGGCAGCTTTTCGGTGACCTTCAAGCGGTCGCCCACGGCATTCCGAGGATCTCGGCGACGCCCGCCGCCATCCGAGAGACCTCAGTTCGGTCCTAATTAACTGAGAACAAATAACTTAGATAAGGCCACGGGCGTGCCGGTCCGGTCCCGGCCCGATTCTTGCTCTGTTCTGCTGGTGCAGCAGGCGCGTTCGGCAGGAGCGCCTCGCCACTCGAACCCACGCAAGCCTCCGGTTCTGTTCGTGTGAACGCAAGGGGGGAAAGTAGACATGCGCAATTCGCTTCGACTTCTCATCTCCGTCGCCGTTCTCGTTCTCTTTGCCACTGTGGCTGGCGCGCAAGAACCGCAACGAGAGGCCGTCATCCAGGAGATCACGCTCCGCGGGACGGTCGAGGCCGTGGATCATACGGCACGTATCCTGAGGGTGAAAACCGATCAGGGGGGCATCGTCACGCTCGACGTGCCGGCCTCATACACCCGCTTCGACCAGGTCAAAGTCGGTGACGTCGTGTCGAGCACCTACTACGACCGCGTGAGCGTCCGGCTCAAGCCGGCAGGGGAAGCCCCCGTAGATCGCGCGGATACCACGACCACGACGCTTGCGCCGGGCGTGCTCCCCGGCGGGACGCGAGTGACCCAGCGCATCACTACGGTCAAGATTGACAGCTGGGATCCGGCAACGAGGGTCGTGACCTTTACCACGACCAAAGGCCAGACCTACACACGCCGCATCGTCGAAACCCTCGATCCCAAGGTGCTGGCCGGGCTCAAGGTGGGGGACCAGGTGGACGTGACCAGGACCGAGGCCACGAACCTGGCCGTGGTCACGCCAGCGCCGCCGACGGCGGCGCCGGCGGCGGCGGCGGCGGCGGCTCCCGCCCCTCAACAGATCATCAGCACTGAAGGGAGGTCACGCGCGCGTGGTTTTTTCCTCGCCGGTTCATACGAAGGCAACGGCGTCGCCGTTGAGGACAGCGACGATGGGACCCAGGATTCTGGGTCGGGCTATGGCCTCACAATCGGCTACGGTTTCAATTCGAAACTCGCTCTCTACGCGCAATTCGATGGAGCCAGCGTCGAGAATAAGACCAGCTCGACGTCCCCCTTGGGAGCTATGACCTCGGACACTTCGATCTAGGACTACGAGTGCACTTTCTCGCGCCGGCCAAGGTTGTCGTCCCGTTCGTTCAGGGCGGCCTCTCCGCACGAGCGGTGAGGAGGATGACTCGCTTCGATGAATGGAGTTCGGTAGCCTCGGTTTCGCCGTTGGCGGTGGAGTCAACGTGCACTTCATCCGGGCTCTGGCGTTTACCACGGGAATCACATGGTCGGTCGGGAACGTCGACAACCTCAAGGTCAATGGCATCGAGATACCTATTGATGATCCCTTTCGCATGACGACTGCCAGATTCCATGTCGGGATCATCTGGTTCCCAATGAGGTAGCCGTTGCGAGGCGATTTCCTTCGCAGGCAATGGGCAACGGTGGGGCCCCCACAACGACGTCGGCGGCGTTAAACCGTCAGGCGACATCTGGGGGTCCCCACGCCGGCGCAAACGATCAGGTGTGCGCTGACGACGGCATCCTCCAATGCTGACCCACTTTCCACGTTAGAAACACCTCTCGCTTTTCCTGGTCGTGACCGCCTCGCACACGGAAATGACATGAGTTATGGCTCCGGCGGAGAGGCTCGGCTTTGAGCGATCTCGACCGAGTTCGGGACCAGGCGTCGTGGCGCGACACCTTGCTGAGCGTGCTGACGGCGTGGAACCGCAACCAGGTCTGGAAAATCCTGACCGCTATCGTGGTGATCTGGATCGTCAGCGGCACCGCGCTCCACTTCGCGGAGCGCGGCACGAATGCCGCGTTCGCGACGTGGCGCGAGTCGCTCTGGAACGTCTGGGTCACCCTCTTCAGCGGACTCGGCAGCGCGCCCAACTCTCCTCTTGGGCGGGTGGTGGTTTCGGCCGTGCTGGTCGTCGGTGTCGCCCTGGCCGGTTTGTTCACGGCCAGCGTGGCGTCAATCCTCGTCGAACGCTCACTAAGGAGTCGTGACGTGTCTAATCTCGAACTGTCTGACCATCTGGTGCTGTGCAACTGGTCGCCGCGAGCACTGGACTGGATACGCGAAGTGCACAGCGGTATCGTCACCGACAAGCGGCCAGTCGTGGTCGTTCACGACACACCCGACGAAGTCGTGCTGCCCGACAAGCTGGATGAAGCCGCCTTCAACGACGTCTATATCGTCAAAGGTGACCCAGCCAACGAAGTGATCCTGCGCCGCGCCAAGGTTCCGCAAGCGCATTCCGTCGTCATCTTATCGGATGACCGCCAGGATCAGCACACCGACGGAAAAACCATCGTGTGCTGCATTGCCATTAAGAACGTTTGCGCGCCAGAGCGCCAGCCAAACATCGTGGCCGAGTGTCAGGATCCGAAATACCGGTCGCACATGCGCAAGGCGGGCGCCGATGAAGTCATCTCGGCCGCCGATTTCGGATTGCGGCTGATGGCTCGAGCCTCGCTCTTTCATGGCATGACGCGCGTTTATCAAGAACTGCTATCGGTCCGGCGCGACGCCAACGAGATGTACCTGGTGCCGGTGCCTGCCCAACTTATCGGGATGGATTTCATCGCGGCGGCAAACGTGTTCCTGCCCGATCGCACGAACTTGAAGGCGTGCCTTCTCATCGGACTCTATCGCGGTGGGACCATGATGCTGAACCCGGTTGGCGAGGAAGCGGGACCGTTGCACGAAGGCGATCAGCTGATCTTGCTGAGCCAGAGTCTGCCGGATCTTTCGCGGCTGCCGCCGCCCGGCGCCGCATAGCTTCTGCACCGTCGCCGCCAATTCGTGGGACGGGGGGCAGCTTCGCACCTCGGAAGCCGCGACAATTGACGCGCACTGGCGCTCAGTGGCAACGTGTTCGACAGGAGGGCTCCTCCGATGTCTCTGCAACGCACGTTGTCGTCAGGTCTCCTCGCTGCGCTGGCGGTTTTTCCCGGCACTGCCAGTCGAGCACAGGAGAAGGTGACTCCTCTCAGCAGCCTGGAGCGGGCGTGGTCCTTGGAGGGAGCCTGGACCGGCGTCGTCAGCGACGACCGCAACGGAACGATCTACGCGATCAGCCCAGGGGGCAGGGGCGTCGAACTCGATTTGAGAGGCTGGAAGAAGCGTGACATCACGCTCCCCATGGGCGGCGGTTCGGCCTTGCGTCTCGCGACATTCCGCGATGGAGCGAAAGCGCTGCTCAACTTCAGCGTTTGGCGGGACGAGCTGAAGGTATACGACCTCAGCGGCAAGCAGCTATGGAGCTATGCCCGCGCCAGCGGCATTGATGACGTCTGGGCTGGCGACCTGGATGGCGACGGGTCGGACGAAGTGATCGTAGGGTTCAACGGAGACACCGGACTGCACGTCCTCGACAATAAGGGCCAGCTTCTCTGGAAATCGGCCGTCATCGGCAACGTCTGGCATGTCTGTGCAGGCGATGTGCTGGGCGAGGGCAAGTCCCAGGTCGTGACGACTTCAGCCAACGGAAGTGTGCACGTCTTCGGCAGTGACGGCAAGAAGCTGAAGGGTCTCAGCGCAGGACTCTATGCCTCAATGGTGCGCATCGGGAAACTGACAGGACAAGACAAGGCCGCCACGATCTTGGTGGCCGGCACGTCACTCGGCGGCCGCGCTGTCCAGAATCTCGCCATCGTGGCCGCGCTTTCGGGCGACGGCACCAAGAGATGGTCCTTGGAATTACCTGCCGGTACCCGACCGCATCTTCGCTCCGCCTACGTGGCCCCCGGCAAGCCGTGGCTGGCCGTGGGAATGAACGGCGGACAAGTGCATGTGGTTGATTTCGCCACAGGCCAAATTATCGCGAGTGTGCATAACCAGGGCCCAGACCCCGAAGTGGGTTGGGTGACGAGCAACGACGCGGACGGGCCGCTCCTTCTGGTTGCGACCGGCAGGACGCTGAACGCCTTCCGCGTCATGAAACGATAGAAGTCGCGCTTCTTCAAGGAGAACGCTGCGGCGAAAGCGTTGGCGTCCCCAATTTACGCCAGTTGGAACCTCATCCGCACGCTTCTCACGGGACTCGATGCCCTCCGTCGAGCGGCATGAGCCAGGATCGCCGCCATCCCTGCAAGATACACCCACCTTGACATTCTAGGTGAGCGAGCGATATCGTACCGCTCACCTAGAATGTCTACCGAATCGTCTCGCGCGCGTATCGAGCTCCTCCAGGGCACGCTCGACATGCTCATTCTCCGTGCGCTCGCCTTGGGACCGGCTCACGGCCACTCGATTGCTAAGGCGATCCAACGCGGGTCCGACGAGGTTCTGCAGGTCGAACAGGGCTCGCTCTACCCGGCCCTCCATCGCCTCATCAAGCGCGGGTGGATCACGTTCGAGGACGGCACGTCCGAGAACAATCGCCGCGCAAAGTTCTATCGGTTGACGGCCAAAGGCCGGAAGCAGCTCGTCATCGAGACCAATCGGTGGGAGCGGCTGGCGGGAGCGATTGCCCGGCTGCTGCACCCGGTCTCGCAGGAGTAAGCACGATGTGGCGCAAGCGACGGCCACTGGCCGGCCTTGACGATGAGCTCCAGACACACATCGAGCACGAGACCGACGACCACATCTCCAGAGGGGTCGCGCCGGAGGAGGCCCGCCGGTTGGCGCGGCTCAAGTTCGGCAACGTTGCCATCGTGAGAGAGGACGTGCACGCACTCTGGCATCGTGTCTGGCTCGAGCAGTTGCTTCAGGACGTCGGCTTCGGACTGCGGCTCCTGCGCCGCACGCCGGTGTTTACCGCCGCCGTTGTGCTATCTCTGGCGCTGGGCATCGGAGCGAATACCGCCGTCTTCAGCCTGTTAAATGCGGTCGCGTTCCGTCCCCTGCCCGTCGAGGATCCGGAGGGGCTGTGGAAGGTTGGCGACCAGTATCCTTACGCCGCATTCAGCGCACTGGCCAGCGATCAGGCGGTACTCGCCGCTGTCGCAGCGGCGGGCCGGGTGCGGCTGAACATCAGCATTGACGGGGCGCCGGAGCCGACGATCGACGGGCAGCTTGTGTCTGGCAACTACTTTGGCCTGCTCGGTATCAGACCCGCACTCGGCCGGGCGCTCGAGCCCGCCGACGACCGCACGCCAAACGGGCACCCGGTCGTGATGCTCAGCGACGAGTACTGGGCGAGCAGATTCGGTCGCGCGCCGTCGGCAATCGGCCGAGTCATCGCGATCTCCGGCATGCCCTTCACCGTCGTCGGTGTCACCCCTCCCGGTTTCTTTGGAATCGAAGTCGGCACCGCTCCGAGCCTCTTCGTTCCGATTCTGATGCAGCCCACCGTTATGCCGGTCCTCGGGAACCCGCCCAGCCTCATCACCGGTCAGTTTCGGGTGCTGGCGCGGCTGCGTCCTGGTTTCACAGCGGCCCAGGCGACGGCAGCGCTCGAAGGGCGCGTCCATGGCTGGCTCGAGAGCGAAATGGGCGGACGCGCGAATCTGTCGCGCTTCGGAGACAGCGTGCGCGCCCAACTCAAGGGCGTCAACCTCTGGCCGGAACTGAGCCCGGCGGCGACGGCTTCTCGAATATCCGCGACGAATTCTCCCGGCCCCTGATGATCCTGATGGTGGGTGTGGGGATCCTCATGTTGATCGCGTGCGCCAACACGTCGAACCTGCTGCTGGCCCGCGCGGCGGCCAGACAGCCCGAATTTGGCACGCGGCTCGCGCTCGGTGCGAGTCGATGGCGGCTCACTCAGCAGGTGCTCGTCGAGAGCATTCGTGCTCGCCGGGCTCGGAGGGGTAGTAGGCGTCGGGCTGGCGTATTGGGCAACGCGACTACTGGTGATCTTCATCTCGCGGGGGCAGACGCCGGTCGTGCTGAATGTCACCCCGGACGTGCCTGTGCTTGTGTTCACAGCCGCGTGTGCAGTGTTCACCGGCATTCTGTTCGGAGTTGCGCCGGCATTGCGCGCATCCCGCCTCCGCCTGATGCCCACACTGAGAGCGCCGACGGCCCGCAGCGGCTCGCGTCTGGGGTTGATACCAGAGCGGCTCCTGGCAGTGTCGCAGATTGCCCTGTCACTCGTGATGCTGATCGGCGCGGCGCTATTTGTCCGCGGTCTGGCGTCTCTCGATGGTCGCGGAGGAGGACAGTGCGCAACACCAGATCCTCGTTGCCCGTGTGGAACCCGCCAGGCAGCTACAGCCGTAGGCGGCCGCCAGCGACGCTCGTTCGCCTCGACCGCGACTATAAGACTCTACTTGATCACATCGACGCCATTCCGGGTGTTCGTTCGGCGAGCCTCGCCGAGTATTCTCCGGCGAACCCGGGAGGCATCTACCGACGCGTGGCAACGCCGTCTGGCACCGAGGTCCAGCTTCATCAGCCGATGATTTACCCTGCCTACTTCGCGACGATGGGGATTCCGTTTGTCGAGGGCCAGCGACTTCGCTCCTCGCGATCTGCAGGAGAACTCCCCGCCGGTGGCGATCGTCAACGAGACATTCGCACACCTGTTCTTCGGCCAGACGTCGGCAGTCGGGCAGCCCTGTCGAGTCATGGCAACCGATTCCGCCTTGCCATGTCAGATCGTCGGCGTGGTGCGGGATTCTCCGTATGCCGATGTCGCTGGCGACATCGTCGCGACGATGTATCAGCCGTTCCTCCAGACCGACACCAATCGCGGGATGATGGTGCTGCATGTTCGAGCGTCCGACGATCCGCACTCGATCGTCCCCGCGATCCGACGCGAGACGCAGCGAGCGCACCCCACGGCGCCACAGTTTGCGATTCAGACGCTGGCCGATGAGCTCGACGCCGTTCTGATACGTCAGCGGCTGCTCGCGAATCTGGGGACCATCTTCAGCCTGCTTGCGTTGCTCCTTGCCGGCGTCGGCCTATACGGTCTTGTCGCCTTCATCGTGGTCCGACGAACGCGCGAGATCGGCCTGCGAGTCGCGCTCGGTGCCGAACGACAGGACATCGCGCGGATGATTCTAGGAGAAGCACTAACGCTGGTACTCGCTGGCGTCGCGCTCGGCGGTGCTGGGGGTGTGGCGCTCTTGCGGTTTGCAACGCTGCGCGTCTCCGGTCTGCTGCCGGGCGTTGGGGCGTGGGATCCGCTCGCGCTCGCGGCAGCGGTGACGACCCTGGTCACCGTTGCGGGGATCGCTGCATATCTGCCTGCTCGCCGCGCCGCACTCATCCAACCGATGGAGGCGCTGCGGGCGGACTAGCTATTTTCGCCAGAGAAGGAACCCCGGTCAGCGTATGAGCGCCCCTTGTGCCGAACTGCAGCAACCCGCGAGGGCCGACCTGATCGATGGTGGGAGGTCGAATTCCGCACCGCGGAGGTATACTGCGCGAAGCAGTTCCAGGTCTACTGTCGGCCCTTCGCCGTGCTGAAGCACGCGCGGGCCAGCCCCATCGCTCGGTCGCCGCAGCGGTACCGAGCCAGGGACGCACACGACCACGCCCTGAACGCCGCGCGGCGCAACGCCCCGGACGCTCAGCGCATTCCTGAATCGCCCCTCGCGGCAACCGCCGGGGCGCCTGCTCGAACCAACCCTACGCAACGCCATGTCGGGAGGACGACCATGTTCGATCCGCGAGATGACGCGCGCGACCGTGACGGGCGCGAGGACGGGCGCGAGCGCGTGTACGACGAGCGGGATCGGGAGGACGACCCGCGCGAGGGCCTGATGAGGGACCTTGACTTGCCGCGCGGTGAGGAGCGCGAGCTGGTCGTCGTCCGTGATCACGTCTACGAGGTGGACGGCGAGGACAGCCGCACGCTGGCCGCCGTTGGCGCCTTCCGGGTCGTGCCCGAACACGACCTCGACCTCGATCACAACACCCGTGAACACCTGCACGAGCAGGGCCTCGTCGAGATCGTGGACCTTGGTAACGACGAGCGGGGCCTGACGCTGACGAAGGACGGCCGCGAGACGATCAGCGGGACCGCGACGCTTTCGGGCCTGTTTTCCTGCGACTTGTTACCTTGGGTGTGGCGTCCCCACCGGGAATCGAACCCGGGTCTCGGCCTTGAAAGGGCCGCGTCCTGACCGCTGGACGATGGGGACGCTCGGTCGAACCGAACCACGATATCAGACCTGCGCCCGGTCGCGTTGACAACGACCTCGAAAAGAGGTCATATGTTCTCCAGTGGAGGTCAAACGCCGATCGACCCCGTTCGGCACCGACGTCCGGACGCGCGTCCTGCTGCTGCTCAGAATCCTGGGATCGTCCTACCCGCGCGAGCTCAGCCGGCTCCTGAGCCGCTCGGTGTCGGTCGTCCAGAAGGCCCTCCGCGGCCTCGAACGCGACACCCTGGTCGCCGCGCAAGCGGTCGGGCGCACGCGCGCGTTCCGGCTGAACCCCAGATATTTCGCCCTCAAGGAGCTCGACGCCTATCTCGCGCGTCTCGCGGACGCCGATCCGGAGCTGTTCCGACGCGCCGCCAGCCTGCGCCGCCGGCCGAGGATGACCGGGAAGCCACTGTGAGTCTCGATCCGACCAGTTCACTGCCGGAGGTCGTGGCCGTCGTGGGTCGCGCGCTCAAGGATCGTGGGATTCGGGCGGTCCTGACTGGCGACGCCTGCGCCAGTCTCTACAGCGGTGGCGCGTACACGTCCTTCGATGTCGATTTCATTCTGCAGTCGGCGGTCGACCAGACCGATCTGGATGGGGCCATGGCGGCGGCTGGCTTCTCCCGCCGACGGGACCACTACGTCCATCCCACCTGCAGCTTCTGGGTCGAGTTTCCGGCCGGGCCCCTGGGGCTCGGCGCCGACCTTCAGATTACGCCAGTGCCATTGCGGGTGCGCCACATCACGATTCCCGCGCTTTCGGCGACTGACTCCTGCCGCGACCGACTGACCGGTTACTACCACTGGAACGACGTGCAGGCCCTCGACGCCGCCGTTGCCATCGCCGCCCGCCGACGCGTCGATTTGCGTCTGATCTCGCGGTGGAGTCAAGGCGAGGGCGCGGCCGCGAAGTTCGCGACCTTTCGGAACCGATTGACGGCGGCGCGCCGCCGCTCGTAGACGCCGCTTGGCGCCTCGCGACCGCCGGGCTATCCTGTCGCGCATCGGCCTCGGGACATGAAGGGAATGAAGGGGATGAAGCTCATGAAGAAAAGCCATCAAAAACCCGGATTGATCTTCTTCATGTTCTTCAGCACCTTCATCTCCTTCATGTCGCTGGCCGGTGGGCTGGGAGCCCAGGCCCCCTTCCAGATCGAAGAAGCCACCATCGCCCAGATCCACGCGGCGATGCGCGCCAAGCGGCTGACCTGCCGCGGTCTGGTCGAGCAGTACCTGAAGCGTATCGAGGCGTACGACAAGCAGGGGCCGGCGCTGAACGCGATCACCCAGGTGAACCCGAACGCCTTGATCGAGGCCGACGCGATGGATCGCGCGCGGGCGCGGGGCGGCGCGCTGCCGGCGCTGCACTGCGTCCCGATGGTCGTCAAAGACAACTTCGAGACCATCGGCCTGCAGAGCGCGGCGGGCTCGCGTCATCCTGAAGGGCTTTGTCTCCGACCGCGACGCGTTTCAGGTCAAGAAGATCAAAGCCGCCGGCGCGATCGTGATCGCCAAGTCGAACATGGCCGAGTTCGCCTTCAGTCCGTACGAGACGCTGAACTCGCTGCAGGGCCACACCCGGAACCCGTACGCGCCGGATCGCGTCCCGGCCGGATCGAGCGGCGGGACCGCGGCCGCAGTCGCCGCCAACTTTGCCGCCGTCGGGCTTGGCAGCGACACCGGCAACTCGATCCGCGGGCCGTCCTCGCACACCGCCCTCGTCGGCATTCGCTCGACGATGGGATTGACGAGCCGGGCCGGCGTGATCCCGCTGAGCTACCTGGCGGACATCGCCGGGCCGATGGCGCGGACGGTCGAAGACGCGGTGGCGGTGTTCCAGGTGATCGTCGGCGAGGATCCCGACGATCCGATGACCGCGCGCAGCCGCGGCCGCGCGGTTCCGGCGTATGCCAAGTCGCTGATCAGCGGCGGGCTGAAGGGCGCGCGCATCGGCGTGCTGCGGCAGGCGTACGAAACGCCGACCACCGACGCCGAAATTGTCAGCGTCTTCACGAAAGCGCTCGAGGACATGAAAGCGGCCGGCGCGGCAATCATCGACCCGATCACGGTCGAGTTGCCCTCGCGCCAGGGCGGCGGAGGCGGCACCTGCCGCGGATTCAAGTACGACATCGACGAGTACCTCGCCGCGCGCGGCCAGAAGGCGCCGGTGCACACGCTCGACGAGATCCTGGCGTCGCCGCAGATGACGCAGTTGCCAGAGAGCGTGCAGCAGCGATTGCGCCAGAACGGCAAGTCGATGCCGCAGGGACCCGAGAGCGACGCCTGCAAAGCCGACGCGGCCTACCGCGAAGCGTTCGGGGCCGCGGTCACCGCGTCGATGGACGCGCTCAAGCTCGACGCCTTCGTCTATCCGACCTGGAGCAACCCGCCACGGACGATCGGCGACCTGCAGTCGCCGCACGGCGACAACAGCCAGCGGTTCTCGCCGACGTCAGGGTTCCCGGCCATCAGCGTGCCGATGGGGTACACGCGCAACGGCCAACTACCGGCCGGGATGACGATCTTCGGACGCGCCTGGGACGAGGCGACGTTGATCAAACTCGCCTACGCCTACGAACAGGCGACCAGGCACCGGCGTGGACCGCGCATCAGGCAATGGGGCAATGAGGCAATGGGTGAATGAGGCAATGACAGAAGGGCTTCATTGCCCCATTGCCTCATTGCCCCATTGCCTCATTGCTAATGACGCGTTACTTCTTCATCGTCACCTTCGTGACCGTAATCGTGTCGTCCTGGATCGTGCCGGCGATCTCGACGTTGTGTCCGGCGTGCTGTTCCAGCCCGGCGAGCTTCTGGTTGCCGATCTTGTAGATCTTCTTGTCGGCGGTGTTGACGAAGATGTACTGGCTGCCGTGGGTCTTCACGCAGTCGAGCGTACAGGCGTGATCTTTCTCGAGCGTGCCGCCATTCGCCTTGTGATCGGCGCCGCACATGCTGTCGGAGATCTTCCCGGTCCAGGTGGACTCAGCCGTCTTTTCCTGCTGCATTGCCGCAGCAACGACGCCGGCCCCGGCGAACAAGACCGCGGCCACGCCCAAGGCGAGCAATTTGACTCGGTGCATCTAGATCCTCCTCAAGACCTGCCGGCACACCGTGCCGGCTCGCCCACAGTATGCGTCAAACGCCCGAAAAACAGGGGCGTCGGGTGGTGTCCGCGCAAAAGGCCCGCCGATTGGCAAGTACACCCACTTGTTACACACCTGACACCCGACGGTTGCAGCGCGCCGCCACACTGCCTGGTATTTGCGGAGGTGTGAGAGTGTCAAAGATACGCGCGGCGGGAGTACTTGGGTTGCTCATGACGTTGGCCGCCTGGCCAGCCTGGGCACAAAGCACGGCGACGGGCACGCTGACAGGTGTCGTGCGGGACGCAGATGGCGGCGTTCTGCCTGGCGCGACCGTCACCGCAACACAACCTGCGACTGGTCTGGTGCGGTCCAGTGTCACGGCAAGTCAGGGCGAGTGGACGCTACCGACCCTCCCGCCGGGCGAGTACACGCTGACCTTCGAATTGGCGTCGTTCAAACGGCTCGTCCGGCCCGGTGTCGTCGTCGAGTCAGGAGTGCCCCGCAGCGTCAATGTCACGCTGGAATTGGGCGCCGTCTCGGAGTCGATCACGGTGAGCGTCGGCGCGGACTTGCTCGCCGCGACGACGGCGACGACGTTTCGGCGGTTGAGTGCGGACGATCTGACGATGATCCCCACCACCACGCGCAGCTTCACGCATTTGTTGTCGTCGGAAGCCGGAGTGAGCGCCGATCTGCCCCCATCTCTCATCAATGGGACGGGCAACATTTCGCCGTCAGTGAACGGCACCCGCACCACGAGCACCAGTCTCTTCTTCAACGGCATCGATGCGACGAATCTGACCTCAAATGAGGGGTCGCTCTCGGACAACATCGCTCCAGCTCCCGAAACCCTCCAAGAGGTCAAGCTGCAGACCAGTCTCTATGACGCGTCGACCGGCCGATCCGGCGGCGGGAACTTCCAGTTGGTGACTCGCGGCGGATCCAACGAGTTCCGCGGGACGGGCTATTTCGATTTTCAGCACGAGAAGATGAACACCAACGACTTCTTCTACGACCTCGACGGCATCGAGAAGCCGAAGGCTCGGCGCAATGAAGGGGGGTTCACGGCCGGCGGCGCGATCCGGCAGAACAAAGTGTTCTTCTTCGGCGCGTATCAGCGGACCCAGGCTGAAACGGGCTTCGTGCCGACCGCGAACAGCATCACGGCGCTCCCAGCGGCGCTGAGGCTGGTTCAAGGCGATCGGACCAAGGAAAACCTGCTCGCGGCCTTTGCCCAGCTGAATCCGAGCATCCTCAACTCGATTCCGAAGGCCCAGTGCGCCAGCGCCGCGGACACGGCCTGCATCACCGACGTCGGATTCGCGTTGTTCTCACTGCGCAACCCGGTGACCGGTGACTACATCATCCCGGCGCCACGCGCCGGGCTCGCCAACGTCGGCGTCGACATCGCGGCGGGGCCGTCGGTGGGCGGCAATCCGCTGGTGCGGCAGCGCAACGTGCAGCCCGCCGAGTTTGCGCAAGACCAGTTCACGGCCCGGCTGGACACCCAGTTCACAGGCTCGCACCGGCTCTCGGTCGTCGGCTTCTATTCCAAGTTCCCGGCGCTCGATCCCTTCCCGGATCCGTCCAGCCTGGCGTCGCCGTTCACGCTCCGCCGCGCGGATCGCAACGGCACGCTGGCGATCTCGGACACGATGATGTTCGGCAGCAATGCCATCAACGAGATGCGCATCGGCGTGTTCCAGCTCGATAACTCGCGCCGGCTGGACGATCCCGTTCATGTCGCTCACGAACGCCGGCGTCGGCGTCCCCAATCCCGCCACGTTCTTCGACAGTTCGGACGCGACGCTGCGGCTCGGTCACTACATCGGCGCCCCCGGCACGTTGATGGAGCGGTTTTCGTTCGGCGGACCGAACGACACGTTCAACCAGAGACAAGCAACAGACCATCACTGTCGGCGACACGCTGACCTGGACCAAGGGCAAGCACGCCGTGCGGTTCGGCGGCGAGTACCGCCGGAACGCCTTCGACACGAACCTGCCGGAGGAGCAGGCGACGGAGTTCGAGAAGTTCGAGAATTTCACGATGATTCTCCGCGGACTCGCCCGGGAAGGTGACACGCAGTTCGGGATCACCAGCAAACGGTTCCGCTTCAACGACTTCAACGGCTTTGTCGCGGACGACTGGCGGTTGTCCAACCGGCTGACCTTCAACTTCGGCCTGCGCTACGAGTTCTTCGGCTTGCCGGAAGAGCTCGACGGACGGATCGGCAACATCGACTTCGACAAGATCACCGATCCGAACAACCCCGTCGCCGGGTTCATCGTGCCCGAACAACGTCAATCTGACCGGCTTCTCCGCGATCGACCAGGCGATTGGCGCGTCGGCGAAAGTGGAAAACGGCCACACGCTCAAGGGCCAGGACTGGAACAACGTCGCGCCCCGCCTCGGGTTTGCGTGGACGGCGGATCGCACAGGCAAGACCGTCATCCGCGGCGGCTACGGGATGTTCTACGATCGCCCGTCATCGGCCTTCATCAACACGGTGTTCAGCAACTACCCGTTCCTGCGCGAGCAGGAAGTCACGTTCCCGTCCCGGGCGGTGCCGATGAACTCTGCCTGGTCACAGCAGGATCCGCAGCTCGGCTTCAACAATTACCTGCCCAATCGAGTGGTTCGCGCGATCGGCGCGACCGGTACCTATGAAATCCGCGACGGCACGAGCGTCACGCGCGGCGCCGATGGGACGCCCAACCGGACGGATCCGCTGACCGGCCAGCCCATTCTTGGGAACGTGGCGGAGACGTTCGAGTTCCGCGCGATCTCCAGGGATCTCGAGACGCCGTGGATTGAGCAGTTCGGCATCGGCGTGCAGCGGGAGCTCAAACCAAATCTCCTGCTCGAGGTGCGCTATGTCGGCAGCCGGGGACACGATCTTCTCGAGTCGCGCGCGTTCAACCAACCGTACGACCTCAACGATCCCTCGACGCCGGACTACATCTACGAGCGATTCAATCGCGCGTACGTCGACGCGGAATTCGCCCAACGGTGCACTGAATGCCGGGGCGACGGCTCGCGAGCGTGGATTCGGGCGGGCGTTTGGCTTTGCGAACTCGGCGCTGGGCGGGATGACCGACTACAACCTCAGCAACGCGGCCCCCGGCAATGTCATCGGGTTCGAGTCGCGGGCGCCGATCCTCGGGTTCAACTACCCTGAGGCCGTCTTGCTCGGTAACACCGGCCGGTCGCGGTACCACTCGCTCCAGATGAACCTCCTGAAGCGGATGTCGAGCGGGTTACAGTTCAACCTCTCGTATACGTACTCGCAGTCGAAGGACACCAGCTCGGCTGATCCCGGCAGCACGGCGGGCGGCGGCAAGCCTGACATTCCCAACGCCGGCTTCGCGGTCCAGGGTAACCAGCTGGATACTCGACGCCAACTATGCCCTCTCCGACTTCGATCGGCCGCACCGGTTCAGTGGCAGTTTCGTGTACGAGCTCCCGTGGGGCGGAATCGCACGCGGCATCCGTGTGTCTGGCTTCGTGCAATTGCAGTCCGGGCTGCCGTATTCGATCTTCTCAGCCGAGCCCGAGGCGCAGACGGTCGCGAACTATACCGGCCCGAGCGGCCTGCGGCTGGGTTCAGGTGGACTCTACCGGTTGGCCTTCGGCCGCCCGAGCCTTTGCGGATCGCTCGATCAGCTGCGTCAGGCTGACGACAATCCGTGGGAAGGCGCGTTTGATGCCACGCAGCTCTGCTCGCCGCTTTCTGCGGCTGGCGGCTACCCGGACAACCGCGGGTTCGGCAACCTTGGCCGCAACGAACTCCGAGGCTTGTGGCAGCGGCGGGTGGACCTGGGCCTGTCGAAAGAGTTTGCCACCGGCAGGACACGCGTGGAACTGCGCTGGGACATCTTCAATCTGTTCAACACCGTCAACTACGCGTTGCCCAACAACGTCATCGGCGACCCTGGCACCGACTTTGGCCTGATTACGGATACGCTGGGTGGGCCCCGTGTCATGCAGGTCGGGGTGAAAGTCAGGTTTTAGAGACGCGCCGGGGCGGGGCCTCGAGGCCCTGCCCCGGCGAGTTTACGTCGATGTAACACGGGTGACCCGCACGTGTAACTCCCGCGCTTTACGCTCTGAGGGACGGCGGCTCGTGGGTCGCCCACGCCAAGGAGGCGGTGTGCTTCGGATGCGTTCGGTCGGTCGATTCAGTCTCGTAGTCTTCTTCGCTTTCCTCCTCATGGTTTCCCACGACGCGGCGGCGCAGGTCACCCCGACGGCGGGCTACACGCCGCCCGACGACACACAGGCGATCAGGATCGGCGCCGTGGTCTTCTACGACTACACCTATTTGAAGCAGCCCAAAGTCACCGACGCCGCAGGCAACCGGGTGTCGCTCTCGTCGTTCAACGTGCCGCGCGCGTACGTCAACGTCACCGGCAACATCTCGCACATCGTCTCGTTCAGAATCACGCCCGACGTCTCCCGCGAAACCGGCACCGGCTCGTCGCTGCGCGGCAGCTATGTGTTCCGCATGAAGTACGGCTACGCGCAGTTCGCGTTGGACGACTGGATGTGGCGCGGGTCGTTTGCGCGGTTCGGGATTCAGCAGACGCTGTTCATCGACTCCACAGAGGCGGTCTACCGGTATCGGTTTCAGGGGACGACGTTCGCCGAGCGCGACGGCGGGTTGAGCTCGGCGGATGCGGGGATCTCGTTCCGAACGCTGATCCCGAACAACTACGGCGAGATTCATGTTGGTCTCTACAACGGCGACGGCTACTCGCAAGCCGAGACCAACGATCAGAAATCGTTCCAGATTCGCGGTACGGCGCGCCCGTTCGCGACGGCCAACGGCTTCCTGCGCGGCGTGCGCTTCACGGCCTTCTACAACAACGACGCCGCGGTGGCCGACACCGAGCGCGATCGGTTCATCTTCAACACCATGGTCGAACATCGGTGGTTCAACGCCGGTTTCGACTACCTCACCGGCGTCAACCAGGCGCTGCCAACGAACCCGCAGGTCGACGTCGATGGCTACTCGTTCTGGGTGACGCCGTTCTTCAAGGTCAAGGGCGATGGCCCCGAGGCGCTCATTCGCTACGACTCGTTTCGGCCGAATGCCGATGTCGATGGGCGCCGCAACCGTCTGATCGCCGGCGCCGCTTACTGGTTCCCGCATCCCGGTGGCAACGCGACGGCGGCGCTGCTGCTCGACTACGAGCAGGTCACGTTTGCGCGGGTCACCGGCACCAAGGAACAGCGAATCATGCTGCAGGGATTGATCAGTTTCTAGGGGGCTCAGCGCCCGGGCCGACGAGCCCAAGGAGAGCAGGCAATGAGAGGACGCAACTCATCACGTTGGCAGGTGGCCGCCGCGAGCGCGTGCGCGATCGCGCTCGGCGCGACCGTCGTGGCACAGAAGGTTCAGATCAACGGGGCCGGGGCCACGTTCCCGTTCCCGATCTATTCGAAGTGGTTCTCCGAATACAACAAGCTCCACCCGAACGTGGAGATCAACTATCAGTCCCTGGGCTCGGGCGCCGGCATCCGTCAGCTGACCAATCAGACGGTCTTCTTCGGCGCCACCGACTCGCCGATGACGAACGATCAGCTCGCCGCGGCGCCCGCCAGAATCCTGCACTTCCCGAGCGTGCTGGGTTCGGTCGTGCCGGCGTACAACCTGCCCGGCGTCACGGCGGAGCTCAAGTTCACGGGCCCCATCCTGGCCGACATCTTCCTGGGCAAGATCACGAAGTGGAACGATGCGGCGCTGGCCAAGGTCAACCCCGGCGTCACCCTCCCGAGCACGGACATCGTCGTCGTTCACCGGTCGGAAGGCAGCGGCACGACGTTCGTCTGGGTGGACTACCTCGGCAAGGTCTCGCCTGAATGGCTGAAGCGCGTGGGTGTGGCGGCTTCCGTCAATTGGCCGGCAGGTGTCGGCGCGAAGGGCAACGAAGGCGTCGCCGGGCTGGTCAAGCAAACCGCCGGCGCCATCGGCTACATGGAACCGGTCTTCGCGAACCAGAACAAGCTGCCCTTCGGCGCCGTGCAGAACTCCGACGGCGTGTTCGTCAAGTCGTCGCCGGAGGCCGTCACGGCCGCCGCCGCGGCGACGGCGGGCAAGATGCCGGCGGACTTCCGCGTGTCGATCACCAATCCTCCCGGAAAGGGCGCCTACCCCATCTCGTCGTTCACGTGGCTGCTCTTCTATGAAGTGCCGAAGGACAAGACGGCCGCGAAGACGATGGTCGACTTCATGAAGTGGGCCTTGACCGACGGTCAGAAGTTCGCGACGGATCTCGGGTATTCACCGTTGCCCGCGAACGTCGTGCAGATGGAACTGGAAGCGCTGAAGAAGATCAAAGTGTCATGAGTTGGTTCCGACGCGGCGCGGGCGACCTGGGCTTTCGGCTGACGACCGGGTCGTTCGCGTTTCTGCTCGTGAGCGCCGTCTTCGCGATCGGCGTGGTGCTCGCGCTCGAGTCGATGCTCTCGATCCGCCAGTTCGGCTTCAACTTCTGGCGAACCTCGACGTGGGATCCCGTGTCCGGCGATTTCGGCGCCCTGCCATTTATCTGGGGCACGCTGTACTCGTCGATCCTCGCGCTGCTCATTTCGACGCCGATCGCGCTCGGAATCGCGATCTTCCTGACGGAGACGAGCCCGACCTGGGTGCGCACTCCCCTTACCTTCCTCACCGAATTGCTGGCGGCCATTCCGTCGATCGTCTACGGCTTGTGGGGCGTGTTCGTCCTCGTCCCGCTCGTGCGTTCCATCCAGACCTCGATGCCCGACTGGATGCGGGCGCTCCCGGTGTTCAGCGGCCCGCCGGTTGGGGTGAGCATGCTGGCGGCAGCGTTGATTCTCGCCGTGATGGTCGTGCCGTACACGTCATCAGTCGCTCGAGAAGTGCTCAAAGCCGTGCCCCCGGCGCAACGGGAAGGCGCCTACGCCCTTGGCGCGACGCGCTGGGAAGCGACGAAGGTCGCCCTCCACTACGCGCGCACCGGCATCATCGGCGCCATCATGCTCGGCTTCGGTCGCGCTCTCGGGGAGACGATGGCCGTCACGATGGTCATCGGGAACACCCCGAAAGTGAGCTGGTCGCTCTTCTCGCCGCAGTACACGATGGCCGCGGTCATCGCCAACGAGTTCAGCGAGGCCGTCGAAGAACTGCACCTCCACGCCCTCGTCGAGATCGGCCTCGTGCTGTTCGTCATCACGCTCGTCGTCAATTTCGCGTCGAGGTTGCTGATCTGGCGGATGACGCGGCCGCCGGTCGCGGCGAAGGCCGCTCCACCAGCCGCCGAGGCGCTGCCGACATGACGGGCCGTGACTTCCGTCGCCGCGTCGTCTCCGCCTTCATGACGGGGCTCGCCACGCTGTCGGTGCTGATTGCGCTCATTCCGCTCGCGTACATCCTGTTCTTTGTCGTCTCGCAGGGTGTGCAGGCGCTGAATCTGGAGTTCTTTACCGAAGTGCCCCGCCCGGTCGGCGAAGTCGGCGGCGGCATGGCGAACGCGATCATCGGGTCGCTCATCATGTGCGCGATCGGCGCGTTGTGGGCGGTGCCGATCGGCGTGATGAGCGGCATCTACGTCGCCGAGTATCAGGGGTCGCGCTTTGCGTCGGCCGTTCGGTTCGCTGCCGACACGCTCAACGGGGTCCCGTCGATCGTCATCGGCGTCTTCGTGTACGCCGTCGCGGTCCTGCCCTTCAGAAAGTTCTCGGCGCTGGCAGGGAGTCTCGCGCTGGGCATCATGATGATTCCCATCATCACGCGCACGACCGAAGAACTGCTGCGACTGGTGCCGATGTCGTTGCGAGAAGGCGCGCTCGCCCTCGGCGCGACTCGTGGCCGTGCGGTGTTCACCGTCGTGCTTCCGGCGGCCCTCCCAGGCATCATCACCGGAATCGTCCTGGCCCTGGCCCGGATCGCCGGTGAGACAGCGCCGCTGCTCTTTACCGCACTGAGCAACCGCTTCTGGTCAACCAGCCTGACCGAACCGATGGGGTCGCTCACGGTCCAGATTTTCACTTATGCGATCGCGCCGTACGACGACTGGCACCGTCAAGCGTGGGCCGGCGCGCTCGTGTTGGTGACCCTGGTCCTCGCCTGCTCGATCTTCGCCCGGCTCACCACCCGCCGCCTCGAGCGGATGCATGGAACGAAGTAGTTCATCGATAATCTGCAATCGGTAATCTGCAATGGCAAACACATCGGCAATGGACAATCCCGATGGACAATGGGTAATCGGCAATCGGACAACACCGATCGACAATGGGTAATCGGCAATCGGACAACGCCGATCGACAATGGATAATCGGCAACGGACAACACCGATGGAGAATGGGTAATGGACAATGGGCGCCCATTGTCCATTTGCCATTTCCCATCGAAACATTCCCCATTTCACTTTCCCCATCCACAGATTGTCGATTTCCCGATTGCCCATCGGGATTGCCGATTGCCGATGTCTCTGCCATTGCAGATTGCCGATTACCCATTACCCATTGAAAACAGTCTGTATGACAGAATAGCGTCCGATGTCAGAGAAGACCGCGGCGTCGTTGGCGAAGATCGACGCCTTACTCATCGCCCTGCGCGCGCTGCCGACGACAGAACACACCCCTGAGTTGCTGGAGACCGCCGAGGCGCTCCAGCGCGCGATCGCGGCGTTTCACATGGAAGCCATCCGCTTCAGGATGTTCGGCGTCGACCGGCTGCTGAAGCTGACCGGCGATGCCGCGGCAGCGCGAAAGATCTTCGACGAGCTGAGAGGCGAGCTCGAGGCCGCCGGGTTCCACACCAGGTCCCACACGGCGCCCTAAGTAAGAACGCGGTACGCGCCTCGTACCTTCTAGGCTCCTGTCAGCAGCAGCCCACACTGCGTGCTCGATCGGCTCGAGCGATCGGAGCTCCGGCACTGACGCATCCGGGCTCGGCAGGCCGGTCCGATTGAACCAGACCGCGCGGATGCCGGCCGCCTGCGCGCCCGCGATGTCGATCGGCCAGGCATCGCCGAGCACGACCGCCTCATTGGCCCTGGTACCTGACGCGTCGAGCGCCGCCCGGAAGATCGCCGCGTCCGGCTTCTTCACCCCGACCGCCTCTGAGGTGATCAGGTGGTCGACGAGCGGCGCCAGGCCGACGCCGTCGATCTTCCTGCGCTGCTCGGCCGTCAGGTTGTTCGTAATGACCGTCACGCCGACGCCGGCGCGCTTGAGCGCCTCGAGCAGGGCGACAGCGCCGGGCACGGCGCGCCACTCGCGGGCGTAGCTGTCGCGATACAGAGCGGCCACGACGGCGGCCCGGCGCGCGGCCAGTTCACTGGAGGACGCCGCCGTGAGCAGGCGCCGGAATCTCTCCTCCCGCGCCGCGTCGATCGAGAGCGCGCCAGCCAGCACCTCCTGGTGGAGGGTCTCCAGCACCGCGCCGTGGCGGGTCTGGAGCTCCTCGCTCGTCCAGGCCGCGAGCGCCGGCTCGGCCCGGCGCAGCCGGGCAAGGGCCCGCTCGGTCGCGTGCGAATGGTCGAACAGGGTGTCGTCGAGGTCGAACAGCACCAGCGCGGACGTCGGACATGAGCAGGGTCGACTCAAGCGAGGAATCGCCGGTCGTCGTCCTCTATAATTGATCGCAGTGCCGGCGTCAGAACGCCGGTGTCGCTTCCTGGAGGTTTTGCTTTGCCTTATCCCGAATATCTCGTCGCTCCGATGCGTCAAGAACTGGTCTCTGTTGGCGCGCGCGAGTGCCGCACTGCCGCTGACGTCGACACCGTGCTCACGTCGCCGGGCGTGACCATGATGGTCGTCAACTCTGTGTGCGGGTGCGCCGCAGGCAAGGCCCGACCCGGCATCGCCATGGCGTTGCAGCACGCCAATCGGCCCGATACCGTGGCGACCGTGTTCGCCGGCGCTGACGTTGACGCGACCGACCGTGCGCGCCAGTACTTCACCGGGTTTCCGCCTTCGTCGCCCTCGATCGCGCTGATGCGCGACGGCAAGCTGATCTACATGGTCGAGCGGCGCGACATCGAGCAGCGATCCGCGCAGGGCATCTCCGACCTGCTCACGATGGCGTTCGACAAGTTCTGCGCGCCAGCGGCGGCCAGCGCCCACTGATCCGGCGGCGAGCTACAGGCAACGTCCAGCACGGAGCGAGGTGAACGCTCTTCTCCGTGCCCTCTAGCTCTTCTCCGTGCCCTCGTTCTTCTTATTTCTGGAAGAGCGACGGGTCGCGAATGATCGTGTGATCGCGCTCTGAACCCGTCGAGATGATGGCGGCAGGAACGCCGCTGGTTTCCTCGAGCCGGGCGATGTACCGCCGGGCTCCTTCAGGAAGATCCTCGAACACCGTGACCCCGCGCGTGGATCCTGTCCAGCCCGGAATCGTCTCGTAGACCGGCTCGCACGCGGCCAACTGCGCGACATCGCCCGGCATCTCCGCCAGGTCGCTGCCGTTACATCGATAGCCGGTGCAAATCTGCAACTCGTCGACGCCATCGAGGACGTCGAGTTTGGTGATCGCGAGAAAGTCGAGGCCGTTGACGCGCGCAGCGTAACGCACGGCCACCGCGTCGAACCAGCCGCAGCGCCGCGGCCGGCCGGTGGACGCGCCGTACTCCTGTCCTGTTTCGCGCAGACGCTCGCCCATCGCACCGAGCAGCTCGGTCGGGAGCGGCCCCTCCCCCACCCGCGTGGTGTACGCCTTGGCGACGCCGAGCACCTGGCCGATCGCGCGCGGACCGATTCCCAGCCCGGTCGCCGCGCCGCCGGCGGTCGCGTTGGACGAGGTCACGAACGGATAGGTGCCGTGATCGATGTCGAGCAACGTCCCTTGCGCCCCTTCGAACATCACGCGCCGGCCCGCCTTCATCGCGTTGAACAGGTACAACGACGTGTCGGCGACGAGCGGTTGCAGCCGGCCCCACATCGTGCGCAGATCGGTCAGTACGGCTTGCCAGTTCATGTCGGAGTTGCCGACCAGCCGATTCCGCGCGGCGACATTCTCGCGCACGGCGCTCGCCAGCGGGCCATCGTCGGTCTGATCCGCGAGGTCGCCGACTCGCACACCGCGACGGCCGACCTTGTCCTCGTAGGCGGGACCGATCCCGCGCGAGGTCGTGCCGATCTTGCGCTCGCCGCGACGCGCTTCCGCCAGCACGTCGAGCTCGCGGTGGTACGGGAGGATCAAGTGCGCCTTGTCGCTGACCAGCAGGCGGCCGCCGACCTCGATGCCAAGCGTCTTCAGCTCGTCGACTTCCGCGAACAGCGCGTGCGGATCGACGACGACGCCGTTGCCGATGAGGCAGACGACGTCAGGGTGCAGAATGCCGGAGGGAATGAGGTGGAGCACGAACTTGCGCCCGTTGACGTAGACGGTGTGTCCGGCGTTGTGTCCGCCCTGATAGCGTCCGACCAGGGAAAAATGGGGCGTCAACAGATCGACGATCTTTCCTTTTCCCTCATCGCCCCATTGGGCGCCAAGCACACAAAGATTCATGTCGGTAGCATGATACCTTCTTGCCCGCTATGGTGCTGCTCGACGGGACGTCGCTCACACTCGATGCGCTCGATCGGATCGCGCATCGCGGTGAGTCAGTCGGACTGACACCAGACGCCGCCGATCGTGTGCGGGCCGCGCGCGCCGTCGTCGACGCGCACGCGGCGCGCGGCACGCCGGTGTATGGCGTCAACACGGGATTCGGCGCGCTGGCCGAAGTCGCGATTCCGGCCGATCGGCTCGCCGCCCTCCAATTGAATTTACTTCGCAGTCACGCGGCCGGCGTCGGCGTGCCGCTCCCGGTGCCAGTCGTGCGCGCCCTCATCGCGCTTCGGGCCAACGTGCTGGCGAAGGGTTTCTCCGGCATTCGGCTGGAGACGCTCGAGACGCTGATCGCGCTCCTGAACGCGGGGATTCATCCCCGCGTTCCGTCGCGCGGTTCCGTGGGCGCGAGCGGCGATCTGGCGCCGCTCGCGCACCTCGCGCTGGTGCTGGTGGGTGAAGGCGAAGTGGAAGAAAACGACGTCAGGGGTGGGGTCAGACCGGGGTCAGACCCCGAAACCCAGAGGTCTGACCCCGGTCTGACCCCACCCCGAGGTCGTTTTCTTCCCACCGCCGACGCGCTGGCGCGCGCCGGCGTGCAGCCGGTCACGCTCGCCGCCAAAGAGGGGCTCGCGCTCATCAACGGCACGCAGGCCAGCACCGCCCAGCTCGCGCTGGCCGTGCTGGCCGCCGAGCGGCTGGCCCGCGCCGCCGACATCGCCGCGGCGATGTCGGTGGACGCGCTGCGCGGATCCTTTCACCCCTACGAAGCGCGAATCCACGCGGCCCGGCCGGTCCCCGGCCAGGCCGCGTCCGCCGACAACCTCTGGCGGCTGGGACAGCACAGCGCGATCAACAAGTCGCACGAAAACTGCGGCCGCGTGCAGGACGCCTATGCGATGCGCTGTGCGCCGCAGGTCCACGGATCGGCGCGCGAAGCCATCGGCTTCGCGCGCCGGCTCGCCGAGATCGAGGCCAACAGCGCCACCGACAACCCCATGGTCTTCGCTGACGCCGGAGACATCGTCTCCGGCGGCAACTTCCATGGCGCGCCGATCGCCCTCGCGGCCGACACCCTCGCGATCGGGGTCGCCCAACTGGCCACGATCAGCGAGCGACGGCTCGACCGGCTGCTCACCTCGCACGAAAGCGGCCTGCCGCCGTTCCTCGTGCAGGAGTCGGGCATCAACTCCGGCCTGATGATGGCGCAAGTGACGGCCGCCGCCCTGACCGCTGAGATCAAGACGCTGACCCACTCGGCGGCGGCGGACACGATCCCGACCTCGGCCGGCCGCGAGGATCACGTGAGCATGAGCATGGGCGCCGCCCTCAAGGCCGCTGCAGCGATCGAGCTCGCGACGACGGTCGTCGCCGTCGAGATCCTCGCCGGGTGTCAGGGCCTCGACCTGCTCGCACCGCTCACCACGTCTGCGCCACTCGCGCGCGTCCAGGCCGAGGTGCGTCGTATCGTGCCGACGCTCACCGTCGACCGTCCGCCGGCGCCTGACATCGAGGCCATCGCGGCGCTGATCGCGTCGGGCGCGATTGAACGCGCGTGCGATCTGAATCTGCAGTAGAGCCGTTCCAACTTGGAACGGCACGAGTTGTCAATCGTTGACACGGTGGAAGCCGTTCTTTACAGTGACGACTTCCCTAGACTGCGGACCTGCTCACCAGTATCGCAATGTCGATCGCCACGCGCACGATTCGCGCACCACGCGGGACCACCCTCTCCTGCAAGGGCTGGCCGCAGGAAGCGGCGCTGCGCATGCTGATGAACAACCTCGACCCCGACGTCGCCGAACGGCCGGAAGATCTGGTCGTCTACGGCGGCACGGGCCGGGCGGCGCGCAACTGGCCGGCCTTCGATGCGATTGTCGACGCGCTCCGCCAGCTCGATCACGACGAGACCCTGCTCGTCCAGTCGGGCAAACCCGTCGCGGTTTTCCGCACCCACGCGTGGGCACCGCGCGTGCTGATTGCCAATTCCCTGCTGGTTCCGGCCTGGGCGACTTGGCAGAAGTTTCGCGATCTCGAAGATCGCGGCTTGACGATGTACGGACAGATGACCGCCGGATCGTGGATTTATATCGGCACCCAAGGCATCCTGCAGGGGACCTACGAGACCCTCGCCGCGGTGGCGCGCCGCCATTTCGGCGGGTCGCTTCGCGGCCGCCTCACGGTGACCGCCGGTCTCGGCGGCATGGGCGGCGCCCAGCCGCTCGCGGTGACGATGAACGGCGGCGTCGCGCTCGTCGTCGACGTCGATCCGGCGCGGATCGCGCGACGGCTGGCGACACGCTATCTCGACGAAACGGCGCCCTCGCTGGACGCCGCGCTGGCGCGGGCCGCCGACTGCTGCCGGCAGGGCGTCGCCCGCTCGATTGGCCTCGAAGCCAACGCCGCTGACGTCCTGCCCGAGCTCGTCGCTCGGGGCGTGACGCCCGACATCGTCACCGATCAGACCTCCGCGCACGATGCGCTGCTCGGCTACGTGCCCAACGGCCACTCGCTCGCGGCGGCCGCACGCCTGCGCGCGCGCGCGCCGGACGAGTACGTGGCAGAGGCCATGCGCGCCATGGCCACGCACGTCCGCGCCATGCTCGCGCTCCAGTCGCGAGGCGCCGTGGTGTTCGACTACGGCAACAACCTGCGCGCCCAGGCCGAGCAGGCCGGCGTCGCCAACGCCTTCGATATCCCCGGCTTCGTGCCGGAGTACGTCCGCCCGCTCTTTTGCGAGGGCAAGGGGCCGTTCCGCTGGGCCGCGCTCTCCGGCGATCCTGCGGACATCGACGCGACCGACCAGTTGGCGCTCGAGATGTTCGCCGGCGACGAGGCGCTCTGCCGGTGGATCCGGATGGCTCGTGAACGAGTCGCGTTTCAAGGCTTGCCGGCACGAATCTTCTGGCTGGGGTACGGCGAGCGCGCGCGATTTGGCCTGGCCTTGAACGACCTGGTCCGTCGCGGCGTCGTGCAGGCCCCCATCGTCATCGGCCGCGACCACCTCGATACGGGATCGGTGGCGTCACCCAATCGCGAGACCGAGGGGATGCTCGACGGCAGCGACGCGATCGCCGACTGGCCCGTGCTGAATGCCCTCCTGAATACCTCATCGGGGGCCACCTGGGTGTCCGTGCATCACGGGGGCGGCGTCGGCATCGGCTACTCGCTCCACGCCGGCATGGTGGTCGTCGCCGACGGCTCCCGCGAGGCCGACGAGAAGCTCGAGCGTGTGCTCACGTCCGATCCCGGCATCGGCGTCGCCCGGCACGCCGACGCGGGCTACCCTCTCGCGATCGAGACGGCGCGCGAGCGCGGCGTCCGGATCCCGATGCTCGGCCGTCCGACGGAGTCCTCGTCGTGATCATCGAGCGGCCGGCGCTGGAGCACCGCATCCTGGCCTCGACCGATGCCGGCCGGATTCCCGTCGTCCTCGGTGGCTGCGGTTCCGGCCGCACGTCGCTGCTCTTGCGGATCGAGCGCCTGCTGGGCGCGGAGCGGGCGCAGTACCTGAATCTCGCCGCATCGGCGACGACTCCGGAACGGTGCCTGGCGACGACGAGGCTGACCAGCCGCCTGCGGCCTGCGCCGAGCGGCCCGTATGTTCCGGCAGCGAACACGCGTGCGGCGTTCGAAGAGTGGATGGGCTTCTTCGATCGCTCCCTCGGCGCCGACGGCACCGCCCCGATGTTTCTCCTCGATGAAGCCCTCGACATCCGGACGTTCGAGAGCTTCCCGGGACTCAGGCACGTTCAACGCGAAGTCGTCGCGCGCCTGGCGGCGAGCCCGTCGAGCTTCGTCCTGGCGTCGAAGTTCACGGCACGCGCGCACCGGCTGCTCCGCGATGCGCCGGCGCGCTTCGAAGTCGTGCACGTGCCACCGCTCCAGACGGTCGAGATCGTCTCGCTCGCGTTGCTCATCGACGGGGGCCGCCGCGACTGGGCCGAGCAGATCGCTGCGCCGGTCGCCGCGTTGTCGGCCGGACGCGCGGCCTACGTGCATCTGCTCCTCGAAGCGCTCGCGACGATGGGACCCGCGATCGATCCGGTGGCGGCGCTCGCGGCCCTGCTCGCTCCGGACGGCCGGCTGGCCGCCCGCTGCCGGGAGAGCTACGAATTCCGCCTGCACCGCGCGCGCGGCTATGGCGCCCTCAAGGCGATTCTCGGCATCCTCGCCGACGACGAGCCGTTGAATCTCACCGAGATCGCGCAGCACCTCCGCCGGACGCCGGGCTCGACCAAGGACTATCTCTCGTGGCTCGAGGACGTCGACCTCATTCGCTCGCAGGGCAAGCGCTACACGTTCGACGATCCGATGCTCCGCCTCTACGTGCGCCTCCACGAACGCCCCGTCCCGCCCACCGACGACGACGTCGTGCGCGAAGTTCGCCACTTTGCGCAGACCCGGCTGCCTCGCGCCGCAGAGGAAAGCGCTCAGCCTGCGATGGTGACCATCGACCGGCCATCGGACGGCGAGCGATCGGGCATTATCGAGATTGATTGACGGTCAAAAGATCTTTCACCACGAAGCCCACGAAGGCGCGAGGTTTACGAAGGACGCGAAGGGTTGGAATGGAAAAGCGTTCCGATCCGCAGTCTTCCCCTGAGATCTCGCTTCGTGGTCTTCGTCCTCTTCGTGCCCGTCGTGCGCTTCGTGTTGAAAGATCTGCCTGAAAGATCGTTGTTCCCTATGACGATGGCTTCAGCGTCGCCATCGCGGCTTTGGCGGCCTGCTGCTCGGCTTCCTTCTTGGATCGTCCGGTCGCGCGGGCGACGGCCTGCCCGCCGACGATCACTTCCACGTCGAAGCGCTTGCGATGATCGGGGCCGTCGGCTGAGGCGATGCGATAGTGCGGCAGGCCGCGTCCCTCGGCCTGCAGCCACTCCTGGAACGCCGACTTCCAGTCTTCGGTGAACGCCGCTTCGGCGGCGCGGTCGCCGGCCGACTCGACCAGCGGCTCGAACTTGGACAGGATGAAATCGCGCGCCGCCTCGATGCCGCCGTCGAGATAGACCGCGGCGATGAGCGCCTCGAACCCGTCGGCGAGAATCGCGTGCTTGTGCCGGCCGCCGGTCTTTTCTTCTCCGCGCCCGAGCAGCACGTAGCGGCCCAGATCGAGATCTTCCGCCAGCCTGGCCAGCGACGCCGAGGAGACGATGCCGGCCTTCACCTTGGACTTGTAACCCTCGCTGTGTTTCGGAAAACGAGTGAACAGCAAGTCGGCGATCACGAAGCCGAGCACCGCATCCCCCAGGAACTCGAGCGACTCGTTGTCGATCACGCCGCCGGAGGCGTCTTCGTGTGCGCGCGACCGGTGCGTCAGAGCGTGCTCGAGCAGGCCGATGTCGCGGAACTCATAGTCGATCCGTTCCTCGAGCGGGCCGAGCGTGTCGCTGAGCCGGCGGATTTCCGCCGCCGCGGCCTCGTCGAGATGCGAGGCGATCAGTTCGCGCGCGCGAGCCGCCAGCGCGCTGGACACGGTGATGCAGAATTCGGCCTGCCCGAACCGCATCGGAAACAGCGTCGGCGAGAGCACCGACGCGACCGCCGCCTCGATCTCGTGGGCGTCGAGCAATCCGCAGACCACTTCTGCCTCGACGGACGACGGCGTCCGGAACACTTCTTCTGGCGGAGGATTCGCCCGCTGACGCTCCCGCATCAGGCTGCCGCTGCCGGGCCTTCCGGCTCGAACTTCAGGATCACCATCGTCATGTCGTCGTGTGGCTCGGCGTCGCCCGACAAACGCTTTGACCTCGCGCAAGACTCGCTCCCGGATGCCCGCCGCGTCAAGATGCCGGTGGCTCAGGACCACGCGCGCCAGGGCGTCGTCGCCGAAGAGCTCGCCGTCGGCGTCCATCGCTTCGGTGATGCCGTCAGTGTAGAGGACGATGACGTCGCCGTCGTGGATCGGCTGCGTGTGTTCCTCGAGGAGCTCCTCGAATCGGCCGGCCGCGCCCGGCAGCCGGAGGCCGAGCACCATGCCGGCCGGCACCAGGACTTCGCTCCGTCCGCCGGAGACGACGATCAACGGCGTGTGGCCGGCGCGCGCGCAGGTGAACGTGCGGGCGTGCATGTCGAGGATCAGGTACGTCATCGTGATGAAGCTGCGGTTGTCGAGGTGGTCCGACAACCGGCGGTTGACGTCGATCAGCAGCTGGCGCGGCGACCGTTCGTTGTGACTGAGGCCGATCAGCAGCCCCTTGAGCTCGGCGGTATAGAGCGCCGCCGACGTCCCCTTGCCGGAGACATCCGCCACCAGGACACCCGTCCGTCCCTCGCCGAGGTCGAAGAAGTCGTAGTAGTCGCCACCCACCTGCCGCGCCGGCTCGCAGAGATCGGCAATGCTGACGCCCGGCAGGCGCGGCGGCTCCACGGGCAGGAGCGATTTCTGGATGTCTCGCGCGATCCGGAGCTCGTCGTCGAGCCGCTGCTTCTCGCGCTGCACGTGGAGCAGATGCTCGATGCTGCCACTCATCAGGTTGTAGGACGTCGCCAGGTCCCCGAGCTGGTCCTGCGAGGCGATGTTGATCCGGTAGCCGAAGTCGCCCTGGCGCGCGCGCTCGGTGCCCTCGAAGAGCTCGTGCACCGCTGAGGTGATCGATCGCGCCAGAGCGACTCCCCAGGACAGCGCGGCGCCCTGCACCACCAGCAACAACACGCCGAGCACGGCGAGGATGAGAAGAGGGGCATTGGCCACGCTCTGGAATTGTCCGGCGACGACATGCGTGTACAGACGGCGCACCGGAGAGTTCAGGCTGACGGTGACGCGCCCGACCTGCCCCGTCGCCCAGTTCGCACAGTCCATGAACGCGACGCTTTCGCGAAAGAGCGAAAGCACGTTGCCGCGGCGCGCGCCGGCTGGCGAAGGTCCGGGCCCGCCGCAGTCGGAGGGGACGGTGATGGCGCCCATCCTGACGGTCGTGCGGTCGGCGAGTCGCGCGACGAGGTCGGTATCGACGGGCAGATCCGCGATGACCAGGCGTCTTCGATCCGGCGTCGGCACGACGGCCCGCACGCTGAGATGCCATTCGTCCGGGGCGTCGGGCGACGCATACGCGACGACGCCGGAGAAGCCGCTGCTCGATCGGACCAGCCAGCGCGGCGCCTCGGCAGGAGCCGCGAGGTGACGCCACGGACCGGCGCGAACCGACCGCTCGAGCGCCTTGGCCGGTCCATTGGCCGGCGTCTCGTCATCAGCGGCGGGCACGACGGCGAGCGAGAGCGCCGGGTACTGCTTCGCCAGGTTCTCGTACTTCCGCGTGAGCGCGGTCTGGGTGAGAGCGGGGTTGCGACCGATTTCGCCGGCCGACGTCTCCGCGAACTGGTAGACGTCGTCGATCAGATTGCCAAAGCCCCCGCGAAACACGTACGCCGTGACGTTGATGTACAGCACCACGCTCGCCGCCAGCGCGAAGGCCATCACGAGAATCACCGGCACGAAGCCGAGGAAGACGTAGGAGAGAATCAGCTTCCGGCGGACCCGCCAGAGGAACTGCTGACGCGTGTGGATGACGGCGAGGGCGCCCAGCCAGACGATCGCCACGACGAGTGCCACCGAGACGACCTTGCGAAACATCTCGAGCACTTCCGGCAGCGGCACGACCAGGCGCACGGCGAGGAGCAGGAGCAGGGACCCGCCTGACAGCAGGAACAACCGGCCGGGCAGCGTGCGGAAGAATCGGAGCTCAGTCGGCGGCGGCGTCATGCCACCGGCAGCGGCGAGAGGGGACCCGTCGTCAGGAGAGGACGACGTGCGTTGTTGGCGTCCCAACCACCGAGTCACGGGATTCTGCAAATTGCAAAACGCATGATAACAGACTATCGTGAGACCCGCGGTGAAGCTTCCGAAGGACGCGCGCTTTGCGACGCGCTGCATTCACGCCGGACAGGAACCCGATCCGACCACTGGCGCGATCATCACACCCATCTATCAGACGTCGACCTACGTGCAAGAGGCGCTTGGCCAGCACAAAGGGTTCGAATACGCGCGGACGCAGAATCCCACGCGCAGCGCGCTCGAAGGCAACCTCGCCGCCATCGAAGGCGGCCAGGCGGCATTCGCGTTCGCGTCCGGGATGTCTGCGATCAGCGCCATCACGGCGCGGCTCGAGACCGGCGATCACGTCGTCGTGACCGACAACACGTACGGCGGCACGTTCCGGCTGTTCGACAAAGTGCTCACGCGATACGGCTTCACGTTCAGCTACGTCGATACGTCGGACCTGGCCGCCACCGAGCGCGCCATCACGCCGGCCACGCGGCTGGTCTTCATCGAGACGCCGACCAATCCGGTCATGCGGCTGACGGACATCGCCGCCGTCGCGACGCTCGCCCATCGGCACGGGGCGCTCGTGTGCGTCGACAACACGTTCGCGAGCCCGGTCCTGCAGCAACCGCTGGCGCTCGGCGCCGATCTCGTCGTCCATAGCACGACGAAGTACCTGAATGGCCATTCCGACTCGATTGGCGGTGTCGTGGTCGCGACGCGCGACGAAGACATCGAGTGGCTGCGGTTCATCCAGAATGGCGCCGGCGCGATCCTGAGCCCGTTCGACGCCTGGCTCGTCCTGCGGGGCACGAAGACCCTCACACTGAGGATGGCGCAGCACTCGGCCAACGGCCTGGCGCTCGCCGAGTTCCTGGAGCAACACCCGCGCGTCACGCGCGTCTACTATCCGGGCCTCCCCACTCATCCGCAGCACGCGCTGGCGCGCCGGCAAATGCCCAACGGCTGGGGCGGCATGCTGACGTTCGAAGTCGCCACGCTCGACGAGGCCACGCGCGTCCTGAACGGCTTCAAGCTCATGGCGCTCGCCGAAAGCCTCGGCGGGGTCGAGACGCTCGTCTGTCATCCGGCGACGATGACGCATGCGTCAGTCCCCCCCGATCGCCGCCGCGAGATCGGCCTGACCGACACGATGATCCGCATCTCCGCGGGCGTCGAAGACATCGACGATCTCAAAGAGGATCTTGATCAGGCACTGTCGTAGCGCGGCTCGACCTTCGAGCCGCGGGTACGGAGGGTACGGCGGGCATTTGGACGACGCACCTAGCACCCGCACCTAGCACCTAGCACTTTTCACGATTCCTTCTTCGGCCCGACGTTCTGCTCGATCCAACGCAAATAGTCCTGGCTGCCATCGACGACGGGGATGACGATGAATTCGGGGACGTCGTACGGGTGGCGGGCGCGAAGCACGTCCCAGAGCGCGTCGACGTTGTCGGCCGTGGTCTTGATGAGGAGTTGCTGTTCCTCATCGACGGTCGGAACGCCTTTCCAGGTGTAGACCGACTTGACGGCCGGGAAAATCGTGATGCAGGCGGCGAGACCGGCGCCGACCAGTTCCTGTGCCAGGGGCGCCGAGTCGAAGTCTCCGGGCATCGTCGTCATCGCCATCACGAAGTCGCTCATGACCCTATTTTGCGCTTGTACAGGCGCCGAAAACCTGATACAAAGATGCCCGAGATGATTCCGGATGCGCCGGTAGAGGCGGCTCTCGAACGGCCGCGGTCCACGCGGCGGTTGCGTCCGGCGTACGAAGTCCGATCGCGCCGGCGTCGATGGCTCGGATTTGCCCTGTTCGCGGCATCACTGGTGCTGATGGTGAACGCGGTCGTCGGCGACAACGGCTATCTGGCCACGTTGCGGGCGAGCCGCGAATACGTTTCACTGCTGACGGCCCTGGACCACGTGCGGGCCGAGAACACCCGGCTGCTGCAGGAGGTTGACCGGCTGAACACCGATCCGGCGGCGTTGGAAGAGGCGGCCCGACGTGATCTCGGGCTGATCCGCCCTGGAGAGACATTGGTGATCATCAAGGATGCCCGGCCCGCGGCCCCGGCCACGCCGGAGTCCTCCCCGGCCCTTCCGCCCCGCTAGTTCGTCTTGTCGGCTGTCATCGACTTCGTCCTTCACTTCGACCAGTATCTGGCCGAGCTCGTCCGGGCCTACGGGCCCTGGGTCTACGGACTGCTGTTCGGCATCATCTTCGCGGAGACCGGGCTGGTGGTGGCCCCGTTTCTCCCCGGCGACTCGTTGCTGTTCGCGGTCGGCGCGCTCTCGGCGCAGGACGACGGCCTCAATCCGTTCCTGTGCTACGTGCTGCTCGTCACGGCCGCGTTCACCGGGAACGCCGTGAACTACGCCATCGGCCGTGCGATCGGCCCGCGGGTCTTCCGCGCGAGTGATTCACAAGGCATCACGCACAAACTGCTGAACCGGCAGCATCTGCAACGCGCCCACGCGTTCTTCGAGACCTACGGCGGGAAGGCGCTGATCCTCGGCCGGTTCGTCCCCATCGTCCGCACGTTCGTGCCCTTCGTCGCCGGTGCGGGGCAGATGTCGCCGGCATCGTTCGTGTTCTACAACGCAGTCGGGGCGATCGCGTGGGTGACGCTGTGTCTCGGCGCCGGTTACTTCCTCGGCAACATCCCGATCATCAAGAACAACTTCTCGCTGGTGACGATTCTCATCGTCGCGGTGTCGCTGCTTCCCATGGTGGTCGAGTTCGTGCGTCACCGGCGGGGGAAGAGCGAGGTCACGGAGAAGAGCTAGGGCCGCGCGCCGGTCATTTCGCGGTAGAGCCACGCCTTCGCGATCGCCCACTCGCGCTTGACCGTCGTCGGCGACGTCTCCAGCGCTTCGGCGGCCTCTTCGACGGTCAGGCCCCCGAAGAAGCGCAGCTCGACCAACCGGCCCTGGAACGGGTCGAAGGTCTCGAGCTTCTGGAGCGCGTCGTCGAGCGCGATGGCATCCGCCGGGTCGAGCGGAGCGGAGGCGGCCACCTCTGGGGCCAGGTCCAGGCCCACTTTCGCGACCTCGGCACCGCGCTTCATCCGACCGGCGCGCCGCGCGTGGTCCACGAGGATCCTGCGCATCGCCTGAGCGGCGACACCATAGAAGTGCGCGCGGCTCTGCCATTCGACCCGCCGCTGATCGACCAACCGGACGAAGGCCTCGTGCACGAGCGCGGTACGCTGGAGGGTGTGATCGGAGCGCTCGTGTGAGAGGTAGCGAGTCGCGATCCGGCGAAGCTCTTCGTACACGAGCGGGGCCAGGCTTTCGAGAGCCTCGCGATCTCCGCGGCGCCACCGCTGGAGGAGATCGGTGATGTCCTGGCGTGACTCTGAAGTGTCGGTCACACGCGGAGCATAGTAGGCAGCGCCCGGCCGGTCAAACCGCCTGAATCGATGTTCTTTCCGGCCCGACCGGGCGACTCGGGATCATTCCGGCAGCCGGATGCCCTCAGTCCTGCCGTGGTGTCCGGCGTGGTAGGCTGACGCCGGCAAGCTCGTCATGCATGCGCTCCAAATGGGGATGCTGGCGCTCGATGCCACGGTGATGGCCGTCATCATCCTGGTGTTGTTTCGCCTGCGCTCGAAACTCGGCCTGACCCCCCTCTACATCGTCCTCGGCGGCTTTCAGTATCTGGAGGCCACGCTCAGTCTCAAGGTCGAGATCGCCGACGGGATTTCGATCATGCCGGCGTCGACCGTGCTGTTCACCGCCACGATTGTGACGGTGCTCCTGATCTACGTGAAGGAAGACGCGATCGAAGCACGGAAGCTGCTGTACGGCCTCGTCCTGGCCAACGCCGCCGTCTCGATTCTTTCCCTGCTGGTGTACTTGCACCTCGGGATACCCGGCAGCGCCATGAAGGACGTGTCTCGCGCCGGCTTCTGGACGACGGCGGAGATCGCCACCGTTGGCACGACGCTCCTGCTCATCGACGTCCTCGGGATCATCCTGATCTACGAGTTCATCAGCCGGTTCACGTCGCACCTCTTCCTGCGGTTCTACGCCTCGCTCGTGGCGATCGTCGCGTTCGACAACTTCTTTTTCACCCTCTTCTTGCACTGGAGCAGTCCGAACCTCTGGAACCAGATGCTCGTCGGGTTCATCGGCAAGGCGGTCGCGGCCTTGTTCTACACCGGCATCTATTGGACGTACTTACGGTTTGTCGAGCCGCAGACCGTGGTGGTGGGCGGCGGCGACGTGGCCGACGTCTTCCAGGCCCTGACCTACCGGCAGAAGTACGAGCAGGTGAAGGAGCGGCTCGTGCGGGATTCGCTGACGGGCCTGTTCAACCGCGGATACCTCGATGAAACCCTCCCGCAAGCGCTGGCGCAAGCCCAGCGCTACGACGAGCCGTTGAGTCTGTTGATGATCGACACCGACAATTTCAAGACGATCAACGATCGCTTCTCGCACATGGAGGGCGACCGGGTGCTGCGGCTGATCGCCGACACGCTCGCGTCGCTCGCGCGGAGCGCCGACACGCCGTGCCGCTTCGGTGGCGACGAGTTCGTGATCCTGATCCGGGCGGGCGCCGGAGACGCGCGGGCGTTCGCGGAGCGATTTCGCGCTGGTCTTCAGGACCGCTGCCTCACCGCGTCGCCACCCTACCCCTGGGGCCGAATCACGACCACCATCGGGATCGCGACCTATCCGGCGGATGCTGATGTCGAGACCGCCGACGATCTCGTTCGGATCGCCGATCGCCGCTTGTACGAAGGCAAAGATGCCGGCCGCGACCGGGTGGTGGCGCTCGCGGAGCGCGAGCAACTCATCGGCGGCGCCAAGTAACACCCAGGGCTGCGCTCGTTAGACCGTACGCGCCTGCCGCCTCAAGCGTGGTGGCAGCGACGGCAGCGGCGCGAGCGCCGCTTGCAGTTCCGCGCTGGCGCGGCTGACGCGCTCGAGCACGTCGTGCTGCGCTGGCGTCAGCGACGTCTCGGTCAGTTGCTTCAGCCCGAGGTCGATGCGCGACGCCGGTTCGTGCACGGCCACAATCTGCCGCACGAGCTCTTCGTGCTCGAGCATTTGTTCGCGCGCCTTCTGCAGGATCGGACGGGTATCGGCCTCGCCGCTCAGCCGCTCGAGCACCATCAGCTTGCGCTGCTCCACCGTGAGCGCGGTCGCCCGCAGCAAGTGCTCCGTCCCACCCACCGTCGCGGCGAACGGCCCGGAGGACGCGGTGTGGCCATCGCGCCAGGCGACGTCCGCCTGCACGAGGAAATCATCGAGAAACGGCAGGGCGCCGCCGAGGGTCCGTTGCGCGCCGGTCGGCGCCGTCTCGAAGACATCGGCCAGCCAACCGGGCGCCGGCGTGACCAGGTGGAACGCAGAGTTGGGCAGTCGCTCGACCACCGCGAGGTCGAGGGCGCGCACTACGCTGGAGAGGAAGGCGTCGCTCATGGTGTCCTCGAGGAAGGCCTATTTCTGGAGCATCGCTTTCGTGAGCTGATGGAAGGCCTCATCGACCCCCTCACCCGTTTTCGCGCTCGTGCGGATGACGCGCCACCCCTGCTCCACCAGTTTGAAGAACAGCGGCTCGTCGATCTCCCAGTCGGACGCGAGATCCACCTTGTTCAGCAGCAGGATGAACGGCACCTGCCCGGCGGCGGCGGTCGCCTTCGTCTGCAACTGCCGGGCAACGTCGAGCGTCGCCCGGCGCGTCCCGTCAACGACGAGGAGGTACCCTGACATCCCGCGCAAGTGGGAAGGCTGCACGGTCTGGTAGTCGTCCTGGCCGTAGATGTCCCAGAGCATCAGCGTCACGTCGCGTCCGTCGACCGTCAGCTGCTTCTTGTCGATCTTGACGCCGACCGTCGACAGATACTTCTCGGAAAACAGGCTGCTCACGTACCGGGCGACGAGGCTCGTCTTCCCGACCGCGAACGCGCCCAGCATGCAGATCTTCTTCTGAATCATGGCGTCTGGTCCATCAACCGGCCTGACGCGTCACCCGAATGGTGACGCGCCGATTCTTCTGCTTGTCCTGCTTCGTCCTCGCTCGCCACCACCGGCGTGCCGCTGCCGACACCGGTCGACGACGACCTCGAGGCGCGACGAGAGGCCGCGACGCAATCGCGGCTTGCACCACGGCAGCACGGGCACGGCTGAGCGGCAGATTCGACTCCGCCGGGCCATCGGCGTCGGTGTGACCGACGATCTCGATACGGAACCGCTGTCCGGTCGCGCCGGCAATCGCGTCGACTTCGCGCAGATCGCGCTGCATCTGCTGCACGGCATCGTCCTGACCGGCGACGAGGCGCGCCGCCCCCTTGACGAACAGCAGGACCTGCCCTTCGATCCGCGCGATCACGGCTCGTGCCGATTCGTCGAGCACGCTGACGGCGTCGAATCCTCGTGATTCCGGCGATGAGCGGCGCCAGCCGGCGAGCCTCGGCCACCCAGGCGACCGGCGGCGTGCCGCGTGCGCGACAGCACGCCGTCGGCCAGCTCGAGCGTCGTCCCGGCCGGCGGCTGCAGCACGTCGTGCGCGCGCGCGAGCATGATCGGCGGGTCGAGCGCGTAGTACGGCGCCCATCGACCCTGCACCGCGGTCGGGGCGAGCCCCGCCGGTTCGACGAAGGTCTGCGGGTCGCGGGCGCGCGGATCGCGGAGACCCGACACGACGAGCTGTCCGCCACGGCGTTGCGGCGGAGACGACGGTAAGGCCGGGCTCGGCCCGCAGCGCGTCCAGGTAGCGGGCGTCTCGGGCACGCGTGCGATACGCGAAGCCCGCCCACACGAGCGAGCGCCGCAACGCGATCACGCCGAGGAGGATCCACGTGCTCAGCGTCCGCGGGCGCCGCTCTTCGGCCCGGTACTGCGTCTGCAGCAGCGCCTCGAGCGATGGGCCGGCGCCGGCGTCGAGCGTGCTCGCGTCGCCGTTGAACGACTCGAGCGTTTCGCCGAACTCCAGATGGATGGTCTCGATCGCGTCCTGCAGCGGCGTGCGGAAATCGCGCGGCGCGGTGCCGCGAATCACCGCGGCGAGAATGGCGTGCGGGCCGGCCTCGATCCACACCGACAACTCGCCGACCTTCAACGCCTCGAGCGAGTCGGCGTCGGCGACATGGAACGAATCCTGCACGAAGTCGCGGATCGCCGTCAGCATGCCCGACACCATGTCCGCGTCCTGGACGCCGGCGGTGCCCGCCTGCACGTGTTGCAGCAGCAGGCCGGTGCGGCGATCGATCAGAAAGACCTGTTCGACGCGGTAGAGCAGCGTCTTCGAGCAGGACGACTTCGGCGAACGGCTTGCCGGTGCGCAGCGCCTCGAGCCGCCACTGCACCGATCGCCACGACACCGCGTGCTCGAGCGTCCGGTTGAGCGACTCGACCATGCCGGCGAGCGCGGCCGCGACGGCCTTGCGAATCGCCGGACCCATCACCGGGAACAGCGCGTCGGCCAGCGGCTTGGGGTTGCGCTGCACCGACGTCGTGATCGCCTGTTCGAGCGGCGGCGTCAGCGCGCGCGTGAAATGGGGATCGTGCGCGTGCCGGAGCAGGACCTGCGGCAGCACGGCGCCGACGTCGTCGGCGCGCGGCGCTCCGGATCGTCGAGGCGCGACTGCAGCGCGGCCAAGCCGCGCGCTCGGGACCGACCAGGATCGCCCGCAGCGACGCGATCTCGTCGTCCGGGTCGGGATCGCGCGATCCGGTCCGCGCCTCGTCGTTCTGAGGCGGCGCGACGCGATCACCCATGCCGACCATTGTCGACGCCGGGGATCGATCAGCTCGTTGGTGAGCCGCATCGCCATCTCGGTGAGGAGCGCAGCGAGCGTCGCGCGGTCGGTCTTGTCGTTGCGCAGCTCCGCCGATTCCTGATTCAGCCGCGCCAGCACTTCGTCGACCTTCTGCCGCATGTCGTCGCTCATGCGCTGGTGCAGCTCGAGGAGCTGCTGGCGCAGCTCGCGCTGCACCTTGCCGATCGTGTCGTCGAGCTGGCCGGTCTTCTTCTCGAAGGCCTTGGCGCTCTCGCGCGCTTCGCGCGAGAGATCCTTGGTCGCGTCGGTGCGCTCGTCGTGCTCGGTCTTGATGCGATCGGCGAGCGACGCGGTCTCCTGCTTGACGAACTGCTCGAGCGCCGACGAGGCGCTTGCGGACGTCGTCCTTGAGCTCGGCGGTCTCCTGGACCAGGCGCTCTTCGAGCCGGCTGAAGCGCCGCTCGTAGTCGCGCATCTGTCCGCCGAACAGGATGTCGCGGACCTTGTCGATGTTGCCGCCGCCGGCGTCGTCGGCCGGCAGGCCCTTGGCATCGGCGGTGTTCTTGGGGAGCTGGGGTCGATTGTTCTTGGTATCCACGGCGTGCTTCCTCATTGGAGCCGGCGCCGTGCGGGAGACGCGGGAGACCGCTCGCACCGGCGCGCTGCGGCCGGCGTGCTTGCGGGCCGCGTAGGTGACTTTGCTGGTCGAACTCGAAGACCGCTTGGCCGACATTGCGCCTGCCTATCTGGACGGCCGGGTACTCTGACCTGAACGCGGAAGGGTATCACGGCATCGGCCGGCCGTGGAGGGACGCCCTCAGCCGCCGGTCGGGGCGGCGTTACTTCGCGATCACGTCGAGATGCCAGCCGGGGTGCAGCCACTTGCCCCCGCGCCGGACGAACATCTCGGTGAGCCGGCCACGGAGCGTGCGCTCCTCGCCGCCGGAGTAGATGACCACGTCGAAACGGCCGTAGAGAACGACGGCCTCCCCGAACCGCTGCGCGCGTGTCTCGGGAAACGTCAGGCGAATCAGGCGTCCGCCGCCATCACGAAACGCCCTGGCGTCTTCGAGCGTCTTGGCACGGTCGGCGAAGGGTTCGTCGTTCATCCCGATGCCAATGAACTCGTCCGGCAGCAGATCGCCGAGCGCCTTCACATCGCCAGCGAAATACGCGCGCCAGGCGAGCTCCCGCGCCGCAAGCAGTTCCTTGTCGATCTCCATCTGCGTGACCGGCGCCCTGGGTGATGCGCCTGTCACCGGAATGAGCAGGGTGACGCCAACCACCCAATGCCGCCGCTCCAAACGTTCCCATAGGCCCTCCAGGTCGGAATCTATCGGGGAGACGCCTGCGGCGGCTTGCGGTTTCTTGCGAACTTCCACTCCACGTCCAGCCGCTCGCCACCGACGGAGTGTGCGACCATACGGTCGATGATTCGCGCCGCCCAACTCGTCCGCACGGAGGCGGTCGCGCTCGAGCGCTTCGACCACCCGCCTGGCGTGCCGCATCACGATCCGGAACGCGAGCGCGCCCTCGGCTACGGCGTCAACTTCGTCGAGGCGGGATCGTTTCGCATCCGAACGACGGACGCCTGGCATGAAGTGTCACCACGGTCGCTCTTCATGACGACGCCAGGGCTCGAGTTCTCGTGTGCGCACGACGAGGAAGTGCCGTCCGATTGTTGCTTCTCCGTGTCGTACTCGGACGAGGCCGTCGAGAGCGCGCGATCGTTGATGACGATCGGCACATCACCCGTGCGAACGCTCCGGAATCGTCACGCCTATCTTCATTTGACACTCCGTACATGCGGGCCCGGGGATGAGGCGCGGGCCGAGGCGCTCGGCGGCGCCGTTCTGTGGTCGCTGTCGGGGCAGGCATCACGCCAGCCGCTGTTCCGACCCGATCGCCTGGCCTGGTACGCCGCGCGCCTCGATCGAGCGAAGGCGCTGATCGAGGCGCAGTACGCCGAACCGCTCTCACTGTCGATGTTGGCGCGCGATGCGGGGATGAGCCTGTTTCACTTCGCGCGGATCTTTGCGGAGCTCGAAGGCCGCCCGCCTCATCGCTTCCTGACGGACGTCCGCCTCGTACACGCCAGCGCCCACCTTCGTGACGGCGCGAGCGTCACCGACACCTGCTTCGCCGTCGGGTTCGGATCGCTCAGCCACTTCGTGACGACGTTTCGGCGGCGCTACGGCGTCAGGCCGTCAGACATCTGCGGGAAGCGCTGACGTCCTGCGCGACGAGACCCACAGTCGCGGAAAAAGCCCACGCGCTACGCCCAGCCTTTCGCGCGAGCCTCGGCAGCCCACGCCGCACTCGTCGTGCGCACGTCCGCCTCGCTCTTGCACACCTGCGAGCGGGAAAAGCTCGATCCCGCGGTGAGCCGCAGTTCCCAGCCGAGCTTGTTTGTCGAAAGCACACAGCGCATCGTCAGGTTGCCCCGGCTCAGCGTCCACTCGTCACCGAGCCGCTCGGGGCCCTTGTAGTAGTCGTAGCGCTTGAGAGGTGCCGGCTGGTCCGTCATGGCTCAGTTGCCCGCGGCGATGAGCCGCGCGGTCTTGATGTAGTCGAGCCGGGGGAGAAACCGGCTGAGGAAGGCGTTGCCGCCTCGTTCGATCTCGCCCTGGTCCGGGCCCTCGCCGTACTCGTGATAGAGCCGTTCGACCAGCAGCAAGCTCGTGATCACTTCCCCAATTGGCGCAAAGCCGTTGATGTCGAGCCGGGAGTTGTCGGCGAAGTTGATGAAGACCTGCGTCGTCCGATCCGCCGGGCCGGCCATTGCAAACGTCACCCGGCCGCGGGTATTGCTTCGCGTTGCGCGGTCGGGTCGAATCGCGGCTTTGCTCCAGGCTGTTGCAACCACCGGATCACCGTGGATGCCGAACTGCGCCACGAAGTCCTTGACCACGCGAAAGAACCGGCACTGGTCGTAGAAGCCACGCTTCACGAGGTTGTAGAATCGGTCGGCCCCATGCGGCGCCCATTCGCGCGTGACGCGCACGATGAAAATGCCGACGCTCGTCTCGAACCGGGCGAGGTAGGTTTCTGGCGCCTGCTCGTTGAACGAGGTGACGTCGGTGAGGTCCGGCTGCGGTGCCGCCTGCGGCGTGGGCGCGCCGGGTCGAATCGTCCAGAGCGCCAGGATGATGACGGGCGTAAGGTACCGGAGCACGCTCGCATTCTAGCGCCCGACCGGACATCGGCGTCGACGGCGGCTTCCGTCTGGATACTGGCACGGAGGTTGCTTCCCGGCAGTGCTGGCGCATTCTGCGCAGAGAGGGATTCACTATCGTGTCATTGCTGAGGTTCCGGAGAACGTATGGGATCGTTGGGAGCGTGCTCTTCAGCGGCCTGGCCATTCAGATCCTCCTGGCCCAGCAGCCGGTGCAACGTTTCGGCGGGGCGTACGCGGAGCTTGACGCACGGCGTCAACAGCTCGTCGCTGACTGGGTGGGGCGATTCACCAAGGTGACCGGTCAGACCCTGGATGCTCGTTCGTTCTATGACGACGTCCTCAGCCTCTCTGCGAGAACGACGTTCGACGCCGTCACGCATGCCCTGATGACGACGGCGCTGACCGACGCGTCGAAACAGAAGTTCGGTGACGGCCTGGCGCTCATCGAGCGCGTTGACACCGTCAAGGGCGAACTCTCAGGCACGCGAAGCGATCGCCAGTTCCGGATGTACGTCCGATTGACGCCAAACGCGCGCGAGATGCTGGACCGCTCGCAGGAGTTCAAGCGTGGTGTCGACAACGCCGTGTATCACAAGGGCTACCCGATCAACTACCGCGAACAACGAGGCACGCCGTCGATTCAGCTCTCAATTGCGCTGGACGGTCGTCTGGCCGATGTCGACGTCGACTATCGATCGTCGAGCTTCCCCGTCATGTTGTTCAACGGACACTTGAGCGCGTCGAACTCGGACGTCCGCGCCGGCGACAATGCCGAGCGGCACGCCGCGCAGTGGGCAGGATTTCAGAACTGGTGGCGAAGCTTCCTCGGTGTCCGCCTCGAGAAGACGCCCGACGCCCCGGAGAGCCTCCGCCCTGGCCCTGCCGAAAGTCCCGCGTGCGGGCAAGAAGGACATCAAGGTGATGGTGCCTGACTTCTTGCAGGCGTGGCTCCTCGAAGGCGATGTGGTGGCCGCGATGGGGTATGTTTCGGAACGGTCCTACGCGTGCCTGGCGCAGGATAGGCCCGACCCATCCGCCTTCGACCGCGGCCTGGCGCCGTTTCAGATCCTGGTCAATTTGAAAGCCGCCTACGACGCCGCTAGGCAAGCACGACTCGCTTACTGGCCTGACGATCGGCGTGCCCGTCGCCATGCCGCGGCTGCGCGCCGTGACGCACCCTCTGCAGGCCCAGTTCGCTCTCTACGACGTGCCCGACGACATCGCTGCCGGGTTCGACTGCGAGAACCGGTTGAGGCCGGGTGCACCGGCGAATCGATCGCACGGGTACGGCCGCTACGTCGGTGCGACGTTCCGCATCGCCGGGCCACGGAAGGACGCCTCGATCGCGTTACTGTGGGCCAAGGAGGACGGGTATTGGAAGATCGTCTCCTGGCAGACGGCGCCGACGCCCGATGAGACGCCGGTGCCACCGGCGCCGCCCGAACCAAAGCTCGTGCGGATCAAGGCGGACCTCGTTCTCGTGAACGCGGCGAAGGGCTTCGTGGACGCCTGGTTGATTCGCAAGAACTACGATCAGGCGTTTCAATACCTTTCGACGAAAAGCTACGCCTGCTACGACCTGGTGCGCGGTCCTGACGCTCCGCCGTCGACATCTCTCGACGATGCGGGCCGGAAGATCCGCGCAAGTCTTGAACGCATCGGCCAATGGGTGGGCAAATCGCGCAATCTGGAGACGATCGTCGAAGCGGCTGAGCCCCTCCACTCGTCGATTCGTGTGATGGATCAGCCGTACTCGCGCATGTTCAGCCTCAGCAGCCTTCCCACGGCCCTCGGCGACGTCGTCGAGTGTGACGCTCGCGCCCGCGGCGCAGTGCCGCCAGATCCTCTGCCGCTCGAATACGGAGAAGCCTTCAGCATGACGTTCCGCTTCCTCACTCAGGGCGGCGAGGGCGCGGTCCTGCGTCTACTTTGGCGCAGGGAACAAGGCACCTGGCGAGTCACCGCGTACGACGTCGAGCTCCCGTAGCGTTCAAACTACGAACGAGCGCGTCCGGTCATCGGCGGTTCTATTCGACTGGCGCTTCGAGCACTGCCTTGTGCACGAAGCCTGCGAGTGCGGCGCCGATCACCGGAGCCACCCAGAACAGCCAGAGCTGCTGAACGGCCCAGCCCCCCACGAACACCGCAGTGGCGGTGCTGCGCGCCGGATTGACCGAGGTGTTCGTCACCGGGATGCTGATCAGATGGATCAGGGTGAGTCCGAGACCAATGGCGAGACCGGCGAGTGCGGCGGAACTGCGCTTGTGCGTGGTGCCGAGAATGATGATCAGGAACATGAACGTCATCACGACTTCGCACACGAGCGCTGCGGCCATGTTGTATTTGCCCGGTGAGTGCGCGTCGTAGCCGTTGGACGCGAATCCCCCGGCCACGCTGAACTCCGGGACGCCACTGGCGATGAAGTACAGCACGCCGGCGCCGACGATGCCGCCGAGGACCTGCGCCACGCTGTACGGCAAGAGCAAGGCGGCAGGAAAGCGACCTCCCGCCCACAAGCCGACGGAGACCGCGGGATTGAAGTGACCGCCCGAGATCGGGCCGAGCGCGTACGCCCCGGTCACCACCGTGAGACCAAAGGCCAGGGACACTCCGAGCAATCCGATGCCGACGGCGGGAAACGCAGCGGCGAGGACCGCGCTGCCGCAACCACCGAGGACGAGCCAGAACGTGCCGATAAACTCCGCGGCAAGCTTAGGGAACACGGCGGACTCCTTTGCTGACTGAAATCGAGCGACACCCGTCGGTCAGGCAGCACCTCGGCGACCGGCCGGGGCGATCCGGCGGATCGCCCCGGCTGTCACCCAGGCACCTACTTGTCGCGCTCGACCGACACCATCACCGCTTCTGTCCAGACAATGTCGACCTTGTCGCCGACCTTGAGCTTGGCGAGTGACTCCGTGTCCTGCACTTTCGAGGTGTACTTCCAGCCGTTCGGTCCGGTGAACGTGATCGTCGGCATCTTCATGTCGATGGCGGTGATCGTGGCCGTGATCGTCCGCTGGACGGCTTTGGTGCCACCCGGCAGGACCTGATCGGAAGGCGTCGTGGCCTTCCCGCCGGTATTCACGTCCGGCTCGCCGGGCTTCTTCAGCCGGACGACGACGTTCTCGTAGAACCGGGCGCTGATCTTGTCGCCGACCTTGAGCTCCGCGAACCGCTTGATGTCCGGCCCGGCGGTGACCTGCACGTAGGTCCCATCCGTTTTCTTGATCGTGACCATCCGGCTCGCGGACTCGATCGCCTCGACGGTGCCCGCCTCCGTCCTCATCTCCGAGTTGAAGGTTTTGGACTGGGCCATGGCAATCCCCGCCATGGACACCAGAACGACCGCTGCACCGACTCCTACAACCAGCCTTCTCATATTCATCCTCCTACTAGTCCCGCCTTAGATACGTGCCTTCGTCCCTTCGCCGAGCGGTGACAGACAGGCAGGCCGCTCGAGGCGGGCCCGCGGACACACATGGCCTAGCGATCACCCCAGCTGGCACGGCCCGACCTTGCAGACCGCGTGCCGTGTGCGGAGATGGTACACGAGGTCTATTTCAATGCGGCCTTTCACGAGCACCCGTCGCACAAACCCCACGACATCTCGCGAGTTCGGCCGCATCCCGTGGGCCAACCATCGAACCGACGCGGCCTCTCGCCGACCTGGTTCGAGTCAACCCACAGTGACGTCACTGCCTCTGGCGTCTATCTGATGCACCTAGCTTACCTCGTCCGCACGCCCCTGCGGAATGAGACTTGCGCTTTAGATCTCCAGCCTCAGCCGAGTGAAAGTGGGCCGCACGCCGGGCAAGCGACTCGATTCCCGCGTGTTCCAGAGAGTCCTGGTCATGCTCGCGCGTTCGACCTGTCGGCACATCCACGACATCCCGCGGACGTGCATCCATCTCGTCGCGACGATCGAGGGCCGGACGAGCGCGCCGGCAGGTCTCACGTGGAGGAACGACGCGATGATTGCCGCTCCGGCCGTACTTCGGGGCGCTGTTCAAGCGCAATGGCCGCCGTGGTGCGGGTGGAAGTGGCTTCACGGTCCTGCACGAAACATCACGAGCGCTTCGAGCGACGTCAAGATCGCGCCGCCGTACTGCGCGTCTTAGGACTGCTTAGTCAGGAGTTTACCCTTGCCTCCTTTAGACTAGAAGCGAGACTCTCATGTCCATCACAAGTTCAACATTCCGCACAGGAGATGCCTACCGCCCGACAGCGGGCAGGCCGACGGCCTGCTTCGCATGAGCTCAAGTCTCGGTCGACTGTTACTTGGCGTGGCACTCTGGTCGCTTGGAACCCTTCCGTTCCTGACCAGGCTGTTCAGGGGGTGGACGTCTAGCGATCTCAAGCACTACATGCTGTCGGCGAACGCCTTGCTCGACGGCCAGCGGATCTACGTCGACGTGCCCTTCGAGTACCCGCCGTACGTCCTTGCGTGGCTGGCCGGGCCGGCGATGCTGGCCGGAGACCTCCCCCAATTCCGATTGTTCTTCGGTCTGCTCATTCTGTGCCTGGACGCGCTGGTCAAGGCCGCGCTCCTCTGGACCGGCTTTCGCGACCGCCATCGCCCGCCCGATGCGCTGCCGTTTGTCATGTACACCCTGGCGACGGCCGCTGTCGGTCACATTCTCCTGCAGCGTTATGACGTGATTCCCTCGGCGCTTTCGGTCGCCGCCGTGATCGCGCTCTCGGCGGGGCGGGCCGGCGTCGCCGGCCTGATGGCCGCCGTCGCCATGGGGACAAAGGTCTACCCCGCCGTGTTCGTGCCCGTGCTGGCCGTAGTGGCCTGGCGCCGAAGCCGGCGCGATGCCAGGCGGTTCGCGATCGGCGTGGCCGCCGGTCTGCTGCCGCTCATCGCCCTGTCGTGGTCAGTGCCGTGGTGGAATTTCGCGACCGTTCATACCCGGCGTGGCCTGGAAGCCGAATCGCTGTGGGCATCGGTGCTCTGGCTGTCTCACTTCGTCGGCGTGCCCGCGACGTGGGAACTGGTGATCGGCTGGTTTGAAGTCACCGGTCCCGTCGCGGAAGGTCTCATCACGCCAGCCCGAATCGTGTGGGTGACCGCCACGCTGGGGAGCGTCGCCCTCGCCACGTGGGCCGCCTGGCGCCAGAGGCCGTTTTCTGGCGACGATGCCGCTACGGTCTCGCTCTCGGTCACGGCCACGCTGTTGCTGCTGCCGGTCACGACGTTCGTGACGTTCAGCCTCGTGCTGAGCCCGCAATTCCATCTCTGGCTCGCGCCGCTGGCGGCCCTGTCGCTGCTCGGCCGGCGCCGGCCGGACGCCGGGGTCGATACTGGCGCCCTGTGGTGCATCTTCTTCAGTACGTTCCTCGTGCCCGCCTTCTTTCCGAGTGCGACGTTCGACAGCGGTCTCGATCTCGGACGGACGCTCGTCCTGGTGTTGAGAAACGTGCTGCTGCTGTACGCGACCTGGCGCCTGCTCCAAACGGCTGATGAGGCTGGCCCGCGGCAGTGACGTCAGGGCGGGCCGGGTTGGGGCCCGCCAACTGCACGCGGATTGCAGCCCAATCCGCGCTACGCGTTTGGAAAATCTCAGTATCGAATGCGTGTCGTCGCGCGAATTGGGCGGCCCGCCAGCGTCAGTGAGACCCGATGCACGGCGCCGTCGCGCACGGGCGGGACAAAATCGATTCGAGAGCGCTTCCGCAATTGGTCCAGCATGCCAGTCAGCCGATCGATCGGCGAATCGGATGGCTTCTCCAACTCGAAGTACAGGCCGCCCGATCCCTCGACGAGCCGGCGAATCGCATCGTTCCTCCCGACTGCGCGCATGCTCGCCGGCAACGCGGCGTCCCCGACGCCAACGGCCGAGACGATCACGCCAGACGTGGCGACCACCTCCTCGACGTCGCTGAATCCGCGATCGTTGCCCGTCGCCATGGCATCCGTGAAGACGAGCACGGCACGAACGCCGGTGGAAGAACCGGCCACCGCAGTGACACTCGCGTCAATCGCGTCCCACAGCGGCGAGGGGCCGCCCCGCTGGTCCACTTCGCTGGCCGCCGCGGTCGCGGCCGCCGCGGACTGGCCGAACGGCTGCGACAACAGAATCTTCTTCGCGAAGGTGCCGACGTGGATCGCATCGCCGTCGCGAGCGCCTCCGGCAAGCCGTTGGGCCGCGTCCGACGCGGACACGGTCGCCGCGCTGCTGCTGGCGTCGAACAGGACGACCGCGGAAACAGGATGCGGACCAGTCACGACCCGGGCAATCGGCACCGACACCCCGTCCACCGCGAGCTGGTACGCGGCCGGTCGCGCACCGCTCGAGACCGGCGGATCGTCAACGTAGATCGAGATGATATCGGTGGTCTGCGATCCGGCAACTGCAGCGAGCCACGCCGTCGAGATGGCGCCGGCAATTCTCGCGCGCATCGTCATCGCGTCATCGACCGTCGGCGAGATAGCTCCGGCGCGACTGGACCGACATGCCAGCCCGCTTCACTCGAACGTCAAGCGTGTGAAGCTTGTTGTCGATCGTCGCTGGCGCGAAGCCGAGCAGGTATTGATGATGCAGCTCGTCGGCGACCTCGGCCATCGCGGCTCGCGCATCCTGCCGTGGCGGGAAGATCCGGAAGCCACCGCCGGAGTCTACGGCCACGGCCTTCATCTCGGTGCTCATGGCACCCAGCAACAGTCCGGGCGGTATGTAACGGCCGACGGCGTAAATCATGAAGTTCTCTCGAATCGCCCGCCGTCTGACGGCGTCATGGCGCCTGGACGACCCCTCGCCCATGAGCGGCTTACCGTTGGCGCCGAGCGATCCTGTCGGCCCAGGGCGTGACCAGGGGCCGGTCATCGTGGAGCCCGAGTCAAAACCGTCGGTCAACGCAAGAATCACGCGACGGCCTTCCTCCTGGCCGAGCGACGACATCGCTTCATCCAGCGCGTCCCAGAGCGGCGTGCCGCCACCGGACCAGAGCTCCTCCTGGAGCACGCGCCGGAGATAGCGCTGGTCGCCGGTCAGCCTGGGACTGATGGCGATCTCGATCCCGAACGTCCCGATGCGGGCACGGTCGGCGGGCTTGAGTTGATCGACGAATGCCCCCGCCGCGTCCCGCATCCACGCAACGCCCGCCCCCTGGCTGCCGCTCATGTCGAGCATCATCGTGACCGTGATTGGTACGATCTCGCTGGAGAAGTGAGCCACGTCCGCGATGACGCCGTTGTCGCGAATCTCGAAATCCTCCCGACTCAGGCCGGGAACGAGCCGGCCGTCTGAGGATCGAACCGTGGCATAGATTGGAACGGTGGAAATCCCAGACCGGAAGGTCGAACGTTCCTGAGCGGGAAGAACGACAGACAGAGCCGCCACCAGCCAACCGAATAACATGGCGACGCCGCGGGGCATGCCAAAAGGATACGATGTCGGCTGGCATTTTCGCCAGCCGCGCTAACAGACGCGAGGACACATGGACGACTACGCACTCGTCTTCAACGCCGGTTCGTCGAGCCTGAAGTTCTGCGTGTATCGACGGCCCGCCGAAGACGTCTGGCGTCTGGAGGCGCGGGGCCAGATCGACGGGATTGGCACCTCGCCCCGGCTCACCGCCAAGGACGACGCGGGCACGAAGCTGGCGGACGACGCGCTGGATGCATCCGTTCGTGATGGGCGCGCGGCGCTCGGTGTCCTCGCCGGATGGCTCCGCAAGCGCTACGCCGGCGCGCGCGTGTTGGGCGTCGGCCATCGCGTGGTGCATGGCGGCGCAAAATACGCCGGCCCCTGCATCGTCACGCCGGAAGTCCTGGAGGACCTTCGCACACTGGTGCCGCTGGCGCCGCTCCATCAGCCCCACAACCTGGCCGCGATCGAGGCCGTGCGTGACCAGATGCCCGGCGTGCCGCAGGTGGCCTGCTTCGACACCAGCTTCCATCGCGGCCAACCGGCGGTGGCGGAGCTGGTGCCGCTGCCGAAGGACATTCGTGACGCCGGCGTGCAGCGCTACGGCTTCCACGGACTCTCGTATGAGTACATCGCGTCGGCGTTGCCGTCCGTCGCGCCCGAGATCGCCGATGGCCGCGTGATCGTCGCGCATCTGGGCAGCGGCGCCAGCCTCTGTGCGATGAAGGCACGGAAGAGCGTGGACAGCACGTTGGGCTTCACCGCACTCGATGGGCTCTGCATGGGCACTCGTCCGGGATCGGTCGATCCCGGCGTGGTGTTACATCTTTTCCAGACGATGGGCCGATCGGCAAAAGAGGTCGAGTCGATCCTTTATAAGCAGTCCGGGCTCATTGGCATTTCAGGGATCAGCAACGACATGCGCGACCTCCTGGACAATGCGAGTCCGTCCGCCCGGCTGGCCGTCGACTACTTCGTCTACCAGGTGGCCAAACACATGGGCGCTCTCGCAGCGGTCCTCGGTGGAATCGATGCGCTCGTCTTCACCGCCGGAATCGGCGAACGTTCGGTGGAGATCCGGCGGCGCATCTGCGAGGCGTCGGCATGGCTCGGCGTGACCGTTGATCCCGCCGCGAATCAGTCGCACGGACCGAAGATTTCCACGTCCACCGGCCGGCCTTCGGTCTGGGTGGTTCCGACCAACGAAGAACTGATGATCGCCCGGCATACGGGCGCTCTGCTCGGCATTTCCGGCCGTCGTCCCTGACGATCGCTACTCCAGGAGCCTGACATGAGCACTACCGCATCGAAGCAACCGCAGGACGCCGCGGTCGAGTCTCCGTGGGATGGATTCCACGGCGCGTTGTGGCAGCGCGAGATCAACGTTCGCGCCTTCATTCAGTTGAACTACACGCCCTACGACGGCGACTCGGCATTCCTGGCGCCGGCGACCGAGCGGACGAAGAACGTCTGGGGCAAGCTGACGACGCTCTTCGTCGAGGAGCGGAAGAAGGGCGTGCTCGACATTTCACAGGTGCCGAGCTCGATCACGGCGCATGCGCCTGGCTACATCGACCGCGACCTCGAAATCATCGTCGGGCTCCAGACCGAGGCGCCGTTGAAGCGCGCCATCATGCCGAACGGCGGTCTCCGCATGGTGTTGAACGCGCTGGAGGCGTACGGCCACCAGCCGGACCCGCACGTCGTGGAAGCGTTCACCAAGTACCGGAAGACCCACAACGAAGGCGTGTTCGACGCCTACACCTCGGACATCCGGAAATGCCGGAGCTCGCACGTGCTGACGGGCCTGCCCGACGCGTATGGCCGCGGCCGCATCATTGGCGACTACCGGCGCGTCGCCCTGTATGGGGTGGACCGCCTGATCGCGCACAAACAACAGGAGAAGCTGGCCCTCGATTCCGAGCCGTCCTCGGAACCGATCATCCGGGATCGCGAAGAACTCTCCGAACAGGCGCGAGCCCTGCAGGAACTGAAGGCGATGGCCGCGAGTTATGGCTACGACATTTCGGGCCCGGCCCGGACCGCTCGCGAGGCGGTGCAGTGGCTGTACTTCGCGTACCTGGCGGCGGTGAAGGAGCAGAACGGCGCGGCCATGTCGCTGGGCCGCTGCTCCACGTTCCTGGACATCTACTTCGAGCGGGACCTGCAGGCAGGCCGCCTGACCGAAGAGCAGGCGCAGGAGATCTTCGACGACTTCGTCATCAAGCTCCGCATCGTGCGGTTCCTCAGGACTCCGGAGTACGACGATCTGTTCGCCGGCGATCCGACGTGGGTCACCGAGTCGATCGGCGGGATGGGCGATGACGGCCGATCGCTCGTGACCAAGTCCAGCTTCAGGATGCTTGCAGACGCTCTACAACCTCGGCCCGGCGCCGGAGCCCAATCTCACGATCTGGTATTCGGCGCGCATGCCGGAAGGATTCCGCAAGTTCGCGGCCAAGGTCGCGATCGACACCAGTTCGCTGCAGTTCGAAAGCGACGAGATCATGCGGCGCACCTGGGGCGATGACGGCGCCGTGGCGTGCTGCGTGTCGCCGATGCTGGTCGGCAAGCAGATGCAGTTCTTCGGCGCCCGGGCGAACATGGCCAAGTGCCTCCTGTACGCCATCAACGGCGGCCGCGATGAAGTGAGCGGCAAGCAGGTCGGGCCGGTCTCGGAACCGGTCCAAGGGGAGTATCTCGAGTTGGACGACGTGGCTGTCCGGTTCGAGAAGATGATGGACTGGCTGGCCGGCGTCTACGTCAGCGCCATGAACGTCATCCACTACATGCACGACAAGTACGCCTACGAGCGCATCGAAATGGCCCTCCATGACTATGCGCCGGTCCGGACGATGGCGTTCGGCATGGCGGGGTTGTCCGTGGTGGCCGACAGTCTTTCGGCGATCAAGTTCGCGAAGGTCAAGGTGGTCAGAGACCAGACCGGCCTGGTCACCGACTATCAGACCGAGGGTGAGTTCCCGCTCTTCGGGAACAACGACAACCGCGTGGATCAGACTCGCCACCTGGGTGGTCAGCACCTTCATGAACAAGCTGCGGAAACACCCGACGTACCGGAACGCCCTGCACACGCAGTCGATTCTGACCATCACCTCGAACGTGGTGTACGGGAAGGCGACCGGGAACACGCCGGATGGGCGCCGTCGCGGCGAGCCGTTTGCGCCCGGCGCAAATCCGATGCATGGGCGCGACACCCACGGCATCCATGCGTCCGCGGCGTCGGTGGCCAAGATCCCGTATCGCGACGCGGCCGACGGCATCTCGCTCACGTCGACGCTGGTGCCGTCCGGGCTCGGCCGGGATTCCTGAAGACCAAATCAACAACCTCACGAACATCCTGGATGCCTACTTCACGGCGACAGGATTTCATATGAACGTCAACGTGTTGAACCGCGACACGCTGATCGATGCGATGGATCATCCGGAGAAGTACCCGAGCCTGACGATCCGCGTCTCTGGCTACGCGGTCAACTTCGTGCGCCTGACGCGCGAGCAGCAGATGGACGTCATCAATCGCACCTTCCATGGAGCGGCCAATGCCTGACGCGCAAACCGCTGCGTTGGAAGCCAAGAGCCCGTACGAGCTCAGGGTCCACCTGGGCGACGCCGTGCCGGAGCAGAGCGTGCGGGAGGCGCTCGCGACGGGAGACATGGGGTTCCTCCATTCGTTTACGACCGGCTCGGCGGTGGACGGACCGGGCGTGCGCGTGGTCGCGTGGACGACCGGCTGCATGTGGCGTTGTCAGTACTGCCATAACCCGGACACGTGGACGATGAGCAATGGTCTCCCGGTGTCGGTGACGAAGGCCGCGGAGGAACTGGGCAAGTACCGGCACGGTCTCAAGGCCATGTCCGGCGGCTTCACGCTGAGCGGTGGCGAGCCGCTCATGCAGCACCGCTTTGCGGCCAAGCTCATGGCCGCCGCCAAAGGGATGGGCATCCACACGACCATCGAAACCAATGGCTTCTTCGGTGATCGGCTGTCCGACGCCGAGATCGACACGATCGATCTGGTGATGCTCGGACTCAAGACGTGGGATCCTGCGCGTCATCTGGCGCTGACGGGGATGGACGTGGCTCCGACGCTCGCCTTCGCTCGCCGGCTCGCCGCGCGGCGCCGGCCGATCTGGCTCCGGTTCGTGCTGGTGCCGGGTCTGACCGACGACCTGGACGACCTGGCGAAGACGGCGGCGTTTGCGGCCGAGCTCGGCAACGTCGAGCGCGTCGAAGTCCTGCCGTTCCACCAGATGGGCCGATACAAGTGGGAGCGTCTCGGCCTCGCCTACAAGCTCGCGAACGTTGAACCCCCGTCGGTGGAGCTCGCCGAACAGGCCTGCGAGGTGCTGCGGAAAGCCGGACTCAAGGCGTACTAGCGGCTGCCGTGTCCAGGCCTTGACGGCCCCGAAGGCGGACCGCTCGATGCACGGCACCTGCACTCCTTGGCGGTGGGAGCGGCGTGCACAATGCGTCTTCATTTGACTTCCGAATGGAACATGGATAGAGTCCATTGGGATGTCTAATAAAGAGCCTTCCAAGGCGGAAGTCCTGCGCGGCACGCTCGACTTGATGGTGTTGCAAACGCTCGCGGCGCTGGGGCCGCAGCACGGCTACGCCATCGGCGCCCGGCTCGAGCGGGTCTCGTCGGGCGCGCTCACGCTGAACATGGGCACGCTGTACCCGGGCCTGATGCGGCTGGAGCAGCAGAGCCTGGTCAAAGCCGAGTGGGGCGTCACCGACAACAACCGCCAGGCGCGCTTCTACGCCATCACCGCCGCCGGACGCCGGCGGCTCGCCGCCGAGAAGAAGGCGTGGGATCAGATGGTGTCCGTCATGCACACGCTCTTCGAGGATCCGGCATGACGCCCCCCGGGGTGCTTTCCTCGCTTCGGGAGTGGACACGGAGGGTCTGGGGCGCGCTCAGCGGCCGGCGGACCGACCATGACCTGCAGCGCGAGCTTGCCGGACACCTCGCCCTCGCTGAAGACGAGCTTCGTCGGCAGGGCCACGCGCCGAACGACGCGGCGCGACTCGCCCGGGCCGCCGCCGGCGGCCGCATCCAGGCGCTCGAAGCGCTGCGCGACCGGCGCGGCCTGCCCTGGCTCGCCTCGTCGTGGCTCGATGTCAGGGTCGGGCTCCGCCTGCTCGTCCGCAACTGGGGGCTGACGCTGGTCGGCGGGCTGGCGATGTCCGTGGCGATCGGCATCGCGGCGGTCGTGTTCGCCGCGTTCGACGTCCTCCTCTGGACTCCGCTTCCGCTCGAAGAGGGCGACCGGATCGTCGCCATCCAGATCTGGGACCGCGAGGCCGGTCAGCGGCGGGACACGGCGTGGCAGGACATCGAGCGTTGGCGCGCCAGCCTGCAATCGATCGATGACGTCGGCGCCTTCCAGACGATCCGGCGCAACGTGATCACGGCCGACGGATCGGTCGAGCTCGTGGCGGTCGCCGAGATCTCGGCCGCCGGGTTCCGGGTGGCGAGGGTGCCGCCGCTCATCGGCCGGGTCATCGTCGACGCCGACCTGGCGCCCGGCGCCGCCCCCGTCATCGTCATCGGCCACGACGTCTGGCAGCGGCGCTTCGCCGGTGCGCGAGACGTCATCGGACGCGAGCTGCGGCTCGGCGAGGCCGTGCACACCGTCGTCGGCGTCATGCCGGACGGCTTCCAGTTCCCGTACAACTTCCGGTACTGGGTTCCGCTGCGGCGCGGGGCCGACGAGATGCTGCGCAACGCCGGTCCCGAAGGCGTCGTCTTCGGCCGGCTCACGCCGGACGCGACGCTCGCGCGCGCGCATGCGGAGGTTTCGGCGCTCGGGATCCTCCCGCCCGCCCTCCGTAGCGCGCAACGCGAAGGAGGGCCTGCCCTCCGTAGCGCGCAGCCCGAAGGAGGGCCTGCCCTCCGTAGCGCGCAGCCCGAAGGAGGCCTGCCCTCCGTAGCGCGCAGCCCGAAGGAGGGACCGGACCGCGCGTGGTGCCGTACACGTTTGCCTTCACGGGGGACTTCGAACGCGGCGAGTTGGGCCTGCTCTGGTCGCTGTCCAGTCTCGCACTCGTATTGCTGCTGCTGCCGCCCGGCGCGAACATCGCGATCCTGAGCTACGCGCGCACCGTCACGCGGCAGCAGGAGTTCGCCGCCCGCCACGCCCTCGGCGGCAGCCGCGCGCGGATCGTCTGGCAGCTCTTCATCGAGGCGCTCGTGCTGACGGCCGCGGCCGCCGGTGTCGCCCTGCTGATCCTGCGCGTGGTGTCGGTAGCGGTGGCCGGGCGCCTGCAGGACCTCCCCGGTGGCCCGCCGTTCTGGATGACCTTCGACATTTCGTACCGCACGCTTCTCTTCGTCGCCGGACTGGCCGTGGCCGGGGCCGCCGTGTCCGGCCTCGTGCCGGCGATCCAGGCCACGGGGCGCCTGGCGCGGCTCGGCGCCGGCGCGCTCGCCGGACGGACCAGCCTGCGGCTGGGCGCCACGTGGACCACGCTGGTGATCGCGCAGGTCGCCTTCTCGGTCGGCGTGCTGCCACTGGCCGCCGAACTCGCCTGGGGCACGCTGCGGACCGGCATCGTCGGCCCGGGCTTCGCCGCCGAGGAGTTTGCGACCGCACGTGTCGCGCTGGAAGAGGGCCGGGTCGTGCTCAATGGCCGACAACGCGCCGCGCTCTTTGGCGATCGCCAGCGCGAGTTGGCGCGACGGCTTCTGGTCGACCCGGGCATTCTCGACGTCGCGGCCGCCCTGCGCCCGCCCGGCGAGGAACCCTGGGTGTTCGTCGACATCGAGGGCCGCGACGTGCCGACCGAGGCGCTCAACGGGCGGCTGCCGGGCTTCCCCGCCCGGTTCAACCAGGTCGATGGCTCCTTTTTCGAGATGTATCAGGTGCCGACCCTTATCGGCCGCGGATTCGCCGAGGGCGACGTCGCGGCGGAGCCCGATGCGGTCATTGTCAACCGCAACTTCGCCGACACCATCGACCCCGGCGGCAACGCGCTCGGACGCCGTTTCCGGTACGTCCGTGCGATGGACGGCGAGTGGCTGCACGGCCCGGAAGCGGACCGCTGGTACGAAGTGGTCGGCGTCGTCGGTAATCTGCCCGTGACGACCGACGCACGGGTGGCGTACCATCCGGTCGCCCCGGGTCAGATCCATCCCGCCCACCTGCAGCTTCGCTTGAGAGGCGGTCCGGCCGGTCTCGCGGAACGCCTCCGCGACGTCGCCGCGGGCGTCGACCCGGCGCTGCACGTCGACGAGGTCCGCACGTTGGCCGAGATCTATCGCGACCACCGCTTCGGCGACAACCTTGGCGCCATCATCATCGGCGCGGTCACCGGCAGCGCACTGCTGCTCTCGGCCGCCGGCCTGTACGCGCTCATGGCGTTCACGGTCGCGCAGCGCCGGCGTGAGATCGGTATCCGTTCGGCCCTGGGCGCCCAGCCGGGCCAGTTGTTGGCGGCTGTGTTCAGGCGCGCCTTCTGGCAGATCGGTGCCGGCTCGGCCGTGGGGATACTCGCCGCGTACCTCGTCGGTCGGTACGTGCCGATCGAGCAGGTCGGCGGCTTGCCGATTCCCGGCGTGCTCCCCGGCGCGGCCGCGTTCATGCTGCTCGTCGGCGTCCTCGCGTCGCTGGGTCCTGCCCGACGTGGCCTTCGCATCGATCCCACCGAAGCGTTGCGAAGCGAGTAAGCCGCCCGGCAAGGTAAGCTCACCGCGCGTGGGCGTTCCCGATCCCGTCACGCTGCTCGTCGTCACGGCGCTTGGTGTGGCGCTGGTGGTGATCCTCATCACCTGGGTTCGGCTTCCGGCGTTCATCGCCCTGGCGGTTGGATCGCTCGTGGTCGGTCTCTCGGCGCGGATGCCGCTCGCCGACATCCCCCGCGCCTTTCAGCAGGGCGTTGGCGACACCCTGGGGTTCGTCGCGATGGTCATCGCGCTCGGGACGATCATCGGCAAGCTGCTGGCTGAGTCGGGTGGCGCGGAAGTGGTGTCACGGGCATTGACCGGCGCGCTGGGTGAGCGCCGGCTGGACTGGGCGGTCGTGTTGTCGGCGTTCATCATCGGCCTGCCGGTGTTCTTCCAGGTGGGCCTGGTGCTGCTCGCGCCGGTGCTGTTCACGCTGGCCCGTCAGACCGGGACGCCGCTGATTCGGCTCGGCATCCCGCTGCTGGCCGGGCTGTCCGCGGCGCACGGCCTGGTGCCGCCGCACCCCGGCCCCCTGGCCGCCATCGAGCGGCTCGGCGCCGACACGGGCCGCACGCTGTTCTACTCGATCGTCGTCGGTCTGCCGATCGCGATCGTCGCAGGTCCGGTCTATGGCCGCTTCGTGAGCCGCCGGGTTCACGTGGATCTCGGTGCGCTTGCGCACCAGCTCACCGCGACGCGGACGACGGCGCGCGCGCCGTCGCTCTTCATCACCCTCTTCACGATCCTGCTCCCGGTCGGGCTGATGATGCTCGCGGCGCTGGCGCAGGCGATCCTGCCGGAGGGCGGCCTGCGGCGAGGGCTCGGGCTTGCGGGCAGCCCCCTCGTCGCGCTGCTGGTCACGACGGTCTTCGCCATGCGGGCCTTCGGCCGCGCGTGCGGCTTCGATCGCGCCCGCCTGTTGCGGTTCGCGGAAGAGTCGCTGCCGCCCATCGCCGGCGTGCTGCTCGTCGTCGGCGCCGGCGGCGGGTTTGGCCGCGTGCTCGACACGGCGGGCGTCGACACGGCGATTGCGCAGGTCATGGGCGGACTGACGCTCTCCCCCCTCGTGTTCGGCTGGCTGATCGCGGCGCTGCTGCGGCTGTCGGTCGGTTCCGCCACGGTCGCGTGCGTGACGACCGCGAGCATCATGGCGCCGGTGATCGCCGCGGCGCCGGGCGTCAATCGGGACTTGCTCGTCGTCGCGATTGGCGCCGGTTCGCTGATCGCCTCGCACGTCAACGACGGGGGCTTCTGGCTGGTCAAGGAGTACTTCAGCATGAGCGTTCGGCAGACGGTCGCCACGTGGACGGTCATGGAGACCATCATCTCGGTCGCCGGCCTGGCCGGCGTGCTGCTCCTGGCGTTGGTCGCGGGCTGATGTTCATCGTCGACGCGCACCTCGACCTCTCGATGAATGCGCTCGAGTGGAACCGCGATCTGACGCGGCCCATCGACGAAATCCGCGCGCGGGAGCGGCTGCTCACGGACAAGCCCGATCGCGGCCGTGGAACCCTGTCCTTCGCCGAAATGCGCCGGGGCCGTGTCGAGCTGTGCGTCGCCACGCAGATCGCGCGGTACGTCGCCGCGGACAACCCGCTCCCGGGCTGGCGGTCGCAGGAGCAGGCGTGGGCGATGACGCAGGGCCAGCTCGCGTGGTATCGCGCGATGGAAGCGCGCGGCGAGCTCGTGCAGATTCGGGATCGCGCCGCCCTCGATCGCCACCTCGACGCGCGGGAGCCGTCCGGCGCGGCCGACCGGCCCATCGGCTACATCCTGAGTCTCGAAGGCGCTGACTCACTCGTCACGCTCGCGCACCTCGAGCGGGCGTATGCCGACGGCCTCCGGGCCGTCGGTCCCGGCCACTATGGGCCGGGCGTCTACGCGCAAGGGACGGACGCGTCTGGAGATCTCGGCGTGCGGGGCCGCGAGCTGTTGCGCGAAATGGAGCGGCTGGGAATGATCCTGGATGCGACGCATCTGTGCGACGAGAGCTTCCGCGACGCCCTGGATCACTTTCGCGGGGCGGTCTGGGCCAGTCACTCCAACTGTCGCGCGCTCGTGCCGCACCATCGCCAGTTTTCGGACGAGCAGATCCGCGAGCTCATTCAGCGGGGCGCCGTCATCGGCGCGGCCTTCGACGCCTGGATGCTCGCCCCCGGGTGGGTCCGGGGAGCATCGACGCCGGAGGCCGCCGGCGTCACGCTCGAGACCGTCGTCGATCACATCGATCACGTCTGTCAGATCGCCGGCAACGCCCGGCATTCGATGATCGGCTCCGACCTCGACGGCGGCTTCGGCCGCGAACAGTGTCCTGCCGACGTCCAGACCATCGCCGATCTGTCCCGTCTTCCGGCGATCCTGGCCGCGCGCGGCTACCGCGACGAAGACGTCGCGGCCATCGCGCACGGCAACTTCGTCAGATTCCTGCGCGAGAGTTGGAAGTAGACGTTTGCTCCGGATGCCCAGGGTGATAGGCGAGGCCAGAAGGGTTCTTGGTTTTTTTGGTCCTCCCGGCTTCTAATGTCGAAATTTGCCTGTCTGGATCGACGTAAAGATATGCAGCTGCTCACTGACCTCAGATTCGCGCTCCGATCGCTCGGCCGGGCCAAGGGCCTGGCGATCACCGTCGTCCTGACCCTGGCACTGGGGATTGGCGCCAACGCCGCCATCTTCAGCGTCGTCCGGGGCGTGCTGCTCCGGCCGCTGGTCAATCGCGACCAGGACCGCCTCATCTACATCCGGCAGACGGCGCGAGGCGCCGGCACGGACAACGCCAACTTCTCGGTCCCTGAGCTCAAGGACCTTCAGCGCGGCGTCAAGACCCTGAGCGCCTTCGGCGATTTCTCGACCGTCGAGTTCACGATGCTCGGCCTGGGCGAACCGCGTTCAGTGCGCGCCGGCGTCGTCGGCGGCTCGTACTTCGAGGTGATGGGACTCCGCGCCGTCAAAGGCCGGCTGCTCGGCCCGCCCGACGACGGCAAGAACGCGGACGGCGCGGCGGTGCTGACGTATCGCTTCTGGATGAGCGCGTTCAAGGGCGACGAAGGCGTCATCGGCAAGAAGATCACCCTGAGCGACCGGCCCGCGACGGTCGTCGGCGTCCTGGAGCCGTCGGTTCCCTATCCGCAGGAGACCGAGATCATCGCGAACGTCGTCACGAGTCCGCATCACCTGGACGCGACGATGGTCGAGGGACGCGTGCATCGGATGACCGAGCTGTTCGGGCGTCTGGCGCCGGGCGCCACGCTCGAGCAGGCGCGCGTGGAACTCGAGACCGTGCATCGCACGATGGTGACCGCGCATCCCGAGGCGTATCCAGTCGCAGGCACGGTTCGGCATCGAAGCGAGGACGTTGCGTGACGAGATCATCTCGCCGGCGCGCACGATTCTGTGGATTCTGCTCGCCGCCTCCGGCCTCGTCTTCATCGTCGCGTGCTCGAACGTCGCGAATCTGATTCTGGCGCGATCGGTGCGTCGCGAGAGTGAGTTGGCCGTTCGCGCGGCGCTCGGCGCGACCACGGGCGCGCTGCGGCGGACCCTTCTGGCCGAGAGTCTGGTGCTCTGCGGCGCCGGCGCGATCCTCGCCATCGCGGTGGCCCAGCCCGCCGTGGCCGTGCTCGCGAGTTACGCAGCGAGATTCTCGGTTCGCGCGCACGACGTCACCGTGGATGCGACGCTGCTCTGGGTCGGCGGCGGCCTGGCGCTCGCTGTCGCCGTGATCCTCGCCTTCATCCCGCGGCTGCCCTCGTCATCGGCCACGAACGGCATGGGCCTCGGCGGCCGCAGTCTCCGGCTCACATCGGGCACGAACCGTCGTTTGCGCGCGTTCGCCATCACGCAGATCGCGGCGTCGTTCGTGCTGGTCGCCGGCGCGGGGATGCTCATCACGACACTCTTCGCGCTGCAGAAACAGCAGACGGGATTCCGCGGGAACGTGCTGGCGATCAACGTGCCCGTCGTGTCGTACGAGCGGAAGCCGGAAGAGATCGCCGGCTTCTACAAGGAAGCCATCCGCCGGATCTCGCAGGTTCCCGGCGTGGACCGTGTGGCGCTCGGCACCGTCGTGCCGTGGCGTGATCCCGGGTTCTTCGCCGCGCAGTTCACGGCCGAGGGATACCAGCGCGCGAACGGCGAGGAGGATCCGCGGGCCCGGTTCCGCACGATCTCGCCGGGCTTCTTCGAAGCGCTCGGCGTGCGGATGATCGCGGGTCGCGAGTTCAACGAGAGCGACCGGCGCGACGGCGAGAGGGTCGTCATCATCAGCGAGAGCGTCGCGAAGCGGATGTTCCCGAGTCTCGACGCGGTCAATCGCAAGCTCATGTGGACCGATCCGGTGATCAAGTTCATCGGCATCAGCACCGAGCCGCGGCGCATCATCGGCGTGGCGGCGGACATCGACGACGAGAACCTCGTGCCGGAGCCGGCGATGACGGTCTACCACCCGCTGGACCAGGAGATGTTCGGCGGGCGGCTGTTCATCCACGCGAAGGTCGATCCGTACACGCTCGTGACGCCCGTGACGAAGATCATCCGCGAGCTGGCGAGCGATCAGCCCGTGGAGCGTGCCGCGACGCTCGACGACATCCGATCGGAGATTCTGTCGCCGAACCGCGTGAACGCGCTGGTCTTCAGCGGCTTCGCGGGCGTCGCGCTGCTCATCGCGGTGGTCGGCGTGGCCGGCGTGCTTGCGTTCTCGGTGAGCGCGCGCACGCGCGAGTTCGGCGTGCGGCTCGCGCTTGGATCGACGCCGCGACATCTGCTCACCCGCGTCCTCCGCGAGGGCGCGACCATCGGCGTCACCGGCATCGTCGCCGGCGCGGCCGGCGGATGGTTGCTCGCGCGCTTCGCCGGCAGCTTCGTCTCCGGCATGCAGATGCCCGGCGTGGTGCCGATTGCCGCGGCCGCGGGCGTGTTGATCGCGGCCGCGATTGTGGCGTCGGTCACGCCGGCGGCGCGGGCGGCGCGCGTGGATGTGATCAGCGCGCTGCGGAGTGAGTGACGCAGCTCAGGTTGGAAGGGACCGACGAACGCAGCGAGTGCCGCTCATGGCTGCTGTCGGACGACTTTGTAGTCGCCCGGTCGTGGGCCCGGCTGCACGGTCCACCCCGGACCGACGGTCGCCGTCCAGCCATCACCCTTCAGCGTCGTCGCATCGACGACGACCGGCGCCGGCAGCGATATCGTCTCGCCGTCGGCCGAAACAAACGCGCCGCCCTTCGCATCGAAAAATCCCCATGCGCCTTTGTTCGCCATCGTCCGGAAGACCGTGCCCGCGCCGGGAATGACCGTGGCACCCATGGTGTTGATGCTGCCGCTCCCGGCTCTTGGCACGATGAGCACTGGTCCATCGACATAGCGGCGCCGTAACTCGGCGATGATCGCCTGCTGCTCGCGATCGCGCTGCTCTTCGTCAGCGCGCAGCGATGCGCCGTCATACCGCGCAGCAGCGCCGGCGGCAGCGTCCGGCGCCGCAGTCACTCCAGCCGCTGCCGAGAGCAGCTGGCCCAAGTCGCTCGCCGCTGTGATCTTCCGATGCCAGCCCGGAGACAACGCGTCGAGCAACAGCCCGTAGCCGGCACCAGACGCGTACGCGAACGTCCGGACGAAAGATGTGCTCGCCTCCGAGCCCGCCAGGGTGGCCGTGGCGTGCCGGATCGCGTCCTGCGCGCTGTCCGACCCGGTCACGTATTGCGTGTACGTCGCGATCCCCTCGTTGATGTCGATGGCGTGCTCCTGCGCCGCGGCGCCGGGAAAGCGCTGGTGGCGCGCCGCGCGAAACGCCAGCGCATCTGCAATGGCGGACGTGCGCGCCGCGCCAGAGGCGCCAAGCGCCCGCGCGAGGGCCCGCCACTCGAGGCGCATCCAGTAGCGGCCCTCCAGCGAATCGAGGTGGATGTTTTCGCCAGCGCCCGGAGCCATCAGCCCGAGGCGGGGCTGGACGCAATGAAACAGCTCGTGCATGAACAGCCGTCCGCGCTGCCCCTGATCATCCTTGGGGATTGACTGCCAGTCGTACGCGGACCACGTGACGCCGCCCCACTGGAGCGGGGCGTTCACGAAGCCGAGCGCACGGGGACGCTCACCAGCCGGCGCCGGCTGACTCGTGGCGATCGTCCCGGTGGCGGCGTCCGCAATCACCATCGGACCGCACAGCGACACGCCCCAGAGACGGCCGGCGTCGCGCTCGCAGAGAGTCTGTGCTTCCTTGAAGTACCTGTTCGGCGCGCTGTTGATCGACTTGTGCCAAAGCTGGCGGCGAGTGGCCTATAACCACGCACGTCAAGATTGCCGTGCAAGACATGGATACCCGCATCGTCCCCTCCCTGGCGATCTTTGAGATTGCGCGATTTTATCCCGACTCAAGGAGTCCGTTCACCGGTTAGAAAACGAGCGAGTGCCGCGCGGGGCCACCCCGCCGTACTTGAGCCTCTATACCTTCACGCCCAGGTACTACAGCTACATGTTTGCGCCAGGAGCGGGGCCACGACGGCTATTCGCCGGTGGTCCCAATCAACCGTCGGAGGCCGAGAAAAATCGCGGCGTACGATTCCATTTCGCGCCAGGCAGCGAACGACGCACACTCTCACGCGAATCGAGTGAGACATGATCTGCGCCCGTCTCCCTCCGCTCTGAATGAACGCGGCGGCTCGACTCGCCGATTGTCTCGAGAGCTGCGCGGCCGGTTCGTGGGTCTCACGAAATCCTCAGAAGCCCTCGCAAAGCGATTAATTCCACTCCGCGAACGGCTGTGATGGCGGCAGGCGGTAAGATCCGGTCTCGGAAGTCATGCTCAGAGTCCCCACGGGTGCGAGCTGGGAGTTCGACAAATTCACCCTGCTGCAGGAGATGCGCCTCCTGGTCAGCGACGGGACGCCCGTGCCCTTGATGTCGAAAGCGTTCGATACGCTGGTCCTCCTGGTCGACAACCGCGATCGCGTGGTGACAAAGGACGAACTGCTCCGAGTCGTCTGGCCCGATGTCATCGTTGAAGAAGGAAACCTGACGCAGCAGATCTTCCTGATCCGCAAGGCACTCGGAGAGACGGCGCAGCAGCCGCGATACATCGTGACGGTTCCGGGACACGGCTACCGGTTCATGGCACGCGTCAAGGAAATCGTCCCGGGGTCGGCAGCCATGACCGCGCCCGTCATCCCGGAGAGCGTCTCGAACCCAGTGGCGCAAATGGGGTTCACACGCCCACGTCTCATCGGTGGCATTTGCGCTGGATCGCCGTTGGCGTGACAGGCATCGTCATGTTGACGCTGGCCGGTTTGTGGCTGCTTCGCACGTCTCGAACTGCGACCGCGCCAGAGGCGGCGATGCGAACGGTCCAACTCACCGCATTGAGCGGCTCCGAGATTGGGAGGCTTTCGTCGGATGGGCGCCAGGTGTTGTTCGAGTGGACAGGCGAAGGACAGTCCAACCGGGACATTTACCTTCAGGTGGTCGGATCATCCGACCCTCACCCGCTCACGACGGATCCCTCAGATGACGTGGCGCCCATGTGGTCGTCCGACGGCAGGCAGATCGCGTACGTTCGTCGTGGGCCGGTCCCGTTCTCGGGTCACGTCCGGGTGATGTCGTCGCTCGGGGGTTCTGATCGGCAGGTCAGCGACTTCCTCGTCTCCGTGCCAGCCGCGTGGTCTCCGGACGATCGCTACCTTGTTGCCGGACGGGCGGCCCCGCCCGACGCGACGCACCCGAGCAATGGCCTCTATCTGATACCCGTGCAGGGCGGTGAGCCGCGGCCGCCTCACGCAGCCGCCTCCACCGGGAGCGGACCGGACGCCGACGTTTTCGCCTGACGGCCGTCGCCTCGCGTATGTCTCGTGCGCGGGCCCGAGCATCCGCACAGCCTGCCATGTCAACGTTCTGGACGTGGACTCGGCATTCGCTGCGGTCGGGCCGCCCAGGCAAGTGACTCAGGTTCCAGACACGACGATCCTGGGTCTTGCCTGGAGCAGAGATGGGAAGTCCCTCATCTATGGCGCCGAAGAGCTGAGCGTCAACTACCTGTGGCGCGTCGGAGTGGATGGCCAGCGGCCGCCTGAACGAATCGAAATGGCGGGCGCCGGTGCGATGTTTCCTTCGATCGCCCCTGGCGGCGATCGCCTGGTCTTTGCGCGTCTCGTCGATGACGACGATATCTACCGGTTCGAACCGGGACGATCGCCTCAGCCAGTGGCACGGTCTTCGGTGTTCGACGGGAGCCCGCAGTTTTCTCCGGATGGCCGGCGAATTGCCTTCTCCTCGGCGCGGGCAGGCGAGGCGGTAGAAGTCTGGATCGCCGGTGCGGACGGGTCGGAACCAGCGCAGCTGACCCATGGCCCGGGGCGATGGCAGGGTTCGCCCGCATGGTCACCCGACGGCCGGGAGATCGCGTTCGAGTCGCGGGCGGCGGACGGTAGCTGGCATATCTGGACAGTCGACATCCAGAGCGGTATGCAGCAGCAGATCACTGCGGAGCCTGGCGACCAGAACATGCCGACGTGGTCGCACGACGGCGACTGGATCTATTTCTCGTGGAAACAGGCGAATGCGCGCGACTTCTGGCAGCGCGACATCTGGCGGACGCGGGTGCGCAAGGGGTCGATGGAGCAAGTCACGCACGGCGGCGGCGGGTACGTGGGGCGCGAGTCGGCCGACAGGAAGACGCTGTTGTATCAACCGGCGCTGCGCACCTCGCCGGTGATGGCACAGCCACTTGCCGGGGGCGCACCCGCCACACTGATCGCGTGCGTGATCGGCACCGCGGTGGCAGTGACCGACAGCGGCATCTATTACGTGCCGTGTTCTGCCGGCTTTGCGCCCGGCCAGACGTCCGTACGCGTGATGGATCCCGGCACCGGCAAGGACCGCGAAGTCGGGAAGCTGGAGCAGTATCACGTTGGTCTCTTAACGGCAGGCTTCGCCGTCTCGCCGGATGGCAAGACCATCCTCTACAGTCGGACTGTCAGTTCCGGGGCCGACTTGATGATGATCGAGAACTTTCGATAGTCGTGGCGGATCGAGCGGCCGCTGTGGAAGCGCCGCCGTGGTGTCTAGAAACTGAACCTGACCATGACCCGGGCCTTGATGGGCTCCTGGAAGGACCCGTACTTGAGGAACCGGGGATCGCGCAACTTCTGGTCGTCGATGGCCGCGCCCACATCGACCCGTCCTGCGTAGTAGTCGGCCTCATCGACCCTGACCTGGGCGCCCTGGTCGGTCTCGGAGCTGAAGCGCCCCACACCCTTGGCCTGGTTGAACAGGTTGAGCACATTCAGTCCGAGAGTCAGCCGCCTGCGTCCGCCGAGGGCCGCCACGTATTGGACGCTGAGATCGGTCTGCGACAGCACCGGCGTGCGGCCATCGCTGCCCCGGCCCGCGTAGAAGACCGGAGCGATGCCCGGCGACAACACGGCCCACCGGCTCACTGGCAGCCCGCTGGCCACCGACTGGAAGAGGCCGACGTTGACCCCGAACGGTGCGGTGTAGACCAGCTGCGCCTTGGCCTGGTGCGGGCGGTCCGTGGCCAGCCGCCCGTAGAGCGCGCGACCGTCGCCAGCGAACAGCGCCAGCGGAGCGTCGAAGGTCATCCCGATGTTCGGATCGGTGCGCCCGTTCTCGTCGGATTCCGAGAGCCCCGAGTAGTTGCCGTACAAACGGCTCCACACGTAGCTCGCCGTGAGCGCCCAGTTGCGATCCAGCAGCTTCCGCCCGACCAGCTCCACGGCATCGTAGTCGCGAACGGCCTTGGGGTAGGGAACACCGGGAATCGCCTCGATCGCGCGGTGGTACCCGGGGTTGCCGATCACGTATGTCGCGACCCCATCCTGATCGACCGCTCCGATATCCTCGACGGCCTTGTCGAGCTGTTTGTGAACGAACCGCACCGAGACCGCGACATGCGGCGACAGTTGGTGCTCGATTCCGAGCGTCAGCTCCTGCAACCGCATGGGCTCGAGATCCGGGTCGATGTTCCCGAACGAGGGGTCGAACTGCAGCGGAACCCGCGCCTGGCCACCGGGACACGCCGGAGGACAATCGGGGCTGCTGACCAGGCTCGGCCAGTCGTATGTCTCGAGATTGAAGGAGTAGATGGTGAACCTGAGGCCTCCGAATGCGGACTGGGGCATCGACAGCTTGAAGATGTCGTAGAAGACACCCCAGCTGCCATGCACCTTCCACCGGCCGTCACCAGCGACGTCCCATGCGGCCCCCGCTCTCGGGGCCAGCTTGTTGCCGAACGAGAAGTGGATCGGCTCGACGCCCGCCACCCCTGCCGAGCTGTAGAACGGCACGGTCTCGTTCTCCGTCCGCAGGCCCACGTTGACGGTCAGCCGGTTGGAGACGGCCCACGCGTCCTGCAGGAAGAGGCCAACGGTCGTGTCGCTCACCTCGCCGAACGTGAGCTGGCCGCGTTTGGGTTCGATTGGATTGCTGGCCACGCGGTAGTAGCCGTAGCGACCCCGTTGACCGGCGATCGCGGCGTCCCAGAACAGGTTGATGCGGTTGGCGCTCATGCCCTTGTCCACGTCGTTGCTGCGTCGGTCGATCTGCAGGCCTGCCTTGAGCGCGTGTCGCCCGGCCAGGGTCCCGAAGTAGGTCGCGTCGGCTTGTGCATTGACGCGCGACTGCCGATCGATCCGGCTGACGTCGTTCGACAGATCCGTCTGGAACCCACCCACCTGCTGAAGCGACACGGGCACGTCCAGATAGCCGATGTTGGACCTCATGAAGACGAACAGCGGCTGCTCGATCACGTTCTCCGTCAGGCGATTGTTCGTGAAATACCCCGCACGCAGACCCACGTACAAGGTGGGGGTCGCCACCCAGTCGGCATTGCCTGACGCCGCGTAGTTCTGCGTCCGGTCAACGATGTCGAAGTTGCCCAGGGGGTACGTGGCGCCGTCGAGGGCCGGCAGCATGCCGTCTTGTCGCGACGGGCTCCAGTCGAGCGTGGCGCGCGTGCGCAGGTTGTCGTGCACCTGCATCGTCTGGTTGATGTTGAAAAAATGCGCCGTCTGGTACGAGGCCTTCGTCGCGGTTGACTTGTCGAAGGTGAAGGTGACGGTGCGCTCCGTGTGAATCAAGGCAGGTTGATAGGCCGCAAACAGCCAGGCGCGGTCTCGTTTGAGCGGACCGCCGATGGCGAAGCCGGGCTCGACGCGCCTGTACGTGTCTTCGGGGTAGGTCACGTCCTCGGCGCGCGTCGAGTCCGTCGGTACCTTGCGAAGGGTCGGCCGCCGCCCACCGTCGAGCGCGTCGCCTTCGAAGTTGACCAGCACGTCGCCGCGCCACGTGTTCGTGCCGCTCTTCGTCACGACGTTGATCACCCCTCCGGTCGAATCCGCCGTACTCGGCGGCGTACCCGCTCGACTTCACCTGGATCTCATCGACGAACTCCGGCAGGACGCCATGGCCCGATACGCCGGTGAGCAGGTTCGTTGTCTCGATGCCGTTGACCACGAACCGGTTCTCCGAGGCGCTCGACTCCGTCGATGGAGAGGCCCCCGAGCTTCGGTTCCTCGTTGGCACCCGGCGCCAGCTTGATGAGGCTCGTGAAATCGCGGCCCTTGGGCAGCAGGTCGATCGTGTCCTGGCGGAGGCTGAATCGACGGGCGCTCTGGCGCGTGTCCACGAGGGGCGACGATGGCGACACGCGGACCTCTTCGACGACTCCAGCAACTTCGAGCACGAACGCGAGCTTCTTGACCTGTCCGAGGAGGACTTCGACGCCCTTGAACTGGAGCGCGCCGAATCCCGGCAGGGAGGCCGTGACGTCGTAGTACCCCGGGGCGAGCGCGGGAAAGCGGAACGTGCCGGTCGCGTCGGCCGTCGTGGAAACCGTCGTGCCTTGCGCGCGGTTCAAGGCGGCGATCATGGCCCCAGGGAGCACCGCCTGCTGGATGTCCTGCACCGTGCCTTCAACCGCTCCACGCTGCTCCTGTGCGGATGCCGGTTGGGTCAGGAGGGCTGCCGTAACGAACACCGAGGCGAGAATCAGGCGCATGGCCCTACCCTTCAGCGCTGCTGATGTGATTGGTGCTCGCGATGCGGAGTATGTCACACGGTGGTCCCGAGACGCGAAATCACCGGAAGGTCTCCATTGATCTCCGGGAGTTTGTTCTACCGCGTGCGGCCAGCTGGTACCCATCACCATGCCACAGCAGCGCGCGTACCCAAGCTCCAGTCCCAGGGACGCTAGCGGGCAGTGTGAGGCAGCGTCCTACGGACCAGCCTCAACCCACTTCCCATCGCGGCACCGCTCCACCTTGTCTTTCACCTGACGCAACACGCCAGCGGAGTATTGCTGGTCTTTGACACCGACGCATGGTTTTGCCTTCTCAAGAGCCGGATCCCTGGGCCCGTTCATGGCGTCGATGACCCAGACGCCTGCTTCGCACTTCTGAATCTGACCTGCGACCTTTCTTAAGGCACCATTTGAGAAAGGGAGAACCTGTTCATCGACACATGAATCCTTCTTCATCTGGTTGCCGGGTGTCGTTTGATCCAATCGATCAGCGGCCCCAAGAACGTTGAGCATGAACAACAAGCACGGGACAACCAGAAAAGATCGCATTGACTACTCCTCACGAATGAGACGCGCCAGATCCACTCGTCCGGCTGCGAGCGCTGGCCGCAGAGTGATCGCCACGGCGAGAACTCCGGCGATTCGTGTTGTGGCTGACACGAGCGTGGCCGGGTCCAGGGGCTGCACGCGAAAGAGGAAGGCGCGTATCGTATTCCCTTCCAGCCACGCGACGCTGAGTCCGACAACCACTCCGAGGCCGACTGAGTCGGAGCGTGTCGTCCAGAATCAAGATCGTCAGTTGACCACGGCGTGCCCCGAGAGCCGCCCGCACGGCGATCTCGCGCCGACGCGACGTCGCCATTGAATCCGCGATCGCATACGTGCCGAGCAGGGTCAACAGAAGCGCGACGCCGCCGAGCGCACTGAGGACGGCGATGCCGAATCGCTGCGGACCCATCTGCGACGCGATCTGGTCGTCAACAGTTCGCAACGGCGTCACGACGGGGGCCGGCGTGAGGTCCGGATTCACATTGCGAATGGTCGCCATCGCTTCTCGAATCGCCACATCCATCGAGCCCGCTGGCCGCAAGACCAGATCGCGTCGCCAGTTCGGATCCCGTTGCTCGACCGAAGGGTACATACATGACCATCGGCGAGAGCTTGCTGATCTCGGTGATGACGTCCGGCACGACGCCGACGACGGAAATATCAGGGAACACTCCGTCCGAACCCGACAAACGACCGGATACGCGTTTCGAGTGGATGGCCGCTCTCGTCCAGCAGCTTCGCGAACGATGCGCTCACGATCGTCACCCAGGGAGCCGTACCGTCGTCGTCGCGCGTAAAGTTCCTTCCGGTCAGCACCTGGAGGCCGACCGTTGGAAAATACCGTTCGTCGACGGCTCGGACCAACACCTCCGACGGAAATGATCTACCGAGGCCATTCACGACAACCGGCACGCCCATGCCGACGAGGCCGGAACTCATCGCTGCGGAATTGATCCCACCGTTGGCGTTCAGCCTCGACGTCAGCTCGGCGAAGAATGGTGCAATTCGAATGGCGAGTAGCGGTATGCCAGAGTCCGACTTCGTGTGGCCAGCAGACGTGTCGTGTCGAATCCGGTGTTGACGTGCAGTGCCTCGCGCAGACTTCGCGCGAACAGTCCCGCGCTGGCCACCAGAACCAGCGTGACGGCAGCCTGGCCGGCGACGAACGACGAGCGGATCGACGGTTCGTCACGCGTGATGTCGACCCGGCACGCGCGTTTGCGGAGACACGCGCGACGAGACGCCGAACACACCGGCGACGAACGTGATCGCGATCATCGCGACCAGGGAGATCGACACGGACGAGATCCAGACCGCGCGATCGATTGAAAGGCCCAGTGCGTCGACGTTGATGCCACCGGGCAACTGCAGCGATGCCAACAAGGCCACGAACCAGCTGGTGAAGGGCAGGGACAATGCGGCACCCGCGACTGACAGCAGCGCGCTCCCGCCGCGACACCGCGAACGAGATTCGCGCGACTCGCGCCGAGCGCCACGCGGGTTGCGAATTCGCCTTCGCCGTGCCTCAGTGCGAATGAACAGCAGCGTGCCGACCGTCAGGCAACCGGCGAGAAGCAGCAATCCAACCGTGATCGACAGCAGCCGGCTGAACTGCGTCATGGCAGGCCGCGACGCCTCGGGCAACGCGGCGGTCTGCAACGGCACCAGCGTGGTCCGCCGCCAGCAGCCGCGCCGGCGATCAACCGTGACGTCGCGACGACGGATGTCTCGCCTGTCTTGATCCGGCCCATGACGCTGATCCCCGCGCTTGGTGACGTGCGTCGATCGGGATCGGCAAACAGATTGTTCGAAGATCCGAGAACCTGATCCGCACCTCTCAGCGTCCCGAAGAAATCAACGTCCTGGGCGACGTTCACGCCATGAAACCCTGCAGTCGCGACGCCGACAATCTCGACGTTCCGGTCGTTGACGCACAGGGTTTTGCCGGTCACTTGCGGATCGGCGCCGAAGGCCATCCGCCAGAAGCGATCCGACAGATCAGGACCGGCAGTGCGCCGCGACGATCATCAGCGTCGGTGAAATCACGGCCGAGCTGCACGGGTAAACGAAGAACACGAAAGAAATTCGCGCTGACAAAATAGCCCTGGCGCGATTGCCACTCGCCATTCGCTACGGCGTAGTCGTGCCGGAGCCACCCAGAGCGACATCTGCCAGTTCGCCTCCGGGGCTCCATGTCTCCGCGACTGGATACGTGAAATACGTTTCGACATGGACCGCTGGTCGGCGCCGACCGCGCCGAGAACCATCAAATCCTCAGCACCCGGCGCCTGCACCGGCCGCAGCAGAACCGTCGATAGCAGCGACCAAGTGGCGGAGACGGCGGCGATCGCGCAGGCGAGCGTCAGTATCGACGCCAGCGTCGCCGCGTAGTGCCTTGTCAATCGCCGCCACGCGAATCGGATGTCGTCCGACGGAGCCCCCGCAGGCATTGACGTTCGGATTAATAGGCTGGCCTGATTATGGCGCAGAGAATGTCATCGGCAGGCGGCGCGCGACCTCGAGGTTCCGTTTCTCCCCCTGGCTGTCGCGTCCTGGTTCAACTGACGACGCCGCGAGGGGTTCTCAAGGCTCGAAATGTCGCTTGGCAGCGCACGTCCCGCCCCGGACTTCAAGTTACGCTCGACAGTGCGCGTGCATGTTGCGGATTCCGCAACCCGGGCGCGTGTGCTGGATTGCAGGTTCTTCACGTCGCCCGAGAGGCGAATGAAAGAGGTCAAACGGTGGGACCCGCCTTCGCGGCTACGGCGCGGCGAGGTTCGCCGAGCCGAAGCTCACACTTCCGATTGGCTAGGGCGAGCGAAGGGTGGTGGACCTGACCGGCGCCAGTTGGAACCAAGTCTTCTATTGGCTTCATCGGATAAACGCCCTCCGAACTGCGGCCTGAGACGATTCCCAGCGGTATGCGCTTCCTCCGAATGGCGCTGCGCCGACCCGAAGACTTCGGCCTCGGGAACGGCCTCTTCGGAGTCGCACGCCCGCTTTGACATTCGCCATCGCGATATGGCCTTGACACCATATTGCCCTGATCCATAAACCTTCATGGCTGGGGACGTCGATTTCCATAGCCTGTCGTCCCGGAGTTCAAGGCGCTGGGCGAGGACGTGCAGGATGAGCTCCTCGCGCACATCGACCCTTGAAAACCTTCGGGCCACACATGGGGCGGCCTCGCTAGACACGCTCGCCGGGTCGCGCCACGCGAACATGAAGGAACTTCGCTTCGATGCGGCCGACGGCGTGGGCGGTTCGCCTTCGCCTTCGACCCGCTGCGGAAGGCCGTGGTCCAGTGCGGTGAAGACAAGTCCGGCGGCAGCCAACGCCGCTTCTATCCGGCAGTTCATCGACAAGGCAGACACACGCTTCGATAGCCATCTCGCAGCGCTGAAGACAGAGCCAACGAAGGGCCAGCCGAAGAAAAAGGGGCGGAGGTCATGAACAACGTCGACCGCATTCGCAAGGGACTGAGCCCGGAGCGCAGGCGGAAGATCGCTGCCCGTGCAGCGACGATCGTCGCGGAGGAGCGCTCCCTGCAGGGGCTTCGCCGCGCGCACAAGTTGACGCAGAAAAAGATGGCCGAAGCGCTGGGTATCGGCCAGGACAGCGTGTCGCGACTCGAGCAGCGGAGCGACCTCCTTATCTCGACGTTGCGGAACTACGTGGAGGCGATGGGCGGGACACTCTCGCTCGTCGCGGAGTTCCCGGACCAGGAGCCGGTGGTGCTCACCGGGCTCGCGGCCCTGGACTGAGATGAGCTCAGCGGGCGGCTTGGGCGGATGCTCCACCCTGGGCACGCCACGACAGCCGCGTGGCTGAGGACGGTCAGCGGCCGGAGACCGAAGTTTCCTCAGCTGCTTGTGACCCGCAGGCCCGCACTGGACGATCTCCGCAACTGGCCACACTGGCGGTGATCTCCGTGGCTCTGTATTCACTCCGCCCTTTCCAAAGCTCTGGGTGCCATGCGTTCCATCGCGTCCCCCCTTCTCTCCGCAAACACAGCACGGCCGGACAGCCTCCGACACCCCGTCGCCCCTACGTTGAGCGTGGGTGAACGCAGAAGACTGCCGCGACTGGAATACAGAACGATCACCAGGCCTCGATGT
>CAWFLT010000006.1:0-760827 GCA_963816795.1 uncultured Acidobacteriota bacterium | reverse complement strand
CGGCCGTGGCCGCGCTACCGCACGGACTACAAGCCGCTCGTGGACTTCGCGATTGGCAAGGAGTGGCCGATCGTGGCCGCCAACGTGCCGCGCACGATCGCGGCAGAAGTGTCGAAAAGCGGGCTCGACGTCCTCCAGTCGAAAACGGACGCGCAGAAAAATCTGTTCGCGAAGGATCTTACGTGCCCGACCGATGACACCTATTTCCAGCGGTTCGTGAAGGAAATGGGAGGGCAAACGACGGGTGCGGCAGGTACGAACAGCACGGGCCGGTACCGCGGAAGCGGGACGACCTGGCGCAGTGTTTGAAAGACGAAACGATGGCCGAGTCAGTGGCGCAGGTGTAACGCGGCGAGTGCCGGTCGCGGGGCTCCGGCCGCTGGTGGTGCACGTCACCGGCGCGTTTCACGCCGACTTCGGCCAGGTACGGTGGAACGGATCCGCCGGCGCCTGCCAGGCAAACGCGTGGTCATCGTCTCGATGCTTCCGGTCGAGACGCTCGATGTCCCACTGCCCGACGCCGCCGAACGGCGTCGCGCGGATTATCTCGTCTACACGATCAAGGGGAAGGACTGAACGGGTGCCGGCACCCGGCACTGTTACTTCTCCGTCCCCAGCCTCCACGGCAGATCCGCGACGACGTACGCCATCACCGCGATCGCCGCGGCGTTGTCGGACATCTGCTTCGGCGTGATGCGCGCGATCGTGTCGGCGGCGGTGTGGTGGATCAGGAAGTAGTCGCCGGTCACGACGTGCGACATCATCGGAATGTTGGCCGCCGCGGCCGACGGCTCGATGTCGGCGCCGCCGCCGGCGGCGAGGATGCGGTGCGCGCCAAGCGGCGTCAGCAGCGCTCGCGATCGTCGTCACCGTCCGCGCGCGCCGGCTCGGGTCCGGTGAAGCCGAAGCCGGCCGGATCGAAGACGCCGCCGTCCGACTCCATCAGCAGCACGTGGTTGCGCGAGCTCGGCCTTGTGCGCGTCGCGATAGCCGTTGCCGCCGCGGCCGCCGTTCTCCTCGTTCGTGAACAGCACGACGCGCACCGTGCGCCGCGGCCGCAGGTTCGAGCTTCTTCATCAGCCGCAGCGCTTCCCACGTCACGACGCAGCCGCCGCCGTCGTCGCTGGCGCCGGCGCCGGGGTCCCACGAATCGAAGTGGCCGCCGACGACACGATCTCGTTCGGGCAGCTCGCGGCCGCGCATCTCGCCGACGACGTTGTAGGACTGCGCGTCGGCATCGAAGTGCGCCTCCATCGAGAGCTTCACGCGAATCGTGACGCCGCGAGTCCTGCAGGCGCTGAAAGCGGTCGGCGTCCTCGGCCGGAATCGCGGCCGCCGGAATCTTCGGCGCGCCGGCCGTCGTAGTCGGTGGCGCCGGTGTGCGGCGTGCGGAGGCCGGTCGGGCCCGACCGAGCGGACGAGCATCGCGATGGCGCCGAGCGCGCGCGCCGCGCGACGGGCCCGTCGCGCGGTAGACGACCGTCTCGCCGTAGTTCGTGAACGGCACGTTGAACAGCACGATGCGGCCCTTGACGTCGGCGGCGCGCGCGTTCGAGATCGTCGAAGTTCTTGAGGACGATCGACGTCGGCCTTCGATGCCGCCGGCCGGCGTGCCGACGGAGTTGCCGAGGCCGAGCATCGGCGAGCGGCTGGCGGACCGGCTCGACGCAGCTCGAGGCTCTCGCGGCCGCGCACCCACTTCGGCACCATCACGCGGTTCTTTGCGGACGTTCTCGAGGCCGTCCTTCTTCATCGCCGCGACCGCCCAGTCGATCGCGCGCTCGAGCGCCTCCGATCCCGAGAGCCGAGGGCCGTACGTGTCGGTCACCTCAGCGAGCCGCTGCCACGCGAAATCGTTCGCTGCGACTCGGCGATGATCTGCTGCGCGGTCGGCCGATACGGATCGAGCCACGCCGGCGATCGCCGGTGCGACGGCTGAGGAAGCACGACCGACGGCGACCGATCCGCCACGCGACACGTCGTACGTCTCTGACTGCGTTATCAGCCGCTCCACAGCGCCACCCGATGTCGTCCCGAGTGCAGGTAGTTCATCGTCTGCACCGTCACGAGCATCGTGAAGTCGAGCTTCGTGCGGTCCTCCGGATACTTCAGGCGCAGGTGCAGCTCGTCGCGAGCGCGCGATCATGTCCTCGATCACGCGATCGATCGTGTATTGATACGAGCCCGGTCCATTCGGCGACGAGGCGGCGGACGTCGCGGCGGATCGCTGGATGAACGCGCGAGGCCTTCGGGTTGTGCGCGGTACTCGCGGCGCGTCCGAGAACAGGCGGCGCAGGTCGCGATCGTAGAAGTTCGGGTACTCGAGGCCGTAGTGCGCGCGCTTCTTCGCGTAGTGCTTGCGCAGCGTCGTGCGCAGCCGCTCGAGCGGCTCGACCGCGCGGCGCGTGGCGACGACCGGCGGCTGGCCCGCGATCTCGTGCATCAGCGCGTCCATGTACTCGAGCTTCCGCAGCGCCGGCCAGTCCGCGTACCGCGAGCGCCAGTCGCTGTCGGGCGTCAGCCACACGGCGAACGTCTCGGCGAAGTCCTCGTCGGGATGGCTCTGCGCGTACCAGGAGTCGAGATGCAGCACGAAGCTCTTCGAGTACGGCTTGCGGCAGGTAGAAATCCGGATAGGGCGTCGACGGCCTGCCGAACAGCCGCACGCGGCGCCGCCGGCGCTGCGAAGCTCGTACGCGTTGTCGAAGGCGTGGCCGGCTTCGTGCCGCAGAATCTGCATGCACCACTCCGGCGTGCCGCCCTCGACCTCGAGCATCTGCGCCTTCTCGAGCTTCATCAGCCGCGGATGCGCGAGATAGAACGGAATCGCGATGCCGGGCACGCCGTCCGGCGAGAACCACTCGGACGACAGCCAGAAGTGCGGCCGGAACGTGAGGCCGCGCGCGGCCAGTTCGTCGTAGAGCTGCGCGATGCGCGGCTCGAGCCAGCTGCCCTCGATCGTCAGGCCCAGCTCGCGAAACCGCAGATCGAGCAGCGCCTCGTCGGTCAGATCCGGCCAGTCGGTGCGGACGGCAGGGCGGCGAGGTGTCGGCGGCCGGCGGGACGATCGGACGGGCAGTCACGGCACCGATCTGAATCGCATATCATAGGCGCGCTTTCGCTTGGAACACGCCGTCCCCCGGCGCGCCGCTGTGGTGCCCGTTGGTCATGTACGGGCGACGGCAGGAGGTCCCATGAGTGACATGCGTTCGACCGTCGCGAGCGCGGTGCTCGCGCTGATCTTCGCGTCCGACCGGCTCCGCCCGCCAGGCGCCAGCCGCCCGCCGGTCAGAGCCAGCCTCAAGGCCAGAGCCAGGCGCCACCGCACGCCGCCGCCAAGCCCGTCGATCCCCAGGAGGTGAACTACAAGGAGACCGTCGTCGTCTCGGCGTCGAAGACCGAGCAGCAGCTCATCGACGCGCCGGCGACGATGACGGTCATCGGGCCCGCGGCGCTCGCGGTCGCGCCGTCGAGCAACTACGCGGATCTCCTGCGCAACGTGCCGGGCGTGAACATCACGCAGATCTCCGCGCGCGACGTGAACGTCACCAGCCGCGGCGCCACGAGCTCGCTGGCGACGTCGCAGCTGACCGTCGTCGACGGCCGCAGCGTCTATCAGGACTTCTTCGGCTTCACGATGTGGGACTTCGTGCCGTCGAACGCTCGACGAGATCAAGCGGATCGAAGTGATCCGCGGGCCGGCGTCGGCCGATCTGGGGCGCCAACGCGCTCAACGGCGTCGTCAACGTCATCACCAAGTCGCCGCGCGAGATGGCGGGCACGTACGGTGACGTTCGGCGTCGGCGGGTTCGACCGCGAGGTCGCCGACAACGGCGAGCTGCCGGCTCGCTCTTCTACGTGCGCGGCACGCACGCGCAGCCGCCAACGATCGGTGGGCGTACAAGATCTCGGCCGGGCATCTACGCGTCGGACGCGTTCGCGCGGCCGATCGGCAACGTCCCGAACGGCGGCCACGCCCGACGCCGTATCCGCCGTACGAGAATCAGGGCACGCGAGCAGCCGAAGTTCGACGTGCGCGTGGACTACGACTTCGCCGACGGCACGCAGAAGCTGTCAGTTCTCCGGCGGCATCGGCGGCACCGACGGCATCATGCACACCGGCATCGGTCCGTTCGACATCGACGGCGGCGCGACGATGGGCTACGGCAAGGTCGACGTACACGCAGGAACGCCTTCCAGCTGCAGGCGTTCATGAACGTGCTCGACGGCGAGGCGACCAATCTGCGTCAGCATCGATCCGACCGGCACGCCGATCGGCTCGACCTTCGACACCAAGACGTTCGACGTCGAGGCCGGCGACACGCGAGTCGTCGCGGCGAAGCACGTGCTGACCTACGGCGGCAACCTGCGCTTCAACCGGTTCGAGCTGACGATTGCGCCGGGCGAGGACTCGCGCACCGAAGGCGGCGCGTACATCCAGGACGAGTTCCTGATCGACGCGTGGATGCGGCTCGTCGCCGGCGCGCGCGTGGACAAGTTCAGCTCGATCGACAACGCCGTGTTTTCGCCGCGCGTGGCGGTCGTGTTCAAGCCGCAAGCCGATCAGTCGATTCGCGTGACCTACAACCGCGCGTTCCGCGCGCCGTCGATGGTCAACAACAACCTGGACACGACGATCGCCACGCCGTTGCCGCTCGGCGTGATCAACCCGGCGTACGGCAGCGCGATCTACTACGTGCCGACGGCGGCGGTCGGCAATCCGGACCTGACCGAGGAGCACATCGACGCGTTCGAGATCGCGTACACCGCGCACGTCCGCGATCGCGCGACGGTCTCGGCCGCGTGGTACTACAACAACTTCTCGGACCAGATTCTCTTCACGCAAGTCGCCGAGTGGGGACCGCGCGCCGCCGCCGCCCGGATTCCCGGGGCTCGGTCCGGTGCCCGGCGCGCTGATCTGGGCCGGGATCTACGCGTCCGGCATCCGATTCCCGAGCCAGTTCACCTACGACGAACCTCGGCAAGGTCAAGAGCAAGGGCATCGAGCTCGGCGTCGACGGCTCGATCACGCCGAAGCGTCACCGCGTTCGTGAACTACTCGTATCAGGCCGATCCGATCCCGACGTTCCCGGGGCTGACCGAGGAGCAGGCGCTGCAGGAAATCAACCTGCCGTCGAACCACCTGTTCAACATCGGCGTGACGCTACACGGGCGCGAACGCGTTCGGCACGCTCTCGGTCAACCACGCGTCCGACGCGTTCTGGCAGGACGTGCTCGACGCGCGCTACCACGGCACGACCGAGGCCTACACGTCGGTGAACCTGACGGTCGGCTGAAGTTCGGCGGCCGCTACGCCGTGGCGCTGAAGATCACTGAATCTCGGCAACCAGCAGATTCAGCAGCACATCTTCGGCGACATCATGAAGCGGCAGGTCATCGGCGAGTTCCGTGTGCCTTCCCGAAGTAGAACGAGGACACGGAGAAGAGCGAGGCCACGGAGAAGGCTGGGCACGGAGAAGCAGAGCCGCGAGCTGCGAGCAGCGTGCCATCGCCGTCGCACCGTGACGTTGGGGCACGTGAGAAGAGCATGCTGACCCGACGCACTCGTTGCTGCCGCCTCGTGGCGACTGCGCTCTGCTGCGATCCGCGCTGCTGCCGGCGCAGGCGCCAGCCGACTTGTCGAGGCGCTCGCCACGATCGACGTCCGGATCGCGGCCGACTTCGCCAAGGACGGCGTCGGCGGCCTGTCGATCGGCGTCGTGTCCGGCGCCAAGCTGATCTGGTCGAAGCACTACGGCTACGCCGAAGCCGAAACGAAACGCGTGGCCGACAACGACACGGCCTATCGCATCGGATCGATCACGAAACAGTTCACCGCGCTGGCGCTGCTGCAACTCGTCGAGCAGGGCAAGATGCGGCTGACCGATCCGCTCGAGAAGTACGTGCCGGAGATCGGCGCGTGCAAGGGCGCGCCGCGCCGGCGCGCCGCCGATCACGCTGCTGCAGGTGGCGACGATGATGTCGGGCCTGGCGCGCGAGCCGGGCTGCGCCGAACCACTCCGTCGGGCCGGTGAGCGTCTGGCAGAAGAAGGTGATCGACTGCCTGCCGCAGACGCGCTACGAGTTCGAGCCGGGGACGCAGTATCTCTACTCGAACATCGGCTACGCGTCGCTGGGGCTCGCGATCGAACGCGCGGCGGCGCGCCGTTCATCGCGCAGGTCGCAGCAGCGCATCCTCCAGCCGCTCGGCATGTCGCGCTCGGCGTTCGAGCCGACGGCGGCGCTGCGCGCGAACCTGGCGCACGGCTACGTGCGCGCAGGCCGAGGGCGCGGCCAGCCGGCAGCGCCCGGACGCGAGCTCGACGGCCGCGGCTATCGCGTGCCGAACGGCGCGATGTTCAGCACGATCAACGACCTCGGCGAAGTTCGTCGCCTGGGAGCTCGGCGAGGGACCGGCCAGCATCCTGAAGAAGGAGACGCAGGACGCCAACTACCTGCGCGTCTACTCGGCGACCAACCCGCGCGACGCGTTGACGATGTCGGAGGGCTACGGCGTCGGCTTCCAGGCGCTCCGGCGCGGCGATGTCGTCGATGCTCGGCCACGGCGGTTCGACGGCCGGCTACCTCGCGTCGGCGCTCGTCCACCGCGCGCACCAAGCTCGGCGTCGATCGTGTTGCGCAACTGCGACTCATGTCCGATCGCGCCGACGCCGGTGGCCGGTGCGCGCGCTCGAAGAACTGGTGCTGGCGCAGGAGGAAGTAGAGCCGACGACCATGCGGTGAAGGGCTAGATGACTCGAGATGGTCACGCTGGCTCGACGTGGGCCGAGTGCGAAGGTGCTCCCAAAGAAGAAGATCCGCTGGTCCGCGGCCTGGGCAGGAAGCGCGCGACGCTCATCTGGGCGCGGCCGCGGGCCGCCTGTGCGCTCGGGCCTGCGTCCTGATGCTGCGATCAGCCGGCGTCGCCGGGCTCGTCGCTGCCGCTGTCTCGTCCAAATACCTGATTGACGAAGTCATCGGCAAGAACCGCCTCGAGCTGCTGCCGACGCTGGCCTGGGTCGGTCGGGCTCGCGACCGTCGTGCAGGCGCATCACCTCGTTCGGGCTGTCGCAGATTCTGGGTGTCGCCGCGCAGAAGGCGATCACCGACATGCGGCGGCGCGTCGAAGAGCACGTCATGCGCCTGCCGGTCCGCTACTTCGACTCGACGCAGACCGGCGTCCTCATCTCGCGCGTCATGAACGACGCCGAAGGCATTCGCAACCTGGTCGGGACCGGGCTCGTGCAGCTGGTCGGCAGCATCGTCACGGCGATGTTCGCGATCGGCATTCCTGCTGTATCTCAACTGGCAGCTGACGCTGGCGACGATCCTCGTTCTCGCGGCGTTCGGCGGCGCGATGAGCTACGCGTTCAGAACGCTCCGCCCGCTCTTCCGCGAGCGCGGCAAGATCACCGCGGAGGTGACCGGACGACTGAACCAGGCGCTCGGCGGCGTGCGCGTGGTCAAGACCTACACGGCCGAGCGGCGCGAAGACCTCGTGTTCACCAAGGGCGCGCACAGCCTGTTCCGCAATGTTGCGAAGTCGATGACCGGCGTCTCGGGCACCACGGCGTTCTCGAGCGTCGTGATTGGCGCCATCGGCATCGTCATGATGCTCGTCGGCGGCCAGTCGATCGTGAACGGGACGATGACGCTCGGCGATCTGTTCGCCTACATCTTCTTTACCGGCCTGCTGGCGATGCCGATCGTCCAGATCGCGTCGATCGGCACCCAGATCACGGAGGCCTTCGCCGGCCTCGACCGGATCCACGAGATCCTGCAAACGCCCCGCGAGGACGCCGACGACGCCAACCGGATGCCGCTCGAAGACCTGGCCGGCGATATCGAGTTCGACCACGTGTGGTTCGAGTACAACGCCGGGCGTGCCGGTGCTGAAGGACGTCACCTTCCGAGCCCCGGCGGGGACGACGACGGCCCTCGTTGGCTCGTCGGGGTCGGGCAAGAGCACGCTGATCAGCCTCGTCATGGCGTTCAACCGGCCGACGCAGGGCGTCCTCCGCGCCGACGGCCGCGATCTGAACACGCTGCGGCTGACGGAGTATCGACGGCATCTCGGCGTCGTGCTTCAGGACAATTTCCTGTTCGATGGCACCGTCGCCGAGAACATCCGCTACGGCACGCCGCACGCGACCTTCGCGGACATCGAGCGCGTGAGTCGAATCGCTCACGCGGACGAGTTCATCGAGAAGTTCGAGAAGGGCTACGAGACGGTGGTCGGAGAGCGGGGCGTCCGGCTGTCCGGCGGACAGCGGCAGCGCGTCGCGATCGCGCGCGCGATTCTCGCCAACCCGCGGATTCTCCTGCTCGACGAGGCGACGTCGAGCCTGGACAGCGAGAGCGAGGCGATGATCCAGGACGGCCTGCGTTCGCTTCGGCGCGGCCGCACCACGTTCGTCATCGCGCATCGGCTGTCGACCATTCGCAGCGCCGATCAGATTCTCGTGCTCGAAGGTGGCGAGATCGTCGAGCGCGGCACGCACGAGACGCTGCTCGCCCTCAACGGCCGCTACCGCCAGCTGTACGACAAGCAATACAACTTCGAGCAGGACCGGTTCATCAATCCCGGCGAGGACTTCACGCCCGAGCCGCCCAAGCCGCAGTTGCCACCGACGCGGCAGCCGGCGGGCATGCGGGGCGAATAGCCGACCCTCCCCGCGCTGGCCATGGCACAAGCGCTGATTCTCGCCGCCCTCGCGATGGCGATTGTGTTCGGGCCGGCGATCCTGTCGCTGATCTTGTGGGCGCGTGTGCGTGCGCTCGAGCGGACCGTCGCCGATCTGGACCGAAGGCTGGCGAGCCCGGCCCCGGCTGTCGCGGTGCCGGTCGTGCCGCGCGCTGACGAGCCCATCCCCGAGCCCGCCACGCCGATGCCGGCTCCCGCGATCGCCGCGGCGCCGCTCCCGCCGCCTCCAGTGACGCTGCCGACCCTCGCGACGGCAAAGACCGGATTCGACTGGGAACATCTGGTCGCGGGGCAGTGGCTGAACCGCATCGGCCTGGTCGCGGTGGCGGTCGGCGTCGCCTACTTTCTGAAGTACGCGATCGACAACGATTGGATTGGCCCCAGCGGGCAGGTGGCGTTGGGCGTCCTCTTCGGCTCCGGCCTCCTGGCCTCGACGCCGTGGTTGCTGAAGCGGCGATTGGTGTACTTCGCGGACGGCGTGACCGGGCTCGGCGCCGCCGTGCTCTACCTGTCGCTGTGGGCGGCGGGCAGCTACTACCAGCTGTTGCCGCCCGTCGCGACGTTCATCGCGATGGCGGTCGTCACGGCGGCCATGGTCGCGATTGCTGCCGGCCGGCGGTCGGTCAGTGTCGCCGTGATGGCGATGATCGGCGGATTCGTCGCCCCAGTCCTGGTCAGCACCGGCCGGGATGCGCAAGTCGAGCTCTTCACGTACCTCGCGCTTCACAACGCGGCGCTGCTGGTGCTGGCGTGGCGGCGGGAATGGCGGGTGCTCGAGCTGCCGGCCTTTGTTCTCACCCAGGTGTATTTTCTGGCCTGGTGCGACCGCTTCTACACGAGCGAACGGATCGTCAGCACGTCGGCGTTCGCCCTGTTGTTCTTCGCACAGTTCTCCGCCATTCCGGTGCTTCGCAGCCGCCGCGTCGGAGGCGTCCGTCCCGAGCAGGCCGCGGTCGCCTCTCTGGCGGCATTCGCGTTCCTGCTGGTGCTGCGGTACATGCTGTGGCCCGATCACCGATGGACGCTCTCCGCGGTGACGCTCGCCCTCGCCGCCCTGTATCTCGTCGTCGCGCGCGCCGCCGGGGAGCCCGCCGTGTCGGACTTGGACCACGACGGGCTTGCCGCGCCGAAGCCGGTTTTCGGCGTAGGCGGGAAACTGCTGTTTGCCGGCCTGGCGCTGACCCTCGCGACGGTCGCGATTCCGCTGTCGCTCGACGGCCCGTGGATCACGCTGGCGTGGTCGGTCGAAGCGGCGGTGTTGATGTGGACGGGCGCGGCGGCGCGGCGGTGGTACCTCCGTGCAGCCTCGCTGGTGCTGTTCGCGCTCGTCGGTCTTCGGGTGGCGACGTTTCCGATCGACGCGGCGGTGTTTCTGTGGAACGCGCGGCTTGGCGTATCGCTCGCCACCGCAGGCTGCGCGTTGATCGCGCTGTGGAAGGTGTGGCGGTCGCGGCTCGAGGTCAGCAAGGCCGAACGGGTATGGTTGGGCGTCCTCGCCGTTGGCGCGAACGTCCTGCTGCTGGCCGCGCTGACCGGCGAAGTGCAGCTGCATTACGCGGCACGAGGCGAGCTGGTCTTCGACCTCGATCGGCGCCTGGCCGAGAGTCTCGTGACCTCGTTGTTGTGGACGGCGTTTGCCGCCTTGCTCCTGACTGCCGGGCTGCGGCTCTCGAGCGCGCTCCTGCGCTGGCAGGGCCTGGCCCTGCTGGCCCTGGTGAGTCTCAAACTGTTTTTCGCTGACCTCGCGTTTCTCCGCGGGTTCTATCGGATCATCTCGTCGATCGCGCTGGGCGTCGTCCTGATTGCGATCTCGTACCTGTATCAGCGGCGGCTGCTACGTGAGCTCCGCCGACGGCGGACCGCAGGCCGGCGTATGAGAACGTTCCTCACCATCGCGTTGTCGGCGGCCGGCGCAGCCGCCCTGGCGGCGCAGGGTGCCGCCGTGAACTGGAATCACTGGCGGTACGCGGCGCCGGTCGAGGTGGCGGAAGCGCCGGCAACGCGGCTCGTGGCGGTGGAGCTCACTGACGCCGTCTCACGACGAGCCAACCCCGCGTGGAGCGACCTGCGAGTCGTCGACGACGCCGGACGTGAAGTGCCGTACGTGCTGCACGCCCGCGCGGGCGGCACGACGATCGAGTGGCGACCGGCGCGTCTGCTCGAGCCCGGTTTCGTCAGCGGTCGCTATACCGAAGCGACCGTCGACCTCGGGCCGGCAGCGGGCATTCACAATCTCCTGCGCCTCCAGGTGGACGGACAGGACGATCTCCAGGCCCGCGTCGAGGTGGCGACCAGCGCGGACGGCACTGAGTGGAAGGTCATTCGCGAGGGGGCGCCGATTTCGCGGCTCGCCGGTGTCGGTCCCGAGCGGCTCGACGTCACCTATCCCGACAGCCGGTCCTCCCTGGTGCGCCTGCGCATCCTGGACCCATCGCGCCGGGTGCGACTTGCTGGCGTGCGCGTGGCGCGCGAGATCGTCACCGCTCCGGAGCGGCGTCGGGCGACCGTCGCGCTGGTCGCGGCTGCGCCAGCCGGAACCGACAGCGTCTGGGTGACGGCGGCCGAGTCCGTGTTGCCGATTTCAGAAGTGCGGTTCCAGACGGCGCAGGCCTCATTCGTGCGCCGGGTCACTGTCGAGACGAGCACCGATGGGCGCGCGTGGCTGCCGGCCGGCGCCGGCGAGATTTCCCGCGCGCAAAGTGGCGGTGCGGCGAATGAGCGCCTGGCGCTTGATCTGCGCGAGCAGGCCGGCCGGCGCTGGCGGGTGACGGTGAAGAACGGCAACGACGCCGCGATTGCCGATCTCACGCCCGCGTTGTACATCACGCCGCGCCGCGTCGTGTTCCGTCAGGAGCCAACCCGCAGCTACCGGCTCCTGTACGGCCACGCCGAGGCCGCCGCGCCGCAGTACGACTTCGTCCGCCTCGTCGACGACACCGCAATCGAGGCCGCCGTGGGCGCCACGGCCGGCACCGAACAGCTCAACGCGGGCTTCGTCGATTCGGCGCCGTGGACCGAGCGGCACCCCTGGCTCCTGTGGACGGCGCTGGCGGTGGCCGTGCTGGTGCTCGGGGGACTCGCCATCCGCACCATGCGATCGGCGCCGGCTGAGAAGCCCGAACGACACTTGTCGAAAGAGCTTCACCGTGAAGCCATGAAGATCTGAAGCCAAAGCCTTCACGAAGCCTTGACCTTCACGTTGAAGGTTTTTCGACATGCGGTTTTGACCCGCACGATTGCACTGTGTGTCCGGTTCGGAGAAAATGAGCGGCTGCAGTTATAGCCGAAGCCTCACCCATGTCGAAATTCATCTACACCATGAAAGGGCTGGGCAAGATCTACCCGCCCGACTCCGTTGTCTTTCAGGACATCTGGCTCTCGTTTCTCTACGGCGCGAAGATCGGCGTCATCGGCGCGAACGGCGTCCGGCAAGTCGACGCTGCTCAGGATCATGGCCGGTCTCGACCCGGATTTTGCCGGCGAGGCGACGCTGTCGGCCGGCTACTCCGTGGGCTTCCTGGCCCAGGAGCCGCAGCTCGACGCCTCGAAGACCGTGCTCGGGAACGTCGAAGAGGGCGTCGCGCCGATGCGGGCGCTGCTCACGCGCTTCGACGAAATCAACGCGAAGTTCGGCGAGGAGACTGACGCCCGAGGAGATGGACAAGGTCCTCGAGGAACAGGCGCGGGTCCAGGACGCGATCGAAGCGGCCGGCGCGTGGGACCTCGACTCGAAGCTCGAGCACGCCATGGACGCGCTGCGGCTGCCGCCGCCCGACGCGGACGTCGACCAAGCTCTCCGGCGGCGAGCGCCGGCGCGTCGCGCTGTGCCGGCTGCTGCTGCAGTCGCCCGATCTGCTCCTCCTCGACGAGCCGACCAACCATCTCGACGCCGAGTCGGTCGCCTGGCTCGAGCACTTCCTGCACGAGTACAAAGGGTCGGTCGTCGCGATCACGCACGACCGCTACTTCCTCGACAACGTCGCCGGCTGGATCCTCGAGCTCGATCGCACCAGGGCGTATCCCGTGGGAAGGCAACTACTCCTCCTGGCTCGACCAGAAGCAGCAGCGGCTGGCGGTCGAAGAGAAGCAGGAGACCAAGCGGCAGCGGACGCTGCAGCGCGAGCTCGAGTGGATCCGCATGTCGCCGCGAGCGCGGCAGGCCAAGGGCAAGGCGCGCCTCAACGCCTACGAACAACTGCTGGCCGAAGACACGGCGGAGAGGATCGATCGCGTCGAGATCTACATTCCGCCCGGGCCGCGGCTCGGCGACGTCGTCGTCGAAGCGCGCGATCTGCGCAAGGGCTACGGCGACCTGCTGCTCATCGACGACCTCGACTTCACGCTGCCGCGCGGCGGCATCGTCGGCGTGATCGGTCCCGAACGGCGCCGGCAAGACGACGCTGTTCCGGATGCTGGTGGGGCAGGAGACGCCGGATGGCGGCTCGCTGCGTCTCGGCGAGACGGTGTAGATCGGCTACGTCGATCAGTCGCGCGACTCGCTGGCGGACACAAGACGGTCTGGGAAGAGATCTCCGGCGGCGAGGACGAGATCGTTCTCGGCAAGAAGAAGATCAACTCGCGCGCCTACGCGTCGTGGTTCAACTTCCGCGGCCGCGATCAGCAGCAGAAAGTCGGCACGCTCTCGGGCGGACAGCGCAATCGCCTGCACCTGGCCAAGCTGCTGCAGCGCGGCTGCAACCTGCTGCTGCTCGACGAGCCGACCAACGACCTCGACGTCGACACGCTGCGCGCGCTCGAACAGGCGCTGCTCGACTTCGCCGGCTGCGCCGTCGTGATCTCGCACGACCGCTGGTTCCTCGATCGCATCGCGACGCACATCCTCGCCTTCGAAGGCGACAGCCACGTCGAGTGGTTCGAAGGCAACTATCAGGACTACGAAGTCGACGAGAAGCGCCGTCTCGGCGCCGACGGCGGACCAGCCGCATCGCATCAAGTACAGAAAGCTCATGCGGTGATCGCAAGATGGCCAGTTGCCGCTGAGCGCGTTCGACAGCTCGCCGGCCTGCTCGACCGTCGTTACTTCGACTTTGGCTCTGCGCCTGCCGCTCGTCGCTGCCTGCGGCGGCGGAGCCTCGCCGAAGTTTCTGTCGATCGCGACCGGCGGCACCGGCGGCGTGTACTACCCCTACGGCGGCGCGATCGCGCGGCTGATCTCCGAGAAGATTCCCGGCGTCCAGGCCACCGCCGAAGTCACCGGCGCGTCGGTGGACAACCTCAAGCTCATGCAGCTCGGCAAGGTCGATCTCGCGTTCACGCTGGCGGACACGCTTGTCGGCGGCGTTGTCGGGACGCGGTCCGTTCAAGGACACCGGCGCCATCGGCAGCATCCGCACGCTGGCGGTGCTCTACACGAACTACACGCACGTCGTCGTGCGGCGGAGCAGCGGGATCAAGCGCGATCGCCGATCTGAAGGGCCGCGTCGTCTCGGTCGGCGTCGCCGGGCAGCGGCACCGAGCTCATCGCCGATCGCGTCCTCGCGGCGGCCGGACTCGATCCGCGGAAGGACATCACGCGCCACGCGCTCAGCGTCGCCGAATCGGCCGGCGCGCTGAAGGACGGCAAGGTCGACGCGTTCTTCTGGAGCGGCGGCGTGCCGACGGCGGCGATTCAGGATCTGGCCGCGACGCCGGGCATGGTCGATCGCGCTGCTGCCGCAGAACGAGCTGCTGCACGCGCCTGCAGATGGATTTCGGGCGCGAAGCTCTATCGCCTGGCGACGATCCTGCCGCGGGCGCGTATCGCGGCGTCGACAGCGACGTCGCGCACGATCGGCGTCACGAACCTGCTCGTCGCGTCGTCGGCGCTCGACGAACGACCTGGCCTACGCGATCGTGAAGCTGATGTTCGAGCAGAAGGCGGCGCTCGTCGCCGCGCATCCCGAAGCGCGCCATCTCGAGGTGCCACCGCCCCCGACGTGTCGCCGGCGCCGTTCCACCCCGGCGCAGTGCGGTATTACAAGGAGCGCGGGTGGAAGTAGGGTCGCGAGGCCCCGTCCCACAACCACGCGTGAAGACGGCGCCGTGACCAGCGTCTTCTGCTTCCTGCTCAGCGCGCTCTCGCTCGTCTGGGTGCTGGTCGTCATCAGCCCGCAGACGTACCGGCCGCTGATGCTGCTCATCGGCGTCTGGGCGATCTTCCGGGCGAAGCCGACGGCCGGCCGCTGGGGACCGGCGATCGACACGCTCTGGGTCGATCGCGCGCGATTCCGGCGTTGCTCTGGCCGCTCGCCAACGGCGAGCCGTTCTGTACCGCACCGCGAATCCGACCGGCGGCGACGTGCTCTGCGGCGTGCTCGCGATCGTCGTCATTCTCGAAGCCGCGCGGCGGACGACCGGCTGGATTCTGCCGGTCGTCGGCGCTGGTGTTCCTCGTCTACGCGATTGCCGGACCGTGGCTGGCCATCGATCGGCCTCGGCGGCATCGCGCATCGCGGCTACGACCTGCCGCGACTGGTCGGCAATCTCTACATGACGCTCGAGGGCATCTACGGCGTGCCGCTCGACGTCGCGGTCACGTACATCATCCTGTTCAGCCTCTACGGCGCGGTGCTCGAGAAGTCGGGCGCCGGGACGTTCTTCCTCGATTTCGCGATGTCGTTCTCGTCGGGACGCAATCCGGCGGCAGCGACCGGCCGATCGGTGACGCTCGCCGGTTTTCTCCTCGGGCACGGTGTCCGGGCAGCGGCGTCGCGACGACGGTCACGCTCGGATCGGTCGCGTGGCCGGTCATGAAGCGCGTCGGGTTCGCCGCGGACACCGCCGGCGCGATGCTCGCCGCCTCCGGCATCGGCGCGCTGCTTTCGCCGCCGACGCTCGGCGCCGCCGCGTTCCTCATCGCCGAGTACCTGCGGATCTCGTACCTGCAGGTGCTCGTCATGGCGACGATTCCGACGCTGCTGTACTACCTGTCGATCCTTCTCATGATCGAAGGAGACACTGCAGTCGGGTTCCACGGGTGCCGTCGGGTTCGCGGTCGACGAGTCCGCAGCGAACCGCCCGGAACCCGCGGAACCCCGGAACCCCGGAACCACGACAGCGTACTTCACTTCCTGTCGCTTGTTCTTGTCGCCGTCCTGATGGCGATCGGGTTGTCGCCGTTTCGCGCCGTGTTCTGGGCCACGATCGCGGCGGTCGCGTTGAGCGTGTTCGGGCGGCCGGACGAGCGGCTGGGGCCGCGCAGGCTGGGCGGCGCGCTCGTCGCCGGCGGGCTGGACGTGCTGCCGGTGCTCGCCACCACCGCCGTGGCCGGCATCATCGTCGGCGTCGTCACGCTGACCGGCCTGGGCCTGAAGGCCGCCGGACTCATCGTCGGGCCTGGCGGGCGGGTCGCTGCCGTTGACGGTCGTGTTTGCCGCGCTGGCGGTCTGGATCCTCGGGCTCGCCGTGCCGGTGACGGCGTCGTACATCATCTCGGCGGTGATGGTCGTGCCGGCGCTGACGGCCGTCGGCGTCGCGCCCGTGGCGGCGCACATGTTCATCTTCTATTACGCCGTGTTGTCGGAAGTCAGTCCGCCGACGGCGCTGGCGCCCTTCGCGGCGGCGGCGCTGACCGGCGGCCGTCCGTTCCGCACGATGATGCTGACCTGGAAGTACGCGCTGCCGGCGTTCCTGGTGCCGTTCGCGTTCACGCTCGATCCGCGCGGGCTGGGCCTGCTACTCCAGGGGAGTGCCATGGACGCGCTGGTGAGCGGCACGACGGCCGCCGCCGGCGTCGCGGCGCTCGCGATGGGACTCGGCGGTTGGCTGGTCGGCGGCCATCAGGTCGCGCGTGGTCTCGCCGCCGCCGGCGGACTCGTGCTGTTCCACCCAAGTTCTGCGGCCGACCTGATCGGCGTCGCGCTCGTGCTATCGGCGCTCGGCGTGGCGCGCCTGCGTCGTCGGGCCTGACCCGGCGCGCTCTACCAGTCGATCGCCAATCGGTCTCTTCGCGACGCCTTCTTCTTCGTCGCCTTCGTGACCTTCGTGCTTCGCTTCCTAGCCTTCGTGTCCTTCGTGCTTTTCTGCTATCGTTTTCGTCTCCGGAGGGGAGAGCAATGCCCAAAGTCCGACGATTCATCCCGGCCGCCCTGTTGTTGGTCGCGGTCGCCAGCGCGGCGCCGCTTGCGCAGACGCAACAGACGCAGCCGCGTCCACCCGCACCAGCGCAGCAGCCCGCGGCCACCAAGGTCACCAGCCCGATGCAAGAGTGGGGCAAGAACCTCGGTGACGACTACTTCCTCGACCAACTACCAGCAACTGCTGGCGTACTGGAAGAAGCTGGACGGCGAGTCTCCGCGCATGCAGGTCGTCGAGATCGGCAAGACCGGGTGGGGCAAGCCGCAGATGATGGCGATCATCACGGCGCCCGAGAACTTCGCCAGGCTCGAGCGCTACAAGGAAATCTCCCGCCGGCTCGCGCTGGCGGAGGGACTGACCGACGCGGAGGCGCGCGCGCTCGCGAAGGAAGGCAAGTCGGTCGTCTGGATCGACGGCGGCCTGCACGCGACCGAAGTGCTCGGCGCGCAGCAGTTGATGGAGATGGTCTATCAGATGGTGAGCCGCACCGACGAGGAGACGATGCGGTTCCTGAACGACGTCATCCTGCTGTGCGTGCTGGCGAATCCGGACGGCATGGACATGGTCTCCGACCAGTACATGAAGCACAGCAACACCCAGATTCCGCTGCTCTACAACCGCTACGCGGGTCACGACGACAACCGCGACTCGTTCATGAACGCGCTGCCGGAGACCGAGAACATCAGCCGCGTCATGTTCCGCGAGTGGTTCCCGCAGGTGATGTACAACCATCACCAGACCGGACCGCAGGGCACGGTCATGTTCGCGCCGCCCTTCCGCGATCCGTTCAACTACAACTTCCATCCGATGACGCCCGCGAACGTCGATTTGATCGGATCGGTGATGGCGACCCGATTCATCGAGGAAGGCAAGCCGGGCGTGACCAGCCGGCGCGGCGCCAACTACTCGACGTGGTGGAACGGCGGTCTGCGCACCGTGGCGTACTTCCACAACATGATCGGGATCCTGACCGAGACCATCGGCAACCCGACGCCGACGCAGATCCCGTTCGTCGCGAGCAAGGTCGTTCCCGACTCGAACATGTGGTGGCCGATTCCGCCGCAGCAGGTGTGGAAGTTCCGCCAGTCCATCGAGTACTCGATCACGGCCAACCGCGCCGTGCTCGACTACGCGTCGCGGTACCGCGAGACGTCGCTCTACCGCATGTACCAGATGGGCAAGGACAACATCAAATGGGGCAATGAGGATCACTGGACGCACACGCCGCACAAGGTCGCGAAGATCACGACGGCCACCTGCGGCGCCCCGGCGCCAGCTCCGGCTGGCGGCGGCCGCGGCGCCGGCGCCGCGGCGGCGGTGGTGGTGGCGGCGGACGTGGCGGCGGCGCGCCGGCGTGTCCGCAGCTGTACGCGGCGCTCACCGCGAAGGAGCACCGCGATCCGCAGGGCTACATCCTGCCGTCCGACAGCCCCGACTTCGGCACGTCGGTCCGCTTCGTCAATGCGCTGATCAAGTCGGGCATCAGCGTGCACCGCGCGACGGCGTCGTTCACCGTCGGCGGCAAGCAGTACCCGGCCAATTCGCTCGATCGTCAAGAGCGGCCAGGCCTTCCGCCCGCACGTCATCGACATGTTCGAGCCGCAGGATCATCCGGACGACATCCCGTATCCTGGCGCGACGCCGCTGCCGCCGTACGACAGCGCCGGCTACACGCTCGCGTTCCAGATGGGCGTCGTCAGTTCGATCGCATCCTCGACTCGTTCAGCGGGCCGTTCGAAAAGCTGACCGGCTTTGCGACCGTGCCGCCTGGCGCCATCCGCGGCGCGCAGAACGTCGCCGGCTACTACTTCTCGCACAAGTCGAACGACTCGTTCATCGCGGTCAATCGGCTGATCGCCGCCCGTGAAGACGTGCACTGGCTCGCCAACGGTCCGCTCGGACCCGGGACGTTCTACGTCGCCCACAAGCCAACGACCCGCGCCGTGCTGCAGAAGATTGCCACCGAGCTCGGCGTCTCCTTCGACTCCACGCCGACCGCGCCCACTGGGCAGATGGCCCAGCTGCGTCGTCCGCGCATCGGGTTGGTCGACCATGTCGGCGGCGGCATGCCCGTCGGCTGGACGCGCCTGATCTTCAAGAACTTCGAAGTGCCGTACGTCGAAGACGAAGACGACGTGTTTCCGCCCGACTTGAATGCCGGCAATCTCAAGGCGAAGTACGACGTGCTGATTTTCAACGAAGAGCCGCTCGGCGTGGGTGGTGGCGGCGGCCGAGGCGGTGGTGGCGGCGGCGGTGATACGCCCACGACCGGCGATGCGGCCGCTGGCCGCGGCGCGGCGCGCCGCGCAGCCGCGGGCGCCGGCGGCTGCCGCTGCGGGCGGCGGTCGCGGTGGTCGTGGCGGCGGAGCGCCGGGCGCTCGAGCGCCTGGCGACGATCGGCCGGCGCCGCTGCCAGAGCCTGAAAAGCACGCGAAGCGCCGCGGGAGTCTTGACGCCAACGGTCTCGCCGCGCTGAAGCAGTTCGTCCAGGAGGGCGGCACGATCATCGCGATCGGCAACGCGGCGCCCGGCGCGATCCAGTTGTTCGAGCTGCCGCTCGTCCCGCACGTCACGGCGCCGAGGACGGAGTACTACGTCCCCGGATCGGTGCTCCGGATGGCGGTGGACCCGAAGAACCCCGTCGCGCACGGGTACGGCGATCAGGTCGACATCTTCTTCGACAACGCGCCGGTCTGGAAGCTCGGGCCGAGCGGCGCCGGATCCAACCTCCGCATCGTCGGCTGGTTCAACTCGCCGGAGCCGCTGCGCAGCGGCTGGGCGTGGGGCCAGAAGCTGCTCGACAAAGGCATCCAGATGGCCGAAGCCAACGTCGGTCAGGGCCGCGTGTTCGTGTTCGGCAACGAACTGCTGTTCCGCACGCAGCCGCACGGGACCTACAAGTTCTTCTTCAACGCGCTCTACCTCTCGGTAGCGCCGACATTGAAGGCTCAGTAGCCTTTGGTGATTGGTGATTGGAGATTGGTGATTGCATTGGGCTAGTGATCATTGGTGATGAGCATTGATCACTGGGTCAATGCCCACGCCATCGATCACTGGCCATCGCACTGGCCAATCTCCAATGCGCAGTAGCCGTTGGCGGCGGCTTCTTCTGTGCGGAGCCGCCCTGCTCACCGTCTATGCCGCCGTCCGTCTGTTCTGGTTCGGCGCCGTCGCTCGGCCGGTTGCTAACTCCGCATTCTTCGAAGGCCTCCTGAAAGTCATCGTCTGGGTGCCGCCGAGCCTGGCCGTCATGATGGTGTGGGCGCGGGCGTCGCTGCACGAGGCCTGGCGCCAACTCGGCCTGCACGCGCCAGTCGCGCCTGGATGGGTGTTTGGCGCGATCGCGACACTCCCGATGGCGCTGGCGGCCCTCTTGCGGGGACCGTGGCTGCCCGATCTCGATGATCTTGTCGGGACCGTGCTGCTTGGACCGTTCGCGGAGGAGGTCCTGTTTCGCGGTTTCCTGTTCACGGTTCTCTGGCGACGGGTCGGCTGGTCCTGGCCGGTCGCCTTGACGATCAGCGCCGCTGCATTCGGTCTCGCCCACGTCTGGCGCTTCGATCTCTGGACGCCGCTGGCCGCGCTCGCCGCTGGCTACCCGGACCACGCCTACGAGATCTTCACCTCGCAACTGCGCGGACTCCCGACCCTCGCCGGCATTCCTGCCGCGGCCGGGTTGCTCTTCGGATGGGTGTTCTACCGGTGGGACAGCTTGTGGCCGGCAATCGGCCTGCACGCGGCGATGAACTTCTGGTGGGCGATCTCGCACCCTGGCGGGAAGGCGTTCAGTTGGGACATCGATCTCGCCGGCGTGGCGCAGGCCGCGACGATGGTGATGGCGGTGGTACTGACGCTGACAAGGGCGAAAACAATAGACGGATAGGGACGCATGGTTCCGGGGTGCCGGCACCCAGCGCCGCCTGGCGGCGCTGGCCCGAGCGGGTGGGGCCCCGCGCCCTAGGAAGTTGGCCAGGTTTATTTGATGGCGTGGGCCACCCCCAAGCCTCGGGCCGCGCGCCGCTCGAGCTGGCGCGCGGGTGTCGGAACCCCGGAACCTCCGGAACCGTTACCTTTGACTTGCCGCAGGCGCGCCACCCCCTCGTCCTGCCGGAGCTGGCGGCGCCGGCATCTTGTCGGGCGCGAAGCGCGGCAGCATCTGTTCGCGCATCGCGACGTGATACACCGCCGAGGCGATCGCCACCGCCGACTTCTTCACGTCCTCTTCGACGATGCGCTCGATCGTGTCGAGGTTGGTGTGCCACGTGTGGCTGTCCGTACTCGATCGTGTCCTGGCCCAGGCCGATGCCCGGCAGGCCGGCGGCGTTGAACGACGTGCTGTCGGTGCCGCCGGTCGCCCGGCTGGTCGTCGCTGATCGCGCCGTACACGCCGAGATCCTCGAACTGCTTGAAGAACTGTCCGAGGATCTGCCGCCGCCTCCGGGCGGTCCGAAGATCGAGCCGCCGCGAATCCGGCCCGGTGCCGCCGTCCACGTTGAAATAGCCGTTGAACTTGGCGAACTCCGGCTTCGGGATTCTCGGCCGTGCCGAAGTGCTGCTCGACGTACGCCTTCGATCCCAGCAGGCCCTGCTCCTCGCCGCCCCAGAGCGCGACGCGAATGGTCCGCCGCGGCTTGACGCCGATCGCCTGCAGGATGCGCGCGGCTTCCATCATCACCGCGCAGCCGATCGCGTTGTCCGTCGCGCCGGTGGCGGAGTGCCACGAGTCGAGGTGGCCGCCGAGCATGACGACTTCGTCGGCCTTGTCGGTGCCCGGAATCTCGGCGATGGCGTTGTACGACGTCTTGCCAGCGGGGTAGGACCGGTTCTGAATGTGAACTCGAGCGGACCGGCGTGCCGTCGGCCAGGATGCGCGTGATGCGGCCGTAGTCCTCGTTGCGCAGGACGACGGTCGGCAGGTTGCGGCGTCAGATCGTAGGCGGCGCCGTTGAAGGCGCGAATCTGTCCGTGCTCGCGGGCGGCGTCGTTGATGCGCACCACCGCGCCGCTCGTGAGGACGAACTCGTTGATCATCGTCGTGACCTGCTGCGCCGTCAGTCGCGACGGATCGCGGCGGCGTCGCCGGCGCGCTCCACCGCGCCCGGCGCCGCCGCCACCCCGCGTCCAGCCGCGGCCGGCCTGCGCATTGGGATCCGGCGGTCGGCTGGGTTGTACCGCCCGCGTGCCGCCTCCTCTGTCTGCCGCTTCGCCGGCGGGGTCTCCTGGAAGGGAACCCAGGTGTGGCGCGCCGACCAGCACGATGGCGCCCTTTCATTTTGGGCGCCAAGGTCGCCGAGATACGCTCTTCATCTCGTCGGCGGTTGGGCCGAGACGCTGTTGCTCCGCCGCGGCCGCGCGGCGCCGCCGCCGGCGTTCTCGACGAGTGGCCCCTGCGGCGCGACGATGTGCACGGCCGGACCGCTCACCGTCCCCTTGGTCGACGGCGTCCACGCCAGCACCTCGAACACCAGGTTGTCCTTGACCGGCGAAAGGATGTGGCCGCTCGCCTTTTCGTTCAGCCAGCCCTCGCGCACTGTCTTCTCGTTGCCGACCCTCGAGAAGTCCCACGGCTCGAGCTTGCCGTTCGTGAATGCCCCACCGCTCCATCTGCCTGCCACCGCCCACTTCGCCGCGTTCTCGTGATTGGGCGATCCGGTGAGCCGGGGGCCATGCACGTCCGTCAGGTAGTGCATGGTCTTCATGATCTGGGAGTTCTTCATGCCCTCCTCGCGAATGCGGGAGTTCATGAGGGTGTCGATCGTCACCACTTCCTGCTGGGCCGTGACGATGCCGACGAGGCCGACGGCGAGCAACGGGACGAGCATCTTGCGGAACATGACGGGACTCCTTGGGGTAAATGTCGGAGAATGGCCGCGGCAGCCAGCGGCGGCTGTGCGGAATGATACATGACCCCTGCCTCGTGGACCTATCCCGACGAACTCCTGGTGGCGCTCGCAGGTTTCGGCCTGGCGCCGACGCCGGCGACGCCGCCGGCACTGGTCCGCGACGCGATGAACGACCTGTATCGTTATGAGTTGCGCCGCATGCGCGATCGTCTGCGGCAGGGCGCGATTGAAAAATCGACCTATCTCGACCTCGTCATTGCGACGCGCAAACGCTACTGGCCGCTGACGCTGCCCCTTCCTGCCTGGGAGAAGATATGCGCCTCGCCTTGATTCAGCAGCACGCGACCTCCGACCTGGCGGGCAACCTCGAGCGCGCCGTCGCCGCCACGCGGCGGGCGGCGGCCGATGGCGCCGAACTGGTGGCGTTCGCTGAACTGGCGCTGACGCCGTTCTATCCTGAACGGCCGGCAACGTCGGATGTCAGGTTGCTTGCCGAGCCCGTGCCGGGGCCGACGACCGAGATGTTCTCCGCGCTCGCCCGCGATCTCGGCGTGGTGATCGTGATGAATCTGTTCGAGAGCGACGGTGACGCCACCTACGACTGCTCGCCAGTCATCGACCGCGACGGCCGCCTCCTGGGCCGGACGCGGATGGTGCACATCACCGAGTACCCATGTTTCCACGAGCGGCAGTACTATCGGCCCAGCGAGCTCGGCGCGCCTGTCTTCGACACAGCGGTCGGCCGCGTCGGCGTCGCCATCTGCTACGACCGCCACTTTCCCGAGTACATGCGCGCGCTCGCGCTTCAGGGCGCGGATCTCGTTGTGGTCCCACAAGCCGGCGTGGTGGACGAGTGGCCGGCCGGCTTGTTCGAAGGCGAGATGTGCACCGCCGCCTTCCAGAACGGCTACTTCATCGCGCTCTGTAATCGGGTGGGCGCCGACGGCGCGCTCACGTTTGCCGGCGAGTCGTTCGTCTGCGGGCCGGAAGGCGCCGTGCGTGCCCGGGCACCGCGCAGTCAAGACGCGGTGCTCGTTGCCGACATCGACCTCGCCGACGCCGAGCGATCCCACGCACGCCGAGTGCTGCTCAAAGATCGCCGGCCTGAGTTGTACGCAGAGTGGCTGACGTAAATCGTTCGACCACGAAGCACACGAAGAACACGAAGGCTGGCTTAGGTCGGACAGCTGCCGTGTGAAAGATCTGTGCTGAATGCCTATTTGATCTCTGGCACATCCTCCCCCAACGCCGTCGCCAAATCGATCAGGTGCTCCTGCTCGTTCCGGAGGATTTCGCGCAGGTCCTCCGCGATCGCGTACTCGCTCATCGCTTCGCACTGCCTCAGGCGCTGACGATAGTTGCGAATCGTGTCCATCTCGTTCTGCAGATCGGCCCGAAGCATGGTCTTGGCGTCGTCTGACAGCTTGACCGGCTTCGGCGTGGCGTTCGGCATGCCTCCGAGATAGTCGATGTGCTTGGCGATGGTGAGCGCGTGGGCGAGCTCTTCCTTCGCGTGGAGCTCGAGCTCGTCGGCGATATTCATGTACTCAGCGCCCTTGAGTACCTGCGAGTAGACGACGTAGGCGATGATTGCCTGATACTCGCGGGACAGATCTTCGTTCAGTTTCTCGATCAGTTCCTTGCGCGTCATCGATTTGGCCATGTGCGCCCTCCGCGGCGTCGGATGGATCTGACCTGGCTCTTGCAACTGGTGTGCCGAGGGCGATCGCCTGTACCGGCGTCGATGTGCGCGATTCGATGGCGGGATCCGCCGGGGAGTGGGTAGAGGCTGCTCAGCTGACCGATGCCGTTTTCACGTGAAGGTACGGGTGCAAACCACTTCAGCCCAGCCGCTCGGGCTCCCAGCGAAGTCCGGTCGTCAGGATCCGGTGGAGTAACGCGGGGTAGGCGAGCCCGTCTTTCGCCGCGGATTCGGCGAAGTCTTCGATCCGGGCGATCTGCGGGTTCGGGTTGGCCTCGATGACGTAGATTTGCCCCGCAGCGTCGAGCCGCAGGTCGATCCGCGCGTAGCCGCTCAGCTCGAGCACCTTGTAGGCCCGGCCGGTGATGTGCTGGACGCGCTCTGCCGCTGCGGGATCGAGCGTCGTCGCCGCGCCCGTGGCCACGCCCATCTTCTCCTGATACTTCGCGCTCCATTTCACGCGCTCGGTCGCGATGCGGTGCTGGCCCTCCGGCATGCGGGAAAACGTCATCTCCCAGACCGGCAGGACCTGCAGGCGCTGGTTGCCGATCACTCCGCAGTAGAGCTCGCGGCCCTCGACGAATTGCTCGACGATCGCGTCGGTCTTGATGGACTCGTGAATGAACTGCACCCGCTCCTCGAGCTTGGCCGCATCGTCCACGACCGACGCCTGCGAGATGCCAATCGAGGATTCCTGCGTGAGCGACTTCACGATGACCGGGAAGCTCAATCGCTTGGGCAGCCGAGCCTTCCGGCCACGAATGACGACGGTGAATTCGGGAATCGGGATGCGGTGATAGTGCAGAAGTTTCTTGGAGAGCGCCTTGTCGCGCGCCAGGAACATCCCGCGCGGGTTGCAGCCGGTGTAGGGCAGCCGCAGCAGTTCGAGGTAGCGACACGACGTTCTGGTCGAATGTGCCGACCTCGTGAAAGGCTTCGAGCAGGTTGAACGCGATGTGCGGTTTGAACTCGTCGTTCGCCTGACGGATGACGGCCAGATCGTCCTTCACCCCGAGCGCGTGCACGTCGTGCTCGAGATCCTCGCGCAGCGTCTTGAGCACGTCGTGCTCGGTCTTCCACTGGGCGGTCGCGAGATCATGGCCGCTGACGTCGTCGGGCGGCACCTGGTAGTGGTGCATCAGGACGAGCACGCGGAGTTTTCGCATCGGCCGCCATGATACTGGAACTGCGGATCATACGAATCAGACGAATGGATCGCGTGGCGGAGCGAATTGAGATGCGCGGCCGGGTTCCGCCGGAAGGATCTGGCGCAGGTACCAGTCGATGCCGCGATCCTGGCGCCAGTCGCGCGGATAGCCGAGCGACACTTCTTCATAGCGGACGCCGTGTCGCACGATCGTCGTGCGCAGGTGAAGATGACCGGAGACGACGGCGCGTGCGCGGAAGCGACGCGCCCAGTCTTCGGTGCGCGTGGTCCCGCACCAGACGGAGAAGCGCGGAACCCGCGGCGGCCGGGCCAGATCGTACCGAAGCGGCCAATGATTCACGAGCACGGTACGGACGTCGTCGGGGAGCGCCGCGAGCCGCGCCTCAGTGGCTTCGACGCGTGCGTGGCACCAGGCGGGGATCGACGGCCACGGATCCGGTCGGAGCATCGACTCGTCGCCCGAGACGACGCCCGACTCGCGCGCCCAGGCCACCGCGCGATCGACAGGGATCTCTGGCGGACGGAAGGTGTAGTCGAAGAGCAGGAACATCGGCACGATCACCGTGTCCGGCTCGCCCGGCCACGCGACGTACTGATCTTCGGGAGTCAGGACGTGGTGCTCGCGGCAGATGGCGACCAGTTCGTCGTAGCGCGCCTGACCGTGCGTCCGGTCGGCCGCGGCGGGCGGGCACCAGAGATCGTGATTGCCCGGGGTCCAGACGACCTGCTGAAATCTGGGCACGAGCGTCTCGAGCGCGAATCGCAGGTGCTCCGGCCGCTCGCCGACGTCGCCAGCGACGATGAGCCAGTCGTCGGGATAGTGCCCGAGCGTCGGCAACGCGAGCCGATTCGCGCGATGTCCGACGTGCAAATCACTGACAGCCAGCAGTTTAGAGCGCGACATCAACAACGAGGGGACGGGCCTGTTTTCCACAGTTTTGGCCGGTTCGGGGACAGGCCTCAGGCCGGCCTGAGGCCTGTCCCCGAAACCAGCCAATCTGTGGAAAACAGGCCCGTCCCCACCCGCGGCTGCACGCCGTCCGTGGTCGAGGCGGCGACGGCGAGCAGATGCTGGTCGCTCGGCTGAATCAGGGCAAACTGCCAGCGCGTGTCGGTGCCGGCGAGCGAATCGAGAAACTCCAGCGTCACGCCTGACGGACCGAGCGAGAAGCTGATGTCCGAGAGATGGACCGAAATCCCGATCCCGCGCGCTTTCACATACGCCTCTTTGAGCGTCCAGTACACGAGGAACCGGTCGTGCCAGGCGTCGCCTTGAGCCTCCACATCCGCCGTCTCGAACGGCGAACAGTACCGTGAGACGACGGCGGGCTCGACCGGGCGCCGTTTCAGATCTTCCACGTCGACCCCCACGTCGCGTCCCTGCGCCAGCGCGCACGCCACCAGGCCGGAACTGTGGGCGATGTTGAAGCGGAGCAGTGTGTCCGGCGCGGCGATTTCCGGACGCCCGTGCGGACCCTCGCGCCAGCTCCACGCGCCGGGCGCGACGCCGAGCGCCCGGCCGACCAGATCGCGCGCCATCACGCGGCCGAGCAGGAACATGAATCGGTCCGCGTCGAATCGATAACGGTCGAAGCGGGCCCGCTCCTCGGGCTGCAGCCACTCGATCGCGCGAATCACCGCCGACGGATCCGACGACAGCGCAGTGGTGTGCGCGTACCAGACGGACACGTCGTCGGCGGACGGGCATGACGCCGGCGGCGGCATTGCGATAGTATGTCGCGGCCCGCTCGCTTCCGCATCGCGTCTATCCATCATGTCCACTGCTTGTGTCTTTCCCGGTCAAGGCTCCCAGGCAAAAGGCATGGGAGCGGATCTGTTCGACCGCTATCTCGACTGGACCAGTCAGGCCGATGCGATTCTCGGCTACTCGATCAAGGCACTGTGCGTCGACGACCCGTCAGCCGCACTCGTCCAGACGGAATTCACGCAGCCGGCGCTCTTCGTCGTGAATGCGATGACGTATCGCGCGCGGATGGACGACGGCACGTCCGCGCCTGCGTTTCTTGCCGGACATAGTCTTGGCGAATACAACGCCCTGCTGGCGGCTGGCGTGTGCGACTTTGCGACCGGTCTGCGCCTCGTTCACCGGCGCGGACAACTGATGGGAACGGTGCGCGGCGGTGGGATGGCGGCAGTCATCGGCCTGGAGCCGGCGGCGATCGAATCGGTCCTGGCGGCAAGCGAGGCAGGACGCCGGCTCGACGTCGCCAACTTCAACTCGTTCGAGCAGACGGTCGATCGCGGGCCCCAAAGACGACCTGGCGGCCGTCAAGCCGCAGATTCAGGAAGCGCGCGGCCGGTTCATTCCGCTCAACGTGAGCGCGCCATTTCACTCCCGCTACATGCAGCCCACTCAGGACGAGTTCGATGGGTTTCTGAGGCAGTTCACCTTCGCGGCACCGGTCATTCCGGTCATCGCCAACGCGACAGCCGCTCCGTACGGCGCCGATCTCGAGGGTACGCTCGCCCGGCAGATTGGCAGTTCCGTCCGCTGGCTCGACTCGGTGCTCTACCTGCTGGATCGCGGAGTCACTGATTTTGCCGAGGTCGGCCCGGGCAACGTGCTGACCAAGCTGATCGCTCAGATACGCAAGCGGCGCCCGGCCTGATCAGCGCCCCCGCATGTCGATCGCGCCGTTCGTGGTCTTGAGGCGCACCATCGGGCCGCCCCCGCCGACGGTCCCTTCAAGCCTCCGGCGCGACTTCTCGCTCGTCGCGACATCGAGCCCGCTCGTGCTGATGTCGCCGTTGGAGACGCTCGCGCTCACCCGCGCCTTTGCGTCGCGCGGAAGCGTCAGCGAGATCTGGCCGTTGGTCGTCGCACACTCGACCCCCGCATCACCCAATTTGGCGAATTCCAGCCGGACGTCGCCGTTGGTCGTCTGGACGTCTGCGCCCTGCTCGAGCGCCGACGCCGTGACCTCGCCGTTGGTCGTCGCCGCGCGCAGGAACCCGCTCAAGCCGTCGACGCCGAGATCGCCGTTGGTCGAGCGCAGGGTCACGTTGACCCACGCCGGGAGGCGCACTTCATAGTCGACCTGCCGGGAGACGCGGCCGAGGTCGCGGCCGGTCGAGTCCACCAGCACGCCGTCCCCGGAGATCGTCTCTTCGATCTTGAACTCACTCAGGATCTTCCTGGCTTCGTCTTCCGTCCCGGCCTTGACGACCCGGGTCGCGACGATGTCGATCACGTCGGCGTCGCCCGGACGAATTCGCACCCTGCCGTTGGTATTCCGAAGCTCGAATGTTCCGCCGCGCGCGATCTTGTACGTGCGCTTCCACTCGTCGCGCGCTTCGGCTTGCGGGAAATGCCTCTCGAGACCACATCCGCTCGCGAGGATCGCTCCGAGGGAAACTCCCAGGAAACTGCGAAACATCGGGCCGCGGACGCGGCGCCAGCGTGATGTCACCATGCCGGGATCATACGGAACGGCAGGCGGCGGGGTTCGGCTAGTGCCGTTCCAACTTGTTCCGCCAAGAGGCAACGTCCCCTCTACCGGCGATGTTACTCGAGTGAGGCTGTTCGGACGTAGGTGCCTTAAGTTGGAACGGCACTAGCGTCAGCCGCGCGGGCTCGTCTCGGCGTCGTCCGTGAGCGCGTTCCGCACGTCCCACAGCGACGGGAAGTAGCGGACGTCGATTCGCTTACTCAGCACTTCGACGGGTGTGCCCTGTGTCCCGATGACGTCACCGCCAATCACGCGCTCGACCAGCTTCAGGTGCAGCGTTCGCCACAGGATGAGGCGCTCGTCCCAGTCGATCAGGCGCTCGGCGAGTTGGAACACGTCCTCGTGTGCGGCGCTGTCGCGATAGATCGCGCGCAGTTCGATGCCGCGGCGTTCGAGCACGCGGGCGAACGCTTCACCGAGTCGGGGCGAGAGCTCATGTGTGCGGCGGAAACCCGGCGAATCGAAGCCGCTGCCGTGCCCGAGCTCCGGCCGCATCGCGTGATAGTCCCACGGCGCGATGTGCTCGAGCATCATGGTGCACTGCTGGACCAGATCGAGCGCATCGCTGGCACGGCGGAGCAGACGCACCGCGGGCCAGACCTCGTCGCGGTCGATCGCGTCGGTCGCCGTTTCCAGCTCGAAGCTCGCCAGCTTGAGCCAGAGCTCTGAGGCCTGATGGATGGTCTGGAACAACAGCTCGTCGCGGTGGGCCATGTCGGCCGGCGCGCGCTGAAGGGCGAGCAGTTCGTCGGTCCGGAGGTAGCGCTCGTAGTCGGTGGCGGCGGTCCCGGGCAGAACCGGGTCGTTCAGACTGCCCATAAGGAGAGCTTAGGGCCGTTCTCACTTCCTCGTAGAGCAAAACCGTATGGATCTCGAGACACTCGGCTGAGTTTCATGCCCTAGCTCGCTCGCGGAGAGTGAGAACGGCCTTAGCCCGGACTTGTCAGCCGAAGCTCGTCCCAGCACGCAAGCACGAGCGGAGGTTGACCAACGCCAGCCCAGCCAGGAGGGCCCATGACGTGGTGTGACCTCCGGTGTCACACCGTCAGCCTACGCTGTGTTGAGAGCCGACGATGCCCAGCACACCCAAGATCGTGGACTTGCGCGCGTATCGAGCCGACCAATCGCGGCGGCGCCTGCCGCTCTTCGATTCCCCGGACGCCGACCCGCCTTCGCCGGGGACTCGAGCCCTACTCCGGTTCGAACCGGCGGTCGCCCCATTGTCCGCCCGGCAGGTCACACATCGCGCTCGCATGCTGCAGCACCTCGGCGGCTATCTCAGCGGGGCATCGGCGGGGAGGTCGAAGGCGCCGCGGTAGAGGTCGGCAAACCGCCGGGTTTCCTGCTCCAATCGATCGGGCGGGAGGCCGTACGTCGAGAGCCAGAAGCCGGCGCGCGTGCCACCGGGGGACGGTTCCATCTCGAGAAAGAGAATCGCGTCGTTCACGTCCGGCAACGTCAGGCCGAGTTGGTGGGTGGCGGCACTTTCGACCAGCGTCTCCGTCCGAACCTGCTGAAGCGCGTCAACCAGCCGCGCGTAGGCTTCCGGCCGGTCCAGAGACAACCGGGCGCGAAATGCGATGACGTCGCGAGGCACGCCGCGGTGTCGCTCGAGATACCACTGAAGATGGCGGACGAAGTAGCTCCAGCCGCCGCCGGTCATGTGGTACTCGCCGTCCCAGTCCGTTCCATCACCGAATCCGGACTGGACCAGGCGGACGACCGTACCACCGTTCTTCGCTTCGAGGTGGAAGTCGACGACCAGCTTGATCGGCCCGCGCGTTTCGGTCCACTGCAGTCGCCGGCCGGGTTCCCAGGCCGTGATCGGCGCTTCGCCCTCAGCGCCAGGACCCCACGAGAGCCAGATCGACCCCCCGACGCCTGGCGTGACGCGGGCTTCGAGCGGGAACCATCTCGCCAGTTCCTCGGCCTCGGCGATGGCCTTCCACACGATATCGGGTGGTTGGCGAATGAACACTTCCTTCTCGATCTCACGGCTCACGGGGTCCTCCTGGCCGGGTCTTCAGTCCGCTGCACCTCAGGGTGTGCGCCGAGAAACAGGCGGTAGGTTCGGCCATCAGGTGCGGTCTCGTCGTGGTACTTCGCGACGAGCGCGTTGATCGTGTGCACGAGGTCGTCAGCAAACGCCTGTCTGGCGGCCGGGGTCGCGAATCGCACGGCGGTATCGAGCGTCAGGGTTGTCAGGCGCTTCCCCGAACGCCGGGCGCCGTCCGCCAGTTCCGCGACGTCGCGGATTGTGCGTGCCGCGACCGCCACCTGATAGGTCGCCGAGAACCGGTCCGCCGCGCGGTCTGCTTCAACGCCAAGCGTCCCGAGCGCATCGGGGGAGAGCACATAGTGGGCGGCGGTGGCGCGGACGACGCGTTCGGTGAGGCCTCGTCGCTGCCGGCGTGAGACTTCCTCGACGAGTCCGGCCCGCTCGAGCGACCGCACATGGTAGTTGGCCAGTTGGCGGCTGAGCCCGACGGCTTTGGCGACCGTCGTCGCGGACCCCGGCGACTGGAGATGCGACAACACGGCACGTCGCGTCGGATCCGACAGGGCTCCGGCGGCGGCATCCCGGCTGACGACGGCGAGGCCCTCGGACGCAGCGTCGGGCGTGAGCGCAGCGGCCTCCAGGGGCGTCACTCGCGACGACCGGCTTGTCATGTCCCTCAGTATCATATTGAAAGTATTTATTGTCAAATTGGTCACGGCTGCGACCAGGCGGCAGGCGGCGGGTAGGGTCGGCCGCGACCGAAAGTAGGTAGAAAGTAGGTAGCGGCTGTCGCACTTGTGTCGCAACGGCGCCTGATTGGTGCGCGGACGTCTGGTACGGCGCGTGCTTATTGACCGCAAGGGATGACGACAAACGGCTGGCTCGCCATCATCGCGATCTCGAGTCTGGTGCAACTGGCCCTCGTGATCGCGTTGCTCATCGGTGCGGTTCGCTTCCAACGCCGCGCCGAGCACGCGCTCGCCGAGGTGAAGTCCGAGGTGCACGACGCGGTCGACCGCGTTCGGCGCGCTGACGACGCCGTCCGGCAGGTCATGCAGCGAGCCGGGAGTGCCGCCAGTACCGTGGTCACCGTGGCGTCGATGGCGTCGCGGCGCGCGTGGCCGATTTTTGGTCTCGTCAGTGCAGTGCGCGCAGGTGCGTCGGCGCTGTTCGGCCGTGACGGAAGACGCGCTGGAGCCGCCCGCCGTGGCTGAGCGCCGGCGTCCTTTGAGGGCTGCCTACGACAGTGGCGGCCTACGCAGGAAGGAGCGAGTCATGAATCGTGAGTTGCGCGCCGGTGACGGCGGGTTTGGTGAGGTCAACGCCTTCGCCTGCGGCATCCTGTGCGGTGCCGTGCTGGGTGCCGCAGTGGCACTTCTCTACGCCCCGAAGTCCGGCGCGGATATGCGCCGGGAGATGTCGAGTTCGGCCCAGCGTCTCAAGCGCCGGGCTGCCGCCGCCTACGAGGACGCGTCCCATGCGGTCAGCGATGTGATGGCGAAGAGCCGCCGCGCGATCGAGGTTGGCCGAGAGGCCTTCAACGACGCTCGAACCGCTGACACGCGGACCCCACTCGCTGGTGTGCCGCGCGCCTGAGCGTCAGGAACGTTCACACGCTGGCCGAAGCCGGCTGAAGCGCTGTTGGCGTTTGTCCGGGAGGGGACAGACGACGGCGGCCTTCAGCCGGTGAGTCACTTGGCGGGAAACGGCGACCACACCTGGATCCGGTGGTTCCCCGCGTCCACAACGTAGATCTGTCCCTCTTTCCCGACCGCGATATCGGTCGGTCGCATCAACTCGCCCGGTGCCTGACCACGTCGTCCCATCGCGCCGACGGGCGCGCCGTCGGGGCGAAACACCTGCACCCGATCGTTGAGGTGATCGGCGACATAGAGCCGGCCGTCCAGCCCGAAGGCGAGCCCATGCGGGCCGTGCAGTTGGCCGGCCCCGCTGCCGGGCGCGCCAATCAATCGTCGAAACGACCCGTCGAGGCCGAAGACGACCACGTGATGTCGCCGGCTGTCGCTGACGTACAGCTCCGAGGCGAGCGACACGGTCAATTGAACGGGGCGTCCAGTGCTCCCGGCCCGCCGCGATCCGTCGATCGAGCGGAGCAGGTGGCCGCGCTGATCGAAGACGCGGACGGCCCCGTTGCCGAAATCGGCGACGAAGATCTCGCCATTGGACGCGACCAACACATCACGAGGAGTTCTCAAGGAATTGATGAGGCCGAACCAGCGAGGACCGAGAATGCGGGCGACGCGCCCGTCCGGCTCGAGCACCTGCACACGATTGTTGCCGGTGTCCGCGATGAACAGCGCGTGACGTGCCTGGCTCGAGCCACGCGCATCGACCGACGCCAATTCTCCCGGCCCCGTGCCGTGACGTCCGACTGTTCTCACGAAGGTCCCGTTCCGGTCGAAAATCGAGAGCCGGTGCGCAAAATCGTCGGCGACGACGACCTCGCCTGCGGGTCCGATCGTGACGCCGAACGGGCCGAGAAAGGAGCCGGGTTCGGCGCCGTGCCGCCCGATGACCTGGCGAACTTGAGGGACGATGGCCGCTTGCGTCTCAGGGAGCGAGGTCACACGCGAGAGCCTCTCGACCAGCGCGGAGAGTACGACAACTCCACACGATAAGAAGAGGAGGACGATGGTCAGAAGCACCGCCAGCCCGACCCGCGGCGGCAACTGGCCGGAGACCTCTGTCGAGATCACCGCCAAACGATAGCACCGGCCGCGTCGCCGGTGTCCGCCGTCAGGACGTGTACGCCGCCACCGACCAGCCGCGCGACCGCAATTGCGAGGCGATCGCGGCGTGGCGACCCAACGCGTCAACGGCGGCGTGGAACGTTTCCACCGCAGCGCTGCGGAGCTGGCCGTGTTGAAGAGTCATCACATCGAAAGTGCGCTGACCCCGGGCCAGCACGGCGCACGTGATTCGCTGGCCGCGCTTGGCGAACTGCCAGCGGAGGACTTCGGCACTTCTCTCAGGTTTTCGTGAGTTGCTCATGATGACTTGAACATCAAGAACGGTGCCAATGCCCTGGCCTCCTCAACCGCGGAAGTATGGCCGCACGTTGCCGAAATGGTGAAGCCGCCGACACTTCGGGAGGCTGCAGGAGTGCGCTACGCTGGTCACACGGCATGACGCGCGACCTCAACTCCCGGCTGTGGCGTGCGCGGCGGCGGCACGACCATCTGGACGCCGTGCTTCGTCCCGATGGAAGCCAATGGCGGCTGCAGTACTACCGCAACGATCGTCTGCTGCTCACCTGGAACTATCCGGATCGCGATACCGCGCGTGCCGAGGCTCGGCGCCGGCTGCGAGAGTTGCAGCGCGCGGGCTGGACCGTGCACTGGTAGCTGGGCGGTTGAGCCTGTCTTCGCGTGCGACCGGCGAACTTCAGCGGCCCGGGCCGGTGAGCTGCCAGTACTGACCGAACTGCCCGCGCGCGAATCCGTCGACGAGTGCGCCGATGGGCTGAATCAAGGACGCGCTGTTGTAGCCCGGGACACGCGTCCCGCCGCTGAAGACGCTGCGGATGACGACCGCATTGTCGGTGCGCGGCACCTTTGAGAGATTGGCGATGAACCGTCCGAAACTGTCGTCGCGAAACAGGTAGTACTCGACGTTCGACGAGTAGAAGGCCGAGAGCCGCTCGCCACGCTTCGCGATCGCCTTGCCGATCGCGGCGAGCGCGGACGACCCGGCGAGATTCCCGACGACGGGAATGACGAGATCGCGATCCTGGAGATTCTTGACGAACTGAAAATCGGCTTCCGCTGCGAGGAAACTTCGCCGCTGGCCGCCACGATCGACTTCGAGGATCAAGTCGCGATAGGTCGGGTAGTCGAACTGCGGAGCGCGCCCGGCGCTGTGAAACTGCAGTGACAAGCCGGCGGCGATGAACTGCTGATGAAAGCTCGCGATCGTCTGCCGGTCGGCCGCCGACAAGGGCAATCCGAGCGCCGACAGCCGCTCGTCGACGCGGTTGCGCAGCGCCGCCACTGCGGCGGGCGCCAACGGCCGTGTGCCGTCGAGATACGAGACGATCGCGTCGATCGGCCGGCCTTCCCAGCCCGCGATTGGGTCAGGCACCGGACGCCCCAGCAGCAGCGCCAGATACTCGACCCGCGTCCGGGACATCCCGAAGAGCGTCTTGAAGAGCAGATGCAAGAGCAGATTGTCGCGACGGATGTCGAGCATGAACGCGACGGCCGGCCGCACGTGGGCGAGGTACGAGAAGTTCTGATCGGGCCCGACGCCGATGTAGGCGCCGCCGCGAACCTTCGCCGCAGCGAGGTCGGGAATCACATGCAGGTACGACCGTTCGTTGGAGATGAGGTTGTCGGTATCGAAGTACCCGCCCGGCTCGGACAGCGCGGCGATCTCCGCCGCGAACGTCGACGTGGCGGGGACCTGTGCTGCGGGCGTCGAGGCTGCGGCGGCGGCGAGGGCAGACGCGAAGACCGCCAGCATCAGGACGCGTCGCACGCGAGACCCGGCGATCATCGTCCCAAGTGTATCCTCTGTCGATGCGCGCTGTGGCGCTCGTCGCCCTCGCTGCTCTCGCATGGCCGGCGCCGCGGCCCGAACAGGCGGCGGGCGCGCCGCCAACCGGCGCCGAGCCGGGATGGCGCACGCTCCGCCCGGCCGACTTCGTGCGGGTCAACGACACGCCGGACACCTGGACCTGGCGAGGTGACCTGCTCGTCTCGACCGGCGTGCCGATCGGCGTCCTGCGCACGGCGCAATCCTTCACGAACGTCGAGCTCCTGATCGAGTGGCGCCACCTCCAGCCGGGTGGCAACTCCGGCGTATTCCTCTGGGTCCCTGAATCGGCGCTGCGTGGACTTGCGCCCGGCGTACTGCCCGATCTCGGCATCGAGATCCAGATGCTCGATCACGCGTTCCGCGACCAGTACGAGGCGCGTAGCGGACGGAAAGGGGATTGGTTCACGACCCACGGCGACGTCTTCGCGGTCGGCCGATCGAAGCTGACGCCGTTCGCGCCGCGCTCGCCGAATGGCCTGCGCAGCTTTCCAAAGAAATCACTCAGCCGTGGCGCAGGTGAGTGGAACCAGTACTACGTCCGCGCGATTGCCGGCGAGGTCAGGCTGTGGGTCAACGGTGAGGAAGTCTCCGGCGGCCAGGACGCGGATCCGCGTGAGGGCTATCTCTGCCTCGAAGCGGAAGGCGCGCCGATTGAATTTCGCAACATCCGGGTAAGGTGACGCGCCGCGGACAGCCGGCGCGCTATAGTGTCGGCGCGTGAGACATGGATGTCAGATAGCTCTCTGGATGACGTTGTCAGCCGCCGCGGTCATCGCAGCCATGCCGGCACAGGCGTCGGCCCAATTGATGACCGACGAACGCGTCTGGGTTGGCTTCACGCTGCAGGAACGCAGCGGCACGTCGTCTGCCTGGCGTTGGCAGGTCGAGACGCAGTTGCGGACGCGTGACGGTGTGAACGAGGTCGATCTCTTTGCCGTGCGGCCCATCGTCGGGTACGACCTCACGCGAAAGTCCAGCATCTGGCTGGGGTATGCGGAGACGCCGACCTTCCCCGCCTCCGGCGGTGTCCGCCAGGAGCATCGGCTGTATCAACAATACGTGTGGGCCTCACGCGTCCACGCCGGGAACCTGTCGGTCCGCGGGCGTATCGAGGAGCGTGCCATCGAGAACAACAGCGGTCTCGCCTGGCGCATTCGCGGCCTGATTCGCTACACCCGGCCCCTGACGACCGGCAGCCATACTTCGCTGGTCTTCTCCGACGAGGTGACCGCGCACTTGCGGCAGACGACCTTGACAGGCAAGGGGTTTGACCAGCACCGCATCTTTGCCGGGATCAGCCAGGCCTTCAGCGCGACCGTGCGGCTCGAGACCGGCTATCTCAATCGGCTGATCAATGGTCACGCGCTGCCTGACCGGATGAATCATGTACTGTCGGCGACGGTGACGCTGGCGTTCTAGCGGCCGCGGCCCCCAACCCGGGCCGCGCTACGTACGTAGGGCGGCTCGGGCTGTGAGCCGCCGTTGTCACATTCGGGGGAGCGGAAGCATGCATCGTGCGCGTCGTGCGTTGATCGTCAGTCTGGCCTCGGTCGGGCCAGCGCTCTTCGGCGGGGCGTTCCAGGAGACCGAGGCGTCGGCGCAGGAGCGCCGCCGTCCGTTTCACGCGGTCGTCGGGGCATGGTCGGCCGGCGAGGGCGGCGAATGGATCGCCGATGGCACCACGTGGAGCGGCACGCACACGACTGCCGAAGCGACGGCTGCCGGTGCCGCGTTGTTTCGGGCACCGTCTGACGCTTTCATCGCCAACGTCACCGCGCCGGGCGCCTTTCCGCTTTCGGTCTGGACCGCCACCGCGTCGTTCACGGCGGGGACGATCTCGAGCGAGTTCAAACTGATTGCGGGCGAGTCCGACCAGACGGCAGGGATTGCGTTCGACCTCAAGCCGACAGGCGACTACCTGTTCGTGCGGTACAACACGAAAGACGGGAATGTCGCTGTCTGGAGTTACAGCGAAGGACAACGCCGGGTGATCGAGCACGGAGCGAAGCATACGCAACTGGCGAAGAACGTCTGGCATCCGATCGCCGTCACGATCACCGGCCGGAAGATTTCCGGCCAGGTCGGCACGGATCTGGTGGTCGACTACACGCACAGCGCGGACATCTCCGGCCGCGTCGGGCTCTGGACCAAGCGCGATTCGGTCACGGCGTTCAGGAACTTTACGGTGCGTAGCCGCTAGAACTGCACGCGGACGACCAGCCGCGCCGTTCTCGGCGGCGCCGGGTGACTGTGGAGATCATCGATGCCGCCAGCGGGTTCGCCTGGCAGCCGCGATGCATAGAAATAGTCGATGTCGCTGGCCGTCGCGTTCAAGAGATTGAAGACGTCCACCATCAGATGCAGATTCTGCCGAACGTGGTAGCCGATCTGGGCGTTGACGAGACCGGTCGCGCTGGACATGACACGGCCGTCTTCGACGAGCGGCCGGCGGCCGAAGTAGCGGAACCGGATGCTGCCGAAGGCCTGGCCGATCGCTTCCGCGGTCAGGCCGGCCGACACGATCAGGTTGGGGGCGCCGGGAATCCGATTCCCGGCGGGGTCGGCGTCGGAAAACCGCGCATGTGACCAGGCGACGTCCGCATCCGCCGCGAACGAGTTCGGCAACCGGACGTAGCTCGACCACTCGAGGCCATAGCGGTGGCTCGGGCGACTCGCTTCCGTCGTTCCGGCATCGCCCGCGAAGAGCAACTCCGAGTCGAGCGTCAACTGCCAGAGGGCGACCGTCGTCTGCACCCGTGGAATCACGACCGATCGGAAGCCGACCTCCGCGCCCGTCGCGCGCACGAGCGGCGTCACGCGTTCGGCAGGGTGGCCGGTCGCCGGGTCGATGGTGATCGTCGAGCCGCGTGCGTCGTTGCTGTGAAACCCGGTGCCGGCGTTCAGGTAGAGCTCGGTGGCGCGCCACGGGCCGAGCACCACGCTGGCTTTTGGGCTGAGCAGACCCGCCGTCGCGATGCCCGAGTTGACCGGCGCATCGGACCGCACATTGAAGCCGATAGCGGTCGAACCGCAGACCGGTCGTGGTGCGGAGCCACGGTGTCCAGCGCATCGCGTTCTCGGCGAAGAGCCCGACAGACGTCTGCATCACCGCATCCTCGCGTGTCGTGTCCAGCCGCCGCTGCGCGGACGTGCGATAGAGGCCGACCGCGGAGATGTCGTCATGACGAACGTCGAGGCCGAACGTGTTCTCGCCGGATCGATCGCCAGAGCGAACCTGGCGCTTGTGGCTCAGGCGCGCCCCCGCCAGCCAGCGGCGGTCGGCCTGCTCGAACTGATCGCCCGCCTCCGGATCGTCGAGCGCATACGTGAAGTTCGAGAAGAGATTCAGCCGGTACTTGGACACGAATGCTGATGCGCGAGTGAGCGTCCGATCGGTGGTGTGCTGGTAGTCGCCGACACCGCTGTACCGCGCCGTACGTCCGCCAGCGGTCGGATCGATCGCTCCGAAGCGCGAGATCGTCCCGCGGTCGACCGCGCGCTGCGGGACCTGATCGGTCGAGTTCCAGTCGCTCTGATAGCCAAGGGCCGTGATCGAGAACGCATTGCGTGGCGTGCCGCGACTGAAACGCACGATGCCGTTGACGTGCCGATAGTCGTCCGGGCGCTCCCAGGGGCCGTCGTTGTGATTGAGCTCGAGTGCCGCCAGCAAGTGCCCGCCGGCCACACGTGGTGATGCCGCAAAGAGCGCGCGTGACCAGCCGTCCTGGCCGACGCTCACGCTGGCGATCGACTGGTCGAGCACGTTCGCGTAGTTGATGTTGGCCGCGCCGGCGGCCGAGAAGTCGCCGGTGTCGGCGTAGTACGGTCCCTTGCGGAACTGGACGCCGGTGACGAGCTCGGGGATGAGGAAGTTGGCGTCCGCATACCCCTGGCCGTGCGCGTGCGTCGGCAGATTCACCGGCATGCCGGCGACCGTCGTGGCGAAGTCGGTGCCGTGATCGAGGTTGAAGCCGCGCAGGTAGTACTGGTTCGCCTTGCCCTCGCCGCTGTGCTGGCTGATGATGACGCCCGGCACCGCTTCGAGCACTTCGCCGAGCGCATGATCGGCCGAGCCGCGATCTGCGCGCCGGTCACCGCGCCTTCGCTCGCGGCGCCCGCCACGCCGACCAGGTTTTCCGACGGCCGGTCCAGGTCCGCGAGGTTTCTGAAGGTACGCAGGCCTGTCACCACGACCTGGGCGGAGAGCGCGACCTGCAGAATCGCGTCGACGCGTGGTCCGGCTCCGGTCGCGGGCACGATGACATTGCGCCGGCGGACGCTCGCGAAGTTCATTTCCGAGAACGTGACGTCGTACCGGCCAGCCGGGAGGCTCTCGAACTGGTAGTGCCCCGTCTCGTTCGTTGTGACGATGCGCGTCGTCTTCCCGTCAGTCGAGGCCGCTTGGACCGACACGCCCGGCAGTCCACCGCCGGTTTCGTCGCCCACCCGGCCGGCCATCGACGGCTGTTGCGCGAGGGCAGCGCATCGCCAGACGGAGAACAGCACGACCACGCACCGCAGCAATCGCAAAACGACCATGACCATCCCTACGGAGGGGGGCCTACCGTGGATTGCTTATAGCATTCCAACGCGTAGCGCGGATTGGGCTGCAATCCGCGTGCAGTTGGCGGGCCTTAACCCCGGCCCGCCCTACGTTGCCATGAGCGGCTGTTCAGCCGACGTGGATGCGCGGACGCCGGACCGGGTCAGGCTCGGCTTTCCTCAGCACTTCGCGGCACACCGGGGCCGTATCTCCCTCACCGAACGCGAGGAACTTGAGGAGATACGCGATCGGGTTGCCCTCGGTCCAGCCGAAATAGGCGTGCGGAATCGCATCGGTTCGATCTCGAAGATCAAGTAGCAGACCGGCGATTGCGTTCGGCACGGCGGGGCTGCTGCAGCGCAGGATGCGAAAGCCGCCGATCTCGACGCCGACGACGGCGAGCCGCCCCGTGAAATCGGAGGCATCGCCGGGTTTGACTTCGAGGAACAGGCAGCCTTCGTTAGGCAGATGATGCGAATCGCGGGCCGCCGCGAACTTGCGCGCGTATTCTTCGGGCGATCCGGTGTTTGGGCGGCTGGCGATGATGCGGATGGCCTGCTGGCCGACCGCATCGTTCACGAACCGGCCCGCCGTGGCGTCGTATTCGACGCTCTCGATGCGAACCTCCGTCGAGCGCATGACGCGTGACACGAGCGACGCGCCAATGATGGAGATGATGAACCAGCCCGCGATCTGAATGCCTTCGGGCTGCTCGTAGACATTGACGAGCGTCGTGTAGGCGAAGATGATGGCGATCGGCGCGAAATACCAGCGCTGGCGCGGCAGACCGATGGCCACGGCGAGAGCCGCCGACGTCATGAGTGCCAGTACGCCAGTCGCATAGGCGCCGGCCTGCGCCGTGACGTCGGCTTCGAAGATCACGGTGACGACCAGGCAGACGCCGGTCAACAGGAGCACGAGCGGGCGAGTGGCGCGCGCCCAGTCCGGCGCCATCCCGTAGCGCGGCAGGTACTGCGGCACGAGGTTGAGCAGGCCCGCCAGCGCCGACGACCCCGCGAACCACAGCGTGCCGATCGTCGCCAGGTCGTACAAGGTCGCGAACGGCTCGCCGATGTCACGATGGGCCAGAAACGCGAGCGCCCGTCCTTCCGCCCGCCCGCCGCGCGCGAATTCTTCCGGTGGAATCATCGTCGTCGTCACGAGGGAGCTGCCGATCAGCAGCACGCTCATGATGAACGCCGCCGTCCCGAGCAGCTTCTGCGTGTTGGCGATGCGCGACTGGAGGATCTCGTCAGGCGTCTTGCCCTCGCCGCGCACGAGCGGCATGACCGCGACGCCCGTTTCAAAGCCGGAGAGGCCGAGCGCCAGCTTTGGAAACATGACGAGCGACATCACCACGATCATGCTCAGGCTGCCTTGCTGAGCGAAGAGGTTGCGCGTCCAGTCCGAGAAGGCCGCCGGGTGCCGCCACAGCAGCACCAGCTCCCACGCGATGACGATGATGTTGACGACCAGAAACGCGGCCACGAGCGCGACCGCCACCCAGATCGCTTCGCGAAAGCCACGCAGGAAGATGGCCCCGAGCGCCGCCAGCAGCAGGAAGGTCACGCCGACGGGATGCTGCAACCAGCCGGGCGTGAGCGGGTTCTCGATGATGTGGGCGGTGGCGTCGGCCGCTGACATCGTGATCGTGATGATGAAGGCGGTGGCCGCGAACCCGAGCAGGACAAGCACCAGCCCCTTGCCGCGCCACTGCGGCAACCGTTCTTCCAGCACGGACAGGCTGCCTTGCCCGTACGGGCTGAGGACCGCGATGCGGCGGTAGACCGGCAGCGCGCCGACGATCGTCAGCAGGACGAGAATCAGTGTGGCGAACGGCGAGAGGAAACCGGCGGCCGCGAAGGCGATCCCGGGCTGGTAGCCAAGCGTCGAGAAGTAGTCGACGCCGGTGAGACACATGACCTGCCACCAGGGTGACGTCGATCGATGCGCGCCGGCGGCAGATGCATGATGATCGGCGAGCAGCCAGCGGCCGAGCGATCGTGCCGGGCGCGGCGGGACTCGGGACACTCGACCTCCTACGCCGACGGGGTTAGCTGACGGGCTCGAGGTGGTCGTTCCTCGTCACGCCGGTCCGTGGCTCTCCTCGGGCGTCGGCGAGATTCGCCCCGATGGCGCACGCTGCGCCGCTGGGTCCCCCGCGCGGTCGACGAGACCGCTTAGGCTCCCGGCAGGCTAGCACACCGGACCGTGGCCCTGCTGGCCGCACCTCCGCGCGGAACGCGCGGGCTAGAATGTCGGCGCATGTCCGCAGCGCTCGTCGTCGCCGGCCTGTTCTGGTTCTGGACTGGCGCGTTGATCCTGTTCGGCGGGTTCGACCTCCATCTCTTCGGCCTCACGATTACGAGCAACGACCCGACGAAGCCGTTCTGGATCGCGCTGGCCGCCAGCCTCGTGTTTGTGGCGACGGCGTCGCCCGACCAGCGTTCGCGGGTACTCGAGGCGCTGTCGCGCGTGACACGTCCGGCGATCGTCATGCCAATCCTGATCGGATGGGTCGCGGTCATCACGGTCATCTACTCGACCAACGCCCCGGGCGGCGCCGATTCCTACGGCTACGCAAGTCAGGCCGATCTGTGGATTCGCGGACCGTTGCGGGTCTCACAGCCCTGGGTGGCCGACCTGCCCTGGCCGAAAGCTGACTGGACGGCGTCGCCGCTCGGCTACCGGCCGGCGGAAGAGTTCGGCTTCGGCACGGTCATCCCCACCTACTCTCCTGGCCTGCCGCTGATGATGGCCGGCCTGAAGCTCGTTGGCGGACACTGTGCGATGTTTCTCGTCGTACCGTTGTGCGCGGCGCTCATGGTCGCCTGCACCTATGGCCTCGGGCATCGGCTCGGCGTGCCGACGGCCGGCGTGATCGCGGCCGCCCTCGTCGCGTGCAGTCCGACGTTTCTCTTTTTCGCGATGGTGCCGATGAGCGACATGCCGGTCGCTGGGCTCTGGTCGCTCGCTTTTTACGGCATGCTCGGGACGACGCGTCGCTCGGCCTGGCTGACCGGCCTGGCCGTTCGCCGCGGCGGTGCTCGTGCGACCCAATCTCGCCTTCCTGAGTCGGCATCATCGGATTGCGGTACTGCATCGTCGACGCGTCGCCCACGGCGTCGCGCTGGCGACAGCGCGCGGTTCGCCTGCTGGCGTTTGCCGCTGGGGCCTGGCACCGGCGTTCATCGTGATTCCGCTGATCTACAACCACCTGTACGGATCGCCGTTCACGTCAGGCTATGGACCGCTCGACAGCTTGTTCGAATGGTCGAACTTCTGGACCAATCTGCCGCGCTACTTCTCGTGGTTCACCGAGACGCAGACAGTGTGGCCGCTCCTCGGCGCGCTCGCGCTGCTTGTTCCGGCGCGGCGGCTCTGGCCGTCGGTTCGCGGACCGGCGGCTGGTCGTTCTCCTCGGTGTGTCGGTGATCGCGTTGTGGTTCCACTACTTCGTCTACCTCGCCTTCGAGGACTGGCTGTTTCTGCGCTTCGTGCTCCCGTCGTGGCCGTTGCTGATGTTGGGCTTTGCCGCCTGATCTGCGGCCTGGTGCATCGGACGGGGCGATGGGCGCCGATCCTGGGTGCGGGGGCGACGATCCTGCTCTGCGTCGCACACCGTGGAGATCGCGCGCGCCGGGGCGCGTTCGACTCCTGGATTCGCGATCGTGAATCCGTCGCGATCTCGCGAACCATCGCGGCCGAGACGCCCGCCGCAGAGCGTCTTCTTCACGATGCAGCACAGCGGCAGCCTGCGGTACTACGTCGGCCGGCTCACATTGCGTTACGACCAACTCGACCCCGACTGGCTGGACCGCGGTGTCGACTGGCTGCGGACTCGCGGCATCGCGTCGTACGCGCTCCTCGACGAGTGGGAAGTGCCTGAGTTCCGCCGGAGGTTTCCCGGCCAGGCCGTCACCCGGCGGCTGGAGACGCCGCTCTGGGAGTTTCGCGGCCAACGGACCGTCTACGTCTACGACCTCTCGCGGGACCTGGTGGCGCCACCACAACCGGTCGATCGCAGCGACGTATTCTCGCGGATGCACCGCTGCGACCCGGCCGTGCCGCTGATGGTGCCGTCGTTCGGGCCCGCGCACGCTCGAGCTACTTCCGCATCTGCGCGATTCGGGCCTTGACCAGCCGCTTGACGAGGGCGGCCGATGGCTGCCGATCGAGCGGAAACCGCACCGTGCCGGTGGACGTTTCGTAGCCCTCGAGATCATCCGCCAGCGTGCGCCGGATCGCGGTGCCGATCGGATAGAGGCTCGTGTGACGTTTGAACGCGGCGTACCAAACCAGTGGTTGGTTGTCGAGCCGGAATCCCGGAATCCTGTAGCTGAAGCTCTCGGTCGCTCCCGGCGCGGCGGCACGGATCGCGGTCCGGAGGTTCTTCAGCGCTCGACGGTGTTCCGGCGGGAGCGCCGCGAAGTACTCGCGCACCTGAGCGGCGGGCGACGGCGTCGAAGGCATCGCCGTGCTACTTGATGACGACGAAGCGCCACAGCCGAGCCGTTTCCTTCTCGCCGATGTACTTGCCGATCTCCTTGTCGAATTGCGCCTTGGTCTTCCACGGCCGGTATTCCTTGAACTCGCGCAGCATGTTGCCGGGCAGATTCGGAATCGTCTTGAACTGCTCGTCCGTGCCCGTATTCAAGTCAATCGGGATGAACACGTAGGACTTGAGCCGGTTCACCTCGGTCGCGTCGACGTACTTGCCGATCTCCTTGTCGAACTGCGCCATCGACACCCACGGGCGGTATTCCTCGAATTCGCGGGTCATGCGCTTGGCGATCTTCGGGATCAGCAGAATCTCCGGCCCCGTCGTGGTGTTCAAGTTCAGGTGCACGAACGCCTTGCCGTACAGCGCCGCAAGCTGGTCCGGTGTCACCTTCTGACCGACGAGGAACGTGTTGGCCTCGACGATGGTGCGCGAACGGCCGCGCCGCGACGAACGCCTTGGCGATCGCCGGAGTGAATCCGGGAAGCGTTGCCAGAGTGGATTCAGGCACGGCGTTCAGATCGAGAATGCCCTGACCGACCTGCGCGCGCGTGACGACGCCGGCGAGCAGAACGGCCAGAAGGACGGAGGCGGACAACAACGGACGGTACTGACTCATGGGTAGACTCCAGTCGACGAAGCCGGCACGGTCCGGCCGGCGGGCAACCCATAGGTGATGACGAGACCGAGCAGGCCCAATTGCGCGAGCGCGCCGGGCGCCAGCATCGGCGGGGCCTTCATGCGCAGGACTTTCCAGAACAACTGGCCGGCCGACAGGGTCGGATCCATGTCGCTCTGGAACTCCACGCCGACCTGATAGTGCAACGCCGCGCCGAGGAGCCCGGTCACCACCATCAGGCCGCACGCGGCACGAAACAGTTGGACCGTGAGCGGCGATCCGATCGTGCCCCGCAGCGCGAAGGTCGCCAGGCCGAGGCCGATCGCTGCCAGCGGCAAGATCATCCAGCCGTCCTCGTAATGCTCCAGGAACCACAGCTCGATCGCCAGCCCGGCCGAGCCCAGCAGGAAGAGGGCAGACAGGAGACGCCGCAGCCCTGCCATCCGGTCGGTCGCGCGCGGTTTCACCGAGCCAGAATACCTCGGACGTTGCTTAGAGGCGCGGGGCCTCACCCCGCGCCTCGGGCCCGCGCCGCTCGGCGGCGCGGGGTGTCACTTGTTCTTCTCCGTGATCTCTGCGCTTCTCCGTGCTTCTCCGTGCGCGTGGCCGAGCGATCGCGCGCCAATCGCCGGGTGTATCCTCCGGCGATGATCACCACGCGTCAGGTCGTCATCGCGTTGTGCCTGACGGTGTCGGCGTTGGATCGATCCGGGGGCGCAGACGGCCGCCGTCCCTCAGCAGGCGGCAGCGACCCGCCGATCCCAGCGCCTCTAGATGCCGCACGTCGAGGTTGTCAGCCCTGACGGCCCGGTGCGCTTCACCCTGCTGCCGAACGCTGAGCGCCTCACGTTCACGGTGCACGGCAGAACACGACCGTGATCGATCCGTCCCCGATCGTTCTCAACCTCGAACTTTTCGAGTATGACTTGTCAGCCAGCCTGATCATGAGCGCCGACGTTCGCGACGAGGTGAAGGAGAGTTACGATGGCCGGGAGTTCGGAGCACCGTCGTCAGTCACTCCAGCCGCGCCACGATGTCGCTGACGAACGACTTGACGTCGGTGGCGTACACGCTGGAAGTTCGCGTGTTCAACGACGGCGTCGCATTCCGACACATCATTCCCGGCGACGCAGCGACGTCGCGCGTTCCCGACGAGGCCTCGACGTTCAACCTGCCGGCCGGCTCGACGGTCTGGTACGCCGGGATGGAGGGCCACTACGAAGCGCCCTACCTGAGAAAGATGTCGCCGCGGTTCAGCCCGGCGAATGGTCTGGTCCGCCGCTGACGTTCAAGCTGCCTCAGAACGGCGGCTACGCCGCGATCACCGAGGCGAACCTCGTGAACTACAGCGGCATGGCGCTCGAGTCGAACGGGCGCGGCGGGTGGGTGATCGGCCTCGGCCATCGTCAGCCGCTGAACTACCCGTTCGAGTTGCGCTACGGGCGGGAAGAAGGCAAGCGGCTGGGCAAGGCGGCCGCCATCACCGGTGAGATCACGACGCCGTGGCGCGTCGTGATGATCGGGAGCACTCGTAGATCACGACGCCATGGCGCGTCGTCATGATCGGCCGCGACCTCAACACGCTCGCAACGAGCACGATCCTGCCGAACCTGTGTCCGCCGCCGGATCCGACGCTGTTCCCGGATGGAATCAAGACCAGCTGGGTGAAGCCCGGCCGCGCGGTCTGGCGGTACGTCGACGGCGGGCCGATGGGTGTCGAGGGGATGAAGCAGTTCTCCCGCCTCGCCGGCCAGCTCGGCTTCGAGCATCACGTCATCGAAGGAGTCTGGAGCAAGTGGACGATGGACGAGCGGCGCGACGTCGTCGAGTACTCGCGTCAGCAGGGCGTCGGCGTCTGGTTCTGGCGGCATACCAACCAGCTGCGCACGCCTGAGGCACGGGAAGAGTTCTTCAAGATGCTTCACGACCTGGGCGTCACCGGCGCCAAGCTCGACTTCTTCGATCACGAAGCCAAAGAGATTGTCGATCTCTACGAAGCGCTCCTGCGGAAGGCGGCCGAGCATCAGATCCTGCTCGTGTTCCACGGATCGAACAAGCCGACCGGCCGCGAGCGCACCTGGCCGAACGAGCTCGTCCGCGAAAGCGTGCGCGGTATGGAGTCGAGCGGCATGCTCGAGCGCGCGCGCCATCAGACCATCCTGCCCTTCACGCGGTACCTGCGGCCGGCCGACATCCTGCTTCACGCGCTACCTCGCGGGTCCGGCCGACTACACGCGATGATCTTCTCCGAGCGGCGCCGCGACTCGAGCGTGGCGCACCAGATCGCCAGCCTCGCGATGTTCGCCAGTCCGTTGCTGACGATCGCGGCCAACCCGGAGAGTATCCTGGCCAGTCCGGCCGTCGACGTCATCAAGAGCATTCCGTCGACGTGGGACGAGACGAGAGTCCTCGCTGGCTCCGAGATCGGCGAGCTCGTCGTCTTCGCCCGGCGAAAAGGGACGACGTGGTTTCTCGCCGTGATGTGCGGTCCAGGCGCGAAGACCATTCAGGTGCCGTTGTCGTTTCTCGGCGCCGGTCAGTACCGGTCGACCCTGGTGCGCGACGCCGCGCCCGACGGCTCGACGGTCAACGTCGAGTCAGTCACCCAGACGCAGAAAGACACGATCACGCTCGAGTTACGCGCGGGCGGTGGCTTTGTGGGCCAGTTTTCTCCGGTCGCGCTGCGCGTGGCCGAGCGTTAGTAAGCCACGCGTTAGAAGGCCACTCGCACCCCTAACTGAATCGTCCGCGGGAAATTCACCTGGCTCGCGGTGCTCACGATCCCGAAGTTCGCGTTGTTCGGGTTGGTGTTCGGCGCCCCATACACGCGGACGTTGAAGGCGTTGAACACTTCGAAGCGGAACTGCAGGTTGACGTCGTTCGGCAGCCGCGCCGACTTGAAGAACGACATCGACCATTGCGGCTCGCTGGGCTCGTTGACGTCGTGGAACCGCTGTTTCGCGACGCGATACTCGTTCGTGCCCAGGAGCGTCCAGGCGAAGGTCCCGTCCGGACGCGGGTTGTTCAGCGCCGTGCTGCTGTTATCGAACCAGCGGTCGAACGACTGTTGATCCTTGGGCAAGCGCGACAGCTGTCCACGAGCATCACCGAGTTACCGTCGAGCGCGAGCGGCCGGCCCGACTGGATCTCGCCGATGAGGTTGACCTGCCACCCGCCGATCAGGGCGGCGATCAGGCCTGACGTCTCGCCGCCAAATTTCCGGCCCGGGCCGAACGGCAAGTCGATGAGCGTGGTGATCGCCACGCGGTGCCGCCGCTGGTCGCCCTGAAGGTCGCGGTAGGGCTCCGTGTCGTAGTTGGTGAAGAAGTTGACCTGGTCCTCGAGCTTCATCCAGGTGTAGTTGACCGCGAACATCACGCCGTTCGAGTAGCGCTTGGTCGCCACCGTCTCGAGTGCGTTGTAGTACGCAGTCCCGAGGTTGAGCCGGTTCATCGTGATGCCCCCGAACTGCGTGTACGGCCGCAAGAGATCGCCGCGCGAGACCGTGGCCGCGTTCAACGTCTGGCCGGGCACCAATCCGGCAAACGGGTTCGCGAACGTCACGTTCAGATAGTTCGCGTTGCCGCCCATGCTTGGGATGCGTTTGTCGTTCTCGGCCTTGGGCACCTCGTTGATCGGCCGGCTCACGCCGAGCTTGCTGACCTTGTTGCCGACGTAGGCGACGTCGAGACCGATATTCCACGGCAACTGGACGTCGACACCCGCCATCCACTGATCCGTATACGGAACCTCGAAGTCAGGGTTGGGAATCGTGAATCCCGTCCCGATTCCGGTGAGCAGGCCCTGCGCGCCGGCGAGCGGCTCCAGGAATCCGTCGGGGAACGGCGTGGACCACGGCGTGCCGGGATCGACGTTGTTCGGCGCCTGCGCCAGGAACGGCGTGCTGCGTTGAAAGTCGGTGAGGTAGACACCGACCTGGCCGCCGCTCGACAGCCCAAGGAACGAGCGGCCGTAGTTGCTGCGCGCGATCAGCCAGTCCGTGAGCTTGTACCAGAATCCCACCCGCGGCTGGATGTTGTTCCAGTCCGACTTGTACGGCGACTTCGGCCCGCCGCGATTGGCGAACAGCAAGCCGCCCGTCAGGACGATTGGCTGGCCGGTCGCCGGATTGATCGCGCCCGGAGCGAGCTGCGCCTGGAGCGGGTTGGGCGACGTCGTGTCGAAGCCGGAGACCGTGAGGTCGTCCTGCACCGTGACCGCCGGCTGATAGTCCCAGCGCAGGCCGATGTTGAGCGTGGCGCGCGGGCCGATCTTCCAATCGTCCTGCGCGTAGAGGGCGAAGTACCGGTACTCCTCCGTGCGAGGTGTGCCCGTCTGCACGCTGCCGCTCGCCGGCAGCCCCAGCAGGAACGAGGCCATGCCGCTTCCGGAGGCCGCGCCCGCGCCGCTCAGCGGATCGCGCCGCGTGAACGTGGCGTTGAAGTCGAAGGTGCCATTCGAGGTGACTTCGTCCTGCCGGTAGTACTGATACGCGCGAAATTCTCCGCCGATCTTCATGAAGTGGCTGCCCGCTGCCTTCGAGACCGAACTGTGCAGGGAGTAGGCGTCGTTCTTCGGCTGTCTGAACGTGCGCGGAAACATCGTCTGGCCGGCGACCACGCCGCTGATCTGGACGAACGGCGGTCCGGTCAATTGATAGGGACCCTGGAACGGCAGCTGCGGATCGATGCTGCCGTAGAGCTTGTCGTGCGGCTCGTCGAACCGGTCCCACGATACGCGCGTGGACCACAAGGTGCTGGAGTTGATGGTGACGTTGTCCTCCACGGTCAGCAGATAGTGGTTGCGATGCGTCGGATAGTTGTCGCTGCGAATGGACGGTTCCGGCAGCCCGTTCTCGTTGCGGAACTCGATGCCCCAGTTGCCGCTGTTGCTCAGCGACAGCCGGTGGCGATCGCTGAACAGGTGATCGACGCGGGTCAGATACGAGTTGTAGCGATAGCGTCCGACGCTTGGCGAGTTGACGAAGTTGTCCGATCCCGACAGGTTGCTCGGCGTGGCATTTTCCCTGGGAAAGTACTGCAGCAGGGTTCGCGCGATCGGATGCCAACGATTCGCCGGAATCCTGTTGCCCTCGAACGGATCGCGGATGAATCCCGTACCGGCGGCGTTGGGCCGCGTCGTCGCCGGGTCGTAGATCTGAATGAGCTGTCCGTTGGCGGTGAACGTCTGCGAGAAGTCTCCTTGCAACTGCAGGTCGGTCGGGATGGTCCGGGTGACCGGAAACGGGATGTTCTCGTAGAAGCCCTGGTACCCGGCCATGAAGAACGTCTTGCCGGACCGGATCGGCCCGCTCAGCATGGCTTCGCCGTTGTAGTAGGCATGCCCCTCGTTGGAGATGTTGTTGCGGATGTTCTGAATCTGATTGGAGTCGAGCCACGTCCCGCGATGGAGCAGGATTCCGGAGCCGCGCATCTGGTTGGTGCCGGATCGCAGCGTCATGTTGACGACGCCGCCGCTCGTGCGCCCGTAGGACGCGTCGGTGCTGGACGTCTGCACCTTGAACTCCTCGATCGCGTCGACCGGCGGCGCATAGTTCCAGTTGCCCGTGCCACCGCCGGTGCCCGAGCTCGGCGCGCCTTCGATCAGGAACTCGTTGTTGCCGGTCCGGCTGCCGTGGATGGTGAGCGACCCGTTGACGTCCCACGCCCTGGTGCCTGAGAAGCCGGTGGCGCCGAACGTCGTCTGCGTGAACAGCGTGCCGGCGGTGAGCTGCAGCAGCATGTACACCTGGCGGCCGTTCAGCGGCAGCTCGGTGATGCGCTTGTTCTCGATGGTCTGAGAAATCGCCGTCTCATTCGACTCGACCTGCGTCAGCCCGGACGTCACGGTCACCACTTCTTCGACCCCGCCCAGCGAGAGCGTGATGCGGATCGTGGCCGTTTCGGCCGTGCGCAGGACGATGCCGTCGCGGGTGAACGTCTTGAAGCCCGGCAGTGCGGCCGTGACCCGGTAGCGACCCGGGATGAGCTGGCGCACGATGAACCCGCCGCTCGTATCGCTCGTGGCCAGTGTGTCCACGTTGGTGTCGACGTTCCGCACCGTCACCACGGCGCCGGGCACGACCGCACCTTGCGGGTCGCTCACGGTACCGGTGACGGTGGCGCGGGTTTCCTGACCGACCGCGCTGGCCGGTGTCATGGCGATCAGCGCAATCGAGACGACGACCAGCAGAGAGCACGCGGCGATCCGACGAGCCATGGCCCCTCCTCAACTGAAGCAAGGCACGGCGCCGGCTGGGGCGGCGTCTGACGGATTCTTTGGCGCACGTTGCAGAATGACCGATGGCGGGAGGGGCCGGCTTCAGCCGGCCCAGCGACGGCGGGCTGAAGCCCGCCGCTCCATCCGCATTTTACAACGTGCTCTTATGAACCGCTACAGGCATCCTAGTGCTTCGTCCGGTGCCGTTCAAGCAAGGCGGGGCGGCAGACGCCGCGTCAGCCCATCGAGACCGGGCTCACCGCAGTTGTGAAGGCTGACTCGCCGATGGACGCGGTTCGCGCGAAAAGGCGGTATCTTGGACGTCGACGATCGGGTCCCGGGAGACGCAGGGGCCCACGTCCTGCCATCGCCACAGCGTTGAGGAGCCGTGCGACTGAGGGTGGCCCGCGCGCTCCGCGGAGGACTGGATGACGAAGCTGATGTTTGGTGCGAGGTGGATCACCGCCGGACTCGCCGTAGCTATGGTTTCGGCCTGCTCTGGCCCGACGAACGAGGCGACGCCAGGGACGCCGCCCGCCGCGACGCCGGCGGCACCGCCAGTGACACCGCCAGTGGCAGAGGACGCACCGCTGCCGGCGACGCCCTCACCGTATGACGCTCTCCCGGAGAGCGCGCGTCTCCTGATGGACAAGCCGTTCACCGGTGACCTCGACGCGATGATCGCGCGTCGCCTCATCCGTGTGGCGGTGACCTTCAACCGCACCCACTACTTCGTCGATAGAGGGCAGGAGCGCGGTCTGACGTACGAGTCGCTGAAGCTCCTGGAGAACGACCTGAACCAGGATCTGAAAACCGGCAATCTCAAGGTCCATGTCGCGATCGTGCCGATGACGCGCGATCAACTGTACCCCGCGCTCGTTGGCGGCAAGGTCGATATGGTCGCCGCGATGGTCACCGTCACGCCCGAGCGCGAGAAGCTGGTCGCGTTCACGCTGCCGACGCGTACCGAACGTGAGCGAAGTCGTCGTCACCGGACCGGGCGCGCCGCCGATCGCCACCGTCGACGATCTGGCCGGCCAGCACGTGTTTGTCCGTGAACGCAGCATCTACCATGAGAGCCTGGTGGCCCTGAACGCGCAGCTGAAGGCGCGTGGCAAGCCGGCAGTGGTGATCACACCGGCTCCGGCGGTCCTGGAAGACGATGACGTGCTCGAAATGGTCAATGCCGGCCTCGTGCCGATCACTATCGTCGACGACTACCTGGCCGCGTTCTGGAGCCAGGTGTTCACCAACATCAAAGTGCACCGCGACGTCACCGTGCGATCCGGCGGCCAACTGGCGGTCGCGTTGCGCAAGGAGAGTCCCAAACTTCGCGAGCTGGTCAATACGTGGATTGCGAAGCACGGGAAGGGCGACGCGTTCCGGAACGTCGTCGAGCGACGCTATCTCGAGAGCGTCAAATACGTGAAGAACGCCGCCGCCGACGCCGAACGGAAGAAGCTGCTCGCGGTCGTCGAGCTGTTCAAGAAGTACGGGGCCCAGTACAACGTCGACTACGCGCTGATGGCCGCCCAGGGCTATCAGGAATCGACGCTGGACCAGAACGTCAAGAGTCCTGTGGGTGCGATTGGCGTGATGCAGGTCATGCCGCCCACCGGCAAGGAACTGAACGTCGGCGACATCAATGAAGTCGAGGCGAACATTCACGCCGGCGTGAAGTACATGCGGTTCATGATCGATCGGTACTACGCGAACGAGCCGATGGACCAGCTCAACAAGGGGCTGATGACGTTCGCGTCCTACAACGCCGGTCCCGGGCGCGTCCGGCAGCTCCGGCGCGAGACCGCGGAGCGCGGGCTCGATCCGAATGTCTGGTTCGGCAACGTCGAGCGCATCGCTTCCGAACGCATCGGGCGTGAGACGGTCACCTACGTGAGCAACATCTACAAGTACTACGTCACGTACCGGCTGATCCTGGATCAGCGCGCCCAGCGAGAGGCGGCGAAGGCGGGCGTCAAGGCGGGGAAGAAGTAGCGTTCGGCGGACCGCTACCCGCGCCGGCCCCGGGGCGGGTCGGGCTATTTCCCTTTGTATTTGACGAAGTAATAGCGGCTCGTTTCAGGCGGTCCGATGCGCAAGTATTCGCGGATGGCCAGTGCCTCGTCGAGCTTGCCGGCCTTGGTGTACTCCGCCTGCAGATTCTCGAGCGTCTTCACCAGCTCGGCGCGCAGCGCCTCGACCTTCTGATCGGCCTCGCGTTCGATCGCGGTGCGATCGGCGTCGAACCGCTCCAGTAGTTGCCGCCCGTCGGCGGGCAAGTTCGCTTGCCGCTTCACGTCCACCGACGCAAACTTCACGGTGCGCGGTGTGACGACCTTCGGCACCGGCTGCGGCGGGGGAGGCGGTTGGGCCTGACGGGCCTCGCGCACTCGCACGGCGTGAACGGGGACGACCGCCGGCGGGGGAGGTTTTGGCGGTTCACTTTGGACGACCACCGGCACGGGTGGCGCCGGCGGCTGCTGTTCCGACGCCGCCCACGCGGGCAACGACGCCGCGGCCAGCACGGCCAGACACAGCAGCCCGGCCCCAGGGAGATGAAGCGGCGCACGGCCTTTCATGATCATGACGAGTCTCCTTTCGAGTAGACGACGACTGGTGGCGCGTGCGCCGACGACCGCCATCGAAGGCAAGGTCCACGACGCTGCGCTCGACACGGCGAGCAGCGATTCCGCATACGCACGGCGGCCATTCGGGAGCGCCGAGATCACCCACGCGTCGCACGCCAGTTCCGCGTGCTCGCGCAGCGACGATCGGACGACCCAGAACACGGGATTCCACCACCACACGACGCCGGCCGCGAGCTCGATCCAGCCGACGAGGTGGTCGCGACGCCTGACGTGGGCCAGCTCGTGCACGAGCAGCCCGTCGATACACGCGTCGGACGCATCGGGCTGGAGCCCCGCCGGCCAGAGCAGCCGCGGCCGGCCCAGACACCACACCATCGGTGAGGCGATGCCGCTGACGACGAGCACCTGGACGGGACGGAGTCCGAGCCGGGACGACAGGGTGGCGACGCGATGGACGAGCGACGCGCCCGGGCGAACGCGCGCGGCGGACCTGACGGGCGAGTCGCACGAGCCTCGCGCCTTCGATGACGATCAGCGCCACGCTTCCCGCCGCCCACAGCATCGCGAGCCAGCGCCATGTCGTGGGCGCCCGCTGGGCGGCGAAACGATCCGCCCGCGCACCGGCCACGCTGTCCACGGCCGGAGCGACGGCGATCGCGGCGTCGTCGATCGCGTCTGTTGGCCGATGCCCGTCGAGCGTGCGCGCCACCGCGACTTGCGGGGCAGCCCAGCGGGCGTCGAGCGCAGACACTCCGAATGGATCCGGCGCCGTCCACGGCCACGAGACCAGCGGCGGCGTCACGAACTTGACGAGGACCAGCAGCCACAGCGCGTGGCGCGCCACCGGCCCGAGGCGCGTGGTGCGGCAGATCAGCGCGACCACGGCCGCCAGCAGGGCAGTGACGCCGACGTTCTGGAAGATCCACCACGCCATGGATCAGTCCCTGGGCTCGAGGTCGTCGAGGAGCTTCCTGAAGTGCGCGATCTCGTCGGCAGAGAACTGTCCGCCGCGCACGAGCGCGAGCACTAGCGGGCTGGCGGTGCCGTCGCAGACGCGCTCGACCAGCGTCGCCAGGCTCGAGCCGACCAAATCGTCGCGCGTGACGACGGCACGGAAGACGTGCGCCGTGTCGCGCCGGTCGGCGGCGACGTAGCCCTTGTCGCGCAGGCGCGAGAGGAGCGTCAGCACCGTGTTATAGGCGAGCCGCCGGCGCTGGCGCCGCAGGGTCGCGGCGACATCGCGGACGGTCGACGGACCGCCGGTCCAGAGGACCTTGAGCACTTCCAGTTCGGCGTCGCTGACCGGATTTCGACGGACCATGCGCGGCTCGACCTCCTACACCGTGTAGGTGTCAGTACTACTACACGATGTAGGTGGCGTCAAGCCGCGCCGGCGGCCGAGCGGCCTACGCTCCGCGGGCGCGATCCACGTAGGCCGTCAGGCCGCTTTCGCGAGCGCGTCAGGTTCCAGCGCCAGGGCCAGCACCTCGTCGATGGTGCTGACCGCATGGAACCGCATGTCGTCGCGCACGTCGGCCGGCACGTCGTCGAGATCGGGCGCGTTGCGAGCGGGAAGGATGACCTCCGTCAACCCGGCCGCATGCGCCGCCAGGACCTTTTGTTTCAGGCCGCCGATCGGCAAGACCCGGCCCTGGAGCGTGACCTCGCCGGTCATGCCCACCGTGCTCTTGACGGAACGCCCGGTCAGGAGCGACGCGAGCGCCGTCACCATCGTCACGCCCGCGCTCGGCCCGTCCTTCGGCACCGCGCCGGCCGGCACGTGCAGGTGAAACTCCTTGTCGATAAACGCGTCGTCCTTGATGCCAAGCCGCGCGGCATGGCTCCTGACGTAGGTCAGCGCGATCTGCGCCGACTCCTTCATGACATCGCCGAGCTGACCGGTCAGCGCAAGACGGCCTTTGCCGGTCATCGACGCGGCTTCGACGAACAGCACGTCGCCGCCGACGCCCGTGACGGCCAGTCCGGTCGCGACACCCGGTGTCGCCGTTCGCGCGGCGACTTCGTGAAAGACCTTCGGCCGGCCGAGCGCCGCTCGCACGGCGGCCTCGTCGATCGCCACCGGCCTGGTCGCGGTGGCCGAAGCGACCGCCGCCGCGGTCTTCCGCAGCAGCTTGCCGAGCTCCCGCTCGAGCTGACGAACGCCGGCTTCGCGCGTGTAGTCGTTGACGACTGTCCGGAGCACGTCGTCCGTGGTCGTCACGTCCTCGACGACGAGCCCATTGCGCTCGACCTGCCGCGGCCAGAGATAGCCGCGGGCGATCGCCACTTTCTCGTCGATCGTGTATCCGTCGAACGGGATGACTTCCATTCGATCGAGGAGCGGACCGGGGATCCGGTCGGCGACGTTCGCCGTGGCGATGAACAACACGTGCGAGAGGTCGAGCTCGACGTCGAGGTAGTGATCGCCGAACGCGTGGTTCTGCGCCGGGTCGAGCACCTCGAGCAGGGCGGCCGACGGATCGCCGCGCCAGTCGGCGCCGAGCTTGTCCACCTCGTCGAGCATGATCACCGGATTCATCGTGCCGGCATCGCGCAGGGCGCGGACCAGGCGGCCAGGCAGCGCACCGATATAGGTGCGCCGGTGCCCGCGAATCTCCGCTTCGTCGCGGACGCCGCCGAGCGACATCCGGACGAACTGCCGGCCGGTGGCGCGCGCGATCGACTCGCCGATCGACGTCTTGCCGGTGCCCGGAGGGCCGACGAGCGTCAGGATCGCGCCCGAGCGGCGATCATCGGACAGGCCCCGCTCGGCGCGCAGCTTGCGCACCGCGAGGTACTCCGTGATCCGTTTCTTCACGTCGTCCAGGCCCGCGTGGTCGGCGTCGAGGACCTGCCGGGCATAGACGGGATCGAGCCGCTCGTCCGAGCGCTTCGCCCACGGCACGGCCAGCAGCCAGTCGAGGTAGGTGCGAATCATCGAGGCTTCCGCGTTCGAGTCGCCCATCCGCTCGAACCGCGACGAGCTCACGCTCGGCCTGCTCCTGGACCTTCGCGGGCATCGCCGCCGCCGCGATCTTCTTCCGGTACTCCTCGGCGACCGAGGCTTCGTTCTGGCCGAGCTCCTTGCGGATCGCGTCCATCTGCCGGTGCAGGAAGTAGTCGCGCTGCTGCTTCTGCGCGCCCGATTCCACGTCTTCACGGATCCGCTTGCGCACGTGCAGCTCGGTCAGCCGTTCCTTCTGCAGGCGGACCGCCAGCGTCAGCCGCTCGACGACGTCGAGGGTCTCGAGCAGCTCGATCTTCTGATCGACGCTGAGATCCGGCGAATAGCCGGCGGTGTCGGCCAGCGCGCCCGGCGCCGCGATCGAGCGCACGAACGCGCTGATGCGCCCGTCGTCGCCGCGCAGCTGGAGCAGCTCCTCGACAACGGCGCGATACTCGCGCTCGAGATTCGTGCGTCAGGCGGCCGGCGGGCGTCTGATCGGGACGCTCTTCCACCTCCACACGCAGGCGACCGTCGCGGCCAGTGGACGCGGCCCCCGGGACCGCGCGATGGAGCCCCATGAGCGACACCGCGACACCGCGGCCGGCGAGCTGGACACGTTCCACGACTTCGGCGACGACGCCGACCTTGGCGTATTCGCCGTCGCGGCGCGGCACCAGAAGCAGTTGCGTGTCCTCGCCGGGGTCGACGGAGAGGGTGACCGGCATGCCGGGGAAGATCACGGTGTCGTCGAGCGGGATCAGTCTGAAGGACGTCATGAGGCGACGATACGCCTATTATTTGATGATGTCAACTATTGATGTGGTTAACTATTGAGAAGGTGAACTATACTGACGAGGATGAGCGCGAAGGCCAAGGGCCCGCACGCGTGCGAAGCGTGGCAACTGCTGGTGCGCTTTGCGTTCTCGCAGCGGGCCAATCTGCCCGGCCTGGCTGCGGAGCTCGAGTTGTCGCCCGCCCAGTGTCATCTCTTGAACGTGATCGAGCCGGAATCTGGCCTCCCGATGGGTCAGCTGGCCGGCGCGCTCTCGTGCGATGCCTCGAACGTGACCGGTCTGGTGGATCGGCTCGAATCTCGTGGGTTGGTGGAACGCCGTCCCTCGCCCGCGGATCGTCGCGTCAAGGTCCTGCGTCTCACGCCGCTCGGCGCGAAACTGCGGGCGGCGCTGCGTCGAGCGGATGACGTCGCCGCCGCCGACGCTCGGACGGCTCTCGCAGGCCGATCAGCAGGCGCTCGCCAAGATCCTGCGGCGGCTGCTGGAGTAGCGCGACCTCATTTCCCGGGTTTCTGAACCATCGGGACAAATCGCACCGGGAGCGTCCGCAGCGTTTCCGTTCCAGTCGTGGTGCGGCGCAGGATCCGAAGCTCCTGTGTCACGACGCCAACCGGGATCGCCATCAGGCCGCCGACCTTGAGCTGTTCCAGCAACACGGGCGGGACGTCGTCGGGCGCGGCGGTCACCATGATGCGGTCGTACGGTGCGTGCTCGGGCCATCCGAGGTAGCCGTTCCCGGTGCGCACGTGGACGTTGCGATATCCGAGAGACGAGAGCGTCTCGCGCGCCCGATCGGCCAGTGGCGCGACGATCTCGATCGTGTACACCTCTTTCGCAAGCTCCGCCAACACGGCGGCCTGATAGCCCGATCCGGTGCCGATCTCGAGGACGCGATCGCCGGGCGCGATGTCCAGCGCCTGCGTCATGAACCCGACGATATATGGCTGCGAGATCGTCTGATCGTAGCCAATCGGCAGGGGAGAATCGCGCATGGGCGCTGGCTCGCTCCGGTTCAGGCACGAAGAGATGGCGCGGCACCTTGCGCATCGCATCGAGGACCCGCGCGTCCCGGATGTCGCGGCCTTGAAGCTGCTCCGTCACCATGCGCTGGCGTTCCGTGTCCCAATCGCGCGCACCGCGCTGAATGTCGGCGCCCCTGGCATGGCACGCGACGCCCGCTGCGAGCAGCGCGGCGCCGATCCAGAGGTGACGTGAACGGCTGTGATCTCCCACAGTGCTGACCGACTCACGCGGTGACGCCGGGGTGCACCACGCTCACTGAATTCTCGACGATCAGCAAGGCTACCGCGATCCGAGATTCTTCAGTGAGAGGTTCTCCAGCGGTAGCCTGCCGGGCCGGAGTGATGTCCCGCGCGGGAATGGCGCATGACGGCATCGAGACTCCAGGCGCCTGGGCCCGCTGCGGCAAGAAACAGGAACAGGAAGCAATACAGGACAGCGAGCTCGCCGCCGTTCAGCGCCGGCCAGAAGCCCTGCGGTTGATGACGCAGAAAATAGGCGACGGCCATTTCGCCGGACAGCAGGAAAGCGACGCTCCGGCTCAGAAAGCCCACCAGCAGCAGCGTGCCGCCCACCACTTCGATGAGACCAGCCACCCCCATGAGCGACGCGAACTCCACTGGCGTGGCAGGTGTTGATGCTGGAAACCCGAAGAGCTTCTGTGTGCCGTGCGCGAGAAACAGGAACGCCGCCACGATCCGTAGAACACTGAGCAGGTGCGGAACCCACCGTTCCTGCAGCGGCTGGAGCAGCTCGACTCGTGGGGTCATCGTCGGATCGGATGCACCCGCATCGTGCGCAAGACGCTCGAGACTCATGATTCACCCTCCGCGTTTCGGGCGACGGACGAAATCAGACCGACAGCCGCCCGGCACCGTTGACTGATACAAGGCGGATACCAACTTCAACGCGCTGAATTTCGAGAGTTCGACCCTCGTTCCGCGGTCAGTGCTGTCATCGGCTACCCATGATTGCGCACGCGCAGCCCAGAAGCTCACCGGACGGGGCACGCGCTCGGCGAGGCTCCTGCCACGCGCTGTCAAGTAACGGAGCCGCCGTCACCCCAGCTCGGCGCCGCGGCTGGTGAGGATCCGCACCGCCTCGGCCTTGTTCGCGGCCGTCGCGGCGTCGAGCGGCGTCATGTCCCGGACCGGCCTCGACTCGTCGCCAGGCTCGCAACTGGCATACTCCCGAAACGGACGCACCAGCGCCTGCGGGTCGCGGTCGAGAATCGCCGGAATGCGGTCCGCTCGATCGAACGCGATCGCATCGAAGATGTCGATGTTCGCCTCGAGAATCAGGTCGCGGCACTCTGGCTTGTTGTTGTAGTCGGCCCAGCCGGCTGGCGTGCCGCAGTACTTGCCGTCCCTGATCGTCGGGTCCGCGCCATGCTTCAGCAGCACCGCCGCCGCCGCGGTGTTACCGTTCCACGCGGCGGCATGGAGCGGGGTATACCCACTGGTGTGGTCGATGGACGTCTCCATGTCGTCCTGGACGTTCACTGACGCTCCGTGGCGAATCAGCGCCTCGATGGCGTCTCCCGATGCGTGCTCGGCTGCGCGCACGATCAGCCGCCCCCAGCGATGTGCCGGCTTCAGGCAGTCGGGTTCGTCGCGCAGCAGTCTCTCGACATCTTCGGTACGGTTGAGGCCGATGGCCGCCGGCAGCTCGATCCTCGCGCCTCGCTCGATGAGGAACTGCGCGATCTCCACGTTGGCATCGAGCGCGGCTTGATCCAGCGCGGTGAGGCCGGCGGTGTCGGTCGCGTTCACGTCCGCGCCAAGATCCAGCAATGTCTCAGCCGCCGCACGTTGCCGTTTCACCACCGCGAGGTGCAGCGGCCGGCGGCCCTGATTGGCGTGGTCCATGACCTTGTCGAGATCGGCCGTCGACCGCGACGCCAGATCGCGAATGACCGCGGTCGCTCCAGTGGCGACCGCCGAGAAGATGTTGTGCCGGGCGCCGTGGGCCAGGAGATAGTCGACGATGTCCTTGTTCGCGTCTCCGAAGCAGGTCGCCCAGCCGATGATGTCGAGCCGGTGATCGTCGACCTCGCCGGCGGCCGTCTCCGCGCCGTGGTCGACGAGCAGTTGGATGATGGGCAGGTCGCCGCGCTCTGCGGCAAAGTGCAGCGGGAACGCGTTGTCTCCCTCATCACGGATGTTCGGGTCGGCGCCGCGATCGAGGAGCAGTTTGACGACCGATTCGTGATGCACGCCGAAGTGCAGCGCGGTGCGGAGTCCGGTGTGCCCCTTCAACGTACCGCGCTCGTTGATGATGTCGGGCTGCGCGTCGAGCACCTCGCCCACACGGGCGACCTCGCCGTCGTCTGCGGCCGAGAGCAGCGCTTGAAGCGCAGCGTCCCGTGGCGTCGCGTCACGGTGCACTTCGGGCAGTATGGGGCTGGCCTCGAGCGGCTGTCAAACGTGCGATGACAACCGCTGAGGCACGGCTACATCATCGCTTGATGCCGACTCCGAACTGATTGCCTGCCCGAACCGGCGTATCCCCGTCGAAGACGATCTCGAGGAGCTTTTCGCTGCCCACCTGCCGGCCGGTCTCGTCCTCGAGCGCCTTCACGAGCTTCTTGGTTCGCGTGTCGAACACCTCTCCCGTCGACGGATAGGCATGGGTGCCGTCAATGCTGAAGGTGATCCACCCGGGTTGATCGCGCACTTTCAAAGACGTCATCTGACGAGGCGGCATGACGGTGTTGTCGAAGACGTGCATGAGGCTGTTGTGGCCGTCGCAGACCCAGAGCTCGCGCTCGTCGGGTGTCAGACCGATGCCGTGACTCGGGCAGCCATGCCTGGCGACCGGGCCCATCTTCACGCCGCTGACCTCGACCCGATGCAGCTTCTTGCCCGTCGTGATGTCGCCGACCTCGAAGCCGAGCAGCTCGTTGATATTGACGTAGCAGATCGTCTGCGCGGCGTTGACGGTGAACGGACGAATCGACGCCGCGAACGGTCCGACGGTCTTCACGACCGTGTGCGTCTTCGTGTCGGCGATCGAAAGGAGCGGCGAGCGCAAGCCGGCGAGGTACACGCGTGAGCCGTCGGGCGAATAGAGCGTGTTGTGCGCGCCGGAATTCGTCACAATTTTTGCGACCACGTCGCCGGTCATACCGTTGACGACGTTCCAGTGCTCCTTTTCCAGGGAAGGCACGTAGAGGATCTGCCCGTCGGGCGAGATCGACATCCGATCGCAGCCGCCCTCCAACTCCTTCGCCCAGAGCATCTGTTCGGTCCGAAGATCGATACAGCCGAGACGCCTGATTGTGCTGACGTACAGCCTGCCGGTCTTGGCGCTGGCGGCGACGCCCTTGACGTTCTCCGCGGGCTGTCCTGCCGGCAGGTTCCACGTCGGGATCCGTTTGACGAAGCGGTATCCGTCGCCGATGTCGTAGACGAGCACTCCGACGCCGCCATAGGACTCATAGTTACGGATGCCGGGCTGGGCGATGTACAGCAGCCGGCGCTCGGCCGCTGCGCGTGCGAGTGTCGACACCGGCAACGTGAGCGCTGCCGCTGCCGCCGTGAGGAATTCTCTGCGCTGCATGGGCGACTCCTTACAGGTCGATGGCGACGACCTCATGACACTCGATCGACGGGACGGTGACGACGAGCGTGCTGCCTGTGGTTTCGACTCGCGGTGTGGTCCCTGCCGTCAGAAGCTGAACTTTCTGCGCGCGGCTCCCGGCAGGAAGGCGCACCGTCACTCGCTGCGTGCCGGCCGGGGTCAGCTCGCGGAGCGGCCCCTTCATCATCATCGGATTCGTCAGGTTGACGAGGTGCACCGTGATCGAGCTCCGCTGCCGCCAGATCGTGACGTCGAGCAGGCCCGGCCCGGCGACCTCGACGGGCGCAGGTTCGTTGGTCGCCCAGCGGACCGCGTTGGCGAGCAGCCGGCCGTGGTCCACGCACATGACTTCCCAGAACGTCCGATCGATGTCCCACGGAAAGTACACGACCCGATTCGAACCGAGGTCGCGCAGATAGATCTCTCGCGTGTCCGTGCGCGGGACGCGGGGATACACGTCTTCCATCGGCAGGTCGGGATACGACGGGACCAGCGTCACCGGCGACGGAAAGGCCATCGTGGGGCGCACAGCGAGCCGGAAGACGCCGTTGATGATCCGCGTCGTGTCGCCGAGTCCGTCCAGCACGGGATGGTGCCGGCCTGTGGACGCGTCCGGATCCAGGTTGAGATAGGAGTTCTGCATCGGACCGTCGACGCGTCCGTCGAACGACACGCCGAAGACGTCGGCGAGGCCGAAGTCGTCGCGCCGCTGTCCGGTCTCGTCGTACAGCGAGGAGGCGAACGTCGCGAGCAGGCTGCCGCCCCTGGCGACGTAGGCGCGGATGGCGCTGCATTGCGCCGCCGAGAGCGCCGCAGCGTCGGCGAGGATCAGGAGCTTGAACCGATCGAGCTGGTCGGCTGCGAGGACGGCTTCGTGGACGAACTCGAACGGCACGCGCGCTTCGACGAGCGCGTGGTACATGCCGAGCACGTGATCCTCGGCCCGATCTCCCGGCCCGATGCCCGGGTGATACGTGGACGTCTGTTCTGAAAACAGCACGCCCACGCGCGCGAGCGGGGCGTCGTTCCGCAGATAGCGCTCGTGGCGGAAGTGCCAGTCGTAGATGCGCTCGACGGCCGGCAGCCACCGGCGGTCGTACAGCACACCGGAGAACTTCGTCACCCACGGGCGCATGCCGTTGGCGGTGCCCTCGGCGACCCAGAGCCGAATTTCCGGCTCGCTCTGCACCGAGTCTTTCCAGCGATACGGCTCCTCGAGTCCGACGCTGAAGATCCCGCCGATCGGCCGCCGGCCCATCACCGAGCGGTATTCCTTGGCGCGCCGGCCGTTGTTCCACGGTGGCGTGAGGCCGCGCCGCGCCTGGTTGTCGGTGAACTGAATCGCCGCCAGCTCGCCGGCGGTTTTCAAGTCCGGCGGGCCGTTCGGGATAAAGCGAGCCTGCGGGTTGGCCGCGCGCACGGTTGCATCCCAGTGTTTCCAGAGCGCGGTCAATCGCGCCTTGCGCCACTCGAGATACTGGCGGCGGACTGGATCGCGCGCATCGGTCGTTCGAGGCAGCGCCTGACCCGTGGCATCCCGGAAGTTCCGGACGCAGTGCTCGCAGTAGCAGTCGCCGCCCTGCGGCGCCCAGCGGTTGGCGAAGATGCCGTCCACACTGTATTTGGTGACGATTTCGCGATGCACGCGGTCCATGAAGTCGAAGTTGTAGGGTCCGAGCGCGCAGGTCACCCAGAGCTCGGGATTCGCCCAATGCCGCCGCGGCTCTCCAGTGCGCGAGACGGCGATCCAGTCCGGATGCGCCGCCCGGACGTCGTCGCGCACGGCGTGCGGATCCGTTCTGGCGACGACGTTCATGTTCAGTGCGCGGCAGCCGGCGACGAGCGTGCCGAACGGATCGCTCGTTCCCAGCCACGCGCTGCGATGGTGGAGCGGAACGTCGGTGGGGTAGTAGGCGACGATGCCGCCGGCACTGAGCGTGGCGGCGTCAGCGTGCAGCCGCCGAAAGTAGTCGAGCCAGAACTGCGGATCGAAGCGCCCGGGATCGTTCTCGACCAGCGTGAGCTGCACCCAGCGCATCGGCCGGTCGAACCAGTCGGAGGCGGCCCCTGCCGGCGGCGCTTGTGGAGTCTGGGTCGTGGTCGTCTGGTGCGGCGGCGCCGTCAACGACGCGAACGCGCCGGCGCCGGTCACCTGGAGAAAGTCGCGGCGGGAAAGCGCATCGGCCATGCGCGGATTGTAACGCCGAAGGACGTGCTACGAGCGCGCGCCGAGCAGGCGCGCGGCGACGGCGCGAAAGCGCTTGTGATGCCGGCCGGTCAGGAACATCCAGCGGAGCGCGCGCACGCTGACGGCGCCGCCGCCGCTGGCCGGCATGATCTCGTCGAGCGTCTTGACTGGCTGCGTGCGAAGGCGATCGAGCAGCGCCACGCGGTGCACGCACGAGACGGTGCAGAGCGGCGCGCAGCTCTTCTCGCTCGTGCTCTCGCGCCGGACATCCTCGGTGGTGTACTCGGCCAGCGGGATTGCCGGATGCCCGCGTTGCTGTGAGCACCAGTGCACGAGGCCGTCCTCGCAGATGTAGAGATAGCGGCCGCCGGCCCCGCACTGCCAGTCGTTCGGGCGCCCGAGCGCGAGGTTCTGCTGGAAATCGTTCTGCTTCTGAACGGTGTAGACCGACGCCGTCAGCGAGGTGATCTCGTTGTAGACGCGCTGCTGCTCCGGCGTCAGCGGGAGCAGGCGGCCGTGACCGTTGTGGATCAGGCCGACCGTCGCCGTGAGACCCAGTTCGATCGCCCGCTTCGCGATCGTCAGTGCGTCCTCGGGGCGGCTCAAGCCGCCACCGAGCACCGAGTTGATGTTGACGCTGAATGTGGCGTGCTTCGCCAGCATCTGCAGCTTCGCATCGAGCACCTTCAGGCTCTTCTTCGACATGTCGTCAGGCGTCACGTTGTCGATGCTGATCTGCAGGTGATCCAGCCCGGCGTTGTTGAAGTCCTTGACGCGCCGCTCGTTGAGGAGGTAGCCGTTCGTGATCAGTCCAGCCAGCGCGCCGGTTCCGCGAATGTGCCGGATGAGCTCATCGAGGTCGGGATGCAGCAGCGGCTCGCCGCCGCTGATCTCGATGTTCGCGGTGCCCAGCCGAGCCAGGTGGTCGAGGCGCTCGCGCATCGTCGCCAGGGGCACCGGCGGAGAGTGCTTGTCGTACTCGTTGCAGTAGGTGCAGGCCAGATTGCAGCGGCGGATCGGCACGATCTGCGCGAGGAGCGGGTGACTCGCGGACTGGAAGCCGCGCGCCACCATTTTGGTCTCTCTCCACTTGCGGCCGAACGTTCGGAGCATGCGCTGCGGCCGCGGCATTCTCAGATCATAATACCGGATGCCGGGCGTTGATTTTGCGCGCTGGACGACGACGCTGACGGCGTCGTATCTGGCGATCACGGCCGCGTTGATCGCCATCCTCGGGAACACCGTGCCAGGCCGCGTCTGGCTGGTCGCGGTGCACCTCACGCTCGCCGGGTCGTTGCTGATCCTGAACCGCGCGAGGCCGTCGGCAGGGATCCTGCGCGTGATTCGCGACTGGCATCCATTGTTGCTGTTTCCTCTGCTCTACAAGGAAGTCGAGCTGCTGGCGCCGGTGATTGGCGACTGGCGCTTGACTGCGGCGATTCCGGCCTGGGAGTCGGCGCTGTTCGCCGGGCAACCGAGCCTGTACCTGAGCGAGCGGCTGGCGTTCGTCCCGCTGTCCGAGTACCTGCATTTCTCCTACCTCTCCTACGTGATCGTCATTCCATCGGTGGCCGCGTACTGGTACGTCAGCGGACGGCGGGCGGCCTTCGGCGAGCTGCTGCTGATGCTCTCGACCGTGCTGCTGGGGAGCTACCTGTTCTTCATCCTGCTGCCGGTGGACAGCCCGTACTACCTGTCGCCGCGCCTGGGCCCGCCGCTCTCCGGTCACTTCTTCTTCGATCTCGTTCATCAGGTGTCGGCGCGCGGCGGCGCGCGCGGCGGCGCGTTTCCCAGCGCGCACGTGTCGGGGGCGGTCGTCGTGAGCCTGGTCGCGTGGCGGCACCAGCGCCGCCTCGCGTACCTGATCGTCCTGATCACCGTGAGTGTGATGATCGCCACCGTGTACGGCCGCTTCCACTACGTCCTCGACACCATCGCCGGCGCGGCCCTCGCGATCGCCGTCGTGGTGGCGTATCGATCTCTCCTGCAGCGGTTTCACATTGAACGTACGTAGGGCGGGCCGGGTTGAGGCCCGCCAACCTGCACGCGGATTGCAGCCCAATCCGCGCTACGCGTTTGGAAAATGCCCTACAGTCCGGCCGCGAACTTCGTCCTGGCGCCGGCGACAATCACGCCGTACTTCGCCTGGGCCAGCGCCCACTCGGTCTGCATCAGCGAGACGCGCGCGTCGTTGAGCTCGGACGACGTGATGACGCCGTTCTCGTACGACACTTCGGCGATCGACAGGCTTTCACGCGCCAGTTCCACGGCCTTGCGTTGCACCTCGACGATTTCGCGCGCCGAGGCCAGCTCCTGAACCGCCGTCGTCAGCTCCAGGCGCGCGCAGTCCAGCGTCGCGTTGATCGCGTGCACGGCCTGCTGCTCGCGCGCGGTCGCGGCGGCTTTCTGCGCGGCCACCTTCGGCGCGGAGAACAACGGCATCCTGATCGCGAGGCCGGCCTGAAAACTGCGGTTGTCGCCATTCCAGAACTGATTGAGTCCGTCCTGCTGGTACTGGAGGCTGCCCGTAAACGCGACGGTGGGCTTGAGATCCGCGCCCGCGAGTTTCCGCATCTGCACCGCGCTTTCGCGCTCGGCGGAGAGCGCCTTCACGTCGGCGCGCTGGCGCAATCCGGCGATCAGCTCATCGCTGCCCGGCACGGACGTCTCCTCGTCCAGAGAACCGGTCAGAAACAACGGCGCCGGATCGTCGAGGGACATCACCGCCCGCAGCGCCTGAAGCGCCGTCTCCGCCGAGCTGCGCGCGCGAATGAGCAGCGCCTTCGCGTTCGCCACTTCGACCTCGGCCCGCAGCACGTCGAGCCGTGCGGCACTGCCGGCCTCGAAGCGCGTCTGCGCCAGCCGATGCTGATGCTCGGCCCGCCGCAGGCCTTCCTCGGCCACCGCGATGCCCTGCTGCTGGAGGAGCGCGCCGTAGTACGCCTGCACGACCTCCAGCGTCAGCGCCTGCCGCGCACGCTCGAACTGATGCTGCGTCGAGGCCGCCTGCGACTCGGTGGCGGCCAGACCGTACTGCAGCCGGCCGCCGGTGTAGATCGGCTGCGTCACATCGAAGCGGAGCACGTTCTCGCGGGTGAAATTCGCGCGAAACAACTGCTCGTCCTGGCCGAAGATGCCCGCCGGAATACGCAGCGCCGCGGCCTGCTGTGCCGGCGTGAACAGATAGCTCGCGTCAGCGGTGGGCAGGAACGACGTGCGCGCTTCAGACACGCGTGAATCCGATTCGCGCACGCGGGCTTCCGCCGCCTTCAGCGACTCATTGCCTTCCAGGGCGCGCTGCAGCGCGTCTTCGAACGTCAGCGCGCGGCCCGGCGTCTGGCTCCTGGGCGCAGTCGGCGGCCGAGCCCGGCGTCTGGGCGTACGCGCTCGTCACCGCCAGCGCGCCTCCGGCGAGCGCGATCAACAGCAGCACCGTCGTCACGCGCACGGCTTTGGCCATCGCGGGCGTCGGCGCCTTGCGCCAGTGACGGATGCGCTCGAGCAGTCGATCGAGCAACAGATACGCGACCGGCACCACGACCAGCGTCAGCAGGGTGGACGTCATCAATCCGCCAATCGTCGCCAGCGACATCGGCGCACGAAATTCGCCGCCTTCGCCCACGCCGAAGGCCGACGGCAACATGCCCAGCACCATCGCCAGGGTCGTCATCAGAATCGGCCGCAGCCGGACCGGGCCCGCCTCGAGAATGGCGTCGATGACACTGAGGCCCTTCTCGCGCCGCAGCTGGTTCGTGAGGTCGACGAGAAGAATGGCGTTCTTCGTCACGAGCCCCATCAGCATCACGATGCCGATCATCGCGGGCATGCCGAGGTGCTGGCCGGTGACGAGCAGCATGAGCAGCGCGCCGACCAGCGCGAGCGGAAGCGCCAGCATGATGATGATCGGCTCGGTGAACGACTCGAACTGCGAGGCGAGCACGATGTAGATGAACGTGACGGCCAGCAGCAGCGCCAGCACCAGCCCCTGCGCCGACTCCTGCATCAGCTCCACGTCGCCGGCAAAGCCCACCTGGAACGTCGCCGGGATCGAGCTCGCGTCCAGCACTTTCTGGATGTCGGCCGTGACGTCGCCCAGGGCGCGTCCCTGCAGGTCGACGCCGATTTTGGCCTGCCGCACGCGCTGTTCGCGGTCGATGGAGCTCGGGCCCACGCCCGGCTCCATCCGGACGAGGTCGCCCGTGCGCACGACGGCGCCGCCCTGCGCATGGATCGGCGCCGCCGCCAGCGCCATGAAGTCGTTGCGGAACTCGGGCGCCAGACGCACGCGGATGTCGAACTCGTGGTCCTCCTCGCGCAGCTTGCTCGGCACGAGTCCTTCCACCATGCTGCGCACCTGCGTGGCCACCGATCCCACGCTGAAGCCGAGGTCGGCCGCGCGGGCGCGATCGACGTGCGCGACCAGCTCCGGCTGGCCCGACACGAGCGTGGTGCCCACGTCCACGGCGCCAGGAATCGCGCGGATGCGTCGCGACCAGCTCGTCGCTCAGGCGCTTCAGCTCCTTCATGTCGTTGCCGCGCACGTACACGTTGATCGGCGGCTCGTAGGGCGCGCCCTGCATGAACTCGGGATCGGCGACCTTGATCTCCGCAAACGGGATCGCCTTGAGGCGCGTCCGCAGATCCGCCTTGATGTCCTCCAGCTTGACGCGACGCTCGTCCTTCCGCGTGGTCTGCACGCGGAGCTGTGACTTGCGCATCTGGCCGCCGGTGCCCACCGTGGTGAACACCTGCCGGACTTCCGGCGTGTCGAGCAGCACGCGTTCCACTTCCGACACGCTCTTCACGGTTTCGTCGAAGGCCATGCCCGGCGGCAGGTCGACCATCACGACGAACTCGCCGCGGTCCTCGTTGGGCACGAACTCGGTGCCGATGAGCGACAACGTGGAGAGACTGGCCACGAACACGAGGAGCGCGGCCGCCACCACCTTGATCGGATGCGCCAGCGCCCAGCGCAGCACCTTGAAGTACTGGCGATCGAGCCGGTCGTAGGCCTGACCCCAGCGCTCCAGCAGCCGGCCCATCCGCGTGCGAACGCGCTCTTCCGGCGGCACGTAGCGGACGAACCGCGACGACAGCATCGGGTCGAGCGTGAACGCGATGACCAGCGACATGGCGACCGCAAACGCCACGGTGAGCGCGAACGACTTGAAGAACTGGCCGACCAGGCCGGTCATGAATCCCACCGGCAGGAAGACGGCGAGGATGGTGAACGTCGTCGCCATGACCGCCAGGCCGATCTCCGCGGTGCCCTTGCGGGCCGCGGTCATGGGGTCTTCGCCCTCCTCCATGTGGCGGTAGATGTTCTCGCGCACGACCACGGCGTCGTCGATGAGGATGCCGATCACGAGCGAGATCGCCATCAGCGTCATCATGTTCAGCGTGAAGCCTGCGGCCCACATGAAGAAGAACGTGGCGATCACGGACGTCGGCAGCGCCAGCGCCGTGATCAGCGTGGACCGCCAGTCGCGCATGAACACGAACACGATCAGCACGGCCATGACGCCGCCGAAGACGATGTTCAGGCGCACGTCTTCCAGGTTGGAGCGAATGAAGCGCGCGTCTTCGTGAATCGGCTTGATGGTCAGGTCCGGAAACGCCGCGGCGTTCTTCGCCAGCACGGCGTTGATCCGGTCGGTAATGGCGACGGTATTGCCGCCGGCCTGTTTCCGGACGGCGAACGACACCGCGTCCACGCCGTTCAGGCGCGTCGTGGTCGTCCGGTCCTCGTAGCCGTCCACCACCGCCGCCACATCGCGCAGCCGAACCGTCGAGCCGCCGGTCGAGCGCAGGATGACGTTGCCGATTTCGTCGATGCTGGTGAACTCGCCCTTCGTGCGGAGCACCACGTCCTTGCCGCCCGCGGTGATGGTGCCGCCCGGCACATCGAGGTTGGCCGCCGCGAGCGCCTCGCTGACGGCGGAGATCGGCAATTCCAGGGCTTCGAGCCGGCGCGGATCGAGATTCACCTGAATCTCGCGCACGAGGCCGCCGTTCACCTCGACGCCGGCGACGCCGTCCACCTGCTGCAGCAGCGGCTTCACCTGGTCCTCGACCAGCAGCCGCGTCTTGTCGGCGGGGAGCGTGGACGACACGGCGTACGTCGCCACGGGCAACGCGGCCACGTCGAAGCGCGCGATCGTCGGGTCTTCTATTTCCTTCGGCAGCCGGAAGCGAATGGCGGCCACTTTCTCCCGAACCTCGGCCGCGGAGCCCTGCGCATCGAGACCGAGCTTGAATTCGATGCCGACGCGGGAGAAGCCCTCACTGGAGTTCGACTCGACGCGCTTCACGCCTTCGATGCCGGCCACCGCGTCCTCGATCGGCTTGGTGACGAGCGTCTCGACTTCCTCGGGCGACGCGCCGGGATAGACCGTGGAGATGTTGACGAAAGGGAAGTCGACCGCCGGAAACAGGTCGATCCCGAGCCGCGTCATCGACACGAGCCCCAGCACCACGAAGCTGAGGATGAACATCGTGGCAAAGACAGGACGCTTGATGGAGGTATCTGAGATCCACATAACGAAACGCTCGACTGATCAGTTGTTCGACAGATTCAGCGACTTTGCACGACGCGCACGCGGCTGCCGTTCACGACCTCGCGCCGGGCGTCGGACACAATCGTGTCGCCACGTTGCACACCCGACGTCAGCACGACGCGCTTGCCGTCGCTCAGTCCTTCGGTGACCGTCACAATCGACACCGTGTCGCCCTGAACGCGGTAGACGGCGCGCCCGCCGTCGCGATCGAACACGGCTTCGCGCGGCACGATCGGTCCCTCGGCGGTCGCGGTCGGGATGCGCGCGGTGGCGTACATGCCGCTCAGCATCGCGCCGCCCTTGTTCGCGACCCTGATCTCCACGCGGAAGTGGCGATTGCGCGCGTCGACTTCCGGCGCGACGGCGGCCACGCGTCCGTCGAACACCTCGCCGGGCTGCGCCTGCAACGGTGACGCGCGCGAGCGCGCCGGCCTTCAGGCGGCCGGCCTCGAGCTCGGAGACGCCGGCCTCGAGCTTCAGCGTGCGCAGGTCGGCGACGGCCATGATCGGATCGCCGCCGGGTCCCACCAGACTGCCGGCGTCGAAGTTGCGCGCCACGATGACGCCCGCCACGGGCGCCCGAAGCGTGGCGTCCCGCTGCATCTCGCGCGCGCGCCGGAGGGCGGCATTGGCCTGCTCCACGTTGGCGGCGGCCAGATCGCGCTGCGCCTTGGACGCGCGCCACTGCATTTCAGCGGCTTCGAGCCGCTGCTTGGGAATCGCGCCCTTCTCGTACAGGCCGCGGGCCCGTTCCACTTCCTGCCCGGCGTTCTCGAACGCGGCGTCCGCCGCATCGACGCCGGCGCGCACCACCGCGACCGCCGCCACGGCCGCATCCACCTGCGCGTCAATCTCGCGGCGATCGAGCGTGGCCAGCGTCTGCCCTTCAGTCACCGCGGCGCCAAGCTGCACCAGCACCTTGTCGAGCGTGCCCGGGAGCTTGGACCGGATGTCGACGCGCGTCTCCGGCGCGAGGTTGCCCGACAGCTCGATCGCGGTCTCCAGCGTGCCGTTGTCTGCGCGCACCACCGCAACGGCCGGGAGTGTCGCCTCCGTCAGCGGTGGCGCCCGACACGCGCTCGCTCGCGCAGCCGGACGTGCCGGCGGCGGCCGTGGCCGTGGCGGTCGTCACCGCAAGAATCCAGAACACTCTCGAACTACGCATCGCTCTTCTCCACGGGAACGCCGGCAACGGACGGGGAATGGCACTTGGATGGCGTGAACGTCGTGCGGATGCCCGCACGAAGCCCGGCGATCGCCGCCTCCAGGGTGTCGCGCGCAAGCGCGTCAGGATTTTCGTCGGGCGCCAGACGATCGCAGACCGCGACCGTCGCCGGCCCATGAATCGCCGCCCACAGAATGTGAAACGCGACATCCGGATTGGTGTCGGACGGGAACAGGCCCTGGTCGATGCCGCGCTTAATCACCGCGCAGACCTCGTCGATCATCTGCTCCACGAAACCGAAGCGCTTCCCATTCGTGGCTGATCTTCGGGACGCTGCGGTCCACGAACATCAGCTCGAAGTACTCCGGATGCGCGCGACTGAACTGGTAGTAGCGCATGAAGCCGTGACGGATGGCGGTCAGCGGATCGCCGGTGGTGACGGCCGGGTCGTTCGTGAACTCGAAGAGCTTGCGGAAGCCTTCCTCGGCGAGCGCGAAGAACAGGTCGTCCTTGCTCGGAAAGTAGCTGTAGAGGGCCGCGGGGCTGTACTCGACCTTTTCCGCGATCTTGCGGATGGACACGTTGCGGTAGCCCTCGGCGACGAACAGCTCCCGGGCGGCGTCCAGAATCCTGCTCCGCACCTCCTCCCGGTCCCGTTCCTGACGCTCTTTTACGCCCATCGGTCGTCCCCTCTCGCTGCGTCATTGAACAAGCATCAATAGACGAACAGTGTTCACTATCCTAACAGTGTTCAACGTCTGGGTGGAGCAAAAAGTTCAATCGCGGCCAGGGCGGCTGCGTTAGTCAGTGCCTCAGGGGGTCAGACCGGGGTCAGACCGGGGTCAGAGCCCTGGGGTTCGGGTCTGACCCCGGTCTGACCCCGGTCTGACCCCTCAGAACGTGTGGCCGATCCCGAAGTACCAGAGCCCGCGCGTCTGCCTGTTCCGGCTCGTCAACGGGACACCGAAATCGACGCGGAGGATCGCGAACGGCGAGATGAGCCGCACCCCGGCGCCGGCTCCCGCCTCGAGGTCGCCGAACGACATCTCGCTCGCCCGGGCGAAGACATTGCCGGCGTCGAAGAAGAACACGGCGCCGAGCCAGCGGCGCGGCCGCACGCGCAGTTCCTGGTTGAAGACCAGGAGAGCGTCCCCGCCAACAGCCCCGCCGAGCACGCTCTGCGGGCCGAGCCCATCCTCGTCAAAGCCGCGCACGCTCGTGCCGCCGCCCGCGAAGAAACGCTCGCTCCGGATCAGTTCCTGTTCGAAACCGCGGCCGGCTCCCACGCGGAACGCCGAGGCGAGCACGACCCGCGCACCGGCACGCTTGAAGTAGTACTGCTGAGCCAGATACCGGATGAAACGCAGGTCGCTGCCGAGCGCTTCGATCCCATACTCGAGTCCCGAGGAGTGGAACCAGCCGCGCGACGCGTTAGTGGGATCGTCGCGCGTATCCCACGCGTAGGTGCTCGTCAGCCGCGCGATGTCGGTGCTGAGGTCGAGTGGGGGCAGCGGTGAATCCAGATCCGGGTTGGACTCGTACACGTGTTTTCGACCGAAGCTGAACCCGTAGGTAATCGCCATTTTCTTCGCCGGTTTCAGCTTCTGTTCGATCGTGAGCTCCAACGTCCGGTCGATGAAGGCGATCTCGTCTTGCGGGGCGATCTCTTCCCGCGACTGCGTGAGAAAGACGTTGGTGATGAGGGCACGACCGAAGACCGAGGGCACCGAGACGAAGGCGCGCCCGATCGTGCGGTCCGATTCGATCTGTCCCGCGATGCCTCCCGTGATGGCGCGGCCGAACAGGTTCCGATCGAGCAGGTCCGTGACGAACCCCGGGTGCACCTGTCTCATCTCACTTTCGGGTTCTGCCAGGTCGGTCAGACGGAAACCGTAGCGGAGACGGAAGCGCGGGAGCTCCCGCAGCGTCACCGTGGCGCGCACAGGCTGGACGCCGGCGGGCGCCGCGCCGGTGGTGACGGGCGTCAGCGACAGGTCGACCGATTGAAAGACGCCAGTGTCGTAGAGGCGCTTCTGCGCGCTGTACACGTCGCCGAGGCCGATCGGCCGGCCAATCGGCAGTTTCAGCGCCCAGTTGATGGTGCCCTTGCTGGTGAATCCGGCGCCGCTGACGTCTACCGCCTCCAGCACCTGTTGCGGTCCCGCGTCGATCGTGAGGGAGAGATCCACGCGTGCCTGTGCACGATCGGGCCGGACCGTTGTCCGCACCCGGGCCCTGTTGTGCCCGCGGCTCAGGTAGTCGGTCTCGACCTTGCGGCGCGCCGGCTCGACCGACGCAGGACGGTACTCGGATCCGGCGGAGAGCCCGAACACCTTTCGCACCTCATCGGCCGACCTGGGCGCCGCGCCGTCCACGCTTATCTCGCCCACGCGATACAGCGGTCCCTCCTCGATCCGTACCGGGAGGCTGGCGGACGCGCCGTCGAACACAGGCGACTCGACCGTGGTGGTCACAGAGAGGTAGCCGAGCGACCGGTAGTGATCCTCGAGGGTCGATGCCAGCCGGGCGCGGTCCAGCCAGGCCTCGACCTCGAGGTCGCGAACGCGGACGATCTCCGTGAGCGCCTCTGACGGCACCGCGATATTGCCTTCGAAGGACAGATGGCGCTCGTCGAAGCGCGGGCCGGGCACCATCCGGACGAGCACAGACTTTTCGTCGGGTGCCGGGCTGCGAACGGTGATCACGATCTCCGCCGTCAGATGGCCGGCGGCGACCAGCGCGCGCTTCGCGACGATTTCGAGGTCCTCCTTGAGAAAGTCGTCGAACAGCGCTTCGGTCCAGGCCGCCTTCATGTCGGCGATGGCGCGCTCCCGCAGGGCGAAGCCCTCGACCTCGAGCGTGGTGCGGGGGCCGGGCGTGATGTCGTAGTCCAGGAGAATCGCATTCGCGCCGGAGTCGCGGCGCCGCGCGGCGACGCGCGCCTCGAGGTAGCCGCGCTCGTGCAGCGCGGCGACGAGCCGATCGCGATCCTCCTGCCAGCGATAGAAATCGAAGCGATCGCCGGCCTCGACGCGCAGCATCCGGCGCAGATCGCTCGCGAGCGTGGCGGGCGCACCACGGACCTCGACGCCGCCGACGCGAGGCATTGGCGGACGCGCCGGCCTGCGGGCCTCGCTCGCCGATCCGCGGCCACCAAACGGCACCTCGTGCCTGAACTCGTACGTCCGGCTGTCGTCGTCGTCGGTCGTCGCGCGCAGGTCGATGCGGCGCGTCGGCCGATACGCCAGAATCCAGGTGATGTCGCCGGTCTCACGCAGGTTCTGCGACACGATGAGCTCGACCTCGCGGCTGAGGTGCTTCGAGATCGTCAGCCGGGCATCGGGATTCGATTCCGTGGCGAGCAGATCGAACGTGGACGCCGCGGCGCCGAGGCCCTGACTGACGCGAACCGAATCGAGTCCGACACGCTGCCCCGCCGCCCCGAGAATTTCTCCCGACAGGAGCACCAGCAGCTGCCCCTGGGCGATGTCGGCATAGGTGACTGTCGTGTCGTCGGCAAGCTGGCCCGTCAAGAGGAGCGAGACGGCATCCTCCTGGCTGAGACCGGGGCTGCGCAGACTGACATCCAGCGTGTCCGGAGTGCCCGTGATTTCGAGCGTGATGTCGTCCTGCTGAACGCGCGTCTCGAGCGCGAGGTCCAGGACCGGCTCGATCTCGGCCGGGTTCGTGAAGGCGATGGTGCCGCGCCGCACCTCGTACGTCCGTCCCCCGAGAAACACCCGGCCGCCTTCGCCCAGGCTCAGCCGCCCGGCCAGCACAGGCTTGGCCAGGGTGCCGGCGACCGTCAGCTGGCTGGCGAGCTCGAGCCGTCCGTAGTTGTTGTCCACGATGATGTCGTCGGCCGTGGCCACCGAGATGTCGAGCCGGACATCGTCCAGTGCACCTGGCCCGGCTGGCGCCGGTGGCGCAGCCGCCGCCCCGCCAGTGCCGATCAGGTCGAGGAGGCGCAGGCGCCGCCGATAGTCGCCGCGCAGAATCGTGACCTTGCCAGCGATCGATCGTTCTCCGCCCGCCACGCCGAGCGTGAGATCGGCGTCCACATCGGTGCGCAGGCCATCGACGAGCTCGAACGCCATGCCGCGCCCGGTCAGCGTCAGTTTGGCCCCCTGCGCCGTGCCCTTGCCGTACGCGAAGTCACCTTCCGCACGAACCTCTCCGCCGTTCGCGCTGGCCGTGACGCCGCGGAGCTGCACGCGATGGGGCGTGAGCGTCGCCCCGCCCTGGAGATCCGTGATCGCGATTCGTTGACGCCTGATCGCGACCTCGACATTCGAGATCCCGATCTCGCCCTCGATCGCGGGATCAGTCGCAAGACCGGTCGCACGGAGGTCGACAGTCGCCTGGCCGACGACGCCGACGTCCGGCACGAATACTCCGAGCATGCGCAGATCGATCGCGCCCTTGACCATCAGGTTGAGGTCCGGGACCTCGTCCGGCAATTGCACGGAACCGCTGACGTCGAGCTGGCTCCCGGAGCCCGTCCAGCTCCACGACACCACGTCAAGGCGCCGATTGGCCAGGCGCAGCCGCGTCGGCGATGCTTGCCGGATCGCAACGCGCGCGATCTCCATCTCGGCACGCTCGAGCGTCATCTCGCCGCTCACGCCCGCTAGATCGAAGCTGCTCGCTTCGATCGTCGCGACGAGGTCAACCTGTCCCGCGATCGCATCGACGGTCGCGCGATCCACGAACGGCGCGAGGGCTTCCTGTGTGATCGAGGTCAGCCGCAACGTGCTCGACGCGGATCCCGCCGCGTCGGGCAGCGACGCGACAAAGGCCGGCCGCTCCGCAGGCCAGAAGACACCGATCGGAATCCGGGCCGTTCCCGAAATCCCGGCGCCCTGCCATCGGCCGGCGATCTGAGTCACCTCCAGTCGTCCGCCGGCGTACGTGGCGGCCACGGCGATATCGCTCACCGGCGGCAGGTCTCCCGTCGTCAGCGAGCCGTCCGATAACGTGAGACTGCCGGTCACCTCAGGCGTGGCCATCGATCCGGCCGCCTGCAGGCGCAGCTTCACGGCGCCGGACCCATCGAGCCCGGCCGCGGTGGGAGCGAATTTGGCGAATTTCATGAGGTCGGCCACCGATCCGGTGAGCTCGATGTGAAGGGCCTCGCCGCTGTCGCGCGGCGCGCCTAGCCGGCCACGGGCGGAGACGATGCTGTCCCCGAAACGAAGGTCGAGCCCTTCGGCCACGATCTGGCCCTTTTCGTGACGCAGCGTGGCCGGGCGTTCGAGCCGGACGGGAACGCCGTTGACGATCGTGTCCGCCGGGGCCAGCTCAACCGACGCATTGATTGCCGCCAAATCGTTCAGGGGACCGTTGGCAGTCGCCTGCAGGTTCACCGTGCCCGAGAGCGCGATCGGGCCGGACTGCGGCGATTCCCCTGGCGCACCGCGGGCGGCCGGATCCGCGGCGTCCCTCGACTCCGCTCGGGACACGCGAGTGAGCGTCGCCAGGTCGGCGTTGACGACGGCCGCGGTCGCCGAGAACGTACGTGCATCGAGATCGATCGTGCCGTCAACGCGGCTGCCGAGCGACGGCACGGTCGACTGGACCTGCAGGCGGCCGCCGGAAAGCACCACGTCGGCGCGCGTGCGGCCGAGCGAGTACGCGCCCCAGTCCAGGCGACTGAAGTCGATCGTGCCTTCAGCTTGCGGCCGATCGATGACTCCGGCGCCAGCGGCCCGCAGATCGAAGCGCGCGTGCATCGGCGTGGCAGCAATGGTCAGTCCGGTGCCGCTGGCGTCAAACGTATAGCGGCGGTCCTTCAGCGTGTACCGCCCGCTCGCTGTCAGCCGTCCCTCGCCCTGCGAGACCTCGAGCGTGCTGACGGTGACGATGCGATCGGCGAGTTGAAGTGTCGAGCGAACGGACTGAAACGCCTGGTCCGCCACTCGCAGATCGTCGGACGCGACGGTCACGTCCACCGTCGGATTCGTCAGTGTGCCGGCCAGACGACCACCGACGCCGCGCGGAACCCTCCGGTCTCCAGAATTCCGGCAGTTCGCTGCTGAGCGCTGCCAACTGCGGGAGACTGCCGTCGAACTGGCCGTTGAGCGTGCCGGCGTCGAGTCCGACGACGGCCTGACCCGTGACGACGTTCGGTCCCACCTCAATCCGGATCGCGTCGAGCGTGAGCGTGCCTGGCCTCGCGTCGAAACGGACCGAGGCCGACCCCGGACCCGTGGTTCCCACCCGGAGGTTGCTCGCATCCACGGTGCCGGCCGCCCGCGGCGCGCCGATCGTGCCGCCGAGATCCACGGCCGCCACTGCCGTACCGACGCACCGCGCCGTTCGTGCCGGTACCGAGACCAGCGGTGTCGAGCCGCTTCAGCGCCACGTCGATCTCAGCCGCGCGAAGCTCGGCGCGGCCGGCGATCGTCGACGAGGCAAATGTTTCCTCGAGGCGGCCTCCGGCGTTGGCGGCGAGTGTCACGGCGCCGGCGATCCGCGAGTCGGCTGTGAGCGACCATCGCCGGTCGTCGAGCGACAGATCGATCCGGCCGGAGAGCGGCGCAGCCGCGCCCGAGGCAGCCGGCTCACGGAGCGACGTCGTCAGCCGGCCGCGCGCGCCGATGATGTCGCGGTCCATCCACGACAGCGTGAGGTGGCCGTCGGCGATCGCGGCGATTCGAATCGGCAACTCCGCCCCGGTCCGTGCGAGCGCGCCGACGTCCAGGTTGCGCCACCGGATGTCCGCATCGGAGCCTCCGTCGCCGGCGAGACGCGCACGACCGGCGGCCACCACCTCGCCGGAACCGAGGCCGATGCGCAGCGAGTCGATGACGGCGGTCCCGTCGGCGAGCGTCGCGCGCCCGTCGAGCGAGAGGGCGCCGACCGCGGGCCAGACGAGACCCTCGCTCGTCGTGCGGAGCTCGATGCGGAGCGCGGACAGCGGACCGTCCACACGAGCCTGCACGCCGACGCGACCGGTGGGACGCTGCGGGACGTCGAACCAGGACGCGGCACGCTCGACCTCGAACGTGGTGTCGCCGGTGAGCGTCAGCCGAGGCTCGCCGGAGAGAGGTCCCAATGTGCCGGCGAAGCGCGCGCGTCCTTCAGGCGCGGCGACATCGAGCGCGCCGATCGACACCGTGTCGCCGTCGAACGACACGGATCCGTCGAGCGTGGTGATCTCGGTGGCGCGGCCTCCGTGGCGAACCCGCGCCGGTTCGGCCATCGACAGGCGGCCGGAAAGCGGACGTCCAGGACTACGCTGCAGAGCGAGCGTGAGCCCCGCGCTTTCCAGCTCGACCCCGCTCCCATCGTTGTACTGAACGGCGAGGCCGGTGACGGTAAGACGGTCGATCCTCAGCGGCTCGCTGAGCCACGGTCCTGCATCGTCCTGGCTGGTGGAGCGTGGAAGATTCCACGAGCCGTCGGCGCCGCGGACGATCCGGACGCGCGGGCGATCGACCTCAATCGACTCGACGGCGAAGGTGCCGAAGATCGCGGACAGCGGCAGATCGAGCCGGACGGCGTCCGCCTCGAAGAACGGGATCTCATTGCCCGCTGCGGCCATCGTCACCCGATCGAGACCGACCGTCAGCGTGGCCAGGTTGTAGTGCAGACCCGCCGCCTCGAAGCGGACGCCGTTCCGCGCCAACTCGGCGGCCGCCCACGACAGTACGCGCGTCCGCACGAACGGGAGATGGGCGACGGCGTAGACGAGGACGAAGACGATGGCGATCGCCACCGCGATGATCCGCCAGCGGCGCATTCGTGGCACTTGCGGCTGCCGAGTAGCCGTCCGATTCCTCAGAGGCCCTTGATCGTCCTGAGGAGTGACGTCACCGCGGAGCGCTCCGGCGCTTTGGGAGCCAGCTTCAGGAACATCTCGAAGTGACGCACGACCTGGTCGGGCCGCTTCACGCGCGAGTAGGAGAGCCCGGCATAGTAGTGGGCGTACGCGAAATTCGGATTCAGCTCGGCAGCGCGCTTGAACTCTTCGGCGGCTGGCGCCCACTCCTCTTTCCGCGTCCGGGCGAGGCCGAGCTGATAGTGCGCGTGGAAGTCGCGAAGCCGCCTGGCCGGATCGTCGCCGGAGTTCGCCTTCGCCTCCTCGACCGCCTTGAGGGCGAGCTCGAGCGAGCGGTCGCGGTCGTTGTCGACGGCCGCGGTCGACGATTCGCCGACCAGACGCCAGACTGGATCGTCGGCGGCCGTGAGCCGTGCGAACTCCTCTTTCGCCCGATCGTTCTGACTCTGCCTCAGGGCCACGTGCGCGGCCAGGAACGCCTCGGGCAGACCCGCCGCGCCCTTGTCCCGCATCTCGCCGAGTGACTTGAGCGCCTGGTCGTACTGGCCGGCTTCAAAGAGTTGCTGGGCCTGGGCGACTGGCTGCTGATTCTGGCCGATCGCTGCCGCCGTTCCGGCCAGCGTCATCGTGGCGGCGAGGATGGCGGCGCCAGGGCTCTGCATCTTCATGTGTGCACCACTTTCGCGTCTTTGGGGGCTCCTCCTAGTCTACCGCGCCCGGGATCTTTGGCTGGCGTTCCAGCCGGCTCCGGTCGCATTCGGTTACCATTCCCCCACGCCATTCTGAAAATGCCAACGGGTGCACGAGCTCATCGCGGCGGAGACTACGGAACCGGTTTTCTCAGTGCACTGGCCGTCGTGGTGGTCGTCGCAATGTTCTGGCCGGCCGCGGCCACGCTGCCTCGCGGGGTTGTGGCCCAGTCGCGCCCACCCAACATTGTGTTCATCCTCGCCGACGATCTTGGGGTCAACGATCTCGGCAGCTACGGACGAAAGGAGCATCGCACTCCTCATCTCGATCGGCTGGCGGCCGAGGGGCTGAGGTTCACCACGGCGTACGCCGCGTCGCCGATTTGCTCTCCCTCTCGCGCGGCCATCATGACCGGTCGCGCGCCGGCGCGACTCCACCTGACGACGTTCATTCCCGGCCGTGCGGACGCGCCCTCGCAGAGGCTGCTACACCCGCCGATGCGGCAGCAATTGCCGCTCGAGGAAACGACGCTGGCTGAACGGCTGCGCGCGGCAGGTTACGCGACGGCGATGATCGGCAAGTGGCACCTCGGCGAGACGGGCTTCACGCCGCGCGATCAGGGATTCGACGTCTATCACTCCGGCCAGGCGACGACCAAACCCAACGACGCGGAAGCCGGCAAAGGCGAGTACGATCTCACTCGCGAGGCCGAGCGATTCATCGACGTGAACCGGGAGCGGCCTTTCTTCCTCTACCTGGCGCACAACAATCCGCATATCCCGTTCCTGTCGGCGAGGCCGACTCTGGTCGAGGCTCACAAAGGCGCATTCGAGCCGGCGTACGCCGCCACCGTGGAGACGCTCGACGACAGTGTGGGCCGGCTCCTCGCGCATCTCGATGCCGCCGGTCTCCGCGACCGGACGATGGTCATCTTCACGAGCGACAACGGCGGCCTGCACATGCCCGAGGGGCCGCATCCGCGGGTGACGCACAACACGCCGTACCGGGCCGGGAAGGGTTATCTCTACGAAGGCGGCCTGCGCGTACCGCTCATCGTCCGCGGACCGGGTCTGGTCGCCAGACGAGCGATCGAGGCGCCGTTCGTCAACACGGACTGGTTGCCCACGCTGCTCGATCTCGTTGGCGCGCCGGCCGCTAATGAGCTCGACGGCGTGAGCCAGTCGCAGTTGCTGCGCACGGGCAAGCCTGCCTCGGCTTCGCGAACGCTCTACTGGCACCTGCCGCACTACACGAACCAGGGAAGCCGCCCGGCCGGGGCTGTGCGCGACGGCAAGTGGAAACTTGTCGAGCACTACGACGACGAGAAGGCGGAGCTGTTCGATCTCGATGCGGATGTCGGCGAAACGCGAGATCTCTCGACGTCGGACCCGGCGCGAGTGGCCGCGCTGCGCAAACGGCTTCGCGAGTGGCTCGCCTCGGTGGGCGCGCAGACCAACACGCCGAATCCATCCGTCGACCAGGATCTCTACAAGCAGATCTACGTGGACTTCGATTCCACCCGATTCGATCCGCTGCGTGCAGACGATGCGGCCTGGGGGGCCGCGGCGACCTGGCGTGCACGGATGAACGCCGCGATCAAACGTCCGCCCAAATAGTCGTCCCGGCTCGCGACGCTGACCTATAAAGTAGGGCGTTGGCAGCTTGTGATGAATCTGATCGGGACCACGCTCGGCCAGTACCGAATCGACGCTGAAGCCGGGCGCGGGGGATGGGTGTCGTCTATCGCGCCACCGACACGCAGCTTGGACGCACCGTCGCCATCAAAGTCCTTCGCCCGGATGCCGTGGCGGACGCGGATCGCAAGAAGCGTTTCATCCAGGAGGCGAAGTCCGCCTCCGCGCTGAATCATCCCGGCATCGTCACCGTCTATCAGATTGGCGCCGAAGGCCCGACGGACTTCATCGCGATGGAGTTCGTCGCCGGGCGATCGCTCGGCAGCGTCGTCGGGAAGCGGCCGCTCCCGGTCCCGGAGGTCGTCCGTTATGGCGCGCAGATCGCCGACGCGCTCGCGGCGGCACACGCGGCGGGCATCGTCCATCGCGACTTGAAGCCCGCCAACGTGATGATCACCGAGAAGGGGCAGATCAAACTGCTCGACTTCGGTGTGGCCAAGCTCGTGGAGCGCGTCGAGGCGGGCCCGACGGACGCGACGTTCACGCGCGCGCCGGACACCCAGCACGGCGCGGTCGTCGGGACCCTCGCCTACATGTCGCCGGAGCAGGCTCAGGGCGCCGCGATCGACCGGCGATCCGACATCTTCTCGTTCGGGGTGATGCTCCAGGAGATGCTGACTGGACGCAAGCCGAGCGCGATCGCCGACGACAACGCGCTGGCCACGGTTCCGCGCGATCTGCAGAGGATCGTTCGCCGCTGTTTACAGACGGATCCCGCGCGACGGTTCCAGGCGACCGACGATCTCCGAATCGCGCTGGAGGAGGCGGATCTCGGTCCGCGCGTGGACGCGGCGCCTCCGTCTCGCTCGAACCGCCTGCTCACCATGGCCGCGGTGGCGGTCGCCGCGACGGCAATCGGCACCGCCATTGGCTGGGCGTTGTTCCGCGAGCGTCCGGCGCCGGCCCTCGTGCTCCGCCGCCTGACCCTCGACTCCAGTTTTGTCGCCGATCTCGCGATTTCGCGCGACGGCCGGTTCGTCGCGTATGCGTCCGATCGCGACGGCGGCAACCTCGACATCTGGGCGCAACAGGTCGCCGGCGGCGGCGCCGTACGGCTCACGACCGATCGCGCCGACGACGAAGAGCCGTCGTTCTCGCCCGACGGCAGCCAGATCGTGTTTCGATCTCAACGCGACGGCGGCGGGCTGTACGTTGTCTCGACGTTGGGCAGCGGTGATCCGCGCCGGATCGCCGATCGTGGCCGCCGCCCGCGCTGGTCTCCCGATGGCCGCTACATCGTCTATTGGACCGGTCGGGACACGGCCTTTCTGATGACCAGGGCCAATAGTGCGCGCGCGTTCGTCGTCGCGGCGTCGGGTGGCGAGCCACGTGAGATCGCGACGGATCTGACCACCGCGTGGGCGCCGATCTGGAACGCGGACTCCACGCACGTCCTGTTGCTGGGCAGTCGGGACGACTCGCCTCCTGACTGGTGGATCGCGTCCATCGACGGCGGCGTGCCGGTACGCACCGGCAGCTGCCGCGCTGCTCGCGCGGTTCAACCTCACGTCGCAGCCGGACAGCTTCTTTCTGCCTGAAGCGTGGATGGCCGACGGGCACGTTATCTTCTCGGCGCGGCTCGGGGACAGCACCAATATCTGGAAGCTCGATGTCGGCCGAACGGGCACGGTCGCGGGAGCGCCCGTGCGGGTGACGTCCGGCGCCGGCGTCGAGACGAGGCCGGCCGTCGACGCCGGCCAGCAACTTGTTTTCTCCTCGCTCACGAGCAATATCGATCTCTGGAGCCTGCCGACCGACACATTGGCCGCGAAGGCGACCGGACCGATGACCCGATTGAGCGACGATGCAGCGCGAGACGCATACCCCTCATTCACACCCGACGGCAGCGCGCTGGTTTTTCTGTCGAACCGCTCGGGCAGTTACGATCTCTGGGTCAGGGACATGGCGACCGGCAAGGAATCGATGCTGGCCGCGCGTGCGGCGTTTCCGAGTCTTCCGGTCGTTTCCAAAGATGGACGGCGAGTGTACTTTCACAGCGGAGATCGGCGTCTGTTCAGCGTACCGCTGTCGGGTCCGACCGCCCTCCCGTCGAGTGCCTCGGACCTCGTGTGCGATGGCTGCAATGGCATCTGGGACGTGTCCGAGGACGGCAAGTGGTCTATCAGCCCCAAACCGGACGACACCGCGATCTTCGCGCGCGAAATCGCCACCGGCCGGACCACCGAACTGTTGCAGGCACCCGGCGAGATCCTTGCCCGCCTGCGTATCTCGCCGAATGATCGCTGGGTGTCGTTCTCGCACCGCGCGCCGGGCATCATTCAACAGGCGATCGCCCCCTTTCGGCCGGGCGCGTCCATTCCCAGGACCGAGTGGATTGATGTCACACCACCTGAGGAGGAGCCGTCGGCCGTGAGCGCCTGGTCTCCGGACAGCCGGCGCCTGTACTACCTCTCTAGTCGCGATGGCCACCTCTGCCTGTGGGCGCGATCGATCGACGAGGTGACGGGGCCGTCCGGCGAGCCGATCGGCGTCTGGCACTTTCATGACGCTCGGCATTCGGCGAGTCGCATTCAGCTGCCGTTCCGATCGATCGCCATGGCGCGCGATCGGATTGTGATCCTGCTCGCCGAGAGCAGATCGGCGGTGTGGTTGGCGACGCCGACGCCGCCCTCTGGAAAGTAGGGCGGACGCAAGTCGTACACAGTGACCGCAGATACGACACTGCCGGGCATCACCGGGGTGCGCCTCGAGTCATAACGGATCCGTCGCTGGCTGCGCGAGTCGACGCCGGGCCGCGAGCTGGAGGCTCTCCTAGTCTGTCTGTCGCAGTTCTTGATTGGCAGGCTCCTCCACCCTGTATAATGCCCTCATGTCCGCGGCCCGGGTCTGCGTGTGCACCTGTAGCCCGGAGGCAGATGCCTCCGAAGGCCGCGCTGTTCCTGTGGGCTGTTGCCAGTTGATCGCATAGACCGCCAGCACAGATTCAGATTTTCCGGCCCGGAAGGCTCCAGCTTTCCGGGCCGTTTTCTTTTTGGGGGACAGATTCCATGCGCTCTTTGTCGCGCGCCATCGTCATCGCCGGAGTTGCCACGTTGGGCCTGGGTGGGGAAGCCCCGACGCTGATGGCCCAGTCGGCGCCTGCGCTCGTCTATCCGCCGAGCGATCCTGCCAGGGACATCGCTGCCGCGCTGGCCGCTGCCGCGAAGGACGGCAAGCACGTGCTGCTCGACTTTGGCGCCGATTGGTGCCCGGACTGCCGCGTCCTCGGCGCCCTGTTCGAGGATCCGTCTGTCGCGCCGTTTGCAGCAGCGAACTTCCATGTCGTGCACATCGACGTCGGCCGCCGTGACAAGAACGGCGACCTCGCCGTGAAGTACCAGGCGACCTCCGAGGAGTGGATCCCGGCCGTGGTCGTGCTCGACCCGGGTGGCAAGACCGTGGCCCTCACGGACGGGAACGTTCGACTCACACGACGGACTACGCCAGAGCAGCTTCTCGCCTTCTTGAAAGAGTGGGCGCCGAAGAAACTGTGGGTCGAGCTGTCGTCGTTCACCGAGCGCGGCGTTGGCGTGAAGCTGACCCTCGAGCGGGATTCCTCGGGCGATCCGTGGCTGGCAGGAACGTTCACGCCCGTGGACCCCAGGACGCATGTCTACGGCAAGGACGTGCCACTCGACGGCGTCAATGGACTGGGCAGGCCGACGCGGATCGAACTGGCGCCGGGCTCCGGGGCGAGAGCACGAGGCGCCGCCGTCGCCGATCGTCCGATCAAGCTCGACCGCCTCGAAGAGTTGAAGACGACGCTGCCGATCTACCCGGATGGCGCGGTCACGCTGCGTGTTCCCATCGAGCTGACCGATCGCCGCGCGCCGAGCCGCGCCGAGATCCTGGTGAGTTACATGGCCTGTGGTCCGATGGGGTGCCTGCCGCCGGTGATGGGCCGGCGCGTCGAGGTGACGCTGCCGGCAGCACAGCGCTGATTCATTGCCGACGACGGGCAAAACCGATCAGCTAGCCATCCGATGCCGCGCCCCAATCCGCTCGAACACCTCAACTGCGGTCCAGTCAACTTCTCCGGGGACCGCGATGCGTTGTACGAACGACATCTGACCTTCGATGCGGTCGTCCCGATCGCCGCCGCCACGGCCCGCGACCGGTTCGAGGCCGTCGCGCGATCGGTCCGCGACGCGCTGTCACCACGCTGGATCAAAACAGAGCAGACGTACCAGGCGAAGAACGCGAAACGCGTCTACTACGTGTCGCTCGAGTTCCTGATGGGCCGCTCCCTGGAAAACAACATCACCAATTTGTTGCTCGATGGGGTCTGGAAACAGTTCTGCAGTCAGCACAAGATCGATCCATCCGAGATCATCGAGCAGGAGCCCGACGCCGGTCTGGGCAATGGCGGGCTCGGCCGGCTGGCGGCGTGCTTCCTCGATTCGATGGCGACGCTCGGCATTCCGGGCATGGGCTCCGGACTGCGCTACGAGTACGGCATCTTCAAGCAGACCGTGCGCGACGGCTGGCAGCACGAGCAGCCGGATCACTGGCTCGCGCGGCCCGACCCGTGGGAAGTCGCACGACCCGATGAAGCCGTCGAGGTGCAGTTGGCGTGCTCGTTCGACATTCATGCGGGGGAGCTGCGCCCCGTCCATGGCCGGCCGTCGACGCTCATCGGCATTCCGTACGACCGTCCCGTGGTCGGCTACGGCGGACGCACCATCAATACGCTGCGCCTCTGGTCGGCCGCCACGCCGGACTACTTCGACTTCCAGCAGTTCAGCGGCGGCGACTTCGTCGGCGCGCTGGCCGAGACGCTCACGGCCGAAACGCTGACGCGCGTCCTCTATCCGGACGACTCGACCACGGCAGGGAAGGGACTGCGCTTCCTGCAGCAGTACTTCCTGGTGGCGTGCACGCTCGCCGATGCGATCCGCCGGTTCCGCGCGGCGGGCAACCAGTGGTCCGCGCTTCCCGACAAGGTCGCGTTACAGCTCAACGACACGCACCCGACGCTCGCGGTCCCCGAGCTGATGCGGATCCTCCTCGATGAGGCGAAGCTCGAGTGGGACCAGGCCTGGGATCTCACGCAGCGCACGCTCGCGTACACGAACCACACGCTGTTGCCCGAGGCGCTGGAGAAGTGGCCGCTGCCGTGGTTCGAGAGGCTGCTTCCGCGACAGCTCGAGATCATCTACCTCATCAACCACCGCTTCCTCGACGTCGTGCGCAGGCAATTCCCCGACGATCGCGACCGTATCGCGCGCGTGAGCCTCATCGAGGAAGGCGAGCAGAAGAAGGTTCGGATGGCGCATCTCGGCATCGTCGGCTCGCACAGCACCAATGGCGTTGCCGCGATTCATTCGGAGCTCCTCACGCGGTCCGTCGTGCCCGACTTCGCCGCGCTCTTTCCTGGCCGGTTCAACAACAAGACGAACGGCGTGACGCAGCGGCGCTTCCTGCTGCTCGCGAATCCGGCCCTCGCCTCGGTGATTAGCGACGCCATCGGCGACGGCTGGATCGCCGATCTCGATCAGATTCGGAAACTCGCCCCACTGGCGGAAGACACGACCTTTCGTGCGGCCGTTCGCAAGGCCAAGCGCGACGCCAAAGTGCGATTCGCCCGCTGGCTCGAGTCCGCCACCGGACAGGTCGTCGATCCCGAAGCGATCTTCGATACGCACATCAAGCGCATCCACGAGTACAAACGGCAGCTGCTGAACGCGCTCCACATCGTCGTGCTCTACAACCGGTTGCGCGAGCATCCGGCGCTCGACGTGCCGCCGCGCACCTTCTTCTTTGCCGGCAAGGCGGCGCCGGCGTACCACTTCGCCAAGTTGATCATCAAGTTCATCAACAACCTCGGGGCGACGATCGACGCCGACCCGGCGATGAAGGGGCGCCTGAAGGTCATCTTCGTGCCCGACTACAGCGTCTCGATCGCGGAGCGGCTGGTTCCCGCGAGCGACGTGTCGGAGCAGATTTCGACGGCGGGGTACGAGGCGAGCGGCACCGGCAACATGAAGTTCATGATGAACGGCGCGCTCACCATCGGCACGCGAGACGGGGCGACGATCGAGATGGCCGCCGCGGCGGGTGAGGAGAACTTCTTCCTCTTCGGCCTGAGTGCCGACGAGGTCGCCCACAGCCGAGGCCGGCACGACCCCCGCTCGTATTACGACAACGACCCCGAGACGCGCGCCGCGCTCGACCTCATCGCGGCCAACCACTTCAGTCAGACCGAGCCTGGCGTGTTCGCGCCGATTCTCGACGTCCTCATCCATCGAGGGGACCACTACCTGCACCTCGCCGATCTCCGGAGCTACCGCGAGGCGCACACGCGGCTCGGTGAGTTGTACGCCGACCAGGAGATGTGGTCGCGCAAGGCCGTCCTCAACATCGCGGCGTCCGGCGCCTTCTCGAGCGACCGGACGATCGCGGAGTACGCGAAGGACATCTGGCACGCCAGCCCGTGTCCCGTGGACTGATGAACGTCCCCTCGGCTCTCCGGTTACGCGGTTCGATGCCTGCCGGGAGCCCCTGGCCGTTCGGCGTCCAGTGGATCGAGAAGGAAGATACCTTCAATATGATCAACGGACATTGGGAAGACCACCGCTTCACCGTGGCCGAAGGTCAGGTCTCCGAGTGGCGGCGCGTCGTCGACACCGCGCTGCCGAGTCCAGACGACATCAGCGAACCCGGGCGCGAGCCGCGTCTGGAAACTTCGAGTTATACGGTGCGGGCGCGTTCGGTCGTCGTGCTTCGGCGCAGGTAGAACGGTCCGCACGACGACTTGTGATCCGTCCATGCCGCGGTCATAATCGCGCCAGCGCCGCCAGGCGTCACTGACATCTCGAGGAGCGTTGCGTTGGCACATCGCAAGCCGCCGCACCTGTACAAATACGTTCCCGCAGCTCGTATCGACATCCTGCAGAACGCACGGATTCGCTTCACGCCGCCAGCCGCATTCAACGATCCGTTCGACGTGCTGCCGGGATTGCAGCGCGCGGTGTTCGCGAGTGAGGTGGACAGATTTGACCTGCACGCTGAAGAACGCTTCGACGAATACATGCGGGAGGGATTCCGCGACGACAAGAAGCAGGTTGAGGCGATTCGCGACGACGTCGGCGTACTGAGCCTGACTGCTGAGCCCGGCAACCTGCTCATGTGGTCTCATTACGCCGATCACCATCGCGGCTTCCTGATCGAATTCGCCGCCACGCACCCGTTCTTCCATCAACGGCTCTCCAAGGACGACGAGTTCCACCACGTGCGGCGTGTGACGTACGCGCGCGATCGACCCGGCACGCGCGTCGATTCGTTCCGAGCGGCGCGCATTTTGCTGACCAAGAGCATCGAGTGGCGGTATGAGCGCGAGTGGCGCATGCTTGTCGATTTCACGCGTTTCGCTCACGAGGTGGTGAAAACAGGCACTCAAGCGATCCGGGTGGTGCCGCTGCCTCCGGAGTGCATCACGGGGGTGGTGCTCGGCGCCCGCATGCCCGAAGAAACCAGGGAGCAGGTGTGCTCCGTCATCACGGCAGATCCGCGCTATACCCACGTGGCTGTCTGCGGCAGCGAGCTCGACTCCACCGCGTACCGGGTGTCATTTCATCGCGGACAGCCGCATCACGAGCGGGCAGGTGAGTTGTTCAAGCAGGCGCTTCGCTTCCGAGGTCGTGACACCGCGACGGGCGACATCAAGAGCAGCCACCCCGCGGCGCTGCTGCGACTGGTTGAAGAAGCGATCGCTGAGTTGAACCGCGCGTTGCGATACTGGCGCTCCTGCTCCGATTACTGGTTGGCTCGCGCGGGATGCCACCAGCTTCTTGGACGCTTTGAAGCGGCGATCGACGACTTCAACGAGGCGCTCAAGGTGGCGCCACAATCAGCAGCCCCCAATCTGCATCTGCTGCGCGGACACTTGTTGGCGCAGCTCGGTCGATACGATGAGGCGAAGCGAGACTTCGAGCGTGCGGCGGACGGCGAGGTCGACGGGCAGCTCCTCGAGGCGCTGAAACAGGCGTTGGGACGGCAAGCGGCAACGGCGAGGCGGAACGCCGGATCGACATCGCGCGGGAAGCCGCGACGCAGGCGCCGCCGGACGACGTAAGCTTGAGGCCGAAATGACGAACACCGAGCGACTCTACAGAACCACGACCACGCTGGAGCGGACGCTCCGCGTGGCCTATCCCGCGGGAAGCGGCGAGATCGTCCTGCGGACCGAGCAGGACTGGGAGCGCGACCTCCTGCCCGTCGCCGTCAGCGACGACGGGCAGATCTCGACGTTCCGGCTGCAGGCCGACCAGCCGTTCCTCTACTTCAAGCCGTGCCTGATCCAGAACGGGCGGCATCACTGGTCGGTGGGGGCGAACAAGCTGCTGCTGATGGGCGAAGAGGATCAACGCCTGGCGTACCCGTATTTCCTCAGTCCTGAACATGGCCAGTTCTCGCCGTTGATCGAGTTTCCCTCGCGTCTCCTCGGCCGATCGCATCTCCTGCGCGTGTACGTGCCGCCTGGTTATCACGAGAACACCCTCACGACGTTCCCCGTGGCGTTCATGCAGGACGGCCAGAATCTGTTCTTCCCGGAGGATGCCTTCCTCGGCCGCGATTGGCAGGTGGACGAGACCAGTCGCACCCTGCGCGCGATGAGCGCGGTCGAGGACTTCATCATCGTCGGGGTGCAGTCGGGCGATCGCATGAAGGAGTACACGGCGCCCGGCTACGAGGCGTACGCGCGGTCGCTGGCCGAGGAGATCGTGCCAGAGGCACAGCGGCGCTTGCGCATCAGCGACGACCGGCGATTTCGATCCGTCTGGGGCTCGTCGCTCGGCGGCGTCGTGTCCTTCTACACCGTCTGGCAGCACGCGGACGTGTTCGGCGCCGCGGTCTGCATGTCGAGCACGTTCTCGCACCGGGACAATCTCATCGACCGGGTGCTCAGCGAGCCCGCACGTGACGTGGCCTTCTATCTCGACAGCGGCTGGCCCGGCGACAACTACGAAGTGACGATGGGGATGGCGATGGCGCTCGTCTCGCGCGGCTGGCGCTACGGCCTCAACCTGCTGCACCTCTGCTTTCCGCAGGCCGAGCACGATGAAGCGGCCTGGGGCATGCGGCTGCACCTGCCGATGCAACTGCTGAACGGCGCGGTCGCGCGCGCGTCGCGGGCGCGGCTGCCCGTGCTGGGCGGCTAGCGTCGAGCGTCCAGCCGGTAGAACCCGACGACCGCTTTCGAGAGACCCCAGGCGGCATAGATCAGGAGCGCATTTCGGAGGACGAGCACGATCGTGCGCCCGAGACCGAGCCCTGTGGCGAACGCCTGGCTCGGATAGAAGACGGGCACGAGAAAGGTCGCGAGAAAGAGACAGGCCACGGCCCGGCGCACGCCCGCCGTTCCGGTGACCAGATCGCGGCGATCGCGCGCGAGGAGCGCGAGCGCCGCCCACGGAGCGAGCCACAAATGAAACTGCGGGCTCAGCACCGGACTGAACGCGACGAATGTCGTGACCGGCAGGAGCAGCAGGACGACGAGCGCCGGCAGCCAGCCGGGGTCCGGCGCGCCGGCGCGGGCACTTGTCGTCCAGGGCCCACGCAGCGCGGCCCACACCGCCACCCCGAGGCCGGCCAACGTCAGGCCGAGCCACACCACCCGAGCCGGTGCGACGAGCCCGGCCGCGACGGGACCAGTGACCTCCATCCAATCGGTCACGAACTCCCACTTGGCCGGCAGGCCCAGGGAATGACCCAACCAGATGACCGAGGCCCAGGCTGACCCGGCTTCGAGGCCGCGTTGGGCGTGGACCTCCAGAAACCTCCACCACGGCACCGACCACGAGATCGCGAAGAGCGGCAACACACCAATCACGCCACCGACGAGGAGCCGGGAGAAATCGCGCGGGCCGCGTCGCCAGGCGAACGCCATCATGACCGGGACGTACAACGCCGGAAACAGCTTCGTGCCCGCGGCGCACGCGATGGTGATCCCAGCCAGGAGGGGCCAGCCGCGCGTCAGCAGGACGATCGCCAGGAGCGACAGCGCCGCGGGGATGACGTCGTAGCGCTGCAGGATGATGCGAGCCGCGGCGGCGGTGGCGAGGCTGTACAACAGGAACGGCAGCAGATCGACGCCTCGGTCGCGGCGGCGACATCCCAGCCACACGAGGACCGCTTTCACGACGGCATCGAAGGCCCAGACCAAGAGGCTGAAGGCGAGCCGGAAGCCCGGAAGATCGGCGGTGATCGCGGCCGGACCGACGAACCACACCAACGCGTAGGGCGGGTACTCGAAGAACACGTTCGTGTAGATGCCGGCCCCGTCCAGCACGGCCCTGGCTGAGTCCAGATAGTGCTCGAGGGTTCGGGACGTTCGCCCGGAGTAAAGCTGTACGAGAAATGGCAGGGTTCCCACAAGCCACGCGGACACGCCAATGAGGACGCGTGAGGCCGGCAGGCGGTCCGTCCTGGCTTCGTGACTCATCCTGGGATCGGCTCCGCTCACGCCGTGAGGCGCCAGGCGCCGAAGGCCACCAGCACACCCAGCAGAGAGTCGACGGCGTAGTGATACCGGCCGAGCACCGTCGCGACGACGATGATCGACGCGAGACCGAGGAGCACGCCGCCGGCCACAGGCATGACGTCGCGGACCGCGAGCCCCACCGCGAACGCCACCGCGGCATGACCGCTCGGCACCGTGTTGACCTGAATGCTGGCGCCGTTCAGGACCGCCAGATTCACGCGCCTGAGGAGCGCCGCGGGCCCATCGTCGCTGTCCGGCTGGACGGCACGGGGCGGTCGCGTCTGGATCCACGGGAGCGCGCCATAGGCCACGAAGCCGGCGAGCAGCACGGTTGCCCAGAACCGATCGAGCTCATCCGCGTGGCCGGACGCCAGCAGCAGCACGGCGCCGGCCGGCGCCATCGCGTAGACGAGCAGGTAGGCGAGCTCGAGCGTCTGGGGTACAGGGGCGGGCGCCGAGCGATACCAGCGCCTGATTCCAGTGCGATCCAGCAGCCGCTCGTCGATCTTCAACAGCCAGTGCTCAACGGCGGTCATCGGTTGGACGAAGAAGCAGCCTGACAGCCGATACCCGCCCAGAAGGACGGAGAGGGCCAGCACTGCCTGGACCGCCGGCGGTACTGCGATGGGGCTGCGCGTCGCGACGAGCAGACCCAACCAGCCCGCGCCGGCTGCGAGCACCGCCCAGCGGCGCGCCTTCACGAATCGGCGGCTGGCCAGCGCGAGCAGGGCAAGGTACGTCGCGTACCCAACCGCGATGTGGGGCCACTGAGTCACTTCCCGGGAGTGAGCAGTCCAGCCAGCGGACCACCAAGCGACCTGATGCCAGAGGCGACGAGTGACGCGCTCAGCGCGGCGCCCTCTGGCGTGGTGTGCGTCCCGGCGTCGGCAAAGAGGGCCGCCACCTTGTCAGGACCGAGCGTTTCGTAGTGCTTCGCGATGATCTCGTTGAGATCGAGCAGCGGGGCGCGCGTGGCCGCGGCGATGTCGCGGGTCCAGGCCGCATAGCGCTCGCGGACGATTCGTCCTTCCATCCAGCGGCCGCGCGGGACGAGCGTGCACAGGACAGGCGTCGCTCCGCGCTCGCGCGCTTCAGCGACATACCGGTTCAGGTACCAGCCGAACGTGTGCACGACTTCGAACGTCTGCGTCAGCCCGACCGTCCCGTCGCGCGTCTCGTCACCCGTGCCGGGAAGTGAGCCGCGCGGGCGCGTCGTGTCGAAGAGCTCGCCGCCATCGTTGTGCCCGAACTGAATCAGCACGAAGTCGCCGCGCCGCATTGCGGAAAGCACGCGGATCCACAGTCCCTCGGTCTGGAACGTCCGGCTGCTTCGCCCGCCACGGGCGTAGTTGACGACGTTCACTCGCGAAAGATCGAAATGGCTGCCGACGACTTCGCCCCAGCCAGTCTGGCCCGGCGTGCCGACTTTCACCGTCGAGTCGCCGACGAGGAACACCGTTGGCAGTCTGGGATCGATCGGCGGCAGCGGCGGGAGCTCGGTCGAGAGCGGCGGGGGACCGGGCTGCTGCACGGCGGCGAGAAGTGGCGTGAAGAGCAGGGCGAGACCGAGACCGACCGCTCGCATCATCCCGACATTCTGCTCCAAATGATTGTTCAGCTGCCTTTCAAATACGCGGCGACGGCGAGTCGTCCTCCCGGTGAGTCAGCGCTGCCCTCCAAGGCAGACAGCCCCGCGCCTGCCGTCGACGGTGTCAGACGGCGCAGCTCTTGCACACCTCCATTCATCCCGATCCTGGTCGAGCTTTCAGGTCAGTGCCCTCGAAATTTCGAGCCCTGCCGCTTGTTCTGGTCATGGTGACCGCCTCGACGCCTGTCTTCGGGCAGCGGTTGACGTGCTTCACGGTCCGGCCTGGGGACACGGCCGCGCGCCTCGCTCAGCGATTCACTGGCAACACGCACAACCGGCATCAGGCGTGGTTTCAGATCGTGAACCCGAACACCTCGACCTTCGTACCGAAGTCCCGCTACGACGACATTCAATCTGGTTGGTATGCCTGTGTGGCGGCGGAGAGGCTCCGCCGTGCGTCCGCGCAGCCGCTCGAGCATCTCGCTTCTTCCCCTCCACCAGTCGTGCCTCCAACGAGCGTCGTCGATCGCAACATCCTGTGGGCCGCCCTGCTCTTCGTGATTGGTTCAGTGCTGCCGCTGGCGTGGGTCGAGGCGCGACGGTACGTCGACCAGAGACGGGCAACGCTCGACATCATGAAGCGATTTGGCGGCCAGTTCATTTCCGAGTTCGAACGGCCGCTGTTTCGCAGGCACCTTGCTGAGCCGCCCATCAGGTCGAGGATGCGATGCGCGCCGGCCCGCCATCGCTTCGAGGTGCTGGTAGCACCAGCCAACAGGCGGATCTATCCGAATCTCGTCGACCACAGGAGAAACGTGGAGTACGACGTCGAGCGGGTGCTGCGCCTCCTGAAAAACGAGCCGGTCTCGCGAGATCGGTCATTTGTGAATGGTCCCCTCCGCTCGGAGGGGCCGTGGGTGGTCATCCCCTTTTCGATTGGAAACCGTCGGTCACAGGAAGGTGTGTCGTGAATATTCTTCTTCTCAGCTCGGGCGGTGGCGGCGGCAACATCCTGCGCTCACTGAAAGCGTTGTTTCGCCGGGATCTGATCGTTACGCAGAAAATCGATTCGAGGTACGCGGAGCGGCTCAGGCGAGCCGTGACCACCCGGTTTCTCGATACCAATGAATTCTCGCTGGCCGATGTGCCGAAAGAAGAGCGGCTGGTCATCGGTGCGACGACAACGCGGCGTCTCGGCTCGATGCACAATCCCGAGCTCGCGAGACAGGCGCTGGAGGAGTCACGGAAAGACGTCGAGTCACTTCTGAGCACACATTCGGTGATCATCATTGTTGGCACCGGTGGAAAGGGCACGGGCGCCGGCACGATTTTTCCGCTCGCGCAGATGGCGCGGGAGCAGAAGAAGCTCGTGATTCCCATCTTCGTTCGCCCGTCCTTCGAACGGCATGAGGTGGAAAAGCGGCGCTACGATCACGCGCTGGGTGTCGCTGACCGATTCGATTCGGCGGGAATCCGGCTGATGGAGATCCTGAACGACCGCGGGTATGCGGACGCCGATCCAGAGCCCCAGTCGATCGTGTGGGAACGCATGAACGTCCCGATCGCCAGAGGACTCCGTGGACTGCTCTACGTTCTGTGGGATCTGTCGCAGGTCGACCCGTCTGACCTGTCGACCCTGTTCGCGGGTGCAGGCAGGCTGCGAATCGGTTTTTCCGAGCTCGATCCGCCCGTTGGCCACGAACCCGGCGACGATCAGATTCAGGCTGCGGCGCGAAGCTGCTGGGCCAATCCGTACTGCAGCTTCAACGGACCGGCCGGGACGTCTCTCGTGTGCATTCAGGGAGACTGGTCGAATGTCGTCGACGGCAAGATCAAGGGGCAGCTTGCGGCGCTGGCTGTCGGCACTGCTGCCGAGAGTCCCTACAATCCTCTATACATGCGGACGTTTCACGCGCCGCGTCCGTGGGGTGTGACGACCGTATTTTCCGAGTACACCGGCCATCATGCGCCGGTCGACGTTGCCTGGAGCGCGGAGACGATCCCGCTGCGTGTCGTTCCTTCGAAGGCTGCCGAGATTCCGTTGGCGGTGGCCGCGGCGGCCGACGATGTCGCGCCGGTCCCCAGTGCGGCGCCGGTCCCCAGTGTCGCGCCGGTCCCCAGTGTGGCGCCGCCCAGCCGTCCCGCGGCGACGCCCTCGTTTTCCACGTTCTGGGAGTTTGCGCTCGCCGTCAACCGCGGCGATTCCGCCGCGCTCAGGTTGGCAGCGAGTGGCGCTTCGTGCGACACGTCGATGGACGTTCAAGAACTGAGGAAGCTCCTTCGGACTTTCTGGTTCCGGTCGGTCTTTGCGCGCCTTTCCCGGGAATGGAAGGACCACATCCTCAACGTGCTGGTCGAACAGGTGACGATTCCCAACCATGCGGTCAGGACTGGGCGCCGCATTCTGCACGTCGGCGAGATGACGCATGACCAACGTCAGCGGTTGATGACCGAGACGCCGCTGCCGGATGCCATCCGGGCCGATCTTCAGCTCCTGGTGACGATCGCCACGTTCTGGGGCGAGGACGCGTTGAGTCGATTCGAGTTTACGCCCGCACCGGAGGCGGCGAACACATCGCGATTGACGGTGCTCATGCAGCCGTTCCGGCATTCCTAATATCAACGGATCCCTGAGGAAATCCACCGGACCAGATAATCGAGACTTCCCCGAACCGTGCAGACGAAAACAGGTATGATTCTGGGCTACAAAGCTCTGGCACACGAGGCGCCGGTAGCGGTGATGGCCTTCGCGGCGCTGTGATAATGTCGGCCACCGCGAAGGGTTCATAAAGGAGCAGGTGCACGATGTCACGCAAAGAAAACGAGAAATCGGCTGACAGTCTCAGCTCTACAGAGAAACCCCGTGACGTCTTTCGGGAAGATCCGCTCGCGGATACACGCCCATTGCTCTCACGGGAGGTTCCAGCCGGCGTGGATCGCCGTCATTTCCTGATCCGAAGTGCTGTCGGCGGTGCTGCCGCCGTGATGACGGGTTGCTCTGTCTCGGACGCCGAGAGAACGTCGAAGGCGGCCGCCACAGTGCCGGCGCCGCCCCAGGCTGCGGCATCGGCGCCGCCGCTCGCGCCGGACCTCAACGTCGTGAAGAAGGGTCAGGGACCGGTCTTGACCACCGTGGACGAGTTCTACAAGGTGGGCCCGGGCCCATCCAGCTCGCACACGATTGGTCCGATGCGCATTACCTACGACTTCTACCAGCAGGCCGCCAAACTGCCGGCCGACAAGCTCGCCAAGGCGACGAAGCTGCAGGTGAACTTGTTCGGCAGCCTCAGCGCGACCGGCAAGGGACACGGCACGGAACGCGCCGCGCTCGCCGGGCTGGTCGGGAAAGAACCGGCCACGGTCGACCCGAAATTCCTCGACGGCCTGCGCGACAAGCCCGACCAGGTGTTCCCGGTCAAGCTCGGCGACAAGTCCATCGATGTGAGCCTCAAGGACGTCATCTACGATGCCACCAAGGGCGACTTCAAGCACCCGAACACGATGACGGTCAAGCTCCTCGCCGGCAACGAGGTGTTGCTCGAGCAGGAGTACTACTCCGTGGGCGGCGGATTCATCGAGTGGAAAGGGTATACGCCGCCGAAGAAGAACCCGCCGAAATACCCGTTCCGGACGATGAAGGAACTGCGGAACCACGCCGACACCAACAAGACCACGATCGCCAAGATCATGCTGGCCAACGAGATGTCGATCGCGGGCAGGACGGAAGAGGAGGTCTACGCCTTCACCGACAAGATCATCAACGCCATGGTCGCGACGGTGAAGTCGGGGCTGTCGATGCCGGAAGACGACGTGCTGCCCGGCCCGATCAAACTGCACAGCAAGGCCGCCACCGTCTACAAGCGCGCCATGGACGACAAGTATCAGGCAGACCGCGGTATCGGCGCGCTGTCGGCATTTGCGATCGCGGCGTCCGAGGAAAACGGGCGCGGCCACCTCGTGATCACGGCGCCGACCGGCGGGTCCGCCGGCGTCATGCCGTCGTTGGTCTATGCGCTCCTCGAGGTCCGGAAAGTCGATCGGCAGAAGGTCCGTGAGGGCATGCTCGCGGCGGCGGCGGTCGGCTACCTCTGCAAGCACCATGCGACGCTGTCGGCGGCCGAGGGCGGCTGCCAGGCCGAGATCGGCGTCGCGTCGTCGATGGCGGCGGCATTGATCGGCGACGGCGTACGACGCACCGTCGCTGGTGGTCGAGAATGCGGCCGAATCGGCGCTGGAGCATCACCTGGGCATGACCTGCGACCCGGTCGCCGGTTACGTGCAGGTGCCGTGCATCGAGCGGTGCGCATTCGGCGCCGTCAAGGCCTGGACCGCCTACGCGATCGCGAGCAACGAGATCGCGTCCAGGCACCGCGTCAACTTCGACGCCACCGTGGCGGCGCTGGCCGAGACCGCCAAGGACATGAACAGCAAGTACAAGGAAACCAGCGAGGCTGGCCTCGCCCTCTCCGTCACGCTCTGCTGATCGAAGGGCTCCTCGCTCCTCAGCCTGCGGATCGTTCCGCAGGAGCCCCTTGCTTCCGGCGATGACTCACCACGCCACGGCAGAACGTCCGTGGCCTGGTGAGTGTCGCACATCGCCGGTGCTTCCATTCATTTCGAGATGGTGGGGACATTGCACGTGTCGATACGCCGCGCATTCGTGACGGCTTCAGTGGCACTGGCGTGGACGTCGGTGACGTTCTTCACGACGTCTGCCTCCGCACAGACTCCGCAGCACAGACTCCTGCAACAACGACGACCGTACAGGCGACATCCGCACCGCAGACGAACACCGAACGCTATAGAGATGGCATCGTCATCTGGGAAACGCCTGAAGACGCCAAGGTGCCGTTCCTGCTGAAGTTCAACATCAACACGCAGCTCCGATATCTCAACACGCAGAACAGCGACGAGACGTTCACCGACCACCTGGGCGTGACGCGCGACGTGAACAAGCGCAACGACATCACCGTCAACCGCGCGATGTTCATCCTGGGCGGCTACATTTTCGACCAGCGGGCGCGCTACAGCTTCACCGTCTGGACGTCCGCCGGCGCCGCGTCGATCGTCATTGCCAGCAACATCGGCTGGCAATTCAACAAGGCCCTCACGATCATGGCTGGTTACACCGGCGTTCCAGGCAGTCGATCGCTGGTCAACACGTTCCCGTTCTTTGCGTCAACCGACAGGACCATGGCGGACAACTTCTTCCGCCCCGGGTTCACGCAGGGAGTCTGGGCCAGCGGAGAACCCGTGAACGGGTTGAACTATCTGGCGTTCGTCGGCAACGGTCTCAATACCCTGAATATCTCGGCCAACAAGATCGATACGCATCTGGCGTTTTCCGGCAGCGTCTGGTGGGAACCGACGGGACCCTACGGGGAACCCGGCAAAGTCACGCAACATGTACGACGACTATTTCGCCACGAAGAAGGTTCGCACTCGAATCGGCACGTCGTATCACCAGATCCCGGGAGGACCGGTTTTCAAATCTCGATCAATCGAGTCCCGAGAACACGTCACTGTACAACTCCGACGGCGTGCTGACCTTCTCGACCGGCGCGTTTGCGCCGGATGTCACGGTCAACGAGGCGACGTACAGGATGTGGGCGATCGACGGCGGTCTCAAATGGAACGGGCTGGCGGTCAACGGGCAGTACTTCATGCGTTGGCTGAACGATTTCGACGCCGACGGCCCGCTTCCCGTCGCATCCACATTCGACCACGGCGCGGAGATCTCGGCGGGGTTCTTCGTCAAGCCGAAGAAGGTGATGCTGTACGGCCGCGGATCGTGGGTGCACGGGGAGTTCGGCGACTCCTGGGAGTATGGCGGCGGGGCCAAGTGGCATTACCTTCCGACCGAGCGACTGTGGTTAACCACAGAGCTGTTCCGCGTCAACCGAGCTCCTTATAGCGGGGCCTTTACTCCGTATACCGCAGGGATGACCGGCTGGGTGCCGATGGTCCAGGTGGTCCTCGCTTTTTGACGAGCATCAGCCCTGGCTCCACGCCACGATCGGCGTGGCCAGGCTCAGGGCTGACGGATGATTCCGACGGTGTCCCACCCCGCTGCCGCGCGGCGAAAGTACACCTGGACCGGCTGCCGCCAGCCAGGATGATCCGGATGCTCGCCGCGGATCGTCGCCAGCACGAACTCCCCACTGGCGAGCAGCCCCGGCGGCGCCGCCGCGCGCTCCTGTATCACCTGCAGTGAGTCGCCGACGACTTCAGCCTTTTGCGAGCCGTTGTCGTATCTCGACCAGCTCACCGTGTAGCCCTTTCCGGGCGTGGCGGCGCCCGCCGCGACCGCCGCGTTCTGGAACGTCAACGTGCCGTCGGCGGCGAGGCGCGGACCCACGACGGGGTTCACGCCGTTCAGCCAGACGCGGGCAATGGCGTTGCGACGCTCGATCAGCACACGGGTGATGTGCCCGGCCGCCAACGGATCGTCGAACTGCACCTGATCGACAATCGTGCGAATCGCGTCGTCGGAGAACCGTGCCACCAGTCGCGCCCCCCAGAACGCATCGTCCGGACGCATGTTCGCGAACGCAGTGTTCGGGTAGTTCGGCTTCCATCGCACCGGATCGAACGATGTGCTGTCGAGCGCACCGGCCGAGGGCGGTCCATCGGCGCGGGGCACGCGGAGATAGCGCGGGATGGCGAAGCCGAAGCTTGCCAGGGCGGCGAGGCTCGCGTTCTTATCGAGGTACGTCTCGTGGTTGCTCGACGGCGGTTCGGCGAACCGGGTCGCACTGCCCAGAATGGCGCCGAAGTCGTACATGTAGTGGCGGACGTGCTTGCGCCCGTTCGCCGCAACCAGGAGGTCCAGGGTGTTGACGGCCCGCGAGTCGTCGTGCGCCAGCCAGGCGGCAAACACACGATTCGCGCGCAACTCGCGGCGGTGCTCGTGCGGGTGGATGTCGTTCGGGTCGTCGCTCCGGGTGCCGTGGTACTGGAAGTTCCCGACCGGTTCGCCCTCGTGGAAGCGCGTGGCGGAGAAGTACACGCGCCCATCACGGTCGCGCGCCGCCAGGCGCAGAATCGCATCGAGGTCGCGCTGGTTGAAGCGGCGCCGTCCCGAGGCGTCGCGGATGGTGGCCTTGTCGGAGATCGTGATCCTGGCCGGATCTACCCTGATCAGATAGACGTCCTCCACGTGATACCCGAGCGCGTGGTACACCAGTGTGCCAATCAGCTCGGCGCCAGTGGCCAACTGCGGGTGATCAACCGGATCGACTTCGAGCTGAAACAGTTGACTCGGGTCGCCCGGGTGCTGCGCCACGAAGCCCGGATGAAACCCCCCTGGACCCTTGCCGCGGGTCACCACCCAGTCCACGGCGTCGAGGCGTTCGAACTTGCTCGGTCCCCGGGCGATCTCCGTGAGCGGCAGATCGCGGACGCCGATGCGGTTGGTGAACCAGCTCGAGTCCGGCACTTCGTCCAGGGTGTTCACGTTGACGGCGGGGATCGGCTCGCGGTCGCTTTTCGTCGCGAACGTGTTGATCAGGAAGTCGTAGGACTCCGAGAGCTCGAGCTCCTTGATGCCGCTCGCATCCATTGCCGTGTCGTCATCGCGCGAAATCGGATCGTCAGGGAAGAACTTCAGCGCCGCCCGCGCGGCCTGGCCGGCCGCGCCCGCGCCCACGCCGGCGGCGGCCGCGACAACGCACACGATGGCCGCAACACGCCTCAGCGCTTCAGAACACATCCTCGAACCTCACGAGAAAGCGGGTGCCTTCGCGACCGCCGAATGCGATATCGACCCTGAACGCCACCGTCGAGCGGCTGCCGATGCGCAGGCCGAAGCCGTAGTCGCGCTCGAGCCGTCCGATATCTTCAAGCGCCGGTGCGACCGCACCGGTGTCGTAGAAGAGGGCGCCGGTCACGAACTCGTTGATGCGCCACCGGTACTCCGCCTGCATCAGGAGCGCGCTGCGATCGCGGAAGCGGAACGTCCGGAATCCCCGCACCGATTGCGATCCGCCGAGAGTGGGCTGGAGGTAGAACGGCACACTGTCGCCGTCCGAAGGCTCGCTCGCCGCCGCCCACGCCCGGAGCGCGAGCGTGTGCGTGTCGTGCACGAACGTAATGAACTGCCGGAGATCGACGTTCCACGAATTGAACGAGAACTGGTCGAGATCGCGATCCGTGTATCGCGTGAATGTCAGCCGGTACCGGCCACCGGCACGATCATCGATCGCCCGATCGAGGGTCGCGAACTCCACGAAGGGCTCGATCACGCCGAACGCCGGCTGGGCATCAAGGCCCGGGGCTTCTCCCGGCCCGAAGATCTCGTCAGTCGACGGCAAGCTCGTGTCCGTGCCGCTCCCGATCGACGGATCGAGGTATCCCAGGTGCACGCCGGCAGTCAGATAGCCCCACCGCACGGCTGGTGTGACGCGCACGAACGTCTCCCGCTGCGCGAAGTTCGATCGGTCGTCCTCGAGGCTGCCTGGCCCGAGCCCCCAGAAGTCCTCCTGGGGAGCATCGCGCCACCGCGCGTAGAGCTCCACGTAAGGTCCGTTCGCCCAGGTGTAGAGATCCTCGCTTTGCGTGCCCGGAAAGCGCAGCGACCCCTCGGCGATGACGTACCCCTTCAGAGAGGCGGCTGCCGAGGTCCGGAAATCGACTGGCACGCCGAGGAACTGGTAACCCGCACCGCCGCCAAACCCGCCGCCCTCGCCGACGCCGCCCACCCTCGCGTGAATCCCGCGCGGCGGACTGAAAATGCGCCGGAGGAGCAGGTCCTCGTCAATCCGGTAGAGGACGCCTTCGATTTTCGAGCGCCGTTCAGGGACGAGCTTGGCCGCCTTGGCCTCCCGGCTGGCGCGGTGCTCCTCCGCGCGTGTCGCCTGAGTGGCCTGCACCTGAAGGAGGTCGGCAATCTGTGCGAACGCCGGGGCAGGGAGTGAGCAGAGGGCCGTGGCAACAACGGCGCTGGCAGCGGCACACGCACTCGAGGAGCGGAAGAACCTGGACATGCGAACGAAAGATCATATCGTCAATTCATCGCACTCAACGCGCTGCCTAGCCTTCGCGCAGGACCCGCGTCGGGTCGATGCGCGAGGCGCGCTTCGCGGGCAGCCACGCCGTGACCAACCCGACTGCGATCAGCACGATCGCCGCCGTGACGAACGTCCGCGTGTCGCGCCCCTGCAGTCCGAAGAGCAGCGCCGGTCCGAGATATTTGGCCGCCCAGTAACTCACAGCGGCGCCTGCGACGACGCCGGCGCCGACGAGCCAGGCGACGCGGCCGAGGATCAGGCGAACGACCCCCGATGGCTCCGCGCCGAGTGCCATGCGTACGCCGATCTCCGTGCGCCGGCAGCTGACGCCGTACGCGGTGACGCCGTACAGGCCGACGCCCGCGAGAAGCAACGCGAGGCCGCCGAAGAACCCCGACAGGATCGCCACCAGCTTCTCCTGGACGATCGTGCTGCGCACGCGATCGGCCAGCGGCCGCATCGTGATCGCGACGCCGCCGTCCACGCTGGTGAGCGCCTGGGTCAGGCGGCGCTGCACGTCGCCCCACGCGCGCGGGTCCACCTCGACCGTGAGCGTCATCGCCGGATCCACCGCTTCGAGCTGGGCGAACGCGAAGTACACGATCGCCGGTGAGCCGTCGCGGATGTTGGCATACACGCTGTCGGAGACGACGCCGACGATCTCGGTATCGAGCTGCAGCCCGCCCGGCTGGCCTCGGCGGAAGTGTTGTCCGATCGGGTGCTGGTCCTTGAAGTAGCGTCGCACGAACGCCTCGTTCACCACGGCCACCACCGGCCCGCCGAGACGATCGTCAAGCGTGAAATCGCGGCCGGCGATGAGGCGCAGGCCGTGGGTCTGAAACCAGCCGGGCGTGACGCCGTTCAGCCACGGATTGCGAATACCCGGCCGGCCTTTCTCGCCGTCCGCCAGGTCGATGCGGTTGCTCCAGCCGCCGCCGGTGAGGAGCTGCACGCGCGAGAGCGCCGCGCTCTTCACGCCCGGCACGGCCGCGGCGGTCTCGCGGAGCTGTTCGAACAGCAGGCGGCGCTCGGGCGCCGCGGGCGGTGACGCCGGCCGCGAGCGTCTCGCTGCGCCGGAGATCGAGCGTGACGACGATGAGCGGCTCGGCACGGATGCCGAGCGGCACGCTGGTCAGCGATTGAAACGTGCGGACGAACAGGCCGGCCGCGACGACGAGCGCCAGCGACAGGCCGACCTGCACGACGACGAGCAGGTTGCGGAAGCCGAGCCGGCGATCCCCGGCGATGGTCCGGCCCTGATCCTTCAAGGCTTCAGAGGGAGAAAGCGCCGCCGCGCCGAGCGCGGGCACGGTGCCGAAGACGAGCGCCGTCACGAGGCCGACGCCCGCGGTAAACGCGAGCACGCGCAGATCGATCGACGTGTCGAGGTAGTTGGCCGGGAGCTGCGCGACGAGGAACGATGCCCCGACGTGGGCGATCGCCAAGCCGAGCGCGGCGCCGGTCATGGCGATGAGCAGGCTTTCGCAGATGAGCTGCCGCGCGATGCGCGCGCGTGACGCGCCGAGCGCGAGACGTACCGTCAGATCGCGCCGCCGCGCGTTGGCGCGCGCCAGCATCAGGTTCGCGATGTTCGCGCAGGCGATGAGCAGCACCGCGCCCACCACGACCATCATCGCGACGAGCGGCTGCTGGAAGCGCGTCCGAAGCGCGGATCGCCCCGTCGCCGCCGGCGCCAGCGTGAACGGATCCGCGATGTAGCCCGCCTGCAACTGCGGCGTGAGATCCGAAGGCATCACCGCCTCGCGGATCTGCGGCTGCATCGCGCGCAGCGCCGCGTTGGCCTGGTCGACCGTCTGGCCTGGCCTGAGTCGCACCATCATCTCGAGCCACCAGGTCGTTCGGCCATCGAGCCAGCTCGGGGCCGGCGCCCGGACGAGCGGCTCGCTCCCGAGCGGCACGATCACCTCGCAGGCGCGCCCGACGTCCGGGCCGGTGAACCCTCGCGGCATGACGCCAATGATCATGAACGGCACCCGGTCGAGCGTGATCGTCTGCCCGACGGCGTCGTCCCTCCCACCCAGCCGCTCCAGCCAGAAGCCGTAGCTCACGACGGCGACTGCCGGGCCGCCGCGGACGTCGTCGGCCGGCGTGAACAGGCGGCCTCGCGCGGGTGAGAGGCCGAGCACGTCGAACATCCCGCCGCTCGCGTACGCGGCGTCGATCGGATCCGTCTCACCGCGCGGGGCGAGATCGAACCGCACGGTGGACCACACGAACGCGCCCGCGCCGATCTCTTTTTGCCGATCGCGAATCTGCTCCCAGACCGGGTTCGGCCACGAGCCGTCGAGCAGCAGCGTGAGCTGCTCGGGCGCGCGCACGGGCAGCGTCCGGAGCACGAGGCTGTTCAGGATCGAGAACAGGGCCGTGTTCGCGCCGATGCCCAGCGCGAGTGACAGCACGGCCATCGCGGTGACGACGGGCGTCGCGCAGAGCGCGCGCCAGGCATCGCGCCAGTCCACGGCGAGTCGTGAGCTCATTGGAGCGCCTCCAGACGAGAGGGGAGTGGTGACGGAGCGCGAAGGCGGCGTGATCCGTTCGGCGACGCCGAAGCGGACGGCCTCCGCGACCGCGCGGACCCAGAACGTGGCGCGGGCGCGGCGGCCTTCGGATCGCGCGCGATCGCGATCGCGCGCGAAGGTGGCGCGCATGTCCGCCTCGAATCGCGCGCGGAAGCTCGGCGGATACAGCCGCAGCAGCGCGCCGTAGACGCGATCGGCGCCGGACGGCTGTTCGGGCGGCGTCACGGCCGGCCCTCGCGCGATGCGCCGCGCGCGGCGTCGAGCGCGCGGACGAGCCCGGCCAGCCGGTCGCGCTCGTCGGCAAGCGCCTGCCGGCCCTTTGGCGTGAGGCGATAGTAGCGTGCCGCGGCGCGGATCGGCGTCGCGCGCGGCGGGCCGTTCGGCGACGAGCCCGGCGTCGATCAGGCGCGACAGGTGGCGATAGAGCGAGCCAGTGCCGAGCCGCACGCGGCCGCCCGACTGGTCGCGGACGGCCTGGAGGATGCCATACCCGTGGCTGGCGCCCTCGACGAGCGCGAGCAGAATGTGGAACGGGGCCGGCGGCAGCGGCACAGACATGTCCATCTTGGACATATCTGACATAGACGGAAACCGGGCCGGGTCGGTTGTGTCGATGAAACAGGCGTCCAGGCCGGTTCGTAATCCGCCCAGGCAAGCCCGGCGGGAGGGAAACACGCATGTGGCGTCGAGATCGATGGTCGACGGTGGCGATTGCGCTGACACTGGCGCTCGGAATTGGCGCCGCGACCGCGACATTCGCCGTGTTCAACACGCTGATCTTCCGTCCGACGCCCGGCGTGCACGGCCAGTCCGACATCCTCACGGTCCTGTTTCAGCCGCCGTCGCGCACGGCGACGGCGTACGGCAGCCGCGAGGCGCTGGAGCCGCTGCGTCAGGCCGCGACGGGCCTGGAGTATCTGGCTTACTTCGGCTCGGAAACCCTGGCGGTGACGACGGCAGGTGATGGCGCGCCCGAGTTCAAAGACAGTCTGTTCGTCACCAGCCAGTTCTTCAGTGTGATCGGCGCGCGCGCCCGCGTCGGCCGCCTGCTCACCGACGAGGAAGCGGACAAGGGGACGGCGAACGTGGCCGTCATCAGCGAGCGGCTGTGGAAGGCGAGGCTTGGCGGCACCGCGGGAGTACTCGGCCAGACGCTTACGGTGAACGGCCGGCCGTTCACCGTCGCCGGTGTGATCGCGGACCATCGCGGCTGGAGTTGGACGTCGTCGCGCATCGGCACGGTCGATCTCTGGCTGCCGATCGGCGTCGAGAAGCTCGTGACGGGAAGCACAGGAGGCCTCTCCGTGCTCTACGGGCGCCGGCGGCCCGGGGTGTCTCTCGAGGCGATCGAACAGCAACTGCGCGCGGCGTACGCGAACGTGAATCTGCCGGCGCGTTACCACGCGTTTCTGCCGACGGTCTATCCGGGCATCAATACGCTACAGGCCGCGCACACGGAGCGGACCGCCCGTCGCTTGTACTGGTTGCTGATGGCCGGCGCGGCGCTGGTGCTCGTGCTCGCGTGTGCCAACGCGGCGAACCTGCTGCTGGCTCGGACGGCGCGTCGCGAGCGGGAAACGGCCGTCAGGCTGGCGATTGGCGCCAGCCGCTGGCGCATCGTCCGGAGCCTGCTGGTCGAGTCGACGGCGCTTGCGGCGCTCGCGAATGTCATGGGGCTCGCGGTGGCGATCGTGCTCGTACGAACCTTGAGTGACCTCAGGCTGCTCTCATGGCTGCCGGCGATCGCGGAGGTGGATCTCGATTGGCGCGTGTTGCTGTTCTCGGCGCTGGTCACGAGCGTGACGGTGGTGGGGTTCGGACTAGCGCCGGCCCTGATCGCATCGCGCGCGAATATTCTCGGCGTGCTCGGACGAAACGCGCGCGGCGTCGCCGGGCCGCCCCGCCTGCGGCATGCGCTGGTCATCGTCCAGATTGCCGTCTCGCTTACGCTCCTCTCCGGCGCCGGCGTCCTCAATCGATCGCTGCAGCGCCTGTTCTCCGTCGATCTTGGTGTGGACACCAGGCGCCTCGTCGGGTTGTCGCTGCGGCCTGAAGACATCGGGTACGACCGGAGCCGCTCGACGCGCGTCATCTCCGACACGGTGACGGCGCTCGAGCGTCGCGGCGCCGGCACCGTCGCGATTTCGTCTCCAGGTCCATTGACCTCGAACGGCTCGATCATCGCTGTGCGGACGGCCGGTATGGCCGAGCTGACGAGAAAAACCGTGGCCGACACCTCGATCTCGCCGGGGTATTTCGATCTGCTGAGAATTCCGATCCTGTCGGGCCGCGCGTTTACCGAGGATGAGTATCGCCAGCCCGCGTCGGTCAGCCCGATGCCGGTGATCGTGAACGAAACGATGGCACGCGATCTGTTTCCCGGCCAGCCGGCGGTCGGGCAGACCTTCGAGCTCGAGCGCTACATCGGCATGGCGTCACCGCGGTCGCCGGCGGTCGTCGTCGGCGTCGTCCGCGACACGCGCTCGACGGATTTGCGAGCGGCGGTCCGGCCCGCCTTGTTCCACATGCGTCAGGCGGGATATCGCTGGCCGGTGATTCTCGTTCGCGGCCGAGACCCGGAGGGCGTGACGATGGCGCGGATTCGCGAGGTGGTGCGGGAGGTGGATCCGGCGCTGCCAATTACGGCGCTGTCCCCGCTCGACGACGAGCTCGGCGAAGCGCTGAGCCAGGAGCGAGTGCTGGCGCGCGTCAGCGGCCTCATCGCGCTGATGGCGGCCGTGCTCGCGGCGACCGGCGTCTTCGCCATCATCAGTCAGCTCGTGACCGCGCGCACGCGCGACTTCGGCATTCGCACCGCGCTCGGCGCGTCGGCCGGCAACATTGTCGGCCACGTGCTGCGGGGCGTCCTGTTCCCGGCAGCTCTCGGCCTTGTCGCCGGTGTCGGACTCTACTGGCTCGCCTCGCGCTGGCTCGAAACGCGGCTCTTCGCGATCCGGGCGCTCGATCCCGTCACCATCGGGGCGGCCGCGTTCGCGCTGTTGGCAATCGCGATGCTGGGCGCGCTGCTGCCTGCACGACGAGCTTCACGCATCGATCCGGTCATTGCCCTGCGGGCGGAGTGACGCTTCGACGCCGCCAGGCCGATGCGCCCCAGCCCTTAGTCGGACTCGCGGAAGCGCTTTTAGCCAGTTTCGCCCGAAACGTCGCATTGGGTCTCTGAGCGGCCGGAATGTCCCGGCGCTCCCTTTGAGGACCTCCCGATGTTGACGTCGACCCAGAAGACGCTGGTGCAGGAGAGCTTCGCGCTGATCGCCCCCATCGCCGACCAGGCCGCGGCGCTGTTCTACGGCCGCTTGTTCGAAATCGACCCGTCGCTCCGGCGGATGTTCCGTGGGGACATGGCCGAGCAGCGCAAGAAACTGATGCAGATGCTCATCGGCGCCGTCAAAGGGCTCGACCATCTCGACCGGCTCGTCCCCGTCGTCCAGGACCTGGGACGCCGTCACGTGGCGTACGGGGTCATCGATGCGCACTACGACACGGTCGGCGCCGCGCTGCTGTGGACGCTCGAGCAGGGGCTGGGCGACGCGTTCACCCCTGAAACGGCGGAGGCCTGGGCCACGGTCTACATCCTTTTGGCGACGACGATGAAGGATGCGGCGCGCGAAGCGGTCGTCGCGGCATAGGGCCGTTCTCACTTCCGCGTAGAGCAAAAACAGCCAGAATCGCCAACATTTCGCCCAATTTCAGCCGGTAGCTCGCTACAGGAAAGTGAGAACGGCCCTAGACAGGTGGCTTGACGGTGGACTCAGGAGGGTCGCGCGAACGCGACCATCGTCACCGTGCCGTCGTCCCACGCCGCCACGAGACGGCCGGCGGCGGAGAAGGTGAGCGCGACGACGGCGCCGTGCCGGGAGGGAATGACTTCGATCGGCGCGCCGGTCGCCGCGTCGCGCAACTCGATCGATCCCGAGGCGAGGCCGACGGCGACGAATCGGCCGGTCGCATCTGCCGCCAGCGCGCGCACGCCGCCGACGGTCGCTGACCACTCCGGGCTCCGTGACGGCGCGGGACTTCCCGCCGCATCCGCCCGCGCTGGGATGGCGATGTCGGCGGCGGCGATCCGGCCGCCCTCGAGGAAGCGCACGAGATCGGCCGCGAGCTCCGCGGCGGTCTGGTAGCGCGAGGCGACCTCGCGCGACATGGCGCAGCTCCACGATCCGCTCGAGAGGACCGGCGACTGCCGGATTGACCTGCGCGAGCGGCACCGGATCGGATTCGAGGACACGCTGGATCGCCTCGGGCCACGAGAGATCGGCGATGTCGAACGGCGGGCGATCGGCCAGGACCCGGTAGAGCAGGACGCCGAGCGCGTAGACGTCGCTGCGCGCGTCGACCTCCTCCGTAGCGTCCGCGCAGTTGTTCGGGGCTCATGTAGGCGAGCGTGCCGATCAACTGGCCGTGCGCGGTCTGAATCGTGATCCGCTGCATGTCGGCGCCCGTCGCGCGGGCAATCCCGAAATCGAGCACCTTCGGCTGGCCGTCGGCGGCGACGAGGACGTTCGCCGGCTTGAGATCGCGGTGGATGACGCCGCGCTCGTGCGCATGCTGAACGGCGTCGGCACAGCTTCGCGATCAGCTCGACGCGCGCCGGGATCGAGAGCCGCTTGCGCGCGCGCGTAGTCGGTCAGCGGCGGACCGGCGACGAGCTCCATCACCAGGTGCGCGGGAACGGAACGGTCGCCCGGATGGAAGGCGTACACCTGCGCGATGCCCGGATGCAGGAGCCGGCCGAGCATCTCGGCCTCGCGCTCGAACCGCCTGAGAATTTCCGGATGGCGGTAGCCGCGCCGGAGCACTTTGATCGCCACCGTGCGGCGCGGCCGATCCTGCTGCGCCGCGTAGACGACGCCCATGCCGCCGGAGCCGATCGCGTGCAGCACGAGGAATCCGCCGAGCTTCGTCCCGGGCTGCAGCGGTCCGTCGACCGCCGCCATGTCGAGCGTCGGAATTCGCGCCGGGATCGAGAAAGTCCTCGCCGGGCGCGTCGAGCGCGGCGACGAGCGCCTCGACGTCGGCGCGCAGCGCGGATCGCCGCCGCAGCGCTCGTCGAGGAACGCGTCGCGGTCGCGCGGCTCGACGTCGGCCAGCGCCAGGAAAATCGCCTCGGCGGCCGGCAGCGTCACGGCCGTGGATTGGCGGGCGGATCGCCGAGCGGCCCGAGCACGCGGTACAGCCAGGCGCGCGCGAACGCCCATTCGTTCTTGACGGTGGCCGGCGACAAATCGAGCGCGTCGGCGGTCTCTTCGATGCTGAGTCCGGCGAAGTAGCGCAGCGACACGATCTGCGCCTTGCGCGGATCGGTCTCCTCGAGGCGCGTCGAGCGCCTCGTCGACGGCGACGAGATCGACGAGCGCCGGATCGGCGCGCATGATGGCGCTGTCGAGCTCGACGCGCTCGGCGCCGCTGCCGTGCTTGATGCGCTGGTAGTGCCGCGCGCGCTCGACGAGGATGCGGCGCATCGCCATCGCGGCGGCGGCGAAGAAATGACCGCGCCGATCCCACTGCCGCGTCGTGGCGATCGCCGGCGACGCGAAGGTACGCTTCGTGCACGAGCGCGGTCGGCTGCAGCGTCTGGTTCGGCTGGCGCTCGCGCGCGAGACGGGCCCTCGCGAGCTTCCGCAGTTCGTCATACACTTCCGGCAGCAAGCTCGCCCGAAGTGCCGGGGCCGCCGTCGCGGGTGCCGTCGGCTGACATCGCAACGCCGAATTATGACACCGGAAGCGATCGCGCAGGTCAGAGCCAGCTACGCCGAGGTCGCGGCGCGTCCACGGCAGCTGGCCGTCCCGCTTCTACGAAGAGCTCTTCACCGCCGCGCCGCACCTGCGGCCGCTGTTTCCCGGCGATCTCACGTCGCTCCAGGGACATTTCGAAGCGGCGCTGGCGCTCGTGATCCGGAATCTGGACGAAGTGCGCGGCCCTGCACGAGTCGCTGCGGGAGCTCGGCGCGCAGCACGTGCACTGGGGCGCGCGTCCGGAGGACTACCTGCTCCGCGCGCGAGGCGCTCATCGCGCGCCATCCGCGCGCTCGCGCCCGCGTGGAACGACGACGCTCGAACAGCACTGGCGCGCCGGCCATCACCGCGATCATCGTGCCGATGCTGGAAGGCGCGGCCGTGGATACCGCCGTCTGGGCCGAGCGGCTGGCCACCGGCGTCCCAGAGATCGAGTGATTCTGGCCCGCCCGTCACGACGAGATGGTGACGCGCTCGCGGCGGCGCCGGGCCACGCGCCGGAACTCGGGTAGACTCGTCCGCCAGTCCGATGGCCTCCCTCACCGACAAGGTCGCGCTCGTCACCGGCTCGACGTCGGGGATCGGGCGCGGCATCGCCGACGAATTCGCCGCGCTCGGCGCGCGCGTCGTCGTCCACGGCCGGGATGCTGGGCGCGCCAACGAGGCCGTCGCCCGCCTGCACGAGTCGGGACACCAGGCGGCAGCGGTCGTCGCGAACCTGGCGGACAGCGACGCCTGCCGCCACGTCGTCCGGTTCACGATCGAACGGTTCGGCGGCATCGACATCCTCGTGAACAACGCGGCCGACACGTCGCGCGGATCCCTCGAGGACGCGCCGGTCGAGTTGTGGGATGCGATCATGCACGTCAACCTGCGGGCGCCGTTCCTGTGTCTGCAGGAAGCGGCGCGGTCGATGAAGGCGCGCGGCGGCGGATCGGTCGTCAACATCGGGTCGGTGAACGCCTACATCGGCGAGCCCAAGCTCGGACCGTACTCCGTCTCGAAGGGCGGGTTGATGACGCTCACGCGCAACGCGGCCGCGGCGCTCGCGTCCTACCGGATTCGCGTGAACCAGATCAACGTGGGTTGGACGCTCACCGAGGGTGAGGCGCGTGTCAAACGGACCGAGGGAAAGCGTGACGACTGGCTGGAGGCGGCGGTCGCGTCGCGGCCCTTCGGCCGGCTCCTCTCGCCGCTGGATGTCGCGCACGCCGCCGCGTATTTTGCCTCCGACGACAGCGCGCTCGTGAGCGGCACCGTGATGGATCTCGAACAGGGACCGGTCGGGGCGCTGCCGAACCTGTGAACGGGTACGAGGGGTACGACAGGTACGACAGGTACAGACAGGTACGAGAGAGACGACGGGTACGTGAAATGAACTGCCGCTGGTCATCTTCTGAAGGAATGATGGCAGCGAGAGCTCGTTCCTTGTACCTGGCGTACCCAACGTACCTAACGTACCCAGCGTACCGACGCTTCGTTGCACTGAAAACGCCTCCAGCCTCGCCGGTTTGTTTGCACCGAGTTTTCATGGTGATCACGCCAGCGACAAACCTTCCTCGCACACTGTGCCTTCTGGCCGCGGCGCGGCCGCGGGTGACGGGTGAAACGAGGAGGATCGATGAGCGCAATCAATCGAGGGCTTGAACGTCGGGCATTTCTCCGCAATGCAGTGACGACTGCCGGCGCGTTGGCCGGCGTGCCTGCGCGCTGCGGAGCCTGAACCTGCTGGCGGCCAGTGGCCGCCGATCGGCCCCGAAAGGCGATGGGCGGGTACGGTCCGCTCGTGCCAGTCGGCGGACCTGCGCGACGGCGTCGATGCGCATCGCGCTGCCCGAAGGGTTTCCAGTACCGGACGTTCAGTCCGGCCGGCGCCGTGATGTCGGACGGCAACCAGTGCCGCTGGCGCACGACGGCATGGGCGTGTTCAACACGGCGGACGGCAAGTTCCGGCTCGTCCGCAATCACGAGGATCGCAACGGTCCCGGCGCGGCTCGACGGCCCTCGACGCCAATTCCTACGACGCCCGGGGCGGCGGCGGCACGACGACGCTGGTCGTCAATCCGTTCACGCCGCGAGCTCGAGCGCGACTTCATCAGCCTGAGCGGCACCACCGTCAACTGCGCCGGCGGCGTCACGCCGTGGGACTCCTGGATCACGTGCGAAGAGACCAACGCCGGGACGCCGTCCGGCTGGCTCAAGCAGCACGGCTACTGCTTCGACGTCCCGGCCTGGGCGGATAGCTCGGTGCCGGCGGTGGCGATTCCGTCGATGGGCCGGTTCTCGCACGAGGCGATCACGGTCGATCCGAACACCTGGATCGTCTACGAGACCGAGGACAACAGCGGCGGCGGCGGGCACGAGCGGCTTCTACCGATTCATCCCGAACAATGCCGGGCGTCCTCGTCGACGGCGGCCAGCTGCAGATGCTGGCCATCGAGGACCGCTTCCAGTACGACGCGCGCAACAACCAGACGATCGGCGTCGCGCTGCCGGTGACCTGGGTGGACATCGCGAATCCGAATCCGGCCGGGCACGTCGGCGACGGCCGTCTTCAACCAGGGCCGTGCGCTGGGCGGCGCGCGCTTCCGCCGGCTCGAAGGCTGCTGGTGGGGCAACGGCGCCGTGTACTTCGCCGACACGAGCGGCGGCAACGCGGGCGTTCGGCACGGTCTGGGAATTCCGTCCGCAGGGCGACGGCGGCACGCTCACGCTGATCTTCGAATCGAGCGGCGTCGCTCGAGCTCGATTTCCCGGACAACCTCGCCGTCTCGCCACAGGGCGCGCTGCTGCTCTGCGAGGACGGTGGCGGCGACGCAGTTCATGCGCGGCGTGACGCTCGACGGCGAGATCTTCGACTTCGCGCAAGAACCTGCAGAACGACTACGAATGGGCCGGCGCGACGTTCGCCGAGGCCGACCCGCGTGGAACGATCGCAAGATTCGCGGCAACCACCACCCGCTCGGCGGCCGCTGGGATCGCATCACGCTCTTCGTCAACCGCCAGGGCGCGACGGGCGGCACCAACCCGCCGGCGGCCGGCGACGAAGGACTGACGTTCGCGATCTGGGGTCCGTGGGGCGACGGCGCCTTGTAGTTCTGGAGCGCACCGCGAACCGGCCGCGTCCGGTTCGCGGTGCGTGTTTCCGTCACTCCACTCGGAGCGTGACCCTTACCGGCGTTCCGTTCGCGGGACAGGGGAGTCCCGAGATTGCGCCGGAAGTCCTTGCGCCGCCGTCGCGCCGCGAGCACGACTCATCACTGACTGATCGCGCCGTTCGGAGCGATGCTGAACGCGAAACCCGGTTCGTCGCCGTTACCGGGCGTGGTGGTGTTCTGGATCAACCGGACGTTATTCGCGAACACATTTCGCGTCACTGCCCCCGTCGGATTCTCGTCGCACGCGTTCTGATCGTTCACCCTGAAGGACACGCGCGTGTCGACGGGGACATCCGTGAACGAGATCTCGTATCGATCCGGAGGAACTGGCGGCATCGGAACGGTCGCGAAGCTGCGCCAGCTCGGATGCGTGTGTGTCGTGCCGACCCCGTTGACGCACGCTTGCGCTGACGCCGGGAGATCGGTGCGGCGCGCTGTCGCACCCATGAACACGATGCGGACGGTTGCTGTGGAACCGGATGGGGTCGTCGAAGAGGGCTTCTCACAGCCGAGCGCGAGCAGGCTCAGTGCCACCGCAAAGGCGCGCGTGCACATGCGAACAGCATATGTCCAACTTCTGGCCCGTTCGACGCGATCAGGAAAAAGGGCAGGAGTCCGTAGGACGTGCACATTCTGTTCATCACGAGCGCTCACAACAGCCTGAGCCAGCGCCTGCAGGTCGAGCTGGCCGACCGCGGCCACACCGTCGCGGTGCATCTGGCGACCAGCGACGAGGCGCTGGGCACGGCGGTCAACACCGAGCAGCCGGACCTCATCGTCGCGCCGATGCTCAAGAAACCGATTCCACGGGCGATTTGGCAGCGGCACATCTGCCTCATCGTGCACCCGGGCATCAAGGGCGACCGGGGGCCATCGTCGCTCGACTGGGCGATCGAGCTCGGCGAGCCGTCGTGGGGCGTGACGGTCCTGCAGGCCGTCGCGGAGATGGATGCGGGGCCGATCTGGGCCGCGCAGGAGTTTCCGCTGCCGAAGCGGCCCGCCACCAAGAGCGGCGTCTATCGCGGCGCCGTGACCGAGGCCGCCGTGGCCGCGGTGCTGGCGGCGCTCGCGCGATACGAGCGCGGCGGGTTCGAGCCGGAAGCCCTCGACGACCGCCGCCCCGATGTCAGGGGCACGCTCAGGCCGGCGATGAAACAGGCCGACCGCGCCATCGACTGGTCCAGCGACCCGACAGCCCGGATCGTCCGGAGGATCCGGGCGGCCGACAGCAGTCCCGGCGTTCTCGATACGACGCTGTTCGGCGAGGAGATCTACCTGTACGGTGCGCACGAAGAGGATCGTCTGCGCGGCGCTCCCGGCCAGTTCCTCGCGCAGCGCGAAGGAGCCGTCTGCATCGGCACGGTGGACGGCGCGCTCTGGGTCAGCCACCTGAAGGCGAAGAGCCTCGGCCCGTATGCCGGCATCAAGCTCCCGGCTGCACAAGTGCTGGGCCCGCGGCTCGAGGGCGTTCCCGAACGTCCGATCGCGCCGGCCGACGCCAACGACTATCGGACCCTCCGCGACATCGTGTATTCGGAACGAAACGGTGTCGGCTATCTCGCCTTCGACTTCTACAACGGTGCGATGAGCACCCGGCAGTGCCGCCGGTTGCGCGAGGCCTTTCGACGCGCACGCGCCGCGGACACCAAGGTCATCGTGCTGCTGGGGGGCCGTCACTACTTCTCGAACGGCATTCACCTCAACACGATCGAGGCGGCCCCCGACCCCGCCGCCGAGTCGTGGGCGAACATCAACGCGATCGACGATCTCGTGCTCGACGTTCTCGAGACGCCCTCGCACCTGGTCGTGTCGGCGCTCCGCGGCAACGCCGGAGCGGGCGGCGCCATGATGGCGCTGGCTGCCGACCGGGTGTACGCCCGCAACGGCGTCGTGCTGAATCCTTATTACAAAGGCATGGGCGGACTCTACGGCTCGGAGTACTGGACCTACACGCTCCCTCGGCGTGTCGGCACGCGGACGGCGCGCGAGCTCACCGACGGACTGAGGGCCATCAGCGCGCGTTACGCCGGAGAGCTCAACCTGGTCGACGAGGCCTTCGGTCACGACGCCCGCGAGTTCGAGGCGGGTGTCGTTCGCCGGGCGGAGGAGCTGGCGCACCACCGCGACTTCACGGCGATGCTTGCGGCCAAGCGGGAACGGAGGCAGGCCGACGAGCACCGCAAGCCGCTCGCCGCCTACCGCGCCGAAGAGCTCGCCCGCATGTCGGAGAACTTCTTCGGCCCAGATCCCGCGTATCACGAAGCCCGGCAGCGATTCGTCCTGAAAGGTGCGGTTCCGGCCGTGCGCCGGGCTTAGCCGCCTTCTCAACCTCGTCTACGCGATCGCGACGAGGCGTTGTCGATTGGTCAGCTTTGCCGACGCACCATTTCGTTGATCCAGATCGGGGCGAACGGAGAGGTGCAACCCCTGGAGACCGGATAGTCGCGATAGACGCCCAACTTTTCGCCGATAGCGATGGCGCGCTTGCGATGCTGGGAGAAGTGAATACCGATTGTTGCAAGACACGAGTTCATCGTCCATTGCACTTCCGGCGCAGCTGTCCCCATTTCGGACTCGATCCGATCCAGAAGCGCTGGCACATCGAGCCCGTCCGGACGCTTGGCGATTCGCTCTGACGTCAGGCTCCATCCGGCGCGCGCGGCCCACGGGTCATCGTCTTCCATCCATGCCTGGCGGAGCGTCTCCTTGTCGGGGTGGTTCTTGACAACATAGGAGTTCAGCCAATCTGCGAGTCCAGAAAAATTGGCGGACCGCACCATTCGATCCATCTCGTCGCGAGACAGTGTGTTGGGCTTGATCAGGAGGATGGCCAGGAGCCGGGCATCGATGTTCCCGGTGTTCCAGAGAGCGCTCGCCAACTTGTCGTTGGTCTTGATCTTCGCGGCGAGCTTTCGGATGTCACCCATCGGGACGCCGAACTGATTGTCCCCAGCGCCAGCCTTCTTGTTGTGCGCACGGCGCTTCTCGTCGCCGAGAGACTCCAACTGCGCGAGAGTGTCCTTGAGAGTCATGGCCATGTCTGTCGCCTCCATGAGTCCTGAATGCGGGATCACGGCATGTCGCTCACCGGCGCCTGGCGATGCGGAGACGTTCGGTGAATGGCAGGCCTGTTGTGAGCCACTCGACGGCTTGGCGCACGTCGCGATAGTACAGCACCGGTATCAGAGCGTGTATCTCGACCCGGCCAACCACGTCCAGGTGACGCTGATGCCGGAGAAGCGATAGTTGGTACGCGACCTGCTGCGTTGGGTCACGTTGCACGTTCGCGAGTGAATATTTGGCCACGAATCATCTCGATCGCCAGTTGCTCCCGCGAGATGTCGCGGCATTCCGTGCCATTCGGCGAGAACGCCGCATTGGTGTGGACTCGCGACCGTGCAGACCATGGAGGTAACGCATGCCCGTAACACGACGAAGAGCCGCTCGCATCGTCAGACGGAAGACCCGTCGCGTCGCCCGCAAGGTGCGTCGCACCGGCCGCAAGGTGGCACGCCGCGTCCGCGCGACCAAGCGCGTCGTGCGTCGCGCCGCTGTTCGCCGCGCAGTCGCCCGGGTCAAGGTGCGGCGGGCCGTACTCAAATTGGCGGCGGCGAAGCGCCTGGCCGCCAAAGCTCGGGAGTGAGCCAGGTGACAGGCTGACGCCTGCAGACACGCGGGGAGGGGCGGCACGCTGCCGCTCCTCGCGTGCCCTCGCCGCAGGCCTGCAGCTTTCCAGTCAACCGCGCTCGCCCGTGGCGTCCGGCGCCCGGCCGTCGCTGCTGAAGCGCTCGCACCGAGCCGCCCTTCCTGTAAGCTGCGCTCCCCATGGTCGAGTGGAACGCAACGGACCCCTACGCGCTCGATCGCGCCGCGATCAGAGAGCCTCCAGTCGGCTGGGCCGGCAGCCTTCGCTACCTCGGTCCAGGGCTGATTCTGAGCGCTTCGATTGTCGGGTCGGGCGAACTGATTGCGACGACAACGGCCGGTGCGCAAGTGGGTTTCGTCCTGCTCTGGTTTGTGCTCGTCAGTTGTCTTGTCAAGGTGGCCATCCAGGTGGAGTTTGCCCGGTGGACGATTGCCACCGGAACGCCGGCGCTGGCCGGCTTCAATCGCGTGCCGCCCAAGTTCGGCAGAGCCGGCTGGATCAATTGGCTCTTTGTCGTGATGGTGGCGTCCAAGGTGCTTCAGCTGAGCGGCATCGTCGGAGGCACGGCCATCGCCTTCAGCATCCTGTTTCCGATCGGCGGCGATCCGTTGCAGGACCCGTCCCGCGCCATCTGGCACGTCATCGTCGTCGTCGTGACAATCGCGCTCTTGTACTCGAACCGCTATTCGCTCGTCGAGAAGGGCGCGTTCTGGATGGTGGCGGCGTTCTCGCTCGTGACGACAGCCATCGCCTTCGGGCTGCCCTGGAGTCCGTGGCGGTACTCCCTGGCCGATATCGCTCGCGGCTTCACTTTCGGCCTGCCGGTCGAAGCGCTCGGCCCGGCCGTGGCGATGTTCGGGATTACCGGCGTAGGGGCGGACGAGATCGCGGCCTATAACTACTGGTGTCTCGAGAAGGGCTACGCGCGGTGGACGGGCCCGAACGACGGCAGCGAAGCCTGGGTGCGGCGCGCTCGCGGCTGGATTCGCGTGATGTACAAGGACGCGGCGCTGTCGATGGTCATCTACACCTTTGCGACGGTCGCGTTCTTCATGATGGGTGCGGCCGTGCTCCACCCGCAGGGGCTGATGCCGCGCGGCAACGCGATGATCACGACGCTGTCGCGCATGTACACGGACGCGCTCGGCACGTGGGTCACGGTCGTGTTCCTGGTCGGGGCGATTGCCGTCCTCGGCTCGACGCTCTGGGCCGCCATTCCAGCGCACGCGCGGATGTACACGAACTTCCTTTCGACGGTTGGTCTCGTGGACTGGAGCAATCCCGCGGTGAGGACTCGCTGGTTCCGCCGGTTCATCGTGGCCTTGCCGATCGTCTGGGGCGTCTCGTCTCTGCTCCTCTCGCAGCCGGTACTGATGATTCAGATCGGCGGCGTCATGACGGGCGTCTTCCTCATCGCAGTCCTCGTGGCCACCTGGTACCTGCGGCGGACGGAGACGGACAGCCGCCTGTTTGGCGGCCGATGGTTTCACCTGCTGCTGGTGCTGAGCACCATCGCCATCGCCGCGCTGGGGATTTACACGATGGCCTCGGCGCTTGGCGTGTTCACGGTGAGGTAGCCGGCCTTCTGCCCACCTGGTCAAGAGCGTTGTACTTCGCGATCGCAGTGCCTGGGCTCGCGATCCCTGCCCATGCCTGCTGGAACGCAATCGTGACGTGCCGGGTGGGGGACACACCTCCGGCGGCGGAGGCTCCACCGGGCTATTTGGTGCGGGGAACGCCGGCGCAGTGAGTCGTCAGAGTCCCTCGAGCCCTGCCACCCGCAGGAGCCGCGCGTATCGTCGATCGCTGGCCAAGCCCTCTCGATTGATCGGGAGGTCCATGAGCACGCGCCGGAGCCGGCCTGGCCGATGCGCATACGAGCGCTCGACCCACGTCACGGCATTGGTCCAATCGCCGAGTTCGGCATACGCAACGATCAGGCGATCCGCGATGGTCCTGGTCTGGCCATGCTCGAACGGATCGTTCCGGCCGGCCTCGGCGACCAGTTGCTCCACCTCACGCAGGAGATCGCGCCGGCGAGCCGCATCCGGGCCGAGGCTGCCCGCCTCTTCCTGCAGCTGTGCCGCCCGCTCCCCGCGTCCCGTGGCGCGCAGGTGCGCGATCCGAAAGTCGACGGCCTCTGCGGTCCTTCCCGCCGCAAGCAGGGTTTCCCCAAGGCCATTCCAAAAGCCGGGAGTAGAGGCGATTGCGACTGACGCGCGTGCCGCGTCGACCGCTTCGTCGAACCGCCCCTCGATCTTGCGGACGATGCTTTGGGCGCGAAGTCCTTCGGCGTACGCCGGATTCAGCGCGACCGCGCGATCGGCGTGACGGCTGGCCGAGGCGAAATCGTCGTCGATGTACAGAAAGATCTGGCTGATCGCGGTATGAATCTCCGCCGCCCGATCGTCGGCGGCCAGCGCGGCCATGACGAGTTGCCGGCCCTTTGTCTCGGCCTCCTCTCTCGGAATCACGCCGAGATTTGCCAGGATGTACTGCATCCTGCCGTACTGGCAGAGCGCCCTGGCATGCGTGGGCACGATCGCCAGCGCACGTTTGAAATAGATCGCGCCACAGGCAACCCATCAGGCGGCAATCGGCCCTCCAACGTCTCTCCCTCGACGAGCTCCATCGTCAGGAAATGGATGCCGTCGGCCTCTTCGACTGAGTACAGGGTGACGATATGTGGGTGGTTGAGTGACGCGACCACGCGCGCTTCGCGCTTGAAGCGCTCGATGCGGGCCGGATCGTTCGCAAGCGCCGGTGGCAGGACTTTGAGCGCGACGTCCCGGCCGAGCCTGGTGTCGAGGGCCCGGTAGACCTCGCCCATTCCGCCGGCGCCGAGCTTGGCGAGGACTTGATACGGGCCGACCGTTCTTCCCACCACGGTCAAGTCCTCGCGGGCTACGGCGCGACTTCGCCGAAGCTCGCGCTGAACCACAACGCGAGCCAAGGGCGTCCGCCCGCGCCGAGATGGCGGAGGATGCAGTAGTGGCCGAGAGTCCTTCCGGTACTGAGCGACACTGGCGGGAGTCTATCGCGTCATGCCGGCGCGACGGGCCCTGTTCAGCATTCGCCCGCTTGGCGAGCTCGTATCGCTGGCTCCCAGCTCGCGGGTCTCGTCGCTGGCGTGCGCGGCGGCGTACACCGCTGCTGTGGCCCCGGTGTAACCCCCGAGGCACACGAGCCGCCGCTTTCAGCGATGGAATTTAGGAAACGACGGCGGCGGGCGATGTCATGTCGGTGGCACACGCAGGGCCGCCTGCAGCGCCGACCAGGGCGACAGCTCCGAGACCGGGCGGCGAACCAACGCCAGGAGCACCACGTCCACCGCGGCCTGGCCGTCCGGGAGTAGGGCGTCGTACTGCTGAAGGACCCACTGGAGTTTCTCGACGGTCTCCGCGGACGGTCGCTCGTCCCGCTCGGCTGAGAACTCGTCCAAAGGGTTGGACCGAGCGGTCTGCTTCGCCATCATCCCTCCTGTTCGCCACGCGCCGCGGCGTGTCGGATAACTGAGTATCGGCGGCTGCGCGCGTTCGAGTAGGGACTCGGGATCGTGTCGAAGAGTCCCATAAGCCCGCGGGCGGTTTTCGCCTGCATTCTGCTGCAACGCGTTGAGCATCGCGATTCGACAACAACTCATTGACGACGTTAGGCTTGCGGACGTGATCCGATCATCACGCGCGTGCATCGCGGTTCGGGTAACGTCGCGGTTCTTGTTACCCCGGTGTCACCCGAAGAGCTCCGCATCCCAGTTACCCCGAGCGGTTCTCTGCGCGCGTGTCCCACCCGCGCTTGCGTTGACGTCCGGTAGGCCTCCGGGGAGCTGGCCCTCGAAATCACGCTTCCGTCCGCTCGCATTTCATGCTGACGCGCATCGCCCGAGTCCTACCCGGCTTGGAGACCAAACATGCCTACGGACTCGTGCTCGAAATGCTCACTCCCTCCAGCGTGATTTCGTGCTGACGTTCATCGGGCCACTCCAAGTCGGCCCACCGAACGTCAACGCAAGCACGGGTCGATTGTCACGAACCCGATCGCCGTAGGCGGCCGCTTCGAGCGGCGTCATCGTGAGGTGCACCCTTCGCCGACCTGGCCGAGGAGTACGTCGAGGGAAGTCCGCCTTCGTTGAACGCGCCTGGCGGCGCAGCTACGGCGGGACAGCCTTCGCGAGACGCTCGCCGGAAATTATTTGGCTTGCCAGCCGAAGCTGCGAGTGAAGCGAGCGACTAGCGAAGGCTGGAGCCGGCGATCGGACTTGAACCGATGACCTGCTGATTACGAATCAGCTGCTCTACCAACTGAGCTACGCCGGCCAGGCGGGAGACGCACGCCGGCGGTGGGGAAGACCCGGCCGCGGCGGACGCGCCACAACCGGATCAGCGTACCACATGGCGCGACGGGCGGGGACTCGCCAACGACGAGCCCCGCCGATCGCTGGAGCACCGCGTTGGCCTAGCGGCGACGGCCGCGCTTGGCCGACTTCCTGGCGGACTTCTTCGTGGCCTTGGCCGCTTTCTTCGCGGCCTTCTTGACGGTCTTCTTCGCGCGCTTGACGGTCTTCTTGGCCGGCTTGCTGGCCTTGCGCGCCGCGCTCTTGGCGCGCGCGGCCGGCTTCGCCGCCTTGCGTGCCTTGGCCACGACCTTCTTGACGGCCTTGGTGGCTTTCGCGGCCGTCTTCGATCCGCTCGCGGCCACGGCCGCCACTTTCTTCTTCACCACCGCGACCGCTGCGGCGGCCTTCTCCTGACCGGCCACGACGGTGTCTTTGGCGTCGCTCGCGAATTCCGAGACGTTCGTGCGCACGGTTTCCGCGCCTGCGACCGCCGTGCCCAACGCGCGACCGACGTTTTCAGCCACCGTGTTGAGCGTTTCCGATCCCTTCTCGCTGTCAGCTTGATTTGCCACGAAGAACCCTCCCCGACGGGGGGAGCATACATTGTTTTGTCACTCATGGTTCCGCGGTTCCGAAGGTTCCGCGGTTCCGTCGGGTCTTTTTTTGCCGGACGCGATCGCGAACCGAGAACGCCGAGAACCGAGAACCCAGAACCGAACCGGAACCCCCGGAACCCCCGGAACCCCGGAACCCGAGTTAACCCATGCCCTTCCCCCCCGTATCTAGTGGGAGAGAGGTCGCATGTCCCGTTTCCGGTTCCCCGCTGCTACGCTCCTCGTTGGCGCTCTGCTCCTGACCGTCGGTCCCCCCGTTTTCGCGCAGGCGACGCAGACGCCGCGTCCGGCTCTCGAGGCGACGCAGGACGCCCGGAAGGTCCGCCAGGACCTGATGGAGCTCCTGAAGAAGTATCCGCCCAGCCTCGGACGCATCCTGAAGCTCGATCCGGGCCTGATGCAGAACGACGCCTACATGGCGCCCTACAAGGAGCTGGCGGCGTATGTCACCCAGCATCCCGAAGTGCACCGCAATCCCGATTACTACCTGGAGCAGATCGAGGCCTACTACGGCGGCTGCTACCGCTCGGAATCGGGACGCATCTGGGAAAGCATCATGATCGGCGCGACCGTCGTGTTCGTCGTGATTACGGTGCTGAGCGCGCTGGCGTGGATTGTCAGGACCCTCATCGACTACCGGCGCTGGCACCGGCTGTCGAAAGTCCAGTCGGAGGCGCACGCCAAGCTGCTGGACCGGTTCACCGCGAACGACGAGCTCATCGCCTACGTCCAATCACCCGCAGGGGCCAAGTTCCTGCAGTCGGCGCCGATCGCGCTCGATCCGGGCGCGCAGAGCCTGGGCGCGCCGTTTGCGCGCATTCTGTGGTCCGTTCAGGCCGGGCTCGTGCTCGGCGCCGGGGGCCTTGGCCTCTACTTCGTCAGCGGCCGCGTGGACCCCGAGGTGATGCAGCCGCTCTTCACGACCGGCGTGCTCGCGCTCTCGCTCGGCCTCGGGTTCGTCGCCTCCGCCGCCGTCTCGTTCGCGTTGTCGAAGCGGTTGGGCCTGTTCGATTCGACCGCGTCGCTGCTGGGCACGGGCCGCCGGGATGCGCGCGATGCCTGACCGGCAGATAATGGAGTGCCATGTTCACGCGTGACATGACCGTCTCTGATGTCCAGCGTCTCCAGGCGGAGGCCGCCGACGCCGACGTCGCGTTCGTGATGGACGAAGACGCGTTTCGCGCGTTCTACGATCGGACAGCGCGCGCGGTCTGGGCGTATCTGGCGCGGCTGACGGGCGACGCGCATCTCGCGGACGACCTGCTGCAGGATGTCTACTACCGCTTCCTGCGGGCGAGCGCGACCTACGAAAGCGAAGCGCATCGCCGCAACTCGCTCTTCCGCATCGCCACCAACCTCGCGCGCGACGTGCATCGGCGCCACCGCGGCCGCCCGGTCCACGTCTCCACCGACGTCGAGCCGGTCGCCTCGACGGAAGACGTCGCCGGCCGCGTGCAGCGGCACACTGACTTGAACCGCGCGATGGAGATTCTCAAGCCGCGCGACCGCGCGATGCTGTGGCTGGCGTACGCTGAAGGATCCTCGCACCGCGAAATCGCAGAGTCGCTCGGGCTGAAGCCAGGCAGCGTGAAACTCATGCTCTTCCGGGCCCGTCGTCGTCTCGCCGGTGTTTTGCGCGGGGGCGCGTCATGAGCCGCCTCGAGTGCCCGTTCGAGGACGACGCACTGACGGCGGTGACGACGAACCGCTGGCCGGAGCGGGTGGAGCCCGCGTTGCGCGAGCACGTCAGCGGCTGTGCCATCTGCACCGACATCATCGCAATCGCGCCGCTGCTCGCGGAAGACGCGGACGTGGCCCGGCAGCAGGCGAACGTGCCGGACGCCGGATTGATCTGGTGGCGGGCACAGATGCGCGCCCGGGCCGAGGCGGCGCGGACGGCGGTGCGGCCGATCACCGTCGCGCAGGCCGTGGGATTTGCCGCGGCGGTCGGGGTCGCCGGGGCGATCTTCGGCGCGAGCGCCACGTGGTTCCAGTCGGGCTTGCGCTCACTCTTCGAGGCCGCGACGTCGGTGGTCCCCTTTATCCGCCCGGGGCTGCCTGCGGAGTTCACCGCGCTCGTTACCGAGCACAGCGTCTGGCTGACGGGCGGCGCGCTGTGTTTCGTGCTGGCGGCGTTCGGGCTCTATTTGGCGGTCAAGGAACAAGAGACGTAGGGGAACCCGATTACGCTACCCGTCTCTTCTTCGTGCCTTTTACCTTAGCCGCGGGCTTCTTCGTCCGGCCCACCTGATCCAGGCTCTTGCGAAGCGCGTCCATGAGGTTGACGACCTTTGCCGGCGGTTCTTCCTCGGTGGCGATGATTTCCTCGCCGCGCACCTTGGCCTGGATCATCTCGCGCAGCGCGTCCTCGTAGGTGTCGGGGTACTTCGAGAAGTCGACGACCGAGTCGAATTCGCCCATGACGCGTTTGGCGAGCGCGACTTCCTCGGTCTTGACCTTGCGCGGCATGGCTTCGGTGTCGATGGCGTCGGTCGCGCGAAGCTCGTTCTCGTGACGCAGCGTGAACATCACGAGGAGCTCGTCTTTGGGCTCGACGGCCACGAGGCGTTCGCGGCCGTGCATCGCGACGGTGCCGATGCCGGCCTTGCCCTTCAGCGCTTCGCGGAACACGGCAAACGATTGCGCCGCGACCTTCCCGTCCGGCGCGAGATAGTAGGGGTCGTCGAGCAGCATGGGGTCGATGGCGTCAGCCATCGTGAACTGCTTGAGATCGATGACCCGAGTGGACTCCGGACGCACTGCCGCGATCTCTTCGTCCTCGAGCGCGACGTACTTGCCGCGCGAGAATTCGTGACCTTTCACGATCTCGTCGTTGGTGACCTCGCGGTCGCAGTGCGGACACCATTTCTTGTATTGAATGCGCGTCTGGCACTTGCGATGCAGCTGGTTGAAGTGCACCGTCGCCGCCGCGTTCGTCGCCGGGTAGACGCGCACCGGCACGGTGACGAGGCTCAGGCGGAGATGCCCCTTCCAGAGGGCGCGTGCGGCCATGTCCGACAGGAGTGCAATCCCGGTACCGGCCGCTCGCGTCGGTTCCTGCTGGACCTCCGGCCGCGCTGTGCCTAGGATGTGGAGTGAAGCTCTCACTAGAGCAGAATCAGCGCCGTACGGAGCGCAGACGGAGCCACGTCGATGACGCGAGACGAAGTCGTGCAGTTTCTGGCCGCCCGCCGGCAACACTGGAGAGATCGCGATCCAGTCGCCCTGGCGTCCGACCACTCGGACGAAGGGACGGTGCAGAGTCCCATCTTCGGATCAGTTCGTGGCCGCGCCGCGATTGAGGCGTCCTATCGCGAGCTCTACAAGGTGTTCTCGGACTGGATGACCGAGGAAGAAGAATCCGTCATCGACGGGACTCGGCTCGTGCAGGTGTTCACCGCGCACGGCACCCACTCCAGCAATCTCTTCGGTGTGCCGGCGACCGGCCGGCGGTTCGAGATTCACGGCGCCCTCCTGCTCGATCTCGAGGCCGGCAAGATCCGGCACGAGCGCCGCCTCTACGATTTCACGAGCATGCTCTTGCAGTTGGGCGTGATCAGAGCGAAGCCGCTCTGACAGGAAAACAGGAAACCCGGAGTCGGTACCGCCGACTCCGGGTTTCTTTTGTCTTCAAGGGGGCACGGCGGCGAACTCGGGCAGTGAGTTCGCCGCCGTGTGGCCTGCGTCGGCCATGGGCAGATAGCGAGACGCAGAACCGTAACGAACGATCTAGCCCAGGATCCGGATGACGACGCGGCGATTCTGCGCGCGGTCAGCGCGGGTCTTGTTTTCCGTGGCTGGCTTTTCCTCGCCCCAGCTGATCACGTTCATTTTGTGCAGCGGAATCTGGTGCTGTTCGTAGAGGTACCGCTTCACCGACTCGGCGCGCTCCATGCCGATCTTCTCGTTGATCATCTTGTCGCCGACGTTGTCCGTGTGGCCTTCGATTTCGAAGTAGGCGCCCTTCGGGTCGGCCTTGAGGCGGGCTACGAGTTCGTCGATCTTGGCCTTCGCCTCGTCGGGCAGGGTGGTGGCGTTGAACTTGAAGTTGCCCGAGTCTTCACTCAGCACGACTTCGTAGACGATCCGCTTCGACGACTTGTCGAGCGCCTCGGCCTTTTCACCGGCCATCTTGGCGGTGTCGCCGGCCATGCTTGGCGCTCTCGGTCGCGGTCACGGCCTTGGTGTCGGCCGCCGCGGCCGCCTGCTGCGCCGTGTTCGCGGTGGTCTGGGCGGCGCCGACCTTCTGGTCGACCTCGGTGATTTTTGCTTCGTTCTTGCGCGTCCGCTCCTGGGTTTCTTCGAGCGACGTGCTGAGCGTATCGACCTTGTTGCTGACGAGGCCGACCTGGTTTCTGACATAGCCCTTGGTCGCGCACGCGGACGTCCCCGCGACGGCGACAGCGAGTAAGCCGACGGTGAGTAGAGACTTACGCATGTGACTCCTCCTCGAAGACGGACTCAATAGCCCTGTGACGTGCCGCGCACGGTGTACCCGTTCCTCGCCCGCACGATCAGGTTCCTGTCGCGCGTGCGCAAGGTAATCGGGTGCCAACCGGGCTCTGTGCTAGGTTCGAACACAATCAAGTACTGCTGGCGAAGTTCCCCGACGATCTGCCGGGCGGCCTGACTGGTCGCCGCGGGTCCGATGGCGGCGAAGATGTCGCCGCCGGTCCAACGGGCCAGATCGCCGAGCGGGCCCGTCAGCTGTGCCTGGAGGCCGTCCTCATCGACGACCGATTGGTCGGCGCGGTCGAACGGCGAAATCACGAGAATGATGTAGACGGGCACGTCGATCGCGCTCGCCATGACCGAGACTTCCGCCGGTGTCAGGCGGCTGGCGTTGTCGGCGCCGTCAGTGAGTGCCACGACCGCGCGGCGCGGACCGCCCTCGGCGGCGAGCCGGCGTCCGGCCTCGGAGATCGAGTCGAACAGCTTGGTCTTGCCGAACGGCCGCACGCCGGCGAGCTTCTCGAGCACTTGCGCCGGCGCCGGTGCGAACGGCTGCAGTTCGTCCAGGTACTGATCGAAGGCCCAGAGCCCGACCCTGTCGGTCGGCTGGAGCCAGGCGAGCAGATGGCGCGCGACTTCGCGCATCGCCGCACGCTTCTCGGCGACGTCCATGCTGCCGCTGAAGTCCGCCAGCATCGCCATGTTCACGGCCGCCGGTTCGATGCGAAAATCCGCGATCGGGCGCGAGACACCGCCGTCCAACAGCTCGAAGTCCTGCACCTTCAGCGTCGTCACCGGTCGGCCCCGGCGATCGCGGACGGTGGCGGCGACGGCGACGCGATTGACGCTCGCCCGGAACGTCGGCTGCGTCTGCGGCGCTCCGGCGGGCCCCGTCTGGGCGCCTTGAGCGCCGAGGACTGGCGACGCCGTCAGGAGCACGCCGATGAGACCGCACAGCCCGAATCGCATCGACTCCTACTCCTTCAACAAGCTTGCCAACGCTATCGGGCGGTACAGAACCGAACATTACGGAGTTTCTTGGGCCAACTCCGCATGACTGTGTAAGAGTTACTGAGTGAGACGCATCCGCATGGCACGCCTGAGGCTGGCCCTGGCCACCGTCGCCTCGGCGAAGGTGGCCGTCCTCACCTTCGGGGTGCTGGGGGCGCTGGCCCAGGCGCCCGTCGCCGACCCGGTGACCCGGGCTCGCCAGTTCTACAACGACGGCCGTCTCGACGACGCGATTGACGCCGCGTTGGAGGCGCGTCAGACGCCGTCGCTCTCCAACGTCGCGCACCTGGTGCTGGCGCGCGCATATCTCGAGCGCTTTCGCAAAGCGCGCGCGATCGAAGACCTGGCGGCGGCGCGCGATGCGCTCGCGAAGGTCGACGGGGCCGCGCTCCCCGCGCGCGAGCACGTCGAATTGACCGTTGGTCTCGGTCAGGCCGTATACCTCGACGGGTGTCTCGAGGGCTGTTACAGCGCCGCCGCCGAACTGTTCGAACGCGCTCTCGGACCGGCCGCCGGGCTCGACGCGGCGTCACGCGATCGCGTCTTCGAGTGGTGGGCCGGCGCACTCGACCGGCAGGCGCAGTACGGGCCGGCGTCCGAGCGCAAGGCGCTCTATCAGCGCATCCTGCGGCGCAGTGAAGACGAATTGGATCGAAACGATCGCTCCGCGCCCGCCACCTACTGGCTCGCGGCGGCCGCGCGCGGTGCCGAAGATCTCGAGCGGGCATGGGGCGCGGCGATTGCCGGCTGGATGCGTGCGCGCTACATGGGCGCCGCCGGCGTGAGTTTGCGCGCCGATCTCGACAAGCTCGTCACCGATGCCTTGCTCCCCGAGCGCGCGCGGCAGATGGCGGCCGACGGCGACGCCCGCTCCGCCCTCGACAAACTGGCGGCGCAGTGGGACGACATCAAAAAAAAGTTCGGGGAATAGCGAATCGCCGCGCCGGCCGGATCAGGCCGGCGGGTCACCCTTGACGAGTTGTCCGGCGAGGGTCGCGGCTTTGCCGGCGAGCTCGACCGCCAGCACGAAGTTCTTGCTGTTGATCGCGGCTCTCGACTGTCGGACGAAGTCCTGCGCTTCTCGAAGCTGCGCCTTGCCATCGTTGCTCAGGTCGCTCGGCACGCGTTTCAGATCTTGTTCCGCGTTCTGCAGCAAGTTGAGCGCGCGGTTCTCCAAATCGCTGACCCTCTGGGTGGTCTGCAGGACCTGCGGTGGCTCGGCCGCTGGCGGCGGCGTCACCGGCTGAGGGGCTGGCGGCGCGGGCTGCGACGGCCGGGATGCCGGCGTGTTGTTCTGGCGCGGTGGCTGAGCGGCGGCTGGCGGCGGATTGGGAGGCGTCGGGATTTCGACCGGCGCTTCGACCGCCGGCGCCGGAATCAGCAGACGTGGCTCGGGCGCGGGGACGATCAGCGTCGGAGACGCGACCGGCGAGCGCGCCAGTGCCTTGCTACAGCCGGCCAGGGACGACAGCGACAGGAGCACCACCGCTGCCCGCAGTGGAGTAGACATCGTCTGGCTCATTATGACGCAGAAGACGCCGACGCGGCCGCCAGAAATTTCGTCGCCTGGCGGAGCTGCACCCGGAAGGTCGTGCCGCGCCCGGGGGTGGACTGGACCTCGATATCGCCGTCGTGGAGCTGCACGGTCCGGTACACCAGGGACAGCCCGATGCCACTGCCGTGCTGCTTGGTAGTGAAATACAAGTCGAAAATCTTCGATAAATGCTCGGGTGAAATCCCGATGCCCGAGTCCTCGAACTCGACTTCGAGCTGCTGTCCGGCTTTGCCGCGGGCGACGATTCGGAGCCGGCCGCCGTTCGGCATGGCCTGGCACGCGTTCAGCGCGAGGTTGAGGAACGCCTGCTGCAGCAGGCTCGGATCGCCGTCAACGGGCGGCAGATCGGCCGGCACGTCCAGCCGCACGTCCACGTGGCTCTTGCTCGCCTCGGCCCTGATGACCGGCATCAGCTCCTCGAAAATCGGGGCGAGATACACGGGCTGCAGCTTGAGGTCTTCCGGCCGCGTGAACTTCAAAAAGCCCTGGACCACTTCGTCGAGGCGGCGGACCTGGGCGACGATAACCGACACGTGTTCCAGCGCGGCCGGCGTGCTGGTCAGCTGCATCTTCAGCAGCTCGAGATGAATCATGGTCGCGTTGAGGGGATTCTTGATCTCATGGGCGATGCCCGCGGTCAACCGGCCGAGCGCGGTCAGCTTGCGGGAGTAACTGAGGGTGGATTCCACCTGGCTGAGATACGCGAGGTTGCGCGCGACGAGCATCACGCCGAGCGGACGATGCTCGGGGTCCTGCACGGTGTACGTGAGGATGAGCCGCTCGCCGGCATCGGGCACGTCCACGGCCTGGGACGACTGCGTCACGTCGCCCGCCAGGGTGGCTTCGACGGCGGCACGATAGGGATGTCGAGGCGGCAGGAGATCGCCGATGGTGCCGGCGACGTCAGAGAACGCCGCTTCCATCGCCGGATTGGCGAAGAGCAGCGTGCCATCCGGCGCGAAGAGCGCCACGGCGTCCTCGAGCTGATCGACGACCGATTCGAGCGTGGCTCGCTGACCGGCCAGCTCACTGCGATCGGCAGCGAGACGTTCGCTGACCTGCTTGAACGACGCCCCCAGGTCCGCCAGCTCCGTGTCCTGCGGCAAATCGACGCTGACGTCGAGCTCGCCGCGGCCGAGTCGCGCCAGCCCGCTCCGGATCACATGGATCGGCCGCAGGACGATCTGCGCCAGCAGCATCGCGACGAACGTCGCGCCGACCAGCACCGCGATGGTGGTCAGGAGCGGCGCCGTCAGCGCTCCCCAGAAATCGGCACGGATCAGCAGCGTCGAGACGCCGATGCGAATCGACCCGAAGTCCTCGGTGCCGAGGAGCAGCGGCGAGCTCACCTCGAAGGTCTTGCCGTGGCGCGTCGCGATCGCCCGCAGTTGTTCGATGGGGCCGCCCTCCTCGATGAGCTTGGTCAGGTCCTCTGCCGGTTCGAGCGTTTTTCCGATGAACGACGGGTCTGAATGCGCGACGATTTCTCCGTTCGGCGTGACGATCGCGGCATAGAGCACATTCTTGAAGTACGCCCTGCCCGATTCGAGGATGGTCTGCAGGCCGGAATCGCTCTGCAGCCTCACCACCGGGTCGACGCGGGGCAACAGCGGGTCCAACGGCTCGGCGACGACCGTAAAGGCGCGCTGATAGATGGTGTTACTCAACCCGTCCGCTCTGACGCGGCTTTCCTGGAGCAGCACGAAACCGAGCGAGACGAGGTACCACCCCGACAGGAACACGACCGCCAGCCCCACGACGGCGGTGACGCCGGCGACCTGTTTGGTCTTGATGCTCAGGCGCATGGGCGGTCAGGCTCCCGCTTCTTCCTTCATGCGGTTGAGCTTGTTGTGCAGCGTCTTGAGGCTGATGCCGAGCATCTCGGCGGCGCGCGTCTTGTTGCCGCCCGTGTGTTGCAGCGTGACCTCGATGAGCTGCCGCTCGGCCTCGTCCACCGTCGTGCCGGGGATGAGGCCGCCGGCCGCCGCGCGCGGGGCGGCGGGTGGATTGGCCAGCGGCGGGAGCTCCGCGACGTCGATCAGCGCGCCCTTGGCCACGATCGTCGACCGCTCCATGACGTTGCGCAGTTCGCGCACGTTGCCGGGCCAATCGTAGCGCTCGATCACGTGCATGGCCGCATCGGTCAGTCCGGCGACCGATCGGTTGTTGCGCGCGTTGAACTCCCGGATGAAGGCCTGCACCAGCAGCGGGATGTCGTCCTTCCGATCGCGCAACGGCGGCAGCCGGATGTTGAAGACGTTGAGCCGGTAGTACAAGTCCTCGCGCAGCTTGCCCTGGCGCACGGCTTCGAGCGGCTCGACGTTGGTGGCGGCAATCACGCGAATGTCCACCGACTGTTCGCGCACGCCGCCGAGCGGCCGGAACGTGCGCTCCTGCAGCACGCGGAGCAGCTTGGCCTGCGTGGTCGGCGTCATTTCAGAAATCTCGTCGAGGAACAGCGTGCCGCGATTCGCCAGCTCGAAGCTGCCCGGGCGGCGGGCAATCGCGCCGGTGAACGCGCCCTTTTCGTGGCCGAACAGCTCCGATTCGAGCAACGTATCGGGAATCGCCGCGCAGTTGAGCGGAACGAAGGGCTGCGCGCTGCGCGGGCTGAGTTGGTGCACCGTCTGCGCGACCAGTTCCTTCCCGGTGCCCGATTCGCCGTTGACGAGCACCGACGCCGACGTCGGCGCCGCCTGCTCGACGACCTGGTAGATCTTCCGCATCTCGAGGCTGGCGCCGATCATCCGGCCGAACGTGCCACGCTCCTGAAGCTGGCGGCGCAGCGCCATGTATTTCACGGCGCTGGTCGTTCCGGTCGGCGATCTTGTCGAGCACGATCTTGAGCCGCTGCGGATCGATGGGCTTGGTGAGGTAGTCCCAGGCGCCCTCTTTGATCGCTTCAACGGCCGATTCGACGGTGCCCTGCGCCGTCATCAGGACGACGGTGATGTCGCTGTCGTCTCGGTCTGCAGCGACCGGAGCAGCTCGAGTCCCGTCATGTGCGGCATGATCATGTCGCTCAGGACGACCGTGGGTCGGAGCGAGGCGACCTTCTCGAGCGCCTCTCGTCCATTGCTGGCCACGTCCACCGCGTAGCCCCAGCTCTTCAAAAGCTGCTGCAGCCCCACGCGCTGCGCCGCGTCGTCTTCGACGACGAGCAGATAGTCACGATCCGGAACCGCCGCAGTACGAGTCGTCATCCACGCTCCGAGTCCATTCTCCGCGATTGCAGGCCGCGCGCCAACTGGAGAGGCCGGCTTTGGCCGGCCTGATTGATGGAGGGGCCGGCTTTAGCCGGCCTGATTGATGGAGGGGCCGGCTTTAGCCGGCCTGACAATCGATGGTGTTCACGGCGAAGGCGTTGACCAACGCCTCCTTGGTGTACACGCAAGATCCGGAAAACGGATAGTCGAGCGGAGACGCGACGAGGCCCGCCCGCACGGGATTCGCCAGGATGTACTTCATTACTGCCAGGGTCTCCTCGTCCGAGCGCAGGACATGATCCCACGAGTAACGCTGCCATAACCGTTGTCCAGCGTCCCGGGCGAAGCAGTATCCGGTCGCCTGCTTCGCAGCCGCGATGAAACGGCGGGCGTCTCCAACCGGTGAGGTTCCCGCGGCTAGAAGGTGAAGGTGATCGGGCATGAAACAGTACGCAAGAATTGCGATGTCCGTCCGCTGTGCGTGTTGCACAAAGTGAGACAACACAGAGGCGACAACCTCCTCCGTCGTGAAGATCATTTTCCGCTGCCACGTGCAGATTGTGAACGAATAGCGGTGTTCGCCGGTGTAGTCGAACTGTTTGAGCCACACACGTTTCCGGAAAGCCATCGGGTCGGAGAGAGCAGGAGCCATGCCACTCATGTCTGGGCCGGCTCAAGCCGGCCCCTCCGGGTACAGAGGCTCAGCCGGCCTTCGGAAGCCGGAGCCGCCTCCGCACGTCAAGGCCGGCTGAAGCCGGCCCCTCCATCAGTCGCCGCGTGCATGATTTTCCAGAGTCGCTCCACGTGTGTCCGTTCCGTCGCGAGCGCGCCGATCGAGACGCGCACCATCCAGCGGCCGTCGAGCAGCGCCGGCGTCAGGTACGCGGCGCCCGATCGATTGATCGCGATCGACACCAGCCGAGCGTGTGGCGATCGAGGGCGTCGCCGGTCAAGGCCCGCCGGTTCGTGCCGGACGCAGACCGTCTGCAGCGCGACCGGCGTCGAGGACCCGCCAGTCCGGCGTGCCGCCGACGCCTGCGGCCGAGCCACTGGGCGTTGTCGAGGTCGCGGCGCAGACGCGCCTGCAGGCCCGCCACGCCCTGTTCGCGGATCAGGAACCAGAGCTTGAGCGCGCGGAAGCGCCGGCCGAGCGGCAGGCCCCAGTCGCGGATAGTTCTTCACGACTCGCGATCGGCCGCCGTCTGCAGATAGCTGGGATTGGTGGACATCACGCGGACGAGCTCGTCCGGGTCGCGCACGAAGTAGACGGAGCAGTCGAACGCCGCGCCGAGCCACTTGTGCGGATTGACGACGATCGAGTCGGCGCCGTTCGATGCCGTCCCACATCCACCGGCACTCCGGCAGGACCATCGCCGAGCCGGCCATGGCCGCGTCGACGTGCAGCCAGAGGCCGTGCCTGCTGCGCGATGGCGGCGATCGCCGTCGATGGGATCGATCGCCGTCGTCGTCGTGGTGCCCGGTCGTCGCGACGACCGCGCAGGGCACCCGGCCGGCGGCCAGGTCCGTCGGCGATCGCGTCGGTCGAGCGCGTCCGGCCGCATCGCGCAAGCGCGTCGTCGCACGGGATCAAGCGCAGGTTGTCGCGGCCGAAGCCGCGAGGAGCGCCGCTTTTTCGACCGAGCTGTGGCTGTGCGCCGACGTGTAGACGACGAGCGGCGCGGACTCTCGCCTGCAGGCCGCCGCGCGCGAGGCTGTAGTCCGGTGGCCCGCTCGCGCGCGCAGAGCAGCGCGACGAGCGTGCTCGTCGACGCCGTGTCCTGAATCACGCCGCTCCAGGCCGCCGACAGGCCGAGCATCTGCCGCAGCCAGTCGGTCGCCACCTCCTCGACCTCGGTCAGCGCCGGGCTCGACTGCCACGCCAGGCCGAGCACGCCGAGTCCCGTGCTGGCGAAGTCGCCGAGCACGCTCGAGAGCTCGCCGTTGCACGGGAAGTAGCCGAAGAACGTCGGATGCGCCCAGTGCGACAGACCCGGGCACGACGATGCGGTCGAGATCGCGCGAGGATCGTCGTCGAACGGACTCCGGCGTCGTCGCGGCGGCGTCGCCGGCAGCTGCGCCTTGATCGTCGCCCGGCGCCGTCTGCGCCATCACCGGCCGGTCGGCGACGCGCGCGCGATAGTCGGCGATCCAGTCGATCAGCTGATGACCGCGGCGCCGGAACTCGTCGGGGGTCACGAGCCGCGGATCATGACATGAAGCCGCCGCGCTTCCTCTACAATGGCGCGGACTGCATGAAACGCTGTCCTGAGGTCCCTGCATGACGACGGACGACGGTGACACGACTGCTCCTGGCATTCGCGCTCGCGGCGGCTGCCGGCGTGGCTGCTCGCCGAACAGGCGCGCCAGGCGCGCCAAGCCGGCGCCGGTCGATCTGGCGATCGGCCAAGCCCGGGCCGCGATCCCAATCAGCCGATCGACGAGGAGTACACGAAGAAGATCAAGGAATACACGACCGAGACGTTCTTCCTGTCGCCGCTCGTCGACTACATGCCGGCGTCGAAGACGCGTGCCGACGCCGAAGGCGATGCTCGGCGACATCGCCGGCGCGCCGGGCAAGCTGCCGTACTCGAAGGAAGTGCACGACTACATGCGGCTGCTCGCGAAGTCGACGCCGCGCGTGAAGGTCTTCACGATCGGCACAGACGCGAGGAAGGCCGCGAGATGATCGCCGTCGCCGTCGCGTCCGAGGCGCTGATGGCGAAGCTCGAGGCGAACAAGGCCGATCTCGCGAAGCTGGCCGATCCGCGCACGATCCAGATGAACGACGCGGTGGCCGACGAGATCGCGAAGCGCGCGGCGCCCGTCTACTACATCACCGGCACGATTCACTCGACCGAAGCCGGCGCGCCGACGGCGCTGATGGAGCTGGCGTACCGGCTCGCGGTGGACGAGAGCCCGTACATCCGCAACATCCGCGAGCACGTCATCACGCTGATCACGCCGGTCGTCGAAGTCGACGGCCGCGATCGCGTGGTCGATCTCTACAACTACCGGAAGGCGAATCCCGGACAAGACGGTGCCGGGCGCGCTCTACTGGGGCAAGTACGTCGCGCACGACAACAACCGCGACGCGATGGGCGTGACGCTCAAGCTCACCGAGAACGTGCTCAACACCTACGTCGACTGGAAGGCGCAGGTGCTGCACGACCTGCACGAGTCGGGCTCGTTCCTGTACGACAACACGATCGGCGACGGCCCGTACAACGCCTGGCTCGATCCGATCCTGACCAACGAGTGGCAGATGATCGGCTGGAACAACGTGAACGAGATGACGCGCATGGGCATGCCCGGCGTCTACGCGTTCGGCACGTTCGACACCTGGTCGCCCGGCTACCTGATGTTCATCGCGGCGACGCACAACGGCATCAGCCGGCTGTACGAGACGTTCGGCAACGGCGGCAGCGCGGACACGGTGGACCGGACGCTGTCGCCCGACCGAGACGTCGCGCACCTGGTACCGGCAGAATCCGCCGCTGCCGTTCGTGAAGTGGTCGCTGCGCAACAACAACAACTACGAGATGACCGGGCTGCATCGTCTCGCTCAATCACATCGCGAACAACCGCGCTGTACTTCCTGCGCAACTTCTACGAGAAGAGCAAGCGGTCGATCACCAAGGCGCGGACGGAGGGGCCGGCGGCCTACGTGCTGCCGGCGACCGACGCGCGGCTCGGGCGCGCAGGCGGAGCTGCTGCGCGTGCTGCAGAAGCAGCGCGTCGAGATCTCGCGCGCGACGGCGGCGTTCACCGTGCAGGTGCCGGTGCGCCGGCGCCGGCGCGCCAGCGCTGCCGGCGGGCGCGGCGGCCGCGCGGGCGGGCGAGGCGCGCGCGCGGCGGCCGGCGGAGCCGGCGCCAATGCGCGCAGCCGACGAGGCGCCAGCGCCGCCACGTGCACCGCGGACCGAAGCCGCGCGAGTTCCCGGCGGGCAGCTACATCATTCGCATGGATCAGCCGTACTCGCGCATCGCCGACGCGCTGCTCGACTATCAGTACTGGGCGCCGAACGATCCGCAGACGACACCCGTACGACGACACCGGCTGGACGTTCCCGGAAGGCTTCGCCGTGCAGGCGGTGCGCGTGCTCGATCCGAAGGTGCTCGATGCGCCGGTCGACGCGCGTCAAGACCGGCGGTCGCGGCCGCCGAGCGGCGTCGACGGGCACGGGCAGCGTCTTCGCGATCAATCACAACGCCGACAACGCGCTCGATCACGCTGCGCTACAAGCTGAAGTCCGCCGACATCCAGATGGCCGAGGAGCCGTTCGAGGCCGCCGGCCAGAAGTTCGCGCGCGGCTCGTTCATCATCCGCGGCGTGTCGCAGGCGCGATCTCGACGCGGCGACCAAGGAGGTCGGGCTTGCGCGCGCTACGCGCTCGCCGCCGCGCCGACCGTGAAGACGCACCCGGCGCGCGCCGCGCGCGTCGCGCTGATGCACACCTGGCAGAGCACGCAGACCGAAGGCTGGTGGCGCCAGGCGCTCGACTTCAACGGCATTCCGTACGACTACATCAGCGTGCAGGACGTCGCGAACGAACGCCGAACCTGCGCGCGAAGTACGACGTGATTCTGTTCGGTCCCGGCGGCGGCGCGGGCCAGGCGATCATCGACGGCCTGCCGATGTGGCGCAATCCGATGCCGTGGAAGAAGACCGCCGAGACGCCGAACCTCGGCGGCATCGCCGAGACCGACGACATCCGGCCCGGCCTCGGCTGGCACGGGCCTGATGCACCTCGAGGACGTTCGTCAAGCAGGGCGGCGTCTACGTCGGCGCGGTCGGCAGCGCGCAGTTCGCGATGCAGTTCGGCCTGACCGACGGCGTCAGCGCCAACACCGCCGCCACCGGCATCGCGCGTCGTCGGCTCGCTGCTGCGCACGCGGATCGTCGACGACACGCAGTCCGATCGTCTACGGCATTCCCGACAACCTCGCGGTCTACAGCGACGCCGGCGGCAGCTTCAGCGTGAGCGCGGGCGCCGGTGGACGCGGCGGCGGTGGCGGCGGTGGCGCCGCGGCGGCTGGCGGGCGAGGCGGCGGCCCGGACCGCGCGCGACCGGCCGCGGCACGCCCGACGATCCCGATCAGCCGCAGGGCCGGCCGCAGCTGATCCGCGCAACGAGCGCGCCGGCGCGCGCCGCCGGCGCCGCGGCCGTGGCAGTACGCGATGCCGACCGAAGAACAGATGCGGACGCCGCTCAACATCATTCCGCCGGACCAGCGTCCGCGCGTGGCGCTGCGATTCGCCGATCAGAACGAGCTGCTGGTGTCGGGCCTGCTGCAGGGCGGCGGCGACATCGCGCAGCGGCCGGTCGTCGTCGACGTGCCGGTCGGACGAGGGCCACGTCGTGCTCTTCGCCAACAACCCGATCTGGCGCGGCGAGACGATCGGCAGCTACTTCATGGTCTGGAACGCGATTCTGAACTTCGACAGCCTCGACGCGGGAAGGAAGGTCGACGCGCGTAGTAATCGACGTCGGACATCGGCATGACACTCTGCGAACTTACGCATTCGCGGGTCTGCCTCGACTACTGATCCTATCGCGCATCGCGGCAGCTCGCGCGCGATCGCGACGGTAGCAGGCGGCGCCGGCGATCATCGCGACCCGGAAGCCGAACGCCAGCGCGAGCACGACGGTGCCGACCGATCCGACGACGGACATGACGCCGTTGAGACCCCAGAAGAACGGCGGCGCCGGCAGCGCGCCGCGACCGGCGCGCATGAGTCCGCGCGGAAACGGCACGCCCATCGCCAGACCGATCGGCGCGATGACCGCGATGGCGACGAGCGACGCGTGCCACGAAGCCGAGCGCCAGCAGGTGCGGCACGACGACCGGAAGCGCGAACGCATAGAGGACGCCGAGGAACGCGACGGCGACGCAGGCGACCGCCGCCGGCACCCGGCGGCTGAGCGCACTGCCGACGCCGCCGGCGGCGAGCAGCGTGAACAGCAGCACCGACAGCGTGAAGATCGGATGGCCGAGCAGCAGCGTGAGGTTCTGCAGCAACGCCAGCTCAACCGTGATGAAACCGAGACCGAGGCAGGCGAAGTACACGACCGACGCCGCGTACGGCGCGATCGGCTGTCCCTTGGGTTTGCCGAAGAGCGCGAACGCCGCGAGCAGGCCGAAAACGGGCACGACGAGCGACCGACAGCGCGTCGGCCATGCGGGACGGCATGCCGAGCGGCCGCTCGGTCGCGAAATAGAACGGGCTGTCGTCGAACACCGGACCGACGCGGCGCGGCGGCCTCCGCCTCGTACTCGACCATCGTCTTGCGGCCGGACAGCAGGTCTCCGAACGGCGCCTCGGCGTGACGGCCGGGGACGATGATCGGCTTCGCCATCGTCCACTCGTTCATGATCTGGGCGGTTTCCGCGTCGGTGAACGGACGCTTCCGCAGCATGAAGATCATCTGCGGCTGATCGTCGCGGCCGCCCTCGCGCCGCTCGACGCAGCGCGACGACGCGCTTGGCCGCCTCTTCGGCGCCGAGCAGCGCCACCGAGTTCGACACCAGGCGCGGGATGTCCACGTCCCACCGCAGGACGCAGAGCACGCCGTCGTCAGTCAGCCGGTCGTAGTAGCCGTTGAAGGCCTCGGTCGTATAGAGGTAGTTCTCCGAGAGCGACAGCCCGCCCGAGGCGACCGACGCCCACGAGTCCACGAAGCCGAGGAAGATGACGTCGAACTTGCTGTCGGTCCGGCTGATGAAGTTGCGGCCTTCGCTCTGGATCACCTCGACGTCGGGGCGGTCGTAGAGATTGCCGGCGCGGCTGCCGTAATGGCGCACGAAGCGCAGCATCAGCGGGTTGAGCTCGACGGCGCTGACCTTGCGGCTGCCCGACGCGAGCGCGACGAGCACGTCGGAGCCGCCGCCCGGGCCGATCACCAACGTGTGCGCGTTGGGCACGAGCTTGAACGGCAGGGCGCGATACCAGGTGCGCATGTCGCGCACGCCGTCGAGGTTGCCGTCCCACTCGAGGATGCTCGTCCAGGCGTCGGAGTCGATGTACAGCCGCGCGAGATACGGCGCCGGAAACCCTTCGACGGCGTCGATGCGAGAGTACGCGTTCCAACCGGTCTGCGCGATGCGCGCCGACGGGAGCTCGTCCATCTGCCGGCGCATGGCCTTCAGCGTGCCGGGGGTGACGCGGAGGAGACCCGAGGTCTCGTTGGTGACCGCGAGGATGGCGACCAGGATCGCCGCCGCCACGGCGACGCCACGGATCGGCGTGCGGACCGACAAGCAGGCTGCGGCGACGAACGGCGCCAGCGCCGCGACGAGCACGGCCGTTTCCCCACCCAGCCCCTGCAGCAGCCACGTGACGATCAAGGCGCCGAGCGAGGCGCCGAGCAGATCGGCGAAGTACAGCGAGCTGCTGCGATCGCGCCGGAGGTCGAAGACCATCGAGAGCGCGATCCCGGCGACGAAGAACGGCACGAGGGGCGCGACGAAGTAGAGCGGCAACCGTTCGAGGGTGAACGGGAAGCGCACGACCAGGCCCAGACAGGCCGGAATCGTCAGGCCGTACACGACGGCCAGCCCGGCCGCCTTGTCCAGGGTGGGCGTGAGCCAGCGGCCCTTCGTCAGGTGCAGGGCGAAGCCGCCCAGGCCCCATCCGAGCAGCGCGACCGAGACGGCGACGAACGCGAAGTGATACCAGATCGTCGCAGAATAAATCCGGGTGAGGGCGACCTCGAAGACGAGCCCGGACAGGGTAATAAGAAAGACACCGACATGAATCAGCACAAGCGCGGCAGTAGACCCTATTGGGACGAGGAGGTCAAGAGGAGGAGTATTCTTTATGGCCAAGGCCAGGGCCAAGGCACAGGAAAGGCAAAGCACATGACCTACAGGCATCGTGTCGCCGTCGTCGTGGCCGCCTTGTCCGGGGCGATCGCGGTGCAGGCCGCGCAGGCGCCGCCAACGAGCGCGTTGTTCGACGCCGGACAGTTGCTCAAGGACCTCCAGACGCTGTCGGCCGACGACATGCAGGGACGGCAGGTGGGCACGCCCGGCAGCGCCAAGGCGCGGGCGTATATCGTCGAGCGCTACAAGGCGGCGGGCCTCTCGGCGTTCGGGCCGTCGTACGAGTCGAAGTTTGCGCTTCACCGGACGAGGCGCGACCGAGCCGCAGCCGGGCGTGAATGTCATCGGCTGGCTCAACGGCACCAGGACGCCCGCACGGTACATCGTCATCACCGCGCACTACGATCACCTCGGTGTCCGCAACGAGCAGGTGTTCAACGGGGCGGATGACAATGCGTCGGGGACCGCGGCGCTGTTTACGCTGGCGAGCTACTTCAGCAAGAACCGGACGGGCAACTCCTTGATCTTCGCGGCGCTCGACGCCGAGGAAATCGGGTTGCACGGCGCCGCGGCGTTCGTCAAACAACCGCCGGTCGAAGCGCCGGCGCTCGTCCTCAATCTCAACATGGACATGATCGGGCGCGATCCCAACAACCTGTTGTACGTGGCAGGCAGCCACCAGATGCCGTTTCTCAAGCCGTTCATCGAGCGCGTGGCGGCGAAGGCGCCGGTCAAGCTCGTGATGGGCCACGACGACCCGACGCAGAAGGCCATGGAGAACTGGACCGGCTCATCGGATCACGCCCGCTTCTGTCAGGCCAGAATTCCCTGCCTCTACTTCGGCGTCGAGGACTTCGACCAGCATCACAGGGCCACCGACGACTATGAGACGATGACGCACGCGTTCTACGTACGGGCGGTGGAGACGATGATCGCGGTGGTGAAGGAATTCGACAGCGGGCTGGACGCGGTCGCGATCGAGCGCGCGCGGTTGCTCAAGGGCGGGCTCGATCGATGAAATCGCGTGCGCAGACGTGCGGCCGCCGTCGCCGGCGCTCTGGCGGCGTTGACGGTTCAGCCGGCAGGCGCCAGGCAGGCGCCGCCGCCGGTCTCGCTCGCCGTGCCTGGTGGCAGCGTCGAGGGCACGCTGCTGATGCCCGGCTACGGCGTCCGGGAAAGTGCCCGTCGTCCTCATCATTGCGGGCTCGGGCCCGACCGATCGCGACGGCAACTCGGCCTTGCTCCCGGGCCAGAGCAACAGCTACCGGATGCTCGCCGAGGCGCTGGCCGCGCAGGGCATCGCCTCACTTCGCTACGACAAGCGCGGGATTGGCGCCAGCAAGGTCGCGAACCTCTCCGAGCGTGACCTGCGCTTCGAGACCTTCGTGCAGGACGCCGCGTCGTGGGTGTCGTTCCTTCGCAACGACGCGCGGTTCGGCACCATCACCGTGCTCGGTCACAGCATGGGGTCGCTCATCGGCATGCTGGCGGCGCGTGCGGCGCGCGCCGACGCGTTTGTCTCAGTCGCCGGCGTCGCGAAGAGCGCGCCCGACGTCCTGCGCGATCAGTTGCGCGCGCAGTTGGGATCCGCGCCTGACTTGCTGGCCGCCGGCGAACGGGTGTTGGCGTCGCTGCAGTCCGGGCAGCTCGTCGATCAGCCGCCTGCTCAACTCGCCGCGCTGTTCCGACCGAGCGTGCAACCCTTCCTGATGTCGTGGTTCAAGTACGTCCCGGCGACGGAGCTCGGCCGCCTCACGATTCCGGTCCTGCTGATTCAAGGCACCACCGACATCCAGGTGCCCGTCGCCGAAGCGAAGGCGCTTCAGGCGGCGAAGCCCAACGCCACCCTCAAGATTGTCGAGGGCATGAATCACGTCATGAAGACGGTGACGGATCCGGCCAAACAACTCGCGTCGTACGCAGATCCGACGCTGCCCATTGTCGCGGACGTGCCGGCGGCGACGGCCGATTTCGTCCGCGGCATCTACTCCTCAGGGGCCACGGCGCCGCGACGTCCGACCGCCCAGCGCGTCAGCCTGCGCGACACCGTCCTCGGCGAGGTCGACGGCGTCCGTCTGGCGATCGAGTACGGCCGGCCGTCGAAGCGCGGCCGGGTCATCTGGGGCACGCTCGTGCCGTGGGGCGGCTGGTGGATGCCGGGCGCCGATGAGGCGACGACCCTGACGACCAGCGGTGCGATCGCGTTCGGAGATCTCGTCGTGCCGGCCGGCGAGTACACCCTTTACACGACTCCGGCCGCGTCGGACTTCGCGCTGATGATCAACCGGGACACCGGTCAGTACCACACCGTCTACAACCCGAATCGCAACCTCGGCCGCGTCCCGATGACCATGGCTCAGACCGCCGAGCCGGTCGAGCGGCTGACGTTCGCGATCGAATCGCACCAGAACGGCGGCGCCCTGAAACTCTCCTGGGACGACCGCCAGTATCTCGCGCCGTTCGTGGTGCGGCGTTGACGGCATGACCGCCCGGCCGACACTGATCGGCATGCCGTACGACGCCAGCTCTTCGTTCAAGCGGGGCGCGGCCGATGCCCCGCCCGTCATTCGGGCGGCGCTCGACTCGGCCGCCGGCAATCCGTGGGCCGAACGGCTCGTGCAGTCGGTTGGTCCCGATATCCTGCTGGATGCGGGCGATCTCGCGCTGCCGGCGACGCCGGCGGCACGCGGCATGATCGAGGAGGCGGTGCGGGCCCTGGCCGTCCAACGGCTGCCGTTCATCGCGCTCGGCGGCGATCATTCGATCACCTATCCGATTCTTCGCGCGCTGAGATCGACGTACTCGGCGGTGACGATCCTGCAGATCGATGCGCATCCGGATCTGTACGACGAGTTCGAAGGCGACCGCTTCTCGCACGCCTGTCCATTCGCCCGGATCATGGAGGAAGGGCTGGCCGCTCGCCTGGTCCAGGTCGGGCTCCGCGCGATGACCAGGCACGGCCGGGAACAGGCGCAGCGATTTGGCGTCGAGCAGATCGACATGCGCGCCTGGGCCGATGGGGCCCGGCCGTCAACGGCCGGGCATGTCTACGTCTCGCTCGATCTCGACGGTCTCGATCCCGCGTTCGCGCCGGGCGTCTCGCATCGAGAGCCGGGCGGCCTCACGGTCCGCGAAGTGCTCACGATGATCGACACGCTCGGCGGCGAGCTGATCGGCGCCGATATCGTCGAGTTCAATCCCAACGAGGACATCGGCGGTCTCACCGCGAGCGTCGCGGCGAAGCTCGTGAAGGAACTGGCGGCGCAGTGCGTCGTCGAGAGCGACTGAGTGGCGGCGACCGGTCCGGCCGTCAGCGACGGCAACCGCGTCTTCGGATTCTGGACGGCCGTCTCGCTCGTCCTCGGCAACATGATCGGTTCGGGCATCTTCCTGCTGCCCGCATCGCTGGCCGCCTTTGGCGGGTTGAGCCTGGCCGGCTGGCTCGTCTCGGCGACGGGCAGCCTGTGCCTGGCCCTCGTATTCGCCCGGCTCGCCCGCGCGCATCCTGACGCCGGCGGCCCGTACGCGTACACGCGCCGCGCCTTCGGCGACTTCGCCGGCTTTCTCGTCGCGTGGGGCTACTGGATTTCGATCTGGTGCTCGAACGCGGCACTGGCCGTCGCCTTTGTTTCCGCCCTCGATCCGTTCCTGCCGGGGATCGTCCGATCGCCGCCGGCCGCGGCGGCGCTCGCCATTGGCACGCTCTGGTTACTGACCGGCGTGAACCTCTACGGCGCACGATCTGCCGGGCGCGTGCAGTTGGTGACGACGGCGTTGAAGATTCTGCCGCTGGTGTTCGTCGGCCTCGCCGGACTCGCGTTCTTTGCTCCCGCGGACTTCGCCATCCCCCCGGCCGAGGCCCGCGGCGGCGGGCTCATGCAGGTCGTGACGCTCACGCTGTGGGCCTTTCTCGGTCTCGAATGCGCGACGGTGCCCGCGCGCGCAGTTCAGAACGCCGACCGCACGATTCCGCGCGCGACGATCGCCGGTACGCTCGCGGCCGCGCTGATCTACATCGTCAGCACCGTCGGCGTCATGAGTGTCCTCGGGCCCGAGACGCTGGCGACGTCCAACGCGCCATTCGCTGACGCGGCGAGCACGATTGCCGGCCGATGGGCGGGCGCCGCCGTCGGCATCGGCGTCGCGATCTCGTGTTTTGGCGCCCTCAACGGGTGGATCCTGATGGTCGGACAGTTGCCGATGGCGGTCGCGCAGGACGGTCTGTTCCCGCCGCTCTTCGCGCGCGTCACCGGCCGCGGTGTGCCCGGCACGGGTCTCATTCTCGCGGCGGTCTTGAGCAGCACGCTCATCGCCATGAACTACTCGCAGAACCTGGTGGCGTTGTTCACGCAGATCATCCTGCTCGCGACGCTCAGCACGCTGGTGCCGTACGTCTTCTGCGCGTTGGCCGGGTTTCTCTCTCGGTCGGCTCCAAACGCCGGCCGTGCGATTGGGAAGACCGACGGCGCGATCGCCGCGGCTGCGTTTGTCTATGCGGTCATCGCCGTGGCCGGAGCCGGGAGCGAGGTCGTCTACCTTGGATTCCTGCTGCTGATCGCGGGACTGCCGGTCTACGTGTGGGTGGCGCGCCGGACCGCACCGGCCAGTGACGCCGCATGAGCAGCCTGCCGCCGCGCGCGCTCTCGGAAGTGGGGGAGATCACACGGCTGGTCCTCAAGCACGCGCGCGATGCCTTTGGCGATCAGCACACGGTCGACGCCGAATGGCGCCCGCTCAATTTCACCAGCCGCCCGGATTTCTCCAAGGCGGTCGAGGAGTACGACCGCTTCCTCGATCTGCTGGTATCGAGCGGCGCCAGCCTGCAGTTTCTGCCACAAGCCAGCGGTACCGGGCTCGATTCCATCTACGTGCGTGACGCATCGGTCGTCTGCGATCGCGGCGTCATTCTATGCAGCATGGGCAAGGAGCCTCGTGCCGGAGAGCCCGCCGCGCAAGCGGCCGCCTACAAGAACTGGGACGTCCCGATTGCCGGCGAGATTCGGACGCCCGGGCTCCTCGAAGGTGGCGACGTGGTTTGGCTCGATTCGGGCACCGTCGTCGTCGGGCGCGGGTATCGCACCAACGACGAGGGCATCCGGCAACTGCGCGAGATCCTCGGGGCGTCGATCGACGAGTTGATTGTCGTGCCGCTGCCGCATTGGAAGGGGCCGGGCGACGTGTTTCATCTCATGTCGATCCTGAGTCCCGTCGACGACGACCTCGCCGTGGTCTATTCGCCGCTGATGCCGGTGCCGCTGCGGGAACGCCTGCTGGCCCGCGGCATGCAACTGGTCGAAGTGCCGCCCGAGGAGTTCGAGTCGATGGGCGCGAATGTCCTGACGATCGCACCACGCCGGTGCATCATGGTGGCCGGCAGCCCGCGGACTCGAGCCCTCCTCGAGCGCGCACAGGCCGAGGTGCTGGTGTACTCGGGCGCCGAGATCAGCCTCAAGGGCGGCGGCGGGCCGACGTGTCTCACACGACCGATTGGGAGAAGGTGATCTAAAGACATGAAGGGAATGAAGAGGGTGAAGCTCATGAAGAAAAGCTTTCCAGGTTTATTGGTTTTCTTCATGTCCTTCATCAGCTTCACTGGCCTTCACGTCGCTGGACCAGGGACGCGGACAGGGTGCCGCGCGCGCCCGCGACGACTTATGTGATCAAACCGGCGCGCGTCTTCGACGGCGACGCCGTGCGGGAAGGGTGGGCGGTGGTCGTCCGCGGCCAGCGCATCGAGAGCGCCGGGCCGGCCGCGGCCGCGACGGCGCCCGACGGCGCCGTGACGATCGACCTCCCTGGGGCGACGCTCCTGCCCGGGCTCATCGACGCGCATTCGCACATCTTGCTGCATGCCTACAACGAGACGTCCTGGAACGACCAGGTGCTGCTCGAAGCCGAAGCGCTGCGGATTGCGCGAGGCGTCAACCATTTGAAGGCGACGTTGGAGGCGGGATTCACCACGCTGCGTGACCTCGGGACCGAAGGCGCGGGTTATGCCGACGTCGGACTGAAGCAGGCGGTCGCCCAAGGCATCATTCCAGGACCGCGCGTGATCACGACGACGCGGGCGATCGTCGCCACGGGGACGTACGCGCCCAAAGGCTTCTCGCCGCAATGGTCGATTCCGCAGGGCGCAGAGGAGGCTGACGGCGACGCGCTGATCCGTGTCGTTCGCGACCAGTCCGGCAGGGGCGCGGACTGGATCAAGGTCTACGGCGACTATCGCGCCGGGCCGCGCGGCGAGACGACGCCGACGTTCTCGCTCGAAGAGATGACGCTCATCGTCAACACGGCGAAGAGCCTGGGACGGCCGGTCGCGGTCCATGCGTCAACGCCGGAGGGCATGCGCCGGGCCGTGCTGGCAGGCGCCGCCACCATCGAGCACGGCGACGGCGGCACGGCCGAGGTCTTCAAGCTCATGGCCGAGCGCGGCGTCGCCCTCTGTCCGACGCTTGCCGCCGGCCACGCCACCAGCCAGTACGGCGGCTGGCGGCCCGGCCAGGATCCGGAGCCCGCCGGGGTCCGCCGCAAGCGCGAAAGCTTCAAGCTGGCGTTGGACGCTGGTGTGACGATCGCGGCTGGCTCGGACGTCGGTGTGTTTCCGCACGGGGACAACGCCCGCGAGCTCGAGCTCATGGTGGCGTACGGCATGACGCCGATCGCCGCCCTGCGCGCGGCCACCTCGATCGATGCCAAAGTGCTCAACATGGAGACCCAGGTCGGAAAGATCGCGTCCGGGCTCTTTGCGGACCTGGTGGCCGTCGATGGCGATCCGACGAAAGACATCGCGGCCCTGCGACGCGTGCAACTGGTGCTCAAGAACGGGGCGGTCGTTGTCAGAAAGTAATCTAAAGATGACCGCCCGAGGCCGAGCGTAGCGAGGCCGCCAAGGGCGCGCGCATGGGGGTGGGGCCCCATGCGCAACAAAGGATGACCGCCCGAGGCCGAGCGTAGCGAGGCCGCCAAGGGCGCGCGCATGGGGGTGGGGCCCCATGCGCAACAAAGATGTGAGCGAAGCACATGAAGAAAAGCAAGACTTGGCTTTGGACGAGCTTCATCCTCTTCATTCCCTTCATGTCCCAAGACAAGTGGTCGTGGACACCACAAACGACGGGCGTCACCGCCACACTCCGTGGCGTCAGCGCAGTGAGCGCCACCGTGGTCTGGGCCAGCGGGTCGCGCAACACCATCCTGCGATCCACCGACGCCGGGCAGACCTGGCAGCGGCTGGCGAGCCCGACGCCCGACACGCTCGATTTTCGCGACATCGACGCGATCGACGAGCGCACCGCCTACGTGCTCAGCATCGGCAACGGTCCGGATTCCCGAATCTACAAGACCAGCGACGCCGGCGCGACGTGGACGCTCCAGTTCACCAACGAGGATCCGAAGGCATTCTTCGATGCGATGGCCTTCTGGGACACCGACCACGGCGTGGCGGTCAGCGACTCGGTTGACGGCGCGTTCGTGATCATCACCACCGACAACGGCGGCCGGACGTGGACCCGCGTGCCGGCCGATCGGCTGCCTGCCGCACTGCCGAACGAGGGCGCCTTTGCTGCCAGCGGTACCAACGTGACCGTCGTCGGCCGCGACCATGTGTGGTTTGGCACCGGCGCCGCAACGCGCGCTCGCGTGCTGCGCTCAGCCGATCGTGGCCGGAGCTGGCAGATCGCCGAGACGCCGCTCGCGGCCGGCCAGACATCGGGGATCTATTCGATCGCCTTTCGGGACACGCGTCATGGCGTGGTTGTCGGTGGCGACTATTCGAAAGAGACCGAGGCCATCGACAACGTGGCGGTGACGGACGATGGCGGAGCGACGTGGCAACCCGTGAAGGGGCGGGGACTCACCGGGTTCAGATCCGTCGTCGCGGCGGTGCCGGGCGCGGCCGGGTCGTTCGTCGCCATTGGACCGCGCGGTACCGATGTGTCGATCGACGACGGCAGGAGTTGGACGCCGGTCGAAGGCACGGGCTTTCATACCTTCGGGTTCGCGCCGGGACAACGCGTCGGGTGGGGCGTTGGCGGACGAGGGTCGGCCGGACGATTAGGAGGGGCCGGCTTTAGCCGGCCCGTGACAGGCGGGCTAAAGCCCGCCCCTCCGACTAGCCGGTGAACAGGGCTTCGGTATCTTTTCTGAAGAGAATGACCAGCGCGTAGACGCCGAACGCGGTCCCGATCGGGAATTTGATCAGCGCCACCGCCGCGAGAACGATGGCGAGCAAACGGGCCCAGCGTTTTCGCTTGAGCAGCCCGATCCCGCACGCGATGCAGGGGACCGCGAAGAGCACCATGAAGGCGCTAATCGCGATGCCGGTCAACCCGAGGATCGCCGCGCCCGCGGCGGCGTGTTCGTCGTCGGTCGCGCCGACGACGCTGGCGAGCACGTTCATCAAGAGCGGTGCGAAGAATGCGAGCGCCAGAAATGCCGCGCCGAAGACCAGAAACAGGGTGGCGATGACCTTGAGGTGTGTGGCCATGCGCCGCCCGGTGTCCTACTGATCGCCCTCGTCCTCGGCTCGAATCGCCGGATCGTCGAAGTCGGTCAGCGTCACGTTTTCGTCTTTGGGGTCGTCGTACAGCCCGCCCAGGCGTCCGGTGTAACGCTCTTTGATCGGCCCCTTCGGGCCGCGTTCCTTGTTTTCCCACCGCTTTTCGCTCGACGCGCTCTTCTTTTTCGGCGGACCGAAATTCTTGCCGGCCACGCCAGGCGCCCCTGATGACGGCCCACCAAAGCCCCCTGGCCGGGGGCCGCCAAAGCCGCCACCGGGCCGTGGACCGCCGAAGCCGCCGCCAGGACGAGGCGGGCCACCACCGAAGCCGCCAGGCCGCGGACCGCTGAAGCCGCCCGGACCGCCGGCTGGCCGGAAGCCGCCGCCACCAGCGCCGCCCGCCTCGCGCGGCCGGGCCTCACTGACCGAGAGCGAGCGCCCCATGAACGGTTGCTGGTTGAACCGGTTGATGGCCTCTTCGGCGATTGGCCGCTCGAGGTATTCGACGAAGGCGAAGCCGCGGGGGCGTCCGGTTTCGCGGTCGACGGGAATTACGATCTGGGAGGGAGGGCCGACGCCTGAGAAATGCGCACGCAAATCTGCTTCGGTCGCTCCATACGGCATATTGCCCACGAACAAACGCACAGCCACTGACTATCCTCGCGAGTTGTATAGGAGGGAGGGATATTCGCTACGGGGTTCTTGGGTCGCGATTGAATCGCAGGATAACACGGCAGGCCGAATCGGGGCAATCGGCAATCGGAAGCGGAGACCAATTCGGTAGTAACATGGCTTTTTTGGCTAGTCGGCGGTATCGCCCGCCATGCGCACCATGTCTGAACCGACGCCCGTTCCGGCCGACCGGCCGAAGGGGGCACTCGTCGTCCGGGGAGCCCGCACCCACAATTTGAAGGGTGTCGACCTGTCGCTGCCACACCGGAAGCTCGTGGTCTTTACGGGCGTGAGCGGGTCGGGCAAGTCGTCGCTCGCCTTCGACACCATCTACGCCGAGGGCCAGCGCCGGTACGTCGAGTCGCTCTCGGCCTACGCCCGCCAGTTCCTGGAGCGGATGGAGAAGCCCGACGTCGATTCCATCGACGGGATCGCCCCGGCGATCGCCATTCGGCAAAAGAACGCCGTCCGCAATCCACGATCGACCGTCGGCACGACCACCGAAATCCACGACTACCTCCGTTTGCTCTGGGCGAGGGTCGGCCAGACGATTTGCCGCCAATGTGGCCAGCCGGTCGACCGGGAGTCTCCCGATGCGGTGGCGGCGACGTTGCTCCGCCTGCCCGAAGGCACCCGGCTCCTCGTCGGCTTCGACTATCCGATCGTGAAGCTCCGCATGTCGGCAGAAGCTCGTGACGACGCGGAAGACGAACACGCGTCCGGGTCGAACGGCGAGTCGAACGGAACCGCGACGGCAGGCGACGTGCTGCCGGGGTTCGCCAGCGAGGGCGACACGCTGATCGAGACGATCGAGACGTTGCGGCGCCGCGGCTTCGGCCGGCTGCTGGTGGCGGGCAAGACGGTGCCGCTCGAGGAGGCGCTCGCCCACGTGGCCGCGCTCCGCGACGCCGCCTCGGTGTGCGTGATCGTGGACCGGCTCCGAGTGGGATCTGAAGTCCATGCCCGGCTTACCGACTCGATCGAAACGGCGTTCCACGAAGGAGAGGGCGCCGCGCTGGCGATCGAGGTGGATGTCGACGGCGCTCCGGTCCAGACCCACCGCTTCAGCGAGCGCTTCGAGTGCCGGACGTGCGGCATTGCCTACGAGACCCCTCAGCCGCGCCTGTTCTCATTCAACAACCCGTTTGGTGCGTGTCCGACCTGTCACGGCTTCGGCAACATCATCGAGCTCGACATGAACCTGGTCGTGCCCGATGCCGCGAAGTCGATCAACGCCGGCGCCGTCGAGCCCTGGACCAAGCCGCACTACCGCGGCTGCCTGGTTCAGCTGAAGCGGGTCGCCAAGCCGGCGGTCCGCCTCGACATCCCGTGGCGTGATCTGACCGACGCCGAGAAGCAGTTTGTCATCCAGGGATCGGACGACTACGAAGGCGTGCAGGGTTTCTTTCGCCGCCTCGAACGCAAGAAGTACAAGGTGCACGTCCGGGTCTTTCTCAGCCGCTATCGCGGCTACCTCACGTGCACCGACTGTCACGGCACGAGACTCCGGCGCGAGGCACGCGACGTCCGGGTCGGCGAGCGGACTATCGACGCCGTCTGCGCGCTGACGGTCAGCGACGCGGCGACGTTCTTCCGTGAGCTCGCGCTCTCGGCGAGGGACGCGGCCGTCGCCGAGAAAGTCCTGCGGGAGATCCAGCGCCGTCTCGGCTTTCTCACTGACGTCGGTCTCGATTACCTGACGCTGGACCGGCTGTCGTCGACACTCTCCGGCGGCGAGTCCCAGCGGATCAACCTGGCGACATCGCTCGGGTCGGCGTTGGTCGACACCCTCTACGTGCTCGACGAGCCGTCGATTGGTCTCCATCCACGCGACAATCAGCGGCTGATTGCGATCCTGTTGCAACTCAGGGATCAGGGCAACACCGTGTTGGTGGTCGAGCACGATGCGGACATGATCCGCGTCGCCGACGTGGTCGTCGACCTCGGCCTCGGCGCGGGCGAGCAGGGCGGACGGATCATCTATGCGGGGTCGGTGCAGGGGCTGATCAACGACTCACGCTCCCTCACGGCGAAGTACCTGCGCGACGATCTGGCCATTCCCGTGCCCGCGGCCCGGCGCCGTCCGGGCATTCAGCGTCTGCGCATCACGGGAGCGAGCGAGCACAACCTCAAGGACGTTGACGTCGAGATTCCGCTCGGTCTGTTCACGTGCGTGACCGGCGTCAGCGGTTCGGGCAAGTCGACGTTGGTGCACGACGTGATCTACGCGGCGATCAAGCGCGCCAAGGGCGACTGGGACCGCCGCGTCGGTGCACACCGCAGGATGGAGGGCGCCGAGTTCATCAGCGACGCCATCCTCGTCGACCAGCAGCCCATCGGCCGGACGCCGCGGTCGAATCCGGTGACGTACCTGAAGGCCTTCGACCCGATTCGCGAGCTCTTCGCGGCCACCAAGGACGCTCGCACGCGCGGGCTCACCTCCAGCCACTTCTCCTTCAACGTGCCCGGCGGCCGCTGCGAGGCGTGCGAAGGCGAGGGCGTCGTCCGTGTCGAGATGCAGTTTCTCGCCGATGTCTTCGTGCCGTGCGAGCAGTGCGACGGCAAGCGCTTCCGCCCGCAGGTGCTCGAGGTCCGGTTCAAGGGGCGCAACATCGACCAGGTGCTCGACCTCACCGTGCGCGAGGCGCTCACGTTCTTTGCCGGCGCCGCCAAAGTCGTTCGCCGCCTGCAGGTCCTCGATGAGATCGGCCTCGGCTACCTCCGGCTCGGACAGCCGGCGACGACGCTTTCAGGAGGCGAGGCGCAGCGGATCAAGATCGCCTCGCATCTGGGATCGCAGGGGGGCGAGCGCATGCTCTACGTGCTCGACGAACCAACGACGGGCCTGCACTTCGACGACATCGTCAAGTTGCTCGCCGCGTTTCGCAAGCTGCTGTTCGCCGGACACAGCCTGCTGGTCATCGAGCACAACCTCGATGTGCTCAAAACGTCGGACTGGATCGTCGACCTCGGTCCGGAAGGCGGCGAGGCCGGCGGCGCGGTCGTCGCAGTCGGGACGCCCGAACAGGTCGCGCGGGTCGAGGCCTCCTACACGGGCCAGCATCTGCGACGCGTTCTAGCGACCGTTCGCGAGCGCGCGAATGCCGAGCCGGCCTGAGCCCCTCGACTTCGCTCGGGGCAAGCCGCTGCCAGCGGCTTTCTACGCGAGGCCGACGCTCGACGTCGCGGCCGATCTCATCGGGAAGGTCCTCGTCCACACCGTCCGCGGCCGCCTCGCGGCGGGAATGATCGTCGAGGTCGAGGCGTACATCGGGGAGAGCGATCCGGCGTGTCACGCGGCTCCGGGGCCGACTGCGCGCAACGCGCCGCTCTACGGACCACCGGGACGGGCCTACGTCTACCTCAACTACGGGATTCACTATCTCGTCAACGCGGTCACCGAAGCCGCCGGGTCGCCTGCGGCGGTCCTGATTCGCGCGCTGGCGCCGATCGAGGGGATCGATCTGATGCGCCGCCGCCGCGGCGCTGCCGACGAGGCCTCGCTGTGCCGGGGCCCCGGCAACCTGACGGTCGCGCTCGGGATCGGCCTCCGTCAGAACCGCGCAGATCTGACGTCAGGCGCGCTCGTCATCGAAGATCACGCGATTCGGCCGCCGGCAATCAGTTGGTCTCCGCGCATCGGCATCCGGGTCGGCACCGACGTGCACTGGCGCTGCTATTGGGAAGGACACGAGGCGGTATCTGGGAAAGGCAAAAGGCCTTCCGTCACATCCTCCGCGCCGGCGGCGCCATGCGGATGACCGGAACGTCGAACGTGCGGCGTTGGTTGTCGCGCAGGATCTCGACCTTGACGGTGACGCCGATGGGCGTCGCGGCGATCATGCGCTCGAGCTGGCTTTCATCGGTGACGTCCTTGCCGTCGAAGCGCACGATGATGTCGTAGGGCTGCAAGCCGGAGCGGAAGGCCGGCTCGTTGCGGTACATGTTCAGGATCATGACGCCCCGTACCGCGCTCACCCGGGCGCGGCGCGCCAGTTCGGCGTCCATCGTCTGCAGATCGAGCGTCCCGATCGACCCGCGCACGATCTCTTTGTTCTTGATCAGCTCGGTCATGATCTGACGCGCGAGATTGACCGGGATCGCGAAGCCGATGCCCTGATAGCCGCCGGTCTGGCTGTAGATCTGGCTGTTGATCCCGACCAGCTCGCCGCGCGCGTTGACGAGCGCGCCGCCGGAATTGCCCGGATTGATGGCGGCGTCGGTCTGGATGAAGTCGTTGTAGCGGGCGAGTTGCGGATCGTGCCGATTGGCCGACGAGACGATGCCAAGCGTCACCGTCTGGCTGAAGGCGAACGGATTGCCGACCGCGAGCACCCACTCGGCGACGCGCAGTTTGGCCGAGTCGCCCCACGGCAATGGCGTGAACCCGCCAGCGTCGACCTTGACGACGGCGAGATCGGTGTGCGGATCGGAGCCCACCACGGTGCCTTGCAGCTCGCGATTGTCCGCCAGCGTGATCGTGATCACGGCGCCGCGAGCCCCCACGACGTGGCTATTGGTGAGCACATAACCGTCCGTCGAGACCAGCACGCCGGATCCGAGGCTCGTCTGTGGCCGGACCGGATCGGCGCCGTAGAATAGCTGAAAGAATGGGTCGACCCTCACCATCTGCGTCGATGAGATGTTGACGGAGGCCTGGATGGCGCGATCGGCGACCGCCGTCAGATCGGGCAGCGGGCCGCTCTGTGTGGGCGCACCTGGGAATGAGGTTGGGCGTGCCTGCTCGGGTTGTGCCGCCGTTGACGGGGACGTCAAGGCTATCCGCCCGGAAACGACGAGGCCACCGGCGAACCCTGCGGCAACCAGCACTCCGGCAACCAGTATCGTGCGTGAGGACATGACTAACCGACCTCGATTTTTCGGCCCGCGGCCACCGTCTTCGGCACGATGACGCTGAGCACACCGACTTTCAGGTCCGCCATGATGCGGTCCGAGTCGACTGGGACGGCGAATCGGAACGATCGCGAAAACTGGCCCTGGCCCCGCTCGAGCTGCTGATACCGCTCCGGACAGCAGGCCTGACTCGGCCGGCCGCCGCGAATCGTGAGCGTGCCGTCGGTAAACTCGATCTTGACGTCGTCGCGATTGAGTCCGGAGACCTCGACCGTCAGGAGGTAGCGGTCGTTGTCTTCCGACAGGTCCACGGGCGGGACCCAGCCGGGGGACGCGCGACCGAAGAGGCTCTCGAGGCGCTCCTGCATGGTGAGCAGGTCGCGCACCGGATCCCAGGGCATGGATCTAACCATAACGCACAAAATGCTAGAATAGTGAGTTCTCGTTCACCGGTGATTCTCGACCTATGAGCTCAATCCAAGCCACCCGTCTCCGCAAGGGTATGCTGATCAAGAGGGACGCCGATCTCTATCGGGTCCTCGATCTGTACCACATCACGCCAGGCAACAAGCGCGCGCACGTCCAGTGCAAGCTGCGCGACATTCGGTCGGGCCGTTTGGTCGACCACAAGTTTCGCTCCGAAGACGACGTCGAGCGGGCGACGCTCGACCCGCACGAGATGCAGTTCCTCTATCGCGACGGGGACATGTTCTGCTTCATGAACACCAAGAGCTACGAGCAGGTGCATCTGTCGCTCGACGTGCTTGGCGACAGCGCGCTCTACCTGCTGCCCGAATCGGTGATCAACGTCGAGTTTTACGAGAGCGAGGCGGTGGGCATCCACCTGCCGGTGACGGTGGACCTCACGGTCAAAGACACGGTGCCAGGCATCAAAGGGGCCACGGCCTCTGCACAGGTCAAGCCGGCGACGCTCGAAACCGGCCTGACCGTGAATGTGCCGTCGTTCGTCAACACCGGCGACAGGATCCGCGTCAATACCGAGACGGGCGAGTACCTTTCGAGAGTGTAGAGAGACACACAAAGGCCCAGGGCCCAAGGCCCAGGAAATAGCTCTTACTTTGGCCCTGGGCCCTTGGCCTTGGGCCCTGAGTTCCTGATGGATCAGTTTCCCGTCAAAGCCCGATCCGGTTGGTTGGAAGTCATCACTGGCAGCATGTTCAGCGGCAAGAGCGAAGAGCTCATCCGCCGATTGCGCCGCGCGCAGATCGCGCGGCAGAAGGTGCAGATCTTCAAGCCGGCCGTGGACAATCGCTACAGCGCCGCCGAGATCGTGTCTCACAGCGAGATGAAGATCCCGTCGACGAGTGTGGCGACGGCGCGTGAGCTCTTCGAGCACGTGCATCCCGACACTGACGTCATCGGCGTCGACGAGGGACAGTTCTTCGACGCCGAACTGCCCGCCGTGCTGGGCCGGCTCGCCAACGACGGCAAGCGCGTCATCGTCGCCGGACTCGATCAGGACTATCTGGGGAAACCGTTCGAGCCGATGCCGCAACTGCTCGCCACGGCGGAATACATCACGAAGACGCTGGCGATCTGCATGGTCTGCGGCGGCCCGGCCAACCACACGCAGCGGCTGGTCGCGTCGAAGGAGCGAGTGCTCGTGGGCGCCTCAGGCACCTACGAGGCGCGCTGCCGGCATTGTTTCGATCCGACGCTGGGGCAGTAAGAAATGAGGCAATGGGGCAATGGGCATGGGCAATGAGGCAATGGGGCAATGGGGCAATGGGGCAATGAAGATCTTGAACGTCATTGCCTCATTCACCCATTGCCTCATCTGCCTCATTGCCTCATTGCCAAGAGCCACTGAATGAATCCTTTGCCCCCGACCGCTACCGGATCGCCGATCCAGTCGGGCGGGGTGAGCCAGACGAACGCCAGGATGGCAATGACCCAGAGGTCGTAGGCCAGGGTCGCGCGCTCTTCGGTCCAGTAGAAGGCACGCACGAAGAGGCCGCCGACGCCGGTGGTCCTGGGTTGCGGCCGGCCGTTCAGTTCGAGGTAGGTGTAATAGATCCGGTCGATCACGGTGACGATCGAGAGCACGCCGATCACCCACATGACGGCCGCCATGCGATTGGTGATCGCGCCGATCATGAACAGGACGATGCGCTCGGGCCGCTCCATGAAGCCGACTTTGCACTTCGTAATGAGCGACTCGGCCCGGGCCCGCGTGTAGCTCGTCATCGTCGCGAAGACCATCGCGATCGACGTGATGAGGACGTAGTCGGTGCGGCCGAGCGAGGAATAGAGGCAGATCAGGCCGACTGAAAGCGCCAGGTCCGAGAACCGATCGATGACCGAGTCCCAGAATCCGCCGAACTGGCTGGTCATGCCGGTTTCGCCGGCGACCTTGCCGTCGATGAAGTCGAAGATGTTGGCGACGATCATGACCACGAACGCGGTACGGAATTCGCCCATCGCCAGGTGCCACCCGGCCCAGACGTTGATGAGGACGCCGGTGAACGTGAGAATATTCGGGTGGATCCGCAGTCGTACGCAGACGGCAATGATTAAGCGAAGCGGGAAGTAGCACGCCCTGCCGATGGCGCCAGTGAAAGTCACAGGGGTGGACGTCTGATCACGATCAGGTTCAGAACCGTCGCATCGTAGCCCATGGCGATTCATGATCTCAAGAGCCAGATCGCGCGGTTGCCCGAGCAGCCGGGCGTCTATCTCTTCAACAACGCGGCCGGCGACGCGCTGTATGTCGGCAAGGCGCGTGTGCTTCGGGACCGCGTCCGCTCGTATCTGGGGGCGCAGGGCGTCAGCCCGCGCATCGACGCCCTGCTGCGCGACGCGGTCTCGCTCGACGTCGTGGTCACCGACTCGGTGGTCGAGGCGCTGGCGCTCGAAAACCGGCTGATCAAACAGCGCAATCCGCGGTTCAACATCCTGCTGCGGGACGACAAGACCTATCCCTACCTCCAACTGACCACGACCGAGCGGGCGCCGCGCCTGCTGGTGGCGCGGCGGGTCGAGCGCGACGGCAATGTCTACGCCGGACCGTTCATGCCGGCGCGTGTCGCGCGGCGGACGATGAGCCTGGCCCACCGGCTGTTCGGAATCCGGTCGTGCAACGAGATCATCGACGGGCGGCGCGACCGGCCCTGTCTCGAATACGACATCAAGCGCTGTCTCGCGCCGTGTGTCGAGACCATCTGTTCGATCGACCAGTACGGCCGCGCCGTCGAACAGGCGCGCATGCTGATCGAGGGTCGCCAGTCCGAGCTGGTGGATGACATGCGCGACGAGATGGAAATCGCCGCGGGCGAAGAGCGCTTCGAGCGGGCGGCCCACCTGCGCGATGCGATCCGGACGATCGAAACGCTCCGCGATCGCCGGCAGCACATGGAGACGCCGTCGCTCGGCGACCGCGACGCCGTTGGCGTGAAGGTCGGCGCCGCCGGTTCGGTGGTCGAGATCTTTCAGATGCGCCGCGGCCGCGTCGTCGACCGCCACGAGCTGTTCGCGAGCGATCCCGGCACGCGGATCGGCGTCAGCCAGCGATTCCGGCGAGGCCGGTCCCGCCGCCTCCTCCGAGGCTGAGGTGCTGGCCGCCGCCATCCAGCAGTTCTACGCGGAGCAGGACCCGCCGGCCGAAGTGCACGTCCCCGTCGAGATCGGTGGCGACGACGCTGAGGCGATTGAATCCTGGCTGAGCGAACGGGCGGGCCGCCGGGTCCGGTTGCTGGTGCCGCGCCGGGGCGAGAAGCGGGGCCTCCTCGACCTGGCCACGCGCAACGCCGCGCTCGCGTATCAGACGCATTTCGGCGAGGGCGCGACGGTGGCCTTCGACGCGCTCGACGAGCTCCGCCGCGTCCTGGACCTGCCCGTCCTGCCGCGCCGGATCGAATGCGTGGACATCTCGACGCTCCAGGGCCGCGACACCGTCGCGTCACTCGTGGTCTGCGTCGACGGACGGATGAGAAAGGGCGAGTACCGGAAGTTCAGGATTCAGAGGACAGGCACCAGGCAAGAGCGGGCAGGCGCCAGGCAGGCCCAGCGCCCAGTGCCTGACACGCCGCCATCGTCAGCGCCGGTGCTTCTGGATGACTTCGCCGCCATCCACGAGGTCGTGCTGCGGCGCTACCGGCGGGTGCTCGAGCAGGGCGGGCCCTTCCCGGACTTGATCCTGGTCGATGGCGGCAAGGGGCAACTGAGTGCGGCGTACGCGGCGCTGCGGGTCGTCGGGCTGGACCGGCTGATCGCGGTCGGCATCGCCAAGCAGGAGGAGCTGCTGTTCACGCGTGACCGCCTCGAAGGGCTGGCGCTGCCGCGCGAGTCTCCGGCTTTGCGCCTCGTCCAGCGCATCCGCGACGAGGCGCACCGGTTTGCGGTGACGTACCATCGCGCGTCGAGAACCCGACGCGATCTCCACTCCGAGCTCGACGCGGTCGCCGGGATCGGCCCGCGCCGGCGCAAACAGCTGTTGACCACCTTCGGGTCGGTGACCGGGGTCCGGCGCGCCAGCCGCGAGGAGCTCGAGGCGGCGGTCGGCGCCAAAACGGCGGACGCAGTCATCAGGCACTTCGCCGAGAGCAGACCCTAGGCCACTGGGCATGGGCCTAGCTGTGCCCGTGCTACAGTCATCAGCGCTTGCCGGGGCTCGAAGTAAATCATTCCCGTCGCGATCATCCTGATCCTCTCGCTTTCCTTTCACGAGGCGGCGCACGCGTGGACGGCGGACCGGCTCGGCGATCCGACGGCGCGCATGCTCGGACGGCTGACGCTCAATCCGCTCGCGCACATCGACTGGATCGGGACGGTGTTGTTCCCGCTGATCGCGATGTCCACCGGCGCGCCGATCATCGGCTGGGCCAAACCGGTACCGGTCAACATGAGAAATCTACGCCATCCGCGGCGCGACTTCGCCATCGTCGCTGTGGCCGGGCCAATCAGCAATTTGATTCTGGCTGTCGGCGGGGCGGCGGTCCTCATGGTGATCCCAGGCGGCGCGACCGCGATGGCGAGCGGCACGTCGGTCGCGTCGTTCTTCGTTCTCGCGGTGGTCCTGAACGTGCTGCTTGCCGTGTTCAACATGATTCCGGTGCCGCCGCTCGACGGTGGCAACGTGCTCGCCGGCCTCGTGTCGGAGAGACGTCGCCCGCCTGATCGATCAGATTCGGCCCTACGGGTTCCTCATTCTCTACGCGATGTTGTTCACCGGCGTCCTCACCGCGATCGCCGCGCCGGTCCAGAACGAGTCATTCTGTCGTGGCTCCTGTGACCGTTCGCAAACGTGTCGTCTCCGGCATGCGCCCGACCGGGCGCCTGCATCTCGGCCACCTGGTCGGCGCCCTGCAGAACTGGGAACAGCTGCAGCGTGAGTACGACTGCTTCTACTTCGTTGCCGACTGGCATGCGCTGACGAGCGAGTACGCGAACACGGCGCCGCTCGTCGAATACGGCCTGGACAACGCGGCCGACTGGATCGCGGCGGGCATCGACCCCGAGAAGAGCACGCTGTTCGTGCAGTCGCTCGTGCCCGAGCACGCCGAGCTCTACCTATTGCTGCAGATGATCACGCCCGTGAGCTGGCTCGAACGCGTGCCGACGTACAAAGAGCAGATGGAACAGCTCGCCGAGAAGGATCTGTCCAATATCGGCTTCCTCGGGTATCCGCTGCTTCAGACGGCGGACGTCATCATCTACAACGCGCACTACGTGCCGGTGGGCGACGATCAGGTGCCGCACCTCGAGCTCTCGCGCGAGGTCACGCGGCGATTCAACAACGTCTATGCGGAGATCTTCGTCGAACCGCAGCCGTTGCTGACGCCGACGCCGCGGCTGCCCGGGCTGGACAACCGGAAGATGAGCAAGAGCTACGGCAACACGATCGACCTGTCGGACTCCGCCGACGACGTGGTGAAGAAAGTGCGGCAGATGTATACGGACCCGAAGCGCATCCGGGCCGACATTCCGGGCACGGTCGAGGGCAATCCGGTCTTCATCTACCACGACGCGTTCAACCCGAACCGCGAAGAGGTCGATGACCTCAAGACGCGGTATCGTGCCGGCAAGGTCGGCGACGTCGAAGTCAAAACCAAGCTGGCGGCCGCAATCAACACCCTGCTCGCGCCGATGCGCGACCGGCGCGCCGCCGTGCTGGCCCGGCCCGGCTATCTTCGCGAAGTGCTGGATGAAGGCTCCCGGCGCGCGCGGGCGCTCGCCCAGGAGACGATGGCCCGTGTCCGTGACGCCGTGAAGCTGAAGTACTGAGGCCGGCATGGAAGATCCGCAACAACTCGAGTTCGAGTCGATCCTCGAGGCGTATCCGGTCCGCCTGCGCAATTTCGAGGGCCCGCTCGATCTGCTGCTGCACCTCATCAAGAAGAACGAGCTCGACATCTACGACATTCCGATCGCGCTCGTCACCAGCCAGTACCTCGAGTATCTCGACGTGATGGAGGAACTGAACCTCGACGTCGTCGGCGAGTTCCTGGTCATGGCGGCGACGCTGATTCACATCAAATCGCGCATGTTGCTGCCGCGGCCCGATCCGGCGCAGGACGATCCGGCCGAGGATCCGCGCGAAGCGCTGGTCCGGCGGTTGCTCGAGCATCAGAAGTTCAAGGCCGCCGCTGAGTTGCTCCACGAGCGCGAGACGCTGCGGAGCGCGCAATGGGGGCGCCCGGATGGGCGGGTGGCCGAGGTCGTCGGCGAGGCGCCGGAGCCCGAAATCGAGGTCGACCTGTTCAGCTTGATGGCGGCCTTCCGCCAGGTGCTCGAACGCGCGCGGCAGCGCCCGGTGCTGGTCCTGCCGGCGGAGCGGATCCCGATCGAAACCCGAATCGACCAGCTGCTGGCGCGGCTGTCGGAAACGGAAGCGTGCGGCTTCGAGGATCTTTTTGCCGATGTCGAGAGCCGCGCCGGTATCATCGTCACGTTCCTGGCGCTGCTCGAGATGATCCGGCTGAAGCTGGTGCGCGTCTTTCAGCAGGCCAACTTCGGCCCGATTCGCGTGTACAAGCGCCCGCGCCCGGACGGCGCCCCGACGTTCGAAAGCGAAGGACATGTCTGAACTGCGAGCCATCGTCGAAGCGCTGATTTTCGCGTCGCCCGAGCCGTTGACGCTGAAGGCGCTCGCCAAGCTGCTGGACACCGAGCCGAAGGAAGCGATCCTCGAGGCGCTCGAGGAGCTCCGGCAGGCCTACGACCGGCCAGGCGGGTTGCAGATGGTCGAAGTGGCCGGGGGGTACCAGATCGTCACGCGGCCCGAGTTGCACGAATGGGTGCGCCGGCTGTTCCACGAGCGCACCACGCAGAAGCTTTCCGTGGCCTCGCTCGAGACGCTGGCCGTCATCGCCTACAAGCAGCCCGTGACCGCCCCGGAGATTGCCGAAATCCGCGGCGTGAACACCGCGGGCGTGCTGGGGACGCTCGTCGAGCGCAAGCTCGTGCGGATCGTCGGCCGCAAGCAGGTCGTGGGGCGGCCGTTCCTCTACGGCACGACGTCCGAGTTCCTGCAGCGCTTCGGCTTGAACGATTTGTCCGATCTGCCGAAAGTCGAAGACATGTCAGAGCTGCTCGGCTTCGATCTGCCGGCGGCTGTCGCCGAGCCCGCGCCGCAGACCGCTCTGCCATTCGAGCCGGAGCCGGAGACGGCGGGCGACCCGCCACCGTTGTCCGACGACCTGCCGGACCCGTCGACATCCGTGCACTGATGGTCCGACTCAACAAGCTGCTGTCAGCACTGGGCGTCGCGTCGCGCCGCGCGGCCGACACGCTGATCACGCAGGGTCGCGTCGAGGTCAACGGCCGTGTCGTGACCGAGCTCGGCACGAAAGTGGACGCCGATCGCGACAGCATTCGCGTCGACGGCCGTCGCATGCAGTCGATGCCCGAGAAGCGCTATCTGCTGGTGTACAAGCCGCGCGGCGTCGTCAGCACGCGCTCCGATCCACAACGCCGGCCGACCGTCACGAATCTGATCGCCGACAGCGGCGTGCGCGGCTACTTCTATCCCGTCGGCCGGCTCGATTTCGACTCGGAAGGGCTGATCATCCTCACCAACGACGGCACCTTTGCCGAGCGCGTCGCGCATCCCCGCTACGAGCTCGAGCGGACCTACGAAGCGCAGGTCGAAGGCGTGCCGGACGACCGCGATCTCGAACGGCTGCGGCGAGGCGTGCCGATTGAGGGCCGCCGGACTGCGCCGGCCGACGTCCGATTGCTGCGCGTGGTCCACGGCCGCGCTGGCAGCCAATCGGTCATCGAGCTCGTCCTCAAAGAAGGCCGGAATCGTCAGGTGCGCCGCATGTGCGATGCGATCGCGCATCCGGTCGTCACGCTGCGGCGGACGCGAATCGGCACCATCAGCGCCAAAGGCCTCCGGCCAGGCGCGTGGCGCGACCTCACGCCCGCCGAGGTTCGCGCGCTGACTCGTTAGACACGCGTCAGAACTTGAACGAAAGCCCGAAGTACCCGCGCCAGAAATCAAAACTGCCGAGGTTGACTTCGACGTTCTCGACGTCGATATCCTGGAACGCTCGGAAGTAGCGGATGTCGCCTTGAAGGCCGACGTGGTCACTGAAGTAGCCGCCGACGCCAAAGCCGATGTTGAGGCCCCAATCATTCGACGTCACCTCGTCGAAGAGCGCATCGGTCTTGATACGCGTGCGGAGCAGGCCGACGCCGCCCGAGACGTACGGCTGGACGCCGCGATCGGTGATGTGCGGCGCGAACTTGAGGTTGGCCATCATCGTCGTCGCGTTGGCGTCAGTGATAATCGAATCGTCGCCGAAGAAATTCGGAGTATGACCGAAATCGAGCTCGAGGCCGGCGACGCTTCCCATGAAGCTGAGCGATCCACCGAACCCGCCGCGGTTGTTGTTCGTGTCGCCGCTGAACGACACACTGACAAAGGGCGTGAACGTCACGTCCGCGCGCGCCGCCGCAGGGAGCGCGCACGCGGCGGCGACGATGGAGGCGCAAAGAATCTTTCGCATCGTGAACATGTCTCTAGGCTCCTTCGACTGAGTCGATACGGGGCCGAAGATTGCAAGGCATGTGCCGCGGGGCTCGAGACCAGTGGATTCACGTGGTCACGGCGGTGCCCTCAAGATGGCCGGCGGGTGCTCATTTGTGGGCCATCGCCTTCCATGCCCTGGCCCAGAAGCTCAGGAGGGCCCACCCGTCCGCGACGCCGGCGCCTGACTGAACATCGGCGTGCGACACCATTGGCGTGAGCAGCCCGTACGCGCGGTCGTGTCCTCGACTCTGCAGCCACGCGATCAGCCGCGTTGTCTCGAAGGCGGGAATGACGTTGTCGTCGAGGCCGTGCACGGCGAAGACGGGCGCCGCCGGTGGCGGCGATCGCTCGGGAGACAGCGCCGGATTGCCACCCAGCGCTTCCACGAACGGCAGGAGTCGTGGCCCGAGTGCCCCGACGTCACGCGCCTCGACCAACTGCCAGAACGTGCGGGCCGGTTCCGCGAACTGCTCGCCCGCCGCCCGAGCGCTCGCGAACCGCGCCTCTGCGCCTGCAGGATCGACGTCAAGGAGGCTCGACCCTTCGAGAAAGCCGGCGACGCCGGCCTCGAGGGCTGGCGCCTGATCGGGAGGCACGAGCCGTGGAATCGCGGCGAGCAGCAGAATCGCGACGCCGTAATCGTGGGGCGCTCTCGTGGTGCCGTCTGCCAGCCGTCCTGTACACAGGTACGTCATCACGCGCGGCAAATCGCCGTGACCGCCGATTGAGATCACCGCCGTCACTTTGTCGCGCGCGGCCGGCCGGCCCGCGGCGACGACGGCGAGGCCGCCGCTGAAGCTGACGCCGATGATCCCCACGCGGCCGGCGGGGGTGAGGTCGTTCCGGCCGGCCACCCCGACGATCACGTCTTCGATGACGTCGGTGGTCGCCGGCGTGATCCGATACGCGCGCAGGTCTGGCAGCGGCACGCTCACGACGGTGGCGCCGGATGCGGCGAGCCGATGGGTCAATCGCGCGAGACGCGGTTCGTCGACCCCGCCGCCGTGAATCCCGGGAAAGGCGACGATGGTGCGATCGGAGCCGGCGCCGATCAACAAGCGCGCGGCGATCGGACCGTGGCGAGTGGGAAGGTGGATGTCCTGCGTCGTCACCTCGTTCAGACGAACGGGCAGCCACCGGCGCGGCCATCCGTCGGCCTGAGCGAGATCCATGAGGAGCGCCGCGGCTCCGACCAACGGCCACGCCAGCCAGAGCGCGACGAGCGAACCGCCGAGTACGGCCGCACCAGCCACACGCGCGCGTTTCCAGCGCCCTTGCATCCCGGCAATAATAGTGGACGCGTATGAGCACGCGGGCACTGGTGATCGCGATCGACGGGCCGTCCGGGGCCGGCAAAGGCACGGTGTCCCGGACGATTGCTGATCGGCTCGCCTATCGTCACATCGACACCGGCGCGATGTATCGGGCCGTGGCGTGGAAGGCGCGTCGCGACGGCGTCGACCTGCACGACGGCGAGGCAGTCGCGGCGATCGCCCGCGCGCGCGGTCTTTTCGCTCGGCGCACGGACCGTGATTGATGGCCACGACGTCACCGTCGACATTCGAACGCCCGGCATCGATGACGCGTCGGCGATCGTCGCACGTCATCCTGAAGTGCGGACGGCGTTGGTCGAACGCCAGCGGAGTATCGGGGGCACCGGCGGGGTCGTGATGGAGGGGAGAGACATCGGCACCGTCGTCTTCCCCAACGCCGACGTCAAGGTGTACCTCGACGCCACGCCAGCCGAACGCGCCCGCCGCCGATTGCTCGACGAGGCGCACAGTGCCAGCCGCGAGAAAGACCGCGTCGAGGCCATCGCGCTCGCGCTCGACGCGCGCGATCTCAGCGATCGCACCCGCGCCGCGTCACCGCTCACGTTGGCGCCAGACGCGCTCTATCTCGACACCACAGGCGTCGACATCGACGATGTGGTCAGCCGCGTGCTGGAAGCCGTCGATGCGGCACGGGTTCGAGCCTGATTTCGCTAGCCGCGTCCCCTGCCTGCCAGCACCATCGCGAGTCCGGCCACGAGGCAAATGCCGCCCGCGACCGGCGGGAGAGGGATGCGCTCGTTCTCGGTTCGTGTGATTTCCACCGGACCGAGATCGACGACTTTCTCCTTCCGCGTGAAGGTCAGGCCGCCATACGCGAGCCCAATGCACTCCCAGTACGATCAGAATGATCCCGAGGACTTTCATCGGCTCCTCCCGGCGGGCGGTTGTGGTGGATCGCTCGGCGTTGGCACCGTCGGCGGCGGTGGCTGCGGCGCGGTCGGAGGCGGATCTCCACCAGGCCGCGTCGGCTGAGGTTCGGTCGGACCCGGCGCATCGAGGGGAACGCGGTGTTGGGATCCGCCGGATCGGGTGCCGGCGTCGTCAAGGAACGGAGATTCGACATACTGCCTCCGTGCCTGATTCGAGCAAGATGCAGGCCAGCGGAGGCGCGCGATGGCGGGCCCGACGCCGTTTGTCAGTGAGTAGTCAGCGCCTCAAAATGAGCAGTACCCGCCCGGCCTATTCGCGGATACCGCATTCCTTCATCTTGTTGAGCAACGTCTTGTAGCTCACGCCGAGCAGCTTGGCCGCTTTCCGCCGATTCCATCGAAAGCGATCGAGCGCTTGAGAGATCGCCTCGCGTTCGGCGATCAGGGCCGCCTGGCGCGCGAGCGCCGGCAGCTTGGCGCCTTCTGCCAATTCGAAGGGCGGCGGCACCGGCGGAGCCGGAGCCGGGGCCGCCGCGACGACGGGCGACGGTTCCGACGCCGGCGTCGAATCGACCAGCGGCATCGCCGGCACCACCCCCGGCGCGACCGGCGCGGGCGGCACCGCCATCACGGCCGGTGCGGGCGGCGACGCGGCGGCCGCGCGCACGTTGCCGTCGACGGCGGGGACGCGCTGGAGCTCCGCGAGGACCAGGTTCTCGTCCTGCAGAATCACGAACCGCTTGACCACGTTCTCGAGCTCGCGGACATTTCCGGGCCACGCGTAGTTGAGGAGCACGTCACGCAGCCGGGACGACGGGCGGGCGACCGATCGGCCGTAGCGCGCCGCGTACTTGATGAGGAAGAACTCGACGAGCGGAAGAATCTCCGCCCGCCGCTCGCGCAGCGGCGGCACGTGGATCTCAATCACCTGCAGCCGGTAGTAGAGATCTTCACGGAACTGGCCGGCGCGAATCATGGTTTCGAGATCGCGATTGGTCGCCGCGATGATGCGGACGTCGATCGAGACCGGCCGGTTGCTCCCGAGCTTCGTGAACGTGCTGTCCTGCAGGACGTGCAGCAGCTTCGCCTGAAGCGACGCCGGCATTTCTCCGATCTCGTCGAGCAGGATCGTGCCTTCGTTGGCGTACTCGAACTTGCCGATCCGCGTCGCTTGCGCGCCGGTGAACGCGCCGCGCTCATGGCCGAACAGCTCGCTTTCGAGCAGATCGGCCGGCAGCGCCGCGCAGTTCACCTTGACGAAATTCTTGGGACGCCGCGGCGATCGGCGGTGCAGCTCGCGCGCGATGACCTCCTTGCCGACGCCGCTCTCGCCGGTGATCAGCACGCTCACGTCGCTGTCGGCGACCCGTTCCACCATCGTCAGCACCTGGCGCATCGCCGGCGTATCACCCCAACACGGCTGCATGCCGTCGGGATCGTCGGTCACCTGCAACCGCAGCCGGGCCACTTCGCTCACGAGCGTGACCTTCTCCAGCGCATTCCGAATCGCCGCCTCCAGGGCCGCTTCGCCGAGTCCTTCGGGGTCGTCCGGTTTGACGACGTAGTCGACCGCGCCCAGCCGGACCGAGTCGACAATGGTCGCCGGGACCTGCTGGCCGGAGAGCATGATCACTTGCACGGCCGGGTTGGCCTCCCGCGCGGCTTTGAGCGTTTCGAGCCCGTTCATTCCGGGCATCAGCACGTCGAGCAGGACGACATCCGGAGCCGGCCCGGCGCCCAGCGCCTGGAGCAGATCCGCGCCGCTCGTGTACGCCTTGACGTCGTAGCCGCGCGAGCCGAGGAGCGTCGTGAGGTAATCCGAGAACGCCGGATCGTCGTCGACGACTGCAAGTCTGGCTGGATTCACCGTGAGCCTCGTTCCTTGGGAATGGTGATGACCACACCGTTGCCAGCATCGGGGTGCTGGCACACATCACTGTCGTGCGCGTCGAGCACGCTGGCGGCGAGCACCAGCGCGAGTCCCTGGCCGCCGCGGTCGAAGGCGACCGGGGCCCGCTCGAGATCGGCGCCATCGTCCGCCCGGCCGGCGACCGCCGCGACCGCCGCCGCGGATCCCATTCGAATCGAGATCCCAGGGCGTGCCTGCTGTGCCACGACGTCGAGGCAGACCGGCTGCGGCGCGATATCGCGCCTGACCGCGTCGGCCACCGCCGCGACCGCGGCCGCCAGGGCGTCGGCGTTTGCGGTCTCGAGCTCGATGCCGGCTGCGTCCTCCGTCATCGACACGGTCCCACCGCCGGAGCCGCTGGTCGCTCGATCGATGAGATCCCGCACCTTGATCGTGTCGTGCGGCTCGCCCATCCTTCCGTCCTGCCACATGGCCAGGTCTGACGCGTGGCGCGCGATCGCGGTGATCCGGGCCGTCGCGGCAAGCATCGCGTTCAGCATGCGGACGTCGGTCTCATCAGCGGTGCGCCGTTCTTTGAGTAGTCGGACATATCCTTGGATCACCCCAAGCGAGCCGCGCAACTCATGTGCCAGCACGCGGAGCATCTTGGGCAATTCAACACCCATGCCAGTCGTCATCGCTTCTCAGCTTGGCACATCACCGCGCGGTTCGGCACTCCTGGCACGCGGCTGGTAGATTTGACGCGCAGCCATCATCCCCTCAAGATCGAGAGCAGCCTTCGCCATGACCGAATCCCGGACGCGCATCCTCCTGGTCGATGACTATCCTGACGCCCTCGAGACGTGGGGCTTGTTCTTCGAGCTCAAGGGCTACCAGGTTTTGACCGCCGGCGACGGCCAATCGGCCGTCGATCTGGCGATGGCGAACCGGCCTGATGTCATCGTGATGGATCTGGATCTGCCGGTCCTCACCGGCTACGAGGCCGCCCGGATCATCCGGAGTCTCGCCGCGACCTCGCGAATTCCCCTCATTGCGGCCACCGGCTATTCTCAGGGCAGCCATCTGGACGAAGCGCGCCGTGCCGGGTTCGACGCGGTCCTCGTCAAGCCGTGCGACCCCGACGCTCTCATCATCGAGATCGATCGTCTGCTCTCCGCCGTTCCGGGCAGTGGGCAACCGCCGTCCGACATTAGGTAAGCCGTTACACAATCATGCCGCCAACAAGCGCGCCGCGTGGACTCGCGCGGGAAACCCGCGACACGCCTGCGCGGCCTGCCCGGCGAAGCCCGCACCCTGTGCTGGTTGCCTCGTGGTACGCCCCTTGTAGCTCGAGGCCGCACGGGGTCTAGACGGTTTGCCAGGAGGAAGGCGATGAACGGGTCATCCTGCGCGCTGGCGTTCGTCGTCGCTGTCGGTGCCGCACGGGCACATCGGCTGGGGCTTCGCATCGGGGCGGCGATGGCGTCCCCACGTTCCGCTGCGCGCATCCCGGACCGCTCGGGCTGATGCCGCCGATCACGCTGCCGGATGGCTCGCGCACGACCGCGCAGTGGTTCTGCGACAACTGCGGCAAGAGTTGGCCGGCGAATTTCGAGCGCGAGCATCGGCCGATTCCGCGCTTCGAAGGCTACGACGAGTCGAAGGCTGCGAGCGCCGCGAAACGAGCCGACGATCTCTACAAGCGTCAGCACGCAATGGCCGTCAAGCGCGCCGGCTACACCGTCCGTCGCGAGGTCGCCGCGCGTCCTGCCGACGTCCCCGAGCGGCCGCCGGCTGAGGTCGTCGCACTCGAACGTCTCCGCCGCGCCAAGTGACGCCAGAGGCTGGAACGCATCTTGAATTGTTCTGCGCTCGACTTGACACGACGGAGGAGACTGAAATGCTGACGACGATCCTCGTGATATTACTGGTGCTGTGGCTGCTCGGCATGGTGAGCTCGTACACGCTGGGCGGCTTCATTCACATCCTGCTGGTGCTCGCGATCGCAGTCGTGCTGATCCGCGTCATTCAAGGACGCAATCCGGTCTGAGGCCGCCGATGTGGTGGTCCTGGCGCGCCGTTGCAGCGGTGGGGCTCGTCGCCGCTGCGATCGGCGCGGCGGGCTGTCGCGACGAAGGCGACGTCCGCGTCGCCAGCGTGTCGTTCGACGGCAATCGTGCGTTCAGCGCGGGCCAGCTCAAGACGGTCGTGGCGACACGGGCCGGCGGCGGCTGGTTGCCGTGGTCGCGGAAGCGGTACTTCACCCGCAATGTCTTCGACGCCGATCTCGAGCGTTTGAAGATGTTTTACGCCGACCGTGGCTACCCTTCGCTACGGGTCACCGGCGTGGCGATCGACTTCAACGACGACAAGACCGCCGTGCGGCTGCGCATCAGCCTCGACGAAGGAGCGCCCATCATCGTCGAGCAGATTGCTTTTGCCGGCCTCGAGACCGCCCCCGAGGAAGTGACCGAACGGCTCGATTCGTTGCCGCTCAAAGCCGGGCGGCCACGCGATCGACAGCACGTCGCAGCCTCTCGCGAGCGGCTCACGTTTCTTCTGCGCGATCACGGCTTCGCGCAGGCCGCAGTTGTTTCGCGCGAGGTGGCGGGATCCGCGGCGGACCGCGTCGTCGTGACGTTCGAGGCCACACCCGGCGCGCCCTCGACCTTCGGCGCCGTGGCCATCAAAGAGCTGAACGCGGTCAGGCCGTCTCTGGTGCTGCGCACCTTGACGTTTCGTCCGGGCGATCCGTACCGGGAGAGCAAGGTCACCGAGAGCCAGGCGCGGCTCGCGGCGCTCGGCATCTTCGACTTCGCACACCTCGGGCCAACCGAGCGGGGCGGGTCGGCCGGCGAGCCCGGCGTGGTGCCGATGCTCGCGACCCTCACCGAGGGCAAACCGCAGCGTTACCAGATCGGGGTCGGATACGGAACCGAAGACGGGCCGCGCGGCTCGTTTCAATGGGACCATCTCAACTTCGCGGGCGATGGGCGTCGGATGGCGCTCGATTCGAGGTACTCGTTCCGCCTGCGTGGCGCCGGCCTCGAGTTCATCGAGCCGTACTTTCTGTCGAATCGATTGTCGCTCAATGCGCGTGTTGGCGCCTGGTGGACGAGCGAGTCGACGTACACGTCACGATCGATCGGCGCGCGGTTCGGGATCACGTTCCGCCGGATGATCCGCGGCAACGACCTGGAACGGGTCGAGCACACGTGGAGGGGCGGCTACATCAACGAGTCGCTCGACTACGCGATCACCCCGGAGGCGCTCGCGGATCAGTCGCAGTTCGACGAATTGATCGCGCTCGGGCTGGATCCCATTACCGGCAGCGGTCAGGGCCGGCTCGCGGCGCTGGAGTTTGACGTCGAGCGAGCCTCGACCGATCACCCGTTCGATCCCCGACGCGGACATCGCGAATCGCTGCACCTGCTCTACGCGACGCCGTCTCTCGGCGGCACGTTCAAGTACAACGAGGTCCTGATTCAGGAAATCGCCTACGCGCCGCTGCCATGGCGGATGGTGCTGGCTGGGCGCGCCCGTGCCGGCGCCGTCTTCGCCGCGAGCGCGGATCAGATGCCGTTCTCGCAGCGCTACTTCCTCGGCGGATCGTCGAGCCTGCGCGGCTGGGGGCGGTTTCAAGTCGCGCCGCTGACGACCGACGGCCTGCCGATTGGCGGCCGTGCTGTCGTCGAGCTCACGGCGGAAGTGCGCGCGCCCGTCCGCGGCAACATGGGTGCCGTGTTCTTCGTCGACGCCGGGAACGTGTGGGACGAGTCGACCACGGTTCGTCTCCGCGACCTCCGGGTCGACATTGGCCCGGGCCTGCGTTATCGATCGCCCGTCGGGATCATCCGGGCGGACTTCGGCGTCCAGTTACGACGCGTCGAGGGACTGGCGATCGACGGCGAGCCCGAGAAGCGGAGCTGGCGCGTCCACTTCAGCATCGGTCACACGTTCTAGCGGCCACCGCCAGATGCGATTCCGCCCGCTCCGATGGATCGTTCGCCTGCTCGCGGCGCTGCTCGTCCTGCTCGCGATCGGCGCGCTGGTGCTGCAGACGCCGTGGGCGCACGAACGGGCGCGCCGGCTGATCGAGTCGCGCGTCACCCGTCTATTGAACGGCGAACTCCGCGTCGGGGCGCTGACCGGATCGTTCTGGGGCGGCGTGACGCTGGCCAACGTCTCGATTGTTCAGGCTGGCACGCCGGTCATTGCCGTGGCCAGCATCGACGTGCGCTACCGGCCCTGGCAGGTGTTTCGTGCCGGGGTCGTCGACGATGTGATCCTGACCGGCTTGCGCGCCGACATCGTCGAGCACGCCGACGGGTGGAATATCGCTGGCCTGGCGGCGCCGCGTCCGCCGTCGACCGGGCCGGGTCCCTCGATCTCGATCGATCGGCTGCAGCTCGTCGCCAGCGAAGTCGACATCCGTCCTCGCGACGCGACGCCGCGTCGCATCGTCGATCTCAATCTGCAGGGCGCGCTGACGATCCAATCCCGCACGACGCGGATCACGATCGAGGAGACGACCGCGCGGGACGCCAGCACCGGCCTGCCCATTCGCGAATTGGCCGGGGTGCTGCGATTCCAGGAGCCGCACGATGGCCGTCGACGCGCTGCGTCTCGCCACCGCGCGCAGCCGGTTGACCGGCCAGGTCTCGATGACGACGCTGCCCACCGGACGGGAGGTTGACATCGCGATCGAGGCGGCGCCGATCTCCGTGCCTGAGCTCGCGGCCTATTTTCCGCAACTGGCCGGCGTGACCGTCGCACCCACCGCCAGCATCACGCCTGCGTGGGCCACTCGCCCGGTTGCAGATCATCGGTCGTCGCTCAGGATCCCGCCGGACGAATCAACGCCAGCGGTCAGACCGGATTCGCCGACGGCGTGCAGTTCAAGGGCGCGGTGGATCTGGCCGGCACGAACCTCGCCGCCTGGCTCGGCCGCCCCGGCCTTGCCGGTCGCGTCACCGGCCGCGCTGACGTTGACCTCAGCTGGGTGTCGGGCACCGCCAACGGCTTCGACGTGAAGTTTGCCGCCAGGGCGCCCGAGGTCGCAGTCGCCAACTACCGTGCCGCGGCGGTGGATGTGCGCGGGACATATCGCGGCGGTGTTGTTGCGGCGGACGGATCCGGCGTCGCCTACGGCGCCCGGGCGCGCGGCCACTTCCGATGGAGCCCACGGACCTTCGCGTCACGTGGCCATGTGGCCGGGCTGGATCTGCGCGGGTTGCCCGCCCACCTCGACGTGCCCCGCTTCGCCACTGACATCGACGCTGACTATGACGTGACGTTCGATGGCTCGAACAACTGGAGCGCGGCCGGGACCTTCGCGCCTTCGGTGATCGAGGGCGCTCGGTTCGCTGCAGGAACCACCGCACAGGTCGCGCGGAACCGCGGGGTGTTGTCCTATCGCGCGAACGGTGTCGTGACACGGCTCGACCTCGATCGAGCGCGCGCGATGGTCGCCGAGATTCGCCGGGCAGATCCGGAAGTGCCAGATCCGCTCGCGCGGTTCACCGGCGTCGTCAACGCGACCTTCGCGGTGGAGGGCCGAGGCACCACGCTCGCGGAGGTGTCCGCAGGCACGACGCTGCACCTGACCGACTCCGTGATCGCCGGCGTCGACATCGTGACGATGGACGCCAAGGCGACGATCGATCGGCAGCGACTGATCGCAGACATCGACGCCGACCTGCGCCGCATCTCGAACGCGGCGATCGGTACCGAGACGAAGTTCGCGGCCGACGGGCGGGCGGTGGTGCACGCGGACATCCCTGAGATCGGTACCGGAGGGCTGGATCGAGCGCGCCAGCGGGTCGGTCACCGCCACGTTCACCGGCGCCTCGGCGTTCGACACCACCGTCGATCGCATCGTGGCCGAGGCCACGGTGGTCCCTGGTCTCGCGACCGTGAAATCGCTCGAGATCACGGCTCCGGACCTGAAGATCACGAGCAGTGGAACGCTGGCCTTGAACGACAACCACTCCTCCGATCTCGTCTACGACATCACGGCCTCGGACCTGGCAAAGATTCCGCGCGCGGCGTCGGCGAAATTGGCCGGCAGCGCCCATGCAGAAGGGCGCGTCACCGGACCGTTCAGCAGGTTGTCGACCGCCGGCAAGCTGCAGACGCACGGGGTGGCCGCCGGCTCCAACCGGGCGCTCACGCTGAACGGCGCCTTCGACGCGACGCTGGTCGATCGCGACTTCGCGAAGGTCGCCGGTCTCTTCGACGGTCAGGCGACGTTCGTCGAAGCCGGCGGCTACAAGATCGACATCGTGACCGCGAAGATCAAATACGACGCCGGCACGGTCGATGTCGACGCCACGCTCGATCAGCGAACGCGTACCCTGCGATTTGCCGGCTCGATGATTCCGCATCCCGATCATCGCGAAGTGCACATCCGCTCGCTGGCCGCCGTGGCCGGGGAAGAGACCTGGAACCAGCAGGAAGGGCAGGAGGCGCTCGTCCAATACGGTGCGGACCGCCTCGTCATTCGTGGCTTCGATCTGGTGCGGAACGAGTCACGGATCCGCGTGGCCGGCACGCTTGGTACCGGCGACGTTGCCACTGCCGAGCCGCTGACCATCGTCGCCGAGCGGGTGCGCGTCGAAGACATCAACAAGATCCTGCTCGGCACGCACACGCTCGAAGGGCAACTCGACGCGACCGTCCGCCTGGAAGGCACGATGGCCGCGCCGCGCGTGACCGGATCTGGCAGCGTCGTCGCCGGCGCCGTCGACGGCACACGTTTCGATCGGCTGGACGCGTCCGGCAGCTTCGAGAATGAACTCCTCACGCTCGACGTGAACCTGCAGGCCGGCGAGTTCGGCCAGCTCACTGCCGCCGGCACGATGCCGGTCCGATTTGGCGCCAGCGCGCCGGAGTCCACGCCGCCGTTCAACTTGCGGGTCCAGAGTGATCGCCTGAATCTTGGCCTGTTGCAGCCGCTGGTTGCCGATCTCGAGCAGTTGAAGGGCACCGCCACCGTCAGGATGCTGATCACCGGGTCCGCGCGTTCACCTCAACTGGGCGGCGATCTCGGAATCGCCGACGCCGGCTTTCACGTCGCGCCGACCGGCGTGACCTACACCAACGTCAAGGCGTCGATGATCTTCGAGGGCGAGCGAGTGAACATCAAGGAGTTCCAACTCGCAGACGACGACAACCATGTCGCGACGATTACTGGCGCGGTAGATGTTTCCGTGGCCGGTCCGCCGACGGCGTTCGACTTGTATGTGACGTCCGATGACTTCCACGTCCTGAAGAACAGCTTCGGGGAAGTCAGCCTGAAGACCGATCTGCACGCGCTCGGCAACCTGAAGGCGCCGCTGCTCGTTGGCACGATCGAGGTCGAGCGTGGCCGGCTCGAAGTCGACGACATCCTCGACCGACTCGCGGCCGGAGGCTACACGGCGGCGCCCGCGGAAGCGCAGGCCGCGGCGGCCGGCGCCAAGCCGGCCGAACCGAGCGCGTTCTCACAGTCCTCGTTCAGTATCACTCTGGCGCTGCCTGACAACGTCATCGTGCGCGGGCGAGATCTGCGGGCGAGCGCCGGCTCGTTCGGGCTTGGCGACATCAACGCCACGCTCGGCGGCGCGCTCAGCCTGTCCAAGGAGACTGGTGAAGCCCCGACCATCAAGGGACGGCTCGACATCGTTCGCGGCCAGTACACGTTTCAAGGACGCCGCTTCACGATCGCCCGCGGCAGCGAAGTCGTCTTCAGCGGCGAGTCGTTTCTCGACCCCGCGCTCAACGTCACGGCCGAGCGGCAGATCGGCGCCGTGGCCGCGCGCGTCCGCGTCGGCGGGTCGGCGCGGCGGCCGGAGCTCACGCTGAGCAGCACGCCGCCGCTCGATCAGGGCGACATCCTCTCGCTCATCGTCTTCAATCAGACGATGAACGAGCTGGGCACGACCGAACGCGTGTCGCTCGCAGGGCGAGCCGGCACCCTCGCGGCGCGCGCGCTCGCGGCGCCGCTCGCCGATTCGGTCATGCGCGCGCTCGACTTCGACTTGTTCGAGATCACGCCCAACGACGATGTGGGTACCGGCGCGTCACTCGTGGTCGGACGCCAGGTCAGCGAGCGGCTCTTCGTGGGCTTTCAGCAGAACTTCGGGGCCGACGACGTCAGCCAGGTCTCGTTCGAGTATCGGCTGACGGAGTTCCTGCGCCTGATCACGACGTTTGCACAAGGCGCGGACCGCTCCCGGAGCGTGCCACGCGCCGAGACGGCCGGACTCGACTTGTTCTTCGTGATTCGCAGATGAAGGGGAAGGGGACGGGTCTCAATTGTGGAAAACTCCACGGACCGTGCGGTTTGGTGAAGTCCGTGGAGTTTTCCACAATTGAGACCCGTCCCCTGATGTCAGCGTCAGACTAAAAGGGAGTGTTATGTCCAAAGCGATGATCGCCACCGCCGTGTTGTTCGCCGCCGGCGCGGCGGCCGTGTACGCCTCGGCCCTGCCGGCGCAGGATCGGCCGACGGTCACTCTGACTGGATGCCTCAGGACGGGCAGCGCGTCAACCGTCTACTTGCTGCGCGGAGCGGCCAGCCCGGCAGACGCCGCTGAATCTCCAGGCGACGCGGCGGCCGCGGCCCGGCTGCCCGAGGACTTCCTGATCGCCTCGACGCCGTCAGGCACCGACCTGTCGGGATTGGTCAACCGCCGGATTGCTGTCACCGGCACGGTCAGCGATGCCAAAGACGGCACGGCGCCTCCCGGGGCCAACACGGCCGAGAAAGCGCTCAAGCGATTGAACGCGCAGAGCGTCAAGGAAGTCGCGTCGAATTGCGCGTCTGCGACCGGCGCTGGCGCGCGAGGTCCGGCGTGAAAAGCACAGGAGGTCCGGAGTGGAAAGCCATTGAGGTCCGGAGTGAAATGCGCTCGAAGTCCGAAGTGACGTGCACTTGAAGTCCGGGGTGACTGTCCGTGAAGGCGCGAAGTTCGACAGCCGCACCTCGAGGCGCCCTTCACGCCGGACTTCCCTCGGCGCTCTCCACACCGGACTCCAAACGCCCTTCACTCCGGACTTCGTGCGCGAGTCGTCGCGCCTCCAAGCCCGAGGCGCGCTACGAGCGCCCCGGACCTCATGTGCTTTTCAGAGCGGACCTCGTGCGCTGTTCACTCCGGACTTCCCGCGCATTTCACGCCGCACCTCGAGCGCCCGCTTCACTCCGGACCTCGAGCGCATTTCACTCCCGGTCGTCAGTCCTTGTCCTTGTCGTGCGGCCAGTCGTCGGACGACGCGGGGTCGAGCTCCCAGCGATGGCGGTCGCGCTCAGCGACCTCTTCGCCGCCCTGAAGCTCCTCGTCGTCGCGATAGTTGATGCCGAGCGCCTTGCCGATGTCGTCGACCCGATCCTGATCGGGCGTCGGGTTGTCGCCGCCGGGCGCTTCGTCGCCGACGGCGTACGCGTCCTGCCATTTCGCGTCGACGTCGCCGGCGGTCAGGGTTGGACTGTTGGCGGTCTGGAGCTCGAGAGCGGCCTTCAAGTCGGCGTGGCCCGCCTTGGCTGCCGAGATCATCCGGGCGTCGTTGGCTTCGCGCGCTGGCTCGAGCCGTTCGTCGTCCGAGAGCTGGCGTCGTTCGCGGTCGAGGATCGGCGTCTGGCCTGCGGCCCGTGCCGCGGTCGCGCGCTCGGATCTGGCCGCCCGCACGGCGGCGGGTTTCGGCGCCGGCGGCTTGGCAGCTGGTGCGGGCCGGGCCGGCGCCGGCCGGCGCTTCGGAGCGGCCTTGCGGCGCGGTTTGGCCGACGGGGGAGTGGCGCGCGACGTGGCCCGCCGCGCTGGCCGACGAGCGGCCGGCGCGGGCCGGCGCGGGCGTGGGGCGCGCCGCGTGGTCTTTCGTTTCGGCTTCGCGGGCGCGGCGGACTTGCGGGTCCGGACCGGGCGCGTCCGGCGGGCCGGCCGCGGGCGGCGGACGGTCCGCCTGGGTGACGCTGATCGCTTCGCTCGTGGTCGCTTTTTGGCTGCCATCCTCGCTTCTCCCGCGCGCTGGTTGACCTCAGCCCCTAAGTACCGGATAATTCAGTGCTTATCGCAATCCCTGCGAAGGTGACCTACGAGCGGGGAACAGCTGCGAGCAAGACACTGTCCGAGATTGGGGAGGACCCGGAACTACATGGGCAACGGAGACGCGACTAAGAAAACACAAATCATCACAGGAGGTGCGAAGACCAACACAGGCTTCTCCACATTCTCCTCACGGCAGGACGCGCCGGATATGGATCCGCAAGAGTTTGCGCGCCTCGTCGAGCTTTACGATACCAGCTTCCGCAACATCGCGGAAGGTGAAGTCGTCAAAGGCCGAGTCGTCAAGGTGACGCCGACGGAAGTCATCGTCGACGTCGGCTTCAAGTCAGAGGGGATCATCCCCATCGAAGAGTTTATCGACGAGACCGGTCAGGTGACGGCGCAACCTGACGACATCGTCGACGTCCTGCTCGAGCGTACGGAGGACCGCGAAGGCTACGTGGTGCTCTCGCGCGAGAAGGCCGAGAAGATGAAGATTTGGGACGAGGTCGAGAAGGCCTTCCAGGAACGGAAGGTCGTCATCGGTCGCGTCATCGAACGGATCAAGGGCGGGCTCGCGGTCGACATCGGCGTGCGTGCGTTCCTCCCCGGCTCGCAGATCGACGTGCGCCCCGTGCGCAACCTCGACGCGCTGCGCGGTCAGGAACTGCGGATGCGCGTCATCAAGGTCAACAAGAAGCGCGGCAACATCGTGCTCTCGCGCAAGGTCCTGCTCGAAGAAGAGAACGCCGAGAAGAAGAAGACGACGCTCGACACGCTCGCCGAAGGCAAGGCGCTCCGCGGCACGGTGAAGAACCTGACCGACTACGGCGCCTTCATCGACCTCGGCGGCATCGACGGCCTGCTGCACATCACGGACATGTCGTGGGGGCGCGTGACGCATCCCTCCGAAGTCGTGCGCGTCGGCGCCGAGATCGACGTGGTGGTGTTGAAGTACGACGCCGGCACCGAGCGCGTCTCGCTCGGGCACAAGCAGCTGGTGCCCGATCCGTGGAGCAACGTGATCGAGCGCTACCCGGTCGGGATCCGCGTGACCGGCAAGGTGGTCAGCTTGACCGACTACGGCGCCTTCATCGAGCTCGAGCCGGGCGTCGAAGGCCTCATCCACGTCTCCGAGATGTCGTGGAGCAAGCGCGTCAAGCATCCGTCGAAGATTCTCAATCAGGGCGATGCGGTCGAGGCGATGGTGCTCGGCGTCGATCCCGGCGCGCGCCGGATCTCGCTCGGCCTGAAGCAGGTCGAGAGCAATCCCTGGCACGAGCTGATCGACAAGTACCCGGTCGGCACCACGATCAACGGGAAGGTCCGCAACCTCACCGAGTTCGGCGCCTTCGTCGAGGTGGAAGAAGGCATCGACGGCTTGATTCACATCTCCGACATGTCGTGGAGCAAGATCAAGCACCCCTCGGAAGTGCTGAAGAAGGGCGATAGCGTCGAAGCGCAGGTGCTCAGCATCGACGCCGAGAACCAGCGGTTGTCGCTCGGACTCAAGCAGCTGCAGACCGGCATCTGGCGCGAGTTCTTCGAACGCAATCGCGTCAGCGACGTCGTCGAGGGCAAGGTCGTGCGGCTGACCAACTTCGGCGCCTTCGTCGAGCTGGCGGACGGCATCGAGGGGCTGATCCACGTCTCCGAATTCGACTCTTCGCAGGGCGGCGAGAAGCTCGAGCTCAAGGTGGGCGAGGCGTACCAGATGAAGATCATCCGGCTCGTCCCGGAGGAGCGGAAGATTGGCCTGAGCATCCGCGCGCTCAAGGACGAGGAGTACCGCGCCGACTGGGAGTCGTACGTCGAGACGACCGGGCGGCCGGAAGTGACGCTCGGCGACCACTTCAAGAATCTGAAATGACACGTGCAGTTCTGGGGATTCGGGGTCCGAGATTCGGGGATTCGGTCAACCCAGAGCTCGTGCACTGGCTCCAGAACCTCGAACCTCGAAATCTCGGAATCCGCGAAATCTCGGATCCCGCTCATGACCAAGGCAGAATTGGTCGAGGAAGTTTCACGCGTCTCCGACCTCACCAAGAAGCACTCCGAGGTCATCGTCGACACGGTGTTCAAGAGCATCGTCGACGCGCTGCATCGTGGCGAGAAAATCGAGCTCCGCGGCTTCGGCAGCTTTCGGCTCCGCCGGCGCGAGCCGCGCAAGGGACGCAACCCGAAGACCGGCGACAAGGTGGACGTCCCGCCGAAGAAAGTGCCGTACTTCAAGCCCGGCAAAGAGCTCAAAGACCTCATCAACAAGGCCGACGAGACCACGGGGTAGCCGGTCTCGATGGACCGGTTGTGGACGCCGTGGAGGTTCGGGTACGTGACCGAGGCAACTTCGGCCCGGCCAGGCTGTATCTTCTGTGAAGCGCTCGCGCGCGGCGATGCCGAGCCGCTGCTGGTCCATCGCGGGACCCGCGCCTTCGTCATCCTCAACAAGTTTCCCTACAACAACGGGCACCTGATGGTCGTGCCCGACGCCCACGTCGCGCGGCTGGGCGAGCTCGATGGGCCTGTGCTCCACGAGCTGATGACGCTGACCCAGGCCGCCGAGCGGGCGTTGACAGCGGTCTACAGACCGCACGGGTTCAACATGGGGCTGAACCTCGGCAAGCCTGCGGGCGCAGGCGTGCTCGATCACCTGCACCTCCATGTCGTCCCGCGCTGGGACGGCGACACGAACTTCATGTCAGTGGTGGGGGAGACGCGGGTGTTGCCGGAGGAACTGCCCGAGACGGCAGCTGCGGCTGCGTGCGCGCGATTCGGGATCTGAGATTTGGGGATTGAGATTTAGCGCGTGGATTTCTCGCTGAGTCCTGACCAGGAGGCGTTTCTTGCGACCGTGCGGACGTTTGCGCGCGAGCGGGTGGCGCCAGCCGCGGCGGGGATCGACGCGTCCGGCTGTGTTTCCGCGCGAGCTGGTGACTGAAGCGGCCGGGCTCGGCCTGCTCGGCGTCACGATTCCCGCCGAGTTTGGCGGGACGGGCCGTGATTCGCTCAGTTACGCGCTCGCCGTCGAGGCGATCGCGTTGGCCAGCGCGACCCTGGCCGTGATTCTGACGGTGAACAACTCGCTGGTCGCCGAACCGATCTCGGAGTTCGGGACCGACGCGCAGAAGGACTTGTGGCTCAGCCGCCTGGCGGCCGGGCGCGCAATCGGATCGTTCGCGCTGTCCGAGGCCCAGGCCGGGTCCGACGCCGCCAATCAGCAGACGGTCGCCCGGTTCGACGACCACGGGTACGTGCTGCGCGGCACGAAGGTGTGGGTGGCCAACGCCGAGGCTGCCGACGTGGCGATCGTCTTCGCCGCCACCGATCCGGGCGCGCGCGGACGCGGCGTGTCGGCGTTTCTCGTGCCGCTCGACGCCCCCGGCATCCATCGGACCGCGTCCGACTCGCTCGGTGTGCGCGGGCTTGGCTGTCAGGACCTGACGTTCGATGACGTGCGGATCGAGGCCAGCGCGCTGTTAGGCGACGTCGGCCGTGGTTTCCGCATCGCGATGCGCGCGCTCGAGGGCGGCCGCGTCGCGATTGCTGCGCAAGCGCTGGGTGTCGGCCAGGCCGCGCTCGACGAAGCGCTCGCGTACTCACGCCACCGCGAAGCCTTCGGCCAGCCGATTGGCAACTTCCAGGCCGTCCAGTTCCAACTGGCGGATCTGGCCACCGATCTCGAAGCGGCGCGCATGCTCACCTGGAGGGCCGCCGACCTGCGGGATCGACTGCCGCGCGTCTCGCTGGCCGCGGCGATGGCAAAGCTGCAGGCCTCCGAAGCCGCCCACCGCGCCGCCGACCGCGCGATGCAGATCCTCGCCTCGGCCGGCTATCGACGCGGTTCGACGATCGAACGGCTCTTCCGTGATGTCCGCGCCGCGGAGATCTACCAGGGCACGTCAGAGGTGCAGCGCATGATCATCGCGGAACACTTGTTAGAAACCCGGTGAGATTTCAGGAGAGAAGGTTCTTGGCAATCGTCTGCAGCTGCAAGTTCGAGGTTCCCTCGTAGATCTGGCCGATCTTCGCGTCCCGGTAGAGTTTCTCGACTGGATATTCCTTCACGAAGCCGTTGCCGCCGAAGAGATTGACAGCGAGTGAGGCGACGCGTTCGGCGACCTCTGAGGCGAAGATCTTGCACATCGCGGCTTCCGTGAGGAACGGCTGGCCGAGATCGCGGAGGCGGGCGGCGTTGTAGACGAGCAGGCGCGCGGCTTCGATCTCGGTCGCGGCGCGCGCGAGCTGGAACTGCACGCCCTGGAACTCCGCGATCGCCTTGCCGAACTGCCGGCGCTCTTTCGTGTACCTGATGGCGTGATCGAGCGCGCCGGCGGCGAGGCCGAGCATCTGCGCGCCGATGCCAATGCGCCCCTCGTTGAGCGTCTCGATCGCGACCTTGTAGCCCTTGCCGACCTCGCCGAGCACCTGCGCGCGCGGCACCCGGCACCCATCCAGGACGAGCTCGCAGGTGCTCGAGGCGCGAATGCCGAGCTTGTCTTCCTTCTTGCCGATGGTGAACCCGGGCTGTCCGCGCTCGACGACGAAGGCCGTGATGCCGCGGTAGCCAGCTGAGGGGTTGACGTTGGCGAACACGATGAACAGGTCGGCTTCGTTGGCGTTGGTGATCCAGAGCTTGCGTCCGTCGATCACGAACGCGTCGCCATCCTCCCGGGCCTGCGTCTGCAGCGCGAACGCATCGCTGCCCGACGCGGCCTCGGACAGTGCGTAGGCGCCGATACTGCGGGTGGCGAGGACCGGCAGCAGCCGCGATTGCATGTCCGGGCTTCCCCAGCGGATCAGGGCATTCACGACCAGCGTGTTCTGGACATCGACGAGCACGCCGACGGACGGGTCCACGCGCGAGAGCTCCTCGACCACGAGGACGGCATGGAAGAACGTGCCGCCGCTGCCGCCGTGGGCTTCGGGGATCTCGATGCCCATCACGCCGAGCGCAAAGAGCTGGTCGATCAGCGGGCGCGGCATCCTGGCCAGTTCGTCCATCTCGCGGACGTGCGGCCGGATCTGAGCGTCTGCAAATTCCCGCACGCTCGCACGCAACAGCTGTTCGTCTTCGCTGAGGCGGGTGAGCGGCAGCGCCGCAGCCTCGGCAGGCTGGGTGGTCATGGTCGGATGTTATCATTGCGTGTCCGGCGCCTTTCGAGGGAACGCATGCCTTGCCGTCCTGTCCGCTCGTGTGTCGCCGCGCTGGCTCTTGGCGTGGTCCTTGCCGGTGCGCCCGCGATGCGCGGCCAGACGGCGAGCCCGCCGCAGGATCCGCCGCAGTCGCAGCAGCCGACGTTCCGCGCGCGCGTCGACTCGGTCAGCGTCGACGTCATCGTGACCGACCGCCAGGGCAAGCCGATCACCGATCTGAAGGTCGAGGACTTCGAAGTCAAGGAGGCGAACAAGGTCCAGAAGATCGACGCCTTCAAATACATCTCGATCGACGAGACGCAGGAGGCCGATCCGCTCTACACGCGCCAGATTCTCTCGATGGCCGAGCAGCAGCGCGAGACGGCCAACGAGCAGAACCGCATCTTCGTGATCATGCTCGACGACTATCACGTCAGGCGGGGCAACGGCATGCGCATCCGCGAGCAACTCGCCTCGTGGGTCAGTTCGCTGTCATCGCGCGATCTGGTCGCGATCCTCTATCCGCTGACGCCGCTCAACGCGACCACGTTTTCCCGCAATCACGACGGCACCGCCGGCGCCATCCGCAACTTCGACGGCCGCAAGTACGACTACACCCCGCGCAACGCCTACGAAGAGCGCTACCAGATGCAGCCGCCGCAGACACAGGAGCAGATGCGCAACGACCTCGTCATCGCGGCGTTGCAAGGGGCCTGCACGTATCTCGGCACGCTGCGTGAAGGGCGCAAGACGCTGCTCTACGTCAGCGAGGGCATGAGCGGCACGCTGCCGGCCGGCGTGAATACCACCGGCTCGCTCTTCCCGCGCACGGCGACGACCGCGCACCTCGCAGACACAGCAGTTCTTCAACTCGACGGACCTGCTGAGCCGGCTGCGCGACGTCTTCAACGCGGCGGCGCGCGCGAATGCGGCCATCTATACGCTCGACCCGCGTGGACTGACGACCGAAGAGTTCGACATTGCCGACAAGGTCGACTCGGCCACCAACCGCCAGATTCTGAACGAGTCGTCCGATCTGCTCCGCGTCCTCGCCGATCAGACCGACGGCCGCGCCATCGTTGGCCGCAACGACCCGTTGCCGGAACTGCGCAAGATGGTGCGCGATGTCAGCTCGTACTACCTGCTCGGTTACACGTCGAGCGTGGCGGCCCGCGACGGCAAGTTCCACGAGATCAAGGTCGCCGTCAAGCGGCGGGACGTCGAAGTGCGGGCTCGCAAGGGTTACTGGGCGTTCACGCCAGAGGAAGTCGAACGCGCCAGCGCGGCGCCCAAGGCGGGGCCGCCGCGCGAGATCGCCCAGGCGCTCGATGCGCTCGCCACCGTCGTCGAGCCGGCGGGCCGGAAGCCGGTGACCGTCTGGATGGGCGCGGTGCGCGGACCGGCCGAAAAGGCTCGAGTGACCCTCGCCTGGGAAGTGCCGCCAGGAGCGCCGACGACGCCGATCGACGCCGTCGACCACATCACGATCAGCGCGACGTCGATCTACGGCGACAAGTTGTTCAACGGTCCGGTGGCGCGCGATCCCCAGGCCGTCATCACGAGCGGGCAAGTGACGTTCGACGCCCCGGCGGGCGAGGTGCGTGTTCGCGTCGTGTCCGAGAACGCGAAAGGGAGCCGGCTGGACAGCGACGACGCCAGCTACGAGGTGCCCGACTTCACGTCGCCACGGCCCACCATCGCGACCCCGATCGTGTTTCGCGGCCGGACGGTCCGAGATCTTCAGCCCATTCGCGCCGGTGGGAACGCCGTCCCGACCGCGACGCGGCAGTTCTCACGGACGGAACGCCTCCTGTTGCGATTCGACGTCTACGGCCCGGCGGGGACGACACCCGCGGTCACGCTCCGCGTGTTGAATCGGATGGGCGCATCGCTGGCGACCCTGCCGGCCCCCACGAGCGAGGGCGCCACCTTCCAGATCGAGCTCGGGCTTTCGCCGTTACCGCCTGGCGACTATCTGGTCGAGATCGTGGCGACGTCCGGCACCGACACGGCGCGCCATCTGCTCGGACTCCGCATCACCGGCTGACGCGGGCCAAGGGCCCAGGGCCCAAAGCCAAAGGGGCGTGTGCTAGCATGCCGCCCCATGTTCAATGCGATCTTCACGCCGCTCGGCGGCCTGCTCACGGCGCTCGCTGCGTTCACGACGTTCTACATCGTCATGTGGTGGAGCGCGATCACCAAGGCGAAGCCGAAGGAGTCGGCGCTCGAGCTGGGCACCGGCTTCGTCACGAATTTCTTCGACACGCTCGGCATCGGCTCGTTCGCGCCGACGACGGCGATCTTCAAGTTCTTCAAGATGGTGCCGGATCGCCTGATTCCCGGCACGCTGAACGTCGGCCACACGCTGCCGACGATCGCGCAGGCCTTCATCTACACGGCGACCATCGAGGTCGATACCGATGACGCTGATTCTGATGATCGTCGCCGCCGTCGCCGGCGCGTGGCTCGGCGCGGGCATCGTTGCGAAGCTGGCCGAAGCGCAAGATTCAGATCGGGCATGGGCACGGCGCTGCTCATCGTGCGGCGGTGCTCTTTGCCTGGCGCAATCTGCTCGGAGATTACCGGCACCGCCAGCCTGCGTCACCGGCGGGACGCCGGGCACGCTCGATCTTGCAGGGCGGAAGCTGGTGATTGGCCTCGTGGGCAACTTCGTGCTGGGCGCGCTGATGACCCTCGGCATCGGGATGTACGCGCCGTGCATGATTCTGGTCGGCCTGCTCGGCATGAACGCCAAGGCCGCGTTCCCGATCATGATGGGTTCGTGCGCGTTCCTGATGCCGATCAGCAGCGAGCAGTTCGTGCAGAAGGATGCCTACTCGCTCCGGCCGGCGATGGCCCTCGGCGCTCGGCGGCCTGCCCGCCGTGCTCATCGCCGCGCTCATCGTGAAGGAGATGGACGTGATCTACGTCCGCTGGCTGGTGATCGTCGTCGTCCTCATCGCCGCGACGATGATGCTGCGGTCGGCGGCGCAAGGGGAATGAATAGACAACCGTGACTGGGCGGCTAAGCCGGTCTCAACCGGTGTCGTTGCACGCTACGCGTACATTCCCCTGAGCTTGGTCACGATCGCGACCCGGTTGATCGCGACGATGTAGGCGGCGGTGCGCATGTCGCACTTGTACTTGAGCGACGTCTCGAGGACGCGCTTGAAGGCTTCGACCATCTTGCGCTCGAGCCGCTCGTTGACTTCGTGCTCTTCCCAGAAGTAGCCGTAGCGATCCTGCACCCACTCGAAATAGGACGTGGTGACGCCGCCGGCGTTGGCGAGGATGTCCGGGATCAGGAAGACGCCGCGATCGCAGAGGTAGTTGTTGGCGTCGGGCGTGGTCGGGCCGTTGGCGCCTTCGGCGACGATCTTCGCCTTGATCTTCGGCGCGTTCTCCATCGTGATCTGGTTTTCGAGCGCGGCCGGAATCAGGACGTCGACGTCCAGCTCGAAGATCTTGTCCTGGGCGAGGGGATCGGCGCCAGGGAAGCCGGCGACCGTCTTGTGCGTTTCGGTCCACTTGACGAGCGCGTCGAGGTCGAGACCCGCCGGATTGTAGACGCCGCCCTTCCAGTCGGTGACGGCGACGATCTTTGCGCCCAGTTGCTGCAGGAGCAGGGCGGAGACGGACCCGACGTTGCCGAAGCCCTGCACGGCGACCGTGCGCCTTGCTGATGTCGAGGCCCAGATGGCGGGCCGCCTCGCGCGTCGTGATCATCACGCCGCGTCCGGTCGCTTCGCGCCGGCCGAGCGATCCGCCCATCTCGATCGGTTTGCCGGTGACGACGGCGGTCGTCGGTGACGCCGACGTGCATGCTGTAGGTGTCCATGATCCACGCCATCACCTGCTCGTTGGTGTTGACGTCAGGCGCCGGGACGTCCTTCTCGGGACCGATGGCGTCGATGATCTCGGCGACGTAGCGGCGCGTCAGCGCCTCGAGCTCGCGGCGCGACATCTTCGTGGGGTCGCAGACGACGCCGCCCTTGCCGCCGCCGAACGGGATCCCGGCGACCGCGCACTTCCACGTCATCCACGCGGCGAGTGCCGTGACCTCGTCGAGCGTCACGCCCGGGTGATAGCGGATGCCGCCCTTGGCGGGGCCGAGCGTGATGTTGTACTGAACGCGATAGCCGGTGAAGACTTCGATCCGGCCGTTGTCCATCAGGACCGGGCACGACACGATGATTTGACGTTTGGGGTGCGTCAGAATCTGCCAGACGTCCGGCTCCAATCCGAGCAGGCGCGCGGCGCCATCGAACTCCTGCAACATCGCGCCGAAGACGCTTTCGCCTGGCTGCCATGAATCCTCCGCATCTCCCGGCAGACACGTCGCCGAGGCGCAACTTCGGAGCGTATCCACGCCAGCAATCGCAGTCAACCAACGAGGTACGGGTACTCGTACCTCGTATAATTGACGCCGCATGAAGTCCGTTCCCGCGCCCGCCGACCCCGACCGTGGCCACGGCGGCGGAGCGGAGCAAGACGTTCACGACGATCTCGGGCCGTCCGATCGAGCGCCTCTACGCGCCAGACGATGTGGCCGGCCTGCAGTACGAGCGCGACCTGGCGGATCCGGGCGAGTACCCGTATACCCGCGGCATCCATCCGACGGGCTATCGCGGCAAGCTCTGGACGATGCGGCAGTTCGCGGGGTTTGGGACGCCTGAAGAGACCAACGCGCGCTACAAGCAGCTGCTCGCGGCCGGCGGAACGGGGTTGAGCGTCGCCTTCGATCTCGCCCACGTTGATGGGCCGCGACCCGGACCATCCCCTGTCGCTTGGCGAAGTCGGCAAGTGTGGCGTGTCGATCGTCTCGCTGGCCGACATGGAACGGTTGTTCGACGGGATCTCGCTCGCTGACATCACGACGTCGATGACGATCAATTCGCCGGCGCCGATGATCTTCGCGATGTACCTGGTCGTCGCCGAGAAGCAGGGCGCAGACTGGCAGACGCTCTCGGGCACGATCCAGAACGACATCCTGAAGGAGTTCATCGCCCAGAAGGAGTACATCTTCCCGCCGCGTCCGTCGATGCGGCTGATCACCGACATCTTCGAGTTCTGCACGACCGAGGTGCCGAAGTGGAACACGATTTCGGTGAGCGGGTACCACATCCGCGAAGCCGGCGCGACGGCGCTGCAGGAGCTGGCGTTCACGCTGCGTGACGGCATCGAGTACGTGCAGTGGGGCGTGGACGCCGGCCTCGACGTCGACGCCTTCGTCCCGCGGATGTCGTTCTTCTTCAACGCGCACAGCGACTTCTTCGAAGAGATCGCGAAGTACCGCGCCGCGCGCAAGATCTGGGCGCGCGTCATGCGCGAGCGCTTCGGGGCCAAGGACGAGCGGTCCTGGAAGCTGCGCTTCCATACCCAGACGGCCGGCGTGTCGCTGACCGCGCAGCAGCCGTACAACAACGTCGTCCGGACCGCGCTGCAGGCGCTCTCGGCCGTGCTCGGCGGGACCAATTCGCTGCACACCAACTCGCTCGACGAAGCGTTGTCGCTGCCGACGGCCGAAGCGGCGACGCTGGCGCTCCGCACGCAGCAGATCATCGCGCACGAAAGCGGCGTCACCGCCATGGTCGATCCGCTCGGCGGCTCCTACTTCCTCGAGCGGCTGACGCTCGACATGGAAGAGGGCACGTATCGCTATTTCGACCTCATCGATCGGATGGGCGGGATGGTGGCGGCCGTCGAGCAGGGCTTCCCGCAGCGGGAAATCGCCGAGTCGGCGTACCGGTTCCAGCAGGCGGTCGAGGCTCGCGAGCAGCTGATTGTCGGTGTCAACGCGTATGTGGAAGAGAACCGCACGTCGGTGCCGACTCTCTATATCGACGAGACGGCCGCCGAGGCCCAACTCGGCCGGCTGACGTCCATTCGCGAGAGCCGCGACGCGGGGCGGGTGACGCGCGCGCTCGACGCGCTCCGGGACGCGGCGCGCGGCACCGCGAACACGATGCCGCCGTTGCTCGAATGCGTACGCGCCTACGCGACCGTCGGCGAAATGTGCGATGCGCTCAGGCAGGTCTGGGGGGAATATGAAGAAGTCCCCTCGATCTAGACCGCGGTCCGACGCGCGTCGTCATCGCCAAGCCCGGACTCGATGGGCACGACCGCGGTGCCAAGGTGATCGCCCGGGCGCTCCGGGATGCCGGCATGGAAGTGATTTACACGGGGCTGCGCCAAACGCCCGAGCAGATTGCCGCGGCGGCGCTGCAGGAAGACGCGGATGTGATCGGCCTGTCGATTCTGAGCGGCGCCCACATGCACATCTGCCCCAGACTGATGGAACTGCTTCGGGAAAAGGGGCTGGACCACGTGACGGTGCTCGTCGGCGGGATCATTCCGGACGTCGATATTCCCAAGCTCCAGGCGATGGGAATCGCCGGGGTATTTCTGCCAGGGAGTCCCGATGCAGGACATCATCGACTTCATTCACCGGTCGGTGCAGCCGCGCGCCGAGGCGCTCTAATCCGCGATGGCCAAGACGCTTCTTCTCGCCGACGGCAGCGCGACGATCCAGCGCGTCGTGGACCTGACGTTCGCCCACGAAGACATCCGCGTGGTCGCTGTGCCGGACGGGTCGCGGGCGATCAAGTGGCTCGACACCGAACGGCCGGACATCGTGCTGGTGGACGTGGACCTGGCGGAGGTCGATGGCTACGGCATCGTGACCCACCTGAAGCAGTCGAAGAAGCTCGGCGGGGTTCCCGTCCTCATGCTGGCGGGTGCCTTCGAGCCGGTCGATCAGGATCGGGCGCGGGCGATCGGCTGTGACGGCATTGTCGTCAAGCCCTTCGAGCCGCAGCATCTGGTGGCGCGCGTCAAGGAACTGCTGGCCGTCGCGGGCGGCCTCGGCCGTTCAGCCGGCTCGCGCGAGCCGGCTGGCAGGGCGCCCCTTTACACCGGATCGTCCGATTCCCCGTCGCTGGCGATCCTGCGCGGCGCGAGTCGTCCGGCGGAGCCCGAGAGACACCGCCGTCGTCCGTGCGACGGCGGCCTCGAACCCGGTGCCGACCGCCCGGCGCCGCCGGCGTGGCGCCATCGACGACGCCCCCGCACGGCCGGCTCCCGCCAAAGTCTCGCTGGCGAGTGCATTCTCGGCCCTCCTCGCTGCGGAGCAATCCACTCAAACCGCCCAGCCTGCACAGACCCAGGTGCAGGGACTCACCGACGCCTCGGTCGAAGACGCCGTCCGCCGTGTCCTCGTGAAGATGACCGACGACCTCGTCCGGCGGCTCATCGTCGAGACGGCGGAGCGGTTGATCCGGGAAGAGATTCGAGAAGATCAAGCTGGAAGGGTAGCGTCGGTTCCGGAGTTCTCGGGGTTCCGAGGGTTCCGGGGTTCGGGTTACTCGGGTTCGACGCACGAGTCCGCGGTCGGTCGCCGAGCCACCGGAACCCCCGGAACCCTCGACACCCCGGAACCCCGGAACCACTGATCGAATGTCGCCAATTCCCGAAAAACCCGTCCTTGAAGGCCTCGAAGCTCGCTGGATGCAAGCCTGGGAGACGCTCGGCACCCACCGCTTCGATCGCACGCAGCCGCGCGAGCGCATCTACGCCATCGATACCCCCCCGCCGACGGTCAGCGGGTCGCTGCACGTCGGCCACGTGTTCTCTTACACGCATACCGACGTCGTCGCCCGGTTTCAGCGGATGCGCGGGCGCAACGTGTTCTATCCGATGGGGTGGGACGACAACGGGTTGCCGACCGAGCGTCGCGTGCAGAATTACTTTGGCGTGCGGTGCGATCCGTCGCTCCCGTACGACCCGGCCTTCGAGCCGCCACCGCAACCGGGCAAACAGCCCATCTCGATTTCGCGACCGAACTTCGTCGAGCTGTGCATCAGGCTCACGGCCGAGGACGAGAAGGCGTTCGAGGCGTTGTGGCGGCGACTTGGCCTGTCGGTCGATTGGAGCCTGACCTACGCCACGATCGGCAAGCGCGAGCAGCGCGTCTCGCAGCTCGCGTTCCTCAGGAATCTCGCCCGCGGCGAGGCGTATCAGCTCGAGGCGCCGACGCTCTGGGACGTCGACTTTCGCACCGCCGTCGCGCAGGCTGAGCTGGAGGACCGCGAGCTGCCTGGCGCCTATCACCGCATTCGCTTCGCCGAACGCGCCGGGAGCGGCGCGGTCGAGATCGAGACCACGCGACCCGAGCTGATCCCCGCCTGCGTCGCGCTCGTCGCGCATCCCGACGACGTGCGCTATCAGCCGTTGTTCGGACAGGAGGTGCTGACGCCGCTGTTCGGCGTGCCGGTACCGGTGCGCGCGCATGCATTGGCCGATCCCGAAAAGGGGACCGGCATCGCGATGATCTGCACGTTCGGCGACCTGACCGACGTCACCTGGTGGCGCGAGCTCGCGCTGCCTGTCCGGGCGATCATCCAGGCGAATGGCACGCTCCGTCCGATCTCGTGGAACGTCTCCGGCTGGGAGAGCACGGACGCGGCGCGCGCGCAGGTCCACTACGACGGGCTCGACGGGTCTCTCGGCGGCCAAGGCCAGAGCGCGCATCGTCGAGATGCTGCGCGAATCCGGCGATCTGATCGGCGAGCCACGGCCGATCACCCACCACGTCAAGTTCTACGAGAAGGGCGACCGCCCGCTCGAGATCGTGACGAGCCGGCAATGGTTCATCAAAACGATGGAACATCGCGAGGGCCTGCTCGCGCGCGGGCGCGCGTTGCAGTGGCATCCGCCGCACATGCGCGCGCGCTACGAGAACTGGGTGAACGGATTGAACGGCGACTGGTGCGTCAGCCGCCAGCGCTTCTTCGGCGTGCCATTCCCGCTGTGGTACCGCATCCGGGAGGACGGCACGCTCGACTACGAGGCGCCGTTGGTGCCGGCCGCATCGCGGCTGCCGATCGACCCGTCAACCGACGTCCCGGACGGTTTCCGTGAAGATCAACGCGGCCAGCCAGGCGGGTTTGCGGGCGATCCCGACATCATGGACACGTGGGCGACGTCGTCGTTGACGCCGTTCATTGTCTGCGGCTGGGAAGCGGATGCCGAGATCTGGCCGCGGACCTTTCCGATGGACCTGCGTCCCCAGGCGCACGACATCATCCGCACCTGGCTGTTTTCGACCGTGCTGCGATCGCATCTCGAGGCCGGCGCGCTGCCGTGGAAGAACGCCGGCATTTCGGGCTGGGTGCTCGATCCCGATCGCAAGAAGATGTCGAAGTCGAAGGGCAACGTCGTCACGCCGATGGGACTGCTCGACGAGCACGGCTCCGACGCGGTCCGTTACTGGGCCGCCAAGGGCGGCCCGGGCGTCGATACGGCCTTCGACGCGGGCCAGATGCAGGTCGGGCGCCGTCTGGCGATCAAGCTGTTGAATGCGTCCAAGTTCGTGCTCGGGCGGACCACGCCCGTCGGCCCAATCACGGATCCGATCGACCGCGGCATGTTGACCCGGCTCTCGGGGCTCGTCCGGATCGCGACCTCGAGCCTCGAGGCCTACGACTACACGACGGCGCTCCGCGAGACCGAGACGTTTTTCTGGTGGTTCTGCGACGACCACATCGAACACGTCAAGCGCCGGCGCAGCGAAGACACGCCGGAAGCCGCGTCGGCGACGGCTGGCTGCGTGCTCGCGCTCGACGTCATGCTCCGGCTGTTCGCCCCGTTCCTGCCGTTCGTCACCGAAGAAGTGTGGTCGTGGTGGCGCGACGGGTCGGTGCATCGGGCGGCGTGGCCGTCGGAGAGCGAGATCGCCGAAGCGCTTGGCGGCGCACTCGATCCGGCGGCGTCGGATGTGTCGGTGCTCGCCTCGGAGGTCACGGCCGTCATTCGTCGCGAGCGATCGCTCAAGAAGCTGGCCTTCGGTGTCCAAGTCACGGCGCTGCAGTTGCCGGACCGGCTCGCTCCGGGCTGGCCCGCGATCGCGCGGGATGTGCTGGCCGGGAACAACGCGGGCCAGGCCTCGGTGGGGTTCGGCGACGACTTCCGCGTCGAGTTCCTTCAGCCCTGAGCGCATGGGCGTCGCTCGCCGTCACGGAGTATCGCGCCCTCGTCGAGCGTGCGCTCGAAGAGGATCGTGCGCGCACGGACATCACCAGCGACGCGATCGTGCCGGCCGATCGGCGCGCGCAGGGCGTGTTTCTGGCGAAGCAGTCTTGCGTCGTGGCCGGCCTGGACGTCGTGCAGGAGACGTTTCGCCAGGTCGACGCCGAGCATCAGGTTTCAGCCGATCGTCGCCGACGGCGCGACCGTGGCACCTGGCGCGCGGCTCGCGGAGATTGACGGGTTTGCGCGGGGCATCCTGGCCGCCGAGCGAACGGCGCTCAATTTCCTCCAGCACCTGTCGGGGATCGCCTCACTGACGCGGCGATTCGTCGACGCCTCGCGTGGCCGCATGACGATCCTCGACACGCGCAAGACCGTGCCGACCCTGCGAGGGCTGGCGAAGTACGCCGTCCGCTGCGGCGGCGGCACGAATCATCGCTTCGGTCTGCACGACGGCGTCCTGATCAAGGACAATCACATACGCGTCGCCGGCAGCATCGGCGAGGCCGTCCGCCGCGTGCGTGAACGCCACCGCGCGACGCCGATCGAGGTGGAGACGCAGAGTCTGCAGCAGGTCGACGCCGCGTTGGCCGCTGGAGCGGACATCATCATGCTGGACAATCTCGACGACGCGCAGATGGCGGAGGCCGTGCGGCGCATTGCCGGGCGCGCGCGCGTGGAGATCTCCGGCGGCATCACGCTGGAGCGCATCCCGGTGCTGACGGCGATCGGCGCCGACTGCGTGTCGGTCGGCGCCCTCACCCACTCGGCACCCGCGGCCGACATCAGTCTCGAAGTCGATCTGCCGTGACGTTCGAGCTGCTTCCCGACGATCTCGCGGGCGCATTGGCCGCGCACCAGACCCGGTTGGGGCCGTTCGGCCACCTGCACTACGTCACCGACGTCGACTCGACCAACACCGCGGCGATGGCGCTCGCGCACGCGGGCGCGGCCGAAGGCACCGCGGTGCTGGCTGGCGCACAGCGGGCCGGACGCGGCCGGCTCGGACGCACGTGGTTCTCGCCGCCGGGCGCCGGACTGTATCTCTCGGTGATCGTCAGGCCGCCGGCCGGCGCGCAGGGACTGGCGTTGCTCACGCTGGCCGCCGGCGTCGCGGTCGCCCAGGCGATCGAGGAGGCGACCGGTCTCGCGATCGAGCTCAAATGGCCCAACGATCTCGTGGCCGGCAGGCCGTGGCGCAAGCTGGGGGGCCTGCTGTGCGAGTCGGCCGGCAGCGGCGCGTTCGTTGACGCGGTCGTGATTGGCATCGGCCTGAACGTGCGGCCTTCGGCCTACCCGCCCGCGATTGCCGACCGCGCGACGTCGCTCGAAGCCGAGCTCGGCCGTGACGTCGATCGCGCTCGCGCTCCTCGTCGAGATCCTCGCCTCGATCGCCAACGCCACCGGACGGCTGTGGGCGGGCGACCGCCGGTGGATCTGTGACGAGTGGCGGCGGTTCGCGCGTGCCGGCCTGGGTGGCGCGATCGCCAACTGGACCGATCACGACGCCCGGTGGCGCGGCGCCGTTCGGGACATCGACGACGATGGCGGGTTGATCGTCGAGATCAACGGCCAGACACGCCGGCTCATCGCCGGAGAAGTCATCTGGGAGCGATTGAGTCGTGGGTGATCAGCATGAGACGGTGGCCGGGCCGAGTGTCGACGTCGGTGATTACTGCCGCCAGGTCGAAGACCATCTGACCCGGGTGAACGCAGGGCACCTGGTCCGCATTGTCGGGCCGGGTTTCGCGCTGGTGCGGCAGTGGGCGGAGGAGGGAATGCCGCTCAGCGTCGTCTTCCGCGGGATCGACCTGCGCGCCGAACGGCATCGCGCCGGAAAATCCCGGCGTCCACTCCGGATCGAATTCTGCGAGGCGGACGTGCGCGACCTCTTCGAGGGGTGGCGCCGGGCCGTCGGCCTGCCGCGCGCAGGAGAGGCCTCGGCCGGTGGCCCTGCGGTCGAGGCGACGGAGCCGCGGCGGCGATCGCTCACCCGGCATCTCGATCGCGCGATCGACCGGCTCGCTGCGTCGGCGGGCCGGCTCGACCTGCCGGAGGCGTTCCGCGCCGCGGCCGACACGCTGCTGCAGGATCTCGTGACCACTCGCGACGCCGCCAAGAAGGCACGCGGGGCGGCGCGAGATGAAGTGGTCGCGCGCCTCTCCGCGCTTGACGCGCGCCTGGTCGGCGCCGCGCAGGCGAGCGCATCGGCCGAGCTCCTCGAAACGCTCCGCCGCGAGGCCGAGCAGGATCTCGCGCCGTATCGGGACCGCCTGCCGGGCGACGCCTGGCAGCGGTCGATCGACGTCACGGTCACGCGTCTGTTGCGTGACCGCTACGGCTTACCGACGATTGAACCGTGACACTCCTTGATCTGCAGATCGAACGGCCAGTGGCCGGCGGCCGTATGCTGGCCCGCGACGGCGGGCGGATCGTGTTCGTCGCCGGCGCAATTCCCGGCGAGCGTGTCCGTGCGCGCGTCGAGCGGACACAGCGGCAGGTCGTCTGGGCGACGGCGGTGGAGATCCTCGACGCCAGCCCGGATCGCCGCGATCCGCCCTCGGATCCGGCGTGCGGCGGTCTCGCCTACGGGCATGTCGCCTACGAGCGTCAACGCCAGCTGAAGGGCGAGATCGTGGTCGATGCGTTCCGGCGGCTCGGTCAGTTGCGGTTGGACCCGCCCGACGTCGTGCCGTCTCCCGAATCCGGGTACCGCCTGCGGGCGCGGCTTCATGTGCGCGATCGGCGGGCGGGGTTCTTTCTCGAGGGCACCCACACACTGTGCGACGCAGCGGCGACACGGCAGCTTCTGCCGGAGTCGATGCCGCCCATTCGCACCCTGCTCGACCAACTCGGACCGCGCGCCGACGCCTGCGAGGCGATCGTCGTCTCCGAGAACGTCACCGCCAATCAGCGGGTGGCGCATCTCGAGCCGAGGGAGGGCGCGAGCGTGCGTCGCGATCTCGGGCAGGTCACGCTCTCCGCTGGACTCACCGGCGTGACGGCTGGCCGCACGAATCAAGCCGCTGTTCAGCTGGCCGGCACGCCCGTGCTCTCGGAGACCGCCGCGGAGCTCTTTGGCGGGGATTCGCCCGTGGGTGACGTTCCGGTCTGGACGCGCCAGGCGCAGTCTTTTTTTCAGGGCAACCGGTACCTGACCGGATCGCTCGTGCGCCGTGTGCTGGCCGTGTCTCCGGGCGAGCGTATCGTCGACCTCTACGCGGGCGTCGGCCTGTTCTCGGTCGCCCTGGCGGCGCGAGGCAGTGACGTGGTCGCCGTCGAAGGCGATCCGTCGAGCGGCGCGGATCTCGAGGCGAATGCGGCGCCCTGGCAGGACCGTCTGCACGTGCTGTGCACCTCGGTCGAAGATGCGGTTCGGGACGGACCCGACGAAGCGCCAGACGTGGTCATCGTCGATCCTCCGAGGACCGGACTCTCCGCAGAGGCCGCCGCGGGCATCAGCCAGTGGGCCGCCGGGCGCATCGTCTACGTCTCGTGCGATCCGCCGACGCTGGCCCGCGACAGCGCCAAGCTCACCTCCGCCGGCTACACCCTCGACTCGCTCGAGGCGTTCGATCTCTTTCCGAACACGCCGCACGTGGAGAGCATTGCTGTCTTCTTGAGGTCCGGGGTGAAGAGCGCTTGAGGTCCGGGGTGGAGGGCGCTTGAAGTGCGGGGTGACGGGCGCTTGAAGTACGGGGTGGAGTGCGCTTGAAGTTCGGGGTGACGGGCGCTTGAAGTACGGTGTGGACGCGCTCGAAGTTCGGAGTGAAATGCGCGGGAAGTCCAGCACGACGCTGCAGACCTGCCTGCTGTGCATCTGATCCGCAACAGCCTGGAGTTGGCGGCTGGCAGGACCGGAGGACGCTCGCAGCGGCCTTCGCGCCGCCTACACCGCCGCCTCGGCGGAGGCCGCCAGTGCGGCGCTCGATACCTTCACGAGCGGCCCGTGGGCCGTCGTTCCGACGATCGTCAAGCTGCGTCAGGCGTGGGAGCACGTCATCCCGTTCTTTGCGTTTCCCCCGGGTGTGCGCCGCGTGATCGACACGACGAACGCCCTCGAGAGCGTCCATGCGCGCGTCCGCAAGATCGTCAAACGCGCGGGCACTTCTCGACCGACGAGGCGGCCACGAAGCTCATCTGGCTGCGCTCGGCCACCCTGAACCAATTCGCGCCGCACTTCCCGCGCCTGTCCCACCGTACTCTCGTGCGCGCTTGACGCCGTACTTCCGTGCTATTCACACCGTACTTCGTGTGCGCTTCACGCCGCACTTCCCGTGCTGTTCACGCCGTACGTCGTGCGCCCTTCACGCCGTACCTCCCGTGCTATTCACGCCGTACTTCGTGTGCCCTTCACGCCGTACTTCCCGTGCTATTCACACCGTACTTCGTGTGCCCTTCACGCCGTACTTCCCGTGCTGTTCACTCCGAACTTCCCGCGCGTTTCACTCCGGCGGCTTTGACGAATCCTTCGAACAGTCCGCTGAACTGTCCCGTGCGCCAGAAGTTTTCCGGATGCCATTGCACGCCGATGCAGAACCGCGCGCCGGGCTGTTCGATCGCTTCGACGATGCCGTCGGGGGCGGTGGCGGAGATGACGAAACCGGGTGCGGTCGCTTTGACGGCTTGATGATGGCGGCTGTTGACGGCGACGCGGTCGTCGGCGTTGAGCTGCGACTGGAGCAGCGACGAGAGGCGCGTGCCGGAAACGACGTGGACGTCGTGCGCGACGGCGTTCCTGGGCTCGAGGATCCAGTGCGCCAGCGTCGTCCCGGAGGCGCTCGGAATGTCCTGGATCAGCGTGCCGCCGGCGGCGACGTTGAGGATTTGAACGCCGCGACAGATCGCGAGAATGGGGAAGTCGCGCGCGATCGCGTCACGCGCCAGGGCCAGTTCGTAGGCGTCTCGTTCGGGATCGGTCTCGACTGTCGGATGACGCGTGGCGTCGCCGTAGGCGGCCGGGTCGACGTCGACGCCGCCGGTCAGCAGCAAGCCGTCGCAGGCCGCGAGTGCGCCTGGAGCCGGATCGCGCTGCGGCGTGATTTCGCGCACGACGGCGCCGGCCTGTTCGAGCGCGGCGATGTAGTCGGATCTCGGCCAGGCGACGGCGACGACCGGCGGTGCAGGTGACGCCATCGCTACATCCGCGCCGGCACGTCACACCCCATGAGCGCGAGCGCCTGAGTGATCTGACGGCGGACGTAGGCGACGCCGGCGGCGCGCCAGAGACGAGCGTCTTCGCGCTCTTCCCGCAGGATCTGCTGACGGTGGTAAAAAGCGTTGAACGCTTGCGCAAGGCCGAACGCGTACTTCGCGATCACCGACAGCTCGAGGGAGCGCAGCGAGCTCTCCACCATTTCGTCGAGTCTGGCCGCCTCGAGAATGAGGTTCCACAACTCGTCAGCGTCATCGCCCTGCTCGATCGGATCGCGCCCGAGCGTCTCGAGGCGTGCCGCCACCGCCCGTTCGTCGACGCCGTCGCGCTCGAGGAGTTTCGCGAGAATGTTGTTGCCACGAACCGCCGCGTACTGGATGTACGGGCCGGTCTCGCCCTCGAAGCTCAGCGCTTCGTCGATGTCGAACACGATCACCTTGCCGCGGGAGAACTTCACCAGGAAGTAGCGCACGGCCGCAATGGCGATGGCCTGGGCGATCCGGCGGCGATCGGCGGCCGGCAGTTCGGCATTGCGCGACTCGACTTCGCGTTCGGCCGTCTGGGTGAGCTGCGTGAGCAGGTCGTCGGCTTTCACCCCCAGGCCGCGACGGCCGGACACTTCGACGAACGGCTTGCCGGAGCTCTCGCTGTCGTCATAGCCGAGGACCCGGGCGGTCGCGTGCGAGAGCGCGACCATCTCGTAGGCATAATGCGTGGAGTGTTCTGCCTCGCGCGCGAACCCCATGGTGGCGAGCGCCTGCTTGAGCAGTTGCTGGAGGTAGGACTGCCGTGAATCGATCACGTTGTACACGGCCGACGCCCGGCCGAACGGCGGCGCGCCGCTCTCCGAGGCATGGGAGGTCGTCGCCCAGAGGGGCAGGGGCTCGCGCGGCAGGAACACCCGGTAGTTGAAGTCGCGGCCGAGCAGGCCGAACTTCCAGAACTGATTCGCGATGTCCTTGCCGACGTACGTGACGGTGCCGTTCGATCGAACGATGACCTTCTCCCGCTGTTCGGCCTCTGCGTCGGTGCTCTCCGCCAGCACGTCGCCTTCCGCATCCGGCTGGCCATCCTCGATCGGCATGACCCAGCAGCCCTTCAGCCGTCCTTCGGTCTGCAGGAAGACCGCACCGCGCGCCTTGAGCTGCTCGAACGCGGTGGCCCAGAACTGCAGGCGAAGGATGTCGCCTTCCCAGGTCAGGAGGTCGTAGTCCGACGTTCATGCGGGCCATGGTCGCCAGATGGCTGCGCACGATCCGGTCGGCGATGAACGCGCCCATGGCCGAGATGTCGTTGCCGCCCTCCTCGATGGCGTGGAGGGCATGTGCGCGGGCGGCGAGCCGCGTCTTGTCCTCCTCATACCACTCCGTCACGCGCGCGTACAGATCCCAGAGATAGTGATCGAACGGCACTGCGCTGTCGTCCGCCTGCCGCTGAACGGCCTCGAGGTCTTTGCTCTCGAGCGACTGCAAGCCGACCACGACATCAGCGACCTGCACGCCCGTGTCGTCGATGTAGTTCTGGACCTCGACCGGGCGTCCCTGAAAGCGCAGGAGCCGGACCAGCGTGTCGCCGAGCGCGGCGTTGCGCAGGTGACCGATGTGCGCCGCCTTGTTCGGGTTGATCGCGGTGTGCTCGACGATCACTTTCCCCGTCTCAGACGGGGCGGGCGAGACCTCGCCGGCGAGGCGGGCCTGGACGAACGCGGCACGATCGAGAAACAGATTGAGGTAGCCGTTCGGGGCGGCCTCGATGCGCGCGACGCCGGCGAGCGGACCGATCGCCGACTGGAGCTCCTGGGCAATGGCGCGCGGCGCCTTGCGGAGGCGCCGGGCGAGCTCGAACGCAATCGGCACCGCCATGTCACCCAACACGCGGCGCGGCGGCGTCTCGATCACGATCGGCGGCTGATCGGATTCCGCCAGGCCAAACGCCTGGCTGAGCACCTGGCGCAGGCGAGTACGGACGAGGGCATGGACGGGAAGGATCATGAATCTCTGGCCCCCGGCGCCGGACGCGACGCTCGGGTGAAACAGCTATTGTATCCGTGCGTAGTCGTCGGGCGTGTTGATGTTCGCGACGAGGCGCTCGATCGCCTGGTCCGTCATGACCTCGCGCGCCTCCAGCCCTCGCATGTCCAGCACCCGCTCGAGGTCGGCTAGTTTCTGCCGGCCGGCGTCGATTTCACCTCGGATGGCAGCGAGCGACTGCCGCCGGTAACATGCGATCAACGGTTCGACGCCTTTGGGGGTGCGCAGCCAGGCGCCGTCTGCGCCGGCCGCCAGTTCAACCAGGCGGCGGAGCACATCCTCCTCGAGGAACGGCTGATCGCACGCGACGACAATGACCGATTCCTCGGGCGATCGCTCTAAAGCCGTATAGAGACCGCCGATTGCGCCGATATCAGGAATCAGGTCGGGGTATACCTCGAGACCGAGGTCCCGAAACCGATCCGCGTACGGCGCGACGACAAATACCGGGTGGGCCACTCGTGTTAGCACCTGCACCTGCCGTACGATGATGGGAAGACCTTCGACGACGAGACGACTCTTGTCCCGGCCGCCGAAGCGCCGCGCTTTTCCGCCTGCAAGGATCGCTGCGGCCGAGACAGGGCAGGTCACGGACGGAATCATGACAGAGGCGCGTGTGGGCCGTCCGCTGGCGGGCTCGGTGCACCGGACGATTGACATCTTCATCCGACGACTTCGTCCACGTGGAGCCGCCGCCGCGCTGACGGCGTGCGCGCTGATCCTGCTGTCCGCGCACCCGGCCGGCTGGCAGGCGGCCTCGACCCCGCGCGTGCTGGTTCTGCCGTTCGCCGTCCAGACGGAGGCGCAGGCGCCGGGGGGCGCCGGAACCGCGCTCTGGATTCGTGAGGCCGCGGCGGTGCTGCTGAGCGAAGGTCTCGATCACCTGGGCATCGGGGCGTTCTCGCGCGATCAGCGGATCGCGGCCTTCGACCGGCTGCAGCTGCCGCCGTCGGGATCGTTCAGCCGCGCGACGACGATCCGGATCGGCGAACTGGTCGGCGCCTCCGAGGTCGTCTTCGGGGACATCCGTGTCGGATCGACGATCAATGTCCGTGCGCGCGTCATCGACCTCCAGTCGAGCCGGCAACTGCCGGACGTGACGGACGAGGGCCCGGTCGCCGATCTCTTCGCGATCTTCGAGCGGGTGTCGGGACGGTTGGCGCAAACGCTGGGCCGGCGCGTCATCGCCACACCGAGTCGAGCGGCGTCCTTTTCCCTCGACGCGTTCGAGCAGTACGTCAAGGGGCTCGTGGCCGCCACGCCAGCGGCGCAGGCGCGCTTTCTCGAAGCTGCGATGACGCGGGCGCCGCACGACGGGCGGATTCTCACCGCGCTGTGGTCCGTCTACACCGAGCAGGGCGCGCATGACAAAGCGCTCGCGGCAGCAAGCGCCGTGGCAGCGGACTCGCCGTTCGCCCGCCGGGCACGGTTCGAGGTCGGATTGTCGCTCATCGAACTGAAGCGATTCGACGGCGCGTTCAAGGAATTGTCTGCGCTCCATGCCGTGCGCCGATCCGCGGCGATTTCGAATGCGCTCGGCGTGACGCAACTGCGCCGCGGCGTGGTCACCGAGGCGACGCGGCTGCCGGCAGTGTTTTTCGAGCGCGCGACCGTCGAAGAGCCGGCCAACACCGACTATCTCTTCAATCTCGGCTACGCCCGCGCGTTGGCCGGTGACACGGCGGGTGCGCTGGTCAGCTTGCGCGAGTTCGTTCGTCGCGACGCCGCCGACGGCAACGCGCATCTGGTGATGAGCGCGATGCTGGCCGGCACCGGGCGCACGACGGAAGCCGGCCGTGAGCTCGAGCTGGCGCGCCTGCTCGGCACCTCACTCGAGGCGCCGCCGGCCACGCTCTCGTCGAAAGTGCCCGCCGGTCTCGAGCGGATCGAAACCGACCTCGACGCCCTGCCGCACTTCGACACGATCGCCGTACCCGCACAGCGCGATCAGCAGCAGACCGCGGCATTTCACCTCGAGCAGGCTCGCCGGTTGATCGGCGAGCAGAAGGACCGCGACGCGGCGCTGCAGCTGCGCCGTGCGATCTACCTCGCGCCGTACGAGGACGAGCCGCATCTGCTGCTCGGCCGTCTCCACCAGCGCGGCGGGCGGCTTGCCGAAGCGATCGACGAATTCAAAGTCGCAATCTGGTGCCGGGAGACAGCGGCGGCGCGCGTCGCTCTTGGCGCCGCGTTTCTCGAGGCGGGCGACAAGGAACTTGCACGCCGGGAGGCCGAGCGCGCCGTCGCGCTCGCCCCGTCGCTCGCCGAGGCTCGCGAGCTGCTCAAGAAGACAGGAGGCTTGTAGTAACATGCCAGCGCACTCCATGACCGATCAGCAATTCCACGAGATCCAGCTCAGCGGTAAGCAGCTCGTGTTCGTGTTCATCTCTGCGGTCGGTGTGGCAGTGGTCATTTTCCTGCTCGGTGTATCAGTCGGCCGCGGCGTGCGCGGCACGCAGCCCGCCGTGAACGCTGCCGCCGGCGCGACCGGCGACACGTCCGTCGCTGCGGCGTCCCCGCCAGCGGCGTCGAAATCCGGCGACCTGACCTATCACGACGTCTTGACCGGCAAGGACGGAAAGGCCGCGCCGCCTCCCGTGGCGGCGCCCCCGCCACCGGCGCCTGCAGCCGCGCCTCAAACCGCACCGGCGGCCACGCCGCCGGCTCCCGAGGTCAAGTTGGCTGAGGCCAAGAAGACGCCACCACCAGCAACCGCGGACGCCAAGCCGCCCACCAAGGCGGCGCCGGCGGAAACGAAGGCCGCGGCGAGCGGCCCGCTATTCCTCCAGTTTGGCGGCTATAACAGCAAGGAAAACGCCGAATCGCACGTGCAGCAGCTCAAGGCACAGGGCTTTACGGCCTTTGTTTTCCAGAACACGGGACCCGGCCCGCGCTTTCGAGTCCGGATGGGTCCGTACGCCGACAAGGCCGAAGCGGATAAGCAGGCCGCGCGGTTGAGCGCGGCAGGACAAAAGCCGTTCATTACACGCTAGCGCTTCTTTCGGGCGGGCTGCTCGCTGCGAGTTTTCCGAAGTTCGGGCATCCGGCCTGCGCCTGGATTGCGCTGGCGCCTCTCATCGTGGCGGTCGCGCTCGGGGCGGCCGCACGTTCGGGACGCGCTCGCGCGTTCCGCGCCGGCATGCTCGCGGGCCTCGTCTACTTTTCCGGCACGCTGTACTGGGTCGCGTTCGTGATGGCGACGTACGGCGGCCTGTCGATGTGGGTCGCCGTGCCCGTCGCGATCCTGTTGATCAGCTACCTCGCGCTGTTCACGGGACTCTTCGCGCTGATTCTTGCCATCGCGGTCCAGCGATTCGGGATCGCCGGGGTGTGGCTGGCGCCGTGGATTTGGGTCGCGACCGAATGGCTCCGGTCGTGGCTCGGCAGCGGGTTCCCGTGGGCCCTCCTCGGCACGTCGCAGGCCGCCGTGCTGCCGATCGTTCAGCTCGCGAGCATCACCGGCGCCTATGGGTTATCCGTGCTCGTGGCGCTCGTCGGCACTGCGGCGGCCGTGATCGCGCTGACGCCGCGACGATCGCATCGGCTGGGCGCCATCGCCGTCGGCGTGCTGCTGGTACTGGTGGCCGGCCTCGGCGCCCTGCGCGTCGCGCGGGGCACGCTGCTCGCCGAGGGGCAACCAGTGCGCGTCGGTCTGGTGCAGGGCAATATCGACCAGTCGATCAAGTACGACCCGATCCACCGCGACACCATCGTGGCGAACTACCGCAACCTCAGCCGGCAGGTGATCGCCGAAGGTGCGGAAATCGTCGTCTGGCCGGAGGCGTCGACGCCGTTCTACTTCGATGCCGAGCCGGCCTTTTCCGCGCCGATTCGGCGACTGGCGCAGGAAGCACGCGTCCCCTTCATCATTGGCAGCGACGAGTTCGAGTCGGGAGGCGGCAAGCAGCCCGATCGCTATTACAACGGCGCGGTGCTGATTGGCGCGGACGGGCGCTCGCGCGGCGTCTACCGCAAGCTCCGGCTGGTTCCGTTCGGCGAGTACGTCCCGATGAAGCGGGTGTTGTTCTTCGTCGGCCCGCTGATCGAGGCGGTCAGCGACTTCAGTTTCGGCACCGAGCCGGTCGTGTTCGATGTCGACGGCAAGCGGGTGAGTGTGGCGATCTGCTACGAGTCGATCTACCCGTGGATCGGCCGCGCCTTCGTCAGCCGCGGCAGCCAGTTGCTGGCCACGATCACCAACGACGCGTGGTTCGGCCGTTCGTCGGCGCCCTATCAGCATTTCGACCAGGGCGCGATTCGCGCGGTCGAAGAGGCGCGGTACATTGTCCGCGCCGCGAACACCGGCTTCAGCGGCGCCGTCGACCCGTACGGCCGGACGATGGTCCGGACCGCACTCTTCGAGCCCGCCGCGATCACCGTTGATGTCCGGCTCCTCGACCGCCGGACGATCTACAGTTATCTGGGTGATCTCGTCGCCTGGCTCGGCGCGGTCCTGAGCCTGGCGGTGGTCGCCACCGGCTGGCGGATGCCAAGATGAGGATCTGATGACACTCGACGAACAGGTACGGGCTTTCAGCGACCTCTCGGGGCGCGCCACCGAGCTTCGGAGGGGACTTTGACGAAGCACGGCTCTCCCGCGAGTTGACCGACCTCGAAACCCAGGTCGCGGCCCCGGAATTCTGGAAGGATCAGGCGGCGGCACAAAAGGTCCTGCAACGCCGCCGACGGCTCGAAGACGACCGCACGCTGGCCGAGTCGCTACGAAAACAGACCGACGACCTCGCGGTGCTGTTCGACTGGGCCAAACAAGGCGAAGACGTGTTGGCCGATCTCGAGAAGGCGCTCGACGCCTACGACCGCGACGTCCAGAGCGGCGAGATTCGCACGATGCTCTCGGGCGAGCTCGATCGAAAGAACGCCATCGTCACGATCCATCCGGGCGCGGGCGGCACCGAATCGCAGGATTGGGCCGAGATGCTCATGCGGATGTATCTCCGCTGGACGGAGCGGCGCGGCTTCAAGCGCGACGTCATCGACCTGCAGCCGGGCGACGAAGCGGGCATCAAAAGCGTCACCTTCACGGTGTCCGGGGACTACGCCTATGGCTTGCTCCTGGCCGAAGCCGGCGTGCACCGGCTGGTGCGCATCTCGCCCTACGATCAGGCGGCGCGCCGGCACACCTCGTTTGCGTCCGTCTACGTCTGGCCGGAATTGCCCGACGACATCGACATCGAGATCGAGGACAAAGACCTCCGCATCGACACGTTTCGCTCCGGCGGGGCCGGCGGCCAGCACGTGAACGTCACCGACTCGGCTGTTCGCATCACCCATCTGCCCACCGGCCTCGTCGTCTCGTGCCAGAACGAGCGGTCGCAGCACAAGAACCGGGCGTCAGGCATGAAGGTCCTGAAGTCACGGCTCTACGATCTCCGCCTGAAGGAACAGCAGGCCAAGCTCGAGCAGATCGGCGGCGAGAAGAAGAACATCGGCTTCGGCAGCCAGATTCGCAGCTATGTGCTCCAGCCCTACCAGATGATCAAGGACGTGCGCACGCGCTACCAGGTCGGCGACGTCACCCGGATCCTCGACGGCGATCTCGACGAGTTCATCAAGGCGTACTTGATGCAGAAAGCGCTCGGGAAGCTGGAAGCCGCGGCAGAGGACGAAGAGGGCTGATTTCGCCGTTGCCAACGATATTGCCCATCGGCTCGATGGCGCGATTGGCGATTACGTCGATTATGCCGATCGGGATTGTCGATCGGATCGATTGCCGATGGGTTTGCGATTGTCAGGATTGGCCGATCGGGATTGTCGATTGCCGATGGGTTTGCGATTGGTCGATTGTGAATTTGCCGATCGGGATTGTCGATTGCCGATGTGTCTGCGATTGCAGATTCCCCGATTGTCCATTACCGATTATTTCTTGCCCCCCGGTTCTGTCCCGGCAAGAAATACTTCCGGTCCGTTCGCGGTCATCGCGACGACGACGTTGCCGGGCTTTTCGAACGCCGGCGGCTCTTTCACCTGTTCGCGCCGCCGTTTCACCCAGGACTCCATGACATTGATCCAGATCGGCAGCGCCGCGGACGTGCCCGTCATGTTCGGGCCGATCGGGCGTTTCTGGTCGTAGCCGATCCAGACCCCGATGGTGATGTCCGGATCGAACCCGATGAACCAGGCGTCGGTGTAGTCGTCGGTCGTGCCGGTCTTGCCTCCGAGCGGCCAGTTGAGCTTAGAGGCGCTGCTTGCGGTGCCGTGCTTGACGACGCCTTCGAGCAGGTCGGTGATGATGTAGGCGGTGTCGGCGCGAATCGCCTCGTGCGGCTGCGGCCGATGGCGCTCGAGTACGTTGCCGTCCCGGTCGGTGACCTCGCGCAGCAGTTGCGGCGTCATGCGCACGCCCTGGTTGGGCAGGGCGGAGTAGGCCGACGTGAACTCGAGGAGCGTGCCTTCGGCGGCGCCGATCGCGACTGAGAGGTACTCGGGAATCGGCGAGGTGATGCCCAGCATCCGCGGATACCGGATGACCTGCTTCGGAGTCAGCGTCTCCATCAGCCTGATCGTCGGCACGTTGCGCGAGCCTTCGAGCGCCGAGCGAAGCGTGATCCAGCCTCGATATTCGCGGTCGTAGTTCTTCGGCTCGTAGGGCGGCTGACCCGGGCCGGCATTGTAGCTGACCGGTGCGTCCTCGATCGCGCTCGCCGCGGTATAGCCGCCGCTGATCGCCGCCAGGTACACGAACGGCTTGAAGAGCGAGCCGACCTGGCGCATCGCCTGGTTCGCGCGATTGAACTGCGTCCGCTCGAAATTCGAACCGCCGATCATGGCCAGGATGTCGCCAGTGTGATTGTCGATCGCGAGCAGCGCGCCTTCGAGCACGGGTTGCTGTTCGAGCGTCGCTGGAAAGGTCAACGTCTTCTCGTCGATCTTGCCGACGCGGACCTCGACGAGGTCGCCGACCTTGGCGATTTCCTGCGGCTTCTTCCTCGTCCACGCGTAGCCGGTCCGTCCGATGAGACCGGTGAACCGCCCGACGCGGACGCGGAGGTCCTGCACGTCGACGTTGGTCACGACGGCGGGCACGATGTCGTTTTCGGCCATCGGGCGCGCCCATCGGGGATGCCGGTACCCCTCGATCGTGCGCTTGTCGGCGAGGAGGTTGCGGGTGGGCGCGCGATAGCCGCGCGTGCGGTCGATCGACCGGACGCCGTTGTCGAGCGCCCGATTCGCGGCGCGCTGCAGATCGGCGTCGAGGCCGGTCCGGATGACGAGGCCGCCTTCGTAGAGGGCTTTGCTGCCGTACCGCTCTTCGAGCTCGGTGCGGATGTTCTCGAGGAAGTAGGGCGCGATCGACGGCGGCTGTGAGGGTTGGCCGCGGGTGACGATCGGTCGAGCTTTGGCCGCCGCGGCGGCCTCAGCGGTGATGAAGCCCCGCTCCTGCATACGGTCCAGCGTGTAATTGCGACGGAAGGTGGCGTTCTCGATACTGGCGTAAGGGTTCAGCCGTTGCGGCGCCGGAAGGATGCCCGCAATCGTCGCCGCCTCGTCCAACGTCAGATCCTTCGCGGGCTTGCCGAAATAGAGCTGCGAGGCGGCCTGCACGCCGAACGCGCGGTTGCCCCACGCGACTTTGTTGCAGTACATCGTGAAGATCTCGCTCTTCGTGTAGCGCTTCTCGATCTGGAGCGCGACGAGCGCCTCTTTCGCCTTACGCGTCCACGACCGTTCGAAGCCGACCGATTCGGGGAAGAGCTGGCGCGAGAGCTGTTGAGTGATCGTGCTGCGCCCGGGAGTGTTGCGCCGCGTCACGACGTCCTTGACCGCCGCCAGGATCATGCGGTCGGCCTTCAACCCGCCGTGCGTCATGAAGTCGCCGTCTTCGGCCGCCATGATCGCGTGGCGGAGAACCTCCGGGATTTCCTCGAACGTGACGAGCTGGCGCCGCTCGGTGGCGAACTCGCCGACCACCGACCCGTCGCGAGCCAGCACGCGCGTGATGACGCCGGGAGAGTAGTCGTCGAGGGCCGAGATCTCCGGCAGATCGTCGACAAACGCGAACAGCACGCCTGTGGCCGTTCCGAAGAACGCCGCCGCCAGGAACAACGCGACGATCCCGAAGCTGCGGACGAGTCCGCGAATCTTCGGGATGGTGAGTCGAACGCCCATGCTGAGATTCTAGACGGTTAGACACCGCCTCCGCGGCGAACGGCCTGCCCGCCGCCGCGGTTTGACGTGCCGCGACTGTCGGCGCCGCGGGTGTCGGTGCCGCGGGTGTCCGGTCCCGTCTGTGTCGTCGGCGTTGAGCCGGGCTGGCGACTGCGCACCGCCGGGGCCGGGGCGTCCGGGCCCACGGCGCCCGGACGCGGACGGCGCCACGCTGCGCTCCACTACCGGACTCGGGATCGATGACCTGCGCTCCGGCAGCGGGACCGACGAGGAAGCGCCGCCGTCACGCGAACGGTACGTGCGCGACGGCCGCACGTCGCTTGATGTCGGCGGTGGTTCCTGCGATCGATAACTCCGACTCCGGGTGGATGGCAGCCCGCTCGCCGGTGCCACCGAGCGGCCGTCGTCGATTGCGCGGCTGCGCGTCTGTGCGCGCGGAGCTGGATGGCGCCGAGAGCGCCGCGGGCGCTTCGAGCCGCGGCGTGCTTTGGACGCGGCGGCACCTCCAAGCTCGGCGACGACGGCCGCCCGGCCTCATCGCGTGCCGGAATCCTCGAACGTGCTCGCGCCGCGCTTTGATCGATCGAGGGGGCGACGACCCGATCGCGCGGTGCGTCGATCGAGCGAGACGCTGGCGAGGTGGCGAAGTCGCCTGGACGCGATCGCCCGCCGGCACCGGTGACCGTCCGATCGACCTCGCGGAGCGTGCCTGAGCGCACGCCATCACGAGACAGCGCCCGTCCCATCGTCGGGGCGCGGAGCGGTTGAACACGGGTGGACGAATAGGCGCCGCCGACCGGCGCGCGACGCACTTCGAACTGCGAACGAACGTTTGGCGCAATCCCTCGATAGTTCACGACATGGTGAGAGACGACGAGATTGTTGGCGAAGACCCGTGTCGGCACGACGGTCCACGCTGTCCAGGGATCGGCGTAGCGCACCGACGAAAACGCGATGACTGGCCGGCCATCGAAGCCGAGTGGGCACCAGCTCGTGTAGCCGGGCGCGCCGCCCCAGGCGACCCAGGCCGGCGCCCAGCGCCGATCGGGCACCCAGTACCACCGATTGGCGGAGAGCCCCCAGCGGCCGTAGTGATGCGTCGGCCACGACCAGCGATCGGCGCCGACCCAGAACCAGCCGAAGTTGCCGTAGAACGACCAGCGCCCGACCGAGTACGGACGCCATCCGATGCTCACGCGCGGATACCAGGCGTATCCGCCGTAGTTCGGCAGGTAGTCCCACGAACCGTAGCGGTCGAAAGCGCCGCCGTAGACGCGCAAGTCGGACGGCAGATATTGCGACGACGTCGTGCCGAGGCGCTCGGCGCGCATCGTGGCGACCCAGCGGTCGAAGCTGTCGCCAAGCGCGGAGTTGATGCCGTAGGCCGCCGACGGCGCGCGCCCCTCGTCAGCGACGCTCTCGGTGCCGGTGCGGATGACGGTGCGTCCGAACGAATTGATCAGGTCGGCCTGTCCGCGGAGCACGGTCACTTGCAGCTCGGGCGCTCCGCGCCGCGCGCTCAGCGCAAGACGGTAGTCGCCCGCTGTGCGCATCAGGACCGAACCGGCGGCCGTGTCGATGCGATAGTCGAACGTCTCGGCGGCGCGCGCGAGCGTGAGCCGGATGCGCCCATCGTTCAGTCGAACGAGCGACTCAGACAGCAGGTCCACCCGCGAGAACTCGTCGATATCGAGCGCCGAGCCGTCCTCGAACAGGATCTCCGCGCGCCCGCGCTCGGTCCGAAGGACGTCGCCTGCCAGTAACGCGAGGTTCTCTTCGGCGGCCTCCGCCCGGCCCTCCCGCTCGAGGAAGACGATCCCCTCGACGGCCCAGAGATGGGCCGGAATCTCGCCCGTCCAGTCGCGGTCAACAGCCGGCGCGGTACGCGGCCGGATCGCGCGGCGGTGCGACCTGCGCAGAAACGACGGGAAGGATCGTGAAAGCCGCAGTCAGCGCGACGGGGAGGGCAAGGCGCCTGACTTCGAGCACGGACATGGGAGCACCTTCGACAGTCAGGCAGGTGGCAAGTTGATGATAGCAGCGCTAGGCGACTCCCGGAGCTCGCCCGCGCGTCCGGCGCCAGACTCCGGGAGGCCCGCTGAGCGCGAACGTGGCCCTACATCGAAGTACATGCCTCATTGTGCTCATGTCTCTGACACCACATCACTCATATGTGTATCCTTGGGAGGTTGAGATTTGCCTGAACGGGCACAGAGGGAGACGGGGCATGAGCAAGATTATCGGGATCGACTTGGGCACGACCAATTCAGTGGTGGCGGTGATGGAAGGCGGCGAGCCGGTCGTCATCACCAATTCTGAAGGCGGGCGGCTGACGCCGTCAGTGGTGGGCTTTGCCAAGTCTGGTGAGCGGTTGGTAGGTCAGGTCGCCAAGCGGCAGGCGGTGACGAACCCGGAGAACACGGTGTTCTCGATCAAGCGGTTCATGGGCCGGCGCTTCGACGAAGTGTCGGAAGAAATGAAGATGGTCCCGTTTCGCGTCACGCGCGAGAGTGACCACGTGGCGATTCAAATTGACGGGCAGCCGAAGCCGCTGACGCCGCCCGAGATCTCGGCCATGGTCCTGCAGAAGCTCAAGCAGGCCGCCGAGGACTATCTGGGCCAGCCGGTGACGAAAGCCGTCATCACGGTGCCCGCGTACTTCAACGACTCGCAGCGGCAGGCGACCAAGGACGCCGGCAAGATTGCGGGGCTGGAAGTGCTGCGCATCGTGAACGAGCCGACCGCCGCGGCCTTGGCGTACGGGCTCGACAAGAAGAAGAACGAGACGATCGCCGTGTACGACTTCGGCGGCGGCACCTTCGACATCTCGATCCTGGAAGTCGGTGAAGGCGTGGTCGAGGTCAAGGCCACCAATGGCGACACGCATCTCGGCGGCGACAACCTGGACCAGCGGATCATCGAATGGATTGCCGGGGAGTTCCGCAAGCAGGAAGGGATCGACCTCAGCAAGGACCGGATGGCGCTCCAGCGGCTGAAGGAAGCGGCGGAGAAAGCGAAGATGGAGCTGTCGACGGTCCGGGAGACGGACATCAGTCTGCCGTTCATCACGGCCGACCAGACCGGACCCAAGCATCTCTCGATGAAGCTGACGCAGGAAAAGCTGGTGTCGCTCATCGACGACCTGCTGCAGAAGACAGTGGGACCGAGCAAGCAGGCGTTGTCTGACGCCGGCATTACCGCCTCGGAGATCGACGAAGTCGTGCTCGTCGGCGGCTCCACGCGCATCCCGCGCGTCCAGCAGATCGTCAAGGAACTGTTCGGCAAGGAACCGCACAAGGGCGTCAACCCCGACGAAGTGGTGGCGATTGGCGCCGCCGTGCAGGCCGGCGTGCTCTCCGGCGAGGTCAAGGATCTGCTCCTGCTCGACGTGACGCCGCTGTCGCTCGGCATCGAGACGCTGGGCGGCGTGATGACGAAGCTCATCGATCGCAACACCACGATCCCGACCCGCAAGAGCGAGACCTTTTCGACGGCAGCCGACGGACAGACGAGCGTCGAAGTCCACGTGATGCAGGGCGAACGTCCGATGGCGCGTGACAACCGCACGCTCGGCAAGTTCCATCTCGATGGGATTCCGCCGGCGGCGCGCGGCGTGCCCCAGATCGAAGTGACGTTCGATATCGACGCCAACGGCATCGTGAACGTGCAGGCGAAGGACAAGGGCACGGGCAAGGAGCAGAAGATCACGATCACGGCATCGAGCGGCCTCAGCAAGGACGAGGTCGATCGCATGATGAAGGACGCCGAGTCGCATCAGGCCGACGACAAGCAGCGGCGCGAGGAAGTGGAAACGCGCAACCGGGCCGACCAGGCGGTGTATGCCGCCGAGAAGTTCGTCAAGGAGTCGGGCGAAAAACTCGAGGCGTCGGATCGGATGGCGATCGAGTCGGCGACCAACGACGTCAAGAAGGCGCTCGAGTCGAACGACGGCACGGCGATCGGCCGCACGCTCGACACGCTGATGCAGGCGCAGCAGAAGGCGGCCGAGAACCTCTACAAGAACGTCGGCGCCAGCGGTCCCGGCGGACCGGAGGCGGGTGGCCCCGCGGGTCCCGGCGCCGGCGGCACCGGCAGCGCTGACGACGTGATCGACGCGGAAGTGGTCGAAGAGAAGAAGTAAATGGACTTCTACACCCTCCTCGGTCTGAGCCGGTCGGCGACGCTCGACGAGGTCGAGCGTGCCTACCGCCGATTGGCTCGACGCTATCACCCCGGCATCAATCCGGGCGATCGCGTCGCCGAGGAGCAGTATCGCCAGATTCAGCAGGCGTACGAAGTGCTGGCCGACCTGGACCGGCGCCGCGAGTACGATCGCGGCGCCGGGACCGGATCGGTGGCGGTGACCGCCGTCTCGTTCGACGGCTTCGACTTCTCCGCGCCGGCTGAAGGGCCGTCGGCCGGGACGTTCGCGGAGCTGTTCGCGGACGTCTTCCATGACGCCGCGCGCGAAGCGACGACCCCGTCGCGCGGGACCGACCTGGAGATGACGCTGGAGGTGTCCTTCAAGGACGCGGTGACGGGCGGAGAGTTTCCGCTGTCGATCGTTCGACAGGAACGTTGTCCCGCGTGTGCCGGCGATGGGCAGGTGCCGCGTCCCGCGGCGGTGTGCCGCGAATGCCACGGGCAGGGCGCGCGGCGGTGGGCGCGCGGGCACATGGTGTTCACCAAGTCCTGCGATCGGTGTGAGGGGAGTGGACGGATCAGCGTGCAAGGCTGTCGCGCGTGCGCAGGCGCCGGGGTGCAGGCGCGCAGTGAGGTCGTGGTCCTGCGCGTCCCGCCGGGGCTCGAGTCAGGCGCGCGCCTGGCCGTTCCCGGACGCGGGCACGCTGGCGCACGGCGCGGTCCGGCCGGCGACCTGTATGTGACGATTGAAGTGGAGGACCATCGGTTCTTTCGACGGGTCGGCCAGGATCTGCACCTGACGCTGCCGCTCGCGATTCACGAGGCAGCGCTCGGCGCCCGGATCGACGTACCGACGCTCGGGGATCCCGTGCGGGTGCGGGTGCCGCCAGGAACGGCCGCCGGCCAACGGATTCGCGTGCGGGGCCGCGGCGTGGCGTCGCCAGACGGCGCCGCGGAGGCGGCCGGCGACCTCGTGCTCGACGTCCAGCTCGTACTTCCGCCGGTCCGCGACGAGCGTTCGCGCGCGTTGCTCGAGGAGTTCGGCCGGCTCAACGCGGTCGATGTGCGACAGCATCTGTTCGAATGAAGGAGATGGCACGTGTCGGTCAAGAAGTCGGGAACGGGCAAGGGCTACTACATGATCAGCGCGGTGGCGACGAAGTACAACATCCACCCGCAGACCCTGCGCCTCTATGAGCGCGAGGGCCTGCTGAAGCCGTCGCGCACCGACGGCAACACCAGGCTCTACTCGGACGACGACCTCCAGGACCTGGAGACGATCCTCGCCCTCACGCGCGACCTCGGCGTCAACCTCGCCGGTGTCGAGATCATCCTCAACATGCGCCGGAAGATGGACCGCATGCAGCGGGAGGTCAACGAGTTCATGCAGTACGTGAAAGGCGAACTGGCGCGCGGCCTCGGTGACTGGGAGCAGCGCCTGAACACCGCGCTCGTGCCGACCGCGACCGCGGAGCTCGGCCGGCCGGACGAGAGCGAGGTCACGCCCACGCGCTAATCACATCGCGGTGGCAGGCTTCACACGATGTCTTGCTCGCCCGTGCGGATGTTGTAGCCCTGCTCGACTGGCAGGACGAAGACCCGGCCGTCACCGATCTCGCCAGTGCGGGCCGACCGGATGATCGTCTGGATGACCTCGTCGACGACTTCGTCTGGCACCACGACTTCGATCTGCATCTTGGGCAACAGGCTGACGCTATATTCCTTGCCGCGGTAGATGGCCGTGTGGCCCTTCTGGCGCCCGTGCCCGCGCACCTCGGTGACGGTCATGCCGGAAATGCTCAGCTTCTCGAGCGCGTCTCGCACATCGTCCACCTTGTTCGGGCGGACGATGCTCTTGATCAGCTTCATACCCCTCCTTCAACTAATACGTGATCCCCACGCCCAGGATACCGACCGGCTTGAAGCCGTCACCGCCATTGAGTCGCTTCATGCTGTCGCCGAGCCAGAGAAAATCGACGCCGCCATGGATGTCCCACGAGATTTTTCCTGATGCGATTCCCACGCTGGCGATGGCCCCCGTATCGAAGTATCCGAACGAGGAATTGCCGGCGGGTCCCTCGTAATAGTCTTTCAGGCTCAGCCCCGTCTTCACTGGCACCGCCAGGCTCAGCGGGTACTTTCCACCGATGAGCTTGACGCTCGGCCGAATGCCGAGCTCGAGGTACGTGCCCTGCTTGGCCCCACCGTCGGCCTGGCCGCTGAGCTCGTGGGCCAGCAGGATCTTCGGCGAGAGCGGGAACGCGCTGCCGCTATCGTCGTACGCGAGGACGCCCGCCAGTTCGTGCACGGTCTTGAAGGCGTCGTTCGGACTCGTGTACGACGTGAACAAGGCGCCCGGCTTCCAGTTGCCGAGGGTGAACGTCACCGAACCGTAGTAGTCCGCCTCGTACCAGGCATTGCCGTGTCCGGACTCCCCGGTCGGCCCCGAATGGAGGCTGTTCCAGTTGCCGACATTGGCGATGATGCTCTTCAGCGTGCCGCCGCCCTGGTAGAGCGTCACGCCCAGATCGACATAGGGCGGCACGATCGTCCCGTGATCCTCCTGAAAGATGCCGCGAAACAGGTACGCGGTGGCGAAATCGAACCCGGTGGCGAACGAGATCCGCTTGGCCGGCGCCGCCTCGACCTCGGTGGTGACACTGGTCGGCGCCGGCGCCGCCGCAGTTGACGAGGCTGGCGCCTGGCCGGCGGGCTTCGCCGCCTCTTGCGCCCGTGCCGAAGTCGAGAAGAATCCGACCACCAACATGCTCCACGCGATCTTCTTCATACGTCCCCCGCCAGTCACGTGCCGCTCGCGGCCAAGGACCGCCGCACGACACGCGCGCCGATCGACGCGGCGCGTAGTTACCGTGTCCCGGCAGGGGTGCCCGGGCCCGGGATCGCTCCCGCAAGCCCGTGCTATCCTTTTTCCGCTGCGCAGGACGGTTCACCAGAGCCGATTCCGCAGTGGGGTGGGTTCTCCCTGAACGGCGCCAACCTTCGTGGAGACCCGCCCCGACTTACCTGCCCGCCTTACCGATTCATCGCACCTCCGGATGAGAAACCGCCAGGACCGGACTCGGAATGCGCGCCTCGCCAGGCGTCGAAAACGTCGACGCCGGGCCCAGCCCTCCCGAATCGGCATGCATGTAGGCTTCCTCGCCGTGCAGACTGAGATCGAGGCCCGTGATCTCGTCGTCGGCGGTCGCGCGCAGCGGTAGCACCACGCTGATGAGCTTCAGCAGCAGGAAGGTCATCCCGCCGCTGTAGACGATCGCGGCGAGCACGGCGGCGGCCTGAATCGCGACCTGACCCGGGTTGCCGAAGAGCAGGCCGTCGGCGACGCCGTTGAGGCTCTTCTGCGCGAACACCCCGGTCAACAATGCGCCCACCGTCCCGCCGACACCGTGCGCGGCCACGACATCGAGCGAGTCGTCGAGTGACGACTTGGCCCGCCAGAGCAGCATCAGGTAGCTCGGGACAGCGGCGATGGCACCGAGCGCCATCGCGCTCATCGGACTGACGAAGCCGGCCGCCGGCGTCACCGCCACGAGGCCCACGACGATGGCGGTCGCCGCGCCGACGGCGGTGGGCTTGCGCGACCGCATCGCGTCAAGGAACGTCCAGACCACGAGCGTCGCTGCCGGCGCCAGCATCGTGGTCACAAACGCGAGTCCGGCGATCCCGTTGGCCGCCACCGCGCTGCCGGCGTTGAAACCGAACCAGCCGAACCAGAGCAGGCCGGCGCCGAGCAGCGTGAAGGGCACGTTGTGCGGCAGGAGCGACGAGGACGGGTACTGCTGGCGCTTGCCGATGACGAGCGCGGCGACCAGTGCCGCCGCCCCGGCGTTGACGTGAACGACCGTGCCCCCCGCGAAGTCGAGGGCGCCCAACTTCGCCAGCCAGCCGCCGCCCCAGACCCAATGGGCAATTGGGGCATACACGGCGATCACCCACAACGAGATGAACAGGACGTACGCGGAGAACCGCATCCGCTCGACGATGGCGCCGGAGATGAGCGCCGCGGTGATGATGGCAAACGTGCCCTGGAAGGCCATGAACAGGACATGCGGGATGGTGCCTTGCGCGTCGAGCGTGACGCCCTGCAGACCGAGACGCGACAAGTCTCCGATCCAGGCGTTCCCCGGCGCAAACGCGAGCGAGTAGCCGCCGAGCGCCCAGATCACGCCGACAAACCCGAGGGCCACGACGCTCATCATCATGGTGTTCAGGGCGTTCTTGGCTCGGACCAGGCCGCCATAGAAGAAGGCGAGGGCGGGCGTCATCAGGAGCACCAGTGCCGTCGCCATCAGCATCCAGGCGGTGTCTGCCGGGTTGATGGGAGGCGGAGCGCTCGGCTCCTGCGCGAGGACGCTCGCAGGTCATCCGATCAACCCAACGGCGGCAATCACCGCGATTCTTCTTCGACCGACGTTATCTGAACAACGCATGGGCAGGGTCTCCTTGGATCTCATCCGACGCCGCCGTTGCCAGCGTGCCGTTCATGGCGGCTTGACGATGAGCAACGAAAATGTAGAAATGACGACTCACCGCTCAACGAGAATGTCGATCGAGTCCAGGTTCCAGAACGCCGTCGTCACGGTGCTGTGCCTCTCATCGCAGTGCGGGGCGCGTTTGCGACGTCCCGTGCTGCGATGAGCGATCCTTTAGCAAGTTAGAGGCCACCGGCGTCGCGTCTACTGCCCGGCTCGTGAGATGGCCGCGATCGCGCGATTTCCACAGAATCGTAGAGGTGAACTTGGAGCGACAGACAATAATGTTGAAACGATCCGATCCGCGCCAGTCACGCTCGAGGAGGAGCGCGGCACTCAGTGCACCGGTGCCGGCAAGTCGGAGGTGCCCATCAGGTAGGTATCAACACCTCGCGCCGCGCTGCGGCCGGTGGCAATCGCCCACACGATCGAGCGACTGGCCGCGTTCCATGTCGCCGGCCGTGAACACACCCGGCACGCTCGTCATCCAGCGAATCGTCGCGCCACACGGTGCCGCGCTCGGTCAAGCGGACCCCGAATTCGGACAGCATCCGTGTTCGCTCGGGGCCGGCAAAGCCCATGGCGATCAACACCAGATCAGCCTCGAGGACCGTGTCGCTGCCGGCGACGCGCTCGAACCGCACGGCATCGCCGTTGGCGACCCGCTCGACGTTGACGGTGTGCAGCGCGCGGACCTGGCCGCGTTCGTCGCCTTCGAATCGCTCGGTGGCCACCGAGTAGAGCCGATGGCCGCCTTCCTCGTGCGCCGAGGACACCCGGAAGATGTGCGGCCATTGCGGCCAGGGATTCCCGGGCGCGCGCGCGTCGGGCGGGCGCGACAGCAGCTCGAGCTGATGCACGGCGCGCGCGCCTTGTCGATGGACGGTGCCCAGGCAGTCGGCGCCCGTGTCGCCGCCGCCGATGATCACCACGCGCTTGCCGGCGGCCGAGATCGCCTGATCGGTCGAGATGTCGTCGCCCTCGCAGCGCCGGTTCTGTTGGGAGAGAAACTCCATGGCCAGGTGAATGCCTCGGAGCTCCCGCCCGGGCACGTTCAGATCGCGCGCGTCAGACGCTCCACCGGCGAGCACGATCGCATCGAATTCCCGCTGCAGCGCGCTGACCGGCAGATCGGTGCCGACCTCGACGCCGGTACGGAACACGATCCCCTCCTGTTCGAGGATCGCCAGGCGCCGGGTGAGGAACCGTTTCTCCAGTTTGAACTCTGGAATGCCGTAGCGCAGCAGCCCCCCGATGCGGTCATCCCGCTCGAAGATCGTGACCGAGTGGCCGACACGATTGAGGTCGTCAGCCGCCGCCAGTCCGGCCGGGCCGGAGCCGACGATCGCGACGCGCTTGCCGGTCCGGTGAGTCGGCGGCCGCGCGGCGATCCAGCCTTCCTCGAACGCGCGCTCGACGATCGCCAGCTCGATCGACTTGATCGTGACCGGGTCGCTGTTGATCCCGAGCACGCACGCGCCCTCGCACGGCGCCGGGCACAATCGGCCCGTGAATTCCGGAAAGTTGTTGGTGGCCATCAGCCGCTCGAACGCCGGCCGCCAGCGGTCCCGATAGACGAGATCGTTCCAGTCGGGCACGAGGTTGCCCAATGGGCAACCCTCATGGCAGAAGGGGACGCCGCAGTCCATGCAGCGGGCGCCCTGGTCCCGCAGCGGTTGCACGGCGTGCGGCAGGTACACCTCGTTCCAGTCGCGGACCCGCTCGTCGACTGGCCGCGCGGACGGCTTCAGTCGTGCGATCTCGATGAAGCCCGTCGCCTTACCCACGGGCGGCTCCCGCCAGCTCCGCGAAGGCCGGCTCGCGGTTCTCGACCCGCGCGCGCGCTTCGGCCAGCAGCACCCGCTTGTAATCGCGCGGCATGACCTTCACGAACGTGGACGCGAGCGCGTCCCACGCGGCGAGAATCTCGGCGGCGTGCGCGCTGTTGGTGTAACGCACATGGCGGTGGATCAGCCGCAGAATCTCGTCGACATCGTCGTCAAGCAGCGGCTCGAGATCCACCATCTGTGGATTGCACCGGCGCTCGAAATCGCCGTCCGGATCGAACACGTACGCGACGCCGCCGCTCATCCCGGCCGCGAAGTTGCGTCCAGTCCGGCCGAGCACGACCACACGGCCGGCCGTCATGTACTCGCAGCCATGGTCGCCGACGCCCTCGACGACGGCGATGGCGCCGCTGTTGCGCACCGCGAAGCGCTCGCCGGCCAGGCCGCACACGTAGGCCTCACCGCCGGTCGCGCCGTAGAGCGCGACGTTGCCGATGATGACGTTGTCCTCGGCGGCAAACGTCGATCCCACCGGCGGCAGGATGGCGAGCTTGCCGCCCGACAGCCCTTTGCCCCAGCCATCGTTGGCGTCGCCCTCGACCCGGAGCGTCACGCCTCTCGGCACGAAGGCGCCGAAGCTCTGGCCGGCCGAACCCGTGAAGTTGATGGTGATCCGATCTTCAGGGAGTCCGGCGGCGCCGTACCTCCTCGTAATCTCGGAACCGAGCAACGTGCCGACGGCGCGATGCGCGTTTCGGATCACGACATCCAGCTCGACCGGCCGCTGCTCGTCGAGCGCGGCGGCCGACTGGCGGATCAGTTCCTGGTCGAGCGCGCGCTCGAGGCCGTGGTCCTGGGCGCGCGTGCGGCGCCGGGCCACGTGCGCCGGCACCGCGGGCTCGAAGAGCAGCGCGGACAGATCGACGCCTTGGGCTTTCCAATGGCGCACGGCTGGCTTGACGTCCAGCCGATCGACGCGGCCGACCATCTCGTCGAGCGTACGGAAGCCAAGCTGCGCCATGTACTCCCGCACCTCTTCGGCGATGAAGCGGAAGAACGTCTCGACGAACTCGGGCCGGCCGGCGAACTTCTTGCGCAGTTCTGGATCCTGCGTCGCGATCCCCACCGGGCACGTGTTGAGATGACAGGCGCGCATCATGACGCACCCGGAGACGACGAGCGGGGCGGTCGCGAACCCGAACTCTTCGGCACCGAGCAACGCCGCGATGATCACGTCGCGGCCCGTCTTCATCTGGCCGTCGACCTGTACCACGATGCGGTCGCGAAGCCCGTTGAGGAGGAGGACCTGCTGGGTTTCGGCCAGCCCCAGTTCCCACGGCGCACCGCTGTGCTTGATGGCGGTGAGCGGCGACGCGCCCGTTCCGCCGTCGTGGCCCGAGATCAACACAACGTCGGCATGCGCTTTCGCGACCCCGGCAGCGATTGTGCCGACGCCGACCTCGGCGACGAGCTTGACGTGCACGCGCGCCCGCGAGTTGGCATTCTTGAGGTCGTAGATCAGCTGGGCGAGGTCCTCAATCGAGTAAATGTCATGGTGCGGCGGCGGTGAGATCAGCGTGACGCCGGGGGTGGACTGGCGGACCTTTGCGATCCAGGGATACACCTTGTGGCCCGGCAACTGACCGCCCTCGCCGGGCTTGGCGCCCTGGGCCATCTTGATCTGCAGATCGTCGGCGTTCACGAGGTACTCGCTCGTCACGCCGAACCGGCCCGACGCCACCTGTTTCACCGCGCTGCGCCGCCAGTCGCCGTTGGGATCACGCCGGTAGCGCTCCGCGTTCTCGCCACCTTCGCCGGTGTTCGACTTCCCGCCCAGACGATTCATGGCGATCGCCAGGGTCTCGTGCGCTTCCTGGCTGATCGATCCGTACGACATCGCTCCCGTCGCGAAGCGCCGCACCAGGCTCTCGACGGGCTCGACCTCGGTCAGCGGAATTGGCGCCGTGCCCGGCCGGAGATCGAACAGGCCGCGCAGCGTGCCCAGGCGGCGGCTCTGGTCGTTCACGAGCGCGGTGTACTCGCGGTAGATCCCGTACTGCTTGCTCTGCGTGGCGTGCTGAAGCGTCTGGACGATCTTCGGGGTGAAGAGATGATGCTCGCCTTCGCGGCGCCACTGATACTCGCCGCCCTCCTCGAGGTCCTCGTTCGACGCGCGGCTGCCTCGAAATGCTCTGGCATGCCGCCGGCGGACTTCCTCGGCAATCACATTCAGGCCGATGCCGCCGATTCGCGATGCGGTCGAGGTGAAGAACCGATCGACGAACGTCCGTTCCAGCCCGATGGCCTCGAAAATCTGGGCGCCGCAGTAACTCTGCAGCGTCGAAATGCCCATCTTGGACATCACTTTGAGGAGGCCCTTGTTGAGCGCCCGCACGTAGTTGCCGACCGCTCGCTCGTGGGAAAGGCCCTCGAGCGACCGCTCCTGAATCATGTCGTCGAGCGTCTCGAACGCCAGATGCGGGTTCACCGCGCCCGCCCCGTAGCCAATGAGGAGCGCCATGTGATGCACTTCTCTGGCGTCGCCGGTTTCGACGACGAGGGCGCATTTCGTGCGCGCGCCCTCACGCACCAGATGATGGTGCACACCGGCGGTGGCGAGCAGGCTGGGCATCGCCGCCCGGTCCTCGTTCATCCCGCGGTCGGAGAGGATGAGGATCGTGGCGCCCGCGCGAACCGCCTCGCTCGCGCGCGCCCTGAGATCGTCCAGTGCGCGCTCGAGGCCGGCGCCGCCTTCCCCCGGAGGGAAGAGCATCGGCAGGGTGACGCTGCGAAATCCGGGCGCATCGACGTGCCTGAGCTTTGCCAACTCGTGGTTGTCGAGAACCGGGTACTTGACCTTGATCTGCCGGCACGATTCGGGCTCTGGCTGGAGCAGATTGCGCTCAGGCCCGATCGTCGATGCCATCGACGTGACCAGTTCCTCGCGAATGGCATCGAGCGGGGGATTGGTGACTTGCGCGAAGAGCTGCGTGAAGTAGTCATACAGCAGACGCGGGCGCTCCGAGAGCACGGCGAGCGGCGTGTCGGTGCCCATCGAGCCGATCGGCTCCTCGCCGTTCGACGCCATGGGGCCGAGCAGCAGCCGGAGATCTTCCTGTGTGTAGCCGAACGCGATCTGCCGCCGCGCCACCACCTCGTGATCGGGCGGCGGGGTGTGCGGCGCCGCCGGCAAATCGTCGATGCTGATGAGGTGCTGCGCGAGCCACTCGCCGTACGGCTGGGCCGTGGCGATGCTCTCCTTGATCTCTTCGTCCGCGATGATGCGCCCCGCGGCGGTGTCCACGAGGAACATCCGGCCGGGGTGCAGCCGCTCTTTGATGACGATCTGGTCGGGCGGCACATCGAGCACACCGACCTCGGACGCCATGATCACCAGATCGTCTTTGGTCACGTAGTATCGCGACGGCCGAAGTCCGTTGCGATCGAGTACGGCGCCGATGACCGTGCCGTCGGTGAACGCGATCGACGCCGGCCCATCCCACGGCTCCATCAGCGACGAGTGGTACTCGTAGAAGGCTTTCCGCGCCGGGCTCATCTCGGCATCGCCCTGCCACGGCTCCGGGATCATCATCAACAGGGCGTGCGGCAGCGAGCGGCCTGACATGACGAGCAGCTCGAGGACGTTGTCGAAAATGGCGGTGTCGCTGCCGCCTTCGCGGATGATCGGCACGATCTTCCGGAGGTCGTCGCCAAGGACGTCGGACGCGCACAGCGCTTCGCGCGCTTTCATCCAGTTGATGTTGCCGCGCAGCGTGTTGATTTCGCCGTTGTGAGCGACCATCCGGTACGGATGGGCGAGCGGCCACGACGGAAACGTGTTCGTGCTGAACCGCTGGTGCACGAGCGCGAGCGCCGATTCCACGTCCGGATCGACCAGGTCGGGAAACATCGTCTCGATCTGGTCGGCCGTCAGCATGCCCTTGTAGGTGAGCGTATTGCTCGACAGGCTCACGACGTAGAAGCCCAGCCGCTCGGTGCCGGGCAGGGCGTCCACCGCGTGCTCGACGCGCTTCCGGATCACATAGAGCTTGCGCTCGAAGGTGGCGCGAGCTCCGGCCGCGTCGCCCATTCGCGCCAGTTCCGCGCCGCGCCCGATGAAGATCTGCCCGAAGGCCGGCTGGACGGCGACTGCCGACGCGCCGACAAAACGGTTGTCCGTCGGCACGTCGCGCCAGCCGAGGACGATCTGGCCTTCTTCGCGCACCGTCTCCTCGAAGAGGGACTGGACCTGGCGGCGCGCCGCCGGATCGGGCGGCAGGAACACGAGGCCGGCGCCGTACTCGCCGGCCGCCGGCAGCGCGATGCCGAGGCGGCCCGTTTCCTTGCGCAGGAATCGATCCGGCATCTGCATCAGGATGCCGGCGCCGTCTCCCGTGTTCTGCTCGGAGCCGCAGGCGCCGCGATGAAGCAGGTTGATCAGCACCTGAAGGGCCTGGCGCACGATCGCATTCGACCGCCGGCCCTTGATGTCGGCGACGAATCCCAATCCGCACGCGTCATGCTCGTCGCGGGGATCGTAAAGACCCTGCGCCGGCGGGAATTGAGATTGCGGCACAGCTTCTTATGAAGCAAACCGGCGCAGAAGTGAAACGCAATTAAGTCATAGGCGCCATGCTGTTGAGTTCTGACGCGGATCCAGGCAATGCCGAGCGCTCCTGCCGTGCGCTCGTGCCGGCCGAACAGGCGAGACGGTGCTAAACTGATCGATCTTCCATGGCGTGCGAGAAATGCAGCGGAACGGGATGGCGTCAGGTCAGCGGCGATGCGCGGCATCGCGTCGAACGATGTGACTGCTGGGAGGAAAACGCCACGGCGCAGCTCGTCGCCGAGGCGCGGATTCCTCCGCGCTACGCGCGCTGTACGCTCGAGAATTTCCTGATCTATCCCAACGAACGCTTGCTGGCCGCGCTCAGCCAGGCCCGCCGCTTCGGCGATCTGTTTCCGGCCGTGCCCAAGGGACTGTGCCTGATTGGCCCGCCAGGCATCGGCAAGACGCACATTGCCGTCGCGTTGCTCCGCCACCTCGTCGCGACGAAGCGGGTCCACGGGCTCTACTATGACGTGCGCGATCTGCTGCGCGTCATCCGCTCGACCTACAACCCCGTCGTGCGCACGGCCGAGATGGACATCCTCCGGCCCGTCATGGAGGCCGAACTGCTCGTCCTCGACGATCTGGGCGCCGAGAAACCCTCCGAATGGGTCGAAGAGACGATGAATCTCATCGTCAACACCCGCTACAACGAGCGCCGGCCGACGATCTTCACGACCAATTACGAAGACCTCCCCGATGAGGCCGAGATCGACTCCCTCAAGGCCCGGGTTGGCTTTCGGCTGCACTCCCGTCTTCATGAAATGTGCGAGTTTCTGGAGTACGACGGTGGCGACTACCGCATGCTGCCGGCCAATGGCGGCGCCGACGACCTGACGACGCTCTGGAAGAAGCACAAGGGCCGCCGCGCGCTCCCCCCGCGGACGCAGGGCCAGGCCCGAGCCCAGCTCCGCGAGCCCAAGGAACTGAAGTGGCCGGGCGGCAAGGCGGGAAGCGCATAGGGAAATCGGCAATCGGGGAATCGGCAATCTGCAATGGCAGAGACATCGGCAATGTGCCAATCCGATTGACAATGGTAAATCTCGCAATCGATCCGGATCGCCGATCGACAATCGGGTCAATCGACTCGATGGGAATTCGACAATGGAAAATTCCGAACCGATTGTCGATTCATGCTCGGTCTTTATCTCCATATTCCGTTCTGCCAGGCGATCTGCAGCTATTGCAATTTCAATCGCGGGCTGTTCGATGCCGCGCTGAAACAGCGGTATGTCGAGGCGATCGAGAAAGAAATCCTGACGCGCGGGAGATGGCGCCGGCGCCGACACGGTGTTTTTCGGCGGCGGAACGCCGTCACTGCTCGAGCCGGCCGAAATCGCCCGGCTCATTCGCGCATGTCGTGAAGCCTACGTCCTGACCCCGGACGCAGAGGTCACTCTCGAGACCAATCCCGAAACGGCGACTCCCGAGCGCCTCGCGGCGTTTCGCGCCGCCGGGGTCAACCGCATCAGTTTTGGCGTGCAGTCGTTCGACGACGGGGAGCTCCAACGCCTCGGCCGGATCCACTCGGCGGCGCGCGCTGCCGGGGCCGTGCGCGCGGCGCGAGCGGCCGGGTTCGACAACCTCAGCTTCGACCTCATGTTCTGGTTACCCGGCCAGTCGCTGGCCTCCTGGCTGAGCACCATCGACCGGGCCGTTGACCTGGCGCCCGACCACTTGTCGCTCTACCTGCTCGAGCTGTACCCGAACGCCCCTCTGAAAGAAACGATGGCGCGGGCGACGGGCCCGGGGTTGGTCGCGCCGGCTCCCTGGCAACAGTCGTCCGACGACGAGGCGGCCGACATGTACCTGGCGGCGCTCGGCCGGCTCGACGAGGCCGGGTTCGCCCAGTACGAAATCTCGAACGTCGCGCGTCCTGGCTGCGAGAGCCGGCACAACCTCAAGTACTGGCAGGGAGGCGCCTGGAGGGGATTCGGCTGTGGGGCGCATTCGACGCTGGGGCGTGACCGCTGGAAGAACCTGGCTTCGACCGCCGATTACATCGACGCCGTGACGATTGGCCACGACATCGCGCGGGATCGGCAAGTGCGTTCCGACAATGAGCAAATCGAAGAGGCCATGTTCACCGGGCTGCGGCTGACCGGCGGGATTGTCTCGGGGAACTTTTTCGACCGCTATGGGGTCGATCCGTGGGCTCGGTACGGCGAGGCGCTGGCCCCGTACGTGCAAGCCGACTACATGTGGCGCGGCCCAGACGGGTTCGGACTGACGCGCGCCGGCATGCTGGTCGCCAACGAAATTCTTGTCACTTTCGTATGACGGCGTTTGCGCCGTGCGAGGGTACGGTAGAGTATGACGCTTCCGGGCGAGGTGGACGCCCCAAGAGTAAGGAGATTTCAATGGCGCGGGTAGGTTTGTTGCGACGAGCAGGCGGACGGAAACTGGTGGCGGCGATGTTGACGGCGTGCTGCGGCACGTTCGTGGGTGTGGAACTGCAGGCTCAGGCGACGACGACTCCTCCGGCCCAGACGCCGGCCCCGCCGGCCCCGGCGCAGGAGAAGCCCGATCCGCTGGAAGTTCACTACCGATTCGCCAGTCATGCTGGTGTTCCAGATCAAGTCGGACAAAATCGCCGATTTCGAGTCGGCCTGGGGGTCGATTCGTGCAGCGTTCGCCAAAGTGACCAAACCAGAGGCCAAGGCCTTTGGCGACACCATGGCCAAGCTCTACAAGGTCGACGTGGGCGGCGGGGCGCCGGCGCCCGTCACGATCTACGTCGTGCAGCTCGATGCCGCCGTCCAAGACGTTCAGCTACGATCCCGGAAAGATGGTCTACGAGACGCTCATGGGCGAGAAGGCGCTCACCGCTGAAGAAGCCAAGGTCATCTACCAAGAAGCTGGCGGAGTCGTTCACCGAACATCAACTTCTGGACGCTCGTTAAGGTCGGCTAACTCATCTCGCGGAGCGCCGGACGGACGCGAGTTCGTCCGGTGTTCCGGTGCTTCTCGTCCGGCCTTGCGGCGCCGTTGCCTCCGGCTTCTGCACTACCGGCGGCGTCCTCCCGATACACGTGTCATGAAGCAAACTCTCGCCGTGGTCGCGCTGGCGTTTGCCGCGCTGGTGGCGACTCCGTCGAGCGCAGCCGCGGACCTCACGTTCTTCCTCGGCCTGTCGCCGACGCCTGACGTCAGGTCGGCCAGGGGCTTCGCGGTCGGCATCAACCTCCTCATCGTCGGCTTCGAGTTCGACTACTCGAACGTGACCGAAGAACCCACGACGAACGCGCCGGGACTGAGGAGCGGCATGTTCAATGTGCTGGTGATGACTCCGACGACGGGCGTGCAGCTGTACGGCACCGTCGGCGGCGGGATGTACCGCGAGTACTCGTTCGCAGAGACCGAGACGCACTTCGGGACCAACATCGGCGGCGGACTCAAGATCAAGCTCGCGGGTCCCATTCGGTTGCGGCTCGACTACCGCGTCTACGGCCTCAGCGGCAGTCCGATCCAGAAAGCGCCGCAACGGTTTTACGCCGGGTTGAACATCGCGTTTTAGGGCCGACCGCTGCCGCACTACACTTCTGGCGCGGGGCCCCACGCCGCGCCTCGGGCCCGCGCCGAATTAAGTCGGCGCGGGGTGTCCACTTCCTCTTCTCCGTGCGCTCTAGCTCTGTCCTCCGTGCTCCTCCGTGCGCGGGCCGGCGCCATAGCTGCGGCGCGGGGCCTGCGTCGCGCCTCTGGCCCTGTCCTATCGAGGCCTCGCGCTTCCCCGGACTATACTTTTCGCCATGGACCTTCGGCCGACGAGCGAGCACGAGCTGTTGCGGCAGACCGTCCGAGAGTTTGCCGAGGTCGAGATCCGTCCGAACGTCCGGGCGTGGGACGAAGCGCAGCAGTTTTCCGCCGATTTGATGCCGAAGCTGGCGGCCGTCGGGCTGACCGGCATCACCGCTGGCGGAAGAGTACGGCGGCGCCGGGTTGTCGGCGCTCGAGTACTGCATCGCGATGGAAGAGCTGGCGCGGGTCGATCCGTCGATCGCGCTGTCGATCGCCGCGCACAACGGCCTCTGCATGGCGCACCTGGCCATGTTTGGGAGCGACGACCAGAAGCGGCGGCTGCTGCCGCCGCTCGCGCGTGGAGAGGTCATCGGGGCCTGGGCGCTGACCGAAGCCAACGCCGGCAGCGACGCCGGCGCCATGCGCACCACGGCGCGCCGCGACGGCCAGCACTGGATCCTTTCCGGGGCCAAGCAGTTCATCACGCACGGCGCGATCGGCGGCACCCTCGTCGTCATGGCGGTGACGGATCGTGCGCAGGGGCGCCGTGGCATCTCGGCGTTCGTGGTGTCGCGCGGGACGCCCGGGCTCCTGGCCGGCAAGAAAGAAGACAAGCTCGGCATGCGCGCGAGCGACACGAGCGAAGTGATCTTTCAGGAGTGCCGGGTTCCGGCCGAGGCGCTGGTCGGCAGCGGAAGGCGAGGGGTTCGTGAACGCGATGCAGGTGCTCGACGCCGGCCGCATCGGGATCGCGGCGCTGGCGGTCGGCCTCGCGCAAGGCGCCTATGAAGCGGCGCGACGGTACGCGCTCGAGCGCCGCCAGTTCGGCCAGCCGATCGCGCACTTTCAGGCGATTCGGTGGAAGCTGGCCGACATGTACACGCGGATCGAGGCGGCGCGGCTCCTGACCTACCGTGCGGCATGGATGCGCGATCAGCGGGCTGAGCGCACGTCGATCGAGTCGTCGATCGCGAAGCTGTATTCGAGCGAGATTGCCGTCCGGGCCGCGGAAGAGTGCGTCCAGATCCACGGTGGCTACGGCTTCGTGAAGGACTACCCGGCCGAGAAATTTTTTCGCGACGTCAAGCTCTGTACCATTGGCGAAGGCACCAGCGAGGTGCAACGGCTGGTGATCGCGCGCCATCTGCTCGGCCGGTGAGTACCCCGACGCCCGACGCCATTCGTGCGCTTGCCGACCGCGTGACTCGGCCGCGACCCGCGCGCCGTGGCGCGCGCGATATCCCTGATCGAGAACGAGGCGCCGGCCGCCGCACCACTGGTGGGCCAGCTCCATCCCTCGACGGGCCGCGCGTACCTGGTCGGTGTGACCGGCCCGCCCGGGGCCGGGAAGAGCACGCTGGTCGACGCGTTGATTGCGGCCTTCCGCGCGGCCGGATCGACCGTCGGCGTCCTGGCGGTCGATCCGACCAGCCCTTACAGCGGCGGCGCCATCCTCGGCGATCGCGTCCGCATGCAGGCCCACGCGCAAGACGAGGGCGTCTTCATCCGCAGCATGGCGACGCGCGGCCATCTGGGTGGTCTGGCCAGGACCTCGGCCGAAGCCGCGAGTGTGCTCGACGCCGCCGGGTTCGACATCGTCATCATCGAGACCGTGGGCGTCGGTCAAGACGAAGTCGACATCGTGCGCACCGCCGACATCTCGATCGTCATGCTCGTTCCCGGCGCCGGCGACGAAGTCCAGGCGCTCAAGGCCGGCATCATGGAGATCGCCGACATCTTCGTGGTCAACAAAGCCGACCGCGAGGGCGCCGATCGGACGGCGGCCTCGATCGAAGCGATGCTGTCGCTCGACCAATGGCCGGCGGGCCGCTGGCGTCCGCCGGTGATGCGAACGGTGGCCACTTCGGCGACCGGCGTGCCCGACTTGATCGAGATGATTGCGCGGTTCCGCGCCGAGCTCGGGGGCTTCGCTCGGCGTGCGGCGCCGGTCGCGGGCTGAGTGGCGGCTCCGGGAAGTCCTGAGCCGCCAGTTCATGCAGCATGTCGAGCGCGATGTGCTGGCCGCCGGTGAGTTCGACGAGTGGCTGAATCGGATCGCCGAGCGGCAGATCGATCCGTACGGCGCCGCGGCGATGGTGATGGCGCGGTCCGGCGCCGGACCGGCGCTGCTCGACCACGTTGGTGTGGCCGTGACCGACGCGGCGGCGCACGCGACGCTGTTCGCGCGACTCTTCGGGCTCGAGACCAGCCCGCCAGAAGATGTCGGGCCGCATCGGATCCGGTTCGTCGAAACCGGCGGCACCCGGCTGGAGCTGGTCGAGGCGCTGACGCCCGACTCGCCGATCGCCAAGTTCCTGGAGCGCCGCGGCTCTCCACTGCACCATCTCTGCCTGATCGTCGACGATCTCGACGCCAGACTCGCCGCGCTCAAGGCGGACGGCGTGCGTCTGATCGACGAGACGCCCCGCGCCGGTGCCGGCGGCACCCGCATCGCCTTCCTGCATCCGGCGAGCACCCTCGGCGTCTTGATCGAGTTGAAGGAACACGCCACGCCAAAGGACCCAGCCTCGTGACGCTCGGCGACGTCGAGTTGATTTCGCTCTCCGACGGCACCTTCAGGCTCGACGGCGGCGCCATGTTCGGCGTCGTTCCGAAACCGCTGTGGCAGCGCCGCGCTCCGGCCGACGATCGCAATCGCATTGCGCTCGGCCTGCGGCCGCTCCTCGTGCGTACCGGCGGCCAGCTCGTCCTCATCGACGCCGGCATCGGCGACAAGATGACGCCGAAAGACAGTGAGATCTACGGCATCGACCGTCAGTCACACCTCGATCACTCGCTGGCCGCGGCCGGCTGCACCGCCGACGACATCGCCGTCGTCATCGCCTCTCACCTGCATTTCGATCATGCCGGCGGGTTCACGACCGTGCAGGATGGCCGTCTGGTGCCGCGATTCCAGCGCGCGACGTATTTCGTGCGGCGCGCCGAATGGGAAGACGCGACGCATCCGCATGAGCGCAATCGCGCCAGTTACCTGGCCGAGAACTTCGTGCCGCTGCAGGACGCCGGCGTCATCCGGTTCATCGAAGCCGATGGGGAGGTCCTGCCCGGCATCAGCGTCTGGCGGACGGGCGGCCACACGATGCATCACCAGCTCGTCCGGATCGACTCCGGCGGACGCACGGCGATCTTCACCGCGGATCTGATGCCGACGACCGCGCACGTCGACGAGCCCTGGATCATGGGCTACGACCTCTACCCGATGGACACGTTGATGTACAAGAAACGCTTCGTCCGCGAGGCGATCGACCGCGAGTACGTTATCTTCTTCGAGCACGACCCGGTGGTCGCCGCCGGCATCATCCGTGAACAGGGCGGCCGCAAAGTGGTCGAGCCCATCGCACCGAGCACCCAGCACCCAGCATCAGCACCCAGCACCCCTTATGACCTCCATCGGCATCATCGGCGGCTCCGGACTGTACGACATGGCGGAGTTGACCGATCGCGAAGAACGGACCGTCGAGACGCCGTTCGGTCCACCGTCCGGCCCGTACGTGCTGGCGACGCTGCGCGGGCGGCGCGTGGCGTTTCTGGCGCGGCACGGGCACGGCCATCGGCTGCTGCCGTCTGAATTGAACTTCCGCGCCAACCTCTACGGCTTCAAGGTGCTGGGCGTCGAATGGATCCTGTCGGCGAGCGCCGTGGGCAGCCTGCGTGCCGACTACAAGCCGCTCGATCTCGTGATCCCGGATCAGTTCTACGATCGCACGCGCGGGCGCGTCAGCACGTTCTTTGGCGACGGTCTGGTGGCGCACGTCGGGTTCGCGCATCCGTTCTGCGGTCCCCTGAGCGCGATCGCCTATGACGCCGCGACGCGGGCCGGTGCGTCAGTGCATCGTGGCGGGACCTACGTCTGTATGGAGGGACCGCAGTTCTCGACCGTTGCCGAATCCAACGCGTACCGTGCCTCGGGGTTCGACATCATCGGCATGACGAACCTGCAGGAAGCCAAGCTCGCACGCGAGGCGGAGATCTGCTACACGACGATCGCGCTCGTGACCGACTACGACTGCTGGCATCCCGATCACGACTCGGTGACGGTCGAGATGATCGTCGCCAACCTGATGCAGAACGCGAGGACGGCGCAGCAGGTGATTGCACACGCGGTCGAGCAGCTCCCGATCGAGCGGACGTGCGAGTGTGCCCGCGCCCTGGCGACGGCGATCATCACGCGTCCCGATGCCGTGCCTCAGTCAGCCAGGACGCGCCTTCAACCCATCATCGGCAAGTATCTGACTTCACCTTAGGTGCCCATGCGACTCATCGTGACCGGTTCGATCGCCTACGACTATTTGATGTCGTTCCCCGGGAAGTTCACGGACCACTTCCTGCCGGAGCACTTTTCGAGAGTCAGCCTCAGCTTTCTCGTCGACAGCATGGACAAGCGGCGTGGCGGCTGCGCGCCGAACATCGCCTACACGCTGGCCCTGCTCGGCGAACGGCCCGTGCTGATGGCGACTGCCGGCCAGGACTTCGCCGAGTACCGGCGCTGGCTCGAGGCGGCGGGGATCGACACCTCGCTCGTCCAGGAGGTCGGCGAGAAGTTCACGGCGTCGTTCTTCTGCAGTACCGACTCGGCCAACAATCAGATTGCGTCGTTCTACACCGGGGCGATGGCCCACGCGGCCGAGCTCTCGTTTCGCACCGCCGGCGAAGTCGGCCTCGCGATTATTTCTCCCAACGATCCCGCCGCCATGACTCAGTACGCGGACGAGTGCCGGACGTTGTCGTTGCCGTTCATCTGGGATCCGGGCCAGCAGTGCGCACGGATGTCGGGCGACGAGCTCGCGGACGGCCTCCGTGGCGCTGCGCTCGTGATCTGCAACGACTACGAGCTCGAGCTGATCCGTGAAAAGACCGGTCTCGGCGAGACCGAGATCCTCGAGCGCGCGTCGACGCTGGTCGTCACCCGTGGCGAACACGGGTCCAGTCTGTATCGAGGCGCGTCGCGCGTCGACGTGCCCGCGGTGACGCCCAAAGTCATCGCCGATCCGACCGGAGTCGGCGACGCCTATCGCGGCGGCCTGATGAAGGGGCTGGCGCACGGCGCCGATCTCGAGACCTGCGGCCGGCTCGGCAGCGTCGCCGCGACCTATGCCCTCGAGCACCTTGGCGGCCAGGCGCACGCCTACACGCTGGCGGACTTTCGGGCGCGGTATGAGGAGCATTTTGGAGAGTGGAAGCTGTAGGCATTCATCGACAATTGACAATCGGCAATGTGCATGTCAAAGACATCGGCAATTGCCAAATCCCGATGGTCGATTGCCAATTTGGCGATCGATCGATTTGGCAATTGCCGATTCGACCGTCGAATCGATTAATCGATTATCGATGGCCAATCGCGATTGTCGATTGTCGATGTCTCTGCCATTGCCGATTGCCGATTGGCCATTATCGATGAATGCCCAGCACTGAGCGCCATGCTCCTGATCCCCGTCGCCACCGTCGTGTCCTACGCGATCGGCTGGATGATCGGGCAGCCGGTGCTCGTGCCGTGTCTGAATGCCGCGGTCGCCTGGTGGCGGATGGCGGTGGAGCTCGGGCGCGGTCGCACGCGGCAGGCGATCGCGGTGATGCTGATCTGGGCGCTGACGCTCGCCGTCGTCTCCACCGTCATGGCCGCGAGCGGATGGTCGCGCCGGGCCGATGGGGGAGACCTGTTCCTGCGCGCGTCGTACCGAGACGAGATGATTCAGTGGGTGCGCACCGGCATCGGGCCGGAGAGCTCGCCCGCCGTCTTCGTGCCGCGGCATGCGGCGCATGCCGTCGTCTTCACCGTCGCGTCGGTGGCGACGGCCGGTGTCCTGTCGATGCCGATGGGTGCGGCGCTCATGAATCAGATGGGCGAGTATGTCGGCGCGATGGCGGCGACGAGCGCGCATCCCGTCGCGTCGGCGGTGATGGGCTGGCATCCCTGGGCCGTCATCCGGGTGACTGGCTTCGTGATCCTCGGCGTCGTGCTCTCGGGCGTGGCTGCTGTCGCGCGTCAGACGGTTTCCGTATTCGCTGGTCGCAGAGCGGCGATGGCTGATGCTCGGTGCGGCGCTGCTCCTCGTTGATGTCCTGCTCAAATGGGCGCTCGCGCCGACCTGGGCCGTGCTGCTCAAGGGCCTGGCCGGATGGTAAAGCTGCTCGTCGTGCTGTCGCTCGTCTGGCCGATCACGTTGACGGCGGCAGCGACGTCGCGCGTCTCGCAGGCGGCGCCCGCGTTTGCCGGCATCGTGTATCTCGCCGCCTCCCGCGTTTGTCATCAGCGGCCCGATCGATCGTTCCGGACCGCCCACGTCCAGTGGCCGGTGTGTGCCAGGTGCAGCGGCCTGTACCTGGCGGCGCCACTGGGCGCCATCGTCGCGATGGCGGCCGTGAGGCGCCGGCGGCCAGTCCCCGTCGCTCGTGCCGTGGATCGTCGCGGCGGCCATCCCGACCGCCGTGACACTCGCCCTCGAATGGCTGCACCTCGCGCCGATCTCGAACGCCGCGCGGGCGCTCGCCGCGCTGCCGCTTGGCGCCATGGTGGCGTATGGCGTCGTTCGGATGGCCGGAACGTTCCGGCAAGTCGGATAAACTGCCGCAGATGACTCCACCGAGCAAGTCCGCCGACATCGTCGGCAAACCAGCCCAGGAGGCGACCGCCCCGCGGACGAGCGCGGTGGCCGTCGGTCTGCTGGCCTGGCTCGTTCCCGGCGCCGGTCATCTGATGGTCGGCCAGCACCGCAAGGGCGCGATCTTCTTCGTCATCCTCATCGGCATGTTCGTCATCGGTCTCGGATTCGACGGCCGCTTGTTCCCGTTTCAGATGAGCGAGCCGCTCGTCTTTCTCGCCGCGTCGGCCGAGTGGGCGATCGCGCTTCCGCGCGTGCTCGCGGCGATGACCGGCAAGGGGGTCGGCAACGTCGTGGCCGTGACCTACGAGTACGGCAACACCTTCCTGATCGTGAGCGGCCTCTTGAACGCGCTCGTCGTGCTCGACGCGGTGGACTTCGCCCGGGGACGCAAGGGCTGATGACCACGCATCTCGGCGTCATGATTCTCTTCGCGGCCGCCGTGTCCACAGTCTTCGGCGTGCTGCTCCGTGATGATCCGCAAGCGCAGTACCGGCTGGCCGGGCGCATTTTTACCGCGCTCGTCGTCGGCGCGTATGGCCTCGGCTGGGTGATGTATTTCGCCTTTGGCTGACGCGCGGCGGTTCCTGATCTGGTTGCCGGCGCTGGCGCAGATGGCGGCGATCTTCTTTGCCTCGAGTCTTCCAAACCTCACGTCCCTGCCGGGTGGCATCAGCGACAAGACCGGACACTTCCTCGGCTACGGGCTGCTCTCGATGCTCGTCCTCTTCGCACGCGCTTCGGGCCGCTGGGCCGGCGTGACGATCTCCAGCGCGGCATGGGCGACCGTCTTCAGCACGGCCTACGGCGCGACCGATGAACTGCATCAGCGGTTCGTCCCCGGTCGTTCTCCGGCGTTGGATGACATCGTCGCCGACTTCGCCGGAGCGGTCGCCGGTGCGGCCTGTCGTCCTCGCCTGGCGCTGGATGCGCGATCGCCGCCGAACCCGCGACGTATAATCAGCCGGATATGGCTTTCGAGAACCTGCTGGTCGAGCGCGACGGCGCCGTACTGGTCGTGACCATCAATCGGCCGAAGGTCTTGAACGCGCTCAATGGCGCCACGCTCGCCGAGCTCGATGCTCTCCTGACGTCGGCCGAGCAGGACGCCACGGTTCGTGTCATCGTCCTGACTGGGGCGGGCGAGAAGTCGTTCGTCGCCGGCGCCGACATCAACGAGCTCGCCGTGCAGACGCCGATCGGCGGGCGCGAGCATGCGCGCGCCGGTCAGCGGATCTTCGATCATCTCGAACGGTCGCGCCTTCCGGTGATCGCTGCCGTCAACGGGTTCGCGCTCGGCGGCGGTTGCGAGCTGGCGATGGCCTGCACGATCCGGCTCGCTGCGGACAACGCGAAATTCGGCCAGCCTGAGATCAACCTCGGATTGATTCCCGGATATGCGGGATCGCAGCGTTTGCCGCGGCTGGTCGGCCGCGGCCGGGCGATGGAGCTGCTGCTGACCGGGCGGCAGATTGGCGCTGAGGAGGCCTTTCGCATTGGCCTCGTCAACCGCGTCGTGCCGGCTGCGCAGTTGCTCGCCGACGCGCGCGCGTTGGCGCACGAGCTCGCTGCCAAGGCGCCGGTGGCTGTGCGGTACCTGCTCGAGGCCGTCGCCGGCGGACTGGACATGTCGTTCGAGGACGCCGAGGACTACGAGGCCACGCTCTTCGGGCTCGTCTCGACGACGGAGGACATGCGCGAAGGCACGCGCGCCTTTCTCGAGAAGCGGAAGCCCGAGTTCAAAGGCAAATAGGTGCGGGGTGCGTATAGCCCTGATTGTCTCGACGTATCACGCCTTCATCACCGACCGCCTCGAACGTGGCGCGCGTGAAGTGCTGCGCGAGGCCGGTCTGGCGGTCGATGACGTCCAGACCTTTCTCGTGCCCGGAGCCTACGAACTGGCGCAGGCGGCCGCGCGCGTCGCGAAGTCAGGCGAGTGGTCCGCCGTCGTCTGCCTGGGCTGTTTGATTCGTGGCGAGACGCCGCACTTCGATTACATCGCCCAATCCGCCGCGCACGGCATCACGCGCGCCGCCCAGGACAGCGGTGTGCCGATCGCGTTTGGGGTCCTGACGACCCACACGGCAGACGAAGCGCTGGCGCGGGCGGGAGAGGGTCCCGGCAACAAGGGACGGGAGGCCGCCGCTGCGGCGATTGAGATGGCCGCGCTCTATGCCCGGATCGACGGTGGCGATTCGGCTTTGTGATGAGTGAGCTCCGGCATCAGGCGCGGGCGGCCGCGCTTCAGGCGCTCTACCTGTGGGAGGTCGGCCGGGTCACGCCGGCCGACGCGCTCGAGACGTTCTGGGCCGAGCATCACCTGGAGGCCGACGACACGTTTCGTGCGTTCACTGCAGCGCTCGTGCGCGGCGTTGCGACAGACGTCGCCGATCTCGACCGCTTGATCGCCGAGCACACTCAGAACTGGCGCATCGAGCGCCTGGCCGTGATTGACCGCCTGATTCTGCGCGTCGCCGTGTGGGAATTGCAGCATCCGGAGGCGCCGCCAGCCGTCGTGCTGAACGAAGCGATTGAACTGGCGCGCACGTACGGCACCGACGACTCGCCGCGCTTCGTGAACGGCGTGCTCGATGCGGTGAGAAAAGCACTTGAAGGCCCAGGGCCCGAGGCCCAGGCCCCAGGGGACGATCAGTAACTTATGTCGAACGAAGTTGAACAGGCAGCCCAGCGCCGCGCCAAGCTCGAAGAGCTCGTGCGCCTGGGGGACGCGGCGTACCCGAACCGGTTCGACCGCACCGCCACGCTCTCAGAGGTGGTCGAGGCGCATGGCGGTGCGACCGGTGAGGCGCTCGAGGCCGACCAGCCGGTCGTTCGCGTCGCCGGCCGGATTGTCGGCATGCGGTCGTTTGGCAAGGCCAACTTTCTGGTGTTGTCCGACGGATTGCAGCGGCTGCAGGCGTATGTCCGGGCCGATTCGCTCTCGCCGCACGACTTCGACGTCTTCAAGTTGCTCGACTTTGGCGATCACATCGGCATCGAGGGGCGGGTTTTCCGGACCAAGACCAACGAGTTGACGGTCTGGGCCGCGAGGCTGCAACTGCTCGCGAAATGTCTCCTTCCGCTGCCGGAGAAGTGGCATGGCCTGACCGATGTCGAAACACGATACCGGCAGCGCTACCTCGATTTGATCGTCAATCCCGATTCGCGTCGGGTGTTCGAGGCCCGGGCGCGCGTGGTGGCCGGCATCCGGCGCTTCCTCAACGGGCGCGGTTTCCTCGAAGTCGAGACCCCGATGATGCAGCCGATCGCGGGCGGCGCGCTCGCCCGCCCGTTCATCACCCACCACAACGCCCTCGATCTCGATCTGTACCTGCGCATTGCGCCCGAGCTCTATCTCAAACGGCTCACGGTGGGCGGGTTCGAACGTGTCTACGAGATCAACCGTAACTTCAGGAATGAGGGCATCTCGACCCAGCACAACCCCGAGTTCACGATGCTGGAGTTCTACGAAGCGTACGTCGACTACGAGCACTTGATGCGACTGACCGAGGAACTGCTGACCGAGATCGCCACCGAGGTCGCCGGCGGGGTCGACGCTCCCGTTCGGCGATCATCAGCTCTCATTTGCGGCGCCGTTCCGCCGGCTCTCGCTTCGTCAGGCCGCCGCCGAGGCGGCGAGCGAGCGCCTCAGCCGACCGGTGACCGACGCCTCGCTGCGCGACCGCGGTGAGGCGGCGAACGTGGCGAGCGCTCTCGGGATGACGGTCGCCCCGGCACACGGCGCCGGCCGCATCGCCGCTGGCATCTTCGAGGCGCTCTGGCAGGATCGGCTCATCCAGCCGACGTTCGTCTACGACTTTCCGACCGAGGTCTCGCCGCTGTCGAAGCAGCGCCCCGACGACCCCGACACCGTCGAACGCTTCGAGCTCTATGCCGGCGGATTCGAAATCGCCAACGGCTTCAGCGAGCTGAATGACCCGGTCGAGCAACGCCGCCGTTTCGAAGACCAGCTCAAGGACCGCGCCGCCGGCGACACCGAAGCGCACCAGATGGACGAGGACTACGTCCGTGCGCTGGAGTACGGCCTGCCGCCGACCGGCGGCGAGGGCATCGGCATCGACCGGCTGGTCATGCTGCTCACCAATAGCCCGTCGATCCGCGACGTCATCCTCTTTCCGCTGATGCGACCGTTGGCGAGTGAAGGGCACGAGCAATGAGCCAATGGGCCAATGGGGCAATGAGGCAATGAGGCAATGCAATGACCAATCACCAATACCCAATGCAATCACCAATCATCAATAAAAATTGATCAATGTCCTTTGAGTGGTTTATCGCGCGGCGCTATCTGACGGCTCGGCGACGTCAGGCCTTCATCTCGCTCATTTCGGGCGTGTCGATGTTGGGCGTGACGGTTGGCGTGATGGCGGTCATTGTCGCGTTGGCGCTCATGACCGGCGTGCAGCGCGAATTGCGCGATCGGATTGTCGGATCGACGGCACACATCTACGTCTATAAGACCGGCAACTACGGCGCTGACCTCGAAGAGGAAATCAAGCCGCTGATGGTGCCCGGCGTCATCGGGGCGGCGCCGGCGGTTGTCGGCAAGGGCCTGATTGAATCATCCGCCGCGGACACCCAGCCGGTCGAGATCAAGGGCATCGATCCGGCGCGCGAGCCGCAGGTCACCGAGATCCAGTCGGCGATGCAATCCGGCAGCGTGAACGCGCTCGCGAACCGGTCGCCGGACGACCAGGACGGCGTCATCCTGGGCGCCGAGCTCGCGCGGTTCTTGCGCGCGTCGGTGGGCGACACGGTATACCTCTCGACGACCCAATTGGTGATCGGGCCGGGATTTGCCGCCCCCAAGCAGCGCGCGCTCAAGGTCGTCGGGATCGCGAAGTTCGGCTTCTACCAGACGGACTCGTTGAACATCTTCGTCACGATCGAGACCGCGAAGCAGATGCTCGGGCGCGAGGGCCCGGACCTCGTCCAGTTGAAGATCGAGCAGGTCGATCAGGCGCCCCTGTTGCGCGACGCGCTGCAGGAGAAGCTTGGGGTCGGCTACCAGGTGGACGACTGGACCGAGCTCAACGCCCCGCTGTATTCGGCGTTGTGGCTGGAAAAGGTCGGCCATTTCGCTTGCGATCGGGCTCATCGTCATGGTCGCCGCGCTCAACATCGTGGCGTCGCTGGTCCTCCTCGTGATGGAGAAGAGCCGCGACATCGCGATCCTGCGCACGATGGGCGCACCGGCCCGCGTGATCCGCCGCATCTTCGTCCTGCAAGGCGCCACGATCGGTGTTGTCGGCACGGCTGTCGGCACGATCCTCGGGCTCGCGCTGTGTTTCGTCGCCGACCGCTACAAGCTGATCCAGCTGGAGGCCGACGTCTACCAGATCACGCACATTCCCTTCAAAGTCGTGCCGCTCGACGTCGTGATTGTCGTCGTCTCGGTGCTCGCCGTGTGTCTCCTGGCCACCATCTATCCGTCGCGCCAGGCTGGCCGGCTCGATCCGGCCGAAGCGCTCCGGAACCAGTAGCCATGGCGTTCGTCGAGATCTCCGGCCTCGTGAAGTCCTACGGCACGGCGACGGGCCGCGTCGAAGTTCTGCACGGCCTCGATCTCAGCGTCGAACGTGGCGAGATGCTCGCGATTGTGGGCGCTTCAGGGGTGGGGAAGAGCACCTTGTTGCACGTGCTCGGTGGACTCGATGATTTCGAGTCCGGCCAGGTTCGCATCGGCGACGCCGCGATCGACCAGATGAACGACGAAGCACGCGTCGTCTTCCGCAACCAGCAGGTCGGGTTCGTCTTTCAGTTCCATCATCTGCTGCCGGAGTTCAGCGCGCTCGAGAATGTGGAGATGCCGCTGCGCATCGCGAGGCGGCCCGTCACCGAGTGCGAGGAACGTGCGGTGACCGTGCTGGCGCGGGTCGGGCTGACCGGCCGGAGCCACCACCGCCCCGGGGCACTTTCGGGGGGCGAGCAGCAGCGGGTGGCGGTCGCCCGCGCTCTCGTGGGCCGGCCGAGCCTCCTGCTGGCCGACGAGCCGACCGGCAACCTCGACGAAACGACCGCCGCCGACCTCCATCGCCTGATTCGCGACATGCACGCCGAGCATGGCCTGACCTCAATCATCGTGACGCACAATCCCGCGCTGGCGGCGTCATGCGACCGGACGCTTCGCCTCGAGGGTGGGCGTTTGATTTGACGGACTTTAGCGGACTGTAACGGACTCTTTGGGACTCGAGCGACACGGTCGCGGCCGACACCCCCAAGCCTTGTGCACCGGCCGTTGACAGGCGGATCGGCGGTCCGTAGAGTCCCGGTTGGACTTGGAGCGTGCCCAAAACTTGGTGTCGCCTGCCCGATGCCGCGCATGCGAGGATCCTTCTGTGACTGCGAGAACTCGTCGTCGTGTCGTGCTGTGTGCGCTCGTCATTGCGTTCACGCTCCCGCTCGAGACCGTGCTACTGCGCGCGATCTCGACGCCAGACGCGTCGCAGGCGATCCGGACCTGGGTGTCCGGCCTGTCGACGGATCGCCTCGAAACCGCGGCTCGAGTTCATCCACGCCTATCCATTCGCCTATCGCCGCGAGATTGCGCGCGCGCTCTCTCCCACACTCCGCTCCGGCGTGTGGCGCCGGCATATCCGCATTTATCTCGAGGCGCATCCCGACCTTCCTCAGCCGGCGGTCGAGCTGCTTCACGACGCTGCCAGGCTCGTCACCCCCGAGTTCTTTTCCGCGCCGACGTCGGAGGAACGTGCGTCGGCGAAGTCGATTGGCGACCAACTGGCGCGCCTGGTTGGCCGGGAAGAGGCGGAGCTTGTCCTCTATCGCCTCGGCCCGCGAGAGGGGACGTTTGCCAGCCTCGAACCGATCAGCGAGCGCGCCGCCAACTGGGTCCGGCGCGCCATGGTCGCGCTGGCGTTCAATGAAGAGTCCTGCGAATGTGCGACCGGCTGGGGCTGCGGCGGCGGCGGGGCAGACGTGCAAGAGCAGCACCAGCTGTACGCCGGATGACGACTGGCCCGCCTGCGGCTGGCTGTGGACGGAGACGTGCGACGGTGTCTGTCCGTACCTCCGATGCGAGCTGAGATGACGCGGGATCGGACTTCGTCGCGCGCATCGCCACCGGAAGCATTGGCGTCTGCGTCCTGATCCTGATCGGCACGCTCGCGTTTCCGTTGGTCCGCAGCATCGTGGGTGCGCCGGCGCTCGCGCGCAGGCTATGCCGTCGGCGAGCGCCTGGATGTGCCGGCCGGGGTCTATGACCGCCACGCGTACACCGTCGTCATCTTCGCGCGGAGCGGTTGCGGCGTTTGTCAGCAGCTGAAGCCGGCGCTCGCGCGCGTGACCGCCGCGGTGGCGGACATGCCGTCGATGGGCGTGGCGGTGATCGCGCCGGACTCGAACCCGCGGGCCGAGGCGCAGTTTGCGCGCGACATCGCCGTGAGCGCGGCGCCGACGCTCCTCGATCTCAGCCGGCTGCGGCTTCGGATGGTGCCGGTTCTGCTGGTGGTCGATCGACGCGGCGAGGTGCAGTTCATCCGGTCGGGAGGCGGCTGGTCGGCCGCCGACGAAGCCGACATCGTGCACGCGATCCGCACGTTGGGCGAGGGTCGCTGAGTTCCGCATGCGCTATCTCCTGAACGTCGCGAACTATTCCGGCGCGATCCTGATCTGCACCGCGACGGTGCTGGCGGCGATCAGCGCGTGGCGCGTGTGGAGACGGGGTGGCGATCGCCACCGGTTCGACGTCGTGTGGCCGTTGGCGGCGCTCGCCTATCTGAACATCGCGCCGTCTGCGCGCTGGTCCGCTGGTGTATTTCGCGATGCTGGCGCTGCAACCGTACCTGCTCGTGCGGTTGATCTCGCACGTGCGCGACGTGCCGCGTGTCCTGTCTCTCGCGTCGCTCGGCGTCGCGATCGGCGCCGTCGGCGCGACGATCGCGCTCCCGTCCTCGCACGTCGATCCGCGGCGTCGTCGTGTGGCTGGCGATCTCCGCGCTGCTCGCCTACGGCGCCGCCGCGTTGGCGCTCGAGGCGCGGCGCGCGCGGGGCCTGACCGTCGCGCGGCTGACGCTGGCGGCCGTCGCGGCCGGTGCGCTCGCCATCGTCTACCTGATCTCCGCCGGCGGGTACACTGTCGGAGACCGTTCTCGCGCGCGACGCTCCGGTCGTCGTTTCTGAGCGCGCTCGCCTGCGCCGGCTACTATCTCGCGTTCGCGACGCCGCGGTGGCTGCGCGCGGCGTGGCAGCGTAGCTGAACAGTCGAGCTACCTGACCGCCACGGCGCGGCACGATGCCGAAGAGCGTGGCGCGCGCACCGCCGAAGATTTGCACCGGGCGATGGCCGGCAGCGTGAGCAACGCGCTGCTCCTGGTCGCGCTGCGGGACGGCCGTCAGTCCACTGGGGCGTTCGTCGTTCAGACCGCGTCTGATGCGCGCCTCATCGGACTTGGAGATCGCGGCGTCCGATGGGCTGGTTGGCGAGGCGATCGCGGCGGCCGGCCGATGGCCGGCAGCGTCGCCGACTCAGGCGCCGCGCTCGCGCGCCGTCTGACGGCGGCCGGGAGCCGCGCGCTGGTGGCGCCGATTGCGAGTGGCGACCGTGTCTGGGGCGTGGTCGTGGTCGTCCAGCGCGTCGGCGCGTTGTTTCCTGAAGACGATCTCGAGTTGCTCGGCGAGCTCGCGCGCTACGCGGCGATGTCGCTGGAACACGCCGACCTCGTGCGTGACCAGCGCGAACGCGCGCGCAAGACCGCCGACCGCCGTCTGCGGGAGGTCGAGTCGCGGATGGGCCTGATGCTCGAGACGATCAAGGACTACGCGATGCTCGTGCTCGACCATCGTGGCCGCATCGTCACGTGGCCGGCGGGCGCCGAGCACGTCTTCGGCGCCAGCGCGGCGGTGATGCAGGACGCAGCCGGCGCCGCCGTTGTTCGGACTCACCGAAGCCGAAGGCGAGGCCCTCTTCGAGGAGGCCCGCCGGCGCGGGCGCGCTGAGCGGGAAGGTGTCTGCCGCCGCCCGGACGGCGCGACGTTCGTCGGCTCGGTCGTCGTGCGTCCGCTGCCGAGCGACGTGGATCGGCTCGACGGGTTTGTCGCCGTCGTACGCGACGTGACCGAGCGCCGGCAGCTGGAAGGCCGGTTGCGGCAAACAGAGAAGATGGAGGCCATCGGCCAGTTGGCCGGCGGCATCGCGCACGACTTCAACAACCTGCTGACCGCGATTCTCGGCTACTCCGATTGGCTCGCGCAGGACTTTGCGCGACGACGATCCGCGGCGGGTTCAGGTCGCCGAGATCCAGCGCGCCGGCGAGCGCGCGGCCGGCCTGACGCAGCAATTGCTGGCCTTCAGCCGCCGCAGCGAGCTCGACCGCACGCGGATCAATCTGTCGCACCTCGTCAAGGAGACCGTGCCGATGCTGCGCGAGGTCGTGGGCGATCAGATCGTGATCGCCGGCGACGTCGATCCGGACGTGATGCCGATCGTGGCCGATCGCCGTCAGATGGAACAGATCCTCGTGAATCTGGCGCAGAACGCGCGCGACGCGATGCCGCACGGCGGGCGGTTGATGATCCGCACCGCGAACGTCTGCCTCGACGAGCGCACGGCCCGGCCCGACGTCACCGCCGGGACGTTCGTCCTGCTCGAAGTGAGCGACACCGGCGTGGGGATGGACGACGCCACGCAGAAGCGGGCGTTCGAGCCGTTCTTCACCACCAAGGAGTTTGGCCGGGGCACCGGACTGGGGCTCTCGACCGTCTACGGTCTCGTCAAGGAAATGGACGGCCTGGTCACCCTCTCGAGCGAGCCCGCGCTCGGCGCGACGGTCCGTCTGTACTTTCCCGCCGCGCACGCGTGAGCCGGTCCGGCCGCGATTCGTCCCTGCAGACCGACCAGAATTGCCCGGCGCTGCCCGGAATTACCTCGCGTCCCCAAAGCTTTCGGCGGCGATGCCGTATAATGCGAGCAGGGATCGCCGATGTGCCACTTACTCCCCGGACCCCTGAATGTTTGAACGATACACGGAACGGGCTCGCCGCGTCCTCTTCTTCGCCAGGTACGAGGCGACCCAGCTCGGAAGCAGTTCGATCGAAACCGAGCACTTGCTGCTCGGCCTGATCCGCGAAGGCAAGGGGCTGACGAGCCGCATCTTTGCGCGCTCGCACCTGTCGCTCGACAGCATCCGCAAGGAGATCGAAGGCCGGCAGGTCTTCCGCGAAAAGGTCTCGACCTCGGTCGAGATTCCGTTCAGCGGCGAGACCAAGCGCGTCCTGACCTTCGCCGCTGAAGAAGCCGACCGCCTCCTGCACACCTACATCGGGACCGAGCACCTGCTGCTCGGCATCCTGCGCGAAGAGCGGTCGGTCGCCGCCTCGATTCTCTACGAAAAGGGCATGCGGCTGGCGAGCGTCCGCGAGGACATCGTCCAGCTCCTCAACGAGAAGACGGCGCCGGTCCGCCCGAAGGAGACGCCGCTGCTCGCCGAGTTCAGCCGCGATCTGACCGACGCGGCGATGAAGAACCAGCTCGATCCGCTGGTCGGCCGCGGCGTCGAGCTCGAGCGGGTCCAGCAGGTCCTCTGCCGCCGCACCAAGAACAACGCCGTGCTCATTGGCGAACCGGGCGTCGGCAAGACGGCCATCGTCGAAGGACTCGCCCAGAAGATCGTCTGCGGCGACGTGCCGCACTTTCTGGCCGACAAACGGATTCTCGCGCTCGACATCTCGCTCATCGTCGCCGGCACCAAGTACCGCGGCCAGTTCGAGGAGCGGTTGAAGGCGATCATGAAGGAGCTCACCGAGAACCCGAACATCATCGTGTTCATCGATGAGCTGCACACGCTGGTCGGCGCCGGATCGGCCGAGGGCTCGCTCGACGCCGCCAACATCCTGAAGCCGGCCCTCTCGCGCGGTGAGATTCGCTGCATCGGCGCGACGACGCCCGCCGAGTACCGGAAGTACATCGAAAAGGACCGGTCGCTCGAACGCCGGTTCCAGGCCATCAAGGTCGATCCGCCTTCCGAGAAGGAGACGGTCCAGGTCCTGATGGGCGTGAAGGATCGCTACGAGTCGTTCCATCACGTCGAATACTCGAACGAAGCCATCGAAGCGGCGGTCTACCAGTCGAGCCGCTACATCACCGATCGCTTCCTTCCCGACAAGGCGATCGACCTGATCGACGAAGCCGGGTCGCGCGCCAAGCTCCGCGAAGCGGAGATGAATGCCGAGATGGGCGAAGTTGGCCGGACGATCCGCCAGGCCGTCGAACAGCTCGAGCCGCCGGCCGCCGATCGCGCCTGGCTCTATCGCGATCCCGAACTGCCGGCGCGCGACGGCCTGCTCGTCCGCGAGCGCGTCGACGTGAAGTCCGGCGCGTCGCGCATTGCCATCGGCAAACAGGAGATCGACGAAGTCGTCTCGAAGTGGACCGGCGTGCCGCTCACGTCGGTGAACGAAGACGAGGGCAACAAGCTGCTCCGGATGGAAGAAGAGCTCCATCGGCGCGTCATCAGCCAGGAGAAAGCGATCTCGGCGCTGTCGCGCGCGATCCGCCGCTCACGCGCCGGGCTCAAGAACCCGAGCCGGCCCGTCGGCAGCTTCATCTTCCTGGGGCCCACCGGCGTCGGCAAGACCGAGCTCGCGCGGGCGCTCGCCAATTTCCTGTTCGGCAGCGATCACGCGCTGATCCGCTTCGACATGTCGGAGTACATGGAGAAGCACTCGGTGTCGAAACTGATCGGATCGCCGCCCGGCTACGTCGGTCACGAAGAGGGCGGGCAGCTGACCGAGAAGATCAAGCGCAACCCGTACTCCGTCGTGCTGCTGGATGAGATCGAGAAGGCGCACCCGGACCTCTTCAACATCCTGCTGCAGGTGTTCGAGGACGGTCATCTGACCGACGGTCTCGGCAACCGGGTCAACTTCAAGAACACCATTCTCATCATGACGTCGAACATCGGTGCCCGCTTCATCCAGAAGAAGGCGTCGATGGGGTTCCAGTCGCCCGACAGCCGCGAGATTCAGAAGTCGGTGACCGAGATGGTCCTCGGCGAAGTGAAGAAGACGTTCAACCCGGAATTCATCAACCGGGTGGACGAGATCATCGTCTTCGAACCGCTGTCCGACGACGACCTGCGCCGCATTACCGGGCTGCTGATCGGCACGCTGAACGCGCACCTGACCGACCGGCAGCTGCAGATTACCGTCCTGCCAGAAGTGGTGGACTGGATTATCGACGCCACGTGCCGCGACCGCTCCTACGGGGCGCGGCCGCTGCGCCGGGCGCTCCAGCGCTATATCGAGGATCCGCTCTCCGAAGAGCTCATTCGCGGCCAGCTGCGAACGGGCATCATCGAGATCTATCTGGACCACGGCACGCTCGCCTGGCGGGCCGCCGGCCAGGAGGACGACGGCCGGCGTCTGGCCGCGACCGTCTAACCCGACAAGGCGGGCGGCGGGCCTGGCAGGGCGCGGCCACGTGGGCCGGCCGTCAGCCGGGCCCTCGTGATGACAACCCCCGCTATGAGAAGATGATGGGTGGTCTTCCGCCGCCCGCGCGCGGTTGAGGAGGACCAGCCGCGCCCGGGGCAGCAGGCCGCCGGTCGGTGCAGGACCGCATGAATGTGTTGAGAACTCCGCGTACGCTCGCCGCGCTGATCGTGCTCGCGGCCGCCCTCTGGCGGCCGGCGCCCGCCGCGGCCCAGGTCGATCCGTGCCCCAAGCCGGCGAACCTGCCGCCCGCCAACTCTCCGGTCCTGCTCCGGTGCATGCAGCTCGTGGCGCATCCCGTCAACGAGACGCTCGTCGAGCAGGCGACCTACGATTTCTACATCAAGTCGCCGCGGACCGATTCCAGCCGGCAGGTGTGGGCCCCCTACAACGAAGACGCCATCCAGGCTGACTTCTGGAACCTGTGGCGGACGAGCTTTCTCGACAACCTCTGGATCGAGGTCATCGACGAGCCGTACGAGAACGGCGTCATGGGCAAGCACGTCGTCTTCCACATCGAGGAACGGCCGCGGCTCAAGATCGTCGACTACGTGCCGGCGGTCGGCACCAAGATGAAGGTCGAGGTCTCCAAGATCGAAGAGGTGCTGCGCGAGCAGAACGTCGACCTCAAGGTGGAAGGCTTCATCGACGAGACGGCGATGCGGCGCGTCAAGAGCGTCATCCAGAGCCTCTACGCCGAGAAGGGCCACAACGACGTCAAGGTCGACGACGTCGATGGCCGAGCTGCCGCTCGGGCCCAAGCTCGTGCACCTGACGTTCACGATCGACGAAGGGCCGGAGTTCAAGATTCGCGAAGTCGTGTTCGACGGCAACAACGCGTTCAGCGACGGCAAGCTGCGCGGTCAGATGAAGGAGAACAAGGCCAAGACGTTGCTCTCGTTCATCACCGAGTCGGGCACCTACCAGGAGTCGAAGTACTCGGAAGACGCGGAGATGGTCCACGCGTTCTATCGCAACAACGGCTACGTGCGCGCGCAGGTCGGCCAGCCGCAGGTGGAGACGGTCGAGACGTCGAAGGACGGCAAGACGCGTTGGATCCGGCTGCGCATTCCGATCGATGAAGGCGAGCGGTATAAGGTCGGGTCGTTCAACATCGCCGACAACAAGTTCATCAAGACCGAGTTCCTGGTGCCGCTCTACAAGATGAAGGCCGGGGACTTCTACGACGAGAAGCGGCTGCGGAAGGGCATCGAGAAGACGAAAGAGATCTACGGCACGGTCGGCTTCTGGCAGTGGGCGCCGGACGTCGACATCTTCCCGCGCGGCATCAACCGGGAGACCGGGCAGCCCATCAATCCCGGGGAGACGCCGCCGCCGATCGTCGACGTCACCGTGAAGATGGTCGAGGGCAAGCAGTTCTTCGTCAACCGCATCACGTTCCTCGGCAACACGACGACCCACGACGCGGTCATCCGTCGCGAAATACGTCTCTGGGAAGGCAACGTCTTCAACAGCGAGGCGCTCAAAGACAGCGTGCGCCGGCTGAATCAGCTCGGCTACTTCAAGCCGCTCGAAGGCAAGGAAGGCGAGCTCGACGTCCTGCCGACGCCTGGCGAAGACAACAAGGTCGACGTCAAGATCAAGTTCGAGGAGCAGAACCGGAACCAGCTGGCGTTCGGCGCCGGCGTGTCGCAGTTCGACGGCTTCTTCGGCCAGCTCTCGTTCCAGACCTCCAATTTCCTCGGGCGCGGCGAGACGCTCGGCGTCTCGCTCCAGAAGGGCTCACAGGCGCGCCAGTATCAGGTCTCGTTCTCCGAGCCGTATCTCTTCGATCGGCCGATTACCGCGGGCGTCGATGTCTTCTCCCGTGAGTACATTTTCCCGTTGCAATACACGCAGGAGACAACCGGCAGCCATCTTGTCCTCGGGTATCCGCTCTCGGGCTACACGCGGTTGTTTACGGGCTACAGCTACGAGTTGATCAACGTGAAAGACATCAACCCGCTGTATCTCGATCCGGCGGTCCTCGCCGGAAGCCCGTACCTGCGCGAATCCCTGATGCTCGACCAGAACGGCCGGCGCATCGTCAGCAAGATTTCGCCGAGCGTGGTGTTCAACACGGTCAACCAGCCGATCTTCCCGACGGCGGGCAAGCGATTGACAGGCTCAGTCGACTTTGCCGGGGTCGGTGGGAACACCAACTACATCCGGACCCGGCTCGAGGCCATCTGGTATCGCCCGGTGACGGCGCGCATGACGTTGGGCATTCGCGCCGAATCGCAGTACGTCCGGCCCTACGCATCGACGATCACTCTCCCAATCTTCGAGAAGTTCTTCCTCGGCGGCGAGTACAGCATGCGCGGATTCGACATCCGCAGCGTCGGCCCGCGCGATGCCATCAATCCCGCCATCGTGACCGGCGGCAACAAGACGCTCCTGTTCAACGCCGAGTACTACATCAACGTCGGCGGTCCGGTGCGGTTGCTCGGCTTCTTCGATGCCGGCCAGGTGCAGGACATCGGCCAGACGTTCAAGTGGTATGAGCCGGTCCTCGAGGTGGTGACGCGCGACCTGCCGCTGCTGACCGACGTCTTCACGTCGCCTGACCTGCGTGACGCCGCCTGGCGCGGACCTGACGCCGAAGTACCACGCCATCGGCGAGACGTACGCATTCAAGACGTCGACCGGACTTGAAGTCCGGTTCTTCATGCCGGTGTTGAACGTGCCGTTCCGGTTGATCGCGGCCTACAACCCGTCGCGGCGCGGCGTCCTCAACAACAACCTGCAGCCGACGCCGAAGTTCACGTTCAGGTTCGCGGTGGGCACGACGTTCTAAGGATGACCGCCCGCAGGCGAGTGTAACGAGCCGTCGCGGGCGCGCGAGCGCCTTGAGCCAGAGCGCCGGGGATGGGGCCCCGCGCATCGAGTGATGAGGGTGGGGCCCCATGCGCAACTGAAAGTTGACCGCCCGCAGGCGAGTGTACGGCCGTCGCGGGCGCGCGAGTGGGGCCCGTCGCCATGCGGCAAGGGCCGCCGAGAGTCGAGGATGCGGAGGGTTTCGTTTCGATCGTTTGCGGCGGCGCTGGCCTTGGCCGCGGCCGTCCTGACCAGCGCGGCGTGCGATTCGGGTGAGGCGCCGACGCCGATCAATCCGTCACCGCAGCCGCCGGTCACTGACACGTTCACCGGCACCTTGACCATCAACGGCGCCTCCATTTTCACGTTCACGAGCACCGGGGCTGGCGCGATGTCGGCGACGCTCAAGACGCTCGGGGTGGCCGACACGACGATTCCCGTGGGCTTCGGTGTCGGCGTCTGGAACGGCACGACCTGCCAAATCACGCTCGCCAACGAGAACGCCTTCCAGGGCACCGTGATCCTGGGCAACATCAACGGCATCGGCGTGCTGTGCGCCCGGGTGGCTGACGACGGCAAGCTCGTCGAGTCCGCGTCGTTTGAAATCATCATCGTGCATCCATAACCGGGTGCTGGGTGCTAAGTGCTGGGTGCTGGTGCGTACCATGGCCGGCGCGCGCGAGTCCCCAGGTGGCCCGAGCACCGTAGCACCCAGCACCTAGCACTCAGCATCTATTTACGGTATCGTTTCCTGTTTTCCAAGGTGTGCATAGGATGAGACGCATTACGCTCACGTTTGCTTTCGTAGCCGCACTGGGCGCCGCTCCGGCGTTTGCCCAGGTCACTCCGCCGACCACGCCGCCGCCGGCCCAGCCGCCGCCGACGACGACTCAGAAGCCGACGACGCCACCGCCACCGATCGTGCCGCCGCCAGGCGCCACCTCGCCCAAGCCGGCCGCCGTGCCGCTGCCGTTCCCGCCTGAGGCCAAAGTCGCCTTCGTCGACCTGCAGCGCGTGGTCAACGACTCGAAGCTCGGCAAGTCCGGACTCGAGAAGATGAAGGCGCTCGACGACAAGTTGAACGGAGCGCTTCAGGGCAAGGCCAAGGAGATCCAGGGGTTGCAGGAGAAGATGAAGGCGCAGCAGAGCGTCGCCTCCGAAGCCGTGATGACCGGCTGGACCCGTGACCTCGACCGGTTGCAGCGCGAAGGCCAGTTCATGCAGCAGGACGCGGAAGTCCAGCGCAACCAGCTCCAGACCGAGCTCCTCGAGAGCTTCCAGCGCGCCGTGCTCCCGATCGTCGAAGCGATCCGGAACGAGCGCGGCCTCTGGATGATCTTCCAGCTCGGCGAGAGCGCGGCGATCGTCGCGGCGCATGCCGGGCTCGACCTGACGGGCGACGTCACCAAGCGTCTCGACGCGGGAAAGTAGAGAACACGCACATTTGAGGTTTGGGAGATTTGGGGATCCCCAATCTCCAAATCCCCAAATTCTGTGAGAGTCTTCGTTTAATGCAGATCCTTTCCGTCCTCGAGCACCTGACGTACCGCTACCCGTCGGTGCTCGTTGACGCCGTCACCCACCACGAACCGGGCAAGCGCATCGTCGCCGTCAAGAACGTCACGGTCAACGAAGAGTTCTTTCAGGGACATTTTCCGGGCACGCCGCTCATGCCGGGTGTGCTGATGATCGAGTCGCTGACGCAGGTCGCGTCGCTGCTGCTGTTTGCCGGCAGCGATTCAGCCGGCCAGTGCGCGTGGCTGCGCGGCGTGGACAAGGCGAAGTTTCGCCGCCAGGTGGTGCCCGGCGATCGTCTGCAGCTCGAGGTGACGATCGGGCGGCGCCGGCGCGGTCTGGTCCGCGCCAAGGCGGTGGCATCGGTCGCCGACAGCGTCGTCGCCGAAGCCGAGCTGGTCCTCGCTGTCGAAGGACCGCGGCGGCCGTACTCGCGCGAGGTCGAAGAGGCCGACGCCGCGGCCGGCGAAGTGCTCATTCACGACACCGCGATCGTCCATCCGAACGCCCGCGTGGGCGAGGGCACGGTCATCGGGCCGTACGCGACGATCGGCGCGCACGTGACGATCGGCAAGTTCTGCCGCATCGGCGCGTCGAGTGTCGTCGACGGCTGGACGGAGATCGGCGACTACACGCAGATCGCCCCGCTCGCCTCGATCGGTCTGGCGCCGCAGGACCTCAAGTACCGCGGCGAGCCGACGCAGCTCATCATCGGGCACCACAACGTGTTCCGGGAGTTCGTCACGATCCATCGCGGGACGGAAGGCGGTGGCGGCATCACGACGATTGGCCATCACAACCTGTTCATGGCCTACGCTCACGTCGCGCACGACTGTCACGTCGGCAGCCACACCATCTTCGGCAACGCGGCGACGCTCGGCGGCCACGTCACGGTCGAAGACTATGCGACGATCAGCGCCTATTCAGGCGTCCACCAGTTCTGCCGGGTCGGCCAGCATGCGTTCATCGGCGGCTACACGGTGGTCACCCGCGACGCCCTGCCGTACGCCAAGACCGTCGGCAACCGCGCGCGCATCTATGGCGTGAACTCGATCGGCCTCGCCCGGCGCGGCTTCAGCCAGGACCTGATCAGCAAGCTGCGGCGCGCCTACCGCCAACTGCTGCAGCACAACACCAGCCGCGCCCTCGAGCTGATCGAACGCGACCGCAGCCTCATCGCCCCCGAAGTGACGTACCTCGTCACCTTCATCCTCTCCGCCAAGCGCGGCGTCATTCTCCGCCGGCCATCCAAGCGGGTGGATGATTTGGTGGATGTGGAGTAGACGCGGGTGCTGGGTGCTGGGTGCTGCGTGCTGGTGCGACGCGCGGAGTGCTAGGTGCTGGGTGCGCCGCAACTCAGGCAGTACACCGGCGCCGGCCTCGCACCCAAGCACCCAGCACCTGGCACCCAGCACCGAGTCCGCCGTGCCGATAGGCCTGATCGCCGGGAACGGCGCGTTTCCGTTCCTCGTGCTGCGTGCCGCGCGGCGACTGGGCCACGAGGTCGCCATCGCCGCCATCGAGGGCGAGGCCTTTCCGGATCTCGAGCGGCTGGCTGGAGAAGTCGGCGGGACGACCTTCAGCTGGATCCAGCTCGGACAGCTCGGCAAGCTGCTCAAGACCTTCAAGACGCAGGGCGTGAGCCGGGCCGTGATGGCCGGGCAGGTGAAGCACGTCAAGCTGTTCGGCGGGGTGATGCCGGACATGACGCTGCTGTCGGTGCTGATGCGCCTGAAGGCGAAGAACACCGACGCCCTCATCGCCGCGGTCGCCGATGTGCTGCTCGAGAACGGCGTGACGCTGATGGACTCGACGGCCCTGCTGGCGGAATTGGTGGCGAAGCCTGGCGTCATCTCGAAGGCCGTGCCGACCGAGGCGATGCAGGGCGACTTCGCGTTCGGGTATCGCGTCGCCGACGTGATCGCCGGCGTTGACGTCGGACAGACGATCGTGATCAAGGACCATGCGGTGGTCGCCGTCGAGGCGATGGAAGGCACCGACGAGACCATCGCCCGCGCCGGGCGGCTCGCCGGCGCGGGCACGCGCGTCGTCAAGGTCGCGAAGCCGTCGCAGGACATGCGCTTCGACGTGCCGGTGGTCGGCGTCGCCACGATTGCGGCGATGCGCGCAGCGGGCGCGGACGCGATTTCGATCGATGCCGGCCGCACGCTGATTCTCGACGGCGACGAGTTCGTCCGCGCCGCCGACGAGGCGGCCATCGTCGTCGTCGGCCGCGGGCTGCCGGGAGCGCCGGCATGATGCGTCCACGGATTGCGGTGATCGGCGTCGGCCACCTCGGCAAGCATCACGCCCGGATTCTGGCGGGTCTGCCGGACGCGGATTTCGTCGCGGCGGTCGACCTCGTCAGAGAGCGAGCCCATGCGGCCGTCGCCGGCACCAGTGCCGAGCCGCTCACGCGTGCGGAAGAGCTGCTCGATCGCGTCGACGCGGTCGTGGTCGCCGTGCCGACCGCGGCGCACCTCGACGTGGCGCGTCCGTTTCTCGAACGGGGCGTCCACGTGCTGGTTGAAAAGCCGATGACCGTCACCCTCGGCGAGGCCGACGAGATGCTCCGCCTCGCCGCCGCGTCCGGCGCGACGCTGGCCGTCGGTCATACCGAGCGGTTCAACCCGGCGATTCAGGCGGCCCTGCCCATTCTGCAACAGCCGCGCTTCATCGAAGTCCACCGCCTGAGCGGGTTTCCGGATCGCAGTCTCGACATCGACGTCGTCTTCGACGTGATGATCCACGACCTCGATATCATTCTGGCGATGGATGGCTCGGAGGTTGCCGGCGTGGAGGCCATCGGCGTGCCGGTCCTGACGCCCAAAATCGACATCGCCAATGCGCGGGTGAGGATGGGGTCCGGCTGCATCGCGAATCTGACGGCCAGCCGGATCAGCCGCGACAAGGTCCGCAAGGTGCGATGTTTCCAGCCGGACATGTACGTGTCGGTCGACTATGGCGCGCAGGAGCTCGAGGTGTGGCGCCTGCGTCCGCGGCCCGGCGAGCGGCCGGAGATCGAGGGCGGACGCGTCGAGATCACCCGGGACGAGCCGCTGAAGCGCGAGCTCGCAGACTTCGTCGAGGCCGTCCGGCTGGGCCGGGCGCCGCTCGTCACCGGCATGGCCGGCCGCCGGGCGCTCGCGCTCGCAACCAGAGTCGCCGAGGCGATGGCAGGGAACGCATGACCTTCGCCGACATCACGTCGTTCATCGCCGAGCTCGAGCGCCGCAAGGATCTGGTGCGCATCGACGATGCGCTCAGTCCGGATCTCGAAATCTCGGCCGTGATCGACCGCGCCTGCAAGTCGCCAGGCGGCGGGCCGGCGCTGGTCTTCGAGCGGCCGACCGGCGCCACGATGCCGGTCGCCGCGAATCTGTTCGGCTCGATGTCGCGCATCTGTCTGGCCCTGGGCGTGGAGACGCTCGATGATCTGTCGCGCGAAATCGAGGAGCTGACGACGCCGCCGCAGCCTCGCGGGTTCATGGACGCCCTGAAGCTCATGCCGCTCGTCAGCAGGCTCTCCGATCTGATGCCGAAGACCGTCAAGGACGCGCCCTGTCAGGAGATCGTCAAGCCCGACGGGGGCCTCGACGAGCTGCCGGTGCTCAAGACGTGGCCGGAGGACGGCGGCCCCTTCATTACGCTGCCGCTGGTGATTACCCGCGATCCCGAGAGCGGCATGCGCAACATCGGCACCTACCGCATGCAGGTCTACGATCGGCGGACGACCGGCATGCACTGGCAGCGGCACAAGGGTGGCGCCCAGCACCACCGCGTCGCCGAGCGGCTCGGCAAGCGTCTCGACGTCGCGGTCGCCCTCGGTGCGGATCCCGTGCTCCACTACGCTGCCACCGCGCCGATGCCGGAGGGCCTTGACGAGCTGATGCTGGCCGGCGTCATCGGCAAGCGCCGGGTCGAGCTCGTGAAGTGCCGGACGGTGGACCTCGAGGTCCCCGCCAGCGCGCAGATCGTCCTCGAGGGGTACGTCGAGCCTGGCGAACGGCGGAAGGAAGGCCCCTTCGGGGATCACACCGGCCTGTACTCGCTGGCCGACGATTTTCCGGTCTTCCACCTGACCTGCGTGACGATGCGCAAGAAGCCGATCTATCTCACGACGGTGGTCGGCCGGCCTCCAATGGAGGACCTGTACATCGGCAAGGCGAGCGAGCGTCTGTTTCTCCCGCTGATTCGCAAGACGCTGCCGGAGATCGTCGACATGCACTTTCCGGCCGCCGGCATTTTTCACAACATCGTGCTGGTGTCGATCGACAAGCGCTATCCCGGCCATGCGCGCAAGATCATGAGTGCGTTCTGGGGGCTCGGCCAGCTGATGTTCTCAAAATGCATTGTCGTCGTCGACAAGGACGTGAACGTGCAGGACGAGGCCGAGGTCGCCTGGGTGGCCGGCACGCACGTCGATCCCTCGCGCGATATCCAGATCACGACCGGGCCGGTGGACGACCTGGACGACGCGGCGATTCTGCCGGCGTTCGGGGGCAAAATGGGCATTGACGCCACGAAGAAGTGGCCCTCCGAGGGCGTCACGCGCGAGTTTCCGACGAAGCTCGTCATGACCGACGCGGCTGCAAAGCGGGCGACCGCGGTGTGGGACAAGATCAAGCGCGGCCGACCGTAGCGCGGTGCGGAGCGCGCGGAGGGCGCGCGAATGGGGGTGGGGCCCCATTCGCAACCAACAACGATGACGACGTTTGCCGATCTCGAAACCAGAATCAGCGCCGGCGAGTCCCTGACTCGCGGCGACGCCGAGCGCGTGCTCGCCTCGCACGACCTCATCAGCGTCGGCGCGCTTGGAGAGCGTGCGCGGCAGGCGCAGGCCGGTGACCGCGTGACGTTCGGCCGCGTCGCCATGCAGACCGCCGCTTCGGACGCCGAGATCGGTGACGCTGGCGAGGTCCGGCTGGTTGGTGCCCCGGCGTCGATCGACGACGCGCTCAGCCGAGTCCATGCGGCTGCGGGCCGTGTGGGCGATGTGCCGCTGACCGGCTACTCGCTGGCGGATCTGCTCGCCCTCGTCGGCGGTGACCACCTCGGTCTGGCCGCGCTGGCCGCGCAGCTTCGCGCCGAAGGGCTCGAAGCCGTGGCCGACGTGCCGCTCGACGGGCTCGGCGACGCTGACAACGTCATCGAGGTCGTCCGCGCCGTCCGGCACGGCGGCCTGGGCGCCTGGCGCCTGACGGTCGAGCGCGCGCCCTGGCCGGCCCGGTTGGAGCTCATCGAGCGGGCCGCCCGGCTGCAGCGCGAGATCGGCGACGTGCGCGCGTTCGCGCCCCTTCCGCGTCAAGACCCGCCGGAGGCGCCGTCAACCGGATACGACGACGTCAGGACGATGGCGGTCGCGCGATTGATCTGTCGCGACATCCCGCACATCCAGGTGGACTGGCCGCTGTACGGCCCGAAGCTGGCGCAGGTGGCCATTGCCTACGGCGCGTCGGACATCGATGGCGTGGCCGCGGTCGACGTGCTCGCGCTCGGCCATCGGAGATCTCCGCGGGAGGACGTCGAACGTCAGATTCGCGCCGCGTTTGCGACGCCCGCCGAGCGCAACGGCCGCTACGAGGTGCGTGGATGAAGGCCCCGATCCGGCTCGGCGCCGTCGACTACCTGAATGTGCGGCCGCTCGTCCACGGCCTCGACGCCTCCAGCGACGTCATCCTCAGATTCGACGTCCCGTCAGTCTGCGCCGCGCTCCTGGCCGCTGGCGACATCGACCTCGGCATGGTGCCGTCGATTACGCTGCTCGATCGTCCCGGTGATTGCGTCGTGCCAGGCGTGTGCATCGGATCCGATGGCCCGGTGGCGTCGGTCGCGCTGTTCACGCGCAAGCCGATTGCCGAAGTCAGATCGATCGCGCTCGACACGTCCTCCCGGACGTCCGTAGTGCTGACGCGAGTGCTCTGCGCGCGCCGCTTCGACATCGCGCCGTCGTTCCTGCCGCATCCGCCAGATCTCTCGGCGATGTTGGCGGCCGCTGACGCCGCGCTGCTGATCGGCGACCCGGCGCTCTTCGCCGGAGAGGCCGCCCGCGGCGCCACCAAGATCGATCTTGGTGCCGAGTGGACGGCGATGACCGGGCTGCCATTCGTCTGGGCCTTCTGGGCCGGCCGGCCGGACGCGGCGGATGCGGGGATGGTCGCGCGTCTTCAGGACGCGGCTGAGCGGGGCATGGCGAACACGGACCGAAATCGCCGCGGCCTATTGCCCCGGCGATCCGATTCGCATCGCGGTCGCTCAGCGATATCTTGCGGGAGAATCTGACGTTCCGGCTGACCGGTCGCGCGCTCGACGGGCTCAAGACGTACTACCAGGAAGCCGGGCGGCTCGGTCTCGTGCCGGTCGGCGGCGCGATCGAGTTCTTCCCGCAGGGGGTGCAGGTCCTGCCGCGCCGTAGCTCGCACCGCGAGCGAAGGCGGGTCGGATGACGCCGCAGGAGCTGACGACGCTCGTCGACTTCAACTACTGGGCACGGGATCGCGTGCTCGATGCGGTTGAGCCGCTGAGTGCCGAGCAGTACACGCGCGACCTGGGCAACAGCTTCAAGTCCGTTCGCGACACGCTGGTGCACGTCTACTCGGCGGAGTGGATCTGGCACGCTCGCTGGGTGGGCGGGATCGCCGACGGCGCCGCTGCGATTCGAGGACTATCCCGATCTCGCCACACTGCGCGCGGCGTGGCTTCCGCTCGAAGCCCAGTATCGCGCGATGCTCGCCGCCGAGACCGCGGAGAGCGTCGCGCGGGTGCTCGACTACCACCTGCTCAACGGCCAGCCGGGCCGGTCGACGTTCTGGCACATGGTGCAGCACGTCGTGAACCACGGCACGTATCACCGTGGCCAGGTCACGACGATGCTGCGGCAACTGGGCGCGGCGCCGCCGAAGTCGCTCGATCTGATCGCGTACTATCGGGAAAGGCATCCGAAGTGAGAAGTGAGAAGCCAGAAGTGAGAAGTCATGCTGTCGAGTCTCACGCCGGTATCGCCGTCCTGCGCGGCGGCGGCGCCGCGCGCGCCTGGAATGGCATCAGCTACAAGACGGGCCTCTCGGCCGGCAATGTCGGCGCGAGGCAGTTGTCCATGAACGTGGCCCGGATTCCGCCGGGGGGCGTGGCCGCCGCGCACATTCACGTCGGCTTCGAGGTCATGCTGTACATTCTCGAAGGCCGCGTCCGGCACGAGTACGGACCGAACCTGGAGTTCTCCGTCATCAACGAGGCCGGCGACTTCATCTTCATCGAGCCCGGTGTGCCGCACGAAGTGTTCAACGCGAGCGACACCGATCCCGTCGTTGCCGTCGTTGCCAGATCCGACGCGAGCGAGTGGGAGCACATCGTGCCGTTTGTCAGGACCTCGGGAGTCATTTCCGCTGAGGAGCGCACCAGGAAATGACTCCCGAGGTCTTTCTCCCGCCTCACTCCCGCCGCTGCGCTCGATCTCTACCGCCGCGCGCCGACCATGGAGCTCGGGCGGATGGCCGACGCCGTGCGCCGCCAGAAGCATCCCGAAGGCTTCGGCACCTACATCATCGACCGCAACGTCAACTACACGAACGTCTGCGTCGCGCGGTGCAAGTTCTGCGCGTTCTACCGGCCCGTCGGATCGAACGAAGGCTACGTGCTCGGGTTCGACGAGATCTACCGCAAGATTGACGAGACGATCCGGCTCGGTGGGGTCCAGTTGCTCCTCCAGGGCGGACACAACCCCGACGTGCCGTTGCAGTGGTACGAAGATCTCTTCCGAGGCGTCAAGCAGCGCTACCCGGCGTTCAAGCTGCACGCGCTGTCGCCGCCGGAGGTCCTGCACATCTCGCGGCTGTCGTCGCTGCCGGTGCCGGACGTGATCGGCCGGTTGATCGACGCCGGGCTCGACAGTATTCCAGGCGGCGGCGCGGAGATTCTCGTCGATCGCGTCCGCAAGATCCTGAACTGCTACAACAAGGCGACCGCCGACGAGTGGCTGGGCGTGATGCGCGACGCGCACAAGGCCGGCCTGCGGACGACCGCGACGATGATGTACGGCACGGTGGAGACGGATGAGGAGCGGTTGGAACATCTGTTCCGGCTGCGAGATCTTCAGGACGAGACCGGCGGCTTCACCGCCTTCATCGGATGGAGCTACCAGCCGCAGCACACCGAGCTCGGCGGCACCGAGGCGACCGGCATCGACTACCTGCGGACGCTCGCGATCGCGCGCCTCGTCCTCGACAACTTCGACAACCTGCAGTCATCCTGGGTGACACAGGGCGGGAAGGTGGGCCAGTTGAGCCTGGCGTACGGCGCCAACGACATGGGCAGCATCATGATCGAGGAGAACGTCGTGCGGGCCGCCGGCGCCGAGTACTGCATGGACGAAGTCGAAGTCGTCCGCAATATCGAGAACGCCGGGCTCATCCCCAAGCGGCGCACGATGCACTACGAGATTCTGGGCGACCCGTTCTGTCGCGAGCGCGACGTGCCGCGCATGCGCGAGCTCGCCGTTGCGCGCGCGGACGGTCAGACCGGCGAGGCCGACGATCTGCGCGGCTACGAAGCGCGCAGTACCGCAGCGAAGCGCGCGCGTCTGTCGCCGTCCTGATCGCGGTGGGCACCGTCACCGGCGTTCTGCGCGCGAAATGGGTGCTGCCCATTGATCGGCCGCCGATCGAAGGCGCCTGGATCGAGACCGCCGGGGACCGCATCACCGGGCTGGGCCAGGGACCGGGGCCGCGGCGCGGGCAGGACCTCGGCCGCGTCGCGATCCTGCCGGGCCTCGTCAACGCGCACACGCACCTCGAACTGAGCTGGCTCGCCGGACGGGTGCCGCCCGCCGGATCGATGGTCGAGTGGATTCGCGAGCTCGTCCGTCAACGCTTCATCGGTCCGGATCGGGCCGAGACGGCTGCCGCCGCGATCGAGCATGCCGCGATCGGAATGCGAGACACGGGAACCGCACTCGTTGGCGACATCTCGAACTCGTTGACGAGCCTGCCGGCATTCGCCGTGGCTGGCCTCGGTGGCGTGGTCTTCCACGAACTGCTCGGATTCAACGTCGTCGACCCGGCCGCGATGGTTCACGAGGCGTGGGCCGCCGTGGACGCGGTCGTTCCGCCGCCGGGTGTCGCGTTGACCGTGGCCGCTCACGCGCCGTACTCGACGTCCCCGCCGCTCGTCGCCGAGATTGCGCGCCGGCGCCGCGAGGCCCCGCTGGCAATTCATCTGGGCGAGTCGCCTGAGGAGATCGAGTTCCTACGTACCGGCCGCGGCCCGTTTCGCGAGCTGCTCGAAGAGCTCCGCGCCTGGCATCCGTCCTGGCAGCCGCCGGACTGCGACCCGGTCGAGTACCTCTCCCGGCTCGGCTACCTGCAGCGCGGCGTGCTGGCGGTCCACGCCGTGCATCTCTCGGACCAGGCGCTCGCCCGGCTGGCCGACGCCGGCGCGGTCGTCGTCACCTGTCCGAGAAGCAACGCGTGGGTGGGGGCCGGCTTGCCGCGCGTGTCGCACTTTTACGCCGCCGGCCTCGCTGTGGCGATTGGCACGGACAGCCTGGCGTCGACGTCGACGCTCAATCTCTTCGACGAGCTGGCCGAGTTGCGGCGCATCGCGCCGGACGTCGCGGCCTCCGCCCTGCTCGACAGCGCCACGCGGCAGGGCGCGCGCGCGCTCGGCGCCGGGGCCGACTTCGGCACGATCTCGACGGGGAAGCGCGCGGCGCTCATCGCGGTCACGATTCCTGACGCCGTCTCGGATGTGGAAGAATACCTGGTCAGCGGCGTGCCGGCGACGTCGGTCCGCCGCCTCTCGTAGCAGCATGCTCTCCCGGCTCCGTACCTACGCGTCGTTCGTCCGGTTCAGCCACTCGGTCTTCGCGCTCCCGTTTGCGCTCGTCGGCACGTTGCTGGCGACGCGGTACGTGGAGTTCGCCTGGATCCGGGTGATCTGGATCGTGCTCTGCATGGTCACGGCCCGGAGCGCCGCGATGGGCTTCAATCGTCTGGTGGACGCGCGCTTCGATGCGCGCAATCCGCGCACGGCAGGCCGTGAACTGCCGGCCGGGCGGATGACCCGCATCGAGGCGCAAATCTTCGTGGCCGCGGCCTCGGCCGCGTTCGTCGTCTCGAGCGCGCAGTTGGGCTGGTTGTGTTTGCTCTTGTCCCCGGTGGCGCTCGCCATCGTGTTCTGGTACTCGCTCGCCAAGCGCTACACCGCCTACACTCAGGCGTTTTTGGGCCTGGCGATGGCCGTCGCGCCGGTGGGTGGCTGGATTGCCGCCGGCGGCCCGCCGTCCCTCGAGCCGTGGCTGCTTGGCCTGGCGATTGGCAGTTGGGTCGCCGGCTTCGACATCTTGTACGCCTGTCAGGATCTGGATGCGGATGTGAGAGAAGGACTGCGGTCGATTCCAGTCCGGTTCGGCGTCAGGCGATCGCTGGCGATCTCGCGCGCGCTGCACGTCCTCACCGTGGTCACGCTCGCGGCGGTCGGTGTGCGCGCCGGGCTGAACGGCATCTATGCCGCCGGCGTGGCGGCGGTCGCCGTGCTGCTGGTCTGGGAACAGTCGCTCGTCCGCGTCGACGATCTCTCGCAGGTCAAGCGTGCGTTCGACGTGAACGGCTGGGTCGGCCTGTTGTATCTCGCGACCACGGCGGCAGCCGTCTATTGGGGATGAGCGCATGACGTCACCTGGCGCGACACGGACGATTGCGGTGGGCGTCACGGGCGCCAGCGGCGCGATCTACGCGGTCCGGACGATCGCCGCGCTGCTCGAGCTCGGCTGCCAGCTCGAAATCGTGTTCAGCGACTTCGGCCGCCGGCTGCTCATGGACGAGCTGGGCCCGGACGCCAAAGTCGATCGGCTCCTCGACATCCTGGTCGCCAGGCACGGCGATGCCGTGCGCCGCGGGTCGTTCGTCCTCCACAGCAATCGCGATCTCGGCGCCACGCTCGCGAGCGGCAGCCACCGCGCCGATGCCATGGTCATCGTGCCGTGCTCGATGAAGACCCTCGCTGGTGTGGCACACGGCTTGTCGCGCAGCCTCATCGAGCGGGCCGCGGACGTGATGCTGAAAGAAAAGCGCCGGCTCGTTCTCGTTCCGCGTGAGACTCCGATGAGCCTGCCGCAGTTGCGCAACATGGTGGCCTGCGCGGAGGCGGGCGCCATGATTCTTCCCGCGATGCCGGCCTTCTACCAGCAGCCGAAAACCATCGACGACCTGGCGGCATTCGTCGCCGGAAAAATCCTGAATGGCCTCGGCTTCGATCAGCAGTTGTTTCCGCCCTGGACGGGCACGTGACCGTTTCGACGTCGAAGGAGCCGGCACGCATCGCCGGGATGTTCGATGCGATCGCGCACCGCTACGATCGGATCAATCGGCTGATCAGCGTCGGCTTCGATCGCCGCTGGCGCCGTCGAGCCGTCGCCGCTCTGGAGTTGACCGGCGCCGAGCGGGTGGTCGACGTGTGCACCGGGACGGCCGACATGGCGATCGAGGCCGTCACGCGGCCCGGGCCTCAGGCGCGCGAAGTGGTCGGGATCGACTTTGCCGGTGAGATGCTTCGCCTCGCGCTCGAGAAAGTCCGGTCGGCGTCGCTTGGGTCGCGCATCCACCTCGCGCGCGGCGATGCGACCCGTCTGCCGCTGCCGGATGCCACGTTCGACGCCGCGATGGTCGCCTTCGGCATCCGCAACGTGGTCAACCCCGCGGCGGCGTGCCGTGAATTCGTGCGCGTGCTGCGGCCCGGGGGGCGGCTGGCGATCCTCGAGTTCGGCTTTCCGAAGATTCCCGGCATCAACGCCGCCTATCGTGCGTATTTTCAGCACGTGCTGCCGCGCGTCGGCCGCCTGGTCTCGAAGCACTCGGACGCCTATTCGTACCTGCCGGCGTCGGTCGCGGAATTCCCGACCCCTGACGCCTTTGCGGGCGTTCTGAGGCAGTCGGGGTTCTCCCGGGTCGAATTCCGGTCGCTCACGGCCGGTGTCGTCTACTTGTATCTTGCGGTGAAATAGGCAGTTGTGACGCTGCTGTGGCAGCGCCGGGGCGGCCAGATCGGGTGCGCTGGCGTCGTATACTGCCAAGAGCGCTCGATGTATTTGGATTTTGAAGACTATCGACCGGAGACGCCGCGCGTTTCTGCCGTCATCTCGCGGCGCGAGGGCGTGCTGCTCTCGTTCATCGTCCACCTCCTGTTCGTGATCGCGTACCTGCTCGCGCCCGAGTCGGCGCCTGTCCAGCCGCTCTCGCCGGTGCCCCCGCGGGAGCCCGTGCGCTACGTGCAGATGGAACCGGCCGTGGACAAGGTGCGGCCTCCCCGGCTCACGCCCGAGCAGTCAGACATGGACCGCCGGTCGTCGACGCGCGAGCGGGCGCCACGGCCGGAAAACCCGCTGCCGTTCTCGAGAGGCAACACGCCCGAAAAGGTGGCAGGCGCGCCAGAAGTGCGGCCCACGCCGCCCGCGCCCGAGGCGTCCACCGCGCCGCCCGGCCCGCCTGCGGCGACGTCGCCTCCCGACGTAGCCAGCAAGATGTCGTCCAATGCCATCATGGTGCCGGTTCCCGAGTCGCAGCAACCGGCTGGCTCCGGCCTGCGGCAGTCGCTGCGCAATCTCGAGCGCTACCTGCAGAACGACAACTACAACAACCAGCGCGGCGGGTTGACCGAACAGGATCCGGATATCCAGTTCGATGCCAAAGGCGTGGAGTTCGGGCCCTGGCTCCGCCGCTTCGTCGCGCAGGTCAAGCGCAACTGGATCGTGCCGCAGGCGGCCTGGACCCAGAGGGGACGCGTCGTCATTCAGTTCTACGTCCTCAAGGACGGCACGATTCTCGACATTCGCGTCGTGCAGCCGGCCCAGATCGAAGGCTTCACGACGGCGGCGTTCAACGCCCTGAAGATGTCCAACCCGGTCGCCGCGCTCCCGGCGGAATATCCCACCGATCGCGTCTTCTTTACCGTCACGTTCCACTACAACGACGGCGATCGCTGACGCCGATGCGTCTCGTGGCGGTCGTCGGCACGACAGCGAGCGGGAAAAGTGCGCTCGGCGTCGCGCTCGCGCGGGCCTTTGACGGCGAGATCGTCTCGTGCGATTCCACCGCGGTCTATCGCGGCATCGATATCGGCACCGACAAGCCGTCGGAGGAAGAGCGGCACGGCGTGCCGCATCATCTGATCGATGTCGTCGACGCGACGGAGACCTACACCGCGGCGCGCTACGCCACCGAGGCCGGCGCCGCCATTCGCGCGATCACGGCCCGCGGACGTCTGCCCGTGCTCGTCGGCGGCACCGGGTTCTACTATCGCGCGCTCGTGCGAGGCTTGTTTCCCGGGCCGGCCCGCGACGCGGCGCTTCGCGAGCGGCTCGACCGCGTGGCCGGGCGCCGTGGCGTCGAAGCACTGCACCGGTGGCTGGCGCGGGTCGATCCGCCCTCCGCGCGCCGGGTGCAACCGCGCGATCAGAAGCGGCTCGTGCGCGCGTTGGAGGTCTACCTGCTGACCGGCAAGCCGCTCACCGATCACTTCGACGAGACCGCGTCCGCGATCGCCGGGTATCACATCGTGCCCCTCGGCCCGCTCCTGCCGCGCCCCGAATTGCGCGCTCGTGTCGCACGCCGGGTCGATCAGCAGTTCGCCCGCGGTGTGGTTGGTGAAGTCGAGGCCTTGCTGACTGCCGGGGTGCCGGAGTCGGCACACGCGTTCAGCGGGCTCGTCTACCGTCAGATCATGGAGATGCGCCGCGGAGTGCGCGGCGAGGCGGAGACCCGCGCGCTGATCGTGCAGGAGAACATGCGCTACGCCCGCCGGCAGTTGATCTGGTTCCGTAAAGAACCTAACGTACGCTGGCTGAATGGGGCGGGGGAGACGATGGAGATTCAGCGCGAGGCGATGACGATCGTCGCCGCCAGCCTTCGATGACCGCGATCCAACCGTGAGCGACTTCACCCGTGTTCTCTTGATCGTCGTCGATTCGGCCGGCGCGGGCGAACTGCCAGACGCCGAGACCTACGGCGATCGTGGCAGTAACACCATCGGCAACATCTCCCGGCAGGTCCCGCTCGACGTGCCCGCCTTGCGCTCCATGGGGCTCGCTGCCGTCGTCGACATCGGCGGTGCCCGTCCGGCCCCGATTGGAGCATTCGGGCGCATGGCGGAGGCGTCGCCCGGCAAGGACTCCGTCACCGGGCACTGGGAAATCGCCGGCCTGATTCTCGATCGTCCCTTTCCGACGTTTCCGCACGGGTTTGCGCCTGGAATGATGCGCGAGTTCGAGCGCCGCGTCGGCCGGGCGACGATCGGCAACGTGCCGGCGTCAGGCACGGCGATCATCGACGAACTGGGACCCGAGCATCTGCGGACCGGCGCGCTCATCGTCTACACGTCGGCCGATAGTGTGTTTCAGATCGCCGCCCACGAGGACGTCGTGCCGATCGACGCGCAGTACGACATCTGCCGTGTGGCCTTCGAAATGTTCGCGATCGGTCTTGGCGTCGGCCGCGTGATCGCGCGGCCGTTCGTCGGGACTCCTGGCCAGTTTCGGCGAACCGCCAACCGCCGCGATTTCGCGTTGACCCCGCCGGCGCCCACGTTGCTCGACCGGTTGTCGGCCGCGGGTCATGAGGTCGTCGGCCTCGGCAAGATCGAGGACCTGTTCGCCGGCCGTGGCCTGACGCGTGCCGCGCACACGACCAGCGACGATCACGGCATGAGCCTGCTCGACGAGGAGATGGCGCGGACGGCGGGCGGCATGATTTTCCTGAATCTCGTCGACAGCGACACGATGTACGGACACCGCAACGACGTCGCCGGATATGCCGCCAATCTCGAGCGTTTCGATCGCCGGTTGACGGCGCTCCTGCCCCGCCTCGGGCCGCGCGATCTGCTGATCGTCACCGCCGATCACGGGAACGATCCAACGACGCCGTCGACCGATCATGCGCGTGAACACGTGCCGCTGCTCGTCACGGGGGCGGCCGTCAGGGCCGGCGTCGACCTCGGCACGCGGCGCACTTTTGCCGATCTCGGTCAGACGGTCGCCGACGTCTTCGGCATCGCGCCGCTCGACCACGGCACGAGCTTCCTGCGCGAGATCCTGCGATAGACTGAGCCGTCGAGTCCGCCCGCTGATGTCTGCAATCCGCGAACAGTTGGAAGCCAGGGAGTTCGAGTTCCTGGCCCCCGAAGCTGCGAAGAGCGCCGCCAGCCGCGGCCGTCTTCGCGACGAGCCGCCCGATCCCATCCGGCCGGTGTTTCAACGCGACCGCGACCGCGTCATTCACTCCAAGGCCTTCCGGCGGCTGAAGCACAAGACCCAGGTCTTCTTCGCGCCGACCGGCGATCACTACCGCACTCGCTTGACACACACGCTCGAGGTCTCGCAGATCGCCCGCAGCATCGCCAAGGTCCTTCGGCTGCACGAGGAGCTGACGGAAGCCATCGCCCTCGGCCACGACCTCGGGCATCCGCCGTTCGGGCACGCCGGGGAGCGGGTCATCGATCGGCTGGTGCCCGGCGGCTTCAGCCACTACGAGCAAAGCCTGCGCATCGTCGACGTGCTGGAGAATGGCCGTCAGGGTCTCAACCTGACGTTCGAAGTGCGCGACGGCATCGCGCGCCATTCGAAAGGGAAACATGGGTTGCCGGTCGGCGCGCCGCCCGAGCATCGCGCCAGCACGGTCGAAGGGCAGATCGCCCGCGTGGCCGACATCGTCGCCTACGTCAATCACGATATCGACGACGCGGTGCGGGCGGGCATCCTCGACGAGGCCGCGCTCCCGAAAGAGGCCGTCGGCCTCCTCGGCCGGACGTCGTCACAGCGGATCAACACGATGGTGACGGATGCGGTGACCCGCACGCTCGAAGGCGGGCTGTCCGAGGTCCGGATGAGCGAGCCGATCCTGACCGCGACGCTGGCGCTACGCACCTTTCTGTTCGAGGCCGTGTACGAGAATCCGCGGGCGACGGCGGAGTTCGAGAAGGCGTCCGGCATCCTCGGCGGGCTCTGGGAGAAAGTTCGGCAAAAGCCTGAACTGTTTCTCGATGCCGCCACTGTCGAAGCCGAGGGACTCGACGCGGCCGCCCGCGACTTCCTGGCGGGGATGACCGACCGCTACGCTGTATCGCTCTTCGAAGAGCTGTTCGTGCCTCGTTCCTGGAGCGTGTAGGCCGGGCCTGTTAGGTCTTGGGCCCTGGGCCTTGGGCCTGTTAAGATGAACGTTTGGGTTGGGCGCAAATGGCCTGGCCAGTAGATCATGTTGCTCGACCTGAGCCGGTTTCGCGGGGAACTTGACCGAATCGACCGGCGGTTTGAATCGTCTGCCTTTCCGCTGGATCGGGAAGAGTTCCGGGTCATCTCGCCCGTGGACCTCCAGGTCGAGGTGCGGAAGGACACGAAGAAGGTCAGGCTCGTCGGGCGCGTGCGGACGACGCTGGAGTGCGACTGCAGCCGCTGTCTCGAGGCGTTTCCGGTACCGGTCGATCTGACCTTCGACCTGCTCTATCTGCCGGTCTCCGACAATGCGCCGCCGCGCGTCGCAGGCGGTGACGACGGAGTGGAGTTGCGAGAAGACGACGTCGGCGTGTCGTATTACAGGGACGACCAGATCGATCTCGGCGACATGATGCGTGAGCAGTTCTATCTCGCGTTGCCGATGAAGCCCTTGTGCCGCGACGACTGTCGCGGATTGTGTTCGGTATGCGGGATCAACCGCAATCGGGAGACCTGTTCGTGCACGGCCGAGTGGGTCGATCCGCGGATGGATCCATTGAGGAAGCTGAAGAGCGATGCCTAATCCCAAACGACGTCATTCCAAGACGCGCACGGCCAAGCGCCGCACGCACGACGCCCTCAAGCCGATCGGCGTCGGCGAGTGCCCGCAGTGTCACGAGCTCAAGCTGCCGCATCGTGTCTGCGCCAACTGCGGCTACTATCGCGGACGCCAGGTTCGGGCGGTCGACGAAGAATAGTTGTCCAGGCCACTCGTCGCGGTGGACGCCATGGGCGGGGATCTCGCGCCCGCGGCGGTCGTGGCCGGCGCGGTCAACGCGGTCCGGCGCCAAGCTGCACAGGTTGCCCTCGTCGGTCCGCAGGAACGGATCCGGGCGGAGCTTTCTGACGCGGGCGGCGCCGACCTCGGCATCGCCATCGTCGACGCGCCGGAGTTCGTCGGCATGGACGAGGCGCCGCTGTCTGCGCTCCGCCGGAAGCCGCGCGCTTCGGTCCGCGTCGCGGCTGCGCTCGTCGCCAGCGGCGAGGCGTCGGCCATGTTCAGTGCGGGCCACACCGGTGCCACCTTCCTCGCGGCGCGATCGGCGTTCGGGATGCTGAACGCCATCGAGCGTCCGGCGCTCGCGGTCACCATTCCCACCCGCACCGGGCCCGCGATCCTGCTCGATGCCGGAGCGAATCTCGACTGCCGGCCTGAACATCTCCTGCAGTTCGCCGTGCTGGGTAGCGCCTACGCGCGTGCCGTGCTCGGGATCGCGCGTCCGAACGTCGGGCTGCTCTCAGTCGGCGAGGAGCCGGGCAAGGGGAACGACCTGATTCGCGAAGCGCACGCGCTTCTGGCCAGTGCGCGGCTGACGTTCATCGGCAATCTCGAAGCGCGCGAGTTCTTCACCGGACGCGCGGACGTCATCGTCTGCGACGGGTTTACCGGCAACATCGCGCTCAAGGTGGGCGAGGGCATGGTCGACGCGGCGGAAAACATGCTGCGCGAAGAGCTCGGCGCGGAGCTCGTCTCGCAGATCGGCTCGCTGCTGACGCGACGGGCGTTCACCCGTCTCAAGCAGCGCGTGGACTACGCGGAGAAGGGTGGGGCGCCGCTGCTCGGCCTCAACGGGTTGGCGCTCGTCGGCCATGGCCGCTCGTCGCCGCAGGCGATAGAGAATGGGATCGCGATGGCGGCTCGGCTGGCCGAGCAGGGGCTGGTTGCGCAGATGACGGAGGCGCTGCGTTCGTGATCGCAGGTTGCGTGGCCACAAGGCCGTGTGCTGAAGTAGGCAGGCGGCTATGACCAGTCTTGAGGGGCGCGTCGCCCTCGTCACCGGCGCTTCGCGCGGCATTGGTCGCGCCACAGCGCTCGCGCTGGCGGCGGCCGGCGCGACGGTGGTTGCCGCGGCCCGCGGCGATCACGCGGGAGAGACCGCCGCCGAGATCGTCTCGCGCGGCGGGCGCGCGTCGGCGGTGGCGCTCGACGTCACTGAGGCCGACGCCGTCCAGCGCGTCGTTGGCGAGACGCTCGCGGCGCATGGCCGCATCGACATCCTGGTCAACAATGCCGGCATTACCCGCGATCAGTTGCTCATCCGGATGAAGCGTGAGGACTGGGACGTCGTGATTCAGACCAACCTGACGGGCGCGTTCACCTGCACGCACGCGGTGCTGCGATCCATGATCAAGCAGCGTGCCGGCCGGATCGTCAACATCACCTCCGTCGTCGGCCAGTCGGGCAATGCCGGCCAGGCGAACTACGCGGCCTCGAAAGCCGGGTTGATCGGGTTCACGAAGGCGATTGCGCTCGAGGTCGCCTCACGGAATGTCACGGTCAACGCCGTCGCGCCCGGGTTGATCGACACCGACATGACGCGCGGCCTGCCCGGCGCGTCGCAAGCGGATTGGACCTCGCGAATCCCGCTGCAGCGGCTTGGTTCGCCGGAGGATGTTGCTGCGGCAGTCGCTTTTCTCGCCTCTGATGAGGCATCGTATATTACGGGGCACGTGCTCGCCGTGAACGGCGGGATGTACATGTAGGGCGGCTCGGGCTGTGAGCCGCCAGTCGGACGTAGGGCGGCTCGGGCGGTGAGCCGCCAATCAACGAAGACGGCTCGGGCGGGTGCGCCGCCAAGTCGTGCGTAGGGCGGCTCGGGCTGTGAGCCGCCGGGATCGGGGCAGGAGGACTGAATGGCCGTAGCGGATCAGGTGAAAAAGATCATCGTCGAGCAGTTGGGCGTGGACGAAGACGAAGTGACCCCGGATGCGTCGTTTGTCGACGATCTCGGAGCGGACTCGCTCGATACAGTCGAACTGGTCATGGCCTTCGAGGAGGAGTTTGGCATCGAGATTCCCGACGAAGACGCCGAGAAGATCACCCGCGTGAAGGAAGCCATCGAGTACATCGAGGCGCACGCCAAGAAGAAGTAGCGGAGGCTCGGGTGAACAGGCGCGTGGTCGTCACGGGCGTCGGCCTGCTTTCCTCGGTCGGCATCGGGACTGAGGCCAATTGGACGGCGGTTTGTGCCGGCCACGGCGGGATTGGGCCCATTACGCACTTCGACGCCACGCACTTCGCGGCGCGGATTGCCGGCGAGGTCAAGGGCTTCGATCCGTTGAACTACTTCGAGAAGAAGGACGTCAAGAAGGTCGACGTCTTCATCCAGTTCGCCGTGGCGGCGGCGCAGTTCGCCGTCGAGGACGCCAAGCTCGAAGTCACTCCGGAGAACGCCGATCAGGTCGGCGTCTTCATTGCCTCCGGCATCGGCGGCTTCTCGACGATCGAACGGGAGCACCTCGAGCTGATCAACGGCGGGCCGCGGCGGATCTCGCCGTTCTTCATTCCGGCGTCGATCATCAACCTTGCGGCCGGGCACGTCTCGATCCGGTTCGGCGCGCGCGGGCCCAACCTGGCGACGTGCACGGCCTGCACGGCGTCTGCGCATTCAATCGGCGAGTCGTTCGAGATCATCCGCCGCGGCGATGCCGACGTCATGATTGCCGGCGGCTCCGAGGCGTCCATCACGCCGATGGGGGTCGGCGGCTTTGCCGCGATGCGGGCGCTCTCGACCCGCAACGACGACCCGGCGCACGCCAGCCGCCCCTTCGACAAGGATCGCGACGGCTTCGTCATCGGCGAAGGCGCCGGGATCGTCATCCTCGAGGAACTGGAAGTCGCCCAGCGCCGCGGCGCCCGGATTTACGCCGAAATCATCGGCTACGGCTTGTCGGGCGACGCGTTTCACCTCACCGCGCAACCGCCCGACGCCAACGGCGCGGTCCGCTCGATGCAGATGGCGCTTCGCAAGGCCGGCGTCCGCCCTGACCAGATCGACTACATCAACGCGCACGGGACTTCGACGCCGATCAACGACCCCACCGAGACGCGCGCCGTGAAGAAGACGTTCGGCGATCACGCGTACAAGCTCGCGATGTCGTCGACCAAATCGATGACCGGGCACCTGCTCGGCGCCGCGGGTGGGCTCGAGGCGGGCATCAGCGCCCTCGCGGTCTACCACCAGGTCGCGCCGCCGACGATCAACCTCGTGGACCCCGATCCCGCCTGCGATCTCGACTACGTGCCGAACACGCTGCGCAAGATGCCGATCAGCTACGCCCTGTCCAACTCGTTCGGATTCGGCGGCACGAACGGAACACTCCTGCTGAAGAAATATGAGTAACTTCGAAGTTAGGCAAGCGTCACGATGAAAATCGCCGTGTGCATCAAACAGGTCGTGACCCGCGAGTGGCAGGTGCGGGTCAACGAGGCGCGGACCTGGGTCCGGGACCAGGACGCGAGCTTTGAACTGAACGAGCCCGACGCCTATGCGCTGGAAGAATCGCTGCGCCTGCGCGAAAAGCACGGCGGGGAAGTCATCGTCATCAGTGCGGGGCCAGCGCGCGTGACGCAGGTGCTGCGCGAGGCGCTGGCGCGCGGCGCGGACCGCGCGGTTCATGTCCAGGGTGATCACTTCGTCGCCGCCGATGCGGCGACGACGGCCGACGCGCTCGCCGCCGCCCTCAAGGACGAGGCCGTCGATCTCGTGCTGACCGGCCTCCAATCAGACGATCAGGGCTTCGCCCAGGTCGGCGTGGTGTTGGCCGAACGGCTCGGCATGGCGCATTCGACCATCATCATGGACGTGCAGATCGCTGAGGGGGCGCTGCGGGTCAAGCGCGAGCTCGAAGGCGGCTGGTTCCAGTGGATCGCCATGACGTTGCCGGCGGTCCTCACGATTCAGAGCGGCATCAACCAGCTGCGCTACGCGACGCTCAAGGGCATCATGGCCGCCAAGAAAAAGGAGATCCGCGCGGTGCCGGCACCTCCGCCAGCGGCGCCACGCCAGCGAATCGTCGCCGTCTACGTGCCCGAGAAGTCGAAGCGGACCCGGATGATCGACGGGACGCCGGCCGAGGCCGCCGCCGAGCTCGTCCGCGTCCTGCGCGACGAAGCGCGCGTGATCTAGGGAAGAACGAGGACACGGAGAAGGGCTAGAGGGCACGGAGAAGAACTAAGAAAGAACTAGCGAGCCGTGCGGGCGCGCGCGCGGGGGTGGGGCCCCGTGCGCAACTAAGGTTAACGGCGCGTTGGGGTGGGTCCCCAACGCCGTGAGTGAAGTCGGGCCCCACGCGCAAGAAAAGTTGACCGCCCGCAGGCGAGCGTAGCGAGCCGTCGCGGGCCCGAGCGCGGGGGGTGGGGCCCCCGCGCAGAAAGCAAAAATGATTCTCGTCGTCGCCGAGCAGAAAGACGGGACGCTCAACCGATCGTCATGGGAGGCGGTGGTCGCTGCACAACAAGTTGGCGGCGACGTGTCCGTCGTGCTCCCTGGCGCCGGCGTGGCCGCGGCCGCTGCCGAACTGGCGGCGGCGGACGTGAAAGAGGTGCTGGCCCTCGAGCACGAGGCGCTCGCCGCCTATACGCCGGATGGCTTTGTCCAGGCTCTGGCCGCGTTCGTCGCCGCCGAGCCGCCGGCGCTGGTGATCTTTCCGCACACCTACCAGACGCGTGACTTTGCGCCGCGACTGGCCGCGCGGCTCGACCGCGTGCTGGTCACCGATTGTACCGGCGTCAAGCGGGGCGACGCTGGACCGGTGTTCGTCCGTCAGCTGTTTCAAGGCAAGGTGAGCGCTGACGTCGTGATCGAGGGGCCGGCACCGCATCTGGCGACGTTTCAGATCGGCACGTTCCGCGCCGACGCCGTCCGCAAGGGTGCCACCCCGGCGCCCGTACGGACCGTGGCGGCCGCGATCGATCCGTCGGCGATCCGCCAGAAACCCGAGACACCGTTCCGCGAGGCGAAGCAGGCCGTCGATCTCTCGCAGGCCGAACGCATCGTCGCGATTGGTCGCGGCATCAAAGGCCAGGAACACATTGCGCTCGCGCAGCAGCTTGCCGCGGCCCTTGACGCCGAACTGGCGGCGTCGCGTCCGATCTGCGATGCGGGATGGCTCCCGATGGAGCGGCAGGTCGGCAGCTCGGGCCAAACGGTCGCGCCGAAGCTGTATCTCGCCCTCGGTATCTCCGGCGCGATTCAACACGTCGTCGGGATGAAGGGCGCGCGCACGATCGTCGCAATCAACAAGGACGCCGAGGCGCCCATCTTCGAAATCGCCGACTACGGCATCACGGGGGACTTGTTCGAGATCGTACCGGCCATGATCGCCGCCCTGAAGGGCTAAGTCTCTTATCCAATCTTCGTGCCAGTTGGCCGGGCGCGTAAAGACGAAACACTTTGGGGCCGGCCGGAGTCTATGTCTATAGACGGCGTCGCCAGTGCCGATTAATTGGATGAGGGCTCCCATGCATCCTCGGGACTTGTTGGCGGTTACCAACGGCCAGGCGCTTCGATTCTTTTTCGAGCGTCTCAAAGACGTGAGCGACGATGACGCCGCGCCGAGCGGCGAGTTGCTCTACAACGCGAGCCTGCTCGCGCACTTCGCCACGACGTCGACCGCGTCGGCTTCGCACTTTCCCAACTGTCCGACGACACTCGACAGCGTCTTCAACGTGTTCGTGCTCGATCAGAGCCAGCACAATGACCCGGAGGTCATGGAAGCGGCCGCGTCGCAATGTCTGATCCTGACCGGCTTCTTCGGCCGGCAGTTGAAGCATCGCCACAACCTGGAGTGGTACGCCTCGCTCGGCGCCGGTTTCTTTGAACAGGCGGCGCAGCTCGGGACCGATCGCAACCGCGCGCTCATGATGTCCCGGATGGCGGTGCACTTCGAGTTCTGGCGCCGCCAGCAGGCGCGGCTCGCCCGGGAGCTGCGTGAGCAGCCGATGTTGCTCACTCGTGCGCGCGGCAACGGGCCGACGACAGTGATGTAACGCACGGGGGAGGACGCCGAATGCTCTTCTCCACGGCGCGCTCGAGTGGCATAATCTCGACTTCCGTTCGAGAACGATGGTCACACGGGCACGCGCCGCGCTCGCCGGTCGGCTCGCCGTTTTGCTTGCCGTGGTCGGGCTGTCCCTGCGCCCAGCTGCCTTCCAGGCCCCGCCGGCGGCGGCCAAACCGTCTGAGCTCACTGCCGGGATGCTGCTGGCGCGATATGCCGGAGGCGATCTGTCCGCCGCCGCGGTCCTGGCCAATCACCCCTCGAAGGCCCGTGTAATCCCGCGATTCGCGAGCGAGGCGCGAGTGTGGATCGACCCGGGCCGGATCGGCGCGCAAACGCGCACTCTCGAAGCGTCGGTATTCGTGCTGGACGTCGCTAGACATTGGGTCGGTCGCGACGAGTGGCGGTACGCGCGTCAGTTGCTCGCATGGGCCTGTGATCAGTTGCGCGCACACGGGTCAGCTCCGCCGCCGGCCGAGCGTCTGTGGCACCTCGCCGCGGTCGCGTTGGTACAGGGCGCCGATGATTGGACGCTGCTCGCCGGGTCGGCTGAGAGCGGGCGCCCCGTTCTGTCGAGCAGAAATTCACTTCAGAACGAGATCGGCCAAGGGCACCTGGCGCACGCGCAGGCCCGCTTTCCCAACGAGCCACGGTTCAAGCTGGCGTGGATGGTGGGCGGGGAGAATAGCACCTGGGAGGTCGGCGGATTCGGCCGCGACGTCAATTTCCGGGGCGGTCTGAGCGTGGGAGAGATCGACGCCGCCTATCTGCAGCGGTTGCGCACCGGCGACGTGTTGGCCAGTGACGGGACGCCGAGCGTGATGCCCAACGTCGCGCGAATCGCGCACGTGTATCTGGCCAAGGTCGAGGACGTCTCCCAACTGCGGCAGCGATACGAGCCGCTGGCGAACGATCCGGCGCTGGCGGCCGAAGTCAACGTGCGGCTCTCGCTGCTCGCGTTCCGAATGGCGGACCGCGACAACGCGCTTCGTCATCTGACGGCATCGCAGGCGGTGGCGCGCGATCCCGGGATCATTTATCTGGCGCACCTCTTCACCGGCGTCATCCGCGAGCGGCAAGGGCTGCCCGACGAGGCGATTGACGCCTACCGCGCGGCGCTGAACGTCGTGCCGCGGGCCCAGTCGGCGACCACGCTGCTCGTGACGCGTCTGCTGATCGCCGGCCGCCAGGCAGAGGCGGCGCTGCTCGCGGACGCGTTCTTTGCGTCCGGCGATCCGCCAGAGGATCCGTGGCGGCTGTACCGGCTGGGCGATTTCCGGCTCTTTCCCGCGTATATGACGGCGCTCCGATCGGCGGCGCGATGAGCCTGCAGCGTGCGGCCGGGATCTTGATCGTCGTGGCGGCCGCCGCCAGTGCCGGGACGCTTGCGGCCCGTTCGCGCCAAATTTTTCGAGCGGCGACCGACGTCGTTTCCATCGACGTCTCGGTGCGCGACGGCAGCCGGGCGATCACGCGCCTGCAGTCTCAGGACTTCGAGCTCATCGACAACGGCGTGCGGCAATCGATCGAGGCCATCAGCATCGAGCAGGTTCCAGTGGACCTGACCCTGCTGCTCGACGCCAGCTCCAGTACTGCGCAGGTGATCGAACGGTTCAAAGAACGGGCGCAACAGCTCGCCGCGATGCTGCGGCGCGACGATCGCGTGCGACTGGTGGCCTTCTCGGGCGAAGTGATCGAGGTCTTTCCACTGACGCAGGCGGGTGGCCGCCTGCCGCTGGAGAAGCTGGTGGCGCGTGGCACGACGTCGCTGCACGAGGCGTTGCTACTGTCGCTCGCGCGCAGCCAGAGCGCCGGACATCGTCAACTCGTCGTCATGTTTTCCGACGGACTGGACACCGGCAGCGTCATCGATGCGGCGACCGTGGCCACCGTCGCGACTCGAGCGGATTGTGTGTTGCACATCGTCCTGTCAGGCTACCCTGGGGCGAAACCGCCGACGGCCAGATCGCTCCGCGCCGCGGCCGAAGCCACCGGCGGCGCCCTGCACGAGCCGGGCGCCTTCGACAACGCCGTGGATGCGTTTCGCAGGGTCTTTGAGGACTTCCGCCAGAGCTATGTCTTGCGATACACCCTCACCGGTGTCGAGCATCAGGGCTGGCACGAAGTCACGGTGCGCGTCATGACGCCTGACGGCGGGCGCTACACGGTCCGCGGCCGCCGCCGCTACTTCGGCGGCTAGTGGTCTGTCCGCGCTGAAGCAGCGGGGACAGGCCACTGGAGGCGTGATGGAAACCTGAGGATATGATGGGTCTTCGTGACTGAGCGCGAGACGCTCGAACTTGATGTCCTCATCGTCGGCGGCGGCCCGGCCGGTCTGTCGGCGGCGCTCCGGTTGACCCAGCTGCAACAGACACACGGCGGCGAGCCGTTGACGATCGCCGTCCTCGAGAAGGCGCGCGAGCCCGGCGCGCACGAGCTCTCGGGCGCGGTGCTCGATCCATCGAGCCTCCGCGATCTGATCCCTGATTTCGAAGCGAAGGGGGCGCCGCTCGCTACACTCGTGCGGAAAGATGCCGTCTACTTTCTGACGCGGCAGGGCAAGCTGCGCTTTCCGATCACGCCGCCGCCGCTCAACAACCACGGCAACTACATCATCTCGATTAACCGGTTCGTGAAGTGGCTGGCGCAGCAAGTCGAGGGCGCTGGCGTCGACATCTTCAGCGGGTTTTCCGCGACGGAGGTGCTCTACGACGGATCGACAGTTGTCGGCGTGCGAACCGGCGATCGCGGCATCGACAAGCACGGCCGGCACAAGTCCACGTTCGAGCCCGGTGTGGATATCCGCGCCAAGGTCACGATTCTCTGCGACGGCGTTCGCGGCAATCTCACGAAGCAGCTCGTCAACCGGCTCGAGCTCGACCAGGGACGGCTGCCCCAGACGTACGCGCTCGGGATCAAGGAGCTGTGGGAGGTGCCCAGGGACCGGCTCGCGCCGGGCACCACGATCCACACCATGGGGTACCCGCTTCGCAACGAGGAGTTCGGTGGCGCGTTCATCTACTCCATGCCGGACGGCCTGATTTCGCTCGGGTTCGTCATGGGGCTCGACTATCGCGATCCGCTGTTCGATCCGCATCAGACGTTTCAGAGATTCAAGCAGCATCCCTTCGTCGCCACGCTGTTGAAGGACGGCAAGCTCGTACGATACGGGGCGAAGGCGCTGCCGGAGGGCGGCTGGCACACGGTGCCGCGCGTGCACATGAATGGCGCCCTCATCGCGGGCGATGCGGGCGGATTCGTCAACTCGATGCGGCTCAAGGGAATTCATCTGGCGATGCGGACCGGGATGCTGGCGGCCGAAACGGCGTTCCAGTCGATCCGTGACGGCAACGTGTCGGAGCGGATGCTCGCTCGCTACACGGAATCGATCGACAAGAGTCCGGTGCGCAGCGAGTTGTATGCGGTGCGGAACGTGCATCAAGCCTTCTCGCACGGGCTGCTGCCCGGCGTCATGTATTCCGGTCTCGCGCTGGCGACGCGCGGCTGGTGGGTGACCGACCCGATGCCTTCGCACGCCGGCCATGAGCGGATCGAGCACCTGGACCGCTACTACGCCGGGCGCGCCGTGCCGGATCCTGCGGCGTCGGCGATCAAACCTGACCGCACGTTGACCTTCGACCGGCTGACGAACGTGCACTATTCCGGCACGCGTCACACGGAGGATCAACCGTCGCACCTCATCGTCCACGACACGGACATCTGCCGAACGCGTTGCCGAATCGAGTACGGCAACCCGTGTACGCGTTTCTGCCCGGCCGCGGTCTACGAGATGGTGGACGATGGATCGGGCGGGAAGAAGCTGCACATCAACGCCTCGAACTGCGTCCATTGCAAGACGTGCGACATCATGGATCCCTACCAGATCATCGACTGGGTGCCTCCGGAGGGCGGCGAGGGTCCCCAGTACGAAGGCATGTGAGTCTCACAAGACGACAGCACTTTCAAGCCGCCGCGATTGCCGCGATCGGCATGCCGCTCGTCGAGGCGCTCGGCGCGACGTACCGCTGGCACGAATCCGGTGCGGAGCGCTATCGCGCCGCCGTCGAGGCGAGGCGGCCGCCGATTATGGCGCTGTGGCACGGCCGCATTCTCGCGGCGACGCTGTACTTTCGCGATCGCGGCATCGTGGCGATGACCAGCGAGAATTTCGACGGGGAGTGGGTCGCGCGTCTGATGCGCCGATTCGGGTACCGTGCGGCCCGGGGATCCACCTCACGCGGCGGCGCGCGCGCGCTCGTGCAGTTGCGTCGCGACCTGGCGGCCGGGTCGCCCGCCGCCTTCACGGTTGACGGTCCGCGCGGGCCGGCACGGCGCGCCCAGCCGGGCGCCGTCTGGCTGGCGAGCGCCACGGGCCATCCGATCCTGCCGTTCCACATCGAGGCGGCGCGCTTCTGGACGGTGAAGAGCTGGGACGCGCACCAGGTCCCGAAACCCGCGACCGATCTTGCGATCGCGATCGGCGCGCCGATCGAGGTCCCGCCCCTCAAGGCCGCCGAGGACGTGGAAGTGTGGCGCGCGACGCTCGAGCGCGCCCTCGTCGCGCTCGAGGAGCAGACGAAAACGATGATCGAGCGCCTGACGCCGGCCTCGTAGCACCAGCACGTAGGAGCACTCCATGCGCCTGTTTTTTTCGCCGCGTTTCATCGAGCACACCCCACCACCCGGGCATCCTGAACGGCCTGAGCGTGCCGAGGTGTTCGCGCGCGTCGCTGCGGAGTTTCAGGCAGGCCGGCGGGACCGTGATCGAGCCGACAGCGGCGTCAGTGAGCGATCTCGCGCGCGTGCATCGGCAGCAGCACATCGATCTGGTCGCCGGCACGTCCGGGAGAGCCGAGATGCTCGATCCCGATACGTTCACGAGTCCTGAGTCCTACGAAGTGGCGCGGCTGGCGGCTGGCGCGGCGATCGACGCCGCGCGGCACGCGTGGCGCACCGGCGAGCCAGCGCTCGCCCTCGTTCGTCCGCCGGGACATCACGCCGAGCCTGACCGCGTGATGGGGTTCTGCCTGTTCAACAACATCGCGGTCGCCGCCGCCGTCCTCCGCCAGGAAGGCGCCAAACGCGTCGCCATCGTCGACATCGACGTCCATCATGGCAACGGCACGCAGGCCGCCTTCTATCGGGATCCGAACGTGCTGTTCATCTCGAGTCATCAGTTTCCGTTCTATCCGGGGACTGGCGCGGCTGATGAGACTGGCGAGGGTCCAGGCGAGGGCCTCACCGTGAACCTTCCCCTGCCGGCTGGGGCCACCGACACGCAGTACGAAGCGGTGTATCGACTGACGGTCGTTCCCGCCCTCGAGCGGTTCGTGCCCGAGATCATCCTCGTCTCGGCCGGCTTTGACGCCCACGAGCGCGATCCGTTGGCGCAAATGCGGATGACGGCGGACGGGTATGCGACGCTGATCGGGCTGGTCTCCGACGCCTCGCGGCGGCTCTGTGGTGGCCGGATCGCGGTCGTCACTGAGGGTGGCTACCACCTGCAGGCCCTCGAGGACTGCCTGAAGGCAGCGATCCGCGTGCTAAATTAGGCAGAACAGGCCGCTGTTCCGCGCGAGGCCTGTCCCCGATCAGCTCGATTCTGTGGAAAACAGGCCCGTCCCCTGATCTGTGGAAAACCGGCGCGTCCCTGATCATGGCCGAGTATCGTCCGCAGGAAATCGAGAAGAAGTGGCAGGCGCGATGGGCCGAGACCCGCGCCTTCGAGGTGACCGAGGACCCGTCGCGTCCCAAGTTCTACTGCCTCGAAATGTTCGCCTATCCGTCCGGGCACGCGCACGTCGGGCATGTCCGCAATTACATGATTGGCGACATCATGGCCCGCACGATGCGGATGCGCGGCTATAACGTCCTCCATCCGTTCGGCTGGGATGCGTTCGGCCTGCCGGCTGAAAACGCCGCCATCAAGAACAACGTCCATCCCGAGAAGTGGACGCTCGAGAACATCGCCCACATGAAAGGGCAGCTCCAGCGTCTCGGGATCAGCTACGCCTGGGAGCGCGAGCTGGCGACCTGCCTGCCCGACTACTACCGGTGGAACCAATGGCTGTTCACGCGCATGTTCCGCCGCGGACTGGCCTATCGTCGGCGATCGAGCGTGAACTGGTGCGACAGCTGCCAGACCGTTCTCGCCAACGAGCAGGTGGTCGACGGCGGCTGCTGGCGGTGCGGGACGATCGTGACGCAGCGCGACCTCGAGCAGTGGTTTCTGCGCATCACCGCCTACGGCGACGAACTGCTCGACGCGCTGGACACCCTCGACGGCTGGCCCGAAAAGGTGCTGACGATGCAGCGCAACTGGATCGGCCGATCGGAAGGCGCGCGCGTCCGATTCCCGATCGTCGCCGGCGAAGCGAGCGCGCCAGGCGGGGTGCATGGGGTCCCCGCCGATCAAACGATCGAAGTGTTCACCACCCGCATCGACACGATCTACGGCGCCAACTTCGTCTTGCTCGCGCCGGAGCATCCGCTCGTCGAGCGCTTCGCGCGCGAGTCGGCCGATCCGGCAGGGTTTCGGGCGAAGGCGGCGAAGTTTCGCAGCCAGGATCGCACGGCCCGGCTGACCGGCGATGTCGAGAAGGAAGGATTCGACACCGGCCGGACGGCGACCAATCCGTTCACGGGGCAACCGGTGCCCGTGTGGGTCGCAAACTTCGTGCTGGGCGAGTACGGCACCGGCGCGGTGATGGGTGTGCCCGGCCATGATTCGCGCGATTTCGAGTTCGCGACGAAGTACGGCTTGCCGATCACGGTCGTCGTGCGCCCCGAATCATCCGACGAGACCGCTTCGGCCGCGACGGTGTCGCGGCGAGGCGGCGTACGACGGTCCCGGGTTCCTCGTCGCCAGCGGCGAGTACACCGGCCTGCCCGCCGCCGACGCGAATCGGCAGATGACAAGGGACGCCGAGACGCGCGGTATTGGACAAGGCACGGTCCAGTTTCGTCTCAAGGACTGGGGCGTGTCGCGGCAGCGTTACTGGGGCACGCCGATTCCCATCGTCTATTGCGAGACGTGCGGCATGGTGCCGGTGCCTGACGAGCAACTGCCCGTGACCCTGCCTCGCGTCGTCGAGTTCAGCGGCCGTGGCGACTCGCCGCTCGCGCACGTGCCGGAGTTCGTCGACACGACGTGCCCGACGTGCGGCGGCGCGGCGCGGCGCGAAACCGACACGATGGACACGTTCGTCGATTCGTCGTGGTATTTCTACCGATTCTGCGACGCCCACAACGACACGATGCCGTTCGACCCGGAGAAGGTCGGCTACTGGGGACCGGTCGATTTCTATAGCGGCGGCGTCGAGCACGCGATTCTTCACCTGATCTACTCGCGCTTTTTCAGCCGCGTGTTTCGCGATCTCGGCCTGGTGACGATCGACGAGCCGTTCACCAGACTGCTGACGCAGGGCATGGTGCTCAATCAGGGCGCCGTGATGTCGAAATCCAAGGGCAACGTCGTCGATCCGGATACCGTCGTGTCGCGGTTCGGCGTCGACGCGCTGCGGATGTACGTGATGTTCGTGGCGCCGCCCGAGAAGGAAGTCGAGTGGACGGACACCGGGCTGGAGGGCTCGTTCCGCTTCCTCGGTCGCGTCTGGCGGATGGTCGACGTCCTCGTGCCGGCCGTGCGCGAGGCGGCTCATCCGGCCGGGCTGGCTCTCGATGATGCCGAGCGCGCGATGCGGCGCCGGACCCACGTCACGATTCAGCGGGTCACGCAGGACATCAGTCCGCGCATGCACCTCAACACGGCGATCTCGGCGCTGATGGAGATGGTCAACGATCTCTACGCGTTCGCCGACCGGCGCGGCATCAGGCCGACCGGCCGCGAGGACGAACCGACGCCAGTCATCGACCGGCCCGAGACGGCGGCGGTCCTGCGCGAGGCGGTTGAATCGCTGGTCCTGATGTTGGCGCCGTTCGCGCCCCACATGGCTGAGGAACTGTGGGAGGCGCTGGGGCACGGAGGCAGCCTCGTCGCTGCCCAGTGGCCGGCCGTCGACGAGGCCGCGACCCGCGAAGAGGTGATCGAGATTCCCGTGCAGGTGAACGGCAAGGTCCGGGGCCGGGTCGTCGTGCCCGCGGACGCCTCGGAGCAGGACATCGAGCAGACGGCCCTTGCAGCCGGACCCATTCAGGCATACGTTCAGGGCAAGCAGGTCGTGAAAGTGATCGTCGCCCGCGGCCGGCTGGTGAGCGTGGTGGTGAAATGAAGCGGACCGCACGTCTCGTACTCGGGCTGGCGTTCCTTGCCGCCATGGCCTCGGGCTGCGGCTACGCGCTGGCCGGCCGCGGCAACAGCCTGCCGGCCAGCATCCGAATCATCGGCATTCCAGATTTCGTCAATCAATCGCAGACCCCGGAGCTCGATCGATTGCTGACCGACGCGGTGAGGCAGGAGTTCCAGGGGCGCGGCCGCTATCGCATTGTCGCGGACACGAGCGGCGTCGACGCGCTCTTGACCGTGACGCTGCAGCCGATCATCTCGACGCCGATCGAGTTCAACTCGGCGCGTCAGGGATCCAAGTACGCCATGATGCTGCTGGCGTCGGTGCAGTTCACGGACGAGCGTGACAAGAAAGTCTTTTACGCGAATCCGGCGCTCCGCGCGCTCGACGAGTACATCCTGCCCAATCCGACAGCCGGCGCCGACCCGGTGGCGCTCTTCGGCGCCGATCGGAACGCGCTCGAGCGGGTGGCGCGCACGTTCGCCCGCACCCTGGTCACGTCGATTCTCGAGGCGTTCTAACCCGCGTGGCCGTTGTCGATCCCGCCGATGTCCTGAAGCACGCCGCCAGCCGGAAGCTGGCGCCTATCTACCTCCTCGTCGGCGACGACGTGCGCGCGATCGAACGGGTCGTCGATGCGATCGAAGCGACCATCGATCCGGCGGACCGTCCTTTTGCTGTCGATCGGTTCTACGCTGGGGACGCTGGCGCCTCGCCGATCGACATCGCCGCGGCCGCGCGGGTCTTGCCGATGCTTGGCGACCGTCGCATCGTCGTCGTCATGCGCGCCGAGCGGATGCTCAAGCCCAAGCGCGCGGCGAAGGCCGCTGAGCTCGACGTCAGCGAAGAGGCCGATGACGCCGAGGGCCCGGGCGACACGGCCCCGCTCGAAGAGTATCTCGAGCGTCCAGCCGAGTCCGCGACGGTCGTGTTCGTGGCCACGGACGTCGACCGCGAGCGCCGGTTCACGAAGCGTGTGATCGAACGCGCGGTGGTGGTGCCATTCGCCGGGCTCGACGGCAGCGACGACTACCAGCGCCGCGCCGTCGTCGGCGAGATCCGGCAAGAGATCGAGAAACGAGGCCGGACGATCGATCAAGCCGCGTTCAAGATTCTCGTGGAGCGGGCCGGCGACGACATCTCGAAGCTGCGGGGCGACGTCGAGCGGCTGCTGCTGTTTACCGAAGGCGCGGCGACCATCCGTCAGGCTGATGTCGAAGAGATCGCCGTGGTCGAGTTTTCGGTGGACGACTGGGCCGTGGTGAATGCCATCGAGGGCGGTGACGCGGCGCGCGCGCTCCGCGAGACGGCACTGCGCCTGGACCGTGGCGACTCTGTCCACCAGCTGGTCGGACAACTGCGGTGGTGGGTGTCGTCGAAGATGGTGCAAACGGCGCCCGCGCGGGTCCGGCCGGCCATCGAGGCGTTGCTCAGAACGGACCTCGCCCTCAAGAGCTCAGGCGGCGACGAACGGGTCCTGGTCGAGCGGCTGGTCGTCGAGCTGTCGGGAAGGTAAAGCTGGCGCGGACCGGCCCGTGGCCGGAGGAGTCGGCGATCGCCGAGAGGCTCTACTTGGCGGTGGTGCGGCGAGCGAGGCGCGACTTGTAGCGACCAGCAGCGTTGTCGTGAATGATGCCCTTGGCGGCCATCTTGTCCACGATCGAGAACGTCTGACTCAACGCCTTCCGGGCCTCATCGGTCTTGCCGTCGTCGATGGCGGCACGGATGGTCTTGAGCGCGGTACGAAGCCGCGAGCGCAGCTCGCGGTTGTGGGCAGTGCGCTTGACGGTCTGCCGGTGCGCTTTCACTGCCGATGCGTGTCGGGTTGCCACGTCGAATCCTCACCTTAGGCGAGCCAATCTGGCCGCGCCAAAACACCAAAGTATAACACTAGTCTTCGCCCTCCTTCTCCCGCCTGAGTCGCCGGCGCTCGCGACGGTCGGGAGTGGCTGGCGGCGCCCCACGGCGCCTGGGGCCCGCGAGCCGGATGAGGTCGAGCATCGCCTGTTCCTCGGCGGAGGGGGGCGGTGTCGTGTCCTCGTAGAGCAATCGGGCCTCGGCCTTGGCGATGTGCTGCCCGGCGGTGCCCCTGACGACCAGCCGCTGCCGCCGCCCCAGGGCGCGGGTGACTTCGATCACATCGCCGGGCTTGATTTCGCGATGCGGCTTGGCGGCCTGGCCGTTGACGTGGACCTTGCCGCCCTTGCACGCCCGCTGGGCCTCGGACCTGGTCTTGAAGACACAAGCGACATCGAGCCACACATCCAACCGCACCGGCACCGTCGAGGCGGGCGAGTTTGAGGGGACGGGCCTGTTTTCCACAGTTTGGGGCACGTTGGGGACAGGCCTCGAGGCGCCGAGCGCCGTATTCGGGCGCCCCGCGCCTCGAGGCCTGTCCCCATTTTGCCCCGAACTGTGGAAAACAGGCCCGTCCCCAATTGTGCAAAACCCTACAATGTCTCCATGTTCAGACGAGTCGTGGGGATGAGCGCGGCGATCGCGCTGTCGCTGTCGGTCGCGGCTGGGGCCGTGCAGGGACCGGCGCTCAAGGTGACGACGCCGGAGCAGGAGTTCGGTCACGCGTTTGGCGATGACTACTTCCTGGCAACGTATCGTCAGCTCGCCGCTTACTGGCAGAAGCTCGACCGCGAGTCGGACCGGATGGTCCTGCAGTCGATTGGCAAGACGTCAGAGGGGCGCGACCAGTGGATGGCGATCGTCACCTCGCCTGAGAACCACAGAAACCTCGCGAAGTATCGCGACATCTCTCGCCGCCTCGCGCTCGCCGAGGGGCTCACCGACGAGCAGGCCCGCGCGCTCGCGCGCGAGGGCAAGGCCATCGTCTGGATCGACGGCGGCCTGCATGCGAACGAAGTGCTCGGCGCCCAGCAACTCGGCGAGATGGTCTACCAGATGGTGACCCGCACCGACGCCGAGACGATGCGGATCCTGGACGACGTCATCATCCTGTTCGTGCACGCCAATCCGGACGGACACGATCTGGTGGCCGACTGGTACATGCGCAACCCCGTGCCGGCGGAACGTTCGTCTGCCGGGTTGCCTCGGCTGTACCACAAGTACATCGGCCACGATAACAACCGCGACTTCTTCGGATCGACGCAACTCGAGACCGAGAACATGAATCGCGTGTTGTACCGTGAGTGGTTCCCGCAGATTCTCTACAACCACCATCAGAGCGGACCGCCCGGCACGGTGCTGTGGACGCCTCCGCTCCGCGACCCGTTCAACTACAACCAGGATCCGTTGCTGGTGCTCGGCATCCAGACCATCGGCATCGCCTTGCAGACGCGCCTCGCAGCGGAAGGGAAGCCCGGCGCGACGGCTCGATCGGGTGGTCCCTACGACGGCTGGTGGAATGGCGGGCTGCGCAACACTGCGGCGTTCCACAACACGATCGCCATCCTGACCGAGATGATCGGCACGCCGACGCCGATGCGCGTGCCGCTGGTCCTCGAGCGGCAACTTCCGACGAGCGATCTCACGTTCCCCGTTCCGCCTCAGGAGTGGCACTTTCGGCAGTCGGTCGACTATTCGGTCACCGCCAACCGCGGCGTGCTCGACATCGCGTCGAAGATGAAGGAGAACTTCCTGTTCAACCGCTTTGTGATGGGGCGCAACTCCATCGAGCGGGGAAGCCGCGACAATTGGACGGCCAAACCGCATCGATACGCCGCGGCGGCGACCGAAGTGAGCGCGGGCGCGGCCGAAGCGGGCGCGGGCGCAGGGCGGGGCGCCGGCGCGCCTCCGGCTGGTGCTCCTGGGGGTGGACGCGGCGGCCGGGGCGGCGCCCTCAACGAAGCCGCGCTCTGGGCGGCGATGCACAAGCCGGAGGATCGGGATCCGCGCGCGTACATCCTGCCGTCGAGCCAGGCCGACTTTGCCACCGCCACGAAGTTCATCAACGCGCTGCTCGAAACCGGCATCCGCGTGCATCGGGCCACCAGCGATTTTTCCATCCAAGGCAAGAGCTACCCGCGCGGGTCCTATGTGGTGCTCGCCAACCAGGCGTTTCGGCCGCACGTCATCGACATGTTCGAGGCGCAGGATCACCCGGACAACTTCGCGTATCAGGGCGCCGCGCCGACGCGTCCGTACGACAACGCCGGCTGGACGCTGGCGTTTCAGATGGGGATCGAATACGACCGCATCCTCGAAGCCGTGTCGGGGCCGTTCGAAGTGATTTCTGACTGGAACCTGCCGGCGCCGACCGGGACGGTGCCGGCCGGCTCACCGGCGGCGTTCAGAATGCGCCCGGCGCAAGTTGACACCTTCGTCGCGGCGAACCGGTTGCTCGGCGCCAACGCCGAAGTGTACCGGGAGCCGGATGGCGCCTTCCTCGTGATCAACACGCCGACGGCGGCGTCGCTGGTCCGTCGCGTGGCCGTCGATCGAGGTGTCAACTTCACGGCGGTCGCGGCGCGACCTGCCGCGCCTGGCGTGCGGGTGACGCGGCCGCGCGTCGGCCTCTGGGACCAGTACGGCGGATCGATGGATGCCGGCTGGGCGCGCTGGATTCTGGAACAGTTCGAGTTCCAGTTCGATCGAGTCTTCCCGCCTGAGCTCGACGCCGGAAATCTGAACGCCAAGTACGACGTGCTGATCTTCGTCGACGGCGCGATTCCCGCCGCCGGCGGCGGACGTGGAGGTGGCGGAGGCGCAGCCGGGGCCGGCGGCGGACGCGGCGGGGGGCCCGCCGCGATTCCCAACGTGCCCGAGGAGTTTCGCAGCCAGATGGGCTCGATGACGGTCGACCGCACGTTGCCGATGCTGAAGCAGTTCGTCGAGAACGGCGGCACGGTCATCGCGATCGGCGGATCGGCGACGAATCTCGGCCGCTTCCTTGGTCTCCCGATGGAGAACCACCTGGTCGAGAACGGGCAGCCGCTTCCACCGACGAAGTACTACGTGCCGGGATCGGTGCTGAAGGCGCGCGTCGACATCACCAACCAAATCGCCGCCGGCATGCGAGCCGATACCGACGTCTTCTTCGACAGCAGTCCAGTGTGGAGGCTGGGAGCGGACGCGGTGTCACGCGGTGTGAGACGACTGGCGTGGTTCGAGTCGAAAACGCCGCTTCGCAGCGGATGGGCCTGGGGCCAGGAGTACCTCGACCAGGGTGTGGCCGCGGTCGACGCGACCGTAGGAAAGGGCCGGGCGCTGCTCTTCGGGATGGAGATCCTGCAACGCGGTCAACCTCACGGGACGTTCAAGTTCCTCTTCAACGGGATTTACGCCAAATGAGACGAGATCATCGCTCGGACAGGTGGGCGCGGCCGACGCCGGTCATCGCGGCGGTCGCGCTGGTGGCGCTGTCGGCCGGCGCGCTCGGTGCCATGCAGACACGTGAGCCTGTGGATCACGCCGCGAACGCGAAGATCCGCGACGAGGCCCAGAACCGGTCTCAGGTCGGCCCGCTATTCACGATGCTGACGGACGGAATCGGACCGCGCTTGACCGGATCGCCCGAACACAAGCGCGCTGCCGAATGGGCCCGCGAGACGCTCGGCGGATGGGGGCTCAGTAACGCCCGGCTCGAGCCGTTCGAGTTCGGTCGCGGTTGGGCGCTCGACAAGCTGACGATCGAGATGATCGAGCCGCGGTACATGCCTCTGCTCGGCTATGCCGAGGCGTGGAGTCCCGCCACGGCCGGCGAAGTGATCGTTCCAGTCGTCTCGGTCATCGGCAAGACACCGGCGGAGATTGCCTCGATGGCCGGCTTGAAAGGCGCGGCCTTGATTCAAGGGGCCGTCGTCACCAACTTCATCGCGGCCGACCGCGTGCAGCCTGCGCTCCAGCCAGATGCGCCTCCGGCGGCGCCGAGCGCCGCGGTGGCGGGCGGCGAGGGACGAGGCGGCCGGCAAGGCCAGACTCCGGCCGCGGGCCGCCAGGGCGCCCCCGGTGGCCGCCAGGGCGCCGGCGCCGGACCAACGGCGGCCCAGGCCATGGCTGCCTCTGGCGCCGCCGTGCTGCTCAAGCCGAGTCGCGGAATGCACGGCACGGTGTTTCTCGCCGGCGGGCGCGATGTTCCGGCCGATCCGCTGCCGAAAATCATGCTCGCCGGCGAGCATTACAACCTGATCGCGCGGCTCCTCGAGCGCAAGATTCCGGTGCGGCTGCGCGTCAACGTGCAGTCGCGGTTCCTCGAGCAGGATCGTAACTCGTACAACGTCCTGGCCGAGATCCCGGGCACCGATCCGGTACTGAAGGATCAGGTCGTGATGCTCGGTGCGCATCTCGACTCGTGGCACACTGGGACCGGCGCGACCGACAACGCCGACGGCTCCGCCGTCGTCATGGAGGCGTTCCGGATCCTCAGGGCCACGGGGCTCACCCCCAAACGAACGTTGCGGTTGGCCTTGTGGAGCGGCGAAGAGCAGGGCTTGCTCGGCGCTCGCGCCTACGTGCGGGCTCATCTCGATGGCGATGCCAATAAGCCGGCACGAGACCGCCTGTCGGTCTACTTCAATATCGATCCGGGCAAGGGGCCGATCTACGGCTGGTATCTCGAAAACAACGACGCCGTGAAGCCGATCTTCGACGCGTGGCTGGCGCCGTTCCAGGACAAGGACGGCGCGCTCAAGAACGTCCGTCAGGGGATCGGAAACACGGATCATCTTGCGTTCACACAGGCCGGGATGCCTGGCTTCAATCCGATCCAGGACTACGTCGACTACGACGTCCGCGAGCACCACACCAATGCCGATACCGCTGAGCGAGTCAAGGAAGCTGATCTCAGGCAGAACGCGATGATCCTCGCGTCGTTCGTCTATCATGCGGCCAACCGCGCCGAGATGATCCCGTCGGCGGTCCGCCGATGAAGTCGCGGTGGGTCGGCGTGACGATCGGCTTGCTGGCGTTGGTGCTCGTGTCCGCGTTGGTCATGCGCTCGGGTGACGGCAGCGCGCAGGCGAACCTCAATTTCAAGCTGTCCGATATGAACGGTCTGGACGTCGAGCTTTCCCGGTACGCCGGCAAGCCGTTGGTGGTGAACCTCTGGGCGACGTGGTGCGGTCCGTGCCGGCTCGAGATGCCGCAACTGGTCGCGCTCTACCAGCAGTACAAGGACAAGGGCCTGACGATCGTCGGCATTTCCATCGACGACTCACCCGAGCAGATCCGCGCCTTCGCGAAGGAGTACAGCGTCGATTATCCGCTGTTGGTCGGCGCGGGGCGGGACGATGTCCTGGCCGCGTTCGGATACTTCGGCGCGGTCCCGATGTCGATTTTCATCAACGCGGAAGGGCGCATCACCGCCTCCGTTCCCGGCGTGGCCACGACCGCGACCTGGGAGCGCCGCATTCAGGAACTCTTCTAGCGACCGGAGGCCGATGCGATTCCAGCGCCGCACCTTGACATCCTTGTTGCTGGTGGCACTCAGTGTGCCGCCGGCGGCCGCGCAAACGGCCCTCGTTCCGGCGCCAACCGACTCCGGTCTGTCGATCGGCGCCAAGGGCGGTGTGACGCTGGCAAGCCTCTCCTTCGACCCGGACCGGACCATCCTGGCGAACAACGCCGAACCATCGTTCGTGGTGGGCGGCCTCGTCAATCTCCCGATCGCGGGACGATGGTCGCTGCAGTTCGAGGGTCTGTACGCGAGGCGGGTGATCGGATTCGAGGGGACCACCGAGGACACGCTGACCTATCTCGAAGTGCCGATGCTGTTGCGGTACGCCGCGCTTCGTAAGCCCGGCTGGCGGGTTCACGCGGTTGGCGGCGCCGTCTACAGCCGTCTGCTCAAAGCTGAAGAACTGGTGATCGAGCCGCCCGATGACATCAAGGAGATCATGGAGCCGAATGAATTGGCCGTCTCGATCGGCGCCGACTTCGAGTGGCGGGGGAAGTTGGTCTTCGACTTCCGCTACCTCTACGGCCTGTCCGAAGCCTACGCGGACCCCAGCGGGCAGTTCTCTGCCAAGCAGAGGGTCATCCAGGTGACGGCCGGTTATCGGTTCTGGTAACTGCGACGGCGGCGATCAGACGGCCGGAGCCGCCTGCTGATCATTTCCTGGTGGTCTCGACCGGCAGGTTCCTCAACGACCAGTCTTCGAATGATCCGTCATAGAGCCGCACCTGATAGCCGAGCGTGCGGGCCGCGAAGAGCGCCACCGTCGCCTGCTGACCGATGTGGCAATACGCGACGACGGTGTCGCCAGGCTTCACGCCGGCGGCGGTGAACAATGCCTGCAACTCCCCGGCGGGCTTGAGCAGCCACTCGCTCGTGAGCGTGGACGTAAAAGGCAGACTGCGGGCGCCAGCAATGTGGCCCGTCTTGTGAGACACGCCCATGGCGCCGCCCGTCTGCGTGCCATCGTAGAAGGCAGCGGCGCGGGCGTCGATGACGACGAAGCCAGGCGTCGAGAGGTGCGATTGCACGAACGCCGCATCGACGACAAGCGGGCGAACCGTCAATTGAGCCAGTGAGCCAGGGCGAATGGTTGCGGGCGCCGTCGTCACCGGCCGGCCCTCCCGCACCCAGGCGCTCATCCCGCCGTCGAGGATCGAAACCCGATCGAGACCAGCGCGATCCAGCGTGAAGAAGACGCGCGTCGTCGTCTGCACCGAATCCCGCGCGGTGTAGATGACGATGCGGGACGTGTTGGTGACGCCGAGCGCCACGAGCGTCGAACGCAGCGTTTCGACTGGCGGCATCTCGAGCATGAGGCCGCGGCCGCTATGGTCCGATACCGACAGGTCGACGTTCAGGTCGGCGTGACGGGCGCCGGGCAGATGGCTGGCGTCGTAGCCGGCTTTGTCGCCGATATGCAGCAGCACCAGGTCGCTGTCGTTCAGGTGCTGTGCCAGCCACTGGGCCGAGACCACGGCGCGCTCGCGAACTGATTGGGCCTGGGCGGGCAGCGCGTGCAAAGCGAGCACGAACACGGCGACCGCAGCAGGAATTCGTAGTGTAGACATTCGACAATAATAGCGCAGTCGGGCCGATTACGTCTCCAGCGCCAACGCGACAAGCTCGCGAGCCCGGGCCAGCAACGCATCGATCTTCGACGCGTCCTTGCCTCCGGCTTCGGCGAAGTCGGGCCTCCCGCCACCGCCGCCACCGACAATCGGCGCGAGCTCTTTGACGAGGTTGCCTGCCTTCACCCGATCCGTCAGGTCCTTGCTGACGGAGACGAGGAGCTGCACTTTCCCATCGTTCTCGGCAGCCAGGACGACGACGCCGCGCTTGAGGCGATCGCGCAGCGAGTCGGACAGGCCGCGCAGCGCCGCCTTCTCGAGTCCGCTCACGCGCCGGGTCACGAGCTTGGCGTCGCCGACAGCGACCGAGTCGTCCTCGTCGCCGCGCCCGCCGCCAGTCGCCAGCTTCAGCTTCAACTGGTCGTTCTCGCGGGCGAGCCGCTTGACGTCGGCCTGCAGGCGAACGATAGCCTCGGCCGCCTGGGCGATCGGCACACCCAGCGCCCCGATTGCGCGATCCACGGCCGCTCCGCGCGTCTGCAGATGGGCGACGGCTCCCGCGCCCGTCAGCGCCTCGATCCGCCGGACGCCGGCGGCGACGCCGGATTCTTCCGTGATGACGAACGGCCCGATATCGCCCGTCGCGCGCACGTGCGTACCGCCGCAGAGCTCCAGGCTGAACTCGGGAATCGACACGACGCGCACCTTGTCGCCGTATTTCTCGCCGAACAGCGCCATCGCGCCGGCCGCCATCGCCTCCTCGGTCGATCGCTCCTGCGTGTCGACGGTCGTGTTCCGATAGATCTGCTCGTTGACGACGCGCTCGACGTCGCGCTTTTCGTCGTCAGTCATCGCCGAGAAGTGGCTGAAGTCGAAGCGGAGCCGATCGGGCGCCACCAGCGAGCCGGCCTGCCGGACGTGTCCGCCCAGGCGTTGCCGGAGGGCGGCGTGCAGGAGGTGCGTCGCCGTGTGGTTGCGCCGCGTCGAGTCACGGACATCTGCCGCGACCTCAGCCGTGACGACTTGTCCCTGCGCCAGCTCGACCGCCGTCGTGACGCGATGCGCCCGCGGCCCGCCAGTCGAAATCCGCACCATTCCCGTCACCACGGCCACCGTGATCCCGTCCTTCATCAGCCGGCCGGTGTCGGACACCTGGCCGCCGGACTCGAGATAGAACGGCGTCCGGTCGAGGACGACGAAGCCGTCGGCACCTGCGGGGAGCGCCTTCACTTCGCGGCGCTGGGCGTCGAAAAGGGCCTGCACGGCCGCCTGTTCGACCACCGTCTGGCTGTATCCGTCGAACCGATCGGCCACCGCCTCGACGCGAGATTGCTCGGCCTCGCTGTCGTAGGCGAAGCCGGAGGTCTTCTTCACGAAATCGCTGCCGCTCCGCGCACGCTCCCGCTGGCCCTCCATGGCGAGGTCGAAGGCGGCATCGGTCCACGGCCAGGCCACGCTGCCCGGCGAGGTCCTCGGCGAAATCGAGAGGAACGCCGAGCGAATCGTACAAGCGGAACACGTCGTCTCCAGACACGGTCTTGCTGCCGGCGGCCACCGTTCGATCGATCAGCGCCTCGAGTTTCGGCAATCCTGACGTCAGCACGGCGTCGAAACGGTCTTCCTCGGCGCGAACCGTCTTCTTGATCGCGTCGCGTGCGGCGTTGAGCTCGGGATACGCGCCGCCCATTTCGCCCACCACGACATCGACCAGCTCGCACAGAAACGGATCGGAGAGGCCGAGCTTCTTGCCGTGCCGCATGGCGCGCCGCATGATCTTCCGCAGGACGTAGCCGCGCCATTCGTTCGAAGGCAGGACGCCGTCGGCGATGAGGAACGTCATCGCGCGAAGATGGTCGGCGATCACGCGCATCGATACATCCGGGTGATCGGCGACGCCAGCCGTCGCTGCGTACGTGCGGCCGGCGCGCTGTCCGATGGCCGACAGGATCGGGGTGAACAGGTCCGTGTCGTAGTTGGAGAGCTTGCCCTGGATCACCGCGGTGATCCGTTCGAGCCCCATGCCGGTGTCGATCGACGGCGCCGGCAGTGGCGTCAGGGTTCCGCCTTCGGCGCGGTTGAACTCCATGAACACGTTGTTCCAGACCTCGACGTACCGCTCGCAGCTGCACTCCACGCCCAGGCACACCGGCTCCGGACAGGGGATTTCGTTGCCGCGGAAGTAGTGGATCTCAGAGCAGCGGCCGCACGGACCGGTGTCACCCATCTGCCAGAAGTTCTCGGCCAGGCCAAGCTCGGTGATGCGCGACGCCGGCACGAGCTGCGTCCAGCGGGCGAAGGCCTCATCGTCACGGGGAATTCCGGCTTCGCCCTTGAACACCGTCGGGAACAGCCGATCGGGATCGAGGTGCCACGTGGTGGTGAGCAGCTCCCAGGCGAAGCCAATCGCCTGGTCCTTGAAGTAGTCGCCAAACGAGAAGTTTCCGAGCATCTCGAAGAACGTGTGATGCCTCAGCGACGGCCCGACGTTGTCGAGGTCGTTGTGTTTGCCGCTGACCCGCATGCACTTCTGCGACGTCGTCGCCCGCCGATAGTCACGCCGTTCCTTGCCGAGAAACAGGTCCTTGAACTGATTCATCCCCGCATTCGTGAACAGCAGGGTGGGATCGTCGGCAGGGACGAGCGAAGACGAGGCCACGATCTTGTGCTGGTGGCGCGCGAAGTAGTCCAGAAACGACTGACGGATTTGATTGGCGGTCATCACGACATGGACATTGTACTGTCAGGCAGAACTCTGCCCACAGGAGGGGCCGGCTTCAGCCGGCCCTGCAAGGCGGGCTGAAGCCCGCCCCTACACCTGAGTCTTCAGACGTACTCTTACTCGTCAGGCTCGTCGTGCCCATGTCGCCTGAGCGCCTTCGCGATCGCGTCGGCTGAGAACCCGCGGCGGAGCAGATGTTGGAAGAGGCGGCGGCGTTCGGCCGGGGTCGGATTCAGCGGCAGGCGTTTGCGCGCGACGACGCGGGCGATCGCGGCTGACTCGTCGGCGGGTGCGAGCGAGGTGACCAGCTCGTGGATGAGTGCGCGTTCGACGCCGCGCGCGATGAGCTCGCGCTCGATGCGGTACCGGCCGCGCCCTTTGACGCCGAGGCTCGTGCGGATAAATGCCGTTGCGAGACGACGATCGTCGACGAGCTGCTCGTCGGCGAGCCTGGCGATGGCGGAGGCGATTTCGTCGGCAGGGAAGCCGCGCTCTGTGAGCTTGTCCTGGAGCTCAGCGGCGGTGTAATCGCGTCGTCCGAGGATGGCGATAGCCGCCGCGCGCGCGGTGCCGCCTGGCGGATCGGTCCCGTCGTCAGGCTGTGAACGAGGCGGCGAACGCGTCGCTCGACGCCGGTCAACCGGCATGTCAGGCTCCGAATCGGTGGATCCGCCCGCCCGGCCCGGACGGCGAGTGATCTAGACGACGCTGGGCGCTTCGTAAGCGACCGTGGCCGCCTTCGCTTTCGTCGGGGCAACCGCCACCGGTGTCAGCCAGTGGTGACGATCCGGTGTGCGGCCCGCGACGTAATCGAAGAACGCCTTCTGAATCGCGGTCGTGATCGGCCCGCGGCGGCCTTCGCCGACGGTGATCTTGTCGACCGATCGAATCGGCGTCACCTCGACGGCGGTGCCGACAAAGAACGCCTCGTCGGCGACGTAGAGCATTTCGCGCGGCATGTCGAGCTCGCGCACGGCAATTCCGAGGTCCCGGGCCAGGGTGAGGATCGTGTCGCGGGTGATGCCCTGGAGCACCGAGGAGCTCACCGGCGGCGTGAGAATCGTCTGATCGCGGACGAGGAACAGGTTCTGACCGCTGCCTTCGCTGATCCGGCCGCTCGTGTCGAGCGCGATGCCCTCGACGAATCCGCCGAGCGCGGCCTCCATCTTGATCAAGCCCGAGTTGGCGTAGTTGGCGACCGACTTCGCCATCGCCGGTGTCGTATTCGGGGCATTGCGCTGCCACGAGCTGACACAGACGTCGACGCCGGTGTCGAAGACGTTATCGCCCAGGTAGGAGCCCCACTCCCACACGAGAATGGCGGCATCGACCGGACAGGGCAGTGGATTGACGCCGAGCGCGTGATAGCCGCGGTAGAACAGCGGCCGGATGTAGCACGCTTCGAGCTGGTTCGCTTCGATGGTCTCGACGACCGCGCGCGTGAAGGCTTCGCGGTCCAGGCCGTAGTCCATGCGATAGATCCGCGCCGAGTCGTACATGCGGCGCATGTGGGCGTCGAGGCGGAATACCGCCGAGCCAGACTCGGTCTTGTAACTGCGGATGCCTTCGAAGACGGCCGAAGCATAGTGGACGACGTGCGACGCGATATGGATGTTCGCGTTGGCCCAGTCGACGATCTTGCCGTTCATCCAGACTTTGCCGGTACCACTGAAAGACATGCCGGTATTTTACTGCGTTTCGCTGCAGAAGGGGCAGCGGCTGCCGCGCGCGGGCAGCGGCTTGCGGCAGTTCCAGCAGAAGCGGCTGGCGCTGATTTCGCGCGTGCGGATGCGTGACGGCGTCGGGCGGACGACCGGTGTCGGCCGCGCCGGCGCGGACCCTGGGATCGCCGCCGCCGCGGCAGGCCGGCGCGCCACATCGCGCCGGGCATTGAGGATGTCCGACAGCAGATCCTCCGCCCGCTGGTAGCGGACGCCGACATCGCCGGCAAGCGATCGCATCACGATGTCGTCGATGACCTGCGGCAACTGAGGCAGCCGGACGCGCAGGGGCTCGATCAGGTCGCCGCGGCGGAGCCGTTCGAGGTCCGACGGCGCCGGGGTGTCGTACGGCAGCGTGCCGGTGAGCATCTGATACATCGTGACGCCCAACGAGTAGACATCGGAGGCGAAGACCGCGCGCCCTTCGAACTGTTCCGGGGCCATGTACGGAGGGCTGCCGATGACCGTGGTGCCGTGCGCGGCGATTTCGAGAAACCGTGACGTGCCGAAGTCGCCGACCTTGAGCAGCCCCTTTTCGGTGACGAACACGTTCGCCGGCCGGAGGTCCCGGTGGATGACGCCTTGTTTGTGGGCGTGTTCGACCGCGTTCGCAATCTGGCACGTGTAGTCGAGCACCGTCCCGAGATCGAGCCCGCCTTTCTGGGCGATGATCGTCTCGAGCGTGTCGCCGGGCACGTACTCCATCACGATGAAAAAGACGTTGTCCTGCTTCTCGGCCGTGATGACCGTCACGATGTTGGGATGATTGAGCGAGGCGAGCAGTCGCGGTTCCCGCAGGAGCTCGCCGAAATCCAGATTCTGACGGTGCGGGACCTTGATCGCGACGCGCTTGTCGATCCAGGTATCCTCCGCAAGATACACGGTGCCGAAGCCACCGCTTCCGAGCGGTTCGATGATGCGATACTTGCCCAGCGACTGGCCCCGAAACACCATTCGCAGCAAAGTATAGCGTCATGTCCCTGCCGCGCTTCTTCACGCCGGATCTGCACGAGGGCGATCGCATCGCCCGGCTCTCCGCCACGGAGAGCCGCCACCTCGCAGCCGCACGGCGTGTCGGGGTCGGCGGGGCCGTCACGCTCTTCGACGGACGCGGCCACGAATGGCTCGGCCGCGTGCTCTCGACGTCGCGAAACGCCGCCACCGTCGAAATTGGTGACCCGGTGGATCCGACGGCCGAACCGGCCGTGCACGTGACCCTCGCCGTCGGCTTGCTCAAGGGCGACCAGATGGACACGGTCGTTCGCGATGCCACGATGCTGGGCGTCGGCGCGATTGTGCCGATCTCGACCGCACACGTGTCGGTGGCTGACGTCGGACGGCGGTCGGACGCGGCGATCGAGCGCTGGCGGCGCGTCGCCGTCGCTTCTGCCAAACAGTGCGGCCGGGCGACCGTGCCCGCCGTGTCTTCGCTCGCCCGTCTCGACGAGGCGCTCGCGGCTCCGGCCGGGACGACGATCATCATGTGCGTCGAGCCGGCGCGCGCCGCCGGCGGGCCCGCGTCACTCGACCAGACGCCAACCGCCAACGCGCTGCTGCTGATCGGCCCGGAAGGAGGCTGGGCCGAGGCCGAGATCTCGCAGGCCGTCTACGCGGGCGCACGGTTGCTGCATCTCGGGCCGCGGACGCTGCGCGCAGAAACGGCGCCGACCGTGGCGCTCAGCGTCCTGTGGAGTGCCTGGGGCTGGTGACGACGCCACGCCGCGCGAACTCGGCACCGACCCAGTCCGCTTCGTCGAGCCGTGAGGCCAGCGCCAGCCCGTGCCGTCCCAGCGCGCTGGCCACCTCCTCGAACTCGTGCGGCTGGATCCCGCTGACGATGAGCCGGCCCGCGGCCGCCGTCATCTCCGCCAGCGCCCCCGCATAGCGCACGATCACGGCCGCCGTCAGATTGGCCAGCACAAGATCGAACACGCGGTCCAGTTGAGACGGCGCGACCGCCAGATCGACCGCCTCGAGACCGATGTGCGCCTGTTCGCCGTTGAGATCGATGTTCTCGCTGGCGGACTGGAGCGCATCGTGGTCGATGTCGATGGCGACGGCGTCACCCGCGCCGAGCTTGCGCGCAGCGATCGCCAGAAGGCCAGAGCCCGTGCCGACATCGATGACCGAGGCGCCGGCGAGCGTCCGTTGTTGCAGGAGACGAAGGCAGAGCCGGGTCGACGCGTGATGGCCGGTGCCGAATCCCATCGATGGGCGAATGACGATGACGATGTCGTCACCCGTTGAGGAGAGTGTCGAGCGCAGTTCCTCACGCGGCAACACGACCACCCGGCCGGCCGATACCGGCTCGAGCGACGCCTGGCTGCGCTCGGCCCAGTTTTCGTCGGAGACCTCGATGGCCGTGCAGCGCACGCCGGGAGATGCCGCCGTCGTGGCCGCTGCCGCATCATCCCGCGCCTCGCGCGTCACGAAAAACACGCGCAGCCCGTCAGCGGTCTCCTCGACCGCGGTCGGCGCATGCTCGTCCAGGACGGCGAGCAGGAGCTCGCGATCCGAGTCGGCGGTCGGGCCCGGCCACTGGATCTCGATCGCCGGGTAGAACCGCGTCACTCGAAAAGATTGCGCACGCGCTCGAAGAAGGGCCGATCGCGCTGGCTGTCCGTCGTGCTCGCCTCGATGCGTTCGGTGGGCATCGTCTGGGCCAGTTGTTCGACGAGCTTCTTCTGCTCTTTGGTCAGCTTGCGCGGCACTTCGACGACCGCGCGCACGAACAACGCGCCGCGGCCGCGGCCCGTCACGCTCGGCATGCCCTTGCGCGGAAACTCGATCAGCGTGCCGCTTGCCGTGCCGGCCGAGACATCGACCTGGATTTCACCCGCCGGCCCTTCGATCTTGAAGGAGCCGCCCATCGCCATGATCGGGTAGGGCACAGGGACATCCACGTAGAGATCGTCGCCGTCACGGTGGAAGCGCGGGTCCGGCCTGACGTGGATCACGACGTAGAGATCGCCCGTCGGCGCACCAACCGATCCGTGCTCGCCTTCGCCCTGCAGGCGGAGACGCTGCCCGTCCGCGATCCCGGCGGGAATACGAACCGTGACGCGCCGGTCCTTCGCCGTTCGTCCGGCCCCGCGGCAATCGGGACACGGCTTGCGCACGATCTGCCCGGTCCCGCCGCACTGCCCACACGTGCGGGCCACCACCAGAAAGCCCTGCTGGTAGCGGACCTGGCCGCTGCCGCGGCAGTGATCGCACACCTCTCGAGACGATCCGGCGGCCGCGCCGGTGCCTTTGCAGGTCTCGCAGTGTTCTTCGCGGGGAATCTGAATCGTGGTCTCGGCGCCGGCGAACGACTCTTCGAACGGGATTTCGAGATCGAACCGCAGGTCGGCGCCACGCGCCGGACCGCGGCGTGCGCCGCCGCCGAACCCGAAGAAGTCGCCCAGGATGTCCGAGAAATCCGCGAAGATATCGGCGTTGAAGCCCTGTGCGCCGGCCGCGCCGGCCACGCCCGCGTGGCCGAATCGGTCGTAGCGCGCGCGCTTGTCGGCGTCGCCGAGGACGGCATACGCTTCGGCCGCCTCTTTGAAGCGCTCTTCGGCGGTGGCGTCGCCAGGATTCCGATCGGGGTGATTCTGGAGCGCCAGCTTCCGGTATGCGCTCTTGATTTCCTGCTCGCCGGCCGTGCGGCCGACGCTCAGGACCTCGTAGTAGTCGCGTTTGCTCACGCCTTGGCCACCCTGACTTGCGCGGGGCGCAGCAGCCGCGATCCGATGCGGTAGCCGCGGCGGAGCTCGTCGATGACTTCGCCGTCGCGATGGCCGTCAGCCGGCTCGCTCGCGATCGCTTCGTGCCAGCTCGGATCGAAATCCCGCCCGACCGACTCGATCGGCTCGACGCCGCGCCGGCGCATCACGTCCAGCAACTGGCGGTAAATGATCTCGACGCCGGAGGCGAGGGCCGTGCCGCTGTCGCTCTGGCCGGCGGCCGCGGCGATCGCCCGTTCGAGGTCGTCGACCACGGGCAGCAGATCGCGCATCAGATCCGCAGCGACGGCATCTGACAGATCGCGGCGCTCGCGATCTGTTCGCTTGCGATAGTTGTCGAATTCGGCCGCGGACCTCAGCAGCCGATCGCGAAGGTCGTTCCGTTCTTCCCGAAGAGCCTCGGCGACCGCTGCCGACGACGGATCGTCCGTCCCCGGGACCGGGGTAGTTGGTTGTTCACTCGACATGCGATTGTTGACCGTCCAAGACGCGATTCACGGCTCGCGAGACACCGTCGACCACGGAGATGGCGCGTTGATAGCGCATCCGGGTGGGCCCGATCACGCCAATCGTGCCGCCCTGCTGGCCGTCGCTGAAGGTCGATGCGACGACGCTGAAGGGGTGGAATTCCGCGGAGAGATGCTCCGACCCGATCACGACCGTCAGCCCGTTCGATTCGATGTAGTGCGTCAGCAACTCGACGAGCCGATGTTTCTCCTCGATCATCCGAAACAACCCGCGCAGCGCCTCCAGCGTGCGATCGCGGTCGGCAATGTCTCCGACCAGCCCATCGACGACGTACGACGTGCCCTGCACGTGCAACGTTTCTTCGGTGCCGACGCCTTCGAGGCCCGTGTTGGCGAGCCAGAGCGCGCGTTCCACGAGCGCGTCGTACAGCAGGCGCTCGCGCCGCATCCCCTCCATGATCGCGGTCCGCGCCTCGTGCATCGTCAGCCCGGCGAACTCGCCGTTGATGTAGTTGGCGGCCTGATTGAGGAGCACCGAGCCGTACTTTTCCTGCGGCTCGATCACCTTGTGGGTGATCTGGCCGCCCGTCGAGACCACGACCACCAGGACCCGGCCGTTCTCGAGGTTCACGAAGTCGATATGGTGGAGGCGAATCGACGGTCTGGCCGGCGTCAGCGCGAAGCCGATCTGGTGCGACGCGCGCGAGAGCTCCTGCGACGCGTGCTCGAGGACGCCGTCGATGGTGCCGCCGAGACGCAGCCGCGCCTCGAGGTCGGGGAAACGCCGTTGCCGCTTGCGGCTCTCCAGCAGGCCGTCGACGTACAGCCGGTAGCCCGAATCGGTCGGCACTCGCCCTGCGGAGGTATGCGGCTGCCGGACGAACCCCTGTTCCTCGAGCCGCGCCAGGATGTTGCGAACGGTCGCCGACGACAGGCCGAGTGCGCTGTGCTCCGCCAGCCAGGCGGACGACACCGGCTCACCCTGGTCGATGTACTCGGCGACCAGCCGGGCCAGAATTCGTCGTTGGCGATCCGTCATTTCAAGCATCGCTGACTCGGATTAGCAGTCTCGCGTGACGACTGCTAAGACAGTATAGCAGGCCGGCACCGGGGCCCGCCGGTTAGACATGTGCGCGCGCCATCAGCACGCGTGCGGCGCCAGCCGCGGCCTCCCGGATCAACTCCAGTTCTTCCCACAAGATGGCGCCATTCTGCGCCACGACGCGCCCGTCGACGAGCGTGGCGCGGACGTCGGACGGCCGCGAGGCGTACACGAGTTGTGAATAGGGATCGCCACCCGGCGTCTGGTGCGCGCCCGCCGTGCTGACGACGATGACGTCGCCCTTCTTGCCGACCTCGATCGAGCCGATGTCGTCACCCAGGCCAATTGCACTGGCGCCCTCACGCGTCGCCATCCGCACCACGTCCCGGGCCGGCAGGGCGCCGGGTCCCGCCCGCATGGCCTGCAGCGTCGCGGCGAGTCGCATCTCCTGAAACATGTCCAGCACGTTATTGCACGCCGCGCCGTCGGCGCCAAGCGAAACCGAAATGCCGCGCGCCCGCAATTCGGCGATCGGGGCGATGCCCGAACCGAGTTTGAGATTGGACCCGGGACAGTGGAGCACCTTGACGCCGCGCTCGGCGAGCAGGCGCTGTTCCGCGTCGGTGACCCAGACGCAGTGCGCCGCGCACAGCCGGTCGGTCGCCAGCCCCACCGAGGCCAGATACTCGATGTTGTCGAGGCCGGTCTGGGCGCGCACGACGGCGACTTCATCTCGCTGCTCCGAGGCATGGGTATGAACCAGGAGGCCGCCAGCATCGGCGGCGGCCGCGGTCGCTTCGAGCAGCTCGCGTGTGCAGGAAATGGCAAACCGTGGGGCGAGCGCCACCCGCAGACGCCCCTCGGCTGCTCCGTGCCACCGTCGATGGAGCGCGAGGCTCTCGTCGAGGCCGGCCTGCCGCGCCTGGTACAGACGCGCCGGGGCCTCGCCGCGCACGTCCATCAGGCACTTCCCGACGACCGCGCGGAGCCCGGTCGGGACCAGCGCATCGAACACCGCGTCCGTGTCATGCACCGTCTCCATCGTCAGCACGCTGGTCGTGCCGCCGAGGAGGAGCTCTGCGGCCGCCAGCTGCGCCGCGGCACGAAGGGTCTTGGCGTCGTGTGCCGCCTCGAGCGGCCAGACGCGCGTCCGAAGCCAGGCGAGCAGCGGCAGGTCGTCCGCGAGACCTCGAAACAGGGTCTGGCACAGATGCACATGCGTCTGCACGAAGCCTGGCAGGACGAGGCCGCCTTCGGCGTCGATGATGGTGGCTGTGACATCCGACGCTACGCGGCCGACGCCGGAAATCCGCCCGGCGTCGATCCGGACGTCGCCAGAGACGACGTCCATGGCGTCGTTCATGGTCAGGATGGTCGCGTTGCGAATGACGACCGACGGTGGGGCAGCGTCGCGGTGGTCGGCCATCGGCCGTCCTAGCGGATGATCCGCCGGAAGAACGAGCCGATCTTGGAGAGCGCGCCATTGCCGCCGTGCTCGTCGCAGTAGTCGTGCGGCTCAGTGCCGGCCAGGAAGGACTCGTTGAACGTGCGAGGGCAGAGCGGCGTCGCCAGCTTGCCGGTGTCCCGGTCGATCATCGCGAAGCCGATGCCGGCCGGCGTCTCGAACTGGACATTCGGTCGCGCGGCCAGCGCACGGCGCATGAAGTTGGTCCAGATCGGCAGCGCCGCCTGCGACCCACTGAGGCCAATCGGCTTGTTGTCGTCGATGCCGACCCACACGATGGTGAGCAGCTCCGGCGTGAACCCCGCGAACCAGGCGTCGCGCAGGTCGTTGGTGGTGCCGGTCTTGCCGGCGGCGTCGAGAGCGAACGCGCTGCGAACCGAGGCGGCGGTGCCTTCGTTGATGACGCTGCGCAGCAGGTTGGTGACGAGAAACGTCGTCTCCGGCCGTGCGACCGGCCGGAGCGGCGGCGTGTCGACCTTGAGCGACTTGCCGCTCCGCGAGAATGCGCGAGACTGCCTGCAGCGGCCGCACCGATCCTTTGTTCGTGAACAGCGTGTAGGCCGTGGCGATCTCCAGCGGAGACGCTTCGAAGACGCCGAGGGCGATCGACGGATACGGCTTGGCCGGCGTGCCGACGCCGACCTTCTTCCAGGTCGCGACGACTTGATTGTAGCCAATCGTCTCGGCGACTTTGATGGTGACGATGTTGCGCGAGAGCGCGAGCGCGCGGCGCACGGTGATCGGCCCGTCGTACTCGTTCTGGTAGTTTCCGGGCGAATAGTCCTGGTCGCCGTCCTTGAAGACCGTGGGTTCGTCGGTGAAGATGGTCGCCGGCGTGATGTCGTCCGAGCGCTCCTCCGCCATTCGCTCGAAGGCGGCCAGGTAGACGAATGGCTTGAACACCGAGCCCGGTTGGCGCCGCGTCGTGACCGCGCGGTTGTACTGCGACTGCGAATACGAGCGGCCCCCGATCATCGCGAGGATCTCGCCGGTCCTCGGATCCACCGCAATGAGTGCGACCTGCGGCTGGAGCTTGCGTTTTGCGAGCTGCTTGTCGAGGGCGGCGGCGCCGTCCGCCACGGCCTCCTGCGCCATGCGCTGGAGGTGGAGGTCGAGCGTCGTGTAGACGTCGACTGCGGACCCGCCCTTCAGCAGGCCCGCGTACTTTTCCTCGACGAGCTGGTTGACGTAGTCGACGAAGTACGGCGCCTCGTTCTCGAGCGCGCGCGTCATGATCTTGAGCGGTTCGTTGGCGGCCTTCGTCGCGTCTTCGTCGGTGGCCAACTGCGCGTCGACCATCGCGCGCAGGACGATGTTGCGCCGTTCCTGCGCCCGTTCGGGATTGCGAAACGGCGACAGCCGCGACGGCGACTGAATCAGGCCGGCGATCGTCGCGGCCTCGCCGAGGCTCACGTTGGTGACGTCCTTGCCGAAGAAGATCCGCGCTGCCTCGGCGACGCCGTGAATCTCGAACGGTCCGCGCTGGCCGAGCGTGACGTCGTTCAAATACAGCTCGAGGATCTGGTCCTTGGTGAAGCGCGATTCCAGGACGACGGCCATGAACTGTTCCTGGAGCTTGCGCCGCAAGGTCTTGTCGGGAGTGAGAAACGTGTTCTTGACGATCTGCTGCGTGAGCGTGCTCGCGCCCACCAGATAGGGCTTATCGCCTCGGACATTCGTGAGCATCGCCCCGACGGCGCGGATCGGATCGACGCCAGGATGGTCGTAGAACCGGCGATCTTCAATCGCCAGAATGGCGTTGATCACCGTTTTCGGGATCGCGGCGAGCGGTACGTAGCGCCGTTTCTGGCCGGGGGCCAGGGCGGCGAGGAGCGGCGCTTCGAGCGTGACCCGATCGATGGGTTTGCCACCGACCTCCGTCAGCTTCGAGACGACCGGCGAGGCGCTCTTCGAGAAGTCGACCCGGATGACGCGGACGCGATCCTTCTCGGCAATCCGCGGCGCGACGAGGACGAATCCCGCGCCGACCGAGAATTCACCGGGCCGTTCGGGTTTCTCGCGCTCGGCATACCCGACATCGTTCAGCCGTTGCACCAACTGAGCCGGCGCCAGTCCCCGGCCCGGCCGGATTTCGAACGGCCGTCCGAAAATGCGCGGCATCGGCCGCTGTTCGGTGCTCAGCTTCGAGTCGATCAGCCGCCCGTAGCTGATCCAGAAGTAGACGCCCGTGAGCAGCACGACGAGCGTCGTGCCGGCCACGCCGTACAACAGGTACCGGACCCATTTCTTCTTCGGCGTCGCGAGCAGGAGCCGCAGGCGTGTGCCACGGCGCGGTGCCTTCCGCGCGGCCGACGATCGGGCCGACGGACGTCCTGGAGGTCGGGTCGCCATGACGATCTCGAAGCAGTGTACGGCAAAGAGCGCGTCCTGTCCCGTGCACAACTTGACACTCGGCACCCTGCCGACTAACGTTGCCCTTCCGAGGCCGGACGACACCGACGGTCCGGTGTTCACCCACTCACACTGATGTTCTCACCTGAGTACATCCGGCTCGTCCTGAACGAGAACTTCGAGGACGCCAAAGCGCTGCTCCTCGATCCGCTGCTCGCTATCCATCGCGCCCATCTCGTGATGCTGGCCGAGCGCGACATCGTCTCGGCGGCCGACGCCCGGAGCCTGCGACAGGCCCTCGACGCCGTCGACCCTGCCGCCGTTCGCCAGGTGCCGTACGACGGTGTGTGTGAGGATCTCTACTTCTACGTCGATGGGCTGATCGCCCGTACGGCTGGCGCCGAGCTCGCGGGCCGTCTGCACACCGCCCGCAGCCGCAACGACATCGACATGACGATGTATCGGATGCGACTCCGGCAGGCGCTCCTCGACGTCGCCGACTCGGTGCTCACGCTCCGGCGCGCACTGCTCGAGGTCGCGCTTCGGCACCGCGAGACGATCTTTCCCGCGCACACGCATACCCAGCCTGCGCAGCCGACGACGCTCGCGCACTATCTGCTGGCCGTGATTGAGGAACGGGAGCGCGACACGGCCAGGATTTTCGCCGCCTACGAGCGCACGAACCAGAACCCACTCGGGGCCTGTGCGATCACCGGTACCGGTTTCCCGATCGACCGCGAGCGCACCAGCGAGCTGCTGGGCTTTGCGGGCCCGACCGGGAACACGTACGGCAGTATCGCGACGGTCGACTATCTCCTCGAAGCCGCCGCCGCGGCGGCGGTGACGCTCGTCGGCACCGGCCGGTTCGTCCAGGACATGTTGTTGTGGTGCACGAGCGAGGTCGGCTACTTGCGGCTGCCGGACGATCTGGTGCAGATCAGCAGCATCATGCCGCAGAAGCGCAATCCCGTCGCGCTGGAGCACGCGCGCGCCCTGCTGTCCAAAGCGCTCGCGCAGGCGAATGGCCTGCCGCTGGTCGCCCACAACACTCCGTTCGGCGACATTGTCGATACGGAGGATGATCTGCAACCGCTCGTGGCCTCGGTCTTCGCCGATGCCACACGCGGCATCCGCCTGGTCGCGGTCGCCATGTCGGCTGCCGAGTTCGCCGTCGAGCGGATGGCGGCGCGCGCGCGCGAAGGCTGGGTGACGACCACCGAGCTCGCTGACACGCTCGTGCGCGACCACGGCTTGTCGTTCAAGATCGCGCACGGCGTCGCCGCCCGTGTCGTCCGCTCTCGGCGCGAGGCGTCGTCAGCGCCGATCGGCGAGATCGTCGCCGCCGCCACCCGCGAACTGGGTGGACGCGAGATCGCGCTGACGGAGGCCGAGCTCGCACGGCTGCTCAGTCCGGAGCATTTCATCGCGGTGCGCCGTACACACGGCGGACCGGCTCCCGACGTCACGGCAGAAGCGCTCGCCGTCGCGTCCGCTCGGCTCGACGCCGACGACGCGACGATCGCGCGCCAACGACAGGCACTCAGCGACGCGGAGCAGAAACTGTCATTGGCGTGCGCGGGACTCTAGGTGCTGGAGGGGCCGGCTTTAGCCGGCCCGGCGAGGGCGGGCTAAAGCCCGCCGCTCCGAATTACTTGACCCGCTGTCGTGCGATCAGGTTCGCCATGATGCGGTAAGCGCCCGGCGTCCCGGCTGGTAGCTGTCGCCAGAGGCCCAGTCCGACATAGGTCCACGTGCCTTTGCCGAGGGTCGCGACCGTCAGCATGCCGCGCTTGTCGCCGGGGTTGTTGGGCCAGGTGTCGGTGGAGGCCAGTCAGATCCGTGTAGCGCGCGTCGTTGGCGCCAAAGAAGTAGAGGCCGCGCTCCTGGACCCAACCGCTGAAGTCTGCGGCCGTAATGCGATTGGGACCGGTCAGTTCGACGGCGCCCTCTTCGAGCACGCGAACCGGCGCCTCCTCCACGGACACACGATTGCTCGTAATGCCGCCCGGGTAGGGCACGTATGGGCTGGCCGGCGGCGCGCCGCCGCCGCGGCCACCGCGGCCCGGGCCAGCCGCGCCTGGAGGTGCGCCCGCCGCTGCGCCAGGTGGCGGACCGCCAGGGCCGCCGGCGCCCCGGCCGCCAGGAGGGCCGGCGGCCGGCACGTCGCCGCCAAAACCGCGGCCCCCGCCGGCGGCGCCGGCGCCGAGCTGGTTCATCGCGACCTTGTTGTATTGCACGACGAGGTGCCCGCCGTTGCGCGCGAAGTCCAGCAACCGCTGGTTGTAGGCTCGGACGTCGGGGCGCTTCTCGTAGGCGCGGATGCCGAGCACGATGGTCGAAAACCGCGACAGGTCGCCGAACGCGACGTCGTCGGCGTCGAGCATCGTCAGATTCGCGCCGAGCTGGCGAATCGCCTGCGGCACGTCGTCGCCGGTGCCCATCACGTAGCCGATCTGCAGGTTGCGCGGCAACGTCGACGTCGAAGACCTTGACCTGCGAGCTGGCCGGGTGAAAGAGGTGGCGCTCCTGGATGTGGTTGTAGGCGATCGTCTGGTAGCCCTCGCGGTACGGCTGGCCGTCGCGGACGGCGACCGCCTTGATTTCGGTGACGCCCGGCTGCAACTTCGCCGGAGGCGTGACGAAGAACTGCGACGTGACCTCCTCTTCCTCGACGCCGAAGGTGAGCGTCGCGGACGCCGGCTGCACGGTCCAACCCGGCGGGGTCTCGAGCCGCACCTGGACGGAGGCGCCAGTCTTGGCGTTGTTGGCGACGGTCACGCGGAACTCGCGCGGCTGCCCGCCCGCCATCACTGGCACGACCGCGATGTCCGGGGTGAGCTTCACCGACAGCACGGGCACGATGTTCACGACCTTCTCTTTCTGGCCGCCGACCCACGGACCGTCGTACCGATAGTAGGCGGGCGACGTCGTTGACGCGGCGGCGCCGGCCGCGGTGTAGCTGAGCGTCGCCGTGACGTCCGGCGGGCTCCACGGCAGCGTCTGATGTTCCGGGACGTCGAGGTCGTATCGGTCGACGCCGGGATGCACCTTCCAGAACGGCTGCGAGTAGCGCGCGTTCGGCCCGACCGTCACCGAGTACGCGAACGTCGCCGACTGGTTGTAGGCCAGCGTCGCGGGTTGCCCGTTCTGGAGCGCCGCGGTCCATCCTGCCGGCACGTTCAACGTCACCGCGTCGAGGGTCATCGGCTCGGGGCCGGTGTTGAAGGCCTGCACGGTGACGCCGAAGCTCTGTCCGCGCACGACGTTGCCGTCGTTGGCGATGACGTGCACGACCAATCCCTGCGCGAGTTGCAGCGCCTTCATGAAGTCCTGCGCCTTGCGATCGAGCCGCCAGAGGAGCTCGGCCTTCGGACCGGCCGACAGCGTACTGGCGGAAACCGCCGCTCGAAGCTGCCGCACACGCGCCAGGCCCTGAGCGAGCGCGGGCAACGTCTTGTGCGGCGCGCGGGCATCGAAGCTGTCGAGCGCGGCGCGTGCCGCGCTTTCGATGGCGCCGAGATCGGCAACGAGTGACGGGACCTTGGTCTCTTCCCCCGCCGCAAACTGCGCGAGCCGCCGGATCGACGTGTCGACTCCCTGGAGGATGTCCGCCTCGGTGCCCGTGATCGCCGGCTCGCTGTCGCGCAAGACGTAGGAGCCGCCGCTGTCACCAGGAAACGCCTCGAGCTGGCCGGTGCCCTGGCACTGGTGATACCCGCGCGCGATCTGTCCGAACTGCGCCCAGGACATCCCGAGCAGCGGGTCGAAGTCGCCCGTCGAGACGCGCACCGGCGCCGCCACGGCTCCGGGCGCCGCGCCGCCCGCTGGCGCCGCGCCGCGGCCGCCGCCACCAGGCCCGCCGCCTCCGGACTGATACACCTTGCGCGCCTGCCACGGCCTCAGTCCTTCCTTGATCTGTTCAGGAAACCGCGTGGGATCGGCCGCGACGCGAAACGCCTCGTGCGCGAGCCGTGCCGACGCCTGATGATGCTGTCCGCCACCCATCCCGTCCGGGCTCATCGTGAGGATCACGTCCGGCCGCACGCTGCGGATCACGCGGACGACGTCCTTGAGGATTTCTTCCTTGCCCCACTTTTCGAACGTTTCCTCGACGCTGAAGGAGTAGCCGAACTCGTAGGCGCGGGTGTGGTACTGGTCGGCGCCGTCGTACTTGTGAACACCGGCCAGCTCTTCGCCGCGGAGGATGCCGATCGCCTGGAACAGCTCCGGCCCGATCTCGTTCTGCCCGCCGTCGCCGCGCGTGACGGTCAGCAGGGACGTCTTGAGCCCGCGCCCGCGATTGAGCGCCACGAGCACGCCGTTGTTCTCGTCATCGGGGTGCGCCGTGACGTAGAGCACCGTGCCTTCGACGGGCAGCTGCCGCAACGCGAGACCGAGTCCCGTCGCGCCCTGATCGAACTTCAGCGGCGTGACCTGCGACCGCACGCCCAACGGCGCCAGGCTCACTGACACCACGAGCAAGATGCCCAAGCTCAGCCGTAGAGTTCGGACCGTCATGAGTTTCTCTCTTTACTTAGTGGCGCGGGGCCTGGCCTCCGCCAAGGCTTCGGCCCAGCTCGCCGAAGCGCCTTCGGCGCGAAGGCGGCCCACCCCCGCGCCTCGGGCCCGCGCCACACACCGGCGCGGGGTGTTCACTTTGCTTCATGGCGCGGGGCTCTCACCCCCGCGTCCTGGGCTCCGCGCCAGACACCGGCGCGGGGTGTTCACTTTGCTCACGGGCGCGGGGCCCCACCCCCGCGCCTCGGGCCCGCGCCAGACACCGGCGCGGGGTGTCAACTGTTCTTCTCCGTGATCTCTAGCTTCTCTCCGTGCCCTCTATCTTTTTCTCCGTGCCCTCTAAAAATAGAACTTGAATCCCAACTGGAACTTGCGCTGCTCGCGGCCGCCTGTCGCCGGGTAGTCTGAGCCGCTGTGCGAGATCGAGTCGAGCGGCAGGCGGACGAGCGTGACCGGATCGACCGGGTAGCCGTCCACGTCCACCGTCAAGGTGTTGTTCACGCCGGAGATCTGCTCGATGTTGAAGAGGTTCTTGAACTCGGCCTGGACTTCGAACCGTCGTCCGCCGCCGAGCGCGAAGAAGCGCGAGTAGCGCATGTCGATGTTCCAGCGAGTCGGGATGTACATCGAATTGCGCGTTTCGAAGATCGGCCGGTCGCCGTTGTTGCCGTCCAGATTCAAATCGCGCGTGCCGGTGATTGCGTCCGGGATCCCGCTGTTGAATTGGAGGATGAAGCTCGCCTGATTGTCGGTGAGGATCCGGTTGAGCCACGGACTGAATCGCTTCACCGACGAGATCGCGACGATGCTGCCGTTGAAGTTGTGCCGGATGTCGAGTTGGTTGGGCCCGCGGTCGAGCTCGAGGTTGACGGGGTCGACGCGCACAGCATCGCCCTGCACGGCCAGGGTGCCGCCGCCGAGCGGCGCGGTGTCCTCACCTTTGGCAAGCGTGTAGTTCAGGTTGTATTGAATCCCGTTCGACCACCGCTTGGTGAGCTGCAGCGTCATCGCCTTGTACCAGGACTCACCGACGGACTCGACGAGCCGGACCCGGTTGTAGCGCGGATCGACGCGCGTCGTCGCATTCACCGCAGTGCTGTAGACGCCGCGGCCGTCCTCCAGGTACCGCACGGGCGCGACGCCCGCGAGGTTGATGTCGTTGATCACCGGGAGACTCCAGCCGCGCGTGTACCGGACGCCGACCGAGGCGGAGTAGTTGGCGCCAAGCCCGCGCTCGAGCGTGACGTTGCTCTGCCAGGTCCTGGCGGTCTCGAAGTCTTCCGCCATGCCCTGCACCGTCGTCGAGACCTGCACCGTGCCTGGCGGAAGTGCGGCCAGCGTGTTGGGGAACGCGGGGGCGTTCGGACTCGTGGCGTTCAACGAGGCAGCCGTCGTCCGTCCGCGCCAGTCCCGACGCTCCTGTACGCGTTCTCGACGATGGCGAGGAGCGCCTGGTCGTACATGACGCCCGTGCTCCCGCGCACGACCGTCCTGGCGGCGTTGTCGAGCGTCCACGCGAAACCCAGGCGCGGCGCGAGGTTGTTGCCGTCGCGCGAAAAGGTGGAGTTGTAGGGCGCGCCCTCGATGCCGTCGGGATACATGTAGTAGTCGTAGCGCACGCCGTAGAGCAACTTGAACGCCGGCGTCAGCTTCCAGTCGTCCTGCACGAACGCGCTGAACATCGCGTTCTTCATGTTGAATGCGGGCTCGCCGAGCGTCTGCGTGAACGTCGTGTAGCTGCGCGGGTTCACCCCGGACTTGGCGTCGTTGTAGGCCTGAATAGACGGGAACGTATAGGTCGCCGGGCAGGGGGACTTCGCGGTGATCGGTGATCCACTGGATGTCGAAGCCGGTCTTGTAGCTGTGCGTGCCGCGCATGTAGGTGAAGTTGTCGACGATCTGCCCGATGCCCTGCACGAAGTCCTCGCCGTCGCCGGTGGGCGCGCCGAAATTGATGTTCTGGCTGACGCCGTTCACCGTGCCGCCGTTGACGTTGACCGAGACGCCGGTGACCGACGGATCGTGAGAGAACCGGTAGAAGTGCCGGCGCGCGTACTGGATTCGCAACTCGTTCAGCATCGCCGGGCCGACCGTCGACACGATCTGGCCCGCCGTCGACGTCATGCCGTCGATGAAGTCCACTGCGCGTTCGTAGGCATTGGCTCCGCCCGTGCTCGCGTTGAACGGATTATCGTTTTCGAACGAGTTGAACCGGAACGAGGCGCGATGGTTCGTGTTCACCTGCCAGTCGACCTTGCCGATGAGGAACAAGACCGAGCGTTTGCCGTCGATGCTGCCCGGCTGCGGCGCGACGCCAACGGCCTGGACGACCGACGGATCGAGGGTGATCACGCGGTCCTGGGCCTGATACGTGCGCTCGATGCCGCCGTAGAAGAACAGCGTGTTCTTCTTCAGCGGGCCGCCGACTGAGGTCGTGAAAATGCTCAGCGAGTTGTCCGGCCGGTTCTCCTCCGTCTGGGGCTGGGTGAAGAAGAACGGGAAGGCCGACCACTTCTTCAATCGGAACCGGTAACCGACGTCTCCGGTAAAGCGGTTCGAGCCGGAGGGCGTGACGGCGTTGTAGACCATGCCGGTCGTCTGGCCGAACTCCGGGGCGTACCCCGAGCTGACGATCTGGACCTCGCGAATCATGACCTCGGACATCGGGATGAGTCGCAGCCCGGCCCGATCTTTCTGAGTGTTCGTGTTGCCGTCGACCTGATAGTTGATGCGGGTCATCTGGCCGTTGACCGCGAAGCGCGGCACGCCGAACTCTTCGTTCTCGAAGCCGGTGACGCCTGGCTCGAGCAGCGCGAAGTTGTAGGGATTGCGCGACACCATCGGCAGGTTCTTGATCTCGCGTTCGGTCAGGTTGCGACCGACGTCGATTTTCGCGAGGTCGACCACCGGGGAATCCGCGGTGACCGTGACCTCTTCCTGGGCGCCGACCTGGAGCGCCTCATTCAGCACGATGGTCTGGCCGGCGGCGAGCGTGACCCCGGCTCGTGTGAACTTGCGGAAGCCCGTCATCGCGTACTCGATCTTGTAGGTGCCAAGCGGCAGGAGGGGCGCGCGATACGTACCGGTGGCGTTCGTCACGACGACGCGCGCGGTCCCGGTCTCGACATGCGTGATCGTCACGGTCACGCCAGGAAGCACGCCGGCCTGGTCGTCTTTGACCGTGCCTTCAATCGTGCCGTTGATCGCCTGCGACTGTCCGAACGCCGGACTCGCCCAGGTGCACAGGACCAGTATCCACGCTGCGACCGCCCGACGCGTCATCATGTGTGTCCTCCACTTGGGGCTGCCTTCGCGGAACAAACGCGATATAAACGACGGTGTGGTGCGAGAATTGTCGCTCGTCCGGATCGAAGTCAAGTGAAAGTTCCAGCGTTGCGCGCGCGCGTGCTCATGCTGACGCTGGCGATGGCCGCAGCGCCTGGCACTGGCATTGCCAGCCGGCAGGCTGGCCGCGCCGGCGCGCCCGCCGTCAATCCGCAGGCCGCCGCGCTGGCGGACTTTCAGAAGCGCGCGGCTGAGTACGTCGCCCAGCGCAAGAAGCTCGAGTCGTCGCTGCCGCCGCTCGGCGCCCAACCCACTCCGGACCTCATCGCCGCGCACGAGCGGGAGCTCGCCAGCCGCATCGCCGCCGCCCGGGTCGCTGCCCGGCCGGGTGACGTGTTCACCGCCGCCGTGCGGCCGGTGCTCCGCGGCCTGCTCAACGATCTGTTCGCCGGCCCGGACGGCGGAAGCCTCCGCGCGACGATCGGGGATGACCAGCCCGTGGCGTCGGCCATGCGGATCAATACCCGCTATCCAGACGGCCAGCCGGTGTCGACCGTGCCGCTGGTGATCCTGAAGGCGTTACCGCCTCTGCCCGATGGGCTCGAGTACCGTTTCGTGGGCAGCCGCCTGCTCCTGCTCGACGCCCAGACGCAGGTCATCGTCGACTACATGGATCAGGCCCTGCCAAAAGGGGGCGGCTCCTGATCGTTCGGCGCGCGAGACCTGGTGCCGCGGCCGTCGCCGCGGCGGCGTTGGTTGGGCTTCTCATCGGTTGCGCGCCCGTGCTGGCGCCGTTGCCGGAGATCCCGGCCGGCGAGGTCGTCGCCCTCCCCAATCTCGACGACTCCCTCAAGTTCGCCGTGCTCGGCGACTTCGGCAATGGAAGCACGCGGCAGTATCAGCTTGCCGAGCAGATGGCGAAGGCCCACGCACGGTTCCCCTTCGAGCTCGTGATCACGGTCGGCGACAACCTCTACGGTTCGCAGAACCCCGGCGACTTCGAGCGCAAGTTCGAAAGGCCGTACAAGCCGCTGCTCGACGCCGGGGTCAAGTTCTACGCCTCGCTCGGCAATCATGACCGGCGCCAACAACGCGACTACAAGCCGTTCAACATGGACGGGCGGCTCTACTACTCGTTCAAGGCGCCGAAGCAGGACGTCCGGTTCTTCGCGCTCGAGTCCTCGTACATGACTCCGGAGCAGCTCGCCTGGTTCGAACAGGAGGTCTCCCGCGCTCGGGAGGACTGGAAGATTCCGCACTTCCATCATCCGCTCTACTCGTCCGGCGCCCGGCATGGATCCGATCTGGCGCTGCGCAAGGTGATTGAGCCGCTGCTGGTGGCCAACGGCGTCAGTGTTGTGTTTACCGGCCACGATCACTTCTACGAGCGGTTGCTGCCGCAGCAGGGCATCCAACACTTCGTCGTCGGATCTGGCGGCCAGCTGCGCGTCGGCAATATCAGGCGAACCACGGGGATGACGGCGAAGGGCTTCGACCGGGATCTCGCATTTCTGATCTGCGAGATCAATCGGGATCGCTTGTACTTTCAGGCGGTCTCGCGCGCCGGCCAGATCATCGACTCGGGGATCATCGCCCGCCGCTCGACGCCCTGACGCCTATAGCGGTTTCCATTGCGGTGTAGGCAGCCGCGAGGGGAAGATTTGCACAGGTGGGGGACGGGTCTTGCTCGCGCAGCGAGACCCGTCCCCCACCTGTGAATCTTCCCCTCATCCCGGTCGCACCGCCGCGCAAACCGCAGAGCCGTTTCCAGCGGCTACACCGAACTGGAAACGGCTCTAGCCGTCAGACTGTCAGCACGTAGTGCTTGTCGGTGTTGATGGGCAACTGCTCGATGAGCCGGTCGGCCAGATAGGGCCCGTAGCGGTTCATGAAGAAGACGATCGACAGCACGCGCTCTTGCGGATCGCCACCGGGGAACGTCAGCGCCCGCGTTCGCGTGAACTGGCGGCGCAGTGTCTCGTCCTTGCGCTTCGTGGCGTGGATGATCTTCGCCTGGAGCGTTTTCAGCGTCTCGCGCATGCGCTCGACCGTCGTGTCCACCGCACCCGCGAGCGTCGGATCGAGCGGCTGTACGACGCCCTTGAGGCGCTGGCCGTAGTCGGCCACGCCGGCCTGGGTCTCTTCGAGTGCGCGTTCGACCGTTGGCGGCAGCTGGCTTTCGAGCAGTCGATTGAGCGCCGATTCGTCCTGCGCGTGAAGCGCTTCGAGTGGCAGGCGGTACTTGTCGAGGAACTTCGCGGCGCTCGAATCGACGAGCGTGACCGTGGCGCGCGAGTAGAGGAGCGGCGCCTCGACTCCGAACTCGCGGTAGACACCACCGAGCTGGGCCTGATAGGCGAGCTCGCTCGGTCCGGCGACATAACAGATGTTCGGAAACAGGCGATCCTGCACGAGCGGGCGGAGCACGACGTTCGGGCTGAATCGTTCGGGGTGAGTCGCGGCTTCCTGGCGCAGCGCGTCCGCGCTCCACTCGGCGTCGCCAATGAGGAAGGCGCCGTTCTTCTTTTTCACCGCGTGCCGGCCGGCGGCATCGAGGTAGAACAGCGCGACGCTGTCTTCGCCCGGCTGGACCTGCGGGGTGTGCCCGAGCGCCGCCATCCGTTCCCCGGCCTCCAGGGCGAGTTTGGTCGTGCGACAGGGGTTGTCGAGCTCGCGGGTAAACAGGTCCGCGGCGAGCGGCTTGGCCGCGCGATCGTCAGCTTCGAAGACGACCAGGCCCAGCCGGCCGAGCCACTGATCGATGATCCCGGCAAACGCGGTCGTGAAGTGCGCACCGACCGCGTAGCGATCGCGCAAGACGGCCAGCGTCTCGGCGCTGAACTCCGTCGGCGCGAGCACCGCCTCGAGCTCGGCGAGGGTGTCGTTGATGCCCTCGTCGAGCGTCAACGCCGCGACCGGTTGATCGCCGGCGCCGTCGAGATCGCCGAGCGTCACCTGGCGGGGCGTGAGGTTGGCGTCGAGGACGGTGGCGGTCCGGACCTCGTCCCAATCGTGATCTTCTGCATCGACCCAGAAGATCGGCACGGTCGGCGACTGATGCTCCGCCTCAATCTTGCGCGCGAGCTGGATCGCCGTCACGGCCTTGAGGAGCGTGTAGAGCGGTCCTCCGAACAGGCCGGCCTGTTGTCCGGTGATGACGGCCACCGCCGTCGGCTCGGCCAGCCGCTTCGCCGCGGCTCGCGCTTCCTCCGGCGCGCCGCGCCGCGCGAGCTGCGCGGAGACGATGCGTTCGATGGCGGCGCGGTCGCGCGGCGCCCTCTGCACTCGCGTGATGGTGCTGGCCCAGTCGGCCGGGTTGGCAGGATTGCCGGCAAAGAGACTGCTGACTTTCTGAAAATCCGCCGCGTACTCCGCGACCAGCGGCCGGATCCATGGGAAGCGGCGCAAGTCGATCGCGCCGCGTACAGCGGTCGCGAGCGGCGTCTCGGAAGGCACGAGGAACAATCTACTACATACAGGTGCGCGCTTGCCCTCGTAGCGCGCGCCGCGAGCGAGATTCTCGCCGCCCTGCCCGCCGTAGCTCGCGGAGCGAGCGAAGGTGGGAATGGCTGTGGTAAAGTTCGGTGATCGTTTTCAGGAGCTCCTGCACTGCCTTTTGACGAGCCTGTTGGTCCACACGCGCCCCCGGCCTTCGGCGCGTATCGCGTCCTGCACCAGATTGGGAGCGGCGTTCTGGGACCGGTGTTTCGGACCTACGATCCTCACGAAGATCGGCTCGTGGCCGTCAAAGCGTTCAAACTCGACGTGCCGCCGCAGACGGTGGTGCGGCTGGCCGATGCACTGAGGCGGCTCGTCGACCGCCCGGCGATTCCTGGCGCGCCGATCCGCGTGCTCGATGCCGGACTCGAAGGCACGCGGGCGTTCCTGGCGATGGAGTACGCGCCAGGCGAGTCGATCGACGTCGCCTGGCGGCAGCAGCTTCCAGTGCCGATCGAGCGCGCGCTGCCGGTCCTGTCGCTCGTCGCCGACGCGCTCGATGCCGGCTGGGCGCAGGGCATCGGACACGGTGCGCTGCATCCGCGAGATCTCTTCGTGATCTCTGGCGCTGACGAGATTCGCCTGACCGGGTTGGGCATCGTCCAGGCCATCGAGTCGATTGGCGAGAAGGCGCCGGTTCGGCGCCCGTACGCCGCGCCGGAGCGTGTCGCGTTACAGCCGTGGGGACCGGCCGCCGACGTCTACTCGCTCGGCGTCATCGCGCACGAGCTCCTGGCGGGCCGCCGGCCGTCCGGCGCGGACCAGGACGGCATTCTCGCGCCCGGCCTCTCGCCGGAGGCGCGGGTGCGAGTTCGGCGGGTGCTCGCGAGCGCGCTCGCCGATCGGCCAGAGGATCGATTTGCCTCCGCGTCGGCGCTCGTCGCGGCGCTGGGCGCAGCCGCGCGCGGCGAGCTCGTAGACCTGCCGGTGCCTCGCGTCGCGGTCAGTGCGCCGCCGGTCGAGATCGCGCCGGTTGATGCTGACGGACCGGCGGACCTCGCCGAGTTCGCGCCTGAATCGCCGAGTGACGCGCCAGAGCCCGAGTCGCCGCGTCCTGATCCGCCTCAGTCGGAAGCGGTGGTCGTCGAGGCCGCTGAGGCCGCCGAGGCACTTCGCCCTGACGTGTCGGCGGACGCTGAGGCACCTCGGCCGGCTGACGCCGCGCTAGAGAGCGTGACGCGCGCCGTGATCACCGCGCGCCCCTCCGGTGCCGCTCGTCTTCGAGCCGCCCGCTTCGCACAATGCCTGTCGTCCAGGTTCGGGACCCGGACCCGGTCGTCCCGGCCGCGGCCCGGTCACCGTTTCCGTGGACCGCCGTGCTGGCGGCCACGTTGGCCGGGATCATCGTCGGCGGCGTTGCCGGATATCGCATAGGCCTGTGGCGGGCAGCGCCGATTCCGTGAGCGGCAGCAGCGTGCGTGCCGAGACCGACGTGCCGATCTCGGTCGAGCCGTCTGCGCCGGTCTCGTCGTCTGCCGACACCCCGCCCGGGCGCGTGACGGCCGATCGACCGAAACCGGCGAGTGCCCCGAAGGGCGGCCTGATCGTGAGCTCTGTGCCGGCAGGTGCCCTCGTGTTCGTCGATGGCCGCCGGCTCGGCGAGACGCCGACGACGCTGCGTGATTTGCCGCTCGGGTCGCATACCGTACAAGTCGCGCACCCCGGCTACGTGCCGCGCTCCGAACCAGTGACGCTCACGGCCGACACACCGGTCCGTACTCTGGCGGTTGAACTTCGCCGCGGGCTGTCGACCGACGGCGCGAACACCGGGTCGGTGTTCGTCGACTCGCGGCCGGGCGGCGCCCGTGTGGTGGTCGGCGGTCGGTTCGTCGGGTACACGCCGCTCAGCGTGCCCGAGCTGGCGCCCGGGAATCATTCGGTCCGGTTCGAGCTCCCCGGGTTTTCGCCGGTGACCTCGACGGTGACCATCAAGCCGGGCGAACGAGCGCGACTGGCCGTGACACTAAAATGACCTCGGGGGTCGTTTTACGCATATTGGTAAAACGACCCCCGAGGTCCTGACAAATCTATGGACGCTATCCTCGCACTCGAGAACGGAACCTGGTTCCGCGGCCGCGCCGCGGGCGCCGAGGGAGAGACCGCCGGCGAAGTCGTGTTCAACACGAGCATGACCGGCTATCAGGAAGTCCTGACCGATCCCTCCTACAAAGAACAGATCGTCACGATGACGAGTCCGGAGATCGGCAACTACGGCGTGACGCCGGAAGACGTCGAATCGCGCGGGGTGCAGGTTGCCGGATTCGTGATCCGCGACGCCTCGCCCATCGCCAGCAACTGGCGGTCCGAGGACACGCTGCACAACTATCTCAAGCGTCACGGCATCGTCGCGATCTCGGACATCGATACCCGCGCGCTCACGCGCGTGCTTCGTGCCACCGGGGTGATGCGCGGCGTGATCGCGACCGGCCGGCCCGATCCCGACGAACTGATCGCGAAGGCGCGCGCCGTTCCCAAGATGGAAGGGCGCGACCTCGTGCTGGACGTCACCTGTGAGGCGCCCTTCGACTTTCAGCCGGCTGCGGCGGATGAGGGGTTCATCGTTGCGCCGGGCCGCCGCGCGAAGCGGCCGTTGCGCATCGCGGCCTACGACTACGGGATGAAGTGGAACATCCTGCGCCGGTTCGCCGCGCACGACTGCGAAGTCCGCGTGTTTCCGGCGACCGCGCCGGCGAGCGACTCTGCTGGCGACCTCGCCTGACGGTGTGTTTCTCAGCAACGGGCCCGGCGATCCGGCGGTGCTGTCCTACGCCATCGCGAGCGCGAAGGAACTGATCAAGAGCGACGTGCCGGTGTTCGGCATCTGTCTCGGCCACCAGGTGCTGGGGCACGCGATGGGCGCCAGCACCTACAAGCTCAAGTTCGGCCACCGCGGCGCCAATCATCCGGTGAAGGACCTGGCGTCCGGCAAGATCGAGATCACGTCACAGAATCACGGGTTCGCGATCGATCCAGACACGCTTCCGAGCGATGTCACGGTCACGCACCTCAACCTGTACGATCACACGATCGAAGGGCTGCGCCACGTGTCCAAGCCGGTGTTCTGTGTGCAGTACCACCCGGAGGCCGCGCCCGGACCGCACGACGCGGACTATCTGTTCAGCCAGTTTCTCGACGCGATGGAACACCGCGCCTGATGCCAAAACGTACCGATTTGAAGCGTGTCCTCGTCATCGGCTCCGGCCCGATCGTCATCGGCCAGGCGTGCGAATTCGACTATTCCGGCACGCAGGCCTGCAAGGCCCTGAAGTCGGAAGGTCTCGAAGTCATTCTGGTCAACAGCAATCCCGCGACCATCATGACCGACCCGGAGATTGCCGACCGCACCTACGTCGAGCCGCTCACGGTGGAAATGCTCGAACGGGTGATCGAACGGGAGCGGCCCGACGCGCTGCTGCCGACGGTGGGCGGCCAGACGGCGCTGAATCTCTCGGTGGCGCTGGCCGAGGCGGGCGTGCTCGATCGCTACGGCGTCAAGCTCATCGGCGCGTCGATCGCCGCCATCAAGGTGGCGGAGGACCGGCTCAAGTTCAAGGAAGCGATGCGGTCGATCGGCATCGATCTGCCCGACAGCCACTACGCGCGATCGCTCGACCAGGCGCTCGAGGCGGCGGCGCAGATCGGCTATCCGACCATCATCCGGCCGTCGTTCACGCTCGGCGGCGTCGGCGGCGGCATTGCCTACAACGTCGAGGAGTTCCGGGAAATCTGCCAGCGCGGGCTCAGCATGAGTCCGGTGCACGAGATCCTGGTCGAGCAGTCGGTCATCGGCTGGAAGGAGTTCGAGCTCGAGGTGATGCGGGACGCCGACGACAACTTCGTCGTCATCTGCTCGATCGAGAACATCGATCCGATGGGCGTCCACACCGGCGACAGCATCACGGTCGCGCCCGCGCTGACGCTCACCGACAAGGAGTACCAGCGGATGCGCGATGCGGCGCGCCGCATCATTCGACGCGTCGGCGTCGAGACGGGCGGATCCAATATCCAGTTTGCGATCAATCCGGCCGACGGCCGGATGGTGGCGATCGAGATGAACCCGCGCGTCTCGCGATCGTCGGCCCTGGCGTCGAAGGCCACCGGCTTTCCGATCGCCAAGATCGCCGCCAAGCTCGCGCTCGGCTACCGGCTCGACGAGATCAAGAACGACATCACGCGGCTGACGCCGGCGTCGTTCGAGCCGACGATCGACTACGTCGTCGTGAAGGTGCCGCGCTGGGCGTTCGAGAAGTTCCCCCAGGCCGACCGCTCCCTCACGACGCAGATGAAGTCGGTCGGCGAGGCGATGGCCATCGGCCGCACGTTCAAGGAAGCGTTCCTGAAAGCGTTCCGATCGCTCGAGCTCGGCAAATCCGGCTCCCTGCTGCGCCAGCCGTCGGGCGGCGACCAGGAAGAAGACGATACGACGCTGCAGCAGGCGCTGGGAATTCCGACCGATCGCCGGATGTGGGCCGTGTTCCGGGCGCTGGAGCGCGGCTGGAGCATCGAAGAGGTGCACCGGCTGACCCACATCGATCGCTGGTTCCTGACGCAGTTTCAGCAGATGGTCGAGCTGGCGCGACAGGCGGCCGCCGTCGGGCAACGCGATCTGTCGGTCGACCTGCTGCGCGACCTGAAGCGGGCCGGCATCAGCGACGCCGACCTCGCGCATGCGACCGGGCTCGACGAAGGCAGCGTGCGGACGCGCCGGCTCGAAGCCGGCATCGTTCCCGCCTACAAACGGATCGACACCTGCGCCGCGGAGTTCGAATCGTTCACGCCGTACATGTACGGCACGTTCGAACAGGAATGTGAAGCGGAGCCCACGGGCCGCGCCAAGGTGGTGATCCTCGGCAGCGGTCCCAACCGGATCGGCCAGGGCATCGAGTTCGACTACTGCTGCTGTCACGCGGCCTTCGCGCTTCGCGACGAGGGCTTCGAGACGGTGATGGTGAACTGCAACCCGGAGACCGTCTCGACCGACTACGACACGGTCGACCGCCTGTACTTCGAGCCGCTCACGTTCGAAGACGTGATGGCGATCGTCGATCGCGAGAAGACCGCCGGCGGCGACGTCGCGTGCGTCGTCCAGTACGGCGGGCAGACGCCGCTGAAGCTGGCGCTGTCGTTGCAGAACGCCGGGGTGCGGATCCTCGGGACCTCGCCCGATTCGATCGATCTCGCCGAGGACCGCGAGCGCTTCGCCAAGCTGCTCTGGGAGCTCGGGCATCCCGCAGGCGGCGAGCGGCACCGCCACGTCGCGCCGAGGAGGCGCGGAAGGTCGTGGGCGAGATCGGGTTCCCGGTGGTCGTCCGCCCCTCGTACGTGCTCGGCGGCCGCGCGATGGCCATCGTCTACGACACGGCGGCGCTCGATCGCTACATGCACCACGCCGTGCAGGCGTCGCCGGAGCACCCGATCCTGATCGACAAGTTCCTCGAAGACGCCACCGAGATCGACGTCGACGCGCTGGCGGACGCCACCGGCGCGGTCGTGATCGGCGGCATCATGGAGCACATCGAGCAGGCCGGCATCCACTCCGGGCGACAGCTCCTGTGTCGTGCCGCCGTTCAAGCTGAGCGAGACGATCATCGCCACGATCCGCGACTACTCCCGCCGCATCGCCCGTGCGCTCAACGTCGTCGGTCTGATGAACGCGCAGTTTGCCGTCAAGGACGACGTCGTCTACGTGCTCGAAGTGAATCCGCGCGCGTCGCGAACGGTGCCGTATCTCTCGAAGGCGACCGGCACGCCGCTCGCCAAGGTCGCCGCCAAGCTCATGATCGGGCGAAGCCTGGCAGAGCAGGGGCTGACCGAGGATCTCGAAGTGTCCGGGTTCTTCGTCAAGACGCCGGTGTTTCCGTTCGTCCGGTTCCCTGGCGTCGACACGCTGCTCGGTCCCGAGATGAAATCGACCGGCGAGGTCATGGGCGGCGCCGAAACGTTCGGGTCGGCGTTCGCGAAGGCCCAGATGGGGGCCGGCCAGCATCTCCCGCAGAGCGGGACGGCGTTCATCAGCGTCAACAACCAGGACAAGCCGTCCGCGTCTGCCGATTGCGCGCCAGCTGGCCGAGCTCGGGTTCAAGCTGGTCGCGACGCGTGGCACCGCCGCGTACCTGCGCGCGCACGGTCTGGACGTCGACATCATTTTCAAGGTCAACGAAGGCCGCCCGCACGTCGGCGACGAGCTGCTCAATCGCCGCATCGCGCTCGTCATCAACACGCCGCTCGGCCGCGACTCGTTCTTCGACGACCGCGCCGTCCGGAGCGTCGCCATGCAACAGGGCGTCCCGGCGATCACGACCCTGACCGGCGCCGCTGCCGCCGTCAGCGCGATCCAGGCGCTTCGGACCGAGGGCCTGACGGTCAAGTCGCTGCAGGAGTACCACCAGGAGATGGCGTCGAAGTCGCCTCAATAAGTAACTGATCTCAGATCAAGAGCACGCACGGAGATCACGGAGGAAAACGGAGGACACCGGGATCAAAAGGGTTAACCCTCTTGAACTCCGTGAGCTCCGTGCCAGCCCCGTGAGCCCCGTGTTCGAGGTCTTGGGTTTTGGGTTCATGAGCAGCAGCCAATCGCCAATCGCCGCCTTGGAGCCGTACCTGGTGGAGAAGTTTGTCCGCGCTTCTGGTCCGGGCGGGCAGAACGTCAACAAGGTGGCGACGGCAGTGGATCTGCGTCTCAATGTCGCTGACGCTCCGCTCTCGAGTGACGTGAAGGCGCGGCTTCTGGCCCTGGCCGGCAACCGCGTGACGGTCGATGGGTGGATCGTGATCGAAGCGCGTGAGTACCGGACGCAGGCGCAGAATCGTGAAGCGGCCCGAGCGAGGCTCGGGGCGTTGCTTGCGCAGGCGTCGAAGCGACCCAAATCGCGGCGCGCGACGCGACCGACGGCGGGATCGAAGACGCGGCGGCTCGAGAGCAAGCAGCGCCGAGCCGCGGTGAAGAAGAATCGGAGACGGGGGAGCGACGAATAGGAACGGTTCTCGGTTCGGTCTTCATTTCCTCAGTCTGACATTCCCCTTCCACCAGTCGTCATCTGCGGGCCCTGCCGGTCCCATCTTGTCCTTCACGCTCGCGAGCAGGGCGGCGGCGTCGTACAGCTTCCCGCGCGCCATCACGCGCCGCACTCGCCGCGTCGTGGTGATGTCCTGCAGCGGGTTGCCGCCGACGACGAAGAGATCGGCGAGCTTGCTGGGTTCGATCGTGCCAAGGACGTCGCCGAGGCGCAGCGCGCGCGCGCCGTTGATCGTCGCCATCTTCAGCGCCGCGGCCGGCGGAATGCCGGCGAGGACGAAGCGCCTGCACCTCGCGATGCGCGCTGAAGCCGGAGAGGAACTCGCCCCAGCTGGGATGGTCGGTCCCGAGCGTGATGAGCCGCTCGCCACCGGCGTCGTAAAACCGTTTCAGTTCCTTGAACTTGACCTCGTAGATTCGCCGGAACTGCTCGACTGGCTTGCGCGGGAGCCGTGACTTGGCGATCGCCCGTGCATGAGGCGTCAAGAAGCTCATCTCGTCCATCCACGTCGTGAACACGCGAGCATCCTTCGGGTCGTACCAGTAGCCGTACGCGCTCACGGTGGCGTCGTAGAAGACATTCCGTTTCAGATACAGCGCAATGACCGCGTCGACCTCGGGGCGATTGACGTCGAGCTGCTCGAGCGAGGCGTAGGCGCCTCGCGTCGACACGATGGCGTCGCCGCCGAGGAAATGCTCGATCCGGTCGATCCCCATGTAGATCGCATCGCGCGGATTCACCGACGTGCCGGCACCGGAATCGAGGTGCGCCGTGACCGGCAGCCCGTACTGATGGGCGCGTTCGATCAGGACCGGCAGGTGGTCGCGGTTGATGCCCTTGGCCTTGAAGCCGCGGACGCCGTGGGCCGCCCAGACGTCGACTTCGTCGCGAATCCGTTCCGGCGTCCACTCGGCGTTGCGCCAGCCGGGCCGGGCGGTCCCGAAGTACGGACCTGAACTGTGGATGCGGGCGCCGACCTGCTGGCCTCGCTCGATGCGACGCCGGGCCTCGAGCATGCCCTTCGGGATCGACCTCGCCACCGGGAAACGTCGACGTCACGCCGTTGGCGAGGAACACGATCGGATTGACCGTGTATTCGTCGACGCGCTCCTGGCCGAACAGGTCGACCGCGTAGTGCGCGTGCAGATCGAAAAACCCGGGCAGGATCGTCTCGTCGGGCGCGAGTCGCACGATTTCGGCGCGGCTGGTGTCGCGTCCGGCCAGGGTCATCCCGACCTCGAGGAAGATGCCCCGGCGGACGAGAATCCCGGAGTTCGGAACGAGCGTTTCTCCGGTGCCGCTGAACAACTGTCCGCCGGTGATGATGATGTCCCCGGCCTCGATGGCCGGGATGTTCTGGCTCTGACCGCCAGGCAGGGCCGAGGCGATGAGCAGGGCCGTCAGGGTCAGCCACAGGCGTGCGCGGGTCATGCGCCCGATTGTAGAAGAGCGTGAGGTCACGGAGAAGATCGGTCACCGTTGCAGAAATTGCAAAACGACCTCAGAGGTCGTTTTGCAATTTCTGCCACATTCGCCGCGCCCCGCGCCTGAGCGCGCGTGTGCGCGAATCTTGCACCAGCGGCGGCGTGGCTCCCGGCCTGGCGATCGCGCTCGTCGTCCTCGCCGGGGCGGCGGCAGGCGTCACGACGCCTGCCGCCACTCCGGCCGACGCCCTCGCGTGCGCCGTGTTGCTCGCCTCCCTGGCGCTCGCCGCCGGGCGCGGTGCGCTTGCTCGGACCCTGGTCCTCGCCGCCCTGCTGTGCGGCGCCACCGCCCACGGCGCGCTCGCTCGCGAGCGCGCGCTCGCCCCGCCGCTGCTGGCGTGGTTCGACGCGGCCGCCGGGTCCGGCGACCGCGCCGCCGGCGTCGTGCCGATCGACGGCTATCTGCGCACGGACGCCGCCCTCGTCGAGGGCGGCGTCCGGCTGACGATCGACGTGACGTCGCTTCGTGCGGACGACGGCGGATGGATCCGCGCGCCCGGTCGGGTGCAGGTGCACGTCGCCGGCACGCTGGCCGCCGCCCAGGCGTCCGCCTGGACGGCGGGCCGCCGGATCCGCGCGCCCGTGCTGCTGCGACGGCCGCCGGTCGCGGTCAACCCCGGCGGCCCCAACCTCCTGTGGCAGGCGCTCCGCCGGTCATTCGACCTCACCGGTGCGATCAAGAGCGCCGCGCTCGTCGAGATCGATCGCGGCGCCTGGCCGGACGAGTGGGCTGCCGCCGCTCGCCGGTCCGTCCGCGCCGCGATCGTGCGTCACGTTCCCGTCAGCCGCCAGCAGGCCGCCGGCATTGTCACGGCGATCCTGATCGGCGATCGCGCCGGGCTCTCAGACGACGTTCAGCGCCGGTTGCAGGCCGCGGGCACGTATCACGTGATCGCCATCTCGGGCGGCAACGTCGCGGTGCTGACCGCGCTCGTATTCGCCGCGACGCGGCTGCTGCTCCGATCGCCGCGCCTGGGATCACTGGTCGCGGTCGGATTCGTCACGGCGTACGGCTTCGTGGTGGGCGGGGAGGCGTCGGTGACGCGCGCAGTGACGGCGGCCTGTCTCTACCTCGGCAGTGATGCCGGTCGGCCTCGCGCCGCGCTCGCTGTACGTGCTGGCGACGACCGCGGTGCTGGTGACGATTGCCGACCCGATCGCCGTGATCGACGTCGGCGCGTGGCTGTCGTTCGGAGCGGCCCTCGGCATCATCCTCGTCGCTGGCCGCCTGACCAACGCGATCGTCGGCCCTCCGGCTGCGGCCGCGCGGCAATCGCCGGCCCCGCGGGCGCGCCGGCGAGCGTGGGCGCTGATGGTGCGCGTGCTGGTGGCGCTCCTGGCCGCGTCGATCGCCGCCGAGCTCGCGCTCCTGCCAATCGCGGCGTCGGTCTTCTCGCGTGTCGGCATCGCCGGTCTGGCGCTCAATTTCGTCGCGATTCCTGCGATGACGGTGGCACAACTCGCCGGCATGGCGGCCGTTGGCATCAGCGCGGTGTGGCCGGACCTGGCGTCGATCAACGGGGCGCTTGCGGGCCGGGCGGCGGAGGCCCTGGTGGTGTCGGCCCAGCTCGTCGATCTGTTCCCGTGGCTCTCGTGGCGCATTCCGCCGCCGCCGTTGGTCTGGATTGGCGTGTACTACACGGCCGTCACCGCGGTGATGGTGCCGCACTCGGGAGCTCGCCTTCGGCGAGCCGCGATGGTGACGGCTGCGGCAGCGCTGATCGTCATCGTGACGGCACCATTCACCGGCCGGCTGGCGCCCGGACCAGGCCGGTTGCGGGTGTCGATTCTCGATGTCGGGCAGGGCGAGGCCATCCTGGTGCAGTTTCCCCTGGGCCAGTCGATGCTCATCGACGCCGGTGGCGGGCCCGGCGTCTTCGATGTCGGCGGCCGCGTCGTGACGCCCGCGGCCTGGGCCAGCGGCGTGCGCCGGCTGACGATGGCTGGTCGTCACCCACGGCGATCAGGATCACGTGGGCGGCGCCGCGGCGGTGGCGGAGGCGCTCGCGCCTGCGGAGATTTGGGAGGGTGTGCCGGTGCCGCCGCACCCGGAGCTCGCAGCGCTCCGCCAGACGGCGCTGGCGCGTGGGGCCGTCTGGCGGCGAGTGCAAGCGGGAGAGTCATTCGAGATCGCCGGCGTCGGTGTGGAGGTGTTGCATCCACCGCGTCCCGAGTGGGAACGCCAGCGGGTTCGCAACGACGACTCAGTCGTCATTCGCCTTCGTTACGGCGCGGCGGATTTCCTGTTGACCGGAGATGCAGGTGCGGAGTTCGAAGCTGGAGCGCTGACGGAGACCGGACGTCGGGCCGCTGCGTGTGCTGAAAGTCGGCCACCATGGCAGCCGGACCTCGACGTCGGCCGGCCTGCTGTCTCGTTTCCGTCCGCAGATGGCGATCATCAGTGCCGGGCGAGGCAACGTGTTCGGCCATCCAGCGCCTGATGTCGTGCGCCGCCTCGAGGCCGCCGGGGTCGAGCTCTTCAGGACTGACCGCGACGGCGCCGTGATCCTCGAGACTGACGGCGCTTCGGTCGAGGTGAAGACGATGGGCGGCCGATCGTGGCGGCTGGGGCTGTGGCGGTTGAGGACTTGACGCGCGCCCACTCGGCTTCGAGATCGGCCGGCGACGCCCCGTGGATCGATCGCCCGGCGGCATCGAAGGCGGCTTCGAGGGCGTCGAATCGACGCGTGAACTTGTCGTTGGCCTGGCGCAGCGCCGATTCGGCGTCGAGGCCGAGCTTGCGGCCGAGATTGGCGAGCGAAAACAGGAGGTCGCCGAATTCCTCCGCCGACCGTGCCGGCGTCTGCGCCAGCGCCTCACGAAGCTCGCCGACTTCTTCCTCGATCTTGGCCATCACGCCCGCCGCGTCGGGCCAATCGAATCCGACCGCCCCGACGCGCGAGCCGATCTCGTGCGCGCGAAGCAGCGCCGGCATCGACTGCGGCACGCCCGCCAGCACACGCGTCTGCCGTCCGGCCTCAGCCTGTTCGCGCGCTTTGATCTGTTCCCACTGCTCGAGGACCGCGCTCGCCGTCCGCGCGGATTGGCGGCGCCGATCGGCGGCCGTCAGGGTGCGCCCGCTCGGCGCGAAGACGTGCGGATGCCGGCGAATCAGCTTTCCGGTGATCGCGGCCACCGCATCAGCGATCTCGAAGCGCCCGGCCTCGGCCGCGATCTGGGCATGAAAGACGCATTGAAACAGGACGTCGCCGAGCTCGCCACAGAGTCCATCGAGGTCGCCACGATCGATCGTATCCAGCGCTTCATAGGTCTCTTCGAGCAAGAACGGCCGCAACGTCTCGTGCGTCTGCTTCCGATCCCAGGGGCACCCGCGCGGCGATCGCAGGATCGCCATCACGTGCGTCAGCCGCGCCAACGCGCGCCCCGCCCGCCCCGCCCGCGCCGCGATCGCCGCCGGCCGATTGTCGATCGACGCCGGATCCGCCGATTGCCGATTGTCGATCCCCGATGGTCGATTCCCCGATTTCCGATCGACCGGTGCCGATTGCCGATTACCCATCCCCGATTGCCGATTCCCCGATTGCCGATCGACCGTTGCCGATTGCCGATTGTCCATCCTCGATTGCCGATTCCCCGATTGCCGATCGACCGTTGCCGATTGCCGATTGTCCATCCTCGATTGCCGATTCCCCGATTGCCGATCAACCGTTGCCGATTGCCGATTGTCCATCCTGGATTGCCGATTCCCCGATCGAGATTGCCGATTCCCCGATTTGTTTGCCATGGTCGATTGCCGTTTCCCCGATTGTCGATTTGGATGGTACCATCCTGAATTCGTGCGCGTGTTGTTTCTCGGGACCGGGACGTCGCACGGCGTTCCGATGATCGGATGCGACTGTGCGGTGTGCCGATCGACGGACCCGCGCGATGCGCGCTTGCGGCCGTCGATCGTCGTCGATCTCGACGACGGTGTCCGCGTGCTGGTCGACACGACGCCTGACCTGCGGATGCAGGCGCTGCGGTACGACGTTCGGCGTCTGGATGCGGTGTTCTTCACTCATGCGCATGCCGATCACATGATGGGGCTCGACGAGTTGCGGCGGTACAACGCGCTGAGCCGGCGCGCGATCCCGGTCTACGCCGACGCCCCGACGCTCGACAACCTGCGGCGCACGTTCAGTTATGTCTTCGAGCCGGGCGCGCCGAGAGGCGGCGGCGTGCCCGATCTCGTGTTGTGGCCGATTGGCGGGCGGTTCTCGATCGGCCGGCAGGAAGTCGTGCCCGTTCCTGTCAAGCACGGGCCGTGGGACGTCCTGGGATTTCGCTTCGGCCGCATGGCCTATCTGACAGACTGCAATCGGATCCCGGAATCGTCGCTGGCGCTGCTTGGCGGCCTGGACTGTCTCGTCCTCGACGCGCTGCGGCATCGCCCGCATCCGACGCATTTCAATCTCGCCGAAGCGATCGCGATGGCGCGGACGATCGGAGCGCGTCAGACGTTCTTCACGCATATTGCGCATGAGCTCGGCCACGAAGCGACCTCGGCGACGCTGCCGCCCGGCGTCGCGCTGGCGCACGACGGGCTCGTGGTGGATGTCGTCTGATGCAGACGGCGTGGTTCCCCGACGGCCGTCGTCCCAGGTGGCCGCGTCCGATCGCCGCCCTGGGCAATTTCGACGGCTTGCATCGCGGGCACCTCCGGCTCATCGAGCAGGTCAGGCGCCGCGCGGCCGAGCGCAGCGGCACGGCGGTGGCGATGATTTTCGATCCGCATCCGCCACGCGTGCTGCGGCCGGACAAGGCGCCGCCGCTGCTCATGACGCTCGATCAGAAGCTCGAAGCGTTCGAGCGTGCCGGGCTGCAGGGCGTCGCCATCGTCAGGTTCACGATGGAACTGTCGCGGTGGGAGCCCGAGACGTTCGTCGAGACGGTGCTCGTCGACTGGCTGCAGGTCGCCGAGGTCTGGGTCGGCGAGAACTTCCTGTTCGGCCGCGATCGCTCCGGGACGTTCACGCTGCTGCGCGCCCTCGGCGAGGATCGCGGCTTTCGGACGGAAAAGATCGACCCGGTGCGGTACAAGGATTTCGTCGTCTCGAGCACGCGGATTCGGCATCTGGTGGCCGAAGGGAGAGTCGACGAGGCGGGAGCGCTCCTCGGTCATCACTACTTCGTGGATGGCACGGTCGTGCACGGCGCCGCGCTCGGCCGCGAGCTGGGGTTTCCGACCGCGAACCTCCAGGTCGCCAACGATCTGGTGCCGGCGATCGGGATTTATGCGACCGTGGCGCTCGTCGACGGCGTGTACCATCCTTCCGTGACGAGCATCGGCGTCCGTCCCACGGTCGTCGAGGCCGGGCCGGTCACGGTCGAGACGTTCCTGCTCGACGGGGAGCACGATCTGTACGGCAAACGCCTGCGCCTCGCGTTCGTCAAATGGATCCGCGCCGAAGCTCGCTTCGACGAGCTGTCGGGCCTCAAAGCGCAGATCGCCATGGACTGCGCCAAGGCGCGCGAGATTCTCGACGGGATTAGCGTCTAAGAAGTTGGCATCCAGCGCCGCAGGCGGCGCTGGCCCGAGGCGCGGGGGTGGCCCGCGCCCCAGTAGTGAGCGCTGACTCTATGTGGCGTGAGTGTCAGCTTTACGTGCGCGGGGGCCCACCCCCCGCGCTCGGGCCGCGCCGTGCGCCCTGCACCTGCTCTGATAACATCTTCCCCGCATGCCTGATCCGTTCCGCCTGACAGTCGCCGCCGATAGCCGGTTCCGCGCGCTGGTCCCCGAGGTCGCGAGCCGGTACGTGGAAGTGATCGGGGGAGCGACGTCGGATGCCCAGGGCATCGCGGCTGACGTCAAAGCGGCGGTGGACCAGCTGGCGGCTGAGGCGGGGGACACGGCGGCCATCGAGCTCGCGTTTCGGTCGACTTCCGGCGGCGTCGAGGTCGAGCTGACCCACGCCGGCCGTTCGCAAACGGTCACCCGGCCGCTTGCGCTCAAGTCGTGACCGATGCGCCTGTTCAACACGCTCAGCCGAACTGAAGAGGAGTTTGTCCCGGCAGACGGCCGGACGGTCCGCATGTACTCGTGCGGCCTGACCGTCTACGCCCGCGGGCACATCGGCAATTTTCGGACCTTCGTCAGCCTCGACGTGCTCCGGCGCGCCCTGAAATACCAGGAAGGGTACGGCATCCGTCACGTCATGAACTTCACGGACGTCGACGACAAGACCATCGCGGCCTCGCAGGAAGCGGGGATGTCGCTGCGCGACTACACGGATCAGTTCGTCGCGGCGTTTCGCGAGGACGCGGCAGCGATGGGCCTCGAGCCGGTCGAGGAGACTCCCCGCGCGACTGACGAGGTCAACCTCCGGGCGATGACCTCAATGATCACGTCGCTCGGCGAGCGCGGCCACACGTACACGTCGGACGGGTCGGTCTATTTTCGCATCGCGAGCTTTCCGTCGTACGGCAAACTCGCCCGGCTCGATCACGAGGGGATCCAGTCCGGGGCGCGCGTCGATGCCGATTCCTACACCAAGCAGGACGCGCGCGACTTCGTGCTCTGGAAGGCGACCAAACCGGGGGAGCCGACCTGGGACTTCGGGTGCGGCCCGGGCCGTCCCGGCTGGCATATCGAGTGCTCGGCGATGGCGCTCCGCCTGCTGGGAGAGCCGCCGATCGACATTCACTGCGGCGGCATCGATCTGATCTTTCCGCACCACGAAAACGAAATCGCCCAGTCCGAGGGCGCGACCGGCCAGCCATTCGTCCGGTTCTGGGTGCACGTCGAGTTTCTCAACCTCGACAACGAGAAGATGTCGAAGTCGCTCGGCAACGTGTACACGGTGCGCGACATCCTCGACAAGGGGTTCCGGGCGTCGTCGCTGAGGTATCTGCTGATCTCCGTGCACTACCGCAAGCAGCTCACCTTCAACTGGGACGTGCTCACGCAGGCCGATGCTGCCGTCACGCGGCTGGCCGATTTCCTGGCGCGTCTCGACAAGGTGACGGGCGGCATCGCGCACCCGGCGATCGCCGACCGTGTCGCGCGTGGCCGGGCCGCGTTCCGCGAGGCCATTGCCGACGACTTGAACGTGCCCGCGGCCCAGGGCGTCGTGTTCGAACTGGTGCGCGAAATGAACGCCGCGATGAACACGGACGGCCTGGGAGCCGCCGACGCCGCGACGGTCCGCGACGCCTTCGCCGAATTCGATCAGATTTTCGGCGTCCTGTCCTTGCGCCGCGCCGAAGACGATCAGCCGCCCGTCCCGCCCGCCGAGATCGAACAACTCATCGCCGAGCGCCGCGAGGCCCGGCGCCAACGCAACTTCGCTCGCGCCGACCAGATCCGCCAGGACCTCGAAGCGCGCGGAATCATTCTCGAGGACAGTTCCGCCGGCACGCGGTGGAAAAGAAAATAGCCATGGCGGTCCCGCACATCACCACGCCGTTGCCGGGTCCGAAAGCGGCAGCGATCATCGCGCGCGATAAAGCGCGGGTGTCGACCTCGTATACGCGCGACTACCCGTTCGTGATGGCGAAAGGGGAGGGCGCGGTCGTGGAGGACGTCGACGGGAACGTCTTTCTCGATTGCGCGGCTGGCATCGCGGTCACCGGCACCGGGCACTCACACCCCGACGTCATCAAGGCGATCGTCGAGCAGGCGCACAAGTACCTGCACATGTCGGGGACCGACTTCTACTATGAGCCGCAGGTGCAACTCGCCGAGGAGATGGCGGGCATTGTCCCGGTCGGCGGCGGCACGGGAGAGGTGCGGTCGTTTTTCAGCAATTCCGGCACCGAGGCCAACGAAGCCGCCATCAAGCTGGCGCGGTACGCGACCAGGCGCGTCAACATGATTGCGTTCCTGGGATCGTTCCACGGGCGTACGATGGGATCGCTGGCGGCGACGTCGAGCAAGTTTGTCCAGCGCCGCGGCTTCGGCCCGATGATGCCGGGCATGTTTCATACGCCCTACGCCAACTGCTACCGGTGTCCGGTGATGGCGACGCCCGACACGTGCGCCGCCGAGTGTCTGAACTACCTCGAGGATCAGGTGCTCGTCCATCTCGTCTCGCCGGACGAGGTTGCGGCCGTGATCGTCGAGCCGATTCAGGGTGAGGGCGGCTATGTCGTCCCGCCGGTCGAGTTTCACCAGCGGCTGCGCGAGCTCACCAAACGGCACGGCATCCTGCTGATCGCCGACGAAGTGCAGTCGGGGATGGGCCGGACCGGACGGATGTTTGCGTGCGAGCATTTCGGCATCGATGCGGACATCGTCACGGTGGCGAAGGGCATCGCGTCGGGTTTGCCGCTGGGCATCACGAGCGCGCGCGCCGAGATCATGACCTGGCCGCCGGGCGCCCACGCGTCGACGTTTGGCGGGAATCCCGTCAGCTGCGCCGCCTCGCTCGCGACCATCAACCTGCTCAAGAACGGCTTGATCCGAAATGCCGAAGTCGTCGGCGACTACCTGATCGGCCGGTTGCGCGCCTTGATGGACAAGCATCCGTTGATCGGTGATGTGCGAGGCAAGGGGCTGATGATCGGCGTCGAGCTCGTGCGCGACCGCACGACCAAGGAACGCGCGACGGCCGAGCGCGACCGCGTCGTCCAGGAGATGTTCCAGCGCGGCGTGCTGATCCTCGGTGCCGGCCGCAACGCCATTCGCTTTGCCCCGCCGCTCGTGCTCGGCCGCGACCAGGCGGACACGCTCGTCACCATCTTCGACGAGGTGCTTGGCGTGGTCGGCGGCACGCACACGACCCGCTGAGTTGCCGTGTCCAACCGCACCGGCCCGGACGGCATCAGGCCCGATCACGTACGGCACCAGCCCATCATGCTCGCCGAGGTGCTGGAGTGCCTGCGGCCAGCGGCCGGAGAGATCGCGCTCGACTGCACGCTCGGTGGCGGCGCGCACACCGAGGCCATCCTCGAGCGCATCCTGCCGGGGGGCCGGCTGATTGGCCTCGACATCGATCCGATCGAGCTGCCCAGAACTGAGGCGCGGCTGCGCGCGTTGGGATTCGGGCCGGATGTGCTGGTCACCCGTCACGCCAACTTCGAGCACGTGGCCGGCGCGTGTCAGGCAGTCGGCGTACTCGCGGTCGACCTCGTGCTCGTCGACCTGGGCCTGTCGGCGATGCAGTCGGACCGTCCCGATCGCGGCTTCAGCTACAAGGGGGCCGGTCCGCTCGACATGCGGATGGACCCCTCGATTGGTGAAAGTGCTTCGGCGTTTCTCGCGCGTACGGGCGAGCGCGATCTGGCGCGCCTCCTCGTCGACCATGCCGACGAGCCGCACGCCGCGGTGATTGCGAGAGCGCTGAAAGAAGGGCCGCTCACGACGACTCAGGCGATGGAGCGGAGAGTGCGCATCGGTCTCACGTCAGCACGGCCTGACCTCGGGAAAGCTGCGGTGAAGGCGTCGGTGCGGCGCACGTTCCAGGCCGTGCGAATTGCCGTCAACGACGAGTTGTCCGCGCTCGAAGCGCTGCTTCAGGCGCTGCCCGGCCTCCTGGCGCCTGGCGGGCGCGCGGCGATCATCACGTTTCATTCCGGCGAAGACCGCCGCGTCAAGAAAGCCTTGCAGGCTGGCCATCGCGCCGGCATCTACGCGCGGATCGCGGACCGGGTCATCCGTCCGTCGATGGCCGAAACGCGCGCCAACCGTCGTGCGTTATCGGCGAAGCTGCGCTGGGCCGTGCGCGCCTGACACTGGCGCCAGCCGGCGCTCGCGGCGGTGCTTGATCATGCGGACGATCCATCGAATCGACAGCGCGATGATCGCCAGCACGGTCAGCACGATCGCCGCCGCGAGGTAGGGATGCTGGGTCGCGAACCACGTGATCCCGATCGCGAAGGCATCCTCGGCGAGGCTCAGGAACCAGTTCGAGGCCGGCTCGGGCGACGCGCTCACGGCGGTGCGCGCCGCCACTTTTCCGCTATGGGCGGCGAGCGCGATCGAGCCGCCGACGAGGCCCGACACGAGTTGACCACCCAGTCCGAGCGGCTGTGCCGCCGCATACGCCAGCACCGCGCCGGCCGGCACTCGGACGACGGTCTGGAGCATGTTCCAGAAGAGGTCGAAGACCGGAATTTTGTCGGCGAAGAACTCGATCACGAACATCGCGCCGGCGATGCCGATCACCCACCAGTTCGTGATCAGATCGAGCGACCCCGGCAGTTCCAGGGCGCCCGCGCGCGCGAGGAGGCCAAGGGTGGCAATGGTCGCGTAGACATTCAGCCCGGCCGCGAAGCAGATCGAGATGACGAGCGCGACGAGTTCGTCACGGGCGAAGGGCATGCTGTCTCAGATCTCACCACGAAGGACACGAAGGAACACGAAGAATTTTCTTCAAGATTTCGGCTATCGCCGCGCCAGTTCCGCCTCCGCGGCGAGGAATCCGAACGACGGCCAGTCCGTCCCGGCGACGATGGACTGAAAGATCTTCGTCGCCTCGGCCGGGCGTCCCTCTGCCAGGTGCCAGGCGCCGACGCCGTAGCGGACGGCAGAGCCACCCGAGCCTTCGCCCGCCGCACGTAAGACGTCGTCCGCGGAGCGTTCGCCCTTGTACATCAGCAGCAACGAGTGATAGCTCCCGTTCTCGATCACGTCGAGGTCGGCACGAATCGGCGTCAGTACGGCCTGGGCCGCATCGGCCTGACCGGCGCGCCGAAGTGAGAGGTAGAGCCAGTGGCTTGCCGCGACGAGGTTGTCGGAATTCTTCCCGGCGTCGCGCGCCTGGCGCCATGCCTCGGCGGCGCGAGCGAAATCGCTCTTCAGATACCGCCCGAGGGCGAGGTGATACCAGATGTTCGAATGGAGGGTGCTCGTCGGGATGTTGCGCGCGTTGGGCTGTCCGTCCGGCTCGACCTGATCGGGGCGTCCGGCGATCAGCGTCACGGCTTTCTCGAAATCCGCGATCGCCTTGTCGATTTCGCGCACCGTCAGGTAGCGGTGCCCGCGATGCCGGTAGAAACGCGCATCCGTTGGATGCTTCGCGATCCCGTCGGTGAAGATGTCGATGGCCTCGCGAAAGCGGCTGAGGTACGCCGTGCGCCGGCCGAGCCAGATGATGGCGTCGGCATCCGTGGGCGAGGCCTTCCACACTTGACGTGCTTCCGCGAGTTGCGCCTCCATCTTCGCCCGGGCGGCCTCCGAAACTAGTGGGGCGACGAGCGGCTTCCCCAATAGGGAGGTGCCCTGGGACGCTGACTGGACGGCGTCAATCGCCCCGATGGCGGGCGTCAAGAAGGATGAGTGCGAACAGCAGGCGTACGGGCATCTGATCCCTCGACAGAATCCACGAAGATTGTTACCGTGTCGGTTCGTGGGCAAGACCTCATTCTGGCCGATCGGCGCCGGGCTCGCCTTGTGCGCCGTGCTGGGTCATCGCGCCATTGCGCAAACCGAGCAATCGCCGCCGCCCCCGTCCACGGCGGCCAAGACGACGCTTGCCGGCGTCTATTCCGCGGTGCAAGCCGCCAAGGGCGAAGAGACCTATTTCAGCGTCTGTGTGTCCTGTCATCCGCCGGGAACCTACAAGGGCGGCATCTTCAAGAGCAACTGGGACGGCAAGCCGCTGGCGGAGTTGTTCGATTCGGTGAGCGAGAAGATGCCGAAGAACGAGCCCGGGAGCCTCCAGCTCGAGCAGTACGCGCAGCTGATTGCCTACATTCTCAAGGTCAACGACATGCCAGCCGGCAAGATCGACATGCCGGCCGATTCCACACAGCTGAAAGACATTCGCATCGAGTTCGCCAAGTAACCTTCCGGGGGAGATCAATGGCGCGACGATTCACACCGATCCGCACGTTGGGCGTGACGATGGTGGCGGGACTGACGCTGCTGGGCGTCTTCATGGTGCGCGGCTCGATCGACGCGCAGAACAATCCGTCGGCGGGGTTGGTCCGCGGCAACGTGCCCGGTGAGTGGCGGTTCTGGGGCGGCGACGCCTGGAGCACCCGCTACTCCCCACTCGATCAGATCAACGGCGCCAATTTCGACAAGCTGCAGGTGGCCTGGCGGTGGAACGCCGCGACGGACGGTCTCGACGAGTACTTCCGGACCACGCCGCTCTATGCCAACGGGCGCCTGTTCACGGTCGCGACAACGCGCCGCTATGCCTACGCGGTCGACCCGGAGAAAGGCACCACGCTCTGGTCGTGGAAGATGGACGAAGGGATTCGCCATCAGAAGGCGCCGCGCCAGTTCGCCGGTCGCGGTCCTGCCTACTGGACAGACGGACGCGAAGAGCGCCTCATCGTCGTGACCCCGGGCTATCACATGGCCGTCATCGACGCCAAGACCGGCGTGCCCGATCCGAAGGTCGGGACGCAGGGCATCGTCGATTTGATGGAAGGCCTGGGCTTCCCGCTGGTGCCGCTCGCGGTTGACGACCCTGGGCCCTTCGAGATCAGCGACACCGGCGTGGCGCGGCGCGCGAAGCCAGGCGAGACATGGGACGCGGAGAAGAAGATTGGCGCTGACGGGACGGTCGGGATCGATCCGGCGCTCGGGCAAGTCGCGGCCAGTTCGCCGGCGATCGTCATCGGCGACGTCATCGTCGTCGGCAGCTCGCACATTCACGGCTACTATCCGACGCGCCTGCGCAACCTTCCTGGATGGATCCGCGGCTTCGACGTCCGTACCGGCAAGCAGTTGTGGAAGTTCAACCTGATCCCGCAGAAGGGTGAGGAAGGGGCGAATACCTGGGAGAACGGGTCCGAAATCGGCACGCCGGGTGTCGGCAAGAACGACGCGTGGGCGCCGTATTCCGCGGATCCCGCGCTGGGTCTCGTCTACATCCCGGTCGGCATGCCGCTCAGCGACGAGTACGGCGGGCATCGGCACGGTGACAACCTCTACGGCAACAGCATCGTGGCGCTCGACGTGAAGACCGGCAAGAAGCGTTGGCACTTCCAGATGGTCCGTCACGACATCTGGGACTACGACACGCCGATGGCGCCCAACCTGCTCGACATCACGGTGGACGGAAAGCGGCGGCAAGTGCTGGCGGCGACGACGAAGCAGGGCTGGATCTACACCTTCGATCGCGCGACCGGGGCGCCAATCTGGCCGATGCCTGAGACCAAGGTGCTGCAGAGCGACGTGCCTGGCGAGAAGGCATCGGCGACGCAGCCGATACCGTCGAAGCCCGCTCCTTACTCGCAGCAGGGGCTGGAGGAAGACGATCTCATCGACTACACCCCGGAGATCAAGGCGGCGGCGCTGCATCTGGCTCGCTTGTGCCGCATGGGGCCGTATTACGTCCCGCCATCGGCGATCGACGGCACGAGCAAATACAAGTGCTCGTGGTACGCGCCCGGCGCGTCAGGCGGCGTGAACATCGACGGCGGGGCGGCCGTCGATCCTGAGACGGGCTTGATGTACGTCGGCTCGCAGTCGGGTCTCAGCACCACCGAGCTCGGCAAGGATCCCTGCTCGGAGCATCGCTACACGCAGGCGCCGAGTATCTCGCAGCCCCGAAACAGCTGCGGGAGGATCGGTGCGCCGCCGCCTCCGCCCGGCTACGTGCCGCCGGCGCCGGCCGAAGGCGGGCGCGGCGGCGGAGGCCGTGGCGCCGGGGCCGGCGCGGGCAACGTCACGAGCTACAAGGATGCGTCGCCGGGGACCACGACAATCGCTGGCGTCTCAATCTTGAAGCCGCGCGAGCTCGGCGGCATCACCGCGTACAACATGAACACCGGTGACAAGGTCTGGTGGATTCCCAACGGCGGCCGAATGGGCCAGCCAACCGTCAATGCGAAGAGTCCCGACGCCGCGCTCTTTGCGAATGTGACGCTGCCGATGGGCTCGACCGGACGCGGTCAGCCGCAGGTGATCAACACCAGGACCCTGGTCATTTACGGCACCGGGCGGAGTGGCGGCGGCGGGCTGCCTCCCCAGCTCTATGCGCTCGACAAAGCGACCGGCAAGCAAGTGGCGGCCGTCAGCATTCCGGGCCTGACCAGCGCGGTGCCGATGACTTTCCTGCACAACAAGAAGCAGTACATCGTCTTCGCGACCGGCGGCGGCAAGACCACCGAGCTCATCGCCCTCGCGCTGCCGAACTAACGAACGTCAGGAGCTCGACGGGCGTCAGCTCGAATTTCGAGCCGCCGTGACGGTCAAGGACGGGACGGATTTCCGCCTCACGCTGAAGCTACGGCGGACCGGCCGAAGCCTTCGAGCTCTGGCTGCTCGCCCTGTCCACGCGGTTGCAACCAATCCGCGCTACTTGATGCGCGCGAGCGCTAGAACGTCACTCTGCACTCCGAAGCTCGCCGTGAATGGCCTTCCGACCGGCGGTCCGAACCCCGGGCCGGCCAGCGACACCACTTGCAGGAACTGGCTCGCCGACGCCGCCGAGCTCTGCTCCGGCCGGAGCGTGAACGACAGGTTCTCCGTGTTGAACAGGTTGTAGAAGTCGACGTAGACGCGCGCGATCGCCTTCGGCCCGATCGCGAACGACTTGCCGACTCGCAGGTCCAGATTGAAGAACCGCCCGCTGCGTTCTTCGATCGACCCGTCGGGATTGACGACGGAGCCCGTCCGCTGGCTGTTGGCCGGCGCCAGCGCGCATCCGTTCGGGTTCAGCGCCTGCACGCCCGACGTACCGCGAGCCGCAAACGTCGCGCCGAGGTCGACGCCGTCGCACAGCCGGTCGGCGATGTTCACCAGGCCGTCGCCGTTGATATCGAAGCCGGCGACTGGCGTATAGGGACGAGACGACGACCACTGGAAGATCGGCGCCACCTGAATGCCGTACTTCAGGTCCATCGCGGCGCTCGCCACCAGCCGGTGCCGCTCATCGATGCGCGTCGGCGCCCACTCGCCCTCGGCGAACTGCTGTTCGGGGGTGATGGCGATGCCGTTTCCGCTGTACGAGGCGACCGGCTGACCGCCCCACGAGCGGGAGTTGGCCAGCACGTAGGACATCGAGAACGTGCCCCACGGCCGGCGGTTCTTCAGCGTCGTCGTCAGTGAATCAAACTTCGAGCTGTTGTTCGTCGCCACCATGTTGATCTGTTCCAGCCGGTTGGCGGGCATGCCGGCGGCGACGAAGGCGGCGTCGAAGTACCGGCCGCCGGCACGGGTGCTGCGCACGCATCGTGGATCGTTGGGATTGGCGCCGGGGAAGGCCGCGTCGCAGACGCTTCGAATCTGCGGGTTGATGTTCAGCACGCGCGGCTCGTTGCGGCCTTCGGTGTGGACGTAGTCACTCGAGAGCGTCCAGGTTTCCTTGAACACGGTTTCGAAGCCGATTGAGAGCTTGTGCACGTACGGATCGCTGGCGTTCGGATCGGTGATCCGTCCGAACGAGCCGGCCGGCAGTTGCGAGAAGTCGAACGTCGGCGGCGCCGGTAGCGGATCGATCCCATAACGGAAGTTCGCGAGCTGGCCCGTGCCGACCGCGGAGTTGGTCAACGCCAGCGTCTGGGAGTAAATCTCCGGCCCGCTCTGCGACTGCGAGAAGATCGTCAAGTTCTGGAAGATCTGGTCGTAGAAGAGTCCGTACCCGCCTCGCACCACCAGTCGCCCGTTCCCGGAATAGTCATAGGCGAACCCGAGGCGTGGTTGAAACTCTGCCCAGCCCGGCGTCGTCCGCGACAACTGGTCGGAATCACCCGTGATCTCTTGTGCGCGCGGGTCGTTGAGCTGCGAGAGTATCTGGATCGTCCGGTTGTTGGTCTGATCGGTCAGCAATCCGATGTTGGCGTCCCAGCGCAGCCCGAGGTTCAGCGTGAGCTTCCGATTGATCCGCCAGTCGTCCTGCGCGTAGAACGCCAGTTGATGGAAGTTCTGAGCGTGTGATGCGGCGCCGGTGTAGTAGTTGAGCTGGCGCAGCGCCCCGGGCGTCGCGAAGCCCTGTGGATAGACCGCCGCGTTGTTCTGAATCGTCAGCGGGTCGTTGAACCACAGCAGTTCGTAGCCGAACGCGCCGAAGTAGAAGTAGCCGTCCAGCTTCGTGTAGATGTAGTTGGTCCCGAACTTCAGCGTGTGCTGGTCCTTGAGCCAGGTCATGTCGTTTCGGAACTGGAACTTCCGCTCGAGCGTCGCCTGTGGCGTATTCGGGGCCGGACCGATCCGATAGGTCGTGCCGGTGCCGAACACCTGAATCGGGTCGGTCGTGACGCCAAGGATCTCGTTCTTGAAATCCTGGAAATGGAACGCGAACTGGTTGACGCGATCGGATCCCAGCGCGAAGGTGTGGTTGGCGACGAAGTCGTAGAGCTTGTTCTCGTTCGAGCTGCCCCCGGAGAGATCGGTCAAGGCCGGATTGGCGACCTGATCGTTCGGCGACGTGTTCTTCTGGAACGAGAAACGATAGAAGAGGGACTGCCGCTCGCTCCATTGCTGGTCCACTTTGACCGTCAGTAGCGTGTCGTCGTACGGCGTCGGGATCGCGTCAACCGGCTGCGCCCCTGGCACCGCCGCGAGCTGCGTGATCGCATCGGCCCGGACCGCCGTCGTACCGGAGGGCTCGTCGAAGCGCTCCAAGGCCCCGAAGAAAAAGAGCTTGTCGCGAACGATGGGCCCGCCCGCCGACCCGCCGTACTCCCAACGCTTGAACGGGAGCTCCACCGCACCGCGCTTCTGGAAGAAGTCTTTGGCGATCATGCCGTCGTTGCGGAACGTGAAGAGGCCGGATCCGCGCAGGGCATTCGTGCCCGACTTCGTGATCACGTTGACGACGCCGCCGACCGCGCGGCCGCTTTCAGCGGTCCACCGGTGCTGCAGGACCTGAAATTCCTGGATCGACTCGTAGGCGAAGTTCTGGAGCAGGCTGCCGACGACGTTGTCTTTGTTGTCGCCGCCGTCGACGTTGACGTCGAGCTGCCGGCCGTCGCCGCCGTTCATCGCGAAGTTGCCGACGCGGGTCTTGGTCGGGTCGAAGTTGCCGGCGGGGCGGGCTTCCGGCATCACGATCGAGAGATTGGCGAACGTCCGGTTGAGCAGCGGCAGATCGGCGATGTCTTTCGACGTCACGACGCCGCCGAGATCGGAGCGGGTGGTGTCGACCAGCGGCGTACCGACGTTGACCGTGACGGCTTCGGTGATGGCGCCGACCGCCAACTCGAGCGCGAGGGTCGCACGCGTCCCGACGAGGACGTCGACGTTCTCGCGGACGACCTTCTTGAAACCCTGCCGCTCGGCGGTGACGGTGTACCGCCCGGGCGGCAGGAGCGTGATGATGAAATCGCCGGTGTCGTTGGTGGTGGTCGAACGCTGAAATCCGGTTCCGGGATCGCGCGCGACGACGGTCGCGCCGGCCACGATCTGTCCGGTCTGATCGGTGACGCGTCCGGTTAATTCGCCGGTCGTCGCCTGCGCGGCGGCATCGTGTGGCATCGCCAGCGCGATCGTGCCCGCGAGGATCAATATGGCAGCCAGTCGGCTTCTCGTCATGTGTGCGGGCCTCCCAGCCCGCGAGTTAATGACCAGCGAGCGTCCGCAAGCGGACACCGCTCAGGGAGGGTGTAACAGGGGAGTAAATCGATACTAGTTAAGTTAGACGTGAGAAGCCAGAAGTTGGAAGTACTGTCCGCTTCGCGACAGTCCTCCGAACTCTACTGGTTGCGTCGAGGCAGGTCTTACTTAACGTGTTTCTTGATGACGTCCACCGTGCGGTCGATGTCTTCCATCGTGTTGTAGAAATGCGGCGAGAGGCGAAGGCCCGGATTCTGCGCGCCGGTTCGCGTCGTCGCGATGATGCGCTCCTGAACGAGCGCCGGGCCGAGGCGGCGGACATCGGCGGCGCCGGGTTGGAAGATCACAATCGCGGCGGAACGGCTGGGATCGGGATGCGTCCAGAGCTTGACGCCCGGCAGCTTCTTCACGCCGTCCATCAACGCGGCGGCAAGTTGCCGGCTGCGCCGCTCGATGGTCGCGCGGCCGATGCTGCCCTGGAATTTCAAGCCTTCAACGACTGCCGCGATCGACGCGTCGTCGCGCTGGCCATTGGCCTCGAACGTCCGTGACAGTCCGACCTGGCCGCCATACAACCCGACGATCGAAGGATGCAGGCGATCGTGGACGGCGCGATTCGCGAAGAGCAGGCCCTTCTCCTTCGGTCCGCACGGCCACTTGTGCATCGAGCCGGTGTAGAAGTCTGGCTTGATGGCGCTCAGGTCGAGGTCGAGGACGCCGAACGCCTGTGCGCCGTCGACGAGCGACAAGATTCCGCGGGCCCTTGCCGCCGCGCAGATTTCTGCCGCCGGTAGCAGGTCGCCGGAATTGCTGCTGACGTGCGTGATCGCGACCAGCCTGGTCCGCGGCGTGAACGCCTTGGTGAACAGATCGACGTAGCCCTCAGCGCCAGGATGCGCAGGCAAAACGGGAACGCTGACGACGGTGAATCCGAAGCGTTTGGCCTTCGCCTGCCAGGCATTCAGGTTGCTCGGGTGATTGTCGGCCCAGACCACGACCTCGTCGCCGGCGCGCAAGTCGAGCCCGCTCGAGACGACGTTGTTGGATTCCGTCGTGTTACGCGTGAGGACGATCTCTTCCGGCGTCACGCGCAGCGCCTGCGCGAGCAGCGTGCGTGCTTCTTCCCGGCCGCGCATCAGGACGGTTCGCGCCTCCGGCGACGGCCCGGCCTCATAGCTTCGCAGGTGCTTCTCGTGCGCTTCAATCGCGGGAAGGGACGTGGGACACAGATTCGCGGCGTTGAAGAACGCCACATCGCGCGGCACCAGAAATCGGGCGCGCACATCCTGCCAGAAGCGCTCGTCGGGTACAGCCGGCGTCTGCGGCAGCGGCGACGCGGTCAGTCCAAATCGCTCGAGGTCATCGTGTCCGGCCAGCGCCGTCGCCGGAAACAGCACCGCGGTGCTGGACAGCGACAGCCAGCGGCCGAACTCACGGCGAGACAGGGACACGCGGACATCATACAACTGCGAGCTCGAGGTCCGGCGCTGACGCGCGAGGTCCGGAGTGAAACGCACATGAGGTCCGGAGTGGAGGGCGCGGGAAGTCCGGGGTGAGGTGCGCGGGAGGTCCGGAGTGAAGGGCGCACGAGGTCCGGAGTGGAAAGCACGGGAAGTCCGGAGTGGAAGCGCGCTTGAGGTCCGTAGCGAAAGGCCTTTGAAGTCCTGGACGCTCGCGAGCGCGGCTCGGACTAGTCGGCCGCAACGGCTCGCCCGAAGTCCGAGCATCGCGCCTGGACCTCAAGCGCTGTTCACTCCGGACCTCGAGCGCCTTTCACTCCGGACCTCAAGAGCGTTTCACTCCGGACCTCAAGCGCGTTTCACTCCGGACTTCGTGTCCCTGAAAAACGAAGAGCGCTGGCCCGGCGGCGTTTCGCCACCAGACCAGCGCTCAGTCATTCGCCCGGTCCCTCTTACTTCGTCATCCCGAATCCCGCGACGTTCAGATTCATGTTGTGCGTGACGCGGATGCCGTAAATGCCGTCGAGGTTGGCCACCTTGAGCGTGGCCAGGTCATACGAGCCGACGGACGTGTTGTTGATCATGCAGTCCGCCTTGCCGCCCTTGACGACCCACGCGATGTCGTTGGTGGCCCCGCCCGACGCGTCGGGCCCCTTCACCGCGGCGTTCGCCGCCTTCGCAGCTAGCGTGACGGGCTTCGGGGTCCCGTTGAACTGCCGGACGAGGAACGAGCCGTCCGTGTAGGCGACGCAGTAGATGTACGTCGGCATCTCAGTGTCCATGCTCTGGCCCCCGATGAACAGGCCCGCCGAGTGTGGATGACCGGCGTCAGACTTGACGTTCTTGAACGTGCCCTTGACCGTGTAGTCGCCGGTCGCCACGTTCTTCGGGTTCCAGTACGACGCCGCGGGTCCGACCACGAGCTGCAGCTCGCCGCCTGACTGACCGAACTTCGAGTCGTTGATGGTGCGGCCCTGTTTCGCGCCGGCCGCGTCGACCTTGCCTGTCCAGCCCGCGACCGAAATCCCGCCGCCGGCGACGACCCGATCCTTGTCTTCTTGTTTCGCCTGCCCGGCCGCTGCGCCCTGAGCGAGGACCTGTACCGCCGGCACCGAAATCGCGAGCGCGCTCGCAAACACAACACCCTTCACCAAACGCATGGTCATTCTCCCTGTGATGGCCAAGAAACTGTCTTATCTTACCGCCTCTTGCGGTACGCTTGCAGGGATCGTTCGGTTTTGGACAGGAGTTGGAAAGATGCGTCGACTGGCAGGGATTCTGGCGGGTGTGGTGGCGATGACGGTGGTGGCGTGGGCCGCGGGCGACGAGACCCTCGGCGCGGGCGTCAAGCTCACTCAGGCCACGGAGATCAAGGCCCTCTACGAGAACCCGAAGGCGTTCGTCGGCAAGACCATCCGCCTGGACGGGGTCGTGACGGCCGTCTGCGAGGCCATGGGATGCTGGATGGCGCTGGCGCCAGCCGATCAGCCGGATCAGACCGTCCGCTTCAAGGTGGATCACGGTGGCGCCATCGTGTTCCCGCTCGCCGCCAAGGGCAAGAAGGCCTCCGCCGAGGGCGTGTTCGAGGCGATTGCGGCCAACGACCACGAAGGGCACGAAGCGGCGAAAGAACAGGCCGGCGCGGCCGCCAAGGCCGCCGACTTCGGCGCCAAATACCAGATCAAGGCCACCGGCGCGATCGTGAAGTAGGTCCGGCAGAGTCTCGCGGGCCGGGCCTCACCTCGTCCTGCTGAAGCCTGACGTCCACTTTCTGACCACGGAGCTTCGTCCGCCGGAGCGCCGTGATGATGCGGTCCGCGAGCCGCTCCGGCACCTCGACCAGCGTGTGCGTCTGGCCGACGCGGATGGCGCCGATCTGCTTCGATGTCAGATGGGCCTCGCCGGTGATCGCGCCGACCAGGTCGCCTGGTCGGAGGCCCGCGTTTCGACCCGCGCCGACAAACAGGATCGTCATCGGACCTGCTGGCTCCTCCACAGGCGCCGGCGGAAGCGCGGCCTCCGTCGCCGTCGTCTCCGTCGGCGTGAATCATCGCCACCGCGGCCGCGGCGATATCGAGCAGCTCGAACGTCGTGCGCGAGTGAGGCGACGAACGATCGCGCCGAGCTCGAGATCGCCGGCGACGAGCCGCTCCCGCAGCGCGGCGCGGGTGATGTCGAGGCGCTTCGCCCGCAGCGCGTCCGCCGTCGGCAGCGCGACGATCTCGATCTTCTGCTTGGTCAGCGCCTCGATCTGCCGCAGCATGCGCTGCTCGCGCGGATCGACGAGCGTGATCGCGACGCCCTCGCGGCCGATGCGGCCGGTCCGGCCGATGCGGTGCACGTAGACCTCGGGCGCCGTCGGGATGTCGTAGTTGATGACGTGCGAGACGTGCTCGATGTCGAGGCCGCGCGCGGCGACGTCGGTCGCGACGAGGACGTCCGCCTTCTCCTGACGGAAGAGCTGCATCACGCGGTCGCGCTGCCGCTGCTCCATGCCGCCGTGCAGCGCCTGCGCGCCGTAGCCGTGCGACTTCAGCGTGTCGGTCAGCTCGTCGACCTCGATCCGCGTCCGGCAGAACACGATCGCCGACGCCGGATCCTCGAACTCGAGGATGCGACCGAGCGCGTGCGCCTTCTGCGCGCGCGTGACGATGTAGGCGACCTGGCGGACGTGCGGCAGCTTGCCGGCCGCGCGCTTCTCGGCCTTGATCGTGATGCGCGCGGGCGCCTTCAGGTGCCGCTCCGCGATCGACGCGATGCGCGGCGCCATCGTCGCGGCAAAGAGCGCCGTCTGCCGCGTCGTCCGGCGTCGCCGTGAGGATCGCCTCGAGATCCTCCGCAAAGCCCATGTCGAGCATCTCGTCGGCTTCGTCGAGCACGAGCACCTCGAGGGCGTCGAGCACGAGCGTCTTGCGGCGCAGATGATCGAGCGCGCGTCCGGGCGTCGCGACGACGACGTCGGCGCCGCGGCGTGAGGGCGCGAATCTGCTGATCCATCGGCGCGCCGCCGTAGAGCGGGACCACGGTGAGCGTCGTGTCGTCTTCGCGTACTTGTGGACGGCTTCGGCGACCTGCATCGCCAGCTCGCGCGTCGGCACGAGGATCAGGCCGCGCGCGCCGCCGCGCTTGACCGGCTTGCGGGAGCCGTCGCGGCCCGTCAGCCGGTGGAGCAGCGGCAACGCGAACGCCGCCGTCTTGCCGGTGCCGGTGCCCGGCCTGACCGATCAGGTCGCGTGCCCGCGCAGAGCACCGGAATCGCCTCGCGCTGGATCGGCGTCGGCTCTTCGTAGCCGAGCGCGGTCGACGGCCTTGACGATGCGCGTCAGCGAGGCCGAGTGCGCCGAAGCCGGAGGGAGGCGAAGCAGGAGTCGTCACCCTTCGATCTTATGCGCCCGCGACGGCCACATGGCAGAATCCTCACATGCGCCGTCTGATGGCTTGCTGGATGCTTGCGTTGCTCGCCGTCGCCGATCCTGCCGGCGCGCAGTCCGAGCCGTACAAGGTGTTCGACACCAGGCCCGTGATCACGCACAAGTTTTCCTACACCGCGCCGACCGACGCCCAGCGGTACCACCTGCTCGTCGTTGGCCAGGATCAAGTGGCGCGAGTGGATGCGACGTCGGCCGAGCTCAAGGTCGTCGTCACGGCGACCGACGGCAAGGTCGTGCACACGCTGACGATTCCCGCGCGATGACCTCGGACCTCCGAGGTCGTCGCTTGTCGCATCGTACGGCGGCGCTCCCGGATCGCCGGGTGGGGCGTGTACGCCGCGCAGCCGATCAACAAGAACACGCGGATCGTGACCTACGACGGCGAGCGGATCTCGCATCGGGAGAGCAATCGGCGCGAAGCCAGGCACGTGCCACAGGGACGCATCTGGTGTTTCACGGTCGATACGAGAACCGTGGTGGACGCGTCCGTGGGCGGCGGCATCGCGCGGTTCATCAACCACGCGTGCCGGCCGAACTGTTACAGCCAGATCATCGACGGCGTGATCTGGATTCGCGCCGCGAGAAACATCCGCTCCGGCGAGGAGCTGACCTACGACTACAACACTGGCGGCACGGCGGGCATTGAATGCCACTGTCGACTCCGGGATGCAGGACGGTGCTCTGAGACCCTTCGTGGTCTTCGTGATCTTCGTGGTGAGAAAATAGCCGCGTGCACTTCGTCGACGGCCGGCTGACCGTTTCGCCAACCGATCTTGCCAACTTCGTCGCCTGCCGTCACAAGACCGCGCTCGACGTCCTGGCGGCTCGCGGGTCGATCGAGCGGTCGCTCTGGAACGATCCGATGGCCGACGCGCTGCGAGAGCGGGGCGACCGGCACGAAAAGCAGTACATCGAAGCCTTGCGCGCGGCGGGGCTGATGGTCGTCAGTCTCGCCCGGCCGGCGGAGCACGGACGCCTGGACCCCGACGAGGCCATCGCCGAGACGCTCGACGCGATGCGCCGCGGTCCCGACGTCATCGTTCAAGCCGCGCTCGGCGCCGATGGGTGGTTCGGGTACGCGGATGTCCTCAGGCGGGTCGAGGTTCCGAGTGACCTCGGTGCCTGGTCGTACGAGCCGCAGGACACCAAGCTCTCGCGTGAGACGCGTGGCGGCACGATTCTCCAACTGTGCGCGTATACGGAGCTGCTCGGCGGGATGCAGGGCCGTGTGCCGGAGTCGTTTCACGTTGTCACGCCCGTCCGGATCGAGCGGTATCGCTTTGCGGAGTTCGCCGCGTACTACCGACTCGTGAAAGCGAGGCTGCTCGGGTTCATCGCGCGCGAGCTTGCGCAGGGCGACGTTGAGGCGGCGGCGATGTATCCCGAGCCCTGCGAGCATTGCGATCTGTGCCGATGGCAGGCACGGTGCGAGCGACGCCGCCGGGCCGACGATCACTTGTCGTTCGTGGCGGGACTCAGCCGGATTCAGCAGATCGAGCTCGAAGGACGAGGCGTCGGGACGCTGGCGGCGCTCGGCGCGCTGGCGACGCCGATCGAGTTCATGCCGTCGCGCGGGTCAGCGGCCACGTACGAGCGTCTGCGCCACCAGGCCGAGCTCCAGGTCCGTCAGCGTGAGACCCGGACGCCGACGTTCGATCTGCTGCCCGTCGAAACGGACGCCGGTTTCCTCCGCTTGCCCGAGCCGAGTCCCGGCGACCTGTTTCTCGATCTCGAAGGCGATCCCTTCGCGCGCGAGGGCGGCCGTGAGTACCTGTTTGGACTGCTCGGCCCGGACGTGCCCTCGGCTGCCGTTGCTGAACCCGAGCCGCCATCAGCAGGGCAAGGGAAGCTGCCCCTTGGTCTGGCACCGGCTTCGAGCCCCGCCTACGCCGCCTGCTGGGCGTTCGACGACGCCGAGGAGCGCGCGGCATTCGAGCGCGTCGTCGATCGAATCATGACGACGCTTGCCGAGCATCCCGGCATGCACGTCTATCACTACGCCGCCTATGAGCCGACCGCGTTCAAGCGGCTGGCGGCGCGGCACGCCACGCGCGAGGCCGAGGTCGATATCCTCCTCCGCGGCGGCCGCTTCGTTGACCTCTACGCGGTGGTACGGCGCGCGCTCCGTGCCGGCGTCGAGAGCTACTCGATCAAGAAAATGGAACCGTTCTACGGCTTCGATCGCGAGGTCGATCTGGGCCGCGCCGGCGATCAGCGCCGGATCGTCGAGATCGCCCTGGAAATCGGCAGGCTCGACGATGTCACGGCCGACGTCCGAGCTGCCGTGCAGGGCTACAACGACGACGACTGTCAATCGACGCTCGAACTGCGCGACTGGCTGGAGGAACTGCGGCGCGGCGTGATCGCGTCCGGAGTGGACGTCGCACGGCCGGTGCCGAAGTCCGGCGAAGGCACGGACAAGGTCAAGGAGCGCGACCGGCGTGCCGTGAAGCTCCGCGCCTCGCTGCTGGAACGGATCGTCGCGAGCGGCGGGCCGCCGGCGCCGCCGTTCACCAATCCGGCGCACGACGCGCTGTACTTGCTCGCTCATTTGGTCGACTTTCACCGTCGCGAGGAGCGCGTCGCATACGGGGAATATCACCGCTTGCGGATCAAGCCTGATGAGGAATTGCGCGACGAACCGCGCGCGCTCGTGGACCTCCGCTTCGTCGAGCGCGTCCTGACGCCGGCTGGCAAGGTCGAAGGCCGCGGTCGATCGCTATCGCTATCCGGCGCAGGAAAACGACGTGCGGCCGAAAGATGACGCCAAGTTACCGTCGGATGTGACGCTCGGTAAGGTCGAGGCCGTCGACAAGCAGGCCGGGACGATCGACATCAGGAAACGTGTCGATCAGAACGAGACGCATCCGTCGACGATCATCGCGCTCGACATCTTCAACGCCCATGCGCAAGAGGCGGCGCTGGTGCGGATCGCCGAGCGAGTGATCGAGCACGGTCTCGACGCCGAGACCGTCGTCCGGGATCTCCTGCTCGGCCGGCCGGCCACGGCGATGGCCGGCTTCGCCACCCGTCCGGCCGGGGAATCCGCTGCGGATTTCGCGGTCAGGATCGCCGGCGAGCTGGGCGGCAGTCAGCTGGCGATACAGGGGCCGCCCGGCGCGGGCAAGACCTATACCGGTGCGCGGATGATCAGCGCCTTGCTGGCGCAAGGGCGGAAGGTCGGCGTGGTCGCCACCAGTCACAAGGTGATCAGGAAGCTGCTGGCCGACGCCGTTCGCGCTGCCGACCGTGACGGCGTGGCGATCCCGACCGCTCACCGGTGCGACGAGGGCGCGGTGATGCCGGTCGATGGCTCGTCAATCGTCGAGCTGCGCGAGAACGAGGATGCGGACGCGTTCCTGCAGCCAGCGGGCGGCCGCCTGCTCGGCGGCACCGCGTGGTTGTGGGCGCGCGAGGAGCTCAGGCAGTCGGTGGACGTCCTGTTCGTCGACGAGGCCGGGCAGATGTCGCTGGCCAATGTGCTGGCGGTGAGCGAGGCAGCGCGGGCCGTCGTGCTCCTCGGCGATCCGCAGCAGCTCGATCAGCCGCAACGGGCCAGCCACCCGGCCGGCGCCGATCGATCGGCGCTCGAGCATCTTCTCAGCGGTCACCAGACCATTCCCGCCGATCGCGGAGTGTTCCTGCCGACCACCTGGCGTCTTGCCGCCTGCGATCTGCGACTTCACCTCCGAGGCGTTCTACGAGGGCCGGCTGCAGCCGCTGGCGGGGCTCGAGTGTCAGCGCGTCATCGGCCCTGGCGCGCTTGACGGCGCCGGACTCCGCCTCGTCGAGGTGGCGCACGATCACTGTCGGAACGCCTCCGACGAGGAAGCCGCGACGGTCGCTCGACTCGTTGACGAGCTGCTCCGGCCCGGCGTCCAGTGCGTCGAGCTCGACCTCAGCACCAGGACGGCACGGGAGCCCCGGCAACTCCGGCCGGCCGACATCCTGGTCGTCGCCCCGTACAACGCGCACGTCGGCGAACCTCCGCGAGCGTCTCGATCCGCTTGGCGTCGCGGTGGGCACGGTCGACAAGTTCCAGGGACAGGAAGCGCCGGTCGTCATCTACTCGATGGCGACCTCGCGGCCGGAAGATGCGCCTCGCGGCATGGAGTTTCTTTACAGTCTCAACCGGCTCAACGTGGCGACCTCGCGTGCCAAGTGCCTCTGCATCCTCGTCGCGAGTCCACGGCTTTTCGAACCCGACTGCCGGACCCCTCAGCAAATGCGGCTCGCGAGCGCGCTCTGCCGCTTCAGAGAGCTCGCGACGCTAGGGCATTTTCCAAACACGTAGCGCGGATTGGGCTGCAATCCGCGTGCAGTTGGCGGGCCCCAACCCGGCCCGCCCTACGTACTGCCGCGCAGACTCCCAGAGCCGTTTTCACGTTGATGCGATCCGCAGTAGGGTAGGGCGAGTGGCATTCCGCTTCTTTCACTGTCTGGCGTTGTTTGCGGGCATCTCTGCGGCTGTTCCGGTGCAGAGGGCGACGGAACCAGGCGGGGCCATGCTCCTGCCGACCGAGCAGGCTTCGAACGTGTTCTTCGTCCGGACGACGATCAATGGCGACGGACCGTTCTGGTTCACGGTCGATACTGGCGCCACGCTCACGGTGCTCGATCCAACGACCGCGGCGAGGCTGAACCTCGCAACACGTCCGGCCGGCCGCCGGCCCGTTGGCGTCACTGCCAGCGAGACCGAGATGGCGACGACAACGGGCGCCACGCTCAACGATCGAGGGACTCGAGCCGTTCGCGCCGTGGCAGATGTACGTCATTCCCGTGCAAGGGAATGCCGGGTGGCTCGGCCATCACGTCGACGGTGTCCTCGGCACGGACTTTCTCAGCCGCTACGTTGTCGAGTTCGACTATCAGGCCGGCCGGGTCAGCGTCACCCGGCCGGTGCCGGGTGGCCTCGCCAAGCAGGCAGCGGGATCGATCCCTGTCACGGTCACGGGGAACGTCCTCATCGCGCCAACGACGCTGACCCTGCCCGATCAGTCGAGTGTCACCGCGCGGATGCTGCTCGATACCGGGAGCAACGGCGCGGTGACGCTGACGACGCCCGTATGTGCGCCGCCACAAGCTCGCCGAGCGCTTCCAGAGCCGTGAGTTGACGGCAACGGTTGGGATCAGCGGCGTGGCCTTCTCGCCTGTGGTGGTGCTGCCATCGATCGCGTTCGGCGATGCCATCGTCCGCGATCCTCGCGCCGCGTTGTCGCAAGCGACCACGGGACTTGGCGCCAGCAGTGACTTCGACGGCATCGTCGGCGCCGCGGTGCTGCGCCGCTTTGTCGTGACCGTGGACTATCCGGGCCGGCGCCTCACGCTCAGCCCGCCGGCGCGATGACCACTCTCAGCACCCAGCACCCGCACCCAGCACCCAGCACTGAGCACCTATTTGAGGTGTTTCTCGAAAAACGCGAAGACGCGCTTCATGAAGTCTTCCTGGTGCGCGCGCTCGGCGACCCCGTGACCCTCGCGCGGATAGGTCACGTACTCGACCGGCACGCCTTTCCATTTGAGTGCGGTGTAGAGCTCGAGCGACTGGCCGGGCGGCACGCGCGGATCCGCGGCGCCGTGAATGATCAGCGTTGGCGTCCTGGCGCGGTCGATGTACTTCAGCGGCGAACGTTCCCAGTACTTCTCGTAGTTGTCGTACATCACCAGATTCCAGTGCACCGTCGAGTTCTCGAGGAAGATGTCCGACGTGCCGGTCATGCTGATCCAGTTGGAAATGCCCATCCATGGGATCGCCGCCTTGAAGCGATCGCTCGCGTAGGTCGTCGCCCACGCCGACGTGTAGCCGCCGTAGCTGCCGCCGCCGATGCCAACGCGATTCGGATCGGCCAGACCCTGCGCGACGAGATGGTCGATGCCGTCGAGCATGTCCTGGAACTCCTTGCCCATCAGGTCCCGGTGATCCGCTTTCGCGAACGCGACCCCGCGGCCGATCGATCCGCGATAGTTCGGGTAAAGCGTCAGGTAGCCGGCGCCGGCGAGCATCTGGCCCCAGCGCGAGTACGAGCCGTTCCAGCCGTTGGGGTCCGCCGCTTCCGGGCCGCCGTGCGGCTGCAGCACGAGCGGGTAGCGGACACCGGCGCGGAAGCCGACGGGTTTCACGAGTACGCCCTCGATCACCCAGCCGTCTTTGGCTTTCCAGGTGACCACTTCCTGGGCGCCAAGCTGAATCCCGGCCAGTTGCGGATTGAGCGTCGTCACGCGGCGTGGTGCGGTGAGATCGCCGGCGAAGACCTCGTTGGGATGACCCGGGGCGTTGGCGACGAACGCGACGCGTTTGCCGTCAGTCGAGAAGCTCGGAGCACCGACGGGCACCAGTCCAGCGGTCGCAATGGCCTGCTTCGTCCGTGACGCCGCCGCCATCGTGTAGAAGCGCACGTCCTGGCGTTCGGCGCTGACAAACGTGAGTGTGTCGGGCTGTCCCGGCTGCCAGCCGAGCCACAGGCCGCTGCCCTCGTAGTCTGGCGTCACATTGGCGCGATCGGGCGCGCCGCCCGTCCGCGCGGACCGGCGCGACGAACACGGTGCCGGCGAACGGGTCGTCGACGGTGGTCGCCCCGAGCCAGGCAATCGATCGACCGTCGGGCGACCAGCGCGGAAACTGCAGCTTGCCTTCGGTCTTGACGAACGGCTCCGGCGTGCCGCCCGCCGCTGGGACGATGTAGAGACGGACGCCCATGAAGCTGTCGTCGATGGTCGGCGTCGTCGCCGCGCCGATCACGAGTTGCTGGCTGTCGGGGGAGAAATCGTAGTCATAGACCGTCACGTCGGTCCGGGTCACGAGGTCGCTCTTGCCGGTCGCGGCGTCCACGCGATACAGGCGCGTGTGCTTGTAGTTCTTGTCGGCGACCGTCCAGTCACGGCCCTGGGTGTCATCTGTCCGTTCCGCGGCGGTCTTCGGATCCGTGTACGTGTACGCGAGCAGTCGTCCATCCGGTGACCACTTGAACGACGACACCGCCGAGGGCGCGTTGGTGAGCGGACGGGCCTCACCGCCGGCCATCTCGATGATCTGGATTTGAGGCAGCGTCTGGTCGCCGCGCCGCCCGATGAACGCGACCCGTTTTCCGTCCGGCGACCAGCGCGGCAGCCGGTCCTCCGCCTGCGTCAGGCGTCGCGGCTCACCGCCCGCGGCCGGCACGATCCAGAGTTCGCTGCGCGCGGCGCCAAACGGCTCGTCGGCCCGCCGCGGCCGTGAGACCTGGTAGACGACGGTCGGTGCCGTCCGGCGACAGTTGCGCGTCCACGGCCTGCGCGATCGTCAGGATCAGCTCCGGCGTCACGACAGCGGCGGACTGGGCGCGGGCGGCGACGACCGCCGCTCCGGCCACGACGAGCACCAGTGACAGTCGACTCAACGTGCGCATCTGACCCTCCCAGGCGACATTCAGGTTTCCGTCCTCGGGTGTCGCGCATTTGCGCGGTAAATCACCGGCTTGTCGACCAGTTCACGACCAGAGTGATTGCCGTCGTCGGCGCGGCCTCCACGAATGTGTTGAGGAGGAACCGCTGCGCGCCAGCGTCGATGTCGTACGGGTACGCGTCGAGCCGGGTGATCGGCCGGAGCGGGGCCGGAAACAACGAACGCGGAGCCTCCGCCTTCAAGACAGCGCCCTCACCGTCGACCGCGACCGACATCAGCTTGTTGTCGAGCGCGAGGTAGACAATCTCTTTACCATCGCGCCGCCAGCGCGGCCACCCGCCGCCACCCACATCTGACACTCGTTTAGCTGGCCCGGCGCGATTGAACGGCCGGACGACGACCTCGGACTGGCCCGATTCGCGCGACATGTACGCGATCCAGCGCCCGTCCGGCGAAAAACGGCCATGACTCTCGACGAACTCCGTTTCGACGAACGGGAAGGCCTGGCGATCTCCGGACGGCACGGCGACCCAGAGGTCGCTTCTGCCGATAATCCCGCCGCCACCAATGTAGAGCAGAAACTGGCCATCGTGAGAGAAGTGAGTGGCAAACTTGCCCAAGCCGAGGCCGTCCGCGGCGATCGGCGCTTCCTTGCCGGAGCTGTCGGCCGCACGGCGGAACATGGTGATGCTGCCGCCGGTCCGGAGCGAACTGAAGACCAGATCTTTCCCGTCGTGCGACCAGGTTGGCGCGAAGTCGTCGCTCGGGTCGAACGTGAAGCGCGTCCGCGTGCGGAGGGCGACATCGTAGGTCCAGACGTCTCGCGTGTTGAAGGCGGGGTCGAGGATGCTCGTGGCCACCCGCGACTCGTCTGGCGAGAGGACGACATCGGCATAGTCGGCCTCGTCGCCGAAGTTGCCAGTGCGTGTGCCCTTGCGATCGAACCACGCCAGCTGCGACCGGATCGCGACGCCCGTCTGATACGTGAGGACGCCGTTCTCCGAGACGCTGTAGGCGCCTGACATTCCCGTCGAGGCCGATCCGGCGACCTGCACCTGCTCGACGATCGGCCGTGGTTCGCCGCTGGCTCGCAAGGCGGTCGGATCGAACGGCTGTGAGACCAGCGTGCCTCGCCGCATGAAAACCAGCCGCCCACTGCCATACTTGGCATTCGATCCGTCTTCGACGACCTGCACCGGCGCGCTGCGTGCGTCGAGCGAGCTGACGTAGATTCCCCCCGGTCCGACCATTCCGCCGCTCTTGGTGCCGACCGTGAAGAACAGGAAGTGCTGCCCATCGGGCAGGAAGAACGGGAACGAGTGCTGAACCTCACCGCGCGCCGCGTCCAGTGACGTCACTGGAGACGGCGTGCCTCCCGACGCGGACACGCGGTGGATCGGCGCAGTGCCTTTCGGCGTGAACAGGATCACGTCATCGCGGTTCCACGACCCGGTGGCGCCGAACGTCACGTCGTCACACACCTTCATGACCGTGCCAGTCGCGACTTCGATGTGTTTCAGCTGCGTGTCGGCCAGAAACGCAATCTTGCTCGAGTCGGGCGACCAGAACGGGAAGGCGGCGCCTTCGGTGCCGGGAAGCGGCAGTGCCGCGCTCGAGTCCAGCGGGCGAATCCAGAGCATCTTCTTGCCGGCGTCCTTGGACGCCACGATGACGAGCTGGCGGCCGTTCGGTGAAAGCGCGAAACGGCCCGGAGGACTGTCGGTCGAGACGCGGAGACCGTCCGGCAGCACCATGGACGACTGATACCTGCGAACGCCGGCGGCCGCGCCATCGCTCGCTCCTGATCCGACGATGTACAGCGTGATGAGCGCGAGCAGCGCCAGGCCGGCCGTCAACCAGGCGGCCAGCTCGCGGCCGTGCAGTCCGCCGGATCGTCCGCGGTCCTTGTTGGCCGGCGAAGCGGGCATCTGAGTCGGGGGATCGCGCCAACACGCCGTCGATTTCGATCCGCGCGTCGGCGACATCGTGCAGCCGTTGTCGTGGATCCTTCTCGAGGCACCGGCGGAGCAGCCATTCGATCCGCGCCGGCGTCGTCGACGGGAGCCCGCGCCAGTCGGGCTCGCGCCCGAGGACGGCGGCGATGACATCCGAGGCGCTCGCGCCGCCGAAGGCCTGACGGCCGGTGAGCATCTCGAAGAGCACACAGCCAAACGCCCAGATGTCGGTGCGTTTGTCGACGCGCTGGCCTCGTGCCTGCTCTGGGCTCATGTACGCCACGGTGCCCAGAACTGTGCCCGCGGCGGTCGCGTCGAGCACGGTGGCCGCTTCCGGTTCGGGGACCATCGCTTTGGCGAGGCCGAAGTCGAGGACCTTGACGCTGCCCGACTCGGTCAACGCGATGTTGTTCGGCTTCAGATCGCGGTGGACGATGCCTTTCTCATGCGCGGCTTCCAGCGCGTCCACGATCTGCCGGGCGATCCGAAGCGCGTCCTCGAGACCGACCGGCCCACCGGGCGAGCGTCCGCTGGCCGACGCGGTGCGGCCCGCGATCCGATCGGCCAGGGTGCCGCCTTCAGCCAGTTCGAGCACGATGAACTGCGTGCGGTTGCCCTGCGTCGTAGCCGGACCCTCTTCGAGGCCGTAAATCGTCGCGATGTTCGGGTGATTGAGCGCCGCCAGCATCTGCGCTTCGCGTCTGAACCGCGCGACGAGATCGGCGTCGTCGGCGGCTCGCGCGGGAAGGGCCTTGATGGCGACGTCACGGCCCAGCCGCTCGTCGCGGCCGCGGTACACGTCGCCCATGCCGCCATGCCCGATGGCGCCGACGATTTCGTACGGTCCGATGCGGGTGCCTCGGGTCAATCCCATAAGGTGGTGAGGAAGAATGTCCTACGCTGGCGGAGCGGATTGCCCCAACTGACGCCGCAGCCACCGCTCGAAATCGGCGAAGACCACTTTGCGATCGGCCGGGAGCTCGTTGAACACTTCGTGAAAGAGCGACGGGTACTGATGGAGCGTCGCGAGATTCACGGGGATTCCGGCAAAGAAGCGGAGGGTCCCGTTCGGGTCGACGACCTCGTCCGCGCCGGCGACAAGGAGCAGCGTGGGCACACGGACCTTGCCCGCCTCAGCGAGCGCCGCCCGCCCCTGATCGATGATTGACAGCACCAGCCGCGGCGTCACGGTCCGGCGCATCAGCTTGTCGTGCTTGATCTTCTTCTGCTCGTTCACATCGCGCGTGACCTCGTCCGGCATGATCCGGCTGTCGAGCGCGAAGTCGGGCGCGAACGTGACCAGGCCGCGCAGCAACTGTTCTTCGAAGGGTTTCACTCGCGGCGCGATCGCCGGCGACGACAGCGCGAGCGCTCGCGGCGCGATCAGGCCTCGCGCGACGGCAAACGCGGCAATCGTGCCGCCCATGCTGTGAGCGATCAGGAACGGGGGCGGCCCAGACGGCGCTTCTTTCTGGATGCGATCGAACACCATGACCGCGTCCGTCACGAGCGTCAGCTCATCAGGAATCTTCCCCGGGTCGCCCGGCGATTTGCCAAAGCCCCGCTGGTCGTAGCTCACCACTTCGATGCCAAGGGCGTTCATCAACCCGGCGGCTTCGTCATAGCGTGCAGAGTGTTCGCCGACGCCGTGAATCAGGACCGCACGACCGTGCCGCCTGGCGTCGTCGACCGGCCACCGCCGTCCGACGAGCGTCAGGCCGTCAGGCGTCTGAATAGGGAACTCGTCACTCATTGGAGGGCCCATCCTAACGCGGCCAACCTATGAATGCGAACCCTCGTCATACTACGCGTCCCTGCGTATCGAACCGCGCCACAGAGAGGACCACTGCTGATGCTCGCTCATGTCGTCCGTGACGTCCGCTACGCCATTCGTCAACTCATCAAGGCGCCCGGCTTCACCGTGGTCGCGCTGTTGACCCTGTCGCTTGGGGTGGGTACCACGACGGCCATCTTCAGCGTCGTCAACGGTGTCCTGCTTCGGCCGTTGCCGTACCCCGAGGCGGAAGCGCTGGTACGGGTGAACGAAATCGTGCCGAACTATGGGCGATTCTCTGTCGCGCCGCCAAACTTTCTCGATTGGCGACAGCAGAACACGGTCTTCGAACGCATCGTCGCGTATCAGAACACCAGTGGCACGTTTGCGGCGGCCGACGGGCCGGAGCGCGTCCAGGGTGCGCTCGTCTCCTGGGACACGTTCGAGTTGCTGCGCGTCGCGCCGGCGCTCGGCAGCGGATTCTCCGCCGCGAACGACAAGCCGGGCGCGACCAACGTGATTGTGCTCAGCCACGGGCTCTGGCAACGCCGATTTGGCGGTGTCACCAACGTGATCGGTCAGTCCGTGACCGTCAGCGGAATGCCGGTCACGATTGTCGGCGTCATGCCGCCGGACTTCTACTTCCCGGGCCGGACCGTGGAGTACTGGCGGCCGCTCGCGATCAATCCCACGGATGCCGGCCGCGGCGCCCACTTCCTCGGCGTGGTCGCGAGAATGAAGCCCGGCATCGATCAGCCGGCAGCAGCAGCGGAAATGAAAGGCATCGCGGAGCGGCTGGCGCTGCAGTATCCAGACTCGAATGCCAAAGAATCGGCAGAAGTCGTGCTGCTGCTCGAACAGATCGTGGCGGGGATTCGACCGGCGCTGCTGACGCTGCTCGCCGCCGTCGGCGTCGTCGTGCTGATCGCCTGCGCCAACGTCGCCAATCTACTCCTGGTCCGCGCGTCTGTCCGCGAGAAGGAAGTGGCCATCCGAACCGCGCTCGGCGCCGGCAGGCGCCGTCTGGTGATGCAGATGCTGGCCGAGAGCCTGGTGCTCGCCATCGCCGGAGGCGCGCTCGGTCTGCTCCTTGCTTACCTTGTGCTGGCGCCAATCCGGACACTGAGCGCCGGGAGCATTCCGCGCGTGATGGACGTCGCCATCGATCGGACGGTGCTCCTCTTCGCGCTGGCCGTGTCGATGATCACCGGCGTGCTGTTCGGCCTGGCCCCCGCGTGGCAGGCCGCGCGGGGAGGCGTCGGCGCGGTCCTCAAGGAGGGCGGCCGCTCATCGGTAGGATCGGGCGGCCGCTGGTTGCGGAGCGGGCTGCTCGTCACTGAAATGGCGCTCTCGATCGTCCTGCTCGTCGGTGCCGCGCTGCTCCTGCGCAGCTTCGCGAAGCTGACGAACGTCAATCCGGGATTCGACGCGGATCGCGTGCTCGCGTTCCAGGTCGCGCTGCCGCCGGGAAGCTACCCGCAGGATGGCAACCGCGTCGTCTTCTTCGACCAACTGCTCGAGAAGCTGACGGCCTCGCCCGGCGTGCAGGCCGCGGGGATGGTGCAGACGTTGCCGATGCGCGGCAGCTACGTCCTCAGTTTCAGTGTCGAAGGACGTCCGCCAGTTCCGTCTGGCGACGAGCCGTCCGCCCACCATCGTGTGGTCAGCCCGGCGTATTTCCAGACGCTGGGGATTCCCCTCGTCCGCGGCCGCCGCTTTGCCGTCTCGGATCTCGAGAAAGGACCGATGGCGGCGATCGTCGACCAGGCGTTCGTGCAGAAACACTTTCCGAACGAGGATCCGCTCGGCAAACACCTGCGAATCGGGAACGGCCAGCCGCCGTACGAAATCGTCGGCGTCGTGGCCGACGTCCATCACTCGGGCCTCGATGCGACGGCGAACCCGACGATGTACGTGCCGTTCAAGCAGGACGTGTTCAACCAGATGTGGATGCTCGCGCGGACCGACGGGGACCCGGCGCAACTTTCGGGCGCGGCGCGACAAGCGCTTCGTGAGCTCGATCCAGCGCTTCCCGCGTTCTCGATGACCCCGCTCGGGACCGTCGTCAGCGAATCGATCGCCCAGCGCCGCTTCTCGATGCTCTTACTTGGCGTCTTCGCCGGCGTCGCGCTGGTCCTGGCTGGCATCGGCCTCTACGGTGTCGTCTCCTACACGGTCAGCCAGCGCACGCGTGAGATTGGGCTTCGGCTTGCGATTGGGGCGACACCTGCATGACGTGCTGAAAATGGTGCTTGGCGGTGGGATGAAGCTCGCGATCATCGGCGTCGTCGTTGGCCTCGCCGGTGCGCTGGCGCTGACGAGCCTGATCGCGTCGTTGCTCTTCAACGTCGAGCCCTTCGATCCGGCCAGCTATGTCGTGACCTCGGTCCTGCTGCTGGCCATCGCGGCGCTGGCGTGCTACGTGCCGGCGCGTCGTGCCACGCGCGTGGACCCGATCGCGGCCCTGCATCAGCAGTAGCGCCGTCGCTCGCCGAGGCCCTGTCGCCGTTCGCCGATCTCCTCGCGCGATCGCCGAACCGCTGCGCACCGCGGCCCGTTCTTCTCTGGCGTAGGGAGGTACGGGATGACTGATCTGGATCTGGCTCGGAGAGAGGTGAGCGAATCGTCGGCGGGTGGCGCGCCGTTTCTCATGTCCTTTGGCGCGTCGCTGCTCGGATGCGCCATTTTCGCGTTCTTCGCGTCGCGCGAGCACGCCGCGCTCGCCCTGATGTTCCAGGGGATGGCGGCGCTGCCGGCTGCGTTCTTGCTCGAGCGGTGGATGGGGTGGGGCCCGATGGCGTCCGACAACCCGCTCCGGTCGCTTTCGGTCCAACTGGCGATGTCGCAGATCGTCGCGTTTCCCGTCGTCTTCGCGATGTACGACATCCGGCCGGGCGTGGTGGCGCTGGCGATGTCGTCGGTGGCCGGCGGGCACTTTCTGCCGTACGCCTGGCTCCAGCGCACCAACGTCTACGTCTGGCTCGCCGTCGCCGTGTCAGTGGGCGGGCTCGCGCTCCAGATCGCGCTCGGCACACGCGCATTTCCGTTCATCCTCTTGCACATGGCGGCCTGCTACTGGATCGCCGCACCGATGGTGTATCGCGCGGCGAGGGTGCTGACGAGGTGAAAGGCAAAAGGCGGCTCCCATCGCAGCGTGACGAGGAGTAGGATCGGCGCGGTGTCGCCAGGAGGTGATCTGTGACTGCATCGCGTCTCGCTCGTCGTTTGGTCGTGGTTGCCGGTGCCGTGACCGTCGGCTTCGGCGCGCAGCTGGCCTCAACGGCAGCGCCTGCCTATCAATCGGCCCCGCTGGCCGCGCCGGGTCGTCCGGCGAGCGGGATGATTCCGGCCACCGATCCGGACGACGCTGAGGGGTTCACCGCGATCTTCGACGGCAAGACGCTCGCGGGCTGGGAAGGCGACCTGACCTTCTGGCGCGCCGAGAATGGCGTCATTGTTGGCGAGACCACCGCGGAGAAGCCGGCCAAGGCCAACACGTTCCTGATTTGGCGCGGCGGCGTCGTGCGGGACTTCGAGTTGAAGGTCGACTTCCGGCTCAACGGCGCGAACAGCGGCATCCAGTACCGAAGTGCCGAAGTGCCGAGCGCGGGGAAGTTCGTCCTCAAAGGCTATCAGGCAGACATGGACTTCGCCCCGGGCTACCTCGGCAACATCCACGACGAGCTCGGCCGCGGTCCCGGTGCCGGCCACATCATCCTCTCGCCGCGCGGTCAGATCACTCGCATCGTCGACGGGCCCAAGTACAAAGAGATCGGCAAGATCGCGGACCCGACGCTGCTGCGTGGCGTCATGAACGTCGGAGGCTGGAATCGCTATCACATCATCGCGCGCGGTCCGGTCCTCATGCAGCTCATCAACGGGCAGCTGATGAGCATCGCGATCGACGAAGACACGGCGCATGCGCCAAAGGAAGGCGTCATCGGCTTCCAGCTCCACACCGGGCCGCCGCTCAAGATCGAGTACCGGACGGTGATGTACAGAAAGATTTAGGGCCTCAAACACGGGACTCGGGGACGACACGGGGCTCACGGAGTTCGAATGGTGAGTGAAACGCCCGCGAGACAACCTCAACGTGAAGGACTGAAGGGTTGAAGCGCGTGAAGACGCCTGGCGTCGGGCAGCGTTGCCTGCCCGCGGCCTTGGCCGCGGACTGCGCGGACCGATCCGATCGATGACTCTTCATGTCTCTGAACCGTTCAGTCACCGACGCATGTCCGCCAGTCTGACGACGCCGGCTCAGGACACTCGTGCTGCGTTTCCCGTGGTCTCCGGCCTCCTCCGTGTCCTCCGTGTGAGCTCGTGATCTGACAACCCGTCGCTCGAGATTTACACCAGTCCCTCACGCGCTGCCAGGAGATGTCCATACGTCGCGCGGAATCGTGACAGGTCCGCGTGATCGACGCGCAATTCGCGGGCGACGCGGGAGATTTCGTCGGCCTCTGCCGTGAGGACGCGGCGATCGGCCGAAGCGACCGCAAAGAGGCACTCGACGATCGCGAGCCGCTCGTCGGCCGTCGCGACTTGCGCGAGTTCCCGCGTCACGAGGAAGTCGTCGGTGCCGCCGAACAGCCGCTGCTGGTTCTTGGCCATCTCGACAATCAGTGCCGCCTGGGCTGGCGGCAGCCCGCCGCGTTCGGCGATGAGGTGTTCCATCGACCGAGTTTCGTCTGCCGTCACCTCATGATCGGCCCGAGCGACACGGCTGAGCACGAAGGCGAACGCGGCGAGGTAGCGGGCGCGGCCGGGCTCGAGCCGATCGAGCTCGGAGGCGATGCGATGAATGGCGTCGCTGTCGGTGGTCTGGTCGCTCGAGAAACCGAGGAAGGTCAGGATCGAACGCATCCGCCTATTGTGACCTCTTTCCTGCGACGGGCACGAGAGGCGGAGCAGCGGTAGGATGGAAGACCGCCATGGCGATTCGTGCGTGTCTGCTGATCCTTGTCTCGGTTCTGGCTGCGTGCAGCCGGACGACGGCCCAGACGCCGCTGGTCGTCGGCGCGGTGACCGCCGCCCCTGGCACCATGGTCTCTGGCAGTTTCGAGGTGCCGCCGCGGGGCGGCGATGCCGGCGCGACCATTCCATTCACGGTCATCCGCGGCACGGCGGCCGGTCCCGTGCTGGCCCTGGTCGCAGGAACCCACGGCGCCGAGTACGTGCCGATCATCGCGCTTCAGCGGGTCCTTGGGGCGATCGACGCCAAGTCGCTCCGCGGCACGGTCCTGATCGTCCACGTCGCCAACATGCCGTCCTTCCTGGGCCGCACCGTGTACTACTCGCCGGCCGACGGCAAGAATCTGAATCGTGTGTTTCCCGGCAAGGCCGACGGGACACTGTCCGAGCGCATCGCCGACGTCATCACGCGCGAGATCATCGGGCGCGCCACGCACGTCGTGGACCTGCATTGCGGCGACGGCAACGAATCGCTCCGGCCCTACTCGTATTGGATCACGACCGGCGACCCACGCGTGGTCGAGGCGAGCAAAGCCATGGCGCTCGCGTTCGGCCTCGATCGGATCGTTGTCGACGGCGCGAGGCCGACCGACCCGGCGGCGTCACTCTATTTGTCCAACACCGCGATCACTCGCGGCAAACCGGCGATCACGACCGAGACCGGTGGCCTTGGCGTGGTCGATGACGTCTCGCTGACGCTGATCGAGCGCGGTATCGCCGGGCTGTTGAGGCATCTCGGCATGCGGGACGGCGGCCCCGGGCTCATCGCCGCGCCGACCCTGCTGGACCGCAACGAAGTGCTGCGCTCGGGATCGACCGGCATCTTCTATGCGTTCGTCCAGCGCGGCCAACGCGTCGCCAAGGACGACAAGATCGGCCACGTGACCGACTTCCACGGCAAAGTCCTGGAGCAAATCTACGCGCCGTTCGACGCCGAGATTCTCTACGTCATCGGCACGCCGCCCATCACCAAGGGGGAGCCCGTGGCGATGGTGGCGACAAAGAAGTGACCCTTATTTGCGAACTGTCACCCTGAACTCCCCGCTGTTGTCGGCCAGGTGGTCGTCATTGACGCCGAGATAGAGCCGCCCCGACTGCGATGCCCGGATTCCCTCGGTTCGGCTGCCGATCGGGATGACCGGGCCGGCGCCGATACGGGCAATGAGCATCCCTGCGGGCTGGTTCTGCAGCGGCGCGTTAGGGGCCCGGCGGCCGTTGCGTGCGCCCTGTGGATCGGCAATATCCTGCCCATCGCCCACCATCGCGATCGAGCCGGTCGTCTGGAAGTAACAGCGTCTCGCCCGCGCGCACGAAGATCCCGGTGTCGGTCCAGCGATCCTGCGCGTTCACGACAATCGGGGCCGACGTGCCGGTTGAGCCGATCGGGCTGGCCGCGTCGTACTCGGCCCGGGTGACCCGGCCGTCGTTGTTGCGGTCGAGCCGGTCGAAGCTCGCTCGCGACCACTGCCACTCCGAGGCTGCGATGACCCGGTCGTTGTTGGTGTCGAGCGCGGCGAACTGGTCGTTCTGCTCGAGATTCTCGCCAGCAGCCTCCGTCCTGCTCAGTACGCCGTCGCGGTTGCGATCCAGCCACTGAAAGGTCTCGCGGCTCGCGTGCCATTCGGATGCCTCGATGCGATTGTTGCCGTTGAGGTCGAGGTAGTCGAACTGATCGTCGCGGTCGTCGTTGGCGTTCGGATCCAGGAACTCGGCTCGCGTCAGCGCGCCATCGCGGTTGCGATCGACGCGCACGAACTCCTCGGCGCTGAACGGCCACTCCCGGCGGAGGATCCGGCCGTCGCCGTTCGAGTCCAACTGCTGAAACCGACGTTCGGTCCAGTCGCTGAGGGTATTGCGATTCGGCGCGTAATCCGGATCCTGGTCCCACTGGCGCTGGCCACCGGCGCGGACTTCGTCGCCCGACAAGACGCCATCACCGTTCCAGTCGTGCACGCGGAACGACTGCGCGCTTCCATTCCACTCAGCGCGAGTGATGGTGCCATCGTTGTCGCGGTCCATGCCGGCGAAGCGCATGTTCGCGCCGGTCGCGTTGCCACGGCCCGCCGCCGGTCGCGTTTCCACGCCGCCGCCGCCGGTGACGCGAACCGTCATCGAGGCCTCGCCGTCGCAGTTGCCCTGGCCGCGCGCCCGGACCTGATAGTTGCCGGCGCGTGCATAGGCGTGGCTGATCGTCGCCGGTAACGCACGAATCGGATGCGTCACCGCCTGGCCGTCGCCGTAGTCGAGGTTGACGGCGCCGCAGGGATTCCGCCCGGACACCGTGAATACCGTCTCCCCGCCGGCAACCGCCGCCGCCCCGGCGATGTCGTTGATGCTTCCGCGCTGCTGAGCCGCTGCCGGCAGCGAAAGTGCCAGCGCGGCCACCATGAGCTCAATGCGCATATGTCCTCCTCAGTCAGGAGAAGCACGATCCGTGCCTGCCGCTGGCGTGCCTGCCAGCGCGGAAGCGCACGAGAGATCAGGAACGACGCGCCGGAAGTCGGAAGTACGACGCGCAGGTTGGGAAGCGTATGACCGATCTACCTATCTCGCGCCGGTGCCGGACCCGCCGCCGCACGTGACCTTCCGCACTTGACGGCCATGGAACACGTCCATCGGAATGTGATGGACGTCGAACACGCGGGCGAGGATCGCGTACAGCGTGGGATCGTACGCCTTGAATTCGTCGGGACTGTCGACCTTGACGTTGCCGGCGAAGCACTCGCCGTAGTTCGAGAAGAACCACCACTGGGCTCCCTCGGCCCAGTACTCGTTCGCGTTGGTCGTCGCGTAGTGCGGCCCGCGACTGCCGTCGTAGGTGTACTTTTTGGCGGCCATCGCCGCGTCGTAGGCGGCGCGGATCTCGGCGTGAAGCGCCGGATCGGCGTCTCTGAGGCCGGTCATGATCGCGTGCGCGAACTCGTGCACGAAAATGTGCTCGCCGTAATACCGGGTGCCGGGATACCCGAGCAGGTTCTCCTCGGCGCCGGTGGTCGGGTTGCCGCCAAGGCCGCGCGATCGATTGGCGTGATAATCGCGGTCCGCTTGCGTCACCGGTTCCCCGGCCGGCGCGCCGGGCCGCTTGAGCCGCGCATACTCGGGAATGTCCATCGTCATTTCAACTTCGGCGATGACCCCGGTCCGCCACTTCCTGGCAATCAGGGCCTTCCGCACATCTGGCCGCATGGCCAGCATGCTGTTGACGATGTCTCGGGCCACCAGCAGCGCGTCGTCGGGCACGTTGACCGACGCGACGACCGGAATGCCCAACGCATCGACGTATTTCTTGTAGAACGCGTTCAGGCCGAGAGACTCCGGCACGGGCAGGATGGCGGCTTTGATGTAGCTCGGCACCAGCTCGATCGGCGCCCCTTGCTCACGGCGCTGCTTTTCGCGGTTCTCACGATTGCGGGCGGCCGTTTCGCGCGCCTCGGCCTCGGTGCGTTGGCGTTGCGGCGGGGCCGCCGTCGTGGATTGAGCCGACTGCGCCGGCAACGAGAGCGACGCCAGGGCGACGAGCGCCGACGCCGTGGCCGCGGTCAACAGGGAGGTCCTCTTGCGCATGCGCAGGAGGATACACGGATTGGCTGCTAGAGCGGTTTGCACATTGCTTTGGCGAGCTGAGAGGGGGGAGATTTGCACAGGAGGGGGACGGGTCTCGCTGGCGCGAGCCAGACCCGTCCCCCTCCTGTGCAAATCTCCCCCCTCATCCCAGGCGTCGACGTTGTGCAAACCGCTCAGCCGTTTTCACTCGCTACACCAACGTGAAAACGGCTACCAGGGTGTCCGGATCTTCCGAAGAATCCGGTCCTCGATCCAGTGCGAGTCCCACCACTCGATCGGGTTCACCATGTGGCCGTTGACCAGCATGGTGAAGTGCAAGTGGTCGCCACCGGCCAGGCCGGTCATCCCGCTGCGGCCGAGGCGCTGGCTCTTCTCGACCATGTCGCCCGGCTTGACCTCGATCGCCGAGAGATGCGCATAGAGCGACTGCACGCCCATGCCGTGGTCGAGAATGACGCACTGCCCGTAGATGCCGAGCTCCTCTGCGAACAGCACTTTGCCGCGGTTGGCGGCGACGATCGGCGTGCCCGCAAACGACGCGAGATCGAAGCCGAGGTGCACCTGCCGGTCCACCTCTTTGCCCTGATAGAGATAGGTCCGTTGATCGGCAAAGGCGGACTCGGCCGAGGTGTTGCTGAAGGCATAGAACGTCTCGCCTCGCCACAGCATTTCGGGTGCGGTCTGGGCGGCGAACGACACGATCTTTTCCGCGTTTCGCTTTCGGAGATCGCCGTTGATGACGAGGTACTGATCGATCAACGACCCGGCTGGCTTGATCTCGCTGGTGCCCGCGAGGATCGCCGGGACCACGCGTTCGAGCAACTTGTCGGTGACCTCGATCCGGCTCTTCTTGAATGGTTTTGGAAACGTCCGGAAGTCGAAATCACCGCGCGCGCTGTTGCCGGCTTCGTCACGGGCGAACAGATGAATTGGCGTGTTCAGCGGCTGGTCGTACCGCAGCGCGAAGAAGGCGACGCGGGCGGCCGGGTCCTTGATCTCGACGCCCGCCACACGAATGCCGGCGGCCGGATACCCCATGTACTCGAGGTCGCCGACCTTGACCCCCGACTGCACGTCGTCTGGAGACACGCGGTAGATGACCATCTCGGCACCGCCGAGGTTGATGTAGTGATGCGTCGAGACGGCAGCGACTTTGGGGCGCTCGAGCCGGACCTGCACGTCGCGTGCCGCTTCGGACCGCAGCTGCCGCAACCCAAAGAACACCGGCCGCGATGCGGTCACGACGATGCGCGCTGGCCCGGCGGCGAGCGCCGGGACGGTCTTCTTGTCGATCGTCCGCGTCACGGCGACACGATCGGCTGCGTCCGCCACGCGGGTCGCGTCTCCGACGGCAGTCACGAGCGGTGTGCGGGTACCGTTCTGCTCGAACGCGACCTCGAGCGACGAGAGCACGCCACCCGGACTCTCAATCGCGACCTCGACCGGGGTCGTCGTGCCGACGAAGCGCTCGGGCTTTGTGATCTGCACGGTTGGGCCGGCGCCGTATCCAGCGGCGACGAACAGTCCGGCGAACACGAGCATCAACACGACGACCAGGACGAGAAGCTTCCGCATTAGTGAATGGTACGACAGAGCCGCGCTGACCCATCGCGGGGAGGGGCCGGCGCATCGCAGACACCCGCGCGCCGCAATGCGGCGCGCGGCCCGAGCGCGGGGGTGGGGCCCCCGCGCCCTGAATAGAGTTGGCCAACTCTACTTAATGGCGTGGGGCCCCACCCCCACGCCTCGGGCCGCGCCGCTCTGCGGCGCGGGTGTCTGCGAAGGCGAAAGCCCGCCCCTCCTTTGCGTTTCTCAACGCGTCCTTGGTGTTGCAGAGTAAGCTCCATCCTGTTCTCGTGCTGTTGTGGTCGACAGCAGACATCCGGAGGGAGTTCCATCTATGTGCAAGGTGACCGTTGTTTTGGCGTTTCTCGTTTCTACAGTGTCCGTGACTGCCCAGGCACCGCAGCCGATTACGGCCTCTCTTCGCACGTTGTGGGACGGCGCGAAGAAGAACATCGCGGAGTCTGTCGAAGTCATGTCCGAGGCAAACTTCAGCTTCCGGCCGGTCGACACGGTCCGGACCTACGGGCAGATTCTCGGCCACCTCGCTGGCGCGAACTACGTCATCTGCTCCGCCGCAAAGGGTGAGAAAACGCCGCACGCCGAAGACGCCTTCGAGAAGTTGCCCACGAAGGCCGCCATCGCCAAGGCCCTCAACGAGTCGATCGCCTACTGCGACGCGGTGTTCGCCGCGGCTGACGACCGCAAGCTGGCCGAGGCGATCGACATGCCCTTCGGCATGGGCAAGGACGCCCGCTCGCGCGCGCTCGTCCTGAACATCGGCCATCTGAACGAGCACTATGGCAACCTGGTCACCTACATGCGGATCAAAGGCATCGTCCCGCCGTCATCACGGTGACACTTGCCAGGCGACAGACGCTCGGCTTCACACGGAGGCCACGGCAGTCACACGGAGCGGAGTTCGATGGAGAACTCTGCCTGTCCTCCGTTCCGTCTCCGTGTGCCCCGTGTTCTTTCCGGAGCACTAGACGCGAAGCCCCACCGACCGCATGAGCTCGACGGCGTTGCTGGTTTGGACGACGCCAGGGCGGAGGTGGTAGTCGAAGGTCATCGTTCCGTCCTGGAAGCGGTCTTCGAAGTGGACGTTGCCGGCGAGCGAGCCGAGGCCGACGGCGATTTCGCCGAGCGCCAGATCGTGCGTCGTGACCAGGCCCACCGCGTGCCGGGCGACGAGCTCCGTCAGCAGCGCCTGCGCGCCGAGCCGGCGGTCGTGTGAGTTGGTCCCCGAGAGGATCTCATCGAGCAGAAACACCACGTGGCCGTTTCCCGCGACGACCAGATCGACCACCTGCTTCAGCCGCGTGATCTCGGCGTAGAAGCGCGACTTGCCGTCGAGGAGCGAGTCGAGCACTCGGATCGATGCGCCCACCGCCAGCGGCGACAGCACCAGGCGTGACGCGCGCACGGGCGCTCCCGTTTGCGCCAGCACGACGTTGAGGCCCAGCGCCCGCAGGAACGTGCTCTTGCCGGACATGTTCGATCCACTGACCACCAGCAGTCTCGGCGCCGGCTCGCCCAGCGCGATGTCGTTGCTGACCGCCGAGTCGTCAAGGAGCGGGTGGGCGAGTCCGTCCGCAGCTATCTGCGGGTGGCCGTCGACCAGCTCTGGAAACGTGAACGCCGGATGTTCCGCCGCGAAGGCCGCCAGCGCCAGCAGCGCGTCGAACTCGCCGACGACGTCGAGCCAGCGCGGGATGTCGGTGGCGTGACGCCGGCGCCAGCTGTCGATGGCGAGGGCCATCTGCGTGCCCCAGAACATCAGAGCGGCAGGCAAGCCCGTGATGATGTTGGAGCGGACCGAAAGTACGGCCACCAGTTGATCGAGCCGGCCGATCGCGGTGGAGGCCGGCTGGTGCGCCCGCACCAGCGCCTCTGAGAGCGCGCGGCAGGCGGACGCTCGCGAATTGCCGTTGCTCGATCACGCGGAGCAGCGACGCGAACAGGTCGAGATCGTGCGCATGCGCCGCCACGCTCTGGAGCGTGTGCACCACCCGTGCGCGGATGATCAGGACGAAGACGAGTTGGGCGGCCAGGATGGCCAGCGCCGTCCGCGCCGGCCACGGCGACGGATCGTCGGTCGCCAGAATCCATCCGATGATCGACGCGACGACGGCCGACAGGACGGCCATGAGCACGCGCGGCCAGCGCGCCTGCAGAATCGGCGGCGCCGCCGCCCAGTCTCGCAGGGCCTGTGGATGGATGCCCGCCGCCGGAAGCCCGTCGCCGGCCACGGCCATCGCTTCGCGCAGGTCGAGGGCGGGCACGAGCTCCCGAATGGCCTCCTGGCGCAGGCGCACTTCGTCGGGAGGCGCCGGACGAAGCAGCCAGGCGGCGATCGTCTCCTCACCGGCACGCGTCCGCGCCGTCGCCAGCAACTCGAACAGGCTGCCGCGTCCGAACAGGTCGAGGTCGTCGGCGTAGAGATGGTCGGCTGGCCGGAAGCGGTCTCCCGGCTCGGCGCGGCCCATCCACTCGTGGCGGAGCCGCCTGATTCCGCGTTCGTAGAACGCCACCGCTGATCGCGCGCCGTCCCGTGCGGTCAGCACTCGGGTGTGCACCATCACCACCCCGGCGAACACCACGACGAGCGGCACCAGCCACCACGCCATGCCGTCGCCGCCCAGCAGAACGATGGCGATGGCGACGCCGACGAGGGTCAGATTCACGCGCCCGAGCAGACGGTGCACGCGTTCGCGCCCGGCGAGCACGTTCCGGCGCGCTTCGAGCCGCTCTTGATATTCGCGCGCTACCATCGGGGTGCCGAACCTTGCACGTTGCACCTCGCACGTCGCCCCGTCTTGATGATTGAATGGGTCATAGTGTCAGTGAGGACCGATGAGTGATACCGCACTCGTGATTTTCGGCGCGTCGGGCGATCTCGCTTACAAGAAGATCTTTCCAGCGCTTCAGGGCCTGGCGTCCCGCGGGCGTCTGACCATGCCCGTGATCGGCGTCGGCCGTACACCGTGGACGACCGAAGAGCTCCGCGCCAGGGCCCAGGCCAGCGTGACCGAGTACGGCGGCCTGATCCCCGAGGCGTTCGAAATCCTGCGCCGTTCGCTCACCTACATCTCGGGCGAGTATGCGGACGTCTCCACCTTCGAGAAGCTGCACGCGGCGGTTGGCGGCGCCCGGCGTCCTATCTACTATCTCGCGATTCCGCCAAATCTCTTCGGGACCGTTTTCGAGCAGCTGAAACGGTCGAGCTGCGCCGACGGCGCCTCGGTCATCGTCGAAAAGCCCTTTGGCCGCGACCTGGCCTCGTCGCGCAAGCTGAACGTCATCGTCAATGACGTCTTCGACGAGCAGGATGTGTTCCGGATCGACCACTACCTCGGCAAGAACGCCGTCGAGAACATCCTGTTCTTCCGGTTCGCCAACGGGTTCGTCGAGCCGATCTGGAACCGGCAGCACATCGAGAGTGTGCAGATCACGATGGCCGAGAACTTCGGCGTCGAGGGCCGCGGCGCCTTCTATGAAGAGGCCGGGACGGTGCGCGACGTCGTCCAGAACCATCTCCTCCAGGTGCTCACGAACGTCGCGATGGAGCCGCCGCCCGGAGTGGATGACAACGAGCTGCTGCGCGACGAGAAGGTCAAGGTGCTGAAGGGCATCGCCTCGCTGGGACCTGACGACGTCGTGCGCGGCCAGTTCAACGGCTACAAACGCGAAAAGGGCGTGCATCCGGGCTCGACCGTCGAGACCTTCGTGGCCTTGCGGCTGCGGCTCAACTCGTGGCGCTGGAAGGGCGTGCCGTTCTACATCCGCGCCGGCAAGAACTTGCCCGTGACTGCCACCGAGGTGTACGTCAAGCTGCGGCAGCCGCCTCGGCTGTACGGGGATTTCATCCCCCCGTCGAACTACTTCCGTTTTCGCGTGACCCCGTCGCTGGTCATCGCCGTCGGCGCGTTGGTGAAGGTGCCCGAGCAGGAAAAGCGAGGGGAGCCGGTCGAACTGGTGGTCACCGAGCGGCCCGGGCCGAACCAGGTCAGCGCGTACGAGGCGCTGATTGACGACGTGATCGACCGCGATCCGACGCGCTTCGCGCGGCAGGACTACGTTGACGAGGCGTGGCGCATCGTCGATCCGATCCTGGGCGATCGCACGCCCGTTCATGCCTACGGACCGGGCACGTGGGGGCCGGCGGCCGCCGACACGCTGATTGGGGCCGACGGCCCGTGGTTCAACCCGGCGTAGATCGGCACGCGTGTGAAACCGACCGTACGCGTCTTCGCGACTCCGGACGAACTGTTCGACGCTGCCGCGGCGCTGTTCGTCGAGACCGCGCGGGCGCGCGTGGCAGCCGATGGCCGCTTCTCGGTGGCCTTGTCAGGCGGGACGACGCCGGCGCGGTGGTACGCGCGCCTGTCGGCCCCCAAAGGGCCGGGCGCGCGCGTGCCCTGGAATGAGACGCGGTTCTTTTGGGCCGACGAGCGGCTCGTGCCTCCAGACCATCCGGCCAGCAACTTCGGCGCGGCCGATGCCGCCTTGCTGAGACACTGGCCGGTCGATCCCGCGCACGTGCATCGAGTGCGCGGTGAGTTGCCGAGCGCCGATGCGGCGGCCGCCGCCTACGAGGCCGAGATCCGCCGCGCGTTCGCTGCGCCGCCTGGAGAGTGGCCGCGCCTCGACCTGGTGCTGCTCGGTCTCGGCGCCGACGGCCATACCGCGTCGCTGTTTCCTGCGATGCCGGCGCTCGATGACACCGCGCACCTGGCGGTCGCGACGCCGCCGCCCCGAGGGGCGGAACATGACCGCGTCACGATGACCGTGCCGTTGCTGAATAGCGCCGCCAGCGTCGTGTTCCTGGTGGAAGGCGCCGCCAAGGCCGAGGCCGTCGAGGCCGCGCTCGAAGGACCGCTCCGGCCGGCCAGCATCCCGGCGCAACTGGTACGGCCCCGCCGCGGGAATCTCGTGTGGCTGATCGACGCTGCCGCCGCGCGCAAGCTATCGGGCGCGGTGCTCTGATTCCATCAACACGACACCGCCGCCAGGAATCCGGAGGCGCTCACTGAGCGCGCCCAGGTTGACCGTTTCCCGGATGGTGCCTTTGACCGTCACCTCAGCGCCGCGCCGGGGCACGCCGCCATCTGAGATCACCCACAACTCACCGCTGCGATCTGTCAGCCGGTACGCGCCGCGGCCGACGAACGAATAGCTGTCGGTCACCCGGCCCGAGACGCGGACGTCCCGGTTGCGATAGCGCGATGGATCCGCGAGGACGTGATTGATCGAGGTCGCACACGCCGACGCGAACAGTGTCAGGGCAGCCAAACTCACAAGCTACGGCACGAATCGACCATCGTCGTCTCATAGCGTCTGGTAATGCGCGATTCGTGCCAACGACCGAAGGGCACGCAGGTCGGGCGTCGGCCGCGCGTGTCCACAAGCGCCCGCGCCGGTGTCCTCTGCGAGTGGCGCCCCTCGCGTCTGCCTACTCCGCAACGGAAACCGCCTTAGACTGGTCGAATGCCTTTTCCCGTTGTCCGGTGCCAGGCCCGCGTCTGGATCGCCACGATCATCGGTGGCGTCCTGTTGGCGCTCGGATCGGACTCGGGAGCGCGCGCCGTTCAAGGCGTTCCGCCTGCTGCCACCGCGCCTCTTACGACGACGTTGCCACTGGATGCCGCGGTGACGCAGGGCCGGCTCGACAACGGTCTTCGCTACATCCTGCGCGCCAACAAGCAGCCGCTCGGCCGCGCGGAGTTGCGGCTGGTGGTGAATGCCGGGTCGGTCCTCGAAGCCGACGATCAGCGCGGGCTGGCGCATTTCGTCGAGCACATGGCCTTCAACGGCACGCGAAATTTCCCCAAGCAGGAGGCGATCGCATTTCTGCAGTCGCTTGGGATGCGCGCCGGGCCGAGCATCAACGCGACCACCTCCTACGACGAGACGGTGTACGCGTTGCAGATCCCGACCGACGCTCCGGCGGTGATGGATCGAGCGCTCCTCATCCTCGCCGACTGGGCGCATGCGATCACGTTCGATCCGGCTGAGGTCGACAAGGAACGCGGCGTCATCATCGAAGAGTGGCGGCTCCGCCGGAACGCGACGGCACGGATGCTGGATCTTCAGTTTCCTGTGCTGCTGAAGGGGTCGCGCTACGCCGACCGCCGGCCGATCGGCACGGTCGAGTCTCTGAAGACGTTCCCGCACGCCCGCCTGAAAGACTTCTACACCACCTGGTACCGCCCTGATCTGATGGCGGTGATCGGCGTCGGCGACTTCGATCCGCGCGTGATGCAGGACCTGATCCGCAAGCGGCTGGGCGTCATTCCCGCGGTGAAGACACCGCTGTCGCGGCCGTCGTACGTCGTGCCCGCACAGATTGGCACGCAGTACAGCGCGGCGACTGATAAGGAGGCGACAGGCGCCACGGTCACCGTCTACGCGAAACGGCCGGTGCCGGCGCAACTGACGGTCGGCGACTACCGGGCGGAGATCGTCGCGCGCCTGGCCGCGGCGATGGTGTCGCACCGCCTGACCGGCGTTGCCCAACAGCCGAATTCGCCGCTCCTGTCCGCCAACGCGACACAGGGCCGAGTCGTGCGATCGGGCCAGGCTGCCATCGTGAACGCGGGGCTCCGCGAGAACCTGATCGAGCGAGGGCTCGTGGCGCTCTTCGGCGAGCTCGAGCGGATCGCGCGCGACGGCCTCACGCCGGAGGAGCTCGAGCGGCAGAAGACCATCATGCTCCGCGGTTTCGAGCTCGCGGTGGCACAGCGCGAAGCACGCTCTTCCGCGCAACTGGCGGCTGAATACGTCCGGTTGTTCACGATCGATGAGCCGTCGCCCGGCCTGGCCTACGAGTCCGACTTGATCCAGCGGTTCGTGCCGCAGATGACGCTCGCTGAGGTCAACGCCGCAGCCAGGGCCTGGACGGTGGCCGACAATCGCGTTGTCCTGGTGAACGCGCCTGAAAAGGCCGGCGTGGTCATTCCTGATGCCGGCCGATTCGCAGGCATGCTCAAGGCGCTGGGGAGCGCCTCGTTGCCAGCCTACGTCGCGCGCGCCAACAATCAACCCTTGATCGACGCGCCGCCGCCCGCAGGCACGATCGTGAAGACCACGACGAACGCGGCGCTCGGGATCACCGAGTGGGAGCTGTCGAACGGGTTGAAAGTCGTGATCAGGCCGACGACCTTCAAGGAGGACGAAGTGCTCTTCGGGGCGGTCAGTCCTGGCGGAACGTCGCTCGCGCAAGACGCGGACATCGTCCCCGCGCAAACGGCGGTACAGGTGGTGACCTCACTGGGTGTCGGACGCTTCGCGAGCGGGGATCTGCGCCAGGCGCTCACCGGGAAGGTCGCCACGGTCCGGCCCGTCATCAGCACGTACGGCGAAGGACTGACGGGCGGCGGATCGCGCAAGGATCTCGAGACGATCTTTCAGCTCATCTATCTGACGGTCACCCAGCCGCGCCGCGACCCGATCATCTTCAACTCGCTCCGCTCGTCACTGCGGTCGGCGCTTGCCAACCAGGCGGCGACGCCCGACTTCGCGTTTGCGTCGGCGCTGACGGCAGCGCTCTCGCAAGACCATCCGCGGGTTCGCCCTGTGACGCCGCAGACGGTCGAGGCGATGAACATGGACCGATCGATCGCCTTCTACAAGGATCGTTTTGCTGACGCGAGCGACTTCACGTTCATTTTCACCGGCAGCGTCGACGCCGGCGCGCTCAAGCCGCTGACCGAACAGTATCTCGCCAGTCTGCCGTCGATCCGCCGGCGCGAGTCGTGGAAGGACGTCGGCATCCGGCCGCCGGCGGGTGTGGTCGAACGGCGCGTCGAGAAGGGGACGGAGCAGAAGAGCCGGGCCGTGCTCGTGTTCACCGGGCCGATGCGATACGACACGACGCAGGCGGCGACCCTCCGGGCGATGACCGAGGTGCTCCAGATCAGGCTCCGTTACGCGCTCCGGGAGGATCTGGCGGGCACGTACGTCGTGACCGCCACCTCCGGAGTGGCGCGTCGTCCGCGCGAGGAATACACCGTCACGGTCGGATTCGGCGCCGCGCCCGCACGCGTCGAGGCGTTGTCGTCTCGCGTATTCGCAGAGATCGCGCGCTTCAAGGCCGAGGGCCCGACGCCGCAGGAACTGGCCAACGTCAAAGTTGCGCTCCAGCGGGAGTACGAAACCAACAGCCGCCAGAACGGCTTCGTCCTCACGCAGTTGATGCAGACGTACGAAAACGGCGACCCGCCCGACACGCCGGCGAAACTGACTGAGATCTATCGCCAGTTGACCGCGCAGACGATTCGAGACGCCGCCCGCGCCACGCTCGATCCGGCGCGCTACGTCAAAGTGACGCTGTATCCCGAGAAATCCGTCGCACGCTAGCAATGAGGCAATGAGGCAATGAGGCAGTGGGGCAGTGGGGCAGTGAACTTCATTGCCTCATTCACACATTGCCTCATTGCCCCATTGCCCCATTGCCTCATTGCCCATTCCCCCACTTGGGTGATGTGCGCACGCGACGGGCCTGTCAGGATCTCCGGCATGAACTCATCAATGCTCGGAGAGATTTCGGACGCGCTGGCGGACGCGGCAGCGGCGGCGGCCGGTTCGGTGGTGCAGGTCCATGGCCGGCGTCAGCCGGCGAGCGGCGTCGTCTACGCCGCCGACGTCGTCGTCACGACGATGCGGGCGATCGGCAGGGAAGAGGGCGTTCGTGTGCGAACGCCGGACGGGCGCGAGATCGCCGCGGAGTTGGCGGGCTGGGATCCGGCCTCGCGCGTAGCGGTCTTGCAGGTGCCTGGCCTCGGTGTGGCCGCCGCGACAGTCGCGGAGCGGCCCGCACGCGTCGGCAATCTCGCCCTCGCCCTCGCTCGATCGTGGAGCAACAACACGACGGCCAGCGCCGGCATCATCTCGGTCATCGGCGGCCCGCTGCCGACCGGGCGCGGCCGCGCCATCGAGCAGGTGATCCGGACGACCGCACCGATGCACTCGGGGTTTTCCGGGGGCGCGTTCATCGACGCTGGCGGCGGGCTGATCGGCCTGACCACGGCGGCCGAGATTCGAGGGTTGGGGGTCGTGATTCCGGTCGGGATCGCCTGGAAAGCCGCGGCTGATGTGCTCACACACGGCCGGCCGCGCCGGGGCTACCTCGGGGTCGCCGGCCAGGCGGTTCGCCTGGGCGACCGGCAACGCGGGAGCGACGGGCCCGAGCGGGGCGTGTTGCTCGTCGGCGTCGCCGCCGGCAGTCCGGCAGATGCCGCGGGTCTGCTGGTTGGCGACATCCTGATCGAGTTCGATGGCCAACCGGTCACGTCGCCGGAACGGCTTCTCGACGCGCTGAGCAGCGATCGGGTAGGTCACGCACTCCCGCTTCGCATTCTGCGCGGCGGCACGGCGGTTTCCCTCGATGTGACCGTGGGGGAGAGGGAGTAGGAGAGGCAAAAGGCAAAACAGCAACGGCAACGGCACAGGCAGAAGGCAAAAAACGGCAAACGGGCTGCTGCTTGGGCGACGATAGTTCACGCGTATGAAGGTGGTTATCGTGGGCCGCGTGCTCGATCGAGATCGCTTGCGAAGCGACGTCGCAGGTTCCGGTCTGGAGATTGTGGGCGAAGCGGCAACGCTGGCGAACGCGCGACAGTTCGATTTCGAGATCGACGCCTATCTGGTCGCGCCATCGCGCGCCCTCCACGAGGAACGCGGGGACGACGACCGGCAGGTGCTCGGCGAGACGCTGACCGCGCGCGAGCTCGACGTCCTCGCCCTGCTCGCCGAGGGCCTGCCGAACAAAGCCATTGCCGTCCGGCTCGCGATCAGCGATCAGACCGTCAAGTTTCACGTCGCTTCGCTCATCGGCAAGCTCGGTGCGGCCAACCGAACCGAGGCCGTGCGCCGCGCTGTCCGGCGAGGGCTGGTTGTGCTCTGACCGGCAATGAGGCAATGAGGCAATGGGGCAATGGGGCAATGGGGCAATGGCAATGGGGCAGTGAGGCAATGGGGCAATGAGGCAATGAAGCTTGGCCATTGCCCCATTGCCTCATTGGCCCACTGCCTCATTGCTACCCGGGCACGACAATGACCTGCCGCCGCTCGGTGGCGCGCAGGATCATCAGGATCGTCGGCACGCCGATCCGATCGTCGGTCAGGCAGCGGTGCAGGTCGTCGACACCCGAGACGTTGACGTCCGCAAACGACGTGATGATGTCGCCAGGTTGCAGCCGCGCTGCCGCCGCCGGGCTGTGCGGCTCGACTGACAGCACGAGCACGCCCGAGGAAATTGCGAGACCGTGACGGAATGCGAGCCGTCGCGAGACCGGCGTCTTGCGGCCGCCGATGCCAAGGAAGCTGCGCCGGATGCGGCCGTCGCGGACCAGGCGGGAGACGACGAACCCGACGGTACGGCTGGCGATGGCGAAGCAGAGGCCCTGCCCTGGCAGGATAGCCGCCGTGTTCACCCCGATGACCTCGCCGCGCGACGTCACCAGCGGACCGCCAGAGTTGCCGGGATTGAGGGCCGCGTCAGTCTGCAGGATGTTGTCCATCAGCCGGCCAGATCGCGCCCGCAGCGATCGGCCCAGCGCGCTCACCACGCCGCTGGTCACCGTGCAGTCGAACCCGTACGGATTGCCAATCGCGATCGCGAGTTGACCGACCCTGACGGCGTCGGAGTTGCCCAGCGTCACGTACGGCAGGTGGCTGCCGTCAATGCGGACGACCGCCAGGTCGGTCTCCGGATCGTCTCCGACGACGTCGCCGCGCATGGGCCGGCCCTCGGGCAGCGTGACGGTCAGCGTCCGCGCCTCAGAGATGACGTGGCTGTTGGTGACGATCAGGCCATCGGGCGTGAAGACGAAGCCCGAACCGGATCCGCTTCGTCCGGCTTCGATCTTGACGACGGCGGGCCCGACCCGGTCCACGGCCCGCGTGACCGCGCGCGAATACGCGTCGAGCAACTCGTCGTCGTGTTCAGGATCCGGAGAGGGAGTGACGGACGCGACTGCGCCATTCATGGTCCATGGTAGGCACACCGCGCGTCGCATCGCGCCACCCAAATGGGGGGTGCAGAGGTGCTGGGTGCTGGGTGCTAGGTGCTGGGTGCTAGGTGCTGGGTGCTAGGTGCGTGGGTGCGGGGTGCAATGAACGGTGCTGGCGCTGGCCAACTTCTGAAAACAGGTGAGCACGCGTCAGTTCGTTCCTCGCACCCAGCACCCAGCACCTGGCACCCCTGGTTCAGTTCACGCGCAGCGTCGCCGGATTGGACGGTTCGGCGCCGCTGTTCTGCACCACGATCGAATACGTGCCGCGCTGGTCCAGCACCAGCCTGACGACGATCGTCTGCGGCGTGCTCTTGTCGAAGGTTCGCAACGTCGAGACCGTGCCGGCAGGGTCGGTGACGATGACGCTCGCGTCAGGGGCGAACTGACTGCCCGTGAGGGTAATCGTCTGCTCCCGTCCGTCCCGCGTGGTTTCGGCGGGAGTGATCTCGGTGAGAACCGCCGGTGTGCCGCCGCCTTGACCCTTCACCTGGATCGAGAACGGCGCGGACTTGCTGCCGTCTGGATTCAGGACGACGAGCGCGTACGAGCCGGCCGCCGCCAGGCGTTACTGACGTCTGGAACGACGTCTCTCGGCCCGACTGGATGTCGCCACCGGCGTAGGTGCGGATCTCACCGTTCGGGCCGGTGATGATGAGTTTCAGGCCGTCCTTGAAGTCGGTACCGGTGACGGTCAGTGTCTGCGGCCGTTCGCTACGGACGGGCGTTGCCGGATCGACGCTGGTGATCGTCGGCGCTGTCGCCGCCGCCACCGCCAGCGCGGTGGCGAGGATCGCGAGGCGTGCTGTCATGACGGCCTCCGTTCATCGTTTCACCACAATCGGCGCGGGCTTCGATCGCGCCCCGCCGGGATTGCGCACGGTCAGAAGGTACGTTCCCGGTTCGTCGAGTGTGACGCCAAGCGTGAAGGACGTCGGGGTGAGATCGCCGATCGCGCTTGCCGGGAACGTCGTAGAGACTCCGAGAGGGGCCTCGAGCGTGGCGATCAGGCCGGTCTCGAATTTTGTGCCTGAGATCGGCAGGACCTGCGTTTGCCCGCTGACCTTGAAACCCTTGAACGCTTTCGCCGCTTTGCTGTCGGCGGGCCCAACCGTCGAAATCTCCGCGGTCGGTGCGGACTCGAGCTCGATGACCGCGGTTTCAGCGTTGCGCGCGCCAAGCGCACGCGTGGTCAGTTGGGTCATGGCGGCGACCCCGAAGGTGGCGGCGGTCGCGGCGACGACGACAGCGCTCTTGATCATGATCATGGCTACTGGCTCACGAGCAGGCTGACGGTGTTCGAAGTGCCGCCTGCGGGATTGGTGACGCGCAAGGTGTAGGTCCCGACCTTGTTGAATACGTGGACCATCTGGAACGTGGTGCCGCCTCCGGCCACGACTCCCGTCGGCGACAGCGTCACCGTCGCGCCATCGGGCTCGATGACGGTGACTGTCAGTCCGGTCTCGAATCGGGTGCCTAGAAACGCGAGGAACTGCACCTGGGTGCCGCGGGTGAGTTGCGTGGGGATGATCGTCGTGATCGACGGATCCTCGCCTGAACCGGCGACCACGACTTGCGTCGAGGTCGAATCGCCGTTCGTCCCGCTGCGGACGGTAAAGGTGTAGTTGCCCGCTCTCGGCAGCAGCGCACGGACCTGAAAGGAGCTGGGGGTCACCGATTCGAGCGCGGACCCCGAGTAGCTGTTGGTGGCGCCGTCCGGCGCGACCGTCAGGAAGATCAACGTGCTCGAGAACTGCTCGCCGCGGATGGTCAGCGGTTGCGGGGTTTCGCTGGCGATTGGCCGCGCCGGCGTGATGCCCAGAATCCGTGGCCCCTCCACGGTCGGCTGGGTCGGCGGCCTCGTCCCGCACGCCGAGAGTGCCACCGTGGCGGTCGAGAGGAGCACGAGCCAGGGGTGACGAGCCATCTGCCGGGCCCGTAGTGCAAGAATCCGGCCCACCCTGCCGGCCCGTTCGGATCCGCGCTCGGGCGCCGATCGAGGCCGCCGCGTGCTCTCTTTGGGTGCCCTCCTACCCACGAGCGCGCGAAAACGCAACGCCGTCGTCCGCAACCGCGCGTTTGCGATTTGGGCGGTCACACCGGCACCGCCGGTCACACCGCGCCGGTGTGCTCCGTCACATTCTCCCAACGGCCTCACAGCCGAACTCGTCTCACATCAGCGAGCCAACACATGCTGTCGCTCCTGATCGCGACGCTGATGATCCTGCCGCTGCCGCCAGTGAGTGCGATCGCCGCGCCGCGCGTCCGGCCGCTTTCGAACATCAGCCGTTCGATCGTGGACGAGGCGGTGAGGCGATCGCCCACGATCAAACGCCTCATCGCGGACCTGCAGCAACTCGACGTGCTCGTCTTCGTCGAGATCAATCTCGCGCCGATGATCGATCGCGGCACGACGTCCGTCCTGGCCAACGCGGGCGGCTTTCGCATGCTGCGCGTGGTGATCAACGCCAACCTCGACCCGTCGCGCCGCATGGAAGTCTTCGGCCACGAACTGCAACACGTACTCGAGATCGCCCGCGACCGCCAGGTCGTCGACGACCCGTCACTCCGCGAGCTCTACCTGCGGATCGGCTACGCGATGGGCAGCAAGTCCTTCGAGACCGACGCCGCCCGGCTGATCGAGCTCGAGGTCCGAAAGGACCTCTCGGGCGCAGGGCGCGAAGGGGACACGGAGTGAAGGGCGCGGGAAGTCCGGTGTGAAGGGCGGGGAAGTCGGCGTGAACAGCACGGGAGGTACGGCGCGTCCCTTGCTCCTGGCAAGCTCGTGCCTGAAGCCTCCAATCGCCAGACGCTCGGAAAACAAGGCGAATTGCTCGCCTGCGAGGCGCTGACGGAACGCGGGTACGCAATTCTTGCCACCCGGTTCCGCACGCGCTTTGGAGAAATTGACATCGTCGCCGAGGACGGGCCAACGCTCGTCTTCGTGGAAGTGAAGGCGCGGCGATCGGCGCGGTGCGGCGACGCGGCCGAAGCCGTGTCGCGTTCGAAGCAGCGCCGGATCGCCGCGATGGCCCTCGATTACCGTGGCCTGGACCGGCCGCCTGGAAGATCTCCTGCCGCTTCGACCGTCGTCGCCATCGACGGCATCAGCACGAACAATGACGCTCCGGGTCATCGAAGACGCGTTCTACGTCGATCGCTGGCCATCCGGGCAGCCGCACTTCCCGCGCTTTCCACCCCGTACCTCCGAGCGCCTTTCACCCCGTACTCTCCGACGCGCCCTCCACTCCGGCACTTCCCGTGCTTTTCACTCGCTGGCCCTCCCCCCCTTGTACTGCCAGAGCCCTTCCTTGAGCATTCTCATCGCTTCGTCGATGGCGGCCTGGAGCTCGCGGTCGAAGCTCTTCAGCTCGTCGTCCGGCGTGTTTTCGACCCACACGTCGGGGGCGACACCGTAGTTCTCGAGGTTGATGCCGAAGTTGTTGCGGCGCTCGGGGTCGTAGGTCACGACGAGCGAGCCGGGCGTGCGGATGGCGCCGCCGTTGATGAGCGCGTACGAGCCGGTCGCGATGACCGCCGCCGACGTCGGGTTGCCGACCAGCCGGCCGAGGCCGAGCTGTTTGAACGCCATCGGCGTCACCTCGCTGTCGGACGCCGAGCGCCAGTTGATCAGCATCACTTTGGGCCCCGCGATCGCCTGGCGCGGGCGGCGGCCCCAGCTCGGCGCGCCGTAGCGGCTGTTCCAGTACTGGTACGGCCGCCGCTCGAGAATGTCGATGAGCTCCTGATCCGTGTTGCCGCCGCCGTTGTAGCGGATGTCGACGATGATCCCTTTCTTCTGCCAGAACTGGTTGATCTCGTTCTGGAAGCGCACGAGCGACGGCTGGTTCATCGACTGGATGTGGACGTAGGCGATCTGGCCGTTGGTCGCCTTGTCCACGAACTCGCGGTTCTTCTGGACCCACTCCTCGTACTTGAGGTTGTTCAGCGTCGGCACCGAGCGCAGCCGGACGTCGCGCGCAGTCCCGCCCGCTCGGGGCGCTCGCCACCGAAACCGTGACGTACTCGTTCAACGGGCTGTTCAACCGCTCCCAGTAGTTCTCGCCGGCCTTGACGGGCGTGCCGTCGATCGCGGTGATGTAGTCGCCGACCTTGATGTCGACCCACTCCTTGTCGGCCGGACCGTCGCGGTAGATGTGCGTGACCTTGTAGCCGCCGGCGTCGGGCGCCATCTCGAAACCGAGGTAGCGGGTCTGATACGCGCTCGGCTGCGGATCGCTGTCGGGGCCGCTCACGCCCGTGTGCGACGCATTGAGCTCGCCGATCATCTCGTTGGCGAGGTCGTAGACGTCTTCGTTGGAGCCGACGTACTTGAGGAGCGGCTCGTATTTCGCCCGGATGGCGTTCCAGTCTTTCCCGTGCATTTCCGGATCGTAGAAGCGGTATTTCATGACGCGCCAGGATTCGTTCAGGATTTGCGCCCACTCGTCGCGCTCGTCGACCCGGACGTTGACCGTGAAGGCGACCCGCGTGCGCCGCCGCTGGCCGGTCAGCTCCATGCCCCAGAGCTCGTTGTTCTCGGTGAAGAAGATGCGGCGCCGGTCGGTCGTCGGCGTCATCCCGGCGTAGGCGCCGGCGACCAGCCGCTGCCGATCGCGGCCGTCGATGCCGATCGAGAAGAGCGCGGGGCCCTGGTCGTCTCGCGACCGGAAGTAGATCGTCCGGCCGTCCGTCGAGAGGAAGTAGCCCTGGACCGCCTCGGCGCCGCTCGTGATCGCGACCGCGCGCTTGTCGATCCGATCCAGATTCGGGGTCGTCAACGCTGGCGGCGGCTGGTTCTGGCCGCCGCGTCCTCCGCCGCCTTGCCCCGCCGTCGGCCCGCCGCCGCCTTGGCCCGCCGTAGCGCCCTGCTCTCCGGGCGCGGAGGCGGCCGCCGCCACGCCCGCCCTGTGCTCGTCGCTGACGCTCGCGGACGAGCGGATCGTTCGGGTCCTCGGTGACGCGCGCGAGCGCCACCGCGAACAATTGCGGCACGCCGTTGTTCCGATCCGACACGAAGACGACCTTGGTGCCGTCAGGCGTGACCGTCGCTTGCGTGTCGGTCCACGGATTCTGCGTGAGATTGAGCTCGCGCTTGGTCTCGATTTCGAAGAGGAAGACGTCGGCGTTCTGGTCGGCGTCGCGCTTGGTCATCACCAGCCACTTGCCGTCCGGGGAGAAGCCCGCGACGTTGTAGCCGCCGGCCACGTTGTAGCCGAGCTCCGTCGTGACGCCGGTCTCAACCGCCGTCACGAACAGGCGATTGTTGGCCGTCCACGCCAGGCGCGACGAATCAGGCGACCAGGCGTCGATCGACTTGAGCGACTCGTGCGTGGTCAGCTTCTTCCTCGTGCCGGTCTCGCGGTCGAACAGCCAGATCTCTTCCTCTCTGGTCTCGTCCGAACGGTACGCCATCCAGCGGCCGTTGGGCGCGAACGACTGGCCGCGCTGGCGCCACGAGCTCTGCGTGACCTGCCGCTTTTCGCCGACGTCGGCGTCGGTCGGCACCAGGAAGATCTCGCCGTGGAAGTCGATCGCCGCGTAGTCGCCGTCCGGGCTGATGGCGAAACCGTCCGAGCGGTTCTGCGAAGGGAGAAAGCTGATCAGGTTCGTGTTCGGATCGAAGGCCAGGTCGATCGTCACCTTGGTCGGCGTCCGCGAGCCGGTCTTCAGCGTCCAGATTTCGAACTCGTTCTCGTACGCGATCGTCGTGCCGTCCGGGCTCATCGACGGAAACTGCACCCCGTCATCGCGATGCGTGGTGACCTGCTGCGGCGCGCCGCCGGTCGGCGCGATCCGCCAGATGTTGAAGTGGCCGCTGCGCTCCGACGAGAAGTAAATCTGCCCGTCGTTGCCCCACATCGGATACACGTCCTGCGTGAAGGTCTTGTAGTCCTTGAGATTCGTGTCGGTCAGCCGCGTGATCTTCTGGGTCTTGAGATCCTGAATCCAGATGTCGTCGGAGCGGTTGCCCTTGTAGCCCTTGCGCCAGTAGCTGCCGCCCATGCGGTTGAAGGCGATCATCGAGCCGTCCTGCTTGATCATCCCCTGCACGCCGCCATCCATGGGCAGCGGCGTCGGCAGGCCGCCGGCGACCGGCACGACGTACAGCGGACTCCGCCACGGGCTGACCGCGCGGGAAGTCGCGATGATGATCCCCTTGCCGTCGGGCGTCCAGTTCAGCACGGTGTCGGGGGTCGTCGCGAACGTGAGCTGCTTCGGTTCGCCGCCGACCGAGGGCACGACGAACACGTCGGCGTTGCCGAACCGCTCGCTGGTGAACGCGACCCACTTGCCATCCGGCGAGAGGCGCGGGAAGACATCGCGCGCGACGTGGGCCGTCAGCCGCACGGGGCTGGTCCCGTTCTCGTTGGCGATCCAGATATCGCCGTGGTAGCTGAAGACGAGCTTGCCCTGGCTGACGTGCGGGTAGCGGGCAAACTTGACCGGTTCGGCCATCGCCGGCGTGACAAGGAAGCACAGGCCAAGGACGAGCGCTGATATCTGACGCATGGGAGGGCTCCTGAGTGGGCCTGAGTCTAGTAGAAAGCGAGGGCACGGAGAAGAGCTGGAGGCCGCGGAGAAGAGCCAAATCTCCCATACTCTTCTCCCGTGCCGATTCGCTGTCCGGCGTGTGCGACGGCCGATGTGCCCGATTCTGCGCGGTACTGTCTGCAGTGCGGCGCGGCGCTGAGGACAGGGGCCGACGCGCCCACGGAGACGGCGGTGCCAGTCCTTGGCGTCGCCCACGGCGTCTCGCGTCTCCTGTCGTCGGACAGCATCGCCGTGGGCGGCCACGCGCCTGGGACCGTGCTGGCTGGGCGCTTCCGCATCATCGGTCTGCTCGGTCGCGGCGGCATGGGCGAGGTCTACCGCGCCGACGATTTGAAGCTCGGCCAGCCGGTCGCGCTGAAGTTTCTGCCCAAGGCGCTGGCCGATGATCCCGTCCGGCGCGAACGCTTCCATGCCGAGGTCCGCATCGCCCGGCAGGTCTCGCACCCGAACGTCTGCCGCGTCTACGACATCGACGAGATCGACGGCCACCATTTCCTCTCGATGGAATTCATCGACGGCGAGGATCTCTCGTCGCTGTTGAAGCGCATCGATCATCTGGCCGGGACCAAGGTGCTGCAGCTCGCGCGCCAGCTCTGCGCGGGCCTGACGGCGGCCCACCACCGCGGCGTGCTGCATCGGGATCTGAAGCCGGCCAACGTCATGATCGACGGGCGCGGCGTGGCGCGAATCACCGACTTCGGGCTCGCCGTCGCCGTCGAGCACGTCGCCGACGACCGCGAGATGTCGGGAACGCCGGTCTACATGGCGCCGGAGCAGCTGGCCGGGCAGTCCGCCTCGGTGCAGAGCGATCTCTACGCGCTTGGGATGGTGCTCTACGAGCTCAGCACCGGACGCCGTCCGTTCAACGCGCGGACGATCGCGGACTTGCGGCTCCAGAAGGCGTCCGGCGACGTCGTCGCGCCGTCCGAGATCGTCCGCGACGTCGATGCCGCCGTTGAGCGGGTGATCCTCCGCTGTCTGGAACCGGAACCGGCGCTTCGTCCGGCGTCGGCTCTCCAGGTCGCGGCGGCGTTGCCGGGTGGCGATCCCCTGGCCGCTGCGCTGGCCGCCGGCGAGACGCCGTCGCCGGAGATGGTCGCGGCGTCGGTGGCGACCGACGCCCTGCGCCCGGTGATGGCGTGGAGCCTCGTCGCCCTGCTCGCCGTCTTCGTCGCCGTCTCGGTGTGGCTCGGCCAGTACGCCGTCTTCACGCGGCGCGCCCCGCTGGCGCGTCCGCCGGATGCGCTCGTCGAGCGCGCGCGTCAGATCGTCGAGCGCGCGGGATACACGTACACGCCCGCCGACACCGCGTTTGGCATCGCCTACGATGCCGGCTACCTTCGCGGGCCCGGTGCGGGTTCGGCCGTGACCGCCGAGCCGAACCGCGCCTCGCCGGAGGGCGTGATGTTCTGGTATCGACAGAGCGCTCGACCCCTGAAGCGCTGGGCATTTGGCATCGGCATGAGCCCGAAAGTCACGTGGGACGATCCGCCGCTCGCCGCGGCGGGCGATCTGCTCGTCACGCTGAACGGGACCGGCGAGCTGCGGGAGCTCGTCGCGGTGCCGCCGGCCGTCTTGGGGACACCGCCACCGACGGCGGACGTCGATTGGACGCCGTTCTTTCGCGACGCCGCGCTCGATCCGGCGGCCTGGCGCGAGGCGGGCGCCTTGTGGACTCCGCGGTCCGCCAGTGACCACCGGTTCGGCTGGCAGCCCGTCGGCGTCCCGGAGCCCGATCGCCCGGCGCGCGTCGAAGCCGCCAGCTTCGAGGGGCGGCCAGTGAGTTTCCTCGCGGTCCATCCGTGGGATCGCCTTGGCGAACCGGCGGCCCCCGTGCCGGAGGACTCGTCGGATCTCGCCAGCCTCATTGGGATCGCGCTGACGGCCACCGCGATGATCGGCGGGGTGGTCGTCGCGCGGCGCAACCTCCGGCTGGGCCGCGGCGACCGGCGCGGCGCGTGGCGGCTCGTCATCTTCGTGTCGAGCCTGCTGGCCGTGGCGTGGCTCCTCGACGAGCACCACGTCGCCGACGCGCACGAGTGGTATCTGTTCAGCAGCTTCCTCGGACGCGCGCTCGTCATCGGCAGCCTGGTGTGGGGCACCTACGTGGCCTTCGAGCCCTACGTCCGCCGGCACTGGCCGTCGACGATCGTCTCGTGGAGCCGGCTGCTCGGCGGTGGCCTGCGCGACCCGCTGATCGGACGCGACATCCTGATCGGCTGCGCCGCCGGCGCGTTCGTCACCTGCCTCGTCATGCTCAGTGTGCTCTTGCCGTCGTGGCTCGATCGCGCGGCCGAACCGCTCATCAACCCGACGTGGCGGGCGTGGTTCGGCACCCGCTCGGCCGTCTCGCTCGCGCTGCAGCTCGCCTGCAATGCCATGCTGGAGGCGTTCACGGCGCTGTTCCTGCTGGTCCTCATGCGGCTGCTGCTGCGGCGAGAATGGCTGGCCATCGTCGCGGCGACCCTGCTGCTCGCGCTCCCCGATCTGCTGCTCAGCCGTGACCCGCTGTTGGGCGGCGCGATGTTCGTGCTGGTGTACTTCTTCGGTGTTTTGCTGCTCGTCCGCGTCGGTCTCGTCGCCGTCATCGCATTGCGCTTCTGTACCGACTTGCTTCAGGCCTACCCGATCGTTCCGAACCTTTCCGTCTGGTACGCCGGCCTCGGCCTGGGCGCCCTGATGCTCATCGCCGGCCTCGTCGCGCTCGCGATGTCAACCGCACTGGCTCGCGCGCGTGTCTAGTTCTTTTCAACACGAAGAGCACGAAGCAGACTCGCCTCACTCCGCTTTGAGTGCCCGGCTGGGCACAATGTTCAGCGCGCGCATCGCCGGTCCCCACACTGCGGCGAGCGATGCGAGGGCGAGGACCGCGAGGGCACCGGCGAAGCTCAACGGATCCAGCGGGCTGACGCCATCGACCAGAAATGCCGCGAGCGGCGTGGTGACGAGCCATGCGAGTCCAAGACCGATGAGCAGCCCCGAGGCGATCAGACGGCCGGCATCGAAGAGCACGAGTCGCAGCACGTTCCCGCGTGAGGCGCCGAGGGCGACGCGAATCGCGATCTCCGCGGTCCGCCGGCTCACCGCGAACGAGATCACGCCGAAGAGTCCCACCATCGCGAGCGTGGTGCCAAGGGCGCCGAAGAGTCCAAGCATGACCGATCCCATCTGGCTCGGCAGCATCGCGAACGCCAACCCGGAGCGCATTGGCGTCAGCGTGACCGCCGCGCTGCCGTCCGCCGCCAGGATCGCGGATCGTACCGCTGCCGCAAGTGTTTCGGGATCGCCGTCCGTCCGGACCAGCACGTGCGTGAGCCGCCGTGACTCGCGCCTCGCGAGCAGCGGGCTGTAGATGGAGGCGTCCTGCGCTTCGGAGAGACTGCGGTACTTGCCGTTCGAGACGACCCCGATGATCTCGTCGCCGACAGGCTGCTGGTTGTGCTGTATTCGACGGCCGATCGGATCCAGGCCCTTGAAGTAGCGGCGCGCGAATTCTTCGTTGATCACGACGACTCGTGCGGCAGCGCCGCGATCGGCGGTGGTGAAGTCGCGGCCGCGCACGAGACGGATGCCCATCGTCTCGAAGTAGCCCGGGCCCACTTCGTTGCCGGCGTAATCGACGCGCGTCGGGCCTTCGACGCCATCGAGCCTGACCTCGGTGCCGGTATGCCCGCCCGAAAAGATCGTCAGCGGCACGCCCGCGGCGATCGCCGCGGCGCTGACGCCTGGCACGGCGCGCACACGCTCGGCGATCGTCTCGATGGCCGGTCGCTCGGCCGCGCCCTGCCGGCCTTCGACGAACGACACCTGCGCCACGAGCAGGCGATCGACGTCGAAACCGGGATCGATTGAGGTGGCGCGCATGAGGCTCCGGACGAAGAGAAGTGCGGCAACGAGGAGGACGACCGACACCGCCACCTGACCAGCGACCAGCACGCCGCGCATCGTCAGGCGGCGGACGACGAAGTGCCGATCGTCGAGTTTGATCGCCGGGACCAGCGCGGGCCGCGTCGCCTGGAGCGCGGGGGCGAGTCCGGTGACGCCCGTGCTGACGAGCACCAGGATCAACGCCACGGCGGCGGTTCGCCAATCGACCGAGAACGAGAGCTCGAGCGGGAGCGGCAACGGCAGCGGCACGCGCGAGAGACCGATGAACGCGATCGTGGCCAGCGCACCTCCGGCGGCCACTCCGGCGAGCGCCAGGATGAAGCTTTCGGTCAGCAATTGCTGGATCAGCCGGCCGCGGCTGGCCCCAAGCGCCAGCCGCAACGCAATCTCCCGGCGCCGCGCCAGCCCGCGCGCGAGCAGCAGGCCGGCGACGTTCGCGCAGGCGATCGCGAGCACCAGACCACGCGACGATCATCAAGACGATGAAGAACACGCCCAGTTCCTTGAACTCGCGAACCTGCGCCACGCCCCCGAGGTGGGCGAACTCCCGGATGATCTTGAATTCGTCGTATTCGTCTCCGCCAGGAATCGAGGCCGCCGCCGCGGCGATCGCCGCGCGTCCCGCCGCGAAGCTCTGATCTGGACGCAGCCGGCCGACAAGTTGCACGGCCGCGCTCTTCGGTTGATCGAGCGACGGCACGAGCCGCTGGCTGAGCGGGAGATACACGTCGGGGGCTAAGCCGAATCCTGCGATCGATCGGATCTTCGGCGCGAGGACGCCGGTCACGATGAACGGCTCGCCGTTGATCGACAGCGCCCGTCCGATCGCCTGCGGATCGCTGTTGAGGCGGCGGCGCCAGAAGCCGTCGCTGACGACGACGAGATGGGGATCGAGCTCGGCGCGCGCTTCGGCGGCCGTGAAGCCGCGGCCGAATGCGATCGGCGGACGGACCACGTCGAAGAAGTTGTCGGTGACGAGAAGCGGAATCAGCGAGGTCGACTCCTGGCCGTCGCGCCAGTTCACGCTCTGCTCGAACTGATAGCCGGCGACGCCGCCGATCGCGTCGCTCCGATCGAGGTGCTGCCAGCCGCGGTACGACACGTGACTGCCATTGCTGGTGCGGATCATCACGAGCTCCTCGGGAGCCGCCGCACTCGGCACCGAGAGCAGCATCGTGTTGGCGAGCGAGAAGATGGTCAGGTTGGCGCCGACGCCGAGGGCAATGGACGTGACGGCCGCGGCGAACAGACCCGGCTGGCGCACGAGCGTGCGGACCGCATAGCGGACGTCGCGGACGAAGTTTTCGATGCGGCGGCACGCGCCTGGTATCGCGGCACAGCTCTTCGACCGACGCCACGGAGCCGAATGCCCGCATCGGCCTCCGCTCGAGCCTCGGCCGGTGACAGGCCGCGTGCGATGTTGGCGTCGATCTCTTCCTGCAGGTGGGCGCGCAGTTCACGTGAGAGATCGTGCTCGACGCGCGTCGATCGGAACAGGGATCGCAGGCGCAGCTTCAGCTTGTCGAACTGCCGGGTCATCTTCACGCCTCCCTGACGACGAGCTGGATCGCGCTCGACAGCCGATCCCAGCTTTCGAGTTCCCTGGCCAGTTGCCTCCGGCCGGAGGTGCTGAGCGTGTAGGCCTTCGCCTCGCGGCCGGTCTCGGTCGTGATCCATTCCGACTTCAGCCAGCCCTGCTGCTCGAGACGATGCAGGGCAGGGTAGAGCGAGCCCTGCGTGATCTGCAGCACTTCGCCGCTGACTTGCTGAATCCGCCGCGCGATCGCCCAGCCGTGCTTCGGCTCGTTGGCGACCGTCTTCAGGATGAGCAGATCGAGCGTGCCCTGGATCAGGTCGGAAGGTCGGCTCATAGGTCGATGCCTAGGTTATCGACAATACGAGACTGCAAGGAGCGAGGTTCCGGGAGTCCGCTCGGTGTTTGACGGCGCCTGGCCTGGACGAGTAGGTTCAACGGCACGTCAGCACGATCACGCGGTTCAACCCGCACATCGAGGGGGCAAACGTGGCGAAGTATCTCGTGAAAGCGTCCTACAGCGCGGAAGGTGCCAAGGGTTTGTTGAAGGAAGGTGGCTCGCGGCGACGCCAGACGGTCACTGAAGGTGTCCAGGCGCTCGGCGGCAAGGTGGAAGCGATGTACTTTGCGTTCGGCGACACCGATGCCTTCGTCATCGTGGATCTGCCCGATGCGGCCACGGCGACGGCGTTGAGCCTGACGATCGGTGCGACCGGCGTGGTCCGGTGCACGACGACGCCGCTCATCACGGCGGAAGAAGTGGACGAGGCGGCGAAGAAGAAGGTCGCCTACCGCGCGCCCGGGGCGTGAGCGCACGCCGCGTAATGGAGGGCGGCAGGCGGGGTGCAGGCCGCCTTCGCTGAGGCTTCGGCGGTAGCCACCAGCTTGGTTGAGCGAACGAGCGAAGCGAGTGAGCCACGCGCGAGCGGAGTGCCAACTTGCCTACGGCGCTTTTCACTGGAGGCGAGTCGCGCGAGTGAGCGTGTAGGGGGTCTGGGGGGCGAAGCCCCCGGTCAGAAAAATGGAGCGGGAAACGGGATTCGAACCCGCGACTTCGACCTTGGCAAGGTCGCACTCTACCACTGAGTTATTCCCGCCCTGCCAGACTCCACAGTCTACACAATCGGCAGTTCGAGGGGCAATACACAGCCCGGTCCGAACGGCGGAGCTCTCAGTTTCCCTTGGCCAACCGGTACCCGATGAAGGCGGCGGCCAGGCCGGCCACGACCTGGCCGGCGACGTTCAGGAACGCAACGCCCGCGGCGCCGGTGCGTGTCAGCGTGAGGGTGTCGAGCGCGACGCTCGAGAACGTCGTGAAGCCGCCGAGGACGCCGACGAACACGAACGCCCGCACCGGCTCGCTCATGCGCACGGTGCCGGAGGCGACCAGGCCGGCGAGCACGCCAATCGCCAAACAGCCGGCGATGTTGACAGAGGCGGTGGCGTAAGGGACCGCGCGACCGACGCGCGCGAAGGCGACGTTGACGCCGTGGCGCGCCAGCGATCCGAGCGCGCCGCCGAGTCCTATGGAAAGCCAGATGGGCATGGGCGCAGCCTGCCGCCGGCGGTGCCGAATGTCAAACGCCCGCGTCGCCGAGCCGGTAGGATCGGCGGATGGCGTGGGCGATTCTGGTGACGGCGGCGCTGTTCGAAGTCGGCTGGGCGATCGGGCTCAAATACACGCAGGGGTTCACGCGGCTCTGGCCGAGCGTGTGGACAGTGGTCGCGCTGATCGCGAGCGTCGGGCTCCTCGCGGTCGCGGCGCGGACCCTGCCGATTGGGACAGCCTACGCCGTGTGGACGGGACTCGGTGCCGCCGGCACGGCGCTCCTCGGATTGTGGCTCTTCAACGAGCCCGCCACGCCGGCGCGGCTGGTGTGCCTCGGACTCATTCTTGCCGGCGTCGTCGGGCTGAAGGTCGTGTCGCCGGCGGGGCAGTGAACGCGGCAACTTCGAACTTCGAAGTTCGAACTTCAAACTTCGAACGTTGGGACGAATCCGCCGCGAGCGCCCGTTGGTATAGACTCAAGGGTCTGCGATTCGGGTGCGGTCCTGATCTAGGGCCGGACCTTCGTTCGAGGGGCGCCGTCGCCAAGCGGTAAGGCAGAGGTCTGCAAAACCTCCATCCCCGGTTCAATTCCGGGCGGCGCCTCCAATTCCTAAGAAATTGGCGAATTCTGCTTCGCACAAGAGTGCGAGGGAGGAGGTCCGGAAAACCTCCTCCCTCCGCGAGCGTCGGTTCCCGGCAAGGTCGGTAATCCGTAGAGTCATTGTGGTTTACGGAAGTCGGGTGCCCAGCGGATCCCAGGGAACGGGAACAATTGGGAACGCCTCGTCAACTCGGGTCACGCGCCGAAGGAGCGAGTTGACCGACTATTGTAAATCTACGATAATTCGAAGTAGTGGCGGACCCCGCGCGGAAGCCGGTCCACTTCATCGCATCGAGCTTGGACGACCTCCGACGCGTGCCACCGTTGGCGCGAGGCGCCTTTGGCCGGCAGCTGCTCGACGTGCAGTACGGCGATAGACCAGTCGGCGCGAAACCGCTGAAGGGTTTCGGCGGCGCTGGTGTCCTCGAGCTGATTGAGGATGAAGACTCATCGACCTACCGGGCCGTCTATACGGTGCGTTTCGCCCAAGCGGTATACGTGCTCCACGTGTTTCAGAAGAAGTCAAAGAAAGGCGTCGCGACGCCGAAGACCGAGATCGACCTCATCAGGCGCCGCCTGAAGAGCGCTGAGGCGCACTACGAGCGGCACTATCGCGGCGTCGGAAACCCGGAGGAGGATCGCCATGCGTAAGCAGCCGAAGCGGTCACGGACATCGCGGGCAGGTCGTGCGAATCGTTCGAGAGGGGCCGCAGAGGCCGACGTGACGACGGTTGGGCCCAGCGACAATCTGTTCGCGGCGTTGGAGCTCCCGGACGCAGACGAATGGCTCGCGAAAGCAGAGCTGGCGCGAGCGATCCAGAAACAGATCGAGCGGCGACGGCTGACGCAGATACAGGCGGCTGTCGCTCTGGGTGGCGCGCAGTCGGACATCTCAAACCTGGCGCGGGGCCGGCTCGCCGGATACTCAATGGAGAGGCTGTATCGGTTTCTCAATGCGCTCGGACAGGACGTGCGGATTGTCGTCCAGCCCAAACCGAGAACACGTCGTCAAGCGACCGTACGCGCGTTGATCCGACAGACGGCATGACCGCGCGCGCCGCCCACCGCAAGCTACACGGGCCGACTCAAGGACTAGCAATGCACCGATTTCTGATCGTCATCGAGAAAGCCGGCGACAATTTCTCAGCCTATTCCCCGGACCTTCCAGGCTGCGTCGCGACCGGCGCGACCGGGGGAAGAAACGGAAAGGCGGATGTACGAGGCGATCGAGTTGCACATCGAAGGTCTGATCGAAGACAGGCAGCCCGTTCCGCAGTCGACGTCTTTCGCAGAATACGTCGTCGTGCGGGCCTAAGCTGGTTCGGTATCGGCTGCGCGCCGGAAAGGTCCGGGTATCGTTGCCGGCACGCGCGCTGCACATTCTCCAAGACATCGGCCGTGAGTCCGATTTCGCCTTCAAGTCTTACTCGTGTCAATTGAGCCGCGCGCCGCGGCGACAGGATGGCACGCGATAGCCGGCGCGTCGGCTCCATTTGGGTGTTAGCCAGCCCGTCCCTTCCCGGGTTCGTCTTTCGGGTACCAGCCGGCTGGCGTGATTTCCACGTTCCAGTACGACTTGAAGTCCGACATGTGCGCCTTCAAGTCGTCGACCGAGGCGGCCCCGGCCAGACCCTGACGGTACGTCTGTCGGTCCGTTGTGCCGAGCACGAAGTAGTTCGGTGTCGACACGGTGGCCACCGTGCTGATCAGTTTGTCCAGCTCTGCCTTGTGCGCGATGAGCGTCTCGCACCTCAAACAGAGGCGACAAGTCTTCCCCAGGATGACCAAGCCGAAACCTTCGACGTGAATCACCAACGACAACTTCCGGAGATTCGTTATCGTCTCGCAGCGTGGGCATTTCGTGAACTTCGTGTCGGCGTGCGGATTCAGGACAAACGCGTATCGCGGTGGCAGGGCGCCGATCCGCTCTTTCCGCGCTGGTTCCATGTTCACGTCATATCAACGTCAGGCTTCAGCCGCGGCGACTCATGATCACACCGCCGTCGACTGCACGCCATGTTAGATCGCGTGTTGTCCGTGTGGACAATCACCTTCAAGGGTTCACTTTCAGACGCCTGATGACGTCGTAAACGTAGTCGCCGTAACCCCACCCGATGTTCTGTGCCCGAGCCCCTATCCGGGAAAGGCGTTTCGCCATTGCCATTTGCGCCATCCGCGAGACATCGAGCCAGGATTTCGCGACTGCGTCGAGTTTGCGCTCAAGAGCCGAGTTTCCAGTCACTCTCTCCAAGTCCCTGGCCCCCTTGGAGTGCGTCAAGAATCGCGGCGGCAGCTGAGCATCGACCAAGAACTGCATCAAGCGCCCCGTAGCACGGGGTGGTCGCTTTGCGTAGCGGCAAATTGGAGGGCCGCGACAATGTCGTCCGCTTCGAGATACGGGTAATCAGCGAGAATCTGCTCGCGGCTGGCGCCAGCGGCGAGCATCTCGAGGATGTCCTTGACGCGGATGCGCAACCCGCGGATGGCCGGACGTCCGCCGCACACGTTCGGATCGACGGTGATGCGATGGAGTTGAGTCATCGGAATCCTCAGGTTGCCGAGCAGGTCGAGGCTATCTTACCAACGATGCCGGCGACGCTCAGTGCACCTACTCGGTGCTCGCCCAGGTCGCCGGCAGTCTTTCGGCGCATCGACATGTCCTTGTTGTTCCCAAGAAACCTCCAAAAAGACCTCCACCCAAACGTGGGAACAACTTGGGAACAGAACCGCCCGAACACCCTCGAAAACGACCGATCACGACACAACAGAAAGCAAAACGAGCCAACAACTTAGCGCCGGCTGGACAGTCTGCAAAACCTCCATCCCCGGTTCAATTCCGGGCGGCGCCTCCAATCTTGATCTGGGGACTTCGTCCCCAGACCCCTGACACGCTCACTCGCGCGACTCGCCTCCAATGAAAAAGCACTCAGGCAAGTCGCGCTCCGTTCGCGTGGCGCGCTTCGCTTCGCTCGCGCGCTACGTCGACGGGGGACTTCGTCCCCTTGGGCGCCGGAGCCTCGGCGGCGGCGGCCAGACCCCTTACACGGCCTGCCGCGCCGTAGCTCTGCGCTCTCAGGCGAGCGAAGGCGGGCTCACTCGCGCGACTCGCCTCCAATAGAAAAGGCACTGGGGCAAGTCGCGCTCCGTTCGCATGGCGCGCGTCGCTCCGCTCGCGCGCTTCATCCACATGGACTTCGCCCCTCAGGTGCCGGTGGACGCGGGCTCGTTCGCTGAGTCCTGCTGCTTCGCCCACCTCACCCCGCTACACGGCCTGCCACGTCGGCGCGGCTAAGATACGCGGGGTGGATTTCGAGATCGTCGGCGACGTCACGAACGCGGAGGTCATCGCGACAGGATCGAGTCTGCGTGATCGGCGGCGGCTGCAGCGTTGGTATGGCAGGGGTCGCTGGCGCAAAATGAAGGGCATCGCCCGAATCCGAGTCGGTCGCGGCCCGGCGCGATTGGCTGAGCTACACTGGTATGAAGCACATGGGATCGGCCGCAAAGAATTCAAACGGAAAAGGTACCTCGACTAGGGCTCGCCGGCGACGCCGGAACGTCCGCTTCGCAGTGTGCATTCGCAACACGGGCTACGAGGCCTCCCTCGAGCGCAACAAGATCTACGTCGTGATGCCCGACGAGGCGGCGGAACGCGACGGCGATCTTCGCGTCGTCGATGAAAGTGGCGAGGACTACCTGTTTTCTGCTGATCGATTTGTCGCTGTTGAGGTGCCGGCGACCGTGCGGGCGTCGCTTCTCAAAACGGCGTAGCTGCACCTGCCGCGCAACGTCACCGCCAACCTCACCTGCACGGCTGAGGTTCGCTATGCACCGATTTCTGATCATCATCGAGCGCGCCGGCGACAATTTCTCAGCGTATTCCCCTGATCCTCCAGGCTGCGTCGCGACCGGCGCGACTCGGGAAGACACGGAGCGGCGGATGTATGAGGCGATTGAGTTGCATATCGAGGGTTTGATCGAAGACAAGCGCCCGTTCCACCGGTTAGCCACCAACCGTGAGGAGTTCCCCCGGGCTAACCCGGCCCAGCGCCTCCAACACTGCCGGCATGAGCGGGCGAAGTTCCTTCACGCGATTCGTCTGAGCGATCCCGTATTCCAGCTGGCACTTTCGGGTATCGTCGGGGCCATTGGCTGCAACCGCGATGACTTCGTGGGCGCTCTATGGCCCGCTCGAACTGTCCCGGCAGTTTGGAAAATCTCGACGGACACACCTCTCAGGAGCCACGAGCCTCAGCGTCGCCTGCGACTCGCAGGCCCCGCCGCGATCACGCCGCCGACGAATCCGCCGAGATGCGCCTGCCAACTCACGCCTGGCGCACCGGGTAGCACGCCCAGAACGAGTCCGCCCCACATGACTGTAACGATCAGACTGAGTAAGACGGTGCCGATGCTTCTCGTGAACCATCCGCTCAGCATCAGATAGCCGAGATAGCCAAAGATGACGCCGCTCGCGCCGATGTGCACTGACCCTCCAGCACCCAGCAGCCACGCAACGGTACCCGAGGCGAGCGCCGCCACAATCGTGACTCGCGTGAACGCGCGCGTGCCGCGCAGCAGCACCAGCCAGCCGAGGACGACGAACGAGACGCTATTGGCGACGAGATGCTGAAGACTGCCGTGAAGAAAGGGACTGAGAGCAATGCCGCGCAATCCAATCACCGTTCGCGGAATGACGCCGAACTCGAGCAAGCGCCCGTGCAGAATCACATTGACGAGAAAGACTGCCCACAGCACGGCCAGCACGCTGCCGAGCACGCGTGCCTGCTTGTCCAGAGTTCCGGCCACACCCTCATGCTACGGCATCGCTCGCGTCACTCGAGTGCTCCAAGGAATATCGGATGCCGAGCGAATGACCCTTCCGGCAATCTCCTATGGCGTTCCGCGATGACGTCTTGAACTCGATCTCGAGATGGATCTTGTCGTCGACGCTCAGCAGCCGCGCCAGCGAGGGCTTGGCCATGTTGAACATCGCGAAATCGATGGTCGTCGTGGCGGCGACCGGACCGTCAGACATTTTCGTGCGCAAGAGCGGCGGACAGTTCGCGGTGGGCGTGAGCCTGAGCGAGGAGCGCCTTGGCCTTCGCCTCGAATGTCTGTACAGCATCGGCGCCGGCAGCGAAGCGGGCCGGCGGTTCCTCGAGGGCGATGAGCTTCACCAAGGCCGCAGCGAGCTTGGCGGGATCGCCACCTTGTTTCCCGTCCATTCCCTTCCAAGCCTTGACAATTTCCCTGGTCTGCTCCGCGTAGTCGTCGATTCTTGGCTCGGCATAGGTTGTCGAGTCGGTTGAAAGCAGCTCGGTGCGGAAGAACCCCGGCTCGACGAGCATCGTGCGGATGCCAAAGGGGGCGATCTCTGGCGTGAGCGATTCCATCCAACCCTCGATACCGAACTTCGCGGCGGCGTATGCCGTGCAGAACATTTGGCCGGTGATGCCCGCCGTCGAGGAAATCGTGACCACTAAGCCCGAGCGCTGCTTTCGCATGACGGGTAGGGCAGCGCGCGTGACATTCATCGGGCCGAACAACAGTGTCTCAATCTGACTACGGACCTGTTCGGGGCTGAGCTCCTCGAAGAAGCCGGCGAAGAAGTTGCCGGCGTTGTTGACCAGGACGTCGAGGCGGCCGAACTTCGCGACAGCCGTCTCGACAGCCGCGTTTGCTTCCTCCGGTCGAGTGACGTCGAGTGAGAGCGCAAGCAGGCCCTCGTGAGTACCCACCGCGGTCGCGACTTTCGCCGCATCGCGCCCGGTGGCGACCACGGCGTGCCCGGCGGCCAACGCAGCCCTGGCGGTGTCGACGCCTAACCCTCGACCAGCTCCAGTGATCAGCCAAATCATTCTTTGCGGCACGCAGCTCTCCTTATGTGGCACGTTCGCGAATTGAAACCACTATGCGCTTGTGCGTCGGCTGCAGGTTCAGTACGAGTGGTTTCGCCGCCGTCCCGGCGACGCTCTACTGCTTAACCGGCCCGAGGTATTTGTCGAGCCAGTCGAGTGCCTCACGGACGAGCCCGTTGAAGTCATTGGGCACGTGACCGCCCTCGAGCACGACGAGCTTCTTGTGTTCCGCGGGTGTACCGAGCAGCTCGAAGAGGCGAAGCCGCGAGGCGGCAGGTGCTTGGAAGTCGTCCTTGCCGTTGACCATGAGGACCGGCACCTTCACATGAGGTGCGAAGTTGGCGGGCTGTATCTCCGGGGCACGGTTGAAAACGACTCCTCCGGACGCGAAGATGGCCGCCTTTATGCGTGGCTCGAGCGCCACCGGAATCGGGCCGAAGTACGCGCCCAGGCTCAGGCTGTAGTAGCCGAGGCGCTCCTTGTCGACATTCTGCCTCTCTGCCAGATAGTCGACCGAACGAAAGAAATCCTTCGCCATCTGCACGTGCCAGTCCCGCAGGTCGCTTTCACCCTTGGTCGGCCCTCTCCGTCGCTCGTAGGTTCCCTGATAGACCGGGTAGAGCACGGCGCGTCCGCTCCGCATGAGGAAGTCGAAGCGCGAGTAGTCGAGCAATTGGCTCGACGTCGCACTCAGCGCGTACGCGCTGGGGAACACGACCACGGTCTGATACGGTGGCGTGCCGTTGCGCGGGATGAACAAATTGGCGGGAACGCGCTCGCTCCCGTACGCGGCGTCGAAGCTGACGGTTTCCTTCCGCCAGTACGGCGAGCTCTCGTCGACATCCTCGACACGTACGTTCAGCGGTGTGCGGTCGTACTGGTAAAAGCGGCGATACCCTTCGACCTGCGCATCGGATGCGGGCACGACGGTCTTGGGATCGCCGTAGACACGCGCAATCGGGGCGCCGGCTTCACCGACGGCCCCGGCATCCTTCACGAGCCGGACGCCAAACCGTGTTGAGCGCCCCCAGGGATCCTGCGCGTCAGGTTCCATGTATTTATAGCTCGGTTCATCCCAGCTGCCGCCGAGAATGTAACGGAGCGTGGTCCCCTCCGTCAGGTTGGTGCACCATTCCTTGACGTTGCCGGCCATGTCGAGCGTTCCCCACGGACCAAGGCCTCCGCTCTCGCCAACTCGATGCGGACCTTTGCCCTCGAAGTTGCTGAGGCGGAGGATGTCCGACGAGATCTCGTCCATGTTGGCCGCTCGATACCAGTGATAGAGCGTGGGCAGGCTCTTTCCCACGAACTCGGCAAACGCGGCCGCCTCGAACCAGCTGATGCCGGCAACCGGAAAGTCGTCCTGCCCGACCGGGTAGCTGCCAAGCTCCCATGATGCCGGGCCGGGCCTGCCGGTGAGATCGCGGAAACGCGCGATGGACTCGTCGAAGCCGAGCACGCGACCGCCATGCTGGAAGGGTTGCTTCCAGAACGTTCGATCGCGGTAGCCACCTGCGTCGACGAACCGTTTGAATTCGCGATTCGTGACCTCGTACTTGTCGAACCAGAAGTCCGGCAGCACGACTGGCTTCGCCACGCTGACACCAAACTCGCCGCCGGCCACCTTCACCATATTGGGTGGCGTCGAGCCCTCCGGCGCGAGCGTGATCGGCAGGCGCCGTCCGATCGCCGTGCTGCTGACCTCGACTGGCGAGTACCCGGCTTTCGAGATCCGGACACGGTAGTACCCGAACGGAAGCGTCTCCCGTCCGAGGCGTGTTCGACCGAGCGGTTCCCACTCACCGTTCACATCCATGTAGTTCTTGAACGACACCTCCACGTCCTGCGGCTGGGTGCTGAGGTTCACCGAGTGCCAGCCCTGCCGAAGCCACGCGACCTCCTCGGGCGCATAACGCTCGACCTGCCGCGCTCGCCGAACCGCCTGCGTAAACTGCTCAGCGGTCTGCAGCCGTCGGATTTCTGGAATGACCTCCTGACGGACCCAGCGCGCTCGTCTCGCCTGGACCGTTTGCCAGATGCCGAAGCCAGCCGCCGCGACGAGCAGCAGCGCCACGGGGATCACGACGGCCGGCCGCCGCCACGCGGCCTCCGCCGGCCGGGTCAGCGCGGCGTGCGCCGCGGCGAGATCCGTGCGAAGCGCGGCGGCACTGGCGTAGCGTGCCGAAGGATTCTTGGCCAGACATCGATCGACGATGGCCTGAACCGCCGGCGGCACGTCGGCCCGCAGCGTCCTGACTGGTGGCGGCTGGTCACGCAGAATCGACGTAATGACCCCGAGGTCCGAGTTGCCGGTGAACGCCCGTCGGCCTGCCAGCATCTCGTAGAGCACAGCGCCCAGAGCAAAAATGTCGGACCGCGCGTCAACCGTCCGGCCTTCAGCCTGCTCCGGCGACATGTACGCCGGCGTCCCCATGATCAGGCCCGGACGCGTGGCGTATGCCGTCATCGTGTCCTGATTTGGAGGGCGTTCGAAGAGCTTGGCCAGCCCGAAGTCGAGCACCTTGGCGCGTCCGTTAGGGGTGACGATGACGTTGGCCGGCTTGATGTCGCGATGGATGATGCCGCCTGCGTGCGCGGCCTCGAGCGCCGACGCGATCTGCGTGCCGAGATCGAGGGCCTTGGCCACCGGTAGCTGGCCGCCGGCCCGCATCCGATCGAGCGTGGTGCCTTCGACGAGCTCCATCGCGATGAACGTGGAACCGTCCGCCTCCTCGATGTCGTAGATCGTGACGATGTTGGGGTGGTTGAGCGCCGATGCCGAGCGCGCTTCTTGAACGAGCCTGCGGATGCGGTCCGCGTCGGTCGTGGCCTCCGCGGTGAGCATCTTGATCGCGACCGCACGCCCGAGGCGCGTGTCGCTCGCACGATAGACGACCCCCATGCCGCCGCGGCCGAGCTCGGCGTCGATGCGATAGTGAGAAACGGTACGAACCATCCTGCCGCATCGGATTATAAAGCGGGGCCTCGGCGATCCCGGCCGACATCAAGGTGTCCCGGTCACTTCAACCGCATCACCTATGAGGCCTTCGCCGACCAACGCATCGACCGAGAGCACGAACCGTCGCACCGGCGGCACGCGAAGCGCCAGAGACGCTGAGGGCAGCAGATGCTCGGTGACCGAGATGAGTCCCGACGTCGCGCGCTGATTGGCGCTCTTGTCCAGGAGCCACCACAACAGCACGGCGAGGTGCACCAGGTAGAGCAGGCGGCCGAGCGCTTGCGCGAGCGGCGGTCGTGGAGCGTCGGTGGCCCCGGTCACCGCCGCTTCGAACACTCCCTGCACGCGAACCCGGGAGAACGCGCTCGTCGCTGAAAACACGCCCTCCCCGGGATCACCAACCAGCACCGGAATCAGCGCGCGCAGCGCCACCCGATGTGGCTTGAGCACGTCGAGGCTGGTCGTCAGCGCGAAGACGAACCGGTCCCGCCACCGTCCTGAAGGCAGTGGCGCGGCCTGATGCGCGTACTCTGCTGACAGCTCGTCGTAGAGCGCGATCACGATCGCTTGCTTGCTCGGGAAATAGCGATAGAGGAGGCCGACGCTGACGCCAGCCTGCTCGGCGATATCGCGCAGGGTGGTTCCCTCATAACCACGCGCGGCGATTCGTTGCAGCGCGGTCGCGTAGAGGTGGCGCTTGGCAGCGGCGCCCTGCGGCGTCCGCCCTGGCGGTCGGCCCCGTTTGCGCGGCTTGACATTTTCAGTAAACATGTTCACTAATATTAACCATGGTTGCGCCACTATGGCAAGTGACGGGTGATTTTATCGGGATCGTGCTCTCCATTCCCCTGGTCGTCGGATGCATCTGCGGGCTCATCGCCGTACGTCTCAAGTCCAGTGACCGAACCTGGAACATCCTCGGAATTGTTCTCGCACCCATTCCAGCGGTCGTCGGCGTGTACTTCTACACCGTCGGTGGTGACTTCCTATACGGAGCACATAGCGACTCGACCTACGCGGCGATGCTCGTTCAGTCCATGGCACGGGGCTGCCTGGTCTTACCGGCGATGCTGATCATGTGCACGCCGCTGTCAACAATCGCCTCCAGCCTTTCGCAACTTCTTTACGTCGGACTCGCGAGGTTGAGGCGCGGAACCAGTGGCTGATACGCGAGCGCCTTAGCCGTCCGTCCGGCAGCGTGCAAGATTCCCAGGTCCATTCGTTCTGACTGTTAGAAGGCGCAGGCGGCCCGAACATCGTCCTTGCCGCGGTGCCTTGACGAGCCCCAGAGGCGTCGCCCTTTACCGTGTGACGCCCAGGGGAGGAGTTCGCAGCGGCTCGGCGTCTCGTGCCCCGTGACAGCCACTGACGCGAGGGCATCGTCCAAAGGAGCACATGAATCAGCGAAGGGGGACCCGTATGAGACTGCTGGCCGTTGTCATGTCAGGAGCTGTGGTGGCGGGCGGAGCAGTGTGGGCGCAGACCCAGCGCACCGCGCCCGAACCGAAAACTGCGCCGGCGCCGGTATCGCCTGCGGTCACCAAAGCGGCCCAGTGGCTGGCGTCCGTGCAGGGCGCCGACGGCGGGTGGGGCCAGGACGGCGGCGCGGCGTCCACCACGCGGCCGGGCGAGCGGCTGGAATCGAGCGGCAACGACGTCGCCAACACGGCGGTCGCGGCCCTTGCGCTCCTGCAGGCCGGCAGGCAGTACGAGCCGCAGGTGGAGCGCGCACTCGCATTTATCCTGCAGCGGATCGAGGCGAGTCCGGCCGACGGCCTGGCCATCACCGATCGCCAGGGCACGCAGATCCAGCGAAAGCTGGGCCCGTACATCGACACGTTTCTCTCGTCGATGCTGATGTCGCAGATTGACGGACGCGCGTCGACGCCGGCGCTGAACGCTCGGGTCCGCCAGGCGCTGCAGAAGACGGTCGCGAAGATCGAAAAGCATCAGCAGTCGGACGGAAGCTGGAACATTGCCGGCGGCTGGGCGCCGGTGCTCGGCACGTCGCTGGCTTCGCGCAGCCTCTTCGAGGCGCAAAACAGAGGCGTGGCGGTGGATGCCGCGGTCTTGAAGCGTGCCGACGAGTACACGGTGAGCGCCCTCAGCGCCCCCCCGCCGCCCAGGGCTCGAGGCGCGGCCGGTGGGCTGTCCGCCGCCAGCCCGGTCGTTGCCTCGGGCGCCGCGCCCGCCGAAGCCGCAGGCGTCGCGCTGTATCAGAGTGCGCAGGCGCTGGAGCAGTTGAGCCGCACCGCGGCGGACAGAGTGCAGAACGCCAAGCAGATTAGCGCGATTCAGGGTCAGCTCGCCAATGCCGCCTTCGTCGGTGGATACGGGTCGATGGGGGGCGAGGAGTTCTTCTCCTATCTCAACATCAGCGACAGCATGAAACGCGTCGGCGGCGATGCCTGGTCGAAATGGCATGCCGACATCACGCAGAAGATTCTCGGCCTGCAGAACAACGATGGCACATGGGCCGGTCACCACTGCATCACTGGAAGGGTCGCGATGACCAGTGCGGCGATTCTGAACCTCACCGTCGATCGTGCGCGTTGACCGCCGCGTCTTCTTGTTGACGGCGGCGGCTGCCGCCGCGTGCTCGTGGAAACGTGAGCGCGGCTCGCTTGCGCGGGCCGCGCAATATCTCTGGGCACAGCAGGCAGCCGACGGAGGCTTCCACAGCGCCACGTACGGCCTGCTTCGTTCCGGCCAGTCGCTGACGCCCTTCGTCCTCGGTGCATTGCTGCGCGTTCCCGATGCCGCGGTGCTCGCCCCCGCCGGCGCCGTCGATCGCGCAATTGCGTTCATCAGAAGGCATACGAGCGTCGACGGGGCGGTGGGCGTCACAGGCGGCAATGCGGATTATCCGAACTACGCCACGGCGCTCGCCGTCGATGCGCTGGTGGCGGCCGAGCGCCGCCTGCCCGCCGTCGCTCATAGCGCGAAGGTGGGTTCGTGGACGGCGGATATCGCGCCGATGGTCGCGCAACTGCGAGCGCAGCAGTTCAGCGAGGCCAACGGCTGGACACCGGAACACCCGGCCTACGGCGGTTGGGGAATGGGCGGCGCGATTCGACGTCCGCCCGACGCCGGCCATGTGGACCTGTCGATGACGCGGTTCGTGCTCGAAGCGCTGCGCGCCTCCGGTGTTGACGGCTCGGATCCGGCGATGACGCGAGCGCGTGTGTTTCTCGAGCGGTCACAGAATCACGACGGCGGATTCTTCTTCTCACCCGTCATTCCAGCGCTCAACAAGGCGGGCCAGAGCGCCGAAGGGTTCGTCAGCTACGGCACGACCACGGCCGATGGAGTGCTGGCACTCAGGGCGTCTGGAGTTCCGGACAGCGACGACCGAATCGCCAGAGGGATCGCATGGCTCGACAGGAATCACCAGTCCGACCGGGTTCCCGGGCTTCGATGAGGGTCGGCAGGCTTCGTGGAGCGCAGGACTGCGCTTCTACTACGGCGCCGCGATCGCACGCGTGCGGCTTCAGCAGCGCGTTCGCCTGCCTGAGCAGGCAAACGATGGCAGTTTTCGCAACGCCAACGGGGTCGTCAAGGAGGACGATCCGCTGATTGCGACGACGTTCGCCATCCAGATGATCACGCACGCTGGAAGTTGACTGTTGGTCCCGCTGCGTCCGTCGGTCGCGTCTTCACGGCTTTCGCTGGCGCGATGGGTGAGCTGTGCCGGTCGGCAGGCTGCTGTACGGGATCTCGCGCACCTCGCCCGACACCGGGCTGGCGATGGCAGCCTTGCGGGCCCACGCCAGCGCCTCGTCCATGTCAGCGGCTTCCAGGATCCAAAAACCACCAACGTGCTCCTTGGCTTCCAGATACGGGCCGTCGGTGATGAGCACTTCGCCATTGGGCTGCGTCCGCAGCGACTTCGCCTGGCTGGCTGGGGCGAGGCCGACAGCTAAGAGCCTGGCACCAGCAGCGATCAGCTCTTCGTTGAGCACGTCGATAGCGTGTACCGTCGCTTCGTCCACGGTCGATGGGTCGAAGTTGTCGGGGAGGAAATTCGTCAGCAAATATTGCGGCATGTTTTCTCCTTTGTGGCGTAACAGTGATCGGAAAGGCCGCTTGTCCTGCCCTTCACAATGTCGACGAATGGCCCGACCCGAATTCTACAAAGGGCCCAGGATTTTTAGTTTTCTCGACAGCAATTCGTGCTCCCGAACGTTGTCCGTCATGGCGATGGCGCGTTGCAGCTCTTCGCGGGCTTCGGCATGTCGTCCCAGCTTCACCAGCAGATCTCCCCTGACGCTCGGCAGCAGATGATAGTTGGCCAGCGCGGGCTCAGCCGCGAGCGCATCCAGCGCATGGAGCCCGGCGGCTGGCCCTTGTGCCATGCCGACGGCGACCGCGCGGTTCAGCCCAACGATGGGAGACGGGCTGATCTGAAGCAGGGCGTCATAGAGAAGCACGATCCTCTCCCAGTCGGTATCCGCTGCGGTGCTGGCTCGCGCATGACACGCAACGATCGCCGCCTGCAGCGTGTAACTATGAGCGCCGCCACCCAGCTGCTGCGCCCGCTCGAGTGCCGCCATGCCTCGCTGAATCTGCGCATGGTCCCACAACGAACGGTCCTGCTCCGGCAGAAGAACCGCTTCTCCGGCTGGCCCGCGACGCGCTCGGCTGCGCGACGCCTGCAACTCCATCAGCGCCAGCAGACCATGCACCTCGGGCTCCCCGGGCAGCAACTGCGCCAGCATGCGTCCAAGGCGGAGCGCGTCCTCACAGAGCGCTGCCCGCATCCACTCGTCGCCCGCGGTGGCGGTGTATCCCTCGTTGAAGATCAGGTAGACCACGGACAGCACGGATTCGAGCCGCTGTCTCAGCTCGTCGCCGCGCGGCGTCTCGAAGGGAACATGAGCCTCGGACAGGGTCTTCTTGGCTCGAAAGATGCGTTGGCCCAGCGTCTTCTCCGGCACCAGGAAAGACCGGGCAATCTCGGCCGTGGTGAGGCCGCAGGCCAGGCGCAGGGTCAGCGCAACGCGCCCCTCGACGGCCAGCACCGGATGGCAGGCGGTAAAGATGAGGCGGAGGACATCATCATCGATGACCTGGTCCAACGCTTGATCCATGGCTTCACCCAGCCGCTGCTGCTGGAATTCCAGCTCTCGCGCAATCTCTCCATGCTTGAGTTCCAGCATCCGGCCACGGCGCAGAGCGTCGATGGCGCGCCGCTTTGCCGCGGTCATCAGCCACGCGGCAGGTTTTTCCGGGATCCCTTCGTCCGGCCATCGTTCGAGCGCGGCAACAAGCGCATCCTGAGCGAGTTCCTCCGCAATGCCGATGTCGCGGGTCACGCGGGCAATCCCTGCGATGAGTCGCGTGGACTCGATCTTCCACATGGCCTCGATCGCTTTATGTGTGTCGCTCATGCCTGAATGTCGCTCAGCCTGTGCCGCATGCTCACGGATCTCAAGCGTACGAATGGATGGTACTAGAGTGGGCCGGTCTCCACGCCGGCACAGAGCGGCGGGACTCGGAATCGGTACCGTGTTAGGCTCGCCCGGTTAGGTGCGGTGATGTCAAGGGTGCGAAGACACACTCCGCGATCACACCCTGGCGGCGAGGACAACATGACGACGAGTCGAACGAGTGCCGCGGCAATCGCGCTGAGTATTGCGTTCGGATTTGTTGGCGGCGCCGGCTCGACACAGCGTTCGGCGAAAGACCAGAACCTGTCCGGCACGATCGCTTCTTCCAAACGGATGGCGGACGGTAAAGAGTGGACGACTGCCAATCTGAACGTCAACACGTCGTCATCTTATTGTTACGACGATGCGGAACCGAACTGCCGTCGATATGGCCGTTTGTATACGTGGGAATCGGCGCAGCGAGGATGTCAGTCGCTAGGAGATGGATGGCGGTTGCCGACCGACGACGAATGGCGTCAGCTGGCGAAGCACCATGGTGGAGTTGGGAACGATTCGCCTGATAAGGGTAAAGCGGCGTACACGGCACTCCTGAGCGGAGGGGCGTCAGGCTTCAATGCCGTGCTGGGTGGCAATCGCTCCATTGAAGGAAAGTACGACCGGCTGGAGGCACACGGAGTTTACTGGACGGTATCCGAAAACGATCCGATCACCGCACCGTTCTATAACTTCGGCAAAGGCAGTCAGGGGCTCTATCGTCAACCCCAAGGCCAGAAGCGGATGGCAGTTTCCGTGCGTTGCGTCAGGCTCTCGTTGCTGAAGTGAGTGGCCTACTCGTGCCGCAGCGCAGCCAGCGGTGCCACGGTCAACGCCGGCCGTGCCGAGAGAAGCGCCGCGCCCAGGACGGCGCTGGCGAGGACGACGGGCATCGCGATGAAGACGGCAGGATCGAGGGGCGTCAAATCGAACAACATCTGCTGCAGATAGCGCGTCAACATGGCGCCACCGGCGACGCCCGCTGCGATGCCGACCGCCGCCAATAGCAGCATGTCGCCGACGACCGCACGGAACACCTGGTATTTCGAAGCGCCCAACGCCATCCGAATGCCGATCTCGCGTGTTCGACCACTGACGGCGAAGGCAATGCCTCCGTAAATGCCGACCACCGCAAGCGTGCCCGCGATCAGCGCAAACAGCCCGAACATTCCCGCGTAGAAGCGCGGCTGGAGAATCGAGTTCGAAAGGATCTGTTCCATGGTCGCGATGCGGTCCGGTGCCGTCTAAGGCTGTCAAGTGGAGTGACCTGCCGTGGAGTAACCGGCCGCGGCGTCCCGGGGGTTTCTCGCAGGCCACAAGGCACACAGTGTCGTGCCAATGGAGAGCAGCTGCGCCCGCGGCCATCGAGGCGCGCGGGAAACAAGGAGTAGATGTTCTACGTCTAACGAGCCGACGCTTAGGTACTCGACCGACAGGCCAGGCGGTTGGTGTCGATCGTCTGCGTTCTCGTTTGGGAGCACCCGTGCACGCGCCGGAGGCTGGCTCTCCCGAGTGACCTGACGCGGAGCGCACATGACTGTCACGACGAACGCACGAATCGCCGGGCTCACCTTCCTGATTTACTTCGCAGCGGGCATTGCCAGTCTGGTCTTGAGCGGCAACGCGCCCGCGACAGCTCTGCTCTCCCTGGTCACCTCGTTTTCGGCGCTGGTGCTGGGCGTGACGCTCTACGCGATTACGCGCGAGCAGGATCGCGATCTCGCCATGGTGGGATTGGCCTGTCGCGTCATCGAGGCCGCCCCCGGCCACGGCGAAATCTACTTCGCTGTGGGCAGCGCGGTCTTCTCCTGGCTTCTTCTCCGCGGCCGCATGATTCCCGTCGCGTTGGCCTGGCTTGGCGTGACGGCGTCGGTCCTGCTCGTCATGCTCCTTCCCCTGCAAATGGCCGGATTGTTCGGCGGACCCAGGGCCTGGTCGTCACCGGTGACTTGGGCCGTGTGGTTGCCGATGTTGGTGTTCGAACTGACGTTCGCAGTGTGGCTGATCTTCAAAGGCGTCGCGACGCCGCGCCACGCGTCGGAACTCGGGTAGACTGCGCCAATCCGATGGCCGCACTCGTCGGCAAGGTCGCGCTCGTCACCGGTTCGACGTCGGGGATCGGGCGCGGCATCGTCGGGCAGTTCGCCGCCCTTGGCGCGCGCGTCGGGGTCCACGGGCGACGCACCGAGCGCGCCAACGAGGTCACGCGGCCGCGTATTTTGCTTCCGACGACAGCGCGCTGGTGAGCGGCGCCGTGATGGATCTCGACCAGGGGCCGGTCGGGGCGGTGCCGAACCTGTAGACAGGAGACGTGTCCATCATGAAAACCATAAAGAAGAGACGCTCACCGCGTCGCACGCGCCGGCCGGCGGCGCGACGGCCACCTGCACGCCGACCAGCGGCGCGCCGCGCGGCACCGGCCGCCGATCCGCTCCTCGCCCCGATCAAGGGCGCCGAGCAGCGGGACATCGGCCACGTGCGCCTCGAAGTCGTCCGCGCCGGGGCCGCGCGTGTAAAGCGAATGATCTACCCGCCCGGGTTCCACTGGTCGGTGGACATGCAGCCGATCGTCAAGACGGCGCTGTGCATGCACGCGCACGTCGGCTTCCTCGCGCGCGGCGAGATTCACATGGAGTACGCGGACGGCTGCGTTGTCGAATTCAAGGCGCCGCAGGTCATCGCGATCGATCCGGGACATGACGGCTGGGTGGTCGGCAAGGAGCCGGCTGTCGTGATCGAGTTCGACTTCGAGGGCGACACGATCCGGCGGCTGGGGATGCCGGAGATGCATCGGCACTGACCGGCGGTCACGGAACGTGCGCGAGTACTGCGTCTCTCGATTGGGCCATCGGAATACCCCGTCGCTTGCGACGGTTCATGGTTCGCCCTACGATAGGTCGACGACGTCGTCCACTGAAGAGCGTGCCGTTCGATGACCGTCGACTCACTTCCCCCGCGCATTGGCCGGTATGAGGTCGTCGAGCGCCTCGGCCGAGGCGGGATGGGTGTGGTGTATCGCGCGATCGATTCACAGATCGGGCGCACGGTCGCGGTCAAAGTTCTGCACTCGCTCGACAGCGACCTGCGCCAGCGCTTCGTTCGCGAGATCCGCTTCCTCGGGACCCTGACGCACCCGAACGTCGTCGCCGTACACGACTGCGGTGAACAGGACGGCCAGCCGTTCATCGTGATGGAGTTCGTCGATGGCGCGACGATCGCGAAGCACGTTCGCGATCGGACCCTCGGCGTCCGTCAGGTCGTGGACCTCATCCGAGAAGTCTGCGTGGCGCTCGAGTACGCGCACGGCCGCGGCATCATTCATCGTGACATCAAGCCCGCGAACCTCATGGTCGACGCCGCCGGCGTAGTGAAGGTCCTCGACTTCGGCGTGGCGCGGTCGAGCATCGGCACCATCACCGCCTCGGGGCTGATGGTCGGTACGTTGAACTACATGGCGCCCGAACAGATCGACGGCGCGGCGGTCGACGAGCGGGCAGATGTCTTCGCGGTCGGGCTCGTCCTGTACGAGCTGCTGTGCGGGCGCCAGGCCTTTGCGGGCGACACGGCCGGCCGCATCATGCACGCGGTGTTGCACGATGACCCGCCCCCGCTCCGGCTGTTGATGCCAGGGCTGCCCGAGGATCTCGAGCGGATCGTGACGACCGCCATCCGCAAACGTCCCGAGGATCGGTACCAGACTATGGGCCGCTTTCTCGCCGACCTGACGAGCGCGTCGACCTCGGTCGTCGGCGCCACGCCGGCGTTGGCGACGGCCGAGGACGTGACCGTCGCCGTGTCAGCGGTCCCGTCGCCAGTGGCCAAAGTGGCTCCGGCGATCCCGGCGCAACCGGCCGCCGACAAGCGGCGGCAGGCTCTCTGGACGGGCGGCTCCTGGTCGACGAGCGATCCACAGCGCTATCTCATGCGGGTCGCTGGGGTGACCGGCGCCGTCGTCCTGTTCGTCGGTGCAGCCTTGCTCACGTCGGTTTTTTACCTAAAGGCGCCCAGTGGGTTGCCGCCAGCACCAGAGTCGCCGATCGTGGCTGGCCCCAGCCCGGCAAGTGGGGCAGCCGACGGTCAGAAGGCTGCGCCGCCGCCCCGCGCCGCATCGACTCCGGCCTCTGGTGACGCCGGGATGGCACAGCAGAAGCGCGTGGCCCAGGCGAAGGAACAAGCAATTGCCGCACTGCTTGCCAGCGCCAAGACCACCTCGAGCACCAGCGACGCGCTCGCGATTCTCCAGCGGGCCAGCGACCTCGATCCATCTCGAGACGACGTCAGGAAGGAGCTGTTACGCGTTCGCGAGCTTCAGACGGCCGTGGCGTCAGCCGCCGGGACCAGAGCGTCTCCGTCCCCGCCGCCGCCGGCCGTGGTGCTTCCGCCGCCGCCGCCCCAGCCGCCGCCGGCCTCCGTGCCGTCGCCGCCAGTTTCGACGGCACCGAAGCCCGCTCTGCTACCGGCCGTGGAGGATCACGACGCCATCGCGAAAAGTGTGCTCCAACGCTATGAAGCGGCATACGAAGCACGCGATGTTGACGGTCTCATACGGGTCGCTCCCGTACTCGCCAGTCAGCGGCAAGATCTCATAGGTACCTTCTCGATGATGGACAGCGTCGAACTGAATATCGCGGAGATCGTGCTGTCGACGCCGCCAGATGCTCCCACTGGAACGATTGTCGTTCGGTGCGTCTTGACATACCGGTGGCAGCCGCGCGTCGGGAAACAGCCGCCCGACGAAGTCCGGCGGGCAGAGTTCTCGTTGCAAAAGGCCGACACAGCCTGGGTGATTGCCCGCATCACGTTCATCAAGTAGAGCGTTTCCGCGACTGACCCTTCGTTCCGTTCACTCCGCCCGCAGCGACTCCACCGGATCAGCCTTGGTCGCGCGCCAGGCGGGAATCAGGCTGGCGAGCAGGGCAGCGACCAGCAGCACTCCGGCCATCGAGAAAAACACGCGCGGCTCGAGTGGCGATGTCTCGTACAGCGACGCTTGCAGCAGTCGTGTGAGCGCGAGTGAGGCAGCGAGGCCGATGAAGAGGCCGGCGATCGGAAACGCCATGCCTTCGCCGAGCACCAGCCGGACGATGCGGCCGGACCGCGCGCCGAGCGCGATCCGAATGCCGAACTCGCGCCGTCGCGTGCTCACCGAATAGGCCAGCACCGCAAAGATGCCACTCGCCGCAAGCCCGAGCGCGGCCAGGCCGAAGCCGCTGAACAACGCCGTGTCGAGACGCTGGCGCGCCCACGAGGCGCGCAGCTGGTCCGCGAGGAGCTGCGTATCCTGAAGCGCCAATTCGGGATCGACCGACGCGACCGCCCGGCGCACGTCAGGCAACGCGGCCAGCGGGTCCTGTGCCGTGCGCACGAACACGGCGCGCGCCGGATACGTGAACTGCGTGTACGGCGTGTAGAAGCTCGCGAAGTTCGCGCGTCGATCGAACGGCTGATACGCCACGTCGCCGACGATGCCGACGATGAGCGCACTGCGCTCGAGGCTGTTGAAATTGCTGCCGCCGCCGAACCAGACGCGCTGGCCGATGGCGTCACCGCGAGGCCAGAAGCGGCGTGCGGCCGTCTCGCTGATCACCGCCACGCGCGGCGCGTCCGCCGTGTCCGCGGTGCTGAACGGACGGCCCTGCCGCACGGGAATGCCCAGCGTCCGAAAATGATCGGGCGCGATGTAATGACGCAGCACCGGCGGCGCCTGGCCCGGATCGGGTGCGGGTTGGCCGGCGATGTACAGGGTGCTGCTCGCCGATCCGCTGAGCGGCGCGCCGCCATCGACGGTCACGCCTTCGACGCCGGGCACGCGCGCGATCGCGTCGATGAGGCGTCCGATGAACGCGGGTGCCGCGGCTGGTGGCACTCGCGCTTCAGACGGGATCACCCAGAACGTGAGCACATGGTCGGCGTCCACGCCGACGTCCGCGCGCTGCATGCGCTGAAAACTGTCCCACAGCAGACCGGCGCCGACGACGAGAATGGCCGCGACCGCCGCCTCGACCGCGACCAGCACCGCGCGCAGCGTCGGTCGGCGCACAGACATCGCACGGCCGGATGCGGTCCGCGTGGAGGAACGCACGCTCGCTGCGGCATCCACGCGGTACGCCGTGAGCGCCGGCATCAGCGCGACGAGCAGCGCGGTGACGATCGCCAGGCCGCCGCCAAAGGCGGCATCGATCGCCGAAAAGGCCGGCGCATCGAAGGGCGCCACGATGCCGAAGGACGCGCCCCACGCGTTGCGGGGGAGCGCCAGATATCCCGTCGTCCGCCACGCCGCCAACACGCCGAATGCGCCGCCCACCAGTGCGAGCGCGACGCCTTCAGCGAGCACGTGCCGGAACAGTCGCCCGGAGCCGCTGCCAAGCGCCAGGCGCATGGCGTATTCCTGACGCCGCTCGGCGGCGCGGCCGAGCAGCAGATTGGCGACGTTCGCGCACGCGAGCAGATGGAGCATCGCCACCGCGGCCAGCAGCACTGGCAGGGACCGGCGGGCGGCGGGATCGCCGCGAACATCGTTGAGCGGCACCGCGGTGGCCGAGACACGTTCGTCGGGATGTTTGGGATCGCTCGGTCAGCGCGCGATTGATCGTCGCCGCGAGCACCGTGAGCTCCGCCCCGGCGCCCGTCCAGTCGACGCCCGGCCGCAACCGTCCCACGACGGGAATGAAGTTCTGATCCGTCGTCAGATACTCCGCATAGGTGATCTGCGCCGACACCGTTCGCGGGATCCAGACGTCCGCGCGCCCCGACAGTCCACGGAAGTCGGCGGGCACGATGCCGACGATGGTGAGCGTCACGCCGTTGAGACGAATCGTGCGATCGGCCGCGAACCTCTCGCTGCCGAACCTGCGCTGCCACAACCGCTCATTGACGACGGCGATCGACGACGGACGCGCGGGGTCGTCGTCTGCCTCGACGAAGACGCGGCCGCTGGTCGCCACGGCTCCGAGCATGGGCAAGTACTGCGCCGACACCCGCTCGCCGTACACGAGCTCGGCGTTGCCGTCGTCTCCACCGCCGGACACCGTGAGCGACGCGGGCGAAAACGTCCCGATCGCGTCAAAGCTCTGTTGGGAGGTGCGCAGCTGTTCTGCGCGCGCGAACGACCATCGCTCGCGACGAGGTGGTTCATTCGCCGGATTGCGTTCGAGAAAGAGAATGCCGATGCGCTCGGCGTCCGGAAAGGGCGGCTCGCGCCACAGCGCCGCGCGCACGATCGCGAACGTCGTCGTCAACGCGGCCACACCGAGGGCGAGCGTCGCGACGACGGCGATCGAAAGCGCCCAGCTCCCGGAGGCACGCGGTCGAACGCGAAAGGGCATAGATCAACCTTCCGGCAGTTGCTTGATGCGCCAGGCCGGCTTCCCACTGGACCCTCCAGACCTCCCCTCAGCATCCCGCAACCTGCTCGATGAATGCGCCGCCCTGAACGCTGCCAGTGTTCCACGATTCCGAGCAGCCGGCCTTCACCGGGAGCTCAGGATAGAGCTTCAGACGCCACTCGCGCGCCTGCTTGGGCGTGACACCGGGAAGGAGCACCCGTCTCGTGAAGCCTTCGTAGCCGATGTCTTCGACCAGAACGACGCCGGTCGGAAACTTCAGGACGACCGCCGAGCGAGACGATTCGCCACGCGACGGATTGATGGTGATTGGTTCCGCCGATTCCTGGCGCTGATCCACGTAGCTGCGCCACGTAGCATTGGAGTCCGGTGGACGGGAAGGGCGCTGTTGCGGTCCAAGCGCACTGATCGGCTGGAGGCGGCACAGGTCACCGCGGATGGAGTGACCGAGTCAATCGCGATCCGCTCCACGATCCGACCCGTGCCGTCGATCATCGCGAACCCCTGAGCATCCTTGACGGGTGCCTGGCCCTCGCGAAACACCCCAGCGCCCAGATAACGCGCCGGAATCGCGACGCTGCCGTCCGGCCGCTTGTAACCCCAGTGCCCCAGGCTCGGATCGCGAAATGGCAGAAGCTGATCCTGCGCGCTCGTCGCCCCGAGCACGCCGATAGCCAGTACCACGATTGCACACCGCTTGGCGGTCATCGCTCACCGCTGTTTCTACCAGAACTTGGCCGGGCCTTTGATCGCTCCGGACAGCATGGCGTTCCGAACGTCGTCGATTGACGCCAGGCCGCGCGGCGCGATGCCGCCCCACTCGAACCGGGTCGCCTCTGGCGTCCAATGAAACAGCGCCACGTGCCACGTGTGGGCGCTGCCGCCGCGTTCGTAGTAGACGAGGCAGTGATCGGTCGAGCACCCGGCCACGACCAGCCGACGTAATGGCAGCTTCGGATTGGCGACAACGTCGGTGACCTGAAACGCCGCTCCGGGGTCAGCGATGTCGAGTGCGTAGCTGCCGAACAACGTCTGCAGCCCGTCTCGGACGCCGAGTGGCAGCCCTCTGATGGCGGTGACGATCCCGAACCGCTCGTCCTTCACGTGCGTCCGCAGCTCTCCGGACAGTTCGACGGGGCCCGCAGCCTGGTTGCCGGTAACCACCACCGACCAAACGCTCACGCCAATCGCGCAGAAAAGTCGTGTGCGACGCATCCAGCCCCCTGGAGATAGGCTCACGGGAAACTCACGGTGTAATCGGAAACAGTTTCTTCAGCTCGTCCGCGGTCGGCTGCCGGCCGTACTGGCAGAGCTGAAACGCCTCGGCGTACTTCACCTGCCGGCCGCGCTGCTCGCCGTACAGCGCGACGAGCTGCGCGCGATAGCGATCGGCGACGGCGGCGCTGCGCTGCTTGACGCCTTCGAGGAGGAACGCGCGCCGTTCCTGATCGCCGGCCGGCACGCCGGGCCGGGTCCGCGCCTGCCACGAATCTGCATCGCCGAACTGGGACGGCATCGCCTGGATGCACGCCCACTTCTTCTCGGCGGACCCGTCAATCGAGACCACGATGCTCGGTTCGAACGGGTACGGCTGCTTGAAATCGTCGGAGTGGTAGAGAAACACGGGGTTGCGCCGGACTGGCGGCGTGTCTGGTGTGAAAAACGGCGCGACGACCAGGACGGCGGCGTCTTCCATCAGCACGCCGGTGTACCGGTGGTCCGGGTGGTAGTCGTACGGCCGATGGCCGATGACGACGTCGGCCTGCCAGTTGCGGATGAGCCGCGCGACCGTCCTCCGGTTCTCGAGGGAGGGCTCGAGCTCGCCGTCGTGGATGTCGAGCACTTCGCTCTCGCTGCCAAAGATGCGCCCGCACTCTGCGGCCTCGGCCTTGCGACGCCGGGCGAGTGGCCCGCCTGCCGTCGCGAAGTGACCGACGTCGCCATTGGTCATCGCGACGAGCTTCACCTTGTCGCCTCGCGCCGCCCAGAGCGCCGCCACTCCACCCGCTTTCAGCTCGGCGTCGTCCGGGTGCGCGCCGAAGGCGATGATGCGAAGCGGCCCGGCGGGCGCCGGTTGCGCCGGCGTCTGACCCGACAGCGTCACGACTCCGAAGAGGAACAACAGGGCCGAAACCAGCCGTCTCATCGTGTCACCTGGATCTCATTCGCACTGCACCAGTCCCGGAGCGCTCGCTCGGTCGACTCCGCCTCGAATACGTGCCACTCTTCGAGACAGCCTTCCGCTGCGAGCAGCTCCTTGAATCGCGCGTAAGCGCCGCGGCGCCGGAAGGAGACTTGGACGTCCGCGTACCGGTCCGGCAACCGCTCTTCAACAAACCGGAGTGCGAGATTGGTCCCAAGGTCGAGGTCATTCTTATGCGGGACAGCGAGATACCGATCGGATGTTTCCAGATCGGCCGGAAGGTCGTCTTCCTCGATCGGATTCGCTTCCGAAATCCAGTAGATCGCTCCGGTATCCAGTGAGACGTACGCCCGATGCTCCATTGGACCGGCAAAGCTGACGAAGTCGAACGCCGTCGACAAGTCATCGTATTTCACCGTGACCATTTCGGATTCCACTCTGACTAACGCTCCGAATAAGCCGCGCGCCGTAGCGACATGATCGCACGGACCGTCAGCGCGATCCTAGCGTGCTCCGGCGATAGTCGATCGCGGCTCGCCGGCGGACACGAGGCTCCGCGACACCGCGATGGTCGTCCGGTCAACCCGCGATCACTCCGAGCTGCGACAGCAGCGTTGACTGGTCGTAGTAGGCGACTTCTGCTTTGAGACGATCGTCGGGCGTAAATGTGAACACCACGCAGATGGGCACTCGAATGGTCTTGCCAGTTGCGGCGACTCCCATCCAGCTGCCTTTGTGGGTACCTCGAATCTCGGCCTCGACAATGACCGCGTCCGATGCCACATGCTTCTGATGGACCTCGACGTCGAAATCCGGGAAGCCCTCGAAGAGCGCTGCGTAAAAATCGCGAATTGCGGAATGACCGTGCATGACGAGTCCGCCTGGCTTGTTGTGCCATTCGGGCTCGTCGCCAAAGGTTTGGACGAGTGGCTCCAACCGATGCGCCACTTCATGGGCGATATGCTCGTCCACGATCTTCAGCCGCGCTTCTGCTCGACCGTGTCTCGGACATGGAAGACCTCCGCTAAGCGAGGTTGCCGTCAGGGGATGCCGGCAAAATATTGTGTCCCGTAAGCTTCCATCAGTCGATCCGTTTCTCCGCGGCGACCGTTGAGCGGGCATGGGTCATCGCAAGGGCTTGGCTCTATCACCGGCTGGCGGAGGCGACGCCGTAGTGATCAGCACGTCGCTCCGGACCTCGCCTGGTCGTGTTGCCGAAGCGCGATCGCAAGCCCCGTGGCAGGCTCCCAACGCGCCGTCGGCCGCAGGACCACGCGAGCGCCGCCGGCGCTACACCTCGATGACCACGCCCACGCCGGGTGTCAGCCAGCGCACTCGTCGTTGCAGGTCGTCTGGTGCGCGCGCGAACTGGCGTTCGATCGCCTCGCGGCCTTCGTGAAAGTGCGTCCAGCCTTCGTAGTGGATCGGAATCAGGACATGCGGCCGCAGCAGGCGGCACACCTCAACGGCGTCCTTTGCCGTCAGCGTGTACCGGAGCGGACCGGTGACTGGGAACTGCACCTTGCCCAGATGCAGCAGTGCCGCGCCGATCGTGAACCGCCGGGCGACCTCGCGCACTCCGCGGAACAATACCGTGTCGCCTGAAATCCAGAACGCGCCGTTCCGTTGCCCTTCCCATTCCAGGCAAAACCCGATGACGTCGCCGACGATTGGGTGGAAACCGGGAGGACCGTGCCGGCAGGGCGTTGCCGTGACGCGAATCGACGTGCGCCCTTCCGCCTGAAGCGCGGTCGTTTGCCAGACGGCCAGCGCTCGCGCGTTTCCGCCGAGCATTCGCGCGCCCGGCTCAGTGGTCAGGACAACGTTCGCGGCAGGTAAGAGCGCGCGACCGGCGTCATCGAGATTGTCCGCGTGATGGTGGTGCGAGAGCAGGACCGCGTCGATTGGTCCAATCTCGTGCGGCAGCATCGCGGGCCCTGTCGTTTTCCGAGACGATGTTCCCCAGCCGAACGAGTATTTCCGGCCGGGAGCATCGAACGTCGGATCGGTCAGCAGCCGCCAGGGGCCCACTTCGATGAGCAGCGTCGGCCCACCGATGTGAGTCAGGCGGACGGTGTTCACGCCGCGCTGCTGTGGACTCGAGCGTGCGCCAGCGCCCAGTCCAGCAACTCGTCAGCGATGGCTTCCCATCCCTTCTGGGCGGGCAGCAGATGCGCGTAGCCCTCGTACTCCTTCACTTCGGTCACTGTCCCCGGGGCCTTGTAGTGCGCCGCGTTCGAACGCTGCACGGCGGGTGGCATGATGTGGTCTTCCGACCCGGAGACAAAGAGGAGAGGCGCACGCTTCTCGTTGTGGTAGTTCACCGCGGCTTCCTGCGGGCCGGGGATGAAGTTGGCGAGCACGCCGCCCCACACGATCGCTCCCGAGGCAGGAATGTGGTACCGCTCGTAGAGCGCTTTCGATTCCTCGGGGGTGAAGGTGTTGGTGAAGGCGTAGGTCCACTCCTCGAGCGTCAGGCCGACCGCCTTATGGCGGTTTGCCAGGTTCCTGAAGACGGGAAACGTGGACTTCAACTGCGACAGGGGCGCCACGAGAACGCCTTCGGTCGGCGCCGAATTGAGCGCGACGCCGCACGCGCCATAGCCGTGGTCGAGCAGGATCTGCGTCATGACGCCGCCGGCCGAGTGGCCCATGAGGATTGGCGGCCGATCGAGAGCTTTGATGATTCCCTCGAGCCGCGCGATGATCGCCGGCACGGTCACCGCGGCGACCGGCGACGGGTCGGCGTTCAGTGCTTCGACCTCGACATCAAACCCCGGATACGCCGGCGCGATGACCTTGAACCCCTTCTGTTCGAAGTGCGGAATCCAGTGTTCCCAGCTTCTCGGCGTGACCCAGAAACCATGGATGAGGACAATCGTGTCGGGCGCGTTCGTAGTACCGGTCATCGCGTCTCCTCTCGTGCGTGAGGCGCCAAGTTTAACGCCGCTCCCGCGCCCCGACCGCGGCCGAGGGGAATCTGATTCTCGAACGGCTCGACCGTCTTCTGGTGCGCCTCCAGCATCGCCGTGAGCTCGCGGACGATCTCGGGGCGCTTCTCGGCCAGATTGAATTTCTCGGACGGGTCTTCGTCGAGGTTGTACAGCTCCCACGCGGGATTGGCCGGCGCCGGTATCGCAGCCGCGCCGCCCGCACCGCTGCCGGCGGCCACCGCCAGATGCAGCTTGAACGCGCGATGCCTCACGCCCGTGAGCCTGGCGCCGTTGTAGTAGAAGACCGTCTCGCGCGGACTCGGAGCGCCCTTCGTCAGCGTCGCGGACAAATCCTGTCCGTCAAGGGACCGGCCGGGCGGCACGCTGGCACCGGCCAGACGAGCGAAGGTCGGCAGCAGATCCATTTCCGACCCAATCCCGACCGTCACGCCCGGCTGTACGGTTCCCGGCTGCCAGAAGATGGCCGGGACGCGCATGCCGCCTTCCCAGGTGCTGCCTTTGGCGCCCCGCAGGAGACCCGCGGATCCTCCCTGCTCGAGGTACGGCATCCACGGCCCGTTGTCGCTCAGGAACACGACGAGCGTCTGCCGGTCGAGTTTCAGTTCACGAAGCGTGTCGAGAATCCTGCCGACGTTGTGGTCGATCTCTTCGATCACGTCGCCGTAGATGCCGCGCGCGCTGCGACCTTCGAACTCCTTCGACCTGAAGAGCGGCACGTGAGGCAGATTGTGCGCCAGGTAGAGGAAGAACGGCTGTTTCTGTTGCTGCCGGATGAACGCGATCGCTTCGTCGGTGTAGCGCCGCGTGATCGTGGTCTGATCGGCCGGCCGCTCCACGATCTTCGCGTCCCGCATCAACGGCACGTTGTAGTCGGTGATCTTCGGCTCCATCGTCCGGCGGAAGACGTCCGCGGCGGGAATCGTGGTGTCACGCTCCATGTCGTTGGAGTACGGAATGCCGAAGTACCGGTCGAATCCCTGGTTCGTCGGCAGATACTGCGGCAGGTGGCCCAGGTGCCACTTGCCGACGGCCAGCGTCGCGTAGCCGCGCGGCTTCAGCACTTCGGCGATGGTGACCTCGCTCGGCTGAAGGCCGCCCGTCGAGTCAGGAAACAGCACACCCGCGGCCAGGCCGCTGCGAATCGCGTAGCGGCCCGTCATGAGTTGCGCGCGTGACGGCGTGCAGACGGGCGCGGCGTAGAAGCTCGTCCACCGCTGGCCCTCGACCGCCATCCGGTCCAGGTTGGGCGTGCGAATCGTCGGATGCCCGTAACTGCCGAGGTCGCCGTACCCCTGGTCGTCGGTGAAGATGATGATGAAGTTTCGTGGCTGGCCGCCTGGCGCGCCGCCGCGCTGGCCGACTGCCGTGGCGCTGAAGAGGACGAGAAGGGCGAGCGACGCGGTCAACCGTCGGACCATGGCTCCTACCTGTCCCAGGGGAACTTCGCGTCCGGCGGATTGGCGTAGCGCTTCATCGCCAGAATCAGCTTCGCGCCCGCACCCGGCGCGAGCTGCACGGTGAAATCACGCGCCTTGATCGGCGTGATTCTTCCGTTCACTTCCGCCGACAGAATCTGGTGCTCGCCGTACCCGCCGCCCTGGACGACCACCGTCCGGGGAGTCGTCGGGCTCAGATTCACCAGCGTCACGATCGTGCGGTCGTCCTTCAACTCCGACACCAGCGCGCCCACATCGTCCGGCACGCCAGCCCGGCGGCGCACCGGATCGAAATATCGCAGCCGCGCGCTCAACAGACTGCCTTCGCGACCGGGGACCAGCGCGCCCCACATGAGCTGCACCAGTCCGCCAACGGCCGCCGGGTTGAATTCCATCGCGTTGTCGGCCAGCCTGGTGTCCGCCGTCATGACATCCTTCTGCATCTCCGCGATCCGTCGCGGGATGCTGTCGAGATCGCGTTTCAACACCGTCTCGGGAAACCCAGGATTGTTGCCCTCCAGATAATCAACCCAGGCCTGGCGCCCGATGCGCGGCCGATCCTCGGGCTTCATCGACCAGTACCACAGCTCGAGCGCGCCGACGTTCCATGGCGCGGTTCGCCAGCCATACCAGCCACTGTCCCCGTACATCGTCGGATACTCGGACGCGCCCATTCACCGTGCGGGTGTGGGAATTGACCGCGTCAATCATTGCGCGCCACGCATCGGCGTACTTCTGATCGCCCGTGACGAGCAACGCGTTGGCGAATCCGACCGTCGCCCGCGGAATCCGGTTGCGATCCTCACGTTGGCCGGTCACAGGATTCACCGGACTGAAGCCCCAGCCGTAGGCGTTGTTCCACCACTTTCCCTCAGGCCCGCCGATGGTGCCATCGAGTGCCACGTAGCTCGGGATGACGCCGCCGTTCTGCTTCATCCGCGCCAGCCAGGCGTCCATGTACTCGACGAGCCAGCGCTTGTACTTCGGTTCGTTGTCCACGAGATAGGCGTTGAGCGGCAGCGTGGTGGCGACGAGATTCAGGAAGTGATCGCCGACGACGTCCGTGTACTCCTGATAGTGCGCGAGGAATTGCTCGTAGCTGTTCTCACCATGTAGCGCGACGAACTTCGAGACGTCGAACGGATCCCCCACCCAGTCGAGCGACGTCGCCTTCCGGAGCATCGGGCCGCGGCTGCCATTGATCATCGACTTGATGATCTTGTGCTGGGGGTCGTAGTTCGGCGCCTCAGGGTCCTCCCCCATGTAGAACGCTGCATAGGTCCGAGCCCGCTTCTGGTAGGCAGGGAGCGCCGGCGCCGACAGCGCAAGCACGTTGAAGGTCCGAAGCGCTTCGCCATGGTGCATCCAGTCGGACTGCACCGAAAAATCCTTGTAGTACATGCCCTGGCGGCCGATCGGCACATCGGTCGTCGTGGCCTCGGTGAACTGGCGAGTCATGCCCTCCCACGCCTTCAGATGCAGCTGGAGGATCTCGTCGCTCGCCCCCAACGCGTGCAGCTCCGGCCAGCCGGCCGTGTTCTCGAAGGCATCGTCCGGGCCGTCGTTGGCACCCCATCGCACGAAGTGCCGAAAGTAGCCCCGCTCGTCGTAGTACTTCGCGAAGAACGCTCTCACTGCGGGTGCGCTGTCAGCGAGGATCCGCCGCTCTAGTTGGGCCCACTCGGGCGCTGGCATGAGGGTGGCGATGTCGATCGTGGTCCCTGTGGCACCAAAGCAGGCGTAGGACAGGAGGCTGAAGACCGAGAGCAGCGACCACCTGTACGCCACGGCGCCATTCTAGAGCGGTTCCGCGAAGACCGCGACGCGCCAGATCCTGAACCTCGGCAGTTCGCCGTGCGTAATCGTCAGAAGGAACCCTCCAAATGGCCAAGGCCCGGCGTCGAGCACCTCGAGCGAAAGAGGTCAGCACGCGCGCGTCTGATCGTGGTCCTTGACGGATTCAAGCCGAGCGCGTATACATTCATCCTGCTAGAGCCAGATCAAGATCCTCTTCGACCGCGGTGGCCGCTGCACCGGGCCATCCGTCGAGTGTTCGCAGCAAGCAGCCAGGCACGGTTTTACAAGCTCGCGGAGGATGTGGAACCTGTGGTGAGGAGGATGACGACGTTCCAGGTCAGCCTCGTGATCCTTGCACTCGTGTGGGCATCTGAGTCGCCGGCTCGTGCTCAGGCGTCGTGCCCGAACGAGATGTACACGCGGTGGGTGCTCGTGTTCTTTGCGGGCGAAATCGAGCACAAGGGCACCTTGACCATGAACGGGTGCATCGGCGAAATGAGGGTGACCTACTTCAGCGTCGCCAACCAGCGCACGGAAGAGATCACCCAGACGATGACCACCCAGCCGAGGCAGGGAGAGCTGGGCTTGGTTATCAGGGGCTCCAACCCGGTGTACAGCGGGACGACTGTCAAACATCCGTCCTACTCCCCGGACACCATCTACTACAGGCGCTCGACCGACGGACGAGAAATCATTGCCACCTGCGACGAGCAGAGCCCACCCAAATGCGCCCCGGTCACGCGGCTTGCCGAGACGCCCGCGGTGCGAATCTCTCTACAGAACAGCTGCAACGTGCGGATCTTCGTGGCGATCCGATACCAGACATACCAGGGACGATTCCTGCGCAGGGGGTGGTGGGGGGTGGACCCGGGCGCGGTGGTGCAAACCGATGTCGGAACGTTCAGCCAATTCGTCTACTTCTACGCCGATTCGCCGGGATCCACGGCCGTCTGGAATGGCGACGGCGCAGACACCGCGCTGAGTCGAACCGTGCAGGCGACCGCATTTGCGGCCCAGGATGTCGAGCAGTTGACTGCCGGGTCGAGGACCGTGAATTTCTTCCGGGTGGCCGTAAATGTGAACCGGCCCACGTTCCTTCAGACCTTCACTTGCACCCGTTGAGGAGGCCGATCGTGCATTGGCAGTATTGCGCAGGCTCCACGGCCCGGTTCACGAGCTCAACCTGGCCATCCGCTGTGTAGGTTCAGCCATGGCATTCGTCCCCGGATACAAACACGACGTCTTCATCAGTTACTGTCACACCGATAACGAGCTGATGCCGACCTTCGAAAGAGGGTGGGTCACGGTCCTGGTTCAAGCCCTGACCGTCAAGCTCAACCAGGAGCTCAGGCAAGCCGAGATCTTCATCGACGACATGCTCTGTTGCAATCGGGGGATCTCCTCGCAATTGCAGGAGAAGCTGAAAGATTCCGCCACGCTGCTCGCGATCCTGTCCCCCTCGTATCTGGAATCCGAGTGGTGTCACCGCGAACGAGCGACATTCCTTGCCGAGGATTTGAAGGGGCGCATCGATTCGGGAGCCCGGGTGTTTCTCGTGGAGCGGAGCCCGGTGGAGCGGCATGCGCGGCCTCAGGAACTGCTCGATCTGGACCCGATCCAGTTCTGGAGGACTGACCCACTGAAGAATCGGCGAATCCTCTGCGAGCACGGCGACCTGAAAGGATGCCCGAACGAAGAGAAGGATGCGGTACTTCGACCGCCTCGACAAGCTGGCTCTTCAACTGGCGAATGTGCTCAGAGAGATCAAGGCGGCGACGAATGGCGCTCCGCCCTCGAAGGTGGACGACCGGCCGTTGATTTGGCTGGCCGAGGTCACCGACGACCTGCATGAGCGTCGCGAAGAGGTCCGGCGCTACCTGAAACAGGCGGGTGTCAGCGTCCTGCCCGAGGGCTACGGGTGGGATGATGCGCGACGCGAGGCCATGAAGCGAGACCTGTCCCGCTGCAAACTGTTCGTCCAACTGCTCAGCAGCATCTCGGGACCGCCGCTCCCTGGCGTTGACCAGACCCGGCCGCGCTCTCAGTACGAGATCGCCAAGAACGCCGGAGCGACGATCACGCAGTGGCGCAGCCCCGACCTGGACCTCAGCCAGGTGGCGGATCCTGACCACCGTTCGCTGATCAACGGGAACACCGTGCGCGCCGAGGGGTTCGAAGACTTCAAACGCTCCGTGAAGGACCGTGCCCAGCAGACCCCGTCGCGTCCAACGGCGCGACGCCAGGCGATGGTGCTCCTCGACAGTTGGGAAGATGATCGGTTGCTGGCTGAGGACATCAGCAAGGAACTGGTGGCTGCCGGTGTCATCGTCACGGATCCAGATTTCACGGCCTCACGGGACATGAAACCCAGCGAAGTGCGGCAGGCGCTCGAAGATGCCTTGAGGGACTGTCAGGGGCTGATCGTCGTCTACGGAAAAAGCCCAACCCGTTGGGTCAGAGAACACATGATCGAGTCGATCAAGATCGCCTCCAGCGGCAGCCAGGAGTCCGTAGCCCTGGCGGTGTATGTGGGGCCACCCGACGGGAAACCGCCGCCCCCCGTCAGAGGCGCCCGGATCGACGTCTTCGACGGCCGGACCGGGCTCGGGGAGGAACAGCGCAGACAGCTGAGGGCGTTTGCGAGTGCCATCCCCGCTGTGACCAGCGCATGATCGACAGCAGCCGCCCGTACCCCGGTCTGCGTCCTTTCCAGCGCGAGGAAAGCGATATCTTTTTCGGCCGGAACAAGCAGATTGACGAACTGCTTGACCGGCTCGACCGCCAGCATTTCGTCGCGGTGACGGGACCCTCGGGGTGCGGGAAGTCGTCGCTGGTGCAGGCGGGTCTCATCGCCGGCCTCGAGTCGGGCCTCATGCTGAAGGCTGGCGCGCGCTGGCGAGTTGCCGGCCTGCGACCGGGTAACAACCCGCTGCGGAGTCTCGCCGACCGGCTGCTCGACGCGACCGCCCTCGGATCCGAGCGAGCGGCAGATCCCAACGCCGCCGAACACCTGCTTGCGACGCTGCGGCGGGGCCCCCTCGGGCTGGTTGAAGCGTTGCGCCAGACACCGCTGCCTGAGCGAACGAACCTGCTCGTTCTGGTGGACCAATTCGAGGAGCTGTTTCGCTACCAGGAGAGCCAGGCGGCGATGCAGACGACGCCGTCTCGCAGGCAGCATCCGAGCGACGAAGCGGACGCGTTCGTCGCCCTGTTGCTGGCGACCGCGGCCGAACAGTCGACGCCGATCTACATCGTCATTACGATGCGGTCCGACTACCTCGGTCACTGCTCGATGTTCACCGGGCTGCCAGAGGCCATCAACGAGAGTCAGTACCTTGACGCCGCGGCTGACTCGAGATCAGTGCCGGGAGGCCATCGTGGGGCCGGCGCGAGTGTTCGGCGGCGATGTCGAAGCGGCGTTGGTCAACCGGATGCTCAACGACATGGGGCCCGATCCTGACCAATTGCCGTTGATGCAGCACGCGCTGATGCGCATGTGGACCCTGGCGAGCCCCGAGAGCAAGGACGATGAGTCCGGCGTTGCCCAGTGCCTCACGTTGGACCAGTACGAGAAGCTCGGCGGCCTTGGTCAGGCGCTCTCGGAACACGCAGATCAGGCGTTTGCGCGAGCTGGATGAGGAAGGCCAGCGGATTGCAGAGGTCTTGTTCAAGAGCCTCACAGAACGCAGCCCCGACCACCCCGACGCGAGACGCCCGACGACCGTCGAAGCGGTGTCCACCATCGCAGGCGTGCCGTGGCCGGACATTGTGCGAGTGGCAGATGCATTTCGTCGGTCAGACCGGAGCTTTCTCACGCCATCGGGCAGCCAGACGCTGAAGAGCAGCGACACGCTCGACATCAGCCACGAAAGCCTGATCCGGCAGTGGCTCAAGTTGAGCGAGTGGGTGGAGACGGAAGCGTACTCGTCCTGGCGATTCAGGCGACTGAAAGAGCAAGCGGGTCTGTGGAAACGGAAGGAGGGCGGGCTCTGGGAAGAGCTGGATCTGGAGAGGGACCTCGCCTGGAGGCAGAAAGAGAAGCCCACCCCCGAATGGGCGGAACGGTATGGCGGCGGCTTCGCGCTGGCGATGGAGTTCCTCGACGCATCCGAGCAGGCCTCCGAGGCGAAGAAGAAGGCGGAGACCGTAGAAAAGCAGAAAGTTTTGCGAACTCGCAGCGAGCTCCGGCTCACGCGCGCCGTCGTCGTCCTCGCTCTGCTTGCCGTGCTGGCCGTCGGTGTGGCCGCGTTCTCTTTGTTCTTCGGCGAGCAGGAGAGCAGACGGAGACTGACCATCGCAGGCCTGGACAAATCGAGCAACGTGCTTGACGGCGAGCGGCCGGCTGACGCCCTTACCAGCCTGGCGGCGATTTTGCGCGAGACTGACTACGATTGGCGAGCAAGTAGTTACCTGACGAACACGCTGCTGCAGACGAGTTGGGCACTTCCCGTCTTTGTCGTGAAGACCGAACAGTCGCCAAGCTCCGTCTCCGTCAGCGGGGACGGGCGGCGGGTCCTGGCAGTAGTAGACGGTGCGGTTCATTTGTGGGATGCGTCCAAACGGGATGCCTGGCAGTTGATGGCCGATCGGTTGGGGGCCAATCGAGTGTCTTCTGCGGTGTTCAGCACCGACGGGCAGCAGGTGCTGACGATTGGCGTTGGCGCTTCAGCGGAGCTTTGGAACGCGAAAGACCGCCAGGTCGCCTTCCGGTTGGAACACAAGAGCGACGTCTACTTTGGCGCGTTCAGTTCAGACGGGCGGCGGGTCGTGACGACGACCGCCGACGGCATGGCCTGGATCTGGGAGGTTGCCACTGGCCTCCCACTACAGAGTGTGACGGCGCGCAGTGATTCCGCATCTCAAAGTTCGTTGAGTGACAATCAACCCAGCGGCGCCGCTGGGGCAAGGCCCCGGGGGCCCTTGGTTTCCGCAGCGCTCAGGTACTGATGGGACGCGCGTGGTCACCGCGACGGAGGACGGAACGGCGCAGATCTGGGACGTCGACACGGGGAGGCCAAGCCGGGACTCGCAGTCGCTGCCCGGTGGAGGACAGCCCGGTAGAGTATTGTCCGTAGCCTTCATTCAGGAAGAAGGGTTGAACGTGCGGGAGCGGTCGCGCACGCCGGCGCGGCCGGACACGGGAGGGACGGTGGTCGCTGCGTTTGCCGACAGCGGCATCGGCATCTTCGAGCCGCCGCAGCGGTCGCCCGCGCCTGGTGTGCCGTCCACTGACGGGACCTCCCGCCTCGAGCCCTCTGGGGGGACGTTACATGCGGCTTCCGTCAGTCTTAACGGCCGGTTGGTGGTGAGAGTGTCGGCTGACAGCGCTGTGCGAGTGTCGCACCTCCTGTCGGGGCGACTGACAAGTGCGCCGCTCAGGCATTGCAGCCAGCCTGGCGCCGCTGCCGTGAGTGAGGATGGGCGCTGGGTCGTGACCAGTTGCGGCAACAAGGTGTGGATGTGGGATGTGACGAGCGGACGGGCTGTTTCTCCGTTGCTTCGCCCCTCGGCGAGGGTGATCGCGGGCAATTTCAGCGCCGACGGGCAGCGAGTGGTCACCGCCTCGACTGACGGTACCGCGCAAGTGTGGGACCTCAACGGGCAGCCCATCGGCGGTCCCCTGCGCCATGAGGGTGAGATCTACTCGGCGGCATTCAACCCGACAAACAGCTTGGTCGTGACGGCGTCGACCGACGCCACGGTGCGGTTCTGGAGTGTCGGCGAGAGCAATCCGATCGCGGGTCCCCTGATACAGGACCCTGAAATCCGCGCGATCACGTTCAGGTCCGAGCAGCTGGTCGCGGCTCGAGCGAACGGCACGCTGCGGGTATGGGCGGCGAAGACAAGTGAGCCGATCGGCGACCCTGTCCAGCTCGGCGGGCCTGTCCGTTCGGCAGCCTTCAGCCTCGATGGGAAGCTGGTGGTCACGGTGTCTGCTAACGGCAAGACCACCCGTGCCTGGAACACGCTGGACGGCCGACCCATTGGCCCGCCGATTCAACACGATGTCGAAGTGGGGTCGGCGGCCATCAGCCCACAAGGCGGTCGCGTGATCACCACGTCGAGCAATGGCCAGGCGATCGTGTGGCATGTCGCCTCAGCGAGCATTATCGACCGGCTCAACGGGATTGGTCCGGCCGCATTCAGCCCCGACGGCCGGCAGGTGATGATCGTCACTGAGCCGACGGCTCTTGGATTCTCGTATGTCGTCCCGGAACGCCCGGAAGACGTCTCGCTGTTTCAGCGGATTTGGAGCGTCGTTAAACCGGCACCGAAGAATGTCACGCAACTGAAGCACTTAGCCGACTTGGCCGAGGCTGTCAGTGGCTTCGCAGAGGATCACGGAACGAAGGTGCCCGTCGACGACCCCGTCCGGGCGCTCGGCGAACTTCGCCGACAAGTCGACAAAGCGGTGCAGGGAGACGAGATCGCGTGGCTCATTCGCTGGTTTCTTGCAGACCGCTGCCAGCGGAACATCTCCCCGCTTTCCAACACAGGAGTCGGCGCGCATCTGCAGCGCCCGGCGGAGGTGGGGGAAGATCCTGCCCTGCGATTCTCGTGTAGCGCCGGCCGGTGAGCCATGCGCCACCAGGACGGGTGACCATCCCACCCGTCCTGGTTTTCTGCGTCAGTTCACGACGAAGCTGCTGCTTGCGCTGCCGGAGAGCGAGCCCTTCGAGACGGTGGCCACGACCTGATAGTTGCCCTTCGGATCGCCTCGCTTGAGGCGGTACCTCGCGTCGCCACCCCGCTCGCACTGGTGGTCGCGGAGAACGTTTTGCGCGCCCCGCTCGAATCGGTCATCGTGAATGTCACCGCGGCACCCGACACGGGCGTGCCACCGGCGCGGACGCTGGCAGAGAACTGGTAGCTGTTCCCGCCGCTCACGGCCACACTCAGGGTCACATCCAGAGCCGCCGCCACCAGGACATTTGTCGAAACCTCTGCGGACGGACCGGAACCGGATCGCGTGGCGCTGGATTGGAACACGTATTGTCCGCTGGCGTTCGCGGCTGACACAATCGCCAGCGAGGCGGAGGACGACGCGCCCGGCGCGAGCGTCAGAGCGCTCGAGTTGAAGGTGCCGCTCCATCCGGACGGAACGGCCGCCCCGAGACCAAATGTCGCCGGTCCGCACGTCGACTCGTCGTTGTTCCGGACGGTCACCGTGTAGTTCACCAGCGCGCCCGGCGACGTCGTGACCATGTTCGCGGGCGCCACGGTCACCGTTGGCGCCAGGGCGCTGCAGGGAGCGCCCGTCATGGTGACCTCGACCATCGCGCCGAGCGCGTCGGCGACGGACGTCCGGAAGGACAGACCCCGCGTGGTGTCGGTATAGGTCTGACCGACGTCGAGCACTGGATCCATGGCCGACGTCGTCCGATCCAGATCGAACATGTTGCTGCTGTTTCCGGTCGCCTCCGATCCCGTGTGGACGATGACGCCGGGTGCGGTACCGCTGTCGAATCCGTTCTGGGTGCGGGCTTCCAGGTAATACCAGGTTCGCTTCCCGGATCCATCAACGGACTTGAGGATTCTCAGCGCCTTCGAGCCGCTGCCGGCCGGGGCGTAGGGATCGAGCGTGTACACGCCGGACGCGGTCACGGTGCGAATCGGCGGCGACGAGCCGTAATTGAGCCAGCCCAGGCGCTCTTTCTGGAACGCGTTCATGTGTCCGGTCGACGTGCCGCCCATGATGTCCCGGTCGTCCCCGTACTCTGACAGTGCGCAGCCTGCCGCGTCGCACGACTCCGATCGCGAATGATAGTCACCGAAGTTGTGGCCGAGCTCGTGGGCGACGACCTTGAGCTCGTAGCTGCCGTTCACCCAGGCGCGCGAAGGATTGCCGCCGACCGTTCCGAGACCCCACCAGCCACAGGACCCCGTTCCGGGGAAGGCGTAGACGCGCCGGGGGTATTGAGAGAGGTTGGCGCCCGCCTGATTGGCGGCCTGATCGGCCAACGACGCGATCTGGTTGTAGTCGCAGTTCGTTGAGCTCATCGGGATCGTGAACCACCCGAACACGTTGCCCGTGATCCAGGTCTGGCCGTACGAGTTCTCGCGGTAGAAGTCGCTGGTCGTGTCGAACGTCGTCGAGTGCGCCCAGGTCCAGGGGTAAGGCGTCGAGACCTGGTCCTGGAAGTTGACGAGAATCACGGCGACCCGCTGCTCACCAAACGTGTTGGACGAGGCGAGCGCGAGCACTTGAATGCTGTTGGGGTCGGACGAGATCGCGAGGGTGCGGTTTGAGAGCCGTCCCCGCGCGCGCACCCGAGTGCCGCTCTCAAAGGAAGGCGGCGCCGCGGCGAACTGCAGCGTCAGGCGTTCGTTACCGACCCGCAGAGAGTGGTGGAGACGCGCACCGCGGGTAGAGTCCTCGTACACCACCTCCAGCTCGCCGTCGAACTGGGCTTCGGCCTGGTCGGCGGCTTGGGAGGGAAGTTGCGCCGGCCCTCCACCTTGCGCGCGCAGGACAAAGGCGCCTCCGGTCGCAGCCATGACGAGACCCGCAGTCAGTGCGAGCCAACGGCGCGCCGGGGTCGATGAAGACACGGGAACGAGACCACCCAATCGTGTGCGCATGAGCTCCTCTCCGGACGAGCCAGAGACCCGTCCTGCCTGGGCGGCACTCGCACCCCTCGGCAGGGCCAGAACCATACCGAGGACGAACGCCGCTCGAGCTGTTGAAAAACACGAAGACAGTTCACAGGGCACCAGTCGGCCCGCTGACGGTCCCGGTCCGGCGCAACGACTCCAGAAATTGGCGAGGCGTCTGTCGACGAGGGGGGAACGGCGTTGGACTGACCGGGGCGTCTATGACCGCCCGGGGGGAGCGGCGGGATTATAGGACAGAGTTCGGGAAGGAAGCGAAGGAAAAGCGATTCAGGCGCTGTGAAGGATGAGCGTTCTCACGTCGCGCCACCCATACGCGCCGCTGAACTGCCCGCGATCGTCGAGCAGCCGCTCGCCTCCCATGCGGTCGTAGAAGCCCAGCGTCGGGTTGCTGAGCTCCGCAAAGAGGATGAACGAGTGGATGCCGTGGTCGAGGAACCGCCGCGCCGTCTCCGCCATCATCCGCCGGCCCAGGCCCAGCCGGTGGTACTCCCAACGCAAGTAGATCTTGCTCAACTCACCCTCGAACTCCCCCTCATGGGGCCGGCCCCAGGTGAATCCGATCAGTCGTCCGTTCCGGTCCTCCAGAACGAGCACGAAGTCGCGCCGGTTTTCCTTCGCGAACACCTGGTTCCACTGCGACGTGCGGGTCGCAATCGTCGGTCCGCGCGCGGTGTTGTAGGTCGCGTTCCACGTCGTGACGTGCAGTTCGGCCAGGGCCGGGATGTCAGCCGCGACAGCGTCACGGAAAACAATCGAGTCCAGCGACTCGCCTCGTTCACGAAGCTTGCGCGCATTCTCCTCGCCCGTTGGCCGGGATCGCGCGCTGATCCAGCGCTTCAGGCCGGCGAGGCGCGATTTCAGTCGATCCGTGAGTGTGACCGGCGGTGGCGCGTATTCCTCAACGCGTACGACATCGATCTCGCCACGCATGTCGCCGTACTGGTAGGTGAGTCGAAGTGTCCGCCCTTCGAGACGCCCCGCGATGCGAAACGGCAGCGTCACGCCGTCGGGCTTGAGGTGTTCACCTTCGAGTTCGACCGCGCCGGAACTGGCGTCGAAATGTCCGCGCCGAATCGACGCGTTCTGCCGGCCGAAATTCGCGACGCCACGCACTGCGCCGTCGTCCTCGACGACGAGATCGAGCAGCACTTCGGAGGGCTTTCCCCACCGGCCGGTGATCATATGAACACCGCGCAGGCTAGCACGACGAGTCCAGCCAGCCGGGCCGGGGTGTCTCGGCGCTCGGCCTGGCAACGGGATACGGTAGAGTCCCGGAATGTCCAATCCTCCGCCAGGACCCGCCGAGTTCGATCGCGCAAAGGCCGACGCCTTCGCCGGTCGGGTGCTCGCGGCGCTCAATGATGCCGCGCTGTGTCTGATGGCGTCGGTGGGTCACCGCACCGGGCTCTTCGACGCGATGCGCTCCCAGCCGGCGGCGACGTCGCAGGAACTGGCGACCCGTGCGGGCCTGAACGAGCGCTACGTGCGCGAGTGGCTCGGCGCGATGACGACCGCGAGAGTCGTCGACTTCGATCCGGTCTCCGGGCGTTACTCGCTCCCGGACGAGCACGCAGCGTTCCTCACGCGCGCCGCGGCTGCCGACAACATGGCCGTGTTTGCGCAGTATGTGGGCATCCTCGGCGGTGTCGAGGATCACATCGTCCGCTGCTTCCGAGAAGGCGGTGGCGTGCCGTACTCGGCGTTCGGGCGCTTCCACGAGGTGATGGCGGAAGACAGCGGGCAGTCGGTGATGTCGTCGCTCGAGTCGCACATCCTGCCGCTGGTGCCGGGGCTCAGGGAGCGATTGACCGCCGGGATTCGCGCGCTGGACGCCGGCTGCGGACGCGGCCGGATCTTCGTTCAGCTTGCGGAGCAGTACCCACGGAGTCAGTTCGTCGGCATGGACCTCTCACCTGAGGCCACCGCGTACGCGCGCGCGGAGGCGGCGCAGCGGCAGCTGCGAAACATCGAGTTCGTGGAGGCGGACCTCAGCAATTTCGACGAGACGGCGGCGCCGGACGCGTTCGACTTCGTGACGACGTTCGATGCGGTCCACGATCAGGCCAAGCCGCTCAACGTCCTGCGCGGGATCCACCGCACGCTCAAGCCCGACGGTGTCTATCTCATGCAGGACATCGGCGGGACGAGTCACGTCGATCGCGATATCGACCATCCGTTCGGCACGTTCCTCTACACCGTCTCTTGCATGCACTGCATGACGGTCTCGCTCGCGCAGGGCGGCGAGGGCCTCGGTGCGATGTGGGGCGAAGAGACGACCCGTGAGTATCTGAGCCGCGCCGGGTTTCGGTCGGTCGAGACCCATCGCCTGGCGCACGACATCCAGAACAACTGGTACGTCGTCCGCAAGTAGCTGCGGCGCCGAGTAACGCTGACACGCCGTCAGCGCCGCGGTTCGTGCTGGATTTTGAGTCCGCTGAAATGGCCTTCCGTCCCCGGTCCGATGCAGAGGGCCACACCGCCGGAGATGTCCCCGAGCTTCAAGTCATTGACCACGAGCGCGGGCTGGGGGGCGCCGTGGACGAACAGGCGCGCCGTGATTGCCTGGACGACGATTCGATAGTGGGTCCACGCGCCCGCCTCGAGATCCACGTAGCTCTCGTACTTTTCCGGCGCTTCCTTGCGGAGCCTGGCGAAGTCGAAGTCGGGAACGGACGAGTGACCTGCGTGGAGTGGTTGCGGCGGACCTGATCGTCGGCCCGTCCGTTCGTCGGGCGCAGGTAGATGTGCTCGAACTTGCCATTGCCCATCCGGAAGGCCACCCCGATGAAGCCGCGGGCGGTGGCGGGGGCGCCCTCCGCAGGTTGGCCGGCGAGCTCGACGTCGATCGTGCCGTTGTGGAATTCGACACCATTGACGACAGCGCACGCCTCGCCGCCGGGCACGCTGCCCTCGGTCATTCTGACCGCGCGCTTGCCGCGGTACTCGACCGCGGCCAGCGTCACGCTGCGCGGCGTCAGGTCCGCGATCGCTTGTGGCTCGGCGCGCAGGAACGCAACGGACGCGCCACACAACCCGCCGAGCAGGACCAGGTGGATGATTCGGGATCTTTGCATCATCATGAGGGTCCTCACGATCGCGCCGGCGTAATCACCAGGTTGGCGAAGTCGCCGCCGTAGTTGTCGACCCAGACGCCCACCATGCCACGCTGGCGCGCGCTCAACTGCTTCACCACCAGGCTGGGCTCTTTGGCCTGCTCGACGTAGACGCTGACCTGCGGGCTGGCGACCACGACGCGCACGTGAAACCATCCGTTCGGGTCTGGCACCGGGTTCACGCCTTTCTCGTACGCGCCCGGATGGTCGGTGCGCAGTTTCTGCCAGGTGAATGACGGCATCGAGATGTACTGAACGGCACGGATCCGTCGCTCAGGCTCTGCCGCGCGGAAGTTGAACGGGCGGAAGTAGACGCCGTCGTAGTTCTGCGCGTCGGCCGCGTGAAAGGCGATACCGAGGAAGCTCTGCTGCTGCAGATCGCGGCCGCGAATGTCGAGCTCGATCGTGCCGTTGCCGAACGCGACGCCCTCGACGTAAGCGATGCCCGGTCCAGGCGCCTCGTCGAGGCGGACCCCTCGTCGCGTCCCGTCCTGCAGCGGGCTAGCCTGCCGATTGAACACCTTCAGGATTTTCTGTTCTGCCTGGGCGGCCAGATCGGGCCGGATCGGTCCGGTCTGGGCAAACGCGCCGGGCGTCACGAAGCCGGCGGCCACGCCCGCGGACGTTTGTTTCAGAAACGTGCGTCTGTTCATCTCACGCTCCTCGGGTTTCACGTCGACTAAGACCTTAGACGGACCCCGATCGCGCGGAGGGCAGGGAAAGTGACGAACGACGGCAGGTGAAGACCAACCGCGGCCTCGTCATGTGAACGGACCGGGCAGCGCCATCGAGATCGTGCGCGAGACCAGCGTCGGCTTTACCTCGCCGGAAGAATCGACGAAAGTACCGTCACGTTGCCGATCCCGTCACCCGTTCCGCCGGCTAATCCAGCGCCTGTCAGTCGTCGGACGATTGGCGCCGCGCTCGCGATTGCGCTCGCGGTGTTTCTCCTCTGGACGGCGATTGCGGTCGCGTTCGCGAGCCAGCTCTATTTTGCCGGGTTGTCCTGGCGTCAGGCACTGCAATGGACGCTGCCGCGCTGGTATGCGTGGGGGCTGCTCACGCCCATCATTTTCTGGCTCGATCGACGTCTCGCGCCTCGAACGAACATCCCCGTCCGGCTCGCCCTGCACGTCCCGCTCGGCGTGCTCTGGACCACCGTGGCGATTCTGCTGAGGCTGGCCTTGCGCGCCTTCGGCGGCTCATTCCCCGACAATCTCGGAGATTACTTCAGCGAACGGTTCTATTCGGACCTGCCGATCTACGCCGTCATCGCGGGGATCTCGTTCTCGCGCCAGTATGCGGCACAGGTGAAGCGCAGCACCCGCGAAGCGCACGACCTCGCGCTCAGGACGACAGACCTCGAGCGGCGGCTCGTGGAAGCCCAGCTGCAGAGCCTGCGCGCGCAGATGCAGCCGCACTTTCTGTTCAACGCGCTGAACACGATCAGCGCCTTCACCGAATCGAATCCTCAGATGGCGCGGCGGCTGATGGCGCAACTCGGCGACCTGCTGCGCGCGTCCCTGCGACACGCCGCGCAGCCGCTCGTCACGCTTGCCGAAGAACTGACGTTCCTCGACGATTTCCTCGCGATTGAATCCGCCCGCTTCGAGGGCCGGATCCACGTGTCGGTGCAGGCCGACGACGACGTGCTGCCGATGATGGTGCCTGGCTTTCTGCTCCAGCCGCTCGTCGAGAACGCAATTCGTCACGGGGTGGGACCGCGCCTGTCGGGAGGGCACGTGTTGGTGACGGCCACGCGCGATCGCTCAACGGTGAGGATTCGCGTGCGCGACGACGGTGTCGGCCTGCCGGCGGCATGGAACTTCGACCGCGACGCCGGCGTCGGTCTCAGGAACGTGAGCGCGCGTCTCGAGCACATGTACGGACGACCAGGGTTGGTGCGGCTCGAGGTCCTCTCGTCCGGCGGCGTCGAAGTACAGGTTGACTTGCCATGCGCCCCGCGCCGCAAGCATCCGCGCGTTGATTGTGGACGACGAGAAGCCGGCACGTGATCGCCTGCGCCGGCTGATCGCGCGCGACAACCGGGTCGAATCGTCGGGGAGCTGCGCCGGCGGAGCAGAAGGGCTGGACGTGATTCGTGCCGCCGCCGAGAGCGGCGCTCCCGTGCACCTGCTGTTCCTCGATGTGCAGATGCCTGAGTTGGACGGCTTCGGCGTGCTCGCCGCGCTCGTCCGCGACGCGCCGGCCGTGCCAGTGCCTGAAGTCGTCTTTGTCACGGCACACGATGAGTACGCGTTGCGCGCGTTCGACGCCCACGCGATCGACTATCTGCTCAAGCCGTTCAGCGACGAGCGATTTCAGGCGGCGCTGGATCGAGCACTGCGACAGGTTCGGGCCGGACACGCGGATGCCGTGATGTCGCAGATGCAGGCCCTGCTTGATGGCGCTGGACGCAAACCCACTGCGCCGGCATCGGTGCCGGCCACGCCGCGCCGGGCGCTCGACAGGATCGTCGTTCGCGGCTCGGGCCGGGTGCGACTGCTGCCCGTCGATCAAATCAGCTGGATCGAGGCGGACGGCATGTACGTCAAGCTGCACACCCGTGACGGCGCCGTGCACCTGCACCGGGCGCTGCTCGGGTCACTGGACGAGGCGCTCGATTCCCGCCGGTTCGTCCGCATCCACCGATCCGCCATCGTCAACATCGACGTCGTCGCCGAGCTCCGTCAGGACCCGCACGGCGACTACGTGGCCGTCCTGCGGGATCAGACGGAAGTCCGCGTCGGCCGGCGCTTCCGCATACGGCTGCAGGATCGGCTCGGCCATCAGATCTAGGCGCGGAGGTACTCTCGCCGGGCCTGCGATCGCACGCGGAGGCCAGCTTCAGCTCCACGCGCTGCGATACAGTGCGCACGTGAGCCTGACATCCGCCGCTCAACGGCTGAGGGTCTTCATTTCCTACTCGCGCCGGGATTCGAGCCGGCTCGCCGAAGAACTGGTGACGGCGCTCGAGGTGCTCGGGTTCGAGGGCGTGCTGGATCGACAGGATATCGCCGCGGCCGAAGATTGGGAGGCGCGACTCGCGAACCTGATTCAGAGCGCCGATACCGTGATCTTCGTCCTTTCGCCTGAAGCGGTGAAGTCGCCGCGTTGTGTCTGGGAAGTGAACAAAGCCGTCGAGCTCTCGAAACGTCTCATTCCCGTCGTCGGCACGGCCGTCCGCGACGAGGACGTCCCCGAGCAGCTACGGCGGTTGAACTACGTGTTCTTTTCCGGGGACGTCTCGTTCTCTCGCGCCCTTGGCCAAGTGGCCGATGCGTTGCGCGCGGACCTCGAGTGGATTCGCGAGCACACGCGGCTGGCTGAAGCGGCGCGGCGGTGGCAGGCGCGCGGACGGCTCGAGGCGCTGTTGTTGCGCGATGACGAGTTGGCGGCCGCTCACGTGTGGAAGGCCGCTCGCAGGCCGGACGCGCCCGAGATCACCGACGGACAGCTGACGTTCATCACCGCCAGCCACGAAGCGCAGACGACGCGCCTGGAACAGGACCGCCGACGGCGCGACGAGTTCGCCAACGCCCAGGCGGCGCGAGCCGACGCGCTGGCAGCTCAGGCGGCTGCGCTGGCCGATCGCGAACGCGCCGTGCACACGCTGCAACGGAGAACAGTGCTCGCCGGGATCGGCGCCGGCGTCTTCTCACTGGGCATCGGAGGCGCCAGCTATTGGGCGTGGCGGGCCGAGCGACGGTTTCGACACGAGCGTGAGCGCGCGGAGCAAGCCCAGGCCGCGTCCCTGGAAGCGGCGATTCATCGCGAAGCCGCCCGCGTCGATATCGAGGGCCAGCTGGTGGCCTTTGCCGCGTCACCTGGACAGCTCGCGGCAGATGGCGTCCAAGGCGAGGAGAACTCGCCGTACACGAAGCGGCTGCTCGAGGAGCTCGCTGATCCGAACGCTTCTGTACAGACGGCGCTGTCACGCGCCAGCCGCAAAGTCCTCCTCCTCACGAACTCCTCGCAGCGGCCATATCTGGCTTCGGACATGAACGGCGACATCTACCTTCGCCAGCAGCCGCCGTCGAGGCAATGCAAGGCCATCGTGGTCGCCGTCGACCGGGCCGGGAAGACCACGTTCGCGAACGTGGCGCGCGATGGGACCGCCTGGGCGGCTTTTCTGGCAACGTGTGGTTTCGAAGTGACCCATCTGGCCAATCCGACGCATCGGCAGTTGCTCGAGACGATGGCGCGAGTGCGCTTCGACAGCAGCCCGGAGCCGCCGACTGGGATGAATGCCAGGGTCCCGCGCGCTGGGAAACCGAAGCCGAACACCTGTCTATTGTTCTTTTTCTCCGGCGGGGGCAGCCAGGTCGATCGCGATCTGCTGCTCTTCGCGTCGGACACGTTGACTGAGCGAGAGCTGATCGATCCAGCGAGGGCCCTCGATGTCGCCGTCTTGTCCAGTCAGATGCGGGAGATCGCGGCCGCGTCCGTGGTGGTGCTCGACACCGCCTTCCCGCGCATCACTTCGCGCTGACCGCCGCTCCCGCGCTTGCACGCTCAGGGCATCACGGGCGGAGCTTCCGTTTCGATGCCTTCTCGATGTAGGCCACGGCCTCGGGCGTCTTGCAGTACGTCTCGCCGTGGTCGACCTCGACCTTGCCGATGCGCCTGGCCGCTTCGATCGCCTTCTTGCGAAGCGCCGGCTTGTAGACCCCGATAGAGATCAGCGCGCCGTTCATCGCGTACCGCGCCCAGTTTGGCGAGCGGTGTATTTCGCGTTCTATTGTCGCCAACGCCTTTTCCGCCTCGGCGTCGCTGATCGAGTCCGGATCGTCCTTCAGGCGGCAGCCGAGAATTCCGTAGCCCATCTCGCGGTGGAATTCGTCCGGCGAAGTCATCCAGGCGTGCATGGTCTGGTCGGCAATCGGGCTGCGGGCGACGAGCCCGGACAAATAAAAGCCGACGAAGCGGATCGGCCCGTCCTTGATCAGGCCGTCAGCGGTGGCTCGAGTCAGCTTCTCTGGGTCAGCGACCTGGAGCGCCAGAACACGCGCCTCGGCGTTCTTCGTCTTCCAGAGCTCCATTGCGAGAGAGTGGTCGACTTTGATCTTCCTCTGAAGCTTGGCGATCTCCGAAGTCAGCACGCCGAAGACGTTGTCGCCTGTTCCGTAGCGCTTATAGATCGCGGCCGTCTGCGGTTTCCCGAGCTTCTTGAGCGTCGCCAGAATCTCCCGCGCGTCCATTGCGTGTCCTTTCACCTGAAGGCCGTCGTCACTTTGGGGGCCATTACCTTTGCGCGACCACCGCCACTGCCAGCATCGCCACAACGAGGACGAACGGAGCCACGCATGCCGCCGCCCACACGCGCCGGCCGCGCCGAAGCAAAAGCGCGGCAGCCGCCAGCGCAAGAAAGAGGAGAGGTGAAAACCACAGCCCGCCCGGTGCGCGGCTCGCTGTACCAAAGGAACGGGATCGCGGAGATCAGTCCGACGACGCCAAGCGACGAACGCTCTCGTGCAAACGCCACGGCGAACGCACCGAGCGTGAGGATGATCGTCGGCCATCCGAAGATGATCTGTGGCAACGACATGCTCTGGTTTCTGACGCCTATGCCCGCCAGTATTCGGGTTCCGATCCCGCCGGTCAAGCATTAGACTCCCCAATAACAGAGCAGTGTCGTGCTGAACGTCAGGCCAAGCGAGCGACTATGGCGGACTTGCAACGCAGGGAACGAGACGGCATCGTCATCATCGACATCGTCGGCACTATGGTCCAGAACGCGGCGGCGCTCCAAGCCGACGTCACCAGTGCCCTGAACGACGGGCGCCGCGGGGTCATCCTGAACCTCGAGGGCGTCACCTACATCGACTCGGTCTGGCTCGGGGCCATCGTCCAACAGTTTGTCGCGTTGAGAGGTGTGGGCGGGCAACTCAAGTTGTTGAACGTGCCACGCCGCATCATGGGCACGCTCGTTGCGACCAAGCTGGCAACAATGTTCGATGTTTTCACGGCGGAAGAGGACGCCGTCAATAGCTTCTTTCCAGACCGGCCGTTGCGCTATCCGCGCATGCTCCAGGCGCAAGCGCTGGCACCGCAGACGCGCGAGGATCGTCGGCAGCGGCTGGCGGTGTTTCTCTGCCATTCGTCGGCAGACAAGCAGGCCGTACGCCATCTCCACGGGCGCCTCGTCGCCGCGGGGGCCAAGCCGTGGCTCGACGAGATCGATCTACTGCCGGGACAGGTCTGGGAACGCGAGATTCCCGCCGCGGTTCGCAGGAGTGATGCCGTCCTCGTGTGTCTCTCGTCCAATGCGGTCAACAAGACCGGATACCTGCAGCGCGAGATCAAGCACGCGCTCGATGCCGCCGAGGAACAGAGCGACGACTCGATCTTCTTGATTCCTGGCCGCCTGGAACCCTGTGACGTTCCGGAGCGGCTGCGTCGATGGCAGTGGGTCGACCTGTTTGCGTCCGACGGGCACGACCGGCTCTTGACCTCGCTTCAAGCCCGGGCGTTGGCGCTGGGGAGACACCGCATTCAGCCAGAGCCGCGGGGAATTGACAATTGACAATCGGTAATCTGCAATGGCAAACACATCGGCAATCGACAATCCAGGTTGATAAGTTCGTAATGTGGCGATGGTCGATTGCCAATGGGGTAATGGAACGGCAGTCTGGCAATCGGCAATTCGATGTCCCCATTGCCGATTGTCCATCGATAGCCAATTGCCGATTATCCATCGACAGATTGGCTATTGCCCATTGTCCATCCGAAGATTCCACATTTGCCCATTGCCCATCGGGATTGTCGATTATCGATGTCACTGCCATTGCAGATTACCCATTGCCGGTTGTCGATTAACGCCAGCGTGCCGCGCGACGACCGAAGCGCCTGTTGTCAGTTCCGCCTGCTCCGAGCCGTCGGTCGCTGATGGGCTACCATGGCGTCAATGCCCCCCGCGATGACCTCGCCGCCGCCGGCCCGGCCACGCACGCTGGTCACGGGGCTCTTCGGATTCGTCGGCGGATTTGCCCTCGCGTTCGCGTTTGCGGTGATCGCCTGGGCGCTCTTCTGGCGCTCGGGCCGGCACATCGATCTGAGCCGGCCGACCGTCGTGCAACACGTGCAGCAGCTGCAGCGGCTCGAGACGGTGGTCTACAGCATGGAGAAGATCGTCTCCGGCAGTCAGGAGAACCGCTATCTTCCGCAGTTCCTCGCCGGCGATCGCCTGCTCTTGATCGTCTATGGCGAGGTCACCGCTGGCGTGGATCTGGCGCATCTCGATGCCGAGGCGCTCCAGATCTCGAAGGGCGCCGTGCAGATCGCGATGCCGGCGCCGGACATTTTCTCGACGCGGATCGACAATGCCAAGTCGCGCGTCTACACGCGCGAGACCGGGCTCTTCACCAGTCCAGACCCGAATCTCGAGTCCGACGTCCGCCGCGAAGCGGAACGCCAGGTACGACAGGCGGCGCTCGACGGCGGCATCCTGCTGACCGCTGCGGCCAACGCGCGCACCACGCTGACCACGTTCCTCAAAGGCCTCGGCTTCGACGCCGTGCAGTTCCGATGAAGCACGACGCCATCGACCGGCGAACCGTCCTGCGGACGCTCGTGGCTGCACCGCTCGCCGCGCAGGCTGCGGTGTTCGCGCAGGCTGAAGGCTGGACGCCGCTCTTCAACGGCCGGGACCTCGCGTCGTGGGACACCTATCTCGGAAAGCCGTACAAGCTCACCGAGATTGCCGGGCCTGCCGAAGGACGCGCGCGGCGAATACATCGAGGCGGTCGGGCTCAACCGCGATCCCCGAGGTGTGTTCTCGGTCGTCGAGATCGATGGCGGCCCGGCGATTCGCATCTCGGGCGAGACGTTCGGCGGGCTGATCACGCGCGCCGAGTACGAGAACTACCACCTTCGCTTCGAGTTTCGTTGGGGCGACAAGCGGTGGGCGCCGCGCGAAGAGGCGATCCGCGACAGCGGCTGCTGCTACCACTCGGTCGGCCCGCTCGGCGCGAGCTACGGCTTCTGGATGCGATCGTTCGAGTTCCAGATTCAAGAGGGCGACTGCGGCGACTTCTACAGCCTTGCCGGGGTCATCGTCGATGCCGAAGCGGTGGCCAAGGACGCGGCGAATCCGAAAAGCGATCTGCTGTTCACGCGTGGCGCGCCGAAGATCGTGGGCACGACGCGGCGGATCGTCAAGGGCGCCGTCGCCGAGTCTCCATTCGGCCGGTGGAACACGCTCGATCTCTACTGCCTCGGCCAGACGAGCGTGCACGTCGTGAACGGACGGACCGCGATGGTCCTGACTGGCTTGCGTCAGAAGACCGAGACCGGCGAGGCGCCGCTGACGAGAGGGAAGCTGCAGTTCCAATCAGAGGGCGCCGAAGTCTTCTACCGCCGGATCGCGCTGCGGCCGATCCGCGAGATCCCGTCGCTCGTCTCATAGCGTTTCACCACGAAGCGCACGAGACCACGAAGGTCTTCGGTCAAGAGGGTTTCGATCGAGTCTTCGAGTCCTTCGTGTGCTTCGTGGTGAAAGCTTTTGAGACAGTCTACCGCACGATCAGCGGGCGGAGCGGGCGCACGTGAATATTGCGAAACGCCACCGGGCCGTGATCCCCTTGCAGCATCAGCGGCTGCTCGGGCGCCTCCGGGACGGTCAGCGCCGCGCGGGTCGGGCCCGCGACGTCGATGTCGCTCTGTATCAGCTGGCCGTTCAGGAGCACGCGAAGGAACCGTGCTGGTTGCGTCTTCTTGCCAGCGGCGTCGAATCGCGGCGCCCGGAACCAGGCCTGGTAACGTCTGCCACTCGCCCGGCCGTCGCGCGGCATTGATCCGCGGTGCGGACCCGGCCACGCCGCGGTTGTCGATCCACTGGTGGTAGATCGCGCCGGCGTCTGAGGTCGTCATCTCCTCGGTCGATCCCCAGCTGTCGAAGATCTGCATTTCGTACAGCCCCTGCAGGTAGACGCCCGAGTTGGATCCCTTCGCGATCATGAAGTCGAGATACAGCTCGATGTCGCCAAAAGCGCGATCGGTGCAGAGGTTGGCGGTGCGTCCCGTCGGGCCGTTGAGGATGACGCCGCTCGCGCCCGCGCGGCCGGACAGCTGGGTCGGTCCGAGGATCCGCTCATAACGGACGAAGCGGGTGGTGTACCACTCGCTCTTCGCGCCGGTCTCACAGGCGCGCCAGCCGGTGAGATCGCTCCCGTTCAGCAGGGGAGTCCAGCCGTCCTCGAGCAGATACGGCGGATCGCCGTGGGCCTCGCCGTCCTGGACGACCGAATAGCGCGGCGCTTGCGCCTGAGGCAGCAGCACGAGGGCGAGGAGCGCGATGGCCAGGCGCATGACGTGATGATTCTGCGCTCAGCGGGCGAGATGCTGCAAGACGGCGCGGCCCGCGACGAAGAAGTATCCGCCCCCGCGAGTGCGAACGAAGTCGGGGAGATTGGTGAGCCGGACCGTGCCGCTGCGAGTCGGCACCGAATAGCCGGCGTCGGGCTGCCGCGCGCCGAGGAGCGCGTCGCGCTCCCCGGCGAGGCTATGAAAAGAACCGTGCTGCAACCAGGTTTGCTGCACGAACTCGAACTGACGCTCGATGTCGGCGTTCAGGCACATGAAGAAGAGGCCCGGTTTCTGGCCCAACCGCGGTCGATAGACTCGGCCCACCCGCAGGATCCGGTGTCGATTGGTAATCGACAGTTGCTCGGCCGATCCGGGGTCGAGGCTCTCACGCGGATTTGCCCGCCGGATATGGGCGCCGAATGGACAGCGCAGCCCCTGTGGATCTTCGGCGCCGGGCATGAAGTCGTTGTCGGGCTCGATGCTCGTCGTGCCGCCCGCGTCGCGCCGGATGGGCAGGACGGGCGTCGCCACGTCGGTGGCCGGCACCGCGCCGGCGGCTCCGGGCGCGCGGATCAGCAAGAGGTCGCCCTCCGACGCGGAGGCAGGAGCATACGGATACCTGACGAGCGACGAGCCATCCGGCCAACGGCCGACCAGCTTGGCGGCGACGAATTCCTGAGTGACGCCTTGCCAGCTTGGAAACCGGTCGGCGATTGTCGGCGCGGTGTGCGCGCAATACGCCCAGAACGACTCGACGTCCTGCTCGAGCTGGCGAATCGCCAGGAAGGTGCCGTTGCGGCCGAGGTCCCGCAGATCGTTGACCGCCGGCGAATCGAACCCCAGTCCGCGGACCGCCGCGATCGGCAAGGCGCCGCTCGGATCGGCGATCGCGTCGAGTATGGGACCCGGCGAGATGTAACCGCGATTATCCGGGTAGCCGAGGACGAACTCTCCCGCTTCGACCAGATGAATCGGATCCGCCGCGCGCAGCGCCTTGTAGCTGCCTCGAATCAGCGGTTGCGAGATCCCGTCCACGAATCCGAACGGCTCGGTTTTCGCCTCGTGCAGCTCGTCCGGTGTCGCCTCCCGTCCGGGAAGCGTCTTGAAATGGACGGCGAAGCCGAGCTCATGACCGGAGCCCGACAACAACTTGACCAGCCGTCGTCTGAGCCGCGTGAGCGCCAGCCGCGTCGGCGCGTACAGCAGGAGTACGCCATCGAGCGGGGCTGCGCTCGTACCGCCCCACCACCACCGCTCGGGCGCGTTGTCTCCCGTGTCTCCGAGCGCGCGCGCACGCCAGGACGCGGACATCCCGTCGATGAACGCCTGCGGAAAGCTGGCCACGCTTTCCGAAGGCAAGCCGAACTTGGGCAGGGCCGTCGCGCCGAGTCCAAGGATGACGGCCGCGTCACGGTGTTTCCGCCCATCCCCAAATGTGACGTACGGCGTGATCTCTCGGAGCCAGCGTTTGGCCGCCGGCTGATCGGCGCCCAACCTGAAACCGAGACACATGCCGAACCTGAGGAAGCCCAGCCCGCCGAACACCAGGCTCTGGATCTCGTTGACCTCGAGCGACGATGCCGGTCGCGGCTGCGAGCCGAAGTACGAGAGCCACTGGTGCGCTTCGTCTTCGGTGAGCGCCGCCGCCAGCCCCTGGCGGATGGCCGCGTTCCGGCGCACGGCGGCCATCGTGAGATCGGGGTAGGCCGAGTACCAGAATCCGGTCGGGATCTGCCAGCGCCGCGCCCAGTTCTTGAACCGCGTGCCGTCGGTCGCCCCTCCCTGAAACAGATTTCGCGTCCGCGGGAAGCCGACGGTGTTCGACCAGATCACCGTGAGGCCGGCGCTGGAACGGGTGATGAAGTCCTCGAGGTAGCTTTCCCAACTGCCGTCGTAGTTCGAGAGGAACAGGAGGTCGCCCGTGCCCGGGACGGTGACCCAACGCGCGAAATGAATCGTGCCGAGCTGCCCGAGGAAGCCTGGACGGAAAATCCGCGCCACCGACCGCCCGCCGATGAGAAAGGCGAACCGGATCGCCAACTTCCGCAAGAGTCCTGGCTTCATCACGAACAATCCGGCGAGGTGGTTCTGGGCCGTGTGATTCTCGCGATCGAACACTCGCGCCAATATCTCCGCGTCCGGACGCCGATCTTCCGGCACGTCTTGCCGCTCCATCCGCCGCAGGACGAGATAGGCGGCGAACGATCCGCCGCTGACCGCAATCGCCAGGATGATCGCCGCGTATCCCGTGATGCGAATCGCCCGTGGCAGTTCGGCCAGGCTGAACCAGGAGATCAGCCAGACGGCGAAAAACGTGGTGGCGAGGAGCGCGAACACCGGCCAGAGATAGGTCGCCGCAAACGCCGCCAGAATCCGGAGCACCTCCTCCACGCCAATCGGACGCTCCGGGTGCAGCACCGCGGCGTCTTCGGGGGTCAGACTCCACTCCCATTCGGGAGACGCCGCAATCCGGTCCCGAACGGCCTGCAATTGGACGAGCGCCGACGAGCGTTCGCTCGTTTCTTTGTCCAGCAACGTCACGACGTGCGCCATCAGATCGCGCTCGCGGAGAATGCGGTGCACCGAGAGGCCGGGACTGCCGGAGAACAAGAGGCCGGCATTGTCGAAGTACCCGGCGCCGACGCGTACGATGTGTCTCGTCCAGTACTCCTCCAGTGATTCGGTGTCGCGGTCGACGGCCAGCGCAAAAATCGGCGCGAGCGTGGGCCCGAGGCGGCGGGCGAGATCCGAGACGAGTGGCGCCTCGTCGCCGTCGCCGGAGAACTCGAAGACCAGATACCCGCCAGCGCGGCCGGGTGCGGGGAACGCATTGAGGCTGGCGAAATGAATCGCCAGTGATGCGGGCGTTGCCGGCATGGCGTCGAGGATGGCGCGTATCGGCGGCGCCGCCGGGTTGCCGAGCGCGTCGATCAGGCGCCGCGCTTCGTCGAGGGCCGCAGGCGGAAGCCGCCCGACGATGGTCACGAGACTCTGGTTCACGCCGGCGCCTTTCGAAACCGCACCACGAGCTGATCGAGAAACGGACCGTGATAGCGCGGCTTCTCGACCGCCTCGATCCCGCGCTTCACGAGCGCGCCGACCAGCGTGGGCAACTGGACGTCGTTGACGGATCTGCCCGCGCAGGGATGGAGACCCCCTCCGAAATTGAAATAGGCGCCGCGGGGCCGGGTCGGGTCCAGGCGTTTGGGATTCGGAAAGACGCTGGGATCGAACATCGCCGCATGGAGGTAGGCGACGACCAGCGCGCCCTCGGGAATCGTCTTGCCCTGGATCGAGGCCGGGCGCCCAGTCTTGCGAAGCAGCGTCGGATTGTGCGGCCACATCCGGAGCGCTTCACGGCACCAGCCGGTCATGCGCTCGCGATCGTCCACGTCACGCTCCACCTGGGCCAGCACGACCGGGTCGGCCCCGATCACGGCCACGATCAACGCCGTCGCGACACTGGTCGTGTCGATCGCGCCGATCAGCAGACCGGAGAGATTGCGTCTCACTCCGTCGTCATCGAGCGGGACGCCGGGAACGGCGCGGTTCGCCATGAGCCGGCCGAGGACGTCATCCACACGGCGGCCTTCGCGCCGCCGGCGGGCGATCTCTTCGCCAATCCATTCGTTGAGCTCGAGGGACGCCGCAATCGCTTCGCGCTCGGCCTCGGGCTTGTTCTTCACGTCGAGAAAGATGTAGTTGAAGAGCGCCCGGCAGACGCGAAGCAGGTCGGTTTCTCGAGGCGCCGAGATGCCGAACAGACGGACGGCCGTCCTTGCAGCCACCAGGCGCGCGTAGCCGTGGGCGACGTCGATCCGTCCGCTCCCGGCAAGCGCGTCGGCCAGCAGGCGGTCGGCCTCCCGCGCGACGCGGGCGCGGATGTCTTCGACGTCGATGGCGGCGACGGCTTCGTAGAGTCGTGGCCGTTCGTTCGCGAAGCGCGGGCCGCGATCGAGCCCGAGCACGAAAAAACCGGTGACCGTGTTGACCTTGCGGGCGTTGATCGGTCCGACCTTGAACGTCGTGTCGACGGACAACACCTCGGCAACATCCGCCCACCGCACCACCAGCGCCAGCTTGCCGAACACGAACGCCTTGCCGATTCGAGCGGTGATGGCGGCGCCGGTTCGAAGCAGGTTGGGACCGATCCACAGCCGCTTGAGCGAGCTCTGGTTTTTCAGCAGGCGCGCCCTCGCTTCGGCGCCTGGCCGGGCGGCCGCGTACGTCTCCAGCACCAGTCGTCCGGCCCGCCGGCGTCGAAGCTCGTCAAGGACCGTGCGGAGCTCGGCCGGCAGTTGGTCCAACGCGGGCAGGCGGGCGCCGTACTCGGCCGGCGCCACGACTGGGGCGATCAGCGCCGCAAAGACGATGTCGATCGGACCGGGCTCGCGACCTCCGAGAAACGGGGTGCCGAGTGTCGTGAGCATCTGCTCGACGATCGAGGCCGCTTCTGAGATGTGCTGGCGTGCGGCGGCGACTGCCTGAGGTGACAGGTCCAACGACGCCGCGACGCGGCCCCGCCAGAGCGGATACGCGACCCACACCACCGCCCGTTCCCACCACGGCGCACCTTCCGTCACCAGGGGGAAACAGACGCGTGCGACGAGGCAGCAGGTGGAACAGCACCAGACGCTCGACGGCCGGGTGGAGCAGCTCGAACAGGCGATTGGCGAGCTCGCGGCTGCGCCGCCGCTCGTCCTCCGATCCGTCGAACAGGCGCTCGCTGTCGCGAAGCTTGCTGTCGAAACCGTTGAGCGCTTCGTGCCATCCCGTCCACGCCGCTTCCGCCGACACGACGACAGGGACTTCGCCTCCGGCGAGGCGCCGTCGGGCCGCGAATCGCCCCAGCCGCGGGACGTGCGCTTCGTCCTTGTAGGGAATCTGGTAGCGCTCGAACAGCCAGCGGATCAGCTCGCCGGCCGCGCTGATTCGTGCCGAAACGATGACGTGACGCGCGGGCTCGCGCGGTTCATCGGCCCCGTTGGGTAGTCTCTCGTCGGCAGAGACCACTCGCTGACTCCTCTCCGCGAGGTTGTTGCGGTCATGTCCGCTGACCGGCAGTTAGGCTGGGGAAAGTGGACCTTACCACAACCGCGCGCGTCATGAGGGGTCAACGAGAGCTTTCACCACTTCGTGGTGAACGCTTCTACTTCTCCGGCAGCTCCCCGTAGAACTTCCAGTTGATGTCCATGTCGCGCGTGAGCTTCTCGCGCGTGACGGCCAGCCGGATGAGCGCGATCGGCATGTTGCCCTGTCGCAGGATCTCGTCGTGGAACTGCTTGTTCGTCATGATCTTCGTGTCCACGAGCTGCTTGCGCAGGCCGCGCAACTGAAGGCCGCCGAGCAGGTACGCGGCCTGATAGAGCGGCTGATTGGCGTACTGCGCCGACTCGAACGACCGGCGCACCTCGGCGGTGGCGTTGTCGCGCTCGTGACCGACCTTGTCGACGAGGAAGTCCACGCTTTCCTGCGGCGACCACAGGCCCATGTGGAAGTTGAGCGAGAACATGATGCGCGCGCAGCGGTGCATGCGCCAGAAGAGCGCGCCGATCTTCTGCTCGGGCGTCTTGTGGAAGCCCAGCTCGTACATCGTCAGCTCCCAGTAGAGCGGCCAGCCTTCGCCGTAGAACGGGCCGCCGCCGCTGCAGATCCGGGCGGTAGTCGCCGTAGCGCTGGCCGAGATAGCCCGTCGAGCAGGTGGCCCGGAATCGTCTCGTGAAACGCCGTCGCATGTGAGAAGCCCGGGTTGTTGCCGCGCATGCTCTGCAGGCGCGCGTCGTACTCCATCGTGTCGGTCGGATAGGAGACGAGATGCCGCCGACGCCGCCGAGGAAGAACGGCGACGTCAACTGCGCCTGCGGCGACATCATCGTCATGTGCACGGTCTCGGCGGCGACGGCCGGCACGGTGATGAGATCGTTCGCGCGCAGGTACGCGACGGCCTCGTCGATGAGATCCATGATCATCCGCGGCTGCTCGCCGGGCGCGCACCGCCGTCTGCTTCGTGTGCTCGATCGCCTTCTTCCAGTCGTCGCCGAAGCCGAGCGCGCGCGAGGCCTTCTTCATCTCCTCCTCGCACCACGCGAATTCCTTGTTCGCCAGCGTGATGAGCTGCTCCGGCGTGTACGGAATCATGTTGTCGTTGAGGTCCTGAATGAGGCCGGCGCGGCCGCGCGGACGTCCCTGGATGTCCGACGTGTCGGCCTTGCGCGGCGGGCCCGGCGGAATCGACCGTCGCCGGCGCGCTTGATCTCCGTCTCAGCCGTCCACTTGATGTAGAGGTAGTCGACCTGCGCGTTGCGCGAGAGGCGATCGAAATCGAGCGACTTCAGGGCGGCCAGCCAGGCGACGTAGAAGGTGTTGTCGGGCGCCGCCGGTGCGGGCGCTGCTGGATCGGCGGCGCCGCCGCCGCGGCCACCGCGTCCGCCACGACCGCCGCCCGGGCGCCCCGCGTTGAACCGGCCGACGATGTCGCGCAGTTCGTCCTGTGGCAGCGCGATGATCTCGGCGAGATCGGGCACCGAGGCGTACTTCTGGCGCCGGCGCCGGCTGAACGGCGGCACGCTCGCCGGCGTCGCGGGCACCTGCGCGTCGGCGGCCGCGACCTTGTCGCGCAGAAACAGCGCGTAGTCCTGCAGCGCCGCGTCGATCTGCTTGAACGGCATCGCCATCCACCACGTGAACAGCGGGTCGTAGCCGTTGTAGAAGTTGAACCATTCCGTGATCGCCGAACGGAGCTGAACGCTCGCGTCGGCGGCACGCGTCGCGGTGGCCTTGTTCAGCTTCGGCGCCGTCGCGGCGTTCGCCTCGAGGGCCGCGCGCATCGCCTTGATCTCTTTGAGGGCCGCCACCGTGGTCTCTGCGGCTTTCTGCGCGTTCATCGGCTGGACGCGAATGCGCGCCTCGACCAGAGCCGACGAGCTTGGTCGCGAACGGCAGCGCCGGCATGATCTGCGCCATCGTCAGCGCATCGGCCTCGATCTGACGCAGGTTCGCGTCGATCGTCGTCGTCAGCGTGGCGAGGTCGGTCTTGGCCGCCGCAGAGAACTTCGACGTGTCGAGCTTGCCGAGCGCCGCCTGCCAGTCGAGATCGTAGCGCTTCAGGCGCGCGAGACGCCCGGCCGAGAACGGGACCGGACCCGCCGGTGGCTCAGGCGCCGGTGCGCCTGGCGCCGCCGCGCCGGCCGCACCGCCTCCGCCGGCTCGTCCGCCGCCGCCCGGCCGCCGCCACCGCCGCGGCCCGACTGACCCGCGTAGTTGCCCGACAGCGTGCTGCGATCCGCGTTGTAGCGCGTGACGACGAGCCGGAACTCGCTGACGGGTCCGGCGAGCAGCGGCGTGAGATCAGCCGGGACGGCCGGCGGCGCTTGCCACGTCGCGACGCGATCGGCCCCGAGCCCGATCGGCGGCACCACCATCAGGGCGAGCACGCTCGCCACTCGCACGATCCATCGCGACACAACAGTCATTCCGGCTCCTTCTTTCAGCCAGAAAGACTACACGATTCCGACGCGAGCGCTCTGGTGGCGCGCCGCGCGAATGCGCGCATACTCCTGTTGTCGATAGTAGACGCCGTCCGCGCCTGGATTGGAGGCAACCTTGTCTCCGCACGTTCGTCCAATGATCTGGTTGGTGATGCTGCGATCCGCTCGCCTCTGGCTCGTCGTCGCGACGCTCCTGCTCGGCGGGGCGAGTCTGGCGATGATGGTGAGCCCGCGCCAGGCCGTCCGCAACGTCCAACCGGAGACACACGTCGTCGACCTGAAGTCGCTGACGCAGGACCAGCTGTTCGAGCCGACGAGAGTCTGGACGGCGCAGTTGACCCTGGCGGCCGACCAGTGGGACGCGATGCAACCGACGTCCGGTGGCCGCGCCCAGGGGTCGGGTGACGACTGGCTCCAGAGCGTCAACGGCGGGCGCAATGGATGGGGTACGGTCCGCGGCATCGAGTTCGCCTACGTCCACGCGGACCTCGACTTCGGGGGCGTACGCTTCCCGGACGTCGCGCTTCGCTTCAAGGGCAACGGGACGTTTACGCATGCCCGGGGCCGACCCAGCAAGAACTCGCTGAAAGTGGATCTGAACAAGTTCGTCAAGGGCCAGAAGATCGCCGGCGTCTCGACGCTGAATTTCCACAACAACATCACCGACGAGGGGTTGCTGAACGAGACGGTGGCCTATCGGGTCTTCCGGGACGGCGGTGTGCCGGCGCCGCGAACGTCGTGGGTCCGCGTGTTCCTGTCGGTGCCCGGCCGTCACCCGCGCCAGTATCTCGGTCTCTATTCACTCGTCGAGAACGTGGACACGAACTTCATGCAGGCGCGCTTTCCGGGAAAGGTGGGTGCGATCCTGAAGCCGTCCACGAAGAACCCCTTCCTCGACCGTGGAGATCGCTGGGCGCAATACCACCAGACCTACGATCCCAAGACCGATCTCACTGAAGCGGAGCAGCAACGCGTGATCGCCTTTTCCAAGTTCGTGTCGACGGCCAACGACAGCGAATTCGCGGCCCGCATCGGCCAGTACGTGAACGTCGACGAGTTCGCGCGCTACCTGGCCATCGTCGTCTGGCTGGCCGACCTCGACGGCATCCTGGAGCGGGGGCAGAACTACTACGTGCACCTGCCGCCCGGGAACGGCCCGCTGGTGTTCATTCCGTGGGATCAGGACCACACATTCGGCACCTGGGCCAAGGTCGAGCCCGGACGGTACGACACGCTCTCGATCGATCCGCCGTGGGGCGCATCTGGCAGGGTGCGCTTTCTCGAGCGCATGCACCGCGTTCCCGCGTTCCGCGAGGCGTACCGCGCCAGACTGCGCGAGTTCAGTCAGACGATCTTTCGTGGCGACGCGTTCTCGCCGTTCATGGCCGCGGTGGCCGGCGCCATTCGTCCGGCGGTCGTTGACGAGCCCGCGCTCGTGTCGCAATTCGATCGCTCGGCGGCGGGCCGCGCCGGCATCGTGCCGTTCGCCACCCTGCGAACGAAGTCAGTGGTCGAACAGTTGTCGCGAGGCCGGTGATTCAGCCTCGGCGGTCTATTCTCGGCCGTGTCGATCGAAGAACGTGAAGATGTCGGCGATGGCGGCTGAACGCGCAGTGTCGTGCGTGGCGCCGGCATACTCTTTGATCTCACACTGCCGCTGCGGGTTGTCAAGGCGCTCGGATGGAACGCGCCCGGATGGAACCAGGACCGGCCGCGACTCGTCTCTCAGTGCATCCAGGAGACTTCTGAACATGCGGGCATGGAGGGTAAGTGTGCTCGTCGCCGCCGCCGCGATTCTGGGCTTCGCCTGGTGGGCTCAAGATCGCCAGAATGCCGCGGTCGCGGCGCCGACGTCGGCCGACTCGACGTCATCGGCAACCGCGCCGTCTGGCGAGGACGGCTCGACGTCCACGCCGACCTCCCTGACGCGTCCCTTTGCCAGCGGCGGCCGGATCAACCTGGATCTGTCGGCCGGTGGGTACAAGATCGAGGGCGCAACCGACAATCAGATCGACATTCGCTGGAGCGTTCGCGATGCCGAGAAGCTCCGCGACGTGCGAGTGCGTGCCGATGTGAGCGGCACGGACGCGCACGTCACGACTGACGGCCCTGGGAACAACTTCCGCGTGACGATTCGCGTCCCCGCACGCGCCGATCTGCATCTGCGGCTGTCGGCCGGCGAGCTCTCGCTTCGTGGTGTCGAGGGTCACAAGGACGTCGAGCTCAACGCCGGCGAGATCGACATCGACGTCGGCCGGGCTGAGGACTACAGCCAGGTTGACGGCAGAGTCTGGGCCGGCGAAATTCAGGCCCCGCCCTTTCGGATCTCGAGCGAAGGATTGTTCCGTTCCTTCAATTGGCGCGGCCCGGGCAAGTACCGGCTGCACGCACGCCTGATGGCTGGCGAAATCCGCTTGCAGACCAGCAGCCCGGCGCCCGTCGAGCGATAGAAGGAATCGCTGGCCTCACACGCGAACTTTTCCCAACATCCACCGATAGAGTCCGATCACCAGCGCGGTGAAGACGAGCGCGCCAAGAATCGGCCCAAACGGCGGTTCTGCTGAGAGCAGTGCAATCGGCGCGTCGTTCGAAGACGCGACGATAAGGCCGGCGTTGAGCACGCCAAAAAGGCTCTCGCCCACGATGAGCCCCGACGCCACCAGCGTGCCCAATCGCTCGGCTCGCGCCGGATCCTTCGCATGCCTCGTCGCCTTCGCATACCAGGTCGCCACCACCGCGCCGACGACGACGGCAAACGTGGCGGACATCGGCAGGTACATCCCGATGCCGGCGGCGAGCGGCGGAATCCGGAGTTTGCCCATCGCGCCAAGCGCGGCATCGAGCGCGATCAGGCCGGCACCGACGAGCAAGCCGATGCCGATCATCTTCCAGTCGAGATTGCCGCCGACGACGCCCTGTGCGAGCGCGGAAATCAGCGTCGCCTGCGGCGCGGGCAGCGGATTCTCGGCGATGACGCCGACGTTCGCAGCGCCGGCAAAGCCGTAGGCCTTCGCCAGCAGGTTCAGCACGGAGGGAATCACGGCCGCGCCCGCGATGACTCCGACGATGAGCGCGATTTGCTGCCGTCGCGGCGAGGCGCCGACGAGTTGGCCGGTCTTCAGATCCTGCAGGTTGTCGTTCGAGATCGTGGCGCAGGCGAAGACGATGGATGTCACGAACAACGAGAACGCCACGAGCGCCGGCCGCACGTCCGGCGTCGGCGACACCGCCAGCATCATCACCGACGCGCACGAGACGATGCCGAGGATCCCGATGCCGGAGATGGGACTGTTCGACGCGCCGATCAGCCCCGCCATGTAGCCGGCGACGCCGGCGATCAGGAATCCGACCACCAGGATGAACGGCACCGCGATGCCTGTGAGTGCGGTCGCCTGTCCGGCGAGCGGGCTCGAGGCGGCGAACGAATAGGCGAGGGCGCCGGCAATCGCGAGGCAGGCGACGGTCAGCATGGCGATCCACACCGGCGAGATGTCGCGGTCGCGCTCGTCGCCCGTTGCGCTGGCCTTCGACGACGCCATCGTGCTGATCAGGCCGCCCACGACTGGCTTCGCGAGCTTGGCCAGTGTCCAGAGCGCCGAGATCGCAATCGTGCCGGCGCCGATGAAGCGGACCTGCGTCCGCCAGATGCGCAAGGTGTGTGTGGCGAGGTCGGCGCCCTCGGGCGACGGCTGCAGGTAGGTGAGGATCGGCACCGCAGCCGCCCAGGCGATCACCAGGCCCGCGAGCATGGCCATGCCGACCGACAACCCCACCAGGTGGCCGGCGCCGAAGAGCGCGAGGGACCACGCGATGTTGTAGCCGCTCGTCGCGACCTGCGTCGCGGGCGCCCACACGCCCAGGGCGAAGAAGCCGCTCACCTCGGCCGCAAGCAGGCGCATCGCCGCAACGATCGCCAGTCCCGACGACGCCACGGTGCCAAGCACCACGGCCGTGAGGCCCTCTCGCGCCTGGGCAGGATCGGCCTTCGTCTCGCCGCGCGTTTCCGACCCGACCTTCAGAACTTCCGCCGCCGCGACGCCCTCGGGATAGGGGAGATCCGAGGTCGTGACGAGCGCGCGTCGCAGCGGGATCGTGAACAGCACACCCAGCACGCCACCGCTCACGCAGATCAGAAAGGACTGCCAGAACGGGAAGCCGGTCCACCAGCCGACGATGACGAGCCCGGGCAGGACGAAGATGATCGCCGACAGCGTGCCCGCGGCCGACGCCACCGTCTGGACGATGTTGTTCTCGAGGATGGACGAGTCCTTCACCAGGCTCAGGATCGCCATCGAGATGACAGCCGCCGGAATCGACGACGCGAACGTCAAGCCGACTTTGAGGCCGAGGTAGACGTTGGCCGCCGTGAACACGAAGGTCAACAGCGCGCCGAGGACCAGGGCGCGAAGCGTGAGCTCTCTGGGCGACATTCAGCCGCTCAGTCCTTCTTCTTGAACGCCTCTTCAACCTGCTTCCGGATGTCTTTCCAGTTCTTGGACAGCAGTTTTTCCTCTTCTTTGGTCAGGATCCTGAACGGCACGCGGACGAGGCTCCCCGCGAGCTTGACGTTGAGCCAGTGTTGGCCGTACGCGATGCCCCCCGGGATCTTGAAGAACAGCCGGCCGAGGCACGCCCGCGTCGGGCTGAGCTCGACTTCATCCCAGGACATGCCGGGTTTTCCCAGCTCGGCGAAGAAGCCGATGCGGCACGCCTGCGAGGCCATCGGCGGGAAATAGTTGATCGAGTCCCGCATGACTTCGTTGCGCCTCTCGAGCGCCATCAGGTTCGCGGCGTTGTACTCCTGATTGGAGGCCATCGGAATCGTCTTGCCCCCGGGCATCTCGAGGGAGACCGCGTCGCGCATCAGCTTCTGACTGCGTTGCCGGTCGCGCAGTGTGGCGCCGATCTCGAGCATCAGCCAGTCCTCGCCCACCGACTCGTTGGCGATCCGGTAACCGAGGATGACGTAGCCTTCGTTGTTGTAGGCCGCGCGGACGTACTCGCCTTCGAGCGTCATGATCTGAGGCACGCCGGGCTTGGGGATCTCGACGACCGGCTTCTGTTGCGACTGGGCCGTGCCCGGGGTCGCCAGCGGCCCCATCGCAATCACCCCAGCTAGTGCAATTGACACTCTTGTCGTGCGGTTCATGGGAACCCTCCGTCTCCTGTTGGCGTCCGACGCGCGCCGTCGTCTTTGACCGTCCACGGCGGACCGTGGGCGACTGCGGCCCAGGCAGGCGGTCACGGCGAGTCAGACGCGCATCGCCAGCATACAGTACGCCCTGGCTGGGCGGAGCGGTCGGGACGGGCAGGTCAGTCACGGACACGAAGAGGCAAAAAAGACGACGCGAGCGTGCGCGATCCTGTCATGCTCCACCGATGACGGAAGAGACCGCGATCGGGAGTAGCCCGCGCGCGCTCGCCGTGAAGACCTTCGGTATCACCGATACCGGCCGGGTCCGCGAGTCGAATGAAGATCAGTTCGTCGTCGCCGAACTGACCAAGAGCATGCGGATCTGGCAGTCGAGCCTGCCGGCAACCACCGCGCAGTTTGGCGACGAACGCGGACACCTGTTCCTCGTCGCTGACGGGATGGGCGGACACCACGGCGGAGACGAAGCGAGCGCGCTGGCCGTGGTCGCGATTCAGCAATTCACGCTCAATACGCTGAAGTGGTTCTTCGAATCAAAGCAGGAGGCGCAAAGCGTGCTCGCGCAGTTCCAGGCCGCACTGCGCCTGGCCGACGCGCATATCCGCGAACAGGCTGCCGAGAATCGGGAACTGCGTGGCATGGGCACGACCGTGACGATGGCGTACCATCTCGACGCGCAGCTGTGCATCGTGCACGTCGGCGACAGCCGCGCCTATCTCTGTCGCGATGACGAGCTGCACCAGCTGACGCGCGATCACACGCTGGTCGCGGAACTGGTGCGGAGCGGCGCTCTTCAGCCGGAAGAAGTGGCACGCCATCGCTTCCGCCATGTCATCACGAACGTCGTTGGCGGCAACGACGCCGGGGTCAAGGTTGAAGCCCACGCGGTGGAGGTCCAGGCCGGCGATCGCCTCCTGCTCTGCACTGACGGGTTGACCGAGATGCTCACGAACGACGCCATCCTCGGGACGCTTCTCGTGGAGGCTGACCCTGAACGTGCGTGTCGATCGCTTCTGGCGCAGGCAAATGCCGCTGGCGGCCGTGACAACATCACGCTGATCATCGTTCGGTTCGACGCCCAGGACGAGTGAGCCTGCGGTCACTTCCTTCTGGGCTTCGAGTCAGCGGAACGTGGGCGCCGCGATCACCAGCGTCGCGAAAAGCAAGAAGCCGGAGCCGCCGCTGACGCCGATCTCCGCGCCGACGCGCCAGCGCGACCGGAAGGACCTGATCCCACCCATGACCGAACGTCAGCGCGAGATCGTCATGCGGCTGCACCTTGTCGGGCGGCCACTGGATCGGCGTGTATCGCAATCCGAAGAGCCAATACCGGGCGATGCCGTCCGACGCCCGTTCCTCCCGAAGCCGTCGCGCGTTCAGCGCGAGGAAGCTCGTGATCGAACCGTACGGCGCCTCGAGCTTGCCGCCGAACACGGCTGAGGATTCAAGGTCCAGACTGAGCCGTCTCGTCACCGGAACGCCGACTCGAATCCCTGGCGCGAACCACGGCCCACTTCCTTCGACAGCGATGTTCGTCGCGAGACCCACGCTGATCCGCTCGTGTGACGACGGAGCAGGCTCGGCGCCAACCTGGGCCGCTGCAGTGGCCGGACGTCCCACGACCAGCAGGACCGCAAGCATGATGGGGCGCGACATGCCGCAAGGGTACCGGGCAGACAGCCGTCGAGTCGTGAGCGTACGCTGAGAAAACCATGACATTCCCTCCCATCCAGAGGGAAGCCGCAGGTCGTTGCTGGGACCCTTGGACTGCCTAATGCCGAGACGGAGATTCCACACCTGCTGCAAACCCCACAGTTGGGTCAATCAGGTACGACCCAGGACGGCGGCACGCCCTTTGCGCTGACTCTGTAGAGGTCAGCTGAAATGACGAAATCACGGACGATTCCAAAGGCGGCCTGGCAGACGTTCTTCGATAGCTTGTCGGCGGTGGTGGTGGGGAAGCGCGCAGAGATCGAAGTGGCCTCCCTCGACATCGGCGACCAGATTGTCGCGGAGTGGTTGCCGCTGCTCGGCATGACGTACGACCCACGCAATGACCTGCTCGACATTGCCGTTGCGGGGTTGAATCATCTCATTCGTCGGCCGCGACAGATTGTCACCGAAGAAGGCGACGACGGCGTCGAGCTCATCGCGGTTATCTCAGAGGACGACACACAACAGGTCGTCAGGCTCAAGGAACCATTGATGCTCTCCCCTAAGCGCGTCCCAGATCGGGCGCAAACCACTGTTTGATGGTGAACGTCTGCGGTGTCGGGCCGTCGCGGCCGAGCATCTCCAACCGCCGCCGGCCCTCGTCAAGCGATGGGACATGGCCCGCCTCGACCCACCAGAGCGCCAGCGACGGCGTCATCATCGGCTCGAACCATTGCCGGCGATTGCGATACACGGTTCCGTGGGCCGAGCCGTAGACGTACGCTTTCAACGACGCGACCGAACGCCAGACCGACAGGTTGACGATCACGCGGTCGTCGTCGCTGAACTTGACGTAGCTGCTCGGCCCGCCCGTCTCGTCCTTCAACCGCCAGATGAAGCCGTCAGACGCTTCCGCGAGACGGTTGATCGCGTCCAGTTGCGCGACGAACTCGCTCATCGCCGGATCGGCCAACGGCGCGACCGCACGCGCGATGTTGATCTCTGCCAGGGACCAGCCGGTGAACACTTCCGCGTCGTCCATCGAGAGGCATCTTACGTTGTTGCCACCACGCGTGGCACTCACGGCCAGCAACGCTGCTCATGATCATCATGAAAACTCCGAACTGGTCGGCCGCGCGTGCAGCTCCTATGCTGGGCGCATGTTCACGCGCCTGCTCGCCGACTCGCGTTTCACGTTCCGCCGGGTCCATGCGCGGCCCGCGCTCTTCCTTCTCTCCGCACTGACTGTCGCGCTCGTTGTCGGCGCCGGCAGCGCGGTGTTCGCCGTGGCCAACGCCGCCTTCGTGCGCCCGCTGCCGTTTCCAGACGCCGGCCGTCTGGTGCGCATCTACCTGCTGCCGCCAGGCGTGCGCGATCTCGATCAGGCCAATCCGCTCCATCCGCTCGATTTCGTACGGCTCCGCGAACGGCTGACGGTGGGGCAGGGCCCGGAGGGATTCCAGTTGCGTGAGCGCGGTCTTGGTGGAGACGGTGATCCTGAAAGCGTTCCGGCGGCGTCCGTAAGCGCCGGCGTGTTCCGGCTGCTCGGTGCGACACCTGCCCACGGACGCACCTTCACGGCTGAAGAGGACCTCGCCGGCGCGCCGGTCGTCGTTCTCAGTCACGCGCTCTGGCGCCGGCGCTTCGGCGGCCGACCCGAGGCGGTGGGCCAGTTTCTCGATATCGACCGAGTGCGGCACCAAATCGTCGGCGTGATGCGTCCGGACTTCGAGCCCGCCTACGTCCGTTCCGAGCTCTGGACGCCGCTTGGGATCCACGCCGGTCATCTGCCGCTGCCAAACGCGACCTACATCGTGAACGTCGTCCGCCTTGCATCCGGGACCACGCTGGGGGAGTTCGAAGCCGAGGTGCGATCGATTCTCGCCACCGTTTCTGCGGAATCTCCGCAGACACTCAAAGATTGGACGTCTGGTGTCCAGACGCTGCGAGAAGCGCAGTACGGGCCGCAGCGGACGCCGCTTCTCCTCCTTCTCGGCGCAGTGGCGGCGCTCGCCATCATCGCCGCCGCGAATCTGTTGAACCTGACGCTGACGCGGGTGATCGGGCGGCGCCCGGAGGCGGCGCTTCGGCGCGCGCTTGGCGCCGGGACGGCGGATCTCGTTCGTGCCGAGATCCTGGAGGCGCTCATCATCGCCGCGATTGGCGGCGGTCTGGGCGTCCTGATCGCGGCCGCCACGCTGCCGATGTTGCTCGCCCTCGATACCGCGGTCGGTCTTCGCCCGGCGCTGACTGGTGTCGGCATCGATTGGCGAGTGGCGGCGAGCACGTTCGGCCTGTCCCTCCTCGTCGCCGTCGCCGCCGCCGTCGTGCCGGCGGTTCGAGAGGCGATGCACCACAGGTCGGGCGCCTTCGCCGATCTGGGGCGACGCGCGTCGGCGCATCCGCGCCAGCATCGGACCCGGGCCATGCTGGTCGTCGCCCAGACCGCCCTCGCGTGTCTTCTCCTTTCGGCCGCCTTCCTACTCGTTGGCGCCTACGATCGCACGGCCCGCAGCGAACCCGGCTTCAGCGCGGAGCGTGTCCTGACGGCCCAGCTTCGCCTGTCGGAATCGGTGTACACGGGCGCCGAGGCCCGGGTCGGCCTGCTCAATGGCGTGCTGAACGCCGTTCGCTCGACGCCAGGCGTGACCGACGCTGGCACGACGATGAACTTGATGGTGCCGGGGTTCGCCTTCGTCACGCTCACATTCACGTCTGACCCGCCAGATCCGAACGAGGTGGCGCGCACCGTGCAGTTTCGTCGCGTCAGCGACGGCTACTTCAAGACGATGCGGATTCCGCTGCAGACGGGCCGGGATTTCGACGACCGCGACACGACTGCCAGCCCGCCGGTCGTTGTGGTCAGCCGCCAGTTCGTCGATCAGTACCTTGCCGGGAAAGCCCGCGATCGGCCATCGGATCAGGCGGGCGAATACGGCGCTCACGATCGTGGGGGTCGTGGGAGACGTGCAGGACGTCGGCTTCGGCCAGGCGGCGCAGCCGACGCTGTACCTGCCGTATCGTCAGAACAGCGTGACGCTGTCGCCGATCAGCCTCGTCGTCCGCACGGCCGGCGATCCCGAGCTTGCCGCCGGCGCGATCAAGCGGGCCGTCTGGTCGGTCGATCCATCGCAGCCGCTCTCGAACGTGACGACCGCTTCGGCGTTTCTCCGTTCGTCGCTCGGGCCGCAGCGGTTTCGGACGACCGTACCTCGCGCTTTTTGCGAGCCTCGGGCTGCTGCTGTCGGTCATCGGGATCTACGGCGTCACGGCGCGGAGTGTCGTCGAGCGCACGCGCGAGGTCGGCGTTCGTCTCGCGCTCGGCGGCCGCCCCAGCGCGGTCTGGCTCGGCATCGCGTTGCGCTCCTTTCGTGCGGTGGTCGTCGGCGCGACCATCGGCGTGCTGGCCGCTCTACCGCTTCTGCGGCTCGTGCGATCGCTGTTGCCCGAGATTGGCGCGTCCGACATCGCCTCGAGCTGGCCCGCGCTCGTCGTGCTCCTCGCGACCGGCGCCATCGCAGCGTTTCTCCCGTCGCACCGCGTCACTCGCGCGGATCCTGTGGTCGCCCTGAGGGAGTCATCTATACTCCGACCCATGAGCATTGCCCTTCGCTTTTTGCCGCCGCTGCTCGCGATCGCGCTGATGGGCCAGACGCCAGAGCCCGGGTTCACGTCGCTCTGGAACGGCAAGGACTTCACCGACTGGAAGGTGGCCAACCCGGCGACGTTCACCATCAAGGACGGCGCGATGGTCGCCAACGGCTCGCAGGGCCACGCGTTCTACGATGGGCCGTTCCGCAATCACACCTTCCGCAACTTCGAGCTGAAGGTGGACGTGATGACGAAGCCCGGCTCGAACGGCGGCGTCTTCATCCTGACCGAGTTCCAGGAGAAGGGCTGGCCGTCAAAAGGCTTCGAGATCCAGGTCAACAACACGTTCAAGAACGATCCGGTCCGCACCGGCAGCCTCTATCACGTGATGGACACCAAAGAGGCGCCGGCGAAAGACGACGAGTGGTTCACCGAGCACATCATCGTCAACGGCGACACGATCACCGTCAGGGTCAACGACAAGCAGATCATCGAATGGAAAGCGACGCCTGAGAATCCGGCCACGAAGCGGCTGGCGCCCGGCACGATCGCGCTGCAGGCCCATGACCCCGGCAGCACGGTGCTCTACAGGAACATCCGCATCAAGCCGCTGGACTGACACGCTCCCGGAGGCACCGGGCACATATGAGGCGACGGCACGGGCAGGTCGGCTGGACGCTGGGCGTCGTTTGCTGCGCCCTGGTCACCTGGACGCTCGACGCCTCACAGGGCCAGGGCACAGCCCAGGATCTGTCGCTTCGGGACTACGCGCCGCGCTCGATGCTGAACGTCGAAGCGCACGAAGTGCCGCGGGCCAGGTTCGGCGCGATCGACGTTCACAATCACCTCAACACCGCCGATCCGGCGCGCGTGCTGGCCGTCATGGACGCCTGCAACGTCGAGCGCATCGTCAATTTCACCGGCGGTTTCGGCGAGACGCTGAAAACGCAAGTGGCGAAGTTCTCCGCGCACGCCAGCCGTGTCGTCGTGTTCGCGAACATCGACTGGAGCCGGATCGACGATCCGAAATTTGGGGAGCGGGCGGCCGCACAATTGGCCGCCGACGTCGCCGCCGGCGCCCGCGGGCTGAAGATCTTCAAGAACCTCGGCCTCGGCGTGAAGGACGGCACCGGCCGGCTCGTCGCCGTGGACGATCCACGGCTGGATCCGATCTGGGCGAAAGCCGGGGAGTTGGCGATTCCTGTCGCTATCCACACCTCGGATCCCGACGCGTTCTTCCTGCCGGTCGATCGCTTCAATGAACGGTACGAAGAGCTGCAGGCTCATCCGGACTGGAGCTTCGGCGGCCCGGCGTATCCGAAGAAGGACGTCCTGCTGGCGCAGCGCAACAACGTCATCGCGCGCCACCCGCGGACGACGTTTCTGGCGCTGCATGTCGCGAACCATCCCGAGAACCTGGCCGAAGTCTCCGGCTGGCTCGATCGGTTCCCGAATATGCAGGTCGAGATCGGCGCGCGGTTGAACGAGCTCGGTCGCCAACCCAACACCGCACGCAGGTTCTTCCTGAAATACGCCGATCGAATTCTGTTCGGCACCGATAACGCTCCACGCGAGAGCACCTACCGCACCTATTTCCGCTACCTGGAGACCTTCGACGACCACTTCGAGTACTTCACGTCGACCACGCAAGGCCGTTGGCGCATCTACGGAATCGGGCTGCCGGACGACGTGCTCGAAAAGGTGTATCGCAGGAATGCGATGCGTGTGCTGAAGCTCAACTGATGCCCGCCGCACCGGTGGCTCGCCCGATCGGTCTGCCCGAGCGCGTCGTCGCCCTCGACGTCTATCGCGGCTTCGTGATGCTGCTGATGATGGCCGAGGTGCTGCAGCTCTCCCGCGTCGCGCGCGCGTTCCCTGACAGCGGCTTCTGGCATCTGCTCGCGTATCACCAGACGCACGTGCCCTGGGCCGGGTGTTCGCTGCACGATACGATTCAACCCGGGTTCTCTTTCCTGGTCGGTGTCGGCGCTGCCGTTTTCGATTGCCGCGCGGGTCGCGAAGGGCCTGTCGTTCGGCCGCATGTTCGGCCATGCGCTCTGGAGGTCCTTCGCGCTGATCGCGCTCGGCATCTTCCTGAGATCGACGGGCGGACCGAGAACGAACTTCACATTCGAAGACACGCTGACGCAGATCGGACTGGGCTACCCGTTCCTGTTTCTGCTGGGGTTCCGATCGGCGCGCGTGCAATGGACGGCGCTCGCGGTCACGTTGGGCGGCTACTGGCTGGCGTGGGCGTTGTGGCCGGTCGCCGGTCCGGGGTTCGACTACCAGGCCGTCGGCGTGCCTGCTGATTGGCCGCACCACTACACGGGCCTCGCCGCGCATTGGAACAAGAATGCCAACCTGGGAGCGGCGTTCGACCAGTGGTTCCTGAACCTGTTTCCGAGAACGTCGCCGTTCGTGGCCAATGGCGGCGGCTATCTCACGCTCAGTTTCATTCCGACGCTCGGCACGATGATCCTCGGCCTGGCCGCCGGCCGCTGGCTGCGGGAGACCGCCCCGCGGATGCCCCTCGCGCGCTTGTGCATCGCGGGAGCTGCTGGCATCGTGGTGGGCCTGCTCCTGCACCTCAGCGGCATCTGTCCCGTGGTCAAGCGGATCTGGACGCCAAGCTGGACCTTGTTCAGCGGCGGGCTGTGTTTTCTCTTCCTCGCCGCCTTCTGTTGGATCGTCGAGACGAAGGGCTATCGCAAGTGGGCCTTTCCGCTGATCGTGATCGGAATGAACTCGATTGCCGCCTACGTCATCGCGCACGTGTGGGAGGCGTTCTTCATCAGCTCGTTCCGGATTCATCTGGGGCAGGGGGCGTTCGAGCTCTTCGGCACGGGCGTGCAGCCGCTGCTCCGCGGCCTCGCCGTCCTGGCGGCGTATTGGCTCGTGCTGTTCTGGATGTACCGACGGCGGTTGTTTCTGCGCATTTGAAGCTTCGCATCACGCTCGTCGCCGGCCGGCGCCCGATCTACAATCCGCGCATGCGCGTACGATCCCTTCTCGCGTTGATGTTCGTCCTGTCGGTCCCGATCCTGAGCGCCCAGCAGACGCCGATGCCCAAAAAGACCCAGGACACGCCGCCGCCGCGTCAGACGCAGCGGCCGCCGCTTCACGGGAGCCGCTGGATGGCGCTGACCGGAAAGCCGCTCGGCGCCGCCGCCGGCGCCATGATCTTTCAGCAGGGCGGCAACGCGATCGACGCCGCATGCGGCATGCTCGGCGCCGTCGCGACCATGTGGGATGTGCTCAGCTGGGGCGGCGAAACACAGGCGCTGATCTACAACCCGCTTACGAAAAAAGTGATCGGCATCAACGCCCTCGGCGTGGCCCCGACCGGGGCCACCGTTGAGCACTACCGCGCGCAGGGCTACAACTACCCGCCCGAGTACCGGTCCGCTTGCCGCCGTCACGCCAGGCACGCCCGGCGGGCTGATGACGATGCTGGCGGAGTTCGGCACGATGTCGCTCGCCCAGGTGCTCGCGCCGGCGATTCAACTCGCCGACGGGTATCCGATCGAAGCGCAGACCGCCAATTCAATCGAGACCAACAAATCGTGGATCAAGCAATGGAAGTACTCGCCGGCCGTGTTCCTGCCGCATGCCGGCGAGGCCCGCGAGGCGCCGGAAGCGGGCGAGATGTTCCGCCAGCCGGATCTGGCCGCGACGCTCCGCAAGCTCGTCGACGCCGAAGCGCAGGCGCTCAAAGCCGGCAAGTCACGCAAGGACGCGATCCTCGCGGCGTACGACCGCTTCTACAAAGGCGACATCGCCGAGGAGCTCGTTCGCGGATTCCGCGAGCAGGGCGGACTCTTCACTGCGCAAGACCTGGCCACCTGGAAAGTGAAGATCGAAGAGCCGCTCTCGACCAACTACAAGGGCATCGAGGTCTACAAGCTGCGCGAGTGGCAGCAGGGACCGGTCATGCTCCAGGCCTTGAACATCCTGGAGACGATGGACGTGAAGTCGCTCGGCTACAACACGCCGAAGTACATGCACACGCTCTATCAGACGATGAACCTTGCGTACGCGGATCGTGACTTCTACTATGGCGATCCCGATTTCCCGCCAGACGAGCCGATTCGCGGCCTTCTCTCGAAGGACTACGCGCGCGCGCGTGCGAAGACGATCAACCACGTCCGCAACGATCCCGGCGTCAAGCCTGGTGATCCGTATCCGTTCCAGGCCGGCACGAACCCGTTCGAGGATCTGCGCAAGGCCTGGCCGCCCAAACCGAAGACCGTGCGCATCGACCCGCCGGCTGCCAGCGGCAGAAGCTGGGACGACGGATTCTACGCAGGGACGACGTCGATTCAGGCCGCGGACGCCGCCGGGTGGGTGATCTCAGTCACGCCGAGCGGGGCATGGATTCCGTCGGTGATCGCAGGCCGCACCGGTATCGGCGTCAGTCAGCGCGCCCAGTCGTTCGTCCTGGATCCTGCAGAGAATCCGTACAACGTCCTGCAACCCGGCAAACGGCCCCGGGTGACGCTGACACCGACGCTGGCGATGAAGGACGGTCTCCCCTGGATGGCGTTCTCGGTGCAAGGCGGCGATTCACAGGACCAGAACCTCCTCCAGTGCTTTCTCAACATCGTCGAGTTCGGGATGACGCCGCAGCAGTCGGTCGAAGCACCGAACCTCAACTCGTTTCAGATGATGAACTCGTTCAACGACCACACGGCGCAACGCGGGCGCATGCTCGTTGCCAGCTCGACGTCCACGGCGACGCGGGCCGCGCTGCAGCGGATGGGCTACACGCTCGAGTTCGCCGAGCGCACGTCGGGCCCGATTACCGCCATCTGGTTCGATCGCAGGCACGGCACGATGTGGGGCGCCGTCAGCAATCACGGCGAGGACTACGGCATCGCATGGTAGCGAGGGAGGAATCATGGCCGAGAGCGTCAGCCTCTTCTTGAAACTCAACGGGCAGGACATCGAGGGGGAGAACACCGAGACGTCGCTGGGGCGGGAGAATTCGATCGAGTGCGTCTCGTTGGTGCAGCAGGTGAAGGTCCCGGCCGCGGCAACCGGACCGGCGACCGGCCGCCGTCAGTACGATCCGATCGTCATACTAAAGCGGATCGACAAGTCGTCCCCGTTGATCGCCAAGGGTCTCGTCCAGAGCATGGTTGCCGCCGGCGTGCTGAAGTTCTATCGGCCCAACCCGGCCGGCGACGGCACGACGGAGCAGTTCTTCACCATCGAGTTCCAGGGGGGGCGCGTTGCCGGCGTGAAGGAATACCTCCTCGACACGCTCAATCCGGCCTACACCGCGATGCCGCCGCTTGAAGAAGTGTCGTTCGTGTTCAACAAGATTTCGTGGACCTATACGGACGGCGGCGTGACGTTCGAGGATACGATTTCCGGACGGTAGCCGGTCGCCGTCAGGCTCAACCAGGGGCCCACGGCTCATATGGTCAATCTGCGCGTTGTGCTGGTTGGAGTGTTCGCGCTCGCGGGTACCTGTCCAGCGTTCGCACAGACGCCGGTGCCGGCGGTCGAGATCTTCGGCGGCTACTCGCTCTTGCCGGCCAATGGCGAGGATTTCCCGCGCCAGACGTCGCACGGTTTTCAGACCAGCCTGACTGGCAACGTGACCCGCTGGTTCGGGATCGTTGGCGATTTCGGGATGCAGTTCAATACGGCCCGCGACCTCGGCCCGTCCTTCGTCGGCCAGGTGGCGAAGTCGACCGTCACCGAGTACCTCGTCGGTCCGCGGTTCACGGCGCGCCTGCCGAACGCCGATGTGTTCGGCCACTTCCTGATCGGCGGCGCGACGGGCGACGCCGGCCCGGGCTTCAGCGGGTTCTCCGACAGCGGCCTCGCGCTCGGCGGTGGCGGCGGCGTCGATGTCCATCTCAATCGTCGCCTCGCGATCCGGGCGCAGTTCGATCTGCTGGGCAGCTTCGCCGATATCGTCGAAGTCAACCCCAGGTTCGCGGCCGGAGTCGTCTTCCGGCTCGGAGGGCGCTGATCGCCTGCTTCGTTCTACTCTAGATTGATGAGCGGGTACTTCACGCCGGCGACGTTCAAGTTCCTTCGCGCGTTGAAGCGCCACAACGACCGCGAGTGGTTTCTCGCGCACAAGGCCGCATACGTCGCCGACGTGGAGGCCCCGATGACGCAGTTCATCATCGATTTCTCCGATCGCCTCCGAAAGATCAGCCCGGCGTACGTCGCCGATCCACGCCGCCACGGCGGCTCGATGTTTCGCATCTATCGCGACACCCGTTTCTCGAGCGACAAACGGCCGTTCAAGACCTGGGCGGCGGCCCGATTTCCACATGAGGCCAGAAAGACCGTCGAGAGTGTCCCGGCGTTCTACCTGCACATCGAGCCTGGAGAGTGCTACGGTGGCGGCGGGGTGTATCACATGGAGATGCCGGCGCTCACGCGCATCCGGCAGCGCATCGTCGCCGAGCCCAGACGATGGGCGGCAGTCCTGGCGTCGCCCATCGAGATCGAGGGCGACCGTCTGGTCCGCGCGCCGGCCGGCTTCGATCCAACGCACCGCTATATCGAGGACTTGAAGCGCAAGGACCTCTACAGCCTGGCGGAATTCTCCGAGCAGCAGGTCGTCGCCGCAAGTTTTCTCGATCGCTACACTGACGCGTGCAAGCGGGCGCAGCCGCTGATGGCGTTTCTGACCAGGGCGCTGGGGCTTCGCTGGTAGATGGCGTTCGCTCGCGCGTGTGGCCTGTGCTTGCTGTTGGTGGCGGGCGGCGTCGCGGCCACCCAGCGCGGCGGTACGACGCCGCGCGGATTCGAGGCCGCTGTCGACGCCGCCGCGAGCCTGACACGCCTTCGCAGCCTCCTGGTCGCTGTCCGTGGTGAAATCGTCGAAGAGCGGTACTACCGTGGTGCGGCCGCCGCTCGACCGACCAACGTCAAGTCTGTCTCGAAGAGCATCATCGGATTGCTGGTGGGCCTGGCGATCGATCGCGGTCACATCAAAAGCGTCCGCGATCCGATCTCCCGCTATCTTCCGCCTCAGACCGGGGCGGTCGCCGAGAAGGGCGCGATCACCATCGAGGACTTCCTGACGATGCGATCGGGCCTCGAGACGACGAGCAATCGCAATTACGGCCGGTGGGTGAACAGCGGCAACTGGGTGCGCCACGTACTGCAGCGGCCGATGGTGGACGAGCCGGGGAACCGCATGATTTACAGCACCGGCAACAGCCACGTCCTTTCGGCGGTGATCACCCGCGCAACCGGGGTCAGCACGCTGGAGTTCGCGCGGCGCGCCCTGGGGACGCCCCTGAGCATCGCGATCCGGGCGTGGACGCGGGATCCGCAGGGCATCTATCTCGGCGGTAACGAGATGTCGATGACGGCCCGCGAAATGCTCGCCGTCGGTCAGCTGCTGCTCACCCAGGGCCGGCGCGGGGACCGCCAAGTGGTCTCTGAACGGTGGATCCGCGAGTCGATCGTGCCGCGTGTCGAGTCACCACGCCAGTACGGCCGGCACTACGGGTACGGGTGGTGGCTCAACGAGCTCGGCGGGCACGACGTGATTTACGCGTGGGGATTCGGCGGGCAGTTCATCTTCGCCGTCCCGGGGCTCGACGCGGTGATTGTCGTGACCTCAGTGCCCGAGCCTGGCGAGGAGCGTCGCGAGCAGCGAGACGCCATCTACGACATCGTCGAGCGGCACGTTCTGCCCGTTATCGCGGCACAAGCCCGAGGGACCGGGCCGAGCTGAGTCGCTAACCGCGTGTTCGTCGCCGCGCCCTACTGGGTGCCCAGCTTCACATGCTCAGCCTGTCAGGACACAGACCCGCCGTGACCGCAAGAAGGAGTTGCGAGCCTGATAGGGCACTCGGCCATAATCAGCCAAACGACGAGGTGCCCGTGCGCGACATTCACTACGCGCTTCGATCGCTCTTCCGGACGCCGGGCTTCACGCTCACGGCGTTGCTCGCGCTGACGCTTGCGATTGGCGCCGCGACGACCGTCTTCAGCGTCGTCGATCGCGTGCTCTTCCGGCCGTTGCCCTATCGGGACGCGGACCGCCTGGTGACCGTCGGGGCCGATGTGCGATCGCGCGGGCAGAGCAACTGGGCCGTCAGCGTTCCTGAATTCGACGCGTGGCGGAGCGAGAACAAAACGTTGTCCGATCTCGCCGGCCACCAGACAGCTGGACGGCTAACCCTGAAGTTGGAGGACGAGCCCGTCGAAGTCGCGGCCACCGCTGTGACGGAGACGATGCTCGATCTGCTCGGGGTCGCACCAGCGCTCGGCCGGCTGTTCAGTGCCGCCGGTACACGGCCGGCGCCGCTCCGGCATTGCTCCTGACCGACGCAGCCTGGCGACGGCTGTATCTCGCCGACCCTGCCGTGGTCGGACGGTCGGTCACGATCAACGACGCACCGGCGATGATCGCGGGCGTCCTGCCGCGATGGTTTGTGTTTCCGAGTGACTCCGCGCGCAACGCGCCGGACGTGCTCCTGCCGTTCGTGAAGACGACGGCGCCGTCGGGCGCCCGGGTGACGATGATCGGCAGGCTGGCGGAAGACACCACGATCGAGGCCGCACGAACGGAGGTTGACCGCATCGCTGCCGCCCGCGCCGGTGACTCCGGCATGCGCAATGCTGTGATCGACGGCGCGAGTGTCGAGCCGCTCGCCGACCTCGGAACGAAACGATCGCGCATGCTGATGACGGTGCTGCTCGGCGCGGTCGTGGCGCTGCTGCTCATCGGCTGCGCGAACGTCGCCAATCTGCTCATCGCGCGCGGCACTGACCGGCAGGGCGAACTGTCGCTGCGGCGCGCCCTTGGCGCATCTCGCGGCGCCATCGTCCGGCTGCTGCTGGCCGAGAGCGCGTGGCTCGCCGGCACTGCCGGACTCGCCGGTGCCTTGGTCGCTTATTGGGCAGTCGCGGTCATTGCGCCGCTCGTGCCGGCCGACCTGCAGATGCGTGGCCCAATCGAGGTCAACGGCCGGGCGCTGGTCTTCACGATCCTCGCCAGCGCCATTTGCGTGGTGCTGGCCGGACTCGGTCCGGCTCTGGGCGGCTCACGCGCACCACTCTCGGCCGCGCTGGGCCAGGCGTCGTCGCGTACAACCGCCGGCCGAGTGCGCGTCCGCCAGGTGATCGTCGGGCTGCAAGTCGCTCTGGCCGTGGTGCTGCTGGTCGGCGGCGGCTTGATGGTCACCACGCTCGCCCGCTTGATGTCCGTCGATCTGGGATACCAGGCGGATTCCGCGCTCACCATGCGCGTGCAGTTGCCGCGCGGCAAGACCTATCCTCCGCGGTCGGTCCAGTTCGCCGAGCGGGCGCTCGCGGCGGCGCGTGGCGTACCGGGCGTTTCCATCGCGGGCGCGAGCGAGGGCGTGCCCCTGGCCAACACGTTGTACGGTGGTCACTACCGCGTCGAGGGCTTTCCCGTCGAATGGATGCGAGAGGGCGTCGCTGAAGAGGGCGCGTGCTGTACGCAAACGCAGTGGGTATCCTCCGATTATCTTGATGCGACCGGCGTGCCGGTCGTTCGTGGGCGCCGTCTCACCGCCGCGGACGTCGCGACGGGAGCGCCCAGAGTCGCATTGATCGGCGAGCGCCTCGCGCGAAAGTTTCCCGCCGCCATGGATCCGATCGGTCACTATCTCGTCGCCGGCGACGATCCGAAAGATCGCCGTCTCATCGTCGGCATTGTCCGCGATGTTCGGGACATGTCCTTGGAGCGACCGGGCCTGCCCACGATCTACCTGCCGATGGAAGAGCGGGGCGCGTCAGCAATGACGCTGGTCCTGCGCACGCATGTCGAGCCACTGTCGATCGCGGCCGCCGCCCGCGACGCCCTGCAGCGGCAGGCCGGTCCCGTCGTCATCAGCAACATCGCGACGTTCGACGACGTCATCGGCCGCGCCGCGAGCGGCCGCCGGTTGAACGCGTGGCTGTTCGGCGCCTTCGGCGTGCTCGCGCTACTGTTGACGGCGGTGGGGATCCGCAGCGTGGTGTCGTACTCGGTCGCGCGGCGGACGCGCGAAATCGGCATCCGTCTCGCGCTGGGCGCCAGTCCTGCCTCACTACGTTGGCTTGTCGTCGCGGGGTCAATCGTCCCGGTGGTCGCCGGCCTGCTGGCGGGTCTCGCCGGCGCGGTCGCCCTCAGCCGATTTGTCGGCACCATGTTGTACGGCGTGACGCCGAAGGACGCGTGGACGTACTCGGGCGTCATCGCGTTGCTCGCGGTCACCGCGCTGGCAGCGGCGTACCTGCCGGCCCGCCGCGCCGCGCGCGTCGATCCGCTGGTCGCGCTGCGAACCGAATAATCGATCGCTTCGATACTGCCCCGGTGCTCGTCACGCGGTCAGCGCTGAGATAGACTCGCCGCACTCCCAGACGCCTGCAGGTTTCGAGCACCGGCCCGCCGCTCCGGCGCGCCGCTGTTCACGAAGGAGGCTTCCCATGCGCTCCACGTATTTGTCGATGGCAGCGATCGCCATCGGCGTCGTCCTGGTCTTGCCAGGTCCGGCGGCGGCGCAGGTGACGACCGGATCGATTGCCGGTTCGGTGAAGGACCAGCAAGGTGGCGTGATTCCTGGGGCCACCGTGACGTTGATCAGCGATACGAAGGCGACGCGATCGACCCCGGTCGTCACGAGCACGGACGGCGATTTCGTCTTCCCGAACGTCACCGCGGATGTCTACACCATCCAGGTCGAAATGCCGTCGTTCAAGACGCAGGGCGGGCCGGGCTGAGGCCCGCCAATTCCACGTAGGGCGGGCCGGACTTAGGCCCGCCATTCCAAGGACTCGCCATGGTTCCCGCCAGGTTCCGGATCGTCATGTTGCTCATCGCCACCGGGGCGGCGAGCGTCTACGGGTACGGGTATCAAAGCTCCCAGGCGAACCGGCCCTGGCCGCCGGAGCTGCAGAAAGTCGCGGCGGAGTCGCCAGTGTTGACGCCGGCCGACGCGCTGAAGACGTTCTACATGCCGCCCGGCTATCGAATCGAGCTGGTTGCGGCCGAGCCGCTGATTCGCGATCCGGTCGCGATCGATTTTGACCCGGACGGCCGGTTGTGGGCGGTCGAGATGCCCGGCTTCGTTCGCAACCTGAGCGTTCCCGAGCCCAACCTCGATCCGATCGGCAGGGTCGTCGTGCTCGAGGACACCAACGGCGACGGCACCCTGGACAAACGGACGGTGTTTGCCGACGGCCTGGAGCTCGCGCGCGCATTGAAGGTGCTCGATCGCGGTGTCCTCGTGGCCGAACCGCCGAACGTGTGGCTGATGAAGGACACGAACGGCGACTTGAAGATGGACACGAAGGAGAAGGTCACCGACACCTACGGCCGGCGCGAAGGGCGCGTCGAGCAGAACGCGAACGCGTTCCACTGGTCGCTCGACAACTGGATGTATACGGCGAACGGCGACGTCCAGCTCCGGTTGAAGAACGGCAAGTTCGAAGTGCAGAAGACCCTGTCGCGCGGTGAATGGGGCGTGACGCACGACGACGCCGGACGCCTGTACCGGAACATCAACCAATCGGCCCTGCACGTGGACTTCGTGCCCACCGCCTACTACGCGCGCAATCCGATGCTTCAGCGGACGCGCGGCAGTTACGAGGCCATCGGCGACAGCCAGGTCAACGTTGTGTGGCCGGTCCGGCCGAATCCTGGCACCAATCGCGCCTATCAGTTCGGCATCGACCGGCCCGACGGCACGCTCGCGGAATTCACGTCGGTGTGCGCCCCTGAGGTCTATCGCGGCGACCGGCTGCCGGCGGACCTGTACGGCAACGTCTTTGTCGCCGAGCCGGCGGCGAATCTCGTCAGCCGCCTCGTCCTCAAGGAACAGGACAACACGCTCGTCGCGAGCAAAGCGTATGAGCGCGGGGAATTCCTCGCTTCCACCGATGAGCGGTTCCGTCCCGTGTATCTCTCGACCGCTCCGGACGGCACGCTCTACATCGTCGACATGTACCGCGGCGTCGTTCAGCAGCGCGCCGACATCACCGAGTATCTGCGCGACCACATCGTCAAGCACAAGCTCGAGGAGGGGATTGAGCTGGGGCGCATCTACCGCGTCGTGCACGAGACCACGAAGCGCGACGCGCCGCCGGCGCTGTCGAAGGCGACGCCGGCGCAGTTGGTGCAGACCCTGTCGCATCCGAATGGCTGGCGCCGCGATACGGCACAACGGCTGCTCGTGGAGCGTGGCGGGACGGCGGCCGTGCCGGCGCTCAAGCGGCTGGCGGAGACGGCCCCGGAACCGCGGACGCGGCTCCACGCGCTGTGGACGCTCGACGGGATCGACGGCATCGACGCCGCACTCGTCACCAAAGCGCTCGGCGACGAGTCGCGCGACGTCCGCGCCTCCGCCGTGCGCCTGGCGGAGCGATTCCTCAACACGCCCGCGCATCCGTTGCAGGCGGGCATTCTGGCGCGCATCGACGATTCCGACTGGTGGGTGCGCGAGCAGTTGGCGGCGTCGCTCGGCGCGCTGCCGGCCGGCCAGCGCGAGACCGCGCTGGCGTCACTCCTCTCGAAGCACGCCGCCGATCCGATCGTCATGGATGCCGCGCTCAGCGGGGTTCGCGGCAGCGAGACGGCGCTGCTCGAGAAATTGCTGCAAGGCTCCGGTGGAGCCGCGCAGGCGTCGACACCGGAACGCGAGGCCGCCATCACCATGGTGGCGTCGCTGATCGTACGCGGCGCGCAGGATGGGCTCGTACAGAACTTGTTCGCGTGGATCGGCGACGAAGCGCGCCCGGCCTGGCAGCGATCGGCGATGTTGCGCGGCGCGGAGGTCGCGTTGAACGTGTCAGGCGCGCAGATGCCGGGCAATCGCGGCCGCCGCGGTGGTGGTGCCGCGACGCCTGCAGCGGGCGCCCCGCCTCAGGCGCCGGCGGTCGCGCCGCCGTGTCCGACCTGTCCGGGCGGCCGCGCCGGCCCGGGCGGCGCCTACGCGTTCGCCCAGGTGCCGCAGGCGCCGGGTGCCGGCCGAGGCCGCGGCGGTGGCGCGGCCCTTCGCGTCAACCGGGAGCCGGCGACGCTTTCGGCAATCGCCTCCGGCACCGGAGAATTCGCGCCGCGAGCGACGGCGCTGCTGGCGCGCGTCGAGTGGCCGGGGAAGCCCGGCGCTGCGGCACCAATCGCGCCGCTGACGCCGGCCGAACAGCAACTCTTCACGGCTGGCCAGGAGGTCTACAAGAACATCTGCATCGCCTGCCATCAGCCTGACGGCCGCGGCATGGATCGCATCGCGCCGACGTTGATCGGTTCGGTCCTTGCGCTTGCGCCGGCAGAAGTCACTTCACGCATTCTGCTCAACGGCAAGGAGGGGCCCGTCGGACTCATGCCGCCGGTCGGCAGTACGCTGAGCGACGATCAAATCGCGGCCGTGCTGACGTACGTGCGCCGTGAGTGGGGACAGGGCGGGACGCCCGTCTCGCCGGAGACCGTCAAGGCGGTCCGCACCCTGACGACCGGCCGCTCTCGACCGTGGACCAATGACGAGTTGCTGAAGATGATTCCCGGCGGCGGGGGCGGGCAGTAGACCTCACGCACGCGGGTCGCGGATCCAAGCACACACGCCTCTAACACGGAGACCGCGGAGGGGCACGGGGGACACGGGGCCAATAGGCGAAGCCCTTCGTGCACGCTGCTACGGAACGAAGGCTCACACGCCTCTCACTCCGGGGGCAACAGTTCACACACCTCTTACACGGGGGCCACGGAGTGGGCACGGAGAGACGGGGATCGAATGGGCCTCAAAGGACGAAACTCTTGATTCCATCTCTCAGAAGCTTCGTGTTGAAATTGATGAGCAGGCCTTTCTTGAGACCAGACAGTCGCAGATACGTCAGCATTTGCGCGGAGTGAACCGGCAGCATTCGTTCGATACTCTTCAGTTCGACGACGACGGACTGTTCAACAATGAAATCGGCGATGAAGGCGAGGGGCAGCGTCGCGCCGGCGTATTCGACGTTGAACCGCACCTGGCGGCCGAACGTTAACGCGTCGCGTTCGAATTCATAAGCCAAGCATTGCTCGTAGATCGTCTCGAACAACCCAGGTCCTAGAGCACGATGGACCCGGAGAGCGCATTCGATAACTGAACTCGCCACAGGCGATGTAATAAGCATGATCGCCGTCATCGCAAATCACAGGCCAATTCGTGTTCCTGGGAGGAGCGGCACTCGCGCGCAATCAGAATTGCAGTTTCTAGAATGCTGTCGCCTCGGCGGTGTCGCAGATTCTGCAACACCCGTCTGCAGTGCGTCGGTGCCACGGTCTGGGTGCTTCGTTGGCTCGTGTTGGGAGGTGTGACCTGTTGGCGCGCGTGCGGCCCGCGTGCGTGAGGGCTATCCGTCTTGTCCCCGTGTCCCCCGTGCCCCTCCGAGTCCTCCGTGTTAGAGGCGTGTGTTTGCGGATCCGCGACGCGCGTGCGTGAGGTCTTACCTGCGTGTTATGAGGGCGAGCGCTTGGCTGCTTGCGTGAGGTTGTTACCTCCGTATTGAGAGATGTGAGCTCTTGGCCCGTGTGCATGAGGGCTATCCGTCTTGTCCCCGTGTCCCCCGTGCCCCTCCGCGTCTCCGTGTTAGAGGCGTGTGTTCTTTGGGGCTCACTTCGCTCTCGGCAGCGCGAACGCCATGATGCTGTCGTCGGCGAGCGGCGCTTCGAGTGCGCCGCCGCCGGTGGCGGCGATCACTACGTACTGACGGCCGTCGCGGCCGAGATAGGTGCTCGGCACGGCGTGCGCGGCGGCGTTCAGTTTGTAGGTCCACAGTTCCTTGCCTGTGCGCGCGTCGAAGGCGCGAAAGCGCGCGTCATCCGTCGCGCCGATGAAGACCAGGCCGCCGGCCGTCGCAATCGGCCCGCCGTTGCCTGGACGTCCAGTCTGCTGCTTGTCCGGCGGCAGGCTGTCGGTGACGCCGAGCGGCACGCGCCAGGCGAACTCGCCGGTGTGCACGTTGACGGCGGTGAGCTGTCCCCACGGCGGCTGCTGACACATCATGTTCGACGCCGCGTCCTTGAAGCGGCCGCCGCCAGGCACGCTCTGATACGGCCCGCCCGGATCGACGCGATTGCCCTGTCCGATCGCCTGCGCGTTGCCGGTCGCGCCAGGCTCGCGGTCGGTCAGACCCGCGAGCTGTCCGAGATCGTTCGTGTTCACGAACAGAAAACCGAGCTGCGGATTGAACGCGGTGCCGCCCCAGTTGATGCCGCCGTGATTACCCGGGAACTGCACGCGCAGCCGCTTGTAGCCGTTCGGCAAGTACGGTCCGCCGAGCTGCACGCCTTCCATCAGCTTGCGGCACGCCGCCTCGAGTTCGGGAGTGACGGTGGCGACGTCTGCGGCCGTCATCGTCATTCGCGCGAGCGGCGCCGGCTTGACGGGGAACGGCTGCGTCTTCGCCGCGCGCTCCAGCGGCACTTCACTCGGCGGGACGGGCCGCTCCTCGACGCCGTAGATGGGCGTGCCGGTCACGCGGTCGAGCAGGAAGAGCAGGCCCGGCTTGGCGATCACGGCCACGGCCGGAACGGTTTTGCCGCCTTGGCGGATCTCGATCAGCGCGGGCGGCGATGAGATATCGCCATCCCAGATGTCGTGATGAATGAGCTGGAAGTGCCACAGGTACTTTCCGGTGTTCGCGTCGGCAGCGACCAGGCTCGAGCTGAAGAGGTTGTCGCCGGCGCGATCGCCGCCGTACTGATCGACCGACGGCGCGCCGAAGGGCATGTAGACGATGCCGCGCGGAACATCGACGGTGATGAGACCCCACACGTTGACGCCCGTGCGCTGCTTCCAACTGTCGCCGGCCCAGGTGTCGTTGAACTTCTCCCCCTCACGCGGCACCGATCGGAAAGTCCACACCAGTGCGCCGGTGTGGATGTCCCACGCCCGCACGTCACCGGCCGGACCACGCGGCGGATTTTCCGGGGTCCGGCCGCCGGTGATGATGAGGTGCTTGAACATGGTCGGCGGAGAACTGAGCCCGACGCTCCCTGGCAGGCCTTGCAGAATCTCCGGCGTGTTGAGGTTGAGGCTGCCTTGCTCGCCGAACGCTGGATTTGGCGTGCCGGTCTTCGCATCGAGCGAATACAGCCGTCCGCTTCCCGTCGCAAAGACGATCTGCGCCGGCGTCTTCGCGTCGCCCGGCCAGTACTCGACCCCACGCGTCGCGGGATTGCCAGCGGGCACTTGGAACACCCACACCTCTTTGCCCGTCGTCGGTTCGAGCGCGACGACCCGTCCGTACGGCGAGGCGATGTACATCACGCCGTTGACGACGAGCGGCGTCGTCTCGCTGGCCGAGAAGCCCGATCCGCCGCGTCCACGGCCGCGTCCCGGGGCCGCCGGTGGGGCAGCGCCGGCTCCGGCCGGCGGGGTGGGCGGCGCCTCCGGGCGCATGTGATACACCCACGCCACTTCGAGCTGCCCCACGTTGGCCGGCGAAATCTGCGTGAGCGGCGAAAACCGCGCCCCGCCCGGATCGTGGTTGTAGGTCGGCCACTCTTGAGACGGTGCAGGAACCGCCGGTTTGGATTGTGACAGCACTCGGTCGTGCTGGCTCAGCGCCACGGCCGCAACGGCCATCGCGGCGATCAAAAGTCGCTTCATGTGTCGCCCTCGAGTTCGACGTGAAGGGTGAATTGTAGACTACCCGCCGACCCGCAGGTCCTGGCGCCGCTGTTCGACGCCGCCGTCGATCCAGGCGGCTTGGCCTGGCCTGCACCGAGTGACACTTGGTTGCCGGCCGGGTCATAATTGTCGTCCCGTCATGACATTCCTCACGACCAGCCTCCGTCGTCCTTACGCCTTCGTTGTCTTCGCGAGTGGGGTGCTGCTCACCGCGGCGCTTTCGGCGCAGGGGCAGGCTCCGGCTCCGCCAGCTCCATCGGGCCGCGCGGTGCCTGTCTTCGCCGACGGCCAGGCGCAGATCGTGCCGGCCTTTCAGGACCCTGCGAGCTGGATCAAGCAGTCGCTGTGGGTCGAGACCGAGTTCGACTCGGACGGCAACGGGAAGCGCGATCGGGTCTTCGTTGACGTCACGCGGCCCCAGCAGACCGACACCGAAGGGCTGAAGGTCCCGGTCATCTACGAGTCGTCGCCGTATTTCGCCGGCACCTCGGGCGACCGGCAATTCCTCTGGAACGTGAACCAGGAGCTCGGCACGCAGCCGCCGGCGCGGACGTCACAACCTCAGATCGAGTTCCGGCCGACGCGCACGAGCGTGTCGAACTCGCAGATCGCGATGTGGGTGCCACGTGGGTTTGCCGTCGTGCATTCCGACGCGCCGGGCACGGGACTCTCTCAGGGCTGCGCAACGGTGGGCGACTCGCCGGAAATCCTCGCGCCAAAGGCCGTCATCGATTGGCTCAACGGACGCGCGAAGGGCTACACCACCGCGGACGGTAGCGAAGAAGTCGTGGCGACCAACTGGTCGACGGGCAAAGTGGGGATGACGGGCACGTCGTACAACGGCACCATCCCGCTCGCGGCGGCCGTCACGGGCGTGGCGGGTCTCGAGGCGATCATCCCGATCGCGCCCAACACGTCCTACTACCACTACTACCGATCGAACGGGCTCATCCGTCATCCAGGCGGGTGGCTCGGCGAGGACATCGACTTCCTCTACGACTTCATCAACAGCGGAGATCCGGCGCGCCGCGCCTATTGCAACGCGCGGTATCGCGACGGCGAATTTGCCGAGGGCCGCGATCGCGTGACTGGCGACTACAACGACTTCTGGATCTCGCGCGACCTGCTGCCGAAGGTCGGAAACATCAAGGCGGCCGTGCTGATGGCGCACGCGTTCAACGATTGGAACGTCGTGCCAGAGCACAGCGTGCGAATCTACGAGGCGCTGAAAGGGAAGGTCCCGCTGCAGTCGTACTTCCATCAGGGCGGTCACGGTGGGGCGCCGCCGCTCGAGATGATGAACAAGTGGTTCACGCGGTATCTCTACGGCGTCGAGAACGGCGTCGAGAAGGAGCCCAAGGCGTGGATCGTGCGTGAAGCGGCACCCGTCCCGCCAACACCCGCCGGGGAAGGCGCCCGGGGAGGCGCGGGTAATGCCGCCGCTGGCGCCGGCGGGCGCGGCCGTGGCCCAACGCCTCCGCCAACGCCCTACGCGGACTATCCGAATCCGGCTGCGGCACCTGTCGTCATGCATCTCGGGTCCGGCGGCGCCACTCAGGGCACGCTCGCGCTCACCGCGCCGACCAAGCAGGGCACCGAGAAGCTCATCGACGACGTCGAGTTCAGCGGTCCGGCGCTCGCGATGCTGCCCGCGTCGCCCAATCGATTGATCTACGCGACTCCCGAGTTGACCGCGCCCGTGCACCTGTCGGGCTATGCGCGGGTCACGGTCCGGCTGGCGTCGAACAAACCGGCGGCGAATCTTTCAGTGTGGCTCGTGCAATTGCCCTGGACCGAGGGGCAGATTGGCACGGTCAACCTCATCACGCGTGGCTGGGCCGATCCGCAGAACCACGCGGCGCTCACCAGCGGCGGCGACTACCATTCCAAGACCCGCGGCGAGCCGCTCGTGCCAGGGCGCTTTTATTCGCTGACGTTCGATCTGCAACCCGACGATCAGATCATTCCGGCCGGTAAACGCATCGGGCTGATGATCATGTCGAGCGATCGCGACTTCACGCTCTGGCCGAAGCCGGGCACCGAGCTGACGATCGATCTCGATGGGACGAGCCTGCAGCTGCCGGTGGTCGGAGGCGCAGGGGCACTGGCGCAGGCGATGAAGCAATGAGGCAATGAGGCAATGGGGCAATGGGCAATGAGGCAATGGGCCAATGATCTTCATTGCCCCACTCGTCTCATTGCCTCATTGCCCCATTGCAAGCGCTTTTCACTGCTTGGGCGCTATGTAGGTTTTCCTGGTCCTCGTCTTCAAGTCGCGCTTGGTGACCTTGACCTCGACCTTGTGCTCCTTGCCGTCGCGCGCCGGCGGTGAGAAGCCGAGCAGATACTGGCTGTGGAGCTCGTCCACGACGCGCTTGAAGGCCGCGCCGAGGTCGTCGCTCGGCGCGATCTCGAAGTAGCCGCCGCCGCTGTCGAGGGCCGTCGTGCCGAGGCCGGGATCCGGCAGGTCGGCGGCCATCATCGCGCCGAGGTCCATGCCCGGCATCATCGGCCGCGCCATCCGGCTGCGCAAGCCGACGGTGTAAATCATGATCTCTTCGCGCCGCGCTCGCTCGACGACATCGAGCTGGCCGATGAACTTCTCGTTGATCTTGCGCGGGCCGCCGTCCTTGCCGTCGCTCAGGACCAGGACGACGCGTCGCTCTTCGATCCCTGCGAGCGCCGCCATCGCGGTGTCGATCGACCGCCAGAGCGGCGTCGGCGCGTCGGGCGCGATTTCACGCGGAAGGGCGCCTTGCAACTCGCGCGTGTCGCGAGTGAACGTCGGGCTGATCTCGATCTCGTGCCCGAACGTGCCCACGCGCGCCTTGTCGTCCGGACCGAGGCGGCTGAAGAGCTGCGAACACGCCTCGCGCAGCAGCGGCAGGTTGCCCATCATGCTGCCGCTGACGTCGAGCATGACGATGAGCCGGACCGGCGCCGGCGAGTTGTCGAAGAGCGTCAGCGGCTGCGGCTTGCCGTTGTCGAAGATCTGAAAGTCCTCTCGCGTCAGGCCGGCGACCAGCCGGTTGTCCTTGTCGACGACCGTCGCGAAGATGGGGACGGTATCGCGCGTCACCCGAAACGTGGGTTGCTGTTGCTGATGTGCGATCGCGGTGGCCGCGGCGCACGCGCCGAGCGCCAGGGCGATCAAGGCGGGACGGTTTACTTGGCTTTGACATCATAGGCCGTCAAGGTGTTTTGGTTGCGGATATACAAACGGCCGCCGCTCACGACCGGGTGCGCCCACGATGGCAGGCCCTGATCGGCGATCTCGAAGCGGCCGGTTTCGCGATAGCCCTGTGGAGTCACTTCGGCGAGCCCGACGACATTGTTCTCACTCAGCATGTAGAGCCGGTTGTCGGCGTAGGTCACCGCGCCCTTGCCGACGCTCCGATGACGCCAGAGGAGCTTGCCGGTCGCGAAATCGATCGCCGTCAGGATCGCGTTGCTGAACCCGTAGATCGTGCCGTTGACCAGGACGACGCCGCCGTGGTGATTCTGCATGTCGCGCGTGAAGTACGTTTCCTGCGCCGTCAGTTCGCCGTTCTTGGCCTGAAGCGTCACCAGCCCGCCGCCGGTGTCGTAGCCCGACGTGTAGAAGATGCGGTTCTCCTGCACGACCGGCGTCGCGATGTTGGCGACACCGTTGGCGGCCTTCGCGTAGCGCCACATCACCTTGCCGTCCGAGGCGCGCACGCCAACGGCGGCCGCGGACGTAAATGTGGTGTACGCCCGGATGCCGAACACGTCCACGACCACGACCGAAGAGTAGCCGGCGTCGTCGCTCAGCCCTTTCGACGTCCAGATCGTCTTGCCCGTCATCTTGTCGAGCGCCACCACCCCGGCATCGCGGCCACCGGGCGTGACGACGACGCGGTCGCCATCGATGAGCGGCGATTCGCTCACCAGCCACTGGATGTTGCTGCCGCGGAAGTCGCCCAGGAGGTTGCGGTGCCAGATCTCGGTGCCGTCTTCGCGCAGACACCAGAGCTGTCCGCTTTCGGTGGAGACGTAGAGGCGATCGCCGTCGAGCGTCGGCGTGCTCCGCGGGCCCGATCCGCGGTCGTTGCTGCCGCCCGCGCCGAGGTTCTTGGACCAGAGGTACTTGCCGTCGGCCAGGTTGAGGCTGTGAATCATCGTGTCGCGCCCGCGCAAGCCCTGGACGTAGATCCGCGATCGCCTCGCACCGCGACCGCGCCGTAGCCGCCGCCGACGCCCGAGATCGTCCACACGACCGGCGGTCCGCTCGGCCGGCCACTGCTGCGCCAGCCCGGTCTCCTTCGAGATGCCATTGCGATCGGGCCCGCGCCACTGCGGCCAGTCCTCGCCGGCCGCGACCGGCGCCGGAGCCGTCGCCAGGGCGAACGACGTCAACGAGACGGCCGCTGCCATCGTCAGCGCGACAAAACTCTTCATGATGCCAGCGTAGCACGCACGCGGGTGAGCCTGCCCTGCGCCGCTTTCTCGCACTCCTGGTACACATCCATCCGGGAGGAACTCATGCTGGGCAGGGCAGTCATTCGGAGCCGGTCGCGCTACAGGCCATTGCCGGAGTGTTCGCCAACGCACAGGCGCAGGAAGTGCGGCCGGTCGTTTATGGGACCGTGGGCTTCTCGAACGTGTATCGCGCCGAGGATCGAAACTTCGGCACGGCCGCCGATGCCGGCGGGGGCGCCGGCATCGAGTGGAAGCGTCTGGGGATCGACGGCGACGTTTTCCACGGCGGCGAGCGGGGCCTGGAGCCGGTGTCGTGTTCCGTCTCCGTCCCCTGTTCCGGCACCGCCAACTCCGGCGTCCTCAGCCTGACGATGGCGTCCGCCAATGTCAGCTACGCGCTCTCGTCATCACGTGTACGGCCGTACCTCGTCGGCAGCATCGGCGCGATCTGGTCGACCACGGTCGATGGACGGATAGACGTCGCCGGCGGTACGGCCACCCTGACCGAGATCGAGTCTCGCGATACCGGCCTGACGATCGGCATCGGCTTTGGCGTCGACATCCCGTTCAGCGACGCGTTCTCGATCCGCCCTGAGTTCCGGACCTTCACCGGCTCGGCACTGTCGCGAGCCAACCTGGGCGTTCACCGGATGTCCTTCGCGGCGCGATACAGGTGGTAGCGCTCGTATGATGGGTCGTTGACCACTGACGCATCACGCCGCCTGGCGTGGGGATTGGCCGGCGCCGTGGTGCTTGGCGCAGCGCTGCGGCTCCACACGCTCGGCGCCGAGAGCCTCTGGCTCGACGAAGCCTGCTCGATCGAAGCGGCCCAGAAGTCGCTTGCCGGCATCGTCGAATACACGGCCGATGACGTGCACCCGCCGCTGTACTACTGGGTGCTTCACTACTGGATCCAGGTGGCCGGCCGATCGGAGTTCGCGCTGCGGCTGCTGTCCGTGGTGTTCTCGCTGCTGACGATCGGCCTGGTCTCCCGACTGGCGGCCCGTCTGTTCGGGCCGGGCACCGCCCTGGTCGCCGCCGTTGCTCCTCGTCTCTCTCGCCGTTCCACCTCGCCGCGGCGCAGGAGGCGCGCATGTACGCGATGCTCGCGTGCCTGAGCGCCTGGTCGATGTCGATGCTCGTGCGGCTCCTCGACGACCCGGCGCCGTCGTCTCGCACCGTCATCGCCTACGCTGCTCGCCACGGCGATGATGCTGTACACGCACGCGTACGGATTCTTCGTACGTTCGGAGCGCAGATTCTCTTCGTGAGTGCCGCCGCGATTTTCCAGAGCCGCGGCACCGAAGCGCGATGGAAGGCGGCCGCACTCGCCCAGGCCCTGGCGTTCATGCTGTTCCTGCCCTGGCTGCCTGTGTTCTTCGTGCAGGTGTTCCACGTGCAGGACAGTTTCTGGATCCCACCGGTGCCGGCCGCAGAGCTTGGGCGGACGTTGATCGCCTTTGCCGGTGGCCCGATGGCCGTCGTCCTGCTGCCCGCTGGCACTTTTCGCCGTGGTCAAGGACCGTGGCTCGCGCTGGACGTGGTTCCTGCTGATCTGGGCGGCAGCGCCAGTGCTCGTGCCGTTTGCCGTCTCGGTCGTGTCTTCACCGATATTCCTGACGAAGTATTCGATCGCGGGGTCTGTCGCGTTGCTGCTGCTCGCCGCTCGCGGCGCGACGCTGCTGCCGTCGTGGCGGTGGAGCGCGGCCGCGCTCGTGGCGGCGGCCGCCCTGGCGGCTGCGCCGATCCTCGATGACTACCGGACGGTGAGCAAGGACGATTGGCGCAGTGCGGTGCCGAAGCTCGAAGCGCTCGCGCAGCCGGGCGACCTGGTGCTGTTCGATCAGTCATTCGGTCGCGTCGTCTACGACTACTACTCGAGGCGCGGAGACCTGATCGAGGAACCGTTCGCGCCACTGCGACGCGGACTGACGTCGCGCACGCTCGTCGACGCGATGGAGGTCTCGGCCCGTCCCTTCGATCGGGTCTGGCTGGTCGTCTCGAGCTGGGACCCGGCCGTGCCGCAGATGCTCGAACGGTTTCGCACCACGTTCGATCTCTCGACGCATCTGCAGGACCGAGGCGTCAACAGCTATCTGTTTCTGAAGAAACAGTAGCGCCATCTCACTTCAACGCTTTTGCAATCGCGGCTTCGACGAGCGGCGCCATGATCTGATAGCCCTTTTCGTTCGGATGCAGATCGTCGCCGCTCAGCTCCGCTTTCAGCAGTCCGGCCTCGTCGAGCATCGGCGTGAAGTAGTCGAGGTAGACGTGGCCGTTCCTGGCCGCGTACGCCTGCATCCACTCGTTGATCGCCCGGATGCGCGCCATCGGACGCTGCGACGTCTGCGGATTGGCGTTCGGGCTCGCGAGGTGATAGCTGCTCACCGGCGTGATGCTCGAGAGCACGACCTTGATCTTGTTGGCGACCGCGATCTCACTCATCGACGCGAGGTTGCCCTGAATCTCGGCGTCGGTCATCGGACCGGTGTTGCCGGCGATGTCGTTCGTGCCCGCCAGAATGACGACGACTTTGGGTTTGAGGTCGACGACGTCGGGCCGGAAGCGCAACAGCATCTGCGGGGTCGTCTGGCCGCTGATGCCGCGGTCCGCGTACGGCTTGCCTGGGGTGAAGAACGCATAGCGCGGGTTCTGCCAGCTGTCGGTGATCGAGTCGCCCATGAAGACGACATCGACGCTGCTTCACCGAGCGATTCGCCTCGCGATAGCGCGCCAGGTTCGGCCAGTCGCGGAGCCGGACGTCCTGACCCATGACGCGGGTCAGCGCCGTCGCCAACTCGGGACAGCTTGGTGTCGGGGCCCCTTGAGGCGCCGCCGCGGGCGGCGGTGGCGCGGACGGCGGCTGCGCTGCTGGCGCGCCACTCTGCGCCAGACCGATCTGCATCACCGCGGCGGCCAGCACCAGGCTGCCGGCAAGAATTCGTTTGGACATGCGAACCTCCAGGGGCACATTGTACGGATTTGGGGATTTGGGGATTTGGAGATTTGGGGATTTGGAGATTGAGAGCATGGGGAGACGGCTGGGACTTGTGGTCGCGGTGGTCGTGGGGACGCTGCTCGTCGGCGTTGGGCAGGACCGGTGCCGTCCACGTCGAAGAGCAAGCCGCGCCCGCGCACGACTGCGCTCGTGGGTGGCACGCTGATCGATGGGTTCGGCAGTCCGCCGCTTCGCAACTCCGTCGTGCTGGTCCAGGGCGAGCGGATCACCGCCGTGGGCCAGGTCGGATCGCTGGCCGTGCCCGCGGGGGCGGACGTGATCTCGACCGAGGGCATGTCGGTGCTGCCCGGCCTCTGGGACATGCACGTCCACCTGATGATCAACGGCCACTCCGACTACACGCATTGGGACAAGACGTATCCGGCGCGGTTCGAGAAAGACATCATGCCGGCATCGGCGCGGCAGTTGCTCATGGCCGGCGTGACGAGCGCGCGCGATCTCGGCGGGCCGCTCGAGGCCAGCATCAACGTCCGCAATGCCATCAACCGCGGCGAGATCCCCGGCGCGACGATCTACGTTTCGGGGCCGTTCATCCAGAAAGCCCCGTACCCCGGCACGGAGCTGTTCCGCTGGGGCGTCAACGGCGCGGCGCGACGCGCGGGCGAAGGTGAAGCGGCTCGCTGACGCGAGCGTGGACACGATCAAGCTGATCGACCAGGACCAGATGACGGAAGACGAGGTGCGCGCGGTCATCGACGAAGCGCACGCGCGCGGCCTGACCGTCGTCGCGCACGCCCACCGGCCCGAAGAGATTCGCCGCGCCGTGCGGTTTGGCGCCGACAACATCGAGCACACCGGGCTGGCGACGGCGCCTGAGTATCCAGACGACGTCGTCGCCCAGATCCGTGAACGCACCGCCAAGATGAGCCTCGGACCGTTCTTCTGGACGCCGACCGTTCAGGGCCTCTTCAACTACGACTACATGCGCGACCAGCCGGAGATGCTCGACGACCCGTCGTGGACGCTCGGCCTGCCGAAGGACATCATCGACGACATCCGGCAGTCGATTCAGCATCCCGATCGCATGAGCTACTTCCAGCTGACGCCGGCGCGCAAGCCGACGTTGAAGCGCAAGTTCACGCAGCTTCGGGAGGCCGGGATGACGCTCCTCATCGGCACCGACAGCGGCATCCCGATGCAGTTCCACAGCCAGACCACCTGGAACGAGCTCGACATCTGGGTCCGCGAGATGGGCGTGCCACCGATGGAAGCGATTCGCAGCGCCACCTACTGGCCGTCTGTGATGATGAGAAAAGATCGCGACGTCGGCACCGTCACGCCCGGCAAATACGCCGACATCATCGCCGTCCGCGGCGACGTGCTCCGCTACATCAATCTCCTGCAGCGTGTGGACGTCGTCGTCAAGAGAGGCAAGAGATACAAGTGAAGTGGACGCCCGCGCCGTTTGCTGGCGCGGCCCGAGGCGCGGGGGTGGGGCCCCGCGCCAGTAATGAAAGTCTGCTCAGTCCGTCCTGAGCGCCTTCACTGGATCGATTCTCATCGCGCGCCGTGCAGGTATGAGATTGGCCAGCAGCGCGACGACGATGAGGACGCCGACGGCGGCTGACCAGGTCACGGCGTCGGCGGCGCTGATGCCGTAGAGCACGCCAGAAATCACGCGCGTCGCCGCGGCGGCGAGCGCGGTGCCGAGGAGGGTGCCGGCGAGCACGAGCGTGAGGCCCTGGCGCAGGACCAGAGCCAGCATCGCGGCCGGACGCGCGCCGATGGCCATGCGGATGCCGATCTCGCGCGTGCGCTGGGTGACGGCGAAGGCGATGACCCCGTACAGCCCGATCGCGGCCAGCAGCAGTCCGAGGCCGCCGAAGACGGCGACGAGCGTCGCGCCGATGCGGAGCGGCAGCAGCGTGCCGGCGATCTGCGTCCGCATCGTCTGTTGCTCCATGAGCAGCAGGTTCGGATCGATGTCGAGGAGCACGCGCCGCATGTCGCTCAGCAGCCGTTCGTCGTCGCCCGACGATCGCGCGACCGCCACCTTGAACGTGCTTGCGGTCTGAGCCTCCGCAAAGAAGATGGCGGACTGCCGTGGCTCGCCGACCGTCTGCAGCTTGTGATCCGCGACGACGCCGACGATCTCGAACGACCGTCCGCTCGAGAGTTGCCGCTGAAAGACTCGCTGGCCGACCGCGCTGCCGCCGGGCCAGTACTTTCTCGCCATCGTCTCGTTGACGATGGCGACCCGCGGGCGGTCGGGCAGGTCGGCGTCAGTGAAGGCGCGCCCCTGGAGGACCGCGAGGCCGAGGGTCTGGAAGTAGTCGCGCGAGACCGAGGCGCTGTTGATCGGCGTGCCGTTTTCATCGGGGGTTTTCTGGTGGCCGGGCACGGCGATCGTGTCGCGATTGAAATTGAGCGAGAAGGGCAGCCGCGACGCGAACGCGACGTGCTCGACGCCGGGCAGCGCGCGCAGTCGCCGCTCCGCTTCCGACCAGAACACGCGGCTCTGGTCCGGCGTGTAGCGCAGCATCGCCGTGTCTGCCGAGACGACCGAGAGCCCGGTCGTTCGGAAGCCGACCTGCGCGGCCTGCGAGGCCGCGAGGCTCCGCAGCAGCAGCCCCGCGATCACGACGAGCACGATCGTCACGGCGACCTGGCCGATCGACCAGCACGTCGCGGACAGACCATCTGCGGCCGGCGACGCGGCTGGTTGGCGCCGCGTCCCGCAGGTCGGCGATCAGCCCGCGTCGTGTCGCCCGCAACGCCGGTAGCAGACCCGCGAGCACGCCGGTCAGGATTGCGGCAACGGCCGTGAACGTGAGGACGCGGAGGTCCAGGCGCAGGTCGAGCGACAACGAGGCGAAGGCGGCCAGGCGGAAGCTCGAGAGGGTGCGGATCAGCCAGGCCGCCAGCACGAGGCCCGCCCCCGCGCCAAGGAGGCCGAGCACCACGCTCTCGGTGACCAGCTGCCTGATGATTCGGCCGCGTCCGGCGCCGATGGCCAGCCGGATGCCAAGCTCGCGGCGTCGTGCTGACGCGCGCGCGAGCAGCATCCCGGCCAGATTGGCGCACGCGATGACGAGCACGAGGCCGACCGCGGCCATCGTGCCGCCGACGACGAGGCGCATGAGGCCGTCCGCATCCGGATGGAGCCGCGTCTCGCTGGTCGGACGCACGGTCATCCGCCGGTCCTTGTTCGTCGCCGGATACGCCGTCGCGAGCTGCCCGGCGACGACCGCGACGTTTGCGCGCGCCTGGTCGACGGTGACACCAGGCTTGAGCCGGCCTTTCGCGAACAGCCAGCGCTGGCCGCGACGATCGAGCCGCGACGTGCCCGTCGGCGACGGAACGTTTTCGTTCATGCCGGCCGGCTCCACGTCTTCGACGAAGCGCGCCGGAATCCAGAGCTCGGCGGAGAGGAGCGGCACGAGGCCGGTGAAGGCGCCGTCGATGACGCCGACGATCGTAAACGGTTGTCCGCGGACCCGAAGCGGCTGCCCGATCACGCCGGGATCGCTGCCGAACTCCCGCTGCCAGTAGCTGTGGGACAGGACGACACTGCGCGGCGCGGCCGGGTCATCGTCCGCGCCGGTGAGCGTGCGGCCCAGGTGCGCCGACACCCCCAGCATCGAGAAGTAGTTGCCGGTGACGACTTCGCCGATCAAAAGCTGGGGGCGATCGCCCCGGGCCACCGCCGCAAACATCGCCGAATGGCCGACGACGTCGTCGAACACCGCGGTCGATGTGCGCAGGTCGTTCAGATCGGGCAGCGACATCGACGAGTAGACGTCGCCGTCGGCGCCGCTCATGTAGAGATCGACCAGTCGATCGGGCGCGGCCACCGGCAGGGGCCTCAGCAGCAACGCGTCGGCTACCGCGAAGATCGCCGTGTTGAAGCCGATGCCGAGGGCGAGCGATCCGATCGCCACGGCGGCAAATCCAGGCCGCTTGATCAGCCATCGCAGCGCGTAACGGACGTCTTGAATCATCGGACCTTCGCCGGCAACAACTTCTTCGGAAACTTGGCGACGACAGTGTAGTTGGGATCGACCACGTTGGCGACGCGCACTTCGCCGGCTTGAGATGCGATCTGAAACGCGTCCATCTTGTCGAAGCCGTAATCGGCGACCAGCCACTCGATGAGCTCGACGTACGCGATGCGCAGCGCGTCGATCAACGGGCGCACGCTGGCCGCCACCATGATGTGCTCGCCGTCTTCGATGCGCGGCCACCGGATGCGCTGGCCCTTGATGAGGTCGAACCTGAACGTGACGTCCATCGTCGTCTCGAGGCCCGAGCCGATGATCTCGCCGTCTCCCTGCAGCGCATGGCCATCCCCGAAATAGAAGAGCGCACCTGGATGGAAGACCGGCAGATAGACGGTCACGCCCTCGCGGACGTCCGACGCATCCAGATTGCCGCCGAAGTCACCCGGCCAGAGTCCGCCAAAGGCTTCCTGTCCCGCAGGGGCGACGGCGACGCGCCCGAGCATCGGCTTGAGAGGGACCTCGATGCGCTTGCTGGCCGACGCGGGGAGATCGAGGATGCCGACCATCCGCTGCCGGTCGAGCCGCCAGGTAAACGATCGCGCCGGCAGCGGGTCGTTGAGTATTCGCGTCCGGTTGTCTCCGGCGACGCCGCTGATTCCGTTCGGGCTGTACCGGGAGACGGCCGTGTCCCGGTTCGGCGTCAGTTTGACGAGGTGGACGACGAGCGTGTCGCCCGGCGCGGCGCCCTCGATGTGAAACGGCCCCACTTCACCGGGCCACGCCCCGCCCTCGTAGTAGTCGCCGGGCCGCGAGAACGTCTTGGTCACGACGGTCGTCCCGGGCGTCACGCGCAGCACGGGCTCGCGCACGGCGTAAGTCGGAACGCCGGCGGTAGGGACGAACGTGACTGACTGAGGCGTCTGGGCACTGGCAGCCGACGCGGCGCCGCTCAGGACCGCGAAGACAAGGACGGGGAAGGCGCATCTGCTACTCCTCTGGTGGTTCCGGGGTTCCGAGGTTCCGTGGTTCCGGGGTTCGTCGTATCGGGTGCCCGTCCTCGAGTTGCCGGGCCCGAATTTCAGAAGAACCCCCGGAACCCCGGCACCTCGGAACCCCGGAACCGTCACTTGATCGCGTAAAGATGCTTGTCACCCCTGATGTAGACCCGCCCATTCGCCAACGCGATCGATGCGTATACAGGTTCGCCGATCGAGTTCGTGCGGATGATGTCGTGTTTCGGTCCGGCCCGCAGCACGAACGTGTCGCCGTCTTCGCTCGTGAACAGGATCTTGTCCGCAAACGCCACGGGCGACGCCGTAAACGTCGCCGGCACCGGCGGCCGGCCGCCGAGGTACTGGACGGCGCCGGTGGCCGCCTCGAGGCACGTCGTGATGCCGCCGTCGGTCAGCAGATAGAAGTAGTCGCCGTACAGAATCGGCGACGCGACGTACGCCGTGCCGCGCGTGTACTTCCACTTCACGCGCGAGGTCGCGTCGCTCGGCTGTTGCCCCGGCTTGAACGCGATCACCATCTTCGAGTTCTCCGCGTTGCCGGCAAAGGCGAACACCAGGCCGTGCCCGGCCGCGGAGCTCGGGATCGGATGGCCCTTGGTACCGTCGGTGCGCCAGCGCTCGCGTCCCGTCTTCGGATCGTAGGCAATCACCGCTTCGGCTCCCGAGGCGATCAACTCGATCTCGTCTCCGGTCGTCACCATCAGAGGCGTCGCCCAACTGCGGCGGTTGTGCCGTTCCGTATTCCAGACCGGCTCGCCGGTGAATCGATCGAAGGCGGCGATGAATGAGCCGGCCTCTCCCATGCCTTGATCGACCTGCACGATCAGCAGATTCTCGAAAATGATCGGTGACGTCCCCGGTCCCATCCCGGCCTTGGCGATGCTGCCGAGCGATCGCTTCCACTTGAGCGTGCCGTTCACGTCATAGGCGAACAGGCCGCCGGCCTCGAAGAAGAAATAGACGAGCGCTGCCGTCCGTGGCGGCCGACGACGACGCGTAGGTGTTCTTGCGGTGCCGCGCGTCGTACATCGGACCGTTGAAGACCTCGTGCTGCCACAGAATCTTGCCCGTGCTGGCGCTGACGGCGAGCACGTGGAGCGATACTCCTTGTCGGGCGCCACGCTGTCCGGGTTGACATACCCCGGCTTCATGTCGAAGCCGAGATGCACTGGCGCCTTGTGTCCGGCCGGCGCCGGTCCGCCCTCAATCGACGTCGTCAGGAAGATCCAATCGCCCCAAACGATCGGCGACGAGTGGCCGCGGCCGGGGATCGCGGTCTTCCACGCCACGTTCTCGGTGTTCGACCAGCTGTCGGGGTAGGTCGCGGCCTGCCCGACCGCCCGGCCGCCCGGGCCTCGCCACTGGGGCCAGATATCGGCCGGGATCGGCGGGCGCTGCCGGTCCACGGCCCCGGCGAGCGAGCTCAGGGCAAGTGCGGCGGTCAGGACGACGCGAAGCATGGCTCAGTGTAGGGCAATGGCACCGGGGTTGCAGCATGTCGAGGTACGCCGGCTGGATCTCCCCCAGACTGCCTCACAAGTGGAAGCGGTGTGCATACAAACCATCTCGACACGACCCCGTTCTGGCTCACCGGAGCCCGGACCCACCACTACGCCCCGCTCGACCGCGATCTGCATGTCGACGCCGTCGTGATTGGTGGAGGCATTACGGGCCTCACCGCTGCCTATCTGCTGAAGCAGGCAGGCAAGACGGTCGCCCTCATCGAGCGGCGGAGGATTGCCGAGAGCGAAACCGGGCACACGACGGCGCATCTGACGGCGGTCACCGACCATTCGCTCAGCCACCTGGTCGCCAGCCTCGGCGACGATCACGCCACCGCGACCTGGGACGCCGGGTTTGCGGCCATCGCCCAGATTCAGGAGATCGTGCTGTCCGAGCACATCGAATGCGATTTCTCCTGGGTCCCCGGGTATCTCTACGCGTCCGCGTCGCAGGACAAGGACGAAGCGCGCGCGGAATGCGGCCAGGAAGCCGAGATCGCGACCCGGCTGGGTTTCGACGCGACCCTGGTCGACGAGGCGCCGGTGTTCGGAGGCACCGGCCGTGCGCTACGAGGGACAAGCGCGATTTCATCCGGCGAAATACCTTGGCGCCCTCATCGAACGCATTCCGGGAGAAGGGTGCTTCGTCTTCGAAGACACCGAGGTGGACGAGGTCGTCGACCGTCCCCTGAGAATCCGATGCGGCCCACACACAGTGCAGGCTGAGTTTCTGGTCATGGCCACGCACGTGCCGCTGAGCTCAGGCGCCGGCGCGGTGCGGGCGACGCTGTTGCAGACGGACCTGTTTGCGTACTCCACCTATGCCGTCCACGGCCGGGTCCCGAAAGGGACGTTGCCGGAGGGGCTCTACTGGGAAAACTCAGCCGGAGCGTACGACTATCTGCGCGTCGACGCCTGCTCGGGGTATGAGGACGTCATCCTCGGCGGCGAGGACCACAAGACCGGTCAGGCCGACGACACCCGCCGCTGCTTCGCGGCGATCGAGCGGCGGTTGCGAGAGCACGCGCCTGGCATCCGAATCATGCACCGCTGGTCCGGGCAGGTGATCGAAACGCGCGACGGGCTGCCGTACATCGGCGAAGTGTCTCCCGGCCGTTTCGTCGCGACCGGGTTTGCCGGCAACGGCATGACGTTCGGTACGATTGCCGGCATGATGGCGGCCGACGCGCTGGCCGGCCGCACCAGTCCGTGGGCGAAGCTCTTCGACGCCCGACGAACCCGTCTCCTCACCGGCGCCTGGAACTACGTGAAGGAGAACAAGGACTACCCGTACTACATGATTCGCGACCGCTTTGCGGGAGCCGAAGGGAAATCGCTCCGGGCGGTCCAGCGCGGTGAGGGCAAACTGATCGATCTCAACGGCAAGCGCGTTGCGGTGTATCGCGACGAGCGTGGGCAAGTCACGATGCTGTCTCCATCGTGCACACATCTTGGTTGTCACGTCGAGTGGAACACCGCCGAGCAGACCTGGGACTGCCCGTGTCACGGTTCGCGCTTCACCACCGAGGGCCGCGTCGTCGCCGGGCCGGCCGAGAGGCCGCTGCCTCCGCATGAGGATCGCAGCGAGTTCGAACGGCTCTAGCGCCGCACCGTGAAAGTCTGCGCTGCATTTCTACACGATCACGCGTGGCGTCGTCGCCGCGCGCTCCGTTGCGTCAAGGACTGGCAGGGCTCGCGACTGGCACGGGCTTTGAAGCGTTAGTTCGCAGCCGTATGGGTTGCAGCGCGGTCGGAGCAGTCGCCGGTCTGCTCCAGGAGACTGTGCTGCGGCGTCCCCGGGACGGATGGGAAGCCCGCCCGTCTCGGGGCGCCTCTAGCCCTAGTCCTCACGCAAGGCGCGAATCGGATCGATCCTCGCGGCTCGTGCCGCTGGCCACGCGGCCGCCGCGACGGCCACCACCAACAACAGCGCCAGCGGAGCACTCCACCCGAGCGGGTCGAAGGGCGAGATGCCCATGAACGCGCCTCTCAACGCAATCGCTCCAGGCACCGAGATCGCCAGCCCGACGATGGCGCCAATCGCGGCCAGTCGCATCGCCTGACGAAGCACCAGCCACAGAACGTCGCGCCGGTCCGCGCCAATGGCGAGACGAATGCTGAGCTCACGACGCCTCGCCACGACAAGGTACAGACATGACCGCGTACAGTCCTCCCGCCGCGAGCACGAGCCCCATCGTGCCGAGCACGCCGACCGAGAGCGCGACATAGCCGAGCGCACCGATCTCCCGGAGGAACACGGCGTTGCCGGTGTCGAGGGCGATCCACGGCAACCGTGGATCCAGGCGCGCACGACGCGGCGGACATCGGCGGCCAGCGCCAGGGGGTCCGCGGTTCTGATGCGCAGTTGGAGGTGGCTTGGGACGGTCCCGTCCATCGGCAAATAGATGGTCGCGTCCATGTTCAGATCCTCAGCACGCCGTGATCGGTCTGCGGCCACGCCGACGATGGTCACGACCAGGCGGGTCGGGTTGCCTGCCGGCGCTTCGCGCCCCATCATCACGGTATTCGACTCCACCACCACGACCGGCGGCATGTCGACCTCGATCACCCGGCCGAGCGCCGAAGCGTCGCCTGAGACCGCGCGCGCCAGTCGGGCGAGACGACGGCCTCCAACGCGTCTGCGGATGGCTGGAAGAAGCGCCCGGAAACCAACGGAATGTCACCCGTCGCGAACCAGTCGGGCGTGACATGCATCCCGCGCGCAAATCGCCATTCCGCCGAGCGCCTGGCCCGGCTGACGGTAACGTGCGCTTCGTTCGTAGACCAGCGCGGCGGTGCGCACGCGTGAGTCGCTGCGCAGGCGTTCCGAGCAAATCATCGGCAAACTGCCGGGTCTCCGGCGGGGTCAGTGCCAGCGGGGCGAGATCGATCGGCCCGACCAGTTGCTCCGCGAGCACGGCCGGGGCGCCAGCGTGCAGTGCGGTGATCGATCGCGCGAACAGGGCGCTCACCGAGAGCAGAATCAGCGACACGGCGATCTGCAGCACGACGAGGCCGTGGCGCAGACGGCTGTGGGCGGCGCCGCCGCTTTGCGCGGTCTGCTTCAATCCCCCCGCCGCGGTCGATCGCCGCAGCACCAGCCACGCGGGTGCCAGGCCGGTCAAGACGACGACGCCGGCCGCGAGCGTCAGCGCGAAGAGCACGACATGCCGGTCGAGCGCGATCGTGAGCGGAAAGAAGTCGCGGGCGGCGGCGAGCGCCGCCGGCCGCGCCGAGCCAACCCGCCGACGTCGCCAGCAGCGCCAGCAGGACGGCGTCGAGCGTCAATAGACGCAGCAACTGTCCGCGCGACGCGCCGAGCGCGAAGCGGACCGCCAGCTCGCGGCTGCGATCGATGACACGCGCCAATTGGAGGCTGGCGACGTTGGCGCACGCGATCGCCAGCACGCTCAGCGGGACGGCGAGGAACAACGCGACGATCAGCAGGACCTCGAGCGGCGCGTCGTCCGGGCCGAAGCCGTGCGGCTTCACGAGGAACGCGGCCTGCTTGCGCGCATCGGGACGGAGCGCCGCCAGGCGCGAGGCGGCAACCGACAGCGACGGCGCCGCCGTCTTGTGCGTGAATCCCGGTGCCAGCCGGCCCATCACCGTCAGCCACGGATGATCGCGCGACGGGCTGCCTGGCCAGATCGACGTGAGGCGCAGCGGCAGCCAGAGTTGCACGTAGTCGACCGGACTGGTGCCGACGTCGCTTGGCTGCACGCCGGTGAAGCGCGGTGGAGCCACGCCGACGATCGTCACGTCCCGCCCGCCGACCGAGAGCGACCGCCCGACGATGTCGGCCGGCTCGCCGAAGCGATCGCGCCAGAGATGAAAGCCGATGACCGCGACGGCTGGTGCGCCCGGCTCATGGTCGGACGGCACGAGCAGCCGGCCCAGGTGCGGCGGCGTCCCGAGGATCCGGAAGTAGTCCGTCGAGACGAACGCGCCAGTGGTTCCCGCCGCGGTCGTACCCAGCGCGACCGCGAATCCGCGATCGCCTTCGGCCATGACGCCATCGAACGCGGGGCCGTCGTCGGCTTCGAGCACCTCGAAATCGCTCACCGCGAGCGGGCTGGCCGGGACCATGCCGGCGCGTCCGAAGCCTTCGACGCCGAAGACTTCCTCGTGTGTCACGAAGAACCGCGCCAGCGTGCCGACGCTCCTGGACGCCGTGAATCTCGCCGTAGAGCAGCGCGTTGAGCGCCGAGAAGACCGAGATCGACACGGTCAGTCCGAGGCCGAGGCTGCCGACGACGGCGACGACGTGACGCGGGCTGTGGAGCAGCGCGCGGACGGTGTGCGAAAGGTCCTGGCGCGCTCCGGCCGCGAGCGCGCGGAAGGTGTGCGCGGCCGACGCCAGGCGAGCCGCGACGGCATCGAGCGGTGCGCCGCAGGCAAAGCGCAACGCCGCGCCGGGCGATCCGCCGGCGTCCTGCGTGGCGTCGAGCTCTGCGCGCCATTCTTCCCGCCAGCGTGGCCGCAGCGGCGCGCGGCACGATCGCCGAGGCGAGGGTGACGACGAAGCCGGGCGAGCCGCACCCTCATGGCCGCGCCCGCTTCTCGAACAGCCGCGCCACGGCGTGATAGCGCGCCTCGGACGCTGCGCAGATGCTCGCGGCCCTCGCGCGTCAGCTCGTAATTGCGCCGCCGGGGCCGGCTCGCCTTGCGCGCACGCTCGTCGTCTTCCCACGCCGAGCCGACGAGCCCCTGCGCTTCCAGCCGCCGGAGGACCGGATAGACGGTGCCCGACGGCAGCCGCGTCGCCTCCATGATGTCGAAACCGAAGCGATGGCCCTGGGCGAGGGCCTGGAGGACGAAGAGGGCGGTGTAGGACAAGGGCATATGTGCGTTGCTACATAGCCAAGACGGGGCGTGCCCGGGGAAAGTTGGCCGAGGGACGCGGAGGTCCGGAGTGAAGGGCGCTCGAGGTCCGGAGTGAAGGGCGCGGGAGGTCCGAGCAGCCTCGGGTCCGGAGTGAAGGGCGCTCGCGGGTGAGCGTGCGAGCCGGAGTGGAACGCGCTTGGGGTCCAGCGCTAGGTCAAGACGCGGCCCGTACGTACCCGCCGTACCCGACAGATATCTCGACGGCAGTCGATGGCCGAGCGCCGGTTCAAGGGCGCGTGACGCGGCGGCGATCGCCGGGAGATCGATGTCGGTCGCCAGACCGAGCCCAAGGAGCATGTAGACCAGGTCCTCGGTGGCGAGATTTCCGGACGCACCCGGTGCGTAGGGACAGCCGCCGAGCCCCCCGGCGGAGGCGTCGAAGGTGGTGACACCAAGGTCGAGCGCGGCCAACACATTGGCCAGCGCGGTGCCTCGAGTGTCGTGGAAGTGCAGGGCGATACGGTCCGCGGGTACGGACCGGAGGAGATCGCTGACGACGGTGCGGACCTGGCCAGGATGAGCGACGCCGATGGTGTCGCTCACGGCCACTTCGTACACACCGAACGCCAGGAGACGCTCGGTCAACTCGATGACGCGAGCCACCGGCACCGCGCCTTCGAACGGACAGCCGAACGCCGTGGAGAGATAGCCGCGGACCCTGAGGCCGGCCGCGAGCGCCGCTCCCGCGACCTCGCGGTACGTCTCAAACGACTCGGCGATCGACTGGCTGATATTGCGCTGGCTGAACGTCTCGGACGCCGCCGCGAAGATCGCGACGTCCGTCACGCCCGCCGCCATCGCGCGGTCGAGCCCTTTCGGGTTCGGGACGAGCGCCGCATACCGCGTGCCCGGCCGTCGCGAGATGCCGGCGAACACTTCCGCAGCATCGGCCATCTGCGGCACCCGCTTCGGGCTCACGAACGCCGACACCTCGATGACCGGCAGCCTGGCCGCGCTCAACGCATCGACGAACGCGATCTTCTGCGCGGTCCCGATGGCGGCCGCTTCATTCTGCAACCCGTCACGGGGGCCAACTTCATACACGACGACGTCTCGTTTGCCCATCGTAGGGACCTCTTTCTTAGTTGCGCATGGGGCCCGACTTCATTCACTGCGTTGGGGCCCCACCCCCAACGCTGCCGCTTTGCGCCTTCGCGCTTCGCGGCGGCTGAGGGCTCTCACGCGCGCGCCTCACCAGCTCGCCTGCCCTGAGCCTGTCGAAGGGCGACGCTCGCCTGCGGGCGGTCCGCTTCCTTTGGGCGCACTTCACTCCCGACTTCAAGCGCAATTCACTCCGGACCTCGCGCGTGAGCGCCGGACTTCACGCTCGTTCGACGCCGGACCTCGTGTGTTTTTCACACCGGACCTCCAGTGCTTTTCACCCCGGACTTCGAGCGCAAGTCACTCCCTAGAGTCCGAGCGCCAGTGTCTTCGCCGAGAGCTCAGTCCGCTTGAACCCAGCGGCGGTGTCGAGATCGGCCAGGAGCGGCGGCAGGTCGGCAGGGAACCGCCACTCGTCTGCGCGCCCGCCGGCGTTGATGAATTCGTCGCTCCAGGCGTCGAACCACGGCGACATGCGGCGCGCGATCGGCTCGATGATCAGAATCGGCGCTCCGCGACGACCGATCTCCATCAGGACGGGCAGGAGCCGTTTCTGCCCGGCCGGGTCGAGCTCATTCACGCTCCAGCCCAGAATCACGCCCGGTACGTCGCCGGTCTCGCGCCGACCGCGTCGCACCCAGTCGCTCCGCGGCCTCGACGAGATCGCCGCGACGGGCGCTGCCGCTGAGGCCGAGCGTTCGCCAGTTCCACGTCGCCTCATCGACGGCCCAGCCGAGCGTGTCGACGCCGCGCAACAAGGGCGTGGCCGCGAACGTCCCTGCCCACGCAGCGCCGGCGACGCCGGTGCCGCATCCGAGATCGACGATCGTCTTGGGTGCGGCAACTCCATGCGTCCCGATCGCGTTGACCACGCGCTGCACCGTGAGGAAATGCAACGGCGCATAGAACAACGCGAACGCCGCGCGCTTGCCGGCAGAGTCGATCGGCGACCGGCTCGGCAACTCGCTCCGCCGTTCGACATACCTCGCCGACAGCGCGCGAATCGCTTTCAGCAACTCCGGCCGGCTGAACGCACGGCCATGTCGCAGATCGAGCGCTTCGAGCCAACGGTCGACGTTCTCCATCGAAACCTCAGGCCTCTCACACGGAGTCCACGAACGCACGGAGATCACGGACTTCACGGATCGCAAGGTCTACGTCGAACTTATACGGCCCCGTGAGCTCCGTGCCGTCCTCGCGCTGTCCCCCGTGGTGTCTCCTGGAGACTCGCGCTACGTGCTCCATCTCCACCAGCGCTTTGTCCCGGCTGAACGAGTTGCCCTTCCTGGCAGAGAATCGCGCGCACGATGCCGTCTCTCGGGGCGCGGATCGGCAATTCCATTTTCATCGCCTCGAGGGCCACCAGCGTGTCGCCCTGGCGCACCGCGTCGCCCGCCGCGACGAGGACCCGCACCACCGTCGCGGACATCGGCGGGCTGAGCGCGTCCTGGTCGCGCGCCTGCGACTGGCCGCGCGCGGCCGCCGGTGCTGATGCGAAAGGCAAACACATCGCCCTCGATCGAGACCCAGATGACGCCACCGGCCTCGGCCGCGACGCCCGAGATCGCCGTGTCCTTGACGTGGAACCGTCCGTCGCCCGCTTCTGAGATCACGACCGGCTCACTTGCGTCGTCGAGCGTGACCGTCTCGCCGTCTACAGTGGCCGTCCACCCGCGGTCGTCGCTCAGAAGCCGGAATCGCGTCGGCATCGGCTACCAGACGATCGCGCCGAGGCGATCGAAGGGATCGAAGCTGACGCGAGCGGCGCGCCGTCGGTCGCGCTCGTGGCCGGAGCCGGTCCGCGTGCGGCCAGCATCGCGGCGATGGCCGCCGCCGCGCGGGCCGATGCCGCCGGTGGCTCGGCGACGAGCGTGGACAGCTGATCCTCGAGAAACGTCGTGTGGACGCGATTCGTGCGGACCTCCTCGCGGTCAAGGAGCGTCCGGAGAAACGCGAGGTTGTGGCGCAAGCCGAGGATCTCGTAGCGCCTCAACGCGTCGCGCATGCGGTCCATGGCTTCGTCGCGAGAGGATCCGTGCGCGATCAGTTTCGCGAGCAGCGGGTCGTAGTGCACGGTGATCGACTGGCCTTCGACCACGCCGGCATCGACGCGGAGGCCTGCGCCGTCAGGCTCGCGGTACCGAATCAGCTTGCCCGACTGCGGCAACAGCCGCCGCGAATCCTCGGCGTAGATCCGGCACTCGACCGCGTGGCCCCGCGCCACGATCTCGTCCTGGGTGAAGGGAAGCGGCTCGCCGCCGGCCACGAGCAGTTGCGCCCGCACCAGATCGAGACCGGTGATCGCCTCGGTCACCGGATGCTCGACCTGCAGCCGCATGTTCATTTCGAGAAAGTAGAACGCCGCCGCATCGCCGTCGCCCGTCAGCAGGAACTCGACGGTTCCCGCATTCACGTATCCCGCCGCTCGCGCCGCGGTGAGCGCCGCGGTCGTCAGTCGCGCGCGCACGGCCGGCGTGAGGGTCGGCGCTGGCGCTTCTTCGATCACCTTCTGGTGGCGGCGCTGCAGCGTGCAGTCCCGCTCGAACAGATGCACGAGCCGGCCGTGACGATCGCCGAAGATCTGCACTTCGACGTGGCGGGACTGCTCGATCAGCCGCTCGACGTACAGCGTGCCGTTACCGAACGACCGCTCGGCTTCACGCCGTGCCGCTCCGACAGCAGCCTCGACGTCGCCCGCCGTCCGGACAGCGCGCATGCCTTTGCCGCCACCGCCGCCAGCCGCCTTGAGCAGGGCGGGGAATCCGACTTTCGCGACAGCCGCCGCGATGTCGGCGTCGTCCTGGGAGTCGGGCGTCACGCCGGGGACGACCGGGACGCCCGCGGCAGACATCAAGGCGCGTGCCCCCGTCTTCGATCCCATGCGCCGCATGACACTGGCCGGCGGTCCGACGAAGACGAGGCCAGCCGACTCGCACGCGTCGGCGAAGGCGGCGTTTTCTGAGAGGAATCCGTAGCCCGGGTGCACCGCGTCGGCGCGCGCCGATCGCGCGGCCTCGATCACCCGCGGGATGTTCAGGTAGCTCTCGGTCGACGGCGCCGGGCCGATCGCGACCGCCTCGTCAGCTTCACGGACGTGCGGAGCGTCCGCGTCGGCTTCAGAGTAGACGGCGATGGACGCGATGCCCATCGTGCGGCAGGTCCGAATGACGCGGCGGGCGATCTCGCCGCGGTTGGCGATCAACACGCGCTGGATCATTGCGATGGCGTGCCGTCTCGGTTGGGCTTCGCCGCCGTGCCCTTGCCGCCAGTGGCCCATGAGGCGGTCCGCTTGTCGAGAAACGCGCGCAGTCCCTCCTGGCCTTCAGGCGAGACGCGCTGACTGGCGATCGCCTCGACCGTGAGCGGGAGGACGTCGGCCGGCAGACGGCCATGGACGGCGCTGAGGAGTGCCTTGGTCGCTGCGACCGCGGAAGGCGCCGCCTTGTGGAAGAGCTGTACATGCCGCTCGACCGCGAGGTCCAATCGCTCGGCCGCGACCACGTCGTGGACGAGACCGATCTCTCTCGCCCGCGCCGCCGAGAACCGCGCCCCGCTCAGGCAGAGCTCGCGAGCGGCCGAGAGGCCGATCTTGCGCACGACGAACGGCGAGATCATGCCGGGCAGAATCCCGAGAGCCACCTCGGTGAATCCGAAGATCGCGTCCTCGGCCGCGACGACGACATCGCAGACGGCGGCGAGTCCGGAGCCGCCGCCGAGCGCGGCGCCATGGATGCGCCCGATCACGGGAACCGGAATCGCATCGATCGCGTGAAACATCCGCGCGGCACGGGTGGCGTCGGCGATGTTCTCCTCGCGGGAATAGCCGAGCATCTTCGACATCCACTGCACGTCGGCGCCGGCTGAGAACACCGAGCCGGCGCCCTGCAGGACGACGACCCGCACCGATCCGTCGGCCGGCACCGACGCCGCCCACGTCGTGAGGTCCTCGATCAAGCGTTCGTCGAACGCGTTCCGCACGTCCGGACGATTGAGCGTCACCGTCGTGACCGGACCTGGAGTGATGAGGACGCTGGTCATTACATCCGGAAGATGCCGAACCGGGCATCCGGAATCGGCGCGTTGTACGACGCAGAGAGGCCGAGCGCCAGCGCTTCGCGCGTCCGGGCCGGGTCGAGAATGCCGTCATCCCACAGCCGGGCAGTGGAGTAGTAGGGCGATCCCTCGCGATCGTACTTCTCGAGGATCGGCGTGCGAATGGCCTGCTCGTCTTCCGGCGAGAGCGGCTGGCCCTCACGCGTCAACTGATCGCGCTTCACGGTGACCAGCACCGAGGCGGCCTGTTCGCCGCCCATCACCGAGATGCGGGCGTTCGGCCACATCCACAGCAGCCGCGGATCGTACGCGCGTCCCGCCATGCCGTAGTTGCCGGCGCCGAACGAGCCGCCGATGACGACCGTGAACTTCGGCACCACGGAATTGGCGACCGCGTGCACCATCTTGGCGCCATCCTTCGCGATCCCGCCGCGCTCGTACTGCCGGCCGACCATGAAGCCGGTGATGTTCTGGAGAAACACGAGCGGGATCCCGCGAAGATTGCACAGTTCGATGAAGTGCGTGGCCTTCAACGCGGACTCCGAGAACAGCACGCCGTTGTTGGCGATGATGCCGATGAGAAAGCCGTGCAGGCGCGCGAAGCCGGTCACGAGCGTCGTGGCGTAGCGTTGCTTGAACTCGTCGAAGCGCGATCCGTCCACCACGCGCGCGAGGATCTCGTGCACATCGTACGGGCGCCGGGTATCTCCGCCGACGATGCCGTAGAGCTCCTCGGCGTCGTACTTCGGCGCCTCGGGCGTCGTCATGTCCGCCGGCAGCCGCTTGGTCGTGTGCAGCGTCGAGACGATCGTGCGCGCGATCTGCAGCGCATGCTCGTCGTCCTCCGCGAAGTAGTCGGCGACGCCGGATTCGCGCGTGTGCACGTCGGCGCCGCCAAGGTCTTCGGCCGTGACTTCTTCGCCGGTGGCGGCCTTCACCAGGGGCGGGCCGCCGAGGAAGATCGTGCCGGTGCCATTCACGATGACGGTTTCGTCCGACATCGCCGGCACGTAGGCGCCACCGGCCGTGCACGATCCCATCACGACGGCAATCTGCGGAATCCGTTCCGCCGACATCCGGGCCTGGTTGTAGAAAATGCGGCCGAAGTGCTCGCGATCGGGGAAGACGTCGGCCTGGAGCGGCAGAAACGCGCCGCCGGAATCCACGAGATACACGCAGGGCAGGCGATTCTCGAGCGCGATCTGCTGGGCGCGCAGGTGCTTCTTGACCGTCAGTGGGTAGTAGGTGCCGCCTTTGACCGTCGCGTCGTTGGCGACGACCAGGACTTCGCGCGACTGCACACGGCCGATGCCGGTGACGATGCCGGCGGCCGGCGCGTCGTTGTCGTAGAGGTCCCACGCCGCCAGCGGCGAGAGCTCGAGAAACGGCGTGTGGGCATCGAGCAGCTGGCTGATGCGCTCGCGCACGGGCAGCTTGCCCTGTTGCCGATGCCGTTCGAGATACTTCGGCCCGCCGCCTTCACGCGCGCGCGCCTGTCGCTCGCGCAGCTCGGTGACGAGCGCCGTCATGCGATCGCGATTCTGCTGGAACTCCGGACTGTCGGTGCGGATCTGGCTCGAGAGAACGTCCATGCTCGCGCTACCAGCCGCAGCAGTCGGTCTTGTAGCCGCACGCCGGACACCGCCACACGGCGTGCATCCGGAACATCTCCGCCTGGCAGCGCTCGCAGAGGACGCGATCGACGGGCGGCGCTTTGGCTGGTGAACGCGCTGACGTCACCGGCGTGGGAACCGGGCGTGGCGCCGGTTGCGCCGCGCGCGACGAGTCGGACATAGCGCGATTATATGGGCATAGAATGATCTCGTGAACGAGCGGACGGCGGTGTTGCTGGGTGCGTGTGCCGGGGCGGTCCTCGGCGCGGCGTGCGGGTATTTGTTTCTCACCGAGCGGGGACGGGTGTTGCGCGACGAGCTGGTCCCGCGAGTGGCCGACCTCGTCGACGAGCTCCAGCGGGCCAAAGGCACCGCCGCGCGGGCCAAGGCCGCGTTTTCCAGCGCCGCCACGGCGCCGGGGCCGGCCGGTCGCGTGTGAGCGCACCTCCGGCCGCGTCCGCGCCCGTCGAGCTCGCGCTCGGGTTTGTCGAGCGGGTGCGGCGCGGCGCTGAGGCTCGGTTGGCGGGCGGCCGCGCGGGGCGTCGTCGAGTTCTACAGCAGCGACAACCTCACCTTCGCTGCCTCGATTGCGTATTACGCGCTCCTCTCGTTCTTTCCGTTTGTGTTTCTGGTGTTGTCGCTGTTGTCCAGAATCGTCGTCGTCCAGGGCGGCGAGACGCTGCTCCACATCATTCAGCGTGCGCTTCCGAGCCGGTTCGATTTCGTCACCGATCAGATCGAGCTCATGGCGTCGGCTCCCGTCCAGGTGGGAGTGGCCAGCACGCTCGTCGCCATCTGGGCCTCGATGGGCGTGTTCGGCGCGGTGACATCGGCGGTCAATCATGCCTGGGGAGTTGAGCAGCCGCTTGGCTTCTTCAAGCACAAGCTGGTGTCGTTCATCATGTTGCTCGCGGCCGGACTCCTGCTCGGCCTCTCGCTGATACTGGTCGGCGCGGTCGAGGTCTCGCAGGCCGGCTGGTTCAGCGCGGTGATCGATCGCTACCACTGGCTGGCCGCATTTCAAGGCTTCGTGTACCGGCACGCATTGCTCCCGGCGTTCATCCTTGTCGTCGGCCTCATCTATTACTACGCGCCAAACGCCCAGGTTCGGCTGCGCGATGTCTGGTTTGGTGCGATCCTTGCCGGGATCCTCTGGCATCTCGCGTTTGCCGGGTTCTCGTGGTACCTGCGCGGGTCGCGGCTGAGCATTCACGGGTCGATTGGCGCGGTGATCGGATTCCTGATCTGGGTGTACTTGTCGGCGGTGATCCTGCTCTACGGCGTCGAGGTCACCGCGGCGTACGCCCGTCTGCGCAAACACCTGCCGCAACAGGCGCCGGCGGCGCCCGCGAGAGAAACTTGACCAACCCGCGCCGTTCTCGGGCGCGGGCTCGAGGCGCGGGGGTGGGGCCCCGCGCCATGAAGTATCGATGCTAACGTGAGGGAATGAACCGCCTCGCACGCGAGAAGAGTCCCTACCTCCTTCAACACGCTCAGAATCCAGTCGACTGGTTTCCCTGGAGCGACGAGGCGTTCGGCAAGGCGCGCGCAGAATCGAAGCCGATCTTCCTCTCGATCGGCTACTCGACGTGCCACTGGTGTCACGTCATGGAGCACGAGTCGTTCGAAGACGCGGCGGTGGCGGCGGCGCTCAATCGGGATTTTGTCTCGATCAAGCTCGATCGCGAGGAGCGCCCGGACATCGATCGCGTGTACATGATGTTCGTGCAGGCGACCACAGGGGCCGGCGGCTGGCCGATGAGCGTCTGGTTGACGCCGGATCTCAAGCCATTCTTTGGCGGGACGTATTTTCCGCCGACGTCGCGGTGGGGCCGGCCGGGGTTCATCGATGTCCTGGCGGAGATCGCACGCGCGTGGAAGGACGAGCGCGGACGGCTCCTCGAATCTGCGGACTCCGTCGTCAGCCGGCTTCGTCAGACGTCGGGCGCCGACGAGGCCGCCGCCGATCGAGCGCCGGTCGCCGGGCTGGGCGCACTCGACGCCGGCATCAACGCCTTTGCGCAAGCCTTCGATCAGCGGCGCGGCGGGTTCGGCGGCGCGCCCAAGTTTCCGCGGCCGTCGGAGCTGTTGTTCCTCCTCAACGCGCACGCGCTCACCGGCGATGCGCGCGCCAAACGGATGGCCCTCGACACTTTGCGCGCGATGGCGATCGGCGGGCTGCGCGATCACATCGGCGGCGGCTTTCATCGCTACTCGGTCGACGCCGACTGGCGCGTCCCGCACTTCGAGAAGATGCTCTACGACCAGGCGCAGCTCATCCTCGCGTACCTCGATGCGAGCCAGGTGAGTGGTGAGGCCTTCTACGCCACGATCGCGGAGGACACGCTCGACTATGTGACGCGGGAGCTGACGTCGCCGGACGGCGCGTTCTTCTCGGCGGAAGACGCCGATTCTTTGATTGCGCCGCAGTCCGCCGATGAAGGCCTGGGCCATGAGCCGAGCGCTGAGAAGCGCGAGGGGGCTTTTTACGTCTGGACGGCGCGCGAGATCGACGCGCTGTTCGGCGACGATGCAGGGATTGTGCGCCGGCGGTTTGGCATCCAGGACGCCGGCAATGCTCCGGCGGATCCGCAGGGCGAGTTCATCGGACAGAACCTGCTGTACGTGTCGGAGTCGGTCGAGGACGTGGCCGCCAGGACCAGCCGGACAGATGACGACGTCATGCGGGTGCTCGGGCAGGCGCGTACGACGATGTTCGAGGCGCGATTGACGCGGCCGCGTCCGCACCTCGACGACAAGGTCATCACCGCCTGGAACGGCCTCATGATTGCTGCCGCGGCGAAGGCGGCGCGCGTGCTCGTGGAGAGTCCTCGGCGGGCCGAATGGCGCGACGCGGCGGTGCGTGCGGCGTCGGCGATTCAGGCGCACTTGTGGAAGCCTGCCGAACGGCTGTTACTCCGGCGGCTGCGCGAGGGAGAAGCGGCGATCAACGGATTCTGTGAGGACTACGCCTGCCTCACGTGGGGATTGCTGGAGCTCTTTCAGGCGACCGGCGAGGGACGCTGGCTCGACTGGGCGATCGACCTGACCGGGATCCAGACCGAGCGGTTCTTCGACGCCCGCGATGGCGGGTGGTTCAACACCACCGGCGAAGATCCGTCCGTGCTGTTGCGGCTGAAGGAAGACTACGACGGCGCCGAGCCGGCGGCGGCGTCGGTCACGGTGCGTAACTTGATCGCGCTGAGCCACCTGACGGGCGATGCCACATTGTCCGACCGCGCAAAGGCGACACTCGAGCGCTACGGCCCGCAGATCGGCCAGGTCGTGCGCGTGATGCCGTTGATGGTCAGCAACGTCGCGCTCTGGCATGCGACGAAGGCCGAGATCGTCATCGCCGGTGACCCTGCCGCGGCTGAGACCCGCGCGCTGGAGGCCGTCGCCTCGCGCCGGTATCTGCCGTGGGCGATCACGATCCCCGTCGATCCGGGCCGCGCCGATCCGTCGCGCGACTCGCGCTTGCCTCAGATGTCGTCGCTCGTCGCAGCGGCGGCCGCACGTGCGGGCGCCACCGCCTTCGTCTGTGCCGGTTTCACCTGTCAGACGCCGGTGTCCGACCCGGAGGCCCTCGATCGACAACTCGAGCTGATCGCGGGGCCGCGCCGGATCATCGCCTGAGTCCGTATGCCGGTTCGCGTTGCCTGGAACGAGGCTCTCACCCGCGCGTCGATCGAGATCGCGCACGCGCCGGGTAATCTGCTGACCCACGAGATCGTCCGGCAGCTTCGAACCGCGCTCGAAGATCTCGTGGACGCGCCGCACCTCCGGTTGGTCACGATCGAGGGTGCCGGATCTGACTTCAGCTTCGGCGCGAGCGTGCCCGAGCATCGCGTCGAGGAAATCGGCCACGTGCTCCCCGAAGCCCACGCGCTGATCGGCGATCTCGTCTCGCTGCCGGCGCCGACGGCGGCAGTCGTCCGCGGGCGGTGTCTGGGCGGCGGCTGCGAGCTCGCGCTCGCCTGTGACTTCATCTTCGCGGCCGACGACGCGACGTTCGGCCTGCCCGAGATCGCGCTTGGCGTCTTTCCGCCTGCCGCGGCCGTGCTGATGCCGTGGCGCGCCGGCGGCGCCCGCGCGACCCGTGCCATCCTGACCGGCGCGACGCAGTCCGCGACGGAGTGGCAGGCCGCCGGTCTCGTCGAACGCGTCGCACCGGCGGCCGAGCTGTCGGCGACGGTGGAGCAGTGGTTTGCCGCGACGCTCGGCCGCTGGTCGGCCGAGTCGCTTCGTCACGCGGTCCGCACGACCCGCGCGTCGCTGGTCAGGGCAGTCGATCAGGATCTGCCCGAGGCCGAGCGCCGCTACCTCGCCGAGCTCATGCGCACCAAGGACGCCCGCGAGGGTATTGAGGCGTTCATCCAGAAACGGGCGCCGAGGTGGACGGATAGATAGTTGGCCAACGTTCCTTATTGGCGTGGGGCCCCACCCCCACGCCTCGGGCCGCGCCGCTCTGCGGCGCGGGTGTCACCCCGTCGTACCCGATATACTTGCCCCTGAGATGACGTTCAACGTTGAAGTGGTACTGAAGGGCCGTGACTTCGCGGTCACCGAGGCAGTGTCGGTCCCGCACGGGGAGCCCGCCTCGTGGGATGTGCTCGCGGTGCGCGACGTGCTGGTCGAGATCCTGCGCGCGGTCAGCCGCGCCGCCGATCCGGTCGCGACTGGGCAGCGTGGAGTGATCCTGCAGGGATTCAGCTGGATCGTCGAGCCCGAAGGCGCCAATGTCGTCATCGCCATCGAAATCCCGATGGGGGCGGCGGTGGCTGGTCCGTTTGCGATCGCGCAAGCCAGGCTGGACGCGCTGATCACCGAGGTGCTCAAGGCCGAGCGGGCGCTGGCCTCGATGGCGCCGACCGTCCATTGATCAGTACGTAGCGCGGCTCGGGTTGTGAGCCGCGAAGTCTTCAGCGACGCCCACCTTCGCCAAGCGCTCGCTCCGCTCGGCTTTGGCGGGCAAGCCAGCGCCGGGAGACGCCTTCGATGAGATTCGGGAGCACCCGGGCCGCCGCGATCGCGACCATCGCCGCGAGTCTATCCATCGCGACGCTCGCGCAGCAGACGCCGGTCCCACAGCAACCGCCGACGCTGCGCAGCCGCGTGACGATCGTGCCGATCGACGTCCGCGTCATCGACGGCCGCGGCAAGCCGGTGACCGATCTCCGCCAGGAAGAGTTCACCGTCTTCGAAGATGGCGTGCGGCAGCCGATTGGGGTGTTCTCGACGCAGGCCTACGTCGCCGACGAGACCGCCAAGGTCTCCGAGCTCGCCCTCCGCGGCCGCGCGGAGGCCGATGCCGCACCGCGCAACCGCCGCGTGTTCCTGTTCGTCCTCGGCCGGGGCCGGCATCAGGTGGCGTCGAAGTACGTCGACGCGTTGATGACCTTCCTCGACCGGCAGACGCTGCCTCAGGATCAGATCGCGCTCCAGGCCTGGAATCGCGCCACCGATTTCACCACCGACCACGCGTTGCTGAAGCGGACCGTGCTCAGGTTTCGCGATCGTCACGCCGCGATCGAAACCGAGCTGTTGGAGTGGTTCAGCGGGCTGCGCGCGATCTACGGGTCGAAAGAGATTCCGCCACACATTCAGAAGCAGATCGATGCGGTGTTCGAAGAGGCGGCGTCGCTGCGCGCCCGGCCGCTGGCGCCGGCGCCGGTTGCCGACAAGGAGCGAATCGATCGCGAGGCCCGCGAAGTGACACAGAACCTGCAGCGGAATCGCGAGATCCAGGATCGGCTCGCCGCCGGGATGTCCACGCTGCCGGACATGGCCGCGGCCAACGCGGCGAGTCTCACCGATCTCGAGTTCGACGAGTACATGGCGAAGATGACCGAGACCATGCAGGACGTCGGCAGCCTCTACGCCGGCGTCGGCTATCTGCGTGTCCTCGAGGGCGAGAAGCACCTGGTGATGCTGACCGCGAACGGGTTCCAACTGCCGAGCATGGACAGCGAGGTCAGCATTGCGCGCGCGGCGAGCGACGCGCGCGTCGCGCTCGACGTCATCCAGACCGGCGGCATGATCGGCCCGCCGCCACCGAGGTTCGTTGCCGGCCGCGGGCTTGTGATGACCGCGGTGCCGACAACGAATCAGATGTTCGACCAGTCGTTCCGCATGCAGACCTTGCGGATGCTGGCGGACTTCACCGGCGGGCAGTTTCACGCCTACCAGACCGGCGAGACCGCGTTCCGCTCGCTGGCGGAGACGACGACGTTCAGCTACGTCATCGGGTACTCGCCGACGAACCCCGCGCTGAACGGCAAGTACCGGAAGATCGAGGTCAAGGTCTCGCGGCCCGGCGCGAAGGTGATGTACCGGCAGGGTTACTACGCGACCGACCGGCTCGTGCCGCTGGACCGGCGCGAGTTCATCACCGAGCTGCGCGTCAGTGCGGCGGCGGCGACCGACCAGCTCGTCGACCACATCAAGCTCAAGCTCGGCCGGCCGCTGGTGAGCCGGACGGCCGCCGCGCAGCAGGTGGAGGTCGAGCTCCATGTCGATTTAGCACGCGTGAAGTTCGCGGTGGAAGACGACCGGCGGGCGGCGTCGATCGACGTCGCCGTCTATGCCGGGGATGTCAAAGGCCAGCCGATCGGCGAGCTGCGGCGCCGCGTCGATCTGCGGTTTCCCGCTGAGCAGTTCGAGCAGCGGATCAAGACCGGTCTGACGATCAACCTGATCGTACCGGTCAAGGGCGACGTGCGCGCGCTCAAGGCCATCGTCTATGACTTTGGCGCCGACCTGGTCGGGTCGGCGTCGGCGCGAATCGACAGGTAGCTGCTACACTCCCGCCGTTCCAGACATGATCCGCCGCTGGCTGCTTGCCGCGTCGATGATTGCCGGTGCCGTCCTGATCGGCGCGACGGCGCCCGTCCGCACGCTTTCGGTCGTCAGCTTTCTCGACCGCTACGCCGCCGGCGAGTTCGAGGCGGTCTCCGCAGAGCTCGCGGGCGACATCGACTTCGAACAATTGCTGGAGCAGCTGAAGGTCGATGGCCCCAAGTGGATCGCCGCAGCCGCACCCGAGGCCAAAGCTCGCCGCGAACTGGTGGCGGCGACGTTCGCGCTGGAAGCGGCGCGCGCGGACGCCTGGGACGAGTGGCGGTGGATCCAGAAACAACCCGAGTTCAACGGCATTCAACTGCTGAACGTCCTCATCTGGAAACCGCCACCCCTGCTCCTCGAGTGGGCCTGCGAGCTGTTTCGCCGCGACGAGACGCCGCGGCCGATCGAGCGGTGGTGGCAGCTGGCCGCGCTGTCGGTGGCGCAGCGCGCCGAGGACACGCATTTTCTCGTCGGCGATCCCGCCATCGGGCGCGGGGTCGGGGCTGGCGAGATCATGAACACGCAGATCGAGATCAAGCACCTCGACCACGTCGCCAAGCGGTTCCCGAAGGAGGCGCGGTTCATGCTCGCCCAGGGCATCGCGCGCGACCGCGTGTGGCACGACGACGCGCTGCAGGCCTACACCGCGGTGGCGAACGATCCCGACGTCGGCGGCGAGGCGGCGATGCGTCTCGGCGTCATGCAGATGTATCGCCGCCAGCTCGACCTCGCCATGACCGGGTTCGATCGTGCCGAGCTGCTGACGCGCGACCCGTATGTCGTTTACCTCGCCCGGTTCTTTCGCGCGCAGGTGCTCGAGGCCAGGGGCTCGGGCGACCGCGTCGAAGCGAATTATCGCGGCGCTGTGGCCGCGGTCCCGCATGCGCAGTCCGCAACGCTTGCGCTGGCCGCGCTGGCCGTTCCGCGACGGCCGTCGTGCGGAAGCGCAGGCCCTGGCGGTCGCGATGCTGGACGCGCGGCCGCAGCCGGCCGATCCGTGGCGCGAGTTCGTCCATGCCGATGATCGCTTCTGGCCGCAGCTGATTGCCCGGCTGCGTGCGGAGATCCGTCAGTGAGGGCGAGCGTCGGTCTCGCGGTGGTCGCGGTCGTGGCCGGTGGTTCACTACTGGCGGATCAGGGCCACGCCTCCGCCGCCGGGCCGCCGGTCAGACGTTCCGATCGACCACCGATGTCGTGATGGTGGATGTCTCGGTGCGCGCGGATGGGCGCGCGGTGACGGGGCTCACCGCGGCCGACTTCATCCTGACCGACAACGGCGTGCGTCAGCAGATCGAGACTGTCGAACCCGGATCGGTGCCGATCGACCTGACGCTCGTCATGGACGTGAGCGGCAACCAGCGACGGCCGTGGGTGCCGCGCGAGCCGTCGGCGCGAACACTCGCCGCGCTCGACGGCGAGGCGCGCCAGGTGACGGCGATGCTCCGGCCGAGTCGATCGCGTGCGGGTCATCGTTGCCGACACCTACTTGCAGCAAGTGTCGCCCTGGCAGACCGGGTGGCGAGCCGCTGCGTTTTCGCAGCATGGCCGACCAACGGCCTGGCGCCGCTGCACGACGCGCTCGCGGCAGCACTCCTGCAGCCAGTCGAGCCCGCGCGCCGGCACGTCGTCGATCGCTCGGACCAAGGGCATCGATTCGATCAGCACGGTGACACCAGACGAAGTGCGCCTGATCGCCGAACGGTCCGATGCGCAACTTCACCTCGTCATGATGGAGGACGCCCTGGACGCCGACGACGAACGCCGGCGGTTTCAGTGCGAGAACATGGGACTCTGCTGGCCGACCAGCCGACCCTGGACGCCGTTCATCCGGCCCGTCATCGGCCTGGCGCCGGTCCACGAGCTTCTGCCCGATGGCCTCACCTTGTCGCTCGCGGCCGCGGCGACGGCCGGCGAACTCCACAAGGCCGGGCGGCTTCACGCGCCCAACGCTGGTCGGAACGTTCAAGCAATCGTTCGAGGACTTCCGCACGGGCTATCTCCTCCGTTACACGCCGACCGGTGTGTTGCGCACCGGGTGGCACAAGATCGACGTCCGAGTGCCGAGGAACCGGTCGTACGCCGTGCGCGCCCGGCCCGGCTACGGAGTCGAGGCCGCCTGGGCGGCGCCCGCCCCGGCGCCGCTTCCTGCCGAGCTTCGCACGCTGACCGATCTGACGCGCGCCTATGAGCAAGGCGCCTATCACGCGGTCATGATGGCGCTCCGCAAAACGGACGATCCGGCGCGGCTCCTGCAGGACTTCGTGAAGGGCGGCAACCCCTGGCCGGCCACGCCGCGCCGCGAGGCGGCGTTCGCCATCGATGTCGCCGAGCCGAGCGTGTTCTCGCCGAGGAGCGTCGTGCACAACTGAGGCGTACGCGCTGTTCGAGCGGTTTGCGCGCCTGGTGCGCCATCCACTCGAGCCAGACGAGTTCGAGCGGCGCTGGCACGAAGCCCTGCTGACACTCATGCAGGGATTGGTCCGCCCGGCCATTACCGAGACCTTTGCCGAGCGCGCGCTCGCACGGTTTCCCGATGAGCCGCAGTTCCTGCTCGCACGCGCGATCGCGGCCGATCAGCGGTCGGCCTCCGCCGGCCCGTCGCCGGCCGCCGTCACCCAGCCGACGCTCTCCAGGGCCATCGCCGACCGCATCGCCCAGCGCTACGACGAGGCCATCCGTTTTCCCGAGGTTGCGATCGAGGCACGCATTCGCAAGGCCTGGCTGCTGTATCGCACGGGCCGGCTGGAAGAGGCGTTGGCGCTCTTCGACAGTTCGGGCGCGCAGGTCAATCGCGATCCGGCGCTGCGTTTTCTCGATCATCTGCTCAGGGGCCACGTGCTCGTCGCCCTGGATCGGTCCGACGCGGCGATCGCGGCGTATCGCGCGGCGCTGGTGATCGGCCCGTCTGCGCAGTCGGCGCGCGTGGCGCTGATGAACGTGCTGCTGGCACGCGGAGATCGGCAGGAGGCCGAGGCGCTCGCCGAGCGCGATCCAGGTCGAACAGCCGACGAATCTCGATCCGTTGTGGATGTATTGGCAGGGACGCTATCGCGAGTATCCGGCGGCGATGGCCCGGCTGCGGGAGATGATCAAGTGAGGGCGCGTCGAGTCGGTCGTGCTGACGCGGTGTTCTCGCGGCGCTGGCGGGGGGCCGGGAGCACTGCGCAACAAGGCGGATCGCAGGCGGAGCGGCGGAGCAGGTGCCGACGTTTCGCGGCTCGGTCAACGCGGTGACCGTCGACGTCTCGATCCGCGATAAATCACGCCGGGCGATCACAGGTCTCACGGCGAAAGACTTCCAGGTGTTCGACAACGGCGTGCTGCAGACGGTCGACAACGTCAGCTTCGGACGGCTGCCGATCGACGTCACCGTCGCCCTCGACATCAGCTACAGCGTCACCGGAACGCTGCTCGAGCGGCTGCGCCGCGGCGTCGTCGATCTCATGGACGACCTGCGCAAGGAGGACCGGCTCAAGCTCGTGCTGTTCAACATGCGCGTGAACCGGACGGTGGACTTCACGGCGGACGTGCGCGAGGTCGAGCGCGCGCTCAAAGGCGTGACGGCCGGCGGCGGTACTGCGCTGCTCGACGCGATCAGCGTCGCGCTCGTTGCCGCCCGTCAACCGGATCGCCGCCAGCTCATCGTCGTCTTCACGGACGGCACCGACAGCAGCAGCAGCACGACGCCGGACATGCTGACGCGCGTCGCGGAGCGCACGCCCGGCACGCTGACGTTCGTCATGCCGACGGTTGCGCCGGCGATCACGATCACGCAGGGCACCAGCGTGACGAGGATCGGCGGCGTCCGCGCGCTCCCGCCGCTGGCGCCGCTCTTTCGGACGCTGGCCAGGGAGACCGGCGGCGACGTGCTCGACACCGGCGCGAGCGGCGATCTGTCGGCGACCTTCCGCCGCGCGATCAACGACTTCCGCTCGGCCTACGTCCTCTACTACAGCGTGCGCGGCGTCGAGCGCGGCGGGTATCACACGATCGAGGTCAAGGTCGCGCGCGAGGGCGCGACGGTGCAGGCGCGGCGGGGGCTACTGGCAGTGACGCGGCTCAGGCCACCGGCCGCGACGATCGAGAGAGCCACCACGACTTCAACCGCGGTCACGACTGGAAACGGCACACCGATGGCGCCGCTGTGGTTCGCCATCAGGTGCACGAGCACCATCAGGCAGACGTCGCCGCCGCTCTGCAGATGCAGCCACGTCATCACGATCGACAGCGCGACGACATTGGCGAAGAAGAGCGGGATCGAGAGCTGGCTCTGCGTGAGGCTGCTGATGAAGAAGGTCGGACCGTGCCAGAGACCCCAAATCAGTCCGAGCACGACGGCGGCGCCGAGCGGGCTGCGGATGCGCAGGATGCGTGGCAGCGCAAAGCCTCGCCAGCCGAGCTCTTCGCCGACGGGACCAGGATCGGTGACGAGCGTGACGAGAATGCAGCAGGAGCACACGTTCCCACGACGGCAGGGTGGCGACGAATCCGGGATGGACGAGCGCGGCGGCGCCGATCGTGAGGAGAGGGAAGCCGACGAGCACGGCGACGTACCACGGCACGTTCGCCGACCGTGGCACCAGGCGAGCCAGCAGGCTCGCGAAGCGCCGCGACGGCCGTCAAGTCGCGCCGTCATGATCAGCGCGGCCACGCTCGGTCCGTACGCCGCGAGGAAATACAGCGGATGACCGGAGGTGAGGCCCGCGCCCGGCGTTCAGGCGCCCGATGATCAGCGCCAGGCCGCCGGCACCCCACGTGAGGCCGAACGCCAGGAGCATGAAGCGCACGATCTCGCGACGAGTCGCCGCGCGCGCGTTCGGGTCGCCGTATGCGGCCGGTGAGTGCCCGTGCGGCGAGGGCGGCGTCATGGCGCGCTCATTTCGATGTCACCCTTGACCGGCTGGCTCACGCAGGGCAGTCTATGTTCCTGGGGGCAGCCGCATGAACAAACTACCGGGATTCGTGGCGGAGGCGTCGATCAGGCCGAGCGGTGCGTCGTATCGAGGCGCTTCAGGCCGCGCCAGCGCGGTGGCATCAGTCGTGGCGGCGCGGATCGCGCGCCAGGAAACCTACGGCTGTGGGATCAACTGGCACGAGAATTCGGTGTGCTGCCGGTTCTGGCAGCCGGGTGGGGACGTCGTGGTCTGCTGCCCGCGCGACGGCTCGGGCACCTGCCAGACCTATCCGGGTCTGATCTCGACAAGGCCCTAGTTCCGAAGCCGTGCCCGATCGTGAGTGAAGAAGGCCTGTGCGCCGGAGTGGGAAGCTCGATCGCCTGCAGACGGCGCCGGCGTGGCGAAACCGGCAGACGCCCAGGACTTAAGAATCGAACAGTGATCAGGAACAGGCCGGAAAACCTCAGTGTTTCCGGCCTGTTGTTGTCTCCGCCTTGGTTCCCCGTTGGTTGCTGTTTGACGACTTCGGATGGTCGTTGGGCACAATCCCGGGCACAGCTTTTGCTACCTTGTTCATCCGCGACGATGCTTCCTGGGTTACGCCCACGCATGTTGGGGTTCTTGGGGCGATCTGGCCGCTGAGTGATCCGAGTTTGGCAGGCGCAGGGTCATTACTGAGAGGGACTATGCTCTTTCTTGTCTGTCCTCGGTGCAGCCGGCTTGAGCCACGCTGGCTGCAATTCTTCAGCGCGAACGCCGTCGCGGACTACTACCGATGCGACGGTTGCGGCAAGGTGTTCAGCGTCCCGACAGACTCGCCTGGCGGTCCAGTTCGGCAGATCCAGCAGATCACGGTCGTAGCGCCCCCGTGCCCAAGCTGTCAGCAGCTCGCCGGTGGTCTTGTCGAAGCGACCAGCCGCGGCGCCCTCGCGAATTTCTTTCGTTGTGACGGTTGCGGACATGTCTGGGCGATTCCGAAGAATCATCGGTCGGCCGTGCCGGCGGACGGCCAAGAATAAGACCGAGCGTCCGAGGATTGCGGTCGGGCCACCTCAACCGCACCAGCAGCCTGACCGCGAGAGGGTTCGACCAGGATCAGACCTTCATGGCTGCCGAAATCATCGGCGACCAGATGTTCTTTGCGGCCTTCGCGCACCGGAGCGACGGTGGACTCGGGCGTCGTGCGCCGACGCTCTGCCGCGCCCGTGTTCTGAACGCCGGCTTTGCGGCCGCTAACCCTCGAACGCACGGGTGGTGTGCCACCAAAGCCATCCTCGCCGGACGTGGCTGGAGAAGCGTAAACTCAGGCCCCCCCATGCCACACTCGAATGCCCTGAGTGCCAGTCCCCAAGTGTTCGGTGGTTGTCGGATACCAGCAAAGAGGCGGTCGTGAACTACTACCGCTGCGAAATCTGCGGGTACGTCTGGCACGTCCCCAAAGCGCATCCCGAGGCTCCGCCCACGGCCGTCACGGTGCAATGACGCGACGTCGCGCTGTCGCGGTCATCGGCGATGGCGATGGTGGGACACAAGCCGGCGTCGATCTATCTCCGGTATGCGATTGTCGACGCCGGCGCGCTCCGCGATGTCGCGGCGAAGATCGACCGGGCCGCTGGCACAATCTCGGGCACAATGACGGGGAACGCCGCGTTGTGACCGGTGCAGTATCGAGCTAAGTCGTTGCATCTACTCGCACGCCGGGGTGGCGAAACTGGCAGACGCACAGGACTTAAAATCCTGAGATCCCAAAAGGATCGTGTGGGTTCGATCCCCACCCCCGGCACCAAATACTCAATAAACACGGCCTCATTTCGTGATTTTGAGCGTCCGGCCGAACCGGCCGAGAAGGCGTCACCACCATGCCGCGCAGCCGCAAAGGATCGGGCAGCGTTTCCCAACCACGGATCGCGATTCGAAAGGCAAGATCCGCAAGACCAGCTAACAGAGAAGATTGCACGCGAAGCTTGATCCCGCACTCGTTCCTATGCTTAATTGGGAGTCCCCTTATGTGCGCCTCCGTGTCTCGCGCGCCCCAGTCCTGTTGCTGCTCGTGTCGCCGGCCGGACATCCGCGAATAGGCGCCAGCCAACACGTCTAACAGTCGATCGGCGCATCCCGGATCGTCCGGCACCAGCGGTTGTTGTCACTGGGGTTTCCGGGCCGTTCAATCATGGGATCTACGCTCGCCGGTCTTGCTGCGATCACGTTCGTCGCCGCCATCGTCAATGGTGCGCTGGGGTACGGCTTTTCGTCGATTACCGTCCCGGTCGCGCTGCTGTTCCTGACGAATCGGCGCCTCAATCCTGCGCTCGTCCTCGTTGAGGTCGCGCTCAATGCGTACGTGCTCGTGGTGAACCGTGCGACGCTGCCTGCCGTGTGGCGGCGAGTATTGCCTGTGGTGATTGGCTTGCTGCCTGGCGTCGTCGTCGGGACGATCGTCGTCTCACGCGTGAGTCCGGCGTGGCTGAAACTCGGCACGTTCGTCGTGTTGCTGCCGCTCATCCTGGTTCAAGCCGCGGGATGGCGGCGTCCGATTCGATCGGAACGCTCGGCAGGACTCGTCTTCGGTACCGGACTGGGCGTGCTGTACTCGGTGACGACGATCTCGGGGCCGCCGCTGGCCATCATGCTGAACAACCAGGGCCTGGCCAAACACGAGTTCCGCGCCGCGCTGGGATTCATCCGGCTCGCGGAGTCGTCGATGACCGCTGTCGCGTATCTGTCGGCCGGCCTCTTCGTCCGCGAGAGTCTCGAGCTGATTCCGTACATCCTGCCGAGCATCGTCATCGGCGTGCCCTTCGGCGTCTGGCTGATTCGACGTCTGGAGGCGGAGACCTTCCGCCGCATCTGCATGAGCTTCGATGCCTGGGTGGTCGGATTCGGGATTTCGACGCTGCTCCAGCAGCTCGGAGTCGTGGCGGGCGCGCCGGCATTCGGCGTGCTGCTGGCCGTGATCGTCGTCGACGCGTGGCTGCTGTACCGGTTCTTTTCGACCGCGAGTCTTTTCGTCGGCCGAAGTTGACGAGTGGGTCGCGCGTCGGCTACGATTCGTGAAGGATTCCATGTTCGGAGCTCGTCTGGCCTGCACCTGTACCGTGTCCGAAGACCCTCGCGGGTCCCCGTACGCTCGGTCTGGCCGAGGTGCTCTGAGCTCCAGTTAGCAACCTAGAGAAGTCGGCAACGGATCAAGCCCGGGACCCATGGTCCCGGGCTTTTTGTTTTTGGGCGGTGTATGCAGACCAGCACCCTCGTCATCGACCGTCGAGACGCCGTGTCGCGGATCGATCACCTGTCCGCGCTCGAGGCCGAAAGCATCGCGATCTTCCGCGAGGTCCTCGCGGAGTTCGAACGGCCCGTGATGCTGTACTCAATCGGAAAAGATTCGTCCGTTCTGCTGCGGCTCGCGCAGAAGGCGTTTCACCCGGGCCCGATTCCGTTTCCGCTCCTCCATATCGACACGACGTACAAGTTCAAGGAGATGATCGAATTCCGCGATCGCACGGCAGCCGCGGTCGGTGCGCGGCTGATCGTGCATACGAACACCGCTGCGATTGAGGCCGGCGCGCAACCGTTTGCCCTGGGCACTCAGCGCTGCTGCGGCCTGCTGAAAACGCGGGCGTTGCTCGACGCGCTCGAAGCGGGGGAGTTCGATGCCGCCTTCGGCGGCGCGAGGCGCGATGAGGAACGCTCGCGCGCGAAAGAGCGCGTGTTCTCGCTGCGCGACGACAAGGGGCAGTGGGATCCGAAGCGGCAGCGGCCGGAGTTGTGGTCGCTCCGGAACGGCCGTCTCCGCAAAGGCGAGAGTATTCGCGTGTTTCCCCTGTCGAACTGGACGGAAATCGACGTCTGGCAGTACATCGACCGCGAGCGCATTCCGGTCGTGCCGCTCTACTTCGCGCGCGAGCGCGAGATGATCGTTCGCGGCGAGGCGCTCATTTCGACCGACCAGCCGTTCGTGCCGCTCCTGCCGGGCGAGCGGCCCGAGCGCGTGCTGTGCCGGATGCGATCGCTCGGCTGCTCGCCCTGCACGGGGGCCCTGCGCTCCACGGCCGATACCGTGCCGAAGATCATCGACGAGCTCATCTCGGTCCGGCAGTCGGAGCGGCAGCTGCGGATCATCGATCACGACCAGGACGGATCGATGGAGATCAAGAAGCGCGAAGGCTACTTCTGATGTCCACGCTGCTCCGCATCTGCACGGCCGGGAGTGTCGACGACGGCAAGAGCACGTTGATCGGCCGGCTGCTGTACGACTCGCAGGGTGTGTACGAGGATCAGATCTCGTCGGTCAAGAAGGCGTCGAAGAACCGGACGGCGGGTCCGATCGATTTTTCGCTCTTCACCGACGGGCTCCGCGCCGAGCGCGAGCAAGGCATCACGATCGACGTCGCGTATCGCTACTTCTCCACGAGCCGCCGCAAGTTCATCCTGGCGGATACGCCTGGGCACGAGCAGTACACACGCAACATGGCAACGGGCGCCTCGACCGCCGACGTCGCCATCCTGCTCGTTGACGCGCGCCATGGCATCGTCGATCAGTCGCGCCGCCACGCGCGGATCGCGCGCCTGCTCGGCATCACGAACTTCGTCATCGCCGTGAACAAGATGGACCTCGTCGGGTTCTCGGAGGACGTCTTCCGCGAGATCGCCGGCGGGTTTGCGCCGCTCCTGTCGGGTGCGGCGCGTTACGCGATTCCCGTGAGCGCGCTCCAGGGCGACAACGTCATCACTCGCAGCCAGCGTACGCCGTGGTTCGACGGCCTGAGCCTGCTCGAACATCTCGAAACCCTGGACGTCGAGCGTGACGCGGCCGCCGGTCCGCTGAGATTCCCCGTCCAGCTCGTCGTCCGGCCGAATCAGGATTTCCGCGGCTACGCCGGACAGATTCTGTCCGGATCGGTTCGCGCGGGCGACGTCGTGACGGTGTGGCCCTCGGGGCGCGAGCGCCGCGTCAAGCGCATCACGACCTGGGACGGGGATCTCGAGAGGGCGTTCGCGCCGCTGTCGGTGACGATTGTGCTCGACGGCGAAGCCGACATCAGCCGAGGCGACGTCATCGCCGACGGCCGGATGCACTCCGCCTGCCGGTTTCGCGCCGATCTGGTCTGGATGGACGAGAGGGCGCTCGAGCCAGGGCGCCTGTACGTGTTGAAGCATTCGTCAGGCACCGCCATGGCGGAGATCGATCGGCCGCTTCACCTCAACGAGATCGGATCGGTCGTCGTCGAAGCCTCGCGCGCACTGTCCTTCGATCCGTACGAAGAGGTGCGCGCGACCGGCAGCTTCATCGTGATCGATCCAGCCACGAACTTCACGTCCGGCGCCGGCATGATGGTCGAGCCGATCTCGACGCCTGCCGCGTCCGATCATCACGGCGCCGCCGAGCGGCTCGCGCGCCTCGCGCGGTCGGCGTCGACCGACGGCGAAGCCGCCGATCTGATCCGTCGCGCGCTCGAGGAGCTGGTCGTATGAGCGGCACCGCCGTTGTCGATCTGATCGCGGCTGAGCTCTCAACCGCCGCGGCGCCGTGTGTGACGTCGAGCTTTCAGGCCGAGTGCGTCGTCCTCGTGCACCTGCTGCGCGCGCGCGCGCCCGACGTTCCCGTGCTCTTTCTCGATACCGCTCACCACTTCGCCGAGACCTACACCTACCGGGACGAGCTGGCCGCTCGATGGCGACTCAATCTGATCAACCTTCGCGCCGCCGAACCGAAAGTGGGGCTGTGGCAGCAAGACACGACGGCCTGCTGCGCATTGCACAAAGTCGGTCCGTTGTTTACTGCGCTCGAGGGGTATGACGTGTGGTTCACCGGGTTGCGCCGGGAGCAATCGCCGTCGCGGGCCAACCTTGCGGAGATCGAACCGTTCCGGTTACCGACCGGAACGGTGCTCCGCAAGGTCAGCCCGCTCGCCGGCTGGACCACGCGCGAAGTGTGGGCGTACGCGAAGGCCCACGACATCCCGCTCCTGCCGCTCTACAGCGCCGGGTACACGAGCATCGGCTGCGAGCCGTGCACGACGCTGCCGCTCGATCCGTCGAATGCGCGCTCGGGCCGCTGGGGCGGCAAAAAGCTCGAGTGCGGCATCCACCTGGAGACGAAAGCCTCGGCGCGGCCTACTTGACGACCTGAGCCCGCTCGCTTGCCCCCCATTTGCCGACCTCGTCACTTCTCGCGGATCGGCTCGAGCCCCAGGCGCTTCAGTTCCTGATTGACCAGCACGAGGTGGCCCGACAGCACTTCGATCAGCCGATCGGTCTGGACCTTCAGCTCCGCCTTGAGATCCGTGAAGATCGGCACGGCGTTGCCGACCGGCTTGCTGTCGCCCGCGCCCACGATCGAGAGCAGCGACGCCAGCCGGTTGTTGACCTTGATCGGGAAGTTCAACGGATCCTGGCCGCTCTGGTTCTTCACCTGGTAGATCTCGCCTTCGACGGCGCTGAGGCTCTGCACGAGCGTGTCGGCGGTGGTCTTGAGCCGCGCGTCGGTCGACTTGGCCAGCCGATCCGCGATCTGTGTCTTGATCGCGCGAATCTGGATCACCGCGTTGTTCGCTTCGCTCGTCTTGTCGCGAATCTGAATCGCGAGCTCGAACTGCTCCTGCAGGTCGGCATCCGTGGCTTCGTGTCGCGGATGGCGTTTGACGACGAACGGCTGCGTCTGCGTTTCGCCGTCGGCGGTCATCCGCACCTGATACGTGCCGGGGGGCGCCGAGGGGCCGGTGACGCCGCCGCCCCAGAGCACCATCCCGGGAAACGACGTCGCGCCCGGATAACGCAGATCCCACGTGATGACATTCAGTCCGGGCGTCGTCGCGATCGCCGGAGCGCCTCCGCCTCGCCCGCCACGGCCACCGCCGCCGCCTGGCGCACCGCCGCGTCCGGCCGCACCTGCCTCGGCGGCGCCCGGCGCGGGTGTCGCGAACTCACGAATGAGCGCGCCCTTCGCGTCGAGGATCTCGAACCTCACGTTGGTGAGGGGCTGCTTGACCCAGTACTGAATCGGCGCTCCGCCGAAGGATCGAATGGCGTCGTTCGGCTTGAACAGATACGCGCGCGCCGCGCTGGCCACCGGCGTCGCGAACTGACGGATCGGCCCGATGTCGTCGAGGATGTAGAACCCCCGGCCGTGTGTCGCAATCGCCAGGTCGTTGCCCTCGACGATCAGGTCCTTGACCGGCACGTCGGGGAGGTTCAGCGAGAGCGACATCCAGTGATCGCCGTCGTCGTACGAGTAGTAGGCCCCGTGCTGCGTGCCCGCATAGAGCAGGCCGCGTCGCGTGGGATCTTCGCGGACGACGTGGACATAGTCGAGCGGTCCGAGGCCGGTGACGATCTTCGTCCACGTGCGGCCGAAGTCGTGCGTGCGGAAGATGTACGGCGACAGGTCATTCAGCAGCGGCTTCTTCACCGCGACGTACGCGGTGCCGGCATCGAACTGCGAGGCGTCGATGATGCTCACACGGCCGAGGTCGGGCATCTCGCGCGGCGTGACGTTCGTCCATGTCTTCCCGCCGTTGCGCGTGACCTGGACCACGCCGTCGTCGGACCCGGCCCAGAGCACGTTGACGTCGGTCTTGCCCGGTCCGAGTGCGAACACGGTCGCGTAAACCTCGGGACCGTTCATGTCGCCGGTGATCGGGCCGCCAGAGTGGCCGAGCGTCTTGGGATCGTGGCGCGTGAGGTCGTCCCCAAGACGATCCCAGCGTCTGGCCGCCGTTGGTGGTCTTCCAGACGTGTTGCGTCGCCGTGTAGAGCACGCGCGGATCGACCGGTGAGAACGCGATCGGGAACGTCCACTGCACGCGCTCCTTCAATGCGCTCGACGGCTCGCCTGAGAACATCCTCGGGTACGGGTGGATTTCGCGTGATTCGCCGGTCTTGCGATTCAGGCGCTCCAGGAATCCGCCATTGTTCGCACCGGCGAAGAACACGTCGGTGTCCTTCGGGTCTGGCGCAATCGCACCGTCCTCCGAGCCGCCCGGGCTGTACATCGCCGGGGCCGCGCCGCCGCGCCCGCCGCCGCGGCCGCCACCACCGCCGGTTTCGTTCGGCAGACACACCGTGCTGCCGTCCTGCTGGGCGCCGCAGACGTGATAGGGCAAGTGCTTCGTGGCGGCGATGTGGTAGTACTGCGGCGTCGGGAAATCCTGTGCCGTCCAGTTGGTCGCGCCTGCCGACCACACCGCGCCGCCGCCGTCGTTGCCGATGACGAGATGCCGGGGATCGTCGGCGTCGATCCAGAGGTCGTGATAGTCCGAGTGCGTGTTGCCGCCGATGGGATTCAGCGCCGCGCCGCCATTCGTCGATCGGTACCCGCTCACGTTCAGCAGATAGACCGTGTCCCTGGCCTTCGGATCCGCGATCACGTGGGTGTAGTAGAACGCGCGCTGCCGGAGGTTGCGGCTGTCGTTGACGAGCTTCCAGGTCGCGCCCGCGTCATCGGAGCTGAACAAGCCGCCGTTCTCGTTCTCGACTTGCGCGTAGACGCGCGTGGAATCGGCGCCGGACACCGAGACGCCAATCCGGCCCACGACGCCAGACGGCAGTCCCGGATTGCGCGTCAGCTCCGCCCACGTCTCGCCGCCGTCGGTCGATTTGAACAGGCCGCTGCCCGGGCCGCCGCTCGACATCTGGTACTCGAGGCGGTACGCCTCCCACAGCGCCGCGTAGATCACGTTGGGCGTCTGCGGATCGATCGAGAGATCGACGGCGCCGGTCTTGTCGTCGCGAAACAGCGTCTTCATCCACGTCTTTCCGCCGTTCGTACTCTTGAACACGCCCCGCTCGGCGCTGTTCGCACCGTACTTGCCGAACGACGCCACATAGACGATGTCGGGATTGGTGGGGTGGATCCGGATCCTCGAGATCGCCTGCGATTCCGAGAACCCGACGTGCGACCACGTCTTGCCCGCGTCGGTGGACTTGTAGACGCCATCGCCCGGCATGATGTTGCCGCGGATGCACGATTCGCCCATGCCGATAAACACGATGTCCGGGTTGGAGTCGGAGACCGCGACGGCGCCCACCGATGCGCTCTTGATCTGACCATCGGTGACCGGGGCCCACGTCTCACCGGCGTCCGTTGTCTTCCAGAGTCCGCCGCCAGTCGCGCCGAAGTACGCCTCGCGCGGCCGTCCCTTGACGCCGGAGACGGCAATCGATCGCCCGCCCCGATCGGGTCCAATGCTCCGCCATCGGAAGAGGTTCAGGAGCGCCGGGTCCAGACTGGTGATCTGCGCGCCGGCGGCCGATGCCTGCGCCGGCTGTGATGCGTTTCGCTCCGCCTCCACACCAGACGGCCGGGCGATGCCAACGACGACGAGGCCAAGAGCGGTGTAGAGCACGAGCTGTGAACGAGACATCGGCCGGACCTCCTACGAGTCAGCGGTAGTCTATCGTGCCGCCCGACACGTGCGCGGTGGCGCTTCAGTGGCCCATCAACGACGCGCCGGGCGATCGCGCCGGGAACTCTCGTCTAGAGGCTCCCGCGGAGCTGCTGCAATGCTGATTTGGTCGGTCGGGCGGCCCTATCCCGACGGATAGCGTTCCCTGCGTTTCAGGAGCCTGTTCAATACGGCACAGTATCCGGCATCCTTCTGAGGTACACATTGACCTCGCGTCTCAGACTCCACCAACTGCTTAAAACCTCACGCGCATCGCACAACTCGGAAGGTCTTTCACGCCAGGAGGTGCATGATGACCAGTATTGCCACCGCGCACACCGCTCTCAGGTCTGACTCGTACGTCAGCGACTACGACGCCATCGTCGAGACGATGAACCGCTACAACGACGGCTGCAGAACTGGCGTGAGTGCCAGCATGAAGCCCTCATTTCATGACAAATGCACGTTCTACGGGTACTTCGATGGCCAACTGCTCGCCGGGCCGATCCAGATGCTGTTTGACTGGGTGGACGGGAATGGACCCTCGGGTGCGATGCAGGTTCGTTTCGCCAGCATCGACGTCCTCAACACCATCGCGGTGGTCAGGCTGGAGATGGAGAACGTGACGGGCAAACTGGCTGGTGAGCACGGATCGAAAGTGTCCGATCTGTTCCAATTGATCAACGTCGACGGCACCTGGGTCATCTCGCAGAAGTCGTTTCACTGGCACACGCGCTGAGCCGCGCGCGTCCCGGGTCCGGGTCTCAAAGACCCCGCCCCGGGGCCCTGCCGGGCATGCCGCGCCTGAACCACGCGCGTGACGGGTGTGTCGTCGGCACTTCCAGTTGGTGCCGGTCGTGCCAGCGTGACTCTGTACATGCTCGGCACCGTTGCCGAGGCGACGAGCACTGATGTCGAGCTCTGTATCCGCCCACAGAGCCCGAATCCATCCACCACGCTCATTCATTGTCAGACATTTCCGCTCGCAAGGAAGTGGATACGCCGATGAATCGTGACGGCCATCCGCCTCCTCGATGCGTCGACATCTGAGCGTTGATACGCCGTCGTTTGTCAAACCGGTCTAATGTTCTGATTGACTCGAAAGAGGTTAGTGGGGTCGTACTTCCCCTTGATTGTAGTCAGGCGCGGGAGATTTCTACCGAACGCTGAGTTGACAACGTCCTCGGACTCGATGTCGAGGGCTCCGAGGAGATGTGCGCCCCCTGAGAATGGGCGAAGCGCTTCTTCGGCGGCGCGGGCCCATTCGCGATGACGCGGAGTTTCCGCCGGTTGGGTCCACTGACCGACGATGATGACATCCCAGAAAAGATCACGATGTGGAAATGCGGTAGCGTCACTCGCCACGCGGCCGGCAGCGCCACCATAGTGTTCAAGGATCACTGCCGAGAGCGGCGATGTCATTCCTTTGGCGTGCTCGACGATTGTCGTGATGGCATCGTCTGAAACGTTCCGCAAGAGGCTGGACTTCCAGTAGTTGTGATTTCCGTCGGGAAACGATGGGCCAAAGAGCGACTGCATGGCCGGGAAAGGCATCGCCTGGATTGTGTCGACTATTGGGCTGCCGAATCCACGGAGCGGCTGGAGGACGCGCTCTGCCTCTGAAGCAGCGCCACAGTAGCAGGGGACGACGCCGACAACCGGGGTCCCATCGGGCGTGTAAAGGCACGCCGCATACGCGGTGAGCTCATCGGGGGCTGATTCGATGAAGTCACGGAAATGCCGAATGACATCGACGGCAGCATCACGAGGGTAGAGAAGAAGCCCACCGACGACGGTGTGTACCGGGTGGGCTCGAAACTCCAGGGAGGTGACCGCCCCGAAGTTCCCACCACCGCCCCGCAGAGCCCAGAAGAGGTCCTCGTTCTCGACAGCGCTCGCCGCACGCACTCTGCCGTCGGCCGTGACGATCTGACACGACAACAAGTTGTCGATGGACATACCGTACTTGCGAATCAGCCACCCGACACCACCGCCCAATGTGAGACCCGCAATGCCGGTCTTTGGAACCACGCCTGACGGGACGGCCAGGCCGAACGCGTGAGTTTCGCGGTCGAGATCGCCGAGCGTCGCGCCGCCCTGAACACGGACAGTCGACGTGGCCGGGTCGACATAGACCGAGCGCATACGCGAGAGATCAATGACGATTCCTTCATCGCAGAGAGCCCGGCCCCCCACGTTGTGACCGCCACCTCTGATCGCCGTAAGCAAACTGTTGTCCCGCGCAAAGTTTACAGCCGCGATGACGTCGGAAACGCCTGAACACCGGGCGATAAGGGCGGGATGTTTGTTGACGCTGGCATTCCAAATCTGACGCGCTTCGTTGTAGCCGGCGTCACCGGGCTTCAGCAGCTCACCGTGGAATGCGGATGCAAGCGCGCCAATATTCAACTGAGACATGTCGAAGTATACCAACTGCGTAGGACACGAAATGCTAAGGGCGGGCGCCCAGGTGAGTTTCGTGCCCTGGATTGCTGCATACTTACGACGTTCGCGGCAGAGGCAGCATCCACCGGCGTTTGCTGGTCAGACGCAGCAACGAGACGTTGGCCCCTGGCGCCCAATACCGAGACGAGATGGCGAACATCTTCCTCAGCTATGCGCGTGAGGACAGCGTCAAGGCCGCCATCATCACCCGACGTCGTGCGTGTAATTGGGAGCACTAATGCCGGGACCGTCATTCCGAGGCGCGCCTGCCCGATGGGCCCGTCCGCAATGAACGCCCATCCATGCGCGAACGGGAAGTCACAGTCCACCTCGACGTATCCTTGAAAGCTCGCGTTGCCTCCGATATTCAATCCGCCGCCGGAGGAGAGGGTGAAGGTGATCGTCTCTCCCACGGCAACGGCTCGGTTCGTCGATTCCGACGTGGTTGTCGGAGGGTTGCCGTTGCCAGAATAATGCACGGTAAAGATTCCGGGCTTGCCGACGACGCCCACTCAAAATGCCATGATGGGGCAGGAGGCACACATGCGTTTCATTCGCACGGTTTTCGCATTGATCATCGTCGCCGTGATCGGAGTGCTTGCCTACAACTACTGGTCGGGTCACGGCCTGACGCTTTTCCCATCCGGTTCGGCCGGTGTGGACGCTGAGGCGGCGCGTGTCCAGGGCAAGGCCATCGTCGACAAGACCGCGGCCACGGTTGGCCAGGCGGCGACGAAACTCGAACAGGCGGTCGACGCCGGATCGCTGACACTGAAAATCAAATCGAAGATGGCCCTCGATGACATGGTGAAAGCGCGCACGATCAACGTGGACACCACCGGTTCGGTAGTGACGCTGACCGGAACCGTCGAGTCGAGCCAGGAACGCGAGCGCGCCGTGCGGTTGGCCCGCGAGACCGCCGGCGTCACGAACGTCGTGGACAAACTTCAGGTGAAGAAGTAGTCAACGCGGTTCCCGTCAGGTGCCACGTTCCGCAAGGACAGACGGCATAATCTACTAGTTCGGCGTTTGGCGGTCCGGAGGGCTTGAGGCCAGGGAGCATTCGAATGCCTTCACAAGGGAAGTTCTTGATCGCGACCGCAATCATCGAGGTTGGCACTGGTCTATCTCTGGTCAGTGTGCCTGGCTTGACGATTGGGCTCTTGTTTGGTGTCCGACAAGCTTCGCCTGAGGCGCTCATTGTCGGCCGGGTCGGTGGCGTTGCCCTCCTCGCACTTGGGGTTGCATGCTGGCTCGCTCGTGACGATCGCGGTGGTCGTTCCCAGCACGGTCTGCTGTGCGGAATGCTCATCTACAATGCCGGCGCGGGCACGGTGCTCGCGTTCGCGGGATCGATCTGGGGAATGGCCGGTGTCGCGCTGTGGCCTGGAGTGGTCCTTCACGCAGCCATGCTGATCTGGTGTGCGGTAAACCTACGAACATTGGCTGTCAATGAACGCTGAACCGGAGTTCGTAGCCGGCCGGCGTGCCGCAACGGACGTGGCGTCCGAAGGTCCTTTCACATCAAGAAGCGGTCGTACGTTTTGAGCGGCAAGTCAGAAGAGTCCACCCGCCGTATCCGATCGTGATCAGCATCGCCGAAGCGACCACGACGATGGATGCGACGTCGGCAAAGGCAAGCGGCGCAAACGCCCAGAGACCGGCGTAGGCGAGGCCGGCGAGCGTCATCGACCAGCCACCGACACGCAGCGCGGATTGTGCTCTCGCCATCGCCAGCGCCGAGGCTCGCCACCGGCCGACATCTTTCGGCATCAGGTTGGAATACGCGGCCAGAATCAGACCGATCATCACCTGCATCGTCCGCTTGGCGGCGTCCGGTCCGATGAGGTCGAGGCCTTGCGCGTAGCGCAGGGCGGCGGCCGTCCCCAGAATCAGGACGGCGACCGCGATGGCGAACGAGGTCCGTTTGAGAATCATTTGGTTGATGCCTTTCTGAGTGTCGCGCGACCGGACGTGCTCGTCGCGCGTTGAGCCAGATTCAGCCCGAGTAATTCAGAGAATTCCATCAAGGCTTCCTCCAGCACCGACATCTTGAGGCGGTACATGATGGTCTTGCCTTGTTTGTCGCTGTCCACGAGCCCGGCTTCGCGAAGCACGGCGAAGTGGGCGGACATCGTCGGTTTGGAGACGGGGAAGTGATCCGCCAGCTCTCCGGCGGATTTGGGTCCCTGACGAAGCAGCTGCAGCACCTGGCGGCGAGTCGGGTCGGCGAGGGCCTTGAACACGGTGCTCACATTTAGATAATTAGCTAATCATCGATAGTTTGTCAAGCGCAGCACGGTATGGTGACTGACCGCTGCCCGGCGCGGCGTTGCCGATGCTCGACACCACCTTCGTTCTCTGGCTCCAGTCGTGGGCGTCGCCCGCGTTGACGGAAATCATGCGGGCGGTGTCGCTCTGCGGCTACGTGCCGAGCTGTCTGGCCGTCGCCATCGTGTGCGGGTTTGGGTGGCGGCTCAGGCTCGGCGTGACGCTGATCCTGGCGATTGTCTTCGCCGACGCGATGACGATTGTCGCGAAAGGCGCGTTCGCGTCGCCTCGTCCGCATGCGGTCGATGCTCGCGTCCGGACGCTCGGCGCCTTCGAATCGGATCTGTTGCTGACAGCCACGCTCCGTGCGCGCTGACGACTTCGGCTTTCCCTCCGGGCACGTGGCAACGACTGCGGCATGGGCCCTGGGTCTCGCCTGGTCTCGTCGGAAACCGTGGCAGCTCGGCGCGGCCGGCACATGGATCGCGCTGATGGCCCTTTCACGCATGTACCTGGGCCGGCATTTCCCCGCCGACGTGATCGGCGGCCTCGTCGTCGGTGTCGCGGGGCTGGCCATCGCACGCCTCGCACTTCCTCCGGCCTGCCCCGAGCGACGCGCTCGGAGCGGAGTCGAGCGGGCTGCTGCGGGCGTCAGCAGGCTCGCGCCCGGCGTCAGGACGGCCCTGGGCGTGTCGCTCACCGCCGTGGTCGCACTCGCCGCGCTTTCCGGCGCCGGACTCGGCGCTCATGATGCCGGCCGCTTCTGTGGCCTCGTGGGCGCGGCCCTCCTGCTCATGCGCACGCGGGCACTCGACGGCACCGCTCCGCTATCGACGCGAATGGCCCGCATCGCGATAGCGCTGGTCCTTCTTGGTGTGGCGCTCTGGTCGAGCACGTGGACGATCACGACGGGTCCAGGTTTCGCCCTCATGAGCACCATCGCCGTCAGCGCGGCGTTGCACGGCAGCGTGCTGCTCGTGCCGGCCCTGGCGCTGCGTACCTCGATCCTGAGGCGTGTCGCGTCATCCGCCTTTGGTGGCCTTCTTGAAATCGTAGGCCGACCTTTGGTTTGGCGGCCGTGCCCCTGATAGTAATCGGCACGACCGTGATGTCGTCGTGGCGGAACAGCCCATCGACGACCCTGAGGAAAAACGACTTCACACCGGTCGTCAACTTCGACAGCTTCGCGTCGAGGCGGACTGTGCCGCGAAAATCGAGCGCCTCCGACTCCATCACGAACTGGCCGCTCACGTTCACGCGAGCGCCCGGCATCGCAAACGTCACCTCGGAGAAGTGAATCTTGCCGTCGCGCATTCTGAACGTGCCCCGGAAGTTCGTCACCACCGGGTCGGGCGTGTCGTCGTTCACCCCGCGCGCCTTGGTGCTGAACGCATCCACTTTGTCCTGGACCTGTGCTTTCGTGAATTCCGCCGTGTCCACGCTGAAGTTCCCGTCGAGCTGGAGCTTCTGGATCACGTCGCGATCCCCAGGCGGCAACAGCAACTTCGTTTTCAGCTTCATCACGCCGGTCATCGGCGGCCGCGGACCCTTCACGGCGAGACGAAGGACGTCCTCCAACCGCCCGTCGTCGATGACGACGTCGAGCTCCACGGTGCGGCCGTCGTCACCTTCGCGTTCGACTACGCCACCGGACGCGTGGATCTTCGTGGCGCCCAGCGTGGCTGCCACCGGCTGCAGCAGCGTGTTGCCGTTCGTGCCGTCCACGATTGAATGGAACCGCGTTTCGAGCGGCATGGCGTTGCCGACGTCCGCGAGCGCGAACGCGGGCATGCTCGTCGTGCCGTCCACCTCGATGCGTTCGAGCACGCCCTTGAATGACCCGGACGAATTCAGGAGTCCGGCAATCCCGTCGAAGACGCCAAGATCCGCATTCTCGAAACGGTACGATGCTGCGAGCGGCGTCTGGGACGGCTCTCCGGCCTGCCAGGGCCCGAACGTCCCTTCCGTCTGGATGCGGCCAGGCGGTTTTGGATTGGTGAGGTTGGCGCGGAACGGCCACGCGTGGTCTGCGCCGACATCCTTCATGTCGAGTTGCTCGATCTCGAACACGCGAGGCGTCTTGCCGGGCTTCTTTCGAAGGATCCGCAGCACAGCCCGCTCCGACCGCAGATTGCTGACGATGAGCGGGGAGGCCTCGTTGTCATTGTCGTCGGCGTCATCCGGCTTGTCGTCGTTCAGGCTCATGCCCCCCGGTGGGACGTTGATCTCCAGACCCTCCAGATGGATGTTGCTCACCCTCATCGGATCGCTCAGGAGTCCCACGAGACCGGCTTCGCCCGAGAATGAGGCAATCGTCACGAGCGGTGGCACGTCCGTGCGGTGCTTGTGACGGAGCACCAGGCCTCGTCCAGAGAGCCTCGGGCGGGGGAGGAGCGACACCGTCAGGCTTTCCAGCTGGACCTCACTGTCGAAACGTTCACCCAGGGCCTTTACGAGGCGCTGCTTGATGCGAGGCGCGACGGCAATGGGGAGCGAGAGCAGGACCACCAGGATGGCCAGGGCGACGCCGGCAATCGCGGTGAGGTTGCGGCGGGAGAGGGCCACGGGGTCAGTAACGCAACTTTCGCGCCGACGTTAGCGGGTCAACTTTACTCACAGGCGTGGGGCCCCACCCCCACGCCTCGGGCCAGCGCCGCTAGGCGGCGCTGGTTGTCATGCTGCCCCTCCTTCTGCATTCTCACGTTTGGCATCCGGCGACACATGAGGCGGCCGCCGACCCGCGAGACCCTTTCGGATCAGCTCGGCCTCGCGTGGCGTAAAGAGAAGTTTGCCCTGATGCCGCAAGCTGCGCGTCGGCAAGGCCCCATACCGCGCTCATGAGTCCGGCGACGGCGTGCGACGTGCTCTTGAGGAGCAGATGTCCGATCTCGTGCGCGATGGTCAGCCCCAGCGTGATCGAGACGCCGTGACCCCACGTCCTGCTGGTTCTGGCGAAGCGTTCCACGCGCTCGATCATCACGTAGGCGTCGTTGTCGGCGACAAACGCGGTCGCCATTGCGGCCGGTCCCGCCTTCAGCCACGTGCTCATGTGCTCGGAAACGATGGCGACGACCAGGTGGCGGCCGCCGTCCTTCGGGGCGTCATCGGTCCAGATCACCTGGACGCCGATCGCCTCGTAAATTCGCGACACCTCTGCGCGTGCCCCGGCGATCACGTCAGCGGGCACGCTGACCGGGTGGGCCAGCCTGACGGAGACCGCTGGTCGCGCCGGTTGCGCGGCGGCTGGTCCGGAGAATGCCAATCCCAAGCATCAGGACGGCCGCCAGATCAAGACACGTGCGTGCCGATTCATCGCCTGCTCCTTTGCGCGCGCAAGCGGCGCGTCGGGGGAGGAGGCGCGAACCTCGACCGCCAGGGGTCATGTCATCGGCGACTTTTGAGGTCGGCTCAGATGCCCGCCGGCACGGGCGAGCCGGAGGCGTAAGATGGGGCGGTTCCTATGAAACTCGAGGCCGGCCCGGCGTCAGACGGCCGCAGCCATGTGGTCACCCGGCTGCTCGCTGGCTGGACCAATGGCGATGAGGCCGCCCTGCGAACAGCTGATCCCCATCGTCCATGACGAACTGCGGAGGCTGGCGCGGCGGCAGATGGCCGGCGAGCGGCCGGGGCATGTCCTTCAGCCCACGGCCCTCGTCAACGAAGCGTACGTGCGGTTGGTGAACCTCAAGAAGATGCGCTGGCAGAACCGCGCGCATTTTTTTGCGATGTCGGCCCGCCTGATGCGCCGCATCCTCGTGGACTTCGCGCGTTCGCGTGACTACCAGAAGCGTGGCGGCGGCGTGCAACCGGTCTCGTTTGCAGAGTCGCTGGCCGTCGCGGACGAGCGGCCGCTCGATGTGGTGGCGCTCGACGACGCGCTCGTCGCGCTGGAAGCCGTCGACGAACGAAAAAGCCGGGTGGTGGAGCTGCGATTCTTCGGTGGCCTGAGCGTGGAAGAAACGGCCGAAGTCCTCAAGATTTCGTGCGAGACCGTCAAGCGCGACTGGAAGTTCGCCAAGAACTGGCTCCTCCGCGAGCTCGACCACAAGGCCCACACATGACGGGTGATCGGCAGCGTCAGATTACCGAGCTCTATCACGCCGCGCTCGAGCGCGACGAGGCGAGACCGCGCGGCGTTTCTGCGTGAGGCGTGCGCGGGCGACGACGCGCTGCGGCGGGACGTGGAATCGCTGCTCGGCTATGAAGACGCGGCCGCGCCATTTCTCGAGCGGCCCGCCATCGAGCACGTCGCGCCACTCGCGGAGAGCCGTCCTGAGTCGACTGGGGACCTTGCCGGGCGCCGGCTTGGCGTCTACCAGATCGAGGCGCGGATCGGTGCCGGCGGCATGGGCGAGGTCTATCGCGCGCGCGATACGAAGCTCGGCCGCGACGTGGCGATCAAAGTACTGCCGCCGCACTTGATGGTCGACGCCGATCGGCGGGCGCGGTTCGAGCGCGAAGCGCGCCTGCTCGCGACCCTCAATCATTCGAACATCGCGCAGATCTACGGGCTGGAGGAGAGTGACGGTCTCCAGGCGCTCGTCATGGAGTTGGTGCCGGGCGAGACGCTCGACCGGATGATCAGGTCGCCATCCGCGCGGATTGAAGGTCGCAGGCCGCATTGGCCCTCGCGCGGCAGATCGCCGACGCGGTGGATGCGGCGCACGAGCGGGGAGTCGTCCACCGCGACTTGAAGCCGGCCAATATCGTGGTCACGCCGGCCGGCGCGGTGAAGGTGCTCGACTTCGGCCTGGCCAAAGCCACGGCCGGTGACGCGTCCGGTCTCGATCTGTCGCAGTCGCCGACCATCACCGCGGATCGGACGCGCGACGGCCTCATCGTCGGGACGCCGGCCTACATGAGTCCGGAACAGGCGCGCGGCAGGCCCGTGGACAAGCGCACCGACATCTGGGCCTTCGGCTGCGTGCTGTACGAGATGCTGACCGGGCGCCTGGCGTTCAGCGGGCGAGACCACCTCGGACACCATCGCCGCGATCCTGGAACGCGAGCCGGATTGGAACGCACTGCCGCAGGCCACCCCCGCCACCATTCGTCGTCTGCTGCAGCGGTGCCTGGAGAGAGATCCGAAGCGACGCTTGAGAGACATCGGCGACGCACGGGCAGAGATTGACGACGCGATCGCAGGCAGGCTGGAGGCACGGGCAGCCGGAACGACTATACCGGTGCCGCACCGACGCCACTCGCCGTGGATTGCTGCCGCCGCGGTCATGGCGTTGGTCGCCAGCGTCGCTCTCTGGTTGCTCTGGCGCGGCCCAACCCCCATCGATCGCCCGCTCATGCGGCTGATCGTCGATTTGGGTCCACAGGCGATCGGTGGCACGCGCACCGACGCGGTCCTGTCGCCTGACGGAACGCGAATCGCGTTCGTCGCGCGAGATTCGGACGGCAAATTGCGCCTCGCGACGCGGCTTCTGGAGGAGCCGGGACTCACCCTCCTGGCCGGAACCGAGAACGCAGAAGACCCGTTCTTCTCGCCCGACGGCCAGTGGCTCGGCTTCTTTGCCGCGGGCCAGATGAAGAAAATACCCGTGCTTGGCGGGACGCCGGTGTTCTTGTGCGGAGGAGTCGCCAATGTCTTCGGGGCCACGTGGGGGGAAGACGACACGATCATCGTTGCCACCCCAAGCAGCGGTCTTCTCCGCCTCCCGCCCAACGGCGGGCCGCCGCAGCAGCTCGAAGGGACGAGGGGGGCACTCTGGCCGCAATTCCTCCCTGGCGGGCAGACGATTCTCGTGACGCGCGCCGCGCGCCCGGACTACGGGAACATTGAAGTCCTTTCGCTCCGGACGGGCAAGGGGACAGCGGTTGCGCGAGGGGGCGGCGGCCGCTATTTGCCGACTGGCCATTTGGTCTACGTTCGAGAGAGCACCCTGTATGGGCAGGCTTTCGATCTCGAGCTCCTGAAGGCGTCGGGCGTGCCCGTCCCGTTGCTAGACGATGTGCAGGATCCGCTCGCCAGGGCCGGCCACTGGTTCAGCTTCGCCGGAAACGGCGCGCTGATTTACTCGAGCGAGAAGAGACGGCAGCCTGGAGAGGTTGGTCTGGCTGGACCGCGCAGGAAAGACGCAGCCGCTGTTGCAGCACTCGTGCCAACTACGGGATGCCGCGTCTTTCGCCTGACGGGAAATACCTGGCGATCACCACCAACCGCAGCCCTTGGCTCCATAACTTGCAGCGCGGCACGGGCGAGCCAATCAGGTCCTCGACATCCGCCTCGCCAACGCAGCCGGCGTGGACGCCCGACTCGAAGCACATGATCATTGGTGCAACGGAACCGAGCCTCGGCCTCTGGTGGCTCAGAGCAGACGGCGCCGGCGAGCCGCAGAGGTTGCTCGAGACGCAGCGGTTTGCCGGGCCGTCGTCCATCTCGCGCGCCGCCAACCGTGTCGCTTTCCACGAGCCTGGCGACGGGACCGGTTGGGACATCTGGACCCTGCCGTTCGATACCAGCTGATCCTGCGCACCCTAAGCCGGGCACGCCAGAACCGTTTCTGCGCACGTCGCGCGATGAGTATTCCGCAAAATTCTCACCCGACGGGCGGTGGATCGCCTACACCACCAACGAGTCAGGAGCCTACGAAATCGCCGTGAGGCCGTTCAAGGGGCCAGGAGGACCTTGGCAGATTTCCACAGGCGCCGCCAGCTTTGAACGAGGTGGCGTCGCCGTGTGGTCCGGCCAGTCGCTTTACTATCTGAGCTCAGACCTGCACGTCATGGAGGTGGAGTACTCAGTGGAAGGCGAGGCGTTTGTCCCGACGAAACCCCGCCCGTGGTCCAGCGCACCCATAGTCACACCGGGCTTCGACGTAAGTCCGGACGGACAGCGCCTGGCTGTTCTGGTGCCGGACGTTGTGGCGGGCAAGACGGAGCATCTGCACGTGACCTTCCTGCTCAACTTCTTCGACGAGCTACGCCGCCGCGTTCCCGCCGGAGGAAAGTAGGCGGCCTGGGCAGACCCGCTTTGCTAATCCACTAGCACGTGCTAGTGTATTGGCACATGCCACCAAAGCCGGCCAAGCGGCGAAAGGCCCCGCTCCCGCCTGACCTCGGCCGCCGGGAGCGGCAAATCGTGGACATCGTCTATCGCCTCGGCCGCGCGAGCGTCGCCGACGTGCGCGCGGAGCTGCCCGATCCGCCGTCCTATTCCGCCGTGCGGGGAATGCTGAACCTGCTCGAGGAAAAGGGCCATCTCCGGCACGTCGCCGAAGGCCTCCGCTATCTGTATCTGCCGGTCGTCGGGCCGGCCGAAGCCCGCCGCTCGGCCATGGCGCACGTCGTCCGGACGTTCTTCGGCGGTTCGCCCGCCGACGCCGCGTCGGCGCTGTTCGAGCTGCCGGACGGCAAGTGGTCACGCGAAGACCTGGCGCAGCTGTCCGCGCTGGTCAACGACGCGCTCAAGGAAGGGAGATAGCGATGTCCTCCGCCGCCGTCGATCTGCTCATTCGGGCGACGATGATCGCGGCTGCCGGGTGGCTCGCCACGGTCGTGCTGCGCCGCCGTTCGGCCTCGCTGCGCGCGCTGATCTGGACGACCACGCTCGGCGGACTGCTCGTCCTGCCCGCGCTGTCGGAGATCGCGCCCGCCTGGCGCGTCGAAATCTGGCGCGCACCGGCGGCCGCGCCGGTCCAGGCCGAGCCGGCGCCGGCGGTGATGACAGCGCAGTCGCAGCCTGACGCCTCGAATGCGGTCGCGGCCTTCGGGCCCCTGGCCAAGCACCGCCGACGCGCAGATCCCGCCGTCACCACTCGAGCCAATCGAAGCTGACGCACGACGCCGGCGTGTCTTGGGGAACCGCAGCGTGGCTTCTTTGGATGCTCGTCACGGTTGCGCTCTGGCTCCGGATCGCCTCGAGCCATTTCCGGCTGTCGCGTGTGGCGAACGGCACGTCCGACATCGAGGACGCCGATGCCGGATTGGGTCGAGCTGCTCGACGAGACGCGCTCGGCGCTGGGCATCTCGCGGACGGTGAGGGTGAAGATCTCGGAGGCGGTCAACGTCCCGGCGGTCGCCGGCATCTGGCGGCCGGTGCTGCTGCTGCCGGCCGACGCGTCGGGCTGGACGCTCGACGTCCGGCGCGCCGTCGTGATCCACGAGCTCGCGCACGTCGCGCGCTGGGACGCGCTCGGTCAGCTCGTCAGCCAGCTCGCGTGCGGGCTGTACTGGTTCATCCCGCTCGTGTGGCACGGCGCGCGGCGCGCGGCCGCCCTGCGCGAGCGCGCCAGCGACGACGTCGTGCTGACTGCCGGCGTGCGACCGTCAACCTATGCCGACAACTTGATCCGTCTCGCCCAGCTCGCGGGCGGCGCGGAGCTGCGGACGGCGGCGCTCGCGATGGCAGGGCCGTCGCGGATGCGCGAGCGCGTGATCGCGATTCTGGACCCCGTCGCGCGGCGCAACGCCGTCACCGCCGGCACGGTTGCCGCCGTGCTCATCGTCGCCACGGCGGGCGTGACGGTGCTCGCCGCGGTCCAGCCGGCCGTCACGCCGAGATCCGCTGGTGACGGACACGCCGGCGCCGGCAGTCTTGCCGCCGCGGCCGCCGTCGTCACGGTGACCGGCCCACTCGGCGATCTTCGCCGCGCCGCAGGCCGCGAGCAACCCAGGGGAACGGTTGGCGAGCCCGCTGCGGTCGTCACGCCGCAGACGCAGGCGTCCGGCCGCTTCTGCGGCCGCGGCCTCGACAAGAGCTCGAGCTCGATCCACGAGGACGACAGCCGACGCCGCTGGACGGTCAAGCTCGCCGGACCGGGCTGCACCGTGGATCTGCGGGCGGAAGGAAAGATCGACTTCACCGCCGACTTCACCGACATCGGCAGCATCACGCCGGGCGGGTTTTTCAGGCTCGACGTCACCGAGAACGGCGTTCGCCGCGAGCTCGAGATTGAACAGAAGGGCGGCACGCTCACCCGAACCTGGCGCGTGGACGGACGCGAGCGGTCCTACGACGCAGAGGCGCGCGCCTGGTTCGCGGCCTTCTTGATCGAGCTCGACCGCCGCACGGCCATCGGCGTCGACATCCGCCTGCCGCTGTTGCTGCGGCAGGGCGGCGCCGACGCGGTGCTGAAGGAAACCGCGCTGATGTCGAGCGACTACGCGCGTGGCCGGTACTACACGAAGCTCGCGCAATCGACCAAGCTCACCGCCCCGGAGCTGACACGGCTCCTGAACCAGGCGACGTCGCTGACCGAGTCCGACCACTACGCGAGCGAGCTTCTCCGCGCCATCGCCGGCCACGGCCTCGAAGACACGGCCGTGCGGACGGCAGCGATCAAGCTGATCGACGGCATGGAGTCCGATCACTATCGCGCCGAGTCCATCTCGGTGCTCATCGCCGGCGGCCAACCGACTCCGAACGAGATGACGATGCTGCTGCAGACGCTGCCGCGGATGGAGTCCGATCACTACAAGGTCCAGGTGCTCAAGAAGGTGCTGACCGGTGGCAAGCTCGACGAGAAGCAGCAGGTGGCGCTGGCGCGCGCGGCTGCTGACGTCAAGAGCGACCACTACGCCGCGGAGTTCCTCAAAGCGCTGGTCGCCACGGGCCCGATGCCGGCCGCAGTCAGTCAGGCCTTCGTCGAAGCCGTCGGCCGCATCGAGAGCGATCACTACGCTGCCGAAGTCCTCGGCGTCCTGATCAGGGATCACGCGCCGTCGTCGTCCGAAGTCGACAGCATTCTGCAACTCCTGCCGGCGATCGAGTCCGATCACTATCGCGGAGAAGTCGTTGCCCGTCTGTTGGCGACTCCGCAGCTCACCGAGCGCGATCTTCTCCGCATCGTCGAGGCGACGCGCGTGATCCGGTCCGACCACAACCGCAGCGAGGCGCTCCGGCGAGTCGCCGGCCATCGGGCCGCGAACGACCGTGTGGGCCAGGCCGTCATCGCGGCCGCTGACGGCCTGTCGAAACACTACGCCGAGGAGGTCCGCCGCGCGGTGCGGCGATAGCGGGTACGAGGGTACGACCAGGGTACAGCACGGAGTGGGCGTTCGTACCCGTCGTACCCGTACCCGCGTGCTGCGCACCCGCCCGTACCTGCCGTACCGTCGTACCTGTCGCGTACCTGCCGTACCCGTCGTACCTGTCGTACCCGTCGTACCCGTCGTAACATCTTCCAGATGCCCGTTCGATTCGTCGGTGAAGCGGTCCCGAGGAAGGAAGGGCGCGCCAAGGTCACGGGATCCGCGCGGTACGTCGACGACCTGAGCCTGCCGGGCATGCTGCACGGCGTCACGGTCCGCAGCCCGAAGCCGCGCGGGCGCATCCGCGAGGTCAGGTTCACGGGCGATCTGCCCTGGGACGAGTTCACGATCGTCACGGCCAAGGACGTCCCGCCGCCCAATCGCATCGCCCTCATCCTCGACGACCAGCCCTGCCTCGCGGACGAGATCGTGAATCACGCCGAAGAGCCCGTCGTCCTGCTGGCCCACGCGGACAAGGAGCTCGTCGAGAAAGCCCGGCGCTTCGTCTCGATTGAGATCGATCCGCTCCCATCCGTTCACACGATCGACGACGCGCTCGCGGCACGAACGGTGATCTGGGGCGACGACAACATCTTCAAGTCCTATCTCGTGCAGCGTGGCGACGTGGAGGCGGCGCTGCGCGATGCCCATCGCGTCGTCTCCGGCGAGTACGAGACGGGGGCGCAGGAACAGCTCTACATCGAGCCGCAGGGGTTCATCGCCAGCGTGAGCCCGGACGCCGGCATCACGGTGTGGGGCTCGTTGCAGTGTCCGTACTACGTGCACAAGGCGCTCGCCACGCTGTTCGGCCTCCCGAATCATCACGTCCGCGTCGTCCAGATGGAGACCGGCGGCGGGTTCGGCGGCAAGGAAGAGTACCCGTCGCACATTGCCGCGCACGCCGCGCTGCTCGCGTGGAAGTCCGGCCGGCCGGTGAAGCTCGTCTACGACCGCGCCGAGGACATGGTGGCGACGACGAAGCGCCACCCGTCGCGGACCCGTCACCGGACCGGCATCGATCGGGACGGACGAATCATCGCGATCGACATCGACTTCGTGCTCGACGGCGGCGCGTACTGCACGCTTTCGCCGGTGGTGCTGTCGCGCGGCACGCTCCACGCGGTGGGACCGTATTTCTGTCCGAACGTTCGCGTGCAGGGACGGGTGGTCGCGACGTCGACGCCGCCGCACGGTGCGTTTCGCGGATTCGGCGCGCCGCAGAGCCTCTTCGCACTCGAACGGCACATGGACGTCGTCGCAAACGCCATCGGCCTCGCGCCGGACGAGCTCCGGCGCCGGAATTTCATCACGGAAGGTCAGACGAGCGCGGTCGGTCAGCTCATGCGCGATCCGGTCGAGATGGACGCGCTGCTCGATCGCGCGCTCGAGCTGTCGGACTATCACGCCAAGCGCGCGCGATTCGCTGAGGCCAACCGGCACGGCCGCGTCAAGAAGGGCATCGGCTTCGCGTCGTTCATGCACGGCGCCGGCTTCACCGGCTCCGGCGAAGATCACCTCGCGTCGGTCGTCGAGGTCGAGGCGACGCCCGAGGGCCGGGTGCGGATTCTGGCGGCGAGCACCGAGATCGGTCAGGGCACCAACACGATCTTCGGGCAGATCGTCGCCGACGCGCTGGGGATCGACTATGACGACGTCGAGATCGCGCAGCCTGACACGGCCGCCGTACCGAACAGCGGGCCGACGGTCGCGTCGCGCACCGCAATGGTTGTCGGCCGGCTCGTGGAACGAGCGGCGATCTCGCTCAAGCAGAAACTGGTCGAGGCCGAGCTCCTGTCCGAGCCGTACAGCGCCGCCGCATTTGCCGAGGCGTGCCGTCAGCATGTCGCCCAGCGCGGGCCGCTCCGCGCGAGCAGCCAGTACCAGCCGCCGCCCGGCATCCACTGGGACGACGAGAAGTACGAAGGCGACGCGTACGGCGCGTACGCGTGGGCGGTCTACGTCGCGGAAGTCAGCGTCGACACGACGACGTGGGAGACGCGCGTCGATGATTTCGTCGCGGTCCAGGAAGTCGGCCGCGTGATTCATCCCGTGCTCGCCGCCGGCCAGATCGAAGGCGGCATCGCGCAGGCGATCGGCTTCGCGCTCTACGAGGACGTCGTCTGGCGCGACGGCCGGATGGCCAACGCGCAGATGACGAACTACATCATGCCGACGTCGATGGATCTGCCGCCGATTCGCGTGTTCTTCGAGGAGCGGCCGTACGCGCACGGACCGTTCGGCGCGAAGGGCATCGGTGAGCTGCCGATGGACGGCGTCGCGCCGGCGATCGCCAATGCCATCGAGCACGCGGTGGGCGTGAGCGTCACCCGCATTCCGATCACGCCGGAGGTGTTGATGGACGCGGTCGAACGGCACCGCGAGGGCGCGAGGGTAGCGAGCGACCCGAGCGTCCGAAGTGTGGGGGTGGGGCCCCACGCGGTTTAAGAAGAGTAGATCCATGTCTGATACCCCGGCCGTCGATGTCCGGCTGATCGTGAACGGCCGCGAGGTCACCGTGCGCGTGCATCCGATGGCGCGGCTGCTCGACGTCCTGCGCCGCGAGCTGCATCTGACCGGCACGAAGGAGGGCTGCGGCGAGGGCGAATGCGGCGCGTGCTCGGTGCTGGTGGACGGCGAGCTCGCCAACAGTTGCTTGGTGCCGGTGCTGCAGGCGGACGGCTGCTCGGTCACGACCATCGAGGGCGTGGCGCTGGACGAACATCAATTGCATACCGTCCAGCAGGCGTTCATCGAGCACGGGGGCGCGCAATGCGGCATCTGTACGCCCGGCATGGTGATCGCGGCCGTGAATCTCCTCGAACGCCATCCCAACCCGACGGACGCCGACATTCGGACCGGCCTTGCCGGCAATCTCTGCCGCTGCACGGGCTACATGAGGATCTTCGAAGCCGTGGCGCGGGCAGCGGAACGTCACGCGGGCTGTCGTAGCGCGGGCCGGGCTGAGGTCCGCGAAGGTAGCGCGGGCCGGGCTGGGGCCCGCGAATGAGAGCCTTTCTTCCCGCCTACGATCTCCGCGCGCCCGCGACCTTGCGAGAAGCCCTGTCGCTGCTGGCTGGCGCGCCGAACGCCTGGCGCCCGTTCGCGGGCGGCACGGACCTCATGGTGCTGCTCGAGGCCGGGAAGCTTCCGGAAGCGCGGTACCTCGGTCTCTGGAAGCTGTCGGAGCTCCGCGGCATCGAGGAACGCGGCGATACGATCTCGCTCGGCGCGCTCACGACCTACACCGAGGTGATGCGCAGCGCCGTCCTCCAGACGGAGTTTCCGCTCCTGTGCCGCGCGGCTGCGGAAACCGGCGGCGTCGCGACCCAGAACAAGGGCACCCTCGGCGGCAACATCGCGAACGCGTCGCCGGCCGCCGACACGCCGCCGGCGCTGCTCGTGTATCGCGCGGAGCTCGAGCTCGTCTCCCAACGCGGGACGCGGCGAGTCGTCTACGACCAGTTTCATCGCGGATACAAGGAGATGGATCTGGCGCCGGACGAGCTCATCGCGCGCATTCATCTTCCGCGCCGGCCGGCGCCGTGGCGTCAGTACCTACCGGAAGGTCGGTACCCGGCGCGCACAGGCGATCTCCAAGGTCTGTCTCGCCGTCGTCGCCGAGCGCGACGCCGGCAGCGACGTCATTCGCGAGGTCCGGATCGCCGCCAACAGCGTGGCGCCGATCGTCACGCGGTGTCTGAACGCGGAGCACGCGCTTCGCGGCCGCGCGCCCGATCGGACCGTGTTGCTCGCCGCACAGGAAGCGCTCGCCTCTGACATCCAGCCAATCGACGACCTGCGATCGACCGCGCGATATCGACTGCGCATCGCGCAGCAACTGCTCGAGGAGTGCTTCGCTTCCGAGCCCTGAGCACCTCGTGTTAGGCTCCGGCCGGATGCCGATTCGGCGGGACGTCTGGCGCATCGATCGCGCCGGTTCGCTCGACCGGCTGAGCCGCCGGTCGGAGGACCTGCCGGATCCGGCGGCGGGGGAGGCGCGCATCGCCGTCAGGGCGATCGGTCTGAACTTCGCCGACATCTTCGCCTGCCTCGGCCTCTATTCCGCGACGCCCAAAGGGTCGTTCATCCCCGGCCTCGAATTCGCCGGCGTCGTCGAGGCAGTCGGGCCGGCCGCTTCGGAGGCGGACGAGGTCTCAGGCATTCGCGCCGGCGATTCGGTCATCGGCCTCACACGCTTTGGTGGCTATGCGACCGCCGTCAACGCGAAGCTCGGCTACCTCTGGCCGGTTCGGCCGGGGTGGAGCTTCGCGGAGGCGGCAGCGTTTCCGGCGCAGGGCCTGACGGCATGGTACGGACTCGTGCGCCTCGGCGAGGTCGCGCGCGGTGACGAAGTGCTTGTCCAATCGGCGGCGGGGGGCGTGGGGCTCAACGCGCTCTCGATCATCTCAGCCGTCGGGGCGCGCACGACGGCGGTCGTGGGCCACGCGTCCAAGCGGCAGTGGCTGATCGACCATCGAGGGCTCGCGCCCGAGCGGATCATCGTCCGCGATCGCGCCACCTTTGCCGCCGACATCGATCGTGTGTTGGCGGCGGCGGGTGCACCGGGATTCGATCTGGTATTCGATGCGGTCGCCGGACCGTTCTTCCAGCCGGCCTACGATCGCCTGCAGCCCGAGGGCCGGCATGTCATATACGGCGCCGCGGATTTCATGACGCCGGGAGCGCGCCCGAATTACTTCCGCCTGGCGCGACGTTACCTTCGACGCCCCCGAATCGATCCCCTGCGCCTGGTGACCGAGAACCGCAGCGTCATGGGTTTCAATCTCATCTGGATGTGGGACCGCACGGATTTGCTGCCTTCGGCATTCCGGGCGCTCGATGTCCTTGTCACGGCGCCGCCGCATGTCGGCCGCCGCTTCGCGTTTGCGGAGGCCGTCGCCGCCATGCGGTACTTGCAGCGCGGCGAGAGCGTGGGCAAAGTCGTGCTGGAAGTTGGCGTCACCGAATGCCCATGATCTGCTGGAGCCGTTTCAGGTTGTCCTGCGCCGGGGTGTAGCCGGGATCGAGCTGGAGCGCCCGGCGGACATGCGGCAAGGCGTCCGCGTAGCGGCCGATCGACGCCAGGGCGCCACCCAGGTTGTTGTGGATGACTGCTGAATCTGGCCTCAGCTCGGCGGCCCGCTCGTAATGCGTTACGGCCTCCTTCATCCGGCCCAGTGAGAAGAGGAGCACTCCCAGATTCACGTGCGGATCCGCGAACTCCGGGTTGAGCGCGATGGCCCGTCGGTAGGCCGCCACGGCCTCGGTCGGTCGCGACAGCCGCCCGAGTGCGTTGCCGAGGTTGAAGAACATCACTTCGTCGCGTGGGGCGAGCGTCACGGCGCGCCGGAAATGCACCAGCGCGTCCGCGAGGCGGCCCTGTGCCATCAACGCGACGCCCAGATAGTTGTGCGTGCTCGACGAGCGTTCGTCGAGCCGGAGCGCAGCCTGGAGGTGTGGCACGGCGTCGGCAAATCGCCCCGCTTCGACATAGCTGCCGCCGAGGAGAATCTGGTTGTCCGCCACATTCGGCGCGTCCCGCACGCGCGCCTCGCCCATGGCGACGTTCGCGAGCTTCTCGCGGCGATCGAAGGACTCCGTGAGCCGCTCGGCGTCTTCGGGCGACTTCGGCAGAACCTGCAGCCCGATTTCCGCCATCTCGTCGGTCGACCGCGGGCCGGCCTGCACGCGGACCGGTGGGTTGCGCGGGTTGTGCGTGTTCCCCTCCGAGTTGTCGAACGTGTAGCGCATCGTCAAGGTCGTGCCGCGCGGCAGCGGAATCGGCGTGACGTAGCGATAGTCCTGCTGCCAATGAAAGTTCCAGTGTTTGATGTGGAGCAGCGACTTCTCGGCGCCGTCCGGCAACCTCGCCGTGAAGAGCATCTCTTTGCCCAGGTAGTGCGCGTGCGGATAGACGCTGAGCAGATCCACCGGCACCGGCAGCTCGTAGATGTCGGTGACGACGTAGCTGCGCTCGCCGGCGGGAATGTCGATCAGCTTCGAGCCCATTTTGACGGTCAGCGGCGTTTGCGCGGGCGGCGTGCTGGTCAGGAACAGCGCCACGCTCGGTTGAAGGGTGACGGGCGTGTCGGTCGGGGTCAGGTGCAGTTCGACCACCAGATCGGCGCCGCGACCGAGGCGCCAGGGCATGCCCTCCGGCGCGACAATCGGCCCGCGCCCAGGCGCCCAGCCAATGAAATGGCCGTCAGGGTCCTGGATGTTCCACGCCATCCCGTCGAAGCCCGGCTGTCCGTCCTGGCCGTCGCGGCGCCGCGACGCTGACGTCGGATCGACGCGAATCACGGCGTGGTGAATGGGCGCGCCGCCGGTCTTGAACTCCACCGCGCGGACGAACACGCCGGTTGTGAGCGACGTCCGCAGCACCAGATTGCGATACACGTCGTCTTTCGTGGGCGGCACGACGTACGGGCGGGCCGGCGTCAGGATCTCGTCGGGCCGGCCGAGCTCCCAGCCGTCTTTCCAGGTGGGCGGCGCCGGCAGGTCAGCCGGCTGCCCCTCCAGGACGCCGCTCTTGACCCAGCGTTGAATGGCGGCGACCTGATCCTCGCGCAGCCGGCGCTCGCCCAGGATCGGGAAGTCGCCTCGTTCCGGCAGCCACGGCGGCATCCGCCGCGCGAGCGTCTCCTCGCCCATTTCGTCGGCGTGCCCGGCGGCCTCGGCGAACGTCAACAGCGAGAACGGCGCGACCCCGCCTGGCCGATGGCAGGGAGCACAGTTGGCAAACACGATCGGCGCGATGTCTTTGTTGAACGTCACGGCCGGTGGGGCAGGCGACGAGCGGCCGCACCCGGCGACCATCAGTACCGACGCCAGCCCGGCGGAAAAGATCGCGGGCTTCAGAGAGGCCCACAACATGGCGGGAGGATACACCCCCGGGTCTTCATCTCCATCTGAAGATCGCGATTCCCGCAGTGTTGGCGATCTGCTCGAACGCGCCGGTCGCCACTGTGGCGTCGGAGAGGGTCTGTCCGTGAACGATGACGTGTGTGATGCCGCGGCGACGCAAGGCGTCAATCGCGCTCGGGGCGGGAAAGTCCTTCAAATCCTCGTACTGCTCGACATAGCTCTCCGGGATGAAGCCGCTGTATCCGTTCACGAGCGGCTTCCAGTGGACCGTCGAGTTGAGCATGTAGGTCGCGTTGAGGAAGGTCTGTCGTCGATCCCCGAGCGGAAACTCGGCGACGACGGCGCCGTCCTCGAACATCATCCGGTGGTACACCCTCGGGATTCCGTTGAATGGCCGATACGGCAGCGGCGCACGAAATGATTCCGCGTTGATGAGCACCACCGCCGCCGCAGCGAGTGCCGGCCAGCCGCGCCATGCGGCCCAGCGCCGCTCGAGCTGAGCGATCCCGAAGCCGGCGAGCACCGCGAGCGCCAGCAACACCACCTGCCCCATGTGCGCCTGCGCTCGCGCCACCCAGAACAGCGGCACGACATTGTGGAGATGTTCGTAGCCCGGCAGGCGCGGCGCCATCGACACGAGCGCGCACCCGACGGCGATGGCCGTGCACATCAGCACGCGCGGATCCCGCCGACCCGACCGCGACACCACTGCGACGCTCGCCAGCGCCAAAACCACAATGCCAGGGAAGTTTGTGGAGACACTTCTGGGAAAGAATCGATGGCTCCAGAGCGGGTAGTGCAGCCAGGAGACCGTGTTCAGGAAGTCGGCAAAGGCACCGGCAAACTGCTGGTTTTCTGCCGGGATCCGCGCGAAGCCCTGCTGAACGTGAACCTGGTAGTAGGCCTTCAAGTAGAACGCGAGCAGCAAGAGGGCCACTCCGCCGGCGAGGGTCGCCAGCAGAACGGCCCGGCCCCGCTTCCCGCGACCCGCCAGGACCAGCCGCGTCAGGCCGCCGAAGATCAACGCCCACGTCGTGAAGGCCATCAGGTAGATCGACGTGAGCGCCTGGAGCGCGAAGGCGACACCGAGCGTAATGGCGTCGCGGATTTGGCCCCGCGTGAAGACCCGGTCCAGTCCGTACAGCACCAGCGCGACGAACTCGACGTGCATGGCCTGCAGGTGCGCCATCCGCGTGAAGAGATGCGCGTTGAAGCCTGCGGCCGACGCGACGACGAACGCGGCGGCCCAGCTGCCCGTCCACCGGCGGGCGAGCAGGCCGAAGGCAAACGCCGTGAAGACGTAGCCGGTGAACATCGCGAAGTTGAACGCCAGGATCGGGTTGCCGCCGAGCCACCGGACCGGGGCGGCGATGAGTCCCTGAACGATCATCGCCTCCGAGAAGCCGAGCGTGCCACCATTGGGCCAGAAGATGTTCGCGTCGAACAGGTGCAGCGGATCGGTGATCAGCTGGTGCGCCACCCAGGAAATGGCCCAGGCGTTCAATTGGTAGTCGCCGTTGTCGACACGCGACAGCCGGTGCGGTGCCGTGACCATCGGCCACGTGTGAGCGACGGCCAGGACGATGCACGTGGCCAGTAGTACGCTGGCCATTCGGCGCGCGCGCGACGCTGGCTCCATGCTGAACTTTGCTTACGTTCGCCCTCAGGAGGACGCTGGGCGTCAGGTCAGGTAGATGTACGCTGCCACCGCCGCGGCCAGCGCCAAAATAACGCCGCCGATCGCGGCGCCATGACGCGCTCGCCGGTGCCGTGCTGCAATCAGCGTCAAACCGATTGCCGCACCGCCGATCAAGGACAAGACCGTGACCCATCGCAGCTGCGGCTGAGCGAACGAGATAAACACCGCCATTGCGACGAGCCCAAGACCGCCCCATCCGCTCACGGGGATTTTGCTGATGTCGATGTTGCCGCCGCCATCGTTATGAGTCATGAACCCACCTCGTTGCGAACCAGTAAGTTCCAACTTCCAGTGTGTGCAGCCCGCCGACGCCGCCTATCGATACCCGCGCGACAACAGCGAGTCGGCCGTTTTCTCGAATCCCGCCGCGTCAGGCAGGTCGAACTTCAGCGAATCCGCCATGCGCGTGTAGATATTGAACTGCGCGCACACGTGAATCGCCTCGGCAATAGCCTCGTCGGTGAGCCCGGCTTGACGCGCCGGCGCAAAGTCCTGCTCCGACAGCGTCTCCGGGGAGAGCGTCAGGGTTTCGAGCAGACCGAGCACGGCCCGCATCTTCGGATCGAGCCGTGCCGTGCGCCAGTCGGTCAGCACGCTCTTCACGAAGTCCGCATCGCCGTAAGCTTTCGACGCGACCGCGCCGTGGGCTTGCGTTCAAAACGGACAGTGATTGAGGGCCGACGTGAAGGCGGCGAAGAGCTCACGATCCGCAACGGTCCACGCCGACGGTCCCCGCATCACGGCCTGGGTCCACGCGCTCATCGTCTTCCCGAACAATTCGGGGCGATAGAAGAGCGTTCGCACGATATCCGGCGCGCGCGATCCTCGGGTGATCCTGATGATCAGCAGGATCAGCTTCTCGCGAAGCCGGTGGCCGTGGCTGACGATCGGCAGGCGCATCAATTCCCCCTGTGCAGCAACCGGAGCGCCCGGTCCAGCCGGCTGAGCCCGGCGCTGACCGCGGCGTTGACGGTGACGTCGAAAATCTCGTCATCGGAGAAGCCGGCGCGGCGCAGGCGATCGACGTGCTCGTCGGTCACTCGGAACGCGCCCCGGGCAATGGTGTCGGCGTAGTCAACGACGTCGGGCGCGACATCGGAAGACGAAGGACGTCTGGCCGGTTTCGACGATCTCGGTCACTCGCGTGCGAACCGACGCCCGCAGGCGCGCATCGGATCGTCCGGCGGAAGCGCTCACGGCGGCGAGGAGCGACGCGACGTGGTCGGCAAAGCGATCCATGGCTGTTTCTGCGGAGCAGATGATACACCGGCGTGTCGTCCGGGGTTGGCTCCGAGGCCGAGACCGTCGATCCTACGGCTGGTCGATCACCAGCCGCTGATTCACGGCCACGTTTTCGAGGACCTGCAGCTTTCCACCGGGCCAGAAGACGGAGATCCTGGAGACCACTTTCGCGGCGCCGAGGCCGACGTGCAGGCGCGTGTCGTTGCTGCTGAGATAGCTGGACACCGGGGTGAGCTCGCGGACCTGGCGCTGGCCGCCGGCCTCGATTTCGATTCGCGCGCCGAACCCGAATCGATTGCTCGCCTTCCCGCGCGCGCGAACGATCAGCCAGTTGTTCCCGCTCGACTGGTTCTTGAGCAGCTGCGGCGCCTGGCCCTGGTTCGCGATCGCCACGTCCAGGTCCCCGTCGTTGTCCATGTCGGCCACCGCCAGCCCGCGGCCGACCCGCTTCTGCTGCAGCGCCGGCCCGCTGAGATCGCTCACGTCGCGGAACCGGCCGCCGACGTTCTCGTAGAACAGCGGCGCTCTGCGCGAAGCTCGACGTCGGCCGATAGAGCTGCACGTTGTCGATCACGTGGCCGTTGGCGATCAGGAGGTCGAGATCGCCGTCGTTGTCGTGGTCGAAGAACTTGGCCCCGAAACCGAGCGGCAGGTAGCTCGACCGCAGGCCGGCGGTCGCCGCGATGTCCTGGAACGTGCCATCGCCCAGGTTCTTGTAGAGATTGTTGAGCTCTTCCTCGAAGTTCGTCACGACGATGTCGGGATAGCGCGTCGCCGTCGACGTCGGCACAGTCCACGCCCATGCCGGCCTGCGCCTTGCCGTCGGCCCCGAAGCCGACGCCTGCGCCATACGCGACGTCCTTGAACGTGCCGTCGCCGTTGTTGCGATAGAGAAAGTTTCGCACCTGATCGTTGGCGATGTACACGTCCTGGTCGCCGTCGCGATCGAAGTCACAGAATGGCGATGCCGAGACCCTTGCCGGCCGGGTTGGCAATCCCGGCCGCGCGCGACACGTCGGTGAACGTGCCGTTGCCGTTGTTCCGATACAGCCGATCCGGCACGCCGTCGAAGACCGTCGGGCTGCAGTAGGTTCGATATCCCGGTTTCTTGAACCCGCAGTGGGGATCGTCGCCGATCTTGTAGTCGAGGTAGTTGACGACGTAGAGGTCGAGGTCGCCGTCGCGATCGGCGTCGAAGAACCCGGCGCTCGTGCTCCACTCGGCGGCGCCTCCGGCGACGCCCGCGGCCGCGGTCACGTCGCTGAACGTGCCGTTGCGGTTGTTGCGGTAGAGCACGTCCGGCCCAAGCGCGGTGACGTAACAGATCGAGAAACCCGTCGTTGTCGAAGTCGCCGACCGCGACGCCGGTCTTGAACGTCTTGCTGGCGGCGCCGCCGACGCCGGCCCGCTTCGTCACGTCGGTGAACGTGCCGTTCTTGTTGTTGTGGTAGAGCGCATTGGCGGAACCGGGCGCGCCATTGACGAAGAACAGATCCGGGAAGTCGTCGTTGTCGTAGTCGATCCACGCGACTCCGGACCCGAAGCTCTCGACCATCCGTTTCTCCGGCGACGCGCCGGAGTTGTGGGTGAACGCGATGCCCGCCGCGCTCGTGACATCGACAAATGCCACGCGCGCAGACGGCGGCGGTCCCGGTGCCTGGCTCGCGAGCGCGACCGGCAGCAGTCCGCACGCGGCGGCGAGACCGAACGCGATCGCCCGGCCGCTCATGTGCCGCCGCCCTTGCCGATCTTCGCGTCGAGCGCTTTGCGCTCCGCCGGCGGCAAGGGGGTCCCCAGCTTCTCGGCCAGAACCGCATGCTGAAGGGACCGGCTGAAGAGCCCCTGACGGAAGAGGACCTGCGCGAGGTACCGGTGCGCCGGGCCGTGATCCGGATCCATGTCGATCGCTTTCTCGAGCACGGCGGCCGCCTCAGGGAGGCGGCCCTCCGCGAGCCGCAAGGCGCCCCATTCGGCGTTGAGGCTCGCCTCGAGCTTCTGGTACGCGGCCGCCGCTTGCTGAGCCGACGCCGGCGGCTGGGCCTGCGTCAACTGTTCGCCGGCTCTGGCCAGCTCTCCCTTCAATCGATACGCGCGCGCCAGTGGAATCCGAATGTTGTAGGCTGCCGGCGCGATCTGGACGCCCTCGCTGAGGACCGTGACGGCGTCGTCCAGGCGTCCCGCCTCGAGATACGCATTTCCGAGGGCGAGAAACACGTCGGCCGCCTTGACTCCGCCCCGCACGAGGGTCTCGAGTTGCTGGACGCCGTCTTCCCGCTGACCGAGATCGATGAGTGCGAGACCGAGATAGTACCGCGCCTCGGCCATGGCCGGATTGATCTGCAACACCTTGCGATTGAGTTCGACTGACTGGCGGGCATCGCCCAGTTGCCGCGACGTTTCGCCGAGCAGCGTCATGAACTCCGTTTGTCCGGGCGCGCGCGCCAGTCCCGCCTGGAGCTCATCGCGTGCCTTCTCGAAACGGCCCAGGTCGAAGTAGGTCCTGGCCAGAAGCAGACGCGCCGGCAGCAGGTCGGGATTGAGATCGAGCGCCTGCTGAAGCTCTGCCTTCACCTCGCCGACCATCTCCGGCTTGCCCTGGGCGCTATGCGCGATACCCAGCAACAGGTGCGCCTCGGCGCTCCTGGGATCGATCGCGAGGATGGCGTTCAGCTCGCGAATGTTCTCGTCGAGGCGCGGCGAGGGTCCATACAGGTCCGCTCGAACACGAGCGAGCCGCTGTTCAAGCGTCGAGGCGGCGGTGGCCGTCTGTTGTGAAGCCGGCGCCGCGCCGGCCGTCATCACGCCGAGAAGGAGAGCGAGGCACACGCTCGCGCGCGATGATCCGGTGCAGCTGCCAGGGCATGGGAGAGCGTTGTGGCATTATGGCGCACCCAGTCGAGCCGCCGCCACCGGACCTGGCAGGGTTGAGATATGTTGGCCCGAGTTCGCCTCGTCGCTCTCGCACTGGTCGCTGGTCGCGATCGCGGCCACCGCGTGGCTCCTCGTCTCGAGACGCGGTCAGAAGCCGCCGGTCGCGCTCGCCGGTCTATGAAGAAGCGACGCGTCACTTCTACCGCGGGCTCGCGCAGCTTCAGGTCGGCCTGATCGACACCTCCAAAGCGGAATTCACGCGGGTGACCGAACTGGTGCCCGACGAGCCCGCGTCGTGGGCCAACCTGGCGCTGGCCGAGCTACGTCTGGGTGACTTCGACCGAGCGGCGCCGCACGTCGAGCGCGCGGCCGCCCTCGCGCCGTCGAATGCGGACATCGTGTTCCTTCGCGGCCGTCTCGAGACCGCGCGCGGCCGACCCGATGAAGGGATCGTCCATCTGCGGAGGGCGGTCGATCTCGATCCGAGCAATCTGCGCGCGCGTACCGCGCTGATCCAGACGATCGAAGACAGCGGCCGCCCCGGTGCCGAGAGCGACGCCGAGCGGCTGCTGAGCGAGCTCCTTGCGCTGCAGCCCGACAACCCGGCCGTGCTCGTCGAGCGCGCGCGGCTGGCGGCCAAGCGCGCGGATGCCGCGACGCTCGGCCAGATGCTCACGCGGTTGAACGCGACGTCAGCCGACTGGCCACCAGACGTGGTGGCCCAGTTCCAGGAAGTGCAACAGGCCAGCGGCGCCGGCACGTTTCCTGAGGCGGCGCGGGCGCTCGCATCGCTGCGCAATCTTCTCGCGCAAGTGCCCGCGTTCCTCGAGGCACGACGCCTCGTCACGCCGTCGGCCGAGCTCGTCGCCGAACCGTTGGCCGCGTTTCTCTGGCTGCCGGTGCCAGTGTCGGCTCCATCGCCCAGCGACGACGGGCTCGCGTTCTCGCGCGCCGTGATGGGCGGGGAGACGCCGGCTGCCGTCATCGCCGTGCAGGCGTTCTCGATCGACGGCGACCAGGCGCCGGTGGTCGTCGCGGCAGATTCCCGTGAGATTCACCGCGTGGATGGCGCCGGTCCCGCGCTCCAATTGGGCATTGGCACCGCGACCGCCGGCGACTCGCCGATGACGCTGCTGCCGCTCGACTGGAACCATGACTTCCGGATGGATCTCGTCGCCGCCGGCGCACACGGAATCCGCCTCTTCATTCAAGGACCGTCCGGCCAATTCGCGGACGACACCGCTCGAGCGTCGTCGCGAACCGGCAGCCCCATTCTTGACGTGGCGGCCGCCTGGGCGGCGGACACCGAAATGGACGGCGACATCGACATCGTCGCCGGCGTTCGGAACGGTCCGCCGATCGTGCTCAGGAACAACGGCGACGGCACATGGCTGGCGACGCAGCCGTTTGCCGGAATCACCGGTGTTCAGGCGTTCGCGTGGGGTGATCTCGACAACGACGGCGATCCGGATGCCGCGCTCGTGGACGGGGCGGGCGAGCTTCGTGTCTTTGCCAACCTGCAGTCAGGGCGGTTCCAGGCGCTTCCGGCACCGAGGGAACAGGGAGGCGTCCGCGCGCTGACGGTTGGCGACACGGATGCGGACGGGCTCTTCGATCTGGTGACACTCGATCGGTCGGGCGCGATTCGTCGTGCGTCCCTCGCGCGAGACGGGTGGCGTCAGGAGACGATCGCGTCATGGCGTCCAGCGCCTCCCGGCGCGGCGCTGCCCTTGTCGCGGCTGATCCTCGCCGATCTCGACAACAATGGCGCGCTCGACATCCTCGCCTCCGATGGGGCCGGTACCGGTATCTGGCTGGCGGGCGGGGATCACCGATTGGCCGCGCTCGCTCGCGCGGTCGAGGACGAGGTCTCGACCGTCATCGATCTCGACGGCGACGGCCGGCTCGATCTCGTGGGACGCTCGGCGGGCCGTGCTGTCCGGCTCACCAACGCGGGCACGTTGAAGTACCACTTTCAGGCGGTTCGGCCACGCGCGCAGCGGGCGCTCGGCGATCAGCGTGTCAACTCATTCGGCATCGGCGGCGAGGTGTCCGTGCGATCCGGGCCGCTGGTGCAGCGGCAGACGATTACCGGTCCGGTCGTGCACGTCGGGCTTGGTGCGCGCACGGCCGTAGACGTGGTGCGGATCGTCTGGCCGAACGGCGTGCCGCAAGCTGAGTTCGATACCGCCGTGGACGCGCCGATCGTTGCCGAACAACGGCTCAAGGGCTCGTGCCCGTGGATATTCGCCGACGACGGGACGGGACCGCAGTTCGTCACCGACTTCCTGTGGCGATCGCCGCTCGGATTGCGGATCAACGCGCAGGATACGGCCGGTGTCTCGCAGACCGAAGACTGGGTCAAGATTCGCGGCGATCAGCTGAAGCCACGCGACGGCGCCTACGACGTCCGGATCAGCGCCGAGTTGTGGGAGACACATTTCATCGATCACGTCTCGTTGCTCGTCGTCGATCACCCGAAGGACGTCGACGTGTTCGTGGACGAGCGGTTCGCTCGACAGGCCCCAGCACTCGCAGTGTACGCCATGCGACCGCCGCAGGCGGTCGCGCAAGCGTGGGATCAGGATGGGCGCGACGTCACTGCCACGGTCGCCAAGCGTGACGAACGATACCTCGCGACCTTCGAGCGTGGCCCGTACCAAGGAATGGCCGCCGATCACTTCGTCGACGTCGATCTCGGTGCCGAGATCCCGCCTGCGGCCGGAACCTGGCTCGTCGCGCAGGGCTGGATCTATCCGACCGACAGCAGCATCAACCTCGCGATCGGCCAGGGCGGCCGGATCCAGCCGCGCGGCCTGTCTCTCGAGGCCCAGGATACGCAAGGGCGCTGGGTCATGGTGTCGCCTGACCTCGGGTTCCCCGCGGGCAAGACGAAAACGATTCTCGTGGACCTCAGCGCCGTCGTCCGTGCCGGTCTCCGTGGTGTCCGTCGCGTGCGGTTGCGCACGAATCTCGAGATCTACTGGGACTTCATCGGCTCGTCCAGCGGCGTGCCGACGACGACCCTGGAGACGCGTCGGCTCGATACGGCGACGGCGGTGCTGCGATATCGCGGCTTCTCCGAGACGCGGCAGGAGGGCCGCGATCGGCCCGAGATTCCCGTCTACGATCGCATCGCCAACATGACCCCTCGCTGGCGCGACCTCGTCGGCTTCCACACGCGGTTCGGCGACGTCGCCGAGCTCGTCGAGCGTGTGGACGATCGCTACGTGATCATGAACGCGGGCGACGAGCTCAAGTTGTCGTTTCGCGCGCCGGCGGCGCCCAAAGACGGCTGGGTACGAGACTTCGTGCTGATTGGCGACGGCTGGGAGAAGGACGGCGACTTCAACACCGATTTTTCGAAAACCGTGTTGCCGTTACCGTCGCACGATCAGCCGCGTTACACCGCGGCCTCACCCGAGCCTTCGCTCGCGACCGATCCGGTCTATCTTCGCCATCGCAGGGACTGGATCACGTTCCACACGCGCTTCGTGTCGCCCGATGCGTTCCTGACCGGCGTTGGGCGGCCCGCATCGTCAGGGAGCCGGTGACCGTGTTCACCCGGGAACGCGCCTTTCAACTCCTGTGGACGATCGTGCTCATCGTGTCGCTCGCGGCGGTCGTGGCCCTGAATCGGCGATCGGCGGCGGCTGCGGCGATGACCGGGGCTTCAGGCGGCGAGGCGCGTCATGGATTTCGCCTGGAGGAATCTGCCGCCCGCGCGGGTGTGACGTTCGTTCATCAAGGCCCGACGTTCGACGCGCAGCTCGAGCCGATCATGCCGCAGGTCGCCTCGATGGGCGCGTCGGTGGCCGTCGCAGACTTCGACCGCGACGGCTGGCAGGACTTCTACCTCACGAACAGCGCCGAGGGCAGCCTGAACCGGCTGTATCGCAACCACGGCGATGGCACGTTCGCCGACGTCGCCGCGGCCGTCGGACTGGCCGACGTCAATCAAGCCGGCACGGGCGTGTCGATGGGCGCGGTCTGGGGAGACTTCGACAACGACGGCGACGAGGATCTCTTCCTCTACAAGTACGGCCGGCCGGAGCTGTTCCGCAACGACGGCGGCCGCGCGTTCGTGCGCGTGTCCGAGCAAGCGGGCCTGCCGCGCTGGGTCAATGCCAACTCGGCGATCTGGTGGGACTACGACTGCGACGGACGCCTCGACCTGCTCCTCGCGGGCTACTGGCCGGAGCAACTCGATCTCTGGCACCTGCAGACCACGCGCATCATGCCCGAGAGCTTCGAGTACGCCGAGAACGGCGGCAGGAAGTACGTGTTCCACAATCGCGGCGACGGCACGTTCGAGGAGACGTCGGCCGCGCTCGGCATTCAGTCGCGGCGCTGGACCCTGGCGGCGGCCGCGGCGGACCTGTCGGGTTCGGGTTATCCCGACCTGTTCCTCGCCAATGACTACGGCATCTCCGAGCTCTTCATCAATCAGGGCGGCAAAGGGTTCGTCGAAGCCGGCCGCGAGAGCGGCGTCGGCCGGACGCCGAAGAGCGGGATGAACGCGTCGTTCGGTGACATTTTCAACGACGGCCGGCTCTCGATCTACAAGACCAACATCTCCGAGCCGGGGGTGCTCGTTCAAGCCAACGACCTGTGGGTGCCGAAGGCGCGCGCGGCTGGCACCGGCGTCGTCGAGTACGAGAACCTCGCGTCAGCGCTCGGGCTCGATCTCGGCGGCTGGAGCTGGGGCGCGCAGTTCGGGGATCTCAACAACGACGGCACGCTCGACGTGTATCTGGTGAACGGCTACGTCTCGGCCGGCGAACGGACGAGCTACTGGTACGACTTCGCCCAGATTGCCGTCGGGCACAGCCGGATCATCGGCGACGCGCGCAACTGGCCGGCGATGCGCGGGCGGAGCCTGTCGGGCTACCAGCGCAAGCGCGTGTGGGTGAACGACGGCGCCGGGCGCTTCGTCGAGGTGGCCCAGGAGGTGGGCGCTCGCGACACCTACGACGGCCGCGCGGTCGCGCTCGCGGACCTGTCGAATCGCGGCACGCTCGACGTCCTCGTCGCCAACCAGCGCGGCCCGTTCCTGATCTACCGGAATGCGGTGAGCGCGGACCGCCACTGGATCGCGTTCGCGCTCGAAGGCACGGCCAGCAACCGGAGTGCGATCGGCGCGCGCGTCGAGGTGCAGTGGGCCGGCCGCCGGCAGATGCAGGAAGTGAGCGGCGGCAGCGGCTTCAGCGCTCAAAACGATCGGCGGTTGCACTACGGCCTCGGCGCCGCGAGCTCGGTCGATCGCGTGCTCATCCGCTGGCCGTCAGGCCGATCGCAGGTGATCGACCGGCCGGGGATCGATCGCCTCCACCAGGTCAAGGAACCACAGTGAGCGCGGTCCGCGCCTTCCCGCTCACCATCGACCGCCGGCTCCTGCCGCCGCTGCTGATCACGTCGATCCTGATCGTCGCGCACCTGTCGTTCGGGATCCTGGAAACGTACACGCGAACGGGCCTGGCGATCGTGACGGCCATCGGCGCGGAGCTCATCATGGGCCGGCTCACGCTACGGCAAGTGGCCGCATCCAGCGAGCGCATACATCTCGGGCATCAGCGTGGGCATCCTGGTGCGCTCGCCGTTCCTCTGGCCGTATTTCCTGTGCAGCCTGATCTCGATCGTCTGCAAGTACGTGCTCCGCCTCAACGGCCGGCATCTCTGGAATCCGTCGAACTTCGGCGTGTGCGCAGTACTTTTTCTGGCGCCGCAAACCGTCACGCTTTTGAGCATCCAGTGGGGCAACTACATCTGGCCGATGGTGGTGATCTGGTTGCTCGGCTTCGCGATCGTCTGGCGCGTCGGCCGCCTCCACATCAGTGCGAGCTACGTCGTCGCGTTCGTCGTCTTCGCCTTCGTGCGGAGCGCGCTGACCGGCGTGCCGTGGCAGGCCACGCTCGCGCCGATCACGGGCCCGATGTACCAGCTCTTCATTTTCTTCATGGTCACCGATCCGAAGACCACGGTCGGGCCACGCTGGGCGCAAGTGGCCGTGGTCGTCGCCGTGGCGCTGGTCGAGATGCTGTTCCGGCTGGCCGAGGTCATCTACGCGCCGATGTACGCCCTGTTTCTGGTCGGACCGTGCGCCCTGCTTCTGGAGCGCTGGCTGCAGGTGCGGGCGGCGCAGGTTGGCAGTCGGCAGTGCAGAGCGATTTAACGTCGCACGTCTACAATCGTCGTGATGCAAGCGATCATATTCAGTTGTCTCGCGGCAAATTGACGCCACTGGCGCGCGGCTCGTTCGGAGTCATCAGCCATGCGCGTGTCGCAAGACTGCTATGCTTGGTTGAGGCAATCGAAAATCCATGACGCACCCGAGTGGAGGTGTGTTGCGCTTCGTCGCGGCCCTTGCCGCGATTGGGTTGGCGGCATGCGGCCGCGCCAGTGCGGTGCCGACGTCGCCGATCGGCGGTGCCACCAGTGACCAATCGGACATCCTGGCGCTCGAGATGCTCTGCCCAACCTCGCTTCTGATTGGCGAGAAGGGGCCATGCACTGCGGTGGCGCGCCTGCGCTCTGGGCAGACTCCCGTCGTGTCCTTCGACGCGATGTGGTCCTCGACGCGTCCGGACGTGGTTGCCGTGGACGCCCTGGGAACTGTCAATGGACGATCGGCGGGACAGGCGATGGTGTCGGCGTCGTATCGTGGTCGAGACGCGGCGTCGCCCGTGATGGTGACCGCTGAGGATGCGTTGCGCATCGCCACCGGTCAGGCGCATCAGGGCGACTTCAGACCGGGAAGCACGGTGACGATGTGGTTGCAGGGCTACTACTCGGTGGACTCGGCAGACACGGGCCGGCTGAGCCTGCGGATCAGCGATCAGACCGGCACCATCACCACGACGCCGCCGATGACCGTTGCGAAGGGGGGCGACTTCTTCCTGCTGTCCAGTACGTTCGTTGTGCCGCAGTCGAGCGTCGAGGTATGCCGAACGGCGATCCTCGAGGTTGGTCCAGTCACCGTCGCTGAACCGAAGTCGAATGCCTCAGGACTCTGGTGCATTCCGATCCTTCGGTAGAGGTCGCGTCGCTTCCGAGGAATTGATTAGCCTTTCTTCCATTGGCTCACCGCCGCAGTCTGGCCGTTGTCGTGCTTTGTGGACAGCGTGAGCGTGCCGTCCTCGCCAAACACGTAGTATCGCAGTCGCTCCAACGCGAACGGATTGGCGCGCGCCGCCGCCAGGGCGGGATCGAACGGACGGGATGGCGCGTCAGGCGGAACGTACTGGATGGCCTTGTCCTGCGTATTGATGACGGCGCGGCCCTCCGTCACGATCACAGGGGTCGGCGGCTGCACGCCGATGGCTTCGAGCGCCTTCAGGCCCGCGTCGCTCAGGCGGTACTCGATCCTCAAATTGCCGAAGGCGTCCCAGGTCAGCGTGCCGGTCCCCTGGGACGTCGCGCGTGCGCCGCTCGTGTTGTGCACGACGAGCGAGACGAGCGTCCACGTGCCTTCCAACTGCTTCCTCGTGGCCTCTATCGTGTTCGGACCCGAAGCGACGGCACTTGTTCTGTACGGCACACTGGAGGTGCCACCTTTGCAGGCGGAGATCGCCGCCAGGATCAATCCGATCGCGATCGTGCTCGTCCAGCGTTGCATCATGTTCATATCCAGGGCGCCTCACTTGACGACGGGAACCGGCGACGGTGAATGGATCTGATTCATCCACTGTACTGCACGATCCTGCGTGGCGGCGGTCAATCGTGTGTAGTCCACCGGCTCGTGGAGCGTGAGCTTGTCGGAGGCCGAGTAGAGGTTGTACACCTGCTTCGCGCGCGTCACCGCCTGGCGCACGTCGGCCGGCGTCGTCGCGCGATCCATCGTCGGCTCGACCACCAGGACCGATCGCGGCGCGATGGCCGCAATCAGTTCGTCGAAGTCGTACGGCAGCCGGCTCTCGTTGCCGATGAAGAAGCCGAGGCGCGGCAAGAGCGCGCGCTCCTCGCTGTACCGCGCGAGGCCGCCGGTGCCGCGGTCCGCCGTATCCGTGCGCATCGGCGTGAAGCCGCTGATCGAGACGACGCTCTTGATCCGCGGATCGAGCGCGGCGGCGTAGAGGCCCACCGTGCCGCCGATCGTGTAGCCGAACACGGAGATCCGCGCCGGATCGATCGCCGCATCGGCGGATAGCGCGTCCACCGCCCTGGTCGTGTCCTCGACCATCCGTCCCATCAGCGACCAGTGCGGATGCCGTTTGTAGAACGGCGCGAACTCGCCCATGCGGCTGCCGAATCCGGCCTGATCGAACGCGAGCACCGCGTAGCCGGCGTTGACGAGCGCGAGGATCGGGTGCGGATCCGATCGATACACCCACATGTAGCCGAGCGGATAGCTGTAGCCGTGCAGCCAGATCACCGCGGGAAGCCTGCGTGCCGGCCGGCGTGTTGTTCGGATAGTAGAGATGGCCCGTGACGCCGTAGCCGAATGTCATCGGGCGCATGGCCGCCAGGCTGCGCCCGGGCTCGACCCAGCCAAACGAATTGCCGCCACGCTGGATCACCCAGGCGGGAACGTCGGGCCGCAGTTGGCCCGGATTCGGTCCGGGCGCAGCACCTCGCCCGGCACCGGGCGCGGCGGCAGCGCCGCCCGGAGGAGGCGCCGCACCGCGTGCCGCTCCGGGGGCCGCCGGCGGCGCTCCGGGCGCCGCTCCGGGCGCCGCTCCGCGTCCGCGCCCACCTGGGGGCGCGACATAGAAGCCCGGCGGCTCACCCAGCATCGCGTTGATCGACGCACGAATCTCGGTGGCCGCCTTTTCCCAATCCGCCGTGCTCGTGATCGCGGACCCGCTTCTCGAGAGCAGGTCGGTCGAGGCGCGGACGGGATAGCGGCGCGGATCGATCTTTTCGCCGGAATCCTTGAGCCACTGCGCGTGGCTCCATTCGAACATCAGCTTGTTGTCCCACGTCGCCGTCGAGCGCCCGAACTGGATGTCGAGCCAGTCGAGCGAGGCCTCGACGTCGTTCGACCCGTGGAACCCGGGCACGCGCAGCAGGCCGATCCGGTCGGGCTGCTTCAGGAGGCTGAACACCTTGCGCGCCGAGTAGTAGACCTGCTCGTGACTCCAGGTGTTGGTCACCTCGTCGTTGAGCCCGTACTGGATCAGGATGGCGCGCGGCGCGACCATCGCGACGATCAGGTTCCCGTCGACGGGCAGGCGGTCTTCCTTGCCGGAGAAGAACCGGAGGCGCGGATGAAACCAGATCGGGAAACTGCGCGTGGTGGACTCGACGCCTTCGCCCATCCCGTACTCGCCGCTGAGGCGCCACGGCGTGACGCCGCCGACCCCGGTGCTGCCCGCGACGACGGCCGCGATGCGCTCATCGAGCGCGGCGGCGATGAGGGCCATCTTGCCGGCGCGTGAATAGCCGGTGACGGCGATGCGCGCCTTGTCGACCTGCGGCACGGTGAGCAAGTGGTCGACGACGGTCTGGAGCGTGAAGGCGACCTGCGCCATCGAGGCAAAGTCGTGACTCGGGATAGAGCTGGGCGACGGTACCGGGCGCATCCACCGTGCCCGAGTAGCTGCACGCGATGTAGCCGCGGCGGATCAGCGATGACGCCGCACCGCCGATCATCACCGGAAACGGCCCCGTGCCCTGCGGAATCGTGAGCGTCACGGTCACCGTCGCCGTCTTGTCCGGCTGTGGCCCGTACTCGATCGCCACCACGCGCGTGGCGTAGCCGTTGCCCGGGGTTTCGCTCTGCACGGTCGTCTTGAACGTCGTCGCCTTGGACGGCACGCTGCCGATGTCCCACTTCTCCAGGAGCTGCCTGATCTCGGTGCGCCGCGTGGTCCAGTCCGCCGCGGTCCGGACGGCCTTGCCGTTCATGAACGTGAACGGGTCCGGCAGGAAGTTGTTGCGCGGAAACGCGTCGAAATCGGGCGGGAGCTCGCCGGTGCGCTGCTGCCATTCGTTGAATTGCGGCGCGTTGGGCAGCGACTTGAGCATCCACTCGAGATGGGCGCGCCGGTCCTGCTCCTGCATGGCCCGGAGCGGATAGGCGAGCGCCACGAGCGCGAGCGCGACAGCCAACGAGTCGGAACGGCACGGGCAGTACTGTTTTCATGGGTCAGTCGCTTTTCAGCCGGAGCTACGGGCCGGGAATTCCGCACCATGATACTCGGGCGTCGGCCGCGGAGCAGCCAGGCATCGAGCGCCTCGTCAGCCCTGGCGCGCGAACTCCTCGAGAAACGCGACCAGCGCCTTCACATCGTCGGGCGTGCTGGCGTACCCCACCGATGCGCGGACGGCGCCGACCGGCTTGTTGTTGAGCGCGACGCGCATCGCCGGCATCGAGAAGTGGTCGGCCATCGTGTCGAGCGCGGCCGCCAGTTCGCTCGCCTCGTAGCGGAACGCGTACTCAGCAGCGCCTGGATTGCAGAAGCAGCCGCCGCGCAGGCAGATGCCGGCGTCGGCGGCCGCCTCCACGACGTGCTCGTGGTCGATCGACCTGCCCCGCGGCGTCGACCATGTTGAACGCGATGGTGCCACCCCGGTCGCGCGTGTCCGTCGGGCCGTGGATCCATACCGCTGGAGCTCCCGTTGGCACGCCGAATCGCCGCCAGGCCGTCGAGCGCCTGCGCGGTGAGCGCGGCGACGTGCGAGTGGATCGCCTGCCAGCCGAGCCGTTCGATCATCTGCAACGCCGGGGCCACGCCGCTCCACGCCAGAAAGTTGCCGGTGCCGTCCTCGAATCCCTCCGATCCGGACTTGAGCTCGTAGCGATCGGTGAGCACGGACACGAACTCGACGGTGCCGCCCGCGAACGACGGACGGACCAGCGCTCGGAGCGCCTCATGCCGGCTGACGAGCGCGCCGACTCCCGTGGGGTAGCCCGAAATCTTGTAGATCGAGAGCGTGACGAAGTCGGGCCGGACGTCGCGCAGCGATATCGGATTCGTGGGCAGGAAGGCGGCGGCATCGAGCAACACCGAATACCCGCGCCGCTGCGCTTCGTCAATCCAGTCGAGCGGGTGACGGACGCCGGAGAAGTTCGACTGCGCAGGATAGGCAAACAGGCCGCGTTCCACGCGGGGGAGCTCGAACGGGCGGACTCGCAGCTCATCGTCGAGCGGCAAGGCGGTCACCTGTGCACCGCGCTGGTCGCGCCAGCTCGCGAATCCCGTTGACGCTGTTGTGATTGTCGGCGGTCAGCACGAACGGCACTGACGGTCCGAACGGAAAACCTTCGCCCACCAGCCGGAGCGCGCTGCTCGCATTCGCCGTCCAGACGACGTCGTAGTCGGCGGGATCGGCGTCGAGAAGATGAAACAGCGCCTCCCGAGCGACGCCCGCCGCCAATGTGCTGGAGAGAGAGGCGCGATGAGTCGAGTGCGGATTGCCGAACAGCTGTCGCGCGAGGATCTCGGTGTGCTCGCGCAGAAGGGCTTCGGGATAGAGCGCAGCGCCCGTGTAGTCGAGATACACCTGACCGCTCGCCTGCAGATGGCGCAGTTCGAGCTCCGGGGGCGCACCAGGCGAGGTATCAGCCACGTCGTTCTTGGCCATCCGCGGGTGCTGGGGTATGACCGGAGGATAAACGATTTCCGGCGTGCTAGTCTCCTATCTCCGATCGTAGGAGGAGCCATGCTGTCTTCGAAGTTTCGTCGCTATCGATCTCTCGCCGTGGTGTTGGCCGCGGGCCTCGGCCCGGTGGCGCTCGTGAGCGCCCAGCGCGGTGGCGGACCTGGCGGCGGCGCTGGCGGCCCCGTAGCCGACGCAGACCGTCGGCGCGCCGCGGTTCGAGTACGTCGGACCGACGAGCGCCGGCCGGATCTCCGCGGCCGCCGCGGTCAGCGGCAAGCCCGGCGTGTACTACGCTGGCGCCGCGTCCGGCGGCGTCTGGAAATCCGGCGACGGCGGCAACACCTGGAAGCCGACCTTCGACAACGAGACGTCGCAGGCGATCGGCGCGCTGGCCGTGGCGCAGTCCAATCCCAACGTCGTGTGGGCCGGCACCGGCGAAGCCTGGGCCGTCCGCGACATGGACATGATGGGCGACGGCATCTACAAGTCGACCGACGCCGGCGAGACCTGGACGAAGCATGGGTCTGCACCGAGTCGGGCCGCATCGGCACCATCATCATCCATCCGACGAACGAGAACATCGTGATGGCGTGCGTGCTCGGCCGCGCCACCGGTCCGCAGAAGGAACGCGGCGTCTACCGCACCGAAGACGGCGGCAAGACCTGGCAGCAGACGCTCTTCGTCGATCGAGAACACCGGCTGCTCCGGCCTGCAGCTGTCGCAGAAGAATCCGAACGTCGTCATCGCCGGCACGTGGGAGATCCAGTCTGCAGACGCACGTGCTCGAGAGCGGCGGTCTGGGCAGCGGCATCTATCTCTCGCGGGACAACGGCCGCTCGTTCACGAAGATCACGGCGCCCGGGCTGCCGAAATCGCCGTACGGCAAGACCGACGTCGCGATCGCGCCGTCCGACGGCAACCGGATGTACGCGCTGATTCAGACCGGCTCGGACGGCGTCAGACATGGGGCGGCAAGGGCCTCAACGTCCGAGGCCCAGGGATCGCTCTGGCGATCCGACGACGGCGGCACGACGTGGGACAACGTGAGTTGGGATCGCCGCCTGATCGGCCGCGCCGGGTACTACATCCGCATTCGCGTCTCGCCTGACGATCCGGATCATCTGCTGATCGCCAACAGCACGCTGTGGCGCTCGCGCGACGGCGGCAAGATCTGGGTCGGCGGCGGCGGCGGCTGCGGCGATTGCCATGACATCTGGTGGGACACCGAACCCGTCGATGGCCGGCCACTACATCGTCACCGGCGACGGCGGCATGGGCATCTACGGATCGCCGAACAATCCGACCGGCAACACCAGCGTGTCGCTGCCGATCGGCCAGATGTATCGCGTGACCGTCGATCAGCGCACGCCGTACTGGGTCTACGGCAGCCGTCAGGACGACGGCAGCATGCGCATCAACATCGTCGCGGCCGATCGTGCCGGCGAACGTGCCCGCCTACGCGCCGGTGGCACCTGCCGGCGCCTCCGGCGGTCGCGCCGCCGGGTGGCGGGCGCGCGGCGGCGGCGGGCGGGTGGACGCGGCGCGGCGGCGGCGGTCCGCCCGCGGCGGGCGCGGCTCGGCGGACGTGGCGGCGGCGGCGGCGGTGGTGGCGGCGGGGTGGCGCGGCGGCGGCGGCGGCGCGGCGCACGGCGCCGGCGCAGGAAGCCATGCCGTCGTGCGAGTCGGGCTACACCTATCCCGAGCCGAACAACCATCGGTTCGTGTGGGGCACCTGCTACGCCGCGCACGTCGCGACGTTCGACGAGATCAACAACGCGCGCCGCTCGGTCAGCCCGTGGTGGCACACGCTCGACAGCGATCCGGTCGGGCTCAAGTACCGCTGCCAGTGGTCGCCGCCGCTCGCGATCGACTGGTTCGACAACTCGGCGTACTTCGGCTGTCAGGTGATCTTCCGCATCGCGCGATCGCGGTCAGAGCTGGGACGTCATCAGTCCCGATCTGTCGACCGGCGATCCCGAGCGCATCCGCTTCTCCGGCGGCGTCGTCGGCGACAACCTCGGTCAGTTCTACGGCGCCGTCGTCTCCGCGATCGCGCCGTCGCGCACGACGCCGGGCGTCGTCTGGGCCGGCACGAACGACGGCAAGGTGCACATCACGCGCGACGGCGGCAAGAAGTGGATCGACCTCACCGCGAACGTGAAGATGCCGCCCTGGGGCATCGTCCGCCGCATCGACGCGTCGCATCACGATCCGGCGACGGCGTACATGGCGGTGGACTATCACCTCGTCGATCAGCGCGATCCGTACCTCTTCAAGACGGCCGACTACGGCCAGACGTGGACGCGGCTCGACGGCGGGCTGCCGAAGGGGCATCCGCTCGACTACACGCTCTCGATCGCCGAGAACCCGCGCCGCCGCGGGATGATCTTCGCCGGCACCGGCCACGCGTTCTTCTACTCGCTCGACGACGGCAAGACGTGGAAGCAGTTCAAGGACAAGCTGCCGGCGGCGCCGGTGACGTGGATCGAAGTGCCGAAGAACGCGGCCGAAGTCGCGGTGGCGACGTACGGGCGCGGCCTGTGGATGCTGCGCGACATCTGGCAGCTCGAGCAGCCGGAAGTTGGCGCCGGCGGCGGCGCCGGCAGCCGGCCGATCTGGCGATCTACAAGCCGCTGCCGGGCATGCGGTCGGCCGGCGGCGGCACGCGCGTCGTTCGTGTTCTCGATGCGCAGCGCGCCGACGGCGCCGATCACGATGGAGATCCTGAATCCGGCCGGTGCCGTCATCAGCACGCAGCCAGGTCACCGGGCGGGCCGGGCTCAATCAGGCGTCGTGGAACCTGCAGTATCCCGGACAGGATCGGCCGGTGCTGCGATCGATTCCGCCGGACAACCCGTACATCTGGGACGCCGGCCGCTGGACCGGCCGCGAGCGTCCGGTCACGCACTGGGGCCTCGCCGCCGGATTCCGTCCGGTCGCGGCGCCGGGCAAGTACACGGTGCGCTTCACGCTCAACGGCGGCGCGCCTACACGCAGCCGTTCGAGATCTGGAAGGACGCGACGCTCACGTCGACGGACGCCGACCTCGTCGCCGGCACCGACCTGCAGGTCAAGGTCGTCGAGGCGATCAACACCGTCGTCGACCGGATCAACCGCATCGAGATCATGCGGATGCAGGTCGAGGATCTGCGCAAGGCGCACGCGAGCGACAAGACGCTCGACGCGGCGCTCGCGGCGATCTACCAGCGGATGTACGACACCGAGCTGCACTACCTGTCGCGCACCGAGATGCACAGCGACGACAAGTGGTACGTCGAGAGGTACAAGCTCTACATGAACCTGACCTGGCTGGTGGCCGAGATCGGATCGGGCGGCGGCGACGTCGTGGGCGGCCTGGCCTATCGGCCGACGAACGCGGCGCTGTCGACGTTCAAGGACTTCCAGGCGCAGATGGCGACGGCGCAGGCCGACTTCGACAAGCTGATGGCGCGAGGTCGACGCGTTCAACAAGACGCACGCGGGGAAGCTGACGGCGATCACCGACAAGATGGGCAAGTCGCAGCGGCGTTGCGACACGGTCCGAGACGCGGTGCTGCGGGTTCCGCACGGTGCGAGCGTGCGAGCAGCGCCGAGCCGCGGAGCTGGGCCCCGTGGACCTGAAGAACCGGACGCTCACTGCACGGTCCACTGGCCCTTGACGATGAGCTTCTTGACGTTGCCGGTGAGGCCTGGCGCGCGCCAGACGTCGGCGTGCACGCGATACGCCGACAGCGAACGGGAGTCCTTCGCCCACTGAATCGAGCCGAGCTGATACGCGTCGTCGGCCGTGCCGTCGGTGGTCAGCATCGCGCACGTCGCCGCCGCCGGTCCGCGCGGATGCGCGACGTTGTGGTTCTGGACGAACGCCTCCCAGCTCTTGTCGGGTGACGCGACCGACGCCGGCTCGACACGCGGTGCCGGGCCCGAGGCCGCCGGGCGGCGAGGCAGACACTCGTAGTCGGTCGGCGGCACGAGATTCCAGTTCCACTTGATCTGCAGATCGCAGCGCCAGAACTGATCGTTGAGGTTGAACTCGATCGCCAGCGCGCCTTCCTGGATGTAGGCGTTCGAGCCGTTGTATCTGACCGTGAACTCGCGCGCCGGGATCGACGAACGGGAGCGTCAGCGGCTCGAACTCGCCGGCGCCGCGGACGCCGAGCTCGATCGCCAGCCGCTGGTGATCGAAGAGCGGCTCCTTGACGCCGTGCAGAGCGTCGACGGTCAGCCACACGTGCCCGCCGTCGCACCGCCTTGCGGAACCAGAAGTGATCGGGCTTGGCCCAGATCGGCGTCGTCGCGTCCTGGCCGTGGACGCCGGCGATCGTCATCATGAGGATCGAGCCGAGCAGCAGCCCCGACCGTACGCGCATGGTGCACAACCTCGGAGACGAACTTAGCACGGGACGGGAAATCGATAATCGGCAATCGGTAATCTGCAATGGCAGACACATCGGCAATGGATAACGTCGATTGGTAATGGGCAATCGCGAAATCTTCAGATGGACGATCGGCAATGTGCAATGGCCAGGCGACGACAATTTGGCAATCTGCAAGTTCGGGTCGCCATTGCCGATGGTCCATCGTTGAGATGCAGATTGCCGATTGCCGATTGTCCATCGGTAGATTGCCGATTGCCGATTGTCCATCGGTAGATTGTCGATTGCCGATTGTCCATCGGCAGGTTGTCGATTGCCGATTGTCCATTCCTGAGATTCCGCAATTGCCCATTGCCGATCGGGATTTGTCGATTGTCGATGTCTCTGCCATTGCAGATTGCCGATTATCGATTACCCATTTGACAGTGTCTTCAGGCTGCGTTTTCCGCAGCCTGCGAGCCTAGCCAGTGCTAGGCGAGCTGCGGCAGGAGCAGCCCTCGCCCGGCAAATCCCGTCGTCCCGTCGAGTTTTTCGAGGTACTCGCGCTCGAGCTTGGAGATCCGGCGAAGGCGCCACAGCACTTCGCCGTTGGTCCAGCCGGCCTCGCGCGCTTTTCGCACGTTCCACATGACGAACAGGCTGTCCAGGCTGCCGAGCGCGCCGTCAAGCGTGCCGATCAGGCCGACGGACAGTTGCTGGCGGAACTCGGCTTCGGCGCGTTCGAGCACGGCGTTGACGCGCTCGAAGTCGGCGTGGCGGGCGCTGCCGCGCCGGGCGAACCCGTCGGTGTCGGCGATCCGCCGGAGTGCCACGGCGAGATCGCGATTGATGTGTGCGTTCATCCCAGCCATGGCAAATTGCACGCGGGCCAGGCGGGCGTCGGTCCGCCGCTCGAACAGCGGCCGCCAGGCCGGCGGCACGAGTGCGGGATCCCGTTCCTGTTGCGCCAGCGCCTCGAAATAGAGCCGCGCGAACTCGACGTCGAAACGCTCCAGATAGTCCCGGTCCTGCCACCCGGCGCGATCGTCGCGCAGCGCTTCGGTGACCCTGAGATACAGGAAGTTGAACCATTTCAGGCCGTCGTGGTCCGGCAGGGCGCCATCGATGGCCTGCAGCGCGGCAATGACTTCGTCGATGGATGTCACGCGGCGAAAGGCGTCGGTCAGCACGGCTGCGACTCTACCGTACCGGTCCTCGTCTCCGCGCGTCGCCGCCCGGCTGAGCGGCCAGTTAAACCCTCGTCCGCCGGCCGTGGTCTACTAACGCATGCCGCGCCCGGCCCTTTCGCCAGCGATCCGCCCAGCCGGCGCGGGCCGGCCGCGCCGGTCGCTCGCGCTCGCGGTGACCCTGGCCAGCCTCGCCGTCTGGGTCGCGCTGCCGGCCGCGGCGCCGAAGCCGCTCTCGCGCGGCGACCTGCGGTGGCTGGGTCGCGTCACCTTCGGCGTCGATACGGCGACGGTGGCGGAGTATCAGCGGCTCGGCCGCGATCGGTATCTCGCCGCGCAACTCGCGCCGGCGGCCGATCCCGTCAGCCTCCAGGCCGCCGTCGCCGCGATCCCCGTCACGCAGCGGACCGCTGAAGCACACGTCAAGTCATTCCGGGCCGAGCAGCAGCGCATCAATGCGCTTCCCGACCGAGGACGCGAAGCAGCAGGCGCGGATGGCGCTCAATCAGGCCGGCGAACCAGGCGGTCTACGAAACGGCGAAGCGTCACCTGATGCGCGCGCTCGCGTCGCCGTCGCAGTTGCGCGAACAGATGACGTGGTTCTGGATGAACCACTTCAGCGTGTTCTCCGGCAAGGCCAACGTCCGCTGGACGCTGGCGGAGTACGAAGAACGCCGTGCGCACGCACGCGCTCGGACGCTTCCGCGATCTCGTGATGGCGACGGTGACGTCGCCGGCGATGCTCGAGTATCTCGACAACGCGCAGAGCGCCGCCGGCCAGATCAACGAGAACTACGCGCGCGAGTTGATGGAGCTGCACACGCTCGGCGTCAGCGGCGGCCCGAGCGGCGTCCGCTACACGCAGCAGGACGTGCAGGAGCTGGCGCGGATTCTGACCGGCGTCGGCGTCAACGTCACGGACGCGACGCCGAAGCTGCCGCCCGATCGCGCAGGCGCTCTACGTCCGCCGCGGTCTGTTCGAGTTCAATCCGGCGCGCCACGACATCGGCGCCGAAGACCGTGCTGGGCCACACCGTTGCCGGCCGCGGCTTCGACGAAGTCGAGCGCGCCGTCGACGCTGCTCTGCCGCCAGCCGGCGACCGCGCGCTTCGTCAGCCGCAAGCTCGCCACCTACTTCGTCGCCGACGACCCGCCGGCGGCGCTCGTCGACCGGATGGCGCGCACGTTTCAGGCGACCGACGGCTCGATCGCCGCCGTGCTGCAAGACGATGTTCCTGCGATCGCGATTTCGTCGACGCGCTCGCGGCGCCGGCGCCGAAGCTCGACAAGTTCAAGGACCCGATGCAATTCGTCGTGTCGTCGCTCCGCCTGGCCTACGACGGCAAGGTGATACGATGACCAACTATCCGGCCGATCGTCGGCTGGCTGCAGCAGCTCGGCGAGCCGCTCTACGGGCGCGTCACGCCCGACGGCTACGCGCTCACCGAGGCGGCCTGGACGAGCTCGGGCCAGATGGTGCGGCGCTTCGAGATCGCCCGCGCCATCGGCAGCGGCAACGCCGGGCTCTTCAACAACGACGACAACACGCCGGGGCCGAACGTCGGCTTTCCGATGCTCGACGTCGCGGTTCTTCTTCGACGCGATCGAGCCGGCGCTCGCGCGCGCCGACGCGCGACGCGCTCGGGCGGACGGCGTCGCAGCAGGAATGGAACACGATGCTGCTGGCGTCGCCGGACTGGATGCAGCGCTGAGCGCGCGGAGGAGTCATGAGCCTGTCCCGTCGCGACATGTTGAAGCTGGCGCTGGTCGGCGCGGCCCATCCGCTGCTGCCGGTGCGCGGCATCGTCTCGCAGGCGTTCGCCGCGCCGGGCGCCGGCAGACGCCAAGTTCCTGCTCGTCTTCCTGCGCGGCGGCTACGACGCGGCCAACGTCGTCATTCCGGTCGGCAGCGATTTCTACTACGAGGCCCGGCCGACGATTGCGCTGCCGCAGCCCGATCCGGCCAATCCGATGGCGGCGATCTCGCTCGCCGGGCCGGGCGAGGCCGCGGTCGTGGGGCCTGCATCCGGCGCTCAAGGACTCGATGCTGCCGCTCTGGCAGAAGGCGCAGCTCGCGTTCGTGCCGTTCGCGGGCAGCGAGGATCTCACGCGGAGCCACTTCGAAACGCAGGACAGCGTCGAGGGCGGATGCCGATCGCCGGCGCCGGAGCGCGCGCGCGCTACGAGCTCGGGCTTCCTCAACCGCCTGGCCGTCGCGCTCGACGGCGGCGCTGCGCCGGTCGCGTTCACCGACGGACTGCCGATGGTCATGAACGGCGACCTGCTCGTGCCGAACGTCTCGCTCAAGGGCACCGGCCGGCGCGCCGTTCGACGATCGGCAGATGGGCGTGCTCGCCGAGCATGTACGCGGGCACGCGCTTCGAGCCGCTGATCGCCGAAGGCTTCGATCTGCGGCAAGACGGTCGCCGAACAGGCCGAGATGATGGCCAACGGTGGCATGGCGGGCGAGATGCAGGCCGCCAACCGCAACGCGATCACCGCGCAGGGCTTCGAGCTCGAGGCGCGGCGCATGGCCGGGCTGATGCGCGACAAGTTCAACATCGCCTTCATCGACGTCGGCGGCTGGGACACGCACGTCAATCAGGGCAACGCGCAGGGCCAGCTCGCGAATCTCCTCACGAGTCTCGGCCAGGGCCTCGCCGGCTTCGCCGATCAGATGGGCGCCGGCCTGGAACCAGCACCGTCGTCGTCGTGCTCTCGGAGTTCGGCCGCACGTTCCGCGAGAACGGCACGCGCGGCACCGATCACGGCCACGGCAGCGTGTACTGGGTGCTCGGCGGCGCGCTCCAGGGCGGCCGGATCGCCGGCGAGCAGGTCGCGGTCGCGGCCGAAGACGCTCAATCAGAATCGCGACTTTCCGGTGCTCACCGAGTATCGCGCGCTGCTCGGCGGCATCTTCAAGCGGATGTATTCGCTCGACGCGACGCGGCTCGAGCGCGTGTTCCCGAACGCCGTGCCGCGTGACCTCGGCATTCTCTGACGCGGCGGCCACACCCGGCCTCCGTGTGACAATGACGGTTCCAACACAGGGCTATGGCCGTTTTCGCTTTGGTGTAGCGCAGTGAAAACGGCTGAGCGGTTTGCGAAACCGCTCCAGAGCTCAGCGTCACAGCCAACATGAGTGGAGGTCACATGATTCGAACGGCCATCGTCAGCACCGCACTCGCGGTGGGAATCCACGCGTCTTCCGGCGTCGCGCCTGGTTCAGCCGCCGGCCGCGCAGGCGGCGCAGGTCACCGCCGCGGACGCGGCGCCGTTCGTCGGCGCCTGGACGCTGGAACTGCAGGGGCCGAACGGTCCCGGCACGTTCGACCTGATCGTCAAAGTGGAGAAGGAGAAGGTGGTGGGAGAGGTCTCCACCGCCGCCGCCGCGACGCAGGCGATCACGGATGTCACCAAAGCCGAAAAGAGCCTCGTCCTGCGGTACAGCTTCGACTACCAGGGGAATGCGGTCGATGCCGTCATCCGGCTGACGCCTGCGGCCGAAGGCAAGGCGACTGCGCAGATCGATTTCGCCGGCGGCGCGTACATCATGACGGGGACGGCCACCAAGAAGGCGAAGTAGTTCCGCGCTCGTGCGTGCGTCCGAAGTCAATGGAGGGGTCATGACGGTGCGAATGAAACTCGTGGCGCTCGGGATCTCAGCCTCGGCGGCGATGTGGCTGCCTTCGCCGGTGTTCGCCCAGGCCCGCTACCGCGCGACCCAAACGGGCGACATCGTCCAGCTCCAGGACACAGGTGCGCAGGTAATCGTCAACGTGCTGACGACCGCGGCCAATGCGTATCAGATGACGGTCAAAGGCGAGGACGTCATTCGACGGACATGGACGTCGATTGACGATATTCGCGCCCGCATGGGGCTCAACGGCATCCCGCTGCTCTGGCCGTACGCGAACCGGCTGGACGAGCAGGCCTTCTATGCCAACGGGCAGAAGTACACCTTCGACAGCGGGCTCGGCAACACCGGCCGCGGTGCGATTCCGATCCATGGCTTTCTCACAGGAGCGACGGCCTGGAAGCTGGTCGAAACCAAGGCAGATGCCAGATCCGCCTGGGTCACGATGAAGCTCGATTTCTTTCGCGTGCCCAATTACATGAAGCAGTTCCCGTTCGCGCACACGCTGACGTTGACCTATCGCGTCGAAGACGGCGCGATGGAGGTCCGGACCCGCATCGACAGTTTGTGCAGCGAGCCGATGCCGGTGGCGATCGGGTTCCATCCGTACTTTCAGTTGACCGACTCGGACCGCGACGAGTGGCGCCTCTCGGTGGCGGCCAGGACCCACTGGATCCTGGATAGCAACACGCTGCCGACTGGCGAGACCCAGCCGATCACCAAGATTCTTGCCGGACCCTGCCAACGTGGCGGTCAAGGACGTGACCTTGGACGACATCTTCACCGACCTGGAGCGCGATGCGCGTGGGCTCGCCACGATGAGCCTCAAGGGAAAAGCGCAACAGATTGACGTCGTGCTGGGACCGAAGTTCAAGACGATTCTCGTGCTGTCGCGGACCGGCGGCGGCGGCCGCGGACGCGCCGGAGGGGCGGCACCCGCTGCCGCACCCAATCCGAACGTGCCTCCACCAAGAGGCACGGTGGCATTCGAGCCGATGGCCGGGATTTCGAATTCGATGAACCTTGCTCAAAGAGGTCTGTACAAGGAGCTTCAATCCATCGAGCCCGGCGGTTCGTGGGAGGAGAGTTTCTGGGTGAGACCCAAAGGGTACTGATGAGTGAGGGCGGGGTTGCTAGTGCTCCACTACCGGAGGTGTCCGTGATCTGCCGCGCATTCGTCTTCGTGAGCGTTTTGATCCTGCCGACTGCCTTCGCAGCCTCTCAAGGTCGTAACCCGGCCGAGCCTGCCAAGCCAGGCGAGCCGTCGAGGCCCCTGCAGATTTACGTAGTCGATACGGAAGGCGGCAAGGCCGCGCTGTGGATCTCGCCGACCGGCGAGACGCTCCTCATCGACTCTGGCAACCCGGGCGGTCGTGACACCGATCGGATCATGGCGGTGATCCAGGATGCAGGCGTCACCAAGATCGATTACCTGCTGACGACGCACTATCACGTCGACCATGTCGGCGGCATGCAGGAACTGGTGAGCCGGATTCCGGTGGGCACGTTCGTCGATCACGGGCCGACCGTGGAAGGGCCGGTCAATCCCAACCTGCGCGAACAGGTCGCGGGATTCCAGGCGTGGTACGCCGACGCGTACGCCAAGGCCAAGCACCTCGTCGTCAAGCCTGGCGACCTCGTGCCGATCACGGGGCTCGACGTGGCGCATCGTGACGTCCGCCGGCCAGGGACTCAAGACCGCGTTGACCGGGGCCGGCCGGCCCAATCCCGGCTGTGCGGAAACGCAGCCGAGAGAGATTTCCGGCGATCCCGAGAATGGCCAGTCGGTGGGTAGCCTCGTGACGTTCGGTGAGTTCCGCGCGATTGACTTGGGCGACTTGCTCTGGAACAACGAGATCGACCTCATGTGCCCAACGAACAAGGTGGGCACCGTGGATCTCTACATGGTGTCGCACCACGGGACGAGTCCGTCCGGGTCGCCGGCCCTGGTGCGCGGCCTTCAGCCCCGGGCCGCCGTGATGCAGAACGGCACGCGGAAAGGCGCCGCGCTCGACGCGATGGCGACGATGCGCACGACATCGAGTGTCGAGGACATCTGGCAGCTGCATTGGTCGTACACGGCCGGCATCGAACAGAACAGCGCCGGCGTCTTCGTCGCCAACGTTGACGACACGGCCACAATCGCGGCGGGCCTTCTTGCGCCGCCGCGGGGTGGTGGCGCGGGGGGCGGCCGTACCGGGCGGCGCCGGCGCGGCAAGCCCGCCAGCCCGGGTGTCCCGTCACAGACAGCGCCGCCGCCAGCGCCTCCGGCTGGCGCGCCGCCGCCGCAACCGGCGGCATCGTCCGCAACTCCGCAGGCACCCGCGCCTCCGGCCGCGACTGGCGCCGCTGGCGGCGGCCGTGGTGGCGGCGCCGCACAGGCACACACGCCGGCCTACTGGATCAAGATCGCCGCCAGTGCCGACGGGTCGTTCACGATTACCAACAGCCGCAACGGATTCAGCAAGACGTATAAGAGCAAGACCACGGAGAAAAGATAGAGGAGACGCGAGAAGAACTGACAGAGGAACTAGTGGCGGACCTGCGACCGCACTGCGGCGCGGCCCGAGGCGCGGGGGTGGGGCCCCGCGCCTGTGAGTCTAGAAGGCTGAGAAATTCATGACAGACCTGTCGAACCACTGCGGCACCTGAGAGTCCCGCGCCAGCGATCGCACTGGCCGCTGTTCTCGGCCTTCACGTTGGAGACGCAGTCACAGCAAGCGCCCCCACCGGGCCAGCCGCCCGTCGGGCCAGGCGGGTGCGGGCGCGCCAGGCGCTGCCGGCGGTCAAGGAGGCCGTGGCAACGCCGCGGCGATGCTCTTCAACGAGATCTGCGCGACCTGTCACGGCACCGATCTCGCCGGCGGCCGTGCGGCGAGTCTGTTCGCCGAGCGCTTCCTCTCCACCAACGACGACGACACGATCTTCGCGAAGATCGCCGGCGGCGTGCCGAACACGGCCGATGGTGCCGTTCAAGGGCACGCTCACTGAGCCGCAAATCTGGCAGCTCATCGCGTACATTCGGACGCAGGGCGCGAACCTCAAGGGCAAGCCGGTCTTCGTCCCCGATCCGAACAATCAGATCATCAAGTCCGAGAAGCAGACCTTCAAGATTGAAGTCGTGGCGCCGGGGCTCGAGACGCCGTGGGGATTCGTCTTCCTGCCCGATGGCCGGTTGCTCGTCACCGAGCGGCCGGGCCGCCTGCGGATCATCGAGAAGGGCAAGCTGCTCGCCGAGCCGGTGAAGGGCACGCCGAAGGTGTGGGAGCGCCAGGACGCCGGCATGCTCGACGTCGCGATTCATCCGCAGTACGCGCAGAACGGATGGATCTATCTCGCCTACACCGAAGTCGTGGCCGGCTACGTCGCGCCACCGCCGGCGCCGCCAGCCGATCCGCCCGCGCAGGCGGCTCCGGGCGCGCGCGGCGGCGGTCGTGGCGCGGCCAGTCCGCCGTCGATGACGGTGTTCGTGCGCGGCAAGATCAACAAGAACAACGAATGGGTCGACGAGCAACTCCTCTATCGCGCTCCGCCGAGCTGTACACGCCGAGCGGCTCGCACTACGGGACCCGATTCACGTTCGACAAGGAAGGGCATCTCTTCTACACGCCTCGGCGAGCGCGGCGCGATGACGAACGCGCAGGATCTGTCCAACCCGCTCGGCAAGATTCATCGCGTGAACGACGACGGCACGATTCCGAAAGACAACCCGTTCGTCAACACGCCGAACGCGCTGCCGTCGATCTGGTCGTACGGTCATCGCAACCCGCAGGGACTGTCGTGGGATCCGGTCACCGGCCTGCTCTGGGAATCGGAGCACGGTCCGACCGGCGGTGACGAGATCAACATCATCGAGAAGGGCAAGAACTACGGGTGGGGCGTGATCTCGATGGGCCAGCAGAACGGCATCACCAAGCGCACCGAACCCGGCATGGAAGTGCCCATCGTCTACTACACGCCGACGATCGCGCCGAGCGGGATCGCGTTCTACGCCGGCGCGAAGTACCCGGCCTGGAAGAACAACCTGTTCGTCGCGGCGCTCGCCGGGCAGCAACTGCGGCGGCTCGAGATCACCGGCCGCCAGGTGACGCATCAGGAGGTGGTCTTCGAACAGTTCGGCCGCGTGCGCGCGGTCACCACCGGACCGGATGGCTGGTTCTACGTGCTGCTGCAGAATCCGACCGGCGCCGGCACCGGACTCGGTCTGGCGGCGTCGACGCCGGGCATGGTCATTCGACTCGTTCCGGAGAAATAGATCGTGCGACAGACACTCACGAAGACGCGCGCAGGAATCGTTGCCGGCCTCGCCGCAGTCGGCGTCGCGGCGCTGGTGGCGGTCGCCTCGGGACAAGGCACGGCCAAGACGCCTGGGAACATCTGGCCGCCCGAGCGGAAACCGACGGACAAGGCCGTCGCGTTGTCGCCCGAGGAAGAGATGAAGACGTTCTCGCTTCCGCCGGGGTATCGCGTCGAGCTCGTCGCATCGGAGCCGATGATCGAGTCGCCGATCCTGATGGATTTCGATGCGGACGGCCGGCTCTGGGTGCTCGAGATGCTGAGCTTCCTCCCCGACACGTCGGGCCGCGACTCGCGCGAGCCGATCAATCGCGTCAGCGTGCTCGAGGACACGAACGGCGACGGCAGGATGGACAAGAAGACCGTCTTCGCCGACAAGCTGCTGATGCCGCGCGCGCTGAAGGTGCTCGACCACGGCGTGCTCGTCGGCGAGCCGCCGAATCTCTGGCTGATGAAGGACACGAACGGCGACCTCAAGTCGCCGACACCAAGGACGTGGTCGTCAACACCTACGGCAACGCCAACGGCGGCATCGAGCACAACGCGAACAGCTTGTTCTGGGCGATGGACAACGTCATGTACTCGTCCGAGCACACCTGGGATCTGCGGTGGAAGAACGGCAAGTTCGAGTCGCTGCCGGCGCTGAGCCGCGGGCAGTGGCAGATCTCGCAGGACGACGCCGGCCGCATCTACCGGAACGTGAACGACTCGCCGCTGTACGTCGACTACACGCCGTCCCGCTATTTCCTGCGCAATCCGAACGGCGTCCGGACGCGCGGGCTGTACGAGCTGCTGATCGAGCAGATGGACGCGACCGTCTATCCGGTGCGCAACAACCGCGGCGTGAATCGCGGCTACCGCGATCCGTTCTTCCGCGCCGGACGAGTCGTCGATCGTGATTCAGGGCGCGGGCACGCCGACGATCTATCGCGGCGACGTCTATCCGAAGGAGCTGCAGGGCAACGCGTTCATCACCGATTCGCCGACGAATCTCGTGCACGCCATGACGCTCGACGAATGGCGACGGCCGGCTGTCGGCGAAGAACACCTTCCCGCAGGGCGAGTTCATCGCGTCGTCGGACGAGCGCTTCCGGCCGGTGAGCCTCTTCGACGGCCCCGACGGCAACATGTACATCGTCGACATGTACCGCGGCGTCGTGCAGGCCGGCGGCATCTGGAGTGCCTATCTGACCGACTACATCAAGTCGCACGAGATGGAACTGCCGGTCGGCAGGGGCCGCATCTGGCGCGTCGTGTACGGCACCGGCGCCATCGCCGCGTCCGGCCGCGCCGGCGCTGTCCAAGGCCACGCCGGCGCAGCTCGTGCAGACGCTGTCGAATCCGAACGGCTGGTGGCGCGACACGGCGCAGCGGCTGCTCGTCGAGCGCGGCGACACGTCCGTGGCGCCGGCGCTGAAGACGCTGGCGGGCACGCGCGCCGGATTGGCGCACGCGCCTGCACGCGCTCTGGACGCTCGACGGGCTCGACGCGATCGAGGTGGCGCAGGTCGAGAAGGCGCTCACCGACGCGAACGCCGACGTGCGCGCGTCGGCGGTGCGGCTGTCGGAGCGCTGGCTGGGCGAAGGACGTCGACGCTGGCCGCGAAGGTGCTGAAACTGCAGACGGACAAGAACTGGAACGTGCGCCGTCAGCTCGCCGCGTCGCTCGGTGAGCTGCCGGTCGCGGCGCGAGTCGATCCCGCGGTCGCGCTCCTGACGCGCGACGGCGCGGATCCGATCATCGTCGACGCCACGGTCAGCAGCTTGAAGGACGTCGAAGCCGACGTGCTTGACGCGCGTCATGCAGAGCAAGGCGGCGCCGCGCGCCGCCCGCCGAAGCCGTCGCGATGCTGACCGGGGCGCTGGCGAAGAGCGGTGACGCCGCCGCCGTCCAGCGCGCGATCGACGTCGCCGTGGATGGCGCGCAGCCCGCGTGGCAGCGGACGGCGGTGCTTCGGGGACTCGATGCCGGACTGCCGGCGCTTGGCGCTGGCGGTCGCGGTGGCCGTGGCGGTCGCGGCGGCGGTGGCGGCGGCGGTGGACTGCCGGGTCTCAGCACGCCCGGTGGGCGCGTCGCCGTCACTCCGGGACGCGGCGTCTCGCTGCCGGGCGAGCCATCTGCGTTGACGAAGCTCGCGGCGGGAACGACGCCGCTCGCTCTGTTGGCGAACGCGGTGCTGGCCAAGCTCGACTGGCCCGGCCGTCCGGCGCCAGTGATCACCGCGGCGCCGCTCACCGCCGAGCAGCAGAAGCGCTTCGAGGTCGGCGCCGAGCTCTACAAGAACATCTGCGCGGGCTGCCATCAGGAAGACGGGCGCGGCAAAGAGAAGCTCGGCGGCAACCTGGTGAATTCCGCCTACGTGACCGCGCCCGACGCCACCGCGATCATTCGGATTCTGCTTGGCGGCAAGGAGGGACCGATCGGTCTCATGCCGCCGTTGGCAGCGACGCTGACCGACGATCAGATCGCCTCGGCGTTGACCTACATCCGGCGCGCGTGGGGACACACTGGCGCCGCGGTCGAGCCGCTGAACGTCATGGAGATCCGTGGCTTGAGCAAGGGCCGGACCAAGCCGTGGTCCGACCAGGAACTGCAGGCCGCGGGCCGCGGTGGCCGCGGTGGTGGCGGCCATTGATCGGGAACGTCCCTCACATGCCAGGCGGTCGCAAGCGCTTCCGTTACCGCGCCCACGCGTAGTTGTAGCCGACGGCGAGCGAGGTGAAGTTGGCCCCGATCGTCGTGTAGGCGCCGCGGCTCACCGACAGACGAATGGCCTGACTCCGGCTGATCGCCGACGAAAACGTCGTGCCGATGCGGGAGTTCCGCTGCAAATCGATGTTCTCCGTGCCGCCGATCGTCGTCCGCCCTCCGGTGAAGAAGTTGGCGTCGGCCGCGAGCCACATACCGCGCGTGAACTTGTACGTCAGGTGGATCTGGACGGCGGCGATCGGATCCTGCTCACGCGTCCGTCCGCCGACGAAGTTCGTGTTGTTCGTGAAGATCCAGACGCCCGCCATGCCCTCCACGACCCACTGTCCCGCCGCGCCGTAGGCGCGTGAGACGCCGATCTCCGGCTTGAAGGACCACCGGTTCGTGCCCAGGTTGATCAGCTTGGTGCCGTCGTACTGGCCGAGCGGGGGCGCGACGGTGAGGCTCAGTCCGACGATGGCGTGATGGCGATACGAGGCAAACTCCTTCGGAGTCATCGCAGGCGCGCCATACAGGTTCACCCCCATTCGGAGCCTGGGATCGCCCAGGCCGAACCGGTCGACCTCCGCGGGCTCGCCAAGATACAGACCTTCGACATGACCGCCGACCATGGGGACCACGAGCCCGGCGTTGGCCGACCGGCCGGCCAGGCTGAACGCGCGGGTCAGGACGAACGCCGTGGTGTTGATCCGGGCGCGCGCTTCGTCGATCGGCGCGGCGGGATCGAACGCCACATCGCCAAAGTTGAAGCTGTTGACGACGGTGACGATGTTCAGGCCTCTGGGGATCGGCCAGTAGGCGCCGGGCTCCAGCTCCTGGGCCGCCGCGGCGCGCGGCAGCAGCAGGAGCAAAAGCGCGGCGACTGCCCGGAGGAACGCGGCCAGACGGCTCATGGTGCGGGGCATCATCGTATCCCGTGAACGGCGGTCGCGCCTTATGCCGGCATCAGTCTTTCCAATTTGCGTAACTCGTCCCTTGCCCCGAACATCAGCGAGATCTTCCTGGTAGCGCATGGGGCCCCACCCCCATGCGCGCGCCCGCGACGGCTCGCTACGCTCGCCTGCGGGCGGTCTTCTTCAGTCTCAGCGAGGAGAAACGTCATGAGGGCACTGGTCGCGGTACTCATCGTCGTGGGCCTGAGCTCACCAGCGATGGCGCAGGAGCAGCGCGCGTCTATCGAGGGCACCATTCGCGACAGTTCGGGCGGCGTCCTGCCGGGCGTGACGGTCGAAGCCCGCAGCCCGTCGCTCGCGGGCGTCGAAACGACGGTCTCCGACCGCACGGGCGTCTACCGATTCCCGGCGCTGCGGCCCGGCCGGTACGAAATCACGGCCGCGCTGCAGGGATTTCAGTCCGCGAAGTCGTCGAACGTCGGCCTCGAGCTCGGACAGATTCTCAAAGTGGATCTCGTCATGGGCGTCGGCGGCGTCACGGAAGCGATCAAGGTCACCGTGGATTCGCCCCTCATCGACGTCAAGCAGAACTCGGCGGGCGCCAACGTGGAGGCCGAGACGATCCTGCGGATTCCGAAGGGGCGCGACTTCGCCGCGCTCGTCACGTCGGCGCCCGGCATCACCAGCGAGTCGAGAAACCGCGGTATCCAGATCGACGGAGCGAGCGGCGCCGACAACCGGTTCCTCATCGATGGCGTCGACACGACGAATCTGTTGAACGGCACGTCGGGCAAGACCCTCCCGCCGGATTTCGTCGACACCGTCCAGGCCAAGGCCAGCGGCTACGCGGCGGAGTATCGCGCCTCGATCGGCGGCGTGATCAGCGCGATCACGAAGTCGGGCGGCAACGCGTACCACGGCGGCGCCGGCATCTATTTCACGAGCGACGGGCTGCAGGGCGACGTCCGCCAGACCCTCCGGTTGAATCCGGCGAACCAGACGATCGCGGAGTACGTCACGACGCCGGTTGACGACTACTCGAGCCCGGAGCCGATCTTCGACGTCGGGGGACCGATCCGCAAGGATCGGCTGTGGTTCTTCGTTGGATACGATCCGAGCTGGACCGAGCGGACGCGGACGGTGCTGTTCAACAGCACCCGGCAGACCGGCACGTTCAGCCAGAAGCCCCTCACGCACCTCGTCAACTACAACGTCACCGGACAGATCACGCGCAACCTGCGGGGCCGCTTTGCGGCGTCGAATCAGCGCGACCGCGGCGGCTACGCGCTGCCGGCGTCGGGGCCGGACGGCGTGAGCACCGCCAATCCGGCGCTCTTCCCGTCGGTCGTCCGCCGGGATGCGTCCAACGACGCGTATTCGGGCGTGCTCGACTGGGTCGTCGAACAATCGCACCTACGTCAATGTGACGGCGACGCGCTTCAAAGTCGACCAGCACGACGACGGCACGTTCAGCACGGCGGTGCGGCACACGTTCCAGGCCTCGAATTTCCAGTTCACCGATATTCCGCCGTCGCTGCAGAACGTCAACGGGTTTGCGGACAACCCGTCGAGCTCGCAATTCGTCCGCGGCGGCCTGAGCCGCTTCAACTTCAACGTCGACGCCTCGCGCTACGGGAACTGGCACGGTGCGCACATGGTGAAGGGCGGTCTGCAGGTCGAACGCATCGTGGACGACACGCTGTCGGGCGAGCAGGCGGCCACCGTGCAGCTGTTCTGGGACCAGTCGTATGCCCTCAACGACGGCCGCCGCATCCGCGGCACCTACGGCTACTACAACGTCGTCCGCTTCGTGACGATCGGCGACATCGAGTCGAACAACGTCGGCCTCTTCGTGCAGGACTCGTGGACGCTCAACCGCAAGCTGACGCTGAACCTCGGCATCCGCACCGAGAGCGAGGACGTGCCGTCGTACCGCCCCGACAACCCGGGCGTGCATTTCGGTTTCGGCGACAAGCTGGCGCCGCGGGTCGGATTCGCCTACGACCTGCACGGCGACAGCCAGTGGAAACTCTACGGCAGCTGGGGCGTCTTCTACGACCTGATGAAGCTGACGGTCGGCCGCGTCATGTTCGGCGGCGACAACTGGGTCAACTACTACTACACGCTCGACAACTCGAATTGGCCGGCGATTTCCTGCGGCGATGGCGCGCCCGGAAGCGGCTGTCCGGGCACGTTCATCACGCAGTTCGATTTCCGCCCGGTGGCCAACAACCCGACGCACGACCTCGTGGATCCGGACCTGAAAGCGGCGCGGTCGCAGGAGTTCACACTGGGTCTCGACCACGAGTTGACGCGGACGATGTCGCTCGGCGTCCGCTACGCCCACAAGTGGGTGGACTACGCGATTGAAGCCGTCTGCAACTTCACCGCGAGCGGTGAGGAGGACTGCGGCGTGAACAACCCGGGTTTCGGAAGCGAGCTCGGGACCTATCCGCTCGGCCGGTCAAATCCGGCGCAACCCGCGGCCGTGCGCGACTACGACGGCCTGGAGATCCGCTTGCGCAAGCGGCTGGCGAACCGCTGGTCGGCGGACGTGAGCTATCTCTACAGCCAGTTGCGCGGCAACTGGTCGGGAATCGCGAGCTCGGACGAGGCCGTCGGCAGCCTGCAGCCGAACTCCGGCCGGTCGTTCAACCTGCTCTACTACTCGTACGACGCGCAGGGCAACGTCAGCGTCGGTCCGCCAGGGAACAGACCGGCCGCATCAGTTCAAGGCGCAGGGCACCTACGACTTCGCGTGGGGCACGACGGTCGGCGTCAACGCGCTCGTCGGAAGCGGCGTCCCACGGTCGACGATCATGAGCCAGAAGAACATCAATTTCTTCCCGTACGGGCGCGGCGACCTGGGCCGGATGCCGACGTTCTCTCAGGTGGACCTGCTGATCCAGCAGGAGCTGCCGTTGCCGAAGCGGATGCGGGCGACGATCGGCCTGAACGTGTTCAATCTGTTCGATCAGAAGACAGTCACCGGCTACCAGGCGACACCCTATCGCGATCAGTTCAACGTGAGCGATGCCACGTTCTTTGGCGGGTTCGATCCGGCCGCCGTCGCGACGGCAGCGAACTTCCGCAAAGATGCGCGCTTCGGCATGGCGAACGGCTTTCAGGATTTCCGGGTGATTCGTTTCCAGGCGCGCGTCAGCTTCTGACGCGCGAACACCGGAATGAAAACGGCGCTAATCGACAATCGGCAATCGGCAATCTGTAATGGCAAACACATCGGCAATCGACAATCCCGATCGGTAATGGGTAATTGCAAATCTTTTCGGATGGACAATTGAGTAATGGAGAATCGCTCGATCGGTAATCGGGTAATCGGCAATCGGCATCTCACGAGGGACAATCGGCAATAGCGAAACTGAATTGCAGATTGCCAACTTGTCGTTACATTGGCCATTGCCATTGCCGATTGTCCATCTGAAGATTTGTGCGATTGCCCCTTATCAATCGAGATTGTCGATTGCCGATGTGTTGCCTTGCAGATTACCGATTGTCGATTATCCATTGACGGTACTTCTGGCTAGCTGCCGCACGCTGGCCGCTCATCAACGGCCAGGCAGCGGGACCTGTGCGTTGCCCATCAAGTACGCCACGAGGTTGCGTCGCTGCACCGCGCTGAGGTTCTCGAGGAGTCCCTCCGGCATGATGGACACCGTCGAGAGCTCCGTGGACTGGATCTCCGCCAGCGCGACGGTGATCGGGTCGCCCATCGACCTGAGTGTGAGCGTGGTCGCGGTGCGGTTGTCGACGATGCCGCTCACGGTGCGGCCGTCCTTCAGTTTCACGAGCGTGAACCGCGAGGTGATCGGCAGCTCGGAGTTCGGATCGGTGATCTTCGTGAGGAGCGAGTCGAGGTTCCGCCGGCGCTCGCCGCCGGTCAGGTCGGGGCCGACCTTGCCGCCTTCGCCGTACAGCGTATGGCAGGCGCGCGCAGGCCCCGGCGAACACCGCGCGACCCTGCGAGAGATCGGCCGCCGCCAATTGCGTGGAGGTCAGCTCCGCCTTGTAGCTGGTCATGAGCTGCTTCTTGGCCTCCGGCGTGTCGCGGACCTCACCCCAGACCTCGCCCAGCCGGCGCGTGATCGCGGCGTCATTGAGGCTGCGGATCTGCTGCGCGTCGATCGCGGACAGGTCGGACCGCGGGCACACGGCCGGCCGCGACCGCCTCGAGCAGGGCGCCGGCAAAGGCCGGGCGCGACGTGAGCGCCGCCATGAGCTTCGGGCGGTCGGCGGCGTCGAACTGCGGATAGGCGTCGAGGAGCATCGGCGCGATCGCCGGATCGTTGAAGGTCGCAAGCGCCGTGGCCGCCACCGCGTTGACCGTGCGCACCTTGACCAACTGTTCCGCGATCTGTCGAAGATCCGGCGCGCGGGCGTCGAGCAGCGACTGCAGCGCGGCGGTCCGGGCCGCGGCGGGCGCGGTGCCATCGAGCGCCACCTTGCGCGCCTGCTCGAGGGCGGCGGCGCTGCCGAGCGAGACATCCAGCGCGCGGACCTTTTCGGCAAAGGCGGCATTTGCCGAGGCGCCCGCTCGCTTCGCGAACGCATCCCACGCCACCGGCTTGGCGACGCCTCGCTGGCCCTGAATCCCTTGCGTGATGCCGTCCACGATGTCGGACTGATAGTCCTCGGCGCGGCCGGCTGCCGCGGCAATCAACTGGTTGACCGGGGCCGGATTCGTGGTGATGTCCTCAGCGAGGCGCCGCGCGATGTACTTGCTGGTCGCGCGCAGTTCGCTCTTCGCGCCGAGCGACGCGAGCGCCGAAGGATCCGTCTGCGCGATCGGAATCAGGGCCCACCAGACCATCAGCGGAAGGTTCTTGTCGGTGGCGTCCTCCTTGTGCGAGAGCAAGCCAGCCGCCACGCCGGGGCGCAGGCTGAAGGGCAGACGCTGCATCGTGGACGACAAGACGAGCCGGACGAGGCTCGACGGATCCTGGGCGGCGAGCCGGTTGAGCTCGGCGATGACGACGGGCGATGGCGTGATCTCGGCGCCACCCACGGCCGGGGCGGGACGCTGCTGCGTCCAGACGCGTGTGCCGGTCGCGTCCGGCGTGAGCAAGGCATCGATCGGCCAGCGATCGGCGAGGTGACGGATGCCCCACGCGCGCAGGTGCTCGTTGGGCGACTTGAGCAGCGGGAGCAGGAACGGCTCGTCGGTGCCGCCGATGGTGTGCAGCGTCCAGAGCGCGCGGAGTTTCCGCGTCACGTCGGTCTCGCGGCTGAACTGATCGCGCAGCAGCTGCTTCGCGTTGCCGATGCCGCGGCCGTCGATCATCCGGTTGGTGAACTCGACGCGGGCCTGCCGCGGAAACCACTCGTTGGCGTGCGTATTGAGCGCGACGAGTTGCTCGACCGTGAGCCGGGTCATGTCGCTGCCGCTGCTGCGCCTGGCGTCGCCGTAGGTGATCTTGTAGATGCGTCCGCTCAGGCGGTTCTCGCCGGTGCGGTTGTGATAATCGCCGGTGTCGGTCCAGTCGCTGATGAAGACGCCGCCGTCCGGACCGTAGCTGATGTCGATGGCGCGGTACCACGGGTCGATCATGTCGAAGATGTCGGGCTCCGGCGCGCGCCTGGCGACGAATCCGGAGCCGCTGCGCTCCAACGTCTCGACGTTGGTGCGGTGCCCGAAGAGATTCAGCAGGTAGATGCGATCACGGTACTCGGCCGGCCAGTTGTCGCCCTGATAGATCATCATCCCGACGACGGAGTGGCCGTTGGCCCAGGGCGCGCCCGCGGCCCACCCCGGGGTGGCACCACCGCGTTGACCGCCCGCGCCTTGTCCTGCGCCGCGGCCGTCGGGGGGCGGAGTCGCTCCGGCGCCAGCCTGAGGTGCGCTGCCCAGCCACCGGCGCCGCAGCGGCTCGACCGGCGCCGCGCGCTCCGGCGGCATCACCGCGCCCACCCTCAGCGGCATCGCCGCGGCCGCCGCCACGACGCCCACCCCGTTCCGGACCGAAGCGATGGTCGGCGATGTGGTCGATGAGCTCGTAGGCTTTCTGATTCGGCTCGGCCGAGCTGCTGACGAACTTGGCGCCTGGCATCGAGTACCAAAGGTGACCGACGATCGTCGAGTCGAAGAAGTGTTCGCCGTGCTTGTCCCAGTCCTGGCCCCACGGATTGACCGTGCCGGACCCCAGCGCCTCGAAGGTCCTCGTCACGGGATGGAAGCGGAAGATCGATCCGTGAAGGCGCGTGCGCTGTGCCGTCGGCGTTCCAGGCGGGCCGATCGACTGCACGTGTGCGTGACCCGTCCGCCCGTAGATCCAGCCGTCGATGCCGAACTCCAGCCCGTTCGCGCTGGTGTGCATGTTGCCGCCGGTGAAATTGAACCCGTCGAACACGACTTCGGCGGGGCCATCCGGCACGCCGTCGGCATTCCGGTCGGGAATGAAGACGATGTTCGGTGACGTCATCGCCCAGACGCCGCCGTACCCGATCGCGAAGCCCATGAGGTTCTTGAGCTGGTCCGTGAAGACGCGGCGGGTCTCGAATCTGGCGCCGCCGTCCGCGTTGTCGAAGATCACGATCCGATCGCGGTACGCGTCCACGAAGCGGTCGCTGTCCATCGTGTAGTTCTCGGCGACCCAGAGCCGGCCGTGGGTGTCCCAGGTCAACTGGATGGCATTCTGGACATCGGGCTCGGCCGCGAAGACTCCGGCCTTGAACCCGGCCGGGAGCTTCATCTCCGCAATCGCCTCCGCGGCCGTCTTGGGCGGAGCACCGGTGCCACCCGGCACGGTATTCGTGTTGATGATCTGGGGAAACTGGGCGGCGCCGAGCGCGGCGGCGGTGCAGAGCAACAAACAGACACGTTTCATAGGGCATCCGGCGTCGCAGGTCTCACGGCGACGACCGAGGCAGACTAGCATCGGTCCGGCCGCTGGTGCCGGATGTAACCGTGCGTAACGGTATCCTCTGACGGACGGTGCCTACAGCGCGCGACCGCCGTCGAGCGCGGTCATCGGCCCGCAGGACTCTGGGCACCGATCGCGCCTCCACGCCCGCGTCCGGGCCCGGGCTGCGGATACGCCGCCAGAATCGCCGCCAGCTCGGTATCCGCTTTCTCGGCGTCGGTGAGCGTCGCGATCGCGGCCGTCCGCACCAGGTTGAGGTACGGGCATTGCCGGCGATGCGCGGCTGCTGGTTCACCCGGTTGAACCATTCGCGGTAGTCGTAGCGGTGCTGGTCGTCGGTGTGGTCGTCGTTGAACCACTTGAAGTACGCCTTCCGCGATTCGAGCGTCCAGCCGGCGGTGACGGACCGGAGGTTGTAGCGATACGCGAAGTGCTCCTCGTAGATCTTCGTCTGTCCCATCAGCCTCATCGTCTTCTCGACCGCTGTCGGGCGCGTTGAAGGCCGCGAGAATCTGCGACATCTCGGTGTTGAGCTCGAACGACGAGCCCGGGAAACACGGCGTCGACGTCGGCGACGAGCCGCTGGATGGCCGCGTCGGACGGCTTGCCGTTTCGGCTCACCGCGACCTCGATGGCGCGCAGCTTCTGGATCCGCAGGCGATCGGACAGCGTCGAGAGCGGAAACCTGTCCAGCGCCGTGAAGAGCTCCTCGTTGGCCGCCGGACCGCCGACGCGCGCGAGCGCGAGCAGCGCGATCAAGGAAGTGGCGGCGTCCCGTTCGGCGAGCGCGCGCGCCTTCCACGTGTCGGCCGACACGGTCTCGAGCGCGACGCGCGCGGCGAAGCGAAGGAACCGATCCTCGCTGCCGAGATGCGGCCACGCCGCGGCCACGGCCTTCGGATCGTTCCGCGTCCAGTGAAACTGCTCGAGCGAGCGGCGAAGCGCGCGATCCGCCGCGCCGTCCGCGTTGCGATACTCGACGCGCGCCGTCGGCTGATTGCCGACGTAGGTGGCCTTCATCAGATACGACTGGGTGCGGCGGTTGCCGATGACGTAATAAAACGTCCCGTCGCGCGACACGATCATGTCGGTGACGTTGTGCGGCATCCGCGGCGTCGCGCCGTAGAGCGACTTCGGCCAGATGAAGTTCTCCCACGACGTCGCGACGTAGCCGCTGCCCGACTGGCTTGAGGTGGACCGCGATGATCCGGCCGTAGTTGTTGTCCGCGACGAAGAGCGCGCGTCTGATACTGCGCCGGGAAGGCCGTGCGGTAGCCGAACGTCACGCCGACCGGACTGCCGAGTCCGATCTCGACCAGCGGCGGCAGCGAGTCCTCGTACCACGTCGGGTACTTGCCGCTGTTGCCGCGGTAGCCGAGGTCGGCGCCGCTCGGCATCCAGAACACGCGCACCGGCCGGTACCACGGCACGCCGAACTCCGGCTCCATGTCGCTGTCGAACGAGAAGATCTCGCCGTCGGCGTTCCAGTCGAAGTGCAACGCGTTGCGCATGCCGCCGGCGAACAGATGGAGGTCCTTGGCCGTCGAAGGTCGTGCGGGCGATGAAGCCGCCGGGGGCCTTCTCCTGGCCGAGCCGGCCCGGTCTGCTGGCCGAGCAGCGGAATGATGCGATCGTCGGCGTAGTTGCGCAGCGGTGAGTTCGGCGAGACGTCCTCGGGTGGGACGACGCCGTTGCCGTTGATGATGTAGAAGTGCTTGCCGTCCGGCGAGACGCGGGCCTCGTGGATGCCGTGATCGCTGTGGCCGCCCTCGCCGCCGTCCCACGTACGCAGCGTGTCGACCGTCGTGAAGCTGCCGTCGCCCTTCGGATCGCGCAGCCGATGGAGCCCGGCCTGGCCGCTCTGCCTGCCGAAACCCGGGATTGTCGATCGTCTTGGTGAAGGTCTTCTCGAGCCGTCCGCCCTGCACGTACAGGCTGTTGTCGTGCCACGTGATGCCCATCGACTCGGAGACCGGCGTGAAAATCGTCTCGGTCTTCGTGACCTTGCCGGCCTTGTCGAGCGTCAGCCGGGTGAACGGCTGCTGCTCGTTGGCGCCGAGGATGAGCCGGCCCTGGTCGTCTTCAGTGATGCTGATCCACGAGCCCTGCATTGGGCCGGTCCGCCTTGGCGACGACTTCGACCTTGAAGCCGTGCAGCGCCTGGATCACCTCGTTCGGATCGGCGGGGTAGTCCTGGATGGGCTCGAGCCCGCGCCCTCGCCCTTGACCGGGCGCCTGGCCGGGGCCGGCAGGCGCGCCGGCTGTCTGCGGTGGTCCCTGATGCGTCGCGCGCCACGAACACCGGCGCGGCCCCGACCATCAGGGCTCCACAGAGCGTAGAAACGGCGACGCGCAAACCGTGCGTAGTCAGCATCGAATAGGTCCTTCGGGTCAGTGTGACTTCTTCTTGTAGACGGCGGCGTTGCGATCGCCGCCCGAGTCGAGGTACGCCATGAGCTCGACGATCTGTTCCTTGGTGAACTGATTCAGGAGACCAGGCGGCATCGCCGAGACGGGTGACGGCTGCCTCGGACTTGATGTCGCCTTGAGGAATCTCGATCGTCACCTGCGGCGCGAGCATGATCGGCGCGACGATGATCTTCTTGTCGACGACGTCGACGACGGAGCCGGTGACGATCTTACCGTCCTTCAACGTGAACCGTGGTCTGGAAAAACCGGCCGTTCACCGTCGCTGACGGCTCGAGGATGGACTGCAGGATGAAGTCGCGCGAGTACTGTCGAGCCGACCGACGTGAGATCCGGCGCGAGGCCGGTGCCTTCCGACTCCGTGCCGAAGGCATGGCATCCGCCGCACGCCGCCTTCTTGAACAGCTCTCGTCCCTGCGCCCAGTCGCGGCCGGTGCCCAGATCCTTCACGACGGGCAGCAGGTCCGTCCATCTTCCATTCCTTGGAGAACGGCTGCGACGGATCCACGCTGGCGGGCGCGGGCTTTTGCGGCAGCGGCCGATCGCCGGAGCTCGCGCGCACGCCAATAACGGTGACGATGAGCGCGATCATCGTCATCGCCGTTCCCAGGAGCGTCATCATGGCCTGCAAGGATCTCAGTTCGGAAGTCCAAGAACCGACAACCCGTGCGCCTTCGCCCTTCTAATTCAGCACGAACAGATACAGCCCGCCGCCGGCGCTGAACAGCATGTGCTGTTTGCCGTCGAGCATGAACGTCTCCGGCGGCGCGCTGAGGCCGCCGATCTGCGAATACCACAGGCCCTTGCCGGTCGCGGCGTCCCAGGCCTCGACGTTCTGCCCGTTGCTCAAGAACAGCACGCCGCCGGCCGTCGAGAGCAGGCCGGCGCTGCCGCCGTTGAGCTCCTTGCGCCACGTGATCTTGCCGGTCTTGTAGTCGATGGCGACGATGTTCGTGCCCCAGTTCAGATTGGCGCCGCCGCTCGTCCCGCCGAGTCCCATCGATCCGCGCGGATCGGGCTCCATCAGGTAGCTGATGCGCAGCGAGTTCTGCTCGTGGACGTAGAACAGCCCGGTGTCCGGCGAGAACGTCGGCGGCGGATAGTTCAGCACGTCGCCGTTCACGAGCGACCCGGCGATCGTGGCGTCCTTGTTCGGATTGCGCTTCGGCTGGCCCTTGTCGTCGAGGCCCTGCGCCCAGTTGTTGACCACGCCCAGCTTGCTCGTCACGAGATGCTCGCCGGTCGTGCGATCGAGGACGAAGAAGTAGCCGTTGCGCGTCGCCGTCATGACCAGCTTGCGCGTGCGGCCGTTGAACGGCATGTCGACGAGAACCGGCGTCTGCGTCGAATCCCAGTCGTGCGTGTCGTGCGGCGAGGTCTGGAAGTACCACGCCATCTTGCCGGTGTCGACGTTCACCGCGACCAGGCAGGACGTGAACAGGTTGTCGCCTTCGCCGCGGCCCTGCGTGTACGACGGCGTCGGATTGCCGGTGCCGTAGATGTAGAGCTTCGTCTCCGGATCGTAGGACGCCGGGAATCCACGTCGCGCCGTTGCCGTGACGCGCGGCGTCGAGGCTGGCCCAGGTCTCGAGACCCGGATCGCCCGGGTTCTGCGGCGTCGAGTAGAGAATCCACTGCACGGCGCCGGTGCGCGGGTCGAGCGACTTCAGGAACGACGGGGCGTCGAGGTCGTTGCCCGTGCCGACGAGGATGTGGTCGCCGATCACCATCGGCGCGTTCGACGAGAAGTACTGCTGATCGTGCGGCGCGATTTCGTGCCGCCAGACCTCCTTGCCGGTCTTGGCAGTCGAGGCAGACCACCCAGTTGTCGTGCATCGTGAAGTAGACGTAGTTGCGCCACATGCCGACGCCGCGCGTCTGCAGCGCCGTGCCGCCGCGCGTCTTCCAGTAGTAGTGCCAGAGGATCGTCCCGTCGCGCGCGTCGATCGCGTAGACGTTGAACGGCGAGCCCGCGTAGATGATGCCGTCCACGAACAGGATGCCGCCGCCCGGCGCGCGGTTCCCGCAGTTGTTCGCGTCGCCGGTGCCGAGACCGCCGACGATGATCGGCGTGATCGATCCGCCGCCACCGCCGCCACGCCCGCCGCCGCCGCCACCGCCGCCGCCGCCACCGCCGGCCCACCCGCGGCGGCGGCCGACCGGCGCCGTGCCGGTCGGGCCGCAGCCGGTCGTCAGCGTCGTTGATCCACTTGAGGCTGAGGTTCTTGACGGTGGCCGTGTTGACCAGCTTCAGCGCGCTGAATCGCTTGCCGCTGAGATCGCCCGAGTAGCTGGTCCACTGGTCCGCGGCCGGCTTCATGATCGTCGCCGGATCGAGACCGCCGGTGTCAGGGGCCGGATTGGGCGGGCCGATCTGGACGGTCTGGCCCTTCCAGTCGGGATGGCCGGGCACGACGGCGCGAGGATCGCTCCTGTGCCGCCACAGCGGCGCGGCTCGCGAGGACGATCGACCGCAGCATTGCAGCCAGCACCAGCGTCGCGGGGCCCAACCAGCAGCGTCGCGACGCAGCAGGAGTCTCTTCGTCGGCCTGGCGGCCTCTACTTGACCGTCCAGAGATACGCGGTGACGTCGTGCATCTTCTTGTTGGTCGGATCGTCGAGCTCGAGCACCATCTTCTTGTGCGCGTCGTTCGGATCCGTGACGTCGACCTTCGGAATGCCGTTGTTGCGCGCCATCGACTTGCGCGTGCCGTCGGCCAGCGTCAGGATGACGAGCCAGTCGTCCTTGCGCACCAGCGTGCCCTGTGAGCTTCGACCCGTCCGCCATCGTCACGGTGGCGGGATTGCCGACGCCGCCACCGCCGCCGCGCCCGCCGCCGCCGAAGCGGCCGCTGCGTCCCGCCGACCCACGCGTTCTGGAGCGCGCGCGCGTCCGGATACTTCGAGCCGATGCCCTTGAGGTCGCCGGTCACCGAGTGACACGTCGAGCAGGCGGCCGCGAAGTAGGTCTCGCCCGCCGCCGGCATCGCCAACGAGGACGTTCAACTCGACGTTCGTCGGATTGCGTCCGGGCGGGCTGCCCTGCCCGCCCATCGTGGCGTGGACGCTGTGGATGTATTCGGCGACGGCGACCGAATCGGTCTCGATCAGCGTGATCGGCGGGCGTGTGCTTGGCGATCGCCGCGCCAATCAGTTCGCCCTGCTTGTCGGTCGAGCGCCGTGCCCGAGCGCAGCAGGTTCGGATTCTTGCCGTCGGCGGTTCCGCGCAGGTCCACCGCGTGGCAGCTGGCGCAGTTGGTCTCGTACAGCGACTTGCCGCGGACCAGCACATCGGGCGGCGCGAGCGGGCGAGTGAACTGCGTGAAGCCGCCGCGGCGGCCGCCGGCGCGCCCGCCTGCCCGGCCCCGCCGCCGCCGCGCTGACCGGGGTCTGCGCCCCGCCCGGCCGGAGGTGCGGAGGCGTCTGCGGAGGGTTCTGTCCGGCGGGTGGCGGTCGCCGGCGGCGGTGCGCCCTGGGCCAGGCCCAGCCCAGTCATCGCAGCGGCGGCGATGACGACTCCAGCGATCAAACGAGCATGTGCGTGCATGACGTCAACGCCCTCCCGGCTGTATCGTGCGATAAGCATATGGGAAAGCCGCCCGTTTGCAAGGCGGCTTCCGACGGCGTCGCCGGATGCTAGAACGCGATGGCGTCTTTGTGCTCGTCCAGTTTCTTGAGATCGATGTCGGGCACTTTCTTGACCGCGTCGAAATCCGCGAACGGGCCGTTCGCCTTGCGGTACGCGACGAGGGCCTGGCGTTTCTTTTTCCGAGAGGCCCAGGATCATCACGATCTCATCCGGCCTGGCGGCGTTGATGTACAGCTTGCCGAAATTACGCAGCACGTATCCGTAGACGGTCTCGAACTCCTTCTCGGTGCCGGTGGCGCCCTTCTCGATCATCTTGGTGATGACTTCTTCCCACTCGGTCCTGGTCCGGCGCATGGCGATAATCCGCGCCGCATCGTGGCACTTGATGCACATCTGACCGAAGAGCGCGGCGCCGGGGTCATCGGCCGCCGTCGCGCCCGGCGGCGCTTGTTGTGCCGCGGTGTGACCGAGAGGAGTCGCGGCCATCAGCGTCGAGGCCACGAGGGCGCAGATCGCGAAGCCGAGGGTGACGGGGAAGGCGCGTTTCATACCAGCCAGCAAGAAAATTATAGCGCGCAAGACTCCGGGAGTCGCCGCAGACTCCCCGCGACTCCCGGAGTCCTCCCCCTAAGGGATCGCGTTCAACAAGAAGTCCACGATCAGGTTGGCGCGCGTGTCGAGCAGGATGAGATGCTTGCCGACGAACCGGTATTCGAGGTCTTCGCCTTTCGGCAGCGGCGGCAGCGCCTGCAGGACCGTCGGCGGCACCGTGGCCAGCGGTTGGGCGGATGGATAGTCGGCGTTGGCCTTCAAGACGACGGCGGCCTTCTCATCCAGGATGTCGGCTTTGGTCTTCGCGCCATCAGGGCCAGTGACCTCCGGCCGGAGGAGCGCGCGAAGCTTCTTCTCGATCGGGGGCGTGAAGATGTCGCCCTGCTTCGCCGTGGAACGCCCGCTTCGAATCAACGCCGCCAACGCAAGCTGCGCGGCTCTGATCTGGGCAGCGTCGTTGGTTGGTTGCTGCTTCGGGGCGTCGCCATCGACCTTATTGCGCAGGTCCAGATAACTCTTCACCCGTGCGGTGAAATCCGCCAGCGTCTGCGCGTCGGGGTTCACGCGCGGCGCCTGGTGGGCCCCGACGGCGGTCGCCGCGGCGAGGCCGACGACGAGCGCGACGATCCATTTCGAAGCTATGCGTCTCATGCGTCACCCCGTCATGGCCGCGGGTGCCATCGTTCAGCAGCCGGCTGCCCAAAAGCGGCAGCCCATGTGCGCGACCGCGGCCCGGATGAGAGAGGAGCAGCATTCATGCCGTTTCCGTTCGCACGGAATTCAGCCCGGACGGCAAGGCCCGTCATAGGCGGTCACTGTCCGCGGCTGCCGCGGTCGTTCGACGACCACGGTTGCGAGACGACGAGGATGCCGACGCCGCCTGGCACGCGGATCGGCATCCACGTGTAGTTCGACCGCCCATGCCGGCCGACGACCGTCCACCCTGAGGCCATGCCGAGCGCCGCGCCGAACACGACGTCACTGGCCCAGTGGACGTTGTCGTGCAGACGCGACGCGGAGACGTAGCTGGCAATCAGCAGCGTCGGCCACGCATTCCGCCAACCGAAATGCCGCTCGAGGACGGCGGCGGTCGCAAACGTCATCGACGCATGTCCCGACGGAAAGGCGCAGCACTCGCCGGTGGGCCGGTCGCGCTGGACGGCGAGCTTGAGGCCGACGGTCAGGCTCTGAACGAGAATCTGCGCGCGGACCAGATCGAAGCCGATATGCGCCACCTTGTTGCTGTGTTTGGTGCCAGGGTCTGGCGGCAACATGTAGCGGCCGATCACGTAGGTACCCACGCCGATGCCGGCCTGCACCCAGGCGAGGCCGAGGTATTCGCCGGCCGCGAACATCCGGCCGACCGTCGCGTTGCCGACCAGCTTCGCGTTGATCTCGTGATCAGACGGATGCACTGCCACGGCGCCCGCCCCGCCCAGCGCCAGGATCACCCACGTCGACTTGCGTCTGGGAAACGCGGCGAAGTCAGAGACCGTCCCGCGCCAGAGCGCGGACCATCCGGTGTGCTCGGGAGTGGGTGGCACAGGTGCCTGCTGGCGCCACGTGGCTGATCGTCGATCGGGGGCGCCGTCGTCATCAATCCGCTGAGGCCAGCATCTTCGTCCGGTCGCTCGCTGGGCTGGAACGAGACGTTCAGCGTCGCGCGCAGCGGATTCGCCGACGGTCGTGCTGTCGGCCAGCTGCCTGGCCCGCGGCCGCTTCTCCGGTGGCGGCCAGAACTGCCGCGACGGCCAGGAGGCGGCGCAGTTGCTTCAGGACGTTCAATCCGCGACCTCATAGGCCTGCTCGCGCAGTCCCTTCGCGAGCGCCTGTGCCGCGCGCGCTTCGTCTTCAACCAGCAGAATCCTCATGCGCGGGATCGAGTCTACGGCGAAACGCGAGGAAGCTCATTGAGGGTCTCCGCACGCCATCAGTAGCCGCCTTGGTCAGCGCTCAGCCATCCCTTGCAAAACTTGCGGTCGCGCGCCGGTGTTGGTAGCCTCCGTTCCGGCTGCACTCTCAGGCCGAACGCTCGGCCGGCTGGTGCACCGTGATACTGCCGTGCCGTCAACTCCTGATCGATCACGAGACATCCCACGACCGCTCGCTGCTGACTGGCTCGTCGGCGGTGGCGAAATGGGTGCGCGCATTCGCGCCTACGATTGGTCCGGCACCCCGCTCGGGCCGATTGACACCTGGCCGCAGAGTCTGCGCAGCGCGATCAGCATTCTTCTGCCGTCGAAGGCGCAGATTGTCCTCTTCTGGGGGCCGGAGCTGATCGCGATCTACAACGACGCGTATCGTCCCGTCTTTGGCTCCAAACACCCGGCCGCGCTCGGCATGCCCGCCCGAAAGTGCTGGGCGGAAGTCTGGGACGTGCTGGAACCGCTCTTTCACAAGCGTCGTCAACACCGGGGAGGCGTTCTGGGCGAAAGATCACCTCTTCGGGCTCGACCGTCATGGGTACGTCGAAGAGACGTACTTCGACGTCTCCTACGACCCGGTGCGAGATGAAACCGGTCGCGTCGGCGGGCTGTTCTGCATCGTCAGCGAGACGACGGGCCGCATCCTCGGTGAGCGTCGGCTCGCGGCCCTCCGCGATCTCGGGCGGGTGAGCCACAGCACCTCGTCGGTCGACGACGTCTTCCGAAGCACTGGTGCGGTCCTCGAGCGATACCGCGAGGATCTACCGTTCGTCGCCCTCTACAGCAACGACACGCGAGACGGATCGGCGCGCCTCGAGGCCGCGACTGGCGTCGCCCTTTCCGAGGTCGTCACGCCTGAAGCGCTTGGCCTGTCTCTCCGGCCGGAGACCTGGCCAGTGCACGGCGACTCGGAACTGGCGCTGGTCGAGCCGCGTCCGGGCGTCGTCCTTCCTGGGGGGCCCTGGCCGGAGCCGGTCGCGCAGGCCGCGGTTCTCAGGATCGGCGCCCGAAAAGAGCCGTATGGCTATCTCGTCGCCGGCATCAGCGCGCGCCGGCGCTTCGACGATGACTACGCTGCGTTCCTGCACCTGATCGGATCGAACATTGCCAACACGATCGCCAGCGTGCGGGCGTTGGAGGACGAGCGCCGCCGCGCCGCGACGCTGGCCGAGCTCGATCGGGCGAAGACGACGTTCTTCAGCAACGTCAGCCACGAGTTCAGGACTCCGCTGACGCTGATTCTCGGCCCGCTCCAGGACTTGCTGGCTCGCGCCGGAGGCACTCTGCCGGCGCCGGACCGCGGGCTGCTGGCCACAGCGCTGCGGAATGGCCAACGCCTGCTGAAACTCGTCAACACGCTGCTGGATTTCGCACGCATCGAAGCGGGACGTTCGCGCGTGTTCTATCAACCGACGGACCTGCCGGTCCTGACCGCCGACCTCGCGAGTAATTTTCGCTCCGCCTGTGAGCAGGCCGGCCTCGCCCTTCGCGTCGAATGCGAGCCGGTGTCGGAACTGGCCTGCGTCGACCGGGACATGTGGGAGCAGATCGTTCTCAACCTGCTCTCCAATGCCTTCAAGTTCACGCTGCGCGGCGGCATCTCCGTGCGGCTCCAGGAGGACGAGACCAGCTTTGTGCTGGTGATCGCTGACACCGGAGTCGGCGTTCCTGCGGACGCGCTGCCACGCATCTTCGAACGGTTCCACCAGGTCAAGGAAACGCGCGGCCGTAGCCACGAAGGGAGCGGCATCGGGCTCGCCCTCGTGAGCGAGCTGGTCAAACTGCATGGAGGCACGATCGCTGTGGCGAGCGAGCTCGGCCATGGCACGACGTTTACCGTCACCATCCCTAAAGGCAGCGGGCACCTGCCGGTCCCGTTGGTCGACCTGCCGCCCGAACGCGCGCCCGTGACCGCGGCACGTGCCGACGTCTACGTCGCCGAAGCCCTGGGCTGGCTGGGCGGCGTCGAGGCACGGTCACAGCCGTCGCACCCGCCTGGCACACCGCGCCTGCTGGTCGCTGACGACAACGTCGATCTGCGCGAACACGTCCGGCGGTTGCTTTCTGACGACTACGAAATCGATGCAGTCGCTGACGGTCAGGCAGCGCTCGAGACGGCGCGCCGGACGCGACCCGACTTGATCATCTCCGACGTCATGATGCCCGGCCTCGACGGGTTCGGCCTGATCCGGGAGCTCCGGGCCGATCCGGACCTCCATGCCATCCCGGTGATTCTTCTGTCGGCGCGGGCCGGGGAAGACGCGCGCCTCGATGGGCTCGGCCAGGGCGCCGACGACTATCTGATCAAGCCGTTTACCTCACGGGAGCTGCTCGTGCGCGTCGGGGCGATCCTGCGATCGACGGCGGTGCACCGCCAGGCGGCCGAAGCCTTGCGCGAAGCCGACAGCCGCAAGGACGAGTTCCTCGCCACGCTCGCCCACGAGCTGCGCAATCCGCTCGCGCCGCTCCGCAGCTCGCTCGAGGTCCTGAAGCTCACCGTCGGGAACAACCCGGCGCTCGACATCATGGAGCGCCAGCTGAGCCACCTGGTTCGCCTGGTGGACGATCTCATGGAAGTGTCGCGGATCACGCGCGGCGAGGTCGAACTGCGGAAGGAGTCTGTCCGCCTGGACGTGGCCATCCGCAACGCCCTCGAAGTCAGCGATCCCCTCATCCGCGCCGGACGGCACCATCTGCGAGTCTCGATTCCCGCCGATCCGATCGTCCTGGAGGCCGATCCGATCCGCCTGGCCCAGGTCTTCGGCAATCTGCTCAACAACGCGGCCAAGTATTCGGACGCCGGCGGGACCATCACTGTTGAAGTCCGTCGAGAATCCGACGACGCCGTCGTCACCATCAGCGACACCGGCGACGGGATTGATCCGGGCCAGTTGCCACAACTCTTCCGGCTGTTCGCGAGAGGCGGCAGCAGCGCCGCGCGCAATCAGAGTGGTCTCGGCATCGGGCTGGCGCTCGTGCGGCGGTTGATCGAAATGCATGGCGGCCAGGTCGGCGCCGAGAGTCAGGGGCTGGGTCTGGGGAGCCGCTTCACCGTGCGATTGCCCGTGGCGCCCGCGCCCACGTCACCATCCGTCATCGGATCCGCAGCGGCTGACCAACCTCTCGCGCCGACCAGGATTCTCGTCGTCGATGACAATCGCGACGCCGCTGAGAGTCTCGGATTGCTGCTCGGCACGGCTGGCGCCGACATTCGCGTCGCTTACGACGGGCCGGCGGCGCTCGCTTCGTTTGCCGCGTGGCGGCCGGACGTGATCCTCCTGGACATCGGCATGCCCGGCATGGACGGCTATGAGGTGGCCCGCCGGATGCGCTTGCTCGATCCTGAGTCGCGGGCCTCGATTGTGGCCCTCACTGGTTGGGGACAAAGCGAGGACCGGAAGCTCGCGCGTGACGCCGGCTTCGATCACCATCTTGTCAAACCCGTCGACCTGACGGCGCTGAAGTCGCTGATCGCTTCGATCCAGCACGATCGAGGGTGAGTGCAGTTGGCGGGCCCGAACCCGGCCCGCCCTACGTACTGCCGCGCAGCCTCTAACGTCCGTTCAGCTTGGTCTCCAACTCCTGCATCGCGACCTGGCTGACTCGGATCAGTCCTTGATTCGGCCGATCGAGATCGGCGATGAGAAACAGAATCACTGAAAACGAGACGGCGAGGGCGACTTCGATGCTGAAGTGCCGTGTGCTGCCTTGCCCGATCTGGGCGCCCATCATCGCCATCGCGCCGATCATGAGGAGGCCGAGCGCGAACCACACGGGAGTTGGGACGCGGTCGCGGACGCCAACCGTCAGGCGCTTGAGGTGAACGTCGATCGTCTGGTTCAGCGACTGCACGAAGAGGCTGGTGGGGAGCGACGTCGGGCTTTCCCGGCCGGCCGTTGTCGCGCGGGCCCACAACTGATCGTGCAGGGCCTCGCTACCGCGGATAGCCTCGCCGCGCTCGAGCGTCCCGACGGCTGCCCGGACGCGGAGCCCGACGTAGTCGCGAAGCAGGCCACGCACCTCCGTGCGGGCGGGCTCCGGCAGGAATCCCGCCCGGAGCCACGTGGTCTCGATCGCATTCGCTTCGTCGATCACGAGGTGTTTGCGTTCGGTATGACGGCCCGCCGCGCCGTTGAACGTGAACGCCAGCATGAAGGCCAGCAGGCCCATCGTGGCGCCGACGATCGCGCCCGAGGACTCGAGCTTGGCGCCGCCGCGGCGGATGTGTCTCCGGCCGATGCGGACGCCGACGTCGAGCGACGCGAGCACGACCGCGATCGTCGCGAACAGGAATCCCCAGAGCGAAATGCCGTCGAGTGCCACGCTGCCGGCTACTTTGGTGCGCGCTTCTGCATCGAGACGGCCAGCGCCTCGGTGAAGGTCACGACCAGGGTGTCCCCGAGCCGGAGCTTCGACAGGTTGGCGACGTCCTTCACGACGACGGTGTACAACTTGCCCGATGGGCCCGCCACGGTGAGGGATTTCGTGGGCCGATCGAGGCCTTCTACCGTGACCACGGCTTTGGTCACCTTCAAGGCGCCCGCGGCGGGCTCGGTGCCGGCTGGAGCCGTTGCCGTTTCCTTCAGCACCGTGATGGGCTGCGTCTTTTCCTGATCGGTCGGCGGTCGCAGCTCGGCCGCGAGTGAAACGTAGTAGTCGGCCGTGACTTCGTCGCCGATCTTGATCTCATTGAGGCGGGCGACTCGTTTGTCGACCGTGAAGGTGACGACGTTGCCGAGCGGACCCTTGAGCGTGACTTCCCGCGTGGTCTGATCGATAGCCTCGACCCGAGCGGTGATCGACGCCTGAGCGGCCCCGGCGGTGGACACGGGCGGGTTCTGCGCGAACGTCGAGACGGTGACGACGGTGCCGATCACGACCGCGCGGGTGAGGTGTGCAATGCCGATTCTCATCTGATTGTCTCCTGTCAGTTCTGCCACGCTGTCAGCGACCGCGACGGCCGCCGCCGCGCGCGCCGCCACTCGGCCGGTAACTGCCGGAGCGTGATGTCGAGCCGCTTTTTACACTGCCCATGTCACTGGTCCGCCGCGCACCCTCGCTCCGCGCGGCCGCATCGCGTTCCACCTGACGCGCGGTGTTCGAATCCCAGCTGCTCGTCGCCGGTCTGTTCGTGGCACCGGTACGTCCCTCTCCTGTTTGCGACGGCCGCGCCGGGCTGTCGACGCTGCTCCAACCGCCGTCGCCGTATTTCTGCCAGCTGTCGCCTTGCTTGCGGTAGACGCTGCCGTCATTGCCCGCATAGACGTCGCCGCTGCCGGTTTTGATAACGGCCGAGTTGCCGCCCGGCCCTCCCGTGCGGCTGACGGCCGATCCGCCCCCGCTCGTTTCGGTCCGCCGCGTCGTATTGCCGGTGATGTCGCTCGTGTACCGCTGGCTTGCCGCCCATTGGTCGCCGCGCGCGACGCCCGTCGTGCCCCAGCTGCCGTACACATTCGAGCCCTGGCGCGTCCCGGCGGCTGTCCCGGTGCGCGGGTTATAGGCCCCCGCGGCGGCACGTGAGCCGTACGGCCCGTACGCCGCGGCGCCGCGCGAATACGTGCCGGTGCGCGGGTTGTAGCGCTGCGCCACGCCGGCGCCGCCATACGGGCCGTACGCGACGGCGCCTCGCGTGTAGGCGCCCGTCCAGGGGTTGTACGACGCACCGAAGCCGTAGGTCGGATAGTGCGGGTAGTAGATGGGGTACCCGCCGCCGTACCAGTAGTACGGCGGATAGTAATACCCCGATCCCCAGACCACGCAGCCCCACGCCACCATCATCCCGGTGTAGGCCATCGCCGTGGCGAACTCGACCGAGTCATTGTCCGTGTCCTCGATGGTGACGTAGGTCACGGCATGGGACGGCGAGCTGGCAGGGATTTCGTAGATCTGCTTCGGCACCTCGGCGGTGACCGCCCACGGGCCGGTTGGCGTGGTCGACATGAACCAGACGCCCTGGAAGCACATGTAGTACACGTCGCCGACCTTGATGATGTCCTTGTCCGTGTTGACCGCACGCTGAACCGTGGTCTTCTCGATCGACTCGAACTGTGGCGCGCCGCCCTGGTAGGTCACCTCGGGAGCCGCCAGTTTCTTGCTGACGCGCGCCGTCTGTGGGACCTGCGCCAGAAGCACGGCTTCGAAGGCCTGCGTGGTCCCTGGCACCGACGCGAGGACGCGCGAGCGCTCGTGCTCCAGCGGAATCTGCTTGAACTCGGCGGGCAGCGTCGGCGTCGCGAACGTCCACGGACCGGTGAAGTCCGGGGCCGAGAACCAACGGCCGGCGACGAGGTAGTAAACGGCGCCGGTGCGGCCGAGGCGGAAGACATCGCTCTCTGTGTTGCTGACCCAGAGCAGTTGCTTCGTGCCTGGCACCGCGGTGTAGGCCGGCTCGCCTTTCAACAGGATCAGCTCGGCAGGCTGGAGACTCACGAAGATCCTCGGCGCCTGCGCGACGCTGATCTTGCGGCCTGGCAAGCTCGCGTGGACTTCCTTCCAGTTCTCGTCAGCAGGCAGTTTCTTGAAGCTCTCCGGCAGCGTGCCCGCCGGGGTCCACGGCCCCTTCACGTCGGTAGATGTCATCCAGACCTGGTCGCTGCGCAGGTAATACGCCTTCGTCGGCGTGTGCTGGAACAGATCCCAATTCGTGTTGACGGCCGACTGCAAGTCGTTCTGCGGAATCGGCGCCCAGATCGGATCGCCGTCGAGATTGACGAGCTCCGCTGGCGTCTTGCTGAAGAAGATGGTCGGCGGATCCGCCTTCACGCCTTCGACGTTCTTGGGAATGATCTGGCTGGCGTCGATGTTGGCCAGGACGCGGTCCAGGCCGATCACGCGGTCGTCGAGCTTCAACGACGCCGTGATCTCTTCGACGGCGGCCCGGAGCTCGTCGCGTTGGAGCGTCGGGAAGTTGGACTGGGTGATCTTGAGGTCCGTGAAGTTCACGAGCCGCTCGTCGATGGCGACGCTGGTGGCGGATTCCACGCGGAGGGTGCCGAGCGCCGGTTCCTTGGCGCCCTTGGCCGTGTAGGAAACGGCAGAGTACGCCACCACATGTTTCTGGTCGGCCCAGCTCGAGATCTGGGGTTGATACAGGACGAACGTCGCGCCGTTCGGCGTCGCCGAGGCGCGCGGCCAGCCGCCATCCGGGGGGACCGCTGCCGCGGCCGCTGCCGCGGCGGGCTTGGTCGTCGCCGGGCGGGCAGCCGCCGGTGGCGTCTGTGCTTGCGCCGCGCGGCCAGCGAAGAGCGGCGCGACGGGAGCCAGCAGCAGGCTGAAAATGGTGATTTCTACGACGCGAGCGCTGAAACGGGATCGGGTCAACAGCATTATCGGTGTCCTTCTTGCGACCGGGACGGTCCAGCTTGCTCTCGCCAGGACCGGGCCAGTCGCGCCGTCGATGTCTGGGCCCGGAAGTGGCGGGCATGACGGGCTCTCATGATATATCGTGAGCGACTATGAAGAACTACCTTGCGACGGTCGCCCTGCTGGCCGCGCTGTCTGGAACGGTCGTGATGGCCGCCAAGATCCAGACCCAGCGCGATCCGACGTTCGATTTCTCCCGGCTCGCGACCTGGTCGTGGAACCCGTCCGGGGCCGGCGACGTGAAGGTCATCATGACCGCCAACTCGAAGTCCGAGCCGGTCAAGCGTCAGTACGAGCCCGCCTTGATGAAGGCGGTCGAAGATCAAATCGCCGCGCGCGGATACACGTCGGCGTCCGGTGCGCCGCCCGATTTCCACGTGACCTACTACCTCCTCGTGACCCAGGGCAGCTCCGCGCAGTACATGGGGCAGTTCCTGCCGACCAACGCGCAGTGGGGCATTCCGATGTTCGCGCCCGGTACCAGCGCGCTGACCGTGTACCCGCAGGGCACGCTCATCCTGGACGTCTCCGTAACCGGCCCCGGGCAGCATGGTGTGGCGCGGCATGGCCGAGGCCAAGATCGAGATCGAAAACACCGAGGAGAAGCGCATCGCGCGCCTGAATAGCGTCATCAAGGAACTGGTGGCGAAGTTCCCGAAGGCCGCGAAGAAAAAGTAGCGCCGGGACACCGCATCACGAGGAGACACGATGAGAATCAACCACGCCGGCACGTTGGTGGTGATCGCCACCGGGATCGTGCTCGCTCTCTCAACGGCGCGCGGCGTGGCGCAGGCGCCGCCCTCTCCCGACGAGATGGTGGCTGCCTTGAAACAGAGTCTCGCGGAGAGCGCGAAGCGCCTGCGGCAGTACGAGTGGGTGGAAACCACCGCCATCAGCCTCAAAGGCGAGGAAAAGTCCCGAAAACAACAACGCGCCTACTACGGGGCCGACGGCAAGCTGACCAAGGTGCCGATCGGCGCCCCGGCGGCGGCCGCTGCGCCGCCGCAGGGCGGCCGGCGCGGCGGTCGGGTCGCCGAGCGCGTCGTCGAAAACAAGAAAGACGAGATGCAGGAGTACATGGAGCGGGCCGTCACGCTGATTCATACGTACGTGCCGCCGGATCCGGCACGGATCGAGAAGGCGAAGGCTGCCGGCACGATGAAGGTGCTTCCGCCGCAGCAAGGGAACTTGCAGGTCGAGTTCCGCGAGTTCGTCCAACCGGCTGACCAGATGACCATCGACGTGGACGCCAAGGCGCTGCTGCTGAACGCGCTCAAGGTCGCGACCTATCTCGACAAGCCCGAGGACGCGGTGACGCTCGACGTTCGCTTCGGCAAGCTTGCCGACGGCACCAGCTACACCGCGCAGACCACGTTCGCCGCCAAGGCCAAGAACATCAGCGTCGTCGTCGAGAACTCTGGCCATCGGCCGCTGGCAAAGTAGTCGTCCGCGCTCAGGTTGATTTGGATCGTCGAACCAGCCGCCACGCGCCGAAGCAGAGCGCCGCCGATATCAGCGTGAAGGCGATGAACCACGGGTCCTTCGCGAGGTGAGGCTCTTCAAAGACCCGCCAGATGTGCGCGGCCGTGAGCAAGCCAAAGAGCACACCGGTCACCATGACGTACGACCTCACGGGCACCTCCCTGGACGCGACACGACGAGGCGGAACGCCTATCTCGGCTCGAGGTACCGGTTCGGCACGTTGTCGAATGGCGGCACGGCGCGGCCCGCGGCCTCGAGCATCAGCTTGATGTTGTCGTAGATTTCTCGCTCGCGCCGGTGTACCTGTGGCAACAGGCCGAGTTGCGCATAGGAAATGGGCGTGACGTCGAGACACGTCGTCTCCCACTCGAAGCCCTTCCCCCACGTGATGCCATCGAGCCGGACGTCGACCCGCGCGCCAGCCTCGAGAAGCAGCCGCAGCAACGGCGCGGATCGATTGTCGTTCGAGTTGACCGTGTGAAAGATCGCCGTGTGCCCATTGAGGCCGTGCTCGTCGAGCGCCGCCTTCGCTTCGACGTCGATGCCGGCGTCGACCAGGATACGAGCGGCGTCGAGGTGGCCGAACTCGGCCGCGACATGCAGGAGCGAGGCGCCGACGAGCGGCGTGAACGCCGACGCCATCGACGTGCGGTGGGTGATGAGCGCGGGATCCGACTGAATGGCCGATCGGAGCGCCGCCGGATCGTTCAGGAGCACGGGTGCGATCCGCGGATCGTCGAGCACCGCTCCGCGATCGAGCAGGAAGCGCAGGCAGTCCGCGAACCCGTCAGACCGCGAGTACATCTCGGTGAGGTGCGTGACGACGGACTTGCCCTTGACCGGTTGGTGAATATCGACGCCGCGATCGAGTGCCGCGCGGATGCCCGCGACCGAGTGCTCTTCGATCGCGACGAGAAGATCGAACTCGAGGCTCGACCAGGATCTCCCTGTTCAGAACTGGGACCAGTATCCCACGCGGCGGCCGCAGCTATACTGGGCGCGCGGGACGGTTCCCTGGATGGCGATTTCCTCGCCAGTCGTCCCAGTCGCGTGGAACTGAATCACGATGCGAGAGAAACGGAAGCGGTTTGCGGAGCGGGTGAAATCAGCGGTCGATATCTGGCGCGACGACCTCGTCCAGCGCATCAAAGACGACGAAGGGTTTTCGCTGTTGGTCCAGAAGCACTGGTTGCTGCTGGTCTCCCAGAAGATGGATCGCGAGGGCAACATCGTCGAGAGTCAAGTCAGCCGGCTGGAAGACGGCGCCTGTATGGTCGCGGCAGGCGTGCGCGCGATCAAAGAGACGGACGAGCGCTGACTGTCCGCTCAGTCCTCCGGCAACGGCTTGCCCTTCGTCTCCGGCGCCCAGATCAGCGCGATCATGCCGATGAGGTAGACGGAGGACATCATCACGGCGGCGGTGCGGAACGAGAGGAGCTGGCTCAGGTAGCCGAGCAGGATCGGCGCCGGCGCGGCGAGATAGCGCACGGTGTTGTAGCAGAATCCGACGCCGGTGCCGCGCAGCCTCGTCGGGAACAGTTCGGGGAAATAGATCGAATAGCCGGCGAAGAGCGCGAGCTGCGCGAAGCCCATCATCGGCAGCATCCAGTAGGCGTCGCTCGCCGTCTTCAGCGAGTTGAAGACGAACGCGGTGATCAGCAGCCCTCCGACAAACGCAATGAAGAAGGCCAGCCGGCGGCTCAGCATCGACGCGATGGCCGTGAAGAAGATCATGCCGAGAAACGCCCCGACGTCCTGCAGCGCGGTGCCATAGCCGCGGACCGTGTCGATGGTCTGCTGAGGCGCGCCGGCAAGCGCCTGACTGACGAGCTCGGGCGAGAAGAAGCCGATGCCCCACAGGCCGATCATCCCGGAGACGCCCAGGAGCAGGCCGATGATGCTGTGGTGGCGCCAGCGCGGATGGCGGAACAGCTCGGCGATCGATCCGACCTTCTTGCCGCCCGTGCGGCCGGCCTCGGCCTTCGCCCGGCGCCACGCTTCCGGTTCGCGAAGAAACAGCACGATCGGGACGACGAGCAGCGCCGGCAGGATGCCGACGAAGAACAACACGCGCCATCCGGAGTAGCCCCACAGCAGATCGTGCGCACCCGGCTGCACGTTGAGGCTGATGAGCGACCCGATGATATTGCCGAGGGCGGAAAGCGCCTGGAGCGCGCCGAGCGCGATGGACCGCACGCGCCCCGGAACGCTCTCGGCGACGAGCGTCGTGGCCGCGCCGAACATCCCGCCGACGCCTAGCCCGACCAGGAACCGATAGATGGTGAAGTCGACCCAGCCGGTCGCAAATCCCGAGAGGCCCGTGAATCCCGAATAGACAAGGAGCGTCGCCACCATCGTCTTCACGCGTCCCCAGCGGTCGCTCATCATCCCGAAGAAGATGCCGCCCGTGGCCCAGCCCAGAATCATCGCGGTGGTCGCGTAGGTGCTGACGGCGCGCACGGCGTCAGTGGTCGTCGTGACGCCGAGCAACTCGCGCATGGCCGACTCGCGCGCGAGGATGAACAGGCGCTGGTCCATGCAGTCGAACAGCCAGCCGGCCGACGCGATGATGACGATGAGCCAGTGCCTCCACGTGACGGCCTCGTCGACGCCAGGGATGGCGGCGCCGAGCGGAAGTGTGCCGGCAGTGGGAGCTGAAGATGTGGGATTCACCGAGGCATTCTCTAGAAGAGGCGCGGCAGCGTCAAGTTTGGTAGGGTGATGCGCGCGTGCCACTGCACCTGACCGGACTCGCGGCGTCGACGGGAACCGGTATCCGGTTGCACCTGGAACGGACGATTCAGACGGTCGCCGACGCGCCGGCAACGTCGGACGCGTTCGTGGCCCCGGGCTGGGTGGATCTGCAGGTCAACGGGTTTGCCGGCGTGGATTACAACCGGCCCGAGACGTCGCACGAGGAGATCGGCCGGTCGATCGCGGCGCTGCTCGCGACCGGCGTCACGCGCTGCTATCCGACGGTGATTACCGGGCCGCCGGACGCCATGGTCGCCGCGATGCGCAACCTCGCCAGGGCCCGCGCCTCGGTGCCGCATGGCGAGGTCTTCGATGGCCTGCACATCGAGGGCCCGCACATCTCGGCCGATGAAGGTCCCCGCGGCGCCCATCCGAAGGCCTGGGTGCGGCCGCCCGACCTCGACGAGTTCCGGCGCTGGCAGGACGCGGCTGAAGGTGCAATCCGGCTCGTGACCCTGGCGCCCGAGTGGCCGGGCGCGACGGCGTACATCGAGGCGCTGGTCGAGTCCGGTGTGGTGGTGTCGATTGGGCACACCGCCGCGACGCCGGATCAAGTGGCCGACGCCGTCCTGGCCGGAGCGACGATGGCGACGCATGTCGGGAACGCGGCCCACGCCGTGCTCCCGCGCCATCGCAACTATCTGTGGGCGCAGCTCGCCAGCGACCAGCTCACCGCCAGCTTCATCGTCGACGGCATTCATTTGCCGTCGGACTTCTTGAAGGTCGCGCTGCGAGCCAAGCAGGTGCACCGGGCCGTGCTCGTCACCGACGCGAGCTCGCCGGCAGGTTCCACGCCCGGCCGCTACACGCTGGGTGGTCAAGCCGTCGATCTCACTGCCGACGGCCGCGTCGTGCTGGCGGGGCAGGATCGCCTGGCCGGCTCAGCGCTGCGGATGGATCGGGCGATTGGCAATGTCATGCGATTCGCAGGGGTCGCGCTCGCGGACGCCGTCGCGATGGCGACGGTGCTGCCGGCGCGGGCAGGCCGCGTGCCGGGACGCAGCCAGGGCCTGGCGGCAGGAGACCGTGCCGATGTCGTCGTCTTTCGCGTGGATCCGGACGACGGTGGCCTCCAGGTCCAGTCGACATATCTTTCTGGCGAACGTGTGTTTGGAGGAACGTCATGAAGAAGGTCTCGCGCCGGGAACTCGGGAAAATCGCCGTGGGTTTGACGGCCGCTGGTCCGTTGGCGCGGCGCGTGCGAGGACAGGCGGCCAGCCAGACGCCGGCCCGGTCCGGCTACATCGGACCGCTGACGGGCGTCGACAAGGGCCTCGAGGGCCGGCAGTTCGATCCGGTCGCGTACACGCTCGACCTGTTCGAAGCCGCGCCGCGTGCGCTTCGATTCAGCGCGCAGACCCGGCGCCCAGGCGGAGGCCTGGCAGAAGCGGCTGCGGACGAAGCTGACCGAGCTCGTCGGCGGCTTCCCGGCGACGCGTGTGCCGCTTCGGCCGGCGATTCTCGAAACGCGATCGTTTCCCGGGTATCGTCGCGAGAAAGTCGTCTTCGACGCCCGGCCTGGTGTGAGCGTGCTCGCCTATGTCCTGGTGCCCGAGCGCGCGCGGGGACCTGTACCGACGGTCGTCTGTGTCCCCGGTCACGGCCGCGGCGTCGATGACCTCGTCGGCATCGATGACCAGGGGCGCGACCGCACCGACAAGCCGGGTTACATGCACGATTTCTCGCTGCAAGTCGTCGAAGCGGGCCTGGCGGCGGTGGCGATCGAGCCGATGGCGTTCGGCTGCCGGCGCGATCCGATCAACGCGCGCCGGAGTCTGACCGCCAACTCCTGTCAACCGTCAGCCGGCGGCGCGCTGCTGGTGGGGCAGACGATGATTGGCTGGCGCGTGTGGGACATCATGCGGACGATCGACTACATCGAGACGCGCCGTGAGCTCGACGCGACCAAAGTGGGCTGCATCGGCATCTCCGGTGGCGGCACGGCGACGCTCTTCGGCGCCGCCCTCGAGCCGCGCATCCGCGCCGCGCTCGTGAGCGGCTACCTCAACACGTTCCGCGACAGCATCGGCAGCTTGTCGCACTGCATCGACAACTACGTGCCGGGGATTCTCAACTGGGCCGAGATGTCCGACATCGCCGGCCTCATCGCGCCGCGGCCGCTCTTTTCGGAGAGCGGCGAGAAGGACAACATCTTCCCGGTCAAGGCCGCCGTCGCCAGTTTCAATCAAGTGCGCGACATCTATACCGTCTTCGGTGCCGGTGATCGCATCGAGCAGGAGATCTTCCCGGCCGATCATTCCTTCTGGGGGAAACGTGGGATCCCGTTTATCGCGAGACATCTGACGGCGTAGACTGCGCCCTAACAAAGCTGACACCCGCGCCGCGCGAGCGGCGCGGCCCGAGCCGCGGGGGTGGGGCCCCGCGGCTCAAATAAAGCAGACCAACTTTACTTAAGGGCGCGGGGGCCCCACCCCCCGCGCTCGGGCCGCGCGCCGCTCGGGCGGCGCGCGGGTGTCGCTTATTGTAATGGGCAAACTCATGACTACAGAAGCCTGGCTACGCGGCCCCATCGACGGCGTGCCGCGCTGTCCTGCAACCGGTCGCGCACGCACTTGTGCAGGCCAATGAAGAAGTGGCCGCGCTGCTGCCCGGACTTTCGGCAGACCTGCTCTGGACCTCGCGCGGCGCCGCGACGGCCGGCTTCCACGTGCTGCACATGGCCGGTGCGCTCGATCGGCTGTTCACGTACGCACGCGGCGAGGCGTTGAACGACACGCAGAAGGCCGAGCTCCGCGCCGAAGGTCAGCCACATCCCGAGATCGACGCGGCGGCGCTCATCGCGACGCTCGACTCGGCCATCGCCCGCGCCCTCGTGCAGTTGCGGCACACCGACGAGGCTCGCGTCTTCGACGAACGCAAGGTTGGCCGCGCCGGCCTCCCGTCGTCCGTGCTCGGTCTGCTGTTCCACGCCGCCGAGCACACGACACGGCACGCGGGGCAGCTCACGACGACAGTGAAGCTGGCGAAGGCGCCGACGCAGACAGACTGAGGTCCGGAGTGAAAAGCGCGGGAAGTCCGGAGTGAAAAGCGCTTGAGGTCCGGAGTGGAGGGCGCTTGAGGTCCGGAGTGAAGCGGCGCTTGAGGTCCGAAGTGCTAAGGGCGCTCGAAGTCCGGGGTGAACAACCGGACTTCACGCGCTCTTTACCGCGGACCTCGTGCGCTGTTCACCTCTGGACCTCGATCGCGTGGCCGGCTCAGCGCGTAGCGCCGCCTGAGCGCTACTGAACCCTGACCAGCTTTCCGCGCGCGAAGCCGCCGGGGTTCAGCGTCGAGTGGACGTTGAAGTAGAAGCCGCCCGGGTTGTTGAGCATCGCCTGCGCGATCGAGACGTCGAAGTTCCCGACGTTGTTCTTGGTGAACTGTGTTGCACCGCTCGCCAACACGACCTCGCCGCTGGCGAGCGCCAGATTGATACGAACCGGGCAGTTGCACGTGTCGGCCCCCTCGTGGATGTGCGCGGCGTTGACGCGGCGTATTGGTTGGGAATCCTGCCAGGCTCACTTGAAAGCTCGCCGTCGCTGCGGTGATGTTCTGGTTGGCGTCTCGCGTGAGGTTGAGGATCACGGTCACGCTGCCGGTGCCGGTCGATTCCGCGTTGCCGATCGGCGGATTCTCGTTGGCTGGCAACAACGTCGCCGTAAACGTCGGCGCCGTCGGGTTTGATGAGGGGTTACTCGGGCTTGATCCGCAAGCCGCAACGAACAGCAGGGTGCCGATGAGGACTAGGCGCTTCATGTGACGCTCCTTCACAAACGGTTCAGTAGAACTTTCGTCCGAGATTGAAACCCAGGAACAACGAATCGGGGAGCCCGCCTCGCGCGACTTGTCCGTACGTCGTCGAAAACGAGTTGGTGAACGTCAGTGAGAACATGTGTCCGCCGACGCGTGACTCGATGCCAAAACCATACTCCGGATCACTGGGTTCGTATCCGGCAAGTCGTGGAGCGACCTCTGTCACCAGATAGGCCCGGCCCTTCAGCCGATAGCGGGCGCCGATTCCGAGAAAGAATGTGTCCCGCGTCACATCACCGAACGGCGCGGTGTTATGGACCCACATCGGCACCGCGTACAACGCAAGCCTGTCGTGTGTCGTGTACGAGGCGACCGCGCCAAGCCCGGGCGCGTAGCGTTCGCTGAAGTTGTCGCCGCCTTCGATCGAGAAGATCGGTGAAATGGACACCGGCAGTCCGGAGCCTTGGCGAAACTTGTCGTACTGTGCCGAGAACTGCAACGTCTTGTCGAGCGTGTTGCGATAGGCGACGACTTGAAGATGTTCGATCGGCGCGTAGCGGAGCTCGAAGCCGATCACGGCGCCGTTGTCGATGCCGAAGAGATTGCCCAATTGATCGCCAAAGGTCCCGTTGGTCAGATCGCCCTGGAACCGGTGCGTCAGGTTGAAGCTCAGCTTGTGCCTCGGCAGCCGCAGCGTGGTCGGCAGGTTGATCAGGATGAACGCCGGTTCGGCCGGCACGGGCAGCGTCAAGTCTTCCGGCTCGACCAGCACAGTCGCGGCCTGCGCGTGGGCGGAGCCCGCCGTGGCGGCAGTCAAGATCGCGACACACACCCCGAGCGTCAGCAAGCGAGAGCACGACATGGCAGGCACGGCTGCAAGACACGGACCGTTCGACATCACCGTGCGGTCGTCTGAAAACATCGCCACTCCTTTACGTGAAGCGTAAATAATTACGCGGCTCGTCGTGCTGAGCCGCTGAACCAGCCCGTCGACGCGCAGGCCGTGCGGTTACGTCGCCCGCAGCACGAGCAGCAGGGCCGAGTGCCCCGCAGGTACCGGCAGGTGCCACAACTCGTCGGGCTGCCCGTCGAACGCCGGCGCCGGGACCTCGCGTCCTGTCTCCGGGTCGATGAAGGTCCCGGACATCTTGCGGGCGAGCCGCAAAGCCAGCCGTGCGCCGTCTTGTGTGCCGACGATCACGATGAGGATGCGATCGGCGCCTTCGAGCGTGGACGCGGAATCGATCGCCACGCGCTGCCTGATCGGCGACCCGGAAGCATCGTCTTTCGTCACGAGCGATTGCCACCCGACGTCGTCCATGACGCGCCGCACGACGGGTTCCATGGATCGTCGCCAGGCACGGGTGGGGTCGAACTTGAACCGATCGAGCACATCCGCGGTCGGCCGGAACGAATAGCCCGATCCGGCGGCGTTGGCGTAGCAGAGGGCGCCCGGCACCCGGCATTCGGCCGGGACGTCGGCCGGATAGCACGGGATCGGCCACATGCCCTGGCTCTCGCCGCGACCGACCAGCAGGGCTTTCCTGCAGCCGGCCACGGCGATCGGCAGCTGCTCGCCGCCGTGCGGGTGGTTCACGTCCACGAAGATCTCCGGCATCGGGTTCGTCCAGGCCGGATAGCGGGTCCACATCAACGTGGCCAGCCAGGTCGGCTCCCGATAATTGTCAGGATGCTTTGGATGAAAGATGAACGTGCTGATCGTCGCTGACGCGATGGCGACGACGGCCGTGGCGGCCTTGAGCGCGGCGGGGCCGTGCGCGAAGAGCTCGCGCAGGAACGGGACGCCGAGTGGGACGAGCCACAGGATGTAGCGGCTCATCCCTGGCGTGCCGCCGTGATGCATGTTGCCGGTCTGCGAGAACGACATCAGGAACACCGGCGCCATCGCGACGGCGAGCAGGATCGAAGGGCGTCGTGAGCCGGCGGGGACGCAACGCGGTGATCCCGATCGCCACGATCAAGACAACGACAAACGCAGGAAACGCGGCGATGATGCCGAGGTTCGTGTCGAAGGGCGTGGCCAGGATGCCGTCGAGGCCGGGTGGTTGTTTGAGCGTCGCGTCGAGGAGCAGCGACGCCATGCGGTACCGGACTTCGTAGTACACGACTGCGGCAGTGGCGAGGGCGAACGCCGCGATGAGACCGATCCACATGGCAGGCCGGCGCAACGCGCCCACACCTTTCGACCCGAGCGCGACGGCCGCAAAAGGCACCATCGCCACGATCGGCGGATTCTGGGTGGCGGCCGCACCCGCCGCCATCACGGCCCATACCGGGGCCTCTTCGAGCAGCAGGACCGCGATCGTCAGCAATGAAAAGGTGAACGGCTCGGTATGCGCCTTGTCGGCCCACCAGATGACGGGCCCGGCGAAGACGAGCCACGTCAGCCACCCGCCGAGCCGCGGCAGCGCCACCCAGAACGCGAGCACGAGCAGACCGACGTTCAACGCCGCGAACCCATAGATCGGACTGGCGCCGAGGCCGCGAGCCAGACTGACGAACGGCTGCGCGGCAGCGGGGTAGAACCAGAAGTGGACGAAGTCGTGCGTGCCGTACCGCGGACTCGTTTTCGTGGATCCGCGGATGTCCCAGTTCTCGAGCAGGGGTACGGTTGCGGTTTCGGCCTGGACCCGCGCGATGTCGGCATCGGTCAGCCACGGACGCCCGGTCTCACCGAGATTGAGCGACATGGCGAGGTATTCGCCGCCATCGCCGACCGAGCGCGGCCACGATCCGGCCACCAGGGCGACCAGATAGATGACGAAACTGAGCGTCAGCCACTGACGGACCTTGGCGGGATCGGCGGGGCGGGGCAGCGAGGTGTCCATGCGTGGCCGGGCGACGCGCGAGTATAATTCGCGCGGACTCATCCTTATGGACATCCTCTGGTGGCATTGGCTTGTGTTGGGGCTGCTTCTCGTCCTGGCGGAACTGGCCGCGTCGGGAGGCTTCTACATCATCTTTTTCGGGGTCTCTGCCCTGATCGTGGGCCTGCTGGCAAGCGCCGGCCTGGCCGGTCCGGTGTGGACTCAGGTCTTGCTGTTCTCTGTGTTGTCAGTCGTGACCCTCACGGTCTTCAGGGCGCGGCTGCTCAAGTGGCTGCAGGTCGATCCCCAGGCGCCCACCGTGGACCAGCTCACGGGCGAGACGGCGGTGGCGATGGAGGAGTTGTCGCCCGGCAACGTCGGGCGCGTCGAACTGCGCGGCTCGGCCTGGTCGGCGCGCAACAGCTCGTCGATGGTGATCGCGCGCGGCGCGCGCTGCCAGGTCCTTCGTGTCGAAGGCCTGATGCTGTACGTGCAACCCGAGGGAGCCCGCTAATGGATGTGAACCCGCTGCTGATCTTCGGGATTGTCCTGGCGATCGCTGTCCTGATCGTCATCGCGCGTACCGCCATTGTCGTCCCGCAGCAGAGCGCCTACGTCGTGGAGCGCCTCGGCCGCTATCATGCGACGCTCTCCGCCGGCTTTCACATCCTGATTCCGTTTCTCGATAACATCCGCTACCGCCACTCGCTGAAGGAAGCGGCCTACGACATCCCGGCGCAGGTCTGCATCACGCGCGACAACGTCCAGGTCGGCGTCGACGGCATCCTCTATATCAAAGTCCTCAATGCCGAGCGGGCGTCGTACGGCATCTCGGACTACATCTTTGCCATTTCGCAGCTCGCCCAGACGATGCTGCGCAGCGAGATCGGCAAGATCGACCTCGACAAGACGTTCGAAGAGCGCATGAACATCAATGCCGCGATCGTGGCCGAGCTCGACAAGGCCTCGGAAGCGTGGGGCGTGAAAGTGCTGCGCTACGAGATCAAGAACATCACGCCGCCGCACGATGTGCTCGCCGCGATGGAAAAGCAGATGCGCGCCGAGCGCGAGAAGCGCGCCGTGATTCTGACCTCCGAGGGCGCGCGCGACGCCAACATCAACAACGCCGAGGGCGAAAAACAGCAGGTCATCAAGGCGTCGGAAGCGCGCCGCCAGCAGCAGATCAACGAAGCCGACGGCCAGGCGGCCGCGATCCTCGCCGTCGCCACCGCGACCGCCGAAGGCATCCGTCAGGTCGCCGAAGCCATCAAGCAGCCGGGCGGCATGGAGGCCACGCAGCTCCGCGTCGCCGAACAGTACGTCACCCAGTTCGGCGAGCTCGCGCAGAAAACCAACACCGTCATCCTGCCGGCCAACGTCGCCGACGTGGCGTCGATGGTGGCGACGGCGATGAAAGTGTTCAAGACACAGTAACGGAAGATCTTTCAACACGAAGGGCACGAAGAACACGAAGAGAACGAAGAACACGAAGAACTAATTGGATAAACCTCGTGTCTCGAGGTTCTTCCAATGAGCCTGAAGCGTGCTTGTCGACAAGCGCATTTTCCGCCTGAATTGCTTCGTGCTCTTCGTCTCCTTCGTGTGCTTCGTGCCCTTCGTGTTGAAAGATCTTGAGTTGAAAGATCTTCTATCTGTGCTCCGCGAGCGCTAGTGCCAATCGGTCCAGTCCCTTCGCGAGCGCGTCGGGATCGCCCGCCAGGCTGATCCTGAAGTGCGCCGGCGATTCGAAGAACGCCCCGGGCGCGAGCGCGACGCCGTGGCGGTCGAGGACGTGCTGCACGAATGGTCCCGCGTCGGCGACGCCGGCGAGGCGCGGGAACGTCACCGACGTCCGCGGCAATTGCGACAGCTTCGAGGTCCGGATGCGCGGCGAAGAACTCGCACGCGCGATCGACATTCGCGCCAAGGATCTCCCTCGTCCGTTGCGCGAGTCGGGGCAACAGGCTGAAGGCATGGGCCGCAAGCAGGTCAGAGGGCGCGGGGCCCGCGTTGTCGACGACGTCCCGGATCCGGCGGATCCGTTCGGCGACCTCCGCTGAGGTGATCGCCCACCCGCATCGGAGTCCGGCCAGTCCGTACGACTTGGTCAGGCTGTTGGTGACGACGAACGGCCCGTCAATCGAGACGGCTGACTGTGCCGTGGCGGCTTCGTTCTGAATGAGAGACGTCGCGTCGCCGTAGACTTCGTCGACCAGGACCATCGCGCCCACGCGCGCCGCGAGCGCGCCCAGGGCGCCAAGCGCGTCAGAGCGTCAGCGACGTTCCCGTCGGGTTGTGGGGCGTCGTGACGATGATGAGACGGGTGCGGGGCTGCAGCCGTCGCCCGACGGCGTCCGCGTCGATCTGATAACCATCCTCGAACCGCCGATCGAAGCGCTCGATGTCAGCGCCGACGAGCCGGCAGGCGCCGAGCAGCGGGTCGTAGGCCGGCCGTTCGATGAGCACGTGGTCGCCGCGGCCAACGAGCGCCGCGATGGCCAGAAAGTTGGCGCCAGAACACCCGGTGGCAGTCGCAATTCGCGTCGCACTGATACCGTAGTGCCGCGCGATCGCGTCGATCAGCGGCTCATACCCATTGTCATTGCGCACGCCCAGGTCCACTGCTTCACGCGCGCCGGGCACGTCCTCGAGCGTGCAGGCGAGCAAGTTGCTGCCGGCCAGATCGATCGGCGCCGACGGCCGGGTCTTGGCCCAGTAAAGGTACGGCGCGAGCGGAAGGTCCGTCACCGTGAAGGTCTCGCCGACAAACGCTTGAACCAGTAGTACAGCGGGATCCCGGCCAGGAGCAAGGCCGCTCCGACCGCCGAACGGCCGGGCGACTGGCGAATCGTGCTGAAGACGACGACCACCGACACGAAGACGAAGAACGCCGGCAGCCACGGATAGCCTGGCGTGCGATAACCCGCCGTCGCGCCGAGCCGGCCGCGCAGCACGAAGAGGCCGGCGACCGTCAGGCCGAAGAAGATCCAATCCGCGAACACGACCGTGTCGAGGAGATCGCCGTAGCGTCCAGTGAGCGCCAGGACGATCGCCCAGGCAGACTGCAGCAGAATCGCGGCGCCCGGCGTGCCGAACCTTGGGTGCAGCTGCGCCAGGGCGGGAACGAACGCCCCGTCCCTCGCCATGGCGTAGTAGACGCGCGTGGGCGCGAGGACGGAGAGGTTGAGGAAGCCGAAGGTCGAAATCGCGATCGCCGCCGCGACGAAACGCTCGCCGTTGGCGCCGAGCCACCGGCCCGACGCCTCGGCCGCCGGCGTCGTCGTCGCCGCCAGTCCTTCGAGGCCGAGCGTGCGCAGATACGCGACGTTGACGAGGACGTAGATCGCGACCACGGCGAGCGTCCCGATGATGAGGCTGCGCGGCAGATGCCGCTCGGGGTCGCGCATCTCTTCAGCCACGTAATTGGCGACCTGCCACCCGCCGTAGGCGAAGAGGATCGGAATCAGCGCCGTGCCGAACGTCAGCGCGGTCGAGGGGGAGTCATCGATGCGCGCCGCCGACAACCAGTCCGGCGCCGCCGGCGTGAACCACGCAAACACAATCAGCACGGCGAGCGCAGCGACCTTGAGCACGACGAAGACGTTCAACACCCGGCTGCCTGGCTTGACGCCGAAGTAGTTGACCGCCGTCACGACGACGATGGCGGCGATCGCGAGCGGCTGCGGCGAGGCGCCGGCAACACCGACGAGCCGCAGGGTGTACTCCGCGAACACAATCGCGACGGCCGCGATGGCGCCGGTTTCGATCATCAGGAGCAGCGCCCAGCCGTAGAGAAACCCGACGACGGGATGCCAGGCCTCGCGCAGGTAGACGTACTGGCCACCGGCGCGCGGCAGCAGCCGCCCGAGCTCGGCGTAGGCAAACGCCCCGGCGATCGCGACCGCGCCCCCCGCCGCCCACGCGCCCAACACCAGCGCGGGCGTGTCGAGCTGCCGGGCGACGAGATACGGATTGATGAAGATGCCGGACCCGATGATCCCGCCGATCACGACCATCGTCGCGTCGAACGGGCCCAGCGCACGCCGAAAAGACACGCGGGGATTGTTCCACAGTCCTAAGATCTTTCAACACGAAGGGCACGAAGGGCACGAAGGAGACGAAGTCACGAAGAACTCATTGGGAAACCTCGGGCGCAAGGTCTCCCAAGCTATTCCTTCGTGTTCTTCGCCTTCGTGCGCTTCGTGATCTTCGTGTTGGAAGATCTTTACTTCTCTTTCTTGACTTCGCCCGGCTTGCGGATCTTCACGTCGCCGTCGAAGGACTCGATCTCCACCTGCGCCGAGCCGTTGCCGAGGGTGTACGTCATCCGGCGGCCCCTCGGTTCACCAGACGCTTTGAGCGGGAGCGTCGAGTCGAGGTTGCGCGGGCCGTCGTAGCGGCGCACCTGGAACGTCGCGCCCGTGTTCTCAGGGAGCACGAGCAACAGGCTTCCGTCGTGCGTCTCGAAACGGTACCGGCCGTTCGCCTGGAAGGCGCCACTGAAGACGACGTCGCCATCGACGGTCGTGACTTCGAGCGCCGTCGCCGTGGCATCGGTCACCGTGATCGATCCGTCGATCGATTCGAGGAGCAGTTCACCGCCGCTCTTGATCGACTCGATGTCGCCGTCCGACGTCTTGGCCTGCACGCGTCCCCGGCCGCCCTCGATCCTGATCGTGCCCTCGATCGATTCCACGGTCGCCGTGCCGGCCAGGTCTCGCAGCGTGATGTCGCCCTCGACCGTGGTCGCCTGCAACGCGCCGCCGAGGCCCTTCACATCCACAAAGCAATGGGTTCCCTCGACGGAGAGCGCCGCCCAGGCCGGAAGCGTCAGTTCGTAGTCGACACTGCTGCGGCCATCTCTGGTGATGTGGAGGACCTGGTCGCGCGGGGAGATCTCCACTTTGGCGCTGCGCGAGTGCTCGGCCCGTACACGCACGGCGTCGCGCTCCCATGTCGTGACGATGACGTCTCCGGCACATTCGTCGAGGACGACGCGCATGCCTTTGGTGACGTTGACCGTCTGGTCGGTCTGGACGCGGCTGCCAATCGGCCGCGTCTGCTGGTTGTCGGTCGCCGGTTCCGCCTGCATGACGATGGCGGCCGCGAGCATCAGAGCTGGGAGCATGCACGATCTCCTTCGGAGTCAGTTCGTATGGGCGCCGGAGAGCACGAGCGTGCTCGCCTGACGCAACAGTGAAAGTTTCCGGCGCCGCTGTTCGGCCACGTGCGCCGCGAGATACGTGTCGGCCGGCTCTTGTTGCAGAGCGGCCAACGCTTCGGTGATGGCGCGATCGATCGTCGCCAGGTTGCGCTCGATGACCTTGGCGGTGCGTGGATCCAGCCGCGCCCGGCGCTGCTCGAGCAGTTGCGTGAGATCGGCCACGGCGCGGTCGTACCTGACATCGGAGAGGCTGACCGGCGTGGCCACGCCCGCTGCGGCGTCAGCGCTGACGGCTACCGGGCTGGCTGTCGAGCCGGGGCGTTCGGTGAACGTCCAGACGGCGAGCCCGGACACCGCCATGAGCAGAACGCTCGCCGCCAGCGCCTGCGGCAGCGAGAGCGTCACTCGCCAGCTTCGCGCCGCGGCGCGCGGCAATGCGGCAGAGATCGCCGGCCAGAGATCCGTCGCCGGCGGCGTGTCCTCCATCGTCCTGGCCTCGGCGGCCACGTCTCGCAATTCGTCGACGATCTCGCGGCACCGCGCGCAGTCCAGGAGATGCTGTTCGAGTTGCAGCCGCTCGGCAGGCGCCAGCTCGTCGTCGACATACTCGGAGAGCCGGTCGGTCCACGGATCAGCGTTCATGGGAATCACCATCGCTAGAGCCTCTTGCGCATCAGCATCCGCGCACGGTGGAGCTGAGCTTTCGACGTGCCGACGGAGATCTCGAGCAGGCCGGCAATCTCCGTGTGTTTGTAGCCCTCCACGTCGTGGAGGACGAAGACGCGCTTGGCGCCAGGTGGCAACTGCTCGAGGGCCGCTTCGAGACCCAGCCGCTCCGCGTGCCGCACCGGCCGCGCAGCCGCAGCGGCGAGCGCGCTGTCGCTTTCGGTCAGCCGCTGACGTTCGGCGGCGAGCGAGCGGAAGCGTTCGATGATGACGTTGACCGCCAGCCGGTGCAGCCAGGTGCCGAACGCCGAGTCACCGCGAAACGTGCCGAGCTTCTGCCAGGCGCGCACGAAGACGTCCTGAGTCAATTCGTCGGCAGACGCCGGACCTGCCATCCGCCGGGCCAGCGAATGCACCCGCGGGACGTGCTGGCGATAGACGCGCTCGAACGCGGCGACATCGCCGGCGGCCGCCCGCGTGACATCGTCCCGGGTCGAACTTGCGGCGGCGCGCGTCAAAGTGCGGATTCAGGGCTGGCATCGCTCCGTTCAAAGGATTGGATGCGGGAGGGCGGGGGAGGGTTTAGATTACTCCTGAAGGTCTTTGCAGATGGCTCGTGGGTGGGAGAGCAAGTCGGTAGAGGCGCAGCAGGAGGACCGGGCGCGGCAGGACCAGACTGTCAAGCACTTGACGCCTGAGGAGGCCGCGAGTGAAGCGCGCCGTCAGACCGTGGCCCTGGCCCGTGCCCGTGCTGTCGCCGATCTGGCGGCTGCGCGGTCGCCAGCGCACCGCGCGATGCTGGAGGCGGCCCTGCGGGCGCTGGACGAGCTGAAATAGGACATCGGGTGTCTTTTTCCCGATGTCTTCCTTGCGGAAAAAGACACCCGATGTCTTTAATAGCGTATGCGCCGGCTTCTGATCGTCCTCTTCGCTGTCGGCCTCGTCGGCTGTTCGTTCAAGAACGTCGCCTGCGGGTTGCCACCGCCTCCGACCGCCGAAGCGCCCCCGGCCACCGCCCAGGGTGCTCCGGCAGGTGCACCCGCGCAATCGGCGGAGGCCGGTGCAGGCAAGATCAAGATCGCCTTTCTCGGCGACAGCCTGACCGCCGGGTTCGGGCTGCTCAGCAATCAGGCGTTTCCCGACAAGATTCAGGCGCTGTTCGCCGCTGAAAGCTACGGCGAGGTCGAGGCGGTCAACGCCGGCGCGACCGCGGACACGACGGCTGGCGGGCTGCGCCGGGTCGAACAGGTGCTCGAGCCTGGCGTCAGGATCCTCGTGGTCGGACTCGGTGGCAACGACGCGTTGCGTGGGTTGACCGTCGGGCAGACGCACGACAACCTTGCGGCGATCATCGACAAGGCGCGCGCCAAAGGCGTCGACGTCGTCGTCTGCGGCATGGAAGCGCCGACCAACCTCGGCGAGGACTATCGAATCGGCTTCCGGAACGTCTATGTGCGACTCAGATCGGAATACCCGAAGGACGTGGTGCACATCCCGTTCCTCCTCGAGGGCGTCGCCGGTCTCGCGGAGTTCAACCAGGCGGACGGCATCCATCCCAACGAGCAAGGCGCGCAGAAGATCGCGGAGGCGCTGTATCCGAAGTTGCGCGATCTCGTCGACCAGTTGCCAGGCGGCGGAGGCGGCGGTTGATCGAGCTGACTGACGTCTCGCGCACCGTGACGAGCGGTGCCGGGCCCCTCACGATTCTGCATCCGACGTCGTTCGAGATCGCGCGCGGCCGGGCGGTCGCGATCACCGGGCCATCTGGCAGCGGCAAGTCCACGCTCCTCGGCCTGATCGCCGGCCTCGACGCGCCCTCGAGCGGTGTCATCCGTCTCGACGGCGTCGCCATCACATCGCTCGGGGAAGACGCACTCGCCCGGCTGCGCGGCGAGAAGGTCGGCATCGTCTTTCAGTTCTTTCATCTGCTGCCGTCGTTGACCGCGTACGAAAACGTCCTCGTGCCGATGGAAATCGCGGGCGTCGCGAATCCGCAGGGACGCGCACGGGCGCTGCTGGCGGATGTCGGCCTCTCGGAGCGCGGTCATCACTACCCGTCGCAGCTCTCTGGCGGCGAGCAGCAGCGCGTCGCCATTGCCCGGGCACTCGCCAACGATCCTCCGATCGTGCTGGCGGATGAGCCGACCGGCAATCTCGATACCGCCACCGGCCGGCAGGTCGTCGATCTGCTGGTCACCGTGAATCGTCAGCGCGGCCGTACGCTCGTGCTCGTCACGCACGATCACGAACTGGCGGCGCTCGCCGACGAGGTCATCGCGTTGCGCGACGGCCGCGTGGTCGAGCGGCGCACGGCCCATCCCCACGCGATCGCGCGATGAGGTTCGCCATCCGGATGGCGTGGCGCGAGACACGCGCGTCGTGGGCGCGGCTCCTGTTTTTCTTCGTCTGCGTCGCGCTCGGCGTCGCCGCGATCGTCGTGCTGCGCAGCGTCGTCCAGAACGTCAGGATGACGATGACGCGCGAGGCCCGCAGCCTGGTGGGCGCCGACCTGGTGGTGCAATCGAACCGGCCGTGGACGGACGACACGCGCGGCCGGCTGGACGCGGTGCTCGCGACCGCGCGCGTCGAGGCCCGGACCGAGCTCGTCGAGACGCAGACGATGGCAGTGGCAGAGGGCGGAAAAGGGACCGGGCGCGTCCGGCTCGTGGAGCTCCGCGGCGTGGCGCCTGGGTTTCCGTTCTACGGCGCGATCGAGCTGGCAGGCGGGCAGCCCTACAGTCATGCGCTCGTTGCCCAGCATGGCGCGCTCGTCCCTCAGGAGTTCCTGTCCGAACTTGGCCTCGCCGCGGGTGACGCCGTGCGGCTGGCCGGCCAGTCGTTCACGATCCGCGGTGTCGTCGTGAAGGATCGTGTGCAACGGGGCGGCGGTGCGATCGCCTTCGGGCCGCGGATCTACATCGACCTGGCGGATCTCAGGGCGACGTCGTTGCTCGGATTCGGCAGCCGCGCCGGGCACCAGGTCCTCCTGCGCGTCGAGGAAGCGGACATCGACGCCCTCACGCGCCGGTTGCGCCGCACGTTTCAGCGCGACGTCGTCAACGTCCGGTCGTGGCGCACGCTCGAGGATCGGCTCGGCCGGAATCTCACCGTGGCGGAGAACTATCTCAGCCTGGTCGGCTTCGCGGTCGTGGTGCTCGGCGGCATCGGCGTCTGGAGCGTGACGCGCGTCGTGGTGCAGCAGAAGATGCGGAGCGTCGCGATCCTCAAGTGCCTCGGCGCGTCCTCCCGGCAGGTGCTGGGCACGTACGTGCTGCTGGTGCTGTGGCTCTCGGCGGCCGGCAGCCTCCTTGGAGTGGGGATGGCGGCGATTGGCGTCGCGTCGATTCCGGCCTCGGTCCTGGAGCCCATGGGCATCACGCGCGCGTGGATCACGCCGTCCGCCGCGATCCAGGGCGTCGTCGTTGGTCTGCTCGTGTCGTTGCTGTTCGCGATGGTGCCGCTTCTCGATGTCCGTCGTATCAAGCCGATCCTGTTGCTGCGCGCGGACACGCGGTTCACGGCGCGGCAACGCGACTGGCAGAGCTGGCTGGCCGGAACCGCCACCGCGATTCTGCTGGCAGTCGTCGCCATCTGGCAGGCGGGATCGCTCCAAGCCGGGCTCTTCGTGTCGGTGGGCTTCTTCGGCGTCGCCGATCGCGCTCACCGTCGCGAGCCGCCTGCTCGTTCGAGCCACGGCCCCGCTCGCGAAGTCGCCACGTTTCGCGCTGCGTCATGCGGTGCTCAGTCTGGCCCGGCCGGGCAATCAGACCCGGGTCATCCTGATGGCCGTCGGGCTCGGCTGTTTTTTCATTCTGGGTGTGCGGGCGCTGCAGGCAAACCTGCTCGCGGAGTTCGCCGAGCAGCTCGGCGGTGACTCTCCGGATCTGGTGCTCGTCGATGTCCAGCCCGATCAGGTCGACGACGTCCGGCGGATTGTCACGCCGCACGCAACCGAGCCGCCGCGCTTTCTGCCGCTCATGCGCGCGCGCGTCGTCGGCATCGACGGCCGGCGGACTCGCCTCGAGGATGCCGACGCCGTCAGGCGCCACGGCCGGCTCACGCGCGAGTACGGCCTCACGTTCCGTGACACGCTCCAGACCAACGAACAGGTTCTGGCCGGCCACTTCTGGTCGAGCCCGCTCTCGACGGTCGGCGCCACGCGGCGAGCCGGACACCGAGGTGTCGATCGTCGAGGAGGTCCAGCGTGACGCGCAGGTCGAGGTCGGCGACGTCATGAGGTTCGACATCGCCGGCCAGATCGTCGCCGCGCGCGTCACCAGCATCCGGAAGGTCGAGTGGGACGAGACGCAGAACGGCGGGTTTTTCTTCGTGCTTCGCCCGGGCGCCGTCACCGCGCGCGTCCCGCACACCTTCGTCGGTTTCGTCGAAACCGGCGGCAATCCGGCCGCCCGCGGCGCGCTCCAGCGCGACCTCGTCGCCGCGCATCCCAACGTCTCGTCGATCGACGTCTCCGCCATCCTCGACTCGATCCGGGCCGTCGTCGACAACGTCACGCTCGGGGTCACGATCGTCGGCGCCGTTACGCTCATCGGCGGAATCCTGATCCTGGTCGGCGCCGTCGCCATGACCAAGTTTCAGCGGCTGTATGAGGCAGCGATATACCGGACGCTCGGCGCCAGCACGCGCCTGGTCGGGACTATGGTGGCGCTCGAATACGGCGTGCTCGGCCTGCTCGCCGGCGTGCTCGGCGCCGCCGGTGCGCTCGGGCTCTCCTGGGCGCTCGCGCGCTGGCTCTTCGAAATCGACTGGCGCCCGGCGCCCGCGCTCCTGTCGGCCGGCGTCTTGATCACGGCCGTCGCCGTCTCGATCGTCGGGCTGATCGCGAGCATCGACGTGCTGGTCAAGAAACCGTTGGGAACTCTTCGGTCCGAGTGACGATTCCGCCGCGTGTTCATCGACAACCGACAATCGGGGAATGGACAATGGCAGAGACATGGGCAATCGACAATCCCGATGGACAATCGGGGAATGGGCAATGGCAGAGACATGGGCAATCGACAATCCCGACGGACAATCGGGGATCGACAATGGCAAAGACATCGACAATCGCCCATTGCCGATTTGCACCCCGTTCTCTGCCGCGATAGGATGATCAGATGGGGCTGGTCGCACGAGGCCGGCCGTTGCGCATGACTGAACGAACGCTCGATGAGACGCTCCTCAGCACCCTGAAGGAGACGCTCCTCCGGAAGCGGGCCGAGATTTTGTCGACCTCGACCGGGACCCGGCCGTTGCCGGCGTCGATGGACGTCAACAGCCGGCAGGGCGACCTTGCCGATCAGGCGAGCGGCAACAACGAAGTCCACATCCAGCTGAAACTCAAGCAGACCGACGCCAAGATCCTCCAGGCGATCGAGGAAGCCTTGTACCGGATGGAGAAGGGCACCTACGGCGTCTGCCGCGACTGCGGCGACCCGATTGCGCCCGCCAGGCTCGAAGCCATCCCCTGGACGCGCGTCTGCATCAGCTGCAAGCAGAAGCAGAACCAGTGACGCCGGCTGAAATGGTCGCCGTCGTCCGCGAGTTCCATCGCGAGAAACTCGCTCTGCGCCAGCGCCATGTGGCGGTCGCGCGGCAGGTCTCCGACTACGACGCCAACAACACGTATCAGTACGTGATCGCCCGGGAAGACGTGCATCTCTCCTGGCTCGAAGCGGCGATCGGCGACCTTGGCGGGACTCCGGATCAGGTGGGCGAGCCGACGCTGCCCGAGCGCGGCAAGAAGGAGAGCTTTGTCCCGCTCGTGAGCGAGGACGCCCGCGAGGCCGGGACGTTCGTCGGCCGCTGGCGGCCGCGCGTCGCCGATGTGACCAACGCCCGGCATCGCGGCATGATGCAGGTCGTCCTCGGCGAGACGCTCGAGCACAAGCGCTTCTTCGATCAGATCGCCGCCGGCCGCGAGGATATGCTCGGCCGCCGGGCCAACGGCCCGGGCTCGCCCGGCACTGGCGACGGCGTCATGTCCGTCCGCTGGGTCGGGGAGTAGCCACCCGCGTGAGGCGCCGGCCGTGCCGCTGGTCGCCATCGCCCTCGGATCGAACCTCGGCGACCGCCGCGCTCATCTGACCTGGGCGGTGGAGCACCTCGCCGGGCACCTCGGTGACCTGCGCATCTCGCCGGTCCTCGAGACCGATCCGATCGACGTTCCCGAACCACAACCGCCGTACCTCAACGCCGCCGTGGTGGGGGAGTCCCATGAATCCGCTGAAGCGCTGCTCGCTCGCCTCCTCGCCCTCGAGCGCGCGCGCGGCCGCACGCGTCCGTCCTTCCGCGCGCCGCGGACGCTCGACCTGGATCTGATTCTCTACGGCGACCTCGTCATCGACACGGCTCACCTGACGGTCCCTCATCCGCGATTTCGCGATCGGCGATTCGTGCTCGAACCGCTGGCGCACATCGCGCCGGAACTGGTCGATCCAGTCAGCGGGAAGACGGTGGGGGAGCTCCTGGGGGTGAAGGGCGCGGGAGTACGGGTGAAGGGCGCGGGAGGTAGGGAGTGAAGGGCGCGGGAGGTACGGAGTGAAGGGCACGGGAGGTACAGAGTGAAGGGCGCGGGAGGTCCGGCGTGAAGGGCACGGGAAGTACAGAGTGAAGGGCGCGGGAAGTCCGGCGTGAAGGGCACGGGAAGTACGGGGTGAAGGGCGCGGGAAGTCCGGCGTGAAGGGCGCGGGAGGTCCGGGCGTGAAAGGCACACGAGGTCCGGGGGCGCTCGTAGCGCGCCTCGGGTTTCGAGGCGCGACGACTCGCGGGCGAAGTCCGGGGTGAGCAGCGCTTGAAGTCCGGCGATGCTCGAGGTCATGCCGCCCCGGACCCCACATCCTGACGATCCTCGGAAAGCGCCGCCCCCACGCGCCCGCGGCCACGCCTCTAAGGCGGCGCTGGCGGCCTCGGCCGAGGCCGCCGTATAGATGTCCGCAGGGCGACCGTGAGCGCCTTGCGGTCCTGCCAGCCGGCCAGTTCCAAGCTGTTGCGGATGAGATCCGCCAGGCAGGTCTGCGGCGTGGTGCCCGGATAGGCGACGGCCGCGCTCGCCGCCATCGTCGAGCCCCATTCTAGGCAAGCGCTTTTCAAGAAGCGGTCGCCATACAGGATCGCGAATTGTTGCAAGGCGGCTTTCCACGCCGGACCTCAAGCGCTTTCCACGCCGGACCTCAAGCGCTTTCCACGCCGGACCTCAAGCGCTCCACGCCGGACTTCAAGCGCCGTCCACGCCGTACTTCATGCGCCGTCCACGCCGTACTTCATGTGCCGTCCACGCCGGACTTCATGTGCCGTCCACGCACCGTCGCAGCCTTCGTGCGCTGTCCACACCGTACTTCGTGTGCTGTTCACACCGTACTTCGTGTGCGGTCCACGCCGCACTTCCTGTGCGGTTCACGCCGTACCTCAAGCGCCTTTCACCCCCGAACGCCGTACAGAAAAAGGCGACCCCGGGTCTGCCCGAGGTCGCCTGAACGAACGGCGTGCGTTGCGCGCTAGCCCTTCTTGTACGTCTGCGTCGTCGTGACTGGCGCTGGATCGCCGCGGCCGGGTGCTGTGCGGGCAACGACCATCTGGCCGCCGGCGTCGAGCGAGAGGACCGTGGTTGCCTGGGTCGTATTGCCGCCCATGTCCGTCTTGGTCGTGACCACGAGCTTCGCCCCGTCCCACTTCGCGGTGGAAATCGACGTGATCGTGTTCTCTCCCATGGTCTGGCTGTTCTTGCTCTCAGAGCCATCGAGGGTGTAGACCGACTTGATTTCCCCGGCCTGCGTGGTGCGCGTCACGGTCAACGTCTTGGCGTCCTGCGCGATCGTGCACTCGCCGCCGCAGAACCCGCCAAAACCGCCGCCGCGGCCGCCGCCCTTGCCGCCGCCGCCCGCGGCCGCGTTGGGATCGGGAACGAGCGTCCACTTGCCAGTGAAGCTCGGTGCCTGTGCCGAGAGTCCAGCGCCGACGAGCAAGGTAGCTGCCGTGAGCGCGATTACTATCCGTCGCATATGAGTGGCTCCTGTGTTGGACCGAACTGTGAGGGCCGGCGCGCCGCCGGACCTTGACTTAGCCAGGAGTAGTGCAAGACCGGCGCCAACGAGAACTGACGGGAGAAAGAAAAAGAGCGCGGCCGCCTTGCGGCAACCGCGCTCTTCCGTGTCATTTCTACCGGTAAAGTCTACTTGCGCCAGTGGGCCGCAAGCATCCTGACGGCAGGACGACTAGCCCTTCTTGTAGACGATCTTCATCTGCACCGGCGCGCCCTCGCGTCCAGGCGCCGTCTGGTCGATGACCAGGTTGCCGCCTTCGAGCGAGAGAACGCGCGTGGTGTCCCCGTTCGCGCCCTTGGTGACGATCACGAGGGTGCTGCCCTTCCAGGTCGCCGTGGAGACCTGGGCTGCCGGCTCGCCGCCGCGTCCCATCACCTGGTTGGTGCTCTCGGTGCCGTCGAGCTTGAACACGAGCTTCATCGGTGCCGGGTTCTGGCCGCCGCCCGTGTATTCAATGGTCAGGGTCTTGTCGTCCTGGGTGACCGACGGGGTCATCCCAAAGCCGCCCCCGCCGCCGCCGCGCCCGCCGCCGCCACCACCGCCGCCGGCCGGAGCGCCGGCAGCCGGTGCCTCACGAACCCACTTGCCAGCGAAGCTGGGCTTCGCCTGCGCGGAGACGCCAATCGCCGTCAGGACGATCGCCGCTGCGCTCAACAGAGCTGTTGCACGTCGCATATAGGATTACTCCCTCAGAGAATCGGCGCGACCTGCTGTCGCGCCGAAGGTTTATACCACCGAATCGTCGAGCCCAACTACTCGAATCGAAGCGCTTCGATCGGATCCAGCCCGGCGGCCTTCCGTGCCGGATAGAACCCGAAGAAGATTCCGACCACCGCCGAGAACAGCACCGCGGTCACCACCGAGTCCGGCGGAACCATGGTCGGCCACTGCTGATACACCCGGACGAACCAGGCGACGCCGTAGCCGAGTGCGATGCCGATACCGCCGCCGACGAGGCTGATGACGACCGCCTCGATCAGGAACTGGAACAGCACGTCGGAGCTCCGCGCGCCGATCGCGAGCCGCAGCCCGATCTCGCGCGTGCGCTCGGTCACCGAGACCAGCATGATGTTCATGATGCCGATGCCGCCGACGACGAGCGAGACGAACGCGACGCCGGCGAGCAGCGTCGTCATCGTGCTGGTCGTCTGCGTGCGGAGGGCGACGATGTCGTCCTGCGTCTGGACCGTGAAGTCGTCGGTGTCGCCCGGCGCGATCTCGTGGCGGACGCGCAGCGCGGAGGCGACGGCCAGGGCCGCTCCGCTGACCTGCTCCGCCGACTTGCGCGGAGACAAGAATCCGGTTCAGGTTCTGCTGACCCGACAGCTTCTTCATGACCGTCGTGTACGGCGCGAAGACCTGGTCGTCCTGGTTCTGCCCGCCGCCCGACGCGCCCTTGCGGGACATGACGCCGAGGACCTTGAACACGTGGTTGCGCACGCGAATCACCTGGTCGGTCGGATCGACGCCCTCGCCGAACAACTGATCCGCGACGTTGGCGCCGAGCACGATCACCTTGTTGGCGCTGCGGACGTCCTCCGCGGTGAAGAACCCGCCGTACATCAACTGCCACGACCGGATCAGCGGCAGGTCGACGCTGGTGCCCTCGATGTTGCTGCTCCAGTTCATGTTGCCGAAAATCAACTGCGTCCGCGTGTTGACGATCTCTGAGACGTACAGGATTTCGGGGAGGTCACGGAGCGCCTTCGCGTCGTCCTCGACGAGACGCGTGCTGGTTCCGGAGCCGCCCTTGACGCCGCCGCCCATCGAGAAGCCCGGGAAGATCGTGATCAGGTTCGTGCCCGCGGACTTGACCTGGTCTTCGATCAATTGCTGCGCGCCGGATCCGAGCGCCACCATCGCGATGACCGCGGCGACGCCGATGATCATCCCCAGCATCGTCAGCGCCGTCCGCAGCTTGTTGCGGGCGAGCGCCTTCAGGGCAATCCGAATCGTCATGAAAATCGACATGTCAGTCTCGGTCCTCGATGGCGCCTAGTGCGCGGCCGCTTCGGCCTTGGCTTCCGGTCTGAACGATCTGATCCGGCTCGGGCGGCGGCAGCGCCGCCAGTTCGTCGGCCGCGTTGCGGCGGTGGAGCACCGGCTGGTCTGCCACGACCCGGCCGTCACGGAAGCGAATGAGCCGCGTGCCGTACTCGGCGATGTCCATCTCGTGCGTGATGAGCAGGATCGGTGATGCCCTGCTCGCGGTTCAGACGCTGGAAGATGCCCATGACCTCGATGCTCGTGCGCGTGTCGAGGTTGCCGGTCGGCTCGTCGGCCAGGATGATCGACGGCTCGTTGATCAGCGCGCGCGCGATCGCGACGCGCTGCTGCTGGCCGCCCGACAACTGGTTCGGCATGTGGTGGTAGCGCGACCCCAGCCCGACCGAGTCGAGCGCCGCGAGCGCGCGCTTGTGCCGCTCGCTGGCCTTGAACGCGTCCGCGTGCCGGTAGAGCAGCGGCAGCTCGACGTTGTCGAGCGCCGTCGTGCGCGTCAGCAGGTTGAAGCCCTGGAAGACGAACCCGATCCTCTGATTGCGCACGCGCGCCAGCTCGTCCTTCGACGTCTTCGAGACGTCCTTGCCGTCCAGGATGTAGGTGCCGCTCGACGGCCGGTCCAGGCACCCCGCGATGTGCATGAACGTCGACTTGCCGGAGCCCGACGGCCCCGTCACGGCGACGAACTCGCCATGCTCGATGGAGAGCGAGACGCCGCGCAGCGCGCGCACTTCATGCTCGCCCATCCGGTAGACCTTCGTCAGGTCCTTGACTTCAATCACCGCCACTGCTGAAGCTCCCGTGTCTAAAAATCTTTCATCACGAAGACCACGAAGGGAACGAAGAGCACTGTTGAGCTTACCTTCGTGTGCTTCGTGCCCTTCGTGTTCGAAAGCTCTGCCTAGTCTCCGCCGCGGCCGCCGCCACCACCGCCGCCGCGACCACCGCCCGGATTGCCACCGCCGCCTGGGTTCCCGAATCCGGGCTGGCCGCGGCCCGGCTGCTGCATGAACGGGTTCTGGCCGGCCGGCGTGGTCACCCTCGACTGCGGAATGATGATGCTCGTGACGACTTGCTGACCCACCTGGACGTCGCCGGAGATCAACTCGCTGAACGTGCCGTCGCTGACGCCGACGCGGATATTGATCTGCTTGAGCTCTTTCTTCGCCTCGTCCCAGGTCCACACCGATTGCGGCGAGATCTGCTTGGGCACGCCGCGGAAGTACGCGTCGATCTTGTCGCCAACCTGTGCGTTCATGGGTGGCGCCGGCTGACCGCCAGCGGCTGGATTCTGGCCACCGCGTCCGCCGCCGCCTTGCCCGCGACCCGCTCCGCCGCCTTGCCCGCGGCCGCCGCCATACTGCTCGCGGAGGGCCGCGATCTGTTCCGGTGTCAGGTTGCCCATGCCGGCGCGGCCGCCGAAGCCCTGGCCGCCCTGCCCGCCGCCCTGACGGCCCGTCCGCTGGTTGCCCTGCCCCGCTCCGCCCTGCCCCGGTGCGCCCTGGCCGGGCTGCCCGCCCTGCATCCGTTGGCGGTCGCCCTTGCCGCCCTCGCCCTTGGCGCCCGCGGCCGGCTGACCGGTGGTCCCTGCCGGCGGCGCTCCCGCCGCTGGCGGCGTGCCGGTGGCGGGTGCTGCCCCCGCCCCCGCTGCTGGGGGCGTCTGCGCGTTGGCGCCCTGACCACCCTCTCGGCGTCCACGTCCCCCGCCATTCGGATCCCCATTGGCTGCGTCACCTGCGCCGCCAAAGCGGCGGCCGGCGCCGGGGGCCGGCGGCTCGAGGCCGAGCGCCAGGTAGATATCGTTGTTGGGCCGGAAGCGGAACGCCGTGTTCGGCACGCGCACCACGTTCTCCGCCGTCGAGATGATGATCTTGACCTGCGCTGTCATGCTGGGCCGCAGCCGAAGATCGGGATTCGGCACGTCGATCCAGACCGGGTAGGTCACCACGTTCTGGTTGTTGGTCGCGTTCAACCGCACGGCGTTGACTTTGCCGGTGAACACCTGCTGCCCGTAGGCGTCGACCGTGAAGGTGACCGGCATGTCCGGCTTGATCTTCCCGATTTCCGATTCGTCCACGCCGGCCGTCAGCTTCAGGTTCGTGAGATCCGTCGCGAGCACGAAGAACGACGGCGTCGTCATGCTCGACTGGACGGTCTGGCCCTTGTCGACCTTGCGATCGACCACGACGCCGTCGATTGGCGAGTAGATCTTGGTGTAGCTGACGTTCAGCCGCGCCTGCGCCAGGTTGGCTTCTGCCGAAACGATCGACTTCTTGGCCGAGTCAATCTGCGCCTGCCTCAGCTTGACGTTGAGCTCGGCCTGCTCGAGCTGCTGCACATTCTGCAACTGCTTGTCGAACAGCGCCTTGGTCCGGTCGTACTGCTTCTTGACGTCGAGCAGCTGCACTTCCTGGTTCTCGATGTCCATCTTCTGCCGCTCGATATTCGCGACCTGGATGTCCACCTGTACCTGGAGCAGCGACGGGTCGATCTCGGCGAGGAGCTGCTTCTCCTTGACGATGTGGTTGAAGTCGACGTACATCTCCTTCACCACGCCCGAGACCTGCGACCCGACGTCCACGCGCTTCATCGGCTCGAGCGTGCCAGTGGCGCTGACCTGCTCAATGATGCTGCCCTGCGAGATCGTCGCGTACCCGACCTGCGGCTTCTCGACGGGCTTCCCGTACTTGTAGTAGTACCAGGTGCCGCCGCCGGCGAGCGCAAGAAGAATGATGAAACCGATTAGCTTTTTCATGGTCGTTTAGGCTCGCTCAGGATGAGACGTCGCCGCTCCTCGGCGCAGTCCGGATAGGCCTTCTTCAAACAACGTGTACACCGTCGGCACGAGCACCAGAGTCACGAGCGTGGACGCCGTCAGGCCGCCAATGACCACGCGGGCCAGCGGCGCCTGCAGTTCGGCCCCTTCGCCGATGCCGAGCGACATGGGCACCAGCCCCAGAATCGTCGTCAGGGTGGTCATGACAATCGGCCGGAGCCGGGTCCGTCCCGCCTTCTCGACCGCTTCCCGTACACCGAACCCATCACGGCGGCGCAGGATGTTGGTGTAGTCCACCAGCAGAATCGCGTTGCTCACCACGATCCCCGCCAGCATGATCACTCCGATATACGCCTGAAGACTGAAAGACGTTGACGTCAATTTCAGCGCCGCGACCACGCCGATGGCGGCCACCGGCACCGAGAACATGACGATGAACGGGTCGCGGAGCGATTCGTACTGCGAGGCCATGACCGCGTAGACGAGCAACACGCCCAGCAGCAGCAGCACCTGGAGCTGCTGGAAGGCCTGCGCCTGCTGCTCGACCTCGGCCCCGAAGCCGACCGTGAAGCCCTGCGGGATGTTCGGCTGAATCTGCGGCAGGCGGGCATTGACGGCCTTGACCGCTTCGCCAAGCGCGGTGCCGGCATCGAGCTCGGCGTTGACGCGCATGATCCGCTGCTGGTTCTTCCGCTCAATCTGCGTCGGCCCGGTCTGCGGCCGCAGGTCCAGCAGGTTGCGTGCCTGCAGCACGGTCCCCTGAGGCGTGCTGAGCAGCACGTCGTTGATCGACTCGACGCGGTCGCGATCCGCTTCACGCAGCCGGACGATGATCGGGAACTCTTTGCCCCGTTCGCGGAAGAAGGCCGCCTGCGTGCCGCCGATGTTGGTCCGAATCGTGTTGGCGACGCTCGAGACGCTCAAGCCGAGCAATGCGGCTTTGGGCCGATCCACCCGAATCGTCAGCTCCGGCCGGCCTTCTTCGCGGCCGATCTGCGGGTTGGCGATGCCCGGCGTCTCTTTCAGCACGCCCAGCACCATCTCGGCGATCCGGCGCGACTCGCGCAGTTCCTCGCCACGGATCTCAACGGCGAGGCGGCTGTCCTGCCCGCCGCCGAGCGCGCGCGTCAGCTGCTGGTTGCCGCCCGAGGCGCGCGTGGTAATCGTCGTGCCGGCGAGCCCGACCAGCACGCGCCGCAGATCGGTGGCGATCTGGTCGCTCGAGCGGACCCGTTCGTCGCGCGGCACCAGCTTGACGGTCACGTTCGCGTTGCCGCCGCCCCCGCCCGGCCGCCGCCGAACATGCCGCCGCCACCGGCGTTGCTCATCACCGTCACGGCTTCGGGCACGTTGTCGCGGACCATCGCCTCGAGCCGCAGCGCGATCTGCTCCGTGCGCTCGATCCGCGTGCCGGGCGGCATCCGCGCCGTAGATCGACACTTCGCCTTCGTCGGTGGCGGGCACGAGCTCGGTCGGAATCGTCGGGAGGATCAGGAACGCGAGCACCGTGACCGCGGTGGCGGCCATCAGGACGGTCGGCCGGTGGTGCATCGTCACCCGCAGGATCCGCGCGTAGCCGTCGTCGATGCGCTCGAAGAACCGCTCGCTGACCGTGTACATCCGCCCAAGGATCCCGGTCCGCTGTTCGACCGGCGGCGGCAGCTTCAACAGCCGTGAGCACAGCACCGGCACGACCGTGACGGCGACGAACAGCGACATCGTCAGCGAGAACATGACGACGATCGAAAGCTGGACGAACAGGATGCTCGAGACGCCGGACAGGAAGAGCAGCGGCACGAACACCGCGATGTGCGTCAGCACCGACGCGAGGATGGCCGACCACACCTCCTCGCTGCCTTCGATCGCCGCCTGCATCCGCGGCTTGCCCATTTCCATGTGCCGGAACGTGTTCTCGAGCACGACGATCGACGCGTCGACGATCATGCCGATGCCGAGCGCCAGCCCGCCGAACGTCATCGTGTTCAGCGTGAACCCGGCGAAGTAGAGCAGCGCGAACGTGCCGATGACCGAGATCGGAATCGACGTGCAGATGATCAGCGTCGAGCGGATGTTGCGCAGGAAGATGAAGATGATCGCGATGACCAGGAACGAGCCGAGGTACACCGCCTCACGCACCGCGTGGATCGAGCGCTCGATGAACTTCGACTGGTCGTCGAGCAGCGTCAGCCGGATGTTCGGCATCTCGCGGTTGATGCGCTCGATCTCGCGCTTGGCCGCCTCGGCGATGGCGACCGTGTTCTTGCCCGACTGTTTGGAGACCTGCATCCGGACGCCGGGCTTGCCGTTGATGCGCTGGAACGAGCGCAGGTCCTCGGTCGTGTCCTTCACCTCGGCGATGTCGCGCAGGTAGATCGGCACGCTGCCCTTGGTGAGCACGACCAGGTCACGAATCTGATCGAGACTCTGGAACTGGCCCTGGCTGCGCACGAGATAGGTCGCGTCGCCCTCGTCGACTTCGCCGAGCGGCACGTTCTGGTTTTCGGTGCGCAGCGTGGTGATCACGCGATCGACCGACAGATCGAGCGCGGTGATCTTCTCTTTCGACAGCTCGACGTGAATCTGCCGCCGCAGCCCGCCGTTGACGGTGACGGCGGCGACGCCCTCGACGCGCTCGAGACGCGGCACCAGATCGAGCTCGGCCATCTCGCGCAACGTGACGCGGTCGTAGTCGCCTTCGACGCCGATGCCCATGATGGGCGCCGCCGCCGAGTCGAACTTCTGGATGCTCGGCGCATCCGCTTCCTGCGGCAGCCGGCCCCGCACGCGATCGACGCGCGACCGCACTTCGTCGGCCGCCTCGCTCAGATTGGTGCCCCACGCGAAGTTGAGCCGCACCGTGCCGGAGCCTTCCGACGCGGTGGAGTTCATCTGCTCGAGCGCCGGCACGGCGGCCAGCGTCTGTTCGAGCGGCCGCACGATGAGCTCTTCGATCTCCGCCGGCCCGACGCCGCCGTAACCGACGCGCACCGTGATGCTCGGATAGGTCACGTCCGGCATCAGGTCGACCGGCAGCTTGAACAGCGACAGCCCGCCCAGCAGCACGATGACTGCTGACAGCATGAACATCGTGACCGGACGCTCAATCGCTACGCGGGGGATGGACATCAAAGACTCCGTCAAAGACTGACGCGGCTCGAAACCCGAGCCGCGCTACGATTGCGCTACTTCTTCCCCTCACCCTTGGCGCCCTGTCCGCCGGCGCGGCCGCCCTTGCCGCCTTTGCCGCCGGGATCGCCCGTCAGCTGGACGCGGTCGCCATCGCGCAGCGCCAGCGACCCGGCCGTGACGACGCGCTCGCCGTCGCTCAGGCCGTCGAGGATCTCGATGCGGTCGTTGTCCTGCAACCCGGTCTGCACTTCGCGGAAGCGTGCCGTCTGGGCGTTGTCGACCATGAACACGCCGCGCTTGCCTTCGGTGTCGACGACGGCGCCACGCGGCACCGTCAAGCGCGTTCTGCCGACGCTCGACCGTGAGCCGCACGCGCGCGTACATGCCGGGCTTCAGACGGAAGCCGGGATTCGGGACCTCGATCTCCATCGAGGCCGTGCGCGTCGCGGGATCGAAGACCGGGGCGACGCGACTGACGACGCCCTGAAACTGCTCGCCCTGGAAGGCGTCCACCGAGACCTCAGCCACCACGCCCGGGACGATGCGCTTGAAGCCCTTCTCCACGAGATTGGTGATGAGCCGCACCGTGCTGATGTCGACGACGGTCATGATCACGGTGTTGGCGCCGGCGAACGCGCCGGGATCGAGCAGCCGCCGGCTGACGAAGCCGTCGACCGGGCGAGCTGATCGTCGTGTTCGAGAGCGTGATCTTCAGCTCGTCGATCCGCGCCATCGTCTGCGCCAGCTGCGCCTTGGCGACGTTGACCTGCGCGGCCGCCGCGTTGTGGCGCGCCTCGGCGTCTTCGAGCACCTGCTTCGCCACCAGGCCGCGGTCGTAGCTCGCCTGGTTGCGCGCCAAGCACGCTGGCCGCGACCTTCTCGTCGCTCTCGCGGTTGACGACCGTCGCCTTGTTGACGTCGAGGTTCGCCTGGACCTGCCGAATCTGCTCGAGCAGCTCGCGGTCTTCGATCTTCGCGATCTGCTGGCCCTTGGTGACCCGATCGCCGAGCTTGACGCTCATCGCCTCGACCCGGCCGCCGACGCGGGGCTGGATGTCGACCGTGAGCTGGCCGACCAGGTTGCCGACGGCCGTGATGTAGTCGACGACGTCCTGACGAGTGGTCGGCGCGGTTTCGACGGTCATCAGGCCGCGCCCGCCACCGCCGCCTCTGCCGCCGCCGCCCGGCGCGCCCGGGCTCCGGCGGGCGGGCCCGACGCGGCCGCCGCGCCCGGGTTGCTCCCGTTCCGGTAGTACCAGGCGCCGCCGGCGATGGCGACCAGGACGACGACGACGGCGATGACTTTTCGCATAGACGCCTACGAACCGCCGCCCACGCGCTGCACGCGGTCGAACTCGGCCACGGCATTGATGTACCGCAGAATCGCGGTCAGCTCGCTCAGCCGGGCCTGCGTCAGGTTCTGCTGCTCGGTCACGACCTCGAAGTTGGTCGCCATGCCGTTGTCGAACCGTGTCTGCACGGCGGCCGTGTTCTTCTCACGCGCCTCACGGGTCTTGCGCGCCGCCATGAACTGCAGATAGGTGTTCTGCACGTTCAAGCCCGCCTGCGTGACCTGTGTGCTGATGCTGAGCTCGGTCGACTTGAGGTTCGTCTGCTGCTGTTGCATCGTCAGTTCGGCGCGCGCGAGCGCGGCTTTGGCCGAGGCCATGCCGAGCGGGTAGTTGAACGTGAGGCCCATGGTCCACGCCGGCGTGTCGAACGAGCCGATGCCGCGAAACGCGTCGAAGTAACCGCCGTCCGCCAGCTGGGTGCGGATGTTCGTTTGCCGGTTCAGCTCGTACTGTGGGCCGCCCGTGCCGCTCAGCGTGTAGCTGCCCGTGAGATTGAGGCCCGGCAGGATGTTGTTCTTCGTCACTTCCAGGTTCAACGTGCTGACCTGGAGGTTCTTGCGGGCGATGTCGATGTCCGTCCGGTTGGCCAGCGCCGTCTGGACGGCCGCCGTGATGTCGACCTTCTGCTCGCCGAAGCCTGGACCGTCGAGCGGGTTGATCGTCATCTTGTAGAGCTCGTCGTCCGGGCCGCTCACGATGAGCCGCTTGAACGACAGCTCCTGCGTCGTCCAGGCGATCTGCGCGGCGAGCAGCTGCTGTTCGGCGCTCGCGACCTGCGTTTCGAAGTTGACCGCGTCGATCGGCGCCAGCGTGCCGATCTCGACCCGAATGTTCGTGTCGGCCAGCGATCGCCGGGCGAGATCGAGCGAGCGCTTCTGAATCTCGATCGCCTCAATCGAGGCCTTCAGGTTCCAGTACCCCTGCCTGACCTGCGATTTCGTGTTCTCGATCGTGCTCTGCAACTGCAGGTCGCTGATCTGGCGCTGCACCGTCTGCGTCCGCAGCGCGTTGCGCTGGTTGTCGATCTTGAAGTTGGCGAGCAGCGGCATCGAGTAGTTGGCGCGGACCTGCGACGAGTAGCTGGGGTTGCGCAGGTTGTTCAAGCTGTTCGACGCCGAGCGGCCGTTGCTGAAGCTGACGCCGAGCTGACCGCCGTACCACGGCAGCAACTGGTTCAACGACCCGTTGTAGGCCTGCGACGAGTTCGTCAGCGTCGTGCCGACGTTGTCGAGGGCGCTCGTGGTCACCGACGACGAGCGGTTCTGGTTGAACGACGCGGAGAGCGTCGGCTTGAACGCCGCGCGCGCCGTCACCAGGTTGTAGTCCTGAATCAGCGGATTGACCCGCGCGACCTGCAGATCGATGTTCTTGTCGAGCGCGCGCTGCATCGCCTGTTCGAGCGTCAGGTCCATCATCTGCGTGCCCGGCGTTTCCGGCGGTTTCGCCTGGCCGACCACATAGGTGTCGATCGTGGGCGCCTGTTGCGGCGCCGCCGCCGGCAAGCCGGCCGGCGCCGCCTGCTGCGCGGAGACGCCCGCCATGGCGGTGATCGCAACGGCAAACGTCCACAGGGTGATATTTCGCAAAGTCCTGACCATCGTGCACTACTCCAGAGAAAGGCGGCAGCGCGGAAGCGCGCTACGCCGCAACGTCCTTAGACGAACGGAGACGAACTATCGATGCGGCTGAGCTCCGCGGCCGCCGCGCGCCGTTGCGCGGGTTCCACCGCTGATCTGCGATTTCCTTGAGCTTCTGATTCTGTTCGGGCGTCAACTCACGAAGGATCCGATAGTTCATGATCGTCCGGCTCTTGTTGAGCTCCGAGCGGAGCGCCTCGACTTGGGTCACGTGCAGCGTGAATTCTTCAACGCTGATTTTTCGTTCAGCTGCCAGCCGGTCCAATTCGGCTTTTTCAGTCTCGTACTTTTCAAAGGTCGGGCGGACTCGCCGGGCGCGCTCATCGAAAATCCGGCTGATATTCTTCACCTTCGACTCGCTCAGCGCCAGCGCTTTCTGGACGTCCGCGTCCTTCCACCACTCCCACTCGAAGGGCCGAGACGCGCCCGCAGGACGTTGGCCATTCGGGACAGGGGCCGGGGTCTGGACCTGCGTCTGGCCAGTCGCCGTCGGCCGCGTTCCGGCCTGGGTCGCGGAGTGCAGGGCGGTGCCTCCCGTCGGCACCGCGATCAGGAGGGCCAGCCCAAACGCGGCGGCCGGGTAGCTGAATCGGGGATGCAGTGCGCTCACGTGAGGGTTTACGCCTCAGGGGCGGGCGGCGTTTACGGGACGGGGGCGTCCCGGAGGGCTCAGCGCCCCCAACTCGGGCCACCAAGGCCCAAGGCTAAGCCCAAGCGTCCCTGTCACAGTTTTTTCACACTGGAGTTCGCCGCGAAACTTGAGCCCTGGGCCCTTGGCCTTGGCCTGATCAGCGTGTTCTTGACGAACGATTCGAGGCGCTGGATCACCTGCCCGACGACGTTGTTGGGCGTGGAAGCGCCGGCCGTCAGGCCGAGGGCGATCGGGCCGGCTGGCAGCCAGTTCCGGGTGATCTGTTCCGGCACGCTGGCGGTCGAGGGCGCGCCGATCGGGCGGTGGCGGATCTCGTCGGCGGAGGCCAGGCAATCCGGCTCCGCGATGTGGAACGTCGGCACGCGCTCGGCGCAGATGCGGGCCAGATTGCACGTGTTACTGCTGTTGTAGCCGCCAATGACGACCGTCAGATCGATTGGCTGGGCGTCGAGGAGCGAGACGACGGCGTCCTGACGCTCCTGCGTCGCGCTGCAGATGGTGTCGAAGGCCCTGAACCGCGTGGCCAGCTCGCCGTCGCCGTACCGTTCGCGCATGGCGTCGCGGAACATCTCGCCGATTTTCAGCGACTCGCTCATCAGCATGGTCGTCTGGTTGGCGCAGCCGACCCGCTCCAGGTGGACGGCCGGATCGAACCCGGAAGAGGCGACCTGGCCGAACCGCGCGATGAACCCAGCCGCGTCGCCGCCGTGGCGAATGAAGTCGCACGCGACCGACGCCTCTTCCTCGTCGCGGACCACGAGAAAATGACCGCCGGGAAACTGCGTCGCCTGGGACGCGGTCGCCTGCGTCTCCTCGTGATGGACCTTGCCGTGAATCACCGAGGTGAAGCCGTCCTGCGCGTAGCGCCGGACGTTCTTCCAGACGTTGAGGACCGATCCGCACGTGGTGTCGACCAGCGTGCAGCCGCGGCGCTCGAGGTCGGCCAGGTCGGCGATCGAGACGCCGAAGGCCGGGAGGATGACCACGTCGCTCGGCCCGAGCGTGTCGCGATCTTCACCGGGGTCAGTGAGGATGTGGATACCCTGGGCGCGCAACCGGTCGTTGACGTGCGGGTTGTGAATGATTTCGCCGGTCAGAAGGACCCGCCGGTCGGGAAACCGCTTGCGCGTCTGATACGCGTAGTCCACCGCGCGATCGACGCCGTAGCAGAAGCCGAACTCCTGGGCGAGGTGGATCGTGAGGCGGCCGGCGCGCCGGACGAACCCGGCGGCGCGGACCTCATCGACGATGGCGCTGTCGTATGCCGCCGCCAGCTCGCCGGCGACGGCCTCCTTCAGGTCGAGGCCCTTGCGAAAGATCAGTGAGGGCATCAGCCCCCGGCCCGGGCCGTCATCCTTGGCGTCAGGTCGTCGATGGCCTCGACCGCCTTCAATTGAATCGTGTCGAAGTCCTGTTCGAGCAGCGACGAATCCACGGGAGCCGCCGCAACCTCATCGGCGACTGCGGCTGCCGGTACGGATTGGGCGACGGTGGCGGGCGGCGGCGCCTGCCGGGTACCGAGCCGGGCCGTGATCTGCCCACCGGCGACGCCGATGATCAGGCCCGCGGCGGCCGCGATCCCGACCCACGAGGCGGCCACGCGCCGTCCGCCAGCCTCCCGGCCATCGAGCCGCCACTGAGGGGGGTTCGGGAAGGCAATCACGCGCGACGGCTGATCGATCTGCTCGAGCTTTCGCAGGATCTGCGCCTGCTGGGCGGCCAGTCGCTCAGGCGGAAAGGCGGCCTCTGCGGCTTCGACGCCGAGCGTCCGTGCGTCGTCCAGCCAGCGGCCCAGCTCGACCGCCCGGTCGGCGCAGATCTCACAGCGCTCGAGGTGGTGGGGACGCTCACCGGTCATGACCGCTTCGATGAGGGCGGCCTCCGCGAGATGCCCCTGGCGAAATACCGAATCAATGAGCCGCACGACTCACCCTCCTGTCGGGCCGGGCGGCCGGTGCTCGCGCGAGCAGCCCGCGCAATCGCCTGATCGCCCTGAACAAATGCACACGAACGGTCGATTCGTTGAGGCCCGTCATCGTGCTGACTTCGCGCGACGATCGGCCCTCAAAGTGACTCAGCATGAACACCAGTCGCTGCCGTTCCGGCAACTGCGAGAGCGCCTCGGTCAACTGACGGCGGCGCTCGCTCGAGAGCAGCTGCTCCTCAGGACTCGGCCCTTTCGCCGGCACGTAATCGGCCGGATTCCGCTCGACGCCACTCGGATCCACCGTTGGTGGCGCAATCCATTTCTCCCGCCGCCGCCGTTGCTTCAAGCGGTCGAGGCACCCGTTGATCAGGATGCGAGTGAACCACACCTCAAAGGGCAGCTCTTCGCGGAACGTTCCCAAGTGCGTGTACGCCTTGACGAACGCGTCCTGTACCGCCTCGTCGGCATCTGCCGCATCGCGCAGGTAATGAAACGCAATGCGCGTCGCCCGCCGCTGATGGCGCACGATGAGCTCGGAAAACCGCTCCCGTGCATCATCGAGCCGCCCAGCGGCCTGAAGGGCCTTGACGTCCACGGCCACGCGGGCGTCGGCTTCTCTGGCGATCACCGGTGGGGCACTGGCTCCTGACATGTTCATACGGCGGGGATGGGCGACCGTTTACCTCACCCAATTCTAGCAGCGACACCGGGGAAGAGCGAGGACACGGAGAAGAGCTAGAGAGCACGGAGAAGATCTCGGGACTGAGGCCCACGGACACCGCGAGGGAGCGAGCGTAGCGAGCCCCGAGCGTCCGAGCGTGGGGGTGGGGCCCCACGCCTGAAGGCGTTAGCGGGCAGCTCGAGCGCTCACGCACTTCGCGGTGTCGCAGCGGGGCCCCACCCACGCCTCGAGCGCTCAGCGCTCACGCACTTCGCGGTGTCGCAGCGGGGACCCCACCCCCGCGCCTCGGGCGCTCAGCGCTGAGCGCTTCGCGGTGTCGCAGCGGGGACCCCACCCCCGCGCTCGGGCGGGTGTCTGCGAAGCTCTTGTTTACTGTCGGGCCAGAATCGCGTCTTTAAAGTAGGCCCGAAGTATGTCGGCGAGTCCCTCTCCGCGCCGCGCCCGCGCGGCGGCGCCGGCCTGACAGAGGCCGACGCCGTGACCGAACCCGGCGCCATCGAAGCGATACGACGTGCCGGTGCGGGTCACGCTGAACTTGGTGCTCTGGACGCCCCGGTCTCCCATCGTCCGATTGAGCACGGCCCGCAGATCTTCGCCGCGCACGATGCGCTCTCGCTCGCCGCGAAGGACGACGCTCGTCGCGCGACCGCTCGCGTCCCGCAGCAGCACCTCGATGTTGCTGAGCCGCGTGCCGACGGCCGTGCGGGGGTCGCGGTTGAGGGCGGCGCGGACCGTCTCGCTCGTCGCGGTGAACGTCCACGCCCGGTGGATCGATCCCGGCACGTCGTCGGCCAGGCCTTGCAGATACGGGACGGTGCGTCCGCCCCAGACGTTGCCGGCGTCCGTCGTCGCGCCACCGCAGTCCGCGTGGTACACCGCGTCCGCCGCGCGTCGGCCGTAGCTGAGGACCTGACCGGCCGTGCGCCGGACCGCGGTACCGGCCGCCGCGCTGAACCGCGACGTCTGAATGCGCGCCGGGTCGTACAACTGACAGTGGGTGGTGTCGCAGACGTCGAAGCCGTCGGCACGATGCCGGCCGCGATGCGCGACGACGTACGTCCGCGCGACGACGGCCTGCACTTCATAAATCCGCGCCACGGCGTCCGGCGTCTCGTTGAGCGGCGTGACTTCGGCGAGCACCGAGCCGGTCACGTACTCCTCGAGAGCGACGCTGACGATGCGATCGCCCGAACGCACCGAGACGCGATCGGGAACGGTCAGGCCGGGCAGCGACGGCACTGCGTACGGCGCTGGCAGCCGGCATCCCGCGGCCACCGCCACGACGACCACCCCGATGAACGAACTGACACGAATGGGCATCGATCTGCCGTCTTATCGGTCGAGGCCAGCCCGGCTGCAGCGTGTCCGCCGCGTGGTTGACGGCCGCCCCGGGAAGGGAGGAGAGTGTCGCATGACGCGGCCGCGGGCGAGCCCAGTCGAACGCGCCAGGCGCGCGCTTCGCCTGCTCACCGACACGGCCGGCCTCATGTCCTCGCGAGCGCCGGACGAACCGGTGCTCCGATCGCTCGCGGAGGTCGTGGCCTCGCGGCTCGAGGCGCGGCTCGTCGAAATCCACCTCGCCACCGCAGACTCACCGCAGCCGCGCCGCGTGGCCGCGTTCCCCGGCGTCCCGCCAGTCGACGTCGCCACGGAACTGGCGCCGATCGTCGATCGCGTCCTGACGCAGCGCGATGTCGTCCGGGGGTCGGCAGGAGATCAGTGGCACGTCGTCGCGGCGCCTGTCATGGCGCACGACTTCGCGTACGGTGCCCTCGTGGTCGCCTGCGGCGCGGCGGCATGTTCCGATGAAAGCGATGGCGCGATCGCGGCGGTGGCCCGTCAGCTCGGCGCTGCGATTCACGCCGACAGGCTCGCAAGCGACCTGCAGAGCCACGCGGCAGCAAGTGATCGAGGCCGGCAAGCTGAGTGCCCTCGGTCAGATCGTCGCCGGCGTGGCGCACGATCTCAACAACCCGTTGACAAGTGTGATGGGCTACGCGCAGCTCGTGCAGCAGCAAGTCGCACGGCGGGGGCGAGGAGGGCCGCGCGGGAAGCACTTGCAGGAGGACGTCGCGAGCATCCTGGCCGAAGCGGAAAACGCGACGCGGATCGTGCGGAACCTGTTGCTCTTCGCCCGGCGACAGCAGCCGGTCCGCGCCCATCACGACCTCTCGTTCCTGTGCGCACAGGTGCTCGACTTGCGGGCTCACGATCTCCGCGTCAACGGCATCGAGGTCAGCACCGAGTTCGCGCCGGACTTCCCGCTCGTGCTCGTCGACGCCCCGCAGATCCGGCACGTGTTCCTGAACCTCGTCCTGAATGCGGAACACGCGCTCGGTGCGCGGCCGACGCGTCGGCTGGCGATCCGCGGGGTTGCTGACGCTGGTTCCGGCACGGTCCGCGTCGAAGTCGAGGATACCGGGCATGGGATCGAGCCGGCGATCCTCGGTCGCGTCTTCGATCCTTTTTTTACGACGCGCCCGCCGGGCGTCGGGACCGGCCTCGGGCTGAGCATCGTCTCAGGCATCGTCCGCGACCATGGCGGGGACGTCTGGGTGGAGAGCCAACCTGAGCAGGGCGCCCGGTTTTTTGTCCGGCTGCCGGCCGGGGAGCCGGCGAGTCGGGAGAGGCCGTGTGCCCACTAGCGCGGCGCCGACTCAACCCACTGACGAGGGTCCGTGGCTCACGGTAAGATGATGCGTTTGTGTCGATCGCTCCAAGGGGTGCTATGTCTCACGGTGAACGCAAGGTCGAACTCGATGCGGTAGGCCTGTCGGGCGCGGGTGAAGTCCATTGGAATCTCAGCGTTCCGGCGTTGTACGAGCAGGCGGTTCGCCGGCACGAGGGCGTCATCTCGGCGGACGGCCCGCTCGTGTGCAGCACCGGTCAGCACACCGGCCGATCGCCGAACGACAAGTTCATCGTCCGCGAAGCGTCGAGTGAAGCGCACGTCGCGTGGGGCAAGGTCAACCGGCCCGCGACGGCGCACGCGTTTGACGGACTCCTCAATCGGATGCAGTCGTATGCGCGCGGCAAGGATCTGTTCGTCCTCGACGCCTGGGCGGGCGCCGATCCAGCCTACCGGTTGCCCATCCGGATCATTACCGAACGTGCATGGCAGAGCCTGTTCGCCCGCCACCTCTTCATTCCCGAACCGGATCCGGTCGCGCGGCTGGGCCACGATCCGCAGTTCACCGTGATCGACCTGCCCGGCGTGACCGCCACGCCCTCGGTCGACAAGACGAACTCCGAAACGTTCATCGTCGTCAACTTTGCGAAGAAGCTCGTCATCATCGGCGGCACCAATTACGCCGGCGAGATCAAGAAGTCGATTTTCACCGTCATGAACTATCTGTTGCCGCTTCGCGACGTGATGCCGATGCACTGCTCGGCCAACGTCGGCGCCGCGCGGGGACGTGGCGCTCTTCTTCGGGCTGTCGGGCACGGGCAAGACGACGCTCTCGAGCGATCCGGACCGGAGGCTGATCGGTGACGACGAGCACGGGTGGAGCGCGGACGGCGTGTTCAACTTCGAGGGCGGCTGTTACGCGAAGATGATTCGCCTCTCGGCCGAGGCCGAGCCGCAGATCTACGCGACCACGCGGCGGTTTGGCACGGTCCTGGAGAACGTCACCGTCGATCCCGCGACGCGCGCACTCGACCTGAACGATGACCGCGCGACCGAGAACACGCGCGGCGCCTACCCGCTCGAGTTCATCGATAACGCGGTGCCATCGCGGCGCGGCGGCCATCCGAAGAACATCGTGATGCTGACGGCCGACGCCTTCGGGGTGTTGCCGCCAATCGCGCGCCTCTCTCCGGCGGCGGCGATGTATCACTTCTTGTCGGGGTACACGGCGAAGGTGGCGGGCACCGAGCGCGGCGTGACGGAACCGAAAGCGACGTTCAGCACGTGCTTCGGGGCGCCGTTCATGGTGTGGGATCCCAACGTCTACGCCAGACTGCTCGGCGAGCGGATCGCCCGACACGACGCGCGCGTGTGGCTCGTCAACACCGGCTGGACCGGCGGCCCGTACGGCGTCGGCACCCGGATGAAGATCGCGCATACGCGCGCGATGATCAACGCCGCGCTTTCCGGCGCGCTCGATCGCGTCGGCTACGAGACCGATCCAGTGTTCAATCTCGACGTTCCGAAGAGCTGCCCGGACGTGCCGCCAGGCGTGCTGACCCCGCGTTCCACGTGGAAGGACGCCGCGGCCTACGACGCACAGGCCAGGAAGCTGGCGCATATGTTCGTCGAAAACTTCAAGACGTTCGAAGCGACGGCGGCGGCAGAGGTCAAAGCAGCGGGACCTAAGGGCGCTTAACAAGCAAGAGCACGGACCTCCAACACGGAGATCGCGGAGAGGCACGGGGCTCACGGAGTCAAACCGGCTAGCACCTCTGCACGCTGTTGAAAACGCCTGTTTCATAGACATGAAGGGCATGAAGGGGTGAAGTTCTTGAAGGGTTGCACGCGGGCGGGCTCCGCCCGCCGACGCCGGGCGTCTTCACGTGCTTCAGTTCCTTCATTCCTTCACGTCTTGGAGGCGGTGGTTTGAACCCCGTGTCCCCGTGCTGCTCCGTGGCCCCCGTGGTTGAGGCCTTGTTCTAACATGTGTCCGTCCACATGAACTTCGAAGCGGTCATCGGTCTCGAAATCCATTCGCAGTTACTGACCAGCACGAAAATCTTCTGCGGGTGCGCCACGACGTTTGGCGCACCGCCGAACACTGCCGTCTGTCCCGTCTGTCTGGGTCTGCCGGGCGCGCTGCCGGTGCTGAACCGGCAGGCGGTCGCCCTGGCGATTCGTGCCGGGCTCGCGCTCAATTGCACCATCCAGTCGCCGTCGATCTTCGCGCGGAAGAACTATTTCTATCCGGACCTGCCGAAGGGGTACCAGATCTCGCAGTACGACCGGCCGCTCGCGACCGACGGTTGGGTGCAGGCCTCGGGCGGGCCTCGCGTGCGCATCACGCGCGTCCACATGGAGGAGGACGCCGGCAAGTCGCTGCACCACGGCTTTCCCGATTCGGATCGCGCGACCTATCTCGATTTCAATCGGTCGGGCGTGCCATTGATCGAGATCGTCACCGAGCCGGATCTGCGGACGGCCGCCGACGCCGCGGCCTGCTTTGCGCATCTGCGCGAGATCCTCGTCGCGCTCGGCGTCAACGACGGCAACATGGAAGAGGGCAGCCTGCGGTGTGACGCCAACGTGTCCGTGCGGCCGGTGGGACAGCAGGAATTCGGCACCAAGGCCGAAGTCAAGAACGTCAACTCGTTCAAGTATCTGCAGCAGGCGCTCGAGTTCGAGATCGAGCGTCAGACCGAACTGGTGACGGGTGGCGGCCGCGTGCGTCAGGAGACGCGCCTGTGGGACAGCGCGCGCGGGCAGACGTTTTCGATGCGGAGCAAGGAAGAGGCGCACGACTACCGTTACTTCCCCGAGCCCGATCTCGAGCCGGTGACCGTGGATGCGGCCTGGATCGCGTCGATCCGCGAGTCGCTGCCGGAACTGCCCGAGGCGCGCAAGGCGCGCTTCGTCGCCGCGCACGGCCTGACCGAATATGACGCTGACGTGCTGGTCCGGCTGTTGCCCGGGGGCGCAGACTATTTCGAAGCCACGGTCGCCGCCGGCGCCTCACCCAAGGCCGCCAGCAACTGGATCCAGGGCGAGGTCCGCCGCAAGTTGAAGGAGACAGGCGCCGAGCATCTGTCGGCGTCGCCGATTCAGCCGGCGGCGTTGGCCGAACTGGCGGCGCTGGCCGAGCGGGGCGTCGTCAGCAGCTCCCGCGCCAAGGACGTTTTCGAAAAGATGTGGGCGACCGGAGAGCCGGCCGGCGTCATTGTCGAACGCGACGGCCTGGCGCAGCTCGACGACACCGCAGCGCTCGCGTCGCTGGTGGACGAGGTCATCCGCCGCTATCCCGATCCGGTGGCGCAGTTCCGCGCCGGCAAGACCAACGCCCTTGGGTTCCTCGTCGGCCAGGTCATGAAGAACAGCGGCGGGAAAGCGAATCCGAAGATTGTCAGCGACCTCATGAAAAGGGCACTCGCGGGCTGAGCGTTCGTCCCTGCGCACCGTTTCTGTGTAACAGCCGATTGACAGTTCGCACCGAAGCCGCCTACACTGGATGTGCCCTGACTTGATGGCTTTCAAGAGTCGTCTGATGTCCGTCGACGCCCCAGGTCAGCAAAGACCCTTGGCAGGTGCCTCCTGCCATTGCCTCGCAGAGTTCTTCCGGGAAGAGTTTCTCAAGCATCACCAGTGTCTCGAACGGCAGCGGGAGTACTACTCGGAAGGCGCGATCGCGCAAGCCGAAGATGCCCTCGCCAGAATCCTCCAGGAGATCGAGCAGCTCTGCCAGCGCGAAGACGCTTGCGAGGTCGTCGGTCAGCTCCTCCGCCAGTTCGACGTCGTCACTAAACTCTCCGCCTGGACTGAACCCCGTCAGCTGCATTAGTCGCCTCCGAACCTTCAAGACATGAAGTGAAGGTTGAAGCTCATGAAGAGTTTCATAAGTCGTTAGGCCTTCACAACGTCACCGTGTCTCTTAGAGTCATCGGCTCAATCCTGCTGGCGGCCGTCGTCACCTTCGGCATCGGCTGGCTCGTCGGGCGCGTCCGGGCGCGCTGGCGCCGAGCGTCAAGTGCGCCGGCGTCGAGGAGCGGGCGGAGTTCGCGCAAGCGCGCGCCCTGATTTCCGACGGACGCGTGAGTCTCTTCCTGGTCAATTTCGGCGACGCCAGCAAGCGCTTCGAAGAGGCGCGCGGCCTCGTCGAGAAGGCGCAGACCCGGCTGCGGGAAACCGGACAGGCCGAGCGCGCCGGCCGCCTGGAGATCGTCTTGACGCACCTGCGCGATGCGCAACGGCGGGCCGCGTCGCTCGATTCAGCCGCCCAGGGCGCGGCGGCCGAAGCGCTCAGAGGGCTGGCAGGGCAATAGACCCTTCGTCATTTCTGCACGGTCGCGGTGAGCTCCACCGTGACCTTGCGATCGCCCCGGGGGTCGGATGACTGAGACGCGAGAATGGGTTTGCCATCGTTCACGATCAGCGACAGCGACTCGTTGAAGCGCGTTTCACGAGACGCGCCAGTCGCCTCAGCTTGCTTCACGCTGACTTCCGGGAAGTACTCGAGGGTCAGTCGCAGGTAGATTCGGCCATCCGGACGAATCGTCGGCGAGACGTCGACATTGATGACTTCACGGTTGCCCCATCGAGCGTACCTGACCGGCGCGGCCATCGAGGACCAGCACGGTCACTGTCTTTTTCGTTTGCTGTTCGGCGGTCAGCGAATCGGTGATCGCGACCTCGATCTTGACGTTCTGCCAGCTCGACGGCGGCTCCGGCCGCGGCTGATTCTGCCCCGGCGCCTGTCCCGGCGGCGGTATCGTGGGCGGCGTTGTCGTCGGCGGGGGCATTCCCCGTCCCTGGCCGCGGCCGGGCGGCGGCGTCTGTGTTGGCGCCGCCGGGACTGGCTGCGTCACGGTGGGTGTCGTGGGCGGCGGCGCGGTTTGCTGTGCGGCAACCGGTGTGGCGGCCAGCGCCACAGCCAGGCAAATCTTCACGAGTCGCTTCATGTGTCCCTCGAGGAACTTCGCGTCCGAAGTTTGAAGTTCGAACGTTGAAGTTCGAAGTTGTGTGTCAACGTCCTCCAGCCGAACCGACTGGAGGGAGCTCGATGGCCGGCGTGGCAATCGGTGCTATTTCCATGAGAGGGATCGTCAACTGATCCGGTTGGATGCGATCGATCGTGAGGGGCGGCGCCGGCTCGAGGGCGGCGACGGCGCGCGCGCGCCATTCCGCCTCGACCTGGCTGATCGCAGGCACAGGGACGGACCGTCTGGCCGGGCGAGACGCCGCCGAGCCTGCAGCGGCGCCCACCATCGCGTTCGTCGCCGGGACTGCTGGCACCACGGCGAGAGATGCCGCAGCCGGAGGGGCGCTCACCACGTTCGGCAGCGGGTTCTGGGACGCCGGGCGCAGAGCGAGCACGGCGATCACGGCGGCGGCGGTCGACAGCGCGGCGAGCGTGGCGTAGCGCCATGGCCACGCGCGCTGCTGCGGGACCGTGGCGAGGCGGGCGCTGACCGCGCGCGCCAGGTCTGGCACCGGCGAGGCGGTCAGGTCGCGCGCGACGAGATCGATCAGATCCTCAGGCATCGACCTGGCTCCCGATGAGGCGCCGCGCTTCGGCGACCCGCCACTTGACGGTCCCCAGCGGAATGCCGAGGATGGTCGCGATCTCGTCGTACGAATACTCGCCCGAGGCGGCCAGCAGCAGCGTGTCGCGCAGCTTGGGGCTGAGGGCACGAATGGCCTCGCGCACGCGGCGGGCCGCGTCGCTCGCGAGCACCGTCCGTTCCGGGTCGGGGGTGCCGGCGTGCAGCGTCTCGATGGCCGCCGGGGCGTCGGCGTACTGCTCGACCGCCGTCCGTTGACGCCACAGCAGCCGGACGCGGCGCCGGTCGAGCGCCTTGCGCCAGACAATCGTCAGGAGCCAGGTGCGAAATGTCGAGTCGCCGCGGAAGCCCGTCAGCTTCTGCCAGGCGACGACAAAGGCCTCCTGGGCCGCGTCCTCGGCGTCTTCCCGGGTGCCGAGTGCCGCCAGGGCGGTGCGATACACGACGCGCTGGTGCATGCTGACCAGGGAGCCAAAGGCGTGCTGGTCCCCGGCCCGCGCGGCCGCGATGAGCGCCGAGACTTCCGCGGTTTCCCGGCCTTCGTGCACCTGAGACTGGCCGGCGGAAAGCGTCACGAGGGTGGCGACGGCAACCGTCACTGGGACAGTAGACATCAGGGACGGGCGGCTGGTTGGGTCGCAGACACCCGCGCGCCGCAACGCGACGCGCGGCCCGAGCGCTGGGGCGGGGTCCCCGCGCCTTTAAGGAAGTTGGCCAACTTTACGATAACGGCGTGGGCCCCACCCCTACGCCTCGGGCCGCGCCGCTCTGCGGCGCGGGTGTCTGCGACGGCTCAGCCCGTCCCACCCAGCACCAGAAATCGACGATCGAAGGGATAAACTTATTCAGATGCTTTCAGAAGATGAAATCCTCCGCGTGATTCGCGAGAAGGTCGACCATCCGGCGACCGGCAAAGAACTGCTGCAGATCCTGCGCATTCCCAAAGAGGAACAGTCGTCGTTCAAGCGGCGGATTCGATCGCTGGTGGCGGCGGGTTCGCTGGTGGAGATTCGAGGACAGCGGTTTGGTCTGCCCGACCGGATGAACCTGATTGTCGGGCGGGTGTCGACCAATCCGCGCGGCTTTGCCTTTGTCGACCCGGAAGTCGCCAGCGACGGCGGACCGGCGAGCATCTACATTGCCGGCAACAACCTCAATCAGGCGATGCATGGCGACCGGGTCGTCGTCCGGGTCGAGCATCGTCGCAACGGCGAGCGCGCCGAGGGCCGCATTCTGCGCATCCTGGAGCGGAGCGCCCAGCGCGTGGTCGGCCGCTACGACGTCGAGAATTCCGGGCTGGGATTCGTCGTGCCGTTCGATCGGCGGATTCTGATGGACGTGCAGGTGCCGAAAGGCGAGGCCAAAGGCGCGCGTCGCGGCGACATGGTGACCGTCGAGATCACGCGCTGGCCGACCTCGACCCGTTCAGCGCTCGGCCGCGTGGTCGAGGTCATCGGCGACCTGGATGCCCCCGGCGTCGACACGACCGTCATCATCCGCAAGTACAACCTCCCGGACGCGCACACCGACGAAGCGATTGCCGAGGCCAAGCGGCTCGGAAGCGCCGTCAAGGAACGCGACATCCAGCAACGCACCGATTTCCGCCGCTGGATGACGGTGACCATCGACGGCGAGAACGCGCGCGATTTCGACGACGCCATTTCCATCGATCGGCTGCCGAACGGCAACTTCTGGCTCGGCGTGCACATCGCCGACGTCGCGCACTACGTCGCGGAGGGATCCGCGCTCGATCAGGAAGCCTACGAACGCGCCACCTCGGTCTACTTTCCGGAACGTGCCGTGCACATGTTTCCGCACGAGCTGTCGACCGGTCTCTGCAGTCTCAACCCGCGGGTCGATCGGCTGGTGCAGTCGTGCCTGATGGAGATCGACCGCCGCACCGGCAGCGTGGTGCGCTACGAAGTGCACGACGGGGTGATTTGCAGTCACGAACGGATGACCTACACCGCGGTCAATCAGATTCTGACCGACCGCAATCCGGAGGTGATGGAGCGCTACCGGTCGGTGCTGCCGATGTTCGAGCGGATGCACGAGCTGTTCGGCATTCTCAATGCCCGCCGACGCCGGCGGGGTTCGATTGATTTCGACCTGCAGGAATCGCAGATCGTGCTCGACGACGCCGGGCTGGTGGAAGCGATCGTCGCCTCGGAGCGCAACGTCGCGCACCGGATCATCGAAGAGTTCATGCTCGTCGCCAACGAGACGGTGGCCGCGCACCTCGAGAAGCGCGGCATGCCCGCGCTCTACCGCATTCACGAAGAGCCCGATCCGGTGAAAGTCGAGACCTTCGAACAGTTCATCTCGACGCTGGGCTATTCCCTGAGCGGCGCGGCCGATCAGATCGAGCCGCGCCAGTTCCAGCGCCTCGTGGAGAAAATGCGCGGGACCCCGGAGGAAAAGCCGATCGCGTTCCTGATGCTGCGGACGATGCAGAAGGCACGATACGACCCGGCGAATCTCGGCCACTTCGGGCTGGCGGCCGACGCCTACACGCACTTCACCTCGCCCATCCGCCGGTATCCGGATCTCGTCGTGCACCGCGTCCTGCGCGAGTCGCGCCAGGGCTCCGGCGACGAGCGGCGCGTGGAGCTGGCCGAAGACCTGCCGGAGATCGCGCGCCACACGTCCGAGCGCGAGCGCCGCGCCAACGACGCCGAGCGCGAGCTCGTGCAGTGGAAGAAGGTCCGGTTCATGGCCGACAAGGTCGGCGACGAATTCGACGGCTACGTCACCGGCGTCAGCGCCTTTGGTCTCTACGTCGAGCTGGTCGAGCACTTCGTCGAAGGCATGGTGCACGTGTCCACGATGGCCGACGACTACTATCGGTTCGTCGAGCGCGCGCACATCCTGCGCGGCGAGAACAACGGCCGCGTGTTCCGGCTCGGCGACCGCGTCCGCGTGCAGGTCATCAAAGTCGATCTCGAACGGCGCCAGATCGATCTGGGGCTCGCCGAGATTCTCGAGGCGGTGCGGCGACAGGGGCGGAGCTTCGATCAGGGCAAAAGGCAAAAGGCAGAAGGCCGGAGCGAAGGCAAAAGGCAACGGGCAAAAGGCAAAGGCCGAAACGGACAAGGCAAAGGGCAAAAGGCAAAAGGCAAGAACGGGCAGAGCCAGCAGCCGGAACGTGCTCGCACTCGTTCGAGCCGAAGCCGTCGCCGTCGCCGCTGAACCAGGTCAGCGTTTTTGCCTTCTGCCTTTAACACGTGCGTTCCATCGTCATCGGCACCGCGGGCCACATCGACCACGGCAAGAGCGCGCTCGTTGAGGCGCTGACAGGGACCGATCCCGATCGGCTGAAGGAAGAGAAGGCGCGCGGCATCACGATCGAGCTCGGGTTCGCATCGTGCCGGATCGGAGACACTGAGCTGGCCTTCGTGGACGTCCCCGGCCACGAGCGCTTCGTCCGCACGATGCTCGCCGGCGCCGGCGGCATCGACGCCGTCCTGCTGGTGGTGGCCGCCGACGAGGGCGTGAAGCCGCAGACACGAGAACACTTCGAGATCTGCCGCCTGCTCGGCATCCAGCGCGGGGTCATCGCCCTGACCAAATCCGACCTGGCCGACGCCGAGACGATGGAGCTCGTCACACTCGAGGTGCGAGACCTCATCGCCGGCAGTTTCCTGGACAGCGCGCCGATCGTCCCCGTTTCAGCGCGGACGCGCGATGGTCTCGAGGTACTGGCGACATCACTGGCAGCACTCGCGACCGGCACACCCCGTGCAGGACGCGCGTCGGTCGTCCGCTTGCCGATTGACCGCGCGTTCACGGTGCGCGGGTTTGGCGTGGTCGTGACCGGAACGCTCGTCTCGGGTGAGATCGCCGCGGGCGATTCGCTCGAGCTTCTGCCGGCCGGCCGGCCGGTCCGCGTGCGCGGCCTGCACGTTCATGGCGAGCAGACCGGCAAGGCGATCGCGCCGCGGCGGGTCGCCGTCAATCTCAGCGGCGTCGAGCTGAGCGACGTGGCGCGCGGCGGCACGCTCGCGACTCGGGACACCCTCCCCGTGACGCGGCGCGCGGATCTCCGCGTGCACCTGTTGGCAGAAGCACGTGCGCTCAAGCACGGCGCGCGCGTCCGCGTGCATCACGGCACGAGCGACGCCGCCGCGACCGTTTCGATCGCGGCGCGCAGGGCGGCGACCGCCGGGCCCTGGGTGCCGGCGCGTCTGGGCGATCTCGGGGTGACGGTCGAGCCTGGTGGCGACGCGCTCGTCCGGCTTCGCCTGGATCGGCCGCTCGTCCTGACCCGGGGCGACCGCGTCGTCATCCGCGCGCTCTCTCCATCGGCGACCATCGGCGGCGGCGTCGTGCTCGATCCGATGGCGGCGGGCCGGGGCGTGCGCCGCGCCGCGGCCGCGGAGCGGTTTGAGCAACTGGACGGTGACGAGGGCCCGCGCGTCTGGCTGACTGAGGCCGGGGCCCGCGGACTCGACGTCCACGCGCTCGCCCGCCGTGCCGGCTTATCGCCGGACGCGGCCGCGACGCTGGTCGCGACACTCTGCGATCGACAGCTCGCGCTGTCAGTGGGGGAACGTGTGTACGACGTCGCGGCCGTGGGCCAACTCGCCGAGCAGGTGATCGGGACGCTGAAGGCGCTCCATGCGGCGCGGCCAACCGATCCGGACCACCCGCGCGAGGCCGTGCGGACGGCGATGTCCCTGACGCCCGCGACCGAGCTGTTCGACGCCGTGATCCGCGATCTGATCGCCCGCCAGGCGATCGTGGGGACCGCCCGGCTGGCAATCGCGACGCACCGCGCGCCGCCCGTTCACGACGAATCCCGCATCCGCGCCGCCATTCTCGACACGCTGCGCGCCGCCGGGCTGACGCCGCCAGGCATCGACGCGCTGAGAGAATCGCTCGGCCCCGGAGCGGCCGCCATCGACCGGGTGCTTCAGATGCTGGTCAAGGAGGGGAGTGTCGTGCGTCTCGAAGGCGTGCTTTTCGATGCGACCGCGCTGTCCGCGCTCAAGGCATCGATGATTGCGCTTCGCGGCGCCGCGACCACGGCTTCGCCGGTCACGATAGACGTCGCGACGTTCAAGACGAAGTTCGGGCTGAGCCGAAAATACGCGATTCCGCTGCTTGAATGGCTGGACCGGGAACGGGTCACTCGCCGGGTGGGCGAGCAGAGGGTCTTGCTCTAGCCGGACGCGGCGCGGCTAGTTGGTTTTGTCTCCCGTGCCGTCCTTGGTCGCTTCCTTGAAGTTCTTGATGCCCCGACCGATGCCCTTGCCAAGCTCGGGCAGGCGACTCGCGCCGAAGATCAGAATGACGATGAACAAAATAACCAGCAGTTCCGGGACGCCCAGGCGCATGGTGGACTCCTCTCCGGCCACGGCCGGCTTCAATCGTCAATTGTAGCATTACCATCGAAGCCCGCGGCCGGCGAGTGGACACTCGTCGTCTAACCCTTCAGGAGCACCAGTGCAGGGAGCCCCTGGGCGAGGCACCTCTCTTGCACCGTGACCGGCCAGCCGGAAGTCGAAACATTATCGAGCGGCCGTGAGTATACTGTCTCAAACGACTCCGCCACCATGAACGTGAACGACACGACGATGCCCGCCGCGCCGCCCCCGCCCGGTTCCAGTCCGGACAAGGGTGTTGCGCCGGCCAACTGGCTCGGCTCGCAGTCGATCTTCGACCGCAAGGACGAGCGCAAGATCGGCCGGGCGATGAGTGCCTCCGTGATCGTGCACGTCGGATTGGTGCTCCTCGTGGTCGCCGCGATGACGGTGGCACCGGCGGAGCTCCTGAGGCAGGAGCAGCCGCTCGAATACAAGGTGGTCTTCAAGCAGGACCCGGGACCGGGCGGTGGCGGCGGCGGCAGTCCGGCGCCGGCACCGGCGAAGAAAATGGAGATCCCGAAGCACAAGGCGCCGGAAGTCGCGCCGGTAGCCGTTCCGAAGCCGGTGGAACCTCCACCGATCCCGACGCTCAACGCGCCGATTGAAACGACAGCGTCAACGGTCCTCCAGTCGATGGGCACGAGCTCAGTCTCGCTCTCACAATACGGCGGTGGCGGACGCGGCGGCGGCATCGGATCGGGCACCGGCAACGGCGTCGGCCCCGGCACCGGAGGCGGCTTCGGCGGTGGCGCCTTCAGGCCGGGCAGCGGCGTCAGCTTCCCGACGCTCTTGCGCCAGGAGCAGCCGAAGTACACGAGCGAAGCGATGCGCGCGAAGATTCAAGGCCTCTGCGTGCTCGAAGCCGTGGTGCTCGAGAACGGCACCGTCGGCGAGGTCCGGGTCATCAAGTCGCTCGACAAGCAGTTCGGTCTGGACCAGGAAGCGATGGTCGCGGCCAAGCGCTGGCTCTTCCGGCCGGGCGTCGGTCCCGACGGCAAGCCCGTCGCGACGGTCGTCACGCTCGAACTCGAATTCCGCCTGCACTAAGCGCGCAGGTCACCACGAGAGACACGCCGCGCACGAAGAGTTACGGCGCAGGGCTCGAGGCGTGATGGTGGGGCCCACGCCGTAAGCATCGTGGTCACGGAGACGATCGCCGCACGCAAAGAAAACGGCCCGGCTGGTAGCTGCCAACCGGGCCGTTGTCTGTTCGAAACTTTGACTTCGAACTTCTGGCTTCTAACTTCTCACTTGCGACCAGCGTTAGTACATCCCGCCCATGCCGCCGCCGCGTGCCGCCGGCCGGAGCTTCCTTCTTGTCTTCCGGAATCTCCGAGACCATGGCTTCGGTGGTGAGGAGCAGCGAGGCGATCGACGCCGCGTTCTGCAGGGCCGAGCGGACGACCTTGGTCGGGTCGATGACGCCGGCCTTCACGAGGTCCTCGTAGGTGTCGGTCGCGGCGTTGTAGCCGTAGGCCGCGTCCTTGCTCTCCTTGACCTTCTGAACGACGATCGAGCCCTCGACGCCGGCGTTCTGGGCGATCCAGCGCAGCGGCGCCTCGATGGCGCGACGCACGATATCCGCGCCGACCTTCTGGTCGTGCTCGAGCTTCAAGCCGTCGATGACCTTCGACGCGCGCAGCAGCGCGACGCCGCCGCCCGGGACGATGCCCTCTTCGACGGCCGCCTTGGTCGCGTGCATCGCGTCCTCGACGCGCGCCTTCTTCTCCTTCATCTCGGTCTCGGTGGCCGCACCGACCTTGATGACGGCGACGCCGCCGACGAGCTTCGCCAGCCGCTCCTGGAGCTTCTCGCGGTCGTAGTCCGACGTCGTCTCTTCGACCTGGGTGCGGATCTGCTTGACGCGGCCCTCGATGGCGCCCTGCGCGCCGGAGCCCTCGACGATCGTCGTGTTGTCCTTGTCGATCGTGATCTTCTTCGCCTTGCCGAGGTCATCGATCTTGATGTTCTCGAGCTTGATGCCGAGGTCTTCCGTGATCGCCCGGCCGCCCGTGAGGATCGCGATGTCCTCGAGCATGGCCTTGCGGCGGTCGCCGAAGCCCGGCGCCTTGACGGCCGCCACCTGCAGCGTGCCGCGCAGCTTGTTGACGACCAGCGTCGCCAGCGCCTCGCCGTCGACGTCCTCGGCGATGATCACGAGCGGCCGGCCGCCGCGCGCCACCTGTTCGAGCAGCGGCAGCAGGTCCTTCATCGAGCTGATCTTCTTCTCGTGGATCAGGATGACCGGGTTCTCGAGCACGGCTTCCATGCGCTCGGGATCGGTCACGAAGTAGGCCGAGAGGTAGCCGCGATCGAACTGCATGCCCTCGACGACGTCGAGCGAGGTCTCCATCGACTTCGCCTCTTCGACCGTGATGACGCCGTCCTTGCCGACCTTCTCCATCGCTTCCGCGATGATGGTGCCGATGGTGTCATCGCTGTTGGCCGAGATGGTGCCGACCTGGCCGATCATGTTGCCGCTCACCGGCTTCGAGGCCTTCTGCAGCTCGCCGACGACCGCCTCGACCGCCTTCTCGATGCCGCGCTTGAGCTCCATCGGGTTGGCGCCGGCGACGACCATCTTGATGCCTTCGCGGAAGATCGCCTGCGCGAGCACCGTCGCGGTCGTGGTGCCGTCGCCCGCGGTGTCGGACGTCTTGCTGGCGACTTCGCGCACCATCTGCGCGCCCATGTTCTCGACCGGGTTCTTCAGGTCGATCTCCTTGGCCACCGTCACGCCGTCCTTGGTGATGGTGGGGGATCCGAACTTCTTGTCGATGACGACGTTGCGTCCCTTGGGGCCGAGCGTGACCCGCACGGCGTCGGCGAGTGCGTTCACGCCGCGGAGGATCGCCTGTCGCGATTCCTCACCATAAATAATCTGCTTTGCCATTTCGGTTCTCCGTTGAAAGAGGAAGCTCTGGCGCGCCGAAGCCCGTCTGGCGGGCCGGCGGCTACTTTTCGATTACTCCAAGCACCTCTTCCTCGCGGATGATGAGGTACTCGCCGCCTTCGATCTTGATTTCCTGTCCGGCATACTTGCCGAAGAGCACGGTGTCGCCGGACTTGACGTCGAGCGGCGTGACCTTGCCGTCCTTCTCGATCCGGCCCTTGCCCACGGCAATGACCTTGCCCTGCTGGGGCTTTTCCTTGGCGGTGTCCGGAATGATGATGCCGCCCACGCGCTGTTCGTCTTCCTCAATGCGCTGGACGATGATGCGGTCGTGAAGTGGTCGCACGTTCATGGCTGTCCTTTCGCTGGCGGCCGGCCGGTCTCGCGGTGGTGTGTGAGGCCGGCCCGCCCCGTGAAGATGTCCTGTCGCCCGGCTGACTTGGCAGTCGATGTTACAGACTGTTAGCAGTCGCTATGGCCGACTGCTAACTATAGCCAAAGCCGGGGCAATCGGCAATGGCCAATGGGCAATCTGCAATGGCAGGGACATCGGCAATCGGCAATCCCGATGGGCAATCGGCAATGGGGAATCGACATCGGCAATCCGATTGCCAATCGACGGCGATGGCCAATTGGCCATCGGAACAATCGGCAATCGCCGATCGGGATCGGATGGCAATGGCGATGCCGATTGCCGATTATCGATGCGATGAATCTAGGCGCTTTTCTTGATTTTGTAGGCCGCCATCTTACGGGACAGCGTGTTGCGGTGGAGGCCGGTCATCTTGGCCGCCTTGCAGACGTTGTAGTTGGTCTTGGCCAGCGCGCGGGTGATGAACGTCCGCTCGAACTCCCGCTGGGCATCGTCGAACAGGATGCCGCGGTCGATCATCTGCTGGACGAGCGCCGCGAGGTCGTCGCGCATCATGTCCTGAGCTCACTCCCCGTGAGCCGTCGATAGGCCTCGAGATACTTGAGCCGCGTCTTCTCGACGACGTCCTCGGGCAGAGAGGGGACCGGCGGCTGTTTGTTCCAGCCGATGGCTTCGAGGTGGTCGCGAACGAACTGCTTGTCGAAGCTGGGCTGGCTGCGGCCAGGCTGGTACTGGTCCTGGGGCCAGAACCGCGACGAGTCAGGCGTCAGCACTTCGTCGATCAGGACGAGCTCCTGGCCGACGAGGCCGAACTCGAACTTGGTGTCCGCGATGATGATGCCGCAGGTCGCGGCGTGATCGACGCCGCGGTCGTACAGCTTGAGCGTCAGCGCGCGCAATCGTTTGATCAGGTCCGTGCCGACGATGGCGCCGGCCTCGGCCTCGGTGATGTTTTCGTCGTGGCCTGACTCGGCTTTCGTCGCCGGCGTGAAAATCGCCTGCGGGAGCCGCGACGAATCCTCCAGGCCTGGCGGGAGCGCGACGCCGCACACGGCCCCGGTCCGTTGATAGTCCTTCAGGCCGGACCCCGAGAGATATCCGCGCGCCACGCATTCGATCGCCAGCGGCGCGGCCTTCTTCACGAGCATCGATCGGCCGCGCAGCACGTCGCGATACGGCCGCGTGACGGCCGGGAACGTGTCGACGTCCATCGCGACGACGTGGTGGGGCACGACGTCGCCGAGGTGATCGAACCAGAAGGCCGAGAGCTGCGTCAGGACCTTGCCCTTGTCGGGAATGCCGGACCCGAGGATGTAGTCGAAGGCGGAAATCCGATCGGTCGCCACGATCAGCAAGTGCTGTCCGAGGTCATACACGTCTCGGACCTTGCCGCGGCGGGCGAGTGTCAGATCGGGACAGTTCGTTTCGAGAACAACGGGCGACGACATGCGCAAAACGCGAAAGGAGCGCAGACTATCACTTACGCTTGCCGATCACAATGTCCCCGCGCACGTTTCGCAGCACGATGCGCGCGCTCTTCTTTTTTTCGCCGAAGACGTGAGCGAGCCGTGAGATCCGGTCGCTCTTCTCCGCGACCAGGTCGAAGTCGCTTGCCTGCACCTGTCCGCCCTCGCTCGCGCTGGCGTCGACATCGATGTTGATTCCGTCCTCCAGCGTGATGCGAAGCGGCTCATCGGTCGTGAGCGCGGTGACCGTCGCGGCGCCGTCGAGGACGAGGCTGACGGTGGCCCGGCGCATGTCCACTTTCGTGTCGCGCGCGACCGCACGGAGGGTGACCTCGCCGCCTTCGCCGCCGATCTGGATGGCGCCGTCGTGCGCCACCACCGTCGTCTCGCTGTTGGTCGCCGTGATCTCGACCGGCCCGGCCGACTCGACGATCTCGGTCTCGCCGCTCCGTGCGTTGAGCGTCAGGCCTCGCTGGATCCCTCGCAGCTTCGCGCGCGACGACTGAAGCGTGAGGTTCACCGAGGTCGCGGTGCTGATGGCGAGGTCGCCCTGGCGGTGCGTCCCGCTCACGGCGCCGGCGATCTCTTCGAGCCGGACTTCGCCGGCGACGTTGCCGAGGTGAACCCCGCGCACGCCGGTCACACGCGCTCGCGCATTGCCCTCGAGCCGGACGCTGAGCCGCGTCGGCACTCGGATCGAGAGCTTCGCCGTCTGCCGAGCCTCCGGCGGAAACTCGATGCGGAGGGCGAGTGCCGATCCCAGGTCGTCCGTGATGAGCTTCGTCTTCCTGGCATACGCCGTCGCCGTCGCGTCGTCCGGACCCGAGGACTCGACCGGCATGTCGTACGCCAGATCCTCCCGCTCCTCGGCGGTAATCGTCAGCTCGATGGCGCGCCCTGGTGCCAGCCGGAGCTCGGTGATCGCCTCGGCGACCGGCAGCGTGCCGGTGAGATTGACGGTGGCGCTGCTCGGGATTGCCGCGGATTTCGCGCCGCATTTCCGAGAACATTCGGGTCAGCGAGAACCCCTGTTCGCCTTCCTTCGCAGGCGGTGCCGCCACCTGATAGGCGACGAGGCCGACGAAGAGGAAGGCCGCGGCGATGAGTAACTCTCGCTTTCCCATAGACTTGCCGCCAATCTTATAGTAGAAACTGAACGTCTGTGGCCGGTGTCGGCCGCAGGTGAGACGTGCCCACCCCGCCCATCCGTTCAGGCTTCCGCTGGCACACGCTTGCCATCGCGGCCCTGACCATTGGGTTGCTCTGGTTGTTCTTCCGCGGTCTGGACATCCGGGAAATCGGCCGGGCGATTTCGCGGGCCCACTGGGGCCTGATTCGTGGTCGCGGTCGCCTCGGTCTTCGTGACGTACGTGCTGCGCGCCTGGCGATGGCTGTCGCTGCTGCGGCCGCTCGGCCACGCGCGATTCCGTACCGGCGTTCCGCACCACGGTGATCGGCTTCATGGCGACGTTTCTACTGCCAGCGCGCATCGGCGAGGTGCTGCGTCCGTACCTGATGGCGCGCCACGAAGGCTCTGCAGCCGGCGGCGACGTTTGCCACCATCGTCATCGAGCGGCTGCTCGATCTGGCGACGGTCCTGCTGCTGTTTGCGGTCGCACTGCCATTTGCCGGCGTGGACGTGGGAGGGCCGACCCGCCTGTGGAGCGCGCTCTTCGCGATCGCCGCTGTGGCCGGGTTGGCGATCCTGTTTGTCCTGGCGGGCCACCCCGAGCGGCTGGGCCGGGTCGCGGCGCGCCTGACGAGGCGGCTCCCGGCCAGGCTCGCTGGCACGGCCGAGCATCTGGTGCGGACGTTTGCGGAGGGCTTGAAGGTCATGCGCAGTCCTGGCCACCTGGCGACGGCGGTCGTCTGGTCGATCCCGGTCTGGATCTCGATTGCGGTGACGATCTGGCTGACCTCACGGGCGTTCGATTTGACGTTTTCCTTCGTGGGGTCGTTCCTCGTCGTCGGCTATCTCACCGTCGGCGTCGCGCTGCCGACGCCGGGCGGCGCCGGCGGGTTCCACGCGTTCTACCTGCTGGCGCTGACGCAGTTCTTCGGCGCCAACCCGGCGGTCGCCGGCGCCGCCGCCATCGTCCTGCATCTTGTATCGTTTGTCCCGATCACCATCCTCGGGCTCGTCTATATGTGGCAGGACGGGTTGAGCCTGGGGCGGCTCAAGGGGATGGCCAAGAAGACAGACAATGATCAGGTTAGAAGTTAGAAGCCAGAAGTTGGAAGTACTTCGGAGTCCACCCTTGAAGTGTCCCTACTGCGGAAACCTTGGCGACAAGGTCGTCGATTCGCGCGAGAGCAAGGAGGGCGAGGTCATCCGCCGCCGGCGGGAGTGCCTCGAGTGCGGCCGCCGCTTCACCAGCTACGAGCGGATCGACGAGATTCCGTACATGGTGGTGAAAAAAGACGGTCGGCGCGAGCGGTTCGACCGTCAAAAGCTGGTGAGCGGGCTCCTCAAGGCCTGCGAGAAGCGGCCGGTGCGTGTGCCGGCGCTCGAGGTGATCGCCGACAAAGTCGAGGGGAGCCTTCAGGAGCGGCCCGAACGCGAGATGTCGACCGAGGAGATCGGTGCCTACGTCATGCGGGAGCTCAAGGGGCTGGACAAGGTGGCGTTCGTCCGCTTCGCGTCGGTCTATCGCAATTTCCGGGATCTCGACGAGTTCAAGCACGAGCTGAACGAGTTGCTCAGGACGAGGGAATGACACGACGTCGAGCGTGGTTGCTGGCCGCCGCGCTGGCGGCGCCCATCGGGCTCGCCGCGGCCGGTGAAGTGACGGTCACGACCGTCGTCTCCGACGGACGGGTGCTGGCGTCGTTTTCGGTACCGTCGGCATGGACCGCCGACATCAAGGAGCTCGTGCGGAGCGGTCTCGTGCTGACGTTCTCGTTCGACGTCGAACTGCGCCGGCCGGCGATGCTGTTCGATTCGACGCTGGCGCGGGTGCGGATCGGCTCCTCGGTGAAGTTCGACAACCTGACGGGCACGTACCAATTGTCGCGGCTGCGCGACGGCCGCGTCGTGCAGTCCGAGGCGGCGCATCAGGAGGCGCCGGTCCGCGACTGGATGACCGCATTCGATCGCGTGCCGCTCGAAGTCGCCGCGCCGCTCGAGCCCAACGCCGAGTATTACGTCCGGGTCCGGTTGTATTGCAGCCCGCGACGCACGGTGTCGATCTGGTCGATCTGGCCGTTCGGCCGCGACGACGCGTCGGGGCGGGCGGATTTTACGTACATTCGTTGATGTCCTGACGGCCATGCTGTTCCGCGAGACGCCCGTCGATCCCGCAGCCGGCGCCGGAGGTTCGCCGGCGGACGCTCGACAACCCGCGGGTCCTCATCGGCGCGGCGCTGGTGCTCCTCGCCCTCCTCGCGGGTCTGTCATGGCTTTCGGATCGGACCACCGATCTCGCCCTGCCAGTGCTGACCGACGTCGTGCTCTACCCGCTGCTGGCCGTCGACGTCGTGCTGCTGCTCACGCTCTGTTTCGTACTCGCGCGCAATCTGCTGAAGCTCTGGGTCGAGCAGCGCCAGGCGGCGCCCTTCGGTCGATTCCGCGTGAAGCTCGTGGCGGCGCTGCTGGCGATGAGCATCATCCCGGCCGTGCTGGTCCTGCTCAGCGGCAGTTCGATCATCACCAACAGCACGGCGCTCTGGTTCAACGAGCCGGTCAGCGACGTGCTGAGCGCCGCCCAGACGATCGCCAGCCGCTGGTACGGGGATCATCAGGAGATGATTGCGCTCCGCGCCGAGACGCTGGCCGGCCGGCTGCCGGCCGCCGACGTCGCGAGCGGCAACGATACCGCGCTCGACGCGATGGTCCGCACCGAGCTCTCGACGCTCCGCGACGGAATGATCGAGGTCTATCGCGCGGTGTCGGATCCGGGCCGGTCGACGGACGTCGCGCTGGTCACCGCCGTCGAGTCGCCCACCCTCGCGCGCGACACCGTGCGCGCGTCGACGGCGTCGGCCGATCGGATCGCGTCGCGGGTCGTGATGTCCGGCGACGAAGACCGCGACCGAGGATCAGCTCGAGTCGGGCGGGGCGCTCGTCAGGTCGGCGTGGCCGATCCGCGACGCCGACAAGCTTGTCGTCGGTGCCGTCGTCGTCTCGCGCCACCTGCCGGCGCCGATCCGCGCCGAAGCTCAGCGCGCGACCACGGCCTACCAGCGGTACCAGTCGCTCTTCATCCTCCGCGAGCCGCTGCATGGGCTTCTTCCTGTCGATCTTCGTGACGGTCACGCTCCTGATTCTGATCAGCGCGACCTGGCTGGGGCTCTACCTCGCCAAGCGGATCACCCGGCCCGTGCAACAGCTCGCCGAAGGGGCGCGCGCCATCGGCGAAGGCCGGTTGGATGTCCGGCTCGAGCCGGAGAGCGGCGACGAGCTCGGCTCGCTGGTCGAGGCGTTCAACATGATGGCGGCCGAGCTCAGCACCAGCCGCGAGAAGCTCGAACAATCCACGCGCGATCTGGCGCGAAAGAACATCGAGGTCGATGCGCGCCGGCGCTACATCGAGACGATCCTCGAGCGGGTGGCGACCGGGCGTCATTTCGCTCGACGCCGGCGGCCGGATTCTGACCGTCAACGGCGCCGCCAGCCGCCTGCTTGGCCTCGACGCGTCGAGCCTGGGCCGCCCGGCCCGCGAGGTGTTCGGCCGCGACGATCTGCAGCCGCGTGCTGGCGCTCGTCGATGCCATCGAACATCGGGACCAGCGCGCGCTCGTGCAGGAGATCACCCTCGCGCTGGCCGACCGCGAGATCCATCTGGCCGCGGCTGCCACGATTCTGACCGGCAACGATCGCCGGGCCGAAGGATCGGTGCTGGTGCTCGACGATGTCACGCCGCTCATCCGCGCGCAGCGGGTGGCGGCCTGGCGCGACGTGGCGCGCCGGCTCGCCCACGAGATCAAGAATCCCGCTGACGCCGATCCAGTTGAGCGCCGAACGGCTGCGCCGCCATTTCAGCAACGCGCCGCCCAGCACGACCGCCCTCGTGGGTGAGTGCACCGACGCGATCATCACCGAGGTCGAGGCCCTCAAGGGGCTGGTCGATGAGTTCGCGCAGTTTGCGCGCTTGCGCGGCCCGCGGATGGTGCCGACCAGCCTCAATCGGCTGGTCGACGACACGTTGAATCTGTACGGCGCGATGCTCCAGCGGGGACGCGTGCGGCTCGAGCGCCGTCTCGAAGCCGACCTGCCGGCGGTGCGCCTCGACGCCGAGCAGATTCGCCAGGTCATCATCAACCTCGTCGACAATGCGGTGGAGGCGCTCGACGGCCTGGGCGCCGGCCCGGCTGGCGAGGAGCCGACGATCGTCGTGACGACGACCTGCGATGCGCGTAACGGCGTCGTCCGGCTCGTCGTCAGCGACAACGGGCCCGGCGTGCCAGCCGCGGACCGCGAGAAGCTCTTCATGCCCTACTACTCGACGAAAGGGCGGGGGAGCGGGCTCGGGCTGGCGATCGTCCGGCGGATCGTCGTCGAGCACGGCGGCGGGATCGAGGCGGCGCCCGCGAGGCCGTCGGGCACGACCTTCACCGTAGAACTGCCGGCGGCCTGATGTCCTCCATTCTGCTCGTCGATGACGAAGCCGGGGTGCGCGCCTCCCTCGGCGCCGTGCTCCGCGACGAGGGCTACGACGTCGACACCGCCGAGAGCGGCGAGGCCTGCCTCGATCAGGTCACGCACGAGAGCTACGACGTCATCCTGCTCGACGTCTGGCTGACGGGCATCGACGGATTGGCGACGCTGGAGCGGCTGCGCGAGCGGGGCGTCGACGCGCAGGTCATCATGATCTCCGGTCACGCCAGCGTCGAGGCGGCGGTCCGGGCGACGAAGCTCGGCGCCTTCGACTTCATCGAAAAACCGCTCTCGCTCGACAAGACGGTGCTGACCGTGCGGAACGCCCTGCGCCAGCGGCGGCTCGAAGTGGAGAATCGCGCCCTCCGCGCGCGTGTCGATCGGCGGCTCACGATCGTCGGCGACAGTCCGGTGATGCGGCGGCTGCGCGATCAGATTGAGATGACCGCGCCGTCGAACGGGCGCGTGCTGATTTCCGGCGAGAACGGCACCGGCAAGGAACTGGTCGCGCGCCAGATCCACGCGCTGAGCCATCGCCGCACGGGCCCGTTCGTCGAGGTCAACTGCGCCGCGATCCCGGAGGAGCTGATCGAATCAGAGCTCTTTGGTCACACGAAGGGCGCGTTCACGGGCGCCGTCGCCGACCGGCGCGGCCGCTTCGAGAACGCGACCACCGGGACGCTGTTCCTGGACGAAGTCGGCGACATGAGCCTGAAGACGCAGGCGAAAGTGTTGCGCGCGCTCCAGGAGCAGATCATCGAGCCGGTCGGCGGCCAGCGGAGCGTGCGAGTGGACGTGCGCGTCATCGCGGCCACCAACAAGGATCTCGTCACCGAGATGCAGAACGGCCGTTTCCGCGAGGATCTGTATTTTCGCCTCAACGTCATCCCGATGTTCGTGCCGGCGCTGCGCGACCGCGGCGACGATGTGATTCGGCTCGCGGAGCATTTCGTTTCGGAGTTCGCCAAGGAGTACGGACGGCGGCCCAAACGGCTCTCGCTCGGGGCGATGGTCCTGCTTCGCGAATACCGCTGGCCGGGCAACGTCCGCGAGCTGCGCAACGTCATCGAGCGGCTCATGATCACGGTGCCCGGAGAACTGGTCGTGCCGGACGATCTCGGGTTCCTCGATATCGCCGAGGTGCCGGTCACGGTCGGCAGCAGTCTCGAGATTCAACCGCTGCTCGACGCGCGCGACGCCTGGGAGCGCCGCTACATCCTCGGCGCGATCGCCGCGCTCGAGGGCAACATCTCCAGAACGGCGGAGGCGCTCGGCCTCGAGCGCAGCAACCTCTACAAGAAGATGCGCAGCCTCGGCATCTCGCCCGGACAGCGCGAAGAGGGATAGCCATTCGCACTGGTTTTGCCTCGAATCTACGATCGCGCTCCGGCCTGCGCAGCTGATTCTCCAGAACCTGCGCGTCCGTGAATCCCTCGAGCTGCAGATACCAGGCGGCCGAGGCCGTGAGCGCGGCGGACGGAACCAATCCGACAATTTCGCTTTCGAGAATCGAGACGCCATAGCGCGCCGCTTCGCGCTTGACGAGCTCGAAGACGCGGAAGATCGGCGTCTTCTCGAAGTTGGTCAGGTTCATCGACACCTGCACGATGCCTCGATCGGCCAGCTCCAGTCCCATGGCCTTGACGAAGCGGAAGCCGCCGGAGCTGTGACGAATGGCGGCCGCGATCTTCTTGGCGACGTCCAGCCGGTTGGTGGCGAGGTTGATGTTGTAGGCGATGAGGGGCATGCGCGCGCCGATGACGGCGGCGCCGGCGGACGGATGCGGCACGTCGGGCCCGAAATCTGGCGCCCAGTCAGGCTGCTGCAGCTTGGCGGCGAGCCCCTCGAACTCGCCGCGCCGGATGTCCTCGAGATTGCGCCGCGCCGGGGACGCCGCGGCTTCTTCGTACAGGAACACCGGCAGCGAGTGACGCGCCGCCACGGTCGGCGGCAACGTCCTTGGCCAGGACGACGCAGTCGGCCATCGTCACGCCCTCAATCGGCACGAACGGGACCACGTCGACGGCGCCCGAGCCGCGGATGCTCGCCTTGATGCTGGCGCAAGTCGATGTGCGTGAGCGCGGCGTCGAACAGCGCGAGCACGGCCGCTTTGACGACGCCGGCAGGACCGGCAAAGCTGTACACCGTGCGGTTGTGGGTGGCGTCGGGCTTCACGTCGAGCAGGTGCGCGCCAGTGCCGCGAATGGCGGCCGCGCAAGCCTCGAGGACGTCGGCCCGGCGGCCTTCGCTGATGTTCGGAATGCTCTCGATGATCGGCATAGGGGACGGGTCTCTCCCGTGGAAAACTCCGAACTTGCCGACTACAGGCAGTTCGGAGTTTCCCAGGAGCGTCCCCTCTTGCCTCTTGTACTCTTCTCCGATTTCGCGCCGATATAATCCGCGAGGCCTGAAGAATGGTTGAACCGAAACGCGCTGACTCGGTTCCCCTCGACGCTGTCGATCGCGACAGCCAGGCTGAAGCGCTGCTCGTCGACGGCCTGGATCGGTACTTCAACGGCCGCTACGAAGACGCCATTCACCTCTGGACCCGGGTGCTCTTCATCGATCGATCGCATGCCCGCGCGCGTGCGTACATCGACCGCGCGCGCTCGGCCATGGCAGAGCGGCAGCGGCACGCCGACGAGCTGCTGGCGACCAGCCGCGCCTTGCTCGATCGCGGCCAGCCTGCGGCGGCGCGGCAATTGCTGTCCGAGGTCGTGGCCAGTGCCGGCGAGGACGAGCATGCCTCGGCGTTGCGGATCCGGCTCGAGCGTGTGGAGCGCGCTCATGCCGGGACGGCCAGCCTGCCGGCCGCTGCCCCGCCGCGGCCCGCGCCCGTGCGTGGCTGGTCCTGGCCCCGGCATTCGCGCGCGATGGCCAGCCTGACCCTGCTCGTGCTCGCCGCCGTCGTCGCCGGCGGCATCCTCACGCCGGCCGTGCAGCAGTGGCTGGCCCTCGGGCCGCGTCCGGAAGTTCTGCGTCCGGCTGCCGGGCCGGTGAAGCTGCCGGTGTTGTCGAGCGCGGAGGTCGCGCTCGTCCGGGCGCGTACGTTGTTCGATCGCGGGCGGTTGGCCGAAGCGCTGGCGGAGCTCGATCGCATGGGCGTCGACAGTCCGGTGCGATCGAGCCGCCGATGCTCTCCGGATGGAGATTCAACAATTGTTGCTTGCCAATAGCCGGGGCTCTTCGGGGTCATCGGCGGAGCTACCCAGACGATGAGATGCCCAAAGTGTCACTACCTGAGCTTCGAGCCTGAGCCACGGTGCAAGAACTGCGGCTACGACCTCGCCGTCGAGGAAGCCGATCTGGTCATCAAGGTGGTGGCCGATGCGGCACCGCTCGCCGATTTGAGTCTGCGTGAGCCGATGCCGCCCCGGCGGGTCGCATCCGCGCCGCTTCGTGTCCCGGCTCGATCGGTCGGCTCGCGCGCCGAGGCAGCGCTTGGCGGCGTGGCGTTGGCTGACGAACCCATGCCGATATCAGCGCCTGCGGCGCCGATGCGAACGGCAGCGCCCGCTGCATCATACGTGGTCGCCGCCCGCGACGCAGGATCTCGACACGTTCGTCTCAGAAGGGACCGTCGCGACGTTACCGCCGGTTCGGTCTCAGCCGCAACCGCCCCGCGCGGCGCATGTGACCGCGGAGCTGCCACTCTTCGTCAAGGCGATGCCTGCCGAAGCCAGTCCGGAGCTGGAGATCGATACGCCTTCCGAGTCAGACGAGCCGCTGGTGAAAGTGCCGGCTGAACCCCGGCTCCCGCTCGGCGTCCGCCGGAGCTCGGCCGAGACGCCGAAGCCGCGAACCGCGACCGGTGAAGACGCGCGTCGCGGGCGGAAGCTCGGCCCGTTCGATCGTGATCTGCTCGACGATCTCCGCCGCGTCGACGTCGACGATGAAGAGCCTCGCCAGTTGGGCGCCGAGGCGCCTGCGGTCGCCGCGTCGGCAGCCACGGACCAGGCCGGCAGTGTGCGTCGGCTCTTCGCCGCGGTCGTCGATGTGATTCTGCTCGCCGCGATGACCGCCGGCGTCGTCTGGGTGACCTTCCGGTTGGCCGGCGTCGCCCCAACCTCCGTCGGGGCGCCAGTGCTGGTCCCGCTTGGCGCGTTCGTCTTGCTGCTCATTCTTGGCTACCTCGTCATGTTCACGGCAGCGGGTGGACAGACCGTCGGCAAGATGCTGACCGGAATCCGTGTGATTGGGACGACCGAAGAAGACGCGGCGGAAGATCGCGTGACGCTCCGTCAGGCGATCTACCGGGAACTGCTCACGTTGCCGTTGCTCCTGCCGTTCGGCGCGGGGCTGTTGCCCGCGATCTTCGGGAAGGGGCTGGCTGTTCACGATCGACTGGCACACACGCGCGTCGTGCGTGCATGACTCGTCTGGCCGTCTGGCTGGCCACGTCGGCCGGCGCGGGATATTCGCCCATCGCGCCCGGTACGGCCGGCTCGCTCGTCGGGCTGCTCATCTATCTGCTCACGTCGCACTGGCCGGGACCCGCGCAGCTGGCTCTGGCCGTGGCCCTCACGGTGGTCGGCACGTGGGCGGCGACGTTGGCGGCACGGTTTTTCGGACGGGACGATCCAGGGCACGTCGTGATTGATGAGGTGGCAGGTCAGCTCGTGACCTTGCTCTATACGGGCGTGGAACTGCGTGGCGCCCTGCTCGGATTCGTGCTCTTCCGCGTGTTGGACGTCCTCAAACCCTGGCCAGCCCGACGTTTTGAACGGCTCCACGGCGGCGTCGGCATCATGGCGGACGACATCATGGCCGCCATCTACGGCAATCTGCTTCTGCAAGCGGCGATTCGCCTCGTTCCCGGAGTGCTGTGATGCCGCCGCTGTTGACGGCGGAAATCCTCGCCGTCGGCTCCGAGCTGCTCGGGCTCCACCGCATCGACACGAATTCGCTGTTTCTGACTGGCCGGCTCAACGACATTGGCATCGACGTCCGCGTCAAGTCGGTCGTTGGTGACGAGGCGGACGTGCTCCGCGACGTGCTTCAGCAGTCGCTCAGTCGCGCTGACGTCGTCATCACGAGCGGCGGGCTCGGCCCGACTGCCGACGACCTGACACGAGAGGCGGTCGCCGCGGCGCTCGGCTTGCCGCTCGAGGAAGACGCGGAGGTCCTGACCTCGATCCGCGCACGATTCGAGCGGCGAGGAATGACGATGCCAGCGCCGAACCGGCGGCAGGCCGCGGTTCCGCGGGGCGCGACGGTGCTCGCCAACCAGGCTGGGACGGCACCCGGTCTCTGGATCGAGTGGAATGGCAAGGTCGTGGTCCTGCTGCCCGGCCCCCCGCGCGAGCTCGAGCCGCTGTTCAACGGGAGCGTCTTGCCACGGCTCGAATTGCGCACCGAAGGGCGTCGAGTGCGGCGGCGAGTGATTCGAATTGCCGGCCGGCCTGAGTCGCTGGTCGAGGAGCTCGCGCAGCCGGTGTATGGCCCGCTCGCCGCCGCGGCGACGCCAATCGAAACCACGATCCTCGCCGCGCCCGGTCAGATCGAGCTCCATGTCTCGGCGCGGGGCACGAACGGCGCGATCCTCGACGCGGCGCTCGAGGCCGCCGTCGATGCGCTGGCGACGGCTGTCGGGGACGCCGTCGTCAGTGTGGACGGTCGATCGCTCGAGGCCGTCGTGGGGGACGCGCTGCGGCTCCGGGAATGGCGGATCGCCGTCGCCGAGTCCTGCACCGCGGGCCTCGTCGCGGCGCGCCTGACCGAGATCAGCGGCAGCTCCGCCTGGGTGATCGGCGGCGTGGTGGCCTACGACAACGCGATCAAGGAGTCAGCGCTCGGCGTCGCACCGGGCCTTCTCTCGGCGCACGGCGCGGTCAGCGAACAAGTGGGACAGGCGATGGCCGACGGCGTGCGCGCGCGATTTGGCGCCGACGTCGGATTGGCGGTCACTGGTGTTGCCGGTCCCACTGGCGGCACGCCGAAGAAGCCAGTCGGTACCGTCGTCATCGCCATCGCAACACCCGTGGCGTCGGCGGTCCGCACGTTCCTGTTTCTCGGCGACCGCGAAATGATTCGCACCCAGTCGGTTGTCGCCGCGCTCGACATGGTTCGCCGCCATGCCCTCCCGCCTGTTTCTCGCGCTCGCGCCTGACGCCGAGACGCGCGACCGACTGGCACGCGTCGCCGAACGCGTTCGTCTTGCCGCCGGCGACACGGCCGCCGCGCTCCGCTGGGTGCGTCCGGAGCATCTGCACGTCACGCTGATCTTCGTCGGCACGGTGGCCGATGATCTGCGCGACCGCCTCATTCACGTATTGGAACGGCCGGTGCCCCTTCCGCCCATCGCCGCGACCGTTGACGCCATCGGCACGTTTCCGGGCGCCGGGCCGCCGCGCGTCGTGTGGCTCTCGGTGACGCCCGCCGGCGCGATCGGACGGGTGCGCGACGCGCTCGGCGAGCGGCTGACCGCGCTCGGCGTCCCCACCGAGTCGCGCCCGTTCTCGCCGCACGTGACGCTGGCCAGAGTGCGCGACGCTCACCGCCGGCGCGTTCACGATGTGCGCGCGCGCGTCGAAACGGTGCGTGTGCCCGCCGATCGTTGGCCGATCGATCGCGTCACGCTCTTCGAGAGCGATCTGTCGGGATCGGCGCCCAGCTACCGGGCGCTGCAACACACGATGCTCGCCGCGCCATAGAATGTTCGAAGCATGCACGATGACGTGACAGGCCGAGCCGCGGTGCTCGGCGCTGGCAGTTGGGGCACGGCGCTCGCCGTGCATCTTGGCAGCATCGGCCGCACCGTCGCACTGTGGGGACGTGATCGCGCGCTGATCGACGAGATGATCCGGCAGCGATCGAATCCGACGTATCTTCCAGGCCTCCCGTTTCCCGATCTGTTGCAGCCGTCGCCGGAGATCGCCGAAGCGCTGGCGGGGGCGCGCCACGTGATTGTGGCCGTGCCATCGCACGGGTTGCGTAGTGTCGTTCGCGCGGCGGCGCCGCATATTCCGGCCGACGCAGTGCTCGTGAGCGCGACCAAGGGGCTGGAAAACGACACGCTGCAGCGGATGTCAGAGGTGATCGCGGAGGAAACTCACGGCGCCCATCCGGTGGTGGTGCTGTCCGGTCCGAGCTTTGCGGCGGAAGTCGCCAGGCACCTGCCAACCGCGCTCGTCGCGGCATCAGTGGATGCGACCGCCGTCCGTTCGGTCCAGGCGGAGTTTCGCGGCCCGGCGTTTCGCCTCTATCGATCCGACGACGTCGTCGGTGTCGAACTGGGCGCGGCGCTCAAGAACATCATCGCGATTGCCGCCGGCGTCACCCAGTCGATGGAGCTCGGCCACAATGCGCTGTCGGCGTTGATCACGCGCGGGCTGGTCGAGATTTCGCGGCTGGCCGGCGCGATGGGCGGGCGGCGCGAGACGCTCGCCGGATTGAGCGGTCTGGGCGATCTGGTGCTGACGTGCACTGGCGAGCTCAGCCGCAACCGCCACGTTGGTCTCGAGCTCGGCCGGGGTCGGACGCTCGACGAGATTCTCGGAGGCATGCGGATGGTTGCGGAAGGTGTTCGTACGACGACCGCGGCGCTTGCGCTGGGAAAGCGGGTTGGCGTCGAGCTCCCGATCGCGGCGCAGATAGAAGCCGTGCTCAGCGGCCGCAAGCAGCCGCGTGAGGCGGTCGTCGATTTGATGGTCCGGCCGCAGCGCGATGAAGTTGACGACGTGGTGAGCTGACGATGGCGTCGTTCTTCGACCGGCTCAAGTCCGGCCTCGCCAAGACCGCACGCCAGATTCGCGAACGGCTCGGTGACGTCGCGGGAAGCGAATCGGAAGCGGCGCCCGCCGCCGCGTCCGCGTCGTCGAGCGCTCCGGCCGCCGGTCGTCCGGTCGGGCTCGACACCATCGAGGCGCTCGAGGACGCGCTGATTGCGGCCGATGTCGGGCTTCCAGCCACCGAGCTCATCGTCGGCGCCGTCCGTGACGAGCGGCGCGGTTCCATTTCCGAGCGGGTCAAGCGGGTGATGCTGGGCCTGCTGACGGACGTGCGCCCGGCCGCAGCCCCGTCGACACGTCCGCACGTCGTGCTGGTCGTCGGCGTCAACGGCACGGGCAAGACAACGACGGTCGGGAAGTTGGCCAACCTCTACAAGACCGGCGGGCAGAGCGTGCTCGTCTGTGCGGCCGATACGTTCCGTGCGGCGGCGGTTGAACAACTTGCGATCTGGACCAGCCGCGCCGGCGTGGATCTCGTACGCGCGTCCGGTGGGGCAGATCCGGCGGCGGTGACGTTCGATGCCGTCTCGGCGGCAAAGGCCCGGGGCCATGAGATCGTCATCGTCGACACTGCCGGTCGGCTGCACACACGCGCCAACCTGATGGCCGAGCTCGACAAGATTCGGCGCGTGGTCGGCAGGGAAGTCGCGGGAGCGCCACACGAGGTCTTGCTCGTCCTCGACGCGACCGTGGGACAGAACGGTCTGGTCCAGGCGCGGGAGTTCATGGCGGCGAGCGGCGCCAACGGGATCGTACTCACCAAGCTCGACGGCACGGCCAAGGGCGGCGTCGCAGTGGCGATTGCCCACGAGCTGAAGCTGCCGATCCGCTATGTCGGCGTCGGCGAGACGATCGACGACCTGATCCCGTTCGATCCGGCGACCTACGTGGACGCGCTTTTCACGGACAAGTGGTAACTGACCCGCGCGACGGGACGTTCATGGAGCGCGCGCTGCTCGTGGCCGAGCGCGGCCGTGGACGCACGGCGCCCAATCCGATTGTCGGCGCCGTGGTCGTTGACGAGCGCGGCATCGTGGTCGGACAAGGCGCGCATCTCGAGGCCGGCGGGCCGCACGCCGAAGTGGTGGCGCTTGACGCGGCGGGGGATCGGGCCCGTGGCGCGGCGCTGTACTGCACGCTCGAGCCGTGCGCCCACACCGGACGTACGGGGCCCTGTGTGGATCGCATTGTCGCGGCAGGCGTCAGCCGGGTCGTGGCGGCCGTCCGCGATCCGAACCCGCGTGTCGCGGGTGCCGGCTTCGCGAAGCTGCGCGCCAACGGCGTTGACGTCCTCGAAGGCGTCGGCGGGATCGACGCCGCCGAGCTCAACGCACCGTTTTTCAGGTGGGTCACGCGGCGCCGTCCATTCGTCACGCTCAAGACGGCGATCTCCGCCGACGGATTTGTCGGCCGCGCGGATCGACGCGTCACGATGACCGGCCCGGCCGCCGATCGGTTCTTCCATCGCCAGCGGGCGGAAATCGACGCCATCGCGGTCGGCAGCAGCACGGTGCTCACCGACGATCCGCTGCTGACCGTGCGCGGCGTCTACCGGTATCGCCCGTTGACCCGCGTGTTGTTCGACTGGCGGATGCGGATCACGCCGGCGGCGCGCATCTGGTCGACCCTGGCCGCTGGGCCAGTCATAATGATGGTGTCGGGCGAGCAGGTGGCCGCGCGGCCGCACGACGCCGAGGCGCTTCGCCAGCGCGGCGCGACTTTGTGCCCGTTTGACGTGCCCGACCTGGGTCCCATGCTCGAGGCGCTCGCCGGGCGCGGCGTCCTCTGGCTGCTGGTTGAAGGCGGCCCTTCGCTTCAGTCCGAGTTTGCGCGCGCCGGAGCGGTCGATCGGTTGCAGCGCGTCGTGACCCCGGTGCGGCTTGGCAGTGGCGTCCCTGCCGCCCCCGCGCTCGTGACGGCGCCGGGAACGGTGCGCCGGGTCGTGCGATTGGGCGACGACGTCTTGACGGAGTTCGAGTGTTCACAGGGCTGATTGAGGCGACCGGAGTGGTCGAGGCGTTCGATGCGCTCGACGAGTCGGCGCGCCGCCTGCGGATCGCTTCGCGGCTCGGCGCCGAGCTCGCACCGGGAGACAGCATCGCGGTGAGCGGGATCTGTCTCACGGTCATGGCCAACGATGCCAGCGGGTTCGAAACGGTCGTCTCGCCCGAGACGCTGCGGGTGACCACGCTGCGAACGATGACCGTCGGACGCACCGTCAATCTCGAACGGCCGCTTCGCGCCGACGCCCGCCTGGGCGGGCACTTCGTGCTCGGGCACGTGGACGCGATTGGCACGATCCTCCGTGCCGAACCGGACGGCGAGTGCCACTGGCTCGACGTCGAGGTGCCGGCCGTGTTGTCGCCGCTCGTCATTCCGAAGGGATCGATCGCTATCGATGGCATCAGCCTGACCGTCGCGGCACTTGCGGGCCTGCGCGTCGGGGTCCAGATCGTTCCTTTCACGTTCGACCACACGTCGCTTCGCGAGGCCCGCGCAGGCGATCCGGTCAACCTCGAGGGCGATGTCCTCGGCAAGTACGTGGCCAGACAGTTGCAGCATGAGCATTCAGCTCGCTAAGGGATCTCGACGCAAGCGGTCGCCGTTCGCCTCCATCGACCAGGCGGTCGCGGCGATCCAGCGCGGCGAGATGATCGTCGTCGTCGACGACGAGGATCGTGAGAACGAAGGCGATTTGACGATGGCGGCGTCAAAGGTGACGCCGGCGGCGGTCAACTTCATGGTGAAGCACGGCCGCGGTCTCGTGTGCCTCGCCTTGACGCCGGACCGGCTCGACGAGCTCGACGTGCCGCTCGAAGTGGCCGACAATTCGTCGCGGCGAGAGACGGCGATGTGCGTCTCCATCGATGCGAAAGCCGACACGACAACCGGCGTCTCCGCGGCCGACCGGGCGCGGACCATTCATGTGGCCATCAGTCCTGACACCAAGCCGCGAGATCTCGCGCGGCCCGGCCACGTGTTTCCGCTGCGTGCGCGGCTGGGCGGCGTGCTCGAACGGGCGGGACACACGGAAGCGTCGGTCGACCTCGCGCGCATCGGCGGTCTGGCCCCGGCCGGGGTGATCTGCGAAGTCATGAACCAGGACGGGACGATGGCGCGGGTGCCCGAACTGACCAAGTTCGCCCGGCGGCATGGCCTCCTGATGATCACGATCGCGGACCTGATCCGCTACCGGATGCAGACCGAGGGGCTGGTGAAACGCGCGGCACAGGCTTCACTCCCGACCGAGCACGGGCTCTTTCAGGTCAACGTCTACGAGAGCCTGCTCGACGGCAAGTCGCATGTCGCACTCGTTCGTGGCGAGGTGGGCGATGGCGCAGACGTCATGGTCCGGGTACATTCACGCTGCCTGACCGGTGATGTGTTCCACTCCACCCGTTGCGATTGCGGATCGCAGCTCGAGACCGCCATGGAGCGCATCGCGCAGGAAGGGCGCGGCGTCCTCCTTTATCTCCATCAGGAAGGACGGGGCATTGGGCTGGCCAACAAGATTCGCGCCTACGCGCTCCAGGATCAGGGCCTCGATACGGTGGAAGCCAACGAGCGGCTCGGCTTCAAGGCCGATCAGCGCGACTACGGCATCGGGGCCCAGATACTTCGCGACCTGGGCATCCGGACGATGCGCCTCCTGACCAACAACCCCAGGAAATTCGTCGGCCTCGAGGGCTACGGCATGTCCATCGTCGAGTCGCTCCCCCTCGAAGTCAGCCCGGCGACGGAATTCACCAGACGCTACCTGAAGACCAAGAAGGACAAGCTGGGGCATCGGCTGAAGGGTGTTTAGCGCCTGCCGCGCGGGCCGCCCATTCGACCTTGCCGGCTGCCCGGCCCTTCGGCTACCATAACTGTTTGCGCTAGAGCCGGTTAGTGCCAGTGGGGCCTGCCGGGTCGGGCGGGTTGTCAGCATGTTCGAGTCACTCAGCACCCGCCTGCAGGACGTTTTCAAAAGCCTCCGCGGCGAAGCCAGACTCACCGAAGCGATAGTCGATGCCGCGTTGCGCGAGATTCGGCTGGCGTTGCTCGAGGCGGACGTCAACTTCCGCGTCGTCAAGGCGTTCGTCGATCGCGTGCGCGTGAAGGCAGTCGGCGAGGAAGTCCTGCGCAGCCTGACGCCGGGCCAGCACGTGGTCCGGATCGTGCGCGACGAGATGCTGGGTCTGTTCGGCGATGCGCCGGGTGGGCTGTCGATTGGTGCGCGCGCGCCGCGTGTGGTCTTGATGCTCGGTCTGCAGGGCTCGGGCAAGACGACGACGTCGGCGAAGCTGGCGCGGTGGCTCGAAAAGCAGCATCGGCATCCGATGCTCGTCTCGACCGACGTGCGCCGGCCCGCCGCGATTCAGCAGTTGTCAGTGCTGGCGCAGCAACTCGGCGTGCGTGTGCATGACCCGGCCGGCGAAATGGATCCAGTCGCGCGGGCGACTGGGGCGCTGGCGGCGACGAAGAACCTCGGGTTCGACACGCTGATCGTGGACACCGCCGGCCGGCTCCACATCGACGACGAGCTGATGGTCGAGCTCGAGGCGATCAAGGCAGCGGTCGAGCCGAGCGATTTGCTCTACGTCGCCGACTCGATGACCGGTCAGGACGCGGTGAAGAGCGCGGGTGAGTTCAACGCGCGGATCGGCGTCACCGGCGTCGTTCTGACGAAGATGGACGGCGACGCGCGGGGTGGCGCCGCGCTGTCGGTGGTCGGCGTCGTCGGCGTGCCGATCGCGTTTGTCGGCGTCGGTGAGCGCGTGCAGGATCTGGAGCCGTTTCATGCCGACCGTCTGGTCTCCCGGATGCTCGGCATGGGCGACGTGCTCTCGCTCATCGAGCGCGCCGAAGAGGCGATCGACGACGAGACGCGCGCCAAGCTGGAGCAGAAGACCAGCCTGGACGACTTCACGCTCGAGGATTTTCGGGATCAGTTGCGGGCCATCAAGAAAATGGGGCCGCTGGAGCAGGTCCTCGGAATGATTCCGGGGTTCGGCGCGCTGAAGCAGGCGAATCAGGCGCGTGAGCAGATGGACGAGGGGCAGCTTGGCCGGATCGAGGCGATTATCAACTCGATGACGACCAGGGAGCGGCGCAATCACGGCCTCATCAACGGCAGCCGCCGCAAGCGCATCGCGCGCGGCAGCGGCACGACCGTCGAAGAGATCAACCGGCTGCTCAAGCAATTCGTGCAGATGCGGAAGATGCTGAAGGCGGTCGGCGGCATGGCCGGCGGTGGGCGTAAAGGAAAGCGGAAGCTCATGGGCATGCTGAGGGCCTCGGATAAGAACGAGGCCACGGAGAAGAGCTAGAGGGCACGGAGAAGAGCCAGCGGACGCAGACACCGCGAGGGCGCGAGCGTAGCGAGCCCCGAGCGTCCGAAGCGTGGGGTGGGGCCCACGCGGTTAAGAAAGACCAGAGGAGAGTCAGATGTTGGTGATCAGAATGCGACGCGCGGGTTCGAAGAACCGCGCGTTCTATCGGGTGGTCGTGACCGAAGCCAAGTCGGCGCGCGACGGGCGCTTCGTGGAAGTGCTCGGCCACTACAACCCGCGGACCAAGCCGGAAAAGCTCGAGATCGATCGCGAACGGCTCGCTCACTGGATGAAGGCCGGTGCCCGTCCGTCGGATACGGTGCGGACGCTGGTCGATCGGATGCCGCCGGCGCCGCCGGCGGCCGAGGTCCCGGCCGCATCGTGAGCCGCGCCCGTGACGTCGTCGAAGTCGTAGCGCGCGCGCTCGCCGCGACGCCTGACGGCGTCGAAGTCACCGAGGTCGAGCGCCGCGGGCTCACCGTCGTCGAGTTGACGATGGCGCCGGGCGAGCTCGGCCGCGTGATCGGGCGTCAGGGGCGAACGGCCGCGGCCGTCCGGACGCTGGCGATCGCCGCCGGTGAGCTCGACGAGCAGCGGGTCGCCGTCGAGTTTCTCGACGAGTAGCCGCGGATGGCCGACCCGTCGATGGTGACGGTCGGACAGGTCGTGCGGCCGCACGGGATCAAGGGGCAGGTCGTCGTCGCGCCCGAAACGGATTTCGGGAGCGAGCGGTTCGCGGCCGGCGCCACCCTGCACTGCGTGCGGGACGGACAGCCCTCGACGCTGGCCATTGCGGCCAGCTTTCCGCATCAGGGGCGGTGGGTCGTCGGCTTCGTCGGCGTGACCTCGATGAACGAGGCCGAGCAATTGCGGGGGCTCGAGCTGTTCATCCCCGCCGTCGAGTTGCGACCGCTCGGTGAAGGCGTGTTCTACGCGCATGATCTCGCCGGATGCGCAGTACGGACTGCGGACGGCACGCTGGTCGGAGAAGTGACGGCGGTTCAGTTGGGCAGTGGCCCGCCGCTCCTGGTCGTCGCGGCGCCGCGCGGAGAAGTGCTGGTACCGCTGGCGGAGGCCATCTGCCGGCGGATCGACGTCGCAGCGAAAGTGATCGTGATCGACCCGCCCGAAGGGCTGGTTGAGCTGAACGGATGAAGGCCGATATCGTCACGATCTTTCCGAAGATGGTCGAGGCCGCGCTTGCGGAAGGAGTGGTCGGCCGCGCCAGGGCGTCAGGGCTCGTCGACATTCAGGTGCGCGACTTGCGCGACTACACGGACGATCGCCATCGCACGGTGGACGATGTGCCGTACGGTGGCGGCCCGGGGATGGTGATGACGCCGGAGCCGTGGTTCCGGGCCGTCGACGCGATTCGGGAGACGCGCGGCGAACCATCGGCGGTACTGCTGATGACGCCGCAAGGACGCCGCTTTTCGCACGCCGAAGCGGAGCGGCTGAGCCGGCTGGATCGGATCGTTGTGCTGTGCGGCCGGTACGAAGGGATCGACGAGCGTGTCGTCGATCGGCTGGTCACCGACGAGATCTCGATCGGTGACTACGTGCTCACCGGCGGCGAGTTGCCGGCGCTGGTCGTGGTGGACGCGGTGGTGCGGCTCGTGCCCGGGGTGGTGGGCGATGCCGATTCGGTGGCGGCCGATTCGTTCGTGCGCGGGTTGCTCGACCACCCGCATTACACGCGGCCGGCGGTGAGCCGCGGACTCCCGGTGCCCGACGTGCTGCTGTCGGGGCACCACGGCGAGATCGAGCAGTGGCGGCGCCGCGAGCGCGTGCGACGCACGATGGATCGGCGGCCGGATTTGATCGACGCGGCCGCGCTGACGCCCGAGGAACGGCGTGAGCTCGAGCGGGCGACAGAAATCGCGCGCGAACGGCGTGGGGCGAAGGGGCCCCACAAGTGAGCGCGCTTGGCGGGGTGCAGGGGTCCCCGCCATTCAAAGAAGTCCCGGAGGGTGATCATGAAGGCGATTGAGGCGGTGGAGAGCGGACATCTGGTAAAGCGTCCGTCGATGCGCTCTGGCGACACGGTACGCGTGCACGTCAAGGTGCGCGAAGGCGACAAGGAACGCATCCAGGTGTTCGAAGGCACCGTGATCGGGATGCACCGCGGCGGGACCAACGCCACCTTCACGGTGCGTAAGGTCTCGTTCGGCCAGGGCGTCGAGCGGATTTTTCCGCTGCACTCGCCGACCATCGACAAGGTCGATGTCGTCCGCGGCGCCAAAGTCCGCCGCGCGAAGCTGTACTTCCTGCGCGACCTGAGAGGCAAGGCGGCGAGGATGAAAGAGCAGAAGCGAGCATAGGCTAGGCACAAGGCACAAGGCCAAGGGCCCAGAAGAGCCACGCTGACCTCGTTGTCGCCTCGCCGCGCTTCCTGGAACTTGGGCCTTGGGCCCTTGGCCTTGGGCCTTCTACAATGCAGGTGATGCGCCGCGGGGCCTCGCGATCGATCGAAAAGAGCGTGCGCCGGCTCGGGTACCTGCACGTCGCCGGCGTCGACGAAGTCGGGCGCGGCTGTCTGGCGGGTCCGGTCATCGCGGGAGCCGTGGTGCTGAGAGCCGAGCACTACGTGGTGGGCGTGGCGGACTCGAAGGTCCTCTCCGCCGAGGATCGCGAGCGGCTCTACGATCAGATCATCAACGCGTCGGTCGCCTGGACGGTCGCCATCGTCGACGCGGCCGAAATCGATCGGATCAACATTCACAAAGCGTCGCTCCAGGCCATGCGGCAGGCGGTGATGGGGCTGGTCCCGCTGCCGGGATTCGTGCTGGTCGACGGATTTCGCATCCCCGATCTGTTGATTGCGCAGCGCAACATCGTCGGCGGTGACCGGAAGTCCACCGCGATTGCCGCCGCGTCGATCCTCGCCAAGGTGACGCGCGATCGGCTGATGGGCGAATTGCACGCGCAGGATCCGCGTTACGGCTTCGACCGCCACAAGGGTTACGCGACGCGCGACCATCTCGACGCCGTTGAGCGCTTCGGGTATTCGCCCGTCCACCGCCGCACGTTTCGACCGCCGTCCCTGTTTGATACGATGCCCGGCTGACGCGCCTGGCGCCGGGGAGAAGCTCATCCGATTCGTCACTCGACTGCTCGTCGCCGCGTATCTCGTTGAAGCCGGGCTGGTGCTGGTCGTGGCGCCCTGGACCGGCTTCTGGGACCGCAATTTCTTTGCGCACACGATGCCGACGCTCGGGGCGTGGATGGCCAACTCGTACGTGCGCGGCGCAGTCAGTGGCGTCGGCGTGATCACGGCCATCGCCGGTCTGCGCGATCTCACCCTCTCGTTTCTCGGTCCCCCGGCACCTGCGACCGGCGGGGCCGGTCCGCGCACTCTCGAGCCGTGAAGGCGCTCTCGCGCCCGACTCTCGTCCTGGTCACCGCTCGCAAGCTGCTCAATCCCGACGCCCGCACGGAGGCCGACGAAATCGCCGCGCTCGAGCGCTGGCTGGACGAGGCCATCGCGGCCGGAATCGACCTCATTCAGGTCCGTGAGCGCGATCTCGCCGCAGCGGCGCTGCTGGGCCTCGTGTCGCGCGTGGTGCGCCGGACGCGCGAGACGCCGACGATGGTCCTCGTCAACGCGCGGGCCGACGTGGCGCTGGCGGCGGCGCCGACGGGGTGCATTTGCGTGCGGATGGTCCCGCCATCGGGCCGGTCCGGGCGCTCGGGGCCGTCGGACTGGATCGTCGGCCGCTCGGTGCATCGCGGCGAGCCGCTCCATCCTCATCAGTCGGCCGACTACCTGCTGTTCGGCACCGTGTTCAGCGGCGGCTCGAAAGCCGGCGGACACGCCGCTGGCAGGGCTGGAGGGGCTGCGCGCCGCGACGGCTGCATCCGCCCGGCCGGTGGTGGCGATCGGCGGGATCACGCCTGCCCGCGCCGCGGCGTGTCTCGCGGCCGGCGCCGCCGGCGTCGCTGGAATCGGCGTGTATCTGCCGGAAGGGCGGACGCCGGGGGCGCTCGGCGCTGCCCGCGCGGTGCGCGAACTGCGCGCGGCGATGGACGCGACGCGCCGGCAAGGGTAAAGTACTGGGTCCCCGGCATGTCGGATCTCGGCACCAGACTCAGGCTCGCTCGCGAAGAGCGCGGCATCTCGCTCAACGAAATCGCGACGGCGACCAAAATCTCGCCGACGACGCTCGACGCGCTCGAACGGAGCGACTACGCCAGGCTGCCAGGCGGCATCTTCAGCCGATCGTTCGTGCGCGCCTACGCGGCTGCGGTCGGGCTGAACCCCGACGCGACGGTCAACGAGTTCCTGGTCGAACTGAACAAGAGCGAGCGCGAAGCGGAACGGATCGCGCGTGAGCGACGGCCCGAGATCAGCGCTGACGACCGCGAGTTCCTGGAACGTCAGCGGCGTGCCGTCCGCATCCTCCGCGTCGTCCTCGTCATCGTCGCGGTCGCGGCGATTGGCGTCCTCGTCTATCAGAGCTGGAAGCTGTGGCAGTGAGTGCCAAGATCAAAAGCGCACACGGAGATCACGGAGACACGCGGAGTCCACGGAGTCAGACAGCTTAGGAAAGTTCTTTCCCTTAAGAAAAACTTAAGCTCTCTCCGTGTACCTCCGTGCCCACCGTGTTATGCCGCGAAGCTCTTTGACTAGCGCTTTTGCCTTTTGCCCTTTCTCAGGCGCCTGCTGTCCCGCCCACTCACTCCTCATCTGCGACAAGCCGTCCATGTAGACGGCCACCTGCTGCCGCGCGTCTTCGTCGGGCAGGGACTTGAGGAGCTCCACCGCGCGTGCGAGATCGCGGGCGATGGTGGCGCGGGTGGCGTTGTAGTAGAGCTTCTTGATCTCGCTGGGCGCATCCACGATCCGGCTCCCGTTCAATGCGCGTACGAGCTTCAGTCCGTGCGCCTCGAGAGAGAAGGGCAGCACCGTCGCCCCGCCGGCCGTCATGGCGGCGGCGACTGCGTCGCGACGCTCCGGCCGGCGTGAGACAGACGATACAGCCGCCCCCGCCGGCTCCACAGACCTTGCCGGCGGTGGCGCCGGCGTCCCGGGCGCGCGTCGAGCAGGGCGTCGATGGCGGCCGTGGTCACGCCAGGCGCGAGGCGTTTGCGGTGCGTCCATTCGTCGTTCAGATGCGAGGCGACCGCCGCCCAGTCGCCCCGCTCGAGTCCCCGGCGCAGCCCCAGCGCGGCGTCACGAATCGCACTCGAAGGCGGCGACGACCTGACGGTCGCCGTTGATCCGCCGCACCATGACGTCCCAGTTGTTGATGCCGGAGTTGCGCGACGCGTTCGTGTAGCCGAGGACGATGCGTTGCTGCAGGGCACTCAGGTCGACGTCGAGGCCGACGCGGCGGACCCCATCGGCGCGAAGCTCGACCGCCGAGACGCCGCCGTAGAGCGCCGGCCGATAGTCCTGCGCGCCGGTCGGCACATCGATCACCTGCGCTTCGATGTTCATGGCCAGCGCCAGCAGGTCGCGATCGGGCAGTTCCTGTCCGGTCCAGGCCGCGAGGGCGGCGGCGACGGCGATGTTCATCGCCGACGAGCCGGCGATTCCGGCGCCGACGGGCGACTCGGACTTCGTGCGCACGTCGACGCCTCGGGCTCCGAAATGGCGCACCAGCCGGGCGACGAGCGGCAGCGTGCTGACCCCAGGTCAGTCCGGGCCCGGCGCCTCGACCTGCTCGTTGGTGTCTTCTGAAATAAGGCGGACGCGGCCGTCGTGACGCGCCGTGAGCGTGCAATGCGCACGCAGGCTCAGCGCGACGTTGATGGTCTGGGCGTTGTCATGAAAAAGGTAGAGCGGCCAGATGTCGTAGGTACCGCCGGCGAGATCGATGCGCGTGGGCGCGGAGGAGTCGATGCGCACGCGGCATTATAATGGCCTGCGCATGTCGCTTCGTGAGCTTCGGCGTCACGCCGGCCGGCTGGCCATCGTGGGGTTCAGCGGGCACAGCGTGCCCGACGACCTGAGGCGTCTCGCCGCCGAGTTCGATCTCGCCGGTGTGATCTACTTCGCGCGCAACGTCGTCGAGCCCGCGCAGGTACGCGAGCTGTCCCGCGAAGTGGCGTCGCTCGCGCGTGACTGGCCGTTCTGGATCAGCGTCGATCAGGAGGGCGGCCGGGTCGCGCGGTTGAGGTCGCCGTTCACGGAATGGCCTCCCGCGATGACGCTCGGCCGGAGCGGCAACGAAGGGCTCGCGGAGCGCTTCGGCGCGGCGTTGGCGGCGGAGCTCACTGCCGTCGGCATCAACCTCGACTACGCGCCGGTCCTCGACATCCACACCAATCCGTCCAATCCCGTCATCGGCGATCGCGCCCTGGCGGGAGAGGCCGATCTGGTGGCGCGGCTGGGCGCCGCGATCGTTCGCGCGTTACAGCAGAACGGCGTGGCCGCGTGCGGCAAGCACTTTCCCGGCCACGGCGACACCACCGTCGATTCGCACGAGGCCCTGCCTGTGGTCGACCACGATCCGCGGCGGCTCGACGCGATCGAGCTGGTGCCGTTCAGACGTGCCGTCGCGGACGGCGTGGCGGCGATCATGACCGCGCACGTGCTGGTGCCGGCGCTCGACGCGCGCGCGCCGGCGACGTTTTCCCGCGGCATCGTCACCGGTTTCCTGAAAGAACACCTCCGCTTCGACGGACTGGTCATGACCGACGATCTGGGCATGAAGGGCGCGACGTCGTTCGTGCCGCCCGCCAGACGTGCTGCTGGCCGCGATCTCGGCCGGCTGCGACATCGGTCTGCTCTGCAACACGACCGTCGACGAACAGGTGGACGGCGATCGAGACCGTCATTCGCGCCGCCGAAGACGGCCGGCTGCCGCAGACCCGCATCGATGACGCGCTCGTCCGGCAGCAGCGGATCAAGGAACGCTTTCTGACACCACGCCCGGCCGTCGCGACGCCGCTCGACGTCGTCGGATGCGCCCGTCATCAGGCCGTCGCCGAAGAGATGGCGGCGTGGCGCTGACTCCGCGGACGGCCGCGGGCCTCATCAAGTTTCGCCCGGTCCGGCCCGGCAGCCGGGTCGCGCTCGTCGCGCCCGCCAGCGCCTTCTCCCGTACCCAGTTCGACGCCGGCGTCGCGGAGCTGAGCCGCCTCGGGCTGCACGCGGTGTACGACGACTCGGTGTTCGACCGTCGCGCGATGACGGCCGGCGATCCAGCGACGTCGTGCCGGCGCCCTCGTGCGCGCGTTCGACGAGATGGACGCCGATGCGGTCGTCGCCGTGCGCGGCGGCTACGGCAGCGTCGAGATCCTGCCGCTGCCTCGACGTCGATCGACTGCGACGGTCGCGGACGGCGTTCGTCGGCTACAGCGATCTCACGTCGCTGCACAGCGTGCTCGGCGCGGACGGGGGACTCGCATCGGTCCACGGGGCCATGATCGAAGGACGCCTCGCGGCCGGGCCGACGGCGTACGACCCGGTGAGCTTTCTCCGGAGCCTCGGCCCCGAACCGCTGGGCCCGGTTGGCGGTGCCACGCTCGAAGTCGTCCAGCCCGGCGCCGCGACCGGACCGCTCGCGGGCGGCACGCTCACGCAACTGTTGGCGTCGTTCGGCACGCCGTTCGAGTTTCGTCCGCCGGCCCGCCACGTGCTGTTCCTTGACGAGGTCAACGAGCGGCCCTATCGCCTGCATCGCATGCTGATGCAATGGCGGCTGAGCGGCCGGTTCGGTGACGCCGTGGCCGTCGTGTTCGGTCAGCTTCCCGGCTGCGATGAGCCGGGCGGCGCCGTGCAGGCGCGTGACGTCTTGCGCGACGTCCTGGCGGGCTTTCCGGGGCCGGTCCTGCTCGGCGTTCCGTCGGGCCACACGACGACGCCGCTTGTCAGTCTGCCCTTCGGCGTGCGCACGCGTGTCGTCGCCGACGACCGCCTTCCGGAGCTCATCGTCGAAGAGTCGGCGGCGTCCGAATGAGCCTCAAGCGATTTCATTTCATCGGCATCTGCGGCACGGCCATGGCCACGTTCGCGGCCATGCTCAAGGTGCGCGGCCATTTTGTCCAGGGATCCGACCACGCGATGTATCCGCCGATGAGCGACTTCCTCGCGCGCGAGCAGATTCGACTGTTCGACCGCTATGACGCCGCCCACATCACCACCGACATCGACGTCGTCATTGTCGGCAACGCCATCTCACGAGGCAACGTCGAGCTCGAAGACGTCCTCGATCGAAAGGTCCGGTTCCAGTCGCTGCCAGAGGCGATCCGGGAGCAGTTTCTCTGGAGCCGCCGGTCGATCGTCGTCGCCGGCACGCACGGCAAGACGACCACGACCGCACTGACCGGCTGGCTGCTGACGGCCGGCGCGCTTGATCCGAGCCTGCTCGTCGGCGGGATCGCGCTGAACTTCGACGGCAGCTATCGCCTGGGTTCCGGACGCGATTTCGTCATCGAGGGCGACGAATACGACAGCGCGTTCTTCGACAAGACCGCGAAGTTCCTCAAGTACCTGCCCGACATCGCCATCGTCGCCAACCTCGAGTACGACCACGCCGACATCTATCCGGACATGGAGTCGCTCCGGCTCGCGTTCCGCCGGTTCGTCAATCTCGTGCCGCGGCGCGGGCGGTTGATCCTGGGCGCCGACAGCGCCGAAGCGATGTCGCTCAAGACGTTCGCACGCTGCGAGGTCGAGACGTTTGGCCTGGCGCCGGAGGCCGACTGGCGGGCCTCGGGGCTGCGACCAGACGGCGATCGCGTCGTCTTCGAGGTCACCGTCCGGGGCGAGCCGCGCGGCCGGGCGCGGCTGCCGATGTTCGGCGCGCACAACGTCCGGAACGCGCTCGCGGCGATGGCGGCCGGCGACGCTGCGGGCCTCTCGGTCGACGAGATGATTCGCGGCTTGACCGACTTTCAAGGCATCCGGCGACGCCTCGAGCTGCGCGGCGAGGTGCGCGGCGTGTCGGTATTCGACGACTTCGCCCACCATCCGACGGCGATTCTGGAGACGCTTCGATCGGTGCGCTGGGCGTACCCCGACCGGCGGATCTGGGCCGTGTTCGAACCGCGATCCGCGACGTCGTGCCGTCGGGTCTTTCAGGACGACTTCGCGCGGGCGTTCGGAGAATCCGGGGCCGACGAGATCATCCTGGCGGCGGTCTTCAGGTCGTCGTTGCCCGACGACGAACGGCTCTCGCTCGACGAGCTGGTGCGGGCGCTCCGGCGCAACGGGCAGCGTGCACGCCACATCGCGACCGTGCCGGAGATCGTCTCGACCATCGCCGCCGAGGCGCGTGAGCGTGATGTCGTCGTCATCATGTCGAACGGCGGTTTCGACGGAATCCACGAGAAGCTGTTAAAGGCGCTTGCGCATTAATTTGGGGATTTGGAGATTTGGGGATTGGAGATTTAGGGCGTGTCTTCGGCGTTTGAAATGCGCGTGCGGGAGATCGTGGGCCCGGCCGCCGTTCGGGTCGACGCGCCATTGGCGGAGTTCACGACCTTTCGCGTGGGCGGGCCGGCGGACTGGCTCGTGGAGGTGCGGACGGCCGACCAGCTGTCGGCAGTCGTCCGGGCGGCGCGTGAAGCGGGTCTCGACGTCACTGTGCTCGGTGGCGGGTCGAACGTCGTCATTGCCGATCGGGGGATTCGTGGGGTCGTCATTCGTCCGCTGCTCACGACGATTTCGCAACCGGTCGCGGATCGCGTCCGCGCAGAAGCCGGCGTGACGATGAACGGGCTCGTGCGGTGGACGGTTGGCCGCGGCGTCGCCGGACTCGAGGCGTGGGCCGGCACGCCCGGCACCGTCGGCGGGGCGATCTTCGGGAATGCGCACTTCGGCGGGCGGAACATCGGCGATCTCGTGGTGTCTGTGCAGGTCGTGGCGCGTGACGGCCAGGCCAGCGTGGTCGCCCACGACCAATTGGAGTTCGCCTACGATACGAGCCGCTTGAAGCGCACCGGCGAGATCCTCGTGTGGGCCGAGTTTGGCGCGCGCGCGGGAGCGCCGGACGCGCTTCGCGCGGTGGCGCGGGCGTCGCTGGCGTTTCGCAAGCAGACGCAGCCGCTGGCGCTGCCGAGCGCGGGGTGCATCTTCCAGAATCCCGATCCGGCCGTCGACCGGGTGCCGGACGGCATCCCGGCGTCGGCCGGTGCGCTGGTCGACCGCGCCGGCTTCAAGGGCTACCGGATCGGCGGCGCGGCGATCTCGGCCACGCACGCCAATTTCGTCGTCAACGACGGACGGGCGACCGCGAGCGACATCCGGTCGCTGGTGGAAACGGCGAGAGGCGCGGTGCGAGATCGGTTCGGGGTGACGCTGCGCGACGAAGTGATGTTCCTCGGGCAGTTCGACTGATTGCGAACGAAGGAGGGGCGCCAGCAACGGCGCCCGCGCTGGCATGGCTGATTTGGTGATTCGTGGCGGACGACGGCTTTCGGGCCGGATTGCCGTCGAGGGGAACAAGAACGCGGCGCTGCCGCTCCTGGCGGCGTGCCTCCTGACGAGCGAGACCTGCGAGCTGCGGAACGTGCCGCGGATTCGTGACGTCGCCGTGATGATCGAGCTGCTCGAGTCACTCGGGGCAGAGGTGGAGGGGAAGGGGACGACGACCCTGCGCATCACATGCCGCGATCTCTCGTCGTCCGAGCCGGATCCGAAGCTGGTGGGCCGGCTGCGCGGCTCGGTGCTGTTGCTAGGCGCGCTCCTCGGCCGGACCGGACACGCGACGCTCGCGCCGCCCGGCGGCGATTTTCCCGCCCGCCGCACGATCACGACGCACCTGCATGCGCTCGTGGCCATGGGCGGCCGGGTCGTCGAAGGCCCGTCCAGTCACCGGCTCGAGGCGCCCGACGGCCTGAAAGGCACGTCGATGTATCTGGTCGAAGCCTCCGTGACGGGCACTGAGACGGCACTGCTGGCTGCCGCGCAAGCGAAGGGCGTCACCGAGATCCGGCACGCCGCGTGCGAGCCGCACGTCGCCGAGCTCTGCGAGTTCCTGGTGGCGATGGGCGCGCGCGTCGACGGCATCGGACTGTCGACCATCCGCATCGAGCCGCCCGACCGGTTGCGCGGCGCCGCGCACACGCTTCGCGGCGATTACATCGAGGCCGCGTCGTGGGGCGTGGTCGGCGCCATTACCGGTGGCGACGTGGAGGTGCTCGGCGCCCACGCGAAGGACCTCGAGCCGATTGCGGCCATCCTCGCGCAAATGGGCGTCGACATGGATCTCGAGGACAACCGTTTTGCCGTCCGCCCCGCGTCGCTCGTCGCGGCGCGCCGGATCGTCACCGGGCTCTGGCCCGGCTTCCCCAGTGACATCGTCAGCCTGGTGACAGTGCTGGCGACGCAGGCGCGCGGCCGGACGCTGCTCCACGACTGGATGTACGAGCTGCGCCTCTTTGCGCTCGAACAATTGAGCGCCATGCGCGCCGATCTGTTCCTCTGCGATCCACACCGGATCATCGTGACCGGCCCGACCAGGTTACGCGGCCGTTCCCTCGACAGCCGCGACATCCGTTCCGGCATGGCCCTCGTCGCCGCCGCGCTCGCGGCCGACGGTGAGAGCACGGTGCTCGAGATTGAAACTGTCGAGCGCGGTTACTCCACCCTCGTCGAGCATCTCAAGGCGCTTGGCGCGGAGGTGGAGCGGGTCGGATAGCGTCTCAAGTCTTAAGAGCTTCGCTGCATAACACGGAGCGCACGGAGCGACATGGGAGGCAAACCGTACTGTCAGCGTCACAATCGACGTGAACCACAGACTGCAGCGGGACAAGAGGTCTTAACCTTTTGAGCCCCGTGCTCTCCGTGGCCCCACCGTGAGCTCCGTGTGATGTCAGAAGATCACTTTCGGCCTCCGCCGCCGCCCCCACCACGTCCGTCTTTGATCACCGGCGGCACCGGGACGATGCCCTCAATGACGGAGATGCCCGATCCCTCGCGGGGGATTCTGAACGGCCGCAGGTCGTCTTCGGTCAGGGTCAGCTCCCTGATGATGTGCGGCGTGAGCATGACGACGACGTCGGTTTGCTGAACCTCTTTGCGGTTGCGGCCGAACAGAGAGCCCAGCCCCGGCATGGCGCCCTCTCTCAGCAACCGTTCGTCGTCGCGTATCAAGCCGGCCAGGATGTTCGTCTGCCCGTCGCGCAGGCGGATCGTTGTGGTGACGAGGCGGCTGCCGAACTTCGGCAGCCCCTCGAATCCGGTCCCGGCGGCCACCGTGCTCAGCTCGATGTTGAGCAAGAGCGTGATCTCGTCGTTCGCGTGGATGCGCGGGGTCATGCCGAGGTTCACGCCGACCTTGCGGTACTCGAAGCTGGTCTGCGGCTGGATGGCGATGCCGCCTTGCGTGATTGGCGTGATGGTGGTGCGTGGTACTGGCACGTCTTCGCCGAAGTTGGCGGTCGCTGCCGCGCCGTCCAGGATGCGGATGTGCGGATTGGCCAGTGTCCGAGTGCTGTCGTCGGTCTTGATCAGCCGGTAGTACAGCGCCGGAATATTGGACGCCAGGACGTTGGCGGCGCTCAGGCTCCGCAGGTCCTGCAGAGACAGGCCTTCACGATTGGCGTCGAAGCTGCCGGAGATGCCGGTGGACCCGGGCGAGGCGATCTGGATGCCGTAATCGCGGATCTTCCCGCGGCTGACCTCGAGGATTTCGACGTCGACGACGATCTCGGGACGCGCCTTGTCGAAGGCCGCGACGAATCGGCGCGCGGCCAGGAACCGCTCGGGCGTGTCGCGCACCGCGATCGCGTTGAGGTTGGTGATCGGCGCGATGCTGCGCAGGTCACCCACGACCCGGAGCGCGTCCATCGTCTCCTTGATGTCCACGTTGCGGACGAAGATCGTCCCGAACACTTCCTCCACGTACTCGCGGCGTTTGGCCGGTGTGTCGGGCGCGACGATGATCGTGGCCGGCGAGCTCACCTGGTAGAACGTGTTGGTCGACTTCGACACGGCGTCGAGCGCCTGTTTGAGCGTCATGCCGCTCAGCAGACTGACCTGTGCCGGCACGTCGCGGAACTGCGAGTCGAACGTGACGCTGACGTTGCCGAGCTTGCCGAGGGTGAGGAAGAGCAGGCGGCTCGTCATCCCCGAGCCAGTGACGATCTCGGCCGGCAGCTTGACCGCCGGGAGGTCGAACCCGGCGGGCGCCATATCACGCGAGCTCTCGAGCATCGACTCGAGCCGCGTCTTGCCGTCGGCCGGCGCGCTCAACTTCAGGCGTAGTGCCGTGCGAACGGCCCGGAGATCGCTCTCCGCCTGGCTGTTGGTCGGGTTGAGCTCGACCGCCACCTGCAGTTCGAGCTGAGCATCCTCGTAGCGGCCTTGCGAGGCCAGCCGCCGCCCGCGAAACAGGTGGGCGTCCGACGCGCGGAGCAGCGCGCGGTCGAGGCCCAGCCGCGCCTCTTTGTCGTTCGGGTTCTGCTGAACCGCCTTCTGATACTGCGCGACGGCGACGTCGTACTCGCGCATCTCGTCGGCGGTCCTGGCCTGCTTGAGCGAATTGGCGGCGCAACCCGCCAGCAGGCCGGCAGTGGCGACGAGCGCGACCAGACTGAGCGTGCGGAGTCGGGGTGTCGTCATTTTTTGATCACCGCGTTGGCCGGGAACCTGAATACGAAATCGCTGTCCTTGAGTCCGATGTTCGAGCGGAATCCGGTGAACGTGAAGGTGTGCGTGCCGCTGGCCGACTGCTGCGCCAGCCCACGGAGGTCCAACGTCCGCCGATCCACCATCAACGTCAACGTCTCGTAATCCGCTTGCTTCGTTTTGGGCGTGAGCCGGAGGTGCCATTGGTCCGCCGGCTGGACCGTCGCCAACTCCGGCGTGAAATCGCGCACGAGGTTCCCCTTCCCAGCCAGGAAGAGCAGGAACGTGGAACTGTCGGAGACGTCCGCCAGCGGCCCCTCCGTCCCGAGCTTGTCCTGCGGCGAGTAACTGTAGAACCGTGTTCCGTCCGCCACGTACTCCCGCTTATCGGGCGCCGTGTACTTCCACCACATCCGGTTCGGCTTCTTCAGCCGGACGTTGCCTTTCTCGACGGCCTTCTGGCGCAGGAGCGCCCCCTGGTAGGTCACCGTGAAATCGGCCGAGAAGTCCTGCGCTTTGTCGTAATGCGCCTGAACCTGCCGGGCCAGTTCAACCGGCGACGGCGCCGGTGACGGCGGCTGCGCCTGCCAGAGCGCTGCCAAGCAGGGCGACCGAGGCGATGAGCGGAAGAAGGCGCATAGCGCCATTCTAGCCTCAGCATCCAACGGAACCTCGACCGTTCGTGGCATCGGCAGCCGCCACGCCGCGCGGGCCGGCACCCCGAATGGCCTTGCGCCGCGACACCTCGGCACAGAACGTGCCTAGTCCCAGGAGGAGTCCAACTCCCGGACTCGCGGAATTTACGCGTCGAAAGCGACTCGACGACGCGGGCAGATGGCCCGGTCCCAACCGAATTGCGGAGCAATCGAGGCCGGGACCCGGCCTCAGTTGACGCGGCAACTCCCGGCACCGCGCGGGTCGCCGCACGATCCGCAAGGCGCCGGACCGGACGCGGCCGCCCGCGTCTCGCGCGGACCGCCGACGGCGAAGACCGACAACTGCTTCTCGAGGCGTTGGCTCTGGCAGCCGGGGCACACCGCTGTCCGGCTCGCGGTGACGATTGTCTCGAACTGGTGATGACAGTCGCGGCAGACGTACTCGAAAATAGGCATCGCGAGTTGATTGTACCGCCACCTCCTGGAGCCATGATGACCCTCGATTCGACGACGCTGCTCGCCCTGAAGAATGCCTGGCAGGGCGCGATCGCCGCCTCCGACCGCCTCCGCGAGCTCGCGCCGGCGGTCGACGCGCTGGCCGGCGAGACGACGCCCGAGGCGCTGGAAGGCTTCCGGACCGCGGCGCTCGCCCAGGCGATCGCGGCTCAGGCGTTGCGCGGGATGATAGAGCAGCTTCAGAAAAAAGAAGGGCCAGCGGAGCCGTGATAAGGTTAGAGGTCGTCTCGTGGGCGGCTAGCTCAGCTGGGAGAGCGCCGCGTTCGCAACGCGGAGGTCGCGAGTTCGAGCCTCGCGCCGTCCACCAACCTTCGCTAACCGCTCGCTTCGCTCGCAGCTACGGTTGGCAAGCCACGCCAAGGTTGTCCCCCGAAGCTGTCGCGTCAGCGATGTCTAGCGAAGGCGACCACTCGCATCCCTCCGCCAAACACTCGCTTGCGCTCGTGGCTACGGTTGGCAAGCCACGCGACGGCCCGAGTGGCGGAGGTTGCCCACCGTAGCCTAGCCAGCACGATGACCCATCGACCGGGCTCCGACTGGAGCAGTTGCACGCCGGCCGCAACGACGTCTCAGATGGGCGACGGACCGCGACGTTCCGCGGATGCCGATGGGGTGAAGATCCAGGCGGATCTGACAGGCGATGGCGCAGAGCACCACCTCCGTGACCGACACCGCGCTTGACATCTTTCTCGGGCTCGCTGCCGGCAGCATTGACACCGTGGTGGGAGGCAACGCTGTCAACGGATCCGGCTTCCAGCAGACGTTTGCCGCGACCGCTGGGGAGATCCTTGGTTTCCAGCGGAACTTTGTGACCGCCGAGCCGACACTCCCCTCACCCCTCGTTAACGACACGGCGTTTGTCGCGATCAACGGTGTCCTGACCGAGCTGGCCGACACGGGTTCGGTGTTCTTCCCGGCGGAGCCGCCTTTCGACCAAACCGGCTACGGGCAATTCTCATTTGTCGCGCCCGTGACCGGGATGCTCACGCTGGGCTTTGGGTGGTTAACGTCGCCGATAACCTGGGCCCGTTGTGTCTTCCGTCTCCCCCAAAGGGAGCGAAGCGTCGCTCCGGCCGGCGCGTTGCGAGCGTGCCACGCTGCACTGTGCGAGAATCCAGACCATCGCACGCTTACCGACCTTGAGGTTCGCTTACTTTGAGGGCCGACTGGACCACCGAAGGTAGAAGGTGGCGCAGCCGACATCGTCAACGAGAGGCTGTCTTCGAGAAACGCGACCATGGATAGAGGCGAAGCACTCGACATTCTCGGCCTGCCTCCGACTGCGTCAGAGGCGCAGATTAAGGAGGGGTATCGGGACCTCGCGAAAGTTTGGCATCCAGACCGGTTCTGCGGAGATCCGAGCCTCTACGCGAAGGCCGAAGAGAATGTGAAGCGGATCACCACTGCCTATCGAACGCTCCAGGGTAGCCACGCCCGCGGCTCTGCTGAAGCAACCACGCGATCGAATCGGCCCGCCGATGGTGACCGTCCCCGAAGGGCCTCGTCCACTACCAGGCGGAAACGCCGGGCCTCGTCTACGACTCGGCGCAAACCACCGCGAGTCGGAAAGTATCTGCCTGGGATGGTCGGGTACCTTTCACTTGCAACTCTGGTGATGTCCGCCGGATTCCTCCTGGCTGCATGGAGTCGCCCGCTCGGTTTTCCAACGGTGTTCTGGCTCATGGTCATCTGCGCGGTGGCCTTCCTGGTCTTTAGGGTGACGGCGCGCGATCTGAAAATCTGAACTACTGTTACCGGGCGGCGCAATTGAAGGGTTCCCGTGGAGTGAGTTAAAGTCGAGGTAGCGACGGGTTACGTCGGAGACGCACTATGGCCCACGTCATTCCAAGCGCGAAGCCTCAGGACCCGAAAGGGTACAACGTCGACCAGGCCGTGGGCCCTAATGCCCCCAATGCCTCGGGCGACGTGAAGCTGGTGCAGTACATGCTGAGGCACTACTACGGTCAACCGGCGGCGCACCTGAAGATCGACGGCTACATCGGACCGATCACGATCGGTTGGATCAAGCAGTTTCGGGAGGACTCGAAGAAAGCCGGCGTGAATGTACGGGTGGATAGCCGCATCGATCGGGCCTTCGGTCAGGTGTCTTCCATTTCCAAAACCGTGTACACGATTCTGGTGCTCAATAGCGCTCTGCTCGGTAAGAATCCAGCTGCGTACACGGCGCTGCCGACACAGGTCCCGTTGAATCCGACACCCAAGTCAAACCCCTATAACCCAGCCAAACCCAGAAAGATCCGGAACGTTTGGGTGTTCGGGACGGCCGAAGTTTCCGTTTGACGCCCGTTGATCGGTCGCATCCTATACCAACCATCGCGCGCTGCGGCCATTGTCGCTCCCTGCCACACCACCGTCACACGAACCGTGTAGAGTAGCGGGCTGGTTCCGTTCGCGAGATCGCTCAGATGCCCCACACGAAATGCCCGCAATGCTCCTCACCACGCGTGAAATGGCTCGCACCTCCCAGCGTGGAGGCCGTCGTGAACTATTACCGCTGCCAGGACTGTACTCACGTTTGGCATGTGCCGCAGCACATCCCGGACGCTGCCGCGACATCCGCCACGTAGCGGCACGGGCCGTCAAGGCGCGAGCACCGCGAGGTGTTCCGTACGAGAATCTGCTGGCCGGACCGTGCGTGAAAGCCGGTCGTCGAATGAAGCGAGCTACGCCATGGGCTCCGGCCCGTGGCCTTTGCTCACCCAGATGATTTGTGCGGGGAAGTTCCCGGTATTCGACCGCTCGCAGTACGGGCAGAGCCAGAATTGAGCGAAGCACTCGAAGAGCTCTACCGACGCGATCTTTGCCGGCCGCCAGCCGACGGGCCAGTCCCCCGTCTGAAGGCTCACCTGTCCGCGACAGTGTTGGCAGTGAACCGGTACGGTCACGGGGCCAGAGTCGGACATGGCATGCTGGGGCCGAGTATCGGCCTCCGATAATAAGGCTACACCCAGGTGCCGTCAAGGATTGTCGGCTAGCCGACGTTCATGACGAATCGGATCCCGCCTCTCCCGTCCTTACGGGATTAGCGGGCGAGGACCGCGTCGATCGCGTTTCGGTAGGCCTCGAGCGGATGATGACCCCGCACGGCGTCGATCACGTCCTTCGACGCGCCGTCGAGGATCAGCACACTGCCGGTTTCGCCACTGTACTCCTCGAAGACCGCGCTGAGGCCCAGTCGCGCTGCCTCGATGCGGCTCGCTTCGGCGGTCGCGTCCGTCGTGAAGTCGAACACGGCGAATCTGACCGTGCCGGCATACGCGTCCTGCACCGTGGCCCACGAGTCTTTGGTCATCATGCAGACGACGCACCAGCGTGCGTGCAGTTTGATGACGTACGGTCGTCTGGTGTCCAGCGCTTCACTCGCCGACACGGCCGGCACATGAGGCGCCGGATTGAGCGCGATCATCAGTCCGACTGCGCCTGCCAGCCCACCGGCCACTGCCGCCACTGCGGCCGCCCACTTGCGACGTCTGGTCATGCCGCCGAGTATCGCCGATTTCATCCCGCAGTCACCGTATCGTGATGCAGCCCGCGTACACTTGAGCCATGAATCGTCAGCCCGGTTCGAACGACGTCGTCATCTACAAGCTCGACGCCCTGACCTACCATCTGTGGCTCGGCCCCAGACCGTGCGGACAGTTTCACCAGTGGTATCGCGTCTTCGGGGAAGGGATGAGCCTCTCGCGCGCGCATGACGTGGACCTGTGGATTCGCGAGGAGGGTGTCGACACGCTGCTGCGCCAGCGCGTGGAGCGCGGCGATCTGGTTACCGTCTAGCCCCTTCGTCAGCGAACGGCGACGCCTGGAGTGCAGGCAGGCGTTCGCTGCAGCCTGCTAGACTTACGCCCGTCCATGCCTGCATCCATCAGACGAATTGGTGTGTTGACCGGTGGCGGTGACGCGCCGGGACTGAACGCCGTGATCCGCGCCGTCGTCAAGTCGGCGACCACGGCCGGGATCGAATGCGTCGGACTCGAAGATAGTTTCGACGGCCTCATCTATCCCGAACGCTCGCGGTTGCTCACGCTGCGCGACGTCACCGGCATCCTTCGACTTGGCGGCACCATCCTCGGGACCACCAACCGCGGCAATCCGTTTGCCTATCCGCTCGCGACCGGCGATGGGGAAGTCGACTACTCGGATCGGTGTGTCGAGAATTTCCACAAACTGCGCCTCGACGCGCTCGTCGTCATCGGCGGCGATGGCACCTTGACGATCGCGCACACCTTTCACCTGCGCGGGATTCCCATCGTCGGTGTGCCGAAGACCATCGACAACGACATTCCAGAAACGACGATGACGTTCGGGTTCGACACGGCGGTCGCGTTCGCGACCGAGGCGCTCGACCGGCTGCACACGACCGCGGAGTCGCACCATCGCGTGATGGGGTCGAGGTGATGGGCCGGTATGCCGGCTGGATCGCCCTCTATGCCGGGATCGGCGGCGGGGCCGACATCGTGCTCATTCCTGAGATTCCGTTCGACCTGCACAAGGTGGCCGAACGGATTCTCGACCGCGAACGGCTCGGCGCGCGATTCAGCATCATGGTGATCGCCGAGGGCGCGGTCCCGGTGAGCGGCACGCGCTCGGTGCTCGAGATCGGCACGCCCGATCAAGGCCGAGCGGCTGGGGGGCATCGCCGAACTGGTGTGCACGGGGATCGAGCACTTGACGGCCAAGGAAACGCGCTTCGTCGTGCTCGGGCACTTGCAGCGCGGCGGCTCGCCGCTGGCCTACGACCGCGTGCTCGCGACGCGATTCGGCGCCTTTGCAGTGGAACTGCTGCAGCGGGGCGAGTTCGGCGTCATGACGGCGCTCAGGTCACCCGACCTCGTCGCCATCCCGCTCGACCGCGTTGTCGGCCGCACCCGCAACGTGCCGCTCGACAGCGACGTGATCAGAACGGCCAGAAGCGTTGGGATCTCCTTCGGCGATTAACAGCCCCGCGCCTGTAACACTTGACCAACTTGACCAACTTCGAGCGACGATGGTAGCGTCGTCGTCATGACGTTGAATCTCTACGAGGCCAAGACACGGCTGTCGGCATTGGTGGATGACGCGGCAGCAGGCGCCGAGATCATCATCGCCAAGAACGGCAAGCCGATGGCCAAGCTCGTGCCGTTTCGGGATCGGCCATTACGGAAGCCCGGCCGGTTCAAGGGCAAGATCTGGGTGTCGGATGATTTCGATGCGCCACTGCCGCAGGAGATCATCGACAGTTTCTACAACAGCAAGATCGAATGAAGCTCCTGCTCGATACGCATGCGGCCATCTGGTGGCAGCGCGAGGACAGGCGCCTCCGCCAGGAGGCCAGGCGTGCGATTGCCAGAGCTGATGTCGTGTGGGTCAGCGCGGTGACCGGTTGGGAGGTCGCGATCAAAATGGCACAGGGCCGATTGCGACTCGGCGAGTCGTTCCGCATCATGATCGCCGCCGATGATTTCACCGAGCTGCCTGTGGCCCTGAGCCACACCGAGGACTTCGAGCGCCTGCCGCGTCACCATAGCGATCCGTTCGACCGGCTGTTGATCGCGCAAGCCCGCGTCGAAGGGGCCACAATTGTGACGCACGATCGCGCGTTTGAGGCGTACGGCGTTCCCGTAATTTGGACGTAGAAGAACGAGGCCACGGAGAAAAGCTGGAGGCCACGGAGAAGAGCAAAGCGGACACCCCGCGCCGCCCTCCGGCGCGGGCCCGAGGCGCGGGGGTGGGGCCCCGCGCCTGTAAGCCAGAATCGTTGGCAGTTAGATCATCTCTTCGAATGAGCTCGCCGGCCGCCCGAGTTTCACCTGTCAATCCCAACGCCACCATCTGCAGGAGCCGCGCCTTGGCGCCCGAAAGATCGCCGGCGAGGATCGCGCCGGCCTGAGTCAGGCGGAGGCCGCCGCCGTCGTAGCCGTAGCGTGGGCTGACCCGGCCGGCGACGCAACGTGAAGAGACGGTCACCAGCATTCCTGCCCGTACGGCGTCACTGACGGCCGGCATGATCTGCGGCGGCACGTTGCCGCGACCGAAGGCGACGAGCGCGAGGCCGCGCGCGCCGCTGCTGAGGACGGAGCGGAGCAGGCGATCGCTCATCCCTGTGTAGGTCTGCAGCAACTCGACGGCGGGTTCGATCCGCTGCAGGCGGAGGCCGCGCTCCGCGTTCGTGTCGATCCATGCCGGGCGGGGCAGTCGCTGGCGCTTGAAGATCACCGCGCCGGCGTCGATCACCCCGAGCGGACCGAACTCCGGCGTCGCGAACGATCCTGACGACTCGGTGTGGACCTTGCGGACCTCGCGCGCCGGCAGGATGTTTTCGTCCATCACGACGAGCACGCCGTAGCCGCGCGCGGCCGGACTTGCCGCGACGCGGGCCGCGGCGAGGAGATTGGCAGGACCATCCCAGCTCAGGTCGGAGATCGTCCGCATCGCGCCCACGAGCACGACCGGCTTCTCCGAGGTCAACACCAGGTCGAGAAAGAACGCCGTCTCCTCGATGGTGTCGGTCCCGTGCGTGACGACCAGGCCGTCGATGTCTGGCCGATCGAGCCAGGCGGCGACCCGCCGGGCCAGCCGCCACATTTGCTCGGGCGTGACGTGCGGTCCGGGCAGCCGCGAGAAGTCCTCCGTTTCGAAATCAGCCACGCCGGCGAGCGCCGGGACCTGAGCCACGATCTCGTCGGCGCCGAGCGCAGGAATCGCCGCGCCGCTCGCCGGGTCGAGCTTCATCGAGATCGTGCCGCCAGTGAACAGGAGCGCAATCATTTTGGGTGCTGGGTGCTGGGTGCTGGGTGCTAGGTGCTGGGTGCGAGCACGTCCAGGTACTTGAGCGCGCCGCCGGTGTTGAACAGGACGACGCGGTCTTGGGGCTTGATGCGGCCGTCGCTGATGAGCACGCGGAGGGCCTGCAGGCCCGCGCCACCTTCGGGGGCCGCGCTGATGCCTTCAAGGCGGCCCAGGTCCTTCATCGCGTCCACCATCTCGGCATCGCCGACCGCGACCGCGGCGCCGCCGCTCTCGCGTAGAGCGCGCAGGACCAGGAAGTCGCCGATGGCGCGTGGCACGCGCAGGCCGTCGGCGATAGTGTGCGCGTGCTCCCAGGGCGCCGCTTTTTCGGCTCCGGCGGCGAACGCGCGGACAATCGGCGCGCAGCCCGACGCCTGCACCGTGACCATATGCGGCCGGCGCACCGGGTCGATCCAGCCGAGCGCCGAGAGCTCGCTGAACGCCTTCCACATGCCGACCATGCCGGTACCGCCGCCAGTGGGGTAGATGATCCAGTCGGGCAACTCCCACCCAAACTGCTCCGCCACTTCGTAGCCCATCGTCTTCTTGCCTTCGATCCGGTAGGGCTCCTTGAGGGTCGACACGTCGTACCAGCCGAGCGGCTTGCCACGCTCGGCGGCGATCCGGCCGGCGTCGGTGATCAGTCCGTCGACCAGGGTGACGTCCGCGCCATACAACTCACACTCGCGGATGAACGGCGCCTTGACGTCGCGCGGCATGAAGACCTGCGCCTCGAGACCGGCGTGCGCCGCGTACGCGGCCATCGCGTTCCCGGCATTGCCGGCGGTCGGCACCGACAGGACCTTGGCGCCCAGGTAGAAGGCACGGGTGACGGCGGCCGAGAGCCCACGGGCCTTGAACGAATTCGTCGGGTTGGGAGATTCGTCTTTGACGTAGAGCCGGCTCAACCCGAGCGACGCGCCGAGGCGGCGGGCATGGAGGAGCGGCGTCCACCCTTCACCGAGCGTGATCGGCTCCTCGTCGCCGGATCCCGACTCGAGGAGCGGCATCAGCTCGCGATACCGCCACATCGACGACTCGCGCCCGGCGAGCGAGTCGCGCGACCATTTCCGCGCGGCCGTCAGGTCGTAGCGCGCCAGCAACGGGGCGCCACACGAGCAGAGGTGATGAATCTGTCGAGGATCGAACGGGCCGGCGCCACACGGCACGGAGCATTCGAGATGCGAGAAATACGAGGCCATTAATCAGTGATCAATGGCTACTTGCCCAGCAGTTCCTGGTCTTTCTTTTTCTGCATATCGTCGACGATGCCGACATGCTGGTCCGTGATCTTCTGGACCTCGTCGAGCGCGCGCCGCTCGTCGTCTTCCGAAATCTTGTGTTCCTTGAGGAGCTTCTTCAACCGCTCGTTGGCATCGCGACGGACCTGCCGGAGCGCGTTGCGGCTGTCTTCGGCGTACTTGTGCACGAGCCGCGACATTTCCTTGCGCCGCTCGTCGGTCAGCGCCGGAATCGGGACGCGGAGCACTTTGCCGTCCGAGGCCGGGTTCAGTCCGAGGTTGGCCTTCTGGATGGCGCGCTCGAGCGCGCCGATCAACGTCGGGTCGAATGGCGTCACGACGATCATCGTCGGTTCGGGCACCGACAGCGAGGCCACCTGATTGAGCGGCATCATCGTGCCGTAGGCCTCGACATGCACCGGATCGAGCAGCGAAACGGACGCCCGTCCGCTCCGCAACCCGCTCAGTTCCTTGCGCACATGTTCGATGGCGGCGTCCATCCGCCGCTTGACTTCTGCGTTCAGTCCCTTGAGGTCGTTGACATCCATAGCGTCGAGTTCCGCGGGTTAGTTGGAAGCGACTACGCTCTGCTGCCGTTCCGTCGAGACCTTGGTGCCGACCGGGTCACCCATGATCACGCGACGGAGGTTGCCCGGTTGCCGCAAGTTGAAGACCACGATCGGCAGCTTGTTGTCCATGCAGAGGGAGATGGCGGTGGCGTCCATGACCTTGAGGCTGCGCTCCAGCACTTCGAGATACGAAATCGAGTCGTAGCGCTGCGCGGTCTTGTCGATCATGGGATCGGCGGTGTAGACGCCGTCGACCTTGGTCCCCTTCAGGATGACCTCCGCACGCATTTCCATCGCCCGCAGGGCGGCGGCGGTGTCGGTCGTGAAGTAGGGATTGCCGGTGCCCGCGGCGAAGACGACGACGCGGCCCTTTTCGAGATGCCGGATGGCGCGGCGCCGGATGAACGGCTCGGCGACGGCGCGCATTTCGATCGCGGTGGCGACGCGAGTCGTCACGCCCAGCTGTTCGAGGGCGTCCTGGAGGGCGAGGCCATTGATGACGGTGGCCAGCATCCCCATGTAGTCGGCGGTCGAACGGTCCATGCCGCGCGCGCTGGCGGCCAGGCCGCGGAACAAATTGCCGCCGCCAATCACGACGGCGGTCTGGACGCCGAGTTGCTGGATTTCGCCGATTTCACGGGCGACCTGGGTCGCGACCGCTGGGTCGATCCCGAACGCCTGTTCGCCCATCAGGGCTTCGCCGGAGAGCTTGAGGAGAACGCGAGAGTAAACGGGTTTGGACACTCGGCGTGATTATATTCGGGTTGTGGGGGGGCCGGGGTGAGGTCAGAACCCCGGAACCTCCGGAACCCCCGGAACCACGAGCATTGGACTAGTTCGTATCCCCGACTTTAAACCTGACGAACCGTGCGACGCCGATGTTCTCGCCGAGCTTGGCGATCGTCGCCTGAATCAGCTGGCCGACGGTCGTCTTCGGGTCGCGAATCGAGGCCTGGTCCACAAGACAGACCTGCTCGTAGAAGGCGCCGAGCTTGCCCTCGATGATCTTGTCGATCACTTGCGGGGGCTTGCCCGAATTCTCCATCTGCGCCCGGAAGATGCTGCGTTCGCGGTCGAGGACGTCCGCCGGCACGTCGTCGCGCTTGACGTAGGTCGGGCTCGCGGCCGCAATTTGGAGCCCGATCTCCTTGAGCAGCGTCTGGAAGTCGTCAGTCCGCGCCACGAAGTCCGATTCGCAGTTGAGCTCGACGAGGACGCCGATCTTCCCGCCCAGGTGGATGTACGAGCCAATCAGGCCCTCGCCTGTCGACCGGCCCGTCTTCTTGGCCGCCGTGGCCAGCCCGCGCTTGCGCAGAATCGTGACGGCTTCCTCGAGGTCGCCGTTCGCCTCCTGGAGCGCCGCCTTGCACTCCATCATGCCGGCGCCCGTACGGTCGCGGAGTTTCTTGACGAGTTCAGCGGATATTGGTGCGGACATGACGGGCCGTCGGCCCTAGGCCGTCGCCGGTGCCGGAGCGGCCTGCGCACGCGAACGCGGTTCGGCCGGCGTTTCGGTGACGGCTTCGTTCAGGCGGCGGCCGCCGGACGATGGCGTCGGCGATCCCCGCCGCGAACAGGCGGATGGAGCGCAGGGCGTCGTCGTTGCCGGGAATCACGTAATCCACTTCGTCGGGGTCGCAATTGGTGTCGACCACGCCGATGACGGGGATCTTGAGCTTGCGGGCCTCGTCGACGGCAATCTGCTCGTGCTTGGTGTCGACCACGAAGACGGCGTCCGGCAGGCGCGACATGCCACGGATGCCGTCGAGGTTCTTCGCGAGCTTGCGGCGTTCCTTGTCGAGGCGGGCAATTTCCTTCTTCGAGAGCGTCTCGTGACGCTCGTCGGTGAGCATCGCTTCGAGCTCACGCAGCCGGCCCAGACTCCGCTGAATGGTGGAGAAGTTGGTGAGCAGGCCGCCGAGCCACCGCTGATTGACGAAGTACATGCCGCAGCGCGTCGCTTCCTCCGCGATCGCATCCTGAGCCTGGCGCTTGGTCCCGACGAACAGCACCGTCCCGCCCTGGCCGGCCACGTTGCCGACGAAGTCGGCCGCCTCCTTGTAGAGCTTGGAGGTCCGACCAAGGTCGATGATGTAAATGCCGTTCCGTTCCCCGAAGATGAATTGCTTCATCTTTGGGTTCCAGCGTTTGGTCTGGTGCCCGAAATGGACTCCAGCCTCGAGCAGGTCTTTCATGGCGATCGCGTTCAAGCTGTGCCGTCTCCTCGGCTCGTAGGGCGGGCCGGAGGGCCCGTGGCGTCGCGGACCGCCAGCCGGTCCGCGCTACGACTCCGCCTAACTAATTAACGCTTGCTGAACTGGAAGCGCTTACGCGCTCCGGCCATGCCGTACTTCTTGCGCTCCTTCGCGCGGGGATCACGCGTCAGGAGGCCGGCCTTGCGCAGCCGGGACCGCAGTTCCGCATCGTAATCGACCAGGGCGCGGGCGATGCCCAGCCGAAGGGCGCCCGCCTGCCCGGCGATGCCCCCGCCGGCCGTCGTCGCCAGGATGTCGAACCGCTCCGCGGTCTCGGTCAGCACCAGGGGCTGGCGGATCACCAGCCGAAGCGTCTCAGTGGGGAAGCTGGCTTCGATCGGCGCTTTGTTGATGGTGATGGTGCCCTTGCCGGGCCGGAGGAACACGCGTGCGGTGGACGTCTTGCGTCGGCCGGTACCGTAATACTGCGTCGTAGCCAAAGTTACACGACCTCGAGCTGATGCGGCTTCTGCGCGGCATGAGGATGCTCGGCCGCCGCGTACACTTTCAATTTGCGATACATCGCCTTGCCCAGCTTCGTCTTGGGCAGCATCCCCTGCACGGCGTCCTCGACGAGCCGGACCGGATGCGTGCTGCGCACGATGCGGGCGCGCGTTTCGCGCAGGCCGCCCTCGTAGCCGCTGTGCTGGCGGTAGATCTTCTGGTCTTCCTTGCGCCCCGTCAGGCGCACGCGCGCCGCGTTGATGACGACGACGTGATCGCCGCGATCGAGGAACGGCGTCCAGGTAGGTTTGTGCTTGCCCTGCAGCAAACGGGCAGCGCGCGTGGCGATTCTGCCCAGCACCTGTCCGTCCGCATCGATCACGTGCCACTCGCGTTCTATCGACGCTTGAGCGGCCTTACCCGTACGCATGCCACGACCTTTCAGCCGTATTGCAGAAACGGCAAACCCACATCATAGGGGTCGATTGAAAAAATGTCAATCTTCGGGCCGGTCAGTCCTCGTCATTCCGGGCTCACACGGCTCGGACCGAATCGCAAGTGCCGATTGGATTGACGATGGCGCTACCGCAAGAACCGCCCGTAATTGCTGGGGTTCCTCGCACTTTTGCGCGTCGGGCGATTCTGCAGGTCACACCGACAGTATCAGCCGACACCGGTCTTCCCCGGGAATGATGATTCCTGGCATCAGGCTTGCCCTACAGCCTCGTTGCCATGACGTTCCCGTCAGCCTTGCGCCCGCCCGTCGTCGGCGTTGACATCGGATCGAGCGGCGTCAAAGCCGTCGCCCTCAAACGCGGTCGCGCCGGCTGGTCGCTTGTCGCCGCCGGTGAAACTCCGCTGCCAGAAGGCAGCATGCAGGACGGCGCCGCCAGCGATCCGGCGGTCGTGAGCGAAGCCGTCAGCCGCCTGCTCGACTCGCTCGAGATGAAGCGCGCCCGCGTCGCGAGCGCCCTCTCCGGCCACGCCGTGATCGTCAAGCGGCTGTCGCTGCCGTCCATGAGCCTGCCCGAATTGGACGACGCGATTCCCTGGGAAGCCGAACAGTACATTCCCTTCGACCTGAGCGAAGTCCAACTCGACTATCAAGTCGTCAACTCGGCCACCGACGCGTCCAAGTCCGGGCTCGACGTGCTGCTCGTCGCTGCCAAGAAGGATCGCATCGACAACCGTGCTGGCGTCATTAACCAGACCGGCTGCCAGGCGGTCGTGCTCGACATCGAGGCGTTCGCGCTCGCCAACGCCTATCAGATGAATTACCCGGAGCGCACCGATGCGCTGGCGGCGCTCATTCACATCGGCCGCGGGATCACGATTGTGTGTGTGCTCGAACGCGGGGCGCCCATCTTCACCCGAGACATTTCAATTGGCGGGCAGGTGCACGTCGATGCACTGCTCCGCGATCTGGGGCCGGCCGGGGTCGACGATGCGTCCGCCGAGCAGATTCTCAACGGCCGGTTCCCGGCCGACGTCAACGCCGATCAGGTCGCCGGCATCCTGCGTGAAGCGAGCGCGCAGCTCGTTCTCGAAGTTCGCAAGACGGTCGATTTCTATCGCGCAACCGCTCCCGTAGAGCGCCTCAGCCGCATCGTTCTCTCGGGCGGGGCCTGGGAAGCCGTGGGGCTGGTCGACCTGCTCGGCAGTGAGTTCGGCGCGCCGGTCGATGTTTTCGATCCGTTCCGGCGTGTAGCGCGATCGAGCCGCGCGATTGGCGTCGATGTCGCGGGCCCTGCCTATGCAGTGGCCGTCGGCCTCGCGATGCGACAGGAAGGCGATCGATGATTCGCGTCAACCTGCTTTCAACCGGACCGGGTGCGGTGCCGCGACGCGAGTGGCTGCCGCGCGAACAGCGCCCGGCCGCGCTCGGCGTGCTGCTGCTCGTCGCGACGATCGCCGGCGTCGGCGGCTGGTGGTGGCTCTTGAAGAACCAGCGCGCAGGGACCGAGGTGCAGATTACCCAGGCACAGGCCCGTCTCGAACGGTTGAAGGACGCGGTCAAGCTGGTGGATGCCGCCGCCGCGCGCAAGAGCGAGCTGGCCGAGCGGCTGAGCCTCATCGACCGATTGCGTCACGCCAAGCGGGCGCCGGTCAGCCTGCTGGAGACCGTCAGCCGTGCCCTGCCCGAGGGTCTCTGGTTGACGTCGATCAAGCAGGCCAATTCGTCCGTGCAAGTCGACGGCCGCGCGATGTCGCTGACCTCGGTCACCGACTTCGCCGAGACGATGCAGCGATCCGGGCTGTTCAAGATGCCGGTCGAGATTCTGTCGACCGCGACCGAACTGGTCGAGGAAGCCACGGTGGTGAAGTTCTCGCTCAGGGCCGATGCGCAGACCCCGCTCGTGCCTGAAACACCGGTGACGCCGGCGGCGCCCGGTGCCGCCGCGCCGCGGCCGAAAGCGGGAGTCTAGTCATGGCGAGGAGCTTTCATGAACTGTCGCCGCGAGAGCAGACGACCGTCTTCGTCCTCGTCACCGGTCTGGCGGTCGCCGGCGCCTGGCAACTGTTGATTGGCCCCGAGCAGTCGCAACTCGAGTCGGTCCGCGCGCGGCTGTCAACGATCCAGGGCGAAGTCGCCAAGGTCCAGGCCGTCGCCGGCCGGCTGCCGGTCGTCCAGCGCGAAGTACGAGCCCTCGAAGTCGCGCTGCGCGAGACGACGACGGTGATTCCGGACGAGAAGGATCCGCAGGACGTGCTGCGCCACCTTTACGAACTGGCCAGCGAGTCGGCGCTCGACATCGCGCTCTTCACCCCCAAACCGGTGGTCGCCAAACCGCAATACGCGGAATGGCCGATTCAGCTCGGCCTCGAGGGCACCTACCACGACCTCGGCCGGTTCTTCGATCGGCTGGCCACGATGTCGCGCCTGATCTCGGTGTCCGATCTCGACATCAAGACGCGGTCGAAACCAATGGGCAAGGGCACCGTCGCCGTGAATTGTCTGGCAACGACGTTCGTGTTCAAGAAAGACCGGCCGTGAACACTCGCATCCTCGTTCTTCTCGTGACGCTGTCGGCCGTCGCGCCGCCGGCGGCCGGACAGATTCCTGTCGGGACCAAGGTGGGCGAACCCGTCACCGGGTACGACAGCGGCGGACGACGCGATCCGTTCGCGAGCTTGATTATCACGACGCCACCCGCGCCTCGTGAGCCAGTTGCCGGTGGCCGTGCCCGGCACGGGGCTGACGTCCTTCTCGGTGTCCGACGTCACCGTGACCGGCATCATCACCGCCGGCACCCAGCGGATGGCGATTCTGCAGGGGCCGGATCGCACGTCGTACGTCGCCAAGATCGGCGCCCGCATCCTGGACGCCGCCATCAAGAGTATTGATGCTCAAGGCGTGGTGTTCGTCGAGCTGATCGAGCCCGGCGCTACGGCGCGTCCGCAAGAGCACCGGAAGACGCTGCGACCCGTGGCAGAGGTCATCCGATGAGAACCTTCCGCCACATTCTTCTGTCGACCACCCTCGTCCTGGCTGCCGCCACGCTATCGGTGCTGGCCGACGGCGGCCAGCAACCCTCTCAGGAGTCCGGGCTGCGCCGCTTCAGCGGCCTGCCGATCGACGTCGACTACCAGGCGGCCAACCTCCGCACGGTCCTGCGCACTCTGTCGGAGATTGGGGGCCTCAATCTCGTGATCGACCCGAGCGTGCCGTCCAACGCGAACGTCGATCTGAAGCTCGCCCAGGTGCCGTGGGACCAGGTCATGGATGTCGTGCTGAAGAGCGCCCAGCTGACCTACGAGCTCGACGGTCCCGTGCTCCGTGTGCTGACTCGTGACGCACGGACGAAGGAGCTGCAGGCGGAGGCCGAGCAGAAGCGCGCCAGTCAGGCCGCGCCGGACCTCGCGATGCGCCGGATCAAGCTGAGCTATTCGCCGGCCGCCGACGTGAAGAAACTGCTCGAAGACGCCCGCATCGTTTCCGACCGCGGCAGCGTCGAAGTCAACGAGCGCACCAACATGGTCATCGTCCAGGATCTGCCGAAGAACCTGGCCGACATCGATCTGATCATTGCCGAGCTCGACAAACCGGAGCCGCAGGTCGAGATTGAAGCGAAGATCCTGCAGACCAACCGCGACACGGCGCGCGCGCTGGGCGTGCAGTGGGGCATGAACGGGCGGGTCGCGCCGGAGCTCGGCAACACGACCAACCTCGCCTTCCCGAACCGCGGAACGGCCTCCGGGCGCGTGGACGCAAGGCTCGGTGCAGCAGGGGCCCAACGATCCGCGCGCGACGGGGCTCGAGAACACCGGCACCGCCATCAACCTTCCGGTCGTCGGCGCCTCATCGGCGCTGGGCCTGTCGCTCGGGGCCATCAACGGCGCGTTCGGGCTCGACCTCGCGCTCTCGGCGCTCGAACACCAAGGCAAGGTCAAGATTCTGTCGACGCCGCGCGTGACGACGCAGAACAACAAGGCGGCGGAAGTGACCCAGGGCTTCGAAATCCCGATTCAGATCGTCGCCAACAACACCGTCACGGTCCAGTTCAAGTCGGCGGCGCTCAAGCTGCTCGTGACGCCGCAAATCACGGCCGCCAACACCGTGATCATGCGCATCGTGCTCGAGAACGCGCTGCCGGACTTCAGCCGCGCCGTCAACGGCAACCCGTCGATCAACACGCAGCGCGCCGACACGCAAGTCCAGGTGAGCGACGGCACGACGACGGTCATCGGCGGCATCGTTCGGGCGCAGGAGACCACCACAGAAGACAAGACGCCGGGCGTGAGCAACATCCCGCTCCTCGGCTGGCTCTTCAAGCGGACCGACAACCGCAACGAGAGCCAGGAACTGCTGATCTTCATCACGCCGCGCATCATTCGAGGCCAGCCATGAGCATGCACAGGGATTCGGGTCAGGCCACCAGGTTCGGGCCGGTTCGCCGCCCGGGCAGGGATCGTGCCGTCGCGACGCTGGCGCCGGTGCCCGGTTGCACCAGCCAGCAGACGACGGGCGAGTCGGCGGCGTATCTGCGGATCGACACGCTCTTCGGGGCGTCAGGCGCCGAGCCGGCCAAGTTCTCGGGTGTGCTGGCGTCCGACGTCCTGACCAGGGGCGGGATCTTCGCCGACAACGGGCAAGTCACGCGTGCGCACGGTCATGAAAGATCCGGGTGCGGTGGAGAATCCGAACCTCCCGTCGAGCACCAACCTCATCACGCTGCACCGCTACCGTGTGCGCTTCCTGCGCTCCGACGGGCGGAATCAGCAGGGCGTCGATGTGCCCTACGCGTTCGATGGCGCGATGACGTTCACCGCGCTGGCTTCTGGCGCTACGGGCGACTTTACGCTGGTGCGCGTGCAGGCGAAGCTGGAAGCGCCGCTGATGGCGCTGCGCAGTCTCGGCGGCGCGCTGGCGATCTCGACGGTCGCGGAGGTCACGTTCTACGGGCGCGACCAGGCCGGTCGTCAGGTGAGCGTGTCGGGAACGATCGGTGTGAATTTTGCCGACTGGGCCGATCCGGAATCGGGCTCCGGCGCCGGCAACCAAGGGGTGCTCGCGTGATGACGTCGACGAATTCTCGCGTTGGCCGCCCTCGTGGCACTGGCCGGCTGCTCGCTCGACAAGCAGGCGATGCCGTCGCTCGCCGGACCTTCGGAACTGGGCCTCTCGCTGGCCATTACCGTGACGCCGGACATCCTCACGCAGGATGGCGCGTCACGGGCGACGATCGAGATCGTCGCCCGTGACGGTCACAGCCAGCCCGTCCGCGGCCTGTGGCTGCGCCTCGAAACCGCAGTCGGGCAGCGTCGTCGCCGACGTCGGCACGCTGTCGGCGCGCACGATCACGACCAACAACGACGGTCGCGCCTCGGCGGTCTACGTGGCGCCGCCTCCGCCGCCGCCCACCGCGGGCTCCGACTCGTCATCGACATCATCGTGACGCCGGTGGGATCCAACTATCAGGGCACGATTGCGCGGACGGTGAGCCTGCGCTTGTCGCGGCCGGGCGTCCTCAACCCGCCCAACGGCGCGCCGAAGGCCGTCTTCTTCGTCACCCCGTCATCGCCCAAGACCGGTGAAGACGTGGTGTTCGACGGCTCGGCATCGACCGACGACGTGCGGAATCGTTTCGTATGTGTGGAACTTTGGCGATGGCGGCAGTGGATCCGGCCAGCGCGCGACGCACGCCTACTCGCTCCCCGGCACGTTCCAGGCCACGTTGACGGTGACAGACAACGGGGGCGGCCGCGACACTTCAGCGCCGCAGACGGTCACGGTCTCCGCCAATACCGCACCGACCGCGGCGTTCACGTTCTCGCCGACACCTGGGCGCACCGGGTCCGCGGTGAGCTTCAACGCGGCGCAGTCGACCGCGGCGCTCGGACGCGAAATCGTCGGGTACGAGTGGGACTTCGGCGACGGCGCACCGCACGCCGGTGGCATCGCGCCCTTCCACACGTACACGCAGCCGGGCACGTTCACGGTCACACTTGTGGTGACCGACAGTGCCGGCCAGAAGAACGCGATTGCGAGGACGATCATGGTTGTCCAGGCGCTTGACTAGGAGTCTGCGCGGCAGTACGAGGCGGGCCGGGTTGGGGCCCGCCAACTGCACATCACCGTTTGATGGCAGAATCGTGTCCTGACCGTACGCATGGCCGATCGTCCGCTCCCGGATTGGGCCGGGCGGCTCCAACGCTTCCGCAGCGACTACCGAGCGCAGGATCTCGAGGCGTTCGTCGTGTCGGCACCTGCCAACCTCACCTATTTGTGTGGCTTTCGCGGCTCGGCCGGTCTGCTGCTGGATCTGGCCGGCCGCACCCAGCTCATCGTCGATGGCCGGTACGTCGGGATCGCGCGGCAGCTGGTCGAGACGGGGGAGACTGGGACCGGTCCTCGTTCAGCCGGTGACGCTGCGGTACGACGCCACGCTTCTGGAGGCGCTGGGCGAGATCGCCGGCGGGCGGGTTGGCTTCGAGGCCGAAGAGGTCACGGTCGCTGGATGGCAGCAGTGGCAGGCGGCCGTGCCAGCCGTCAGTTGGATCCCTGTTGACCGTGTCGTGGCCTCGCGACGGATGATCAAGGATGCGAGTGAAGTGTTCGCGCTGCGCCGCGCCGCTGCCGCGCTGGCGGAAATCGCGCGGAACCTCAGGACGCTGGTCCGCGAAGGGCGCACGGAACGCGAGGTCGCGCGGGCGATCGATCAGGCGATGGACTCCGCCGGATTCTCGGAGAATGCGTTCCCCACCATCGTGGCGTCCGGCCCGAACAGCGCGCACCCGCATGCGCGGCCGACCGATCGCCGCCTGGTCAGCGGCGACCTGGTGGTGCTGGACTTCGGCGGCCGGTTAGACGGATACTGCGGCGACCTGACCCGGATGGCCGGAATCGGTCAGGTTAGTGCGGAAGCCCGGGCGTTGTTCGATGCCGTCCGGGAGGCTCATGCGGCGGCGGTCGCTACGGTGCGCGCCGGCGCGCTTTCATCCGGCGTCGACGCGGCGGCGCGCCAGGTGCTCGAGGCGCGCGGACTGGGAGACGCGTTTCTTCACGCGACCGGTCATGGTCTGGGGTTGGATGTGCACGAAGCCCCGCGCTTGGCGCGCGAGGCCCCCAATCGAGCGACGCGTCTCGAGGCTGGCATGGTCTGCACCGTCGAGCCTGGTGCCTACGTCGAAGGGCTTGGCGGTGTGCGACTGGAGGATGACGTGCTCGTGACGACCGAGGGTTGTGAAGTGCTGACCGACGCGCCCCGCGACCTGCTGGTTGTCTGACCGTATGAAACTCGACGACATCAGAAGAATCCTCGACCTCGTTCGCGAACACGATCTGGCCGAGTTCGAGCTCGAACAGGACGGCCTCAAGGTGAGGGTCCGCAAGGCCGGCCGCGAGGTCGCATTCGTGCCCCCGGCGTTGCCTTTGGCGGCTGGCCCCGCACCGGCGCCGGTTGCGGTTGCGGCGGCACACGTCGCCGCGACACCAGCGCCACTGGCCGATGTAGAAACCGCCGCCGTGGACCTGGCGGTCATCAAGTCGCCCATCGTCGGCACGTTCTATCGTGCGCCCGAGCCGGGTGCGGCCAACTTCGTGGACATCGGTCAGATGGTGAAGAAGGGCCAGGTGCTCTGCATCATCGAAGCCATGAAGCTGATGAACGACATCGAAAGCGAGGCGGACGGCGAAATCACGGCGATTTACGTCGAGAACGGCCGGCCCGTGCAGTTTGGCGATCGCCTGTTCGCGTTGAAGATCAGCGGCGGCTAAACCATCCAAACAATGTTCAACAAAATCCTGGTCGCCAACCGCGGTGAAATTGCGCTGCGCGTCATCTGCGCGTGCAAGGAGCTCGGCATCAAGACCGTCGCCGTCTATTCGGAAGCCGACGAGCACTCGTTGCACGTCCGGTTTGCCGACGAAGACGTGTGCATCGGTCCGGCGCGAAGCCTCGACAGCTACTTGAGCGTCCCGGCGATCATCAGCGCGGCGGAGATCACCGGCGCCGACGCGATCCATCCGGGCTACGGGTTTCTGTCCGAGAGCGCGTATCTGGCCGAAGTCTGCGAGGCCTGCCACATCAAGTTCATCGGACCCTATCCGAACGTCATCCGGCTGATGGGCGACAAGGCACGGGCCCGCCGGGCCATGAAGAAGGCTGGCGTGCCGGTGCTGCCCGGCAGCGACGGTCCGGTACAGGGAGAAGAACAGGCGATCAAGGTCGCGAAGGAGCTCGGCTATCCCGTCATCATCAAGGCGGTCGCCGGCGGCGGCGGCCGCGGGATGCGTGTCGTGCGATCGCCGGAGGAGATCCAGGCGTCGATCAAGACGGCGATGCGTGAAGCCGAGGCCGCGTTCGGCGTCGGTGACGTCTACATCGAGAAGTACGTCGAGTCGCCGCGCCATATCGAGATCCAGGTCCTCGGCGATCATCACGGCAACGTCGTCCATCTCGGTGAGCGCGAGTGCTCGATCCAGCGCCGGCACCAGAAGCTGATCGAAGAAGCGCCGTCGGTGGCGCTGACCGAGAAGCAGCGACGCCGGCTTGGCAACACGGTCGTCGACGCAGCGCGCGCCGTTCAGTACACCAACGCCGGCACGTTCGAGTTCCTGATGGACCCGGGCGGTCATTTCTTTTTCCTCGAGGCGAACACCCGCCTGCAGGTCGAACATCCGGTCACCGAGTTCATCACCGGCGTGGACATCGTCAAGGAACAGATCCGTATCGCGGCCGGACGCCGGCTCTCGTTCAAACAGAACGAGATCGAGTTCCGCGGCCATGCGATCGAGTGCCGGATCAACGCCGAGGATCCGACGACGTTCGTGCCGAGCCCAGGGGTGATCAACGCGTTCAGCGTGCCAGGAGGCCCCGGCGTCCGCGTGGACACGTTCGTGCACTCGGATTGCACCGTGTCGCCGTATTACGATTCGCTGATCGCAAAAATCATCACCTACGGCCGCGATCGCACCGAGGCGATCGCGCGGATGCGGCGGACGCTCGAGATGACGGTCGTCGACGGCATCAAGACGTCGATCCCGCTCCATTTGAAGATCCTGTCCGATCCCGATTTCATCGCGGGCCGGATCAGCACGAGCTTCATGGAGCGCTACATGGTCGAAAAAAAAACGGCTGACGGAGCACTTGCAGAATCCGCCTGATCGGCGCCCGCCAGTGCCGGGCGCTCCTGATCCCGCGCGTTTGTCGCATTCCGCACTGCGCGGCCGGCCCTTTCCCCGCCTGTACGCCATTCTCGATGTCGACGCCGCCGAGGCCCGCGGCCTGAGTCCGGCGGTGCTCCTGGACGAATGGTTGAGCGCCGGCGTGCGGCTGGTCCAGCTGCGTGCCAAGGCGCTTGCCGATGGCGCGTTGGTCGATCTCGCGTCTCGTCTGTCGTCGGTGGCCGCGGCAGCCGGCGCGCTCTTCGTTCTCAATGACCGCCCCGACCTGGCGGTCGTGGCACAGGTAGACGGCGTACACGTCGGCCAGGACGACCTGCCGGCCCCTGCCGCGCGGGCGATCGTCGGTCCGGCCGCCGTGGTCGGACTGTCGACGCACAATCTCGCGCAGATGCGGGAGGCTCTCGTGACGCCCGTGGACTACCTGGCCATCGGACCGGTGTTCCCCACGGCGAGCAAGTCCCGGCCCGATCCGGTGGTGGGGCTGGAGGGCGTGCGCGAGGCGGCGGCGACTGGCGCCGGGGCCGGGCGCTGCCGCGTGGTCGCGATCGGAGGCATCACGCTCGCGACCGCCGCCGGAGTCATCGCCGCGGGCGCGGACAGCATCGCCGTGATCTCCGATCTGACGAGGGCCGATGCGGCGGCGCAGTGCCGCTCGTTTCTTGAAAGCTCTGGACTGACGATATAATCGCGACGCTTTTGCCGGGCCTGCGGATCGAGATCGCGAGAGAAGTGTGAGGGAGGCATAGTGGCTGGCTCACTGTTCCGAACCAAGTCAATCGATCGCCTGATGGCCGATTCGGCCGGGACCGGCGAGAGTACGCTGAAGCGCACGCTGGGGCCTGGTCCCTGGTGGCGCTCGGCATCGGCGCCATCATCGGCGCCGGCCTGTTCGTCCGTACCGCCGCGGCCATTGCCGATCGTGCCGGCCCGTCGGTCACGCTCGCCTTCATCGTGGCGGGGATCGGGTGCGCCTTCGCCGGCCTGTGCTACGCGGAGTTCGCGTCGATGATCCCCATCTCGGGCAGCGCCTACACCTACTCCTACGCGACGCATGGGTGAATTCGTCGCCTGGATCATCGGCTGGGATCTCGTCCTCGAGTACGCCGTCGGCGCAGCCACCGTGGCGATCGCCTGGAGTGAGTACCTCAACCGGGTCCTGGAGTGGGTCGGCTTACGCATCCCGTACGAATGGTCACACTCGCCCTTCGAGTCGATGGCCGGCTCCGACGTGACCGGCATCATGAACTATCCCGGCGGTCGTGATTCTTGGCCTGCTCTCGGCGCTGCTGATTCGTGGCACCCGCGAATCCGCCTTCGTCAACAGCCTGATCGTCATCATCAAGGTGACCATCGTCCTGATGGTGATCGCGATCGGCTGGGGTACATCAACCCCGCGAACCACACGCCGCTCATTCCCGAAGCCACGACCTACCTGACGCCGCAGGGCGTCGCCCACAATTACGGCGGCATCATGGGGATCCTGGGCGCGGCCGGGGTCGTGTTTTTCGCCTACATCGGCTTCGACGCGGTCTCGACGGCGGCGCAGGAAGCCAAGAACCCGAAGCGCGACATGCCGATCGGCATTCTCGGCTCGCTGGTCGTCTGCACGGTGCTCTACGTGCTGTTCTCCTACGTGCTCAGCGGCGTCGCGACGGTCGAGGACTTCCGGTCGCACCGGCCGCGAAGCGTCGGTCGCCTTCGCGATCTCGAAGTACATGGCCGGTTACGAATGGCTGTCGCGCGCGGTGACGGTCGCGATTCTGGCCGGGTTCTCGTCAGTCATCCTCGTCATGCTGCTCGGCCAGTCGCGCGTGTTCTACGCGATGAGCCGTGATGGTCTGGTGCCGAAGGTCGTTCTCCGATATTCATCCCGTCTACAAGACGCCGCACAAGTCGAACATGCTGTTCTTCGTGTTCACGGCCGTCGTTCGCCGCGTTCGTGCCTGGCGACATCGTCGGCGAGATGACGAGCATCGGGACGCTGTTTGCGTTCATCCTGGTCTGCGCCGGCGTCTGGATCATGCGGGTACGCCGGCCCGATCTGCCGCGCGGATTCACCGTTCCGGCGATTCCGGTGATCGCGACGCTCGGGATCGTGACCTGCGGCGCGATGATCTACGGTCTCGGTTGGACCAACTGGATGCGGCTGGCCGCCTGGCTCGCCGTCGGGCTGGTGATCTACTTCGGCTACAGCAAGAAGCACAGCAAGCTCGAGGGCGCGCAGGGCTGAGCGGCCCAGAGCGGAAGACACGCTGGCATGCCTGCTCGACGTCTGGATGGCGCGGCTCTCGCAGCCACCATCCGCGCCGAGTTGCTGCCGGCGGTGGCTGACTTTCGAGCGCGGGTGGGTCGTCCGCCCGCGCTCGACATCGTGCTCGTCGGCGACGATCCCGCGTCCCACATCTATGTGGGCGCCAAGGAGCGCGCGGGCCGCGACTCCGGCCTGAGCGTCACCGTCCATCGCCTGCCCTCCGCGGCCTCGCGCGACGCGCTCCTGACCCTCATCGACACGCTCAATCGATCGACGGAGTGCGACGGCATCCTCGTCCAGGCGCCGCTGCCTCCCTCCATGGGGCCGCACGCGGCGCAGCAGGTCTTCGACGCCATCGATCCGGCCAAGGATGTGGACGGCTTCCATCCCATCAACGTCGGTCGTCTCGTCCAGGGCCGCGCCACGCTGGCGCCGTGTACGCCGAGCGGTGTGATCGAACTGCTGACACGTGAAGGCGTCCGGTTGGCGGGCAGCACGCGGTCGTGATCGGGCGCAGCGAAATCGTCGGCAAGCCGATGGCGCTCCTGCTGCTGCAGCAGAACGCGACCGTGACCATCTGCCATTCGAAAACGCGGGACCTCCCGGCGGTCGCCTCGGCGGCCGATGTGCTGGTCTCAGCGATTGGCCGGCCGGCGTTCGTGACGCCAGACTTCGTCAAGCCGGGGGCCGTCGTCATCGACGTCGGCACGAGCCGCGTGAACGACCGCCACCAGATCGCGTCGTGGTTTGGCGATCCCAGTTCGCGCCTCGCCAGCTTCGACCGCCTCGGCAGCGCCGTCGTCGGCGACGTTCATCCGTCGGTCGCCGATGTCGCCGGCGCGCTGACGCCCGTCCCCGGCGGCGTCGGCCCGCTGACGATCGCGATGCTCCTGAAGAACACACTCATCGCGGCAAGCCAGCAGACTCGATAGAAAAAGCCAGGCCTCGAACACGGGGCTCACGGGGATGGCACGGGGCTCACGGAGTTCGAGGGTTAACCCCTGATCCCGTGTGCTCCGTGCTCCTGCTCCGTGAGCCCCGTGTGAGCTCTTGATCTGAGACCAGTTAGTCTGCGACGGAATTCAATCTCTGCCACAGATCGTCAATCAGCGCATCCGTCTCGACGAACGAACGAGACGTATCGATGACGTAGTCGGCGCGCGCGGCTTTCGCGTCGATTGGCATCTGGCTGGCGATCCGCGCGCTCGCGTCGGCGTCGCTCAACTGGTTGCGGGCCATCAGGCGCGCGAGCTGCTGCTCCGGCCGGCAGTACGGCGACGATGACGCGATCGAAGTCGCCGTCGCGGCCGGTTTCATAGAGGAGCGGCACATCCGCGATGGCGACCGCGGTGGGGGAGTGGCGCGCGCGAGCCGCTCGAACCAGTCGCGGATCGCGGCGTACACGATCGGATGGACGATCGCCTCGAGATCGCGGCGGGCGCGCGGCGTCGCGAAGCACGATCCTGCCGAGCGCCTCGCGATCGAGCGAGCCGTCGGCACGGCGCACCGCCGGGCCGAAGCGAGAGAACGACGGCGTCGAGGCCGCGACTGCCGGGCGCCACGGCGTCGCGGGCGAGCACGTCGGCGTCGCTCACCGGAGCGCCAAGCGCGCGGAATCGATCGAGGCAGTACGACTTCCCGGTCGCGATGCCGCCGGTGAGCGCGACCCGGAGCGGCCCGGCCTGCCGCGCCGTAGCCCGCGTCGCGGGCGAAGGCGGGTGGTTCACGAGGTCTGCGCGAGGCTCGCCGGAATCTCCGCCTCGGTGTCGGTCGCCGGGGTGATGCGTTCCTCGACGAACGTGTTCCACTCGTGGCAGTGCGGGCACTGCCACAGCAGCTCGGTGCTGCGATAGCGGCAGCGCATGCACACGTGCGGATCGAGATAGAAGACCGACTGCGCGCGTGATTTCGATGTAGCGTGCGACGAGCAGCTTCGGCAAATCGAGCAGCGAGAGCGTGTTCCAGATGGCCTGATGGATCGCGAGCGCGTGCGGATTGTGCTCGAGCGCATCGAACAGCAGCTCCAGCGACCGCGAGGGCTGGCCGAGACCCGTCAGGTGCCGCGCCAGCGCGACACGGGCTCGCCACTCGCGGGGCGCGGCCGCCGTGAGCTTGCGGCACAGATCCGGGAACCGGTGACTGGCGCCGAGCTGTCGTAGGCGCGTTCGAGCCGATCGAGCGCCAGGTAGGCGCGGTCCGGCGACACGTCGATCGAGCGCTCCCAGATCGCCATCGCGCCATGCATGTCGCCCCGCTTGAGTTTGACGTCGCCCAGGTGCAGGTACGCCGGCACGACGCTGCGATCGAGATCGATCGCCGCCTCGAAGCGCCGGGCGGCGTCGTCGAGGTGGTTGTCCTTGATCGCCTGCAGGCCCAGCTCGTTCTCGAGAAAGGCGAGGATCGACTGCGACTTCGGCTGGTCGGGCGGGCCGGCAATCTGGGCGAGCCGCTGCCGCGTGACGTAGGCTTCCTGCCACTGGTGCTGATCCTCCTGGAGCTTTTCCAGGTTCACCAGCGCGGCCTCGTTGTGCGGGTCCAGCTTCAGGACGTCGGTGAACGCCGCCACCGCCCGGTCGACGAATCCGCCGCGGCGATAGTCGAGCCCAAGGCAGAGCAGCACGTTCGCGTGCTCGACGCGATTGAGCCGAGGCCGCTGCAAGAGCGCCTGGTGTTCGTGAATGGCGCGTCCGACCTGGCCCTTTTCGCGATGGAGATTGCCGAGCACCAGGCGGAGCTCGAGCGCGCCCGGGTCGAGGTGCGCCGCCTTTTCGAGCTCGTCGATCGCCAAATCCACCTGACCGGCGACCAGATAGTTGAGACCGAGGATGAAGTGCGGAGACTGTCTGACCCGGCGGCGATCGATCCAGCGTCCTTCGACGAGCTTGTAGCGCTCCCACGCTTTGCCGGTCGCCAGACCGACGAGGAGCGTGACCAGGATGGCGATGAGGAAGGCGGAGTCCTGCACCGTTATCTCAGGTGTTTCTTCACGTGCCGCTCCCACAGGAGCCGCGCGCGCAGCACGAGCTCGACCAGCTCCCGCACCGCCCCGCGGCCACCGCCGTAGCGGCTGACCCAATGCACGCGCGAGAGCACTTCCTCGCTCGCGTCGGCGGGTGCGGCCGACAGGCCGACACGTCCGAGAATCGGCAGGTCCAGCAGGTCGTCGCCCATATATGCAATCTGATAGTCGGTCAGCGATCTGTCCTTCAGGAGTTGTGCGTACGCCGCACGTTTGTCGGGTCCGGTCTGGATGACGAGCTCAATCCCCAGTTCAGCGGCGCGATGTGCCGTCGCGAGCGACGGGCGCCCGCTCAGCAGGCCCACCTGCAGCCCCTCCTGCTGGGCCCAGACGAGCGCCGCCCCATCGCGGATCGAGAACGCCTTGGCTTCCCGGCCGTCGTCCCCAATGATGACCGACCCGTCGGTCAAAACGCCATCGACATCCAGCAGCAGGAGTTGGACCTTGCGCGCCCGGTTCTCAGCGAAATCCAGCGGTGACGGCATCTCACACCATCTCCGTGCGCCACAGGTCGTGGAGATGGACGACCCCTTCCACGGTCAGGTTGGCATCGACGACGACCACGGACGTGATCTTGCGCTGTTCCATCAGGTTCAGCGCTTCGACGGCAAGGACGCTGCGGACGATCGTCACCGGCCGGCTGGTCATGACGTCGGCGGCCCGCCGTTCCAGGAGATTGCCTCCCGACAGGTAGTGACGGCGCAGGTCGCCGTCCGTGATGATGCCGGCCAGCTTGCCGGCGGCGTTGGTCACGACCGTCATGCCAAGGCGCTTGGCGGACATCTCGTGAATGACTTGTGGGAGGAGGGTCTCCGGAAGCACCTGCGGCAGACTGTCGCCAGTGGTCATCAGCGACTCGACCCGCAGCAGGCGCTTGCCGAGTTGACCCCCCGGGTGCAGACTCGCGAAGTGCTCCTCGCGGAAGCCCTTGCGATGCGAGAGGGCCAACGCCAGGGCGTCGCCGAGCGCCAGGGCAGCTGTCGTGCTGGCGGTTGGGGCGAGATTCATCGGGCAGGCTTCTTCCGCCACGTGACATCCGAGCGCGACGTCCGCCGCCTGTGCGAGCGTCGATGCCGGCTGTCCGGTGATGGAGATCAGCCGCGCGCCGATGCGTTTGATCGCTTCGAGGAGCCGAATCAGTTCCGGCGTTTCGCCGCTGTGGGAAAGCGCAACCACGACATCGCCGCTCTGAACCATGCCGAGGTCGCCGTGCAGCGCCTCGGCCGGGTGGAGAAACAATGCCGCCGTACCCGTGCTCGACAGCGTCGCCGCCAGCTTCCTCGCGATGATGCCCGACTTGCCCATGCCACTGACGATCACGCGGCCGGTGGTCGCGTTCAGCACGTTGACGGCCTCTTCGAAAGCGCCGTCGAGCTGAGGGATGAGGCCGAGAATCGCCTGCGCCTCGGTCTCGAGTACGCGCCGCGCCAGATCGATCAGATTGTCTGATTCGGGGGAGCCGCTAGGCATGATCGGTCAGGACGAGACCGGTGCGGCGGCTTTCACCACCCGGTTGATGTCGATGAGCTGCTCCAGAAGTGGTGCCAGTCGGTCGAGGGCCAGCGCGTTCTGCGCGTCGCTCCTGGCTTTGGCGGGTTCCTCGTGCACTTCGAGAAACACACCGTCGATGCCCGTCGCCACGCCGGCACGGGCCAGCGGTTCGATGAATTCCGCGAGGCCCGCGGTGACCCCTTCGCCGGCCCCGGGCAATTGCAGGCTGTGGGTCACGTCGAAGACGACGGGGGAACCCAGGCTGCGCATCTGCGGAAAGGCGCGCATGTCCACGACCAGGTTGTTGTACCCGAAGGAAAAGCCGCGCTCGGTGACAAACACGCGCTGGTTGCCTGACGACTTCACCTTGTCGACGGCATGCCGCATGTCGAGCGGCGCAAGGAACTGGCCCTTCTTGAGATTCACGACGAGGCCCGTCTCGGCGGCCGCCATGATCAGATCGGTCTGACGCGACAGGAACGCCGGGATCTGGAGCACATCGGCGACCTCAGCCGCCTCAGCCGCCTGCCAGGGCTCGTGGATATCGGTCAACACGGGAACGCCGACGGACTCACGCACTCGACCAAGGACGGCCAGACCGGCCTCGATTCCAGGTCCGCGATACGACCTGATCGCGGTCCGATTCGCTTTGTCGAACGACGCTTTGAAGATGTACGGCACGCCCACGCGCCTGGCGATGTCGGCGATGGCACGGCCCAGCGCGAGTGCATGGTCCTCGCTCTCGACCACGCACGGGCCCGCGATGAGGACCAGCTCCGGACGGCCCAGCACCACGCCGTCACGCACGGGAACTTCGTGCACCGGCAGGGAGGCGGGCATCGGTGTCAGCTTCTCCGGCGGTCCCCGATCGCCGTCACGTTCGAGGTCACGCCTTCCACGGTCATCTTGCGCTTGTGCGCCGCCTCGACGAATCCAGCGAACAGCGGATGCGGGCGGAGCGGCTTCGACTTGAACTCGGGGTGGAACTGCACCGCCACGTACCACGGGTGTCCGGGCAGTTCGACGATCTCGACGAACTTGCCGTCGAGCGACCGGCCCACGATGCGCAGGCCCGCGTCGGTGAGCGCCTTGTCGTACAGGCAGTTGAACTCGTAGCGATGACGATGACGCTCGTGAATGATCTCTTCGCCGTAGAGCTTGAAGGCGAGCGAGTCGGGCGCCAGCCGGCAGGCGTAGCTGCCGAGCCGCATGGTCCCGCCCATGTCGTCGACGCCCAGCAAGTCGCGCAGCTTGTAGATCAACTTGTGCGGCGCGTTCTCGACGACTTCGGTCGAGTCGGCGCCAGTCAGCCCCGCGACGTTGCGGGCGAACTCGACGACGGCCCACTGGAAACCGTAACAGATGCCGAAGTACGGAATCCGCCGGGTCCGCGCAAACTCTGCCGCTGCCATCATGCCGCGGCTGCCGCGATCGCCGAACCCTGGCGCCACCAGGATCCCGGTCGCGTCGTCGAGCAGGTGCAGGCCGCCCGGCTCCTCGAGCGCCTCGGCCTCGATGTACCTGAGCTTGACCTTCAGGCGATGGCGGATCCCGCCGTGAAAGAGCGCCTCGTTGATGCTCTTGTAGGAATCCTCGTACTCGACGTACTTGCCGACGAAGTGAATGGTGATCTCGTCGGTCGGATTCCTGATCCGCTCGACGAGATCGCGCCAGTCGTCCATGCGCGCGTCGGTGACCGGCAGGCTCAGCCGCTCCAGCAGGATCTTGTCGAGCCCCTGTTCGGCCAGATTGAGCGGCACCTCGTAGATGCTCGAGACGTCGCGCGCCGTGACGACCGCTTCTTCGTCGACGTCGCAAAAGAGCGCGATCTTGCGCTTCAGGTCGTCGTCGAGCGGCCGATCGGTCCGGCAGAGCAGGACATCCGGCTGGATGCCGATCGATCGGAGGTCGCGGACGCTGTGCTGCGTCGGCTTGGTCTTGAGCTCACCGGCCGAGGCGATGAACGGCACCAGCGTCAGGTGGATGTAGATGGCGTTGTCGCGGCCGACGTCCTGGCGGAGCTGGCGAATCGCCTCGAGAAACGGCAGGCTCTCGATGTCGCCGACAGTGCCGCCGATCTCCACGAGCAGGACGTCCACGTCCTCGGCGGCGGCACGGATGCTCTCCTTGATCTCGTTCGTGATGTGCGGGATGACCTGCACCGTGCGTCCGAGGTAGTCGCCGCGCCGCTCTTTCTGAATGACCGACAGGTAGATCTTGCCGGTCGTCCAGTTGTTGTTGCGCGTGGCCACCATGTTGGTGAAGCGCTCGTAGTGGCCGAGATCGAGATCGGTCTCCGCGCCGTCGTCGGTGACATAGACCTCACCGTGCTGGTACGGGCTCATCGTGCCGGGATCGACGTTGATGTACGGGTCGCACTTCTGGAGGGCCACCTTGTAGCCACGCCCTTCGAGGAGACAGCCGATTGAGGCCGCCGCGAGGCCCTTGCCGAGCGACGACACGACGCCGCCGGTGACGAATACGTATTTGACTGGTCGCTGTCGGTCAGAGTGCGCCATGGTTCGCTTCAGGCACGGGCAGCGGTCTCGACGAGCCGCCGCACCCGTTCCAGATCCTCCGGAGTATCCACGCCGATGGCATCAGCCGTCGTCTCGGCGGTACGAATGCGGTACCCGTGTTCGAGTGCCCGCAGTTGTTCCAAGCCCTCAGCCAGCTCGAGTGGGGTCTGAGGCAGGGAGGCCAAGGCGGCCAGCGCCCGGCGCCGATACACATACAAGCCCAGATGGCGCCAGAAGACGGGGGCGGGTCTGCCGGCGCGAACGAAGGGCATCGGCTGCCGGCTGAAGTACAGAGCGTAACCTTCTCGATCGATAACGACCTTGACGACGCTGGGATTGTGGAGGTCGGCAGGATCGTCGATCCGGCGTCGGAGCGTGCCGATGAGATCGTCCGGCCGCTCGAGCAACAGGCCGACCGCGATGTCGATCGCGTCGGGCGAAATCATCGGCTCGTCGCCTTGGACATTGACGATGAGGTCGCTCTCGAGCTCGGCGGCGACTTCGGCCAGCCGGTCGCTGCCGGTTTCGTGCGTCGCGCGCGTCATCACCGCAGTGCCGCCGAAGCGACTGACGGCCTCGGCGATGCGCTCGTCGTCGGTTGCCACGAGGACGACGTCCACGCTGCGGGCTTCAGCCGCCCGGCGCACGACGTGTTCGACCATCGTCCGGCCGTCAATGAGGGCCAGTGGTTTACCGGGAAGGCGACTCGAGTGGTAGCGGGAAGGGACGACGGCGACGACGCGAGCGGAGCGGACGGAATGCGCGAGCCCTGACGGGAAAACAACGGGCACGGCAAATATTAGCACGATCCGTTTTGCGTCGCCGACGCGTTCAGCGCCGGTGCGCGCGACAGCTCGACGTCGGACGATCGGTGCTAGGATGAGCGAGGGTCCCGTCATGAATCGTGCCGCGGCGGTTCTTCTGGTCGGGGGTGTGGTGCTGCTCATCTCGTGGGCAGTCGCGCCGGCCGCGCCGGTGACATCCCAGCGAGCGGCGCCGCAGTTCGCCAGCCTGGATCAATCCGCACCGGTCATCGTCGAAGTGAACACGCAAGTCGATCGCCTGCGCGAGCGCCTCTCGGCGCCGCCGCAGTATCCGCCGCCGGCTCGAGATCCCTTCCGCTTTGGCCATCGCCCCGAATCGCCGCGTCCTTCGACGCCAGTCGAGCCAGAAATCACCGCGCCACTCGCGCCGCCCGAGCCCGTGCTTCCCGTGCTGGTCGCGATCGCTGCCAATCCTTCGGACGGCGCGGTCACGCGCACGGCGATCTTCGCCGAGGGCGAAGACGTGCGGCTGCTCAAAGAAGGGGACACGATCGGCCGCTTCGTTGTCCGCACCATCACCGCGACCAGCGCCGACCTTTTCGATCCGATCGCGAACCGCACGCATCGACTCGATCTCAAGTAGCCGGTCCTCGTACCGTCGTACCGTGCTCGTACCTGTCGTACCTGATATGATGTGCCGTTCTTTCCCTCGCGGGTGAGCGCACCATGTTGGTGCAATCCGCTGTGCGATTCGGAAAGACTCGGAAAATCTGCGAACGCGGCACGTTTTCCACAAAGTTTTCCACAGTTTCTGTGTAGATCTCGTGACGGCGGCGCGCGTCCATCAGGGACGTGACCTAAAACCACGAAGAAGAGAGCGGCATGGCGAGCGCGAGCGACACGTTGAAGATTCCGTTCATCGAAGGCGACGGCACCGGACCGGATATCTGGCGCGCGAGCGTGCGAGTGTTCGACGCTGCGGTGGATCGGGCCTACGGCGGCCGGCGTCGGGTCGAGTGGATCGAAGTGCTTGCCGGCGAAAAGGCGTTCACGAAAACCGGGAACTGGCTGCCGGAAGAAACGCTCACGTCATTTCGTGAGCACTTCGTCGGAATCAAGGGACCGCTGACGACTCCGGTGGGTGGCGGCATTCGCTCACTGAACGTGGCCTTGCGCCAGGAGCTCGACCTCTACGTCTGTCTTCGGCCCGTTCGCTACTTCAAGGGTCTCGACACGCCGGTCAAACGGCCAGACCTCGTTGACATGGTGATCTTTCGTGAGAACACGGAAGACATCTACGCGGGTATCGAGTTCAGAGATGGCACGCCAGAGAATGCCGAGTTCAAGGCATTGTTCGAGAAAGCATTTCCCAAGCTCTACAAGAAGATTCGGTTCCCCGCGTCGAGCGGTCTTGGCATCAAACCGATCTCCCGCGAAGGCAGCGAGCGCCTGATTCGCGCCGCGATCGAGTACGCCGTGAAGAACCGGCGAAAGAGCCTCACGCTCGTGCACAAGGGCAACATCATGAAGTTCACCGAGGGTGCCTTCCGCGACTGGGGCTACGAGTTGGCCAAGCGCGAGTTCGGCGCCGTCGAGTTCGACGGCGGCCCGTGGTGCAAGCTGCCCGGCGGATTAGTGATTAAGGATGCGATCGCCGACGCCTTCCTGCAGCAGATTCTGACCCGGCCGGCCGAGTACGACGTGATCGCCACGCCGAACCTCAACGGCGACTACATTTCCGACGCGTTGGCGGCGCAGGTCGGTGGCATCGGCATTGCCCCCGGCGGCAACATCAATTACGCGACCGGACACGCGGTGTTCGAAGCGACGCACGGCACGGCGCCCAAGTACGCGAATCAGGACAAGGTCAATCCGGGGTCGGTGATCCTTTCCGGCGAGATGATGTTCCGGTTCCTGGGCTGGACCGAAGTGGCGGACCTGATCATCGCGTCGCTCGAAAAGACCATCGCGGCCAAGCGCGTGACGTACGATCTCGCCCGCATGATCGAGGGCGCCACCGAGCTCCGGACGTCGGAGTTCGCGACGGCGATGATTGGCAACATGTAGCACCGCGAAGCCCGCGACGGTCAGGAGCGGCGCTGAGCGCCGCGAGCGGGGGTGGGGCCCGCGAGCCATTAGAAAGTTCGCGAAGCCCGCGACGTAGGAGCGGCGCTGAGCGCGAGCGAGCGGGGGTGGGGCCCCGCGAGCCATAGGAAGTCCGCGAAGCCCGCGACGTCAGGAGCGGCGCTGAGCGCGAGCGAGCGGGGGTGGGGCCCCGCGCCAGACACCGCGAAGCCCGCGACGTCAGGAGCGGCGCTGAGCGCGAGCGAGCGGGGGCGAGGCCCCGCGCGCCAGACACCGCGAAGCCCGCGACGGTCAGGAGCGGCGCTGAGCGACAAGCGAGCGGGGGCGAGGCCCCGCGCGCCAGACACCGCGAAGCCCGCGACGGTCAGGAGCGGCGCTGAGCGACAAGCGAGCGGGGGTGGGGCCCCCGCGAGCTCTAATTAAGGAGTCATTCGATGAACCGCAAAGTCACTGTCGTGGGCGGCGCCGGCAATGTCGGCGCCACGGTCGCGCGCGCGATCGCTGTCAAGGAATTGGCTGACGTCGTCATCGTCGACATCGCCGCCGAGAAGGCGCAGGGCATCGCGCTCGACATCTTCCAGGCGTGTCCGATCGACGGCTCCGACACCCGGCTGATTGGCACCACCGACTACGCCGCGACGGCCGACTCCGACGTCGTCGTCGATCACGTCGGGCGTCCCCCGCAAGCCGGGGATGAGCCGCGACGATCTGCTGCAGGTCAACTACAAGATCATGCAGACCGTCACCGAGCAGGTCGTGAAGTACTCGCCCAACTGCGTGATTGTCCCCGTCGCCAATCCGCTCGATGCGATGTGCCAGGCGGTCTACCGGCTGAGCGGGTTCCCGCGCGAGCGAGTCGTCGGGATGGCCGGTGTCCTCGACTCGGCCCGCATGCGCACCTTCATCGCGATGGAACTGAACGTGTCGGTCGACAACATCCACGCCTTCGTGCTCGGCGGCCACGGCGACACCATGGTGCCGCTGCCGCGACTGTCGACCGTCGCCGGGATTCCGCTGACCGAGATCGTCAAGATGGGCATGATGTCGCAGGCCAAGCTCGACGAAATCTGCACGCGCACCGCCAACGGCGGCGCGGAGATCACCAAGCTCGTCGGCACCAGCGCCTGGTACGCGCCCGGCGCGGCGGCGGCCGTGATGGTGGAAGCGATTCTGAAGGACAAGAAGTCGATTCTGCCGTGCTCCGTGTTCTTGAAGGGTGAATACGGCGTCAACGACCAGTTCCTCGGCGTGCCGGTGAAGCTCGGCAAGGGCGGCGCCGAGCAGGTCATCGAGATCCAGCTGACCGCGGACGAGAAGACCGCGCTGATGAAGTCCGCCGCTGCCGTCAAGGAGCTGACGACCGTCATCGGCGTCTGAGTCGTCCCGGTTTCGCGACCGGTCGTCCCACCTCTGCAGGCCCAACCGGCGCTGTGTGCCGGCTGGGCCTTTGTTTTCAGTGCCTTAGTGGCCCGAGCGGACAGGTACGGATCCTGATAGAGAGGAACGTTTTGGGCCCTGGGCCTTTGGCTGGGCCTCATTACTTATGAGTACCTTTCTGAAGGATCTGAAACTCGGCTTCAGGACGCTGCGCAAGCGTCCGGGATTCTCCGTCACCGTCGCGCTGACGCTCGGCCTGGGGATTGGCGCCACGACGGCCATCTTCAGCGTCGTGAACGCCGTCCTGCTTCGGCCGCTGCCGTACGCGGACGCCGACCGGCTGACGATCGTCTGGGGCGAGCTTCGCGCGCGCAACGTCCACGACTGGCCGTTCTCGAATCCTGACTTCGCCGACCTGCGGGCGCAGTCGACGGCGTTCGAGGGCCTGGCCGCGGTCGCAGACGTTCCAGAACGCCGTGGCCGGTCCGAACGGCGAGGCGGTCGAGGTCAACGTCGCCCAGGCCACGACCAACATCTTCTCGGTGCTCGGGCTGCGCATGGCGCGCGGGCGCGATTTCACCGACGCCGACGGCATACCGGTCGCGCCGCCGGCGAATCAGAACCCGCCCAACGCGGCGCCGAACGCCGCGCCTCCTGCCGGCGCCGGTCCGCCTCCGCCGCCCCCGCCGCAGAAACGGATTCTCAGTCACGAGTTCTGGCAGCGTCACTACGGCGGCGATCCCGAGATCGTCGGCAAGATCGTCGAGCTCGGGGTGCAGCGGATTGAAGTGATCGGCGTGCTGCAGCCGGGCGCCGAACTGCTCTTCCGCCCGGGCACCGGCGTCGACCCGCGGCCGGACATCTGGGCCCCGTTCCGCATCGACTTCACGCAGGGCAACCGCAACAACGTCGGCATCCGCGTCGTCGGCCGCCTCAAGCCGGGCGTCACGGTCGCCGAGGCGCAGGCGGACGTCGATCGCATCGCGACCGAGCTGCGAGCGCGCTTCACCACCAAGCAGACGGCGGGCCTGTACTTTCACGTGCAGCCGATCGGCGAGGACCTGGTGACCAACGTGCGGCCGGCGCTGCTCGCGCTGATGGGCGCCGTCTTCTTCGTCCTGCTCATCGCCTGCGCCAACGTCGCCAACCTGCTGCTGACGCGCGCGGTCGCGCGCGAGCGCGAGCTGGCCGTGCGGTCGGCGCTCGGCGCGAGTCGCGGCGTGCTGATTCGGCAACTGCTGGTCGAGAACCTGGCGCTCGCCGGGGCTGGCGCGGCGGTCGGCATCCTTCTCGCCCAACTGGGCGTTCGATTGTTGCTCGCGATGCGCCCGGACGAGCTGCCGCGGCTCGACGCCGTGTCGATCGATCCCAAAGTGCATGGGCTTCGCGGCGCTCGTGACCCTGGGGTCGGCCGTCGTCTTCGGACTCCTGCCGGCGCTCCGGTCCGCGCGGCCCGACTTGATCGAGGTCCTTCGCAAGGCCGGACGCAACGCCGGGTTGGGCGCGGGCGCGTGGTTGCGCAACGGCGTGGTCATCTCCGAAGTCGTGCTGTCGTTCGTGCTCCTCATCGGCGCCGGCCTCATGTTTCGCAGTTTCATGGTGCTGCAGCGAACCGACCCGGGCTTCGATCCCAACGGCGTGCTGACGTTCCGCTTGCAGAACCTGCGGCTCAACGGGGACGAGGAAGCCGGCGCGTTCGTCCGCGACTTCACCGCGCGGCTCAAGGCGGTGCCGGGCGTCCAGTCGGCGACGTGTCGCGGCTCCGCTGCCGCTCGACGGCGGAAACGCCAACGCCCGGTGGGGCACGCTGGCCGCCAAGGCGGATCCCAGCCTCTACCGGCAGGCGACCACGCACTTCGTCTCGCCCGGCTACTTCGAGACGCTGAAAACGCCGGTCGTCGAAGGGCGGGTGTTCACCGACAGCGACAACCGTCCCGACGCCCTCTACATCGTGATCGACAGCGTGCTCGCCCGAAAGGCGTTTCCGGGAGAATCGGCGGTGGGGAAGCCGCTCTTATCCCGAATCCGCACCGACGAGCCTGAGACGTTCGAGGTGATCGGTGTCGTGAAGCACCAGCGCCATCTTTCGCTGCAGCGAGGAAGGCCGCGAGGGCATGTTCTTCTCGGCGCGCTGGTCGGCAACATCCCGGGCGCGCGGTGGGCCGTGCGTTTCGCCGGCGAGCCGCTGGACCTCGCGATGATCGTGAGAAACGAAGTCGCGAAACTGCCGGGGCGGCCGCTGATGGTCGAGATCGAGCCGATGACGACCTTCATCGATCGGGCGTCCGCCGCGACCCGGTTCGCGCTCGTCCTGATCGGCGTCTTCGCGGCGATCGCCGTCGTGCTGGCGACCGTCGGGCTCTACGGCGTGCTCTCGACGATCGTCCGCCAACGGACCCCCGAAATCGGCGTCCGGATGGCGTTTGGCGCCGGCCGTGGCTCGGTGTTTCGCCTGGTCGTCGGCCAGGGCGTGCTGCTGAGCGTGATCGGCATCGCGGTCGGGCTCGGGGCCGCCTATCTGCTGACCGGCGTCATGCGCACGATGCTCGTCGGCGTGAGCGCGACGGATTCGGCCGACATTTGTGGCGATTGCCGCGCATCTTCCTCATCGTGGCCGTCATCGCTTCGGCCGTCCCGGCGCTGAGGGCGGCGCGGCTGGATCCGGTCGTGGCACTGCGCGACGAATAAAAAGTAGACACCCGCGCCGCCTTTTGGCGGCGCGGCCCGAGGCGTGGGGGTGGGGCCCCACGCCAGTAAGTAATGACCGCCTGATCCCCAAATTCCTTGATCGACCTGCGCGACATTCCGTACACTGCCCGCGCAGATGAAGATTCACGAATATCAAGGCAAAGAGATCCTCAAGCGGTTCGGCGTGCCGGTTCCACAGGGCGAGGTGGCCTTCAGTCCAGACGAGGCCCGCGCAGCCGCCGAGCGGCTGGGTGGCGGAACCGTCGTCGTCAAGGCGCAGATCCACGCCGGTGGGCGAGGCAAGGGAGGCGGCGTCAAAGTCGTCAAGAACCCGGGTGAAGCGCACGCCACCGCTGGTCGCATCCTGGGCATGCAGCTCGTCACGCATCAGACCGGGCCGGAGGGACGAACGGTTTCGCGCGTGCTCATCGAGCAGGGGCTCGACATCGCCCGCGAGCTCTATCTCGGCCTCGTGATCGACCGGTCGACCGAGCGCCCGGTGTTGATGGTGAGCCCGGACGGTGGCGTCGAGATTGAAAAGGTCGCCGAAGAGACGCCCGAGCGCATCTTCAAGGCGCTCATCGACCCTGCTCTCGGGCTTCAGCCCTATCAGGCGCGCGAGCTCGCGTTTTCTCTGGGCCTCAAAGGCGATCAAGTGGCGAAGGCCGTCAAGCTCATGATGGCGGTCTACCAGGCCTTCCTCGGCACGGACGCCTCGATGGTGGAGATCAACCCGCTCATCGTGACCGGGAGCGGCGATCTGCTGGCGCTCGACGCCAAGCTCAGCTTCGACGACAACGCCCTGTTTCGCCACGCCGACCTCAAGGCGTACCGCGATCTCGGCGAGGAAGATCCGCTCGAGATCGAAGCGTCGAAGTTCTCGCTGAACTACATCAAGCTCGACGGCACGATCGGCTGCATGGTGAACGGCGCCGGACTCGCGATGGCGACGATGGACATCATCAAGCTCGCGGGTGGAGAGCCGGCGAACTTCCTGGACGTCGGCGGCGGCGCCAACGCCGAGCAGATCAAGAACGCGTTCCGCATCCTGATGTCGGACACGGCGGTGAAGGCCGTGCTCATCAACATCTTTGGCGGCATCCTGCGCTGCGACGTGCTCGCGCAGGGCGTCATCGCCGCCGTCACCGACCTCGGCGTTCGCGTTCCGATCGTCATCCGCATGGAAGGCACCAACGTCGAGCTCGGCAAGCAGATGCTCAAAGAGAGCGGGCTCAACTTCACCACCGCCGACTCGATGGACGAGGCGGCCAGATTGGTAGTTGCACAAGCAATGGGCAATGAGGCAATGAGGCAATGGGGCAATACGAAGTCCATTCTCGCATTGCCTCATTCATGCCTCATTGCCCCATTGCCTCACTGCCCAATTGCCTCATTGCTAACGTCAGGATTACCCGAATGTCTGTGCTGATCGATAAGTCCACGCGCCTCCTCGTCCAGGGCCTGACCGGCCGCGAGGGGACGTTTCACGCGAAAGCCGCGCAGGCGTACGGCACCAACGTCGTCGGTGGCGTCACGCCGGGGAAGGGCGGGACCACGCACGAAGGCTGGCCGGTGTTCGACACCGTCGCCGAGGCCGTCGCCGCGACGGGCGCGAACGCGTCGGTCATCTTCGTGCCGCCGGCGGGCGGTGCCGATGCGGTGATGGAAGCGGCGGACGCCGGGCTCGACCTCGCGGTGTGCATCACCGAAGGCATCCCGACGATCGACATGATGCGGGCGCTCTCGTTGGTTCGACGAACCAAGATGCGCCTGATCGGTCCCAACTGTCCGGGGATCATCACCGCCGGCCAGGCCAAGGCGGGCATCATTCCCGGTCACATCTGCAGGCCCGGCCGTGTCGGGCATCGTCTCGAAGAGCGGGACGCTGACGTACGAGGCGATTCACCAACTGACGGCCCTCGGACTGGGGCAGACGACCTGCATCGGCATCGGCGGCGACCCGCTCATCGGCACGTCGTTCATCGACGCCCTCGGGTTGTTCGGCGCGGACCCGGAGACGGAAGCGGTCGTCCTCATCGGCGAGATCGGCGGCAGCGCCGAGGAAGAGGCGGCGGCGTACATCAAGGCGTCGTTCAGGAAGCCGGTGGTCGGGTTCATCGCCGGCCAGACGGCGCCGCCCGGGCGGCGCATGGGCCACGCCGGCGCCATCATCGCGGGCGGGAAGGGCACCGCGGCCGAGAAGATGCAGGCGCTGACCGACGCCGGGGTGCGGGTCGTGAAGAGTCCGGCCGAGATCGGTCGCGCCGTGAAGGAAGCACTGTAAAATTGAGCAGATGAGCTCGACCTTACCCAGCCCGGCCCCTGCGGAGGCCGCCCAGCGTTCCCAAGTCGTCAACGACTTCAGCATCCAGATCGCGACCGTCAACGGATCCGGCAGCCAGACGGCCAACCTGGTGCTGCTGCGCTCGATCTTCCAGATGGGCATCCCGGTCTCGGGCAAGAACCTCTTCCCGTCGAACATCGCCGGGCTGCCGACCTGGTACACCATTCGCGCCAATCACCGGGGCTACGTCAGCCGCAAGAAGGAAATCGACTTCCTCGTCGCGATGAACCCGGAGACGGCGCGCGAGGACGTGCTCTCGCTCGAGCCCGGCCGCGCCGTCGTCTACGACGAGCCGCTGAAGCTGAACGCGCTGCGGACGACCTGATTTTCTATCCCGTGCCGTTCGACAAGATCGTCGCCGAGGTCTGCCCGGACGCCAAGCTGCGCCGCCTCGTGAAGAACATGATCTACGACGGCATCCTCTCGCACCTGCTCGAGTCGAGCTCGGCGAGATGGAGAACGCGCTCTCGCGCCAGCTCGGCAAGAAGCCGAAGGCCATGCAGCTCAACATGGCGGCGCTCGAGGGCGGCAAGAAGTACGCCGCGGATCACCTCGACGAAGGTCGACCCCTACCGCGTCGAGCGGATGAACAAGACCGCCGGGCAGATTCTGGTCGAAGGCAACGCCGCCGCCGCGATGGGCTGCATGTTCGCCGGCGTGACCGTCGTCGCCTGGTATCCGATCACGCCGTCGTCGTCGCTGCCGGAGACCCTGATCGGCTACATGCGGAAGTACCGCATGGACAAGGAGACCGGCAAGGCGACGTTCGCGATCGTCCAGGCCGAGGACGAGATCGCCGCGATCGGCATGGTCGTCGGCGCGAGCTGGGCGGGCGCGCGGGCGATGACGTCGACGTCCGGGCCCGGGCATCTCGCTGATGTCCGAGTTCGCCGGCCTCGCGTACTACGCCGAGTTGCCGGCCGTGGTGTTCGACATCCAGCGCGTCGGTCCGTCCACCGGGCTGCCGACGCGCACGGCGCAGGGCGACATCCTCTTCGACGGCGGTGAACTCGCACGGCGACACGCAGCACGTGATGCTGCTGCCGGCGTCGGTCGACGAGTGCTACGAGATGGCGATGGACGCCTTCGACCTGGCGGAGCGCCTGCAGACCATCGTCTACGTGATGAGCGACCTCGACCTCGGCATGAACACCTGGATGGCGCAGCCGTTCGAGTATCCGCGAGAAGCCGATCGATCGCGGCAAGGTGCTCGACGAAGCCAAGGTGCGCGAGCTCGGCGCGTCCTGGGGCCGCTACAAGGACGTGGACGGCGACGGCATTCCGTGGCGGACGCTGCCGGGCACCGGCGCGCCGGCGTTCTTCACGCGCGGCTCGGGCCACAACGAAATGGCCCAGTACACCGAGCGGCCGGACGACTACGTCAAGAACCTCGACCGGCTGGCGCGCAAGTTCGAGACGGCGAAGACGCTCGTGCCGGCGCCGGTGGTGGAGTCCGAAGCCGGCGCCAAGGTCGGCATCATCGCCTACGGATCGACGCACTGGGCGCTGGAGGAGTCGCGCGACCAGCTGCGCGAAGAGCTCGGGCTGAAGACGTCCTATCTGCGGCTGCGCGCCTATCCGTTCACGCCCGAAGTCGAGGAGTTCATCCGGTGCACGACCGCGTCTACGTCGTCGAGCAGAACCGCGACGCGCAGATGCTGAGCCTGCTGCGGATGGACCTCGACCCGACGCTGCTGCTCAAGCTGCGCAGCGTCCTCCACTACAACGGCCTGCCGATCGACGCGCGGAGCATCACCGACGCACGTGAAGAGGCCAACAATGAGCACAGAGACGCCGACACCAGGCAAGCGGACCAACCGCATCAACCTCGACGTCACGTCCTATCGCGGCAGCAAGACGACGCTCTGCGCGGGGTGCGGACACAACGCGATCTCGGAGCGCATCATCGACGCCTTCTTCGAGATGGGCGTCGACCCGAAGCGCGTGATGAAGCTCTCGGGCATCGGCTGCTCGAGCAAGAGCCCGGCGTATTTCCTCAACCCGTCGCACGGGTTCAACTCCGTCCACGGCCGCATGCCGTCGGTTGCGACCGGCGCGATGCTGGCCAACAAGGACATGCTCGCGATCGGCGTCAGCGGCGACGGCGACACCGGCGCGATCGGCATCGGCCAGTTCGTGCACCTGATGCGGCGCAACCTGCCGCTCATCTACATCATCGAGGACAACGGCTGCTACGGCCTGACGAAGGGGCAGTTCTCGCCGACGGCCGACCTCGGATCGAAGGCGAAGAACGGCGTCGTCAACGACCTGCCGCCGATCGACACCTGCGCGCTCGCGATCGAGCTCGGCGCGTCGTTCGTCGCGCGGTCGTTCTCGGGCGACAAGAAGCAGCTGCTGTCGTGCTCAAGACGGCGATCGCGCACCGCGGCACGTCGATGATCGACGTCATCTCGCCGTGCGTCACCTTCAACGACCACGAGGGCTCGACGAAGAGCTACTCCTACGTGAAGGACCACGACGAGCCGCTCGGCGAGATCAGCTTCGTGCCGTACTTCGAAGACATCTCGGTCGAGTACGAGGCCGGGTCGACGACGGCGGTGAAGATGCACGACGGATCGTCGTTGTATCTGCGCAAGGTGGCCGAGGACTACAACCCGTCGGACAAGATCACCGCGATGCGGCTGCTGCACGAGACGGACCGGCGCGGCGAGTTCGCGACCGGCATCATCTACATCGAGCCGGACAAGGACGACTTCATCGACACGCTGAATCTGGTCGATCAGCCGCTGGCGTTCCTCGGCTCGGAGAAGGTCCGGCCGCCAAAGACGGTGCTCGACGAGATTATGGAGAGTCTGAGGTAGCGTGGCGGTCTCACGCTCGGCCACGCGCGCGGAGAGCACGGAGAAGAGCTAGAGAGCACGGAGAAGAACAATGTGGACACCCGCGCCGCCGTGGCGGCGCGGCCCGAGGCGCGGGGGTGGGGCCCCGCGCCAAGTGTAGAGTCGACCACCCCGCGCCGCCTTGCGGCGCGGACCCGAGGCGCGGGGGTGGGGCCCCGCGCCAGTAATATCGGAGGCGCCCATGAAGGCGGCGTTGGTACTGGCGGTCGGCGTTCTCGTTTCCGCTGCTGTCGGTGCCGGTCGCCACCCAATCGGCCGGGTCCGGCACAGAACACGTCACCGCAGGTCTACCAAGCCCGGCAATGGCGTGACGTACCCGATTCTGCTGCGCCAGCAGCAGCCGGTCTACACCGACGGCGCGCAACGCGCGAGGATCGAGGGCGTCGTCGTGCTCGAGGCCGTGGTCCAGGCTGAGGGCACCGTCGATCAGGTTCGAGTGGTGCGCTCGCTTGACACGCGTTCATGGTCTCGATGAGAACGCGATCGCGGCGGCAAAGAAGTGGCTGTTTCGCCCCGCCATGCGCGATGGCACGCCGGTGGCGGTCTTCGTAACCCTGGAGCTCGCATATCGGCTGCCGATGAGCTATCCGGTTCCGGCCGGACTCGCGTTGCCACCAACCCCCGCGACAGACGACGAGTTCCTGAAGGGCGCGTTCAGTGCGGGGACGCCGGGGCTCGTCTCGCCGAAACTGCTGGCGACTCGCCAGCCGCGCTACACCTCCGACGCGATGCGCGCCAAGATTCAGGGTGTGGTCGAAGTCGAAGCGGTCGTCGGAATAGACGGAACGATCGTGCGATCACGGATCAAGCGCTCGCTCGACAAGGACCTTGGACTCGATGAGGAAGCGCTCGCTGCGGCGAACCAATACACGTTCGAGCCTGGTCGCCTCAACGGCCAGGCCGTGTCGGTCGTTGTCACCATCTCAATGGAGTTCAAGCTCCACTAGAGAGCCGGGTTGCGCGGCACCTCTGCGCCTTTGAATTCGCCTCTCGTATACACTTCCTTGGATATGACCGTTGAACGGACCTTCGCCATCATCAAGCCCGACGCCGTCAAGGCCCGCAACGCCGGCAAGATCCTCGCCCGCATCGAGGAGGCCGGGTTCACCATCCGCGGCATGCGGCTGACCCACCTCTCGAAGAAGGAAGCCGAAGGCTTCTACGCGGTGCACCGCGAGCGGCCGTTTTTCGGCGAGCCTGACCGAGTTCATGTCGTCCGGGCCGTGCGTCGTGATGATGCTCGAGGCGCCGGACGCCATCAAGAAGTGGCGCGACACTCATGGGCGCCGACCGACCCGGCCAAGGCCGACGCCGGGCACGCTGCGCAAGGACTTCGGCACGTCGATCGAGAACAACGCGACGCACGGCTCGGACGCGCCGGAGACGGCCGCGTTCGAGCTCGGGTACTTCTTCCGCGGCATGGAGCTTTAGCAGCTCTCGGCGGCCTTGGGCCCTTGGCCCGCTTTGTGGTTGATCCCAATGGCACGCGTGCTGATCGTCATCGGCGTCGTCTTCATCGTCGCCGGGCTGCTCATCAAGCTCGGCGTGCCGATTGGCCGGCTGCCGGGCGACATCGTGGTCCAGCGGGGCAGCGGGACGTTCTACTTTCCGATCGTGACGTGCATCGTCGTCAGCGTCGTGCTGTCGCTGGTGGCGATCTGCTGCGGCGCTAGCGCGGCTACATTGACGTACGTAGGCGGGCCGGGTTGGGGCCCGCACCGCACGCGGATTGCAGCCAACCGCGCTACGCGTCTGACAGCCCTGGAGGCAGATGTGCGATCAAGGCCGATCGGTGGATCCGCCAGATGGCGCTCGAGCACGGGATGATCGAGCCGTTCGTCGACTCGCAGGTGCGCGCCGGCGTCGTCTCGTTCGGGCTGTCGTCGTACGGCTACGACATCCGCGTGGCCGACGAGTTCAAGGTCTTCACCAACATCAACAACACGGTGATCGACCCGAAGAACTTCGATCCGCGCTCGTTCGTGGACATCAAGGCCGACGTCTGCATCGTGCCGCCGAACTCGTTCGCGCTGGCGCGGACGATCGAGTACTTCCGCATTCCGCGCGACGTCCTGACGGTCTGCCTCGGCAAGTCCACCTACGCGCGCTGCGGGATCATCGTCAACGTCACGCCGTTCGAGCCGGAGTGGGAAGGGTTCGTGACGCTCGAGATTTCGAACACGACGCCGCTGCCGGCGAAGATCTACGCCAACGAGGGCATCGCGCAGGTGCTGTTCTTCCAGAGCGACGAGCCGTGCGAGCGGTCGTACGCGGACAAGAAGGGGAAGTACCTGAAGCAGCAGGGCGTGACGCTGCCGAAGATCTGACGCCGGCGCCCGCCGTCAGACGTCGGAACCCCGATGCGAACCCTCGGAACTCCGGAACCCTCGGAACTACAAGCGCCCCTCAATCCCCAGCAGCACTTCCTCCGCCTTTCCTCGAATCGAGATATCGACCTCGCCTGACGCCTCCGTCGCCTCGAGATTGATCTCGATCGTCAACGCGCCGTGCCGTTTCGCCTGGCTGACGAGGCCGGCCGCCGGATAGACGACCGATGACGTGCCGATGGTGAGGAAGACGTCGCAGCGAGCGGCATCGGCGGCGGCGATGACGTCGGTGGGATCGAGACCCTCACCGAACCAGACGACGCCGGGCCGCAGCAGTCCGCCGCAATGCGGGCATCGCGGCGGCAGGTTGGGATACGGCGCCGTCTCGTCTCGCCAGGAGCGGCGGCCGGCTTCGCAGCGCTGCCAGCAGCGGACGTGCCAGATCGAGCCGTGCAGCCGAATCAGCCGCTCAGCGCCAGCGCGCTCGTGAAGGCCGTCGACATTCTGCGTAATCAGCGTGAAGTCCGGGCGGTCGCGCGTCCAGCGGGCCAGGACGTCATGCGCGGCGATTGGGCCTGGCCTCGCGGATCACCTGCCGCCGCCAGTCGTACCACTCCCAGACGAGCTTCGGATCCCGCTCGAACGCTTCGGGAGTGGCCAGCGTCTCCGGTCGGACTTTCTTCCACAGTCCGTCCGGCCCGCGAAACGTCGGGATGCCAGAGGCGGCAGACACGCCGGCGCCGGTGAGCGCGGTGATGGTCCGCGCTCGACGCAGGGCATCTATCGCTCGCTCGAAGGAGTTCTCCCCCACGATTCTTCGTGCCCTCGTGATCTTCGTGGTTGAAAGATCTACGGCTTGCTGAACTTGGCGACCAGCGCGATCGACGTCGTCGAGTCGGTCGTCTTGAATCCGGGCGGCGGAAAGTTCGCGTAGCGGATCGTGTTGGAGACCTTGAGCGACAGAACCTGCGTCAGCCTCGACGTGAGCGAGATGACGTGCAGAAATCGCCAGTCCTCCGCGTTGTCGAACGTGCCCGTCAGCCGCGCGTCGTCCTCGAGCGTCGCCGTCGGCGAGATCGTCCAGCGATAGCTGCTGCCGAAGCCGTAGGTCGCGCTCGAGACGTTGTCTCCGGTCAACCGCTGCTCGTTCAAGTAGCCGAGTCCGGCGTCGACAGTGAGCCGGTGTGCCGCGGTGTCGATGACCTTGTAGGCGATGCCGCCCAACAGGCCGTTGCGATGGTCGACGCCGGCGAACTCGTCGCGGAAGTACGCGTACTCGCCGAAGGCCGAGATCCTGGCGTTGATCGCGCGCTCGGCGCGAAAGTAGTACAGGAAGGACTCGGCGGTGACGACGTCGTCGGCGCTGTTGCGGACGAAGGCGACGCGGTTCTTGACGAGCCAGTCGATCCGGGCGGAAGATGTGCTCGCCGCCGACGGAGAACGCGCTGGTGGATGCGTTGCCGGACGTGCCGACAAACGCCAGTTCGGCGGTGCCTTCCTGCCGCGGTGGCGGCGGGGGAGGGGCGGCCTGCGAGAACGCGGGAGCGGCGGTGGACAGGAGCAGCGTGAGGGAGAACGCGACGCGAATGGCGAAAAACGCTGAGAAACGCACGGACACCTCGCGGGGAAGTGAGCCGGGGATTCCCATTCTGGATCGGAACGTGGTATTCTCTTTCTTCTGACGCGGGGTGGAGCAGTCCGGTAGCTCGTTGGGCTCATAACCCAAAGGTCGCGGGTTCAAATCCCGCCCCCGCAACCAGCTTGACTTGGCGCTGTAAGTCCGCGGAATCTGATCGCGGACTTGCAGCAGCCAGCATCGCAGCCAAGTCGCCCTTCAGCACAATTCCCAGCGTTCCTGCTTCCGGCGTGAGCACTATCTCTTCGACCATGGCGCGAAGCGCCGTCGTCGCGTCGGTGCGCCGATCCGGGTCGCGCAGGCCGTCGCGGGCGTCGATCACCCAGTCGCGATAGAGCTTGCCCATCTCCGGGTGGAGCAGGGGGCGAGCGCGCTGCGCGCGCTCTGCCGCGACAATGGTCGCGGCCAGGTCCGCCTTCTTCGCCAGCAGCTCCGTCATCTGCTGTCGAACGTGCGCATCCAACTGGGGATTCGTTCGCCACTCGCCGGTGGCAATCCAGTCCATGTGCTCGGCCAATCGAGCGTCGATGGCCGTCTGCTGGCGAGCCGCCGCCGCGGCAGCGGCTGCGGCTTCACCGTGCAGGCGATTGCGCTCGCGGGTGAACTCCGTGCAGAACTCCTCGAAGAGCTCTTCGTTCCAGAGTCGGTCCTCCATCGCCTTCAGGACGCGCGCCTCGACCTCGTCGCGACGGATGGTGAAGTGGTTGTCGCAGGTGCCTCGGTCGCGGGCGCCAGCACAGGCGAGGCGAGTGCTCGACGCCATGGTGAAGCCACTGCCGCAACACCCACACTTCGTGAGCCCGGTGAAGAGGTACGTCGGACGCCGCATCCGAACCAGGGGCGTGCCGGTTGCCAACACCTTGCGCGTCTCGGCCTGACGAGCCTTCACGGCCTGCCAAAGATCCGGCGGCACGATGCGCATCGCCGGAACTTCTGTCACGATCCAGGCCGAGGGCGGATTGAGACGCGATACACGTTTGCCGGTCTCCGGATCCTTGACGTACCTCAGGCGATTCCACACGAGCTCGCCCACGTAGAGCCGGTTGTTCAAGATTCCGGTTCCGCGACTGGCATGGCCGTAGATCGTGCTCGGACCCCAGGGCCCGCCGGATGGACCCTCCACGCGCTCGCCGTTGAGGCGCTTCGCGATGGCCTTCGGTGAGTCACCGCTGGCGTACTCGCGAAAGATGCGAAGGACGATGGCGGCTTGCTCGGTGTCGATCTCGCGTTCGCCCGTCGTCAGGCCCTGGTCGGTGAGCGAACGGACGACACGATAGCCGTACGAGTTGCCGCCGCCGGACTTGCCGGCCTCGACGCGTCCGCGAAGTCCGCGTCGCGTCTTGTCGGCGAGATCTTTGAGGAACAGGGCATTCATCGTGCCCTTGAACCCGACGTGCAGATGGCCGATCTCACCCTCGGCCAGCGTGATGATCCGCACGCCGACGAAGGCGAGCCGCTTGTGAACCGCGGCCGTGTCCTCCTGATCGCGGCTGAGGCGATCGAGCGATTCGGCGATGACGATGTCGTACTGGTCTGCGGCGTGGAGCAGCAACGACTGCAGGCCTGGCCGATGACGCGACGCGCCGGACATCGCCGAATCGTGATACTCGCGCACCACGGTCCAGCCTTCACGCGTGGCAAAGGCCCGGCAGTCGCGAAGTTGATCCGCGATCGAAGATTCGCGCTGTTGGTCTGAACTGTACCGCGCGTAGAGAGCTACTCGCATGAGTCCCTCTTCGGAGCGGCGGTGGCGACGCACTGCCGCTCCGCATCGAAGATGGCCCGCGCGGCCTGCCGGCTCTGAGCGCGGACGAACGCACGCTCAGCGTCTGTCGGTCGCCGATCGTGCGCGAGCCTCGGGACGCCCAACGGTGGTGTACCGCGGCGAAACCTGCGAGGCGACGACCTGGAGGTCATGTTAGACGAACTCCAAGAGGAATTGGTACTCGAGCGGACGTCAAGCTCTCGTCGTGCCATCACGTAATCGCCCATCCGAGCCGCGTCGAGGGCGCCGTCAAGGCCGCCAGCCGCGCGCCGCGCGGGCGGAGCGAAGCGACGCGCCTTGACGGACCCGAGCGCGGACGGACAATCGCGGAGCGTGATGGCTCGCGGTCGCGCGCCCGTCACGTGTTGTGGCCTGTGCGCGGCTCTGCGTGAGCACTAGGCTCGGCGAAGGGGGAGCGACCCCACGGCCCAACGTCCGGGGCCGGCGCTGGGCGCGTAGCGCGTGCCGCCGGGTGGGGTCGCTCCCCCTTCGCCCACCACCCCAGAGAGCCTTCTCGCCGCGCCCAGCTTCTGGCTCGATCCCGCGCCAATCGGCCTTGGACTTCACGTCGCGGGGCCAGCGAGAGGGGCCATCGATGGGGCCACCGACCGGGCCAGCGTGCCGGAGAGCGCGCTGGCCCCTCACGCGACCCCCGGCAGGAAATCGACGGGTGGTAGTCGAATGGCGGGCGCATCCATCGGGCGCTCGCCCGCTTAGCTCACTGCGACTGTCGTCGAGCCCTCTGGACACGAGGAAAGACCCCAGCAGGAGAGTACGAATGCGGCGGTTCAGGTCTGTCCTGTTGTCGAGAACGTCCACAACAGGACATTGCTGGAACCCAAGAGCTCATGTGAGACGCCGCGGCGGACCGCGGCTGGACCTCATGAGACTGAACGCCAATTTCGCAGAGAAACTGACGGCCGGACGCGCCGCCATCTCTGGCACGATACCTGACGAGCCCCTCGCATTTCCGTCGCCGCGATGGCCGCCACCGAAGTTTTTGGGCGAAGAATCGTCACGATCTTCGGAAACGGCCCCACGTCGCGCCGTGGATTCGGGAGGTACCCCTGACGGGCCGGCGGTGTACCCTGAAGCACATCGAACGGCACTAACGCAGTGCCAAGGGCGTCCTGAATTCGAGACACCCTTCGAAACGGGACTCCAACCCAGCATGAACGCGCCTCTGATCCGTCGCTCCACTTGGCTCGTGGCCGCCGCCCTGTTCGCGGCGCCGGCAGTCGCTTGGTCACAGGCCCCGCCCCAGCCGAAGCGCGTGATGCTCACTGCGGAGTCGAGCGAAGCTCAGTCGGTTCGACACGTGCTGCTCCTGCAATCGTTCGACCGCGGCAACATGACGGACGACTACACAACCGCCAACTTCCGCGTCGACCTGGGCCGGCGGACCGGGCAAGCCGTGAATGTCGTTGAAATCGTGGTTGGCCCGACAGGGTTTGTCGGCGCTCCCGAACAAACGATTGTCGACTACATCCGATCGGCTTTCGCCGATCGTCCCAAGCCGGACCTCATCGTCACGCTCGCTGGCCCCGCAGCGGCGTTCGCGCGCAAATATCGAAAGCAGCTCTTTCCCGACGTACCGCTCCTGTTGGCATCGGTGAATCAGCAGTATCTGCGTGACGCGCCGCTTGGAGAAAACGAGACCGCTGTCGCGGTCGCGAGCGATTTTCCTGGAGTCATCGATCTGATTCTGGAGTTGCTGCCTCAGACGAAACAGGTGTTCGTCGTGGTGGGGTCCGGGCAGAGCGGCACTTTCTGGGGTCGAGAGCTCCAGACGCGGTTCATGCGATTTCAGGATCGCCTGACCTTCATCTGGTCCGGCGGTCTGTCGCTTACGGAAATCCTGCGCCAATGTGCGAGCCTTCCACGCGACTCGGCGATCTTGTATCTCTCCTTGGGCACGGACGGGCGGGGCGGCGCGTATGCGGACGCGCGAGTGCTCGCCGACCTTCACGCGGCGGCGAATGCGCCAATCTTCGGGATGCACAGCGTGATGCTCGGCACTGGCATCGTCGGCGGGAAGCTGATCGACATTGACGACGTGAGTCGCAGCACCGCCAACGCCGCCATTCGAATCCTGGCCGGTGCGCCTCCCCGCAGCGTCATCGTACCGCCCCAACCGCCGGGTCATCCTGTCTTCGACTGGCGCGAACTACAACGGTGGGGCATCCCCGAGAGCCGGTTGCCGGCGGGCAGCGTCGTGCGCTATCGGGATCCGAGCCTGTGGCAGCAACACAGGAGCACGGTGCTCAGCGCCGTCGGCGTGCTGGCCCTCCAATCACTGCTGATCGTCGGGCTCCTGTATCAGCGCCGCGCACGCCGAAGGGCCGAGATCGAGAGCCGGAGGAGCGAGGCGGAGTTACGCGAAAGCGAGGAGCGGCTGCGCCTGGCCGCCGAGGCCGCGCACCTCGGTATCTGGGTTCGGGACCTCACGCGGAACGACATTTGGGCGACCGACAGTTGGCGCGCCTTGTTCGGGTTCGCGAAGTCGGAGCGGCTGGACCTGAATGGCGTTCTGCGCCGTGTGCATCCCGACGACCGCGAAACGGTCCAACGCACACTGGCGAGAGCGCTCGAGGGCGACGGCCGCTACGAAATCGACTATCGCGTGGTGTTGCCCGGTGGCCAGATACGCTCAATTGCCTCTCGCGGCCGCGCCCAGTTCAACGGCGCCGGCACCCCCATTCTCGTGCGCGGGGTATCGCTCGACGTGACCGAGCGCAGGAAGACGGAACGGGAGGCGCAACTCTTGCGGCAGGAGGTCGCGCACGTCGGCCGCGTGTCGATGATGGGCCAGCTCGCGTCCGCACTGGCGCACGAGATCAATCAGCCGCTCGGCGCGATCCTGCGCAATGCCGAGGCGGCGGAGCTGTTCATGCAGAGTGCATCGCCGGACCTCGACGAGGTGCGGGCGATTCTTGCCGATGTCATCAAGGACGACCGGCGTGCGGGCGCCGTCATCGACCGGATGCGTGCGCTGCTCAAGCGGCACGAGCTCGAGGTCATTCGACTGGATGTGGGCGACGTCATCGGCGACGTCGTGACGCTCATGCGCGCGGATGCCGTTTCACGACACGTGAAGCTGGACGTGGACATTGCGGACGATCTGCGGCCCGTGCGTGGCGACCGCGTGCATCTTCAACAAGTGCTGCTCAACCTCGTGCTCAACGGCATGGATGCCGTCAACGAGGCGAACCAGGAAGATCGGCGCGTCACGGTGACGGCGCGGCCAAACGGGGCGCGGATTGTCGAGGTCGCGGTGGGCGACACCGGCCCCGGTATCCCCGCCGATAGACTCGCGAACGTCTTCGATCCTTTTTTCAGCACGAAGCCCAACGGGATGGGCATGGGCCTGCCCATCTCGCGGACGATCGTCGAGGCGCACGGCGGGCAGCTGTGGGCAGAGAATAACCACGGCCGTGGCGCAACGCTTCGTTTCACGCTGCCGATCGCAGAGGAGGCCGCCGCGGAATGAGCGTCCCCGAGCCCACGATTCAGATCGTGGATGACGACGAGTCATTCCTGGCGGCGATCTCGCGGCTGCTGCGGGCCAGCGGGTTCGCGGTCAAGACGTTTTCGTCAGCGAGCGACCTGCTCGCCGCGTGCGATGCGGACGCGCCGGGCTGTGTCCTGGCCGATTTGCAGATGCCAGGAATGAACGGACTCGATCTGCAAGCCGCGCTCGCGCGGACTCGCAACCCGCTGCCGATCCTCTTCCTCACGGGCCACGGTGACATTCCGTCGAGCGTGCGTGCGATGCGTGAGGGCGCGGTGGATTTTCTGGAAAAGCGTGCACCGAAGGAACACCTGCTCGACGCGGTGAAGCGCGCTCTCGCGCGCGATGCACGCGACCGCGCAGAGCGGGCCCGTCTGCGCGAGTTGCGCGCGCGCTTCGACACGCTCACCGCGCGGGAGCTCGAAGTACTGTCTCATGTCGTGCGGGGCCGGCTCAACAAACAGATCGCCGCCGATCTTGGCATCCATGAGCGGACCGTGAAGCTGCATCGCACAGCGGTGACGACGAAACTGGGCGTGCAGTCGGTCGCGGAACTCACGCAGCTGTCGCTCGAGGGCGGCATCTTCGCGGCCCCGCCATCGACCTTCCCCAAAGGGCTGTAGCCGGCAGAAGCCACTCGGGCTTAAGGTGCACATCCGGGCCCGATGTGCCTACACCACCCATTTACGTCGCCGTCGTCGATGACGACGAAGAGCTGTGCCGATCATTCGGCCGGCTCCTGCGGGCGGCGGGCTTTCAACCGATTACGTATGCCTCGGCGGAGGCGTTGCTCGCGGACACGAAGCATCCGCAGTTCGACTGTCTGGTCCTCGACATCGAGCTCGGCGGCATGTCGGGCATCGAGCTCGCCGAGCACCTCTTGGCAAAGGGGTGTTCAACGCCGTTCATTTTCATCACCGCTCACGAGCATCTCAACGCCCGCGCGAGGGCACAGGTACCGGGTGCCGCCGCGTACTTCCGAAAGACCGATTCTGGTGCCGACGTCCTCGACGTGATCCGCAGGTGCGTGAGTGCAGGGGGCGACGGCTAAAGCTAACCAGTTACCAAGCATCAAAGGACGCGAAGCTAGGCGGCGAGACCTAACAGGAGCATGTCATGGAACAAAAGATCGTGTTGACCGGCATCGCCCGGTCGAAAGGAAAGGCCGCCGGCGAAGCGGCGGTGAACCGCCAACGAATGGGGTGGGCGTTCAACCACGTCGGCAACGAGGACGGCATCGTCCTGGTGCCCGGGGCCGACCTCCAGGGCAAAAGCATCATTGGCAAGGTCGTGGTCTATCCCACGGTGATGGGCTCCACCACCGGCGCCATCAGCCTGTACTACAAGTGTACGCAGTCACATCACGGCCCTGCCGCCATCATCTGCCAGAAAGTCCACGATATCGACATCAGTGGAGCCATTGCCGGTGGAATCCCCGCCATCGATGCCTTGGACCAGGACCCGATCGCGACCATCAAGACCGGCGACTGGGTGGAAATCGACGCGCCGAAGGTAGGCCAGAAGGCCACGGTCACGATCACGCGCAAGCAGTAGTCCGTTCCAATCCATCGAAGGAAGATCACCATGGCCATGAAACTCACGACACACCAACAAGAGATGCTCGACGGCAAGCGTGGCGACACCAAGAAGTTCTGCATGGAGAAGCTGGTGGACTTCGGCGAAGCGATCGAGGCCAAGGAAATGGTGGATCTCGTCCTCGTCCTCAACTGCTGTCCCATTTACTCGAACGATCGCCAGAATCCCGAGACGAAGAAGAAACTCGAGATGTACGACCTGGGACACAGCCCGCTCTACGATCCGATCTTCGCGATGAAGGACGCCCATGTCGCGGACGACACGGGCACCCAGTGCGGCAACGATCCGTACCTGGCGCAGTTCGACAAGGTCGAAGAGAAGGGCTATCCCTGGAACTTCGAGCTTCCGGGCAAGGGCAGCTTCAAGGTCGACCAGGAAATGGTTGACAGGCCTCAAGGCGGGCTACGACAAGCTGGCGGAGCATGGCTGGCTCAATTGGATGTCGTGCCAACCGCAAGTCAACACGTGCATCCCCAAGATGGGAGAGTACTGCGCCAGCTCCGAATCGAGCTGCGCCGCCTACATCAACACCGTCATCGGCGCCCGCACCAATCGGGAATCGCCCATCAACACGGTCTACGCCGCCTACACCGGCTGCCTGCCCAAGTACGGTACCCACCTCGACGAAAATCGGGCGGCCAAATGCATCGTCGAGCTGGATGACGAGACCCGGGACAACATGCAGGGCGCCGGGGACTGGGCGGCCCTGGGCGCCTGCCTCGCCGAAAAGGCGGAGAACCGGATCATGGCCGTGCTCAACCTGCCCAAGAAGATGGGGCCGACGGCGACCAAGCAGATCGTCTCCGCCTGCTCCCCCGGCATGAACGACCCGATCATGCACCTGATGGGTTATACGCCGGAGTCCCCGACGCTGGAGGCCGCCTTCAAGGGCAAGATGCCGAAGAACCCCGAGCGGTTCACGGTCACCATGGACGATGTCGTCGAGATGTTCCGCCATATCAATAACATCGCGCCGGCGCCCGGCCCCGAGAGAGCGAAACCGGTGGACATCGTCATCTTCGGTTGTCCGGTCGCGACCTTTGAAGAGGTCCGCGAGGTCGCCCGCCTGGTGAAGGGCAAGAAGGTGAAGCCGGGGGTGATGCTGTGGGTGCAGACCGACACAGCCAACTACCACATGGCTCACCACTACGGAGACGCCCAGATCATCGAGGAGGCCGGCGGCAAGATCTTCCACCAGACCTGCATGTGCATGAACCCGGTCCGGCACTACCCGCAGGGCATCACCATCGCCACGGACAGCTTCAAGTACGTGAAGCTTGGCGGCGGCTTCGGCATGGCCTGGATCTTCGGGAACCCGCCGGCCCTCGTCAACGCGGCGGTGACCGGCGTGTTCACGCCGAGCGCGCGCTGGGATTACTTTGCCAAGCCACGGAAGGAGCGGCTGGCCAGCGAAAAGGAGCGCCCGCTCTACAGCCAGCCCTTCGTGGATTGAGCAACCGTCGTTCTGTGCGCTGCGAAGATGCCGGCCGTTGCAGCGAATGCGGCTGGCATCCTCGCAGGAGCACGGCGAACGTTCATGAGCACGATCACGTTGACCCAAGTGGAGCCGGCGTTCGCCTCGCCGATGATGCTCTTCCAAGTCCAGGATTGCGAAGTCCTCAATCGGCAGCTGGTCGAGGAGGGGCAGGCGATGCGCGCGCGTTCGCCCGGAGTGACCAGAAGTAATCGCGAGGGCTGGCACTCCGAGGACGATTTCTTCGGTCGCACCGAGGCCGGATGCGCGGCGTTACGCGCGCACATCCTGGAGGCGGTGCAGGAGACCACCCGATTGCTCTCGCCCCATTTCGATTTCGCCGCGAACCGCGCGCTCTGCCAGGGCTGGATCAACGTCAACCCGCCTGGCGCTTTCAACGCGCCGCATGATCACTCAGGGTTCGCGTTATCCGGCGTCTACTATGCCAGCGTGCCGCCGGAGGGACAGAGCGGCGCGATCGAGTTCCTCGACCCGCGCGTCAACGCCAACGCCTACACGATCGAAGGCGCCGCCTGCTTCAATCGCAAGTTCATCATCAACCCGAAACCGGGAAATCTTCTGGTGTTCCCGTCCTATCTGACGCACTGGGTGCAGCCGAACGGGGATTCGACGGACCGGGTCACGGTCGCCTTCAACATCCGCTATCTCAAGCAGTCTGATCCCGTACGGTCATAGATTGAGCGATGAAGCCGTCAGCCATGAATGTGCTCTTCGCTCGAGTGTCCATCTTGTCGGTCTGCGTCCTTGCGGTCGCGGCGGCGCCGGCGCGCGGCCAGTCGACCGGCGGCGTGCCCATATCAGATGCGCATCAGAATGCAGCCTCATCGTCAGAGGCCCCCGCGCACGAGATTCTCGGCAAAGTTGGCGTCGGCACGACGAGGCTGTTCGACGCAAACAGCCTCTCGAAGTTCCTGGTGGGGAACAACGGCGACATCAACATCGCCACGGGTCGGATCATGAAGGGCTGTTTGTGTGCCTTGAACTCGGTCACAACCTCGGCGGCCGCGACCAACACCGCCGACAGTGCTGGGGCCCTTCAGGTCGACCTCGAGAGAGAACATCAAGATCGAAATTTTCGGGGTGGTCAAGCTGGACGCCATTTACAACCGGGAGCGTCCCCAGGCGCCAGGTGTTCCGTTTTTTGTGGTTCCGAAGTTTGCCGGCGGATTTACGAACCACACCTTTGATATCAACGCTCGGCAGTCGCTGCTGGGCGTTCTCTTCACCGGACCCAAGATCGGGAACTTCCAGTCCGGCGGGGAGGATATCGGCGGTGTTTTTCGACCCCACCGTCGTGGCAGACCGTAATGGGTTTCTGCTGCAGGCATCGTACGGCGAGTTGTTCAACGATCAGTGGAGGTTCGCCGCGGGTCTGCAATTCGATCGTCTTCGCTCCGGGCCTGCCGACGATGCTGCCCTTTTCCTACTTGGGTGGCTCGGGCAGTCCCGGTAACTGCATCCGCGGCCAAATCCGGGTGGAGCGTTTCTTCGACGTTGGCAGCGACTCCCAATTGACTTTGCAGGGGGCGGTCAGCGAGCCGCTCAATACCGCCGTCACTCCGGACATCATTCTGGACGAGGATAACGGTTGGCCGAACGTTGAAGGACGCATTGGTTTTGGTTTGGGAAAGCCGGCGCCCATCGGCCTGCTGACGCAGCGTCCCGTGGAGTTCGGTTTCTCAGGCCTGGTAGGCCAGCTTCGCAGGACCGCCCCTCCAGAGGACCCTCCGCGACGGGTTGTTTCTGACGTGTGGGGAGCCGCCGTCGACTTTCGAGTGAACTTGGCAAGCCGCTTCGGATTCAAGGGTGAAGTGTACACTGCGCAGGGACTTGGCAACTACAATGCCGCCATCCTCCAATCACTCGATGCCGTGACCTGGAAGGCGATCCGCTCCACGGGCGGCTTTGTCGAGGGATTCGTCTACCTGACGCCAATGCTGCACAGTCACACCGGTTACGGAGTCGACGATCCCGACGACGACGACATGACGGCCATCCCCAATACCCTCTTCGGGCGGACCTACAACAGCACGTTCTACAGCAATCTGCTCTGGGATCTGGACAAGACATTCCGCATCGCGTTCGAGGTGACCTACCGTCAAACCGAGTACAAGGAAGTAACCAACCTGTCCAACAAAGGATTCGGTTTCCATACCCAGTTCGCGTGGACCTTCTAGGACTTCACCGGTAAACGCTTATGGAGCTGATACAGACAACAATCTCGATCGCCACGCTGGTCTTTGTACTCTCCAGCATGCTGGCGACGGGTTTGGGTCTCACGGTCAGTGAAATCATCACCCCGCTTCGCAATGCCCGGCTGGTGGTGCTATCCCTGCTGGCAAATTTTGTGTTGATGCCGCTTGCCGCCGTTGGTCTCGCAGCCCTCTTGCGGCTCGACCAACCGCTCGGCGTCGGTCTGCTGCTCCTGGGTACGGCAGCCGGAGCACCGTTCCTGCCGAAACTGGCCCAGATCGCCAAGGGCAACCTGGCCTTCGGGGTGGGCTTGATGGTGCTATTGATGGTCGTCACGGTAGGCTATCTGCCGCTCGTCCTGCCGCTCTTGCTGCCGGGCGTTTCGGTCAACCCGGCGCAGATTGCCCGGTCATTGTTTCTGCTCATGTTGCTTCCGCTGGCTGGTGCGCTGGTTGTAAGAGCCCGGTTCGCGCCTGCCGCCGCGCGCACAAAACCCGTGCTCGATCGGGTCTCCAACCTGAGCCTCATTCTGCTGATCGTGCTGATCACCGCGACGAACATCAACAACGTGCTCGCCGTGTTCGGCACGCGCGGCATCCTCGCCGCTCTTCTCTTCCTTGCAGTGGGCTTTGGCGTAGGGTGGTTGCTCGGCGGACCAGGCATGGACACGCGGCGGGTCCTGGCCCTGGGCACTGCGCAACGCAACATTGCCGCCGCGCTCGTGGTGGGCGGTCAGAGTTTTAGCGACCCGAAAGTGGTCGTCATGATCATCGTCGTCGCCATCGTCGGGCTGCTGGTCCTGATGCCATTGTCCAAGGCCCTGGGCCGATAGCCACCTGCCCGCCTTTCATACGGCGGCGATTCATGTTAGCAGCCGTGTCGTGCAGTTCAGAAGCAGCCTTCAATGAACACCGTGATTGAGAAAGGGAAGGGGCTGAAAAAGACGATACTCGCTCAACTAATAAGCTATTGGGTCATGGTCCTTTACATGGCCATTTTTTTCGGTGCCTTTGCCAGTTATCGAAGATTGTTACTGGCCCATTATGGAATCAGCTATGAGGACTACGGAATTGCCGTCATCAGGGCGCTGGTGTTAGCCAAAGTCGTGCTCGTGGCAGAAACCTTACGTTTGGGTCGCGGATATGAAGAAAAGCCATTAATCGTTTCAACCTTATACAAGACGTTTCTGTTTACCGTTTGTGTGGCGGTCTTTGACATTGCCGAAGGCATGGTCCGTGGCTTGATGGGCGGGTTAGGTCCAATGGGCGCAGTCGATGAGGTGATGAGCCGATTCAACTACGAATGGCTTTCCAGGGCCCTGGTCATTTTCTTCGCCTTCCTCCCCCTGTTTGCGGTCGGAGAATTGAGAAGAGTTCTGGGAGAGAGAGTGACAGACATTTTCTTTCGGCGGAGATTGACCGCGGAGGACGGCGGTGACCCACCCCAGCAGGCGTTAAGAAAGTCATGACTGGCCGAATGAATCTATCCGAAGTGAACCGGCGACGGCAGATCCAGGAACACGACTGCCCGGGGAGATGGCAAGTGGCGCATCTAGGCGGGCGAATGTTTCGCGGACGGTGGCTGAGCCCATCCTTGTAGCCGGCGAGCACCGCCTCGAACTCCGCGGGGGGGATTCGTCCCAGCTGCCGCCACGTCTCCGTCAGCTTGTCGCGGCATGTGGCGCAGGCCGCCGCATGCGTTAGAAGCCCCTCGAGCTCCTCGACGCGCAGAGATCCCACGAGATATTCCGCAATCCGCGCGGTGGCGTCCTGGCATTCCATGATTGGTTCGCAGCAAGCTCTGAACCGACAATCCGATTTGGCTTCCGCAGATTGCCACATCCTACACCTGCTCGACGGCTCCTGTGGGAGGGACGCGCGATCCCTGAAACGGCTTCCAGAAGTAAGCGTTCGACAGACACCGTCTTGAGGTCACCGTCAGGCGAGATCGCGGAGGCTAGGTGCCGGCGAGGTAGCCGTTGCTGCTTCGCACCGGTCGGTCTTTCGACGTGATGCAGCGATGTGAAGATGAACCGCGAATGCCTCGGCGCAGCCCGTCGGGCTTCGATGAGACCGCCAAAGGCCGATGATGCAGATCGGGAGCACGCCGGGCATGTCGTAGCGCGTGGTGGATCCAGCGGCCAGGAGCATCTCGATGCAGGCCGTGAGGCTCTTGGGGGTCGCGTGGGTACGTCTGGATGACGTAGTCAAGGGCAGTACAACGGTGTCGTGGGCCGCCGCGGTTGGGTCGGCACCGTAATCGAGAAGCCACTGGAGCGGTTCCGGCTCGAGATTCTGGCAAGGTGTGAAGTGCACTGGGAACCAGCCCAGAGCCCACCGTCCTCCGGTCGTTCCTCATGCTCCCAACCGTCGACGTCGATACCAGGCGAAGATGAGCGCCAATATCGCTGGGGACTCAGCAGCGTATACGACACGACCTTCCACGACCCGTTCACGTTCCGCCAGACAGTCCACAGCGTCGCGGGATCCATGTTGCCGTTACTGAAGTTGAAGCCAGTGGCGTAATACCTGCCGTAGCCTGTCGGCGTGGCGGCGCTGAAATCCGGCTCCTCACCGGGTCTGCGCCGCCCGCAGTCGGCAGCCGCGCCCATGGATTCGGGGATCGACGCAACGACGAACGCCGCGTCCTCAGCGTGCTTCACCAGTTTCAAGGCCTGGTGATGAACCTCAGGGGCAACGATCGCGCCGTCGAGGCGCCTCACCGAGCCGATCGCTGCCGCTGCGCTCGCCATCCCCTTCTTGAGCAGATCGCGCGCCTCCGGGGGCGTCGACGGGGCCTGGACATCGTCCACACCGGTACAGCATGACCCGCGTAGATCGCGAGGACGCGCTTCGAGTCTGTGAGCGTGGTCGGCTTGGCCGCTCACGCCGCCGTCCACCACCTCGCCAAACTAAGCTGGTTGCGAGCCCCCGCAACCAAAATTCGCTAGAGAAAACGGGCGACTGCGTGAAAACGCGGCCGTCCGTTTTGTTTCTATCTAACACCTATCTAACACGCGATCGGGCGCCGGGCTGGTTACGCGGCGCCGCGCTTGACGAGCCGCAGGCAGGCTTCTCCGCCGGTATGTGCTTATCGAGCAGGCGCGTGGCTGTGGCACTGGTCGCCCGCAGCACGTGCTGGTAGATGTCCATCGTGATCGAGGTCTTCGCGTGGCCCAGCTGTTCGGAGACGTGCTTGATCGGCCTGGCGTCCGCGAGCAGCAGGCTGCCGTAGGTGCCGGAGCGCGTGCAGCGTCACGGTCTCCGGCAGTTTTGGCGGCCTTGCGGAGCGTGGGGAACACGCGGCGTGCCCAGTTATCGGGATCGAGCGGGCGGCCGTCTTCGTGCCGGACTTGATGTCCCATATCGGCCAGCTCGATGCGCTGACTGGCCTGCCGAACCGCCTCCTGCTGACCGATAGGCTCACCCAGGCGATCGCATTGGGACACCGTTAGCGCAAGCCGCTCGCCACGCTGTTCCTGGATGCGGCAATGGACGACGCCAAGCACGGCGACGGCATCTGCCGCGTCTTCGTCGGCCGATGAATCGCGCGCCTCAGCTTGAGCCGCGCTCGAACCGGACCGTCCCTGCGCCGACGTTGGCAAGGGCGGTTCTGCCGGCCTGGATCCAGGTGTGCGCCTGCGCCGACGGAGCGCCATTCTCGGCCGCGTCCGTCCACCACGCCGCGAGCTGCCGGGCTGCCGGCGGCAGCGCTGAGTTCATCAGATCTTCAATCTGACCGAATGTCAGGACCACCGTATGCGCATACCGATCTCGCAGGTACCTGAACAGCGCCCTGTACTCGGCCAACACCAGCGCGGGCTCAAGCCTGATCATCGGCCGTTCCATGGCGCCTAGTCTGCACGAGATCGCTCGCAGCCGCTGTGCCGGATTGCACAGCGAGGACCCGCGGCGACGGGCATGCCAGCGTTTAGCGACACCGGCCGCTTACAAGGTTCGCCGCGGGCGCGGTCGACGTGCAGTCACGATGCGACAGCCTGAAAGAAGTGCGCCGACATGAGGACGCCTGAACGTCAAAAGGCCGGTGGCGTCGTCCGGACTGGAGACGGCTTGGGGACATGTCACGCGATCTTCCCACGTGAGGCGCCTATACCCAGGCGAACCGCTATCGCGGGGGTCTGGTCAGGAACGGTGCAGGTGTGCACAACCGCACAGACGGGAGCGGCGTTGATCGGGGACGATCGAGCAATAAGGCGCGTCCCTGCCTCATCGAAGACCATGCTGTTCACCGCCGCCGCAATTCTCATCGCAATCAGTGGGGCGTTATTCATCTACAAGGCGCGCGCTACCGGGCGCGCCAACCAATCTAATCTCGGGTGGATGAGTGCGCAATGGCTCGCCGAACACCCGCGCGTCACACCGATCGTAGCTTAGAGATTGAAATGCCTGGGGCCCGCCCTCTCCTGCCTGGACCGGCTCTGGGGGCGTGACCGCCGCACGCGCGCTCAACGTCTGCCCAACGGTGGAGGACAAGGTCCGTCAGGTCTGGCGGATACGCATCGCTGCTATCGTCCGATGCGTGTTCGTCCATTTGCATACGCGAAGGTTCGCCCTTCATCGTACTCCACGGGATGCCGAGGAACCCGGCTCGTCTGAGTCCAGGACGGCTGACTTGGCAGTACGGTCGGGCGAGCCGGGCGGCGGGAGTCTCACGATCAGTAGTGTCAGATCGTCGTGATTCGACCGTTCGCCCGTGAACGTCCGGACCGCCGAGAGAATCGGCACATCCTGCGACACCCTGCCCGGGAAGGTGTCGTGGGTCTTGCCGCGCCAGGCCGAAGATCCGCCCGCCTCGACGCCGAAGAAGTTCCGCACGTCAGGTCTGGTAAAGCCAAGGGCACAACAGGGGAACCGACGGCGTAACTTTGCCGTTGGCGGCCGCAAACACAACGGTCAAGTGTTTGCAGACAGCGACGAGGTGGCGTCCCGCCCGTGTCCCCAGTGTCGGCACTCCGAACCGCGATGGCTCGAAGCCAGTAGTCAGGACTCGCTGCGCAATTTCTACCGCTGCGATGGCTGCGGCCATGTGTGGAGCGTGCCCAAGGACCATCCTGACGCGGAACCGTGGCCGATCACCGAGCGAACGCCTTTCAAGGGGCCGGACACGCACGACTGACCCGTACGCTAGAATGAGTGCGCCATCAGAGCCCTGTCGGGCGTTCTGCCGCCAGCCTTCGCTGTGGCTAAGGCGAGGTTCCCATGCCCATCCGACCCTGCCCGCACTGTCACGAACCAACCCCGCGTCACCTTGAAGCCAGCAGCAAAGACGCCGAGGTGAATTACTACCGCTGCCCCGAATGCGGCCATGTGTGGCACACGCCGAAGTCCGACCCAGCGGGTGACCAGAGCGCCGTCACCCAACCGGCTTGCGAACGGGTGGGATGAGCATGCGGTTCGACGCCAGTGCGACCGGGCAGGTCTTCGTGCTGGCGTGATCTGTCTCAACGGCAGCCGGTGCGCCGACAATCTTCGCCAACCACACGACGGTCGTTTTCGGCGACGTATTACCGGGACCGCTAACCGATCGGTTGAGCCGCTCACCGGCGTTTGAACGGTGGGCGAGTCACCCAGCGCAATCAAACCGTCCACGCGATCGGATCAAGCGCATCGATTCCAAGCTGATCGATTCTTGCTGGAACTTTGTGTCCTGCCGCGCGGCGGGGTTATAGTCCTAGGTCATGAGCGTGGCCATCAGGGCTGAAGCCGATGGCGAGCGCACTCGTTTGGTCCCGGCTGGCACCTTCGACCTGGCGCATGCGGGGGCGGTAGTGCGTGCCGTGGAGCAGGCCGAGCGGGACCTCATCGCCAGCGGTGACGTCGACTTCCACCTGTTCGCGCTCGAGCGCATCGACGGGTCAGGCGCCGTGCTGCTGGCGCGGCTGATGAACCGGCTCGAGGCACGCGGGCTCCGCACGCGTCTCATCGATGATCAGAACCACCACGCCTTCCGCCTGATCGCGCTCTATCGCGAGCGACCGGCAGGGGCCCAGCCGCAGCCGACCCGGACGATCGAGCCTGCTCGCTCAGCTCGGGTTCGTGGGCGCTGCGATGCCAAGCAAGGTGACCGGCGCGCTGGACTTCCTCGGTCAGGCCGCCGCAGCGGTTCCGCAGGCCTTCGTGTCCCCTCGCTCGGTCGATTGGTCATCGTTGCCACGGCTGATGCAGGCGATCTGCGCGGACGCCTTGCCGGTCACGTGCGCCGCGAACCTGCTCATCGGGCTCATCGTCGGATTCCTCGGCGTCTCGCAGCTCGGACGGTTCGGGGCGGAGGTGTACGTTCCCGAGCTGGTCGTCATCGCACAATTTCGCGAGCTCGGGCCACTGGTCACCGCCCTCGTCGTGGCGGGCCGCTCGGGCGCGGGCCTGGCGTCGGAGCTGGCCACGATGCAGGTGTCGGAAGAAATCGACGCGCTGCGGTCGATGGGCATCAACGCGGTGAGCTGGCTGGTCGTACCGCGCGTGTCTTGCGCTCTTGGCCACTGTGCCGCTGCTGACGTGGATTGGCGACGTGTTTGCGCTCAGTGGCGGGCTCCTCGCCACGATCGTCAGCACCGACATGACGCCACGCGCCTACCTGCTCGGTGCCGAGCCCCACATCACCGTCGCCACCTTCCTCAACGGGATGATCAAGACGCCCTTTCTGGGGCTGATCTCGGGCTCATCGCCTGCAAGCAGGGTCTCGCCGCGCGCGGCGGAGCAGCGGCCGTCGGGGCGCGCACCACCAGCGCCGTCGTGATGGCCATGTTCGGCGTGATCGTGACCAGCGCGCTCTTCACGCTGTTCTTCACGCTGCTCGGAGGATCTGAACATGCTCACATCCCGGCCCCACATCGTCGTCGAGGACCTTCGGAATGGGTGGGGCTCCCGCGTGCTGATGGAGCACGTCAACTTCGAAGTCGAGCGCGCGGAACGACGCTGGCCATTCTCGGCGAATCGGGGAGCGGCAAGAGCACGCTGCTCCGGTACCTGATCGGGCTGGAGCAGCCGATGGCCGGCCGCATCGATATCGACGGCGTCGGCGAGCCGCACGCCTACACCGGTGTGCCGCCGTTCGGCGTCCTCTTCCAATCCGGCGCGCTCTTCAGCTCTCTGACGCTGGCCGAGAACCTCGCGCTCCCGCTGACGACCTGGACGAACGTCCGCGGCCCCCTCGTACAGGATTTCGTGCAGGCGAAGCTTGATCTGGTCGGCCTCGGTGCGTTCGCGGGACATCTTCCGGGTGAGATTTCGGGCGGTATAAGAAGCGCGCGGGCATCGCGCGCGCGATGATCATCGAGCCCGACCTGCTGTTCTTCGACGAGCCCTCCGCCGGGCTCGACCCGATAGCGCGGTCGAGCTCGATCACCTCGATCGTCACGCTCAGTCGCAGCCTCGGGATTACCGTCGTCATCGTGACGCACGAGCTTGCCGAGCATCTTCCTGGTCGCCGACAACTGCATCGTGCTCGACAAGGAGGCCAGGGGCATCGTGGCCCGCGGCGATCCCCGGCGGCTGCGGGACGAAATCGCCGATCCCGTTCGTGCACAACTTCTTCACCCGGTCCTCGCCAAGCGTCCGCGGCCAGGGAGAAATGAATCATGGCGGTTGAGAAGAGCTATACGCGCCTCGGATTATTCCTCGTCATCGCGATCGTCGTGGTCCTCGCGACGGGGCTGCTCTTCATCCAGCGGATGCGGAGCCGCGAGGTCATCGAGCTCGTCACCTATACGCAGGAGAACGTCGCCGGTCTCGACATTTCGAGCGCGGTGCGCTACCGCGGCGTCCCCGTGGGGCGGGTGTCGAATCTGTTGGTGGAGCCGGGCGGCACCGGCCGCACGATCGAAATCGACTTCGAGCTGTTCACCGATCGACTCACCACCGTCGGCGCCAATGTCACCAACCTCCAGGAACTGGCCGGGACCGGCATGTTCGAGCGGTTTCGCGCTCAAGTCGTGAGCAACCCAGTGACCGGCGAGGCCTACCTCTTTCTCGACGTGCCGGAGAACCCGCCTCCGCCGATGACGCTCGGCTTCACGCCAAGCCGGCCATACATCCCGTCGATGCCGACGCCGATCGCGGAGCTGCGGGACCGGTTGCCCGAAGTGCTGGAGCGCGTCGAGTCCACGCTCCAGGTCCTTCGGCAGATTGTCGCCCGGATGCCCGACAGCCTCGACAGGGCCGACCGGTTCTTCACGAACGTTGAACGCATCATCCGCGAGAGCGAGTTACCGGCACTCAGCGCCGACTCGCGGAAATTCTTCTCGGCGACGAGCGCGCAGTTCGAGGCAATCGCCTCGAATCTGGACGGACTCGTCGGCAACGAGGGTACGCTGTCGAAGTTCGCCGACGAGGCACGCGCCGCCATCGACGCGGCCGACCTGCCGGCCTCCGGCCGCGCCACGCGCGAGGCCATGGACCTGGCCAGCCTGGCGGCCCAGGACCTGCGGCGCTCGCTGCCTGGATACCGCGAGTCGCTCGGGGGCAGCTGCGCGAGCTCCGCGCGGCAGCTGCAGGAACAACCGGAGTCGGTGGTCCACGGCATCCAGCAGGCACTGGGGACGAAACCGGAAATGATTCGGCGCTCGAACAGCGGAATGATCTTCGTGCTGGCAGTGGCCTGCCTGGCCGGGGGCTGCCGTGTTCGGATTGAACGCCCGGATACCCTCCCCATTCGCATGATCGAGCCGCGACTGGTCGAACCACAAGGGGTGGTCGCCGATGCCCCGAACGCCACGAGCGTCCGTCTGCTCGAGACGCAGGGCCGGACACACATCGGCCGGCGCGTGCTGCACCAGCAGCCCGGTGGTGAAGTGACCGAGGATCCGGTCTGGCTCTGGGCAACCACTCCCGATCGCTATCTGGATTCCGCGGTGCGATACGCCATCGCGTCGAGTCCCGATATCCGTCTCATCGACGTCGGCAGCGCGGCGTCGCTGGCCGTCACGCTGGTGGTATGGCAGATCGAGGCGGCGCCGAGCCCGCGGTTGGTCGGGGCTGTTGAGATCCAGGTGACGACCACCGAGCGGGCGGTCCATTCGGAGATCATCCGCGCGGAGGAACCGATCGCGGCGGAACTGCCCGGCGACCTGGCCGCGGCGGCCGGCCGACTGCTGGGGCGCCTCGCCGCCGACTGCCTCTCGCGGGCCATTCGCCAGGGCTCATGACGCCACGTCGCT
>CAWFLT010000005.1:0-96042 GCA_963816795.1 uncultured Acidobacteriota bacterium | reverse complement strand
CCAGGGCTCAAGAGTCCATCGCCCTCTGGTATGGCGCGCCGGCGCGAGCGTCAATCGCGGTGACCGCCAATGCAGCGGCGCAGACGTCATGGCGCTCTGTGTCGGCGTGCTGCTCGCATTTCCCGTCAGCTGGCGCCGCCGCCTGGCCGGGATAACCGGCGCCCTGGTGCTGATCCTGACGCTCAACACACTTCGGATCGTCAACCTGTTCGTGGTCTCCTCACCTCAGTCGATCCAGAACCTCCATGTCGTCGTCTGGCCGATCGTCATTGTGTTCGCACTCGCGTTGTACGTGCCGGGCCTGGTGGATGCGGGCAGCCGATCGACATGGCGAGTCATCGCGATGGCGCACCTCGCGATTCGTCGCCGCGGCGTCCTGCCTGCTCGTGGTGTACGCCGCCACCGCTCCATGGACGATGACGAGCCCCGCAGTCGCCCGCGCCGGCGCGTGGACCGTGACCGTGGGTGCGGCTTCGCTTCAGTCAATCGGCTTGCCGGCTTCGGGTGCCGGCGATGTCATGACCACACCGCGCGGTGCCTTCCAGGTCACCCCAGAGTGCCTCCTCACCCCGTTGTTGCCCGTGTCTCTGGCGGCGATCCTGGCGATGCCCTGGTCGGTCCGGCGGCGCGTGGGCGCGGTCGCACTCGTGCTGCCCCTGTTCTTCGTGCTCGGGGTCACACGGTTGATCGCGGTCGCCCTGCCGGCCGCGATTGCGACGACGCCGCTCGTCATTGTCCACGGGTTCTATCAGCTCGTTGGTGGGATCGCATTGATCGGCCTGGCGTCGGCAGCGGCGCGCCACCTGACGCCGCGAGTGAGTGGCGGCGCGCTCCGCTGGGGGGCGGGGTGGTGGTTCGCCGCTGGCATTGCCGGCGCGTTCGCAACAGCAGTCGTGGCCGGTAGTGCCTGGACGCGTCTCGTGCTGGAATGCGCGGCGGTGCTGAGCGCGGTGGCGCCGCACACATTGACGACGATCCCGCCGGACGCTTTTCAGGGGGCACTGGCCTCGCTGGCCTACCACCTCGGCTTACTCGCGGGATTCTGGATCGTCCTCACGAACGCACGCCGGCCCGGTCGAGCCCTGATCGCGCTGGGCCTTCTTGCCGCCGCGGACGCCGGGATGCTCGCGGCCATTGGCGCGGCACAGACGCAGCTGGGCATCACCCCGCACGTCCTCGTCATCCGGGCGTGGGCCATTGGCGTGCCGGCGGCGCTGGCGTGGTTGTTGTTCGTGACGCCCGACGCCGAAGATAACCCGGCCACCTATCGCGGATTCTGGGAGGGCGTTGGTCGCGACTTTCCCGTGCTCACCGGCGCCGCCTCGACCGACTACTACTTCCGCAACGAGGCGCGGCTCCTCTCCGAGCAGTTGCCGCCGCTCGCAGGATGCCGGCTGCTCAAGACCGATCTGTGGGACGAGGCGAAGAACACGCGGATTCTGGCCGGGGGCCGCCGAAAAGGCGCGCGCGTGTACGGCGTCGATGTGGCAGAGCCTACCATGTCAGACGGGCGCGGCAGACGTTTTGCGCGACGACTCCGCTGAGGGCCACCGTGGCCGATGTTCGCTCCCTGCCATTCCGGGACGACAGCTTCGACGCGATCTACTCGATGGGTACGATCGAGCACTTTGACGAGACGGAGGCTGCGCTCGCCGAGATATCGAGTGTCCTGCAAGCCTGGCGGGCGCGTCGTGTCGGCGTTCCCAACCGGCACGACCCGTTCGGCGGGCCGATGCTGGTTGGCCGCCCTGTCGCCGTTTCGGTCTCTATGGGTATGGGCGAAGAGAAATCTCTATCCCGTCGCGCGCTGCGAACGATGCTGCAGCGGGGGGATACAGTGATCGCCGAGACCGGCATCCTCTTCATTCCCGGATGGAGGGCTGCACGTCCTCGATCTGGCCTTGCACTCCTGGTGCCGTCCGCTGGCATGGTGACGAGGCCGGCCGTCCGGCTGTGCATGGGATCGATCGGCATGTGCCGCTCGTCCGACGACACGGATACCTGCTCGCCTCGGTGGGTGTCAAGCCCGAGCGGAGGAATACCATGACCGTCGGTGATGAGCGATCACCGGATTCGGTGTCGAATACCTCGTCGATGTCTACGGCTGCGATGCGGATCTCCTGCGGTCGTCCGAACGCCTGGAGGCCATCGTGACGCGCCTCATCCACGACGTCGGGGTTCGCGCGATTCGCGGCCCGCTGTGGCAGGTGTTCCCGGCACCCGGCGGCATCACCGGCCTGTGGCTGCTCGCTGAATCGCACCTGGCGGTGCACACCTATCCCGGAAACACAATTCGCCGCCATCAATCTGTATTGCTGTAGATCGCCGCGCACCTATGCGTGGGAAACCCAGCTGCGCGCGTGGTTCCAGGCAGACCACGTGGATGTCCGGACCCTCGATCGCGGAAGGCGGCTTCCGTCCGAGCAACACGCAGTTGGCTCTGCGGCGGTCGACGACCGCTGACCTTGGCGGCGTCCAGGGTCGACGCCACGCGGCGCGAGGCTATGGGTCAGGGTGATACCGCTTGGATAGGAGAGCACGAACCATGGGGATGCTTCTGAAGACTTTGCGGATGACGGTCTCGGTGCTCGCACTCATCCTGGCCACGGTCGCTCCCAGCTCGGCGCAGGCCACGGTTGCCGTCAACGGGAACACGACGTTCACCGTGACCTGGCAGGGCGTGAAAGAAGGCGCCACTCTGCTCGCCCAGGCCACGTTTACCGTCAGCGAGTGGACGGGCACGTCATTCAAGATGACGGTCACGAATGCCAAGAACACGATGCCGGTGAGCCCCGACATCAACGCGCGGCTGACGGCGTTCGGATTCGGCCTGACGCCGGCGGGCACATTCGGCACCCAGGTTCCCGGAAGCGTACCAGTGGGCGTTCACAAATTTCCCGGCGTTTCAACGCGTCGACGTGTGTTTGACGAGCGGTAGCACCTGCGCCGGCGGAGGGAATGCAGGTCTCGGTCAAGGGCAATCATCGCCCGAAGCCTACTCTGTTGTGATTAACGGCGCCTTCACGAATGGGGTCACAATCATACCGATTCCTGCGAAATTTCAAACGGCTCTCGGGTCGCTGGAGACCGATGGGGTCGTGATCGACCCGCCGCCGTCGGGTGCAAGCGACCTCACCATTTCGAAGACGCACAACCCCGACATCGCCATCCCCGGAGGGACGAGTATCGTCACCCGTAACGGTCAGAAATGTCGGGAGCGGGCCGTCGAGCGGCGAGGTGACCGTGACCGAGACGCCGCCGCCAGGCCTGACGGTCACCGCGCTCTCCGGCACCGGCTGGGCCTGCACCGTCGCCACACGGATCTGCACTCGAAGCGACGCGCTCGCCGCGGGGGCGAGCTGCCCCACCGATTACGGTGGCGACCACCGTCGCCAGCAGCGCGGCGTCCGGGGTGGTGACGAACACCGCCGTCGTGTCAGGCGGCGGCGGAATCGAACACGTCCAATAACACGGCGACCGATCCGACGATCATCGCCGTTCCGGCTCCGGGGATGGACCTCGCCATCACGAAGAGGCACAGCCCGTCGACCGTCGTACAGGACAGACGTTTAATTACTTCATTGCTGTGTCGAACGTGGGGACCTCTGCGTCGAGCGGCGCGGTCACGGTGACCGAAAAGCCGCCGGCGGGCTTGACGGTGACGGCGCTCGATGGCGCCGGCTGGACCTGCACCCTCGCGACACTGACCTGCACGCGAACCGACGCGCTCGCCCCGGCGACGAGCTACCCGGACATCATCGTGACGACGAGTGTCGGCGCCGGCGTGGCGCCCGGTACGGTGACGAACACCGCGGTCGTCTTCGGCGGTGGCGACCCGAACACCGGCAACAACACGGCGACGGATCCGACGGTCATCACCTCGCCAGTCGGGGGACCCGATCTCACGCTTCTGAAAACGCCGAGCGCGGGCTCCGCCGCACCGGGGCAAACGATCACGTACACCATCAGGGTGATGAACGTCGGCGACGCGCCGACGAACGGCGATATCAGGGTCACGGAGACGCCGCCGCAAGCCCTGACCATCACCGCACTCTCGGGCACCACCGGCTGGACTTGCCTCGTCGCCACGCTCACGTGCCTTCGCGCTGATGCGCTCCCCCCGGGGGGGAGCTCGGTGATCACGGTGACGGCAGTTGTTGCCTCGAACGCGGCGGGCACGGTCCTGAACGGAGCGGTGGTAACCGGCGGGGGCGATACAGACCCCGGCAACGGCTCGGTCACAAGTCCAATCGAAGTCGGTCCCGCGGCAACGGGAAGCGACCTCACGCTGGCGAAGGCGCGCGCGGAGAGCGGCGTCCTCACGCCGGGGCAATAAGTCCCCTTCACCCTCAAGGTGACGAACGTCGGCGGCTCGGCGACAAGCGGTACCGTCACCGTGACGGAGAACCCGCCGGCGGGTCTGACCGTCACCGCAATCTCCGGCTCCGGCTGGACCTGCACCGTCGCCACGCGGACGTGCACGCGTGCGGATGTGCTCGCCCCTGCGACGAGTTACCCCGACATCACGGTGACGGCGAGTATCGCAGCCGGCGCGGTGGGCACACTCGTCAACAGTGCGGTGGTATCAGGCGGCGGGGATGCGAGCACCGGCAACAACACGGCGACAAGTCCGATCACAATCAGTCCACTCCCAGTCCCGACCTTGCCTGTATGGTTCGTGATTGCCTTGATGAGTGCGCTGCTCGCGATCGCGCTGGTGGCCTTGCGTGCACGTCGTTTGGCGGAGTTTCACCGTGCGCTCACGGTGAACGACTCGTGGCTCGTGGTCGCGCCGAAGCCCTGGGCCGTGGCGCCACCGGGCAGATAGATGGCGTTCCCGATGACCGAGGCCCAGATGCCGTGCTTGGGCGTCGGCATGGGTGGATGCGGCTGCCACGTGTTCGACGCCGGGTCGTCCAGTTCGACTTCGTTGTGAAGCGCGGGGATCTCGCCGCCGAAGACGTTGCCAACCGGTTGTTCACGACGCCGGCGCCGATGCCGGACCGGCCGGTGGGCATGGGCGTCCGGTTCGTCCAGTTGTTGGTGGCTGGATCGTAGACTTCGAGCGCGACGTCCGAGCCGGCGTCGCCTCGTCCTCCGACGACATAGAACTGGCCGCCGATCGTCACGCCGGCGCAATGGTTGCGGCCCACGTTCATCGGCGCTCGAGCCGTCCAGGTGTTGGCGTTCGTGTCGTAGACTTCGACTTCCCGCTGCGTGGCGCCCGGTCCCGTTCCGCCCGCGACGTAAATCCTGTTGCTGATGACGGCCACCGCCGCGGTGTTGCCGTGCTCGAAGTTCATCGAGGCGACTTCCGACCACGAGTTGCCGGCCGGGTTGTACACAAAGGCGCGGTTCGACACGCCGCCGAACGCGAAAAGCCGGCCGTTGGCGACGGCCGCAGCGCCGTGGTTGTTGACGATGGGGAGCGACGCGGCGGTGGACCAGGCGTTGGACTGTGGGTTGTAGACGAAGACGCTGCTGGTGGACTGGCCGGCGCTGTCATACCCGCCGATGACGTAGATGAGCCCGTTGAGGACCGCGGTCGCGATTTCCTGACGCGCCGCTGGCATCGGCGCCAGCGTCTGCCATGCACCTTGATTGCCGGTGCTTGGCGAGGCCGGTGACTCGCCGCAGCCGACCGCTGCCAACCCGAGTGCGGCGCAGAGAAAGCCACGGAGGTTCATTCGCAATCCAGCCGGCCGACCGCGGTCAGGTGGGCGCTGCCCTGCGCGCGGACGGAGTGCGCCCTCGTGCGCACCCGTCATTCTTCTCCGCGTGGCGACCCGCGTCAAGGCAATGGGGCAATGAGGCAATGAGTGAATGGGGCAATAAAGACCTCGTTCGCACTGCCTCATTGCCCCATTGGCCCATTGCCTCATTGCCATCAGGGCAGGTAAGCCGCGCAACTGAACCGGTGGCCGAGGTAGTGCGAAAGGTGCCCCGCTTCGATTGCTTCGATCAGATCCGCGACGATTCGCAGATGCTGCTGCCGCAGCGCCGCCAGCGCGTTCAAAAGCTGCGGCGATGAACTGCCCAGATTCGCGAGGTATTGGTCACCGTCAGGAAAGGCCAGCCAATCGTTCCCTGGAAACGCAATGCCGGCGGGCGCGGTCGTCGGCTGTCCCTGGCTGGTGCGCGTGACGTAGCTCGCGCCGGGCCAGGAATCGGCAGCGAGAGACAGCCCTCGGACGAACTGCTCGATTGACGTCGCCGGCTGGAGGAACACCATGGAGTTGTTCGTGCGCGCGTCCTGCAGCGCGATCTGCGTGAAGCCCGCGAACGCGCCGCTCCAGAGCGCCTCGTCGATGGTTCCGAGATGATCGAAGAACGCCTTCGCTTCCCGACCGCTCAACTGACCCCGAAACGAGACCACCGCGTAGTCGAGCGGGAAGTCGTACGCCTCGGCATCATCGAGGCTGAAATGCGCGGTGCCGCCTTGATTGAGGACGTAGCCCAACGCGTTGTCGAGCACGTTGATGTCGGCCGCGCTGGCAGCGCGACGCCCTGAATCACGCACGGTGAACACGAACGAGGGATTGGTGACGCCCTCGAATCCACCGGCGGCCACCTCGACGCTGGTGTTGCCACGGTTCACAGTACTGATCGCGCCGGCGTCGTCGAGCGCATCGATGACGCGCTGAACGATGTTGCAGTCGTCGAGCAGCCGCTCGCTCCACCGAGCCAGGGTGCGATACCCGGCGTTTTCGATCGTGGCCAGGGCGTCCTCGCCGATGACATCCTGGCTCGGAATCGGCTCCACCGACATGTAGGTGACCGTGACGTCCGAGTGGGCCCGGAGCGTGGCGGTCAGCAAGACGAGGAGCGCGATCCGCGAAAAGACGGCCCGGCGCGTCGTATAGGTGCTCTTCATTTCGTCCTCCTCGAGCCAGGGGAGCGGGATGGGGGTGGCGTGATTATATTGGTCCGGCGCGGCGCATTGCGCTACCATGGGCTGCCGGGAGGTCGCATGCACGAACGAACGCTCTTCACGAAATTCTGGGAAGACGAGGCGAAGACGACGCGCAACGTGATTGCCCGGATTCCCGAAGGCTCCGACTACCGGCCCGATCCGAAGTCGCGCACGGCGAGTGAGATCGCCTGGCAGATCGTCTGCGAGGAGAAGATGATCATCGACGCGCTGGAGAGCGGCAAGGCGGAGTGGACGCCGCCGGCAGCGCCCGCCACGATGAAAGAGGCTGCTCGACGTCTACGAACGGCAGAGCGCGGACATCGTGCGGCGATGGAGGGCGCTGCCCGACGCCCGGTGGGACGGCACGCTCGACTTCTTTGGCACACGGCGTCCGGCGTCGCCGATCGCGTGGAGCTTTCTCTTCGACATCGTGCACCACCGCGGACAGATCACGACCTATCTGCGCCCGATGGGGTCGACCGTCCCGCAGATTTACGGGCCGAGCGGCGACGAACCGTAAAGATCTCTGGGGCGTTTTCCAAACGCGTAGCGCGGATTGGGCTGTAATCCGCGTGCAGTTGGGCGGGCCCCAACCCGGCCCGCCCTACGTCCTGCAGACTCCTAAACCGTCGCCGGATCGGGATGGACCCACGGCGACCGGTACGGCCGCCGCAGGAGTGCGTTGGCCTGGTCGTCGCCGACGACCCGGCCTGCCGCGTGATCCCAGGTCAGCGAACGGCCCAACTGCAGCGAAAGATTCGCCAGGATGCAGGCCGTGGTCGAGATGTAGCCCTCCTCGATGTCCGCGACCGGCCGCTCGCGCGAGGCGATGCACTCGAGGAAGTTCTTCATGTGCCCGCGAATCGCGGGGGCGACGTGCGTTTCGAGCTCCTTCTCCGTGCGATCCTCGGGGTACTGGTCGAGCTCGTACTGCACGTCCTCGCGTACGGGCGTGCCGCCCTTGCCGGTCGGCACGAAGTCGTACCCCATGACGCTCGCTTTGAGCGTGCCGCGGTCGCCGTAGATCGTCGCGCCCCACGGATACCTCGGATCGGGCGGATCGCCCCAGCTCCGGTGCGTCCACACGACTCGCAGATTGGGGTACTCGAAGGTCGCCGTCTGCGTGTCGGTGATGTTGGCCTGGCTCTTCTTGTCGACCAGGATGCCGCCCGACGAGCTCACCCGCGTCGGCATCCCGAGGTCGAGCATCCAGCGCACCATGTCGAGCATGTGGACGCACATGTCGCCGACGATGCCGTTGCTGTATTCCATGAACGCGCGCCAGCTGCGCGGATGCACGAGCGAGGTGTACGGCCGCATCGGCGCCGGCCCCGTCCACATCTCGTAGTCGAGATCGGCGGGCGGGGGAGTCTCCGGCGGATTCGAGGTCGCGCGCATCCGGTAATAGCAGTAGATCTCGACGAGGCCGACCGTCCCGAGCCGGCCTTCGCGGATGATGCGGTCGCGCGCGGTGACCAGATGTGGCGTGCTGCGGCGCTGCATGCCGACCTGGACGACCCGCTTGTACTTCCGCGCCGCCGCCAGCATCGCCTGCCCCTCGACGACATCCACCCCGATCGGTTTCTGGACCCAGACGTCCAGCCCCGAGCGGACCGCCTCGATCATCGGCAGCGCGTGCCAGTGGTCCGGCGGGTCGATCAGCACGAGATCGAGATCGCGCGCGCGCAGCATCTCGCGATAGTCGGTGTAGGTTCGCGGCGCCTTCTTCGAGACCTGGCGCGTCGCGACGAGCGCGGCGGCATTGGCCAGCATCTGCCGATCGACGTCGCAGAGCGACACGACGTCCACCGGCGCGACCTGCACCAGCCGGAGCAGATCGCTCTTGCCGTACCAGCCGCTGCCGATCAGCCCGACGCGCTTGCGCATCTCGCCGAGCTGTTCGACGTATCTGGGCACGCCCGCCAGCGCGAACGCGGCGCTCGTCTTCTTGATGAAGTCGCGACGGTGCATGATGGCGCCTCCCTGCTCACGAGAGCGTATCGGACAACGCCCTCAGATCGATCACGAATGTTCAGGGCGTCGCGCGGCGGCGCGGGTGCTACAATCCGCCGGATTCTCACAAAGAGGGCTCGTGGCAGACATCTTTCTCAGCTACGCCAACCCGGATCGATCGCGCGCGAAGCTGTTCGCCGATCTGCTGTCGAGCTGCGGTTGGTCGGTCTTCTGGGACGGCCAGATCAAAGCGGCGGCGGACTGGCGTGACGTGCTTCAGGGGGAGCTCGACAAGGCCGGCGCCGTGGTCGTGCTCTGGTCCGAAGCGTCCGTCGACAGCGACTGGGTCAAAGAGGAAGCGGAGCGCGGCCGGTCGCGCCTGGTTCCGGTCCGTATCGACGAGGTCGAGCTGCCGCTCGGATTCAGTGGACAGCAGGCCGTCAACCTTGTCGGATGGCGCGGCGGCAAGGTCGAAGACGTCGACAAACTCATCGCCGGCGTGACTGAAGCGCTGGGCAGGCCGCCAAAGCAGCGCGCGAAGATCCCCAAGTCCCCGTCGCAAAAGCTGCGCCTGGCAGCGGCCATCCTCGTGGCCGGCGTGCTCCTCGCCGCCTATCCGGTCATCCAGTGGCTGAACCGGCCGGCGCCGATCATGAGCCAGGAAATCGTCATTGATACGTCTCAGGGCATGGGCGCGCCGTTCGATACTGCGCCGAGCAAGCTCAGCGCCGCGATCGAATCGCTTCGCTCTCGCACGCTACCTCCCTCTGAAAACCTGGCACTGAGAGCTTTTGGGGGCGAGTGCCATCAGGACGACGAAAGCCGGCTGCTGGTGTCGTTCGGCACCAACCGGCGCTCGCGCATCGTCAGAGCGGCGGACAACCTGCGACCTCGTGGTCAGCCGGCCCTGGCCGCGGGCGTCATCTCGGCGCTCGCCGACCTCCAGCCGCTTCCCAACACGAAACGGATCGTCGTGCTCACCGGCCACGCCGACAAGTGTCAGGAGGAAGCGCTGCGGGAGATCAAGGAACGCATTGAAGCGTATCAACGCGCAGGGCAGCAGATCACCCTCGAAGTGCGCATGATCGGCCTGGCCGTGCCCGCGGAGGAGCAGAGCGGCGTCAAACAGATAAGCGATGCGGTCGGAGGTCAGGCGTATTTCGTCAGCACCGTCAAAGAACTGAACGACGTGCTCGAGTACGTCCTGGAGTTCGAGCCGGGCGTGACGCATGTGCGGGCCGTCTGGGATGTCGTGGGGACCGTCGGCAAGTCGGTCGGCGAACTCCCGCAGCACATGAACAACAACAGGTACGACGAAGCAGAGAAGATCGCCGAGTCTGGCACGGCGGCCTATCTCAAAATGAAGCCGTCATTCGATGCGCTCGCGGGCAGCCAGGTGTCGCCGGACTTCGAGCGCTTCTACACACTGGCCACGGAGAACCGCGATCTTCAGGCCCAGCTCCTTCAAATCGTCGGCACGGGGATACGCGAAGGCAAGACGGCTGGCGAGCGTCAGAGTCCCGAGTATCTGAAGGCCATGAGCGCTTGGAACGAAACGATGACGAAGTACAACGCCAACATGACCGAGATGAATCGGCTCAGCCAGCAGATCGTGAAGTCAGTCAGGAAAGGCCGTTAGGAGTCTGCGATGATCATGGCGAGAGGAGATGAGTCATGGCATCCATCCATCAGGAAATCTCCGTCGACGTGAGTGCAGATCAGGCGTGGGCGGCGTTGCGTCAAGTCGGACAGACGGACGCGCTGTTCGCGCCCGTGCTCAGCGGGTGTCAACTCGACGGCGACAATCGAATCGTGAAATTCGCGAACGGCATGGTGCTGCACGAGCGCATCCTCGACGTCGACGATCGCCGCCGGCGCGTGGCCTATGCTGCCGTCGACGGTCCTGGCATGACGTACCACCACGCGTCGATGCAGATCATCGAGGCGGGAGCAGGGCGCAGCGTGTTTGTGTGGGTCACCGACTTCCTTCCCGAGGACGTCCGTGCGAACCTCGCTCAACTCATCGAACAGGGGACGGCGGCGCTGAAGCGGAATCTCGAGGCGCCACAATCGAGCGAGACCCGGTAGGCCGTCGTCCCGGACCTCGAGATTCCGGTAGACTCATCGTGCCGTGCGCCATCCGCGCCTGCAGGTCCGTGACGTCCTCGGCAACTGGAACGTCGTCATCGCGCAGACCCCGTTCACGATGGGCCGCCGCGAGACGAACCACCTGCGTCTTGGCGCCGCCGAAGTCTCGCGCGAGCACGCCGAGATCGTCGAGCAGAATGGCCGATACCTGATCCGCGACCGCCAATCCCGATACGGCACCTTCGTCGGCGGGGAACCGGTCACCGAATGCGAGCTCCGCCCCGGCGATGAGATCCGTCTTGGCCGGGCTGGCGGCACCACGCTGGTGTTCCTGGGCGCCGACGACTCGACGGTCGAAGCGACGCCGAACCCGCGGGAAGGCCTTCGTCAGATGACGGAGCTGCTGGAGCGGCTGCGCGGACTCGGTGCGGGCCGTCTCCTCCAGGATGTGCTCGCGCTGCTTCTCGACGCCGCGCTCGAGTTGACCCACGCGGAACGCGGGTTTGTCATGCTCGCCGGGACCGACGGACAGCTGGAATTCCGGATGGGCCGTGGTCCAACCGGACAGGCGTTGACCGATGTGACGTTCGAAACGAGCCGGCAGGTGCCGACCGAAGTGTTTCGCACGGGCCAGACGCTCGTGCTCCAGGATCTCTCCGCCGACGGCGTTGCGGATGACCATGCGGCGACGCGGGATCTGGGCATCCGGCACATCATCTGCGTGCCGCTGCACTTGGTCCGCCTGGTCGACGCCGGCGAGGTTGCGCCGGAGGAACGGCGGCTCGGCGTGCTGTACCTGGACGGGACAGGACGCGGCTCCATGGTCTCGCCGGTCACCCAATCGGCGCTTGAAACGTTGGCGGCCGAGGCGTCCCTCGCGATCGAGAACGCCCGGCTGTACCGCCAGCAACTCGAGAAGACGCGCATCGATCAGGAGCTGCGGCTGGCCTACCTGCTTCAGCAGTCGCTGCTACCGCGGCCGACGATGACCCTGGCGTTCGTCGAAGCCGCCGCCACGTCCAGGCCATGCCGGTCGATCGGCGGCGATTTCTTCGACTATCCGCGGCAGGCCAGTCCCGCGTTCAGCTTTGCGCTCGGCGACGTGGCCGGCAAGGGGCCGCCGGCGGCGTTGTTGAGCGCGATGATGCAAGGCATGTTCGCGTTTGCCTCGAAGGGTCAGTTTGCGGAGGGCCCCGCGTCGATCATCACGACCATCAACCAGGCCCTGTGCCTGCACGCCCTCGAGGTGCAATTCGTGACCCTGTTCCTGGGCGTCATCAGCGAGGACGGCAGGCTGACGTACTGCAATGCCGGTCACTGCCCGCCAGTCATCGTCAGCGCGACCGGCGTGCAGCGGCTGGAATGTGGAGGGCCTGTCTGCGGCTTGTTCGACGCCGCGCGCTATGAACAGGCGGAGGTGTCGCTCGATTCCGGCGACGCCGTCGTCGTCTACAGTGACGGCGTGACCGAGGCCGTCGATGCCGCAGAGGAAGAGTTTGGTGAATCGCGTCTGCTGGACGCGATTGCGCAGGCTGGAACGGGCAACGCGCAGGCGCTCGTGGACGCGGTCATCGACGCGGTGCAGCGGCACACGGCTGGGACGGCTCAGAACGACGACGTCACGCTGATGGCGATCCGCTACCGTGGGGTTTCGGGCGTGAGGGACCGGCCGGCGCTCTCAGGCGAGCGATGAGCGCAGTGTCCCCGACGTTGAAGAACTGTCGCCAAGCCGACAGTATTGCCGTTGTCGGCCTTGGTAACGTGGCAGCTTGGCTGTCGAACATCGTGTCGACACCCGGTCCGGAAACCAGCCCGCGGTAGTTCTCGTCGTCAGCGACCACGCGGACTCGCTGGCGACGTACGCGTTCGGCCTGCTCGCGTTCGGATTCCAGCCAGCCATCGCCGGTTCCGTCGACGATGCCTTCGAACGGGCCTGTCGCGTCCGTCCCGAGGCGATCGTCCTCGACGTCACGCCGCTTGGCGAATCGGTCGTGCAGTTTCTGCGCCGAGTGCGCGACGACGCGCGGACAGCGGGTGCGGCCTGCCTGGCGTTGAGCGGCGAGCTCTTCACTGCGTCGAACACGCAATTGGCCGACGCCGGCTTCGATCGAATCGTGCGCACCCCGTGCTCGCCTCAGGCCCTCGCCTGGCAACTCCACGACGTGCTTGACTCACTCCAGCGCGTGCGCGGGTGACCGGGGTCAGACCGGGTCAGACCGGGGTCAGACCCCTGGGGGTTAGGGTCTGACCCCGGTCTGACCCCGGTCTGACCCCAACGCCGACGGTGTAGAGTGCGCACATGTCCCTGCCTCCCATCGCCTTGGCCGGCGTAGCCGCGCTGCTGTTCGTGTCGATCGGTGGCCAGCAAGCGCCACCTGCCGCGCCGGCCGGCGTGGTTCCGCCCGATCAGAACCTGCCACCGCACATCCGGAAGCTCACGGGGTTCGGTGAACGCGCCGAGTTCTCGCTCGACAGCAAGCGCGTGCTGTTTCTGTCCAAGACGTTTGGCGACGCCATGGAGATCGATCTCGGGACCGGGGTCATCCGCAACCTGACTGCGCACTTTCCGCATCACGGCTTCACCCGCGCACTCTATCTGGCGAACGGCCACATTCTGTTGTCGGGTCCGACCGAGTTCAGCCCCGCCAACGTCGGCGCCGCGCGCACCAACTGCTGGCTGTTCGTGCTCGATCCCGCCGGCACCGCTCGTCCTCAGCCTCTCGGCGTCAAGGCGGCGGAAGGCCCGGTGCCCTCCCGCACGCGGATGCACATCGCGTGGTCGTATCGAGCGGCGCAATTCCCCGGCGGCGACATGCCCCCGGGCTCCTCGCAGATCCACGAAGCCGACATCGTGTACGAGGCCGGCGTGCCGAAACTGGTCAATCAGCGCAAGATTCTCGACAGTCGCGACCTCTCCTTCCGGGCGACTCTCGAGCCGCAAAACTACCGCCCGCCCCAGGAGCGAGAACTGATCTTCAGCGCCTACGACTACCAGCAGGGAGAAGTCTTTGGTGTCGATCTGACAACGGGGAAGCTGACGAACTATTCAAATGGTCCCGGTGTGTACGACGAGCCGGAGGGCATCTTTCCGTCAGGTGAATTCACGACCGTCGAATCCGACAAGCACAACCCGGCCGGGAAGGGCTTCGACCGGGCTGACATTCACAAACTGAAACTGGATGGCAGTGGTGCGACGGAGCGTCTCACCTACTTTGCGGATGTGCCCACGTATCGTTCGTCCAATCCGGTGGTCAGCGACGACGGGCGCTACATGGCATTTCAAATGGGCCGGTCGGGAGTGGCGGCGGGCATCGGATACGGACTCTTCTTGTACGACTTCACGAAAGCGCCGGCGCGCCGCGACACGATCGGAATCACGACGGGGGCAGTTCCTCCGGCGGGCGAACGCCGATGAACGCCCGGTAGAGCAGCAGGTCGTACACGATCTTCAGACTGCCGGCGATGAAGAACGGCAGATTGATCAGGTCTGGCCGGGCGAAGAAGGCACCGACGAACAACGGACTGATTGCGGCACCCAGCGTCCGCGCCACGCCCGTGACGCCGGCCGCGGCCGATCGCTCCTCGGGCGTCACCACGGCCATCACGTACGACTGCCTGGCCGGCACGTCCATCTGGCTGATGCTGAACCGCAACAGCAGCACACCGATCGCCAGCGGCAGCGTTGGCATCAGCGGCACCAGGATGAGCAGCACGTTCGAGGGCAGGTGCGTGGCCACCATGGTGGTCACCAGGCCGAATCGCGACGCCAACCGGGCGGCGACGAGCGCCGACAATCCGGCGAGGATGTTGGCAAAGAAGAAGATCCCGCCGAGCGATTCCGGCGTGACGCCAAATCGCAGATAGAACCAGTACGCCGCGAAGCTTTGAATGACAAAGCCGCCGCCGAAGGAATCCAGCGCAAACAGGGCGGAGAGCTTCCGGACGACGGGGCCTGACCGATTGAGTCCGGACATGCCTGCGAGTGGCGCTCGCGCCCCGCGCCGGTCGCCGGCCGTGCCCGATTCCGATGCCGCTGATAACCGCGCGAACAGGATCGCCAGCACGACGCCCAGTGCGGCGTACATCACGACGACGGCCCGATAGGTGCCGACCGGCGCGAGCGTGGTCTGTTGCAGCAGGCGCACGGTCGTGCCGGCCGCGAGGGCACCGGCCGCCGTCGCCAGAGAACCGGCGAGCGTGTACCAGGCAAAGATCGCGGTTCTCGTGCGGTCGGTCACCACCTGCGAGAGCGCCGCCTGTTCAATCGAGAGAAACGGGCCCACTTCATGGCCGCTCGGGCTGATCACGCCGATCGTGCCGGCGATGAGCAGCAGCCACCACTGTCCCGTGAAGGCGAACACCAATCCGGCACCCGCCATCAGCGCCGCCCCAATCATCAGCATGCGGCGCCGTCCGATCCGATCGGCGCGGGTCGTCATGAACAGGGAAGCGGCGGTGTCGCCGATCAGCGTCGCGGTCAGCAGCAGGCCAGTTTGCGTCTCGGTGAGTCCGACCTCGACGAGGTAGAAGACCAGAACGACCGACAGCGCACCGTAGGCGAACAGTCGAACGAATCGGGTGGCGAGCAGCAGCCAGGCATCCCGCGTCAGTTGGCGCAATGCCGACGGCATTTTGACCTGCGGCGCCAGCTTAGAGGTCGATCTTGAGGCCCAGGGTCAGGGTCGAGACGGACTCCCTGAAGAACTCGTTCAGGGTGGGCCGGCCATCATGCCATTCGAAAAACAATCGCGACGTCCGGCCCACGCCCTTCGTCACGATCCCAAAAGTTATGGTCACGTCCAGCTTCCAGTTCCGTTCTTCCATGGTGCCGAAGTCGGCCGCGGCGTAACATTCGAAGCGCCAGCCGCACCGGCCGGGCTGGGTTTCGAACTCGATGCCCCCCTGGGCGCGCCAGGGCTCGAGCAGCGGATTCCCTTCATGGTAGGCCCATCCCACCTCGCCGTACGCGCGAGTGCGCGGTGACCATCGCCACGCCGCGCCGACGGCGATTTCCTCGCGCGTGTAGTTGAACCGATCGCGACCGGTCCGATCCTGATACTCGTCGCCCAGGTGGGCCGAGACGTGCAGCATTGCAACCTTCAGCGCGAGCGGCCCGCTCGCGGAGGTGGTCAGCGTCCAGCCGTAATTGCCGTCCCACCCGACGGCGTCGAGCCGGTTCCTCGAATCGAAGAGCGCGTCGAAGCCGGCCTCGAGACTGAACTGCCACGAGCGACCCTCTGGAGACGCCGGTTCGAAGCGCAGGAGGCCAAAGCGGCCGCCGGCGGCGAGGCGGGTCAGGGGCGAGCGCGTCGAGGGGATGGACCCACCGACAATGAAGGTTTCAGCCAGCATGTTGGTGGGGCGGTGCGTATCGGCGATGTAGATCGGGTAGACGTCCCCGCTGGGGAAAAGCGGCTCTCGCTGGGCAGCAGGTTGCTGAGCACGTGCGGGCGCCGCGCACGCCACGGCCGCCGCAACGGCGAACGCGACGAACAGGATGCGGTTTGTCGCGCCGAGGCGCAACAGATCCCGCCAACCGACCGGAGACTGGAGCAGAGTGCTCATTCGCACGGACTCATCTGATTGTGCGCAAGCCAAGCCGGTCGGATGGTACACCGGAAGGGCGGACGCTTCGTGTTGATGTGTATGCAGCGCCGCGAGCATCGTCTCGGTCCTGGAGACCGGCGATGAGAAACGCCGGCCGGGGCAGGGCGCCCCGGCCGGCCGGGAGTCAGTTAGACGACCGTGACGTTCTCGGCGCGCGGGCCCTTGGGGCCCTGGCCGGCCTGGAAGGTCACGTGCTGGCCTTCGCGCAGGCCGTCGAAATGCGCGCAGGCGGACTGGTGGAAGAAGTATTCGCTGCCGTCTTCCGCCGCGACGAACCCGAAGCCTTTGTCGCTGACGAGACGCTTGATCGTACCGTTGATTGCTGCCATGTGAGTGATACCTGGATGCGATGTTGTAGTGCCGCGCATCGCCTGTGACGCGGTTCCCGCTTCGATGGACACACCTGGTCCTGACGAGAACGGAAACTCTGCCTTGATGAGAAACGCAGGCGGGAGGCCGGCGGACGACTCAGGAAAGCTAGTAGCCCAAGCAGTATATCGCAAACGGTGGCTATCCGCAAACGCTTCCCCCGGGCTATTCCATCGGGGTGGATCCCTCGATGCGCTGAATCAGGCTCAGCGCACGTTCCCGCAGGTCGGCCGCGTCATGGGCGATCTGAGACTCCCCGAGGCGCTCGAGTCGCGGGACCCGGCGATCGAGGGCTTCGATCAGCCGATAGAGATCGGACAGCATCTCCCGCGCCTGCGCGGTGTTGTCTGATTTGGTCGCCACGGATCCTCCTGCCTCGGCGGCTAGATGGGCATCACCGTCCGCGCCGGCTTGCGTGGCAGTCCGCACACCTTGCCGCCGGCGACTTCGTGCCGCGCGGTCGTCGTCCGCTTGCTGCACGCGGGGACGAGAGGAGTGCAGCCGCGCATCAATTGGGCGGCGCGGAGCGAGGCGAGCCGGACGAACTCGAAGCGGCCGATCTGAGACGGATCAAACGTCATGAGGACCTCTTTGACGGAACGGTGCCAGGCGCAGCCATCAGCATCACCATCGGCGCGGCGTGCGGTCAGCCCGGTGCAGTTGGGTGCGATCCGGGTGCCAGACCTGACCGCAGGTCTCGCAGCGCCAGTACGACGAGGTCAGCGGCTTCGCGCTCGTCATGACCTTGGGGGACTGACAGTAGGGACAGAGGGGCGACGCCTTCACTTGCGGCTCAGCTGACACGATGACCTCCGAAGTTCGGATCGATCACGCGCCATCAGGATTGGTGGGGCGCAAGGGGTCCGGCGAGTCGTGCTGCCGGTCGGCGCGCACCCCGACGCCAGGGGATGCCACTCGGAACGCAGGCGGGCGTCAGCTTTCGCTAACCTCCTCATTATACGCCATCCGCAGAGAGAGGCCGCCGCGTCCCGGCGATTGCAGTAGCATGGCCGCATGATTCCGCGAACGACCCTCCTCGCTGGTGCCGCGCTCTTCGCCGGTGGTCTCGCCGCCGGCGCCTTGCTCGCAGAGCAGCAACCGCAGCCCTATTTCGTCGGCAATCGACTCGGGCTGCCGGTCAATCCGGCGGCCGACGGCAGCTTCGAGGCCATCTCCGCGAACGTCAAGGTGTACGGCGCCGTCTACTCGGCCGAGAGCTGTTCCTACGATCCCACCCGCGGCGTCATCGTCGTGCCGAACCGCGGCGTCGCTCAGAACGTTCAGGCCAACAACGCCTGGGTGTCGTTCATCAACCACGACGGGTCGGTGCACACCGCGCGCTGGATCGGCGTGCAGAATCCGGAGCCGCGCGCGACCCTGACACCGCCGCTCGTCCTGAACGAGCCGTACGGCAGCGACATTGTCAACGGCATCCTCTATCTCGCGGACCGCGACGGCGGCACGACGCCGAACGAACCGAGCGTGGCGGTGATTCGCCGGTTCAACCTGCAGACTGGCGCTCCAGCCGGTGAGACCAAAGTCGAGAAATCCGCGTGGTTCAATGACATCGAAGTCGCCGACGACGGGACGGTCTACGCGACGCAGACAGGCGCCGGCGGCCAGACGCCTGACGCCACGACCTGGCAGGTGTGGAAAATCGCGCCCAGCGGGACGGCATCGATCCTCATTCAGGGCGCGCCACTCCGCCAGCCGAACGGCATCGCGTTCGATCCGCAGGGCAACCTCGTCGTCGTCAACATCGGCAACAACGAAGTGCTGACGTTTTCTCTCGAGGGGAAACTGTTGAAGACCGAGAACGCGGCGCAGTCAGGAAGTGACGGTCTGGTGATTCTGTCCGACGGCACCAAGTACGTCAGCAGCGTCGTCACCGGGGGCGTGTCCCGGATTCGGCCGGGCCAGCCCGCAGAGCTGATCGCCCGCAATATTCCGAGCGCGGCCTCGATGTGCTACGACGCCGGTGCGAATCAACTGGTGATTCCGATGAACCCCAACAACGGGCTGGCGTTCATTCCGCTCAAGTAGCGAAGGAGCGCACCGTGACGGTCGTGAACGGCGCTCCGGTCCGCCGGCGATCTCTCGCATGGGCGAATGGGCTCGCCGTCGTGGCCTTTGGGGCTGCGGCCTTCGCGTGGTTCTCGAGGGGCCCGGCGGTGACAACGACGCCGACCCCGGTGGGCACGCCGGCGATCGCCGGCGCCGCCGCGAGCCCGGCGACAGGATTCGCACCCACCACCCCGTTCGCCACGATGCCGCCTGGCGACGCGCCGAAGGGAATGGTCTGGATCCCCGGCGGCGAGTTCTCGATGGGCGCGGCCACGCCGCCGGCGATGGACGCGGTGGGAATGAAACAGACGACAGATTCGCGGCCGATCCATCGCGTGTTCGTCGACCCGTTCTGGATGGACGCGACGGAAGTGACGAACGCCGCGTTCGCCGCGTTCGTGAAGGCGACCGGGTACGTCACCGTCGCCGAACGGACGCCGCGTGCGGAGGACTTTCCCGGCGTGCCGCGGGAGAAACTCGTGGCCGGCTCGGTCATCTTCGCGGCGCCGCCGCAGCCGATCCCGCTCGACAACGCGCTGCGCTGGTGGGAGTACGTGCCGGGCGCCGATTGGCGCCACCCGCTCGGTCCGAAGAGCAATCTGCGGAACCTGGACAACTACCCGGTCGTGCACATCGCGTTCGACGATGCCGAGGCGTATGCGAAATGGGCCGGCAAGAGGCTGCCGACCGAGGCCGAATGGGAGTTCGCCGCACGCGGTGGTCTCGCCGGCAAGCTCTACCCATGGGGCGACGACTTCCTCGCGGAAGGCCGTCACAGGACCAACAGTCATCAGGGTCACTTTCCGGATCACGACACGGCGGCCGACGGATTCAAGGGCATCGGACCGGTTCGACGCTTCGCGGCCAACGTGTACGGTCTCTACGACGTCGCCGGCAACGTCTGGGAATGGGCCAGCGATTGGTACCGTCCTGACTACTACGCCGAGGTTGCGGCCAGCGGCACGGTCCGAAATCCCCGCGGGCCGTCATCGTCCTTCGACCCCGCGGAGCCGAACACGCCAAAGCGCGTGCACCGCGGCGGCTCGTTCCTCTGTACGGATCAGTACTGCTCGCGATACATGGTCGGGACGCGCGGGAAAGGCGACGTCACGACCGGTACGAATCATCTGGGGTTCCGGCTCGTGAAGCCGGTGAAATAGGGACATGCTGCCGACGATCGGGCTGCTCATGGGTCTCCTGCTCCAGTCGCAGACCGTTCCTCCGGTCACCGCCGGTGACGGCCGCGTCGTCGTCACCATCGTGATCGAAGGCTTGCGTATTCCGTCGGTGAAGGTCGACCTGCGCGACGTTGCCGCCAACATCGTGATCGCCCAGACGATCAGCGACGAAGCCGGCCAGGTGGAGTTTCCCGCGGTCCCAGCCAGCCGCTACGTCGTCCTCGCCGTTCGTGAGGGTTTCTCCGACACGGAGTCGTCGCCGTTCAACGTCCAGGCTGGCGTGACGGAGCAGGTGCTCGTTGAGATGAAGCTGACGTTCGTTCGCGAGAGCGTCTACGTCGTGGTGCCCGCCAACTCACCGACGGAAAGCCTGCAGCCGGTCGCGGTGAGCGATGTGCTGAGTGGCGCAAGAATGGATGTCCAGCCGCTGGCCGGCGATGATTTTCAATCGTTGCTGACGGTGCTGCCCGGCATCATTCGCGGTCCGGATGGGCGCCTTCGCGTGAAGGGCGGCGGGCCGACGACCAGTGCGCTGCAGGTCAGCAGCGCCAGCCTCAACGATCCGTCCACCGGCGACTTCGATCTGGAGCTGCCGAGCGGCGCGGTCGAATCGGTCGAGGTGCTGTCGAATCCGTTTGCGGCCGAGTACGGCCGTTTTTCCACGAGCGTGACGCAGGTCCGGACGAGGCGCGGAACCAACGACTGGATCGTCAGGCCGGGCAACCTGACGCCCGCCTTCGGCAAAGGGTTCGCCTTCATCAGCCGGTTCGAGCCACGTCTCTCGATCTCGGGCCCGATCAAACGCGACCGGCTGCTCTTCGGCCAGTACCTGCAATACCGTTTCGCCCGCACGCAGGTGAAGAGCCTGCCCGGCGCGCCGCGCCTGGGCCTCGACAGCTTCGATTCGTTTACCCGCGTCGATGCCGTCATCTCGCCGCGCCACGCGCTCACAGTCGGCGTCATCTACTTCCCGCGCAAGATCACGAACGCGACGATGTCGACGTTTCGGCCGCCGGAGACGACGCCAAAGTTCACGCAGGATGGCTTCTCGGCCGGCCTCGTCGACCGGCTGGTTCTCTCGCCCGGCGCAGTGCTCGAATCGACGCTCGCCGTCCGGACGTTCGAAGTCGAGCTGAAGAGCGCAGACGACCTGCCGATGGTCTACGCTCCAGAGGGGCAGAGCGGCCCGTTTTTCAACCGCCAGACACGGAAAGTGGGCAGCCTGCAACTCGTTGAAGCCCTGGCGATCTCGAAACGCGGGAGCACGGGCCAGCACGTGTTCAAAATCGGCTTCGATCTGCAGCGCTCGGGGTTCGACGGCGAGAATTTCAGCCATGGCGTCGACGTCCTCCGGATCGACGGCTCACTGGCCGAGCGGATTACCTACGCCCCGCTGCCGACGTTTCCAGAGGTCGCCGCGACCGAGTTTGCGCTGTTCGCCCAGGACCGTTGGCGCGTCAACAGCCGGCTGAGCCTCGAGCTGGGCCTCCGGTTCGACCGGGACGGCGTCGTCGAGCGGGTGAACTTTTCGCCGCGGGTCGGCGTGGCCGTGAGCCTGCTCGCCGACGGACGCGGCATTCTGCGCGGCGGGTTCGGAAAATTCGCCGAGAGGACGCCGCTGACCGTGGGCGCGTTCACCCAGTACGACCCCCAGACGATCAGTCGCTTCGCCGTCGATGGCGCGCCGTTGGGCGGTCCGGTCACCTACACTCACGTCGTTGACGGCCCGTTGCGCACACCCGGAAGCCAGGTGCAGACGCTCTCCTGGAATCAGCGTGTCGGCCGCCGGGTGTTTTTCAAGGCCGCGTATCTTCACCGGCGCGGGTCGCACAGCTACATGGTCGATCCGGACGCGGCGCGTGGCGCGCTGGCGCTGTCGTCCACCGGCCGGTCGGAGTACCGGGAGCTTGAAACCACTGGCCGGTTTCTCGCCAGTGAGTATCGCGATGTGAGCGTGTCGTACGTGCGGTCCCACAGCACGGGACATCTCAACGACTACGATCAGTTCTTCGGCAACTTCAGAAGCCCGATCATCCGATCGAACGAGCAGTCGCTGAGCCCCACCGACGTGCCGCATCGACTGATCGTCCGAGGGAGAGTCGGACTGCCTGGCCAATGGGTGATCTCGCCGCTCTTCGAATGGCGGACGGGATTCCCCTGGTCGGCGGTCGATGAGTTCCAGGATTTCGTGGGCGCTCGCAACCAGGCGGGGCGCCTGCCGAGCGTCTCGACGCTCGACTTCACCCTCGCGCGGCCGTGGCGCTTCCTCAAATACCGGTTCATCGCCGGCATCAAGGTCTACAACGCCTTCGACACCGGCAATGAACGCGATGTCCAGACCAACCTGACGTCACCCGCCTACGGCTCGTTCTACAACCCGATTCAGCGCTCCTTCGGGTTCATCCTCACCGCGAATCGGCGGTAGATCCATCTGGATCTCCCTGGCAGCAATTCTGCGTACACTTCGGAGAAGCTCGCCGTCCCCGGGCAAATGCTCCGGGAAACGGGCGAGTCCGCCCCGGCTGCCACGAGAATTCGTGGCTGCCCGCGGAGTGCGGCCTCGGCGCGTAAGGGCCAGGCCGCGCGAGCGTAGAAACGTAGCAAGCAGGAGGTTCCCGTGACATCCCAACACCGACGCACCACCGCCGCGATGCCGTCGCGATCGCGGCGCCGGCTCATCGTCTTCTCTGCCGTGGCCGTCATGGCATTCGTCGCGATGCCCGTTGTGTTCGCCGACCGCCTGAACGACAGGGACGTCAAGTCGCTGATCGACCGGGTCAATGACGAGCGCGATCGCTTCGAGGATCAACTCGACGGCAAATTGAAGAGCAGCATCCTTCGCGGTCCTGGCGGGGAGGTCAACGTCTCGCGCTTCCTGGACGACCTCCAGGAGAACATCGGCAAGATGAAGGACCGGTTCAAGCCGGAGTACGCGGCAAGCGCCGAAGTCACCGCGGTGTTGCGGCAAGGGTCCGACATCCAGCGTTTCATGGCCAAACAACCGGCCAACTACGACGGCGCCAGCGAATGGAAGCGCTTCGAGGCGAGCCTGACCGAACTGGCGACGGCGTACAGCGTCAAGCTGCCGCTTGGGGAAGCGCAAACCGCGCGGCGGATGAACGATCGTGAGGTCAAAGTGATTGCCGAAGAGCTCGCCAACACTGCGGGTCGTTTCAAGAACGATTTCGATGCGACGCTGAAGGTCGACAAGGCCGTTCCTCCCGCGACCCGCCAGGCCGAGCTCAAGGAGCTTGACGGTCTCAAGTCGGACGCAGAGAAGCTGGCGGACGTCGTCGGCGACGGACGCCCGTCGTCCGGTGAGGCCAAGGCGTTGCTCGATCGCACCGCGCGCGTCCGCACGATCACCGCGCCGCGCACACTGTCGCCGGCGGCGCAGAAGTCGTGGCAGGGTTTCGAGACCGGACTGGCGAAAGTGGCGGAAGCGTTCGGGATGCCGGCCCGACTTCCGTAGTCAAGTTGCTGGAAAAGGCAGCAACCTGAAGTTCGAAGGGAGAAGCCAGAAGTCTTCTAACTTTTGGCTTCCCACTTCTGACTTCAGGCGGCTGCGGGCCCTACTGCGGCTTCACACCCAGATACGACCCGCCCGCGTTGACCCAGTGCCAGAACTCGCGCGGCTTCTTCTTGAACGCCTGCTCGAACAGCATCTCGGCCTTCGCGCGATCCTTGTTGCTGTTGGCGAGCGCACCGTACTCGACCATCCCGGTGTCGTCGTTCTTGTCGATCGCCAGCGCCTTGTCGAACGCCGTCTGGGCCTTGTCCCATTCACCGCCCTCGGCATACAAGCGCGCGACCCTGAACCAGTCGCTGCCTTCGACGTTCTTGCTGCCGGTGACCTCGTCGAGGATTTTCTGACCTCTCGCCTTGTCGCCGCCGAGATACCACGCGCGGCCGACGGCAATCCGCTCCCAGCTTCCCTGCTCGGCCAACTGGAGCGCGCCATCGAGGAGCGCCGCCGCAACCGCCTTCGGCTCTCCCTTGAACATGTCAGCGCTGTAGGTTGCCTTCTTGCCCTGTGCGAGGCCGGACTGGACGAGCACGCCGAGGACGAAACAGACGAGGCCGACGATGCACGTGCGCCACGGTTTCATGATCCCTCCTCGCTTTTACCGGACGTCTTTCCACGGCGGTTTTCACTCCGGCGCGTTCAGGTTTGCTCCAGGAATCGTTATTTCGAGAGGCCGTAAGACGTTCTGAGCCGGAGTCGGACTGGATCTGCGCCGGAGACTCGCCACCGGAATCAGGACGCCCGCGCTGGGAAGCCGAAGGCTCGGGGAAGTCTGCGGAGGCAAGGGTACGTTCTTGCGCGGATTGGCATAGACCCCGTGTTTGCCGTGCGTCTTGTACCACTCCGCCGTCGTCGCGTTCTGGTGCATCTTCTCGACAATCTGGCGCCAGCCGACGCCGGTGTTGTACGCGCAGAATGAGATCTCCCCCATCTGGGTGGCGTACGGAATGATGCACATCTCGGTGCGCCTGAAATCGTACGTCCAGAGATCCTGGAACCACATGCCGGCGACGAACATCAGCAGCCACTCGTCGCTCTTGCGGTCGCCGTCCGGTCGGCGTCCCGACCTGGCCGCCGAGCGCGCCGCCGGTCTGCTTGTCGAACTTCTTGATCAGAGCGGCCAGCGTCAGTCCCTTGGGCGCCTGAAACGGTTTGTAGTTGCGGAGCAGGCTCAGCGCGGTCATCGCCTTGGTCATCGCCGGACCGCGGCCGGCATCGACGATGGCCTTCGCGTCCTGCAGCAAGCGGTCGGCCGCGAGGAACTTCGTCAAGGGCGCCCACTTCTTCGTCCGCTTGCTGACCATCAAGGCCGCGCCAATGCCGCAGTTGGGGTGGCAGCCGCACTTCATCGTGCCCCACTCGGCGGCGGGTCCTTGAATGACGTCGGTGACGTCCGCAAACGCGCCGGCGGCCGACAGCGGAAACCAGTCTCGCAGCGGTTCGAACGCACCGGTCTGGGCCTTCACGTCGTGGGCCAGGTGCGACAACGTGTAGCGCCGTCGGAGCCGGCTCTCGTCGTCAATCTCCTCGTCACGACCCGTGAACGACACGGGCTGGAAGGAGACGAAGCTGATCTTCTCGGAGTTCTCGACGGCGAACTTGATGATCGGTCCAACCTGGTCGTTGTTGATCGTGTTCACGATCGTCGCGACGAGGGCGATGTCGATGCCGGCACGGGAGAGGTTCTCGATGGCGTGCAGTTTGACGTCGAACAGATTGCCGACCTTCCGGTGACTGTTCGCGTCCTCGCCGATGCCGTCGAACTGCAGATACGCGATCCGCAGGCCGGCCTCCTTCGCTTTGATCGCAAAGCCCGGGTCCTGCGCGAAGCGGATCCCGTTGGTGGCGGCCTGCACGCTGTAATAGCCCACCTGGCGCGCGTACGCCACCGATTCCAGAAAGATCGGCGAAAGCGTCGGCTCGCCGCCGGAGAACTGGACGCTCATCTGCCGCTTCGGTTTGATCGTGATCGCATCGTCGAGCAGCTGCTTGACCTCGTCCAGGCTGAGCTCATGGACGTACCCGACCTGGTTGGCGTCCATGAAGCAGGGGTCGCACATCATGTTGCAGCGGTTGGTCAGGTCGATCGTGAGCACGGATCCGCGGCCCCATTTGATGGACGACGTGCCGTGGTCGTGCAGGTGGTCAGTCACCGCCGGAAGATCGCGGCCGGGAAACAGACGCTCGATGCGCTCCTGAAAGGCGGGATCGATGGCCAGCGTGTCTGTAAATCGTGCCGTGAGTCGGGACAGGTTTTTTCGATCTGGATCTTCCCGTCGCGCTCGAGAATCGACGCCTTGATTTCGCCGACCTGACTGCGTCCGCAGAATCTCGAGGTCGTCGACGCCGGACAGAATGCGGGCTCGCGCCTCCTTCACGCACGTGGGACAGAGCGAGTCTGTGGTGCGCGGCCAACCCAGCGTCGGGGAGCTTTTTTCCCAGCTCTTCGGCAGCGGCGCCGGGGCCCAGGCGGGCTGGAACGACGCGGCCGGCGACCAGCGGGCCGCGGCGGTGCAGACTCCCCAGGCGAGATTCGCGGCCTGAGTGATCACCGCCTCAAGAACCCTGATCAAGATCATGACGGGCGTCTCCTTGCGGTGAAGCTCCTCGCGGCCGGCTTGAAAGCGGCGCGCATTATAAGCTGCCTTCCCGGTCCGGCGAGGAGTTTAGCAGGGCTTCCAGCGTTTGACGGGACGTCTTGCCACGCTCGGTCAGCGGCACCGCATCAGCAAAGACGATGCGCCTGGGCACTTTGTGAGGAGACAAGGTGACCGCACAGTGCGTGCGGATTGAAGCGGCAGAGAGCTCGGCACTTCGGCGCGACACGAAGGCGACGAGGTCCTGACCTCTCGTCTCGTTGGGGACGCCCATCACCCAGACCTGGACGACATCGGGCAGCTCCGCGATCACACGCTCGACCTCGCCTGGGTTGACCTTCCGCCCGGCGACGTTGACAAATCTCGAGGTCCGGCCAAGAAGGATCAGTTGGCCATCAGCCGCCCACCTTCCAAGGTCCGCCGTCAGGAAGCCGGCGGCCGTAAACGCCGGGGACGAGTCGTCGAAGGCTTCGCCATCGGTGTACCCGCGGGACACGGCCGACCCCTGAACGAGGATCCGCCCGCCTGGATCGACGTCGGAGGACGGGGTCAGGGTCACGGTGGTCTCCGGCATGGGCCAGCCCACCGACACGCGGTCGGATACGCCATCAGAGGCGTCGTATGTGATGCTGCCGGTTTCGGTCGTGCCGTACAGCGAATGAATCTTCACGTTGAAATGGTCTTTGAAGTACTCGACTGTCTGAAAATCGATCGGGGCACCTGCCGTCACCACCAGGCGGATGCCGCGGAGCGGCGAGGCGGCGTCGCCGACGCGGCGCAAATAGTCGAAGATGAACGGCACGCCAGGGAACATCGTGACGCCGTACTGCTTGACGTCGCTGGCCCACTGGCCGTGGATGAAGCGATCGCGCAGGACGACAGGCGATCCCTTCAACAGCAGCGGCAGCAGCAGATTACCCATGCCGTAGGAATGAGCCATCGGGACGGTGGCGACGCTCACGTCGTTGGCCTCGATCGCCATCGCGTCGATGACGTGCCGACCGTCGGCGAGGACGCTTTCCTCGGGGGTCACGGCCAGCCTCGGCGGGCCGGTGGAGCCTGACGTGACTTTCAGAATGAGCGCGTCGGTTTCGCGAGGCGCTCGCCAGGCGGGATCGCGGGTCCGACGCCGGACGATCGCCCAGAGGCCGCACGGGCAACGGCGCCGGCGCCATGTGCCGGAACGGCGCGGCCTCCGCGGGGACCACGACGAGATCGGCGCCCGACACGTCGGCCAGATCGAGCACCTCCCGGGCAGAGGCGCCGCCATCCAGCGGCAGAAAGCTGCTGCCCAGACCGGCGCTGGCCAGGAACAGCGGAATGAATCCCGTCCGGTTGCCGACATTCGAGACGATCGTGGGGGGCGATGGGAGGTGAAGCGCAGAGAGGGCGCCTTGCAGCGAGGAGACGTCGTCGCGCAGCTCCGCAAACGTCCGCGTGACTTCCTCTGACAGCCCGTAGACGGCGATCCGATTCCGGTGCTGCGACGAAATCCTGTCGAACGTTTCGGCAATCGGCCCGGTCATGAACCAGGTCAAGAATAGCCCAGCGCGCCCTGACCGGCCGCCGGTTCTTGCGAGTCGCTGGACTTATAATCGCGCCGATGTCTGCCGATCGTGGCGACCTTCTTGCGCAGTTGCCGCATCGGCCACCGATGCGACTCGTCGAGCAGATTGTCGAGATCGTTCCCGGGCACCGAGCGTGCGCCACACGCGTCGCCCATCCCGATGACTGGTACTTCGACGGGCACTTTCCCGAGGACCCCGTCGTTCCGGCGATTGCGCTGGTCGAACTGCTCGCACAGACCGGCGGACTCGCGATCGAACTGCCTCCGAACTCCGTGACGAAGACGCTCCGACTGGCGTCCTTGAACGACTTCAAGTTCCCTTCCGCCGCGGGGCCGGGCGTCCTGCTTCAGGCGACGGCCCAGGTCGTCGGCCGTCTGGGCGGGCTGGTCAAGATTTCCGGCAGCGTCACCGCAGACGGAAGGCTGGTCGCGACGGGCACTCTCATGCTCGCTGAGGTCACTGGGCCGGAGCGCGCTGGCCGGGACCGCGCCTGAACCGTTGGCCTCGCGCGCCGGAACCTCGAAGCCTCCAAACCGCCTGACGGGGGCCCTCTATCGATATCGCACCGAGCACAACACCCCGATCCGCCAGGCCCTGGCGATCGGACTTGGACTCTTCATCGGGGCGACGCCCTTTATCGGGTTTCATCTGGCGCTCTCGCTCGGCCTCGGCTGGCTGTTCGGGCTGAATCGCCTCAAGGTGTACATCGCGGCCAACATCTCCAATCCGATCGTCGCGCCGTTCTTGTTCGCGCTCGAGATTCAGGTCGGCACCTGGCTGCGGTCGGGCCAGTTTCTGTCTCCCGCCCGGCTCGACGAGGTCCGTCTGCAGGGCCTCGCCATCGATATCCTCCTGGGCAGCGCGGTCGTGGGGTCGGTCCTCGCCGTGGCCGGAACGCTGCTCACGTACTGGGGCTCCGGTGCACGCCGCGACCAGCCGCAAGAAACCGCGCTGGTCGCTGCCGCCGCCGAGCGCTATCTTGCGGCCGGCATCACGGCGTGGGAGTTCGCACGGGGAAAGCTCCGTGGGGATCCCGTGTACCTACAGGTCCTGCGAGACGGGCGGCTGCCGCCGCACGGCATGCTGATCGACGTGGGATGCGGACAAGGTCTGATGCTCGCGTTGATCGCATCGGCCGCGGACGAATGGCGACAGGGCCGCTGGCCGAGCTCCTGGCCGCCGCCGCCGCTTGACCTCCGGCTGCTTGGTATCGAGACGCGGCCCCGTGTGGCCCGGCGCGCCCGTCAGGCGCTCGAGGGCGCCGCGACCATCGAAGAGGTCGACGTGTCCAGCTGGGCACTGCCTTCTTGCGAGGCGATCCTGTTGTTCGACGTCCTGCATCTGCTCTCGCGCGACACGCAGGATCGACTGATAGAGGATGCGGCGCGCGTGCTGCCCCACGGTGGCGTGCTGGTCATTCGCGAGGCTGACGCCGACGCCGGTTGGCGGTTTCAGATGGTTCGCGCTGGCAACCGCTTCAACGCGTTGTGGCAGGGGCGCGGCCTGCGACGCTTCTGTTTCGACAGCGTTGCCGGATGGACGAGCCGCCTGACACGCCTGGGATTCGACGTCGAGTCCATGACCCGTCACGATTCCGGGCCGTTTGGAAATGTCCTTTTGCAATTGCGGCGGAGCCGCGCCCCGGAGTCGGCAAGTAGCACGACCGGGTGTCGCCCTACGTGCCGTGCGCCGGCCAGACCGGATAGAACTGGTACCAGTACTGGGGATGCCGTCGCCCGTGCGCCTCGATCAGGGTCGCGACGGCCTGAATCGCCTCGCGAACATTCGTGTCGCGGTCGCCGTCCGGGCGAACTCGAATCAACGGACCGCACTCGACCGCCAGCCCGTCGCCTTCACGGTAGACGAAGCAGGGCACGAGCGGCGCGCCGGAGAGCGCCGCCAGCAGCGCCGGCGTTCGCAGGAATCTCGTCTGCCGGCCGAAGAACGAGACGTCGACGTAGTCTTTGCCGAAATGCCGATCGAGCAGCATCGCGACCACTTCGTTCTTCTGCAGCCGTGCCGCGGATTCGTAACGCGGTGTCGAGGTGTTGCCGGACCTCGATGGTCTCGACGCCAAGTGTCGTCCGCATCTCATGGCGCAACCGGTCGACGGCCGGACTGGCCTCCGGGCGGGCGACGACCGACAGCGCATACGGCGTCAGACGTCGAAGCAGCACGCCGCCGATCTCCCAGTTGCCGAAGTGCCCCGAGAGCAGAATGGCGCCCCGCCCTTCGGCCATGGCCTGTTCGAGGGCGGATGTCTCCAGACGACTGACCAATCGTCGCGTCGCTTCAGGCGTCATCCGCAGACTGCGGATGAAGTCGATCACGTCGCGGGCATAGCTGCGATACGTCCGGAGCGCCAGGGTCTCGCGCTCCCGCCGAGTCAGCTCGGGAAACATCACGGCGAGGTTCTCGAGGACCGCGTTCGTCCCCTGCCGCATCAAGTGATACGCGATCCACGTGCCGACGTGACCGATCCGGTAGGTCAGCCAGGCCGGCAGGTGAGACACGCCGTAGTAGGTAGCGCCCACGATCGGGCCGTTGTTCAAGCCGGTGGCATGCCACTGCGGTGAGCTCGGCGTGCCCGTCACTGAAACCGCTCAGGGAAGAAGCGGTAGCGCACCGCCAGAAAGCAGGTCCTGGTCGTGTCGCGGAGCGGCCGCAGCTTGCTCGACGAGTCGTGGTAGTGGAGACCGATCGGCACGCGGGCGATACGCGCGCCTCGTCGGGCCAGCTTGATCAGCATCTCGGTCTCGATCTCGTACCCTCGACCGGACAGGCGTACGCGCCGCAGCAGGTTGGTGTCGATCAGCCGAAAGCCCGACTGCGCGTCGGCGACCCGCTGACCGATGAAGCAGGTCGAGATGACCCAGCTGCTGATCGTGTTCGTGTAATAGCGGGACCGGGGCGTCGTCTCGGCGATCGAAGGGCCGCTCGCCGAGGATGAAGTCGCCGTGGCCGCGCCGCGCCGCCTCGATCAGCCGCGGCGCATCGTCCGGCGCGTGCTGCATGTCGCCGTCGAGCAGCAGGACGTGACTGAAGGGTCGCGTCGCGAGCAAGGACAAGCCGGTGCGGATCGCCGCTCCCTTCCCGCGGTTCGACGCATGCCGCACGACTTCCGCGCCCGCCGCTTGCGCCACTGCCGCCGTGCCGTCGATCGACCCGTCGTCGACGACGAGGACGTGATCCGACGTGAGGCCGGATTCCACTGACGACCGTCGGCGATGCGGGGAGCTTCGTCGTAGGCGGCGATCAGGGCGCAAGTCGTCATGGATGACAGGGACGCCTGACGGGAGTCCGGCTTTGGGTGCGGGAAGTATAATCTCGGCCGCGTCGACGTCATGAACATTCTCCTGCTCCGCCCCGCTCCCGGCAACGAACGATTCGGTCTCGGTCCATTCTTCCGAATCGAACCGCTGGGCATGGAGTACGTCGCCGCGGCGCTCGAGGCGCGTGGTCACCACGTCACGCTCCGCGATCTGCAGATTCTCGCCGCCGTTGCGCGTCATCCTGACCGACGCTTCGACCCGACGTCGTCGGCGATCGCGTGCATGCACGCGCTCGAGATCGACGACGTGCGCGACGTCGTCGCGCGCGTCCGGACGGTGGCGCCTGACGCGCTGATCGTGGTCGGCGGCCACTCGGCCGCCGCCTATCCTGCGCCGTTCTTCGAGGACGGCGTCGACGCCATCTGTCTCGACGACGGCGAGCGCGCCGTGCCGGCGCTCGTCGATGCGCTCGCGGCTGGCCGGCCGCTCGACGAGGTGCCCGGCTGGCTGCTGCAGGCGCGGCTCGACCTGGCAGCGGACGCCCGATCCCGACAGCGACGTTCGAGCTCGACGACGTGCCGCTGCCGGCGCGGCATCTCGTGTCGGGCTGGCGGCACCGGTACGCCTGCCTTCATCACCGGCCCGCGTATCTGATCGAAACGGCGCGCGGCTGTCCGTTCCGCTGCTCGTTCTGCTCGGTCTGGCAGCTGTTCGACCGGTCGGTCCGCGAGCGATCGATCGACAGCGTCTGTCGAGGACTTCGCGACGACCGGCGATCAGATCTTCGTCGCCGACGATCTCTTCTGGCATCACCCGTCGCGCAGCCGCGCGCTGGCCGACGCGCTCGGCCGGGAAGCGCCTGCGAAAGGACTGGATGCTCGTGCAGACGCGCGTCGATGTCGTCGCCCGGCACCCCGAACTGCTCGAAGCCTGGCGGCCGATCGCCAGAGAGTTCGACATCTTCTTCGGGCTCGAGGCCGCGACCGACACCGGCCTGGCGAACCTCACGCAAGGACACCACGGTCGACCGCACCGCGGAGGCGCTCGAGATCGCGCGCGAGTTCGGCTACGGCGTCACCGGCAACTTCGTGATCGATCCGGACTGGACAGAGGCGGACTTCGAGCGACTCTGGGCGTTCGTCGAGACGCCATCAGCTTGTCGCGCGCCGGCTTCACGATTCTGACGCCGCTGCCGGGCACCGCGTATTACGAAGCGTCGCGCGAGCGGATTCGCGCGGTGCGGTGGTCGCAGTTCGACATGCACCATCTGCTCTGGGAGCCGCGCCTGGGCGTGCAGCGCTTCTTCGAGCTGTACTGCGAGACCTGGCGGCGGTCGGTGCTGAACCTCAAGGGCGAGAAGAAGCTCTGGCACTGGCTGGCGCACGCGAAGCCGCGCCACTGGGTGCACCTGTTGCAGGTGCTGCGCCGGACGCAGCAGATGATGCAGCCGTCGCACTACGTTCGCGATCACGCGCTCCTGCCCGACCGCCTGGAACGCGGCAGCGCAGCGAGCTCCGGCGCGCCGTTGACCGGTGAGCGATCACCGTTGGCGCGCGAGGATCGCGAAGGCGCTCTCATCGATCGCGACGTTCGTCCGGATGTCGTGAAGCTCGAGCGTCTTGCTGTCGCCGCCGGGATAGTCCAACATCATCTTGATCATCACGAGCCTGGTGCGATCGATCCAGATCCGCAGGCGATCGAGTCCCTCGGCGATCTGCCTGCGGCGCGGCACCATCTCGAGCCGGTGCGCATCGGCCTTGGGATCGGACGACAAGCGTGATCGTGAACAGCTCGCGCAGCTGCTTCGGCGAGGCGTCGCTGAAGTATTTCTGCACTCGACGCTGCGTGTCCGCGATGTTGATCTCTTCGCGCGCCTGACCCGATGCCCGGGCGACGACGAGACGCGTGTCGTCGAGCGCGACGGTCTTCACCGTCGGCGACGTGTAGCTCATGACGACGCGGATCGGCAGGGTGGCCACGAGCGTGCCGGTCGCGACCAGGGGATCGCGAAGCAAGCTCGACACGCTGGTCTCGGTGAACGACGCGCTGATCGTCGTGGTGGCCGCCTGCGCCGCTCGTCCACGAGCGAACAGATCGTCGAGCGGGTCTGAGTTCTGGTGTGGAGCGGCGCCCGGAAGACTGAGCATCGCGATCGCCGATCAGAGTGCACGCGGTCCTCAACGTCACGCTGGCGCCGCCTGCCAGTGCAGCGGAATCAATATGATAGCGTACAGCCGTCATGATTCCGACGGCGCGGAACGAACTGGCCGTCACCGGACTCGGCTGCATTTCTGGATTCGGCGTCGGCACGGCCGCGTTCGAACGTGGGTTGTTCGGCGGGCACCGCGCGTACGGCCCGGTGCGCGCGTTCGACACGAGTTCCGCACGGTCGCATACGGCCGGCCACATCGATTCGTTCGATCCCACCGCGTTCATTCCGCCTGCCAAACTCCGCCGCATCGATCGCGTCGGGCAACTCTCGATCGCGTGCTGCCGGCTCGCGCTCGAGGATGCGGATCTGCTCGGCAATTCGCCAGTCGAGGGGCGACGATATCGGCATCGCGCTCGGCAGCGCGACGGCCGGCCTGCACACCCTCGTCAGCTACCTCGATCGGCTGCAGCGATCAAGGAGCCGACGGGCGCGTCGGCGCTCGATTTCAGCAACACCGTCGGCAACGCCGCCGCCAGTCTCTGCGGTATCGAATTCGGCCTGCGCGGCATCAACGTCACGGTCGGTCAGAAGGAGGCGTCGGCGTGTTCGGCCATCGCGCACGCGGCGAGCGTCGCTGCGAGCCGGCCGCGCAGCGCGCGATGGTCACCGGCGGCGTCGACGACTTCGAGCGCATGTTCTTCCCGGTCTACGACCGGTTTCGCGCCCTCGCCTCCGACGATGGATGCGGGCGAGGCCTCGCGGCCGTTCGATCGTCGCCGAAACGGCTTCGTGCTCGGCTGCGGCGCCTTTCTGGTCGTCCTCGAATCACCCGGCTCGGCGCGCGCACGCGGCGCGCGACCGCTCGCCCATCTTGCCGGCTGGGCCTCGACCTCCTCGCCATGCGGACCTGCACGCGTGGCCGGCCGATCCGTCCGAGCTCGATCCGGTGCATGCAGCGAGGCGCTGGCCGCAGGCGGACGTCGGCCCGCGGCGACGTCGCCGTCGTGTTCGCGTCGGCGAACTCGTCCCGCCAGCTCGACCGCGTCGAGGCCGACGCGCTCGAGGCCGTGTTCGGGCCGTCCGGCGTGCCGGTCGTGGCGGTCAAGGGCGCAATCGGCGAATGCGGCGCGGCGGCGGCGGCGGCCTTCGTCGCTGCCGTGCTCTCGCTTGAAGCAGCGGCGTCATCCCGCCCACGCGTCGGGTTCGAGGTCGCGGATCCCGAATGTCCTGTGGACGTGCGGCGCGACGTCGCGCCCGATCGATCCGAGCAAACCGCCGGTCGCCCTGATCAACAGCTTTGCGAGTGGCGGCACGAACGTTTCTCTCGTCGTCACGACATGAGCGACACCGGCTGGCTGAAGGGCCGGACGGCGGTCGTCACCGGTGGCTCGCGCGGCATCGGTCAAGCGATCGCGCTCGAGCTCGGCCGGCAAGGTGCCGCCGTCGCGATCTGTCTATCGCGCACGGTGACGCGAACGCGGCGCCGGTGGTCGCCAGCTGTCGGCGATGGGTGTCCGGCACCTGGCGGCGACGTGCGACGTGTCCAGGGCCAGCGACGTCGAGGCGTTCTTCGCGAGGGTGACACACGAGCTCGGCCCGGTCGACATCCTGGTCAACAATGCCGGCATCGCGCGCGATCGCCCGTTCCTGTTCCTCGAAGAGCCGGACTGGGACGAGGTGCTGCGCGTGAACCTCACGGGGGCCTTTCTTTGCTCGAAGGCGGTCATCCGCGGCATGATGGTCCGTCGCTGGGGGCGCATCATCAACATCGTGTCCGCGAGCGCGCACATCGGCGCTGCAGGGGCAGACCAGCTACTCGGCGAGCAAGGCCGGCCTCGTCGGGTTCACGCGGACGCTGGCACGGGAAGCCGCGCCGCACGGCGTGCTGGTCAATGCCGTGGCGCCGGGATTCATCGAGACCGACATGACGGCCGGACTCGACGCGAAAGCGCGCGCCCGCGCTGCTCGATCGCGTCACGCTTGGGGCGGTCGGGAGCGCCAGAGGAGGTCGCGCCGCTCGTGGCGTTTCTCGCGTCGGACATGGCCGGCTACGTCACCGCGCAGGTCATCTCGGTTGACGGTGGGTTGTTTTGAGCGGTGGCGGCGCGATCGTTGCGCCGGCCAAGTGAGGCGTGAGGATTCGAATCGATGGACGAGACGCTCCGTTCGCGCATCAAGGAAGTCCTCGTGCAGAGCCTGCGGCTGCCGTTTCCAGCCACCCAGATCGCCGACGACGTGCGGCTGTTCGGCGAGGGACTCGGCCTGGACTCGATCGACGCGCTCGAGCTCGTGCTCGCCATCGAACGAACATTTGGCGTGACGATCGGCGACGAGCAGACGGCCAAGCGTGTCCTGCAATCCGTGAACGCGATTGCCGAGTTCATCGAGGACGCCGTGGCGACGGCACGGAGTCCGTCGCTAGGGCCGGCCGATGTCGGCACATCGCCTAACGTCCTCACCGTCGACGTCGAGGAGTGGTTTCACATCTGCGGTGTCGATGGCGCGCTCGCGCCCGAACACTGGCCGTCGCTTCCCAGCCGCGTGGTCGTGACGACGGATCGCCTGCTGGATCTGCTCGATCGCGTCGGGGTCCGAGCCACCTTCTTCGTGCTCGGTTACGTCGCGGAACGCCATCCGCAGCTCATCGAGCGCATTGCGCAAGCCGGGCACGAGATCGGATCGCACGGCCACATGCACGCTCGCGTGTATACGCTGGACGCCGACGGCGTTCGCAGGCGGATCTCGATCGGAGCCTCGCGGCGCTTGCCGCGTGCGGCGTCTCCGGCGTCCAGGGGTTCCGCGCGCCTGAATGGTCGATCAACGACCAGTCGCTCTGGGCGCTGGACGTGCTCGCCCGCAAGGGCTTTCGCTTCGATTCGAGCATGGCGCCGTTGCGCATCATCGGAAACCCGTCATATCCGCAGGCGGTGCATCGGCGTGAAACGGTGGCCGGCCCCATCGTCGAGTGTCCGCCGGCCGTGACGAAGCGACTCGGCCAGCAGATGCCGTTCGGCGGCGGCTGGGGTCTGCGGATGAGCCGGCCGCGCACGGTGCTGCGGACGCTCGACGCGCGTGCCCGCGCAGGACGCGTCAGCGTCTTCTGGGTGCATCCGTGGGAGATCGACGATGACCCGCCCGTCGTTCGGCTGCCCGCGCGAAAGCCTTCGCACACTACTTTCGTCTGAGCGGATTCGCCGATCGGCTCGAAACGATCCTGAAAGGCGCGACCTTCGGTCCGCTGGGACCGGTCGCGCTCGGGCACGCCCGATGATGCGCGGCGTCATGGCGCTGGCGATCGTCCTCGCGACGTCGTCCGCTTCGGCACAGTCGCAACCGGCGGCGGGCACTCCGTGGGCGCGTTGGCTTGGAAGACCGTCTCGAAACGCCATCGCGCGTCCTCGCGGCCCTCGATCGGCAGCGCAGTCGGCTCGTCCGATCTGCGGGCATTCGTGCGCTTGCGTGTGGAGTGGCCGACGCTTGCAGCGCGCGGCGGCAGGGGAGTGGTCGGCCCTTGACGAGCGGCTCGAAGCGTACGCACGCCGGGCGATTCCGGTGCTGCTGGCCATCGGGCCCCGCGACGGCTCGTCGGCAGAAACCGACAACTGGGTTCCGGTGATCCAGGCGGTCGCACGGCACCTCGCTGGGGCGGGTCGCCGGCTATCAGATCGAGGCGGCGACGACATTGCCCGATCCGCGTGAATACGCGTTTCAGCTCAAGCTGGCGTCCGTGCAGATCAAGGCCATCGACCCCGCGGCGGTGATTGCGCAGGCCACGGTGCGGGCGGCGGACGCGGCGTGGCTCACCGCCGTGTACGCGGAAGGTACGGCGGCGTACGTCGATCTGGCACCTGTCGCCGCGCCAGCCAGATTTGGTGAGGCCCGCGACGCCGGCCTCGCCGCCGCAATCGGGGCCGCCGATCCGTCTGCCGGCCGGCTGCAGATCGGTGTCGAGCTCGGCGACGTGCCCGCCCAAAGCGCCGCCCGCCTGCTGCGAACCGTCGTCGCCGATCTCGGCAAGCCGGAAGAGCTGGGATCGACCTTCGCTGCCAGCGTCGACGCGCTCGTGCCGGCGCTCGGCGCCGCGGCGGGCCTCAAAGATCTGCTGGCCGACGAGCTGGTGGTCATCGAGGACGCCACGATCTCACTCGCGATCGAATCCGACGGACGCAACGTCACGTCCACGTGGCCGCACCGGGTGTTCTACAGCGTGTCCAGCGGTGGGATGTACCTCGTCTATTGGGGCGGCGACTGGTGGAACGCGTCCGGTGACCTTCTCGCTCGTCGATCAGAGCGGGCGGCGGCCGGTCGTGCGCGATCCGGCGAGGCGCGAAGTCGGGCAGTGTGCAGGGATTCTCCTGGAACGAAACGACGAAGCTCTCACGGATGACGTCGCGCGTCTCGGACTCCCCGCTCGTGCTCGACTTCAACGACGGTGCGACGAACGCGCTCGTCAGCCGCGCCGACGTCAGCGCCGCCCGTTCGCTCAGCGTCGACGAGATCATCGCGCAGCATCAACGGGCGCAGGCCGCCAACGCGAATGCCTTCCGCGCGTTCATCGCCTCGCTGCAGAGTCGAGCTGCACTTCCGGCCGACGCGCGGCGCAGGTCTTCGACGTCGATCACGGAGAACCGGTTCTTCTGCCGGGCCGGACACCGTCGAGTGGGAGGAGCTTTCGTTCTCGGTCAACGGGGCCAAGTGGGGGCCGGACCGTCCCGGGCTGCCGCTGCTGCAGGCGGAAAAGGTGCTGTCGCTGCCGCTCGATCTGCGGCTGAACGCCGACTACCGCTACCGCCTCGAGCGCACGGACACGGTCGGCGAGCGACTCTGCTACGTCGTCGCCTTCGACCCGAGCGATCTCACCCAGTCGCGCTACCGCGGCTGGGTCTGGATCGACACGGTCAGCTTTCTGCGGCTCAAAGTGCAGACCATCCAGACCCATCTCGAGGGTCCGATCGTCTCGAGCGAGGAAATCACGACCTACGAGCCGGTGCCCACCGGGCGAGGCGGGTTCGTCCTCCTGCCGAGACGGCTGTCCACCAAGCAGATCCTGCTCGTCGCGGGGCGCAACCTGCTGCTCGAGAAGGAACAGTGGTTCTCCGACTTCCGGATCGATCCGCCGGAGTTCGAGTCGGAACGCCAGGCGGCGCGTGCGAGCCGCCACATCATGTTTCGAGACACCGACGCCGGCGTGCGCTACCTGGTGAAGCGCGGGGCCGAGCGCGTCGTCAGCGATGAGCTGACGACGTCGAGCAAGGCGCTGGCGATGGGCACGACGATCGATCCGTCGTTCGCGTTTCCGCTGCCGATCCTCGGGCATCAACTATCTCAACTTCGATGTCAAGGGCAGCGGCAATCAGCTGGCGCTGCTCTTTGGCGGCGTCTTCCTGCTCGGCAACCTGCAGGTGCCGAAGCTCGGGAAGACGCCGTTCGATCTGAGCGTGGACTTCTTTGGCATCGCGGTGCCGGGCACCGATCTGCGTTTCGACGCCGCCGGCGAGCGCCTCAGCGAGCGCGTGCTCACGATTCCGATGTCGACCGGCGTCAACCTCGGCTATCAGTTCACGCCCGTTTCAGAAGCTCTCGGCCGGCTACGCGTTGCGCTACGACGCGTACTTTCGCGCGCCCGAGACCGCCGGACGACTTCGTCGTGCCGTCCAACACGGCGACGCACGGCGCCAGCGTCGGACTACGAGTTCAGCCGGCACGGCTACCGGATCGGCGGCCGCCGTCTCGGCGTACGCGCGTCAATCCTGGACCGCGTGGGGGCCCGCCGGCGACCTTCGAAGCGACGGGAAGACGTATCGACGCCACTCGATCGGCGCGGCGAAGGACTTTCTCTTCGGTCCGTTCCAGTCGATCCACGTCGGCGCGGCCTGGTACGGCGGCGCGCGGCTCGATCGGTTCAGCATGTATCAGTTCGGGCTGTTCGACGAGGTCCGCATGCACGGTGTCCCAGCGGCGGGCATCCGATTCCCCGAGCTGGCGCTCGCGCGCGGGTCGTACTCGTTCAACGTCTTCGGGCTTCTATCGGCTCGACCTGTTCCTCGATCGCGCGCGCGGGCGCGACCCGAACCGTGCGCGACCTGTGGCGATCGGTGACCGGCACCGGCGTGGCGGTGACCTTCAAGACGCCGTGGAATACGATGTTCACCGCCGACGTCGGCAAGAGCTTGATCCCCGACCTCTATCGCGGGACGCGGATCGACCGTGCTACAGTTCCTCCTTCTCAAGCCGTTCTGACGCGATGCGATGAAGGCCGATCTCCACGTGCACTCGTACCACTCCGGCTACGCGCGCCACTTTCAGTGGCTGCGCGCGCGCGAGTGCTACTCGACTCCGGACGACGTCTATCGCGTGGCCAAGGCGCGCGGCATGGATCTCGTCTGCATCACCGATCACGACAGCATCGACGGCTGTCTCGAGTTCCTCGACCGGCATCCCGACGCGCCGGACTTCATCGTCGGCGAAGAGATCTCCTGCCTCGTCCCGGATGCGCCCGGGCTTGCGCGTCCATCTCGGCGCGATTGGCATGACGGAGACGCTCCATCGCGAGGCGCAGCGGCTGCGCGACAACGTCTTCGACACCGCGGCGTACCTGCGCGAGCAGGGCGTCTTCTGCGTCGTCAATCACCTGTTCATGTTGTTCGACGACCAGATGGCGGTCGAGTCCGTACGTGCGGCAGGCGCTGACGCTCGCGCCCGGCCTCGAGACCAGGAACGGCGCGATGCTCGCCGAGCACAACGAGTTCATCGCCGAGCTGGCGACCTCGCTGCGCGCGGCCGGGCTCTCGCCGGTCGCCGTTGGCGGCAGCGATGCGCACATCCTGCGGTACGTCGGCACCACGTACACCGAGGCGCCCGGCCGGACGCGCGAGGAGTTCCTGGCGAACCTGCTGGAAGGCCGGACGCAGGTCGGCGGCGCGCACGGCGGACGGCAGCGGCTGCTCGTCGAGATCTACGGATCGATCGCCAATCACTGGCGCGGCCTGCTCGGGCTCGAGCGGCACGAGATCTCGTCGGCCGAGCGGCTTGGGTCGATCGTGTGCTCGGCGCTCCTCCTGCCGTTCCAGTTCGTTCCCGGCGTCATCGCGCTTGCGCATGAAGCACGATCGGAGCGCGGCGCGATCGAGCGGTATCGCCGAGTGTGGGCCGATGATGCCGAGCGCGCTCCCGCTGGTGACAGGATCTCCGCCGCTCTGACCGTGGCCAGACGACGAGTTGCGATCACGGGAATCGGGATGGTCTCGGCGCTGGGCGTCGGCCGTGAGCGGGTCTGGCAGAACCTCGTCGACGGCCGGTGCGGCATCGGCCGCGTCACGCTCTTCGATACCGCCGGCTATCGCAGCCAGCTGGCGGCCGAGATCGCGCGACTATCGAGCCGGCGCGTCACTTCTCGCCGCTCGAACAGCGTCGCTGGTCGCGTTGCGATCAGATCGCCGTCCTGGCCGCGGGTGAGGCGCTCGCAGGATGCCGGCCTCGACGCCGGGCCGTCGAACCCGCGCGCGTACCGGCGTGATGCTCGGCGCCGGGACGAGCGATCTGCTGCGCAACGAGGAGTACCTGGCAGAGGTCGCGGCGAAGGGCGTGGCGCGCGCGACGCCGTCGAAGATCTTCAACTTCTTTTCGAACACGCCCGTCGATGTCGTGAGCACGCGCTTCGGCCTGCTCGGGGCCGCGCCACTGCGTCGTCGCGGCCTGTTCGTCGAGCACGATCGCGATCGGCTACGCCGCCGACGCCATCCGGGCCGGCGCGATCGACACGGCGCTGGCCGGCGGCGCCGACGTGCTGTGCCGGCTGACGTTCAGCGGCTTCAACGCGCTGCGCCTCGTCGACACCGAGCCGTGCCGGCCCTTCGACGCCGGGCGGCAGGGCATGACGATCGGCGAAGCGGCGCGCCGTCCTCGTGCTCGAGGATCTGGATCGGGCACGCGCGCGCGGTGCGCCGATCTACGCTGAACTGGCCGGCTACGGCGCGGCGTGCGAGGCGTACCATCCGACGTCGCCCGGAGCCAGACGGGCACGATCATCGCCGCGACCATTCGGGCGGCGCTCGCCGACGCGGGCCTTCCGGCCGACGCCATCGATCACATCAACGCGCACGGCACGGGCACGATGCACAACGACCGCGCCGAGGCGCGCGCGTTTCATCGCGTGTTCGGCGATCGCGCCGCGTCGGTGCCCGTCAACGCGATCAAGTCGATGACCGGCCACTGTCTCGGCGCCGCCGGTGCCATCGAGGCCGCCGTCCTGGCCCTGACGATCGCCCGCGGCGTGATCCCGCCGACCATCAACCATCGCGAGAGCGATCCCGAATGCGCGCTCGACGTCGTGCCCAACGAGGCGCGTGAGTGCCGACGTTCGCTGCGGCCTGTCGACGTCGCTGGCGTTCGGCGGCAACGACGCGGCGCTGGTGATGCGGCAGGTCGAGTGAGCGCGATCGTCCGGCTGTTCGTCGTTCGCCCGTCGGCGTCGATGGGCGGTGCTTGCGGCGGTGACGGCCTTCTCGATCCTGGCGGCCGTGCTGTCGCCTGCGCCTGTCGTTCGGCACCGACGTGCTCGCGCTTCTGCCGCAGAACGACCCGTCACTCCAGGCGTTCCGGCAGTACCTCGAGCGTTTCGGCGCCGCCGACCACCTGTACATCGTCTTCGAGGCGCCAACGACGTCCCGGATCGAGGACGCCTCCGACATCATCGACGCCTATCTCGAGCGCCTTCGCGCGCTGCCGGAGATCGCCAAGGTCGATGCCGGCCTGTTCGAGCCGGACAAGGACTGGACGTATCTGCAGGACCGCACGTTTGCGCTGATTGGCCCTGCGGCAACACGCGAAGCGCTCGACCGATTCAGCGAGCCGGGCATGCGCGACGGCGCTGCTCCAGATCGCGGGACTTGCTGGGGACACCCTCGCCGGACATCCGGCAGCTCGTGCAGTCGGATCCCCTGGGCCTGCTCGCGCTCGTCCGCGATCGCTTCGCCGGCGATCGGTCGTTCTGCGGCCATCGAGGCCAGCCGGCGGGGCTACGTCGTCGGCCGACGGCCGCAGCCGGCTGGTCATCGCCACGCCCGCAGGACCGCCGTTCGACAGCGACGTTCTGTCGGCGTCTGTTCGATCGTCTGGCACAGATCGAAGCGGAAACCCGTGCCGGGGTGGCCGCGAGCAACGACCGTCGCGACGCGCTGCCGGTGCGCATCGAGTACGCCGGAGGCCATCGGATCGCGGTCGAGACCGAGTCGATCATGAAGCGAGAAGCGACGCTCAACAGCGTGACCTCAGTCGTCGGCGATTCTGCTTCTGCTCCTGGTGGTCTTTCGCAGCGCCTGGTTGTTCCTGGTCGGCGCGATCCCGATGTTCGTCGCGACACTGGGCGCCATCGCCATCAACGGCCTGCTGCGCGACCAATTGTCCGCGGCCGCGACCGGCACGTCGGCGTTGCTCTTCGGGCTGGGCATCGACGGGCTCGTGCTGATGTATGCCCGCTATCTCGAAGAGATCGAGAGCGGGCGTCGCCGCTCCGGCCGCGATCGCCCGGCTCGGCGGCGCAGGCACGAGCATGCTGCTCGGATGCCTGACGACGGCGGCGACGTTTTTCGGACTGACGTGGATCGACGTGCCGGGTCTTCAGGAGCTTGGGCGGCTCGTCGGCGTCGGCATGCTGCTCGGCGGCCCGCTCACGCTCCTGCTCGTCGCGGCGCTGCTGCCGGCCCGCGTGAAGCGGCCGCGTGGCCTGGCAGCGGCATGGCTCGCGCGGTTCGTGCGCCGGCATCGGTGGGCCATTCTCGTCGGCGCCGGTCTCGCGACCGCCGCCGCGGTGCCGCTCGCTGACGAGGTTCGATCTCGATGTCCGGCTCCAGCGACTGCAACCGGCCACGCCGGCCGTCCGGCTGCAGCAGGAGATCGGACGACGATTCGGCGTCGATCGCGACGTGGCGCTCGCGCTGGCTCAGGGGCCCTCACTGGAGACGCTGATCGCATCCAGTCGCCAGTTCGACCGCGGTTACAGGCTGCGGCGCCGGCGTTTGCGGATCTCCGGTCCCGAGCCGCCTGCTGCCCCCGATCGACGAACAGGCCGAAACGGGCCGGATTCTGGCGACCGTGGCCGCCGACCTCCCTGCGATTCAGGCGCGATTGCGCGCCGTCGCTGCGGACGTCGGCTTTCGACCAGGCGCCTTCGACGCGTTTCTCGAAAGGCTGCCGCGCCTGCTCGATCCTGAGCAGCGGTTGACGTATCAGGGCTACCTCGATCACGGGCTTGGCGACATCGTGTCGCGGTATGTCGCTCGCGGTCCGGACGGCTACACGACCGTCGGCTACGTCGAAGTCGGCAGCGACGACGACCTCGCCAAGGCGCGCGCGGCGGCCGCGGCGGTGCGGCGCGGAAGTGAACCTCACGGGCGTGCCGGTGGTCAATGCGGCGCTCGCCGCGCGATTTGGACCACAGTTCGTCTGGGCGATGACGATCGGATCGATCGTGGTGTTCGGGTTGATTCTGATCACGTTCAGAAGCGTCCGTCTCACGCTTCTCGCGTTGATGCCGACGATCCTGGGTCTGATCTGGGCCGCGGCGGTGCTCGCGCGAGCGGGCGTCCGCCTCGATCTGTTCAGTGTGTTCGCCGTGCTGACGCTGATCGGCATCGGCGTCGACTACGGCATCCACCTCGTCCATCGCGCGGCCGCCGAGCCCGCGCAGCTCGACCTGGCGCTGGCGCGCGTGGCCCCGGCCAACATCGTGGCGGCCGGCATCGCGCTGTTGGGGTGCGGATCGCTCGCCGTGTCGACGTATCCGCCGCTGCGGTCACTCGGGATCGTGACCGTCGTCGGACTGTGCACGTGCCTGGTGACCGCGGTCCTCGTCCTGCCGGCGATGCTGATGGTGACGTCGCGGTCCACGCGCTAGCGCGGCGCACGCCCTCGATTTCGACGAGCAGTTCCCTCCGGCAGAGTGGCGCTTGAACGAGCTCGACCGGGACGTCGGGCACGAGCTGGTCGAGCAACGCCCGCACGCTCGAGGCATCGTGCGCGTCCCGGACATGCACGCGAAGATTCCGCAACGCCTGGAGCGTGCCGGTGCATGGCCGGGTCGCGGCGCCGATCAGCGCGGCAATATTCACGCAGGTCTCGCGAACCTGCGCGTCGATGTCACCTTCGTGGTGAGAATCCTGACCGAGAATGCTCGCGGTGCCGCCGATGAGCAGCGTCGATCCCACTCTGGTCGCGCGCGAAAAACACGGGGGCCGAAGGCCGTAGCGGGACGAGTAACGATACGACGGGATTTGCCGTGGATTCTCGACCGGCTGCCCGGGCTCATCGGCAGCGAGCGCGTACACCGACAACGCACCGTCTCCGACACCGATGGCCGAGGCCGTGGGAAGCGTCGACGCGAAGGCCCCCGTACCGCCGAACCAATCGCAGTACGCGGTGAATCGACCCGCGTTGAACGTCATGTACCGGTCGCCATCCGCCAGTCGGCCCTGGATGTCGGGAACAAAGTTCCAGATGCGAACGCAATGACGGTCCTGACGCGTCAATTCACGCGCCATGGCTCGGTACAGAACCGCGACGGCCCGCGTCAGTTCCGGCGCCGGCAAGGCCGCGGCGGCGTCGATGACGCCGGAGAGCAGCGTGAACCGGCCACCGCGGCGTGAGACGAGCCGTACGCTGGAACACGTCTCGATCGAGTCGTCGAAGAGTTCGCTTCCCGTAAAGAGATCGCCGACCCAGGCAGGCGGCCGAGGCCGCAACGGAGGGGCAACCGACCGAGGCATTGGTTTGGTAGCGGGATTCTACTACGAGGTTGCGCGAGGTTCGATGGCATACTCTCCGGCATGCCGGACGCGCGCAGCGTTCGACTGCGACGTCATCGTCGCTGGCGGCGGTCCGGCCGGCTCGGCGGCCTCAGCCTGGCTGGCGCGAGCACGGTCACTCGGTCAAGCTGTTCGAACGCGACAGCTTTCCGCGTTTCCACATCGGCGAGTCCCTGCTCGCGTCGGTCAACGATGCCCTCGTCGCCATTGGCGCGGACGATCTCGTGCGGCGCGCGTCGTTTCCGGAAAAGTGGGGCGCGACGTTCATGCTGGCAGACGGACGCGCCGAGCGGTACGCCGACTTCGGCATCGCGCCTGGCGTGCCGACGCCGCAGACCTGGCAGGTGCCGCGCGCCGACTTCGACGATCTGCTGCTGCGCCACGCCGCGTCGCAGCGGCGTCGAGGTGCACGAGCGGCACCGCATCGCTCGACGTCGCCTTCGACGCCGACGGCGTGACCGCGACGGTGCAGCGACCACGGAGGGCGACCGGCACCGCGTCACGCGTCCGTGCGCGCGCGATCATCGACGCGTCGGGCCGCGGCGGGCTGCTGTCGCGCAAGTTCGGTCTGCGCATCGACGAGCCTCGGCTCGCCAACATCGCGGTGTTCTCGCACTACTCCGGAGTGCCGCGGCAGACGGGCCGCCGCTCCGGCGACATCCGCATCGTCTCGCGCGGCGATCTCGGATGGTTCTGGCTGATTCCGATCTCTGGCGAGCTGATGAGCGTCGGCGTCGTGCTGCCGCGCGCCGCATTTCGGGCGCAGGCCGTCGCCGGATCACGAGGCGCTGCTGGAGCGCGCGATCGCGGAGACGCCGGTGGTGGCGGCGCTGCTGGCGCGGTGCCCGGCGGGAGTGGCCGGTGCGCGTCGAGAAGGACTTCTCGTTCAGCTCGCGCGCGTATGCCGGCGATCGCTGGCTGCTCGCCGGCGATGCCGGTTCGTTTCTCGATCCCGTGTTTTCGACCGGCGTGGCCATCGCGCTCGAGTCCGGTGTCGAGGCGGCGCAGGCCGTGGCCGCCGGGCTGGCGGCGGGCGACCTGTCCGCGCGGCGCTTCGGTCGGTTCGCCCGGCGCCAGCGGCAGCGGTACCTCTCGTTCCGGCGGTTCGTGCTCGGCTTCTACACCCCGGAATTCCGCGATCTCTTCTTCAGCGAGGACCCGCCGCCGCACATGTTTCGCGTCGCTCGTCAGCGTCTTCGCCGGCTACTGGCAGCCCGCATTCCGGACGCGCTGCTGGGTCGCCTTGTTCTTTGGCCTCGTTCGCCTGCAACGCTGGCTTCGGTTCGCTCCGTCGTTCAGAGTCCACCACGCCGACCAATCGCGGAGTGACAGCGAGTCGCCGCCGCGCGCGCGCGAGCAACACCGTCACGCGCCACATCGAGGTGAGCAGAGATGGACGGGAACCCCTCCCGAAACGAAATAGGCCACCCGCCGCTGCCCATCCAGTCCACCTACTGGACGCAGGCCGCGAGATCGGCAGGGCGTCGTCAACGGAATGTTCGATCGGTCGGCTCGCCACTACGACCGAGTGTCGAACATCATGTCGTTTGGTTCGGGCCGGAACTACCGTCGTGCGGCGCTCGAGCGGGCCGGGTCTCCACACAGGGATGACCGTGCTGGACGTCGGCACCGGAACCGGCCTCCTCGCGCGCGAAGCCGCAGCCGTCGTCGGATCGAGTGGACGCGTGACTGGAATCGATCCGTCATTTCAGATGATGACCGCCGGCCGGACCCGAGAGACCGTGCGCTTCGTTCAGGGACTTGGTGAACGGCTGCCGTTCGCGAACAGCCGGTTCGACTTCGTCACGATGGGGTACGCCTTGCGTCACGTCAGTGACCTGGATCTGCTCTTCGCAGAGTACGCACGCGTGCTCAGACCCAATGGCAGAGTCTTGCTTCTCGAGATTACCAAGCCGGCGTCGGCGTGGGATCGGCGCTCGCGCGGACGTACTTCGGCACGATCGTGCCGCGTGTGACTCGGCTCATTACCGGAAGCGCGGACGCCTCCCGGCTCATGCGGTTCTATTGGGACACGATCGCCCAATGCGTCGCCCCTCCCGTGATCCTCGCCGCGCTGACGCGTGCGGGATTCAATTCAGAGCGCACCGTGATCGCCGGGATCTTCAGTGAGTATTCCGGGACGCGACTGAAGTGAGACGGCCCAACCCTGCGATTTCTAACTTTTGGCTTCTCGCGCGCCGGGCGGATGCGCCGGCGCCGTGTACCAATTCTCTTTCGGCACCAGCTTCGGCTGCTCGGGATCCCCTTCGTACGCGGGCGTCATGATCTGGACGCCGTACTCATTGAAGACGTCGAGAATGTTGCGGTGCAGGTCTGCGTAGAGCTTCCGCATCAGGTGCGGCGTGTCGCAGTACACGTTGATCTCGTAGGTGATGCAGAAGTCTCCGAGCCCGGTCTGGAGAACGAACGGCGGCGGCTCCTGCCACAAGCCAGGCGTGCGGTTTGCCGCCTCGATGAGCATCGCCTCGACCTGCCGCCACGGCGTTTCGTAGCCGATGCCCACGGTGGTGTGGAGAATCAGGCCGTTGCTGCGCGCGAATGAAGTGTAGTTCACGACCTCCGCCCCGACGATTGCGGAGTTCGGCACGATGACTTCCTCGTGCTTCGCCGTGCGCAGATGTGTCGCGAGCAGCCGCATCTGGACCACTTCGCCGACGTGCTCGCCGATGCGGACGCGATCGCCGGGCCTGAACGCCCGCCGGTAGGTCATGCTGTAGCCGGCGATCAGGTTGCCCACGAGCGACGACGACCCCAGGGAGAACACCAACCCGGCAAAAATCGAGATGCCCCTGAACGCATCGGTGTCCGACCCCGGCACGTACGGATAGGCGACGACCAGCGCCAGCGCGACGATGAGCGTGCGCACCAGCTTGTAGGTCGGTACTGCCCACTCGGCGTCGAAGTTAGGCAGCTTGACCGTTCCCGCCGCGACGCCCTCGAAGAAGAACCGCACCATCCTGATCACGAATCGCGTGATCAGGAAGAGGATCGCGAGGAACACGAGATTCGGGACCTGCGCGATGAGCTGTTGGCCGAGAAAGCGCAACGGGTCGACGGCGAGGGTGACGAGGCCGTTCGACAAGCCGCGCGTCCACGGAAACAACCCGAGCGTAAAGCGCAAGTACGCGTAGAACAACGCGACGACGAGGATGCCCCAGAGCAAGGTGAGCGCGCCCTGGAAGACCCGCCACATGTGCTCGGCTTTGATCACCTGCAGGGACTGAAACGAGAGATCGTGGACCACGCCCGAGTACCGCCGCTCGACGCGCCGCCGCACCCACCGGCGCAGCCGGAACAGGCCGTATGCGGCGACCAGCAACCCGAGCGTGGCGCCGCCGGCCATCAGCGCGTGCCGCTGCAGCAGGGCCGGCTGCCTCGCGGCGCGATAACCTTCGATCGCGGCGACCACCCGGAGCCGGTACGCCTCCGCCAGGATGCTGCGATCGACGGCCTCGAGCGCGGCATCTTCGTCGTACACCACGGCCAGGAGGATGCCGTTGCCGAGAATCCGGGTGAGCCCAGGTTGGTCGTCCAGGGTCACCGAGGGAGACGCGATCGCTCGATTCGCCGCCAGCGTGCGGATGCGCTCGGCGATGACGCGTGCGCGGTCCTCGGCGGGATAGGCGGAGAGGCCTCGCACCGCAAACAACGTCTCGCCGTCGATAATCACGGGCGCGCGGGTCAGAGTACTGCGCTCTTCCTGACCTGCCGGTTCGCTTTTCCCGGCGTCGCCGCCCTGGGCGAACGCCTCCGCCGCCGCTCCCGCGATCAGCAGGGCGACCGTCACCGAGAGAAGGCTGCCAAGTCGGACGATTGGGTGGCGTGGCACAGGACTCATTCGGCTGACCCGGACTGAGGCATGCGGGCGAGCCTCACGACGGTATCGAGCAGATCGGCCGGCTCGACGGGCTTGACCAGGTAGGCCTGGAACCCGGCGCGGGTCGCGCGCGCGCGATCTTCCGCCGACAGGTAGCCGGTCAATGCCGCGACCGGGACCAGCCCGCCCGCCGCGGCCGATCTCAGACGAAGCTGTTCGACGAAGGTGAAGCCGTCCACGATCGGCATGCCGAGATCCACGATCATGACCTCGGGCAACGAGCGATCGATCTCTGACCATGCCGCGGCAACGGAAGCGGCGGTGGACACCACCGCGCCGGCCGCTTCGAGCAGCGCCCGCAGCACTTCGCGCGCCGGGTCGTCGTCATCGACCACAAGCACGCGACAGTCTTTGAGCGGCTGCGCTGTCGGCATGACCGGCATCCTACCTCGATCTCGCGGTCCGCGCAGTTCGCCTACAATCGCCGGATGTTTCGGACGACGGCACTTCTCTGTTCGCGGTACTGCTGGTCGGCGGATCGGCGGCGGGACAAACCGCTGAGCCGGCCACGCGCACAGCCGCCATCGAGCGAGAGCAAGCCGAAAAGGCCACAGCGCTTACACCCCCATGTTCCAGACACCGCCGAGCACCTGCTCGCACGGGCCGAAGGCGTCCTGGCCGGCGGCGGGCTCCGGTGGCATCCGTTCTTCAGGAGCGCGTATCCGGGCGGCGGATTGACGGTCGGCGCTGGCTATCGCCAGCGCCTGAGCTCGTACAACATGATCGATGTCCGTGGGAGCTATACGTTCTCGGGCTACAAGCGGATGGAGGCCGAGTTCGTCGCCCCGCGGCTGTTTCGCCGGCGCGGCGCGCTGACCATGCTTGGCGGCTGGCGCGACGCCACGCAGGTGAGTTTCTACGGCGTTGGGACCGACACGTCAGTAGACGCCAGGACAAACTTCAGATTCACGCAGCCGTACGGTGCGGTGACGCTCGCCGGCCGGCCGACACGCCGCTACCTGGTGATCGGCGGAGGTGTCGAATGGTCGCAGTGGGAGCAGCGGCCGGGGCTGGGCAGTTCGCCCTCGGTCGAGACGGTGTACACAGCCGACACCCTGCCGGGTTTGGGCGCCACCGTCACCTATCTGCGCACGCAGGCGTGGGCGGGTCTGGACTGGCGGACGTCGCCCGGCTATTCGCGCCGCGGCGGCGCCTTTGGGATTGGGCTCCAGGACTACACGGACACGGACGACGCGTTCGGATTTCAGCAGATCGACTACGAAGCAATCCAGCACATTCCCATCCTGCGCGAGGCCTGGGTGATCTCGCTGCGGGGCCGGGTCGAAACCGCGTTCGCGAAACGCGATCAGCAGATCCCGTTCTTCATGCTGCCGCAGCTCGGCAGCGGATCCACGCTGCGCGGTTTCGGCAGCGCGCGCTTTCGCGATCGGAATGCGCTGCTGTTGCAGGCCGAGTGGCGCATCATGGTCAACCGCTTCTTCGAGACCGCCGTGTTCTATGACGCCGGCAAGGTCACGGCGCAGACGTCCGAGTTGGACCTGCATGGACTTCACACGGATATCGGTTTCGGCATCCGCTTCCACGGACCCTTCACGACGCCGCTTCGCGTCGAAGTCGCGAAGAGCCGCGAAGGGCTCGTGTTCGTCTTTTCGGCCTCGGCGGCATTTTGAGGGGTTGCCACGTGTCACGAACACCGCTGCCAACAACGGTGGTCCGCCTGCTGATCGCGGCCGGCGCCGCGATCGCTCTTGGCGCTCCAACCGTGTCGACGCGGGCGCCGCGCTTCTACAGTGACGATCCGATCGCGCGCGAGCCCGAATCGCAGGACGCGTCCGGCGCGCGACCGTACGAGATTCCGACGATGTACGAGCTCGTGATCAACCTGTTCGTGACCTCGTCTCACAAGCCGTCCGGCCTGCGGGCGAAGAACATCAACACGATCGACGAGGTGCCCGATTCGAGCTGGTTCACGAACCGGATCGGCACCACGCCCCTCAGCGTCGCCGAGATCGAACGCGGCGCCAATGCCGGCGCGCCTCCCGATCCGTCGCGCTGGGTGCTCATCCGCGAAAAAACCGCCGGCATGCATCCCGGGTTCACCGCCAGAGACGCCAGGGGCGAGACCTGGTTCCTCGAGTTCGACGCGCCGGCGTATCCGGAGGGCGCGACGGCGTCGGTCGCCATCGCGACGAAGATTTTCTGGGCGCTTGGCTACAACCAGGTCGAGTCCTTCATCACGACGTTCGATCCCAGGCGGGCGGAGATCGATCCCGAGGCGACGATTCGGCGTCCATCCGGCGTGCGGACGCCCTTCACGCAGGACGACATCGACGTGATTCTCGAACGCGTGGCGCGGCGCCCGGACGGCACCTACCGCGTCATCGCCGGCCGGCTGATTCCGGGGAAGATTCTGGGCAACTTCCTCTACGCCGGCACGCGGCCGGACGATCCGAACGACGTGGTGCCGCACGAGCATCGCCGTGAGCTGCGGGCGCTCCGCGTCTTCGGCGCGTGGACGAACCTCACCGATCTCAAAGCGGCGAACACGATGGACGCGCTCGAAACCCGGCCGGGACGATCGACGATCAAGCACTACCTGCAGGACGTCGGGTCGACGTTCGGCATGTCCAACGCCAGGCACGAGTGGGACCTCGGCTCGGAGTATTTCTATGAGGGCGCCGCGACGCGTCGCCGCCTGTTCTCGTTCGGATTCGCGCTGAGCCCGTGGCAAACCGTCCGCTATGTCGAGTACCCGTCGGTCGGGAAGTTCGAAGGCGACGCGTTCGATCCCAGGACCTGGAAGCCGCAGACGCCGACGACCGCGTATCTGGAGATGCGCGACGACGACGCGTTCTGGGCGGCGCGCCGGGTCGCCGCCTTCACCGACGAGCTCATCCGGGCCGCCGTCCACACCGGGCAGTTCAGCGATCCAGTCGCCGAAAAGCATCTGGCCGACGTCCTGATCAAGCGCCGCGACAAGATCGCCGCGACGTACCTGACGGCGGTCAATCCGATCGTCAATCCGCGCCTGGAGCCGAACGGCCGGTTGACGTTCGAGAACGCCGCCGTCGCTGCCAACGTCGCCAGGAGCCCGGCCAGCTACCGCGCCGCCTGGGGGCTGTTCGACAACGCGACGGACGAGGTGCGCCCGCTGGCGCAAGCGCAGAGCACGACCGCGTCCATCGACGCGCCCCCCGGCTTGCCCACCGCTGCCGGCAGCTGGATCGCGATCGATATTTCGGCTGAGAGTCCGGCGTATCCGCAGTGGCGACAGCCGGTGCGGACGTACTTCCGCCGCGACAGCGGCGGCTGGAGCCTCGTGGGTCTCGAGCGGCAGCCTGACGCGGTCGCGGCGCCGCGCGCGGCTGGCGCCAAGTAGGAGGAGAACCATGTCGCTGGCCGAACGGTTTTCCAAGCGCTATCGCGTGTCGCACGGCAAGAAGTTCCGCCTGAAAGACGTGGACCCCTCGGACACCGGCTGCCGTGGATTCGCGTCGCCGGGCCGAGGAATGGCTCCAGAACGGGCATCGGCCGGCTCCGGGAACTGCAGGAAAAGCTCTACGCGCAGGATCGCTGGGCCCTGCTCCTCGTCTTCCAGGCGCTGGATGCCGCCGGCAAGGATGGCACCATCAAGCACGTCATGTCGGGGATCAACCCGCAGGGCTGTCAGGTGTTCTCGTTCAAAGCGCCGTCCAACCAGGAGCTCGATCACGACTTCCTCTGGCGGACGACATGCTGCCTCCCCGAGCGCGGCCGCATCGGCATCTTCAACCGGTCGTACTACGAAGAAACGCTCGTGGTCCGCGTGCATCCCGAGATTCTCGAGCGGCAACGGCTGCCGAAGACGCTCGTCACGAAGAACATCTTCGACGAGCGGTTCGAAGACATCCGCAACTTCGAACGGTACCTGACCCGCAACGGCATCGCGGTCAGGAAGTTCTTCCTCCACGTCTCGCGCAAAGAGCAGAAGGAGCGGCTGCTCGAGCGCCTGGACAAGCCCTCCAAGAACTGGAAGTTCTCCGTCGCCGACGCGAAGGAGCGGACGCACTGGAAGGACTACCAGCGCGCCTATGAGGAGACGATCCGGGAGACCGCGACGCCGCACGCGCCGTGGTACGTCGTCCCGGCCGACCACAAGTGGTTCACGCGCCTGGTCGTGGCCGCCGCCATCGTCGACGCGCTCGAAGAGATGGATCTGAAGTTTCCCACGCTGAGCAAAGCGCAGCTCAAGGAGCTCCAGGCGGCGCGCAAGATTCTCGACGCGATCTGAATCACGTGACAAAGGGCTTCGCTTCAGAACACGGAGAGACGGAGACGCACGGGGCACACGGAGTCTCGAGGGGTAAACCTCTTGTCTCGCTACCCAGATCAAGGTCTTCATGACGTGAAGGGAATGAAGGGCGTGAAGCGCATGAAGACGCCCGGCGTCTGGCGGGCGTGCCCGCCCATCCGGACGACGCCGGGCGTTCCAGACCCGCCTGCAACCTTCATGGCCTTCAGCCGCTTCATTGCCTTCATGTCTATGAGACAGGGCTGCGTTTCTCAGCAGCCTGCTTAGAGCGATCGCAATGCGATCTGCAGATCGACGCGCGAGGCGCGGCGGCAACGCCGATCGGGGGACCTGTGCAATCGAGCACAGTCGCCGGCGGGCCTCCCGAGGTACAGTTCCTCGATGGACCAAACGACGTCGAGTCGCGGACGGGCGGCCGACGGGTCCGATTTCCGGGTCTTCCACAAGTACCTGCGGGACCGCTACGCGCACACGGTGGTCCTGACCTTCGACCAGATCGAAGACCTGCTCGGGAGCCCCCCTGCCCGAGGCCGCTCGTGGGAGCGCGACCTGGTGGACTGATGCCGGCGCAGGCGACGCCGCAGGGTCCATGGCTGAGGCGTGGATTCAAGCGAAGCGAACGGCGGTCCCGAACCTGTCGGCCCGCATCGTCACCTTCGAGCGCGTCTCGATGTGAATTCGGCGGCGGCCCCGCGCCGCGGGCTGCCGGTCTCGGGCAGCTCTGCCCAAACGGCCTTGCCAAGGTCCACCGCAGGTGAAAAGATTACGGGACCAGCGACGCAGAATGAGCAAGAAAACGCGCCGGCCGCCCACGCGGCGCTTCAACCCGGAAGAATTCCTCGAGTCGGCCGGCCTGAAGCGCACGATCGTCACCTATCCTGCCCGCCGCGTGATCTTCTCGCAAGGCGATGCGGCCGCCGATGTGTTCTACATCCAGGATGGCACCATCAGGTTGTCGGTGCTGTCGAAGACCGGCCGCGAAGCCGTCATCGGCATGCTCGGCAAGGGCGACTTCTTCGGCGAGGGCTGTCTCGCCGGCCAGACCGTGCGCATGGGGTCGGCCACGACGAGCGCGCCCAGCACCGTACTGGTGATCGAAAAGCCCGAGATGGTGCGGCTGCTGCACGACGAGCCGGCGCTCTCGGATCGCTTCCTCGCGCACGTCCTCGGCCGCAACATCCGGATCGAACAGGATCTGGTCGATCAGCTGTTCAATTCCAGCGAGAAACGACTGGCGCGGGCGCTCCTGCTCCTCGCGCGCTACGGCAAGGACGACGCGCCGGTCCAGAGCATCCCCGGCGTGTCCCAGGAGGTGCTCGCCGAGATCGTGGGCACGACCCGATCGCGTGTGAACTTCTTCATGAACAAGTTCCGCCGGCTCGGATTCATCGAGTACGACGGCGACATCACGATCAAGAAATCGCTCCTCAGCGTCGTCCTGCACGATTGAGCTGGCGGTCGACCGCTGCCACCCGCAGCAGGCGCACATGATCGAGCTCCCTTCCGCGACGATCAGCTCGGGGCGGAACGGCTGGAGGATCGCGCCGCCGCGCTCGCCGCCCGCTTCACGATCGATCCGCGCGCGCGGGCCAGCCGGGTGTTGCCGCGGTTCGACGACAACGCCCGCGTCCTGAGGGCGGCCTACCAGACGCTCGCGGGTGACGTCCGCGCCGGCCGGTTTCTGACCTCGGCGTCGGAGTGGCTCCTCGACAACTTCCATCTGATCAGCGCGCAGATCGCCGACGCGCGGCGGAACCTGCCGAGCCTCTACTATCGGCAACTGCCGCGGCTGGCGTCCCGCGAACATGCCGGACGCGCGCGCATCTACGCCATGGCCGTCGAGCTCGTCCGCCATGGCGACAGCCGGCTCGATCGGCCGCGGCTCGAGACGTTCCTGAACCAGTACCAGCGCATCTCGCCGCTGACCCTGGGCGAGTTGTGGGCGTGGCCGAGCATGCTCACCCTCGTGCTCGTCGAGAACCTGCGCCGGCTGGCCGACGAGATCCTGCGATCCCGTCACGCCCGCGCCATCGCCGACGAGTATCTGCGCGAGGCCGAGAGCGGCGGGCCGGCCCACTGGCCCGCCGGGCTGGAGCTGGCGGCGATTGTCCAGTTGCTCCTGCGGACGCGGGAGTACGGCCTGCCTGCCGCGTCGCTCCGGCGCGTCGTGGACGCCGATCTCGAGGCGCGGGGCATGACGGCCGAACAGGCCGTGCGGAGCGAGCATCAGCGACAGGGGATGACGCAGGTGTCGGTCGCCAACGCCGTCAGCAGCCTGCGGCTCTGCTCGGAGATCGACTGGCGGGAGTTCGTCGAGCGCGTCAGCCTGGTCGAGCAGGCCCTCCGGCGCGACCCTGCCGGCGTCTATGCGCGGATGGACTTTCTCAGCCGCGACGACCTGCGCCATGCGGTCGAACAGATCGCCGCGTCCACCGGGGAAGCGCAGGTGCACCTGGCGTTGCTCGCCGTCGAGAGCGCGCGGCAGGCGGCGGCGCGTGGAACGATCGGCGATCGCGCTGCGCACGTCGGCTATCACCTGGTCGGGCGCGGACGCCCTGAGCTCGAGACCGACGTCGGCTATCGGCCCCCGTTTGGGCGCCGCATCCGGCGGTTTGCGCTCAGGCATCCGACCCTGCTGTATCTCGGCGCCGTCGCTGGTGTCACCGCCGGGCTCGTCGCGCTTGTCCTGCGGGCCTCGCGACTCGAGGATTCGGCCGTGCCGCTCCTCGTCGTGCTCGCCCTGCTGGTCCTGCCGGCCCTGGACCTCGCCATCGCGATCGTCCAGCGGCTGATCGCCTGGCGGGTTGGTCCGCGCCGGCTGCTTCGTCTCGACCTCATAGACGGTGTGCCGGAGAGTGCGCGGACGATGGTCGTCGTGCCGACGCTGCTCGCCAGCGTGGAGGGCGTTGCGGAGTTGCTCGAGCACCTGGAAGTGCTCGCGCAAGGCAACCGGGATCCGCACATCCACTTCGCGATCCTCGGTGATTTCGTCGATGCGCCGACCGCCGGTGCGCGAGGAGGACGGATCGATTCTGTCGGCCGCCAGCGAAGGCATTCTCGACCTCAATCTTCGATTCGCTCCGGGCCAGGCCGATCGCTTCTTTCTGTTCCATCGCGCGCGCCGGTGGAATCCCCGCGAGCGGGTCTGGATGGGCTGGGAGCGCAAGCGCGGCAAGATCGACGAATTCAATCGCCTGCTGCGCGGCGCGACCGACACCACGTTCGTCACCCAGATCGGCGACCTGAGCGTGCTGCCTCACGTGCGGTACTGCATCACGCTCGACACCGACACGCGACTGCCGCGCGACGTCGCCAAGTCGCTGATCGCGATCATCTCCCATCCGCTGAACCAGCCGGCGATCGACGCGCGCAGCGGACGCGTCACCGAGGGCTACGCCATCCTGCAGCCGCGCGTGAGCGTCACGCTGACGAGCGCGGCCGGATCGCTGTTCGCCCGGCTGTACGCCGGACACACCGGCGTGGATCCGTACACGACCGCCGTGTCCGACACCTATCAAGATCTGTTCGACGAGGGCATCTTCACGGGCAAGGGCCTGTACGACGTCGACGCCTTCGTGGCGTCGCTGCGCGGCCGCGTGCCTGACAACACGCTGCTCTCCCACGATCTGTTCGAGGGGCTCTACGCCCGGGCCGCCCTGGTGACCGATGTCGAAGTCGTCGACGACTATCCGTCGAGCGTGCTCGCGCACGCCAGACGGCAACACCGCTGGGTACGCGGCGACTGGCAGATTCTGTTCTGGCTGCTGCCAGTCGTTCCCACCCGCGCCGGCTGGCGGCGCAACGACCTGCCGCTGATCGCGCGGTGGAAGATCTTCGACAACCTGCGGCGCAGCTTGAGCGCGCCGGCCATGGTCGCGTTGTTGCTGGCCGGGTGGCTCTGGCTGCCCGGTTCGGCGTGGGCCTGGACCGCAGCCACGCTCGCGCCGGTGTGGTTTCCCGTCGCCGACCAGGTGCGCGCGCTGCTGGCCTCGGTCTGGCACGCGGCGCGCTGGCGTGCCGCGCTCGAGGAGGTCCGTCTGGCGGCGGCCCGCGCGGCGTTGCAGGTGGTCTTTCTCGCCAGCGATGCCCGGGACCGCCTGCACGCGATCGTCGTGACGCTCGTCCGTGTCGGCTTCACGCACGAGCGTCTGCTCGAGTGGGAGACGGCGGCGGCGGCCGCACGCCGTAGCGGGCCGCCTCGTCTCGGCGCGTTCGCGAGGCGGATGATGGCCAGTCCGCTCGTCGCGGCCGGAGCCGTGACCGCGGTGGCGCTGATCAATCCGCGAGCGCTTCCAGCGGCATTGTCGGTGGCCGGCGCGTGGGCGGCGGCGCCCGCGATCGCGTTCTTGCTCAGCCGGCCGGTGCGGTCGCGGCGTGATGTGCTCGATGCCGACGACCGCGCGTTTCTGCTGGCGGCGGCGCGCAGGACCTGGCGCTATTTCGAGGTCTTCGCCGGACCCGGCGACCACGCGCTGCCGCCCGACAATGTCCAGATGACGCCCGACCCGCGCGTGGCGCACCGCACGTCGCCGACCAACATCGCGATGAGCCTGCTGGCCGCCGTCTCCGCGAACGATCTGGGTTTCATCGAGCTCGACGAGCTGGTCGAGAGGATTGACGCGACGCTGACGACGGTCGAGCGTCTCGAGCGCTCCGCGGGACACCTGCTCAACTGGTACGACACGGTGACGCTCCTGCCGCTCCTGCCGCGTTACATCTCCACCGTGGACAGCGGCAATCTGGCCGGCGCGCTCGTCACGCTGGCGGCAGCGCTGCCGCGATTCGCCGGGCTCGAGACCACCTCCGAGGCGACCGCGACGCGGCTCCGCGATCTGGCGCGCCGGGCCATCGCGCTGTTCGACGCCATGGACTTCAAACCTCTCTATGACAAGCGCCGTCAACTGTTCGCGATCGGCTATCGTCCCGTTGACGCCGACGCGGCCGGCCGGCTCGACGCCTCGCGCTACGATCTGCTCGCGTCCGAAGCGCGGTTGGCGAGCTTCCTCGCCATCGCCAAGGGCGATGTTCCGGAGTCGCACTGGTTTCATCTCGGTCGTACCGTCACCGCGGTGCAGGGCGAGCCGGCGCTGCTGTCGTGGACGGGCACGCTGTTCGAGTACCTGATGCCCCTGCTGCTGACGCGCACGTTCTCCGGCACCCTGCTGGATCAGTCGTGCCGCCTCGCCGTCCAGCGCCACATCGACTACGCGGCGAGGCGGACGCCCCGTGGGGTATCTCCGAATCGGCGTACAGCGCCGTCGATCGCCACGGGACCTATCAGTACAAAGCCTTCGGCGTGCCTGGACTGGGTCTCAAGCGGGGACTGGGCGATGAACTGGTGATCGCTCCGTACGCCTCGGCGCTTGCCGCGCCACTGGTCCCGACGGCGAGCGCGAAGAATCTGCGCCACCTCGCCGCGCTTGGGCTCGCGGGCGACTACGGCTTCTTCGATGCCATCGACTACACCGATCGCACGCAAGCCAGCGGCGGGCCGGTCGAAGTCACCGCGCCAATTGTCGTCCGCACCTACATGGCGCATCACCAGGGCATGACGCTGGTGGCGCTGGCCAACGCGCTGCTCAGCGACCGCATGGTCGCGCGGTTTCACGCCGACCCGCGCGTCCAGGCCACCGAACTGCTGCTCCAGGAACGGCAGCCGCGCGAAGTGCCGACCGAGCGGGTCCTGCCCGCCGACGACGTGCAGGTGACGATGCCGCCGCCATTGCCGATGCGCCGCTACCGCACGCCGCACACGGTCTTTCCGCACTCGCAAGCGCTCTCGAACGGCCGCCTGATCTCTGTCATCTCCAACGCCGGCGGTGGCAGCCTGTTCCACGATCAAATTGCGGTGACGCGAACCCGCCGCGACGCCACCACGGATCCCGGAAGCGTCGGCATCTACCTGCGCGACGTCTGGAGCGGCGACGTGTGGTCGGCGGCGTATCATCCGACCGCCGCTGAGCCGGACGAATACCTCGTCACCTTCCGTCCCGATCGGGCCACGATCCGGCGCCGCGACGGCACCCTCGTCACCCAGCTCGACATCGCGGTCTCGACTGAGGACGACGTCGAAGTGCGGCGGTTGTCGATCACGAACGAGGGATCGCGGATGCGCGATCTCGACATCACCAGCTACGTCGAGATCGCGCTCGCCGAGCCGGCCGCCGACCTGGCGCATCCCGCCTTTGGCAAGCTGTTCGTCGAAACGGAGTTCCTCCCCGCCAGTTCGGCGTTGCTCTGCCACAGAAGGCCGAGAAATCCCGGCGATCCTGCACTCTGGGCGCTGCACGTGTTGAGCCTCGAAGGCCGGACACAGGGACCGATCGAATGGGAAACCGACCGCGCGAGATTTCTCGGACGCGGCCGCGACTGGCGGGCGCCGGTCGCGATCGACGGCCGTGGCCTCTCGGCCACCGCCGGAGTCGTGCTCGACCCCATCTTCAGCCTGCGCCAGCGCATCCGGCTCGCCCCGGGAGCCGCCGTCCGCCTCTCGTTCGCGACGGGCATGGCGGGCGATCGCGAAGCGGCACAGGGACTGGCGCAGAAGTATCGCGACCCGAGCGCCGCCATGCGCGCCTTCGCGCTCTCGCTCGTGCACGTCCAGAGCGCCTTGCACCACCTCGCCATTTCGAGCGACGACGCGCTGCTGTTCGAGCGGCTGGCCTCGCGGGTGATCTTTTCCGACGGGTCGCTGCGGGCGGAGGGCGACGCGTCCGCTCGAAACCAGCTCGGTCAGCCCGGTCTCTGGCGGCTCAGCGTCTCGGGCGATCTGCCGATCCTCCTCGTGCACGCGCGGGGGGCCGAGGCGGTGCCACTGGTGCGGGAAGTCCTGCAGGCGTCGGAGTACTGGCGGCTCAAGGGCCTGCGAGCCGACGTCGTCATCCTCAACGACGAGCCCGCCGGATACCTGGCCGATCTCCACACGCAGCTCACCGGCCTGCTCGACTCGGGTCCGTGGCGTGAATGGCGGCAGCGCCCCGGCGGCGCCTACCTGCTGCGCGGCGACGAGCTCACGGCCGCCGAGCGCACGCTGTTCGAGGCCATCGCGCGGGCGGTCCTGAGCAGCGATCGTGGCGGACTGCGTGCTCAGCTCGACCGGCCCTACGCGGATGTGACGCGTCCGCCCACGCTCACGACGCCCGGCGCGTCCGCAGGTTCGCCGCCGATAGGCGCGGTCCAGACTGAGCCGGCGCCAGTGCCGGTTGACGAGCCGGTTGCCGTGCCGCCGCTCGCGCTCGGCAACGGCGTTGACGGTTTCGCGAACGACGGGCGTGAGTACGTCATTGTCCTGGAGGGCGACCGCGAAACACCGGCGCCGTGGGCCAACGTCCTGGCCAACCCTGGCTTCGGGACGATCGTGACGGCGTCGGGTTCGTCGCACACGTGGTCGGAAAACAGCCGCGAAAACCGGCTGACTTCATTCGCCAACGACCCCGTGATCGATCCGACCTCGGAGGCGTGGTTTGTTCGCGATGACGATTCGGGGGAGTTCTGGTCGCCGACGCCAGGCCCTGTGCCGCGTACGGCATCGAGCGGCCGCACCGTGGTCCGCCACGCCGCAGGCGTGACGCGATTCTCGCGCGTCCATCGTGGCCTGGCGCACGATCTCGCGATCTTCGTCGACACCGTGGATCCGGTGAAGTTTTCGTGCCTGACCGTGGTCAACACGAGCGGGAGCAAGAGACGCCTCAGCCTCGTGAGCTACAACGACTGGGTCCTCGGCCCGCCAAACGAGAACCAGGGCGCCCACGTCGTGACGCGCCTGGACGACGTGACCGGCGGCGTCTTCGCCACCAATCCGTACAACGCCGAATTTGGCAGCCGGATCGCGTTCGCGCATCTGAGCGATCCTCTTCGATCCGCGAGCGGCGATCGCAGAGGCTTCATCGGGCGCAACGGCGCCCTGTCGAATCCGGCCGGCCTGCGGGTGCAGAGCCTGACGGCGCACTTCGGTGCGGGATTGGATCCGTGCGCGGCGTTGCACGTCGAAGTCGAGCTCGAGCCCGGTGCCGCACACCACGTCGTCCTGGTGCTCGGCCAGGGCCGCGACGAAGAGCACGCCCGCGAACTGATCGCGAGGCATGGCACGGTGGAGCAAGCTCGGGCCGCGCTGACGAGAGTCGAAGCCGACTGGGACCGGACGCTCGGCGCGATCGAGGTCCATACTCCGGACGATTCCTTCGATGTGCTCGTCAACCGCTGGCTGATCTATCAGGATGTCTCCTGCCGGCTCTGGGCACGCAGCGGCTACTACCAGCCGGGCGGCGCCTTCGGATTCCGCGACCAGCTCCAGGACGTGCATGGCGCTGACGTCGGCGCGACCCGACTTGACGCGCGCGCATATCCTCCGCGCCGCTGGCCGGCAGTTTGAGGAAGGTGACGTCCAGCACTGGTGGCATGAGTCGAGCGGCCGCGGGCTGCGGTCGCGCTGTTCCGATGATTTGCTGTGGCTCCCGTTCGTGGTCGCGGAGTACGTGACGACGACGGGCGACACTGCGGTGCTCGACGAGCGGATTCCGTTTCTCAGCGCGCCGCCGCTCGAGCCTGGACAACAGAGCGCCTTCGGACAGCCTGTCGTCGCTGTCGAGGAAGGATCGCTGTTCGAGCATTGCGTCCGCGCGATCGACAAGGGCCTGACCGTGGGCAGCCACGGACTGCCGCTGATGGGCAGCGGTGACTGGAATGACGGGATGAACCTGGTCGGCGCGAAGGGGCTGGGAGAGAGCACGTGGCTCGGCTTCTTCATTCATACCGTCCTCACGGCGTTCGCGCCGATCTGCGATGCCCGCGACGATCGGCTCCGTGCCGATCGGTACCGGCAGGAGACGCTGCGGCTTGCCGAAGCGCTGGCTCGGACCTGGGACGGCGAGTGGTACCGTCGCGGCTACTACGATGACGGCTCGCCGCTTGGATCAGCGCAGAACGACGAGTGCCGGATCGATTCGATCGCGCAGTCGTGGGCGGTCCTCTCGGGCGCCGTGCCGCTGAGGTTTGCGGACCGGGCGATGGACGCCGTCCGCACGTTTCTGCTGGCGCGCGGGTCTCGTCTTCTGCTGTTGCTCCATCCGCCGTTCGAGTCGTCCGAGCAGAATCCGGGCTACATCAAAGGATATGCACCGGGCGTTCGCGAGAACGGCGGGCAGTACACGCATGCGGCGGCCTGGATCGTCATGGCGCTCGCGCGTCTGGGCAACGGCGACGAAGCCGCCGAGGTCTTCCACATGCTCAACCCGGTGAACCACGCCCGACAAGGCCAGCGACGCCGCGCGTTACCGGCTCGAGCCGTATGTGATGGCCGGCGACGTCTACAGCCATCCGGACCACCGCGGACGCGGAGGGTGGAGCTGGTACACCGGATCAGCCGCGTGGATGTATCGCGCCGCCATCGAGAGCTTGCTCGGGTTGCGCCGCACCGGGTGCGACGTTTGCCGTCGATCCCTGCATCCCGTCGGCCTGGCCCGAGTACCAGATGACCTGGCGCGTGGGCGAGACCCGATACCGCATCCACGTGACCAATCCCGAGCGGCGCTGCCGCGGCGTGATCCGGGCGACGCTCGACGGCGTGCTGGTCGACCACCGGGCGATGGGACTGGTTGACGATGGCCAGGTCCACGACGTCGGCATCGTGCTCGGTGTGTAGGTCATTTCCAAACGCGTAGCGCCGGATTGGGCTGCAATCCGCGTGCAGTTGGCGGGCCCCAACCCGGCCCGCCCTACGTACTGCCCTGCCCGGGGGCCAGCTTTGTCCGCGTTTTCGCGGACTTTTGTCGCGATGAGCGGCGCCGGTCGGCCCCTGACACGGGCGGGGCCATTTTTTCGCGGGCCCCTCCCCGGACGGCCCTCCGGCAGGGTAAGATAAATGGAACCGTTTCCACCAGGTGGGGGGCCGATGTATATCACCGGCAAGTCGCTTCCGCGTCGCACGTTCCTGAAAGGCGTCGGCGCCGCCGTCGCTCTGCCGTTCCTCGATTCGATGGTGCCGGCCATGGCCGCGCCCGCCAGGGCCCTCAAGGGGCCGACGCGTCTGGCCTTCATGTACGTGCCGAACGGCATCGACATGAGGAACTGGAACATCGCCAAAGAGGGCGCGCTGGTGGGCGAGTTTCCGCGCATCCTCAAGCCGCTCGAGGACTTCCGCGGCGACATGATTCAGCTCGGCAACCTGACGCACAACAGCGGCCGCGCGCTGCTCGACGGCGCGGGCGACCACGGCCGGTGCTCGGGTTCCTACCTCACCGGCATCCAGGTCAAGAAGACGACCGTCGACATCAAGGCGAGCATCTCCTGCGACCAGATCATCGCCAACAAGATCGGCCACGAAACGCGGTTCGCGTCGCTCGAGCTCGGCATGGACGACGCCCGCCAGGCCGGCGATTGCGACTCCGGCTACTCCTGCGCCTACACCAACAACCTGGCGTGGCGCAGCGAGACGCAGCCGCTGCCGCCCGTGCTCGATCCGCGCGTCCTCTTCGAGCGGCTGTTCGGCACCGGCGTCGTGCTCAGTCCCGAGCAGACCGAGCGTCAGGCGCGCTATCGCCGCAGCATTCTCGACTTCGTGACCACCGATACGCAGAAACTCCAGTCGTCGCTCGGCCCGACCGATCGGCGCAAGCTCGAGGAGTATCTCGATTCGATTCGCGAAGTCGAACGGCAGCTCGTCAGGGCCGAGCAGGAAAGCGTCCGCATCGATCCGGGAATCGAAAAGCCGTACGGCGTCCCGCCCGACTTCGCCGAGCACTTCAAGCTGATGAGCGACATGATGGTCATCGCGTTCCAGGCCGATCTGACGCGGATGATCACGTTCATGATGACGCGCGAAGGCACGAGCCGCGCGTATCGCGAGATTGGCATCGCCGACGGTCACCATCCGTGCACGCACCATCAGGGCAAGCCCGACCTGATGGAAAAGGTGACGCAGATCAACGAGTACCACACGAAGCAGCTCGCCGGCTTCCTGCACAAGCTGAAGGCGTCGAAGGAAGGCGATTCGAACCTGCTCGACAACTCGATGATCGTCTACGGCGCCGGCCTCTCGGACGGCAACCGCCATCTGCACGAAGACCTGCCGACGCTGCTCCTCGGACGCGGCGGCGGCGTCTTCAAGCCCGGCCGTCGCGTGATCTATCCGCCGGGAAACGCCGATGGCCAACTTCCATCTCACGCTGATGGATCGGATGGGCGTGCCGACCGAACAATTTGGCGACTCGTCTGGACCGCTCGACCCGGCCAGCCTGTCCTGATTTGTCGTCCGGCATGCGGTGGGCCTGAATGCAAGAGGCAGGACGTGGATCGGCTCGGCCGCCAATCGGCATCGCGTTCGAGGGTGATCTCGGGCAGCGCGTCGATGCCGTGCTCGCCATCGCGCTGCTGAGCGGTTTCGCGGCGAAGGCCGAAGCGCGCAGCATCGCGATCGCGGTCTCCCGGCCGAGCCTCAAAGCCGCGCAGCTCGCCGAGGTCATCTCCAGCTTCTACTTCGCCCGGCCGCCGCTGATCGGTGTGCCTGAGGGCGCGCCGCCGGCCGACGACGCCCCGGTCCTCGCCAAACCGCTGGCGGAGAAGACCGCCGAGGGCGGCCCGCGCTACACCCCCGGTATCAAGCGTCTGCTCGACACGCCCGACAACGCGGTGCTCATTCGCAACAACCTGCTCGGCCAGCACGATGGCAACGCCCGCATCGTGGTCGCCGGACCGCTCTCGGGCGTCGCCCGGCTGCTCGGCCTCTACGGCGCCCGGCCGCAGATCGCGGCCAAGGCGGAACGGCTGGTGGTGACGGCCGGGACGTTCCCGACGGGGCAGCCCGACGCGGCGATCACCAGCGACATCGCCGCGGCGAAAAAAGTCTTCGCCGAATGGCCGACGCCCATCGTCGTGGTCGGCGCGGAGGTCGGCGAGGCGCTGCCGTTTTCCGGCTCCACGATCGAGAAGGATTTGACCTGGGCGCCGGCGCATCCCGTGGGTGACGCGTACCGTGCGTTCAAGACCATGCCGTACGACGCGCCAGCCTCGGCGCTCGCCGCGATGCTGCATGCGGTGAAGCCGAACGACACCTACTTCAAGTTGTCCGAGGCCGGCACGATCAGCGTGCTCGAGGATGGACGCCTGCAATTCACGCCGTCGGTCGAGGGCAAGCACAAATACCTCATCGTCGATGCGGCACAGAAAGACCGCGTGCTCGAGGCCTACGCGACGATGGTGGCCGCCAAACCCGCGCCGCGCCCAGGGCGAGGCCGCGGTGGGGCCGCAGTGGAGTCGGACACATGAGAGTTCGTGACGTCGTCGTCGGCATCTCGGCGATTGCGCTGCTGGCGGCGATTCAGATCAGATCGTCAGCGCAGGGAACGGCGCCAGCCGCGAAGGCAGCCGGCAAGGCTCAGGTGCAGGCGCCGGCCAAGGCTCCGGCTCCGGTGTCGTCCCGAGCGGCCGCCACGCCGGCGCCGAAGCCCGCGGTGGCGCCCGTGTATCATCCGCCGACGACCGCCGCGTTCAAGGCCGCCACCGACGTGCTCTTCGATTTCACGTGCAGTGAGTGCCACACCTCCCCCGACCCCGAGGGCGGCTTCGACCTCGCGAAGTACCGGACGGTGGAATCGCTCTCGGCCGACCGTGATCAATGGGAATTGATCATGAGACGGCTCAAGGCGCGCGAGATGCCACCGGCCGAGATCGAGCGGCCCGAGGCGGAGATCGCGGCGCTGATCAAGCTGCTCGAAACCGACTTCGCGCGGTTCGATGCCGCGATCAAACCGGATCCGGGCCGCGTGACGGCGCGGCGGCTGAATCGGGCGGAATACACCAACACCATTCGCGACTTGCTGGCCATCGAGTTTCGCGCCGACAAGAATTTCCCGACCGACGACTCGGGCGAGGGCTTCGACAATATCGGCGATGTGCTGACGGTCTCGCCGGTCCTGATGGACAAGTACCTGTCGGCCGCCACGCGCATTGCCGAGCGGACCGTGGCCGCCGAACCGCTGCCGAAGGCGATTGAGATCGAGTACAGCCTCCGGTTCAAGAATCTCCGCCGAATCGATCCGAGCAATGTGGAGGCGACACACCGCGTCGACTTCGACGCCGACTACGACCTCCGCATTGGCCTGCCGGGCCAGCGGCCGGGCGAGTGGTTCACCCCCGCCAAGCCCGTGATCCTCGGTGTCTGGGTGGACGGAAAGCTGATCAAGACGAAGGTCGTCGAGACCAAGCCGTCTGGCCTGGTGTATTTCAACCCGTACTCCGAGGAAATGATCAGGGTGTCGCTGCCGGAAGGCGACCATCACGTTCGCCTCGGCTTCATCAACGACGATTTCGTGAAGACGCTCGCCAAGGAGAACATCTACAAGGACACGACCAACAAGTGGATCGGCTCGATGACGATCGTCGGGCCCTTCCCGTTGACGGAAGAGAAGCCCAGCCGTAAACGGGTCCTGATCTGCGATCCGAAGACCGGATCGGCGTGTGTCGACCGGATTCTGTCCACGCTCGCGCGGCGCGCCTACCGGCGGCCGGTGACGCGGCTCGAAGTGGCGTCGCTGAAGAAGTTCGTCGCCATGGCGCAGGCCGACGGGCTTTCGGTGGAGCAGGGCCTCGCGGTCGCGATTCAGGCCATGCTGGTGTCGCCGCATTTCCTGTTTCACATCGAACGCGATCTCTATCCGAACGATCCCACCAGGACCCATCGCGTCACCGACGTCGAGTTGGCGTCGCGGCTGAGCTACTTCCTCTGGAACTCGATGCCGGACGACGAACTGTTGTCGCTGGCCGAGCGCCGCCAGTTGAGCACGCCTGCCGTACTCGATGCGCAAGTGAAGCGAATGCTGACCGATCAGAAGGCCAGCGCCATGGCGGAAAACTTCGCCGGTCAGTGGCTCGAGATTCGCAACCTCGACACCATCAAGCCGGATCCGCAGAAGTTTCCGGCCTGGACGTCGGCGCTGCGCGATGCGATGAAGACCGAAACGCGGATGTTCTTCGACGCGATGCTGCGCGGCAACCGGCCGATCAGCGAGTTCGTCACCGCGCGCTACACCTACCTGAACGAGCCGCTCGCCCGGTTCTACGGCATCGACGGCGTCACCGGCAACGAGTTCCGCCGGGTTGACCTGACCACCGATCAGCGTGGCGGGGTGTTGGGCCACGGGAGCGTGCTGGCGGTGTCGAGCTATCCGACCCGGACGTCGGTCGTCATTCGCGGCAAGTACATCCTTCAGAACATTCTCGGCACGCCGCCGCCACCGCCGCCGGCCGATGTGCCGGCGCTCGACGAAGAGGCGCTCGGCACGTCGGTCACGCTGCGGCAGCAGATGGAGAAGCACCGGACCAATGCGATCTGCGCGTCCTGCCATTCGCGGATGGATCCGCTCGGCTTCGCGCTCGAGAACTACGACGCGATCGGCAAGTGGCGGACCCAGGACGGCACCTTCAAGGTCGACTCGAGTGGCGTGCTCCCGAGCGGCAAGTCGTTCAGCAACCCCGCCGAGATGCGGGAGATCCTTGGCGACATGCGGCCGGAGCTGACCAGCGCGCTGACCGAAAAGCTGCTGGTGTACAGCCTCGGCCGTGGTCTCCAGCGCTACGACCGGCCCACGGTGCGGACCATCAGCAAGAACGTGGCGGAGTCGGGCTACGGCTTCCAGACGCTCGTGCGCGAAGTCATTCGCAGCCTGCCGTTCCAGTCGCGGCGCGCGGAGGCGATACCCGGGCGCGCGAGGCAGTCGACAATCGATAATCGGTAATCGGTAATCTGCAATCGCAAACACATCGGCAATCGGGCAATCCCGATGGGTAATCGGCAATCGCGCAATCGTTCCGATGGGTAATCGGGCAATCGCATCGCGATGGGTAATCGGCATCGAATCGGGTAATCGGCATGATCGACAATCGACAATCGAGCAATCGTTGCCATGAGGCAATCGGTCATCGAGTAATCGTTTCGATGGGTAACCGACAATCGGCAATGGGTCATCGGCAGTGGTCAATCGCGATCATGCTCGCCCTTGCCGTCGGAGTCGGCGGGGCGCAGGCGCCGGATCCGATCGACAGGATCCGCGAGGCCGACATCAAGGCCGATCTGTTCACGCTCGCCGGCGACGCGATGCGCGGCCGCGAGGGCGGCACGCTCGACGAGATGACGGCGTCGGTGTGGCTCGCCGAGCGCGCGCGCGACGGCGGGTCTGCAGCCGGCCGGCGACAACGGCACCTACTTTCAGTTCTTCCCGCTCGAGCGCTTCCGCGTCTCGGCGAGCAGCCCGGTCACGCTCGGCGGCAAGACGCTGCGCATGGGCCGCGACGTCGTGCCCGACGCGCACCGTGCTCGCCAATGTCGACGCGCCGGTGATCGTCGCCGTCGGCCGACGCGCTGGCCGGCCTCGATCGATCAAGGACCGCGTCGCTCGTCGTGCGCTACGCGCCGCGCGCGCGCCGGCGCGCCGGGCCCGGCCGCCGCAGGCGCTGCGCACCTGGCTGCGCGCGATTCAGAAGACGGTCGCCGCGGAGGCGCCGGCGGCGATCGTCGCGATCGTGCCGGACGACGGCGCAGCGATCAGTGGGAGCGCGTCGCCGTTCTCGTTTCCGCGCGGCACCTACGCGCTCGATCCGGACGGCACCGCCGAGCAGCGCACGGCCGACGCGCGGCATGCCGCTGCTCTACGTGCGCGAGTCGGCGCTCGGCGGCCCGCTCGCCGCCGACGCGCGGCTGGTCGCGTCGATCTTCACCGACAGCTTCACGTATCCGTCCGTCAACGTCATCGCGAAGGTGCCGGGCCGCGATCCGAAGCTCGCGCGACGAGTACGTGCTGTTCAGCGCGCATCAGGATCACGACGGCGAGCGCTATCCGGTCAACGGCGACGAGATCTGGAACGGCGCCGACGACAACGCGACGACGTCCGTGGCGCTGCTGGCGATCGGCCGCGCGATGTCCGCGTCGCCGGGCCGCCGGTCGGCGCTGTTCATCTGGCACGGCGCCGAAGAGCGCGGGCTGATGGGCTCGCGCTGGTACGTGAAGCATCCGACCGTGCCGCTCACGTCGATCGTCGCCGTGCCTCAACGGCGACATGATGGGCCGCAACGATCCGACGACGGCGGCGCTGCTCGGCGTGCTGCCGCCGCATCGCAACTCGCCGGAGCTCGTCGAGATGGCGCTCGCCGCCAACAAGGCCGTGTCCGGCTTCACGCTCGATCACTCGTGGGACGATCCGAAGCATCGCGAGGGCTGGTACTACCGCAGCGATCACCTGCCGTACGCGCGCAACGGCGTGCCGGCGCTGTTCTTCACGACGCTGCTGCACCCGGACTACCACACGCCGTTCGACAACCCGGATCGCATCGACGTCGCGAAGCTGACGAAGATGACGCGCTGGATGTACGCGACCGGCCGCGCGGTGGCCGAGGCCGACAAGGCGCCCGGCGCGTCGATCCGGCGTTCAAGCTCGAGCGCTGCCGCGATTTCACCGGGACGTACTGCGGACCGTGAGAATGGACAATCGGTAATCGGCGAATCTGCAATCGCAGAGACATCGATAATCGACAATCCCGATCGGCAATCGACAATCGGCAATCGCGATGGACAATCGACAATCGGCAATCGCGATGGGCAATCTGCAATCGCAGAGACATCGATAATCGGCAATCCCGATCGACAATCGACAATCGGCAATCGCGATGGACAATCGGGCGAATCGGCAATCTCGATCGGCAATCGGCAATCGCGATGGGTAATCGGGGAATCGCGGCGTAGCTCAGGGCCGTCAGGAAACAACTGAGCTGTTCTGGGCGTCGAGGCGCCCGATCGCCAGGCGCGAGGAGGGAGAATGCCCAGCGCATTTGACCGACGAGCAACGCCGCGAGGCGGGATGCATCGGCGGTCAGAACGGCTCATGTCTTCCTGACGGGCCCTAGGACGCCAGCAGTCGCTTGAGCGCCGCGATGAACGCGTCGAGGCTCATGTCTTCCGTCACCCCGACGCGGAATACGGCGGAACCTTCACGCGTCCGTCGACAACGCGAGACGATGTAATGAGGACCTGCGAGCTCCGACAGGCGGCCCGCATCGTCGCGGCTGAAGAGCCCGATGAGCTCGTCGCCGGCGCGATACGGCGCGAACTGACCGCGGTACGTCCGACCGTCCTCGACCCACTCGCCGGCCTGATCCTGATGAAACGTGATCGTCCCGCCAGTGACCAGCTCCGGGCCGGTGTTCTTGAAGACGCCGACGATTTGCGCGCGATGTAACGTGTCGATCGTGCATTCGCAGGGCGGAAGGACGCGAGGGCCCAGCGTCTCCGTAATCCGCAGACTGTAGGACGACATCGGCCTTTTGTAATGCCCCGCGAGCACCTCCTGCGGGCAAGACGTAGTCGGCGATCGCCAGGAAGCCGATGCGCAACGCGAAATGCAGCTCCACGGTTCCGCTGCCTGAAACGGTCACTGTTTCAGCTGGCGAGGGCCTGAAGCCCGCCAGTTCGGCTCGAACGCGATAGACGCCAGCCGGCAGGTCGGCAACACGATACCGGCCATCGGCGGCCGCGGTCACCTTCCGGGGTGCGCCGTCGCCAGCGGTCACGGTGATGACTGCACCGGGGATGACGCCATTCGCCCGGTCGCGCACGACGCCAGTGATGGTCCCAACGCCCGACTGCACCAGGCCCTGTGGCGATGCCACCAAGAGCAGGAACGCGATGACGAGCGCAACGACGCCCTTCGCGCGGGTGTGGCCAGGCGCGTTGTCTGGTGCAGCGCATTTGGCGCAGATACAGGCGCGGCCGCGTTGATCGGCTGGAATCCGCTCGAGGACGTCGGCTGGAATCGCTGCCGAAAAACACCAGCAGGTGCTCTCGCCGGCCGCCATGCCGCACTCATTCGTCTCGCCGCAGAGCGGGCAGATGGTGTCGGGTGCGGGCGTGTTCATAAGCAGACCTGGCTCAGTCTACTTCCTTAGTCCGAAATGGGGCCCCACCCCCATTTCGCTTCGACCTCCGCGCGCTCCGCCCCGCGCTCCGGTCGGTGTCCGTGCCGGACTCCACCGCATTTCGCTTCGGCCTCCGCGCGCTGTCAGCGCCAAGCCTCATGCTTTTCCACCCAGGACTTCAAGCGCACGTCACGCCGGACTTCAAGTGCCTTTCACTCCGGACTTCCCGCGCCCTTCATTCCGGACCTCGCGCGCCAGTACTGGACTTCAAGTGTCTTTCACTCCCGCGCCCGCCACTTCACCAGCTCGACGACCGGCACGATGGTGAAGGCGAGGCCGGCCGTGAGCGCCCAGTCCGCCGCCGACAAGGCGAACGTGCCGAATGCCGGCTGCAGGAACGGCGTGTAGGTGATCACCACGAGCAGCACCAGCTCCCACGCCACGGCGAGGTTCAGCCAGCGGTTCGCAAACGGTTTCTGGAAGACCGACAGCCGGTCCGAGCGGCAGTTGTACGCGTTGAAGAACTGAACCAGCACGAGCGCGATGAAGGTCATCGCCATCACCTCGTTGACGGGCCGTCCGGCGTGGAGGAGCCACGTCAGCAGACCGATGTTGATGATGGCGGACCAGATGCCGGCCGTGAGCAGGATCAGCACGACCGGTCGCGTGAAGATGCCGACCCGCGGATCGCGCGGCGCCCGCTGCATGAGGTCGGTCTCGGGCGGATCCACTGCGAGCGCGAGCGCGGGCAGGCCGTCGGTGGCGAGGTTGACGTAGAGGATCTGCACCGCGGTCAGCGGCAGCGGCAAGCCGGCGATCACCGATCCCGCCAGCAGCAGGATCTCGCCGACGTTACACGAGAGCAGATACATCAGGTATTTCTTGATGTTGCCGAAGACGCGGCGTCCCTCTTCGACGGCGGCGACAATGGTGGCGAAGTTGTCGTCGAGCAGCGTCATGCCGGCGGCTTCCTTGCTGACGTCGGTCCCGGCGATGCCCATCGCGACGCCGACGTCGGCCTTCTTGAGCGCCGGGGCGTCGTTGACGCCGTCGCCGGTCATCGCCACGATCGCGCCGCGCTTCTGCCAGGCCCCGACGACGCGGAGTTTGTCGGCCGGGGTGACGCGCGCGTAGACGCCGATGCGATCCACAGCCCGATCGAGATCGCTTTCGCTCATCGCGTCGAGGTCGAGTCCCGGTGACGACGCGCTGGTCGTTCAGGATCTCGAGCTCGCGGGCGACGGAGCTCGCGGTCAGCGGATGATCGCCCGTGATCATCACGGTGCGGATGCCGGCCGCGGCCGACGTGCGGACGGCGTCGAGCGCCTCCGGCCGCGGTGGGTCCATCATGGCGACCAGCCCGAGGAGCGTCATGCCCGGTTTCGGCGTCCTCGAGCGTGGTCTCGTGCTTCGTGGCAATCGCCAGGACGCGCAGGCCGTTTGCCAGCCAGTCGCTGCTCGACGGCGCGGATCGCCTCGCGGCGATCGGTGCTGAGCGGCACTGGGCCGTCCGTCTGCCAGAGGCTGACGCAGCCAGCCAGGACGTCCTCGGTGGCGCCTTTCGAATAGGCCACCGTGCCGTCCGCCGTCTCGTGCAGGGTCGTCATCCGCCGCCGTTCCGAGGTGAACGGGATTTCGCCGACGCGCGGCTGCCGGTGGTTGAGGTCGTCCTGATCGAGGCCGGCCTTGAGGCCGAGCACGACGAGCGCGCCCTCGGTGGGATCGCCCGTCACGCGGGTCCGGCCGTCGACGGTCGACCAGTTGCGCATCGGACGCGAGCACGGCCGCAGCCGCCAGCAGCCTGAACCTGTTCCGTCGCGTCGAATCCGGTCGCCGCCGTCCCGAAACTCGCCGGCGGTCTCATAGCCAGCGCCCGGTGACGTCGATCAGGCGCTCGTCGAGCCACAACTGCCGCACCGTCATCTCGTTCTTCGTGAGCGTGCCGGTCTTGTCCGAGCAGATGACCGACGTGCTCCCGAGCGTCTCGACGATCGGAAGGCGCCGCACGAGCGCGTTTCGCTTCACCATCCGTCGCACGCCGATGGCGAGCGAGATCGTGACCACCGCGGGCAGCGCCTCGGGCACGACGGCGACGGCGAGCGCAATGCCGAACATGAACATCTCGATCACCGGCAGGCCGCGAACGAGACCCACGACCACCACCAGCGCGACGATCGCCATCGCCGCCTTGCCGAGCGTGGCGCCCAGCTTGTCGAGATTGAGCTGGAGCGGGGTCCGGCTGCTCTCGACGCGTCTCGACCAGGCGCGCGATGTGGCCGAACTCCGTGCGCCATGCCGGTGGCGACGACGAGGCCGCGGCCGCGCCCGTGGACGGCCATCGTGCCGGCGTACGACATGTTGCGTCGATCGCCGAGCGGCAGCGCCGCCGCGCCGATGGCGTCGCGTGACCTTTTGCGCCGGCGTCGATTCGCCGGTGAGTGCCGCTTCGTCGACGGCGAGATTGACGGCCTCGATCAGCCGGAGGTCGGCCGGTATGCGATCGCCGGCGCGAAGCACCACGAGATCGCCCGGGACGAGCTCGCGCGCGGGGACGGTCACCTCCTCGCCGTCGCGCAGGACGTGCGCCGCCGGGGCCGCCATCTCCCGAAGTGCTTCGAGGGCCCGGCTGGCGCGGTACTCCTGGAAGAAGCCGAGCAGCACGGCGAACAGCACGATCACGGTGATCGCGACCGCCTCGAGCGTGTGGCCAAGAAAGCCGGAGATGACCGTGGCGCAGAGCAGAATCACGATCAGCACGTTCTGGAACTGGGCCGCGAAGGTGCGCCAGGCAGACTCGCGTGCCTGGACGTTCAGTTCGTTCGGCCCGTGCGTCGTCAGGCGCCGCGCCGCTTCGCCGGCGGCGAGTCCCGTTGACGTGGCGTCGAGCCGCGTCGCGGTCGCGGCGGTGTCGAGCGTGTGCCACGCCGGGCTCGGACGCAGGCTCGCGCGTGGCAGGCGACGCAGGCGGCCGGACGTGGGTCGTCGTGGCTGCCATTAGACGAGCCCCGCGACGGTGCTGGCGGTCACCCAGTAGTGGAAGGTCCTGACGTCCGTGTAGCCAGCGCGCAGGCGCTGGCGCAAGAGGCGATGGGCGGCGGCACGCTGGTGCGCGGCGCACACGAGGAGACCGGCCAGGCCCGCAGACGAGCCGATGCCGGTGGCCGAGATGAGGATGTCGAAGGGGTCCATGCGCTCCTCCTTGCGCTGCACAGGCAGCGCAATGGTGCGAGGTCGCGCACAAACGACAACGGCGAGACACCTCGCACCTGCTGTGCGAAGGTCTCGCCTGTTCCTGGGAACCCGACCGAACCGTGCGCGTCTCCGCGCAGTGGTGACGATTCGGCCGACGGGCCGTCCCGCTGGCTACTCCCCTTCTAGTTCCACCTTAACGGACCTCGCCGGCTGGTTTCAAGCCGGCCCGTCTTCACCGGACTTCAAGCAGCCCTTCACCCCGGACTTCGCCCGCGAGTCGTCGCGCCTCCAAGCCCGAGGCGCGCTACGAGCGCCCCGGACCTCGAGCGCCCTTCACGCCGGACCTCGAGCGCCCTCCACGCCGGACCTCGAGCGCCCTCCACTCCGCACCTCAAGCGCTTTCCACTCCGTACTTCAAGCGCCCTTCACTCCGGACCTCTGGCATCTTGGACAGTAATACGTCGACCGTCCCGCTTGCGTGATGCGTCGGATGGTTCCCGCACATCCTCGATTGGGGCAGCGCTCGCCGTCACGGTCGTAGACTCTGAACGTGGCGCCGCGGTAGCGTCGGCCAGTTTGCCGTGCGATCGCCCGGAGCAGCACGGCCTTGATCGCGGCAGCCAGGGCATGCGCGCTTCGCGCGGCAGGCCGGCCGCAGGTCGCGATGTTCGATGCCGGCTGGCCGCGGCGAGAGGCGCGCCAGGCTGAGGGCCTCGCTCGCGTAGATGTTGCCAAGGCCGGCGACGACTTCCTGATCCAGGAGCGCGACTTTGATTGGCGTCCGTCTGCGGGCGCACGCGCGCGCCAGCGCCGCGCCGTTGAACTCGGCGGACAGCGGTTCGAGACCCATCGCCGCGAGTGGCGGCCGCTGACCGAGGTCGGTGCTCGGCACGAGGTCCATGATGCCGAACCGCCGCGGGTCGTTGAAGCTGACCCGCACGCCCGACTCCAACTCGAGGACGACATGATCGTGCGGCTCAGAGGCGGCGTCGGCGTCATGCACCCGAAACGCGCCCGACATTCCAAGGTGCATGAGGAGCGTTTCACCGGACGACAGGTCGGCCAGCAGATATTTGCCACGACGTGCCAGGCGGTGCACCGTCGCTCCTCGCAGCCGGCGCTCGAAATCTCTTGGGAAGGGCCGGCGCAGGTCGGGGCGGCGCAGCAGGACGCCGACGATTCGCGCGCCGCTCAACGTGGGTTCCAGTTCGCGACGTACGGCTTCGACTTCCGGTAACTCAGGCACGCGACCTGACTGTACCTCGTCCCCGTACCTCGCACCTCGTACCCCTATACTTCTTCCATCAATGCGCGATCTCCGTCACGCGATTCGTTTCCTCTGGCACCACAAGTCCTTCACGGCGGCCGCCGTGCTGACGATGGCGATCGGCCTCGGTGCCAATACCGCGTTATATGGATTGCTGAACACCGCGTCGCGGCCGCTCGCCTTGCCGTACAGTGAGCGGCTCGTCGCCATCGCGGCCGAGACCAAGGGCGACGAAACCGGCGGTTTCCAGTACTCGTTCTCGATCGATGCCCTCGAGGACCTTCAACGGCGCGCTGAGTCCTTCAGCGACGTCGTCGGGATCATGCTGCGCGTTGGCGGCCTGGCCACCGCCAGCCGGCCCTCGCAGTTCTGGTACGGTGCCGTCAGCAACAACTACTTCACCGGGCTCGGCGTGACGCCGGCGCTCGGCGCATTCTTCACCGAACCGTCCGGCTCGCCGGTACACGTCGTGCTGGGGCACACGTTCTGGATGAAGACGTTTGGCGGCGACCCCAACGTCATCGGCCGCGCCGTCCGGATCGACGGCGCTCCGGCGGTCGTCATCGGCGTGGTGCCGGCCTCGTTCCGCGGCACCCTCTTCGGCATCGAGATCGACGGCTACGTCACGCTCGACGACTACGGCGTGCTGTCCCCCGGACGTCCAGGCGCTGGCTGTACCACAACCGCAAGGCGCGGACGCTTCAGGTATTCGCGCGGCTTCAGCCGGACGTGAGCGTCGCCGACGCCCAGGCCGCGACCGACGTGCTGATGACGACGCTCGAGGGCGAGTATCCCGAGACCGATCGCGGCATCGCCGCCCGAGTCATTCCGGAGCCGCGCGCCCGGCCCCTGCCGCTGCGGGCCGTCAGTGACGCGCTCCCGCTGGTGCAGCTCTTCGGCCTCGCGGTCGCCGGCCTGGTCCTTCTGCTCGCCTGCATGAACGTCGCGAATCTCCTCCTCGTTCGCGCGAGCGCGCGTCAGCGCGAAATGGCGGTGCGCGCCGCGCTCGGCGCGAGCCGCGGCCGGCTGGTGCGTCAGATGATCATCGAGAGCCTGTTGCTGTCGGGGCTCGGCGGTCTGGCCGGGTTCGCGGTCGGCCACTGGGTCGCGCGCGCGTATATCTCACGGCTCGACCTCGGCGCCGATCTCCCGCTCAACGTCGACGTGTCGTTCGATCTGAACGTCTTCCTGTTTTCATTGGGCGCCGCCGTGGTCACCGGCATCGTCATCGGCCTCTGGCCGGCGTGGCGCGCCTCACGCGCCGATGCCCGGGCCGCGCTCCACGACGGTGGCAAAGGCCATTCCGACGGCGTCGATCGCCAGCGTCTCCGTCGTCTCCTCGTCGTCGGTCAGATCTCCGGCTCGCTGGCCCTGCTCGTCGTCGCCGGTCTCTTCGTCCGCACTCTCACTTCCGCGCAACGCCTGGATCTGGGCTTTGACGCCGACCGCCTCATCACGATGCGGCTCGATCCGAAACAGATCGGCTACGACGAGGATCGGATCAACGAGTTCTACAAGGACCTGCAGCGGCGCGTCGGCGCCTGGCCCGAGGTCGCGGAGGTGGCGGTCGCGTTCACGACCCCGATGAGCTACCTGATCGGCGGCGGCTCGATCTACATCGAAGGCCAGCCGGTGCCGAGCACGTCGCAGCCGCCGGCCTCGTTCATGAATCACATCGGTCACAACTACTTCGAAACGGTGGGGATTCCGATCGTTCGCGGCCGGGCGTTCACCGAGGATGACGAACGCGAGCACGCGACGACCCGGAAGTTCGCGATCGTCAACGAGACGATGGCGGCGAAGTACTGGCCAGGGGAAGATCCCATCGGCAAACGGTTTCGCGCCTTCAACCTGACCGAGCCGCTGCTCGAAGTGGTGGGCGTCGCGCGCGACAGCAAGTACGTGCTCGTCTTCGAGGCGCCGCGTCCGTATCATCTACCTGCCGCTCGTGCGGGATCTGTCGCTCCGCACCCTTCACGTACGCGCCGTCGGCGATCCGGCCGCGCTCGGGCCGCGTCTCGAGCGCGAGGTCCGATCGATCGCCCCGGACATGCCGATTGCGGACCTCAGGACGATGGGCCAGTCGCTGCAGGGGATTTTTGGCTACCTCATCTTCAAGATCGGCGCGATTCAAGTCGGGGGCATGGGCCTGTTGGGCCTGATCCTCGCCGTGATCGGCGTGTATGGCGTGGTCGCGTTCGGCGCCAGCCTCCGGACGCGCGAGATCGGCATTCGTGTCGCGCTCGGCGCACAACCGCGCGACGTGCTCCGCTTGATTCTTGGCCAGGGCCTGCAACTGATCGCCGTTGGCCTGGTCGTCGGGCTGCTGGTCTCGGCCGCTCTCAGCCGCGTGATCGCGCGCTTCCTGCCACTGGTCGACGCGTCGGACTGGGTCGCCTATGGCGGGATCTCGGCGGGTCTCGCGTCGCTGGCGCTCGTCGCGTGTTACATCCCGGCGCGCCGCGCCACGCGGGTGCCGGTGATGACGGCCTTACGGCATGAATAGCCTGGGCCACGTAGCGCGGCTCGGGCTGTGAGCCGCGGTCAGGGATCGCGGCTCAGAACCCGAGCCGCGCTACGTACCGACTGTCTCTCTTCCTCACCGAGGACGCCGTCGGGGTCCGAACGAACGGTGCTCGCGCGTTCCCGGCCCCTGCGGACGAGGCGCGTTCCCGCCATCGCGCCGCGCGCTCCCGCCATCGCGCCGCGCCTGCCCGCGCTGGCGCTCATCCCGCTTGCGTTGCCGGATTTCGGCGATTCGCTGAGCGAGCGGCACTTCGAGCGCCTGCGGTCTCGCGGTGTAGTCGAAGTCGGGCAGGGTGACGCGCGACAACCGGCGTCCGATGGCGCGCTCGATGGCCTGCAGGTCCGACTCCTCGTCCGGCGCGACGAACGTGAACGCACTGCCGACGGCCTCCGCGCGGCCGGTGCGGCCGACCCGGTGGACGTAGTCGTCGGGCACCGCTGGCACATCGAAATTGACGACGTGTGGCAGGCCGACGACGTCGATCCCGCGCGCGGCGATGTCGGTGGCGACCAGGACGCGATACCGGCCGCTCTTGAAACCGGCCAGCGCCTGCGTCCGCTGCGGCTGCGATCGATTGCCGTGGATGCGCTCGGTCTTGATGCCGGCCTTGACCAGGTGATCGGCCAGCCGATTGGCGCGATGCTTGGTGCGCGTGAAGACCAGCGCCTCGTTGATTTCCTGTCCGAGCAAGCGGACGAGGAGCGCGGCCTTGAGGCCCTGCGACACCGGATAGACGGCCTGCGTGATCCCGACCGCGGGCGTCGACGGCCGCGCGACGTCGATCGCGACCGGTTGTGCAGCATGTCGCGCGCCAGCGCCGCGATCGGCGGCGGCATCGTCGCGCTGAAGAAGAGCGTCTGCCGCTTCGTGGGGATGTGGCGCAGGATCCGGCGAATGTCCGGCAGGAAGCCCATGTCGAGCATGCGGTCGGCCTCGTCGAGCACCAGATGCTCGAGGCCCTGCAAGCGTGCGTACGGCGCCCTGAAGTGATCGAGCAGCCGTCCCGGCGTCGCGACGATCACGTCGACGCCGCTGCGGAACGCATGCTCCTGAGGGCCCATGCCGACGCCGCCGAACACCGCCGCCGCCGTGATCGGCGTGTGGACGGCGAGATCGTTCAGGTCCGCGAGAATCTGCGCCGAGAGCTCGCGCGTCGGCGTGAGCACCAGCGCGCGCGTGGTTCCCCGCGGCCGGCCGATGAGCGTATGCAGGATCGGCAGGAGGAACGCAGCAGTCTTTCCACTGCCCGTCATCGCCGTCGCCAGCACATCGCGGCCAGCCATGGCCGGCGGAATCGCCTCCGACTGAATCGGCGTCGGCCGGCGGAACCCGAGTTCCTTGATGCCGCGGTCGAGGAGGGGATGGAGCTTGAGCGCCGTAAAAGGCATTGGTCACGATACCAGTTCTGCGCAGATTGACGTCGCCATCTACGCAGGCTAGAGTGCCGTCTGCCGCGCCCGCCCGCCGGCCCCCCGCAATGCCATCGCGCGAACAGATCGTCGCCGCGTTTCTGCAGCAGGTCGGCGCCGGCCGCGTCGACAACATCAAGGCGATGCTGGCGGCGGCCCCGACGCTCGTCAATGCCGTTGGCCCGCACCCGTTCTGGGGCGGGCGGCCGCAGGCGCTGCACGTCGCGATCGAGACGACCCGGCGCGAAGTCATCGATCTCCTCCTCGAGCATGGGGCCGACGTGAACGGCGCGAACGACGAGTACGATCACTGGTCGCCCCTCATGCTCGCGATCAACAAGCGTACGCCGGCGGTCCAGGACGCGCTCATCGCGCGCGGCGCGCGCATCGGGTTGCTCGAGGCGTTGATGCTGGGTGATGACGCCCGCGCCGACGCGTTCCTTCGCGACGGCGGCCTGCCGGCGATCACCCCCAATGGCGGATCGATCCTCGCGTTCGCGCGAACGCCGTTCGCGATCGATCGGCTGCTGACCCTCGGCGCGCCGGCAGATCTGAAAGACCGCTGGGGATCGGCGCCGATCGACGCGTTCAGCCGTCTCGGGGCGCCGGGTGAGCCGCTGGTGCGTCACCTGGTGAGCCGCGGCGTCGCTGCCGCGCCGAAGGAGTACGCGCGCCTCGGCGATCTGGCCACGCTGCAGCGTCTGATCGCCGCGGATCCGGACGCCGCCGCGCTCGATGCCGTGATGATGGCGGCGGTCGATTTCCGCCACCACGAGATGGTCGACTGGCTGCTCGCGCATGGCGGGAAGGTCGACGCGCGGTCCGACGCACAATCGCGCCATACGGCGCTGCACTCCGCGGCCTGGAACGGCGACCTCGCGATGGTGAAACGGCTGGTGCAGGCCGGCGCCGACACTGGCGCGCTCGACGATCAGTACGGCGCGACTCCGCGCGGCTGGGCCGAAACGTCAATCGAAGTCACGAACAACCAGGCATGCGCGGAGGTCGTCGCCTACTTCGACACGCTCTAGTTCTTCTCCGTGCCCTCGTTCTTCTTCCCGCCCAGACCGCAAACGGGTTGATCGGCGTCCCCTGCCACCACTGCTTTTCGTCCGTCAGGAGGAAGATGGCGAAGTGCAGGTGCGGCGTGTCCTTCGGGGCGTTGCCCGTCGTGCCGACGAACCCGATCAACTGCCCGCGACGAAGCGGCATCTGCTCCTTGATGCCCGGCGCGTAGGCGTCGAGGTGCGCGTAGTAGTACGCGTACCGCTGCGTCGGGTCGAACTGGTAGAGCGTGAGTCCGCCGCGCTCGCTCGTGAAGAGCTTGACCACCGATCCGTCTTCGACCGCCAGCACGTGCGTCCCGCGAGGCGCGATGATGTCGAGCGCTTCGTGCTGACGGGTCTGATTGCGCGGATCGCCGAACGTATCGTCCAGCGCCTCGCGGGGGACGCCCTCGACCGGCACCGCCAGATCTCGGCGCCGCAGGTCGGAGATGATCGGCTCGAGTGAAGGCGGTGCCGGCGAAAGACGCGGAGCTTCAGAGGCCGCCGGCGGCTTGCGACTGCGCAGTGGCCGCGCTCACCGCGGCGGCCGGCTCCACCGGTGGCGCCGAGCGCGCGGACACCCGCGTGTTCTGCCACTGTGCCAGGCCCCAGATGACAACGACTGAGAAGACGGCCATCAGGACGAGGAAGAGGTTCGTGCGATACCGCTGATAGGCGCGGCGGTTGGTCATTGCTCAAAGATCACCACGGTGCCGGCGCGAACGAATCCCGCGAGCGTTTGCGCGTCCCAGTTCGTCAGCCGGACGCAGCCGTGCGAGGCCGTGTGACCGACTTTGCCGGGTTCGGGCGTGCCGTGCAGCCCATAGTGCGGCTTGCTGATGTCGATCCACACCGTGCCGACCGGCCCGTTCGGCCCGGCAGGAATCTTCGTTTTCGCGTGCGCCGGATCGGCATCCCAGAAGAGATCCGGGTTGTAGTTGAACGTCGGGTTGCGGGAGACGCCGTTCACCTTCCACGTGCCGATCGGCAACGGGTCGTGCTCGCTGCCGCTCGTCACCGGCGCGAAAAACAGCACCTCGTTCCCCTGGCCGTACACGGTCAGGCCTGAGCCGGCCTTGGAGACGACCACTCGGCTCGCTGCCGTCGCCGTCTTGGCTGCCGCGCTACCAGGGGCCGTGGGCTCCAGCGGCACCAACGGCCGCGTGATGTTCGGCACACGGATCTCTTCGCCCTCGACGAACTTCGCTTCCGGATTGAGTGCGCGCAGCAGCTCAGGCGCGGCGTGTGTTCGCTCGGCGATCATCTCGAGCACGGACGTATATCCAAGCGCCGGCAACTTCGCCTTCTCCATCATGTCCGTCGGGATCTCGGGGACGAACGGTCCCGCGGCGTCCTGACTCGTGATGCGATACGTCGTCAGGATCGGCTCGGAGTCGGCCTGAAGAGCACGCAGGACGTCGGCTGCGCCGGTCCCGCTCACATTGCGCGCCTGGCGGTACGCCGTCACCGCACGGGTCGTGTTCGCGCCGCTGACGCCGTCGATCTCACCAGGCGAGAATCCCGCGCGATCCAGCAGGACCTGCAACATGAGCTCGGGGGACTCATCAATGGGGACCGCCGCCTTCTTTGCCCCTGATTGTTGTCCTTGGGCGTGGACGCCGCGGGTGACGTCGGGCAAGACGGGTAACGCCAGGGTCAATGTGACCGTGGCGACGGACAGGATGAGCCGAAGGGGGTGACCAGCCATTGGTGTCTGCTTCTGAAAGAGCAGGAACCATGCCGCTGGGGCGATGAGGCAATGGGGCAATGGGGCAATGGGGCAATGGGGCAATGGGGCAATTCAGCCTTCAGGTTGAGTGTTTTTTGACCGGTTCGCCCGCGAGCTCCTCCATCCGTTCGGTCAGGCTCTGAATGTCCGTCTTTTTGATCAAGTCGCGGATTTGCTCTGGCGTGACGGTTTCCTTGACCTGCAGATGTGAGGCGATGTCTTGCAGCAGTCGCAGCACCACCGTCATCTCGCGCTCGGCGAGAAGGTCGATTTGCAAGTCGAGATGGCCGCGTTTCTCGGACTCCCGGCCGAGCCGGTTCTGGCTCGCCAGGACGAACAGTGCCAGGAAGATCGCCTCGAGCGACACCGCCATCGTCAGAAACGAAAACGGGAACGGGTCGAAGGGCGGCACACCTGGGACCCAGCCGACGTTGATGACGACCCAGACCGCAAACCAGATGACGTGTCCGATCAGGACCGGCCCGCTCGACGCGATCGCGGTGATCCAGTCACTGAATCGTTCGGCCGGGGTGCGATCGTAGGCCTTTTTGCCATTTCTACGGCCGGGACTTCCTTCGGTGCGGCGTGTGGCACGCGCTGTTCCGTCATGGGACCCTCTCTCCTCAGGCTCTCGGCGACGCAGAGCCGTGAGAGACAAGCACGCCGCGCGCCAACTCGGATCGGCATCGCAAAGAGCTTGAACATGAAGCTCATGAGGGGCATGAAGTTCATGAAGCTATGCCAGCGAGACCGAGCCTTGGCGTCGTGAAGGCGGGATCGAACCCGGCGATTGACTGAGCGCGTTGCACCGGTTCTGAGGGCGTTCAGTCAACCGCCGGGTTCGATCCCGCCCTCCCGCGGCCGAAGGCCGCGGGCGGGCGTGCCCGCCCGATGCCAAGGCCTTCACGCGTCTTCAAACCTTCAGTTCTTCATGTCTTGTTTTGGCCGGAGCGGCCTTATGCGTCTTTGAGCGCGGAAAGCGGGCTGCGGCGGGAGGCCCGTCTGGCCGGCCACCAGGCGGCGAGCAGACCGATGGCGGCCAGGAGCGCGGACGTCAACAGCAGCGTGGTGAGGTCGAACGATTTCAGGGCCACGACCTGATTCTGGAGCGCGCGGGTGGCGAGCACGGCGGCGGCGGCGCCGACTACGAGTCCGGCGGCCAGCACCGCACCGCCATCCTTGAGGAACAACTGCACGACCCGACGCCGTCCCGCGCCGAGCGCGACCCGGATGGCGACCTCACGCTCGCGTTGCTGAGCGGCGTAGGCCGTCACGCTGTAGATGCCAAGCACCGCGATGAACGCTGCCAGCGCGCCAAATCCGATCAGCATCGTCGGTCAGAAATCGAGCGTTGGCCAACTCGCGATTCTCATCGGCGACGGCACGCGGGAGATCGACCACGGCGCGCGGGTCGAGATCGGCGGCGATGCGTCGAAGCGAGGCCAGCAGCGCGGCCGACGGCTGGCCGGTACCGAGATACAACGCGCCAAATCGGCCCGGCGGAAGACCCGGCGAATACACGTCCGCCAGGTTCGCATCGCCGTAGCCCTGACGCACATCGGCGGCGACGCCGACGACGGTCTGCCACGGACCGGGCGGGCGTTGCCCGCCCGACGCCAAGGCCTTCATGCCCTTCAAACCTTCAGGCCTTCATGTCGAGGTTTTTCGACACGAGCAACGGGTTAATGACCCTCGACTAACTCGCCAGCGCGCGGACCGGGTCGAGGCGGGCGGCGCGGCGGGCCGGGATCAGGACCGCGAGCGCTGCAACTGCCGCCACGGTGACCGCCGCAATCGCGTACGTCGGGGCATCGGTGGTCGTCACGCCGTGGACCGATGCGGCAAGCACCTGTGACAGCGCGAGCGCACCGCCGGTCCCGATCGCGAGGCCGGCCAGGATCGGCGCCAGTGCCTGCCGCGCCATGAGGCCGACAACACTGCGGTTCCTGGCGCCGAGGGCGACGCGGATGCCGATCTCGCGGCGGCGTTCGGCAACGGCGTAGGCGATGACGCCCGCGACGCCAATCGCGGCCAGCGTCAGGCCGATGCCGCCGAGCAGCAGCATCAGCATCGTGTTGAACCGCGCCTGCGACAGCGACGTGCGCATCCGGTTCGCCATCGTCTGCATCTGAAAGAGCGGGACCGACGGGACGGATCGCTGCGCGGCATCCCGCGCCACGGACGTGAGATCGATCTCGGCGCCGGGCCGGCCGCGTAGTACCAGAGTCATCGTCCGGCCGAGCCACGTCCAGGCCGCGTCGGGCGCTTGCGCGAGCGGCAGAAAGAACTCCGCCCGCGCCGCGCGCGCCGGTCCGAGCGAGCGCACGTCGCCGACGACGCCGACGATGGTCTTCCAGTGCGGCTGCGTCGGCGTGCCTTCACAGCAACTGACGCGCTTGCCGAGCGGGTTCTCACCGGGGAAGAGGAGCCGCGCCGCCGTTTCGTTGACGACCATCACGCGGAGGCCGTCGCGCCGGTCGTCCACACTGAAGAGCCGGCCGGCCCGGATCGGAATGCGAAGCGTGTCGAAGTAGGCCGGGCTGATGATGGCCAGCTGGGCCGACACGAAGTTGGAGACTGACACCGCCTTGCCCTCGGGTAACAACCCGTTACCGTTTCCGCCGGGCGTGAGCGGCACCGACGAGCTGACGGCGGCGGCCTCGACGAGCGGGGACGTCGCAGCGGCTGATGCGAGCGCATCGAACGCCAGCACGACGCGTTCGGGATCCTGATACTCGGCAGCCGGCAGGCTCAATCGGGACGTCAGCACGCCGGCGGGATCGAAGCCGGGCGGGATGTGTTGAAGATGCAGCGCGCTGCGCACCAGGAGGCCGGCGCCGATCAACAGCATGAGCGCCAGCGCCACTTCGCCGGCGACGAGCAGGAGCCGCAGCCGATCGCGCCTCGCGCTGCCGCTGCGGCCGCCCGAGTTGAGCACCCCGCGCACGTCCGTCCGGCCCGCACGCAGGGCCGGCGACAGCCCGGCCAGGAACGCGCTGACGATCGCCGCGGCCAACGCAAACCCCAGGACCACCGTGTCGACGCGCGTCTGTTCCAGCCGCGGAATGCCTGCGGGACTCGCGGCCACCAGCGCCGGCACGGCCAGATAGGCGATCAGCACACCCGACACCGCGCCCGCGAGCGCCGTGACGAGCGTTTCGGTGAGGAGCTGCCGCACGATCCGGGCGCGGCCGGCGCCGAGCGCGACCCGCATCGCCAGTTCGCGCGCCCGGGCGCCGCCACGCGCGAGCAACAGATGCGCGACGTTGCTGCACGCAATCAGCAGCACGAGACCTACCGCTCCGAGCAGGACCAGAAGACGGCGGCGGTTGTCGCCAATGAAATTGTCGCCGAACCCGCGCACGTCGGCGGCACGCACTTGCTCGTCGCCGGGGAACTCCTGCTTCATCCGCTCGTGGATGAGCCGCATTTCCGTCAGCGCGTCCGCGCCGGTCACCCCCGGCGCGAGGCGGCCGTAGACATTGAGGAAGTGCTCGTCGTGCTGCGCGATCTGCTTGGGCGTAAACGCGGCCGGCACCCACAGCTTCGGGGCCGTTGGTGCTGAAGTCGAGCGCCGCCGGCATCACCCCGACCACTTGATACGTCTGACCGCTCAGCCGGAGCGGCCGTCCGACGATGCCGCGGTCGCTGCCGAAGCGGCGCGTCCACAACCGGTGACTGAGGACGACGACAGGAGTGGCGCCGGGCCGATCCTCGTCAACCGTGAACGTGCGGCCGAGCAGCGGCGCGACCGCGAAGACGTCGAACCAGGTGGACGTCGCCCGCGAGCCGATCAAACGCTCCGGCTGCGCGTCGTCTGTCAGATTGAAGCTCGACGAGTACTCGGCCGCCAACGTCGCGAACGCGCGCGTATGTGTGCGCCAGCCGTGAAAGTTTCCCACCGAGACCGACGACGGTGCCGCACCCCAGACCTCGCTCAGCACCATGACCTGGTCCGGCTGCGGAAACGCGAACGGCCGGAGCACCACCGCATAGACGACGCTGAAGATCGCCGTCGTCGCCCCGATGCCGAGCGCCAGGGTGAGGGTGGCGATGAGTGCGAATCCGGGCGCGCGCCGCAACTGCCGGACTGCGAATCGGACGTCGTGTCGGGCTTCCCGGATCCACTGGACCAAGCGCATGTCAGCTAGCCAATGAGTTGGACGACCCGTCGCCGTGGAAGGTTGTCGCCGCGTCGCAAAACCTCAACATGAAGCTCGTGAAGACTATGAAGCTCATGAAGTCATGCCAGCGAGACTGAGCCTTGGCGTCGTGAGAGGGCGGGATCGAGCACGGCGACTGAGTGAACGCGGTTGCCGCACTTCAGTGGCGTTCACTCAGTCGCCGCGCTCGATCCCGCCCTCCCGCGGCCGGAGGCCGCGGGGCGGGCGTTGCCCGCCGACGCCAAGGCCTTCACGCGTCTTCAGGCCCTTCAGGTCTTCATGTTGAGGGTTTTCTCGAGACTACAGCTCCGTCAACCGCGTCGTCGCATCACCGAACCGCTCGAGCGGGACGCCCATGCGATCCATCAGCGAGAGGTGCAGGCTGCAGGCCTTGCGGTTGGCGTCGCCCTTGTCGAGATAGTCGAGGATCCGTCCAGGTTTGAGCGAGCCGCCTCCCTTGCCGGTGAGCAGGATCGGCAACTGGTTGGCACTGTGGAGGTCGCCATCGAAGAGACTGGACGCGAGCATCAGGATCGAGTTGTCGAGGAGCGACGATTCGCCCTCGCGGATGTCCTTCATCCGCTGTGTCAGGTACGCGAACTGCGCGATGTGGAACTGATTGGTCTTCAGGTACATCGCTTCCTTCTCGGCGGTCCGGCCGTTGTGCGTCAGATCGAGGTGGAGCGCGCCCTGCACGCCGTCGAGGAACTTGAAGTTCATCTGCGACAGGTCGTTGTTCAGCATCAGCGTCGCGACCCGTGTCTTGTCCATCTGGAACGCGAGGACAATGAGGTCGAGCATCAGCTTCATGTGATCCGGCACGTTCTGCGGCAGCTCGTTGGCCGGGCGCGGCATGTCGGGCTGGGTCAGCGTCGGGCGCCAGCCTTCGATCCGTTCCTCGCGCGAGGCGCGCTCGATGCGCTGCTCGATGTCGCGGATCGACTCGAAGTACTCGCTGAGCTTCCGGTTGTCGTCGCGGCTGATCTTCGGCGTCAGGCTCTTCGAGTCCTGCTGCACGGCGTCGAGGATGCTGCGATCGAGCGGACGGCCCGAGCCGTCGCCGACCAGGCGATCGAACGTGCGCGACGGGTAGATCTCCTTCGTCGCCGGCTTGCTGGGCGAGATCCACGACACGCTCGAGCCGTAGATCATCGACAAGCCGTCTTCGAGCCGCAGCTCGTTCGGCTCGACGCCGAGCACGAGGCTCGGGATCGCGGTCCGGCTGCCGATCTGCGACGCCAGGATCTGATCCATCGATGTCCCGACGCGGATTTCGTTGGGATCCAGGCTCACCGGTGCGCCGGAGAGCACGTTCATCCGGCCGAGGTGCGGGCTCGTGGAGGTGAGGGCGGACTGGTTGTAGAGCCCTTGCAGGAAGACCATGTCTCCGCGATGGGGCATCATCGGCGTGAGGCCCGGCCCGAGCTCCATCGCGGCGCCCTGACCCTTCGCCCACCAGTGAATCGGTTCGACGCCGTTCGAGAAGAAGACAATCCCGAGGCGCAGCGGCGGCGTGTTGGTCTTGGACACGGCGGCGGCTTGCCCGAGGACCGGGAGCGACTCCATCCACGGCAGCGCCAACGCGACACCCATGCCGCGCAGAAAATGACGCCGTGACGGCTGACGGGACAGCAGGTCGGGACTCATCATTGCGGCTCCTCGCCGGCGCGGTGGCGGAACTGACGGCTGGTCGCGATCTTCACCGCCAGGTCTGAGAATGTCGTGCTCGAACCGGCGGCGGTCATCTCGGCAATCAGCGGCCGATCGCCCGCCGTGACCGTGCGGCCCAGCGCATAGCCGAGCAGCTTCTTCGAGAGCGTGGTCATCACCTGCTTGTCCTGCCGCTGGAGGTAGGCGAGCAGGCCGTTCGTGCCGTTGATGACCGTCTGGTCGGCGAGCTCGCCGGTGTTGTCCACGGGCTTGCCGTCCGCATACGCCGTGCGAGTGCGGCCGACGGCATCATATCCCTCGAGCGGGAACCCGAGCGGATCGATCCGCAGGTGACAGTTGGCGCACGTCGCGTCGCGCTTGTGCGCGGTCAGCCGCTCGCGCAGCGTCTGCCCCTCGAACGTCCGGTCGTCGGCGGCGATATTCCCCGCGTCTGCCGGCGGCGGCGGCGTCGGCGTGCCGAGAATCCGCCGCAGGATCCAGTCGCCGCGCTTGACCGGGCTCGTCCTGAGCGGCGCCGACGTCGTCGTCAGCACGGCGCCCAGGCGCAGCGCCCCGCCGCGGTCCGCCACGCTCGGGCCAGTCACTCGTTCCATCTTATCGGCGGATTGGAGCGGAGCGTCGATGCCATAGAACTTGGCGAGCGGCTTGTTCAGGAAGGTGTAGTCGGCGTCGAGAATCTCGTGGAGCGGGCGGCCCTGCCGGACGATGTACTCGAACGTGGAGACCGCCTCGTTGTGCATTGACGACCGGACGTCGTCGGTGAATTCCGGGAAGCGTCCCGTGTCCACGCCGCGGTACTCGTCGAATTGATAGAAGCCCAGCCACTGACCGAAGAACTCCGTGGCGACGCGGCGCGCCTTCGGATCGGCGGTCATCCGGCGCACCTGCTTGGCAAGGAGCGCGGGCTGGCTCAGCTCGCCGGCGGCGGCGGCGCGGCGCAGTTCGGCATCGGGCACGGACGACCACAGGAAAAAGCTCAGGCGGCTCGCCAGCTCCCAACCCGTCAGCGGTTGTTCGGTGCCGCGGGCGCCGACTTCGAGGCGATACAGGAACGCCGGCGAGACGAGGACACGCGCAAGGAGGGCGCGCAGTGCGGCTTCGTGATCGAGGCGATCGCGGCCGCGCCGCTCCTGATAGAAGGTGCGGAGCCCCGCCTGCTCGGTAGCGGTCAGCGGGCGCCGCCACGCGCGGCTGGCGAATTCGAGCGCGTCGTTGACCTGACCCGGTTGCGCTGCCGCCTGCGCCTTCATGACGGCGTCGTAGTGCGTGCGCAGCGCCTGGAAGTGCGGCCGCGCCTCCGCAGGCAGCGCCGCGATCTGCGCGGCGTCGAGATCGCGCACGTGGCGGCTCTTCAACGTGAGCTTGTAGTGATCTGCGAGCAGGCCGAGGTAGGCGTCGTGGTACGGCCACGATCCAAACAGGTCGTTCCAGGCCTGATCGAGCCGGGCGCGATCGACGCCGTCCACCATGTTGGCGGTGAAGAACGCATCGCTGCGCTGGTACTTGACGCTCATCACGAACGCGTCGTGTTCCGGGCTGTTGTAGGTGTTGTCGAACGGCGGCGGCACCGGATCCTTGTCGGCCGGGTTCGCCTCGCCGTGCGAGTTGGGCGGCAGCGCGGCGACGTACTCCGCCATGCCGGCGCGAAATGCCTCGTAGCCGGCGCTCTTCGGATCGCCGAGCAGGACCCGCTGTAACGCGTCGCGCGCCGATCCCTCCGCACGGTCGGAGATCATCAGCCGGATCACCGCGTTGCGATCCTTGCCGAGCTCGGCCTCAGCCTGGAACTCGAGCTGGTTGGCGCCGGCCGGGACCTCGACCGTAAACGACACCGTGCCGGTGGTCGCGAAGTCGTCCGGGCCGATCGTGGCGCCGTCCGGACTCGTGCCGAACGCGAGCGACGCGACGGCGGCGGGCGGCAGCGCGGCTCGAAGCGGCTGCGTCGACAGCACCGCGGCGTTCGTGCCGCGCGCGCCCGGCGCCCGCGTGACCACGCGCGGGTTGCGCCAGATGACGACGGGCGTCACGCCGGGGGTGGGGTTGAGATTGGTGAAGGTCAGAAAGACGGTTGTGGTGGTGGCGGCGGCGGGCGTCGGCGCCGCCGTGGCGCGACCGCGGCCGACGCGCGCGCCCAAGCCGTAGGTGTACTTGCGGGCCGGGACGACGCCGAGCGTCGTGTCGTCGAAGACGAGCGGGCTCTCGTCGCCCGCGCCGCCGGCCGCGAGGTCGCCGCGCGCGAAAAACCAGCTGGGCCACGTCGTCAGCGCCTTGTAGATCTCGTCGCACTTGCTGCGAGCGGTCGCGATCGACGCCGCCGCGTCTTTGGTCGGTGCCGGCAACTGCTTCCAGCGATCGATGGTCTCGCGCGCCGGATACTTCGGCGCCGGCGTGTTGACGACGGTCCAGATGTGATCGGCGAAGCGGCCGGTGATGCCTTCCCTGGCCGCGAGGCCGCGAATGGTCGCCGAGGGATCGCCAAGCGCGACGCGATGCTTGTAGTGCCAGGCGACGTAGAACGCCTTGCCGTAGCGATCGAGGCCGAACGGGCGGCCGCCCTCGCCGGAGACGACGCGGAAGCCCTTGCTGGCGTAGAGCTCGTTGATGCGATTGAGCGCCGAGATCTCGAGCCCGGTCCGGCCGGCGTCGGGCGAGAAGGCGAGCGGCCCGGCGCCGATCATCGCGTAGTCGGCCACCAGCTTGGCGGCTTCGAGATACCGCTCGACGCTCTGGTCCTGGACGAACTGGACGTCGCCGAAGTTGGTGAAGCCCTCGCCGCCGACGGCGTCGCTCGACGAGTCGATGCCGACGTTGATGTCGGTGCCGGTCAGGTCGTGGATGGCGTACGCGTACTCGGCGCTCGTCAAGCGCCGCACGGTCACGCGCCCGGGCTCGCCGGCGTGCGCCTTCTCGTAGGCCCTGATCGACGTCCGGATCCACGTGGCCGCGGCCGATCGTTCCTGGTCGGTGGGGAACTCGGCGGCGTCGAGCGGCGGCATCGCGCCACGCTCGAGCATGCCCGCCACTTTCTCCCAGTGGTCGGCATCGACGCCGATTGAGGCCCGCTGGAGGAGGCGCTCGATGCTCATGCCGGCCTCGGGCTTGGCCGTGCCGTGGCACTCGAAGCAGTACTTCTGAAAGGTGCCCGCCGCGGTGGCAGACGGAAGGCGTTGTCCCGTCTGAAAGAGCGGGGAGCTGGGGCCTGCGCGGACAGGACCGAGACGACCGCCCACGACAGGGCCACGCACAATCCCAGGCGCTTCAATCAGCCTCCTCTGTCACGTTGTAGCGCGGCTTGGGCTGGAAGCCGCGAAACGTAGCGCGGCTTGGGTTGGAAGCCGCGGAGCGATCTTACCTCACTCGTCCTGCCAAGCCCGGACCGGCCGCCGGGACTCGATATCATGGTGCCGCATGGTGTCTCGGGTTTCCTGTGTCTGACGTCCAGAGCGCGCTTCCGCGCGCGTTGTCTTCGTACCTCGATCAGGACGTCGCGTCGCTCTGGCAGCTGCTCGTGGACCGGGTCCGGGTCGAGCCGTTCAATGCGATTGCCACCGGCATCTTCCTGCTGGCGATCGTGCACACCTTCGTCGCGGTCCGCTTCGCCCGCCAGGCGCACCGCGTCCAGCATGCGCACGACGAGCGGGCCCGGCGCGAAGGCCGGCCTGCGGTCCCCAGCGTCGCGGCCGGAATTCTGCACTTCTTCGGCGAGATCGAGGTCGTCTTCGGGCTGTGGGCGCTCGTGCTGCTCGTCGCGATGGTGGGCTACGCCGGCTGGGGCACGGCGGTCACCTACTTCAACGACACCGTCGTCTACACCGAGCCTCTCTTCGTCGTCGTCATCATGACGCTGGCCTCGACGCGCCCGATCATCGTCTTCGCCGAAGCGAGCCTTGCGGCGCGTGGCCCGGCTCGGCCGCGGCACGCCGGCCGCCTGGTGGTGTGTGATTCTGACGGTCGGGCCGCTGCTCGGTTCGTTCATCACCGAGCCGGCGGCGATGACGATCTGCGCGCTCCTGCTGGCGCGTCAGTTCTACGATTTCCAGCCCAGCCCGCGCCTGAAGTACGCGACGCTCGGGCTGCTCTTCGTCAACGTCTCCATCGGCGGCACGCTCACACATTTCGCCGCGCCGCCGATCCTCATGGTCGCCCGTCCCTGGAACTGGGATTTCGCCTACGTCATCGGTCATTTCGGCTGGCGCGCGGCCCTGGCGATTCTCATCTCGACGCTGGTGTATTTCGTCGTCTTCAGGCAGGAGCTCTCGTCACTCGCGGCCCGAAAACCGGTGCCGGACGAGTTCGAGCCGGAAGAGGCCGGCGGCGCCGCGCCTTCTCTGCCCGTGCCGGCGTGGATCACCGCGACGCACATCCTGTTCGTGGCGTGGACGGTGCTCACCGCGCACTACCGGGCGCTGTTCCTCGGCGGTTTTCTCATCTTCCTGGGCTTCGTCAAGGCGACCGCCGCGTATCAGAGCCGGGTCGACCTCAAGGCGCCGCTCCTGGTCGGGTTCTTCCTGGCGCGGACTCGTCATCCACGGCGGGCTGCAGGGCTGGTGGATCGCGCCCGTCCTCAGCCGGCTCGCTGAGGAGCCACTGTTCACCGCGGCGACGCTCTTGACGGCGTTCAACGACAACGCCCTGATCACGTTTCTCGCCACGCTCGTGCCCAACTTGACCGAGAGCCTGAAGATCGCCATCGTCGAAGGCGCGGTCGTCGGCGGCGGGCTCACCGTCATCGCCAACGCGCCGAACCCGGCCGGTCAGGCGCTGCTCGCCCGTTTCTTCGGTGGCGCCATTGCGCCGCTCCCGCTCCTGCTCGGCGCGCTCCTGCCGACACTCATCGCCGCCGCGGTGTTTAGGCTGATTTGAGAGGCAAAGCTCAGAGCCAGCCCGGACTTCAGTGCTCGTCACCCCGACTTCATGTGCCTTTCACTCCGGACCTCCAGGATTGCCGGACTTCGGCGCATTTCACTCCGGACTTCAAGGTTGCCCACGTTTGCCCGCCCTCGAGACGTCCCGGTAGAATCCCCGCCACCCCCAGCGGAGGTTTGATGCCCGGCATCTTCATCAGCTACCGGCGCGACGACGTGCCGGGACAGGTTGGCCGGCTCTTCGGCCGGCTGGCCGAGCACTACGGCGAGGATTTCGTCTTCATGGACGTCGAGTCCATCAACCTCGCCCAGGATTTCGAAGCGGTCATCAAGAAGCGCATCAACGAATCGGACGTCGTGCTGCTCGCGATCGGCCCGAAGTGGCGGGCGCAGCGCGTGCTCGCCGAAGGCGAACGAGACTTCCTCCGCATGGAGCTCGACGAAGCGATCGCCGGGAAGCGCCCGCTTGGTCCGCTCCTGATCGATCGGCGCGAAGAGCTCGAAGCCGCCGACCTGCCCGCCGAAGTCCAGAAGGTCCTGGCGGCTCACGCGCTCGAGATCCGTCACAGCACGTTCGATCGCGACATCGACGCGGTCATTCGCGGGCTCGAGAAGCAGGGCATTCGCCCGCCCGCGCAGCACCGCCGGCGACGGGCCGAAGCGGCGCTGGCTGCCGCGGGATGGCCGTACTCGTGGTTCGGCGGCCTGAGCCGGATGCTGACGCCAGTTGGGACGGTGATCGCCGCGTGGCTGCTGGTCGCGGCCGTCGCGGGCCTTGCTGGATGGTGGGCGTATCGCACCGCCTATGATCGCGGGCTGACCGACGGCGACAAACAAGCCCGGGTGGCGTTGTCCAAAGAGATTGATGAGCTGACGGCGAGTTACGAGGCACAGTTTCAGAAGGACGCGCGCAACGGTCTCCGGATCTCAGGCATCGTCACCGACGGTGGCGTCGGCATCGAGGGGGCGACCGTCACCCTGACCAACCGCAACACCGATGAGAAGGTGTCCGATACGACGGATTCGCGGGGCGTGTACAACGTCAACCTCGAAAAGATCAACGTCGCGATGGGCGACGTCGTCCGCGTCGAGGTGACGAAGCCGGGCTACCGAACGAACATTCTGAACGTGAAATATCAGGAGGACTTCCGTGAGTTCCGCGTGGTCCTGAGAAAATGAGGCACATGGCTATGCGTACTGCACGTCTTGCAACGGCCGTGCTCGTGTCCCTGTCGATGGCGGCGGCCGGCGTCACCGCGAACGCGCAGGGCGGAGAAACATGCGGGCAGCCATTCCGCGTCGTCCAGAAGTCGTTCAAGCGTCTCGCGGCGCCCAACGCGTATGTGTGGGTCGACGACATCCCGTCGAACATGGGCGGCGGGTACGGGCCCTTCCAGATTGCCGTCGTCGTCGGCAGCGCGTACCCGCCGTTTCGCGCTGAAGAGGGCCGGATGGAACGGGAGAGCTTCGAGAGCCTGATGAAGAACGCGTACGGCGTGACCCGCGCCAACGGCACGGTCTCGGAGGCCGCCGTCAAGACCGGGGTCGCGGTGTCGTTCACGGCCGCGAAGATCGGCTACCGGCTCCGCGTCGTTTCCGTGCAGCCGAGCCGCGCCGGTGACGACGCGCTGACTGTCAAGCTCTGCAAGTAAGAGACGTTCGATCCGCGTCAGGTACAGTTCGGGTTCAAACTGCTGTGGTGAGACCTCGACTCGCCGTCATCGGGCTGATCTTGTCCGCCACCATGGCGGTGGCGGAGCCGGCGCGGCCGCTCGTGATCGCGCATCGCGGCGCGAGCGCCTATCGGCCGGAACACACGCTCGAGGCGTACCGTCTCGCGATCGAGATGGGCGCCGACTACATCGAGCCGGACCTTGTCTCGACCAAGGACGGTGTCCTGATCGCGCGCCACGAGCATGACCTCGCCGAGACCACCGACGTTGGGGTGCGTTTCGCCGATCGCCGGCGGACCAGGACCATCGACGGCAAGCCGGTGAGCGGCTGGTTCACCGAGGACTTCACCCTCGCCGAGATCAAAACGCTGCGGGCGCGTGAGCGGGTGAGCACGCGTTCGCGTGAACACGACGGCCAGTTCGCGATCCCGACCTTCGATGAAGTGATCGATCTCGCGCAGCGCGAAGGCCGGGAGCGCGGCCGGGTCATCGGCATCTATCCCGAGACGAAACACCCCAGCTATTTCCGCGGCATCGGGCTCCCGCTCGAGGAGCGAATCCTGTCGTCGCTCTCGCGCGCCGGCTGGAATCGTCAGGACGCGCCGGTCTTCATCCAATCGTTCGAGGTCGACAACCTGCGGATGTTGCGGAAGCAGACGCGCGTGCGACTCGTGCAGCTCGCCGGCGACCGGCGGCTCATCGACGGCGACGGTGTGAAGACCATCGCCACGTACGCTGATGGGTTGGGCCCTGAGAAGCGGCTCGTCCTGCCCGTCAGTCAGGACGGCGTCGTGGGCGCGCCGACCGATCTCGTCGAGCGCGCGCACGCGGCTGGGCTGGTCGTGCACGTCTGGACGCTGCGCGCCGACAAGGAGTTCCTGCCGGCGAGCTATCGGGGGGATGCGCTCGAAGAGTTTCGCCGGTTCCGCGCCCTTGGCGTCGACGGCGTGTTCACCGACTTTCCGGACCTCGGCGTCAAGGCGTTTGCGGGCGCGGCGGCGGCTTTCTTCAGTCGGCCTTGAGCGCGTCGGCTGGCCCTCACCGCCGGCTGCCGGGCTTGCGCGGCGGCTGGGGACGCGGGGGCGCCGGATCGGCGGGCGGCCCCGTGTCGCCCGAGGCGGCCTCGATCTCACGCTCGAGCTCTTCGTCGTTCGGCAGACCTGCGAATTGATCGACGAACATCAGCGAGTGCTGCGACGGGATCTCGAAGCGCTTGTTGCACGCCTTGCACGTCACCTCGTCGTCGAGCCGCAGCAGGTAATCGCGGAGCTTGGCGAACTTGGCGCGATCGGTCTCGTCGGCGCCTGGCGGCAGGCGATCCTTCTTCGATCGGCGCACCCAGCGGATGCTGTAGTCATCGGTC
>CAWFLT010000004.1:0-286935 GCA_963816795.1 uncultured Acidobacteriota bacterium | reverse complement strand
CGTAATCGTCAGCGCCGTGCTGAAGTCGAATCTTCTCCGCCTCCTGCGTCCGAGCGGTCAGCAGGATGATTGGTGTTCGCGTGCCGGCGCGTCGTAGCTCCCTGCAGACGTCGAAGCCGTCTTTCTTCGGCAGCATGACGTCCAGCAGGATGAGATCCCACTGCGGTTCTCGGCCCCGGCTCAGCGCCGTCAGGCCGTCGCCGGCGACCTCGACGACGTGGCCTTCGATCGTGAGGTCGTCCACCAACCCCAGCGCGATGTCCGCTCGTCTTCGACAATGAGGATGCGCGCCATCGTCGCCCTATTGGTGGCCGGTCGCCGACAAGTGGTGCGCCGCTCGCAGCGGCAGCGAAACGGCGAACGTGCTCCCATGCCCGGGCGCACTCTCCACCTGGACGGCTCCGCCATGCGCCTTGACGATCTGGTGGACGATGGAGAGGCCGATGCCGGTGCCGGTGAAGCCATCGGCCTTCGCGCGCGACCCGCGAACGAACTTCTCGAAAATCGCCCGGTGCTCTGCCACGGGGATTCCGATGCCTTCGTCGCGGACGCGAATCAGCAACCGGCCGTTCTCGCGATTGACGGTGACCGAGACCGCCCGCTTTTCAGGCGAATACTTGACGGCATTGTCGAGCAGATTCCACAGGGCGTTCGTCAGCGCGGCGCGATTGCCGGCCACCGGCCACGCATCACCGTTGATATCGAGATCCACGCGAATGCCGCGGCCAGTGTGTTCCCTCTCGAACTCCTCGACCACAGTCCGGACCAAGGCGCACGCGTCCAGCGGCTCGAGGCGATAGGGAAGATCGACCTGCCTCGAGGCGGCCGAAATCCAGCAGGCTCTCCACCAGCCTGTGCAGGCGATCGGTCTGACGTGCCAGGGCGCCGTATACGCGCGTCTGCGGTTGTCGTCGGCGACACGCTCGTCGACGAGGATTTCCGTGAGCTGTCGCAGCGAGGTCAGGGGTGTTCGAAATTCATGCGAGACGGCAGCGACGAAGTCCGACTGTAACTGTGCCACCTTCAGCTCGCGGCTGATCGCGCCAGACGAGGTAACCGGCGCCGCCGAGAACCAGCACGAGCGCGGCCAGGCCAGAAAGCCAAAGACTAGTGGCCATCCGATCCATCTGAGCCGCGCTGTCCGCGTCGGTGACGATCACGGTCCACGGCAGGTTGCTTTCGAACGCACTTCGCCGTTCCTCGTCGGGAGTGCCGCTTCGAACGCCCGGATCACGAATGTTGATGCGGGCGTGCTGGCTTGCGGCAAGCGCCTCGACCGTCGACAGCCACTCCCGCTGGACGAATGAAGCGAGCGCGATCAACACAGTGCGGCGCTCGCCGTCAGATCGCCAGATCACCGTTGCGCCGCCTGTGCCACCGTACAGGTGCCGGCCCGACGGAGACGCTGACCCATTTGATCGCCACCAGATCTCAACCCCGCTGGCGAGGAGCTGCGAGGGCGTCCGTGCATCGGACGTATCCCCAAACCAGGCCTGCGCGGAGGCGAGATCGACCTCGTGGTACCTGTCCGGGCTCATAGGCCACCGACCGTTCAAGAGGTCCTGGCGGATTGACGCGGCCGCTTGCCGAAGTTCTGTGGTGCGTCCCAATTGACTGAGCTGCCGGCACCGCTCGATGGCTCCGAACAGCGCCGCTGGTACGCCTTCAATCGTCGCGTCATCAATCGCGGCCATCTGCGCGTAGAAATCGACTTTGTCCTGGGGCGGCCGGTCCCACGCCAGCCTGAAGCAGCGCCCCGGCGCGGATCGCGTTGGGCCGCAACCATCGACCGGTACAGCGTTCGTGCCTTCTGCACGTCTCCCTTGAGTCTCAGGTCATCGGCGAAGCGAAGGGCTCAGCGGGGACTTCCCGTCCGGCGGAGGGCCCGGGCAGGAATGCCACGTGACTGCCGGCCACAGCGCTCGTGTGCCCGCGCTCGATCACGATGACCGCCGCATCGCCGCCGGTGATTTGGGAACTGAGCTCGGCCGGCGTCGCGAGCTGCCGTTCCACCGTGCTCAGCAGCTGGTCGAGTTTTGAGACGGTCAGATTCGCGGTCTGTCGCCGACGTTCGTCGAGCTGCTGCAGGACGTTCGTCTGCTCTTCCAGAAAGAGCCGCCATCCGAGGCCGACGAGGAGGAGCGATGGGATCAGGACCAGTGCGAAGAGAAATGGCGGCCAGTCGACGCGGCGAAGCGATCGGTCGAGCGGCCAGACTGGCAGCGCTCCGATTCTAGTGCCGGCGCTGTGAGGAAATGATGAGGACGTCGACCTTGTGTGCGGCCCTCCGAGCGAACCAATGGCCCTCCCGTGCGTAATTACCCAGGTGGAGGAATTCATGTCTTTTCGCAAGATGTTCGTGCTTCCCGTCGCCCTGGTGATTGCCGCGGCGTCACTGTCCGCGTTTCAGGCCAAGCCCGTCGACGTGACCGGCACCTGGACGGGAACATTTACCCGCGCTCCTGCTGGTGACCAGAGCGAGGCCCACTTCGATCTGAAGCAGAAAGGCGAGACGGTCACGGGGAAGGCGGGGCCAGGACTGGACCGGCTCGTGGACATCGCCAGCGGCAGATTCACCGACCGTCAAGGGCGTCACCAGCCTGACGTTTGAGGCCACACAGCCCAACGGCGTGGTCCTGAAGTTCGACCTCCAAGTGGTCCAGGGACGCCTCAGGGGCAAAGCGACGGGCGAATCGAACGGCGAAAAACGCGAAGCCGCCGTCGACCTCGGCCGCGCGAAGTAGCACGAATCACTTCGCCGTCCCGCCTTGCACCGCTTTTTGTTGTGAGGCGAGCTCGTGCGACGAGAGGGCCCGAGTTGCGGAGACGGCCGCCCAGGCCTTGACGCTCTTGCCGTACGCGTCGTGCCCGGCCTCACGCGCCGCGGCCCGGATCAAGTCGTCCCGGGACATTCGCGCGGCGCCGGAGTGCGCGTCGCCCAGCAACTGGTAAATCTCGGCGACCTCGCCTCTGGCCCGCGGCATCAGATCTGACGCTTCGAGCAACCGCAGCGCCTCGCGATAGGCCGCGATCGCCGCCGTCAACTGCGCCGCTTCGAGCTGCGCGCTGCCGAGCCAGAAGAGCGCCAGACCAAGGTCCCGGCGAGCATCTGTGAATTGCGGATTGTCCGCGAGGCCGCGGCGGAGGTCAGCGACCGCGGCCTGGAGGACCCGCACGGCTTCGACGGGCCGGCCTTGTCCGACGATCGCGGCGCCGAACAGCGAGTTTGCGTACGCCAAATCGAACAATGCCTGCGCGTTCGCCTGGTCGGCCGCGCCCGTGGCTTCGAGCGCCGGCAGCACGGCGCGGATCACGGCTTCGGCGCCTCGCGGATCCGAGTAGCGCATCGCCTCGCCGATCCGCAACTGCGCGAAGGCCGCGAGCCGGGCCGCTCCCGAGAGCGGCGACGGCTGCCGCTTCATCTCACCGAAGACTTCTCTGCGGATCGTCTGAACCAGATCAGGGCTTGGGCGTGGTCCCGCTCGAGGATCGCCACGTCGCCAAGCTTGAGGTAGCCCACGCCCATTGTTTGGCGAGCCCGGGCATCGGTAGGATCGGCCGCGACGATGGCTTCCCACGGCGACCGCCTGCTGGTAGTTCTCACGGGAGTTGGCGGCGTCGCCGAGCATGAGATAGACCTGCCCGATTTGATAATCAGCGTGCGCGATCTCGCGGCGGTACGCGGTCGCGGCCGGCGCGGATTTCGCCAGCGCTTCGTTCAGCCGCCGCGTTTCGCGGTGTAGTGTCCGAGCGACGTCGCGCTGTCGCCTTTCGCCCAGTAGGCGACGCCGAGGTTTGAATGCGCCTGCGCCATTCCGGTGTCGGTCTCGGGACTGGGCTCGCGCGCAGCCAGCCGTCGGTAGACGTCGAGCGCATGCTCGTAACTCGCCCGCGACCCCTCGGGATCGTTGAGATTCGGCACAAAGGGATTGCCCTGAATGTCGCCGATCTTGAGATACGCGGCCGCGACCTCGCGCATGAGGCCGGCGTCGGCCAGCTCGTCTGCGGAGACGCATTCAGGTACTCGATGGCCGTGCCGATGATGAACTTTCGGCCGGACGTCGCGCCAGGAACGCTTTCGAGCGCGTCGTTGAGATTGAAGACGACCGCGCGGGCCAGCTTGCGCACCATTTCGAATCGTTGTTGTGCGGCCGCACGCTGGCGTTGTGCCACCTGCGCCTGGCGGACGGAGACGAGCGTCGCCGTGAGCGTCGAGACGAGGACGATCGCCGCGGCGGCCACGCCGAGACGATGTCTCGCGAAGAACTTGCCTGCCCGATAGGCCCAGGTGTCCGGCGCCGCGAGGATCGGCCGATGGCCGAGGTGGCGGTGAATGTCCTCCGCAAATTGTTCGACCCATCCGTAGCGCCGCGCCGGCTCTTTTCGCAGCGCCTTCAGCGCCATCGCGTCCAGGTCGCCCCGCACCTCCCGCCGCTCGATCGGATGCGCCGCGTCGCCGGCCGATGCGCCAGCGTGTTTCTGAAGCAGATCGCTCGGCCGGGCGCGGTTGCTCGAAACAGACGGCCTGGACGATCCCCGCCTGCCGGGTCATGTCGCCCCGATACGGGCTGTGGCCTGTGAGCAGGCGGTAGAGCAACACGCCCAGTGAGTAGACATCGGTGGCCACCGTCACCGGCTCCCCCAGAATCTGCTCGGGACTCGCGCTTTCCGGTGTGAGCGCGCGAATGGCCGTCCCTGTGATCTCGCCCTCGATCCGATCGGGCTCGACGAGCTTGGCGATGCCAAAGTCGAGCAGCTTTGGTACGCCTTCCCGAGTGACCAGAATATTGTGCGGCTTTATATCGCGGTGAATCACCAGGCGCTGATGGGCGTAATGAACAGCATCGCATACTTGTCGGAAGAGCTTGAGCCGATCCTCAGTGTTCAGCATCTGCCGATCACAGTAATCATCCAGGGGCTCGCCTTCGACATATTCCATGACCAGATACGGCGACCCGTCTTCGGTTGTGCCGCCGTCAAGCAAACGAGCGATGTTCGGATGATCGAGCGCGGCGAGGATGCGGCGCTCCGCATGAAAGCGCTGGACGACCTCGGGATGGACCAGGTCGCCCGCCACCACTTTGATCGCAACCAGACTTCTCGAAACTCCCTCATCGTCGCGCGCGGCAAGGTAGACAACGCCCATGCCGCCGCGACCCAGCTCGCGAAGGATGCGGTAGGAGCCGAATCGCGAGGGCCGCGGATCGGATCCGGCGAGGCGCCCGGTCGCATCGATCACTGCTCGCGCGACCTCAGGCGAGTCCAGCGCCGCTCCCTCGAGAAACGTGCCTGCCCGATGGTGCGCCACGATGAGCGCCTCGAGCTCGGCGCGAAGCGCCGCATCTCCGGCACAGGCGCGTTCGAGCAAGGCGTGACGAGCGTCAGGTGCCAGATCGATGGCTTCGGCGAACACGTGTTTCAGGCGGCTCCAGCGGGTCGCCCCCTCTCCGGCCTCGGCGTCCATCGGCCGGAGAATAGCTCAGTTTCGCGCGCCGCTGAGAGAGCGCCTCGGCGCTAGTGGACGCGCTGGGGACACCCACGCGATTTCGTGGATAGCGTCGCCGTCGTCCCGAACGGCAGTCGATTTCAAGCCTCTGCGACGCGGTACGGGCCTTGCTGCGACACTCCAGCCGACCGCAGAGGGATTCCATGACCGCTGAACAGATCCGGCTGGACGAGGCCCGCCAGCCGAAGACTCCCTGGAAGAAGTGGGGGCCGTACCTCAGTGAACGGCAGTGGGGCACGGTGCGCGAGGACTACAGCGAGAACGGCGACGCCTGGAACTTCTTCACGCACGACCATGCCCGCTCGCGCGCCTACCGCTGGGGCGAAGACGGCATCGCCGGCATTTCCGACGACCAGCAGCACCTCTGCTTCGGCCTGGCCCTCTGGAACGGCAAGGATCCGATTCTCAAAGAGCGGCTCTTCGGGTTGACGAACAGCGAAGGCAACCACGGCGAGGACGTGAAGGAGTACTACTTCTACCTCGACAGCACGCCGACGCACTCGTACATGAAGTACCTCTACAAGTACCCGCAGGCGGCCTATCCCTACGCCGATCTGGTGGAGACGAACCGCCGGCGCAGCCGTCACGACATGGAGTACGAGCTGCTCGACACCGGCGTGTTCCATGACGACCGCTACTTCGACGTGTTCGTGGAGTACGCGAAGGGCGGCCCGGAAGACATCCTCGTGCGCATCACGGCGGTCAACCGCGGACCCGACGCGGCCGACCTGCATCTCCTGCCGACGCTGTGGTTCCGCAACGACTGGTCGAAGTGGATTGCTCCATCGAACCGGGCTCCCGAGAAACCGCACATCAAGCAGGTCGAGGCGCCGCGCAGGCACGACCGCAGCCGCGGCGGCGCACTCTCTGCTGGGGGCCTTCCGTCCTGTCATGCGACGGCGATGTGCCGCTGCTCTTCACCGAAAACGAAACCAACCACGAACGGCTGTTTCCCGGGACCGGGACCAGTAACGAGAGCCGCTACGTCAAGGACGGCATCAACGACTGTGTGGTGCACGGCCGGCACGACGCTGTGAATCCCGATCGCGAAGGCACCAAGGTCGCGGCGCACTACCAGGTCACGATCGGCGCCGGGCAGACCACGGTGATTCGCCTGCGGCTTTCCAGCGGTGTGGCGGACCACAAGGGCCAGCCGTTCGGGAAGCCGTTTGACGACGTCTTCGCGAGCCGGCTCCGTGAAGCCGATGAGTTCTACACAGTCGGTGACGCCGCCGTCGGTGAGCGAAGACGCGGCCAACGTGATGCGTCAAGCCCTCGCCGGCATGCTCTGGAGCAAGCAGTTCTTCTTCTTCGACGGCGACAACTGGCTGGACGAGCACCACTCGAATCCCCTGCATCACGGCTATCGGAATGCCCGCAACTCGGACTGGTACCACATGCTGAACCGGGACATCATCTCGATGCCCGACAAGTGGGAGTACCCCTGGTACGCGGCCTGGGACCTGGCGTTCCACACGCTCCCGCTCTCGATCGTGGATCCCGACTTCGCCAAGGAGCAGATGGAACTGATGCTCCGCGGGCACTATCTGCACCCGAACGGCCAGATCCCGGCCTACGAGTGGAACTTCAGCGACGTGAACCCGCCGGTCCACGCCTTTGCGACGCTGTTCCTTCATCGCACGGAGCAGGCGCTGCACGGGAGCGTGGACGTGGATTTCCTCAGGGCCACGTTCAACAAGCTCGTGTTGAACTTCACCTGGTGGGTCAACCGCAAGGACCGCTTCGGCAAGAACGTGTTCGAGGGCGGGTTCCTCGGCCTCGACAATATCGGCGTCTTCGATCGCAGCGCCGCGCTGCCGACCGGCGGTTACCTCGAACAGGCGGACGGTACGGCGTGGATGGCCCTCTTCAGCCAGAACATGCTGGAGCTCGCCATCGAGCTCGCCACGCACGACCCGATCTACGAGGAGATGGTCTTCAAGTTCGTCGAGCACTTCTACTACATCGCGGCGGGGATCAACCGATCCGGGTCGGACGGCATGTGGGACGAGGAGGATGGCTTCTACTACGACCTGCTGCGGCTGCCCGACGGCAGCGCCACGCGGCTCAAGGTGCGATCGATGGTCGGGCTCCTGCCGCTGTGCGCCACCACGGTGATCGAGCAAGCGCAGCGGGAGCGCGTCCCGAAGACCATGAGCGCTATCCAGGAACGGCTGCGCCGGATGCCCGAACTGTCAGCGACCATGCACCCGGTCGGACCGAATCATTACGGGGTGGCCGGACGCACCCTGCTGGCCCTGGTCACCCCTGAGCGGCTCCGCCGGATCCTGACGAAGATGCTCGACGAGAACGAGTTCCTGAGCCCCTACGGCATCCGCGCGCTGTCCAGGTTCCACGCGCACCACCCGTACGTCTTTCACGTCGGGCGGCCAGGAACACCGGGTCGATTACCTGCCGGCCGAATCGGACAGCGGCATGTTCGGCGGCAACTCGAATTGGCGTGGGCCGATCTGGATGCCGGTCAACGCGCATGCTGATCAGGGCGCTGCTGAACTTCTACCTGTACTACGGGGACACGTTCAAGATCGAATGCCCGACCGGATCCGGGAAGATGATGAACCTGTTCGAAGTCGCCAAGGAGATTTCCGATCGCCTGACGCGGATCTTCCTGCGCGATGGCAGCGGGCGCCGGCCCGTGTACGGTGGCGCCGAGAAGTTCCAGACCGATCCCCACTGGCGCGACCACATCCTGTTCTACGAGTACTTCCACGGCGACAACGGCGCTGGGCTCGGCGCGAGTCACCAGACCGGCTGGACAGGACTGGTGGCGAAGTTCATCCAGCTGTTCGGGCTGCTCGATGCGGAGAAGCTGCTCGAGGGCGGCAAGGTGACCGCCTTCGGACCTGGTGCACGCGCGGTGAGTGAGCGTCGCCCGTGACCCTGATCAGCGGCTCGTAGCCGCGAGGACTGACATGCGCGCTCCCCTCTGTCCCTCGCTCTATCAGATCAACACACGCGTGTGGCTGACGGAGTTGTCCCACGCGCTCGGGCGACCTGCCACCCTGGACGACATTCCAGACGCCGAGTTGGATCGTTTCGCCACGATGGGCTTCGACTGGATCTGGCTGCTGAGCGTGTGGCAGATCGGTCCCGCAGGGCAGCGTGTCTCCCGTGCCAATCCTGAGTGGCGCAGGGAATTCGAGGAGACGCTGCCGGATCTCCGTGAGGACGACATCGCGGGTTCCGGGTTCGCCATCACCGGCTACAGCGTTTCCGACCTGCTGGGAGGAGACGCGGCGCTCGCTCGCCTTCGCGAACGGCTCCGCACGCGCGGCTTGCGGCTGCTCCTCGATTTCGTTCCCAACCACACCGGTCTGGATCACCCCTGGGTGAACGAGCATCCTGAGTACTACATCGAGGGCACCGAGCAGGACCTCACACACGCGCCGCAGAACTACACGCGGGTCGCACGGACCCGAGGCGATCTGGTGCTCGCGTACGGGCGCGACCCGTATTTCTCGGGCTGGCCGGACACGCTGCAGCTCAACTACGGCAATCCGGCCACTCAGGAAGCCATGATCGCCGAGCTCCTGAAGATCGCGGGGCAATGCGACGGCGTGCGGTGCGACATGGCCATGCTGGTGCTGCCAGATGTCTTTGAGCGCACCTGGGGCCGCCGTGCGCCACTCTTCTGGCCTGACGCGATCCGACGCGTGCGCGAGCGGGTCCCGGACTTCTGCTTCATGGCGGAGGTCTATTGGGACCTCGAATGGACCATGCAGCAGCAGGGGTTCGACTACGCGTACGACAAGCGGCTGTACGATCGGCTGCGCGAAGGTCACGCACGACCGGTGCGGGAGCATCTCCACGCCGGTCTCGACTACCAAGGCAAGCTCGCGCGCTTCATGGAGAATCATGACGAGCCACGGGCGGCGGCCGCCTTCGCGCCGGGGCCGCACGACGCGGCTGCCGTCGTCACCTACCTGTCGCCCGGGCTGCGGTTCTTCCACCAGGGTCAGCTCGACGGCCGCATCAAGCGCATTTCCCCGCACCTCGTCCGCGCGCCGCTCGAACCCACCGACGCCGCGCGGCAACGGTTCTACGATCGCCTGCTCGCCGTGCTCCGCCATCCGACCGTTCGCGACGGTGACTGGCGGCTGCTCGAGTGTGCGCCCGCGTGGGAAGGCAACTGGACGGCAGACTGTTTCGTCGCGTGGCTCTGGACGGGCACGGCCGGCGACCGCCGTCTCGTTGCCGTCAACTACAGCGCGAACCAGAGCCAGTGTTACGTTCGCCTGCCACCGCAGGATCCTGGGGATCGGCCGGTGCGCTTTGAAGATCTGATGGGCGCGGCCTGTTTCGATCGCGATCGACACGACCTCGACGCACGCGGTCTGTACCTGGACATGCCGGCCTGGGGCTACCACGTCTTCGACGTCAATGCGGTCGCCTGAGTCAGCAACGCGCGCTCCTTCGCAGCGCGTCGTGAGAACTGGCAGCGGTCACTCCCGTTCGAACCAGATCCACAGCGTGACGCCGGGTCCCGTTGTCAGCCGCCACGTCAAATCCGCGCGGCCGTCGCCGTCGATGTCCGGCCGCGACATCGAAAGCGATCCCCACGGCGCACGAAGCACCACGGTCCCGGCCTGGTCGGCGGCGAGGAGGCCGCCGGCGGGCGTCGCGCCGCGAATCATGACGTCCGGCGGACGCGCGAACGTCGCGCCGCGCGGAACGGCGACACCCGTCGGCGGCGTCCCGGGCGGCCGCTGCCGGCCCGGCTCGTTCGCAGGCGGCGCCGGCGACGCGGGCGTATCGCTGAAGAGCCGATACACGGTGCCGGTGTAGTTCACGATGTACAGCTCGCCGGTCGCGTCGACGCCGAAGCTCGACGGGACTGGCGCGCGGCCGCGCCGAGCTCGGCCGGTGTGCTCTGCGAGGTCGGTCGCCGTCGCCTCGCCGGTGGCCGGCATCGATCGTGCAGCTGCACCGACCAGACGCGGCTCGACGACGAAGTCGGCGAAGAAGTAGCGCCCGCGAAAGGCCGCGCCGAGCGCGTGCCGCGATAGACGTAGCCGCCGGTGACCGACTGTGCCGGCGCTGCGGCCGTACTCGAAGATCGGATCGATCAGCGGCGTGCGAGAACGGCGGCAGGCTGGTGACGTTGTCGTGAGCGCCCTCGCGGTTGCGCCAGCCGTAGTTGCGGCCGCCGCGGCCGGCCGGCTCGTAGTCGATTTCCTCGAACGCGTTCTGGCCGACGTCGCCGATGAGCATCGCGCCCGTGCCGCCGCGCGTCGGATCGTCGAAGCTCCAGCGCCACGGATTGCGCAGGCCGAAGCTCCAGATCTCGGCCGAGCACGCCGGCCCGCCCGACGAACGGATTGCTCGGCGGCACGTCGTAGCCCTCGGGGTCGCTGTCGGGCACCGATGACGTCGATGCGCAGCATCTTGCCGAGCAGCGACTGCGGATTCTGCGCGAGGTGCATCGGATCGTTGCCCGACCCGCCGTCGCCCATGCCGATGTAGAGATAGCCGTCCGGCCCGAACGCGAGGTTGCCGCCGTTGTGGTTGGCGAACGGCTGGCGTGATGACGCGCTGGCCGTCCGGCCACCGGAGATCGAAGCGGCTCGCCGGATCGGCGCGCAGCGGATCCGACGCCGATCGCATGAACCGCGCGATGACCGTGTGGTCTGCAGGTTGATGAAGTTGACGAAGACGCGGCCGCTCGTCGCGTAATTCGGGCGCGAACGCGAGCCCGAGCAGGCCCTGCTCGCCGCAGTTGCGGACGACGGTCGCAAGGTCGAGGTAGTCGGCCGGCTGCAGCGATCGCCGCTCTTCAGCACGCGGATGCGGCCGTCCTGCTGGACGACGACCTGCACGGACGGATCGGACGGATCCTGGACGAACGCGACCGGCTGCGTGAGCCCGCTCGCGACGAGCTCGGCGCGAATCTGCGCGGCGGCGCTCGGAGGCGCCGCGGCGAGCGCGAGCACCGCGAGGGCGGCGACGAGCGGCGGGAGGCGAGGCATGGTCCCTTCGCTCCATCGTAACGGAGTCGACGCCGAGCCGCCCGATCAGCCATGTTCAAGGCGCGCCGCGGTGGGCTCGTCGAAGTAGGCTGGATGGCCACGCAGTCGGCGCGATCGAAGCCGCCGAAAAAGTCCACGGTGAGCTTGCCGCCGTCACCAAAGTTCGAGTCCGGCGTGCCGTCCGTCTCGTAGCGCGCCACGGCAAAGTCGGAATTCAGCTTGTTGGAGCTCTCTCCCACCACGACGATCCTGCCGTCGGCGTAGAGCGCGAGGCCCCGACCGAAATCGTCCTGCGTGCTGAAGACCGTCCGGACGACCCCGCCGTCGCCGAAGTCCCCGTCCGGGCCGTCCGTCTGATCTGAAACGCGCGAGCGCGAACCCGAAGCTGAGACCCGCTGTCGCGCCACTGGGCGTCGTCGCCGACCCGGCCACGAGGATCTTGCCGTCACCCTGGATCGCGACATCGGCGACCTGATCGCCGAAGGTCGTCACGCTCATATGGCCCCGCACGATGCCGCCGTCACCGAAGTCGTCGTCCAGCTTGCCCTCGATCGTGTAGCGAGCCAGACCACAGTCCTCGACACTGGTGCCGGTGACGCGCCCGGCCAGGACGATCTTGCCGTCAGGCTGGAGCGCGGCCGCCACCGCCAGATCGGTGCGACCCGCAATGTTGCTCGTGACTTTGCCTCCGTCGCCGAAGCTCGTGTCGAGCCGGCCCTCGGGAGTGAAGCGCGCGACGGCAAAGTCGTTGTCGGGTCCGAGCGGCGACGTCACGCCGGCATGACCCGCGACGACGATGGCCCCGTCTGATTGAATCAGCGCCGACCAGGCCTTGTCGGTTCCGGTACTGAAACCGACGCTGGCTTTGCCGCCGGTCCCGAACGTCACGTCCGGCGCGCCATTCGGCTCGAAGCGCGCGACGCGCGAAGTCATCGTTCGTCCCGACGCGCGTGAAGCCAACGACGACGATCTTGTCGTCGGACTGAATCGCCAGCCCTTGCGCGGCATCCAGCACGCCGCCGTTGAAGAGGACCGCGCCTCGCCCCCCGTGCCGAAGCTCGTGTCCAGACGTGCCGTCGGTCCGTGTAGCGCGTGAGCACACGCCTGGCCAGCGAGCACGATCCTGCCGTCGGACTGCAGCCCCATCGCGATGGCGCCGCCCGGTCAGCCCGGCCGCCACCATGCCGCCGCCGGCGAAGGCAGGATCGAGCGCGCCGTTCGCCGGCACGTCGACGCAGTTCACGGCGATGTCGGTGATGTTCGCGCCGGCCACCGTGCCGCTGCCGTTGGCGATCGTGCAGATCTGCACCGGATTGACTCGGCTGGGTGACGACGCTCACGCCATACGGCTCGCCCGTTTCAGTCGGGAGGGGAAACGTGAACGGACCGTTGCCGGGAGTGATCTGGAGGAAGTGCAGATCCCGCAGCACCAATCCCGAGCCGGCCAGCCCGGTGACCGTGCCGCCCACCGTGAAGCGTGGCGGCGGCGCAAAATCCTCGAGCAGGTACGGCTGCGTGGTCGCCACGACGCCGGGGACGCGCAGCGACACGGTCGATCCCCAGAGACTCAACAGACGCAGCGTGTACGGGCCAGCCTTGCCGCTCCGGAAGATCTGCTGCGCCGTGAATCGAAATGCGAGCTGGCTGATTCCCGCTGGCAGCGCGGCACGCGTCCGGCACGACGCGACGAAGCCGCCGTCGGCAGCGTAGAGCTTCGCGTGCGCCTGCACATCAGCGCCAGCGAGCATGTCCACTTCGACCTCGACGACGAGCGCTTCGTACGGCATCTGACCCTGACTGTCGGTGTGTTCTCCGCGATCGGTCGCACTCCCGGTCAGCACGCAGGGCGGGCGCTGGAACTCGCGTATGCGCGTAGACGGCGGTCGTGTACCGCGCCGCGCGGCCCAGACCCATGGCCGTGGCGACTTCTTCCAGCACGATGTCGTCGATCACGTACGCTCCGTCGTGACGGAGTGCGAACAGCTGCGCGCCATCGAAGGCCAGTGAAACCGTCTGGAGACCGGGCGCCAGGTCCTGCTCGGCACGGACCTGTTCGATGACGGTCCCGGCACCGTCGGTCAGGGTGCCGAAGACGCGGTAGGCACCCGCGACGTCCACCGTCACGCCGACGTCGATCACGAGCTGGTTGTAGAGTCCGTCGCCGTCCGTATCGACGCCGCGGTCCGCGATTGACCCGGAGAGTGCTGTGCGGCTCTGTGAGACGAACGCGCCCAGCACCTGCTCACGCCTGAACCCGGGATCAGTGCGTTCGGCGGTGACGAGAACGGTGTAGAAGCCGGCTTCAGTCGTCGCCGTGAACAGGCCCGTGTACACGCCGTCGCCCGTGGCGGCATCGCCGTCGCGCCGTCGTCATGCAGCACGACGTCTGTCGCGGTCGTGCCGTCAGGATGGATGACGATCGCGGTGACGTTCGCATCGACCACCGGCTCGCCGTCGTCCGCGACTGCTGCCGTGATCGTCATCGTCGAACCGGCGGCATACTGCTCGCGGTCGATGGACGCGGTCAGGCTCACTCCGGTGCCCGGCACGATCGGGATGTGCGCGCTCACGGCGTACACGGTGCCGTCCGGCCCCGCCGCGTCCGTGCCGGTCACCTCCAGCGTCCAGACGCCGGGCTCGGCGGCGTCGATGTGGTAGCCGGCGAAAGAAAGCGGACCCTCGTCCTGCATCGAGCCGTACAGGACCGCGGGATCGGTGCTCGTGGATCGATCCGCGCTCCACTCGGACGCACCAGCTCGAAGCGCAGCCCGTTCTGGTCGCCCAGCATCAGAAAGATCGCCGCACCGGCCGCATCGATGAGGGCCGCGTGTGAAGCCGTGATGCCACTGGCGACGGCGCCGGCTGCCGACGTCACACGCTGCAACCCGGTCAAGGTGTCTTCACGAACTGCTGTCCGCCTGCACGCGGAGCGGCGGCCGCTCCGGAACGCGCGCGGCGACGCGTGGTCCGGGGGCGGTCAGTACGGCGATGTAGCGGGGGAACATGTCGTCGACGATCGACGTGTTGTAGCGGATGAACATGTGCTCCACCTCCGGTTGAAGCCGGTGTAGGTATGACGGTTCGGCATACGGAAGAACATGGGCGCTCGACACAGTGACGACGTCATCGTTCGTCCGAAGTAGCGCGACATGGCCAGAGCACCACAGAGATTCGAAATCTCCGGCGATGCTGACGTACGTCGTGACCGGGTTACGCACATCGAACAGGTTGTAGCCAATCATGAAGGGAATGCCCATCTCGAGCTGTCCCTTGAGAAACTCGACGATCACGGAAATCACCCCGGCGGACACCATGAAACCCGTGGCAAGAAAACTCCCCGCATTCGGCGCCGCCAGCATGAAGAGTCACTTCGACGTCGTTGATGTGTTTGACGCACTCTCGTCCGTCGACCCCCCCTTTGCTGTGCCCGACCATGTGAACCATGTCCACGCCAATGCGCTTTTTCAGAGCGTCCACGTGCTGCTGCAGTTCCACGCCGTTGTTGAGGACGCTGCCCCTCGGGGTGACGTCGACCGGATGGCCGACGACGTCGCGCGCCGCGAGGCCATCGAACCAGGCGGTGCCGGCGGACATCAGCGCGCTGGTCGACTCCAGGCCATGCACCAGGATCATCGGGGCGCCACGCGAGTCCCGGCGCCTCCTTCGGTTCGAGCGTCAACCAGTCCACTTCGACGAGGATCGGGAAATCGATCCCGGTGAAATCGAACGTGATGTCGTTCGAGACCGGAACGAGCGGACCGCCGCTATCGGCTGGAAACTTCACGTCCCGGACGTTGACATCCAGCTCGAATTCCTGCCAGTCGTCGCTGTCGAATCCGAAGTCGCCCGCGAGCGTGCCGAGCAGTCTCTCGTTCAGAAAGACGGCGACATCGAGCAGGCCGGTCCCGAGTGTCCCGCCGACCTCGATCGCCCTGATGCGCCCGCGGATCGTGAGCAGCAGGATCTCGGCGAGCGTTCCCTGGGTGAGGTGCTGCTGGACGTGAACGAGAAAGCCGTCGGCGTCGACGAGGCCGACGTAGCGAGTGGTGCCGAGGCTGACGGTCAGGCGCCCGCCCGACGCCTGGATCGTGTGCTCGACGTCGAGCACGCCAGACGCCTCGTCGGCGACAAAACGGCTTTCGTGAGCCTCCGGCGCGGCGACGCCCGAGTTGCCCATCCTCGCCCCGCGCTACGCTGGCCCCGCCTGGCGCTTGCTCATGGTGCTGCTCGTGAAGAAAAGGGGGGCCGGAGCAGCCTACACCGGAACCTGCCTCCTTTGTTCCGTGGCGATTGAAATTCGCAACATACTTGCTGCGGTGATCTCCTCGCTTCGGCACGCCCTCCGTGCAGTCGTCGCAGGCCGGATCTTCACCGGCGTCGCCGTCGTCTGTCTGGCGCTCGGCATCGCGACGAACACGACGATGTTCTCGGTGTTCGACGCGATGTTCCTCCGGCCGCTGCCGTTCCGCGACGCGCAGCGGCTCGTGTCGATCGCCGGACGTCATCCGGAGACCGGCCGGCGCGTCGCGCTCTCGCTCGACGACCTGCGCGAGCTCTCGGCCGCCGTCCAGTCGGTCGACACGATCGCCGCGCTACTCCGGCCGGACCGCGACGCTGACCGACGGCGGCGAGCCCGAGCGCATCGGCACGCAGCTCGTCACGGCCAATCTGTTTCCGATGCTCGGCGAGCAACCGCAGCGCGGGCAGCGGCTTCGCAGCCGAGCGACGATCGTGCCGGCGGCGGCCGGTGTCGCGCTCATCAGCGACTCGCTCTGGCGGCGGCGCTATCAGGCGGAGCTCTCCGCCATCGGCCGGGTGATCCGGCTCGACGACGTGCCGTACACGATCGTCGGCGTGATGCCGCCGGAGTTCCGGTTCCCGAGCACGAGCGAGCTCTGGATTCCGATCACGCCGGCGCTCGGCCCGGCGGCGGGCGTCGAGGAGCGTGTCGATCGTCGGGCGGCTGGCGCCGGACGCCACGCTCGATCGCGCCAACGCCGAACTCGGCGTCGACGGGTGCTGCCGCGCGCGGCGTCGCGCACCGCGCGCGCGAGCTTCGCGCGTCCGTACGCCAGCACCGTCGTCGGCGGCGAAGAGCGCCTGATCACCGGCGCGCTCATGGGCGCGACGACGGTGCTGCTGCTCATCGCGTGCGTCAACGTCGCCAATCTGCTGCTCGCGCGCGGCGCCGGACGCCGGCGCGAGATCGCGCTGCGCGCGGCGCTCGGCGCCAGCCGCGGCCGCATCATCCGGCAGCTCCTGACCGAATCGGTGCTGCTTGTCGCTCGACTGCCGGCGCGGTCGCGCTGCCGCTGGCGTGGTACGGCATCCGCTGGGTGCACGACGCCGTGCCGCCGACCGAGCCGCTCGGTCCGTACTACATGGACTGGTCGCTGGACCTGCGGACGCTTCTCGTACGCGCTGGCGATCGCGCTCGTGACCGGCGTGGCGTTCGGGATGGCGCCGGCCTTCGAGCGCCGCGGGCCGGCGCCTGCTGAATCCGCTGCGCGAAGGCGCCGGCGCGGCGAGCAGATCGCGGCGCAGCGCCGCGTCCACAGCGTGCTCATCGTCGCGCAGATCGCGCTGGCGCTCGTGCTGCTCGCCGGCGCCTCGCTCTTCGTCCGCACGTACGCCGGCTGAGTCGCGTCGACGCTCGGCTACGACACGTCGCACCTGATGACGATGCGGTTCTATTTCGCCGGCACGGCCTACGACGCGCGGAGCCGCGCGCACCCGCGCCGTCGACGAGATCGCGCGGCGCCTCGACGACGCTGCCCGGCGCACACGCGGCCACCGTCACGGATCTCGTGCCGCTCGACGATCAGGGCGGATCGGATGCACCGGCCGCGATCGAAGGACGCGCGTTCGACGAGGGCCAGGAGCCGACGATGCACTACGCCGGCGTGGCCGGCCGCTGGCCCGAGACGTTCGATCGTGCGGCTGGTCGCCGGCCGGACGTTCTACGAGCACGAGCTGCAGACGACGGCGCCCGTCGCGCTCGTCAACCGACAGCTCGCGCGAGACGTTCTGGCCGGGCGAGAATCCGATCGGCCGACGGTTTCGACTCGCCGACGACGACATCCGCACCGTGGCTCACCGTCATCGGCGTCGTGCCGGACATCCGCACCGTCAAGCTCGACGAAAGCGATGCGACGCCGCCGACCGCGTACCTGCCGCACCGGTTCATCTCGACGCGCAACTACGGCATCGTCGTTCGCACGCAGGCCGCACCGGAGTCGGTGACCGCTGACGTGCGCGCCGCCGTGCACGCCGTCGATCCCTCGCTCGCGCTCTTCGACGTCTATCCGATGGAGCAGGTGCGCTGGCTGAGCTACTGGATGTACGTGATGTGGGGCACGATGTTCGGCGTGTTCGGCGCTCATCGCGCTCGTCATCGCGGCGGTCGGCGTCTACGGCGTCGTCTTCTACACCGTGGCGCAGCGGACGAGCGAGATCGGCCTTCGCGTCGCGCTCGGCGCGCGGCGGACGCAGGTCGTCGGCCCGATGCTGCGGCAGGTCGGCGCTGCTCGCGGCGACTCGGCCTGGCGATCGGGCTCCTCGGCGCGGTGCGCCGTCACGCCGCTCGTCGGCAGCCTGCTCCTCGGCGTCTCGCCGAACGACCCGGCCGGCTTCGCGGCCGTCTCGCTGCTGCTCGCGGCGGTCGCCCTCGTCGCGACCTGGCTGCCGGCCTGGCGCGCGTCCGCGGTCGATCCGATGGTGGCGCTCAGGGATCAGTGAGGGAGTCTACGGCAGGTGCGCGCAACCGGCCGCGCAGAGCGCCATCGTCGCGCCGTCCCAGCCGAGGCACCAGAGCAGATGGAAATCAGCGCGCGCATTCCGCTGGTGCACTGAGCGGCGCGCCGCCTCCAGGCGGAGGCTACCTGCAGCGCCTCGGTGTGACCTGCGCCGGCTACAGGTTCGGCACCGCGCCGACCGGCCCCTGGTCGAGATCCATCACGGTGCCGCTCACGAGCGCGCTGTCGTCCGAGGCAAAATATGCGGCGGCGTGCGCGACATCCAGCGGCGAGAGGAGTCGTCCGAACGGCCGCGATGCGATCGCCGCCGTCAGCCAGTCGTCGCTCTTTCCCTCGGTGCGCTTCACCCGCGCCTCACCCTCGGTGAGCGTCCAGCCCACGTTGATCTGGTTCACGCGAATCCGGGAGGACGCGAGCGCCGCGGCCGCGTTCCGCGTGAGCGTCATCAATCCGCCCTTCGAGACCGAGTAGGGTCCGAGCTTGGGCTCGCCGATGTAGGCGTTCACGGACCCGATGTTGACGATCGATCCGCCGCCGCGCGCCTTCATCGACCGCACCGCTTCCTGCAGGCACAGGAACGGGGCCCGCAGGTTGACCTGCATGATCGCCTCCCACAGCTCGACCGGCGCGTCCTCGAGGGAGTCCGCGCGACGTGTCGGCCGCGTTGTTCACGAGGATGTCGATGCCGCCGAACCGTTCGATCGTGAACCGGACGACGTGGCGGCAGGCGTCGATGTCCGCCAGATTGCCGACGACCGCCGCCGCCTGGTGTCCCGCCTCGTGCAGGCGGGCGACGACCTCGTTCGCCCGCCCGGCGTCCCGGCCGTGGACCACGACGCGCGCGCCGATCGCGGCGAACTCGTCGGCGATACCGCGCCCGATCCCCGACGTCGAGCCGGTGACGAGCGCAACCTTGTCGGTGAGGGAAGCCATCGGACTGGAGCACGAGTCTACCCGAGTTCCGGCGCGTGGCCCGGCGCCGCGGCGGTTCGCGTCACTCTGCCCGCAGAGCAATGACCGGATCGACGCGTGAAGCTCGTCGTGCGGGCAGCAGCGCGCCCAGCATCGCGATGGTCAACAGCGCGATACTCGTCGTCGGTGAACGCGCGGCCCGACACGACCGGAATGCTCAACAGATCGAGAATACCCCGGCGAGATCGAGTTGTCGGCCACGGTTTTTCTCGTCAGCTCGGCCGTCCCGGCCGTCCGCACGGCGATGGTCGCGCCGTTCGAGGTCAATGGACTTGGCTGTGAAATCGCGACGGTGCCGGCGCCGCGACGTTCGAGCGCCGCCACCGTCTCGGTCCCTGAATGGACTGACCCGCGTGCGGGGCCTGTTCGAGATCGCGGCCACCCGCCAGTATTTGCTGAGCCGCTTCGCTCCGAAGTCACGTCCGTGACGGATCCGCTCGTCGCGGTCACGTCACAACCGGTTTGATCACCAGACAGCCGATGCTCGCCAACGCCTGCCGCAGCGCCTCGAGCATGGCCTCGTCGCGGTAGGTCCCGATGACGGCGCCGCCCGATCCGGCGAATTTCGCGCTCGCGCCCACGCTCCGTGCGCATTCGACGATCTGGATCTGCGCGGCGGGCAGCTGATAGATCGAACGGCGGGTATCGAAGTTCTCGTTGATGAGCTGCGCCAGCCGCGTGGTGTCGTGGGCGAGGAGCGCCGTCCGGGCGTCCTCGGCCAGTGCGGCGAACTTCTCCATCGCGCTGAGGATCTTGGGCTCGCGCGCGTTGAACCGCGCGCGGATCTCGTTGTGGAAGATCTCCGTCGGCTCGCTCACGGCCGGCGCGTACGCGATGTAGAGCGGCGGCAGGAGCGCCGGATCGAGCGGCTCGTACACGCCGTACGTGTACGCCGCCGCCCGGGTCATCCGATCCTTGGCAAAGTCCATGTACACGAGGCCTTCGTACGTCTGAATCACCCGATCCTGCAGTCCGGCGGCGATCCCAAGCTCTTCGGTCTCCACCGCCATCGCGAGCGACGGCAGGACCGGCCGGGGGATGCTCACGCCGTAGAACTCCATCAGGCACCGCAGCGTCGCGACGATGATCGCGCTCGAGCCGGCGAGCCCCACCTGCCGCGGAATCGTGCTGTCGTAGCGCACGGAGAAGTTGCGGTCGTGCAGCGCGAGCTCGTGCGCCTCGCAATACTCGACGAACTTCTTGATGGTCGCTTTGACCAGCCGGATGCCGCCGTAGTAGCCGTGCAGCTTCACGTCGCGCGCGAGATCCTGTACCGAGCGGAAGCGGCTCCGATCCTCGCTCGACCAGAGCACCTCGACTTCTTCCCACTCGTAGAGCACGACCTCGGCGTGGAAGTTGCGGACGATGAGCGAAATCGTCTTGCCGTGGTAGCCGTCGGAGGGATTCCCGACGAGGCCGGCCCGGGCGAAGGCGCGCTTGCGGATGATGTCCATGGAAGGCGGGCGCGGCGTCAGTGCGGCGCCAGGGCCTTGTCGAGGTACGCGCGGAGCTCCGCGCCGTGCTTCGGATCGGCCAGCGCGAAATCGCAGAAGGCGCGGAAGTAGCTGGGAAAGTTGCCGATGTCGTAGCGGCGCTCGTCTTCGGCCAGCCGCACGCCCCGGACCGCGCCACCCTGTCTGATGAGCGCGCGGATGGCGTCGGTGAGCTGAATCTCACCGCCCTTGCCCGGCGGGATCGACGTCAGCAGCGAGAAGATGCGCGGGTGGAACACGTACCGCGCGGCCACCGCGAGCCGGCTCGGAGCCTCGGCGCGGGTGGGCTTCTCGATGACGTCCTCGACCTCGAACGACTCGCCCGGGGAGGCGCCCTTCGCGCGGGCGATGCCGTAGTTGACGACCTCGTCGGCCGGGACCTCTTCGAACGCGACCACCGCGTCCGCTCCGGTCCGTTGGAACTCCTCGACGATGCGCGCGATGACGCGCGAGCGCGTCCGCAGGCCGACGATGGTGTCGCCGAGCGCGACGACGAACGGCTGATCGCCGACGAAGGCGCGCGCGCAGAGCACCGCGTGTCCGAGCCCGAGCTGCCGGCGCTGGCGCGTGTAGAAGTACTCCAGTCCCTCGCGCTCGAACTCGAGCTCTCTCAGCAGCTCTTCCCGGCCCGTCTCGCGGAGGTTGGCGATGAGCTCGGCGTCGATGTCGAAGTGGTTCTCGATGGACGCCTTGCCCGGTCCGGTCACGAACAGCACTCGCCGGATTCCCGACGCCGCCGCTTCTTCGACGACGAACTGCACGACCGGCCGCGATCCGACCGGGAGCATTTCTTTGGGCTGGCTTTTCGTCGCGGGCAGCAGGCGCGTGCCGAGGCCGGCGACGGGAATGACGACGAGATCGACCGGAGAAGTCATCGACGGTATGGCTCCGTAGGACGCTGGATCAACAGCCGGACAGTCTATCCGGCGAGGCGCCGGAATGGTAGGGGCCTGTTTTGCCGCGACTGCATCAGTTTCTTGCGCTGCTCGGCCATGTCCCCGCGGAACATCCGCCGGAGCGACGGGTCGATTTCGAACAGGCGGCCGTAGAACAGTGCCGCGGACTGGTCGGCGATGGGAGCGATCAGCGCGAAGCTCTCCTGCACCAGCGTCTTCTGGGTCGACGTCAACATCGGGAGGTCCTCAAAGTGAGCGCCGGGATATTCCGGCCGCTCGAGACCCAATGCGACGTTTCTGGGGAAACTGGCTAAAAGCGCTCGCGCTGCAGGTTTACGGCCTGGTTCGCGTCACTGCGCCCGCAGAGCAATGACCGGATCGACGCGTGAAGCTCGTCGTGCGGGCAGCAGCGCGCCCAGCATCGCGATGGTCAACAGCGCGAACGCGGCCGCCCCGATGGTGACGGGATCGAGCGCCCGGATCTCGAAGAGCCGCGTTTCGAGCCAGCGCGAGGCGAGCCAGTACAGTCCGGCACCGGCGACGAGGCCGAGAGCGGCCGGGAACAGGACGCCCCGCAGCACGTGGCCGACGATGTTGCCGGCCGACGCGCCGAGCGCGGTGCGAATGCCGAAGTCGCGCGTGCGCGCAGTCACGAGCTGACTGATGAGGGCGAAGACGCCGGTCGCCGCGAGCACCGTCGCCATCAGCGCGATCAGCCCGCTGACGCGCGCCAGCACTCGCTCCTGGCTCAGCGCTTCGCCGAGCTCGTCGGCGAGCGGCGACAGCGCCGTGATGGGCAGCGCCGGATCCACCTCCCGCACCACGTCGCGAATCCGCGCCATCGTCACGCCCTCCGGGTCCCGGCCGCGAACCAGAATCACGGGCCAGCGATATCCCGCCTGACGCATGTGGAACAAGGCGGGCCGGACCGCGGCTCGCACGTCCGTCGAGCGCGTGTCGCGCACGACGCCGACGACGACCGCCGTCGACCGCGGTGACGCCATGCCGATATAGCGCTCGAGCTCGAAGGTCTGCCCGACCGCCGGCTGGCCGGGAAACAGATCGCGTGCCATCGTCTCGTTCACGATCACCGGCATCGGACTGACCGACGCGGGCTGGCGATACTCGTCCTCGGTAAACGCGCGGCCCGACACGATCGGAATTCTCAGCAGATCGAAATACCCCGGCGAGATCGAGCTATCGGTCACGGTCTTTCTCGTCAGCTCGGCCATACTGGCCGTCCGCACCGCGATGGTCCCGCCGTTCGAGGTCAACGGACCTGGAGACGAAATCGCGACGGTGCCGGCGCCGCGACGCTCGAGCGCCGTCACCGTGTCGGAGATGACGCGCGTCGAGCGGCTCCGGTCGTACCCGATGTCTTCAGGCCGCAGCGACAACCCGACGACGCGCCTGGTGTCCACACCAAGATCGACGGAGAACAGGCGCTGCAGCGATCGATTCAGCACGCCGGCGCCGACGAGGAGCGTGAGCGAGACGGCAATCTGGACGATGACCAGCGCATGCCGCAGGCGGGGCGGCCCGGCGACGCCGCGCGCGTTTCGTCCGAGCACGCCGAGAATATTCGCGCGCGACGCGATCAGGGCCGGCGCCAGTCCGAACCCCACCACCGTCGCGCTCGTGACCAGCGCCGAGAACAGCAGCACGCGCCAGTCGAGATCCACCTCCGCGATCGCCGGCAGCCACGAGAGCAGCCGGAGGTCGCTCAAGGATCGACGAGCACGATGGCCACGGCGAGCCCCATGACATTCGCGATCGCCGCAAGCGCCGTCGACTCGACCAGCAGGCTCCGGACGATGCGCCAGCGGCTGGCGCCGATCGCCAGCCTGACGGCCGTTTCCCGCTCGCGGCGCGCCGTCCGCGCCAGCAGCAGGTTCGCCGCGTTGGCACACGAGAGCACCAGCAACAGCGCCGCGCCGGCCATCAGCAGCCAGTACAAGCGACGGCCGGTCTGTGCGCGTGTGCTCGGCCTGTGGCGTGTTGATGCCCGGATAGACAATAGGCAGGAACGCGTGGTACCGCGCCGGCAGATTCACGTTCGCGTAGGCCGCGCGCAGTTGCTGCTCGATCACCTCGAGCGACGCACCAGGCCGCCGGCGGCCGTAGAGCACGGAGAGACCGCCCGTCTCTCCCGCTCACGAGCTTCTCGAGGCCGATCGGCAGCCAGAGATCGATCGTGCCGATGCGCGACGACGTCCAGCTCCAGCCGCGATGCTCCGCGATCACCCCGACGACCGTGAACGGTCTGCCATTCACCGTGAGGGTCCGGCCGAGGACGCCCGCAGTGCCGCCAAGCCTCGTCTTCCACAGCCGCTCGCTGACGACGGCCACGTTCGCCGACCCCGTGTCCGCTTCCTCGTCGGTGAGCAGGCGGCCGAGGCGGGCGCGCGCGCCGATCACGCTGAAGAACTGGCTGGTCACGAACAGGCTGTCTTCGAACTCGGGCGGCGCATCGCCTGCCGTCGTCACCGCCAGGGCGTCCGGACTGGAGTAGGCAAGATGCTCCAGGCCCGTCGCGGCCTTCCGCAGCGGTTCCAGCGCCTCGCGGCTGCCGTACGCCGTCGCCGTGCGCGACGGCGGCTGGAACAGGACCGTGAGGATGTCGGACTGCCCGCGCACGCCGGGCGTCGGCCGGAAGATCAGCGTGTTGAACACGGCGAATGTCGCCGTCGCGGCGCCAATCCCGAGCGCCAGCGTCAGCGCAATCGCCACTGTCGACCATCGATCGCGACGCAGCATCCGTGCTTCCTTCCTGCCGGCTCACCCTGGGCGAATTACGAACCGGCCTGGACGCCTGTTTCATCGGCCCGGCTGGCGGTCGCCGGGTGACGCTGCTATTGTGGTGCCCCTGTGCGACTCCCCCTTCGTCTCGTGACGAGCTGCGAGCTGACGCTCGCCGACAAACGGACGCTGATGATCATCGCTGGCGACAACGGCAAGAGCCGGACGACGCTCCTCGGGTGTTACTACTTCTACGCGAAGTGAGTCCGGCCGGCCGCGCCTGATGCCCCACGCAAACCCTCGGCCGAACGGCGGCGGTGGCTCTCGGTCCAGGTGATCGGCTACGTCCTCACGCTCGGCTTGGTGGGCGCCGTTTCATCGCTCACCGCCTCCACGACGGCACAGGCCGGCCCGGCCAAGCCGGTGCAGGCGCGACGCGATCTCGACGACGCCCGCGCGCGTTGGCGGACCAACACCATTCCTCATTACCGTCTCATTGTCACGACGGAGAATCCGCTGCTGGTTACCGTGACCGAAAGCGACGTCCGGAACGGGTCGGTCGTCGTCGCACGCGGGTCGCGAGGAATGCCCGGCCTCGGCTATCGACCGGGCCGGTCTGGTCGGCGACATCATCGGCACCCTCACGCTTCCCAGCGGCGTCACGGTCTGCGTGTTGGAGTTCCGACACAACGGCCGGAACCTCTTCCTTCTGATCGAAAAGTCAGGCGTGCAACCCATCAAGTAAGCGGACGGGCGTCAGCGCCGTGGCCGGTTGACAACCCTCGCGTACGGGCAGAGCATTTCAACGAGTCCCGTTCCAAGGTGAGGCGCCCACATGTCCATCCGCCCCGTCAAAAGGTCATCAAAGCCAAGCCGACGCTGGAAGGCGCCGGCGTGCACCTGCGCCGCGCGTTCGGCTTCGGCAACACCTCCGAGTTCGATCCCTTCCTGCTGCTCGACGATTTCCGCAACGACATTCCCGACGACTACCTCGCCGGCTTTCCCTGGCATCCGCACCGCGGCATCGAGACCATCACGTACGTGCTCGCCGGAACCGTCGAACACGGCGACAGCATGGGCAACCACGGCGCCATCGCGGCCGGCGACGTCCAGTGGATGACCGCCGGCCGCGGCATCATCCATCAGGAAATGCCGAAGGGCGACCAGGCTGGCCGCATGCACGGCTTTCAGTTGTGGGCGAACCTGCCGGCGTCGCTCAAGATGACGCCCCGCGCTATCAGGAAGTGAAAGCGGCCGACATCCCTGAGATCACCGACGACGACGGCACGCACGTGCGTCTGGTCTGCGGACATTTCTGGGGGAAACGCGGGCCCGTCGAAGGCATCGCCGCCGATCCCATCTACCTCGACGTGTCCGTCCCGCCGGGGAAAAGGAAGCGCTGCCGGTCGAAACGACGCGCCACGCCTTTGCCTACGTCTTCGCGGGCCGGGAAATTCTGCAACGCGTCGGCGCCGCTGGCCGTGCCCACCGAAGGCGTCGGCTGGGGCCGCACACGCCTCCCGCCGAGGCCGATAACCGCTCGCTGGTCCTCTTCGATCGCGGCGACGAAGTCGCGGTCCAAGCCGGCGAAGACGGCATCCGCTTCCTGCTGGTCTCGGGCAAGCCGCTCGAGGAGCCCGTGGCCTGGTACGGCCCCATCGTCATGAACACGCAGGAGCAACTGCGTCAGGCCTTCGAAGAGCTGGAACGCGGGACGTTCCTGAACGACAAACACTGACGCATGTGGCACTGGAGAGCCACGCTTGCAAAATGTAATCGTTTGCATATCCTTATGTCCTACGCAAAAACCCAGGGAGGCAGACTCCATGACTGCACCAGCGCGCTTGATCGCCGCCGCCGCTGTGCTCGCGGGCGCCACGACCGGCTTGATGCTCGCCCAGGGCGCCGGCGCGCCCGCGTCTCCGAGCCAAGCCGCGGGGCAGGTCACCACTCCGCCTCCTGCCGGCCGCGGCGCGGATCCAGGTGGACAAGGCGCCGGCGCAGCCGCCGGCCGCCAGGGCGGCCGAGGCCGCCGCCGGTGGATTCACCCAGTACACCCGGCCGCCGGCGCCGCAGGACGTGATCGTCCGCGGCAAGGCCCTCTACGAAACGAACTGCGCGAGTTGCCACGTCGGCGGACCTGCGCGGCACGGTCGACGGCAAGAATCCGAACCTGCTGCGATCCGGCACCGCGCTCAGAGATCAGAAGGGCGAGCTCGTCACCGCGGCCGTGGCCAGTCACCGTCCCGCCATCACGCTGATTGAGGCCGACACGGTCGCGATCGCCGAATACATCCACAGCGTGCACGCGAGCATGGGCGGTCAGGGCAGCCCTCCAGGACGCAACCCGACCGGCGTCGTGCTGAACGTGCTCGTCGGTGATGCCAAGACCGGCGAAGGCACGTTCAAGACGCTCTGCGGCGCGTGTCACTCGGTGACCGGGAACCTCAAGGGCTTCGGCGCGAAGTTTCCCGATGCCCGAGCGCTTCAGAACGCGTGGGTCAGCGGCAGCTCCGCCGGCGGCGGGGGTCGCGGCGGCGGCGGCGGCGGCGGTGGCCTTCCCGCGACCGTCACCCTGGCCGACGGTTCGAAGCTGCAGGGCACGTTGCTGCGCGAGGACGACTTCCTGATCGTCTTGATGCTGGCGGATGGAACGCGCAAGAGCATGGCGCGCACCGACGGCGTTCCAAAGGTCGATGTCCGAGATCCCCGGGCGGGTCACGTGGACACCATCGTGAAGCTCGCCCACGAGGACCGCGACAGCAAGATGATGCACGACATCACGGCGTATCTCTGGACGATCAAATAGATGACCGCCCCGGCGAGCGTAGCGAGCCGTCGGCGCGCGCGAGTGGGCGGGCCCGCGCGAGAGACACCGCGAACCCGCGACGTAACGAGCCGTCGCGGGCGCGCGAGCGGGGGTGGGGCCCCGCGAGCAACTAAGTAAAGAGGACTCCATGAAAAAGCTCTTGCTCGCTCTGTTGCTTGTCGGCCCCGCCCTGATCATCGCGCAGCAGAATCCGAACTACGTGCCGAGCGGGCCCACGCCGATCGGGCCGGGTCATCCAGACTGGAAGGGTCAGACCATTCAGAGCGGGCCCGCCCCTGCCGAGACCGGCGGCCTCGATCAGGCCCGGATCATGAAGCCGCTGTCGGACGAGTGGACCAGCTACTCGGGCGATCTCACCGGCAAGCGTCACAGCGCGCTGAAGCTCGTCAACACGACGACGGTCAAGCACCTGAGTCTGAAGTGGATCAGGCCACTCAACCAGGGGTGCGGCCCGACCGGCACCGGCGCTCCAGGTGCGGCCGCGGCCCAGGTCCGGGGGCGCGGCGGCGGTGGTGGCGGCGGCCGCGGTGGCGGCGGCGGCGCTCCGAGCTATCCGATCGTCGTCGGCGGACTGGGCAACGGTGACGCGAACACGTGCGGTCAAGCGCGCATCGGCGGCGGCATTCTGTTCGTCGACGGGATGCTCTATGCCGCCTCGCCCAACAACGTCTTCGCGCTCGACGCGCGCGACGGCGCAATCCTCTGGCACAACTACTGGAAGACGCGCGGCGGCACGACGACCGGCACGCGCGGCCCCGGCATGCTCGGCAACCTGATCTACTTCTCGCAGCACGACGACTGGGTCATCGCGGTCGACGCCAAGACCGGCAAGGAAGTCTGGCGGCACGAGGTCGCGCCGTTCGACCAGCAGTACTTCTCGTCGAACGCGCCGATGGCGATCGGCGGGAACCTGCTCGTCGGGACCGGCAACGACCTCGACGCGCCGGCGTTCCTGAAGTCGCTCGATCCGCGGACGGGCGCCGTGAAGTGGATTTGGTATGCGACGCCGCAGAAAGAGGGCGATCCCGGCCTCGAGACCTGGGCGAGCCTCGACGCCGCGCGGCACGGTAACGGCGCAACCTGGATTCCCGGCGTGTACGATCCGGAGACCAGGCTCTACATCTTCGGCACCGGCAATCCGACGCCGTCCTACACGACGGGCCGCGGTGAAGGGGACAATCTGTTCACGTCGTCACTCGTCGCGCTCAACGTCGACACCGGGAAGATGGCGTGGTACTTCCAGACCTCGCCCCACGACACGCACGACTGGGACTCGACCCAGACGCCGGTCATTTACGACGGGATGTTCAACGGCCGGATGCGCAAGCTGATCATGACGGCGACCCGCAACGGCTATTTCTTCGTCCTCGATCGCACGAACGGCCAGCACCTCGTGACGAGCAAGCTGGGCCTCACCAACGTGTGGGCGCAGGGACTCGACGAAAAGGGACAGCCGAAGCGCAACCCGCACAAGGACGCCACGATCGCCGGGTCGCTCGTGAACGGCAGCGTCTTGAACTTTCCGCCACCCACGTTCTCGCCGGACACCGGGCTGTTCTACGTGCACGAGAACAGCGGGTTGTCGGTCAGCTACCTGATGGAACCTGACCCGCGCGGGTCCATGGGCCTCGGCGGAACCAGCGGTGGAGGCGGCGTGTCGCTTGGGACGGCCATCGTCGCGGTCGACTACAAGACTGGAAAGATTGTCTGGCGCAAGAAGATCAACGGCGGCAGCGTCGGACTGCTCTCCACCGCGGGCGGTGTGCTCTTCCTGAGCAATGGCCAGAACGTCGAGGCGTGGGATGCGACGACGGGGAAGGGACTCTGGTATTCGCAGATCGGCGGCCTGCAGAGTCCGGCCGAGACGTTCGTGCTCGACGGCAAGCAGCACCTGCTCTTCAGCAGCGGCGGCTCGTTGTACATGTTCGTCCTGAACTAACTCAAGAGGCCCCTATTACGTGCTGAAGTCGAGGTTTTCGGTCAGGCGGATGCCATCGGCAATGAACACCTGGACGAGGCGCTGGATACGGCGGCGCGCTTCGGCCAGATCGTGGTTGTTGAGATTGACGTTCAACAAGTCGATGTACCACGGCAGCTTCGTGCCGGTACTGAGATAGATCTCGACGATTTCGCGTGCGATGGGCAGCGTGGTGTCCTTGGAGTCGTCGTGCACATCGCGATTGTTGGCGTGGCGGAGCTTGGCGTATTCCTCGTCAAGGAGACGCGCGGAGAGCTCTGGAGTAAACGGATCGCCGGCCTTGGCGACGTGATCCGTCATCCGCCGTGAGTGACGCGCCCTTGTGAATCCATTCCCAGAGGATGCTCAGGCGGATTTCGCCCGTCGCCATGTCCTCCATCAGATAGAGCACATCGTCGTTGCCGAAGAAGTCGGCCGGCTTGAGCGCAGCCGCCTGCAGGCCCTGCCCAAATGCATTGCCGTACTGGAGCGCCACGCTCAGCAGATCGCGGGCGCCGCGAATCGTCCGCGGCGCCGGCTCGAGCGCGATGAGACCGTCTGCGTCGGTCTGCGTGTACGTGAGGGCCGGAAACGCGCGACCGAGCTGGTTGTCGCGTCCCGTCTTGTTCCCAGACTGGACGGACGATGTGCACCATTTTCCAATGGGCGACCCACTTGCCGCTGGCGCCCTCGCGCTCTTCGCGCTCCGCGCCGGCGACCGCGCGCGCCATGCCGTTTGCCACGCCGACTGCCGATCCCACGGGAATGTTCGGTTCCATGCCGCCCTGCCAGAGCGCAAAGCGTCCGAGCTGGTCCGGTGTGTTCACGGCGCGGCGGACGCGGTCTTCATAGTTTCGCATGTAGCCGTAGGTCATCGTGATGGCGTCGATGTTGGGATTCACGAATGACTGGTCCCATGCCATCGCGTCCGACACACTGTTGATGTAGTCCCAGCGGCCGGTGTTGAACCCGACGAAGCGCGGTCCGAGCGCCGCGCGGATCTCCATGAGCTGGAAGGACGCCTCGAGCTGTTCCACGAGCACGTACGTCTTGATGGCGCCAACCGCAAGGCCGAGATGAGCTTCGAGCGCGGCGAGGATGTCGTGCCAGAGCGCCGCTTCCTCCGCCGTCTGAATCTTCGGCAGATAGAGCACGAGCGACGATCCCGCGGCCAACAGGGCGCGATGGTTGTGGACGATGTAGAGCGCGGTGTCGACGATGGAGGCCGAGAATCCGGAGCCATCAGCGTTGCGGATGTGCCGGTCGTCGAGATGAAGGCCGCGGGGGCGGAAGATCTTCGTCGTGAAGTCGAGCTGCGCCCGCCAATCGCCGACGATCGGCCGTTGCAGAACCTCGCGCGACCACTGATTCATCTCGGCGGCAACCTGCTCGGCCACCTTCAGGAACATCTGATCCCGGTGAATGGCCAGGCGGAGGTTTCGCTGGTTGTCCAGCGACATCGTGCTCACCTGCCCGAGGGCGTCTTCGCCGTCGAACATCCAGCCGTCGGCGCCGGAGAGCAGCGCGTAGGCGACGTTGCGAATGCTGGTGTCGACGGACGCGCCGGGCCGGGCCGCCGGACCGGTACCCTGAATCCACTGGCGCTGGAGATCCCGCGGAATCTCGCTGCCCGTGAAGGCGCCGGCCCTGGCCTCGCTGACGGTGATCGACGTGCGCGGAATGTGCGCATCCGGATCGAGGAACGCGATTCGCCGGCGATTCCTTGCGCGATCGGACCTTCGGGCGATGCGCGCGGCCATCACGGCTTTCCGGTCGGCGTCGAGCGGAGCCAGCGCGCCAAGCGCATCGAGCGCCGTCTTCGTGAGGACATCGGCGTACTCGCGCGCCGGCCCGTTGCGAACTTGCAGGATCGCGTTCATAGCGTCACCTGAACGGACAACGGCGGCAGGTCGATCCCTTCGACTTCAGCGGTCCACGTCTCAGCCGGCGCGATGAAACGGGACGTCGTCAACGTTCCTGTGCTGATGACCTCGCCCGCCGAGAGTGGCGCGGCGCCGGGCTGGCGGCGGCGGCTGAAGCCAACTCCGCGAGACAGAGCGCGGGACTGCGCAGGACGTTCCTGCCGGATCCCTCCTCGGCAAGCTCGCCGTTCCTGAGCAGCCGCACCGTGAATCGCGAGAGCGCCTCAGCGAGAGCGGGAATCATCCCGCCATCGATGCGGATCGGCGTGCCGACGATGAGCGCGGCGTGAAAGCCGTAGGCCGCGACGAAGTCCACGGGCTGAAACTTCCAGTCGGCGAAGGGGCAATCGATCACTTCGAAGCCCAGCGCGATCCACTCGACGGATTCGAGCGCGCTGCGCTCGACGGCTTGGACCGCGGCGGCCGGATCCTTGACGCCGGCGCCAAGCGGCGCGCGCCTGCGGCGCGTTCGTACGGACGGGTCTGGCTTACGCCTTCAAGACCCGTCCCCATCTTCATCACGATCTCCGGCTCGATCTTCGGCGAGAACATCCGCCGCGATTCGGAGCGACGTGTGTTCGTCGCCGCGTGATGAACCGTGTCGTCGTACATGCCCGCCCAGGCGACCGGTACTGAGCCCCATCACGCGCCACAGCGCCTTGTTGGCAAATCCGACCTTCCGGCCAACCGTTGCGTGGCCGGCTGCGTGCCTCCGGCGTGCGAGCTCCGCCTCGACGGCATACGCCTGATCCAGCGTCAGCCCGGCGGCGCGCGCGGAGGGCGGCTCGGCCATCGGCTGCCGTCGCGCGTATGCGGCCTCGATCTCGTCGGCGAGCGCGAGCACATTCGTCACCGGGACCGGCTGCGCCTCACCCCTCCGCCAGGATCGACTTCGGGCGGAGGCCCAGCGCGCCGTCGGCTTGCGCGTAACGGCGCCTCATCGGCCTGAGGATAAGGATCGCCGCAAGCGCAGCGCCGAGGTCCAGGGCCGCCATCGTGTAGAGCACGCTGGTCCACGACCCGGTCGCCTCCATGAGGAGGTTCCCGAATGGCACGAGCAAAGCGGCCACGCCTTTGGAACAGTAGAGCAACCCGTAGATCTTGCCAATGTGCCTGGTGCCGAACGTGTCGCCGGCCGTGGCGCTGAAGAGACTGTAGACCTCGCCCCAGGCGAAGAAGACAAGGCCCGAGAGCACGATAAAAGCCCAAGGATTGCTGCCGTACCAGCCAAGCGCCAGAATGCCCACGGCCTCGAGCGAAAACGCGATGAACATCACCATCTCGCGGCCAATGTGGTCCGAGAGCCCCCCGAAAATCGGCCGGGACAGGCCGTTGACCATGGTGTTCATCATCAGCGTGAAGGGCAGCGCCGCCATGGTGAAGAAGTAGAAGTTGATCTGGATGTCCCTCACTCCGAGGTCCTGAGCGATCACGCTGAGCTGAGCCACGGCCATCAGGCCGCCGGTGACCGTGCTGGTGAACATCACGAGCATGACCCAGAACACCGGCGTGCGAAGTGCCTCGCCGAGGGTGTAATCGCGCCGCGACTGCGCGACCTTCGCCGAATACGTGATCACACCGGGCCGAGGCGCGCGCAGGAACCAGGCGAAGAGGAAGATCACCGCGCCCTGGATCAAGCCAAAGGTAAAGAACGCGGCCTGGTATCCTGCGGTCGCAATCATGTTGGCGATCGGAATGACCGTGAGGATCGTGCCGGAACCGTAACCGGCCGCCGTCAACCCGACTGCCAGGCCGCGTTTGTCCGGAAACCACTTCAACGAGTTGTTGATGCAGGTCGCGTACACGGCCCCGACTCCGAGACCGCCGACAACCGACCCCACGTAGAAGCCGGGGAGCGTGGTGGCATAGGAGTTGACGACCCACGCCAGGCCGGTCAGCACGCCGCCAATGAGGACCAGGACACGTGGTCCGTAACGGTCGATGAAGTGGCCGACGAATGGCGTGCTCCATGTCTGAACGACCACGAAGATGCTGAACGCCGTCTGGATCGCGGCGCGCTCCCAGCCGTGCGCCTTCCGAATCTCGGGAACGAACTGCGTCCAGGAGTACTGGATGTTCGAGGCGGCCACCATACAGACGATGCCGAAGAGCAATTGGGGCCAGCGGGATACCTGGGCCGGGACGAGGCCGGCGAGACGTGTTCGCGGTGGACGACATCGTCGTCTGTCCTCCTGACAAGCTGTTCCCTGTGCGGTGCCGAACGTGTGCGAGGCGCCTACGATAGCCGACCTGAGTCTTCAAGGGAAGTGAGCGCGCGCGTCCAACAATTTCACGCACGCGTACACCGCGCGCGTCGCGGGCATCGGCACGCCCAGCCGCTCGCCGAGCTCGAGCGTGGCGCCGGCAATGGCTTCGATTTCCATGGGCCGGCCGGCCTCGAGATCCTGCAGCATCGAGGTCTTGTGCGCGCCGGCTTTTTCGCCGCCCGCCATGCGCTGGTCAATCGAAATCGGAATCTCGATGCCGAGCCGGCTCGCCACCGACTCCGCTTCCGTCATGACGTCGCGAATCAGACGGGCCGTGTCCGGCTGGCGCACCATCTCCTCGAGCGTGCCCCGCGTGAGCGCGCTGACCGGATTGAAGCTGATGTTGCCGAGCAATTTCACCCAGATCTCGTGCCGGAAGCGCGTTGAAATCGGACAACGGAACCCCGCGGCGATCAGCGCCTCTGCAATCCGCCGCACGCGATCGGATCGGGAGCCGTCCAGCTCGCCGAAGCTGATGCGATTGCCTTCGTTGTGGCGGATGACGCCTGGCTCGACGACGTCCGTCGCAAAGTACGCGAGCGATCCGATGACGCGCCTCGGCTCGATGGCCGCGGCGATGACGCCGCCGGGGTCGATGCGTTCGAGACGCCACCCTTCGAACTCGCCGCCGTGGCTCTGAAAGTACCACCACGGGATGCCGTTCTGGGTGCTGACGACGACCGTGTCTGGACCGAAGAGCGGAGGCAGGGCCGGCGCGAGTGACGTGAGACCGTGGGCTTTGACGCCGAGAAACACGACGTCAGCCGTACCGATCGATGTGAGATCGCCGGTGACCTGCGGCCGGACGTCGAAGTCGCCCTCAGCGCTCTGCACACGGAGGCCGCGTGCCTGCATCGCCTGCAGGTGTGGACCGCGGGCGAACAGCACGACATCCGCACCGGCCCGCGCGAGGCGCGCGCCGATGTAGCCGCCGATCGCGCCCGCGCCGGCGATGACGATCTTCATTGCTTGCTGGCGAAGGCCTCAGCCACGATCCGGCGCTGGATCTTGCCGGTCGCCGTGCGCGGGATCGTCTCCGTGATGTGAATCTGCTTCGGGCACTTGAAGGCCGACAGCGAGCCCTTGCAGTGCGCCAGCAAGTCGGCGGCGCTCGTTGCCGTACCGGCGTCTGCCTTCAGGACGACCGCGGCGGCGACTTCCTCGCCCCACGTCGGATGCGGCACGCCGAAGCAGACGGCCTCGGCGACCGCCGGGTGCGTGAGCAGGACCTCATCGATCTCACGCGGGGAAATCTTTTCTCCGCCGCGATTGATCAGTTCCTTCAGCCGGCCCACGAGCGTGAGATAGCCCTTCTCATCGAGGACACCTTGATCCCCCGTACGGAACCACTCGCCGAAGAAGCCGCTGGCGTTCGCTTCGGGATTGTTCTCGTAACCCTTCGTGACATTCGGGCCGGAAATGCAGACCTCGCCGCGCTCACCGGGGCCAAGATGCTTGCCGGTACTGTCCATGATGCTGATGCGCACGTCGGTGCCGCAGCCGACCGATCCGGCGCGGCGTTCTCCGGGCGGCAGCGGATTTGACGACATCTGATGCGCCGCTTCGGTCATGCCGTACGCCTCGAGCACCGGCGCGCCGAACGCGGCCTCGAGATCGTGCATGACCTGCGGCGGCAGCGAGGCGCTGCAGGAGCGAATGAATCTGAGTTTGGCGGCGCCGGCGGGCCTGGCCGCGCCAGGCTCCACGCGCGCCAGCAGCAATTGATGCAGCGTCGGGACCGCGGAGTACCACGTCGCGCCATGCTCCTGCGCCGTCCGCCAGAACGACAACGGACTGAATTTCCCGGGGACGACCACGGTGCCGCCGGTGGCGAGTGTCGCGAGCGTCGACGCCACCAGTCCGTGCACGTGAAACAACGGCATCACGCACAACGAGACGTCGTCCTGCGTCAGCGCGTACGAGCGCGCCACGTTGCCGGATGAAATCGAGAGATTCGCGTGGCTGAGCGGCACCCGTTTCGGCCGCCCGGTACTGCCGCTCGTGTGCAGAATCAACGCGACGTCGTTCACGTCGGGCGGGTCGGCCTTGCCATTGCCCGCGATGTCACGCAGGCTCACGACGCCGGCGGCATCCATCTGAACCGTAAGAATGGGAACGGCGTCGCCGGCCGCGCGGCGCGCTTCGGCCGCCCCGTCAGGCGGCAGCAGCAGGACTTTCGCGTTCGTGTCCTCGAGGAAGAACTTGAATTCATCTTCCCGGTAGCCCGGATTGAGCGGCGCGGCGGTGCCGGCCATCGAGGCCGCGAGAAACGAGACGATCGCGGGCAGGCCGTTCGGCAACGCCATGCCGACCCGATCGCCGTGGCCAATCCCGGCGGCCGCCAGTTGATTGGCGACGTCCTGCACCTGCTTGCGCAGCGAGCCGTAGGAGACGCGGATGTTCTGTTCCGGAACGATGACGGCGGTGCGTTCCGCAGGTGCAGAGCCAATCAGGCCCAGCAAGGTCGTCGATGTGGCAGTGGTCGTGGTCATGGGGCCATAAGTCTGCCACGACTTGGAATCCGCGATCGCATCTTTGGTAAAGTCATCACCGTCGCGGTGCACACGACCAAGGAAGTCGGGACCGGTTTGGCGAACCGCATCTTGAAGGATGCCGGGATCGGGAAAGCGCAGGACAGGAAGCCATGACGAACCACTATCCCATCGTCCTCGAGCATGAGAGCAACGGTACAGTGAGCGCCTATGTCGTTGGCGTTCCAGGCGTGTTTGCGGCGGCAGACTCCGAGCGGCGAGCCGCTCGAGCGATTCGGGCGGCGTTGGAAGCGCACCTCGCCACGCTCGAGGAGTTACCGACCGCACGTCCGTCTCTCAGAACAAGTTTGCGCGTCGCGCGCATCACCTATCTCCGCGGCGCTTCGCCGAAGGTCGGCCTGGTGGGATTGGGCGCGCTGCTTGGACGCAGGCGCAGTGCGAAGAAGGCCGCGGCGGCGCGGGCCAATGGCCGCAAAGGTGGACGACCGCGTCGAGGGGCGCGGACGTAGGCGGCAGCGAGGGACTTGAAGGTTACGCGTCGCCCGTGTACCCGCAAACGCCCATGCGCGGTGAGTTGACGACCGGCAGAAACGCTTCCCCGTCCTCGCACGGATGTTGCGATCGATGGGCGTCGCACACGAGCCCAGTGGCATCGCCGAGACAGAATGGGCAGACGTGCGTGGCCGGCTCGCCACAGTCCGAACAGGTCCAGACCGGGGCGAGGTTGCGCGCCAGGAGGCGTACGGCGGAACGGCCAATCCGGCCGCGCCGCTCGCTGGTCACCGTGAGCTGGAGCATCGTCGTGGATCCGAAATCGTACTCGTAGCCGATGCGATCGCCGACCGGCGGCAGTGCATCGCCGAGCCGTGCCGTCATCGTGCGCTCCACACGTTTTCGCGTCAGGCCAGGAACACTCCAGCCGCCGACCTCGTAGCCGCGCGAGAAATAGTCGACGTCGCCGATTCGGAACGCGCTCAGATGGCCGCAGCACTCGAGCCACGTGCGGCGCAGCGTGGCGTCGAGTGCCTCCAGCTTGGCGTCGGCCCTGGCCTCGATGGCCAACCAATAGATCCGCGAACCCGCAGCGGTGACGTCGCACTGGATCAGGCGTGCAGGCGTTCCTGTCGTCGCGTCGTGCGCGCTGGCACAGGTGGCCAAGTGGTCGGACAATGTCGGCCCGATCAAGCGTCTGGCCGCAGAGCTCGCATCGGCCCTGCGCTGCGGACCGTTTTCGTGCGAGTTTCCGTGTCCTCATCGGGAAGCGATCCGTTTCTCCCTTCGACGCCGCCTCGAGTGTGCCACACAGCCGGTGAATCTGCCGGATCTCTTCGGCGTCAGAGTGAACGAGCAGAATCGCGCGGTTGTAGACCTCTACGTCACGACGTCGGCGGCTGTCTCGACGTCGATGACGTCGACCTGAATCGGATCGCCGGCGGCGGGCCGGCCCCAGAAGCCACCGAGGAGCTCAACGCTTTCGTCCTCGAAACACTCGAGCACCTGCTGTGGAATGTCTGGTGCCGACCATTCGGTGACGTTCACGCCAACGCCTCGGCGGAAATCGGACAGGCGACTCACAAAGCCGCGCGTGTAGGAGACACGAGTAATGTCGGCCGGCTCGAGACGAGGCAGATCGAGGTCAAGTTCATCGGGACTGAGGTCGTCAACATCGGCCCAGGCTTCGTCCTCAGCCTCGTCTTCCGCCGGAAGTACCTCTGGCTCGTGTACCTTGCGTACACGCGTCTCGTCGCTCTGTAGGCAGCAGCGTTTGTATTTCTTCCCGCTGCCGCAAGGGCACGGCTGATTACGGCCCGGCGCCGTCACGCGCCGAGGGTAACACGGCAGAGTGAACCGTTGTACTCCCGTGCGTAATTACTCAGGTGGAGAAACTCATGTCCTTTCGCAAGATGCTGTCCTGCCTGTCGCCCTGCTGATTGCCGCATCGTCACTGTCCGCGTTCCAGTCCAAGCCGGTCGACGTCACCGGCGTCTGGACGGGCACGTTCAAGCCGAGCACCGGTGAACAAAGCGAATTCCTCGTGGATCTGAAGCAGAAGGTCCGGACGTCAGCGGGACCGCCGGGTACGATCATCCCGCCGGCGGCAGGAGGTAGAGCGTCATCGCAAATATCAGGTAGACCATCAGGACGAGCACGCCGACGAACCACGCCGATCGCCCGCTGTTGGTCACGAGCGAGGCGGTGAATGTCGCGATCAGCATCATCACCACGGCGCCGGGCCAGAACTGCAGGTCCATCGGCGCCGGGCCGAGGACGTAACTGAGCAGCACGAGCACCGGGGCCACGAACAGGGCAATCTGGGACGCGCTCCCGAGCGCGATGCCCACGCTCAGATCCAGCCGGTTCTTGCGCGCGCCGGAGAACGCCGACGCCATCTCGGCCGCCCCGCCAACCAGCGCCACCACGATGAAACCGACGAAGGCGGGCGTCATCCCGAACGAGGCCGCGGCCTGTTGCACCGATTCGACGAACACCTCGCTCACCAGCGCCACGAGCACGCGTCACGCCCGCGAGCGTGGCGAGCGCCAGGCCAATCGGCCACGGCGCGTCGTCGCCGCCGTCGTGCGCCGCGGCGGCGAACAGCTCGCGATGCGTCTTGAGCGAGAACACCATCCCGAGCGCCGTACGCGGCGATGAGCAAGACCGACAAGCCGACGCTCACCTGCTGCGTGAACGCCGCCGGCGGCCCGGCGTCCGCCACCCTGACGGCCGACGGAACCAGCAGCGCGATCGTCGCGAGGAACAGCAGGCTGGCCTGCAGGCGGGCGCTGACCCGGTTGAATTCCTGCATGTGGTGCTTCAGCCCGCCCAGCAGAAACGATGCCCCCAGCATGAACAGCGTGTTGGTGACGATGGCGCCGGCGATGGAGGCCTTCACCAGCATGTATTGCCCGGCGCGCAACGCCGTCAGCGCGATGACGAGCTCGGTCAGGTTGCCCAGCGTGGCGTTGAGCAGACCGCCGACGGTATCGCCGGTCTTGGAGGCGACCGATTCGGTGGCATGGCTGAGCAGCGCCGCCAGCGGCACGATCGCCAGGACGGACAGCACGAACAGCAGCGTGTGCGCTTCGGGTTCGGAGGCTTGCCGCGATGAACACCGCGGGCACGAACACCAGCAGCCAGAGCAGCGGATTGTGACGAATCTCTTTCAGGAGCTCTCTCATGGTGCAGGGTCCACTGATCGGGGTTCCGACTGGAATATCCTGCTGAACACGGCGAAGAAGAAGCCCGGTGGACCACCCGCACATCAGGATGCCCGTCAGCGCCTCGATGCCGCTGAGCAACTGCCATTCTCGTGGCAGCACCAGATCGCCGTAGCCCGTCGTCGTGTACGTCACCGCGCTGAAATAGAGTGCGGAGGTCAGGTCTGGCATCGCGAGCGACCAGACATAGAAGACTGCCCAGATCGTGATCTCGAGCAGGTGGAGCAGAACGATCCAACCAGCGAGGCGAACGAACAGCCAGGCCCACGACCAGATTGGTCGCGCGTGAGCGCCTTGGCCGCGCACCCCACGCATGACTGCGGCCACCCCGGTGGCGTGAATAGTCACGCAAAGGGCCATCAGGCACCAACCGATGAACAGTTTCGAGATCACCGATCGAACCCCTCGAGCATCCAGATATCGGAGGGCCAGATCTGGATCGACGTCGCGAAGCGCGTGCCGTCCGGGTGGAGGCTGAAACCGGCGGCGCTCTGAGTGGCCGCCGGGAAATCGATCGCGGCCACGCGGCGCTCTCGTCCCGTGGCCACGTCCACCGCCCACAGGTGCCAGGCCCCGCCGCCACTCGTGTCCTGAAGCATCCCGAACACCTCGCGGCCGTCCTTCGAGAACCCCACCGGCCTGAGCGGGCGCGCTGTCAACGGCCGCTCACGCGTGAAGTCCGGCGCGACGAGAACGAGCGCCGGTTGCGGGCCTCCCGATCGCGTGAGGAGCCAGTCTCCCGCGGGCGACAGGGCCACCGGAATCCGGCGGCGTGCGGCCTCGTCCGGCCCATAGCTCGCGAGAACTTCGGGGCTGGCCGACGACCCCGGCCGTGCGCGCGCCACTTGAAGTGTCTGGCCGTCAACCCGCGTGTAGATCACGTGGCTCCCATCGGCCGCCCAGACGGCATCGGCGGTCCGGCCTCGCGCGCCCGGATCCAGCGGCGCCGTTCGTCCAGAGGTGTTCGAGAGCATCAATTGCCCACCAACCGGCCGCTCCCACAGAAACGTGAACTGGCTCCCGTCCGGTGCCCACTGCGGCTGATTGACCCCGCCCTCACTCACTTCCACCACGCGCCGGGAGAGGCGCTCGGTCGCGGAGGCGGCGTCGATGCCCCATCGCTCGCCGCGGCGGACGGCAAACAGATAACTGGCCCCCGCCGGAGCCCATGCGGGAGACAAGGACATGCCGAAGGTCGCGCGAAGCGTGCGCATTCGGCCGTCCGCGACGGCGATTTCGATGAGGTGCCACTGCAGGCGGCCGGTGTCGTAGGCGAGACGCTTCCCATCTCGCGAGACGACCGCGGAAGTCAGGGCCTCCGGGCTGGCATAGAACATCCGATGATTGCCAGTGACCGTATCGAGCATCGAAAGCGTGTGAGACTCCGGCCCGGGGATCCGTGTGAGCACAAGACGACGGCTGTCGGGCATCCAACTCGCCGCTTGCACGTCGGCGACCGCCAACCGCCGCGCTTCGCCGGCGGGATACGGCAGCAGCCACACATCCGCACCGGTGAGAACGGCCACCTTCGAACAATCCGGAGAGAACGCGATGCTCGTACCGAGAACGCTCAGCCTCCCTCTTGCCAGCAACTCGTCGGCTATCTCTTTCGGGAGATCCCACGGCCGAGGCTCCTCGCCGCGGGCGCCAATCCACAGCCCGCCGCTTCGCTGGAAGAGAATCGTTTTCCCGTCCGAATGCACGGTGTAGCTGCCGGCGCGTTCGAAGATGCGGTCGGGCGTGCCACCGGCGCTGCCCACGGCCCACAGCGCGCCGCCGGAACTGAAGTAGATCGTCGTCCCGTCCGGCGACCAGGACGGGCTCGACGCGCCGCCCGGGCTTTGCGTGATCTGCGCCGCATCGGATGACCCGACCGAACGGGTGAACACCTGTCTCAACCCGTTGACGTTCGCGACGTACGCGATGCTCGTTCCGTCCGGGGACCAGGCGGGTTCCCATTCACCTGAAGGTTCCGTCGCTATGGGCGCGAACCGATAGCTGGACAGATCGGCTCCCGACCCGTCCGATCCGCGAATGGCGCCGAGCCTCCACATCGCGGCGCCGGCGACCAGGCCGCCGGCGACGAGTCCGGCGGTCAGTATCACTCCGGGCCGCACGTTGCGGATCCGTGCCGGCGCGTCTGGCGCGAGGTTCGATGCACTCGTGGCATCAGAGAACCGGTCGCGGATCTGCCGGAGCTCCCGATAGAGGTCGCGCGTCGAGTCGTACCGTTCCGCCGCGTCCTTCGCCAGCAGGCGTTCGATGATCCAGCGGAGCGGCGCCGGCGTCGGCGGCGGCAACGGCTCGGCCTCGTCGCGGATAATCGCGGCCATCGTCTCGGCGGCGCTCTGACGCTGGAACGCCCGCTTGCCCGCCGCCAGCTCGTAGAGCACGAGGCCCAGCGCAAACTGATCTGATTGCGCGGTCAGATTCGCGTCGCCACGCGCCTGCTCTGGCGACATGTAGTTGACGGTGCCGAGCACGGTGCCCGGATCGGTCCTGGCAATGCCGGTCGCGGTTTCGTCGCCGCTGGCGGCCGCACGCCGTTCGGTGGCCAGCCGAAGTCCAGGATCTTCACCCGCCCATCGCGGCCGACGAGAATGTTGTCCGGCTTCAGGTCCCGGTGGACGATGCCCTTGGCGTGCGCCGCCGACAGGCCGTCGGCCATCTGCACGGCCAGATCGAGCAGGCGCCTCGGCGTGTCAACGGGAGCGACGGGTGTCCCGTCCACCAGCTCCATGACCAGGTAGTTGGGACCGACGTCGTAGAGCTGACAGATGTTGGGATGGTTCAGCGTCGAGAGCGTGCGCGACTCACGTTCGAACCGATCGCTGAAGCGTTCCTGCGAGACCTTGATCGCGACCGCACGGCCGAGGCGCGTGTCTCGTGCCTCGTAGACTTCGCCCATACCGCCGGCACCGAGCGGGGCGACGATCTCGTACGGGCCGAGAAGTTCGCCGGAGCGGAGCGGGCTCACTTCGCGCTGAGAAACGCGATGAGGTCCGCGATGTCCTGCGCGGTGAGCCCAAGTTGCGCGGCGCTCAGCATCAGCGAGCTCGTCATCCGCCGGCGATTGGCCACCACGGTGGGAGGAATGATCTGCGTGATCCCGCCCATGCTGCGCATCATGAGCGGGTCGCCATCTTTGATGAGCACGCCGTGGATGGTCAGCCCGTCCTTGGTCCTGATTTCCATGCCCTCGTAGCCCAGCGCGATCTCCGCGCTCGGAGTGACCAGCGCTCTCGCGATCACCTCGGCCGACTTGCCGCGTCCCCAGCCATCCAGAGCCGGACCAAGCTCGGCGCCGGCGCCGTCGATGGAGTGGCACATCACGCAGCGCGCCGCCGCGGTTTTCCCGCGGGCCGCGTCGCCCTTGAGACGGACGATCTCGTCGATCGAGAGCTGCGGCAGATCCGCCGGCGCCGGCGGGACGACTATCTCCTGCAATTTGATCGAATCGGGATCGTAGATCCCGGCCGCCTTGAGCGCGGGTCTGAGATCGTGACTCGCCCAGCTGTTGGACATCCGGTTCAACAGCCACCACGTCGCCGGCTCGCGCACCGGACTGTTCGGCTCGGCGAGACTGAGCATCGCCTTCGACGCGGCGGGGTCAGTGGTGAACGCCAGCGTGTCGATGGCGAGGCGCCGATCCGCGATCGACAGCTTGGGTGACTTCGCCCGCGCGGTCAGATCTGCCACCGCCGCCGGCACGTGCAGCCGCCACGCGAGCCGCGCGAAGCTGCCGGACCAGGTCATCGGATCGTCCTTCACGCCGAGGTCGCGCTTCAGACGATCGTAGAGCGCGGGCTCTTTTCCGGTCGCACCGGTGCCGAACGCCTCCAGGTAAGTTCGATCCTGCTCCGTCGTAGCCGCGCGCGATCGCGACCAGGATGTCCATCGAGGCAGCAGCGGGCTGGTCGCGCATCGACAGCGCCACCTCGCGGCGGACGCCGGCGTCCTTGTCCTGGGCGAGACGGGCAGGCGACCGGCATCACGTCGAGCCCCGCGCGCCGCATCGCGCGATAGGCCGTGATGCGCATCGTCGGGATCGGTGTGCGACTCCGGTGATCCCGCTCGCTTCCGACCCTCAGGGCCCAGCTGATAAAGAAGATAGATGGCCCGGCCACGGATATAGGGGCTGGGATCCTTGAGCAGGGCCGCGACCGCGTTCACGGCCGCCGCGCCGCGCGCCTTCAATCCCTCGAATCCGATCGCGCGAACGTTGACGGCCGGCGACCGCAGCGCGGTGATCAGGCCGTCGATCGTCGCGGCGTCGAAGCTTCGGCACGTTCGGAACGAACCCCTTCGGCGCGATGCGATAGATCGCTCCGGACAGACTGTCGTCCAGATCCTGGTGACCGCCGACGCGCGGGTCGATCCAGTCGCTGACGTACAGCGCGCCATCGGGACCGACGGCGATATCCGACGGCCGGAAGAGCGTGTGGATGGCGCGGGTCACCCCGGTCGTCCCCATGACGAAGTCCGACCCGGCATACTGCTGCTTGACGTTCGACGTCATGAACACTTTCCGATCGAGCGCGAAGCCGGCGCCCTGACGCGCCGGCTGGTAGGAGAAGATCTCGTTGCGCCCGGCGTCGGCCGCGAGAAACGTCCCGGCGAACGCGGCGCCGAGCGCGCCGTTTTCGTAGAACACATTCCCGGTCGGCGACCCGCCGCCGTACACGTCACCGGCCGGCATCATGCCCGGATCCTCCTGACGCCACTCCGCGATCGGAATCGTCTGCCCGGGTCGCCGGTCTGCGCCCCAGCTCCTCTGGCCGTCATTCGACGAGAAGCCGAAGTTCGCGTACTCCATCACCCAGCTCACACGACAGGCCGGGGGATCGTCGTTGTCGTTCTGAAAGACGTCGCCGAGCGACGTCACCGACTGTTCGTAGCTGTTGCGGTAGTTGTGCCCGATGATCTCGACGTTGGTGCCATCCGCATTCATCCGCGCGGTGAAGCCCCCGATGTACACATGGCCGTCGTCGCTGGGCTTGCCGGCATACGGCGCCGGATCGTGCGGAAACTTGAACGGACCGACGGGACCGGGCCGGTAGGCGCTGAAGATGCGGAACGTCTTGCCCGACCGGTCGGTGAACATCGCGCCCATGTTGCCGGAGTTCCACACCCACTTGCCGTCGGGACCGACCGTGACGGAGTGCAGCGAGTGGTCGTGATTGATCCCCTGGAAACCGGTCAGCAGCACTTCGCGCTTGTCCACCGCCGGATCGAAGCGCAGATTCCGATCGACGTCCGTGTAGACAATCATGTCGGGCGGCTGCGCGACGATGATCTTGTTGTCGATGACCGAGACCCCGAGCGGCGCGATGAGCCCGGGTTCCTGCACGAAGGTGTGCGTCGAATCGGCCTTCCCGTCCTTGTCTTTGTCTTCGACGACGACGATGCGATCGCCTTCGGGCTGGCGGGCGTGGTGGGACCGATAGCGCACGCCTTCGGCCACCCAGATCCGGCCGTCCTTGTCGATGTCGATGTTGGTCGGGTTGCGGAGCAGCGGCGTCGCCGCCCACAACGTGACTTCAAATCCGTCCGGTACCTGGAAGAGATCGAGCGGAATCTGCGTCGGCGCAGCCTGCGCCGGCAGCGGCGGGGCTGGTGGGGTCGGAGTCTGCATGAACGCCGGCTGGCGGCCGACCACAGTCAAGAGCAGCACGAACGCCAGAGTGATCGGCGAGAGGGCAACACGACGCATAAGGCTCCTATCGGGCCGCAAAGGCACGTTCCTGATGGTGCCACTCTACACGGATGGGAGACCGCCGGAAAGTGGCAGTCTGCCCCGCATGCAGCCGATCGTCTCTGAAGCGTAATAACCCTCGGTCCTGCGAAGAACTCCGCGACTGGCCCGACCGAAGGCTCCATTTCGACCACAGTTTCCTGACGCCAGGCCGACAGGCGTTCGGCACCGGCCTTGCTCTAGTGAGACCAGTTCGCAGGGCATTGACGGGACCGACGACAGGTGACCACATGACGACGAGACGACGGTTTTTGAAGCTGGCAGCGAACGGCGGCGTGGCCGTGTATTTCAGTCCCGAAGCTCGGGTTCTGGACCCGAGTCGCGGCGCAGATTCCGGGCGGGACCCTGCCGCCGGAAGTCATTCGGAAGTTTGTCACCCCGCTGGTCATTCCTCCGGCGATGCCCAAAGCGGCGAGCAGTCCGACCGTTGATTACTACCGAGTGGCTGTCCGTCAGTTCACACAGCAGATTCTGCCGGCGCCGCACCGGCCAACGACCGTTTGGGGCTACGGATCAACGACCGACGCTGGCACATTCCACTCCCCAGCGTTCACGATTGAAGCGACGGTGAACCGGCACGTCGAAGTCACGTGGATGAACCAACTCATGGACGGCAGCGGGAACTATCTGCCGCACCTGTTACCGGTCGATCAGACAGTCCATTGGGCGAACCCTCCGGGCGGAATCGCCGGGAGAGACATGCACGGCGACGATCCACGACCGTACCGCGGCCCCGTGCCCATCGTGACGCACTTGCACGGTGGCCACACGACGGACGAAAGCGATGGCTACCCGGAAGCCTGGTACCTCCGGCCGCCAACAACATTCCCGCGGGGTTCGCGACGACTGGTACCTGGTACAACTTCTTCCGTGCCAAGTTCGGCGCGCGGTGGGGCGGCACGTGGGCTCCGGGCACCGCCAGGTTCAGGTATCCCAACGACCAGCGTGCCTCAACGCTCTGGTACCACGATCATGCCATTGGTCTGACACGAGCCAACGTCTATGCCGGCCCAGCCGGTTTCTATTTGATCCGCGGTGGCGCGGACGATCTGCCGGCGGGCACGCTGCCTGGACCGGCTCCCGCGATTGGCGACTCCCCGGGCCTGACCTGCTACGAGATTCCCATCGCGATTCAGGATCGATCGTTCAATGCCGATGGGTCGCTCTTCTATCCGGATCACCGCGCGTTCTTTGAGGGGCTGCAGACGGGGCAGTTGAAGATTCCCTTCATCCCCCAGCCGGCTTGCAGCGGCCCCAGCGACGTTCCGCCGATCTGGAATCCGGAGTTCTTTGGCAACACGATGATCGTCAATGGCCGGACGTGGCCCTACCTCGACGTCGAGCAACGACGCTATCGCTTCCGCTTCCTGAACGGCTGCGACTCGCGGTTTCTCATCCTCAGGCTGTCGAGAGCGGGATTGCCGTTCTGGCAAATCGGCGCGGACGGCGGGTTTCTGCCGGCCCCTGTCAGACTCGATCAGTCTGCTCATGGGGCCCGCTGAGCGGGCCGATGTCATTGTGGATTTCACCGAGGTTCCAGCGGGAACCGAGATTGTTCTTCTGAACGCCGGCCCCGACGAGCCGTTCTGCGGCGGCGAGCCGGACCTCGATTTTGACGCAGCGGATCGGCGCACCACGGGAATGGTCATGCAGTTCCGGGTCAGGCCGGCACGCTCCATTGACCTGAGCATTCCGCCCGAGGCGCTCGTTCTGCCACCGTCGGTTGTGCTGCCTGAAGGCGGAATCGTCCGGCAATTGTCACTGAGCGAGGCGGAATCACGGACGGTGCGCGTGGATGGGCATCCCGGGCACGGCCATCGGAAACATCAGCCAGCGAATCTCAAGATGGCGTGCGACGATCCGGCTGCCGTGCCGTTCGGTCCGACGATGGCCCTGCTGGGCACGGTCGCGCCCGGAGGCGAGGTGAATCCGCTGCGATGGACCGATGCGATCACGGAGACCCCCGCACCGGGCGCGACTGAAGTGTGGGAGATCCATAACTTCACGGAAGACGCGCACCCGATCCACATTCACATGGTGCAATTTGAAGTCATCGGCCGCGAGGCGGGGGGAGTCGTCCGGCCGCCGGAAGCCTGGGAACGAGGCACCAAGGACACGGTCATCTCATACCCTGGCGAGATCACGCGGGTGAAGGCCACCTTCGATCTCGACGGGCAATTCGTGTGGCACTGCCACATCCTGGAGCACGAGGACCACGAGATGATGCGTCCCTACTCGGTCGGGCCCATTCAGACTCCGACGATCTGAAGGGCCCGAACACCGCGATCGAGCTACTTCACGCGTGTGAGATCGACCTTTGCCGTCATTTTCTCGCCGCCGCGCTCGGCGTTGACGTCACCCTTCAGGTGTCCGTCAGCGAACGTGAGCGCGAACTTGAGAAGCGGCCCGCCCTCGGTGTCCCCGCCGCCCTGCACCTCGAAGGCGACGGAATTCTCGTTCACCTTCCCGTTGAGGATCTTCCACTGCCGCTCGACTGCCGGACCGGCGGTGCCCGTCAACTCGCTGCCCTTGTGCACGAAGTTCAGGAACACGTTCTCGTTCACCGGCGAGCCGCTGGGATCCGTACCGGTGAACGAACCCGACCACTTGCCGGTGAAGTCCTCGGCGGCAAAGGCGGGCAGGACGCAGAGCGCGAACGCGACGACCAGCGCAAGCTTCTTCATAAAGGCCTCAGTGGGGAGAAGACATTGTCACCGAAAAGCTTCACCATGAAGCGAAAAACCTGTCCGGTGGAGCTGAGCTACCATTCCCCCAATGCAGACGAGGCTCGTGATCACTCTCTGCCTTGCCGTCTCCGCGATGGTCGCGACGGCCCCGGAGAAGACGGTCGTCTCGATTGTGCGCGACGCGTTTCACATCAACGGCGCGCCGACCTACGCGGGCCGCGTCTGGCGCGGACACAAGGTCGAAGGCCTGCTGATGAACTCGCGGATGGTCCAGGGCATCTTCGACGACCGAAACCGCGAGACCGTCTCGCGCTGGGCCTATCCCGACACCGGAAAATGGGACGCCGACCGCAACACGAACGAGTTTGTCGCCGCGATGCCGGAATGGAAGAAGCACGGCCTGCTCGCGTTCACGATCAACCTGCAGGGCGGCTCGCCGGAGGGCTACTCGAAAACGCAGCCGTGGGAGAACTCGGCCTTCAATGCCGACGGTACGCTGCGCGCCGACTACCTGGCGCGGCTCGAGACGCATCCTCGACCGGGCCGACGAGCTCGGCATGGTCGCGATCGTCGGCTATTTCTATTTCGGCCAGGATCAGCGGCTCGCTGACGAGTCGGCCGTCATCGCGGCAACCGACGCGGCGACGCGCTGGCTGCTCGACGGCGGATGGCGAAACGTGCTGGTCGAGGTGAACAACGAGTGCAACGTCGCCGCCTACGACCACGCCATCCTGAAGTCCGCGCGCGTCCACGAGCTCATCACCCGTGTCCGCGCCGCGCGCCGCGACGGACGGCGTCTGCTCGTCAGCACCAGCTACGGCGGCGGCGCGATTCCCGGCGAGAACGTCGTCCGCGCCTCCGACTTCCTGCTGCTCCACGGCAACGGCGTGAGCGACCCCGCGCGCATTGGCGAGATGGTTCGCACGACCCGCGCCCTCGCGGCGGACACTCCAAAGCCGATCCTGTTCAACGAGGATGACCATTTCGACTTCGACCGCGCGGAGAACAACTTCACCGCGGCGGTCGCCGCCGGCGCCTCGTGGGGCTTCTTTGATTTCCGGATGACGGGCGAAGGCTTCGATGACGGCTACCAGTCGGTGCCGGTGAACTGGGGGCTCAGTAGTGAGCGGAAGCGCGGCTTCTTCCGCTTGCTCTCGGAAATCACCGGGAGCAAGTAGCCGCCACCGACAGCCATGCGGGCAGCTCACAATCTGTTGACGGTTGTTGCGGGTGTGGGGGCCCTGGCCCTGGCGGCGTCGGCCCTTTCTGCGGTCGACATCGGCCAGAGCGCACAAACCACCGGGCGCGGCGCCATTCAAACTGCCGGCGGTGGACGAGGTCCTGGGGCCGCACCTGACGCCAAGGACCCGGCGAATGCGAACGCCGACTGGTCGCCGAAGCCACCGGTGGTCCCGTTGTCCCCCGCCGAACAAGTCAAGCGCTTCTGGCTGCCTCCCGGATATCGGCTGGAGCCCGTGCTCTCCGACCCGATCATCGAGGACCCGGCGCAAGTGACGTTCGACGGCAACGGCCGCATGTTCGTGGTCGAGGTCCGTGGCTACTTCCAGACGCCTGAGGGGATCGATCTGATTCCGCCGATCGGCCGGATCTCGAGGCACGAGGATCGCGACAACGACGGCGTGTACGAACATCACACGGTGTTCGTCGACAAGCTGGTGTTTCCGCGGTTCGCGACGCCGTTCGGCGTCGACTGCGTGCTGACGATGGAGACGAACGCGGACGAGGTGTGGAAGTACACCGATACCAACGGTGACGGCGTCGCAGACAGAAAGGACTTGTTCGCGACGAACTTCGGGCGGGCCGGCACCATGGAGTCCCAGCCCGCCAGTCTCTTCTGGGCCATGGACAACTGGCTCTACAGCACGGTGAACGCGTTCCGGCTGCGCTGGACGCCCACCGGGATCTTGAAGGAGCCCACCGGGCCGAACGGTGCGCAGTGGGGCGTGAGCCAGGACAACGCCGGCAAGGTGTGGTTTCAACACGGCGCGAGCGGACTGCCCGGGTACTTCCAGTTTCCGGTGCATTACGGCCAGTTCGCCCCGCCCGATCAGTTCGAACCGGATCTGAATATCGTGTGGGGCGCGCCCATCCTCATTGGCGACATCCAGGCGGGACTGCCGGGCACGCGCCTGCCAGATGGCTCGCTCATTTACGGAACGGCCGCCGCCGGAAACGAGATCTATCGCGGCGATCGGCTGCCGAAGGATCTCGCCGGCGACTACCTGCACGGCGACGTCGTCGGCCGCATCGTTCGACGGCTCAGGCCGGTCAGGACCGAGGGGCTCACGCAGCTCCAGAATGTGTACCCGCGCTCCGAGTTCATCCGCTCGCTCGACCCGTTGTTCCGTCCCGTGGACATTGCGACGGCGCCTGACGGCACGATCTACATCGCGGATATGTACCGCGGAATCATCGAGGGCGCCGAGTGGGCGAAGGAAGGCACGTACCTGCGCGAAAAGATCAAGCAGTACCAGCTCGACAAAGCGATGCGCCGTGGCCGCATCTGGCGCCTGACCTACGACGGAACGGCGCGCGACCGGACGCCGCCGCGAATGCTGAACGAAACGCCTGCGCAGTTGGTCGCGCGTCTCTCGCATCCGAACGGCTGGTGGCGTGACACTGCCCAGCAACTGCTGGTGTTGAAGCAGGACAAGTCGGTGGTACCAGCCCTCCACCAGCTTGTCAGGACGTCGAAGAATCCGCTGGCTCGCTTCCACGCGCTGTGGACCCTCGAGGGACTGGGGGCGCTCGGTGCGCCGTTGACCCGCGAAGTCCTTCGTGACGCCGACCCGCAGATGCGAATTCAGGCGATTCGCGCCAGCGAGAGTCTCTACAAGGCCGGTGACCGGTCGTTCGCCGCCGAGTACCGCGCACTCTCGACTGACAGAGACACCGACGTCGTCATTCAGGCGATGCTGACGCTCAACCTTCTCAAGGTGGCGGACGGCGCGGCGTCCGTGAAAGCGGCCAAAGACGCGCACAGGGCCCGCGGGGTCCAGTTCGTTGCCGACAGAATCCTGAATCCTCCAGCGGCCGGGCGGGGTGGCGGTCGCGGCGGCCCGATCCTGACGTCCGATCAGCAGCGCGTGTTCGAGCGCGGGAGCACGATCTACAACGAGCTTTGCTTCTCGTGCCACAGCGATGACGGCCGCGGCACTCCGACACCTGGCGCGAGCGCGGGTTCGACCTTGTCGCCGTCGCTGGCCGGATCACCGCGCGTCACTGGCCATCGCGACTACGTGGTGAAGGCTCTGCTGCACGGGCTGACCGGGCCCATTGACGGCAAGACCTATCCACAGGTAATGGTCCCGATGGGCGCGAACAAGGACGAGTGGATCGCAGACGTCGCTTCGTACGTTCGCAACAGCTTCGGCAACACCGGCGCGTTCGTCACGACTCAAGACGTCGCGAGGGTCCGCCGAGCCACGGTCGATCGGAGGACGGCGTGGACGGTTGAGGAGCTGGAAGCGTCGCTGCCGCGCTTGCTCGTCGCCGACGCCACGTGGCGAATCTCGGCGAGCCACGATACGGCCCCACCGCCGCAGGCCAACGCCGCGGGCGGTTTCAACTTCGTCAGCAGCGCAGCCGGCGCCCTCAACCACCTGGGCTGGAGCACGGGTGTGCCGCAACAAGCCGGCATGTGGTTCCAGATCGAACTGCCCACGAGCGTCGCATTGACCGAAATTCAATTCACGTCGCCGGCGGTTGCGGGCGGACGCGGCGGCGCACCATCCGTCTGGACCGCTCCCCGCGGCTATCAGGTGCAGGTATCAGAGGATGGCCGGACCTGGAGTACGCCGGTCGCCGAAGGTCAGGGGACAGAGGCGACCACGATCATCACGTTTGCGCCGGTCCGCGCGAAGTTCATCCGAATCACGCAGACCGCGACCGTGCCCGATGCGCCTCCGTGGTCGATGCGGCTGCTGCGACTGTACGAAGCGGCGCGTTAACCGCTGAGCGTCAGTGGGCCCGCGAGACTACGGGCGTGCGAGGCGGCCCGATACTCGCGCACAATCTCACGAAATCCCCACGCGGCCCTCAAGACTTGCCGACGGCCGTCGGTCATCCTGTCCGTGAGGGCGCAATGACCGCTCACCGTCTGATCCGAATCGCCGGCCTGTTTGCTTGCGTTGCCGGCACGATGATGAGCGCGGCCTACGATGGCGCGCGTCCGTCACCAGTCGGCCCGTCGAGTTCGTCGTCCAATTCGTCGTGGGAGCTGAGCGGTGTCGCAATTGGCGAGGACGGAAGACGGATCCAGAACGCTCAATTGTGGGTCAACGTCGGGGGTCCCGCCCTGGTCGCGAGGACCGACGAGATGGGCCTGACCACGGGGATTCGCTAGCTCAAACTGCGCCAGCGGCGTCCGCGCGCGCGCCTATAATGAGGCTCCGCCGTACGGGCCTGGCTGATGGGCCGACATGGTGCGAGGGATGTCCTATCTGACGCGGCGGCTCGTGATCGGGTGCGGCGCCACACTCCTGGCGGGCTCTGTCTTCGTGCGCGCGCAGGCACCGATGCCGGCGCCACCCGCGCCGCAAGCGCTCGACTTCACACGCGACATTCAACCGATCTTCGAGCAGTACTGCGCCGAATGCCATGGGCCGACGACCGCGCGGGCGCGGCTGCGATTGCACGCGCCTCAGTTCATCCGCAGGGGCGGCCAATCGGGTGCGGTCGTCACGCCTGGCAAGAGCGGCAACAGCCTGCTGATCCATCGCGTGCTCGAGCCGAATACGGACGATCGGATGCCGCTCGACGCCGACCCGTTGCCCGAGGCGGCGATCGCACGCCTGCGCGCCTGGATCGATCAGGGGGCGCCGATGCCCGACTCCCCCGCCGGCGCCGCCGATTCCGCCGACGAGCATTGGGCGTACGTGAAACCGGTGCGCCCGGAACTGCCTGCAGTCACCAGGGGCGGCTGGGTGCGCACTCCGATCGACCGCTTCGTCCTGGCGCGCCTGGAACGCGAACAGCTCGCGCCAGCCGCCGAGGCCAGCCGCGCCGCGCTGCTCCGGCGCGTCACCCTGGATCTCACCGGGCTCCTTCCGACGCCGGCGGAAGTCGATGCGTTCGTCGGCCGACGCGTCGCCCGGCGCCTACGAGCGGGTCGTCGATCGGCTCCTGGCGTCGCCGCACTACGGCGAACGGTGGGCCCGGCCGTGGCTCGATCTCGCGCGCTACGCCGATACGAACGGCTACGAGAAGGACAACCGCCGCGCGATCTGGAAGTACCGCGACTGGGTCATCGACGCGCTCAACCGCGACCTGCCGTTCGACACGTTCACCATCGAGCAGATTGCCGGCGACATGCTGCCCAACGCCACGACGGAGCAGAAGATCGCCAGCGGCTTCCATCGCAACGCGATGACGAATGAAGAAGGCGGTGTCGATCCGGAGGAGTCGAGGTACGAGGTCCTGGTCGATCGCGTCAACACGACCGCCACGGTGTGGCTGGGCACGACGCTCGCGTGCGCGCAGTGCCACAACCACAAGTACGATCCGTTCAGCCAGAAGGACTACTTCCGCTTCCTCGCCTTCTTCGCCAACGGCGACTTCGAGAGCCGGACGTTCGGTGACGGCACGCGGTACTTCGAGCCGACCCTGGATCTCGCGACGGCGGATCAGGAGAAGGCGCGCAAAGAGATCCAGACGACGATCGATCAGATCGATCAGGAGCTGAAGACGGTCACGCCGGCCATTCGCGACGCGCAGGAGCGTTGGGAGCAAACAATCCGCTCCGCGTACAGCGCGTGGACCCCACTCGCGCCAAGTCACGTCGCCGCCACCAACGGCGTCGTCCTGAACGTACAGCCGGACGGATCGGTCCTGGCCTCGGGTCCGAATCCGCCGCTCACGTCGTACACGTTCACGGCGGAGACCACGCTGCGAGGCGTGACCGCCGTCCGGCTCGAGACCCTGCCGGATCCCTCGCTCCCCAGAGGTGGGCCGGGACGCGACGGCTACGGGCACTTCCGCGTCACGGGCATTCGCGTCGAGGCGGCTCCGATTGCCGCTGGAAGCGTCCGGCGCCGCGCAGCATTCGATTCGAGACGATCAAGGTCGATGACTCCGCGACGCCGTTCGAGCCCGGTGACCTGCTTGGCACGACGACCGGAGCGGTCGCGTACGCGCGCAAGAGCGGATCGTGGGCCATCAACGCGATGCGGGCCGGTGAACGGCTCCCCCGCCACGCCGTCCTGGCCGCGGCGGCACCGTTCGGTTTTCCAGGAGGGACGCGGATCACGGTCCGCATCGACCATCTCGATGGCACGATCGGACAGGGCATCGGCCGTTTTCGCGTGTCGGTGACCGATCAGGCAACTCCACTCGAGGGCGCCGACCTGGCGCCACGGCTCCGGCGCGTGCTGGATCTGCCGGTCGGCCGAGCGCACGCGGGCGCAAGCCGATGAGCTGGCCGCGGTCTTCCGCTCGACGTCGCCTTTGCTGAAGTCGACGCGCGACGCGCTGGCGGCCGCGCGCAAGTCGCTCGCAGACCTTCGGATTCCATCGACCCTGGTCATGAAGGAGCGCGGTTCGTTCGAGCGGCCTTCCTACGAAATGCGCCGGCGCGGAAGCTTCGAGGCCAGGGGCGAGCGTGTCTACGCCGGCACTCCCGGCACGCTGCATCCCCTTCGCAACGACCAGCCGGCGAACCGGCTCGGGCTTGCGCGCTGGCTGGTCGACGAGAGCAATCCGCTGGTATCTCGCGTCGCCGTCAATCGGCTGTGGGAGCAGATCTTCGGCCGCGGACTGGTCGAGACGAGCGAAGACTTCGGCACCCGAGGCACGCCGCCGACGCACCCGGAACTGCTCGACTGGCTCGCCACTGAGTTCGTCGCAAACGGCTGGAGCCAGAAATCGCTGATCCGGACGATCGTGTTGTCAGCGACGTATCGTCAGTCCTCGGCGATCACACCGGCCCTCGCCGATCGCGATCCGTACAACCGGCTGTTCGCGCGCGGTCCGCGAGTGCGCATGGAAGCCGAGATGATCCGCGACGCCTCGCTCGCCGCGAGCGGCCTGCTCAGCGAGAAGATGTTCGGCCCGAGCGTCTTCCCGGTGCAGCCCGACGGCATCTGGAACATCCCGTACAACGCCGACAAATGGGCAACGAGCGCTGGCGAAGATCGCTATCGCCGTAGCCTGTATACGTTCTGGCGGCGCACGTCGCCCTATCCGAGCTTCCTGACGTTCGACGCGACCAGCCGCGAGTTCTGCACCGTGCGTCGGGTCCGCACCAACACGCCGCTGCAGGCGCTGACGCTCCTCAACGATCCCGCGTCGTTCGAGGCGGCCAAGGCACTGGCTGGCCGGATGAGGCAGCACACGACGGACCTCGGGACGAGCCGCGCGGGATCGAGCGCCGCACGAGCCGAGATGCGAGCCCGCGCGGCATTCGGAATCAAGCTCGTCCTCTCGCGCGAGGCGAAACCGGCCGAGCTCGACCGTCTGGTGGCGCTGTACGAGCAGGAACTCAAGCACTACCGCACGCGCGGCAGCGCCGACTCGGCGGCGCTCTCGGCCTGGACGATGGTCGCGAACGTGCTGCTGAATCTGGATGAGGCGGTGACGAAATAAGAACGAGGACACGGGGGAGAACGAGGACACGGAGAGAGTAGGGCACGGAGAAGCTGAGACCGCCGTAGGCCGCGCGTAGCGCGGCCGTTTCGGCGCCGCGCGCGGGGGTGGGGCCCTGCGCGCAATTAAGTAGACCGCCCGCAGGCGAGCGTAGCGAGCCGTTCGGCGCTGCGAGGAGGGTGGGGCCCCCGAGCAACTAATTAAAGATGGCCAAAGACAAAGATCAGTTGCGCGCCGTGACGCGCCGGCACTTTTTCGAGCAGGCCGCGTTCGGCATTGGTGGCCTGGCGCTGGCGTCGCTGATGGACCAGGTCGTGCTCGCCGAGCAGGCGCCGCGAGCCGCCGGTGCGCCGCACTTCGCGCCGCGCGTGAAGCGCGTCATCTATCTCTTCATGGCCGGCGCGCCGTCGCAGATCGACCTGCTGGATCCGAAGCCGGCGCTGACGACGCACGACGGCCAGGACGTGCCGGCGGAGTTCATCAAAGGTGAGCGGTTTGCCTTCATCAAGGGCACGCCGAAGCTGCTGGCCTCGCCGTTTCAGTTCAAGAAGTACGGCCAGTCGGGAGCGGAGTTCTCGGAGTTGCTGCCCAATCTGGCGAAGCTGGCTGACGACCTCACGATCGTGCGCTCGATGCGGACGACGCAGTTCAATCACGCACCGGCGCAGATCTTCATGAACACCGGCCATCAGGTGATTGGCCGGCCGAGCCTGGGATCGTGGCTGAGCTATGGGCTTGGCAGCGAGAACAGCGACCTGCCGGCGTTTGTCGTCCTGCTCTCAGGAGAGAACCATCCCGACGGCGGCAAGTCGTGCTGGGGCAGCGGGTTTCTGCCCACGTCGCATCAAGGCGTTGAGTTCCGGTCGAGCGGCGAGCCGGTGCTGTTCGCGTCCAATCCGGAAGGCGTCGACGCGGAGGTCCGTCGCCGATCGATCGCGGCGATCAACGATCTCAATCGGCTCCACGCGGTTGACGTCAGCGATCCCGAGATCCAGACCCGGATCGCGGCGTACGAGATGGCGTACCGGATGCAGACGAGCGTCCCGGACCTGACCGATCTGGCCAAAGAGCCGGCGGCGATTCACGAGTTGTACGGCACCGAACCCGGGAAGGCGTCGTTTGCCAACAACTGCCTGCTCGCGCGGCGCCTGGTCGAGCGCGGTGTGCGCTTCGTCCAGCTCTATCACCGCGGCTGGGACACCCACGGCGCCTCGTTCGGCGAGGACATCGTCGAGAAGCTGCCGCATCTCTGCCGGCAGACCGACCGGCCGATCTACGGCCTGCTGACGGACTTGAAACAGCGCGGCCTGCTCGACGACACGCTCGTCGTCTGGGGCGGCGAGTTCGGCCGCACGCCGATGAACGAGGCGCGCAACGGTTCCCTGTTCCTCGGCCGGGATCACCATCCGCGCGCGTTCACGATGTGGCTCGCGGGCGGCGGTCTCAAACCCGGGATCACGGTCGGCCGCACCGACGAGCTCGGCTACAACGTCGTCGAGGATCCGATCGACGTCCACGACCTGCACGCGACGATGCTGCGGCTCATGGGGATCGATCACGAGAAGCTCACCTACAAGTTCCAGGGGCGCGATTTCCGCCTGACGGACGTGCACGGGAAGATCGTGACGAAGCTGCTCGCGTAGAGACGAAGACCGGGGTCAGACCCCTACCGCCCGAGATACTTCTGAAAAAACGCGCGCGCGACGGCGAAGACGCCGGCGCGATCTTCAGACTGGCGCTCGGGGCTGGTACGCGCGCGCTCGCGCACGGTCATGCGGAACGGCCCGGCGAGCTCGTCGAGGTCGCTGCGGTTGAAGAAGGTGTGCGGCAGGCCGTCGATGAGCCGCAGGGTGACGTCGTTCCCGGCCGCCGCCAGCGCGTCGTGCAACAGCACGCTCTGTCCGTGCGGGACCGAACTGTCCGCCAGTCCGTGCATGATCAGGAACGGCGGCGCTCCGGCGCGCACGTAGGTGAGCGGGCTGGCGGCGCGGACGCGGTCGGGTACGGTCTGAATCGCCGCACCGACCAGTCGCGATTCGGGCGACGTCGCGGCGTCGTGCGCCGCACCGGCACCCCCGCGGCCGCCACCCGGGCCGGCGCCGCGCATGGGCGGCGCGTTGAGGAGCGCTGCGGCCTGCGGCTGCAGCGTGGCACGCTCGTGCTCGGTCTGTGCGTCCATCACGTCGAATTTCACTGGCCCGTACGCGTCGAGCACGCACTGCACGGCGCTCGACTGGTCGAGATGGTCTTCGCCCTCGAAGGTGCCTTTCGCCGCCAACCCCGCGACCGCCGCCAGGTGACCGCCGGCGGATGTGCCCCAGAGACAGATGCGATTCGGATCGAGCCGATGTGCGGCCGCGTTCGCGCGCAGCCACCGCACCGCGGTCTTCACGTCCTCGACATTCGAAGGAAACGTAATCTCTGGCGTCAGCCGGTACTCGATGGACGCCATCGCAAACCCGTCCTGCGCGAAGAAGCGCCGGAAATCCGGGCCCGTCGTGCGCGTGCCGCCGGACCAGCCGCCGCCGTGCAGGAACACGATCACTGGCAGGGGCGCCGGGCCAGCGTTTGCGGGCGTGTACAGATCCAGCAGCAGCTCCTTGCCGCCCCGCACCGCATAGGCCATCGTCTTGAGCTCGACCTGGGGCGTCTGTCTCGCTGAGGCCGCGCTGTCCCACACTGCGAGCGCGACGACCGCCACCACGCTCAACCGATGCCGGATCGTCACAGGAAATCGACCGCGCGCGGCTTGAGCGCCATGGCTTGACGAAGTTCCGCGGTGATCTCGCGGCTGACCGGCACGCCGCAGAACAACTGCGCGTGCGCAAGAAGCGCCGCGCGTTCCGTGACGCCCCGCCCACGGCCACCCTGCGTCCAGATCGGATCTTGTGGCGGCAGCGGGAGTTTGGCGCCGTGCACGTCGAGTGGATAACCGTCCGACCCGCGGCCGCTCATCTGGAGAGACCGAAACATGTCGCCGCCGGGCGCGCCCCCTGGTGCACCTCCGCCCCGGGCTGCGCCGCCGCCGGCGCCCGCATCTCGCGCCCCGCCACCGCGCGCGCCGCCGCCGCCGCGCGTGAAGAACGGCTCGAAGATGCCGGGCGTGAGAAAGGCCGCGAAGCGATTGTACGCCTGGTTCAGCCGGAATCCGTGCAGATGGCGCGGCGGGGTCTGCAAGTAGTCGCCGGTGCGCAGCGGCACGGCTTTGCCCTGCGCCCAGCCGAGCGTCTCGCCGTCGACGCCGTAGAAGTTCTCGAAGTGGCGCGCGTGGAAATGCGCGCCGACGCCGCCGCCCGGGCCGCCCTCGGTCATGATGAACAGGAATTGGCCGTGCGTGTTCGCGTTGCGCGCGAGGAACACGTTGCCGCCGAACCGATCGCCGCCACCGTCGAGAATCACATACGCCGTCGGCGTGACTGGCAGTTCCTTGTTCGTGACGCGCGTGGGCGCGCCCGCCGGCGCCTCGGCGGCGACCAACTGAAAGTCACCCGCCAGCGACGCGAGCGCGAGCTTACCGGCAGGAATCTCGTGCGGAATGCCGTCGGGAATCGACGCGCCGGTGTGCGGCGTCCCCATCGCCACAATGGCCGGGCCCACCAGCGGGCCGGTCGTGAACAGCGTGAACTGCGTCCGGTCCGACCGCATGGTCCATGCGTGCGGCGTGCCGGCCGGGATGTTGGCGAAGTCGCCGCGCATGAGCGTCCAGCGCTTGCCGTCGAGCTCCAACTCGAGCTCCCCGCCAAAGACCAGCAAGGCGGCGTGACTGCTGAGATGCCGATGACGCGGCATCGTCGCACCGCTGCGGCCGCTGAAGCTCGTCGCTTCGTAGACGCCCGCGACGCCACTGCTCTCCTGGCTTCTCGCGATCCGCTTGACCACCTGGCTGCCGACGAGGTGGAACTCGCCCTGATCGGCGGGGAGCACGTACATTCGACGCGCGCCGGGCAGGCGTCCGACGATCGGCACGGCGTCCTCGCCGCTCACCTCGATGGGATTCAGAATCTCATCCGGGAAGCCGGCGCCGCCCTGGAGCCCCTGGGCCGCCAGCAACTCGAACGCGCCGCCCATCCGGGTTCCGAGGAAGCCGGCGCCTGCGGCGAGCCCGCTATTCAGAAACGTGCGTCGATTCCACCGGGCCATGCTGTCTCCTCTGCCTATAGCCGTTTTCACCTTGGTGCAACCGCTCTATTCGCTCGATGGCCTCGCAGCTTCGCGCTGCAGGACGGCCATCGCCGCTGTGAGATCCCATGTCATTTCGGGAAACTGCTTCACGAGCCGCCCGTCCGCGCCGATGATCGCGGTCATCATCGTGTGCACGATCTGTCCGTTCGCGGGTTCATAACGGAGCCCGAGCGACGTGGCGAGGTTCGCGATCTGCGCGGGTTCTCCGGTGGCGAAATCGATCCAATCGAACGTCTGATTCGAGCCAAGCACCGCGTTCGCGTACGCGCGCAGCACCGGTGGCGTGTCGAATTGCGGATCGATGCTGACGGTCAGCGTGTGGATTCTGCCGAGCAACTCGGCGCGCGACGTCAGCGTCCGCCGCAGCTCCTGGACATTGCGCATGAGGCGCGGACAGAAGTCCGGCAGCGGGCAGCGCGTATAGATAAAGGTGACGATCAGGACACGGCCGCGGAAATCCTGAAGCCGGATCGTCTTTCCGGACTGATTTACCAGCGTCACATCGGGCACGATGCCGCCGAGTCGTGTCGGCTGCGCTGGCACGGCCTCGCCGGCCGGTCGTGTGCTGCCTGAATCCACTACGACGACATCGGCAAGCCGGCTCGTCTCGCCGGTGACAACCAGCGTCGCGCGGATGCGATCGCCGGTGCGAAGCGGCGGCAACGCATCGCCGCGAAAGTCCATCGCCATCGCCGGCATGTAGTGCTCGATGGCATCGTGTGCGAGTGTGATCGTCGACGCGTTGCGTTGACCCAGCACGGTGCCGGTGATCTGATAGTGGCCGGGCTGGCCGCCAGTCGGCTCATGGGCAGCCGTCCCGGATGTACAGCTTGTGCTCAGGAGCACCAACGCCCCGACGCCCCAGTTCGCCAGCCGACTCATGCCGCTGGCCGATCCCGGCGAGCGGCAGTCGTTCCAACTTAGCACGCGCCGACAGTCTCGCTCGGCGGAGAGTTGCGACGTTCTAGCTGCGCCGGCGTTCGAACCGGCACAAGACCCACTCACCGTGTTCGCCGACGGCCGTGACGGTGACGCTGCGGCCGGCGATGGTTTTCTCGGCATGCGACCCGCGAATGCCCCATCCCTTCGAAGCCAATCGGCTGCGGAGGCCCACCCTTCTCACCCGCCAGGTGTGCGGCCCTCGGGAGAGGGCTCCACCGCGCGCCACTGCCATGCCGGTGTTATCGGCGCGGCGCAGTGAAGGAGCAGTGGGCGAGGCTCAGGCAGCCGCGCTGACTACTTCCTCACGTTCTTGTTGAAGAAGTCGACGGTCCGCGTCCACGCGAGCTTGGCGGCGGCTTCGTCGTAGCGCGGCGTGGTGTCGTTGTTGAAGCCGTGCTGCGCGCCGTCGTACATGTGCACCGTGTAGTTCGCGCCGGAGGCCTTGAGCGCGGTCTCGTAGGCCGGCCACCCCTCGTTGATGCGCGTGTCCGTCCCCGCATAGTGAATGAGCAGCGGCGACTTGATCTTCGCCGCCTCCGCCGCCGGGACCGCGCTGCCGTAGAACGGGACCGCGGCCGCGAGATCGGGAAGGCGTGTCGCCAGGTAATTCGACATGCCGCCGCCCCAGCAGAAGCCGACGACGCCGATCCGCCCGGTGCACTCGGGTCGGCCCTTGAGGAATTCTGCCGCCGCGACCATGTCTTCGCGCGTCTTCGCCTGATCGAGCTTCCCGAACAGCGTCCGCGCTTCGTCTTCACCTGCCGCGGGGTAGCCGCCGAGCGGCGTCAGCGCGTCGGGCGCGAACGCGACGAAGTTGTCGAGCGCGAGCCGCCGGGCGATGTCCTCGATGTGCGGATTGAGGCCGCGGTTCTCGTGAATGACGACAATGCCCGGGAGCTTGCCGGTGGAGTTGGCCGGGCGCACGAGGTAACCGCGCATCTTGCCGCTGCCCTGGGGCGACGGATACTCGAGGTACTCCGCTCGGAGCCGCTTGTCATCCTTCGGGACCTGTTGCGCCTCCGCAAAGTTCGGGTTCAGCGCGTCGAGCAGCATGCCGGCCGTGACGCCCCCGACCGCGAACCGTTTCGCCTGGTCGAGAAATCCGCGGCGGTCAACGTGTCCATGCACATACGCGTCGAAGAGGATGAGCAGATCGGGATCGAAATCCTGGGCGGTCTTGCGTTCCATGGCAGGTCTCCTCCTCGGACATCTTAACGGAAGGCGTTGGGGTCAGACCGGGTCGACCAGGGTCAGACCTCGGTCTGACCCCGGTCTGACCCCGCAGTCCCGCTTGAATCAAGCACGGTGCCCGTGGTCCCATGTGTGACGATGGCATCGAGTGACCTCGCCGGCCCACGCGCCGGCTTCGCGAGCACCCAGCGCACCGACCGGTGGTGGATGACCCCGGCGGCGACCGCGATTGGCCTCCTGTTGTTCTTTGGCTACTTGACGTTCCGCGCGTTCAACGCCACCTACGTCTGGTACGACCCGTACATCAGCCCGACGGTGGCGCCCGCGGTCTTCACCCCGGCCTTCGGCTACCCGGGCGCGGTGCCGGTGGATCACGCCTGGTTCGGCGCGTTTCCGTCCTGGTGGCCGTCGTTCCTGCCGCAGTCGCCGGCGTTCTTCCTGCCTGGCCTCGCGATCGCGTTCCGGTTCACCTGCTACTACTACCGCGGCGCCTACTACAAGGCGGCGTTCATGACCCCGCCCTCCTGTTCAGTGCGGGGGATCTCGCGCGGGTATCGCGGCGAAACGACGTTGCTGGTGATTCAGAACCTGCACCGCTACACGCTGTACGGCGCACTGCTCCTGCTGATGTTCCTGTGGTGGGAAGGCTTCGCGGCGTTCTTCCGCGGCGGCCGGTTCGGGATCGGCGTCGGGACGGTCGTCCTGCTGATCAACGCCGCGCTGCTGAGCGGCTACACGTTCGGCTGCCACTCGTGGCGTCATCTCATCGGCGGCAAGCACGACTGCTTCACCTGCGACGGCAAACCCTCGGCGAGTTATGGCATCTGGAAGCGTTCGACCTGGCTCAACGAGCGGCACATGGCGTTCGCCTGGTTCAGCCTCGTCTGGGTCGCGTTTACGGATTTCTATATCTATCTGGTCTCGACCGGCACGATCCGCGATTTGAATACCTGGTAGCACGATAATAGGCGGATGCCTGACAGCCTCAGCCGGCGGGAATTCCTCGAGCACGCGTCGCTCGGCGCCGCCGTGGCGCTGACACCGCTCTCGAGGCAGGCCGCGACTCAGCCGCCGGCGCGCTGGAAGATCATCGCGTTCAGCAAGCCGTTCATCAACCTGAACGTCGAAGACACCGCGGATCTCGTGGCCGACGTCGGCTGGGACGGCATCGAATGCCCGGTGCGCCGGTCCTCGACGCACGTCGTCCCCGAGCGCGTCGAAGAAGACCTGCCGAAGATGGTCGGCGCCCTGAAGCGACGCGGGCGCGAGGTGTCGATGATCACCACCGACATCACCGGCGTGGACGCGTCAGCCGAACGGATCCTTCGCACCGCCGCCAAACTCGGCATCAAGACTTACCGGCTCGGGCCGATTCGCTACGTCGCGGACCGCTCCATTCCAGACCAGTTGTCCGAGATCACCGCGCGTCTTCGCGATCTCGCGCAGCTCAACCAGACGGTCGGCATCACGGGCGGCATCCAGAATCATTCGGGCCAGGACTACTTTGCGGCGCCGGTCTGGGACGCGATGCAGGCGATCCAGGGACTGGGCCGACACCTGGGCATCGCGTTCGACATCGGGCACGCCACACTCGAAGGCGGATTGTCGTGGCCGATTCAGGCGCGCCTGGCCGAACCACACTACACCGTCGTTTATGTCAAAGACTTCCGTTGGGAAAAGCGGGAGAAGGGCTGGACGCCGGTCTGGTGTCCGCTCGGTGAAGGGATGGTGAACCGGAAGTTCTTTGCGACGCTCGCCGCCTCCCGCTACTCGGGTCCGATTTGTCAGCATCACGAGTACGACCTTGGCAAGACGCCGGCCGAGAACGTCGCGCACTACAAACGGGATCTGCAGACCCTGCGCGATTGGATCAAGGCCGGTTCGGCGTAGCGCCGGCTCCGACGCCATGCGTCTCGCCACCGGCGCGCGACTGGGTCCCTACGAAATCGTCGCCCTCGTCGGCACGGGAGGCATGGGCGCCGTCTACAAGGCCTTCGATCGGCGGCTGGATCGTCACGTCGCCATCAAAATCCTGCATCGGTCGTCGCCGAAGCTCCGCCAGCGTTTCGAACGCGAGGCCCGCGTCGTCGCGGCGCTCCAGCATCCGCGGATCTGCACGCTCATCGACATCGGCGAGCATGACGGCAGCGATTACCTCGTCATGGAGTACCTCGAGGGCAAGACCCTGGAGTGTCCGCAGCCGATCGAAAAGGTGCTCGAGTACGGCATGCAGATCGCCGACGCGCTCGACGCGGTCCAGCGTCAGGGGTTCACGCATCGCGACCTGAAGCCGGGCAACATCATCGTCACGCGCGACGGCGTCAAGCTGCTCGACTTCGGCATTGCAAAGACGGACGCCGCCGACACCATCACCCAGGAGGGCGCGGCCGTGGGCACGCTGGGGTACATGGCCCCGGAGCAGGCGCGCGGCGAAGCCGTCGACCATCGCACGGACATCTACGGGCTCGGATGCGTCCTTCACGAAATGGCGACGGGCCAGCGGACAACGGATGCGCCAGTGCCACACGAACGGCTGGACTGGGTCGTGCGGACCTGTCTGGCCGCGGAGCCCGACGATCGATGGCAATCCGCGCGAGACGTCAGGCGGCTGCTCGAATCGATCGCCGGCGAGCGCACCAAGAAGGTCGCGCCTCGGCAGTCCTGGCGGTGGACGGCCGCCGCGGCGTGCATTGGGCTCGCCGGCATCGCGGCCGCGTGGATGTTCAAACCCGCCGCGCCGCCGCAGCTCTACCAGCTCTCGATCGCGCCGCCGCCCAACGCGAGCTTTCTTTCGGCGCGCAACCGCGAAGGCGGCATGGCGGTCTCGCCGGATGGCCAGACGATCGCGTTCGTGGCGCTCACCGCGGGAAAGGCCCAACTGTGGCTCCGGCGGCTCGATTCCGCCGAGGCGCAACTCGTGCCCGGCACTGAGGGCGCGTTTTATCCATTCTGGTCGCCCGACTCGCGATGGATTGCGTTCTTCACGCCGGACAAGCTGATGAAGGTGCCGGTGGCGGGAGGCGCGCCTCAGACGATTTGTCCGACCGACCCGCGATCGCTCGGTGGCGCGTGGGGAGCGGATGACCTGATTCTTGTCACGACCGATTCCGACAACATCAACCGGGTCGCCGCCAGCGGCGGCGCGCTGACGCCGCTCCTGGCCGGCCGCTGGCCGCATTTCCTGCCGGATGGCCAACGCTTCCTGTTCTCGCGCGCCGGCGCCGTCTGGGCCGGTTCGATCGCGAGCGGTGACGCGCCTCGCCGGATTGTCGACGCCCCCGCGCAGAAACCCGCCTACTCGAACGGGCACATTCTGTTCATGCGCGATCGGAATCTGCTGGCGCAGCGCTTCGATCCGGCCACCCTGCAGCCCTCGGGTGAAGTCTTCCCCATCGCGGCGCTCCTGCCCGGCAGTTTCACCGACAATCCCGGAGAGTTCTCGCGACGAGCGGCGGTCTGCTGGCGTACGCCATCGGCGAGCGGCTGAGCACGCTCGTCTGGCGCGACCGCAGCGGCAAACGACTGGACGAGCTGGCCGGCGGCGCCACGCTCCTGACTCCGCGGATTTCGCCCGACGGCAAGCGTGTGGCCTTCGCGCGCACCGAGGGCAGCAACACCGACATCTGGATTGCCGATCTCATCCGTGGGGAGACGACCCGGCTGACGTTCGATCCGGCGGTGGACCGGTGGCCGGTCTGGTCGCCGGACGGGACGATGATCACCTACTCGTCGGGCACGGGCGCCGAATTCGATCTCTATCGCCGGGCCGCCGACGGCAGCGGCACCGCCGAACGTCTGACCAACCATCCGTCGCACCAGCATGCGATGGACTGGTCGTCGGACAATCAGTATCTGTCCTTCACGCGCAACGAACCCGGCTCCGGCACGAACCTGATGGTGCTGGCCTCCGGCGGCAATGCGTACACGTTTCTGCGCACGACCGTCAGCGAAGCCCACAGTCAGCTCGACCCGAAGACGCGGCGATGGATCGCGTACTCGTCGGACGACAGCGGCCGCCGCGAGATCTACGTGAAGCCGTTCGCGCCGCCCCAGCCTGCCGCGGATGCGCGCTGGCAGATCTCGAGCACCGGCGGGACCATGCCGCGCTGGGGGCGTGACGGCCGCTCACTGTATTACTGGGGACTGGATGGGCGAATCATGGTGGCATCGGTCGACGGCAGCGGAACGGCATTCAAAGGGACCACGCCAGTGACCGTCTTTCAGGCCGGGGCGCCCACGCTCAGGATCAACGACATCAACTTCGACGTCATGCCCGGCGGACAGCGTTTCCTGATGCTCGAGCCCGTGGAGCAGGCGGCGGCGCAACCGCTGGTCGTCGTCACCGATTGGGTGGCCGCCGCGAGAGGCGGGAAGAAATAGACGCGTCGCGAGCGCGGTGACTGCCGTGTAGAATCCGCGCATGCGCATCGCGTCACTCGTGCTCGTCCTGTCCGCGATCGCCTTCCAGACCGCGCCAGCCAACCGGCCGAACATCATCTTCATCATGTCGGACGACCACGCCGCGCATGCGATTAGCGCGTACGGCTCGCGGGTCAACCAGACGCCGAACATCGATCGACTGGCGCGCGAGGGCGCGCTGCTGCAGAACGTGTTCGCGACCAACTCGATCTGCACGCCGAGCCGGGCGGCGATCCTGACCGGCCAGTACTCGCACCTCAACGGCGTGCCGATGTTCAACCGCTTCGACAGCACGCGCCGCACCGTGGCGCCGCTGCTGCAGGCGAGCGGCTATTACACCGGCATGATCGGCAAGTGGCATCTCGGCAGCGATCCGGTCGGCTTCGACCGCTGGGAGATCCTGCCGGGACAGGGGGCGTACCGGAATCCCGTGCTGTACACCGCCACCGGCGAGAAGACGTATACGGGGCAGTACGTCACGGACGTCGTCACCGACCTGGCGATCGACTTCGTCAAGGGCCGTCCGCGCAACCGGCCGTTCTTTCTGATGCTCCATCACAAGGCGCCGCACCGGCCCTGGGAGCCGAGCGAGGCGCACCGCGCGCAGTTCGCGGAGCGATGGATTCCGGAGCCGGAGACGCTCTGGGATGACTACACCACTCGAACCGACGCGCTGCACGAAAACCAGCAGCGCGTCGCGGCCGACCTCACGCGGCGGCGACCTCAAGCTCGTGCCGCCGCCGGATCTGGCGGGCGCAGAACTGACGAGTTGGCTCTCGACCAAGCCCGAGTCGGTCACCACGGTGCGCGGCGGCGAGACCGTGACGCTCACCGGCGAGGCGCTCGCGCGGTGGAAGTACCAGCGCTACATGCAGGACTACCTGGCGACGATTCAGTCAGTCGACGACAACATCGGCCGGCTGCTCGAGGTGCTCGATCGTGACGGGCTTGCGAAGAACACGCTCGTGATCTACACCAGCGACCAGGGCTTCTTCCTGGGCGACCACGGGATGTACGACAAGCGGTTCATGTACGAAGAGTCCCTGCGGATGCCCTTCCTCGTCCGATGGCCCGGAATCATCAAGCCCGCCACTCGCGGCGACGCGATCGCGCTCAACGTGGATTTCGCGCCGACGTTCCTCGACGCCGCCGGACTGCCGACGCCCGCGGACATGCAGGGCCGCAGCCTGCTCCCCGTGCTGCGCGGCCGGGCGCCCTCCGACTGGCGGACGTCGATGTATTACCGCTACTACCACGACCCGGGCGACCACAACACGCGCGCGCACTACGGCGTTCGCAGCCGGACCCACAAGCTGATCTACTTCTGGAAGAAGAATCAGTGGGAGCTCTTCGACCTCGTGCACGATCCGCACGAGCTCCACAACCTCTACGGAGTGCCTGGCCACGAAGCCATCACCACGACGCTCAAGGCCGAGCTCGCCCGCCTGAAACAGTCGGTGCGTGACGACGATCAGTTCGCGAACGAGCAATTGCCGAACGGCGTCGACGGACCGATCGCGAAGTTACGCGGCAAGTAGACAAAACGACGGGCCGATTACTGATACACGAACGCAGTCTTCGTCCGGGGCTTGGGATCCACCCACCGGGTGAGCGTCTGGAGCGCACTGAAGATCTCGAAGGCCCGCCGCGTCGAGCCCCCGCCGTAGCTTTCGTCCTCGTCGCCGTAGCGATAACTCAGCTCGACCGCCACGGGCTTGTCGGCGGCGCCACGTTCGTCGTACCAGACGATGAGCGCGCATTCGGCCTCGACCTTCGGGGTCTTGCCAACTTGCAGGTGAGCCCCAGTGAGCACCAGTTCGCGCGCGGTGAAGCGGCCGACCGCGGAGAGCTTAGCGTTGCCGCGAAAGCCGTCAATCTGATCGGCGACACCAGGAAACAGCCGGCGAACGTCGTCAAGTGACTTGAAACTCGTGTCGTCTTTCATCGCCACTCTCGTCGAAAAACTGTACAGCGACAGAAACGGCCCCTTGATGTCCTCCTCGAACTTCGTGCGCCCCCTGGCTGACGCGACCGCGTCCATCTGCCGAGCCTGCGCGACGTAGCGATCGGCGTGCCGGAACTTCAGGGTCACGTCCCGCGACTGACTGGTCGTGTCACGCCGATCGCGCAAGATATACCGGCTGTTGTTCAGCAGCCGCTCGCGCGTGTCGTAGAACGTAATCGCGCGCCGGACGTCGATCGTATCCAGCCGGCCCTTCGTGTCGACGGCGATGTCCGAGACGCTCGCCGAGAAGTCGCGCCAGAGCGCGTCGGCAGCTCGGAGCAGGCGCGGCTCTCGCCCCGTGAACCGCGCCGGCCGCAGCATGACTTTGTACTCGCGCGACGTCACGTTTTTCATCGCCATACCGCCTCCATTGCAGTTGGGTGCCTCGGACAGCCAGTGGTTCTGCCGCAGGCACTGCGGGCACCGCGGGTTGACTTTGCGGATGTCGGATCCAAGAATGCGGTACTTCGATGTCCCGTGACAATGCCGGTTTGCCGATCGCGACGGGCCCGATCTCCGACGCACAGGCCAGCTCGTGACGGGCAGCGGCGCGGACCCGACGGTGTTGCGCCCCGGGGGCGCTGACGACACCCGGCTGTCGCCGGGCGGCTCGGCGCCGATCACCGGCGGCTGGCTGACCTCATCTGGATCGATCGACCACGGCCGCTTTGCGCCGGGCGCCATCCTCGACAATCGCTACCGGATCGTCGGCCTGCTCGGACGCGGCGGCATGGGCGAGGTCTATCGCGCGGACGACTTGCGCCTGGGCCAACCGGTCGCGCTGAAGTTCCTGCCGGAGAATCTCGGGCGCGATCCGGCACGTCTGGCGCAGTTCCACAACGAAGTTCGCACCGCCCGCCAGGTCTCGCATCCCAACGTCTGCCGTGTCTACGACATCGGCGACGCTTCCGGTCAGTCTGTTTCTGACGATGGAGTATGTCGACGGCGAAGACCTGTCGTCGTTGCTCCGGCGCATCGGCCGGCTGCCGGAAGACAAGGCGGTCGAGATCGCGCGCCAGATCTGCGCCGGGCTCGCGGCCGCGCACGAGCGCGGGATCATTCACCGCGATCTGAAGCCGGCCAACATCATGCTCGACGGCGCCGGGCGCGTGCGCGTCATGGACTTCAGCCTGGCATCGGTCGGCGCGGTCACCGACATCGTTGCCGGCACGCCGGCCTACATGGCCCCGGAGCAGTTGCAGGGACGCGAGGTCAACGCGCGGAGCGACATCTACGCGCTGGGGCTCGTGCTCTACGAGTTGTTCACCGGCCGGCGCGCGTTCGACGCGACGTCGATCGCCGACCTCGTCGCACAGCACGCGTCGGGCGTGATCACGCCGCCGGCCGCGCACGTCAAGACGCTCGACGACGCCGTCGAGCGCGTGATCTTACGGTGCCTGGAGAAAGAGCCGGCGCGGCGGCCTCTCTCGCCGCTCGCCGTGGCCGCGGCGCTGCCGGGCGGCGACCCGCTCGCGGCGGCGCTCGCCGCCGGCGAAACGCCATCTCCTGAAATGGTGGCGGCGGCAGGCGGTGAAGCCGCGACCGTCTCGCCATACGCCGGCGTCGCCTGGATCGCGATCGTCGCTGCCCTGCTGCTCGCCGTGCCGTGGCTCGCCGACCGGACGCTGCTGGCGGCGCGCGTGCCCCTGACGAAACCGCCGACCGTGCTGCTCGATCGCGCCGACGAGATTCGTCGGACGCTCGGCTATGCCGACACGCCGGCCGATCGCGCGTTCGGGCTGTACCACAACACCGATTACCTGCAATGGGGGCGCGGTCACGGCAGCGGCGAAGCGGGTTGGCGCGAGCTCGCGACGGGCCGGCCGGCCGGGCTGATGTTCTGGTATCGCACGAGTCCGGTGCCGATGATCCCGTTCGACAAGATGTCGGTTCCCGATCCCACCGACCCGCCGTTGACGATCGCCGGCATGACGTCGCTCACGATCGACACCAGCGGACGGCTGCAGATGTTCACGGCAGTGCCACCGCAGATCGAGCCGGCGCCGCTGTCGTCTGCGGCCTCGGACTGGCCCGCGCTCTTTGCCGCCGCGGGCCTCGACATGGCGACCTTCACCGACGCCTCGCCCGCCAGAACACCGCCCGCGTTCGCCGACGACCGGCGCGCCTGGAAAGGCGTGCTGCCGGAGCAGCGCATCCCGGTGACGATCGAGGCGGCGGGATACCGCGGCCGGCCCGTGTTCTTCGAGGTCGTCGCGCCGTGGACAGTCGCCTCGCGCGAGCCAGGCGCTCCGGACACGTCGTCGTCATCGAGCGCGGGGTCGACAGCCTTCGTCCTGGTCCTTCTCGTCGCCGCGATCGTCTTTGCTCGCAAGAACCTCCGATCGGGACGCGCCGATCGCCGCGGTGCCCTGCGACTGGGCACGGCGCTGTTCCTGGTGTACGCCGCCACCTGGCTGCTCGTCCCGCACGTCAGCCGGCTCGACGCCGAAGCCAATCGGCTCTTCACCTTCGTCGGCATCGGTCTCTTCGTGGGCGGTGTCATGTGCCTGGTCTACCTGGCGCTGGAGCCGTTCGTCCGGAGGAGTTGGCCGACGATGCTGGTGGGCTGGTCACGGGCGCTGGCCGGGCGGTTGCGCGATCCGGTGGTCGGCCGCGATCTGCTCATCGGCACCGCCTCTGGTCTCGCGCTCACGGCCCTCGAACATGCGAACGTGATCGTGCCGCGGCTCGTCGGCTGGCCGGAGCCCGCGCCGTTGACGTCGAACCTCGGCGCGCTCGAGCACACGCGCTATTTCGTGCTGACGATCACCAACAGCCTGAACAACGGCCTGCAGAACGCGCTCTTGAGCGTAATGATGTTTACGCTCGTGCGCGAAATCATCAAGCGCGTGCTCGGCCGGCTGGCGCCGAGCCGGTGGTCAACCGACGCGATCAGCGCCGGAATTGCGATTACCGCGCTCACGCTCATTCGCCTGGCCGAGTCGCCGGTTGGCCCGCCGCGTTTCTGGCTCGTTGGCGCCTATGAGATTCTTTCGGCCGGCGTGTTTCTGTTCGTGCTCGCCCGCTACGGTCTCCTGGCGACGGTCGTGATGTACACCATCAACGCACTCACGATGCGCATGCCGCTGACGCTTCGCCACGAGAGCCTGTACGCGGGGCCCGCCTGGGTGACCCTCGGACTCGTGTTGGCTGTCGCCGCGCTCGGACTCTGGCTGGCGCGCGCCGGCGAGCCGCTGTTTGGGGGTCAGACCCGTCGGGTCTGACCCCGCGTCTGATCCCGGAGGTCGTACGCGATCGGTCTCGACCTGGCGGACGCGGCGGTCGGCCGGGCGGACGGCGGACGCGGAAGAGGCCGCGGACGAGGCGGGGCCTGACGCCATTGGACGGTGTCTAACCCGGTGTGAGATCCACCCGCTGGCCGTTCGGCCTGGCAATTGCTGTTCTTCTCTCGGCAACGGCCAGCGCATTCAGCGAGTGGCCGTTCACGGTGTCCTGGGCGCAATCCGGAACCGCCACGCAGGCACTCACGACGCGCGCGCCGCTCGGCCGCGACTGGATGGTCGCTCAGCGCGTCGACGACCGGCGTGTCGTCGTCCTCTCCGACGGCGGCGAGCTCTACATCCCGCAACGCGAGCTGGAATCGTCGGCGCCGATTCTTCAGACGCGGACACGCACACCTGGGCGGCTCTTCGAGTTGCCGGCGTCGCGCATTCAGGACATTCTCGGGACCGCCGCGCGGATTGGCGACCGCTGGACGATAGACACCGGCCGAGGCGGGGAGTTTCACGCGATCGTCGAGCGCTTTGTCCTCGGCTACAAGAACTGCGGCGAGGCGTGGGGAGTGGTCGCGGCGGTTGACGAACCGCGCTTCCGCGATGTCACCGACAAGTACTTCATGGCGCGCCGGGCACCCTCGGAAGCTCGGCCTGTCACTCGATCGACGGTCGGGCCGGTTCCGTACCCACTCACCGATGGGCGGCGCGCCGGGATCGCCGGGCTGCTGGAGCGCGAGTTTCGACGCACCTGGCCATCCGTGCGGGACGAAGCTACCCAGTGGTATGGACGAGCGGACGATGCGCCGCGCCAGCAGTGGTCGGCACATTGGAAGCGCCTGGACGCGGGCGTCGATCGTGGCGAAGGCCGCCTGACCTTCGATGTGCAGGCCTTCCGCCTCACGCCCGACGGCGATCCGCGACTCTTCGTCCGCGCGAGATGGGCCATCGGCAGCGACGTCGTCTATGCCATGTCCGTGTGGATTCGCGACGGCAGCACCTTTTCGATCGATCAATCCGACGTGCTCGCCGCTCGCAGGATGCGGATGTCGGAATTTCACGGCGACCCGTTTGACAACCATCGGATCGGGCTCGGTACTCAACGTCTTCGACCTCGACGGCGATGGGCGGGGCGAGGTCCTGATGCTGGTGACGGGCTACGAAAGCCAGAATCTCGAGCTCTTCGTCTACCCGCCATTGCCGGAAGTCCGGGGAAGTGCGATCGCCAGGTACGAGGACGGCTGCTGAGGGAAGGGCGAGCCCAGCTTGACGAATGGTTGCAATATAGCTAAGATAGCCATATGAAGCGCGTCAAGATAGCCGACCTGAAGAACAACCTGTCGCGGCATCTCGTTTACGTACGCGACGGCGGCGCGGTCGTCGTCCTCGATCGAGAGACGCCGATCGCCCGCATCCTGCCGTTCGTGCCGGCGGATGCCCACGGCCGGCCGGCCGGGAGCGGCCGCGACGACTACTGGACCGACGAACGGCTGGCCGAGCTGGAACGACAGGGCGTGCTCACACGCGGCGACCTGCGGGACAGTGGCGGTTGGGTGAAGCAGGTGCGGCCGGTGAAGCTGCCCACGCACGCGCCGCGACTGACCGACGTGCTCCTGCGAACGCGGCGTGAGAGCACGCGGTGAAATTCTGGGACACCTCTGCGCTCGCGCCGCTCATCGTCGATGAGCCGACGACCCCGGCGATCCGGCGCCTTCTGGCGCAGGACGCCGAAGTCGTCGTCTGGATGCTGACCAGCGTCGAATTGCTCTCGGTCCTCGGACGCCTCGGCCGGACGGCCACGAGCCTGGACGATTTGATCCCAACTCTCCGGTCCGATGCGACGTCGCTGCTCCGGCACGTCACGACGGTGACCGATGTCGACGGTGTCCGCCGGCGGGCCGAGCGCCTGGTCGGTGTACACCCGCTCGCCGCCGCCGACGCGATGCAACTCGGCGCCGCGCTCGTCGCCTGCGGCGATCGTCCCGAACGCCTCACGTTCGTGACGCTCGACAAGACACTAGGGAGATCGGCTCAGCTCGAAGGCTTCCGCGTCCTCTCCGGCGCAACTGCCTGACGCGGCGATTATTCGATCGATTCCCCGATTGGCAAATTGTCCATCGGGATTGCCGATTAGCCATTGTCCATCGGGATTGTCGATTGCCGATGTCTCTGCCATTGCAGATTACCGATTACCGTTTGTCGATTGACAGCACCGCTGGTCATCGGTAATCGAGCAGTCTGACCTTCCCAACGGTGCGCCTCGCGTCGTCAACGGCCGGTTCGTAACCGACACGAACGGGCGTGTCCTGACGTCCGCAGGCGAGGTCTACCGTGACGGAGCCGGCGCCCTCCACCTTGATCAGCAACGGATCGTCGACGATGAGGCGCACGACGCCCTTTGCGGTGGTGACCTCGAGAATTGGCGATTGCCCGCAGGTGACGTTGGTCAGGCGGCCCTGCGCCACGAGCTCGAGCGGAGGCGGCATGATGTTGCGGCCGCTCGCGGGCGAGCGTGTGGAGGCGCCGATCGCCGACGGCACTGGTGGCGCGGCGCCCGGCGCGCTGCCGGGATTCGCCTGGAGCGCGCGTTCGACCTCCGCGCGGGCCGCGGCGAAGTCCCGCAGCGACGTCTGCAGCCCGGCGGCGTGCCGCACTTCGTCGTCCCCTCGCGCGAACTCGACGACTCGCGCGGCGGCGGCGAGCGCGTCGTCGAGACGGCCGAGATGCGCGCTGGCGTTGGCGACGACCTGGTAGTAGACGAAGGCGCTCTCGTCGGGCACACGCGTCACCGGCCGAATCGCGTCGAGCGCAGCCGCGGATCGACGGTCGGCCAGAAGCATGGTCGCCAGGTCCAGGCGCGTCTCGACATCGCCGGGATCGAGGACCACCGCCTGCGTGAGCAACGATTCGGCTCGTGCCGGATCGGACCGCACCACGGCGGAGGCGTAGGCTCGGTAGAGATCGGCGCTGCGCGTGCCGAGCGCGACCGCGCGTTCGAGCAGCGGCGCCGCAGCGTCGAGCCCCGCCTGGTCCAACTCGAAATGCGCCCGTGATTCGACCAGCGCGAGGTCGTCCGGGCGCTCGCGCGCGAGCGCGTCGAACGCCGCGCGCGCTTCCTCCACGCGGTCTGGACGATCCGCCAGCAGATTGGCGGTGACCAGCCCGCCTTCGAAGCCGCTCGCCGGACGCGTCGGCCAGATCGGCCGGATCTCTGGCGGCTGATAGGCGACGCGAAACCCCGAGAACCGGTCGCGCCGGACGTACGCCTCGAGATCGCGGAGAATCGCCGTCAGCGGACGGCCAAACGTCGCTTCGACCGTCGGGCCGCTCGGCGCGCCGCTTGCCATCAGGTCGAGGAAGCGATCGGAATTCGGTCGATATCGCGCGTCACTCAGGAGCATGTGCGTCAGCGCCCAGCTCTGTGAATAGAAGAGGCCCGCATGCTCGCGCGAGTTGTACTCGGACGCGTAGCGATCGATCGCAAACAGACGAGGGAGTGGGAGCAGCGCCGCCCCGCCAGCCAGCGCGCGCAGCCGGCCGAGCGGCGGGATGCCAAGCGTCGCCCGCCCACGGTCGATCGAGACGGTCGAGAAATAGTCGGCGAGCCCTTCGTTGAGCCACAGCGGGTACGCCGCGCCCGATCGCCGAAACATCAAGTGCGCGTACTCGTGCACGACTGTCGTCGTGCTGTCGCGATCGAGCGATCGCATGACGATGGCGTCGCCGCTTGGCCCTGACTGGTAGAACGCCGTCGCAAATTCGTTCGGCCGGTAGGGAGCGAACTCGTGTTCGCTCGAGAACACAATCAGCCGCGCGACCGGCAACCGGCCAGGCGACAGCTTCAAATGGCGGGTGAAGAACGCGTGGACGCCTTCGTAATGGGCCAGCGCTTCGCGCGCGCGCCCGCCGCCGCTCGTGGTGTACACCTCGAAGTGGTCGCTGGCGGCGTACGTCCACGACAACGCGCCCTGCGCCTCGGGCCACGCCGCGCTCAGCAGGACCGCCGCGACGACCGCGACGGCGAGACCAGGCCGCGGCGCGGATGGCGTCATGTTCGAGGCTGCCGCCGCTGGTGGCGGAGCACCGCACCGACCTCATCGCGCGATCCCGTGACGACGCTGGTGCGCTGGTGGATGCCGGTGGGCTGGATGTCGAGGATCCGCGTGTTGCCGTCCGTCGGTCACTGCCACCGCTGCGCCGCCAGCCTGCTCCACGATCATCGCGATCGGATTGGCCTCGTACATCAGCCGGAGCTTGCCCTCGGGGTTCTTCCTGGTCGGCGGATACATGAAGACGCCGCCCTTGAGCAGCGTGCGATGGATGTCGGCGACCATCGAGCCGATGTAGCGGCTCGTATAGCCATTGGCGTGCGCCCAGTCGAGATAGCGGTTGATCGCATCTGGAAACGACCGCCGGTTCGCTTCATTCACCGAATACGTCTTCCCCGTCAGCGGGATGCGAATCTTGCTCTGGACCAGCACGAAGGAGCCGATCATCGGATCGAGGACGAAGAGATCGACGCCGTTGCCAGTGGTGAGGACGAACACCGTGGACGAGCCATACAAGATGTACCCGGCCGCCACCTGCTGCGATCCAGGCTGACAGAGCGTCTCGCTCGCGCCGGGGATGCTCGCGTCGTTTCTCAAGATCGAGAAGATCGTCCCGACGCTGACCGAGACGTCGAGATTCGACGATCCATCGAGCGGATCGAAGATCACGCAGTACTTGCCGCCTTCGGTCGCGCGCCGGAGGATCGTCGGCTCCTCGTCTTCCTCCGACGCGACGACGGCGAGGCTGGGCCGGCTGCCGAGACAGGTGATCAGCAACTCGTTGGCGATCACGTCGAGCTTCTGTTGGGTCTCGCCGTGCACGTTGGCGCCGCCCTCGTCCCCGAGCACATCTTCGAGCCGGGCGACCCGGACCTTGTGCGCGATCGCTTTGGTCGCGAGCGAGATCGCGGAGAGGATCCAGGTGAACTCACCAGTGGAGCCCGGATACCGCGCCTCTTCCTGCAGAATGTGCGACTGCAGGGACATGAGGTTCTGGCGAATGCTCGTCCGAGACTGGCTCATCCGGCTATCTTACGGCCGGTCGTTACGGCGTGGGCGCCTTGAGCTCTTTCAGGCGCTCGGCGTGCGGATGCGCCACGTAGAACGGATCGAGCGGAAAGCACCCGGACACGAGCCCGTTGCGGGGACCGGTAGTGCAGTCGCTGAACGTGCGACAGATGGACTTGCGGCGGAGCGGTTTGCCGGCCAGCACGTCGGCCGGCAGCTCCGGTACGAGAGCACCATGCGGCCGAGGCCGACGAAGTCCGCGCGGCCCGCGCCGATCACGGCCTGCGCGACGTTCGGCAGCCACTCCTGCAGGTAGCTGTAGCCGGATCCGACGATCACCTGCGCCGGTGCGGCGGCCTTGAGGCGGCCCGTGATGTTGATGTGGCGCGCGACGCCGACGAGCGGATCTTCAGGCGGCTCGTAGCCGTCGCTCGGCGGAAACAGCGCCGGCCGCTGCACGTGCGGGCAGTAGTACGGGCTGCCGCCGGTGACGCACAGCCAGCGGACGCCGAGGCGGTTGAGCACCTCGACGAACTCACGCGCGTCAGCGAGCGTCGCGTCGAGATCCTCGTCGTTCAGCGGGCCGAACGCGTAGCTGTACTCGTCGGGCGGAGTCTCAGGGACGCCGGTGCGAACGGGTCCTGGGCGGTACGGCACGGTGTCGAACGCCGACAGGCGCACCCCGATCTCGAGCCCCGGCGCAGTCGCGCGAATGCCGGCGACGATGTTGGCGAGGAACCGGGTGCGGTTCTCGAGCGAGCCGCCGTAGCGGCCCGGCCGCGATCGCGCGCTGAGAAGCTCGTGGCCGAGATAGCCGTGGCAGTGCTTGATGTCGACGAACTGGAAGCCGAGCGCCGCGACCTGCTGCGCGGCGCGCACGAACTCGTCGACGAGCCGATCGAGATCGTCGTCAGAAATGAACTGCACGCCGTTCGGAAAACGGCGGTCGAGCCAGGGATGCGCGTAGGCGACGATCGGATCCGGCCGGGTGTGCGAGTGCCATTTCGCGAAGCGGCCGGAATGCGTCAACTGCAAGCCGACGTAGACGTCATCGGCCGATCCGAAGCGCTCGGTATGGGCGGCGAGGAGCTCGTCGCGGAGCTCGCCGATCGCGCGCGTCGTGGACGGCGTCAGCATCAGCTGATGGGGATTGGCGCGGCCCTCCGGCCGCACGGAAACCGCTTCGCCGCCCCAGATGAGTTTCGCGCCGCTCAGGCCGAAGTTCCGCCAACGCCGGCGGGTGAGATCGCTCGGGGCGCCGTCGGTCGTGCCATCCCAGCCTTCCATCGGCAGAATCGCGAAGCGGTTGCCGATGCGCGCGTCGCCGAAGGTGAACGGGGCGGCCAGCGGCGATTGCGCGGGGGGCGCCAGCTCACGATCGAACGCGAGGTCGATGCCGGACGACGCCAGATGGCGCGCGAAGACATCCGCCGTTTTCAGGGCGGCGACACGGAGGTAGCGGTCACTCACTCAGGGGCTCCGTCGACCGAGGCGAGATAGGCGGAGTACGAGGCGCGCGCGCTCTGATTGTGCGCGCGAATCGTCTGCTCGAGCGCGACCAGATCACGGTCGCGAATCTGCGCGAGGATCTCGTGATGCTCGGCCTGCGCTTGCGGGATGCGGCGCGACAGCACGCCGCGGAAATAGTGGCGGCGCAGCCGATCCCAATTGTCGAGCGCGCGCCGCAGCATGTCTTCGAGCATCGGCATGCCCGCAATCCGGCCGATGGTCAGGTGAAATTCCGTATTGAGGTCGGCCCACTCCGCGGGCCGATCGAAGGCGATCGCTCGATCCATCGCCTCGACGAGCGCGCTGATAGCCTCGACGTCAGCCGTTCCCGCCCGGTCGGCGGCGGCGCGGGTGGCGACGACCTCGAGGCCCTCCAGGATCGCGAACACCTCGTGAACCGACGCCTGTGAAATCGGCGCCACGGTGGTGCCGACGTGGGGCACGCTGACCACGAGCCCTTCCGACTGCAGCAGCCGGAGCGCTTCGCGAACGGGAATGATGCTGACCTGGAAGCGACGCGCGAGATCGTCGATGACGAGGCGGTCGCCGGGCGCGAACTCGCACCGCATGATGGCCTCGCGCAGCAGCCCGTACACGAACTGGTGCTTGGTGACGTGCGACGAGAGCGAGGCGGCGGCTTTCATAGGGCGAGACGCGCGTGTTGTTCCATGGACTCGGTCGCGCGGATGCAGGCGCGCGCCGAAATCATCGCACGATCGGGACCGCACGCGAGCGGCTCCCCCGTGCGCACCGCCTGGGCGAAGCGTTCGATCTCGAGGCGCGTTGAGGTCCGGCGTTCGAAGCGCTGGCCCGGCGCCGCCGCGGACGCCCGGGGATCCGCGGGCCGGTTGCCCGGCTGCGTCTCGGTCGACTCGACGACCGGCGCGCCCGCGGCCGTCGTCGCGATCTCAACGGTCGTGCGAGCGCCTTCCGACCCTTCCTCGAACAGCAGGGCTTCCTGCTCGGCCGACATGATCAGGGTGCCTTTCGTGCCGAGGAACATCTCGTAGTAGTTGTCGAACGCGTTCGATTCGATCGACGAAAAGACCGCGGTGCGGCCGCCGGAATATTCGAAGGTTCCGTAGACGTGGTCGGCGCTCTCACGCCCGTCCTGGAAGCGGTAGACGCCGCCCGACGCGTAAACCGCCTCGGGCGCGGCGCCAAACACCCAGCTGGCGATGCTCACCTGGTGGCTGCCGAGCTCGGCGAAGAGACCGCGTGAGTACTTCGTTGTACAGACGCCAGTTGAGGAGGTGTTCGTACGAAGGATACCCCCAGCGCGAAGGATCGTAGTTGGCGCTCGGCGGCTGGCCCTGGCGACGCCAGTTGCCGTTGCGATGCCAGGCCAGGCGCGCGTGATAGACGTCTCCCAGCAGTCCGCGCTTGAGGATGCCGGTATTTGCGGCGTCGTAGAGTGGACTGTAGAAACGCTGGTACCCGATCTCCAGCACGCGGTTGTTGCGGAGCGCCGCGTCGCGCATGCGCTCGCAGCCCGCCGCGTCCCACGCCATCATCTTCTCGCAGAGCACATGCTTGCCGGCATCCAGGCAGCCGACCGCAAGATCGGCGTGCAGGAAGAGCGGCGGCGCCATGATGACGGCCTCGAGATCCTCCTGCGCGAGCATCTCCTTCCACTCGCTGTAATGCTTGGCAGGCGGCAGCTTGTTGCCGGCCAGAATCGCGTCGGCCTGCTTCAGTTGCGCCGGATTGATGTCGCAGAGCGCGCGGACCTCGACGAACGGCGGTTGCGCAACCCCCAGCAGCGCGCGTCCCTGGCCGCCGATCCCGATGAACCCGACGCGGACGGGCCCGCCTTTGACCGGTCCCCGCGCGTAACTCGCCACTGCGAGGGCCGCGAGCGCCGGCGTCCCGGCCAGCGCCTTGAGAAAGTTGCGACGCCCCTGTTCGCGTTGCGCTGGAGTGAGATTCATGCGGCGGCCTCCATCGAGCGAGCGACCCGGGCGCGCCTGGACACAATGCGATCGAGCCCGGCGACCAGTCCGGTCCTGCCAGGTCAGCAGCACCAGCACGGCGGCCGCTTCAATCAGCGTCTTGTTGACGATGAGGTACGCGCCCTCGGCGCGCGGCTCAGGCACGCCGGACCACGGAATCGCGGCCACATAGAACGTCAACAACATCACGAAGGCCGCCGTCGCCGCCGTCTGCGTGAAGAGCCCGAGCATCAGGCACAGACCGATCGCCGCGAGAGCGATCGGAATGCCGAGGTCGACGGCCGAGAGCCACGGCGGCTCGGCGAGGTGCCGGAAGAATCCGCTGAACGGGCCCGTGGCGGCGCGCAGGAATCCTGCCGCCGACCAGGACGGCAACGGCACGCCGGCCGCGCTCCAGGCGGGCTGCACCAGCTTGAAATAGCCCTCGTACAGGAAATGCCAGCCGATCAGCATGCGCAGCAGCACGAGCGCCGCTGGCCCGACGCGCGACGCTGAACGGTTCACGCGATCTCCAGCCGGACGCCGCGGTATTTGCCGAAGACCTGCGGCCGCCCCTGCTCGTCATCGGGCGTGACCACCGCGAGGACCTCGTCATGCGCCTCGCAGTACCTGCGGGCCAGGTCGAGTCCGCCGACGAAAAACGCGGTCGCGAGAGCGTCGGCGCGGGCGGCCTCGCGCGTCACGACGCTGACGCTGAGCAACCCAACGGCCGGCCAGCCGGTGCGCGGATCGATGATGTGTCCATACCGGCGGCCGTCGATAATCACGAACTGCTCGCCGGCGCCACTGGTCGCGAGTGCGCTGTCGCGGAGCACCAGCCGCGCCAGCGGATGATCGGCGACTTGCGGCGATCGCAGATCGACGGGCCAGTCGCCGCCGAGCGCCAGCAGGCTGCTCTTCCCGGCGCAGAGGAGCGCCTGATCGACGCCGGCGGCGCGGAGATCCGCCTCCGAGCAGGTCGAGCGCGTGGCCCTTGCCGATGGCGCCGAGATTCAACTCGAGATCGGAGGCGCGGAACTGCACCGTGCCGTGCTCGGGCTCGAACTGCACTTTGCCCATCCCGACGGCCCCGAGCGCGGTCTCGAGCTCCGTGGTTGAGGGAAGCCGGCCTTCGCGCCGCATGAAGCCCCAACACCGGCTCAGCGGAGTCGACGTGATGTCGAACGCTCCATCGGTCGCTGCCGACAGAGCCTGGCAGTCGAGCAGGAGCCGCATCAGCTCGGGATCGCACGACACCGGGGAGCGGTTGGCGTTCTGATTCAGGAACGAGATCTGGCTGGTGTCACGGAACACGCTGAGGCGCGCCTCGATCTCGTCGAGGCGGGTCAGCACGTCGCGCGCCGCGCCGAGCCACGCGGCGCCCGCCTCTGGCAGAATGACCTCGAACTGGCAGGCCATGGCCGACCGCGAGACGCGAATCCACGTGCGGTCGTCGGCGGGATGACCGCCGACCAGACGCGTCCAGAGCGCGCGCCGGCCAAGCTCCTTGGGCGTCCGAAGAGGCGTGGCCGGGGGTCGGCCCGTCGCTGAGACCAAGATGAGCACACCCTACGGCCGGGTCGTGGTGGATGTCAAGCGATCATATATGATCGGCCCGCCGAGGAAGCTGACACCCGCGCCGCCAAGCGGCGCGGCCCGAGCGCGGGGGGTGGGGCCCCCGCGCCTAACTGAAGATGTCAGACCCGGAGTCAGACCATGATGCACATCGACGCCTCCCGACGTCCCCAGGACCTCGCGCCCCAGATCGACGGTCTGTTTGCCCTCTCCGCCTCGAAGATTGCGGCGATTGAGGCGGCATGGCCGGCCAGCGCCGGCGCCCCGGTCTTCACCATCGGCGGCAGATACGTCGCGCGCGGGTGGACGGAATGGACCCAGGGCTTTCAGTTCGGATCGGCGATTCTGCAGTTCGACGCCACCGGCGAACGGGAGTGGCTCGAGCTGGGACGCTCCCGGACGCTCGAACGGATGGCCCCGCACGTCAGCCACGTCGGCGTGCACGACCATGGTTTCAACAACGTGAGCACGTACGGGAACCTGCGGCGGCTCGCCCTCGAAGGCCGCTTCGACGCCGCGCCCTGGGAAGTCCATTTCTATGAGCTGGCGCTGAAAGTCAGCGGCGCCATCCAGGCGCGCCGGTGGACGCGCATTCCCGGAGGCGGATTCATCTACTCGTTCAACGGCGCCCACTCGCTGTTCGTGGACACGGTGCGCTCGCTGCGGTCGCTGGCGCTCGCCCACGCGCTCGGTCACCGGCTCTCAGACGAGCAGGACGCGCAGATCAGCCTGCTCGAACGGCTGCTCCAGCACGCCCGCGCGACGGCCGATTTCAGCATCTACTACGGCCGCGATCGCGATCACTACGACGTCCGCGGCCGGGTCGTGCACGAGTGCATGTTCAACGCGGCCAACGGCAGCGTCCGGGGCCCGAGCACGCAGCAGGGCTACTCGCCGTTCAGCACGTGGACGCGCGGGCTCGCCTGGGCGATGCTCGGCTTTGCCGAAGAGCTGGAGTTCATCGCGACGGAGTCCGACGACGCGCTGGCGCCGTTCGGCGGACGTGCGGAGATCGAGCGCTGGATGCTCGACGCCGCGACCGCGACCTGCGACTTCTACATCGAGCACGCGGCGGCACGTGACGGCGTGCCCTACTGGGACACCGGGGCGCCCGGTCTTGCCGCGCTCGGCGACTGGTCCAGCCGCGCCTCCGATCCGTTCAACGACCACGAACCGGTCGACAGCTCTGCCGCGGCGATCGCGGCGCAGGGCCTGCTCCGGCTCGGACATCTGCTCGACGCGCGCGGCGCCGGTGGCGCGCGCTACACGCACGCCGGGCTCGCCGTGCTGGCGACGCTCATCGATCCGGCGGGGCCGTACCTCTCGCAGGATGCCCATCATCAGGGACTGCTGCTCCACGCCATCTACCATCGGCCCAACGGATGGGACGCGGTGCCGGCGGGCAGCCGCATTCCGCGCGGCGAGTCGTGCCAGTGGGGCGACTATCACCTGCGCGAGGCGGCGCTGTACGTCAAGCGGCTGATCGACGGACGGTACCTGACGTTCTTTGGACGAAAAGACATGAGCACGGCGAAGGCAAAAGGCCCCAGCGCCAAGTGTCTAAGCTCGCGCTCGTCACCGGTGGCACACGCGGCATCGGCTTGGGCATCGCCCAGGCGCTCGCGGCCGACGGCTGGGATCTCGCCGTGTGCGGGATGCGGCCGGCCGACGACGTCGCTGACGTCATGCAGGCGCTACGACACGGCGGCCGCCGCGCGGAGTATTGGCGTGCGGACGTCGGCGTCGCCGCCGATCGCGCCGCGCTCGTCGAGGGCGTCACCGACGCGTTCGGCGGCATCGACGCGCTCGTCAACAACGCCGGCCGCGCGCCGCGCGTGCGCGCCGATCTGCTCGACGCCACCGAAGAGAGCTTCGAGGATCTCGTGCGGACCAATCTGCAGGGGCCGTACTTTCTCACGCAGGCCGTGGCGCGGCAGTTGATCGAACGCGCCAAGACCTCGGAGGGCGCCAGCGCGACTCCCGCCATCGTCTTCATCACGTCGGTCTCGGCCGAACTGGCGTCGCCCAATCGCGGCGAGTACTGCGTCAGCAAAGCGGGTCTGGCGATGGCGGTGAAGCTGTTCGCGACGAAGCTGGCGCCGCACGGCATCCCCGTGTACGAAGTGCGACCCGGCATCATCCAGACCGACATGACCGCCGGCGTGCGCGAGGTCTACGATCGGCGCATCGCCGACGGCCTCGTCCCCGCCGGCCGCTGGGGCACGGCCACCGACGTCGGCCGGACGGTCGCCGCGCTCCTCCGGGGCGATGTCCCCTACGCCACGGGCAGCGTCATTCACGTCGATGGGGGTCTCAGCGTCGGCAGACTGTAGGGAGTGAAGAGCGCTGGAGGTCCGGGAGTAAGTCGACACCCGCGTCGCAAGGCGGCGCGGCCCGAGGCGTGGGGGTGGGGCCCCACGCTGAAGTAAGCGATACAGCGCGTTTACATCACCGACAAATGCGCCGCGTAGGCTGGGCCTCGCGCTCAGGATCGATCGGCGCTGGAGGTCGAGCATGTCGATGACACGCCGCGCGTTCATTCACGATCCGCGCTCGCGGGCGGCTTCACGATCGCCGGGCCGCTCGAAGCGTTCGTCGCTCGTCTCAGCGCGGACTCTCCTGCGCGGCGTCGCCCGACCAGCCGCCCTGGATACGGCCCGCTCAGTCCGCGCGAGGACGAAGCCACCGGGCTTGCCCTCCTCGCACTCCCGGACGGATTCCGCTACTGCGAGCTATGGCTGGACCGGCGATCCGCTCGACGGCGGCAAGTTCACGCCGGCGGCTCACGACGGCATGGCGGCGTTCCGCGGCGAGGGCCAGTCGCGTCCTGCTCGTTCGCAATCACGAGGAATCGTCCGGCGCCGTCGTTCGATCCGGCGATCAGCTACGACCCCGGCGCCGCCGGCGGCACGACGACGATCGAATTCGACGAGGGAACGGGCGCGTGGATCGGCGGCCGCACGAGCCTGGCGGGAACGGTCCGCAACTGCGCCGGCGGCGCCACGCCGTGGGGCACCTGGCTGACGTGCGAGGAATCGCTGGTCGAGCCGGCGCCGAAGGCGACCTACAAGCGCGAACACGGCTACGTGTTCGAGGTGCCGCTCCAGCGGCAAGCCGACCTGTGAGCCGCTCGTCGCGATGGGCCGCTTCGTCCACGAAGCCGTCGCGGTCGATCCCGCCACGGGCATCGTCTACGAGACCGAGGACGCCGGTGCGTCAGGGCTCTATCGTTTCATTCCGAAGGTGAAGGGCGACCTCGCCAGGGGTGGCGACGCTCGAGATGCTGGCGATCGACAAGCGACCGCGATTCGACACCCGTACGGACCAGCCGGCCGGGGTCGAGTATCCGATCACGTGGGTCCCGATCGATCACGCCGACCGCGGCCACGCAAAGGACAAGGATGGCCAAGGCGTCTACGCGCAAGGGTTCGCGCCCGGCGGCGCGACGTTCGCGCGGCTCGAGGGCGCGTGGTACGGCGGCGGCAAGATCTTCATCACGGCGACGAGCGGCGGCAACGCGAAGAAGGGCCAGGTCTGGGAGATCGACCCGGTGCAGTCAGCGGCTGCGCCTGGTCTACGAGTCGCCGGGCGTGCGACGTCCTGAACATGCCGGACAACATCTGTGTCAGCCCGCGCGGCGGTCTCGTCCTCTGCGAAGACGGCGGCGGCACGGCGTTCGTGCACGGACTCACCGTGACGGCAGCATCTTTCAGTTCATCCGCAATTGCGCCGTGATCGAGCCGGGCCGCGGCCGGCGCGCCGGCGACTTCCGCGGTCGGAATTCGCCGGCGCGACGTTCAGTCCCAACGGCGAGTGGCTGTTCATCAACATGCAGAGTCCCGGCATCACGTTCGCGATCACCGGGCCGTGGGCCGACGGCGCGCTGTGAGAGGGCGTTCAGGCCCCTTCACCTGACCGCATTCCTCGGCGGCTCGTCCTCACCCACTCGCGCGCCAGCTCGAAGGCGAACGCGTCGCGATCGATCGCCTGCAGCTCGCGGGTGAGCGTCGCTGCTGCCCCGCTCCACTGCTCGATCGGCACGTACGGCCCGAGCGCGTCGATGATCGGTTGCACGGTGCCGAGCGTCAGCCCCTGCGCATCGACTTCGAGGCAGCGCCTCATCAGGCGTTCGCCAAGCCAACGCTCCAGCACGGCCCTTCTGCACGAGCGTTACGCCATCTCGTCGCCGCCACGCGTCGAGCGGTGTGGCGCGCGATCCAAGACACGTTTGCAGGCCCTGAGGAATCGCCCCTTGACCAGGTTGGTTTCAGTCGGCAATAGCGCGCGCAGCCGTGCCCACGCCGACTGGGCCTGGTGCACGGCGACGGCCGCGTTGGGGTCGTCTGGAGACAACGCTTCGACGCGAGCGACGAGCCGCTGCAGCTTGAGCGCCTGGTGCCGTCGGATGTTCCCGTGAAGCTCGGCCGCGCGTGTTTCTGATCCGGCGTTGGGGCGCCCGGGGGTGCGCTGGTCAGGCCCGCTCGTCGCGCCCGCTTCGAAAGCAGGCGCCTGTTCAGCCACGTGCGATGGTCGCTCGTCGCTCGCTGGCGCGCGGGTGACGAGTTGCTCGAGTGTCTGCTGCCGTTGGCCGAGCTCCTCGAGCGCGTGCAGCACCTGGTCGAGCCGGCGCGCCACGCGCGTGGCACCGGCACCGCGTCGAGCGCGCCGCGCGAGATCGAGAAGCGACCCGCCGGACGCGGTGAGCGTCACCCATCGCTCCCGCCCCTGCTTCTCGGTGCGGACCGCACCCGCTGCCGCCAGTCGGGTCACTTCCCGATCGACATACGAGAGATCGAGCGCCGTTTCATCCGCCAGATGCGAGAGCGTGCGATCGCCGTGTTTGAGGGCGTCCAGCAGCCGCGGCACATGTTTGCGCCGCGCCAGCGCCTCGACGCCGGCCGGCAGCTCCTGCGCGAGCGCCGTCCTGAGCAACCCCAGCAGACCCTGCGCGTGACCGACATACCACATCGTCCACTTCGACCCGCCCTGGGCGTGCGCCGCGCTCTGCCACTCGGTGATGATTGTCGCGAGGTGATCGGCCGCCGCCCCGGCGTCCAAGGCCTGAACGGCCTCGCACGCGCTCGAGCACCAACAGGTACAGCGAGCGGAGCCAGGCGGCGTTGTCGCCCGGTGGCTTCGACAAATCGATCCGGCGGAGCAGGTCGTCCATTGTGGACTTTGTCTAGCATATATCCATCATTTCAAGACTGTTCACCAACCCGTGACCGAGTCACCAGAACGGTGTGAGGTCAATGATGGCCAACAACGGCTCGAGCGGATCCTGCGTCATCAACTGGCTCGCCGGCGCGAAGCCGCGCAACTGGGTGAACAAACCGCAGGCCGCGCCCGGATCAGCGTTCGACGAACCGAGAAGATGGGCGCGGTGCGGCGCGGCCAGCGCGCCGCACGTACCGACGAGCACCGCCGTGCCGAAATCCACCGCGAATCGCGCTCGAATAGCTCGCCGTCCAGCGGGTCGTCGTCTGCACGCCGTCCATCACCGGCACTAGCAGCCAATCGACCTCGAAGTCCTGCACGACCGGCCCGAAGGTGTCGAAGTTCGACAGGTCCTCGCAGATCAGCACCGCCGTCCGGCCGAGCGGGCATTCGAGCAGCTCGAGCCGGCGCGGCTGGACGACGATGTCTTCGACGCGCGGTTCGTCGTGGAGCGCTTCGCCGATGCCGTAGCGATCGGCTTCGCGCGACGACATCTCGTACGGATGGAGCTTGTTGTGGGCCAGCCGCTCGCGGCCTTCCCCGTCCAGCACGACGGCCCGGTTGTGACAGCCACCACCCGCCGCCGGGGTCAGCGACGAGCCGGCGACGACCAGCCAGGGCCGTCCACCCGCCCGCGTCACGAGTGACGGCATCGCGGCCTGGAGCGCGGCCTGTCCGGCCGGCGAGAGGCAGAGCTCGGGAAACAGCAGGACGTCGCACCGCAACCGACCGGCGACCGCGACCGTCTGCTTGGCGCGTTCGGTGATCGCATCCGCATCGGTCAGCCCGACACGAAACGCGCGTCGGCCCGCCGGATCGTCGATCGGCTCGAACTTCAGCTCGTCCATGGCGTTAACGAGCGGTGCAACGGCGATGCGTAGCTGCGGTGCGATCGCCTGCTCGGTCAGCTCGAGATCGGGCATCGTGCGAAACGCAATGTCGAGATCGCGCGGCGCCGCAGGGCGGAGGAACCCGCTGAACATCGCGCCCGGGTGATAGATCTTCGGTTCGGGCCGCGCCGTCTGCCAGCCGTGCCGCCGGGGCCGCCGAGGAAGCAGCACGCCAGCGGCGTGCTTCACCAGATTGCCGTGCTGCGACCACTGGTGACGAATCTCCGCCCACTCGACGCCGCCGTAGGCGTAGCCGGTGGTGACGCCGACGCGCTCGAAGGCGGTCGACGCTGCCTGCAACGCGCGAAACGTCCGCTCCTGCCGCGCCGCCGCGGTCGGCCGCTTCGCGATCGCCTGCTCGATGCGAGCGGCGGCGGTATGCGGCGCCTGCGCGAGCTCGGACGTCCACTGCTCCACCAGCCGTGGCCGCACGTAGCGCCACTGCTCGATGTCGGCGGCAACGCGGTGCGCGACGTAGTGATCGTACCAACCGGCCAGGACGTCTGGGAACCACGGGAAGCTGGGCGCCATCACGATGTGGGTGTCGCGTGCCGGATTCTATCCCGCTCCCGTTCCGCAGCACCTACCGTTGGACGGCGCCAAACTGACGAAGCAGGTGCCGTACGGCGACGACGGCTGGAAGGAAGAGAGCTGCGCGAGCCCAAAGCGGGTACTGGATCGAGCGTGGTCTCTCGGCCAGAGCCACGGGCTCTGACAAACACACCGCCGCTACCTGAACACAAGCTGCGCCACCTCGCGTTCCAGATCCCAGTAGATGATCGCCACCGCCGTCAGATCGAACGCGGCGTGCGCGATCATCAGCAGGAACAACTGCCCTCTCCACGCGTAGATCGTCCCGAACACGAGGCCGACGATGGTGGCTTGTTGGACGCCGGCGAGGCCTTGCTCGGGATAATGGACCAGGCCGAAGATGGCGGCCGAGAGCAGCACAATCGACGTGGTCGCCAGCGCGCTCGGCCCGAAGAGTCTCCTCAAACGCTCGAACAGGTAGCCTCGAAACAGCGTCTCCTCGCCGAAGCCCGCGCCGACCGTGATGAGATACAGCATGGCCGGCAGCGCCGCCGTGTTGCCGACCAGAAACTGATACGCCTCATTGAGGGAAGGGGCGCCGAGGAGCGGCATCACGATCGCCTTCATCGCAAGCTTGAAGGCGATGCCGAATGTCGATTGCCGAGCACGACGGTCGCGCGAGCCAGCTCTCGGGCGAGACGTAGCCGATCTCACGCCACGGCGTGCGCGACCGGTGCGCCCAGACCAGCACCAGCACGGCGCTGAGGGGCACGACGATAAGATTGCCGGCGAGGATGACGAGAATCGCGAAGATCCCGATCGGTCCAAATCCGCGCAGACTCGAGCCGCGAGCCGGTCACCCGGTGACGAAATCACGTCCCCGCGCGGTCGGCTCACGGCGGTCGCGCGAAGAGCATGAGCCGCGTTCGTACCAAGGAGTTGGATAGACTGTCGGACATGCGAAAACACGCGCTCGCCGCCGTCGTGATCACGCTCGTCGCTGGAACGTCGCTCCTCGCCGCGCGACTGGCCGCAGTGGCGCGGCCCGTCGCTGAACGGGGTCAGCCGCGAGACCGGACTGCCCACCAAGTGGAGCGCGACGGAAGGCGTCGCGTGGAAACTGCCGCTGCCGGCGTTCAGCGGCGCCACGCCGGTCATCTGGAACGACCTCGTGTTCCTCAACGTCGCGACCGCGCGCGCCACCGGCAGCATCGAGCTGTGGGCCGTCGATCGGAACACGCGCGCGCCGATCTGGAAGCGGCCGCTCTCGGACGGCAATCGCATCGGCAACAAGCAGAACATGTCGTCGCCGTCACCGGTCACCGACGGCCGTCGCGTCTGGGCGATGACCGGCACCGGCGTGCTCAAGGCGTTCGACTTCGCCGGCAAGGAGCTCTGGATGCGCGACCTGCCGAAGGAGCACGGCGCCTTCGGCCTCCAGTTCGGCTACGCGTCGTCGCCGCTCCTGCACGAGGGCGCGCTGTACGTTCAGGTGCTGCACGGCTTCTTCACCGACGATGCCTCGTACGTGATGAAGATCGACGCGGCGACCGGCAAGACGATGTGGCGGACCGAGCGGCCGACGCCCGCGCTCAACGAATCGCCGGATTCGTATACGACGCCGGCGCTGCTGCAGCACGACGGCAAGACCGAGATCGTGACGACCGGCGGCGATCTCGTCACCGGTCACGATCCCGCCACCGGCACGGAAGTCTGGCGGGCCGACGTACTGAATCCGAATCGCGCGCGCAACTTCCGACTCATCTCGTCGCCGCTCGTCGCCGGCGGACTCATCATCGCGCCGAGCCGCGTCAACCCGCTCGTGGCGCTGCGACCGGGTGGCGCCGGCGACATCGCGAAGACGCACGTCGCCTGGACGTTCCATCGCGGGCCCGACGTACCGTCGCCCGTCAGCGACGGCACGTACCTGTATCTCGTGAGCGAGACCGGGCGTCGTCTACAGCTCGACCTCAAGACCGGCACGCTCGTGTACGGTCCGGTCCGGCTGCCCAACGACTTCTACAGCGCGTCACCGGTGCTGGCCGACGGCAAGATCTACGTCACGGGCGAGACCACCGGCGTCACCACCGTCTTCCGCGCCGGCCCGACGTTCGAGATTCTTGCCTCGAACACGTTCAACGATCCGTGCACGCCGTACTGCCTGAGCTCGGTCGCGATTTCCCAGGGCCAGCTCTTCATCCGGACCGACGCGCATCTCTGGGTCGTCGGCGAGCGGCGACCAGGTTCGCGGCTCGCAGACGACTAGAGCCGTTTCCAAACGCGTAGCGCGGATTGGGCTGCAATCCGCGTGCAGTTGGCGGGCCCCAACCCGGCCCGCCCTACGTACTGCCGCGCAGACTTGGTGTCGAGCGTTCTGCTTGACATCAGATGCGTGATGCGTGATGATCCTGACATGAGAACGACCCTCGATCTCGACTTGGACATCCTGCAGGCGGCAAAGGAACTGGCTGCGGTGCGAGGCCTCTCAGCGGGACAAGTCGTCTCGGAGTTGGTCAGGAAGGCCCTCGCCGCGCCGAAAGCCGCGGGGGTGCGCAACGGCGTGCCGCTGATCGTCCGCCGCGCCGGCTCGGCGCCGCTGACGATGGCGGCGGTCAACGCGCTTCGAGACGAGTAGACCTCGTGGCTCGCCCTCGCGTGGCCCTGCTCGACGTCAACGTGCTGGTCGCGCTCTTCTTTGCCGACCACATTCATCACGAATTGGCGCACGACTGGCTTGCGGATCATCGCGCCTACGGCTGGGCCACCTGTCCGCTCACCGAGAACGGCTTCATTCGGGTGGCGTGTCACCAGCCAGTCGGCGGACGGCGTCGTGCGCCCGACCGAGGCGATCGGCCACCTGAAGCGATTCCAGGCAGATGCGCACCATCACGCCTGGACGGACGCCGTGTCGCTGACCGATACCTCCCTGTTCGCACCGGAATTCGCCCGCGGGCCGCGGCAACTGACCGACGTCTATCTGCTGGGACTGGCCAGGAAGATGGGCGGACGGCTGGCCACATTCGATCGGGCGATCCCGCTCGAGGCCGTGCGCGGAGCGTCTCCCGATCTCCTTGCGGTCATCGAGGCGCTGCCGTCGTAGGCGGCTCAGCTCTCGATCCGCTCCCGGGCCGCGTTCCAGCGCACGAGCTTGCCGCTGCGGAGTGACGCGTTGGCGAGGTGCGACGTCCGTGCCGCCTGATGCGCGACGCGGATGTGCGCATTCGGTTGCCGGCGGCTGCGGATGCAGTCGATCCAGTTCTGTAAGTGCGCGATCGTGCCATCGGCCTTCGACGGAATGACGATCTCCGGATCCGGCGTCAGCGTCCCCCGCGCGTACGGCGCGTCGTCCTTGTAGAACGCGAGCCGCGTGCGATCGATCTTCAGCGTGCCCAATTCGCCGCGGAACTCGAGGCCGCCGTCGTCCACCCTGCTGACGTAGGTGCCGAGATACGCGCACGTGAAGTTGTTCGGGAACTCGAGCGTCGTCGTCACCGTGTCGGGCGCCTCCCACATCTTGAGGTTGTAGTTCTTGCCCGAGCTATACGCGGAGATGGGCGCCTCGACGTTCATGTACCAGTGAACGACGTCGATCCAATGCGTCATCAGATCGGTCAGGCAGCCGCCGCCGAAGTCCCAGAAGTGGCGCCACTGGTAGAAGCGCTCCGGGCGGAACGGCTGGTCGGGCGCCGGCCCGAGCCACTGCTTCCAGTCGAGCTTGTCGGGCGCCGCCGCGGCCCACTTCCCCGGGCGCGCATGCTGATACCAGTACGCGTGCACGAATGTGATCTGCCCGAGCTTGCCGGACTGGATGATCTCCTTCCCCTGAATCCAGTGTTCCCAGCTTCGCTGCTGCGTGCCGGTCTGCACGATCTGCTTCGAGGCCTCGATCGCGCGCACCATCTCAGCGCCCTCTTCGATCGTGTGCGACACCGGTTTCTCGACGTAGACGTCCTTCCCCGCCGCGACGGCGTCGAGCGTCATCTTCTTGTGCCAGTGATCGGGCGTGCCGATCAGCACGGCGTCGATCTCGCGATTGTCGAGAACCCGCCGGTAATCCGCCACCTGCAGCGCGGCCGGTCCCGCGATCTCCGCCGCCTGAAGCAGGCGTGGCTCGAAGACGTCGCAGATCCCGACGATCTCGACGCCGGAGATCGGCTTGAGCTGGTTCATCAGGCCGCGGGCGCGGCCGCCCGTGCCGATGATGGCGACGCGCACACGATTGTTCGCGCCCTGGACCGACGATGCCGCCATGCGCGCGCCCAGCGCGACGCCTGACGCGGTGGTGAGAAACACGCGACGGGTGCAGTCCATGGGGATCTCCTGGAAAGGAAGATTCTACCGAACTCGCGCACGCGCCTGCTCGTACGCTCCGCGGACACGTTCGTATAGCTTGACGAACCTCGGATGCTGCCGAAGCGGTGCGAGGAGCGGGTCGCGCTCGAACCACGGCGCGCACGGAAACCCGGTGTCCGCGGCGCGCTCCAGCCAGAGGACCGCAGTGTCCAGTTCGCCGAGCTGCGCGAACGTGGCACCGAGGCTGTACGCGACGTGGTGGTCCATGTAGGCACCGGCCGCGATGCCCTCGGCCCTGGCGCGACCCTCGCGCCGTAACCCGGAGGCCGCCTCAATCGACGCGAGCGACGCCTGCGATCTGACGTCCAGTTGACCGGCGCGCTGGGCCGAAGCGAGCATCGTCTTCGCGGCGGCGACGTCGCCCGTGTAGTAGCGCGCCAGCCCCAGGTAGTGACGGACGGCCGGGGCATCGGTTGGTCCGAGCAACGCCGGCGCTCGGGCCAGCGCCGCTTCGAACTGTCCGCTGAAGAGATACGCGGCGACCTCGAGCCGCTCGGTCTCGACGTTGGGCGTGGGATTGATCGCTCGCGCAAGCCGCGCTTCCTCGGCCACGCGATCGAACAAACCGAGATGATAAAAAGCGCGCATCCTGACGACGTGCGCCAGGTCCAGCATCGGATCGAGCGCCAGGGCCGCCGCACTGCGGTCGAGCACGACGGTCCAATTGAAGCCGCCGTAAAGCGTTCCTGCGGCGCTGCCGATCGCCAGATGCGCGTCGGCGAGGGACGGATCCTGGGCCAGCGCAGCGCGCGCTTGCTCGTCGGCGCGCTGGCCCCAGGCGAGCGCGTCCTGCACGTACGCGTAGCGGACGCTGAACCACGCCACCGCCGTCGCCAGTCCGGCCCGCGCCAGCGCGTAGTTGGGATCGATCGCGAGCGCCTGCTCGAACGAGGCGATCGCCTCTCGCATGCCTGCCTCGGTGTAGTTGACGAATTGCGCCCGGCCGCGCAGATAGAGATCGTAAGCTGCCGGGTTCTCGGAGTAGCGCGCGTGCAGCCGGGCCCGCTCGGGCGGGGAGAGCGCCACGCGCAGCGCGGAGACGACGTGATCGGCGATTTGATCCTGGACGTGCAGCAGCCCGGCGCGAGGTTCGTCGTACTTTCTGGCCCATTCGACGACGCCATCGGCGCGCACGAGCTGCACGGTCAAGCGATACATCTCGGGCGTGGCTTGAATCGTGCCGACCAGCAGATGTTGCACGCTCAGCGCTGAGGCAATCTTCGCCAGCTCAGAGTCGGCCTGCGAGGCGTCATCTTTGAACGGCAGCACGGCGGGCGTCGACCGGAGCGAAAACTGCCGCACGCTGGCCAGCCTGGTGATGATCGCATCCGCGATCCCGACGCCGATGTCGCTTCGGTCGCCGGCGGTGGACTCGGTGATGACGCGAAACGGCAGAACGGCGAGCTCGGCTGCGGCTGGAGGACTCCCCGCCGGCACACCGCCGCGGCGGGCGAACCAGGCAGCGGCGAGGATCAGAATGACCACCGCGATCGCCCACCAGACGCCTCGCGCGCGCGCTGGAGCGACCGCCGCCAGCGGCGGATCGGTCACCAGCTCGATCGGCGCGATGAAGCGATACCCACGTCGCGCGAGGGTCTCGACGTACTGCGGCGTCTCGGCCGAGTCGCCGAGCGCCTGCCGCACCTTCTTGATAGCCGTGTTCAGGCCGTGCTCGAAGTCGACGAACGTGTCTGCCGGCCACAACCGTTGCCGGAGATCGTCGCGGCTCAAGACCTCCCCCGGCCGCTCCAGCAGCGCTGTCAGGATCTGCGCCGGCTGTTCTTGCAGCCGTACCGGCTGTCCGTCTCGCCACAGTTCGCGCCCGTCGAGCGCAAACTCGAACTGGCCGAATCGCAGCCGTCGCCCGGGTGAAGGTAAGGCCGAAGCCACCGCAGTGGCGCGAGTCTAGTGGCCGGCCTCCGGCGGGTCAATGGACCTGGGCAGTTCACCTCCAGTTCACCTCGATTTCATCGCCGGAGCATCGACCCCTGCCTGAACGCGGCGTAAGGTGATCGCCGTCCAAGGAGGCCGTCATGAATCGCCTGCTGATGCTCGCGCGCCCGGTGGTCATCGTCTTCATCGCCATGCTGGTCTCCACGGCACGGCCCTCGACCCAGGCTCCCCTGTCGCTGCGCCAGGCGGTGGTGGGCGAAACCGGACACACCACGTCCTGAGATCTCAACGGCCGATCTCGAGCGGATCCTCGCCGACCAGAGCGCGACCGTCCTCGATGCGCGACCCTATCGGGAGTTTGCGATGAGTCACATCCCGGGGGCCGTCAACGTCGCTCCAAAGACCGGCGTGCCGATGTCGATGTATGTCTCCGACGTCGCCGAAATCGGCCGCCTGCTCGACGGCCGCAAGACCGCGCCCGTCGTTCTCTATTGCAACGGACCCCAGTGCGGAAAGAGCAATCGGCTGGCCGCGGAGCTCGTCGAGGCCGGCTACACGAACGTTCGGCGATATCAGCTCGGCATCCCGGTCTGGCGCGCCGTCGTCGGTGTCTGCCAGATCGAAATCGAGGGGGTGCAGCACACGATCGCCAACGACCGGACGGTCGTCATCGTCGATGCGCGAGAGGCAGCCGCGTTCAAGGCCGGAAGTCTGCCTGGAGCCGTCAATATTCCGCGCAGTCTCGTCACCGACCGCAAAGACACCGGGGAAATCAAGCAGGCCAAAGACGACGGCCGGCTGCCGATGGAGGACCACAACACACGGCTGATTGTCGTCGGGCAGGATGCGGCGACGGCGCGGTACGTGGCCGACGCAGTGGCTCGCGAAGCGTTTCAGAACGTCACGTATTTCGCCGGGTCGATCGACCAACTGCGGGCGGCCCTGAAGAAATAAGCGCGGCCATAGGGCAGTCAACCTTACTTGACTTGCGCGTGGGGCCCCACCCCCACGCGCGGCGCCCTCACGGCCGCGCTACCGCGCGGCCTAGGGCGGTCAACTTTTCTCGACACGCCGGAGACGGACTGGTGTCTAAAGGAGTGTCGGAGGCCGTTATGCGTCGGCACGCTCCCTGGCACACCGCGTGGTTACTGGCGATCTCGTCGGGGGCCCTGCTGCTCTCCCCGGCTTTGTTGCTCTCTCAGGTGGCCCAAGGCACGGCATCGACGGGCCAGGCGGCGCCGCCGCCGCCCCCGCAGAGTACCGCCCGAGATGAGCATCCGGTTCGTCACCCGGTTCGAGGCGCGGCCGGCGCGGCGGCTGGCCGAGATGACGGTCGCGGATCCGGCTGACAACCCGTCGACGGAAGCGAAAGTCGCACTCGGGCGCCGGCTGTTTTTCGACGCTCGCCTCTCGGCGAACGAGACGGTGGCCTGCGTCACCTGCCATCGCCCTGATCATGGCTTCGCCGACGAGCGGACGCTGGCCGTCGGCGTCTTCGATCGCGTCGGGCGACGACACTCGCCGGCGCTCATCAATCGCGGCTTCGGCCGCGCGCAATTCTGGGATGGCCGCACGGCGACGCTCGAGGCACAGGTCCTCGAACCGATCGTCGATCCGAACGAGATGGATTTGCCGCTCGAGGATGCGGTCAAACGGCTCGACGCGGACGCGTCGTATCGTGAGGCGTTTCGGGCGGTGTTCGATCGGCCAATCGGCAAGGAGGATCTCGGCCGGGCGCTCGCTGCCTACCTGCGTACGATTCGATCGGGCGATTCACCGTACGACCGTTTCGTGGCTGGCGCAACCGACGCCCTGACGGCCGAGCAGCAGAACGGACTGCGACTGTTCCGCACCAAGGCCCGCTGCACGATTTGTCACGCGGAGCCGCTCTTCACGGACGAGCAGTTTCAGAATACCGGCGTCGCCTGGCGCGCCGAGGACGGTGTCTACCAGGACGACGGGCGCTTCGACGTTTCCCGCGTCGACCGGGATCGCGGCAAATTCAAGACGCCGACACTGAGAGAAATCGCCAATACCGCGCCCTACATGCACGACGGCAGCATCGCCACGCTTGCGGAGGTGATCGACTTTTACGATCGCGGCGGCCGCGCGAATCGCAATCTCTTCCCCACCATTCGCCCGCTCGGACTGACCACAGAGGAAAAACAGGCCATCGTCAGCTTCCTCACCGCATTGAGTGGGACGGTGACGGGCAAGTGAGCGGCGGGAGCGCCTGAGACCTACCTCTTGTACATCCCCACCATCGTCGCCTTGCCGCGCACTTTGCCTGCCATGGCGGCGAACACCGCGGCGCGGGTCTCGGCTGGTGAGGCGCCGGTGGGCGCGACCTCGATCGTGGCGTCGAGCGCGAACAGTTCGAAGACGTAGTGATGCGGCGGGCCCGTCGCCGGCGCACCAGGGCCGCGATAGTACGGGCCTGTCCCGCTGATCTGGCGGGTGCCGTCCGCGAGTTGCGCCGCCTGACGGCACGCCTTCCGGGAGTTGCCGTGCGGTCCCCGGAATATTCCAGACGAGCCAATGGAGCAGGTCCGAGGTTCCGTCGCCAGTGGCGGCGTCGATGTCGTGCATGACGAGGACGAAACTCGCGGCCGTCTCCGGCACGTTGGTCCACTCCAGCGCTGGCGAGACTTCGTCGCCGGCCTGCGTGTGCCGCAGCGGAATCAGTCCGCCATCCTTCCAGGCCGGAGTCGTCAGCGTCATGACCTGCACGGCGCCACGGCCCCGGCCGCCCCCACGCTGCCCGCCAGGCGCCGGCGGCGGCGGCACACCGCCCGCCGGCGGCGGATTCTGCGCCGGCAGATCGATGGTCGCGAGGCCGATCAACAACACGCCAAGAACCGCACCGAACCGTCGCATGTCTTTGCCTTTTCCTTTTGCCTTATGCCTTTGGCCTTACTTGAAGGTCGCCGGCTGCAGTTTCCGCCAGGCGTCGTAGCGCATTCGCAGCGTCTTGACCGGATTCAGATTTTCGCCCGGCTTGATGGCGCCGGGGCCGCGATCGGTCTCACCCACCGACGGCTGCGCGACGGTGATGTACATCGCGTACTTGCCGTTGTTGTGCGAATCGCCGTTCGTGTCGGTCGGCTCGGACATGAGGATGTAGGCCACGTGCGACGTCTTGCCGTCGCAGGGAATGCTCGCGGCGGCCCCAGCCGGCGGACGTCGGACAGGTGCACCGGCTATCGCCTCCTGACGAATCGGCTGCGTCCATGGCCGCCATCACGCGATCGGTGATCGCACCGGTCGTGGCAAGAAACGCCTTGACCGCGTTGGGCACGACCTCGCCCGGCCGCAGGATGTTGCCTTGAATCGAGTAATAGATGTCGGTGCCGGGCACGCGTCCTTGCACGTCCTGCGAGACGTAGCCGTTGGTCAGCCCAGAATGCCCGGCGCTGCGGCCGCTCAGATCGAGGATCCCGAACTGGCGCGACTGAAACGCCGGATCGACGCTCAGCAGCTCCAGGATCTCCTTGGGGTCTGTCCCCTTCTGCAGTTCCTGGAACACCAGCATCTGGTTCTTGTGCGAGCTATCGACAGAGGCCTGGCAGGCGGCGACGCCCTTGCCTGGCACCACGACCGCCTGCACGCCCATCAGGAACTGATCGTTCTGGTTGACGCACGTGGCCGACGCGATGACCACGCGCCGCGTGCTGAGATCGACGGCGATGATCGACCAGGTCGCGAGCGCGGTCGACGGCACAGACAGCAGGAGCACGACGAGCGGCAGGATTCGGCGCATCCGGGAATTATAGGCGCCTCCCTGTACCCCGCGCCGCCTTCTGGCGCGGGCCCGAGGCGCGGAGGCCAGGCCCCGCGCCGCCACTATGAGGAGGTAGGATGCTCGCTGGGCGCGCGGACAAAGGAGCCTTGCCATGACCAGGGGCGCGAAGAACGTGACGCTGTGGGTGGCGCAGATTCTGCTCGCCCTGTTCTTCCTTGCAGCGGGCGTGTATCACGGTCTGCTGCCGATCGAGGAAGCGGCCAAGAGTGCGCCGTGGGCAGACGACCTCCCGGTACCGCTGGTGCGTTTCATCGGTTTCTCCGAACTGGCCGGCGCGCTGGGCGTCGTCCTGCCGTGGCTCACCGGCATCCGACCACGGCTCACACCGCTGGCGGCGCTCGGGTTGATGACCATCATGCTGCTCGCAGTGCTGTTTCACCTGTGGCGCGGCGAGGCGGCCGTCATCGGCATGAACCTCGTCGTGGCGGCGATCGCGGCATTCGTCGCGTGGGGCCGTCGCTGATCACGTACACGCGCCGCTGATCTCGCCGCGAGTTGTGTTTCGGTCGGCAGCGAAAAAATATTTCGCCGATCTGATTCGCGCGGCATCATCGCGCTGATCTGGCGCTTCATCACCCGCTGCGCGCCGTTCATCACAGAGGTGTGCGATCGCGCGCGCGACGAGTGTGCGTTTCTGCGCCACATGTCCCATCTCGCGCAGTTGACGCGCGCAGGATCGGCTCCTACGCTCGCAACAATCTGCCAGCGCGCGATCGTCTAAGGGCTCGGAAGCGAACAACGTGACCATTGTGGGCGTCGAGGCGCCCGCCCGGCAAGGCGCGAGGAGCGCGCATACCCGGCGTATGTAAGCGACGAGCAACGCCGCCCGGCGGGATGCATCGGCGGCCACAGTGGTCACGTTGTTCGCGTCCGAGCCCTAAACGCGCACGGCCGCGTGAGCGGCGTAGGAGTCGATCTATCCATGAAAAGTCTGAGACTGATCTCGATCGCGTGTCTCGCCGGCCTGTTGGCCGTCGGGACCACGCATGCGTACGGGCAAGGCGGCAGCACGAAGACCGCGCTTGCTGGAACGGTCACCGATGCGGCCGGCGGCGTCATTCCCGGCGCCACCGTCACGGTCAAGAACAACGACACCGGCGTGACCTCCAACACGGTGACGAATGCTGAAGGCGCCTTTGCCGTTCCGGCGCTCGATCCCGGCACGTACACCGTGACCGTCTCGCTCTCAGGCTTCAAGACTGCGGTGATCAACAACCAGCGGCTCGTCGCCGCGAGTCCGACGCAAGTCAAAGTCACGCTCGAGGTCGGCGCGCTGTCCGAGACGATCGAAGTCCGCGGCGGATCCGAGCTGATCCAGACGCAGAGCGGCACCGTGAGCTCGACGCTGATGACCGAGCAGCTCAAGACCATCCCGCTGCCGACGCGCAACGCGCTGTATGCGGTGAACCTGCTCCCCGGCGTCGACACCACCGGCACCGTGCGCGACGCGAGCATCGCCGGCCTGCCGGAGCAGACGATCAACATCACGCTCGACGGCGTGAACGTGAACAACAACCAGGACCGGGCCGGGGACGGCTTCTACGCGATGGTCCGGCCACAACTCGACGCGATCGAACAGGTGACGCTGACCACGGCGACGCAGGGCGCCGAGAGCGCCGGCCAGGGGGCGGTCCAGATCCGCTTCGTCACCCGCTCGGGCACCAATGCGTACCGCGGCACGCTCTACGACTACATGCGTCATCCGTCGCTCAACACGAACTCCTGGATCAACGAAAAGAACAACCTCGACAAGAACCGCATCATCCTGCACCAGGCGGGCGGCAGCCTCGGCGGGCCGATCTACATTCCCAATGTGTTCGACGGGCGCGGCAAGGCGTTCTTCTTCTTCAACTACGAAGAGTTCTATCAGCCGACGGAAGCGACGCGCACGCGGACGCTCCTCAACGCGAATGCGGCGCAGGGCGCCTACACGTACATGGTCGGCGGGCAGCCGCGGACGGTGAACGTGATGGACGTCGCGGCGCGGACCGGCAACACGACGACGTTCGATCCAGTCATTCAGCGGCTGATCGCAGACGCGCGCGGGGCCGCGCTGACGACCGGCACCATCAGCGTGCAGCCCAACGAGCTCAATCGCGAGACCTACATCTACCAGAGCCCGGGCAAGGGCGTGGAACACCTGCCGACCACGCGCCTGGACTTCAACCTGAATTCGCGGCACCGGCTGAGCGGCACCTACTACTGGCAGGAGATCAACCGCTTTCCGGACATCCAGAACACTGGCGACTCGACCTACCCGGGCTTCCCGGCGTTCAACAACTACCTGTCGCACCGGACCGTCGGCTCGATCGACGCTGCGATCGACGCTCACGCCGTCGCTCGTCCACGAGCTGGTCGGCGGGTGGCAGTGGTCGCCCAACTACTTCTCGGCCAACATGGAGCCCGCGCTCTTCCAGAACCAGGCCGGCTTTCAGGTGGGGATTCCGCAGTTCAGCGGTCAGTCCACGCAGATGACCGGGTTCGCGCCGGGGACGGGCGGCGAGCGCCCGCGCAACAACCCGATCTGGAACATCGACAGCAACCTCAACTGGCAGCGCGGCACGCACAGCTTCAGCTTCGGCGGATCGTTCACGCAGGTCGGCTACGTCCGGACGCTGATCACCGGCGCGCCGACGGTCAACCTCGGCATCCAGTCCGGCCTCGACCCGGCCGACGCGATGTTCAACACGACGAACTTTCCGGACGCGTCGAACAACAACCTGACCGATCTGCGCGCGCTCTACGCGCTGTTGACCGGCCGGGTGACCTCGATCAACGGCCAGGCGCGCCTCAACCCGGACAGCAAGTACGTGTACATCGGGCCGACGACCGACGACATGCGCCTGACGGAGTTCGGCGCCTACGCGCAGGATTCCTGGCGGCTGACGCCGGCGCTCACGCTGAACGCCGGCGTGCGGTGGGAACTGCAGCTGCCGATCGAGGCGCTCAACACCAACTACTCCACCGCGACGATTGCCGACATCTGCGGACCGTCAGGCGAGGGCAGCGGACCGGGCGGCCGGTCCTGCAATCTGTTCCAGCCGGGCGTCGTCGGCGCCCCGGGCCAGATCCCGCAGTACACGCAGTACGCCGCCAACACCGCCGGGTACAAGACCGACTGGAACAACTTCGCGCCGAACGTGAGCGTCGCCTGGCGGCCCAACGTGCAGAACGGATGGCTGCGCTCGATCCTCGGTGATCCGGAACAGGCGACCCTGCGCGCCGGCTTCGCCGTGGCCTACAACCGCAACGGCATGGCCGAGTTCGAGAACATCTACGGCGGCAACCCGGGCCGCAGCATCTCAGCCAACCGGAACAACACGATCGGCAACCTCGTGCGGGCCGGCGAATCCTGGCCACTGCTCTTCCGCGAGACGTCGCGCCTCGGCCAGCCGGCGGCCTGCACCGCGCCGGGACAACCCGCCGGTTGCATTCCGGAGGCGCCGGTCTACCCGATGCTTGCCACGACCGCGACCAACGTGAACATCTTCGATCCGGAGATCCAGCTCTCGTACACCAACTCGTTCTCGGTCGGATTCCAGCGCGCGCTGTCCGAGAACATGGCGATCGAAGTGCGGTACGTCGGCACGCAGAACCGCAACGGCTGGACGACGGAGAACTGGAACGAGGTCAACATCTACGAGAACGGCTTCCTCGACGAGTTCAAGCTGGCGCAGGCCAACCTGCGATCGCACGTCGCCGCCGGTTGCGGCACGACCGGCCAGGCCGCGTGCAGCTTCGCGTATCGCGGTCCGAACACCGGCACGTCGCCGCTGCCGATCTATCTCGCGCACTTCAACGCGCAGAACCGCGCCAACGCCGACAACTCCGCGCTCTACACCGGCACGAACTGGACGAACACGACGTTCGTCGGCCGGCTGAACCAGTTCGAGCCGGCGGTCGGCACCGCGTCGAACGACCTCTTCGGCAGCGCGACGTTCCGCACCAACATGGCGACGGCGGGGCTGCCGGCGAACTTCTGGGTCTTGAATCCGCTCATCGACGACGCCAATGTCCGACGGAGCGTGACGTCCACGCAGTACCACTCGATGCAGCTCGAAGTGAGGCGACGGCTGTCGCAGGGGCTCCTCGTGAACGGCAATTACACGTGGTCGCGGCGGTTCGGCTCCAATCTCGACTCGCTGCACTTCGACCGCGTCATGCGCCGGGCGACGAACGTCCCGCACTCGATCAAGCTGAACGGCTTCTACGAGCTGCCGTTCGGGCGCGGCAAGCGCTTCGGCACCGATTGGCATCCGGTCGTGGATGGCATCGCCGGCGGCTGGTCGCTCAGCATGACGGGCCGGATGCAGTACGAAACGCTGTCGATTGGCGACGCGGTGCTGGTGGGCATGTCGGTGGACGATCTGCAGAGCGAATACAAATTCCGGATCGACGACGACCTGGTGGTCCGGATGCTGCCCGACGACATCATCCTCAACACCCAGCGCGCGTTCGACACGAGCGCGACGTCGCCGACCGGTTACGGCCCACTCGGCGCGCCGACCGGCCGCTACATCCGTCCGGCAAGCGAGCCGGGCTGCGTCCGCGTCCGGCCGGGCGACTGCGGCGAGCCGGAGGCGATCTTCCTCACCGCCCCGCTCTTCACCCGCTTCGATCTGTCGCTCAAGAAGCAGATCCCGGTGGGCGGGCGCAAGACCGTCGACCTGCAGTTCGACATCAACAACCTGTTCGGCAACATCAACTTCGAGCCGGTGTTCAATCCGAACAGCGCGACGCTCTTCCAGACGAACGCGATCTACACGGACATCAACCAGTCCTACGATCCGGGCGGACGGCTGGGACAGATCATCGTCAGGTTTAACTGGTAGGAGAACGAGGCCACGGGTAAAACGAGGACACGGAGAACAGATTGAGAACACGGAGAAGGGCCGGCTCTTCTCCGTGCCCTCAGCTTTTCTCCGTGTCCTCGCTCCACTGTTTTCGAGTGGAGCCGCTTCCCCGGCCGACTGCCCTTGACGGGACGCACGGCTTGGGGTTTCGTGCGGGCCGTTAGTGACGGATCGAGCACGGGCGGGACCGTCGGCTGCAACTCCTCGTCCCAGTTGAAACTGCGGACCAACTTGATGAGCTCGCTGGCGGAGTCCGAGACGTATCCCTGATCGCGGTAGACCATCAGCGTCCGCCGCGGCATCGACAGCTCGGGAAGCAGGACGCGGACGAGCGTGCCGTCAGCGAGCTCGCGACGGACCGTGATCCCCGGCACGATCGCCAGTCCGACTTCTTCACGGACGAAGCTCTTCACGTTCTCGAAGCTCCAGAGCTCGGCCACCACACGGCAGCGGGTGGCGTGCTGTTCGAACAGTTGCATGATGCGATCGGTCGTCGCACTGCAGCCGTGATGGATCACGAAGCGCTCCGCCCCGAGATCGCGGAGATGGATGCTGCCGCGCCGGGCGACCGGATGATCCGGCGAGGCGACCAGGAACATCTCGTCGGCGTGGACCTCCACCCAATGGAGCTCGTGGAACGCCGGCTCGTCTTTCACGAAGCCCACCTCCACTTCGCGGTCCATCACCTGACGAGGGATCTCGGTCAGCCGGCTGCGCTGGATGCCGACGCGGATGTCCGGAAACTTCTGCAGGTAGTGCCGCAGCGGCCCGGGCAGGAGATAGACGGCGGCCGACTCGTGCGCCGCGATCCGCAGCCGGCCCGCCTTGAGCGTTCGCAGTTCGGACACCTGCCGCAGCGCCGTGTCGCGCATGGCGAGCAGCCGCCGCGCGCTCTCGGCCAGGAGCCGCCCGGCTTCGGTCAGGGTGACTTCGTGGACGTCCCGCGCAAACAGCGGCGCGCCCACCTCTTCTTCGAGCCGGCGAACGCTCTGGCTGATCGCCGGTTGTGTGCGATTGACGCGCTCCGCCGCGCGCGTGAAGGTGCCCTCGTCGACGACCGCGAGAAAGTGTTCGAGATGGAGGAGATCCATGCTCGGCGCATCATACGACAGGGACGGTTCTTCGGTGTGATGTGTCCTGTTCAGAACATCGTCCGCGAGGAGACGCATGAGACCATCGCGCCACTCCCATGACACGGCGTCGACACTCATCGAGCCCACGAGGAAACAAGATGGCGACCAGAATCGAGATCCATCCAGGAATTGGCATCGCGCGGGTCGGCCCTAGCGACGAGTTCTACCTGTCGCCGGAACCCGAGGTCACGGCGCCCGAGACGTATCGGGACAGCACCGGCCGGCTCAAGCGGCAGGCCGCGCGGTTCCGTCTGTTCAGCTGCGATCGCGACGCCAACGGCGTGCTCACCGCAGCGCGCGAGCTCGGGCCGGACGACGGCGCCATCACCTGGACCGCGCACCTGGTGAACCGCAAGGGCGCGGCCCCGAACTTCGCCAAGCCTGGCGGCGGCCGGCGCAACCATGCGACAGGAGATGACGCGCAGGACGCGCCGTTGATCATCGATCCGGGCCCGCGCTCCGTGTCGGGTCTCAACGCGCCGCCGGTCCTCTGCGACACCGGAACGTTCATGGGCACCATCGTCCCGCTCGGGGATATCCGGACGGATGCCCGTGGCCGGCTGCTCGTGTGCGGCGGACGCGGCAAGTCGGACTCGGTGCCGCCGCAGCCCAATCCGAACCTGCCGATTCAGGGATTCGCGGACAGCAACGGCTGGTTCGACGATACCGCCGACGGACCTATCCAGGCGACGATCCGGCTGCCCAACGGTGAGGTGGTCACCGCCGAGCCGGCGTGGGTGATCGTCGGCCCGGCCGACTTCGCCCCCGAGATCACGAACCTCGTCACGCTGTACGACGTCGCACTCGACGTCGCGGTGCGCCACGGGCAGCTCACGATGCCCGCCACGGCGTCGTTCGTCCGAGACATTCAGCCGATCCTCGACCGCGCAGTGCAGTACCAGTGGGTCAACAGATTCGCAAGCGGCCACTCCGGCACGCGTCCAGGCAACTTCGCGAAGGATTGGAGCGCGCTCGCCGATCCTGCCAATCCGCCGGCCGAGGCGCAGGTCGTCCTCGATCGCATGCGCGACAGCACGCAGACGCCGATCCCGCCGCCGGCGGAGACGAATCCGCGCCGGTGGATGCCCCGGCTGCACGACGAGAACAACGACTCGCGCGTCCTGCCGCTGACGACGGTGCAGGTCACGATGCTGCAGCGATGGGCGGCCGGCAACTTCACGGGCGATTTACAGAATCCGCCGACGCCGCCTCTGTTGCCCGACGCGCTCGACCGCGCCGCGCTCGAAACGTGCTCGGGCGGTGCGTTCTTTCCTGGAATCGAAGCTGGCCGCCTCATGTTGGACCCGCTCACGTATGGCGAACCCTTCCGGATTGTGCCGACCATGAAGCCCGGACAGATCACGGCGGGGAACGCGCTGCCATGGCAGGCCGACTTCGAGGCGTGCACGTGGGAGATGCAGGGATTCATCGGATGGTGGCCGGCCCAGCGCCCGGATCACGTGCGGCCCGAGAGTTCGCCGACAGTGTTCATGGACTGGGCGCGCGGCATCTCCGGCGTGCAGGATGCGACCGATCGCGACATGGTCGACGGCTGGCATCGTCTTGGGATCGTCCGGTCGCGGACGACCTCCTCGGGCACCATCTTTGTCGAGACCGAGCGGGATCCGACGCTGTAGGGCCGCGTCGTGACCGTGGCCAACCAGTACGACACGCTGATCATCGGGGCGGGACCAGCCGGTGCGAGCGCCGCAGTGATGCTTGCGCGCGCGGGTCGGCGCGTGTGCTTGTTGCACCGCGTGCCTCCGGCTGACCGTCGGCCGCTCCCGGAGCGGCTCGCCAGAACCGGCGAAACCCTGCCGGCCGCCTCGCGCGCCACGCTCGGCACGCTTGGCCTCTGGTCGGGATTCCTCGAAGACGGTCACCTGCCATCGCCCGGCACCGTCGCCTGGTGGGGCGCCGAGGCACCGGCCGTACATGACAGTCTCTTCGAGCCCTCGGGTCCGGCCTGGCACCTCGACCGTCTTCGGTTCGATCGCCGGCTTCGGGACACTGCTGCCGCGGCGGGCGCCGAGATCCTTCATGAGGCGCGCCTTGTCGACGCGCAGTTCGTCAGTCGTTCGGGCCAGCCAGGCAAGGACGGGCACTGGACCGTCGCGCTGATTCACGAGAAACGACCGGTGACGTGCCACGCTCATACGCTGATCGTCGCCACCGGACGCGCACGATCTGTCGTGCTTCGTGACGTCGTTCGAAAACGCCTCGATCGATTGATCGGTCTCGCCGCATGTCTGCCGGCTCCCGCACCGTTGGCGTCCGCCGATCAGCGGGTCTGGATCGAGGCCACAGCCGCGGGCTGGTGGTATTCCGCGCCGACGCCGAACGGGGCATGGACAATCACGTTCTTTACGGACAGCGACTGCCTGCCGTCGAACGGCTGCGGCGAGACGCGCGGATTGTACTGGCAGCAGCAGCTGGCGCAGTCGACGCACACACGCCGGCGGGCGAGTGAGCTCGGGTTGTCTGCAGCCGCCATCGCGCACGTGGTCGCGTCGGGGCAGCTGCAGACGATTGCGGCTGACAGCTATCGGCAATTACCCTGTCACGGCCCGGGCTGGTTTGCCGCTGGTGATTGCGCGTCGGCGTGGGATCCGCTGTCAGGACAAGGAACTGAAAGAGCCCTGCGCTCTGGCCTGCGCGTTGCGAACGCCGTAGACGTCCTCCTTGGCGGAGCGGACAGCGCAGCCGTCCGCGCCGAATACGCGCGCGAGGAAGAACGGCTCGACGTTCAATACCGCGAGGTGCGGCACGCCTACTACGCGGAGGTCCGGCGCTGGCCCGGCGCCGTGTTCTGGGACCGGCGAAGCGCAATCGGTCCCTGACTTTGCCTCAGCGTCCAGGTCTCGAGATCGCCGAACTTCGCCTGGCCGACGGCGGCTTCGACTGCGACGCCAGCCTGGTGCAGCCGGCGGCCTTCGGCGATCACTTGCCGGATTGCCTGCCGGTACGTTTCGAGCTCCTCCCGCAGGATAGCCGGCGGATCGACGAAGCCGTGTCCGGGGACAAACGTCTCGACATCCATCGCCTGGGCTTTCTCGATCGCGGCGACCCATTCAGACGGATAGGCGGATCGCATCGCCGGGAAAATCCGGTTCAGAAACGCTTCGCTCATGAACAGAATCTTCGACGCCGGCAGATAGACGCTCAGATCACCACCTGTGTGCGCGCGGCCCAGAAACAGGAGCTGCACCTCGATGGTCCCCAGCCGCAACGTCGTCTTCTCGGTGACGCTGGTCATCGCAGCGCCGACTGCCCCAAGCACCGCCTTCGACGTCGGGTGCGCGTAAAACGTCGCGGCCGATGGGAACGCTGAATTGCCGGCGGTGTGGTCGCCGTGATCCGAACAGACGACGACGTGGGTGATCGGCTGCGGCGTGATCCTGGCGATCTCGTCGACCATCCGGCGCGTCTCAGCGACGCTGCCCTGACCGTCCGCAACCAGCACCCCGTTCGGCGAGACGACGAACAGGCTGACGGTCGTGAACGTCTCGGTCCCCGCCGATCGCAATTGTTCGTACGAGTAGACGTCGGTGGCCAGTCGGCGAACGCGCGGAAAGTCTGCCGCCGTGAGACCGCGCTTGGCGGGGTCGCCCGTGCGGACGACTGCCACGGGCTGTTGACTGGCGCGCGCGAGCGGCCGCTGTGACGCCGGCCCGATCAGGATCGAGAGCGCCGCGACGATCATGACAGCGACCTCACGTCGCATGCGACACGTTCCTTCCTTCGTGCGCTTCGTCCCCTTTGTGCGGTTCGTGCCCTTCGTGTTGAAAAGATCTTAGACAGGGACCCACGTCACTCCGCCGTCCGTGGTTCGGAAGGACCGGCCGTCGGTGGTCGTGACCGTGGCGTCGCGGGCGTTGGTGGCGCGAATCGACGCGAGATCGGCAGCGGTGGGCGGCGGGACGCGGACGAACGGCTGGCCGTTGGTCGAGATCAGCACGACGCCGCCGCGTCCGATCAGCCAGCAGATCGCCGGCGTCGGCGCGGCACCGCTGGTGATGTGAGCCGGCGGGTCGATGAGGACGGCTGACCAGGTGGCGCCGCCATCGGTCGATCGCTCGACCGTTCCTGAGGCGAGCACGCGCCAGTGGGGCACGGCGGTGGTGACCGAGGTGGCATCGGCCATGACCTGACGATTTGCGGCGCCTCCGCCACCACCGCGGCCCCCGCCCCCGCGGCCAGCGCCGGCGACGGCCCCGCCGGCCACGCCAGGGGGCGTCGCGCTGCTGAACTGCGCGACCACCGCGCGCGGATCGAGGGACTCGGCCATCGCCGGCGCTCTGAACTCGCGCGCGGCCGTCGGCGGGGGCGCGGCAGGCGCCGGCGGCGGAGGCGGCGCCGCCATGACCGGAGCGGTGGCAGCCGGCGGCAGCACGGGCGCAGCAGTCGGTGCAGGGACCGTGACCGGAGCGGTCGTCGGCGCCGCCGGCGGCGGTGCCGGAACCGCCGGCACGGTGGCAGGGTGGACGGTTGCGCGAGCTGCGGCGGCGTGGGCTTCGGCTCGGCGCTTCGTTCATTCTGGAGAAGGCTGCGGTCCGAGCGCTCGACGGCCTTCATCTGGTCGGCGGCAGCAGCGTCTCGCGCGCTGTAGCTCGGCTTGGCGGCGGCCGTGCCGCCTTGCGACGATCGCGTCATTGGGGCCGGCGGTACGACAGTCGGCCCCAGCGAATAGGACGGCGGCGTCGGAGTCTCATCGCGCGGCGGGGGCGCCTGCACACGGGCCATCGTGTCCGCCGGCTCGGCCGGGGGACTCGCAGGGGGCCACGCCAGCCAGACGACGACTGCCGCGGCCGCCGCCAGTGGCGCCATCCACCTGCGCAAGATCCTCGACACAGGCGCCTGAACCGTCGCCGGAAGAGCTGCCGCGGCCACCGGCTCTGCGGTCTCAGCGAAAACGGCGGCGACGTCCTGACATCGCACGCACGTCGCGAGATGCCGCTCGACGCCGGCCGCATCGTCCTCTGACAGCGCGCCAGCCGACCAGGCCGCCAGCCGCTCGGCGTCCACGCAGTCGCGGACGTCGACATCAGCCGCCGCAGGCCCCTTGGCCCGCCGCAACGCCGACGTCAGCGCCCGATCGATCTGCTGGTCAGTCATCCAGTGCTCTCAAACTTACTGGCGCGGGGCCTCACCCCCGCGCCTCGGGCCCGCGCCTCAAGGCGGCGCGGGGTGTCCACTTGTTCTTCTCCGCGCCTCAATCTGGCGCGGCCCCACCCCCGCGCCTCGGGCCCGCGCCTCAAGGCGGCGCGGGGTGTCCACTTTGCTCTTCTCCGCGTCTCAAACTCGCTCCGGGGCCTCGCTACGCTCGCCGCCCTCGCGGTGTCCCCTAGCTCTTCCCCGTGATCTCTAGCCCTTCCTCCGTGTCCTCGTTCTTATCTTGAACGATCTCGCGCGCGATCCTTGCCGCCCGAAGGGGCTCCCGGCGTCGCCCCAATCAGCTCCGCCACATCGAGATCGCCGGCATCGTCCAGCACCGTCCGCACGCATTCAGCCGCCGCGTGGTCGTCCATCCGATGGTCGTCGCGAAGCGTTCGGCCGACGGCGTCGCGAATCTCGCCGCGAATGCGCGTGAGATGGCGCGACACACTCGCCTCGTGCTCGCCGAGCAGGCGGCCGATCGCGGCCAGCTTCATCTCGCGCGTGTAGTAGCAGGTCAGCCGGAGCCGATCGCGCGGCGGCAGCGCCGCGATCGCCCGGCCCAGCGCGTCACGCATCGCCTCGACGAATCGCGCCCGCTCGGGATCCGGCGCCTCGCGATCGCCACGTCCTGCTGCCGCGCCGTTCGGCACCGCGTCGTCTTCGGGCAGCGGCTCCAGGCGGCGTCGCTCGCGGACCCGATCGACGTGCCGCTGCGAGAGCACGGCGCGCAGCCAGGTGGACAGGCTGCTGCGGCCATGAAAATAGCGGAACAGCGACTGGCGGACGCCGTCCCGTTCGCGCAGCCCGAACAACTCCGCGAAGATCGCGTCGGCGACGTCTCGCACGCCGCCCGAGGGATCGATGGCATCCGCCGCGCGATAGAGCCCGGGCCGGTGTGCGGCCATGAAGTGTTCCCACGCGGGCTCCGATCCGGCCGCGCACGCACGCGCCAGCGCGAGATCCTCGATGTGGAGACGCGCCGGCGAACCGTTCGACGTCGAAGCGCGACGGCGTCTTGTCGCCGAACGCCTTGCAAACGCTCTCCTCCACCGCGGCACGGAGGTCGGCCGCGGTCAGCCCCCAGCGCCGGGCGGCGGACGCTTCGAAAAGACGCCGCTCCAGCGCAACGCTGAGGCGAAGCGGGGCCGGGGACACGAGCCGATTATTGCCCGGCCGGCGCCGGCGTGAGGACCAGATCGAAGGTCGGCCTGGTGGCGCCGCCGGCGAACGTCACGCCGCGCGGGGAATACGCGATCTCGTCAGGATGCCCGGGATCGTGCTCGGAACGGCACGACAGCGAGACGATGCCCCACTCGGAGGCCGGCCGGACTTCGCCGCGATCGCTTCGGCCATCGCTGTTGCGGTCGTGCCAGAGCGAGATGCCCGACGAGCTCGGCACCGGCGATCGCGCCATCGCCGTTGTCGTCGAGCGAGCGAAGCGCGTCGTAGCCGTTCTCCCAGAACAACCAGAAGGTGACGCTCCCGAACAGTTGCAATCCCGACGTGATGCTGCCGGTCCCGCGCCGATCGAACACGAGCCACGCCGCGTTCGGCCGAATCCAGCGCCACCGCTGCGGCAGCGCGCTGCCATCGAGATCGAACGCGACCGATGCGCCCTCGTCGGTGATGTCCATCGCCGAGAGGCCATCCTGGAGCGGAATCGCAACCGGCGTAATCGGCCGAGGCTGCTTGGCGAGCTCGCCCGCCGTTGCCTGCAGCCTGGCGATTTCCTCGCGGTCTTTCACGGGGTCGAGCAGCGGGACGAGGTACCTGGTCGCCTCCTCGGTGAGCGATCGAATCCCCATCATCACGTTCGTCTGCTTGAGATCTTGCGGCGTCGAGCGCGCGACGACGTCGCGCAAGCGCGGCGATCGCTCCGGCTTTGTCGCCGGACTCGCTGAGCGTCCAGCCGAGGCCGATCCTGGCGACCAGATTCGTCGGCTCGATCTCCAGCGCTTCGCGGTACCGCGCGATGGCCTTGGCCAGATGGTCTCGGGCCGCCGAAATGGCCGCCGGCTCAGTGGCCGGCTTCACGTCGAACTGCTGAAAGTCCGGGATGAAGTAGCCCGTCCACGGCACTCGCGGCGGGGTTTTGCCACCAGGATAGCTGCCCGACGGCACCGCGCTGAGTTTCTGCGCGTACGCGATGGCGTGCACGCGGGCGAGATTCACCCGCAGGCCGGCGTTCTTCGGTTCAGCGGCAACGTCACGCTCGAGATTCGCCACCACGCGATCGACCGGCACGTTCTCGATATCGACCCGCATCGGAATCGCGGCCACCGTGACAGAAAGCGCGAGAGCGCAAAGGACGACGGCGTGTGCGGAACGCATGGAATCTCCCGAGGTCGAGTATAGGCTTATGGCGGGAGACCTCCATGCGTCGCATGCTCTTCCTGTTCGTCGCCGTCTGCGGGCTCGTGGGCTCGGCACCATCCGCCTCGGCGCCGGTCCGGCCAGAACAGGCGGGTGCCGCCTTCGAGCAGATCGCCGCGCTCGTGACGCAGAAGATGGCCGAGTACAGCGTGCCCGGCGTGGCGGTCGGGATGATCAAGGACGGCCAGATCACCGTCCGCGGGTTCGGCGTCACCAACCTGGACGACCCGCAGCCGATCACGCCCGACACGATCTTCCCGCTGGCGTCGATCTCGAAGACGGTCGCCGCGACCGCGATCATGCGGCTGGTCGAGCAGGGCAAGATCGATCTCTCGGCGCCGGTCCAGAAGTACCTGCCTGACTTCCGCGTGCAGGACGACGCCGTCAGCCGCGAGGTGACGATCTGGCACCTGCTGACGCACACGCCGGGCTGGGAAGGCCAGCTCTCGGCTGAAGATCGCGGCGTGAACACGCTGGCCGGATTCCTGGACGTCCTGCGGCCGCTGCCGCAGCTCGCGCCGCCCGGCACGGTCTGGAGTTACAACAACGCCGGCTTCACGCTGGCCGGACGCGTGATCGAAGTCGTCAGCGGCCAGCCGATCCACGAGGCGTTGCGGACGCTCGTGTTCCAGCCGATTGGCCTCACGCGCGCGTTCACGCGCCTCGAGGACGTCGCGTCGTATCGCTTCTCGGTGGCGCATCGGATGCAGTCGGGCAAAGCGGTGGTCCAGCGGCCGCTCAGCCGATCCAGCTCGCCCACCGCCGGCGGCGTGTCGATGAGCCTCAACGATCTCTTGAAGTACGGCGCGTTCCACCTCGGCGACGGCACCGCCGGCGGCCAGCGCGTGCTCGCGCGCGCGTCGCTCGATCAGATGCGGGCGCCGAAGCTGCGCAAGGCCGGCACCGACGACGAGATGGGGCTGGGCTGGCACCTGCGCACGCTGGGCGGGGTGACGACGGCGGCGCATGGCGGCACGCTCGGCCATTGCCTGCTGCTCGAGCTCGTCCCGGCGCGCAACCTCGTGCTGGCGATCCTCACCAATCACACGGACGGCTGGCGGCTGATTCAGGACGTCGAGCGCGCGGCGCTCAAACAACTCGAAGGGCTGACCCTGAGCCCGGCGCAGGCGATCGGCCATCGCGGCGTCAACGAGACCATGCCGGATGCGCCGCTTCTCGCGAAGCAACCCGATCCGGCGCCATATCTCGGCATCGTACCGGCGGCCGCCCGTCGGCACGGTGACGGTCACAGCCGACGGCGGCCAGTTGCTCGTCGACAAGAGCACGGTGGCGTTTCTACGCACCGGATCGCGCCGTCGTCACGTCAGGCGCGCAGCAAGGCAACCCGGTCGAATTCATCCGCCGGCCCGACGGCACGGTCGGCTGGGTGCGTGTCGTGGGCCGGATCGCGAAGAAGGACTAGCGCGGGCCCGCGATAAGATCAAGAGCGCACACGGGGAACACGGAGGAGAGCACGGAGAAAACGACCCGCGATTCCGCACTTCTCCGTGTTATGCCGCGAAGCTCTTCGTAAAAGGGCTAACCGTTCGAACTCCGTGAGCCCCGTGCCAATCCCCGTGAGCCCCGTGTTATGCAGCGAAGCCCTTAGACGATTAGCGTTTGATCTGAAATCGCTCCGGCGTTTCGATCAGCGCCGGATACATCTGCACGATCCCTTTCTCGCGCGTCAGCTTCTCGATCGCGGCGAGCTCGGACGGCAGGAAGTCGGTGAAGTTCTCGAAGCCCTTGTCGGTGACGACGCCGGTGTCCTCGTAGCGGACGTACAGGCCCTCACTGCGGACCCACAGCTGCGGATCGACCGAGAAGACCTGTCCCGGCTTCAGCGGGCCGCCCTGATAGCTGCCGACGTCGTGCACCGCGAGGCCGACACCGTGGGAGAACACGCCGCCGCCGGTCTTGACGAGCGTGCGCGCGGCCTGTTCGAACTCGGGCTTGGAGAACCTGGTCCGCGCGAAGACGGCCTCCATCGCGGTGGTTGCCTCTTCGCGGATCGCCGTCGTCGTCACGCCTGGACGGATGCGTGTCATCACCGCGTTGCGGTACTCGAGCACGAACTGCAGCAACTCCCGCTGCCAGGGCGCGAACGTGCCGTTCACCGGCCACATCCGCCCGATGTCGCTGACGTAGTAGCGGAAATCGGGCGCGTAATCCATCAGGACCCAGTCGCCGTCCTTGAGCGCGTCCGCATTGCGGAAGTAGTGCATGTTGTTGATGTTGACGTTGCCGGCCGCGGTGATCGACCGGTAGCCGTCGAGCCGCGCGCCGTTGACGATGAACACATAGCGCGCAGCAGCTTCGAGCTGGTATTCCTTGACGCCCGGTTCCGTGCTGCGGATGGCTTCCATCATGCCGAGGCCGGCCAGCTCAGACGCCTTGCGGACGAGCGCGATCTCGCGCGGGCTCTTGAGGCTGCGAAGCTCGTCGAGGATGGGATTGAGATTGCGGATCTCGGGCGCGCGGCCCGTGAGACGCGCGACGAACTGTTGCTGACGCGCGAAGCGCCCGTCGAACGGATCGTTGAGGATCGAGCGATCGGCCGTGCGCAGCTCGCCGCGGCTCTGCGGCGTATCCCTCGGGCGGCTCGAACTCCGCGTAGATCGCCTGCACCCGCTGACCCGGCGCGCCGCCACGCCCGCCGCGGCCGGCTTCTGTGCTCACCGGCCAGTTGCCCTGCGTCATCACCGCCGTCGAGACGACGTCATCCACGCCGATCAGCTTCTTCACCAGCTCGGCATCGTCGGCCGAGAGCACTTTGCCTTCGGCTGCCTCCAGCGCCGCATTGCGCGGCGGCAGGTACAGCGTCGCCCGGCGCGTGCGCCCGTCGAGCACGAGATAGCTGCCAGGCGTCTCGACGCCGGACAGGTAATAGAACGAGTTGTGCTGGCGCGGCAGGATGTAGCCGCTCGTCATCGACACGCCCTGCACCGCGGCGACGGCCTGATCGCCGATGCGATCGAACACGCGATTCCAGCGCGCGCGGAACTCCTCGGGCGGGAAATCGGACTGGTAGTGCTGCGCCGACGGCACGACGCCGAGCGCGAGCGCGGTCACGCCGGTGATCGAGATACGTCTCATTGGAGGCTCCGCCGGCATCGTAGCACTGGGACGCCGGCAGCGGCCGCGGATCTATACTCAATCTCCGATCTGATCGTCGCGTAAACAATGCAGATGTGGAGGCGCACATGAAAGCGTTCGCATTGTTCGTCGTCCTGTTGCTCGTCGTTCCGATGACGATTCTGAATCCGATGGGGCGAGATGGCTTTCTTGGCTACTACGCAGGCGTCATCGCCACATGGGCGGCCTACGTCGTTGCGTTTCGCGCCGCCAAAGCTCCGCCCCGGATTTCCTGATAACGGCGCTGGATCAAACTCGGTGAGCCCTGTATCTCCGCGATCTCCGTGTTATGCAGCGAAGCTCTTGGTGACCCTGCTGCGCGAGCGGGTCTTCCGGCCATCCAGGCGCCAGCCTCTGCCACGTTGGATCGTCGCGCTGGCCTGCCTGTGTGCCGCCCACGTGCCGCTGCTGCTGGCGCAGCGGGGCGAATCCGTGCGGCTCCTGCGTGTGTCCGACAACAAGCGCTACCTCGTGACCGACGATGGCCGCCCGTTCTTCTGGCTCGGCGACACGGCGTGGGAGCTCTTCCACAGGCTCACGCGCGAAGACGCCGTCACCTACCTCACCAATCGCGCGGCGCTGCGCTTCACCGTGATCCAGGCCGTCGCGCTGGCCGAGTTCGACGGCCTCGACACGCCGAACGCGTACGGTCATCGGCCGCTGATCAACAACGACCCGGTCACGCCTGACGTCAGGGACGGGCCCGACAACGACTACTGGGACCACGTCGATTTCGTCGTCGCCGAGGCACGGACGCGCGGGCTCTATGTCGGACTGCTCCCGACCTGGGGCGACAAATGGAATCGGCAGAAGGGCGTGGGCCCGGAGATCTTCACACCCGCGAACGCCGAGACGTACGGCACCTGGCTCGGCCGCCGCTATCGCGACGCGACGAACATCATCTGGATCGTCGGCGGCGATCGGGCGATCGACAACGACACGCACCGGGCCATCGTCGGCGGGATGGCGCGCGGCCTCCGCGCGGGCGACGAGGGCCGGCACCTGATCACGTTTCATCCGCGCGGCAACGACAGCTCATCGGCGTACTTTCACGACGAGCCCTGGCTCGACTTCAACATGCGCCAGAACGGCCACAGCGTCGAGTACACCGCGCGCTATGAGAAAACGAAGGCCGACTATGACCGGCTGCCGACGAAGCCGGTGCTCGATGGCGAACCGGTCTACGAGGATCATCCCGTCTCGTTTGCTGCGCCGACGCAGGGCCACTCGATCTCGGCTGACGTCCGGCGTGCGATGTACTGGGATCTGTTCAGCGGCGCCTTCGGCCACACCTACGGCCACCACTCGGTGTGGCAATTCATGGCGCCCGGCCGCACTCCGGTGAACAACCCGCTCATGCCGTGGACGGAGGCGATCAACCAGCCTGGCGCCGTGCAGATGCAACATGGCCGCGCGCTCATCGAATCGCGGCCGTTCCTGACGCGCATCCCGGACGACGGCCTGATCGTGCCCGCAGCGGTTGCGACGAGTGTCCCAGGCGCCGGGCGGTATCGGTTCGTGGCCACGCGTGACGAGGCGGGCACGTACGTCATGGTGTACGCGCCCGTCGGACGCCCGTTCACGGTCCGGCTTTCGAGGATCGCCGCTGCCAAGATCGTCGCGTGGTGGTTCAACCCGCGTACCGGTCAAGCGACCCGAATCCCCGCGTTCGACAAGACCGAAACGCGCAGCTTCACCCCGCCCGATCCGGGCGAGGCGCTCGACTGGATCCTGGTCATCGACGACGCGTCGAAGAAATACCCGCCGCCGGGAAGATAAGCCGCGGCCCCACCGCGCAGCACTACCGCCGCGAGATGCGCGGCCTGCACGTCCCGCGCGACGTCTACGTCTCGGTCGCCGGCACCGATCTCGTGCGGCTGCCGGACGGCATCGTTCGCCGTGCTCGAGGACAACCTGCGCGTGCCGAGCGGCGTGTCGTACATGCTGACGAACCGCCAGATCACCAAGCGCGTCTTCCCGCAGCTCTTCGCCGACTACGAGATCGAGCCCATCGATCAGTACGGCCAGGCGCTCCTGGCGACGCTGCGGACGCTCGCGCCGGCGCAGCACGCCGATCCGACGATCGTCGTGCTCACGCCAGGCGTCTTCAACTCCGCCTACTTCGAGCACGCGTTTCTCGCGCGCCAGATGGGCGTCGAGCTGGTCGAAGGCCGCGACCTGCTCGTCCACGACAACATCGTCTACATGCGCACGACGCCCGGCCTGCAGCGCGTCGACGTGATCTACCGGCGCGTCGACGACGACTTCCTCGATCCGCTGGCGTTTCGTCGCGACTCGTCGCTCGGCGTCGCGGGACTGTTCAACGCGTATCGCGCCGGGAACGTCGCGATGGCCAACGCGATCGGCACCGGCGTGGCGGACGACAAGGCGGTGTACGCCTACGTGCCGGCGATCATCCGGTTCTACCTGAGCGAAGAGCCGATCCTGCCGAACGTGCCGACCTACCTGCCTCGACCGACGAGGACCGCGCTGTACGCGCTCGAGCATCTCGACGAGCTCGTCGTCAAGGCGGTCGGCGAATCGGGCGGCTACGGCATGCTCATCGGCCCGCACAGCACGGCCGCCCAGCGCGCGGAGTTCCGGCGAGCGGATCCTGGCCAACCCGCGCAACTACATCGCGCAGCCGACGCTGGCCCTGTCGCGCGCGCCGAGTCTTCGTCGAGGACGGCGTCGAGCCGCGCCACGTGGACCTGCGGCCGTACGTGCTCTGTCGGCGAGTCCGACTGCACGGTGGTGCCCGGCGGCCTGACGCGCGTCGCGCTTCGCCGGGGATCGCTCGTCGTCAACTCCTCGCAGGGCGGCGGCAGCAAGGACACCTGGGTCCTGTCGGAGTAACTGACGTGCTGTCTCGAGTCGCCGATTCGTTTTACTGGGTGCGCCGCTACCTCGAACGCGCCGAGCACTCCGCGCGGCTGATCCTGGTGCACCTAGCGTCTGACGCTCGACGATCGAACGACGAAGCCGTCGGCCCTGCTCGACAGCGTCGCGTGCCGCCGGACGACGGCGCCGACGTGGCGCCGTTCGAGACGCTCGACGGCTCGACTGAGCGTCCGCCATCGCGACGCGATCGCCGGACTGCGTCGCGGCCGCCGCGCGAGAACGCCCGCCAATGTCCGCGAGCAGATCAGCTCCGAGATGTGGGAACAGCTCAACAGCCTCTACCTCGTCGTCCCCGGCGGACGCCGCGCGTCTGTGGAGCGACGAACCGGGATCGTTCGTGCGAGCGGTCATCGAGGGCACCCATCTCTTTCACGGCGTGACCGAAGCCACGCTCAGCCACGGCGAGGGCTGGCACTTCATGCAGCTCGGCCGGTTCATCGAGCGGGCCACGACGACCGCGTCGATGCTCGAGGACGCATTTCCGCGCGCCCGGCGAGTCGCGCGAGCAGCGGTCCGACGATGAGCGAGCGGCGACGTACGCCGAGTGGGTCAGCCTGCTGCGCGCGTGCGCGGCGTTCGAGCCGTACTGCCGCACCTATACGGCCGACTGCCGCCGGAGCGGATGATCGAGTTCCTGCTGCTCAACGCGGAGTGCCCGCGGTCGGTCCGGTTCGCCGCCGATCGCGATCGAGGAGCTCGCTTCGCGCGATCGCCGGCCTGCACGGCCGCGACGGCGAACGGCCGTCCCGAGCGGTTCGCCGGCCGTCTGCGCGCCGCGCTGAACTTCGGCACCGATCGACGAGATCATGGCAGGACCATCTCGCGCGTTACGTCGCGAGCGCGCGCCAGCAGTGCGACCAGATCCACCTCGCGCTGTTCCAGACCTACATCAGCTATCCGATCGAGACGGCCATCGCGATCTGACACGAGCTCCAGGCATGCAGTATCTCGTTCGCCATCTCACCCGCTTCGTCTACACCTCGCCGGTCTGCGAGAGCGTGATGGAGCTGCGCATGCAGCCGCTCGAGCTCGAGCCGCCAGCACTGCCTGCGGTTCAGCGGTCCACGTCGCCGCGCGCCCGTGTGTTCGCCTATCACGACCACCTCGGCAACGCGGTCCACTACTTCGACATCCCCGCGCATCACACGAAGCTCGACGTCACGATCGAGTCCGCCGTCGAACGATTCAGCCGCCCGAGCTGCCGTCGACGTCGCTCGGCCGGAGACCGAGTGGACCGAGGTCGACGAGACGGCGCAGTCGCCCGATCATGGATCGACTGGCTGCTCCCGAGCCGAGTTCACGACGCCGCACACCGGCGCTTGCGGGAGTTCGCCGAGTGCGCATCGGCTTCACGCGCGCGCCGGATCCGCTGACGACGCTGCAGGACGCTCAACGCGACGCTCTTCAACGCGTCGCTCGCCTACGAGCCGAAGTCCACGCGACGTCGATTCGCTGATCGACGAGGCGCTCGCGGCCGCGCGCCGGCGTCTGTCAGGACTTCTCGCACATCATGACCCGGGCCGCGCTACGTACGTGGGGACGGCTCGAGTTGTGAGCCGCCGTGGTCACGTAGCGCCGGCTCCTGCCCTTAAGCTCGCCAGTCTGGCCGTTGCGCGCGAGATTTCACGACGCATCTGCAGAATCATCTCGCCGAAGAGGTCCCAGCCTTGACGCGTCGCCTCGTCGATCCGCTGCTTGAGGCGGGCGATCGCTGACAATCGGAGGTCCTTGAGCTCGACGTCGATGGCGAGGAGACGCTCGTCGAGTTGAGCGATTCGGCGGCTGACGCGCTCGCGCTCCGCGTCAGGGTCGTCATCGGGGACCGAGTCGGGGCTGCGCTCCCAGGTACTCAGGATCAGCCGCAGGCGATCCTCGTCGCGTTCGGCGTAGGCGCGATTCGCTTCGGCCATGAGCGAGTGGCGGCGCGCGCGCGCCGGATCGCCGTTCGCGAGGTCGGGATGGACCGCTTTCGCGATGCCGCGAAACATTCGCTTCAGATCGGCTGAAGGCGCGGCCCGGCTGGCGCACGGCGACACACCCGGTCCCTGCGCGCCTGGCGTCTCGGGTTCGGCGTCGTTGTCCTCGTCGAGCGGAGGCGGCCGAAGGCCCTGGGCAATCTCGGCCTCGGCGATCGCGGCCTCGAGCTCGCTCAACTGCGAGGTACAGGACGCCCACCTTGCTCAAGTAGCGGGACTGCAACTCGTGCAGCTCGCGCTTCAGGAGCATGAGGTCGCGCTCGCGGGCGGCGAGGTCCCGCTCCAATTCAGCAAGACGGACGCGATCGGGTTCGAGCGCGAGAGGTTGGAGGGCCGACGGACTGGTCATCGAGGCACGGACACGACGGTGGCGACGCCTTCATTGTAGCCGCTGGGGCCGGGCGCGTGCCCGCGGCTCACACTCCGAGCCGCGCGACGTACCCGCACCTCGCACCGCGCACCGTTTTTTGATATCGTCCGCACCCCAGCCAGACACGTTCGCCGCAGGGAAAGGATCGCATGACGGCCTCAGAGGTGCTTCAGCGTTCCGAAGGCTTGTATCGCGCGGGCTTGAACGCCGAGCTGCTCGAAGGCCTCGACGGGCTCGACGGTTCGTCGGCCGACGCGGAGACGACACTCCGCCTCAAGATCCTCGAGGGCATGGCCACGTTCGACCTCGGCCGCGTGGTCAGCGCGCTCGCGCAGCTGCGCGACGCGGTCGAGATCTCGAAACCAGCCTCACCGGCGCTGCGCTTCGCCGCCGCCCTCGCGTTGTTCGTCCGTGAGACCGATTTCCAGTCTCCCGGCGACGCGCTGCCCGGACTCAGCACACTGCGGCAACTCGCGTCGAGCATCGGTGAAGCGACCCCGCTGGCGGGATTGCATCTGGGCGTCGCTCGCCTCGAGGGCCTTCGCGGCCAATGTCTGGCCGCGCGCCGCCACCTCGAAATCGCGCGCCGATTCTCCGACCGGTCCGACGACGATGGGCTCAAGTGCTGCGTCGACAACGTCGAGGCGTCGCTCGAGGCCATTGCAGGGAACCTGGCCCGGTCGCGCAAGCTGGCACATGCGTGCTTCGACCGCGCCCAGCGCGGCGGGTTCGCACGGTACGAAGTCGGCGCAATCGCCAACGTCGCGGTGGTCGAGCTGTACACCGGGAACCTGATGCGCGCACGTCAGCTGCTCGGACAGATCCTCGGCCGGATGAGTGCCATTACCAACATCGCCCTCGGCGCGCTCGACAGTCTCGCCGCGATCGAGCTGCGCGAGGGCCACCTCGGCGAGTGCCGGGCGCTGCTCGCCCGATGCGCGGCCGTAGCCGGCGCCGACGTCGTGCCGGCACCCACCTGGAACGCGCTCGCGCACGCGGTCACGCGCTGCTCGTACTTCGAGCGGCAGAAATGTTGGACGGAGATCGTCGAGGTCGTCACGCCGCTCGACGCCGAGCTCGACCGGCGGCAGTACCGGGCGCTGCGTACCGTGCTGCAGTGCGCCAAGGCGCGGGCCCTCTCCCGCCTCGGCGAAACCGCACTGGCCGAGGCGGCGCTCGAAACCGCCATCGATGCGTGTCCCAAGGGCGCCGTCGATCCCGGCATCGTCCTCCAGGCGACGAGGGGAGTGTGCCTGAGTCTGCGCGGCGACTGGGCCGGCGGTGATGTCCACTTCGATCGGGCGCTCGCCGCCTGCCGGGCGATCGGCCATCAGTATCATGGCTGGTCGATCGAGCAGGACCGCGACGCGCTCAAGCCGCTCCGCCTCGGGGCCGGCCGCCCGAAGCGGCCGCGTCGCGACGCGCTGAACGTCTCGCTGCTCCTCGGCGATCTCGCCAGCCTGGTGGCGCCAGGTTCCTCGCTCGACGTGGTCGGACACCGCGTCGTGTCCATGCTCGAAACGCTGCCGTTGCGGGCGCGGATGTCGGTCACTCGAGAGGCCGGCGCGGACGACCTCGATGACCGGGTGCAGTGCTCGGCCGAGCCCGGGGGCGCCTTTTTGATTCGACTCCGCGATGCGGAGAGCCGCCTCTCGATCCGCTTCACGCGGATCGAGTCACTCGAGGAGTTCTCGCTGCTCCGCAACCTCGGCAGCCTGCTGCAAGCCACCGCGAATCCGGCAGCGGACGCCGAGTTGGCCGAAGGCGATCTCGAGTTGTGGCCAAGGCGATCGACGGCCGGCGACGACGACACGGTGTTCCGGTCGCCGAAGATGCTCGAGATTCTTCGCGTCGCGGAACGTCTTGCGGCGACGAACCTGCCGATTCTGCTCAACGGGGAGACCGGCACCGGCAAAGAAGTCCTCGCGCGGGTCATCCACGAGCGCAGTCCGGTACGGCGAGGGCCCTTCGTGCCGTTCAACTGCTCGGCCGTTCAGCGCGAGTTGGTCGAGAGTCAACTGTTCGGTCATCGACGCGGCGCGTTCACCGGTGCGTCCGACCACGCGCCCGGCGTGATTCGGACCGCGGAGCACGGCACGTTGTTCCTGGACGAGATCGGGGATCTCGAGCTCGGGATCCAACCGAAGCTGCTGCGGTTTCTCGAGGGTGGCGAGATCCATGCGGTCGGCGACGTCCGGCCGCAACGCGTCTCGGTCCGGGTCGTGACGGCGACCCACGCGGACCTCGACACGCTCCTCGCCGACGGGCGGTTCCGCCGCGATCTCTTCTATCGGATCGGGTGCGCCCGGATCACGCTGCCGCCGCTGCGCGATCGCAAGGACGAGATCCCGGCGCTCGCGGCGCTCTTCCTGGCGCGTTTCGCGAAGGCGTGCGGCCGTTCGGACCTGCGGCTCGGTGACGACTTCATCGCGGCCCTGCTTCTCTACGACTGGCCGGGCAACATTCGCGAGCTCGCCAACGAGGTGCACCGGGTGACCGCGATGGCGGCCGACGGGCATGCGCTGCGCGCCAGCGACCTCAGTCCGCAGATCGCGCGCGCCTGGAGCGCGCGGCCGGTGGTGCCCGTCCCACTCGACGCGCCGCGCGTCGGCATCAGTCTCGATCAACCGCTCGCGAACGCGATCGAAGATCTCGAACGCAGGTTCATCGAGCACGCGCTCTCGTCCTCTGGCGGGCGCGTTGCCGAAGCGGCACAACTCCTCGGCCTCTCGCGCAAGGGCCTGTTCCTCAAGCGACGGCGGCAGGGATTTCTGGAATCCTGATGGTCAGAAAACCTCCACCGTGAAGACGTGAAGTTCTGAAGACTCTTGGGGGAAAGACGGCTGGCTAGGAATGCGGCGGGACAGCCTTCACGTGCTTCGCTCGTCGAGCCGCCGTTGCGCGGCCAGAAGCCCTGATCGCTTGGTTGGCGCGGCCAGCAAACCCGAAGCAAGCCTTTCTTCACGATCTTCATGTTGAGCTTGTGACATAGGGTCTGTCTCGCGGGATCCCGCGCGTATCGAACTAGAATCGCTGCGTGCGCGCCGTCGTCACCGTCCTGGCTGCCCTCGCGGGCGCGGCGCTGCTCCTTTGGCAGATTCGCGAAACCGGCCCGGACAAGATTGTCCAGAGCTTCGCCGCGCTGCACTGGTGGGGCTTCGGCGCGATTCTCGCGCTTTCGCTCACCCGGTTTGCGGCGCGGACGGCGGCGTGGCTGTCACGCTACGGTCCCGGCGCGTCGTTTTCCCGCGCGCTGGGGGCGACCATCAGCGGCGACGCGCTCGGCAACATCACGCCGCTCGCGGTGATCGTCAGCGAGCCGGCGAAGGCGATGTACCTGGCGGGACCGTCGGGCGCGTCACGGGCGCTGGCGGCGCTTTTCGCCGAGAACTTCTTCTACACCGTCTCGGTGGCGATTTACATCATGCTCGGCACCGCCGCGATGCTCGGGAAGTTCCCGGTGCCCGAGCCGATCAGCCGCGCCGGCATCGTGGCGCTCATCATCATGGCCGGGGTGCTGGCCGCCGCGGCCTGGCTGGCGTGGCAGCGGCCGTCGGTCTTGAGCGCCGCGCTCAGGCGCGTGCCAGTGCCGCGCCTCGCACAACTCGCCGATCGTGTGCGCAGCTTCGAGCTCGACGCCTACGGGGCGGCAGGGCGCCGCCCGAAGCAGCTCGTGACCCTCGCCACCTGCGAGATCACGTTCCACACGCTCAGTTTCATCGAAGCGTGGTTCACACTCTGGCTGCTCACGGGCGCGTCGATGCCGCTCGAAGCGTTCATTCTCGACACCTTTCAACGCGTCGCCAACATCGTCTTCAAAGTGATCCCGTTCCGCCTCGGCGTGTCGCAGGTCGGATCCGAAGTCGTCGCCCAGGTCATCGGCGTCAAACCTGCGATCGGTGTCACGATGGCGCTCATCGTCACCGCAAGACAAATCGTGTGGGCGACGGTCGGGATGGGGTTGTGGGTAAGACGGGGGATGAAGCGCTAGCTCTTCTCCGTGCCATCAAACTTACTGGCGCGGGGCCCCACCCCCGCGCCTCGGGCCCACGCCACAAACCAGCGCGGGGTGTCCACTAAGCTCTTCTCCGTGAGCTCCAGCCCTTCTCCGTGTCCTCGTTCTTACTCACATCTCCCGTCGTCCCTCCATCGCTTTCGCCATCGTGAACTCGTCGGTGTAGTCGAGGTCGCTCCCGACGGGAACGCCCATGGCGATGCGGGTGACGCGAACGCCGAGCGGGCGGATCAGTCTGGCGAGATACAGCGCGGTCGCTTCGCCTTCGACGGTGGGGTTGGTGGCGACGATGAGCTCTTCGACGCCGCCGTCGCCAAGGCGCGCGAGGAGGCCTTTGATCTTCAGATCGTCCGGTCCGATCCCCTGTAGCGGCGCAATCGCGCCCATCAGGACGTGGTAGCGGCCCTTGAAGCCGCGCGTCCTCTCGATCCCCGCGACGTTTTCGGGCTGCTCGACCACGCAGATGGCGCGGCCGTCGCGCTCGGGCGCGGTGCAGTAGACGCAGGGATCGACGTCGGTGATGTTGCTGCACACCGAACAGTACGTGACGCGATCCTTGACGGACAGCATCGCCGCGCAGAGCGTGTCGACATCCTCACGTGGCGTCTTCAGCAGATGGTAGGCGAGGCGCTGCGCGCTGCGGGCGCCGATGCCCGGCAAGCGCTGGAGGGCCGCCACGAGCTCGGCCAGCGGGTCAGACCTGAGCATCAGGACAGCCCGGGAATCCTCAGGCCGCCCATCATGCCTTGCATCTGATTGGCCAGCAGCTCATCGACCTTGCGCTGTGCATCGGCGACCGCCGCCACCACCAGGTCCTGCAGCATCTCGACGTCTTCCTTGGAGACGACCTCGGGATCGATCTTGAGCTGCAGCAGCTGCTTGTTGCCGTTGACCGTCACGGTGACCATCCCGCCTCCGGCACTGGCGTCCACCCGCATCTCGGTCATCTGCTTCTGCAGGCGCTCCTGCATCTGCTGCGCCTGTTGCATCATCTTCTGTATGTTCACAAGAACTCCGTCAGCGACATTTGGAGATTACTGAATTTCTTCCACATCCTCGATTTGGCCGCCGAAGACGTCGAGCACGGCTTGCACCTGCGGCTCGGCTTTGGCTCGCTCACGAAGCTCGGCCTTGCGCGAATCGGCGGCCGAGGCCTTTTCTTCGGTGGGCGCGGCCGCCGGCCGCTCCTTGACGACGACGGACATCTTACGTCCACTGGCGGCGTGCGCGAGTTGCTCGATCCACGCGCGCTTGCCTTCGAGCTGGGTCTTGAGCGAGCGATGGACCGGCGCGAACGAGAAGACGATCGCGTCACCTTCGACGTCGATCACCGCCTGGGCGATGACCATGCCGTAGAACACTTTGTTCTGGTCGCGGATCGAGGACAGGACGGAGGACTTTACATCTGTGGTTCCGGGGTTCCGCGGTTCCGGGGTTCCGGGGGTTCTCTGGGTTCCGGAAGTTCCTTGGGTTCCAGGGGTTCCTTGGGTTCCGGGGGTTCCCTGGGTTCCCGAGGTGACGCTCGCACCACCGGTACGGCGAGTTTCGGCAGGGCCCGCGTCCGCGCTGACGGGCGTGGCCTTCGCTGGCGGGCGCGGCGCGGCCGGCGCTGGAGTCGCCCGAGTCGGCGTACCCGAAGCCGTCGAAGTAGCGGGACGCGCAGGGCCAGCCGAACCCCCGGAACCCACGGAACCCCGGAACCCGGTTCCACCCGTGCCTTCCAGTCCCGCAATCATCTCCGTCAACGGCGTCAGCTTCCTGAGATGGATCCATTTGACCAGCGCCATCTCGAACTGATGGCGCGGCTGCGAGGAGTTCTTGATGTCCGTCTCGGCCTTCGACAGCAGGTCGAACGCGCGCATCAGATCTTCGCGCGAGTAACTTGCGGCCAGCGCCATCAGGCGATCGCGCTCGCCTTCCGCCGCGATCTCCGGATCGGAGAGACGGCCCGAATCGATCGTCACCACCATCAGGTCCCGCATGAGACGCGCGAGCTCGCGCGCGACGATGCGCAGGTCGAAGCCGGCGTCGACGACCTGTGCCGGCGAGCTCGAAGGCGGCCGGCAGATCCTCGCGCGCGACCGCCTCGGCGATGTCGAACTGGACGTCGCGGCCGATCAGGCCGAGCACGGCGCTCACATCGCTCGACGAGACGGCGTCGTTGGAGAACGCCAGAATCTGATCGAGCGCCGAGAGCGCGTCGCGCATGCTGCCCTCGGCCGATCGCGCGACGAGCGCCAGCGCGGCGTCGTCCACCTGGACGCTCTCGCTGGCGGCGATCGCCCGTAGCTGATCGCGAATGATGCCGAACGGCAGCGACTTCAGCTCGAAGACCTGCGACCGCGACTGGATCGTCGCCGGCACCGCATGCAGGTCCGTCGTCGCCATCATGAACTTGACGTACGGCGGCGGCTCCTCAATCGACTTGAGCAGCGCGTCGAACGCGTTCTTCGACAGCCGGTGCACTTCGTCGATGATGAAAATCTTGAAGCGGTCGCGCATCGGCGCCATCGAGAGCGGCTCGACGATGACCTCGCGCACCGCGTCCACGCCCGTGTAGGTCGCGCCGTCGATCTCGAGCACGTCGATGTCGCGGCCTTCCGCGATCTCTTTGCAGGCGTCGCACTCGCCGCACGGCGTCACCGTCGGGCCGCTCACGCAGTTGAGCGCGCGCGCAAGGATGCGCGCGGTGGTCGTCTTGCCGACGCCACGCGGCCCGGCAAAGATGAAGGACTGCGCCAGCCGCCCGGTCGCAATCGCATTCTCGAGCGTGCGGACGACGCCGCGCTGCCCGATGACGTCCTCGAACCGCTTCGGACGCCATTTGCGTGCTAATGCGAGATGGGACATGGGGAGAAGTCTAGTTAATGCAACGCCCCGAACCGCGGCCCGGAGGGCCTGCGGCACAGCACAGGATCGACTTAGCGCTGCTGCCTTCCGGCCCTGACGCGGTTCGTCGGCTGAACTTGCACAGGGTCCGGACCGCGGTCCGAGGCGCTGTTCTTCGCAGTCTAGCATGCGCAATTGCGTCGCCAGGGGCCGTTCCGTAAGCTGAACCGGCCGCGCCGTCGTCTCAAGCTGCACAGGAGCCCAATGCCACCACTGCGGGCACGTCTGGGAGTCATCGTCGCTGTCCTGCTCAGCGCGCAGGTGCCCGCGCCCGCCGGTCTCCAGGAGCGGCCGCTGCTCGTCGTCAGCTCGAGTCCGGCCGGCGAGGTGGGTCAGATCTCGGACGCCACCGAGATCCGCATCGTCTTTTCAGAGCCGATGGTGGCGCTCGGCACGCCATCGACCGGCGCACCGCCGTGGCTGTCGATCGAGCCGGCCTTCGCGGCGAACTACTTCTGGTCGGGCACGCGCACCTTGATCGTCACGGCCGACCCGTCGCGCCCGCTGCCCTACGCGACGCGTTACAGCGTGCGGATCGATGGCGCCGCGCGGAGCACCTCGGGGCGACAGTTGGCGTCGCCGCACACGTTCACGTTCACGACCCCGACGGTTCGCCTGTTGTCGGCCGAGTGGTATCGCAAGACCGGCCGCGCAGACAGCCCCGCGGTGATCGCACTCCGTTTCAACCAGCCGGTGCGCCAGGACGACGTGCGTCGCCCATACGCGCGTCCGCTACGCGGCGCATCCGTGGACGGCGCCGTCGATCGACGCCGCCGCGCGCGAGATCCTGAGTCGCGAGGATCCCGCCGGCCTCGCCCGGTTTTCCGAGAAGGTCGCGGCGACGGCGCGCGTCGCCGCATCAACCGCGCCGGTGGCGATTCAAGCCGCGCGCGAGTGGGACGAGAAACGCTTTCCGCCCGCGCCGACGCTGGTGGTGATCGAGACAACGACGCCACCGGCGCCGGAGGGCGTGGCTGGCGGTGACGCTCGACGACAAGTTGCCGAGCGCCGATGGCCCGGAAACCCCTGCCGAGCAGACGACGACGCTGAGGCTGGAGCCGGCGTTCTTCATCGAGACGCTGCCCTGCAGCGCCGGATGCGATCCGGCGAACACCTTCGGCGTCGGCGTGAGGCGCGGCGTCCGGACCGAGGCGCTCGCGCGCGTGCTCACTGTGCGTGATCTGACCGGTGGCGGCGCGGGACGGCCCGTGCCGGCGGGCCAGGTGCCGCCGGAGCCTTCCTACCGCCCGGCGGACGGCTACCGATCCGTCTCGCTCGCCGATGGTGGGTTACGAGCGGCAGCCGGCAGCCAGCACCTGGGCGCTTCGAATCGACGCCTCACTCGAAGCGACCGACGGCCAATCGCTCGGCTACACCTGGATGGGGGTCGTCGAGCGAGCGCACGAGCGGCCGTACGCGAGTTGGACGGGGCAGGTCTGGGAGGCGAAGAACGGACCGCAGGTGCCGTTCCTGGCTCGAAACACGACCGAGGCGCGACAGTTCCTCGCGCCGATGTCGCCAGCTGATTTGATGCCGCGCCTGCTGGCGATGCAGCGCGGGAATGCGGCGATGGCGCCCGACGTTGCTGGCACCGCACGGCGATTCTCCGGCAAGCCGGACGCCATCGAGGCCCATGCCATCGACCTCCGCGGCGTGCTCGGCGCGGGAGGCACCGGCCTCGTGTGGGGTGCGATCAGCCAGACCGCGATGCTGCCGGGCAGTTCGACTGACAACACGTTCGGACGGCCGCGCGCATCGCTGCTTCAGGTGACCAACCTCGGGCTGAGCGTGAAGGACAGTCCGCAGTCCACGCTCGTGTTCGTCACGCGTCTCGACAACGCCGAGCCGGTCGCGGGCGCAAGCGTGGCGATCACCGTCCAGAACAACCGCACCGCCTGGCGCGGCACCACCAACGCCGACGGGGTGGCGATCGCGCCGGCGCTCGAGCTGAGACCGACTGAGAATCCCTGGCAGTTGATCGTACGTCGTCACCGCCGAAAAAGACGGCGACGTCGCGTGGGTCGGCTCGGACTGGACCGCTGACGTCCACCCGTCGAACTTCGGCCTGCCGTACGGGCTCGCGGAATCGCGCGGCGTCCTGCGCGGATCGATCGTCACCGATCGCGGCGTCTACGCGCTCGGCGACGAACTGCGCGTGAAGGCCGTGCTGAGGACCGACACCCCGGCGGGCGTGCAGTTGCTGCCCGAAGGCACCGCGGTCGAAGTGCGAGTGCGAGACAGCCGCAACGGCGAGGTCGATAAGCGGACGGCGACCGTGAACCGCTGGAGCAGCATCGAGTGGAACTGGCGGGTGCCTGCCGGCGGTTCGCTCGGAATGTACTCAGTCGACATCAGTGCGCCGGACGCCACGCCGTTGCCGCCGAATCGTGCGCGACCGCAGGGTGTCGACGGATCGTTTCTCGTGGCCGCGTTCCGCCGCCCCGACTTTCGCGTCGACGCCACGCTCACCGGCGATCCGGCGGTGCTGGGCAACCCGCTGGCGGCGACGATGAGCGCGCGCTTCCTGTTCGGCGCCCCGCTCGCCGGCCAGCCGGTGCGCTGGTCGGATCTCGCGCGGGCCCGCGCGTGAAGTGCCGGCACCGATTCGCGAACGGTACGCCGAGGATCAGTTCGCGTTCGGCTACCTGCCCCGGCCGGAAACCTGGGGCCCGCTCTATCTCCGGCTGCCGGATCGGCGCGAACCGCTCACCGCCGAGGGCCGGCTCTCGGCGCCGGTGCCGACGGAAGCCGGCGCCGACGTGGCGTTTCGCTACCAGCTCGAAGCCGACGTCGAGGGCGTGTCGGGACAGCACATCGCCAACCGCGCCGTCACGTTGGTGCACCCGGCGTCCTTCTATATCGGGCTCGCGCGGCCGCCGTTCTTCGTCAACGCCGACAGCGGATTCACCGCCGGCGTTGTCGCCGTGGACCTGGCGGGCGCCGCGCGCGCGAATGTGCCGGTGACGGTCTCGCTCGTGCGCGAGCAGTGGCGGTCCGAACGCCGGCCTGAGAACCCGGGATTTCCGGATGTGGGTGCGGACCGAGATCCCGTCGGGCGAGTGGACGATCACGACGACGGCCGGTCGCGTGTCGCTGCCGATCCCGCTGCGCGACGGCGGCTGCTACACGCTTCGCGCGACCGCGACGGGACGAGCGCGGCCGCCCGACGCGCACCGAGGTGGTCTTCTACGTGCTCGGGCGCGGCTACTCGGCGTGGCGGGCGGACGGCAATCGCATCACGCTCACGCCCGAACGGATGACGTGGAAGCCAGGCGAGACGGCGCGCGTGCTGGTGCAGTCGCCGTGGGAGCGCGCCACCGCGCTGGTCACGACCGAGCGCGAGGGCATCCGGAGCCATCGGCGCATCGCGATCACCTCGACGCAGGACGCGATCGACGTGCCGATCACCGAAGCCGACGTGCCGAACGTGTACGTCTCCGTGCTGCTCGTCAAAGGACGAACGTCAACTGATGCCGGCGCGGACGACAGCGATCCCGGCAAGCCGGGGTTCCGCGTCGGCTACACCGAGCTCACGGTCGACGACGGCTCGAAGCGGTTGAACGTGGCGGTGAAGGCGGACCAGCAGGAGTACCGGCCGCGGCAGGAGGTGGCGGTGTCGGTGCGACGTCGCCGACGCGCAGGGACGTCCGCGCGCCAGCGAAGTCACGCTCTGGGCGATGGACTACGGGCTGCTCTCGCTCACCGACTACAAGACGCCCGACGTGGCCCGCGCGATCTACGCGCGCAAGCAACTGCAGGTGCAGACGCAGGACAATCGCGCCCGCCTGATCGGACGGCGGCCGATGCTCGTCGAGACGCCAGGGGCAGAGATTAGGGGCCGGCGGGGGGCGAGGTGGTGGCGGCGTTGATTTCGCCTCCGCGTTGGCTCCCCACGGCGATGATGACGTCAGAGAGTCTCGCGGTCCAGGCGGCCTCCCCGATGGTGGACACCAGCGCGCAGAAGTCTGAGCTCGATGTGCGGCGTGACTTTCGACCGCTCGCGTTCTGGCTGGGATCGATCGCGACCGGTCCCGATGGCCGCGCGACGCGCGTCGGTGACGCTGCCCGATTCGCTGACGACCTACCGCGTCATGGCGGTGGCGGGCGATCTCTCGTCGCACTTCGGCGCGGCCGAGAGCGAGATTCGCGCGACGAAGCCGCTCACGATGCTCGCGGCCTTCCCGCGCTTCATGGGACAAGGCGATCGCGCCTCCTTCGGCGCCGTCGTCACCAACGGCACGGGAAGCGCCGGCGACGCCGTCGTGACGATTCGCAGCCTCGATCTTCCGTCGCTGCAATTCGCTGGCGAACTGACGCGCACGGTGCGACTGGCGCCGGGCGAGTCCGTGCCGGTGCGTTTCGACGCGATCGCGACGGCACGTGGCCATGCGCGCGTCCAGATGACGGTGACGCTCGGCGGCGAGACGGACGCGTTCGAGGCGACACTGCCCGTCACGGCGCCGGCGCGGCTCGAAAGCGTCGCCGCGTATGGCGACACGATCACCAGCGCGACCGAGAAGCTGACGATTCCCGCCGGCATCATTCCCGGCGCAGGCGGCTTGAGCGTCAGCCTGGCCTCCACCGCGCTCGTCGGCCTCGGCGAAAGCGCTCGCTACGTCGACGAATATCCTTACGACTGCGCCGAACAGAAGGCGTCGCGCGCGCTGGCGCTCCTGCTCTCCGCGGATCTCGGCGGCGCGTTCGCGCTCGCCACCATCAAGCCCGAGGAGACGCGCGCAGCAGGCGCACGCGCGCTGAACGAGCTGTACGCCTATCAGTGTCCCGATGGCGGCTTCTCGTTGTGGCCGGGCCGGTGCATCGCTTCGTCTCCGTATCTGACGGCGTACATCCTCAACGTGATGAAGATCGCCGCCTCGCTGCAGGTCGTGACCGATCGGAACGCGATCGATCGCGCGCTGAGCTATCTGCAGACCCAGTTGCGCCAGCCCCCACCCGAAGTGCAGTGGTGGCCGGCCTGGGGGGCGACGCAGGCGTATGCCCTCAAGGTCCTGACTGAGCAGGGTCGCAACCAGGCCGCCGACGTGTCGCGCCTCTACGGCCTGGCGGCACGGCTGCCGGTCTTCGCGCTGTCCTATCTGGCGGATGCGCTCGCGGCCTCAGGCGATCGCGGCCCGCGCTACCAGGACGTCGTGCGGCGGCTGTCGAACGCCCTGCGAGTCGACGCCGACCGGGCGCACGTCGAAGAAGTCGATGACGCGTCGCTCGTCTGGCTGTGGAACTCGAACGTCCGCGCCACCGCCGTCGTGCTCGGCGGCATCGCGCGCCGCCAGGACGACCCGACGCTGGTCGCCCCGCTCGCGCGCTGGCTGCTCGCGGCCCGAACGAATGGCCGCTGGGGCACGACGCAAGAGAACGCCGTGGCGCTCGAAGCGCTCGTCAATTACTACCGGACATTCGAAGCAGAAATACCTCAGATGACGGCGACCGTTTCGCTGGCAGGTGCGACCGTCGGCAGCGCGACGTTCGCCGGACGCTCGACGACCGCTCAGCAGGTGCGACTCGAGATGCCGGATCTCGTCGCCCGCGTCACGGGCGCGGTCACGCGCGACCTCGTCGTCTCGCGCACCGGCACCGGCCGCGTGTACTACACCGCGCGCCTGCAGTACCTCGTGCCTGAATCGACGGCGTCCGTCGATCGGGGCCTGCGCATCACCCGCAAGTACGAACGTTACACGCCTGACGCCGCCGCGGCCACACCCGGCCAGTCACCGGCGACGCCGAGCACGGCGGGTACGAGCTTCGCCAATGGCGATCTGGTCCGCGTGACGATCACCGTCGATCTGCCGCACGAGGGCCGGTTTCTCGCGTTCACGGATCCGCTCCCTGCCGGCTTCGAGCCGATCGACGCGCAGCTCAAGACGACGGCGACCGATCTGGGCGAGCAGGCGACCACGCAGTCGAGCGCCGGCAATCCGACGACTCTGGTGGCGGCGCGGCGGCTTCGAACATGTCGAGAAGCACGACGATCGCGTGGTGGCCTTCGCCACGCGGCTCGCGGCCGGACGCCACGAGCTCACCTACCTCGCGCGCGCCACGACCGCCGGCACCTTCAACGCCGCCGGCACGTGGGGCGAAGCGATGTACGCGCCGGAAATCCACGGCCGCAGCGCCGCCGCGGTGGTTCAGGTCAGGTAGCCGCCTCCCCCGCTGCTTGACGGGAATAGCGGTAAGATTCCCGCATGTCCGCATTTCGACGCTTTTCGCTGACGATTCGACCGTCGGCGTGGCGAGCGCTTGCCCTGATCAGTGGACTCGTCGCGGCTTCGTGGGTGGTCCTCGACTGGACGCCGGTCGCCGCGCGCGGGCAACAGCAGATCTCGCAGCCGCCGTCGGCCATCGTCCGTCTCGACCCGGCCGAGGCCGAGCGGCTGGCCAAGGAAGCACGCGCTGCAATCAGCGTGACGATGGCGCCCGGGCTCGAAGTGTCGCTCTGGGCCCCATCGGCCCTGATCAAAGACCCGATCGCGATCGCGATCGACGCGCGTGGCGTGATGTACGTCACCAGCTCGCCCCGAACCGGCCTGCCGCTCGACATCCGGCAGCACGCCGACTGGGTCCCGGAAGTCCACACGCTGACGACGGTCGAAGAACATCGCGCGTTTCTCAAACGGGTGATGGCCCCCGATCGCAGCGGGCAGAACAGCTGGCTCCCGGATCTCAACGGCGACGGGTCACGGGACTGGCGCGATCTGGCCGGCAAACAGGAACGTGTGTACCGGCTGCAGGACACGGCGAATCGCGGCCGCGCCGACACTTCCGAAATCGTCGTCGAAGGTTTCGGCAACGACGACCCGGTGAGCGAGGTGGCCGGCGGCGTCATGGCGCTTGGCCAGGATCTGATCGTCGCCGCGGCGCCCGACCTGTGGCGGTTCCGCGACACCAACGGCGACGGCCGCATGGACGTGCGCGAGTCGATGAGCCACGGCTACAACATCCACCCGGCGTTCGGCGGTCACGGCATGTCGGGCATCACGATCGGGCCCGACGGCCGGCTCTACTGGAAAGTGGGCGACATCGGTCTGAACGTCGTCGACAAGACCGGCACGCGCTGGGCGTATCCGAATCGCGGATCGATCGTGCGGTCGGATCTCGACGGCAGCAATTTCGAGGTGTTCGCATCGGGGCTGCGCAATACGCACGAGTTCGCGTTCGACGAGCACGGAAATCTGATCTCGGTCGACAACGACGGCGATCACCCGGGCGAGACCGAACGGCTCGTCTACGTGACGTATGGCAGCGAGACCGGTTGGCGCTCGACGTGGCAGTACGGCAAGTACACCGATCCGGCGAACAACCGCTACAACGTGTGGATGAACGAGGGCATGTACCGCCCGAGGTTCGACGGACAGGCGGCGTACTTCACGCCGCCGATTTCGTCGTACCCGGCCGGCCCGTCGGGCTTCGTGTACCACCCGGGTGTCGCGCTCGACGATCGCTGGAAGCAGCACTTCTTCGTGACCAGCTTTACCGGCTCACCGGCCTCGGCGCGGTTGTTCGCGCTGAAGCTGGAGCCGCGCGGCGCCGGCTTCGCCATGGGATCGAACACGGAGATCCTCCGCGGCATCCTGACGCCCGGGATCAAGATCGGTCCGGACGGCGCGCTGTATCTGAGCGACTGGATCACCGGCTGGGATCCGCTCGACCAGGGCCGGATCTGGAAGCTGGACGTCCCGGCCGCGGCGGCGTCGCCGGCGCGCATCGAAGTGCGCAAGCTCTTCACCGTCGATGAAACGGCGCAGTCGGTCGAGTGCCCTGCGTGGCTGGCTGGCCCACGCCGACATGCGAATTCGTACCCGCGGCCAGTTCGAGCTCGTCCGGCGCAAGGACGACGCGACGCTGCTGGCCGTGGCGCGCACGGCTGGCACGGCAACCAGCACCGCGGGGCGGCGCGACGACCTGGCGCGGCTGCACGCGCTGTGGGGCCTCGGACAGATGGCCCGCGGCGATGCCCGGCAGGCGGCAGCGCTCGTCCCGTTTCTGACCGACCCGGACGCCGAGGTGCGTGCCCAGGCCGCGAAGCTGCTCGGCGACGCGCGCTATCAAGCCGCGGCGACGTCACTCGTCGCCGCGTTGCGCGATCAGGCGCCGCGCGTGCGGTTCTTCGCCGCCGAGGCGCTGGCTCGCATCGGCGACTCGGCGGGGGCCACGGCGGCGCTCGTGACGATGCTGGCCGAGAACGACGATCAGGACGTGTATCTGCGTCATGCCGGCGCGCTGGCGCTTTCTCGCATGAGCGCCGCCAGCCTCGCCGGCCTCGAACAGCATCAGTCGCGCGCGGTGCGGCTCGCCGCCGTCGTGGCGTTGCGGCGGATGCGGAGCGCGACGGTGGCGCAGTACCTCGGCGACGCGGACGAGCTGGTCGTCGCGGAAGCCGCGCGCGCGATCAACGACGACGGCGGCATCGCCGGCGCGTTGCCGGCGCTGGCTCGTGTCCTCGATCAGGCGCGATTCACGAGCGAACCGCTCCTGCGCCGCGCGATCAGCGCGAACAGCCGCGTCGGCACTGCCGAGTGCGCCAATCGCATCGAGATGTTCGCGGCGCGGCCTGGCGGCGTCGAGGCGCTCCGTGTCGAAGCCGTCGCGGCGCTCGGCGCCTGGAACGTGCCGTCGTCGCTCGACCGGGTAGACGGCGCTTACCTCGGCACCGCGTCGCCGCAACGGGTGCCGCAGGCGGCAGAGAGCGCGATCGCGCGCTTCGTTGACACCGTCGCCGACGAGCCGAGCGAGACGATGCGGATCGCGATCATCGACGCCGCCGGGCGCGCGAAGCTCACGAGAGCGAGCGCCAGACTGGTCGAGCGGCTGCGCGCCGACAGCGTGCCGCAAGTGCGCATCGCGGCGCTCCGCGCGCTGCAATCCATCGCGGCTCCCGACCTCCCGGCGGCGGTGAAACTCGCGCTCGCGGACGCCGATGCGAGCGTCCGAGCGGCGGCGATCACGGCGATGCCGGCGATGCCCATTCCGGAAGCCGCGAAAGTCGAGTCGATCGCGGTGATTCTGAAGAGCGGTTCCGTTCCCGAACAGCAGAGCGCGCTCGCGCTGCTGGGCAAACTGACCGGCCCGGAAGCCCGGGCATCGCTCGGCCAGGCGCTCGATCGGCTGGTGGCGCGCACGCTTCCGGCCGAATTGCAGCTCGACGCGCTCGAAGCGGCGGTCGCCCAGGGCGGCCTCGACGCCAAGCTGACCGCGCTCGGCGTCGGCGCGTCACTCGGCACGCTCGCCACCGCCCTGCCACAGGCGCTGCAGCACGGCGGCGCGGCCATGCGCGGACGCCAGATTTTTCAACAGAATCAAGCCGCACAGTGCACGCGGTGCCATTCCATCGGCACCGCGCCCGAGCCGATGGTCGGGCCGAACTTACTGAAGGTCGGCGGCACGCACACGCGAGAGCAACTGCTGCAGTCGTTGCTGGATCCGAACGCCGTGGTCGCGCCGGGGTTCGGCATCGCCGCGGTCACGCTGACCGATGGCTCGAGCGTCACGGGCATGATCCGCGAAGACACCGAGACGACGCTGGTCCTCGAAACGGGGACCAACACGACGCGAAAGATCGCGAAGCACGAGATCAAAACCCGGACCTCGGGCCCGTCGCCGATGCCCCCGGTGGGCGGGATCCTCAAGCCGCGTGAGATCCGCGATCTCGTCGAGTTTCTGAGCACGCTGAAGTAGCGCGGCTCGGGTTGCGAGCCGCGAGAGAGCGGACGTAGCGCGGCTCGGGTTGCGAGCCGCGAGAGGAGCTGAAGATGAAGACCGGTCAGGCGTTCATTTCGTCGCGACTCGTGCCGCGTGTGGCGTTTGTCGCAGTGGCGGCGGGCGCGCTGGGCACGATTGCCGGCGCGCAGATCAATCCGACACAGCCCCAGCCGCGCGCCGAGAAGCTCGCGCCGGTAGGCGTGCCGACGCGCGGCGGCGCGTTCATGGTGCCGAAGCCGGAGACGGTGCTGCCCACGACGCCGGGCGGCTTCACGGTCAGCGTGTACGCCGAGCTGCAGGCGCCGCGGCTGATGGTTTACGCGCCCAACGGCGACCTGTTCGTCAGCTCGCCGTCGGCGCACAACATCACGGTGCTGCGCGACGCGAACAACGACGGCGTGTTCGAGGAACGCGGCGTCTATGCGCAAGGCGAGGCCCCGCCCCGGCGCGGTGGCCCTCCCGGCGGCGCGGCTGGAGCGGGCGCCGCACCGGCGCGCGGCGCTGGCGCTGCGGGCGCTGCGCCTCACCACCACCACCTCCACCGCCTCCGCCGCCCGCGCCAACCGAGGTGAACCTGGCGATCAACGGTCCGATCCTCGGCGCGGCCGCGCCGGCCTGCGCGGCGCCACCGGCGTTTCATGCACCCGGACCGGGCACGTTGTCGGCGCCCTTCGGGCTCGCATTTCAGAATGGCTTCCTCTACGTCGGCACACCGACCGCGTTGATCCGTTACAAGTACACCGCCGGCGATCTGCAGGCGCAGGGTCCGCCCGAAAAACTCCTCGACCTGCCAGGGGGCGGACACTCGACGCGCAACATCGTGTTCAATCGCGCCGGCACCAAGATGTATCTCGCCGTTGGATCGCAGTCGAACAACACCGCCGGCGAAGATTGCCGGCGCGCCGCCATCCTCGAGTTCAATCCGGACGGCACCGGCTACCGCGTCTACGCGTCGGGCATCCGCAATCCGGTGGGACTCGCCCTGCAGCCGGGCAGCGACATCATCTGGACCGCGGTCAACGAACGCGACAACCTCGGCGACGATCTCGTGCCCGACTACGCGACGTCGGTCAAAGACGGCGGGTTCTACGGCTGGCCGTACTCCTACATCGGACCGAACTACGATCCGCGCTACGTCGGCGCGTTTCCGGACCTCGTCAAACGCGCCCTCGTCCCCGACGTGCTGATTCCCGCACATTCGGCCGCGCTCGGCATCACCTTCTACGAAGGCACGCAGTTCCCGGCGAAGTATCGCAACGGCGGATTCGTCGCGCTGCACGGCTCGTGGAACCGCCAGACCGCCGCCGGGTACAAGGTCGTGTTCTTCCCGATGACCAACGGCCGGCCCGGTCCGCTCGAAGACTTCCTCACCGGCTTCGTCTCGAAGGACGGCGGCGAGGGCGTGCAGATGGAACGCTGGGGACGGCCCGTGGGCGTCACCGTCGCGCGCGACGGCAGCCTGCTCGTCTCCGACGATGGCGGCAACCGTATCTGGAGGGTCCGCGCATCGAAATAAAGACCGAGGACGCGAGAGAGCGAGGGCACGGAGAAGAACAAAGAAGACACCCCGCGCCGCCTTAAGGCGCGGGCCCGAGGCGTGGGGGTGGGGCCCCACGCCGTAAGTCTGATGGCACGGGGAAGAGCGAGCACACGGAGAAAAGCTAGAGGCACGGAGAAGAACAAAGTAGACACCCCGCGCCGCCTTAAGGCGCGGGCCCGAGGCGTGGGGGTGGGGCCCCACGCCACTAATTTTGAGGTTCCCATGCGTTTTCGCCACGTTGCCGCCCTGGTCATCGCGTCCACGCTCGTCTCTCCTGCGCTCTCTGCGACATCGTCGCCGCGGGAGTACGCTCTCGCTGCGCCGGCACCGAACGGCAAGCCGACGATCGCGCAGTTCCTCAAACCGGGCCTGCCACTCGAGCTGGTGTCGGCGAAGAATGCCGACCGGATCGCGTGGCTGTCGTACGAGGAGGGCCGCCGGAACGTGTTCACCGCCGTCGCGCCGGCGTTCCGCCCGGTGCGGGTGACGTCGTTCATGAATGACGACGGCACCGATCTCACCGGCCTGCGGATTTCGGACGATGGCTCGGTGGTCGTCTTCGTACGCGGCCACGCGCCGAACAATGCCGGCTGGGTCGCGAATCCGACGAGCGATCCCGACGGCGCCGAGCGCGCGATCTGGGCGGCGCGCACGATCGGCGGGCCCGCCTGGCGGTTGGCGGAAGGCAGCAACCCGGTGCTGTCGCCGGACGGACGCTCGGTCCTGTATCTGAAGGACGGCCAGATTTACCGGGCCCGCGTCAGTCAGGCGCCGGCGACGTCGCGCGCCGACAAGGGCGAGGTGCCGTTCATCCGCGCGTGGGGACAGAACAGCGGGCCGCGCTGGTCGCCCGATGGATCCAAGGTCGCATTCGTCAGCAACCGCACCACGCACAGCTTCATCGCGGTGTACGACGTCAAGACGCACAGCGTGAACTTCATGGCCGCCGGAGTGGACCGCGACACCAGCCCGACGTGGTCGCCCGACGGTAAGACCATCGCGTTTCTGCGCCGGCCCGGATCGCCGTTCGGCCTGCAGCCGACGCCCGGACGAGGCAGCGGCATGCCGGACGCGACTGCTGGGCGTCAGGGCGGAGGCGGCGCAGCCGGGCGGCAGGGTGGAACACCGGCCGCGACACCGGCGCCGGCAACGACACCAGCTCCCGGCGCAACACCGCCCACTGCGACGCCACCACCGGGCGCGCCCGCTCAGCCGCCAGCGGCGACCGGCCGGCAGGGCGGACGTGGCGGCCGCGGCGGCGGTGAAGCGCCGATTCCCGCTGACGCGCCACTCGCCCAGCAGCCTGGTCTCTACCGCGGCGTGCTGCCCGGCGGCCACACGCTCGCCGTGATGCTGGCCAACGCGGCCACCGGCGACGCCAGGGAAATCTGGCATCCGGCGCCGGACGATCGCGTGTTCAACGCGATCAACGCGATCACGTGGGCGGGCGACTCGCTCGTCTTCCCGCTCGCCAATCAAGAGCCGGATGACGAGTCGCCGCGCTACTACGCGCTCAACATCACGCGCCCGACGGCGACGCCGGTTCGACTGACGACGACGAACGGCATCATCGAGGATCAGACCGCGTACGCACTGTCGAAGGACGGCAAGACGTTTTTCTATTGCACCAACGCCGGCGATATCAACCGCCGGCACATCTTCGCGGTGCCGGTCGCGGGCGGAACGCCGGTGCAGATCACGACCGGCGACGGGATCGAAAACGTGCCGGTGCCGCTCGCGTCCGGCAAACAGATCGCGGTCCTCAGCGCCGATGCACGGCGCCCGCAGTCGGTCGCGCTCTGGCCCGCGACGCCGTCAGCACCGACCGCACAGAAAGTGATCTATCCAGTGCTCGGCGCGGACTTTCCGCTCGCGGCGTCCGTCGTGCCGACCAACGTGCTGCTCAAAGCCGAGGATGGCGTCGAGTTCCACAATCAGCTGTTTCTGCCCAGGGACATCAAGCCGGGAGAGAAGCGGCCGGCGCTCATCTTCGTCCACGGCGGTCCCGCGCGGCAGATGCTGCTCGGCTACCACTATCTGAGCTTCTACCACGTGTTCTACGCGGTGAATCAGTGGCTGACGACAAAGGGCTACGTCGTCCTCTCGGTGAATTACCGCAGCGGCATCGGCTACGGCCGCGCGTTCCGCCAGGCGCCCGAGACCGGTGCGCGCGGCAACTCCGAGTATCGCGACGTCATCGCTGCCGGCCGCTGGCTCGCGGCGCGGCCGGATGTCGATCCCGAGCGCGTCGGCATCTGGGGCCTGTCGTATGGAGGCTTGCTCACCGCGGAAGGGCTGGCGCGCAACTCGGACGTCTTCAAAGCGGGGGTCGACCTCGCCGGTGTTCACCTCGAAGGCAGTTCGCTCGACCCGGCGGCCGTTTCCTACCGGGCATCGGCGATCTCCGAGATCGACAAGTGGAAATCGCCGGTGCTGCTGGTGCACGGAGACGACGATCGCAACGTGAATTTCGCACAGACGGTCGGCCTCGTCCAGCTTCTGCGGGCGCGCAAGGTGTACCACGAGCTGATCGTCTTCCCGGACGACATCCACGAAACGCTGCTGCACAGCCGCTGGCTGTACACGTTCGACCGCATGGAGGCGTTTCTCGACAAATTCCTCGGCGAGAAGCGTTAGATCTTTCAACACGGAGGACCACGGGGAGGCTCGGAGAGCACGGAGGCGAGAACTTAGAAGACCTTTGAGTCAAGCTGTCCTCCCGTGTGCTCCGTGATGGCTCCGTGAACTCCGTGTTGTTTGAACGACGTTGTAAGAACTCTGCAAAGATCAAAAACACGAGAGGGTCTGTCATGCGCGGATGTGTGCGATTGGCGCGTGGTGAGCGGCTTGGCTATCGGACTTCTGGGCACAGCGCCACTCAGCGGCGCCCGCCTGGCTGACGAAGTGCGTGTCGCGAACGGGATGCTGGCGGGCACGATGAGCACGACGCCGGGCGTCCGAATGTTCCTCGGCGTGCCGTTTGCGGCGCCGCCCGTCGGTGACCTTCGATGGAAGGCCCCTCAACCGGTGGCGAATTGGAGCGGCGTCCGCAACGCGACGACGTTCGGCAACCGCTGCATCCAGACCAACCCGTTCGCCGACATGATCTTTCGCAGTCCCGCCGAGAGCGAAGATTGCCTGTATCTCTCCATCTGGACACCGGCAAAGTCAGGGTCTGAACGGCTGCCGGTGATGTTCTGGATCCACGGCGGCGGCTTTGCCTCCGGCGCGAGCGACGAGGGCCGCCACGAGGGCGCCTCGCTCGCCGCCCGAGGCGTCGTCATCGTGGAAATCAATTACCGGATGGCGCTCTTTGGATTCCTGGCGCATCCGGAGCTGGCAGCCGAGTCCCCGAAAAAAGTGTCTGGCAACTACGGCCTGCTCGATCAGATTGCTGCGCTCCGTTGGGTACGCGAGAACATCGCCGCCTTTGGCGGCAATCCGAACAACGTGACGATCTTCGGCGAATCGGCGGGCTCGTTCTCGGTGAGCGCGTTGATGGCGTCCCCTTTGACCCGTGGCCTGATTCACAAGGCCATCGGTCAGAGCGGCGCCTATTTCACGAGCCAGCGCCGCCCATCGGCGCGTGTTGAGGCGGAGGCGGCCGGCGCGAAGTTCGCCGAGTCCATCGGCGCGCCGTCAGTGGCGGCGTTGCGCGGCAAGACGCCGGCTGAACTGGTGAAGGCCGTCGGCCGGAACACCGGCCTGTTCTGGCCGATCATCGACGGCGACGCGTTGACGGAAGATCCGTGGGAGACGTTTGCCGCAGGCCGGCAGCACCACGTTCCGCTCCTCGCTGGCTGGAATTCGGCCGAGATCAAGGCGGGGCCGATCACCGTCGCGAATCTCCAGGCGCAGATCAATAAGCAGTATCCCGACGACGCCGACACAATCGGGAAGGTCTACGCGGCGACGACCGATGCGGAGGCGCGCCGGGCCGCCGTCGCACTCGCGAGCGATAACTTCATCGGCTACAACACCTGGAAGTGGATCGAGGTCCACGCCGCCACCGGCAAGTCGCCGGTCTACCGGTATCTCTTCGATCAGATCTTCCCCACCGCCACGGGCGATCCCGCGCCAGACGATCCTGGCGCAGCGCACGCCACCGACATCGAGTACGTCTTTCACGCGCTCGCGACGCGCAAGCTCGCGTGGCGGCCGGCCGATCGCCAGGTGGCCGATCTGATGGGAGCCTACTGGACGAATTTCGCCAGGACGGGCAACCCCAACGGCAAGGGTCTTCCCGCCTGGCCCGCGTGGGACGCGAAGCATCAACTGATGCGCCTCAACGCCAACGCCGCCGCCGAAGCAGAAGCGCATCGCGACCGCTACGAAGTGCAGGACGCGATCGAGAAGCGGCGTCGGGGGCGATAGTCACAAGATCAAGATCTTTCAACACGAAGCAGCGCGAAGTCGTGTTCTTCGTCCCCTTCGTGTGCTTCGTGCCCTTCGTGTTGAAAAGATCTTTCTGAATCTCTATAGCCTGACGTCGAGCGTGCGGCCGGTGAACGTGACCGAGCGCACCTCGGACGATCCCGCGAGGTGGACGGCGAGGCGCCGGCTGGCCGGCGGCAGCATTCGCGAGCCGGTCCCGAGCCGCACTTCGAGCTGGCGCTGGCCGTCGCGCCACTCCAGCTCCGTCCGCATCCACGCCCCCGTTCGGTACGCGAATGACTTGCCGTCGTCCTCATAGATTGACGACACGCGGCTGGCGCCGGGATAGACGACGAGCTCGAGCGGGGCGTCGCTCGGCTCGTCGGCGTACTGCTTGACGGGCCCGAGCGGCAGCACCGTGCCTGCGCGAACGTAAAGCGGCGTCGTTTTCAAGTCCACCGCGCGATCGATCTCACGGCCGCCCTGCACTTTCTCGTTGGTCCAGAAGTCGTACCACAGACCGGCCGGCAGATAGACCTTCTTGCTCGTCGCCCCTTGCTCGACGACTGGAGCAACGAGCAGATCGGGCCCCCACATGTAGCAGTCGCTGCGGCCGGCGGCGATGGGATCGTTCGGGGCGTGCAGCCACAGCGCCCGGATGATCGGCATCCCAGTGTCATGACATTCGCGCACGGCCGTGTAGAGATACGGCATCAAACGCGACCGCAGCTCCAGATACTCCTTGCAGATCGGCTCGACGTTCGCGTTGCGCAGCTCCTCGGGCGCGGCCCGCCACGTCCCGGCCTCGAAGGGGCCGCCTTCCCCGCCGTTCCAGCCCCACGGCAGTTTGAGATGCCAATTCCGCCCATGGGCGCGAAACAGCGGATTGAAAGCCCCGAACTGAAACCAGCGGACGTGTAGTTCGCCGGTGTACTCGGGCGTCGGATTGAACCCGCCGATGTCGGTGCCCCAGTAGGGCAATCCCGACAGTCCCGTGTTGATCCCGATGCCGACGTGCACCTTGAGGGTTTCCCATCGGTTCTGCACGTCGCCGGACCAGATGAATCCGCCGAAGCGCTGCACGCCGGCAGAGGCGTTGCGGTGCAGCGCGAACGGACGCTCGTCGGGCCGATACATCTGGCTGCCTTCCCAGTACATGCGGTGCCGGTTGAATCGCGACGGGCCGTCGAAGCCGTCGCCCTGATCGGGCCACCAGCCGTCAACGCCGACGTCGAGCGCCGACTTGTGCACCGGCCAGTAGCAGGCGACCTGGCGCTCCGGCGGCCAGCCATGTCGGCCGTCCGCCCGCTCGGGAGCGGCGCGGCCGTGCACGGATCGCTCACGCGGCCGAGCAGCCGCTGCCCTTCGATGACGACGTGAACGATGACCTTGAAGTGATCGGCGTGCAGCGCGTCGATCACTTTCTTGGGATCCGGAAAATTCGTCGGATGCCAGCGTGAACTCGCCGTTGCGCGTGTTCCACCCCGACGGCGCGAACTCGGTGCCGAGATAGATCAACCCGTCGCACGGCAGTTTCTTCTCGCGAAAGGTCTTCGCGATCGCGAGGATCTCCGCCTCGCCCGCGAGCGTGCGGCTCGACTGGAGATACCCGAATGTCCACCGCGCCGGCATTTCTGGAAGTCCGGTGATGCGCGCGTACTCGCGCAGGATGACCTTCGGATCGCGCGCGCCGACGACGAACAGATCGAGCGGGAGCGCGTTGGCGGCCGGCGGGGTGAACGTGCCATCGGTGCCGGTGAAGTCGAAGGCGCCGTACGGCTGGTGAATGAACAGGCCCCATCCGGGATCGGTGCTGACGAGCCACTGGATCGGCGCACGCGTGCCGTGGATGGCGAGGCGATAGCCGTCCGGCTCGGACGTCACCTGTCCGTTGCGCATCCGATCGGTCGATCCGCGGCGGTCGAAGCGCGCGCCGCCCTCGCCGAGTCCGAGCAGCGGTCCGCTGCCCATCAGAAACGACAATCCCGGCGCCACGGCGTCGAGCGTGAAGCGCTGCACGGGCTGGCCGCCCGGCGTCTCGACGTGAATCGTTGGCGGCGACCCGCTTTGTCGCGTGTATCGGACGACGAGATTACCCGCCCGAACACGCGGAAACGATTCCTCCGTCCGCGATTGTGCGAGCGGCTTGCCGAACTCGTCCTGCACCAGCGCGCCAGTCGCGGCGATCGGCGCGAGGCCCTCGCTCTGAATCTGCCGCACCGTGATGCGAACCGTGTCGGGGCTGACCGACGAGACCGCGATCTCGACCGGTTGCCCGGCAATGACGATGTCGGCGTAGCGGCCGCGAATGACGCCACCGGCGAGCACGAAGCCGGCACCGGCACTGCCAAGTTGCTTGATCGCATCGCGACGTGTGGTGGATCGCATGGAGCCCATACTAAACGGAGTTGACCGCCCGCAGACGAGCGTAGCGAGCCGTCGCGGGCGCTGCGCGTGGGGGTGGGGCCCCACGCGCGACTAAAGTTGGCCAACCTAATGAGTCGATAACGGCGGGCCGGGCGCGCGTCGTAATAGGATCACGCGCATGCGTAGCCGGCATCTGCTTCTGGTCGTCATCTTCGCGAGCGCGATCGCGGGCCTCATCTTGTGGACCGTCGATTTCTCCAGGGGCGTGAGGGAGCGTGATCAGCGGGCCTCCGTCAACTCGCCGGTGGCCCACGACACGTCTGGCCGTTTGGCGCCGCCAGCGGACGAACGCGAAGACGCCGAGGACGACGCCGACGAAGAATCGCAGCAGCGCGGCGGCGGCGCACCGGCGGCACCGCCGAAGAATGCGGACGGAGCCGCCGTCGAGCAGACGGCGCACGGCACGCGGCCCGCAGGCGACGCTCGTCGCAGAGCTTCGACGGTCTCGGCGTCGGTTTCGAGGGTCCGCACGGCATCTCGACCGGCCGGAATCCGTCCGACAACAGCCTGGCCGTCGGCCCGAATCACGTCTTTCAGATCGTGAACTCGCGGATGGCGATCTTCGACAAGACCGGCAAGATCCTCTACGGCGCCGTGCCGACGAACACGATCGTTCGCCGGGTTCACCGGCACGTGCGAATCGCGGAACAACGGCGACGCCGTCGTCCGCTACGACCAGCTCGCCGATCGCTGGCTGGTCGTGATGCCGATCTTCGGCCGCGCGGAAACGCGGCCCGATCAGCCGGCGGGATGGAAAGCCGGCGAGCCCGCGTACGTCAGCCCGCCCGGCGTGGCCGGACAACCGGGACGTGCGGCGAAGCTGTTCGTGCCGCCGCCCGCGCCACCGCCGCCACCGGCGCAGGCCAGACGCCACCACCCGGCGCACAGCGCGGGCCGCGGCGCACCCGGCCCTGGCCAGCCCGCGCCGCCACGGCCGCAGGGCCCGTACTCGATGTGCTACGCCATCAGCCGACGTCGGATCCGCTCGGCGAGTACTACCGCTACGAATTCCTGCGCCCGCTCTTCCCCGACTACCCGCGTCCCGCCGTCTGGCCCGACGGCTACTACGTCCCGACGAGCACGGGCGACGACGTGATCGAGAAGCACGCGTGCGTCGTCGACCGCCAGCGCATGCTGCGCGGCGAAGCCGGCGACCGAGCAGTGCGTGATCATCAACGACGTGAACTTCCTCAACAACGCCGACCTCGACGGCAAGCGGTTGCCGCCCGCCGGAGCGCCGAACGTCATGATGGCCACCGGCGGCACGCAGCTGAAGGACGATTTCGACGATGACGGCATCTACGTCTGGAGCTTCCACGTCGACTGGAAGACGCCCGCCAACACGAAGGTCACCGGCCCGGTGAAGATCCCGGTCGCGCCGTATCACTATCTCTGCAACGGCCAGCTGACCAACTGCGTGCCGCAGCCGGGAACCGAACGGCGGCTCGACGCGCAGGGCGACAAGATCATGGCGCGGGTCGTCTATCGCAACGTGAACGGCGTCGAGTCGATCGTCGCGGTGCACTCGGTCAACACCGAAGCTGCTGGCGGCGGCGTGCGCTGGTACGAGTTCCGCGTCAACCGCGATCGCACGATCTCGCTGTATCAGCAGGGCACCTACGCGCCCGACGCGATCTACCGCTGGATGGCGAGCCCGGCGATCGACCGCTTCGGCAACATCGGCATCGGCTATTCGTTCGGCGGGCCCGCCGCACTTCGCCGGCCAGCGCTTCGCCGGCCGGACACCGACCGATCCGCAAGGGCGTCTTGAGCCTGCGCGAAACGATTCTCGTAGAGGGCGCGGCGGCGCAGACGTACGGGCTGCGGTGGGAAGACTACTCGCAGACCGCCGTCGATCCCGTCTGACGACTGCACGATCTGGTACGTCGGCGACTACTACAAGAAGGACGCGACGAATTACTCGTCCAGGATCGGGGCCTTCCGGATTCCGCCGTGTAAGTAACGCAGGCGGAATGGGAGGGCACGGAGAAAACCAAAGAAGATGGCACCCCGCGCCCGAGGTGTGGCGCGGGCCCGAGGCGCGGGGGTGGGGCCCCGCGCCTGTAAGGAAGATGACACCCCGCGCCCGGTGTGTGGCGCGGGCTCGAGGCGCGGGGGTGGGGCCCCGCGCCTGGTGCTACCAAACAATCTTCGCCGCGAGCTGGATATCGCGCGGGAGATTGTTCTGGCTCGTCACGGTGCCAAACCCCGCGTCTCGCGGATTCGTGTTCGCATCGTTGTACACGACCCGGTTGGTGGCGTTCAGGAACTCGATGTTGAACTGCATGCGCACCCGGCCGCTGAGCGGCACCTGCTTCACGATCGAGATGTCCCACAGATTCAGGAAGGGGCTCCTGAGCCCATCCACCCGTGATGGGAAATAGCGGAGGTTGCTCGCCAGGTTGATCCGTGGATCGCCCAGCTGCTTGACCGGGTCATCCACGCCGTTGGTCTGCACCGCCGCGTCGTGGAAGTAGAAGCCGCTCACATCCCACGCCTTCCTGGCCGGATCGTCCGTGTACGTCGCCTCGAGCGCGTCCAGATCGCCGTTGAAGTAGATGTTGCGGCCGCCGAAATCGAGCGGCCGGCCGCTCTGCAGCTGGCCGATCGCATTGATGCTCCAGCCGCCGATGAACGCGTTGAGCGTGCCGCCGGCGTCGCTGCCCCACTTCCTGCCGCGACCGAACGGCAGCTCGAACAGGATGGCCGCCGTGAACCGGTGCGGCACGTCGTCGCGGGCGAGACGCTTCTCGTAGGTCGTGTCGGTGGCGTTCAGCAGGAACACGCGCTCCGTGTAGTGCGACCGCGTGTACGTCGTGATGATCGAGTAGCCGTGCGTGTAGCGCTTCTGCAGGCTGATCTGGGCCGAGTCGTACTGGCTCGTGCCGTCCGTGTTCTGCGACGAGACGCCGCTGAACTGCGGGAACGGACGAAGCAGCTGCGACCGCGCCACGTTCGCCCCCGTAAACCCGGTCGGCAGCAACCCGACGAACGGATTCGGCACCTGCGTGCCGAGGAAGTCGATCGCCGCCTGATCGCGTGACTGGCTCGTCGACAGGTACTGCGCGGGCACGGGGTTGAGGTCACTGTCCGTGGTGAGGTTGTAGCCGTGGCTGCCGACGTAGCCGACCTCGAGGAGCCACTGCTTCGGGAGCTCCCGCTGTACGGTGACCTGATACCGGTGGATCTTCTGGTTCTTCGCGTCGAGAGGCGTGAACCGTCCGGGGCTCTGGCCCAGGAAGGTGTTCGGGCCGAGCGTGTTCCCGGACGGCTGCAAGACGCCCAGCGGGTACGGGTTGTTCAGCGTGGATTGGAACGTCAGGCCCCGATCCTGGGTGGCGACGAACGGCGTGACCTGCGAGAAGCCGTTCTGCTGAACGCCGCTGATGATGTACGGCACCATGTAAACGCCGGTGCCGCCGCGGAGCACGGTCCGCTCGTTGAGACGGTACGCGAACCCGACGCGCGGCAGGAGGTTCGCGGCGTCGGCGTCCCAGAAGGCAGGGTTGCTGTCGGACGCGAACTGGAGGCCGCCGCGCGCGCGCCACTGCGAGGCCGGAACGACGTCGGGCCGCGCGGCGTAAGCGGCTTCCGCCGCGGACGTGATCGACAGCATCGCGGCCGGGTCGAACCCGCGCACGTTGCGGTTGTCCGCCTCGATGGTCGCCGTCTCGTATTCGTAACGGAGCCCGAGGTTCAATGTGAGACGGGCCGTGATCTTCCAGTCGTCCTGCACGTAGAAACCGTGATACCACGAGTCGTTTGTCCGCGTGGCGTTCAGGTCGATGTTGCCGCCGGTCGGGACCCCCAGCAGGAAGGTCGCGACATCCTGAAAATTCTGGGCCGCGGTATTGTCCTGCTGCCGAGTGAACGCCCCGCCGTTGCTCTGGGTATACTCGCCGGCCTGCCGGTTCGGGTTCGCGCTGAGCTCGTGGTACAGGCGCATGTCATACCCGGCGCGCAGCGAGTGATTGCCCCACAGCTTCGTGTACGTCGGCTGGACCGACCAGATCGTGTGCGTCGTGTTACCGGCCAGGTTGTCGCCGATGTCGTGGATCGTGTCGAAGCCGAAGAACGGGAAGTACTGCGCGCCGCCGAAGAGGCTCACGACCGACGGCGAGAATCCGAGTGAGGCCGGATCGAACGCGTTCTCATGCTGACGGACGTTCGGCTCCTGGAAGCGCTGCCAGCCGGCACGGAGGTCCCACACCGACGATGAACTGCGCGTGTCAGTGTAGTTGACGGTCACGCCATCGTTCTTGCGGAAGAGAAAGTTCCCGTTCGGCACGACGCCATTGACCGTGCCGAGCTGGGCGTTGCGAGATTCGCGCCGATCGTTGCGCGTATACCGGCCGAAGATACGCTGAGTCGGGCTGATCATGTGATCCAGCCGGAACGACTCTGAGTTGAAGTCGTCGGTGCGCGGATTCTCGTAGATGAAATTGTCCTGCAACGACGCGTTCCCCGGTTGATTCGGCGCCGGAAAGTAGTTCAACACGTTGCGGGCGATCGGATTGATGAGCCCGCTCGGAATGATGTTGCCCTCGAACGGCTGGCGCACCACGCGGGCGCCCACGGTCTGGGCCGAGTACGGGTTGTAGATCTGGATACCGAGGGGGAGCAGCGCCGAGAAGTCGCCCCGGCGCATCGCCTCCGTCGGCACGGTGCTGGTGATGGGCTCCGGGAACCGGTCGTACAACCACTCGACGGCGAAGAAGAAGAAGGTGCGATTCTCGATGACCGGTCCGCCGATGGTGGCGCCGGGACGCTTGTAGCCGAGCGCCGGCTTCTCCTCCTGCGCTCGCTTCAGGAAGAAATCCGTCTCGGCGAGCTTCTCGGATCGAAAGTACATGTAACTCGATCCGCGCAGCGCGTTCGTGCCGCTCTTGAGCGTGACGTTGACCGTGCCGCCGCCGGTATGGCCGGACGCGGCATCGAAGCTCGCCGTCTCGACCTTGAACTGCTGCACGGCATCGGACGGCGGGACGAAGGCGACGCGCCGGCCGCTCGCCATATTCGGTGATCCGTCCAGCGTGAACTCGTTGCCGCCCGTCGCGCCGCCGGTGACGATGCCCGAGGTGCCGCCGTTGTCGAACGGCCGCGAGAACTTCAGGTCGCCGTTGTACGCGATGCCCGGCGCAAGCCGCGTCAGGACGAACGGGTTGCCGTCGGAGAGCGGCATCATCGAAATCGTCTTCTGGTCGATCACCTGCCCGGTCGAACCGGTCTGCGTTTCGAGCAGCGGCGACTCGGCGACGACCGACACGGTCTCGGACATCGCACCGACCTCGAGCGTGAGATCGAGCCCGATCCTGTCGGCGACCCGCACCTCGATGCCCGGGCGAACCAGCTTCTTGAAACCGGTGAGCTCCGCCGTCACGGTGTACGTCGCGGGGTTGAGCAGCGGGAACGAAAACTCGCCCTCGCGGTTGGTCGTGGTGGTCGAGGCGACGTTGGTCGCCGCGTTCGTCGCCGTGACGGTCACGCCGGGCAGACGGCCGCCTGACGGATCGGCGACGCGGCCGGTGATCGCACCGCGGAACTCTTGTGCGGAGGACACCGACACGAAGCAAACGAGCAGCGCAGCCGCGATGACGAGTCGTTTCATACTCCCCTTCCTCCGGTTTGAAGACTGCCGTTGACTGCGGGTTGTACCCGGGCGAACAGAGTGTTAGCACGCTTTAGCGATCAAGTAAACCGCCCGTTCAGCCTGGGGAAGGGCTTGCCCTGGAGCCCTGTCCCCGCTGCTGATGATGGAGCCCGATGTCCGGCCGAGCGATCGTATCTAGTGCGTCAGCCCGTAGATCACGTAATTGATCCCGAACTTGTAGGCTTCGTTCGTCGGGCGCGATGGCGTAGACGCCCGTCGGCGACCACTCCATGTAGTCGCCGATGTCCATGTTGTAGTTGATGACGACCATCAGGCGCTTTGTCGGATCGTTGTCCTCGTGAATGCCGTAGAACTCCCCCATCAGGCCCTGCTCGCCGAGCCCGCCTGGATACGGCACCTGCAGCGACTTGATCGAGAAGAAGCAGTTGAAGATGGGATGGGCGAGCGTCAGCGGTTCGATTCTGCGCGTCCGGCAGGACGCGGCGCATCGCCGTCTCGAAGACCGCTCCACTCGTTGGGATAGTGAAAGTCGTCGATGATGAGGAAGCCGCCCTTCTCGAGATACTCGCGCAGCCCGCGCGCCTCTTCTTCGCTGGGATACCAGTAGCCCGGCTCCGACAGGTACGCGACCGGAAACTTGAACAGCTCGGGATCGTCGAACGTGTGAATGTTGCTCGCGTCGGTGTGCGGCTTGACGGACGTGAGCTCCTTCAGGATGGTCGTCAGATGACGTTCCATCTCCGGGTAGTCGAACGCCCACCCGACATACCCGGCGTATTGGATGCGCGCGAAGGTGAATCGGCCGTCGTAGCGGACGTTGCCGTCGCGTTCGACGGCGAAGCCGATAGGCCCGGGCCGGCCGCGGCCGCGCTGCGCCAGGAGCGCGAGCGGCAGCGCCGCAAGCAGCACGACGCCCAATCCGAGAAGCCAGCGCCGGGGACGCATGACCAAGCGTCTCATAGCATGTCACTTGAGACGCGCCGGTCTCAAAAAAGCCGGCGACCCGTTCGGCGGTTCTTGGCACCCCGTATACTGCCCGGAACCACGCAGGTGGCCGCCCCGTCATATTTCATGGACCGCTTGGAGGAGAGATGCCTGACACCACTCCGCCGATCACGGCGGACGAGCGCGCGATGGCGGCGATCACGCATCTCTCGGGGCTGGCGGGCTACATCATCCCGCTCGGCGGCGTCATCGTGCCGATCGTGATCTGGCTGACGCGGCGCGACTCGCCGGCGATCTCGAGCATCGCGAAGCAGGCCGTGCTGCTGAACCTGTTCGTGTTCACGTTGATCGTGGCGTCGGCCGTCCTCTGGGTGACGCTGATCCTGATCCCGCTGGTGGTGTTGTTCTGGATCGGCGCTGGGCATCGCCGCCGTCGTCCTGCCGATCGTCGGCGCCGTCAAGGCCAGCCAGGGCACCTACTATCGCTACCCGGTGATCGGCATTCAGCCGGGCTAAGTCGTCGCCGGCACCGGAGCCGCAACTTCGCGCTTCTTGCGCATCTGGACCTCGCGCCCGCCGTCGGCGAACGCCACTTCGTCCATCAACTCGTTGATCAGATAGATTCCTCGTCCGCTCGGCTTGAGGATGTTCTCGGGCTTCAGCGGATGGGGCACGTCCTTGTCGTCGAACCCGGTCCCTGGATCGCGGACGACCACCACGATCTCGCCTGAGGGATCGAACGTGATGCAGCACTGCACGCACTTCGTCGGATCGCCCTTGCAGCCGTGCCGAATCGCATTGGCGAGCGCCTCCTGCAGCGCCAGCTCGACCTTGATGATCTCGTCCTCCGGCCACTTCTTGTCGTGCAGGAGGTGCAGGACGCCGTCGGTGACGGTGGGAATCGCAGCAGGATCGGCGGGAATCACCATGTCGAACTGACAGGCCGAGCAGTACGGCACCAGCGCGCTCAGCTTCTTGACCTCGTCGATCGTCGACGCGGAGCTCGCCGATGAGCCTCAGCTGCTCGGACGTCCGCCCGCTCACGTTCGACGAGCGCCTCCTTCAACTGCATCAGATTCAGCCGCAGCTCGAGCTGGTCCTGCGCCTGGCGGCGCAACGCCTCGAGCGCTTCCGTCTGCTCGGCCGTCAGACTGGCGCGGCACCTGATCGACCACGCACAACGTGCCGAGCGCATGACCGTCGGGAGTGACGAGCGGAGCGCCGGCGTAGAACCTGATGCCCGGCTCGCCGACCACGAAGGGATTCTCTTTGAACAACGTGTCCTGCGTCGCGTCCGGAACGACGTACATCTCCCGCTGCTTGATGGCGTGCGTGCAGAACGACACGCTGCGCGCGGTTTCGTGCGCGCTCACGCCGACGCGGGCCTTGAACCACTGGCGGTCGGCGTCGAGCAGGGTGATGAGGGCAATCGGCGTCCCGCAAATATGCGACGCCAGCATCGTCAGGTCGTCGAACGCCTGTTCGGGATCGCTATCGAGAATCTGATAGCGCTGAAGCGCCGCGAGGCGCGCTTGCTCGTCAGTAGCCATGGATGCCCGCACCTCACGTCGCTCCTTCGACGCCGTACTCTCCCGAGCGCTCTTCACGCCGTACTTCCCGCGCCCTTCACGCCGCACTTCGAGGCCCGTAGCCGACTTCACGCTTCCGTCACCTCAAGCGCTCTTCACTCCGAACTTCCCGCCCTTCACTCCCTAATGTGTCATCGCGTAGAGGAACACGTTGATCCCGACCGCGTAGCCGCGCGCGGCGAACTCGTCGAAGAACTCGCGGTTCTCGCCCTCACGCTCGAAGGCGTCGCCGAGGTCGGTGTTGTGGGTCATCAGCACGATGATGTGCCCGCGGGCGTTCTGGACGGCGCGCATGTGCGGCGTGCCGCTGTCGGGGCGCTCCGAGGTTCCGCGGCCACCGAACCAGTGGTTGATGGAAGGCACCTGCGGGATTTCGGTGATGCTGAAATCGATGGTGCGAATCATGTGGGTCGGCGGCACGTCGAAAATCGGGAACTCGCTCGCCGGCAGAATCCGGCGCAGTGCCCGCTCCCAGACATGCCACGCGTACTCGCCCCAGAAATCGTCCACCCAGAGAAAGCCGCCCTTGTCGAGATACTCGCGCAGCCGGGCGGCTTCCTCGTCGTCGAACCAGGCGGCGCCCGGCTCGGTCATCATCACGAACGGACACTCGAACAGATGCGGGTCGGTCGGGGTGACAACGACGTGGTTCGGCTCGCCGCGGTGGTCGCGGCTGATCGGCGTCGCCGTGAGCTGCCCCAGGCGGAAGGGAAAGTTCAGGTCGGCCTTCGGATAGTCCACCATCCAGCCGCCGCCGTCGCCGTCGGGTGCCTGGCGGAAGGCGAGCCGGCAGAAGACGTAGGCACCGTCGTACATCCACGGATTGACGCTCACCGAGCGCCCGCGCTGCCCGAAACCTCGCTGCGGCGCGGCCGAATCGGCCGACGCCAGCACGCTCACCGACAGGGCGATCACCGCCGCCGCACTTCGCCAGCCACGGCCTCGCTCGGAACTCGACAGAAGGGCCACGACCGTAGTCTACTTCCTTGGCTGCGAATGGGCCCCTCCATTGCGCGACCTCCGAGGCTCTGCCCTGCGCCGTCGTGCTCCCGCCCGTTCTGCGGACTGACCGTTGGACGTGTGCCTGCTTCCTCGGTCCTGGCGCTGTCGCTCGCTGCGCCGCCGGCGCACGGCGCCGTGCCGCCAGCGCCGGCGCAGCACCGCCGGTCAACACCGACATCCACTATCAGATCGGCCCCGACTCACTGCCGCGGGACGGTGTGCCCAAGGGTGACGTCCGTGGGCCCTTCACCCTGCCGAGTCAGGCCTACCCAGGCACGCAGCACACCTACTGGGTGTATGTACCCGCACAGTACAGCGCGACGGTGCCGGCCAGCCTGATGGTGCTGAACGACGGCCAGGCATTCAAGAACATGGAGGGCGACCTCCGCGCGCCCAACGTCTTCGACAACCTCATCTATCGCCGCGAGATTCCGGTGATGATCGGCGTCTTCATCAATCCGGGCCGGACGCCGGAGCAACCGGAACCGACGCCGCAGGAGTGGGGCGATCGGACGACCAACCGGCCGGCGGAATACAACTCGCTCGACGACAAGTACGCGCGCGTGATCGTCGACGAGCTGCTGCCGGCGCTGAAGAAGGACTACAACATCTCGGACGATCCCGAGCGGCGAGGCATCGGCGGCGCCAGCTCGGGCGCGATCGCGGCGTTCACCGTCGCCTGGGAGCGGCCCAACCACTTCCGCAAAGTTCTCAGCATCGTCGGCAGCTTCGTCAATCTGCGCGGCGGACACGCGTATGCCGATCTCGTCCGGAACGCGCCCAAGAAGCCGCTGCGCGTGTTCCTGCAGGACGGTCGCAACGACAATCGCGGCCAGCGCGCGGGACGCGACGGAGCGCCGCCCACCTACGACCCCACTCGCGACTGGTTCTTCCAGAACGTGAAACTGATGCAGGCGCTGACCGAAAAGGGCTACGAGCTCAACTACACCTGGGGCATCGGCCGGCACGGCCAGAAGCAGGGCGGCGCGATCTTCCCGGAGATGATGCGCTGGCTCTGGCGCGACCATCCCGTGTCGACTGACGTCAACGACTCGGTGGAGCGGGCGTTCAACGCGGGAAAGTAGACGTCGTACCTGTCAACACTGCCCGCACGGCGTCGGTGCCGCCATGTTCGGCGGGCGGCGCCGCTCCGGCAGCGAGTAGTGCTTTGACGACCCCGCCATAGTCGCCGGTCTGGCAGCGCCAGCCGTTGGTCGAACCATAGATCGCCCAGCCCAGCGGCGTGCCGCCATAGGACATGTCCGTGACCTCGAGTGGCGGCGCGTGGCGGAGCACGTGGTTGAGCAGCGCGAGATTGCCGTTCCAACTCGCCCAGTGCAGGGCGGTCGCGCCGTGTTCGCCGCGGACGTCGACCGGCCAGCCGGCCTCGAGCATGAGCGCGACGGCGGCTGTGCGATCCGTTTCGGCGGCGTCCGGGAGACGCCTCGCCAGTTCTGCTGACAGCGACGCCGTGAGCTGTGGATGGGCGGCGGTGATCGCTTTCATCCTGACCGCGTCACCGATCTCGCATGCGGCCGCGAGCGCGACGTCAGCGGGGCTCCGCTCGAACAGCAGCGCGACCACCGCGGCGTGTCCAAACTCGTGCGCGATGCGATGCGGTGACGCATACGCGGCCAGTGTCCAACGGTAGATGTGACCGCCGGCGCGCGGGTCGCGCATCGGCAACCACTTCGCCGAGACGGTGATGCCGGCAGACGCCGGGTCATCGTCCAGGTGCCGGCGGACGCGTTCGAGATCGCCGAGCGCGGCGCAGAGCAGAAGGTCGGTGCGGGCGCCGCGATCGACCAGGTAGCGCGCGACGTCCGGCCGATCGCGCACGAGGTATTGCGCCGGCGTCGATTCGTGATCGACGTCGCGTGCGTCCAGGTCCGCGCCCGCCTCGACGAGCATCGCCGCGATCTCGACGTTCGCTGCGACGTGCAGCGGCGTCTGGCCGTCACCGCCACGCATCCGCGCCGCGCCGGGATCGGCGGCGAGCAGCGAACGCAACCGGCCGACATCACCCACACGCGCGGCGGCGTACGCATCAACGACCGCGCCTTGGTCGATCAGCCAGGCGGTCAGATCGTCGGGCTCGCGATCGAGGACCCCGAACCCGCCGGCCCACCAGTGACTCCGCGCGTTGATGTCGGCACCGTGCGCCAGCAGTAACTCGACCATCGCGCGATCGCGCGCGGACACCGCCGTGAGGAGCGCGGTTGCGCCGAAGTCCCCGCCGGGCATCGGCTGGTCGAGCTGGCGCTTCAGGTCCGGATGATCCGCGAGAATCCGCCCGGCGGCGGCGACATCGCGGGCACGAATCGCCGTGCCGAGCTGCTCAAAGGGAGACAGTGAACGGTCGCTCATCGAGGGCTCCCGCGCTTCAGGCCGACGATCACGGCAAACGGCGACCGCCGCCACGGCACATCGACGTCAAATCCTGCGCGTTCGAGCATGCGGATCTCATCGGCAAGTGGCACGTACACGTCTTCATCCGCCCAGGAGTCGTACACCTGCTTGCCGCGAGCCCGGCCACCAAACGTCCGGCCGAGGTGATCGAACCAGATGTCCAGATCCCGGGCAAAGCCGGATGGTGTGGACGCCGGGGCGCAATCCCCGCTGATCAACACGCCGCCAGGCCTGAGGGCCGTAGAGCAGCGGCGGTAGAAGGCCTGCTTGGCGGTCCGTGTTCTGATGTGGTGCAAGGCGTAGGTCGCGACGATGGCGTCGGCGCGCGGGAGCGGCGTGTCGAGGAAGCTGCCGTGGACGAGTGTCATGCGTGAGGCTGCGCGGCCGAGGCGGACCGGCACCACTGCCGTCATCGCCGGATCGGCGTCGATTCCCCAGACGCGCGCGCGCGGCCGCACCGCGAGACACGCCTTCGTGAGTGCGCCGGTCCCCACGCCGAGATCGACGATCCGGGAGACGGGGCGCGCCGACAGCCGCAGGGCCTCCGCGGCGTGCGCCACCAGTTCGTCGTAGTAGGGAATCAGGGTCCGGATCTTCGCATCGTACTGCCGGGGCGAAATCCGAAGATGGCCGGCGACCGACATGTGGCGCTACCCCGCCCGTGTGTCGCCGTCTCGCTTCTTCTGTTTGAAACGGTGTACCCGAAGGGCCGCTTCCAGATGCTGCGGTTCGACCCGGCCGTGCACGCGGCCGCCCTCGTTCAGAATGAATCGCTCGGAGATGATCTGCCCGGTGACCGACGCCGCGGCCCGAACGTCGACGACGTCGGTCGCGACGAGCTGTCCATCGATCCGGCCAAACACGGTGATGTCGCGGGCAAGGATGTTGCCGGTGATGTCGGCGGACTCCGCCAGCACGACGGCAAACTCTTCGCAGAGCACGTGCCCTTCGACCCGACCTTCGAGCGTCAGATCCTCGGTCGCACGCAGCTCACCCTTCACGTGAATCGTCTTTCCGATCGTGCTCATTGAGTTCATTCTACCGCCTGGAGCTGAATGGCTTGCCGGTCATCGGATCGATCGGAATCGTCTGCTTCGCCTCCCACTCGTCGAGGTTCGGTACGACGAGCATGACGCCGTACATCCGCACCCAATGCCCGGGAAAGGTGCAGACGTAGATGTACTCGCCTGGGGTCGCCGGTGCCGTGAAGGCGAGCCGTTCGGTTTCGCCGCCCTGAAGCAGGCGAGTCGAGAACAGGACGCTCGGAAGCGCCGGCACGAACGGCTTGACCGCGGGATCCGCTGACATGGGCATGGCCGCGCCGGCCGTGCCGATCGCCTGGAGCGATCCCGGTGCGCCAACGATCAAGTTGTGCGACATCGCGTCGGTGTTCGCGAGGACGATCTGCACCGGTTTGCCGGCTTCGACGACGAACCACTTGACGGTGTAGGTGAGTTGCTCGGGAATGGTGCCGATCTCGACGACCTGCACGCCGAGCGCGCGCAGCTCGCGTCTGACGCCGCGGCCGGTCTCGCCGGGGAGCGCGGCCGCGAGCTTCTCTCCGAGTTGCAGCGCCTCGATCGAGGCCGGTTCGGCCCGCGCGGCGGCCGGCGTCGCCGCCGCCAGCTTGATGATGGCCCGCGCGAGCGGCTCGACCTCAGCCGGCGGATACACGCTCTCCGGGAACCGCAGGAGTGATCGGATCGCCGCGGAACGTGTCGTGGCGTCGGCGCCGTTTCGCACCTCGCCGGCCAGCACACCAAATGTTGTCGCGTCGCGCTGCGTCCAGCCGAGCGCATCAAATGCCGCCGCCCGAACAGGCGCGTCGGTTGACTCCCTGGTCACCGCGACGATCGGCGTCACCAGCTGCCGGCGCGCCGGATCGAGAGGGGCGCCCGGTGCCAGGTACGACACGGCCGCCAGGAGCTCGGTCAGGTGCCCGTCGTGGGCCTTGGCGACTTCCCAGGCCGGCGCCGGGTCCCCATCTGCCACCAGCAGTGCCGCGTAGCCGCCACGGACTGCGGCGGGCGAAGCTGCCGCATCGATCGCCTTCACCAACGTCGCGCGCTCGGCCTTGAGCCCGCCGGCCGGCTGCGCCGTCAGCAGCCACCCTACCGCCCTCCCCGTCACGTCGTCGTCCGCGGGAATCTTCGCCGAGCGCCTCGAGCAGAATCGGGATGGGCGCGCTGCCATCCAGCTTCACCAATGCCGCGAGCGCATCCGTGCGGTACGAAGGCGCGAGGCCCTTGCGGGTGAGCAACGCGAAATAGACGGGCCGGTACTTCTTGTCGGTGTCGTTGCGCTCGACGCTGACGAGCTCGTCGTTCGACAGCCTGTTCAGCTGATACTCGACGGCACGGACGGGCTGGTCGAGCAGAATCTTGGGTGCGGTCGCCTGCTGAGCCGCGGCGGTCGATGCCGCGAAGACGAGACCGACCAGCACTTGCGTTATCGCCGTGGACTTCATGAGCACTTCACCCCGGACCTGGCCCGCGAGTTCGCCGCGCCTCACAGCCCGAGGCGCGCTACGAGCGTCCCGGACCTCGAGCGCCCTCCAATCCGGACCTCATGAGCATTTCACGCCGGACCTCGCCCGCGAGTTCGCCGCGCCTCACAGCCCGAGGCGCGCTACGAGCGGCTTTCACCCCGGACCTCGCGTCACTTAACAAATCGCTTCAGCGTATCCATCGTCCTGATCGAGCGTATAGCTCAGGAACCGATCGGAGGGTAGCGCCAGCGACGCGAGCGCCACTTCGGCGGCTTCCTGGGTCTGGAAAAAACTGGCGGCGCGGATGGCTTCGAGGCGGACGGCCGGGTGGGCGTCGGCCGCGAGCGTCTTGAGCGTCGGCAGCGGATTGGCGACCCGGTCGCGCCAGTAGCAGAGGACGCGCGTCGCGGCGGCGCGGGCCCACGGGTCACTCGACTTCAGCATCCGCGCGAGCAGTTTCTCGTTCACGCGGTTGTGCCACTGGTGCACCCACAGCGCTTCCATCATGTGGTGCTCGTAGCGCGGATCCTTGGGGTCGAGCCGATCGGTCCACGTCTGCAGCGCCGCCATCGACCTCTTTGGTGTCGCGCGCACTGAGCTCGATCTTGGCGCGATAGCGGACGCGATTCTCCGGCTCCTTCAGCAGGTCGAGCAGCGCCGGAATCGGCTGGCCGAAGATCCTGGCCGGCGTCAGCAGCGGCCGGCCGACCGCGGTGACGCGATACACGCGGCCGTGACGATGGTCGCGCGTCGTGTCGCGGAGATTGTGCTGCATGTGGCCGACGATCGGGTTGTGCCAGTCGACGAAGTACAGCGCGCCGTCGGGTCCCACCTCCGCGTCCACCGGCCGGAAGTTCTCGTCCGATGACTGCAGGATCGGCTCGACCTCTTCCATCTTCAGGCCGGCGCCGTCCTCGCTGAGCTTGTAGTTCAGCAGGCCGCGGAAGCCAATCGTGTTGAGCACGATCAGATTGCCCTGCATGGACTCGGGGAAATGGCGGCTCGAGAGGATGTCCGTCCCGCCAACCGGGCGCGTGCGCACGTTGCCTGGCCGCGGCGCCTTGTTGGTCTCCATCGCCGGGTAGTACTTCCTGGTCGAGAAGGACGGGCCGTAGTACGGCTGGCCGCCGGTGGCGTCGAAGATGATGTCGCGGCCCCACTCGTCGAAGACGTGGCCGTGCGGGTTGGGAAAGTTCATCGGCACGTAGGTCTCGATCTTCGCAGGTGCGCGGCTCGAACCGGTAGACGCCGCCGTCGGCCTGCCGCAGCACCGGCGCCCACGGCGACTCGACCTGCGTCCGGTGGAACACGCCCTCCTGCATGTAGAGCGCGCCGCCGGGATCGAACGTGAAGCTGTTGATCGCGTGGTGCGTGTCGGCCGAGTCGAAGCCGTGGAGCAGGATCTCCTTCGTGTCGTAGCGGTCGTCGCCGTTCGTGTCCTTGAGAAACACGACGTTCGGCTGCTGAGCGACGATGACGCCGCCGTTGTAGAACTCGAATCCGGTCGGGTTGTTCAGATCGCCGGCGAAGACCGTCCGCTTGTCGGCCCGCCCGTCGCCGTTGGTGTCTTCGAGGATCAGCAGCTTGTCGTCCATCGGCGTCTTCGGCTGCCAGTGCGGGATAGTTCTTCCAGCACGCGACCCACAGCCGGCCCTTGGTGTCGAACGCCATCTGCACCGGCTTGGCCAGCTCGGGGAACATCTCTTCCGAGGCGAACAGCTCGACCTTCGAGCCCGTTCCCGACCGTCATGGCCGTCGACCGACGCGGCCCCGCTCGATGAACACCGGCGGCGTCGTGATGTTGGTCTTCGCGTCGACGAACGGCGGCGTGTCGGAGTCGTCCACCTTCGGATCGGTGCGGGCGTCGGAGCCGCCGCGGGCGAGCGCCCAGATCCGGCGGTCGCGATTGCGCGTCATCGCGTCGAGGATCGGCAGTTCGCGCTGCAGCACGTCGTAGTTGGTCGGCAGCACATCGTCGGGCGCCGCCTTGGCCTTCTGCTCGGCGTTGACGTTGCGCGGCGTGCCGCGCACGAACGTCAGGAACGCGCGGTCGCCGTACGTCGAGTAGCCGTCGGTGACCCGATAGCGGTGAAACCAGTAGATGTCCTTGTCGGCGACCGCCTCGCGCAGACGCGGTCAGGAACGGCTCGGCATGTTTGGCCGGCGCGCCGAACAGCGCGCGGTCGATCACTTCGCGCGATGCGGCGATTGCCCTCGGTGTTCAAGTGCACACCGTTGATCGTGAGCGGCGGCTGGCTGGACGTGTAGAGCTGAAGGCTCGGCGTGTAGAGATCGACGAACGTCACGCCTTGCGCCTTGGCGACCTCGCCCATCGCCCGGCGTGTACAGCGCGAGCCGTTGATTGTTCTCCTTGCCGTTCGGCAGATCGGGGTTGCCCAGGTCTTCGTGCGCGATCGGCGAGAAGACGACGACGCGCGGCGCGGTCTTGCCGTTGTAGCGCTGGGCCAGCGTCTTCGTGATCCAGTCGCCCAACTGCTGCTTGAACGCCTCGAGGCCGGCCTCTCCCGCATACGATTCGTTGTAGCCGAAGAAGGCGAACACCACGTCGGCCTTCGTGTTGGCGTTCTCGAACCGGTTCTCCTGGTAGCCGCCGATCGGCGTCGCATTGCCGCTCAACCACTCGTCAGGCGTGCCGAAGTTCTTCGAACGCAGCCGCGTCGCCGATCTCGTCGCCGCTGAAGCCGAGGTTGCGCACCGTCAGCTCGTGCTTCGGAAACCGCGCCTGCAGCATCGTCTCGAGCCAGCCGTCGTACTGAAACCGCTCCGCCAGCGTGTTGCCGATGATGGCGATGTGCTCGTTCGGGTTCGAGCGTGAAGATCGGTGTCTGCGCCCTGAGCGAGCGCCGTGGCGACGAGACCCGATAAGACAAGTGCACTTCCCGAAAATCGCTTCGTGGTCTTCGTGATCTTCGTGCTCTTCGTGGTGAAGGCTCTCGGCATGTGAGGATTCTACTTTCTTCGGTATCGGGGTGTCCCACCCGGCCATGTCGCTGGGCTTCAGACCCTTCACGAACCCGTTGAAATTGTAGGTCGTCGGGTTGAACGGTCCGACGAAGTCGATCGGGCCGTCGGGCCGAATGCTGGCGTCGAGACCCGCCGCCCAGAGCAGGCCGTTCACGGCCAGGCGCCGGAATCCTTCATTCAGCAAGTCCTCGGACGCGCCGTGCGTCGTCGTGAACACGCGGCCGGTCCGGCCGGCGGCGCTCGCATACGTCCGGCACCCACGCCACCGGCATCTCCTTCTTGTCGGGAGCGGGCGGCGAGTCCGGGGTCATGCCGTTCAGAATCTGCCCGAGCGCCAGTACCCGTGCTGCCCGCAATCGGGTCCGCGGTGTAGCCGCCGGACTGGGCCCAGACGTCCTTGACGCCGCGCAGGATCGGATGGCGACGCCTGGTCGGCCTGCGAGCAGCAGTCGTGAGCTCTGCCTGTGGTTGGTCCCGTAGTGCGAGACCCACGTCTCGCCGAGGACCTGCCGTCCGAAGCCGCCGGTGTACTCCGGGGCCTTGTTGTTCCAGGTGTACTTCACGAACTTCGCGTCGGGGCGCCTGATCTGAAAGGCGTGCGTCGCGGTGCGAAATCCGACGACCGGTCCCCCGCGATCGAGGTAGTCCACGATGTGCTGCATCTCGGCATCGGGAAAGTCCTGGAAGCGCAAGAAGACGACCATCAGGTCGGCCGTGCGGAGCGCCTCCAGCCCGGCGATGTTCGAGCTGCCCGGCTCGATGAACCCGGTGGCCGGATCGGTCGTGAAGAACACGCTGCACTTGAAGCCGTAGTGTCTGGCCAGGATTCGCGCCAGCGCCGGCAGCGACTCTTCGCCGCGATACTCATGGTCACCGGCGAGGAACACGATGTGCTTCCCGGCGCCGGGTCCGCGGTCGCCTTGATAGATGACGAGATGCGGATTCTGCGGGACGGTCGCGCCCAACAGCGCCACCGAGGCCATGGCGGGAACGAGGATCGCAAGCCGCAGGTTCATGTCGCTCCCAGCACTGACGGCGTCACCGAGCTTGACTCGGCTCAGGTTTCACTCTACTGTCGCCCGATAATATACGATTCGCCGCCGTCAGAGCGCGTCACGCGTTCCTCCTCAGACGAGTCGTGACGACTCGTGACGGTCAGCTGCCGGGGAGGAAATATGTCGACCGTCCGTTCGGCGCTTCTGCGCGCGCTGATCCTGTTGATCACCGTCGCGTCCGTCGTCGCGCTACCACGCCTGTCGTCGGCCCAGACGACGAGCGGCGTCATCGCGGGCACCGTCCTCGATCCACAAGGCGCCGTGGTGCCGGGCGCCACGGTGACCGTCATCCACGAAGGCACGACCGAAACCCGTACCGCTGTCACCGATGCTGAGCGCGGGACCTTCCAGGTCACCAGCCTCGCGCCGGGCACCTATACCGTCCGCATCGCGCTTCAGGGCTTCGGCACGTTCGAGCGCAAGGGCGTCGTCGTCAGCTCGAGCGAGCGCGTCTCGATCGGGTCGGTCCGCCTCGTCGTCGGCGGCCTGACGGATGCCGTCAGCGTCACCGCCACCGGCACGCAGGTCAACACCGAAGAGACGCAGCACGGCGGCGTCATCACGCGGACGCAGATCGAGCAGATCCAGGTGCTTGGCCGCGACGTGACGTCGCTCATGCGGCTGCTCCCCGGCGTTCGCTACACGACGCCGGTCGACTCCATGGGCGGCGGGTTCGGTGTGGACATGCCGTCCGTCGGCGGCCTGCCGGCCGATTGGAGCAAGGTCATCATCGACGGCGTCGTCGCCAACGAAGTGGGCAACAGCGGCATGAACGCGCAGATGGTCAACCTGGACGCGATCGCCGAGGTGCGGCTGCTCAACAACTCCTATCGCGCCGAGTACGGCCAGTCAGGCGGATCCCAGCTGCAGATCGTCACCCGCGGCGGCACGTCGCAGTATCGCGGGAGCCTCTACTACTACGGCCGGCACGAGCGGTTCAACAGCACGGAGTTCTTCCGGGAACGGACGCAGCGGCTCCAGGGGATCGACCCCTTCCCACCCAAGTACCGGTTCAACACGTACGGCGCCAACGTCGGCGGCCCAGTGGGCAAGCAACAGAGGAAGCTGTTCTTCTTCTACTCGATGGAAGCGCCGCAGGTGCAGCGGCCGCAGAGCGTGCAGACGTGGCGGATGCCGTCGGCGCTCGAACGGCAGGGCGACTTCTCGCAGACGTACAACGCGCAGGGCCAGCTGATCAACATCCGCGACCCGCGCAAGGTCGGTCTCGCGTGCAACGCCGCGACCGGCGGGCCGGGCTGCTTCGACGACAACATCATCCCGCAGTCGATGATCAACCCGAACCACATGCAAGCCATGCTCAACCTGATGCCGCTGCCGGAGTACGACCCGCGGACGACGCAGGGCAACTACAACTACGACACGGAAGAAGTCATCGACATTCCGAAGCTCAACAACATCGTCCGGATCGACTGGCGGCCGACGTCGAACGACAGCTTCTCGTTCACGTTCAAGGACTGGTGGCAGGACCAAACCGGCGCCCGGATCACGGCGGGGCCGTCGAACTGGCAGTGGTTCTTCGCGCACTACAAGAACACGGACCGCGGCTTCAGCGGCAACTACACCAAGGTGCTGCGGTCGAACCTGGTGTGGGACACGGACTTCGGCGCTCGGCGGCAGACGGAAGTCTTCTATCCGCTGAACGACACGGAGTGGACCAAGGCGAGCCGCGCGAACGCGAGCTACACGGTGCCGCAGTTCCATCCCGAATTGAACCCGCGCGACGTCCTGCCCAAGGTCACCTTCGGCGTGGCGGGCGGGTCGCCCAACTTCAGCTACGACAGCCGCCTGTCCGACCGAGGCGTGGCCTGGCTGTCGTCGGTCCGGTCCAACGTGACCTACCTGCGCGGCAATCATTCGTTCAAGGCCGGCATCTACTACGAGCGCTCCCTCAATTCGGAAGGCAGAGGGGGGTGTGAGCGGCGGTGCCTGGGCGGGTGACTACAACTTCAGTGTGGACAGCGCGAACACGCTGGACACCAACTACGGCTACGCGAATGCGCTGCTGGGCAACTTCACCACCTACACCGAGACCGACGGCTTCGCCGACGTGAAGGGCGAGCCGGCCCACGGTCGAGTTCTACGGGCAGGACACGTGGAAGGTCAGCTCGACGCTGACGGTGGACTACGGGATGAGATTCCTGTGGTTCCGTCCGTGGGCGTCGACCGGCGAAGGCACGCGTTCCGCGTCGTGGGATCCCGATCGGTACATCGCGGGAGGATCCCCGCTGCTCTACCAGCCGGTGCGGGTGAACAACGTCAACCTGGCGCAGAACCCCGTGACCCTCGAGCTCAAGCCGCAGGTGTACGTCGGCTCGTTCGTGCCGAACACCGGTGACCCCTACAACGGCATGGTGACCAACGACGAGTGGCCGACGCTACGGCATCGGCTTCCGCGTGAGCCAGGGCATCCAGCCCGAGGGCCGCGTCGGCGTCGCGTGGGACATCACGGGCAGCGGCAAGACGTCGCTGCACGCGAGCCTCGGCCGCTACCACAACGGATTCGTCAACGCCAACGGGCTCGACGTCCTGGGGCGGCAGCCACCCGCGCAGAACAACCCGATTCTGCGCTACTCCACCATCGCGTTGATGCAGACGCCCGAGGCGCAAGCGGCCTTCGACAAGACGCCGAGCGGCGTGACCGGGTTCCAGCATGATGCGCCGACGCCGCAATCCTTGAACTACTCGGTCGGGATCCAGCGCGAGCTGGGCTGGGGCACGGTGGTCGACGTGACCTATGCCGGCAGCAAGACGGAGCGGATCGAGGTGACCTACCAGTACAACGATCTGCCGTATGGCACCAACTTCATCGACGTCCACCCGGAGAACATCAATCCGCAGACCGGGGGCGTCCTGCCGGCCAACTTCCTGCGGCCCTATCGGGGCTACGCCGGCATCGGGGTTCGCCAGAACACCGGCGACACGGATTACAACTCCCTGCAGGTACAGCTCAACCGGCGGTACATCAAGGGCCTCCAGTTCGCGTTGGCCTACACGCTGGCGAAGGGGTACGACCGGCGCGTCACCAGCCCGTACGTCGCGGCGGACCAGGACTGGTTCTGGCGCGCGCCCACGGCCGGCACGCAGCTGCACAACCTGACCATCAGCTACACCTGGGATGTGCCGAACGGCAGCAGGTTGTGGGACAACGCGCTGACTCGCGGCGCGCTCGACGGCTGGCAGCTCTCGGGCAACACCGCGTTCGTCTCGGGCGACTGGGTCGGCGTGAACTTCTCGACGACCGACAACTTCGACTTCTACGGCGGCGGCGCCGGCGGTCGCATCGTCCTGACCGGGATCGATCCGATGAGCGGAGACAATCGCGATCCGAATCCCGATGGCACGGGCTCGTACGTGAATCCGGCGGCATTCGCGCGTCCGTCAGGCCGGCTGGACCTCGGGAATGCCCCGGCGCGATTCATCCGGTTGCCGTGGATCAAGAACACGGACCTGTCACTGTTCAAGAACTTCCAGATGGGCGGCTCGAAGCGGATCCAGATCCGCTGGGAGATGTACAACGTGTTCAACACGGTGAACTGGTCGGGCATCAACCTCACCGCGCAGTTCAACCCGGCGGGTGAGCTGGTGAACGGCGCCGCATTCGGGAAGGCGACGTCGGCTCGCGACCCGCGCATCATGCAGGGTGCGATTCGGTTCTCGCTTCTAAGAACGAGGACACGGAGGAACCGCGCCGAGAGTGGCACGGGCCCGAGGCGCGGGGGCGCGGCCCGCGCCAGAGCTGCGAGAGCACGGAGAAGAACGCAGCGGAGCGCGCGGCCCCGCGCCGTGGCAGCTAGCTCTTCGCCAGTGGCCTCTAGCTGGAGAAAACATGGGCTTCCGCCCTGCGGCGTTGCTCAGCGTGCGCGTGCGCGCTGCTCTTCAGCGCTTCGCCGCCACAAACCAACCGCACGGTCTACGTGACGGTGGTCGGCGAGAAGAATGGGGCCGTTGCCCACCCTCTCCGCCGCCGACTTCGAGATCAAAGAGGATGGCAAGTCGCGCAAGGTACTGGAGGCGGCGCCGCCGATCGCGCCGCTGTCGATCGCGGTGCTGATCGACGACAAGAGCTCGGACATCAACGAGATTCGCTCGGCACTCGCGGCGTTCGTCGTGCGCGTGCAAGGACGCGCCGAAGTCTCGCTCGCCACGGTCGTGCCGTCAGTCGCGCGGGTCTTCGACTACACGTCCAGCGCGCCGATCATGATGGCCGGCATTCAGCGCCTCGTCTGGCGCAGCGGTCCGGCCGGCGGCCTGATCCTGGACGCTGTCGCCGAAGCGGCCGAAGAGCTCAAACGCCGTGAGGCCGCGCGCCCGGTCATCGTCGTCGTGACCTTCGAAGGCGAACAGTTCAGCAACCCGCGGCCCGCGTCGGCCGTGCTTCAGGCGCTCGAACGCAGCCGCGCGTCCCTGCACGTCGTGGCGATCGGAAAGCCAACGTTGCGGCAAATGAACCGCGCGCTGGTCGAGAGCGGCAATGCCCAGGGCGATGAGTGGACGACCGATCAGAACAACCGGAACGCCGTCCTTGGCGACGGTCCGCGCCTGTCAGGCGGGCGACGCCATGAGATCACGGTCGCGACCGGCCTGAGCAAAGCGCTCGAAGCGGTCGCGCATGATCTCCTCAACCAGTACGCGATCGTCTTTGAAGCCGGTGCCGACACCAAATCCGCGCGGAAGCTGAGCGTGACCGTCAAACGCCGCGGCGTCACTGTCCGGGCGCCGGCGAAAGATCGCCGGATGAGGTCACGGAGAAGAGCTAGAGGGCACGGAGAAGAACAAGTGGACACCCCGCGCCGCCTTAAGGCGCGGGCCCGAGGCGCGGGGGTGGGGCCCCGCGCCTGTAATATTGGAGCGCCTGCCCGCTTGACTTTGATGCCCCAAGTCGTCCGCGTCGTTATCGTTTCTCTCTTGGTCCTAGGCCGCCGGACTGGCGGTCCCGGCGCAGACTCCAGCACGGCCGACCCTCATCCTGATCTCGCTCGATGGTTGGCGCTGGGACTACCTCTCGCGCGCCCAGGCGCCCAACCTCCGTGCCCTGGCGGCGCGTGGCATCCGTGCAGAGGCGCTCATCCCATCCTTCCCCACCTCGACCTTTCCGAATCACTACACGATCGTCACCGGCCTCTATCCGGATCATCACGGCATCGTGTCGAACTCGATCTTCGACCGCACGATCGGGCCGGATCGCTTCGGGCTGAACACGCCGACGGCCAAAGATCCCAGGTGGTGGGGCGGCGAGCCGATCTGGACGACGGCCATCCGGCAGGGACAGAAGAGCGCGTCGATGTTCTGGCCGGGGTCGGAGGCCGTGCATCCGACCTATTGGAAGCCGTACGACGATGCCTTTCCGAATGCCGAGCGCGTGAAGCAGGTGCTCGACTGGATGGCGCTGCCCGACGCCGAGCGCCCCTCGTTGATCACGCTGTACTTCAGCGACGTCGACTCCGCGGCCCATCGTGCCGGTCCCGAGTCCGACGACGCGCTGGCTGCCGCCGCGCGTCTCGACGACCTGGTCGGCCGGCTCGTGTCGGGTCTCGAGCAGTCGGGCGCGCTCGCCCGCACGACGATCGTCGTCGTCTCCGATCACGGACTGGCCGAGACCAGTCTCAATCGGCTCATCCTGCTCGATGACTACGTCGTACGGGAAGACGTGGAAGTGGTCGATCTCGGCGCGAGCATGTCGCTCAATCCTGGCGCGAAGACGGACGCGGACACGATTTTTCGCCAGTTAGCGGGCAAGCATCCTTCTCTGACCGTGTACCGCAAGGCAGAGCTGCCTCCGGCCCTGCACTACGGCTCGCATCCGCGCGTGCCGGCGATCGTCGGCCTGGTCGAAGGCGGATGGACTGTGACGTGGCGGGACAACGCGATCAAGAACAAGGCCGCGGGCCGGACGATCGGCGGCGCGCACGGGTACGCCCCGACGTTCGCGACATGCACGGCCTCTTCATCGCCGCCGGCCCTCGCCTGGCACAAGGCCTCGTCGTGCCGCCGATCGAGAACGTGCATCTCTATGAGTTCATGTGTCAAGTGCTCGGGCTCGCCGCTGCGAAGAATGACGGAGACGCGGCGAAGACGAGAGGGTGGATTAAATAAGGATGCTAGGTACGGCACGTGCTACGGTGCTAGGTACGACTGGGTGCCGATGGGTACGAGGAACGCGCTGGCGCTGTGCCAACTTTCTTGCAAAGTTGGCCCCGCGTCAGCTCGTTCCGCGCACCGCAGCCACCGGTGCACGTTCTTCCCCGCGACCCAGTCGTACCGTCGTGTCTTCTAAAACCTGACGCCGATCGAGAACCTGAACGTCCTCGGCAGCGTGTAGGCGTCGGCGGCGATCGCCTTGCCGAATTGTGAGCCGTAGTCCCAGTGGACGCCCTGCACGGGTGTCTGCGTGAACGGGTTGAACGGCTGGAACCGCGTCGCGTCGTCCGCCTCGGTCAGCACCGTCGTGTTGATCGACGTCCCGGAGATGTCGAACAACTGGAACTGGTTGAAGACGTTCAGCACATGGAAGTTCGCGAAGATCTCGCGGCGGCTGCCGCCCAGCGTGTGCGTGTAGTTGAACGAGAGGTCGGTCCGCATCATCGTCTCGGTCCGGAACTGGTCACGCGGCGTGAAGAAATAGTTCACCGTGTCTGGCGGGCGCAGGTAGCCCGGATCCGCCACGTAGGGCTGGGTGTGAATCGTGCCGACGGCGCCGTACGGCGAACCGGATTGGACCTGTTCGAGCACGCCCATGCGTGAGACGGCCAAGCGTCGAAGGGAACGGCAGATCCATGGTCGCCCACGCGCGCACGCGATGGCGCTGGTCGGCGGCGAGGTCGCCCTCCGGGAAGCTCCAGGCGGCGTCGAAGTACTCCGGGAACTGGAGGATCGTGGACGTCAGCGGTCCGCTGCGGATGTTCTCGCCGTTCACGTTGCCGAACAGGTTCGAGAGCGTGTAGTTGCCTCCCGCGGTCAGCCGGGTGCCCATGCGATACGAGCCCGACAGGTTGAGCGCGGTGTACCGGCGCGTCACCGCATTCGTGTTCTCGACGAGCGTCAGGTCGAACGCCTCGCCGAGGTCGTTGGTCACCTGCCCCGTCGTCGTGTCTGTGCGATCGGCATAGAAGTCGCGGTAGTTGCGGCGCACGACGTCAGCGCGGAGCAGCCCGCGCGTTCCGAGGCGCCGGCTGACGCCGACCGTGAACTCATGAACGCTCGGCGACTTCAGCGAGTCTTCGATGCGCGTGTTGACGCCCGGCAACTCGGTCAGCCAGGTCTGCCGGTTCGTGCCGCCGTTGGCGTTGAACCAGTCGAACATCCGGCGCAACGCGACGTCCGTCGTGACGTACGGCGCCGTCTCGTTGATCGCGGGACCGAGGTAGTACCAGGCGTAGGCGGCCGGGGTGCCGGCCGGGGACGACGAATCGGCGATGTTGTTGGCGACCGCCGCGATGTACTTCGCGAAGCTGGCGTTGATCGTCCAGTTGCCGTTGCCCTGCGGATCCCATGACGCGCCGAGCCGCGGGCTCCAGCCGCTGTCGCTGGCCACGAGCTGTCCGATCGCGTCCTCGCCGTGGTTCCGGTCGTAGCGAAGCCCCAGGTTGAGCGTCAACTTGTCGTTCATGCGCCACGTGTCGTTGGCGAAGAAGGAGTGGGTGCGGAAGTTCGTGCCCTTGCTCGCTTCCGTGATCGGGAACCAGACGATCCAGGTGGCGAAATCCGGCAGCAACCGCGGCACGACGTTGTCGCCGTCGAGGATCGACTCGGTCGCGTAAATCCGGTAGTCGGAAGCGGTCTGATGGTTGTTGACGGTGCGCTGGTCCGTGAACGTGTCGTAGCCGAAGACGACGTTGTGCGATCCGCGGCCGGTGGAGAGGAAGTAGCTGCCCTTCAACAACAGGCCCTGGTTGTCGCGCTCTTCGTCGCCGCAGACGCCGCAGAACGCCGGCGCCCACCAGAGCGCGCCGGTCTGCTGATCGAGCAACTGCGTGCCTTGGATCAGATCGGTCGTCGTCCCGCCGCTGTTCTTGAACGTGAACTGCCGGCGGGAGAACTGCGCCTCGAGATAGAGGTTGTTGCCGACGGCGCCGCCGTAGTTGAGCGAGAGCAGGTCCTGCGGCAACTGCCGGGTGATGAGCGTGCGCAGGTCCATGACGCCCGACGGATCGGGATACGCGCTGTTCCGATCCTCGGTCCGGACCGTCATGTAGGACCCGGTGAAGCGCTGCGCCGTACCGAGCGACTGCGTGCCTTTCACCTCGAATCGCTTCTCATTGACGCCGGCGATGTACGGGATGTTCGTATAGCCGGTCTGCTCGGCCGCCGATCGATCGAAGTTCCGGCCCGCGAAGAAGAACCAGGTGCGATCGCGCCAGACCGGGCCGCCCAGCGTGTACTCGTAGGTCGGCACCACGTCGCTCGTCTTCGGCTCGCCGAACGGCGACACCGATGCGCCAGTCGTCGTTGGTGAACGTCACCCGGAACGAACCGGCGAGCGTATTGCTGCCCGACCGGGTGATCGCGTTCACGATGCCGCCGGTGAACCGGCCGTATTCCGCAGAGATGCCGGACGTCGACACCGTCGTTTCCTGAACCGCGTCTTCAATGAAGAGCGACAGCGGCTCGCGGCGGAGATTGTCCTGAATCTGGACGCCGTTGACGAGATACAGGCTCTCGTAAGACATCGCCCCGGAAATCACGAGGTTGCCGTCCGGGCCGGTGGCATGCACGGAAGGCGAAAGATTGGCTGCTGAGAGCACCGTCCGGGCCGTCGGCAGGGCGTTGAGCAACTCCTGCCTGACGTTGGTCGCGCTCTGGATCGTCGTCGCGAAGGCGTCGGCGTTCGCCTGCACCGCCACGACCTCTGTGACGCCCGCCGGCTGCAGCGTGACGTCGATGTGACCGGTTCAGTGACCGCGACCTTGGCGGTTCTCTTCTGCGTTCCGAACCGGCTGAGCTCGAAGACCAGTGAGTATTCCCCGGGTGGCAGCAGCGGCAGGTGGTAATCGCCATTCTCGGACGTCCTGGTCGTCCGCGTGCCCTGCAGGCTCGGCGACTGGATGGTCACGGTCGCTCCGGCGACCGGCAGGCCGCCGCTGTCCGTCACACGACCGGAGATGGTGCCGGTCGGATTCTGCGCCGCCGCGGGACGCGCGGCGGCGATCACGATCACGGCCACGAGGATCGTCATCGGCATCTTGCGGAACAGATTCACGAACATGGAGCCTCCCGATCAGGCCGCCCGAGGAACTGACGGCGGACAGATCACCGGGAGCAAGCCGAGGGCCAGCGCGCGTTCCGGAATCAGACAGTGCGACTGCGGCATCGGCCAGACGGATCTCGGCACGTCGCGGTCCGCACTGGTCAGCCGTTGAAACCCATTCGTCCCGCGACAGAGGCAACCGACGTGCGCGGAGAATCTTCAACAAACCGCATACACACATCCAGAATGTTGACGCTCGATTCACGAGTGTCAGGCGGCTCACCGCTGCGCTACACTCAGAAGAGAGGTCCACATGAGATTGATGGTTCGCGTCGCCACGACTGCGGCCGCGGTCGTGGTCGCGAGTGTGTCCACGAGCGCGCAGACGCCCGCGTTGCCCACCGTCGACCAGGTCATTGAAAAGTCCATCGCCGCCGTCGGCGGCCGGGCCGCCCTCGAGAAGGTCACGTCGATTCGGGCCGTGGGCGCTTTGGAGGTTCCGGACTTCCAGCTGAAGGGCTCGATCGAGCTCAGCCAGAAAGGTCCCAACAAGGCGTTGCAGGTCGTCACGCTGGACGGGATGGAAGCTCAGCGCGAAGGGTTCGATGGCACCGTGGGATGGGCCAGCGACGCGCAGAACGGGGTGCGGGTGAAAGCGGGCGCCGAGTTAGCTGATGCGAGGCGCGGCGCGATGTTCCCGAGGGAGCTGACCCTCAAGCAGCAGTATCCGAAGCTCGAAGTATCCGGCCGCGAAAAGGTCGGCACCAGCGATGCCATCGTCCTCGTCGGCACGCCGGCGGAAGGCGCGCCGGTCAAGCTCTTCTTCGACGCGGAGACCGGCCTCCTGGTCCGTCAGATCATCACCCGGCAAGGACCGGAGGGCCCGACGCAAGTTGAGGCCAGCTACGACGACTACCGCCCGATTGACGGCGTCAAGCGCGCTCACACGATCCGCCAGACGACCGCGGACTTCACCGCCGTGCTCCGCTTCAGCGAGATCAAGCACAACGTCCGCGCTCGACGACGCGATCTTCAGAAAACCGGCGTAGAGCGCCAGCGCGAACTAACGCGCGCTCAGGCCTACGGAGCCGGCACTCGAACCCCGGCGCTCCCTCCGGTCCGGTTTCAGACTCTCGCTCATCGCGGCCCTCGCAGTCGGCCGCGTCTCGGCAACACACCTCGTCTCCGAGTGTCGGATCGCCCGGCGCAGACGGTCGGTGCTTCATCTCGGCCATCGAGTAGGGCTGTCTGGTCAGCTCAGTATGAGGCGCTGCGAGTTGGTCACTGCACTGCCAAGCACACGGCGTCACGTCGCGCGCCTGCCCGTCGTGTAGGTGGGCGAACTGGCGCCGACTGCGAGGGTCGCGACGGCGGAAGTCTGAAACCGGGCCGAAGGGAGCGCAGGATTCGACCCGCCTACGCGAAGCTTCGGCGAGGCCGTGCCGAAGCGCGGCCGCCATCGTGCCGCGCGAAGGCTGGGGGCCGCTGCGCCGTAGGCCGCTCCCCTACCGACGCAGCGCCAGAATCTTTTCGCGGCGTTCGCTGATCCATTTCTCGATCTGCTTCGCCGCGTCGTCGGCGGCCGACTTCCAGCCTGGACCGGACTCGGTCACCTTGTTCTGATTCTTGAGCTCAGCGTGCTCGTCGCCATGCTCGAGTGACAGCTCGACGATGAGCTCGGCATTGCGGGTGACGTTGCCACCGGGCTGTGACGGCTGACCGGGCCGCGGACCGAGCCCCATCACGACGCGCGGGATGCTGACGCGGCGTTCGACGATGGCGATGACGACGTCTGCGCGGCTCTGCTCGGTGACGACGGCGAGCAGCTTCTTCTTGCTGGTCAGCGCGGCGGTGAGGTCTTTCACCGACTCCTGACGTGCCTTCAGCTCCGCGGCATCGCCGTGATCGGGAGCCTGGACGAAGACGCGAACGAGCGCAGGATCCGGTGGCGCCTGCTCCTGCGCCGCATCGGCCAGCGTGCCGGCGAGCGCGACGGCCACGAGCCCTAGAGCCGTTCTCGTTCCCCTGCAGCCCGTCATCACTTCTTTCCGATGGCAAACAGATGCTGCGACGAGCGCACGTACATGGTGCCCTCCGACAGCGCCGGCGTCGCCATCAAGGCCTCGCCCATCGCGTTGGTGGCGATGTGCTTGAAGGCAGGGCCGGCGGTCAACACGATGAGGTCGCCATCTTCGCCCGAGACGTAGATCTTGCCGTCCGCCGCGATCGGCGAGGCGCTGAATCCGCTGCCGGGATGCGGCACCCGCTCGCGATAGACTTCGTCCCCGCTATCGAGCGCATATGCGTCGAAGACGCCGTTGTTCCCTAAGACGTAGAGGACGCCCTTATAGACGAGCGGCGTCGGCATGTAGGAGCCGCGGCCGGTCTTGCTCCATGCGACGCCCGCGCTCGTGGTCGCGCCTTTCGCGGGCGTGATGTCGCCGGCCGCGCCCGGCCGGACGACGAACACGGGGCGTTCGGGCGCGCGGCCGCTGGCGATGACAATGAAGTCGTCGGCGGCGATCGGCGTCGGCGCTGTGATCTTCGAGCTGCCGCCGAGCCGCCAGCGCTCCTGGCCGGTCTTCGGATCGTAGCCGCGGACGAAGTTCGAGGCGTTGGTCACCAGTTCGGGTCCGCGTGAGGTCGTCACGACCGTCGGCGTGCCCCAGGACGGCAACTCGTCGCGCTCGGTCTTCCACACGGTCTGCCCGGTCGCGGCATCGAGCGCCATGACGAAGGAATCCGCCTGCGTGTCGCACTGAACGATGACGAGGCCGTTCCAGATGATCGGCGAGCTCGCCGGGCCCCACTCGAACGTCGGGATGTCGTAGGCGCCCATGTCGACGCGGCCGAGCGCGACCTTCCAGCGCAGATTCCCGTTCATGTCGTAGGCGAACAGGCCTTCCGAGCCGAACCAGGCGACGATCACGCGGCCGTCGGTCACCGGCGTGGCACTGGCGTACGTGGACTTGATGTGGCGCTTGTTGAGCGGCACGCCCTCGTGCGCGACGCGCTCCCACACGATCTTGCCACTGCGTCTTGTCGAGCGCGTAGAGCATCCAGCGCTGCCGCGAGCGATCTTCAGACGCGTCGCCGTCGCCATAGAGGCCGGGTTTGAACGTGGCCTTCGGATCCTGACTGACCGCCGACACCAGATACACACGATCGCCCCACACGATCGGGCTCGAGTGCGAGAGGCCGGGGATCGCCGTCTTCCACCGCACGTTCTCCCCGGTCTTGACGTCCCAGGTGTCCGGCAACTCCTGGCCATCGCTGACGCCGGCGGCGCCGGGCGCCGCGGAACGACGGCCAGCTGCCGCGCGCGTTCGGGGCGGCGGGAAGCGCTGGACAGCGAGGTCGCGGCGGTACGCACGATCCGCCGCTCGGGCACGGGCTCCGGCTCGCCAACCGGCCGCCAGGCGCTGCGGTCGAGAATCATGCGGCGGTTCTGGCAGGTGTCGCTGACGAGGGTCAGTGTCAGATGCATGCCATCGGTCGTGAAGGTGTACTTGCCGGGATCCGCGCAGGCAGGATTCGGCGCTTTCGTCAGCACGAGCTCGAGGCTCGAACCGGCCGTTTTCCACGTGCCAATCATCAGCGGCCAGCCCTGACCCGCGATGGAGAACGTCCCGTCGGCGCGGAACTGCCCGGAAAAGGCGCCGAAGGTGAGGGGACCGTTGGGGATAGGCTGGGGCTGCTGCGCGGCAAGCGCAGCCGTCAGCAGCAGAAAGAAAATGCAGAACCTGGCAAGCATCAATTCGCAGCGTACTGAAGGCATGGACAATCGGCAATCGGGGAATCTGTAATGGCAAACACATCGGCAATGTGCAATCCCGATGGACAATGGGAAAATCGCTTTGTCAGGAGACGCGGCGGGCGGCGCCCGGCGGTCGTTCTCCGCGAGGCGCTGCCGTCCGCTTGCCGCCGCGCACGCGAGCCTGTTTCGTGTCGATCGCGTTCGTCCACGTCAACCAGTCGCGATCGGACATCGTGCCGTACGGCGGCCGCCGCGCATCGGCGTAGCCCCAGTCTTCGACGTCCACGAGATACTGCGCGCGCGAGATGAGCGTGCCGCGGCAGACCCGGCCATCGGCGCGAGTCCATCGAGCCGCGCCAGTGAGCGCCGGGACGACCCACGTGGGCAGGCGTGCGGCCTCCGACGGATACACGTACGCGAACAGCGTCAGGTGCGCGAGCAGGACCGCCTCGTGCCCGGTGAATCGCCGGCACAGGCGGGCCCAGTCGAGCCGCTCGGCATGGGCGCGCATCAGGTGCAGGACATCGGCGCCGTCGAAGCGTTCGCGCTCCATGATGAACGCCTTCGACCACATGAGCTCCTCGGGCGGGCACAGCCTGACGCGGTGCCCGAGCACGGTCGCCGGCACGCCGTAGCGGAACCAATCGTCGTCAACCCGGGTCAGCCCGCTGCCGCCATTGAAGATGATGTCCACCTGTCCGGCTGGCGACAGCGCCTTGCCGAGCCAGTGCGGGAACGTCAGGCGCGTGTTGATCCCGCGTGCCCGCAGGGCGCGGGCGACGGCCGGCCAGGTCTCCTCTTTGATCATCAAATCGAGGTCCTTGGTCTTCCGGTCGATGGCGGCGTGGCGGCAGAACGCGTACGCGCCGCCGACCAGGAACGGCACTTCGGCGACGGTCAGCGCCGACAGGACTTCGCGATAGAAACCGACAGGGAACTTCACTTCGGTCCCCTCTCGCAATTGACATACCACCGCGATGGGCCAGCGCGCATTGCCCATCCATGGCGACACGCAGGGTACGAGACTTGCTGTCAAAGGTACCTGGGACACACCTCATGCTCGAGACTGCCAACTCGATACCCGACCACTCCTCCGACGCCACCTCGTCGGTCAGAATCACTGCGATCGCCGACCTCCATTACGGACGGCATCCGGCGGATCACTACCCGGCGCTGCTCACCCGCGCCGCCGCGGAGGCGGACGTCCTCGCCATCTGCGGCGACCTGACCGATCACGGCCGGGTCGAGGAAGCCCAGGGACTTCTCAGGGCGCTGACGCAGAGCGTGCACGTGCCGATCGTGGCCGTGCTCGGCAACCACGACTACGAAGCGGGTCAGGACGACGCCGTCCGCCAGATGCTGCGTGATGGCGGCGTCCACCTGCTCGACGGCGACGCGATCGAGATCGCGGGTGTCGGCTTCGCCGGCGTCAAGGGCTTCTGCGGCGGCTTCGGCGCCCGCGCGCTCGGGGCCGTGGGGCGAGTCGATCATCAAGGCCTTCGTGCAGGAGTCGATCGCCGAAGCGCTCAAGCTCGAAGCCGCGCTCGCGCGCCTGCGGTCGACCGCGCGGGTGGCGCTGCTGCACTACGCGCCGGTCGCCTCCACGGTCGAGGGCGAGCCGCTCGAGATCTATCCGTTTCTCGGATCCACGCGGCTCGAAGAGCCGCTCGTCCGCTACGAAGTGGACGTCGTCTTCCACGGCCACGCCCATCATGGCCAGCCGGAAGGCCGGACGTCCGCCGGCGCGCCGGTCTTCAACGTCTCCTGGCCGCTGCTTCAGCGCACGCAGCCGGACAGGCCGTTTCGCACGTTCACTCTGGCGAAACGGAGGGAAATCGACAATCGATAATGAGCAATCTGCAATGGCAAACACATCGGCAATGTGAAATCTCGATGGACAATCGACAATCGGGCGATCGACCGGATCGGCAATCTGACAATCGGCCAATCGATCCGATGGCAATGGGAATCGGGCAATCGGTCGATTGGCCGATTTCCATCGGATCAATTGATCCGATTGCCAAATTGGCAATCGGGATTGTCCGATGGGAAATCGGCAATGGACAATGCGATTGCATGGGAGATTGCCCATTACCGATTGTCGATTAACGCCGCTTTCTGCCCCGTCTGGTCGCAATGTCGAGCCCGAAGATCGTCGCCGAGCGACGACTCGTCGCTGATGCGGCGCGCACCTGACGTGCCGTCGGGCGTCTTCTTGAGGCGCCGTGGCGCGACGGCACGCTCGATGAGCTCGCTCGGCGTCCACTTTCCTGAGCGTGAACAGCAGCGCCGGGTCGTGATCGAGCCGGACGCCGATGCCGTAGAGGACGGCCGCGACGTGCTTGCACATCGCGGCGCTATCCGGACAACTGCACGACATGCGGATCTCGCGCGGCGTCGGGAAACAGGCCGGTGCCCTGGCGGCACAGGCGCGCCATCACGCTGGTCGACAGCCGGCCCTGCAGCAGCTCGATCGACCGAGTCGATGGCGCCGGCCGACATCGCGGCAGATGGCCCGCCATCGCGCCTGCGGCACGGCGGTGACCGCGAATCTCGACGTCGTAGAGCTCGGTGCCGCTGACAGCGCGGTCACGACGCCCGGGCGCGATCTGCAGATCGAGGACCGAGCCGTTGCGCAGGTAGCTTCGGCCTCGCGGCAGAGCCGGTTGGCGAAGTCGCTGTAGCCGCTCGAGGTTCTTGCACCACGCGTCGCCCCAGAAGGTCGTCGGCGATCTCTCGCCCGTCGATGACGACCGGCGACAGCGTCCGGCTGCCCTTCCTCGCGAGCTCCGCGGCGCGCCGTCCGGCCGGAGACGCCGCTCGGCGCCGACCGAGAGCGTATCCGGCCACGGCTGCCAGCGCTCGTACGACACGCGCCGCTTGCTCATTCGGCCGCCACCTGGTTGATGTCGAGCGCCACCAGTCGCAGCAACTCGTCGTCGCGCAGCTCCGTCAGCGGGATCTCGCGCGCCGCCTTCGAGCACGTCGCGCGAGAGACGGCGCTTCGATTCGATCAGCAGTCGTCGATGCTTCTCTTCGACCGTGCCGCGGCAGATGAACTTGTGGACGAGCACGGCCGTCGTCTGGCCGATGCGGAACGCGCGATCGGTCGCCTGGTTCTCGACCGCCGGATTCCACCAGCGATCGAAGTGGATGACGTGCGACGCGGCCGTGAGATTGAGCCCGGTGCCGCCGGCCTTGAGCGAGAGCACGAAAAACGGCGTGCGTCTCGTCCGTGCTGAAACTGCTCGACGAGCTTCGCGCCGCTGCGCCGACCGGCGTGCCGCCGTGCAGCACGAGCCCGGGGCGGCCGAACACCGACGCCAGAAACGACGACAGCGGCGCGGTCATCTCGCGGAACTGCGTGAAGACAGCACCTTCTCCTGCTCGCGCGCGATGGTCTCGCCAATCTCGCGCAGCCGCTTGAACTTGCCGCTGTCCGCCTCGCGCCAGCGGTCGTCGCCGAGCCAGTGCGACGGGTGATTGATGATCTGTTTGAACCGCAGCAGAAACGCGAGGACGAGGCCGCGGCGCTCGATGCCGCTCCGTGTCGTCGAGCCGTCGTTCGCCAGCTCATCGACCGACTTGCTGATAGAGCGCGGCCTGGCGCGGCGACAGCGTGCAGTACGCCGCGACTTCCGTCTTGGCCGGCAGATCCTGCGATGACGGCCGGATCGGTCTTCATGCGCCGGAGGATGTACGGGCGCACGAGCTCGCGCAGCGGCGCGAACGACGGCTGCGGCGCGGCCGCGAGCCGCTTCGTCCACCGCGCGAACGGCTGGATGCGCGCCCAGCAGGCCCGGGTTGATCGACGTCGAAGATCGACCACAGATCCGTCAGCCGGTTCTCGACCGGCGTGCCGGTCAGCGCGATCCGTGCCGGCGCGTCGAGCGCCTTCACCGCGCGCGTCTGGCGGGCCGCCGGATTCTTGATCGCCTGCGCCTCGTCGAGCACGACCGCGCGCCAGCGACGTCGACGCCATCCACGGCAGTCGCGCCACCGAGCGACGTAGCTCGTGATCGACGAGATCGATCGCGCCGGCGACGACGCGCGGGATCGATCGCCATCGTTCAGTTCGGCGCGCGGGATCGACGACGGATGCGCGATCAGGACGCGGAGCGACGGCGTGAACCTGCGCGGTCTCCGTCGGCCCAGTTCGCCAGCAGCGAGGCCGGCGCGACGACGAGCGCCGGCGGCTCGTCGTCGCGGCGCGGCCTGGCGACGAGCAGCGCCAGCACCTGCAGCGTCTTGCCGAGGCCCATGTCGTCGGCCAGGCAGGCGCCGAGACCGAGCGACGACAACAGGCGCAGCCAGCGCACGCCGGCGTCCTGATACGGGCCGAAGCGTCGCGTGCAGCCGGCTCCGTCTCGATGCGCGCCAGGCCCTTCGGGCCCACGCAGGCCCGCGAGCACGTCGCGAAGCCACGGCCCGGCGGAGACCTGCGACCACACTCGCGGCCGTCGTCGGCCGTCGGCGCGCGTCGCCATCGAGCGACGCGCCGGCGGCGAGCCGCATCGCTTCCGCGAAGGTGATGCCGTGCTCGGCGGCGGTCCGCTCGAGCGCCCGAACTCGTCGATCATCTTCTGCAGCGTCTCGCGCCGGACCTCGACCCATTGGCCGCGGAGGAACCTGCAAGCCGTCGGTGCCGGAGAGCAGCGCGTTGATCTCCTCGGCGGTGAGCGGCTCGCCGTCGAGTGTGACGCCCATCTCGAAATCGAGCAGCGCTTCGGTGCCGACGCCCGAGCTGGCGTCTTGGTCCCGATCGTCGCGGTCGCCCGCGGGCGCGACGGCCGGCCGCTCTGCCAGGCCGCCGGCAGCCGCACGATCACGCCCGCGGCCTCGAGCTGACGGAACGTCCTGCAGAAACTCGATACGCCTCGGCGGCCGTCCAGCGGAGCGGATGGAAGACGTCGCCGGCGTCCACCATCTTCTTCAGCCAGCGCGCACGACTCCGCGGCGCGCTGGACCGGGACGAGCAGCGACAGCAGCCGGGCTTGGTTCCTCGCGCCCGCGATACTCCTCGAGCGCGCGGCCGAGCGGCGAATGCTGCGCCTTGCCCGCGCGATGACAGCGACGTCGTGTAGGTCGCAAGAAACGCAAACGGCGTCTCCGGATCGAGCTGGTACTCCGCGAGATTGAAGTGGACGCGGCCGACGACACTCCAGCCGGGATGACGGTCGTGAAGAAACGCCTGCAGCGACTGGCCCGACGCGGCGAGCTCGGAGCTGAGCGCAGCGTCGAGCGCACGCCATTCGGCGGCGAGCACTTCCGCAGACAGATACTCGCTGCCGGTCATTGGCGGGGCCGCGGCGGTGAGCGACGACAGGACTTCAGGCGGCGGCAACGGGACAGGCTCGCGCGGCGGCCGAGCCTCCAGAATCTGGCCGGCCACAGGCTGCGGTGACAAAGCGCGCGGCCAAGTCGCGCCAGTACGCGAACGCGGCCGGCAGGGCCGTCTCGACTTCCTCGGCCCCGAGCTGGAGCAACCCGTGCCCGTCGCCCTGTGCGAACGCCTCGCGGAGCCGGGTGCCCACCTCGGGCGCGACGGGCATCGCCGCGTCGTCGTCCGCGATCAGCAGATGGCCGTGGGGCGTGAGCTGAAGCGTCAGCGGCATCGTCACCCGGTCCCCCCTCGGAGGCTATCTGGGTCGAAACGTGATCGCCAGCGTTGACCTCCCGAGGATCGGCGCGCCGTTCAACCGCGGCGCTTCGACGCGCCAGTCTTTCGCCGCGGCGATGGCCGCCTCGCGCAGCTCCCACGGCCCGGAGACGTACTCAGGCAGGAGCGTCGTGCCGTCATAGGCGATGAACACCTGCACGTGCACCTGCACGCCAGTCGGCGGCACCGCCACGCCGGGCGGCGTCGTGCCGGGTACCGACCGGATGATGCGGCCGCGGTCGAAGCGCGCCGGGAGCTGGAGCTCGCGCGGCTGTCCCCCGCAGCTCTCCGCGTACTGGACGACGGTCCTGGCGCCGTCGGTCAACCCGGACGTCGCGTAGGCGACGGCGACTGAACCCGGAGGCACGTCGAACCCGGGCACGAGCTTGGCGACAGCGTCGCCCTTCCCGGTGGCCAGAACGCGCGGCGTGTTGCCGTCACGGTTCATCACTTTTACGCTGTCCGGCACGATGTCCTTGTCGTCGCACTTCATTGGAAACGCGACGACGACCATCCTCACTTCGATGACTTGCCGCGGCGGTTGATCGGGGTCGAGCGGTTTGCCGCTGCTCGAGGCCAGGCGCGCGCCGAGCGCCATCAGCCGGACGTGGTCGAAGATGACGCCATGCGATTTCGATCCGTCAGGATCGAGCGAGATGGGCTCAATCGGCTGTTGACCGAGATCGAATGCGATCTTGCGCACCTGCATCTGCGTCACGAACGGATCCGGTCCGGGCGGCGCCAGATTCATGTCGGCGCCACAGAGCCAGCCCACCGGGGCCTTGGGCGGCGCCGTCCAGTGATAGCCGTCGAGATACAGAGTAACGGCCGTTTCGATGCCCTTGTAGTCGAGGCTGTAACTGTCGAGGATCGTGCCGTCGGGGCTGCGTGTCGATCCGGTCCGCTTGAAGTGCACGCCTTGCCCGTCCGGCCCACGCAGCGCGCCCAGGTATTTGGTCTCGCGCGACGCGAGATACATCGCGCCGCCGCCCACTTGAATGGGCTTCTCCGTCGTCGTTCCGTACCCCGGGTCGTCGGAGATCGCACACAGGCTCGTCGCCGCGGTCAGACCGGGCACGTCCTGGGTCGTGGTCTCGTGATTGGGATCCTGCAGCGGCCGCCCTTGCTGCGCATGCGATATCGGAGACAGCCCAACGAAGGCCACGGCTATAGCCGCCAGCGCGGAAAAAGTGCTGCGGGTCATTGGCGCATTCTATCCAAGCTTTTCCCTCACCCGAGGAATGACCTGGGTGCCGAAGAGCTCGATGCTTTGGAGGAGCTGCTCGTGCGGCATCGTGCCGTTGCTGTACTTGAGATCGAAGCGGGACAAGCCCAGCGTCTTGATCGTGTTGGCGATTTTCGTCGCCACCGTGTCCGGCGAGCCGACGCAGAGCGCGCCGTCGGGACCGGTTTCGCGATCGAACTGCGCATGCGTCGGCGGCGGCCAGCCGCGCTCGGCACCGATACGGCCGATCATTTTTTCGTAGTGCGGCCACAGCTCGGCCTTCGCTTGATCGTCCGTCGCGGCCACATGGCCGGGTGAATGCACGGCAACCGGTTGCACCGACTTGCCGAAGCGGCCCAACGACTCGTAGTAGAGATCCACGTACGGCCGAAAGCGGTGAGGGCTGCCACCGATGATCGCGAGCGTCAGCGGTAAGCCGTGGCGCGCGGCCCGGACCACGGATTCGGGACTGCCGCCCACGCCGACCCAGGTGCGCAACACGCCCGTCTCGATCGGCGGGTAGATCACCTGCGAGGTGATCGCGGAGCGGGTCGACCCGCTCCACGTGGCCGGCCCGGATTTCAGGAGCTCCGCAAACAGGCGGAGCTTGTCCTCGAACAGCTCCTCGTAACGGGTCAGATCGTAGCCGAACAGCGGATACGACTCGGTGAACGATCCGCGGCCGAGAATCACCTCCGCGCGGCCATTCGACACGGCGTTCAGCGTCGAGAATCGCTGAAAGACACGCACCGGATCGTCGGTGCTGAGCACCGTGACCGCCGAGCCGAGCACCAGCTTCTCGGTCCGGCCGGCGATTGCGGCCAGCACGACCTCTGGCGCAGAGATCGCGAAGTCGTTGCGATGGTGCTCGCCGACGCCGAACGCATCGATGCCGACCTGATCGGCCAGGACCGCCTCGGCGACGACGTCGCGAAGCGTCTGCGCTTGAGATTTCAAACGGCCCGCGGCGTCGAACGTCACATCACCGAAGGTGTCCAGGCCGAATTCAACAGTGTCAGGCATTCCTTCGACTGTAGCAGACGGCCAGGCGGGCTGAAGCCCGCCCCTCCATGCGTCCTACTGCGTGATGCGCTTGGCTTCGGCAAGCTCGGGCCTCGCGGCCGTTGAGCCTTTCGCGAGCGCCGTCAGCGCCGCCGCATACTTACGGGCCTTCGCGCGATCGCCCGTCGCGTTGGCGGCACGCATGGCGCCGGCGAGCGATCGGAAGCGTCCGGGTTCGCGGGTCATCGCCCGCTCGAATTCTGCGAGCGCAGGGCCCGCTTGCTTCGCCTCCAGCAGCAATTCGGCCAGCAGTTCGCGTGCGGGCGCGATCGGCCCCGGCGACACGGGACTCTTCTCGGTCGCGTCTTCCGCGTCGGCGGCTTCACGCGCCATCGCCAGCGCCTCTGTCGTCTTGCCTTCGGCCTGGAGCGTCCATGCCAGCGCGGCTTTGCGCTGAATCTCGACCTGGCCGGCCCAGTAGGTCTCCTTCTTGGCGCGCAGTGCCTCTGCGATCGGCGCCAACGCTTCGGCCGACGTCCGCGCCTCCGCGGCCCGTCCGCTGCGAGCGGCGCCGAGTGCCCGCGCGAACAGGATCACGGCGTCGGCGTGCGGAAACGCGGTCGATTGCGGCGCCAGCGCGGCCGCCTCGGCCCAGGCGCCGCGTTCGAGGGCGACACGTGCCGGGATCGCCGTGGCGCCGTACACTCCGGCAAACCCGTATCCGCCGCCGGCCTCGACCTTGGCGAGAATCGCCTTCGATTCCGCCAGGACCTTCTGGGCCTCGGCGTCGCGGGCGAGTTGCAGGTAGGCGTACGTCTGGTAGTCGAGCGCGTGGAGTTGTTCGGGCGGCGAGTTGGCTTTCTTCGCGGCCGCCTCCGATGCGCGGTTCGAGTCGATCGAGTCCTGCCACGCGCCGACGCGCGTAAAGATGTGCGAGGGCATGTGGAGGGCGTGCGGCGCATCGGGCGCGATGGCGGCATATCGCCGTGCGGCCGGCAGCCCCTTGTTCGCCAGCGCCGGCACGTCGTAGCTGTGAATCAGATAATGCGCCGCGCCCGGATGATCCGGCTGCGCCTTGAACGCCACTTCGAGCAGACCCGCGGCCTTCAACTGCTTCGCGTAGGTCTGATCGGCGGGATCGGCGGCCGCGTCGAGGGCGATGGCGTAGAAGATCTTCGCCTCGGTGTCGGCCGGATGTCGAGCGACGACGGCCTCCATCGCGCGTTCGTAGGCGAGCGCGCGGGCCGGCTGTGGTCCTTCTCCAGCGTAGAGCGCCTCGACCGCCGCGATGTACGCCCGCTCTCGATCCGTTTTCGCCGAAGCGGCCGTTGCACGCGCCACAGCCGCGCGTCCGCGCTCGATCGTCTCTGCCGTTCGCGTGCCGCCGAGCGGGTTGCCCCAAATACTCAGCGCCGCCCCCCAATGCGCCATCGCGCAGGACGGATCCTGCTTGGCGACGGCATTGAACGCGTCGAGGGCCACCGCATACCAGAACGAATGCAACAAGGCGACGCCGCGGTCGAACGCATCGCGCACCGCCGGCGCGCACGAGGTCTCGAAATGCACGCGGCCCAGCTTCTCGGTCCCGTGTTGATGATCCTGCGCCCACCCTTGCGAGGCCACCATCATGGCCCCGAGCAACAGGACGATGAAGCGCGGTTTCGACGTTCGCATACACACCTCCAGGCGGATTCGGCGCGCTAGGAGCCGTGTCTGGAGTCTGCGCGAGCACGTACGTAGGGCGGGCCGGGCTTGGGGCCCGCGCAACTGCACGCGGATTGCAGCCCAATCCGCGCTACGCGTTTCGCAAACCGCGCTAGATCGTGGGGCACGCGCGCGATGCCGTGCAAGAGGATTCCACAAGGTTGTTGAAAATCGCCCTGCGCCCGACATTGATGTCGTCTCAGGCCGGCCCATCCGCCTCTCGGCCCGAGGCATAATCGGATCAGTGTTTACGGTGGTGTTTCAGTGAGTCGCTACCGTACTCGCAGCCGTGCCCAGCCGGGCATGGAAGTTGCTAAAGGAAACCGCCATGGAAACTCCACCTCAGCCACCTCGCTCCCCCAGGGCTCGACGCACCACGACCCCGCCGGCCGCTCCGCGGCCGCGACGCCGCAGCGCCAAGACGGCGCTTGCCGCCGAGGCCGCTCCGGCCAGGACGGAGGCGCCGACTCATGAGCAGATCGCGCGCCGCGCCTATGAAATCTCGCAGTCGAGGCCGGCCGGAACGGGCGATCCGTTGGCCGACTGGCTGCAGGCCGAGCGCGAGCTGACCGACTTGATTTCGTAGCGCGGCTCGGGACGATTGATCGGCCGCATCGCGATCGATAACCTGAGCGCGATGCCATCCACCCGCGTCCTCGTTGTCGGTGCCACCGGCCAGCTCGGCGGGGCGGTCGCGCGCAAGTTGATCGCTCAGGGCACTCCGGTACGCGCGCTCGCCCGCAATCGCGAGAAACTCGCGGCGCTGGCGGCCGCCGGCGCCGAAATCGCGGCAGTGGATCTGCTGGACGGCAGGGCCCTCGGTGAAGCCTGCCGCGATATCGGGCAGATCGTGTCCACGGCCAACAACTTCATGGGCTCTGGACCGACGAGTCCCCGGCGCGTCGACCTCTCCGGACATCAGAACTTGTGCGCCGCGGCGCGGAACGCCGGCGTTCGCCGGCTCATCTTCGTCTCGGCGCGTGGCGTCGACCAGGATGCGATCGTCGATCACTTCCGCATCAAGTGGTACATCGAGGACGCGATCAAGCGCAGCGGCGTGCCGTACGTCGCGCTCCGTCCGTCCGCGTTCATGGACATCTGGATCGACCAGATCCTCGCCGGCGGCATCCGGAAGAAGGGCGTGACGACGATCTTCGGCGACGGAACGTCGCTCGGCAACTACATCGCGGTGGACGACGTCGCGGAGTTCATCGTCAGGATTCTCGCGCGTGAGGACGTGGTCAACGAAAAGATCGAGATCGGCGGACCGTCGACGCTTTCCATGAACGACCTCGCGACGCTCGTCGAGCGGCGCCTCGGCGCCTCAGGCAAGCGCCGGCACATTCCCGTCCTGATGATGAAGGCGCTCGCGCCGATCGTGCGGCCGTTCAACGAAGTCGTCGCGCGGCTGATGACGATTGGGCTCTTCAGCGCGACGCATTCGATGGCCCTCCCCACGTGGAAAGCCGCCGCGGACCGGTTTGGTGTTGCGCCAAGAACGGTCGAGCAGTACCTCGGGAGACGAGCTGACGAAGGCCGCTCACACGGGATCACGGGGACGCACGGGGAGCACGGAGATTGCAGATCAGAAGGGTTTTCTTCGTAACCCCGTGTCCTCCGTCGCTCCGTGGCCCCCGTGTTCTGGAGCGAGCGTGGTCTCAGGTCAGTTGTCGCGCCGCCGCCAAGTGACCGACCGACGACAGACCGCTCACACGGAGATCACGGGGAAGCACGGAGAGCACGGAGATTCAGATCAGAAGGTTTTCCTTCGTAACCCCGTGTCCTCCGTCGCTCCGTGCCCCCCGTGTTCTGGAGCGAGCGTTGTCTCAGGTCAGTTGTCGCGCCGCCGCCAAGTGATCGACCGACGACAGACCGCTCCACGGTCACGGGGAAGCACGGGAGCACGGAGATTGCGGGATCAGAAGGGTTTTCCTTCCTACACCCCGTGTTCTCCGTCGGCTCCGTGCCCCCCGTGTTCTGGAGCGAACGTTGTCTCAGGTCAGTCTGTCGCGCCGCCGCCAAGTGACCGACCGACGACAGACCTCTCACACGGGGATCACGGGGACGCACGGGGAAGCACGGAGATTGCGGGATCAGAAGGGTTTTCCTTCGTAACCCCGTGTCCTCCGTCGCTCCGTGGCCCCCGTGTTCTGGAGCGAACGTTGTCTCAGGTCAGTGATTGCGTCGCCCGCCGTGCCCCCCGTGTTCCGGATCGGGCGGTCTCTTACGTCAGTTGTCGCGTCGCCCGCCGAGCCCCTTCGCGATCTCAACCAGCTCGACGAATCCGGCGACCTCGACTGACGGATTCGCCGGCTGCAGCAGGTGAGCGCGAGCGGCGAGCGCGTTCCACCGCGCGGCGGTGCCGTTGCCGGCGCGCAAGAGCAGGCCGAACTCGGCGACGGCCGACGCGAGCGGGAGATGCCGGACGCGGCCGCCGCTCCGCACCGAACGCGTGATGAGCTGGCTGGTCTCGCCCTCCGGCTGCTTGTATCGCGCCTTGACGGTGAGCCACTCCCCCGCCGTCGCCGCGTCGGCGGCGGCCGGCCGTTCCTGCGCGGCACGGGGCGTCGCCGTGGCGGCCGTCGTCTGGTATCGCAGCGGATCGACCGCCGGCCCGGATTCGCGGGCACTCGGCCGCTCGACGCCGACCGGGACGACCTCGTACAGGACCGTCACGGTGTGGCCCGCGCCCATCTCGCCGCCATCCTTCTGATCGTCGTTGAAGTCCTGCGCGGCCATCAGGCGGTTCTCGTAGCCGATCAGCTTCCACTCGCTCACCAGCGCCGGGTTGAACTCGACCTGGAACTTGACGTCTTTGGCGACGTTCTCCAGCGTCGCATCGGCCTCGCGCACGAGGACTCGCCGCGCCTCCTGCAGCGAGTCGAGATACGCGTAATGCCCGTTCCCCCGGTCCGCCAGCAGTTCCATCGTCGCGTCATTGAGATTGCCGGTGCCGACGCCGAGCACGGAGAGGAAGACGCCCGATTCGCGCTCGCGCTGGATCAACCGCAGCAGATCCTGGCGATCGACGATGCCGACGTTGAAGTCGCCGTCGGTGGCGAGGAGGACGCGGTTGACGCCGCCCGAGATGTAGGCGCCGCGAGCGACGCGATAGGCGGTGATCAGGCCCTGGCCGCCGTTGGTCGATCCGCCGGCCGAGAGACTCGAGATCGCGCGCTGGATGACGTCGCGCTGGCGAAGCGAGGTCGACGGGAGCGCGATGCCGCTCGATCCCGCGTAGGTCACGATCGCCAGCCGGTCGTCCGGCTGCAGCGTCTCGACGAACATCCGCAGCGCCGCCTTGAGCAGCGGCAGCCGATCGTCTGGCGCCATCGATCCCGAGACGTCGATGAGCAGCACGATATTGCGGCCGGCGATTTCTCGGGCCGGCGCCGTCCGCGCGCGCGCGCCGATCAGCACGAGCTTGTGTGCCGGCGCCCACGGGCAGTCGGCCACTTCGGTCGTGATCGCAATCGGGTGGCCGTCGCGAGGCAGGTCGTAGTCGAACTTGAAGGCGTTGACGAACTCCTCGACGCGCACGGCATCCCGCGGCGGAAGCTGGCCCTGCGACAGGAAGCGGCGGACGTTCGAGTACGACGCCGTGTCGACGTCGGCGCCAAAGGTCGAGAGCGGGTGCGTCCACGCCGGCTGGAAGCGATTCGGCTCGACGTGCGCGTAGCGCTCGCCGGAGTGGCGGTAACGATAGCCGGACCACGGATCGCGATCGTCGCGGACGCCGTGCCGGGCGAACGCCTCGCGCGCTTCGTCGGGAGCCACCGGCGGGGCTCGCGCTGGCGCCGCCACGACCGCCGCCGCCACCGCTCATCACTGACGTGCTCGTGCTCGACGCCGGGGGGTACGCCGCCGTCGGCGGCGGCGGTCGCGAGCCGGCGGTGGCGGCACGCCGCCCTGCGACCGGCCTAGAGCGTCCGTCTGGCGGCTCGCCTCGGCCATCGTTGCGGATTGGGCCTCGGCTTTCAGGTCCTCCGGCTTCACGAGCACGATCGGCATGCGCACGATCTCGGCACCGGCCGTGACGCGGACCTCGCGGTCGACCGTGGGAAAGCCGGCGCGCTCGGCGCGGATCCGATACGTTCCGGCCGCCAACCCCGGAAAGCGGAACGTGCCGTCGGCCGGCGTCGTCGCCTTGGCAATCCCATGGCCCTCGCGCTCGAGGGTGACGAGCACGCCCGACAGGGGCGTCAAGCGATGCGTCGACGACCGACCCGATCAGCGTCGTCGCCTTCGCTTGCGCGGCAGCGGGCGAAGGAGGGGCGCTGGACTGGCCTCGGAGCGCAGTGGACCCCAGCGCCGAACCCAGCATTGCGCCGACAAGCAGAAACGCGCGCAGACGTCGTGACATCACAGGCCTCCCGTGGGCACGCCCACCGGTCGAAGTCGCCTCGCCCCTACGGCGATGGCGGCGATGTCAGTAGAACGAAGATGGCGGGAAAGCTTGCAGGCGCTACTGCCTCATCCGGAACGTCGTCGTCGCCGAGCCGAGCGGCTGTCCGCCTTGGATGACCGTCGCGCGAATCGTGTAGGACCCGGCCTCGAGCAGGCTGGTGGGGATCTCGGTCGTCGCGCTGAGCACCCGGCCGGCGGCCGGTGTGACGTCGCGCTCGAGCGTCGGCGTGGTCTCACCGACGCGAGTGACCTCGAAGCGGATGGTGGGCAGTGACGCGGAAGGGGCCGGGCCGTCCGGATAGAGCTCGAGCGTCGTCGAGACAGAGACCGCAGCGGTGGGCACCGTCTCGAGCGCCAGGAACCGCCCGGGGCCCTCCGCCGCCTTCCACGACAGGATGAGATCGCTCGCCTGGTAGGCGCCCAGACGCGCGAGCTTCGCCGCGATGGCCTGCTCGACACTGCCGACACTGCCCTGCCCGTCCGCGACGGCAAAGCGCAGGCGGTAGGTGCCGCCGGCTGCGAGCGGCACGGGAAACGCGATCCAATATCCGTCGGCGTCTGTCGCCGCCGCAATCACACGGCGTCCGGCATTGACCGTTTGTCCACGCTCATCGAGCGCGGCGAACATCGCAGTGAGCGGAGCGGGCGTTCCCGGAGGCAGCTGCACGTTGACGGCGAGTTGCAGCGCCTCGCTCGAGGGATCGCGCCGGAGCGCCGTCGCGAGCGCGATCGGCACGCCGAACCCGACGCCACCCTGCGCGATCTTTTCGCGCAGCAGATCGTCAACCGACGGCGGCGCCGCGGCGGACATCGCCGGCACGAGGGCGTGCCGGTTGGCGCGAACGGTGAGTCCCGGGCGGTTCACCGTGACCTTGACGTTCAGGAATCGTCCGGGCGTGGGAGATGAAAGCGAGGTGACGCCAAGCCGATAGATGCCCGACGTCTCGCTCAGCACGCGGCTGAGGAAGCGGTCAGGCTGACCGACGGCCCGGAAGGCCTCGCCACCGGCGGCGGTGGCAAGCGTCTGGACCCCGGCGGTCAGGAAATTGCTCTCGTCACGCCGCGCCGCCGGGCGATCGATACAGGGCGGCAGGCAGCCCGCCCCGACGCTCATCTCGCTGGCGTCGGTGGGATCGCCGAGCTCGGTCACGGCGTAGAACAGCACGCCGGACTCCGCCGCGGCACGGGTAATCGGCGCCAGTTCCTCGGCCACGCTCTTGTCGGTACCCGTGGCGAGACCGCTCGTGAGGGCGATGACGACGCGTGGCGCCGGCGCTGCCCGCAGCGCCCGAATCACCGTGAGATACGACGCGATTTGCGAGGCCGCCCGGTGCACGGCATAACGCGCGAGCCGGCGGCCGGCGCCCGCCACCAGTTCCGGACACACCTCGGGCGCGGATGTCGAGGATCGCGCACTCCCGCTGCGCGACGTTTCGCAATGTGTCGAGCGGCATGCCGCGCTCGATCTCCATCGCTTCCGGCACCGTGATGTAGAACGGCGCGGTCGTATCGTCATCGCGCCCCGTCAGTCCCTTGCTGGCCAACGCCGTTGCGACCGCGGCGCGATCGCGCGTCGGGTTGACGACGGGCCCGAGCCCGCTGGTGTTCGCGACGCCAACGAGATCGGTCGGATCGAGCGACGCCAGCACGCGCTCGGCGGCTACCCGCAGCGCCTTGCCCTGCGTCGGCTTCGCCGACAGGTCGTCGACCAGGAACACGATCGTGCGCACGCCCCGGCCGGCAGGGGGCTGGCGCGCGGGATCGTTGGTCGTCGTCCGCGATGGCGCCGCCTCGACCGGCGCCACGGAGGTCGCACCAAACTCGAGGTAGGCCACCGCCTCAACGGGCCGGCGCTGCCCTTCCAGCGTGACGGTGAAGTCGGCCGCGGAGAGCCCGCGCACCGGGGCGCCGTCGCGGTCGACGACAACGACCTCCACGGCAACGAGATCGACGCCAGTGCGGAAGACCGGGGCTTGCTGCCGCGCCGACGGCGACCGCCGTCAGGAAACAGGCGCACACGACCAGGACGCGGGGCATCTGGGTTCGGATTGTAGGTCAGAGAGCAGTGCGGGGTGCGGGGGCCCCGTGCTGGGTGCTAAGTGCTGGGTGCTGGGTGCGGTTGGGCTTGCCCGCCATAGCCCGCAAAGCGGGCGAAGGCGGGTGCTAGGTGCTAGGTGCTGAGTGCTGGGTGCTGGGTGCTGGGTGCGGGCGGGCTTGCCCGCTGTAGCCCGCAAAGCGGGCGAAGGCGGGCGAAGGCGGGCGTGGTAAAACTGGGCGCTGGGGAAACCATGAACAAGAGCCTGGCGACCGCCGTGACTTTGTTGCTCGTGGTCGTCGCGACGCCCGTGGCCCAGCGTGGCCCGGCGCCTGATCCCCTGGTCAAAGAAGGCCGGACGGTCAAGGTGGCGCCGCACACGTATGTCATCCCTGATGACAACGTCGCGCTCGTTCCCAACGTGGGCATCGTCGTCGGCTCGCGGGCGACGTTGGTCATCGATCCCGGGCTTGGGCGGCGCAACGGCGAAGCCGTCCTGCGCGAAGTCGCGAAGGTGAGCAAGAACAGCGAGCTCTTCATCGTGAGTACGCATTTCCACCCGGAGCACACGACCGGCTACGTCGCGTTTCCCGAATCGGCGCAGTACGTGAACTCGAAGACGCAGGAAGCGGAGTTCGAGCAGAACGGCGCGCAGATGATCGAGACATTCTCTAAACGATCGCCCTTGACCGCCGAACTCCTCAAGGACGCGGCCCGGCGGCCCGCGGCGGTCACGTTCGATCGCGACTACACGATCGACCTTGGCGGCGTCCGAGTACGTTGCCTCGTCGTCGGGCCGACGCACACGCGCGGCGACACCGGCTTTTTGGTCGAAGGCGACAACGTGCTGTTTGCCGGCGACGTCGTCATGAACAACTCGTTTCTCGCCGCCACGGCGGTTTCCAGCTTCAAGGCGTGGACGACGGCGCTCGAAACGTTCGACGGGATGAAGCCGGAATTCGTCGTGCCAGCCCATGGCGAGGTGGGCCCCGGCTCGATCATCGGCACGCATCGCAGCCTGCTGATGATCATCAGCGCCCGGGTCCACGTCGCTCAAGAAGGAGGGCCGTCTCGTCGACGAGGTCGCGACGATCGTCCAGCGAGAGATCCAGGAGACGCAACCGACCTGGCCGCGCGCCAACGGCATCGCCGCGCTGGCGCGGGCGGCCTACAACGAACAGTAATCATTGATGTGCAATCAATCACCAATCGACAATGACCAATGCAACGCGCCTTGACCAGCAGATCCGTTTTCTCGTCGAAGCCGACAAGCTCAAGGCGGTCGCCCGCCGGACGAAGCTCCTGGACGGCTCGCGCTTCGAAAACTCCGCGGAGCATACGTGGCATCTGATGCTGCTCGCGCTGATCCTGCGTGAGCACACGACCGGCTCCATCGATCTGCTGCGCGCGCTCGAGATCGTCGCGGTGCACGATCTGGTCGAGATCGATGCCGGCGATACGTTCGCCTACGACACCGCTGGACAATCCACTAAGGCCGCGCGCGAAGAGGCGGCGGCCGATCGCGTGTTCGGCCTGCTGCCGGACGACCAGCGCGACTACGTCCGCGGGCTCTGGGAGGAGTTCGAAGCGCGCGTGACGCCCGAGGCGCAGTTCGCGAATGCCCTCGACCGGCTGCAACCCCTGATTCTCAACGCGCACTCGTCCGGCGGCAGTTGGCTCGACCAGGCGCTGACCCGCGACGACGTGCTGAGGCGGATGGCCCCGGTGGCGACAGGCCTGCCGGGACTGTGGCCGACGGTCGAGCGGGTCGTCGAGGCGTTCAGACAGAACGGGGTCCTTAAGAGCGCGGGAGGTCCGGGGTGAAAGGCGCTTGAAGTGCGTCACGGCGTCGAGACCGTCAGCGCGGCTTGAAGTCCGGGCCTCGAAGGGCGCTCGACGTCCGGGCGTGAAGGGCGCTTGACTCCGGCTCCCGACGTTTTACTTTGCGCGGTCATATATGATATAGCCTTCACCCTGAATTGATGTGGACAATCCACTTGGAGGCCGTCTCAATGCCTGGTGAATCCTTGCCGCTCGCTCGACAGCGGCCCTGTCGCCGCCCGTCGGCGTTCGTCGTCGTTGCTCTCGTCCTGATCGCCGCGCTCGCCGCGGCCCCCGCCCGCGCGCAGGAGTCGCGCGGCTCCATTACCGGCCGCGTCGTCGACAGTTCCGGCGGCGTGCTGCCCGGCGTCTCACTCGCCGTCGTCAACACCGCGACCAACGGCACGACCACGGTCGTGACCAACGACACCGGCGTCTACACCGCCCTCTACCTCATCCCCGGCGACTACACCGTGACCGCCACGCTCAGCCGGCTTCAAGAGCGTCAAGCAGGGCGACATTCGGGTGCGCGTCGGCGATCGCGTCGTCATCGACATCACGCTGGCCCCGGGCGCGATCGAGGAAAGCATCGTCGTCACGGCCCGGCCCATCCTCGAGACCGGCACCGCCACCATGGGCCAGGTCATCGACGCCAAGCTCATCTCGGAGATCCCGCTCGGCGACGGCACGGCCTACGGCCTGACGCGGTTGATTCCGGGCGCGACGTTCGAGCGCTCCTACGCGCTGCAGCGCCCGATGGACAACGACAACCTGCGCGGCATGACCGTCACCGGCACCATCAGCAGCGAGTTCTCGATCGACGGCTCGAGCAACGTCGTCTCGCAGGCGCGCGCGGGCATCCAGCCGCCGGCCGAAGCGATTCAGGAATTCAAGGTCGACACCGCCGCCTACGACGCGCAGATCGGCCACACCGGCGCCGGCAGCGTCAACCTCGCGCTCAAGAGCGGCACCAACCGGTTCAACCTCGCCGGCTCCTTCTACAATCGCGACGACTCGCGATCGGAAGATCTCTTCGCGTCGCTCCGCAACAACACCGGCAAGACGATCCGCGATTACAACCGCTACGGCGCGACCGGATCCGGCCCGATCTTCAAGAACAAGACGTTCTTCATGGCGTCGTTCGAGAAGCTGCAGGACGACACCGAGGAGTCATTCCAGACCTCGGTGCCGACCGCGAAGATGCGGCAGGGCGACTTCTCCGAGCTGCTGGCGGCCGGCGTGCAGATTTTCGATCCGCGCACGGCCCGCAATGTCGGCGGCGTGGTCACCCGCGATCCGTTTCAGGGGAACATCATTCCGACCGACCGGCTGAATCCGATCGCGCTCAACATCCTGCAGTTCTATCCGGCCGCCAACGTGGCGCCCAACGCCGACTTGCAGAACAACCTGTTCGTCGATCAGCCGTGGACCTACGGCTACAACTTCCAGATGGTGCGCGTCGATCACCAGTGGTCGGGCGGCCAGCGCACCTACGGCCGCTGGCTGCGCAACTTCCGCCGTGAAGAGCGGTTCAACTTCGCCGGCCTGCAGAACGGCGTCAACATCACGCAGGGCGGCACCGATCGCTTCAACCTGAACTTCGCGTTCGGCCACACGGCCGTGCTTTCGCCGTCGATGATTCTCGACGTCAAGGGCAGCTGGCTGCGGTTCAACGACGACCTGAAGCCGCACGAGTCGATCGACCCGGCGATTCTCGGGTTCCCCGCTTCGACGCTGGCGCTGTTCGGCGGCTACCAGTACATCCCGTCGTTCACGCTGGAAGGTGCGCGCCGGCGCGGGCGGCACGGTGGCGACGCTCGGCGCACAGCAGAGCGGATTCAACACCGGCCGAGCGCAACCGTTCTACAACGTGCAGTTCGCGCCGACGCTGACGTGGACGAAAGGCGAGCACACGGTGCGGTACGGCTACGACTGGCGGCAGTTGCGCCAGACGGAAGTGAACCAGGGCTGGCGCGGCGGCGCGTTCGGGTTCGACAGCGCGTGGACGCGCGCATCGAGTATCCGCTGCGGCCGCTACGGCCAGGGCATCGCGGCGTTCATGCTCGGCCTGCCGACCAATGGGTCGTTCATCGAACTGCGGCCGGAGCAGGATTTCTCGGTCATCAGCCACGGCTTCTTCGCGCACGACGACTGGCGCGTCTCGGATCGGCTGACGCTGAACATCGGCCTCCGCTACGACCTCGAAATGGGCATGACCGAGGCCGAGAACCGGGCGGTGCGCGCGTTCGATTTCGCGTCGGCCAGTCCGATCCAGGCCGCGGCGCGCAACGCCGTATCGCGGCCAACCCGCCGGCGGGCGTCCCGATTTCGGCCGCTGATTTCGGCGCGGCTCTGGTCGGCGGCTACGAGTACCTCTCCGCTGACAAGCCGCGGATGTGGACCGCCGACAAGAACAACCTTCAGCCGCGACTCGGCTTCACCTACCGGCTCGAACGAGCCGATGGTGCTCCGCGGCGGCATCGGCCTGTTCGTCGCGCCGTTCCAGGTGACGGGCGTGCCGGGCCTGAGCAACCCGATCAACCAGTTCGGCTACTCGCGGAACACGCTGTTTCCGGTCTCGGCGGACAACGGGCTGACGTTCCAGGCCGACCTGACGAATCCGCTGCCGTCGGGTCAGTTGCTGCAACCCGTCGGGTCGAGCCTCGGTCTGTCGGCCAATCTGGGCGGCAGTCCGGGCACGGTGATGCTCGACGATCGCAAGAACCCGCAGTACTGGCGCTACAGCATCGGCGTCGAGCGCCAGTTGCCGGCCAACCTGCTCGTCGAGATTTCATACCTCGGTCAGAAGGGCCAGAACCTGCCGATCGTGATGCCGTTCAATTACGTCGGAGAGGCGTACCGCACGCAAAGCGTCGTCCGCGACACGGCGGCCGAGACGTTCCTCTCGGCGACGGTCGCCAATCCCTTCCAGGGACTGTTCCCGGACAACCCGGGCGTCAACGGCGCGACGATCGCGCGCCGGCGCCTGCTGCTGCAGGCGCCGCAGTTCGACACGCTCAACGTCGAGCGGTACGTCGGCTCGAACACGTATCACGGGCTGGTCTTCCGCGCCGACAAGCGCTTTGCGGGCGGGTTCATGATCATGAGCTCGTACACGTGGTCGCACATGCGGGAGAAGGCGGCGCCCCTGAACCCGTGGGAGCCGCTCGAAGATCGCCTCGCGACCGTCGACCGGCCGCACCGCGTGACGCTGGCCACCGTGATCGAACTGCCGTTCGGCAAGAACAAGCGCTGGGGCGCAGACTGGAACGCGGCGCTCGACGCCGTGCTCGGCGGCTGGCAGTTCACCGCCCGCTACGAGATGCAGTCGGGTCAGCCGCTCGGCGTCGGCAACCTCTACTTCGATCCCGGCTGCGGCGATCCGAACGACGTCGTGAAGGCGCGCTGGGACAAGGACTCGTCGGGCCAGATCTACGGCGTCGACATCCCGGCGTTCGACACCAGTTGCTTCTACACGCAGAACGGTCAGCCGTTCCGCAACGCCGCCGGACAGGTCGTGACGTTCGGCGCCACCGAGATCTCGCTCGGCGCCGCCAACATCCGGCGGATGCCGTCGACGCTCGAGGATCTGCGGTTCATGCACCATCAGCTCCTCGACATCGGATTCAGCAAGAACTTCAACCTCGGCAGCCGCGCGCGGATGCAGGTGCGGTTCGAGGCGCTGAACGCGACCAACTACACGCTGTTCGGCGCCGGCAACGTGATTGCTCGCGCCGACCAATGCGGCGTTCGGCAAGATCACCAACCTGGACACCAGCACCGTCATGAAGCCGCGCGACATCCAGCTCGGCGTGCGCTTCTGGTTTTAAGAACGAGGACACGGAGGAAGAACAGAGGGCACGGAGAAGAACCGTGGAGCACCGCGCCGATCTGAGGCGAGAGCCCGAGGCGTGGGGGTGGGCCCACGCCCTGTAAGTAGACACCCCGCGCCGATTTGTGGCGCGGGCCCGAGGCGTGGGGGTGGGGCCCCGCGCCAGTAATGTTAGAGGGCACGGAGAAGACCTCCGTGCCCTCTTTTTTTGTAAACTGTTAAGCCGTGCGGGGGCGACTCTTTCGGGCGTTGCTCGTCGTCTGCGGCACCCTCTCGGTGGCCTTGGGCGTGCTGGGGATCTTCCTGCCGCTGCTGCCGACGACGGTGTTCCTGTTGCTTGCCGCGGCGTGCTACGCGCGCAGTTCGGAACGCTTCTATCTCAAGCTCATCAACAGCCCCTGGCTGGGCAGCTACATCCGCAACCAGCGCGAAGGCCGCGGGATGCGCAGGCGCGACAAGGTCGTGACGCTGGCCCTGCTGTGGATCGGCATCGGCGCCACGATCGTCTGGACTGCCGACAGCTGGTGGCTGCGGCTGTTGCTTCTGGCGATTGCCGGCGGTGTCACTGCGCACGTGGCGAAGCTGCCGATTGCGGCTCCGCTTTCACCACAAACCGATACGGCGCCGGCCCAACGTACGTGAACGGGTAGCACGTGATCAGCGTCAGCGTTCTCGCTGCCGATGGTTCCAGCACCCATGTGTCCGTTGGCCGGACGATCGTCGTCTCCGTGACGCGATACTCGAAGTCGTCCGAAACGGTGACGAGCCGGAGCACGTCGCCGACGCGGACGTCCTTGAGCGGGCGGAACACGCCATCCCGATGACCGGCCAGCACGCTGTTGCCCTGCTCCCACGGCATCGGCGTATCGGAGAGATGCCCAATCGCGGCGGCGCAGCACGGCATCGCTGTCGCCCTCGGCCACGACGTGCGACACACCGAGACGGGGAATCTCGAGTCGTCCCACAAGCGCTGAGCGCGGCGATGACGTACGGTCGGACGCGGTCACGGCGACCGGCGCCGAGGCTTCGAGCCGGCGCCGGAATGCTTCCGCTTCCAGCGATTCGATCCACACCCAGGCGAGCAACCAGACACCCACCGCGATGAGGGTGCGCTCGAACCATCGAGATCGACGTCTGACCATGTTCATCTGCCCCTCGTTCACTGGCTATCGAACCGGCAGGTAGCCTGCGCGCGTGCGCGCCGTGAGGCGGCTGCGGCCGGGCGCCGCCACGGCGACGTGCAGGCGGCGGAACGTGGCGTCGAGCGGAGCCGTCGGGACGAATCCCAACGTGTAGCCGCGCCGGATCTCTGTGGCGACACGTTCCAGGACGCGGGCAATGTCGCGCGACGTTCGCGGCGTGAACCGCTGTCCTCCGGTCTCCTCCGCGAGCCGTCGCATCAGCTTCGGCTTCGCATCCTGGCTGGCGTCATCATCCGGAAGCACCGAGTGGATGACCACGTTGGATGCCCGCGTCTTGACGAGCACCGCGTCGAACGTCGTGGCGCTGGCATTGTCGCCGCCGTCGCTCACGACGACCAGCGCCTTGCGCTGGTGAGTGCCCGCGCGAGCGTAGTCGACGCCAGCGGCGATCGCGTCGTACAGCGCCGTCTTGCCTCGCGTCGTGATGACGCCCTCGAGCGCCCGGCGAAGAAAGGCCGCGTCCTGTGTGAACGGCATGCCGTCGGGCAGCGCGGCGCGGACTCGTTCGTTGAACGCCAGCGCGAAGATCTCGTCTCCCGGATGGCTCGCGCCGGCGAAGGCGGCCGCACCTGCGATCAAGCAGCTCGCGCACGGCAAACATGCTGATGCTGTTGTCGATGACCAGACCGACCGTCACCGGGACGCCGTCGCCGGCGAAGACGCTCAGCACTTGCGGCTGGTCGTTCTCGAAGACAGTAAAGGCCGACGCGGTGAGCCCTGACACGGGCCGGCCTCGGCTGTCGGTGACGGTCACGTGCAGGACGACGAGATCGGTGGCGCTGGTAAAGCGGCGTGGCTCCTGCGCGAGCGTCACGACGCCCGCGAGGAGCCACGTCACAAGCATGGTGCTACGGTGCACCGCCAACGATCTCCAACCCTAAGCACGCCGGCGCAGGATGCTCATCGCCAGCCCGCTGCAGAGCGCCAGCACACCCGCCAGCGCGATTAATGGCGTCGCACTCGCGGTCTGCGGCACTTCTGATCGCGTCGACGGCGTCATCGCTGGAGCGGCCGGAGCCGGAGCAGGCGTCGTCTGCGGCGCCGGTGTTGCCGCCGGCGTCACCGGCTGCGGCGCGGGCGTCACCGGCTGCGGCGGTGCGGGCCTCTGCGGTGCCGGTGTCGGCGTCTGCGGTGCCGGTGTGTCCGGGGTGCTCGACTGCGGCGCCGGTGTCGTTGCGACCTGGCCGCGCTGCGCGGTACCGCCTGGTGTCGTCGCGGATGGGTCGCCGGCAACCGGTGTTTGTCCGGCCGGCGTCACGCGGACGAGATCGGCGTTCTTCATCTCTTCATTCGAGACGTCCTTCGCCGTCGTCAGTACCGGCTGTTTGGACGACTGGGCGATCTTCATCGCCTGCTCCCGCGGATAGATGAACTCCCAGCCGCTCTTCATCCCCGGATACCACCACGTGCCGATGGCGGGCGGCGCGTTTTCTGCACCTTCGAGGAAGCGCACTTCCGGTTCGTCAGACACTTCGTTGCGCGAGGCGGGCAGCGTGAGCAGCATCGCGTGCAGCTTCGAGCCGTCCGCGCTATAGACCTGCACGACGGAGCGCGTGACCGCTGAATCCGCGAGGCGGAACAGGTAGCGGCCGGCGGGCAGCGTGATCGTCGGCAGTGCGACCGGCGCACTGAACGTGAAATACGTCGCACGGTCGGATCGCAGTTCCTGGGCAGCGGCCGGCGCCGACGCGCACAGCAGCGCGAGACCGGCTGCGGCTGGCAGCAGAAGCTTTCTCAACATGCTCTCTCTCCTTCTCTGGCGTGCCCACAGTTCACAGGGTGGGCACCTCACGACCTCGGGGAGTGCCTGCGCGGTGCCGCTATTGGCCACCGCCGGGCATGCTGGTCGTGTCTACATGTGAGAAAGAGCAAGAGGGATGCCGTACAGAGAGCGGGTTCTCGGTTCTCCGTTCTCGGTTCTGTTCGGGGTTCGGGCGCTAGATGTTCGCGCTGGCGCGACGAGGGCTCGGGCGCAGTCGCTTGTCTCGATCGGGAGTGCGCGCGCGAGTTTCGTCGGCGGTCAGGCGGCCGTCGTGATTGCGATCGAGCGTGTGCAGCGTTTGGGGCTGCGCCATTTCGACGCCCGAGAGCACACCGTCGCGATTGACGTCGAGCGCGGCCACAATCGGATCGACGACCGCGACCGGCGCGTTCGCGTCCGCCGGCGCGATCTCGTCGGCCGTGAGGGCGCCGTCGCCATTGCGATCGAGGCGGCGGAGGGAGATCGGTGCCGCTGCGATTTCAACGTCAGAGATCACACGGTCGTCATTGGCGTCGAGCGCGCGCGCAACGTGCGAGGCCACCACCGCGGGTGCGTGAATGGCGGCGCGGCCAGGCGCGCCGTCCTGCGTGGTCAACGCCATCACGCCGAGACCAGTGACGACACCAAACGCCAGGGCGCCGGCGATGACAGAGGCGGGACTGACTCGAGGGCTGATCACCGCTGACTCTCACTGATCTAAACGCATCCCGGCGGCAGCGGTTCCGCGCCGGGCCGACTTTCAAGAATTTGTCACAATCGCCTACCAGGTCACCTTCACCAGCGAGACGCCCTGGCGGGGCAACTCGAAGGTCAGCGAGAGGCGTCCCGCCCGCGACCATCGGCCGCTCGGCCGGGCCCAGGAGCGTCAACTGGCCGGCGCGCTCGAGCTCGGCAATCTGGGCCGGCGTTGGCGGCTGCGGCGAGCCCATCGCCTTCCATTTCTCATAGGAATTGCCGCGCGCGGCGTCCACCCGGTAGTGCGTCACGGTCGGCCGTCCCGCGGGCAGGCCGGTGATCGTGAGCGCGATGTCCGCGGCCGCGGCCGGCAGGTCCTCATCGTGGTAGTTCCAGACGAGCACCGCCGCCGAGCGCGCCGAGCGGGTCGCGAAGGCCGAGATATCCGCCGGGCCGCGCACGCTCTTGTCGCGCACTTCTTCGAGCGGCAGGCCGGCGCTGCTCGTGACCGCGACGCGATTGCCGCTCATCTGCCCGAGCATGCGGAAGACGTTCAACACCGGCTTGTCGATGCCGTTGGTCGCGAGGTCCCGGAACCCGTCGAAGTAGGGCTGGTCCTCGAACAGGAAGGCCCAGGTGACCGATCCGAGCAGATTCACCTTGTAGAAGTCAGCGAGCTGATAGGTGCGGGCGATCTGCTCGGCCGTGTAGCTCGAGTACATCGTGCCGTTGCGATAGGCGTTGGCGGGATAGTTGCGCACCCCGCAGGCGGCGCAGCCCTCCGGATCGGACTCACCGATGACGATCGGCGTGTTCTTGAGCTCGGGGAACGAGGCGACGATCTTGAATCCGTTGTCGATCGCGCGCAGCTGGTTCGAGACGCTCATCCGCACGTGTCCTTCGGGGCGGAAGCTGGGCGCGCCTTTGGCGTGAAACGTGATCAGATCGAGCGGCGCGCCGATCTTGCCGGTCGCGAAGTTCGTACCGCGCAGGCAGTGCTCGATGAAGTCGCGGAGCCACTGCTGCGTCCGGGCGCCGTTGGGCCCGGTCACTTCCGGGCCGCCGATCTTCGCCGTCGGCAGCGCACGCCGCACGCCGTCGGCCGCGTAGTCGTACAGCTTCAGGAACTCTTCGAACGAGCCTTGCCAGTAACCGATGTCGGGCTCGTTCCAGACCTCGAACCACCAGCGCTCCACCTCGGCCTTGCCGTATTTCTGCACGAAGTGCAGCGTCATCTGGTAGGCCAGCTCGCCCCACTTCGCGTAGTCCACCGGCGGATGCGCCCAGCCGGTGTAGATGTCGTTGTAGGGATCGCCCGGCTTCCAGAAATGCCGGTACGGCGCGGGCTTCCGCGACAGCGCTTCGGGCATGAAGCCGAGCTGCACGAACGGCCGCATCTTGCGTTCGATGTAGGTGTCGACGATGCGATCGACGATCGTCCAGTCGTAGACCGGCCGGCCGTTCGCGTCCTCGGTGTACGCGTTCGTCGATCCCCACTTCAGCGCGTATTTCCCGTCGCCGGTCGTCAGCAGGTTGTGCACCCGCAGGTAGACGGGAGCGGGGCTGGCCTTGGCCAGCTCCGAAAGCAGCTTCTTGCCGTTGGCCGTGTAGGTGTAGTTCGGCTCGTCGTGCCCGAACCACGCCCACATCGTCGTCATCGGACCGAGTGACGAGGCGGTATCGGCCGACGATCTCGACGCGCGGCACCTGGCGCGCGGCGGGCGCGGCAAACGCCGCAACAATGGTGGCCAGCACGGTCGTCGTCACGATGCGCACAGCGGGCTCCTTGTCACAAAAGCTCAACATGAAGGTCGTGAAGAAAAACCCAACTCTTTGGGTTTGCTGGCCGCGTCGACTGCGGGTCAAGGCTTCTGGCCGCGCCACGGCGCGTCTACTTGCGAAGCGCGTGAAGGCCGTCCCGCCGCATTACTCAGCCAGTTCGCGACATCGCCGGCATTTCACGCCCTTCAACATCGAGGCCCGCGTCAGTTCCTGATCCAGGAACTTGACCTTCCGCCTAATCACTTCACGACCTTCACGTCTTTACGGTGAAGGTTTTGGCCTCATTGCCGCATTGCCCCATTGCCCCGTCATTGCCTCGCCTGCAGGCCTCATTTCTTAGAGGGGCTGTCGTCCGCCTTCAGGTCGCCAATCGCGTACTGAATGCCGGCGAGCATGTGCTCGAGCATCGGCGTCATCGCGTAGACGCGTTCGTGGTGGCCGTGCGCTTCGTAGAAGAGGCGGCCCTTGCCCTCACGGCGAATCCAGCTGAGCGCGTAATCGCCGTCGGTCCGGCGGGTGTCGGCGGGTTCCTTCGCCTTGTCCTCGGCGCTCATCTTGTCGTAGTTCACGCTGGTCAGGACGTGCACGTTCTCGCGCGAGAACGAGTGCTGCGCGTAGGTGTAGGTCTCGTCGCGAATCTCGAAGTCCTGCCCGCCGAACATCGCGGTCAGCGGGCTCTTCGGATCGTCGATCTTCACCGTGATGAGCTGCGGATCGTTCCAGTGGAACTTGAAGTAGCCGCCGATGATCTTGTTCCACTCGGGCCACGCGCCGGCTTGCACCATCTGCCCGGCGTTGCCGCGCGGGCCCGGCACGGCGGTGACGCCGCCGATGATCCCAGTCACGCCAGCAGCAGCCGAGTCGGGCGTCGGCGGGGGCGGCGGGGGCGGAGGTGGCGGCGGCAGGATCGCGGTGAACCGCGACGCGAACTCTGCCTGAGTGACCTGCCCTGTCTTGTCTGGATCGAGCACGGCGAACCACGCGTCGCCGAGCGCGGCGAACTCCGCGCGCGTCAGCTTCTGATCGCCGTTCGCGTCGCCCTTCATGACGAGCGGCGCGACGGGAGCCGCCAAACCGGCGCCCGGACCGGCGCAGCCGCCGCCGCCACGCCCCATCGGCATGCTGGGCGCGGTCGCTTCCTGCCCGACGGGCACGCGCGTGTGGTACGAGTCGCTCGCGGCGTGAATGCCGACGATCCCCTTGCCGCCGCGGATGAACTCGAGCAGCGCGTCGCGACGAATCTTGGTCGCCGCCGCATCGTTCGCGTCATCGAGGAAGTAGCCGGTCGTGCTCGCGAGCACGATCGCGTCGTACTGTTTCAGATTGGCCGGGTTGATGTCCGCCGGATCGTACGTCACCGTCGTCGTCCACGCGCCCGTCTTGCTGCCGAGGGCCTCGACCATCTTGCCGGTCAGCGGGATCGAGCAGTGCACGAAGCCAGCGGAGCGCCCGTAGACCAGCACCTTGCGCGCGCGTCGCCGGCTTGGCCGGCGCCTTCGCCGGCAGCGCGGCCATCATCTTCTCGACGTCGGCGGGCGGCGCGACGGAAGGTTGCGCCGCAAACGCCGCGGCCAGTCCGCTCTGCACGACGTCCGCGCCGATCGATCCGGCCTTGGTCTTGTCCCACGCCGTGTACCACGTGTCGAACGTCGCCTTCAGCTCGTCGCGCGTCAGCGTCTCGCTGCGGTCGGCGTTCAACACGGTGTACAGCCCACCGGCGACATTGGCCTGCGTGAGGCCACGACCTCGGCCACCGCCACCACCCCGCCCTGCGGCTGCTGAGGCGCTGGAGCGGCCGCGCCGGCCTGCCACGGCTGCGGCGCCGCGAACGTCCCCACCCCGAGCACCAGCGCACCGAGTCCAGTCACGAGCGCCGCCGACATCCTTCGCGTCATCATGTTGCCTCCAAGAACGTTTGGAAGGAGGGGCGGGCTTCAGCCCACCCGCGCTGGGCCGGCTGAAGCCGGCCCCTCCCGCCGTATTTTGCAACGTGCTCCTACTTGTTCAGCACAAACGAAACCACCATCGTCCCTGCGGCCACCGTCACGTACTGCAGCCCATCCAGCTCGTAGGTGATCGGCGCATTCGAGATCGGACTCAGCAGGCGCGAGTGCCACAGCGCGTCGCCGGTCGTCGCGTTGAGCGCCATCAGCCCACCGGCCCCTGAAGTGAACAGCACGTTCCCGGCGGTGCTGAGCAGCCCGGACTTGTTATGTCCGGCCGGCCAGGGATGCGTCCACTTGGGCTTGCCGGTCTTGTAGTCGAGTGCGACCAGCATCTGCTCCGAGTAGCCGCCGCGATCCGTGCCGCCCCAGCCAGCAGGATTGTCGCTCGGATCGTAGATGTAATACACGCTGTAGCGCGCGTGAGGCCGGAACGTAGAACAGGCCGGTCAGCGGGCTGAAGCTCGGCGACTGCCAGTTGATCGCGCCGCCCTGATCGGGCGACACCAGCGCGCCGGCGATCTGCGGGTGCTTCTCCGGATTCGGAATCGGCTGGCCCTTCGCGTCGTAGCCCGTCGACCAGTTCGTCTTGACGAACGGCGTCGAGACGATCGCCTTGCCGTTCGTGCGATCGAGCAGGAAGTAGTGGCCGTTGCGCGCGGCTTGCGCGATGAGCTTGCGCGGCTTGCCGTCGATCTCGCCGTCGATGATGACGGCCGTCTGCGTCGAGTCCCAGTCGTGCGTGTCGTGCGGCGACGACTGGAAGTACCACACCATCTTGCCGGTGTCGGCGTTGAGCGCCACGATCGAGCCGGTGAACAGGTTCGCGCCGGCGCGGTTCTTGTGCGCGATCACCGGCTGCGGGTTGCCGGTCGTCACGTACAGCAGATTGAGCGTGGGATCGTAGGTGACCGGCGTCCACGTCATGCCGCCGCCGTTCTTCATCGTCTCGAGATCCGGCCAGGTGTCGGATCCGGGCTCGTCCATCTTCTGCGGCACGGCGAACCAGCGCCACTGGCGCTCGCCGGTGACCGGATCGTAGGCGTCGAGATAACCCGGGATTGTCCATGTCGTCGCCGCTCACGCCCGCGATGACGTGATTCTTGATGATCACCGGCGCGACCGACGCGTAGTAGAACTGCTCCATGCTGCAGATCGTCTTGTCCCAGCGCTTGGTGCCGTCCTTCATGTTGAGCGCCACGAGCTTGCAGTCGGGCGTCTCGAAGTACAGCGTGTCGCCGAGCGCGCCCATGCCGCGGTTGCCCAGATGATTGCCGCCGGTCGTCGGCCAGATGTAGTGCCACAACTCGCGCCCGGTCCGCGCGTCGACGGCGTAGGCGTGATCGGGCGTCGAGAAATACAGCACGCCGTTGATCATCAGCGGCGTCGACTTGATCGTGCCGGCGTTGGTCGCGTTGTACATCCACGCGAGGCTCAGGTGCTTCACGTTCGCGGCGGTGATCTGCGTCAGCGCGCTGAACCGCCGGCCTGAATAGTCGCCGTTGAACGTCGGCCACTCGTTGCCGGGATTGAGCAGCTTGTTCGGGTCGAGCCCGGTCGTGCCCTGCGCGGCCAGCGCCGCCACCGCCAGCCCGAGACCCGCGCCCATCGCGAGCAGCCGTCTCATTTCTGTTTCTCCAGATAGGCCACGAGGTCGTGGATGTCCTTGTCGGTGATCCGATCGAGCAGCAGTTGATGCTCGCGCAGCGGATCGGTCTTGACCACCGTCGTTCCCGGCGTGCGGCGGACGACGCGCACCGTGTTCGAGCTGTCGCGCACGGTGACGAAGAAGTCGTCTTCGGCGACGAGGGCGCCCGACAGCGGCTGACCGCCAGGCGGCGTGACGACCACCGTCACGATCGACCGCGTCGGGTTCGCGCCCCGGCCGCGCAACGGAAACAACATGCGCTGCTGCAGATCGACGACGGTGGCAAAGCGCTTGCCGATCCCCGCCAGGTCGCCCGTCAGTCGAATGGCACGTCGTGCACTTCCCCGCGCCGTTGAAATACGCCTCGCCGGCCGCGGGATCGCCCGTCAGGATGTCCCCGACCGTGAAGAGCGGCGATCCCCGCAGCGTGTCGTGATACTTCTGCCGGATGAACTGCATCAGATCGGCGGCTTGCGCCTGCGTCAACTCCGAAGACGGCCGCCCGCTCTGCATGGGATGGCCCTTGGCGAAGAACGGGCCGAGGACGGCGCCCTGCCGGTCACTGAGGACGAGCGCCGACCGGATCAGGCTGGGGCCGCGTTCGGTGCCGCGCGCCGACGCGCCATGGCACGTGACGCACTCCACCGCATAGATCTTGGTGCCGCGCTCGAGCGCGGCCGGCTCGATGATCGGCCGATCGGCCGGGCCGGTGTTCGGGCCGCGGCCCGACCGACCCGCGTCCAGTCTGCGGCGCGGGCGGGGCGGGCGGGGCAGGCGGCGTCCCCCGCTGCGGTCCCGCTTGCCCCGGCGCGGGCGGGCCGGGCAGCGAGGGCGCGACCGGCGCGGGTCCGCCAGTGGCGGTGAACGCTCGTCGAAGCAACGCGATGGCCTGCGGCGCCTCGCTCGCAAAGTCCTTCGTCGAGGCCTCGACGCTGATGCGCTTGTCGTAGCCGGCCGCCCGCAGCCGGGCAAAAAACGGCGCGTAGTCGAACTCTTCCCACTTCAGCGGGAACACGCGGCCCTGCGGGTTCGCGGTGTGCAGGTGGCGCAGCCGCGGGCCTGCCTCGGCGACGATCGCCGGATCTTCCTTCTCGCTCGCGAGGTGAAAGAAGTCGATCATCAGCTGGAAGTTCGGATGGTCGATGGCCTTGACGAGCGTCAGCCCTTCCGCCGCGGAGTTGATGATGTTCGATTCCTGGCGGCGCAGCGGCTCGATGGCAATCGTGATCCCGCGCTTCTGCGCCTCGGGTGCGATGCGCTTGCCGAAGTCGACCAGTTGCGCGAAGGCCTCTTGTTGATTGAATCCGTCGGGGACGCGGCGCGCGCCGCCGCTGCCGAACACGACGATCGTCGTGCCGAGGCGCGCCAGACGGCTGAACGCCTTCGTCACGTACGCCATCTGGGCGTCGCGATCGATCACTGGTCCGGTCACCTTCAGCGTGCCCGGCAGGAACAGATTCGTGACGGGCACCGGCAACCCGGACGCCTTGACCTGTGCCACCGCGGCCTCGAACGCGTCGTCCGAGAGCCCCGCAATCTCGGTCGTGCCGAGCTCGATGTAGTCGAAACCGGCGGCCTTGGCCGCGACGATGTCCTTCAGCCCGCCGCAAAACCCGACCTGCACGGCGGCTCGCTCGGCATTGGGAACGGCCACGCTCAGCCATCCCAACGCGATCGCGCCAATTGTCACTCGCCAGCCAATATGCATGCGGACCCTTACTATAATCGCGCCGGTCACCCATGGCGCTCCCACTCTCGACCAATGACGGCCCCGCCCCGTTGAGGCTCTGCCGCTTCCGGCACGGGAGCGACGCGGTCCGGATCGGACTCGTCACCGACGCCGGACAGGTTCAGGATCTCACCCCGGCGGGGATTACTCACCTGTTTCCGCGTGCTCGAGGCCGACGACCCGATCGCCCAACTCCTGCGCGATGCCGCTGCGGGACCTGCCCCGGCTCGGTCCCGAGCAGGTGCGCTTCTGCGCGCCGGTCGAGCGCCAGGAAGTCTGGGCCGCCGGCGTCACCTATCTGCGCAGCCGCACCGCGCGGATGGAGGAATCGGGCCAGAACGCGTCGGTGTACGACCGCGTGTACACCGCGGAGCGGCCAGAGCTCTTTTTCAAGGCGCTCGCCGACAAGGTGGTCGCCTCGGGCGACGCCGTCGGCATCCGCCGCGATGCGGCGTGGAGCGTCCCGGAACCCGAGTTGGCGCTCGTCATCAACTCTCGCGGCCGAATCGTCGGCTACACGATCGGCAACGACATGAGCTCGCGCGACATCGAAGGCGAGAACCCGCTGTACCTGCCGCAGGCCAAGATCTACGACCGCGCGTGCGCGCTCGGGCCGTGGATCACGCTCGGCGGCTCAGAGGCGCAGGCGCGAGCCTGGACCATTCGCCTCACGATCCGGCGACTCGGCGACGTGGTGTTCGCCGGCGAGACCGAGGTCGATCGCATCACACGCGCGATTCGACGACCTGGCCGCCTTCCTCTTTCGCAGTCAGACCTTCGCACACGGCGCCGTGCTGCTGACCGGCACCGGCGTCGTTCCGCCGGACGACTTCACGCTGCAGGACGCGGACGTCGTCGAGATCGAGGTCTCAGGGATCGGCGTACTGAGCAACCGCGTGGTCGTGCTGTGACGTGGGTATTTGCGCGCCATCGGAACAGACGGCAGCGGCGGGTCTGACGGGTCTGACAAGCGCGCACGTCACCGGTCTCCCCAGCGACAGGCGTCCCAGGCACCGCCGCAGAGGGAAACGCCGGTGACGTGCCGACAGCGAAAAGCGCGATCCTGACGATGGGCATTCTGCACGAAAGTGCACGCAAGTACAAGTAGCTACTGATGCCGGATCAACCGAAGCGCGGCCGCCGGGCCTTGCCAGCGAAGAATACGGACGTCTTTGCGTTCGAGCGCGGTCACCGCCAGGAAGAACTGCTCCAGCTCCTGTCGCGTGCGGCCTGGCAGATCGCGAACGGACCGCAGGTGGTCGAAGCGCGGCGCCTTGATCGGCACCGCAACGATCCGGTCGTTTCGCTGACGCCGCGCCCGGCCCGGCTCGCGCTGCGTGATCTCGACCACGCCGAGCGCGCGGCACGGCAGCACGATCCCGGGAAACGTCGCCATGTCCCAGACGACAATGAGCATCGACCGGATCGCCGTCGGGCCCACGCGTGCCTGGCACGAAGCCCCAATCGAACGGATAGCTCAGACCGACGGTGAGCGGACGCGACACCGACATCACGCCCAGGTGCGGATCGAACTTCAGCTTGACCGTCGAGCCGCGGGGCGACTCGACGACGACGCGAAACGTCGAGCGCGAGATGAACGCCGGCAGGCTCGCGAGATGCATCGGTTCATTATCGTCGGCCGCCTAACGGCTCCCAGCGTGCCGCGCCCTTCGCGCCGGACTTATTTCTCGCCCATCCAGAACCCTCCGCGTGTGCGGACCGTGACGTTGGAGCGCGAGACCTTCACGCTGAGGCGGTGCCAGCCGGGCTTGTTGCGGGGAGCAAACGCCATCAGATAGCCGGAACGGAGATCGGTCACGATCTGATCGACGGCCAGCTTCGTGAGCGCCGGCGTGGCCGCCGGCAGGAACGCGCCGCCGCTCCAGCGCGCCAGGTAGTCGAGCCGCCCCGTCCACTCCAACGGGCTCGGCCGCTTCTCGTCGTCCAAGTGCTCGACCGTGGCAGCCGTCGCGTCCACGCCCAGAATGTAGACCGGCACGTCGATCGAACTGGCGATGCTCGACGCCTGCTCCGCCGTCAGCTCGCTGCTGGTATCGATGCCGTCCGTAATCACGATCACCGCGCGCCGGCTCGGCGGCCGCTCCACCGACCGGCGGGCGGTCGCCGCCACCGCATCGTGGAGCGCCGTGGACCCGTACGGAGCCAGCTTGGCCACCGCGGCTGGAATCAAGGAGAGGTTCGCCGTGAACGGCGCCGGCTCGTGCAGGTTCAGGTCGAACGTGAACAGCGCCGCTTCGTCCTGCCCCGATCGCAGCCCTTCGACGAGCTTCTCGGCAGTCGCCCGCGCCCGTCCCATCCGGTCGCCCAGCCGCATGCTGCCGCTCGTGTCCACGAGCAACGCGATGCTGATCGGCTGACTGTCGGAACGGAAATCGCTGACGGCGACTGACTCGCCCTCGTCGAGTACTTGAAAGTCCTGTTCAGTGAGCCCCGTCACCGGTCGCCCGCGCGCGTCGCGGACCACGACCGCCAGCGTGACGCGCGCCACGCCGGCGCGAAACGTCGGCCGCGGCTCCTGCGGAGCTTGTGCCTGGCCACTCGACTCGTGCGTCGCGCGGCCTCGCTCGCGGCAGGCGCGCTCGCGCGAACCACCAGCGCGGCAGCCATCGCACCGACAGCAATCGTCCGGCCGATCCTCCACCAACCCGGCACTCGCGCCTCCAACTCCATTCTGTCTGATCTGCGGACGTCCGAGTGCGGCCGATGCAGGTGGTGCCGATTATCCATTGCCGCATCTGTCTTGGCCGATTACCCATTGCCCATCAGCCCTTTGCCGATTGTCCATTCTCCATCAGCCCTTGCCGATTGCCGATTACCCATCAGCCTTTGCCGATTGCCCATTACCCATCGGCCTTTGCCGATTGTCCATTACCCATCGGCCTTTGCCGATTGCCGATTACCCATCAGCCTTTGCCGATTGCCGATTACCCATCAGCCTTTGCCGATTGTCGATTCCGATTGGCGATTGGCGATGTGTTTGCCATTGCTGATTGCCGATTGTCCTTTGTCGATTACCAAAACGATCCCCTCTCCCCCGTGTTCAGACACATCATCAGACGATGCGGCTGACGGTGGAGGGGGGATCGTTCAGCTTCGCGCCGGTGTCGATCGCCACGACGCGTGGTGATCTCGCTGTCGACGTCTCGGGCACGTTCCGGCGCTATCGCGCGCCGACCGGGATGGAGTTTCTCTACGTGACGATGGCGCGGACGATTGGCGGCGCGTCGCTCCCGGCGGGCGGCGTGACGGGCGGCACCGGGACGACGATACCGCTGCCGGGGCCGGCCGAAGTGCTTTCCCTCGAGTTGCCGGGACCGGGCGGCGGCGCACGCGGGCGTGGCGGGCGCGGGGCGTTTGGCACCGCGGCCGCGGGCGGCGGGGGCAGACAGCCAGGCGACGGCCAGGCGCGCAGCGGCGCGGGCGGGGGTGCGGCGGCGGCCGCGCCGGCCGGCAGCGCGGGCGTCGGATCGGGCGGGGGTGTCCAGACGTCGGCACGCGCGCGCGGTGGCGGAGCCGCAGGATCCGGCGACCCAACGGCAGCAAGCGTGGTGCGACTGATTCAGACGGCGGGCGCGCTCGAGGGGCACACGTTCTCGTTACGCGTGCGGTTCACGCCGGTGCCTGGGTCGTAGTCACGATCAAGATCTTTCAACACGAAGGGCACGAAGCGCACGAAGGGCACGAAGGAAACTTCCATCGCGAAGGACACATTCAAAGAACACAACCGCCCTAGAAACGGACGGACAGCAACACCCCTCGCCGATCTCTCCCAGCGATCGGTGAAATCGTCACGCGGCGCTTCTGTTGAGGCGATCGATAGAGCACCTTGCCCTTGATCAGCGCGTCCACGCCCGTGCCGATCGCGGCGCCAAGCCCGATGGCGACGGCAAAGATTGCCGCGTTCCCCGGTTCGCTCGGATCGATGAGGTAGTCCCACACCGCCAACCCAAGCCCGACGCTGCTGCCGATCAGCGCGCCGTTTCGCAGCGAATCCACGGCCCGGATCTCGGCGACGGCACTCTCGGGAAACGTCCGCGGCTGCGGAACGAGAATCACCACGGATGGCGGGGACGAGGACACGTCCGCCACCTTACCCTTGGTGCGCTGACCGCTCGGTTCGGTCACGATCACGGTCTGGCCGTTGTTCAGCACTCGACGAAGCTGATCGAACGACGTCGTGACCACTTGCGCTTGTGCGACGCGCGGGGCCAGGAGAACGCACACGGCCAAGGCGCATCGCATCTGTCGATTGAGACGGCGCATGGCGTCAGCCTCCTCAGACCGGAATGCGCAGGAGGAGGCGAAGACGGCTCAGTTTGGCGAGGACGAAGATCTCTTCACCACGCAGAACACGAAGCGCACCGAAGAGTCTCGATGCTTCTCTGCTGCTCTTCATCACCCGCACCTGGGAGAACGCGGGTGCACGGCTTTGTGGGCCTCGTGAGCTGGCTCACCGGACTTCATGCGCACGTCACGCCGGACCTCAAGCGCGTGTCACTCCGGACCTCGGCGCATGTCACGCCGGACCTCATGAATCACCGGACCTCCCGTGCTCTTACCTCGGCACGCACGCCACGGGCGACCGCGATCCCTGGTCGCGGTTGAACCCGTGGACGTGCGCGGTCTGCGTGTGGCGGTGCGTCGCGATCGCCGTTATGAGCGCTTGTAGTACAGCTTGCGCACGATCGGCTGGCCGTCGGCGCCGGTGACACTGATCTCGCGAACGAGGGCCGCGCCATCGAGATACCACGAGGTCGTCGAGACCATCGGGCCGGCCGGGCCAGGCGCGGTCGTCTCGATGACAATGCGGTCGTCCTTCCAGCCGGCCTTGACGGTGACGTTGCCGCGCGGCGTCTCGGTCGTCGTCGCCGATCCGTCGAGCTTGTAGGCCGTGCTCGTCTCGGCCGTGGCAATGGTGAAGGTGTTCGCGTCGAGCGAGATCGTCTGCGGCCCGGCCGACATGCCGCCACGGCCGCCACCTCCGCCGCTCCGCGCGCCGCCACCGGCCGCCCCGAACGCGCCGCCGCCACCGCCGCCGCCCCGGGCCACGGCCCCGGTCGCTGCAACGGCCCCGCCGCCGCCACCGCTTCTGGCCCCGCCTGCACCGGCGCTCGCCACCACGGCGCCGTCATCCGTCCGCCTGGCCACGGTCGCCACCGCGCCGCCGGCCGCGGCGGCACCGTTCTCAGCGGTCGTCCGTTCGGTGTCGACGATCCACGAGCCCGCGAAGTTTCGTCCCTGCGCCGCGCTGTCGATGGTCCAGAGACCGGCGAGGAGCGCGATGACCGGAAGTGCACGTGTCATGTCTGTATTCCCTCCCACGAGGTAAAGACACCCGGGCCGGGCGTTCGTGGGGAGAAGAACGTATCGCTTCGAGAAGATCCCCGGCTCACGCATCAGCTTCTCGATCTCCTCGATCTCCATCGGCAGGCTGCCGGAGAGGTTCTCGTAGCCGGTCTCGGTGATGAGGATGACGTCTTCGAGGCGGATATAGATCCGCTCGTCGGGAATGGTGAGCGCCGGCTCGATGGTGAAGACCATGCCGGGGCGATAGATGCCGTCGAAGCCGCCGGTGACGTCGTGGACTTCGAGGCCGACGCCGTGGCCGAAGCTGCGGCCGCCCTTCGCATAGCGCGCGACGAACGCGGTGGCCGCGGTCTTCACTTTCGGATCCGCGAAGGTGAACGCGTCGAGAATTTTCGTCATCTTCTCGTGCGCGATCTTCAGCCGCGCGTCGGCGGGCCCGGGACCGATCGACGACATCAGCGCCTGATAGAGCTTCACGTAGATGCCGTAGAGCTCGCGCTGCCGCGGCGAGAAGCGGCCGTTGGCCGGGAACATCCGGGTGACGTCCGAGGTGTAGTACTTGAACTCGGGCGCGTAGTCGAAGAGCACCAGGTCGCCGTCTTCGAGGCGCGACTGCGCCGCGTGATAGTGGGGCCACGCCGCGTTGGCGCCGGTGGCGACGAGCGCGAAGTAGCCGATGCCCATCGCGTTGTGCCGCTTGAACACGTAGTCGGCGATCGCCTCGACTTCGTACTCGTACATGCCGGGCTCGGCGGCCTTGATGCCTTCGGCGATGCCGAGGCCGGCGACGCGCGTGGCTTCGCGAATCAGGGCGATCTCGGCCGGCGACTTCACCTGCCGCATCTTGTCGAGCACGACGTCGAGATCGACGACCTCGGACGTGAGCGCGATCGCCTGGACCTTTTCGCGAAACACCGCCTCCTTCGACTTGCGGCCGTCCCACGGATCGGCGGCGGTCGCGCGTTCGTGGGCGCGGACGCGGTCGGTCGCGACGGCGCCAATCGATTCTTCGCGGAACGGCAGGTAGATGTGACGCCGCTCGCCGGCGATCGCCTTGAGCGCGGCGTCGAAGCCGGCGCGATCGACGACGGCCTCGATGCCGGTGATCTTCTGCGCTTCTTCGCCCGGCGCGAGGAGCGGGCCTTCGGAACGATCGTCGGCCGGCGTGCGGGCCGGCAGGAACAGGGTCGAGCGCTTCGTGCGACCGTCGATGAGGAGAATCGCGCGCGGTACCTCGACGCCTGAAAGATAGAAGAACTGTTTGTTCTGTTTGAACTTCTCGTAGTTGGGCTGCTCGGTGGCGCCAGTGATGATCGCCACGCCGTCGCCGACGGCCGCCATCACCTGCGCCCGCCGGGCCGCAAACTCCGCCGGCGGCATCGCGTCGGTGAACAGCCGCTTATCCGCCGCGACCGGCGCGAGCAAGACGAACGACAGAACGGCGAGCGCGGCGACTCGACGAATCATGGCACCCTCGCGCCGATTCTAACGCGAGGGTGGAGGGCACGGAGCAGCGCCGCTGGCGCGGCAAGCGTGGAGACGAACAAAGCGGACGCCCGCGCCGTTGCTGGCGCGGCCCGAGGCGTGGGGGTGGGGCCCCGGGAAGAACGAGCCACGGAGAAGAGCCAGAGGACACGGAGACGAGCTAGAGCGGACACCCCGCGCCGCCTTTGATGGCGCGGGCCCGAGGCGCGGGGGTGGGGCCCCGCGCCTGTAATGTTAGAAAGCAGCTGCGCCTCCGTGCCCGTGCTCGTGGGCGCCGCCCGATGTCCTTGAGACATCCTCATATTCCACATCCGTCCAGACTTGCCGGTCGGCAGGCGTAGCCGGAAGAAGGCCTGAAACGAGACCGGATGCGCGCCATGCGTCGGCCGCAGGACCTCCGGCACGCCATAGAACATGACGGATCCGCCGAGCGCGCCGTCGAAGCCGCGCCAGACGAAGAGCCGCCGCGTGGCGCCCGCCGTGAGCATCGTCACGGCCGCAGGAGGGATCGCGTGGCCGTCGTCATCCGGGATCTCGCCGGTGATGAGCACGCTCGTCTCGACCTGCTGCACCTCGAGGCGCGTCGAGACGGACGTCGCGCCGCGCTCGATCGTCCACTCGCCGAATGCACCGTGACGCTGCTCGTCGTGCGCCGCGGTGCACCCCATAGCCCGCGGTGACGGCGTGCAGGCCGTCAGGCCGCGGGCGGAACCACGCGACCGACGCGGTCGTGCGCCGCGCGTCGCCGGGCGCGAGCGGCTCGGGATCGCGCAAGAGGCCGGTCGAGACCTGCACTTCCCACTCGGATGCTGGGCGGAACCACACACGCCCGGCGGCCGAATCCAATCGCCCCAGATCGAGGTCCCAGCGATCCTCGTCGGGTTCCCGGCCGTTGAAGATCGATCCTTCGATCGTCCACCGGCCGCGCGCGACCGACGCGGTGATGACGCCGAAGCTGATGTGCGTGGAGTCGAAGGTGTGGTGGCCGAGCGGCGCGAACAGCAGGCCCGCCGCCGACGGCCGGTGCATGAAGGCGACCGGGCCGAGCGTCGGCTCTCCAGACGGGCCGCCGGCGATCGTGAGTGCCGTCGCTCCGAAGGCGACGCGCCATGTCGCCGCCAGCTGCATGAGGAAATCGTGCGGATGCTGCCGGTCGACGAGCGGCTTGCCGTCAAGCGTCTCGCCAACCTGGAAGATTTCGCCGTACCCGCTGCGCCCGACCGTGGCCGGATCCAGGCTCAGCATCGCGTTGAAGCCGATCTGATGGCGGCCCTGGCTCCGGTTGAGCATGCCCATCCACCAGTTCGGCACCACCACCTCGCGTCCGCCGCGCGGCCCGCCCTGCTGATTGAACAGGCCGTAGACGACGCCATCCTGCATGAGCATCCACGAGGGCGGAGCGGAGAGTTGCGCCGACGCCACGCGCGCGGCGCCAATCAGACAGACAACGACCAGCGAACAGACCCGGACGACATTCCACACGATAGACGACTCCCATTCGAAGTAAGGGCTCGGAAGGCCACGGCAACACGGGCCGTGGCGCAGTCGACGAACGGGCGCGATCAGATGCGAAGCGGAAGGCGGTGCGAGGGCGCCTGGGCAGGGGCCGCGAGCGGGACTCGCGCGTCAGGATCGGCCGGAGCGATCAGCGCGGGCTGAGTGGCAGTGCGGACGGCGAACGCGATCGGTACGGGCGTGCGGTCGCCAGCGCGGTTGGCGGTGACGGCGGCGGGCAAGACATCCGTGGCGCAATGCCCGGCCGCCTGTTCGACTGAGACGTCAGGTTGGCTCTGGCCGTGACACGACGATCAGGCCGGCCGGTTCGGGAATGGCGCACGACAGCAGGCAATCGAGCCTGAGAGCCGGGCCCGCGGCAAACGCGAGCACGGCCAGCAGGACACAGGCTCTTCTTCGTGCGCTCAAGCTCTTCTCCGTGGCCTCTAGCCCTTCTCCGTGGCCTCTTATTTTTTCCGCTCGGCGTCGACCTTGGCGGTGAGCTTCCCGCCGTCAGGCAGCGCGGCGACAGCATCGCCCTTGAGGTGGCCGGCCGCGAAGACGAGCGTGAACTGGACGACCGCGCCGTCGGCGTCCACCTGGAACGTGACCTTGTCGCCGTCAACTTTGCCCTGCGCGATGGCAAACTGCCTGTCTTCACGCGGACCCGCGGTGCCGGTGATTTCGGTGCCCTTGTGCTTGAGGTCCATGAAAATCACGTCGTTCGACGTCGAGCCGTCGGGGCGACCGGCGAGAAAGGTGCCGGTCCACTTGCCCGTGAAATCCTCGGCGGCGCGGACCGGAACGAGCAGGCAGGCGAGCACGGCGAGGGCGGCTAAACGCTTCATGACAATCTCCTTGTCGGGGCAGTCATTAATACTACGCGACCCGCCCGACAACATCACAGGCGCGGGGCCTGGCCTCCGCCAAGGCTTCGGCCCAGCTCGCCGAAGCGCCTTCGGCGCGAAGGCGGCCCACCCCCGCGCCTCGGGCCCGCGCCGCACGTGTCCTACACGGCGCGGGGCCCCACCCCCCGCCTCGCGCCCGCGCCGCTGCCGCTGCTCCCTTGCTCCGTGCCCTCAGTCCTTCCCGTGCCCTCTAGCTCTTTCTCCGTGATCTCAGTACTCGAGCACGCGAAGGCCGGGCACGCGGGCGAAATCGCGACATTCCGCGTGACCAGCGGCGCGTCGTCGACGACGGCGGCGGTGGCGATCAGCAGATCCATCGCGCTACCAGCGCGTCCGCTCCGCTGGAGCGCGGCGAGCAGCCGGCCATAGAGCGGCGCGAAGCGGTGATCCGGATAGACGATCAGCACGCCGCTCAAGAGCGCGTCGAGCTCGGCGATCTCCTTGTGCGGTTTGCGCGACAGCTCGACGCCCGCCATCAGCTCACAGACGACGTGCACCGAGACGGCCAGCACCTCGGTGGCGTCAAGTCCCTCCACGAAGTCGAGCGCGCCCCCCGGCCGGCCTCGATGCGTTTCGCGCAACAGGTCGATCAGAAATGAGCTGTCGAGGTGGATCACCGCCGCGCCGCCCGCGCCGGATCTTCCTTGCGTGCCTGCACCTGCCGGTCCATCGCCACGAGCACGTCGTCGCTCAAGCGCACCCGGCGAAGCACCGCGCGGAAATCCGCCGCGGTCGGCGGACCGCCGAAATGCGCCTTGATGACCTGCGAGAAGGACTGGCCCGCGACCTTGCGCCGCGCGAGGAGCTCGTAGGCCTGGAGGTCGATCGTGATGGTCTTCACCGCCATGCACTGATCATGCACTTACCGTTGCCGACGCGTCAATATCTTCAATTTTACAGGCGTGGGGCCCCACCCCCACGCCTCGGGCGCTCTGGGCTCGCTACGCTCTGTCTTACACCGCGTGGGGCCCCACCCCACGCTTCGGACGCTCGGGACTCGCTACGCTCGCTCCCTCGCGGTGTTCTTCTCCGTGATCTCTAGCCTCTTCTCCGTGCTCTCCAAGCTCTTCCCCGTGGCCTCCTGTGTAGCGCATTTCACACATGCAGCAGTCGCTGACGCAGCAACAGAATCGTCCAGCCAGTCAGTTGTGGCCGACAAGTTGCAGTAGTGGCGCCCATGCCGCGAACAGCCATCGCGCTCAGCCTCATCATGATCGCCTCCGTTCCCGCGCTCAGCCAGGATCCCGGCGGTCTACTCGGGCAATCGTCGCGTCGCCAGAGCGCTGAAAGCCTGCGCCGCCAGCCGGGCAACTCGTCCGACCGGTATCTCGTCGTGATGAAAGACAGCGCCACCGGCATGCGCGGCCCGAACTCGCGCGCTCGCGAAGTGGCGAGTGCGCTTGCGAGCGACCATCGCGTCGCTCTCGTCGAACGCGTGCTCTCGCGCGCGTTGAACGGCTTCGTCGCCCGTCTCGCGAGTGACGACGCCGAGGCGCTCAGCCGCGATCCGCGCGTCGAATACGTCGAGCAGGACGTCGAGATCAGCGGCGAAGCCGTGCAGACGGTTCCCGCGGCCCACAGCAACTGGGGCCTCGATCGCATCGATCAATCGGTGTTGCCGTCTGACGGCGCGTATCAGTACGACACCGACGGGAGCGGGGTCAAAGCGTATGTCGTCGACAGCGGCATTCGCGTGACGCACAGCGAGTTCGGCGGCCGCGCCGTGCTCGGGCCGGACTTCGTCACCGACGATCCCGGCAATCCGCATCCCGACACCTCGCTCGACTGCTACGGGCACGGCACGCAGGTCGCCGGCGTCCTCGGAGGCGCGACGTACGGCGTCGCCAAGAACGTGACGCTCGTCGCCGTGCGGGTGCTCAACTGCAGCGGCGTCGGGTCGTCGATCGATTTGATCAGCGCGCATCGACTGGGTGACGCAGGACCACACGGCGAACTTCGTGCCCGCGGTGGCCAATCTCAGCCTTACCACCACCGCCGTTCCGGCGAGCTTCACCGCGATCGAAGACGCGGTCTACAACTCGATCGGGAGCGGCGTGACGTGGGTGCTCGCGGCCGGCAATCACTCCGACGTCGTCGCCAACTATTCGCCGGCGAGGCTACAGGCGGCGATCACGGTCGGCGCGACCTACACGTACGCCGGCAGCTACGACGTCCGCGCGGGCTACTCGAACACCGGTCCTGAAGTCGATCTCTACGCGCCAGGTGTTGCGATCACATCGGCCTACTTCACGGGTGACTACGCAGCGGCAGAATGCTCGGGCACGTCGATGGCCGCGCCGCAGGTCGCGGGCGTCGTCGCGCGCTTCCTGCAGCTGTACTGGTGGGCGCCGCCAGGTCACGTCACCAATCAGGTCGTGTATCAGAACGCCACGCGGGCGTCGTCTACGACGCGGGTGCGTACACGCCCAATCGCCTGCTCTATTCGGGATTCATGGATCAGTAACGACTGCTCCCAGTCGGAGGACACGCCGGTATGAGCCGCCACATCAACGTCAACCCCGGGCACTACAAGGTCAGAGGCCGCGAGCGTCAGGGTGAAGACATCCTGCACGTGCAGCAGAAGCAGGCCTTCGCGGCGCAAGATGCGAACGCGCGCTGGCAGCAACGTCAGCAGCCCCTGCCGCCGCCACATCCGCCGGAACAGGCCGCCGCGGAGGTTGACGCCGAAGGAGACGTGACGGAGAACGCGGCGCCGACGCCGGTCACGCAAGGCCGATCGCCGCAGCCCGCACGATTGCGGGACGTCAGCGCGTCGCCACGGCCGGCGCCGGTGAGAACCGCGACGCCGCAGGCACGGCCGAAGAGGGCGGCGAAGCCGGCGACGCGGGCGAAGAAGCGAGCCAAAGCCCCGGCGCGGCGGAAGGCCAGCAAGAAGCGAATGGTGGTCAAAGCCACTTCGCGATCTTCTTCAGGTCGGCGACGAACTGCCGCCGCGCGGCCGCGCGCGACGCGGCGTCCGGCGCGCGGAGGATCGAAGAAGCGCGCACGGTCACGGTAACCCGCGTTCCTGCACCAACTCGAGGCCGGGGGCTCATAGAGGAACATGCTCGCGTACCTCGACCTGCATGTCGGTTGGAGGGAAATCCTCCGCCGCACCATCCGCGACACGATGGAAGACGACGCCCAGGGGCTTGCGGCGCAGCTCTCGTACTATTTCTTTCTGTCGCTCTTCCCGGCGCTCCTCTGCCTGATCGCGCTCGCGAGCTTCTTTCCGCTCCAGAACCTCATCGACGAGGCGACCACGCTCCTGCAGCCGTTCGCGCCGGCCCAGGTGATCGAGATCATTCGCCAGCAGATGGCGGCCATCGCCAACAGTGATGATTCGGCATTGATCGGCTTCGGCCTCATCGGCGCGTTGTGGAGCAGTTCGGCGGCGATGGGCGCCGTCGTGAATGCGATGAACCGCGCCTACGACATCGAGGAGAGCCGGCGCTGGTGGCGCGTGAGGGTGACCGCGATTCTGCTCACGGTCGGCCTCGCCGTCTTCATCCTCATCGCGTTGACCCTCGTCCTCGCCGGCCCGCAGCTCGCCGACGCCGCGACCCGCTGGTTCGGCATGCCCGCGGTGTGGGCGATGGTGTGGAAGCTGCTGCAGTGGCCGCTGGTCTTCCTGCTCGTGTCCACCGCCGTCGGCTTGATCTACTACTTCGCGCCCGACGCCGAGCAGGAATGGGCGTGGATCACACCGGGATCCCTCCTGGCGGCGACGCTCTGGCTGGCCGGCACGCTCGGCTTCCGGCTCTACGTGGTCAATTTCGGCAACTACGACGCCACCTACGGCACGCTCGGTGGCATCATCGTGCTGCTGCTCTGGTTCTACCTCACCGGCCTCGTGATCGTGATTGGCGCGGAGATGAACGCGGAGATCGAGCACGCGTCGCCCTGGGGCAAAGAGAAGGGCGAGAAGGTGCCCGGTCAGAAGAAGAAGATCGGATGCGCGGCAGCGCGCGCGCATAGAGAGCGCAGATCAACTTGATTTAGTTGCGAATGGGGCGGCGGTACGCACGGTGTGAGCGTCGAACCAGGCGTCCCGTCCTTCAGGATCCGCGATGATGATGCCCGAATAACCCGGCACGGTGAGACAGCACGTGCCGTCTGGACGCCGGTTGCCGCGGATGAAGGTGAGGATGTTCTTGCTGCGCATGCCGCTGTAGGTCGCCGAGGTCACGATGTTCCCGAAGCGTTGCCGGAAACCGAGCGACCATTGGTTCGAGACTGGCGGCTTGACCGCATTGTCCATCAGCACGACTTCCGGATTCGGCGCGATGCCGCGCTCGATCAGCGAGTCCAGCCCGGAGCGGCTGAGACTACGACGGGTCCCAGGGGATCGTCACGACCCCATCGCGGATGCCGCCGCTCTCCGAGAACTGGAACGTCCGCGTCGCGTACTGGAGCCGGGAGCGCTCGGCAAGTATCCAGTCGTAGAGGATGCGATCGAAGTAGCGGCCAAAGCCGCCAAACAGCACCGAGCGTCCGCCGCCTGCGACGTCGTACGAAAAACCGAGTCTCGGCTGCCAGGAGCCGTAGAACGGCGAACGATCGTCGCCGTCGGTGAAGTACCGGTCATCGTCAACGAACGGACTGGTGGCGGAGCGCACTACCTCTGGCGTGACGTAGCCGGTGTTGGTCATTCCCGACTCGAAGTCCCAGCGCAGGCCGAGGTTCAGCGTCAGGCGTGAAGAGACGGCCCAATCGTCCTGCGCGAACAGACCCACTTGCCAATTGCTTCCGCTCAGATCGGGATCGCCGACGCCGTAGTTGGCCCGAGCCGGGAAGGCCCAGCTGATGTTCCCAACGTAGGTGAAGAGCGGATTGCCGTTCAGTTCCTTCCTGACTTGATAGTCGGCGTGGCTGAGCAGCACGCCGCCCTTGGCGTTGTGGGTGCCGTGCCATTTGAGAAAGCGCGTGTGGTCGTTGCGGACGGAAAACCGCTCTTGCACCATGTGCTGGTTGGTGTCGCGGCCGCCGATGCGGAGCAGGCCTGAAAAATTCTCGCCGATGATGTCGTAGTTCTCGGCGGTCGGATTCCAGCGATAGCGCTGGTACGAGATATAAGTCTCGTTGACCGACTGGCCGCCCGCAATCTGGTACTTGCCCAGAACGGAGTCGACGCGATTGCGCACGTTCTCGGCGGTTTCATAGCTGTTGGACGCGCCCTGACCCCCGAAGCCGCGGATGTCAGTCTCGTTGCGCAGGTTGTAGGTGACCTCGACATGATGAGTCGGGCGCAGCTTCGCCGACACCTTGGCAAACAGCAACTTCTCACGGAACGGGCTGGTAAACGTGCCCTCGTAGGTTCGCAGCCGCGACAGCACCGACTCCGGCACGCCGGTGATCGTGCCGAGGGTCACGGTGCCGGCGCGGTCCTGACGATTCTCTTCGTACGACCCGAAGAAGTGGACGCGGTCGCGCACGAGCGGCCCGCCGATTGAGGCGCCCCACTGCCAGCGTTCGTAGGCCGGTTTCGGCGTTCGGTCCACCGCCTCGAACACTCCGTTGACGTTCTGCACGCCCTGATTCTGGGCCAGCGCCTCCGGCTCGTCGCCGCGCACGCGGTCGTCGCCCGTGCCCTCTAGCCCTGCTCCGTGTCCTCGTGCTCTTTACTTCCGTCGTGTACGTGCCAGCACGGTGTCGCCGTTGTTCTGGCGATCCCAGAAAACTTTCGTCACCTGCACCGCCTCGGGAGCCAGCGGCGGTCGCGGCGCGAGGGCGTAGTTGGTGAGGAAGACGCCACCGGGCGCGAGCATCGCGCCGATGTTGGCCAGCGCGAGTGCCTGCTCGAACCCGTCGTAGTACACGAGCACATTGGTCGCGACGATCAGATCGAAGCGATCGGCGTCAGCGAGCGCGAGCCGCTCGGTGACGATGTTGAGATCGCGGGGATCGATCGCCGCCGCGAGTTTCGCCGGCACCTGCAGCGCGCGCATGCGGACGCTCGCGGCACCTGGCGGCGGACGTATCGGATCGACGGCCGTGCCAATCTGATCGCCGAAGCGCCGCCAGAAGTCCACCATCGCCGGCAGCCACTGGCGGTCCGCCGAGTCCTCATCGAGCGGCACCTGCACGACGTAGCTGTCGCCAGCGCGCGCGCGATCGCGCGCGCGCTCGAGGTGCTGCGTCACCCGCGAGCTGATATCGAAGGTCGTCACCGCGACGCCGGAGGACGCCGCCAGCCCGTGGCGCTTCAGCGAATCGATCAGCGCAAACGGCTGGATCGTCTGGAGCGGATAGAAGTCGTAGCCTTCCGCCTTGTCGGTGAAATCAAGGCCCGGACCGACGATGGCCAGCCGGCGAACGGACGCGGGCGCCACGTGCTGCCCGGCACGGAGCCCCGCGATCGCCTGATCGACCGCGAAATCGACGGCGATTGAGGTGTCCGACGACAGACCCCGGTCGCGGTACACCGCGGCATACGCCGCGAGGCGTGCGGCGTCATCAGTCAGCAGATTCGCTGACGCGAACACCTGCCGGTACTGCTTCTGCTCGGTCAGCATGCGCGCGCGGGCCTCGACGAGGTACTGGCGCGCGCGGTCCGGCCCGTCCGGAGTCGCCAGGTTGATGCCGCGCCGTTCGACCACCTGGCGGGCAAACCGAACGCGCTCGCTGGCACCCGGCGCGCTCATCGCCGCGACCAGATCGTCGAGCCGATCGATGAGGAGGGCTTCGGCCTGCGACGGGTTCGCGAGCGCCGCGATATCGCGCGCGGTGGCGCGCGGCCGCGACGTGAACGTCGTGCCGTACAACCACAGATTGACGATGGAGTCTTCGTCGCCGCGATCGAGGCGGCCCCGGATCGCGCGATCGTGACGAGCCGCCCACGCGGGCCACGCGGCGTCCAGGTCTGCCGGCGGGATCGCCCGGAGATCGGCCGGCGCCTGGTCGCCAAGATCCCGAAGAATCGCGCTCGCCTCGGCCGCCGGGATGGTCGGCCGGCCGCCTCCGCAGACGGCGGCGCGGCGGCCGAGGAGCGATCTCCTCGCCCGCAGCCCGCGATGACGACCGCAAAGACGACTGCAAAGACATCGGGTGTCTTTTTACGCTTTTCGTAAAAAGACACCCGATGTCCTTTAAAACCGGTACCTGAACGCGATCTGTACCGTGCGCGGCAGATACACCGCGTGCGTCGTCTGGATGACGCCGAAATTCGTCCCGGTCAAGACGGCGGCCGGAAACGCGTACTGGACCGTGTCGAAGAGGTTGTAGACCTCGAGCCGGACGCTGAACGATTGGCTGCGGGTGAACCGGAAGTTCTTGTAGAACCCGAGGTCCACGTTGTCCAGTCCGTCGCCCACCATCGAGTTGCGCGGCACGATCTGATCGATCGAGTCGCCGACGGTATAGGCGCGGAAGGCCGACGCGGGCATCACCTGCGTCGACGTCGCCGGGTCATCGACCGAGCGGCCCAGCACCGAACGGTCGAGCACGACGGGCCGCGCCTCGGCGAAGCCGTCGAAGTCCAGATCGAGCCCGGCCTGGCTCGGCGTGAAGGGCGTGCCGGACGCCAGCCGGATCGACGGCCGAGACCTGCCATCCGCCGAGGAGCGTCCCGGTCAGGTCCGGCCGGTTCTGCCAGAACGGGAGCAGGTAGCTGCCGTTGAAGGTGAAGCGATGCGGCGTGTGGAAGCGCGAATAGCCCTTCGCGTAGGCCGCGTTGGGGCCCTGCTGGTTCGAGTCGCCGGCGCCGACGAACGTCGCTTCCGACGTCGTGTCCGTCGCGGTGCTGCGGGTGTAGCTGGTCGTGAACGTCAGGCCGTGGCTCAGGCGCTTCGCCCACTCGATCTGGAGGCCGTCGTACCACGACTCGGCGTCGTTGCTGACGACGAGGTTCGACGTGTAGCGCGGGTCCGGCCGGCGTTCGTTGGTCCGCGGCACCCGCGTGCTGATCTCGTTGTCGGCAATTGGTACCGCGACCGGACAGGTGGCATTGACCGCGATGCCCGGCAGGCCGGTGCCGGCACAGCGCTGGTCTGCCGCGAGCCGATCGATCACCTTGCCGCGCAGATCCGGAAAGCCCGCCGCCGGCGCATTGTTCGGATGATTCACGACGGTCACCGGGCCGTCGAGCGGCGACAGCGGCAGGTTGGCGAGGGAGTACTTGAGCAAACCCATTCCGCGGTTGCCGTTGTAGGTCATGCGCAGGCTCGAGCTCCACGGCAGCTTGCGCTCGTAGGTCGCGCTCCACTGATGGGTGTACGGCATCTCCAGATTCTCGTTGGCGAGGTTGATGGAGTGCCGGATCGTCTGCGGACCCGGCACGAACACGAAGCCCAGCGTGGGATCGGAGACGTTGAGAATGCCGGGCAGTGTCGTGATCGGGAGCGCGAGCGCGTTCGGCGGATTGGTCCGCAGGCTGGCGCCGCTCTGTGAAAACACGGACTGGAAGACGCGGCCGTGGTAGATGCCGTAGCCGCCGCGCAGCGACGCGTCGCCGACGGCCTCGCCGGTGAACCAGGCACGCCACCCGGTCGTCGCCGGCAGCGTCCACGCCATGCCGAGCCGCGGCTCGTAGTTGTCGCTGTCGGCGCCGAAGCCGTAGTTGATGCGATCCTCTTTCTCGCTCGGCGCCCCGACGTACTCGTAGCGGAACCCGAGATTCAACGTCAGCGTCGGATGAATCCGCCAGTTGTCCTCGGCGTAGAAGTTGCTCTCGCCGATCCGGTTCTCGAGCAGGAACGGCCCGTAGGCGGTCGTGAACGACGCGATACAGCCATCGAGAAACGCGTCGTACGGCGTGGCGTAGGTGACGCCGCCGCAGACGCGGTTGAACGTCCACAGCCCGCGCGAGTTGCTGTCGGCGAAGTCGTCGAGCTGCTGCTTGCGGATGTCGGTGCCGGCCTTGAACGAGTGATTGGCCGCGAACACCCACGACAGGTTCGCCACGATCTGGTTGTCGAGCTGGTCGCGCAGAATCGGAAACGTGCCGGCGTTGCCGATGATCGTGCCCGAGAAGGGCGAGTCGGTGAACCGGACGATCGGCGTGCGGTTCCCGTCGGCGATGTTCACGTTGGTGTCACGCACGCCCAGCCCGTAGCGCAGCTCGGTGACGACCCGCGAGCTCAGGATCTTCGTCCACGTCACGCCGAGATTCTGCTGCTGGTTGTCCTGCTTGGCCTGCTCGCCGAGGATCACGTCGTCGGTCGCCCGCACTTGATGCGTGTACTGATATCGCGTGGTGAGGTGGTCCGGCCCGCGCTGCCAGTCGACGCGGCCCGAGTAGTCCTGATCGGGCCAGTCGAATCCGATCACGGTCGCGTAGGTCCGGTTGCTGCGCGGATCGTTCGGGACCGCGCTGGCCGGATAGCGATCGATGATCGACTGGATCCACGCGCGGTTCGCCGGAGTGTCGTTGCCGCGGGTCAGCCGCGGCGTGCGCTCGTTCGGCAGGAGCAGATCGCGAGCGTAGTTGTTCTTGCCGCCCAAGCTTGGTCCGATCGAAGCTGACGAACGCGAACAGCCGATCGGTGCGGATCGGGAAGCCCGCCGTGCCGCCGAACTGATTCCGTTGATTGTCGGGTTTCACCGTGGTGAACGCCCGCAGGGCGGTCAGGTCATCGCCATCCTGCAGGAACTCGTAGGCGTCGCCGCGCCATTGATTGGTCCCCGACTTCGTCTGCACCAGCACCACCGCACCGTAGCCGCGCCCGAACTCGGCGCTGTAGGTGTTGCTGATGACCTGGAACTCCTTGATCGTCGAGAGCGCCGCGCCCTGGCGGTTCTGATTCTCGGACGAATCGTCGTTGTTGACGCCGTTGATCTGGAACGTCGCGCCGCGCGTGCCGGTGCCGTTGAAGTTGATCGACGAGCCCGACGACGCGGTGGGATTGTTCTGGCCGCTGGTCGGGTTGTCCTGGAATCCGGGAAAGATCTCGGCGAGCGAGAGGAAGCTGCCGGGGCTGAGCGTCGGCTTGTCGCTGATCTGCTCGGCGGTGAGCGAGCTCTTGATCTCGGCGTTGATCGTGTTGATCGGCGGCGCCGCGCCGACGACCGTGACGGTCTCGGCGACCGCGGCCGTCTTCATCTGGAAGTCCGCGACCCGGGTCTGATTCAGCCCGAGATCGATGTCTTCGCGCACGACGGTCGCGAAGCCGTTGAGCTTGACCGTGACGGTGTAACGGCCAATCGGCAGGAACGGCGCGCTGTAGAACCCGATGCTGTTGGTCGTCAGCTCGCGCGTGGCGCCGGTCTCGAGATTGCGAATGGTGACCGTCGCCGCGGGCAGGACGCCCCCGCTGGCGTCGGTCACGGTACCCTGCAGCGTGCCGGTCACGGTCTGGCCGGAGGCCGAGACCGCGATGCCGAGGGCGACGACTACGCCGAGCGCGGCCGTCATGAGTCGAATGAGCATGTAACCTCCTGGTAACAAATACTTCCCGGGAGGATAGTGCGCGGTCGATCACCCCGTCAATGAACGGAAGCGGACAGCCGGCGCAACTTCTATTTCGCGAACGCCGCGAAGTCGCTGATCGAGCCGCGCCTTGTCGACCTGTCCCGAATACACCGCGAGACGGAACCGCACGCGCAGGCTCTGGTTGACGGCCAGCGTCGTGATGCGCGTCTCCTGCTTCGGATCGTAGGCCTTGCGGCCGAACGGGTTGGCCGCGAACAGGCCGTAATCGCGGGCGTGCCAGTACGGCGGTGCGTTCAAGCCCGTGGGGTGCGCGTAGATCGCGACCGTCACGTCCTTGTCTCCAGCCGCCTCTTTCACCGTGCCGCGAATCGCCACCCACGGACTCGTCTTCCCCCACACGTTCTTCGAGGTCTCGAGCCCTTCGGCGTTGATGTACTTCCCGGTGCCGCCCGCTTCCTTGAGCGTGTCGTTCAGGCGAATGCCGAAGGCGCCTTCCTTCGTGTCCCCCATCGAGACGGCGACGTTCGGCGCGCGCAGCGTGATGTCGTGATCCATCCACGACGCGTCGGCGGCGCCGCCGAACTGGACGCGCTTGGTTTCCTCGAGCACGACCTTGCCGTCCTTGTCTTTCCACTCGAGGATCGCGACCAGCCCGTTCGCGTCGGCCTTGACGTCGCGCTGCTCGATCTTCCGGCCGCCCGGCTGCGGGTTCCAGAAATTCGTGCCGTTGACCTCGTCGTAGGTGAACCACATCGACTGATGGTGCGGATGATCCGCGCTCTCTCCCGGCACCTTCTCGACCATCGGATACTCGCGATTGACGCGGGCGCCGTTGGGAGCCAGGACTGGATAGAACACCGGCTTCTCGGCGAACTCCGGCCCGTAGCGATACGTCGTGAACGGCTTGCCGCCGATGGTGGCGACGATCTGCTTCGTGGCGGCGTCGGAGCGGACGACGACCGCGGCGGCTGGCGCCTGGCTGGCAGCGGCGTAGGCGACGGCGAGGCAGGCGGCGGTGACGACGACGGATGGCGCAGTCATGCGGACAGCTCCTTTGAGCGGCTGTTGTTCGTGTGCTTCGCGGCCTTCGTGGCCTTCATGTATTCGAGGCTGCGGCTGGCAATTGTCTCAGGATCGGGCGAGAAGTCGAAGACCTCGACCGACACCCACTTGTCGTAGCCGGCGCGATCGAGCGCGTCGAAGATCGGCACGAAGTCGGTGGCGCCGAAACCCGGGCCGCGCAGGTTGGGGTCGTTGGCGTGGAAGTGGCCCGCGGCGGCCGCGTGCCGGGAGACGAGATCGACGATCGGCGTCGGCTCGCTGGCCATCGCCTTCACGTCGAGATGCAGCACGACGTTCGGGTGATCGAGGCGCGCCGCCAGCTCGAGCGCGTCGTCGCAAGTGTTCAAGAAAGTCGGTCTCGGCCGGCGAGAGCGGCTCGAGGCAGAGCGTCACGCCAGACGCCTCGAGCACGGGCAGCACCGGCCGCAGCGTCTCGGCCGCCAAGTCATAGGCTTGCTCGCGCGACACGCCCGGGAGGAGCGATCGCTGCTTCGGCGATCCGAGCACCATCAGGCGGCCGCCGAGATCCCGGCACGCCTCGGCCAGCGCAACGAAGTACGCGGTCGTGCGTTCGCGCACGGTCTGGTCCGGCGAGGTGAGGTAGAAGCCGTCGGTTTTCGCCAGCAGCCAGTGCAGGCCGATGATCTCGATCCCGGCATCGGCAGCCTGCTGGCGCAAACTCGCCCGAGCCTCCGCGGTGAGATCGGTGATGCGTGGCGCCAGCGTGAACGGCGCGACCTCGAGCCCGTCGTAGCCGGCCGACTTGACGTAGCCGCAGACCCGGTCGAAGGCCCAGCCTTCGAAGAGCTCGTTGCAGATCGCGAAGCGCATCGAACGAATAGTAGACCAACCGGTCGCCGAGCGCGTAGCGCGAGCGCGACCGGTCCAGTCGCGTGGGGGTGGGGCCCCACGCGACCACACGGTTGCCGAGCGCGCAGCGCGAGCGTAACGCGCGTCGCAGTCGCGTGGGGGTGGGGCCCCACGCGACTTTAAGATTGATGCCGTCCGCAGGCGAGCGTAGCGGCCGTCGCGGACGCGCGCGTGTAAGGCACAATGATCTGATGCTCGCGCTCTACTTGACGCTCGCCTTGCTCGGCCAGCAAACCGGCACCATCCGTATCGAAGTCCGAACGGCTGACGCCAAACCCGTCGCCGGCGCCTCGGTGTCTGCCGGAACCGCCGTCGCGACGACGGGCGCGGATGGCGTGGCGACGCTGGCGGTCGCGCCCGGGACGGTCGAGATCACGGCGACCAAAGACGGCTTCGTGAAGGCCACCGCGTCCCTGACCGTCGTCGCCGGTCAGACACATACCGTGCAGATCGAGCTGGTACCGCCGCCCGACGTCGAAGAAGAAGTCACCGTCGTCGCGTCCACGCGGACTGGCCGCCGGCTCGAGGATCAACCGACGCGCGTCGATGTGCTCGGGCGTGAGGAAATCGAAGAGAAGATGCTCATGACGCCCGGCGACATCGTCATGATGCTGAACGAGATGGGCGGTCTGCGCGTGCAGGCGACGTCGCCGTCGCTCGGCGCGGCCAGCGTGCGCATCCAGGGAATGCGCGGCCGCTACACGCGCTTCCTCTCCGACGGGCTGCCGCTGTTCGGCGAGCAGCCGGGCGGCCTGGGGCTGCTGCAGATTCCGCCGATGGATCTCGGCCAGGTCGAAGTGATCAAGGGCGCCGCCTCCGCGCTCTACGGCGCCGGCGCCATGGGCGGCGTCGTCAATCTGCTCTCGCGGCGCCCGGGCGACGCCGCTGCGCACGAGGTGCTCTTCAACCAATCCACCCGCGGCGCAACGGACGGGGTCCTGTGGCTGTCCACACCGATCTCGCCCGCGTTGGGGATTCACGCTGCTCGCGAGCGGTCATCGTCAAGGACAAGTGGACGTGGACGACGACGGGTGGTCGGACATGGCGAAGTACGGGCGTGTCGTCGTACGGCCGCGTGTGTTCTGGCAGAACGATTCGGGCGCGTCGTTCTTCGCCACGGTCGGCGTCACCGAAGAATCGCGGCGCGGCGGGACGATGCCGGACGAGACGCTCGTGGCCACCGGACTGCCGTATCAGGAATCGCTCGACACGACGCGGGTCGATGGCGGCGTACTCGGCCAGACGCTCCTCGGCGGCAAGTACGTGATGACGGCTCGCGCAGCGGCGGCGTCACAGCAGCACGATCATTTCTTCGGCGACACGCGAGAGCGCGATCAGCACGACACGGCCTTTGGCGAGGTCACGATTCGCGGCGCGGCGGGGATGCACACCTGGGTCGCCGGCGGGGCCTTCGAACGCGACGCCTATGACCCGACTGACGTGCCGAGGTTCGGCTACACGTTCACGACACCTGGCCTCTTCGCGCAGGACGACCTCACCATTCGTCCGTGGCTGCTCGTCTCGGCGAGCGGGCGCGTGGACTGGCACAGCGAGTACGGCACGTTCTTCAGTCCGCGCGGATCCGTCCTGCTGCGGGGCGGTGGCTGGACCAGCCGCGTCTCGGCGGGTCAGGGCTTCTATGCGGCGACGCCACTGACCGAGGAAACGGAGGCGGCCGGACTCACACGCCTCGAGGTGACGACGCCGCTCGACGCCGAGCGCGGGCGCAGTTTCTCGTTCGATCTCGGCCGGACGGTCGGCGACGTGTCGTTCACCTTCACGACGTTCGCCTCGCACGTCTCCGATCCCGTTCACGTCGATCGCGAGGACGCGTACGCGATCCGAAATCTTGACGGGGAGACGACCAATCGCGGTGTCGAGCTGCTCGCCACCTACCGGCACGAGCCGTTTGCGGTGACCGGGACGTACACCTACGTGCAATCACGCGAGTCGGACGCCGGCGTGCGGGACGACGTCGCGCTGACACCGCGTCACAGTGTCGGCATCGTCGCGATGGCGGAATCGGAAGAGAAAGGCCGCGTCGGTCTCGAGATCTATTACACGGGCGAGCAGCGACTCGACGCCAATCCGTATCGGGGCACGAGCGAGCCGTACGTGATCATCGGCCTGCTCGCCGAGCGCAGATTCGGCAGATTCAGTCTCTTCATCAACGGCGAGAACCTGACCGGCGTCCGTCAGTCCGAGTGGGATCCGGTCGTGCGGCCCGCCCAGGCGGTCGACGGCCGCTGGACCGTTGACGCCTGGGCGCCGCTCGAGGGACGCGTGATTAACGGGGGCGTGACGCCAGCGGCGTAGCGAGCTGTGCGCTGTTCAGCGGGCACGGCTTAAGCGAATTGAACCGTGGTTCGAAAATCGAACGGCCGTTCGAAGGCGGCCGCCGATCCGCCCCGCCGGGTGCGGCGCCGGGATGCCCGGCGCGACGGCATCCTGCGTGCCGCCGGCCGCATCTTCCGGGAGCGCGGCTACGCGGACGCCGGGATGCGCGACATCGCCGAGGCTGCTGACCTCTCGCCGGCGAACCTCTATCACTACTTTCGCGGCAAGGACGAGATCCTCTTCTACTGTCAGGACCGCGCGCTCGATCGGATGCTGGCGACGGTCGCGGCGCCGCCCGGTCGCGGCCCCGCGCCACGCCTGCACGCCGTGCTTCGCGCACACGTGCGGACGATGCTCGACGACGTCGAGGGCGCCAGCGCGCATGTGCAGGTCGACGCGCTGCCGCCGGCGCTGCGCGGCCGCATCGTGCAGAAACGCGATCGCTACGAGCGCGGGCTCCGCCGGCTGGTCGAACAGGGTGTGCGCGCCGGCACGTTCGTCGTGCCTGACGCGGCGCTGGCGACGCGGGCCATGCTCGGGGCGCTCAACTGGACCGTGACGTGGTTCCGGCCCGACGGCGCCCATGACACCGAGACCGTGAGTCGCGGCCTCGCTGACTTCCTGGTCCGCGGCCTTGCCGCCGATCCCGCCAGCGCGCTTTCCGAGTGACGGCATCATGACCGAGCCTTCCGCCCGCTTCCGCTTGACGATGACGGTGAACGGCGAGCCCGTCGACGCGGTCGTCGAGACCTACAAGACGCTGCTCGAGGTGCTGCGCGAGGACCTGCAGCTGACCGGGACCAAGCATGGCTGTGAGCTCGGCGAGTGCGGCGCCTGCGCGGTGCTCCTCGATGGCGAGCCGGTGCTCTCCTGCCTCGCGCTCGCGGTGGAGTGCCCCGGGCGGCAGGTACGAACCGTCGAAGGACTGACGTCGGGCGGCCGGCTCGACCCGCTGCAGGAAGCCTTTGCCGATCACGGCGCGGCCCAATGCGGGTACTGCACGCCGGGCATCCTGATGACCGCGCGCGCGCTCCTCGATCGCGAGCCGCACCCGACGCGCGATCGCATCCGCGAGGCGCTGTCAGGCAATTTGTGCCGGTGTACCGGGTACGCGCAGATTGTCGAGGCTGTCGAGAGCGTGTGTCACTCGGACACCACGGGGAACACGGGGAAGAACGAGGACACGGAGAAGAGCTGGAGAACACGGAGAAAAGCGGCAGAAAACGGAGAAGGGCCGCGAACATGATTGTCACGACATCGTCGTCGAGCAACACTGCCGGCGTTCGTGGCGGGCCTGTCGGCCCGCCCGCGGCCGAAGGCCGCGTGGCGAGGGGGTGCGCGTCGCAGGCAACGGTCGACTCGATTCGCAAATGCTTGCCCGGTCGACCGTTGCCTGCGATCGCACCCCCTCGCCAAACGGAACGCCGGCTGGTCGTTGTGCAGTCGCTTGCAGGTCGTCCTCCGTGCCCCCCGTGAGATCCTCCGTGGCCCCCGTGGTGTCTGTCGTCTCGACAAGCGATCTTTCATGAGGCCCACCACAACATCATCGGCAAAGCCCGCCGGCGCGTGGACGGCCGCGCCAAGGTCACCGGCCAGACGCGCTTTGCCGACGACATCATCCTGCCGCGCATGCTGCACGGGCGGTTGCTGCGATCGCCGCATCCGCACGCCCGCGTCGTGCGGATCGACACCGCGAAGGCGGCGGCGCATCCTGGCGTGCATCTCGTGCTCACCGGCGACGCGTTTCCGATCCCGTACGGCATCATGCCGGTCAGCCACGACGAGCACGCGCTCTGTCCCGACGTCGTGCGCTTTGTCGGCGATCCGGTCGCGGCGGTGATCGCGCGCGACGAAGTGACCGCCGCCGCAGCCGTCGCGCTCATCGACGTCGAGTACGAGCTCCTGCGCACGATCGCGTCGCCGGAGGAAGCCCTCACCCATCCGTCGCCGCGGATTCACGACTACGGCGACGAGGGCAACATCCACAAGGTCGTCGCGTTGCAGTTCGGCGACGTGGACGCGGCCATCGCCGGCGCAGATCACGTGTTCGACGACCTGTTTTTCTTCGAGGGCAACACCCACCTCCCGCTCGAACAGCACTCTGCGGTCGGGGTGAAGGACGCCGATGGCAAACTCGTCGTCTACTCGAGCACGCAGACGCCGCACTACCTGCATCGCGCGCTCGCGAAAGCGCTGGCGATGCCGGCGGCGCACATCCGCGTCATCGCGACGCCGAACGGCGGCGGCTTTGGCGGCAAGAGCGACCCCTTCAACCACGAGATCGTCGTCGCCAAAGCGGCGATGCTGCTGGATCGGCCGGTGAAGATCACGCTGTCGCGTGAAGAAGTGTTCTACTGCCATCGCGGGCGGCACCCGGTGTTGATGCGCTACCGCACCGGCGTGATGAACGACGGCCGGATCACCGGGATCGACCTGCAGACGCTGCTCGACGGCGGCGCCTACGGATCGTACGGCGCGGCGAGCACCTTCTATACCGGCGCGCTGCAGACGGTGACGTACCAGGTCCCCCGCTATCGTTTCCGCGGCTGTCGCACCTTCACGAACAAGCCGCCGTGCGGACCGAAGCGCGGCCATGGGACGCCGCAGAGCCGCTTCGGCCAGGAAGTCCAGCTCGACAAGATCGCCGAGCGGCTCGCGATCGATCCCGCCGATCTGCGACTGCGCATCGTGGCCCCGCCGGACTCGCTGACGGCGAACTTCCTGCGGGTCCGGACCATCGGCCTCGCCGACTGCATCCGGACGGTGACCGCACGATCCGGCTGGCACGAGAAGCACGGCAAACTGCCGCCCGGCCGCGGTGTCGGGCTCGCCTGTTCGTCGTACCTCTCCGGCGCAGGCCTCCCGATCAACTGGAACGAGCTGCCCCACTCCGGCGTCCAGCTCAAGCTCGATCGCAGCGGCGGCGTGACGGCCTTCTGTGGCGCCACCGAAATCGGTCAGGGATCGGACGATGTGCTGGTCGGCATCGTCGCCGAAGTGCTCGGCATCGATCCGTTCGACATTCGCGCCGTGACCGGCGACACCGATCTCACGCCGGTCGATCTCGGGTCGTACTCGAGCCGGGTCACCCTGATGATGGGCAACGCCGCGATCCAGGCGGCCGAACGCGCGCGCGAGATTCTCGCCGACGCGACGAGCCGCAAGCTCGGCGTCGCGAAAGACCGGCTCGTGTTCGCGGATCGCCGTGTCTTCGACGCCGAGGATCCGGCGGTGGGCGTGACGTTTCAGGAAGCCGTCTGTCTCGCCGAAGCGCAGTTCGGCACGATCGGGACGACCGGCTCGTACACGCCGCCGAAGTCGGCGGCGAAGTTCAAAGGCGGCGGCGTCGGACCGTCGCCGACCTATTCGTACACCGCTGCGGTGGTGGAGGTCGAGGTCGATCCCGAGACGGGCTGGATCGCGGTGCCGCGGGTGTGGATCGCGCACGACATCGGGCGCGCGCTGAATCCCGTGCTCGTGCGCGGTCAGGTGGAAGGCAGCGTCTACATGGGGATCGGCGAGGCGCTGATGGAAGAGCAGGTGTTCCGCCGGCTGCCGGCGAAGCTGTCGCACGCGCTCGTCCACAAGTTCCCGTCGATTCTCGAATACAAGAGCCCGACCAGCCTCGACATGCCGGAGATCTTCACCGATCTCATCGAACATCCGGACCCAGCCGGCCCGTTCGGCGCCAAGGAAGTCGGCCAGGGGCCGCTCCTGCCGATCATGCCGGCCGTTGCCAACGCGGTGTTCGACGCCGTCGGCGTGCGCATCGACGAAGTGCCGATCACGCCGGACAAGATTCTGCGCGCGCTGGCCGCGAAGGCGGCCGGCAAACCGGCACGGTTTGGACCGACCGCGTTCCCGGCAGTGCCCTGGCCGACGCCGCTGATGGTGACGCCACCCGACGAGGGCGGCGACGGGCGCGCCTCGAACGCACCGAAGCGATCCGGCCGCACCGCCGACGCCGGCATCGAGGCGAGAGTCACGGCGGTGAAGTCATGATGCGGCTGCCGTCGTTCGCATTTCATGCGCCGGCGACGGTCGAGGCGGCCGCGGTGCTCCTGGCCGAGCGGCCCGGCGAGACGATGGTCGTCGCCGGCGGCACCGATCTGCTGCCGAACATGAAGCGCGGACAACAGACGCCAAGGACGGTGATCGGCCTGCGTCAGATCGCGGGCCTGTCGGACGTGCGCCACAACGGCGCGATCACGATCGGCGCCGCGACCACGCTGACGTCGCTCGTGCGCGACGAGCGGCTGCGCGCGAGTTGTCCCGGCCTGTGGCAGGCCGCCGCGCAGGTGGCGACCCCGCATCTGCGCAACATGGCGACGATCGGCGGCAATCTCTGCCTCGATACGCGCTGCACCTACTACGACCAGACCGAAGACTGGCGGCGCGCGATCGGCTACTGCATGAAGAAGGACGGCCAGACGTGCTGGGTCGCGACGTCGAGCCCGCGCTGCCTCGCCGTCTCGTCCACCGACACCGCGCCCGCGCTGCTCTCGCTCGACGCCGAGGTGCGCCTCGTCTCAGCCAGCGGCGCAGCGCACGATCGCCGTCAGCGATCTCTACGCCAACGACGGCATGCACTACCTCACGCGGCGACCGGACGAGATTCTCACCGAGGTGCGCATCCCGAATCGCCCGGAGTGGCGCAGCACGTACTGGAAGCTGCGACGCCGCGGCTCGTTCGACTTTCCAGTCGCGGCGGTTGCGGCCGCCGTGTGGTTCGAGCCGGGCGGCCAGGTCGCGGATATCCGTCTGGTCCTGGGCGCCGTGGCCTCTCGGCCGCTTCGAGCGTCGAAGGCCGAAGCCCTCGTTCGTGGCGTCCGCCTCACCGAGAGCGCGATTGCCGCCGCTGCCGACGCCGCCTACGAAATCGCGAAGCCGATGGACAACACGGACTTCGAGTTGGTGTGGCGCAAGAAGATGATCCGCGCGCTGGTCACCTACGCGTTGCGAGAACTGCGGGGTGACGACATGCGGGAGCAGCGAGTCAGGATCGCGAGACAACTGCTCTGACCAGTGCGAGGTGCGATTCGGGCACAGGTGCTGAGTGCTGAGTGCTGGGTGCTAGGTGCGGGGTGCGGGATCCGATGCCGAGGTGCGCGGCGCGCGGTGCGCACAGTCCGCAGCGGGCCTGCCCGCCGTAGCCCGCGCCGCGGGCGAAGGTGGGTTGTGAGCCGCGCACGGCGCGGGTTCTCTTCTGACTCGCTGCCTGTCCGTCGCGTAGAGTGTCGATTGACCGCCTCAGGCGAAGCGGCCGCGGAAACCGGGCCTCCGTCCGCGCGGGATTCGTACTGACGCCTATCGGGCCGGCGCCTATTCGGCCTGGGCTCGGAGAAGAGCACGCGCGCAGGCCTACGGCGCAGCGGCCCCCAGCCTTCGCGCGGCGCGATGGCGGCCGCGCTTCGGCACGGCCTCGCCGGAGCTTCGCGTAGGCGGGTCGAATCCCGCGCTCCCTGCGGCCCGGTTTCAGACTGCCGCCGTCGCGGCCGTCGCATTCGGCGACCGACCGACACTCCACGCGACGAACGCGCGCGAGGTACCGTCGACGTAAGTAGCGCGGCTCGGGTTGTGAGCCGCGCAGGGCGCAGAGGTCACCGTCCGTCGCCCGCCAGCGCGGCGCGAATCGCCTCGAAGCGCTGCCCGACTTCGGTGGAGAAACCCTCGATCTCGGCAGGCGACGCGCCGGAGGCCTCGAATGCCTTTCGAATCTGCACCGGCGTGAGTTGCGAGGCGAGCGTTGCAAACCACCGTGCGTGATCGACCGGCACGGCCACCCTCTCGGTCCCCATCAGCGGATAGCGGAATTCCAGCCGGTTCATGACGACGCCGTTCAGAAAGCGGCTTTCGCGATAGTCGGCGAGATTCCAGCGGGAGTGCTGCTTCTGGAATCCGCCCGCCCATCGGCCGAACGCGGTGCCGAGGTCCGACAGCAGGTAGCGCTCTTCGACGTCACCGTCGGGCCGCGGTACGCGAACGATGGCGGCGTTTTCTCGCCGCGCGTCCCAGTTGCCGACGAGCACGATCAGGATCTTCAACGCCGAGAGCTCTTTCGTCCCGTTGAACGCGTTGTTCTCGACGTCCCAGTTGCCGAAAGGCTCGCCGCCGCGATCCTTGCGCTCGAAGCGCGCCGTGCGAAAGGTCCCGTCAGGCCCGACGAGGTCTGCCGCACGCGAGAGCTTCTGCGTCTTTTCGATCCGTCCTTCGCGGACGAAGTAGTTCTCGTCGACGAAGAATCCAAAGGCCCAGATCAGCCGGCTCGCGGCGATTTCGGCATGCACTTCGTTGTCGGCAGTCGAGGCGGGCGCGAGCTTGATGGTCCATTCCACGCCCGCGGCATCGGTGACTTCGATCTTGGGTTTGGTGCCTGACGTGTCTTCCTTCACGAACGTGAACGGCGGCTTCGGTGCGCGGTCGGCGCTGCCGGCGCCCCAGTAGAGATCCTTCGCGCCGATCGGGCCAGGGTCGCGCCAGAGCACACGAATCGTGTCCGGTCGGTCCGTGACGGGCAAGGCGGCGGAGAGCGCGACGGACCACAGCACGCCAGCCAGTAGCGCCGCGGGCTTCATAGGGAGAATCAGAGCAACCGACGTGCCAGCCGCGCCAGCCGGCCGGCCGCCGGATTGGTGCGATTGAAGAAGGACTATGCCGAACGTACGTACGGCTCGCGCCACTTGGGAGCAGAACCCGCCTCGGTCGCCGCCCTATCGAAAAGCCATGGGAAACCCATGGCCCGCCGCCTGCCCGCCTGCTAGCATGGCCGCGGGTTCCCCAATTCAGCGTCCGACTTCACTTCAGCCGGCAGGCGAGGGCGACCTCTCCTGAGACCGTCTGCCGAGGTGCGATATGAACCACACTTCACGCGGCGCTTCACGGGGACTGCTCTGCCTCGCGTTCCTTGCGCTCTTGCTTCCGGCTCGGGAGGTGGCGGCGCAGACTTTGACGGGGACGCTGACTGGCACAGTGAAAGACGAGCAAGGTGGCGTGCTGTCCGGCGCTGTCGTGCGCGTCGCGTCACGGGAGCTCATGGGCGGCGGGGAGCGTCGGGTGACGACCGACGAACGAGGTTTCTGGCGGCTCCTGGTCCTGCCGCCCGGTTCGTACACATTGATCGTGGAGCTCCTGCCCAAGTTCAAGGCGCATCATGAGGAAGGCATCGCCATCGGCGCAGGGTCGACGATCGATCGGCCGGTCATCCTGACGCTCGCCAGCTTCGCCAACGCCATCACGGTCGAGGCGACTCCGGGCGTCGCACGCGACAGCGGCCTTTCCACGCGATTCAGAGACAACTACCTCGAGTCGATGCCCTCACGCCAGAACAGCATGTTCGACGCGATCAAGAGTGCGCCGGGCGTGTCGCCGACGTCCCCGTCGGGCGGCACCGTCAACACCGTGTCGGTGTTCGGACAGGGTGTCAACGAGAACCAGTACCTCATCGACGGCACCAACTTCACGTGCCCCTGTCAGGGCGTCTCGCGCGCCGAGCCGATCGCGACCATCATCCAGGAAATCCAGGTGCAGACGACCGGCGCCTCCGTCGAGTACGGCAACGTCCAGGGCGCGGTCTTCAACGTCGTGACGAAGCAGGGCGGCGACCGCTACGAGTACGACGCCTCGTACTACGCGCAGCCTTCAAGCCTGACGGCGCAGCCGGTCCTGCTGCCCGCCGGCACCGGCACCGGGTACGAACGCGTCAAATACCACGACTTCACGACCAACCTGGGCGGCCCCATCCGGAAGGAGCGGCTCTGGTTCTTCACCGGCTATCAATACCTGCGCGACTACGACAGTCAGCCCGGCGCCAACCCGGCCACCCCGAGAACTGTACGAACAGAACAAGTTCTTCGGCAAGCTCACCTGGAGACTCACGCCGTCGCTCCAGCTGATGCAGAGCTTTCACCTGGAGCACTGGGTCAACCCGATGGTGCCGACGGTGACCGTGCCCTTCATCGCGACGCAGCGCATCCACGCGTCGGTTCCGAGCATGACGTTTGCGAACCTGACGCAGGTCCTGTCGAACAACACGGTATGGGAGGCGCGTATCGGGCGGTTCATCGTGAACCAGGACACCGACCCCAGCTCAGGCGACTGGGAGACGGCGTCGCGCCGCGATTCGGTCACGGGGGTCGTGAGCGAGAACACGCCTCAGGTCGGCGCCGTGAGGTTCGACCGCATCACGGCGAAGGCTCTCCTCAACCGCTATCAGCAGCAATGGCTTGGCGCGGATCATCACTTCAGGGTCGGCACGCAGTTCGAACGTGGCGAGCATCGGTCAACGCAGGCATTTACCGGAGGAGGCGTCCAGCTCGTGTACAACGGCGCCACGCTGTTCCAGACCATCACGCGTGATCCCTGGACTCAGGGCGGCCGCTTCAACACGTGGGCGCTGTTCGCGAGCGATTCCATCTCGCTGACCGATCGGATCACGGCGGAGGCCGGCGTCCGGTTCGATCACAGCGAGGCCGTCAGCCAGGATCTCGTCGGCGTCGATGACCACGGAAAGGCGACCGACGGCTTCACGGCAGGCCTGGGCACGCTCTACACCTGGAACGTGCTCTCGCCGCGGCTGGGGATGACGGCGAGACTCGACGCCAGCGGCCGTACCGTGCTGCGGGCCAACTACGGACGGTTCAATCAGGGAGTGCTGACCGGCGAACTGGAACCGATCCACCCGGGCGTGTCGTCGGTCAGGACGATCCAGTACGCCCCGCCGCTCGATTCGACGGTCGATCCCAACAGGAACCTCGATCTGAATCGCCACACGCGCACGCCCCACACCGACGAGTACTCGTTCGCCGTTGATCGCCTGATCACGACGGGACTGACGGCGTCTGCGGCGTACATCGCCAAGCGGGGCCGCGATTTCATTGGCTGGAAGGACACGGGAGGCGTGTATACCGACAAGACGGTCGGGCTCCCAGACGGCACTGACCTGGCGGTGAAGGAATTGACCAACACTCCAGGCGAACGGTTGTTCTACCTGACGAATCCCGGCAACCTGTTCCTGGAATACGACGGACTCGTCGTCGCACTGGAGAAGCGGCTGTCGAAAAGCTGGCAGGCCTCCGGCTCGTACACGTTCTCCAGGGCGTACGGGATGCAGGTCACGAGCAATGCCGCCGCGTCCGAAGGGCAGTTCAGCACGATCGCCCGGCCGAACTCGCTGACCTTCGGCCAGGACCCCAACGACCTGACGAATGCCACGGGACGTTTGCCCAACGACCGGCCGCACGTCTTTCGGACGAACGGGATCGTCCATCTTCCGTGGATGGGCATCGCCGTCGCCGCCAACCTGCAGCACTTCACCGGCAAGCCGTGGGCGGCGACTGCGCAGGTGCGGCTGGCTCAGAGCGGGAACCAGCGGATCATGATCGAGCCGCGCGGGTCGCGCCGGCTGTCGTCGCAATCGCTGCTCGACCTGCGGGTGTCGAAGACGCTGCAGCTCGGAAGCGCCGGAACGATGGACCTGCGCTTTGACGTGCTGAACCTGCTCAATGATTCTGCGGAGGAGTCGCTGCGGTCCGACGTCCTGTTCACTCCGGCCGGCGCTCGTAACACGACGTTCGCCGAGCCGAATATCTTCATGGACCCGCGGCGCGCCATGCTCAGCGTGCGGCTGAACCTGGGAAAGTGAATTAGCTTTAGTACATGCGACGCGCGGCGTTGACCGTCGCCGTTCTGCTGGCTGCGCTCGGCGGGTGCCGTGAGGCGCGCCCGGACGCACGGATGCAGGCGACGTACGACAAGACCGGCAAGCTTCGCCTGCTGACCTACGACTCGAACGGCAACGGGAAGCCGGACACGTGGAGCCACATGGACGGGACGCGGGTCGTGCGTGTCGAGATCGACAAGAACGAAGACGGCGTGATCGAGCGTCGGGAGTACTACGACGCCAGCCAGGCGCTCGAGAAGGTGGAGGCCTCCACGCGGCCCGACGGGAAAGTCACGCGCACAGAGTTCTACGACGGCGGCGCCCTGGCGCGCGCCGAAGAGGATATCGACGGCAACGGCGCCGTGGACAGGTGGGAGACCTATGCGAACGGCCTCGTGCGCAGCGTGGCCTTCGACACCGAAGGGACCGGTCGCCCAACGCGTCGCCTCGTGTACGGCAGCGACGGACAGCTGGTTCAGATCGAGACGGGCGGGGACCTGGCTCCCCGCGCTGGGAAGCGCTGAAACCTGGCCCGAGCCCGGTGGGTTGGCGGTATACTCGCGGAGGGGTTCCTATGAAGTTCAGGCGGCTCGTGGTGCTCGTGACGAGCGTCGCGTTCGTCGCAGGTGTCCAGCCCGGCGCGCATGCCGGCTTGCTCGCCGCATCTGCGCCCCGGTCTCCGGCGCCCAGGGGCCAGCGGTCACCCCCACACCCGCGCTGGGGATCTCAGGCACGGTGCTGCGCTTCGACCGCATCTCCCAGGTGCCCAATCAGCGGGTGCAGTTGCGAAGCGTCGACAAAGGCACCATCGTCGGGAAGACGGTGACCGACGGCAACGGCGCGTTTTCGTTCGCTGTGACGGAGCCCGGCCTCTACGTCGTCGAGGCCCTCAGCAACGACGGTGGTATCGCGGCCGTCGGCAATCCCGTGACCCTGCTCAGTTTACCGGTCGTCACGAATGTGGTTCTGCAGTCGTCCGAGGCGCGGCACAGCCTGGGTCCTCCTCGCCGTCGCCGGCGGCGTGGGCCTTGTCGCCTGGCTCGTCAGCCGCGACGGCACGACGAGTCCGGAACAGTAAGGAAGGCGCCTCGGGATGGATGGTTCAATGGTCCATCTGATGAGCGCGCCGGCACGCGTCGTCTCGGGCCGCGTCGTACCGACCCGCCCCGGCGAGTGGCGATCGATCGCGGAGCGCACGTCCTCGACCGTTTAAACGTCATCTACAAGTATCGATATGCGGCCGTGGGCCTCTTCCTGCTCATCGTGCTGCTCTCCCTCCTTCGCACGTACACGACGACTCCTCTCTACCGGGCGCAGGCCCGTCTGATGATTGAAATGGAGGACGAGCGCACCGCGGTCATGGCAGGCGCCATCAGCACCGCGAGCCCGTCGTACTGGCAGGACCCCAAGGTCTTCTACGAAACGCAGTATCGCGTGCTCACTGGAACGGAGCTGGCTCGTCGTGTCGTCAAACGTCTGGTCCGGTCCCGAGTCGGCGCCGGCGCCCTAACGCTGACGCTGAGCGGACGCCGCGTCCGCGGCGTCCGAATCGACGCGAGATCGCCCAACTCCTCGGGCAGGTGTCGGTCGCGCCGGTTCAGAACAGCCGGCTGGTGGATGTGGTCGTCGTCTCGGCGGACCCGGCCCTCGCCGCTCGCGTCGCCAACATGCTGGCCGACGAGTACGTGCAGCTCAACCTGGAGCTGCGCCGGCAGAACATGGTCGCGAGCCTGGAGTGGCTCTCGCAGGAGCTCGTGGCGCAGCAGACGAAGGTCGAGGCGAGCGAGCGCGCCATGGCGCAGTATCGCGAGGATCAGAAGGCGCTCTCACTCGAGGAGCGCCAGAACATCGTCGTCGCGCGGCTCAATCAGTTGAACGACGCCGTCACCAAGGCGAAGACGAACCGCGTCCAGAAGGAAGCGCTCTACGACCAGATCAAGGTGCTGGCCGCCGACGTCTCGGCCGACACGATTCCCGCGATCCTGCAGAACGCCTACATCCAGACGATCAAGACGCGACTGGCCGAGCTCCGGCGCGAGCGGGCCACGCTGCTCGAGCGCTACGGCGACAAGTATCCCGAGGTCGCGAAGGTGAACGCCAGCCTCGAGGATGTCTCGAAACAGCTCCAGACGGAGCTCGCCAAGGCCGTCGACGCCGTCAGGAACGACTATCAGTCCGCGTTGGCCGAGGAGCAGACGCTCGCCGCCGCGCTCGAAGAGCAGAAGGGCGCGGCGATGGACCTCAATCGCAAGAGCGTCGGCTACACCGTGCTCGAGCGCGAGGCGCACAGCAACCGGCAACTGTACGAGGCCCTGCTGCTTCGCGAGAAGGAGCTGCAGGTGCTGGCCAACAGCCGCGGCAACAATGTCCGGGTCACCGACAACGCCGAACCGCCCGGCGTGCCGTTCACGCCCACGCCGCGGCGCGACCTGATGCTGGCGATCGTCGCCGGCCTCGCGCTCTCGCTGGGCCTGGTCTTCCTGCTCGACTACCTGAACGACACGGTCAAGACGCCCGATGACGTCACCGAGAAGCTGAAGATCCCGCTCCTGGGTGTGGCGCCGAAGGTGTCGGTCGACGGGCCGCTGCTGCTCTCGCAGGAGATCCCCCACGAGTTCGGTGAGGCCTTTCGATCGCTGCGCACCGCGCTGATCTTCAGCAGCGCGCCGGAGCCGACGCGCGTGGTGATGGTGACGAGCGCGCAGCCGCTCGAGGGCAAGACGACGACGGCGTGCAATCTGGCGATCGCGCTGGCGATTGGCGGACCGCGGGTGCTCCTGATCGATGCCGACATGCGGCGCCCCGGCGTGCATCGCGCGCTCGGCATCGACAACGGCACCGGGCTCTCGCACGTCCTGACCGGTCAGGCCCCGATGGATGCCGCCCTGGTCGCGCTCGACAACCCGAAACTCTGGGTGTTGACGGCGGGACTCCCGCCGCCGAATCCATCGGAGCTCCTCGGCTCGGACCAGATGCGGACCGTGCTCGACGAGACGAAGAGCGGGCGGTTCGATTGGGTGATCATCGACACGCCTCCCGTCCTCGCCGTCACGGATGCGGTGGTGCTCTCGGCGGTCGTCGGCGGAATCGCCTTCGTCATCGGATCCGAGATGACCGAGCGCCAGCAGGCGGCCCGGGCGCTGGAGACCCTGACGGCGCACGGCGCCCGTCTGCTCGGCGCCGTGCTCAATCGCGTGGATCTCGAACGCAACAAGTACTATTACTCTCGTTATTACGGCTACAAGAACCGGAACTACTACTTCACGCAGCCCGCGGCCTGACGGCGCGGACGGCGGACCGTGCTGCCTTGTGCTACCCTGACGCAGGGTGTAATCGTCATCGCGTGATGCCTGCCGCAAGTCCTGCTGAACCGGCTGTACTCGTTCGAGTGTCGCACTGCGTCACGCGCGCGATCGCGGGCGAAACGCTGATTATCCCCATCGCCCGCGCCACGGCCGATCTGGAATCGATTTTTACGCTGAACGCCGTCGGTTCACGCATCTGGGAGTTGCTGGAATGCCCGGTCGCGCCGTCGCGGCTCGTGGCGACGATTGTGCGGGAATTCGACGTGTCGCCCGCCGATGCCGCACGAGACGTGTCCGAATTCCTCGATTCATTGCGCGCGGCCGGCCTGATCGCGGCGGTGGAAGGCTGAGGCTGCCGTGCAGACCATCGACTACGGAAGATTCTCGCAGGCGATGCATCGGAAGATGATCGCCGCGGGACTCCCGCTCAGCGGCACCATCGAAGTGACGCGCCGCTGTCCGCTCACGTGCGCGCACTGCTACAACAACCTGCCGATGGGCGACCGCGGGGCGGCGCAGCGTGAGCTCTCCTACGACGAGCACTGCCGCCTGTTGGACGAGATCGCTGACGCCGGCTGTCTCTGGCTGCTGTATACGGGCGGCGAGATTTTTGCGCGGCGTGACTTCATCGACATCTATTCGTACGCGCGGCGCCGGGGATTGCTGATTACGCTCTTCACCAACGGCACGCTCATCACGCCGGCACTCGCCGACCGGCTCGTCGAGGAGCGGCCATTCGCGATCGAGATCACGCTCTACGGCCGGACGCGTGAGACCTACGAGCGGCTCACGGGCATCCCGGGCTCCTACGATCGATGCCTGCGGGGCATTCGGCTGCTGCACGAGCGCGGTCTCCCGCTCAGCCTCAAGACCGTGGCCGTCTCCATCAACAAGCACGAAGTCTTCGCGATGCAGCGGTTCGCCGAGGACGAGCTCGGGCTCGCCTTCAAGTTCGACGCGATGATGAATCCGCGCCTCGACTGCTCTCGAGCGCCGCTCGGCGTGCGACTGACGCCCGAAGAGTGCGTCGTCGTTTGATGTGGCCGACCCGAAGCGCATGGACGAGTGGACGACGTTCCGGAACCGGGCGCTCACACGCCCGGGCGAGCGTCGGACCAACAGACGATCTCTACTCGTGCGGCGGCGGGCTCTCGTCCTTTGCCATCAACCCCTACGGAGAGTTGAGCATCTGCACCTTGTCCCAGCGGGATCTGTACGACCTGAGATCCGGCAGTTTCAAGGACGGTTGGGCGACGTTTCTGCGCAGGGTGCGATCGCGAAAAGCCACGCGTCCGACCAAGTGCACCACCTGCCAGATGAAGGGGATGTGCGGCATGTGCCCGGCGAACGGAGAGCTCGAGAGCGGCCATGCCGGAGGTGCCGGTCGACTTCCTCTGCCGGACGGCTCACCTGCGCGCGTACACGTTCGGCTTCCCGGTCACCCCTCACGGCGAGTGCGAGTACTGCCCGGGCGGAAGCGGGTATGACGAGCTGATGGCTGCGTCGACCGCGCTGCACGCGTCCGGTTCACATCCTGCCGCCGGCGCGCCGAGGGCTCGCCTGCTGCCGATGCTGTCGGCTGGCCCATCGGCGACTTCGTGTGGATCCGGAGGGTGCAGCACGTGTGGCGTGCACTGAGTCGGCGCTGGGACGAGGAGGATGGATGAAGCCTGACGAAACAGGACCGCGCAAGCCATACGCCAAGCCGCAGCTGACGCGCGTGACGCTGCGGCCGGAAGAGGCGGTGCTCGCGGCGTGCAAGAACCTGAGCGTCGGGGGGCCCGGCCAGCCGCACATGCGCGTCGCCGGCGGCCTGCTTCGACCCGGCGTCGTGACGCGACAGGCGCGCGGAACGCACCGAAATGACTGGAGCGATGACACCGACGGAGACCGCTTCCGCGAGTGGGCGACGCCTCGCCACCTTGTCCATCGGTGGTGTGCGAGTGCAGCTCACGTCTTCGGACCGCGATCTCGCGCTTGATATTCCGCCGAGCATCATGCCCTTCGTCTGCGACCGCGATCATCCTGATGCCAGAATCGAAGCGCGGGGCGATGTCGATCGAGCGCGGCCACGGCATGGCCCGTGGCGTTCGACTCCGGCGGCGTGTGGAAATTGAGACGCTCCGCCGATGAGCTGGTGTTCGAGTTCCGCTCGCCTCGATTCGGCGCGGTTCCGTACAAGATCGCCCGCTTTCGTCCCGATTTTTCAACCGGCGAAGTCGTCCTTCACCGGCCGTACTTTTCGTCGGCGTCTCACGTCTATCCGCTGGAATATCCCCTCGACGAGCTGATCTTCACGAACCTGCTCGCGCGGCGGAACGGCGTGGAGCTGCACGGCTGCGGCGTCGCCGACGGCGATGAAGGGCTGCTGTTCCTCGGCTTTTCAGGCGCAGGCAAGAGCACGCTGGCGCGATTGTGGCGCCGCCAGCCCGGCGCGACCATCCTCAGCGACGACCGCATCATCCTGCGACCTGGCGGCGGACGCGTGCTGATGCACGGCACGCCGTGGCACGGAGACGAGGCGCTCGTCGCGAAGGGGCCGGTGCCGTTGAGCCGCGTCTTCGTCCTGCATCAGGGGCCGGAATGCGCCATCCGCGCTCTCGCCGGCGCCGAGGCCGTGGCCAGCATGTTCGCGCGTTGCTTCGCGCCATTCCACTGCGCGGACGCGATTGCCGGCGACCGTCGCGACGCTCGAGCAGATCGTCCAGCTCGTGCCGTGCGCGGATCTCTGGTTCACTCCCGATGACGCCGCCATTGACTTCATTCGTGCACTGCCGCTGATCGCCGTTCGCCGGCGAGCGCAGAAGCCGACGGTGGCCTGATGGACGCCATGCTGGCCGCGCTCGTCCGAGGCGACCAGGTCGACTGGCCGTTCACGGGGGCGGCGGCAGAGCGGCAGTTTCTCGATGCCGCGCGCGAGCACGGCGTCGTGCCGCTCGTCGCCTGGCAGCAGCGTCGTCTTGGATCTCTGAACAACTGGCCGGCAACGCTGCGCGAGCGCCATTGCGACGCGCGCGCGACAGCACGCGATCGTCGAGCAGCTTCAGCCGTGCCGAGCTGACGGCGGTCGTCGGCGAGCTGACGTCCCGGGGGGTGCGCCCGATCGTGCTCAAGGGCGCAGCGCTCGCCTATACGCACTACCCGCATCCGTGCCTGCGGCCGCGCGAGGACTTCGATCTCCTCGTCCCCGAGTCGCAGAGAAACGACGCCGTCGAAGTGTTGCGGGCCCGCGCGTACGCGCCGCTCGAGATGGTGACGGGCCGGCTCGTCACCTCTCAGCAGACGTTCGCCCGGGATGCCGGCCTGGGCGTGCGTCATACCTGCGATCTTCACTGGCGTGTGTCGAATCGAGCGGCGTTTTCACGGCTGCTTCCCTGGGAGCGCCTTGCGGCGGAGACCCGCCCGATTCCCGCGCTCGACGCACGATGGACTCACCCCGCCGCACGCGCTCCTGATGGCGTGCCTCCATCGTGTGGCGCACCACTTCGATCCGCCGACCCTCATCTGGCTGTACGACATTCATCTGCTCGTCTCCTCGATGAGCGAAGATGAGGCGGCCCGTTTCGTGGCGCTCGCGGTGGACAGCGGCCTGGCGGCGATCTGCGCTCGCGGCATCGCGCTGGCACAGCATCATTTCCGAACGCCGCTGCCCGCGGCGCTCGAGCAACTCGTTCCGGCAGGCCACGAGCCGCTGGCGGCCTACATGGACAAGCAGTTTCGGCCCGTCGACGTGCTGATGTCGGACCTGCGCGCGCTGCGAGGGTATCGCGCCCGCTGCCAGTTGTTGCGCGAACACCTCTTTCCATCGCCCCACTACCTGCGCGCGGCCCGGCCGCGCCTGGGTTCGGGGCCGCTGCCCTGGCTGTACGCGCGCCGGATCGTTCGGGGCGTCTCGCGCTGGTTTCAGGCAGCGAGAGAGTCATAGAGGCCAGGAAAGAGAGACCGACGTCATGCCGCTCACAGCCGGCTCGAATCACGGCGCATCCCGTGCGGACTCGGACCTCTTCGTCGGGTTGACGCGAGAGCTCCTTCAGCGCGGCTGCCACGTTCGATTTCGCGCGACCGGCACGAGCATGCACCCGACGATTCGGGACGGCGAGGTCGTGACCGTCGCCCCCTCGTCCGGGGATGCGTTCGCCGTGGGCGATGTTCTGCTGTGCCGCTTCGGCCGGCGTCCGACGGCTCACCGCGTGGTGGCGGTGCAGCCGTCGGATCGACGGGCGGCCGGTGCTCCACCTGCACGGGGACAATCTTTGCTCGCCTGATCGTCCGGTTCGAGCCGAGGACGTCATCGGCCGGGTGCTGACCGTGAGCCGTGACGGGAGTGAGCACCCGCTGGATGGTCCGGGTCGGCTCGTTCGCCTGCGACGGATTGCCCGGTGGTTGTTCGCGGCAGCGGTCGTCTGGGCGACGGTCATGGGTGCGAGCGAGGCTTCTGCACAGATTGGCACAGACGCTGACCTGGGTGGGCGGCAACGGCCCCAACTGGTCGACCCGCCAGAACTGGATCCCCGCGGAAATTCCGGCACGCGGCGACGACCTGATTTTTCCGGCTTCCGCTGAATCTCATCACCATCAATGACCTGGTCGATCTGTCGGTCAACTCCATCACTATCCGCGACAACTACACCATCAGCGGCCTGGCGCTGGAGATCACGGGCGACCCGGGCCTCCTGGTGGAGCCTGCAGGCGGTGACGGTGACCGTTGACGCTGGACCTCACTCTCAACAGGGATCCGATACACGTCGCCACCGACGGCGGGACGCTCGTGCTGTCGGGCCGTTGTCACTGCCAGGAACTTCGTGAAGCAAGGTGCCGGCACGCTCGTGCTCTCCGGCGCGAACGACGACATCACCGATCTGATCGGCGAGGACGGCTGCGGCGTGATTCGGGCAACCAACCCGCTGGCGCTGGGCGTGTCACTGGTCGGGCGCATTCGAGCTCGGCCAGAACTGCACGCTTCGAGTCGAAGCCAATACGACGTTGGACAAGCCAATCATTGTCAACGGCATGGGGGCGCCGGGCACCACAGGGGCGCTTGTCATCACGGCCGGGGTGACGCTCACCGAGCGGCTCGAGCTGCGGTTGGACTCTCCAGCAAAGATCAGCGTGCTCAGCGGAGCGACGCTGGACCTTCCGGATCGCAAGTGGGGTTGACCATGAACCTCAACTCACCGCTGACCGTGAACGTGGCCGCAGCTGGAGCTGGCCGGATCAGCCGACTGATTGCTGGCACCGGCGATCTCATCAAGGAGGGCGCGGGATCGCTCTTTTTGGACAAGAACAACACCTACAACGGCCAGACCATCATCCGCGGCGGCACCGTGTGTCATCGACGGTGACCAACCAGACAGTCCGGTGGTCCTGGATGGGGGGACGGTGGCTGGGGCGACCGGCACTCGATCGGGCACGATCAGCGCGACCGCGACAGGCGGCACGATCAGCGTCGGGCGGTCAGGGGCAGACCGATTGGGCAGCGGCAGCGTGACCATGAACGCGGCCACCACGTTTGCCGTCGAGTTCAACGGTAACCAGCATGACCAGCTCGTTGTCAGTGGGACCGTCGCCCTCAATGGCGCCGTCCTGAGCGTCATCGGCGAGTTCCCGCCGAACGATGCCGATCGACCATTCTCGACAACGACTTGAACGATGCCGTGATCGGGACGTTCGCGGGCCTGCCGGAGGGCGCCACGGTGCTGCTCGGAGGCGTGACATTGACGATCTCGTATACGGGAGGCGACGGAAACGATGTTGTCCTGGATCCAGGTGGCGCGTTCCGAAGTGCTCACCGGCACCTACGTGGGCAACGGCGTCGACAACCGGCCAGATCACCGGGCTCGGCTTCCAGCCCGATCTCGTGATCATCAAGGCGATTCTGACCCAGCAGGCCGTCGTGCGCACGTCCACGATGACCGGTGACGTGTCGAAAAACATGGGCACCGGTGAGATCGTCAGCAATGCGCATTCAGTCGCTGGACCCGACAGGCTTCACCGTCGGCACCGGCCCGCAAGTCAACTCCGACCTGGCACACGTACCAGTGGGTCGCGTGGAAGACGGGCGCCAACGAGATGAAGGTTGGTACCTACACCGGAACCGGCGCGTCGCAATCGATCGCCGGCCTCGACTTCTCGCCCGATATCGTGTTCGTCCTGGGCAACAACAGCGATGAGCCCGTGCACAAGGTCAGCGCCGTGACGCCGGCGGCGAACGCCTTCACGTTCTCCGGCGGCGCCAGTACCAATTACATCACCGCACTCGGAGCGGATGGATTCACCGTTGGCACCGACACCCGCGTCAACCGGGCGGGCGACCTGTATCACTACGTGGCGTGGAATGAGATTCCCGGAAAGATAGACGTTGGCACCTACACCGGGAACGGCGCTGACAACCGGAACATCCCGGGCGTGGGGTTCCAGCCGGACTTCGTGATGGTGCAGACGAACGGCGGCCTGCCGACGGTGGCGCACTCGACGGCGATGGGGCCATCGATCGACATCTCGCACTTCTTCAACGCGACCGTCAACCAGGCCAACCAGATTCAAGCGCTTCAGCCCGACGGTTTCCAGGTCGGCTCGGCCCCGGAGTCGAACGGAACTGGCAGCGACTTTCACGTACGCCGCCTGGGGGCGTGCGGCGCCGACCGCGGTCCGCATGGCCAGCATGAGCGCCCGCCGAACGGCGGACAGGCGTCGTCCTCGAGTGGCGCACCGGGTACGAAGTCGACAACCTGGGCTTCCACGTCTACCGCGGGCGCGAAGACGAGCCGCGTCCGCCTCACCACCAGTCTGCTGGCCGGCTCCGGCTTGCTGCGGTCGCCCGGCAGCGGCCCGGCGCCGGTCACACGTACCGCTGGAGCGACGAGACCGCTGACGCCCGGGCCGCCGACGTCGAGTACTGGGTGGAAGAAATCGATCTCAACGGCGACGCGCACGTGGCACGGCCCGGTCAGGCCGGAGATGCAGCGTCGCGCCGACGATCGCGCGCCGCATGCGCGGCACGGCGCCGCCCTCGGCCAGCAGGGCGCCCAGAGATCGCCGCGGCATCGGCCGCGCCGTCCTCGGCACGGCGATCGTTGCCCCAACAGGTCACCACGGCGCTTGCCGGTTCGCCCGCGACGGCGATCGACAGCGCCAGCGCGACGTTCGTCGCGTCCTGGCGGCGTCGCACCTCTGGCATCGGCCGACGGCACTTCAGGCCAGTGGTCGATTGCCTCGCAACGCCGCCGTGAAAATCGACGTCGCGTCGACGCGGGTGGTACCGCGTGACGCAGCCGGATCTCGTCGCCGCGGGACTGCCGGTTCCTGTCGATCCGGACTTGCTGCAACTGTTCGTCGATGGCGTCGAACAGCCGCTGCGCGTGAACGGCGCGGCGAACGGCCGGTTCGATCCGCGCGACTCGGTGGAGTTCTACGCGACCGGCGCGGACACGCCGTACACCGGGATTCGCACCTATTGGATCGTGTCCGGCGGCTCCGCCGGCCAGCGCATTCCGGTGGTCGACGGTCGGACACGGCGGTGTCGTCGGGCCGTCGTCCTTCCCCAGCAGCGTCGAAGTGAAGCCGCGCTCGATCTTCTTCGGGGCGTTGATGAACGGCGACAAGGAGAACTTCTTCGGTCCGCTGATCATGCCGGGTGAGTCGACCAGTCAGGTCATCGACCTGCCGGACGTGATCGCGCCGGCGCCGGCGGACGCCGAAATCGAGGTGGCCCTGCAGGGTGTCACCGACATCGATCATCGCGTCGGGGTGCGTGTGAACGGGATCGACGTCGGCGAAGTGACCTTCACCGGACGCGACGCCGGCGTGGGCACGATTCGCGATCGCGCAGGCGCTCCTCATCGACGGAGCGAACACCGTCAGCCTGGACGCGCGCGGCGGCGAGATGGACTACACCCTGCTCGACTACATCCGGGTCACCTACCACCGGCGCTATCGCGCCCGGGCCAACACGCTCACGTTCAGCGCGGATGCGGGTCAGCAGGTCGCCGTCGCCGGCTTCACCGACGCCGGGATCCGTGTCATCGACATCACCGGTGACGTCGCGTCGCACGAGGTGCGTGGCAGGGTGTCCCGCGACGGCGCCGAGTGGAAGGTCACACTTGCGGTTCCAGGTACCGGCCCGCGGACGCTGCTTGCCGTGGCGACCGGTGCCGAGGCAAGCCCTGAGGCGCTGCGAGCGAACGTCCCGTCGACCCTGCACCAGGCCGGCCAGGCGGGCGACATCGTCATGATCGCGCCCGCCGCGTTTCAGGCGGCATTGGCGCCGCTCAAGGCGTTCCGCGAAGGCCAGGGCTACACGGTCCGCCTCGTCGACATCGAGGACGTCTACGACGAGTTCAGCTTCGGCGCGAAAACGCCGCAGGCCATCAAGGATTTCCTCGTCCGCGCGACCGCCGCAGTGGAGCCGCCCGCCGCGCTTCCTGCTCCTCGTCGGGAACGCGACGCAGGATCCGCGCGACTACTTCGGCTTCGGAGAGCCGGACTACGTGCCGACGAAGGTCGTCCAGACCGGGGCGATGGAAGCGGCCTCGGACGACTGGTTCGTCGATGCCGATGACGACGGGTTTGCGGACATGGCGATCGTGGGCAGGCTCCCGGCCCGCTCCGACGCCCAGCTCGCGGCGATGGTGTCGAAGATCATCGCCTACGAGCAGGGCGCCGGCGGCGAGCTGGCAGCGCTCGGTCCTCCTGGTGTCGGATCGCGACGACGACGGGGCTGGTCGACTACGCCGCATTGAACGAGCGGGCGCGCCCGATGCGTGCCGGACACCTATCAGGTCACGCACATCCGTCGCGGCATCGATCCGGACGCAGGCGCGGCGCTGAAAGCACGGTTGAGCGAGGGGGTGGCGCTCGTCAGCTACCAGGGACACGGCTCGGTGGCGTCGTGGCGACTGGACCTGCTCACGACCGAGGACGTGCCCGGGCTGACCAACGGCAGCAAGCTGCCCATCGTCGTCGCGCTGAACTGCTTCAACGGCCTGTTCCAGAGCCTGTTCCCTGAAGAGAGTCTCGCCGAAGCGCTCGTCCGCGCGCCCAACGGCGGTGCGGTGGGCGTCTGGGCATCGTCGGGGCTGACGAGCCCCCAGTGGCAATCGCGCATGAACCTCGAGCTGTATCGACAGATCTTTCAGGGCGGGTGGCGCACCATCGGCGAGGCCATGCGTGCCGCCAAGCAGATCGTCGGGGATCCCGACGTGCGGAGCACCTGGATCTACTTCGGCGATCCCGTCACCCGGTTCGCAGGACTTCCAGAGAAACCCGCAGCGATCGTCACTGCGGCCGCCCCCACGCCAGCGCCTCAGGTCCTCGTGGTCGCAGCCGCTGCCGCTCCCGCTCCCGGCGGCGGCGACATCGCCGATTCTGAACGCGGCAGACAGCTGGCCGCACCGTCACTCCAGCGTGCTGGCGTACGGCTCGCCGACTTCGACGCCGATGGACGGGACGACCTGTTCCTCGTCGAGCCGCAGTCCGGCGAGTGGTTCAGCGCGCGTGGCGGCCGTGGCAGATTTCTCGTCCGTGCGGGGTCAGTGGAGCGTGGCCGGCGAGCCGATCGCCCTCGACTTGAACGGCGATGGCGGCAGCGATCTGTTCGTCTACGACGCGAGCACCGGCGAGTGGCTGCAGGCGATCAGCCTGCTCGACGGCCGGTTTGTCACCTCCAAGGGCTCCTGGCGGCCCGGGTACCGCATCGCGGGCGGAGACTTCGACGGCGATGGCCGGGACGAAGTCTTCGGCCTGAGCGCCGAGACCGGCGCCTGGTTCCAGGCGCGGCCAGACGGCCGCGGCGGCTTCACCTATCGGTCGGGCAGCGGCCTGCACGACGGGGACGTGCGGGTCGCCGACTTCAATGCCGATGCGCGTGACGACGTGTTCGTGTACGACCCGTTCAGCGGCCGGTGGACGTTGATGCTGAGCGGCGACGACGGTCCCACGTTCGAGGTCGGGAACTGGGGCGCCGGGTGGGACGTGAGCGTCACGTCTCTGAATGGCGACGGCCAGGCGGACCTGCTCCTGTGGCACGCCGGATCGGGCCAGTGGGTGGCGTACGTCTTCGACAGCGCTGGCCCCGTTCGTCTATGCCTCCGGGGCGTGGCCCGCCGGTGGACACGTTCAACCGCTCGATCGCGACGGTGATGGCCGTGACGAGATCTTCCACTACGACGCCAGCACGGGTCGCTGGACGCTGACCGAGATCGGTCCGTCCGGCGAAGTCATCGAGACGGAAGGCGTGTGGGAAGCCGGCTGGAGCATCGCCAGCGGCGATCTCGACGGCGACGGCCGTGACGACCTGGTGCTGTACAACCCGGAGACCGGCGAGTTGATCAAACGGCTCTCTCGCGGGTCGACGTGGCAGGACGAACGTTTCGGAAGCGTGGCCGGCCCGTGGGCTCATGGTCGGCCGTCGACCCTGACCATCGTGTGCTGGTGACGACGTGGCTCCTCGGCGCGATGATCGTCTGGTCGGTCTTCGCCGTCGGCGGCGTGTACGTGTGGGCGGGCGTCCCGCTGATGATCGCCGCCGTCCTGCTCGCGACGTTCGCGCGTCCGGCGCCGGGCGCGCCGCGCGACACGCGACTGCTCGACGGCCTGCTGATCGCCTCGGTGGCCGCGGCCGCCGCGCAGCTCGTTCCGTTGCCGCCGGCGGTGCAGGCGGCCGTGTCCCCGCATGCCGATGGGCTCCGCTCGGCGATGTACCTGGGACCGCCGGACGCGGCCGCCTGGCAGCCGATTTCGGTCGCGCCCGCGTCGACGGCGTATGCGTCAGGGCTCGTGCTGACCGCACTCGTGGTGTTCTGGACCGCGAGAACGGCCTGCGCGCGCGGCATGACGCGGCGGATCGTTCGCACGGTCGCCTTCGCGGGCCTCGTCGCCGCACTGATCGCGATCGTCGTCAAGGCGCGCGGCGACCCGACATTGATCTACGGACGATGGCCGGCGCTCGACGCCGCGCCCGGCCGTTCGGTCCGTTCGTGAATCGCAATCACTTCGCCACGTGGCTGCTGATGGCGTGTCCGCTGGCGGCGGGGTACGTGGCCGCCGCGCTCGGCGTCCGGCGGCCGTCGCCGAGCCTGAGGACGAAGCTCGCCTCCGTGTTCGAGTCGATCGGCACGAGCACGCTGTGGGTTGGAGTCGCCGGTATGGTGATGGCCCTCGCTCTGGCCGTCTCGACGTCGCGCTCGGGTCTCGTCGCGTTCGGCGCGTCACTCGTGGGCGGCGTGTGGCTCGCCCGCCGCCGGCTCACGCGCCGGATCGCTGTCCTCGGCCTCGTCGCCGGCCTCGCGCTCGCCGCCTTCGCGGCCGCATATGTCAATGTGCAGCCGCTGCTCTCCCGTGTCGAGGAGACACTCGCCGTCGGCCAGGGCGGCCGGCCGCGCATCTGGCAGGAAACCCTTCGAGTGATTCGCGACTTCCCGCTCACGGGCACCGGTCTCGGGACCTACCAGACCGCCATGCTCGTGTACCAACAGTCCGACCGGACGTTCTTCATCAACCAGGCCCACAACCAGTACCTGCATCTCGTCGCCGAGGGCGGCGTGCTGCTCGCCGTCCCTGCGATCCTGGCGGTGGTGGCGTTCATCCGGCTGTTCAGCACGCGGCTGACGCAGGACTCGTCGTCATCGGTCTGGCTGCGGATCGGCGGCGGCATCGCGATCCTCGCCGTCGCCGTGCAGGGGTTCTGGGAAACCGGGCTGCGCATCCCGGCCAACGGTCTGCTGTTCGGCATCGCGGCGGCGGTGGCAGTGCACCGGCCCACTGCCACTGAGCCGCGGGCGTAAAGGACGCGGGGATGGCGACAGGTACGACGGGTACGACGGGTACGTACGGGTACGTTGGGTACGCGGAACGAACTGACGGTCGCCAGCTTCTTTAGTTAAGGATTATTGGCCATCGCCAGAAGGTTCGTCGTACCCAACGTACCTGACGTACCCGACGTACCTGTCGTACCGACGGCTACCTGGAGTCGTAGCGCCCTACGCGCCCACTGATCGGAATAGAGAATCTGCCGGACCGGCGGATGCTTCAGGAGCGCGAGGATGAGCTTGCGATGACGGTTGAACGTCGCGGTCCGCCGCACGATGGGCATCACGCCGTCGGTGAGCGCCAGCTCGAAGAGACTCTCGATGTCCTGGTCGGACATTCGCTGCGCCAGGACGCGAAGCGAGAGCTGCGTGCTCAGCTCGGCGTCGAGATGATCGCGCCAGCGACGCTCGTACGCGGCCAGTGACTCAGCCCCGAGATCGCCCTGCGCGAGCGCCTCGGCCAGCACCTCCGCGGCCAGCGTCGCGCTCAGCAGGCTGTAGTAGATGCCACCGCCGGTCGTCGATTTGACGAGCCCGGCGGCGTCCCCCACTGCGAGCAGCCGGTGTCCGTAGGTGCGGGCCACGGTCGAGAGCGGCAGCACCTTCTGCCTCGGTGGAAGCGTGTCCTCGACGCTGATGCCCCAGCGCGCGCGGAGACGATCGACCGTGCGCTGGAAGTACCGCGGCGCGTGATGCGTGCACATGACGCCGACGCGCGCGTACGGCCGGCCGTCGCGCAAGACGGGCGCCGCCCAGGCGAAGCCCTCGGGCGCGGTCTCGGCGCCGAAGTGGACCTCCACGTCGCCCAGCCGCGCGACCGGCAGTTCCGCCTGCGCGGTGTGAAGAAGGAAGGCGGGCCGGGCGAGGCCGAGTTGTCGATGCAGCGCGTATCGCGCGCCGCAGGCCAGCACACAGGCGCGGGCCTGAAATCACCGATCCGGTGGACGTGTCGATCGACACCGAATCGGCGTCGCAGCTCACTCGAACCACCCGTGTGTGACACACGAGCCGGGCGCCGGCGCCACCGGCGCGCTCCGCCAGCCGCGCGTCGAACAGCGGCCGATCGATGACGACGGCTTCGAGGCGGTTCGAGCGATAGGGCACCTCGCGCCCGGCTGGTGACACGAACCTGGCGGTGGTGAGCGGGTTGAGGATCGTCTCTCGAGGGAGATCGAACTCGTCGAAGGCGCTCTCGGCGAGAATCCCGGTGCAGTGCACAGGACGGCCGATCGCTTCGTGTTCTTCGATGACCACGACGTCGAGGCCGCGACCTGCGAGCAGCCGAGCCGCGTGCAGGCCGGCGGGGCCCGCGCCGATGACGACGACGTCGTGCATCTTCTATGGAGTTTCCCCCGGCGTCAGATCGATGTCAACGATGCCCTCACGAACCGCTCAGAACTTGCGCCCGTGGACCTCCCACGTCCCACGCAACGTGATCCAGAACGAGAGCAGCACGAGCCGCAGGTCCAGCCAGAAGGACTTTGTTCATCGCTCAGAGTGCGGTTCACGCCAATCTTGAATGCAAACACGTGGCGCGACATTTTGAGCGCTTCGCGCGTCTCGCGGACGACGTCCGCGTTGATTGGCGGAACCGTGATCGGCTGCACCTCTCGTGTCTTCAATGTGAGCCGCCCTTCGCGTGATCCGCATAGCCTCCACACTCGACATGAGTTCTCGAAGAGGCTGCGCTGTTTTCGAGCGACGTCGCTTCTTCGCTGCCATAGTTCACTTCCTTCGTCGCCGCGTCGCGCGCACGCCGCGCAAGTTCGGCGTCGAGAGCCGCCTTCAAAGTCCGTTTCTCAGCGGCGCTCAGGTCGCCAATTCGTCCTTGTCGTAGAGCGTCATCAGCCAGATCTGAGCATCTGCCGAAAGGTGTAGTAATCACCCTGAGCCACCGCGCTTGCCTTGCCTCGCGCCATCCGCCATCGCGCTTCGAAAGCCCCATCCTACACGACGGGGACGGGCTGGTCGCGCCAGCGAGACACGCCACCGCCGGCAAATCTCCCCTCCCCGCAAGCCGTTTTCACCACCGCTCAGAACTTGCGCCCGTGGACCTCCCACGTCCCACGAAACGTGATCCAGAACGAGAGCAGCACGAGCCGCAGGTCCAGCCAGAAGGACTGCCGGCGCACGTACAACAGGTCATATCGGAATTTCAGCCGGCGCGGCAGGTCGCGCGGCGCGTAGATCTGCGCGATGCCCGTCAGCCCTGGACGGACCCGCGAGCGCGCGGCAAAGCCGGGCACGTCCTCGAGCCGCTCGAGCTGTCCGTTGCCCAGCGTTTCGATCTCGCCGGGCCGCAGCGCGCGCGGGCCCACGAAGCTCATGTCGCCGCGCAGGATGTTCCAGAGCTGCGGGAGCTCGTCCATGGCGGTCGCGCGGAGGAACCGGCCCACCGCCGTGACGCGCGGATCGGATCGACTCGCCTGCACCGCCCCGATGCCGGCCTCGGCCTGAGGAATCATCGAGCGAAACTTCAGGACGTCGAAGCGGCGGCCGTGCTGACCTGAGCGCTCCTGCTTGTAGAACACCGGCCCGCGGTCCTGCAGCTTGATCGCCGCCGCGAAGAGGGCCCACAACGGCGCCGACGCGATCAGGCCGGCGCCGGCGAGCGTGACATCGAACGCGCGCTTCATGGTGTGACCGAAGCGTCTTGCGTCATTCCAAGTAATCCTACCCTCCTCGTATCTACTTTGTGTCCGGGGCAGGTGACTTATCACGCATCCGGTCACGCACCTTCACGCTCGTGTCACTTTGCACGACGCCGATATAGAGCGTCGGCGTGCCCGAGACGTCCAGGCGCTTGCGTCAGCACCTGGTCGCGAAGACTCTTCAGGTCAGGAGCTCAACCTTTTGTGGGAGGGTCAAGCCTTCAGCCCGTCTGACCAGTCGACGATCGAAGGTGGCAAATCCGGTGGCGCGCCCACTGCGGCACACATGTAGCGCGTCTGCGAGATCGAGCCCCGCATCGAACGCATCCAGCGCTGTCAGCACAGTACTTTGGTCTTCGATCGTCACGTGTTCGATGCCCACGAGCGCGCGCAGCACCCGAGCGATGTCCTTGCGCGCCATACCGTAGAAGCCGCGCATCACCCACTCGAACTCGAGCAACACCGTGACGGACACGAACGCGCGTTCGGACAGCGCGGCGATCGCCGCGGGCCGTTGCCTGGCGGCCTGGCGGTCATCAGGGTCGTCGATGAAGAAGCGGGCGAGGACGTTGGTGTCCAGCGCTTTCATGGCTTACGCGGCCGCGCGCGAGCGGTGAGTGATGCGGCGTCGAAGTCCTCGAGCCGACGCGGTGCACCGCGCGAAGGAGCCTTCACCATGCCCGCAAGCCCGGTCACGCCGGTCTTCGGGACCGCACGCACCACGCGCAACCTCACGCCGTCGCCCTCTTCCAGCACCTCGAGGGTCGAGCCTGCGCCGAGTCCCAGCCGCCGTCGCGTGGAAGCCGGCAGAACAATCTGGCCCTTGGACGAAACGACGAGCGTTGACATGGCCCTATTGTAACCTGGCTTACCTGGTAAGACGAATTCAGCAAACCGACCCCGGAGCTATTGTGCTGGCCAGCGAATGACGTCGTCGGTGAAGGACGACACCGACCATCAGCCGACCGTGCGTGCCGACAACGGACGAGCACTCATCGCACGATGATACGCACTGCGCGTGATCGCCGCCGCGAAGAGGGCCCACAACGGCGCCGACGCGATCAGCCCGGCGCCGGCGAGCGCGGCATCGAACACGCGCTTCAGGGCGGCGGCCGGACGATGGCGCGCCTCGCCTTCAGGAGTGGTTGACCGAATGGCGGATCCCTGAGATTGTGTTCGTCTCACAAAGTGCCCCAGAGAGTCGCTGACTACGCTCAGTGGTTCGGTCTGCGGCGCGCAGGTTCCTCCAAGTGCGCATCTGCGGGGCTCGCAACCAGCTTGACTTGGCGAGGTGGTGGACGGCGGCGTGAGCGGCCAGGCCGACAACGCTCACAGACTCGAAGCGCGTCCTCGCGATCTACGCGGCGCACTCTTCTTGGCAGCGGGGCGCCGCCGGGCCGCCCGCCAGCGCTGCAGCGATGCGGCGCTCTCGCCCGATGGAAGGCCGAGCAGCAGACCTTCGACGGAGATATCCTCGTCGAGGGCCGGCCAGTGAATGCCAATGCCCGGGCCGATGAGTTGCCATTGGCGTCGCTCGCTGGGTCTCCCTTCGGCAAGCCTTGGATACCACCGCAGCGGCACGGACACACTCCGACCGTCCTCGAGTTCCACAATGAGCGCCTCGTCAGTGACGCGGACTCGCTTGGCCGCCGGTGCTTCAGTTGCCGGACTTGAAGTAGTCATGCCACGCCTTCCGGTACGGGCCGCTTTGCAGAACGGTCGGACTCACCTTGCCGATTCTGCCAGTTTTCCAAGGACGCCGCTGCGCGGCTGCCGGATGGCTACAGTTGCCAGGTTCGGCGGCAAGCGTCCAGACCCATTCCTCCGCACGCACCTCATCAGGAGCCTCAGGCAGAGGGCTGGTCGTCAGGCCGCCTGCCGTCGGTGCGCTACTGAACGAACGGCGTTACTTGCCAGGCATGTGAAACGGTTTCGACAGCTTGATGTCGGGGCCGAGCGGCTCGTGCCGAACGCCGCTTTCTGGATACCACCCTTGGGGAGCCTCGACCTTGCGCCCAAGATAGGGATCGCCGTACTCGTCCCCATGTAAGTAACAGCGCACATTCACGAGGTCACTCCCTTCCGTGAAGGTGAGGAGCCAACTTCTCGGCACTCCCGTGCCTGGCGCCGTTTGATATTTCGTGAGTCCAGCGACATTCATGAAGACGGTGCCCCAGCGGCGCTCGATGTGCGACTTACCGCCATACGTGTCATCAGGCGCCGTGTGCGTGTGTCCGCCCAGCCACATGTCCAGGCGTCCGGGCATCGACGCCAGCGCGTTCTCGAAGGCGCCCGAGTTCTTCTGACCATCGACCCAGCACAGAAACGAGGTGCACTCCGGGTTGGCCTGGGGGAAGTAGCCGTGATAACCCATCTTCCACCCGCCTTTGTCATCACGGACCAGGCCCTCCCATTCGCCGGACGCGACGGTCGTGTTCTTCAGCACGTAGTGATGCGCACTGATGATGATCGAGTTGGGATTCTCCTCCACCATACGCTTCCACCAACGAAACGTCTCTCCGCTGACCACGCCGCCCGGGTTGCCTCCCCACGGACCGCGACCGGGTTTCTGCGTGGGCTCGTTGATGTCGCTCATCATCAAAAACAACAAGTTGCCGGCGCGGAACGCGTAACGCTCCCATGTTCCATCGATCGGAAAGCGGCGCTTGCTCGCGTCCACACGAGAGAACTCGGTCTGCTCGCCTGTGGGATCGATCCACTTCCTGAACCACCACGCCTGGGGTTCATCGAGTCCATTGCGGTCGTGGTTCCCGGAGATGTCGTAGACGTCTTCGCGGCGATGCTTGGTGAGCACGCCATACTGTCTGACGACCTCCTGACCTTCCGGATCTTTGGGCGTCCCCTGCGCGCCGGAGAAGTCGCCGAGATTGAGCGCGATGTCCCAGCCGTGGAAGCGGCACGGATGTCGACCGTTCCCGTGCCCTCCGGTCCCTCGGTGGCGACGTGGCGGCCATCGGGGCTCCAGTCGACAGCGCCGCCTGTCTCCGGAGCGCGCCACTCGATCTGGATCGCCGTCAGCGCCCCGTGAAGTGCCTCCTGCGCCTGGAGCAGCACGTCACCACCCAACGGACGGGCGCGCTCGACGGCCTCGAGACCGAGCAACACGCCTCGCTCGGGATCGACCGTGATGCTCGACGTTGCCGCCGCGGCGATCCCGCGCGCGGAGGCGACCTGTCGAGCGCTGCTCGGCCTGCCGGGATGCCCTGAGCGCGACGCCGCCAGCGACGAGCGACACCACCAGCACGAGCGCCAACGCGGCGCTCAGGCGCCGGAGACGACGGTTGCTCCTCGACTCACGCTCGGCCACCGCAGCCAGGGTCCGTTGCTCGGACTCGGCGAACTCGACCGATGCGTCGAGGAACGCCGCCTCGATCTCGGTCAGGACTGGGCTCGACGCGTGGTCGCGCCACTCGAGGGCCGTTTCCAGCCGGGCGCCGCGGTAGAGCTCGGTGTCCGGGCGGCCGAGCGAGTCCCACCCGTCGGCGGCGCTGACGAGGTGGCGGAGCACCCGTTGGCCGGCGACGTCGTCGTCGAGCCACGACCGCAGGCGGGGCCACGCTCGGGCCAGTGCCTCGTGGGCGATCTCGAAGGTGTCGCGCTCGGTGGTGACCAGCCGGGCGCGCACGAGGAGACCGACGACCCGATCGCGGCTCGGGTCGCCGAGGATCGAGCGGCTCGCCACCCGGCAGCGGACTGGGTCACCGTCGAGTGTCGGGGTGACGAGTCGGAGCAGGATCGACCGCAGGGCGTGGCGCTGGTCGGCGGGAAGGCTGTCGTAGAGACGGTCGGCCGAGCGGGCGACGGCCACGCGGATCCCGCCGCTGCTTTCGTAGCCCTCGACGGTGAGCGTTGTTCCGTCGCGTCGCCGCCACGTCTCCGCGAGGGCGTGCGACAGCAGCGGCAGGGCGCCGGGCTCGCCCTCACAGTCACGCACGAGCAGGTCGACGAGACCGGGTTCCAAACGAAGCCCGGCCGCACGTGCCGGTTGCTCGATGGCGTCGCGCAAGCGCATCCCCGCTGAGCGTGCTGACGAGGTGCAGTCCGCGCTCGACGAGTTCGCCGAGCTCGCCATCGATGCTGAACCCACCGAGATGGTCGCTGCGGATGACGATGACGACCGGAACATGTCGACGCGCCCGATCGACCAAAGCCGCGCAGAAGGCGCGCTGCACGTCGAGGGACTGCGTGAGCGTGAAGAGTTCCTCGAACTGGTCGACCACCCAGGCGGCGTCGTCAGGCGATGATGCGGTCGTCGGCCAGCGCAGCCGCGGGGTCCGAGCCCGGCGAGAACACCACCACGTCGGTGCCGTGGCGGCGCAGGGCAGGAACCACCCCTGCACGCACCAGCGACGACTTGCCGCATCCCGACGGCCCAGCGACCACGAGCAGCGGTGTGGCCCGCAATCGTTCGATGCAGGCCCGGATCTCGGCGTCGCGCCCGAAGAACCCGTCGGTGTCGTCCTCGTCGTACGGAGCCAGCCCCTTGTACGGGCACGCGGCGCTCGCCGCCGCCGCTTCAGGGACGACCGAAAGCGCCGGGTCCTGGCGAAGGATCGCCGCTTCGAGTTCGACGAGTTCGCTTCCCGGGTCGATACCCAACTCGCCGAGCACGCGGCGGGCACGAGCGATGGAGCGCAGCGAGTCGACCTGCCGGGCACAGCGGTACTGGGCGAGCGCGAGGATCGCCCACCGGCGCTCGCGCAGCGGTTCTTCGTTGACCAACCCTTCGGCGAGCGCGGCGACCTCGCGCTGCTCACCGGCGTCGAGGCGAGCGGCAACCCACTCCTCCTCGATGGCGCGCCGGAGCTCCTGAAGGCGCGCCACCTCGCTCTGCCCGGGCGACCAACCGTCCAAATCGTCCAGCGGCGGACCTCTCCACAGCGCCAGCGCCCGTCGATAGGTCGCCGCCGCCCGGTCGTGCTCGCCGACGGCGGTCAGCTCCCGGGCCCGCTCGACCAGCCGCTCGAAGCGACACACGTCGAGTTCGTCGTCGTCCAACATGAGGCGGTAGCCGCCCGCAGTCGTGGCGATCGCGTCGGGACCCAGCACCTTGCGCAACCGGCCGACACAGATCTGCACCTGCTTGGGCCACGACGACGGTGGATCTGTCGGCCCACAGCGCATCGGCGAACTGATCGGGTGACACCGTCTCGCCATGGCGCACCACGAGCACCCCCAACGCCATGCGATCACGCGGCTCCAGGGACGCTGGCGCCGTCCACCTCCACCGGTCCGAGTACCCCGACGCCCATCACGCCAGTGTGACGACGCTCCCTCACGGCGTCAATGTCACGGATACCAGACGGATACCGCCCGGCGGTTCGCCCGGATACCGCGTGAACGCAGTGTGGTGTTCGAACCCGCCGACACCCAGTCGGCACCGAACCGGGGAGCACCACATGCACCGAATTCCGAAACCCCGAACCAGCCTGATCCTGGCGATGTCGTTGTCCGTCGGCCTTCGCGGCCTGCGGCAGCGACGACGCGACGACCGAGCAGCCGGCCGATGGCGTGACCGATCGACGGTGGCGGTCACCGAACCGCCCGACGCCACCGCAGCCGACACCGCTCCGCCCGACACCGCTCCGACCGGACGCACGACCGCCGTCGACACCGAACCGCCACCGCCGGAGACGACGATCGACGAGTCGTGGCGCGCGGAGGCCGTCGCCTGGTGTGATCAGGCAGCCGCCAGGGTTTGGCCGCCATCGCGCCACCGTCGTCGAACGACGACGTCGCCCGATTCGTCGCGGGACCACATCGCGCTGCGCGACGCCGCACAGTCACGACATCCCCGAGTGGCCGGCGGAGCTCTCCGAGCCGCCGTACCGACCTCGACCAGCTCCGCGCAACGCAAGACGAGTGGATCGACCTGGCAGCGGAGCAACTCGCGGCGGGCAACGTCGGCGGCGCTCGACGATCCGACGTTCGCCGACAACGCGTGGGGCTCGGTCGCACCACTCCATCGAGATCAGCGCGACGATCGCGCACGGCGCTTGCGATCGCCGGCGTCCGCTGCGGTCCCGCCGACCCAGCGCTCATCGCGCAGGCCGACCTGAACGTGCTGATCCCGGACGCCTGGCAGCTCGAGACCGGATTCGGGTCGGTCTGGGTGTCGTCACGGGCGGACGAGACGGTGCACCGGGTCGATCCGGACACCGGCGAGGAACTGGCGGTGATCGACGTCGACTCGCTTCCGTTCAAGCTGCAACCAGCGGATGGACGCATGATCGTGCGCACCGAGGACGCCTACGTGGCGATCGACCCCGCAACCAACACGGTCGTCGGACACGCTGGCCAAGGCCGACGTCGGGCCGGCGGCGAATCGTTCGTGGGCGGTCGACGGTGCGCTCTGGATCTGCGACGGGCAGCGCCTCCACCGCTACGACCCGGTCTCGTTCGAGCCGGTGACGACCATCGAGTTGGGCTTCGACTGCGGTCAGGTGTACGCCACCGGTGACCTGGTCATCCCCTGGTCGTACAACCAGGATCCCGGCGAGTCCGGCGCCTCGGTGGCCGCCTTCGTCGACCCGGCCACGAACCAGATCGCAGCGACGATCCCCCTTCCCGCCGACGTCAACGTGCCGATCGTCCTGGACGACCAGGTTCTGTTCCCACCGCTCGGGTCCGAGCCCGCTGTCGTCGTCGACCGCGCGACGTGGACGAGTGACCTCCCGGATCGATGTCGGCGAAGGATCGGGCAGCCAGCCGGCGTTCGACGGGACGTCGGTCTACGTCATCACGGTCGGCGACGAGCACAACATCACCGTCATCGATCCGGAGACGCTCGCGATCACCGAGACCATCGAAGCCTTCGAGTTCGACGCCCCGTTCGACGGTGGCGTGAACTCGATCGCCGCCAGCCCCGGAGCCATCTGGGTCGTCAACGGCGAGCCAACCTGCTGCAGCGCTTCGACCGACCGACCGCGTAGTGGAGATGCTCACTGTCGAGATCGAAGGTTGCCGGGCCTCTCACGCGCGGCTAGCCGCCAGAATCGAGGGCCTGACCGATGAGGTTGTCCGAGAACCGTCGCTGTTGCCTGCCTGGAGTGTCGGACACGTGCTCACGCACCTGGCGCGCAATGCAGAGGCGATGTTCCACCGAATCGAAGCCACCACACGTGGTGAGGTCATCGATCAGTACGTGGGTGGTGCCGAGGGTCGCGCCTCGGAGATTGAGTCGGGCGCAGGACGACCAGCAAACGTGCTCATCAACGACGTCATCAGTTGGTCACAGCGGCTTGATGCCACCTTCGTATCACTGCCCGACGACTCCTGGAACCGACCTGTCCGGTCTGGCCGAGGCGACGAGCATCCCGTAGCGCGACTCCCGTTTCATCGCTGGTGGGAAGTCGAGGTCCATCTCGTCGACCTTGCAATAGGCCACACTCCGGCCGACTGGCCACAGGAACTGGTTGACCGTGCTCTTCCGAGGCTGGTTGCAGGTCTCGCCAATCGTGCGGATCCGCGCTCGTTGATGGCCTGGACGCTCGGTCGAGGTCCGGCGCCAGGCCTCGAATCCTGGGTCTGACACCGGTCGGTGCCCACCGCCACCAAACGCCAGGTGACGCGATTTTGTGGCGTCGCATCGGGGCCGCAGTCGCACACCGTCGGAGATGACGTCGCGGTGATTACGAGTGCCGAAACCGAGCGGTCGTTTGGCTGTCATCGACATTTGCGTGAGGTGCACAGATCGGGCACTCGGCGATAGCCGCGCTTCGGGGGCTACTCGTCGTCGTCGCCCTGCTGGGCGGACTTTCTCCGCTCGATCAGCCAGTGGATCTCGTGGGTGTCGGGGTGCCGCCACTCGCGCATCCGGTACTCGAAACCCGGCAGCAGCACGAGCGGGATCGGATCGGGCGACGCCGGAGCGACCGCCCCGACGACGATCTTGGCGTCAGCGGGGATGAACGGGGACTGCGCCGGGATCGGTCCCGTCACGACCTCCACAGGGTCTCCATAGGGGCGTGGCATGCGACGACAGTAGCACAAATCGGGACTTTAGACCTTAAAGAACCACTTAAGAAGTGAAATACCATGCCGATAGCAATCCCAGAGCCGTAGAACGTCATCGCATCAGTGACAGACATTCAGAGAGAGACGAAGACAATGAACCGCACCGACCACCCGCGTGGCGCCCTCGAAGTTGTCAGGTCGCCACGCGGATGGTCTGTGCGTGGTGAGATCGATGCTGCGACTTGTCCAGACTTGGACGCCGCGCTCGCTGATCATCCCGGATGTAGCGGATGGCATCATCGAGCTCGATCTCGCGGGAGTGACATTCATCGATTCGAGTGGGCTGCGAGTGCTCGTCACACTCGTGAAGCGCGTGCACCACACGAGCGGGACCGTCGTGATACGAAACCCCTCGCGGCCCGTCGCACGAATTGTCGAGATCACCGGACTCAATTTGCTATTTGGGTTGGACCCGACATGAGTGTGCGGACATTGCTCTCCCGCAGTGATGGCACCGACGTGGTGGCGGATCTGACCACCTGGCGTCCACGCGAGATCCGAGACAACGAATTGTTGTGGATCGATGTGCAGGCGCCCACCGACGACGAGCGCACCCTTGTCGCGTCGGCTCTGTCGCTCGACGCCGGAACGCTCGAGGCCCTCTCCGACGGCGCCGCCACACCGGACGGACACGTGCTCGACGACGGGATGCTGGTCACCGTCCAGACGCTTCGTGAGGACGTGACGCAGTCACCGATCGTGCTGCACATCCTGATCGGCCAAGGATGGGCCGTCACCTGGCATGCCGATCCGATCGCGTTCCTCGATGAGCACCATGAGCGCATCCAGGATCAGCGTGAGGTCGGTCGCCTCACCCCGGTGCTGCTCCTGGTAGCCATGCTCGACTGGCACCTCGACACCTTCTACGCCGCCGCCGAGGAGCTCGAGCGCGAGATCGACGAACTGGACGAAGTGGCGCTGCGCGGCGACGACAAGGACCTGTTGGGACGGCTCGTCGAGATGCGACGACGGATCGCTCGCGTGCGACGCCTGCTCAGCTTCCATCGAGACATGTACTCCGAGGTCGGGCGACCGGATTTCATGCCAGACATCGAGCCGCGAGAAGCCGAGGCACTTGCCGCACTCACCCACCGTCTCGAACGCGCAACCGAGGCAGTCGCCAACGCCCGCGAAATGCTGATCGGAACCTTCGACGTGCACATGACGCGCACGGCCCAACGCACCAACGACATCATGCGCCTGCTGACATTGGTATCGGTCACGCTGCTACCGGCGGCTGTGCTGGCAGGCGTGATGGGCATGAACTTCCAAGTCGGCCTCTTCGACAACCCCAACCTGTTCTGGGTCGTCGTCGCCTCGATGGTCCTGTTCATGCTCGCGACACTCATCGTCGCCCGGAGACGCCGCTGGCTCTAGCGCCCGCCCACCGAACTTCATCACTCGAAGTTCGCCAGCACGGACTGCCCGGTAGGGGCGCGGCTCCTCGCATGCCGCTGTTGCGCACAGATCGTCCGATCTGTCGCTGCCCCGAACGCCGGTTGTATGCGCACACTTTGCCGGATGCGGTGACGGCGCCGGGCGCCCAGTTCCGGCGAAGTCGGTCGGCCAAGACCGCCTTCGAACCGCCCCATAATGCCGGACGTCGGAGCACGACGTGGCGTCACCAATTCGCCGCTAGGAGGCGTGCCAGATCTGCGCCTCGGGATGGCAACCCGTCGCATGGGTGCGGGTGGTCGACCGTCGGGGTCGCCAATGTCGCACGCCGCGGATTGACCTGGTGCCTCCCCAGGGGCTCGAACCCTGAACCAATGGATTAAAAGTCCACTGCTCTACCATTGAGCTAGAGAGGCGTGACGAGCCTGACCCGCGGGAGCAACCCCGCTGGTGGATCGATGCCCGACAACGGGTGGCCATCGTAGGGGCCTCAGTTCCGCGGCGCTCAACTACGCCGCGCGACGACGACTCGATCGCCGCTCGATCGCGCGCTGTCAGATCGTTCGGACGCCCGTGGTCTGGGTCACGGAGGAGCGGGTGAGGTAGCGGGGCATGAGCAGTGCCGACAGCGCGACCACGACCGCTCCGGCGATCGTCGCCAGCCAGGCGAAGCTCGACTCGAGCGCCAGGTCCGTGACGAACGATTCGGTCTGGACGGCGCCGACGAAACCACCGATCGCGAGCATCGCACCGAAGAACAGGGCTCCGCTCCGCCAGCTCGACGCACCGGAGATGAGCAGACACGCACCGAGCACGATCTCGATCAGTCCGAGGGTGGTCGTGTGGGTGAATCCGAGGACCTCGACGACCGGATCTTCCATCGGACCAGTCGAACCCACCACGCACGACGGCGAGCAGCCCGACGAGCAGCAGGACGAGCCCGACGACGGCGGCGATGATCGCGTCCGGCGCGAATCGGCGCACGCTGGCGGTGCGGACCGCCTGCACGGGAGCGACGACCTGTTGGGTGACGACACCTGCTCGGTGACCACCGGCTGGACCACCACGGCCGGTCGGCCACGTTCGCGCGACCACGGGGTCGACGAAGGTTTCCTGGCGGACGTGCTGGGGTCCATCGAAGTTCGACACGGCATGCTCCTCGGTTCAATTGCTCGATCGCCGACCGCCCGGTGCGATGGCATCAGCGTGACTAGCCATTCGACGCGCTGCACAAACATCCCACGCGCCGCGTCCTCGTCGTCGAGACATGATCCGCGCCCACACCTGATCCGCTCCCGGAGCAGCTTCGGATAGGTTCGACGCTGATGACCGTGACCGACCTTCCGCCGTCCGCTGCGCCCCGACCCGGCTCGATCCTCGGGACACGCGTCCTGCGCACCGAGGATCCCGGCCTGCTCACCGGGTCGCGGAAGTACCTCGCCGACCTGCCGCTCGTCGAACCGGCTGCACGCCGTGTTCGTCCGCTCCGACGTCGCGCACGGCGTGGTCAATGCGATCCACATCGACGACGCGATCGGCATGCCCGGCGTCGTCGCGATCCTCACCGCCGACAACCTCGGCGTCGCCCCCCACCACGGTTTCGTCCCCGTCCATCCCGACTTCGTGCGACCACCGCTCGCCGACGGCAAGGTGCGTTTCGTCGGCGAACCGATCGCCGTCGTGCTCGCCGAGACCTTCGAGCAGGGTGAGGACGCCGCCGAGCTGATCTGGGCCGACATCGATCCGCTCCCGGCGGTGACAGTCGCCGAGGCCGCGCTGGCCGACGGCGCCCCGGTGCTCTTCGACGTCCACGGCTCGAACGTGGCCCAGGTCCACATCGACCCGCGGTCGACGGCCTCGCCAGCGCCGACCACGTCGTGCGCGGTCGGTACGTCAACCAGCGCATCGCCGTCGTGCCGATGGAACCCGACTGCTGCGCCGCCGAGATCGACGCCGACGGACGGCTGACCTTCTGGGCATCGACCCAGATGCCGCACGGCCTCCACGATCAGCTCGCCGGCGCGCTCGGCATGGACAAGGACGCGGATCCGCGTCGTCACCGCCCAGGTCGGCGGCGGGTTCGGCGGCAAGGCCGGCATCCACGCCGAGTACAGCGTCGTGGCCGCGCGCGAGCCGGCTCACGGGCCGACCGGTCGCGTGGGTCCCGACACGCAGCGACGACATGAAGGCGCTCCCCCACAGCCGCGGGCAGGTCCAGTACGTCGAACTCGGGTCGCACGAACGACGGCACGTTCACCGGGCTGCGGGTGCGCCTCGTCGGCGACGCCGGCGGCTACCCGACGATCGGTGCGTACCTGCCCGGCGGCACCCGGCGCATGTCGCAGGGCACCTACGACTTCGGCACCATCGAGTTCGACGTCGTCGTCGCGGTCACGAACACCACCCCGATGGGCGCCTACCGCGGCGCCGGTCGTCCCGAGGCGACCGCCCTCGTCGAACGGGCCGTCGATCAGGCCGCCCTCGAACTCGGGATCGACCCGATCGAGATCCGCAAGAAGAACTTCCTCGCCGACGACGTGTTCCCGTTCACGACGATCACCGGCAACACCTACGACAACGGCCGGTACTGGCTGCCGCTCGATCGGGCCGCCGAACTCGCGGGCTACGAGCGAGCTCCGGGCCGACCAGCAGCGACGTCGTGACGCCGGCGACCGCATCCTGCTCGGCATCGGCGTGGCGGCCTACGTCGAGATCACCGCCGGCGGTGGCGCCGACGAGTTCGGTGCGCTCGAGGTCCACCCCGACGGATCGGCCACGGTCTTCGCCGGCACGCTGTCGCACGGCCAGGGTCATCAGACGGCGTACGCGATGTTGGTGTCCGACCAGACCGGCATCCCCATCGATCGGATCACCCTCGTCGACGGCGACACCGACCTCGTGCGCACCGGCGGCGGCACCGGCGGCTCACGGTCGCTGCAGCTCGGCGGATCGGCGGTGCAGGGTGCGACCGAGGCGATGGTCGACTCGGCCAAGGAACTCGCCGCCCGCCTGCTCGAGGCCGACGTCGCCGACATCGTCGTCGACACGACCACCGGCACCGTCGGCGTCGCCGGCGTGCCCGCGCAGGCCCTCACGTGGGCCGAACTCGCGAGCCGTGCCGCCGACGACGGCGCGCCACTCGCCGGCGAGTTCGACTTCCACCAGGACGGCGCCACGTTCCCGTTCGGCGCCCACATCGCCGTCGTCGAGGTCGATTCCGACACGGGCAAGGTGCGGCTCGTCCGCCACGTCGCGGTCGACGACTGCGGCACGGTGCTCAACCCGCTGCTCGTCGAGGGCCAGCAGCACGGCGGCATCGCGGCCGGCGTCGGTCAGGCGCTGTTCGAGGAGATCGTCTACGACGGCGACGGCAACCCGATCACGTCGAACCTCGCCGAGTACGCGATGCCGTCGGCGGCCGAACTGCCGTCGTTCGAGGTGCACTCGACCGAGACCCCGACACCGCTCAACCCGCTCGGGGCGAAGGGCATCGGCGAGGCCGCCACGATCGGCTCGACGCCGGCCGTCCAGAACGCGGTGATCGACGCGCTCGCCCACCTCGGCGTCCGCCACATCGACCTGCCGTGCACGTCCGAGCGGGTGTGGCGGACGATCGTCGCCGCCCGCGAACGGCACGTTGCCCGACCCGTGGCGCGAGCCACCGGCCGTCTTCGACCGACTCCGCGCCGCAGGCGTCGGCCGGCAAGGCCGACAACGAGGAGTCAGCCGAGGCCGCTGCCGCCGCCGACGGGGTCTGATCCCTCGCCGAGTCTCGACCGCGAACCCGTGGCTCGGGCCGAGGCCCTGACGGTCGGGCACGAGCGCATCGGCGCGCAGATCCTCGTCCGGGAAGGCGCGTCGAACCGCGATGTCGAGCAGGGTCAACTGGCGTTCCAGGGCGGCGTGCCGTTCCGGTGGCAGGTCGACGATCAGGTCGGCGATCAACGCCCGCATGCGCCGGCTGATCTGGTACTGGCTCGCCCCGAACGCGCGGATCTCGTCGAGGGCGAGGGTCACCAGGTCGTTCCATGACGGCGTCGGATAGATCAGACGGACGGTGGACGTGGCGTCCAGGGCGACGCCGACGGACAGGTGCTTGGCCGACGCGCAGCGCAGCACCCCTTCGATCCGATCGAGGCACTGCACCGCGGTGGTCGGGTCGTTGACCGCCGGCGACAGCGCCTTGATGGCCACGTCGACGAGCAGGCGGAAGCTGAATGCCGGGTCGTCCTCGACCGTGCGTTCGTCGCCGAAGAACAGGCCCGCCCTGAGCCGCCGTTCGGCGATCGGTGTGTCGCCGTAGGCGCGCACGACCACGGCGTCGGTCGGCACGTAGTCGCCGACGCTCCTGACCATCTCGATGGTGGCGTCGTGGGCGATGGCGAGCCGGAGCAACGCCCGTCGATCGATCGACTGCAGGATGGCGCCGACACCTTCGTGCCGGAACACCTGCACCGGCTCGGCTTCGTCGATCGCCAGCACGGCGGCGCTCGCGGCCTTGACCTGCGGAGTGGGTCTGCGGGTAGACGCTGTCGAACACCTGGCGGGCGTTCGCGTCGACACGCCGGGTCACCTGGGCGACCCGCAGGTAGTTCGACGACCGCGACACGAGCGCGAGGAACCATCCGACGCTGGCGAGCGCCAGCACCAACGCCAGCGTCAGCGACCGGTACGGGACGGCCGCCTCGATGCCGCGCCCGGTCATCGCCGTCGCCGTGAGGGCGAACAGGAACGTGGCGACGAACGTGCCGAGCGCATGCTTGAGCGTCGGCTCGCTGCGGAACCAGCGCAGGAACCGGGGCGAGAACTGGCCGCTGCCGAACTGGACGATCATCAGCACGACCGACGTGACGAAGCCGGTGAAGGCGATCATGCCGCTGCCGAGCGCGGCGAGCGCGGTGCTCGCGCTCTCGGCGCTGATCGCCAGCGTCAGGTCGCAGTGGATCGCGCTGGTCCCACCGTCCGAACGCGACACTCAACGACGACCGCCAGCAGCGCATACGAGAGCCGGGATCACCCACATCTCGTGACGCACGCGGTCATGGAGCCGCCGCAGGCGAACACCACTCGGGAACGCCAGTCGGCTCATGGCCGCCCAGCGTACGATCACCGACGCGCGCGGTGAGGCACCCTCAGACGGCGAGGAACGTGCTGTCGAGGCGCGGCGGTCCGGCGGGGACGATGACGATCTGACCCGCGTCGGCGAGCCGGCCGAGGTGGGCGAGCACGCTGCGTGCCGCCGGTTGGTGCAGCCGCTGGTCGACGTCGGCGTAGAGCCGCAGCACGATCCGGCCGATCGATGTGCAGCCGTCGCGCACGGCACCGAGGACCTGGCGCTCCCGGTCGAGGCGATGCTCGATGCAGCTCGGTGACGAACCGCTGCGGGCCGGTCGATCGGCGGTCCGTGGGTCGGGATGAACACGTCGTCGCGGCGGCCGGCGACCACCCGCAGCGACTCGATGTAGGCCGACATGTCGCCGTCGGGTGGCGACACGACGGTCGTGCTCCACCCCATCACGTGGTCGCCGGTGAACAGCGTGCGGGTCGCGCCGTCGTCGAGCGCGAAGCACAGGTGGTTCGACGTGTGGCCCGGCGTGTGCAGCGCCGTCATCGTCCAGCCGTCGGCGCGCGGCCACCACGTCGCCGGTCGACGCGCGACGACGTCGGGCACGAACGCCCGGTCGATCGACTCCTCGATGACGAGCTCGGCGGCGCATCGTCGGCGTCGTCGCTCCGTCGGCGTTCGCCTCCGGCTCGGGTGTCGGTGGGACGAGTTCGATCGGATCCTCACCGATGTCCCAACGGTCGTCGCGTGCGGGCCGTAGCCGATCGGTCGGCGCGCCGGTCTCGGCCGCCAGCCACGCCGCCAGCGGCGAGTGGTCGGAGTGGCAGTGCGTCACCAGGATCGCCCGCACCGTGCATCCGTCGAGTGCTCGGTGCAGCGCGTCGCGATGCGCGTCGAGCCGTGGGCCGGGATCGATCGACCACGCACCTCGCCGGATCGCCGACGATGTAGGTGCCCGTGCCGTGGTACGTGAACTTCGACGGGTTCTCCGCGATCACACCGACGCACGAGCGGCGCGACCTGGCTCGGCACGCCGTACGTGAACGTCGACGGGTCGAGCGTCAGGAACTCCATCAGCTCGGCCCCGGCGATGGCGTCCACGGCAGCGGGTCGATGCGGCCGACCTCGTGCCCGTGGCCCAACACGACCGGCCGCGTGGCGACGAGCGTGATCGCCGAGCGCGCCGTCGACGTCGACGCCGAGCACGCGGAACGCCTCGGCCGTCGCCGCCTGCCGCGCGCCGTCCGTCGCCGCCCGCCACCTTCAGCGCGAAGGCGCGGCCGTCCGGCAAGCGCGCCGGCCATCACCCCGTCGGCACCGTCCTTGGCGACCAGTCCCGGCACCGCCTGCATCCACCGGGTGACGTCGCGGGTCGGCCCGCCGACCAGGTCGGGTCGAGCGCGTCATCGACGTCGGCGACGTCGGTCGTCCGTCGGTGGCGATCTCGGCGAACGCCCGGGCCAGGTCGACGAGCGCGATCGCGTGGGTCGGCGCGCCGCACCCGTCGACACCGACGTGGTGCACCGATGCAGCCGTGGCGCTTCGAACGACCCGGTGATCGCCGACCTGCAGCGGATGATCCGGCTTCGAGGTAGTCGGCGATCGGACCAGCCGTTGACCCGGCAGGTGGCCAGCATCGCCGGCGTGCTTGCCCGAGCAGTTCTGCTGGAGCGACGACGGGCCGATGCCCTCGCGGATCGCGCCTCGTCCCGAGCCGCCGCGTTGTACGGGTGCGACGGCGTGTTGCGCAGATCGGCCTCGGCGAGATCGAACTCGTCGAGCACGCGTCGCACCGCGTCGGTGTGGACGTCGCACCCGTCATGGCTCGCACACACGATCGCCAGCAGGTCGTCGGGCAGCGCGAGACCGAGCTCCGACCATCGCCGTCGCCTGCATCGGCTTCAACGCCGATCGCGGATAGACGGGCACGCGCCGGGTCGCCGATCGAGGCGATCGACCGAACCGTCGGGACCGAGGGCGACCGCCGCGCCGTGGAACAGCGACTCGTCGAACCCGCTCCGCGTCGCCACGGCGAGCGGCGCGAACGCGATCGTCGAACCGAGTCATGCCGGCCGAGACGTGCCACGTCAGGCTGGTCTCGGCCGAAACGTTCGGGTCGGCGCCCTCCGCCCGCTGGGTTCGCGGTCGCTTCGGCGGCGGGATCGTGGTGAGATGGCTGTCGACCACGTCGTAGCGCTTGCCCCACTCGCCCGCGAGCGCCTGCATCATCGCCGCCGCGGGCAGCGCCAGCACCGCGCCGACGGCGCCCAGCAACGACGCGCCCGCCGAGGGCCGCGCCGAACGCGACGGCCGGGTGCAGTTCCATCGTCCGGGCGGTGATGCGCGGCGCGAAGACGTAGTTCTCGATCTGCTGGTAGATCACGATGAAGGCCACGACGATCACCGCCTTGAGCGGCGAGTCGAGGAACGTCAGCAGCGCCGGCAGGATCCCGGCGAGGTAGGTGCCGACGACCGGGAGGAACTGGCTGACGAGACCGACCCACAGCGCCAGCGCGACCGGCGCGGGCGTGCCGATCGACTGGAACACGACCCAGTGGAAGAACGCCGACAGCAAGGCGAGCAGCGCCCGGGAGTAGAGGTATCCGCCGGTCTTGGTGATCGCCAGTTCCCACGCCGACGAGCACGCGTTCCTGGCGCGCCGGGGGCAGGCGGGAACACACCGCCGCTGCGCAGCCGCGGTCCGTCGGCGACGAGGTAGTACGTGAACAGCACCACCGACAGACCCTGGAAGATCACGCCGAGGACGGTCAGCGAGAACTGGACGCGCCTCGTCGCTCTGCGACCTGATGAACTCCTGCACGCGCCCGTCGGGATCGTTGAACTCGTCGATCACGTCCTGCGGGTCGATGTTCGGTACCGAACGTGTCGTTGAGGAAGTCGACCGTGTCGGTGATGTAGCTGTCGGACTCCGTCGAGCAGGTCGGCGATCTGGGTGCCGACGAGCGTGCCGACCGCTGCCACGAAGAGCAGGAACGCGACCAGCACGCCGAGCAGGATCGTGATCGTCGCCCGTCCCCGCCGCCAGCCGCGTGCGGCGAGCCGGTTGACGCCGGGCTCGACCGCCAGCGACAGGAACAACGACACGAGCAGCAGCACGAGCAGCGCCGGAGAGTCGGTGGAAGACGTGCCGGAACGACGAACGTCAGGACGAAGCCCGTCCAGAAGACGACGACGGCCGGGATCACCCACCGCGGCAGCGTGCGATCGGTCGCCCGGCGGTTCCAACGGTCGTCCCTGCGCGGTCGACCAGCCGCCGCCCGTTCCGCGCCCCGTCGGGCCGCCGCCACCGCCGTCATCGACGCGGCGCCGTCGGCACCACCATCGGGTGATTCGGCGGTTTCCTCGGGCACGTCCGGATGGTACTCAGGGCGCCGTGGCAGCATGGGGCAATGGTGACGAGCGTGGCTTGGCCGACAGGTCCGGTCGCGCGTCGTCGGTCCGGACGCCGCCGAGCGCCGCGCCGAGCTGTTCGACTCGGACGAGCACGGCTGGTTCGAGCCCGGCGTCGCCGATCCGACGTGTGCACTCCGACGCGTCGATGTTCATCGGCGGACTGCGGGCGCTGCTGTTCCAGTCGATGCATCCGCTGGCGATGGCCGGTGTCGCGCAGCACTCCGACTACCGGCACGATCCGTGGGGTCGGCTGCAGCGCACGGCCGACTTCCTCGCGGCGACGACCTTCGGCCCGGCGAGCCGAGGCGCAGCGGGCCGTCGACGTCGTGCACCGCGTGCACGTCCACGTCGTCGGCGTGGCCTCCGACGGTCGCCCGTACTCGGCCAACGACCCGCACCTGCTGCGCGTGGGTGCACCTCGCCGAACTCGACAGCTTCCTCGCCGCCCACGACCGCTACGGCGCCGATGCCGCTGATCGGCGACGAGCGCGATCGGTACGTCGCCGAGGTCGGCGTCGTCGCCCGCGCGCTCGGCGTGTCGGCTCCACCGGAGACCGAGCGTGGGCTGCGGCGACCAGCTCCGATCGTTCCGACCGGAGCTGCGCGGCACGACCGAGGCACGCGACGCGGCGCGCTACCTGCTCCTGCAGCCGCCGCTGCCGCTCGCGGCCCGGCCGGCCTACGGCCTGATCGCCGGCGTCCGCGGTCGCGTTGATGCCGGCGTGGACACGTCTCCCGCTGCGGCTGCCGTGGCTCCCGATCGCCGAGACGCTGGCGCTGCGCCCCGCCGGCGAGGTGGTCACCCGCACGATCCGCTGGGCCATCACGCCCTCAGCCCGCCACGCCTGACCCCGTCCGAGTAACCGCCCGGAAATCCACGTTTGCGACAAGATTTGCGATGACTCGGGTCACCGGATATCTTGTCGCAAACGTGGAATGACGGGCTGCAGAACCGGGTCAGTCGTCGGCGACGGTGATCGTCGACGCTGTTGATCACGACGTCGGTCTTCGGCTTGTCGCCGCCACCGGTCGCCACGTTCTGCATCGTGTCGACGATGTCGAGACCCTTCACGACCTGACCGAACAGGCTGTACTGCGGCGGCAGGCCGACGCCCGACGGGCCGGACACGATGAAGAACTGGCTGCCGTTGGTGTGCGGGCCGGCGTTGGCCATGGCCACCGAGCCGATCTGGTACTCACGGGGCTTCGGGCAGCTCGTCGTTGAACCTGTAGCCGGGGCCGCCGCGGCCGGTGCCGGTCGGGTCGCCGCCCTGGCACATGAAGCCGTTGATGATCCGGTGGAAGATCACGCCGTCGTAGTAGTGGTGCAGCGCGAGGAACACGAAGTTGTTGACCGTGTTCGGCGCCTTGATCGCGTCGAGCGCGATGACGATCTCGCCGAGCGTCGTGTCGAGCGTGGCGGTGTAGCGCTTGGTCGGGTCGATCCCCATCTCGGAGCGTCGAGGGAACTGCTGGGTCTTGGGAGCGGAACCGTCGAACGGGGGAAAGCTGTAGCCATGGGGCCGACACTACCGGCGACAGCGCACGACCGAACAGCGGCCATCGGCTGCGCCGGCGGTCAGTTGCGGTCGTTGTAGCTCTGGATCAGCGCGTTCGACTGGTCGGCGGCAGCGGTGAGCGACGTCGCCACATCGCGCACCGCCGAAGATCGCCGCGACCGCGTTGGCGGTCGCCACACGGACCTCCCGCTGCGGCCCGAGCACCGGCGACAGCGACGCCTCGCCCTCGACGCTCGTGAGGAGTTGGTCGTACGGGACCTTGAACCGCGGATCGGTCGGCGTACGTCGTGGCCAGCGGCTCGAGCTCGACGGCATCGCTGCGCACCGGGACGTAGCCGGTCTCCGACGCCCACGTCGACTGGCTCTGGGCGCTCACGAGGAAGGTGATGAAGTCCCACGCCGCGGCGGTCTGCTCGTCGCCCTTGTCGTCGACGATCCACAACGAGGCGCCACCGACCTGCACGCCCGGCGTGTCGCTCGGGCCCGGCATCGGACCGACGCCGATGTCGTCGGGGGTCAGGCCGGGAGCGATGCCGCCGCCGAGCGCGGCGATGACGCTGCCGAGCGCCGCCGAGCGTGCCGATCGTCATCGCACCCGGTGCGGCCGGGTCGATCATCTTCAGGAAGCCGTCCTGGCCGCCGGGGTTGTCGCCGACGTTGACCGCGAGACCGTCGTTGATCATCGACTGCACGAACGTGAGCAGCTCGACGCCGGTCGCTCCGTCGTACAGCACCTTGGTCGCCGGGGCGAGGCGGCCGTTGCCGTTGTCGGCGTAGAGCTCGCCGGCGCGACCGAACCACTGCTCGAGGAACCAACCGCCGCCCGAGTCCGGTCCGGTGTCGACGACCCATCCGTACGACGCGGCCCCGCTGTCGACGATCGTCTGCGACGTGGCGCGCAGCTCGTCGAGCGTGATCGGGCTGACCGCCGGATCGAGACCGGCCTGCCTCGAACATCGTGCGGTTGTAGTACAGCACCGGGTTGCTGACGTTGAACGGCATCGACCACTGGATGCCCTCGAACGTGTAGGCGTCGAGCGTGCGCTGCACGAACGCCGACGTGTCGTAGCCGCTCGACTCGAGGCACGCCTCGATCGGGATCAACGTGTCCGGATTCGGCGAACGACTGCAGCGTGTACTCGGGGAACTGGACGACCGTCGGACGGCTGTCCTGGCTCGACTGGATGTACTTGTCGATCGCCGAGTCGTAGCTCGTCTGGTTCTGCAGATCGACGTGCACGCGGTCCTGGCTGGCGTTGTAGGCGTCGGTCAGCGCGATCAGCGACGCCTCCGATTCGTTGGCCAGCCCGTGCCAGAACGTGATGTCGACCGGACCGCTCGGCCTCGTCGAGCGCGTCGGTCGGGCACGTCGGGCAGGTCGGCGAGCGGTGCCTCGGTCGTCGTCGGAGCGATGGTCGCCGGCGTCGTGTCGGCGCGTCACCGTCGGGTCGGAGCCCGACGGCTCGCTGCCGTCGGACCGGCGGCGCGGCCATCGCGGTCGGCGCGACCGTCGGTCGGCCGGATCGTCCATGCCGGCCTGGAGCGCCGACTTCCCCGACCCGCACGCGGCGCGGTCAGCGCGCCGAGCGCGGCGATCACGACGAGGGCGCGGCGCGACGCGGAGCCGCGACGGTGATCGACGTGTCATCCCTTCACCGCGCCCGCGGTGAGGCCCCGGACGAGCTGGCGCTGGAAGACGAACAGGGCGATGAAGATCGGGCACGGCGGCGATCACGGTGCCCGCCATCACGAGGTTCGGCTGGTCGACGTTCGACTTGCTGAGCAGCCGCAACCCGCTCTGCACCGTGTTCATGTCCTGCTCGGTGACCACGAGATTCGGCCACAGGTACTGGTTCCACGTGCCGAGGAAGCTGAACAGGGCCAGCGCGCCGATCGTCGGGCGCACGAGCGGGACCGCGACGTGGCGCATGAATCCCCAGTGGCCGACCCCGTCGATGGCCGCCGCGTCGCGCAGGTCGCGCGGCAGCGTCATGAACACCTGGCGGAGCAGGAAGATCCCGAACGCCGTGGCGAGGAACGGCACCGACAGGCCCATGAACGTGTTGGTCCACCCGAGCCCGTCGACGGTCTGGAAGTTGACGACCACGATCGCCTCGAGCGGTACGAGCAGCGTGGCGACGAACACGACGAACAGCAGCCGCTTGCCGGGGAACTGCAGGATCGCGAACGCGTACGCGGCGAGCACCGACGTGACCACCTGGGCGACGGTGACGATGCACCGCGACGACGAGCGAGTTGAACAGGTACCGCCCGAGCCGGCCCGACGTCCAGGCCTCGCGGAAGCACGTCGAGCGTGAACCCGGTCGGGCAGCGAGCGGGTTGTTGAGCACCTCGTCGCCCGGCTTCAGCGACGCGACGACCGTCGTGTAGATCGGGAACACCACGACGACGGTGACGACCGCGAGCAGGAGGTACCGACCCCATCGACGCCAGCCGATCGGTTCGTCGAACGCCCGGGCCCGGCTCGGCGCGGCCGTGCAGGTCGACGACGTCGTCGACGGCCGCCGGTCCGAGGCGGGCCGTCGATGCTTCGCCGTGAGATCACTCATAGTGCACCCGGCGTCCGATGCCGGCGAGCTGGAGGCCCGACAGCACGAGCAGCAGGAGGAACAACAGCACGGCCGACCCGGCCTGCAGTCCCACGTCGTTGCGGATCGGCGAGTTCTGGCCGTAGATGAAGTACGGGATCGTCGTGGTCGGGTTCGACGGCTGCGGGCCGCCGCCGGTCAGCAGGTCGACCTCGCCGTACGCCTGGAACGCTCGCGCGGTGGTGACGATCATGACGAACAGCAGGGTCGGTCCGAGCATCGGCACCGTGATCGACCAGAACCGCCGGATGCCGCCGGCACCGTCGACCGCGGCGGCCTCGTGCAGGTCGCGCGGGATCGACTGCAGCCCGGCGGTCACGAGGATGAACGTGAAGCCGAGGTTGGCCCACACGCTCGACAGGGCGACGGCGAACAGTGCGGTGTCGGGATCCTGCAGCAGCCCGGGTCCTTCACGATCGGGAAGATGCTGTTGAACCACGCCGATGTTGGCCAGCGCACCGACCGAGGGCTGGAGCAGGAAGAGCCACATCAGGCTGGCCACGGCGACCGACGTGGCGACCGTCGACGAGAACACCGCACGGAACGCGCCGATGCCGCGGAGGTACTTGTCGGCGAGGACGGCGAGCCCGACCCCGAAGATCACCCCGAGCGGCACCGTGATCAGCGCGAACTTGACCGTGACGCCGAGCGCGTTCTGGAACTCGACGCTGCGGAACAGGTCGACGTACTGGTCGAGCCCGTTCGACACGCAGTTGTCGCCGAAGTTGTCGCAGCGTTGCTGGCCGAGGAACATCGCCCGCCCGAGCGGGTAGACCACGAAGACGCCGAGGATGACCGCCGACGGTGCCAGCATCGCCATCGCGAGCGGGAACTCCGCCCAACGCCGCGTCGTCGGCCGCACGTCTGACATCGCCGCTCACCCTAATCGGGCCGGGTCGAGCGAAGTAGCGTGCGGTCCATGAGCAACCTCGATTCCGGTCTCGACCGGGACGTCGAATCGGGCCGTGAGGCGACCGGGCCGATCGATCTGCCGTCGCACCGGGCGACGAGCCGTCGGCGCGACGTCGCCGCGTCACGCCGCCGATCGATCTCGACCTGATCGAACGCGACCTGCGCGACGTCGAGACCACGCTCGCCCGGCTCGCCGACGGCACCTACTTCGCCGCAACCGGTCGTGCGTCGGTGCCAGGCACCGACGCACGACCTTCGACCCACCGATTCCGCGGCTCGAGCCCTGATGCAGCGCAAGGCCGTCGCGTCGGTCGCCTCGGTGGCGTCGCTCGTGGCGCTCGCCGCCGGGCTGGCCGCCGCCGCCCAACGCGCGAAGATCGTCGCCGCTCACGAGCCGCTTCTCGCGGTCGGCGCGCATCTGGAAGCTCTCGGCGCGCAACTCGACCCGGTTCGCCGTGTCGAAGGTCCGCGGCTTCGGCAGCCCCGAGGAACGACGGGCCGAACTCGACCAGCAGTTCGCCATCCGCACGGCGGAGGACGTCGCCAAGGAACTCGGCGAGATGAAGGGCGTGCTGATGAAGGCGGGCCAGCTCATCAGCTTCATCTTCGAGGCGCTGCCCGACGAGGCGCAGGAGGCGCTCGCCACGCTGCAGGCCGACGCCGCGCCGATGGCGCCGACGCTCGCCGCCGGCGTCGTGAAGGGCGATCTCGGCCGGGCGCCCGAGCGGGTGTTCCTCGAGTGGGGCGACATGCCGGTCGCCGCCGCGTCGATCGGCCAGGTGCACCGCGCCATCACCCCCGACGGTCGCGACGTCGCGGTCAAGGTGCAGTACCCCGGCGTCAAGGACGCCATCGAGAGCGACCTCGACGCGGCCGAGGTGATGTACGCGATGTTCTCGGCGATGATGCTGAAGGGCCTCGACGCGAAGGGCCTCGTCGACGAGCTCCGCGCCCGGATGCGCGAGGAGCTCGACTACCGGCTCGAGGCGCGCAACATCACCGAGTTCGAGCACCGCTTCCAGGGTCACCCGTGGGTGCGGATCCCGAAGCTGGTGCCGGAGTTCTCCACCGAGCACCTGCTGACCACCGAGTGGATCGACGGGATGAACTTCGACGAGTTCCGCAAGAACGAGTCGTACGAGACCAAGCAGCGCTGCGGCCGAGGTCGATCTGGCGGTTCGCCCAGAACGCCATCTTCCGCTACGGCGTGTTCAACGGCGACCCGCATCCGGGCAACTACAAGTTCCACCACGACGGCAGCGTGTCGTTCCTCGACTACGGCCTCGTCAAGCGCTGGACGCCGGGCGAGTGGGAGAGCCTGCGGCCGACGATGGACGCGATCATCATCGACCGCGACCCCGAGCTGTTGGTGCGACGGATGGAGTCGTCCGGCTTCCTCCGTGTCGGCCACGGCCTCGACCCGGGCCTCGTCTACGACTACGTGTCGAGCCCGTACACGCCGTACCTCACCGACGAGTTCACGTTCACCCGCGAGTGGATGCGCGACACGCTCGGGGTGATCTTCGACGTGCAGGGCCCGCACGGCCCGGTGATCGAACAGCTCAACATGCCGCCCGAGCTTCGTGATCCTCGACCGGGTCGTGTGGGGCGTGAGCGCCATCCTCGGCAAGCTCGAGGCCAAGGGCCCGTGGCGCTCGATGCTGATGGAGTACACCGCCGGCGGACCGCCGGCCACCGACCTCGGCGCCGCCGAAGCCGCCTGGTCCGCCGGCCGCCCGGTCCACTGACCGCCGGCTGCCCGTCCGTGAACTGTCCCCGGGCGGACATGCTCGTCACGGATTGACACGCCCGACCAATCCTCGGGGAGGGTGCTCCACTAGGGTCGGGCAATGGCGGAGACCGCGACCGACAGCCCTTCCACCGCAACGCCCGCACGCCGTCGACCGCGCGAGCGCCGTTCGCCCCGTGGGATCGGCGCGACCTACCCGGTTCGTTCGACGTCGTCGAGACGGCCCGCCGGGTCGGTCACTACAAGTGGACCGAGATGAAGCTGTTCGAGGCGCTCGGCGGCTGGATCGCCACCGTCCCCGAACTCGACGTGAAGATGCGCCTCGGCACCCACTGCTACCACCACGCGTGGCACGCCGACCTGTGGCACAAGCGGCTGCCCGAGCTGCGGGAGATGAAGCCCGAGCGCCTCACCGTGCCGGCGAACGAGGCGATGGAGCGCTTCATCGAGGCGATGACCGAGCCGGAGGGGCCCGACCTGACGATCGAGAAGCTCGTCGGCGTCTACCGCGTGTTGATCCCGCGGTTCATCGCCGCCTACACGTACCACCAGAACAACACGAGCGAGATCACCGACGCGCCGACGATCCGCACGATCAAGTTCATCCTGCAGGACGAGTACGACGACTGGCGTGACGGCGAGATGATGCTGCAGTCGCTCATCACCACACCCGACCACGTCCGCCGCGCCGCCGAACACCAGGCCCGCCTCGAAGCGATCATGGTCGAGGCCGGCGGGATCACCGGGACCGCGGAGCATCGGATGACGGCACGGTGACACCGCACGATCGACGACACCAGCACCACACCGGACACGGAGGCATCTGATGCGCCAGTTCTTTCCCGTCGAAGACCTCGCTCGCGACGAGCGGTTCGTGCAGACGAACATGGCCGAGCGGATGAAGGACGTCCGCTCGCCGCGCGTCAAGTCCGCGTCGCAAGCAGGATCCGACGGCGGCAACCGCGTGTCGGCGAAGAGCCGCGCCGCGTCGGCCCGCCTCACCCCCGACCGCCACGACGCGTCCGACGCGGCCCGCTCGTTGATGCACGGGATCATGGTCGGCGAGATCCAGGCGCTCGAGGGCGCCGGCCGCACGGCCCACGACTTCCCCACCGGCGACGGCTACGAACGACACGATCCCGTTCGAGCTCAAGCTCGACATGGCCCGCCAGGCGTGGGACGAGGCCCGACACGTGGAGATCAGCGTCAAGCTGTCCGACTGGATGGGCACCGAGCTCGGCCAGTTCGCCGAGAACACCGTGCTGTTCCAGGCGGCCTGCTCGAACGACCCGGTGCTGCGCCTCGCCGGCGTGAACCGGGCGCTCGAGGGCCTCGCCATCGACGTGTTCACCCAGATGAAGGAGTTCGGCGACATCGCCGGCGACCCGTACCTCGAGTTCTGCGAGGACTGGATGCTCGCCGACGAGGTGACCCACGTGAAGATGGGCTCCGACTGGCTGCGCAAGGTGACCGAGAAGGACCCCGAGCGGCGGGCCAAGGCACTGGAGTTCCAGCAGGTCGTCGACAAGCTGTTCAGCTTCGGTGGGTCGCGCAGCGACAGCGACGAGAGCCCGATCGGTCTCGCCCGTCGATTCCGTGAAGCTCGCCGGGTTCACCGACGACGAGGTCGACGACATCGCCAAGATGGGCTACGACGCACTCGAGGAGCGCAAGGCCGCGGTCAAGCTCGCGCAGGAAGCGGCCGGCGCCGCGTCGCGGTCTGACGGTGATCGTTTCGAGCATGGACGCAGCCGGAACATGAGCGGGTCGCAGGTCGTCGGGCCCCGCGTCGTCGTGGCGCCCGAGCAGTTCACGTTCGTCAAGTACGACGCCGGCGAGATCGCCGAGGTGGTCACCGACCTGGCCGAGCGCATCGGCCTCGCCAATCCGATCCGGGTGGTGGTCGACGAGACCACGCCGATGGCGGCGATGTCGTCGACCATCGACGGCACGTCGTCCGACGCGTTGATCACCATCCACGTCGAGAGCGGCGCCCTCGAGGACACGAAGCACTTCACCAACTTCAACCGTCACCACGCCGAGATCTCCTTGGGCCGGATGCTGCTGCGCGCCCACGACCGGCTGCGCCCCGACTTCGCCGACGCGCCGAACGACGAGTCGCTCGAGCCTGCAGGACGAGGCGTCGTGGAACACCTACGTCAACGGTCGACTCGACCGCCTCGGCGTGGAGAGCAACCGGCAACGGTGGCGGTACAACTTCCGCAACCGGTTCGGTTTCAGCGACGCCGTCGACGCCCGCTTCGACGCGCTCTGGAACGCCACCGACCTCGGCTGGTCCGACCTCACCACCACCTGACGACGCCACCGACCCATCCGGACGCGATGAGCGAACGGGCCGACTACCGGGCCACTGGCTCATCGCGTTGGCGCCACCACGCAACGCGATGAGCGAACGGGCCGACTATCGGGCCGCTCGCTCATCGCTCCGCTCCGAGTTGGGCGGGGCTCGGCGTCTACCGTGCTCGCCATGACAGGGCAGCAGCGACGTGTGGCAACCAACGGGGTCGAACTGGACGTGATCGATGCGGGTGAACCGGGCAATCCGGTCGTCGTGCTCGTCCACGGATTCCCGGAGAGCTCGCACTCGTGGCGGCACCAGATCCAGCCGCTCGTCGACGCCGGCTACCGGGTGCTGGTGCCCGACCAGCGCGGCTACGCACACTCGACCGCACCGACCGACGTCGACGCGTATCGCGTCGATCACCTGTCGGCCGACCTGCTCGGTCTGCTCGACGACGTCGGCGCCGACGACGCGATCTTCGTCGGCCACGACTGGGGTTCGATGGTCGTCTGGGACCTGTCGG
>CAWFLT010000003.1:0-341560 GCA_963816795.1 uncultured Acidobacteriota bacterium | reverse complement strand
AGATCGACGCCGCCGCGCCAGGTATGGGACCCGCGAGTGTGCGTGAAATTCGACTGCGCCTGATACGTCGTCACCCAGATCCCACCGTCGACCGTGCCGCCCATGCCCTCATACGAGTTGGGGTTGTTGCGCGGCAAGATGCACTCGAATCGCGCCAGGCAGAAGTCGTCCATGTACGACGGCAGCCCGACCGACGTGGGCAGGTAACTGACCATGTTCTTACGCGTGTCGCGCTGATGGGCGCGGTTGCCTGAAATCTGCGTGTCGATGACGGTGTGCCCGCCGATCATCTTCGTCCACGTGCCGGTCCCCGACCAGCTGAACCTCGCCCGCGAGACGTCGTGCAGGCCGATGAACTGGGGATCGGGCGAGTCGTAGGTCCAGTCGACGAGCGACGATTCCTCGAATGTGTTGCCGTTGCCGCGGAAGAAGAAGCGGGAACTCTCGGAGTGGTTGTAGTCCACGCGGCCGCTGAACTGGATGTTGTGCGGCTGGTCGGGTTCCGCCGCGCGGTAGTAGTTGTTGACCGGCTGCTGGGTCGGGGAGAGGGGCTGGTTCGGCGCCGGCACCATCGCCTGATAGAGCCCGAACATCGGGTTCTTGTAGGTCCCGTTCGCGTTCATGAACCGGTCCCGTGGAATGATGTTCCCGGGGAACGGCGTGCGAATGACGCGTCCCGGCCGATCCGGATCGGGCCGCGTCGTCAACGGGTCGAAGATCTGGTACTGATGGTGGCCCGCCGGCGTGTTGGCCCCGGCGCCCGAGGGCAACAGCAACAAGTCGGAGAAATCGCCCTCGAGGTGCTTCCGGTTGGCTGGCACGGTCGAGGTGCCGGCGAGGCGCCCGGGGGCCGAGTCGTTCGACATCGCGTAGTTGGCGAAAAAGAACAGCTTGCCGCGCCCGTCGACGACCTTGGGGATGACGAGCGGGCCGCCGAGCGTGAATTCGCCGATGTGCTCGCGGCCCAACCGGAACGCGTCTTCCTGGCGCGGGTCCTGCTCGAACAAAACTTTCTGCGACAGGCCGGGCGAGTTCAACTTGTTGGTCCAGTGCGTGTACTTGCCCGATCCGCGCAGCGTGTTCGTGCCGCCGCGCGTGCTCATCGAGACGTTGAGCCCGGTGCCGTGTCCCTGCGAGGCGTCGAAGTTCGACGTCTCGACACGCACTTCCTGGACCTGGTCGGCATTGGGCGAGCTGGCGATCCGGCGGCCGAACCCGTTGTTCTGCGCGCCGTCGATCGTGTAGTTGTTGCCCGTGTTGCGGCTGTCGAATCCGCTCCCGGTGCCGACCTGGCCGCCCGCCATGTTCGTCGTGCCTTCCATGTATCCCTGGAAAACGTTCTGGACCTCGACCTCGGCCGGTGCCACGCCCACCGTGTAGCGCGAGAGCATGATCGGCATGTTCGAGAACATCGGCAGGCTGTCGATCATCGGCGATCGTAGTTCTGGCCGGACGACACGGTCGTCGCGTCCAGCAACGGCGACTCGGCCACAACCGTGACCGTTTGCTCGATCTGACCGACTTCCAAGGTGACGGTCAGGCTGACGGTCTGGCCCACGGCCAGGGAGATCCCCGTCTGGTCATGGGTTTTGAAGCCTTTCAGTTCGACGCGAACCGCGTACGTCCCCGCATTGAGCAAGACGGCCTCGAAGTAGCCCCGGCCGTTCGTGACGAGCTGCTGCGTCTGCTTGGTCTCCGTGTTCGTAATTCTGACGGTCGCGCCAGGAACCACTCCGCCCTGGTCCTGGACGATGCCGTTGATATTGCCTCTGGTCTCCTGCGCTCGCGCGGGCACCGCTGCCAGCAGAGACACGAGAAGCCCTACCCAAAGCCGCGTTCGCATGACCCCTCCTCGTCGACGCTGGAGACCGCCGTCGCCGGTCAGTTCCGCCAGTCGCGCTTATACATCGATAATCGATGCCGCACACCCTAGCATGAAAAGGGGCGAGGATGGAACCGCTTCCACTTCGCCGCCGTCCTGTGCGATCATGCGCCACTCATTTTCAGAGCACCGAGGTCCCTATGGCGCGGAACCGATCGATCGTTGCCGTGTTCGCAATGAGTACTGCCGTGATGCTGGTGGCCGCCGCGCAGGATCCGCCACCGACAGGCGCCGGCCGCCAGGGAGGTGGCCAGCGCGGGCGCGGGCCCGACGGGGGGCGCGCCGATCGGCGGCACCCTGACACCCAAACAGGCGGACGAGCGCGGCTGGGGCTGGCAGGTCAAGGCGATGATGAATCCCGCCACCCCGCGGCCGCTCTACAACCGCGCGAAGGAGGCGCTACTCAACGATCGACAGATTACGAGCTACACGATTTCCAGCTTTGATGCCGACCTGTACTGCGAAGTCGGCAAGCATTTTGACTACATCTGGTTCGAGATGCAGCACAGCACGATGTCGTGGGACGAGGTCCGTCGCATGATCGCGGCGTGCCCCAAAGTGGGAGCGGCGCCCATGGTCCGGATGCCAGATGCCCTCGAGTCGAGCATCCAGAAGGCGACCGACCTCGGGGCGCTCGGGATCATCGTGCCCACGGTAGACGACGCCCTCGAAGCGCGGGATACCGCGCGCTATTCCCGGTATCCGCCGTTCGGACGTCGAAGCGCCGGCGGCGGACAGTACAACCAGATCTGGTCCGGGCTGAACTACCGGCAGACCATCAACGACAACATGCTCGTGACGGTCATGATCGAGACACTGGAAGGCGTCGCCATGGCGGAGGAGATCGCCGCGACCCATGGCGTCGACGTCGTGATCATCGGCAACAACGATCTCTCGAGCTTCTCTGGGTGGAACCAGAACGACCCGCGCTACCAGGACGCGATCATCAAGGTGCACGACGCCGCGCTGAAGTACGGCAAGTACTACGGGAATGCCGGTGCGCAGTACTTGAACGGGTACACCGTCAGCGCGGACACGCGGATGGTGCAGAACGGCCCGGCCTGCGACGGGTGGACCCCGCCCGGTCGCGGCGGCCGCGGGCGCGCAACCAGCCCGGATGAGGAGCCGGTCATCGGTCTGCCCGCCGGATCCGCGCCGACGGCCCCGCCACCGGCGGCTCGTGGCGGCGCCGGCAGTTGTTGGAAATAGATGTCGGCACGCGGCGCCCGATAGGTCAAGAGGACCCATGAAGTTCCTCCGTGTCGTGCTCAGTGCCACGGCCATCATGCTGCTGCGGATGACGCAACATCGTCGCCATGAATATGGTCTATGCTCTCAGCCAAGAAGTCCCCCAGCTCCACTGAGTCGGCCCATGAAGAAGACAACCGCATCGTTCGTCGCGTTGGTGCTGGCCGCGCTGGTTCTTGGCGCAGAAGGGCCTGGCGCGCAGGACAAGGGCGAGACGGCGGCCGGCGAGCTTACGCAGAGCTCGCAAGCGGCGCTCGCGAAGCTGACCGCGACCGTTCCGCTAGCCAAAATACTCGCGCCCAAGGCGCACGCCGTTCTCGTCTTTCCCAAGGTCACCAAGGCCGGCCTCGGCATCGGCGGGCAGTACGGTGAGGGTGCGCTCCTCAAGGGCGGTAAAGCGGCGGCGTACTACAAGACGACCGGTGCGTCATTCGGCCTCCAGGCGGGCGGTCAGCAGTACGGCTACGCGATGTTCTTCATGAACCAGGCAGCTGTGTCGGAGCTCGACAAAGCGAATGGTTTCGAAGTGGGCGTCGGACCGAGCGTCGTGCTGGTGGACGAGGGCATGGCGAAGACCACGACCACCACGACGATGAAGGACGATATCTACGCGTTCGTTTTCGGCCAGAAGGGGCTGATGGCGGGTCTCGGCATCCAGGGCAACAGGATCAAGACGATCACACCCAAGTAGCCGACGCTGGCGAGTGTGTGCACGCCGTGCCGAGGGCGGCCCTCAATCCGCTCAGCCGGCGGCCGCCGCATCTGACATGAACAGCTTCTCGACCGGCGCGCCGTTGACGTCGCTTTCGAAGCGCAGCACGGCGATGCTGGCCGGCTTGTCCTTCGAGGCGAGCCTCACTAAGGCGTCGAACACCATGAAGATGCTGTTCACGCCGGTGCCGCGCCGGTTATTCGTCTGGTCGAAACTGTCGAAGGCGTTCAGGGCGCTGCCGAGATCTCCCAGCTTGTCTTCGAACGCCTGCGGATCCAGGCTGGCCTTCGAAGTGAGCGTCTTGTACAGACCCTTGATCGCTTTCACCATCGAATCCTCGATGCTGTAGAGCGTACCGAGGAGGTTGCGTTCCATCCGATCGAGTACGACCGTGGCCGGCGCGGCGATCCCGGGCACGGTGATGGGGAAGACGCGCTCGAATTTGCTGCCGAACGTTGCAAAGCCTTCTTCCCGAAACGTGTCGAAGGTGGACGGCGTGGCGTAGGCAAACGCGACGTCGTGCAGCTCGTCATTCTTGATGTAATTGGCGAGCAGGATGCGCCTGAGCGTCGAGCGGATCACGGCCTCGGCCTCGGCGGAGATCTGCGTCACGGAGAGCAGCGCCGCGAGCGCGCGCTCCCCGAACCGCACGTCGTAACTCGCCGCGACGCGGCCGAACCCGCCATTGGGCGCCCGCCGGAGCACCGGGCCGAGTTGAGCCAACGTGGCGCCCTTCTTGTCCAGGCCGAGATCGCGCGCGAATTGGAGATAGTCGCTGAGCTCAAGCTCCGACGTGTCGGCGTCGGTCCACTCGAGCTTGTAGCTCGCGTTGAGCGACTTGAGCGTGTCGACGAGAAAGGTCGTGTTCCGGCCCGGCGCGCGAACGACCTTCGCCGACTCCCCCAGCGCGCGCAGCAGGAAGTTCACGTGCATCCTCTCCTGCTGCCGCTGACGTTCGCGATCGACGTCGAGCGTCAGCTCTGTGAAGACCGTGATGCCATCGCCACTTGGCGATGGCACGAGCCGCTGGTCGGTCTGGGTGATCACCTTGTGAATCTCCGAGTAGCGGTAGTTGAGGTGCCAGCCGACGATGTTGACGCTGAAGGCGCGCTCGCGCCGGGCTTTGTGAGTGAAGAGACCGTCCCTGAGCCGAACCAGATCCGTGTCGTTCGCGGTCAGGATCTCCTCGAAGTCGCCCTGGCCGGCGTGACGCAGCAGTTCGGGGCCGCGCGGATGGCCGGGCCGGATGATCACATCGACCAGCGCGTCCTGTTCAGAGGCGCGGCTGTACTGCGCGTGCAGCGCGACCTTGTAAGAGCTGTTGGCCGCCTGGCTGAAGGCATCGAACAGCTTGTTCTTGAACTCGTCGATCTTGTCGAGGACCTGCCGGATTTCCTCCAAGGCCGCCTTGAGGTTCGTCGCCGAGTCGAGCGTCCGTCCCAGCAGGCGCGTGACGAACTCGCCGATCTTGTCGTTCGCCACGGCCTGGAGCCCGGCCACGGTGTCGAGCGTGGCCAGCTCGCGGAACAACGGATCGAGACTGAAACCGGCCTTGGCGAGCGTGACGAGCTCGCGAATCTCTTTGTGCTTATCCGATCGGATGAGCTCGAGCGCCGCGATCGCCCGCTTCCTGAGCTCGGCGGCGCTGTCGAGCTTCTGGCCGAAGACCGTGACCTGCCGCAGCAGGAATCCGAGGGGATCGCCGCCGGTGAGTTGTGCCAGCATCTTCCAGCGCTCGGGCGTCAGCTCCTTGCGAAGCGTGTCGAGCGCGGCATCTTCGATCGCCGCCAGCCGATCCAGAAAGCCGGTCAGCTCCTCCAGCCGATCGAAGTACCGATCGAACAGCGCGACCGCGCGATCCCCGACCTGCTCATAGCTCGTCAGCACTTTGTTCACGCGCGCCTGGAACTTCGTGAACTCGGTGTCGGCCACCAGCGTGTCGAACGCCTGGCCGAGGAACTCCGCGATGAACCGCCGCCCCAGGGCATCGGTGGCTTCCTTCAGCCTCTTGAAGTCCGAGAGCTCGCGCGCGCGCTGGAACACGTTCAGGAAGTTCCTGGCATTGACGCCGAGGACGGCTCCGAGAAACTCGTCCGCGGTCGCCGGAAGGTCCAGCTGATTCTTGAAATCGACGTTCACGTCCGCCGCCACGGCAAACTCCCTGGCGCGGTGCCGACGGACCTGCACGCGCGTCCAGTCCGGCAGGTCCCGATCGGCGGTCAGGAGGATCGAGAACCGGCCGGCGACGCCGGCCGTGAGACCAATGCGGCCGACCACGCTCAGGTCGTACTTCTCAGAAAGCGCGAGACCGCCGAGGGCAAAGGATTTACTGCCCGCCAGTTCAAATCCTGCCGCGACCTCGGCGCCCAGCTTCAGGCTGCCGCCGTACTGAAGCGAGATCGCCTCGCCGGGTTCGAGCGGGCGTCCTGTGCCGCGATCTGCCTGCTCGGGAAGCCGCACGGTCTTGAAGTAGTCGATGAGGAGCTGCTGCAGGGGCAGCGATCGGTCCATCGCGCGCACGTACGCGTAGGCGGCGTCACCCGCGGCGTCGAGCGTGACGCCGGCTGTGAGCGGCGCATACGAGAATGCCGCCGCAACGCCCGCGCCGGCGGCGGCCGCCGTTTCGAACGCCAGCACGACCTTGTCGCCGTTGGCGCCGCCCTTGAAGAACTCGCCCACGCCGTACTTGCCAAGCACCGCCGTCTGCATGGCGCTCGAGTCGGGGAACACCGGCGTCAGGTTCACGCTGGCCGACGTCGAGATCGACACCTTCACGGTCCCGGCCTGACCGAGCGTGGCCCCCTGGGTCCCTGCGGCGCCGAACGTGACCGCCAGCAGCGATTCGGTCGACGGGTCGAGCGCCTTGCCCGGTTGGAGGTGACCGGTATTCACCGAGATCGTGCCGGTGCCTCCCAGCAGGAAAGGAACTTCCTTGTTCTCGAGAGATATCGACGGCATGACGCCTCCCGGGCAGGATGTGCGGCCACTGCTCTGACGGCCGGTGATGTCACGGGCTGGTTAGGAGTACGAGGAGCAGGGGGCCGAACTTGGCCACGCCGCGAGTGTCGGGTCCTGGCGCAGGCATGAGCTGGGATTGGGCTCACTGTACCATCGATCAGGATCGCGCCGGGACCATCGGTTCGGCAAGAGGAGTGAGTCCCTCCGCTGTCAGCACATGTTCGTCGTTCGCAATCGTCGCGGTACCGGAATCCGATCTCGTCGCCGTCGCATCCATCAGAATTCTTACCGTGTCCGCGTGCTTCTCAATGAGCAGGCCGATGAAGTCCGACCGCGACAGCCCGAGCCGCTGCATGTTCCGCCTCACCTTTGCGTGATGGTCGGGCGTCAGCGTCAGGCTGACCGGCATCCGGATCTTGCCCCGGAATAGCGACGCCCGTCCCGGCAGCGCCCGCGTCTTTCCTACGACCGTCTGTTGATCCATGTCAGTCCTCTTCCCTCCTCTTGCTGATGCGCAAACGCCGACCGATTGGGCTCACACACGCTGCGGCGGTGGCGGTCGTCTCCTCTTGACATCCCACATGAGCCCCCCTATACTCATCTAGTCATCCCACAGGAGAGGACGCATGGTGGAACCTCGGTCGGCCATCCTCCAGGGCACGCTCGATCTCATGGTCCTCAAGACGCTGGAGCAGATGGGCCCGCTGCACGGCTACGGCATCGCCCGCCGGATCGAGCAGGTCGGCGCGCAGGCGGTCATCGTCAATCAGGGGACGATTTATCTGTGCCTGGTCCGGCTCCTGCAGAAGCGCTGGATCACCGCCAGGTGGGGGACATCCGAGAACAACCGTAAAGCCAGGTTCTACGCGCTGACCAAGGCCGGAGGAGCCCAGCTCCAGGCCGAGACCGAGAACTGGGAACGCATCTCCGGCGTCATCGAACGTGTTTTGCAGCCGCGTGGCCTGCCCGCCCAAGCCTCGCCGAAGGCGGGCCCGTCCATCGGAGCTTCGCCGAACGTGGACCTGTCCACCGAAGCTTCGCCGAAGGCGGGCCCGTCCACCGAAGCTTCGCCGAAGGTGGACCTGTCCACCGTAGCTTTAGCGAAGGTGGAGGCCTGACCCATGCGCGCACTCTTCCATACCGTCGTCGCCCGGATCCGCGACTTCTTTCGTCCCGCCGCCAGCGAGGCCGATTTCGACCAGGAGCTCGAACTGCACCTGGCGATGGCGGAGGAGGACAAGGTCCGCCGCGGCATGAGTCCGGAACAGGCACGCCGAGAGGCGCGGCTGGAACTAGGCGGAGCGGCGCAGCTGCGCGAAGCGGCCCGGGCGGCGCGGGGCCTGCCGTGGCTCGAAACGTTCTGGCTGGACGCCAAGCTCGGTCTGCGCAGGCTGCGCAAATCGTGGGGGCTGACGCTGGTCGGAGGACTGGCGATGGCGGTCACCATCGGCCTTGGCGCTTCGATGTTCACTATCTGGGAGGCGTTCGCCGGTACCACGCTGCCGCTGGAGGAGGGCGCTCGTGTCGTGGCGATCCAGCCATTCGACCGAGCCGCTCAACGCGTTCACCGCGCGACGCCGCTTTCGGACTTCAGACGCTGGCGCGAGACGTTGACATCGGTCGAGCAGGTTAGCGCGATGCGCACGTACGACCCGGCGGTGATTACCCACCGCGCCGCCATCGGTGCGGTGCCCGCGGCCGAGATGACCGCCTCCGGCTTCCAGCTCGCGCGCGTTCAGCCACTGCTTGGGCGACCCCTGAGAGAAGACGACGAGCGCGACGGCGCCGAGCCGGTCGCCGTGATCGGCCATGGCCTCTGGCAATCAAGCTTTTCATCCGACCCCGCCGTCCTCGGACAACGCATCCAGATCGGCGGCACACCGCACATCGTCGTCGGCGTGATGCCCGAGGGATTCCGGTTTCCCGTGAACCAACGCCTGTGGACGCCGCTTCGACCCAACGCCGACGCCTTCATCTTTGCGCGCCTCGTTCCTGGCGCGACGCTGGAACGCGCGCAGGATAATGACCGACTCGGTCATCCCCGCGCACCAGAGCCTGGGGGTGGACACGCCGGTGGACGCGCTCGTTCGGGCGTCCCATTTTCGGTCTGTGGCAGGTCATGTGGATAACCGTTGCGTTCATCAGCACGGCCGCCTTCTTCGTCGGCTTGACCCTCGCCACTCTCCGGCACCAGCGCTGGGCGCGGCGGCTGCCTGGGCTCGAGGCGCTCCCCGCCCCGGCAGAACTGGACGGTTTGCCGACCAGCGCCGTCTGGTGCTCCGTGATCATCGCGGCGCGCGATGAGGAAGCACGCCTCGAAGCGACGGTTCGCCATCTGCTCGCCCAGCGGCATGTCGCACTCGAGGTGATCGTCGTCGACGATCGATCCACGGACGCGACGGGTGACATCCTGAGGCGACTCGCATCCGAAGAGGCGCGCGTGCGGGCGACACGCGTCGAGCACCTGCCGGACGGCTGGCTAGGCAAGTCCCACGCATGTCACGTGGGCGCCAGCCTCGCCACGGGCGACTGGCTGCTGTTCACCGATGCCGACTGCTGGCTGAAGCCGGACGTAATTGCGCGTGCGTTGCGCGTCGCCGCTCGAGATGCTGCCGATCACATCACGCTGACGCCAGGCGTCGCCGCGGAAACAATCGGCGCCCAGGCGTGGCATCTGGCGTTCTTGGGAAGTCTCGCGAACTGGATGTCGGGTGTGAACCGCGACCGGCCCGGCGCACACCTCGGCATTGGCGCCTTCAACCTCGTGCGCGGTTCCGCCTACCGCGCCTGTGGTGGCTACGAGGCACTGCGTTTGACGATTGTGGACGACATCAAGCTGGGCCTGCTGTTGCACCGCGCCGGAAGGCGAACGCGTGCATTCCTCGGTGGGGCCGACGTGGAGTGCCATTGGGGCACCACCGTGCCGGGCATGATGAGGATCATGGAGAAGAACTACTTCGCTGCAGTCGACTTCAGGGTGGCGCCGGTCGTGGCGGGCGCAGTGCTGGTCACGCTGATACTGGCCACCTGCCTCCTCGGCCTGTGGACGAGAACTGCCGCCGGAATCACCGCAGGGCTCGCGCCGATGTCGTTGGCTCTTCCAGCCGCTGTCTTCGCGCGGCGATTGGGATGGTCTCCTGCGAGTGCGGCCATGACACCGCTGTTGTACCCGGTCCTGTTTTTTGCGGTCGTGAACTCGGCCGTCGTCACGCTTCGGCAGGGCGGCGTTCGATGGCGCGATACCTTCTATTCGCTCGACACCTTGCGCAGGGGCAACGTACGGTAAACGCTCTCCAACGGGCCCTGCAGACTGCGGCAAAGGAGCTGACGAGCCGAGTCGGCCTTCTCACGCTCGCCACTGCGGCGTTGATCGCTAGTAATCCCGCCGCTCCGCGGCATCCCCGTATAATTCGAGCCGGTTCCCGTGTCGTTATCGCCTGGCACTCGACTCGGCCCTTATGAAATCACCGGCCAAATCGGTGCCGGCGGCATGGGCGAGGTCTACCGCGCGACCGACACCAACCTCAAGCGCGCCGTGGCCATCAAGGTGTTGCCCGAGGCCGTGGCGACCGATGACGAGCGGTTGGCGCGCTTCCAGCGCGAAGCCGAAGTGCTCGCCCGGCTCAATCATCCGAACATCGCGGCCATTTACGGTCTGGAGAAGAGCGACGGCACGGTGGCCCTCATCATGGAGCTGGTCGAGGGGCCGACGCTGGCAGATCGCCTCGCCCGGGGCCCGCTGCCGCTTGACGAGGCGCTGGCCATTGTCCGGCAAGTCGCCGAGGCCCTCGAAGCGGCGCACGAGCCGAGCATCATTCATCGCGACCTGAAACCCGCGAACATCAAGGTGCGCGAAGACGGAACGGTAAAGGTGCTGGACTTCGGTCTCGCGAAGGCGCTCGACCCTGTGGGCATCACGGCGGGCGACCTCGCCAATTCCCCGACCATCACTGTCGCCCGCCATGACCGAGATCGGGGTGATTCTCGGCACCGCGGCGTACATGTCGCCCGAGCAGGCGCGGGGCAAGCCCGTGGACAAGCGCGCCGACATCTGGGCGTTCGGCGTGGTCCTGTACGAGATGCTCAGCGGCAGGCGTGCGTTCGAGGGTGAGGACATCTCGGACACACTCGCCAACGTGCTGAAGATCGATCCCGACTGGCAGGCGCTGCCCGCGGAGGTACCGGCGGCGATTCGGGCGCTGCTCCGGCGCTGCCTGGACAAGGACCGGCGGACGCGTGTTGCCGACATCTCGACCGCGCTCTTCGTGCTCGACGAAGCGGCAGGTCTCCGGGGGGCGGTCGAAGGTCCGGCTGAAGTCGGACCCTACGTACGCGGAGAGGTGTCGCGTTGGCGCCGCGTGGTTCCAGCGACGGGCGCGCTGATCGTCGGCGGTGCCATCGTCGGCGGAGCGGTGTGGTGGAGCATGAGGACCGCGTCGCCGGCCGTCGTCCGTACGACAATCGCAACGACGGAGTCGACCGCACTGGTAACGATGGGTGGCGTCCGTGATGTCGCTATCACGCCTGACGGCTCCCGCATCGTGTATCGCGGCACCAACCAACTGCTCGTACGGGTGCTCAATCAGATCGAGCCCGACGTGCTCGGCGGTCTCGGCACGCCCACGAATCCGTTCATCTCTCCCGACGGACAGTGGATCGGGTTTGCCGACGGACAGAGACTCAAGAAAGTGGCGATCACGGGCGGGCCACCTGGCACGATTGCTCCCGTGGACGGCGTTTTGCGTGGCGCCACTTGGGGACCGGACGGGACCATTGTCTTCGCGACCGACGCGACAGTGACAGGCCTGCAGCGCGTGTCGGCTGCAGGAGGCGAGCCCGCTGTGCTCACGAAGCCCGATAGCGAGCGCGGCGACAGAGATCACCTCTGGCCCGAGTTCCTGCCTGGAGGCGGCGCGGTCCTCTTCACGATCTATCCGGCGATCGGGGGCCCCGACAACGCGCGGGTCGCGGTGCTGGATCTGAAGACCGGCGCGTCGAAGGTGCTCGTTCCTGCGCGGGAGTCACGCTCACTACGTGCCGACGGGACATCTGGTCTACGGCGTCGCCGGGACCCTGCGCGCCGTGCCGTTCGACCTCGAACGGCTGGAGCCGACCGGCACGCCTGCGCCGGTGCTCGAGGGCGTTTGGACGACGCCATTGGGCGCCGCCAATTTCGCGGTGGCCGCCAACGGCTCACTCGTCTATGTCGCGGGCCTGGCACGTCCCTTCAGCCGGAACACCATCGCCTCAGTGGATCGCCGTGGACGTGTCTCGCCGTTACCCGGCGTCCCGCCGGACCTATACCGCGACGTCCGGGTGTCGCCCAATGGCGCGCGGCTCGCCCTCGCCACGCGTACAGACGTGTCGACGTATGAGTTCGTGCGCGCCACGCTGAGCCGGCTGACCACCGACCCAGCCGAGGACCGCAGTCCGCTCTGGACGTCCGACGGGCAACGCATCGTCTTTACGTCTAGGCGAGCCGGCTACCTGGAGCTGTTCTCGCGACAGGCGGACGGCACCGGCGCCGACGAGCGACTGCTCTCGCGCGCCAAGAATCTCATTGATCTCCATGCCGATGGCTGGTCGCCCGACGGCAGTCATGTTCTGTTTACGGAAGTATCGCCAGCTTCGCCAATCAATCAATGCGCCATCGGGGAGACTCCCATCGAGCGCTCGTCGGACGTAAGAGTGCTGGTGAAAAGCGATTTCTGCAACCAGTTCTCAGCCCTTTCTCCAAACAGACTCTGGATGGCCTACCAGTCGAACGTTAGCGGCCGGGAAGAAATCTATGTCGAGCGGTATCCGGAGCTGGGAAGTAAGCAGCCAATTTCGACGGATGGTGGTGTGCGGCCGCTCTGGTCGCGTGACGGTCGGGAACTCTTCTTCGGCGGCCTGGACGGTCGTCAGATGTTTGTGGTCCCGGTACAGTCCGGGACGACGCTGGTCGCCGGGCGTCCGCAGGTGTTGTTCGAAGCTGCCATGATCGCGCCGGCCGTTGGGTCTCGGACGTACGATCTTGCCCCGGATGGACGGTTCATCGTCATTGTCCGCGCCGAGGAAAAAACCGCAAGCGGCACGGCGCCAGGCCTCATCCTGGTGCAAAACTGGTTTGAAGATCTGAAGCGTCTCCTGCCGACGAGGTGACCTCTCGACTCGAAAGACAAATCGAGGTCCCGACTACCCGCGATAAGTCGCCAAGGGTGGACGAACCGGCATTTTCGCGTCGATCACCTCGCGTGCCCGCCGCAAAGCCACTAGCCAGTGGCACATCACCTGGCCTGCTCACCGGAATCTCACATAATGCTCACGTTCACGTGAAGACACCGGCTGGTCCGCGGGGGGATGCTTACATCCGCCGGCTCGATGAGCATGGCCCGATGCACCGACATCTGCGGACTGGAGGAGCGAAGCGTATGACTGCCGGCTTGGTTTGCGAACAGCAGGCTCAGGGGCGCCTGCGGGGTGAGGCCCGATGACGGCGATCTCGTGGCTCGACTGGAAGCTGGGCGCGCGTCTGCTGCTGAAATATCCCGCGCTCACGATCATCGGGGGCCTCTCGCTGGCGGGTGCCATCGCGATTGGGGCGGTCGGCATCGAAGTCGCCGACGAACTGCTGTACAAACGGCTGCCGTTCGATGAAGGCGGCCGAGTCGTGCGCCTCGAGACGCAGGACACGGCGGCGTCACGCGTGGAGCCGAGGGTGCTCCACGATTTCGCGATCTGGCGGCGGTCGCTGAAGACGGTGGTGGAGCTCGGCGCCGCCCGCGTGAGCGAGCGCAACGTGCTCACCGGCGAAGGCCGTGTCGAATCCCTGCGCGTGGCGGAGATCACGGCGTCGGCGTTTCCGCTCACCCGCGTGCCGCCGTTGCTCGGCAGGCCGCTGCAGCCGACGGACGAACTGCAGGATGCCGAGCCCGTCGTGGTCCTGGGCTACGACGTCTGGCAGAGACAGTTCCTGCACGACCCGGCGATCATCGGCCGTGTCGTGACGGTGGGCCGCACGGCTCGCACCGTGGTGGGCGTGATGCCGCCGCGCTTCGGCTTCCCGCGCAATCAGCAGGTGTGGGTGCCATTGCCGGTCCAGGACGTGGCGCCGCGCGAAGGGCCGGCCGTGCAGGTGTTCGGCCGTCTCGCCGACGGAGCGAGCTGGCAGGACGCCGCGTCGGAGCTTGACGTCGTCTCGGCCCGCTTTGCCGCCGACCAGCCGGCCACCCACGCGCAGCTGCGGACGCGCGTTCGCGCCTTCGCCGGGCGCACGCCGGGTGATCCGCTGCGGTTCGAAGATCTGGCGATCCACGCCGTCGTCCTGTTGCTGCTGGGGGCGATCTCGGCGAACGTCGCGACGTTGATCTTCGCGCGCACGGCGATGCGCGAATCGGAGATGGTCGTCCGTCACGCGCTGGGGGCGAGCCGTGCCCGCGTGATCGCGCAGATCGTCACCGAAGGGCTCGTGCTGGCCCTCGCCGCTGCCGTGCTCGGGCTCGTCGTGGCCCAGACGACCGTGCGCTATGCCTGGGCCCGGGCGAGTCAGATCATTGGGGACGGCCTGCCGTTCTGGGTGGATCTGACAGCTCGAGCCTGCCACCATTGCGTATGCGCTGCTGCTCGCGCTCGTCGCCGCGGCACTGATCGGCCTGCTGCCGGCACTGAAGGCCACGGGCGGGTCCGTCCTGCGGGGACTGCAGGGGATCACGAGCACCGGCGGGACGATGAAGTTCGGCGGCATCTGGTCGTTCATCGTCGGCGCGCAGGTGGCGTGCACGCTGCTGTTCGTGCCGGCCGCGGTGGGAATCTACACCACCTCCGTTCAGAACAAGCCGAAGTGGACAGCGTTTCCGACGGAGCGTTACCTCACCTTCCGCCTCAGGATGGACACCGAGGCGCTGGCCGGCGAGCGCGGTGTGCCTGACGACGCGCAGATCGGCGCGCGTCGCGCGCTGGCATACGAAGCACTCGCGGGCCGGTTGCGTGAGGAGCCTGGTGTGACGCACGTGGCGCACGGCGATCGCCTGCCGACGATGTCGCCGGAGTGGGTGCCGGTGGAAATGGAGCAGGACGGTGCACCTCCGGCTCGCCTGCAGGGCAATTACGAGGGCGGATTCGCGATGGCGGCTGTCGGTGCCGGCTATCACGACGCGTTCGACGGGCGGGTCCTGGCCGGCCGCGCCTTGCATGCCGCTGACGCCGGGGCGCCGAACCGGCCGGTCGTCGTCAACGAGGCGTTCATGCGCGTGGTGGGCAGGAATCCCGTGGGGGTCCGGATCCGCATGCTCCAGCGGCGCAGCGACGGCGGTTGGGGCGAGCCGGGGCCCTGGCACGAGATCGTCGGCGTGGTCACCGATCTGTGGACGGTCCCGGCCGATTGGAATGGGGCGGCGTACATCTATCGCGCGGGCTCGACGGCGGAGCTCGATCCTGTCGTGGTCGCTGTGCGCGTCGCGGGGGACGCAGCGCCGCTTGCGCCCCGCGTCGCCGCCCTTGCGCGGCAGGTCGATGCGGGGCTGCAGCTCCGGGACATCGCCACACTCCAGGAGACCGTCGCACAGCAGCAGGCGCCGGGCGGCATCGGCGGCGTCGTCATCGGCAGCATTCTGCTCGTGGCGGTGGTCTTCTCCGCGGCCGGTCTGTACGCGCTCATGGCCGTCGCCGTGGCGCGTCGCACCCGCGAGATCGGCATCCGTATCGCACTCGGCGCCAACCCCCGGCGCGTGCTGCGTACCGTGTTCGCCCGTGCCGGTCGTCAGCTCGGCGGCGGCATCATCGCCGGCAACAGCCTCATCCTGCTCCTCGCGTGGCGCGCCGACAGCCTGACCGCGGATCTCCTCGTCTCGTCGGTGATCACGTCCGTCATCATGGCGGCCGTGGGCGTGCTGGCGTGCGCCGCACCGGCGCGCCGAGCGCTGCGTGTTCAACCGACCGAGGCGCTGCGGCAGATGTGACGTGCTCCACCGTCAGACCGAAGAGGTGATGGAGCATCGCGCCGTCTGGCCCTGACAAGACATCCCCTGCCGTCAATCTGGCCCTGGCCAGAACAGCCTCACCCAACTGGCGCTAACTCCTTTAGATACGTCCCGATTCGTTGGTCACGAATCTTGCACTACACGCTGGCCGTTAAGGCGCCGTGAATTGCGCGCCGGCTGTTCTCAAAATCAGCAGGAGTTTTTTCGATGACGAACAAGAGTGTACAGATGACGAGGCGTTCGCGCCTCGCAGTAGCGGTCAGTCTCGGGTTGGCGGTAGCGGCTGCCGCGTGTAGTGATGGCGTCGGCACCGCGACGAGTCCGAGCAGTGTGAGCCCGTCGAGCCTTGCCGCGAATGGCTGGCCAGAACACCAGGAACTTCAGCGTGACGATCACGCCGACATCGGTCCCGGTGGGCGCCGCAACCCTGCATGTGACCGTCACAAGAGACGCAACGTCGGGACAAAGCCAGCAGCTCGGTTCGGTTGAAATCTACGTGCCGAGTGCTTTCACCATCCAGTCGGTGAGCAATATCAGCAACCCGAACTGGACGAGCGGAGTTTCGGGCCAGACGGTCCGGGTAGGCGCTGTCGGCGGAAACCACAAGCTGGACGGCGCCGCAGGACGGATCAGCGTCACGTTCGACATCAACGTCACGTCGACCGAGTGCGGCACGTACCCGTTCACTACGGCGCAGGCCTCGAATTCGCCGTATTCGACCGATCCATTCAGCCCGAACTGGAACTACACCGGCAGTGCGTTGTCCGTGACGGTGACCGGCTGTGCCCCGGTCCTGGCCCGCGGAGTGCAAGGCGGCCCCTGCCGTCGCGAATGAGTACCTCGATAGCATCGACTTCGAAGGCGGTCGCGGGCTCAAGCGCGGAGACATCATCAGCAGTGTCGCTCAGCACATGACCCAGGGCGCGCGCTTCGACGGCATCGACCAGTGCGACGTTGAGGCCTACCGTGCGGCGGTGATCGCGTTCGTGGACGCGCACTCTTGAAGCCTAAGCACGACAGCGATCGACGAACGAACACTCGACCAAAGAGGAGAAGCGCTTCGGCGCTTCTCCTCTTTTTTGTGTCCTGCGCAGGCTACGACATCGCGTTGAGCATCGCGTCCTTTTCTGCTCGGACGTCGGGATGATAGCAGTCGACCGGCTGGAAGCCGATGTGGCCGAGGCAGGCATTGCAGTTCACGCACCGAGGCCCGTGCGTGCCATCGCGCAGGTGCCGGTAGAGCAGCGGATTGGCGATGAACGCGCGGCCTGCCGTGACCGCGTCGCACAACTTCTGCTCGATAGCCTCCTCCATCTTCGCGCGCGTGAGAAATCCGCCGACGCAGAGGACCGGGATCGACAAGGCCTGTTTGAAGTGGCGGGCATAGCGGAGGTTGTAGCCCTCGTACGGTCTCCAGAAGAGGTTGAACGCGACGGCGGCCAGGGGCCAGAAGGTGACAAACAAGAAGCGACGCACGGGCGCCAGGTGGCGCGCGCTGCCGTGCGCCATGTTGCGCAGACAGCGGCCGAAGGTGCCGCGCACGACGGGAAAGCCGGACTCGTAATGCCCGACTGAGACTTCCACCGCATCGAGCCCGTCGCCCTCCAGGATTTTTGCGATCTGGACCAGCTCGGGAGTTTTCAGTCCCGGCCGTAACGGCAGGTAATCGGAACCGTTCAGTTTCATGATCACCGGAAAATCGGGACCGACGCGGGCGCGGATGGCGTGAAACACCTCGCGCAGGAACTTGACGCGATTCTCCAGGGCGCCACCGTATTCGTCGGTGCGGCGATTGGTGTACGGCGTCAGAAACTGGCTGATCAAGTACCCGTGCCCGGCGTGAATCTCGATGCCATCGAAGCCGGCCGTCTTGCAGCGTGCGGCCGCATCGCCGAATCGCTCCACGACCCGCTTGATCTCCGGCACCGTCAGCGCCCGCGGTCGGACGCCGGTCGAGAGATCCTTGACGTTCGAGGCGGAGACGACCTCGGGCACCCCCGCAAAACTGGGCACCGCTTCGCGACCGGCATGACTGAGTTGCGCAAAGATTTTCACGCCCTGCTGGTGCACGGCGTCGACCAGGCGCGCCAGGGCGGGGATTTTGGTGTCGTCATCAACGCCCATCTGCAGCGGCGTCGATTTGCCATCGAAGCTGACATAGATGTTGCCGGTGATGATGAGCGGCGTCCCGCCCTTGGCGATCGGCAGATAGAAATCGATGTGCGACTGCGTGGCAAAGCCGTCCTTGTCGGCCCGGGTTTCCGAGGTGGCGGCCTTGATCAGTCGTCCGGCGAGCGTGAGTTTGCCGATGTTGAGGGGTCTGAACAGGATGCCGTTTCCCACCGACATGATGTGTCTCCTGGGGGAGGCTTATTTTCGGGCAATGAGGCAATGGCAATGAGGCAATGGGGCAATGAGGCAATGGGGCAATCGAACTTTGCATTGCCTCATTGCCTCATTGGCCCATTGCCCCATTGCCTACTTGCGTCTATCCGGTATCCGCCGCTCGGACGGCCCATCGTACTCGTGCGATCCGGGATCGATCGTCCGCATCGGCCGTTCGCGGTTTTGTTCTTCGAGCGCATGAGCGGCCAGGCCAGGCACGCGTGAAATGAGGAGCAGGGCGTCGGCCACTTCTGGCGGCAGGCCGATGTCGCCGCAGACCGCGGCGATGGCACCGTCGATATTGACCGGCAGCGTCCGGCCGACGAGCGCCTCGTGGCGGCTGAGCGCGTGCTCGATCGCGCGAATCAGCTGCGTGTACTCGTGATCGACTTCGAGCTCGTGCGCGATCTGCAGCAGCCGCGTCGCGCGCGGATCGACGGTGTGGTACCGGTGGCCAAAGCCGGGAGGCGGGAGCTCGTTCGTCGTGACGAGATTGTCCACGAGCTCGGCCGCGGCGGCGGCCAGCGATCGTCCGGTCCGCGCCAGCGCCAGCCCGTCCTCGAGCAGCTGCCGGCAGGCGAGGGCGTCGCCGCCATGATGGCGCCCGAATCCGAGCACGCCGGCCGCGACGGCTCCACGCAGTGAGGCGCCGGTCGTCGCGGTATTGCGCGCCGCCAGCGTCGACGGCGGCGTCGCGCCGTGGTCGATGAACGACACCAGCATCGCGTCCATCAGCCGGCCCATCGACGGCGACGGCAATTCCCCGGTCAGCAGCAGGTAGATCGCCTCGCCGAAGTGCACCCGGCCCATCAGATCGTCGAGACGGTAGCCGCGCACGAGCACGCGGTTCGGCTCGATGAACGTCAGCGACGTCGACCACTTGGTCCGCGAACGGCCAGGGCCGGGATCGGGCTTAGGCTGTGCCATACAGGCGATCTCCGAAGTCACCGAGGCCAGGCAGGATGAACTTCTGGGCGTTGAGCACGCGATCGATGCCGGCTGTGTAAATCGAGATCGTCGGATACGCGGCTTCGACCGCGGCGATGCCCTCCGGCGCCGCCACGATGCAGAGCAGCCGGATATCGCGCGCGCCGGCCTTCTGCAGCAGCGCAATCGCCGCGATCGCACTCCCGCCGGTCGCGAGCATCGGATCGACGACGAGCGCGACGCTGTTCGAGAGGTCGTCGGGCAGTTTGGCGTAATAGCGAGAGGCGATGGCGGTGTGCTCGTCGCGCTGCAAGCCGATGTGGCCGATCCGCGCGTGGGGCAGCAGCTCGAGCACGGCCTCGACCATGCCCAGCCCGGCGCGGAGCACCGGCACGACGGTGACGTCGGCGACCAGCGACTCGCCCCGTGCCGGTTCGAGCGGCGTCTGCACGTCGACCTGTGCGACCGGCAACGTGCGCGTCGCTTCCGCCGCGAGCACCAGGCTGAGCCGGTGGGCCAGCCGCCGGAAGTGACTCGCGCGCGTCGTCCGCTCACGCAGGCCGGTCAGGGCGTCCTGCGCGATCGGATGCTGCACCAGATGGATTGGCACGGTGAAACTATACACGCAAGCCTCCAGCCGGAGAGGCCAGCCATGTCTCGCCCCAGCTCAGCCGCGACAGCGATGTGCAAACCGCTCTAGAATCTTGCGGATGCGAACCGCGCGGTTTCTGGGAGTTGCCGTGGCCCTGACGGCCGCGATCGTGCTGCTCGTGGCGTCCGTCGCGTGCCAATCGAGCGCACGCGCCGATCTGCTGCTCTCCGGCGGCATTGTCGTCACGATGGATGGCAGCGGCCGCGTGATTCCGGACGGCGCGATCGTCGTGAAGGGCGACCGGATCGTGGCCGTGGGTCCGACCGCCGACATTGCCGGGCAGTTCGAGGCCCGGACCACCATCGACCTGCGCGGACAAATCGCGCTGCCGGGCCTGATCAACACGCACACCCATGCGCCAATGGTGCTGTACAGGGGCCTCGCGGACGACCTGGCGCTGATGGACTGGCTGCAGAAGTACATCTTCCCAGCCGAGAAGGCGACGGTTTCGCCCGATTTCGTGCGTGTCGGCACGCGCCTGGCCGGCTCTCGAGATGATTCAGTCCGGGACGACGACCTTTGCCGACATGTATTACTTCGAGGATGACATCGCCGACGCGACTCGCGATGCCGGCCTGCGTGCCGTGCTCGGTCAGTCGGTGATCATGTTTCCGGTCGCGGACGCGCCGACGCCGAAGGACGGGCTGGCCCGCGCCGAGGCCTTCATCACGAAGTGGAAGAACGACGCGCTGATCACGCCGGCCGTGGCCCCGCATGCGCCCTACACGCTCGACGGGCCGACGCTGCAGGCCGCCAGAGCGCTCGCGAGTGCCCACGGCGTGCCCTTGCTGATCCATCTCGCCGAGACACAGGAAGAGATCAAGATCGTCAATGACGCGCACAAGCAGTCGCCGGCGCAGTACCTCGACGGCCTCGGCATCTGGAACGGCCGATCGCTCGCCGCTCATGCCGTCTGGCTCGACGATCGGGACATGACAACGCTCGCGACGCGCGGGGTTGGACTGGCGCACAACCCGGAAAGCAACATGAAGCTCGCGAGCGGCGTCGCCGACGTCCCGGCGTGGATCGAGCGGGGGATTCGCGCCGGGCTGGGGACGGACGGCGCGGCGAGCAACAACGATCTCGACATGTTCGAGGCGATGCGGATGGCCGCGCTCCTGCAGAAGGTGACCCGTCACGATCCCCGGGCGCTGCCGGCCCGTCAGGCGCTCGAGCTGGCGACGCGCCGTGGCGCCGAGGCGCTCGGCCTCGCCGATCGCATCGGTAGTCTGGAGCAGGGCAAACAGGCCGACATCATCACGGTGGGCCTCGAGGACGCGCGCGACACGCCGATGTTCGATCCGATTTCCCATCTCGTCTATGTCGCCCGCGGCAGCGACGTCCGCAACACGATCGTTGCCGGGCGCGTCCTGATGCGCGACGGCCGGGTGACCTCGATGCAGAAAAACGACGTCTTGCGCGACGCGCGCGCGATGGCCGAGCAGGTGCGGCGGGCAGTCGCCCAGCCGGCGACTCCGGCAGCGCCAGCAGGGAAGTAGCCATCATGGAAATTCTCATCCCCCAGCAGGAGCTCGAACAGCGCATCACGGATCTCGCGCAGGAAATCCGGCGCGATTACGGTCCCGATCGGCCCGTCCACTTCATCGCCGTCCTCAAGGGCGCGTTCGTCTTCCTCGCGGACCTCGTCAGGAGGATGGACGGCCCGAATTCTCTCGATTTCATCGCTGTCTCGAGTTACGGGTCCGGCACGACGACCTCCGGCGAAGTCCGGCTGCTCAAGGATCTCGACCGCAGCGTCGAAGGACGTGACGTCATCATCGTCGAAGACATCGTCGACACGGGTCTGACGCTGTCGTACTTACAGGAGATTCTGCTCGCACGGAACCCGAAGTCGTTGAAGACGGCGTGCCTGCTGAGCAAGCCCTCCCGCCGGAAGGTGGACGTCAAGGTCGAGTACATCGGGTTCACGATCGAAGACCGGTTCGTCGTGGGCTACGGACTCGATTACGACGAGCGCTATCGCAACCTGCCGTACATCGGCCTGCTCGACGGAGCCAACTGACGTGGGGGCCCGCCGATTCGCGCTGATCAGCGAGAGCGATGCCCGGACGATTGAGCCGGGATCGACGGTTGAGCTCGAGAAGGGCGGTCACGTCACGCCGCTCGCGTGGGACACGCTTCGTGCGCGCCGGGTGCAGGTCGTGCCCGCCGGCTCGGTCGATCCGTCCCTGCCTGCCGACCTCGCCCCGGCGGCCCATCACCCGCATCGCGATCGGCGCCGATCACAGCGGTGTCGCGCTGAAGGCGGCGCTGATCGCGACATCTGCGTCGCGCCGGCAAGGCGGTCACCGATCATGGCACCGGCGGCGCCGATCCCGTGGACTATCCGGACATCGCGGCCAGTGTCGCAAAGGCGGTCGCCCGGGGTGAGGCGGACGGCTGGCATCGTCATCGACGGGGCGGGACTCGGTTCCGCCATTGCCGCAAACAAGGTCCGCGGCATTCGCGCGTCGATGTGCACGACGCCGACCCTCGCGCGATATGCGCGCGAGCACAACGGCGCGAATGTCCTCACACTCGGCGCGACGCTCCTGCAGCCCGACGAGGCGATCGCCATCGTCCAGACCTGGATCGACACGCCAATGCGCGAAGCGCGGTACATCCGGCGGTTATTGAAGATCCGACGCCTGGAGGACGCGTTCTGATGGATGCCGCCTCGGTCGACCTCGCCCGTCTCATCGCCATCGTGGCCGAAGAGGTCATGGCGGCCAGCCGTCGCGGCCCTGCCGCGCGCTGCCAGTGCCACTCCGTCGTCGAGGACTGCTGTCCTGGCCGGCTCGAAGGTGTCATCGCCGCCGGAGCGTCGCGGGTCGGTGTCCATGCCACCGGTGGCGCCCCGGGGACGGTCGCCGGGCTCATCGATCACACCCTGCTCAAACCCGACGCGACGCAAGCCGAGATCGAGCGCTTGTGTCAGGAGGCCGCTGAGCACAAGTTCGCCTCGGTCTGCGTCAATCCGGCGTGGGTGGCGCTCTGCGCATCACGGCTCAGGGGCACGCCGGTGCTGGTCTGTTCCGTCGTCGGCTTCCCGCTCGGCGCGACGACACCCGACGTCAAGAACTTCGAGACCCGCCGCGCGATCTTCGATGGCGCGCGCGAGATCGATATGGTCATCAACGTCGGCGCCCTGAAGTCGGGTCTCTTCTCCGACGTGGAGCGCGACATTCAGGCCGTGACGGGGCCGGCGCGCGACTGCAACGTCACCACGAAGGTGATCATCGAAGCCGCTCTCCTGAGTGACGACGAGAAGGTGACGGCGTGCACCCTTGCGAAGGCCGCCGGCGCCGATTTCGTCAAGACGTCCACCGGCTTCGGACCCGGCGGCGCGACGGTCGCTGACGTCCAGCTCATGCGCCGGGTGGTCGGCGCCGACATGGGCGTCAAGGCTGCTGGCGGTGTGCGAGATCTCGATGGCTTGAAGGCGATGGTCGCCGCCGGCGCCACCCGCGTGGGCGCGAGCGCGGGCGTCAAGATTGTGCAGGAGTCGGAGGGGAAGAAAACAACGGGACCATCAAGCGGTTACTGATCTTGCCGAAGAGCTTCGCTGCAGAACACGGGGCTCACGGGGGTCGCGGAGAACACGGGGAAAACACCTAATCACAAGGGTTAACCCTTTATGACTCCGTGAGCTCCGTGCGTCCCCGTGCCCCCCGTGTTTGAGGCCTGTTTCTTGTGACCTTGGTCCAGTTATATCTTGTGTCGATCTAGTCGACGATACAGTGCCGACCGGCTGAGCCCGAGCGTTCGCGCCGCGCGGCTGACGTTGCCTTGGTGGCGTTCCATCGCGCGGCGGACGAGCAGCCCCTCGACGTCGAGCAGGCGCATCGCCGCCGAGCGAATCGGAGCGCTCGGTCCCCGGCGTCGAGCCGACCCGCAGATCGCGCACTTCGTTCTCGAGCTCTGAAACGCGACGGAGTGCGCGGCCGAGCTCGGCCTGGGACCGGAGCAAGCCGACCAGACGCGGCTCTTCCCACGGCTTCTCGATGAAGTCGCGCGCGCCGCGCCGCATGGCTTCCAGCGCGAGGTCGATCGAGCTCCACGCGGTCATGACGATGACCGGGAGCGTGGCCGACTGGCGCCGGAGCGCGACGACGAGCTCCAGGCCCTGCTCTCCGCTCGTCCGGCCCTTCTCGTAGTTCAAGTCGACCAGGGCGGCATCAACGGAGTGTGCCTTGGCCGCCGACAGCGCTTCGGCCGGGGTCAGGGCCCCGATCACAGTCATTCCGTGGCCCGAGAGAAGCATGCGGACCGACTCGATGATCTCCCGTTGATCATCGGCCACCAGGATGCGGCAGCCAGCGGCTGGCGACGGCGGTGGCATCGTCGGGGTCGGCTCAGGACGTTCAAGCATCGGGCGTTCAAGCACAGAGTGAAGAGGTGTCATAGTGCGTCGATCCCACAGCTATAAGGGCGCCGGACGCCGTCACACGACGGCACCGTCGTCCTGGTTTCGTCGGCCGCCCGGGTGGTCGCGAGGGGGACGCGTTCCACCCGAGCGGGCCGGCGCCGGCTAGTTCCCGAGGTGAAACCCGCTCTCCTCGAGATCCTTCAAACCGCTTCTCGCGGCGTCCTCCTCGACGACGCGACCGTCGAAGAGATGAATGGAACGCTCCGCGTGTTTCGCGTAGCGCGGGTCGTGCGTGACCATGCAAATCGTCGCGCCTTCCTTGTGGAGCTCCTGGAGCAGCGTCATCACCGCCTCGCCGTTCTTGGAGTCGAGGTTGCCGGTGGGCTCGTCCGCGAGCAGGATCGAGGGCGCGCCACAGACGGCGCGCGCCACGGCGACGCGCTGCTGCTGACCGCCCGAGAGCTGGCTCGGGAGGTGCTTGGCGCGATGCGACATGCCGACCTTCTCGAGGGCCGCCATCACGCGTTCCTTGCGTTCGGCCGACTTCATCCCGCGATAGGTCAGCGGCAGCTCGACGTTCTCGTAGACGGTGAGATCGCCGATCAGGTTGAAGCTCTGGAAGATGAACCCGATCTCGCGATTGCGCACGCGGGCGCGCTCGGAGAGCGGAAGATCGGCGACCGACCGGCCGTTGAGCACGTAGCTGCCCTCGGTGGGCGTGTCGAGCAGGCCGAGAATCGAGAGCAGCGTGGACTTTCCGCAGCCAGAGGGCCCGGCGATCGAGATGTACTCGCCGCGCTGAATCTCGAGGTGGATGCCCGCGAGGGCGTGCGTCTCGACTTCGTCGGTGTAGAAGATCTTCGTGACGCCGTCGAGATTGATGAGAGCCTGACCCGTGCTGCTCATTGTTACTCCCTGTTAATCGCCAACTTCGCCGGCCCGACGCGGGCCGGCTGTCAATTCAGTCGTACTCGGTCGAACGAGTCGTATTGCGACATGTCGGACAGCACCACGCGGTCGCCGACCTGCAGACCTTCCAGCACCTCGACGAACTGTCACCGACCGGACGCCGATCTTCACCGTCGTTCGCACCGCCTCGCGGTTGGGCAGCACCTTGAACAGCTGAATCGAGCTGTTCTCCTGCCCGAACGCCGGGCTCTCGACGTAGAGAATATTCTCGAGCCGTTGCAGTTCGATGACGCCGTCGACGCTCTGATCGGGCCGGGCGCCGGTCGGCAGCGGCTCGTCCAGCGTGACGTCAACGCCGACCGTGCCGCCGGTCGAGGCCGGATCGATGCGCGTCACGTGTCCTTTGACGATCCCACTGCGCGTATCGATCTTGGCAATTTGCCCGATCGACAAATCGCGGGTTTGAGTTTCCGAGATTCGTACCTCGGCCTTGAGTCGCGTCGGATCAGAAATGCGGACGAGGTTGGTGCCCGGACCGACCTGCGGCGCCCACTTCGACACTGACGAGCTGCACGCGGCCCGCCATCGGCGGACTTGACGGTCAGATCGTCGAGCTGCCGGAGACGCTGGTCGTAGAGCGCCCGGGCCTGGCTCACCGTCGCTTCCTGCGGCGCCAGCTGCGAGAGCTCGGTGGCGATCTGCCGACCTCGAGCTGCTTCTTGTTGAACTCCCAGCGGTTCTTTTCGCGATCGACGACGGCCTGCTTCTGTTTGACCGTGAGCGCTGCGACGATCCCCTGCTTCTCGAGCTCCAGTTGGCTTCGAGGTCACTCAGCGCGACGTTGTACGCCGACTCGGCATCGGTCACGTTGTTCTGGAACTGCAGCCGATTTGTGGCGAGTGTCGACTTGAGGTTCGCGAGCTGCGCCTGAGACGCCTTCCACGCCAGCTCGGCGTCGTTCGTCTGCTGCTTGAGGTCGGGGTTGCTGAGCTCGAGGATGACGGTGCCGGGGGTGACCGTGGCGCCAGGACGAAGGACGATCTTCTCGACCCGGCCACTCGTGGTCGCCGGAATCCATTGGATGTCCTCTGGGACGAGCGTGCCGGCGCCGCGAACTTCACGCACCATGGCGCCTCGCTTGACCGTGCCGAACCAGAGGGTGCCTTCCGGCACCGTCGGCGCGGCCGGCCGCAGCCGTGACACGGCGACGGAAATCACGACCACGCCGATCGCGACCACGCCAAGGATGAGCGCTTGGCGGATCTTTTTCCGCTTGAGAATCTTGGGATCCCGCTTGACGTCCATAGCCATACGTGACGTCCTCTAATGCAAAACCCCGTGCCAACTCATCGGACTGCCTTAAAATGTTGATGCTCAAGGTCTTAGGTAGCACAGACCGTTTCCGCAGGCGGTCCCGCCGGCGCGCTTTCGGGAAGGGCGAATCCCGTTCGGGGGATTCGCGTCCCTCGACTGCGCGCGGGACAGGCCCCTCGACTCCGCTCGGGACAGGCCCTGGGCCGAAGGCGCACACTGGTCCGTTCACATGCGGGCATCGTGCAATTGGACGAGGATTCGGGCCCAGTGGTTTATCGTGACCGCATCGGGCAGGCGGATAGAGGGATGGAACTCGAAGCGTTGGGGTGGACGGAACGCCGGGAGGCCGAGCTGGCAGCGCTTGGCGACCCGACGCTGGTTCCCGGTCGAGTCTCGCTCGAGCACAACCACGTCTACCGGCTCCTCACGGCCGAGGGCGAGCATCTGGCGGAGGCGGCGGGGCGTATCAAGCATCTGGCGTCCGGGCGCAATGAGCTGCCCGGCGGTGGGTGACTGGGTCGGCGCCCGCCTCGACCCGACGGGCGGCCGGTCGGTGATTCGCGGGATCCTGCCGCGCCACAGCTGGTTCTCCAGAAAAGCCGCCGGTCGCGGGACCGAGGAGCAGGTCCTGGCGGCCAACGTCGACACCGTGCTCATCGTGTTTGGCCTCGACAAACTGGTGAACGAGCGCAGCATCGAGCGGTATCTCGTGGTCGCCCGCCGCAGCCAGCGCCGACCCGGTCATCGTCCTGAACAAGGCGGACGTCAGCGACGATCTGGCCGGCGATGTCGCCGAGGCCACGGCGGCGGCCGGCGACGTCCCGGTGATCCCGCTCAGCGCCCGCGACGAGGCGTCGCTGCGCCGTCTCGATCCGTATCTCCGCACCGGCCGGACGATCGCGATGCTCGGGCCGTCTGGCGTGGGGAAGTCGACGATCGTCAACCGGCTCGTCGGCCGCGAGCTCCTGGCAACCGGCGAGGTGCGCGACTGGGACGCGCGGGGCCGCCATACCAGTGTGCACCGCCAGCTGGTGGTCCGAGAGGCAGGCGGCCTCATCATCGACACGCCAGGGATGCGAGAGCTGCAGCTCTGGGAGACCGACAGCGTCGTCGGCGACACCTTCAGCGACATCACCGATCTCGGCAGCGGCTGCCGCTTCCGCGACTGCCTGCACGACCGCGAACCTGGCTGCGCCGTCAAAGCCGCTGTCGAGGCCGGGACGCTCGCCGCCGGCCGCTACGAGAGCTACCTCAAGCTTCAGGCCGAGGAAGAAGCGACCCGGAAGCTTCGCGACGAGAAGGCGCTCCTCGAAAACAAGCGCCAGACCAAGATTCAGCAGCGAGCGTTGCGCGCCCTCCAGAATCAAAGACACAAGCGCTGACAACCGCCATGGTTGCGCCACTGACCGATGCGCGCCTGCCGCTCGCCGATTGTGGCGAACGGCGCCCGGCCGCTCTCGTCGAACGTTAGCGACCATGGCCAACCCCACAGTCGACCCGCTCAGGAGCCCAGCCGCCGCTTCGCGTGGACGGCGCGGAGAAACGATACGGAGACGTTCGTGCGCTCGCCGGGGCCTCGTTCGACGTTCGCGCGGGAGAGCTGCTCGGTCTCCTCGGTCCGAATGGGGCGGGGAAGACGACGGTCATCAAGGCGATCGCCGGGCGCGTGACGCTCGACGCGGGGACGATCCGGTTGTTCGGGCGGACGCTGGCCCGTCGGGACCCGCGCTGGGAGCTCGGGGTCGTGCCGCAGGAGCTGGCCGTGTACCCGTTGCTGACGGCGCGCGAGAACCTCGAAGTGTTCGGCGATCTGTACGGCGTCAGCCGGCCGGAGCTCGGCGACCGCGTGGCGTGGGCACTCGAGTGGTCCGACCTGAAGGATCGAGCGAACGAACCGATCAAGCGATTCTCCGGCGGGATGAAGCGGCGGCTGAACATCGCGTGCAGCCTGCTGCACCGGCCGACCGTCGTCCTCGCCGATGAACCGACCGTCGGCGTCGATCCGCAGAGTCGCGAGCGGATCTACGAGATGCTCGCGGCGCTGCGCGCCTCTGGCATTTCGATCGTGCTGACGACGCATCACCTCGAGGAAGCCGAGCAGCGCTGCGAACGGATCGTCATCATCGACGCCGGACGCATTGTCGCGTCGGGAACGCTCGAGGAGCTGCTCGTCACGACGTTCGGCGCCACGCGGCCGGCCAACGCCACGCTGCGCGACGTCTTCATCGCGCTCACCGGGCGCGAGCTACGGGAGTAGCCAGCCATGTTGCTGACGCTGATTCGGATCGCCTGGCTGAACCTCAAGCGCGATCGGGTGGCGCAGGCGCTGACGTTTCTGCTGCCCATCATCTTCTTCTCGATCTTTGCGTCCGTGCTCGGCAATCAGCGCGACACGGCCAGCCGCGTGCGCCTCGCCGTGGTCGACGAGGATCGGTCCGACTATTCGCAGAAGCTGGTCGCGGCGCTCCGTCAGGAGGGTGGGCTGCGAGTTCGGACCCACGCGGCGGCCGACGGCACGGGACCGGAGCTCACGCGGGCGGCGGCCGACACGCTCGTCAAGAACGGCGGCGTCCAAGTGGCCGTCGTTCTGCCAAAGGGACTCGGGCAAGGGCGCCGCTTCTGGGCCGACCAGGCGTCGCCGCAACCGACCGTGGAGTTGCTCGCGGACGTGTCGGATCCGATCGCGCCGCAGGTCGTGCAGGGACTGCTGCAGAAAGTCGCCTTCACCGCCGCCCCCGAGCTCATGGCCGCAGAGGGCTTGTCGATGTTCGAGAAGTACGGCGGCCCGCTCACCGACGTGCAGCGCAAGGCGTTCGATCAGTGGCTGTCGAACCTGAAGCAGAGCCCCGCGAGCGGGTCCGACGCTCCGGCGGCGTCGAGTACGGCGGTCGGGCTCAAGACCGAGATTGTGAACGTCATGCAACCGGGCGAAGGGCCGAATACGACCGTCTCGTTCTACGCCGCGGGGATCGGCGTGATGTTTCTCCTCTTCTCGTGCGCCGCTGCCGGCGGGACGTTGCTCGAGGAGGAAGAGAACGGCACGCTCGACCGGTTGATCGGCTCACGCGCCGGCATGGGCGGCATTCTGTTCGGCAAATGGTTGTTCATCGCGATCGTCGGCGTCGTGCAACTGACGGTGATGTTCGTCTGGGGCGCGCTGGTATTCCGCCTGCCGCTCTGGACGCACCTGCCCGGTTTCTTCGTGATGACCGTCATCACCGCCGCCGCGGCCGCCGGCTTCGGGCTCGTGCTCGCCACGCTGAGCCGAACGCGGGCGCAGCTCTCGGGCATTTCAACCATCGTGATTCTGACGATGTCCGCGATCGGCGGGAGCATGTTTCCGCGCTTCCTGATGTCCGACACGATGCAGCGCTTCGGCCTGGTCACGTTCAATTCGTGGGCGCTCGACGGCTACTTGAAAGTGTTCTGGCGGGAGGCGCCAGTGGTCGCGCTGTGGCCGCAGGTGCTCGTGCTCGCGGCGCTCACGGTCATCTTCTTGGGCGTCTCGCGGGTGCTGGCGAGACGCTGGGAGTAAGAACGAGGGCACGGAGGAAGAACTGAGGACACGGAGAAGAGCTGAGGGCACGGAGAAGAGCTGGAGCACGGAGAAGAGCGAGCGACCCCGCGCCGGTGTGAGGCGCGGGCCCGAGGCGTGGGGGTGGGGCCCCACGCCTGTAAGATTGATGGGGCCCCGCGCCTGCACCCCGCGCCGGTTTGAGGCGCGGCTCGAGGCGCGGGGGTGGGGCCCCGCGCCTGTAATACTTGATGGCTGTGCGTCTTCTGCTATCGGCCGCGATCGCTCTGCTCGCCGCAGGTTGCACGCCGCCGGTCGCGTCCAACGTCATCGTCGACCGGTTCGAGGCGCGGATGGTCGTCGATCCGCGGGGCTCGGCCGAGGTCGAAGAGACCTGGGTGCTAACCCCGACCGGGGCCGGCGACGCGTGGTTTCGGCGCGTCGTGCCTGGCGGCCGGCACGACGGCCTGCAACAAGTCGACGCGACGCTCAGCGATCGGCCCGTCGATCGGGATGCGAACGGCGCTGTGACGTGGCGGTTGGCGGCGGGCAGCGGGCCGCAGACGGCCCGTTTACGCTACACGGTGACCGGAGTGGTCGAAGTGTCCGGCGGGCGCGGCAAGGTAACGTGGCGCGCGCTGGAAGGGTCTGCTGCGCTCATCGCCGACGCGCGCCTCTCCCTGATACTCCCCGGCGTGATGGTCGTCGTCGATCCTCCGCTCGTCACCGAGCCGGGATGGCAAGTGAGCCACATCGGCCAGGAGGTCGTCGCTCAGCGGACGTCGTTGGCGGCAGGTGACTCGGCCACACTCGTCGCCGGCCTCAGCATCGATGCCGGGACACTACCGCGGCCCACATGGCAGGAGTACAAGGAACGCGCCACGTTCCTGGTGCCGGCGTTCCTCTCCGCTGGGCTGTTCATTGTCGTCGTCGGCCTTGGTGTCGTGGTCATGGTCGTGGCTCAGCGTAAGACGTGGACCGCGGCCGATCGGGGCGGCGTCGTGCGCAATCTGTTCATCGCCGGCGCCGTGTCTCTCGTGCTCAGCGCGCTGCTGGCGCTGATCATGCCCGCACTGGTTGGCCAGTACGGCGCCTCGCCATTCGCCATCCCGGCGGGCATTGCGGTGGTGGGAGTAATGCTCGCGGCCACAGCTTGGGTCCTCAGACTAAGAGCTGTCGCACATCGCTCTTCTCCGTGACATCCAGCCCTCTGTGCTCACAAATATACAGGCGCGGGGCCCCACCCCCGCGCCTCGGGCCCGCGCCACAGACCGGCGCGGGCGTGCTCGGCTCTCTGCTCTTCTCCGTGCTCTCTAGCTCTTCTCCGTGGTCTCGTTCTTAATACACATCCCGCTTGTACCGTTTCGTCTGTCTGAGCTGGTCGATGTACGCCGCGGCCTGATCGGGCGTGCGGCCGCCGGCGGTTTCGACGATGGTGTGGAGCGCCTTGTCGACGTCGGCGGCCATGCGTTCCTTGTCGCCGCACACGAACACCTCTGCGCCCTCTTCGAGCCACGCCCAGACGTCCCGGGCCTGTTCCTGCATGCGATGCTGGACGTAGATCTTTTGTGTCTGGTCGCGCGAGAACGCGGTATCCAGGCGCAGAAATCCATCGCTCGCATACCCCGTGAGCTGATCTTCGTAGAAGAAGTCACTGGCCCGCCGCTGCTCGCCGAAGAACAGCCAGTTGCGGCCGCGCGCGCCGAGCACCGCGCCGCTCTTCGACGAACGCACGAAATGGCGCCAGGCCGGTGCCGGGGCCCACCATGATCATGGGCACGTCCAGGCTGGCTGGCATCGCGAAGTGCTTCTGCTGATCCTGGACGTACATCGGAAACGTGGAGGGCGTCGGCCACCCTTCCGCCAGCCACGTGGAGCAGGCGCCCCCGCGCGTGCGGCCTCGGATCGTGTAGCGCACGCCGACGACGAGAAGATCCACTTGCGAAGGATGCGCCTTGAGGCTCGACGCGATTGAATACAGCCGGGGAAGGCTCTTCCTCAGGTTCTCGATGAGCTCAGCCGGAGTGATCCGGATTTCCGGGTGCATGTCGAGGATGTCCAGGACGTCGTGCGCTTCGTTCCATCCGTTGAGGAACTTCTTGAGCAGCTCGGCGTTGGCTTTCTCGAGGAGGGGCGCCAGCTCGCTCGCGCCGCGTGACGCATAGAGCTCGAGCAGCCGGCGGCTCGGCGTGTTCAGATTGTAGACCTCGGTGAGCGCCTGGGCGAGCGGGAGGGTCACGCCTGGTGTGCCGGCGGGCACAGGTTCGTCGCCGCGCGCGCCGATGGCCGCGACGATGCGGTCAACCAGAGCCGGTGCGTTGTGCGGGATCACTCCGAGGGCGTCGCCTGGCAGGTAGTGGATACCTGGCGTGTCGATCGCGATCTCGTGATGTCGGGTGTCCTTCTCGGAACCGGCGCCGGTGAGCTTGTGATTGATCAGGTGGCGTCCCGTGAACGCCTGTTTCTCTCCCGCCATGCGTGCGCGCAGGATAGCCCAAAAGACTTCGGCAATGTTACTGGAGCTGTCGAAGCGCTCTACGGCCGCAAACGGTACAAGCGATGCTCCCCCGTAGGCGAAGATCGAGTGCCGACGAGCGAGACATCGGTGCGGCCGTCAAGGCGGGCGACGACGTCGCGATACCGTCCTGGAGGATAGAACTCCTCGTGCAGCGCGACGTACTCGGCGCCGCGCTCGCGGAACACCGCCGATCGACTCATCAGACGGAAACTCGCGGGAGGCAACGCGCAGGCGGGGATACCAGGACGGAGAGAATCCGCTGTAGCCGTTCAGCAGCCTGGCCCAGTGAAACGTCGAGTAGTACATGTACGTCGGATCGATCCAATACTCGGCATCGTCGGCCGGGAGTGGGAGATCGACCAGGACGACGCGACCCGTCTTCGGCAGCGCAGCGTAGATGGCGGGTGGCGAAGTTGGTGTCGCCACGAGCGGGAGCCCGGGACGAAGTTCGAAGGCGGCGACGCCGACCAGGGCCATGGCGAGCCGCTCGGTCGTTCGTCCGGGCCAGCGCGTCAGGATTCGCGCGAGCCCCATTCCGGCCAGGAGCGTGAGAAACAGACCGAGCAGCATGCCGAACCGAGCCGGCACACGGAAGGCCTGAAACCCGGGCACCTTGTCAAACAGCCAGGTGAACGCCGTGCCGTTCACACCGAGCGATGCGTCGGCGGCGACGAGCGCCCCGGTCAGGCCCGCCGCCGCGAGAGGCGTGACGGGCGGCACGAGTGCGGCGACGGCGAGCACCAGGGTCGTCGTGCCCGGGTACAAATGACGCTCCGCGTTCACGTCCGTCGCGAGCGCGCGCCCGTACAGCCGGTTCATCTCGTTGAGACTCAGCCAGTCGCGCCGGTCGGCGCTGAAGATCCGGGTTTCGTCGCGAGGCCGCTCCCCGACGGCGTCGCGCGCGGACCAGTACGGCCAGGAGTAGGGTCCCAGGATCGCCGCCGCGACCAGCACCGCCGTTGCGAGAGCGCGGAGGCGAGCTCGGAGAGCGAAGTGCCCCGCCGCCCAGCGAAACAGCGCGGTGAGGACGAGCCCGACGACGAGGTAGGCGCCGAGGTAGAGCGACCAGAGGCCCTCCAGCGCGACCGCAAGCCCAAGGGCGGCGCCGTGCCGTGAACGTCCCGCGTCCAGCGTTCGCAGCAGCCAGAGCAACGCGAGCGGCATCAAGAACACGCCCTGCATTTCGAGATGGCTGTAGGTCGAGATGCGATAGGGATAGAAGCCGAAGAGGATGCCGGCGACGAGCGCCGGGATCAACTGGCCGGTGACCGCGCGCGCCAGCGCGAACATCGTCAGGCCGGCGGCAAAGAACGACATCAGGTAGAGGAGGCCGTGCGTCACCGCAATCGGCACGCCGGCCCAGACGAGCGGCGCCACGAGCAGGCCCGGAAGGAGCGTCGCGTCCGAGTAGGCGAAGGTGTTCGGCTCGGGATGGAAGATGTTCGCGTTCCAGAAGTGCAACGGATCGGCGACGACCTGATGCGCAATCCAGGCGAGCCGCCACATCGAGAACAACGGGTCGCCGCGATCGAGCAGGCCGGTGATGACGAGGATCTGGTCCTTCATCAACCAGCCGGTCGCGGCGGCCATCACCGGAATCGCGACCAGCCATTCACGCCGGGTTGCGGCGCCAAGCGGCGGATCAATCTGCCAGGGCCGCGTGCGTCCCGCCCGGCGCGCGGTGAGGCGCTCGCGCAGCGACGGCGTGCGCAGGACGACGTGACGAAGCAGTACGACCCCAGCCGCGAGGATCAGCAGCCGGATGGGATCGGTGGCCGTGACTTGGTACCACCCCCGGCCGAGGCGGATCCCGCCGGTGAGTTCGACCAGGGAGGCAAGCGCGAGGAGGGCAAAGGAGAGCCCGTCGGCAAGACCGGCGATGCGGGCCCGACCCATCAGCAGGCCCCAGCATACCGTCGATGTGGCAGAATTCTCCGTCTATGGCACACATCGGCATCACGACCTGGATCTGGACGGCGCCTCTCACGACCCCGGAGTTCGAGAAGATCGCGCCACACATCAAGCAACTCGGCTTCGACCTGGTGGAGGTGCCGATCGAAGGAATCAACGACCTCGACTATCAGCGCGCCGCCCATGTGCTGGGCGACCTGGGCCTCGGCGCGACCGTTTGTGCGGCGATGGGACCCGATCGGGACCTCATCCACTCCGATCCGCAGATTCGGGCCAACGGCCTCGCGTACGTCCGGCACTGCATCGATGCGGCGCAGACGTTGAAGGCGCCGCACGTGCTCGGGCCCCTCTACAGCGCGGTCGGCCGGACCTGGCAGGCCACGGAGGACGAGCGGGCGAAGGACGTCGACCTGCTCGTGCGGCAGTTGACGGATCTGTCGACGTACGCGGCGAGCAAGGGCGTGGCGCTCTGCGTCGAGCCGCTGAATCGCTTCGAGACGAGCTTCCTGAATCTGACGTCGCAGGCCATCGAGATCGTGGATCGCGTCAACCACCCGGCCTGCCGGTTGCTGCTCGATACGTTTCACATGAACATCGAGGAGCGATCGCTCGGCGACGCCATCCGCGCGGCGGGATCACGGCTGGGGCAGTTGCACATGTGCGAGAACGATCGCGGCGCGCCAGGATCGGGCCACGTTCCGTGGCAGGAGGTGGCGGCCGCGATTCGGGACATCAACTTCACGGGCCCGCTGGTGATCGAATCGTTCACCCCGAAGGTGAAGACGATCGCGCGTGCCGCCGCCATCTGGCGTCCGCTCGCCAGCTCGCCGGACGCGCTGGCCAAGGACGGGCTCGCGTTTCTGCGACAGTTAGTGAACTAGAAGAGTCCTGCTATCCGACCGTGAACGGAATCATCGCCGACGTCGAACCCCACTCGACGCGGAGTGTGGCGCCAGCCGGCGTGTCGTCGATCGAGATCGTCATCTCTTCCACCGGCTTCGCCGTCTTGCCAGCCTTCATCGGCGCGCGGCCGATCTCGAGCGACGCGTTGTACGGCACGCCCCACTGGCCCGGCTTGCCGAGCTTGCCGAGAATGAATTGCCACTCGGTCCCGGGCTGTGTGTTGATCGTGTAGGTCCCCGCCGGCACCGACAGTGTGCCGAACATGAGCGGCTTGTCGCTCGTGATGATCGTCGCCTCGTCGGCGCCGGTTCGCCAGGGCTGACCGGGCGGCATCAGGGCGGCGTCGGTCCGGCCCTTGAGCTGCGGTTGTCCATACTCAATCGAAATGCGCGCGCCGTCGATCGACCATTCGGTCCTGACGTGAGCGCTGCCGCCCTTGCCTGCGTGGACGGGCGTGGTTTTCTGCGCGCTGAGCGGGCTCGCGCTGGCGAGCACCAGCGCCGCGATCCCGGTACACACGAATCGTCGCATCGTTCCTCCTATCGCCGTTTTCACTTCCGTGTAGCGCGGTGAAAACGGCTGAGCGGTTAGTCCCAGACCACCGCCGGGGATGATGGGGAAGATTTGCACAGGAGGGGGACGGGTCTCGCTTGCGCGAGCAAGACCCGTCCCTCTCCTGTGCAAATCTTCCCCATCTCAGCTCGCTACATCGATCTCGAAACCGCTCTTGACCAGTCACTTGTGGTCGAGGGGAATCATACGCGAAGTCCTTCAACGTGAAGTCCGGGGCGGACAGTGTCGCGTGGTGGGTCCCGAGTGCCTCACAGGTCGCCGTGCAATCGCTGCAGCATGCCGGGCCGCAGTTTCAGCTTGCCGCCTTTTTTCTCCCAGTACTTCTTGAGCGGGCCGCTGATCGACTTGAGCTGCCGGACCTGACGAGGCTCGGTGTCAGCGCGCTTGTAGATGGCGTAACGGACCTCACCTTGCGCGTCGATGATGACCGTCGTCCCGCCGGCCATGTCGAACAGCTCGCCATTCCGGTTGACGGTCCAGCTTTGCGTCACCTCACCGACCAGATCGAACAGCACGCGGCCGTCGGGCGCGGCGCGCCGTGCCACCCGCACCGACTGGACCGTCACCGGACCGACGTAGGTCACGTTCTTCGGTCGAGGACCTAGCGGCGCAACGAGGTTGAACGTCTTGGCGTGCTTCGGGATCGGTGACGAGCCGGCCCAAGGCGTCGGCCTGACGGAGCAATTCGCTCTTGCTCGCGGGCTGCCCCGGGTCTCCCGAGAATCGCAACCGGCTGAGCGAGAGGCTGGGGACGCGAAGGCGTTCGGCCGGCGGCTGCCATCGGACCGCGTCTTCCGTCATGAAGTGCACGTGATCGGGAAAAATCCGGCGGCGGCGGAACGAGCGCATCAGCGCCTCGCGGAATCCCCACTTGTCGCTCCGTTCGATTTCGCTGTCGGCCGTGATCATGGCGCGCAGATACTCGCCGAATTCCATGTCGACGGGCGGGCAGTAATCAATCGCGCGGATGCAAATCGAGAGGAACTGACTGGCGACGTCGCTCGCTTCGCTGGCCAGGACCTTGACCAGCGCATCGCTCAACGGCGTGCGCCCGAACTCCGACTGATCAATCCCGGCCAGCCGGAAGAATCGCTCGGTCTTGCGGCGGACGACCGTCATGAACGCTTCGAAGACCGCCGACACCAGCACCGATCCGAGCTTGTGCGATTCGAGCGCCGGGTCGTAGCAGAATCGGTCCGCCCTTGCTGGTCGGCAGGGTATCGGAGTCGAACGCGGCCAGCCCGTTCATGTCGATGCCTGAGCGGAGCGCCCGCTCGGCGCCCGGCGTCGATCGCGAATAGCCGAACTCGCGCGCGATGTCGGTCAGCAGCGAGAGGCTCGATCCCGAGCTCGCCGCGCTGTGAATCGCCCGCTCGACGACGTCCGTGTAGCTGAAGTGGAGGAAGAGGGCGACCAGGTCGGCGAACCCTTCGTGAAATGCCGGCACATCGACGTTGGTCGGCTGCAGGAACGACGACCGCAGCCCGTCCAGGAGCGCGTGCGTCGTCTCGTGCACGATGATGTCGTGGCTGAGGGCGGTGCAGATCAGGCCCTGCCGCACCGTAAAGCCGGCCGGTTCCTTTCCCGCCTTGAAGTAGCCGAACGACAGGTCGCCGGTCTCGCGGTTATAGCTGGCGTTCCGGCTGCGGAAGCCGAACGGCTTCACGACCAGGCGCAGCCGGCCGGCCTCAGACGCGGGAATCGCCCAGCAGATTTCGCGGCCGAGCGCGCGCCGGAACGCCGCGTAGGTGAGACTGCAGACGGCGTAGACCATCTGCAGGTGGAAGTTGCCATTCGAGGGGGTCGGCGCCAACCCGCTCGACATCAGCAGCACCGGGTCGTCGAGATCGAGCGGAGCGGCCGAAAGCGGCTTCGGCGCGCCGTTCGCTCGAATCTCGAACAGCGCGCCGACCGGACCGGGCTCGAGCTCTTCGTACGGCACCTGGACGGTGGCGATCCCGCCGAGGCGATCCGACACCGACGGATCGAGCGTGAAGATCCGCAAGGGGCGGACCAGCGGGCCGCGCGAATCGCGTCGGCGCCTGCCGGCGCGCCGCCTGACGCGTCACCCGATCGACGTCGATCTCGTACGCCTGGATCTTGGGAGCGGCTGTTTTTTTTGCCATGGTCGGATCGCCGGGCCGAAAGGCGAGAGCCGGTCCCGATCAGGACTGGCCCTCGCGAAGGATCGATCGACTAGATGAGCCCGGCGCGCGCGGTCTCGAGCGCCGTCCGCATGCGCACGACCTGCTGTGCGGTGAACATGAACATGCCCGCGTCGTCGGTGTAGTCCATGTAGTTCATGAACATGTCGCCGTTCGGGCCGTTGTTGCAGGTGATGACTGGGAAGGCCGGCATGCCGAAGTTCGGCCCGGCGCAGTTTGGCGTGTCCGCCACCTGATCCGATCCGCTGCAGTCCGGCGTGTCGCCCCAGATGTGCCGCAGGTCGAGGTAGTGACCGATTTCATGCGTCGCGGTCCGCCCTTTGTTGAATGGTGCCGTCGCGGTTCCATTCGTGCCGAACGCCTGGTAGTTGACGACCACGCCGTCGGTGGCGGCCGGGCCCCCCGGGAACTGCGCGTAGCCCAGCAGTCCGCCGGTCAGCGCACACACCCAGAAGTTCAAGTGGGTCTTCGGGTCGAACGGCGCGACGCCGCCGCCGGAGGCCTTCTTCACGGCGTCGTCGTGGGTGAATCCGGTCTTCGCTGGTCTTCGTGCGCGTGACATCGACGAGCTTGAACTGGATGCGCGAGTCGGTGACCAGGCCCTTCCACGCGGCAGGGGTCTGCGATTTGTCCGAATTGGTGGCGCGAAAATCCTTGTTCATCGCCTTGATCTGGCTGGCGATCTGGCCGTCGGAGATGTTTTCCTCGTCGGTGCGGTAGACGACGTTGACCACGGTCTTGATCGTCACGAGCTTGAGCTTCTGCAAGTCGACGCCGGCCTTGCGGCGCTTGTCGACCGCGCCTTCGAGCCGCATCTGTGCGAGCCGGAAGGACGGATACTTCTCGAGCAGGGCCATGTGCGCAGCCATCGCGCCACACGACCTGCGGAGCTTCACGCCCCCGGACCGTTGCCTCTTTGCCATGTCTTCCTCCCTGAAGTGAATGGATCGCGAGCGTGGTCCTGCGCTGGGGTGCAGAGGAGCTTACACCTGACGGCGCAGATTTTGGCAGGACAAACGCCGGCCGGTACCGCCTGCTCTCGATCCGCGTATCATGACGGATTGTTATCCGGGACATCGACGAGGTGCGGAATGCGTTCGACGCTGAGCCTGGCTGCGGCCGGCTGTCTGCTACTGGGATCCATTGCCGTCAGGGCCGGAGCGCAGGGAGGTCCGCCGCCACCCCCGCCGCCCGCTGGCGGCGGGCAAGGCGCCCCCGCGGCTCCAGCCGGCAGACAAGGCGGCGGCGGTCGCGGCGCCACGTTTCCGGCACAGCAGCGGCCGCCGGGCGACCCCGCGGTCATCGCGAAGGGCGCGACCATCTACGGCATCCATTGCCGCGCCTGTCACGGCGTTGACCTGCGAGGCGGCGACATCGGCGGGCCCAACCTGCTCCGCTCGCAACTCGCGCTGAACGATTTGGAGGGCGAGCTCATCGGACCGGTCATCACCAACGGCCGCCAGAATCCGGGTATGCCGATCATGCCGCCGCTGCCGCTTGCTCCGGACGACATCAAGGCGGTCGCCGCGCACATCCATGCCGTGCAGGCGACGATGCGTGGTCAGGGATCGCCTCCACCGGGTACCGAGAAACCGCCAAACATCCTCGTCGGCGACGCCAAGGCGGGGCAAGCGTACTTCCAGACGAATTGCTCCAAGTGCCATTCGCCGGCCGGCGACCTGGAGGGGCTTGCGTCGCGCATCGCCGATCCGGTGACCCTGCAAAACCTCTGGGTCGGCGGCGGTGGCGGGGGCCGCGGTCGCGGCGGCCCGCCGGCGCCCGGCGAGGGACCGAACCGGCGCCAGGTGACGGTGATTGTCACGCAGCCGTCCGGACAGAAGATCGAAGGACAGCTCGACCGGATCGACGACTTCCTCGTCCTGCTGACCACGGCGGACGGCGTCCAGAGATCCATCGGCCGCAACGGCGACGTGCCGAAGGTCGAGGTCCGCGATCCGTTGGCGGCACACCGTCGGCTGCTCTCGCAGTACACCGATCGGGACATTCACAACGTCACGGCCTACCTGGTGACCCTCAAATGAGACCCCACTACTTCGTCGCCGCCGCCTGCCTCGTTGTCGCCCCCAGTCTGCTGGCCGGTCAGCAGGTGGTGATCGATCAACCGGGCCTCGATCCGCAAGCCATCAAGAAGCCGCTCTCGGATTCCTGGCCGACCTACTCCGGCGACTACACGGGCCGGCGCTACAGCCAGCTCGCGCAAGCGAACCAGACGACGGTGAAGAACCTCACCCTCGCGTGGACGGCGCGGCTTACCGGCGCCACCGCGGCGCCGGCAGCAGGTGGCGGGGGAGGGCGCGGATTCGGCGGTGGTGGATTTGGCGGCGGTGCGGCGCCGTTGATCATCGGCGGCGAAGGCACGGGCGAGTTCCCCATCGGCACCAACGTGAACGTCAAGGGCCAGATTCTCCAGGTCAACGGCATCCTGTACGTCACCGCGCCCGACAACGTGTGGGCGATGGACGCGCGCGACGGCCGGGTGCTGTGGCAGTACTTCTGGAAGACGAAGGGCGGGACGCACATCGGCAACCGCGGGGCCGCGATGTGGAACCAGCATCTGTTTTTCGAAACGCCCGACAACTACCTCGTCTCGCTCGACGCCCGCACCGGCAAAGAACGATGGCACGTCGAGATCGCGGACTTCGATCAGCAGTACTTCTCGACGATGGCGCCGATCGTGGTCGACAACCACGTGCTCGTCGGCACCGGGAACGATCTCGACGCGCCCGGGTTCCTGCAGTCCTTCGACCCTGAGACGGGGAAGCGCCAGTGGATCTTCCATACCGTTCCGATGAATCCGGGCGATCCCGGGCTCAATACCTGGCCGAGCCTCGACGCCGCTCGCCATGGCGGGGGGCAGGTCTGGATTCCCGGTTCGTACGATCCGGAGACCAGGCTCTACATCTTCGGCACCGGGAATCCGACGCCGGGGTACACCGGGTCGGGCCGCAAGGGCGACAATCTCTTTACCGGCTCACTCGTGGCCGTGCACGTCGACACGGGCAAGATGGCGTGGTACTTCCAGACCTCGCCGCACGACACGCACGACTGGGATTCCGCGCAGACGCCGATCCTGATCGATGGCGTCATCAACGGGAAGCCGCGCAAAGTGGTCTCCACCGCGGCGCGCAACGGCTACTTCTTCACCGTCGATCGCGTCACCGGCGAACATATCGTGACGACCAAGTTCGGGACGTACTCGAACTGGACGCTCGGCGTGCGCAAGAGCGGCTCGCCGGAGCCGAATCCAGAGAAGGAAGCCATCATTCCTGGCGCGCTGGTCTCGCCGCCCGAGGGCGGCGTCATCAACTGGGAGCCGCCGGCCTATTCGCCGGACACTGGGCTGTTCTACGTGCACGAGCAGAACGGCTTCAACATGCTGTATCTCACCGATCCTGATCCGCGAGGATCGATGGGCCTCGGCGGCAAGCTGCGCGTCGGCGTCGGCGCGCTGGAGAGCTTCCTGTCGGCGATCGACTACAAGACCGGTAAGCCGGTGTGGAAACACCAATACCCGGGCCCCGGCAGCGGCGCCGGCTTGCTCACGACCGCGGGCCGCGTCCTCTTCACGGGTGACGGCAGCGGCAACTTCGTGGCCTTCGACGCCACGAACGGCAAAATCCTGTGGCACACGCGCATCGGCAACATCTCGAACGCGCCGCAGACGTACTCGATCGATGGCAAGCAGCATGTGCTGGTCGCGGTTGGGGACACGCTGTACGCATTCAAGATCTACTGATCGAAAACAAGAGCTTCGCTACCTAACACGGGGGGCACGGAGAAACACGGAGGGCACTAAGACTTAAGGGTTAACCCTACTTGCCCCGTGATCTCCGTGCTGTCTTCCCCGTGGTCTCCGTGTGCGAGGCCTTCGCTCTTAGTTATCTTGCGTGAGTACGACGACCACGCCAATCACGACAATCAAGAACACGACGAGCAACAAGATCTTCCAGACGCTGTACGGATAGCGGCCCGCGATCTTGGCGGTGTAGCCATTGGCGATCACCTGAAACGCCTTCGGGCCGAACGTGTAGCTGAGCAGCCAGATGGGCACGAGCACGTGCTTGAAGGTGCGGTTCGAGTAGTCCGGAAAGATGCGGAGGTTGCGCTGCGTGTCGCCCGGCACCTGCGCCGAGCACAGCCGCTCGAGCTCCTGGTTCATGGCGGCCAACGAGGCGTCAGCGGCCTCGCTGAGCACGACCTGATACCGCTCCACGACGTGTCCGGAAAGAAACGCCGTGTCGTACGGCACCAGGTCGCCAGTTGGGAACGGTTCGACTTGGCGCAGCAAGTCAAGTGGAATGCCGTTGGTCGCCGGAATCGGCTCGTCGTCGAAGACGTGATCGATTGCGCCTGAGGCCGGCTCCCAACGGACACGCCGTTCCTGCCGCGTGATCGGCTTGCCCTGGCTGTCTCGGGCCTGGACGGTGACGTAGTAGTAGTACCCGGCGTCGGCGTCCCAGCGGCAATGCACCGTCGCGTCGAACGTCCAGTAGGGGATGTAAACGCTCTTGACGGTGTCGACGAGCGCCGAGCGGCCGAGCCGGTTTGGCGCGAACCAGCGGCTGCGGAACCAGCCGCGCATGTCGTCGCGGATTCGTCCCTGATCGATCTTGAACGGCAGCAGGCTCTCCGGCCGGATCGGCGCCTGGATCTGGTCATAAGGCACGAGCGCCGGCGATCCACAGAACTCGCAATTCTGTCCGACGCGCTGCGCCTCGAATTCCATGACGGCGTTACAGCTCGTGCAGCGGACGCTCCGCCGCGTGGCCATCCAAGCCTGCTCGTCCGCCGGCAGCGCCTTCAGCGCCGCCTCGAGATCGAGCTCCGCCGCCTTACCCACTTCTCGATCGATCTGATACGGCGATTCCGTACCGCAGAACGGACACACCAGCTTCTGCTTGGCCGGGTTCCACTCCGCCTGTGCGCCGCAGGCCGGGCAGGCGTGTTTCGTCTGCGCAGAGACCTCAGACATCTGGGGAGAAGTCAGGTACGACAGGTACGACGGGTACGTCGCGTACGACAGGTACCAGGAGGCTGATTCTTGTCATCTTTTATTCATGGACCGCCGCGCCGGATCCGCGTACCCGCGTACCTATCGTACCCGTCGTACCTATCGTACCCGTCGTACCCGTCGTACCCGCCCCATCACTTTAAGTACTTCTTCGAGCGCCGCCCGCGTGATCCGCCACGAGGCCCCAATCTTCTTGCCCTTCAGTTCCCCGGACGCGAGCACGGCCATCACGTCGGCCTCGCTGACGCCGAGCAGCTGTGCCGCTTGCGCGGGGCTCAGGAGATCGGGCGCGCCGGCAGCAACGGCGGGAGGCGCGACGGTGGGTGTCGCGGCGCCGCCGGCGAAGCCCTGCTGCATCATCTGCTGCGCGATGCCGAAGCCGACCGCCAGTTCAGCGGCCGTGCCGGCCCCGCCCGCGCCGCCGCCGGATTCCAGCCCCTTGCCCATCTGGTACTTCACGAAGTCGTTGAGGTTGCCGATCGCCGCCATGCTCGATCGCTTGTCGATCGCCTGTTCGACTTCGGGTGGCACCGACACGTTCTCGACGATGAAGCTCGTCAGCTCGAGGCCGTACTTCGCCGTGACTGCCGGGTTGATCACCGGGAGCAGGGCGTCACCGAGCTCGGTGTACCGGGCCGCGACGTCGAGCACCGGGATCTTCGCCGACGCGAGAGCGTCGGTGAAGATGCTGACGATGCGCGAGCGCATGGTGTCGGCGAACTCGTCGAGTCTGAAGTTGTGATCGGAGCCGGCGACTTCGCGCAGGAAGATCTTCGGCTCGACGATCCTGAAGTCGTAGGTGCCAAAGGCCCTGGCCCGGACAATCCCGAAGTCGTTGTCCCGCAACATCACCGGGTTCGACGTGCCCCACTTGTTGCCGGTGAAGAGGCGCGTGACCACGAAGTACACGTCGGCCTTGAACGGCGAGTTGAAGCCGAAGGGCCAGGACTTGATCTTCGTCAGGACCGGGATGTTGTCGGTGGTCAGCGTGTGTTTGCCGGGGGAGAACGTGTCGCCGAACTGACCCAGGTAGACGAACTGCGCGACCTGCGACTCCCGCACGATCAACTGTGCGCCGTTCTTGATCGCCTTGTCGTCGTCCGGAAACTGCCACGAGAGCGTGTCGCGTGAGTCATCGGTCCACTCGATGATGTCGAGCAACTCGCCCTTGATGAAATCCATGATGCCCATGATTACTCCTGTGATCGGGGTGACGAGTTCATTGATAATTTACAATGGGCAATCTGCAATGGCAGAGACATCGGTAATCTGCAATGGCCGAGCATCGGCAATCTGCAATGGCAGAGCATCGGTAATCGGCAATGGCAGAGACATCGGCAATCGGCAATGGCAGAGCATCGGCAATGGCAAGGCATCGACAATCGGCAATGGCAAAGAGATCGGTAAATGGCAGAGACATAGATAATCTGCAATCGAGACGCCGATTGCCACCGCTCTAGGGAACGAACAGCACACACACGGGCGCACCGACGTCGGCGAGCGGTCCGTGCGGCGCGAGCGCGCCGGTTTTGGCGTCCACCTGAAACACGGCGAGCGTGTTCGAGCGCTGGTTGGCGGCGAGGAGCCATCGTCCGGTCAGGTCCAGTGTGAAATTGCGCGGCGTCTGACCGCGCGTCGATTCGTGTTCGACCACCGAAAGCGCACCGCCGGTGCCGATCGCCAGGACGGCGATGCTGTCGTGGCCGCGGTTGGAGGCGTAGAGGACGCGCCCGTTGGGATGCACGGCGATTTCAGCGGTCGAGTTCCCCGGACTCCCGCCGGCCGGGAGCGTCGAAACGCTCGCGCCGGCCGCCAGCCGCCCGGTGTCATCCCAGGTGAACGTGGTGACCGTCGAGTCCAGTTCGTTGAGCGAGAAGAGCCGCCGCCCGTCGGGATGGAAAGCGAGATGTCGCGGGCCCGCCCCGGGTGCCGTCGCGGCCGCCGGCGCCGAATGCGCAGCCAGCGTCCCTGCCATGGCGTCGAAGCGGTAGACGAGCACGCGATCGATCCCGAGGTCGGCTCCGAGCACGAACCGTTGCGTCGGATCGAACACGACGGCGTGCGCATGCGGCCGATCCTGCCGTGCCTTGTTGGGGCCTGCGCCCTCGTTGCCGATCACCACGCTCGCCGGACCCAGTTTGCCCTCGGCATCGACCGGCAACATCGCGAAGTTCCCGCCGGTGTAGTTGGCGACGACGAGGAACCGCCCGGTCCGATCGATCGCGAGGTGGCACGGGTCGGCGCCGAGCGTCGACTGGACACTCAGTTCCGTCAACTTGCCGGTGGCGTGGTCAATCGCGAACGAACGGACGCTGCCCGACTGTTCGCCACCATAAGACGAGGTTTCGTTGACGGCAAACAGGACTCGCCGGTCCGGACTGATCGCCAGGAAGCTCGGATTCGGCGTTGCCGCGGCCAGGCCCAGTGGCGTGAGCGCCCCAGTCCGTTCGTCGAATCGAAATGCGTAGATGCCCTGGCTCGCCGGACCCGTGTACGTCCCGATGAAAACGAGTCGCCCGGCGGCCTGTGCGGCTGCGGGCTCTGCCGTGCCCAACCCCGTGCCGGTGAGCCCGAACGGCAGCGGCGCCGCCGCCAGGATGAATCCAACGACCCCGACTGGACCTGTGCGCATTTGATTCCAGAGTGTAGTCGTAAGATAGGGGCACCCGCCAATGACCGCCGTGCGCCCGCTCCTGGTGGTGGTGTTGCTCGCCGCCGGTACGCTGTTGTCGAGCCAGCGCGACGACCAGACTCGTCCTGACGCGTCGAAGCCCGACAGATTCTCGCCGCTCGGCTACTACGATCTGCTCGCCTACGAGCAGGCGTTTCCGGGTGAGCCTGGTAGTCCGCTGGTCCGCCAGGCGTCGTCGGAGAAATACTGGGCGTATCAGGGGGCCGCGCTTCGAACTGGCGCGCCGGCGTCGTCGATCTGGACGAGCCTGGGACCATTGACCACGCTGACCACGGGCGCTGAGAGCGTCTCGGGTCGCGTCTCCGCGCTCGCAATTTCTCCAACCTGCCGACTGGACGGAGCGTGCCGGCTTTGGGTCGGCACGGCTGGTGGCGGCGTCTGGCGCACGGATCGGGCCATGCATCCCGAAGATCCGGGCTGGCGCTGGGTCTCGCATGGGCTCGGCACCAACAACATCGGAAGCCTGGCGATCGATCCGAGCGATCGCAGCGGCAACACGATTCTGGTCGGCACCGGCGAGACCAATACCCCGAACAATTCAGGCGCCGGCACCGGGCTCTATCGGTCGGTCGATGGCGGCGACCGCTGGACGCGCGTGCCGACGATGATCGTGGATCCGGCCGTGGGCCCGGCGCCAACCGACTTCACGTTCACGCGCGGTATCGGCGCGATCGCGATCGATCCGCGCAGTCCGCAGACCATCTACATCGGCACCAGCACAGCGATGCTGGGCATGACCGGCGTGCGCGGCGGCCAGTCGATCACCACCGGGTTTCCTCAGCCGCGCGTCGGCTTGTACAAGACCGAGAACGGCGGGCTGAGCTGGACGTTGCTTTGGCTGCCACCGCTCGATGCGGTGATTCCCGCCAACCCGAATCTGCCGGTTGGCGCCGGCGACACGATGTCCGGTGTTCGCCACATCAAGCTCGATCCACGGACGCCGACGACGATCTACGCCACCGCGTTCAACAACGCGATTCATCGTTCCGCTCCCTCAATCGAGGGAGGAGACGCGACCTTCAAGCCCGTCTTTGCTGTCGTCGGAGCTCGACGGTTCCGCGATCTCGCCATGTTCGATGTGACGGTCAAGTCCGGCCAGACCCGGATGTACGTCTACAACGGGACGGAGGGCCTCGACGATCAGGCGCTGTATCGGCTGGACAATGCCGATGTGCCGGCGTCGAGCCTCGTGACCGGGCCGGCGAACGGCCTCGTGAACACGCCCGCCTGGCTGCGCCTGACATCGAACGACGCAGCGCAACCGGGATTCACGAGCCGGCGGCTTTGCTCCAGCCAGTGCTTCTACGACCTCGTCGTCGCCACGCCGGAGGATCAGCCGGACACGGTGTACGCGGGCGGTGTGGCGACGCCGACGTTCGGCGAGCCGACGATCCGGTCGACGGACGCCGGCGCGACATTCCGCGCCTTTGGATCGGACGCGAGCTCGCCGCGGCGGCGTTCGCACGTCGACGTCCGGTCGATTGTGTTCCACCCGCGCGATCGACGGATCGTGTTCGTCGGATCGGACGGCGGCGTCGTGCGCAACGACGGCACGTTCGCGAATATTGCCGACCGGTGCAACCAACTGGTCGGAAACGCCGCCCATTGCCAGACGATGCTCGGCGACGTGCCGACGCGCCTCTATTTCCTCAACAAAGGATTACAGACGATGCAGTTCTACAACATCGCGCTGGATCCGCGAGATCCCCTCGGGCGGATGATCGGTGGTCTGCAAGACAACAGCACGATCTGGCGGGACGGCACTGGCGATCCCCAAGTCTGGAAGACATTGTTTCCGTTTGGCGACGGGACGTCGGCTTCCGGCTTCCACCCGGCGCGAAGCGATGTGCTCTTCGCCAGTTTCCAGAGCAATCGCTTTTTCACGAACTTTCGCAACGGCGAGGCGACGAGATGGGTGCGCACCGACGACCCGATCGTGACCAGCAATGAGCGCGACACGATCACGGCCTCGACCGGACGTCAGTTCATCACGTTCGACGCCGTCCGTCCCGACACGCAGTTCACCGCGTTCCAGCACGTTTGGCGAACGCAGAACAACGGCGGGCCTCAGCCGTTTCTGGAAGCCAATTGCCTGTTCCCGGGCGGGACGGCGAGCGCGGTGTGCGGAGACTGGGTGCCGCTCGGCGTGGTGTATCCCTTCCTGTCGGGGTCGACACCCGCGTCGACGAGCCGCAAGCCGGGTGATTTGACGAGCGATTTCTACGGCACGAGTCGGGTCGGGGGACTCATCGTCGCCGCCGAGCGCACGCCGGCCGACGCCGGCACGCTCTGGGCGGCCACGAGCTTCGGCCGGCTGTTCGTTTCGAAGAACGCGAGCGCGCCAGGCGCCGACGTCCAGTTCGTCCGGATCGACTCGGCCGACCTGCCCAATCGCTTCGTGACCCGCATCGTCGTCGATCGGACGAATCCGAACCTGGCGATCATTTCGTATTCGGGGTTCAATGCTTTGACGCCGGGGACGCCTGGCCACATCTTCCGCGCGGTGTTCGATCCGCAGGCGCAACGTGCCAGCTTCTCGTCTCTCGACTTCGACCTGGGCGATCTGCCCATCAACACGATCGCCTTCGACGACGTGCGCGGCGATCTCTACGCCGGCACTGATTTCGGTCCGTTGGTGTTGCGCCAGGGCACGGCGTCGTGGACGCTGGCTGGCGTCGGGTTTCCGGAAGTGCTGATGGTCGATCTGGACATCGTGCCCGAGCGCCGGCTGCTGGTGGCGGCGACGCACGGGCTCGGCATCTTCTCGCTCACCCTGCCAGGAATCGACAGTCCGCGAACGGCTCAGAAGCGGACAGCCAGGCCGGCCGTGACGAGCACGCGGGTCTCGATGCCGTCGCCATTGAAGAAATTCGCGCCCTGAAGCGCCGGCCCGCTGAGCGACGATCGACGGCCGGTCGACGCGGCGTTGCTGAACTGCACACTCGGGTACGTGAACGACTCGATGAAGTCAGCCGGCGATCCGGGTTGGACGGCGGGCGTCGCGTCGAGCGTCACGCGTGTCGTCGACGGCCCGATGAGGACGCGCCCGTCGATCTGCAGTCCCCAGCGATCGCTGAGCGCCCAGCGCACGCCGGCGCCCAGCATCACGACCGGCACCGTACGGTCACCGACGTGCAGCGCCGCGACGTCCGTTTCCATGATGCCCGCGCCACTCGGCAACGTGAAGCGGTACTGCCCGGTCACCGTCGAGACAGTCGCCGTGCCCATTCCCGTAATCACCCCGCCGCCGGCTGCCAGGTACGGGGCGAACGATCGCGCCGTCCCGAACTGAAACTGGAGCGCACCGGTCAGGGCGAATGCCGTCGATGATCCATCAGCCGTGTCTCTGACAGCGGTCACGCTCACCGCACTGAACGGGCCGGTCGTCAGAAGTCCGGCGAACGAGGACTCGAACGTGGAGCGGCTCATTTCAACCGCTTCCACGAAGCCGTCTGACGTCGGGGTTGTGCCGGGAAGCACATCGAAGCTGACTTCGGCGGCGAGCCGCGGCTTGATGCGGCGGACGAGACGGATGCCGAAGGCCGCATTTGTCGTGCGATCGCCGCCCATCGCGTCGAGGGCGCGATCGAGCGGCGTCAGCCTGGGCGTCAGCGAGAACGCCTCGAGGACGTCATTCAGGAGCACGGCGCCGTCCCCGACGAGCCACGATGACACTTCGCGGCTCGGGAAGACCGGACTCGATGTGAGGATCGGCGCGCCGGCAGGCGGTGGAACCGCCACCCCGGACGTTCGCGCGGTGGAGACGACCCCGCCGTAACCGCTCAACTCCCACGCCGGGCCCGGTGGGGCCGCTGGCGGCTGGGTCTGGGCGGATACGACAGACGCGACGGCGGCGAACGCGCAAGTCAGGGCGAGCCAGCCTCTCGGCATCGGTGGCGGAGATAGTAGCGCGCGGCCGCGGCCGCTACGGCGGAATCTGCTGGCACGTAGCCGGCGCACCTGATAGATCTGCGCCGTGCCTAATCCCTTACGCCTCCTCACGGTCACGGCGGTGATTGGCGGCGCCTTGGCCGGGCCGACTGCGGCCCGCCAGCGCGGCCCGTCGCTGTCAGAGTTCATCTTCGATACGGCGCCGTATCCCTCAGTGCACGCGTCGACCATCGTCGAGCCGCGCGGCGGCGGACTCGTCGCGGCCTGGTTTGGCGGCACGGCCGAACGCAATCCCGATGTCGGCATCTGGGTCGCGAGGCACGAAGCGGGGAAGTGGACGACGCCAGTGGAAGTGGCCAACGGCGTGCAGTCGCCGACGCTTCGCCACCCGACCTGGAATCCGGTGCTGTTCCAGCCGGAGCAGGGCCCGCTGCTTCTCTTCTACAAGGTCGGTCCCAGCCCGAGCACGTGGTGGGGAATGATGACGTCGTCCTCGGATGGCGGCCGCACCTGGGCGCCGCCGACGCGGTTGCCCGACGGCATCCTCGGACCGATCAAGAACAAACCAATTCAACTGGCGAACGGCGATCTGCTCTCCGGATCGAGCACCGAACACGCCGGCTGGCGGATCCACTTCGAGCGCTCGACTGACAACGGCAAGACCTGGACGGCGACCCCGCCGCTCAACGACGGCAAACAGCTGTCAGCCATTCAGCCAAGTTTGCTGACCTATAAAGACGGGCGACTCCAGGCGGTCGGCCGGACGCGCAACGGCAAGATCTTCGAGATCTGGTCGTCCGATGGGGGAAAGACGTGGGGCGAGATTGGCCTGCTCTCGCTGCCGAATCCGAGCGCTGGCACCGACGCCGTCACGTTACGCGACGGCCGGCAGTTGCTGGTCTACAACCACACCGAGAAGGGACGCAGCCCGCTCAACGTCGCGCTTTCGACGAACGGCAAGGACTGGACGCCTTTGCTCGTGCTGGAAGATGAAGCCGGCGCCGAGTTCTCCTACCCCGCCATGATCCAAACCAGCGACGGCCGCGTGCACATCACGTACACGTGGAAGCGACAGAAGATCAAGCACGCGGTGATTGTCTTCTAACATTACAGGCGCGGGGCCCCACCCCCGCCAGGCCTCGGCCGCCGCGGCGCCGCGGCGTGAGGCGGCCCACTCCGCGCCTCGGGCACTGCTCCAGCGGCCTGTGCCTTGCTTTTCTCCGTGCTCTCTAGCTCCTTCTCCGTGGTCTCCGCTCTTCCCGTGTCGTCTCCTAGAACTTGAACTCCACGCGCGAATAGACCTGTCGCGGCCGTGTTGATCGGGTTCGCGGTCTGGCCGAACGTCTGGCTGGTGATGTTCGAGTCGCCGAGGAACCCGACCGTGCTCCACACCTGCGCGTTGAACACGTTCGTCATCGTGAAGTGGAACGTGATCTGCTTGTTCCCGTGGATCGTCGCGGTCTTGAGCAGGGACATGTCGAGGTTCCACGTGTTCTTGCCGCGCAGGAAGAGCAGTTGGCCCTGCTCGCCCGGCGTCGTCGGTACCGTCAGGTACTCGGGGTTCGCGCGGCCGTCTGGACCAACCAGGCGCGGGTCGACCCACAGACGCGAAAACGAATTCGGGATGTCCGTCATCGTGATCATGCCCTGGATCTCTTCAAGGGTATGACCGTTGGCGAGGACGACGCCCGACGTCGACGTTGTTGAACGTCTGCCGGCCGCTCGAGAGCTTGAACGGCGTGCCTGACTGCGCGGTGAAGACGCCGCCGAGCGTCCATCCGCCGAGGATGGCGTTCATGGCGCCATTCTCGATGTTCCAGTGGCGGTTGCGACCGAACGGCAGATCGTAGGTCGAGTAGGCCTGCAGCACGTGTCGCACATCGAACGGGGCGGGTCCCCAGTCCTGCGACTTGTCCCGCAGCGTCCGGTAGGTGTGTGACTGGGTCGCGTTGTCGGCCCAGATGTCCGACCAGTTCTTGCCGAGCGTGTAGTTCACGTTGCCGGTGAGCCCGTTCGTGTACCGACGGCGCAACTGCAGCTGCATGGCGTGATACTTCGTCTTCGAGTCGTCATGCACGGTGTTGAGATTGCCGCCGATCGCGTACGGATTCACCTGGAAGAAGTTGATCGGGTACGGTCCGGGCGCGTTGTAATTGCGGCCGCCGGTCAAGCAGGGCGTGAACGTGCTGCCGACCATGCGGCAGAAGTACGTCTGGTTCCCGGCGATCGACGCCGCCATCCGGCCCGGCTTCGCCTTGCTGCAGGTTGGTGATGAACCCGGCGTTGGTGTAGCCCTGATTCGCCGGGAGCGCCGCCTGCGAGCCGCGCGCGCCGAAGGCCGCGTCCAGGATCGGCAGCGCACGCTGGCCGGCCAGGCCGTTGTTGGCAAACCCGGTCAGCCCGTTGGCGACGTTGATCGCCAGGTTCTGCTGCGCGAGCTTGAACTCCTCGGCGAAGCCGTTCTCGATGGTGTTGACCTCGTTCAGGTTGTAGGTGTGCCAGACGTTGCTGCCCTTGTTGCCGACGTAGCGCACCTCGATCACCGTGTTCTTCGCGATCAGCCGCTGCACGCCGATGTTCCACGCCTTCACGGCGCCCATCTTGAGGTCCGGCATCATCGCGTTGACGCCGGTCGAGCCGAACGTGAACTCCGACTGCGGAATCACTTCGCGGTACGCGAGCGGCGAGGCGACGAACGGCGGGAGCGGCGTCTGCAGGTTCAGCGTGCCCACTGGGAAGCCCGGGTCCCGGCTGCAGCAGCAGTCCCTGCGACTGGCCCGGATTGTTGCCGGCCGTCGACGCGAACATGTTCGTGCCCTCGTCGAAGTAGGTGACGTCGAAGCCGCCGCGGATGACGGTCTCGCGGCCGCTGCCGAAGACCGTCTTCATCAGGCTGTTGCTCGAAGTTCGGCGTCCAGGCGAAGCCGGCGCGCGGCGCCGGGTTGACCCAGTCGGTGCCGCCCGCGTACTTGCCGCGGACGATCACCGGATTCGGCCACCCCGTTCAGTTGCCCGGGCTGGAAGAGCGCCGTCGACGGCCCGTAGATGTTCGCCTGATCCGGGAACAGCGTCGTCGCCGTGTGGTTGAACGGCGCCTGGTTGAACTCCCAGCGCAGCCCGTAGTTCAGCGTGAAGTCCGGCGTGACTCGCCAGGCGTCCTGCACGAACAGGCCGCCGAACCGGGCCGACGTCCAGTTCTCGCGGAAGAGATCATCGGAGTACTCGCAGCGTCGCCGGATCGACGACCTTGCCGGTCTGCACCTGCGAGATTCGGCCTGTCAGCAGCGCGTAGAGCGCACTGCGCATTGCCGAGGTCGTTGGCGTTGATGCCCGGGATGTTGGCCGCCGTGAACACGTTCGCCACCGGATCGCCGGTCGCGACGCCGAGCGAGTAGCGCGGCAGTCCCAGATAGCCGCCCGAGCCGGTGCCGTCGAAGCTACGATCCCGCCACTGCGTGTCGCGGAAGTTGCCGCCGAAGCTGTAGGTGTGCGGTTTCCGCGCACGTAGGTGAACGTGTCCGAGATCGTCATGATGTAGTGCTTGCCGATGACCGGCGACGCGTCGTTGGTGAGCGGCCCGAGACCGAGCGGCAACATGAACCGTGCCGGCAGGCCGTTGACGACGCCGTTCAGATAGTAGTTGTCGTACTCGCGGCCGCGCTCGTTGGTGTCGCCGCTGTGCTGGATGCCGAAGCGGAACTCGTTGTGCGTGTTGCCGCCGGGCGTCCAGTTGAAGCCGGTCGACGTCACCCACCAGCCGGAATCGAACGTGTCCGAGCTGGACCGGGTACCCGGGCATCGGCCAGATCCGCCGTCCCTGCGCGTCCTGACTGTAGCGGTTGTAGCTCGTCATCAGGTTCAGGTTCGGCTTGATGTGGTAGTCGACGCGGACGGTCGGGTAGTAGTTGATCTGCTTCTGCGGCTCGAGCCAGCTCACGCCCTGCAGGCGCAACGCGTTGGCGCTGGTGTTCTCGATGATCGCTGCCGTAGTTGCGCGCGTTCGCCTGCTCAGACAGCAGGTTCGCGATGACGGGATCGACGCCGCCCGAGAAGCCGTTGGCCGCCGCCAGCTGCAGCACGTTGACCGTGCGCTGTTCACCGGCCGCCGTCGCGTAGCGGAAGATGCCCTGCTGCGCTTCGGTGGTGAGGATCGTCTGCGTCTGCGCGTCGCCGTCTGCGGGATGTACTCCTGCTCGTAGTTGGCGAAGAAGAACAGCTTGTTGCGCAGGCTGCCGCTCGGCACCAGCGGTCCGCCGAAGTTGCCGCCGAAATCGTGCCGGCGGAGCTTGTCTTCCGGCAGACCGCGCCGCTCGTTGTTGAAGCTGTTGGCGTTGAGCTTCTCGGTGCGGTACTGCTCGAAGCCGCTGCCGCGATACTGATTCGTCCCGCGCCGGGTCACGAACTTGAGGTTGACGCCGCCGGTGACGCCGGAGTCGCCGCCGAGTCCGGCGGTTTCGACGGTCACTTCCTCGACCGCGCCAAGCCGGGCCGGCACGGTGCCGAAGAAGCTGGTGCCGCCGCTCTTGAACCCGTTCGACGAGTTGTTCACGCCGTCGATGGTCGGATTGATGACGCCGCCCGGCATGCCGTTGTAGTGCGTGCTGCCGGTCCCTTGCGGCGCGACGGCGCCGGGCACGAGACGGGCAAACGTGAAGGCGTTCCGTCCGGCCAGCGGCAGCTCGGTGACGAGCTTGTTGTTGAGCGTGGTCGAGATGGCGTTCGAGGTCATCTCGAGCACCGGGTTCGAGCCTTCGACGGTCACGACCTCTTCGACGGCGCCGACCGTCATGCGGATGCGAAGGTCGGTCGTGCGTCCCGATTCGACGACGACCTTCTTGTACCGTGCGGCCTGAAAGCCCTGGAGATTGACCGTCACTTCATAGCTGCCGAAGCTCAGGTCACGAAACGCGAAACTGCCGCCTTCGTTGGTCGTGGTCTGCCGTTGCACCCCGGTGCCTTCGTCCTTCAGCACGACGGTCGCGCCGGGGAGCACGCTGTCGGTTCCGTCGGTCACCGTGCCGGCGATGACGCCGGTGATGCTGACCTGCGCCAGCGCGGGCGCGGCGATCAGCGAGAGCGCGCATACGAGCACGCCTGCACACACTTGTTTCATTGTTCCGACTCCCTTGTTCCGATGAACGATCTGTCCGGATCTGGAATCGCTTCCATCCCCATTCACGCATGCTAGAACGCGCGCGCGCGACCGTGCAACCGCCATGTGACGAGCGTGATCCGGCTAATGAGTTGATTACTTCTGATGCGGGCGCGGCGCGGGTCGAATTCGACGCTACTTGTGCGCCTTGAGGAAGAGCACGAGCTCCTTGTTCTCTGGGTATTCCGTCGCCAGCCCGCGTGCGATCGTGGCCGCTTCCTGAAACTGCTTTTCACGCACCAGCATGTCCCACAGCGCGAACCGCGCCTCGGTGCGCGAGATGACGTCAGTGTCCTCCATGGCCGCGGCCCGCATCCAGGCCAACGCGCGTTTCTTGTTGCCACCGCCCAGCACCCAGCGGAAGCCCCAGTTCACGCGCGTGTCGACGATGTAGTCGATCCAGGCCCGTGCCACGCGGGCCCGCGTGTGTGTGGGCTGGCGCTTGATGATCAGGTCCATCGCCTTGCGCGCCTCCCAGTACGGATCCCAGCCGGTCCGGTTGCCGAGGGTCGCGAGTTGCATCCACACATAGTTGAGATCGATCTTCCCGAGAAAGAAGCGCGCGTTGTCATCGTCCTCGTTCGCCGCCAGTTGTGCGCGCGCGGCCGCCTGGCCCTGGGCAATCTCCGTCTGGAACTCGGCGAGCAACGCCGGACACGCCGCACAGTCCTTGAACGCACGGTCGCGGTCGGTGCCGTGGCCCATCAGGCGTCTGACCTGGAAGTGGAGCGCGGACGAGCGCAGCTCGTAGGCGGCGAGGCTCGACGGATCGGCGGTGCGAATGGCGAGGGTCGTGGCGGCGGCCTGCTCGTACTGTCCGCTATAGAACGCTCGCTGGGCCGATTCGAGGCTGGCCGGCTCCGGGGCCTGCGCCGCACCCGGTGTCCAGGTCACGGTCAGCGCGGCGATCAGGCTCAGAGCGGCGACCGGTTGACGTCCCATGATCCATTGTCCCCCATCGGCGGTGTCGCACCGCGGAATACACGTTTCGCCTGGCGAGAAACTGAACCGAAACCGGCTGGACAATGCCGGCCGCTGGACGTAGGCTCCGTCTGGCACCGCTTCCAGTCTGCCGTCCGGTCCCGTCTGGGGCACTGGGACAGCGGCGGTTATTGCAGGGGGACCTATGAACGTGAGGAAGGCAATCGGGGCGGCGACGATGGCGCTGTGCGTCCATCTGTGCGCGGCACCTCCCGCGTCGGCGCAAGTCACGTCGGCGCAGGTCTACGGCAATGTGAAGGACGGTCAGGGCGGCGTCATACCCGGCGCGACCCTGGTGCTCATCAGTGAAAGCCGCAACACCAAGTCCGCGCCCGTCGTGTCGAGCACGAGTGGCGACTTCGTGTTTCCGAACATTACACCTGATACCTACACCCTTGAAGTCACGATGACGGGCTTCAAGACCTGGCGGCGGCCCGGGATTGCCGTCAGCCCAGGGGACCGAGTCGGTGTCCCCTCGATCACCCTCGAAGTCGGTGGCCAGACGGAAACGGTCAACGTCACGGCCGAGTCGCCGACGATTCAGGCCCACAGCGGTGAGCGATCGTTCACGGTCACGACCGAAGCGGTCGAGAACCTGCCGCTGCAGAGCCGCAGCTTCTTCAACGTCGCGCTGTTCGCGCCGGGCATGGGCGGCCGCAACGACAACAACACCAACATCGGCCGGCTCGGCGGCGGCGGCAGCACGAACTTCCTGATGGACGGCATCGGGATTACCGACACCGGCAGCAACACCATTCAGTTGACGATGAACGTCGATGCGATCGCCGAAGTGAAGGTCCTGACCGGCAGCTTCCAGGCCGAATACGGGCGGGCGAGCGGCATGCAGATCGCGGCCGTCACCAAGAGCGGCACCAACCGGTTCCGCGGTGGCGCCTACGACATCATCCGCAACTCCGACTGGAACTCGAACAGCTGGGTTAACAAGCAGAACGGGAATCCCAAGAGTACCAATGTCGTCAAGGAGTCCGACATCGGTTATACGCTCGGCGGCCCGATCGGCAAGCCCGGCGGCAGCAACAAGCTGTTCTTCTTCTTCGCGCAGGAGTGGCGTCCGCGTGAGACGTCTGGCAGCATCGCGCGCTTCCGCGTGCCGACGCCCGCCGAGCGCGCGGGCGACTTCTCAGCCTCGCGCGACAACAACGGGAACGTCTACAACCTGATTCGCGACGCCTCGCTGAACCTGCCGTGCACCACCGCGAATACGTCCGGCTGCTTCCAGGATGGCGGTGTGCTCGGCAAGATTCCCGCCGGCCGCCTGAATCAGCTCGGGTTGGCCGTGCTCAACTTCTATCCGATGCCCACCACGACAGGGCAGGAGACGAACACCTTCAACGCGATCAACATCGCGAGCGTGGTCAAGCAGAAGCAGCGTCAGGAAACCTATCGCGTCGACTACCAGATCTCGGAGGCGTTGCGCCTGTCGGGCAAGATGGTCGGGCAGAACGCCTCGAAGGTGGCCAACGGGCCGTTCACGCAAGGGCGCTTCGGCATCGGAAACAACGGGTTGTTCAACGGGTTCAACGACATGGTCGACTGGGTGCCGTTCCAGTCCCAGTTCTCGACCACGGTCAACTACTCGGTGAATTCCTCGACGTTTCTCGAAGCCTCCTACGGGTACTTCCTGAACGACATCGCGACGACCGCCATCACCCCGGCGAGCAACATCAACAACACGCCTGGGCTGGCCGCGTTCCCGATGCTGTTCCCGAACGCCGGGTTCCTGGAACCGAGCTTCTACGCCTACAGCAAGCTGACGAGCCTCGGCCCGGACGCGGCGCCGTTCTTCCGCGATGGCGAGTTCCAGATTCCGCCGTCGTTCTCGTTCGGCAATCGCGGCGGCAACAACCCGGGCATCACGCCGCGAGGCTGCTGCTTCACGCGCAACCTCGTCCACAACGTCAACGTGAGCGCGACCAGGGTCATGGGCCGGCACACGGCCAAGGCCGGCGTGTTCTACGAATACGCCTACAAGCCGCAGGATCCGAGTACGAACTATCGCGGTTCGGTGAACTTCGGCGAGTCGGCGACCAACCCGCTCGACACGACGTTCGGCTTCGCGAACGCCGCGCTTGGCATCTTCAATCAGTACCAGCAGGCGAGCCGCTACGTCGAGGGCAAGTACCTCTACAGCAATCTCGAGTTCTTCCTGCAGGACAACTGGAAGATGAACTCGAGGTTGACGCTCGACTACGGCTTGCGTGTGGTCCACATGACGCCGCAATACGATGACAACGGCTTTGCCGCACAGTTCCTGACGACCGAGTTCGATCCGGCCAACGCGGCCGTGCTCTATCGGCCCGTCTGCGCGCCGGGCGCCGTGCCGCCGTGCACGGGCAACAACCAGCGCGCGCTCAATCCGGTCACCGGACAGGTGCTCGGGCCGGGCAGCAACACTGCTGTCGGCAGCATGGTGCCGAACGTCGGCAACCGCGAGAACGGGCTCATCCCGTCCGGCACGGGCATCAACCCGAAGGAGAACTACAGTTGGTCGTCGCTCGTCTTCGCGCCGCGCTTCGGCGGCTGCGTACGACCTCAGCGGCAACCAGCGGCTGATCCTGCGCGGCGGCGGCGGCATCTTCTACGACCGCACCGACGGCAACCAGATCTTCGGCCAGTCGGTGAACCCGCACTCGGTGCAGACGATCACGGTCACCAACAACACGTTCAACGACCTCGCCAACAACCCCCTGCTCCTCGAATCGCCGTCGGGCCTGACGATCTTCCAGTTCAACTCGAAGATTCCGACCTCGACCCAGTGGAACTTCGGGATGCAGATGGCGTTGCCGTGGGCGTCGACGATCGACGTCGAGTACGTCGGCAACTACAACTTCAACCAGTTGCTGAGCGTCAACATCAACTCGGTGCCGCTGGGCTCGGCGTACCTGCCGCAGAACCAGGACCCGACGAAGGTGTTCAACGCGGCCACCCTCGGGTCGGCCGCCTACGACCAGAACTTCCTTCGTCCCTATCAGGGCTACGGCGGGATCACCCGCCGGACCAACTACGGCAACAACACGTTCCACTCGCTGCAGACGTCCTGGAACCGCCGGTTCCGCGACGGCCTCCAGTTCACGCTCAACTACACGCTCAGCCGCGACGTCGGTCTGAACGGCGGGACCTACTACAACCTCGACAGCGAGGGCGAAGTCGTCCTCTTGCCGGAAAACGACATCGCCAACTACGGCACGCGCGGCGCCGACCGCACGCACACTGTCAAGGGCAACTTCGTGTGGGATCTGCCGGACGTGCCGACGCGACGGCGCGGCCGATGAAGGTGATCGGGCTCGTCATCAATGACTGGCAGCTCTCGGGTGTCTTCACCGCCGGATCGGGGTCCCCGTACACCGTGGGCTTCAGCTACCCGGGCATCAACAACCAGATCATGACCGGATCGCCGGACTACGGCGCCCGCATCCTGATCAACGGGGATCCCGGCAAGGGCTGCTCGAGCGACTACACCCGGCAGTTCAACACCTCGGCGTTCAAGGGCCCCGGGGTCAACAGCACCGGGCTCGAGTCCGGCCAGAACTACATGCGGAGCTGCCCGGATCACGTGTGGGACTTCGCGATCGCGCGGAACATCCGCTTCGGTGGCGGCCGCCAGCTCCAGCTGCGGCTCGAGATGTTCAACGCGTTCAGCGAAGTGGTCCTGACGGGCCGGAATACCACCGCGCAGTTCGTGAGCCTGCAGGACCCGAACACGATCACCAACCTGCCGTACAACGCCGACGGCACGCCACGTCCGGAGCTCTCGCGGCCAAGCGGCGCGGGATTCGGCGTCGCGACCGGCGCCCGTGATCTGCGAGCGTTCCAGGCGCAGATCCGATTCACGTTCTAGAACGAGGACACGGAGAAGGGCTAGAGATCACGGAGAAAAACAAAGTAGACACCCCGCGTCGCCTGTGGCGGCGCGGGCCCGAGGCGTGGGGGGTGGGGCCCCGCGCCAGTAATGTTAGAGAGCACCCCGCGCCGCCTTGGCGGCGCGGGCCCGAGGCGCGGGGGTGGGGCCCCGCGCCTCTAATTTTGTAGACACCCCGCGCCGCCTGGGCGATGCGAGCCCGAGGCGCGGGGGGCCGCGCCAGTAATGAATAGTCAGTCCTATGAGCAAACGACGAGTTCCCATCATTCTTTCCCTGATCAGTCTTGCCGCAGCCGTTGGGTTGGCACAGCAGCAGGCGCCTCCGGCGGCGCCGCCGCGGCCTGAGGTGCCGGCGCTCGCGCCGCGTGGCAGCGTGTCGGTCAACGCGACCGCCGCCGCGGAAGTGCTGGCAGATATCAAGGTGCCGGCCGGCCTTCAAGCCACGGCCTTCGCGACGCCGCCGATCCTCAACTATCCGGCCTGCGTGACCGCGAGCCTTGAAGGTGTCGTCTTCGTCTGCGTCGATCGCAACAGCTCGTTGCAGGCCGATCCGGGCATGGGCAGCATTCTGCGCCTGGTGGACAACAACGACGACGGGCAGGCCGACGAGTACACCGTCTTCGCCACCCTCGACAGCCCGCGCGGCGCGGTGTTCGATGGCGACACTCTCTACGTGTCGCATCCGCCCTTTGTGACGGCGTTGCGGGACACGAACGGCGATGGCATCGCCGAAGACCGGCGGACGCTGGTGCGCGGGCTCGGGTTCGGTCTCGACTTTCGAGGCGCGGATCACACGACCAACGGCATCGAAGCCGGGATCGACGGCTGGCTCTACGTCGCGGTGGGCGACTACGGCGCCGTCAAGGCGGTCGGGAGCGACGGCCAGGAAATCCAGATGCGCGGCGGCGGCAACGTGCGTGTCCGCCCGGACGGGACCGAGCTCGAAATCTACTCGCGCGGCACGCGCAACGACTACGACGTGGCGATCGATCCGTCGATGAACCTGTTCGCGCGCGGCAACACCAACGACGGTGGCGGCTTCGACATCCGGCTCTATCACTTCGTCGAGGGAGCCCGGTACGGCTATCCGTCGCTCTTCCGGAACTTCACCAACGAGGTGATCCCGCCGATCGCCGACTACGGCACGGGTTCCGGCACCGGCATGTTGTACGTCCAGGATCCCGGCCTGCCGGCGCCCTACGGCGACGCGCTGTACTCGGTCGATTGGGGCCGGAATGCGATCTATCGTCATCCGCTCACGCCGAAGGGCGCGACGTTCACGGTCGGTCAGGAACCGTTTCTGACCTCCGCCCGTCCGACCGACATGGCGGTCGACGGCCGCTCGCGCCTTTACGTGGCGAGCTGGCGCGGTGGACAGTTCCGCTATCAAGGCGAACAGATCGGCTATCTGGCGCGCGTCAGCGCGGCCGGAGCGACGCCGCCGCCCGCTCCCAACGTGACGGCCGCCACCGATACCCAGCTGGTGGACCTGGTCGTATCGAACAACCAGACGCACCGGCGGTTTGCGCAGCAGGCATTGCTCCGCCGCGGACGTTCGGCCGAACGCATCAAACTGCTCGAATCGCGGATCGCCGCTACCTCGGGTTCCGTCGCCGGCCGGATCGCGGCGATATACACGCTGAAGCAGTTGGCGGGGACCGACGCGCACCCGGCCCTCGCCAAAGCCGCTGGCGATCCGGCGCTGCGGCCGCAAGCGCTCCGCGCGCTGACGGACCGCCGGAGCGAGCTCGCCAACGTCCCCAAGGCGCTGTTCCTGCAAGCGCTGTCCGATCCGGACCCGCGCGTGCAGCTGCAGGCCGCCACCGGGCTGAAGCGGCTCGGCGCGGTGGACGCAGCCAAGGCCATGCTCCCGCTCACCGCGAGCCCCGACGTCGTCGTCTCGAACGTGACGATCGACGCGCTGGTGACGCTGTCGGCGGTGGATGCCTCGCTGACGGCCCTCGCGTCGGCCCCTGCGCCAGTGGCCGACGGCGCGCTGCGCGTCCTGCAGATGTCGCACGGCGCGCCGGCGGTGACTGGACTGATCGCGTCGCTGGCGGAAGCGCGCACGCCCGAGCTTCGCAGCGGCATCCTCCAGGCGCTGGCGCGGCTGCACTATCGCGACGGAGTGTGGCGCGGGACCCTGCCGGAATGGTGGGGGACTCGGCCGGATACGACGGGGCCGTACTACGATCCGGCGGCGTGGGAAGAGAGCGCCCGAATCCGCGGTGTGCTGCGGGCCGCGCTGTTGCAGCCCGCCTCAGTCACGACGGGTCCGTTCGACGCCGCCAAGTTCGCCGCCGATCTCGAGCGCAACCGCGTCCTGCCAGTGGGCGCCGGAGAGCTGCTCGCCGCGATGGCGGCCGCGCGCGATGCGTCGTTACCTGCCGTGGCCGACGCCATGTTCGGCCGCGTTCGGCTCGAAGTCGATGCAGTGCGAGCGCCGGTCCTCGATCGCATCGCGAAATCGCAGCCGGCGTACCGCGCCGCGATCGTCAACATCATCGCAGCCGCCGGGACGCCGACGCCACAAGGCGCCGAGATCCTGAAGGCGGCCGCTCTCGATACAACAGCGACACCCGCCGTCCGCGCGGCCGCCCTGCGCCCGCTCGGCGCGGCGGCGTCGAGCGGACCCGACGCGCTCACTCGCGCGATTGACGCGTTCGCGTCGGTGACGGTGGGCCCGGGGCTCGACGAGAATCTGGAGACCGCGTGGCGGCAGTTCGTGGCGCTTCCGGCACACGCGACGAACGTCGCGACCTTCCGCTCCATGTCGACGAGTGGCGACCGGGGGCACCAGGTGCTCGCTTACGCCGTACTGATCCAACTCGCGACCGAGCCGGCCGCGGGCGCGCGCGGAGGCGGGGCGCGGGGCGGTGGCGGAGGCGGGGGCGGACGAGGCCGTGGCGGTGCGAATCCGGCCGCGATTGAAGCGGCGCGAACGGAAGCTCGCGCAGCCATCGAGGCCGCTTGGACCGGGCCCGGCGTGGCGAGCCTCCTGCGCGCAATCGGTGCGACCGAAGCGGCCGGCTACCGCGATCGTATCCAGACCTTCACGACATCGTCGACGCCCGAGATTCGCGATGCGGCGGCCTACGCGGCCACGCGCGCGCGGGCGGAGACCACCGCACCAGCGGCGGCGGCTGCCGGTGGCGCCGCACCATCGGCCGCGGGCACGGCGCTCGTGTCGAGCGTGCCGTTCGAGCAACTCGCGGAGAGACTGGCGCCCCTGACCGGCGACGCCGCCGCCGGCCGAACACTGTTCACGCGCCAGGCCTGCGCGACCTGCCACTCGACCGCAGCGGGTGAACCGGAGAAGGGCCCATTTCTCGGCGGGGTCACGACGCGCTACAACCGCGCCGAGCTCCTCGAGTCGATCCTGCGACCGTCTGCGAAGGTCGCCCAGGGCTTCGCGACGAACTGGTTCGAGACGACCGACAACCGCAAGCTCGAGGGGTTCGTCATTCGCGAGTCGCCGACCGAGGTCGTGATGCGCGACGTCGCCGGTGTCGAGACGACGCTGCGAAAGGCCATCATCGCCAACCGCGGCGTGCGCGAAGGCTCGATGATGCCGCAGGGCCTGGTGGACGGACTGACGCTGAACGAGCTGTCGTCGCTGCTGGCATTTCTCGCAACGACCAAATAATTCCACAAGATCGCAGGCATCTCACACGGGGCACACGGAGATGGGCACGGAGACCACGGAGTCAAAAGGGTTAACCCTTCTGATCCCCGTGTCCCCCGTGCCTTCTCCGTGGCCCCCGTGTTATATCCGGAGATCTGTGCGGTGTTGCATCGCGAGATCTACTTCCCGAAATACCCCCGTCGCGCCTTCACTTCCGCATTTCGCCGGTTTTTAACGCGGACGGTGAGATCGTGCCAGCCGCCCGGTGGGACGCCGCGGGGCGTGAAGCTGATCAGGTAGCGCTGACGGAATTCCTCGAGAATGCTGACGAAGGCCTCGCCGAGGCCGCTCGTCGATCGCACATTCAAAAGGCGTCCGCCCGTTGTCTCGCACAGGTCGCGCAGGAAGGTCGATCGCCCCGTGCCCCCGGCCGATGCCGCGTAGATGACGGCGTTGCTGCGCCGGGCCGTCGTGACGACGGAGGCGCCACTCAGAAAACTGGCCGTGTCGGCGCCGTCGCTGAAGACGATGGCCAGCGCGCGCCCGCTGTCCGATTCGCTCAACGTCATGGCGGCGTAGCTGGCATCCACCAGCGCGGTGTCGCCGCCGTTCGACGGCGCGTCGAGCGCCCTGCGCACGAGGGTGAAATCCGTCGTCAGCGGCGTCTGCACGCCGACGCCCGCATTGAAGAGAATCAGCCCGACCTTCTCGCCGGGCAGGAGGGCATCGACCACCAGCTTCGCCGCGGCGCGCAGGTGCGCCAGCCGCTCACCGGTCACGCTGCCACTCATGTCCAGGGCAAGGACGACGTTCAGGGGGACCCGCTCGGCGGCCATCAGGTCGACCTGCTGCGCGACGCCGTTGTCGAGGACCTCGAAGTCGGCCGGCTGCAGACCGAGCAGTACCTGGCGCCCGTCGGTGACGAGCGCATCGACGCGTACGTTCGTCACGCGGGCCGAGAAGACCGCCTGCTGCGGCGGCGCGCCTGGGCCGAGCGCGAGGACAACCGACGTCGCCAGGAGCAGCCGCGTCATTGGGCCCAGCGCTGGCGGAGCATCGTCAGTTGATCGGCCGCGTTGGGCGCGTGCGTCCAGTTGAAGACCCACCACGGATCGTCGACGATCCGGATCCTGCGCGCCCAAGGTCAGCGGCGTCAGCTCGCGCAAGCTCCGGGCGAGATCGCCCGCGTCGCGCGCCAGTTGGCTCAAGGCGAGCCGCGGCGACTGCGCGTTGGGATAGAGCTCCGCCGCCTGCTCGAAGGCGGCGACGGCCAGATCGGGACGCCGGCGTGACAGCTGCGCGCGACCGAGCAGCAACTGCGCGTAGTACCGCAGCAGGCGCGGCGGGTCTTCAGTCAAGGCGCGCTGCAACTCGGTGGCGGCATCGGCGTGGCGGCCGAGGCGGCTGAGGACGTAGCCGAGCCGGATGCGCGCCTCAGTGAAGTTGCGGTCCTGTGCGAGCGCCTTCCGGAACCACCCTTCGGCGCGGTCCAGCTCGACGTCCGCGGCGCCGATCGGCGCCGCCGCCCCGGTGGAGGTGAGCTCGCGCGATGGGCGCCGCATGATCGGACTGGGCTCGGGCAGCGCGTTCTGGATGCGCGGCTCCGCGAACGCCGTGTGCATGGTGCCGAGGTACATCATGAACACCGGGTCGTCGGGGAAGAGGTAGCGCGCGCGCGCCAGATGTGGTTGGAACTCGGCGTACTCGTTGCATTCCTGCAGCCACGCCGCGGTCGCCCGATACCACTGCCGGACGTCGCCGTCGGCCGCGTCGCCGGGCGGCAGTGTATCGAGGATGCGGCGAGCAAACTCCCAGTGAATCGTGCCGCCCATTTCGCCCATCTCGCTGCCGTCGCCCACCAGAATCGAGCGGCGTGGCGTGGGCGGCAGGTCGTAGCCGTTCGACCGTGCGGTGCAGGATGGCGACGTCGGCGTGCAGCAGGGCCGCGCGCTTGAGAAAGAGCGATTCTTGCGGCGCCGTATGCAACTCCGAGCCGTCTCAGTGCGCCGAGACTCGTTCGATCGTTCAGGCGCAAGTAGTCGGCGAGCGCACCGCCCAGCGTGGCCGCCCGGCCACTTCGCGACGCTGGAGACGCTCTCATCGAGTTGCCCGGGATGGTGGCGGAGGACCGCGGTCGTCCAGATGCGGAGCCGTTCTTCGGCGTTCTGCGCGCTGATCGATGACTGCCCCGTGAGCGAGTCGAACAGGGCCAGACCGGCCGTGACGACGAGCGCAACCCGGAGTCGTGACACGGTCATCGCGGATTATCCCCGGCGCGCGTCGGTGCCGCAACGCGTCTCGTCAACCCGAGGCGGCGCGCGATCGCTCGGTCGACCACTCGTTTCGGGAGCCATTTCATCACGCAGTGCCGCATCGGCTCCGGCGTCACGGTGTAGCGCGTCCGCGGCCGACGGGCCGTCAGCGCCTGCCACACCGCTTCGCCGATCCGCTCCGGCGGCAGGGACATGTCGGGCGCTCTCTTCAGAGAACTGGAGGAGGGCGGCAAGCCCCGGACCGAATGCGGTGTTCGCAAGCGAGCGCAGGTCGGCGCCTTCTCGCTTGTGCCAGATTGGCGTCGCGACGGCGCCCGGCGCAATGACGACGACGTCGATGCCGAACACCATCAGCTCGCGACGCAGGCTCTCCGAGAACCCCTCCAGTCCGAACTTCGAGGCGCTGTAGGCGCCGAGAAACGGCATCGCATTGCGGCCGCCCACCGACGACATCATCACGATGCGTCCAGGGCCGCCGGTCCGCCCGGTTCCGCGCCGAGGAGCGGCGCGAAGGCCTGCGTCACGATCAGCTGTCCGGTGAGGTTGACCTCGAGCTGGCGGCGGAAGTCCGTGATCGCGAGGTGGAGCAGCGGCCCCGGGAACGCGACGCCGGCGTTGTTGACCAGCCCGAACAATGCCTGGTTGCCAAGCGCCCGCGCGACTTGGCCAGCCGCGGCCGCGACGGCGGGTTGGTCGGTGACGTCGAAGACCAGCGGCACGAATTGCGGGCCCAGCTCGCCGGCGAGCCGTTCGGCGTCGGCTGCATTCCGCACGCTGCCGAAGACGCGAACGCCGTGGTGGATCAACACGCTGGCGGTCGCCTTGCCGATTCCCGTCGAGCAGCCGGTGACAACGACGGTGCGCATGCGCCATCCATATCACGTCCGCTTGGGACGACGCGCAAACCGTCGTATTCTCCCAGCATGCGCTTCGTCATGTGGGTCCTGCTCGCGCTCGCGACGTTGCAGACGCCTGCCACCGAAGACTGGCGGCAATACCGCGGTCCGGACGGCGCCGGGCTTGCCGCCGGGCCGTTGCCGTTGACGTGGGCGGAGGGCCGGAATGTCACGTGGAAGACGGCGATTCACGGCCGGGCCTGGTCGTCGCCGGTCGTGCTCGGCCGCCAGATCTGGATGACGACCGCCACCGAAGACGGTCACGATCTGTTCGCCGTGGCGGTCGACCGCGAGAGCGGCAAGGTGATCCACGACGTGAAGCTCTTCTACGTGGACTCGCCGCAGATCGGGCACGTATTCAATTCCTTCGCCTCGCCGACGCCGGTGGTCGAGCCGGGGCGCGTGTATGTGACGTTCGGATCGCCCGGGACCGCCGCGCTCGACGCCAGGACCGGCAAGATGCTGTGGCAGCGCCGCGACCTCGAGTGCAACCACTACCGCGGAGCCGGGTCGTCCCCGATTCTGTTCAGGAACCTCCTCATCATGCACTTCGACGGCAGCGACCAGCAGTACGTGGTCGCGCTCGACAAGGACACCGGCAAGACGGTCTGGAAGACGCTGCGATCGATCGACTTTCGAGATCTGGGGCCGAACGGGAAGCCGCAGGCGGACGGCGACTTCCGGAAGGCCTTTGCGACCCCGCGCGTGACGATGGTCGGCGGCGAGCCCGTGCTCCTCAGTCTCGGGGCGAAGGCCGCCTATGGCTACGATCCGCTCACCGGCAAGGAGCTCTGGCGGATCGAGGAACGGACCAACCACTCGGCCAGCACGGTGCCGGCCGTCGGGCATGGCCTGGCGTTCTATCCGACGGGGTTCTCCTCTCCGCATTTGCTGGCGATCCGCATGGACGGCCGCGGTGACGTGACGCAGTCGCACATCGCGTGGCGCGTGACGCGCGGCGTCCCGCAGAAGCCGTCGATCGTGCTCGTCGGGGATCTCATCTTCATGGTCAACGACGTCGGCATCGCGAGCGCTGTCGAGGCGAAGACCGGCGAAGTGGTCTGGAACGCGCGCGTCGGCGGCACCTTCTCGGCCTCGCCGGTGTCCGACGGGTCGCGGGTGTATTTCTTCAGCGAGGACGGTAAGACCACCGTCATCGAGGCGGGCCGCGCAATACAAGCTGCTGGCGGAGAACCAGCTCGACGACGGCTTCATGGCCTCGCCGGCGGTCTCCGGCCGCGCGCTCTTCCTGCGAACGCGGACGCATCTGTATCGGATCGAGTGATACTGGACGGATGACCGGATCCGTCGCGCTGCGCGTGAGCGACCTGCGCAAGGCCTACAAGGACGTCGTCGCCGTCGACGGCCTCGACCTCGAGGTGCGCGCCGGCGAGTGCTTCGGCCTGCTCGGCCCGAACGGCGCCGGCAAGACGACGACGATCGAGATCTGCGAAGGGCTGACCGCGCCGGACTCCGGGCGACGTCGAGGTGCTCGGCATGCGCTGGGCGTCGGACGCGCGCGGCGCTGCGCCAGCGGCTCGGCATCCAGCTGCAGGAGACGCAGCTCTCCGAGAAGCTCACCGTGCTCGAGACGGTCGAGCTGTTCCGCAGCTTCTACCGGCAGGGGCCGTCGCCGGCGCACGTCATCGCGCTCGTGCAGCTCGAGGAGAAGCGCGACGCGCGCGTCGGCACGCTGTCGGGCGGGCAGAAGCAGCGGCTGGCGCTCGCCTGCGCGCTCGTCGGCGATCCCGACCTGCTGTTCCTCGACGAGCCGACGACCGGCCTCGATCCGCAGGCGCGCCGCCAGCTCTGGGACCTGATCGACGAGTTCAAGCAAGGCGGGCCGGACGATCCTGCTGACGACGCACTACATGGATGAAGCCGAGCAGCCTCTGCGATCGCGTCGCGATCATGGATCACGGCAAGGTCATCGCGCTCGGCACGCCGCGCGAGCTGATCGCCTCGATCGGCGTCGAGCACGTCGTCGAGTTCTCGACCGGCAACGCGGTCTGCGATCTCGGCGCTGTTCTCGGGCGTGCCGGGCGTGCGCGAGCGTCAAGCCGGTCGGAACGGCAGATTCAGATGCAGGTCACCGAGCTGCACCGCGCCGTGCCGGCGCTGCTCGAGGATGCTCGGCGCAGCAGCGGCCTGCCGCTGACGGAGCTGCGGACGCACTCGGCGACGCTCGAGGACGTGTTCGTCGACGCTGACCGGACGGCACCTGCGCGATGAGTGAGTCCGCACCTGGCGCGTTCGCATCCGCTGGTCCAGCTGACGCTGGTGCGCGGTGCCGCGAGTTCGTCCGCGAGCCCGAGGCGGTGTTCTGGGCGGTGGTCTTTCCCGGTGATCCTGCTGCGGCCGGCCTCGGCGTCGCGTTCCGGAACCAGCCCGCGGAGGTCGCTCAAGATCGCCGCGACGTCCGCCGAGCTCGTCGGCGTCGCTCGGCAGGCGACCCGCAGCTGTCGAGGTCGAGCTGCTCAGCGCCGAGCAGGCGGCGCAGGCGCTGCGCGACGGGCAAGGTCGCGCTGGTCGTCGAGCCGGCGCCGGACGGCGGCGTGTCGTATCGCTACGACGACACCAATCCCGAGGCGCGGACCGCGCGCGCGGCTGGCCGACCGCGCCGTGCAGCGTGGCCGGCGGACGCGTCGATCCGGTGCCGGTCAGGACGAGCTCGTGCGCGAGCCGGGCTCGCGCTACATCGACTTCCTGATGCCCGGCCTGGTCGGCATGGGCATCATGGGCAACGCCGTCTGGGGCCTGGGCTTCTCGATCGTCGACGCGCGCCGCCGCAAGCTGATGAAGCGGCTCGTCGGCGACGCCGATGTCGCGGCCGTACTACCTGCTGTCGTTCCTGGTCTGGCGCATGGCTGCTGCTCGTGGTCGAGGTCGGCGTGCCGGTCGGGTTCGGCGTCGTCGCCTTCGGCGTGCCGGTGCGCGGCTCGCTGCTCGAGCTGGCCGCGATCTGCGTCGCTGGGATCGCTGTGCGTTCAGCGCGCTCGGGCTCCTGGTCGCCTCGCGGGCGCGGACGATCGAGGCGCGTCTCCGGCCTCATGAACGTGGTCATGATGCCGATGTGGATCCTGTCCGGCGTGTTCTTCTCGGCGCAGCGATTTCCCGACGTCGTGCAGCCGTTCATCAAGGCGCTGCCGCTGACGGCGCTGATCGACGCGCTGCGCGCGAACATGCTGCAGGGCGCCGGCCTGCGCGCAGCTCGTGCCGCAGCTCGCCGCGCTGGTCGGTCTGGCTCGTGGTCTCCTTCGTGCTGGCGTTGAAGCTGTTCCGCTGGCGCTAGTCCGGTCTGACCTACTTCTTCCCGCCCTTCGATCCAGGTTCTCCGTGAGGTCCGCAGCGGTGATCTTGTCCTGCACCCCGCCGGCGGGCACCTCGACCTTGGCGATCCACAACAGCGCGTTCAGCATCACCCGGCGCTGATTGGGATCGCCCCAGTTGGTGTGGGTGTGCCCGCCAGTAAAGCCGAAGCTGCGTCCGCCGTCAGGCCGCTCCATGACCCACATCATGGTTTCGACCTGGCCGCTGGCGGCGACGATGTGCTCGTAGGGCCCGCGCGGGCTGACGTAGGGGCCTTTGCGGACCTCGTCGCTCGGCGTCGCGACCAGGATCGGCGTCACCCGGGCTTTGAGCGCGGGATCCGTGGTCCAGCGCATGTTGAAATACCACTCGTCGTGCGTCGCGAACGGCTGCACACCCCGCGCGACCGGATGGTTCGGCAGCTTGTCGATCTTCGGCTCCCACATCGGGTTCACCGACCAGTTCGTCTCGTAGTAGCCGCCGATCCAGCGCTGAAACGTTTCACCGGGCACGCCGGCCGGTACTTCGACGCCGTAGTGCCCGAACCCGAGTCCCACGCCCTTCTTGGCCGAGCGACTCGAGCACCTGCATGCGGTCGCCCTGAATCGCGGGATTGCCCTTGCCGCCGTCGGCGTAGATCAGGATCGCATCGGCGGTCATCAGCGGCGTGTGGTCGTCCACCCGCTTGCCGTCCACTTCCTGGGTCGGCCAGCCCATCGGGATGACCTCGACCGACACGCCGGGGAATCCGGCGAGCGCCTTCTGCATCAGCAGGCTGCCGGCGCGGAACTCATGCGCGCCCGGCCCGTGGCTGGGGCGGCCCGCCAGGATGACAATCCGTTTGTCGGCGCCGCGGACCGTGAACGAAGTCAGCGACAAGCTGGCCGCGACGATGGCCAGCCAGGTGGCGGCGCGCAGGGTCGTGGAGATCTTCAGCATGGCGCCATCCTACTCCAACCCAAGACCTCTAACACGGGGCTCACGGCGTTGGCACGGGGCTCACGGAGTCCGAAGTGCGAGAAAGAGGCAAAGCGTCTGCTTGCTCTGGACTGCGTTCAGTCACTGGCCCGCGATCGTTCCACCCAGTCGGACGACGCCAGGCTCACAAACACCCGTGCTGCGTTCCATCCCCGTGCTCTCCGTGCCTCCTCCATGCCCCCCGTGTGAGCTCTTGATCTACAACTAAAACGTGAACTTGACCGCCAGCTGCCACTGTCTCGGATCGCCGACACCGGTCCGCAGGAAGCCGGAGAAGTCGAACAGCGCCGGCGTCGACAGCGGGTTGAGGTTGTTGGCGTTGTTGAACGTATTGAACATCTCCACCATGGGGATGATCTCGTAGCGCGCACCGACCTTGAACGCCCGCGTCAGCCGCCAGTCGAAGCTGAAGTACGCGTTGTCCTTGCGAGTCGCTGTTGCGGCCGCGATCGTTCCCGTTCGACGACGCGTGGCGACGGCGTGATCGGTTGCGCCGTCCGCGCCTGCACGCGCGCGTTCAGGTTCAGCTGCGCTGGAAGCTCGAAGAACCCGAACAGGTTGAACTTGTGACGGATGTCGCGATCCGAGAGCGAGTAGTCGAGGTCGAGATCGAAGAAGTTGAAGCTGCGATCGGTGAAGGGATCGCGCTCGTTGCTGTCGTCGTCTTCATCCTTGGCGAGGACGTAGTTGGCCTCGAGTTGGTACTTATCGGAGAACCGTTTGCGCACGCCGAGGGTGAGGCCGCGGTAGAGCGAGTGGCCGACGCTGGTCGCCACCATGACCTCACCGAGCGCCGGGCCCCAGGGCGGCGCGCCCGGGTACGTGAAGACGTTGCCCGTCCCACCGTTGGCCTGGCTCACGTCGCAGCAGACGGCGCCGGAGCGGTTGTAGTTGAGAAACCGGCTGAGGTTCGTGCCTTTGGTCCAGATGAAGTCGACGTATCCCGCCCAATCGGGCGCCAGCTCTTGCTCGTACGAGACGTTGAAGGAGTAGACACGCGGGTTCTTGTAGTCGCGATCGAACACGCGCACGCCTGAGAAGTCGGGGAAGGCGCCCTCCGGCACCGGCGCCGGCGCGACCACCCCTGGCCACACCGGCATCGGGAGTCCGAACTGACGGTGCAGATCGGTCTGCAGGAAGATCGTCTGCTGCTGCAGCCCGTTCGTGGTCACCGATCCGACCTGGGTCAGCATGTTCTGGCGCGCCGAAAAAATGCCGAAGTTCGCGCGGAACACCGAGTTGCCGTCGTTCTTGCGATCCCATGCCAGCCCGAGGCGCGGCTGCCACATGTTGGTCTGGTTGGGAATCGTGCCGTCGCTCGGGAACGTCGGATCGTTCAGGAACCGCCCGTATGCAGTCGTCGTCGGATCCACCGTGTCCGGCATGATCTGCGCGTCCCAGCGCAGCCCGTAGTTGAGCGTCAGCCCCGGTTTGACCTGCCACTGGTCCTGCACGAACAGGCCAAACTCTTCGTTCGAGATCGTCGAGGCGCCGGCCGCGTCGGTCGCCAGCCCCGTGCGGCCCGCACCCTGGAGGTAGAGGAGCAGGGGACCGCCCGTCGTGGTCGTTCCGGCCGGACAGGACGCCGGCGCGGTCACATACACGCCGCCCGAACAGCCGATGGTGGACGGGACCGAACCCGCCTGGCGCCGCCGGTGAGGTGTAGCGAAGGAACGACGAGACGCTGTCGAAGATGTAGCGGCCCGTGAAGAACCCGCGGAACACCTGATCGTTCAAGGTGTGCATCCATTCGGCGCCGATCTTGATCGTGTGGCCGCCGCGGATCCACGACAGGTTGTTCTTGAACTGCGTCCGCCAGATCAGTTCGTCGACGGCCGGCTGCAGGAAGTAGGGATTCCCGAACCGGAACGACGGGCCGAAGCCCATCCCGGTATCCGGCGATATCGCGTCGACCGCCTGTCTCGGCCGCGACTCGCGGGAGTAGGTGAAATGAAATTCGTTCAGCTTGCTCGACGAGAGGGTCGAAAACCAATTGGCGTTCACGACGTTGATGCGCGCGGGGTTGCCCTCGATGCCGTTGGCAGAGGGACCATAGGTCGCCACGTCGAACGTCTCGTTTTCTTTGCGTGAGTGGTTGAAGTTGTACGAAATCGTGAGGTGATTGTTCTCGTTCAGGTTCGCATCGCCTTTGAGCAGGAGCGCAGTCGTGTTGATCGGATGCCCGATCGGCAGACTTTCGTCCCGTCCGAGCCGCGACTGGAAGAACGACAGCAGCGCGCGCCGCTGACAATCGGGACTGCCGTTGATGAGCGCTTCGTCGGCCGGGATGACCGGCGCCGACACCGGGCAGGGCGTGCCGATCGGCACGCTCAGGTTCGGCCGCGTGAAGTCACCGGTGATCCCTTCGAGCGCTGCAAAGAAGAACACCTTGTCCTTCTTGATCGGTCCGCCAGCCGTCCCGCCGAACTGCTCGCGGTGGAAGTCCTCCAACTTGGTGCCGTCCGACAAGTCGCCGGTGAGCGCTTCGAGACGCTGAAAATAGAAGAGGCTGCCGCGCAGGGCGTTGGTGCCGGATTTGGTGATGACGTTCACCACGCCGCCGGCGGTGCGGCCGAACTCGGCCGGCGCTCCCGTCGCGATGACCTGGAATTCCCTGACCGCGTCGAGCGTGATGTCAATCGGGGCGCGCTGTCCGCCTGCCTGCTCGCCGAAAAAGCCGTTGTTGTAGTCGCCGCCGTCGAGACTCACGTTGTTGAAGACGCCGCGCTGTCCGGCAAAGGAGATCTCGTCGCCGTCCGGCCCCTGGACGACGCTCACGCCCGGCGTCAACGTCAGGAAGTCCTCGAACTTCCGGCCCAGGATCGGGAGCGTCCCGATGACCTTCTCGTTCAGGGTCGAGGCGACGCCGCTTCGCGTCGTTTCGATCGCCGGCGTGCCGGTGACGGTCACCGTCTGCTCGACGGTCGACACCGTCATCCGTGGCCGGAGCGTGAGGCTCTGGCCGACCGTGAGCACGACGCCGTCCTGCACGAACGTCGAAAACCCCTTGAGCTGAATCGTGACCGTGTAGCGCCCGGGCTGAAGCTGCAGCGCCGTAAAGCGGCCCTCGCCGTCGGTGGTGCGGCGCTCGCTGGTATTGGTGTCGAGATTCTTGATCTCCACGCTCGCGCTGGGAAGCGCCGCGCCTGTCGCATCCACCACCGTGCCCTGGATGACGCCACTCGTGATTTGGGTTTGAGCCAACACGAGACTGGCGGATGTCAAAGCGAAAAGCACGACCGCGAGAGCGCGCCGCATGGGGAACCTCCGAACGGGGGAGCAGCAGCGAGATTAGTAGGGAGGCCGATGCGGGGTCAAGGTCGAGCAGCGTAGTACCTGCTTGTACATCCCCCGCCTGAACAGGAATCCACCGAGCGGTCCGAGCCAGCCGAGGACGTGGTACATGAAGCCCAGATCCATCAACTCGATGAGATTGCCGTCGAAATCCTTCGCGAAAAAGAACGAATGACCGCGCGGCGAACGCTCGGGGCGGCCGAGGCACTCGACGCCTCGGCTCACGAGGTGCTCGTGCCAGCGATCCAGGTTGCGCACGTTGAACGAGAAGTGCGTCAACCCGACCCGGTTCCACGGAATAGCGACCGCCGGCCTGCTGCGGCTCGAACGCGAAAATCTCGAGGACGCCGCCGCCAGGCACGCGAATCCAGCCAATCTTGCAGTGCGGTGCCGGGGCGTCGACCCCGAAAAACGTTCGCACACGCTCGGACGGCGTGTCGGCGACGCCGACCAGCGGACAGCCGAAGACCTCCCAGTAGAACTGCACCGCGCGGTTGAAGTTCGAGACGGTGATGCCGACATGGCTGAACGATCGCGCTCTCACGGCCGAGTCTCCTTTGGCTCCGGCGAACCGGTGATGTGATCGGCGACCCGCAGGGCCTGCGCCGCAATGGTCAGCGCCGGATTGACGGCGGCTGACGACGGAAAGAACGAAGCGTCGACGACGAAGAGATTCGAGAGATCGTGCGCGCGGCAATAAGGGTCGAGCACCGACGAGGACGGATCGGTGCCGAAGACCAGCGTGCCGCACTGGTGGGTGGTGTTCTTGCTGCGATGCGAGTGGGCCACGACGACCCAGAACCCGAGCTTTTTCAAGACGCGCTTCATCTCCTTGACGAGCCGGTTGTGCGACCTGAGGTTGTTGGGCCGGTAGCGCAAGCGGATGCGCCCATCGGCCTCAACGGTCACACGATTTTCGGGATCGGGAAGATCTTCGGACATCGCCAGCCAGTCGACACCGCGCGCGACCCAGGCCTCGTAGGCCCACAGCGGTATCCACGGCACCACGGTTTGCGCCATCACGCCGTGCGTGCGCCCTTGAGATTGGATGTGTCCGAGTGGGAACGGCCGATCCGGGCCAGGCAGATAGAAGTCGTTGATCCCGACCGTCTTCTGAAAGACCGTCTCGTTCTTCCGCAGCGGATGAAACCCCTCCATCATCGTCGCCAGATGCGCCATGTAGCGCCGGCCGACGAGACCTGACGAGTTGGCGAGACCGTGCGGGTGCTGACCGTTCGCCGACCGCAGCAGGAGCGCCGCCGAGTGAATGGCGCCGCAGGACGACACGAACACATCGGCGGAAACCCGGACGGTCTCATTTCGCCGAACAATCTCCACCGCGTCTACGGCCCGCCCGTCCGGCCGCGTGATCAGCCGATGCGCGAAGGCGTTGGTCCACAGTGTGACGTTGGGGAACGTCAGCGCCGGCTCGAGGCAGCAGACTTCCGCGTCGCTCTTTGCGCGAATCTTGCACGGGAACGAATTGCAGGTGTTGCACAGGGCGCAGCCGCCGGCCTCGCCGGGCCGGATGAGGCCCAGCGGCAGCGAGAAAGGATGCAGACCGAGATCGCGCAACTGATCGGCGATCGCGAGCATGCCGGAGGAATGCGGCACGGCCGCGAACGGATACGGACCGCGCGGCGGCTCGGTCGGGTCGAAGCCCGCGGCGCCGTGCACGTGATAGAGACGCTCCGCCCGGTCGTAGTACGGCGCGAGCGTCTCGTACGAAATCGGCCACGCCGGCGAGAGGCCGCCCGCGTGTTCGAGATCCAGGAAGTCTTCGCGCCGCAGGCGGTGGAGGACGCTGCCCCAGTATTTGGTGTTTCCCCCGACGCCGTAGTGCGTGTACGGCTGAAACTCCTTGCCCCACTCGTCGAGGAGGCGCTCCTTCGCGCGATAGCGAAGGTGTTTCCACACCGCCTCGGGACTCCAGTTGTCGTCTTCCTGCGGCACGTAGTCGCCGCGCTCGAGGATGAGGATGCGGGCGCCCGTCGGCGCCAGGGCATGGGCGAGCGTGGCGCCGCCCGCGCCGGTGCCGATGATGAGGATGTCGTAGTGCTCGTGTTGCATCAAAGAGGCTATGCGAGGCTGGCGTAAATCTGGTCCATCAGACGGTGGTCGTCCATCGCGCGTTCCAGGCTCATCTCCGGAGGGCTCCCGGTGCGAATGGCGCGTACGAAGTCGCGATACATGGCTTGATAGCCGCGGATGTCGCGAAACCCCGGGAGCACCAGCCTGGGCATCCGGCGGCCGCGGACCAGCATCGCTGCGCCGTTGGACTCGAACGAGATGACGCCGCCGCGTCCCATCAGCTTCGAGACGCGCAGGCCCCGCAGCAGCGAGGGGATTTCGCGCGAGTAGTAAAGCGTTCCGACCGCGCCGTTGTCGTAGCGAAAGGCCACCATCATGCTCTTACGACGGCGATCGGGACCGTCCATCGATCCGGCCGGCCGAAATCCCTGAATCGCCGTGATCTGAGGACCCAGACTGCCGGCGAGATGCAGCCAGTGGATGCCTTCTTCGAAAAACGCGTCGCCGCCTGCCATGCTCTCGTCATTCCGCCAGTCGTCCGCTGATTTGAGACGCTTCGCGATCGTCGTGAACTGCGCAAACACCATCTCCCCAATCGCCCCGTCGGCCAGGAGCCGTCTGAGCCGGACGGCCAGCGGCTTGTAGTGGTCGTTCTCGCCGACCAGGACGATGCGCTGCATCCGATCGCGTGCCGCCTGGACCGTCGCGTAATCGGCCAACTCGAGGAACGCCGGCTTCTCAACGAGCACGTGCTTGCCCGCGTCGAGCGCGGCGAGCGTGAGCTCCAGATGAAACTTGGGCGGCACCGCCACGACCACTGCGTCAACCGTCGCGTCGTCCAGTGCCGCGCGGTAACTTGAATAGCTGGTCGTGCCGCCGAATTCCCGACAGAAGGCGCTGGCCTTCGCGGCGTCGCGGCTCGCATAGCTGCACGCGACGTCCCCGGCGAGCGTCCTGACGTTCTGGCTGTGCACGCGCGTAATGAAGCCACAGCCCAGAAAGGCCACCCGCACCGGTGCTGGCACTGGTCCATCATACTCGGCGGCTCACGCAGCGGTGCAAGACGCGGGTTCCGTGCTACCGTCCGAATCGTGCGGAGACCTGCGGCGGCGGCGTGCGCGTTCGCCGGCATCGTGGCCGTCTTCTCCAGCAGCGGGGAGGCGACCGCGTATCGCTCGTCAGGTGCTCGCGGGCTGGCAATTGACCTGGGCGGATGAGTTCGATGGGCGATCCGGTGCGCCCCCCGATCCGGCGAAGTGGGTCGTCGAGACCGGAGGGCACGGTTGGGGCAACAACGAACTGCAGTTCTTATGTGTCTACGCCCGCCAATGACAGAATGCCGTGATGCAGACGACGCGACTGGCCGTGCCGGTCGGTCCTGATCGTTCGTCGCTCGGGGGCGCCCCGGCCGAGCTGCTCGACGAGGCGTCGCGCCGGCTTGGATGGGCGGCGCTGCTCTATTGCTGCACCTACACGCTGGCCTACTTCGGACCACATATCGTCGCGTCGCTGACGGTGCCGGGCTACTCGTTCATGCGTGTGCAGAACGTGTTTGCCATCGGTTCGGTCGTGGTGGCGATCGCCGTTTGGGTGGCGTCGTGGCGGGCCCTGCTGCCGCCGCAGAAACTGCTCGACCTGGGGCTCGTCTTCGAGGTGATCGGATCGCTCGGCATTTCGGTCGCCGGGTTCTGGGGCGGTTTTCCCGACATCCGGCTGGTGGAAGGCAAGTTCTCGGGGCTGCCGTGGGAGTGCGCCTGGATTCTCGTGTTTCCTCTGATCGCGCCGAACACCCCGCGGCGGGTGCTGATCGCCGCGCTCGCATCCGCGTCGACCGGGCCGCTCACGATTCTGCTCACGAGTGCGTTCGGGAACCCGATCGGCCGGCCGGTGCCGCTGGTCATCGCGTTCTTCCTCTTCACGACGTATCTCTGCGCGATCGTCGCCTACGTGATCGCGCAGATTGTCTATCGGTATGGCGTCCGCCTGACCCGCGCGCGCGAGATCGGCAGCTACGAGCTGGTGACCAAGCTCGGAGAAGGCGGCATGGGCGAAGTCTGGATGGGCCGTCATCGCATGCTGGCGCGGCCGGCGGCGGTCAAGCTGATCCGGCCGGAACTGCTCGGCCACGACGCCCGCAGCCGTGAGACGGCCGTTCGGCGATTCGAGCGGGAAGCGACCGAAACCGCCGCGCTTCGATCGACGCACACGATCGACGTCTACGATTTCGGCGTCACGGAAGAAGGGGCGTTCTACTACGTCATGGAGTTTCTCGAGGGGCTCAGTCTGGAAACGCTCGTGCAGAAGTTCGGGCCGGTCGAACCGTCGCGCGCGGTGCACTTTCTTCGGCAGGCGTGTCACTCCCTCGGCGAGGCACACGCGCGCGGGGTCATTCATCGCGACGTCAAGCCGGGCAACATCTTCACCTGCCGGCTGGGGCCCGATTGCGATTTCGTCAAGGTGCTCGACTTCGGTCTCGTCAAGCACACCGGTGATCTGACCGGGGAGCTGGCACTGACCGTCCAGGGCGTGACTGCCGGAACGCCCGCCTACATGGCGCCAGAGGTCGGGCTCGGCCGTGACGAGGTGGATGGGCGCGCGGACATCTATGCGATGGGATGCGTGGCGTACTGGTTGCTGACGGGACAGACCGTGTTCAAGGGCGACACCGCGGTCGCGACCGTGCTCGCCCACGTGCGCGACGCGCCGTCGCCGCCGTCAATGCGGACGGAAATCGCGTTGCCTGCCGAGCTCGATGCGCTGGTCCTCGACTGTATTGCCAAAGATCCTGCGGACCGGCCGCAGACCATGGCCGAGCTCGATGCCCGGCTGGCCGCGCTGCCGGTGCCGGCGTGGTCTACCGACGAGGCCAAGCGGTGGTGGGCCCTGCACGGGCCCATAGGGACGCTCAGTTCTATCGCCGGCCAGGATCTCAGCCCGGCGGCCGTGCTCTACGCGAAACGGTAAAACGCCAGTCACCGCCTGTCTCGCCGTGTGTCGCGGGCCTGTCCGCGTCGCCCTGGTTGAGGACTGGACGCCGCACCAGCCGCCTCGAGCTTTGCGGCGAAGGCCGAGAAGCCGGGCCGCGGACCGTGCCAGGCCAGGTCGTCCACGCGATCGAACACCGGCGCATCGGTCCTCAGCGTCGCCAGCGTTCGGAAGAGCAGCGCGCGATCGCGCTCGCGCACGAATGTGGCGGCCAGCGCGGCGGGGCTCGCGGCGTTGACATGCCACTCGCGCCAGTCTTCCGGGATGGCCTCCAGGTGACCGAAGCGTGCCAGTACGGCTGCCGTCGACTTGGGCCCCCAGCCCGGCAGGCCGGGATAGCCATCCGAGCTGTCACCGACGAGCGCCAGATAGTCGGGAATCGCGGAAGGCGGCACGCCGAACTTCGCGATCACGCCGTTCTCGTCACGGAACTCGCGGGTCCGCCGGTTGAGCTGCACCACGCGGGTGCCGCGGACCGACTGCGACAGGTCCTTGTCGGGCGTGCAGATCACGACACGCGTCACTCGCGGATCGGCAGCCGCTCGCTCTGCGGCGGCGGCCAGGGCGTCGTCCGCTTCGAACTCGACCATCGGCCAGACGACTACGCCGAGCTCCGTCAACGCGTCTTCGAGCAGCTGAAACTGCGACATGAGGTTGGCGGGCACGCCGGCGCTCGTCTTGTAGCCTCGCCACAAGCGATTGCGAAACGACTCGATGACGTGATCGGTCGCGACGCCAAGATGCGTCGCGCCTGAATTGATCAGGCCCAGCATCGAAGTGAGGACGCCGCGTACCGCCGCGACCTCGCGGCCCTCCGCGTCTTGTGCGGGCGGCAGCGCGAAGTAGTGACGAAACAACTCGTACGTGCCGTCGACGAGATAGATTTCCAACGATGCGCTCCCGAAGGGTGCGCGTACCGTACCATGTCGTGGCTTTTTCGAGGAGGTTGTTCATGCGCTGTCGGTCGTGTTCTTCCGGTGCCGCGCTGTTGACGCTCACCGCCGCTCATCCACAGGCGCAGGGAAGCGCGCGCGTCTACGGCGCCGCGACACCACAGGAGGTCGTCTCGACCCTGCAGCAAGGCGACCGCGTCACGCGACTACGGCACGGCGTTCTGACTCGCTGCCCCGGACGGGCGGAAGGAGCTCGCCCGCGAGGCGCTGACTGCAGCGCTGGTGCTCACGATCGCCGTCGGGATCGGCGGCAACGCCGCCGTCCTGGGATTGATTCGCCCCGTTCATTCGCGGCCTCGTCGGCCGCGATGTGCCTCTGGCCGGAGTCGACACGCTCGTCTCGGTGTTCTCCCGCGACGTGAGGGACGGCTTCGGGCCGATGTCGCTGGACGACGTGCGGGCGCTGCGAGGCCAGACGGACGCCTTTGCCGCCGTCGGCGCCGTGCGTGAATCGCAGGCCGCGGTTTCGGTGGCGAGTCGTCCGTCAGTGGTGCCCATCGCCACGGTCACGCCGGAGGTCTTTGAGCTGCTCGGACTGCCGCGGACCGATGACATCGTCGTCAGCCATCGCTTCTGGCGAGTCGGAGCTGCAAGAGCCGAGCCGACGCGAAGCGGCCAGTCGATTCGCGTGGACGGCGTCGACTTCGCGCGGTCGCGGATGTCGCGCCCGCGTGGCTCGAGGGCGTGTACTTCGGACGCGCGGTGGACCTGTGGGTGTCGCTCGGACGCACGCCACCGCGACCGACCGCGACCGTCGGAGCCGCAGCGTCTGGGTGCTGGCGCGCCTGCACGCCGCGCGTGACGCCGTCGCGCGCTCAGACGATCGTCGAACGTCGGCACGGACGCAGGACGCGGCCATCGCCGTGCAGCGCTACACTGGCGCGACGCCCGAAGTCGCCGGCGGGTTTTTCCGGCTCAGCCGGCTGCTTCCAGCGGCGGCTGGCGTCGTCTTCTTCATCGCCTGCGCCAACGTCGTCGCGTTTCTCGCTGGCGCGCGCGTCGGCGCGATCGCAGGAGACGTCAATCCGCGTCGCGCAATCGGCGCCAGCCGCGACGCAGCTCGGACGTCACAGTCTCGATCGACAGCCTGCTGGTCGCGGTCGCCGGCGGGGCAGGTGGTCTGCTGCTCGCGGCGTGGACGACGGCCGTGATTCCGGCGCTCCTCTTCGATCAAGACGCCGAGCACCTCAGCTCTGCGCCCGATCTCGCTGCGCTCGCGCGTCGTATCGATCGCCTGCGTCGTGATCACGATCGCGTGTGGCCTCGTGCCATTTTTCGAAGTGCGTCACGACGATCCGGCGGCCGTCCTGCGCCGCGAGAGCGGCGGGCCGTCGAATGCGGCGCGGCGGTTGCGATCGGGGCTGGTCATCGCGCAGATGTCGTGCTGCGGTGTGCTCGTCATCGCGACCGGCGTGCTGCTGGACGGATTCCGCTCCGCGCTCCGCACCGGCGCCGGCGATCGGCTCGGCGAGCCGATCGTCGCGATCCTCGAAGGATCGCTCGGCCGCGACTACTTTCGCCGCGCGGAGGAGGCCGCGTTGGCGCTCGAGGGGATCGATACCGCCGTCTGGACGTCAGTCATTCCCGGTGGCCGCGCCTCGTGGCAGCCTACCGGATCGAGCCCCGCGAAGTGTCGCCGTACGCGACGCGATCGTCGCGGCCGTCGCGACGACGCCCACCGTCGTCACTGGCCTCCAATTGCCTCCGGTCGCCGGCCGGATGTTCGGCGGGCGCGACACGGCGGGTGGCTGTCGCGTCGCCGTCGTCAACGAGCAGGCGGCGGCCACCTCGTTTGGCGGCGACGCGCTCGGTCGAACCATCGTCGATTCCGTCCGGTGATCGCGTGTCGATTGTCGGAGTCGTGCGCCCGCGCCCACGGCGTCAGCCGCGACGAGCCGCCCGGTCCGCTGATCTACTACTACGCCGAGCAGGGTCCGCCGCCGGTGCCGTCAGGGAGCCCGATGCAGGTCAGGGTGCCGGCAGCCCCGTTGGCCGCGCGGGCCATCCTCGCGCCGACGGTGGTCTCGTCCGGATACTTCGTGGCCATGGGCTTCTCGCTCGTCGCGGGGATGTGGTTCGGCGACACGCCGGCGTCGGTCCTGTTCACCGCGTCGCCGTCGTCAATCAACAGGCCGCCGACCTGTAGTTCGAGGAGGGCGCGGTCGGGGCCACGGTCATCGACGTCGCCGGCGGGCGGACCGAGATCGTCGGTGTCGTTCGATCGCCGCTGCTTCGGTCGTCGCAGCGCGAGAGCCCGCCGGCGATCTTCCTGCCGATCTGGCAGAACTTCGAAGGCCGCATGACGCTGATTCTCGGCGCACGGCGTGCCGATACGGGGTGAGTCGACGCGGTTGGCCGCGCGCTCAGCGGCGTCGACGGCGGCCGCCTTCTCGCCGTGCGCACGCTCGATGCGCACCTGAGCCTCACGGCCTTCGCGCCGGCACGAATCGCGACGTTGCTCGTCGCGCCGCCGCGATCTTCGCGCTGGTGCTCGCCGGGCTCGGTCTCTACGGCGCGTTCGCCGAATCCGCCCGGCAGCGCCGCCGCGAGATTGCGCTTCGCCTCGCGCTCGGCGCTCAGAGCTGGCGCGTCATTCGTCAGGTGCTCCTGAAGGGCTTCGGCTGGCGGCGGTGGGCGCTGTTGGCGGCGCGATCGGTTCGGTGCTCGTCATGCGATGGTTGTGGCGTCTGCCCCGGCGCGGGCGCGCCGTCGATCATCGAGTGGCTCGTCCTTCCGCCGTCCTCGTCGGTGCAGTGCTCATCGCCAGTGCAGTACCGGCACGGCGCGCGCTCGCGGTGAGCCCGCTCTCGATCATGCGCGACAGCTGATCGGGCGCCTGACACTCGCCTCCACCGGCCAGCGAAGGCTCGAGCGCGTCCTACGGTAAGCTGATTTGCCAGGCGCCGGGAGACCGTGATGAAACGGATTGGACTGGTGCTCATGCTCGCCTTCGCGGTGCTGTCGGCCGGCCCCGCGAACCTCGACGCGGAAGCACCGCTGGCGGCCACGACGAGAACGGTGCATCTCGCGGCGATCGATGCGAAGGGCGGGATCGTGGCGGATCTCACCGCCGCCGATCTGACAGTCAAGGATGGCGGGAAAGACGCGACGGTTTCGAGCCTGACGCCCGACACCACGCCGATGCAGATCGCGATCATCGTCGACGACGGCGGGACGGGCGGATTTCAGCCGGTGGTGGCGCAAGTGCTGCAAGGTCACGATCGCGCGGGCGGAGTTTTCCATCCGCCAGATGAGCCCGCAGGCGCTCGTCATCCAGGACTACACCCAGGACGTGGCACTGCTCAAGACGGCGCTGGGCCGGCTCGGGCAGCGCGGCAAGCTGCTGCCGGAGCCGGAGCAATTGGTCGACGGGAATTTCCGAAGCCGCCAAGGAGCACGTTCGCCGCAGGTCGGCACGCCCGGTCATCCTCGTGCTCACGATTGGCGGCGACGTCTCAGAGAGCTCCAACCTCGACCAGGTGCTGGCGCAGGTCGTGGCGAGCGGCGCGATTGTCGATCTGCTCTCACTGCCAACGACGCCGATTGGCCGTGTCCTCGGCGATGGCCCGAAGTTCACCGGCGGCCGGACCGAGGCCGTCGGTGGCGACGAGCTCAACGGCGCTGCAGGCGGCGACGTCCAGGATCGTCGACCACCTGATGCATCAGTACACGCTGACATACACGCTGGCCGACGGCGTGAAGCCGAACGAGCGCATCAGCATCGCGACCAAGCGGAAAGGCGTGACGTTGCTCGCGCCGACGCGGCTCGCCGTCAAGCAGTAAGACGTTACGGGTGAAGGGCGCGGGAAGTGACGGCGTGAAGGGCGCTGGAAGTGCGGGCGTGAAGGGCGCGGGAAGTTCGGGTGAAGGGCGCGGAGTACGGCGTGAAGGGCGCGGGAAGTCCGGTGTGAAGGGCGCGGGAAGTGCGGCGTGAAAGGCACGGGAAGTCCGGCGTGAAGGGCGCGAAGTCGGGGTGAAGGGCGCGGAGGTGCGGTGCGAAGGGCGCGGGATGGACGTGAAGGGCCGCGAAGTGCGCCGTAGAAGGGCACGACGGTCGAGGGCCGCGCCTGCCGGGCACCCTTCGGCCCGACCGACGTCGGGCCGATGTCGAACCGGCGACGCGTCGACCGTGGAAGTCTCCGCCAAAAGGGCCGTGAATCTCGCGGACCGTCAGGTCGCGCGCGTTCCACGCGATGACCTTGGCGTCGAGCCTGTGAAGCTCCGCGCGCTGATGCCGAATCATTCGCGGCGCGGTCCGACGCCAATCGGGCGGGCACCTCAATCGGCCGCGGCCCGTCGTGGTCTTCAGGGCGCTCCACCCGTACTTCAAGCGGCTCTCCACCCCGAACCTCGAGCGCTATTCCACGCCGAACTTCAAGGCGCTTTCCACCCCGAACTTCGAGGCGCTTTTCACCCCGAACTTCAAGCGCTTTTCACCCCGAACTTCAGGCGCTTTCCACCCCGAACTTCAAGCGCTTTCCACGCCGTACTTCAAGCGCCCTCCACACCGAACTTCAAGCGCTTTCCACGCCGTACCTCAAGCGCTTTCCACGCTCCACGCCGTCCCCCCGTCCGGTCAGAGCACGGCCGCGAGGCGGTGGCCGGCCATGAGAATGGACGCGACGAGCAGGTGCCACGCTGTCAGGTTGGCCACTCGGCGCAGTCGCGCTCGGAGCGCCTGAAGTTCAGCGGCCTGCGCGGCCGTTGGCGCCGATCCGGCGGCGGCCAGTTGGCCGGCCAGCGCGCCCAGACGCTCGGCCACGGGCTTCTGCACGAACAGGCCGATCACAAACGCGCCGATCGCCAGCAGCGCGCCAAGGGAAAGCACGAGTCCCTCTTTCGTCAGAAACCATTCCGGCGTGAACCGCAGCATGTACAGCCGAACCCCGGTGAGGAGCACAATCACGGCGGCGAGGCTGATGATCACCGGGAGGCGCCGCCGCACCACTCCGGCCATCACGGCGCCACCCGCCGGTCCGGCGTCGATGACGGCTGGAAGAATGAAGAATCCAGCGACGATGGCTCCGCCAGCCCAGAAGATGCCGAAGAGGACGTGCAGAAAGATCAGGATCAGATATTCCATGGAGTTGGCTGCTGTGACCGGGCCGCGAGTACCGCCGCGGCGCGCGCCTCGAAGTATACGGCACGCCCGCCACGCACCTCGCACGTCGCACGGTTCTGCTGCTAGCATCCGCGGCATGGGCCTTCTAACCGTGAGAGCGGCAGCGATGCAGCTTGGCGTCGGCTATTCCACGTTCAAACGCTGGGTGCATAGTGGTCACGTCAGGACCACCCGGACCGAAGGCGGCCACCATCGGGTGTCTGAAAGTGAGATCGAACGGTTACTCGCCCGGCAGCAGCCCCAGGCGCGGCGCCGGACCAGCCCGGACGCGGAGGAGTCGCTCAGCGAACTGAGCGCGCGAAATCGGTTGCCGGGGTTTGTCGAAGAGGTGCGAATCGATGGACTGCTCGCGCAGGTCCGCCTCCGAGTCGGCCGCTACTCGCTGACCGCCGTCATCACGGCCGACGCCGTCCGCGCCCTGAAGTTGCGGCGCGGCGACGATGCGATCGCGATCGTCAAATCAACGGAGGTCATGATTGCCAGGGCCGCCAAGGGCGGCCGCGGCAGGTAGGCGAATCTACGCGGCGCGCCCGCTCGTCCTGACCCGTCTTGACCGGTTCCGGGGCGCGCGCGACGGGTACCGCTGTTCGACGCATCGCTTCGAGCAGCGACAGCGTCGTGCGTTCGTCGGCGCTCAATCCAGCCACGCGTCTCGCGTCGTGCGGGCGAGGGCCGAGCGACACGCCGCGCGCGTAGGCGTCGAGGACCGACGGGTGCACGTAGCACTTGCGGCAGATGGCGCGGGTGTTGCCGAGCTGCTTCGCGACATCGTCGAGTGCGGCGAGGAGATTCCGCTTTCGGGCGGTGGCCGTCGCCGCGGCCGGGGCTTCGCGCAGCAGGCTGCAGGCCGAGACCGTGCCCCACCACGTGCGAAAGTCTTTCGCCGTGACCTCGGATCCGGCGACTGCCGCCAGATAGGCGTTCACGTCCGCGGAACCGACGCGGCGCAACCGGCTGCCGGCATCGCGGTATTCGAACAGCGTCTGGCCGGGCAGTTCCTGGCAGCGGCGCACTTCGCGCGCCAGTCTGGGATCTTCGAGCGTGACCGCGTGGTGGATGCCTGACTTGCCTTTGAACCGGAACGCGAGTCGCCCACTGCGGACCTGCACGTGCCGGTTCTGCATCGTCGTCAGGCCATACGATCCGTTGTCGCGCGCGTACTCGTCGTTGCCGACGCGAATGCGCGTGCGCTCCAGGAGCGCGATGACGGTAGCGAGCACGCGAGCGTCGCGAGAGTGACGGTGCGTCGAGATCTCGCGCCACCCGGCGTCTGACCGCCGGAAGCAGCCGCGCGAAATCAATCAGGTGATCGTACTTGGCGCGATCGCGCTGCGCCGTCCACGCGGCGTGATACCGATATTGCTTGCGGCCGCGCGCATCGCGTCCGGTCGCTTGAACGTGGCCGGACGGATCGCGGGCGAGCCAGACGTTGGTCCAGGCCGGAGGCACCGCCAGCCGACGGAATGCGCGCCAGCATCGCGGGATCGCGCACGATGCGGCCGTTGGCAGTCCTGTAGACAAAACTGCTGCCGGACTTCGTTCGAGAGATGCCGGGCCGGTCGTCACTCGCGTAGCGAACACGCATGCCCGCCAGTTATAGCCAGAACCGTGCCAGCCATCAGCGACTGGGCCGCTCGAATGAGAACAGCCTCGCGTCGGCGTTGTCGCGGCCGCGGAGCAGATCTCGCAGGATGGCTGCAGCAATGACGCTGAACGTGATGCCGTTGCCTCCGTATCCGAGGGCGAACCAGATGCCCGGCTGTTCAGGCACCTGGCCGATGAACGGCAGGCCGTCGTCAGTCGTTGCGAACGTCCCTGCCCAACAGTAGGCCGGCTCGATGCGCAGGTCAGGAAACATGTCGCGAACCCGGCCAATCAGGCGTGTCGGTCTTGGCCGCAAACGTCGTCCGCCGCCGATGGCGGTAGGGATACGGCTCGTCTTCGCCTCCCGCCAACACCCGGCCGTCTTCGGTGGTTCTGACATACAGGTACGGGCGCGCCGTTTCCCAAATCAGGCATCGTTCCGGCCAGCCGGGAAAGTCGTCAATCGGCTCGGACACAAAGGCCCAGGTGCTCGCCAGTCGTCCGGGCGAGCGGCGCAGCTTCACGCTCACGTCGTAGCCAGTCGCACACACCACTTGCTTCGCCCGCAGCGTATGGCCGCCCTCGTCAAGCGTCAGATCGGATGCCGCTCGCCTTGCGGCTCGATCTGGGTCACCTCGGTCCGATCGTGGATGCGGGCACCTGACGCGTCGCGGCCGCGAGCAGCTGGTGAGCGAAGTCGATAGCAATCGATCTCGCCCGTGCCGTGACTGTAGATCGCCGCTGGCGCGCTGAAACTGTAGTGGGCCGCGACGTCCCGGGCTTCGAGGAGCGTGACCTCGAGACCGAGCGCAAGCCGTCGCTCGAATTCCTCTCGGAGCGCCGCGACATGCCGGCGGCGGGACGCCAGATACAAGCTGGGACGTCGTGCGAATCCGCAGGAGTGATCGAGCGATCGGACGAGCATCTCGATCGTGTCCACTGCGCCAAGACCCAACTGATAGACACGCGCGGCTGCATCGGCGCCGAAGGCCTGCGTCAGTTCCGCGAGTGACGTGTCCGTGTCGTACAGCAGATGGCCGCTCGTCGCCGCCGAACTGCCCGACACGACATCATCGCGATCGATCACGATGACGTCGGCGCCGTCCTGCGACAGCGCATGCGCGAGGAGCGCGCCGGTGATGCCGGCGCCGATGACGGCGACGTCGGCCGACGCGTCTTGTCGCAGCGGCGGGTAGGTTGCGGGAAGCCCGTCCCGCACCGGCCAGAACGGCGTCCCGCTATGGAGGTCCAACGTGAAAACGGCCGTTAACGGATCGGTCGCGTGTGTCGTGAGTCGTACTCGTTCGCGGAACCCGGGCAGGAAGTCGCCGATGGCGCTGATCGCCTTCGCCGAGGCCAGACCGATCAGTGTTTCGAGGATTTCATTCCACGTCTCGCCGACTTGCTGCTTGGCTCGAGGATTGTCCCCGAGGGCTCGGAGCGCGTTGAACCCGGCGTTGCGCGGTCGAGACGATGGCGGGTGATAGCCTTCGCTGTCCGAGGCGACCTGACCGCCATTGCCGTGACCGGCCGCCAGCACGCCCAGCACGACGCCGCCGCTGAACGCCACCGCCAGGACTGTCCCCGGATGGTTGCGGTAGTGAGTCCGCCAGTCGGCGAGCTGTTTGGCCTGCGCTTCGAGCTCGTGCAGGTTACGTCCGAGCTCGTTCCGCTCGGCACGAATGTCGTCCACTATTTGACGCGTGTCTTCGCCCACTGGACATTCTCCTGAATGGTCGCCGCGGTCTTTGGAAACCCGAGGTTCTGAAAGCTCTTCAACCCGGCGGCGACGGCGATCCCGGCGACGACGGCCGATCCCGCAGCGACGATGAGGGCTGCCGCCCACGGCGCCATCACCGTGGCCAGGCCGTACACCGCCGCCAGCATGAAGAAGGCGAGGGCGAGACCGCCGATTGCGGCCGCTGTCGCCAGCAGCACGGCACCGCGCTTCGCCCTCGCCGCGTCGTCGCGGAGCTCCGCCCTCGCCAGGCGGACCTCCGCGCGAATGATCTCTTGCACGTTGTCCACGATATCGCCGAGGACGTCGGCGATGGATCGGTCGGCCCGAGCGTCCATCATTACTACCTCAGGGACGGCGAATCATGCGGCCGGCGAAGAACCCGATCGCAATGGCGCCAATCAGCGCCTGCGCCGGATGCGATTTGACGTAGCTCGTCAGGTCGTCCGCCATTCGTGCGGGCGTCGTTGTCTCGGAAGTAGCTCACGGTGTCGTCGAGCCGGTCCCGCACGGTCGAGGCCGCGTTCTCGATACCTTCGACGATCTTCGCGCCCTTGCGCTCGGCTGCGTCGGCCACGTCGCCGACCTTCGATCCGAAGTCAGAGACCTTGTCCTGAATTCGGTTGGCGGCCTGATCAATTCCATGTTCTTGATTGTGCACGGCTTATCTCCTGAACAACGTCAGCGCGTCGAATCGAGGCGCTGCAACGCGACCTGTGTGTGCAAAGGTCATGCCCCGGAGCCGGAAGCGATCTTTGTCTGTCGCGGGCGCCCAGTGGTGCACGGCGCGCCCAGAATGTCCCGCCGCCTCCACACTTCACGCTCCCAGGCCTTCGCCGTCGTCCAGATCAGGTCTGGATGCGTTCCAGCCCCCAGCCGATGACGTCGAGCCGGCGACTGAAATGCAGCAGCGGGGGAGTGTCGGGCAGATCGATGCCCTGCGGTGGTGCCACGTCATTGATCTCGAATTCAGCATCGGCCGGCTGAAGCGGCCAGGGGTGATGATGAATTTCGAGCCGGCGCGGGTTCCGCTGCGCATCCTCCGTATACAAACAGTACCGCTCCGTCAGGAAATGCTCGATCGAACCGTTGCGAGACTCGCGGACCTGACCCGTCGGACGGTAGCGCCCCGCGAGCTCGACCCGTGTTGGGCCGAGTCGGCTCGAGCGATAGCGCACGCCATCATCTGATGCGCTGATGCTCATGTCGGCAAGGTAGTAGGGAAGATGCACGAACGTTCGAGCCGCCCAGACGGCCGGAGCCCGGCTGGCGTCGAGGCTGATGAACCAGATACCGGGTTTCCCGTCGCGCTCGACGTACAGGCGCAGATTCATCTCGGGGAACTGCGACAGCCACGGCAAGGGAGGCACGCCACGTAGCGTCACGCCACTCATGGCGAACGGCACCAGTCCCACCCATGAAGATCCTCCGAACTCCTCGATCTTCAACCAGGACGGTACCAGGGGACGAAGCACGGCGGCATCGATGGGCCAGTGCGCGAAGAGCAAGTGGTGCCACGTCTGCCGCCACCGCCATGCGGCGTTCGGCACCGGCCAGGGCCGATGAGTTTGCCGGGTCAGCGCAGCGTGCATCGGAGTATGGCGCGTAGTTGATGTTAGCTGTCGAAGAACGTCACGACCCCCGACTCGAGCGAATACTCCGCGCCGACCACCATGAGTCCGTCGTTCGCAATCATGGCTTCGAGCAACTCGGAGCCATGGCGCAGGTGATCGACGGACGCGCGCACGTTGGCCCGCACGGCGTCGCTGATGAGGGCATCGACGTGCTTGTCCGCGCGGCCGGTCACCAGCGTCTCGACCGTCGGCCGCAGGCGATCGACAATCGATCGGACATTGCGCGACTCACTCGTCGCGACGCCGAGGACGGCTTCGACCGCGGCAATCACGATGCTGCACTGCGAGTGCCCCATGACGACGACCAGTCGAGCGTCGAGCCGCGCGGCGGCGAATTCGACGCTGCCGACCTGCGAGGGCGCCACGATATTGCCGGCGACCCGAATGACGAAGAGATCGCCGAAGCCCTGGTCGAACACCAGTTCGGCCGGCACGCGCGAATCGGAGCAGCCGAGGACAATCGCGAACGGCCGCTGTCCTTCGACCAGCGCCACGCGGCGCAGCGGGCTGAGCAACTGGGACGCCGTCGGTTCATTCGCAACGAAACGGCGGTTCCCCTCACGGAGACGGTCGAGTGCGGCCTTTGCGGAGATCATCGGCGACCGAGGCAGCAGTTACGCCGATTCCGCCCTCGCACTGCAGGCACTTCGCACACTACTTCGCGTAGCGGCCGAACACGTAGTCAGTGGGTGCTGCGCGGTGACAACGCGCGCAGCTCTCATGCGTGAGCCTGGCGTCGCCCGAGGCGGGGAAGTAGAGGAACTCCCACCCATTCGTCTCGGAGAACGTGCCGGGCTTGCGCTTGACCATGAACGCGATGCCGTCAGGCGCATGGTCCGGCGAGCCGAGCAGCTTCTCCTTGACAAGTGTCGCTCCGGCGCCGAAGACCGGCGACCGGGACAGAGCAAGCCCCGCTCGAGCCGCTTCGTTGGCGTAGACGCGAATGTAGCGCTGGGTGTGCGGCCCGTACTTCTCTCGGGCAGCGCTCCAGTCCGCCGCCGTCGTGGGCATACATTTGAACCAGAACTCGGCCGGCACCGGAAGCGGCGACTTGAGAATCTCGGACCATTGTTGGTACGACCGGAACTCCTCAGGCAATTGGATGCGTCCTTGCGCGCCGTCGCGGACTGAGACGGCGCGAGCGCCTGCCCGGCGATGAGCGCCAGCAAAATCGGGCCGCTGAGGAGCCTCTGGTCATGGCGTGCGCGCTCGACACGCGAAGTTGGCCGCGTCATCAGTGCTGCCGCGTCCCGTGTACACAGCGACCTGCGGATACGGACAGAGCGGCCGCGTCCGATTGACGACGCCGGCGGTCGCATGAGATGCGACGACGTGATCGGGCGCGCGATCGTGCTCGACCCATTGCTCCAGCGCGCCGACCATGTCGAACGTGTTGGGACCTTCACCGCCGCTGCAGTGCCCCATGCCGGGCGCCATGAAGAGGCGGTACGAGCCGTGGACCGCCGATGCGCCGCCGAGCGACTGGATCACACGTGAGTAGTACTGCGTGCTGCTCAGCGGAGAAATCTGCGGATCGCTCCAGCCGTGATACTGAATGAGCTTGCCGCCACGATCGAAGAACGGTTTGAGGTTCGGATCGAGGGCGTTGATGGTGTCGCCGTCGGCCTCCTCGGCGCGGACGATGTCGGACTCGAAGTTGAACTGCTGAATCGTCCAATTCGGATCGCCGAACACGAGAAAGCGGAACTGATCGAGGCCGGTGGCGCGAGCCGAGGCGGTCCAGCCGGCGTCGCTCCAGCCCAGCTCGCTCCCCGGCACCAGACCCGGGATCGCTCGTTTGGTCTTCGGATTGATCGGCTGCGAGTAGATGAGTCGCGCCGTGTTCACCTGCGCCGGTGTCAGGCACGCGGTGACGCGGCCATCGTGACACTGAAGGACCGCCGGGTCGAACCGGCAGCGCTCCGGGTCGTCGATCAACCCATCCGGCACGCCATCCAGCGAATCACACGCGTTGACGACCGCGGTGTGCAGGAGCTGGCGGTGCGGCTGCAACAGCCGTGCGGCGGCGTCGGTCTCCAACACCTTCGCGACGCGCACGGCCTGGGCGGCTCGTCCGGTCCAATCGAGGCCGGGTGCGCCGGCCACGATGCCGTCGAAATCTTGTGGGAACCGCTGCGCGCTCTTCATCGCCTGTCGTCCTCCGGCGGAGCAGCCGTTCCAATATGACCGGGTCGGGTGGCGGCCGTAGAAGCGCGCGATAATCTGCTTGGCGGTCACCGTCATTTCGTGGACCGCTCGCCAGCCAAAATCGATGACTTTTTCCGGATGGCCGACCGCCCATCGGGCGCCCCCGCCAGTATGCCCGGTGTCGGTGGAACTGGTGGCATAGCCTCGCGCCAGCGCCGCGCGCATCCCGGTCTCGTTGATGGTGCCGTTGAACGCGCCGTTGCCGACCGCCTGGAATTTCCCGTTCCACCGGTCATCGGCATCCAGACTTCGATCGCGATCTCCGAATCGCTGGAGGGCTTCAGTGTCGCCTCGACGCGGCAAAACGCCGGCGACACGCGACCGTCGGCGCCGGCCGCGGTACTCTCCGGTCGCGGAAACGAGCCCGCGTCAACGGATTGGGCTCGCCTGATCGAGACTCCGGCGATCGCGAGCGTCGACAGTTGCTCGCAGGCCGCGCCAGGCACCGGCGATTGACCGTCGGCGGCAACGGCCAGCACGAGGACGGTCGACCCGATCCACGCCCGCACGGTGGGCACAGAAGCTAAGCTCCGGGGACGGGGGCCACGACCCCAATCTGCTGGTACATCGTCAGCAGGTCGAAGGCGTTCCAGCCTTCGTGAAACTGCCCCTCGACGATCCTGCCGATCGTCATCCCTTCGAACTCGACCTTCTTGCCGCTCGGCGCAATGCCGAGTGTGTCTCCGCTGTGCGTTCCAGTGACGCGGACGTGGACGGCCGCGAAGTCGCCTTCGACGATCGTGCGCAGCACAGTGAAATGAATGTCAGGAAATGCGCCGCGGAAGGTGTGAAAGATCGGCCGGAACGCGCCGGGTCCATTGATGTCGCCGCCCACCAGGCCATGCACGACTCCATTGGGCGCGAACATTTCGTCGATAGCGGCTTCCCGTCCTTGATTCCAGACTTCGTCGAACCAGCGTCGCATCAGGGCGTCGGGTGTCGGTCCCATGTGGGCCTCCAAGCGGTGAAGAGACCGATGATAGCTGAAGGACCGGCGTTCAGACGGGGCTCGCGAGCCCGCGCGGCCAGAGGCCAAGGAGACAAGCCGGCGTGCTCACCCGGCCGGTGAGGATGCCGATGTACGTGGTTCCGGCAGGCTGCGAAGAAGCGCCACCAGTTGCCGACCTGGACATGGCTTGTGCAAGTACGCGACGCACCCGAGCTGTTCAGCCTCGGCCCGAGAGTCGTAGTCATCGTTGGCGGTGATCACGATGACGGGAAGGGCCGACCCGCCGGTCCGCAGCGCGCGAAGCAAGTCCAACCCCGACATGCCTTCCAGCTGCATGTCGACGAGCAGGCAGACTGGCTCGTTCACTCCGGAGGCGAGATAGTCCTCAGCGGAGGCGTAGCTGCTGACGACGAATCCACTCGCTTTCAGCACGCGCCCGAGCGCTACGCGCGCATCCGGATCGTCCTCGATGAGAGCGACGGAGGAAACAGGGCCCATCTCTGCCGGAGAAGTCTACAGAGAGAAATGGCGGGAGGAGAGTGTTCTTTGGTGCTAGCACCTATGGTCGTGCGATCGCGTCCGAGCCATTACTGGAGCACGGTGGTCGCCGGGACGGCGCCGCGGTCCAGCGGAAGTGCAAACCACACCGTGGCCCCGCCGTCGGCGTTGTTCCGAGCCGCGATTTGTCCGCCGTGTGCAGCGACGATCTGGCGGGCGATTGAGAGTCCGATCCCCATGCCTGCGCCTTTGGTCGTATAGAACGGGTTGAAGATGTCGGACACCGCCTTGGCTCGAATCCCGAGCCCGCAGTCCTTGACTGAGATCTCCACCTGGTGATCCACGTTGGCCGTCCGGATTGCCAGGTGGCGGCGCTCTCGCGGCGTCGTGTTCATCGCTTCGATGCCGTTGAGCATCACGTTCAACAAGACCTGCTGCAGGTGGATCTGATCGCCCGAGACCGGGCCCACACCGGTCGCGAGGTCCAGCCTGACGTGAACCCCGTTCGAACATGCAACGGGCGACACCAGCTCGACGGCCTCCCGAGCGAGCTCGTTGACGTCGAGCGGCCGAGCGTCGAGCTCCTCCTTCTTACGAAGCAGGCCGCGCAGGCGCTGGATGATCAGAGCGGCGCGGGTATCGATCCTGCGGATGTCAGCCAGGATGTTGCGCATTTCCTCGCATGACATGTTCCCGGACTCGAGCAACATCTCGCCCGCTTCGGCATTGTGCAGAATGGCCTCGAGCGGCTGGTTGAGCTCATGCGCGATGCCGGCCGTCAACTCTCCTACGGCGACCCTGCGATGCAGATGCGCGATCATCATCATCTGCGTGCGCGCCTCCTGGCGACGCGCTTCGACGCTGGCCTGGGCGCGGCGGCGGCGAAGTGTCAGGGTCCACCGTTGTGCAGAGCGTCTGGTCATCCGGCCTCTCAGAAAGTGTTGCCGTCGAGCCACGTCCGAGCGCCTGGCGCCACGGCCGGTCGTGGGGACTTTGGGCCAAGCCTTCTCGGCCGCCGCGCATTCCCGGACAAGCACGGTGAGCATGCGCAAGTGGCGTACCAGGCGTAGACAGTCCTTGGGCACGGCTACAGTGGTTTTCGAAAGATGTAGGGTAGGATCCTTGCGTCTGGCCCCAAGGGGCGCTTTTTCTAACGGGAGATGACTATGCGTCGAATGACTTGCGTTCTGGGCCCGGCGGTTGTGGCGGGGCTGCTCGTGGTGGGCAATCCTTCATCGATCCTGGCGCAGGCCGGTACGTTCACGGCGACGGCCACCGTCAAGACGGCAGCCGGTCAGCTGACCGGGCCCGTCACGATTGTCGTCACCCGCGTGACGACTGACGCCGAACGCGACAAGGTGGCCGACGCGCTGAAGAAGGGCGGGACGGCGGCGGTAGTCCAGATGCTCAAGGGAGCCCCTGACGTTGGCTACATCGAGCTCGGAACGAGGAAGACCCCGCTGAAGTACGCGTACGTCCGCCCAGTGAGCGGCGGCCGGTTGGTCACGGTAGTCGCCTCCACCCCCATCGTTCACCTCGGCGCGGGGCTTCCCGAAGCCAAGCCCAAGGCGGGCTTCGATCTCGCCCTCGCCCTGCTCGACGTCAAGGACGCCGGCGCGGGATCCGGAGAGCTGGTGCCGGCCGCGACGCTGAAGCTCACTGACGCCGGAGCGATTCAGACGCAGGACTACGGCGCAGATGTCGTGGTGCTGACCAACGTCCAGTTCAAGAAGTAGGCCCGTCCATGACCACGCCGCGTGCGCTTGCCGCCGTTCTCGCCGTCGCGATGTTGACCGCGTGCGCGACCGGCGGATCGACTGTCGCCTCGCCCGGGACTACAGCGGCGGCCGCGGACGGTGCGTTCGTCTGGCAGGACCTGATCACCACCGACGCGACCGCCGCCCGGCAGTTCTACGGCGCGCTCCTCGGTTGGGAGTTCGAGGAGACCAGTCGCGGCGGGCGGCCATACCTGATCGCGCGCACGGCGACTGGGCCGGTGGGTGGGCTGGTCGACGTCCGCGACCTCAAGGATGCCGCGTCCCAATGGGTCAGCTATGTCTCCGTCGCCGACATCGATCGCGCGCTTCAGCAAGTGCAGTCCGCCGGCGGCAAAGTCATCGTGCCCCCGACTGACGCGAAATCCGGCCGGGCCTCCGTGGTCGTCGATCCGCAAGGCGCCGCCATCGGCCTGCTGACGCCGGCGAAGCCCCCGTCGGCGGACCCGATCCAGCCGCTCGCCGCCCACTTCTTCTGGCGCGAATACCTGGCGCAGGACGCGACCAAGGCGCTGGCGTTCTACAAGAACCTGTTCGGCTACGACGGGTCGAGCACCGACGCCAGGCTGGGTATGGAGTACTTCGTCCTGCGTCGTGACCGGCCGCGCGCCGGGCTCGTTCAGATTCCCGGGAGCGCGCCGCAGATCCGGCCGCAATGGCTGCCGTATCTCCTCGCCGACAATCCGGCGGCGCTCGCTGCCAAGGTGGCCGGGCTTGGCGGTCGCGTCCTGCTCGAGCCCGGATCCGATCGCCGCAACGGTACTCTCGCCATCGTCGCCGATCCGACCGGCGGCGTTGTCGCGTTGCAGAGGTATCCGCTATGACGATCAACGTCAATGCCCGCGGCGCGAGGGTGCGGAGTGTTCCGATGGGTCTGCGGGCCCGGCTGGGCCGAATCCTGCTTCTCGTGGGCGTGATGACCGTCGCCATGGCGCAGTCGGAGTGCACCACGTATGTCGGCGTGGGCGTCGGCTACGGCTATCCGGGCTATCCGGGGACCTATTGGGGCGGGCCGTGGTCGGGCCCTTACGTCGGCGTACCCGTCTACCGGTGAGAACCGCGGTCCGGCTGGCGTCTGGGCCGGCCTGCCGCGCTCGCGCTTACCGGACTGCGACCGGAGTCCAGCTCTTGTCCGGGTTGAACCGCTCCATGGCCTTGAAGGCATTCAGGGTGCCGTCGCCGAAGTCCTTCTCGTAGACGACGCCGTCGTGACTGACCATGAATGTCATGACGCCGGTGACGGCGTATTCGGCCGGAGCCGCCACCAGGGCAAACCCGCCGATCATCACGCCCTTGATGACGAAGTCCATTTCTCCGAGTGGCGCGGCGGACCCCTGTCCCTTGAGGACCTTGAAGAAGTAGCCGTGGAAGGGCTCGGCCCTGTCAGCGTAGCCTTGGTCGATGGCCCGCGCGACGCCCTCGCCGACCGGCCCGCCCCATGAACCGTCCGCGTTCTGCCACGCCAGGCCATCCTGCTTGCCCGGCGTGCTGATGATGCGCTGAGCGTACTGGTTAACCGCGGCGCCGGCGCGCTTCGAGAGCGCGTACTCGTGCTGAGCCTCGACAAAACCGCGGCAGATCTCGATGGCGTCAAGCTCGTTGCCGCCGACACGCCGATTGATGACTTCCTGGCGCCCGGCCTTCGTATCGAACGACCACCGGCCGGACCTCCTGACGATCGGCACCGGGAACGGCCAGCCGTCGGTTCCCACTGACAAGGTCACACGGTTTGCATTGGCCGGATCGGCGGCGATGAATGTGCGCTCGTGGGCCTTGGCGGCGAATTCTTCCGCCCGGTTCTTGTCCTGGACGGCATCTTCCGTGAGCGCCAGATCGCGCCCGTCCGAACCGAAGAGGCTCTCGAGCGCGGCGGTATCGAACGCCGCCGCTGCCGCAATCAGCGCGTCAACCGCCTGCTTGGCCGTGTCGAACGTTTTCTGGACGACCTGAGCCTTGGGCGCTGACTGAGGAGCCTGAGGTTTGGGCGCTGACTGAGACGCGGGGAGCGCCAGGGCCACCGAGCCGGCGCAGAGGATACCGCAGATGTACGCGATCTTCATGTCCTCACCTTCGTCCGCCGCCGCCGCGGGAGGCGCCCATACTGCTCCCGCCGCGGCTGCTGCTGGCGGAGGCGCGGCTGGCGCCGCCGGAACTGCCGCCCATGGCACTGCTGCTCCGTGACGACGACGGGCTGCTCTTCGGGACCTCGCGGTTGCCGACCCTGTCTCCGCCACCCGTGTCCGTGCGGCCGGCGCCAGCTGAGCTCGTACTCGGGGATCGACTGGCGGCACTCGCCTGCGGCTGCCGGGCCGCGCCGCTCTGCGTTTGCGTCCGCGCGCCCGATTGCCGGGACGACAGCGAGTCGCCACGGGCCGTCCCGCCGAACCGATCTGCAGTCGCCTGGTTCGCATAAGGCGCGCCGCCACGGTGCTGCGCGTTATGCTGCCACTTGCCGGAATTGCCGCGATTGATGTTGTTGACGTTGTTGATGTTGTTGTGGCGGACGTAGTTGTTGTTCACGTTGATGTCGATATCGTTGCCGCCCCACCCGCAGCCCCACCCCCAGCCGCCGCCGCCCCACGCCGCGCCAACGGCCAGGCCGACACCAAACGAGATCGCCACCGCCCCCACCGGGTACGGCGGGTAGTAGATCGGCGGGTAAGGATAGATCGGCGGACCGTAGACGATCGTCGGGCTGTACGCAGGGACGTAGACGACCTGCGGATTGGCCTGTTCTATGACGATCACCGTCTTGGTTTCGACGACCTTCGTTTCCACCTTCTGCTGTTCGTTCGAGGCGAGCGCGCCGGTGCCCTGCGCTTTCTTACGCATCCGCTGGACCGCGTCCATCACATCGCTCTGCTGTGCGAGGAAGGCGTTGCCGAGGTCGGTGGTCCACTGGATGTCGTCAGCCAGCCGCTTGACGACGTCGGGCAGGACCGCCATGGCCTGAATGCTCGGATCCCAAGGCTGCTTCAGCGCGGCATCGGTCAGCGCCTTGTCCTTGAGGCCCGGGTTTTTCGCGAGCCATTGTTGCAGCTGGATGATCTCGAGCGGATACGTCGAGGCCACGAGCGTCTGGCTCAAGAGCGGATCCGGATAGAGCGCGATCGGCGCGACCAGCGAGTCCAATTGATCGTTGGGGACCTTGGCCGCGGCCGGATCGGCGGCGGCGGACGGCTGCTGGGCCGCCTGCGTCCGTGCCACGGCGTCGTATGGCATCAGGAACGTCGCACAGGCGAACGCGATGCTCTTGAACGCGGCGCCGCGGGCGAGTCGTCCCGTTCGGAAGCTAGGTTGTTTCATCGTACGACACCCGTCCCTTCAGTCCTGTATAACACCGCGTTCGTCGCCTCGCCATTGTCCAAAGGTACAGTGTACCGCAAGAGTCCCTGTGGGTTCCGCGGGCAGCCGGCACTGAACCAAGGTGCAATAGCCGGCCCGGTGGCGTTCTCTCTAAGCTCCAAGACGCCTGTAGTGCTCGCGGTCCATCGCTGGAGGGAGCCGACGACAAACCATGTTCATTGAAGAACTGCCCACCGAGCGCGTGCAGATTGCCGAACTCAACGGCCGAGTGCCCCACGGGCAGGAGATCGAGTTCGACCGGCTGGTCGCCGAGCTGTCGATGCGGTTCATCAACCTGCCGGCCGACCAGGGCGACGAAGCGATTCGTGACGCGTTGGGGCGGATTGGGGAGGCGCTCGACCTGGACCGCGCCACGTTCTACCGGGTCCAGCCCGATGGCGTCCTGACCGATCCCGTCGGCTGGGCGGCGGACGGGATTTCGCCGATGCCCGCACCGGTACGGGACCTGTTCCCGTGGACGTTCGAAACCGCCCTCGCCGGGGGCGTCGTGTGTTTTTCCAGCGTCGACGAGATCCGCAACCCCGTCGACCACGCGAACTACAGCGTGTGCGGCACCCGTTCGCACATCACGATTCCGCTGTCGGTCGCCGGACGAGTGGTCGGGGCCATCGGTTTCGATACCGAGCGTCGCGAGCGCCTCTGGCTGCCGGAGGAAATCCAGCGCCTGCGCGTCATTGCGACCGTGTTCGGCAATTTCCTGACACGGCGCGACAATGAGGCCGCGCTCCGGGCCATGCTGGCCGACGTCGAGCGCCTGCGCGATCGGTTGCAGGCCGAAAACGTGTACCTCCGGCGCGAGACCGAGGAGCGACTCGGTACCGGCATCATCGTCGGCCAGAGTCTGGCGGTCCGGCGCGTGCTGGAGCAGGTCCGGCAGGTGGCGGCGACTGATTCGACGGTGCTCCTGCTCGGCGAGACCGGCACCGGCAAGGAACTGTTCGCGACGCAGATCCACGAGCTCAGCGCCCGTCACAGCCGGGCAATGGTGCGCGTGAACTGTTCAGCGATTCCGGTCACGCTGATGGAGAGCGAGCTGTACGGCCGCGAGAAGGGCGCCTTTACCGGCGCGCTCGCGCGTCAGATCGGCCGCTTCGAGCTGGCCGACCACTCGACGATCTTCCTCGACGAGATCGGCGAGCTCCCTCAGGACGTGCAGATCAAGTTGCTGCGGGTGCTCGAGGAACGGCAGATCGAGCGATTGGGGAGTCCGAGAGCGATTCGCGTTGACACGCGCATCATCGCCGCCACTCACCGCGATCTCGAACAGCGGATCGCCGACGGCACGTTTCGGGAGGACTTGTTCTATCGGCTCAACGTGTTTCCCATCAAGGTGCCGCCGCTGCGGGACCGCGCCGAAGACATTCCCCTCCTGGTCTGGCGGTTCGTTGACGAGTTCTCGAAGGCGTTCGGCAAGCGGATCGACGCCATCTCACGCGACAACATGGAGACGCTGCAGCAATACCCGTGGCCCGGCAACATTCGCGAGCTCCGGAATGTCGTCGAGCGCGCGATGATCGTCGCCACAGGACCTCGGCTGAGCCTGACCCTGCCGACGTCCACCGCGGCGGCGGCGAGGCGCAGCCTCAAGCTGGTCGACGTCGAGAAGGAGCACATCCGCGGCGTGCTGGAGAGCACCGGCTGGCGCATCCGCGGAGCGGGCGGCGCGGCCGACCGGCTCGGACTCAGGCCGACGACCCTCGAGACCCGGCTGGCGAAGCTCGGACTCAAGCGACCCAAGCGGTCGTAGCGCCCGCGAGCGCACTGAATGGGAGCGCGCGCTGACAGCCGTCGGCGCAGCGACGGGGCCTGAGCCGAACATCATGCCGATCGCCATTCATCATGAAACCGCGAATCATTACCGTCTGGAGATTCGCGGCATCCTGCGGAAAGCCGAGTTCGATCAGTGCGTCAAGTCGATGGCCGGGCAGATCAGCCAATTCGGACCCGTCCGGCTACTCATCCTTCTGGACGGATTCACCGGATGGGACGCGCAGGACAATTGGAGCGACTTGTCGTTCTACATTGCGCACGGCGAGTCCATCGAGCGCATCGCGATCGTCGGACCTGAACGATGGCGGAGCGAGACGATGATGTTTGCGATTGCGGACCTGCGGAAGGCTCCGGTCGAGTTCTTCACCGAGAACGCTGCGGCCGCCGCACGCGCCTGGCTGGCGATGTAGAGCGCGGGCTCGGCTCAATCGACAATCGGCAATGGTAATCTGCGATGGAAACATCGGCAATCGACAATCCCGATTGGCAATCGGCAATCTGTCAGATGCCCATTGCCCATTGCCGATTTTCCATCGGAAGATTTGCGATTGCCGATTATCAATCGAGATTATCCATTGCCGATGTCTCTGCCATTGCAGATTACTGATTGTCGATTGTCCATTTCATGCAGCGCGCCGATCCCCCGCCCTCATGACGCCGCCGCTTCACGTGCAACTGCGCCAGGGAGCGGGCGAGCGACGCGTTGACGGTCGCGACTTCCTCGTCCGAGAGCTTCTCCTCGAGCCGCGCGGCGGCACGCGCCCGCGCTTCTTCCACCTTGGCCTCGTCGATGTGGTCCGACGGAATCGCCATGTCGGTGACGATCACCACGTGATCAGCAGTGATCTCGACGACCCCTTCGCCGACGGCGAGAAAGCGATCCTCGCCGCCAGCGCTGACGATGATCTCGCCCGGGACAATCTGCGTGATCAGCCGGATGTGCTGCGGGTAGATGCCGATCTGCCCCTGGAGCGCCGGCAGCGTGACCATGTTGACGTCTTCCGAGAAGACCGTCGCCTGCGGCGTCACGATCTCCAGCCTCAACGTGTCAGTCATTCGGTGATTTCCTCGATGCCGCCCTTCATGTAGAAGTTGCTTTCCGGCACGTTGTCGTGCACGCCGTCGAGGATCTCCTTGAAGCCGCGCACGGTGTCGGCGACCGCGACCTGCCGGCCTTCACGGCCGGTGAACACCTGCGCCGAACTGAACGGCTGGCTCAGGAAGCGCTGGATCCGGCGCGCGCGGAACACGGTCTGCTTGTCTTCCGGTGACAGCTCGTCGAGGCCGAGAATGGAGATGATGTCCTGGAGGTCCTTGAACCGCTGGAGCACCTTCTGCACCCGCCGCGCGACGTCGTAGTGCGCTTCGCCGACGATCTCGGGCGCGAGCGCTCGCGAGGTCGAGGCGAGCGGATCGACGGCCGGATAGATGCCCAGTTCGGCAATCGAGCGCTCGAGCACGATCGTCGCGTCCAGATGCGCGAACGTCGTCGCCGGCGCGGGATCGGTCAGGTCGTCGGCCGGCACGTACACCGCCTGGAACGACGTAATCGACCCATGGGTCGTGGACGTGATGCGCTCCTGCAGGACGCCCATCTCGGCCGCGAGCGTCGGCTGGTAGCCCGACGGCGCTCGCCGTGCGGCCGAGCAGCGCGGACACTTCCGATCCCGCCTGCGAGAAGCGGAAGATGTTGTCGATGAACAGCAGCACGTCCTGGTTCATCTCGTCGCGGAAGTACTCGGTCATCGCCAGGCCCGCGAGCGCCACCCGGAGCCGCGCGCCGGGCGGCTCGTTCATCTGTCCGTAGACGAGCGCGATCTTCGAGGCGCCGAGGTCCTGCTGATTGATGACGCCGGCCTGCGACATCTCGTGATAGAGGTCATTCCCCTCGCGCGTCCGCTCGCCGACCCCGGCGAACACGGAGACACCGCTGTGGAGCTTGGCGATGTTGTTGATGAGCTCCATGATGACCACGGTCTTGCCGACGCCGGCGCCGCCGAACGCGCCGACCTTGCCGCCCTTCAGAAAGGGACAGATCAGGTCGATGACCTTGATGCCCGTGGTCAGCACCTGCGGCGACGTCGACTGATCGACGAGCGGGGGCGGCGGGCGGTGGATCGGGTAGTGCTTCTCGGCCGTCACCGGGCCGCGCTCGTCGATCGTGTTGCCCGTGACGTCGAACACGCGGCCCATCACGCCCGCGCCGACCGGCATCGAGATCGGCGCGCCGGTGTCGACCGCCGTGACGCCGCGCCTGAGACCTTCGGTGCCCGCCATCGAGATCGTGCGCACCCATTTGTCGCCCAGATGCTGCTGCACCTCGAGCGTCAGCTTGACGGGCTGCTCCTGCACGGTGTACTCGACCGTCAGCGCGTTGAAGATCAACGGCAGCTTGTCGGTAAACTCGACGTCGACGACCGGTCCCACGACCTGCACGACCTTGCCGGTGTTCATCTTTTTCTCCTGCGCGCGGGGCCCCACCCCCACGCGCGCGCCCTCACGGCTCGCTACGCTCGCCTTCGGGCGGTCATCTTTCTTCAGCTCTTCTTCCGTGGCCTCTAGCTCTTCTCCGTGGCTCTCCATCTCCGCCCGCCCTACACCTCGTTACGCTCAGCTCGGGCGGTCACCCTGCCTGGCCGCCGGCGATCTCGAGCAGTTCCTTCGTGATGTTGTCCTGCCGGAGCTTGTTGTATTCGAGCGAGAGGTCCGCGATCAGGCTCTCGGCACTGTCGGTGGCGTTCTTCATGGACACCATGCGCGCGCTCTGCTCGCTCGCCTTGGCATTGAGCAGCACGTAGTAGATCAGGATGTTGAGATAGTGGCCGAGCAGATAGCCCATGAGCGCCCTGGCGCCGGGCTCGAAGAGCGTCTCTTCGGTGTCGCCTGGGACCTCGCCGCCTTCCACCCCTGGCATCTTCAGCGAGGTGATGGCGCCGACCGGCAGGTACTCGATCAACACCGGGGTCTGCGTGAGCGTGTTGATGAAACGTGTCGCCACGACCTGGACCTGGTCGACTTCTTCCTTGAGGAACAGATCCCGGGCGAACGCCGCGATGGCCCGGGCCTCGCCAAACCCCGGGGTATCTCCGTAGGCGAACTCCGCCGCCAGCTGCCGCCGCGTGCGCGCGACGAACTGCGCGGCCTTGCGGCCGGCGGTCACGAAGGTCGTCGATTTCGGATCGAACTCGCTCGCGAGGCGAAACACATTGGTGTTGAGCGCGCCGCACAGGCCTTTGTCGGCCGCGATCAGAATGACCGCGCGCCGGCGGACCGGGCGCACGGTGAGCAGCGGGTGCGTGAGGTCGGGCGCCCGGAGCGTGGCGCTCCGCTGGATGCGATACAAATTGCGCGCGAACGGCCCGGCGGCAATGGCGGCCTGCTGAGCCTTGCGCATCTTCGACGCCGCCACCATCTGCATCGCGCGCGTAATCTGCGCCGTCCCGCGGATCGACTTGATGCGCCGGCGCAGGTCGCGAGGACTGCTCATTTCGACGCTTTCCAGGTCTGCTTGAACTGATCGGCCGACGCCTTGAGCGTCGCCGTCAGCTCCGTGCTCAACGTGCGTTCTGTCGCGACCGTGCCGAGCAGCTCGGCCTTGCGCGTGGTCAGGAAGTCTGTCCACCCGGCCTGGAACTCCTTGATTCGTTCCACCGGGACGTCGTCCATGTACCCGTTCTGCACGGCCCAGATCACCGCCACCTGGACCTCCACGGGAATCGGGCGGTACTGCGGCTGCTTGAAGATCTCGACGATCCGCTTGCCGCGATCGATCTTCGCCTGCGTCGCCGGCATCCAGATCGGACCCGAACTGCGCGAAGGCCGCCAGCTCGCGAAACTGCGCGAGATCGCCCTTGAGCTGCCCGGCCACCTGCTTCATGGCCTTGATCTGCGCGGCCGACCCGACGCGCGACACCGAGATCCCGACCGAGATGGCCGGGCGAATCCCCTGGTAGAACAGATCGGTCTCGAGAAAGATCTGCCCGTCCGTGATCGAAATGACGTTCGTGGGAATGTACGCGGACACGTCTCCCGCCTGGGTCTCGATGATCGGCAGGGCGGTGAGCGAACCGTCGCCGTACTGTTCGCCGACGCGCGCCGCGCGCTCGAGCAGCCGGCTGTGCAGGTAGAACACATCCCCCGGATAGGCCTCGCGACCTGACGGCCGCTTGAGTACGAGCGAGACCTGGCGATACGCGACCGCGTGCTTGGAGAGGTCGTCGTACACGATCAACGCGTCCATGCCATGGTCCATGAACCATTCGCCCATCGCCGCCCCGGCAAACGGCGCCAGATACTGGCTCGCGGCGGGATCCGAGGCGGGCGCGGCGACGATGATGGAGTACGGCAATGCGCCGGCCTCTTCGAGCGCCGAGACGATCCGGGCGACGGTCGATTGCTTCTGGCCGATCGCGACGTAAATGGAATAGAGCGGGCGATGCGTGGTATCGCCGGCGGCCTCCGCCGCCTTGTTGAGCTGCGCCTGACTGATCATCGTGTCGATACAGATCGTCGTCTTGCCCGTGGAACGGTCCCCGATGATCAGCTCGCGCTGGCCGCGCCCGATCGGGATCATCGCGTCGATCGCCATGATGCCGGTCTGCACCGGCTGGCCGACTGGACGGCGCCGCATGATGCCCGGCGCGAGTTTTTCGACGGGATAGGCCTCGGTGCTGGCAATCGGGCCCTTCCCGTCAATCGGTTCACCGAGTGTGTTGACCACGCGGCCGAGCAAGCCCTTGCCGACCGGCACCTGCAGCAGCTTTCCGGTCGCTTTGACCTCGTCACCCTCCTGGAGCTGCGTGTAGTCGCCGAGGATGATGACGCCGACTTCGGTCTCTTCGAGGTTGAGCGCGAGGCCCGTGATGCCGCGGCCGAAGTCGAGCATCTCGTTCAGCATCACATCGGCCAGCCCCTCGACCTTGGCGACGCCGTCGCCAATCTCGCGGATGATCCCGACGGTCTGCTTTGCCGCCGCCGCTCTGGCGCCCGCAATCTGCGCTTCGATTTCCCGTACCAAGTCAGCCATGACAGTGGTTCTCATCCTCACGCCGTGCCGCCGCCTCCAGCGCCAGCGCGCCTGCCTCGCCGAAGCCTTGGCGAAGGCGGGCCAGTTTGGCCTGCACGCTGCCGTCGTACACGTCGCTGCCGACTTTGATCCGCATCCCGCCGATGAGCGCCGGATTGTCTTCGAACGATGCCTCGAGCCCGGGCCCGTAGATGCGCGCGAGGCTGGCCAGGACTTCGACCCGCGCGTCTTCGCTCAGCGGCACTGCGCTCTCGACGACCGCCGCATGCCGGTCGCGGTACAGCCTCACCAGACGTTCGAAGGCGCTGAGGACGCTCAGCCCGCGGCGGCGGCCGGAGGAGACGAGATGCTGCGCGACCCGCTGGGCCCGCTGGGTGTCCAGGCGGCCGTCGGCGAGACACAGGCGGAACAATTGCCGCGCGCTCTTGCCGATCCGCTTGCTGTGTCTCATGACAGCTGTCTCGTCGTTTCTTCCGCGAGTCGCCGGTGATCGTCGGCGGTCAGGATCTTGCCGGTGACCGTCGCGGTCGTCTGCACGACGAGCCGCCCGACCTCGCGTCTGAGATCGGCGAGCATCCCGACGCGTTCCCGTTCGGTGGCTTCGCGCGCGCGGGCCCGGATCTCGTCGGCGTCGGCGGTCGCCTTCCGCGTTTCCTCGGCCTGGAGGCGGACCGCCGCGGCGCGGGCCTCCTCGATCAGCTGTTTGCCCTCGACGTCGGCCTTCGCCAGCACGTCCAGCCGCTCGGCCTCGATGCGGGCCAGCTCGGCGGCGATCTTCTCCGCGTTCGCCAGACCGCCGGCGATCTGTTGCCGCCGCGCCTCGAGGATGCGAAGGATCGGCTTGTACGCGAGCAGGTACAGCACCACACACGTGATGGTGAAGCTGATGATCTGCGCCACGAGGTGGGGCCAGTCGACGCCGAAGGTCCGGGCGACCTCTCCGATCCGGCCGCCACTCTCGGCCGCTACCTGAACGGCTAGAGCGTGCATGATGATCTCGTTTCAACCGTCGCGGTGCCGCGTATCGCACGGCGCTCCGCGGCGCGTGCTAGCCGGCGAGGAACAGCGCGTAGAACACGATCGCTTCGGCGAAGGCGATGGCCAGGATCGACTGGACCAGGATCTTCGTCGAGGCTCCCGGATTGCGTCCCACCGCGGTCGTCGCGCTCATGCCAATCAATCCCACGCCAATGGCGGCGCCGAGGGCGGCCAGGGCGATATGCAAACTGCCTGTCATCTGCCTGTGTCCTTTCTCACGTCGTACGTCATCCGTGCGCCGGCGCGTGTCCCGCTTCGTCGTGGTGACAAATCAGGAGCGTGAAGACCGCGGTCAACAGCATGAAGACCATGGCCTGCACCAGACCGACGAGCAGCTCCATGAAATAGAAGGGGATTGGCAATAGCCAGCCCAACCCTGGCACGAGCGTCGCCATCGTTTCCAGCATGCTCTCGCCCGCGAAGATGTTGCCGTAGAGCCGAAAGCTGAGCGACACCGGACGGAACAGGATCGACACGACCTCGAGGCACCCGGCGGCGAAGAACACCACGATCAGGATCACCTTCAAGAAACCGGTCGTCTCTCCCTTCGGGGCGAAGAGCTCCTTGGCCACGCCGGCCGGTCCGGTTTCGCGGAGCGCCCAGAAGATCCATAAGGCGAAGAACACCAGCGCCATCGCCAGCGTCATGTTGAGGTCGGCGTTGGCCCCGCGGAAAAACGGCTGATCGACGGTGAACCCCTCGGCGGTCCGATGCCCCCAGCCGATCGTGCCGACCCCGGGCACCAGACCGATCCAGTTGGCCGCGAGGATGAAGATGAACAGCGTGGCAAAGAACCAGAAGGTCCGTGCGACCAGGTGCCGGCCGAGAATGCCTTCGAGCAACGCGTACAAACCCTCCACGAGCCATTCGAACAGGTTCTGCGTGCCGCCCGGCACCTGCGTCATCTTTCGGGTGGCGGCCTGAGCAAAAACGATCAGGCCCAGGGCGACCATCCACGTGACGACCATGGAGTTCGTGATGGGGAAGCCGAAGACGTGTCCGATCTCCACGGCCTTCTGCGACAGGCCATGCTCGGCTGGCGCCGGCGTGCCCGCACCGTGTCCGGCCTGGAGCCCGGGCGTGGCGGCCGCCGCCGGGCCGCGCGGTGTGGCGACCGCCGTCGCGGAAGCCGCCGCGCTGACGACGATCGAGGCCCCGGCGGCAAGGCCGATGAACGCGCCGACGAGGTGCCCGACCCTCCATCGTGATGGCTTGACCATGACGTCCGATGGCGTCGTGAACAGCACGACACGTGCCACGCGCCGCACGGTGACGCCTGCCGCACGGATGAGCCAATTGGCTCGGATTGACGAAGACCGGGCAGCGACGCATCTCCGGTATTCCGGGCGGGCTCCGCGATGCCGGAGTTCGAATCCGTGGCGGTCGCGTCCGACCTCAGAGCGTTCGGCCTCTGCCGCGCCGGAACGGGGTGGAACGCCAAGTGCTATCTGATGTGGCATGGTGCGGCTCAACGTCGCGATCCGGGCGTCCGCGCGCTCCACTCAGGACCTCCTCGAGGGTTTCCGGTTCCTCATCGTCGGCACCCGTCTGGAACCGGGGTGCCTGGGCTGCTGGGCGTGGACCGATCCGGACGGGACGGTGCACTACGTGGAAGAATGGGCGACCGACGCGGACACCGTCCGTCATGTCCGCTCGAACCGGTTCACGTCGCTGCTGGCGATCCTGGAATCGGCGCACGAGCCCCCGCGCGTGCAGTTCGACTTCGTGACGGCCACGCGTGGTCTCGATTACGTGGCAGAGGTCCGTCAAGACGTGTTGAACTGAGCGCCCGCGGCCGAGCGAGCCCTCGACAAGCTCAGGACAAGCAAGCGCCGCGAGCCGAGCGGCCGCGAAGCGGTCGAGCGCGAGCGCATAATGAAGTGGGGCCCCACGCGCAGTGAGGAAGAGGATGGGCGACCGATGAAACGAGCCAAGTACGAGAAGTTGCTGAGCGCGCTCCAGGTACGCCTCTGCCATCTCCAGCGGTGGGTCACCGAAAAAGGCCTCCGGGTCGTCGTGGTGTTCGAGGGGCGCGACGGGGCCGGCAAGGGCGGGACGATTCGCGCGCTCACCGAGCGGCTGAGCCCGCGGATCTTCAGGGTGGTGGCGCTGCCGGCGCCGACCGAACGGGAGAAGACCCAGGTTTACATGCAGCGGTACATGCAGCACTTTCCCGCGGCAGGCGAAGTCGTCATCTTCGATCGGAGTTGGTACAACCGCGCCGGCGTCGAGTACGTGATGGGCTTCTGCACACCACAGGAGCACAAGCGATTCCTGCAGCTCTGCCCGGAAATCGAACGGTACATGGTCGACGGCGGGATCATCCTGATCAAGTTCTGGCTCGAGGTGGGCAACGACGAGCAGAAGCGGCGCTTCGAAGCGCGGATCGACGACCCGGTGCGGCAGTGGAAACTGAGCCCGATGGATCTGCCATCGCGGTCGAAGTGGTACGAGTACTCGCGCGCACGCGACATGATGCTGAAAGCCACCGACACGCGCCGCGCGCCCTGGAACATCGTGCGGTCGGACGACAAGCGAAGCGCACGCCTGAACGTGATCGCCCATCTGCTGTCGCTGATTCCCTACAAGAAGCTGCCGCCGACGAAGGTGAAGCTCGCGAAACGGTCGTCGAAACACAAGTACAACGACGAGGCTTCGATCGCTCGAAGGAAATTCGTGCCGGAGCGTTACTCCGCCCGTGCGGCGGTCGGTAGCCGGCTGCTGGTCCGCGCGTCTAAAGCTGCTTCCGCCGCGCATGTGCGGCGAGCACCGCGACGGCCGAGCTCGCGATCCGCGAGCGGACGCTGTCGGCGCGGCTCGTCAGGATGATCGGCACCCGGGCGCCGAGCACGAGACCGGCACTGTCGGCGTTGGCCAGGAAGCTGAGCTGCTTGGCGAGCATGTTGCCCGCTTCGAGATCGGGGGCGAGCAGGATGTCGGGGTCGCCCGCGACCTCCGATCGGATGCCCTTGATGGCCGCAGCCTCCTTGCTGATCGCATTGTCGAAGGCCAGCGGGCCATCCAGGATACCGCCGGTGATCTGCCGGCGGTCGGCCATCTTGCACAGCGCCGCCGCGTCGATGGTGGACGGCATCTTGGACGTGACGGTTTCGACAGCGGCCAGGATCGCGACCTTCGGCCGCTCGACGCCGAGCGACACCGCGAGGTCGATGGCGTTCTGGCAGATGTGGACTTTGTCCTCGAGCGTCGGTGCGATCGTAATCGCGGCGTCGGTGATGAGCAGGACCTTGTGATAGGTCGGCACATCCATGATGAACACGTGGCTGATGCGACGGCCCGTGCGCAGGCCCGTCTCCTTCGCCACGACCGCACTGAGCAGCTCGTCCGTGTGCAGGCTGCCTTTCATCAACAGCTCGGCCTCGCCCTTACGAACCAGCTCCACGGCCTTCGCCGCCGACGCGTGGCTGTGAGGCGCATCCACGATGCGGATCTGGCCGAGATCGATGCCGCTTTTCTCAGCGACCTCCTTGATCTTGTCGACGGGGCCGACCAGAATCGGCGTGATCAACCCCTTCGTCGCCGGCGTCGACCGCCCCGGCCAGCGCGGAGGCCTCGCAGGGGTGCGCCACCGCCGTGACCACGGGCTCGAGCGCGGCTGCACCGCTCCAGCACCTGTTCGTACTTGCCGGTTCCGGTCTGTTGATTCATGGGCCTCCGGCGTGTCGCCGCCGCTCCGTCAGCTGAACTGTGGGCTCGTCCAATGGACGAGGCGTCTATTGCACCTTGGTGCAGGAGCGGAGCACGCGTGTGGTCTCTTGCACCAAAGGGCGATAGACGTACCGGCTGTGCGTTTCGTAGGATAACTCTACCCACTGTCAGGATGAGCGCGATGACGAGCCAGCGCTGAGGGCGAGCCGTGAGCCTCACTCCGAAGGATCTGACGCCGACGTACAAGGCCACGATTGGCCAGGGCGCTGGTGCGCGCCGATGGCAGCGCGCCGCCTTCGTCGATCATCTCCCGCCCTGCAATCACGCGTGCCCCGCCGGGGAAAACATCCAGGCGTGGCTGGACCTGGCGCAGGCCGGTGACTACGAGCGCGCCTGGCAGAAGTACATGGAGGAGAACCCGCTGCCAGGCACGCATGGCCGCGCGTGTTATCACCCGTGCGAAAGCGCCTGCAACCGGAAGTTCCTCGATCAGCCGGTCTCCATCCATTCGCTCGACCGGTTTCTCGGTGATCTCGCCAACGAGAAAGGCTGGACGGTCGCGGCCGGCCCGCCCACCGGCAAGCGAGTGCTCGTGGTCGGCGCCGGACCGGCCGGACTGTCGTGCGCGTACCAGTTGCGACGCTTCGGACACGACGTCGAGATCCGCGATGCGAACCCCGAGCCGGGCGGCATGATGCACTACGGGATTCCGGCGTACCGCCTGCCGCGTGAGGGACTCGACACGGAAATCGCGCGCATCGAGGCGATGGGCGTCAAGATCGTCCGGAATTCGCGCGTGAACGACGTGCTGGCCGAGAAGGCCGCGGGCTCGTTCGACGCCGTGTTCCTGGCGATTGGCGCCCAGGTGGCCAACCACCTGGATATCCCGGCGATGGACGGCGGCAAGATCATCGATGCCGTGACGCTGTTGGAACGGGTGGAGCAGGGGCGCGCCCCGGCCCTCGGGCGCGTCGTCGGCATCGTGGGCGGCGGCAATACCGCGATGGACGCCGCGCGCGTGGCGAAGCGGCTCGGCGCGGAAGAGGCGGTGATCATCTTCCGCTTCGACAAGGCGCAGATGGAAGCCCATCCGTACGAAGCGATGGAAGCCTTCGCCGAGGGCGTCAAGATCAAGTGGCTGTCCACGGTCAAGCAGTTCGGCGAAGACGAAATCGTCGTCGAGCAGATGGAGATGCTGCCCGACGGGTCGGGCTGCGTCGGCACCGGGCAGTTCCAGACGCTCAAGACCGATTCGCTGGTGCTGGCGGTCGGACAGCACGCCGACCTCGAGTTCCTGAAGAAGGTGCCCGACCTCCGCATCGGACCCGGCAAGCTCGTCGAAGTGGACCAACGGATGCAGGCCGCCGACGGGATTTTCGCGGGCGGCGACATGATCGGCGGTTCGCGGACGATGACGGAGGCCGTCGGGCACGGCAAGAAGGCGGCGCGCCACATCGATGCGTGGCTGCGCGGCGGCGTCTACCAGAAGCCACCGCAGCATCCGCCGATCCCGTACGAGCAGCTGAATCTGACCGTGTTTCTCGATGCCGGCCGGCGCGAGCATCCGGAGCTGCCGATCGCGAAGCGCACCGGCTTCGAAGAGATCGTGAGCGGCCTCTCGGAGCCCGAGGCGCGGTACGAAGCCACGCGCTGCCTCTCCTGCGGCAATTGCTTCGAGTGCGACAACTGCTATGCGGCCTGTCCCGAGCAGGCGATCGTCAAGCTCGGGAAGGGCCGGTTCTACCGGGTCGAGCTCGATCTCTGCACCGGCTGTGCCGTGTGCTTCGAACAGTGCCCCTGCCACGCCATCGAGATGACGCCCGAGCCGGCCGCCGACGCGCCGCTCGACGAGCGTCGGGCGGAGCGGGTGCCTGCCCGGTTTACGGTCCGAGCGTAGGCGTTCAAAAGCCCGATGGAGGAGCGGGCTTCAGCCCGCCCATTTGCCGGGCCGGCTGAAGCCGGCCCCTCCGTCCGAAACGAGGACCCATGCCCCCTAAGTCGGTCGTCATGGACGGCAATACCGCGGCCGCCCATATTGCCTACCGCGTCAACGAGGTCTTCGCGATCTTCCCGATCACGCCGTCGTCCACGATGGCGGAGCTGGCCGACGCCTGGGCGGCGCAGGGGATCAAGAACATCTGGGGGCAGGTGCCGTCCATCCAGCAGATGCAATCGGAAGGAGGCGCGGCCGGCGCTGTGCACGGCGCGCTCCAGAGCGGCGCCCTCACCACGACCTTCACCGCCTCGCAGGGATTGCTGCTCATGCTCCCCAACATGTACAAGATTGCGGGCGAGCTCACCGCCTGCGTCTTCCATATCGCGGCGAGAGCGATCGCGACGCAGGCCCTGTCGATCTTCGGCGACCACTCGGACGTGATGAGCGCGCGGATGGTCGGCTGGGGGATGCTGGCCGCGTCGTCCGTACAGGAGGCGCACGATCTGGCGCTCGTGGCGCAGGTGGCCACGCTCGAAGCGCGCGTGCCGGTGATGTTCTTCTTCGACGGGTTCCGGACGTCGCACGAAGAGAGCAAGATCAGCCTGATTCCGGACGAGCAGATCCGGGCCGCGATCGACGACGAGCTGGTGCGCGCTCACCGGGCGCGCGGGCTCACGCCGGAGCGGCCGGTCATCCGAGGCACCGCACACAACCCCGACACGTTCTTCCAGGCCCGCGAAGCCTCGAACCCCTACTACGCCCGCATGCCCGAGATCGTGCAGCGGGCGATGGATCGCGTCGGCGAGCTCACGGGCCGGCCGTACCATCTGTTCCGCTACAGCGGCCATCCCGAGGCGGATCGCGTCGTCATCGTGATCGGCTCGGCCGTCGAGGTGCTCGACGAGACCGCGGCCTGGCTGAACGCGCACGACGAAAAGGTCGGCGTGCTCCACGTGGCGCTCTACCGGCCCTGGGACGCGGAACGCTTTCGTGCGGCGCTGCCGACGACCGTCAGCGGGATCGCCGTACTCGACCGAACCAAGGAGTCCGGCGGACCCGGTGAGCCGCTGTATCTCGACGTCGTCACCACATTTGCCGAAGCGCTCGCCGCCGGACGCATCCAGTCGATGCCCGTGATCATCGGCGGACGGTACGGTTTGTCTTCGAAGGATTTCGATCCAGCCATGGCGAAGGCGGTCTTCGACGAGTTGAAGAAGCCTGACCCGAAGCGAGGTTTCACCGTCGGAATCAACGACGATGTGACGCACACCAGCCTCACGGTCGATTCGAGCTTCGACATCGAGCCGCCGGAGGTCGTCCGGGCGTTGTTCTTCGGGCTCGGCGCCGACGGCACGGTCGGCGCGAACAAGAACTCCACGAAGATCCTGGCCGCGGACCCGAACCGCTATGCCCAGGGCTATTTCGTCTACGATTCGAAGAAGTCAGGCTCCTACACGATCTCGCACCTGCGCTTCGGCCCGCGACCGATTCGGGCGCCGTATCTGCTGAAGTCGGCGAGCTTCGTCGGCATCCACAAGTTCGACTTCCTCTACAAACTCGACACGCTCGCGGCCGCCGCGCCGGGCGCGACCGTGCTGATCAACAGCCCGTACGCGCCAGATGACGTCTGGACCGAGCTGCCGCGTGAAGTGCAGAAGCAAGTGATCGACAAGGGGCTCAAGGTCCACGTCATCGATGCGTCCGGCGTGGCCGCCGGACTCGGCCTGGGATCGCGTGTCAACACGATCCTGCAGACGTGCTTCTTTGCGCTGTCCGGCGTGATGCCTCGTGACACGGCCATCGAGGCGATCAAGAAGGCGACGGAACGCACGTACGCGAAGAAGGGCAAGGAGATCGTCCAGAAGAACTTCGCCGCGATCGACAGCGCGCTGGCGAACCTGCACGAGGTGCGCGTCCCGGCGAAGGTGGCCGGCAAGCGCATCCGGCTGACGCTCGTGCCCGAGTCGGCGCCCGAGTTCGTGCAGAACGTGACCGCGACGATCCTCGGGCTGCGCGGGGACACGCTTCCCGTGAGTGCGCTTCCGGTGGACGGCACGTACCCCACGGGAACGGCTCGCTACGAGAAGCGGAACATCGCGGACGAGGTGCCGGTCTGGGAATCGGACCTCTGCATCCAGTGCGGCCAGTGCGCGATCGTCTGTCCTCACAGCGTGATTCGGGCCAAGTACTACGACGAGGACCGTCTCGCGGGCGCGCCGATCAGCTTCAAGGCGGCGCCGATCAACGCCCGCGGCTATCCCGAGTCGCGCTTCACGCTGCAGGTGTATGTCGAAGACTGCACGGGGTGCGGGGTCTGCGTGGAGAACTGTCCTGCGCACAGCCCGGTCGACGCCGCCATCAAGGCGATCAACATGAAAGACCGGCTCGAGCACCTCGAGGCCGGCCGCGAGAGCGTCAGTTTCTTCGAGACGCTTCCGTGGGCCGACCGCACCCGGGTCAATTTCGCCAACGTGCGCGGCGTCCAGTTCCTGGAGCCGCTGTTCGAGTTCTCGGGCGCCTGCGCCGGGTGCGGCGAGACGCCGTATCTCAAGATGATGTCGCAGCTCTTCGGCGATCGGCTGCAGATCGCCAACGCGACGGGCTGCTCGTCGATCTACGGCGCGAACCTGCCGACGACGCCGTGGGCGGCCAACGCCGAGGGCCGCGGACCGGCGTGGTCGAACTCGCTGTTCGAGGACAACGCCGAGTTCGGCCTCGGCTATCGCCTCGCCGTCGACAGCCAGACCGCGCAGGCTCGCGTCCTGCTCCAGAAGCTGGCGCCGCGTGTGGGTGAGGCGCTCGTGACGGCCGTGCTCCAGGCGCCGCAGGTGACCGAGTCGGACTTCCGCGTGCAGCGCGAGCGCGTGGCCGCGGTGAAGGCGAAGCTCGCGGGATCGACCGACCAGGAGGCGGCGAATCTGCTGGCCCTGGCGGACTTCCTGGTGCGGCGATCGGTGTGGATTGTCGGCGGCGACGGCTGGGCCTACGACATCGACTACGGCGGCCTCGACCACGTCCTCTCCGCTGGGAAGGACGTGAACATCCTGGTGCTGGACACCGAAGTCTACTCGAACACCGGCGGCCAGGCGTCGAAGGCGACGCCGCTCGGCGCATCCGCCAAGTTCGCCGCCGCGGGCAAGACGACGCCGCGCAAGGACCTGGCGCTGATGGCGATCACCTACGGCAACGTCTACGTCGCCCAAATCGCCATGGGCGCCAACAACGAGCAGGCGCTCGTCGCCATGCGGGAGGCTGAGGCGTTCTCGGGATCGTCCCTGATCCTGGCGTACTCGCAGTGCATCGCCCACGGCATCGACATGCGCCACGGCATGAAGCAGGCGGCGCGCGCCGTCGCCTCGGGGTACTGGCCGCTGTTCCGCTACGACCCGACGATGCGCGGGCGAGGGATGAACCCGTTCCGGCTCGACTCGCCGCGGCCACGCATTCCGCTCGAGGAGTACCGCTACAACGAGGTCCGCTTCAAGTCGCTCACGCAGACGCACCCGGACGCCGCGAAGCGCATGCTCCAACAGGCGCAACTCGCGCTCGAGGAGCGCTACCGTGTGTACGAGGATCTGGCCGCGCGCGACGGCAGCCGGTTCCACCCGCACTGGCAGGACGTGCCGTCATGACGCTCGCCACACGCTATCTCGGCCTTCAGCTCGCGCATCCGATCGTGGCGTCGGCGTCGCCGCTCACCGCGACGGTCGACGGCATGCGGCGTCTGGAGGATGCCGGCGCCGCCGCCGTCGTGATGTTCTCGCTCTACGAGGAGCAGATCAGGGCGGAGGACGACGCGTATGCCCGGTATACCGAGCACGGCTCGAACAGTCAGGCCGAGACCGGCTCGTATTTCCCTGAGCTTCCCGACTATGACGGCGGGGTGTCCGGGTATCTCGAGACGCTGCGCCGTGCGTCGGAAGCGCTCGACATCCCGGTGATCGCCAGCCTCAACGGCACGACCTCCGAGGGATGGATCGAGCACGCGCGCGCGTTCGAACAGGCGGGGGCCGCGGCGATCGAGCTCAACGTCTACTCGCTCCCGGTCAATCCCGCCGTCAGCGGCGCCGAGGTGGAACAGCGCTCTCTGGAGATCATTCGGGAGGTCGACTCAAATGTGCGCCTTCCGATCGCCGTCAAGCTCGCGCCCTACTTCAGCTCGCTGCCGCATATGGCGGCCGAGCTGGTGCGAGCCGGCGCGGACGGACTCGTCTTGTTCAACCGCTTCTATGCCCCCGACATCGACCTCAAGACGCTTCGAGTGACGAGCTCGCTCCCGTTGTCGACGGCCGCCGAACTGCCGCTCTCGCTCGTGTGGATCGCCCTCTTGTCGCGCCGCCTCGGGTGTTCGCTCGCGGGCAGCCGGGGCGTCGAGACGGAGGTCGAGGTCGTGAAGTACCTGCTCGTCGGCGCCGATGTCGTAATGACGACCTCGGCGTTGCTCCGGCACGGACCGGAGCACATCGCGACGATGACCGACGGGCTCGCCCGCTGGCTCGCCGCCAACGGCTTCGACTCGGTCGACGCGATTCGCGGTCTCAAGGACGCGACGCACGTCGAGGACGTCGCCGCGCTTCTGCGCGCCCAGTACGTGGCGGCGAACACCGGATATCTGCCCGGCAAGCTCGTTCAGTAGCCGCGCCCGAGGAGCAGGAGAGCGCGCATGGACTGGCTCAGGGCACTCCTCGAATCCTCGCCGCTCGCGGCGCTGTTCCTGACCATTGCGGCCGGCTACCTGATCGGCGAAATCAACCTCAAAGGGTTTTCGCTCGGCTCGGGGGCGGTGCTCTTCGTCGGCCTCGCGTTCGGCGCCTTCGCGCCGAAGTCCACGGCGCCAGGGCTGGTGGGCACCCTGGGCCTGATGCTCTTCCTCTACTGCGTGGGCATCCAATACGGCGCCGAATGGTACCGTGGCCTCACCAGCGCCGACGGGTTGAAGGCCAATGTCGCGGGGCTCCTGCGGTGTGGCCGCCGCGGGCCTGGTCTCGATCGCGATCTTCCAGGCCGGCGCGGCGAGCCTGCCCCAGGCGCTCGGGATGTTCGCGGGCTCCGGGACGAACACGCCCGCGCTCCAGGCCGTCCTCGATGCGCTGCACAGCCAGGAGGCCGCGGTCGGCTATGGCGTCACGTATCCGTTCGGCGTCGCCGGGCCGATCCTGTGCATGTATGCCTACCTGGCGATCTTCAAACCGAAGATAGAGCCACCAGCCGGCCGCCGGATCCAGCCGGTCGAAGTCAGCGTGCAGAACGCCGCGTTGTTCGGCAAGCCGCTCCCGGAGCTTCAGCGGACCCTCGGTGCGCGGCGTCCAGGTCGTCGCCATCCGTCGAGCGCAGCGGAACCACGTGCCCACGCCGGCGACCCGACTCGAGGCGAACGACGTGCTCCTCATCGTCGGGACCGATCCCGCCGCGATCGACAACGCACGCGCGTTGATCGGCGAAGGCGTGGCTGGCCAGGTCGCGGCCGACCGAACCGATCTCGACTACGTTCGCGTCTACGCGTCCCGCCGCAGCGTCGTCGGGATGCCGCTCAGCCGCTTGAAGATTCCTGGCGGATTCGACTACCGCTACTTGCAGGTGCGCCGCGGCGACACCGATCTGCTGCCCGACGAAGACCTGGTGCTCGAGTTCGGCGATCGCGTGGGCGTGCTGTGCGGTCGTGAGCATTTCGATGCGGTGCGCAGCTTCTATGGCGACTCCATCAAGGGCGCCGCCGACTTCAGCTACATCTCCATCGGCGTCGGCGCCGCGCTCGGCCTGCTCGTCGGGATGATTCCGCTTCCGATCCCTGGTGTCGGCGCGATCAAGCTGGGGCTGGCCGCGGTGCTGCTCGTCGCCCTCGTGCTCGGCAAGGTCCGCCGGACGTCCGGCATCGTGTGGACGCTCCCGTTGTCGGCGAACCTCGTGCTGCGAAACTTCGGGCTCACCGTGTTCCTGGCCCAGGTGGGGATGGCCTCCGGGCCCGCGTTCGCCGCGACGATTGCCGAGACCGGATTGACGTTCGTCTTGCTCGGCGCCCTGATCGTTCTTGCGCTCGTCCTGGTCCCGATGATCGTGGGACGGTTGTTCGTCGATCCCTGTCGGCGATCTGTTCGGCATCGTGTCGGGCGCCACCGGCAATCCCGCCATCCTGGCCTACGCGAGCCGTGCCGTGCCGACGGAGCGGCCCGACATCGGCTACGCGACGATCTTTCCTTCCATGGTGCTCGTGAAGATCCTCTTCGTGCAGATCGTCGCGGCGCTGCTTGGTTGAGCAGGGAGCGGCGCGCTTAGCACAGCCTTCATAAGAAAAGCAATTGGCCTTTAGGGCAATGGGTTTGGCAGCCGGAATACATGTTATCTTTGCACTCAACCTGATGCGCCCTCGCGACCGCGGCCGACTGAAGGTCAGCACCGTACTGTTTTTCAGCACGGTGGCCTTGGTGTGGGGCGCGGTCATCGGCCTGCAGTCCTCCGTCGCGAGCTCTCCGATCCAGGCGCCGCCAGCAAAACAAGGGCCGCCAGCAACAGTGGTCGTCACCCGGCCAACGGCGCCGCAGACCGGCTATGCCGGCAACGCTGCCTGCATAGAGTGCCACGCTGAGCAGGAAGCCAGTATAAAGAACACGCAACATTGGCTCACCAAGAACCCACGGGCGCCGGTCGCCAGCACCGGGTGCGAGAACTGCCATGGTCCGGGCCAGGCACACATCGACGACGACGCCAAGGGGAAGATCGCGAAGCTCAAGGCGCTGAAGCCGGCGGAACTCAACGAGACGTGTCTCTCCTGCCACAATCGCGGCGTGCACGCCGGTTGGGAAGGCAGCGCGCACGAGCGGCGCAACCTGTCGTGCGCGACGTGTCACAGCGTGCACAGCCCGAAGTCGCCGGAGCGGCAGTTGGTGAAGCCGACCGAAACGCAGGTCTGCGCGACGTGCCACCGACTGCAGGTGACCAAGACTGAACGCGCCGTCGCGCACATGCCGGTGCGCGAAGGAAAGATGTCCTGCAGCTCGTGCCACAACCCGCACGGCTCGATCACCAACGTCAAGAATCTCAAGACGGGCAGCTCGGTCGCCGAGCTGTGCACGACGCTGTCATACCGAGATGCGCGGCCCGATGCTCTTCGAGCACGCGCCGGTGCGCGAGAACTGCGCGACGTGCCACGACCCGCACGGGTCCTCCAACGACCGGATGCTCGTGGTCCGCATGCCGATGCTCTGCCAGCGCTGCCACATCGCGAGCAAGCACCCGGCGACGCTCTACGACAAGGACCAGATCACCGTCAGCAAGAGCAACCGGATGTTCGGCACGGTCGTGCGTGAACTGCCACTCGATGGTCCACGGATCGAACCACCCGTCCGGCCAGTTCTACATGCGGTAACGGAGACACGATCATGCGACGCCTCTCGTTCATTGCGCTGATCCTTTTCGTTGGCGCCGCCGCCGCGCCGGAGCGGGCGCTGGCCCAGGCGGGAGCGCCGCCGCCGACGCAGAAGCCGGCACAACCGGCAGCGCCGACGCCGGCCGCCAGCCCCGCGCGCCCGACCGCGGCCGAGGATACGCGCGCAGCCTGTTCGCGCTGACCGACCGGGAGCTCTTCATCGGCGGCCGCGCCACCAGTATCGACGGCGACCCGGCGCGCTTTCAGCGCTACCAGGACGTCCGCGACGGGCTGCTCTTCTCCGGCTTCCGCTATGCGTTCGCGCAGCCCGCCGGCGCCTACACCTTCGACGCGCGCGCGAACAACCTGGGCTGGCGCGATCAGGAGTACTTCGCCAACTACAACCGTGTTGGGAAGCTGTCGGTCACCGGGAGCTTCCAGCAGATCCCGCAGTTCTACAGCGTCGACACGATGACGCCCTATACGGGCAGCGGCGGCACGCTGGTGCTCGACGACGCGACGCAGCGCGCGATCCAGAACGGCCAGGCCAATCTCAACGCCTACGTCCCGCTCGCGCCGCAGTTCGAGCTGCACGAGCGGCGCGACATCGGTCGCGTCGATGTGGTCGCGACGCCGAAGACGAACCTCGACGTCACGGCCAGCTTCATCACGCAGAAACACGGCGGCGAGCTGCCGTGGGGAGCCAGCTTCGGGTTCAGCAACGACGTCGAGGTGGCCCTTCCCTACGAGTCGCGCGCGAACGACTTCACCATCGGCACCGAGTGGACGAACCCGCGCAACATGCTGCGCGTCGCCTACAGCGGGTCGTGGTTCGACAACCTCGCGCCGACGCTGGTCTGGGACAGCCCGCTCCGCCTCGACGACGTCGCTGGCAACTCCGGACGCGGACGCATGTCCCTCTGGCCGTCGAACTCGGCGCAGACCATCAGCTTCGGCGGGTACACCAAGCTGGCGCAAAGGACCCAGGTGACTGGCTCCTTCTCCTACGGAGTGTGGAGCAACGACGAGCCGCTGGAGCCGTTCACCATCAATTCGACGGTCGCGCCGATCGCGCTGCCGCGCGCCAACGCCGACGCCAAGGCGCACGTGTTCTCGACGAACCTGAATCTGACGTCGCGCACGACCGACTGGCGGTTCGGCGCGCGCTTCCGCAATTACACCTACGCCAACCACATGCCGGCGACGAGCATCACGCAGTACGTCGCCTACGACGGGAACGTGTCGACGACGCCCACGGGCGGTCCGGACCTCTACGCGCACAGCCGGACGACCTTCGACGGCGACGCCACCTGGACGAAGCTGATGCCGTTCGCGCTCACGTTCGGCTACTCGCACAACGGGAACGGCTACGATGCGCGGATCGTCGAGTCGAGCGGCGAGAACGTGTTCCGCGTGTCGGCCGATGCCGTCGGAACCTCGTGGCTCACGTTCCGGACGCAATACGAGTTCGGCGATCGCACCGGTTCAGGGCTCGACGAAACGCTGCTGACGGACATTGGCGAGCATCCCGAGATGCGCCACTACGACCTCGCCGATCGGACGAGGAATCGCTTCACGGTCCAGGCCGACATCGTGCCGTCCGACGCCTGGACGTTCAGCGTGTCGCACCGGCATCCTCAAGGACGAATTCAGCAACAGCTTCTACGGCCTGCAGGATTCCAGCGGCCGTACGTTCTCGCTCGCGGCTGATTTCCAGCGGCCGAACGGCCTGGGCGCGGGCGGGACGCTACAACTACGAGCGCTACGCCGGGCTGCAGCGCTCGCACGAGGGGGATTCGTCCACGGCCCAGTTCAACGATCCGCTGCGCGACTGGACCGCCGATTCGACCGAGACGGTGCACTACTTCTCGATCTACGCCAGCCCTCCACGCATCGGGCAGAACACTGAAATCCGGTTCTCGTACGACTTCAGCCACGCAGAGGGGAACTACCTCTACACCATCCCGGTGGGCAGCCCCATCCCGGCGCCCAATCAGCTGCCCAACGTGTTCAACAAGCTGCAGCAGTTGCACCTCGACGTGCGGTACCGGCTCTCCAGCCGCCTCACCGCGTCGTTCTCGTACCTGTACGAGCCGCTGAGCATCTACGACTTCGCGTTCGACCCGAGCGTGGTCAACGGCATCGTGCAGCCGAGTTCGCTGGTCATGGGCTACGTGTATCGGCCCTACACCGCCCACTCGACGATGTTCGGCGTTGTGTATCGGTGGTAAGCTTTCACCGATCGCAAGACAAGGAGGCATGATGCGGAAAGTCGTGATTACCGGTGGGCTCTTCATGGCCGCGCTCACCGCCGCGCTTGTGGTCGGCACGCCACGCGTGGTGCGTGCACAGGACGCCGCGCTGATCAAGAAAGGCCAGCAGGTCTACCAGGCCCAGAAGTGTACGCAGTGCCATACCATCGCCGGCAAGGGTGGGAAGCAGAGCCCGCTGGACGGCGTCGGCTCGAAGCTCTCGGCTGACGACACCCGCCAGTGGATCGTCGAGCCGATCGTGATGGCCAAGAAAGTGAGCTCCACGAAGAAGCCGCCGATGGCGAAGAAGTACGACAAGCTTCCGCCCGCTGACATCGATGCGCTCGTCGCCTACATGCAGAGCCTGAAGAAATAGGGCGTTGTTGCGTGGCGAGCCGCAATCTGGCCCGACATCCGATCTCAATCGCGGGCGCCGTGTTGACCACGGTGAGCGCCGTGGCGTTTCTCGCCCTGCTCGCCGGGCTCCTGCTCGGCCTCTTCGATAACCCGTACGCCGCGCTCGTCGTCTTCGTCGCGGTGCCGGCGCTCTTCGTACTCGGCCTGCTGCTGATGCCGTTCGGCATGTGGCTCGAGCGCCGCCGGCAGCTGCGGCACCCCGAGGCCGTACGGGAGTGGCCCGTCTTCGATTTCAGGTCACCGGTGACCCGTCGCCGGGTCCTGATGGTCGTCGCGCTGACGGCCGTCAATGTCGCGATTGTGCTGGTTGCGGGATATGGCGGGCTCCACTCGATGGAATCCCCGGCGTTCTGCGGTCAGACGTGCCACACGCCGATGCACCCGCAGTTCACAGCGTGGCAGGGCGCTTCGCACTCAGCAGGTCACCTGCGTGCAATGCCACATCGGCGAAGGGGGCCGCGCATTCGTCAAGTACAAGATGAACGGCCTGCGGCAGCTCTATCACGTGGTCACGGGCCACTATCCGCGGCCGATCCCAGGGGTTGCCGATATGCGTCCCGCGCAGGAGATTTGCGGGGCGTGTCATTGGTCGGGCAAGGCGTCCGGCGACGTCGTTCGTGTCTATCGGGCCTACGCGGACGACGAGACGAACACGGAGACGAGGACGATCCTGCAGATGTACCTGGGCGGTCCGGGCGCGCCGACGCCGAGCGGCCGCGCCATCCATTGGCACGCCGATCCGCGCGTGCGCATCGAATTCCTCCACACGGACACCGAACGCCAGACCATTCGGTTCGTCAAGTACACGGATGCGCAGGGCCGGGTCCGCGAGTACACGGCCCCGGACACCACGCCCGAGGAGCTCGCGAAGGGCACCTGGCGGACGATGGACTGTATCGACTGCCACAACGTCCCGGCTCATCGGATCTCGCCGGCCGCCGAGCAGGCAGTGGATGCGGCGATTGCCGCGGGACGCATCGACCGCGGGCTGCCGTTCGTCCGGCGTGAAGCCGTCCGCCTGCTGCAGGCGAGTCACCCGACCACGGAAGACGGCGCGCGCGTCATCGACGAGGAGTTGCGGAAGTTCTACACATCACGCGGCCGCGCCGTGGATGCCCAGGTCACCGGGGCGGTGAGCACGCTGCAGGACGATCTACCGCCGAAACGTGTTTCCCACCATGAAAGTCACGTTCGGTACCTATCCCGACAACCTCGGGCACACCACGTCGTTCGGGTGCGTCCGCTGCCACGACGGATCGCTCACGGCAAAAGACGGCACCACGATTAACGCGGACTGCGAGTACTGCCACAAGGAGATCGAGGCGCCGCCCACACCCGCCGGTCGTTTGCTCGCCAGTCCGCCCGTTCCTGCCCCAGAGGTCAGCCCGCCCCCAGCGCGGCGGTGAATCAGACGGCGGTCCGCGCGCCTGCGCGTCGCTGTCCCTCGTTGACGATAGTAGCCAGCGCGATGAGCTGTAGCGAGGGAGGTCCGGTGCGCACTCGACGACTCGGCAATGATCCTCAACTCCAGAAAGTCACCGGCCCAGTGCCGCTTTCGCTCGGGTCGAAGGGATCTGGCGTGGCCCAGGTGCAGGATCTTCTCGCGTCCATTGGATTCAAGCTTCCCAAGTCCCTGTCCAGCAAGGGTGCGGACGGAGTGTTCGGCGGCGAGACGGAAAAGGTCGTCAAAGAATTCCAGCAGGCGAACGGCCTCAAGGTCGACGGCTTCGTCGGCCCTGGCACGCTCGAGATGCTCGAACAGATCATCGAACAGAACCCGGGGCTCGAATCGCCGGATCCTGGCCGCGAGGCGCTGCTCAACCAGTTCGACCTGGCGGCGCCGGCGAGTCAGAAGCGCTCCGTCTATCTCTAGTCATGGCGACCGACCTCGGCGGCGGCAGTCGACTCGAGTCGCTCACTGTGGCGCCGATTTTTCCAGGGGGCAACGGCAGTGCCTCCCTGTTGATTCCGGATGAACTGTTTCCCGACATCAAGGGATCCCTCCGATACTCGAGCGGGACGAATCTGAACGCCCGCACGGTCGGCCAGACGGCCATGGGTGCCAGGGCGACGGGCGTGATCCGCGGCAACAACGTCGTGATCGGCATGAAGCAAGTCGCGTCCTTCAAATTCCACTCGGCCTTCTACGCCGGCCTCAAGGATAGCGACGGCTGCATCGAAGAGACGACGACAGGACTCAACTTTCAAGTGCTCCTGGACTGTTCCCCCAATGACAGCCTGCAGTCCCCGTGGGCACCCTTCTACCTGCCTCGCAAGATCGCGCCCAACGGTACGCCTTTTACGGTCGAGATGCCCGATCAGCCCGCCGGGCGGCTGCGGTTGCAGCGGCGTAACGCCGGGCGTGATCGATTGAACTTCCTGCTGGCCTATCGATCCCAGTGCGACTTCCTCGCCTACTTCGTCGTGGAGCGATCGGATGGTCGGCACCAGCCGATCAAGGGATTCAAGTGGCACTGCAACCACGACATCGACATCGCGTGGTCGAAGGGGAATCCTTCAGTGATACGCAGCAACGCAAACGTCGGGTTCGATGAGGCCGTCGACAATCTGCAGGCGGGCGACAGGCGGTTCGACATTCTCGCCGACGCCCGGTTAACTACGGCCGATACCATCGTGACGCAGTTCAATCGGGCGATGTTCGCAGCGCAAAGTCGACAGCCGTCAGGCAACTACGCAATCACGGAATTTGCCAATTACACCGCGAACATCACCGCAGACATGCAGGGACGCCTCAGCATCTGAGGCCTGCCGACGGTTCAGCGGGTACGGCACGCATTTCGCTGCGCCTTGGAGCATGACGATGGGGTGGTGCGCGTGGCGGGCCGTCGGCCTCTGCGTGCTGGCACTCGTCTGGCCAGTTGACGCGCTGGCGCAGGCGACTTCTTCCCAAGCTGAACCACAAGTTCAGGTTCCCAAGGACGCGCTCGGTCGAGACACGCCGCGAGGAACGGTCACAGGATTCCTGACTGCCGCGCGCAGAGGTGAGGCAGAAATCGCGCGTCAGTACCTCGATGCCAGGGTGAGCGGCCGGGACACCGACGAGCTGGTTCACCAGTTGTTCGTCGTGCTCGATGCGCGCCTCCCAGCCCGGATCTCGCAGATCAGCGACGCGCCCGAAGGCTCGCGCTCGAACCCGCTGAAGCTCGATCACGAGATCGTGGGAACCATCGCCAGTCCTCGCGGTGATGTCGACGTGATCGTCGCGCGTATCTCGAGCGGGAGGAGCGGGCCAGTCTGGCTGTTTTCTCAGGCGACGCTGGGCTCGGTCCCCGCCTTGTACGAGGAAGTGACGATTGGATGGGCCGGGTACCTTCCCCGATTCCTGACCAGCACGCGCGTGGGCGGAATTCGGGTGTTCGAGTTGCTGGCGGCTCTGCTCGGGCTTCCGCTCTTCTACCTGCTCACGCTGCTGCTGAACAAGATCCTGACGCCGCTCCTTCGTCCGCTCTGGCGCGGGTTCGCGAGGTACTCCGACCTGTTCGCCCGCGACCTGCTGCCCGTTCCCATCCGGATACTCTTCCTGGCGTTCGCGATCCGCTGGTTTCTGGCCAGCCTGCCGCTCTCGTTCCTGATCCGGCAGATCTGGTCTCAACTGGCGAGCCTCCTGACGGTCATCGGGGTCGTCTGGCTCCTGGTTCTCATCAACGGAGAGATCGAGCTCTACATCCGGCGTCGTTTCCCTCGCTCGAACCAGCCGGCCGCCGCGACCCTGGTGCGAGTGCTTCGCAGAATGCTCGATTTCCTGGTGGTCCTCGTCGGCGTGTTGATCACGCTTCGCCACTTCGGATTGAATCTCACGCCGGCACTGGCCGGACTGGGCGTCGGGGGGATTGCTGTGGCGCTCGCGGCGCAAAAGACGCTCGAGAACATGATTGCCGGCGCCTCGCTCATCTTCGACCAGGCCGTCCGGACCGGCGATGTCCTGAAGATGGGAAATGTGGTCGGCACCGTCGAGCACATCGGCCTGCGCTCGACCCGCATTCGGACGCCCGATCGCACCCTCGTGAGCGTCCCGAACAGCCAGGTCGCGAGTGTCAGCCTCGAGACGCTCTCCGTGCGCGACAAGTTCTGGTTCCACCCCGTCGTCGGCATTCGCCCGGAGACGACGACCGCACAACTGCGCGCCGTGGTCGAGGGCATCCGAGGCATGCTCGAGGCTCATCCCTCAGTTGACCGCAAATCGGTGCGCGTGCGGTTTGTCCGCCTGGCGGAGTTCTCGTTCGAGGTCGAGGTCGTCGCGTACGTCTTCGCGAGCGATCTGGACCAATTTCTCGAGATCCAGCAACAACTGCTCTTCGAGGTGACGACGGCGGTCGAGGCCGCTGGCACGCAGATCGCATTCCGCCCTCACACGATGTCTCTCACCGTCCCCAAAAAGGGTCAGGAGGCGGCAGACCCGCCGCGGCCGCCGTCGTGATCAGGACCAGGCCCGTCCCCATTCCGCCACTGCCGGCCGAGCCCCTGGTGCACATCGTCGAGGACGATGACGACACCAGGCGCGCGACGACCAGGCTGTTGAGCGCGGCGGGATACGCGGTCAGGAGCTACGCGTCGGCGGCGGAGTTTCTCGCCGGGATGCCGATCGGCCAGCCGGGGTGCGTCCTCCTCGACGTGCAACTCCCCGACGCCAACGGCCTCGAGATCCATGAGACGTTGGCGAGGGCAGTGGATGTGCTGCCCGTGGTCTTTGTGACTGGCCATGGCGACATCCCGATGAGCGTCCGGGCGATCAAGGCGGGCGCCGTCGACTTCCTGACGAAGCCCGTGCCTGGTGAACGACTACTCACCGCCGTTGGCCACGCGATTGCCCGCGACGCCTGCGAGCGGGCGGCCCGGGCGCATGCGCGGGAGGTTCAGGCGAGATTCGAGCGGCTGACACCTCGCGAGCGGGAGGTGTTCGCCCATCTCATCAGCGGTCAGCTGAACAAGCAGGTGGCGTTCGACCTCGGCACCAAGGAGCGCACGATCAAGGCTCACCGCCACAGCATCTTCGAAAAGCTCGAAGCGGAGTCGATCGCGGACCTGATCGGCGTCGCGTCTGTGCTGCACATCACGCCCGTTCGCGGCGATCGGTAGCGGCAGCGGCTCCGCCTGGTCGATGTCACGAAATATCGTGGCCGCCACGGCACCCGGAGGGCCCGGCGGCTACACCAACTGAAAACGGCTCTAGCGGCTATCGAACGGCGAGTCGAGCGTGTACACGTACATCCGCGGCAAGACCTGCGCGCTCGCCGGCGGCGGGGAAGGAAGGGGCGGGGCAGCGCCCGTTGTCGGCTCGGCGGGCGGAGGCAGGCCACGGCTACCCGCCGGCGGGATCCCGCGGCCGCCCATGAAGGCGATGTACTGCTTGCCGTCGAGCAGATACGTCATCGGCGGCCCCATGCCCGTGGTCTGGCCGCTGCTGATGTCGAGCAGCTTCTCTCCCTTGTCCGCTGTATAGGCCAACAGCCGGCCCTGCGGCGTGACTTGGAAGACGAGATTGGACGCGGTCGACAGCGCGCCGCCGCCGCTCTGTCCTCCACCGGCGGTGTACCAGCGCTCCTGTTGCGTCACCGGATCCCAGGCCGAGAGGATGCCGGTGTTTCCGCGCGCCAGCCCGCGATCGGGACCGTAGGCCGGCGGCACGGCGAGCGGCGGCCTCGGCCCGGTGTCGCCGCGGCCGCGCAGCCCCCACGCTTGCGCCCCCGGGGTGATTTCGAAATGGTTGGTGCCGGTAAACGAGAAGCTCGACGCCGAGGCGAGCGGCACGTAGACCAATCCCGTCGCCGGATTGAAGGCCATCTGCGCGGTGTTGTGCGCCTGGAGCGGCGAGATGGTCACCCCTTGCTCGGCGGTGTAGTGCGCCTCGGCGTTGACGATCGGCCGGCCTCTTCGGATCGAGGCCGCGCGCCCAGCTCACCGGTGCGACCGGCGCGCCGGAGAGGAACTCGCCGGAGATCCGATCGATCACATAGAAGTAGCCGTTCTTGTTGGCCTGCAAGATCACCTTGCGCGCCCGCCCGCCAATCCGCAGGTCGGCGAGCATCAGGTGCTGCACGGCGTCGAAGTCCCATTGATCCGCCGGCGTACACTGGAAGTGCCACTTCAACCGGCCAGTGTCGGCATCGATCGCAAGGATCGATGCGATATACAGATTGTCGAGATGCTCGGTGGCCTTCCCCTGCCGGACGTCCTGCGACCACGGCGTGCCGTTCCCGGTGCCGACGTAGACCAGGTTGGCGTCGGGGTCGTACGCCATCCCATCCCAGATCGATCCGCCACCGCCGAGCTTCCACCATTCGCCTGTCCACGTCTTCGCAGCCCTGGCCATCGCGTCGTTCTCGAACGGTTGGGATGGATCTCCGGGCGTCGTGTAGAAGCGCCAGATCTCGCGGCCGGTGTTGACGTCGAACGCCGACAGATAGCCGCGGTACGGGGGAAACTCACCGCCGGCGTTGCCGATGAAGATCTTGCCTCGCGCGACTCGCGGCGCCATGGTGATCGAGTACGACACGGAATCGGCCGGGACCGCCATGACCGACCAGAGCAGCTTCCCCGTGGCCGTGTCGAGCGCCTGGAGCCGGCCATCGAGCACCGGCACGATCACCTTGCCTTCGTACAACGCGACACCGCGGCTGTTGACGCCGCAGCAGAGCCGGCTCGTTCCGAACCCGGCGATCGAGCGATCCACCTTCGGGTCGTAACGCCAGAGCTCCTTGCCGGTCCGGGCGTCGACCGCGAAGACGATGCTCCAGTTCGTGATGCCGTAGAGGACGCCGTTGGCCATGAGCGGCGTCGCTTGCTGCGGACCGCCTCCGTCGCCGACTTCGTAGGACCAGGCCAGGCCCAGCCGGTTGACGTTCGCGGCCGTAATCTGGGTCAGCGGGCTATAGCGTTGTTCCGCATAGTCACGCCCGACCGTCAGCCATTCATTGGCGTTCTTCGGCGCGTTCCTCAGCGCGGCATCGTCGACCGCGCGCCGCTGCATCGCCGCGGCGGTCCAGGCGGTGACCGCCACGCCGAGAAGTGCCGGAACCAGCACGCTCAGTCGCCGTCGCATAGGCCTCCCGTTGCAGCCGTCCCGTTCAGGCGCCGGATGTTAGCATGCGCCTCGACGCCACGGTCCGGTCGCGGCTGATTGAGTTGAGGGACTCACCATGAAACGAACGCTGTTCGCGTCGTGCCTCGCGGCACTGGTCCTCCCATGGCCCGTGGCCGCGCTCGCGCAAGACGTCGATCGTGTCGCCACCGCGCCGCCCAATCTGCTCCTGGCAAACTACGACAGCGTGCCGGTGGGGCCGTTTGGCGGGCTCGAGGGCAGCGCCTATGTGGCGCGCGTCGGCGATCCGTCGGCCGCATGGTTCAATCCCGCCGGCCTGTCGCGACAGCGCACCGCGCAGATCAGTGGCAGCGCCGGCGTGTACCAGCGCATCTCCGTGGCGCCTCGGGCGTTGCCGAACAGCGGCGGCTCGATCCAGCAGTTGCCGAATTTTGTCGGCCTGACGTTCAACGTGCACGGCGGACTGACGGCCGGCGCCGCGGTCCTGACGACCACGGCGTGGATGCAGGAGACCGATTCTGAGCTGATTCTGACGCGGCAGGCGGGCAATGAGCGACTCGCATTGTCCGCTGACTCGGGGTTTACCCGGCGCATAGCGGCGGCCGGCCTCGGCTACCGCGGCGCGGGTGGCTGGAGCGCCGGCGGCGGGCTGTCGCTTTCGATGATGGATCTGCGCCTGGTCCAGAGCATCAGCGACCGGCTCGCCGACAACACGACGCTCAGCACGCTGATGGTCACCGCGCGCGCCGCAGGGTCGGCGATGCAGCTTCGGACGCAGGCCGGCGTGCAGTACGACACCGCACATCTCCGTTTCGGTCTGGCCATGAGGAGTCCCGGGCTCTCGATCACGCGCAGCGGAACCGTGACGCTCGACGGAGTGCTCGATCGCGGGGCGGCGTCAGTCGGAGCGTCGATCTTCGATCCGGACGCCCGGATGGAGTATCACCAGCCCTGGGAGTTCCAGGGCGGCGCCGGCTACGTGACTCCTCGGTTCGAGCTCGAGCTCGATATTCAGGGCTACACCGCGATCGGGTCGTATCAGATGTTGTCGACGCCGCAGCCGACGCTGATCTATTCCAGCGCCGGCGACGGCACCCCGCCGAGCGTGACCTCCCGTCCCTTCGCTGGACTGACGTCAGTCTCCGATGGTGTCGTCAACGCGGCCGTCGGTGGCCATTTCCGGGTCCTGCGCAATCGCGACCTTCGTATCCACGGCAGCTTCGCTACCAGCCAATCGCCAGTCGGGGCTGACGATCAGGTGTTCAACAAGGTGGACCTCGTCTCGTGGACCCTCGGCGCCAGCGGCAGTTGGGCAAAGCTCCAGTTTGCGGTCGGCGTCAATCGGCACACCGGCACGTCCGATGACGTCTTCGTCAGGAACCTGCTGAACGGCGAGCCGGTACGGACCGCATTCGACGTCAAGACGACCGGGTTTATCTATTCGATCGCCTATCAGTTCTGAAAAGCGTTGGGGTCAGGCCCAACGCCGCTCTACTCTGGATAGCGAGGGATCGGGCTCGTGTCGGGTTCCACGAAGGCATCGCGCGCCTCCGCCGAGAACAGCAGCGACGCCGAGTAATGCGTGAGCATGATCTTGCTGTCGAGCAGGTCGGGATTCCGGGCAATGAACGTCTCAGCGGAGGCCGTCCCTGGCGATCGCTCCATGAAGTGCCGGACCGCGAGCGTCCAGGCGCGTGTCAGCGTCTCGTGGTACTTCGTGGCGGCGATGCCATGACGCTGCAGAAACCCTTGCAACGCGTGACGCATCCGCGTGGTCGCGGCGTCCGTGTCGTGCTCGACGAGGTACACATAGGCGAGGCGCACATGCGCGCGGTGATCGAACTGTGCCGGCGCCACGCGGCCCGCCTCGAACGCGATCCGGAACGCTTCGTCCTCGGGCGACACCTGATGCTTCATGATGCGGACGGTGGCGCAACTACTCGGCTGAGGTGGCGGTCCAGCCTTTCGCGACCGCTTCGGCCTTCCATCGGTCCGAGAGATCGCCGATCTCCGCCTCTGTCCTCACCACCTGAGACCGGTGCATTTCGACGCCGACGAATGCCAGGAGCTCCCAGCCCAGCGGATGTGTGCGCAACTGCAAACGCAACGAGGAGCCCTTGCGGGTCATCGTCCACACGTCGCCGATGATTTCGACCTTGCGAGGTTCGTTGTAGGGCCGGATGGTCAGCATCCGCCCAGTCTACTGCGGCGGCGGCCGGCGAGGTGCAAATCGCCACCGGTCGCTCGCGTCACTCTGGCTACAATACGGACGGTCAGAATTCATGCATCCAGTCCTCGGTGAAGTGGTCGGCACCCTGCTGCTCCTCGTCCTCGGCGACGGCGTCGTGGCCAATGTCCTCCTCAACAAGTCGAAGGGCCAGCACGCCGGGTGGATCGTGATCACCACCGGGTGGGCGATGGCGGTCACCGTCGCGGTGTTCGCGGTGAACGCGATCAGCGGCGCCCATCTGAACCCGGCGGTGACGATCGGGATGGCCGCCATCGGCAAGTTCGCCTGGGCCGACGTGCCGGCGTACATCGCGGCGCAGGTGGCCGGCGCGTTCATCGGCGCCGTGCTGGTCTGGCTCGCCTACCTTCCGCACTGGGCGCTGACGACCGACGGAGACGCGAAGCTCGGCGTCTTCTGCACCGCGCCGGCGGTGCGGCAGCCGGTGTCGAATTTCGTCACCGAGGTGATTGCCACCGCGGTACTCGTGCTCGGTCTGCTCGCCATCCTGACGCCCGCCAACCTCGTGCCCAATTCGGGCTTCGACAAGGCCCTCGCGCCGATCCTGGTCGGAGTGCTGGTGTGGGCGATCGGGTTGTCGCTTGGCGGATCGACCGGCTACGCGATCAACCCGGCTCGCGATTTCGGCCCGCGGCTCGCGCACGCGCTCCTGCCCATCCCAGGCAAGCGCGATGCGGACTGGGGCTATGCCTGGATTCCGATCGCGGGTCCGGTCGTCGGCGGCGTGGCCGGGGCTCTCTTGTTCCGCGCGTTGTGGGGCGGGTGACGCGCTTCGACAGGACGACGGTACGGGGTACGACGGGTACGTGGAACCAACTCTCGCTTGTCATCTTTTCAAGGAATGATGGCAGCGAGCGCGCGTTCCTGCCTGTCGTACCTACGTACTGTCGTACCCGTCGTACTGTCGTACCCACCCGGCCAAGCACTCCACATCGCTGCAGCGAACATCATCGACAACCCGGTGAACGCGATCGGCGTTCCTTCGGACACGTATGAGCCGGCGAGGACGAGCGCGGTGCCGGCGCCCATCGGCCACAGAGGGCCGCGCACGCCCTGGCGTATCGATCGCCAGATGATCGCGGTCGCGCCCAGGACCAGCGTGAGCGATAGCGCCGCAAACACGACGCGCTGGGCGGCCAGAGGAGCCAGCCCGAACGCCGTCGTGATGCTGGCGTACGCCATCCAGCACAACGGACATTTCGGCAGGAGCGCCAGTCCTGCAGAGGGGAGCAGGATGTACTTCAGCCGGCGCGAGAGCGGATCGTGTGGACGCGATCGTGGCGGTCGGCTCCGCGCAGCGAGGATCGCCGCCGCGATCGACGCGATCGTGCGTTCACCCAGCCAGCCCTCCCGGCGTGGTCCACGCCAGATGGCCGTTGACGTACAGCCGCGGCCCGGCCGGATCGCTTTTGAGCGCGCGCGGCCGCAGCGGATCGTCGGCTTTCCACTCATCCCAGACGGGAAGCAGGCCGGCGTGCCGCAGGGCCGGGGCCATCGCGAGGCGCGCCGCGTCGAGCAGCGGTCCGCGGGCCACCCAGATCAACTCGACCGTCGGCTCAGGCATCGGGCATCCGCCGGATGGTGAAGTCGCGGAAGGCCATGTTGCTATTGGCCATGATGACGTCCGGGATCGGATCGGAGAAGCGCAGCTCGAATGGGTACCCCATGGCCCGTCGATCGGGATACCGATCGAGCGCGCCGCAAAAGGACAGCGATCCGCAGGACTCGTCGCCGCCAACCCGATCGATTTCCCAGTCCGAGCAGATCACCGCAAGGCGAAAGCGCATGCCCTCCGTCGTGCCGCGCGGCAGCAACAGGTTGTACGGCCAGCCGCAGGTGCAATAGTTGAACGCCTCCTGCGCTTCGACTTCCTCAGGCGTTCCGGCGCCTGGCCGTTGTGGCTGGTCCGACGGCACGATCCGCGCGAACTGTAACAGCAGCGGCACGACGATGTCCCATTCGGCGTCGTTGAAGAGCGGCCCGATGACGCTCACCCCGACGACCCGGCCGACGAAGGGTTGAAGGCGGGTGGCGAGCGCTGCGGGCAGGCCGGCCGCGTTCATCGCTGCGAACTGCTGCGCGTCGAACTCGACCGCGACCTCCTTCAGCAGTTCAGGCACCATGACCGCGGGCTTCTTGATCACCGACGACTGCGCGCCGCGACGCGCCGCGACCCGCTTCTCGCCGGCCTCGAGATTCAGGACGAACTTGTCCATTTCGATCCACACGCGCCGGTCGCTGCCGTCGTGCTGATCGTCCACGATCGGGGCGATGAAGACCCGCAGGGTGACGTTGGTCCGCGCCTGCGCGAGGTTCTCGACGCGGAACGCGTAGACGAACGGACGGTGCGTGAGGTGATCGACGGGCACGGTGGTGAGGTGATCCGCGAGCGTCAAGTCCCGACGCAGCATCGCGGTCTCGAGCGTCGCGGTCGTGATCGGGGTCGCGCTGAAGTCGGTGTCCCACTGCGCGCCGCCGAACGTCGCCGCCGCCCAGGTGTTGAGATCGGCCAGGGCGCCGGCGGGCAGGCCATCTTCGAAGACAAAGAGGATGTCGGGCGACGAGGCCGCGCCGGCCGCAGGATCGAACGCTTTTCGCACGCGCACGGGCGGGCGATCGGCGAAGGTCTGCACGGCGCCGCCGGTCTGCCAGGTCGCGTAGAAATCGTCGATGTGCTTGTGCCACTCGTAGAACACCGGATCGCGGATGGCGGTCGTCGTGCTCGTCATCACGCCCGGGCCGTCCACCGACGCCGTGGCCAGCGTGCCGTGCCCGTTGTTGTGCAGGCTGCCGTAGTGCACGCGCGCCGCGGGCCCGGCGACCGAGCCGATGCCCGCGCCGTTCGATTCGACCGTCGATCCGAGCAGCGACACGTCGGTCATCGGAAGCGGCGGCTGCGCCACGGTGTACGCTCGCGCCGCAATCGCTTGATTGACGTTGGCACGCCGTGTCTCGTGCTCCGTCACCGTGTAAGGAGGCGCGCCGGTGGCCGGATCGCCGGGGATGTCCACCATCGCCACATTGGCCTGACGCGCGCCGAATCCCTGCTGGATCAGGAGCTGGCCGGGGTCGTAGCCGGTGGCAACGGCCGCGCGATAGTTCGCCAGCGGCGCCACACGGGGCAAGCCGACGCCAAGCCGCTCGGCGTCGTAGCGGGCCAGCATCTGCTGGTGCATGTAGAAGAAGATCTCTCCCTGACGATCCTTGAACTGGACCGTCGCCGGGTTGGCCGGATTGGGCACGCCACGCACGGGATAGACGACGTGCCAATGACCATGGTGCTCGTTGGCAAACGGATCCTCGCGATACCACTCGAGCCCGTCCGACGGCAGCGCGCCGCCAGCGAACAGGCCCGCCGCTGCCGCGCCGATGGCGGGCGTGAACGACACGCTGCGTCGCCCTCGCGCCTCAGACCGATTCAGGCGCGACGGTGCGACCAGCTCCGGGTTTCGCAGCGTGAGCGGCGGGATGGCGTGCGCCAGCGTGGCGCCGCGCGGATGATGCGTGATGAACACCATCAGCGCGTAGTCGAGCAGGTCGGGGTGCTCGGTGCCGCGCCGGGCTTCGTAGGCGTCGACGACCGCCATCAGCGCCTGTTCGACCGGGCCCTCGTTGGCGATCCGCATGAGCTCGGCCGCAATCGCCATCGCGCGGTCGACGTGTGCTTCATTGAAGGCCGAGAACACGACGATCCTCGACGTGGTCCTGCCCTCTGCGGCCGCGGCCGCGAAACGGCGCCGTTCGGGCGGCGATGGCGTGAGGAACAGCGACCAGACACGATTGCGGACAGGTCCCAGATCGGGCATCGCAGGTCTCCGTTAACGGTGCTGCCGGGCGTCGGGACGGTAGTCGGGGAGTGCGACTTTTCTAACACAGGCGGGCGACGTTTGGAACACTTCTGGATGCCGACGCAGTGCGCCTGCTTGCTCCCTGGAATAGCACCGTCAAGGCCGCGCGTCACGGAGCAAGGCCCTCGCGCGTTCGCCGATCGCGGCCTGACGCACCGTCTTGCCGTGCCTGTCCGCGTCGGTCACCTTGGCGCCGCGCTCGAGCAACAGCCTGACAATGCCGGCCTGTCCCGCGCGCGCGTCGGGAGAACCGCTTCCGCCTCGCCCGGTCGTCTGCACAGCGAGGTGCAGCGGCGTGGATCCCGTTTTGTTTGGCAGCCTCGAGTTCGCGCCGCCATCCAGCAGTGCTCGAACGGCCGCCAGCGACCGCGTTCGCACGGCTCGGTGCAGGGGCGCCACGCCGGAGTGGTCCAGGGCATTGGCGTCGGCGCCCACTGACAACAGGTAGTCGATGATCTCTGCTTGTGCTGTCGGATTCGATCGGTTCGCGTCGGCCGCGTAGTGAAGCGGCTCCGCGCCGCGCCGGTTCTTCGCTCGACACTCGGCGCCGTGCGCAATCAGGATCTCCGCGACCGGGCGCCGGAATGCCGCAGCCGCCATGTGGAGCGCGGTGTCGCCCGCATAGAAGTAGTGGGCGATATCGGCGAAAAAGAAAGCCGAGCTCCCGTGGCGTGTCGCGCCCACATCGGACGCCGTCCTGGCAAGGACCGGACTTGCAGCCAGGCGGCGGGACACTTCATCGATGTCTCCATCGACGACCGCGCGGATGAAATCGAGCAAGACCGAGGGCATGGGTTTCGTCGGCTCGTTCCGCTCTGCTCAGCGGCGGAGTGCGACTCTTGTAACACAGGCGCAAGACGTCAGCGTGGCTTCGTCATCAGATGCTTCGCGAGAGCGTCGTAGGCCGGAAGCGACGTCGCGTCGTAGTTGGCGTTGGCCGCCAGCGGGTGGGACGCCAGACGCGCGATGACCATCTCCGCCGTGGGATCCACATAGATGGCCTGACCGTGAATTCCGCGGGCGCTGAAAGCGCCGTGCGCGTTGTGCGACAGCCACCACGTCGCGCGGTAGCTCCACCCCGGCAGCAACTGGTAGCCCGCCTGCGCAAAGAGATCGCGGCGGCCGCCGCGGCGGATGTCGTCCACCACCGAAGCCGGAACGATTTGCTGTCCGTTGTAGCGGCCACCGCGGCGCATCATCTCGCCAAAGCGAGCCAGGTCGCGCAAGGAAACGTTCAGCCCGCCGCCGGCGAACTCGACGGCGCCCGGATCCACGGTGAAATACGCGTCCTGCTCGGCGCCGATCTTCTGCCAGATCCGCTCGTGCAGGAGCGCGCCGACCGGCTTGCCGCTGACCCGGCGCAGCACCCAGCCGAGGACGTCGGTGTTGGGGGTCTTGTAAGCGAAGCGCTCGCCGTGCGCGACCTCGCGGGAGACGCTGCGCAGATATCCGTAAAGTGTCTGAGGGCCGCGATAGTCAACCGGGCGCGGGCGAAGATTCCCGGCGCGCGCAAACAACTCGATGTCGGCGTCGGGGGCAGCGTAGTCTTCGACGAACTTGATCCCGGTGGTCATGTCGAGCAGGTGCTGAATCGTCGCGTCGGCGAACGCGCTGGCCTCGAGCTCGGGCACGTAGTGCGCCACCCTGGCATTCGCGTCGAGCGCGCCCTCGGCAATCAGGGTCGCCGCCAACGTCCCGACGAACGACTTGGTGACCGAGAACACCAGGTGCTGGCGTTCGGGCGTCAGCACGCCGAAGTAGCGCTCGTAGACGATCCGGCCGCGGTGCAGGACGACGATGCCGTCGGTGTAGTTGGCGTCGAGTGACTGCGCCCACGTCATCGTGTCGGCGCGGCCCGGCGGCTGAAACGACACGGCATCGACGTCCGCGCGCAACGCCCGAGGCAGCACTGCCACCGCTCCGGTGCCGCGCGACACCGCCGTCGTCGGCACGAGCTCGCGCATGTGCGAGAAGGCCCATCGCGTTTGCGGAAACGTGCGGAAGCTGCCGTCGGCGAATGCGACGATCTTGTCGGGGGGCGGCGGCGACCCGACCATCCAACCCATCGCGACGGGATCGCTCGCCTTCGCGTCGAGTGGAGGGGCAACGGGCGTCTGTTCAGAGGACATCGCAGCGAGGATGACAAGGCTCGAGCCGGCGAGCAGGCGTTTCATGACCTGTCGTTAATGGACAATCGACAATCGGTAATCTGCAATGGCAAACACATCGGCAATCGACAATCCTGATTGACAATGGGGAATCGCCAAATTCTCAGATGGACAATGGACAATGGCAATTGGCAATGGGCAGTGCAGTGACAATTTGGCCATCTGCAATTCGAGTCGTCATTACCGATTGTCCATCGTCAGGTCCCGATTGTCGATTGAGAGATTGCCGATTGTCCATCCGAAAGATTTTCCATTAGCCATTGTCGATCGGGATTGTCCATTATCATTGTCTCTGCCATTGCAGATTGCCTATTGCCGATTGTCGATTCGCCCACGTTCTTGCCCTGTGCCACGATGCTGTACTGGCTCGACGATGACGACGATGAGGTTGCGAAGCTGATGGGACAACTCATCGAAGTCACCGGTGAGGTCGAAGGCGACGTCAAACGTGGAGAGATCAAAGCCGAACGCGAGAACGGCATGATCGAGCTGGAGATCAATGCGGCCGGACGCAAGGCGAAGGTCAAACTGGCGGATGTGCCATCGGCGATCGGAGCGCCTGGTTCGGTGAAGGATCGCGAGGTCGAGTTGCCCTACCTCGTCCGCAAGCTCGACGTGAAATCGGCGAAGTCAGTGTCGCCGAGCTGCCGGTAAAAGGAGGATCGGCCATAGGATTGTCTCGACACCGATGGACTGAGCGCTTGGCGGCCTGGCGTGCAGGCCGCCCACCTGCGCCTTTCACCATCGGGAGGAGATGGAAAAGATGCCGTACATGACGAGGAACCCGAGAGCCACGTTCGCCTTCCCCAAGCATTCCGTCGGCGTCACGGCCGCAGCCGTGGCGGTGCTGCTCGTGGCACTCGCCGTTCCCGTCTGGACGGGTCACGGCGCGGACAATCGCGCTCCGGATTTAGGCAGTTGCCAGAACCTGCGCGCGGGCTCCGGCGAGAAAGTGGCACTGCGCGTGTTCGCGGAAGGCGTGCAGATCTACCGCTGGAACGGAACATCGTGGGTCTTCGACGCGCCAGAGGCGTTGCTCTTCGCCGACGCCGGGGGCCACGGGGTGGTCGGCACGCACTACCGCGGTCCGACGTGGGAGACCAACAGCGGCGGCAAGGTCGTCGCGGCAGTGCTCGACCGCTGCACTCCGGACCCATCGGCCATTCCGTGGTTCGCGCTCGAACCGGTCTCCTACGAGGGACCGGGCATCTTCCACGACGTCAGCTTCATTCAGCGCGTGAACACCGTCGGCGGCATCGCTCCCACCGATCCGGGCGTTGCGGGCGAGGTGAGGCGCGTGCCGTACACCGCCGACTATTTCTTCTACCGCGAGCAGCACTGACCGGCTGCGGAACACCGCAGCCTGAAGTTCGCCACTTTCCGTCGCAATGGCTGGTCCGATACACTCTCGACCGAGTGCCCAGCCCCCAGCCCGCAGTGCCAGTGCCTGGTGCCTGCACTTCTGGAGGAAACGATGCGCCGGCTTTCCCTTGCCACATTGATGGCGTGCTTCGTTGTTCCGGTCGGCGCGCAGCAGGCGCCGCCGGCGCCGCCTCCGGGTCCGGCTCCGGCACAGGTGCGGATCGTCGCGCCGGTCACCGAAGGGGAAGTCGGCCAGACCGTCACGTTCACGCATCGAGGCGTTCGACGCCGCCGGCGCGAAGATGGACGTGAAGCCGACGGCCTGGTTCGCGACGCCGTTCGACGTCGGCGTCGCGGAGCCGGGCGGCGCGGTGACGTTCTTCGACGCCGGCCAGCTCACCGTCGGCGTCATCGTCGGCGGCAAGCCCACCACGATTTCGGTGCCCGTTCGGCCGCAGGCGGTCGCGCGTCTTGACGTCGCGCCGCTCGCCGGGTCCGCTCGTGCCCGGCGGCGCCGCGCAGCTTCGCGCGAGCGCGTTCACCGGACCGGCGTGCCGCGCAGCGATGCCGCGATGACGCTGGGCGTCCGACACGCCCGGCCGTCGTGCAGGTGGACGCGGCGGCGTCGTCACCGGCGTCGCGATTGGCCGCGCGACGATTCGCGTCACCAGCGGCGCGGCGACGGCGACGGTTCCGGTGACCGTCGTGCGAAATCCCGTCGCCACCCTCGCCATCGAACCGGCGACGACGTCTGTGCGCACCGGCGACGTCGTCCGGCTTCGCGCGACCGCGAAGAACGCCAGCGGCGCGCGGTCGACATGCCGGCGCTTCGCTGGTCTGTCGGCGGGGGAGCGACGTGCCTCCGTCGATGCCGACGGCGTCTTCGTCGCCGAGCGCCCTGGCGCGTACGTCATCACCGCGATCAGCGGCGAGCGCAGCGCGACGGCGTCGGTCGTCGTCAGGCCGCGCAACGTGCAGCGCGAGTTCGAGGTCGTCGGCCGTGCGCCCGTCGACGAGTTCCAGGTCCTCGAGCAGTGGATCGTCGGCGACTTCATGTACGTGACGTCGGCGATGGCGGGCCGCTTTGGGTGTACGACATCTGCAATCCCGCGGCGCCGCTGAAGGTCGATTCGCTCAGCGTTCGACGCGCGCATCATGAACGACATCAGCACGACCGCCGACGGCAAGATCGGCGTGCTCACGCGCGAAGGCGCGTCGAACCGCAAGAACGGCATCGTCATCCTCGACACCGTCGGATCTGGCGCACCCGAAAGTGCTCGACGGAGTACACCGAGTCGGTGACCGGCGGCGTGCACAGCGCGTTCGTCGACGGCCAGCACGTCTACCTCACCGACGACGCGACCGGATCGATGCGGATCATCAGCATCGAGGATCCCGCGCCAGCCGAAGGAGGTCGGGCGCTGGCAGCTGAGACGCTGACGAAGACGATCTCGACGGCGCCGACAGGCGATAGGCGATTGCGGGCCGCTACCTGCACGACGTCTACGTCAAGGACGGCCTCGCGTATCTCGCCTACTGGCGCGACGGGCTGATCGTGATCCTCGACGTCGGCGCCGGCGTGAAGGGTGGCAGCCCGCGGATCGCCGAAGCTCGTCAGCCAGATTGAAGCTTCAACTATCACGAGCTGTACGGGACCGGGCTGGCTCGCCGGCGCGCACACGGTCTTTCGTTACAAGAACTACGTCTTTCGTCGGCGACGAGGTCTTTCCGCCGCGCTTCGATCTCGTGGCGCGCGATCGCATTCCGGTGAAGGGCATCGTGCACGTGGTCGATGTCGCCGACATCGAGCGCCCGCGACTCGTCGCGTTCTACGACGTGCCCGAAGGCGGCGCGCACAACGTCTGGGTCGAAGACGACGTGCTCTACATGGGCTATTACTCGGCCGGCGCGCGCGCGGTGGACGTGTCAGGCGAGCTGCGCGGCGATCTGTACCGCCAGGGCCGCGAGATCGCGAGCCTGTGGACCGGCGATCCGAAAGGCTACCGGCCGAATCTCCCGTTCACGTGGGGCGCGCAACCGCACAACGGGCTCATCTTCTTCAACGACATCAACTCAGGCGTCTGGATTACGAGGCTGAAACCGGCGAAGTGAACGGTCGTTCGTACCCGGCGTACCTGCGTACCCGTCCCTCATCCGAAACTCCTGTCATCTGCAGTCGGCCCATACACTGACGGCACCTTCGACCCGAGCAGGCGCAGGTACACCGTCAACTGTCCACGGTGATGCGCCGAGTGCAGGAACGTATCGCGAATCACCTGGTGACGCGGCTGCTCGAACGCGAGATGACCACCCGCGAGCAGGCGCCAGGAGGTCTCGAGGTACGCATCGGTGGTCTTCTGCAGGGCCTCGCGCGCCTGGGCGACGGCCTTGTCGAGCGCCGCAACGAACTCCGCGCTCGTGTTCAGTGGAGCTGGTTTGTACTTCGGTCCGTCCTTCGGCGCGACATCCAACTCGTCCATCGTGATGGCCATGCCGACCCAGGAAGGAATGTTCGCGACCAGATCTGACAAGTAGCCGAACTGCATCGACCTCTCGTGCGGCTTCCAGTCCCGCTTGCCCGTTGGCACCTGTTCGAGCACGCGACGCGACTTGGCCGCTTCGCTCTCGAGCTCTGCCAGAAACCACTCAGTCATCGTCATGCAATTGCCTCCAGCCATCGGCGCTCACGCACGCCGAATGTTCAGAATGCCACATTGCGGACGCCCGGTGGTCTGATCCTCTCCTGTTCGTGCCAGCGGAGCACGCGCAGGGCGCGGAGAGTGTTCCACCGGCTCGGTCGGCCCTCGCCCTCGTCCGTCTCGACCGGCATCCGGCCGGGGTACCGGGTCTCGAGCGGCCACCGGCCGTCGCCGTCGCGCTTCGACGCGACCAGCTCGATCGCCTCGGCCACGCGCTCGTCGGGCGTGACGCCGGCGCGGCGCAGGTAATCCAGCCCCCGCAGCACGTCGTAGTGCCACCACGTCGGGAAGGCGAAGCGGGTCCAGGCGGCGTCGCCCTTGCGATCTCGTTCGATCACCTCGCCGGTCGATCGCCGGCGGAAGAGGCGGCGCTCGAGGAGGTACTCCTGCCCGCGGAGCCGGGCCTCGGTCACGCTCCGGACTGCTCCCGACGGCGCGTTCGTGCTCGAGCAGGGCCTCGAGCACGCAGATCGTGGTGTTGAACGACGACCGCGTCGAGCCGTTGGCGGCCTCGCAGTTCCAGCCGCCGTCGGGCAGCTGCTCGCCGAGCAGCCGGTCGACGATGCCCCGCACGTCCTGGCCGAAGTAGGCGCCGCTCGCCGCCACCTGGCCGTTGATGCACGGCTCGACCTCGCCGCTGAAGAAGGGATTGCTGTCGCATTCCTGCGGGCCGCATCCCTGCCACGTCACGCGGTCGCGGACGAGGCCCACCGCGCGCCGTGCCTCGGTGCTCGCGGGATCGAGACCCATTTCCCGCAGCAGCGTCAGGACGTGCATCGTGGAGTCCCACCCGCGGTTCCAGGCCGCGCCACCCCACCGGCCGTCGGCCGCCTGGAGGGCGAGCAGCCGCGCGCCAGCGCCCTCGGTGGCGACCCGCGCGCGCTCGGCCGCGACGTCCTCCGCGGGCGCATCGGTCAGGTCCCGCATCACTTGCCAGCGGATCGACGGGTCCGAGTCGAGCAGCCAGTCGACGACGGTCACCGACCTCATCGTACCCGTGCCGTACCCGTCGTACCCGCCGTACCTGTCGTACCCGTCGTACCTGTCGTACCCGTCGTACCCTTCAAGATGTCGATGCCTCCCGCCTGCGGCGGGACGTCCACCGTCGTGACGGTACGCAGCGTCGCGAGATCGATCATCTCGACGGTGCCCGGCTCGGCCGCGATGCCCTCGACCGTCACGAACGCGTAGCGATTGTCGGGCGTGACGACGACGCCGTGGACGACACGGCGCTTCGTTGGAATCCGCGCGAGCTCCTTCCCAGAGGCGATGTCGATGACCGAGACGGACTGATCGCGACGGTTGGTGGCGAGGAGGCGGCCGTCGCGCGTGACGGCGAGGTTGTAGACGCCGGGCCGCGCGGGAATGCGGCGGCGAAGCGTCCACCGATCCACGTCGATTTCGACGATCTCGCTCGTGCCGTTGCACGCGACGAAGATCGTCGCGCCGTCGGCCGACGGTTGCGCCCACGTCGGGGAGCACGCGATCGAACCGGCCGGCGGCGCTTCGGCGCCGTGGCCCGGGCCGTGCGTCATGGCGGCATGCGCCGAGGCCGGCGGCAGTCCCGCGCTGCCGCGTTCCTGTCCGCGCGTGACGATGAAATGGCGCGAGACTCCGAGCGTCGCGGTGTCGATCTCGATGACGGCGTCGTCCATCATGCAGGCAGAGTAGTGCCGCGTGCCTTTCGGGTTGAGCCGCGATCCGTGCGGCATCCGGCACGTTGTCACCCGCGCGATCTCCTGCATCGACTCGGCCAGCAGAATCGACACCGACGACGGCACCGGATCGCCGTGCAGGTTGAAGTTCACGACATAGACAAAGGTCCCGTCAGGCGACACGTCGAGCGTGGCAGGGAAGAGCCCGAGCGTCGCGCGGCCAACGACGGCGCGTGTCGCTGCGTCGTACTTGACCGCCAAGCCGTACGGCTGGCCGTGCGCGAGCGTCACGAAGAAAAACCGGCCGTCGCGCGACGTCGCTAACCCGTGCGGACCGTCGATGGCCAGGGGCATCACGCCGGTCGCGATGTCTGACTCGACTCGTCCAGTCTCGTTCGTGAATCGGACGATCGAGATGCGGTCGGCAGCCTCGGACGCGACGGCGACCAGATAGCCCGGCGGTGCCTGAGCGGCACGCGTGGCAGTCGTCACCGCCGCGACCGCTGCGACGAGCACCAGGACGTTCTTGACCAGCATTCGACAATTATCTCCGCGGACCACGGCCGGTGCCTTCAACCCATCGAAAACAGAACCTTGAGCGATCGCCTGGCATCGGCGAAAGCGGCGGCGTGATCTTCGAGCGGCGCCACGCGTGCGATGAGCGGCTTGACCTGCACGGCGCCTGACGCGAGCAGTTCGAGCGCCGGTTTGAAGGGGCCGCATCGCGATCCGAGGATCGTGACCTCATCGACGACGATCGGCCACGACTCGAGCGGCGCCTCGCCGTGAAACGTGGACTTCATGACGACGGTTCCGCGCGGGCGAACGATCTCCAGGGCACGCCGCAGGCCTTCCGGCCGACCGGTCACGTCCACCACCACGTCGAAGCGGTCGTCTGGAGCCAGCGGTTCGATTGCCGTGGATGTCGCGAGTCCGAGTTCACGAGCGATCGCGAGCTTGCGCTCGTGGCGACCGAACACCGTGACGTGCGGTGTGGCCGTCTTCAGCACCTGCGAGACGATGAGCCCCATCCGGCCGTCACCGACGACGGCGACGCGCTGGCCGTCGGCAATCGTCATCTGCTCGAGTATCCGGCACGCGGCCGCGACCGGTTCCACGAACACCGCCGTCTCGTCGTCAACGGCATCCGGAACAGCGTGCAGGTTCTTCGCCGGCAGCGTCACGAACTCCGAAAACGCGCCGTCGCGACCTCGGATCCCGAGGACGTTTCGGTTCGAACAATGCTCTTTCTCATTTCGTGCGCACCACACGCATCGGCCGCAGCCGACGTTGATCTCGCCGACGACGCGCTGGCCGATCCACGCAGGCATCGGCCTCGGGCGCGGACTCGACCACGCCGACGAACTCGTGACCGGGAATGCCTTCGAAGCCGGCGTAGCCTTCGAGAATCTGAAGATCGGTCCCGCAGATGCCTGCCATCCGCACGCGGATGAGGCATTCGCCCGCGCATGACGGCACTGGAACGTCCTGCAGGGTGATGATTCCGGGGCGGCTGACGACAAGAGCCTTCACTGCGTCTAGGCCCGTCCTTGTTGCGCCTTCCACTGCGCGTGCAGCTCGCCGAGGACGGCGATGGCGTCGTCGGCCGTCTCCACGCACGTCGGGATCTGCAGATCCTCGGGCTTGGCGAGCGCCAGCCGGGGATCGAGCATGCTCGTCTTCGTCCAGTCGATGAGGCCCTTCCACATCTTGCCGACGAGGATGAGCGGAACGTCCTGGACGTGGCGGACCTGAAGGAGCTGCCAGATCATCAGCGTCTCGAGCACGGTGCCGATGCCGCCGGGCATGACGACGAAGGCGTCCGACGCGAGCACGAAATGGTGCAGGCGGGTGAAGAAGGTCTGGTGTTCGAACGCCTGCCCGACGAACGGGTTGACGTCCTGCTCGAATGGCAGCTCGACCCGGATCCCCACCGACTCGCGCGCGCCGGCGAGCGAGGCGCCCTCGTTGGCCGCTTGCATCAGCCCCGGGCCGCCGCCGGTGACGATGTCGCAGCCCTGGGCCGCGAACGCCGCGGCCACCCGTTTCACTTCGTCGTAGACGAACGTCCCGGCTTCTGCGCGAGCGGAGCCGAAGATCGCGACGCGGTAGCGCTCGCGCTTCGACGGCCGCAGCCGCGTCAGGGTGTTGACGGCTCCCCAGAGTTGGAGGACGGTCGTCGCGAGGATCTTCCTGACGCCCTCCTCGTCGGCCAGACTGACGATCTGGGCCTGCTCCGGTCCCTGCGGTGTGCTCGACATCGTGTGCTCCTCGATAGTCAGGCAGCGAATCGACCGAGATCCAATCGTCGGATAGGCGATGTTAAACGCGTTTCGGCCACTTCTGTCGGCCGTGGAACACGGCAACGACCTCGAGACGGTTGCCACGCACGCGGTAGGGAATCACGTAGGGCGTGCCTGGCACCACGAGTTCCCGAGTACCAGCGACCCGGCCCGGACGGCCAAGATTGGGCAGCTGAGCGAGACGTTCGACGGCGGCGAGCAGTGCAGTACCCATCCGATTTGCGGCGCTGGGATTGTCGGATGCGATGTAGGCGCGGAGCTCGCTAAGATGCGCAATCGCCCGAGGCGACCAGACGATGATCACTCGCGCGGCGCCTTGCGCTCACGCTTGCGGCCCCACGACCGAAGCCACTTCGCGACATCCTGGTGAGCGACGCGACGTCCCTCGTCGAGCTCCTCGAGGCCAGCCTGAAGCTCATCGAATTGCCAGCTCTCCGCTTCCACGAAGGCCGCGATCGCTTCTGCCGCCAGGAACGATTTCGAGCGCCGCGCGCGTTTTGCCAGCGCTTCGAGCCGCTTCTTCGTGGTGGTGTCGATGCGAACGGAAAGTGTGGTGGTCATCTGCGGTGCTATGTGTGAGGATGTATACACATTAGCACAAGGCGCACGATCACCTTGACAGACCGCGTCGAGTTCGTCACAACTTGGCCGACGTCATGTCCTCCAGGCTCCACTTCGCCCTGGCGACGGGTCTGCCGCTGGCGATCCTGACGATCGGCGCGTCGTCGGGCTGGCTCCAGACCGAGGAGCGGCAGGCGGCGCAGTCTCGTGGACTGACGATCCGGCAGGACGATCGCGCGGGCACGATCGCCGTCTATCGGCCTGGCGATCGACAACCGGTGCTGACCCAGCAGGCACGACCTGATTCGCGGCCCTATCTTCATCCGATCGCGGCGCCAGACGGTAAGGGCGTACTGACCGAGGATCGCCCGGCTCACCATCCTCACCAGACGGGTCTCTTCTGGGGCCTGACACGTGTCAATGGCCGCGACTACTTTCACAACGCGCAGGGCGATTACTGGCGGCGTGCGTCATACGGAATCACACGAGGCACTGGCACGCGCGCCGAGGACGAAGTGCGCTGGCAGACGGTGTACGACCTGCTCGACGCGTCGGGGGCCGTCGTCCTCACGGAAACGGCGCGCTGGTCGATGCGCGAGACGAACGGCCGGTTCGTGATCGATCTGGAGTGGCGAGGCGACGCAAAGACCGACGTGACGATCGGGCAGTACGACTACGGCGGGTTGTTCCTGCGCATGCCGTGGCGGGCAGGAATGGGGGCTGAGGTCGTCAACGCCGCGCGGCAGCGCGACTCACGCGCCGAGGGACAGCGCGCGATGTGGATCGACGTCGGCATGCGCGTGGCCGGCCGGAACGACTTCGCGCACGTGGCGCTGTTCGATCATCCCGACAACACCGGCTACCCGACGGCGTGGCGCGTCGATTCGGAGTTTGGTGTCGGCTCGGCGAGATCGCGGTCTGCGGATCTCACGTTGGCAAAAGGGCAGACCGAAGTGCTTCGGCATCAGATCGTCGTGCACACCGGCACGCTCAATGACGTCGAGGTGACCAACGCCTGGACCGAGTTCAGCGGCAATCGCTCGACGGCGGCGCTGTGGGGCATCGCGCAGCGCGAGGGACGCGATGCGACGCTCCTGACGCCGGCGGACGCCGTGGCGGCGATGACGCTCGCCAACGGGTTTGCCGTCAACACGTGGGCGGCGGAGCCGACGATCGCGCAGCCGATGGCGTTCGCGTGGGACGATCGCGGGCGCCTGTGGGTCGCCGAAAACCACGACTACGAGACGCGCGGCCGCGGATTCTCGAACGCCGGCACCAGCCGCATTCTCATTCTGGAGGACACCGATCGCGACGGCAGCGCGGATCGCCGCACCGTCTTCATGGAAGGCATCGTCTTTCCGTCCGCGCTGGCGATTGGGTTCGATGGCGTGTTCGTCGGCGCCGCACCGAACCTGCTGTTCGTGCCGGATCGGGATCACGACGACAAGGCGGACGTCGCCAACATCGAGGTGCGTCTGACGGGCTGGGGAATCCAGGATCGTCACGAAGTGCTGAACAGCCTGCACTGGGGCCCCGACGGCTGGCTCTACGGCCTCCAGGGGTACGCGACGACGTCGCGCGTGAGAAAACCGGCCGGTCGTGGCCGGCTGTTCAAGCCGCAGGAGCCGTTCCCCGACGATCTGCTGAAGGGCGACGGGATCGAGATCAACGGCGGCGTCTGGCGGTATCACCCGACGAAAGACGTCTTCGAGGTGGTCGCGCACGGCTTCAGCAATCCGTGGGGCATCGACTACGACGCGAAGGGACAACTGCTCATCAGCGCGTGCGTCATCCCGCACTTGTTCCACGTGGTGCCTGGCGGGATCTACCATCGCCAGGGCGGCCAGCACTTCAACCCGTACGTCTACAGCGACATTCAGACCATCGCCGACCATCGCCATCGATCGGCGCACGGCGGTGCGCGCGTCTACCAGTCGGACGCGTTTCCGGCGTCGCAACAGGGCCGGGTGTTCATGGCCAACATCCACGAGCACGCCGTGCTATCCGACGTGCTCGCGCGCAAGGGATCCGGTTTCACTGCGCGCCACGGTGAGGACGTCCTGATGGCGAACAACGCGCACTGGATTGGATTCAGCCTCGAGGTGGGGCCGGATGGCGCCATCTACGTCCTCGACTGGCACGACGGCGACATCTGCGGCAACGACGTGCGACATCAGGACACCGGTCGCATCTACCGCATCTCGCCCGCGCAATCGATCGCCACTGGGTTCGACGGACGGTATGCCGACCTCGGCCGGATGTCCGACGCGGAGCTCGTGCGGCTGCAGACCAGCCGCAGCGACTGGCACGCGCGGCGGGCGCGCGTCATTCTTCAGCACCGCGCCGCCCAGCGCACGCTGTCGCCCGGAACGCACGAAGGCCTGCGCGCGATGTTCAAGGACCACGACACTCCCGACATCCGCCTTCGCGCGATGTGGGCGTTGCACGTCACCGGAGGATGGACGCCCGCGGCGCTCGGCGACGCGCTTCGCGATCGTGACGAGTACATTCGCGCGTGGGCCGTCCAGCTGCTCTCTGAGAATCGGGCGCCATCGCCTGATGTCCTCGCCCAGTTCGCGCGGATGGCGAAGAACGATCGCTCGCCGGTCGTGCGCCTCTATCTCGCGTCCGCGCTGCAGCGGCTCGACGCGTCGATTCGCTGGCCGATTGCCGCCGAGTTGCTCAGACACGAAGAGGATGCCGCCGATCCGAATCTCCCGACGATGGTATGGCTCGCGATCGAACCGATGGTGAGTGCAGATCCGGCGGTGGCGCTGGACCACGCGTCGCGGAGCCGCGTCCCGCAGGTCGCCCGGTTCATCGCGCGCCGCGCGGTGGATGCCGGGGCGCTCGAGCCGCTCGTCGCGGCGCTCGGCCGCGATCCGAAGACGATCACGCAACTGCTCGAAGGCATGCGGGACGGCCTCGAAGGTCGATTCGACCTGGCCGCGCCGCCGAATTGGACGCCGGTCTTCGACCGACTGAAACGGTCGGACGCGCGGACGGCGCGTCTGGCGAACGACGTCGCCGAGCGCTTCGGGGATGCCGACGCGACTCGGCGCAATCTCGAGTCGGTCAGAAACCGCGCGGACCCGATCGACCAGCGGCGGCGGGCACTCCAGATGCTGACCGCGCGACGGCAGCCTCAACTCGTTCCCGTCCTGCCCGAGCTCGTCGACGATCCGGCACTCCGCACCGACGCGATTCGCGCGATCGCGGCCTACGACGACGAGGCGCTCGGCAAGCTGCTCGTGGCGAAGTACTCGTCGCTCGACGCCGAAGACAAGAAGGAGGCCGTGCAGGCCCTCGCCTCGCGCGCGAGGTACGGCCGGATGCTCACCGAGGCGCTGGCGCGGAACGCCGTGCCCAGACGGGATATCCCGCCGCACGTCGCCAGGCAGCTCCGGCGCGTGGTCGGCGCGAAATTCGCGGACGTCTGGGGGCCGGTGGAAACGAGCGCGGTAGAGGACAGGGCGCTGTCGCGGTATCGCACGCTGCTCACCGACCGCGCGCTGGCCACCGCCGACGTGCGAAACGGCCGCGCGATCTTCCAGCAGAGCTGTGGCGCCTGCCACAAGATGTACGGCGAAGGCGGCGTCCTCGGTCCCGACCTCACGGGGTCGAACCGGACGAACCTCGAGTACCTGCTCTTCAACGTCCTCAACCCGAGCGGTGACGTCCCGGATGCCTACCGCCTGGTCGTCGTCACCACGCGCGACGGCCGCACGTTGTCCGGGACCGTCATCGGCGAAACCGATCGACAGCTCACGCTTCGCGAGGCCGGTCGCGAGCCAGCGATCATCAGCAAAGCCGACATCCAGTCTCGCGAAACGACGCCGCTCTCGATGATGCCGCAGGGCCTCTTCGACGCCCTGCTCGATCGCGAGGTCGTCGATCTCGTCGCGTACCTGCGGACGATGACGCCGGTCAGGACGCCGTGATCTCCTGGTCAAGTGCACGAATCGCAGGGGGTCGGGAGATTGGAAAGAGCTTCACGGCATAACACGAGGGCACTGAGACGCACGGGGCTCACCGGAGCCGGTCTCGCGCGAATCTTGCGGTCTCGCAGCGTCAGTCCGATGCCGAGGCCGGCAGAGACAATGAGGACGCTGACGGCCAGAGCGTTGGCCGAGCTCGTGGTCAACTCCAGTCCGATCAGTTGCCGAATCAGCACTTGAATATAAGACGGCGGGTCAACGTAGCCGAGCCGGGCACGGATCGTCCAGTGCCAGTCCGTGCAGGGGCAGTATCCCCACCCGTACCAGATGCCAAGGCCGAACCAGGAGAGGGCCGTCAGGGTGATCGTCGCGAGCTGCCATCGCCGGGTGCGCTTCCAGATCCACCCGAGGCAATTGAACGCGATCCACGCCCCGTGGAACACGAAGAAGGCGATGTTGAGGATTTCGTCCATCGGCAGATAGGCTATCCTCTGCGCCTGCGCTGACGAAGATCATGACCCGGACGATTACGTACGCGACGCGTACCGGTTGGGTGGTCGCCGCCGCCATCTTCGCCGGCTTCGCCGGTCCACGCACGCCGCCGCAGGCGCTGCAGTCCGATGCCGCCCCGGGTTTCACCGTGCCAGCCGGGTTCGAGGTCGAGCGTGTGGCGGGTCCGCCCCTCGTCGACCGTCCGATCGTCGCCGACTTCGACGACCTCGGCCGGCTGTATGTCGCAGATTCCTCTGGATCGAACGACCGGGTGGAGCGGCAGCTCGCCGACCGGCCTCATCGGATCGTGCGCCTCGAGGATACGAACGGCGACGGGCGCTTCGACCGCAGCGTGGTCTTCGCCGACAAGATGATGCTGCCGGAAGGCACGATGTGGCTCGACGGATCGCTGTACGTCGCGGCGCCGCCGAGCATCTGGAAACTGACGGACACCGACGGCGACGGCGTGGCCGACGAGCGCGAGGAATGGTTCCGGGGAGAAACCCTGACGAGCTGTGCCAACGATCTGCACGGTCCGTATCTGGGTCTCGACGGCTGGATCTACTGGACCAAGGGTGCGTTCGCCCAGCAGACGTACGAGCGCATCGGCCAGCCGGCGCTGGTGACGCGCGCGGCGCACATTTTCCGGCGGCGGCCGGGCGATCCGGCGATCGACGTGGTGATGACCGGCGGGATGGACAACCCGGTCGATGTGGCGTTCACGGCCACGGGCGAACGCATCTTCAGCGCCACGTTCCTCAATCATCCGCAGGCCGGGCGGCGCGACGGGCTCGTGCACGCGATTTACGGGGGCGTGTACGGCAAACCTCACGCGGTGATCGACGGCCATCGGCGCACGGGCGATCTGATGCCCGTGATGACCGAGCTGGGTCCGGCCGTGCCGGCCGGTCTCACTCGCTACGCGTCTCGCGTGTTTGGCGCGGAGTATCGCGACAGTTTCTTCGCGGCGATGTTCAACCTGCGCAAGGTGACGCGCCATGTGCTGGAACCAGGCGGCGCGACCTTCACGACACGCGATACCGATTTCCTCGTGTCGGAGAGCCGGGACTTTCATCCCACCGACGTGATCGAGGACGCCGACGGGAGCCTGCTGGTCATCGACACCGGCCCCTGGTACAAGCTCTGTTGTCCGACGTCGCAACTGGCCAAGCCGCAAGTGTTCGGTGCGATCTACCGGATCCGACGGAAGGGCGGCGCTGCACCCGCCGATCCGCGCGGGCAACGCCTCGCGTGGGCCACGATGCCGCCTGCCGATGTGGTGCGGCTGCTGGACGATGCGAGACCGGCCGTGCAGAGCCGGGCGCTGCACCAGCTCGGGAAGGCCGGAGACGCCGCCGTGCCGGCGCTCGCCGACGTCCTGCGCCGGTCGCGATCTGCGGAAGCGCGGCGCAATGCCGTCTGGGCGCTGACGCGCATCGAGGGCGCGCCGGCGCGCGAGGCGGTCCGACTCGCCCTGGACGATCGCGACGAGGACGTGCGCCATGCCGCGCTTCACTCGGCGGGTCTCTGGCGTGACGACCGCGCGCTCCCGCAGCTCGTGAACGCGCTCGGCGCCGGCAAGCCCGCTGTGCAGCGCGCCGCCGCCGAGGCGATCGGCCGCGTCGGCCGCGTTCAGGCGGTCCCGGGTCTGCTCGCCGCTGCCGGCGCGGGCGTCGATCGCGTGCTCGAGCACTCGCTGATCTACGCGATGATCGAAATCGGCGATCGGCCAGCGATCGAGGCCGGCCTCCAGGCGGCAGCTTCCCGCACACGACGTGCGGCGCTCATCGCCCTCGACCAGATCGACAGCGGGGCCGTCAGGCCCGAAGGCCTGATCCCGCTGCTCGACTCGCCGGATCTGGTGCTGAAAGACACCGCCTGGTGGATCGCCGCGCGCCACCCGGAGTGGGGCACGGCGCTCGCCGGTTACTTTCAGAAACAGCTCGCGGCTCCCGGGCCGACTCGCGTCGAAGGCGAGGATCTGCGGCAAAAACTCGTGCAGTTTGCCGGCAGTCCCGCCATCCAGGCGCTGCTCGCGGAGGCAGCGGACGGGGGAGTGACGACCGAGAGGCGGCTCATCGCGCTTCAGGCGATGGCGGCCGCATTCTCATCATCGACGCCGGCGGCGGTACGTCTGAAGGAACTGCCTGCAGCCTGGGTCGCGCCGGTGTCGCGCGCACTTTCTGACGGCAGCGATGACGTCACCGCGCAGGCTGTCGCCGTCATCCGGTCGCTGCCGCCGAAAAGCGCCTCACCCGAACTGCGGGCGGCCCTCGATCGACTCGTGCGCAACAGGACGCGGACGCCGGAAATCCGGCTGAACGGCCTGGCGGCGCTCATGGCCACCGGCGGTGCCCCGATCGACTCGGACCTGTTCGACCTGCTGCGCACCAGCCTCGAACCCGGCACGCCGGCGCATCTTCGGACGGCCGCAGCGGCTGTCGTCGAGCAAGCCACGCTCGACCGGACTCAGTTGCTCGCGCTCACCGGACTGATCGCCACCGCCGGGCCGCTGGAACTTCCTCGCCTGCTTCCGGCGTTCGACCACGGAAAAGACGAGGCGCTGGGTCTGGCGCTGATCGCGGCGCTCGAACGGTCGCCGGCGCGCTCGACCGTGCGGCCCGAGATCCTCCGCCCGCGCCTCGCACACTATCCGGACTCGGTGCGCTCGGCTGGCGAGGCCCTGCTGGCGTCGGTCAACGTGGATCTGGCCCGCGAGGCCCAGCGCCTCGAGGCACTCATGCTGGCGGTTCAGGGCGGCGACGTCGCCCGAGGGCAGACGGTCTTCAACAGTGCCAAGGCGGCGTGCCTGACCTGCCATGCGATTGGGTACCTTGGCGGGCAGATTGGTCCGGACCTGACCCGGATCGGGCAGGTTCGCAGCGAGCGCGATCTCGTCGAGGCCATCGTGTTTCCCAACGCGAGCTTCGCGCGCGGCTACGAGCCGGTCGTCGTCCGCATGAGATCCGGCCAGACGCACAGCGGGCTGCTGCGGAGCGAAACCGCCGATGAAATCGTGCTGTCCGGCCTCACGTCCGTCGACACGCGTATTGCGCGGAAGGATGTGGCGGACGTCCAGCCCGGCACGATCTCGCTGATGCCGGCCGGGTACGGCGAGTTGCTCACGAGACAGGAACTGGCGGACCTGCTGGCGTTTCTCAAGGCGGCACGGTAGGGCGAGAAGCTGAGAACCTCGCGACCGTCCGGGGCTTCCACCATGCCTCCCTCTTTTGAACCTGGCGCCTGGACTGGCGGAGCAGGTGAACCTATGACCTACTTCATGGAAGCCGTTGGCTGGGTGGGCGCCGCGCTCGTCCTTCTCGCGTATGCGCTGGTGTCGTCCGCGAAGGCAGAAGCCAGTTCAACCTTCTATCAGACGCTCAACATCGCGGGCGCGTTGGGACTCGTCGCGAACAGCAGCTGGAACGGCGCCATTCCGTCGGCGGTCGTGAACGTCATCTGGATTGGGATCGGGCTCTACGGTGTGGTCAGGGCGCGACGGGTGGCGGGAGTATGAGTCTGCCGAACGCTGCCGGCTAGACCCAAGTCTTCTCAATCATCTCCAAGAACTACCACATTAACCCAGGCACTGGAGTGGTGCGTCTGGACCGAATAGACTTCGTCGGTGTCTGAATCTCGCGCCCGGTACGGCTGGGAATCCGACTTCCCCGACTTTGCCGATGCGTCTTCGATTGACGTTCGGAAGAGGCTGAAGCACTTCGTCTCGGACGCATCTCCAGAGCAAGAGCGGGCCTGGTCGAGCTCGATTCCCCAACTGCAGGACGAGGTCGAAGAGGTTCTCCTTCGCAATCAATTGGCGAAGAACTACTCCGCGATCCTCGAATACGAACTGCCGATGGAGTCGCGACGGCCAGATGCGTTGCTGCTCGTCGGCGGCGGCGTCCTCGTCATTGAGCTGAAGGGCAAGCTAGAACCGTCGCAGGCTGACATCGACCAGGCTGCTGCGTACGCGCGCGACCTGCAGTGCTACCACCGCGACTGTGAAGATCGCCCTGTGGTACCGGTCCTAGTTCCGACGCGCGCGCACGGGTACGTGCGTCGGGAAGGTGTCGTTCACATCGCAGGCCCGGATGCGCTCGACGGGCTAGTCGAGCAGATCACCAATCTGCACCTTCCGGCGATCGATCGCGCGGACTTTCTGGACGAGAGCGCGTATCGTCCGCTGCCCACCCTCGTGAAGGCGGCTCGAGAGCTGCTCCTGAATGGCGAACTTCGACGCATCAATCGCGCTTGGGCCGCGACAGAGCCGGCCGTCGAAGCCATTCGGAAGATCGTCCACGAGGCGGCTCGGACGAAAACGCGCCATCTGATCCTGGTCACCGGAGTGCCCGGCGCTGGCAAGACGCTCGTCGGCCTCCAAACCGTCCACGCGCACTATCTCGACGACCTCGCCGTCGACCGAGGCAACGGCAAGCCCACGGCGCCGGCGGTTTTCCTCAGCGGCAACGGACCACTGGTGCAAGTCCTTCAGTACGAGCTGAAATCTGCTGGTGGCGACGGCAAGACGTTCGTCAGAGACGTGAAGAACTACGTCAAGACCTACTCGAGTAATCGCAAGAAGATCCCACCCGAACACGTTCTGGTGTACGACGAGGCCCAGCGCGCGTTCGATGCGGCGATGGTCAAGGTCACGCACAAGCACGACGCCGCAACTGCGCACAACAAGTCAGAACCCGAGTTGTTCGTTGAGTTTGCCGATCGCGTTCCCGAATGGTGCGTCGTCATTGGCCTCATCGGCACAGGACAAGAAATCCACGTCGGCGAGGAAGCCGGCATCGGCCAATGGCGCAAGGCCGTTGAGAACACGACCAGACGAGCCGAGTGGCATATTCACATTCCGCCATCGGCGATTGAGCATTTCCGGCCTTGCTCAGTGCCCCTCGAAATCGTTCCGGCCCTGAGCCTCGACGTGGAACTGCGTCAGCACGCAGCCGAACACCTTCACGGTTACGTCGCAGGCCTGCTCAACGCAGATACGCCGGCATCCCTGAGTCCCCTGGCTGGGCTGCTCGAGAAGGAGGGATTCAACCTTCGCATCACTCGCGACCTCGAGGTGGCCAAGGCGTACCTGCGCGAACGCTATGCCGAGAACGCTGATGCGCGATTTGGCATCGTGGCCTCCTCGAAGGACAAAGAACTCGTGCGTTTTGGCATCAGCAACGACTACCAAGCAACCAAGCGCGTCAAGATGGGCCCGTGGTACGGCGACGGCGACGGAAGCCCTCTGTCTTGCCGACAGCTCACGAGCTGCGTGACGGAGTTTGGCGCGCAGGGCCTTGAGCTGGATGCCGTGCTCTTGGCGTGGGGCGCGGACTACGTCATGAATGCCGGCAAGTGGTCGAACGCCAATTCATCGGGGTACCTCCGCAAGAAGCTCGTTCGTGACGCATTCCAGCTGAGACTCAACGCCTACCGGGTTCTCCTCACTCGGGCGCGGGATGCAGTCGTCGTGTTCGTGCCACAGCTGCCGCTTCTCGACGAGACGTTCGACTACCTGATTGCGTGCGGGTTCACGCCCTTGAAGTCGAACGTCATGGCCTGACCAGCGCCTACTGAGTGTTTCCTCAGAGGGCGTGATTCATACGGAGGGGCGGGCTTCAGCCCGCCTTTGCCGGGCCGGCTGAAGCCGGCCCCTCCCGCTGCGATTCGTCGACGACCAGGGAGGGAGGGATCGCCCCCCTCACCTCAACAACTTCAAAAACGCCACCATGTCCGCCTGATCCTGCGCCGTGAACACGAACCCCGTCGTGGTTGGACTGGTCAAGAAAAAGAACGCGTAATGCTCCGCCACGTCCTCGAGCGTCTTCGCGGAGTTGTCGTGGAAGTACGGCGCCGTGTCCCTGACACCCCACAGCGGCAGGATCTTGAAGAAGTTCGCGAAGAACGACCGCGGCGGCGTCGGCACGCCTGGGGGCGCGCTCGGGGGCGGATTGTTCAGCATGGCGCCAGGGTCAGGCGTGTCGCGGACGACGACAACGCTGCCATCGTGATTCGTGACGACGAACGTGTAGAGCGGGTTGCCGATGAGATTCCGCTCCGACACGCCGATGCCGGCGCGAAGACCGCCGGGAGGTAGCCCGAACGGATTGCCGGCCGCGGCCCGGTTCAGCATCGGTCCGGAGTGACACGAGCTGCAAATCCCTCGAGTCGAGACGCCGATCGAACGGCACGTTGTCGAACATCGCACGCCCCCGCCGTTCGGAGTCCGTCGTCCCCTGCAGGGAGCTGCGGCGGGGGACCGCCGTTCGCGAAGGCTCTCAGCGCCTCCGAGGAGAAGAAGCGCGCATCCGTCTGCTGGAACTCCTTGATGAGTTCCAGCTCGAGCGGCGGTGGGCTGCCGGGTGTGTTGCGCATGACCCGCGATGGCGTTGAACGCCTGTTGCAGCAAATCCGGCTCGCGGGTGTCGTACATCAGCTGCGGATCCAGCGCCGGCGTGTTCATCGTCGTCGGCGTTCCACGGTTGAGGATCACGCTCCTGCGGGTCGGGGTCGTCCAGGAGCACCACGCCCGGAGGCAGCGGGATCTCGATCCGGACCGTCGCGTGTTCGGTGATCCGGCTCGTTCCGTCGACGCCATCGTCGAGACCATCGTGGAGAAAGAGCGGGTCGCTCGGGTCGAGGGCCAGGCGCAGGATGGCCTCCTCCGGCGTGAACGTGCCGGTCTGCTTGCTGTGGCACGTGCGGCAGGTGCGGCCATTGCCCCCGAACGTCTCGACGTCGAAGAGCCGCCGGCCCTCCTGAAGGCGCTTCCTGGCGCACTTCTCGGACAGGGTGGGATCGCAATCCAGTGAGACGTCCTGCCCGATGAGGTCGATGCCTGCCTCCTGTCCGATCGCCCCGTCGTGGCGGCCGGCCACGAGGAACAGAGACGCACAGCCAACGACAACGGCGGCACGATGCTTGAAGTTCATGTTGGTCGCTCCTGGCGGTGAGACTAGAAGCGAGGTACACGGCCCGCAAGCGACAAGGACTGCCATCCGGTCGATGACCGACAATGTCACGGCACGTCCTGTCCTTGTCCGCGACGGATTCGGGTCCTACAATTGCCTCTCCCCGGGAGCCTGCAATGGATCCAGCGCGTTCTGGCTCACCGTCCGAACCTGACACGTCGCGTCGGGAGGACCGGCTGGATTCCTGGAAGGAGATTGCGGCCTACCTCAACCGCAGCGTGCGGACGCTTCACCGGTGGGAGAAGGACGAGGGCCTGCCCGTTCACCGCCACCAGCACAAAGAACTCGGCTCGGTGTTCGCGTACAAGTCCGAGCTCGACGCGTGGATCGGCGCGCGAAGCCCGGATCCCGACGTCCCAGGTTCAGAATGACCAGCCAACCTCAGCTCCACGATCGCGCCTGACCGTCGCTCTCATCGTCGCGGCGGCCGTGCTGGTGACCGGGGCGATTGCCTACCTCGTCGCGAGCCGATTCCGCCCGGATGGAGCCCAGGGCCACACCCCGGTCGCGGGCCTCGAGCTGGTCTCGACGTTCGCGGGATCGCACCGTTGGCCCAGCCTCTCGCCGGATGGGCGGATGATGGCGTTCGTCAGCGACGCCGCCGGGACGCCGCAGGTCTGGGTGAAGACGCTCGGGAGCGGGGTCCCGATCCAGATCACGTTTGGGGATCTCCCCGCGGTACGCCCTCGCTGGTCGGCGTCCGGAGACCGGATCATCTATTCGGTGCGGGGCGGCGGCATCTGGTCCGTGGCGCCGCTCGGCGGCGAATCCCGCCGGATCGTCGAGCACGGCTGGAACGCGGAGCTCTCGCCTGACGGGCAACGCCTGGTCTTCGAGCGCTCACGAACAAATCCTGATCGCGAACGCCGATGGAAGCGACGTCGTCCCACTGGCGGGACTCGAACGGAAGTTCATTCCCTGGTTCGGCGACGCCTGGCCGACGTTTTCGCCCGACGGCAAGTCGATCGCGGTCTTCCTCGGCGAGCAAGGACGGTACGGCGATTACTGGATCATGCCTGCGACGGGCGGCGCGCCTCGCCGGCTGACCACGGACCTCGAAGAGGGTGGTGCTCCGGCGTGGAGCCCTGATGGCCAGTTTCTCGTGTTTCCCTCCGCGCGTGCCGGCAGTCTGAATCTGTGGCGCGTGCCCATCGCGGGCGGCGTTCCCGAGGCGCTGACGACCGGGCCCGGTGAGGATCTCGATCCGGTCGTCTCGCCGGATGGCCGCACGCTGCTCTTCGCAAACGTGAAGCGCACCTGGACGGTGGTCGTTCACGATGTGAAGAGTGGCGCGCGGAGAACGCTGCTCGAAAAACGCACGCCGCTCGTGTACCCGGCATATTCACCAGATGGCCGCCGCATTGCGCTCATGGGCCGGAACTCGCGAGGCGACACGCATCTGTTCGTCATGAACGCGGACGGCTCGAACCTGATGCCCGTCACGGACGGCGCCGGCGAGCTCAACATCATGCCGAGGTGGGGGAGCGACGGCGAGACGCTCTATTTCTACCAGGTGCGTCCCAGGCAGACCTTTCGGAGCATTTCTGTCTCAGGTGGCGCCTCGCGAGAAATTGCCCCCTGGTCTCTCAGGCAGCCAGTTTGCGGCCGAGGTGGACCCTCGCGGGCGCCTCGCCGTCTATTCTGCGGTTGACCAGGGCGAGCTGCAGGACTCGCGAGCCCGCGATCTCGACACCGGGCAGGAGACCACGCTGCCTTTTGCGCTGTACGCACAGCGGTTCTCGCGAGACGGTCGATGGATCGCCGGAGAATCCCGCGATGGGGAGGTCGTCGTGTGCGAGGTTTCGAGCGGCCGCTGCCGGACCCTCACCCCGAAGAACGACAACAGTCTGACCGGGTCTGGCATGGTCTGCGGACGGTACGCCGGCTCTTCTTTCTGCGGCCGACGAGCGCGCGAGTGTTCGGCGAGCTCACGTCCGTCAGTGTCGCGGCGGGCGAAGCGAAGACGTATGGACCGGTTGGTCCATTCGAGCACCGTTTTCTGATGTCCATGGACGTCTCGCCACGCGACGAGGTGGTCTTCGTGCTCTGCCACGAGAGCCCGCGCGAGTTGTGGATGGCGAAGTTGCGGTAGGGGCCGAACAGGTCTGACCTCTCCTGTCACACCCCCGTTCTACACTCAGGCTACGACTCCAAAGGAGATGCCTTGACAGCAACAGAGACAGTTCGCGACGCAGTGCGTGATGTCGTCTACGGCCGGCCGGTGACGTTCAAGAATCTGACGCTGTTGCCGCTGATCGCCAACCGCGAACGTGAGGCTGAGTACGTGGTCCTGGACGAGGCACTGGCACGAGGGTGGGTCGAGATCACGGAGTCGAGCGAGGCAGGAAGTGTTCCCGAGTTGAAGGTGGTCAATCGCGGCGACGCGGCCGTGCTGCTCCTCGACGGCGAGGAACTGCGTGGCGCAAAGCAGAACCGGGTGCTGAACCTGACGATGCTCGTTCCGCCGCATCACTCCAGCCCTATTCCCGTGTCCTGCGTCGAATCGGGACGCTGGCACCGCGTGTCACGCCACTTCGCTTCCTCGCCGCACGCACAGTTTGCCGAAGGCCGGGCGGCGAAGATGCGGCAGGTCACGAGCTCGCTGCTCTCCTCAGGTGCGCGCCGCTCGGATCAGTCTGCCGTCTGGAGCGCGATTGAGGAGAAGTCTGCGCGCCTCGGGGCGCACTCCGATACGGCGGCCATGGCGGCGATGTACGACAGAGTGGACGGCTCGCTCGAGGACTTCGTCGTTGCCTTCCCGCCAGCGGACGGCCAGGTCGGTGCCGTGTTCCAGGTGAACGGCCGCCTGGGCGGGCTCGAGCTCTTCGACGCGGCCAGCACATGGCGCAAGCTCTCGCCGAAACTCGTGAGGAGTTACGCGCTCGATGCCATCGACCGCTGGCAGGAGACAGAACTTCTCAGGGCGTCGCCAGATTTTAGGGCGCTGATCAGCGCCGTCATGTCGAGCCAGAGCGCGGTGTTCCCCGCCGTCGGGGAGGGTGAAGACGTTCGCCTGAGCGGCCCCGACCTCACCGGCGCAGCGCTGGTGGCGCGCGATCGGGCGATTCACGTCAGCGCGTTTCTGGCCGCACCCGATGTTCAGAGCGCTTTCGACACCAATGTAGCGAGCTGAGGTCCCCGGCGCTTAGGATCCGGTGTCGGCGCCGGCGAGGTGAGCCTTCCCCAGAAATATCACCACCGATGTGAAGACGGTCTCGCCGATCTGGACCACCATGTGCGGCCGCAGATGCAGGTCGCGCCGCAGATCGACGGCGCGATAGTCATAACGCTGGTAGACCGCGTCGTCAATCGGCTCGATCGGAGACAGGCCTGACGCTTCGATGAGCGCCTGAATCTCGGCACGCGTGAACGCCTCATCGTGGGACGGCCCGCTGAGGATGTACTCGGTCGCGACGACAAGAATGCCGCCCGGTTTCAGCACGCGCGCCATCTCGCGCATGGCCTGGCTCGCGCCGGACAAGCCGCCGAAGTGCTCGATCGACGAGAGCGAATAGACGACGTCGAATTCGTCGTCCGGAAAGCTCAGTTCGCGACCGTCCATGCGCATGAACGACAGGCGATCGGCCCGATATTCGAACGGCGCGTACTGGGCGGGATCCGCGACGACGCGGTCGTCACCTTCGCGGGCGCCGTCGGACTGCCAGCGGCCTTCGTAGGCGTCGGTCGCGACGACGCGGCCGACGTGATTCGCCAGCCAGTACAGCACGCACTCGTGTCCGGCGCCGACGCTCAGCACCGACGTCGATTCCTGGAGGCGATTGAGGCGCCCGAGACCAAACAGCAGTTGCGTGAACTCGTAGCTCTTCCGGTGCATCGCGAGCTTGTGGTGCGGGAGCACCTTCAGCTGACGCAGAAGACGCAGCCAGTCGGGGTTGTCCCACTTGGCGGGGTTGGCCAGCTCGCAGAGCTGGACGTCCCGAGGCAGGTAGCCGCCCTTCTGCGCGGAAAAGCTCTTGTACCGCTCGGCAAATTCGTCCGAGACGACCAGCACGCGGACGACTTCCCGCCGCGCCTCGCCCGCCGCGAGCGCGCGCGAATAATGCGCGAGCCCCTCGGCGTCGACGGCCCGGCCCAGCAGCAACTCGTAGGCGCGCGAGACGAACGCGTCATGGGATCCCAGGCTGCGCAGGCCCGCCTCGTGTGCGACCGGATCCTTTCCGATGCCGATGTCGTCCGTCCACCCGCAAAAAATCAGATGGAACTCGGGCGACGACAACAGTTGCGCGACAACTGCGCCTGTCCCGCCTTGCTCGAACTCCGCGCGCTTGGCCCGGACCTCGTCGTCTGCGGGTGCCCGTCCCAGGACGATCCAGAATGCTTCACGGATGGCCGCCTCGGGAGAGGCAGCTTCAAGCGGCGCAAGCGGCGGACGGAGATCGTCGAAACACGGAGAGACATTGTCGCAGAACGGTGGGCCCGCATCGATGGACCTCGAGCTCTACCTGCGGGGCATGAGATTCTCACTTCGGCAGGTGGACCCTCCACCATTCGGCCGCGCGCTCGTCGGTCCACGAACGGTCGACCGCCACGGCGTCGAGCCGCTTCAGCAGGTCCTGTGCGGACGCCGGCCGCAGCGCGCGATCCTTTGCGAGGCACGAGAGCACGAGCGCATCGAGCTCCGGGGCGATCGGAAGCTCCGTCCTGCTCGACGGGGCATCGGGCACGGTCTGCGCGTGGGCCAGCAGGAGCTGCATCGTCGTGTCCCCGGTGAAGACCTGTTCCCCGGTCAACAGCCAATACGCCACACAACCGGCCGAGTAGATGTCGGCGCGGGCGTCCACCTCCGTGCCGCCGAGTACCTGTTCCGGCGCGATGAAGGCCGGAGTGCCCTGAATCAGGTTCGCTGCCGTGAGCGCCGTCTGCGTGTCGGACGATTCGTGCGCAGCCTTGGCGATGCCGAAGTCGAGGACCTTGACGAAGTCATGATCCTCGCCGTAACGGCACAGAAAGACGTTCGCTGGCTTGATGTCGCGGTGCACCAACCCGCACGAGTGCGCTTCAGACAATGAGTGGCACATCTGCCGGAGCAGATAGACCACGCGCTCGGCTGGCAGAGGACCGAAGCGCTTGACCAGCGTGTCGGCATCGAGCCCGTCGAGCAGCTCCATCACGTAGTAAAAGGCGCCGTCGTCGGCGACGCCGAAGTCGAAGAGCGTGACGGTATGCGGTGACCGCAGGCGGGCGATCGCCTGCGCTTCCCGCTCGAACCGCTTCTGGGCGTTGTCCCAGCCGCCCGAGCGAGCGGCGCGAATGAGCTTGATCGCCGCCGGGCGCGCGAGCAGACGATGGCTCGCCTTCCACACTTCGCCCATACCGCCTTCGCCGAGCCGCTCCACGAGCCGATAGCTTCCCAGCTCCCGCGCGCGAGTCACCTCGGTGCCGAGCGAATACACGACGCGGGCGCCGAAGTAGGTCATGACGACGACGAGCAGATACGGGAAGCCGAACGCGAGGAAGACCTCGAAGTTGCTGGGCGGCTGGACGATAGGCGGGACGATAGGCGGAAACGTGGCCAACGACAACAGCACCATCGCCGGCACGGCGGTCACCGAGGCGAGGGCGGCGACCACGGCGTACCGTGGCGGCGTCGGCACGACGACGTTGAACATCGAAATCCAGAGCAGCCACCCAGGACAACCCGATCCACGAATCGGGGTTGAGGGCCAATGGCTGCAGAAATTCCGCGGCGGCAATGCCGTAGCTGCTCGCGATCTCGAAAATCAACGACACGGCCACCACGGACCGCGCCTCGAGGCGAGCGCTCCTGAGCAGGGCCGCGACCGACAGCGCGACGACGATCGAGGTCGCTCCCGGCGCCCAGGTGATCGGGTGCGCGAACAACCCGTCACGATCGACCAGGAGCCGCGGCAGGAACGCCGCCATGAAGAACGTGAACGCGTAGAGCAGCGCGAGCGCCCGCAGGCGCGACGCGCCCTGGTTCATCAGGTCTGCGGGGAAGGCGGCTGTCGCGCGGTCCGCGAAGGTTCTTCGCCGCCGTTCGACCCTCTCTGGGCGAACCTCAGCGTCCCGGTCGTGCGGGCGATCGACTCGCGCCGCTGGCCGAAGAAGTGTTTGATCGAGTGGCATTCGCGCTCACCCGGTCGGTCAAGGAGATGGAGGCCGCCCGGAGCTGGGATCGTACCGCAGAATGCCGCGTGTGCCGGCCGTGAACAGCGCGCGGCCCACTTTTTCGAACCGATTGATCGTCCGGTCGCTCATCCGCACCGGCGTCCACGTGAGACCGCCGTCCGTGGTCCCGTACATGCCCTCGAAAAACCCGCCCACCCAGCCGATGCGTTCGTCGAGAAACCCGATGCCCTGCACGGCCGGACCGGGAGGCCGCCCGCTCGCCACGATGTGCACGTTCCAACTGTCGCCGGCGTCCGTCGATTTCGCGACCCGATAGATGCCGTCCTGTGACTGCAGCGCCACGTACACGAGCTTCGCCGTCACCGGAAAGATCTTCCAGGCGAAGCCGCGGCCGCCGTCGTCCGTGAACACGGTGCGCCAGCGCCGGCCGCCGTCCGTCGTCTTGAGAATGACGGCCGGGCCGGCGCCCGCCGGTCCGGTGTTGGACATGCCGCCGATCAGCCCGACCGACTCGTTGAGAAAGCTCACGTCGACCAGGCCCTGCGCGAGATCGCGCAAGTCGCTGGCGCGCCAGGTCCGGCCGCCGTCCGGCGAGAAAAAATAGTCGGTGACGGACCCGAAGTAGCGGCCCACGAGGTGCACTTGCTCGCCGACGTGCGTCATGCCGCAGAACCCTCGTCCGGGCTGGGGGAGGGTGCTGGTGATGTCCGTCCACTTGGCGCCGCCGTCGCTCGTCGCGTAGAGCACTCCGTTCAACGTGCCGGCAAACCCGCGCTTCTCATCGAGAAAGTCCACGCTGCGCAAGTTCCCCTTCCGGCTTGCCTGCACGGCCCACGTCGCGCCGCCGTCGCTCGAGTGGAGAATGTCTCCGCTCCCAGACACCAGCCAGCCGTGCTTCGAGTCCGGAAAGGCGAAGTCGGCGTATTTCGCACCGCTGGGCCGATCGAGCACCAGGTTCCAGGCGCCGGCTTGACGTGCCGACACGCGCGCGAAAGGTGCGCCGTACCAGGCCACAGCCAAGGTGAGCCCGATCAAGGACACGGTCTTGATCACTGTCGATCGCAGGAATCCCGAGTGCTTCACGTTGCCCCTCTTGGGAATGGCCAGCGCTGGCCGGCATGAGCGACGAGCCAGGACAGAAAGAATAGACCCAATGGCGATGTCGGGCCCGCACGCGTAGCGCGGATTGGGCTGCAATCCGCGTTCAGTTGGCGGGCCCCAACCCGGCCCGCCCTACGTACAGCGACCTGCTTGACAGGGCAGTGGCGACCGTTTATTGTACTGAACGTTCGGTTCATTAGCCGCCAAGGAGGCGCCCATGTCTTCGACCAAAACCGCCATCGTCGTGCTCTCGGATCCACAGGCAGGGGAGGAAGCGCTCGGCCGCCTCTTCAACGCCCTGGCCGCGACCTACGATTTCAAGCAGCAGCACCAGGACGTCCAGCTGGTCTTCCAGGGGACCGGGACGCGATGGACGGGAGTGCTGACCAACGCCGATCACCCGGCGCACGCGCTGTACAAGGCCGTCGAAGACAAGGTCGCCGGCGTGTCGTCTGGATGCGCCGACGTTTTCGGCGCCCGCGACGACGCCGAACGGAACGGCTTCTCGTTGATCACGACCAACGCCGTTCCTGGAACGTCCGGGCTTCCGAGCCTCGCGACCTACGCCGCGGACGGCTACACCATCCTGACGTTCTGAACGCCACTCAGCTCCCGGAACCGCTTGCGAGGTGCCCCGTGCCCAACGAACCAGTTCAGCCATTTCACGACGGCGAAATCGCCGTGCAGGAACGCGCCGGCGAGCGTCACCTCGCGTCTCGGCACGGCGCCGGTATCTCGTCCCGAATCATCCCGGGTGCCCTGTCGTTTCTGGCGCGGCAGCGCCTTGTGGCCGTGTCTGCGGCCGGTGACGATGGGCATCTGTGGACGTCGGTGTGGTGTGGCGAGCCCGGCTTCGTGGAAAGTGCGGATGGTCAGCGCGTCAGCATCCGGCCTTCGTTGATGGCGGCCTCTCCCGATGATCCCGTGCTGCACGGCCTGGCCGCCGGCCGCGACCTGGGCATCCTCGCGATCGAGCTCGCCTCACGGCGTCGCCTCCGGATCAACGGGACGATCGAAGCACATCTCGGACGAGGAAATCCGCGTCGCTTGTCCGCGAAAGCGTTCCCAACTGCCCCAAATACATCCAGCGACGCAGTCCGCGCGACGTCGCGACGCCGCCATCACAGCGAAGAGCCGAGTGAGTGGGGAAGCACCATTGATGACGAACGTCGGGCGCTGATTGAGCACGCGGACACGGCCTTCGTCGGAAGCCTCCATCCAGCGCGGGGCGTGGATGCCTCACACCGGGGCGGAGCACCCGGGTTCATTCAGGTCGTCGACGACGACGACCCTGCGCATTCCTGACTACCCCGGGAACAGCATGTTCATGACGCTGGGCAACTACGCAGATCGATTCACGAGCGAGCCTGGCCGCGCTCGACTTCGAGCGTGGCCAGGTCGTCTCCTTTTCGGGCTCGGCGCGGCTGCGCTTCGAGGTCGACGATCCGCAGCACCCGACAGGCGGCACCGGCCGGTACTGGGACTTCCTCGTCCGGGAGTGGGTGCAGTTCGAGCTGCCGTCGGCACTGCGCTGGGAGCTGCTCGATCGGTCACCCTTCAATCCGCCGGCGGCGGGGTAGTGATAGGGTCGTGCGCAATGCCCGCGCCTCTCATGACTAAGCCCGAGCTGCTCGGCCGCCTGATGGATCTCTTCCGCGAGAAGGGATTCGACGGCGCGTCGCTGTCCGACATTTCCGAAGCGACAGGGCTTGGCAGGTCGAGCCTGTACCACCACTTTCCCAACGGCAAGGAGGAGATCGCGCTTCAGGTGCTCGCGCATCTCGAGCAACAGCTCGAGCAGGCGCTGTTCGAGCCGATGCGATCGACGGCCGCGCCCAGAAAGAAGCTCGATCGGATGCTCGACACCATCGACCGCTTCTACGAGGGCGGGAAGAAAGCGTGCCTGCTCGAGCGCCTCTGTGCCAGCGTCGACGCTCGACGCTTTCGGCGGCCTCTCGGGCGAGCGTTCACCACCTGGATCGATGCCGTCGAAGCGCTCGGCGTCGAGTCCGGACTGCCGCCCGCGGTCGCGCGAGTCCGTGCGGAAGATCTGGTGGTCCGGATCGAAGGCGCCCTCGTCGTCTGCGCCGGCACCGGCAACACGAGCGTCTTCGCACGCACGATTCGCGACCTCCGCGAGAGCGTCCTGGCGCCGGTTCCACGGCGATGAGGCCCTGCATCGCCACGAGCTGAGCGGCCTCGGGCCCACGGCTTCTATTGCGCGATGAGATTGGCGGTCACGATGCGCTGGTCGAACACGAAGACGTTGCGGCTCTTTGGCTCAACGGTCACGTGCAGCCAGTGGTTGTCGAGCTCCCCGAACGTCTCGACGCGCGTGAAGTTCTCGACGCGCCGGCCGCTCTCCGTGCCAATCATCGGCTTGTCGATGCGGAAATAGTGCGAATCGCCGTGAACCAGCACGACCGGGCGGCCGAACCCGATCGTCTCGGTCTGAAGCGCCGCGAGGAAGTCGTTGAATCCCGTCCTCTGCGCCGGCGCCAGCTCGAAGCCCGGGTTGGCCTGAATGATCACCATCACGGCCTTATGGCCGAGCTTGGCGATGGCGAACGACTGTCGCAGCCACGCCAGATTTGCGGCGTTTCGGGCCACGTACTCGGGAGTCGACGAGGCGGGTAGCTGCCCGAGATTGTTGTTGCTCCCGACGACGTGCAGGCCGACGAACAACACGTCGTGCACCGTCCAGCGGACGTTTTCCCGGTAGATCTGGTACTGCGAGGCGTCGCTCTGGCGCTCGAGCGTGAGGTGCGTCCGGCCGAGACTGTCGTTGGTCGGGAAGAACAGCGCCCGCAGAAACGCCAGCCGCTCGGTCGGCTCGTAGCCGCCGTTGTTCGCGCGGTGACAGTCCGTCCACTCGTTGTCGCCAGGCACGAAGATGAACGGCTGCTGGAACTGATTGAAGAGGTCCAGCCGGTTGAAGAAAACGGCGTCGCTGCAGAGCGAGCTGCCATTCTTGAAGTCGCCGTCGTGGACCACGAACGAGAGCTTGTTGTCGGCATTGACGTCGGCGATGACATTCGGGAACTTGGCGTCGCCTTCCGGTCCGTAGGGCATGTCGCCAATCAGGGCAAAGGTGAATCCGCCGTTTCCTTCAGGACTGGTGCGAGGCGCATCCCCCGAACGCTGCGACTGCAGGGTCGAGATGAGGGTGACACTCAGCACCACGGTAAGCATTGATTTGCCGAATCGGGTCATGACGCGTCTCCTGGGCCGGCCCGAGAGGGGAGCCTGACCAGCCCGAGGAGCGTACGCGCCCGATGTAAGGTCCGGTTGTCGTTTGGGTAACATCGATGCGGCAATCGATAGCAATTCGATCGATGCCAGTGTCAGGATGTCGCGGTGACACGCTGGCTTCCGGGACTTCGTCTCCTGCAACAGTACGACCTCAGCTGGCTGCGCCACGACATCGTCGCCGGCCTGGTGTTGACGACGATGCTGGTGCCGGTCGGCATCGCCTACGCCGAGGCGTCGGGTGTGCCCGGCATCTATGGCCTGTACGCGACGATCGTTCCGCTCCTCGCGTATGCCGTCTTCGGTCCGAGCCGGATCCTGGTGTTGGGGCCGGACTCGTCGCTCGCCGCCGTGATCCTGGCCGTCGTCCTGCCGCTGTCGGCCGGCAACGCCGAACGCGCGGTCGCGCTGGCCGGCATGATGGCGATCGTGTCAGGCATCGTCTGCGTGGCCGCCGGCCTGGCGCGGCTCGGTTTCATCACCGAACTGCTCTCGAAGCCGATCCGCTACGGCTACATGAACGGCATCGCGCTGACGGTGCTCCTCAGTCAGCTTCCCAAGGTGCTCGGCTTTTCGATTGATGCCGAGGGGCCGGCGCCGGCAGATCCTGGAGATAGGCCGGGCGGTCTTCGCCGGACAGACGAACGCCGCGACGTTTGCCGATCGGCGCTGGCGCGCTGGCGCTGATTCTGATCCTGAAGCGGCGTCCACAACTTCCTGGAATCCTGATCGCCGTGGTGAGCGCGACCGTCCTCGTTGCCGTCACTGGACCTGGCGGGCCGCTTCGGCGTGTCCGTGCTCGGCGCGCTGCCACGCGGCCTGCCCGAGTTCGTGCTGCCCATGATCCGCTTCGACGACTTGGAACAAGTGCTCGTGGGAGGCGTCGCCGTGGCGCTGGTGTCCTTCGCGGACACGAGCGTGCTCTCGCGTGCTGTATGCGGCGCGGCTGCGCACGCCGGTCGATCCCAATCAGGAAATGGTTGGTCTCGGGGCCGCCAACCTGGCCGCCGGTTTCTTCCAGGGGATTCCGATCAGCAGCAGTTCGTCGCGCACGCCCGTCGCGGAAGCCGCCGGCTCGAAGACGCAGCTGACCGGCGTGGTCGGTGCGTTGGCCATCGCGTTGCTGCTCCTGGTGGCCCCGAATCTCCTGCAGCACCTGCCAAACGCCGCGCTGGCCGCCGTGGTCATCTCCTCGGCGATTGGGCTGTTCGAGATCGCGGACCTTCGCCGCATCTACCGCATTCAGCAGTGGGAGTTCTGGTTGTCGATGGTCTGCTTCGCCGGAGTGGCGGTGTTCGGCGCCATTCCGGGCATCGTGTTGGCGATCGTCATCGCCGTCATCGAGTTCCTCTGGGACGGCTGGCGTCCTCACTCGGCAGTGCTCGGCCGCGTCGATCAGGTCAAGGGCTACCACGACATCACGCGGTATCCAGCAGGCGCGGCAGATTCCGGGCCTCGTCCTGTTTCGCTGGGACGCCCCGCTCTTTTTCGCCAACGCTGAGTTCTTCCGCGACCGGGTCCTCGCCGCCGTCGCGAGCTCGCCGACGCCCGTCCGCTGGCTCGTGGTCGCGGCCGAGCCGGTCACGAGCGTGGACGTCACCGCCGCCGACATGATCGCCGAGCTCGACGAGGAGCTTCACGCCGAGGGCATCGAATTGTGCATGGCCGAGATGAAAGATCCCGTCAAAGACAAGTTGAAGCGCTTCGGCGTCTTCACGCGGTTGGGCGAGGACATGTTCTTCCTGACGATCGGCGAAGCGGTGCAGCACCTATCTCACGCGTCATCAGGTCGAATGGAAAGACTGGGAGAAGCCCTGAACGTGCCGCTCACAGGAGCATCGCCAACTGAACAAGGATCATGACGGCCCGTTCGGTGACGCGATGACCTCGTAAAGCGAAATGTCGCCACGGTGCACCACGGGACGCAAGCTGGGCTCATGACGGATCGCCGTCTCGAGGTCGCGGCGCTCGCTCTCGTTCGGGAAGGCGTGCCAATGCACGACGACGTACCGGGCGCCCCGATCGCGCAGGACCTGCCGCGACTCGGCATCCGGAAACCCCGCGAGGCGCGCCATGTCCTTGATGGCCTCGCGAGGCACGTGGTCGCTGTAGCCGTTGATGAGCGGCTTCCAGTGAAGCGTGGACCACACCATGTATTCCGTGTTCCGGTGGCGGTCGTCGCGGCCGTTGAAGTACGGGAACTCGAACACCGGTGCCTGCGGCAGATCCTTCAGGCGTTGATAGGCGAGCGGAACTGGCGGCGCGTTGGTCAGGCTGAGCCCGCCGACCGTCGAGCGCGCGACAGCCAACGACAGGACGGCGGCCACGACCACGAGGCGCTTCCGGCCGCCGAGCACGCGTTCGATACTCGCGAAGCCCACACCACCGAGGACGGCGAGCGCGAACGTGACGAGCAATCCGAATCGTGCGGGCGCGCGCAGCATCGAGAAGAACGGGATGACCTCGTGGAACAGACGATAGAGACCGGCGTCGGGTCCGAGCGAGGCCCAGAAGCCCAGCGCGGCCACCACGAGATAAAAGCCGAGGACACGTCCGCGGATCGGGACCGACTCGCGACGCGGCCCGATCGACCGCGCGATGGCGACGACCGTGAAGATGATGGGCAGGAATCCCGGGAACAGCACCTCGCGCCACGAGCCAATCAGCGGCAGCATCCAGCGATGCAGCAGAATCGGCGACGCGAAGTACGCGCGCCATCTCACCGAGTGCAGCCTGGCATCGTCCAGCGATCGCACGAACCCGTCCTCGCGGATGCCGAGGTACGGCAGGAAGAAGGGCGCGACGATGGCGATGGCGATCGCGGCGGCCGCACCTGACAGCGCCCAGTACCGGATCGAGCGCCAGTGACCGAAGGCCACGCCGAACCACACGATCCCGAGCGCCGCGATGAGGCCGGCGAAGAAGCCGTAGTAGCCGCTCGCGAGCGCCTGGAGCGCCAGCGCCGCGCCCAGCGCCAGGGCGCGACGGAGGCCTGGCGCTTCGACGAACCCGTGCAGCGCGAGCATCACGAGCGGCAGCGGGAACGTCATCAGGAGCTGCACGTGCGGGATGTGCGCGAAGACGAACGGGCTGTACGCGAAATGAAGCGCGGCGATCGCCGCGCCGGCGACGCTGCCGGTCAGCCGCCGGACGAGCAGGTACGTGGTGAAGAACGTGAGTGCGAACGAGCACAGGATCGTCCAGTTGGACGCGGCGATGGCGTTCGCCGTGAGAAGCCACGCCGGCACGGCGATGACGCCGGCCACGAGATTCGCTTCGGAGAACGCGAGCGTGTTCGCGTGCGGATGAAAGATGTTGGCTTGGAACAGCTCGGCCGGGTTCGTCGTGAGCGCACGCGCGACCCACGCGACGTTCCAGATGCTGTAGCGTCCGTCGCCCGTGTCGAGCCGGCCGGCCGACGAAAATCGAGCCGCCACCGGCCAGGTCAGCGCGACGGCCAGCAGCGACGCGACGAGCACGACGATGAGGCGTTCTTTTGTGCGCGGCTCCATAGACGATGGTGGCTGGCAGACACCAACGCGGTTGGACGAGCCAACCTCGAGAGCGCGCATTCTACCCCGAGTTATCTCCTCGCGGCGGCATAACGCCGGCTAACAGCCGAGAGTGGTTCGGATCCTCGTCGCTGCGTCGATGAGGGCGACACCCTCCCCAGGCGTGAGCGCGCCATCGAGGACCTTCCGGGTCACCTCCCCCTGGAAATCGTTGAGTTGAGAGCACGCCGCAGCGAGTTGGCCCTTCGCGAGGCTCCGCAAGGCGTTCTGCAGGGGACTGGTCAGCCCGTTGGCCTGGCCGGGCTTGAGACTCCCGCCCGTGACCAGGTCCTGGACTGCTGCCTCCAGAGACGTCGATCTGTTCCTCGGGGCTCGGCGGGTTGGTGGCGTTGTTCCAGACGACGGCGTGGCTGTCGCCGGTGTCGATGTCGCCATAACCGGCCAGTTGCCCGGCGTTGTTGATCGCCCTGGCCCCACTCTCGATGCCGGTCAGCGTGGGGAGCTCGATCATCCCGTCCGCCGCCGTCCAGTAGAACGCACGGTCGTCGCCGTCGCTGAAGAGACCGACCACCTGTCCGGCGTCGTTGATGCCCTCCGCCTGGATCCTCGAGCCCGCGCCGCCGAGCGTGCCGAGGTCGATCATGCCGCCCGCCGCCGTCCACAAAAACGCATGCACGTCACCGGTCGCCGTGTCGGCCCGGCCGACCACCTGCCCAGCCTCGTTGATATCGCGCGCGTCACTGGTCTGGCCGCCCAACGTGCCGAGGTCGATCATGCCGCCCGCCGCCGTCCACAGGAACGCGTGCTGGCCGCCGCTCGCCGTGTCGGACCGGCCGACGACCTGCCCCGCGTCGTTGATGGCGTTCGCCCGGCTGTTCGAGCCGCCCAACGTGCCGAGGTCGTTCATGCCGTCCGCCGCCGTCCACAGAAATGCGTGAGTGCCGCTCGCCGTGCTGCTCCCGCCGACCACCTGCCCGAGCTCGTTGATGTCGTTCGCACCAGATTGGGCAAACCCGGGGGAGTCTCGCCCAGGTAGCCGAGGTCGATCATGCCGTCGGCTGCCGTCCACAGAAACGCGCGCGTCGGGCCCTCCGGGCCGCCCACCAGGCTGCTGAAGCCGACCACCTGTCCCACGTTGTTGATGCCGAACGCCTCGCTCCTCGAGCCGCCCAGCGTGCCGAGGTCGACTCATGCCGCCCGACGGTGTCCACAGGAACGCATGCTGGTCACCGTTTGCCAGGTGGCTCCCGCCGACGACGTGCCCGTTCTCGTTGATGTCCTCAGCGTCGACCGAACTGGCCGCCGAGCGTGCCGAGATCGCTGACCGTCCACCCGCCCTGGGCGTGGCCCGTCATCGTGCCGGCCAGGACCAGGAGGACGATTCCGGCGCATCGCCGCTGCGGGCCGAGGAGATATCGCATCTGATTCCTCCGTTGATCACCGATACCGGTCAACAGCCGAGGGCAATTCGGATCCTCCTTGCCGCGTCGATGAGGGGAGCTCCCGCGCCAGGCGTGAGCGCGCCATCGAGGACCTTCCGGGTCACTTCCCCCTGGAAATCGTTGAGTTGAGAGCACGCAGCAGCAAGCTGGCCCTTGGCGAGACTCCGCAAGGCATTCTCAAGAGGCTTGGTCAGTCCATTGGCCTGGCCGGGCTTCAGACTCCCGCCCGCGACCAGGTCCTGGACTGCTGTCTCCAGAGACGTGATCTGTTCCTCGGGGCTCGGCGGGTTGGTCGTGTTGAACCAGACGACGGCGTGGCCGTCGCCGGTATCGATGTCGCCGTAACCGGCCACCTGCCCGGCGTTGTTGATCGCCCTGGCCCCACTCTCGACGCCCGTCAGCGTGGGGAGCTCGACCATCCCGTCCGCCTTCGTCCAGTAGAAGGCCCGGTCTTGGCCGTCCATCCCGTCGTTGTTGAGACCGACCACCTGTCCGGCGTCGTTGATGCCGTGCGCCTGGCTCCTCGTGCCTGGGGCGCCGAGCGTGCCGAGATCGACCATGCCGCCCGCCTCCGTCCACAGAAACGCATGCACGTCACCGCTCGCCGTGTCAGACCGGCCCACCACCTGCCCAGCCTCGTTGATATCGTGCGCGTCACTGGACAGGCCGCCCAACGTGCCGAGGTCGACCATGCCACCGTTCTCCTTCCACACGAACGCGTGCTCAGCACCGCTCGCCGTCTCGGCCCGGCCGACGACCTGCCCCGCGTCGTTGATGGCCTGCGCGAGGCTGTTCGCGCCGCCCAGCGTGCCGAGGTTCCTCATGCCCCCGGTTGAGCTCCACAGAAACGCGCGGGAGCCGGTCGCCGTGCTGCTATCGCCGACGACCTGCCCGAAGTCATTGATGTCGCTCGCGCGAGAAAAGGCAAACCCGGGGAAGAACTCGCCTAAGTAGCCAAGGTCGATCATGCCGCCGGTTTCCGCCCACAGAAACGCGTGCTCGCTTCCGCCCACCGTCTCGGCCCCGCCGACCACCTGCCCCACGTTGTTGAGGGCGTGCGCCGCGCTCCGCGTGCCGCCCAGCGTGCCGAGGTCCCTCATGCCGCCCGACGGGGTCCACAGAAACGCGTGCTCGTCTCCGCTTGCCGTGTTGCTCCCACCGACGATGTGACCGGCCTCGTTGATGTCGTCAGCGTTACCGAGAACGCCACCGAGCGTGCCGAGGTCGGTCACCGTCCACTCGCCCTGCACGTGCACCGTATTCGGGCTGGCCAGGACCAATAGGACGATGCCGGCGCATCGCCAGCGCGGGCTGAGGAGATACCGCATCTGATTCCTCCGTTGATTGATGAGAAGAGGCGCGCAGGGACCTTACGAGGAATCGCGCCGGGTTGGTATCGGGACAATCACCGGGTTTCCCGGATTTGTTTCCCAATCGTAGGGCGGGTCGGGTTAGGACCCGCCGAACGCTCAGAGCCCCTGGCGGTGGCGCGCGGCAAACCGAGTGAGCACGTGCTGCCCGTGGATTTCCAGCTTCCGGCAGATGTTGGAACGATGAAAGTCGACCGTCTTTCGCGCGATGCCCAGTTCCCGGGCGATTTCCTTGCTCGTCATGTCCTGCGCGATGAGCCTCAGGATCGTCCGTTCGTGAGGGGTCAGCAGCCGCAGGCCCTGGGCCTGCTCGGCCAACTGGTCCATGCGCTGCGTTTTCTTCACGAGATAACTCGTCATCGACGGGCTCGCGTAGTGCTGTCCCGCGGAGACCGCGCTGACGCATCTCAGGAGCTCAGCGTCCGTGCAGTCTTTGAGCACGTACCCTTTCACGTCCAGTTGGAGTGCCGCCTCGAACATGTCCGCGTCGTCGTGCACCGTGAGGAACACGAATTCGACAGGCATCCGATCTGCGCGTATCGCTCGCACGATGTCGAACCCGTTCATTCGAGGAAGACCAATGTCCAGGATGGCGAGATGGGGCTCGAGCGATCGGATGTGCTCCAGGGCGGCCGGGCCGTCGGACGCAGCTCCGACGACGGCCAGCGATCGGCTCTGTTCGAGCACGCGCCGTAGACCATCGAGGAACAACGGATGGTCGTCCGCGATCACGATGCGGGTGTCCTCACTCATGAAGCGCCCGCCTCGAGTGGAAGGGTCACGACGACGGCGGTCCCGGCGCCCGGGCTCGAGAGCACCTCGACGCGTCCGCCGACGATCCGCGCGCGCTCGCGCATGCCGGCGAGGCCGAAGCCGTGCGTCGTGCCGTCTGTCGTTTCCGGCAGCGCGGGGCTTAACCCGATACCTTCGTCCTCCACCCTGATGCCGACCGACGAGACGCTTTTGGTGACGACTACCTTGGCGTGACTGGCCCCCGAATGTCTGACGATATTCGTGACGGCCTCCTGAACGATTCTGAGAATATGGATGTGCGAGCCTGTTGGAAAGAGGTGGTCGATGGGCTGGATGCTGATGGTGAAGTCGACGTTGGACGCCGATCCGACCCTCCGGACCATCCCCTCGATGGTCTTCGACAGCCCGATGATGTCGAGCTGGTGGGGCCGGAGCCCGTAGGCGATCTCCTTCATCTGCTTGTCGATCCGTTCCGCCATGCTCCCGATATCGCGGAACGCGTCCCTCGAGCTCTCGAGATCTCCCGCCCCCTCATGACGCGACCGCGCGACTTTTCTGATCAGGCCGAGCTCCTGGCCGAGCGAATCGTGCATTTCCTTGGAGATGCGTTGCCGCTCGCTTTCCTGGGAATCGATCAACCGCCGCGAGAACGATTCCTGCAGATCGTGCAGCCTTCGCAGACGGCGCATGCGCACGACGTGCCCGGCGATGGCGAGCGAGGCCGCGCCGGCAAGCGCGAGCATCAGGAACCACGACGTCCGCCAGAACGGCGCCAGGACGAGGATGTCGACAGACGGCCCCGATGCGCTCCACTCGCCGTCGTGACTCGCCGCGATGACGTCGAAGCGATATCGTCCCGGGGGAATGCGGAAGAAGCTGGCGACTCTCCGGTCGCCCGCTTCAATCCATTCATCGTCGACCCCGACGAGCCGGTAGCGGAATCTCATCTGTTCCGGCTTGACGAAGCTGGGCGCCGTGTACCGGATCTCGAACGTGGACGCATCCGGCGGAATCCGGACTTGCCGCGAAAACTCCACGGGAGCTCCCGTCGAGCCGGAACTCCTCGACGATCGCGGGCGGCGGATGCCGCCCGTTCGGACCGCGCGAGGATCGATGACGGCGACGCCGCCCATCGTGGGGAACCAAAGGCGTCCGTCGCGAGTCTTCATGCCCGCGGGCTGCGGGCCACCGTTGACTTCGACGGTCACGAGGCCGTCCTTGGCATCGAACACTAGCGGCTTGACCGAGCGGCGCCGTCCGGCCGCCAGGTCGTTCAATTCACGACGACTCGACGCGAGAGATGCCTCGGTTCGACCCCGTCCAGAGGTGACCCTCGTCGTCTTCGAGGATCTGGAAGACCCCGTTGTCGTGCAGGCCTTCGTTTCGGGTATAGCGAGTGAGTCGATCGCCGGCAACGCGATAGAGGCCGCCGTCATACGTGCCCACCCAGAACACACCGTCACTGTCCTCGTGAAGGGCGCGCACGGCGTTGCCAATGAGTCCATCGCCCTCCCGGTACGCGGTGAACACGCCAGCCTCAAGCCGCGTCAGTCCCTGGAACGTTCCGATCCACAGCGCGCCCACGCGATCCTCGAAGAGCGTCGTGACCCGATCGTGAGTCAGGCCGTCTTGCGTCGTGAACCTGGTGAAGCGGCCTTCGCGCAATCTCACGAGACCTGTGTTCGTGGCGAACCAGAACGTTCCCGAGCGGTCCTCGTGTATCGCCCAGACAATCCCCTGGAGGAGCCCGGCAGGGTCGTCGTACCGCCGGAACCGGCCGTCGACGAAGTAACTGAGTCCCGCGCCGGTCCCTGCCCACAGGCGACCCGACCTGTCTTCGTAGAGGCAGGTCATCAACAGGGAGGGGAGCCCTTCGGCCGTGCCGTACGCTTTGAAGTGCCCGTTCGTGTATCTGGCCAGACCCGATCCCCCGACCCACACCGCTCCCGCACGATCTTCCAGACATCGGATACACGTTGTCGCCGGGCAGGCCGTCACGTCCGGTCAACGTCGTGACGGACGTGTGACGGAGCCGGCGCAAGCCGGCCGTGAGCGTTCCGACCCAGAGCGAGCCCTCGCGGTCCTGATGGAGCGCACGAATGTTCGGCAGGTTGATCCGTTCTGCCTCTCCATTCCTGACGCGGTACACCCTCGACTGCATGTCCCGGTACCAGACGTTGTCTGTGCAGTCCGTCGAGAAAAACCCGTCGCGTGAATACACCCCGCAAGCCCTCGACAGGAGTGACCCATCGAGTCCCATCAGGCCCCGCCTTGATGAATCCCGCACGGGTCGTGGTGATCCAGACATTGCCGCATTTGTCTGGCCAGACAGAGCGCAGGTCGGCTCCGTTCAGTCCCCTCTCGATTGCGTAGGTGCGCACTCGTCCTGCGACCAGGACGTGGACGCCCGCGGCGTCGTGGGTCCACCAGGCGCTCCCAGACATGACGGCCCGGCGCGACCAGTCACCCCGTCGGTCAGGGCTTCCGGTCCGAAGTTCTGGAAGCGCTCACCATCGAACCTCGTGACGGTGCCAACCCACGTCATCCACAAGTTTCCTGCCTCGTCCTCTTCGATCCTGACCGCGATGTCGTGCGGCAACCCGTCTTCGCTGTCGTAGGTGATGAACCGTCCGTCGCGGTACCGAATCAGCATGCCGTCTTCGGTCGCGGCCCAGAGCGTGCCGTCGCCGGTCCTCGTGCAACGCTCGGATCCGCTGGCTGCCGATCCCGTCGACGCTCCGTGTCGAAGACGACGAACCTCACGCCGTCGAAGCGCACCAGGCCGCCGTGCGTGGCCAGCCACAGGTACCCGTCGCGCGTCTGCAGGATGTCGTTGACCGAGTTCTGCGGCAGGCCGTTCTCGGTCGTCCAGGAGTCGAACTGCGGGCCGGCGGCGGTCGCTCTCTCCGCGAGAGCGAGCAGCAGGAGGCTGGCCGTGATCAGCAGGATCGGAATCGGCCGTGGAGCGGCCGAAGCCATCGAGCGAAAGCCGGATATGAGCATGGGAGCCTCGGGCGGCAGTGCCGGGCAGTCATCCTATAGCGGTTTGCCGATGTGGTTAGTAGTGATCGCAGTCGGTCACGTTCAGGGGTTCGTTGGGCTCGGCTCGCCGCCCGCCCGGGAATGAGTACGCCTTCAATTGCTCGGCCGAAATCGGGCGAGAAAAGTAATACCCCTGCGCCATCGGAATCCCTGCCGCTCGGAGGGCCTCAGCCTGTGCCTCCGTTTCGACGCCCTCGGCGATGACCGCCACCTGGGTTGACTGAAGCAACGCCGACAGGCCGTCGAGCCACGCAGGGCGGGGACATTCGGGCGTGATCTGGTCAACGAGCGACCGGTCGGTCTTGATCAGGTCCAGGGTGCAACGTGACAAGACGGCGAGGTTGGTTCCGGTCAAGGTGACGTCGTCGAGAGCAATCCGGACGCCAGACCGGGAAGCTGCTTCGAGGGTGGCAACGCCCAGGTTGTCGGGTATCCCCCGCTCGGTGACCTCGATGATGATCTGATTCCTTATTTCGGATAACCCGGTTTTCGTCGCGGCGTATTCCATCCCGCCACGCCCCAGGATTTCCGGCGGGACATTGATGCCGATGTGCGCTTCCTTGTGGGCCCGGAGCCAGTCGCCCAGCTCCTTCGCCACGGTTTCGAATCACCCAATAGGTGAGCGTTCCCGAGAGGTAGGTTCCTTCGACGAGCGAATGAACTCGGCTGGCGGGACCACTCCGGATGCTCGTCGCCACCGCGTCAGTGCCTCCGCTCCAACACACCGGCCGTCGGCGAGGGAGACGGTGGGCATGTACTCGAGAAAGAACTCCCCGTCGGTCAGGCCCGCACGTATCGCATCAAGGCTGATCATGTCGTTTTACCCCACGACAAACGGGAATAGGGGAGAGGGCGTCAGGCCCTTGGACCCGCCTTAGTGGTCTTGCATGAAGAACCACCGGTGACCTTCGAGATCCTCGGCCCGATATCGTCGACCAGGGGGGCCCTCTTCGATGTCAGAGAGAATCGTCGCGCCTGCCGCTTTCGCACGGACGAAGTGCCGCTCGACATCGGCCACGTACACGAGCACGCCATCGACGATCCACGGCACCGTCGACCACTTGCGCGCCTGCTCGCAGATCTCTCGATGTCGCTTCGGGCTCTGGTAGTCAGGCGTGGGCGACGCGAGCATGATCAATCCGCCCGGGACCTTCATCTCGCCGTGTGACAGCCGCCCGTCCGGCTCCGTGAGACGCGCGATCTCCCGAAAGCCAAACGCGCGACTCAACCAGTCCAATGCTGCGATCCCGTCTTCATACGAGAGCATGGGAACGACGGCTGGCGTGACGACCTGGCGAGTGGCGTGCGCTCGTGCGGCACGGGGGCGCGTCCGCGCCCGTTTGCGGGCGGCCGTGCGGCGCTTGCGCGTAAGGGTGGCCTTGCGTCCGCCAGCTCGGCGGTTCGGCTTCGCGGGTGCTTTCTTTCGTGCTGCGGATGCCATCGACCCGCTCCCTCCACTTCTTGTCAGGCTGACGGCTGGCCGAGCAACCGAAGCGTCTCGGCGTCACCTTCGCCGTCGAAGTACCGGGCAAGTAGTCTTTCGAACACTGATCCCGCGGGAGACACCTTGGCAAACAACGTCGCGCAAGACCGGAGCTTCATGTCGTCTGGCGAGCCGAACACCTCGAGCGCAGACCGACCCTCAACGCCGGCCGTCGCCTCGGCAATCTCCACCAGGCGCGGCCCGAGAATCGGGTGACGTAAGTAGGCTTCGGCCTCCGCCGCGCTCTTGATCGCATACCGTCTGGACGTTGAGCTGAAGCCCAGTCCGTCGAACTGCGGGAAGATGTACCACATCCAATGCGATCGTTTCCGCCCGCTTCTGATTTCCGAAAGTGCCTGCTCGTAGGCGGGCTCCTGAGCACGAATAAAACGGGCCAGATCGTAGGGATCGTCCGTGCCGGTCGGACCGGACTGCCCGCCGTTCGTCGGCTGCAGCAGCCGGTCAGGCACTCCACGATCACAGCCCTCCCGAGTCAGGTTCGATTGACGACATTGAACCGAGCCGGCAGTCCTCGCAGAAGTGTCGGTCCCTTCGCTGGAGATAGAGCCGACCGCCGCTGCATTCAGGACAGTTCGCGATCTCATTCAACTGACTCCTCAGCCGCTGATTATCAAGTAAGACTGGACCGTGAGCGTCGTCGCGGCCGGCTCGCTTGAAGCCTCGAGGGTCGCACTGTCTCCCTCGGCTGCATTCGCCTACCAGCTCCAGTAGAACGTCAGGCGCGGGACCACGTCGTCGTCGATGTCAGCCCCACCCACGAGGGGGCCATCCCCGTAAATAACCATTCCCAGGTTCGGGCTGATCCGGAAGCTCTGTGGAGATACCACTCCATTCCGAAGAGGTAGAACGTGAAGTCGTGCTGGTTGCTGATTGGCAGGTAGTCGATGCCGTCAGTCCCCGGCACGCCGGAACCGTCGTCCTGTTGTTGTTGCCGCTCGACCAGTCCATGCGGGCGGATCCGCTGCCTTTCCCCGGAATGAAGTCGAAGACGCCGAAGACCGACGTCACGTCCGATCTTCGTTTCTGGATTCCGAGTTGCCCGAAGTCATCTCCTTGCGGACATACTGGAGGCCGCCCCGGAAGACCTTGCCGCGGTAGCCGCCGAAAACCTGGTATATCTGCTCGTCCCTGCCCTCGGGCTTTTGGAACGCGCCGACCAACCCTTCGAGCGCGATCCCGGGCATTCAGGTCGAACTGCGCTTCGAAGCGAAACGCCTTGTACTTGTCGGTCTCGGAGCTTCGACTGTTGTTGTTGCCAAACTGCGCCACGTAAGTACAGCCCTTTTGTAATCGGGCCTTCCAGCGACACACCGAAGTCGCGGGAGGAGTCCAGTCCGTAGAGGTCCACCGGGGTCTTCTCGATGTGCCGCAGGCCCCAGAAGCCCTCGAGCCAGTTGAAAGACGCCGACGGCGAGATCCCGAGGAAAAGCCGCTGCCTGCCGAGGACTGCGCGGATGTACGCGTCCTTCACGTAGGGCGTGAGCGCCGCGCCTCCCAGCTCTCCGTCACTGTTCGCCTCGAACCGCAGTCGGGTGGTGAACTTCGCGCTCAGGTCGTAGTCGAACGTGAAGTAGGCGCGGCGAAACCAGAAGCCATTCTGGTCTTTCCACTCGTCCAGATGGCTGTCGCTGAAGTAGTAGAAGTCGCCGAAGACCAGCCCGCTGATACGCCACGGTTGGGGGTGGCGGGGGCGGCCGGCGCCAGCGGCTTCGGCGGCGCGGCGCTCATCTCCACGTCGATGGTCAGAATGGAGTTCTGCTTCACCTCGAGACCGTCGCGTTTGATCGCGTTGAATCCGGCAAGCGAGAAGGTCACGGTGTACATGCCGTGAGGTAGATTCACAAATCGGTAGCGACCGCCGACATCGGTTATCACTGTCCGACTTCTCTCGGTGAGCGCCGGACTGAACGCTTCGACCGTCACGCCAGCGAGAACGGCTCCGGAGGCATCTCTAACAACGCCGCTCACATCAACGGACAGATCAACATCCGGCTGCTGGCCCGAGGCAGCCGATGCGAGTAGGAGGAGGCAGAAAATAATCGTCGCAGTCGTCAACTGTCGGCGCATGGTTTCCTCCCGACGAGGCGTTCCTCGAAGCGCTCAAGCCGTCTGCGCTGCTCATCATATTGGCCGAAGGCGAGCTGAAGACACAGCCGCTGATCGTGAGTTGAAGTTCTTGACAGGCGATGTTATATAGAACTTCTATAAAGGAGTTCTATCCGTGCCGGATCCCGTCGCCTCGCTCGTCAAGGGCACCCTGGACCTGCTCGTCCTCCGGACTCTCGAACTGCAGCCGCTCCATGGCGCCGCGATCGCCGAGCGTATTTTTCAGACCACGCGCGGGACGTTCCACATCAAGGCGGGATCGCTGTTTCCCGCCCTCCACCGCCTGGAACAGGATGGATGGATCGAGGGGGAGTGGGAAACCCCTCCGAAGGGCCGCCGCATCAAGTCCTACCGTCTGACTCGTGAGGGACGTCGCCATCTGTCAGCTGAAAAGGCGACGTGGCAGCGCGTCGTGACCGCAATGAGCCTGGTGTTGGAATCGTCGTCGTAATCATGGCGATTCTCCGCACCGTCCTCGCGAGACTTCGGGCGCTGCGGCGATCCGCACATGCGGATCGCGATCTCGACGACGAGCTTCGCGCGTATGTGGACGCACGGGCCGCTTCGTACGAACGGCGAGGCCTCGCGCCCGCGGAAGCGAAGCGCGCGGCGCTCATCGAGGTTGAAGGCGTCGAGCAAGTAAAGGAGCGTGTGCGGGACGTGCGCCTCGGATCCGCGGTCGAGGCGGCCGCGCGGGACGCCCGATACGGCGCGCGAGCTCTCTGGCGATCCCCTGGCTATGCGCTGGTCGTCATCATGACGCTCGCGCTCGGCATCGGCCCGAGCGCCGCGATCTTCAGCGTGGTGTACGCCGTGCTGTGGCGATCGCTCCCGTATCCGGACGCTGCCCGCATCGTCGTCGTCGAGGCCGACACGCGGGGGCTGCCGAGCGCCTACGCATCATCCGGCGCTGTGTTCGACGTGCGAACGCAGGGCCGGCTGATCACGAGCATCGCCCAGGTCGAGGGACGAGACGCGAGCCTCGAGATCGACGGTGTGATGGAGCGCGTCGCCGCGGCCCGGGTGACGAACGATCTGCTGCCGCTCCTCGGCGCCACGCCGTTGACGCTCGGGCGAACGCTCGTCACCGCAGAGGATGCGCACGGCATCGTCGTCAAAGGCGTCGTGATCAGTCACGAGCTGTGGCAGCGTCGCCTGGAGGGTGATCCTCAGGTGATCGGTCGGCGTCTGACGGTCAACAACTTCGACGTGCAGGTCGTCGGTGTCATGCGGCCCGACTTTCGCCTCGTTCTTCCCGCAGCCAACCACGCTGAGGAGCGTATCGATGTGTGGTTGCCATGGGACCCCGGCCCCGGCCTGCTCTATCGGGGCTTGCCGCTGGTCGGACGTCTCGCGCCCGGGGCATCAGTCACCGAGGCACAGGCGGAACTCACTGGACTCGCGTCAAGTTTCGACGCAAGTCATCCGTCCGCGTACCCAGGTGGGCTGCGGCTGACGGTGCGGCCTCTCGGTGAGGTCGTCACGCGCGATGTGGAGCCGGCGTTGATGGCGCTGAGCGCGGCGGTCGGGTTCGTGCTCCTCATTGCGTGCGTGAACGTCGCCAACCTGCTCCTGGCGCGCGCCAAGACACGTGAGCGTGAGCTCGCGGTCCGGCGCGCGCTCGGCGCCACGCGATTTCGCCTGATGCGGCAGCTGCTCGTCGAGAATCTGGTGGTTGCCATCCTCGGTGGTGCCTGCGGCCTCTTGCTGGCGCGGCTGGGTGTCGGTGTGCTGGACTGGCTGCGGCCCGTCCATCTCCCGCGTCAATCCGAGATCGCCATCGACGGGGCCGTCATGCTGTGGACCGCGGGGTTGACGGTGGTGTCGAGCGTCCTCTGCGGCCTCGTGCCGGCGCTCGCCTTCACGAGGCACGCGCGCGGCCAGCCGCTTCACGCGAGCCGCGCGGGATCGCTCATGCTGCGCAGCCGTCGCCTGCACCGCGGCCTCGTCTTGTCCGAGATCGCGCTCTCGATCGTTCCGCTCGATCGCCGCAGGCCTGATGCTACGGACCTTTGCCAATCTTCTCGACACGCCGATCGGATTCGATTCCGCGCACGTCGTCACCGCGAGAATTTCGCTGAACCTCGGGGAGTTCTCGACGGTGGATCGCCGGTCGGCGTTCTATCGAGACGCGATCGCACGCGTGCGGGAACTGCCCGGTGTCGAGGCGGCCGGCGTCGGCGGCCCACCCCCGTTAGCGCCGGTTCAGAGCACCCTGCGATTCTGGCGAAGCGAGGATGGAGAGGCCACGTCTTCGATCGGCATGCATCGGAGCATCATGCCCGGCTACCTGGGTGTGATGGGGATTCCGCTGCGCGCGGGTCGCGACATTTCAGACGACGAGATCATTCACCGTCGGCGCGTCGCCGTCGTCGACGAGCGGCTGGCGGCGCAGTTGTGGCAAGGAGATGCCATCGGCAAACGGCTATCGGTCGAGTATTCGAAGGAGCCGCTGGAGGTTGTCGGCGTGGCCGGCCACATCCGTGCGCGCGACATCCGCGATTCCGGCACCCTGATGATCTACGTGCCGTCTCACCTGTACGAGATCGAGCAAACGCTCGTCGTGAAGACGCGGGCGCCGCTCTCGACGATGGGGCCCGCGATCAAACAGGCGGTCGAGGCGCTCGGCCCCGGCAGACCTGTCTTCGACATCCGACCGATGGACGACATCGTCCAGGCGTCAATCGACGACACGCGATTCACCATGCTGACGCTGTCAGGGTTCGCGGTGGCCTCGCTGGTGCTCGCGGGCGTCGGGCTTTACGGTACGCTCGCCTATCTCACCTCCCAACGCACGCAGGAGTTCGGCGTGCGTCTCGCGTTGGGCGCATCGGCCGCCAGCATTCTCCGGCTCGTATTCCGAGAGGGTTGTTTGCTCACCGGGTTGGGCGCGGCGCTCGGACTGGCCGGCGCGATCGCGGCTGCGCGCGTGCTGCAAGGCTTGCTGTACGGCGTCACGCCGCTCGATGGCCTCACCATGGCCAGCGTCGTCGCGCTCGTCGGCGTCGTGGCCTTCGTGGCCGTCGGCTGGCCGGCCTGGCGCGCGGCGCGCATCGATCCGACGACGGCGCTGCGCGCGGAGTAGGACTACGCCTTGCGTACTGGATAGCGCAGGTGTGTCACGCCGACGCCCGGGATCACCGTCGGGTTGCCAAGGACGGCGGCGTGCCGGCGAGGTGGTCGAAGAGTCGAACTCCGGAGCCAAGAAGAACCGCCGCGATGTCGACGTGGATGTCGTCGAGGAGGCCAGCATTCAGCAACTGCTGGATGGTGTCAGCGCCGTGGACCCCCACGGACTTCCCGGCGGCGGCGGCTTTGGCCTGGTTCACGGCGCTTTCGAGGCCATCGGTCACGAAGTGCACCGTCGAGTCGGGTCGCGGCCATCCGGCGGGGATGTGGTGGGTCAGTACGAACTGCTGGTCCCCACGCGTGGTTTCCGCCCCAGCCTTCGGCTTTGTCGAAGGTGCGTCGGCCGGTGAGGACGGCACCGAGTTCGGACCAGAGACCGCGCAGGTGCTCGGCGCTCGGCGCGGACACCTTGAACGTCATGGGGTCCGACCCTCCAGTGTGGAATTCGACGTCCCCCGAAGCGACGTACCAGTCGAACACTTCGGCCACGCCATCGTTGAGGTCGGCGATGTAGCCGTCGAGCGACATGGACATGATGGCGACAACCTTCGACATTTCGATGGTCCTTTAGCTGGGGGCCTCTTCAGCAGGCCCCGTAGAGCGTGGAGAGCGCGCGTCGCTCTCGTACACGCGCGCGCGAAATCTGGTCATCGAGACGCGCGCAGCAGTACTCTGTTTCCGTGCGCCTGGCTGCCGGTGTCGTGCTCGTCGCGGCGTTTGTTCTGTCGGCGCCGGCCCCACCCAGCACGCAAGCTTCCGGCGCCATCGCCGGGCGCGTGACGGATCGGGCGGGCCGCGGCTTGCCCGGCGCGACAGTGTCGGCCCGTCCGATCGGCACCGGCTCGCTCGTCAGCACCGTGTCACGTGAGGATGGCGCGTATCGGCTCGAACGGCTCACGGCGGGCGCCTACCGCGTCACCGTCTCGCTTGAAGGCTGGGACGCGCTCCGCCGTAATCGTGTCGTCGTCACGAGCCGCGAGGCCACCGAATTCAGCGCGACACTCGACGTCAGCGGCCTGTGCGAGTGCATCGAGCCGCCGGCCAACTTGCCACGCCCCGGCCTGTACATCGGGCACGTCGCCGACAGGCTCGGGCACGGTCTGCCGTTCGCGCTGATTACGGTGGACAAGACGGCGCTGACGCGCCCTCAGCGCGGCTACGCCGACGCGGCCGGCAACTTCACGGTGTCGCTTCCGGCGAACATCTACTCAATCAGCTTCTCCTATCCAGGATTCCAGACACTGACCCGTAAGGACATGCCGGTCTTCCGCGGCCGGAGCGACCGGTTGAACGTCCGGCTCGAACCCGTGCGTGGAGCGGCTGGCGCCGCGGAGGATGAGCTGCTGCGCATCGGGTGTCGGTGTCCGGGCAACTTCTTTCAGCGGCCGGTGCGCGAGTAACCAGCTCACCTCGCCAAAACAGCTGCTCCCATGATGGCGATTCGGCTGCCCATCCAGAGCCCTCCGGTTGCCGGTGACGGCGTATTGTCCGTCACCTGCAGGTGAACGATCGCGCCTTCCGCCAGAGTGGCGAGAGAAGCCTTGACTGGCCTGTCTTGCCTTTGTATATAACCAGTACGTTATGGAAATAGACGGTTATGCAAGCCTCGGAACGCCTCGACCTGACCTTCGCCGCTCTGGCCGACCCCACCCGCCGCGCCATCCTGGCGCGGCTGGCGACGGGGGAGGCCACAGTGACGGAACTCGCCGAGCCGTTCGAGATGAGCCAGCCAGCCATTTCCAAACATCTGAAAGTGCTTGAGCGCGCCGGCCTCATCTCGATGGACGTCGATGCGCAACGGCGTCCACGCAAACTGGAACCGAAGCGATTGGAGGAGGCCGTGGATTGGATCGAACGTTACCGCGAGATCTTCGAACAGAACTACCAGCGCCTCGATGCGTTGCTCGAAGAACTCCAAGCCAAACCGTCCAAGCGCAAACGAACAAAAAAATAGCGCGGACATGTCGGCGCGCTGTTCGCTCGTTCGTCCTCAGGGCGGCGCGCAATCACGATGAAGCACCAAGGAGAAGACAATGCCTAAGCCCGCAGAAGTTACATTGCCGAGTGATCGCGAAGTTCGCGTCACACGTACGTTCAATGCGCCCCGCCAATTGGTGTGGGATGCGCATACCAAGCCCGAACTCGTGCAGAAATGGCAGCCGGCTATGATGGCTGGGATATGCCGGTGTGCGACATGGATGTCCGCGTCGGCGGCAAATACAAGTGGCAGTGGAGAAGCCGCGAAGACGGCAAGCAGTTCGGCTTCTTCGGCACGTTCACCGAAGTCAACGGCCCGTCGAAGATTGTCCACGAAGAATACTACGACCCGGGCGATATGGACTTCGCCATGCCAGCTGGCGATCCCTGCATCGTGTCACTTGAACTCAGTGAGCAGAACGGCGTCACGACGCTCGTCTGCAATATGACGTTCGCGTCGAAGGAAGCGCGTGATGGCGCCGTCTCCACGGGCATGACCGACGGCATGGAGTATAGCTACGCCCGCCTCGACGACATGTTCAAAGCTGCAGCGTGAAGGAGGAGACGATGACCAAGACCCGGATTTATCCTCTGTCATCCACCCGTAACAAAGAGCCTCCCATTGCTTCGGGATTTTGAAAGCAACTACAGGCAATCTGTAAAGAATGATGTTTTGAGGATGTGAAAGAACGCGTGGCAATGGGCGCTATGTCCGCCCGGCAAGCTCTATCGACAGACCGTCACGGCCATCGTCACCAGTCCGCCGTTCTGGCGGCAACGCGCCCAACGCCATCCCAAGGAAGTCGGCCACGAACCCGATGCCGAGACGTACAGCCCGACGCGGCTCACCGATCTGTTTCTCCTTTTCGCGCCCTGGCTAACCGACGATGCCGCGATCTGGGTGAACCTCGGCGATGTCTTCGTCGGCGGTGTCTTGCAGCACATCCCGGCACGCTTCGCGCTCGCGATGGATCGCGCAGGCTGGCATTGTCGCGACGAAGCGCATTTACGAACGGCTCAACATCACACCACGGTCAACGATCGGGCGGACGATGCGGAGTCACGAACACGTCTTGCTGTTCGTCGCGAACCGGCAGCTACTCCTTCGACGCCGAGGCGTTGCGCGAACCGGCGAAGTACGCAGGCGACGAATTTCGACGGCACGGGTCACGAACCGACGATGGCCGCGCTCGCAACGATGGCGACATTATCGTCAGCGAGACGCGCACGCTGCGAAGCGTCTGGTCGGGCGCGACGGGCTGGAACGGCACGGTCAGCCATCCGGCCTTGATGCCGAAACTCATGGCCGAACGCTGTGTGCTGTCCGTCACGCGTCCGGGCGTTTTGATTCTCGACTGCCGCCGACGTGGCGCGAGCGACGTAGGTCTTGGTTGCTAAGTCGCTGTGGTATTCTCGGCCACACCCTTATTCGGTTCTGAGTTCCACCGTGCAGCGTCTTCTCGCCACGTTGTTCGTGGGCATCAGCGCCAGTGCATGCGGCGCGTCTTCGTCTGCGCCTGCGACGCCGAGCGCCACGGTCACGAAGATTGTGGTCCTGTCGGGTAACCTCGCGTTTGGCGGGACGCAAGTCGGTAAGACGGTCACCAAGCCCCTGACGATTGCGAACAGTGGGTCCGGCCTGCTGACCGTGAGCGGGCTTACGTTGCCGACCGGCTACAGCGCAAATTGGACGAGTGGGACCATTGAGGCGGGCAGATCTCAAGACGTGGGCATCACTTTCGCGCCCACGACAGTCCAAGGTTACGACGGCACGTTGACGGTCACCTCGGATCAAACCGGCGGTGGCAACGCAATTTTTCTGTCAGGGACCGGCGTCGCGCCGAATGCGAACGTCCCAACACTCATCAGCCCCGTGAACGGCGCCGTGCTTCCAAACAGCGCGGCTGGCAATCGGCCAACCTGGACGTTCACTTGGTCCGCGGTTCCGGGAACGCTCACATATCGCCTCAACGTCAAGCGCGTCGGGGCCGCGATTCCGGTGGTCGATGTCTCTGGAATTGCCGCGACGACGTATGACTACCAAACGATCGGCAGTGTCATTCCAGCGAATCTACTGAATTGGCAGTGGATGGTGCAGTCAGACGAAGGCTGGAGCGAGACCGGCACGTTCAACGTAGCGCCCCCTGCAACGCCATCGCTCGCCCTACACGTCGCGATGTTTCGCTTTCTCGACCGCCCGCCCGGCCTGCGATAGAGCCCGCGGCGACGTGCCCGTGGATTGACACCGGAACGTGATGCGGGTTCTGTCGCGTTCTTACCGCAAAGTTACCGCAGGGTTACCCGCGACGACTTTTTGGCCGAGTTATCGAAATCTCGAAAACCGCGAAATCGTCAATGTTTATCGAGTCTTTTACGTGGTGCCGAGGGCCAGAATCGAACTGGCGACACCGTGATTTTCAGTCACGTGCTCTACCAACTGAGCTACCTCGGCACGAGAGGGCGCGGTAGAGGCCAAACAGACCGTCGATCATACCTGCGGCCCACCGGTCGCCGCAAGCGTCCCGGTTTCCGGGCCCGCTCCTGCGCCGCCGCACAGCCGCCCAAAGCGAAATCCGCGCTGCCGAAGAAGCGGGATCAACTCCGCGGTCGCTTTGATGGTGCGCGCGCGATCGGCGCGTGGATTCTCGTGATGGCCGTCGTGCATGACGATGATGTCGCCGTCCGACGCACGTCCGGCGAGGCGGGTGGCGAGCTTCTCGGGCCGTGACGGCCGCCACCAGTTCCAGTCCCACATCGCGAAACTCCACCCGGCGAGCTGGTAGCCGGCGCGATCGAGTCCTGCGTACATCTGTCCGCCTCGCCAACCGGCGTGCGGGCGAAACAGCGGGCACGGCGCGCCGCCCGCGAGGCGCGTGATGCGGTCGGCGTCGGCCGCCAGTTGGCGGGCAAGATCCGCGGGCGCGCTCAACATCAGCGCCCGCGTGTGCGAGTGCAGGGCGATCGCGTGCCCCTCGTCGCGCATGCGCCGCAGGATCGGCGCGGTCTCATCGGTGATGTGTTTCGGAATCAGAAAGAACGTCGCGGTGGCGCCTTCGCGCGCCAGCACGTCGAGCAGCGCCGGCGTCGCCGCCGGGTTCGGGCCGTCGTCGTAGGTGAGGTAGATCGCCGGGACGCCGTCAGCGCTCGGCTGGTGCCAGATCGATCGTCCCGGGCCCATCCATTCGAGCAGGAACGGGAACGGCGCCGTGTGCGCAAGCGCAAAGATGCCGACGCCAATAGCGACCACCAGGAGTGGCACAGATTGTTATCGTAGCCGCACTTGCGCGGTCCGGCAGGCTTCCATACACTCTCGGCGCCGGCGTCAGTTTCAGGGCTCGCGCACTGCCGGGCCGCGGTCGTGGATCATGCGAATCCGAACGTTCGTGGTGTGCCTGCTCGTGCTCCGGCCAGTCGCCGCCGCCGGGCAATCCGTCAATTACTTGAAGTTTACGCCCTCGGTCATCCCGGCTCAGGCGACCGCGCCGCTGCTCATCGAAGCCGAGATGACCGGCGTGCCCACCCGGGTGTTTCTCGAGTTCCAACCGGTCGGCACGTCCCAGGCAATCGAGTTGCGCGATAACGGGACCGGCGGCGATCGTCAGGCCGGCGACAACATCTGGACGGCCCAGGTCCCGGTGGCGCCCATCCTCGCCGCGCGACGATCCGACGACGTGCATCGCGTCTTCTTCGGATTCCTCAACGTCCTCAACGGCGCGACGAATGTGCTTCGCGGCAACATGTTCATCAGCGTGCACTCGGGCGAGATCGGGACGTCAGGCATCTCGCGCCTCTCGCAGTTCGTGCAGGCCACCTCCCGAGTGGTGAACATTCACGATGCGGCGTACTTCGTGAATCGCGACCTGACTCGCGTCACGCGCGAGTTCTACCGCTGGTTCCGCGACGACTACGATTTCCTCAATCTCATCTACGACCCGCAGCGATTTGCCAACCGCACGCACTCGACGGTGAAGAACACGATCCAGGGGATCGGCCTCGCGCTCACCGACAACACAGCAGCGCTTGGCAGCGCCGGCAGGTTGCAGGGCGTCTCGCAGTTCCCGATCCCGACGTTCTTCGATGGCGCTGAAACCGGCCACATCCACGAGTTGGGTCATCAGTGGGTGAACTTCCTGAATTTCCCGCCGCTGTCACCGGGCATTCCACATTGGCCGCTGTCGAGCATGGCAGGCGGCGTGATGGGCTTCAGCATCGGCGGCCAGGGCGGCCAGGGCGGCTCGTTCAACTGCGACGTCCGCGACGAAGGCGGCGGCGTCGTTCTCGGCCGTCAGGTGGACGCGCCCGAGTACACCGATTTCGATCTCTATCTGATGGGCCTGATGCCTGCCTCAGAGGTGCGCCCGCAGATCGTGTTCAACGATCCTGCCTCCATCCAGAGCGTGCAGTGCGTGGGCCAGACGTACGGCGGATCGGTCACGCGGGTGACGGTGGACGACATCATCGGGCGCTACGGTCCGCGGCGGCCGGCTGCCGGCGAGGCGCCGACGAGATTCCGCGTCGCGACGATCTTCGTGACCCGCGACGAACTGGCGACCCCGGAGACGATGTGGCTCTATACGTACTTTGCCGCGCGCGGAGAGCTCGAAGAGCGGGTGCCGACGCACTCGGGCTTTCTCAAAGAGATCGGCCAGCCGTTCCATGTCGCGACGCGCGGCCGGGCGACGCTCGACATGTCGCTCAACGTGGCAGCCGGCGGCCTGGATTTCGAACTCGTACCGACTCCAGGTTCACGCACGGTCACCGCGGGCGCCGCCGCGACGTTCTCCATCAGCGCCATGCCGCAAGGCACGGCGTTCGATCAACCAGTCCGATTCTCGTGCGGGGCGCTGCCCGCCAATGCGTCGTGCTCGTTCAATCCGATCGAGATTGTGCCCGGCGCGTCCGGCCGCGACACGGTCCTGACGATCTCGACCCGGTCGGGCTCCGCGGCCGTCCAGGAACGGGCGGGCGCGATCGTGGGGATCGCCGTCCTCCTGCTCGCCGCGATGATCCGGCGGCCACGCGGCTTGAACCGCCAAGTCATGCCTCACGCGCTGATCGTCGCGGCGCTCGTCGTGCTTTCCTCGTGCGGAGGCGACGCGGGAGAGAAGACCGGGCCGCCTCCGCCTCCGTCGACGAACACACCGGCCGGCACGTATCAGATCGTCCTGACGGCGACGGCTGGCGCCGTCCAGCGAAGCACCGTGGTGACGGTGGTGGTGCAGTAATCCGCGGTTACTGGCCCGGCCACGTCTCACGGAGGTACACCCGCACCGGGAGCTCCCACCGGCTGATGGCGTCACGCCGGCGATACGACGCGCCGGTGCTGGATGCCATGTTCCAGTCGATGATGTCGCGCGCGAGTTGGGCGTCGAGCGTGCCGTGCGCGCCCGTCGCCGCGACCTGCCACGTGCCGTCGGGCTCGACGCGCGCGCCGTGCGGCAGCGCGTACAGCGCTTGAATCATCCGCAGCTCCCGTTCGTGAAGCTGATCCGAGCCGCTCTGCATCAGGCCCGTCAGCCCGCTGTGACTGAAAAAGCCGAGCGCGTGCCCGACCTCGTGCCGGTACAGATAGCGGCAACTCTGGGCGCTCGACAGGCAATAGTTGCCGCCGCCCGGCTCGAACACGACCAGTCCGGAGCTGAGTTGATTGTCGGCGGGATACGTCCCATCCGGCCCCGCGCGTCCGCCGCCCTGCGGGGCGAGGCCGTCAGTGCCCGGACGAATCAGGAGGCGCGGCGTGGTGTCAGTGTTCGTCAGGACGAAGGTGATCCCGGCGGCATCCCGCCAGTACTCGAGCGCCGCCATTGCCGCGGTGCGATCGAGCGTCATGACGGCTGGCGTTGAGGGTGACGCAGGAGAAGCGGGGCTTGACGATCCGCAGGCAGCGGTCGTGACCAGCAGAATCGCGCCCAGGTGCAGCGCACAGAACCGGGAAGTCACTGGACGCATCCTTGGTGTAGCGCGCCCAGTAACTTCTCACTTCTGGCTTCTGAGTTCAAACTTGACTGGCGGCTCGCAACCCGAGCCGCCCTACGTTACTGGCGGCTCGCAACTTGAGCCGCCCTACCGGGAGCCCCATCGCCCACGCCCGAGCCGCCCTGCGGGCACTCGCTTACTCGGGCAATCCCATCGCCACGCGCAGCTTCTGTTCGATTTGGGCAGCCATTTCGGTGTTCTGCTTGAGGAAGCCCTTGGCGTTCTCGCGGCCCTGACCGAGCCGCTCGCCGCCGTAGGAGAACCACGTGCCGCTCTTCTCGATGATGTTCCGCTCGACACCCTGATCGACGAGGTCGCCCTCGCGCGAGATGCCTTCGCCGTACATGATGTCGAACTCCGCCTCGCGGAAGGGCGGCGCGACCTTGTTCTTGACGACCTTCACGCGGGTGCGGCCGCCGACCATGGTGTCGCCGTCTTTGATCGCGCCGATGCGGCGGATGTCGACTCGCACCGACGAGTAGAACTTCAGCGCCCGGCCGCCGGTGGTCGTTTCCGGATTGCCGAACATCACGCCGATCTTCTCGCGCAACTGATTGATGAAGATCAGGCACGTCTTCGACTTGGAGACGACGCCTGTGAGCTTGCGGAGCGCCTGCGACATCAGCCGGGCTTGCAGCCCCATCTGCGCTTCGCCCATCTCGCCTTCGATTTCGGCGCGGGGCACGAGGGCCGCGACCGAGTCGACGACGACGACGTCGACGCCATTGGAGCGGATCAGGACTTCGACGATTTCGAGCGCCTGCTCGCCGTTGTCTGGCTGCGACACCAGCAGGTTGTCGAGATCGACGCCGAGCTTCTGCGCGTACTGCGCGTCGAGGGCATGTTCGGCGTCGATGAACGCCGCGGTGCCACCGAGCTTCTGCGCCTGCGCGATGGTCTGGAGGGCCAGCGTGGTTTTGCCCGACGACTCGGGCCCGAAAATCTCGACGACGCGGCCGCGCGGCAGCCCGCCGACGCCGAGCGCCCAGTCGAGGCTGATCGACCCGGTTGAAATCGCGGGGATCGGCGCGATGGCATCCTTGCCGCCGAGCCGCATGATCGAGCCTTTGCCGAACTGCTTTTCGATCTGGCCGACCGCCAGCTCGACGGCCTTGAAGCGCTCCTTCTCGTTGCGCTCGTCGCGTTCCTTGTCGATGCGTTCCACTTTTTCCACTCGTTCAGGTGCTGCTGCCATGGGACTCCTCAGCGCCGCTCCGCCAAAAGGGGCAATGCGTGCCGGACCGAAAGTGATTCTAGGGACGTGCCAGCCTGGTGTCAAGCGAAAATCGGACATCTCATGCCTCTATCTTCAGATAAAGCAATCACTTAACAGGGCTATCGACTTTCGCCCCTCGGATCGGGATTGCAGAATCTGCCACCTCGGCGCTCTCGACCCATTGCAGACTTTGCCACCCGTCCGTGACAAGGAAGGTCACGCCCGCAGTGTTGTCACGTGGGCAGGCGGCGGACGCGGTTGAGGAAGTAGCTGGCGGTCGCGATCGGGAGGAGGATGAGGATCTCGCGCGCCACCGCTGTCAGGTTGTGCACGACAAACTCGTCGAGCCACCAACGTCGCGAGATGGGCATGAAGACGACGATGCCCGTCCGTACGTACTCGCGGCTGAACGGCCAGAACGCCATCACCCCGAGCGGAGGCGTGCCGTCCTGGCCCAGGCTATCGAACAGCGGGTGCGACGCCCAGGCGAGGAACACCGCCAGACCGATACGCCAGCGTTCGCGCGCCACCGGCCAACGCTGCCAGGCGGCGATCGCGGCGACGATCAGCGCGGCCCCGAGGCTGTGCGTCTCCGCACTGTGCCGGCCGATCAACAGATCCAGATCGGGCGCCAGTGTGATCGCCGCGAGGATGACGGCCTGTCGCCGGCCGTCGCGGCTCGACAGGTCGGGCGGCGCGACGGCCCACGCCAGCGCGAGGCCACCCAACGCATGTCCGATCGGACTCGGCACGTCCGCATCTGTCGACCGTCGTTCAACCATCTATGAGCGGTTTTCATTCATTGCGAAGCGACTATGAAGCGCTTAGGATGCCACGATGGACCTCGACGTCCGGCATCTGAAACTGGTGGTCGCGATCGCGGAGCACCGCAATCTGACGCGCGCCGGCGAGGCGCTTCACCTGACGCAGTCGGCGCTCAGTCACCAACTGCGTGACATCGAAAGCCGGCTCGGCGCGCCTTTGTTCCTGCGGCTCAACAAACGCATGGCGTTGACGCCAGCAGGGGAGCGGCTGCTGACGACCGCGCGCGACGTGCTCGACGATCTGACGGCTGCCGAGGCCGCCATCCGCGGCGGGCTCAAAGACGCCGTCGTTCCGCTGCGCCTCAGCACCGAGTGCTACACCTGTTATCACTGGCTACCGGCGGTCCTGAAGCCGTACCGCGATCGGTTTCCGCACGTGGAGATCCGCATCGACGCGCAGTCAACGCGGCGGCCGCTCGCGGCCCTGCTCGAGGGGAAGCTCGATCTCGCCATCATGAGCTCCACGCCGAAAGACGCGCGCGTCGTCGTCCGGCCGATCTTCGAGGACGAGCAGGTCGCGATCGTGGCGGAGGATCACCCGTTCGCGCGCCAGCCGTTCGTGCGGCTCGCCGATTTTCGCAAGGAGCGGCTGTTCACCTACGTCGAACGCGAAGACAGCCAGTTCGTGATGCGCGTGCTCGACCCGGCCGGCGTGAACCCGCGCGCGATTGAGCCCGTGCAATTGACCGAAGCGATCGTCGAGCTCGTCCGCGCCGGCCTGGGCGTCGCGGTGCTCGCACGCTGGGCCGTGGCGCCGTACCTGCACGACGGCACGCTGCGCGCGGTGAAAGTGACCGCCGACGGCATTCGCCGGACGTGGAAGGCGGTCTTGCCAAAGCAACTCGAGGGCGCCGATTTCCTCGAAGCCTTCATCCGCCTCGTCGTCGAGCACACGCCGGCCGCGAGAGCACGGCCGGTGATTCCGTTTCGCACGCGACGCCGCCAGGTCGCGACGCGATAATCTACAGACACACAAACTCGAAAATCTCGGACATAACACGGGGGGCACGGGGACGACACGGGGCTCACGGAGATCAAAAGGGTTAACCCTTAGATCCCAGTGCTCTCCGTTTCTCTCCGTGTGCTCCGTGTGAGCTCTTGATCTGAGGCAAGCGCTTTTCAGTACGTGTAAAAGCCCTTGCCGCTCTTCCGACCGAGCTGGCCGGCGGCGACCATCCGTTTGAGCAGCGGACACGGACGGTACTTCGTGTCGCCGATGCCGTCGTGCAGGACATTCATGATCGCGAGGCACACGTCGAGGCCGATGAAGTCGGCGAGTGCGAGCGGCCCCATCGGGTGATTCATGCCGAGCTTCATCACGGTGTCGATGGCTTCTGGTGTGCCGACGCCTTCCATCACCGCGAAGATCGCCTCGTTGATCATCGGCATCAGGATCCGGTTGGAGATGAAGCCGGGGTAATCCGCGGCTTCGACCGGCGTCTTGCCGAGCGCTTTGCAGAGGTCGACCGCCGTCTGCATCGCCGCGTCAGACGTGGCCTGCGCCCGCACGAGCTCGACCAGCGTCATCAGCGGCACCGGGTTCATGAAGTGCATGCCGAGCACGAGCGTTGGCCGCGTGGTCGCCGCCCCGAGGCGCGTGATGGAGATCGATGACGTGTTGGTGCCGAGAATCACGTCCGGGCGCGTGATCGTGTCCAGGCGGCGGAGCAGGTCAGTCTTGGCGTCGACGTTTTCGTAGATCGCCTCGACGACGTAGTCGACCTCCGCAAACTCATCGAGCGACGGCGCGGCGTGCAGGCGACCGAGCGCCGCTTCGCGGTCGGCCGCTGTCAGCTTGCCTTTCTCGACGAACTTCGCGAGGCTCTTTTCGATCGCCGCGCGGGCGCGTCCGATCGCGTCGGCAGACGTATCGTGCAGTCGCACGGTGAATCCCGCCTGCGCGAAGACCTGGGCGATGCCATTGCCCATCGTGCCCGCCCCGACCACGCCGACCGTCTTGATCTGCATCAAGGATTCTTTTCGGCGGACTCTCAAAGTGGCACTCGGGCAGGCAGGGTCATTAAAGCTCTCCCCAAAGCCCTCTTCGTGTTCTTCGCTTTTCTTCGTGTCCTTCGTGCCCTTCGTGTTGAAAGATCTTAGTTGAAAGATCTTTAGACAAGCTCGATACCCATCGCCACTCCGTTGCCGCCGCCGAGGCAGAGGGTGGCGATGCCGCGCTTGCCGCCGCGCCGCTTCAACGCGTAGAGCAGCGTCGTGAGCACGCGGGCGCCGCTGGCGCCGATTGGATGGCCGAGGGCGACTGCGCCGCCTTGCACGTTGACGCGCGCGGGATCGAGCCCGAGCTCGCGCGTGACCGCGACGGCCTGGACCGCGAACGCCTCGTTCAACTCGACCAGGTCGGCATCACCGATCGCCCAGCCGGTCTTCCGGAGCAGCTTCTTCACCGCCTCGACCGGCGTCATCATCACCAGCTTGGGTTCGAGACCAGAGGTGGCGTAGCCGACGACGCGCGCCAGGGGAGTGAGGCCGAGCTGTCGAGCCGTGTCGGCCGCCATGACGACGAGCGCGGCGGCGCCGTCGTTGACGCCCGGCGCGTTGCCGGCCGTCACCGTGCCGTCCTTCTTGAACGCCGGCTTCAGCCGGCCGAGCGACTCGACGGTCGTGTCGGTCCGGATCGACTCGTCGCGATCGATGACGATCGGGTCGCCCTTCTTCTGCGGAATCGACACCGGCAGGATCTCGTCCTTGAACCAGCCGTTGGCGGTCGCCTCAGCGGCCCGCCGATGGCTCTCGACGGCATAGCGATCCTGTTCCTCGCGCGAGACGCGATAGGTCTCGGAGACGTGCTCGCCGGTGAGGCCCATATGAATGTTGTGGAACGAGTCCCAGAGCCCGTCGTGGATCATCGAGTCGACGATCGTGCCATCGCCCATCCGCAACCCCTCGCGCACACGGGGCAGCAGGTAGGGACAGTTGCTCATCGACTCCATGCCGCCGGCCACCGCGATGTCGATGTCGCCGGTGGCGATCCCCTGCGCCGCCAGCATCACGGCCTTGAGGCCGGAGCCGCAGACCTTATTGATCGTGAGCGCGCCGACGCTGTTCGAGAGCCCGCCCTTGAGCGCCGCCTGGCGCGCGGGCGCCTGGCCGAGTCCGGCGCCGACGACATTGCCCAGGATGCACTCCTCGACGCGGCCGGGTTCGATCCCCGCACGACGCACGGCTTCGCGGACGGCCATCGCGCCGAGATCGGTCGCCTGAAAGTCCTTCAATCCGCCGAGGAACTTGCCGGTCGGTGTCCGGACGGCACTGACAATGACGGTTTCACGCATGACGGCTTGGACCGGACACGGCCGGGTCCCTCCTCAAGAAGATGCTGCGAGTGGCTGTGGCGACTCGTCGCTGTCGATGACCAGACGTCTGACGACGTCCGGGCCGAGCAGGTGCCGGAGGCGCTCGGCGATCACCGGTCGCGCGTGCCGGATCTCCCGACACCACGCGGCCGTCCGGGCACGCACCTGCAGGATGCCGCCCTCGGCGTGCCACGTCGTGGTTGCCGCGCGCGCCAGCGCCGGGCCGGCAGCGATCTGCCAGGCGAACGCGACTTTGGCCGCGCTCGTCGGTTGATCGGCGAGCAGCGTGCGCAAGGCGCCGACGGCAGTGGTGTTGATGGGCTCCATGACGAAAAACGGCAGCGGCCGAACACCCCATCATCACATCAGCGCGCGGCGCTTTCAAATCGGGACCGGGTTGTATCATCCGCGCGTGTCGATCGTCCTGGCGTCCGCCTCGCCCCGCCGCCGAGAACTGCTCCAACAGGCCGGCATCGACGTGGAGGTGGTTCCGGTCGACATCGACGAGCGCCGGCAGGCCGGCGAGGCGCCGGAGATCTACGTGGACCGGCTCGCGCGTGAAAAGGCGACCGCCGGCCTCGACCGCCGTCCGGACGCCACGGTCATCGGCGCGGACACGGTTGTCGTGGTCGATGGCGAGGTCCTCGGCAAACCGGCGGACGCCGCCGACGCCCGGCGCATGCTGCAGCAGTTGTCCGGCCGCACGCACGCCGTGCTGACCGGGGTCGCCGTGGCGCGCCAGGGCCATCTGGCGTCCCAGGTCGAGCGCACCGACGTGCGTCATGCGGGAAATCGACGAGGCGGAATTGGCCTGGTACCTCGCCAGCGGCGAGCCGATGGGCAAGGCCGGCGCCTATGCGATTCAGGGCCTGGCCTCGCGGTTCGTGACCCGGATCGAAGGCTCCTATCCCAACGTCGTCGGGCTCCCCGTGGCGACGGTGGTGGGGCTATTAGGACTCCGGGAGTCGCCGGGGAATCAGCGGCGATTCCCGGAGTCTTAGATCGCCGGGAACTGAGCGCGACTCCCGGAGTCCTTTATACTAGGACCATGTCGAAGAAGACCGCGCGGGCATTGGTGTCGGGGATCGTGATCCTGAGCGCGCTTGTCCTGCTTCTGGTGGTGACCGTCAGCGAAGGCGCGTCCTACTACAAGCACGTCGACGAGGTCATGGTCGCGCCCGATCAGTGGTACGGCAAGCAGATGTCGATGCACGGCTTTGTCGTCGACGGGTCGATCATGTACAAGCCCGGCACGCTCGACTACAAGTTCAAGCTGAAGACCGGCGATCACGTCGTCGACGTGACCTACAGCGGCGTCGTGCCAGATACGTTCAAAGACGGCGCCGAGGTCGTCGCCAAAGGCCGGCTGACTCCAGCCGGCTTTACCGTCGACCCGAACGGCGTGAGTGCAAAGTGCCCGTCGAAGTACGAAGCGACGGCCCCTGCGGTCGGCGCCAAGAAGCCGGCGTACTGACGCCATGTCCTCGCTCGGCACGTTCCTCATTCTTGCCACGTTCGTCACCGCGAGCGGTGCGTTCGCCGCGTCCATCGCGGGCGCACGGCGGGAGCGCCGATCGCTGATCGAAGGCGGCATCGGGCTCTTCCACGCCGCGACCGCGCTCATGCTCGTCGCGTCGGCGGTCATGGTCCACGCGTTCGTGACCAGCGACTTCAGCATCAAGTACGTCCAGCGCTACTCGGATGCCACGCAGCCGCTCTTCTACAAGCTGGCGTCGTACTGGGGCGGCCTGGACGGCTCGATCATGTTCTGGGTCACGCTGCTCGCGCTGTTCGGGAGCGTCGCCGTCTACGTGAATCGGGAGCGGTACCGGATCCTCATCCCCTGGGTCGTCGCGGTGATTGCCGTCGTGGAGATGTTCTTCCTCTTCCTGATGGTGATTCACAACAACCCGTTCGAGACCTTCCTGATGGAGCAGCCGCAGGCCGGGCAGGGACTCAGCCCGCTGCTGCAGAACTTCTACATGGCGATCCATCCGCCATTGCTCTACCTCGGCTTTGTCGGCATGACGATTCCGTTCGCGTTCGGCATGGCCGCGCTTGCGACCGGGCAACTCGACGACTCGTGGCTGCGCGCGGTGCGCCGCTGGACGATGACGGCCTGGCTGTTCCTGACGGTCGGCCTGTCGCTTGGCGGGCTGTGGGCGTACGAAGAGCTGGGCTGGGGCGGCTACTGGGCCTGGGATCCGGTCGAGAACGCGGCGCTGTTGCCCTGGTTCACGGCGACCGCCTTCCTGCACTCGGTGATGGTGCAGGAACGGCGCTCGATGCTGAAGATCTGGAACGTCTCGCTCGTCATCCTGACGTTCTTCCTGACCATTTTCGGCACGTTCATGACCCGGTCGGGCGTCGTGCAGTCGGTGCATGCGTTCGGCGAGGATCCTGAACTGGCAAAGATGTTCACGGTCTTCATGATCGCCCTCGTGACCGGGAGCTTCGGGCTCGTGATTTACCGGTTGCCGCTGCTGCGGTCGCGCAACGAGCTCGACTCGTGGGCATCGCGCGAGGCGGCGTTTCTCGCCAACAACTGGATTCTCTTGTTCTCGGCGTTCTTCGTACTGTTCGCGACGATGTTTCCGACGTTGAGCGAGGCCGTACGCGGCGAGCGCCTGACGGTGGGACCGCCGTTCTTCAACAAGTGGATGACGCCCGTCGGCCTGGCCCTGCTGTTCCTGACCGGCATCGGTCCGCTGCTGGCGTGGCGCAAGTCGACGATCGTCACGCTGCGCAACCAGTTTCTGTGGCCGGCGTCGGCCGCGATCGTCGTCGCCGCCGGCGTGACCTGGCTCGGTATTCAGTTCTGGGCGTCGGGGCTGTGTTTTGCCCTGTGCGCGTTTGTCACCACGACGATCACGCAGGAGTTCGTGCGCGGCGCCAGCGTCCGGCAGCGGACGACTGGAACCGACCTCTTTACCGCGCTGGTCGGCCTGTTCGCGCGATCCCGGCGGCGATACGCCGGCTACATCGTGCACGTCGGCATCGTGCTGGTGTTCCTCGGCTTTGCCGGCAACGGGTTTCCGGTCGAAGGAGAAGCGCCACTCACGCCTGGCGAGCAGATCAATGTGGGGCGCTACACCGTCAAGTTTGTCGGGTTGAGCGTGACCGACGACGGGCGGAAGCAGATGGTCACGGCTCAGCTCGAGCCGTTCAAAGACGGCCGTCCGCTGGATCGAATGTATCCGGCGAGATGGTTCTTCCGTGGCCGCGAAGACGATCCGACGACCGAAGTGGCGCTGCGCCGAGGCCTTGCCGAAGACCTGTACATCATTCTTGGCGGTTACGAAGTCGACAAACAGACGGCTGTCCTTCAGGTCAAGGTCAACCCGCTCGTCAACTGGGTGTGGTTCGGGATCGGCATCCTGGCGTTCGGCACGATCATCGCGCTCTTGCCGGAACGCGCGCTGGCGTACGCGACGAGTAAGGTTCCGGAGAGCGCGGTGACGACGTCGCTGGTGCTGTTGTTGATCCTCGGCGGCTCCGCGGCACGCGTCCACGCGCAGCACATCGAGCAGGCGCAGACGGTGGTCTACGCGCCGAAGAATCAGCTGGAAAAGGATCTGCGCAGCGAAATCATCTGCATGTGCGGGACGTGTGGACGTAAGCGCGTCGGCGAGTGCACGTGCTCGCTGGCCGAGCAGATGCGCAAGGAAATCGCGAGTCTGGTGGCGAGCGGCAAGAATCACGATCAGATCATCGAGTTCTACGTCAACAAGTACGGCAGCCAGGAAGTGCTGGCGTCGCCGCATCGACAAGGGATTCAACCGCCTCGCCTGGATCCTCCCGTACGCCGTCGGCCTGCTCGGCATCGCCTTTGTCGGCGGCGTCGCCGTGCGTTGGACACGCCGCTCGACCGGCGCCGGCGCGGCGGCGCCGCACGCCCCGCGCCAGAACGAGGATGCCCTCGAACGCCAACTCGATGACGAGCTCCGGGACCTCGACTAACGCCGGTCAGTTCTTTCTGCTGCTCTCGATGGTCGGCGCGATCGCCGCCGTCGCGTTCGCTCGCGACACGCACCCGGTCGCGCTGCTGCTGCTTTCGGGGGCCGTGCTCGCGGCCGGCCTGGTCGGGATGGCGGTGCATCGCGCGCTCTCCGGGTTCCTCGGCGCGGCCGGCCCGCCGCGACCGGTGACCGGGACACTTCGGGACGATCTCGAGCGTGAAAAGGCGCTCACGCTCCGGTCGATCAAGGAGCTCGAATTCGATCACGACATGGGCAAGGTCAGCGAAGCCGACTTCGCCGAGCTGCGCACGCGGCTGCGAACGCGGGCCCTCGACGTCATGGCGGAGCTCGAGCGTGCGCATGACGCCGCGCCGGTCACGACACCCGCGGCGGACGAGGCCGATCCACCCCGATCCGGCACCGGCCTCGCACCGACCGCCCGTCTTTGTGCGGCGTGTCAGACCGAGAACGACAGCGACGCGCGATTCTGCAAGCAATGCGGAGGCAAGCTTGGCTAGGTGGTGGCGCGCGCTCGGACCCGCGCTCGGTCTTCTGTTGACGTCGGCGTCCGCCGCGTCCGCGCAGGCGCCGGGGCAGATGCCGAATCCGAAAGAGATGTCGGGCATCGTCCGGCCCGACGATGCGGTGCCTGTCGGCGCGATCACGGTGCGCGTCATCCGCGGTTCGTTCGACAAGAACCTGGCCGGACAGCCAGTCGAGTTCACGATCGACGGCGTGAAGCGCACGGTGCAGACCGATGCCGCCGGCCGCGCCGAATTGCGCGATCTGCGCCGCGGCGCCAAGGTGCGCGCCGTCACGATCGTCGACGGGGAGCGGCTGGAGTCGCAGGAAGCCGTCATCTCCGGAGGCGCCGGGTTTCGCGTGCTGCTTGTCGCGACCGACGCGTCTGCGCCGGCCGCCGCCGCGCCGGGGCCGCCGGCGCCGGTTCGTGCCGAGCCCGGGACCGTCGTCTTCGGCGACTCGTCGCGCGTGATCGCCGAGCTCTCGAACGAGCGCCTCAACATCTATTACGCGCTCGACATCGTCAACGGGTCGAGCAGCCACGTCGACATCGGCGGTCCGCTCGTGATCGAGCTGCCAACCACCGCGCGCGGCGCCACCGTCATGCAAGGCTCGACGCCACAGGCGACGGCCAAGGGCGCGCACGTCATCGTCACGGGCCCGTTCGCGCCGGGATCGACGCTGGTGCAGATCGGTTACGAGCTGCCGTACGGCGGTCCGTCCGTGCGCCTGCGCCAGGTGTGGCCGGCGGCGCTGACGGCGACGACCATGTACATGTTGCGGCTGGGCGAGGTCGACATCTCGTCGGTGCAGCTGCCGTCGAAGGAGCGCACGACCGAGCAGGGGCAGCCGCTGATCTTTGCGACCGGCCCGCCGCTGCAGGCAGGCCAATCGCTGGTCGTCGACTTCTCGGGCCTGCCGCATCACGCCCGGTGGCCGCGCAACGTCGCGCTCGCGCTCGCCGGCGTGATCGTCTGCGCGGGCATCTGGGCCGCGGTGGCCGTGCCCGCTCGCCGCCGCGACGCCTGACCGCCGTGCCCGCGCCGCCCGGCACCGACTTCGACTCGATCGAAACCCGCGACCTCTCGAAGCACTACGGCCGCCGCAAGGCGCTGGCGCGCGTGTCGCTGACGTTTCGCGCCGGCGACGTCGTCGGTCTGTTCGGCCCGAACGGCGCCGGCAAGTCGACCTTCATCGCGATCGTCTCGACGCTGATGCGGGCCAGCGACGGCACTGTACGCTACGGTGCCAGGACCGCGGCCGAGCTTGGCGATCCGGTGCGGTCCCGCATCGGGTTGCTCGGCCACGAGCTGTTTCTCTACGCGGATCTCACGGCGCGCGAGAATCTCGAGTTCTTCGGCCGGCTGTACGGTCTCACGGACCTCGAGTCGCGCGTTGGCGCCGGACTTGCCGCCGCCCGGCTCGAGGAACGCGCTGGCGATCGCGTCGCGTCGTTTTCTCGCGGACTCCGCCAGCGGCTCGCACTCGAACGCGCGCTGATCCATCAGCCGCGTCTGCTGCTGCTCGATGAGCCGTTTACCGGCCTCGACGACGAATCGGCGGGGCTGCTGTCGGCGCGTCTCCGCGATCTCGGTGCGCAGGGAACGATCGTGCTGATGGCGACGCACGACTTCGACAGCGCTGATGGTCTCGTCACGCGCGGGGTGTGTTTCCGCGCGGGCCGGACGCGCGAGCTCGAGCCGGGGCCGGACCGCTTGCGCGAGCGATATCGCCGCGCGATGCAGGAGGCGTGGACGTGATCGGCGTGTTCCGCGCCGCCTGGCTGATCGCGCGCAAGGATCTGGTCGTCGAAACGCGCAGTCGCGAGCTGTTGTACACGACGCTCTTCTTCGCGGTCTCGTGCGTGCTCGTGTTTGCCTGGTCGTTCATCCGGCTGGGCCAGCCGGTCGAGAACGCACCGGCGGGTGTCCTCTGGGTCGCCGTGGTGTTCTCCGGCACGCTGGCGCTCGGACGCGCGTTCGAACGCGAGCGTCACGCCGAGACTCTCCGCGGGCTGCTCATCGCGCCGATCGAGCGGAGCGCGGTGTACCTCGGGAAGCTCTTCGCGCTCCTCGTGCTCCTGACCCTCGTCGAGATCGTGCTCGTGCCCGTGGTGGCGCTGTTCTTTCGCGCCCCGATCTTTCGCGCGCCGTGGCTGCTGCTGGGGCTGCTGGCGGCCGGCACGGTCGGTTTCGCAGCCGTGGGGACACTGTTTGCGGCGATGCTCGTCCGTACCCAGTCGCGCGACGTGCTCCTTCCGATCGTGTTGTACCCGGTGACGGTACCGGTCGTGATCGCCGGCGTGCAGGGCACGGCGGCGATCTTCGCCGGCGAGCCGGATTTCGGTCTCGCCGCCACCTGCCTCACGTTGCTGATATTCTTTGATGCCGTGTTCATCACGCTGGCGTTGTGGACGTTTGCGCCGGTGATGCACGAGTGAGCCTGTGACTCCCGGAACCCGCCTCGTCCCCGTCCTCCTCGGCATCTCCGTGGCGATGTTCGCCGCGGCGCCCTTCGTCATCGACACCGCGCCCTACGAGTCGGAGATGGGACTCGTGCAGCGGATTTTCTATTTCCACGTGCCGGCGGCGCTGACGGCGCTCCTCAGCGCGATCGTCTGCGGCGTCGCGAGCGCACGCTATCTCATGCGCCGGACGACGAAATCGGATCAGGTCGCGCTCGCTGCCGCGGAGCTGGCCGTCGTGTTCGGGACGATGATGCTGGTGACCGGACCGCTCTGGGCCCGCAAGGCGTGGGGCGTCTGGTGGGACTGGGAGCCGCGCCTGACCAGCTCGCTCGTGATGTACATGCTGTTCGTGGCGTATCTCCTCCTGCGCCGTTTCGGCGGCGCCGGATCCGAGGTGCTCTCGGCCGCCGTCGGTCTCTTCGGCATGGCGCTCGTGCCGTTCATCTACGTCTCGGTGAACCTCTGGCGGACGATGCACCCGAAAACCACGGTGTTGCCGACGCTGCCGACAACCGATGATGGTGCCGGCGCTGTTCTGCCTGGCGGCGTTCTTCGTTCTCTACACGGCGCTGCTGCTCATTCGATCGCGGCTCGAGGCCGCGCGCGCCGAGGTCGACGCGGCGTATCTGGCCCTGGAGGATTGACGTGACTCGCTTTCGTCTTCTGTCTCGCCGCCTCCTGACGCTCCTCGCCGTGCTCGCCGCGTCTGCCAGCCTCTGGGCGCAAGGCGACAAGGCATTCGTGCCGCTGCCGGCCGGACAGAGCCTGCAGGAGCAGCTTCCCGCGACGCCGCTGGTCTTTACCGCCTACGCGTTCGTCTGGGTGGCGCTACTCACCTACGTCTTCATCCTGTTCAGCCGGCTCAAGAAGGTCGAGCGCGAGCTCGTCGATCTGAAGTCGAAGTCCCGCGCCACCCGTGCCTGACCGATGCCCGCGACGCATTTCATCTTCATCCCGGCGGTCCTGCTGCTCGGCATCGTGATCGGCTGGGTGCTGGGCTCGCGCGCGGCGAAAGACGCGTATGCAGCGGAGCTGCGGAAGCGCGAGGAGCGGGCGGCAAGAAAACCTTCACCGTAGTCACACTGCAGCCACGGTCAGAAAACCTTCACCATGAAGACGTGAAGGACCTGAAGACCAATTTGGGAAACTCGAGATCACACGTGTCCAGAAGCTTCCGGGCCCCTCATTCACGACTTCGCGGCTGTTGTCTGGACGACAGCACGATGCTCGTGACGCCCTCCACCAGACGCTGGACGTTGAAGTTGATGATGAGCGCCTGCGGGACGTCCAGCAACTTGAGGTACGTCAACGCCTGGGCGCGGTGTATGGGCAGCACCTTCGCTATCGCCTTCAGCTCGACGAGCAGCTCGCCTTCGATCAAGTAGTCAACGCGGTACCCCCAATCGAGCTTGATTCCCTTGTACCGCAATGGCAGTGAGGCTTCGCGAACGAAGCTGAACTCCGACGCGCTCAACTCATGGGCGAAGCACTGGTCATACGTTGACTCCAACAAGCCCGGGCCAAGTTGGCGATGGACCTCAATCGCACACCCAATCACTTTCCGAGCGAGGGGCGTCGAGTAAAACGTCACGCCGACGCTTTGTGCAAGGCGCCTGCCAGCGTAATCGCACCGGATTGCCGCACGTTGCTGATGGGAGTTGCAGTTTCTGCAATGCCTGGCGTTCTCTTGAGCCTCTGGACGCGCTGTTGGCCCGTGTGATCCAAGGGTCTCGCTAACCCGTCTTCACGCCCTTCACGTCTTTATGGTGAAGGTTTTGTGGCGTGAAGGCAGCGCGACACCCTACACCCCCTTCTCGAGCCGCACCGCGAGCCACGGCGGCAGGCCGGCCTGGAGGATGCGGGCCTGCGCGCCCTTGATGTCGTAGCCGATGCGGCGCAGCTCCAATTGCCGGTGCGCCAGATCGAGCAGGCCGTAAGCGGCGCGCGGATCGCCGTCGCGTGGCTGGCCCACTGATCCGACGTTGATCAGCGCCGGCCCGGCGTTGGGCAGGTGCAGATGCTCGCTGCCGGGATCGTCGGCGCGGATGGGATCTTCCGACGTCGCGAAGAGCGCCGGCAGGTGCGTGTGTCCGAACAGGCAGTACCGCTCGGTCGCCGTGTCCATCGCGCGCGCCGCGTCGCCCGGTTCGAAGATGTAATAGTCCTCGTCGAACGGCGCGCCGTGGCAGATCTCGAGCCCGGGCACCACCACGCGCGGACCCTTCGGCAGGACGCGAAGAGCCTCCAGTTGCGCCGGCGTGATCGTCGTCGCCGTCCACTCGATGGACTGGCGCGCCACCTCGTTGAACAACACCGGCGGCTCGAGGCCGGCGGCCACCTTGTCGTGATTGCCGCGGATCATCGCGACCGGCGCGAGCGCGAGGATCCGATCGATGACGGCGCCCGGATCGGCGCCGTAGCCGACCAGATCGCCCAGACAAATCGTCTGGTCGTAGCCCTCGCGCGCCGCGTCCGCGAGGACCGCGTCGAGCGCGTGCTTGTTGCCGTGAATGTCACTCAGAATCAGATAGCGCAACAGGGCCTCAGGCGATCGGCATCGTCCGGTCGAAAAGCGGTGGCAGTTGATGAATGGCCTCGAGAATCCGGTCGACCGTGACCGGCACCGGAACCCGTCCGGCCGCCACGCGGACGTGCGCGAGCCGGTAGGCGTCGGTGCGCGCCGCGTACAACCGTTCCAGATCGGCCCGCGAGGCCGCCAGCGGACGCCGGCCGTCGAGCGGGATGCGCGGGATGAGGTCGGCCAGGGGCACGTCGATCCAGACCGAGACGCCGTCGAGGTTGATGGCGGCGCGATTGTCCGCGTCGGCGAAGGTGCCGCCGCCGGTGGCGACGACCAGATGTCTCATCGGCTGCACGAGCGCGAGCATCTCACGCTCGGCGGTCCGGAAGTACGGCTCGCCGTGGCGCGCGAAGATGTCGGCGATGGTCATCCGCTCCCGGCGCTCGATGAGATCGTCGATATCCTCGGCGCGCCAGCGCAACCGCTGCGCGAGGGCGCGGGCGATCGTGCTCTTGCCGCTGGCCATGAAACCCACGAGGTACAGCTTGTCGGTCATTGCGCGGTCAACCCGGCCAGATCCCGAGCGAAGTCCGGGTAAGAGACCGCAACCGCCTCGGCCCCGGTGATCCGCGTCGGGCCGGAGGCGCCCAACGCGACGAGGGCGAAGGCCATGACCAGCCGGTGGTCTCCGGCTGCGTCGACGGCGCCGCCCACCGGCGTCCGCGACCCGTCCACCAGGAAGCCGTCAGGCCGCTCTTCGGCCCGCACACCGAGCGCGGTGAGACCGGCGACGAGCGCGGCAATCCGGTCGCTTTCCTTGACCCGCAGCTCACTGGCCCCAGAGACTTCGAGCGATCCGCCGAGCGCCGCCCGCGCGGCCAGTACGGGCAGTTCGTCGATGAGATCGGGGACGTCCTCGGGCCGGATCACCGTGTGGGGCGCGTGGCCGTCATGCGCCACCTCGAGCGTTCCGACCGGCTCGCCTCCAACCTCACCCGTCACGTCGACCGAGATTCTGGCCCCCATCCGGGCCAGCGCGCGGGTGAAGCCGAGCCGGCGCGGGTTCAGGCAGAGGCCCTCGATTCTGACCGATGACCCGGGCAGCGCAGCGGCCGCTGCCGCCCAGACCGCGGCCGAGGACGGGTCCCCGGGAACTGGCAGCTCGGCGAGCGGCGCGGTGGCCTCCTGACCCCCGCTGACGCGGACCGTCAGCCCGTCCACGGTCGATTTCAGTCCGAACGCGGGAAAAGCGCGTTCCGTATGATCACGTGTCGCCAGCGGCTCGGTCACTGATGTCGTCCCGTCGGTGGTGAGGCCGGCGAGCATGATGGCACTTTTGACCTGGGCGCTCGCGACCGGCGACGTCCAGGCCACCGGCCGGAGCGGGCGGCCATTGATGACGAGCGGCGCCCGGCCCTGGTCCGAGTCGAGCGACGCACCCATCGCAGACAGTGGGTCGATCACCCGGCGCATCGGGCGGCGCCGGAGCGAGTCGTCGCCGGTGATCGTGGTCCGGAACGGCCGGCCGGCCAGGAGCCCGGCCAGCAGGCGCATCGTGGTTCCCGAGTTGCCGGCGTCCAGGGCACTGGACGCGCCCCGCAGGCCGTCCCAGCCGCCCCCATGGACGACGAGGGCGAGCGGGCCGGGCGCGTCGATCCGGACGCCGAGGCCGCGCATGCACGCGACGGTCGAAGCGACGTCGGCGCCGGGCGCGAGGCCGGTCAACCGGGTCGTACCGCGGGCCACCGCGCCCAGCATGACGTAGCGGTGGGAGAGCGATTTGTCACCGGGAACGCGGAGTGTTCCGAGCACATGTCGAGCCGATTTGAGATCCAAGGTCGTCGCGTGTGTCACAGAATGTAGGGGACCCGCAAAAACGCGCGTCCTTGAACCTCATCAGCTTTATATGTTACTTACTCCGCGCCCATGGCTTCTGACAGCCACCTGATTCGCATCGAGTTGCCCAGTTCGTTCGACCTGCTCGATCTCGTGCAGTTGCTGAGCGATCGCATCTCCATCCTCGCCGGCCTCGACGAGGACTCCGTCCACTGGGTGAGCGTGGCCGTGCGGGAATCGGTCATCAACGCCATCAAACACGGCAATCGCGAGGATCGCGGGAAGCGGGTGACCGTCGAGTTCGTCCTCGCGCCCCGCGCCGAGCCCCGCGAGTTCGTCGTCCAGGTCCTGGACGAGGGAACCGGCTTCGATCCCGAGGCCATCGCCAACCCCCTCGATCCCGAGAACGTGCTCAAATCGAGCGGCCGCGGCATCTTTTTCATGCGCAGCTTCATGGACGACGTGTCGATGGCACGGCGGCCGGAAGGCGGGATGGCGGTTCGCATGACCAAGAAGCTCGCCTGATTGTCTCTCGACCCGCTCTATCTCGCGACGGCGATTGACGCGGCGCTCGGCGCCGGGCGGATCCATCGCGCGTTCTTCCGGCAGAATCCCGAGGTCCACAAGAAAGGCCCGATCGACCTCGTCACGGCCGCCGATCTGGCCGCCGAGCGCGAGTTCCGCGCGCTCATCGCCCGCGTGTTCCCGTCACACGAAGTCCTCGGCGAGGAGGGCGCGGCGCGGCCGATCGAGACCGTGCCGGCCCGCTTCCGCTGGATCATCGACCCGCTCGACGGTACGACCAACTTCGCGCACGGCCTGGCGATCTTCTGCGTCTCGATCGCGCTCGAGATCGACGGGCGCGTCGAGATCGGCGTCGTCTACGATCCGATGGCCGAGGAGCTCTACACCGCCGAGCGTGGGGGCGGCGCGCGCCTGAACGGCCTGCCCATCCATGTCTCGACGAACGCGACGTTGGAAGACAGCCTGATGTGCACGGGGTTTCCTTATTCCGTGCGTGAGCAGCCGGGCCATCAGGTCGAGGTCTTCCGGGCGTTTCTCGGGCGCGCACGCGCGGTGCGGCGGCTCGGATCGGCCGCGCTCGATCTCTGCTACGTCGCCGCCGGGCGGTTCGAAGTGTTCTGGGAGAAGAAGCTGCACGCGTGGGACATGGCCGCGGGCGCGCTGCTCGTCACCGAGGCCGGCGGTCGCGTGACGCGCTACGACGATTCGCCGCTCGACCTCTTCGGCGGAGAGCTCGTCGCGTCGAATGGACACGTCCACACCGCGACGCTCGACGTCATTGCCGGCGTCCACGGCGAGTGACATTCCTGCTGCTGAGTGCCGGGCGTGGCAAATAGCGAGGCCCGCCTGCCGTTGGCATCATTCGTGCTCGATTGCACAGCAGGCGGTCATTTCGCCGCTTCTCGGGAGTCGCTCAATGGTGCGTAGATCCGGTCTGACGAGTGTGCTCGTGTTGGCGGCCGTGCTCGTGGCAATACCCGCCTCAGCGCAAATCGTGCAATCGATTCAGCTAGGCGGCGGTTACTTCTGGCCACGCGGATTCGACAGCCGCGTCGTCGGCGGGTCAGTGCGGGAAGGCGACGTCCTCGTCGAAAACCTCGTCACGACGGATCCCTTCGAGTACCTGACCGACGATTGTTTCAACCAGACTTCTGCGTGCATCAAGGCATTTCGAAGCTGGATCATCTCGGGGGAATGGAATCTTGCCTTCGGAGACCGCATCGAAGTGAGCGCCGGCGTGAGCTACTACAACAAGAGTGTGGCGAGCCGCTACCGTGACCTCGTCAACGGCCACTTCACCGAAACGACCGCGGACGATACGGACATCGAGCAGACGCTCTCGCTCCGGATGGTTCCGATCACCGCGATCGTGCGTTTCCTCCCCTTCGGCCGCCCGACGTCGTTCCAGCCCTACGTCGGCGTGGGCGTCGGGGTGATTCCGTTCCGCTACAGCGAAGTCGGCGACTTCGTCGACGCCACGGACGGCGAGATTTTTCCGGCCCGGTACATCGAGACCGGAACCGGCGTCGGCCCCGTGCTCGTCGGCGGCTTTCGTATCCCCATCAAAGGCGACATCTTCGCGCTGACGACGGAGTACCGGTATCAGTGGGCCACTGGCGACATCACAGGATTCGATGAATTCGGCGAGCCGAAGTTCCTCACCGACAAAATCGACCTCGGCGGCGGAACACTCAATTTTGGGTTTCTGATCAGATTCTGACGGTCGACTTTACTTAAGGCGCGGGGCCCGCGCCCCGCCGCCTCGGCCCGCGCCGCCGAAGCGCCTTCGGCGCGAAGGCGGCCCACCCCCGCGCCTCGGGCCCGCGCCTTTAAAGGCGGCGCGGGGTGTCACGGTCGCCACTGCAACACCGCGAAGCGCGCGAGCGCTGAGCGCCCGAGGCGTGGGGGTGGGGCCCCACGCCTTTAAGTAAAGTCCGCCGCCCACACATCACTGGACACGTCGATACAGCACCATCCCGCCACCTTCAGCGACTCGCCAGAACTCCTCCAGAAATCGTGGATCTTCGCGCGCGCGCTGGGCGAGGAGGTCGCCGCCTTCGGCGTGCTCCTCGATCAAGATCCAGCGCACGTGCCGTTGCGGTGATTGCAGGGCGCTCGTCCAGAGGTCGCCGTTGCCCTCGTGCAGGAAGTCGGCGATGTTGAATCCGGCGATCGACGCTTCTTGCGCGTAGTGACCGAGCGAGCCGAGGCTGGCCAGGATCGGGCTGCCGTCGTAGACCTCGACGAGCGCGGCGGTGACGTCGCGCCGCGCCAGTCGGTAGGGCGTTTCCCACTGCGCCTCTTTGACCATCGGCGCTGTGGCCGAGAGAGGCGGTGACGCGAAGATCGCGGCGGCGGCGAGCCCCATGGCGCCGACCGCGCGCAGCCTCGATGGGAGCGCGCCGATCGCCAGACCTGCCAATGCGGCGCAGCCGGCCACGAGCGGGACCATGTACCGCACGCGGTGGGGATGGCCGTCGTAGAACGCCCAGAGCGGCAACGCGGCGGCGGCCAGCAGAGCGAGTGGCAATAGCACCGCCGGCGTCCGTCTGGCGCGCATCAGGCTGACCACCACGCCGGCCAGGCCGGCGCCAAGCAGCCACGGACCGGCGATCTCGACGGTGCTACGCCAGACCTCGCGTGATGCCGCGCCGAGTGAACCCAAGGACGGGTTCTCGGGCACGAAGAATCCTGACGTCTGAAACCAGGCCCCGGTGCTTCCTCGACTGAGGAGGAGAAACCCGGCAACCGCGACGATCGGAAACAGTGAGACCCGCAGCGCCGGCCCGATCGCGCGTACGGTGGACCGGGTGAGGATGAGGCCCGCCGCCAGCAGCCCGACGAGCGCGGCGGTGATGAACCAGCCTTCGTAGCGCGTGAGGACCAGGGCGGCCAGCGCCAGACCGGCACGCCGCATCGTGCGGGAGTCGGGAGTTCGGATCACCGCATCGACGCCGGCGAGTGAGATCAGCGCCGTGCCGATCAGCAACGGCTCGGTCATTGGCGTACTCTGCAGATACAGGACATTCGGATTGAGCAGCACGAGCGCTGGGGCGGCGAGTGCGGCCGCGGCAGAACCGGTGCGGCGGTAAAGCACGCCGGCCAACGCGGCCAGGCCCCAACTGAGGACGAGAATCGAACCCGCGACGCCGGTCGCGCCAGTTCGGTACGCCCAGTCCCACTGCACGGGCACCAGGTTGACGAGGTGGGGAAGTGGCAGCCAGACGCCGCCCAACTGCCGCCAACCTGGCGTCAGGCTGTCGACGACTCGCCGGGCGACGACCAGGTGCGCACGCGCGTCGTAGTGACTGAGCGTCAAGTCGGCCCGCGCGTAGATCAGTGCCGCGACCGTGCCGATCGCGATCGCGGCAAGGAAGACCACGGTCCAAATCCGGCGCAGGCGGGCAGTCGAGATCTCGTCGGCTATAATTGAAAGGTTGTCCTGCGGCATGCCTTCGCGACGTCAACCCTCATTCTAACGAGATGTCCTGGATCAGCGCGTTCCTCCATCGCGTCGCCGAAGCGCTTCAGCACTTTGCCGAGACCGTGGGCGGTCCCGGGATGGCGATTGTGGCGTTTCTGGACTCGTCGTTCCTCTCGCTGCCCGAGGTGAACGACGTCCTGATGGTGCTGATGGTCGTCCGCAATCCGGACGGGTGGATCTACTACGCCGCGATGACAACGCTCGGATCCGTGGCCGGCTGTTTCGCGCTCTTCAGCGTCGCGCAGCGCGGTGGGGAAGCGTTCCTGCGCAAGCGATTCAGCGAGCGTCACGTCGAACGCGGCCTGCGATTCTTCCAGAAGTACGGCTTGCTCGCGGTCATCGTGCCGTCAATCCTGCCGCCGCCGACGCCGTTCAAGATTTTCGTGCTGCTCGCCGGCGTGGCGAACGTGCGCAAGTCGACCTTCCTCCTCGCGGTCGCGCTCGGGCGCGGATTCCGGTACGGCAGCGAGGGCCTGCTCGCCTATCTCTATGGCGAAGAGGCGACGCTGTTCATCAAGGCGAATCTCGCTGTGGTGTCGCTGTGGCTGGGCGTCGCCGTCCTCGTGCTGGGCACCGCGTTCCTGGTGTGGCGGCGCTACCGGACCGCGTAGAATGGGCACCGCCGTGGCCCCTGAGATCTCGGTCGTCATCCCGATCTTCAATGAAGCCCCGAATCTGGAACAGCTCCATCGCGAACTGACCGCGGCGCTCGAGCCCTCCGGCCGATCCTATGAGCTGATTTTCGTGGACGACGGCAGCACCGACGGCTCGTTCGACGCGTTGCGGACCTTGCACGAGCGCGACCCGTGCGTGGGCGTGATTCAGTTCAGGCGCAACTTCGGACAGACGGCCGCGTTTGCGGCCGGATTCGCCGCCGCCCGTGGCCGCGTCATCGTCACATCCGACGGCGACCTCCAGAACGATCCGCGCGACATTCCGGCGATGGTCGCGAGGCTCGATGAGGGATTCGACATCGTGTGCGGCTGGCGAAAGGATCGGAAGGACGCCTGGCTGAACCGGCGCCTGCCGTCGTTTCTGGCCAACCGCCTGATCTCGTGGGCCACCGGCGTCCATCTCAACGACTACGGCTGTTCGCTCAAGGCCTTCCGCGCCGAAGTCGTGAAGCCGCTGCGGCTGTATGGCGAGATGCATCGCTTTCTGCCGGCGCTTGCCAGCGAGGTCGGCGTGCGGATCGACGAGCGGCGCAGTGAACCACCGGGCGAGGATTCACGGCCGTTCGAAGTACGGGATCTCGCGCACGATTCGCGTCATCCTCGACTTGGTGACCGTCAAGTTCCTCCTCAGCTATTCGACCCGGCCCCTGCAGATGTTCGGCGTCCTCGGCTTCGGAATGGGGACGCTTGGCGTCCTGGTACTCGCGTACCTGGCCGGTGTGAAGTATCTCGGCCACGAAGCAATTGGCAACCGGCCGTTGTTGATGCTCGGCATCCTGCTCGTCTTCACCGGCGTGCAGCTCGTGACGTCAGGGCTGGTGGCCGAGATGATCGCGCGGACGTATCACGAGTCACAGGACAAGCCGATCTTCGTCATCCGCCAGGCGCTGGGGCCCGGTCGCTCGCCGTCCGCGACGACGTGACTACAAGATCTTTCACCACGAAGCACACGAAGCACACGAAGAAGACGAAGAGCACGAAGCAATTAAATTCAGGACTTGGAAAATGCGCTGTCGACAAGCGCGGTTTCTGGAGATCTAGGAATCTAGAGATTTAGAGATCTGGATCCTTCGTGAATTTTGTCTCCTTCGTGTGCTTCGCGATCCGCCGTGGACCACGTGCGGCTCGCCGGTCGCTACTGGGTAGGCCGCGAGCCCAACGACGTTCGGAGGGGCGCGCTTTAGCCTTCATAGACACCCGCGCCGCGAAGCGGCGCGGCCCGAGGCGTGGGGTGGGGCCCTACGCCTACACCCGCGCCGCAAGCGGCGCGGCCCGAGGCGTGGGGGTGGGGCCCCACGCCATTAAGTAAAGTCGGCCAACTTTATGGAAGGCGCGGGGGGCCCCATCCCCCGCGCTCGGGCCCAGCGCCGCAACGCGGCGCGCGGGTGTCAGAGATGCGATAATAACCAGATGCGTCCCCGGCCGAGGCGGCTACTGTCTCGCCCAACACACCCTCGTGACCGATGGTCTCGCTTCGCCGCTTGCGGCGTGGTGCTGATCTTCGCATTGCTGTTCGGCGGATGTTCCGCCCCGACGGCGCCCGCGCCGCCGGCGCCCCCCAACACCCAGCCGCCGCCCCCATCGCCGCCGCCCGCGCCGAACGTGGCGCCCGTGATTGCGTCGATCACGGCGTCGAGGTCGCGCGCCGAAGTCGAGGACGCGATTGTCATCACGGCGGCCGTGACGGACACCGAGACGCCTGTCGAAAACCTGAAGTACGCCTGGGCCGTTGAGGTCGGTGAGATCACCGGTGAGGGACGGGTCGTGACGGTGAAGGTGCCGCGCAATACCAAGCCGACACCCATCGAGCTGAAAGTCACGCTGACGGTCACCGAGTCCTACGCCGGCACGAACGCGTCAGGCCAGTTGGCGACCCTGGAGCACCGCGTCGTTCAGAGCGCCACGCTCACGCGCGTCCACGACTCGGCCGCGGAGCTGTCGGCGATGTCTCTCCGATTTCTCCTCGATCTGTTCGGCAATTCGCGTGTGCCCGCGGACCAATGCGTCGTCGATTTCTGGACCGGCTGTCCGGGGAAGGACGCCGAGCTGGACGACATCAAGAACAACCGCGTCGAGTTCCTGATTCTCGATGCCTCGGCGAAGGTCACAGCCGTCAACGTGGACGGCGCCCGGACCAACGCGTCGATCGATCTCGCGTGCGAGTTCCGCGATCGAAAACTGCCGAACGGCAAGGAAGGGGTGTCGAAAGGCACCTGCCGGCTGACTGCCGTGTACCAGAACAACCGCTGGTGGCTGTGCAACAGCACGTTCGAAGGCACCTGCGGATCGTGCGCGACACCCCAGGCGGTCCGCCAGATGAGCATGCGAGAGTTCTTCCTCGCCGGTCATCGGTAAAACCGATGGACACCCGCGCCGCGTTTGGCGGCGCGGCCCGAGGCGTGGGGGTGGGGCCCCACGCCAGTAAAGAAGTGGGCCTCCGTCCCCTACTGCAACACAAAACGAAGGCGCGTTGCTGGAGTGTTCCACAGTTGAGGCCCGTCCCCTTCCGCGCCGGCGGCTGAATCATCGCCACCGCCGTCCTACCAGTTGACATGATGTTATCGCTCGTCAAACGCGCCACCACTCCGCTCGTCACTTTGATTCTCTTGCTTCCGGTCGCAGTGCCGGCGCCCAGCGCACGAGACCAGGCGGTGAAGCCACCAGCCGCGACGACGAGGCCGGCCGCAGCGCGGCTCCACCGCCAGGGCGTGACGTTCAGACTGGCGGACGGCACGGTGTTCAAGTGGCACGGCATCACGGCGTTCACCGCGCTGCAGGATTGGCTCGAGGGTCGCCAGGACAAGCTCGAGCGGTACGCCGACCGGACGCAGGCGCTCGGGGTCAATGTCTGGCGCGTCTTCGGGATGTGGTCGGTGACGAGCTTCGACGCGCGGCGCCCGGATTACCTCAAGGGCCTCCGCGGACTGCTCGAATGGGCGCGCGCGCGCGGACTGTACATCCACTTCACGCTCTTCGCCGATCAGGGCGACGGATCGCCGGTCAAGCTGTCGGCGGCCGAGCAGGATCGCCTGCTGCGCGACGTCCTGACCGTCGCGCGTGAGGCCGGCAACGTCTTTCTCGAGGTGAGCAACGAGGACTGGAAGAATGGCCAGTTGGCTGGCAGGTTCGACGCCGCGCTTTTCAAGGGCGTGCTCGCTACGCGCTCGGCCCCGTCCGAGGAGCAGTTTCCGGACGGCCCGGGACCGCTGCTCGACTTCACGGTCCACCACACGCCGCGCGATCCCGGATGGATGCGACAGGCCAACGATCTGATCGAGGTCGCCCGGCTCGGCTGGACCGATCGCGCGTCGGGTCGCGTGTGGACCGCCAGCGGGCTGCCCGCCGTGGCGAGCGAGCCGATTCGGATCGGCGAGGGCACGACGGCACGCGAGCACGCCGACTACTTCGCGGTCGCGGATCTCTACGGCGCCGGCGGCACGGTCCACGGCGGCAACCGCTCGTCTGACGCGAAGCATGAGACCAACCTGCAACGCTGCGAGTATCCGGAGACCAACTCAGAATCCGATCAGGCGGCGCGCCGGACGCTGGAGGCAATCGCCGCGGTCTGGCGCGCGGGCATGCCGCCCGATGCCAATGCGGGTCAGTTCACGCGCGGGGAATTGAAAGACAGCCCGCTCGCGCACGATGCCGGGCTCGCGTTGCGGACCTTCTGCATGATTCAGGGCGACCAGGCGGCGTGCGTCATCGTGCAATCGCGAGCCGGCTACGCTCCCGTACCGATCAACGGATGGCAGGTGGCAAACCGGACGGGTTATGAGGGGAACGTCGTACTCCTGCGCCGGAAGGCAGCGTCGAGCGCGCAGTCGTCGCCGGGGCTTCCTCGTAGCGCTCCTTGATGCGCCCGAAGTAGGTTTCGGCAAGCATCTCGTTGCCGGCCTGCGCCAGATGCAAGCCGTCCGGCGCCAGCATCTCGAGCGAGATCAGCGGAAAAATATCGATCACGGTGGCGCCCATGGACGGCGCGCGCGCCATCAGATCGGCGTTGAAAAACGGGATCGCCTCGGCATTGCCCCCGCGAAAACCCCGAGGGTCTTGCGGCGGCAGCGTCGACAGGAAGACTTCGGCGCCGACCGACCTCGCATCGCGGATGAGCGCGGCCAGCCCATCGAGCGTTTTCGTGAAGCTCCGGCCTGAATTCAAGTCGTTGACGCCCATCATCAGGATCATCACTTCCGGCTTGAATTGATCGAGGATCGGCCCGAGGCGCCCGCGTGCCTCTTCCGTCCGATCGCCTCCGAGCCCGCCGTTCCACACCTCAATCGTCTGGTCGGTGTATCGCGCGTTGATCAGCGTCTGGAGCTTGAACGGGTACGACTTCGACGGGCCCAGCGAATTGGGCCCGTGCATGCCCCACAGCGCCGGCGTCGCCTCGCCCTCGGTCAGGCTGTCGCCAAAGGCGAGGATGCGCGTGATTCTGAGCCGCGGTGCCGGCGGCGGGGGAGGCGGAGGCGGCGGTGGGGGAGGCTGGGGCTCCGGGTTCGGCACGACCGGCGGCGACGGGATGATCGGCGAGGAGCACCGCACCGCGCCCAGAAGGCACAGCACTGCGAGGAGCGCGCGAGCGGTGCGGCCGGCGACCACGTTAGTTTCCCGCGCCCGCCACGCGCCGCTTGAACACGAACACCCGCGGGTGATCGAAGAGCCTGAACGTCAGTTCCGCATCGTCGTCGTTGATGGACGCGCCGAACAGCGAGGGATAGACCCTCCACGTTCGCGCGAGGTCGAAGCCGAGCCGGCCGGAGAAGAGGTCGCGATAGTACTGCTTGACCACCGCGTGCTGCGCCTCCGGCAGGTGTTCGTAGAACTCGACGTAGGTATCGTCCATGACGATCCACTCAGCTTGCGCGAGCCGGCCGGCGATATAGTCCCGCTTCTGCTCGTCGGTGTGACGCGGATCGTACAGATAGACGTAAGTGTCGAGCGAAAACTGATGGAAGTAATCGTCGCGCGGCGCGGATCGCCCCCACAGGACGTAGTCGCCGTAGAAATCGACGTTCGTCAGGTAGGCGCCCATCGGCGGGATATTGTGCGACGGTTCCACCATCACGCGCGCGCCGCGCGGGATGGCACGCTCGATGTAGCGGGCCGCCGCGAGGCGGCTGTCCGGCCGGCGATAAACGTTCATGTACGCCCCGGCGTACAGCGCCGATGTGCCGAGCACGAGCACGGTCGCCACCGCGGCCACGAGCCGCAGACGCGGGCGGCGCAGCCAGTCCGCGCTCAGCACGGCGGCCGCCACTGCCAGGGCCGGCGTGAGCGGCAGCAGGTAGCGCATCATCGGCGCGATCGTCTGTCCGGCCGCGGCGTAGTACCCGATCGGCACGGCGAGGCTGACCGCGGCGAGCGCCCGCCGCCTGGTGGCCAGCCACACCAATCCAGCCAGCGCCCAGATCTCCAGTGCGGGACCGACGCCCCACCACATGAGGTTGGTGAACCAGTAGAGCGTGGGGGAAGTGACGTCTGCGAACTGCGCGATCCAGATCGGCTTCCAGGCGCCGAGGAGCGGGTTGGTCACCCAGGTGCGGATATCGTCGCGAAACTTGTCGAAATAGAGCCAGGAGAGCGGGTTCAGCGCCGCGAACGTGAGGACGGCGACGACGAGCGGCACGGCCCCTGTTGCGACCCATCGTGCCCAGACGGCGAGCGGCGATCGGAGGGCTGGCCGGCGCGGAGACAGCAGATACGCGACGCCAATCGGCAGGGCCATGAAGGCGCCCGAGTACTTGCACAGCACCGCGGCGCCGAGGCCGGCACCGGCGAAGACCGCTGAAGCCAGGTCGCCTCGCTCGGCCAGGCGCAGGGCGAACAGCCAGGTGAGCGCGCAGAAGAACACCATGCTGAGATCCACGCTGAAGAAATGCGAGTCGCGCAGATGCAGGACGGTGACCGCCAGGAACGCCGCCGACAGGAGTCCCGCCACCCGGCCGCTGAGCCGCGTGCCGATCGCGTAGACCACCGGGATGGTCGCCGTGCCGAACGTCGCCGAAATCGCCCGCCCGAGCACCATGTACGTGGTCTGGTCCTGCGGCACGGTGAGATTGAGCGGATGCGCGACCAGTTCGTACCCCGTGCGCAGCGCGTTCACGAGATACATCGGCAGCGGCGAGTACATGAAGAACTTGTCCGATTCGGCCGCGGCGCGCATGCTGCGCCGCATCAGGTCTGCGCCGACGAACACGTAGTGCTCGTCGATGTGGAAATGGAAGAACGGCGCGCCCCAACCCAGGCCGTAGAAGCGGAACGCCGCGGCGATGGCGACGATCCCGGCCAGGATGAGCAGCGCCTGGCGGCGGGGCAATTCCCCTGCGCCGATCGCGGCGTTGGCCGCACCGGCCGGCGACGTCGTGGCAGTCGTCGGCATCCCTTGCGACCCTAGAAAATGTTTCGAAGAAAGTTCCAGCCGTAGGCGAACCAGAGACGCCAGACGCTGACTTTGGAGACGCCCCACTTGCGCTCGTACTCGTGGCTGGCGATCTCCGAGACGCGCAGGCCTTTTTTGAGCGCGCGCATCAGCATTTCCTGCTCGATCGTCGTCAGATTGGCGCGCAGCCCGAGCTCCAGGCCGCGGTCACGGCGGATCGCCCGGAAGCCGTTCTGGCTGTCGGTCAGGCGCACGTTCCAGCGGTAGTTGATGAGCAGCATGAAAATCTGAGATCCCAGGTAACGCAGCAATTGCTCGAACGTGCCGTGCAGTTCGTCGCTGCCCCCCCGGCCTCGCGAGGCAATGACCAGATCCGCCTGGCCGGCGAGAATCGGCGCGACCAGGGCCGGAATATCGCGCGGCTCGTGCGATCCGTCGGCGTCGATGAAGACGACGATGTCGCCGGTGGCCTCCGACAACGCGAGCCGGATCGCGTCGCCTTTCCCCTTGCCGTGATCCTGAATCACGCGCGCGCCGTGCGCCTGCGCGATCTCGCGCGTGCGATCGGTCGAGTGACCGTCGACGACCAGCACCTCGTCGCCGTGGGGCCGGACCGCGTCGATGATTTCTCCGACCAGTCCTTCTTCGTTCCTGGTCGGAATGCAAACCGTTACACGGGCAGTAGGCACAGAAACTGGGAGCTGTCGGCCCGAGGACTGTCGGAAAGCTGGCCAGGCAGCGTGACCGTCACGGCAGGGCCCAACTACTATATCGCGCTTGCTTAATTGGGGCAAAGTTGGGGACACTTGGCGCCGATACTCCGCACAGGACGAACCCCCGCGAAATGACGCCCCGCCGCCTATTCGTTGTCCTGGCCTTGGCAGTCTGTACGACGGCCTGCGAGTTCCAGCGCCGCTCGAGCCTGACGTCGCCGAGCGAGGCGCCCGTCGTCGCGGCGGCCGCCGGATCGATGCTCGGCGTCTGGACGGCCGGAGCCTCCACCTCGGCGGTGCTGCCCCCCGGACTGCCGACCACCGGGACCGGCTGCAGCAAATTCGAGTGGTTCGTGACGAGCCAGTCGGCGAATGCCATCTCAGGCGACTTCACCGCGACATGTCTGGGCGCGATTACGTTGAGCGGCACGGCCCGCGGCGAGCGCAACGGCTCGGCCGTGCAGGTCACGGTCAATGGGGCCGCGGTGCTGCCGGGGATGGGGAACTGCACGTTCTCGCTGTCGTCCACCGGGACGATTGAGAGCAACGACGCGCTCCGCCTGCCGTACTCGGGCACGACCTGCCTCGGCCCGGTCTCGGGCGTCGAGACGCTTCGCCGGAATCCCGTGCCGGCTGCGCCTGCGCCTCCGCCACCCGCGCCCGGCCCTGCGCCGACGCCGCCTCCTCCTCCGCCTCCGCCACCAGTCCAGCCCGGCCCAGGCGACGGCAGTGAGTGCTCGTACCTGGCCAACGACAAGGAGGCGCTCGTCCGGTGCGTCCATGACCTCGTGCGGCCAGCCAGGACGGTGGAAGGGGCCTTCGAAGTCACCAAGCGCGTCGCGTGGGCGCTCCGCCATCAAGGTGGCGGACTGCTCATCAAGAACGGCGGCGAGAACATCGTCCCCTGGCAGGGCTACTGGTTCTCGGCCGGCCGGGTCTGTTTCCCGGACGGGCACATCTACAAAGTGCTGACGGACATTCCTAGCACCAATGGCCCGTCGTGGCAGGACAACGATTTCGTCGACCGGAGCCTCTACGTGCCGGCGATTAATCCGAATCGGTAAACGACGACATCGGGTGTCTTTTTACGAACGACGTAAAAAGACACCCGATGTCATTTGTGGTACGCTTCTTGAGCGCTGGTCGCTCTAGCTGCCGGCTCTGGAATGCTCATCAAACAAGCTGGACTCGGCACCGCGATTCTCGGGGCGAACCTGAAGTCGCCGGCGCTTCCCTACAAGGTCACGTTCGTCGCCACCTACCACTGCAACTTCCGCTGTCAGATGTGCAACATCTGGCAGAAGAAGAGCGTGAACGAGATGACGCCCGACGAGATCACGCGGTTCTTCACGCGCTGGTCGCAGTTCCGCTGGGTGCACATGACGGGCGGCGAATTGTTCATGCGCCGCGATTTGGATGACGTCGTGGCGGCCATCCAGGCCAGCTGCCGATCCCTCTTCCTGCTCAACTTTCCGACGACGGGATGGTTTGGCGACAAGACGATCGCGCTCGTCAACGCGACGCTCAAGCGCGGGGTCGGCCGGCTGATGACGACCATCAGCATCGACGGTCCGAAGCCGTTGCACGAGGAGCTCCGCGGCCTGCCGGGGAGTTGGGATCGCGGCATCGAGACATTCCGGCGTTTGCGCGGCATCAAGAAGTCGAACTTCCAGGTCGTCGTCGGGATGACGCTGATGGAGAAGAACGCCACCAAGGTCGACGAGACACTGGCGGCGATTCAAGCGGTGATTCCGGACTTCAAGCGCAGCGAGCTGCACCTGAACGTCGGACACGAGTCGCCGCACTATTTCGCCAACGTCGGATCGCCGGCGTCGTCGCATCACGGCATCATTCTCGACGCCGTCGCCGATCACCGCCGCAAGAACGGGTCGAACCTGCACCCGGTGCGATTCCTCGAGGACCGCTATCAGGCGCTGATCGCGAACTACTACGACACCGGCAAGTCGCCGCTGCCGTGCACGGCGCTGTCGTCGTCGTGTTTCGTGGACGCGTATTGGAACCTCTATCCCTGTTCCATCTGGGACGAAAAGGTCGGCAACCTGCGCGATGCCGACTTCGACCTCGGAGCGCTCTGGGAGAGCGAGCGGCGGCGGTCGTTGCGGCGTGACGTCGCTGAAGAGAACTGCTCGCACTGCTGGACGCCGTGTGAAGCCTACCCGACCATTCTCGGCAATCTCGCCAAGGCCGTGACGGCACGCCAGAGCACGGCGCAGCCGTCCGCCGCTCCCAGTCCGGCCCGCCACGACGGATAACCAGTCCTTGCCGCGCTGCGAGCGGCGCTGCCAGTTCTACGTGAAAATTATGCGCCAACGCCATCGATAAATCCTGCCAGCGAACGATATAATGATCGCGATGAACACGTCAAGTTTCTCGGCTGCCGGTCTGCTCGGCGCTGGCCGTGGCCGCCTGCGGCAGCAGCAACGCGCCGCCCACGTCGCCGTCGCCCGGCGGCACCACGCCGCCGCCCGTCACCGCGAACGTCGCGCCCAGCCTCGACGCGCCGGGCGCCGACGAGCAACTGGCGACCATCCGGCCGACGTTGCGCGTCCGTAATGGCACGTCGAGCCAGACCGGCGCGAAGACCTACGAGTTCCAGGTCTCCGATCGCAGCGACTTCGGGTCGGGCAGCGCGACCAGTGCGTACTACGCGGTGTCGTTCGGCCGCGCCGGCGTCGGCGAAGGGGGCAGCACGACGTCGGTCGAGGTCGATCAGGATCTCCAGCCGGCCACCCGGTTCTACTGGCGCGCCCGCTGGGTCCAGGGATCGACCACCGGCGACTGGTCGTCCACCTTTACCTTCCGCACGCAGGTGATCGGCTACAACCGGCCCGGCGAGCTCTACGACCCGCTCGTCAACGGCGCGTCGGTGGCCGAGGCGTTGACGGCCGGCGCCGACGTTCGTCGCTGGCAAGGGACTTCGCCTTCCGGACACCAATGCGTACGCGCGATACCGGCTCGGCGCAGCCGATTTGGACCGGCGAGTTCTCCGTCGACGTCGAGGGCATCTCCAACAACCCGGTGTCGTCGACCGGCAACACCGGGCAAGCTGAAAATCCTGTCGATGGACGACAACCCGAGCAACCACTACACGAGCGACTATCTGTTCAACCTGCAGTATCGCGGGTTCAACGGGAATCCTGACCACGCGATTTCGTTCAAGGTGCTGATGGGGGAGGACGTCGAAGAGCGCAAGCTCGAACCGGATTTCGGACAGCGATCCGCAGGCATCCGCATGCTGAACTCGGCCAACACGTACCACTGGAAGGCGACCTACGGCAACTTCATCCGGGTCACCGTGCAGGACGGCGGAATCGGCGGCGTCAACGGCAGCGGCAGCGGCGCCGGCGGCGCGACGATTTACGACAACGGACAGAGCTCACCGTTCAGCTACCAGCCGAGTCCGCAGTTCGCCTATCTCGGCGTCAACAACAACGTCGAGGACACCGGCTCCTGGCCGGCCACCTACCGCAACGTCTGGATCGGCAACAAGCCGCGCCCGACGACGCTCGGCAGCGCCCTGGCCCCGCGGTAACGAGAGATGAACGTACGGCCCTGGCTGAGACACGAGTTTCGCGCTGATCGGCAATTGTCACCTTCACGGCCTGCGGCGGCAGCACGCCGACCGCGCCTACGCCCCCGTCGACGCCGACGCCTCCCGCGGTGACGCGCGGCGCTCGCCGCGCCGGTGACGGTCTCGCCCAGGGGCGGCCAGCAGTTGGCGGACTTCGGTCCCGTGTTGTCGACGACCAACGCGGTGGCGACCGGAACCGTGACGAATGTGCGCTACCGGTTCGAGTGGTCGGAGCTCGACGCGTTTCCCACCGACAGCCGCACCGGCTCGAGGGAGGGGTCGAACAGGGGTCCAGCACGACGTCCCACGTCATCACCGGCACGCTCAAGCCGAACTTCAGGTACTACTGGCGGGTGCGCGCGTCCGCCGACGCCCTCACGAGCGCGTGGTCCAACGTCGAGACCTTCGTCGTCGACCAACCGCGGGTTCATCGTCGGACAGACCCTCTACGATCCGCTGACTGACGGCGCCACGGTCGGCAATCGCTTCGGCGGCTCCTTCGTCAGCGGTCAGGGATGGCGCGCCGACTCCGACAGCGACGGGATCGACTACGTCGATTCCCGGCGGCTGCATCAGTTGCACGTTGGAGTTCGACGTGACGAACTTCGGCCGGGCGCAGGGCGCCCCCGCGCTAAAAGACTACAAGTGGGTCTCGATGGGCGACGGGAACACGTTCGGTGATTTCACCGCGTTCCGGGATCACCCGTGGAAGATGCATCTCGAACAGCGCAGTGACGGCGACGGTACGGGGATGAAGCTCATCTGGCGCAACGGCGCCAGCATCGAAGGCGCGAACCCCGGCGATCACATGCAGCGCAACGACTCCACGATCGACTGGCGGCCAGACGTCGTTTACCGGTTCACCTTTCGCTGGACGCCCAGTGACTTCACCGTCTCGGTGGGAACGGTCAACGCCGACGGGTCGGTCAGCGGCAATCGGGTTTGGTTCTCGGAGGGTTTCGGCGCGTTTCCGTACGCGCCGCCCAACTTTCGCATCTCGCTCGGCACGCGCTCGCGCAGCGAGACGATGCGCGGCGCCATCTGGCGCAACGTCAAGCTGACGTCCAACTAAGAGCTTCGCTGCAGAACACGGGGGCCACGGAGGTACGTGGAGGTCACGGAGTTTTTGTTCGGGAGGCATTTCCGCAAGACCTTTTTTCGAGAGAGCTTTTTTCGGAAGAACTCTTGCAACCCCCTCCCCCCAAAGCTCTTCCCTAAGAAGCTCTTCCGAAAAGAAAACCCCGTGGCCTCCGTGCCACCCCGTGGCCCCCGTGTTATGTGGCCAAGCTTTTAGTGGCCAGGTTCTGTTAGTAGCCTTCCGATTTCCCGCTGCGCCCGGTGGACGCTGCGGTACAGGCGCAGCGTGCCGTCGAAGCGGCCTTCGTACTCGACGGTGAACGTGCCCGCGTAGCCGCCGCTGAGCGAGCGACCGCGAGGCAGCGGCGCCGAGATCGACGTCGCCGTCGCCGAACTCGCAGAACTCGCCGCGTTCGAGCCCCTTCAGGTGCACGTGACCGACGACCGGCTGCAGCCGGTGTCGAGCGCGCGCGGCTGGATCGACGCCGGCCTTCGCGAAGTTGATCGGATCGAAGTTCATCCGGATGTTCGGCCGGTCGACGCGGTCGAGAATCTCGCGGCAGACGTCCGGGATGGAGCGACGCGCCGTCGTGGTTCTCGAACACGAAGCGCATCGCCGGGATGCCGGTCGGACAGCCGCCTGAGGTTCGCCGCACGCCGTGTCCAGCGCGCCGCGCGAGTAGTCCTCGTAGGTCGAGCCGGCCGAAGAACAGCCGCAGCGGCGACGACGCCGAGCTGCGTCGGCGATGCGCCACCTGCGCGATCGACCGAGGCGAACGTCTCGCTCGATCTCCGGCGCGCCGTGGAAGAAATCGCACCAGCCGCCGGACACGATCCACAGACGCGAGGCCGTTGGCCGCGACGCTCTGAGCGACCGCGTCGACCGGGACGCCGTCCTCGAGAATGTGATGCAGGTTCAGATCGAGGTCGCGCAGGCCGAGCCTGGCGAACACCTCGAGCGTCGGCAGCAGCGGCTCGCGCTTGTGCGACGTCGTCGACGTGAGCACGCGCCTCGACTGGCTCGGAAGGCCTGGCTCGTCAGGGCGGCGACCATCACACCGCCGGGAACTCGAGCGACTTCTGGTACGCGGAGTTCACCGTTTCCGGCATCCCCCAGTACTTGAACTCCGCGTGCCGGCCGACGTAGCGCAGGTTGGGGATCTTCTTGCCGCGATCGACGTAGGCGTAGTAGGTCGCGAACGCCTGCTCGGACTGCTGCGGGTACGCCTTCTCCGCGAAGAGATTGTGCTCGAGCGCGTAGTCGATCGTGTTCTTCGGGAAACAGGCCGCGGCGCCCGGCAGAATCGGCACCTCGATCAGGATCAGCGTGTCGGGGCTGTCGTGCCGGGTGATCACCTTCATCTCGGTCACGCGCGTCTGGAACTCGCACGACGAGTAGTGCAGCGACTCGGCGCCCTCCGGGAAACGCGTTCGCCAGCCCGGGAATCAGCAGCGGAATCATCATCCGGCCGGTGTAGGGCAGCGTGTCTCTCGCCCCACAGCTCGTCGATGTCGATCGAGCAGAACACCGTGTGGTAGTCGGCGAAGTAGTGTTTCTCGCCGCTCGCCGAGCAGCACGTACGGCTGCTTGTGCTCGTCCTCGATGCCGCACGACGCGATCGCGGATGACGGTCGACCGCGCCGACCATCGCGTTCCAGACGGCGTTCCAGCCGTGCTTCGGGATAGACCTGAAACCGGATCCCCTTGCCGAGCGTGTGATCCTCGAACTTGAGCGGATCGTAGCCGCTGAGGCCGCGCGACGCGTCTTCTCGTCCTTCTTCGTGTAGGCGTGGTGGAAGCGATCGGCCCAGACCATCGACGTCTCGAGCTCGTCACCCGGGATGTTCCACATCTTCCAGGTGTAGTTCGCCATGAACTTCTGGTACAGCGTCTGCGCCGATCGCCGCCGTGAAGTAGTCGGCGAACGTGCACTGGCCGAGCTCGGGCAGCTGGCTCGTGCGATCAGCTTCAGCGTGCTCGTCGCGGTTGCCTGTGCAGCTCGCGGTGGATCTGCTCGCGCTCCGGCATCTGGTCGATGTCCTGGTAGTGCACCGGATAGCGGTACTTCCGCCGGTCGGCCTCGACGTACGTGAACAGCCGCCGATCGATGTGGAACAGCTCGTCGTTCGTCAGCTTGACGATCGTGTTGTTGACCGGATCGTCCTTGCCGCCGGGCCAGAACCAGATGTGCGGACCGAACTCGTACGGGTGGCCGCTGTAGTAGCAGGTCCGCGCCAGGCCGCCGACCGCGGCTGTTCTTCTCGACGACGGTGACGTCGTAGCCCTTTTCCGTGAGGTAGTAGGCCATCGACGAGCCGGCGACGCCGCCGCCGAGCACCAGAATCTTCTTGTTCACCGCCGTCCTCAATTCGCGCTCGCGATGCCGAAACAGCTGCCGGCCGGCGGTGACGAACCGTCCGAACCGGACGCCTGCGCGGCAGCAGCGTGATGCGCGCCGTCCGGCGCGATCGTCGAGGAACTGGCCGCGGACGAGCTGCTCGAGCCGCGAGACGATCATCGTCCGCACGCCGTAGCGCGCGGCTGAGATCGCGTCAGCGACAGCGCCTGTCCGGGCGCGAGCAGCAGCTCGACCAGAATCCGCAGCGTCACCGACCGATCGGGCAGCGTCATGAAGTGGAAGAGGAAGCCGCCGAGCGCCAGGTGGATCAGCACGAGAAAGGCGCGTCCGTCCAGGGCGAGCGCCTGGCCGAACAGCATGCTGGTCCGTCAAGGGCACGAGCGGCGCGGTCAGCAGCGCGACGACGACGATCGTGACGTAGATGTTGCCGCGCGGCCGCAGCGCCGCGACGACGGCGACGAGAACCGTCTGCAGCGACGAGCAGACGTCACCGCGGCGACCAGCGACGACGCCGAGCACGGCTACTTGACGCCCCCGCCCATGCCGAGCGAGAAGACCTTGAACGCGGCCAGCGTGCCGAGCGCGATGACCCGGCCCTTCGGCCGCAGCCGCAGCGTCGTCGTCCCGCACGCTCGACCCAGCCGCCGCGCGGCGAGGTTCGGCAGCCGCCGCGCCAGAATGCGATCGAGCACCGGATCCGCGCCCTGGTACGAGCGGACCAGACGATCCACGGTCGCGCAGCGCGCGCGTCGTTGTAGCAGGTCGTACATCAGGCTGCCCGAGAATCCCCACAGCAGGCTGTAGAACGCATTCCACATCGTCAGGCAGACCAGCGCCTGCAGCAGCAGGCACGCGACGAGCCCGACGCGCATCGTCGATCGTCCGAGCGGCCAGACCCGAACGATAGACGGCGGCCGCGGCGGCGAGCAGCAGCACGCGCGTAGCAGGAAAAAGAAACGCTTGCGGATCGCGCGGCCGGAGCCACCGGACGGTCGCCAGCGACAGCAGGAAGAAGACGCTGACGCGCCGCCAGCGGCACCGCGAGCCGAATCAACGCCGCATCATCCATCATCCGAAGTTGATGCTGCTTCATCCAGTTGACATTGTAGCAAATGGGCTCGTCCGTGATCCGGCCGTCGCGATAGGCCGCGACCATCTCGCGAATCGCCGTCTGCGACGTTCTGTCCGGGCGTGAAGCCGGTGGCCAGCAGCTTGTCGGAGCAGACCGAGTACGATCGCGGATCGTTCGACGGCAGCGATCTCGATCTCGGCCGGCACCTCGCGCGTGACGGCCTCGGCGATCTCGCGGACGCGTGAGGTTCTCGAAGCCGGCGTTGAAGACGCCCGGCCAGGCGGCGATCGAACGCAAACAGGTACAGGTCGACGAGGTCGTCGATGTGGATGTTCGGCCGCGTCTGATCGCCGCCGAGCACGGTGATCGCGCCCTTCGTCAGCGCCTGCATCGTCAGCAGGTTGACGACGACGTCGAGGCGCATGCGCGGCGAGTAGCCGCACACGGTGGCCGGCCGGATGATGCGTCGTCATCATCGCGTCGCTGTAGCTCATCACGACCCGCTCGGCGACCATCTTCGTCTTGTTGTATTCGGACAGCGGGAACAGCTCGAGATCCTCGGTGACGCGCGGCTCGGACTTCAGGCCGTACACGCTGGCCGACGACGCGAAGATGAACTGCTTGACGCCCTGACGCGCGGCGCGGTCGATGAGGCGCATGCCGGCGAGGACGTTCACCTCCCACGACGAATACGGGTTGAGCTCGACCGACGGATCGTTGGCGATGTTGGCCAGGTGAAAGATGGTGTCGTAGCCGGACAGGTCGAACTCGTCGATCTTCCGGACGTCGAGCGCATGGACGGTCAGCGCGGGTCGGGCGTCAGGTGGTTGCCGAACCACTTCGTGTCGAGGACGGTGACGTCGTGCGGCGTTCGCGCGAGCATGGCCTGCGTCAGCTTCGTGCCGACGTAACCGCAGCCGCCGGTGATGAGAACCTTCACGATGCTTCGACCGTCATGCGCGTGACCGGCTTCACGGCCCTACGAGCGCGGTCGAAGCTCGCCCCTCGTCCGATGTCTCAAATCGCCCCTGGCCGTGCAGATCCAGATACTGATCGAACCAGTAGTGCAGGATCGACCTGATGCGCCGACTCGACCCAGCCGTAGCGGTCGAGCGGCACGTAGAAGTTGAGGTCGCCGAGCGCGCGGGCGCGGTTGTCGGGCTGCTTGGCCGTGAGCGTCACCGCGGCCACGCCGAGTCGCGCGCGGCGCTCGAGCGCCCGCACGATGTTCGGCGAGTTGCCGGAGCTGCTGATCGCGATCAGCAGGTCGCCCGCCCGCGCGAGCCGGGCGAGCGGCAGCGCGAACACCTGATCGTAGCCGGCGTCGTTGCCGGTGGCCGTCAGCAGCGCGGCGTCGTTGAAGGCCTGCGCGCGCAGCTGGCCGTTCTTGCAGCGCGTCGGCGGCCATGTGGCTGGCCATCGCGGCGCTGCCGCCGTTGCCGATCAGAAAGACCTGTCCGCCGCGCTGCATGGGTCTCGGCGCGTCAGCGTCGACCCAGCGCTCGATAGCCGTCCTCGGCCGGCGAGCGGCGGCGCCGCCGCTGGTCGGTGACGACGAGGCCGACGCAGGCCCGGTCGCGATCGCGCTCGACGGTAGTCGCGGTCCCAGCGGTCCATGGTCAGATGACGATCTTCGCGATCGTCATGAACTCCTGCTCCGTGATCGGGCGCTCGTTGCAGCGCCGCTGCGTCATCGCCGCGGCGCCGATGCTGCCGGCGAGCGCGACGAGCCGGGCCGGCAGCCCGAGGCAGGCGGCGAGGCTGCTGAGCGCGAAGTAGGCGTCGCCGCAGCCGATCGTGTCGACGACGCTGGTGCTGAGCGTCGGCAGCGCGAACCGGTCGTCGCCCATCCGGACCATCGCGCCGTTGGCGCCGTCGGTCACCGAGAGCGTCTCCGTCACCGAGCAGCGGCGGCCATCCGGTCGACCAGATTCGGCAGCGGCAGGCCCTGCTCGTGCAGGCACAGCTCGGCTTCGGTGCGATTCAGGCTGTAGTAGTCGGCGCCGACGTACTTGGTCGGCAGGTTGTAGCCGTAGTTGCTCGAGTTGACCTGCGCCATCGCCGCGACGAACGCCTTGCGATCGCGCGCGAGCTCCTGGTTGATGCCGCCGGCGTCGAGCAGGCCGTGGCCGAAATCGGCGATCAGCACGAGGTCGTAGTCGTCGAAGTTCGGGAGGCTGTCCCAGCGGACGTCGTCGAGCGCCAGCTGCTTCGACTCGAACAGCGGGAATCCGCTGTCGCGATCGACGAAGCGCGTCTTGACGAGCGGGCTCTGCGCGAGCGACGTCACCGTGACGTTGGCGGGGACCTGATCCTGGCGCAGTCCGTTCGTGAAGCAGTGGACCTGCTTCACGAAGCTGGACAGGTGCAGCGCGATGATGCCGGTCGCCGCCGATCTGGCGCACCCGGGCCGTCTCGAGGCCGGCGACGCATCGCGACTTCTGCGAGATGTTCTTGACCGTGACGTCGACCCACTCGTCGATGATCGTCTCGCCGAGCAGGCAGACGCGCAGCCCGCCGCGCTCGACAGGAACGCCTTGACCTCCTCGAGCGTGAAGCTGGAGCTCCGAGACGTCGCGGAAGAGGACGCGCTCGTTGCGCAGCAGCGGGATTGTCCTGCGACGCCTCGGTCGACGACAGCAGGAAGTGCGACAGCTTGGTCGACGAGAACGTTTCGCCCGACGTGAAGTGGATCCGGCCGCCGTAGCTCTCGATGAGGGCCTTCTCGTGCAAGATGTTCGAGGTCTTGTCGAGCAGCAGATTCGAGTACTCGGGCCCCTTCACGTACACGTCCGGGTGCAGCGCCTCGATCGCGGCACCGGCGGACGGCTCGTCGACGATGGCGACGTAGTCGACGATCTCGAGCGACGCCACCTGCCGCGCGCGATAGTTCTCGTGGAACGACACCGAGCGCTTCTTCGTGATGTGCTGGTCGCCGGTCATGGTCACGACGAGCACGTCGCCTCGGCGAGGCGCCTCCTCGAAGTGAATGAGGTGGCCCATGTGCACGAGGTCGAACGCGCCGTGGCAGAGGACGATGCGTCTTGTCGCGGAACCGTTTCCCGGACCCTGGCCAGCTCGGCGACCGGCACGATCTTCTGCGCGCCGGACCGCTCGCGCTCGCGCGTCCGCCCCGCCAGCAGCGCCGCTGCTGCGGTCTCGCCCGCGTCACTCACGGCGCCCCCACTCGAGCGCGCGTGAGCAGCTTCAGCGTGCGCAGCACGTCGACGACATTCTGCATGCGAAACGCCTTGCTTTCGCCCTTCTCGCGCTCAATCAGATCCATCGGCACTTCGACGTAGGTCTTGGTCTGGCGCAGCGCTTTGACCAGCACTTCGGCCTGGAACCCGTAGCCGCGTGACTCGATCGTGCAGGCTCTTCAGGACCGGGGCCTGGTGAATCTGCAGGCCGTTGTAGTAGGTCAGATGACGCCACGTGATCAGGTTGACGAGCAGCGTGAACGTCTTCGAGACGACCGTCCGCGTCCAGGTGCGCGACTTCAGCATGTCGCGCGTGTAGCCGATGATAACATCCGCGTCCCCGGTCCGGCTGAAGAACTCCCGGAGCGTCGCCCAGCCCCAGGCGTTGTCGCCGTGCACCATCACGATGTGCGCGAGCGCGGCCGCCTCGACGCCGCGGCGATACGACCAGCCGAACCCCATGTTCCGCTCGTTCTGACAGCAGCCGGACGGCGGGAAAGCGCGATGAGATTGGATCGCACCAGCGCGGCCGTGTTGTCGCGGCTGCCGTCATCGATCACCAGAATCTCGTGCGGGAGGTCGAGCGGCGCGAGCGCCGTCGTGACGTTCTCGAGCGTCGCGAGGATGTTGCCCGCTTCGTTGTAGGCAGGAATGATGACCGACAGCGACCGATTCGACACCGGGGATGATTCTGTCATTGGTGAACGGCTGGACAAAAGCCGCGCGGCCTCAACGCGTGTCCGGCGGGGGACCTGCCATGGCACCCGGCCCTCTGCCGAGGGCCACCAGCACGCCGCCCGGCAGGTTGCCGACGATGCCGAGCGCGACGAACAGGACCGACAGCGCGACCGCATCCGCGTCCGGCATCCCGACCTGACGAAGGCCCAGACGAACGCCGCCTGGCTGATGCCGAGGCCGCTGAAGGTGATGGGCAACAGCATCACCAGCAGGATGAGCGGGATGAACGCGATGTAGCTCGATGCCGGTGCCGCCAGTCCCAGGCCCCGGCCGAGCAGCCCAGCCTGCAAGATGCGCAGCGCCTGCACGGCGACCGAGCGATGAGCACGCCGGCCAACAGACCACGCCGCGAGCCGTAGGCCTGCAGCGCGTCGAGGAACCGCCCGGCCGCGTGCGGGCACGCGTCCCGGCCGCAATCGTCCAAGCCACTGGCGCGCGGCGTTGTCGAGGCGCGTGCTGAAGACCAACGCGATCGCGAGCGTGCAACCGGCACGCCGCGAGCCGAACGGCCAGACGACACCGGATTGCCCGAGGACAGAAGGCACCAGGGCGACGCCAACGGCCGCGCTGATCAGCAGCGACACGACGCCGAGCATGCGATCCATGAGCACCGACGCCAGCGACTCGGACGCCGGCACGCCGTCGCGCGCAAGACTCCAGGTCCGGATCGCGTCGCTGCCGACCGTCTGCACGAGGAACGTCCCGAGAAACGTGCTGACGAAGAACGTCCGCAGCAGCGACCGGACGGGCGGTCGCCTCGTCTGCAGGACATCGAGCAGCCCGATCCAGCGATAGGCCATCAACAGCCGATCGAAGAGGACCAGCAGGCATGCAGCGCCGACCCACGCCCAGGACGTGCGCGAGAACGCCGCCGCGATCGCCGCGAGGTCGGCCTGCCAGACAATCCAGGCCGTGAGGCCGACCGCCACTGCGAACCGGAGGAGCGTGCCGAAGCGGAGGCGCACCTGCGGATCAGCGATGGCCGCGGTCAGCGCACCGGGGTGGGCAACGTGTCGAGATGACGGGACGGATCGTGCTTGACCTTGTACGCGCGGCGCAGGAACTTCACGTACGGCACGACCTGCTTCATCGCCGCCGACGTTCACCTGGCACGGGCTCAGGCACGTCGGGCAGGTGTCGCGCTTGACGTTTTCGCGGTGCGCGAGATTCTCCGCCTCGAAATAGAGGTCGGCGGCCGGCGTGTCCAGCATGTTGCCGATCGTCTGCGAGTTCTCGCAGTAGAACAGGTCGCCGTTCGGGTTGAGCAGCAGCCCCTGGCGTCTGGAACGGGCAGGGCATCGTCCGCTTGTAGCCGTTCGCGATCATGTCCGCGTAGTGCAGATACAGGAAGGCCTGACCGCTGAGGACCGACTCTTCCTGAACGCGATCGAGGAAGAACTTCCGCATGAACTCTTCTTCGCGCGCGCTGAACCCGATCTTGTCCTTCAGTTCCTGTTGTTCAGCATCGCATCGGTGAACCGCAGCATGTTGAACACGATGTCGAGCTTCTTGGCACGCGCCCACTCGAGGATGTTCTGGGCGTCGTTCGATGTTGGTCGCGAAGATCGTCGACGCGAGGCCGAACTGGAAGTTCGGATGCTTCGCGGCGAGCGCCTGCATCGCCTCGATCGTCTGCGACGCCTTGTCGAACCCGCGCTTGACGTGCCGCACCTGATCGTGGACGTCGCCGATGCCGTCGAGCGAGACGCGGATGCTGATCGGCAGCCTGTGCGAGGCGCAGAACTCGACGATGCGCGTGAGCATCGGAATCGCACGCGTGCGGCGTCAGTCCGGTCGTGTTGATCCCGACCTTCCGCATCCGCGGCAGCCGGCGATGGAACATCTCGACCATCTCCGGCAGGTCGTTGCGCGTCGTCGGTTCGCCGCCCGAGATGTTCAGATTCTCGACCGCATGCCAGAAGTCGCTGTCCATGACGCCGTCGAGCTTGCTCGAGCGTCATGTCCTCCTTGCGATTGCCCCATTTCCAGTTGTTGCACATCTCGCAGCGTGCGTCGCAGACCCAGGTGCAGTTGTAGATCAGCACCGTCGGGCGGATCGCCTTGAGCTTGGAGATGACCAGCGTGTTGGCGAGATCGCGCGGCACGCCCGCCGCGGTCTGGGTCAGGTAACGGAGCGTGAACCCGTGCTTCGACATTCGACCTGATCTATTGTACATGCGTTCGACCGGCGGCCCCGTATACCCCTGATGCCCCAGCTGCACCCATTGATGCTCCGCGCCGCCGCGGGCGCCGCACTCGGCGCGAGCGCCTGGCTGCTGCTTCGTGAGGTGCTGCCCAGCCTGCCTGCGCTCGCCGGTTTCCTCCTCGCCTACGCGATTTTCACCCTCGGTCCAGGCATCGTCGTCGGCTGGCGCTTGACGCGCGACCTCGACCCGCTCAGCCGCGTTGTCGTCCTCCTTGGCGCCGGCAGCGCGATCACGGCGCTGCTGATCGATGCGTTGGGACGCGTGCACCTCGTGGCCGCGTTCCCCTACGCGACGAGCGCGATGGTCGGTGCCGGAGTCGCGTTGTGGACGGAGCGGCGCGCGCCGAGCGCGGCGCGCATCGAGCGGGCGGACCTCTGGATCGCGGCGGCGCTCGTGACGCTCGCGGCGGGCCTCGGGGCGATTGTGTTCTGGCATCGCCTCGGATCGGCGGGCGGCGGTATCCAGCTGTTCGGCGACTACGACTCGGCCGATCTCGGGTACTACGCGTCGGAGGCCTCCGAGGCGTCACACACCGTTCCGCCGACCGCGGCGTATTACTCGGGCCACAAGCTCAACGCCGCGTACTATCCGCATCTCGTCCTGGGGATGATTCACCGGTTCGCCGGCGTTCCCGTGCTGTCGATGTATTACGGCCTGGCGTGGCCGACGTTCGGCGCCCTGATTGCGCTCACGGGCTATACGCTCGTCCGGCTGCTCGCGTCGCGTGCGGTGGCGGCGCTCGCGGTGGTGCTCCTGCTCGTCTGCAGCGACTTCTCGTACCTCGCGGCCTGGTTCCTTCCGCACGCCGCGGTCGACTGGGACTACGTCTTGTGGCCGACGAATTTTCTGTCGCCGACCATGCAGGTGCTGCATTTTGCCACCTGGGCGCCGTCGCTGCCGGTGTTCTTCACCGCGCTGTTTGCGATCGTTCGAGGGCTGCAGACCGGCCGCTGGGGCTGGCTCGCGCTCGGCGCGCTGCTGACCGGCATCCTGTTCGAGTTCAAGCCGTTCATCTACCTCGTCCTGATGGCTGCGCTCTCGGCGTCGGCCGTGTTCTCGGGCAAGGACTGGATCACGCGCAAGCGTTTCGCCGTTACCGTCGCTGCTCGCCGTCGCTCTGCACCGTGCCGTCGCTCATCGGCGCCGCCACCCTCGATCCCGAGGACCGCCGAACCCGCTTGCTGATCGAGTGGTTCATGCTCCCGAAGCGGATGCTGATCAAGCTGGACCTGGTCGAGCCCTTCGAGCGCGCCGCGCAGAGCCTGGCGCCCTCGCCAGTGTTCGAGACGCCGATCCTGTTGGCGCTCGCCATTCCGATCTTCTTCCTCGTCGGCGTCGGTATCCGATGGATTGGCGCGCCCGGAGTGTGGCGAGCCGTCCGCGCGCCCGCAGGTCCCGAGCACGCGGCGTGGCGGCTGCTCGGCTGGGGCGTCATCGCCGGACTCGCCATTCCGTGCGTGTTGCGCACCGACCCCTACGTCGATTCGCTGCAGTTCTATCTCACCGGTCTGTATCTGATGTGGATCTTCACGGCGTCAGCGCTGGTGGCGTTCGCCCGGCGGCGCCCCGCGCCTGGAGCCATCGCCATCGCCCTCGCGATCCTCGTCACGCTGCCGTCCTCCGTCCACTATCTCCATCGCCGCTGGACCGAGCAGACGCGCAATCCGCGCGCGAGCCTGACGCGCAACGAGCTGCTGATCGCCCAGCACCTCCGGCAGTCCGATCCCGAAACGACCGTGATCCTGCACGACCGGCCGCTGGCGCCGTCACTGACGACGATCGTCGCGAACCGGCGCATCGTGCTCGGATGGGACGTCCGCTACTCGGCCGTCGGCGGGGAAGCCCGCTTGCACGACGTCAATACGTTCTACGAGTCAGCGGAGGGTGACGCCACAGAGGCTTTCGAGATTCTGCGCCGCTATCACGTCACCCACGTCATCGTCAGGGTGCCCGACGACCGCGTGCACCCAGCCGTGATCGGCCGGCTCCAGCTCGTCATCGACTTTCCCGACGTCAAGCTGTATCGCGTGCCGCCTGCGTGATGGCGTGAGCAGCCGGCTACCCGAATTGTCCATCAGATGGGGCAGGCGCGGGGCCGAATAGCGCCCCAACCGGCCTCGGCAGGAGTGGAACGATAGTTGCACTTCACCGGGACGGAGGCTTGATCCATGATTCGCCGACTTACCGTCTCAATCCTGCCGGTGGTGGTGGGCAGTGTCGCACTGCTCGCCAGCTTCGCCGACGTCACGTTTGTGATGAAGAACGGCGAACGCATCTCCGGGCGCTTCAGCTACAACCACACCGATCACTACCAGCTGATCGTCGACGGCCGGGAGCGCAGCTATCCCGTCCGACGACATCGCGATGATCGCATTCACGGCGGGCGATCCGTCGCCGCGCGAGGTGTCGTCGCTGCCGGCGAGCGACAATCCGCCCGAGCTCGAGCGCCACACGGTCGTCTTGCGGAATGGCGAGATGATCCGCGGGAAGATCTATGACTTCAAGAACGACACCTTGATCATGGACATCAAGGCCGGGGACCGCCGGACCTACAACTTCGGCGATCTCGCCCGGTTGTATATCAGTGCGTCCGGCGCGCGTGGCGTGTTCCGACCTGAGGGCGCCGAGCAGGTGCCTCCCCCCATCGGCGGCGTCGGCCGTCGTGGACGCGGCGACGCCAACGTCACAGCGACCAGCCGCGTGCGCGTCGTGGGCAACGTTGCCTGGACGGATACCCGCCTGCAAGTGAATCGCGGCGAGCAGCTGCGCTTCTCCGCGACCGGCGAAGTCGAGTTGGCGCCGGGGACGACGGCGAACCCGGCCGGTAAGGCGGGCGCCTTCCCGAAGGAAGTCTATCCGGTGACCGGTGCGGCGCCGGGCGCGCTCATCGGCCGGGTCGGCAATGGGCAGCCGTTCCTGATTGGCGACAAGACCGACACGATCGCGATGCCCGGGACGGGGACGCTCCTGCTGGGTGTAAACGACAACATCGTCACGGACAACAACGGTGGCTTCGATGTGAGGATTCAGCGGATCGGCGGCCAATAAGGTTCGCCGGGTCCTCGTCGTGAAGCCGGGCGCAGCCAATCCGTTGGCTGCGCCCGGTGTTTTTAAGAGCGGAAAACCGAGGGTTCCGGCCTCCGTGCCATCTCCGTGAGCCCCGTGTTATGCAGCGAAGCTCTTCAGCTATCGAGGTGTCACGGTGACGTTTCGATAGATCGCGCCCGGGATGGTCTCGGAGCGCGGATAGCACCCGAGTGAGACGCGATGGTTCGGCGGCGCGTACGGAATCCCGCCAAACCCATCGGACATGTAGTTCACCTGCGGACCGCCGTTCGTGCCGACCGAGATGTTGAAGCCACTCGCCGAGTAATCCAGGACGAAATGGAAGACGCTCGAATCCTTGAAGTCCGGGCCGCAGCACGTCATCTTGACGCGATGGTCTCCGGGATTGCCCTCGGGATCGGTGTCGCCGTTGCGCCAGATGATTTCCAGCCCGGTGCCGTCACCGTCGCCACGCTGAATCAGGTGCATCTTCCAGTCGTGGTCGCGGAATGCGGGGAAACTGTTGAAGGTCGTGGCGTCGCCCATCGACAGCAGTTTCATATCCGCCATGCAGCAGACGCCTTCACCTTCGCTGATGTTGGTGAGATCGAACTCGATCCGGCAGTTGCTGCACGTCTGGATGTCGTAGTCGATGCCGTCGTTGACGGTCATTGCCTGCCAGCCGACGCCATCGATGAAGCGGCCGCCTTTGGTCACACCGACGCTGCGGCCGTCAGTCAGCGGGTCGACCACGGTGCTGCCGAAAATGCCGGCGGCGATGGCGGTGCGGAACGTGCGGGTCAGCGACCACGGGCCGAAGAGCGCGTCTTTGGTGGCCCGCACTCGCCACGAATAGATCGTGTCGGCGATGAGCGAGGTGGTGAGTGTGAACGACGTGGTGCTGCCGGCGGCGGCACTGAACTTGGGATTGGCGATAATGGCGCCCCCCGGGTTGCGGACTTCCATCTCGTAGGTCACCGGGAAGGTCGTATAGGTGCCGTTCACGTTGCCGAACACCAGCACGATGGGGGTGTTCCGCGGGAACTGAAAGCCGCTGGCCGGGCTGGTGAGCGACGGTGCGCCAATCTTCAGGTTCGAGCCGTCCGGCCCGAGCGCGCCGTCGCCGCCGATGAGCGCCGACGACGGAGATAATGGTCCCTGCGATCGTCCGCACGCCACGAACAGCGCGACCGCCATACAACACACACTCAACAGCATTCGCTTCTTCATGCCTGTCCTGCTTCTGATCCGGGCGACGGGTACTCAGTCACCCACGCTGCCGCAAATCGCGCGTTATAATACCGCACTCGTTGACGCGGCCGGAAGTTCGACAACTCGATTTACATGATGTATCGGCGGAGGGGCTGCAGAGCTTCACCGCAGTGAGGGGTGAATGATTCAGAAGATCGCGATATTGGCGTGTGGGCTGCTGCTCGTCGGCGCTCGACCGGGGTCCGCTCAGATCCTTCAGTGGCAGGATCGCGGATTCCTCAATGTGAATATAGGCGGGCAGGGCAAGTCGAACGACTTCACGACCTCGCTCTCGCGGGATTTGTACGAAGAGGTCGCCACCGTCGAAACCAGCCAGTCTCACGGAGGCAGCGCGTTCTTCGACCTCTCCGGTGGATATCGCGTGTGGAACAACGTCGCGGTCGGCATGAGCTTCGCGCGCCGCTCGGCCGACGCCGACGGCAGCTACTCGGCCAGTATTCCCGACCCGATCGCCTTCAATCAGCCGCGTGTCGTCAGCGGGTCGATTCCCGGCCTGCAGCGCCGCGAAACGTTCATCGGCATCCCGGTCACCTACGTCATTCCGGTGACCGACAAAGTCGACGTCATGGCGTTCGTGGGCCCGTCGTACGGAAAGCTGGCGCAGGACATGGTGACGAACACGACGATTGCCGAAGGCCCCAGCGGACCGACCGTGACCATCTCGCAGGAGACCATCAAAGCCTCGGCTTGGGGCTACACGCTTGGCGTCGACGTCCGCTGGCTCCTGAGCAAACAGGTCGGCGTCGGCGGGTTCATGCGCTTTCAGGCCGCGGACGGCGACCTGACCCCCACCGAGAAGATGGACATGGGCGGCTTCCAGTTCGGCGGCGGGTTGCGGGTCAGATTCTAAAAGACACCGGGTGTCGTTTACGCTTTTCGCCTGCAAACGACACCCGGTGTCCTATCCGCGAGGTCTCTATCCCCCAGGGTTGATCGCCGGTACGTAACGCGGGATCAGCTCGCGGTCGGTGCCTTCTTCGTGCCAGCCTGGGGAGTTCGCACCGCCATCGCCGACGTCGCCGAGCACTTTCACAAGGCGGCCGTTCGGATACACGATCCGGCCGATCGAAAACGAATAACCGGCCCAGCTGATGATGTTCTCGCCGCCGGGCTTGATGAGCAGGCCCGCGCCTTCTCCACGCAGCAGCCACGCCACGCGCTTTGTCACCTCGAAAGCGACCGTTGAAGACGCGCCTGGACGGATCGCGGCGTGCACGCATTGGACCAGCCGCTCCTTGTCGCCGGTCAGCGACGCGCAGGCCTGCCAGTTGCCTGCCGGGACGATTGGTCCGGCACTCACGGGTGGCGGCGGCGGCGGTGGCGGCGGGGAGCGGGCCCCGATCGGAACGATTCGACCCGCGACCAGGTCCCCGTCGTGGTCGAGTCGTAGAGGCGCGAGCGCCAATAGAACGTGCTGTCGTACGCCGGCACTGGCGGCATCGTGTACCGAGTCTCACCGCCTGGGTCCTGTGGGACGTCCGCGTTGGTCGTGATGTTGGCGAAGTTCGGATCGGTCGCAATCTGGAACTGGTAGTACAGCTCCGAATGCGGACCCGACGAGACGCCATTGGCCACTCGGAACTCCGGCGTGCCCGTCGACACCGTGGCGCTGGCAACCGGGAACCGGGGTTCCGGTGTGCCCAACACAATCGGGATGAGCAGCGTGAAGGCGTGGGTCGACGACCAGTCGCTCCGGTTGGCGCCGTCGTCTGCCCTGACCCTCCAGTAGTACGTGCGACCGGCCGTGAGACGATCGCCCAGCACCAGCCGCGTTGACGAGCTGCCAGGCGCCACGCCGTCGCGCCTGAGGATGACCGACATGAAGGCGGCATCGGTGGCGAGCTCGAAGCGCATCGTATACGGCCGCACCGAGGTCGTGGACGAGTTGCCGACGACCAGAACGACGGGCTGGTCCTTCTCCGGGATGCTCCGGAGGTTGGCCGGCTCGAGCATCGCTGGCGGTGTGATCGTGACACCGGCAATCGGACCGGCCAAACTGGGACTGAGCGGGTTGGCGCTCTTTGTCCGTTCACAGCCGGCGAGCGCGGGTACCAGCAGTATCGTGAGACAGCGTAAGAACTTCGTCATATACCTTCTCCACCGAGAGATCGAGGGACACCCCAACACGGTGAGTATCGGAACGACCCCTATCGGCCTGTAGCGGTCCGTCGTCGCCTGTCCTCGCCGCGTTGACCCCCCCACCCCCGGGCTCTAAAATGACCTGCCTACGCGCGATCGCATGCCAACAGCGTCACCGTCGCTAAAACGACCCCTGCGGGTGCTTCACGTCTGCGACCACCTGGGGTGGGACGGTTCCCGGATGCACGGCGTTAAACGATTGTTCGCGTGGATGTTGCCGCGCTTCGATCGCTCCCGCTTCACGGTCTCTCTGGTGAGCCTCCGCCGCCGCGATGTGTCCGAAGAGACCCTCGACGATCTGGGCGTGGACATCACCTACCTGGAAAAGGGGAAGTTCGATCCGACGACGCTCCCCGCGCTCCTTCGGGTGATCGACCGGAAGCAGGTCGATCTCCTGCACCTGCACGGTTACGGCGCGACCACGTTCGGGCGCCTGGCCGCCGCGCGTCGGCGCCTGCCGGTCGTGGTGCACGAGCACGCGAACCTGACGTCGACCCCGTGGTTTCAGAAGGTCGCGGATCGCGTGCTGGCGCCGTTCACTGACATCGCCATCGCCGTGTCCCGGAGCACCGCGCGGTTCGTCATCGAGGCGCGGCAGATTCCTTCCAGCCGTGTGCGGGTGGTGTATCTCGGCGCGCCGCTCGAGGAGTTCGGCGTCACGCGAACCGCGGCGGAAGTGGCCGCCATCCGCGCGGAAATCGGCGCCGGACCGGACGACGTGGTGATCGGGACGGTCACCCGGCTCCACGATTCGAAAGGGAACGAGTTCCTGGTCGAGGCGGCGCGGCGCGTCCTCGACGCCCACCCGCGTGCACGCTTCTTCCTGTTCGGTGAAGGCCCGCTGCTCGCCTCGCTCCAGGCACAGGCCGCGCAACTGCAGTTGGGCGATCGGTTCGTGTTCGGCGGATTCGTGCGCGACGTGTCGCGCGTGCTGAGCGCGTTCGATCTCAGCGTGTTTCCGTCCCTCTGGGAAGGGACGCCGCTCACGGTCTTCGAGGCGATGGCGGCCGGGCGGCCGATCGTCGCGACCGATGCCGACGGCCTCGTCGAAGTGCTCGACGCACGAACGGACCGCGTTGATCGTGCCGCGTCGCGACAGCGCGGCGCTGGCCGCCGGCATCGCGCGCCTGATCGAGGATCCCGCGCTGCGCGCTCAGCTCGGCAGCGCGGCGGCCGTGGCGTCGCACCAGTTCGATATCGCGACCTTCGTGCGCAAGATGGAGCGCCTCTACGACATCCTCGTGCAGTCGTCCCGCGCGACGCGACGCGACATCGTCGGCACGACGGACCTCTCGTTCCTCACCGGAGACGCCTCCTCGTGAGTGAGTCGCCCGCGGCGACGCCTGCCGCGTCCCGGCGGCGTGCCGGACTACTGGCCGCGCTCGTGATCTTCGCGATCTACGCCGGATTCGGCTTGTTCGTGAACGTGCCCGCGACCGGCGGTTTCAAGGGGGACGAGGCGACGTACTACATGATGGGGCACAGCCTGGCCGCCGACGGCGACCTCGCGTATCGCCACGAGGATCTCGAGCGGACCTGGAAGGAATACCCCAGCGGGCCTGCCGGCGTGTTTCTGAAGCGCGGACAGCATCCCACCGGTGCGCACCTGACCGCCTCGCCGCCGTTTGTCGCCATCGACGGACGGCCGGACGCCGATCCGGGCCGGCTCTATTACGGAAAGTCGTTCATCTACCCGGCGCTGGCGGCGCCGTTCGTCTGGCTGTTCGGGACCAATGGGTTCCTGTTGTTCAACGCGTTGCTGCTGACGGCGGCGTTTCTCGCCGCGTACCTCTTCGTCAGCGCGCGATCCGGCGTGACCGCCGGACTCCTGCTGGCCGGCGCCTTCGTCTTTGCGTCCGTGGTGCCCGTCTATTTTTCGTGGATCGCGCCAGAGCTCTTCAACTTTTCGCTCGGGCTGCTGGCGTATTTTTTCTGGCTGCACAAACTCAGCGACACACCCGCCGGTTCCGGGAGCCCGTGGGTGCACGGTCCGCGCAGTGATGGCATTGCGGCCGCCTTGTTCGGCATTCTGACGTTCTCAAAGGTGACGAACGTCCTCCTGCTGCTGCCGATGCTCGGGTGGCTCGCCTGGCGTCGGCAATGGCGTCAGGCGCTCGTGACCACGGCGATCTTCGCCGGCGTGACACTGGCGCTCTTCGGGATCAACACGACGGTCACCGGCGACTGGAACTATCAGGGCGGGGTACGGAGCACGTTTTACATCGACGACGGCTTCCCGTTTCAGACGCCCGACAAGACATTCGACGTCGGTAATCCGCGCGGGCGCAACGAGGGCCGGGGCGACGCGATTCTCGATCCCGACGTGTTCTGGTCGAACCTGTCGGCGAATGTCGTCTACTTCGTCGTCGGCCGCTACGGGGGACTCGTCCCCTACTTCTTCCCGGCGGTGGTCGCGACAATCTTGCTCGTGGCCGCGCCACGGCGGCGGCCGGCGTGGCAATGGCTCGTCCTCGCTGGCGTCATCGTGCAGATGCTGATTTTCGTCGTCTCGCAGCCCTACACGTATTTCGGCAGCGGCGGATCGGTCGGGAATCGCTACTTCGTCGGCGCCTATGGACTGTGCCTGTTCCTCCTGCCCGCGGCCGCCTCGGTCCGTTCAGCCATCGTGATGTGGCTGGTGGGTGGCCTGTTCGTCGCTCGCCTGGTGATGGATCCGTTCGACGCCTCTGTCAGACCGTGGGTCGCGCCAGAAACCGGGCCGTTCCGCTGGCTCCCGGCCGAGCTGACGAACATCAATGACTTGCCGATCAACGTCAACCGCGATCAGCGTGTGTTCTGGTACGGTCCGGAAGGTGAAGGGCAGATCAATTTTCAGATCTACTACCTGGACGGGAACGCGTATCTGCGTGAAGACGACCGCAGCTTCTGGGTACGAGGTGAATCGCGCGCGGACGTCCTGATCAAGACCGATCGACCGTACCGCCGCCTCGCGATCACCTTGCTCGCCGGACCGATCGCCGCCACCGGCAACGTGAGGTTCCGCGGGACGTCGCATCCGTTTTCGCTCGCGGCTGGCACCAACCAGCAACTGGTCCTGGAGCTCGGTCCGGGCTTTCCCTACAAGAAGGATCGGGAAACCCCGGCCTACATCTGGGAGCTCTCGATCACCGCCGGGCGCGGCTTCGTGCCGCGTCTCCGCGACCCGACGTCACCCGACGTGCGATACCTCGGCGTGAACGTCAAGCCGATCATCACTCAGTAACCACGATGACCACCCATCGTCGTGAGTGGCTCGTGATGCTGGCGGCGACGGCCGTGCTCGTGGCCGTGATGACGTACCCGACGATCACCGGATTCGACACGCTCGGGCGGATCCGCAGCGGCGACGGAAAATTCAGCATCTGGAACATCGGCTGGATCGGACACGCGTTGCTCACCGATCCTGCCGAGCTGTACAACGCCAACATCTTCCATCCGCATACGGGCACGCTGGCGTACTCGGAGCTGAACCTCGTCGCCGGCGTGTTGGGTCTGCCGGCGTACGCCGCGACCGGAAGTGCGATCGCGGCGCTGAACGCCGCGGTGCTCCTCGGCCTGGCGCTGTCGGTCATCTGCATGTGGGCGCTCGTACGACATCTCACGGGCTCGAGCGCCGCCGGGCTGGTCGCCGCGACGGCCTACACGTTCTGTCCGTTCGTCCTGGTCCACACCGCACACATTCAGCTGTTGATGACCTTCGGGCTGCCGCTGGTGTTCCTGACGTTTCATCGGCTGCGCGCCGAGCCGAGTCTGATGCGCGGCGCCGCGCTCGGCGCCGCGCTGGCCGCTGCCGCGCTGGGTTGTGCCTACTATGGAATTTTCGCCGGCCTGTCACTCGGCCTGGTCGCCCTGCTTCTCGCGACGCGCGCGATCACGTATTGGATCGGCCTGGCGGCCGGTGCCGCCGTGGCCGGTGTCCTCGTCGTTCCGGTCCTCGTGCCGTACCTTCGAGCTCGCGCCGGCAGCGGCGCCGCGGTCGCATTCGGCACCGAGGAGATTCAGGGGTATTCGGCGTCGCTGGCGGCGTACGCGACGTCGCCGTCGCTTTCGCACCAGGCCTGGAACCAGGGCGCTCCGGAATCAGTGTTCCCCGGCGTGGCCTTGCTGATACTCGCGGGTGTCGGAATTGTCGCGGGCCTTCGTTCGGTCCTGCCGGCCGATCGGCGCGTGGTCTGGACCTACGTCACGCTGAGCGCCGCGGCGCTCTGGGCGTCGTTCGGGCCGAAACTCGGACTCTACTCGCTCCTGGCCGCGGTGGTGCCGATGATGTCGCTGCTCCGCACTCCGGTCCGGCTCGGCATTGTCGTTGTCTTTGCGCTCGCGGTCCTGGCTGGGTTCGGCGTCCGGCATCTAACCCGGCGCCGGCCCTGGCTCGCGTATCTGATCGTGCCCGTCGTTGCCGCTGAGCTGTTCGTGCCGTGGCCGCTGGACGCCGCGCCGCCCGTGCCACGCGCCTATCAGATGCTGGCCCAGTTGCCGCGCGGTCCCGTCGTCGAGTTGCTCTTCAATTACAAGCGCAACGAGTACTGGACGCATACGCGGTTCCTGTTCGGATCGACCTATCACTGGCAGCCGCTGTTGAACGGTTACAGCGATCTCATCCCGCCGGACTACGACGCCGTGGCCAACCTGATGACGAGATTCCCCGACGATGCGTCGTTTGCCATGCTGAAGGCGAGAGGCGTGCGCTACGTCGTCGTGCACTTGAACGACTACCTGCCTCAGTACCAGGAAATCCTGCTCGCGCGCTTTCCTCCCTACGAGAAGTACCTGCGCGAACTGACGCGGGACGACAACGTGCGGCTGTACGAAATCGTGGGCTGGCCGGTGGCCAGCGTGGACCGGCCACCAACTACATCCGCGGAGCCACCCCGGGAGTCGGGGCAGGCTCCGGCCGGCGGTGGTGACGACGGCTGAGGTAAGCGGCGAAACCCGTCGTCGAGAAGAGCATGATGAGCACGGCGCCAATGAACGACATCGCCAGCGCAGATTCCTTCGGCAGGCCCAGGCGGGTGAGGTACAGCACGAACGTCTGCTCGCGCACGCCCCAGCCGTTCACCGAGACCGGCAGCATCTGCACGATGAACGAGACCGGCACGAGAATCGCGAGGTGCGCCAGCGGCACGCGGAAGCCCAACGCGTGCGCGATCGACGCGTAGAACGCGATGAACGCCGCCTGTACGGCGACCGCGCCGAAAAAGCAGGCGACCAGCGCGCGTGGCTCTTCGCGAAAGCGGGCGAGGGCCGAGGTGAGCCTTGTGATCCGTTCGCCGACCCATTCCTGATGCAGAGCGCGGAGCGGCCCGAGCAGCAAGCCAACGCCGTGCGGCATGAGCAGCAGAAAGAGCGCGATCGCCAGCACGCCCGCGAGGGCCGCCCAGAGAAGTCCAGGACCGAGCGGGCCGATGGCTTCGCTCATCCGGGCCGCGACCGTCGCGCCCGACGCCGCGACGAAGACCAGGCCGAGGAGGCCAACGCCGCGGTCGAACAAGATGACGGTCGTGGCGAGGGTCTTGGATCCGACGCGGCGGGCGCTGTCGCGAATGCGAATCACGTCGCCGCCGATGTTCGACGGCAGGAAGTTGTTGAAAAAGGTGGCGACGAGGTACGAATTGGTCAGGTGTCCGAAGGGCACCGGCACGCGCTGCGCATGAAGGAGCAGGCTCCACCGCCAGGCGCTCAGCAGGACGACGACGAGGTACAGCCCGAGCGCGAGCGCCAGCCACGGCAGCGACGCGCCACGCACGTGCTCCCAGAGACGGCCGAGGTCGACGCCGGACAGCAGCAGATAGAGCAGCCCGACGCTGACAACGATCTTGACGGCCCAGATGAGTGTGGTGCGTCCTCGGTGGTGGCTCAAGAGGTCAGGTCCAGCGTGGCCGGGCAGTTAGTGTACCATGTAGCGTTCGTGACACCGCCCGCGCGCCCGGGCCGCCGCGCATGCACATCCTGATGATCGCGCCCGAGCCGTTCTTCGAGCCTCGGGGCACTCCCTTCTCAGAATTCCATCGCCTCCGAGCGTTGACGACGCTCGGGCACACCGTGGATCTCGTGACGTATCCGTTCGGCCGCGATGTCGACATGCGGGGCTTGACGATTCACCGTTCCGTGCGGCCCCCGTTTCTCCATCGCGTGAAGATCGGTCCGTCGTGGGCCAAGGTGCCGCTCGACCTCGCGCTCGCCCTGACCGCGTGCCGCCTGGCGTTGACCCGTCGCTACGATGCGGTGCACTCGCACGAGGAAGGCGGCGCCATCGGCATCGTGCTGGCGTGGGCGCTGCGCAAGCCGCATCTCTACGACATGCATTCGAGCCTGCCGCAGCAGGTGGCCAACTTTGGCTACCGCGGCGGATCCTGGCTGAGTAAGGTGCTCGGCTGGGCGGAGCGTCTGATGATCCGGCGCTCGCGTGTCGTCATCGTGATTTGTCAGGATCTGGAGACCACCGTCCGGGACGTCGATCCGGCCGTGCCGACCGTACTGATTGAAAACGCCCCCGGTTCGGGCGACCGCCCGCTGCCCGGCAGCGGAGCGTCGATCAAGGCCGCGCTGGGCCTGGCCGAGGCGGCGCCGGTGATCCTGTACACCGGCACGTTCGAGGCGTACCAAGGATTGGATCTTCTTTACGGCGCGATGGCCGTCGTCCGGCAGCGGCGGCCAGACGCGCGCCTCGTCATGGTCGGCGGCGATCCCGGCCAGGTGGCTGCCGCGCGTGCGCGCGTTCAGGCGCTGGGTCTTGCGGATATCGTCGTCTTCACCGGTCAGCGTCCGGCCGAGGAAGTGCCGACGTATCTCGATGCGGCGACGATTCTCGTCTCGCCGCGCTCGACCGGCACGAACACGCCGCTGAAGATCTACCAGTACCTGCGATCGGGCCGGCCGATTGTCGCCACGCGTCTCCGGACCCACACGCAGGTGCTTGACGATCAGACCGCCATTCTCGCGGACCCGACGCCGGAGGCGTTTGGGGCGGCGGTGGCCGGCGCGCTCGACGATCCGGCGCGAGCCGCGGCGATCGGCCAGCGCGCCCGTGAGCTGGCCGAGACGAAGTACACCGACGAAGCGTTCATTGCGAAGACCGAGCAGGCCTACGGCGTGCTCTTCGGCACGCGCTCATCGGCGGTCGCGCGAGGGGTGGCGTGACGGCGATCGATCCATCCGAGCCCGGTGACGGCCGCCGCCATTACAGCTACGCGCACTACGCCGATCGCGACGTCGCCGAGGGCTTCGATGCGCTGCGATTCAGTGGACCGATCGGCCGCTATCTGCTCGAAAGCCAGGAAGCCCTCCTGCTCGACGCGCTGACGCCGCCGCGCGGCCGAACGGTCCTCGACGTCGGTACGGGAACCGGACGCGCGGCCATCGGCCTCGCACGCGCGGGAGCTCGCGTCACCGGGCTCGACGCGTCACAGGAGATGCTGCGCGTCGCGTCGGTGCGCGCGAGGGACGCCGGAGTCGTCATCCCCTTCGGCGTCGCTGACGCGCATGCGCTGCCGTTCGCGGACCGAAGCGTCGATGCCGCGGTGAGTCTGCGTGTCCTGATGCACGCGATCGACTGGAAGACGTGCGTCACCGAACTGTGCCGCGTCGCGCGGTGGCGCGTCGTCATCGATTTTCCGGCGCTCGGCAGCTTCGCGGCGCTCGAGAGCGGTGCCCGGCGCGCCGGCAACCTGGTTGGTGGCCGCTTCGAAGCGTATCGCGTGATCGCCGAACGCGAGGTCCGTCAGGCCTTCGCGACCAACGGGTATCGCGTGGCTATCGTTCGGCGCCAGTTCGTCCTCCCGATTGCGTTGCACAAGCGCATCGGCCGGCGTGGATTCACCGAAGGCGTGGAGCGTGGTCTCGCGGCGGTCGGGCTGTCGCGCCTGCTGGGATCGCCGGTCACGATGGTGGGTGAGCGATGAAGGTGCTCGTCACCGGCGCGTCCGGATTCACCGGCGGATCGCTGGCGCGGTTTCTCGCGCGGCAGGGCGACGCGGTGCGCGCCTTCGTTCGCCGCCGCGACCGGGCCGGAATCCTGGCCGGGCAGGCCGGCATCGAGGTCGTTGAAGGGGACCTCACTGACCGGGAGAGCCTGCGGCGCGCCGTCGCCGGCGTGGACGTGGTCTACAACATCGCGGCGCTGTACCGCGAGGCCGGCTTGCCGGCCGCCGACTATCGTGCCGTCAATGCGACGGCGGTCGGGACGATCGTCGAGCTCGCTCAGGCCGCCGGTGTGCGTCGCGTCGTGCAGTGCAGCACCGTTGGCGTCCACGGCGACATCACGACGCCGCCAGCCAACGAAGACGCCCCGCTCGCGCCTGGCGACCTCTATCAGGAGACCAAACTCGAGGGCGAGCGCGCCGGCCGCGAGACCGCCGCGCGCGTCGGCATGGAGCTCGTCATCGCGCGGCCGACTGGGATCTATGGGCCCGGCGACCGGCGGCTCTTCAAGGTCTTCGGCAAGGTCGCGACCCGCCGCTTCGTCATGCTCGGACCCGGAACGCACTTCTATCACGTCACCTACATCGACGATCTGTGCGCGGGCTTCCGGCTGTGCGCGTCGGTCCCCGCCGCAGCCGGCCGCACGTACATCCTCGGCGGCGGGGAAGTGACGACGCTGCGGGAGCTGGTCGGCGCGCACGGCCGAGGTCGCTGGGGTACCTGCGCCACGTTGGCGGCTGCCGGTGTGGCCCTTCTGGCTGGCTGGCGCCGCGTGTGAAGGGATCTTTACGCCGCTCGGGATGTCGCCGCCGATCTATCGGCGCCGTGTAGACTTCTTCCGCAAGAGCCGGGCGTTCGACATCAGTCGTGCGCGCCGGGAACTAGGCTTCAATCCGAGCGTCGGACTGCGCGAAGGCATTCGCCGCACGTTGGAGTGGTACCGTGAGCAAGGCTGGATCTGACGCGGACTCCCGCCGCGAAATCGCCCGCGCCCAGGAGCAGCTCTTTCGGGCGCCTGGTGGCGCGCGCGCGAAATACAGCGCGCTCATCATCGGCCGGCCCGGCTGGGGCGCGCTGATCAAATACGAGTGCGTGATCCTGCTGACGCAGGCCGTGCCGGGGGCGCTCGGTCTCGCGCTGCGCAAGCTCTGCTATCCGTGGCTGCTCGGCCGCTGCGGCCGCAACGTCGTGTTCGGACAGAATGTCGTGCTGCGCCACCCGCACAAGATTGAGATTGGCGACGACGTGGTGGTCGACGATCATTGCCTGCTCGACGCCAAGGGCGATGCGAACCACGGCATTCGCATCGGCCGCGGCGTCTTCATCGGCCGCAACACGATCCTTTCCTGCAAGAACGGCGACATCGAGATCGCCGATGGCGCCAACATCGGATTCAACTGCGAGATTTTCTCGGCGAGCCGCGTGCGGGTGGGGCCGGACACGTTGATCGCGGCCTACACGTACCTCGTCGGCGGCGACCATGAGTTCACCGATCGCGACCGTCCCGTGATCGAGCAGGGCCGGCGATCGGCGGGCATCGATGTCGGGGCGGGCGCCTGGATCGGGTCGGGGGCGACCGTGCTCGATGGCGTGACGCTGGGCGACCGCGCGGTGGTCGGCGCGGGGGCGGTGGTGCGGGAGTCCGTGCCGGCGGGGACGACCGTCGTCGGCGTCCCGGCGCGGCCGGTCGGTGCTCGGCCCGAGGCGGGCTGAGCCCGCATGGCCGTCATCACCATCGTCACGTCCGCGCCGCCGCTCACCGAAGGCGGGCACCTCGTCATCGCGCGATCGCTCGAGCGGGCCCTCCTCGAGGCGGGACATCGGGCCGGCATCGTCACGACCCCCTCCAACCGCTTCGGCCGCCAGGGACCCGCGTATCTCGCCAACTGGCTGACCGACGTCGGCATGACCGGCTCGGGCGAGCGCGTCGATCAGATCATCTCGCTGCGGTTTCCCAGTTATGCCGTCCGGCACGCCCAGCACGTGTGCTGGCTCGTGCACACCATGCGCGAGTACTACGACTTGTGGGACCAGTTCTCGTCGAGCATCTCGACCCGGGGCCGGATCAAGGAGCGCGTGCGGCGCGGGCTCATCAGGCGGGCCGACACCTACTTCTTCAAGCACCACGTAAAGAAGCTGTATACGATTTCCGGCGCCGTGCGCGACCGGCTCGCGCGCTGGAATCACGTCGAGGGCGAAGTGCTGCACCCGCCGCCACCGCAGCGGGACTACCGCTGTGACGGGTACGGCGATTACCTGTTCTTTGCCTCGCGCCTGACCGCGCTGAAGCGCGCGGATCTGGTCCTGCGCGCGCTCGCTCAGCCCGCGGCGCGCGGCGTCCGCTGCGTGATCGGCGGCGATGGGGAAGACCGTCCGGGGCTGGTTCGGCTCGCGAGCGAACTTGGCGTGGCGGACCGCGTGACGTTTGCCGGTCAGCTCTCCGAGGCCGCGCTCGTCGATCATCTCGCCCGCTGCCGGGCCGTGGTGTTTGCCCCGAAGCACGAGGACTACGGGTTCGTGACCGTCGAGGCCTTCGCCGCGCACAAGGCCGTCATCACCTGCACGGACAGCGGCGGTCCGCTCGAGCTCGTGCGGGCCGGCGAAAACGGCTGGATCACGGCGCCCGATCCCGCGTCGCTCGCTTCGGCCATGGCAGACGCGACCGCCGACGCCGCCCTCGCAGAACGGCTCGGCGCTCGCGGCCACGAAGGTATTCGCGATCTCACCTGGGCGGCCGTCGTCAAGAAGTTGGTGATCGTGTAACGCGCGGACAAAGCAGCCAAAAGCTTCAACGTGAAGGTCGTGAAGAAGGGCCAACTTCAGGGTTTACTGGCCGCGTCAACCTCGAGCATCAAGGCTTCTGGTCGCGCCACGGCTGATCCGAAGCGAAGCACGTGAAGCGGTCGCGCTGCATTCGTTGACGATCCCGCTCAACGTGGCATTCGTCGAGTCTTTCCCCGTTGAGGTCTTCAGATCTTCACGTCTTCACGGTGAGGGTTTTCTGAATGCGCGATATCCTAGCGGGAGGGGTCTGGACGTGAGCTACCGATCGCCGCTGGAACAACGGATCGCCAAGAAAGTCACCCGTGCCATCACCGAGCACGGCCTGATCGAGCACGGCGATCGGATCATGGTCGGCCTGTCGGGAGGCAAGGACAGCTGGGCGTTGATCCAGATTCTGGACGAGCTGCGAAAGCGGGCCCCGATCGACTTCTCGCTCGTGGCGGTCAACATCAACTCCGGCTACGAGAAGTTCCGCCACGACCTGGTCACCGGCGCCTGCGCCGAGCGCGGCTGGGAGTGCCGGGTCGAGCACACGACGATTGGCGCCATCATGGACGACTTGCTCGACGATGGCGATACGCCTTGCTCCTTGTGCGCCCGATTGCGGCGGGGTGTCCTGTACCGGATGGCCTCGGAGATGGGCGCCACGAAGATTGCCCTGGGCCACCATCTGGACGACTTCATCGAGACCTCGCTCTTGAACCTGTTTTTCCAGGGGGCGCTCAAGGCGATGCCGGCGCGCCTCGTGTCCGACTCCCGCAAGCACGTCGTCATTCGTCCGCTGGTCTACGTGACCGAAGCCGAGGCGCGCGCCTATACGCAGGAATGCGGGCTGCCGGTCATCGGCTGCTGCTGTCCCGCCTGCGGTGATCTGAGCCTCAAGCGCCAGCGCCTCAAGCGGCTGATCGCGGAGCTCGAAGTCGAGCATCCGGACATCAAGTATTCGATGATCAAAGCGCTCGGCAACGTCGTGCCCAGTCACTTGCTCGATCAGCGGTATTCGGAGAAGCTGGAGCAGGAAGTGGCGCCACGTTGAGATGCGCGCGGTCATCCAGCGCGTGACGCGCGCATCGGTCAGCGTGGACGCGCAGATTGTCGGCGAGATCGGTCCCGGACTTCTGGTCTTCGTCGGGGTGGCGGACGGAGATGGGCCGGCCGATATCGACTACACGGCGTCGAAGATCGCCGAGTTGCGAATTTTCGCCGATGCCCAGGGCCGGATGAACCGGCCGGTCGCCGAGGTCGGCGGCCAGGTCCTCGTGGTCTCCCAGTTCACGCTGCTCGGCGACGTGCGGCGTGGACGCCGGCCTGGATTCGATCAGGCCGCCTCCCCGGACCAGGCCAGGACGATGTACGACGCGCTGATCGGCGCGCTGCGCGAACGCGGCCTGCCGGTGGCTGCCGGTGTGTTTCAGGCGCACATGGCGGTCGATCTCGTCAACGACGGACCGGTGACGATCCTGGTCGATAGCCGACGCCTGTTTTGAGAGGAGAGACGCGTGCGAAGACTGTTGACGTGTGTGCTGGCGGGAGTCGCCACGTTCGCGGTGGCCCGGCCGGTGCATGGCCAATCACGCCCGCTCGTGACCGAGGACCCCGAGACCGTCCCGGCGGGATACGTGTTGATCGAAGGCGGCGTGGACTATGCGCAGGACGTCACGTACCCCGTCTCCGGCCTGCGCGGCAATCTCTGGCGAATCGCGACGTTCGGCGTGAGTTTTGGCGTCAGCTCCATCGCCGAGGTCCAGCTCGACGGCGGGTTGCGCAATCGTCTGACGATCACCTCGTTCAATGTCGACGCGCCGCTGTTCGACATCCTGGAAGTGACCGGGAACCAGACGTCTGACTTCGAAGACCTGTCGGTGGGCACCAAGATTCGGTTTCTGGCCGAGGGGCCCGGGCGTCCGGCGATGGCGGTGCGCTTCTGGACGCGCCTGCCCAACGCCGAGAATGAGACGGGGCTCGGGCTCGACACGACAGACTTCCATGTCGGCATGGCGATTGCCAAGACGGTCAATTCCGTGCGCGTCGCCGGCAACTTCGGATTCGGGATCCTTGCCGATCCGGTGCGCGGCGATCGTCAGAACGACGTCGTCGAATACGGCTTCTCCATCGCGCGCGCCGTCGCGCGGGGCGCCGAGATCGTCGGCGACTTCAACGGACGGCTGAGCACCAAAGCTGGCGATCCGCCGCCGGGCACGGAAACGCGGGCGATTATGCGCCTGGGCGCTCGCTTCACGCGCGGGCCGGTCCGCGTGGATGGGGCGCTGATCGTTGGCGTCACCGAGATCGATCCGACGTGGGGCTTTTCGACGGGGCTGACCTGGGTCTTCAAGGGCTTCACGGTGCAGTGACCGCGAAGATCTCGTCGACGGCCGCGATCTCAGCGGCGCGACGCTCGTCCGACCAGCCGAGCCTGGCGCCCATGATCGCAGCCCGCCTGAGCCAGGGTCTCCTGCCCGGGATGGACCGACGCACCGATCACGGTCCGCCTGAGCACCGCGTCCGCCAGCCGCTGCGCCTGGCCATGATCCACGGCATAGGCGATCTCCGCCTGGAGGGCCGGGTGCGTGCCGGTCAGCCGATCGAGCGATCCGGCGTCAGCCGCGAAGCGGATGACGTCGGACGCTTCCGTTCCGTACCATCCTCCCAGGTGCTCGACGAGGTCGCGATCCAGCGCGACGCCGAGCGTTCGCGACGTCTCGATGAGCCGGCCTTCGACGTCGGCGATGTCTGCATGCGGGAGTGGCGAGGAGGCCGTCCGGCACCGTCTCAATTTCCCGCCGAGCTCGGCGCCGAGCAGATCGACCGCGCGCTCTGCGGCCGCGCGTGCCGTGGTGAACTTCACGCCGACCAGCGAGATCACGCCGGCGCCGTCGCCCGAGTGGCGGGTGACCACGGGCTCCGCCAGCAGGTCGGCTCGCCCCCCGCGAGTCGCGGCGGGGGTCAGACCATGGTGGACGCGGCGGATGTCGGACCGGGTGGCGCGGAGCGACGGAAACGCCTCGTTGGCCTGCGCGAGAAATTCATCGATGGCGCCTGCCGGTGCGCGCGTCTCGCCGGCCGCCAGCGTCGTGTCCGATTGATACGTGCCCACGAGCAGGTGTCCGCGCCACGGCACCGCCGTCAGCATGCGGCCGGTTGAGGTGGGCGCCACCGTCGCGATGTCGCGCGCCGGCCGGTCGAGGAGCAGGTTCATCGCGCGCAGCAGCGGCGGCGCGGACGTGATGCCGAAGGCCGTCCCGATCGCGCCGAGGTCGGCGCCGGCGGCCACGATCGTGGCGCGCGCCTCGATCTCGCGCTCCTGTCCGGTAATGGCGTCGCGCACACGCGCGCCGGCGACCCGGCCACCCGCGCGCAGCGGCGCGATCGCCTCCGTCCAGTTGGCGAGCACGGCACCGGCCTGACGGGCAGCGAGCGCGACCGTCCAGGTGAGCCGGTCCGGGTGCAGCGTCTGATAGTCGTACCAGATCGCGCCTCCTGACAGACCCCGCTCCGACACGCCGGGGAAGAGGCGCCGCGTCGCGGCCGCCGATTCGAGCCGGGCTCTCGGCAGATGGAGCTCGGGCGAAATGCCGCGATTCCGCGCGCGGCCGACCGTCTCGTAGAGCCTGAAGCCGGCGCGCAGCGCCCAGCGCGAGCGCGTGCTCCACCCGTAGGTGCCCATCAGAAAGGGGAGCGGACGCAGCAGATGCGGAGCGATGCTGCGCCCAGGCGCGCCGCTCCGCAATCTGACGCCGTGTCTTGCGAATCTGACCGGCGCCGAGCGCGCGCAGCCCACCGTGGATGGTGCGCTGGTGGTTGAAGGTGAGCCCGCTCCCGAAATCCGCGCGCTCCACGAGGACGACGGACAGGCCGCGCTGCGCGGCGTCGTAGGCGGCAAACAGCCCGTGGATGCCGCCACCGATCACGAGCACATCGTAGCGGGACGGCGTCAAGGTCTCGAGGGCGCTCGGCATACGGTCTGGAGTCACCTATAGTAGTCGCCCAATGGCGCGATCATCCGGCGCGCGTGTCCGCGAGTACTGGAACACGCACATTCACGACCTCGACATCACGACCGAGCCGCCTGGGAGCGCCGCGTTCTTTGCCGATCTCGATCGCTACCACTTCGAGAAGCTGCACCACCTCTTGCGGCTGGTGGACTTCACCGCGTGGAGTGGACGTTCCGTATTAGACGTTGGTTGCGGGACCGGAGTTGAAGTGGTCCGCTTTGCGCGCGGCGGCGCCCGCACGTTCGGCGTCGACCTCGCCGACAGCGCCATCGGGCTGACCCGTCAGAACCTCGCGCAACAACAACTGTCGGCCGGGCTCGCCGTGGCCGCCGGCGAGGCCCTGCCGTTTCCCGATGCGGCCTTCGATTTCGTCTACGCCCATGGCGTCATCCAGTACGCCGCGAGCGACCGCGAGGTGGTGCGCGAATGCCATCGCGTACTGCGTCCGGGCGGCCTGGCGATGTTCCAGGTCTACAATCGCGTGTCCTGGTTGCACGTGCTGTCGAAAGTGATGAAGGTGCCGCTCGAGCACGAAGACGCCCCCGAGCTCCGGCGCTACTCGATCGGAGAGTTTCGTGATCTCCTGCGGGACTTCGCCACGGTCGACATCGTCCCCGAGCGGTTTCCGGTCAAGAGCCGCCTCCACAAGGGCTGGAAGGGCGCGCTCTTCAACGCCGGATTCGTCGGCACCTTCAACGCCCTGCCGAAGGCCTGGGTCCGGCGCTTCGGCTGGCACTTGCTCGCGTTCTGCCACAAGGGTCAGCAATGACGCCCTTCCGTCCGATCCGGCTCATCAAGGCGCACGCCTACGGCAATGATTTCCTGATCGTCGCGGCCAATGATGTCGCCGCCATCGACGATCTGGCGGATCTGGCGCGACGAGCCTGCGATCGTCACCGGGGCGTCGGCGCCGATGGGTTGATGCTCGTCGCCGACACGCCCGGCGGCGCGCGCATGCGTCTGTTCAACGCCGACGGCAGCCGTTCCGAGCTCTCGGGCAACGGCGTCCGTTGCGTCGGCGCCTGGCTGGCGTCGGTCCGTGGGCTGGGTGCAGGCGACCGCGTGACCATCGAAACGGAAGCCGGCCCCAAAGTTCTGACCGTGCTCGAGCGCGTGCACGGCCGTGCCGAGTTCCGCGCCGCGATGGGGCAGCCCGAGCAGATTCGCCAGGTCGAGATCGAGGTCGACGGGCAGCCCGTCACGGCGGTCGTCCTCCGGGTCGGGAATCCGCAGTGCGTCGTCCTCGGGCCGGCGACCGCCGATCGGCTCGCGACGCTGGCGGCGAAGCTCGCCGTGCACCCGTTCTTTCCAGAAGGCACGAACGTCGAGCTCGCCGAGGTCGAGCGGCCGGATCTGGTCCGCATTCTCATCTGGGAGCGCGGCGTCGGACCGACCGAGTCGTCGGGGACCGGCACGTGCGCGGCCGCAGTGGCGGCGGCCGCGTTCGGCGGCGCGGCTCGCACGCTCGACGTCGCGGCGCCGGGCGGCACGCAACGTGTGGAGTGGAACGAGGCCGGGCTCTGGCTGACCGGTTGGGCCGAGATCGTCGCGATCGTCGATTGGTGGACCTGATGCGGCGGAGTCACGAAGTCGCGGAGGCGGTTGAGACCTACTCACCGGCCGAAGAGCAGTTCAATCGCCGCCGCCGCACGATCGGACTGGTCGTCGCGCCGCTCATCTTCTTCGCGTTGCTGCTCTGGCCGATGCCTGGCCTGTCTGCGCCCGCCCACCGACTGGCCGCGATCCTCGCGTGCATGATCACGCTCTGGATGACCGAAGCGCTGCCGCTGCCGGTCACGGCGCTGATCGGACCGACGCTCGCGGTCCTGCTCGGCGTGGCGCCGGTGCGCGCCGTCTTCGCGCCCGTTCGCCGATCCGATCATCTTCCTGTTCATCGGCAGCTTCATCCTGGCGGAGGCGATGTTCGTCCATCGGCTCGATCGCCGCCTGGCGTTCACCGCGCTGGCGTCGGCGTGGGTCGGCCGCAGCGCGCTGCGCCTGGTCGTCGTGTACGCCGGTGTCGCCTGCGTGCTCTCGATGTGGATGAGCAACACCGCGACGACGGCGATGCTGTTTCCGCTGGGACTGGCGGTGCTGGCCGAGCTCGGCCGCGGGCGGGGGCGCGATCGCCAGTTCGAGCAGTTCGCGATGGCGATGATGCTCGTGACGTCGTTTGCCGCCTCCATCGGCGGCATCGCGCACGCCGGTCGGGACGCCGCCGAACCTGATCGGCAAGGGATTCCTGCAGCAGGCCGGCGTGAACATCTCGTTTGCCGGCTGGATGGTCCTCTGCGTGCCGATCATGATCGTGATGATGGTCTTCGTCGGCGTTCTACCTGCTCGCTGCCGCGCGCGCGCAAGATCACCCTCGGAGAGGACGCGCGGCGCGCCGTGCACGAGGAACTGCGCAAGCTCGGACCCGTCTCGGTGGGGGAGCGCAACGTCATCATCGCCTTCGTGTTGACGGTCGCGATGTGGGTCGTGCCGGGACTGGCTCAGGCCGTCCTCGGACTGAGCCACCCGATCTCGCTGCGGCTCAACACGCTGTTTCCCGAGTCGATCGCGGCCCTCATCGGCGCGGTGTTCCTGTTTCTCATGCCGATCAACTGGCGGGCCCGGAAATTCACGATGTCCTGGGAAGAGGCCTCGCGGATCGACTGGGGCATCGTCCTGCTGTTTGGCGGCGGCCTGGCGATGGGGCAACTGGCGGACTCGACCGGGCTGGCGGCGGCGCTCGGAAAGTGGGTCGCCTACCAGTTTCCCGGATCGGGCACCGTCGGCCTGACGCTGGTGTTCACCGCCATCGCCGTCGTGCTCTCCGAAACGGCCTCGAACACCGCCGCCGCCAACGTCGTCGTGCCGACGGCGATCGCCGTGGCCAAGGCCGCCGGCGTCTCGCCGCTCGAGCCGGGGCTCGGGGCGACGCTGGGCGCCAGCCTCGGCTTCATGATGCCGATCTCCACGCCGCCAAACGCCATTGTCTACAGCAGCGGCTACATTCCCATCGGCACGATGATGCGCCAGGGCATCGCGCTCGACATCGTCGGCTACGTGATCATCGTGGTCGGGGTGCTCGGGTTCGGGTGGATGCTGAAGTAACGGTGCTGGGTGCTGGGTGCCGGGTGCGAACGAGGCTCGCGCGCGTGCGACCAGCGTCCAGAAAACCTTCAACGTGAAGACGTAAAGATCTGAAGACATTCTTGGGGGAAGGACTGACGACCCTCGGATCAGGAACTGACGCGACCTCGGCGCTGAAGCGCGTGAACGCAGGCGATACGCGACCACCGTGGACGAGAAATGCAGCGCGACTCGCTTCACGTCCTTCGTTGTCGGACCTCGCCGCTGACGCGGCCAGAAACGGCTCGGCTGTCACGCGCTGCTCGTTGGCCCGATCGGCCAGCAGAGACCTGAAACCGAGACGTGCTTCACGAGGCGTGGTACCCCGCGCCGTGTGGCGCGGGCCCGAGCCGCGGGGGTGGGGCCCCGCGGCCCTAAGCAAGATGGCAGAATCTGCGATCGCGCAACTCGGCGAGCGCGTTTCTCGCCGAGGTGACCCGCTGGCCGCGCTTGCGCGTTTCTTGCAGAGATAGGCCGGCGATGGACGATCGCGACGCTGGCACCCGGCTCACGAAGCTCGGCCCGCAGGACCGGCCGCGAGAGAAACTCGAGACCGGCGGCGTGGCGTCACTCGGCGACAACGAGCTGCTGGCGCTCGTGCTCGGCCATGGCACGGCTGGCGCCGACGCCTTGGCGGTGGCCAACGCCCTGCTCGCCGCCGCCGGCGGCACCCACGGGCTGACCCGCGCCAGCCGGGCCCAGCTGACGCACGTGCCGGGCGTCGGCACTGCGCTCGCGTGCCGCGTGCAGGCCGCCATCGAGCTGGGGCGCCGCACGTTGTACCTCTCGCCGCCGGCGCGCCAGCAGTTTCTCAGCCCGGCCGACGCGGCGAGGTTCCTGCTCCCGCGGTTCGGTGCGTCTGCGGTCGAGCGGTTCGGTGTCATGATGCTCGACACGCGACGGCGGCTGATCCGGGTCCAGCTCATCTCGAGCGGCTCGCTCGATACCGCCAGCGCGCACCCGCGCGAGGTCTTTCGCGAGGCCGCGATCGCGGGCGCGGCGGCGGTAGTGGTGTTTCACAATCATCCGTCCGGCGATCCGTCGCCGAGCGTCGACGACGTGCCGACTGACGCGGCGGCTCGCGGCGGCGGGGGAGATCGTCGGCATCGATCTCGACGATCATCTGATCCTGGCGGATACACGCTATTTTTCGTTGCGCGACTCGGAGGTCTGCAAGTGGCCCGGGTGATGTACTTGGACTGTTTCTCGGGCGCTGCCGGGGACATGCTCCTGGCGGCGCTCCTCGACGCCGGGCTGCCTCTGGCCGAGCTCCGTGCTGCGCTGGGAAGCCTGGCGGTCGGGCATGCTGTTGACGTCCACCGCGTGATGCGCGCGGGGATTTCAGCGGCCTATCTACAAGTACGCGAGAGCCGGCCACGACCATACCCGCGAGCTGCCGCACCAGCACACGCACGGACACTCGCACCAACACCGATCGCTCCGCGAGATTGCGCATCTCATCGGGCATTCGTCGCTCTCGCCAGCGGGGAAGGACCGTGCGGTCGGGCTGTTTCAACGCATCGGCGCCGCCGAAGCGGCGATTCACGACCTGCCGATCGAGCAGGTCCACCTGCATGAGGTCGGCGCCGTCGATTCCATCATCGACATCGTCGGCGTCGTGTTTGCGATGGAGTGGTTCGGGATCGACGACGTCGTCGCGTCGCCGCTCAATGTCGGTGGCGGCTCGGTCGAGATCGCGCACGGCACGTATCCCGTGCCGGCACCAGCGACGCTGCGATTGCTGGAGGGCGCGCCGGTCTACAGCAGCGGAGTGGCCGCCGAGCTGGTCACGCCAACCGGCGCCCTGCTCGTCACCCACTACGCGCGCGCCTATGGGCCGCTGCCCTCGATGACCGTCGAGCGGTCCGGCTACGGGGCGGGCACGCGCGACGTGGCCCGGGCACCCAACGTCCTTCGCGTGGTCATTGGCGAACGTACCGGGGCGACGTCCGCTGCCTCGGCCGGCACCGAGCGCGTGGTGAAGATCGAGTGCGAGATCGACGACATGAACCCGCAACTGTTTGGCCCGGTCTCCGACCGGCTGTTTGCGGCCGGCGCGCTCGACGTCTATCTGACCGCCGTGCAGATGAAGAAAGGGCGGCCCGGCACGCTGCTGACGGCCCTGGCCACCGAAGCGACCCGCGCCGCGCTGGTCGATGTGCTGTTCCGGGAGACCACGACGCTCGGCGTCCGGTTCGAGACATTCTGGCGCGAAACCCTGGACCGGCGGTGGGTGGACGTCGCTGTCTCCGGCGGGGTCGTCCGTGTGAAGCTGGCCGGCCGGGCCGGCGAGGACCTGACGGCGACCCCGGAGTTCGACGACTGCGTCCGTGTGGCCACCGCGACCGGCCGGCCAGTCAAGGCCGTCCAAGCCGAGGCGCTTCAGGGGTGGAAGGCATCGGTGGACGCCCGCGAAGCCCGCGACGACCAGGAGCGGCGCTGAGCGAACTGCGAGCGGGGGTGGGGCCCCGCGAGCGTCTTATAATGGTGCGTTTGGCCCGACCATGATCGGCGAGACCGTCACCCATTACCGCATCCTCGACAAGATCGGCGAAGGCGGGATGGGTGTCGTCTACCGGGCTGAAGACACTCGCCTGGGCCGGCGGGTGGCCGTGAAGTTCCTGTCGGCCAGGCTGTCGCAGGACCCGGCCGCGCTCGACCGTTTCCAACGCGAGGCGCGCGCCGCGTCGGCGCTCAATCATCCGCACATCTGCGCGTTGTTCGACGTCGGTCGCCACGGCGACCAGCCGTTCCTCGTCATGGAACTGCTGGAGGGGACAACGCTGCGGCAGCGGATTGCGCAGCAGCCCTTGCGGCTCGATGAGGTGCTGGATATCGGTGTGCAGGTGGTCGACGCCCTCGAGTACGCGCACTCGCTCGGCATCGTCCACCGCGACATCAAGACCGCCAACATCTTTCTGAACGAGCGCGGCCAGGTCAAGATTCTGGATTTCGGGCTGGCGAAGCTGGTGACCAGGGCCCCGGATCCGTACTCGGACACCACGCTGGCGCACCCTGTGGATCCGGCGACCGCCACTGGTCAGGCGATGGGCACGCTCTCCTGCATGTCGCCCGAACAGGCTCGGGGCGACGACATCGACGCTCGAACGGATCTGTTCTCGTTTGGCGTGGTGCTGTACGAGATGGCGACGTCCACTGAGGCGTTCTCGGGGAAGACGCCGGCCCTCATGTACGACGCGATCCTGCATCAGAACCCGGCCCGTCCGAGCCTGCTCAATTCAGCCGTGCCGGCGGAGTTCGACCAGGTCGTCTCAGGATTGCTCGAGAAGGACCGGTACTCTTCGGTACCAGACCGCCGCCGAGGTCCGTGCCGATCTGAAGCGCCTCCAGCGCGCGAGCGAGCCGGGGCAACCGATGGCGACGCAGCTCCACGCGATCCCCGAGGCTCCGCCGGATTCCAAAGCCACCGAAGGCGGTGCCTGCGGCGCTGCCGTCAGCGTTGGGGCGCCGGTCAACCGTGGCCAAGGTGGCAGTGCTGGCCGCGGTGCTGCTGATTGGCGTGGCGCTGGCGTATTGGTGGTCGCAAAGATCGACGGCGCCGACCGGCATCGATTCGATCGCCGTGCTGCCGTTCGCGGCGTCTGGCGCGCCGGCGGAGAGCGAGTACCTGACCGACGGCATCACCGAGACGCTGATCAATGGCCTGTCGCAGTTGCCGGGCCTTCGCGTCAGCGCGCGCAGCGTGGTGTTTCGCTACAAGGGCAAGGACATCGATCCGCAGCAAGTTGGCCGCGACCTGGGCGTCAAGGTCGTGGTCACCGGGCGGATTGCGGTTCGCGGCGATCGACTCGTCATTCAGGCGGACCTGATGAACGTCGGCGACGGCACCCAGTTGTGGGGCAACCAGTACAATCGCGCCGCGGCGGACATCCTCGACGTCCAGGACGACATCGCCGGCGAGATCCTCGACAAGCTCCGCCCGCGCCTCAGCGGCGAGGAGAAGAAGCTCGCGACCCGGCGCTACACCGACGATGCCGTCGCGTATCAGTTGTATCTACAGGGCCGCTATCACTGGAACAAAGGGACGATCGCGGCCTACAAGCGGTCGATCGATTACTTCCAGCAGGCGATCGCGAAGGATCCGAATTACGCGCTCGCCTACGCGGGGCTGGCGGATTCCTATCTCCTGCTCGGCTCGTATTGGGTCGAAGCGCTGAGTGAGGCCAAGACGGCCGCGGAGCAGGCATTGCGGCTCGACCCCAGCCTGGGCGAAGGGCACGTCGCGCTCGGGCACATCAAGCTGTGGCTCGATTGGGATTGGACGGCGGCCGATCGCGAGTTCAAGCAGGGCATCTCGCTCAGCCCGTCGTCTGCGCTGGCCCACAATCAGTACGCGATGTATCTGGCGACGCTCGGACGGACGTCCGAGGCGATCATCGAGGCCAGGCGTGCGCTCGATCTCGATCCGCTCTCGCCGATCGTCAATGCCGACCTCGGCTGGCATCTGCTGTTTGCCGGGCAGCGCGCCGAGGCCATCGCGCAGTTCCGCAAGACGTTGGAGTTCGACGTCAACTCCGTCTCCGCGCATCAGGGACTCGGCATGACGTACAGCCTGGACGAGCGCCACGACGACGCGATCGCTGAGCTCACGCGGGCGCTCCAACTTTCAGAGAACAGCCCCGTCGTCATGGGACACCTTGGCGCGGCCTACGCCCGGCGCAAGAACAAGGCGGCGACCGACACCGTGCTGAGAGACCTGCAGGCGCTGGCGACCCGGGAGTACGTTCCTTCGTCAGCCATCGCGGCGATCTACACGGCGCTTGGCGATCACGCGCACGCGCTCGACTGGCTGGAGAAAGCGTACGAGGAGCACGACTTCTCGATGGCGCAGATCAACGTGGCGCCCTGGTTCGAGCCGCTACGGAAAGAGGAACGCTTCCAGCGACTGCTGAGCCGGCTCGGGATGAAGTAGGCAGCGATAGGGCAAGGCCTCTCACACGGGGGCCACGGAGGGGCACGGAGTTCACGGGGTCAAATTATCCGGAAGCCCTCGGATCACACGTTTCAGAGGCCGCACTCCGTGTGCTCCGTTCGTCCCCGTGAGCCCCGTGTTATGAAGCGAAAGCTCTGATGGCGTTCTTTGCGTTCTGCCTCACCGCAGTCTGTAGCCCGCCTGGCCCGGTGAGCGGCCGTCGATCTTGAGGACCTTCACGCTGCGCCCGACCTGCGCAGCCGGGACAAACGAGATCGCGCCGGGCAGCCGCGCCACCTGATCGAGCGCCATTTCAGTGGAGTAGACAATCTTCGGGGTGTTCGGCGTCTCGGCGCGGAGGACTTTGCCGATCCAATGCGTCCGAAACTGGGCTTCCGTCATCTGACAGACGGACTGCACGGCGATGTCGCGCTCGCGCGCTACCGGCGCCCGGATCAACAGCGTCACCCGCACGCCAGCCGACCAGAACTCGCGATCACCGAGCAGCATGCGGCGAAGCTCGGGCAGGGTGAGGTTGTCGATCGCGACGTCAGGATGGACCACGACCGCGATATCCCCACCGGTCTGGGCGCCGAGCGATCCGGACCAGCTGCCGACGAGCAGCCACACGAGGAGCAGCAGGGCTCGACGAGATAACGACGGCGGGCGACCGCTGAAGGCGCGCATCAGAACGTGAAACAAATCTGAAAGAAGCCGCCCTGGTTGCGCTGCGAGCCGGAGCCGCGGGTCCAGGTGCGGTACTCGCCCTTGATGGCGGCGAACTGCGACGCGTCAAAGCGCACGCCGATCGTTGCCTGGTCCAGATCCGGCACGGTGGCAAAGACCACTTCGGCCGGGTCGATCCCGATGTGTTCGAAGCGGAAGTACGGCTTCCAGACCCGCTCCTGCCACGGTAGTCGATACGCCGTCTGCACGTAGAACGCCTGGCTCCAGGTGGCCGCTGCCTGCTCGGCGTCGTGTTCCCGATGGCGCACGCTGGCAAACTCCGCGATGAGCTCGGGCGTCTCCTTGTGCCACACCACGTAGCCCGAGACGATCTGCTCCCGGTACTCAGGGCCGGCGCTGAGTGTGATCAAGTCGTCGTACAACGCGCCGCCGAGCTCGAGGCCGTACGGCTTGTCGGGCTTCGTGAACGCGTTCAGGAGCCATGCCCGCCGGCCGTTGACGTCGCCCGCGTCGCCGCCGCGGCTGATGACCGTGGCGCGGCCGTTGCCGATGCCGCCCTTGTAATTGAGGTTGAGCCCGCCCGCCGGCAGCACGCCCTCGACGAGTGCGCCGACGAAGTGCACGGGCAGGAATCGGCCGCCGAACTGAATCATCTCCGGCCGCTGGATGCTGGTCTGCAGCCATTGTCCATGGTGGTAGAACGTGTTCCACCAATTGATCGGCGTGTGGTAGCGGCCGAACGAGACCTTGAGCTGGTCGCTGCGATCGAATCGCAGAATCATGCGCTCGATTTCCGCGTTGAAGCCCGTGGCGGGCGGCGATCCCGTCCCGGCGTCCGAACGTGCCGAGAAACTGATCTCGCCAAAGAACGTCACTCGCGGTGAGAGCGCGGACGTCATGTGGAGGGCGAACTGGCCCTGGCTGAACCCGCGCGGCCCTTCCATGTGCTCGGTCGCCGAGAAATTCACGTCGCCGAAGCCGGCAATCTTGAGGCTCGGGTACTCGGACCCGGCAGCGGCTTGCTCGTGCGACATCGCCGCCCCGGGTGGGGGCGGAGGCGGTGCGCCGGCTGGGGGCGCTGAGGTGCCCTGCGCGAACGCGGGCGCCGCGATGGCGAGCCCGGCGGCCAGCCCCGCGGCCTTCCTCCAGCGGCCAAACATCGGCGGATTGTAGATCGGTTCGCCCGCGTCGCGATAAAATGACGAGCTCGAGTTCCGGCAACGCATTCATTCTTATGGCGCGCTTCTATCTCACGACCGCTATCGATTACGTCAACAGCCGCCCGCATCTCGGTACCGCCTACGAGAAGATCGCGGCTGACGTCATCGCCCGCTACAAGCGCCTCCGCGGATTCGACGTCCACTTCGTCATGGGCAATGACGAGCACTCGCAGAATGTGTTTCGGAAGGCTCGCGAGCTGAATCAGTCGCCGCTCGAATACTGCGACGAGATGGCGCGGCAGTTCCGCACGGTCTGGCAGCAGCTCGACATCTCGTTCGACGATTTCATCCGGACTACGGAGCCACGGCATCGGACCGCGGTCGAGGCGCTCGTCCGCAAGTCGTTCGAAGCGGGCGACGTCTATCCCGGTGAGTACGAGGGCTGGTACTGCGTGTCCTGCGAGGCCTTCAAGCAGGAGAAGGATCTGATCGACGGGCTGTGTCCCATCCACAAGACCCGGCCCGACTGGATCAAAGAGCGCAACTACTTCTTCCGCCTCTCCGCGTACCGCGACCGCCTCCTTCAGCACTACGCCGACCATCCCGGCTTCGTCGAGCCCGAGTCGCGACGCAACGAGATGCTGCGGCTGCTCGAGTCGGGCCTCGAAGACATCTCGGTCAGCCGCGCCGGACAGGCGTGGGGCATCCCGCTCCCGTTCGACCCGGGCAGCGTCGTCTATGTGTGGTACGACGCGCTCATCAACTACGCGGCGGCGGTCGGCTACGGCTCGGACGACACGAAGTTCGGGCGCTGGTGGCCGGCCGACTTGCATCTGGTCGGCAAGGACATCACCCGGTTCCACTGTGTCGTCTGGCCGGCGATGCTGATGAGCGCGGGCCTGGCCGTGCCCAGGCAGGTCTTCGGGCACGGCTGGGTGCTCACCAAGGGCCAGAAGATGAGCAAGTCGCTTGGCACCGTGCTCGATCCGCTCGACGCGGCCAAGCGATTCGGGCCCGACCCGCTCCGGCTGTATCTCACGAAAGAGATCGTCTTCGGGTCGGACGGCGACTTCACGTGGGATCGTTTCGAGGAGAAGTACAACGTCGACCTGGCGAACAACCTCGGCAACCTCGTCAATCGCGTCACCTCGATGGTCGAGCGGTACCGGCAGGGCCGGCTGGTGTGTCGCGGCGGGGTGCACGGGCGTCTTGGCTCGGTGACGGCCGAGGCCCGCCAGACCTACGTGGCCGCGATGGACCGGCTGGCGCTCGATCAGGGCTGCCGGGAAGCGTTCCGTCTCGTCGACGCGACCAACGAATACATCGCTTCGAGCGAGCCCTGGGCGCTCGCCAAGCGGGGCGATGACGCCGCCCTGGATGAGGTGCTGTGGAATGCCGCGGAGGCGCTGCGGGTGGCCGCCGTCATGCTGAGTCCGGTCATGCCCTCATCCGCACAGGAGAATCCTCGAGCGCGTCGGGGCGAAGGTGTCACGTGCGCCGGAACTGCGGTGGTCGGAAGACGACCTCACCGCTCGAACCGGCGAGGAGCGGACGCTCGTTCGGAAGGATGCGATGTGGCCCCGCCTCGAGGCGGCCGGCCCGGAAGAACCGATTGCCGTTGTTTCGACCAAGGAGTCACGAGTGACCGATCAGCCGAAGTCCGAGTCCGTCGCGCCGGGAGCCCCGGCGGTAACGCCGTCAGCCGCGCCCGCCGGAGCGCCCGCGCCAGTCGCCGCGAGTCCGGCACCGGCCGCGCCGGCGGCCACCGACAACCGCATCTCCATCGACGACTTCATGAAGATCGACCTGCGCGTGGCGCGGGTGCTGACGGCCGAACGCGTGCCGAATTCCAAGAAGCTGATGAAGATGCAGATCGACGTCGGCACCGAGCAGCGGACCATCGTGGCCGGCATCGCCGAAGCGTACGAAGCCGACGCGCTCGTCGGGCGCCACGTCGCGATCGTCTTCAATCTGAAGCCCGCCAAGCTGATGGGGATCGAGTCGAACGGCATGGTTCTCGCGGCCAGTCCGGAGGGCGGCAAGCCAATGCTCGTGGCCTTCGACGCGCCGCCGGCGCCCGGCACGCGCGTCCGATAGCAGATGACGATCGACTCGCACTGCCACCTGGCCGACGACGCCTTCGCGGCCGACCTCGACCAGGTGGTCAGCCGCGCCAGGGCCGCCGGGCTCGCGGGGGCGTTGTGCATCCTCTCGGCCGACGAAGCTGACGAGATCGCGCGTGCGGCCCAGGTCGTCACCGCGTGGGAAGCGGTGCGATTTGCGGCGGCGGTCCATCCGCATCGGTCCGGCGCCTACGCTGGGCGGATCGACGAGGCGGCCGAGGTGACGCGCGCCGCGATCGACCGGAGCGGCGCCGTCGCGGTCGGAGAAATCGGCCTCGACTACCACTACGATTTTTCGCCGCCGGCCGTCCAGCAGGACGTGTTTCGCGCACAGATGGCCGTCGCGCTCGAACGTGCGTTGCCGGTCGTCATCCACACGCGACAGGCCACCGACGACACGTTCGCCATGATCGGAGAAGCGGGGCCGGGCCGGCTGCGCGGCGTGATGCACTGCTTCAGCGGTACGGTCGACGAGGCGCGGCGGGCGTTGGATCTGGGGTTCTTCATCTCCCTCTCCGGCATCGTCACGTTTCCGAAGGCCGACCAGTTGCGGGACGTCGCCGCCTTTGTCCCCGACGACCGCCTGCTGGTTGAAACCGACGCGCCGTTTCTGGCACCCGTCCCGCACCGCGGCAAGCGTAACGAGCCGGCGTGGGTGGCGGAAACGACACGGATCGTGGCGGCGGCCCGGGGGCGCAGCGTCGAGGAAACGGGCGGATTGGTCACCCGCAACTTCCACGCGCTGTTCAGCCCCGACCCGCGTTGACACCCCGCGTAACCTATGGTCTCATTCGGGCAGGTTTTTCGAGGGTGAGCCCGCAGGCGCGATCGATTTCCGGCGATTCTTCCGCGACGTCCGTTCCGGGGCTCGCCGAGATCTTCGAACCTGTCCGCGAGGAGCTCGCGAAGGTCGAGCGCGAATTCGCTCGCCACCTCGAGTCCCGCGTCGAGCTCATCCCTCAGATGGGCAAGTACGTCCAGATGAGCGGCGGCAAGCGAGTCCGCCCCGCCGTGCTGCTCCTGGCGGCCCGCCTCTGCGGCTATTCCGGGCGACCGCGCGATTCTCAACGCGGCCGTGGTCGAGTTCATTCACACCGCCACCCTCGTGCACGACGACATCATCGATGGCGCCGAGACCCGCCGCGGCCGGCTCACCGCGCACTCGCGGTGGGGCAGCGACATCACGGTGCTGCTCGGGGACTATCTGTACATCCGGTCGATGGCGATGGCGCTGTCGCAAGACACCCTCGAGGTCGTGCGGCTCCTCTGTGACGCGACACTGAAGATGATCGAGGGCGAGCTCTATCAGCTCACCAAGACGGGCGACGCCACCATCACCGAGGACGAGCACTTCGAGATCATCCGCCGCAAGACGGCGCACCTGTTCGCCGGCTGTGCGGAGATCGGCGGCCTGCTGGGCGAATGCACGGCCGAGCAGCGCACGGCGCTGCGTGAGTACGGCTTCAATCTCGGGCTGGCCTTTCAAATCACCGACGACGTCCTCGATTACATGGCGGAAGAGGAGCGGCTGGGCAAGCCCATCGGGGGCGATCTCCGCGAGGGCAAGGTCACGCTGCCGGTCATCCTGCTGCTCCAGAAGACGGGGCCCGACGTGGCGGCGCTGATTCAGGGCGTCGTGACGGATGGTCAGGTGACGCCGGAGGTCTGGCGGACGATCAAGGATCTGCTGCGCCGGCACGGCGCGGTCGAAGCGGCCTTCGAGCGCGCCGTGACCTACGGCGATCGCGCCAAGGCGCAGCTGGCTGGCGCGTTTCCGCCGTCTCCCGAGCGCGACGGCCTCCTGGCGCTCACCGACTACGTGCTGAGTCGCGATCGCTAGGACATCGGGTGTCTTTTTACGTATAACGTAAAAAGACACCCGATGTCTTTGTCGCGCGTCACCGAGCTTCGCCGCCTCCTCCGGCACCACAACGAGCGCTACTACGTCGACGCCGTGCCGGAGATCTCCGACGCGGAATACGACGCCCTCATGCGCGAGCTCCAGGATCTGGAGCGCGCGCATCCCGAGCTGGCCGATCCGGACTCGCCGTCCGTCCGCGTCGGCGGACGGGCGGCGGAGGGCTTCGCGAAAGTCGATCATCTCGTCCCGATGCTCAGCCTCGAGAACGCCTACAACGAGGCCGAGCTGCGCGACTTTCACGGCCGCGTCTGCCGCGGTCTCGACCGGCCGGTCGAGACCGCGCTCGCCTACGTCGCCGAGCTGAAGATCGACGGCGTCAGCCTCGCGCTCACCTACGAGCGCGGGCGGCTCACGCGCGGCGTCACCCGCGGCGACGGCGTCACCGGCGAAGACGTGACGTCCAACATGGCGGTGATTCACGGCATCCCGAAACGGCTGACGATGGCGGCCGCGCCGGAGCGGATGGAGATTCGCGGCGAGGTGTACTCTGCCGCGCACGACGTTCGCCAGGATGAACCAGGAGCGCGAAGCGGCGGGGGAGCCGCCGTTTGCCAACCCGCGCAACGCCGCCGCCGGCGCGCTGCGGACGCTCGACGCTCAGGCCGTCGCGAAGCGCGGCCTGAGCGCCTTCACGTATCAGGTGATCCTCCGGGACGCCGCGGACCTGCCTGCGTCGACCCATGCCGAGATGCTGACGCAGCTCTCGGCATGGGGCTGCCCGGTCGAGCCGCACTGGGCGCGCTGTGAGGGCGTCGACGCGCTGCTCGCCTTCTGCGATCGATGGCGCGACGAGCGCCGTGGCCTCGAGTTCGAGACGGACGGCATCGTCATCAAGCTCGACGATCTCGCCCTGCGTGCGCAGTTGGGGACGACGGCGAAGTTCCCGCGCTGGGCGGTCGCCTTCAAGTTTCCCGCCGAACAGGCCACGACGAAGCTCATCCGGATCGACGTCAATGTCGGCCGGACCGGCCGGGTCACGCCCTTTGCCGTGCTCGAGCCGGTCCGCCTCGGCGGCACGACCGTCCAACTCGCGACCCTCCACAACGACCAGGAAATCGCGCGCCGCGACATTCGCGAAGGCGATCTCGTGCGCGTCGAAAAGGGCGGCGACATCATTCCCAAAGTGCTCGGGCCGGTCCTCGAGGCGCGCGAGGGCGATCCGCCGAAGTGGCAGATGCCCACGGTGTGCCCGTTCTGCCAGAGCGCGCTCGTCAAGCCCGACGAGGAAGTCGTCTGGCGGTGCGAGAACGTCTCCTGCCCGGCCAGAATCCGCCGCGGTCTCCAGCACTTTGCGTCGCGCCGCGCGATGAACATCGAAGGCCTGGGCGAGGCCCTCGTCGATCAGCTGGTCACGCAGGGATTGGTGCGCGACTACGCCGACCTCTACGCCTTGACGGCCGACCAGCTGGCCGCGCTCGATCGGATGGGCAAGAAGTCGGCCGCGAACCTGGTCGCCGAAATCGACAAGAGCAAGCGGGCCGAGCTGTGGCGGCAACTGCACGGAATCGGCATCCGGCACGTCGGCGAGGGCGGCGCCCGCGCGCTGGCCAAGGCGTTTCGGTCGATGCCGAAACTGCGCGAGGCGACCGTCGAGCAGTTGTCGACGGTCCCCGATATCGGAGCGATCGTGGCCAAGTCGGTGCGCGCCTTTCTCGACGGTCCGGAGAACGCCACGCTCTTCGACCGCCTGGCCGCGGCCGGTGTCCGGCAGGAGGACGAGGCGACAGGTGACGCGACACCGGGCGTGCTGCCGTTGGCCGGGTGCACCTATGTCATCACCGGCACGCTCGACGCGATGAGCCGCGAAGCCGCCGCCGAAGAGCTCGAGCGGCTCGGTGCCAAAGTCTCGTCGTCGATCAGCCGAAAGACTACAGGACTGATCGTCGGCCGTGACGGCGGCAGCAAGCTCGACAAGGCCCGCGCGCTCGGGGTGCCGGAGCTCTCGGAAGCCGAGTTTTTGGCCCTTATAATTAAGAACGAGGACACGGGGAAGAACGAGGGCACGGAGAAGAGCTAGAGAGCACGGAGAAGAGCTAAGAAAAGCTGACCGCCGCCAGCCGAGCGTAGCGAGGCGTCGGCGGCGCGCGAGCGGGGGTGGGGCCCCGCGAGTAAGAGAAGCTGACCGCCGCGTCGGCGAGCGTCCGAAGCGTGGGGGTGGGGCCCCACGCGGTGTAAGAAAAGAGCGTAGCGAGCGTGAGCGCGCGCGAGCGGGGGTGGGGCCCCGCGCGCAAGAAAAGCTGACCGCCCGCAGGCGAGCGTAGCGAGCCGTCGCGGAAGAACGAGGACACGGAGAAGAGTTAGAGGGCACGGAGAAGACCTAAGAACGATGACCGCCCGAAGGCGAGCGTAGCGAGCCGTGAGGGCGCGCGCGTGGGGGTGGGGCCCCACGCGCAACTAAAGAAGATGACCGCCTGCAGGCCTGAGCCCCGCGAGCTTTTAAAGAATGTCACGAAAACACACTGGCGGTTTGGTCGTGCTCACCGGCGTCGTGAGCTTCCTCATGGGTCTCGTCGCCGCGGGCACGCGTCCGTCTGGTGCGACAGACCGGGTGGTTGCGCGGCCGGCGGACGCGTCACCGGCCGTCCCGGCGACTGCCCCGGTGTCCGGCGGCACGCCCGAGGTCGTCGCGGCGGCGCCTGTCGCCGCTCCCGGGACCGTGGATTTCGCGTCCGTGGCGGCGCGCGTGAATGCCGCCGTGGTCAATGTAGACGCGGCATCGCGCGGCGCCGGTCCGCGCTGGCGCCGTGAGACCGCCGACGATCCGAGCGCCCCGCGAGAGGGCTCCGGCAGCGGGTTCATCATCGACCGGTCGGGTCTCATCCTGACCAATTACCACGTGATCGAAGGCGCCGATCGGATCACGACCACGCTCGGCGATGGCCGCACGTTCCGCGCCGAAGTCATCGGGGTCGATCCGGCGATCGACGTCGCGCTCTTGCAGATTCCCGGACAGCCTGACCTGCCCGTGGCGTCGCTCGGCAATTCCGAGACGCTGCGCGTCGGGGAATGGGTCTGCGCGATCGGCAACCCGCTCGGCTACGTCCACTCCGTGACGGTCGGCGTCATCAGCTTCCTCGGCCGTAAGCTGTTCGATCAAAGTCTGGATGCCTATATCCAGACCGACGCGGCGATCAGTTTTGGCAACAGCGGCGGGCCGCTCATCGACGCCCAGGGCCGGGTCGTCGGCATCACGACGGCGGTCAGCGCCCAGGCCTCGAATATCGGGTTTGCGATTCCGATCACCCAGGTGATAGCCGTACTGCCGCAATTGCGGGAGACGGGACGTGTGTCGCGCGGGTTCATCGGCGTCGGCCTGACCGCCTTGACGCCGGCGCTGCATCGGGCGCTGCGCATCGCGCCGGAACGCGGTGCGCTGGTGCAGGACGTGTCGTCCGACACGCCGGCCGAGCGTGCCGGCCTCCGGGCCTACGACGTGATCACGCGTGTCGATCAGGTGTCGATCCGGTCTGATGACGACCTGATTCGTTACATCTCCGGCCGTCCGCCCGGCAGCCTGGCCGCGCTCGAAGTGTGGCGCGAGGGCGAGGTGCGCACGATGTCGGTCAAGCTGACGGAACGGCCGCTTGCCGAGACGACGCGCAGCCGATCGACCCGGCTGCAGAATGTCCGTCCGGTCACCGCCCGCGAGCAGGGCCCGCTCGGCTTCACCGTCCGCGACCTCGATCGCGCGACGATCATGCGCCAGGGGCTCCCGGAGACGATCGAAGGCGTCATCGTCTTCGACGTCGATCCGGCCGGTCCGGCGCGGCTGGCCCGGATCCGTGCCGGGCACATCGTGCTCGAGATCAACCGGCGCCGGGTCACGACCGCAGGCGAGTTCCTCGCGCTGGTGAACGCGCTCAAGCCGGGCGAGGCCGCCGCCGTGCTCCTCTACGACAAGTTCTCCGGCCAGCGCCTCATCACCACCATCGTCGCCGACCCCGCATCATGAAGGCGCGCATCCTCGTGGTGGACGACGAGTCCGCGATCCGCGAAACCATGCGGATGATCCTGGAGTACGAGGGGCACGAGGTCCTGACGGCCGGATCGGGCCCCGAGGCGCTGACGGCCGCCGAACGCGACAGTCCGGATCTCGTCTTCCTCGACATCAAGATGCCGGGCATCGACGGGCTCGAAGTGTTGAGCCGGTTGCGTGGCCTCAACGAAGCGCTGCCCGTCGTGATGGTGTCCGCGCACGGCACCGCGAGCACCGCGCTCGACGCCGGACGGCTCGGCGCGTTCCGCTTCATCGAGAAGCCGCTCTCGAAGGACTACGTCCTCGATGCCGTTCGCGAAGGGCTCGATCTCGCCGCCCTCAAACGCGAGAACCGGCAGATGCGCTCCGAAAAGGAAGCGCGTCACGAGATGGTCGGGTCCAGCTCGACGCTCAAGCAGATCCTGGATCAGATTCGGCGCGCGGCGCCGACGACCGCCACGGTCCTGATTCTCGGGGAGAGCGGCGTCGGCAAGGAGTTGATCGCGCGCGCGGTCCACCGGTCGAGCCTGCGCGCGAAGGAACGCTTCGTCCAGGTCAACTGCGCCGCCATTCCAGAGGAGCTGATCGAGTCCGAGCTCTTCGGCCACGAGCGTGGCGCGTTCACCGGCGCCACCGAGAAGCAGATCGGCAAGTTCGAGCAGGCCGATCGGGGCACCATCTTTCTCGACGAAGTCGGCGACATGAGTCCGAAGACGCAAGCGAAGGTGCTGCGCGTCCTGCAGGAAGGCGAGGTCGAGCGGCTCGGGTCGGCACGGACGATCAAGGTCGACGTGCGCGTGATTGCGGCGACGAACAAGGATCTCGAGGAGGAAATCGCCGAGGCCCGTTTTCGTGAGGACCTCTATTTCCGGCTGAGCGTGATTCCCATCACGGTTCCGCCGCTGCGCGAGCGCCTCGACGACATCCCGGCGCTCGTCCAGCAGTTCGTCTCGCAGTTCAGTCGCGAGAACAATCGCCGGCCCGCCCGTTTCGGCCCGGGCGCGCTCGACGCCCTCCGCCAGGCGCGCTGGCGCGGCAACATCCGCGAGCTTCGGAACGCCGTGGAGCGGCTGCTGATCATGAGCGACGGCGACACCATCGAGGCGGACGACGTGCGATCGGTCGTGCGCGGCGACGCGCGCCCCCCTGCCGGCGCCGGCGTGGCTGGCGCGAGCGCGCTGCCGGCGGGCGCCAGCGCCCCGACCGGCTCGACGCCCAAGCCCGTCACGCTCCGCGAGTTCAAGGAATGGGCCGAGCGCGCGTTCCTGGTCGACAAGCTGCGTGAGTTCTCCTGGAACATCTCGAAGACGGCCGAGGTCATCGATACGCCGCGCAGCAATCTCTACAAGAAGCTCGAGCAGTACGCGATCAAGCAGGATTCGGACGGGTAGGGCAGCGGCCTCGCGAAGGAGATAGGGCCTTGGGCCCTGGCTGACGCGTTCTTGTACAATCAATCTGTTGTCGCAGCGGGCCAGACGATCGCCGGCCTTCGCGCTCCGCGCTTCGTCGGGCAGGCCCTCGGGCTTCCCGCCGTAGCCGCGCCGAAAGGCCGGAGCGGAGGCGGGAGGAAAGTCCGAACTCCGCAGGGCAGTGCGCCGGGTAACGCCCGGTCGGGGCAACCCGAAGGACAGTGGCACAGAAAATATACCGCCCGGCTTGGCCTCGGCTGACGTCGAGGAGCTGCTGCGCGGTCGAGCCAGCGCGCATCGACTCCTCGCAGCCCGGAGCCGAGGGCGAGCCGGGTAAGGGTGAAAAGGTGCGGTAAGAGCGCACCGCGTCTGCTGTAAGGCAGATGGCAGGCAAAACCCCGCACGGAGCAAGGCCAAATAGGGAGGCGCCAAGCCACCGGCGTACGTCGTGTACGCCGGTGAAAGAGGACGGCCCGTCCGAAGCCTCCGGGTAGGTCGCTGGAGCCCGTCAGTAATGCCGGGCCTAGAGGAATGATTGTCGTCCGCCATAGCTCGCCCGAGCGGCCGTGAGGCCGTGAGGGTGAGCGACGGCGGGACCAGAATTCGGCTTACGGCCCGCTGCGACGACACTTTTTGAGGAGCCTCTGATGTCCCCTTCGCGTGTCGTCCTCTCCGCCTTGAGCGCTGCCGTGATCCTGGGCAGTGCCGTCATCGCCCAGCAACAGCCGCCGCCGCCCCAGCCGCAGTCGCAGGGCGCGGGCGGTCGTGGGGCGGGCGGGCAGGGCCGCGGTGGCGGACGCGGCGGCGGCGTGCCGCTGCAGCCGAATGGCGAGTGCCCGCCCGGGATGACCGAGTGGCGCACGGGCTCGTGCCGCGCTCCAGAGTTTCCGGCGCCGAGCATCGTCGACTATCGGCCGCGGACGACGCTCAAGACCGAAGAGCACCTGGTGCCGAAGGCCAAGTTTCCCGTCGTCGACAGTCACAACCACACGACCATCAACGCGGACAACATCGAACAGATGATCCAGGAAATGGACGCGCTCAACCTGCGCATCCTGGTCAACTCTGAGCGGCGGCGCCGATCCCGCGCAGGTCAAGCAGAAGGTGGACTTCATTCGCGCGAGCAAGTATCCGGATCGCTTCCGCGTCTTCGCCAACGTGCAGTGGAACGGCGCCGGAGGACCCGGGTGGGCCGAGAAGGCCGTCGCTGACCTCGAGCAGGCCGTCAAGAATGGCGCCATCGGGCTCAAGATCGCCAAGGGCCTGGGCCTCGACAACGTGAAGGCCGACGGCTCGCGGCTTCACGTCGACGACCCGGCGCTGAAGCCGATCTGGGATCTGTGCGCGCGCCTGAACATCCCGGTCATCATTCACACCGCCGAGCCGCAGGAGTTCTTCTCGCCGCTCGATCTGCACAACGAGCGCTGGCTCGAACTGGCGCTCTTCGCCGATCGCCGCAACGATGCCGCCGGGAAACCGCCGACCGAGAAGTACGGCCCGCTGCCGACGTTCGAGGATCTGATGGGCGAGCGCGATCGGATGTACGCGGCCAATCCGAAGACGCGGTACATCGGCGCGCACTTCAACTGGTACGGCAACGACCTGGCGCGCGCGGCGAAGCAGCTCGACGCGCAGCCCAACCTGGTGCTCGAAGTCGGCGCGGTCCTCTATGACTTCGGCCGGCAGCCGCGTGCTGCCCGCGAGTTCTTCATCAAGTACCAGGACCGCGTGCTGTTCGGCAAGGATTCCTACGCGCCGGCCGAGTTTCCCTACTTCTGGCGCGTCTTCGAGACCAACGACGAGTACTTCGACTACTACCGCGACTACCACGCGTTCTGGAAGCTCTACGGCATGGGCTTGCCTGATGCCGTGCTGAAGAAGCTCTACTATCAGAACGCGCTGCGGTGGACGCCCGGCCTGCCGCAGACCGGCTGGCCACGATAAGATACTGCGCGTGCCACGTTACGTCGTCACCGGAGGCGCGGGCTTCATCGGCTCGCACATCGTCGAAGAACTGCTGAGGCGCGGAGAGTCCGTCAGAATCGCCGACGATTTTTCGAGCGGCCGTCGCGAGAACCTGCCGCCAGGCGACGCCTGCGACGTCGTCGAAGGGAGCGTCGCGGATCCCGCGATCGCGCAACGCGCGGTCGAGGGCTGCGAGTTCGTCATCCATCAGGCGGCGATTCCGTCGGTGCCGCGCTCGGTCGCCGATCCGGTGCGGTCGCATCGCGCGAACGTCGAGGGCACGCTCCAGGTGCTCGTCGCGGCGCGCGACGCCAAGGTCAAACGGCTGGTCTTCGCCGGTTCCTCCTCGGTGTACGGCGATGCCGCCGTGCTGCCGAAGCGCGAAGACATGCGGCCGGCCCCGCTGTCGCCCTACGCCCTGCAGAAGCTCATCGGCGAGCAGTACTGCCAGCTCTTCACCAGCCTGTACGGTCTCGAGACCGTCACGACGCGCTATTTCAACGTGTTCGGACCGCGCCAGCAGCCGGGCTCGCCTTATTCAGGGGTCATCTCGCTGTTCACCGAGGCGCTCGCCAACGGCAAGCCGCCGACGATTCTCGGGGACGGCAAACAGACGCGCGATTTCACGTACGTCGCGGACGTCGTGACCGGCGTGTTGCGCGCGTGCGAAGCGCCCAACGTCGCCGGCGAAGTCATCAACCTGGCCGGCGGCGGCCGGATCTCGCTGCTCGAACTGGTGCGCAATCTCCAGATCATCCTCAAGAGCTCGGTCGAGCCGACGTTCGGCCCGTCGAGGACCGGCGACGTGCGGGATTCACAGGCCGACGTCCACAAGGCGCGCAAACTCCTGGGATTCGATCCCGTCGTGCCGTTCGACGAGGGACTGCGGCGCACGGTCGCCTGGTACCAGAGCGCCGCGGCGGCCAGCGCGGCTCGCGGCTGAGTCGCGAGAGGTCCACCGCACGACCAGCCGACTCCATCTTCGGTGACAAGGGCCGGCGACGGCCACGCGCATCCTCAAGTAGCGCCAGAAGAACGGCGCAGTCAAGAAGATCGAAGAGTACCTGAAGGTCGCGATCTTCGGTCCGGCCTAAGAGTCGATCGGAGATAACGGAACCAGGAAGCCGGCTGCGCCGAGTCCGATCACCAGTGCAAGGGTGGTGATCCACAGGCCCTGGCGAATCTTGAGCAGGATGATGTTTCGGGGCGCGCGCGCCGATTCCGCGGCGGCGCTGCGCGACATTGTAGGACAACACGCCGATCACCCCGACGCCGGCTGTTCAATGTCATCGCCTTCGAAGTCGAAGTAGGGGATGTTGACTCGAAATGAGTTGCCCTTGATGTGAACCCGAAACTTTACCTCGGAAGCTGAGCCCGGCCGAGCCAGAAGGCATCTCACCCGATTATCGAGGGCCGATAACTTCCCGGGCATTCTCCGGATCGGTCGCCGAGTACTTATTCGGCGGGAAACGATTGGTCTTACCGCACCGGCACGCGCTGTTTCAGCTCTTCGAACCAGTTCAGGACGACGCGGATTTCCGGAACGGGCGAGGCGCCACCCTCGGACTGCGCGAGGCTGAAAAGCGCCAGGAACTTGCCGCCTGGTGTCATGTCAAGAGGCCGTCGAACGGTAGGAGGCCGCCCCAGAAAGGGCCTGGGTACCGCGACGGGATTGCCGAACGAGAATGTCGGGCTGGTCGTGACACCAACCGCCTCGAATACGCCGGGACGCGGATTGTAGAAGAGCTCCTTGCCGTCTCTGGACCACATTTGATGGTGCGGACCACCGGCATCGCCCGCGAACAGTTGATACTTCGCGCCGGTGGCGGGAAATGGCTGCACATAGAGCGCCGTCCTCCCCGTTTCGTTGCTCGAATAGGCCACCCATTGCCCGTCGGGCGAGAACACCGCGTCATTGGGCATCGTCGACGTGACGGCACCGAACGGCGCGGTCTTCCGCTCTGGCAGCGTCAGGGTCCAGAGCGAGATGTCGGAGCCCTTGGTGCTGCTGAAGAGGAGCGTCTCGCCTTTCGGAGACCACGATTCCGGCGCGTGGGCTTCCCCTGGCGCCGGCTTCGTCAACCGCTCGACCGGGCCAGTGCCGTCGGCCTTCTGCCAGAAGATCGCCAGGTCCCCCTCGCGATCGGACTGAAACGCGAGACGGGTGCCATCGTGCGACCAGAGCGGGAACCGATTGTTGCTGCCGAAGGTCCGCCGCTGCATCGCCGTCGCCCCGGCCATGTCGTAGGTCCAGACGATCGCCTCTTTGGTATCGGAGGTTCCAAACGCGATATGCCGGCCGTCGGGAGACGCTCTCGGCACCTCGTACGCGCCGAGCGGAAGTTTGAGCATTTCGACCACGCCCTTTCGATCGGTCAAGCCCAGGGTGACGTGGGCCGAAGACGTCGAGGCCGGGCCTGGGACGTAGACGAGCGACCCCGTGTTCGACACGCGGAAATCCGCGGCACCCGTCACGGTGGCCGGCGGGCGTCTGACGCCTTCGACGACCGGCACCGGGCCGCTCGTCACCTTCAACCCGCGCGCGTCGAACGTGACCGCAAACAGTGTGCCGCCCAGCGCGTAGACGAGATGACCCGTCCGGATGTAACGCGCGTCGGTGCCGGCGGCCACCAGCGTCGTTCGTTCCTGGGAGGCGAGCGACTGCGCCACGACGAGCGACTTTTCCCAGCGATCCGAGGCCGTGCCGGTCGCGAGCGTGAAGAGCACGTGTGTCCCGCCGGGCAGCATCTCCGGACTCTGCGCAAACTCGTCCGCCTTCGCCGTCACGATCGATTCAGGCTGACCGCCGTCCGAGGACACCCGCCGCACGCCCCCGCCGCCCTGGCCGAACACGATGCCCTCCGGTCCCCAACTGAGGCCGAAGGGATTGGCCGCCGGGCAGATCGTCACGGCGGCCCCGCCGCGCACGGCGATCTTCTTGAGCGTCCCGTCGCTCAATGCCCAGAAAGCGATCGATTGACCGTCGGGGGAGAACACGGGACTCGTCACGGACTGAAAGCTCTCCGTGCCCTGAATCGGCTTTCCCTCCAACTGCGACATCGGTTTTAGATACAACCGGCTGTTGGCGACGTACGCGATCAGGGCGCCATCCGGCGAAACGGTCACGCTGTGCCGGCCCGGGGCGGTCAACGTCTGGCCCTCGGGAAGCAAGAATAAAAACCGGGTCACGGCCGGCACGGGGAGCGGCCGAAGGCTCCAGCCGGCTGCGCCCGAGAGCGCGCCGGCCACGATCGCGGTGAGCGCCACCGGGATCGCGCGCCGCCACAACGGCCGCGGCGGCAGGGCGACCGGGAGCATCGCCGTGGTCTTTGGCGCAGCCGCGATCGCTTCGATCTCCGAACGCAGATCGCCAATCGCCTGCCATCGGCGCCTCGGGCTTTTTTCCAGGCATCGACGGATGAGGTCGGCAACTCGTGGGTTGAAGTCCGGCCCGAGCCGCGAGAGATCGGCGTCGCGCACGAGCACCGACGCGAGCACATCGGGCGCGGTCTCGCCCTGAAACGGCTGGCGGCCGGTCAACATCTCGTACAGCACGACGCCGAACGAGAACACGTCACTCCGGTGATCGGCGGGAAGGCCCTTGGCCTGCTCCGGCGACATGTAGGCCGCCGTGCCGAGAATGATGCCTGCCTGACTCGCCATCATGCTGAGCGTCGGCGAGTCGCCCTGGCTGCCGCCGGTTCGATCGATCTCCATGACCTTGGCCAGGCCGAAGTCCAGTACTTTCACGTTCTCGTCCGGCGTGATCTTCACGTTGGCCGGTTTCAGATCGCGGTGCACGACGCTTTTCTCGTGCGCCGCCTCCAAGGCTTCGGCGATCTGCAGCGCGATCGCCAGCGTGTCTTCAACGGGCATCGCGCCACGGCGCAGCCGATCTGCGAGCGTCTCGCCTTCGACCAGCTCCATCACGAGGAAGTGCCGGCCGTCGGCCTGCTCCATCCCGTAGAGCGCGCGCGATGCGCGGGTGATTGAGCGAGGCCAGGACTTTGGCCTCGCGCTCGAACCGCAGCACACGATCGGCGTCGGCCAGATCCTCGCGGACGATCTTCACGGCCACCTCTCGGCCGAGCCTGGTGTCGCGGGCGCGATAGACCTCGCCCATCCCTCCGCTTCCGAGCGCGCTGAGGACTTCGTACGAGCCGAGACGCGTGCCCGATGGCAGGGGCATGGTAAGAGCTTACGAGCTTACCCGTTTCACCGGCCTGAGCGTGTTCCGATCGCGTGGACCCTTTCTGAGAGTCGGTTCCGACGTTCCCGTCTCTCAGCCGGAGGTGGGGTCCCGGTTTCCCGCGAGTTTGTCTTGAGCCGGTGTCTCCGTGTCCTATTGACGAATTCGAGTTTCGACATTCGCCCGTCGGTCTCTCGAGGTTGAGGAGATCTCGGAGGGTTGCCGGAGTCGTCGATGATTCGCTGCGAGCAGCAGGGAAGTCCCGGAATGAGTCGCCACATCGGCGTCACTGAGGAGTAATCCGCTCCGTACTCCGGTCCCGCCCGTATAATCACGCAAACCTTGGCCTTAACTCCTGGCACGCGCCTCGGTCCATATGAAGTCGTCGCCCTGATCGGCGTGGGCGGGATGGGTGAGGTCTACAGAGCCATTGACACCAACCTGAAACGGGCGGTCGCCATCAAGGTGCTGCCGACCTCGGTGGCCGCTGATGCGGAGAGGCTAGCCCGCTTCCAACGCGAGGCGGAACTCCTGGCGTCCCTGAATCATCCCCACATCGCGGCGATCTACGGGTTGGAGGACGCCGACGGCGTCAAGGCACTCGTGCTGGAACTGGTAGAGGGACCCACGCTTGCGGATCGCATCGCTCAAGGGCCGATCCCACTCGACGAAGCGATACCAATCGCCCGCCAAATTGCCGAGGCGGTGGAAGCCGCACATGAGCAGGGCATCATTCATCGCGATTTGAAACCGGCGAATATCAAGCTGAGGTCGGATGGCACCGTCAAGGTGCTCGACTTTGGGTTGGCGAAGGCGCTCGACCCTGCGCCCGCTTCGATCGATGCGTCGCAATCGCCGACGATTACCAGTCCGGCCATGACGCGCATGGGCGTCGTCATGGGCACGGCTGCGTACATGAGTCCGGAACAAGCGCGGGGCAAGACGGTGGACAAACGGAGTGATATCTGGGCGTTTGGCTGCGTCCTCTACGAGATGCTCACCGGCAGGCGTGCGTTCGAGGGTGAGGACATCTCGGACACACTCGCCAACGTGCTGAAGATCGATCCCAACTGGCAGGCGCTGCCCGCGGAGGTACCGGCGGCGATTCGGGCGCTGCTCCGGCGCTGCCTGGACACGGACCGGCGGACGCGTGTTGCCGACATCTCGACCGCGCTCTTCGTGCTCGACGAAGCGGCAGGTCTCCGGGGGGCGGTCGAAGGTCCGGCTGAAGCCGGACCCTACGTACGCGGGGAGGTGTCGCGTTGGCGCCGCGTGGTTCCAGCGGCGGGCGCGCTGATCGTCGGCGGTGCCATCGTCGGCGGAGCGGTGTGGTGGAGCATGAGGACCGCGTCGCCGGCCGTCGTCCGTACGACAATCGCAACGACGGAGTCGACCGCACTGGTAACGGCGGGTGGCGTCCGTGATGTCGCTATCACACCTGACGGCTCCCGCATCGTGTATCGCGGCACCAACCAACTGCTCGTACGGGTGCTCAATCAGATCGAGCCCGACGTGCTCGGCGGTCTCGGCACGCCCACGAATCCGTTCATCTCTCCCGACGGACAGTGGATCGGGTTTGCCGACGGACAGAGACTCAAGAAAGTGGCGATCACGGGCGGGCCACCTGGCACGATTGCTCCCGTGGACGGCGTTTTGCGTGGCGCCACGTGGGGACCGGACGGGACCATTGTCTTCGCGACCGACGCGACGGTGACAGGCCTGCAGCGCGTGTCGGCTGCAGGAGGCGAGCCCGCTGTGCTCACGAAGCCCGATAGCGAGCGCGGCGACAGAGATCACCTCTGGCCCGAGTTCCTGCCTGGAGGCGGCGCGGTCCTCTTCACGATCTATCCGGCGATCGGGGGCCCCGACAACGTGCAGGTCGCGGTGCTGGATCTGAAGACCGGCGCGTCGAAGGTGCTCGTTCGTGGCGGGAGTCACGCTCACTACGTGCCGACGGGACATCTGGTCTACGGCGTCGCCGGGACCCTGCGCGCCGTGCCGTTCGACCTCGAACGGCTGGAGCCGACCGGCACGCCTGCGCCGGTGCTCGAGGGCGTTTGGACGACGCCATTGGGCGCCGCCAATTTCGCGGTGGCCGCCAACGGCTCACTCGTCTATGTCGCGGGCCTGGCACGTCCCGCCAGCCGGAACACCATCGCCTCAGTGGATCGCCAGGGACGTGTCACGACATTACCCGGCGTCCCGCCGGACCTATACCGCGACGTCCGGGTGTCGCCCGATGGCGCGCGGCTCGCCCTCGCCACGCGTACAGACGTGTCGACGTATGAGTTCGCGCGCGCCACGCTGAGCCGGCTGACCACCGACCCAGCCGAGGACCGCAGTCCGCTCTGGACGTCCGACGGGCAACGCATCGTCTTTACGTCCAGGCGAGCCGGCTACCTGGAGCTGTTCTCGCGACAGGCGGACGGCACCGGCGCCGACGAGCGACTGCTCTCGCGCGCCAAGAATCTCATTGATCTCCATGCCGATGGCTGGTCGCCCGACGGCAGTCATGTTCTGTTTACGGAAGTATCGCCAGCTTCGCCAATCAATCAATGCGCCATCGGGGAGATTCCCATCGAGCGCTCGTCGGACGTAAGAGTGCTGGTAAAAAGCGATTCCTGCAACCAGTTCTCAGCCCTTTCTCCAAACAGACTCTGGATGGCCTACCAGTCGAACGTTGGCCGGGAAGAAATCTATGTCGAGCGGTATCCGGAGCTGGGAAGTAAGCAGCAAATTTCGAGGGATGGTGGTGTGCGGCCGCTCTGGTCGCGTAACGGTCGGGAACTCTTCTTCGGCGGCCTGGACGGTCGTCAGATGTTTGTGGTCCCGGTAAGGTCCGGGACGACGCTGGTCGCCGGGCGTCCGCAGGTGTTGTTCGAAGCTGCCATGATCGCGCCGGCCGTTGGGTCTCGGACTACCGATCTCTTGCCCCGGATGGACGGTTCATCGTCATTCTCCGCGCCGAGAAAGAAACCGGAAGCGGCACGGCGTCAGGCCTCATCCTGGTGCAAAACTGGTTTGAAGAGCTGAAGCGTCTCCTGCCGACGAGGTGACCTCTCGACTCGAAAGACAAATCGAGGTGCCGACTACCTGCGATAAGTCGCGAAGGGCGGACCTACTGCCCGCCCTTGGCCCCAGAAAATGCACTATGCCCCAGCGGCGGCAGGCTCGATCCCGATTCTGATCGTTGACGGCACACCCGAGCTTCTGACGGGATCCCAGATACCGCTCGGTGGTCTGAATCGACACATGCCCGAGCAAGAACCGAATCTGGTCGAGTTCTCCGCCGGCCAGATGGCAAAGGCGCGCACACGTCCGCCTCAGGTCGTGTGGCGCCAGCTTGTTGATTCCCGCACTCGCTGCCGCAGCCCTCACGATTTCCCAGAGGACCTTAGGAGTCATGCCGTCGCCCCAGACACGACCGGTCCTACCGATGGCGCGAAAGACCCGCCCGCACTGAATACCGGCTGCAGCCGTCCAGCGATCAAGGGCGGCCTTAACCCAGACCGGTATTGGCACCGTCCGGACATGTCCGCCCTTGCCGGTGAGGTCGGCAATCACCCAGTGTCCTTCGCGCTGTTGCACCGCCTCCAGCACCAAGGCGAGCAGCTCCCCGCGACGGAGCCCGCACCCGATCAACATCGACAGCATGGCGTGGTTCCGAACGGCCCGTAAGGTGTCACCTCCAGCCGCTTCGAGCAGGTGGCGACCCTGTTCGGCTGTCAGCCAGTTGCCGGTCCGGATGCCCAGTCGCCGCACGCCCTTCACACGGCGAATGCTGGCCGCCAATTCGGGACTCAATAGCCCGACATCGGCGGCCTCATAGGCCACACGGCGAACGGCCGCAAGTCGAAGGTTGATTGTCGCTGGCGCGTAGTGCCGCTCTTCCAGGTGGATCCGATAGCGGAGCACGACAGTTCGGTTGAAAGCCAAGCGAGGCTCAGAACAGTACCAGCCCACGAATTCAGTGATCGCGTGGTCGTAGGTGCGCTTCCCCCGCTGAGGTGAGGCTGTTGAGGACGGCGGTCTTGGCATGCTCCAGGTCTGGCAGGGCGAGCACTCGCTTACGACGGTGTCGCTTCCGTCAATGGGACTTTGGCATGGGCGACGGCCTCCTCGACCATCGCGGTCAGCTTCGTCCATCTTCCTCCCTACGGCGTTAAGCGTTACCGATCGACACGCGACATCCCGGGATAACATCGTCGAGCCTGGAACCATGAGGGGGAAAGATAAACTCCGGACGTTGTGCGCGGCGGGCCTCTGTGGGGTAATTCTGACCGTCTGGTGGCTGGTCGGCCCTTCGCCCACACGCGCGCAAACCACCGTCGGCTCCGCCGAGGTCCACCTGCCCATTCAGAACGCCGCTGGATTACAGTTGCTTGTGGCAACCGAGCACACATCGCCCGTTCTCCCGCGTTGTCCTCCCTGGTCACTCAACGTCAGATCGGTCGATCGAGATCCTCTTCCCCGAACACGTCACCGTCGTCAAACAAGGCCAGCGCTCTAGCCAACAGCTTTATATCTTCAGTCCCGGACGGGGTGGCGACCGACCGCTGTGGCGCCGCTCCACCGCTCTCTCGAGTACGAGCGTGATCTGCGAGATGGGGTCCATCTGCTCGCGCGAGCCACGCTGGAGGGCGACGGCGTGCGCTTCCGTTATGAAGTGACAAACAACTCTCGGGTAGCGTACGACATGATCTATGCCCCCACGGATCCACGACTCACGTCGATCTTCCACGACGTGCGCCTGGAGCGCACCTACGTCCATCACGCCGACGGCTTTGACCTGCTGGCGTCAGAGACGCCACGCCGGCTCACGATCCCACTTGATCAGTGGCTCCCTGCTCGTTATCTCGCGTCGTTCACCTGGCCAATCCCGGCGCAGCGGATCGAGCGTCGCGACGATGGATGCCGTCCCTACAACAAATCCCGAGCGGTCGACATGCCCTTCATCGCCACGTTGTCCACCGACAAGGCATGGGTGATCGCGAGCTTCGCCCGCACCGCGGGCGACGTAGAAGTAATCCTGACTGACGTGTCAGACACGTCGACTCGCAGACGTCGCTCTCACCGGGCCAGCGCGCGACAATCAATGAAGATGCTAGTCATCCGCGGCTCGCTGGACGATGCGCTGGAGCGGGCGATCCCGTCAACGTGAGTCGTTGAAATAGCCAGAACGTGCTCAATAATCCAACATCGCCTATCGTCCAAGGGCCTCGGGCGGGAGCCGGGCAGCCAAGCGTCGGGAGAAGATCCGTCGAGCCAGACTGGAACTCCTCTACCAACGTGCTTCAGCAATGCGCAGCCCGACGCCTCGACCTCCGGCGATCACTTCATGCCGGGCGGCGCGATTCTTCCTGAGTAGTCGCCTAGGGTTTAGGAATTCGCCCGTCAGTCCAGAACAGGACCGCCCAACCCGTCGGGTGGTGGGCCGCGCCTGGTGGGCGCACTTCGAGTTCACCCCGATAAACCTTGCGCCAACTATCCTCTGAAATCAGATCGAAGAGTTCCTGAACGTCAACATCTTCGGTCCGGCGCAGATGTGATGCTCGCCCTGCGATCCGGAGCGCCGGTGGCTCGAAGCTGAGGAAACGGGTTCGGGGGAATCGCCCGTCCCTCACAGACGGCGGCAACCCTGTCGACATGCCGATGGAGAGTTCACAAGCTCGTCACGTGCCGTGCCCGCCGTATGACACAGGAAGTGTTCAGGAAATTCCCGAGGCTGAAGTCTTCGCCGCCGACACAGAAACCGGCGCTGTCGATCCGAATCGAGAGGGGCCCGATCCCGAAGCAGCAGGGCAGCTACGCCCCTGCTCCGAGCGAAGCCAACAAGGGTTCGGCCGATGAACGTCGCAAGGGCCCACCTGCGGCGACGAACACGCGATTCGCAATCGCCGCCGCGTCGGTCTGTCGTAGGCCCGAACACCGCCGCCTACTCGTCGGCCGTACCACACGACCGCCGCAGCAGCCAGGATGTAGACAGCGCCGGCCTCGACAAATGCTGCCCGCATCATCGCTGTTTCACCGCGCGCGTCGACGAGCCTTGGCGGTGTCGGCCTCTGTGCTTCCGAATCCGCGTCGATCCACGAACGGCCAGCGGAGCGAGCGTTTGGCCCCGTCCGTGGCAGGTCCACGCCAAGAGACTCGGGCGCCGCAGGCGGAAGTCAATCGTGCGTCTGACGTCCCCAAGGGTACCGCCAACGGAATGCCCATTACAGGAGCCAGAGAACGACTGGGAGTGTGAGCCCCACGGCATACGGCACCAACTGTTCCAGCACTCATCGAGTGTACAGGCCTGATGAGTTGCACGGCGGCGATAAACAGCATGGTTGTTCCTCGCGTTGCCGTCCGTCGCAGTCTCGCAACCTCCGCCATCGGTTCCATCGGTCCAGATGCTCGTAGAACCTTGTAAGATGCTGGCCCCCAGCTCAACGGAGTGCAGGCCGTGGCGGTTCAGCCGAACGATCAGCGAACGGCGCCGGTGCCCTTTCCGGAAGGTGTCGCCTCCGAAGACGGTGCGCACGGCTTCGTGGCGCTACGTACCGCCGGCGTCCTGGCGCTCGAGCTCGCGTCGGGCACCGACTTGTGGATTTCGGCGGTCGATGCGCGCCCGAGGCTCGTCCTCGGCGACCGGCTCGTCGCGGAGGATCGTGCGCGATCACGCGACAACGTCCTGCAGTTCGTCACCTTGAAGCTCGACGAGGACGGCCGAAGCGATCGGGAGCTGCCGCCAATCGCGCTGCCGGACTGGGTCGCCGTCAACGATCCGGATCGTGTGTTCGAGTACGACGTGTCAGCGGAGAACTTGGAACTCGTCATCGCGTGGCGGGCGGAGTCCTTTTATACAGGCGGCGCGCCGCCGCCGATGCAGATCGAGGCAGACGCCCGGCGGCAGACGCACGGCGAGGCGCGGATCGATTTACGAAACGGTCGTCTGGTGAGATCGACCACGGCGCCCGCGGCGGCGATGGCGACGCAAACGGAGACGGTTCCTGACGCTGGCGTCTTCGCCAGTCTGGTGCCCCCGGACGGCCGGCAACCCTCGGTGGTGGAAGGCCGGCTGTTCTATCTCCTTGAGGCGGCGCGATCTGACACGACGCGCGGCCGAACGACGGGATTGCAGCTCGTCTGCGTGGATGTCCGGACGGGCGAGATGAAGTGGACGAGATCGCTGCCGGAGAGGCGCACGACGGCGCCGGCGCGGCGCATGTGAGTGGCGAAGGAGGCGAGGATGGCGAAGCGCGCGAAGAGGACGAAGAGCGGACGTCGAGCGGCAACTCGAGCGCGCGCGAAGACGAAACGCGGCGCGACGCCGGCGGGCGCGCGCGGGAGCAGCGGCGCCCGTCGAACAAGCCGCGCCACGGCCACCCAGGCATCACCCTCCGATCGCCGCATCGCCAAGTCGCGCAAGCTGCTCCCCGAGCAGGTCAGCCGGCTGCGCCAGGTCCGCGGTCTGACCGACGAGGGGTTCGCGAAGATCCCGCAGGGCAAGCTGCGCCGCGCGGTCATGCGCCTCGACTACTACGACCTGCCGCGCGCCCGTGAAGCGTTCCGGCTGCTCTCCCAGAAAGACGATGAGGGACGCGTCCCGGCTGAAGGCCTGAGCAACGCGCTGCGACAACTGCAGACGGAGCGCACCCGTCTTCGCACCAGCAGCGGCAAAGCCGCCGGCGTGCCGACCGGCGCGCGCGTTCAGCCGGGCGCGCTCGCGCCACCTCCGACGGCTGGTTTGTCGCCCGCCGGCACTGGCTGGACCGCGCTCGGGCCCGGCAATGTCGGGGGCCGCACACGCGGCATCGTCGTCCACCCGACGACGCCCGGCCTGATGTGGGCGGCGAGCGCCGGCGGCGGTGTGTGGCGGACTGCCGATGCCGGCGTGTCGTGGCAGCCGGTCGACGACTTCATGGCCAACCTCGCCACCTGCTGTCTCGCGATGGATCCGACGAACCCGAACATCATCTACGCCGGCACCGGCGAGGGATTCAGCAACGTTGACGCGATTCGCGGCGCCGGGATCTTCCGCACCACCGACGGCACGACGTGGCAGCAGCTGCCGGCGACGGTCGGTGCCAACTTCCAGTATGTGAACCGGCTCGCGATCTCGCGAGACGGCATCGTCCTTCTGGCGGCAACGCCGTTCGGCCTGTTCCGCAGCACGGACGCCGCGCGCGCGAACTGGACGCTGGTGCTTGCTGAAGCGCTCGCCGATGTCGACTTTCACCCGACGCTGTCGACGCACGCGGTCGCTGGCGGCCTGGACAACGGCACCGCGTACTTCTCGACCGACGGCGGCGCGACCTGGACCGCGGCGACACACCCGGGCATCTGGAGCAACCGCGTCGAGCTGACGTATGCGGCGCAGAACGCCAGCACCGTCTACGCGTCGGTGAACGTCAACGGCGGCGAGATCTGGCGCTCGACCAACGGCGGCCAGTCGTACGCGAAGCGCGGCAGCACGCGGCAGGATGGCCAGCCGGCGCGTTTCCTCGGGGACCAGGGCTGGTACGACAACGTCATCTGGGCCGGCGATCCGACCAACGTGAACTTCGTGATCGTCGGCGGCGTCGACCTCTGGCGCAGCACCAACGGCGGCGACCTGCTCATCGATATCTCGACGTGGTGGGATCCGCGATCGGCACACGCCGATCACCACTGCATTACGAGCGCCGCGGGTTTCAATGGGACGACGAACCGCCGCGTGTTCTTCGGCGGCGACGGCGGCGTGTTCACCACCGCGGACGTACGCACCGTCGGCAACAACGCGCAGTTGCCGCGCATCAACGGCTGGGCCGAGCTCGTCAACACCTACAGCGTGACGCAGTTCTATGGCGCGGCCGGCAACGCGACCAGCGGGGTGATCGTTGGCGGCACACAGGACAACGGAACCATCTGTCTGCAACCCACCGCGGGCAGCGAGAACTGGCGGACGATCTTCGGGGGCGACGGCGGCTGGTGCGCGGCTGATCCGACGGATCCGAACGTGTTCTACGGCGAGTACGTGTACCTGAACATCCACCGCAACCTGGACGGCGGGACGAGCGACGACACGGATGGAGATCGCTACATCAGCGGGCAGTTCTGGAACAACGCGCAGCAGCGCTGGGACTGGAAGCCGATTCCGTTCACGATTCCCGACGCGCGAAATCGCCAGGCGCTGTTCATCGCACCCTTTATCCTCGATCCGAACGCCGCGAACCGGCTCCTGGCGGGCGGCCTGTCGCTGTGGCGAACCAACGACGCGAAGACGGCGAACACGCCGACGAGCGGGCCGTCGTGGGAGGCGATCAAGCCGAGCGCTGGACAGCGCATCAGCGCGATCGCCGTGGCGAAAGGGAACAGCAACATCGTCTGGGTCGGCCACACCGACGGCCAGGTGTTCAAGACGACGAACGGGCTGGCGGCGTCGCCGATCTGGCAGCGCGTCGATCAGACCGGGCCGAGTCCACTCGTCGCGGCGCGCTACTGCACGAACATCACGGTCGATCCCAGGAATTCGCAGATCGTGTATGTGACCTTCGGCGGCTATGTCTCGGGCAACGTGTGGAAGACGACCGATGGCGGCGCGACGTGGAAGGACATCAGCGCCTCGCTGCCGCAGGCGCCGATCCGCGCGTTAGCCGTTCACCCGCGCAAGACCGCGTTCATCTATCTCGGAACTGAAGTCGGCCTGTTTGCGAGCGAGGACGCCGGCGCGACCTGGTCGCCGACGAACGAGGGGCCGACGAACTGCTCGGTCGACGATCTCTTCTGGATGGGGGAGACGCTGGTCTCCGCGACGCACGGGCGTGGCATGTTCAAAATTGACCTTTCGGGTGTCCAGTGAATCGCTGATCGGTTGACCTGATAACTGATTCGGAGGCGCATGATGAGAGCCACGATCCGCATACTCGCGTGCCTGCTCGTTTTGATCGTCGGGGTCGCCGTCGAGGCACGGGCTCAGGGATTTCAGGGAGGAGTCCGAGGCGTGGTCAAGGACTCCGGAGGAGTCATCCCCGGCGCGGTGGTGACGCTGACCAACCAGGGGACCTCGCTATCTCGATCCACCACCACCACCGAGGCTGGTGAGTACACCTTCCCGAACCTGGCGCCTGGGACGTATCGGCTGAAGATCGTGCTCCAGGGCTACAAGGCCTACGCACAGGAGAGCATTCCGGTTGGCACGCAGCAGTTCATCACGCTCGACATCACGCTCGAAGTCGGCACCGTGTCCGAGACGGTCACCGTCACCGGCCAGTCGCCGCTCATCGAGGCGTCGAACGCGTCAACCGGCACCGTGTTGAACGGCGAGGCCCTGCAGACGCTGCCCTCGCAGGGGCGCGCGGCATTCATGATCGGCAATACCGTGCCCACCGTGGTGCCATCCGGAGACGGGCAGTACAACCGGCAACAGGATCAGACGAACGTCTCGCTCGTCTCGCTGGGGGGCGGCACCCGCCGCGGCAACAACTACACGCTCGACGGCGTGCCAATTACCGACATGCGCAATCGCGCGAGCGCGCACCCGTCGATCGAATCGCTCGAGGACATGAAGGTGCAGGTGCACACCTACGATGCGGAAATGGGCCGCACCGGCGGCGGGGTGTTCAACACGACACTGAAGTCCGGGACGAACAACTATCGCGGGTCGGCCTTCTTTCAGACCCGGCCGATCTGGGGACAATGGAACAACTACTTCGGTGAAAAGGCAGGTCGGCCGAAACCTGATAGCCCGTACCATCTGGGCGGTGGCTCGTTTGGCGGGCCGATCGTCAGAAACCGCTCCTTCCTCTGGTTCTCCACCGAGAGCTACCACGACGTACAGACGCGCAACGTCAGCACGCTGTTTCCGACCGCCGCCATGCGTCGCGGCGATTTCTCGGGCGTGACCAATTCGGCCGGCCAGCCGGTGACGATCTACAACCCTGTCACCGGGTTGCCGTTTGCCGGTAATCAGATTCCGCCGGGGATGATGAGCCCGGTCGCCTCGGCCATGCTCGAATTCATGCCTCTGCCTGACGTCGACAGGGACAACGGCAGCACGAACTACACCCGCACCTCGCGCATCAAGAGCAACTTCTCTCAGTTGTACTCGATCAAGCTCGAGCACAAGTTCACCAACAACGTGTCGGTCAGCGGGTTCTACCTGTACAACAGCACGAATGAGCCCGAGGCCAATTTTTTCGGCAGCGCCGATCAGAGTGAGCCGACTCGCTTCGCCGATCCGAACGACTACTACTTGCGACGGCGGCCGCAGATCCTGGCGCTGAACAACACCTGGGTGATCAGCAACACGGCGGTGCTGGCGCTGCGGTTCGGGAGAACGGAGTTCCCGGACAACGACACCCTCACCATCGATTTCGATCCACGGAGCCTTCCCTTTTCGTCGACGTATCAGAACCAGATTCAATTGGACAAGTTTCCACAGGTGCGGATCCGCGGCTACGACCAGGGGCACGGGTCGCGCACCTTCGGGGCGATCAATCCGACCGAGATCAACTGGAAGTCCACCAGCGTGAACGCCACGCTGTCGAAAGCTGCCGGCGCGCACACGTTCAAGTTCGGCGGCGACTGGCGGAAGATGGGCATCGACACCTTCATCCCTGGCGACGGGGCCGGCTTTTTCGATTTCGACAAGGACATGACGTCGTCGGACGGCGGCATCGGCAGCACGACGAACGGGAACGCGTTCGCCTCGTTCCTGCTTGGCTACCCATCCGCACGGACGGATCGCGTGACCTCGCTATCGGTTTCGACCCCGCTCAACGTCTTCACGCACTACTTCGGTGGGTTCGTCCAGGACGACTGGCGCATCAACTCGAGATTCACACTGACCTACGGTCTTCGCCTCGAACACGAACGGGCGTTGAGAGAGAAAGACAACAACTTCACCGTCGGCTTCGATCCGGCTATGCAGAGCGCGCTCTCCACGGTCGTGATTCCCGGCGATCCGGGTGCAGAAACGTCCGCGCGGGCCGTGGCAGGCGGCTTGATGTATGCGGGTGTGGACGGCAACAAGACATACCAGGGTAATGCGCCGGCCGTGAAGTGGTCGCCGCGGGTTGGCGCCGTGTACGCCTTGAACGATCGAACCGTGGTGCGCGGTGGATACGGCTTGTATTGGGCGCCGTTCAACTATCCGATCCCCAGCACCTCCGCGAGCAACTACGGTCAAGTCGGCTACAGCCAGAACACGATCCTCACCAGCAGCCGCAGTAACCCGACCACATTCGAGAATCCGTTCCCCAATGGCATCGAGCTGCCCTCGGGTAACAGCCGCGGCGCCCTGACGAACCTCGACAGCAACATCAGCTACGTCGATCAGAACCGGACGGCGCCCCGCGTGCATCAGTTCTCCGTCGACGTGCAGCGTGAGCTGCCGGGGAACATCGGGCTTACGCTGAGCTACATTGGCGCGCGCAGCGATCACATCGGTCTCGGCGGGTCGAACGACATCGGCGTGAACATCAACCAGCTCGATCCGAAGTACCTCGCGCTTGGTTCAGCCGCGCTCGACGCGCAGCTGCCCAACCCGTTCCTGAACAACCCCAACGTGCCACGGTCGCTGTCGACGCCGGCGACGCTGTCGCGGGCCCGCCTGCTCCGGCCGTTCCCGCAATACGGTCAAATCAACGCCCGGCAGGTGACCGAAGGCCTCAGCCGCTATCACGCCGGAGTGATCGAGCTCACCAAGCGGATGTCCAACGGACTGGGCGGCCGCTTCAGCTACACCTACAGCCAGCTCAAAGACAATCAAGTGGGTGAGACCAACTTCTACGCCGCGGTCAGTCCAGGCATTCCGATGAACAACTACAACTACATTCCATCGATGCCGCCCTGCGCCACCGGTCAGCAGTTCACGACTGCCTGTTACGATCCGCAGTCGGAGTACGGCATCAGCATGCTCGACGTGCCGCATCGCCTCCTCCTCGCGCCGATCGCCGAATTGCCCTTCGGCGCGGGCAAGCGCTGGGCGAACGGCCGCGTCGCCGATCTGCTGATTGGGGGATGGACGATCGCGGGGTCGATCACGCTGCAGAGTGGATTCCCGATCAACGTGCAACAGCCTGCGGATTCGCGGCTCGGCGGCGCAAACGCGAATCGGCCCAACTTGACCGGCGCCGACCTCGCCACGCCGGGAAGCTTCGCCGATCGGCTCGCGTCGGCCGACCACCCGTCGGCGACCTGGCTCAATCCGGCGGCGTTCAGCCTCGCGCCGGCGGGGACCTTCGGCAACGCCCCCCGCGCGATCACCGACGTTCGCGGGCCGGGGTGGTACGTCGTGGACGCCTCGTTCATCAAGAACATCGGATTCGGGGGCAGCAAGGTTGCGCAGTTCAAGCTCGAGGCGCTGAACATCCTGAACCGTCCGAACGTGCGCACGCTTCAGGGCGCGAACACCTTCGGCAACGCGAATTTCGGCCAGACGACGATACAGGTTGGCTTCTCGCGAATCTTTCAGCTGATGTTCCGCTTGAACTTCTAGGCGAAGTGGGTGGCGCCTCGATCGGGGGCGCGTCGTCATTCCTGGTGCGAGGCAGCTGATTTGAGTCCGATCTACATGAGTTTTCGGGCGAAGGATGCCGCGGCGTGCGCTGTCAGCCTCGGCCGCGGATGGACTCGCCTCGCGCCGGACATCGAGCTCGTTGCCGCTCCGATCAGGCTGGATGCGCCCGCACCCGTTGTCCCCGCCGGGGCCACGGTCCTTGTGCTTGTGGGGCAGCAGTGGCTTCGATCGGAGCCGGGTGATCCATCGTTCCTCGCCAAGGCGAGCGATCCGATGCGCAGGTTGCTGGAAGCCTCGCTCAGGGACGGCCACCGGATCGTGCCGGTGCTGAGCGAAGTGTCGCTGAGTGAGTGGGGCGCGATGTGCCGTGAATTTCCGCCCACGCTCCAGAGCCTGGCCCCACGCAACGCCGTCGAGCTTCGATCGCAATCATTCTCGCAGGACCTCCAGCATCTGATCGAGCGGCTCCGGTCGCCGGCCCCAGACGTTCCCTGGACCGAGGCGGAGAGCCGCTCGGTCATCCGCGTCGAAGCGGCGGGTGGCGGAGCGCTCAAGTGGTGGTCCAATCGGGGCGAGGCAGCTCGGGTCTTCGTCGATGGAGCCGAAGTCGGCTCGTTGGGCGCATGGAACGGACAACTGGACTGGCCCGTCGCCCCGGGCCGGCACACGGTACAAGTCCGACCGGGGCCGGGCTCGTCCAAGAGCAGCGTCCTCGCGCTCGAGATCGCCAAGGGCGAGACCGTGGCCTTCGTGTGCGACCGCAATATCTTCACCGGCGGCTTGTCGCTCAGGCGCAAGGCCTGAGTCATGCGGATCTTCATCAGCTACCGCCGTGCCGACTCCGGAAAACAGGTTCGGGAGCTTGACAAGAGCCTGGTGGAAACCCTGTTGTTGGGAGAGGCCTGTGAGACCTTTCTTGACGTCGACACGATCGCTCCCGGGCGCGACTTCATCGACGCCATGACCTCGGCCATGAAGAGTTGCGACGTGGCACTCGCCGTCATCGGCAGCCACTGGCTCCTACCCGAGGGAAAGGACCGCCTCGCTGATCCGAATGACCCCGTGCGAGTCGAGCTGCGGACGGCCATTGGCACGCGAATCCCGGTCGTGGTCGTGCTCGTTGACGGCGCGGTCCAGCCGAGCGCAGCCGAGCTGCCCCACGACATTGCTGCCGTGGCCGCCGCGCCGAGCGTCGCGCTGGAGCGGGACGCGTCCGACAGATGCATCGCTGAACTGATGTCGATCCTCACCGGCCTCGGGAGGAGATCGGGACGGACGCCGGCGCCGGGGACGCTTCGGCTGGTGTGTGAAAACCCGCGCTGGCTGTCGTCGGGGGACCGGCGGCATGTGCAGATCGACGGCAAGAACGTCGGCGTTCTCCTCACCGGAACGACCGGCGAGTTTGCCGTCGCCGCGGGAACCCATACGGTGCGGCTGGGCCGCGGGCTGATGTGGTCCGACGCGGTGACGGTGTCCCTCCGCCCCGACAAGGTCACGATGCTGACTTACAACGTCACGATTCTCGGAAGAGCCTCGCTGCGGCAGTGAGCTTGCGCTTCCGCGTCAGCGCTTCGGTGTTGACAGGAACGGAAAACCCGGGCACGTCAGGCGGTGCGGTCCCAGGCCGAGTTCTTCCAGCTTGCGTGCCTTCCATTCGTCCGGTGTCAGATTGCCGGCGATGAGCGCTGCAGGTGAGATCGATCAGACCCGTATGGCTCCACGTCCAGAGAAACACCTTCCCATCACTGACGGTGGCAATCCAGCTTCCCTGACGGCTGATGGCGATAGCGCGCACTCTCGAGTCGTGCACGAGGCGTGCGATTGGATGCCCGGTCTGTGTCTCCTGCACACTAATGACCTCTCCGAAGTCCTCGTCGAGCTTCCACCACCTACCGGCAGCGGTATCGCCGCTGAGCATGTTCTGATTGTCCGGCAATTTGACCCATGGGCCTTTGCTGAGCGACGCCGCCAGTTGAGAAGCGGTCGCCTTTTGTACGTCCAGGCCCTGCAGGTCCGCAATCGCGCTCGCCGGTGTGGGCTTGCCCGAATCCGCGTCCCAGAACACGTACCTTCGGTTTGCAGGATCCCCCGTCGTCTCCAGGGCGGCGATCCAGCGCCTGCTCTTGCTGACGTAAGTGGGGCCGTCGCGAGAGGTCTCCAGTGACGGCAGGGCAGTCCACGGATTGACCCCGAAACGCCGCACCATTCCGGCGTCAGTGACCAGCAGATTGCTGGCCTTCTGGAGTAAAGAAAAGCGACAGGTCGCCGGCGTCCGCCTTGGACCGCTTGAGGCTGCGTTCGGGAAGCAGTGTCCAGTCCGAGGTGCGGATGAAGAACACTTCGTCAGAGCCAACCACCGCCAGGAGAGAGTCGTCCGGGCTGAAGCGTGGATACTTGAGCTCAGCCTGCGGCGCGAGCGGCAACTGAAGAATCGTGATCTCACTTCCCAGCGCCGGGTCAAAGATACGGACGCGGCCGTCCCTTTCCGCGACCGCCAGGAATCTCTCGTTGTGGCTGAACGTCAAGTCCCTGACGTCCCTCTTAGGGGCAAGCGGCCGCGCCATGCCACGAGTAAGTTGCCAGAACATCACCGTTCCGGCGTCATCGCTTGTCGCAATCCATTGCCCGACGCACCGGAACCGCGAGCATCGCGATCGGTCGAGGCAATCGAAGATACTCGGCGCCCTCGGCATCGAACACGGTCGCCAGGTAGTCATCGGAACGTCCAACGAACCGGCGCCGGTTCCGGGTGCTCGTCGTCAGGAGCATTCACCCACAGCTCGTCGAGATCTCTCGGGAATCTTGACATCTTCCTCGCGCCGCAGCGAGCCATTCGCGACCTTGAAACGCACGTAGCCGTTTGGACACTTGGCCACCAGCTCGCCTGCCGCGTCAAACTGCGCCGACCGGCATTCGTTGGTCTCCGGCGCGTCCGCCTTCTCGGAGGCAAAGCGCAGTCCAGACCGGGTTTCGAGGATCAGTTCACCATTCGGGGAAAACAACACCCCGTCGAGCCCATCCGGCAGAGCGGGTGTGGCCACCTCGCTCCACGAGTCGGTGTTGAATACCTTGTAAGTGCCGTCCGTCATCACGATCGCCAGACGTCCACCGATCCGCGCTGAAGGCCAGCAGTCGGGGATTCTGCCACGGAGAGTTCCTTGACGAGCCGGCCGGTGTCGGTTTCCCACACGCTGATCGCTGAGGCGCCAGCGCCGGCGATCAATTTCCCGTCTGCGCTGATCGCGAGGTCCTGCATCGGCTCCTTCGCTTCGGCAATGGTGCGGAGCATCTCGTGCTTGCCGAAATCCCACAGGATGATCTTCCCGTCCGCGCCGGCCGTCACCAGGTATTTGCCGGCTCGATCGACGACCATCTTCTGAATCGGCCCAGTGTGCCCTTGCCGCGCGGGAATGATCGGTCCGGGCGGAAGCAGTTGGATCACCTCCATCAGCGTATGGCGCGCCAGCGCCAACCGAAGGATCGAGCCGGAAGGCTTCGATGGCCAGCAAACCTGTCACTTCGAGCGAATCGAGGTCTTCCTCATGTCTCTCTGACGTCATCGTTGCCAGCAGGCTCGCCGTCGCCTGCCGATTCGCCGCTGCCGCCTGCTCATTCGCCGCTGCGGCCTGCCCATTCGCCGCTGCCACCTGCCGGTTCGCTTCTTTGACTTGCGAGCGCGCAACCGTCATGAAGATCGCAATCACCACGAGGCCCACCAGTGACACGCCAAAGAGCGCGTAGGTTCGCCGCCGGACTTTTCGTTCCTGCAGCAGGCGCGCGGCGGCCTCCGACTCTCGTAACGCGGCATCGGCGTCCCGGGCGGCGCAACTGGCTGCCAGGAACGCTTCGGCGCGCTCGAAGTCAGGGTCGTAGCGCCGCGCCCACGCCGCCGTCGGCCGTTGCGCGTCGCGCCAGTTGAGCGTCAGCTGCAACTCCGGGTCGCGCCACAACCCGGCCTCGTGACGCGCGTGCAGAAGGGCCGCGCCGCTCAATCGCCGGCAGATCTCGGCCGATCGCGCTTCTTCCCTGGTCCACTCCACCAGACGCGTCCACAGACGCATCAGGCTCTCGTGCGACAGGTCGACGATGGTCTCCGGTTCGATCGGAGTGGCCATCGAGGGCACGAGGAACGACCGGCCCGGCTCTCGGAACAGATCGACCACCGCAGTGATTTCTTCAACCGACGCGTCGCCGATCTCACACAGCTCGCGCACGCGGCAGGGGCGCCGCAGGCCAAGGCCCTGTCCTGTCGTCTCGGTCAGCGCCTTGAACACCATCTCGGCCAGGTGACGGCCGCGTTCAGTCGTGATCTCGCCGTAGGCCTCGTCGGCGTGTTTCGACAGCGCGTCCTCCATCGTGCCGATCGCTTCGTAGTCTTCGAAGTCGATCGGGCAGCGATCGGCCCGCGTTGACGCCCACTCGTCCCACGTCCGCATCATGCGCGTGCTGCAGCACGGGCAGTTGATCGGCGTCGTCGCCGATTTCGTTCAACACGCGAGTCACGAGGCGAGGCGCTATCTGGCCGCCGCCGACGGCCACTGGGCCCGTGATCGCGAGCCGCAGCTCGTCGCGGGTCATCCTGGGCACGAGATACTGGCCGTCGTTCACCGCTTCGGCCAGACCGGGGATCTCCGCGCACGACCCGATGAACTCGGATCGCATCGTCAGCACGACGTAAATCGGAATGTCGTCCTGGTGCGCCGCCTCCAGCAGCAGCTTCACGAAGGCGACCGCCTCATCGCGGCCGCCGGCCTCGGCCCGAGCCTGCTTGAAGCGGAACAACTCCTCGAACTGATCGACCACGACGAGCACGTTCTCGTCCGGCGGCAGACGCGCCTCGCGCAGGGCATCGACGAGCCCTTGACCGCTGCGACGGAGCGAGGCGTCGAGCAGAGCGCCGCTGAGCTCGTCCATCGCGGAGTCGCCGCCAAGCACAGCCGGGTCGTTGAGCGCCATGGCCAGATTGCCGATCGGGTCAGCGCCGGGACGCAGGAGCGCCACGCGCCAGCTGGATCCGGCCTTCGCCATGTACCCGCTGCGAAGCGACGGCATCAGCCCCGACTTGACGAGGGAGGACTTGCCGCTGCCCGATCCGCCGACCACGGCCAGAAAGCGGGTGCGTCGCAAGCGGCCGAGGAGATCGTCGACCTGCTTCTCGCGGCCGAAGAACAGGTAGTCCTCGTCGGGCTCGAAGCTGCGCAGCCCGGGGAAAGGGTTGAGGCGGGCCTTGACGTTCATCGAGATCAGACCAGTTTCGCGAGGAACGGGTCGAGCGCTGCGGCGGTGGGGCCTTCGCTGCCGGGGATCACCATGGCTTCCAGCGTGCGAAAGCGGGCCTTCTCCGGCGTTGCCGGCGCAGCGACGTACACCGCCTTGGCCAGCATCGGCCTGGTGCGCCCGTAGCCGGCGATTTTCTGGAGCTCGCGAAGCTTGCTTCGGAGCCACAACTCGTTGCCGGCGCCGTAATAGATGAGAGCGGCGTCGCAATCGGTCAGGTTCGCTTCGTGTTCCTGGCGGATCTGGGCTTCGTCGCCGTCGAAGACCGGCAGGATCACTTCGTACTGCCGCCCGAACAGGAAATCCTCGAGCGGGCGCGTGTTTTCGGCATCACGACGGTCGGAGATCAGATAGATCCGCTTGATCGCATCGCCTGCGTCGGAACGCGGCGGCGATTCGGACGCCGTCTTTGGTTCCTTGGGTTTCGGTGGGTTCAGCCTGACGTGCAGGACGCTCTTGAAATCCTCGATTGGCGTTTTCAGCAGGTCCGTTCCGCTGTCGTTCCGGGGATCCGATTGCACACGATCGAGCAGCTGTTGCTGCCGCTGGTCGCTGGTCGTGACTCCCGGCGGTATCCAGATCAGCCTGCAGAACTCGCCGGTCTGGCTGCGCTCGATCGCCGCTTCGTGCTGGAGGGCGACAATCGACTCGGTCGCCCCTTCCGGAACCATGCCGTAGTTGCGGCCGATCATGTGCACGGAGAGCCGGCACCGCGCGAGTTGGTCGCGCACAACTGTCGCGCATTCGGACGCGACGAACGGGAGCGGCTGATCCGGCAGGACGGTGTAACCGTTTCCCAGCAACTCCCGCCGGATCGCGTCGCGCTGGTCCTTCAGATCGGAGCTCGTCTCGGCGAGATAGACACATCCCTTCGCGCCGTCGGTGGCCTCTGCCGTCGGCTCGGCGCCCGTTCCCTCGAGCATGGTCAGGAGGTTCGCGATGTCGTGGGCAAGGTCGTCCAGCTTGAGCAGGTACAGCCGCTGCTCCTCCGGCGAGGCGAGCGTCTGGCTGAACTCCAGCTCATGCTCGCGCCCGCTCTGCGAGTCCACGGTGAAGAATTCGTAGCCGAGCACCGGCTGGAGCGGAGGCGGCGTCTGGTCCCGAAGAATCGGGGTCTTCACGACTTTGAAGACGCGCAGCTTGTCGGCGATGCGCGCGCCCTCGGTGACGCGCAGGAATTCGTTCAGCTCGCGCAGGCACCACTCGGACTTGACGTAGCGGGGAGACAGGACCGACACGAGGACAGCCACCTGCGGCAGCCGATCGACGAGCTTGTCCGCGAAGACATCGTTGCCTTGCAGCTTCGGATCCCGCCAGATCTTCGGCGGCTTTCCAAGCAGTTGACCCAGCCGGACCTGCAGCGCGCGATGGAACGTGGCAATCCAGCCGGTCTGTCCCTCGGCGAGCACCTGATCGTCGATGTGCGCGTAGGAGACGAAGACGTCGTTCTCGAATTTCGGAGACGACGGTACGTCACCGGTTCCGGGAACTGAGGATGGCATGTGTCGCGGATTATACAGGACGCTCCGCCCCCGCCGAGTCCGAGCCGAGGTCAGGAAAGTTGACACCAGAGCGACCGCGGCATTACGGTGTCCCTCTTTGCCGTCCCCGCCAGGCTCAACTGGCCCCGCAGGAGTTTGCCATGGGCAACGATTCTCGCGACTGGTACGATCTGCCCCGTCCCGTCGCGGGCATCAGACTGTTCCAAATTCGCGAAGAGCTGCGGAAGAAGAACCTTCACGACGCCGAAGAGCCGCCGCTCGAGAGCTCCACTGCGCCGCCGGCAGGCGAGGCCTACAACGTGCGCACCAGCGACGGCACGTACAACGACCTCACGTGTCCCCGGATGGGCAGTGCAGGCATGCGGTTCGGGCGCAACGTGCCCTTGAGCGAAACGTTCCCGGACACCGCAAATCTTCTGACGCCGAGTCCGCGGCAGGTCAGCCTCGAGCTCCTGACGCGCGACATCTTTCAGCCCGCCACGTTTCTCAACGTCATTGCCGCGGCGTGGATCCAGTTCATGGTCCACGACTGGTTCGTCCACAAGAAAGGCAGCTGGACGCACACGCACGATATCCCGTTGAACGACGGGGACGACTGGCACGAACGGCCGATGCGCGTCCCGAAGACACCGGCGGATCCACCGAAGGTCGCCAACTCGACACGGCCGCCCGCGTACATCAACGAGAACACGCACTGGTGGGATGGTTCTCACGTCTACGGCAGCAGCCCGTCGGCCCAGGCGTCGCTCCGCGCCGGCCGCGACGGCAAGGTCCTCGTCAGCCCGAGCGGACGGCTCGGCGTCGATCCGATCACCGGTCTCGAGATCACCGGATTTACCGAGAACGGTTGGGTGGGACTCAGCCTGCTGCACGGGCTGTTCGCGCTCGAGCACAACGCCATTTGCGACGAACTGAAGAAGCACAACCCGCTCTGGGACGACGAGCGCCTGTTCCAGCAGGCGCGTCTCGTCAACGCCGCGCTGCTCGCGAAGATCCATACGGTGGAGTGGTCGACGGCCATTCTCCCGAGGGAGGTCCTCAGCACCGGCCTCAGAACGGCCTGGTACGGACGGTTCAGCAAGCTGCAGAACATCTTTCCGCCGCTCGCCGCCAACGACATTTTTTCAGGGATTCCCGGGTCTCCGACGGATCACACTGGCGTCCCGTTTTCGCTGACCGAGGAGTTCGTCTCCGTCTACCGCATGCACACGTTGATGCCGGATCACTTCACGATCCGATCCGCGGACACGGGCGAGGGTCTCGCGAATGCCGAGCTCCCCGAGTTGTCGGGCCGGCGAGGGCGTAGAGTTCCTCGCGCGTTTCAACCTCGCGGATCTGTTCTACTCGTTCGGGATCCACAATCCGGGTGCGGTCCGGCTGCACAACTACCCGAAATTCCTGCAGAACCTGGTCAGGGACAATGGCGAGCGGTTCGACCTCGGCACGATCGACATCCTTCGCGACCGCGAGCGCGGCGTGCCGCGCTATAACCGGTTCCGGCGTCTCCTCAACAAGGCACCGGTCAGGAGCTTCGAGGAATTGACGGACAACCCGACGTGGGCAGCCGAGATCAAGCGTATCTACAAGAACGACCTCGAGATGGTGGACACGATGGTGGGCCTGCTGGCCGAGCCGCTGCCCGAGGGAATGGGCTTCAGCGACACAGCCTTCCGAATCTTCCTGCTGATGGCGTCGCGCCGGCTCAAGAGCGATCGATTCCTCTCGCAGGACTATCGCCCGGAGATCTATACGAAACACGGAATCGAGTGGGTGGAAGAGAACTCGATGAAGGACGTGATCGCGCGGCACTTTCCGTCAGTGGCGTTCGCGATGGAGGGCCTGGACGACAACAACGCGTTCAAGCCGTGGAAGGTGCGGGCCTGACCTGTCGCCAGCGGGTTGCACCTGAGAAATAGGCTCGCACGCCGCATTACCCCACGCCCGAACGGGTGAAGGCCATGTGAGCCTGATCCGAGGACGTGGACGTCAGTGCATCACGCGCTGTGGCCGGACGTATCAACCCTGAGAGCCCAGAGCATTTCACATTGCCCCGGGCGATGGTGCTCAAGGCTGAACGCGTCGCTCGGGGAGGCGCGCGGAAGCCAGGGCAGCCAAGCGCCGCGAAATGGCGCTGTACACCCATACGACGTTAGGCGGACGAACAACGATCGGAATCAGAGCGAGGCCCGGACGATCACCTAGCGGGAGGGTCCAATGAAACGAACGCCGATCATGGCTGCGCTCGTGCTGTCGGCTGCCGTGACCGCCATCGCGCAGCAGCAGAGCGTGCGTACACGAGATACGGCGAGCGCCGAGCAGGCCGTTCAGCAGCAGGATCAGGAGCGGATTCGTGCGCAGATCAATGCGGACCCGGTCGCGCTTCGCCGAATCTATGCCGATGACTTTCTCGGCATCGGACCGACCGGCGTCGTGCGCAACAAGGCAGACGTCATCGCTGACTTCACCACGCATGCGCTGACGTACCAATCCATCACCATCGCCGAGGTTCGCGTGCGCGTGTATGGAATTGCCGCGGTGCAAACCGGTCGCTCCACGATGGTCGGCCAGGACAGGGGCAAGGCCGTTCCGCGCGACAATCGTTTCACGCGGGTCTGGGTCATGACGGACGGGAGGTGGCAGCTGGTGGCTAATCACTATTCGCCGATGACCGCGCAATAGGACAAATGCGGTTCTGGCGTCGGAGGTGATGCCCCAATGCGCCTGCGGACAGACGTTGCACGAACCTGACAATCGGCGTTGTCGTGGGTTGGAGCTTTCTAAGAGCGCGTTGCGAAATTAAAGCACGGGCTCAAGGTAGTACCAACAAATGGACGCGCATCCCAACGTGAGAAACGCCTCGTGAATACAGGGCCGACGTTCGTAACGTGCCGCGAGTCGGCGAAAGCGATGCAGCCACGCGAGGGTGCGTTCGATGACCCAACGCGTGCGCCCCAGTCCGCTTCCGTGTGGCTGGCGGCGCTTTGCGAGCTGCGTGGCAATGCCACGCCGGTGGAGGACGTTACGATGCGGTTGCGAGTCGTATCATCTCGAACGGAATCACCAGGGACTCGACAACCGGCCGATCACGGGGACGCCCGTGGCCGACGCGGCCGGCCGCGTGCGTCGGCGCTCGCGTCTGGGAGGATTGCTGAACTACGAGCGTGCGGCGTGATCAGGGAGTCGGCTGAGATGTGGAACAGAACGGGGTCGCGCCCGGCAGCGTCCCACGCGAACTCTTAATTCTTTAATTGACACGCGCAGGGTGACTTGCTACAGTATCGGCTCAAGTCTTAATTATTTAAGAGTTGGTGCACGCATGGCGAGAAAACAGTCAGCAGCGCTGACGGACGCCGAGGCCGAGGTGATGGCGGTCGTCTGGCGGTTGCGGAAGGCATCGGTCGGCGACGTTGTGACGGCGATGAAGAAGACCCGCGCCGTAACCTACAGCACGGTTCAGACGATTCTCAGAATCCTGGAAACGAAAGGCTACCTGACGCACGACAAGGTCGCGCGCGCCTTCGTCTATGAACCTGTGATCGACGAGCGTCAGGCGCGCCGTCGTGCACTTCGCCATCTCGTCGGCCGACTATTCGAGGGATCGCCAAGCTTGCTCGTACTGAACGTCCTGGAGGACGAAGACATCGACCCGGCGGAACGCGAACAGCTCCGGAAACTGATCGAGCGCGCCTAGTTAGGAGCCCAAGATGGACGCAGTGCTGAACTGGGTGTGGCAGGGTAGCGTTGTCGCGGTGGCGTCGTTCGTCATGCTCCTTGCGCTGGAACGCGCCCGCGCCAATGTCCGTTACATCGTGTGCTGGGCCGCGTTGTTTGTGGTCGTGGCTCTGCCCGCACTTCCATCGCTCCAGCTGACTGCAGTCTCAACCGAGGCGTTGCGTGCACCGCAGGGCGATGCGATGGTCTCGCTCCCGGACACCTGGTGGACGTCGGCGCTCGTGGTGCTCGCCGCCTGGGTCGTATGGGCAAGTGTCCATCTCGTCAGGTTCGTCGCGGCCATCGCCACGATCCGCCGTGCGCGCGCTCACAGTCATCCCTTCCCCTTAAACGTGGAATCAAAGCTGTCGCACTGGGTTCGCGTCAGCTCCACACGGCGTCGCGCCACGCTGGTCGTGTCTGAGTCGGTGACCGCCGCCGCCGTACTCGGGTGGGGCACGCCGATGATCGCCGTGTCCCCCTCGGTGGTGAAAACGCTCGACGCGGACGAACTCGACCGGATTCTGATCCATGAGTGGGCGCATGTGCAGCGTCGTGACGATCTCGTCAACATCGTTCAGATCGCCGTCCGCTCGATTGTTGGATGGCATCCGGCCCTCTGGTGGATCGACCGGCGTTTGCATGTCGAACGCGAGATCGCCTGTGACGAGATGACGGTAGCGATCACCGGCTCACCGAAAACGTACGCGGAATGCCTGATGAAACTCGCTAGTCTCAGGACCACTCCGCGAACGATGCGGGCCGCGCCTGCGGTACTCACGTCATCCGGTCTGCGCGCGCGCATCATCAAGATCGTTTCAGTGCATCCGTCAATCGCACCGCTGTGGTCTCGCAGCATCGCCGTGGCGATCGTCACCGTCTTGTGTCTAATGGCGACGGGATTGGGTGGACTGAAACTTGTCGAGGCGACAGGTACTCGCGCTGCCAATCGTGTCTTCTCAGACGCTCAGCTCCACGGTGCATCGCATCTCGTCGATCGCGGTGCCGATACTCTCTTCAGATGTGAAGACGGATCGGTCGCTCCGAACGAAGAGTGGTGTCTCACCGGCCCAGCATCCGCAGACACAGCAGATTCCTGGCCCGCCACCGAAAATCGACTCGGGCGACGCTGTCACGCCCGAAGGCAGCCACGCGCCAGATTCGGCCGCGCCAACACAAGCGAATCCTGAGCCAACCGTTATACCGACTCTCGCGACTGTGCCAGAGATGTCACCGCCCGAGCGTGCTGACACGAAAGCGGAGAGGCCGCGCGCACCATGGACGGCGGCAGCGGACGGGGGCGCCGCCATCGGGCGGAAATCCAAAGACGCCGGTCTCGCGACCGCGGGCTTCTTCACCCGTTTCGCGCGCCGCGTCGCCGGCTCGTTTTAAGGGCAGCCATGCGCATTCACCTCGTCAATCCAAGCGACGTGTCTTTTGGGACCGCCGTCGTCACGCCCCGGTGGCAGGTACGTGCTCGCCGCGGCAACGCCGGCGCGTCACGGAACGCCGGTCCTGGTCGATGAAACGCTGGAGCGAATCGATGATGACTCTGTTCAGGCGGGCGACGTGGTCGGCATCGGGATCCACACCGGGAATGCGCTGCGCGGGTATCGGATCGGACAGGCCGCGCGAGCTCGCGGAGCCTTCGTTGTCTTCGGCGGCATTCACGCGACGCTGTTCCCCGATGAAGTGCGCGCGCATGGCGGCGCTCACGCCGTGGTCACCGGCGACGGCGACCTCGTCTGGCCGTCAGTCCTCGACGATTGCGATTGGGGGAACCCGCAGCCGCTGTACGTCGGAGGACGCGTGGACGGCGAGTCGTTTTATCCCGGCCGCTGGGATCTTCTGCCGAAGAATCGCTACATGTGGGCATCGGTCCAGACCGTACGTGGCTGTCCGAAGCACTGCTCGTTCTGTTCAGTGTGGCGCACCGATGGCCAGAAGCCTCGCCAGCGTGATGTCACTCTCGTCGTACGTGAGATCGTCCAACTTCGCCGTCAAGGTTTCCGTTTCATCGTCTTGGCCGACGACAACTTTTATCCGGTGACATTGGCCGACCTTGCTGCCGCCGATCGTCGTCGCGACAAAGGGCAGCACGCGGCGTTGACGCGAATCCGCAAGGAACGCTTCGAACTGATGTCGCGGCTCGAGCGCCTTCCCGATGACATGGTGTTCTATACGCAGATCACGATGGAGGCGGCTGAGGATCCGGCGTTCCTGGCGGCCATGCGTCGAGCCCGTATCCGCGGCGCGCTGGTCGGCGTTGAGTCCGTCACGCCCGAAGGCTTGAAGGCGGTCTTCAAGGACTTCAACGAGGCGGGCGAGGGCCTCGTCAACCGATTGCAGGCGTTCCGCCAGGCGGACGTGCACGTGCTTGGCTCGTTCATCTTCGGCCTGCCCACCGACACGGCTGAGACCTTCGCCGCGACCGCGGATCTCGCGCAGCGCGCGGGCGTCTCGTTCGCGCAGTTCGTGATGTTGCAGCCGCTGCCCGGTACGATCGACTTCGCCACGTGGGAGCGTGAAGCCACTGACGTGCCCATCATCGAGGGCGTGCCGCTCACGCGCTACTGGCTGATCCCACCGGAAAGTCGCCCTCGGGTGTACTCGCCGCACCCGTCCATGACTGCTGACGAAGTGCGTTCGCGCACGCAGGGCGTCTGGGACCGGTTCTACGCACTGAATCTCGTCTGGACCCGCTCGCGCTTCTTGAAGAGTCTTCGCGCGCGGCTGGCGTTCGTGCTCATCTCCAAGCTGTATCGCCAGATGTACGCCAATACCGGCATCTCCACCGACAGCGCCCGCGTTCAGCGCTCGGCGCTCTGGGCGCGGTGGCTGGCGCGGTTTGCTCGCCGGCTGTTCGCGTCTGAACCGATGCCTGCGCTACGTGAGCCGGGTCGCGTGCCCAACGTCACCGGCAGGCGAATTCCGGTCGTGACGGTTCCATGAGACACGCCATGGGAATTCGATTCATCGTCACGCTGATGCTCGTCGCGCTCCTGGCTACACCAGGCACGGCGACGTTCGACCCGGCGCGGACGTTTTTGATGACCGCCTTCAATGTATCCGCAGCAGACATCGGACGTCTGGACGGGGGTGGCGTTGTTTCGTGGACCCTAGACGCGAAGAATCGTCGCGAGGTAGCGACGCTCGGCATTGCCCGCATCAAGACGTCTCCTTCCAAGTATGTCGAACGCATGGCGGATATCACCACGTTCAAGCGTACGAACGACGTGCTGCAAGTTGGCACATTCAGCACTCCGGCGCGGCTGGAAGACGTGGCGTCGCTGATCATCGACGAGGCCGATCTGAAGCGGCTAAGCGAGTGTCGCGTGGAGGACTGCGACGTGCGGCTTTCCGCGGACGGTATCGAACGGGTCCGGCGCGGGATTGACTGGCGCGCCGCTGACGCCTCGCGCAACGCGAGCCTGCTGGTGCGGCGCTTGCTCGTCGACTATGTTACCCGCTATCGCCAGAACGGTGCGGTGGCGGCGATGGAGTACGCGGATCGCGCACCGCGGGTGAATGTCGGCCACGAGTTCGCGTCGTTGATCGATGCAGACAGCCTCATGACGAACTATGCTCCGCGACTGCGTCGACATCTGCTCGAATATCCAACGTCCTCCGCCGACAAAATGACCGACTTCGTCTACTGGTCCAGGGAGCTCGTACGCAGCCGGCCGGTCATCAGCATTACCCATGTCGCGACTGCCGCCGCGGTGGACGATTCACCGATCGCCTTCGCGATTGGCTCGAAGCAGATCTACGCGATGCACTATTACGATGCGTCGCTAGGGCTCACGCTCCTGGTGCCCGATCGCACGTCGACATCGCCGGCGACGTACGTGGTCTACTTGAACCGGTCACGGATTGATCTGTTCGACGGTCTGTTTGGCGGAGTCGCGCGGCTGATTGTGGCCGGCAGGGCCCGGGCCTTGGTTGCGGAGCAGCTCGCACGACTGCAACGAGTGCTCGCTGGCGACTCGTGGCAGGAGAGCAGCTCGCGCGGACGGTGACGACGTGCCCGTCGACGGCTGCTCGGACCTCAGAGGTTACCGAAAATGCGGCGATCGGGAAGAGGCCGTTGGTGAAGCTGCAGATCGCCGTAAGTGATCGCGCGAGATTAAGAGGTCTGACACACTTCCTTCCAATTCTCGCGGCCTACGAGGAACGAAGCAACTCGCCCGCGGCCGGCTCTGATTTTGGCGAAAGACAGGCAGGCATGTTCGCCTCCACCTGGCCGACCGCGCGGGCGAACGTCGCCCATCCCAGCCCGATGGGCTAGGTCGTCGTGCGTCGCACGTTCTCGGCCCGAGGGCCCTTCGGTCCTTGGCCGACGTCGAACTCGACGCCGTCACCTTCACGCAGATTCTCGAGGCCCTCACCATAGACTGCGCTCTGGTGGAAGAAGTAATCCTTCCCTCCGTCATCCTTGATGAACCCGAACCCCTTGTCCACTCGTAACGTGCGGATCGTTCCCGTCATTGTCGCCACCCCACTTTGTGATGCCCACGTTCGTATTGCCTGAGCACACCGTCACGTCCGCCACCTACAAAAGTGGCCTCATCCGCCAGTCCGGCGCGTTCAGCAGGGCCTGGTATTCCGCTCCTGAAATGGAACGCTTGGAATACCGGCACGCGGTGACGAACATGTTCTTTTCGTCATGCCAGTCGCTCCTGACCACCTCGCACTGAAACGACCCGCCCGAGCTGACCACCATCGTCAGCACATCGCCACGCTTCGGGATTCTGTCGAATTCGACGTGTTTGATGAACCTGATGTCGCCATTGGCTATCGTTTCTGTGCCCTCCCTCCCCTCGCGACCGTGGACGCGCAGGGAAGGGATTGCTGAGGCTGATCTCGAGCGTGTGCGTCATGTTCTACCAGGAACTGCCTGAGAGCTCGGAAGACTGAGCAAACCAGTGGGGGAACGACTGCCACCGTATTCGTGGCAGGCGGCCATGAGGTCAGGCCACACTGAGATTCTCGGCGCGCGGCCCCTTCGGCCCCTGGCCCTTCTCGAATGTCACCGTCTGCCCTTCGCGCAGGTCGTCGAAGCGGGTGTCGGCACGGGCTGATTGGTGAAAGAAGTATTCCGTTCCGTCCCCCACCTGCACGAATCCAAATCCCTTGTCACTGACCGAGCAGCTTGATCGTGCCACTGATGCTCATCGTTCCTCCTCTTGATCGGAATCTGTCTGACGCGGCCAGAGCGCCGCGCTCAAAGCCATTCCTTCAGGCGACGACCTCTCGGGGACAGTCCGCAGATAAGCGATGCCACGCGTCGCTTCGATGAGGGGGAGACGGGGATTTGATATCGATCTGGATCAGCGGCAGGACTCAAGAAAGCGAGATAATACCGATCCTACCATGCCACCGCGGGTTTCGTCGGCGAGACCCGCGAGCGACTGAAGGAAGAACAGCCGGTTCGGTGATCGAGATGGAGTTGATGAGATGACGCGACGAACTCAATCTCGAGGATCCACCGGCGCTCGCGCCCGCTCAGTGCCGTCGCGGGCGCGGGACCGGTACAGTCTCCCACGCGCGTCAGCGCATGTCAGGCTGCGCGTCGTCGTTCGTAGCGATGGTGCAATCCGCCGACTTCCGCGAACGCGACCACGTCACCATCGGTGATGGCTTGCGGCCGTCGTGGAATGGGCGCGTCTTTCTTGAGCGAGAGATGCGTGCGCGAGCCGTGATAGTAGGTGAGATAGGCCGTCAAGACGCGACGCAGGTGCCGCTCGTTGAGCACGATCACGTGGTCCAGACATTCCCGCCGGAGGGATCCGATCAGCCTCTCCGCGTAGGGATTCTGCCACGGGCTGGCGGGACTCGACACGACCTCACCGATGCCCATGCCCGCGATTCTGCGTCGGAACGCGTCGCCATAGATCGCGTCGCGATCTCTCAACAGCCATCGTGGAGCGCGGTCGTCCGGAAAGGCGTCAATCACCTGCTGCGCCGTCCAGGCCGCCGTCGGATGCTCCGTGACGTTGACGTGCACGATCCGCCGCCGGTGATGCATCAGCACGATGAAGACGAACAGGACACGGCCCGTGAGGGTCGGGACGGTCAAGAAATCGATCGAGGCCAGCGTGGCGACGTGATTCGTCAGAAAGGTGCGCCACGTCTGTGACGGCGGACGACGCGGTCGACGCAAGAGCCGCGAGACCGTTCGCTCCGAGACGGCGACGCCCAGTTTGCCTAACTCGCCGTGGATCCGAGGGGCTCCCCAGAGCGGATTCGCGGCGGCCATCTGGCTCACCAGCCTGCGAACAGCCGCATCCGTCGGCGGACGGCCAGGACGGACCCGCGTCGAGCGCCGCGTCCATCGCCGGCGGAGCCACTCGCGATGCCACCGCACGACCGTGTCGGGCTGAACGAGCACGAGCGCCGGACGCCAGTGCCGCCACACTGTTGGCCAGCGCGATCCAAAACAGCCGGTCGCGCCTCCTGAGCTGCGGCCGGGTGCCCCTGCGCCTGAACGCGTTCAGTTGCTGGCGGAGCGCGAGGTTCTCCAGGACCAGTTCGTGATGTCCGCGGCAGGCCAGCGCCACAGCGCGCACGAAGACGAAGACAATCTCCAGCACGCGTCGATTCTGTCCGCCTACAAGCGGCGAGGCAACCATCGTGGCGTCCGGTTCTGATTTTGGCGAAGGACACGGGCCGCCCGATGCCGACGGCCGCGACTTTCGCGGCCAGCAGCGCCGGAACGATACGCACGCCTCGAAGACCGACCCGGACGCGAAGTTGTACCGCGCACGCATCACGGCGAGGCGCGGCTGTCGTATCTCGGCCATCTGTTGATCGAGAATTGGCACGGACTCATCGTCGACGCGACGGCGACGCAGGCGGACGGCCCGCCGAGCGCGATGCGGCGATGCTGATGGTCGACGCGCACCGGCGCCGAGCCTCCCGTCGGCGGCGGACCGTCGGCGGCGACAAGGGTATGACACCCGCAATTTCGTCGCGGTCGTCCGCGAGTTGGGCGTGACGCCGCATGTCACGCAGAACGTGACGCGGTCGGGCGGCAGTGCCATCGATGGCCCACGCAATAAAGAGATTCTGGAACATGGCCATCGTCGGCCGAGAGTTGGCCGATGGGCGACGATTTCGCACGCTCACGGTGCTCGACCTCTACCCCCGGGGAATGCTGGGACACCGCGGTCGGGCGAGGACTCACCGGACAGGATGTCGTCCGGTCGCTCGAGCGGCTGCGATTCGATCGCGGCCTGCCGGAGCGGATCTACTGCGACAATGGGACCGAGTCCGTCAGCGCCGCCATGGATCTGTCGGCGTATACCCACGGCGTGATCCTCGACCTCAGCCGGCGCGGCAAGCCGACGGGCAACACGGCGATCGAATCGTTCAATGGGCGATTTCGGTTGGCGTGTTTGAACGTGGACTGGTTTCAGTCGATGGAGGACGCCGGAAACGAAGATGGAGATCTGGCGACAGGACTACCATGAGAACCATCCTCACCGGGCTCTCAGGCTGAAGATTTCAACCACGTTACTCATATGGCCAGAGAGCGTGGCACGGAATCGAATGACGCGACTGGCTGATGCCGAGGCGCTGAACTGGAGGGAAGACATGTCACTTCTACTCAGGCTTATCGTGTTGTGCCTTGCTTTGAGCGTCGTAGGATGCAGATTGGCGAAGCTGGAGTTGGCTTATGACATAACCGTGCGTAATGCCCACGCTGATCTGCCATTAGCAGGAGAATTCGCCGCACTGTATCCAAAGACCGCGGAAGCTATAACCTATTTTACAGAGGAACATGGCAAGCCAGTGTGGCGGTCCGAGGTTATGATTTATGAGAGATATTGTTTGAGCATGCACTTTCCGATCACGATTTCGGCATCACGGACTCATTCCTCTCGAGCGGGAGAGCCAGAGTTCCTCCTGGCAGAAGTGGAATCCGTTGAGCAGAGGTCCGATGGCCAGGTGTATGTCACCTACGGGAAGACACAAAAACTATTTGGATTGCAGGAATGGAACACCCTCGTGAAAGCGAAAGGAAATCTGTCATCGCTGGGTATCGAGGTAACTAAGGACAAACCGATCGCCGGTTTGGACAAATTCCGATGTTGAGCGTGACCTGGTCACACATGGCGGCGAACGTCATCTGCCCCTCCTCGAGCGTGGAGACGCCCACATCATTTCCTGGCGAGCACGCCTCCAAACCTTGCCACCTTGCCGAGGTCCACGCACCTCCGGTCGGCCTCCGGTTGCGGCCGCGCGACGCGACCGGGCGGAGCGGTAACTCGATAGCGCAATGATGACGCAGCGTCTCCGCTATGGGCGGCGACTTCTCCGCGCGCATCGACGGGACCTACGGCGTGTACCACACTCGCACCACGGTTACGGAGCGCCAAATGGAGACGACGTTGTTCGTGCCCCTCGGAGAATCGACCTTGCAAACATGCCCTAGCAGCCCGTGGTGAAAGTGTCGCGTCGGACTCTTGCTTAGCTAACCCGTAAAGAGACGCCAGCCGTCCTGAGTTGAGAGGCGATGGCGTCCAGCGTCTCTCGGTCCTGGAGCTGGCCCGGCCGCTCGCCAACCGAGCCCGTCCCGTTCGTCGTGGGACCACGTGCAAGTCATGTGGGCACATCTTGTCCCGCGGCGGCGCCGTCGGCCAATGAGAACATTGACGGCTTCGCACCCGTGGAAACACTCTTCAACGCTGTCGCTATCTGCTGACCGCGAAGTGCCAGCTGCTCCCGGCCTCCATGCGGAAGGTCTCGAATCCGTGAACGACTCAACATGGCGCAGCAACACAAGCGTGTGGCCCGGATTCCAGGGATGGATGTCGAGAAATGCCACGATGAGGTCGCTGTCGACGACCTCGGCTCGGCGAGGAGCTGGCCGGCGAGAGGATTCGACAAAAGACGCGTGGATACCATGCGTCGCCATTCTGGAGGACCGGCCAAAGCCAGCCGAGATCGCTGGTCAGTCAGAAACATGTCCTTCGAACCCGCGTCGTGTGATGTTAGGGATCGACGCAATCAATCGCGCTCATACGGGCGACCGGCATTTTCAGGGCGTGTCGCAAATTTGAGAATGCGAGATCCTACTTCAACGTTGCCGGGGGTGCACTGGGGGTGCAATTTCGCTATTTCGTGGTCACAGTGGGTAGCGCTCCAGCACTCGAGTCCAGCGCGAAGCCCTCATGTTTCAGGCCGATCAAGGCGTGACACAAAGTGACAGAGAACTGCGCCGGAGGCCCTCCTAAGGCGGGGGTCGCCTGTTCAATCAGGCCGGGCGCACCAAAAACCTCGCAGAGTGTCCTTCCGCGAAGCTATCTCCTACCGAAGCCAGCGGTCGAGATTCTCGCGGACGAACGGGTCGTCCGAGAGGTGGCCATGCCGAGCCAGCACACGGTCGATCTCTTCCATCTGGCCCGGGCTCAGGTCTTCACGCGGATCGAGGCACCAGCGCGCGGCGAGCAGCCCCTGGCGGCGGAGCACTTCGTGAATACCAGGAATGCACCCGGCAAACTGGTGCGCGGGATCGAACAATGCGGCGTTGACATCCGTGAGCGCGGCACCTTCGGCAAGCAGGTCCGTACGTTCTCCGTGCGGCCGGTCGAGTTGGCGTGGCGTACAGGCTCGGCAGCGGTCGAGCAACTCGACAGCGCTTTTGGTCCAAACAGCCCATTGTCCTAGAAGACCGCCCGAGAAAGAGATGGGCACCGCGCCGTCTCGTGTCGAGAAAGGCGTCAGCAGGTCCATTACAATCGCATCGTCATTCCCTGTGTAGAGCGCGACGTCGCGGCGGCCACTCTCGATCACGGCGTTGACAACGTCCAGCGTCCGGTAGCGATCGAAGGGCGCGACCTTGATCGCGACGACTTGGTCGATGTCGAGAAAGCCTCGCCAAAACGCCCGGTCGAGGACGCGGCCTCCCACCGCAGGCTGAAGGTAGAAACCGAAGACCGGCAGAATGGCGGCGATGCGCCGGCAGTGTTCGATGAGTTGCCGGTTGCCGGCGTCCCGGAGCCCTTTGACGCTGACGAGCACCGCATCGTAGCCGAGCGAGGCCGCGAGCTCCGTCTCGGCTATCGCCTGCGGCGTGTCGCCGACCGCGCCGGCAATCAAGAGAGGTTGACTGGAGCGATCCCTGCACCAACTAAAGACTGTTCGTGCTGCAAGGGTGAGGACAGGCGCCAGCAGATTCACATCGCGATCGCGAATCGCGAACTGGGTGGTGTGCACGCCCACAGCAAGCCCGCCGGCGCCGGCGTCACAGTAATAGCGCGTCAAGGCCGCTTGACGACGGTCGTCGAGTCGCCGGTCTGCCGTGAGGGCGAGCGGATGCGCGGGGATCACCAAGCCATCGAGGAGTCTCCTGCGAAGCTCTGGGCTGGGGACGGGACTAGAACCGCCCATCGATGACCTCGAAATGCGTCGGCTTGTTCAGCGACGGCCCACCGATCTGTACCCAATGCGCGACCCATTGCCGGAGGACGTCGAGTGGGACCGTCGGTGGACCCAAGCGCTCCTGGCAACGGCTCGCATCGCTCAAGAGGGCGACCGGGCCTTCCCGGTTCACGAAATGCGGCACTCGGTCAAAGACCAATCCGAACCACTCGGCCACCTCACGCACGCTGATGCGCTCCGGTCCTGTGACGTTGAGCACCATCGCTGGTGAGGCGCAGTGCTCGAGGCTCCTCAGGGCGTAGCTGTTTGCGTCTCCCTGCCACACCGCGTTGCAGTAACCCATCGTCAAATCGATCGGCTCAGCGTCGAAGACGCGTCGGGCGATGTCCACGAGCGTGCCGTACCGAAGGTCCACGGCGTAGTTGAGACGGAGAATCAGCGCTCGCAGACCACGTTCTCGTGAGCAGAACTCCACGAGGCGCTCGCGGCCCAGGCAGGACTGCGCGTACTCGCCGAGAGGCGCCGGGGGTTCGTCCTCGGAGGCGCCGGCCCCGTCTACCCGCATCAGCGGATAGACATTGCCGCTCGAGAACGCCACCAGTCGCGAGTCCGCCAGGTGCTCGGCCACACGCGCGGGCAGCAGCGTGTTCGTCGCCCATGTGAGGTCAGTGCGGTTGGTCGTCCCGAACTTCCGGCCAGCGAGAAAAAGAACGTTGGGGCAGCGGGGCAGTTGCGCGATCTGGGCCGGGTCCAGCAGATCAACAGCAAGCGTCTCCACGCCATCCGCGTCGAGGGCTTGGCGCGCCTGGGGCGACGAAAAGCGCGAGGCAGCCAGCACTCGCACGCGGCGACCGGCACGTGTGATCGCGCGCTGCACCCGGCGCGCCAGCGACGGGCCCATCTTGCCCCCCGCACCGACAATGAGGACGTCGCCAGCGAGGCGAGCGGCGCACGCCACGTCGGCCTCGGACGGCTCAGCCAGCACGTCCTCCAGCTCGGGTTCGGTGCGAATCACTTCAGGCAGCGTCATGATCCACTAGGCGAGTTCCGGCCCCAGTACCGCGCGTTCGGCCGGCAGTGATGTCCGGCGCGTGAATCGAGCACCTGAACCATCAGCCGGTGGACGTTGCATCCGAAACAACGGTCGCTCGGCTTCGAATCCACACGTCCGCAGCCAGTCGGAGAATGTCGCATAGTCGTCAACGGCATCCACCATGATCGGTTGTTCCGGTGCTGCGCGAATCGCGGCGGTCACGAGCGCGCGCGCCCCGGGATCATCGTTGGTGACGACCGGTCCGATCTGGGTGTACAAGCGTCCACGCCGGCCGAAGCAGGTACTCGGGCATGTCGCGATCGTTCTGGAGAATCCAGCTGAGCTCCGGCGCCTCAGCACGCGCCCATTCCAGCACGGCTTGACGGTTGCCGCCAAACACACGAGCGTCGAAGTCGACCACGCGAGCGAGATCAGTCCGACCGAGGGGGCGTACCGCCAGGGAGGGTTCACCCGGTTCGGCTGAGGCCGCCACACGTTCCGCGATCGCCGGCGCGACGAAGCGGCTCAGACGCGCCTCGTCCACGAATCCGCAGGACTGATAGAGGGGACGTCCGAGCGGAGTGGCATCGAGCCGCATGAGCCGATCGGATGGGACCGCGTCCACGGCGGCCTCGAGCAGACGACGACCGAGGCCACGACTCCGATGGGCTGGATGGACGAGCATCATTGCGATCCAGCCAAACCCGCCGTAGTCGATCCCGACGGCCGTGCCCACAACCTCGTCGCGGCTCCACGCTGCGAAGCAGCCGCGTGGCGCCAGCGCCAGCAACATTCGCCAGTCGTCGATCCGTTGATTCCATCCGGCAGCGGAGCTCAACGCGAAAGCGTCGTCCAGGCCGTCGGGCGTCAGCTCACGGAGGTCGTATTGGTGCATACGCGTGAGGCGATCCTCCTCTGATGGCGCGCGGGTCTGCCGGGCGGTATAGTCGTCCTCACCCGTGCCAGTCCTGCCCGGAACACGTCTCGGCTCCTACGAGATCCTAGGCGCCATTGGAAAAGGCGGCATGGGTGAAGTCTACCGCGCGCGGGACACCAGGCTCGCGCGTGACGTCGCGATCAAGGTGCTGCCGGACGCGTTCGCGAGCGACGGCGACCGCCTTGCGCGCTTCGAGCGCGAGGCGAAGACCCTCGCGACGCTGAATCATCCGAACATCGCGCAGGTTTACGGCCTTGAAGCCGGCGCGCTCATCATGGAGCTCGTCGATGGCGAGGACCTGTCCGACGTGATCGCGCGGGGTCCGGTGGCCCCCGACGCTGCGCTGCGCCATTGCGCGCCAGATTGCAAGCGCGCTCGACGCGGCGCACGAGCAGAACATCGTCCATCGCGATCTGAAGCCGGCCAACATCAAGGTTCGGCCGGACGACACCGTGAAGGTCCTCGACTTCGGTCTCGCCAAAGCGATCGGCCCCGAGACGTCCGCCGCATCCGCCGACGCGGCGAACTCACCGACCCTCACGGCGCGCGCCACCGAGCTCGGCGTGATCCTCGGCACGGCCGCCTACATGGCGCCCGAGCAGGCGAGGGGCAAACCCGTCGATCGCCGCGCGGACATCTGGGCCTTTGGCGTCGTGTTTTTCGAGATGCTCACGAGCCGGCGCGCCTTCGGCGGCGACAACGTGTCGGACGTGCTGGCGTCGGTGTTGAAGACCGAGCCTGACTGGGCAGCGTTGCCGGCTGACGTGCCGGCGCCGGTACGCCGGCTGCTTGGTCGATGCCTCGAGAAGGATCCGAAGCGACGGCTGCGCGATATCAGTGAGGGCATGCTGCAACTCGACGAGGAGTCGAGGCGCGTGCCGATCCTCCCTGCCCGGCGACCGATCTGGCGACGCGCGTTGCCGTTCGTCGCCACGGCCGTCGTGACGGCGCTTGCGGTCTGGGCTGTGGCCCGGCGCGGTTCGTCGCCGGCTGAGATCGCTCCCGACATCGTCCGGTTTTCGTACCCGCTGCCCGCAGGCGAAGTGTTGTCACAGGTGGCATCGACGCGTGACGTGGCGATAACTCACGACGGACGGGCGCTGGTATATGGGCTCCGCCAGCCCACCCTCACGCCACGTTTGTATCTGCGGAGGATCGGCGAGCTCGAGACGATCCTGATCCGCGGAGCCGAAGGCGCCGTCGGCCCATTCGTGTCACCCGACGACCGGTGGATCGGGTTCCTCGACGGCGCCCAGACACGGATCAAGAAAGTGCCGATCACCGGCGGACCAGCACTGCCCGTCGCGCAAACCGACGAAGCAATAACCGGCAGCGCCTGGTTGCCGAACGGCACCATCGTTCTCGGAACCGCCAGCAGCGGGCTCAAGCGGGTCCCGGAGGGCGGCGGCCCGATTACTGAACTGACGACGCTCGATCGATCTCTCGGCGACACGTCCCACTGCTGGCCGTCACACGTTCCTGGAACGACGGTCGTGCTCTTCACGGTCCTGTCAGGCCGCGGCGTTCCCACCGCAACGCTTGCCGTCGTGGACGTCGCGACGGGGCGGATGGTTCGTCTTCCGATCACGGGAACCGCGCCGCACTACGCCTCGAGCGGTCACATCGTGTACGCAGTGAGCGGCGGAACCGTCTATGCGGCGCCCTTCGATCTCGGCGATCTCCGGGTGACCGGCCAGCCGGCGGTCGTGCTCGAAGATATCGGCCTGAAACCCGCCGGCGCAGCGAATTTCGATCTCTCGCCGAATGGCCGGCTCGTGTACATCGGGCAGGTGCTCGTTCAGGAACGAGCGCTGACATGGGTGGACCGTCAAGGCAATGAGACGCCGGTCAACGCCACACCCGCGCCTATTTCTACCCCCGGGTGTCCCGGGACGGTCGGCTCGTCCTTGATGTTCGCGATCAGCAACGAGACATCTGGGTGTTGGATCCACGAGGCGCGTTGCGCAAGCTCACTTCGGGCGACAGCGCGGACGAATACGGCGTCTGGACACCCGATGGCACGCGCATCGTTTTCTCCCGTCGAGGTGGGGCAAACGACGGCATTTTCTGGACACGAGCGGATGGGATCGGTGAACCCGAGCAGGTCCTGGATCGACGCAATGCGTTCCCGAATGCCGTGACCGCGGACGGCAAGACCTTGATTTTCCGCGCGACGACGGGCGTCGCGCCGCTGGGTAACGACATCCTTGCCATGCCGCTCGGAGGCGACGCGAAGGTCAGGCCGCTCATTGCCACCGAGTACAACGAGCTCAATGCCGTGTTGTCGCCCGATAACCGCTGGCTGGCCTATCAGTCGGACCTTTCGGGACGAATGGAGATCTACGCCCGCCCGTACCCGGACGTCGATGGCGGCCTGGGCGGCCTGAAGCAGATTTCGATCGGCGGCGGCACGGAGCCGCTCTGGGCCGACGGCGAAATCTTCTACCGGAGCGTCGAAGGCAAGCTGATGTCGGTCGCGGTGAAGACTGGGCGGGAGCTGCTGGCGCAGCCGCCAACGACGCTGTTCGACACGAGCAGGTTTGCGTCGTACATCGGCAGAAACTACGACATCACCGCGGACGGCAAGCGCTTTGTCTTCGTCAAGAATCCTGCAGTCCCTGCGCAAGCGGTCATCACCGTCGTCCTGAACTGGACCGAAGAGTTGAAGCGCATCAAGTAGACAGCCAAGTCGTACATCCGATCGTCACCACAGGCCGGGTACGAGGCGCTCGGGAACGTGCTTCGCATATTTCCGATAGCCTGGCAGTTCCGTCGTGAGCATGCGATCTTCTAACGAGGTCCGTAGTACGAGCAGGAGTGCGATCAAGACGGCTGGTACCAGCGCGATCCACGACCCTAACGTCAATGCCGCTCCTATTATGAGGACAATGCGCGATGCGTACAGCGGATGCCGGACGAAACGATAGGGACCATGCTGTACGACTGTATGCCCACGTTCGCTCTGGATCCTCGATCTGGCCGACAGGAAATGATTCGCAGCAGCGCACCACTAGATGACACCGACCGCTGCAACGACGGCTGCCGTCCCGATCGCCCGTACGATCAATGGGCATGGCGGACCATCCGAAGCGCCCGGCATCAAGAGCCGCGGTTGCAAGAAATATCGGTTCCAGGATCCGATTGCCTCGCGCGATCAGTCGGTCCCAATGTGGAACATTCGACGCGGTTGTCAGCCGTTCTTTGAGCAGCTCGGGATCATGACGAAACAGCAACCATCCGCTGAGAACCAGATGACCGGTAAACAGCAAGATGATGAGCCACGCGGCAGGCCAATCGACGCGTCCAGCGATACCGAAGAGCACACCACCGAGGGTCGCCAACTCCACGACGCCCCTCACAAGGATCTTTACTAACAACGTTCGCGCGCGAATTTCAGCGTTCATCGTTCGAGAATCTCGGTGAATGAGGAACGGGAATCGGCATCTTGTACTACACTCTCGCCCATGGCCATGGGCAAACGGAAACGGGATCGACAGCCTCAGATGTGGGTCGGCAGGCGGGCTGAGCGGGATCACGATTCTCCAGAAGCCCGGGTCTAGTCCAGCCGGGTGTATCCTCCATCGGGTGTCCCTCGAGCGAATCGGCCGATATCGTGTCACCCGTCTCGTCGGCCGGGGCGGGATGGGCGTCGTCTACGCGGCGCATGACGAACGGCTCGACCGGCCGGTTGCGATCAAGATGATCAGGCCGGACGCCCTGGCCGACCCGTCGTCGCGCGAACGGTTCAGACGGGAGGCGCGCGCAGCAGCCCGCGTGAGCCACCCCCACATCTGCGCGCTGTACGAATTCGACGAAGACAACGGACAGCCCTTTCTGGTGATGGAGTTGCTCGACGGCGAATCGCTGGCCGCGCGGCTCGTCCGCGGTCCAATGACGCCGCCGGAAATGCTCGCGATCGCGTGTCCGATGCTCGACGCGGTGGCCGCGCTGCACCGGCGCGGGCTGCTTCACCGCGACCTCAAACCCGCCAACGTGTTCCTGACCCCGGATGGGGTGAAGCTGCTCGATTTCGGCCTGGCCCAGCCGCCGGCGACCGAGGACGTCACCCTCGAGGCCAACGATTCCAGGCATCGCATCATCGGCACGCCGCACTACATGGCGCCCGAGCAACTGATCTGCGGCAAGGTCGATGAACGTGTGGATCTGTTCGCTGCCGCGGCGGTGATCTACGAGATGCTCGCCGGTGCGCGGGCGTTCCCGGGCCGGACGCTGGCGGAGGCGATTCACGCGGTCGCCTATCTCGAGCCGGCGCCGCTCGACGGAACAAACGCGCTGCGCACGATCGATCGCGTCCTGCGGCAGGCGCTGGCCAAGGATCCAGCCGGGCGCCTGGCCCGAGCCGACGTATTTGCGGCGCTGCTGCGCGACGCGATCGCGCTGCCACGGACGTCGGCGCCCGTGACGGCCCGGAGCAGGACGCGCTTCGTCGCGCTGCCGTTGCGCGTGCTCAAGCCGGATCCCGAGACCGACTTCCTGGCGTTCAGCGTGCCAGACGCGGTCTCGATGGCGATAGCGGGGCTGGAATCCGTGATCGTCCGGTCGCCACAGGCCGCTCCGAGCGGGATGGCCGACGTTCGCGCGATCGGCCGCGAGCTGGCCGTGGACGTGGTCATGACGGGGACGCTGCTCAGAGCGGGACACGGTGTCAGGGTCAGTGCACAGCTGGCCGACGCCGCCGCCGGAACGATCCTCTGGTCCGATCGCGCCGACGCGCCGATCGACGACCTTTTTCAGCTGCAGGACACGCTCACCGAGCGGATCGTGTTGTCGCTGGCGCTGCCGCTCTCGGCCGAGGATCGTCACTCGCTCGACCGACAGGCGCCGGCCAACGCCGAGGCGTACGCGCTGTACCTGCGCGCGAATCAACTCATGACGGACTCGCACCGGTGGGACGACGCGCGTGGGCTCTACGAACAGGCCGTCCAGCTCGATCCCGAGTACGCGCCGGCCTGGGCGCGCCTGGGGCGAGCCCGGCGCCTGATCGCGAAGTACGACGGGACCCAGGGCGCGGACCTGCTGCCGCAGGCCGAGGCGGCATTCCGACGGGCGTTCGATCTCAATCCGGATCTGCCGATCGCTCACGACCTGCACGCCTACGTCGAGGCCGAGCTGGGCCGCGCGCCCGAAGCGATGGCGCGTCTGCTGCACCGTGCGGCGACTCGACGCGAGGATCCCGACCTGCTCGCCGGCCTCGTGACGACGTGCCGGTATGCAGGACTGCTCGAGGAATCCCTACGGGCGCACGAGCGCGCGGCGGCCGTCGATCCGGCGCGATCGACGAGTGTGGCGTGGACGCACCTCATGCTCGGGCAGTACGATTTGGCGATCGAAACCGATTCTGGGTCGCCACGCTTTGCGGCGCTCGGCGCGCGACTGATCAAAGGCGAGCTTCTGCTCGACGAACTGCTCCAGCTGGACTCGATGGCCGGATCGGCGGGCACGCGCCTCGTGGTCAGTGTGCACCGCCACTTCTGGGAAGATCGGCCGGATCGCGCGTTGGCCGACCTCGAGGCGCTCGACGCCCATGGCTTTTCCGACCCGGAGGGCTGGTACTTGTTCGCGCTCTACTTCGCGCGCGCGCGATCGCCGGCGGCGGCGCTCCGGCTCCTCGGACGGGCCGTCGATCGCGGCTACGCCTGCCACGCGCAGCTCCAGCAGCACGGTGACTGGAGGGAATTGCGTCGCGAGGCGGCGTTCGAGGCGCTCGTCGACCGAACCGCCCGGATGGTGGCGCGCGCACGCGAGCGTTTTGCCGCGGCCGGCGGCGCCGTCGTCCTCGCTCGGACCTGACGCACGCGTAGAGCGGGCCCGGACCGCGGTTAGCGTCCGAATCGCCAGACCACACCGAGACTGATGCGCGCGTGGCTTTGCATTCGCCGTTCGCTCGGGATCGTGGCGAGCTCCGTGTTCGTGCCGATCTCAGGCCTCGACAAGAACGTCGGATCCCAATCGACCGAGGTTCGAAACTGCAGGCGATCCGCGAACCTGACGTCGAAACCGCCGCCAAATGTCGCAGCGAGTCCGACGTCCGAGAGATGGTCGGTGTACGACAGAGTGGGCGGCTGCCCGAACGGCGTACTGGTGACGAGGATGAGGGTGTCGGGCAGTGTGTTGGGATTCGCCACGTACTCGACGTTGTTTCCCGCAAGCCTGAACGTCGAGCTCGATCGCACCGCGCCGACGAGCACGTGAGCGAACAGCGCCGTTCGCTTGCGTTCCCGAGCCGTGATCACCGGACCCGCCACGACGTACAGCGCGCTCGCATCGTCCTCGAACGCGAGACTGACCGCGCACGTCGTCGAGGGCTGGCAGAAGGAAGCCGTTCCACGAAACGGATCGGTGTACCGCGACACGCTGGCCTTCACGCCGAAGTGTCCGCGCAGCCCTCGCTCGATCGACGCCTCGAATCCGAACGGGCCGCTGCCGAGGCTCAAGAACGGCGCGACAGCCTGGTCAACGATGATCGCGAATGGCACGTTCGCGACGTAGTCGGCATTGACTGAATAGGCGCCAAAGACCCGCGTCGTTGGCGCAGGCGCGGAACTCTGAGCGGAGGAAACAGCCGGCCAGCAGAAGAGGGCGGTGGTCGCGACCATCCTGAATTCACGAAACATGGTGTTCAGACGTCGTCTTGATGTCCTTGGTTGTGCTGAACCCTGGCCTTGAAACCCAGGCCGAGCTACGTACGGAAGGATCTCGGGCGTTCTCAGACTCTTCATTGGCGTGCCGGGCCCGGGAAAATCGTTTACTCTCAGGACGAGCCTCCGGGCATGACCAAGCACGTTGCCCCGCGTCGCCCGCCCCGAACGGGACCGGAGTGCGACTGGCGTCACCCGCAGACGAGCGGTCAGGTCTATCTCGACTACACGGGCGCAGCGCTCTATCCCGAAGCGCTGCTGCGCGAGCACACGGAGATCCTGGCGCGGCAGTTGTTCGGCAATCCGCACTCGGTCCATCGTGCGTCCCAGGCGAGCACCTTCGCGGCCGCAGTCGCGCGGGAGGCCCTCTTACACTTCCTCGACGCCGATCCCGCCGACTACGACGTCGTCTGGACCGCGAACGCGAGCGCTGCGCTGCGGCTGGTCGGCGAGGCGTTCCCGTTCGGTCCCGCGGCGCCGTTCGTTCTCACCGCCGACAATCACAACAGCGTCAACGGGATTCGTGAGCAGGCGCGCGCGCGCGGCGCACGCGTGACCTACCTGCCGCTCGACGACGATCTCCGCGTTCGCCCGTTCGAGCTTCCGCGCGTGGCGCGCGGTCTGTTTGCCTATCCGGCGCAGTCCAACTTCTCAGGTGTCCGCCATCCGCTCGCCTGGATCGACGCGGCGCAGCGGCGCGGCTACGCCGTCCTGCTCGATGCGTCGGCGTTCGTCCCCACGAGTCCGCTGTCCCTGCGCGAAGTTCGGCCCGACTTCGTGACGCTCTCGATTTACAAGATCTCGGGTTATCCCACCGGCGTCGGTGCGCTTGTTTGCCGGCACGATGCTCTGCGGGCGCTCGTCCGTCCGTCGTTCGCGGGGGGTGCCGTCGAGTTCGTGTCCGTCCTGTCCGATCGCCACCTGCTCAAGACCGGGTCGCAGGGATTCGAGGACGGCACCGGCAACTACCTGGGGTGGAGCGGCGTGGCGCCGGCGTTGCAGATGATCGACCAGCTCGGCATTCGTGCAATCCAGTCGCACGTGACGGCCCTTACGACGCAAGCGCTCGATGGCCTTGCGGTCGTGCGCCGCGCCAGCGGTGCACCGGCAGTCTGGATCCACGGCCCGACGGGCGTCCGCGACCGCGGCGGTACAATCGCGTTCAACCTGCTGGACGATGGCGGAGAGGTCATCGACCACGAGCAGGTCGTGAATGCGGCCGCGGATGCCTGCATTTGTCTGCGCGGCGGGTGCTTCTGCAATCCCGGTGCGGCGGAGCACGCCTTCCGGTACGACGCCGACGAATTGGCTGCCGCACTCGATGCTCTTGCCGGCAGGTTCTCGCTGCCGGAGATGCGTGTCGCCCTCGGCAACAAGCCAGTCGGCGCCGTCCGGGCCTCGCTGGGCTACGCGAGCACATCAGACGACGTGATCGCGCTGCTCGCGTTTCTCGAGCATACGCTTCGGGGCTTTGCGCCCGTGGCTCGGATGGAGAAAGCACGCGCCGGAGGGACTCGTCGTGAAGAAGATGCAAGTGCAAGGCGTTCACCACATCACGATCGTCGGATCGACGAAGCAGAGCGCCATCGATTTCTGGCAGGGGGCGCTGGGCATGCCGTTCGTCTTCGAGCAGCCGAACCTCGGCAAGCCGGACGAGAATCACCTGTACTTCGATCCGGGCGACGGCCGGCTGCTCACCGTGTTCACGAACGAATCACGCGAGGACGCCAAGCGCCACGCACCACGAGAGATCGGATGCGTGGAGCACATCGCGTTCAACGTGTCCGGGCGACGTTCACGCAGGCGCCGGCGCGACTGCGCGAACGCGGCATCGACTTCATTCAGCGCGACCGCGGCTTCATGGACTCCATCTATCTCCACGATCCCAACGGGCTGAAGGTCGAGCTCGCGTGCTACAAGTTCGAAGCGCCTGAGGGTTTCCGCGCCGTCGATGTCCTGATGAAGGCGCACGAACTGCGCGTCGAGCGCGGCGACCATCACATCACCGACGAGCACGTCGCCGATGCCATCGAGCGACTGCTGGCGACTCGTCCTCGTCTTGCCGTGGAGGAGAAGGTCACGACTGCCTGACCGGCGGAACGCTCGTGGGGGCCTGTCCGGTGAGGGTGGGCAACAAGCCGAAGTTCGTCATGGGGTTCCCACATGGAGCAGGTCGAGAACCGTGCGGACGACATGCGATCCCGCCACGAGATCCTCGTCATTGTGCGCCGCGCCGGGTAGAACAAGCAGCCGCTTGGGGTGCGGCGCCGCTTCGTATAGTGCGAGGCTCTGTCGATTGGCACGACCTCATCGGCCTCGCCCGCGATGACGAGGAGCGGTGAGGAGATCCGCGCGATGCGATCGATCGACGGATACCGGTCGCGCAGAATCCATCGAACGGGCAGGAAGGGATAGTGGTGCTGGCCCAGTCCGACGAGCGAGGTGTACGGCGATCGAAGAATCAGCGCCGCGGGCGGATACTCGAGCGCCAATCTGACCGCCGACACCGGTGCCCAGCGACTCGCCGAAAAAGACCAGACGCAGTCGATCGACGTCGCGACGTCCGCCTACATACGCAAGCGCGCCGCGAGCGTCGCGCGCGAGCCCCTCTTCCGACGGCAGTCCGGGGTTGCCCCCATAGCCGCGATAGTCGAACAACAGTACCCGGCGATGCCGCATGCCGCCAATCGACCGGCCAGGCCGCACGATAACCCCGATGTCCCGCGTTGCCGTTGAAGACGATGATCGTGTACCCGGACACGGGTGGAATGGCCGGAACGTACCATCCGGCGAGCGCGAGCCCATCCTCGGTGTCGAACATGACGGGTTCCGCGTGCGCCAGGCCGACCGCCACGGGCGGCGGCACGTGGCTGTCGGGGCAATAAATCAGTCCGCGCTGGCCGAACCACACGACGGCGAAGATCACCGCCGCTGTAATGATGATCGTGGCGATCACTCGGGCACTCCGACGAATCGCGGCGCCCTGCAAGTCGGCGCGTTCTCGTGCGCGCCGATCTTTCCGCACGCCGAGAAACTGACGCATGACTCGCATCACCGCTCTCTTGGATTGCACCGCACGCACCGTGATATGAATACTCGACTCCTCGGCTCGGGCCGTAACCAGTGAACAATGCCCGACGCTCCCACCACACGGTGGCGCCCACGCTCGCATCGAGAGGAGATTGTCATGTCAACGCATCGATGGTACGCAAGGCCAAATGGCATGCGGCAGGGGCTGCTTGTTGCGGTCGTCGCTGGCGTGCTGGTCGGCAGCGTGTCCGCGCGGCCGAAGTCTGACTACAACTTCTTCTGGCCGACGCCGCTCTGGAAAAGGCCGCGGTTCTTGTTCAGCTCGCGTCATGCGGGAGCCTCCTCCGATAAGGCTGTCGCGGAGTGTGAGCGACACGTCAAGAAGGCGCTCGATGCCATCGCGGACGCGAGAGCCGCAGGCGCGGCGGCGGCTGTCGCGTCCGATGGCGGTCACTGAAACATACAGGAGTCACCCATGCGGACCATACTTCCAATCGTGACGCTTCTCGCGCTCAGCGCGATCGGATGTCGCGGCGGAGCCGAGAAGTCCGGGACGACCTCGTCATCGCCTGCTGATACGGCCGCCCAGGAAGATCCTGGCGGTACGGTCCCGGGCTCAGTCAGGTACACGTGGTGCGTTCTTTCACGGTCAAGATCACTGGCGGGCTGACTGAGACCATCTCAGGCAAGAAAGAAGATGGGCACACCACACTCGGTGGCAGTTGCAAGCCGGACCTGTTCGCCAATCTGAGCTTCGACACCGGCGGACTGTTTGGCGATCAGGCGGAATTGGGTTCGTGTCCAAGAAGCCGATTACGGTAGGCCAGACAGGCGAGATCGATCGGACTGGGTCATGATCACCATGTTCAAGATGAACAAGGGCAACCCGGAGTCCAAGCGCTTCAAGAGCTGATGGAGGTACCCTCACGCTCACGACTCATAATCCCTCGAAGGGCAGCCGTCGCATGGCTCGGCAGCATCGTCGTGAGCAACCTGGAACCGCTCGACGGCTTGAAGTCAAAACCAGTGGATGTGGAAGCCGCATTCGACGCCGACTTCTCGTGCGGCGTGAAGTGATGCAGAACTTCTGTTTCACTTCGCTGCTGTACCGCAATGAAATGGGACACGCTCTGGGGTATCAGCACGTGACTCGCACGCTCTCGATGATGTCGGAGTTTCTGCCACCGGCGCTCACCGACTTCGACCGTAGCAGCATCGCGATACTGTTCCAGCGGCGACCGGGTAACCGCATGCCGGATCGGGACCCGTCAGGTGTCTCAGTGAGCGTTACGGGAAGCGCCGCACGACGCGACCTCGAACCTGATGACGCCAGCCGCGGCGATCCTGGCTCACGCCGCCGGCCGCTTAGCGGCGTCAAGCACTGCGCGCCGGGCAGCGATGTGGCCGGCGATGCGCGACGCGTCGCGGCCCACGCCGTGAATCATCTCGGACGAGAACGCGTACAAGAAATGGAGTCCGACGAAGTAGAGACCAGGTTCAGAGGCGACGATGCCACCCTCGTGGCGGGGCTGGCCGTCCGGCGCGAACACTGGCAGGTCAATCCACGAAAACCCCTCCTCGTACCCGTGCACCAGATCACGTTCGCGACGTCCAGGACCTGGTCGTCCGCGAGCACCGGAAGACCGTGACGGACGCCGCTGACGCGGGTCGCGCATGGACTCCGGCAGCCTCGAGGTCCTTCGGCTTCAGGCGCACGAGCGGCGCGGCGCGATGCAGCATCTTCGGTCGCAGGAACCGCCCCAGCGGCGTCCTGATCGTGAGCACGCGGTGAAACAGCACGCCGAGGAAGAATCGGGTCCCGAATAGTCTGGCCGCCAGCCCGTCGATTCGGAACGGCAGAACTCCGGTGCGGCCGGCGAGCCATGTCTGATGTCCGTGGCGCACCGACTCCTCCGCGATCCCCGCGCCGGAGTTGCCGGCGCCGACGACGAGCACCGGCCCCCCTGAAGTTGGCGCGGGATTGCGGTACGCGAACGAATGGAATTGCACGATGTGTCGCGCGAGTTCGTGCGCGAACGACGGCAGACGCGGCCGCTGGTAATTGGCCATGGCGATCACGACGTGATTGGCCTCGTAGCGGCGGTCGCCTGCGACTGCGACAAAGCGCAGGCCCTGCCGCGAGAGACGCTCTACTCACACCCGTGCGGACCGGCAGATCGAATGTTCGGGCATAGGTCTCGAGGTAATCCGCCATCTGGTCCTTCGTGGGAAACGAATTGCGCGGCGCCGGAAACGGGAGGCCATCGAGACCGGCGAACCTGGCCGGCGTGAACAGCCGCAGCGAATCCCAGCGGTGCCGCCAGGCGTCGCCGATCCTGGCGCTGGCGTCGAGAATGACGAACGGCAACCCGCGTCGCGCGAGGTGGTACACCGACGGACAATCCCGCTTGCCCGCCTCCGATCACGATGGTGTCCACAGGCTCGGTCATGCCGTCTGCGTGAACGATCTCTGTCAGGTCACCACGGCACGGTGAGATCCGCGGTCATCACCGGGCCGGCGCCCGAGATGTTGCGGATCGCAAACCCGCTCGGCGTGCCGTCGGCCCAGCGCAGGCTCGCCTGCGGCGGCGGCGCGTCGGGCAGCAGGTCGTAGCCGGTCGCGGGATCCGATCCGTCCCACAGCGACTGACGTCGGCACGAAACGTGTCCCACACCGGCCGGATCATCCGGATGCCGCGGCGTCCCCAGTCGTTCTTCGCGATCAAGGCCCACTTCTGTTCCCAGAGATCCTGTCGCGACGACGCGCGGCGGATTCGGCGGTCGCGGCGGGATGAACGATCCGTACAACGTCGGATCCTCGATCACGTGCCAGACGCCAAGCCCGCGATCGGGAAGCGCTCATGTCGTACGATCCGTCCGTGAAGCGATTCTCGACGATGAAGTACTCGCGCGTGCCGCGTGCCGGATGCATGCAGGATCCACACCTCGCGTGCGCTCTCGATCGCGCGCAGCTCGTAGTGGCCGGATCTGCAGATCAGCCGCGGCCGGAGCCAGCCGAGTTTCAGCCTGAGGAACGGGCAGAAATGCGCGCCGTTGTAGGTGTTGTCCATCAGGCAGTAGTCGCCGGCCGCAAACGGGTTGTCGAACGGAATACCCTTCCACTGCCGGTTCGTCCGGCAGGGCGAAGTACAGATCGGGCAGGTTCGCCAGCAGGTGGCCCAGCTCGTGGGCCACGACGCCGCGGTTTGGCGGCGCACCGATGTACACCTCGGCGATCACCGGAATCGTCACGCCATCGACGACGAGCGGCATCGGGTTGGGATATTCGCGTGCCACCACGCCCCGGTTGCGAGCCGAACGGTCCGTTCTGCGGAATCACGATCAAGCACGCCGAGCTCATCCTGGGCGCGAGACGGCCGTCGAGCGGATTGAGCGTCGAACGCGTGATAGTCGAACTGCGGATCCGCAAAGCGGATCGCTTCCGTCCACTTCTGCACGTGAGGGTTGACCCAACCATCGTGGTCGGTGTCGTTGGTGTCGGGCGGGCCCCACCAGTACGACTGCCGGACGGCTCGCAGGAAACCACCCGAGCACGCCCGCGCGTTCGAACGTGAACGCGTTGCCGCTGACCTGCAGGTAGTAGTCGCGAGCGCTGTTCACCGCACCGAACACCGACGTCTTCCACCGCGGCGACCGGCGGCGCCGGATCGGTCGCGCCGCTTCGGATCCCACAGAATGCGCCACGATCTGCGAGCGCCCCTGCTTTCTGTGAAGCGGCGCGATCGGCTCGCCGGTCGCATCCGTCAGCCGCCGGCTCTCGCCATCGTCCCACACGACGACCAGCGACTGCTGCGGCGTCGCGGCCGCGGCGTGCTCGATGAGCGTGCTGCCCGATGGCGTCAGCCACGCCGTCGGTCCCGACGACACGCCGACGCCGGTTGCGAGCGTGAGATTCTGCGCCTGCCAGTCGCGGTTCGGCCGCCACCAGAAGCGCAGGAGCGCGTTGTCGACGCCGCGGGCGGCGAGGAGCTCGACGTTGGCGCCGGTCTCCGTGAGTTGATAGCGCCGCTGACACCTCCGCGATCGAGACGCCGGTGATCGCCGTCACGTCCACGAGGCGCCAGTTCGTCGCGGGCGTCCACCAGTACACGAACAGTTCGTTGTGGCTGCCCTGCGCGGCGACGTGCTCGACGCCGCCGGCGAGCCAGCTGACGGTCCGGCCGCTGACGGTGCCGCCGGCGATCGACGGACACGTTCAGCGCCTGCCAGTCGTGCGCCGGCGACCACCAGAACACCGAGAGGGTGCCGTCCGGCGACACGCCGCCGACGTGCTCGACGATCATCGGGCCGTTGGTGCGACTGCCACGCCGTCACGTCGCCAGAGACGGCGCGCCCGGTCTTCGCCGTCACGTCCACGACCTGCCAGTCGTGCGCGGGCGTCCAGAAGAACACCAGCAGCTCGTTGTTGAGTCCGCGCGCGCGCGAGATGCTCGACCGTTCCGCCGGCACCGTCCGGCGTGACCCAGCTCACGGGCGCGCCGGCGATGCGCCGGCCGGTCTTCGCGGAGACGTTGACCGCCTGCCAGTCGTGCTGCGGCGACCACCAGAACACGATCAGATCGCCGGCGGGCGATGCGCCCGGCGACGATGCTCGACGAGAAACGGTCCGTTGCGGGTCTGCCAGCTCGTCACGCCGCCGATGACGTGCTGGCCGGTCATCGCGGTCGACGTTGACGACCTGCCAGTCGTGCTGCGGCGACCACCAGAACGCGAGGAGCTCGTTCGCCGGCGCTGGTCGGCGCCGACGTGCTCGACGTTGAAGGGCCCGTTCGGCGTCTGCCAGCTCGTCGGCGAGCCCACGACCTGTGCGCCCGTAATACCCGTCACGTCAACGATTCCTGGCAGCATCACAACTCCTTGTCACGATAGGGTGCGAAGCGCGGTCTCCTTTCACGTCCCGCGTTTGACATCGACGCGGCCGTCTGCCTCAAATGTCCCGTGCTGCAAAAATTCGTGTGAAAGAGGTGCTGATGACCGCGCGTGCAGCGTGGCTGATGGCGATGGTCGCGACGGGGGCGCTGACGGCGCCCCGCGCGGAGGTCGCTCGATTCGACCAGAACGACGCCGAAATCGTCGCGATGCTCGAGCCGATCCGCGTCAAGCACGGGCTGCCCGCGCTTGGCGGCGCGATCGTGAGCAGTCAGGGACTGCGATCGCTTGGAGTCACCGGCGTGCGCAAGGCCCGTACCGACGTTGCGGCGACGCCCGACGACCTCTGGCACCTCGGCTCCGACACGAAGGCGATGACGGCGGTCGTGATCGCCAAGCTCGTCGAGCAAGGCAAGCTCACGTGGGACACGACGATTGAAGCGGTCCTGCCAAAGCCCGTCGCGAACGCGCGGCCCGAGTTCAGCGGCATTACCTTGCTTCAACTGCTGTCGCACCGCGCGGGTCTCGTCGCCAATCTTGACTGGCCACGGCTCGCGCGCGCGCCTGGACCGCCGAGAGCACAGCGGCTTGCTGCACTCCAGACAGCGGCGTCGAGGCAGCTCTCTTCGCCGCCCGGTACAACGGACCAGTACTCCAATCTCGGCTACGTGATCGCCGCGACGATGGCAGAAACCGTCGCGGATCGCGCGTGGGAGGACATGATCCGTGCGGTCGTGTTCGCGCCGCTCGGCATGACGTCCGTCGGGTTCGGCGGGACCGGCACGCCAGGGCAGATCGATCAGCCCTGGCCGCATCAGAACAACGGGCAACCGATGCCCAGCAACGGTCCGGCCGTCGACAATCCGCCGATAGTTCCACCTCGCGCATCCCGACACCTTCGAAGCGATCGTGTCGGTTGACCACAAGAGGTTCATCGTCGACCGATTTGCGGACGTCGCTGGCGAGACGAGGACATCGATCGACGGCTCCTCGCCGGTGCGCGCGGCGCTCACGCCGCAGTACGGCGAGGAGTTCGACTGGTACCGCGACCCGCTGGTGCATCGTTGGTCGAAGAACCGCAAGGCGTGGAAGGCGTTCCTCGGCTGGCTTCAGCTGCTTCCGAGCGATGCCGACCTTCGACGAGGACGAGCGCACCTACAAGCTCGAACTTGCAGCGAAGGTTCGAGCGGCGCGTGAGGCTCTAGTCGCCGAGGACGACGGCTGGATCGACGTACTCAAGCAAGCCTTTCGCCAGGGATCGAAACAACCTGACCCAGTGGCAGGGTCATCAGAAGTTCCTCGGCTGGCTTGACGATGATCGCGGCGGCGACCTCCGCGCTCCGGTGCACTCTGGGGCGGCGACGAGCCTCCGGTCGAGCGACTGCAATCGTTCCTCGATCGGGTTCCGACGACCGGACTCGGCCCGACCGGGCGAGCGGCTCAACATCGGCACCTTCCTCCTCATGGCCGAGGACCCGGCGTCCTTGCCGCCAATGAAGATCAGTGCCATTCCGCCACGCGCGTGGAAACTCACCAGCTGGGGTCGCGACGCCGACGACCTCCGACCAGCTGACGTCTACGAGCGCGTACTCGTCTTCCTCGACGAACTGGTGAGAGACAGCGCCGCGTGGGACGTCCCGCTCGCGATCGGCTCGACGCTCAAGGAGCGGTCTGGGCGCTCGTCAAGTACAAGCAACCCCGACCATGGCCGGACGCAACGTGGCAGGACTTCGTCACGTGGCGGGAGTCCGTCCCGCCCGAAGACGATCGCGGAGGAACTTGATCCGACGAGGACACTGACGACCATGAGACGGACGAGGGCGACGACGTGTCGCTCATCGACCACATCGCCGCAGCCGCGAAGGACCTCCTCGTCGACCGCGTCGTGCTCGACGACATCGTCGACCTGCTCGAGGACAAGCGGCAGGTCGTCCTCTACGGGCCGCCCGGCACCGGCAAGACCTTCCTCGCGCTCCGGCTCGCCGAAGGCGATCGCCGAGAGCCGACCCGCGAGGCTGCGATCGTGCAGTTCCATCCGTCGACGTCGTACGAGGACTTCTTCGAGGGCTTGCGGCCGAAGCGTCACCGAGCGCAGGGCAGGTGACCTACGAGCTCACGGACGGACCGCTGGTCGCGATCGCCGAGGCCGCCGCTGCCGACCCCGATCAGCGGTACGTCATGGTCATCGACGAGATCAACCGGGCCAACCTGCCGAAGGTGCTCGGCGAGCTGCTGTTCCTGCTCGAGTACCGCGACGAGTCGGTCCGCACGCTCTACCGCCCGACGACCCGTTCGAGCTGCCCGGGAACCTCTGGTTCATCGGCACGATGAACACCGCCGACCGATCGATCGCCCTCATCGACGCCGCGCTGCGCCGGCGCTTCCACTTCGTGCCGTTCTTCCCCCACGACGGCCCGATGAAGGGGCTGCTGCGTCGCTGGCTCGAAGGACGGAGGCGGACCGCCTCGGAGTCGCCGACCTTGCTCGACGCCGTCAACCAGGAGCTGCTGCGGTCTCGTCGGCGAGCACCTGCTGATCGGTCCGAGCCACTTCATGAAGACCGACCTGTCCGACAGAGCGCTCGAGCGGATCTGGACCTACAACGTCTTCCCGCTGATCGAGGAGCAGCTCTGGGGAAACCGCGACGAGATCGACCGGTGGCGGTGGACGCCGTTCGTCAACGATTCGCCAGGCGCTCACCGGATCGGCCTCAGACCTCTGCTGCCCCTGTCGACGCGACTGGCGATGACGATGAAGCCGACGCCTGCTGACCGCGACCCCCTCGTCCTGGCCGAGTACGGCGAGGGCGAAGTCGAGCTGACCGCGGCGCAGGAGCGGACCCTGCGTCGCCTGGTCGCGCGATCGCCTCACGATCCTTCCCGGTGACGCGCCGGATCGTTGGCGGGTCAGGGCCTCGTCGTACGTCGGCACCGTCGTGACGCCCTGACCGTACGGATCCTCATCGTGCCCAAGGTCCCGATCGCCAACCTCTTCCACCTCCTCGAGGCCAGCGGTCGAGCGCTCCAGACTCGGCGCCGAAGTCTTCGACTACGAACGGACGCAGCGACCTCGTCCCGTCCTTCGCCACCTTCTTCGCCCGCCACCTCGAAGCCGCCCTGTGCGCGGGGTCTCCCGCGACTACCGCGAGCAGAAGAGCGACTGGCCGGCATTCGGGGCCGAGTCAACCTGCCTGCCCAACGCCGCCTCGCCGGCCTTCCTCTGCCGATCGAGTGCCGACTTCGACGAGTACACCGCGGACATCCCACTCAATCGAATCCTGCGTGGAGCCGACCCGCCTGCTTCGGATCTTCCCGGTGTAACGATCACGACTCGACAGGCGCTGCGGCAGCCTTCGATGGCCGCCTCGAAGAGGCGACCACAGCCACGAACGCCGACCTGCGATCCGAGACCACGTTCACGCGGCTGAACGAACACTGCCGGCCAGCCGAGCGGCTCGCGCGAATCGTCCTCGCCGGCTCAAGCCTCCTCGACGCCGTCGGCGCTGCCGGCGCGGCCGTGTTCCTCATCGACATGAACAAGGTGTTCGAGGAGTTCGTCGAATCGCGACTGCGTCGCTACCTGCTCGGCCGGCTCATCGTCCACGGACAATGGCCTGACCGCCTGGACACGGACGGATCCGTTCGGATCAGGCCCGACCTCGTGTTCGGCCCGGATCGGCGAGACCTCGTACGTCGCAGACAGCAAGTACAAGGTGACCGCCGACGGCTTCGGGCGAGAGGCCGACTACTACCAGCTACTCGCCTACACGGCGGCGCTCGACCTACGCGAGGGCCTGCTCGATCTACTGCCAGCACGACGGAACTGCACCGGCGCAGCCAATCGAAGTACGCCACCTCGGCACTCATCTGCGCACCTGGGCGGTTCGTCTCGACCGAACACCCGATGATGTCGAGCACGATGCGGAAGCGCCAATCACATCTACGCACACGCCGCCGACGTCACTGCCACTGTCGACGCCGATAGCTTTCACGAGCTTCGCAGTGAGTGCGGCTAAGACGACGCAGCACGAAGGATTTTCTACGTCGCGGCCACGTTGCAGTCGAGCGGTGCTGTCCAGAGCTTGACAGACGGCTGCACATAGAGCACGCACGACTAGTGAAGGAACAACACGGTGAAGGGCCGCGACCTGTTTGGTCGGGTCGTGTCGCTGAGTCGAATAGCTAGATGGCCCACTCGCGTTGATTCGCCTGCTGCTACCCACCGAGCACTCAACGAACTCGCTGTCCACCGCCGAGCGATAGAACGCCGAACATGACCTTCGTCGAGGTCTTGTGCCGCGCCGTGAACTGAGTCTGTGATGTCATGAGTTCGCGACCAAGATTTCGCTCCGCGTGATCAATCCGTGGTGTTGCCCACTTGTAGCGCACGACCAGCGACGTCATGCATCGCGTCCTCAGCCCCGCACGCTGAGGACCCGACTGGCGCTCCGACCGGTTGAGTACGACCGGGCGGAGTGCCACTGCACCAAATTCGTCAGTGTTTCCACCGAGTCTCGTTACGATGACGTTCGGCATCAAGAGCGGCCAGCAATGGCCCGGCAACCTGGGACGGACAACCCAACGTGCCTCTCGCCAAGCGCGGGATGCGGCCCTTCGGGCAACCAAGTGTTCGACATTCGGAGCCCGCTCGCTGGGTTACCACCGTCCGTCGTGTGCACCTTGGCTCCGATCCCCTCACTACCTGTCGGGTCAGAAGCCGCTGTCGACCACTTGATGGCGCTCGCTCCACAGGAAGCGGATCTGGCGATCGAGGATCCGCCATGCGTCGGCGCGCCGCTCGTAGCGATCCACATAGCGGATCACGACGACCAGCGTCGTATCGTCGTCGGGCTCCACGCTCAGGTGCCTGGCCGTACACAGGAGCATTCCGCTAGCTGTGTCGCCGTCGACGTCGACGAGGTGGTTCGTCATCAGGTGGGCCGTACGGCGGAACATCCCCCGCATCGTTCGGGGGATTGACGCAAGTTGCTCATGGCCAACAGCGTCGCGGAACGGCTCCTCCGCATTGGGGTGGTAGGTGCGTAGCCGAGCGTCGGGGTGGAATACGTCGAGGAAGGCCTCGACGTCGCATGCGTCGACGGCGGCGGCGTAGCGGTAGGCGAGCCGGTTGAGCTCGAGGACGTCGGAGTCGATCGTGTGAACTGACGCGTCGTGCGGCGAGGCCTTCGTCATGGCCGACGCTCAGCGAGGACCGTACGGACGGTCGCCTGCGACGAGGCTCTTCTGCAAGACCCGCGTTCCGTCGTAGTCGTTGACCGCATAGTGCTGGAAGGCACGGTTGTCCCACCGCGACGTCGCCGAGCTTCCAGCGCCACCGCATCGTGAAGAGCGGCGTCTTGAGATGCTGGTCGGAACCTCCAGCAGGTTGTCGCTCTCCGCCGGCGCCAATTCCATGATCTGCTCCGTCCACAACTCGTCGACGAAGAGCGCCTTGCGCCGGATCTGGATGCACGCGACGACGATCGCGTTTCCGGCGTTGCTTCGTCGAGGTTGGGGTAGTCAGCACCCGCCATCAGCGGCAGGCCTGAACGCGAGTGGACCACGGTGAGCCCGTCGAGGTGCGTAACCGGACAGCACGTCGTACGCCGCGTACATGCTGGCCCAACAGGTGTCTCCACCCGACGGCGGGAGCTCGATCGGCCGCAGCGAGATGAAGCTCGCCGGCGTTGCCGCCAGCGAGGAGTCGATGTGCCACACCGCGGTCGCCCGGGCGGTCGGCTTGGTGGTCATGTCCACGATGGTTGACTTGCGCGGGTACCGGCTGCTCGACGACCGCGAACGGGTCCATGCACGGCGTCCCGAACTTCGCCATGAACTCCAGCAGCTCCTCGCGGAGCCTGGTCGGCGAAGAACACGACGCCGTGCTCGAGCATCGCCTGACGGATCGCCGCGACGGCTTGGGTTCCGGGGTGCGCAGATCGGTGCCTTCGATCACCGCGCCCAGCGCCCGGCGTGACCGGCTCGAAGACCTTCAGCACCGTCGTCGTCGCCATGTCGCCTGCGCCGCTGCGATTGCAGCTGGTCCACTTACGGTGTGAACAACGTGCAGGCTTACGACGTAAGTGGCGTCAACACTGTTCGAGGTGGGACGGAGGAGCGTGGTGCAGCGAGCGTCCTCGAAAGCGCGCACGACGCTCGCAGCCGCACGATCGCGTCGTGCGGGCGGCGGGGTCGCGCTCGCCGACCGGGACGGGGTCGACGCCGCTCACCATGCGCCGGCTCGGGCAGGAGCTCGACGTGGAGGCCATGTCGCTGTACAACCACGTGCGCAGCAAGGAGGACCTGCTCGACGGCATGGTCGACCTCTTCAGCGAGATCGACCTCACGTCGGGTGACGACAGGGACTGGAAGTCCGCAATGCGACAACACGCCCTGTCCGCACGCGAGGTCCTCGCCCGGCATCGGTGGGCCATCGGTCTCGTGGACTCTCGTTCCTCGCCGGGGCCGGCGACGATGAGGCGCTTCGACGACTCCCTGCGGTGCCTCCGCAACAGCTCTGGGTCGAGATGGCCACCTCTACCGGGTCATCTACAGCTACGTGTACGGGTTCGTCGTCCAGACGCTCGGCACGATGCGCGCAGTGACCAGGCGCAACAGATCCTCGAGCTGACCGGTTCGGACCGCTACCCGTCGGCCAGGGAGATCACCGAGTACATGCTCCGGGCCGGTGACGACAACACGCACCAGTTCGAGAGCGGCCTCGATCTCATCTCGATGGCTGCGAGTTTGCTTCTCGAGACCCGCAGCTCGACGCCGACTGAAGGGTCCGGCGCCACGTACTCAGTCCCTCACGCTGAGGACGCGCAGAGTGTGAGTGGATCTTCGAACTGTCTCCAGCATCGTCGCAAGGTGCCCGCGGGCTTTTGAACACATTTCCGTCGCCGTCAGATCTCTGCGCTCGATTGCACGCCCATCGCGGGATGCTGCGGTGTGGCCAGGCGCGCTCCCTAAATAGCAAGCGCAGTCGAGTACTTACATGTCGCGGGTTTGCCGAAGAGCCTCGAGCAGCAGTCTCTCTCCCCTGACTCCGTCCGGCTAGCCGTTGGTCGTTCATGCGCGGCCTCTGCAAGGCGTCGCGTTCGGTCGGCAGCCGATGGGCAGCTTCAAGGGATCCATGGGCCACAGAGCGTCCAGAACACCTCGACGCCGATCGGCGCGTGGCAACCGATCGGTCGAGTGTCTGCACGAACTCGACGACGTGTGCGGCGCCCTCGCCGGGGAGCTGCCGGGCGTGCATCGTCTCGTCGGTGACGTTGGGTACGCCGGCTCGGGGGTGGCTCGCTGAGTTGCACCCCAACCTAGCTCTCGCCGGTATCGCCGCGAGATCGGCGAGGGTGGTCGCGCTGCGCAGCGCAGTGCCACGAGTCGACGATCACCCCGCCGTTCGGGCGGTCGGCGAGGCGGACGACGTCCCACGCCGAGTGGACGTTGGGGAACGCCGACCAGGGCAAGAACTCGAGGTGCACGAGCAAGCCGTGCTCGGCGGCTCGGTCGCACACGCCGCGAACGCTTCGACCGCGGCGTCGAGCTCCATGAGGCGTGCCCCAGATCTCCGCGGCGTCCACCGAGCGCCCGCCGATCGATTCGGCGATGGTGAAGAAGTCCTGTCGGTCGCGAGCATCGCGTCGTCGACGTCGAACGGCGGTCGGCGGGCGGGCTGTACCGGGCAGCCAGTACGTCAGGCAGTCGAGCTCCGCGGCCTCGAGCCCGTGGTCGTCGAAGAGCGTGGGGATGTCGGCGTCGGTCATGCCTTCCCGGCGCGCCCGCGCCACGTCGGTCAGCCACAGCGACACTCCGCGTAGCGGGCGGCTTGCGCGGCCTGCGCCCGCTGCGGCGATCCCCGGGCGCCAGCAACGTCCCCGCACACAGCACGAGATCGTCTCGTCCGAGCATCGTGCCCGTTCGCACACCGCGGTGGCAGGCCGGTTCGACTGTATCGATGACGTACACGGGCCCGTGCAGACCAGGCCGCGGCCGTGCTTCGTCGCCATGGACACCTGTCGAGCCGTCGTGTTCCTCGGGAACGAGCATTACGAAGTGCGCGAGTTCCCCATACCCGATCCGCCACCCGGCGGCGCCGTCTTGCGGGTCGAAGCCTGCGGACTGTGCGGCAGCGACCTCGCGACGTTCGAGGGTGTCGAGCTGATCCCCGACGCGAGCACCTTTCCCGTCATCCCCGGCCACGAGGTCGTCGGCCGGGTCGTGAAACTCGCGCCTGACGCAGCGTTCGGAGTGCAGGAGGGCGACCGCGTCGGGGTCGACGAGATCCTGTCGGGAGTCCCGCCCCTCCTGGTGTACGGATATTGCGACATGAAGGGCGAAGGGGAATCGGACTCTGGGGCGGCTACGGCGAATACATGGAGATCCTTCCGGGCACGGGACTGCACCGCATGTCCGACAAGCTCCCCGCCGAACAGCTCACCGTGTTCGAGCCGTTGGCCAACGGGGTCAACTGGGTGTCGATTGCCGGCGTCAACCGAAGGACCGAACACTCGGTGGTCATCAGGCGATACGTCG
>CAWFLT010000002.1:0-376187 GCA_963816795.1 uncultured Acidobacteriota bacterium | reverse complement strand
CGCGTTGCATCGTTGTTACCCGCTGGTCGCCCTTGTTGCCTAGAATGAAAGGTTCCGGAGGTCTGCTTGCACCGCCCCACCAGCCCTACGTCGCGTCGCCGCCCTCGCTGACGGATCCCGCGCTCTACATCAACCGGGAACTGAGCTGGCTGGCAGTTCAACCAGCGCGTGCTCGCACAGGCGGAGGGCACCGACCACCCGCTTGCTCGAGCGCGTCCGGTTCCTGCCATCGTCGCGACCAACCTCGACGAGTTCTTCATGATTCGCGTGGCGGCGCTGCTGCGGAAGTCGCGCGACGGGCGTCGAGGACGTGTCGCCCGACGGGCTGCGACCAGAGCGACGCTGACTGGCTCGTGCGGCAGACGGCGGCGGGCGCTGCTCGACCGTCAGGCGCGGTGCTGGAGCCGACAGCTCCGGCCGGCGCTCGAGGCGCACGGCATCCACGTGCTCGAGCCGGCGAGTGGACGCCGGCGATCACCTCGCGACCTCCTGCGCGGGCATTTCGAGCGCGAGATTTCGCCGGTGCTGACGCCGCTCGCCTTCGATCCCGGCCACCCGTTCCCGTTCATCTCGAACCTCAGCAAGAACCTCGCGGTGGTCGTCAAGCACGGCGGCGAAACGAGGTTCGCGCGCGTCAAGGTGCCCGGACGTGCTGCCGCGGTTTGTCCCGCTGCCGCCGGCGCTCTCGCCGCGGCGGACGGCGGCTCAGGCGTTCGTCTACCTCGAGGACGTCATCCGCGCCAACCTCCGCGCTGTTCCCGGGCACACGGGGTCGCAGGCGCGCATCTGTTCCGGGTCGTCCGCGACGCCGACCTCGTGATTCAGGAAGACGAAGCGGACGATCTGCTCGAATCCATCGACCAGGGCCTCAAGCAGCGCCGGCACGGCGCGCTGTCGATGCTGCAGGTCGACGAGCACGATGCCGCAGCGGCGTGCTCGACATCCTGATCGAGAACTTCGAGATCGAAGAGGAGAACGTCTATCCGCTCGACGCTCGCGGCTCGGCTTCGGCGACTGGATGCAGCTGGCGCAGCCTCCCGCGTCCGGACCTGAAGTATCCACCGTTCGTCGCCGGCCGACGCTGTGGCCGATCGACAGCGCCGAGGACGATCTTCGAGGAGATCCGGCAGCGCGACCGGCTGGTCCATCACCCGTTTCAGTCGTTCAGCGCCGTCGAGACGTTTCTCCGGGCCGCGGTCGCACGATCCGCACGTCATCGCGATCAAGATGACGCTCTACCGGATCGGCCGCCGATTCGCCGCTGGTCGATCTGCTCGTCGACGCCGCCGAGGCCGGCAAGCAGGTCGCCGTGCTCGTCGAGCTCAAGGCGCGGTTCGACGAGCGCAACAACATCGCGTGGGCGCAACCGGCTCGAAGCGGCCGGCGTCCACGTCGTGTACGGGCTCGTCAATCTCAAGACGCATGCCAAGCTGTGCCTCGTCGTCCGCCAGGAAGGCGACGGCATCCGGCGCTACGTCGCACGTCGGCACGGGCAACTACAACCCGCAGACGGCCCGCGCCTACACCGACCTCGGCCTCTTCACCGCGCGGCCGTCGATCGTCGAGGACGTCGTCGGATCTCTTCAACTACCTGACCGGCTACTCGAACCGGCGCGACTATCGCGAGCTGCTCGTCGCGCCCGTGCAGCCTGCGCAGCGGGCTGATCGCGCTCATCGATCGCGAGGCCGCGCACGCGAGCGCCGGCCAGCCGGCGCGCATCATCATCAAGATCAACGCGCTGACCGACCACGAAGCTGATCCGCGCGCTCTACCGCGCCTCGCCAGGCCGGCGTGTCAGATCGATCTCATCGTCCGCGGCGTCTGCTGCCTGCGTCCGGGCGTCGCCGGGCGTGAGCGAGACGCATCACGGTGCGCTCGATCGTCGGCCGCTTCCTCGAACACTCGCGCATCTTCTGGTTCGACAACAACGGGGACGCCGCAGGTATTCATCGGCAGCGCCGACCTCATGGAGCGCAACCTCGATCGCCGCGTCGAAGTGCTGTGCCCGATTCACGATCGCCGGCTGGCCGATCACCTGCGGTCCGTCGTGCTGAGCGCGTATCAGCGCGACACCCACCGCAGCAGCATCCTCGTCACGGACGGCACCTATGGGCCACCGACCGATCCCGCCGCCGATCCGCCGATCGACGCCCAGGAACTGCTGTGCGACCGGTACAGCGCGGAAGCCCGCCGCGAGCGCGAAGGCGAATTGACCCTCGAGATGCCGCGCACCGCGGCCGATCAAGTCCGCACCGATCCCACCGTGCCGCCGCGCACGGGCAGTGGGGATTTCAGCTGGTAGCACGTTGGGAATCGATAATGGGCAATCGGCAATCTGCAATGGCAAACACATCGGCAATCGGCAATCTCGATCGGTAATGGCTAATGGGTAATCGGAGCCGATTGGTAATGGGGCAATCGGCAATCGAATCGGGCCGATTGGGTAATGGGGTAATCGGCAATCGAATCGGGCCGATTGGGTAATGGGGCAATCGGCGATCAGGTGCGGGTCGATTGGGCAATGGGTAATCGGCAATCGATCCGATGGGCAATGTGGCAATCGACAATCGGTGGCTGAGCGCGGTAGTCGGGCGCAATCGCCGGAAAATCGGTTCCGGGCCGGTTGGGTAATGGCGGCAATGCGGCGGTCGAGTCCGGTCGCCGATTGATGCGGACGGCTCGTGGGGCAAGTCGGCCTTCGGTCCGGGCATCGCCTAACGGGCAGTGCGGGCAGCCGGCTCGCTCCGGCCCGAGGTAACGCGCTAATCGGCACTCGGTCCGATGGGGCAATGCGGTAATCGACATCCGGGCTTCGAGCGCGGCGGTCGATCTCCACCCCGAATCAGCCCGCCTGGCGCAAAGACGACACTGCGCTGACCGATGAGGCCGTCGCTGGTCGGACGGCTGCGGCTCTTGCCACAGGACGAACGCCGCTGCGGTCAGCGTGATGCGTAATTGATTGCCCAGAAGCGCGTGCAACTGGTGCGCCCGAAGGCGAGCGCGGGTTCAATTCCTTCACGCGATTCTCACTGTCGCCTCGCGCGCCATAGACGTGGGTATAGATCCACTTCGGGCGTCTGCCGCAGATTGGTGATGACGAAGCGCGGATTATCGCGCGGTTCCGGCCTGGTGCCACACGACTTCCGCTTTGATGATCGTGCGCCGGGGCGCCGGCCAGGTCCCCGCTTGATAGGCCGCCTCGCCATAGGTGGTCGCGGTGGTCTGCGTCGCGACGACCACCGGCCGGAGCGGCGCGACGTACGGTTCGGCGTGCCGGCGAGGACGGCGTTATTCCCCATGGCGACGACATACTCGACCCCGGCGGCCTCGAGCTGGGCAAAGATTTCTAGCGTGGCAAAGCCGGCATCGAGCCGGACGCGGAGTCGGGCCCCGGAAACGCGCGCCAGAGTTTCGCGAGCAGCCGATGCAGCAGGCTCACCACGCCGCCGTTCCCGCCGCGTTGCCCGGGCGGAGCATCGCGGCGACGAGGTATTGCCGTGCTTCGTCGTCAAACGTCAGGGTGCCCACCAGCGGCAGATAACACCAGTGACCGTAGAAGCCATCGAAGAAGGTGAGTTGCTGCGCGCCCGTGGGTCTGGTCTTCGGTGACATCGAGATCGATCGTGATCAGGCGCAACCCTCCGTCGACGTCGGCGATGCCGCGCAATCACCGTGTCGGCGAGCGCCTCGCTCATCGCGATCAGCATCCGCGGCGCCGCGGTGTGCTCGAAGCGCAGATCGTCGGTTGCGACGCCAATCGCCGCCGTCGATCGGGTCGCGCCCAGCAACAATTTGGCATCGGATCGTCGCCGCCGTCGCCGTCATTGCCGTCGCGGTGGCCACAGAAGATCGCGAACCAAAGCGTTGGACCAGCGCCGCCGCTGACACGCCAACCTCGCGCGCGACGTCGGCCAGGGTCAGCCGCATCGGACCGACCCGCGCGATCGCTCGGAACGTGGCCTGGATGATGGCTTCATCAGTGACTTGCCGCGGCCGCGGGCTCATCGTGATGTCGATTATAAACCGCCATTAAGTTTACTCTTGATTTGTTAACGTCCATTCACTTATCGTGTCGGTGGGAGGTTACGTATGCGACGCGTGCGCTATCAGGTGGCCATGAGCCTCGACGGCTACATCGCCGGGCCCAATGGTGAGGCGGACTGGATCGTCATGGATCCCGATCTCGATTTCGCCGCCCTCTTCGCCCAGTTCGATACGCTCGTGATGGGCCGCAAGACGTTCGAAAGCACGCAGGCGATGGGCGGCGGGCCGTCCTCCGGCATGTCCGTCGTCGTCGTGTCGCGCACGATGTCGCCGGCAGCGCATCCAAAGATCCGCATCATCGGGGCCGACCTCGCTCGAGACATCGCGGAACTCAAAGCGGCGGGTGGTAAAGACCTCTGGCTCTTCGGCGGCGGCAGCCTGTTCCGGAGCTTGCTCGAACTGCGCCTGGTGGACGGCGTCGAGGTGGCGGTCATCCCCGTGCTGCTCGGCGGCGGCGTCCCGCTGCTCCCGGTCCCGGCGGCGCGGGCAGGGCTGACATTGACGGGCCATCGGGTCTATCCGAAAACGGGCACCGTGTTGCTCGAGTATGCGGTGAGCGACGAGACACCGCGAGGCCCGCGACGGAAGAAGGGGCGCTGAGCGACAGGCGAGCGAGAGCCATCAGCCGCCGCGTAGCGCAAAAGCGCGAAGCGGCAGGCGTCGGGGGTGGGCCCCGCGCCAGACGCCTACGCGCGCAGGCCAACGCGACGGCAAGGAGCGGCGCTGAGCGACAGGCGAGCGCGGGGTGGGGCCCCCGCGAGCCACTAAGAAAAGACTAAGCTAGCGGTTCGGGGGCGCGCTCGCTGCCCGAGCCGATGCACCCGCTCACCCACCAACTGCCCCACGAGATCGTCGTCCCCGGATCGATCAGCAACCTGGGAGCGGGATTCGACACCTTGTCGGTGGCCATCGAGCTGTATCTGCGCGTTCGGATCGTCGAGATCCTGCCGGACGCGCCAGGCACGATCGCCACGACGTTCACGGGCGCGGCGCCGGACGGGGAGAATCGCATCGAAACGGCGTTCCTGGCGGCCGGCCGCGACGCCGCGCGCCCGGTCCCGGGCGTCCGCATCGAAGTCGAGACCGAGATTCCCGTGCGCGCCGGGCTCGGCAGCAGCGGCGCCGCCACCGTCGCGGGGATGCGCATCTATGAGGCGCTCACGGCGCCACGTCCCGGCGAAGAGTGGCTGCCGCTCGCCCGCGAGATCGAAGGCCATCCCGACAACGTCGTCGCGGCGCTCTTCGGCGGCGTCACGCTCAGCTGCCAGCGCGACGATGGCGGGATCACGGCGCGAGCGTGGAACTGGCCGGACGACCTGGTGTTCGTCGTCGTGACACCGGAGGTGTCGCTCCAGACCGCATTCGCGCGACGCATCCTGCCATCAACGGTGCCTATGAGCGACGCAGTGTTCAACCTCCAGCGCGCGGTGTTGTTCGTGCACGCCCTCGACACGGCGCGATACGATGATCTGCGCGAGGCGATGCGCGACCGTTGGCATCAGCCGTACCGGGCGCCACACGTGCCGGGCCTCGCCGAGGCCCTCGCACTCGACGACCCGGCCCTGCTGGGCGTCTGTTTGAGTGGCGCCGGGCCATCGGTCGCCGGCATTGCGACGCGCAAACAGAGCGCGGCCGCGGGGAAGCTGCTCGGCAGCTTGTATCAGAGGCAGGGCATCCCGCACGCCATCCGGACGCTTGGCGCGCATCAACCGGTCGACCGCACGTAGTGAGTCACGACATATGAATTTCACGCTCCGCTGCCATCTCTGCCAGTCGGCCTTTCCTGCCGAAGCGCTCTGGGTCTGCCACAAGTGCCTCGGGCCGCTCGAAGTGACCTACGACTACGACGCGATCGCGCCGAAGATGTCGCGAGAGACGATCGAGCGCCGCCCGCGCAACCTGTGGCGGTACCGCGAGTTGCTGCCGATTGCGGGCGAGCCGCGCACGGGCCTGTTTTCCGGCTTCACGCCGCTCGTTCGAGCCGATCGCCTCGCCGCCCGTCTCGGCGTGCGCGAGCTGTACGTCAAGGACGACTCGGTCAATCACCCGACGTGCTCCTACAAAGATCGCGTCGTGTCGATCGCGGCCACGCGCGCGGTCGAGTTGGGCTTCTCCGTCTTCTCGTGCGCGTCCACCGGGAATCTGGCAGGTAGCGTCGCCTCGCATGCCGCACGGCTCGGATTGTCGTGCGTCGTCTTCATCCCGGACGATCTCGAGCTCGGCAAGGTCGCCGGCGCCAGCATCTATCGTCCGCGGATCGTCGCCGTCCGCGGCAACTACGACGACGTCAACCGCCTGTGCACGCAGGTGGCAGACACCTACGGCTGGGGATTCGCCAACATCAATCTCCGTGCCTACTACGCGGAGGGCGCCAAGACCTACGGCTTCGAGATTGCCGAACAGCTTGGCTGGCGATTCCCGCAGCACGTGGTCTCTCCGGTCGCCGGCGGCACGCTGCTGCCGCGCATCCTCAAGGCATTCGAGGAACTGCAGCGCGTCGGCCTGGTCGACGATCCGGTGCCCGCGATCTACGCAGCGCAGGCGGCGGGGTGTGCGCCGGTGGTGCGTGCGCTCGAGGCCGGCCTCGAGTTCCCTGAACCGGTGAAGCCGAACACCATCGCCAAGTCGATTGCGATCGGCAATCCGGCCGACGGCTTCCAGGTGTTGCGTGCCGTCCGATCGACCGGCGGCGCCGGCGCGATGGTCTCCGACGACGAGGCGATCGCCGGCATTCAGTTGCTGGCTGAGACCGAAGGGATCTTCACGGAGCCGGCCGGCGGGGTTACCGTCGCGGCCACGCGCCAGCTCATCGAGCGTGGCGCGATTCCGCGCGACGAGTCGATCGTCATCTGCATCACCGGCAACGGCTACAAGACGATCGAGGCCCTGCAGGGGCACGGCGTCGAGCCGATCCGGATCGGCCGTTCGCTCGCCGATTTCGAGGCGAACCTGGCGGCCGCCCTGCCGGCCGTCGCCACCTAGCCCGCCATGGCCCCTTACCGCGCCGTCTTCCGGTGCGTCGCCGGGTGTCACGGCGATCATTCGATCTGGCAGGCGCTGTACCGCTGCCCGGCGTGCGGCGGCCTGCTCACGGTCGCCCACGACATCGACGCGCTACGGGATCGGACTCCCCACGCGTGGAAACGGTGTTTCGACGACCGCTACAAGCGCACCGCCTGGCCCTACGGCTCGGGCGTCTGGGGCAAGAAGGAATGGATCTGTCCCGAGATGCGCGACGAGCACGTGGTCTCGATGGATGAGGGCGGGACCAATCTCCTCTGGGCCGAACGTTACGGACGCGAGATCGGCGTCGAGGATCTGTGGGTCAAGCTGTGCGGCAACTCGCATACGGGATCGTTCAAGGATCTCGGCATGACCGTGCTCGTGTCCGTGGTCAAGCAGATGATCGCCGACGGCGCTGCGATTCGCGCGGTCGCGTGCGCCTCGACGGGCGACACGTCAGCGGCGCTCGCGGCGTACGCGGCGGCCGCCGGGATTCCGGCGATCGTCATTCTGCCGAGCGCGCGCGTCTCGCCGGCGCAGCTCGTGCAGCCGATGGCCAACGGCGCCCTCGTGCTCTCGCTCGACACGGACTTCGACGGCTGCATGACGATCGTCCAGCGTCTCGCGACGGAAGGCGGCCTCTATCTCGCCAACTCGATGAACAGCCTCCGGCTCGAAGGGCAGAAGACGTTGTCGATCGAGATCGTTCAGCAGTTCGACTGGGAAGTCCCCGACGTCGTCATCGTCCCTGGCGGCAACCTCGGCAATGTGAGCGCCATCGGCGCCGGGTTCGAGATGATGATCGCGCTCGGCCTCATCGCCAAGCGCCCGCGTCTCGTGGTCGCGCAAGCGGAAGCGGCAAACCCGCTCTACCGCGCGTATCGGAACGACTGGCAGTTCACACCTGTCGTCGCGCAGCCGACGCTCGCGTCGGCGATCCAGATCGGCCATCCGGTCTCAGTGGGCAAGGCTATCGACACGCTTCGCCGGTTCAACGGCATTGTCGAGCAGGCCACGCGAGGCGGAGCTGGCTGATGCGGCGGCGCGGGCGGATCGCACCGGGATGTTCAACTGTCCGCACACCGGGGTGGCGCTGGCCGCCCTCGAGAAGCTGGTCGCGCGCGGAGAGATCCAGCGGACCGACCGGGTGGTCGTGATCTCGACCGCAAACGGCCTCAAGTTTTCGGAGCTCAAGCAGGCCTACCATCGCGCCGAATTGCCAGCGGTGGCGCCGAAGTACCCCAACCTGCCGGTCGAGCTCCCGAACGACTTCACCGCGGTCCGGCAGGCGATCGATCGGTTGACGCTGGCCGGGGCGCGCCCGTGACGAAAGCGGTCACGGTGACGGCCGTCCGTCAGGCGCCGCTCGAGGTGTGGAAGTTCGGTGGCGCCTCGCTGGCCGATGCCAAAGCGATCGACCACGCGGCAGCACTGATCGCCGCGCACCCCGGCCCACTCGTCGTGGTGGCCTCGGCGTTGGCCGGTATCACCGACCTGCTGCTGGAAGGCGCGGCACACGCCACGGCGCGGCGCGACGACGCCGCCCACACGGCGGCAGACACCTTCGCGCGGCGTCACCGGCAGATCGCGAACGAGCTGTTGCCGGCCGGCGCCGTCCGTCAGGAAACGCTCCGGCTGATCGACACCACCGCGCGCGAGTTCCTCGAGCTCTGCGGCGCGGCGGCGTCGCTCGGCGGGCTGGCGGCCGACGCGAGCGACCTGCTCGTCGCGCGTGGCGAACGGACGGCGGCGACCATTCTCGCCGCCGTGCTCGCCGGACGCCGCCGCGCGGCGTACGTCGATGCCGGGAAGTTCATTCGCACCGACGGGCAGCACGGCGGCGCGGGCCCGCTGGTGAACGAGACGGCCAGCCTCGCGAAGGGCGTCTTGAGCCCGCTCCTCTCGGACGGCGTCGTGCCCATCGTGCCGGGGTTCATCGGCCAGGCACCCGACGCGAGCGTGACGACGCTCGGACGAGGGGGATCGGACCTGACGGCGACACTGATCGCCCGCGCCCTTGGCGCCGCGCGCGTCGTGCTGTGGAAGGACGTGCCCGGCATCCTGACCGCCGATCCCCGGGTGGTGCCCGACGCCCGGCTGATTCCCCAGTTCCATCATCGGGAGGCGGCCGAAGCGGCGCACTATGGCGCGAAGGTCCTGCACCCGCGCGCGCTCATCCCCCTGGCGGGCACGAAGATCGTGATGCAGGTGCGGTCGTTCCTGGACCTCTCGAGCGCAGGCACAGAAATCTCGGCACGGCGCGCGTTGAGCGGCTATCCGGTCAAGGCGATCGCGATCGTCCACCAGCAAGCGATCGTCACGGTGGCCGGCAAGGGGATGCTCGGCGTGCACGGCATCGCGGCGCGGACGTTCGCGGCCGTCGACGCCGAGCGTTTGTCGGTCTCGACGATCTTCCAGGCTTCGTCCGAGAGCTCGATCGGATTCACGATTCCCGAAACCGAGGCGGAGCGCGGCGTGGCCAGCGTGCGGCGGGCCTTCAAAGACGAGCTGGCCACTGGTGTGATCGACAGCGTCACGGCGCGGCCCGGCATCGCCGTCATCGCGGTCGTCGGTGACGGCATGGTCGGCACGCCGGGCATTTCCGCCCGCGTCTTCGGAGCGCTCGCGACCGCCGGCATCAATATCGTCGCGATCGCGCAGGGATCGTCGGAGCGGAACATCTCGCTCGCCGTGGCCGAACGGGACGCACCCGAAGCGGCGCGCCGCATCCACACGGCGTTTCAGCTCTCGAAGATCGGCGGCGGGCGGGCAGTGGCTGCGTCATACACGGACGTCGTGCTGCTCGGATTCGGCCGTGTCGGACGCGCGCTCGCCGATCAGATCGCCGCAGCAAACGGCGCCGCGCGCGTACGCGTCGTCGGCCTGCTGGATCGGTCGGGATATGTGTTCGAGCCACGGGGCCTTTCCGAACGGCGGCTGATCAGCCTCACCCGGCAGAAGGACCGCGGCGCGCTGCTGGCGACGCTCGGCGGGCGGCCGGCGGCGGCGGCCGAGGCGCTGACCTTCATGGCCAGCCACGCTGTCTCGCGGCCGCTATTGGTGGACGTGACGAGCGAAGAGACCGCGGACTTGCTGTGCGAGGCGCTCGAGCACGGGTTCGACCTGGTGCTCGCCAACAAGAAACCGATCGCGGGGTCGTGGGAGCAGTTCGACGAGCTGTTCAAGACGGCCGCCGCCGGTGGACGGCAGATCCGATACGAGGCCACCGTCGGCGCGGGTCTGCCGATTCTCGACACGTATCAGAAGCTGGCGGAAACCGGCGATCGCGTGCTGCGCATCGAGGGCTGCGTCAGCGGCACGCTGATGTTCGTGGCGTCCGCGGTCTCGGCTGGCCGCAAGTTCTCGGACGCCGTTCGCGACGCCGTGCACCGCGGCTACGCCGAACCGGATCCGCGCGAGGATCTCTCCGGCCGCGATGCCGCGCGCAAAGCGCTCATCCTCGCGCGCCTGCTCGGCTATCGCGGCCCGGCGCCGGCGGCTGACGACCTGGTGCCGCGCGCGCTCGCCAAGCTGACGCCGGCCGAGTTCCTGAAGCGGATGCCGGCGCTCGACGCCGAGTGGGCCGCCCGCGCCGCCAGCGCCGCGGCCACCGGCCGCGTGCTCCGGTATGTCGTCACCGCCACGTCGCGTCACGTCTCCGCCCGGCTTCTCGAAGTGCCGGCCTCGAGTCCGACTGGCGCCCTCCAGGGCACGCGCAACCTCGTCGCCTTCACGACGCGCCGCTATCGCACCGAGCCGCTCGTCATCAGCGGCCCCGGCGCCGGCGCTGAAGTCACGGCGGCGGGGATCCTGAACGATATCTACTCGCTCAGTCAGAAAAGCTAGCGCCGAACGTCTTTCTTAGTGGCTCGCGGGGCCCCACCCCCGCTCGCCGGTCGCTCAGCGCCGCTCCTACGTCGCGGGCTTCGCGGTGTCGTGCTCACCCACCCCCGCTCGCCGGTCGCTCAGCGCCGCTCCTACGTCGCGGGCTTCGCGTTCATCTTGTCGGGGTCTCACGCCCTTCACCCGGACTTCAAGCGCACGTAACTCCGGACCCCAGGTGTTTACCCTCTGGACCTCAATGAGCATTTCACTCCGGACCTCCAGCGCCAGCGCCGGACCTCACGCGCCAGTGCCGGACCTCACGCGCCAGCGCCGGACCTCACGCGCCTGCCGGACTCACGCGTCACGCCGGACCTCACGCGTCAGCGCCGGACCTCACGCGCCAGTCGGACCTCGACCTCACTCCGCGACCCAGCGCCTCGCCGGACCTCACGCCTTCGCTCCGCGTCCCCGACGTCACGCGCGGACCTCACGCCCGGACCTCACGCGCTTCCGACCTCACCCTCGGACCTCATGCGCCTTTCACTCCGGACCTCCAGCGCTCTTCACTCTGCCCTCCCCTGCCATCAGCCGCATCACCGCGTCCTGCGTCGCCTCCTCGCGCGAGAGCGCTCCGGCCACACGGCCGTCGCGGAGGACGAGGATGCGGGTCGACAAGCTCAGCAATTCCGGAAGCTCGCTCGAGATGAGCAGGATGGCCGCGCCGCGAGTGGCGAGCTCGTCGATGAGGGCGTGGATTTCGGCCTTGGCGCCGACGTCGACGCCGCGGGTGGGTTCGTCGAGGAGGAGGACGTCGCAACGCGCGGCCAGCCAGCGCGTCAGCACGACCTTCTGCTGATTGCCGCCCGAGAGCGCGGCCACCGGTGTTTCAGCGCCGGCGCCAGCCACGCGAAGCCGGTCGAACAGGGGCCGAATCGCCGAGGCCTCCGCCCGCCGGTTCACGAACGCCCAGCTCGCCCATCGTTCCAGGACCGCAAGCGACGCGTTGTGCAGACGCGTCATGCTCAGCACGAGTCCCTGCCGCTTGCGATCTTCCGGCACCAGGCCGATGCCGCATCGAATCGCGTCGGCTGCCGAGCGCGGACGCACCGGCTCGCCCCGAATCCACATTCCTCCGGAGACGTGGGGATCGAGACCGAAGATGGCTTCCGCGAGCTGGGACCGTCCTGCGCCGACGAGACCGGCGAGGCCGACGACCTCGCCGGCATGGACCGAGAGCGAGACGTCGCGCACGCCGGCAGGTGTCGAGAAACCGGCCATCCGAAGCAGCTCGCGGCCGGGGCGTGCCTTGATGTGTTGCGGGTGATACGCCTCGAGCCGCCGGCCAACCATCGCTTCGATCAGGGCGTCGCGATTGACGTCCGTGAGCGGCGCGGTCAGCACATGGCGGCCGTCCCGCAGCACCGTCACGGCGTCGCAGAGCCGGTACAGCTCGTCCAGCCGGTGACTGACGTACACGCACGTCACCCCCTGACCGCGCAGCCGCGCGATCAGCGCGAACAGCCGTTCGGCTTCCGGCGCCGACAGGCTGCTGGTCGGCTCGTCGAAGACGATCAGCCGCGCGCCACGGCTGACGGCTTCGGCAATCTGGAGCAGCTGCTGCTCGCCGATGCTCAACGTGCCGACCGGGCGCTCCAGATCGATCGCCGCGCCGATCGCCGCGAGACGATCGCTCGCCAGGCGGCGCATTCCGGCGCGGTCGACGAGCCCTGCCCGCACGGGCAGCGCCCCCAGACAGAGATTCTCGGCCACCGACAGGTTTTCGCAGAACGCGAGCTCCTGATGGACCATCGCGATCCCCGCGCGCGCGGCGTCCGAGGGGCTCCGGAACTTGACCGCCGCGCCGTCGATCGCGATGCCCCCCGAGTCGGGCGTGACGCTCCCGGCGAGGATCTTGCCGAGCGTGCTCTTGCCGGCGCCGTTCTCCCCGCAGAGCGCGTGACACTCGCCGGCGCGAATCTCGAACGAGACGTCGTCGAGCGCGACGACCCCGGGGTAGCGCCGCGTGACGTGTTGAACGCTGAGCATGAGGTCGTTAGCCTGAGATCTTGCCGATCCGATCTTCGTGGCCTTCGTGTCCTTCGTGGTGAAGGGTATGTGCTCTCATTTCATGTTCAGGTAGGTCTCCGCCACGTCGGTGAACCCCCAGTCGCGAAGCTGTCTCGCCCACGTGCCAAGGTTCTCCTTCGTGACCCGGACCAGTTCCATCGGGATGATCGAAGGCACGTCCTGCTTGAGGTGAACCTTGTCGAAGATGCGCTGGACGGAGACGTAGCCCCAGAGATACGTCGGCTGCGCGAGCAGTACCGGCGCGAGGCCTTTGTCGACGTAGGCCAGTTCGGCCGGCAGCGCATCGACGGCGACGATCTTCGTCCTGGCGGGATTGAGATCGGTCAGGAGCGTCGGCGTGAACAGCGGCCAGCCGCCGATCATCGCCCAGCCGCGCACCTGCGGATACGCATTCTGGACGCGCATCACTTCGGCCGCGGCGTCCTGGGGCGTCTCGACGTGGTAGAAGGTGTCGACGATCGTGATGCCCGGATACTTCGTCGCCGCCTGCTTGACGCCTTCGACCCGCTTGCGAAGATTCGGCGCGTTCTGATTGCCGGCGAGGATCGCGATCGCCCCCTGACCGCCCATCTGCGCCGCGAGCTCGTTCATGACCGCTTCGCCCGTCTTGATGTCGTCCACGCCGTAGAACGCGAAGCGCTTCGACTCGGGGGCGTCGCTGTCGAAGGTCATGACGGGTACACCGCGTCCGACGGCGTCGTTGATGGCGCCGGTGACCTTGCCGGCGTCGGAGCAGGAAATGAGGACCGCATTCATGCCCTCGTTGACCGCCTGCGCGATCCGCTGCGCCTGCACCTGCGCGTCTTCGCCTGCCGGCGTCAACCAGGCGATCTCGACCGGAACGCCGTGCTTCTGCGTCAGCTCTTTCGCGGCCGCCTCCGCCCCGGTGCGCGCCGAGAGGAAGACCGGGTTGTTCGAGGCTTTGGCGATCATCGCGATCCGGAGCGATGGCTTCGCTGAGGCGCCCGGCGGGCTGCCGGACCCGCCGCAGGACGCGGCCGCCGCCATCATCGCCATCACCCACCCGATCTGAAACCTGCGCGTCATGCAACCTCCTGCGAACTGCGGCTGAGTCGTCGGGCCGTGAATCGCGCGCTCGCCTGATCGAGCACGACCGCGAGAATCACGGCACCGCCAATCACGATCCATTCGTAATTCTGGTCGAAGTGCAGGGTGCGAATCGACTGGCGAATGAGCACGATCAGGATCGCCCCGAGCATCGCGCTCACGGCGCTGCCCTTGCCGCCCGAGAGACTCGCGCCGCCGACCACGGCCGATGCGATCACGTAGAGCTCGTAGCCGGTCGCGTCCGCCGACGACGCCGAGCCGTAGAAACTGGCGCCCATGAACGCCGCCAGGCCCGCCAGCAGACCCGACACCACGAACACGCCGGCCGTAATGCGGCCGATCCGGAGTCCGGCAAACCGGCTCGCGTCCACGTTTCCGCCGACGGCAAAGACGTGACGGCCCATCACCGTCCGCGTGAGATAGAGGGCACCGCAGATGGTGACGCCGACCATCACGAGCATCGGCACCGGGTAGAGCGACGCGCCCAGGCCGAGCGGCGCCTTGGCGACCGCCGTCAACGAAGCGGGCAGCAGAATGCTCTCGGCGTCGCTCGCGACAAACGCGATCCCGCGCAGCATCCACATGGTGCCGAGCGTGATGATGAACGGATGCACTTTCAAGCCGACGACCATCAGGCCGTTGACCGTGCCCGACACCAGCCCGACCGCCAGCGCGACACCGCCGCCGACGACGAAGGTGGCGATCGGATCCAACGGTCCCAAGGCGCGCAGCGCCATCGCCGACGCGACGCCGGCGAGCGCGTAGATCGATCCAACGGAGAGATCGATGCCGCCGGACACGATCACGATCGTCGCGCCGACGGCCATCACCGCAAAAAAACTCGCGTCGGTCGCCGTCTGAATCAGCGTGTACGAGTTGAGAAAGTTGTTGACCTCGACGCCGCTGCGCGGGTCCACGTGCGAACCGGCCAACACGGTCAGGATCGTGCCGAGCAGCACGATGACGAGCACGAGTCCGAACTGGGCCGACCCCAGCGCGCGGCGAAGCATGGGCGGGGAGGATATCAGGTGCGGGGGCGGGTACGACGCAGGTACGACGGGTACGACGGGTACGACGGGTACGACGGGTACGACGGGTACGGCAGGTACGAAGGTACGACGGGTACAGCTGGGCCGGCGAGTACGCAGATTCTGCAACCTCGTCTCAAATCACTCCAGTTTGCCCGCGCGCCGATCGGCATTGGATCTGCACTTGGTCCGTTGCGATGCTCGTGCGGCGATACAAGGACCTGTTTGCGTGGCAACTCGGTGAAGGCTTCAAGCGCGAGGTCTTCCGCCTTGTGAAGGCGAGCCCGGAAGCCTGCCGGGATTTGCGGTACCGCGGTCAGTTGCTCGACTCGGCCTCGGCGGTGCCGAAGGACCTCGCGGAGGGCTTCACCCGCCACTCTCCGGCCGAGATGATGCGGTTCATCGACTACGCCCTCGGGTCGCTTGCAGAAGCGAAGGACCGCCTGGCCGATGGCGTCGAGCTGGACTATTTCGCCGGGCCCGACTGTGAAGAGGCGTTTCGTTTCGCGAAGCGCTGCACGGTCGCCTCACTTCGATTGAAGGCCAGTCAACGCGACTACCTGGATCGACAACGAGATGAGAAGCGCCGCCAGCGACGGACTGACAACACAGACAAGCCGCCAGACACGTAAGGCACCGGCCGTACCCGTCGTACCCGTCGTACCTGCCGTACCTGTCGTACCTGTCGTACCCGTCGTACCGTGCCCGTACCTGTCGTACCCGTCGTACCCGTCGTACCCGTCTGCTACTTGAGTCTGATCTGCGCCAGCGGCTGCGGTGGCACGCAGTCGAAATGGTCTGGCGGCACGGTGCGGATGACAATCGGCGCCGAAACGCCGCTCGGACCGGGCGGTCCCGTGAGATCGAACAGGAACATGCCACCGGGACGATAGTCGATCACCGGCTGGTCGAGCGAGGCGAGCGATCGCTGGCCGGGGAACAGCGTTCTGAACTCGGCGAGCTCGCGCTCGTCGAACAGCGCGTAGACGCGGACACCGCGTGACTGCAGCCATTCCAGATCACGATCGAGCGTGTCAGCCCGCAGGTAGTCGTAGCGAAGCGTGACCCGGCCGGTGTAATAACGCGCGGCGCCGGAATGCTGGAGCGCAATCACGACGCTGTTCTCGGCGGTGTTGGCGCGGATCAGCGGCGCGATCAGCAGGATGTGACGAGCCGCCTGCCGCTGATCGAAGACCCCGTGCCGGCTCGCGTAGCCGACTTCCCACCACGCCATCGTCACCACCGTCACGATGACGACGAAACGGCCGGCCCGGCCGGTGCGCGCGACGACCATCAGGACGGCGCCGGCGCCAATCAACAGCAGCGGCCAGCTCGGCAGCAAGAAGCGCAGATAGCCCCAGGAATCAAACCCGATGTAGGCGCCGTACTGGAGCCAGAGCACGGACACGTAGCCGCCGATGACGAAGAAGATGGCGCGATCGGTGACCGCCGGCCACAGCCGGCGCGCCGGCACAATGAGGGCAACGGCACCGAGAAGCGCAATCGGCGTTTGTGACTCCGCAAACCAGCGCAGATAGTTGACCAGATTCGGGCCGATGCGCGACCAGTGCATCAGCTCCTCGATCCGTCCGTACCCCGACGACAGGGCCGATCCGAACAACGAGTGGTTCAACAGCGCAATCGCGATGACGCCTGGGATGACGCCGAGCGCAAAGATCGCCACGTCGCGCAACCGCGCCGGCCAGGAGGCCGTGGCGTGGCGGTCACGGATCAGATACCAGACGGCCCATCGGCACGGCGAGCACCACCAGATTGGGCCGGATCAGGATCGCGAGCGACGACAGCAGACCCGCCGTCAGAGCGCCGGTCCAGCGGCGGCTGAACAGCGCGAGGAACGCCAGCGTCCAGACCGCCATCGCCGGCACGTCGCTCAGCGGATCCATCATCACGCCGAGCGATGCGGGACTCGCGGCCAGCAGCGCCGCGCCGATCAGACCCGCCGCCGCCGATCCGAGCTTGCGGCCAAGCACGTAGGTGGCGAACACCGCGACCGCGCCGGCAGAACGGCACGACGAAGAACACGGCGCATTGGCCCGCCACCATCCTGGCCGCGGCAAGCAGGAGCGGCAGGCCAGGCGAGTACGTCGGCACGATGGCCCACTCGCCGTGCGGCGCCGGACGATACCCGTAGGGCGAGAACGACCAGACCTTTTCAGGCCACGGCACCTCCGCCATCCACGGCTGCGGCACTCTGAGGTGGCCGGCGCGCCAGAGGTCTGCCTGGCTCATGTACCCGTAAATGTCAGAGGCGCCGGCCGTGCGCGTACTGCCGGCGATTGACACGGCCATCGTCGCGGCCGCGAGGGCCGCGGCGATCCACGCGGGCCGGGCAGCGACGGCGGTAGAGATGCGCACACCGCCGGCCCAGGCGGCGCGCCACGAGATCCGCAGGCGCCCGCCTGCGGCGTAGAAGCCGGCCCACGCGAGCAGCGCCAGGAGCGCGACCGGCCTGGGGTTGTTGGATCGGATCTGAAGGCCGGACACGGTGACGTCGAACCCGCCGATCGTCAAGAGGACGATCGTCCACGTCAGGGCCGCGGTACCGATCCAGAAGAGAACGCGCCGGAGCATCACTCCGGGGCGAGTCTACTTGAAGCCACACCTCGCACAGCTACTTGAAGAGCAACGGCGCCAACTCGTTCAGGTGATGGCGCCAGACCGTCCACTCGTGGCGGCCTTCAGTGACGCGATACACGTGCTTGATACCTTTTGCCGTCAGCGTGTCGTCCAGCGCCTTCGCGCCGCCGCCGATGAGCGTGTCGTCCTTGCCGATCGCGATCCAGAGCAGCTTGAACTGTTTGTTGATCGCGTCAGGCTTCGCGAAAAACGCCGGGAAGTTCGCTTCGGCGTTCTGACCGCCGGCGCTCATGATCGCGACGTAGGTGAAGAGCTCCGGCCGGTTGAAGGCCAGGTTCATCGTCAGCCCGCCGCCCATGGAAAGCCCGGCGATCGCGCGGCCCTCCGGTTTTTTCGACACTTTGTAGGACGACTCGACGAGCGGCAGGATGTCGTCGGTGAAGTCGCGTCCGAAGGCGTTCACCGCTTGCGGACCCGGCGTGGCGCCGCGGCCTCCGGGCGGCGGCGCGTTGGGATTGACATACGCCTTGGCCGGCCCGGTCCAGAAACTCTGAATCGTGTGCCCGAGCGGCATGACGACGACCATCGGCTTCGCCTTGCCCTCGGCGATCAGATTGTCGAGGATCAGGTTGGCGCGCCCGATCATCGTCCATCCCGACTCGACGTCGCCGCCGCCATGGAGCAAGTAGAGGACGGGAAAGTCCTTGCCGCGGTCGTAGCCTGGCGGCGTATAGACCCACATCGTCCGCGCGAGCCCGAGCGTCTTGGACGTGTACGGACGAATGCGCACTTCTCCGTGCGGCACCGGCTTGACGTCGTAGAACTGCGGACCATCGCCCGGGACCTGCACGACGCTCACGGCGCCGAATCCTCCGTAGCCGTACTTGGTATTGGCGTTGCGCGGGTCGAGCGACGTCACGCCATCCACATTGAACGAGTAGGTGTAGATGTCAGGCGGCAACGGGCCCACGCTCGTCGTCCAGACGCCGTTCTCGCCCTTGGTCATCGGATGCGGTTTGCCGTCGAGCTCGCCGGACACGGTGACGGCCTGCGCGTTTGGCGCCGCGTAGCGGAACGTGATGGTGCGATCGGCGCCGACTTCCGGCGACACCACCTGTGGCCCACCGCGCCCGCGACCCGCTTGCGCCGTCGCCGGGGGTGGCGCGCCAGGGGGAGGCGGATTCTGCAGTGGCGCGGCCGTGACCGCAACGACGAGCATCCCGAACGCAGCAACTGCCCCGACACTTTGTCGATTCATCGCGCCCTCCTGCAATCGATTACATCCGCCGCACAGTGTAGCCGCTTCTTGGGCGTCCTCTAGCTTTACTGGCGCGGGGCCCCACCCCCACGCCTCGGGCCCGCGCCGGCTGACGGCGCGGGGTGTTGGGCCTTCCTACGCTACTTGCGCCGTCGCCGCAGCCCGCGCCAGCTCAATCTCGAGCCAGTCAGCGAGCCGCGCGAACGGATCGAACCCGAGGACCCGCGGCGCGTCGGCGACGAAGTTCGACAGTTGATTGATGTCGTAGAAAGACACGCGGTGGTCGCGGTCGTCAATCATGTACTCGACGCCGCCCACCTCGATGCCGGAAGCGACCATGATGCGCTCCACTGCCTGGATGATTTCATCCGGCGGCGTGTAACGCTCGACGCGCAACTGGTTCTTCGGCGCGTCCGCGGCGCAGGCAGGACGCGCGAGCTCGGCGCCATCGACGCCCTGGCAGACATCCGCCGGGCACAAGTTGAAGCTGTCCCCGGAGCTGTAGATCCGAATCGCGTAGAGATACTCGCCGTTCAGCACTTCGACGCGCACGATGCGGCCGCCCTCTGCCGGAATGAACTCCTGCACGAGCGCGGTGCTGTCGAGTCCCAGGTCCAGTGCGCCTGCTCGCGCGGAGCGGTCGAGCCCTTCGGGCGTGTCGAACCGAATGATGCCGGCGCCGCTGCCGCCGATGTTTGGCTTGACGACCACCGGAAAGCGCAGCCCGGCCGCGGCCTCGGGGGCCTGCGACGGGTGATGGATGACGCGCGCCTTCGGATACGGCAGGCCGAGCTGTTCGAGCAGCGTGAGCTGATAGGCCTTCGAAATCTCCGTGCGCCACGCCGGCGTGCCGTTGACCACGCGAACACCGAGTCGATCGAGATGCGCCAGGTACTGGGTGGTGTAGAAGATCAAGTGTCCGTGCCCGCGGGTGTGCGCCGACGGGCTCATCCGGTTGAACACGACGGCGTACGGCGCCGTCCGCTCCGACGGATCGAATCGATGGCGGTCGGCGTCGATCGCGTCGTAGGGCACGCCGCGGCGGTCGAGCTCCTGGAACAGCGGACGGAACCAGTCGGGATGCTCGTAGAAGATGCCCAGGCGTCCGGATTGAGTGGTCGACATGTGGACCTCACGCCGTCGCGGGCCACACCCGACCGACGGCAAAAAAAAAGCCCCGCTCGTGGAGCGGGGCCTCGGAAACCTGATTCGCGCGATGAACGCTAGTCAGGTGCGACAGCGAAACTGCGCGCGCGTGCGTCCGGCCCCGTCTCCCCTGAGGGGAGTTCTACAGGTGCAGCGACAACAACCGCGGGCATTCGCGTGCAAAGCGGGTCAATTGTAACGCGTGGCCGTCTGGTCATGTCAATGCGCCGGCAACCTTCGCGTGCATTCATGAGCGATGGTTGGCATACACTGAAAGCACCCCGGCGCGATGGCATGAGCGAGCTACTCGAGCACATCCAGCGGGCACGACTCCTTCACGAAGTCCCGCGTTCCGTCGTCGATCGCCTCCTGCACACCTGCGGTAGCCGCCTGCTCGAGACCGATCAGGTCCTGCTGCGCGCGGGCGAGGAGAACGAGACGCTGTATCTCGTCATCTCCGGCGCGGTGACCGTGCACTTTGCGACCGCGCAGCGCCCGTACGTCCGCCTCGGGCCGGGCGAGTGCGTCGGCGAGCTGTCGGTCATCGACCATTCGCGCGTCTCGGCGGACGTGATCGCGGCCGAGCCGTCAGTCTGCCTCGTGATCTCGCGTTCGCAGTTCTGGGATCTGGTCGACACCTCGCCGGCCGTCGCGCGCAATCTGCTGCGCATTCTTTCCGGCCGGGTGCGGCACGATGACGCCGTACTGGCAGAATCGGACCGCCTCCAGAATCAGCTCGAGGCGCTCGCCACCGTTGATGGCCTCACGGGGCTCCACAACCGGCTCTGGCTCGATGCGGCGTTCGAGCGGCAACTCGCGCGCACCGCACGGGAGTCGGCGCCGGTGTCGCTGCTCATGATCGACATCGACAAGTTCAAGCCGCTGAACGACGTCTACGGACACCTCATCGGCGACGCCGTCCTGCGACAGACCGCCCGCCGCGTCGCGGCCGGAATCCGCCCGCAGGATCTGCTGGCGCGCTATGGCGGCGACGAATTCGCCGTCCTGCTGCCGGGCGCCGACTCGGCGCATGCGCTCGCGATTGCCGACCGGCTGCGTCTCGCTGTGCGATCCGGGCCGACCGAGCCGGAAGACGAGAACCTGCCGGCGACGTCGGTCTCCGTCGGCGTCGCGACGGCGGTGACGCTCGTCTCCCTGACGGAGCTGCTGGCCGGGGCAGACGCCGCGCTCTATCGCGCCAAGCAGAACGGCAACGACTGCGTCAGCTCGTAACGTCCATTGCCCGTCTTAAGATCGAACGAGCTCAGGCGTCGCCGGTTCTGCCTGGCTGTCCGGCACGAGATGCAGCGTTGGGCGGACGGCCTCGAAGAGCCGCATCAATTCCTGGACGGCCCGCGACATCCGCGTCGTTCGCGGGTAGACCCAGCCGGTCTCGCGCATCAACCCGGCGCCGGTGATCCGTGCGCACGCCAGCGTGCGTTCGTGGACCTCGTGCGCGACCGCCTGATACGGGATGATCGTCAAACCCATCCCGATGCTCACGAGGGCCTTGAGGATCTCGACGTTCTCCGTTTCGAGCACGACGCGCGGCGCGATGCCGAACTCGGTGAACAGCCGATCGGCGGCCCGGCGTGTGTTCGACTGCGGCTCGAAGAGGACGAACGGCTCGAGCGCGAGATCTTTCGGCCTCACGCGAGGCCGGCCCGCCAGCGGGTGATCGGGCGGCATCACGAGCAGGAGCTCCTCACGGAGCGCTGGCACGACCACACAGGACGGCTCGTCGATCGGCAGCGTCAGCAGCGCCAGATCGGCCAGGCCCGTCCTCAGTTGGCGGATGAGGCGCGGCGATGCGCCCGTGATGAGCTTCACTTCCACGCCCGGATGCGCCTTGCGGAAGGCCTTCAGGAGCGGGGGCAGGACATACAAGCACACGGTCATGCCGCCGGCGATGCGCACCGTCCCGCTCAACTCGCGATGTTCGTCGCGGATCTGGCCGACGGTCGACGTCAGATCACCGAGCAGGCGGCGGCCGAGCTCGATGAGTGTCTGGCCGGCCCGCGTCGGCGTGGCGCCGCGGCCTTGCCGGATGAAGACCGGTTCACCCAGCTCGCCCTCGAGCAGCAGGACCTGGCGGCTGACCGCGGACTGCGAAACGTGCAGCTTGTCGCCGGCGCCGGTGAACGATCCGGTCTCCGCAATCGCGCAGAGGATTTCGAGCTGCCTGAGATCCATGACGAAGGGTAGCAGGTCGCTCCGGGCAAAATCGAAGATGATGCTTTCATTATGCTGCGCCGCCTTCGTTCGGTCCTCTTCGTGCCCGGCGTTCGGCCGGATCGCTTCGCCTCGGCGGAGGCCAGCGGCGCCGACGCCGTGGTGTTCGACCTGGAGGACAGCGTGGATCCGGCGCGCAAGTCCGAAGCACGGACGGCCATCGGCGAGTGGCTGCGGTCGCCGGCGCCGGCCGGCGCGCCCCGCCGGCTGGTCCGCGTCAATGCGACGACGACGTCCTGGTTCCTCGATGATCTGACGTTCTTGCGGAGCCTGTCGTCGCTCGACGGCGTCGTCCTGCCAAAAACTCGCACGGCGAACGACGTGCACGCGGTGGCGGGCGACGGGATGTCGACGCCGCCGCGAGCGCTCTTTCCATTACTCGAAACATCCGCCGGTGTGCTGAACGCGGCGTCGATCGCGGGTGCGCATCCGGCGATCGAGGCCGTGCTCTTCGGCGCGGAAGACCTCACCGCCGAGCTCGGCGTCGCGCGGACGGTGGACGGAGACGAACTGATCTACGCACGATCGCACGTGTCGCTGGCGGCGGCCAGCGCCGGCATCGACGCGATCGACGCCGTCTTCGTCGACATTGCGGCCACCGACCGCCTCCGCCGAGGACGCCCTGCGCGGCTCGCGCCCTGGGCTTCCACGGCAAGATGGCCATCCATCCGTCGCAGATCCCCGTGATCCACGACGTGTTCACGCCCAGCCCGGATGAAATTGCCCGCGCGCAGCGGATCGTCGAGGCCTTCGAGGCCGCACAACGGGACGGCCACGCCGTAATCCGGCTCGACGATCAAATGATCGACGCGCCGATTGTTGCGAGGGCGAGGAAAGTCCTGAAAGAACTGGACGAGCTAGACTCGTCCGCGCCTAGCGCGCTACGTACGCCGTCTTCACGATCGTGTAGAACTCCTTCGCATACGTTCCCTGCTCGCGCGGGCCGTAGCTGGACTTCTTTCGGCCGCCGAACGGGACGTGGTAGTCGAGACCGGCGGTCGGCAGGTTCACCATCACGAGCCCGCTCGCCGAGTGCCGCTTGAAGTGGCTCGCGTACTTGAGCGACGTCGTGACGATGCCGGCCGACAGTCCGTACGGCGTGTCGTTGGCGACGGCGAGCGCCTCGTCGTAGTTCTTCACGCGGATCACGGCGGCGACCGGACCGAAGATCTCGTCGCGGTTGATGCGCATCGCCGGCGTGCGTGTCGGTGAAGATCGCCGGCGCCTGGTAGTAGCCGTCGGTCTCGCGGCTGCAGTCGATCGCCGCCCCACGCGAGCTGTGCGCCTTCGCGGCGGCCGATCTCGAGGTACTCGAGGTTCTTCTGCGAGCTGCCGGTCGTCGACGACCGGCCCGATCTCCGTCCCCGGCTTCAGCGCGTCGTCGATGACGAGCCGCTTCATGCGATCGACCATCGCGGCGACGAACCGATCGTGAATGCCCTCGGTGACGATGAGCCGGCTCGATGCCGTGCAGCGCTGTCCGGCCTGAAAGAACGCGCCGTTGACGGCGACCGACACCGCCGTCGGCAGGTCCGCGTCGTCGAGCACGATGAGCGGGTTCTTGCCGCCCATCTCGAGCTGTACCCGGGCGCCATGGCTGACCGCGGCCGCCGCGACCGACGGCCCGACATCCTGCGAGCCGGTGAAGCTGATCGCGTCGACGTCAGGCGACGACGCCAGCGCGGCGCCGAGCGCGAGCCCGGTCCCATCACGAGATTGAGCACGCCCGGCGGCAGACCGGCTCGCTGGACGATGTCGACGAGCGTCCAGGGCGAGGCCGGCACGAGCTCGGCCGGCTTGAACACGACGGTGTTGCCGAACGCCAGCGCCGGAGCGATCTTCCACGCCGGAATCGCGAGCGGGAAGTTCCACGGCGTGATGGCGGCGACGACGCCGAGCGGTTCGCGCGTGACGTCGACGTCGATGCCGGGCCGGACGGACGCGAGATTCTCGCCGCCCAGTACGCAGCGCCTCGCCGGCGAAGAACTTGAAGATGGCACCCGGCGCGGGCGGCCTCGCCGATCCCGTCGGCGAGCGGCTTGCCCTGCTCGCGCGAGAGCAATCGGCCGAGCTCGTCCTTGCGCGCGAGGATCTCCGCGCCGGCACGATCGAGCACGTCGAAGCGTTCCTGCGGGGTGGAGAACGCCCATTTCGAGAAGGCCTGTCGCGCCGCCGCGATCGCGATCTCGACGTCGGCCGCCGACCCGCGGGCGAACTCGCCGACGACGTCGTTGAGGTTGGACGGGTTGACGTCGACCGAGCGGTCGACGGTCTCGACGGAACGCCCGCCAATCAGATTTGGAAACACAGTCATCGCAATCTCGCCCTCTCGATGTCCGCCAGGTCGCACAACACGTCGACCATCGCGGAGAAATCCTGCCCGCCGCATCCGCGGCCGCGGGCAGTGCTGAATGCCTCGCGAGCGGCCGCCGCGACCGGCATCGGCACGCGCGCGTGATTGCCGGCCTCGACGATGAGCGTCAGGTCCTTGTGCGCCAGGTCGATCGTGAACCCTGGCGCCGTGTCGCCGGTCAGCACCTTGGCCGGCCACGCGATCTTCAACTGGCCGTTCGTCGCGGTCGTCCCATGAATCACGTCGAGCGTCTTCTCGAGCGACAGCCCGAAGCGCTGCGACAAGGCCAGGGCCTCGGCGTTGAGCTGGCACGAGATGATCGCGAGGTAGTTGTTCACCAGCTTCGTGCGCATGCCGGTGCCGGGATCACCGCAGTGATGGACGGTCGTGCCCATCGCGTCGAGCATCGGCTTGACCCGCGCAAAGGACGCCGCGTCGGCGCCGACCATGAACAGCGATTCGCCGCGCTCGGCGTGACTGGCGAGGCGCCCGACTGGCGCGTCGACGAACCCGATGCCGCGCTCCGCCGCCGTCGGCGGCGAGCCGATCGGTCACGCGCGGGTCGATCGTGCTCATGTCGACGATGACCGATCCAGCCGGCAGATTCGCCAGCAGACCGTTGGCCCCTTCGACGATGTCGGAAACGGCCGCCGAGTCGGGCAGCATCGTGAAGACGATGTCGCTGGCGGCCGCGACGCCGGCGGCGTCACGCGCGGTCCTGGCGCCGAGGGCCTCGAGCGCCCGCACCGGCCCGTCGTGCAGGTCGCACACGGTCAGCGCAAACCCCTTGCGACACAGATTCGACGCCATCGGCCGGCCCATGTTGCCGAGCCCGATGAAGCCGACGCGCTCAGCCGAACTTGATGCAGACATTCTTCACCTGCGTGTAACTGACGAGCGATTCGAGGCCTTTCTCGCGGCCGTATCCGCTCTTCTTGTACCCGCCGAAGGGCAGCTCGACGCCGCCGCCGGCGCCGTACGTGTTGATGTAGACCTGCCCGGACTTGATCCGGGATGCGAGCGCCATCGCCTTGTTGATGTCGCGCGTCCAGATGCCGGCGACCAGTCCGTACTCGCTTTGATTGGCCAACGCGGCCGCCTCGTCAGGCCGATCGAACGGGATGATCGCCAGGACCGGACCGAAGATCTCTTCCTGCGCGACGCGCATGTCAGGTGTCACGCGGTCGAGGAGCGTCGGCTGATAATAGAATCCGCGCGGCAGCGACGCGTCCTGGGGGCGTGCGCCCCCCGCCACGACCGTCGCGCCTTCGCCCTGCCCCACCGCGACATACTGCTCGATGGTCGCGAGCTGTTTGCCGGAAATGATCGGCCCCATGTCCGGGTCGCTCACGCCGGGGCCGACGCGCATCGCGCGCGCGCGAGCCACGAGTCGCTCGACCAGGGCATCGTGCGCCGCCCGCTCGACGAGCAGGCGTGATCCAGCCGAACACGTCTGGCCGGCGTTCTGAAAGATGGCGTTGGCGACACCTTGCGCGGCGAGGTCGAGATCGGCGTCGGCAAAGACGACGTTGGGCGACTTGCCGCCGAGCTCCATGACGACGGGCACGACGTTGGCGGCGGCCAACCGTGCGACGTCGATGCCGACGTCGACCGATCCCGTGAACGTGAGCTGATTGATCCCGCGGTGGCTGGCGAGCGCCACGCCGGCCTCGGCGCCGGTGCCCGGCACGACGTTCAGGGCACCCGGCGGCAGTCCGCACTCGAGCGCGATCTGCCCGAGCTGCAGCGCGGTCATCGGCGCCTCGCTCGACGGCTTCAGCACCACGGCACACCCGGCCGCCAGCGCCGGCGCGACGCCACGGGCGCCAATCTGTATCGGGTAATTCCAGGGCACGATCTGCGCCGACACGCCGATCGGCTCGCGGACGGTGAAGTCGAGGAAGCCGGGGCCGAGCGGAATCGTCTGCCCCATGATCTTGTCGGCGACGCCGCCAAAGAACTCGAAGTAGCGGGCCGCCACTTGCACGTCGGTACGGGCCTGGCGCAGCGGCTTGCCGTTGTCGCGGCTCTCGAGGGTCGCGAGCTCCTCGGCACGGGCCCGCAATGCCTGCGCGATGCGCAACATGATCCGGCCTCGTTCGGCGGGCAGGATCCCGCCCCAGGCCGTCGAATCGAGCGCGGCCTGCGCGGACGTGACCGCGCGGTCGACATCCGCCGCCGTGGCCTTCGCGACGGTCGCCAATCGCTCCCCTGTCGACGGATCCAGGACATCGAACGTCCCGCCGTCCGACGCACTCACCCGCTCGCCGTTGATCATCAGCTGTTCGTGCATGCATCCTCACCGCACCGCGTGGCGAGACGACTCACTGCCCGCGGATCGCGCGCAACGTGGCCGGGTAATTCGATCGATCAATTCTCGCCGCGATCAGGGTCGGACCGGAAATCGCGAGCGCCCGATCGACGGCGGCGCTGAGCTCGTCCTCGGTCGCGACGATGAACGGCGTCACGCCCAGGCCCTCGGCGATCGCAGGCCAGCCAATGTCGCCAAGGGCGACGCCGGCCGCGTTCAGGCGCCGCGCCTGCTGTTTGATCTCGATCAGACTCAGCGAGTCGTCGCTGAACACGACCGTGATCACGTGGAGTCTCTCGCGCGACGCCGTCAGCAGTTCGCCCAGACACATCAGCAGACCGCCGTCACCGGTCAGCGCGACGACCGGTCGCGCGCGATCCAGCAAAGCCGCGCCGATCGCGGCCGGCAGCGCGAATCCCATGGTCGACAACCCGTTCGAGATCAACATCTCATGGGGCTCGCTGACTGGCCACAGCGATGTGGCGGCGAACATGTGCGCACCGGCATCGACGGTGACGCGGGCGCGGCCGGCACACCGCTCTGCCACGCGGGCGACGACGCGCTGGGCCGTCAGGCCGTCGCCGCCAATATCGAGGCGGCGGCGTTGCTCGGCACGATGGCGGCGCACGATGTCCGGCCGCCAGTCGGAGGGTTTCAACCACGCGGCCATTTCGCCGACGCCGGCGGCGACCTCCGAGAGGTGCTGCGCGACGAACGGCACATGCCGCGTGTCGAACCGCCATGGCGCGCAGGAAATCACCTGGGCCTGCCACTTCCACGGACGCGGCAGCAATTCGACGGGGTCGAGCCCGATGCCGATCAACAGGTCGCTTTCGTCGAGGAGCGGCCGCTCGATCTCGGCGTTGGTGAAGACACCGCCAAACCACGGGTGGTCGTCGGCAACGACGCCCTTGGCCTTGTAGGTGACGAGCGCCGGAAGCCCGACGTCATCGCAGAGCCGACGAATAGCCTGCGCGGCGTCCACACTCCCGGCGGCGAGACCGACGAGCAGCAACGGCTTGCGCGCGCCAGCGAGCAGCGGGACCAGCGCCGCGAGGTCCGGCGCCTCCATCAGCCGGCCCTGGTCCGCCGCGTATTCGCCGGGCTCGGCGGCGGGAGTGGCGGTCACCGCGCCAGGGCACTCCACGTGCACGGGCCCCGGCGGCGGCCCGATCGCGCGAGCAATCGCGCCCGCCATCACCTCTGCGGCGTCATGGGTCGTCAGCACGCTCGTTCCACGCGTCACGGGTCGGAGCAGCTCCGCGTGATCGACCCGCTGATGCTCGAACGGGCTCTTGGCGCCGCCGGTATGGCTATCGGTAAAGACCAGGAGCGGTACGCGATCGAGTTGCGCGCACGCAACGCCATTCACCACCGAGGTCGCGCCGGGGCCCAGCGTCGTGAGGCACGCCCCCGGCCGTCCGGTGATCTCAGCCTGCGCAATCGCAGCGAGGGCGGCCCCGGTCTCGGTGGCGGTGAGCACGAACGGCAACCCCGATCGTCCCGCCGCCTCGATCAGGTCGAGGTTGCCACCGCCGCCCGGCACGCCGAAGAGCGCACGGACGCCCGCGTCACGAAGACTCGTCACGATGACATCGGCCGTCGTCGGCATGAGGGCGCTCATCGTACTCCGAGCCCTGAACGCGGCCAGTCCGGGCCGCAGGGGCGCGGCGGAGTGGAGCGAGCAACGGGAGTGCGAGCGTCACGGAGCCGCTTGGCGGGGTGCAGGGGGCCCCGCCACCCAAGTATGATCACCGCCGATGTCATGACGGACCGTCATCAGGATTTGCGCGCGGGCGTCCGCGATCTCTGCAAGAACTTTCCTGACAGCTATTGGCGCGAGCTCGATGCCGCCCGCGCGTATCCCGACGCCTTCGTGAAGGCGCTCACCGACGCCGGGTATCTGGCGGCCCTCATTCCCGAAGCCTACGGCGGCGCCGGCCTCGGCATCGACGAAGCGTCGGTCATCCTCGAGGAAGTCAACCGCAGCGGCGCCAACTCCGGCGCCTGCCACGCGCAGATGTACACGATGGGCACGCTGCTGCGGCACGGCTCTGAGGCGCAGAAGGCCGCGCTGCTGCCCCGCATCGCCACCGGCGAGCTGCGGCTTCAGGCCTTCGGCGTCAGCGAGCCGACGACGGGCTCGGACACCACGCAGCTCAAGACCACCGCGGTCCGTCGCGGTGACCGGTACGTCGTGCGTGGGCAGAAGATCTGGATCTCGCGCGCCGAGCACTCTGATCTGCTCATGCTCCTCGTGCGCACGACGCCGCTCGCCGACGTCAAGAAACGGACCGACGGCTTGTCGATATTGCTCGTCGACCTGCGCGAGGCGGTCGGGCGGGGGCTGACGATCCGTCCGATTCGGACGATGATGAACCACGCGACGACCGAGCTGTTCTTCGATGATCTCGAGGTGCCGGTGGACGCCCTCGTCGGCGAAGAAGGACGAGGCTTCCGCTATCTCATCGACGGGCTCAACGCCGAGCGGATCCTGATCGCGGCCGAGTGCGTGGGCGATGGCCGGTGGTTCATCGAACGCGCTTCGCGGTACGCGAACGGGCGCACCGTGTTCGGCCGGCCGATCGGCCAGAATCAAGGCGTCCAGTTTCCGATCGCGCGCGCCCATGTGAACGTCGAGGCCGCGGATCTGATGCGGATCCGGGCCGCCGACCTCTTCGACCGGCAGCAGCCGTGCGGCGCCGAAGCCAACATGGCCAAGCTGCTGGCCGCCGACGCGTCGTGGGAGGCCGCCAACGTCGCTGTCCAGACGCACGGCGGCTTCGGGTTCGCCGAAGACTACGACGTCGAGCGGAAGTTCCGCGAGACCCGCCTGTATCAGGTGGCGCCGGTGTCGACCAACCTGATCCTCGCGTACGTCGCGGAGCACGTCCTCGGCCTGCCGCGATCGTATTGAGGAGGGGCTGACGGATGCGCCCGCTTGACGGCCTGACCATCGTTTCCGTCGAACAAGCAGTGGCGGCGCCGTTCGCGACGCGTCAACTGGCGGATCTTGGCGCGCGCGTCATCAAGATCGAACGGCCTGACGGCGGCGACTTCGCCCGCGGTTATGACGCCTCGGTCAACGGGCTGTCGAGCTACTTCGTGTGGCTGAATCGATCGAAAGAATCGATGACGCTCGACCTCAAACAGCCAGGCGGTCAGATGATCCTCGCGGCGCTCATCGCGCACGCCGACGTCGTCGTGCAGAATCTCGCACCCGGTGCCGCAGATCGGCTCGGGCTCTCGACGGCAGCGTTGCGGGCACGTCACGACCGCCTGATCGTCTGCGCGATCTCCGGTTACGGCACCTCGGGCCCGTTCGCCGAACGAAAAGCGTACGACCTCCTGGTGCAGAACGAAGTCGGGCTCGTCTCGGTCACCGGGACGCCGGACATGCCGAGCCGTGTGGGCATCTCGGTGGCTGACATCGCGGCCGGCATGTACGCGTATTCGGGTATCTTGAGCGCCCTGATCGCCCGCGGCAGCACCGGGCAGGGCGCGACTGTCGAGGTCTCGCTTTTCGACGCGCTCGCCGAGTGGATGAGCGCGCCGGTCTATTACGCGGCGGGCAGCGGCACGGCCCCCGGCCGCACGGGTGGCGCGCACGCGACCATCGCCCCGTACGAGCCTTTCGTGTCCCGCGATGGCGTCACCATCTGTCTGGCGATCCAGAACGCCCGCGAATGGACCAGGTTCTGCTCGGACGTGCTCGGTCGCGCCGATCTGGCCGGCGATCCCCGATTCGGCACCAACCCGCTTCGCGTCGAGCATCGCCAGGCACTGCACACCCTGATTGCAGAGATCATCGGCGCTTCGGATGCCGCGACGATCACGGCCCAGCTCGACACCGCCGGCATCGCCTGGGGACAGACGAGCGACGTCTCGGCGTTCATCGATCATCCGCAACTGGCGTCGAGGCACCGCTGGCGTGAGGTCGACTCCCCTGCCGGTCTGTTGCGGATGTTGTCGCCGCCTGTGCAACTCGACCATAGTGAGCCGCGGATGGACGCGATCCCGGCGCTCGGTGAGCACACGATGGCGATTCTGCAAGGGTTGGGCTACGACCAGGCGGCGATCGCCGCCTTGCGGACGGAGGGCGTTATCTAGATGGCGATCAAGACAGGATGGACGGGCCGGGTCTTCGAGGACTTTGTCGTCGGCGACATCTACGAGCATCCCCTGGGGCGCACGGTGACTGCCGCGGACAACATCTGGTTCACGTGTCTCACCATGAACACGAACCCGATTCACTTCGACGCGGAGTACGCCGCACAGACGGAATTCAAGAAGCCGCTCGTGAACTCGTGTTTCACGCTCGCGCTGGTCACGGGACAGTCCGTGATCGATCTGACGATGAACGGGGTGGCCAATCTCGGCTGGGACGAAGTGCGGCTGCCGAATCCGCTCTTCGAAGGCGACACGGTGTACGCGAAGAGCGAAGTGCTGGAAGCCAGGGCGTCCAAGTCCCGGCCGGCCGCTGGCCTCGTCCGGGTCAAGACCACCGGCACGAACCAGCACGGCACGGTCATCATCGAATTCAGCCGCACGTTCATGGTGTGGAAACGCGGGCACGTGCCGCCGGCGCCGCGAGGGCGTGGGCAGCAGTAGGACACCCGCGCGCCGCAACACGCGCGCGGCCCGAGCGCGGGGTGGGGCCTAGCGACACCGCGAGGCGCGCAGCGCTGAGCGCCCGAGGCGCGGGGGTGGGGCCCCGCGCCTCAAATAAAGTTGGCCAACTTTACTCAATGGCGTGGGGCCCCACCCCCACACCTCGAACGCTCAGGGCTCGCTACGCTCGCTCCTTCGCGGTGTTGCCGGGCCCACCCCCACGCCTCGGGCCGCGCCGCTCTGCGGCGCGGGTGTCTGCGAAGGCTAAAAACCCGTCCCTCCTCGAGAAGTTTTCAGCCAGCAAGTCCGGCCAGCAGGTCATGCACGTCGGAGATCTGCTCGATCGACCGAAGCCGATCCAGGGCCGCGCGGGCGGCGGCCTGGCCAAGCGTGCGCGCGGCGCACCCGAGAAACTTCCGCTCGAGTCTCGGTGTCGGTCGCCGGCCGCTCCGGATAGCCTCGCGCCCCATCGGCCGATCGGCTCAAGATGCGGCCATCGCGAAGCCGGAGGCTGATGCGCGCCTGGGTCAGCGGCGGCGCCTGGCCATCGAGCGACGGATCGGCCTGCATGACAACGCGCGGCATCACGGCGCGGATCGCTGCCGAGTGCACGCGGTCCGGCTCGAACGAGTCGATATCGACTCGTCCGTCGACCAGCGCCGCCGCGGCACAGAACGGCAGGCTGAACTTCGCTTCCAGTCCCGTCGCGGGCCGATCGTAGATCAGCACCGTCGGCGTGATCGAATCGACGCGCACGTCGACCCGTTCGACGTCATCCGCCTGGATCGCCTCCTCCTGCCGGAGATCGAGCAACGCGTCGAGCGTCGGATGCGTGCCGGCACACGACGGATACAGCTTGATCGTGATGCCGGTGTCGACCAGTTCCCACCGCGATCCGAGATCGGCCAGGTCGTCGCCGATCTCGAGCCGTTCGCTGTCCATGGCGTGCAGAAATCCCTGCGCGCCCTCGAAGGCGCGCGCGCTGGCCGTCAGCCCGCGCGCGGCCAGCATCGCCGCCGTGACGCCGCTTCTCGCGGCGAGGCCGGCGTGCAGCGGTTTCACCATCGACCCGAAGTTCTCCTTCAATCCGGCGGCCGCCGAAGCGGCAATCGCCAGCGCGTGCGCGGTGTCGTCCGCCTCGAGCCCAAGAAGCCGCGACGCGGCCGCGGCGGCCCCCACCGCGCCGAGCGTCGCCGTGCAATGCCAGCCGCGCTGGTAGTGGCGGGGGTTCATTGCGCGGCCGAGACGCGCTTCGATCTCGAAGCCGACGACGTACGCGTCGAGAAGCGCCGCGCCTGAGGCCGGCGACAGTTCCGCTGCCGCAAGCGCGGCCGCCACCAGCGGCGCACTGGGATGTGCGAGCGAGACGAAGCACATGTCGTCGAAGTCGAGGGCGTGCGCCGCGGTGCCGTTGGCGAGCGCGGCGTTGCCGGCGCTCGCACGGTCCGCCGTGCCGATCACCGTCGCCGCCGCGCCGCCGTCGGCGCGCGCGAGATCCTGGACGGCACGTGCCGCGGGCTCCGCCGCGCCGGCGATCATGACGCCGATCGTGTCGAGGAACGCCGTCGCGGCGCGCGCGCGGGCCAGGGGCGGCGGCACGGCCTGGGCCGCGAACTCACCCAGGCGATGGGCGACTGGAGCGGCATCCTCAGTCACGAGGATCCGCCGGCCCCGACGGCTCCGCCGATCCGATCGCCGTCATGACCCGGTCCTTGATGGCGACGTAGTCGAGTGTCGGCTTCACCGTCGGCTGCGATTCGAGCACCTTGGCCACGATCACCCACGGACCTGCGGTGTCGCGCGACCGGGCAACCGCCGCGCGAAGGGCGTCGAGCGTTCGGACGGTCAAGGCCTGCGCAATGCCCAAGGCCCGCGCGGCCGCCTCCAGGTCGGCATGGTGCGCAGTGGCGGCCGCCTGGCCGCCGGTGGTCGCGTACAGTCCGTTGTCCCAGACGATGACGACGAGCCTGGAAGGCTTCGTCCACCCGATGGTGGCCAGCGACCCGAGGTTCATCAGTAACGACCCGTCGCCGTCCAGAACGAAGACAGGCAGGTCCGGCCGGGCCAATGCCAGCCCAAGCCCCATCGACGACGCCAGCCCCATGCTGCCCCAGGTGTAGAAGTTGGCGGGCCGATCACCTGCGGCGAACAAGTCGTAGGCCGGATGTCCCAGGCTCGCGATGATCGGGATCGCAGGCGTCCCGGCCAGCTCGTCGACGACAACGCGCGTGGCTTCCAGTCGGGTCATCGAGGTAGCGCTCATTTCGCGGTCATCCGGCGGGAGAGGAGACACGCGCCGGGAAGCCGGCTGGCGAACGCCGCCTCCCCGACACGGCGGACGGTCTCCTGAGCGACATCCGCCGACGCGATGATTTCGTGAGGGATGCCGATCGCGTCGAGAATCGGCGGTACAGCCTGGCCCATCGGCACTTGCGCGGCGTTCCACTCGCCCGGCTCGCCGCGCATGCTGATGATCGTCAGTACCGGAATCCGGTACGGCACGAGCAGCGACGTGAACGCGTTGAGCGAATTGCCCAGGCCGCTCGACTGCAGCATCACCGTCGGGCGGGCGCCGCCAAGGTAGAGGCCGGCGGCGATGCCAAACGCCTCTTCTTCCCGGGTCGCAATCGTCGTCTGGATTTCTGGAAAGTCCTGGGCCAGCGACCGCATCACGTGCGACAGCGGGTTGTCCGGCACGTAGACGACGTGCCGGCTGCCGGTGGCGTGCACACCGGCTGACACGGCGGCGGCCCAGAAGACGACGGGAGCGACCTCGCTCGACACCGGCCGGAGATTACTTGAACTTGCCGGGAAACGCACCCGCCTTCGCCCGCGGAGCGGGCTACGGCGCGGCAGGCCCTCGCACCCCCGCCTGCCCTCGCACCCCGCACTGCTCTTCGCTAAAATCGTGTCGTGATCCGAAGAGCCACGGCCGCGCTCATCGTTCTGGCCGGTGTCGGGTGCGGGCGTGGCAATGATGCGCCGGATGCCGCAGCGGCCCAGGCGACGATTGCCGTGACGGTGCAGGCGGCGCGTCTCGACACCGTGCGCGACACGCTGGTGGTCCCCGGCCAGGTTGTGCCTTCCGCGGCGGCCGACCAGGTGGTGTCGGCGCCGGAGCCGGCGGAAATCGTGGAGATCCCGAAGGGAGAGGGCACGTCGGTCCAGGCCGGCGAAGTGCTCGTACGTTTCGAGATCGCCTCGATCACGGCCGAGATCCAGCTTCGGCAGATCGAAGTCGTCGAAGCTACCGGCCGCTACGACGCGGCGCGTACCGAAGCCGCCCGCCTCGCGTCACTCCACGAGCGCGGCCTCGTCGCACGCAACATGCTGGAGAGCGCGAAGAGCGCGCTGTCGGTGGCCGAAGCAGCGCTCGGCCAGGCGAAGTCCTCGCTCGACGCGGCAAAGAGCGCGCAGGAACGAACCATCGTGCGCGCGCGGTTTGGCGGCCTCGTGACCAAGGTGCTCCACAAGCCCGGGGAGCGCGTCGCCGGCGGATCGTCCGATCCCGTGCTGCGACTCGTGGATCCGACGCGGCTCCAGATCTCGGCGCAGGTCCCGCTCGCGCAGCTCGAGCGCCTCCAGCCAGGGCAGGTCGCCTCGCTGCAGACGGCCGCCGGCCCGGCGGGCACGGCGACCGTGACCCTCCGCCTCGGCGCGGCAACACCGACCGCGACGACCGGCGAAGTCCGGCTGGAGATCGTCCCGCCGACCGCCCTCACGATCGACACGCCGGTGCAACTCGATCTCCAGATCGAGGAACGGCGTGACGTGGTGGTGGTGCCGCTCCAGGCCGTACAGAAGGACGGCACGGTGACATTCGTCTGGATCGCCGGCGACGATCGCCAGGCGCACCGGCGCGAGGTCCGCGTCGGCTTGTCGGCTGGAGGGCTGACCCAGATCGTCTCGGGTGTCGCCGTCGGAGAGCGCGTCATCCTCACCGGAATTGCCGAGTTGATTGAAGGCACGACGATCACGTTTCGCACGTCCTGACCGCCCCGGGATCCCGCTGGCGTTCGTCGCCGCGGCTGAAGGATGATGTCGAGAATGTCGCGTGGAGTCCCCGCCCTCGACGCCCGAGCGCGATGCGCGAAAGGCCGGTGTCGTCAACTGCGTCGCCTACGAACGTGGGGCGCGCGTGGGCGAGGTCGATCTCGGCAAGATTCAGGAAACGCTGCAGCGACCCGAGACGTTCATCTGGATCGGCCTGGTGGATCCCCCGGAATGGCTCCTGCGCGCGGTCCAGAATCAGTTCGGGCTGCACGACCTCGCGGTCGAGGATGCGCTGCACGGCCATCAGCGGCCGAAGCTCGAGCGGTACGAGAACTCCTTGTTCGTCGTGCTGCGGACGGTCCAGCTCTCGGAGCAGACGCATCGGGCGGATCTCGGTGAAACCCACCTGTTCGTCGGCGAACGGTACGTCGTCACCGTCCGCCACGGCTCGCAGTTGTCGCACATCGGCCTGCGCGGCCGCTGCGAAGCGGTGCCCAAGCTTCTCGGCCACGGCCCGGCGTTCGTCCTCTACGCGCTGATGGACTTCGTCGTCGACCAGTACTTTCCGATCATCGACGCGCTCGAGGAAGAGCTCGAGGCGCTCGAGCAGGACATCTTCAGCGAGCAGTTCGACCGGCAGACGATGCAGCGGATCTACCGGTTGAAACGCGACCTGCTCGGCATGAAGCGCGCGGTCGCGCCGCTGATCGAGATGTGCAATCGATTGATCCGCTTCGACCTCGATCTGATTCCGGACCTCACCCGCCCGTACTTCCGGGACGTCTACGATCACGTCGTGCGCATCAACGAAATGATCGACAGCTTGTCGCAGCTCGTGACCACGGCGCTCGAAGCCAACCTCTCGCTGATGTCCGCGTCGCAGAACGAAGACACGAAGCGGCTGGCGGCATGGGCCGCGATCATCGCGGTGCCGACGATGGTCGCCGGCCTCTACGGTATGAACTTCGCGAACATGCCCGAGCTGGGATGGAAGTACGGCTACCCGTTGGCGCTGGGCGTCATGGCGGTGGCCTGCGGGTCCCTCTACTACGCGTTCAAGCGCACGCGGTGGCTCTGACAGGTGGCTGACTGGGCGCCTTCCAGCCGCCGTCAGTGTACCGTCGGTAACCTCAGCGTCGCCCGGCAGCCTGGGCCGGCGACGCGGTTTTCGAGCGAGATCGTGCCGCCGTGGGCCTCGGCGATCTGGCGGCTGAGCGCGAGTCCGATTCCGGAGCCATTGGGTTTCGTCGTGAAGAACGGCACGAACAGGTTGGACGTGTCGGGCAGCCCTTTCCCTTCGTCGTCGACGTTGATCTCGAACCAGTCGCCGCCCCGCTTCCACCCGACCGACACGTGTCCGCCGGTCTCGAGCGACGCGTCCACCGCGTTCCGGATGATGTTGATGAGCAGTTGCTCGATCTGATCGGAGTCGGCCGATACCTTCACCCGTGGCGACGGATGGACGGTCACCGGCAACCGTTTCTCGAGCTCGACGATCCGGGTCACCAGTTCCGGGACGTCGACGATGCGCGGATTCGGTTTCGGCAGCCGTGCGAGCTGCGCGTAGGAGCGTAGAAAGCGGCCGAGCGCGCCGGACCGCTCTTCGATCAGCGTGAGTCCCTGTTGCACTTCGGCGGTCCGCGGTAAATCGGGCGCGCGGTCCACAATCCGTCGCAAGCGAGTGGGCGATCGACTTGATCGGCGTCAGCGAGTTGTTGATCTCGTGCGACAGCACCCGCACGATACGTTGCCACGCCGCCTGCTCCTGTTCGCGCAGCGCCTGGCTCAAGTCGGCGAGGACGACGAGATGGTGGGGCCGGCCGTCACGGTAGAACACCGCGCGCCGGACTTCGTAGCGGCCACGCCGGCCGCCGAACGGGCGATCGACCAGCCGCCGCGGCTCGCCGCTCAGGTACTCGTCGAACTCCAGGGCCGAGGCTGGACGGCCCACGAGGTCGTCGCTGCTCTTGCCGACCAGGGTTTCGCCGGCTTTGTTGACGAGGAGCAGGTGATTGGCGGGATCGAACGCGAACACCGCCACGCCAATCTCTTCCATCACATGGGTCAGGAGCGCCGTCGACTCGACCGCCTCGGTGCGCTGCCGCTGCAACGTGGACCCGAGGTCGTTGATCTCGCGCATCACCATCGCGACCGAGCTTCCGCTCCGCGCCGACAGCCCGCGAATCGAGTAGTCCCCTTCGCGCAACGCGCCCAGCAGGTTGGCGACGAGATTCAGCGACCGCACCGCGAGCTGGCGCGCCACCGACGCCGCAACCCACCACGCGCCAATGACGACGACGGCCAGCGTCCAGCGGACTTCCGGAGTGTCGGGCTGATGCCAGATGTAGTACATCGCCACGATGACGGCGGGCAGGCCGCCGCCGAGCACAAGCCACATCAGCGCGAACTCGAGATTGCGAGCCCGCGGCGCCCCACGCCGTGTTGACAGGTGATCAGTCAAGAACGTTTTGCCTTTTCTTCTTCTACAGTCCGAAATACTGAAGCCGACGATAGAGCGCGCTGCGGCTCATGCCGAGCTGCTCGGCCGCTTTGCGGACGTCGCCGCTGTGCCGTGCCAGCACTTTCTGGATGAACAGCTTCTCAGACTGCTCGAGCGTCATCTCCTCTGGAGACGCCGCGGTGGTCACACCTGCTGTGAGTCCCAAATCCGCGGCGCTGATCAACCGATCCTTGGCCATCAGGATCGCGCGCTCGACGGCATGGCCGAGCTCGCGCACGTTGCCCGGCCACAAGTGCGACTCGAGCGCCTGACGCGCCGACCGATCGAAGCCCTCGACCGGATGCCGGTACTTGTCGCGAAACCTGGCAAGGTAATGCTCGGCCAGCGGCCAGATGTCCTCGCGCCGCTCGCGGAGCGCCGGCAGGTGAATGACGACGGTGTTGAGCCGGTACAGCAGATCCTCACGAAACCGGCCGGCGGCAATCTCCGGCGCCAGATCCGCATTGGTCGCGGACAACACTCGGACGTTGACGTAGATGACGCGCGACGATCCGACTTTCTGGACCTCACCGGTCTGCAGCACGCGCAGAAGCTTGGGCTGCAGCTTGGCCGGCATGTTGGCGATCTCGTCGAGGAACAGCGTGCCTTCGTCCGCCAGTTCGAAACAGCCGATCCGATCCGTCCGGGCGTCAGTGAAGGCGCCTTTCACATGCCCGAAGAGCTCGGACTCCGCCACCCCCTCGGACAGGCCTCCCGCGTTCATCGTCACCAGCGGCTTGGTCGAACGCGTCGACAGCCGGTGTAACAGACTGGCCACGACCTCCTTACCGGTGCCGTGTTCGCCGGTGATCAACACCGACGCATCAGACGGCGCCACGCGCGTAATGGTTTCGCGCACGGCTTTCATTGCCGGCGCTTCCGCGATGAACGTCGGCAGATCGCGCCGCTGCAGGCGCGTATTCTCCTCTTGCAGCCGCCGGCTCCGCCGGAGCGCCCGCCGCAATTCGAGTTGGGTCTGCACCGCGGCGATGAGCTTGTCGTCGTCCCAGGGCTTCTCGATGTAGTCGCGCGCGCCCCGCCGCATCGCCTCGACGGCGCCCGAGACGCTGCTCCAGCCGGTCATCACGAGCACGGGCAGCGTCGGATCGATGGCCTTCATCCGCTCCAGCAGCTCGAACCCTTCCTGCCCGGACGTCGTGTCGCGCGTGTAGTTCAAGTCGATCAGCGCGACGTCGAAATCCGATCGCTCGAGCGCGCCGACGAGCTCCGACGGCGACGTCGCCGTCGCCACCTCGAACCCTTCGCTGCCCAGGAGCAGCTTGAGCGCGTCCAGGATATCGACCTGATCGTCGGCGATGAGGATACGACCCAAAGACATTGGTTATTGGTGATTGGTGATTGGCGATTGCATGGCGCTATTGGTTATTGGTCATTGGAAACCAAATCGAAAACCCAAATCGGCGACCGCGCGGTCCCGGATCCGGGAATTATCGCCGGTTCCGGGGGTGAGACTCATCGTCGCTGCAGATAGAAGGAAAAGCCGTGCCAGAAATTTCTGGCATGGGCTTTGTAGCATGGAGGACGGGAGCGCGGGTCAAACCGATCTATTGTCAGCCATCTGAGCCAATGCCCAGCGCCTGATGCCTGGTGCCCGCCGTTGAGTATGTCCCTTCCTCGCGTCCTTGTCGCCGACGACCAGACAGACATCCTGCAGGCACTGCGCCTGCTCCTCGGCGATGCGGGCTTCGAGACCGACCTGGTGAGCTCGGTCCACGACGTCGTCGATCGCGTGTCGCGGCAACCGTACGACCTCTTGCTGATGGACCTCAACTACACGCGCGACACGACATCCGGGCGCGAAGGTCTTGACCTGCTCGACCGGGTGCGGACGCACGACCACACCCTCCCGGTGGTCGTGATGACCGGGTGGGGCAGCATCGAAACGGCCGTTGAAGCCATGCGTCGCGGCGCCCGCAGCTTCGTCCAGAAGCCGTGGGACGACACCATCCTGGTCGAGGTCGTGCGGCGTGAAATCGACGAGGGTCAGGCATCGCGCAGCCGGGACGCCAGACTTGCCCGCGAGCACGACGATGCCCGATTGATCCAGCGCGCCCTGCTCCCGTCCGCGATGCCCGACATGCCGGGGTGCGAGCTCAGCGCGTCCTGGACGCCGGCCTCGGGCATCGGCGGGGATTGCTACGACGTGCTGCGCTTTTCGGACCACCGGTTCGCGGTGTCGATCGCGGATGTCGTCGGCAAGGGCCTGCCTGCCGCGCTCCTCATGTCGAACCTGCAGGCGGCCGTGCGCGCGTTCGCGACGGCGTCTGCGGCGCCGCACGACGTGTGCACCAGCGTCAACCGGCTGCTCTGCCGCAACATCTCGTCCGGCAAGTTCGTGACGTTCTGCTACGCCGTCGTCGATACCCGCGCGGCGATCGTGACGTATGCCAACGCCGGGCACTTCCCGCCCGTCTTAGTTCACGCCGACGGCCGGACCGAGCGGCTGGCGTCCACCGGACTCGTCCTGGGCGTCGCCTCAGATTGGACGTACACGGTCGGCTCTGCGCGGCTCGGCGCCGGCGACCGGCTGGTGTGCTTTACGGACGGCATCACGGAGGCGAGCTCGCCGAGCGGCGACGAGTTTGGCGAAGATCGCCTGATCGAAACGATCCGCCGGCATCGCACCGGGTCGGCCGACCTGCTCACGCGGACGATTGCGGACACGGTCAACGCATGGACCGGCGGCGCGCCACAGGACGATGCCACGCTCATTGTTGTCGCAGTGAAGTGACAGGGGCGACATGAAGCAATGGGGCAATGAGGCAATGTGTGAATGAGGCAATGACCTTCAGATCTTCATTGCCCCATTGCCATTGCCCCATTGCCATTGCCATTGCCCCATTGCCCCATTGCCTCATTGCCTCATTGCTGAGGAGCCGTGATGCTGCAGGACCTTCGCCTCGCGCTGCGCTTGCTCGGCCGCACCCCGGGATTTGCCGCGGCCGCCGTCCTGACACTCGCTCTCGGAGTCGGCGCGAACACCGCGATCTTCACCGTCGCGTGGCACGCGATTCTGAAACCCCTGCCGTATCCCGGCGCTGATCGGCTGGTCCACGTGTGGGAGACGTTCCTGCCGAACGACGCTGTCAACGCAGCGATGCCGGCCAACGTGCACGACTGGTCGAGGGAGAACCGTTCCTTCGAGGTGATCGCGGCCTACACGTATTTCCGCGGGGCATCAGACCTGACGGGCAGCGGCGAGCCCGAACAGTGGCAGATCCGGTACGTCACCGGCGACTACTTCAGGGTGTTCGGTATGCCTCCTCTTGCTGGTCGCAGCCTTGACGCTGCTGACGTGCGCCCCGACAGCACCGCCATCGTGCTGAGCGAAGGCGTCTGGCGGCGGCGCTTTGGCGCGGATCCCGCGATCGTCGGCCGCGACATCCGCCTGGCCGACCAGCCACGTGTCGTGATCGGGATCATGCCGGCGGCGTTCGAGATCGAAGGCGGGCGCGTCGACGCGTGGTTGCCGATGTCGCTGCCGCCTGAAGTTCCGGGCAAGCGGCTCGCCGCGCATTATCTCGGCGTCGTCGCGCGACTCGCGCCCGGCGTGACGCTCGATCAGTCGATCCGCGACGTCAAGGCGATCGCCGCGCGAGCGGCTGCCGCGTATCCGGAGGAGAACGGCAAGCTGTCGGCGACCGTCCGGTCGATGCAGGCTGAGCGTGGGCGGCCGCTTCGGGCGGGTCTCAGCGTCCTGGCGTGGGCGGCCGGAGTGGTGCTGCTGATCAGCTGTGCGAACCTGGCCAGCCTGCAGCTGGCCCAAGGCGTCGCCCGCGGACGCGAGCTCGGCATCCGCGCCGCACTTGGCGCCACGCGCCGGCGGCTCATTTCGCAACTGCTGGTGGAGAGCCTCGTCTTGAGCGCGATCGGCGCCGCCGCCGGGCTGGCGCTCAATCATTGGTTGCTGGCGATCCTGGGGAGAATCGCCCCCGAAACGATTGGTGCCGCGCGCACGGGCATCGACACGGTCGTCGTGCTGTACGCAAGCGCCGTGGCACTCGCGGCCGCGATGATCTTCGCGGTCGCACCGGCGTGGCGCGCGGCGACAACAGCGCGCGGATGGCTGCGTCACCGGACGGACAGCGGCGATCGCGGAACACGCCGGGCCCGCTCCGTGCTCGTCACGGCACAAATCGCGCTCGCGGTCACCCTGCTGGTGGCGTCGAGCTTGCTGCTGGTCAGCCTGGCGCGCCTCCTGCGCGTCGATCCCGGATTCGATCCGGCCGGCGTCCTGGCGTTCGATGTGAGCCTGCCGAGCGCGCGCTACGACACATTCGCGAAGCGCGAGGCCGCGCTTTCGCGAATTGACGCCGAGCTCAGCGGCCTTCCCGGCGTCACGTCGGTCTGCGCGATCAACGAGATCCCCTTCGACGCTCAAGGGTCGATGACGTACGTGCCCGAGGGAACGTCCTCCCCAGTCGGCGCCGCCCCGCGGAACATCACGGCCGGCTGTGTCGAGACGCTGCGCCTGCGGCTGATCGCGGGCCAGCGGTTCGACGGCAGCGAGAGGGGACGCGTCGCCATCGTCTCTTCCAGCTTCGCTGCCGCCGCATGGCCCGGACAATCGGCGATCGGCCGGCGCGTGCACATCGGCACTCGCGACGGCGCGCTGATCCACATCGTTGGAGTGGTTGCTGATGCCAGGCAGGTGGCGCTCGACGGCCGGACCGGCGCGCAGCTCTATGAGCTGGCCACGCCGGAGTCGGCGTTCTGGCCGAGCCGGATGCTCGTCCGCGCGGACGTGCCCGTCGAGACGATCGCGAGCGCAGTCCGGACCGCGGTGCGCCGCGCCGATCCGAATCAGCCGGTCGCGCGCCTGCGTGCGCTCGAGGACATCGTCTCGAGCTCCGTCGCGGGCCGGCAGTTCGACTTCTCGCTCATCGCCAGTTTCTCCGTCATCGCCCTGGTCCTGTCGGCGGTCGGCATCTACGGCTTGCTGGCGCAAATCGTGGCCCAGCGCCGGCGGGAAATCGGCATTCGGATCGCGCTGGGGTCGACCGCCGGCCGCACCGTGCGGCTGATCATGCGAAGTGCCTGGTGGGCGATCGGCGCCGGCATCCCGATCGGCCTGGTTGGCGCGTGGTTCGCATCACGGCTCCTCCGACAATTCATGTTCCAGATCTCCGAAACGGACCGCCGGGTCTATCTCGCCGCGGCCTTGACACTCGCCGTCATCACGCTCGCCGCCGCGTGGCTCGCCGCCCGACGCGCCGCCGCAGTCGATCCCGTCGCGGCGATCAGATGACGGGCGGTGGGTGCTGACGGTGCTGCGTGCTAGGTGCGGGGTGCGAGGCAAGGTCGCTGAACGCTGGTCCGCTTAGCTTGACAAGGAACCGATGCGAGCCGACGTCCGTTCCGCGTACCCGTACCCAGCACCCAGCACCCAGCACCTAGCACCGTCGCACCCGTCGTACCCAGCACCGTCCCTGTCATAGAATGACCCTCCCCAGCCCCAAGGAGTGACCATGCGCAAAGTCTTGTTGACCGTCGCCTGTCTTGCCGCATTTGTTGCGCTCGATCGTCCGCTGGTCGCGCAGCAGACCGCCCAGGCGCCGGTGCGGCCCCCAGACATCTTCTGGGTCCCCACCCCGGACGCGGTCGTCACCGCGATGTTGAAGCTCGCCAATGTGACGAAGAACGACGTCGTCTACGACCTTGGATGTGGTGACGGCAAGATCGTCATTGCCGCGGCGCAACAGTTCGGCGCCCGCGGGGTCGGGATCGACATCGACCCGCAGCGGATCAAGGAATCCAACGACAACGCGAAGAAGGCCGGCGTGACCGACCGTGTCACGTTCATTCTGGGCGACATCTTCGATCCCGCGGTGAAGATCAGCGATGCCACCGTCGTGACGCTCTACCTGCTGCCCACGCTCAATGAAAAGCTGGCGCCGCGGCTGCGGGCGGAACTGAATCCCGGCAGCCGGATCGTCTCGCACAGCTTCGCGATGGGCAGTTGGACCCCGGACAAGACGATCGAAGTCGACAGCCGGTCAGCCCATCTGTGGATCGTGCCGAAACGCTGAGCCCACCCGCGCACGCTGTTTCACGCTAACGAGGTCGCCATGCGAAAAACGCTGTTAGTCGCCGCCCTTGCCGCCCTGATGTTCTCGATCCCCAGCGCCGCAACACAGGCGCAGCAGGCGGCGCCGAATCGAACCCCCGACGTGATCTGGGTGCCGACGCAGGATCCGGTCGTCAGTGCCATGCTCAAAATGGCCAACGTGACGAAAAACGACGTGGTCTACGACCTCGGTTGTGGCGATGGCAAGATCGTGATCGCCGCGGCCAGGCTTGGCGCGCGCGGTGTGGGCGTCGACATCGATCCGCAGCGCGTCAAGGAAGCGACCGCCGCCGTCGAGAAAGCTGGCGTCGGCGACCGGGTCCAGATCATCCACGGCGACATCTTCGATCCGGCAATCAAGATCAGCGAGGCCAGCGTGGTCACGCTGTACTTACTCCAGTCGCTGAACGTCAAGCTCCTGCCCAGGCTCAAAGCCGAACTGAAGCCTGGCACACGCATCGTGTCCAACACGTTCAACATGGGCGACGAGTGGGCGCCCGAGAAGACCGAGCAGGTCGGCACGTATCCGATCTACTTCTGGACAATCCCTAAGAAATAGTCGGGATTGGGGGATCGCAAGAGCTTTTCTAACCTGTCGATGAGCTCGACCTGCGCCACGTTGAGGGCGCGGCGGGCGTCGGTCGGCCGGAAAAAGGCGACGCGATCGATTTCCGGAATCTCGATGGTCCGCCCGGTGCGCGGCGGCCATTCCGTGGTGGTCAGGACGCTCGCGACGCGCGACGGGTCGCAGTCGCCCTCGAAGGCCCAGGCGTGCACCAGCTTGCCGCTGCGCTGGGTGATCTGGCCGAGCGAGAGAAATGGACCCACCGGCTCGAAGCTCGTTTCTTCGATGAACTCGCGGATGGCCGTCTGCAACGGATCCTCTCCGGGATGGATCCCACCCTTCGGGATCGTCCACGCGCCGTCGTCGCGGTGAGCCCAGTAGGGGCCGCCTGGATGCGCGAGCAGCACCTCGAGCACACCCGCCTGACGCCGGAACAACAGCAGCCCCGCGCTCTCCTTGTGCGGCATCAATGGCGTGAGCTTAGTCCAGACCTGGTGGGGGGGCGCAAGCCGCCATCACACACGGGCGCGCTGCAAACGCAACGCATTCGCAATCACCGAAACCGAGCTCACGCTCATGGCCGCCGCCGCGATCATGGGACTCAGCAGCCACCCGAACGAGGGATACAGCACACCCGCGGCGATCGGCACGCCGACGGCGTTGTACGCGAACGCGAACATCAGGTTCTGGCGGATATTGGCCATCGTCAGGCGCGACAGACGACGCGCGCGGACGATGCCGCCGAGATCGCCCTTGACGAGCGTGACGCCGGCACTTTCTATCGCCACGTCCGTCCCCGTCCCCATGGCAATGCCGACATCGGCGGCGGCGAGCGCCGGCGCGTCATTGACGCCGTCGCCGGCCATCGCGACGACATGGGCCTCGTGCTGCAACCGCCGCAGGATCTGCAGTTTGCCTTCCGGCAGCACCTCGGCGTGGACCTCGTCGATGCCGAGACGTCGCGCGACCGCGTCGGCGGTGGTGCGGCTGTCGCCGGTGAGCATCACCACCCGCACGCCCTCGTGATGCAGTGACCGAATCGCCTCGACGGCGCTGACTTTGATCGGATCGCCAATCCCAAGCAGGCCGGCCGGCCGCTCGTCGACGGCGACGAACACCACGGTCTGCCCGTCGTGCCGGAGCGACTCGGCGCGACGCGCGAGCGCCTCTTCCGCGACGCCCAACTCGCGGAGGTGCAGTTGATTGCCCACTGCCACCCTGCGGTGGTCCACGGTGGCGACGACGCCCCGGCCCGGCCGAGATGCGAACTCTGACACCTCGGCGGCCGGCAGGCCTCTGGCCACCGCGCCGCGGACAATCGCACCAGCCAGCGGATGCTCGCTCAATCGCTCGACCCCCGCGGCGAGCGTCAGGACCTCGGCCTCGGTGAAGCCCTCCACCCACGAGACCGTCGTCAACTCGGGTTTGCCCTGCGTGACCGTCCCCGTCTTGTCGACCACAACCGTGTCGACGTCGCCCAGGCGCTCGAGCGTTTCGGCATTCTTGAACAGCACACCGAGCGAGGCGCCACGACCGCTCGCCACCATGATGGACATCGGCGTCGCGAGCCCGAGCGCGCATGGACACGCGATGATCAACACCGAGACCGCGTTGACGATGGCATGGGCGAGACGCGGTTCGGGACCGATGAGCCACCAGGTGAGAAACGTCACGCAGGCAATCACGATGACGACCGGCACGAAGTAACTGGAGACGGTATCGGCCAGGCGCTGAATCGGCGCCCGGCTCCGCTGCGCTTCGGCCACCATCGCCACGATGCGCGCGAGCATCGTGTCGGCGCCAACGCGCTCGGCCCGCATGACGAACGATCCGGTGCCGTTGACCGTACCACCGGCGACCGCGTCGCCAGGATGCTTGTGCACCGGGACGGGTTCACCGGTCATCATCGATTCGTCGACCGCACTCGCTCCCTCGATGAGCTGGCCGTCGACCGGAATCCGATCGCCCGGTCTCACACGGAGCCGGTCGCCCGGTATCACCGTCGAAAGCGGTACCTCCGTGTCAGTGCCATCGTCGTGCACCCGCCGGGCCACGGGCGGTGTGAGGGACAACAAGTTTCTGATCGCCGCACCGGTCCGATGTCGCGCGCGTAGTTCGAGGACCTGGCCGACGAGCACGAGCGTGACGATGACCGCCGCGGCTTCGAAGTACACGGGCACGTGTCCCATCGCGTCGCGCACTGTCGCTGGAAAGAGACCGGGCGCCACGACGGCGACGACACTTTCGCCGAAAGCGACGGCGACTCCGAGTCCGATGAGCGTGAACATGTTGAGGCGGCGGGTCACGAGCGAACGCCACGCTCGCTCGAAGAACGGCCAGCCCGCCCACAAACACACGGGCGTGGCCAGCGCGAGCTCGATCCAGGGACGGATCGACGGCGCCACCCAGGCCGACGCGTGGCCGCCAGTCATGCTGACCATCGTCAGGAGCACGAGCGGGGCGGTGAGCAGCGCCGCCACCCAGAGGCGCCGCGTCATGTCCGCGAGCTCGGAAGAATCTGCCGGCCCCACGGATCCAACGCGCGGCTCGAGCGCCATTCCGCAGATCGGACAAATGCCCGGTCCGATCTGCACCACCTCGGGATCCATCGGGCAGGTGTACTCGACCTCTTGCGGGTGCTGGCGTGCTGAGTGCTGGGTGCTGGGTGCTGGGTGCGGCGTGGCCCGTCCTCGAGTGAGCGTGACGGAGACCGGCGCGGCGACGTGGTGCATGCCGCGCTGTTCCGGCGCCAGCTTCAGGTACTTTTCGGGATCGGCTGCGAACTTCGTCCGGCAGCCGGCAGAACAGAAGTAATACGTCGTACCTGCGTGCGCGTGCGATCCGCCGCGCGGGTGCGCCGGATCGACCTGCATGCCGCAGACCGGATCGGTCGCGGATGCAAGGGGCTCAGGATGAGACACGTCGATCGATTATAGCTGCCGCCCCAACCGCGATGGCGAGGCGATGGGCCGTGCTGCTGCGTGATCCCATCGGCTCTACGTGAACGGCACCGCGCGTCGATCGCGATCGAGCCAGATCGTGATCGTGCGCGGCCCGGCGAACTGGTGCGGCACGCCCGCGTAGGTCGCGTACGCCGGAAGAAAGCGCCGGATGTAGTCCTCGATGGCGGCAGGACTGAGCGCCGGGCGCCCGCGCGCTGCGGCGTCCGCTTCCGCCTGCACGCGCCACTCGACGATCGACGTCAACTCCTTCGCGCGCAGGACGACGAACGCGTCGAAGAAGCGATACCAGTCGGCGTAGGCCGCGAGCGCGAGGTTCGGCCCGGCCATGCGCGGATCGGGAAGCATGGATTCCGGCACCGGCGAAAACCCGAGCATCCACCCCTCGACGAACACGATGTCGAGCGGCGCGCGCACCGCGGTCCAGTCTGCGGCCGGCCGCCGATCGCCGCGGCCGGCGTGCGCAGACTTGTCGTAGACGGGCACGCGGATTTCGCGCTCGCCTCCTGCTGCCTCGCCAAGCCGTTTCAGCCCCGCGATGGTCACGGCGCCCAACCCGACATCGTGGGTCCCTGGATAGCCGCGGTGCTCGTAGTACGGATTGCCAGGATGCGCGGCCGAGAGGGCGACCTGCTCGTCGCGCGGAAGATAGAAGTCGTCGATCGACACGCCTGCGCCACGCAGGCCGAGCGCCGGCAGCGCGGCCAGCAAGTGGCTCACGAGCGTCGTCTTGCCGCTGCCTTGCGGGGCTTGGAGGCCGATGACGAGGGGCCGGGAGGCCGCCAGTCGGAGCCGGGCCAGCGAGAAGAACAGGACTGGCAAATACAAATGGTGCAGGCGCCGATCGAGGTCCGTCGCGCGCCCCAGTGAGGCCGCGAGCGCCTCGGCCGTTCTGGCCCAGAGCGGCCAGTCGATCGGACCGAGCGCCTCGACCTGGGCGAGCGCCGGGCCGCCGAGTGCGATCGCCCGCGCCGCGTTGTGTGAATCGCTCATCGGCCCGAGATCCTATCGTGCCCGGCCGCGGCGCCGGACGTGACCCGAACGTACGGTGTGTCCGGCATCCGGCGACCGCATATACTGTGCTGCGGTATACTCGTGAACCCCGTGCCCCAGACGCGGTTCGACTCCGCCGCTGCCGCCGACAGGCGCTCCTCCAGCGCCGGCACGAGCGTGTTCGATCGCCGGTACGCGGCCCTCGCCGCCGCCGTGCTTGCGCTCGCGGCGTTCAATCTGTTCTTCCGTCTCGGCGCCGAGATCGTCAGCGAATGGGACGAGTCGATCTATGCGTTGACCGCCGCCGAAATGCTGGCGAGCGGCGACTGGATCGGCACGACGTTCAACGGCGCGCTCGATTACTACAACACCAAACCGCCCCTCCAGGTCTGGCTCATCACGCTGTCCTTCAAGGTCTTCGGCGTCGGGCTGGTGCCGCTTCGGCTCGTGTCCGCCCTTGCGGCCTGGCTGACCGTCGGCGCCTTGATGTGGTGGGCCCGCCGGCTGGCCGGAGCCGCCGTCAGCCTGCTGTCAGGTGTCGTCCTCGCGACGTGCTTCGCCTTTCTGCACGAGCATGCCGGACGCAGCGCGAACACCGATGCGATCTTTACCCTGCTGATACTGCTCAGCGTCGTCGCGATCTGGGCCGCCGACGCGCGCGGCCGCTGGCACGTCGCCTGGATCGGGCCGATCGTCGCGGCGGCGTTCCTGCTGCGCGGGATGGCGATTCTGATGCCGGTGCTGCTGGTCGCCATCGTCCTGGCGTCCGGTGGCTGGGCGCGCCTGCGAGCGTGGCGTGCCCCGCTGCTGACCGGGCTCGCGGTGGCTGCCGTGCCCGTCGGCGCGTGGATGCTCGCGCGCTACCAGCTCGACGGGTGGGCGTTTCTCGGGCGGTTGTTCTGGTTCGACTTCGTCGCGCGCAGTGCGACGGCGCTCGAGGGACACGCGCACGGCCCACTCTTCTACCTGGACATCCTGCAGAAGCATCACTACGACTGGCTGCTCGCTGCCGCCGCGGCCCTGCTGCTCGCCCCGCCCGCGCTCGGTTCCGTCCGGCTTCGGCAGCGACTGGCCGGTGCGGGCCGGGTGCCGGTGTTGCTCGCCGCCTGGGCCGCCGTCACGCTGCTGCTGCCGACGCTGATGCAGACCAAGCTGCCGTGGTACCTGAACCCGTTCTATCCGCTCTTCGCCATGGCGGTGGCGTTCGCGCTCGCCCGTGCCGGCCAGCGGCTCGTGAACGCGCCGCGGTGGCGGCAGGTCGCGCTCGCCGGCGTCGCGATCCTCATGTTCGGCGTCGCCGAGACGAAGTTCGTGTGGTACTCCTACCACTACCGCAACCCCGACCGATCGGACCAGGCGATCGTGCTCGAGCATCAGGCTCGACTCGCTGGCCGGGTGCTCTTTCGCGATCGCCAGGACGCCGGCGGGTTGTTCGTCGCGCGGTGGCTGGTCGGCGCCGATGCTCGCTATGCGGCCGACCTCGACATGTTTCTCTCGAACAGCCGGATCGACGATTACTTCGTGACGTCGGCCGGCGTCTCACACGCCGACGTGGAGCTCATCGGTTCGTCGGGCGGATACTCGCTGTTCCGCCGATGTGAGCCGGGGCCGCCGTCCGCCGATTCAGGACCCCGCCCGCCCGGCTGACGCCGCCGCCACGTCCGGCCAGATTGCCGGTGTCTGCTACGATGCCGGGATGGCCGGCCAGCCCTCATTCGATGTCACCTCCACCGTCGACGTGCAGGAAGTCGACAACGCCGTCAACCAAGCCAAGAAGGAGATCGCACAGCGGTACGACTTCAAGGGATCGAAGTCGTCGATCGACTTCAAGCGCGCCGAGAACGTGATCGATCTCGTCGCCGACGACACGTTCAAGATGGAAGCGGTCTGGGACATCCTCCAGACGCGCCTGGTCCGGCGCGGCGTGCCGATCAAGAACCTCAAGCCGACGGATCCGGAGCCGATCGCGGGCGGGCTCGTCCGCCGCACGGTCACGCTGCAGCAGGGCATCCCGACGGACGCCGCGAGGGACATCGTGAAATTCCTCAAGGACCAGAAGCTCAAGAGGGTGCAGGCCGCGATCCAGGGCGATCAGCTGCGCGTGTCGTCGTCCTCGAAGGACGACTTGCAGGGAGCGATCCGCCTGCTCAAGTCACAGGATTTCGGCGTCGAGCTCCAATTCGGCAACTACCGCGAGTGACGCCCGACCTCGACGTCGCGATCGTCGGGGCCGGCGCCGCTGGCCTCGCGACCGCGATCTTCGCGAAGCGGCGGCATCCGCAGTCGCGGGTCGCGCTGCTCGAGGGCGCGAAGACTCCCGGCGCCAAGATCCTCGTCAGCGGCGGGTCCCGCTGCAACGTCACCAACACGGTCGTCACCGAGGCGGACTTCAATGGCGGCCGCCCGGCGACGATCCGGCGCGTGCTGCGCGCGCTTCCCGTCGCCGACACCGTCGCGTTCTTCCGCGAGATCGGCGTCGCCGCTTCACGAAGAGCCTGGCGGCAAGCTGTTCCCGGACAGCAACCGATCGCGCGACGTCCTGACCGCGCTGCTGCGCGAATCGGCACGCGCCGGCGCCGAGCTGCGCACCGGCTGCCGGGTTGTCTCGCTTCGCAAGGAGAGCGGCGGCTTTCAGGTCGCGACGAGCCAGGGCGCCCTGATCGCGCGGCGGATCGTCCTCGCGACCGGCGGGCTGTCGCTGCCCAAGACCGGCAGTGACGGCTGGGGGTACACCGCGGCGCGCGGGTTGGGACATACCCTGGTCCCGACCACACCCGCGCTCGCTCCACTGATCCTGGACGCCGCATCGCCGCGCGCCATCCACGGCGCCCTGTCGGGCGTCGCGCTAGGCGTCAGACTGGACCTTCGCATCGGCGGCCAGAGTCGCCAGACCGTCGCCGGATCGCTGCTCTGGACGCACTTCGGGATCAGCGGGCCAGCCGCACTCGACCTGTCGCGGCACTGGCTGCGCGCCCGCCTCGACGGCCACGAGGTCGCCGTCTCCGCCAATCTGCGTCCACAGGACGATTTCACCTCGATGGAGGGGCGGTGGCTGGCGCTGGCGCAGTCACGCGCCCGGATGTCCTTGCAGACGGCGCTGGCCGGCCTCGTTCCAGCGTCCGTCGCGGCCGAACTGCTGCAGCGGCTCGAGATCGACGGCGCGCAGACGCTGGCCGCAGTCACGCGCGACACACGGCGCGCGCTGACGCACGCCGTACTCGGATGGCCGCTCTCCATCCTCGACTCACGCGGCTACAACTATGCCGAGGTGACGGCCGGTGGCGTGCCGCTGAACGAGATCGACTCGGGCTCGATGCAGTCGCGCGTTTGCCCTGACCTCTACCTGGTCGGAGAGATTCTGGACGTCGATGGGCGCCTCGGCGGCTTCAACTTTCAGTGGGCGTGGTGTACGGCCCGCATCGCCGGCGAGGCGGCCGGGTTAGTGCTCTTCCCGCCGATGCTTCTCGCTCTCTTCGTGCAACGCCGCGGCGTCACGGCCGGCGACCTCGCGCTGCTTGCGGCGCGAGGTGGCGGCGGACGCCTGCCGCCGCTCGGCGCTGCTCACCGCGAACGTCGACGGCAACTGGTCGAGCGCGTCGCCGCCGCACCCTGGGCACTGCGCACGATACTGAGCGCCAACGAGCGCCTCGAACTCCCGTCCACAGGTGCGGCAGCGAAAGTCGTGCAGCGGCATGGCGCTACTGGACGCTCAGCAACTCGACGTCGAATACGAGAGTGGAGTTTGCGGGAATCGGCCCATTCGCGGTGCCGCCGTAGCCCAGGCTGGGCGGAATGACCAGCCGGCGCATGCCGCCAACCCGCATTCCTGCCACGCCCTGGTCCCAACCCGCGATGACTTGACGCGCGCCGAGGATGAACGAAAACGGGCCGCGCGCGGCCGACGTATCGAATTGCGAGCCCTTGTTGTCAGCCGCGCTGGCCGAATACAGCCAGCCGGTGTAGTGCACCGTCACGGTACGTCCGGTGGTCGCTTCCGTCCCGCTGCCGGTCCGGAGATCTGTTGAGGAAAACGCCACGGCTACTGCGGGGCTCGACGGCTCCGCCGGGTTCGAGCCACACGCCACAGCGGCCGCCACCGCGACGAGTCCTGCCGCGAGCCGCCACCATCCACTATATTTCGATCGATCCTTCATTCAGTGCTCCACAGTCCAATCAAACAATCCTCCCATCGTAGTCCGTCGTGGCCGCTTGATTCAACGGCGCCACTGCCACCCTGCGTTGTCCGACCTGTCTCATCCGGTCCATAATCGGGCGGTCCCTTGCAATGTCCTGCTCCCGGTCATGACGCCGCCACCACCAGTCCGTCCAGACGACGGCGAGACCGGCCCAGACGCGCCGACCGGGACGGCGGGATCGATCGCTGGGCCCGAGACGCCCACCGGCGGTGCCGGCCCACTCGCCAGTCCTGACGCGCCCACCGGTGTTCCCGGCTCGCTCGCCGGTCCTGACGCGCCCACCTGGGCGGCGGGATCGGTCGTTGGCCCCGAGACACCCACCGGCGCTGCCGGCCCACTCGCCGGTCCCGACGCGCCGACCGGCGGTGCCGTACCGCGGGCCGCCGCGCCTGATGCGCCCACCGGCGCAGGCGGCTCGATGGGACTCGCAGGCGGCGGTCCGCTCACCGTCGGCCACGATTTCGGCGCCCGTTATCACATCATCCGGCTGCTTGGCGCCGGCGGGATGGGCGCGGTCTATCAGGCCTGGGACAAGGTGCTCGAGGTCGCCGTAGCCGTGAAGGTCATCCGGCCGCCAGATTCCGACGACGCCGAGGCCGCCCAGGCCCTCGAGCGCCGCTTCAAGCGTGAGCTTCTCCTCGCGCGCCAGGTCACGCACAAGCACGTGGTTCGCATCCACGATCTCGGCGAGATCAACGGCACCACGTACATCACGATGCCGTACGTGCAGGGATCGAACCTGGCGTCGCTGCTCAAGAAAGAAGGCCGGCTCGCCCAGGATCGCGCCGTCGCGATTGCCCGGGAGGTGGCGTCGGGCCTCGCGGCCGCCCACGAAGCGGGGGTCGTGCATCGCGATCTGAAACCCGCCAACATCATGATCGAGGGCGAAGGTCACGCGCTGATCATGGACTTCGGTATCGCCCGGTCCACGGTGGGCGGCCCGGGCCTGAGCATGACCGCCGGCGGCGCCATCGTCGGCACCATCGAGTACATGGCGCCGGAGCAGGCCAGGGGTGTCACCGTCGATCATCGCGCCGACATCTACTCGCTCGGCCTGATGCTCAACGACATGCTGCTCGGGCGTCGCCAGGGCGGCGAGACGACGGCCGTCGCCGAACTGATGTCGCGGATGCAGCACCCGCCGCCATCCCTGCGATCGGTCGATCCCACCCTGCCAGAGTGGATCGATCGGATCGTGACCCGATGCCTTCAGCCGGATCCGGCCCAGCGGTACCAGCACATCGGCGAATTGGTGCTCGAGCTGGGCGCCGAGGAGAGCGGGCGGGCGCACGAACGTCGGCGGCGACAGCCACGTTGCCCGATCCGCATGCCCAGGTTGCGGCACCGGGTGATACAAGCCTCGGACCCGCGTCGTGGGTCATGGGCATCGCCCTCGTGGCCGCGCTCGGCGTGTCGGCCTGGTTCTTGCGCGACCGGATCGGGCTCGGTGTCGGCACGACAGTGGCGCCGCCGACCGGTCCCGTCGTCTCACTTGCCATCCTGCCGTTTCGCAACGCGTCGGGCGATCCGACGCTCGACTCGCTCGGTGCGAGCCTGAGTCAGGTGCTCAGCAGCGAGTTGGGCCAGTCGTCGCGCGTCCGGACGGTCCCGGCCGATCGGCTGCACCAGGTCTTGAAGGATCTCCGCATTGCCGCGAACGCGACGCCGGCGCCGGCCGAGCTCGTCCGCGTGGCCGACTTCACGAATGCGCGGCGCGTGCTGTGGGGGCAGATCTCACGATTCGGCAACGCCGTCCGCATCGACGCCACCCTCCAGGATCTCGATCGAGACGCGTCGGTGCCGCTCAGCGGCGACGGCGCCCAACGAGGCGAGCTTCCTGACAGCCATCTCGACGCTGGCCGACGCCGTGCGGCAGGAACTGGCGCGCGGCACGCCCGACATCCTGACCGAGCTCAAGGCCACCGCCTGGAAGCCATCAACGAGCTCGTTTGAAGCGATGCGCCTGTACAGCGAAGGCATGCAGCTCACGCAGCAAGGCACGTATCAGGAAGCGCTCAAGCGCTTCGACGCGGCCACCAAGCAGGACGGCAACTTCGCGCTCGCCTATTCGGCGCTCGGCCGGACCTACGCGTCGCTCGGCTACGACAACGAGGCCATGCAGGCCTCGCGCCGCGCCATGAGCCTCGCCGAAGCGCTGCCGGCGCAGGAAAAGTACCTGATTGCGGCGAACCACTACCGGATTGCGAACGACACCGACAAGGCGATCGAGTCGTATCAGAATCTCGTCAAGACGTCGCCCAACAGCGCGACGATCCAGTTCGATCTGGGCAGCCTGTACGAACAGAGCGGGAAACTCGACCAGGCGCGGGAACACTACGTCAAAGTCGTGGAGCTCGACCCGAAGTTCGTCGAGGGTCTGCTGGCGCGCGGCCGGATCGAGATCAGGCGGCGCCAGCCCCAGGATGCGCTCGCGCACCTGAACGGCGCGCTGGCGTTGGCGATCCAGCTCAACAACGAGGAAGCCCGGTCCAATATTCTCCACGCGACAGGGGTCGCGTATCAGCGCCTGAGCCGGCCGGAGGAAGCGCAGCGGCAGTTCGAGCAGTCGCTCGAGATCAAGCGACGGCTCAACGACAAGCGCGGCATGGCGAGCACACTCGGTGAGCTCGCGCTCATCCAGGAGCGGGCCGGCAAAACCCGCGAGGCCGAAGCGAGCTTCCGCGAAGCGCTGAGGCTGCAGCGCGAGATCAGCGACAAAGCCGGCCAGAGCGTCACCCTCCTCAACCTGGCCGTGTTCTTCAACGAGACGCTCGGGCCGGCCGGATGACGCGCTGCCGCTCATGCGCGAAGCGCTGCAGTTGCGGCGCGACCCCGGCAATCCCACCGGCGTGGCGCTCGTGCTCAACAACATCGGCAACGTCTATCTCGCCAAGGGCGAGTTCTCCGAAGCGCAGACGAACTTCGAGCGCGCGCTCGAGATTCGGGAAAAGGCGAATGTCCCGGAGGACCTGGCCGACACGCTCCACAACCTCGGCGAGACGCTCGCCAGGATGGGACGCTACGACCAGGCGCTGACGCGCTACCATCGCGCGCTCGACTTCAGGCGGAGCGCCAACGACAAGAGCGGCGCGGCCATCGAGAGCTACGGGATCGGAACGATCTTCGACGCGCAGGGCCGCTACGGCGCGGCGGTCAAGTCGAAGGACGAGGCCCTCGCGGCGTATCGAGAGACCAAACAGCGCGATCTCTGGCTGGCCGAGATTCTTGGCGGCATCGGGTGCGAGCCTGAGCCTGGCCGGCCGCCTCGCCGACGCGGACGCGCGGCTCACCGAAGCGATGACGGTCGCGCGCGAACTGAACAACCCGAACCTCATCGCGCAGACGCTCAAGTTTCAAGCCGACCGACTCTACTACGCGGGTGACATCAAGGGGGCGTCCGGCCTGGCCGATCAGGCCGCGGTCGCGGCGTCGAAGGCGCCCGACAAGAGTCTTGCGCTGCTTGCGCAGGCCAGCGTCGCGATGACTGGCCTCGCCGCCCAGCCCACGCGCGCGCTTGCTGCGCGGCTGGCGACGCTCGCGCTCGACGCCGACCAGGCCGGGCTCCGCTCGCTCGCCGTCGACGCCGCGATCCTGCGTGCCGAGACGTTGCTGAAGCTCGGCGATCGCGCGTCGGCCCGCCAGGAAGTCGATCGCACGCTGGCGAAAGCCGAGACGATGGGCTTCCGGCTGCCCCAGGCCAAGGCCCACTACCTGCGTGGCGAACTGCTGCGCGCGGCCAGCGACCCGGAGGCGCGCCGTGAGTACGGGCTCGCGCTACGGATCCTGAACGAGATTCGGAACGAAGACGGCAGCCAGGATGTGTTGAAGCGCTCGGATCTCGGCGTCATCTACGCCGAGTCCGAGCGCTGGTCGAAGAGCCGGTTAGACGCCACTCCGGACGACGCGTCGCCACCGCGTCGGCGGCGACGCCGATACCAGACACTGCCAATTCCGTCGCCACGAGCATGAGCGTCGCGGGTTCAGGCACCGCAGCCTGCACGACGACGAAGTTCTGGAAGTTGTTGTCGCGTCCGCCGATCCCGGGATCCGCACTCGAAGCAGGATCGCCACCCCGATCGTTGGCGTCACGAAGTAGCTCCCCGGAATGGTGATGTCGGCGCCAAAGAAATTGCCCTGGCGATCGAGACTGCTGTCGTGCAGCAGTCGCATCTGCCCGCCCGGACCGTCAGGAAAAGCGTCGTCGGTCGGGGCCAGCCAAGTGATGTCGATCCGGTAGTCACCCGTGAAGTTCGCGCCCTGGACCGGAGATCGGGCCGAGCTGATCGAGAAGACGATGCAGTTGTCGCCGGACCCGAGGCCGGCGATCGGGACGCACGACCAGCCGCCCGGCAGGCGGCTGACTTCGCCTCCGGTGTCCCGCCGCCTTCGAGTTCGTCTGGATCGTCTGATCTCGAAGGTCACGTTGAACCCGCCGATGACGCCGCCGCCGATCGCGCCAAAGTCGAGTTTCAGCTGCGTAGGTCCCGAAATTGAACAAGTCGACTACCCGCGCTGGGCGATCGCCGGCGCATTCCTGGCTATCGTTGGTGCCGAACCCGCAAGTGATGGAGTAATGCGACTCGGCTTCGAGCCGCCCGCGACAGTCACGAACATCAGTGTCGCCACGACCGCGGCGATCCCGGCAAGTCTCGCAGCGGAGCCGCGGATGCATCACCGCCGCGAACGCGCAGGAACTGCGTTTCGCCAGTGGTGGACTTGGTCGATTCTTGACCATCGGGGACCTCCAGTTCAAGCTGGACGACTCGAGCTGGGAGCCGAAGCGCAATTGTAGGGCCTCAGGGCCTTCAGGCTTCTCGCAGTTGTGAGAGTTTGCGGTTAGCGGTACTGTTTTTCGTTTGTCGTGTCCGAGTCTTGCCTTGACTGCCTTGGCTTTCGAGCTCGGCTTGCCAGAATCCCTCGATGCCCTCGCCCTCCGCCGATCGTCCTCTTCGACGGCACCTGCGCGTTCTGCGAAGGCAGTGTCAAGTTCATCGCCAGGCGGGATCCGACGGGCTATTTCCGATTCGGCGCGTCGCAGTCCCCGAGTGGCGTCGCCCTGCTCGCGGAGCACGGCCTGAGTCGCGAGACGCACGCGGAGCATCGTCCTGCTCGAAGACGGCGCGGTGTACGTCGAGTCGACGGCGACCCTTCGGATCGCCCGCCGGTTGCCGTTTCCGTGGTCGCTGGCCGGAGGGTTGTTGATCGTGCCGCGGCCGCTGCGCGACCCCGCGTACGCGGTCGTCGCGGCCATTCGCCACCGACTCGCCGGTACATCGAATGCCTGCGAGATTCCGCCGCCGGAAATCCGGGCGCGGCTGATTCACTGATCGCTACGAGCATTTTCCAAACGCGTAGCGCGGATTGGGCTGCAATCCGCGTGCAGTTGGCGGGCCCCAACCCGGCCCGCCCTACGTTTTTCACGTAGGTGAAGCCGCCGGAAGGCGTTCCACGATCAGATTGAGCGGCGCCACGCCCATCACCACGAGGAAGCCGAACATCCAGCGGCTCGCCTGATTCGACACCAGAAACTGGACGTGCTCGCCAGGCGCGACGTCGAACGCCATCTGCCGGCGCACCAACGTGTTATGCGCCTTCAGGACGTGGGCGCCGGGCGCGATCTCGAGCGTCGACCGATTCGCCGAACAGCAATTGCAGCTTGTCGCCGTCGTCGATGGTCACGATCACCTGACGCTGCTGGACGTCTTTCGGCGACGTGCGTGTGACGGTCACGCGCTCGGCGGCAGTCTCCATCCCTTCATCGTATGCCGGCCGCGGCGCCGTGCAACGCACGCCTCCAGCTGCGCGCGAATCGGTGTCAAACGAAACAGGGGGCATTTCTTCGGGCAGATCGAGGGTTCGGTCATGCGTATCGTTTCCGTCGGCATTTGTCCTGTTTCTCGTTTGCTCGGCGACTACCGCGCTGGCTCAGGAAGCCAGCCGGCTCACGACCGCGTCGAACGTTCGACTGCGCGCGACGGCCGACGACACTGCTGCCGTCGTCGCCTCGGTGCCGCTCGGCACGGAGCTGCTGCAACTGGACACGAGCGGTCCAGCCGCCGCCTGGGTTGCGGGTTCGCACGACGGGCGGTCCGGACGGCTGGCTGCCGGCAAAGCTCACCCGCCGCTTCACGCCGGACGACGCGGATCGACGCCGTCGAAGCCATCGTGAAGGATCGCCTGTCACGTCAGGGAGACAGCTTCGGGGCGCGCGTGCGAGCTCCTCGATCTCGTCGAGCGCACGCTGCCACGGTTGACGGCGCCGGAACCTGGCGGACGCTTCGCCCTGCTCTGGCTCAGCGCGCTCGACAATGTCGCGGCCAGGATTCCGCGGACGCAGGGTCGCAATCGAGCCCTACGCCGGATGGCTGAAGACTCACGAGAGCGTCGTGTTCTTCCACGAGATGGCCGGACGATGGCAGGTGCGCCAGCAGGCCGTGCTCGATCTGCACGCACGTCATCGCGACACCTCGTCGGCCGACGACATCGCGTGGTTCGCGGCGACGCACGGTCTTCCCGGCGAGTGCGAGGGCTTCGTCCCGTGCCACCTGAGTCGCATGAACAGTCTCGACGGCACCTATCTGCGCCTGCATCCGGCGGGTCGGCACGTGGACGAATCGGTGACGCGCATCTCGACTGGGCTGCACGTCGCTCCTGGCCGCGACAGGCGCGTTCTTCGATCCGCGCAAGGACTGCGCGGAGCTGATGTCGTGCGGTCGACGCCGCTCGACGCCGCGGTCAGTGCGACGCGCGCGGGTGCCCGCACGGACGCGTTGTCGGCGCTCGGTCGCGTGAGAGCGCCCTGCAAGTAAACTTGGAGCGCCATGCCAACGCTGATCTCTTCCCCGACGGTGATCGCCGCTGCGGGGAACCTGCCGAAGCGCATCGAGGAGTACATCGGCCGCGTGAACTCGGGTCACGCGGCCGTCAGTGTCGCGCGCATGGTCTCGCCCGCCGGATGGGTCGAGCCGGGCAACGGCCGGAGTTCGAAGAACTGACGGTCGTGCTGCGGGGGTGCTTGCGTGTCGAGTTCGAGCAGGGCGCGCTCGATGTCCGCCAGGGCCAAGCGGTCGTCGCCCACGCTGGCGAGTGGGTGCGCTACAGCAGCCCCGAGCCGGAGGGCGCGGAGTACATTGCCGTCTGCTGCCGGCGTTCTCAATGGATTCGGTGCACAGGGATGGCTGACGAAAAAACCCCTTTCACAATCCGTTCGGCGCACTGGCTGGCTTGCGCGGCAGCCAGCCGGCGCCCCCTGCGCCAACCAAAGCGCCGCGCCGCGGGCGCCTCCACCCGGGACCAGGACGTATGCGCGCGCCGTTGTTCGCATGGAGCGCAGTGGCCGCGGCGGCAAGGAAGTCACGGTCGTCGAGCAACTGGCGATGAGTCCGGCGGACCGGGAGGTCTGGCTCAAAGCCCTCAAGGCGGCGCTCGGGTGCGGCGGCACCGTCGAAGGCGACGCCTTCATGCTCCAGGGCGATCACCGTAAGCGACTGCCGGCGCTGCTGACGTCGCGCGGCGTCAAGAAAGTCATCGTCGGCTAGCGATACCATCGGAAGATGTCGGCCGCGCGAGATGCCCTGCAACCGTTCGAGCCGCCGGTTCGGGCGTGGTTCGACGAGGTGTTCCCCGGCGGCCCGACCCCCGCGCAGCAGGCCGGCTGGCCGGCCATCGCCGGCGGCGAATCGACGCTGATTCTGGCGCCCACCGGATCGGGCAAGACGCTGGCGGCGTTTCTCTGGTGCCTGAACCGGCTGATGTTTCAGCCGCCACCGGCCAAACGGCAGCGCTGCCGCGTCCTCTACGTCTCGCCCCTCAAGGCGCTCGCCATCGACGTCGAGCGCAACCTCCGCGCGCCGCTCGTCGGCATCGGCCAGGCCGCCGCCGCGGCGAGCGTGCCGGTGACCATGCCGGCCGTGGCGATTCGCACGGGCGACACGCCGCCGCGGAGCGCGCCCGATTCCAGCGCGAGCCGGCGGATCTGCTGATCACGACGCCGGAATCGCTGTACCTGCTGCTCACCTCGAACGCGCGCGACGTGCTGCGATCGCTCGAGACGATCATCATCGACGAGATCCACGCCCTGGTGCCGACCAAGCGCGGCGCGCACCTGGCGCTGTCGCTCGAGCGGCTGGAGGCCCTGCGGCGCAGGAGGCGTGCAGCGGATCGGCCTGTCGGCGACGCAGCGGCCGCTCGACGAAGTCGCGCGGTTCCTCGGCGGCGTCGGTCAGTCCGGCGGCACGGACGCCGGCGACGCGATCGAAGTCGTCGCGCGCGGTCAAGCGACGCCAGAGCGACGCGGCGAGGTCCAGCACGACATCCACGCAGAGTTCGCGTCGGATCGCCGCCTGTCGTCGCGATTCCGCCCGGTCACGATCGTCGATGCCGGCGTGAGGCGGCCGCTGAAGCTCTCGATCGAGGTGCCGGTCGAAGACATGTCGCGGCTCGGACCAGGCCGAGCTCGCGAGCGGCCCGGCCTCGGCCACCGGCCGCGCCTCGATCTGGACGGCGATCCATCCGCGCCTCGTCGAGCTCATTCGCGCGCACCGCTCGACGCTGATCTTCGTCAACAGCCGCCGGCTGGCCGAACGGCTCGCCGCCGCGATCAACGAGCTGGCCGGCGAGACCATCGCGCGCTCGCACCACGGATCGCTCGCGCGCGAACAGCGCGTCGAGATCGAAGATCGTCTCAAGGCCGGCACGCTGCCGGCGCTGATCGCGACGTCGTCGCTCGAGCTCGGCATCGACATGGGCGCGATCGATCTCGTCGATTCAGATCGAAGCGCCGGCGTCGGTCGCGAGCGGCCTGCAGCGCATCGGCCGCGCCGGGCACCAGATCGACGCGGTGAGCGAAGGCATCATCATCCCGAAGTTCCGCGGCGACCTGCTGGCCTGTGCGGCGGTCGCGAAGCTGATGCACGAGGGCCGGGTCGAGGCGACGCGCTATCCGCGCAATCCGCTCGACGTCCTCGCGCAGCAGATCGTCGCGATGGTCGCGGTCGAAGACTGGAAGGACGGCGACCTCTTCGACCTCGTGCGCCGGGCCGCGCCGTTCGAATCGCTCAGCCGGACCGTCTTCGACGGCGTGCTCGACATGCTGTCCGGCCGCTATCCGTCGGACGAGTTCGCCGAGCTCCGGCCGCGCGTGACGTGGAATCGCGCCACCGGCGCGCTGACGACCCGGAGCGGTGCGAAGCGGCTGGCGATCGCCAATGCCGGCACGATTCCCGACCGCGGCCTGTATGGCGTCTTCCTCGTCGGCACGGGCCGGCACAACGTCCGCGTCGGCGAGCTCGACGAGGAGATGGTGTTCGAGACGCAGGTCGGCGAAGTGTTCGTGCTCGGCGCGTCGAGCTGGCGGGTCGAAGAGATCACGCACGATCGCGTCCTGGTCACGCCGGCGCCGGGACAGCCAGGAAAGATGCCGTTCTGGAAGGGCGATCGCGCCGGCCGCCCGCTCGAGCTCGGACTGGAGATCGGCGCGCTGACGCGCGAGTCTGGTCACGCTCGCCACCGGCGGCGGCGATCGCCCGGCTGACCCGCGATCACGACCTCGATCCCAACGCCGCCGAGAATCTCGTCGCGCTACGTGCGCGACCAGGCCGCGCACGGCGCCGTGCCCGACGCCGAGACCGATCGTCATCGAGCGCGTCCGCGACGAGCTCGGCGACTGGCGCGTCTGTGTGCTGTCGCCTCGCGGCGGGCGCATCCACGCGCCCTGGTGCATGGCCGTCGCCGCCAAGATCCGCCGCGAGCTCGGCATCGACGTCGAGACGCTCTGGTCGGACGACGGGTTCGTGGTGCGCTTCCCGGACGTCGAAGCGCCGCCGGACCCGGAGCTGCTGATGCCCGATCCGGAAGAAGTCGAAGCGCTGGTCCTGCATCAGCTCGGCGGCACGGCGCTGTTCGCGGCGCGCTTTCGCGAGAACGCCGGCCGCTCGCTGCTCCTGCCGAAGCGGCGCGCCGGATCGCGCGCGCCGCTCTGGCAGCAGCGCAAGAAGGCCGACGACCTGCTGGCGGTCGCGGCGCGCTTCGGATCGTTCCCGGTCCTGCTCGAGACCTATCGCGAGTGCCTGCGCGACATCTTCGACATGCCGGCGCTGGTCGACACGCTGCCGGCAGCTCCGCAAGCGCGCGATCAAGGTGGAGGTCGTCGATCCCGCAGTCGCCGTCGCCGTTTGCGGCGTCGCTGCTGTTCGGCTACGTCGCCAACTTTCTCTACGACGGCGACGCGCCGCTGGCCGAGCGGCGCGCACAGGCGCTCTCGGTCGATCAGTCACAGTTGCGCGAGCTCATCGGCGACGCCGAGCTGCGCGATCTGCTCGACGCCGGCGAGATCGCGGCGGTCGAGCTGCAGCTGCAGCATCTCGATGACGGCTCGTCGCGCCCGCAGTCCGTCGACGCGCGTGCACGACCTGCTGCTCGAGATTGGCGACCTGAGCGGCGACGAGATCGAGGCACGCGTCGAGCCGGACGTCGCCGCGCGGCCATCGACGAGCTGGTCGCGGCGCGGCGTGTCGCTGACCGTCCCCGTCGGCGGAGCTCTCCGCTACATCGCGATCGAAGACGCCGCCCGCTATCGCGACGCGCTCGGCATGCCGCTGCCGCCAGGCATTCCGGCAGGCGCTGCTGGCGCCGGTCGAGGACGCGGCCGGCGATCTCGTGTCGCGCTTCGCGCGCACGCACGCGCCCTTTCGGGCCGCCGATGTGGTCGCACGGCTGGGACTGCGGCGATCCGCTCGTCCGCGGCGCGCTCGGCAGCGCTCGTCGCACGCGGGCGCGTGCTCGAAGGCGAGTTCCGCCCGGGCGGCGCGGACCGCGAGTGGTGCGACGCCAACGTGCTGCGGCAGCTGCGGCGCCGGTCGCTGGCGCGACTTGCGGCGCGAGGTCGAAGCGGTCGAGCCGGCGGCGCTCGGCCGGTTCTCGGTCGCGTGGCACGGCATCGGCGTCCGGCGCGGCGGTCCTGACGCGCTGCTCGACGTCATCGAGCAGCTGCAGGGCGCGGCGCTGCCGGCCTCGATCCTCGAGCACGACATCCTCGGCGCGCGCCTCCGCACCTACTCGCCCGACTGGCTCGACGCGCTCGCCGCGGCCGGCGAGATCGTCTGGGTCGGAGTCGAACCGCTCGGCCAGCGCGACGGCCGGGTCGCGCTGTATCTCACCGATCAGATCGACACGCTTCTGCCGCCGCCAGCCCGAGCGAAGTCGAAGGGCTCGACGGACGCGAGCCGGCGATCGTGTCGTTTCTCGAGCGGCACGGCGCGTCGTTCTTCGATCCGCTGCACGAGGCCGCCGGCGGCGGCTATCCCTGGCGACACCGTCGACGCGCTCTGGCGGCTGGTCTGGCGGGGCGTCGTGACGAGCGACACGTTCTTCGCGTTGCGAGCGTTCGCCCGGCCGCGCGAATCGAAGCGCGACGCACGCTGCCGGCGCAGGCGTTCCGGTCGCGGCGCTCGGTCCCGCGAACGGCCGAAGGCCGCTGGACGCTCGTCCGTGATGCCGGCCGAGCCGCCGCGGTGACCGCCACCGAGCGCATGACCGGCCTCGCCCGGCAGTTGCTGGCGCGGCACGGCGTGCTCACGCGCGAAGCGCTGGCGGCCGAGAACATCAATGGCGGCTTCAGCGCGATCTATCCGGCGCTGAGGGTCATGGACGACGCCGGCCGCGTGCGGCGCGGCTACTTCGTCACCGGTCTCGGCGCGACGCAGTTTGCGCTGCCCGGCGCCCTCGATCTGCTGCGTTCGCTGCGCGAGCCGCCCGAGGAGCCGCACGCGGTCGCCCTCGCGGCCGCCGATCCGGCGAATCCGTACGGCACGTCCCTCGCCTGGCCCATGCCCAATCTCACGCGCGTGGTCGGCGCGACGGTGATCCTCGTCGACGGCACGATGGCCGCCTATCTCCCGCGCGGCGGCCGTGAGATCGTCCTGAACCTGCCCGACGCCGAACCATTCGCGTCGAGAACGGCCAGAGCCGCCGCGAGCCGCATCGCCGGCTACGGACGCGGCGATGCGCGCGGACCGAGACCGCTGCACATCGCGACGATCGACGGTACGCCTGCGCCAGGCCATCCGTTCGGCGGGTTTCTCGAGGCCGCCGGACTCGTCCGCGATGGGCTCGGCTTCCGCCTTCCGCGACAGGCCGGTTCGCCGGAACCCGAGCCCGACGTCGAACCAGCGCCCGCGGCTGAGATTTAGATCTTTCCCGTAACTCTTCGTGGACTTCGTCTCCTTCGTGTGCTTCGTGCCCTTCGTGTTGAAAGATCTGACAGACTTCGACGAATGGCCCTCACGGCGACGCTCTACAACCTGACGATCGACCTGTCCGACATCGATCGCGGCGTCTACGAAACGCTCGAGTTGCGAGTCGCGCGCCACCCGTCCGAAACGGCGGAGTACATGACGACGCGGGTGCTGGCGTATGCGTTGGAGTACCGGGAAGGCATCGCGATGACCGAGGGCGTGTCGTCGGGCGATGAGCCGGCGGTGCTGGTGCGCGATCTGACGGGGCGCATCACGGCGTGGATCGAAGTCGGCATGCCCGACGCATCGCGGCTGCATCGCGCAAGCAAGCTGGCCGATCGCGTGGCCGTTTACACGCACCGCGATGTGCGCCAACTGCTCGCGCAATACGAAGGCGCGAAGATTCATCGAGCGATAGACCTTCCCATCTACGCCTTCGAGCGGTCCTTCATCGACGGGCTCGCCGCCTCAATCGATCGGCGGACGTCGATGGCATTGTCAGTTTCGGATCGCGAAATCTTTGCAGCCCTCGACGACACGACCCTTCACGGGACCATCATCGAGCACCGCATCAAGCCCGCTGACCACTGACCCCGTCCCCGGCCCTCCGACAGGATCCCACGGCGCCTCTACACAAGAGCTTCGCTACATAACACGGAGACCACGGGGACCACACGGACAGAAACACTTGATCAGGAGAGCTTTTTTCGAAAATCTTTTCTCGAAGATCTTTTTTTTGAAGATCTTAGCCTTCCGAAATCCGTGTCCTCCGTGGCTCTCCGTGGCCCCGTGTGAGCGTCTTGATCTTAGCCTTCCGAAATCCGAGTCCTCGCGTGAGCTCTGCGTGCCCCGTGGCCTTCATCGAGACGCGACCCGCGTCAGTACCGATAGTGTTCCGGCTTGTACGGCCCGTCCACGCGGCACGCCGATGTACTTCGCCTGTTCCTCGCTGAGCTTGGTGAGCTTGACGCCGAGCTTGTCGAGGTGAAGGCGCGCGACTTCCTCGTCGAGCTTCTTCGGCAGCATCAGCACCTGGATGCCGATCTTCTCGGCGTTCTTGTGCAGCTCGATCTGCGCCAGCACCTGGTTGGTGAACGACGCCGACATGACGAAGCTCGGGTGGCCGGTGGCGCAGCCGAGATTCAGCAGGCGGCCCTCGGCGAGCACGAGCACGCTGTGGCCGTCCGGGAACTGGAACTCGTCGTACTGCGGCTTGATGTTGACCTTCGTGAGCCCCGGCACCTTCTTCAGCCCGGCCATGTCGATCTCGTTGTCGAAGTGGCCGATGTTGCCGACGATCGCCTTGTCCTTCATCCGCGCCATGTGCTCGACGGTGAGGATGTTGAAGTTGCCCGTCGCGGTGATGAAGATGTCGGCCGTCTCGATGACCTCGTCGATCGTCGTGACCTCGTAGCCTTCCATCGCCGCCTGCAGCGCGCAGATCGGGTCGATTTCGGTGACGATCGACGCGGCAGCCCTGGCCGCGGAGCGCCTGCGCGCAGCCCTTGCCGACTTCGCCGAAGCCGAACACGACGGCGACCTTGCCGCCGAGCATGACGTCGGTCGCGCGCGCGAGCCCGTCAGGCAGCGAGTGGCGGCAGCCGTAGATGTTGTCGAACTTGCTCTTGGTGACCGAGTCGTTGACGTTGATCGCCGGGAACAGCAGCGTGCCCGCGTTCTTCATCTCGTACAGCCGGTGCACGCCGGTCGTCGTCTCTTCGGAGACGCCGCGGATGCCCTTGGCGACCTTCGTCCAGCGGCCGGGATGCGCCTTGAGCTCCTTGCGGGCGGCCTCGAGAATCACGCCCCACTCTTCCGGCTCGTTGGCCTCGTCGAACGCCGGCACGTTGCCCGTCTTCTCGAACTCGTAGGCCTTGTGCACGAAGAGCGTCGCGTCGCCGCCGTCGTCCACAATCAGCGTCGGGCCGCTGCCATCGGGCCACACGAGCGCTTCGGTCGTGCACCACCAGTACTCGTCGAGCGTCTCGCCCTTCCACGCGAACACCGGAATGCCGCGCGGATTGTCGGCCGTGCCGCCGGTCTCCGGACGGCCGACCGCGACGGCCGCGGCCGCGTGATCCTGCGTCGAGAAGATGTTGCACGACACCCACCGCACGTCGGCACCCAGTTCGGCCAGCGTCTCGATCAGCACCGCGGTCTGAATCGTCATGTGCAGCGAGCCCATGACGCGCGCACCGGCGAGCGGCTTGGTCTTGCCATAGCGCTCACGCAGCACCATCAGGCCCGGCATCTCCTGCTCGGCGAGGCGGATTTCCTTGCGGCCCCACTCGGCGAGACCGAGATCGGCCACTTTGTACGGGAGGCGGCCCGCCTTGCGGGCGAGGTCGTAAACGTGTTCGGTGCGTAACGGCGGTGGACATTGACATGTGCTCCTTCGGTTGTCAGGGGTCAGGCCCGGCTTACGCCAAGCAGGGCCAGACCCCGTTCGAACTTCGAAGTTCGAACTTCGAGTAAGTTTCGCCGCGCTCGCGGCGAAGAGTGACGGCCCTTTCGCGTCGGCGTCCGGCGCGAGCGGGTGAATCCGGTCGCGCTGAAGCCGGCGTGTGCCAGCAGCTTGTGCATCTGCTCGTCAGAAAAACCGAGCCAGACGTGGCCCATCCGCTGACGATACTCCTCGTGTTCGTGCGGCGCCATATCGACGATCAACAGCCGGCCGCCGGGCTTCAGCACGCGCGCGGCTTCTTTGAGCGCCTCGACCGGGGACGAGAGGTGGTGCAGCACCAGCATCAGCGTGGCAGCGTCCACGGACGAGGTCTCGAGCGGCAGGGATTCGAGCGCGCCGGCGCGCAGATCGACGTTGGCGAAGTCGCGCGCCCGGCTGCGCGCGGCCGCCAGCATTTCGTCGGAGGCGTCGACGCCGATGACCCGCGCGACGTGCGGCGCGAGCAGCGGCAGCATCGCACCGGTGCCACAGCCAAGATCGGCCGACCACCCAGTCCGCCGGCAGCAGTCCGACGAGGGCGCCGGGCACGAACTCGCGACCAAACAGCTCTTCGCGAAGCCGGTCCCACTCCCCTGCCGAGGTCGCGAAGAACCTGGCCGACGTCTCGCTGCGCCGGCCGATGACCCGCGCCAGACGACGACCGTCCTGATCCGCGTCGGTCTTGCCGACGAGCTGCGGCTTGGTCAGCTTCCAGATCTCGGAATGCGCGCCGTCCGCGCCTGCCAGAGCGAGCGTGTAATAGCGGCTGGTCCCGTCGCGCCGGACCTGGACCCATTCGGCGTCGGCCAGCATCTTCAGGTGCCGGCTCACCGTCGACTGGGGCAGTTGCAGGATCGCGCAGAGCTCCGAGACCGTCAGCTCCTGCTGGTCGAGCAGCCACAGCATCCGGGACCGGACCGGGTCGGCCAGGGCGGAGAGCGAATCGAGCAGCGGCAGGGTGTCGGCAGGCATCTATCCGTAAATCCGGATTTAAGGATACATCATGGACAAGGGCACATGTCAAATTCGGGGATTTGGAGATTTGGGGATTTCGGAGATTTGGAGGGCTTTACTGTCCCGCAGTCCACCGCAGGCCTGCCATCGCAATCACGAGCCCTCGTCGCAGTCAGCACTTGCCACCGCGTTGGGCCTGTCGATCGGCAGCGGTCCAGCAGACCGTCGACCACGGCGCTCACCGGGAACGCCAAGAGCGCTTCGCTTCGCCCGCGCATGGGACGGCACGCGCGTGATCCAGAACGCGGTCATCGTCGTCGTCCGGCGATCGCATCGTCTCGATCGGCAGCGGCGACGCGGCGATTCCGAAGGGCGCGGCGGTCACCGACCTTCGCCCGCTGATGGCCCTGCCCGGGCTCATCGACGCGCACACGCACATGACGTACGGCTGGGACGGCGCGCCTGGCACGACGCCGTTCAAGCAGGGGCAGCGGACGCCAGCCGAGCGCATGCAACTGGCTCTGGCAAACGCGCGCAAGACGCTCGAGACCGGCGTGACGACGGTCCGCGACCTCGGTGCCGGCGGCGGGCTCGACATCACGCTGCGCGACGAGATTGCGGCAGGGCGAATGATCGGCCCGCGCATGTTCGTCTCGGGTCAGGGCATTTCCGCCGGCCGCGGCGGCGGCGCGCCGGATCCGGCGGCGATGCAGAAGACGACCGAAGCGCGCCTGGCCACGACGGCCGACTGGGTCAAGGTGTACGCCTCACGCGGCAGCTACCAGAGCGTGGACACGACGCAGACCATTTTCTTCGATGAGCTCAAGGCCATCGTCGACACCGCGCACGCCAAGGGACGCAAGGTCGCGATCCATTCGTACGGCGCCTCTGGCGTGAAAGACGCTGTTCGCGCCGGCGCGGACACGGTGGAACACGGCATCGAGCTGGACGACGAGACGATGGCCGAGATGGTGAAGCGCCGCACGATCTGGGTGCCGACGGTCGATCACAACCGCTACTACGTCGACGCGAAGGACGAATTCCAGTTCGCCCCCGACACCATCCCGCCGCTGCAGGCCTACATCGAGAAGAATCTCGACGCGGTCCGCCGCGCGGCCAAGGCCGGCGTGCGGCTAGCGATGGGATCGGACGCGGTCTACTCGATGTTCGGCCAGAACACGCGCGAGCTCGGCGTGGTTCGTCAAGGCCGGCATGACGCCGGAGCAGGCGCTGCGCACCGCGACGACGACCGGCGCAGAGATGCTCGGCGCCGAGGATCGCCTCGGCCGCCTGGCGCCGGGCTATCTCGCCGACATCATCGCGGTCGACGGCAACCCGCTCGAGAAGATCGACGCGTTGTTCACCGGCGTCCGGTGGGTGATGAAGAGACGGCGCCGTCGTCGTGGACACGCGCAAGTTCTAGGAGGGGCGGGCTTCAGCCCGCCCTCGCAGGGCCGGCTCAAGCCGGCCCCTCCAGCCTCAACGCCCTGCCGGCGCGATCAGCCGTTCCGGCCGCAGCACCAGGTTCTCGATGAAGAACTCCATCATGCGCGGGTTGGCGACGTTGCTGTGGCCGGCGTCGGGTCCGACCTGCACCTCGAAGCTCTTGCCGGCCTGCTGCAGCGCACGGATGAGTTGCATCGCGTTGTTCGGGTGCACGTTGTTGTCGGCGGTGCCGTAGTAGATCAGCAGGCGGCCCTTGAGGTTCTTGGCGTACATCATCGCGCTGCCCGCCGAGTAGCCGGCTTCGTTCTCCTGCGGGATCCACATGTAGCGCTCGGTGTAGATCGAATCGTAGTGATCCCACGACGTCACCGGCGAGCCGGCCGAGGCCGCGGTGAAGACGTCGGGATGTTTCAGGATCTGCATCGCCGACGTGTAGCCGCCGTACGACGAGCCGTGAATGCCGACGCGGCCCTTGTCGAAGTACGGACGCGACCAGAGCGCCTTGATGCCCTCGGCCATGTCGTCCATCTCGGTCTGGCCGAGCTTCATGTAGATCGTGTCGAGCGTCTTGCGTCCCATGCCGGGCGCCGCGCGCGACATCACGTTGACGACGAGGAAGCCGTACTCGGTGGACGGATTCGGCGTCGCGAAGTTCTCGGTCGGCACGTTGCTGCCGGAGGCCGGACCGCCGTAGACCGGCACGAGCGTCGGGTACTTCTTCGACGGATCGAAATTCGACGGAAACGAGATCGTGCCGTACAGCGTGGTCTGGCCGTCGGCCGCCTTGTAGGTGAACATCTCGACCTTCTTCAGGCCGAGCGCGTTGAACTTCGTCAAATCGCTCTTCGCGAGCTGCGCCAGCACCTTGCCGCTGGCGTCGAGCAACTGCGTCGCCGGAGGCTGGTCGTGCGTCTGGTAGACGTCGACGAGGAACTTGTTGTCCGGCGAGACGCTGACCGTGTGCGTGAACGTGGGATCGGTGAGCCGCACGTCGTTGCGGCCATCCAGGCCGACGCGGTGCAGCTGCATCTTCATGTGGTTGTCGCCGTCGCGCGCGGTGTAGAACATCACCCCTGCGGTTTCGTCGACTTTCACGATGGCGCCCGAGTCGAAGGTCGTGTTCTGGGTGATCGGCGTGATCAGCTTGCCCGAGAAGTCGTAGAGGTAGTAGTTGGTGTAGCCGTTGCGCTCGGACTCCCAGATGAACCGCTTCTTGTCTTCGAGCAGCCGCATCTGCGGGCGATTGTCCACCCAGCCCGTTTTCGACTCCTCGCGCACGATCACGCGGCACTTCGTCGTCGACGGACTGCACGCGATGAACTCCATGATCTGCTGGCGGCGATTCGTGCGGTTCATCGTCAGCTCGGTGCCGTCGGGCGACCAGCCGACGTTGTACACGTAGTGGCCGACGACGTCGTTGGTGAACGGCTTGCCGTCGCGCACGTCGATCGTCGCGGTCCGCTTCGAGAGCAGATCGTGCAGCAGCACCTCCGGCACCGGATTGTCCGCGCCTGACCTTCGGATAGGCCTCGATATCGACCTGCCCGGTGACCTGGGTCTGGTCCATCTGAATGAAGTAGTCCTTGACCTTGCTTTCGTCGAACCGGTAGGTCGCGACCTTCGTGCTGTCGGGCGACCACCAGATCGCCGTCGTCTGCGACAGCTCTTCTCCGTACACCCAGCTGCCGGTGCCGCTCTTGAGGCGCTTCTTCTCGTCGCCGTCGGTCGTCACCTGGCGCTCGTTGGTGCCGTCGACGTTGGCAATCCAGAAGTTGCGCGCGCGGTAGAACGCCTTCTGCTTGCCGTCGGGCGAGATCACGCACTCCCGCTGCCGGCCGCGGGCCACCTGCGTCGCCGGGCAGCCGCTCATCGGCTCGGCCGGCATCTCCTGCTGGGCGGCGGAAGCGGGACCGCCACGACCGCGGCCCGCGGGCGGCACGCCCTGCGTGCCCCCGGGCGGCGGCGCCGCGGTCACGCCCTGTCCGCCGCGTCCGCCGCCGCGACCGGCCCCGCCGCGGGCCCCGAGCCCGCCAGCGTTGGCCGGCGCCTCGCCCGTCTCGGCCGCCGTGAGCGTCGCGAGATCGAACTGGTACTGCTTGCCGGCGCTGGCATAGGAGAACGACTTGCCATCTCCCGCCCAGCTGACACTGAGCGCGCCTGAAACCACCGCCGGCGGGCCCTGCAGGGCCGCCTGCATCTTCAGAAACTGATCGACGCCCGGCATACCGGCCAGCCGGTCGAGCGCCGGCGCTTGCGGCGCCTGTGCGCCAATCGACTGCCAGCCGGTCACGAATACAGCGGCGCCGGCAAGAAGGACGACGACGGGACGGAGACGGGGTGTCATAGAAACCTCAGGGCGTCAGGTAGGATGAAAAAACGTGCCGAGTGTACTCGAAACGCGGTCGCGACCGCTCAACGGCCAGCCGGAGCGGCCGACCCGGCGCTACGTCCTCTATTGGATGATCGCGTTTCGCCGCCTGTCGCACAACTTCGCGCTGCAGCGGGCCGTTGACGCCGCGCGCCGGCTGCGGCGTCCGCTCCTGATCCTCGAAGCCCTCCGCTGCGACTATCGCTGGGCGAACGACCGGCTGCACCAGTTCGTGATCGACGGCATGGCCGAGCACGCGCGCGTGCTCGCCGATACTCCCGTCCACTACGTGCCGTACATCGAACCGTCGCGCGGCGCCGGCAAAGGACTGCTTGCCGCGATCGGACGCGACGCCTGTCTTGTCGTGACCGACGACTTCCCCTGCTTTTTCTTGCCGCAGATGTCGGCGGCCGCCGCCAAACAGCTCGACGTCCGGCTCGAGGCCGTCGACAGCAACGGGCTGCTGCCGATGCGGGCGGCCGAAAGCTCGGCCGTCACGGCGTTTTCATTTCGCGCCCGCGTGCAGCGCCAATTCCGCGACGCCATCAAGGACTGGCCGCAGCCGATCGATTTCGCAGACCTGCCGGTGGCGACGGGCTTGACGACCCCCGTCGAGGAACGGTGGCGGCCGACGGCGACTGAGGCGCTCGAGAACGCGGCACCGCTCATCGCCTCGCTGCCGATCGATCATCGCATCGCGCCGGCGGCGACGCGCGGCGGCTCGGCTGAGGGCCGGCGGGCACTGGCACGATTTGTCGACGCCGCACTCGTCAGGTACGCGGCCGATCACAACCAGCCAGACACGCACGGCACCAGCCGGTTGTCGCCGTATCTGCACTTCGGACACCTCTCGGCCCATGAGGTATTCGCGGCCGTGATGACCGCCGAAAAATGGACGACGCGCAAGCTCGGCGCGCACGCGGGCGGCAAGCGTGACGGATGGTGGGGCGTCCGGCCAGGCGCCGAGGCGTTTCTCGATCAACTGGTCACGTGGCGTGAGCTCGGCCTCAACATGTGCGTGAACCGGCCCGACGACTATCATCGATACGAGTCGCTCCCGCTCTGGGCGCGCACCTCCCTCGATCGCCACCGTCTCGACACGCGCCAGTTCGTCTACTCGCTCGACGAGTTCGAATCGGCGCGCACGCACGATGCCGTGTGGAACGCGGCCCAACGGCAGCTCACCCGCGAAGGGTGGATGCACAACTACCTGCGCATGCTGTGGGGCAAGAAGATCCTCGAGTGGACGCGATCGCCGGAAGACGCGATTGCGCGTCATGACCGAAGTCATGAACAAACACGCGCTCGATGGACGCGATCCGAACTCCTACAGCGGATACTTCTGGACGCTCGGCCGCTACGATCGTCCGTGGGCGCCGGAACGGCCGGTCTACGGCACCGTGCGCTACATGAGCTCCGCCAATACGACGAAGAAGCTCCGCATGAAGCAGTTCCTCGAGGACTATGGCGCCTAACACCCGCGCCGCAGAGCGGCGCGGCCCGAGGCGTGGGGGTGGGGCCCCGCGCCATTGAGTAAAGTTGGCAAACTTACTTACTTAAGGGCGCGGGGGCCCCACCCCCCGCGCTCGGGCCGCGCGCCGCGTTGCGCCGCGCGGGTGTCAGGCGGAAGCCGGCCCCTCCGGCTTCCCGCGCTTTCGCGAGCACCCAGTCGATGAGCCTGCCGATCCGGCGCCAGCGCCTTGTCAGACATCTCGTAGGAGAGGCCCGCCAGGCGCTCGCGGACGCCGGCCTCGATCCCGCCGTACGACAGGAGCACCGGCACGATCAGCACTCGGCGTCCGCGCGCGATCTCGCCACTCACCGTCGCGCGGAGCGTTTCGGTCGCCGCCTGCTTGATCGGCGCCGGCGCGTCGTCACGCACCGTCAGGCCCTCGACGTGAGCAAACTTGACCGCCTGTGAGAGCGATCGCGAGAGATCCGCGAGCGATTGGCGCCACTTGATATCGTCTGCTTCTTCGTTCGGTCCGTGCGCGACGAGAATCACCGACTCGCGATCCGGCTGGCGGCTCATGGCGAGCGCGCGGTCGATGACGATGTCCCCGACAATCGGATGAGCGTCGACGGCCGACGTCATTTTCACCGGTACACCAACGTCGATTCGCAGCGTCGACGCCTGCGCCGTGGACGCGGGCTGGTGCGCCTCGTGACCGCTGGCGCCGCCGGACCCGTGCCGCATCCGCGCGAAGATCTCGACCGCCGCGGGCTTGTCCGCCCGCAGGCCGAGCAGAACAACGGAGACTGACGAGCGGGTCATGGAGTCCTCCCGCCGCTCGCCGCCGGACGCGGACCCGAGCCGGAAGTTGCGCCCGGCGCGTACGCTCCCATACTCGGCGCGAACGTCGAGGTGAGACCTTCCTCGTCCAGCAGACGGGCGGCGTTCACAGACGCCCGCCGGATGTGGCGCATCTGGCGGGCGTCGCCTTAGTGAGACCAGTCTCACTAAGCGCGCCATCGTATGACCCCAAACACCGACCAGTCAAGTCGTATTTCTGGACCGCACCGGACGGCGGGCGTATTGGCTGGCCGCCGCAGGCTACTCCGCCCTGGCGATCTACGGGTCGCTCGTGCCCTTCGGCTACGAGCCGCTCGCCTGGGCCGAGGCCGTCGACCGCTTCCGCGATTCCGTATCTGCCGATCGACTCCGGCAGCCGCGCCGACTGGGTCTCGAACATCCTCCTGTTCGTGCCGCTGGCGTACCTCCTGCTGGGCGCGTTGACTCTCGACACGCCGCTCGCGCGTCTGGCGGCTGACCGCCGCGGCCGGTGCACGTCGTACTGGCCGGCATCGTGGCTGTCGATCGTCCTCGAGTTCACGCAACTCTGGTTTCCGCCCCGCACCGTCTCGCAGAACGACATCATCGCGGAAACCATTGGGCGCCGTCGCGGCGTGGTGCTCTGGCTGGCTTGTCGGTCAGGCCTCGGCGGACTGGATTGGCGTGCGCAGCGCCGCCGCGCGCGGGCGGCGCCGTTCGACTGGCTGCTCGAGCTGCTATCTTCGCTGGGCTTCGCGCTCTACTCAGTGCTGCCGCTCGACCTGACCATCAGCTCCGGCGAGTTGTGGGGCAAGTTCAAGGACGGCAAGGTCACCCTCGTGCCGTTCGCCGACGTGCGGCGCGTCATGGCTCGACCTCTACGGGTTGATGCGCGACATCGCGCTGTTCGTGCCGATCGGCCTCCTGATCGCGACGTGGCGGATGCCACTGGCTGGCGCGGTACGGCCGGTCGCCGTCACCGCGCTCGTCGGCGGCCTCTCGCAGCGGCGATCGAAGCGGCGCAGTTGCTGGTGCTCAGCCGATTCACCAGCAGCACCGACATCGTGCTCGGGACGATCGGCGCGGCGATCGGCGGAGTCTGGATCGCCAGATGGCATGGCGCGCCACCGGCCGGATCATGCCGTGGCAAATCCAAGCCCGAACGTACGGCGCCGGTGGCATGTGGGCCGTCGCGGCGGCGGCGTGGGCGGTGGTCATCGTCGTCATCGCCTGCGCCCCATTCGAGGTCTGCGGCACGCCACGAGGTCTGGCGTGTGCGCTACGAGCAGTTCTGGGCGGTGCCGTTCGCCAGTCTCTACTACGGGTCCGAGTACAACGCCGTCTCGGAAGTCCTGCGCAAGACCATCCTCTTCGGGGTGTTCGGCGCTTTGCGCTCGCGCGCCGTGCTCGCGTTGTCGCTGCCGCCATGAGTGCGCGGCTGTCAGCGTCGCCGTCGTGGTGCTGGCGGTGGCGGTCGCCGGCGCCATCGAGCTCGCACAGGTCTTCCTGCCGCCGCACGTGCCCGACGTCACCGACGTGCTGCTCGCCGCCATCGGCGCGACGATCGGCGTGACGATCGTGATGCGGATCGCCGGTCGCGCTACGACTTCTTCAGCACGCGTCCGGCGCGAACGCCCGTGAACTCGCCCTCGCGGCGCGCGACCTGTCCGTTGACCAGCACCCAATCGATCCCGTCCGCAAGGACGTGCGGACTCTGATACGTCGCACGGTCGGCGATCTTCGCGAGATCGAAGATCACCAGATCCGCGATACGCACCGGGGCGCAATTCGCCGCGGTCGGTCAATCCAAACACCTGCGCCGGCAGGCTCGTCATCGTCCGGATGGCGTGATCGAGCGAGATGACCTGGCGGTCGCGCACGTAGACGGCGAGCCGGCGCGCAAACGCGCCGTTGTTCCGTGGATGCGGAACGCTCGGTCCCGGGATCGACAACCCGCCGTCGCTCGATCCCATCGTCCAGGGCTGGCGCATGATCGTCTCGATGTCCTTCTCGGACATGTTGAACGACACGATCGACGCGCCGCCAGCGATGACGATGTCCGTTGCCGCCTGTTCAGGCGAGACACCGCGGTCCTTCGCGATCTGCTCGAGGTTCTTGCCGGCGACGTTCGGCGCGCCGCTGCCAGAAGCGATGACGATGGAGGCCGGCCCGCCGCGGCGGCGGATGTTCTCCTTGACGACGGCCAGGAATTTCGCGCGCGACTCCGGCCCTTCGAGCGCCTCGCGCGCGCCGGCGCTGTTCTCGCCCGGCATCACGGCAGCCGTCAGGCTCGTCGACGACGCCTCGTACGGATACTGATCGGCGTACACCTCGACGCCGCGCGCCCGCGCCGCATCGATGTGCGCCACCAGCGTCGTCGACAGTCCCCAACTGTCCGGGCCGAGCGCCTTCATGTGCGTGACGACGCCCCGGACGCGTGCGGACTCGGCAATCCGGATCACTTCATCGACCGACGCGACGACGCCGACGTCGTAGTTGCCTTCATCGCGGATGTGGCTCGTGTAGACGCCACCGGCTTCCCGGGCGAGCGCGATGACTTCCTCGGTCTTCGCGTACCGGCCCGGCGAGTAGAAGATCCCGCTCGAGAGCCCGAACGCGCCGTCGGCGACCGCCTGCCGCACCAGCGCACGCATGCGATCGAGCTCCTCGGCTGTCGGGTCTCGCCGCGCCCAGGCGTCGCCGACCGCGGCGGCTCCAGCGGCCGCCGGCCGCATCGCGGCGCCACGGACGCTCGCGTGACCGATCAGCAGCGCCGAGTTCACGCCGACGCCTCCGTCGGCGTCGAGCCTCGTCGCCTGCGCTTTCAAATCGACGTCCCCGCCGCCATCCGGATTGCCCACGACGGAGGTGACGCCTTGCGCGATCAGCGCGCGCGCCTCGCGCAGCGCCGGATTGGTGATGTTCGCGAGCGCATGCGAATGCACGTCGATGAAACCGGGCGCGACGACGCGATCCTTCGCGTCGATGACCGTCGTGGCGGCCGACCCGGCCAGCCGCCCGACGGCGACAATGCGATCGCCACGGATCCCGACGTCCGCGCGCCGCCACGGATTGCCCGACCCGTCGTGGACGCGGCCGTTGATGATGAGCACGTCGAAGGCGACCTGAGTCGCCTGAAACGACGGCAGCAGAGAGAGTGCGAGCACGACGAACGGCCAGACGCGCATGACGGAGTACTCTCCAGCCACTGGCCGCGGCCGTCAAGTCCCCCCAACCCTCGGAACCTCGACCTCGTCTAACGCGTCAATGTATCTCTCGAGGTAGCATGCTGGACGCGCTTCGCAAGGATCTGCGGCACACGATACGGTCGCTGCGCCGGCAGCCGGGGTTCACGATTGTCACCATCGTGACGCTCGCGCTCGGAATCGGCGCCAACACGGCGGTGTTCAGCGTCGTCAACGGCGTGCTGCTGCGTCCCCTGCCCTATCCTCAGCCGGATCGGCTGCAGTACGTCACCACCCAATTCCCGGGTCTCGGGTTCAACCAGTTCTGGATGTCGTTGCCGGAGTTCGTCGAGTTCCGTGACAACAACCAGGCGTTCTCATCGATCGGCGCCTACTCGGTTGGCGCGGTCAACCTCGACACTCAGCCGCCGAGCCGTCCGGTCTCGGCGCTGGTCACGTCCGAGCTGATGCCGACGCTGAACGTGCAGCCACTGACTGGCCGCTGGTTCACCGCGGCCGACACGGTCCCGAACGCGCCGCCGGTGGCGATCCTCTCCTACGAACTGTGGCAGCGGGCCTACGCCGGCGATCCCGGCATCGTCGGGAAGACCGTCCAGATCAACAACGCTTCCGAGCAGATCGTCGGCATCATGCCGCGCGGCTACGACGTGCACGACTCGAAGATCGAGATCTGGCGGCCGCTCACGATCAACCCGGCGAACTTCGCCAACTCCCGCGGCAGCCACTTCCTCTACCTCGTCGGCCGGCTCAGGGACGGGGTGACCCCGGCGCAGGCGCTCGCCGACATCAACCGCCTGCTCGAGCAGTGGCGGACGATCGCGCCACAAGGGCACGTGCCGAATCCGCAAGGCCATCGCGTGCGCATGGACCCGCTGCGTGACGACATCATCGGCAACATCAAGCTCGCGCTGGTGGTGCTGCAGGCGGCCGTCGGATTCGTGCTGCTGATCGCGTGCGCGAACCTGGCGAACCTGCTGGTCGCGCGGGCAGACTCGCGAGCGCGCGAGTACGCCGTTCGTGCGGCTTTGGGAGCGACACGGGGCCGGCTGTTCCGGCAATTGCTGACCGAAGGCCTCGTGCTCACCCTCTCCGCCGCGGCGATTGGCGTGGGGCTCGCCTACGTCGGGTTGCAGGCCCTCATCGCCATCAACGCCACGGCCATCCCGAGAACGGCGGACGTCACGGTCGATCGCACGGTGCTGGGCTTCACGCTCATCGTTGCGGTGGTGACGGGGTTGATCTTCGCCCTGGTTCCGCTGCTCCACCTGGGCACTGCCAAGGCCAGTCAGGCGATGCGCGAGTCGAGCACGCGCACGACGGCGGGCGCGGCGCGCGTCTGGATGCGCTCGGCGCTCGTCGTCGTCGAAATTGCGCTGGCCGTCACGCTGGTCGTGGGCGCCGGGCTGCTGATCCGCAGCTTCATGAACCTGACCCGGGTCGACATGGGGTTCGACCGGTCGCAAATGACGACGTTCGGCCTGGTTCTGCCGGGCACCAAATACAACCCGCAGCAGCGCGTCGACTTCCAGGACCGCCTGCTGACCACGCTGCGTGGCCTGCCTGGCGTTCAAAGTGTGGCGACGATGTCCGGATTGCCGCCGCTCAGGAACGTGAACGCCAACGACACGGACTTCGAGCACATTCCGAATACCCCTCCGGCGCCAGGTCAAACCGCCGGACCGCCGCAGAACGTGGACTTCTTCCAGTTCGTGTCGGTCGGATACACCGACACGATGGGGATTCCCGTCGTCAAGGGCCGGTCGTTCGAGGCCGGGGATGCCGGCGGCGCGCCGGTCGTCCTCATCAACGAAGCGTCGGTGCGCAAGTTCTTTGCTGATCGCGATCCGATCGGCGCTCGCCTGAAGCCGGGATTCGGCGACTCGCTGCCGTGGTTCACCATCATCGGCGTGCTGAAGGACGTGAAGCAGGGCGGCGTCGCGGAAGCCGCCGGCACCGAGCTGTACATGCTGATCCCGCAGTATCAGCGCGTCCTCAATGCCGGCCCCGGACAGCTGAACATCGTCGTGCGATCGTCGCTGCCGCTCGAGACGCTCGCGCCTCAGTATCGGCGCGCGGTCCAGGAGCTCGACGCCACGCTGCCGATCATTCGCCTGCGCTCGATGGACGACGTCGTCGGTGACGCCATCGCCCGGCCGCGGTTCCTCACCGTCCTGCTCGCGATTTTCGCGGGCCTCGCGATGGCGCTGGCCGCGGTCGGCACCTACGGCATCCTGTCGTATCTCGTGTCCGAGCGGAAACAGGAGATCGGCATCCGGATGGCCCTCGGCGCGGACCGCCGCGGCATCCTGAAGCTCGTCCTCAGCCGCGGGCTGCTGCTCTCGGGGATCGGCCTCGTTCTCGGTCTGGCCGCCTCGTTCGGCCTGACCCGCGTCATGCGGACGCTGCTGTTCAATGTGGCGCCCACGGATCCGCTGACACTCGTGCTGGTGGCCGGCGTCATGATCGTCGTCGCGACCGCCGCGTGCCTCGTCCCCGCATGGCGCGCGACGCGCGTGGATCCGCTGGTGGTACTGAGAGACACCTAGGGCAAGATCAAGAGCTCACACGGGGCTCACGGAGGTTTACGGAGCACACGGGATTTTGAAACTTTTAGGGCAAGGTTCTTCCGAAAAGAAATTCCGTTCTCCGTGCGTCTCCGTGATTCTCCGTGTTATGTAGCGAAGCTCTTGTTCTTGTGTCTCGAAGCTCTCGTCGCGCTATTCCCCTCGAACGCGACAACCGGATCCACTTTCGCCGCCCGGCGGGCGGGAATGTAGCTGGCCAGAAAGGCGACGAGGAGCAGGAGCACGGCCACCGCCGCGAAGCTGATGGGATCGAACGGGCTGACGTTGTAGAAGAGCGCGCGTCCGAAGTACGTGCCCGCGGGCGCCAGCACGAGCCCGATCACGATGCCGATCGCGCCCAGCATGACACCCTGTCCGACGATCAATTTGACGACGGTGCCGTGCGACGCGCCGAGGGCGACGCGGACGCCAATCTCTTTGACGCGCTGCGAGACGGAGTACGCCAGCACGCCGTAGACGCCGACCGAGGCGAGCAGCAGCCCGGCCACGCCGATCGTCCCGAAAATCCAGCCGTAGAGCCCGTACTGCCAGAAGCGGAGGCGCCGGACGTCCTCTCCCGTCTGCACCTGAAAGATCGGCAGGTTCGGATCCGAGGCTCGGATCTCGCGTCGGGCCGCGCCGGTAATACTCGCGGGCTCGCCGGCGACACGAATGGTCAACCCGGTATTGAGCGTCTGCTGATACGCGTACGGCACGAACGCCGCCGCCGGCGGCGCCGGGTTCTCTGGATCGACGCCGTACAAATTGACGTCGTTCACGAGCCCGATGACCGTGAACCAGTTGTTCTCCTCGCCGATGTAACCGAGCCGGAAGCGGGCACCCAGCGGATCGCCCGTCGGCCAGAAGCGCTTGGCCATCATTTGATTGATCAACGCGAACCCCGACCGGCTGTATCCCTCGGCGTCCGTGAAATCGCGGCCTGAGATCAACGTCATCCCCATCGTCTGCAGGAACCGCGGGGTCACGCCGTTGAGGATGATGTTCGACTGCTCGTCCTGCCGGACCGGCTGCCCTTCGATGATGGCAGGGCCGCCGCCACCTCCGAAGCTGAGCGGCACGTAGTTCGACGCGAACGCGGCTTGAACCCCAGGCAGCGCCTCGATGCGGTGGACGATGTCCTCGACCCGGCGCAGTTTGGCGTTCGGCTGTTCGTACACTTCGCCTGGCAGAGAAAACCGCATCGTCATCAGCGGACGCGTATCGAAGCCGACGTTCGCCGTGTCCAGGTTCTGAAACGTGCGGAAAAACAGCAGCGCGCCGACGAGAGACACGAGCGCGAGCGCCACCTGCACGACGACCAGACTGCTTCGTAAGAGTGACTTGCTGGCGCTGTTGCCGCGCGTGCCTTCCTTCAACGAACCATGGAGATCGCCGCGCGACACCTGCAGCGCCGGAAACAGTCCGAAGATCAGGGCCGTCACCAGCGCCACCGCGACGCTGTACGCGACGGTGCGCCAGTCGACGCGCCAGACGATGTAGTACGGCACGGCATCGGGCGGCATGCCGGCCGCGATGAGGCGGGTGCCGAGCTGGGCGAGCCCGATACCGAGCGGCAACGCCAGCACGCTGAGGGTGACGCTTTCGGTCAGGAGCTGGCGAACGATCCGGCCTCGACCGGCGCCCAGGGCGACTCTTACCGAAATCTCGCGACGACGGGCGGTCGCCCGCGCCACCAGCAGGTTGGCAACGTTCGAGCAGGCGATGAGCAGCACCAGCGTGACGCTGCCCATCATGATCGCGATGACGCGCGGCACTTCCGCCGGAAGAAACGCTTCGCGCAGCGTCTCGAATCGGGAGGACCATCCCTCGTTGGTCGCAGGGTACTGCGCGGCCAGTTGCGCGAAGATGGCGTCGGCCTGCTGCGTCGCCTGCTCGCGGGTCAAGCCGGGCTTCAGCCGGCCGAAGGCAAACAGACTGCGCGAGTCGCGCGCCTCGTTGGCCACGGCTGGTGTCAACGGAATCCACAGCCGCTGCTGATTCGGAAACCGGAACCTGGGCGGCATCACGCCGATGACCTGATGAGGCCGCGCGTTGACCAGAATCGTCCGGCCAATGACCTTCGGATCCTGCTGGTAGCGAACCGTCCACAAGTCGTGGCTGAGGAGGACGACGCCGCCACCCCCGATCCGATCGTGCTCCGCCGTGAAACCCTGACCGAGGATCGGCGGCGTTCCGAGGAGTGAGAACAGATCCCACGAGATCGCCGCGCCTTGATAGCGCTCAGGTTCACCGGTGCCGTCGGAGATGGTCAAACTGCGGCCCGCCGTCGCGGCAATGGTGACGAACGGCGAGGTCTCGGACTGATTGATGTCCCGCAGATTCAGGTACGAGAGACCCTGCTCGTTGCCGGTCTTACGGTTCTGCTCGCCAACGACGAGGATCCGATCGGGCTCAGGATAGGGATAGGGCTGCAACAGCACACCATCGACGATGCTGAAGATGGTGGTGTTGAGGCCGATGCCGAAGGCCAGACACAGGATCGCGACGGTGGCAAAGCCCTTGCTATGCCACAAGCTTCGAAGCGTGTACCGGAAGTCCTGCCAGAGCATGAGGGCTTAGACGAGGCGGGGACGGTCGCAAGTTCACCCGCCTTCGCCCGCTGCGCGGGCTACGGCGCGAGCAAGCGCCGCCGGCTGCCTAAGCTACTCCGCCTGCGCGGGCTGAAGCTGTCCGCCGGAGGCGCTCAGTACCGACATCCATTTCCTCACGGCGGCGCCGAGGATGACGAGGACGAGAATCATCATCGTGATCGTCAGCCCCGAGTTGAGGACGCCCTGAAAGTGCAGTTCTGGCCGCGGCCCGACGGCCATGGGCCAGAAGTTGTTCTTGACCGTCAGGAAGCCCGCGGTGAGCGTGGTGACCGTCAGGAACGACAACGGCACCATCGTCACCCACGCGTACCGCTGCTTGCCGATGTTGATGATGATGGTCGTGCCAACGGCCAGCGCGACGGCGGCCAGGAGCTGATTGGCAATCCCGAACATCGGCCAGATGGTGCTGATGTTGCCGGTGCCGATGAAGTACGCCCAGCCGAAAACGACGATGACGGTCGAGATGATCGACCCTGGAATCCAATTCGGCCGGGCGAGAGGGGCATAGATGCGGCCCAGAAACTCTCCAACCAGGTAGCGCCCGACTCGTGTGCCGGCATCGATCACGGTAAGGATGAAAAGCGCCTCGAACATGATGGCGAAGTGGTACCAGTAATCCATCAGGCCGGCCATGCCTGGCAGCTTGCTGAAGATCTGCGCCATCCCGACGGCCAGCGACACGGCGCCGCCGGTCCGCCCGGCGACCTGTTCACCCACTTCGGCTTCGAGCGTCGCCAGGGCGACCGTCTGCTGATTGAGCGTGGCGAACACAGCCGGTGGCGTATTGATCGCGAAGTAGTCGCCCTGGTGCAGCGAGCATGCTGCGATGAGGGCCGTCACACCGACCAGCCCCTCGCACAACATCGCCCCGTACCCAATCGGCCGGATGTGCGACTCCTTCTCGATCATCTTCGGCGTCGTGCCGGAGGCAATCAGCGAATGGAAGCCGGAGATCGCGCCGCAGGCGATCGTGATGAAGGCGAAGGGAAAGAGCGTGCCAGGCACGATCGGCCCGCCGCCCGACACGTACTGCGTGAGCGCGGGCATCTGCAGCACGGGATTGACGATGACGATCCCGATGACGAGGAAGATCACCGTGCCGATCTTCATGAAGGCGCTGAGATAGTCGCGCGGCGCGAGCAGCAACCACACCGGGAGCACCGACGCCGCAAACCCGTAGATGCCGAGCGCCCACACAAGCTCGATGCGCGAAAACGTGAAGTACGGTGCCCACGATGAGGTCGCGACTTCACGGCCGAAGATCACCGACAGCGAGAGTCCGATGAGACCAATGACCGTCGCTTCGCCGACGTGGCCGGGCCGCAGCTTGTACATGTACAGGCTCATGAACAGCGCGAGCGGGATGGTGACGGCAATCGTGAACACGCCCCACGGGCTGTCAGCCAGCGCGTTGATGAAGACCAGGCCGACACCGGCGAGCGCGATGACGATGATGAAGAGGATGGCGACGGCGGCCGTGAAACCGGCCACGGGCCCGATCTCCATGCGCGCGATCTCGGCCAGCGACTTGCCTTTCCGCCGGGTCGAAGCCCAGAGGATGATCATGTCGTGCACGGCGCCCGCCAGGCAGACGCCGGCGACGAGCCAGATGACCCCGGGCAGGAAACCGAACTGGGCGGCGAGGACGGGGCCGATGAGCGGTCCCGGGCCGGCGATCGCCGCGAAATGATGGCCGAACAACACCCACTTGTGGGTCGGCACGAAATTGTGGCCGTCCTGCTGGGTGTGCGCCGGCGTGATGCGCGTGTCGTCCAACGACATCACTTTGGCGGCCAGAAAGGCGCTGTAGAACCGATATGCGATCGCAATGACCCCGAGAGCCGGAATCAAGATATACGCGGCACGCATGGGCGGCATTCTATCCTCTAATCCCCTATAATCGGCCGCGAATGCGGCTCGACCTGCTCACCACACTCCTCTTCTTTTTCATGCTGGCGACGTTTCTGGGGCTGGACATCATCCGCCGGGTGTCGCGACTGCTGCACACGCCGCTGATGTCGCTGACCAACGCGATCTCGTCGATCGCCGTCGTCGGCGCGATCATCCTGGCCGGGGAAGCGAAGGACACGCTGACGACGGCGCTCGGCGCGATTGCGGTGTTCGCGTCGACGACTAACCTCGTCAGCGGCTACCTGATCACCCACCGGATGCTCGGGATGTTCAAGAAGCGGGAGACCAAGTGAGCATGGTCGCCGCGACCGAGATCCTGTACATCGTCTCCGCCGCGCTGTTCATCCTGGCGCTGCGCTGGATGAGCTCGCCCGAAACGGCGCGGCGCGCCGTGCTCGCGGCGGTCAGCGCCATGATCCTCGCGGTCGGCGGGACGCTCCTGCACCCGGAGATCGTCACCTACAAATGGATCGCGATCGCGGCGATCGCGGGGATCGCGGTCGGCTACCCGCTGTCGCGCGTCCCGCTCACGGCGGTGCCCGAACGGACCGGTCTGTCGCAGGCGTTCGGCGGCCTGGCGGCCGCGCTCGTCGGCACGGCCAAGTACTACCTGTGGCTGCACGAGGGCGGGCTCAACGCGTTCCGGATGGGCGTCGTCTCGGGGGAAGTCATCCTCGGCTGCCTCACCTGCACCGGCGGATTGATGGCGGCCGGCAAACTCGCCGAATACATCCCGACGCGTCCGGTCACGTACAAGGGCCAGAACGTCGTCAGCATGGCGCTGCTGCTGACGGCCGTCGGGCTGGGCGGCCTGCTGATTTGGGACCCGACGCAATCGTGGGCGTTCCCGATCATCCTCGCGCTCGCGCTGATCTTCGGGGTGTTGCTGATCCTCCCGATCGGCGGCGCCGACATGCCCACCGTCATCTCCTTCCTCAATTCGTTCGCCGGGCTGTCGGCGGTCGCGATGGGGTTCGTCCTGGAGAACAAGCTGCTGATCGTCGCCGGCGCGCTCGACGGTTCGTCCGGCTTCGTGCTGTCGATCATGATGTGCAAGGCGATGAACCGATCGGTGACCAACGTGCTGTTCGGCGCCTTCGGATCCGTCAAGGCCCAGGCCGCGGTCGCCGAACAGCGGAACGTCAAGAGCGCCACCGCGGTCGACGCCGCCGAACTGCTCGCCAATGCCGACCGCGTCGTCATCATCCCCGGCTACGGCATGGCGGTCGCACAGGCGCAGCATCGCGTCCGCGATCTGTACGACCAGCTCTCCAAACGCGGCGTCGACGTGAAATTCGCGGTCCATCCCGTCGCCGGCCGCATGCCGGGCCACATGAACGTGCTCCTGGCCGAGGCGGACATCCCCTACGACCGGCTCGTCGAGATGGACGACATGAACCCGGAGATGCCGCAGGTCGGCGTCGCGCTCGTCATCGGCGCCAACGACGTCGTCAATCCGGCGGCGCGGACAGACGAAAAGAGCCCGATCTACGGCATGCCGATCATCGACGCCGACCGGGCGCAGACCGTGCTGGCGATCAAACGCAGCATGAATCCGGGGTTCGCCGGCATCGAGAACGAGCTCTACTACGCGAACAACACGCTGATGCTCTTCGGCGACGCGAAGGCGGTGATCGGCGACGTCGTCAAGCAGCTGTCCGGTGAGTCGGGACACTGACACGATCTTTCAACACGAAGCACACGAAGGGCACGAAGGGAACGTGATCTTCGTGGTCAGAGCTTGAATCCTCATTGGGGTCTAAATGGCTGAAGCAGTCCGCCGCCGGCGCCTGTCACTGACGCAGCAGATCTTCATCGGTCTCGCGCTCGGCGTCCTCCTCGGCTGGTTCGTGAACAACTACCACCCGGACTGGGTCGTGAACATCCGGCCGTTCAGCCAGATCTTCCTGCGCATGATCAAGATGGTCATCGCGCCGCTGATTTTCGCGACGCTCGTCGCCGGGATCGCCGGTGCCGGACACTTTCGCCAGGTCGGGCGAATGGGCCTCAAGGCGATCATCTACTTCGAGATCGTCACCACCATCGCGCTCGTGCTGGGCCTCGTCGCGGTGAACCTCACCAAGCCCGGCGTCGGGCTGCAGTTGCCCACCGAGCCGAGCGGCATCACCGGCACCGCGCAGACCTGGCGGGAAATCCTCCTGCACCTGGTTCCGGAGTCGGTCATCCAGGCGATGGCCACCGGCGACGTGTTGCAGATCGTCGTCTTCAGCATCATCTTCGGCGTCGCGCTCGGCCTGATCGGCGAGAAGGGCAAGCCGATGGTGCAGTGGTGCGAGATGCTGGCAGAGACGATGTTCAAGTTTACGAACATCGTCATGCACTACGCGCCGATTGGCGTCGGGGCCGCCATGGCCTACACCGTCGGCCACGGCGGTCTCAGCGTCCTCAAGAACCTGGGCCTGCTGGTCCTGACTCTCTACGGCGCGCTGATCGTCTTCTTCCTGATCGTGCTGCTGCCGATCGCGATCATCTTCAAGGTGCCGCTGCGCAAGTTCATCCGCGCCGTGCGGGAACCGGCGGTGATCGCCTTCTCCACGACGTCGAGCGAAGCGGCGCTGCCGCGCGCGATGGAAGTGCTGGAACGGCTGGGCGTGCCGCGCCGCATCGTCTCGTTCATCCTGCCGCTCGGCTACTCGTTCAACCTCGACGGCACGACGCTCTATCTGTCGCTCGCGGCCGTGTTCGTCGCGCAGGCAGCTGGCGTGGAGCTGACGATCGGCCAGCAGATCACGATGCTCTTGACGCTCATGCTGACCAGCAAGGGCGTCGCCGGCGTGCCGCGCGCCTCGCTCGTGATCCTGGCCGGCACGCTCGCCAGCTACAACCTGCCGCTCGTCGGCATCACACTCATCCTCGGCGTCGACGAGCTCATGGACATGGCCCGCACGATGACCAACGTCGTCGGCAACTGCCTCGCCACGGTCGTCGTCGCCAAATGGGAAGGCGAGTTCAAAGAGGCCTCCGACGCCGAGCTCGACGCCGCCGCCGCCAAAGGAGAGATCTAGGACGTGGAGGCGCCCTCCGGGCGCTGGCACGTCCTAGATCGACAATGGATAATCGGCAATCTGCAATGGCAAACACATCGGCAATCGGCAATCGCGATTGACAATCAGCAATCGGTAATCTCGATGGGCAATCGGCAATCGCAATCGACAATCGGCAATCGGCAATCTCGATGGGCAATTTCGTAATGGCCAATCGATTCCCCGATTGCAGATTTCCGGTGTCTAACTTTCCAACGAAGGGCCCTTCCGACACGGTGTGACGAGGCGTGATGGGTGTGCGTGATGCACGCCTGAGCCCCGGTCCACCCCATCTTCAGGAGGTCCCATGGCTCGAGATCTGTTTGCGGAGACGTTCACGCCGAGGCCGCGGCCGAAGCGATCGCGATGGACGATTGGCGGGTCGTTGTTCGCGCACGCGGCGGCGGTCGGGGTGCTGCTGGTCCTGCCGATCCTGTCGGTGACCGACAGTCTGGTGGTCGAGGCGAAAAAGGTGATGTTCGTCGCACCGCCGCCACCGATCGTTCCGCCGATGCCTCCCCCGCCCGTCGCGCGGCAGCCCCAGGCGGCGCCGACAGCGCTGAACCCTGAGGCGGCGCCGTCGTTTCCTCCGGACAAGCCGGTGACCGCTGACCCGCCGCCGGTGGGTCCCACGGCTCCCGTACCGGCCGGAGCACTCGGCCGGCCAGGGGGCGCCCACGCCACCGATCTGCTCGCCGGTACGCGCGCGACGACCCTCGGCACGCCGCCGCCAGTGGCCGTGCAAAGCACGCCGATTCGGCCGGGCGGCGACATCAAGCCGCCGGCGCGCATCACCTACGTGCCGCCCGTGTATCCGACGATCGCTCAGACCGCCAAGGTCGAAGGCGCCGTCATCCTGGAAGCGATCATCGACGAATCAGGCGTCGTCCGGGACGTGAAGGTCCTGCGATCCATCCCGCTGCTCGATCGGGCCGCCATCGAGGCCGTCGGCAAGTGGCGCTACACGCCGACGCGGCTCAATGGCACGCCGGTAGCGATCATCATGACGGTCACGGTCATGTTCAGCCTGAGGTGACGCTGATCAATCGATCAATTGACAATCGGCAATCTGCAATGGCAAACACATCGGCAATTGCCAAATCGATGATTGTGCCAAGATTACCGAATTGCCAAATCGTACCGATTGCCGAATTGCCCATTATCGATTGCCGATCGGGATCTTCGCAATTGCCGATGTCTCTGCCATTGCAGATTACCGATTCTCCGATTGTCGATTGATGCGGTTCTTATCTCCCGAATCTTGGATTGACGATGTTGTTGAAGATGGAGCCGAAGGTGTAGGTGAGGCCGATCGAGAAGTCCACCTCGAATCCGCTCTGAAGCTCGCGGAGCCGGAGGAGCACTTCCTCCTGGGTCGCGTCGCGGCGCGGCAGCGAAATCTGATCGCGCACGCGCGACGCGGAACCGTCGACGTTGAGCGACAGGCCGCGCGCGATGCGGATCGAGACTTCGCCACCGGCCTCGAGGCGGTACTTGCTGAAGTCATGGAGATATTGCCCGAACTCCACGGACGCCTGGAGCGTGCCCCAGGGCTGACGCTGATCGAGCGTCGCCTGCATCTCGTGCCGGCCGAGCGTGTCGTGGAACTTGCCGAACAAGGTGATCTCGTTGTAGTTGGATCGTTCGACGCCGATCAGGTACTCGATGCGCAGCTGGCGCGTGGCGTACTCCGCGTACGGGAAGACGTTGAACTCGATGGCTGGCGCGGCCGCCGCCTGGAACTTGATGTTGTCGAACGTCGATGATTGAAGATCGCCGATGAAGCCGGCCGACCAGTGGGGGCCGAGCGCGCGCGCGACGAATCCCTCGGCATTGCGTTCGCGACGCGTGGCCTTGAGCGGTTCCTCCTCATCGAGGTCGAACTCCTCGGTCTCGTGCTCGAGGCTGGCGCCAAAGTTCAGCTTCCAGCGCTCCGTCACCCGGTCGGCAGTGATGTCGGCGTTCCAGTCCCATCGCCGCTCGGTTTCCTCGGCCTGGACCGAGGCGCCGGCTTCGACGCTGAAGACCCAGAAATTCCACGGGTCGCGCGCCGGTGCGGCGGCGGCATCGGGGCGCGCCGCTTTGACGGACACGGCGACGTCGGCAGGGAGTCCTTCCCGTGCGATGTAGCCGAGCAAGCCGACGGTGACCACGCGCAGTACGTTGCGGCGGCGGGTGTCTTCCGTATCCGACGCCATCGAGATCGCCTTGAGCTCCTGATCGATGCCCTTGAACCGCAGGTTGCCGACAAAGCGGAGCGCGATTTCACGGCCGCCGCCGCCGGTGTCGCTGGACCGCGTCAGCAGATGCACGTCGGCGTCCTGAGGCTGGCGGACGAAATCCACCCAGCGAATCTCTTCGCGGAGGAAGTCGGGGAAGCAGTCCGAGCAATCCAGGAACACGCGCAAGCGGCCTCCGGCAGGCGACGCCGAGGTTGGGGTCTGCGCCAGGGCGGGGATCGCGGCCAGACCAAAGACCAGCCACATGAACAGCAGGTGTCGCAGCATCCTGAAGTTGTAGCTCATCTCCAGCGGCCGGCGCTCGAGACCGCGTGCCGGCCGCCGTCACTTCATGATGCCGGCGAAGAACAGCCCGAGCTCGAGCACCAGGATGAGGACGATGACGAGCTCGAGCAGATTGGCCTGCGACATGCCGGTTTGATCGACCGCGAACTGGTTGATCTCGCCGAGCGTCTTCAGTTTCTCCTCGACGGCCTTCTTCCAGCTGTCCACTCCCAGCCGGGCGGCGGCCAGGCCCAGCAGGCGCGCGGAATAGATATCGCCGACGATCTTGACCGCGTTCTCGATGCGATCGGTCAGCTCGTTCACGTCGAGCACGAGCGACTGCAGCGCCCGGGCGGCGTCCGTGTAGCGGCGACCCACCAGCCAGGAGAACGACCGCGGCCGCTGCAACAGCGCGTACGTACGGGCGATCTCGGATTCGAGCAGATCGTCGTGATAGCGGAATTCGAGCAGCTGCGAGTTGGCAAACTCGAGGATCTCGAGCGTCGCGGTCGCACCGGCCTCGCTGTCGAGGACGAACGCGGCGTTCCACGCCGGCACGACGAGATCGTCGACCAGATACGACAGCCGGTGCCGAGCACTTCGTCGCGTTCCTGGCGGCTGAGGATCTGCCGCTCGCCACGGAGCAACTGCGCGATGTCATCCCCGTGCTGCTCGAGGACGGCGTCGGCGTTCATCGCCTCGGCTTGCGGCGGAACCACGAAGGCGAGGTAGTCCTCGTCGAGAAACGTCGCGCGCAGGCCGGTGAGCGCCGGCGTCGCCCGCGCGACCAGCCGGGCACAGGCGTCGCCCGCGTGCGACTCCAGCGGCTCGCTCTCGATGAGCTCCTGGCCGAGACGGACGAACTCTGTCCACGTCCCCGAAAAGGCGCGTGACAACATCAGCGAGATGACGCCGTAGTCAAAGAACTTCACCCGGGCGCTGAAGCCGTCGTACCCCGGCAATGCCAGCGCCTCGCCGTCGACGACGACTGGCGGCTGAAGATACCGGACGCGCGGCGGCCCCGGCGCCTTGTCCAGCAGGCGGGCGGTCGCCGCCGTCGGGCCGAAAATCTCGCGGATTTTGCCCAGATCGATGCTGTGTGCGACATCGAACAGGTAGAAGGCGTGGACGCGGCCAATCATGTTGGTCTCAGCCGATCATCCCCCGAGATGCAGCCACCTGGCCAGTCGGTTATCCTCTTGCGAATGCTCCGAGTGCTTCCCGGCCTCGTCGCGGGCGTCGTGCTGGTTGCGTCCGCCAGCGCCGTCGTGCAGTCAGGCCAGGCGCCGCCGCCCGCGCGGGACGCTGTGGTGGTGGACTTCTATCTGATCGGATCGGACCGTCGTCCGGTCACCGATCTGAAACCTGAAGAAACGACCGTCCGGATCGACGGACGGCCGCGCAAGATCAGCGCGCTGCAACTCGTCACCGTCGCGTCGCCGCCGGCGGCCGACGTCGCGGCGCCGGCGATCGAGGTCCCACCACCGCCATTTGCCACCAACACGGCCGCCGAGTCCGGCCGCACGTTCATTCTCGTCTTCGACGATGAGTCGATCCGGCCTGGCCGTGAACGGCCGTTGCGCGCGGCGGTCGGCCGATTCCTCGGCAGCTTGACGCCGCGCGATCGCGTGTCGCTGTTGACCGTGCCGCACGGCGGCATGAAGGTCGACATGACGAACAATCACGACCGCATCAGCGAGGCCTTCGCGCAGCTCACCGGCCACGCGCCGGAAACCGAGACCGGATCCGAAGGCGCCTGCCGGACGCGGACCGTGCTCGAGAGCCTGGAAGGCATGCTCAACAGCCTCGCCGGCGGGAGCGGACCGACGACGGTGATCTTCATCTCGTCGAGCGAGTACGGCCCGCGCCGTGACGCGCCCGCCACGCTGGCGCCTGGCATGTGCGAGTTGACGACGCGCGTGTTCGAACGGATGGGCGCCGCGGCCGCGCCGGCGCGGGCGCATTTCTGGGTCGTGCAGCCCGATCAGGTCATGGTGCGCGGCAACGCCGCCGGCGAGACCATTGCCGGCGGCAACTTTTCCGGTTCCGACAACCCGTTGGAGGGGCTGGAGCATATTGCCGGCGTCACCTCCGCCGAGCGGCTGGCGCTCGCGACCGCGGGCGACGCCACACTCGTCCAGATTGCGCACGAGACGACGTCGTACTACTCCGCCGTGCTCGAGACGACGGCCGCCGATCTCGACGGGATCAACCGCGGGCTGGACGTCAGGGTCGCGCGATCCGGTGTCGACGTCCGCGCGCGGCCACACCTCTTCATGCCGAGGCCGAACACGGCGCGTCCGATCGCCAAGACGCCGTCGGAGATGATGAAGGAAAGCCGTCTGTCGTACGACCTGCCGCTCCGCGCCACGGCGTACGCCGCGCTCGGGAGCGGAGATGGCCTGACGATGAAGGTCGTGGCCGTCGGCGAGCCGACCGATCCGACGGTGAAGCTCACGGCCTGGTCGGCGGCGCTCTTCGACGGACAGGGCCGTCTCACCCGTCAGGTGTCGGCGACGCCGGATCAACTGACAGCGTCGCCGGTCACGGCCGCAATTCTCGTCCCGCCGGGCACCTATCGCATGCGCATCGCCGCCGTCGACGCGACGGGACGCAGCGGATCGGTCGACACTGAAGTCTCCGCGGAGACGACCGCGGCGGGCGCGCTGAAGCTGAGCTCGCTCGTGGCCGGCCTCTCGAGGAACGGCGGCTTCGTCCCGAAGATGCAGTTCAGCTCCGAGCCGGTGGCAATCGCCTTCCTCGAAATCTACGGCGGCGTCGCCGGCTCCCCGGTCGGCGCCATCGTCGAAGTCGCCCGCACGATCGACGGCCCGCCGATCGCCACCACGCGGCTCGCGATCGAAGCCACAGCCGACCCCACCACGTTTCGCGCGAGCGGCGCCGATCCCGATCGGCGCGCTGCCCCCCGGCGACTACGTGGTGCGAGCGCTCGTCGGCATCCAGGACAAGCCGTTCGGACGGGTCATCAGGACGATCCGCAAAGTGGCGCAGTAGAACGAAGACCGCGCGACGGCGAGCGTAGCGAGCCGGGAGCGCGCGCTCGCGGGGGTGGGGCCCCGCGAGCAACTAAGTAAGCCGACCCAGCACTCCCAGCTATCTCCCGATCACATAGTCTTGTGGCGGCTCCGCGCCGAGCAGGTGGCGGACGAAGTAGTCCCAGCGGCGGCGCATCATGTAGTTGCTCGCGGCGCCGAAACCGTGACCGGCCTGCGGGAACATCAGCAGATCGAAGTCTTTGTTGGCCTTGATGAGCTCGTCGACGACGAGCAGGGTGTTGTACGGCGGGACGTTGGCGTCCATCATGCCGTGCGCGAGGAGCAGTTTGCCTTTCAGGTGCTTCGCCTGCAGCTGATTCGCCTGGTTGTCGTAATTGGTCGTGCCGTCGGGGTTCTTGACGAGCAGGCCCTGCCACTTCTCGGCCCAGTCGTCCTCGTAGTTTCGGTTGTCATGATTGCCTGACTCGGAGATCCCGACCTTGAAGAAATCGGGATACCGGAACATGGCATCGGCGGTGGCGTAGCCGCCGCCCGAATGGCCCCAGATTCCGACGCGATCCAGATCGATCCACGGAAAGCGCTTGCCGAGCTCGCGCATCCCGGCCACTTGATCGGGCAGCGTGTTGTCGCCCATGTTCGCGTAGTACGCCTCATGGAACTTCTTGGATCGGCCGGGCGTGCCCATGCCGTCGATCTGGACGACGATGAATCCGAGCTCGGCGAGCGCCTGCGTGTCGCCGCGCGCGGCCGAGAAGCTGCGGCTGCCAACGCTGCCGCTCTGCGGGCCGGGATAGATCTGATTGACGATCGGATACTTCTTCGACGGATCGAAGTTCGCCGGCCGGAACAGCAGACCGTAGATGTCCGTCATGCCGTCGCGCGCCTTCATCGTGATCGGCATCGGCGGCTTCCAGCCTGAGGCGACGAGCCGCGAGATGTCGGCCTGCTCGAGCGCGACGACGAGCTGCCCGGTGCTGTCGCGCAGGACCGAGACCGGCGCGACGTCTGGCTTCGAGTAGGTGTCGATGAAGTACTCACCTGACGGCGACAGCGCGACCGTATGGTCGGCGTCGTCGGGCGTCAACAGCTTCTGGTTCGAGCCGTCGAAGTTCACCCGGTAGTAGTGACGGAAGTAGGGGTCCCGGCCTTTCTCCTTGCCGAGACCGAGGAAGTAGATCGCGCGGGCCTTTTCGTCGACCCGCAGCATCTGGGTGACGTTCCCCTCCCCGGTGGTGATCTGATTCTTCAGCCGTCCGGTGGTCGCATCGTAGAGGTAGAGCTGGCCCCAGTTGTCGCGCTGCGAAAACCAGATGAACTCGTTGGAGGCCGGCAGGTACCGCCAATTGACGCGGCCGTTGCCTGACTCGAAGAACGTCGCCACCTTCTCGTTCAGGACCTGGCGCACTTCGCCCGTTCCTGCGTCGGCGATACGAAGCCATTCCTCTTTATGGTCGCGCGAGGTCGACAGAAACGCGACCTGACGACTGTCTGGACTCCACTGCACGTCGGCCCAGGTCCCGCCGCAGACGACGTGATCGCACAGCGACGAGCGGTGCGGATCGGGCGGCATCAGCAATCGGGTCAGCTTCTTCGTGTCGACGTCGATGACCACACGTTCGATCATGAAGATCTTTGCGTCGCCGGGAAGCGGGTACTTCCACGCTTGCAGCGTCGGCGCCCCGACGTTCGTGCTGACCAGGTACATCTCACTCACGCCGCGGCCGTCGTGCTGGAAGGTGGCGACCCTTTTCGAGTCGGGCGACCACACGAGGACGGGCGCGTCGCTCTTGGTCCAGCCGGCGTTGTTCGTGGCGTAGCCGAAATCCTTGACGCCATCGGTCGTCAGTTGCACTTCTTGACTGGTCGCGACATCGCGGACCCACAAGTTGAAATCGCGAATGAACGCGGTGCTTTTGCCGTCGGGCGACAGACCCGCTGCGCCCGGACCGCCGGCTCGGCCGCCCGGCGCGCCGCCCGCGCGCCCACGCCCTCCAGCCTGCCCGCCTTCCGGCGCCGCCGGAATCGCAGCGGCACGGCACTCGGCGTTGTCCGGAGTACAGACGATGCGCCGCTTGCCGGCAGGATCGACGAGCAGTGTCGTGGTCCCGGTCGCCGACGTCGCGCGGTACCAGAACTTGCCGTCTGGCAGCCACGTCGGCTGCACCGTCAATCCGAACACCAGCGGCGTCGTCGCCGGAGCCAGGAACTTCTCGGCCCGCGCGTAGTCGGCAGCGGTGATCGCAGCGACCGCTTGCGTGCCAGTGCTCTGCCGGGCCACGAGCGGCGCCGCGAGGCGCAACGAGGGACAGCAGGCCACTGAACGCTGGGACGGTAAGTGTCGAGCGTGGGCTACGGGACATGGGGAAAAGTGTCTCAGCCCGGCTCGCTCTCTAGACTTACGGCGCGGGGCCCCACCCCCGCGCCTCGGGCCCGCGCCACACACCGGCGCGGGGTGTCCCTGCTCTTCTCCGTGCTCTCTAGCTCTTCTCCGTGGCCTCGGCATCCGGGCGTAGCCTCGCCCCAATTCACTGTCTTTTTTCCGGTGGCGAGGCGAGTTGCGCCCGCACCAAGATCCGCACATGATGCTTGACACGACCTCCATGACCACCGGGTCCGGTTCGTTGCTGCCGCTGTTGTCGCTTCCGTCGCGCGCCGAGATGGAGCGCGCGTATCAGGGGTCCGACGCGTCGTACGACGGCGTCTTCTACCTGGCCGTTCGCACGACCGGGATTTTCTGCCGGCCATCGTGCCCGGCCAGAAAACCCAAACCTGAAAACGTCGAGTTCTTCGCGCTGCCGAAAGAGGCGCTGTTCGCGGGGTACCGGCCCTGTCTGCGCTGCCGGCCGCTCGACGGCGACGAAGCCCCGGCGTGGGTCCGTCCGCTGCTCGAGCGGATCGAACAGCACCCGCAGGCCCGCGTCCGCGAATCGGACCTGCGCGCGATGGGCCTCGAGCCGGCGCGTGTCCGCCGCTATTTCATGACGAAGTTCGGCCTGACGTTCCAGGCCTATTGCCGCGCCCGGCGCCTCGCGCGCGCCTTCGAGGGCATCAAGGACGGCACTTCACTCGACGATGCGGTGTTCGAGACGGGGTACGACTCGCACAGCGGCTTCCGGGAGGCGTTCGAGAAGGCGTTCGGCGAGCCTCCGGGTCGCGCTGCGGAAGCGGACTGCATCCGGCTCGCGTGGATCGACACGCCGATCGGCCCGATGGTCGCCGGCGCGAAGGACACCGGACTCTGCCTGCTCGAGTTCACCGATCGCCGTCGTCTCGAGCTCCAGATTGCGACGCTCCGCAAGCGGTTCAAGGCGGCGCTCGTGCCATCCGATCATCCGTATCTGACGCAGGTGCGAACGGAGCTGGCCGAGTACTTCGCGGGGACGCGGCAGTCATTCACAGTGCCGCTCGATGCGCCGGGCACGCCGTTCGAGGAGCGCGTCTGGAAGGCGCTCAACCGCATTCCACACGGTGAAACGCGATCGTACGAAGACATCGCGCGTGAAGTCGCGACCCCCGCCGCCGTTCGTGCCGTCGGGCGCGCCAACGGCATGAATCGGATCGCCATCGTGATCCCCTGCCATCGCGTCCTCAACAAGAGCGGTGAGCTCGGAGGGTACGGGGGCGGACTCTGGCGGAAGAGACGGCTGCTGGACCTCGAGCGCACGGCGCAGCACCCGGAGTGAAAAGCGCTTGAAGTCCGGAGTGGGCGCGCTCGAGGTCCGGAGTGAACAGCGCTTGCACGTGCCGTAGAATCTGACCCGAGGTTCCCTATGCGCCGCCGTCCTGCTGCCTGCTGATCGTCCGTATTCGCGATTGCCGCCGGCCTCGCCGGATCGACGATCCCGACGGGAGCGCAGTCCAAGCCCGTTCCAGGATTCGCCGACTACGGGAAGTGGGAAACGCTGGCCGGGGGTGGCGGCGGGCGTGGCGGCGGAGGGGGCGGCCTGTCGAACGACGGGAAATGGCTCGCCTACTCCATCAACAAGTCGAATCGCGACAGCGAGCTTCGTCTGCTGAACCTCGCGACGAACGCGCGTCACGACGGAGAAGTTCGGCTCCGGTGCCGTGTTCAACGAGGACTCGAAGTGGGCGGCGTGGTCGATTGGCTACTCCGAAGCCGAACAGGAGCGGATGCGCACCCAGCAGCGTCCCGTCCAGAACCGGCTCGCGATCATGAACCTCGCCACCGGTGAGAAGTCCACGATGGACGCCGTGCAGTCATTCGCCTTCAGCGGCGACGGGAAGTTCCTGCTGATGCGCCGATACGCGCCGGCAGCGCCCGGCGGCGCCGGTGCAGGAGCGGCCGCAGCGGCGGCACCCGCCGGTCGCGGTGGTCGCGCGGGTGGCGCGGGTGGTCCGGTCACCGACGATCCCGATCCGACGGGCATCGTGGTCACCGTCCGCAATCTCGCGACGGGCATGGACATGACCTTCGCCAACGTGGGCGAAGCCGCCTGGCAGGACACGGGCGCCGTGCTCGCGATGAGCATCAGCTCGGCCGAGCGCGCCGGTAACGGCGTGCAGCTGTACGACGCGGCGACGGGCGCGCTCCGCGTCCTCGATTCGTCCGCGTCGCAGTATCTCGGGCTCGCCTGGCGCCGCGACGCTGCCGATCTGCTCGTGATGCGCGGCAAGACAGACGACAAGAAAGAAGGATCGACGTACCTCACGCTCGCGTGGACCGGCGTCGGCACACCTGCAGAGAAGCGGCTGACGTTCGATCCGACGGCCGACGCGAAGTTTCCCAGCGGGCATGCGCGTCGTGTCGTTCCGGCGCGCGGCGTGGAGTGACGACGGCAAGACGGTGACCCTCGGCATCGCGAAGTGGGAAGACAAGCCGCCGCCGGCGCCCGGCGCCGGACGTGGCGGGCGCGCGGGCGGAGACGGCGCAAACGCTGCCGCGACCGCCGGCGGCGCCGAGGGTGAAGGCCGCGGCGCGCGCGGCGCGGCGCCGAACCCGGAGCCGCCGTCCCCGGAGAACGAGATGGCCGACGTCACCGTGTGGCACTGGAAGGATGCGCGCGTGGCCTCGGTGCAGCGAGTCTCCGCGAATGCGGATCGCCGCCGGAATCTGCTCGGCGTCTGGCATCTCGGCAGCGGAGGCTTCACGAAGATCGGTCGCGACTTCGACGAGACCATCCAGGTGATTCCGCGCACGAATTGGGCGCTCGTCCAGGAGTGGGGCCGGTACGCGATGCAGCGGAGCATCGGTCGATCCGCCGCCGACCTCGTGCTCGCCGATCTGACCACCGGCGCTCGGACGCCGCTCAAAGCCGGTGTCGGCGGTAACGTCCAGATGAGCCCGGGCGGAAAGTACGCTGCTGTTCCTCGAGAACGACGCGTGGTGGACGCTGAATCTCGAGACGAAGGCGGTCACGAACATCTCGAAGGGCGTCCGCGACGTCGTTCATCGACAAGGAATCGGACGCGACGGTCAAACAGAAGCCGTCGTTCGGTGTCGCCGGCTGGACGAAGCAGGACGCGGCCGTGATTCTGAACGACAAGTACGACCTCTGGTCGGTCGCGCCGGACGGCACCAAGGCCACGAAGCTCACGAGCGGCGCGGCCGAGCGCGTGCGGCACCGGTACGCGCGCGTCGATTTCTCCAACCCTGCCGACGCGTCGATCGATCTCCACGAAGCCGATCTATCTGAGCCTGTTCGGCGACTGGTCGAAGAAGTCGGGCTACGGCGTCCTGAAGCCAGGCGCCTCGTCGGTCGAGCGTCTGCTCTTCGGCGACAAATCGATCGATCGCCTCGCCAAGGCCCGTGACGCGGAGGTCTACCTCCACGGCGAAGCAGACCTACGCGGATTCGCCGGATCTCTTCGTCAGCCAGGGCGGCCTGTCGGCGGGCACGCAGGTGACGCAGACCAACCCGTTCCAGAACGACTACGCGTGGGGCCGAAGCGAGATCATCGAGTACACCGGCCGAGAAGACGGCGGGCAATCGCAAGATGCAGGGCGCGCTCTACTACCCGGCCGGCTACGTGCCCGGGCAAGGCGTATCCGATGATCGTCTACATGTACGAGACGCTCTCGGACGGCGTGCACCGCTACGTCACGCCGAGCAGCACGAGCTACTACAACACGAGCGTCTTCACCACGCAGGGCTACTTCGTCTTCCAGCCCGACATCGTCTTCCGTCCGCGCGAACCCGGCATCTCCGTCGTCGAGTGCGTGCGCCCCGCGGTGGCGGCGGTCGTCGCGAAGGGGCTGGCCGATCCGAAGCGCGTCGGGATCATCGGCCATTCGTGGGGCGGCTTCGACACCGCGTTCCTGGCGACCAACACGCAGGGCGTGTTCGCCGCGGCCGTCGCCGGCGCCGCGATCACCAATCTCATCAGCAACTACGGCAACGGGCACTGGAGCGCCGGCATCCTCGAAACCGATCACATCGAGACGGGCCAGCAGCGGATGGAAGTGCCGCTCTGGGAGGATCTCCAGGCGTACATCCGCAACTCCGCGGTCTTCAACGTGCACAACATGACCGTGCCGACGCTCATCGAAGTCGGTACGGTGGACGGCACGGTCTGGTGGCACCAGGGGCTCGAGCTCTACAGCCTCGGCCGCCGCGCCGGGAAGAACGTCGTGATGATCGAATACGCCAACGAGGATCACGGCCTCGCGCAGCGCCGCAACCAGCAGGACTACCAGCAGCGCATCCTGCAGTGGTTCGGGCACTACCTGAAGGGCGAGACCGCCGCGTCCTGGATCACGGACGGCCAGACCGTGATCGATCGCCAGGACGAAGTGCGCAAAGCCGGGCGCGGAGGGCGGGGGCGGTAGCGGTGGGGTCAGACGGGGGTCAGACCAGGGTCAGACCACCGAAGCGGGGTCGCTGCGCCGGCGTACGCAGTTTCTGCAGTAGGGGCGTGCGGCGCACTTGTCGGGCTTTCCGAGCGCCGAGCTCCGCAACTCGAGATTCTGGCCCGATTGCTGCGGATCCAACTTGGCCCCGATCGTGAACCGTTGGAGCGCCTATGGCTCGGGGCCCGCGCATTCAGGCAGTCGATCTTGTCCGCCATGTGATGGCTCGCGGAAACGGTCGCATGGCGATCTTTCTCGATGATCGCGACTATCGGCAGTTCGTCCATCTCCTCGGCGACGTCCTCGATCGGTTTGCCATCGAGTGTTGGAACTACTGTGTGATGCCGAATCACTACCACGCCACCTTGCAGCCTCGCGAGCCCAACCTCTCCGAAGCCATCCGGCAGCTGAACAGTCTTTATGCGCAATGGTGGAACAAACGTCAGGGACGCGTGGGTCATGTCTTCCAGGGGCGATTCAAGGATCAAATCGTCGACGGGACGGAGTACTTGTTGGCGCTGTCGAAGTACGTCGTCCTGAATCCTGTGCGCGCCGGGCTGGTCGAGCATCCGGATCAGTGGCGCTGGAGCAGCTATGCGGCAACGATGGGGCTGTGTTCCGCTCCACCGTTTCTATCGGCATCAACGACGCTGCGGCTCTTCGGCGACGGACCGGAGGCCGTGATGCGAGCGCGGTTCGCGAAGTCGGTGCTCGAACCACCAGAAGATCAGGGCGTTGTCGACCGAATCCGCTCCAACGACCGGGTTCTTGGCGATCGGGCTTTCAAGGACTCGCTCGGGAGCCTGCTGCATTCCGTGTCGGAGTCAGAGTCACCTCGTCCCGGTTCTGATGGGCCTGACTTAATCGGACGGAACTCGACAGCCGCTCCCTTCCGCTGACCAGTTCAGGGCTCAGCAGGCGACTGCGTCTTGCCGGCGTTCGGCGGCTGGTCTGACCCCCGTCTGACCCCCGTCTGACCCCGGTCTGACCCCCTCACCTGACCAGAAACAGCCTGTCCTGTCTCCGCAGCGCCCAGCGCACTTTGCCATCGGCGCCGACGATCGCATCCTCTTCCTGCGCCATGCGCACCGGTTGTCCGCCCCATTCCGGCACGGGCGTCGTCGCCTGGAGCTCGATCGAGAACCACATCGACGGAATCACGGTCGCGTCGCCGCGGCCGGGGACGCCTTCCTGCCGATCCCACAGGCCGATGAGCGGTCCGGCGCCGTGGCCGTGCAGGCCGATCGGATGCGAGTACAGCGTGCCGTCGATGCCCTTCGCCTTCATGCGCGTGAGCACGGCCTGCAGGATCTCGTTGCCCGGTCCGGCCCGGCGCGAATCTCTTCCATCGTCATGTCCTGCATCGCGTTCGCGTTGGCGAGGGCCTGCTTCAGTCCGGCCGGGCGCGTCGGTTTCGCCGGGCTTGAGGACGTAGGCGAGGTGCTGCGTGTCCGTGTTGAGGCGCGCCACCGTGATGCCGACGTCGCAATGCAGCACATCGCCCGGCTGGATGATCGGATCGGCCTCGAGCGGCGCGCTGCCCTGCCGCTGCACGTCCACGCTCGGCTGGAACCACGTGCCGAGGCCCTGATCGTTCACGCGCTGGCGCCACCACCAGACGAGATCGCTCGTGCGCGTCTGTGCCGGGAACGATGACCTTCTCGGAGAACATCGTCTGCGTCATCTGCCAGACGAGCGCGGTCATCTTCTGGAAGAACGCTTCCTCGTCCGGCAGCCGCGACGCGATGAGGTCGAGCGGCAGCCGTTCGGCGTCCTTGAACTTCGCGGTCCAGGCCGGCCCGAGCGCGCGCGACATGCCGTCCAGCTCGCCGCTCGAGAGGCCGTCGGTGAACGCGAACACCGTCGATCGATCGATGCCGATGACGCGCGGTTTGCGTTCTTCGATCACGGTCTTCAGCAACTGCCACTGCTCGTCGCCCCAGAGCTCGGCCTGCCGGCCGCCGACCGCGCGCGCCGCCAGTGACTGCGCGCGTGGACGTGCGCGTCTCGAACACGCCGCCTTGCGACGTGCCCCCGAGCGCGAGTCGCTCGATGCAGGCCGCGTTCACGGGCGTGCCCGCGGCCGCGCACTTGTCGAAGAACACGTAGATCGTGCGCCGACGGGCCGCGAACGTCTCCGGCGCGACGATCGAGGTGAAGACGGGGTCTTCGTTGTACTCGCGCATCGGCACGACCCAGAGGTCGATGCCGTACTTGCGCATCAGCGGCGGCAGGAACGTGTCGAGGCGCTGCTTTCAGCCACGCCTGCTGCATCGCCGCCTGCTCGCGCAGCGTGCCGAACGGCCGCTCGGCGGCCGGGAGCGCATTGATCGCCAGCCGCTCCTGCGTGACTTCGCTGCTGACCACCGCACGACGAGCGACGTCGCAAACAACGTGAAGATCAGCGTAAGGATCAGGCGGCGGATTCTCATAGACCGGTAAGTGTATGCCTTCGAGTTCCGCGTCGATGAGATGGTCACAGTCCCCGCAAGACAACCATCGGGTCAACCCGACCCGCGCGGCGGGCAGGCAGGTAGCATGCGGCGAGAATCACCCCAACGATGACGACGGGAACCGCGATGAGCGCGGCCGCGTTCAGCTCGGGCATGCCGGGCACGATCTTGGAGGCGACGACCAGCGCCCCGTAGCCGAGGCCCAGCCCGAGGACCGATCCGATCGCGGCGACCGCGACGCCCTCACTGAGAATCAGACGGACGAGATCGCGTGGACGGGCGCCAAGCGTGGCGCGAATGCCTATCTCGCGCAGTCGCTGGGCAACTGAATAGGAGACGACGCCATACAGGCCGATCGCGGCCAACGCCAGGCCGATGACGCCGGCGAACGAGAGGATACCGGCGGCCATGCGCCGCGGGTACAGGATGGCGTCGATCGCCGACTCAAAGGTGGTGCTGCGCGAGATCTCGACACCCGGATCGGCCGCGAAGACCGCCTGCCGCAGCGCGCGCACCATTTGGCCGTCGTCCAGTGTGCCGCGTGCGATGACGTTCGAGGCAAACTCGCCGTGGAGCTGCGTGAGCGGAACGTACAAATACGGGTTGGAAGCACCAGTCGTGACCGGCGGCTGAACTTCGCGGACGACCCCGACGACTTCCAACCACCTCGGGGCAGAAGTCGAGTCAGGAAACGCGACGGCGACGTGCTGTCCGACGGCAGACTGACCGGGCCAGAACCACGTGGCGAGCGTCTCGCAGATGATTGCAACGAGAGGTGTGCCATCGCGATCGGCAGGTTCGAACCGACGGCCGCGAATCAGGGAAATACCGAGTGTTTTGAAGTAGTCGCTGGAGACATGTGCTTGGGAAACCCACCAGCGTGGCCCATTCGGGAACGTGTCGCGTCCGGCAACCCAGGTCTTCATCGACTGAATGGGCAGCCCCATGCTGAGCGTCGCGGTGGTCACCCCCGGAGTCTCTGCCAGCGCCTCGAGCACGCGCGCGTTGAAGCGGCGGTTGCGGTCGAACAGCGCCTCCCGCGCGGGCACATCGTCCCAGCGGGCGTTGAACGGGATCTGGAAATCGACGAAGGCTACGCCGTCGGAATCATAGCCAGGATCGACCAGCTCTGAGACGACGAGCGGCTTGATCAGGACGCCGGCAACCAGCAGCAGGGCCGCCGAGAGGCAGATCTGCGGCACGACGACGAGCCGCCGGAGGCGGGGCTGGGTGCGGCCTGACGATGCATTCGAGCCGCCCGCAAGCGCCGTCAGCAAATCGGTGCGCGCCGCCTGCCGAGCAGGTGCGAGGCCCACGATCACGCCGGCGCCGATGCACAAGAGCGACGTAAAGCCGAGCACCCGCCAATCGACCGGCACTTCGAGCGAGAACGGCACCGAGCTGTACTGGCCGAACTCTGTCGGAGTGAAGTTGACGAAGAAGACAATGAGCGCCCGACCGGCCAGCAGACCGAGTCCGCCGCCGACGACGGCGAGCAGCACGCCTTCGGTCAGGAGCCGGCGCGTCACGCGCCAGCGGCTCGCGCCCAGCGTCAACCGCACAGCAATCTCGGTCCGACGCGCGATGCCCCGCGCCATCAGCAAACCGGCAAGGTTGATGAGCGCGATGAGCAGCACGGCGCCAGCCACGGCCAGCAGTCCGAAGGCCAGCCGCGACGGCACGACCTCGCCGCGTGGATCGAACGGGAGCCGGACGCGCCGCGCATCCTGCGCGACCAGGCCGTAGTCGCGAACGGTGGGATAGTGCGCCTGGCGAATCTGATCGCCGAACGTCGCCAAGACGACAGTGACGCGATCGTCGGAGGCGCCGGGTTTGAGGCGCCCGATCAGCAGGCCAAACACCGTGCGATCCAGAGTGGGCGGGCCCTGTGGGCTCTGCGCGCGGCGTTCATCGCGATAGTCGTCCCAGCGCCGAACGTGAGGGACCCAATACTGCGTCGCCTCCCACGGATTGGAGATGCCTTTGAAGCCCGCTGGCATGACGCCCACAATGGCGTAGTCCGGCCATTGGTCGGCTGTGAGCACCCCCATCCGCGTGAGTTTCAGATTCTTCCCGAGAATGTTCGGATCGCTGTGAAACTGCCGCACCCAGAGGCTGTGACTGATCACGGCCACGCGCGGCCGGTCGTTCCGATCGTCGTCTGTGCTGAAGACACGCCCGAGAGTCGGACCGACGCCGAGCAGCCTGAAATAGTTCGACGTGACGCGTTCACCGCGCATCATCATCACGTCCGCGCCGCTTCCGAGGCGCGCGATGTCTGCGGCCACGCCGGCCAGATCGGCGAAGACGTCGTTTGACGTGAGCACGTACTGGTAGTCGCGGTACGTGACGAGGTAACCGCGAGGGTTCTTGGGATAGACGTACCGCAGTTCTGCCGGCGCGTTGACGTTCGGCGGCCGGAACAGCACCGCGTTAATCAGGCTGAAGATCGCGGTGTTGACGCCGATCCCAACGGCCAGCACCAGGACCGCGACGACGGCGAAGCCCGGCGACTTGCGGAGGGTGCGGAGGGCGTGGCGAACATCCTGCAGCATTTCTCCGTTCTCCGTTCTCGGTTCTCAGTGCTGTTTGGGGTTCGGTTCTACGTGCCGACTGCGACCCGGACGGCGATGTTCCAAGAGTCGCGCGCCACGAGATCGTCGGTCTCGTGGGCCGACTCGCGACGCCGGTACGCGCCAGGTTGGCGGCCAGGGCCGTCAGGTCGGCGCGGTCGGGAAGGACCAACTGCCACTCGAGCAGGCGCGCGTCCTGGTCGCTCGCCACTGGGGCACCGGCGGCCCAGACGTTCAGGCCGACGTGATGGTGATAGCCGCCAGCGGAAACGAAGAGCGCGCCTGGATAACTGCCGGTGCGATCGAAACCGAGACCGTGGTGGTAGAACACGGCCGCCTGTTCGAGGTCGCCGACGTAAAGGTGCACGTGTCCGATCGTGGTCCCCGCCGGCACGCCGGACCAGACCGTGTCACCGGCGAGCTGCACGAGCGCTCCGACATCCAGCGGATCGACCGTCCCGACGTACTCACCATCGCGAACGACCCATGTCTCACGCGGCTGATCGGCATACACCTCCACGCCCAGCCCGTCCGGATCGTAGAGGTAGATCGACTGGCTGTAGCTGTGATCGGCCATGCCGACCTGCACACGTGTCTGACCGAGGTGTGTAATGAACGCGCCGAGGGCCGGACGATTCGGCAGGAGCACAGCGAAGTGATACAGCCCGAGCAACCCGCCGCGAGGCACCGGCCGCACGCCAGCTTTCTCATGGAGCTCCAGCAACACCGAGTCGCTCCCATGCGCCCCGAGCCGCGCCTCCCGTTCCACGCGATCGATCACGCGGAAGCCGACGACGCTCTGGTAGAAGGCCAACGATCGCTCGAGATTCGCAACCTGCAGCCGCACGCACCCGATCCGCGCGCGGTCAGGTAGCCGATATCCCGGTGGTGCGATCCCTGCGCGTTCGGTCAAAGTCCGTGACCTCTAAAATTACAGGCGCGGGGCCCCACCCCCGCGCCTCGGGCCCGCGCCTCAAAGCGGCGCGGGGTGTCCACTTGCTTACAGGCGCGGGGCCCCACCCCCGCGCCTCGGGCCGCGCCGCAGGCGGCGCGGGGTGCTCCGTGCCCTGAAGCTCTTCTCCGTGGCCTCTAGCTCTTCTCCGTGTCCTCGTTCTTTCCCGTGCCCTCGTTCTTCTAGCTCTTCTCGGTGCCGTCCCGTACCTGTAGGGGCGATGAGATTGTGGCTGGCGGCGCTGCTGACTGCAACGGTCTTGACGGGACAACGCGGCGCGCCGCCCGTCCTCACGATCACCGCCGTGTCGCGGTCGGTGCAGCCGGGTGAGTTGGTTGTGCTCACCGTAACCGCGGCCAACCCGCTCGCCGCTCTCCGCGCGCGGGCGTTCGATCGCGCGTTGCTGTCGTACCAATCCGATCCGCGGACCTGGACGGTGCTCGTCGGCATCGACCTCGACGTCAAGCCAGGTCGCCACACCGTCGCCATCGATGCCGGCCCGGCGGCCGCGCCGATCCGCGCGACGCACCTGCTCGACGTCCTCGCCAAGACCTTCCGGACCCGGACGCTGAAGGTCGACGAGGCGTTCGTGAACCCGCCCGCCAGCGCGCAAAAGCGCATTGCAGAGGACACGGCCGATCTTGCACGCTGCTGGCGCGAGGCCGCGCCCGAGAGGCTCTGGACGACGCCGTTCGCCCGCCCGGTGCCGCAGGAAGCGAATAGCGCCTTCGGGACGCGCAGCATCTTCAACGGCCAGCCGCGGAGCGCCCATAGTGGGGCCGACTTCCTCAGCCCGACCGGCACCCCGGTCGCCGCGCCTGGCGCCGGTCGCGTCGTGCTCGCCAAGGACCTCTACTTTTCGGGCAACACGGTGATCATCGACCACGGCGCCGGGGTGTTCTCGATGCTCGCGCATCTCTCGCAAATCGACGCCAAAGCCGGCGTCGCAGTTCAAGGCGGCGAAATCGTCGGGCGTGTCGGAGCAACCGGACGGGTGACCGGACCGCACCTGCACTGGACGGTCCGGGTCAATGGGGCGCGGGTCGATCCGCTCGCGTTGCTTGAATTGTTGGGAAAGGAATAGACCGGCATGGTTCCGGGGTTCCGGGTTCCGGGTTCCGAGGGTTCCGGGGTTCGACTTCTGAGGTTCTAGGGATCGATGGCAAGCATCACATTCCTCAGAACCCCGGAACCCCCGGAACCCCGGAACCCGACCTTGACCTTGTCCACCAAAGATGCGACGTTGTGCTGATCACCAAGCCGGAGGAATGCCATGAGCGACCAAGATCGTCAGTTGGAGCCAGAAACGCCCGCGCAGCAAGAGGGTCCGGTGTCGAGACGCCAGTTCGTCACGACCGTCGCCGGAGCGACGGCCGCGGCGATGATCGTCCCGCGACACGTGCTGGGCAAAGGATTCCAGGCGCCCAGCGATACGGTCAACATCGCGACCGTCGGCATCAACGGCATGGGCAGCAGCAATACGAACCAGGTCATGACCCAGAACATCGTCGCCATCTGCGACTGTGACTTCGGCCTGCTCGAGAACCGGCTCAAGGAATGGACCGATCGCGCCAACACCGCGCCGGCGGCTGCCGGGGCCGGACGGCAAGGCGGCGCAGGACGCCAGGGCGGCGCCGCCGCGCGCCGGCCCAGCCGACCTATCAGAACTTCGGACCGTCCAAGGCGCAGCAAGCGGCCAATGCGAAGTGGACGCCCGAGACCGGCAACACCGGCGTCAAGCGCTTCGTCGATCAGCAACTCCCGAAGCTGAAGAAGTACAAAGACTACCGGGAAATGATCGACAAGCAGAAAGACATCGACGGCGTCATCATCGCCACGCCGGACCACATGCACGCGGTCATCGCGTCGGCGGCAATGGATGCCGGCAAGCACGTCTACGTGCAGAAGCCGATGTGCTGGTCTGTGCACGAAGCGCGGCATCTCGCCAAGAGGGCGCAGGAGAAGAAAGTCGTCACGCAGATGGGCAACCAGGGCCACTCGCAGGACGACGCGCGCATCGGCCAGGAGTATTTGATGGCCGGCGCCATCGGCGACGTCACCGAAGTGCACGTCTGGACGAACCGTCCGCTCGGCTATTGGCCGCAGGGCGTTCCGCGGCCAGCAGCGGCCTCGACAACCGACGTCGACACGCTGCGGTGGAACAACGACGGCATCACGCGCCGGCTCGCCGCGGCCATGAAGGGCAATTTCACCGTCCCGACCGGACTCGACTGGAACCTGTTCCTCGGCGTGGCACCCGAGGTCGAGTACCACCCGCTCTATCACCCGTTCAACTGGCGCGGCTGGGTGGACTGGGGCCAGGGCGCGCTCGGCGACATGGGCGCCCATCTCATCGACCATCCGGTGTGGGGCCTGAAGCTCGGGTTGCCGACGGTCATCGAGACCATCTCGACGCCCTTCAACAAACTGTCGTTCCCGAACGCGACGACCACCTACTACGAGTTCGCGGCGCGCGGGAGCATGCCGGCGGTCAAGCTCACCTGGTACGACGGCGGCCTGACGCCGGCCAAGCCGGAGGAGATGGCCGACGAAGAACGGCTGAACGGTGAGGGCGGCATCCTCTACATCGGGACCAAGGGCAAGATGCTCCAGAACACGTATGGCGGCCGTCCGCGGCTGCTGCCGATGTCGCGCCACAACTCCTACGGCGCGCCGCCCGAGAAGCTCGCGCGCATCCCGCACCAGTCGCACGAGATGAACTGGGTCAACGCGATTCGGGGCCGCGAGGAAATCAGCTGTCCGTTCTCGTATGCCGCGCACCTGACCGAGATCATGCTGCTCGGCGTCGCCGCACTGCGCGCCGGCACCAAGCTCCGCTACGACGGCGCCAACATGCGCTTCACGAACAACGACGGCGCCAACGAGTTCCTGACGCGGGAGTACCGGCAGGGATTCTCACTCTGACGCTGGAGCAAAGAACAGACATCTAACACGGAGATCGCGGAGAAGGGCACGGAGCTCACGGAGTTCGAAAGGGTAGAACCCTTTTGTCCGTGGTCTCCGGGATTCTCCGTGGCCTCCGTGTGTGCTTTTGATCTGCGGCGCTCAGTTTGTCGTCGCCCGTCGCTGCGGCGGGTGGAAGAACAGCGCCAGTATGACGGCCGCCGCCAGCGCCGCCAGGGCCGGCACCAGGAAGAGACTCCGGAAATCCACCACGCCACCGTTCACGAACGTCTCGCCGATCAGCTTCGGGCCCAGGATGTTGGCCACCAGCGGACCGAATCCCAGAATCATCAGATTGAACAACCCCTGCGCGCTGGAACGGACGTCGGTCGGAAAGAACTCGTCGACGAAAATGTAGACCGTCGCGAAGAAGAACGCGTAGCAGATGCCGTGCAGGACGTTGATCAGCACGATGAGCTCCTGGTGCTGCGGCAGGAAGGCAAAGACCAGAAACCGCACGGCATGACCGAGGATCCCGACGATCATCGTCGTGCGCCAGCCGAGCCTTGCCAGCGTCACGCCGAGGATCAGCATCGTGAGAATCTCGGCCACCTGTCCGATGCTCATCACCGGCATGATCCAGTTGCCGGGAATCCCGACACCGCCGGCTGATGCCGCGGTCCCCAGGAACGTGCCCGTCCAGTTGAAGAAGAGGTTGTGGACGGTCGCGTCGATGAACGTCACGAGAAAGAGCACGAGAATGAAGGGGCTGGCGAGCAGCTTGACGGCCTTGAGCCAGGCGAGTCGGGAGACGCCGGCGGCCGCCGGCTTCGGCGGCGTGTGCGGCAGCGTCAGGCTGAACGCCGACAGCAGCAGCGACGCGACGCCGGCCACCACGAACGTCCATTTGGTGCCCGCCTGCAGCGCCGGCCCGGTCAGCCCGGAGCCGAGGACCGTTCCGAGCCAGGCGACGAATCCCTGAGGGTTGGCGGCGGCGACGCGGTCCCAGTCGACGAGGATGAACGTCATCGGCCAGGCCGCCAGAATCCATCCGATCGTCCCGCCCATGCGAACGATCCCGAACTCCTTCTTCGCATCCTTCATGTGCGTGAAGGCAATCGAATTCGTGATGGAGATGGTCGGCACATAGAGCAGGCAGTGGATGAGCATCGCGCCGAAGAAGGGCCAGAAGTCCCTGGCCCAGGCGAGCGACAGCATCGCCACGCCACCGATGAGATGGCTCGCCGCCAGAAACCGCTCGGCGGCAAAATTCCGGTCCGCGAACTGGCTGCTGAAGAACATGCCGACGATCGCCGCGATCGGGAAGGCGCTCAGAATCCAGGTCTGCTGTGTCGCGCTGAAGCCGAGACTGGGCAGGTACCCGAAGATCAGCGGGAGCCAGGCGCCCCAGATGAAGAACTCCAGGACCATCATCAGAAACAGCTTGTAGCGAATCGCCTTGTTCATAAGTGGGGACGATTATGGCCGCAGTACTAGCCTGTTCGTCAGGTAAGCCGCGTATCGGTTTCGACGAGCAGCGACGGCGCCGGCATAACAGACCGCCGCGATCACCAGCAGGCCACTGAACCCGGTCAGCAGCGAGAGGTACTCGGCGCAGCCGCCGACCATGGCGCCGAGCAGATTGGTGCCGTAGTCGCGCGCGAGCGACGTCGATCGCTTGATCGCCGATCCGAACAGCAGGCCGGCGCAGAAAATCGGGCTGAACTGCAGGAGCGCGTAGAAGAGCGACTCGGTCACGCGGCTGTCGAACGTCACGCGGCCGACCGGCACGGCGTAATTGAGGGCCAGCAGGGCCAGGAGCACCGCGCCGACCAGCCACGGCCGCCGAATCTCGACCTTCGAGACGACCAGCGTCGCCATCAGCGCCATGACGAGCACGGACGCGATCGCGAGCGACGCCACGATCCACGTCGATCCCCACAACAGCGCGAACTGGGTAATCGCGCGCGTCTCGAGGACCATGAAACCGGCACCGAGCAGAAACATCTGCCAGGACCATCGCCCGGCGGCGCCGCGCGTGGTCCATCTGACCAGCCCGGCGGAGACCAGGCCGATCAGCCCGACGACGATGAGGTAGTGCCGCGGGACGTGGCGATCGCGGAGATAGAGGAACGGCCAGTCGTCTGACGCCGGCTCGATGGTGGCGTCGCGGAGGTGACGGACCGCGGGACTCGGGTCGTGCGACTGCCCGAACGCCGTCACGCGATCGGGCACGACCGGGTCGGCCGTCAGCGTCTCGAGCCGGGGGCCGGCCAGCATCACGCCGAGATAGGCGCGCGCCGCGTGGACGTGGACCCACGGCTCGTCGCCGAAGGCGACGGCGGCCGTATTCGCCAGCCGGTCAACCAGCCACTTCTCGCGGAAGTAGTTGTAAATCACCAGCAGACCGTCGGGCGTCAGGCGGTCACGGACGGCGCGGAACGACTCCTGCGTGAACATGTAGCTCTCGAGCCGGACGCCGGAGAAGCCCGATTGCAGCGTCAAGGAGTCGATGAGAGCGAAGACCACCAGGTCGTACTTCTTGTCCGTGCGGCGCAGATAGTGACGCGCGTCGTCGTTGACGATGGTGACGCGCGGGTCGTTGTACGGATGATCCGGATTGAGCGTGCGACCGAGCTGAATGATCGTCGGATCGATCTCGACCGCATCCACGTGTTTCGCCCCGTGCGCCAGTGCGGCGGCGACGTCACTCCCGGAGCCGGCCCCGAGGATGAGCACGTTCTCGAAGCGGTCGCCGAAGACCGCGTACGGCCACTGATAGAAGTATTCCTTCTGCGCGATCGGCGCCATCGACTGGTGAAAGATGTTGTTCACCTCGATGACCGTATCGGGACCCTGCTGGCTGACGGAAATCTTGTAGTACGGCGACCACAACGATCCGGCCGCGATGAGGTGCGTCAGCGACATCACGCCGGCCAGCAGCACGCCGTTGACGAGAAACGCGGAACGCGCCGGCAGACGGCCGCCGGGATCGGCCGTCGCCAGGAGAGGCAACGCCGCGAGGCCAGCGACGCCGAACCAGACGCTCGGCGGCAATTGCAGCCACGACAACACGGCAAACGCGGCGACGCCGGCCAGGCTGCCGACGATATTCGCCATATAGCCGGCAAGCGGCGGCTGCGCGGCCATCTCGCGGCCCATGCGCTCGGCGACGGCGACGAAGAGCGCGACCACCGCCAGGAAAATCACCGGCAGCAGCAGCGTGCTCTCGATGACGACGACCGGCTCCTTGGTGCCGCTGGAAAAATAGATGCTGCCGGGCGACGGCGGCGCCGCCACTTCGAGCCGGAGCAAGAAGACGCCGACGACAGAGCGCGAACAGAATCAGCGGGAAAAAGCCGAACCAGCGCCTTGCGGCGCCGGCACGCAGGCAACCGAGTCCGATCCCGAGGAAGCTGCCGAGCAGGATGAAGTTCGAGAAGAACGACAGCAGCCGGATGTGCGCCGGCATCCAGCGGATGAGCGCAACTTCAAGGAACAGGACCAGGAACGAGGCGAGTGCCGTTCGAGCCAAGCGGAAGATTGTATGATCATCGCGAAGCCCGCACTAGGCGGCGCTGACATGCGATGTGCCGCGAGCTCTCAGCTGCGTGCATCATTGCGCGCGGCTCGCCCTTGCGGCGTCAGTCATGGCGACTGCTGATGAGCAGGCCAGCCCGTTCCTCGGCAAATGGAACATGACCGGTGTCGCGCCTGACGTGAACAACGTCTATTGGCTCGAGGTCACTCAAGAGGGCGACCAGCTCAAGGGGATGTTCCTCAATCGATCCGGCAATCCGGTACCGGTGACGGTCAAGGTCGACAACAGCGAGCTGGTATTTCAAGTCCTGCAGTCGCCTCGCGGGGGTGGACCGGCGGCACCGAGTGGACCGGAGTATCGCGCCCGCCTCGACGGCGGCAAGCTGGTCTGGCTCGCACACAACCGGCGGCCGCGTCGTGAACTGGGTCGGTGTCCGTCCGCCCGCGTGGCCCGCCGCAAACGCCAATGCCAAGCACACCTACGGCAAGCCGGTCGTGCTCGCCGACGGCAAGACGCTCGACGCCTGGACGTATCAGAACCTGAAGCTGTCGAACTCGTGGTCGATTCAGGACGGGACGATGACCAACGCCTACCCTGACCCGTCGACGAACATCGTGTCCAAAGAAAAGTTCACCGACTTCAAGGTGGAGATCGAATACAAGCTGCCCAAGGGCAGCAACAGCGGACTCTACTTGCGCGGCCGCTACGAGCTGCAGCTCGTCGAGGACAGCGGCGACACCACGACGCCTGCGAATCGGAGCCACATGTCGATCTACGGCCGGACAGCACCAAGCGTCAGGGCGGGCAAAGGCCCGGATGAATGGCAGTCGATGGAGGCGATCGTCGTCGCCAACCGCGTGACGGTCATCCTCAACGGCCAGCGCGTGCACGACAACGCCGTGATCGAGGGCATCACCGGCGGCGCGCTCGACAACGACGAGCTCGCGCCCGGACCGATTCTCGTCCAGGGCGATCACAGCAAGGTGTGGGTGCGGAAGTTGGTCGTGACGCCGATTATGAAATAAGAGGGCACGGAGAAGAGCTAGGACACGGAGGAGCAGCGGGAGAAGCGCGAGCGAGCCACGGAGAAGAGCTGGCGCGGCGCCCAACCGGGACACCGCGAGGGAGCGAGCGTAGCGAGCCCCGAGCGTCCGAGGCGCGGGGGTGGGGCCCCGCGCCAGTGATATTAGATGGTGCTGGGTGCCAGGTGCCGTCTTCGCACCCAGCACCCAGCCTGGTCCTACGGCGTGACCGCGTCGTCTGAGTAGCGCCGGACGAAGTGATCGTATTCGGTCTGCGCCTGCTCCTTCGCGTAGCCGTAGCGCTCCTGGAGCTTGCCGACCAGTTTTTCCGAGTTGCCCTGGATCTGATCCAGGTCGTCGTTGGTCAACTTGCCCCACTGCGTCCTGACCTCACCTTTGAGCTGCAGCCACTTGCCTTTGAGCACGTCCTGATTCATTTGTTTACTCCTTCTGTCGTTTGAAAGAGCAAGCACGGTGCCAGTTGCGCCGCAGAGAGCGGCGGCTCGCACCGTGGTAACAGACGGCCAGATGTGGGTAACCGGCGCGTCACCAATGACTCAGGAGTCCGATGACTCGGGTTCGCGATCGGCACTCCGCTTGCAGAGACGGCGGCGTGCGTTGGCTGCGTCGCTGGGTCATCTTTGCTGGCTGCGTGCTCGTGGTCGTCATGCTCGACTGGGCGGAGCCCGTCCTCCTGCCCGTCGCTGGCGCGCTGCTGCTCACCTTCCTGCTCAACCCGTGGGTCAACGGGCTCTCGCGGTGGATTCGGCGCGGCCCCGCCGTCGTGCTGGTGGTCACGGTCACGATCGGCGCCATGACGCGTGCTGGCGTGGGGACTCGCCCGGCAGGTCACGAGCCTGGCGGGCGATCTGCCTGGCTATCGAGCGAACATCCGGCAGAAAGTCATCGACGTTCGCAACGCGAGCCGTGGCGGCGCCGTCGAGCGCGTCCAGTCGACGCTCGAAGAGCTCAAGGAAGACATCAAGAAAGACATTGGCGAGCCTGATCCGTCAGTCCGTAAGCCGACGCCGGTCGTGATCGCCGACGAGATGGGCGTCGACCTCGGTCTGACGCCGTGGGTCGCGGGCCTGCTGCCGGCCCTCGGCGCGGCCGGGTTCGTGACCGTCCTCGTGATTTTCATGCTGCTCGAACAGCGCGACATGCGCGACCGGATCGTCGCGCTCGCGGGCGACAGCCATCTCGCGACGACCACCAAGGCGTTCGATGACGCCGCGGCGCGCTTGAGCCGCTTCCTGATGATGCAGACGCTCGTCAATGCCATCTACGGCGTCGGCGTCGGCGCAGGACTCTGGCTGTTCGGCGTGCCCTATCCACTGCTGTGGGGGGTCGCTCGCCGCGGTGCTCCGGTTCATCCCGTATGTCGGTCCATGGATCGCGGCGGTGGCACCGATCGCGATCAGTCTGGCCGCCGTCCCCGGCTGGACGACGTCGCTCTACGTCATCGGCTGGTTCATCGCGCTGGAGCTGGTCACGAATCTTGTGCTCGAGACCGTCTTCTATGCGGGCGCCGCTGGCGTGACGCAGGTGTCGCTGATCATCTCGTTGGCGTTCTGGACGTGGCTGTGGGGACCGATCGGATTGCTTCTGGCGACGCCACTGACCGTGTGCCTGGCCGTCCTTGGCCGGCACGTGCCGGGCCTCCGCATTCTCGCGACGCTCGTCTCCGATCAGTCAGTGCTGCCCCCGGCGACGCGCGTATTACCAGCGCCTCCTGGCCCGCCAGATCCCGGACGCGCGTGAGCTCGTCGAGAACCGGTTGGCGACCGAGGCGCCGGAGTCCGTTTTCGATTCGATGCTGCTGCCAGCGCTGAGTTATGCCCGCCGCGATCAGAGATCTGGCCGTCTGTCGATGGAGGAAGAACGGCAGGTGGTCGAGGCGACCCGCGAGATCACCGCGGCGATGGCGAGCGACCTCGCCGCGGCCGAAGCTGAGGCCTCAGCGGCAGCCGGGACCGCCGACCGGAGCCCGCTGCGAGTCTTCGCGTACCCGGTCACTGCTGGCGCCGACGAGGTCGCGCTCGAGCTGCTGCGCGCACTCGTTCTTGACCTGCCAGTTTCGGTGAAAATTGCCAGCGGCCACATGCTGGTGTCCGAACTGCTGGCCGCCGGGCGCAGTCCGGACTACGACGTCATCTGCCTGGCGGAGCTGCCGCCGAGCGAGGGCGTGCGGACGCGCTACGCCATCAAGCGGCTGCGACGGAGCGCTCCGGATTGCCGCATCATCGTCGGCCGCTGGTCGCCGACTCCGGTGCCCGACGAGACCGTCGAGGAACTTCTCGAGGCGGGCGCGTCGCACGTGAGCTCGACGCTGCTCGGCACGCGTAATCTCTTGAAGGAAATGGCGGCACATGGAGCCGCCACCCCGCCGCGGCGCGAAGCCGCGGCTTCGTGAAGCCTCGTTCAGCTCCCGAGCACTTCGGCCGTCATGCGGAGAATGGCATCAGCCGATCGATCGATGTCCTCGTCGGTCGTGGACCAATTGCTGATCGAGATGCGCATCGCGGCCATGCCGTGCCATGTGGTGCCGCCGAGCCAGCAGGTCCCCTCCTCCTGAATGCGGGCGATGACCGTCCGCGTCAACTCATCGGGATCGCGGTGCCCGTCATCGACGCGGACCAGCACTTGATTCAGCACCACGTCGTTCAGGACGCGCAGTGACGCGTGCGGACGCAGCAGATCGGCCATCCGGCGCGCCTGCGCGCAGTTGCGTTCGATCAAGGCCTGCAAGCCGTCGCGACCGAGCGCGCGCAGGACGGCGTAGATCGGCACCGCCCGTCCCCGGCGCGATTCCTCCGGCACGAACTCGTGCGGATCCCGTTCGTCCGGATTGTCGACGATGTAGGCAGCCAGCACGGTCATCGCCCGCCGATGTGCCTGCGGGTGCGCGGTCAGCACGATGCCGCTGTCGTATGGCACGTTGAGCCACTTGTGCGCGTCGGTGGCTATCGAGTCTGCGCGCTCGATGCCGTGCACCAGGGCCCGCAGCGACGGACTCGCGGCCGCCCAGAATCCGAACGCGCCATCGACGTGCAGCCACGCGCCGCGAGCCCGCGCCGCAGTGGCGACGGCATCAATCGGATCGAACGCACCGGTGTTGACGTTGCCGGCCTGTGCGCAGACGATGCAGGGTCCTGAACCGCGCGACAGCGGGCCGGCGAGTTGGTCGGCGCGCATCCGGCCCTGCGCATCGGTGGGCACGCGATGCAGGCGCTCGGCGCCGAGCCCCAGCAAACGCAGTGCCGTGAAGATCGTGTAGTGCGCTTCCTCACTGACGAACACGTCGATTTCGGGCGCGCTGTAGAGTCCCCGTGCCTCGACGTCCCAGCCCGCGGCGGCGAGGACGTGGTGGCGCGCCACGGTCAGCGCCGTGAAGTTCGCCATCTGACAGCCGGTCACGAATCCGGCGCTCCAGGTCGCCGGCAGGCCGGCGACGTCGAGGACCCAGGACGCGACCGCTTGTTCGACGACGGAAACAAGGGGCGAGAGCGCGAAAATTCCGCAGTTCTGATCCCACGCCGACACGAGCCAGTCTGCAGCCGTCGCGACCGGAAAACTTCCGCCGACGACGAAGCCGAAGTAGCGAGGTCCTTGTGTGGCCACGGTCCCGATGCGGCCGGCGGCTGCCAGCGCATCGATGACGTCCACCGCGGGCGTTCCGGCCGCGGTCACCGGCCCGGCGAGCGCACGGCGCAAGTCCGCGCCGGTGGCGGTCGCCTTCACCGGACGGCCGCCGAGCTCGGCGAGGTAGTCGCTGGCGTGGCGGGCCGCCCGCAGAAGTAGCTCGTCGCGCTGGTTCATGCTGGCTGTCCTCTCCGGCGGCTCCGGCCCGAGCTGCGCCTCCTCTTGCGCCGTCTCCCCAGGGGCAGACTGATCTCCTCTGAGCCGCAGAGACGGGACGGTCAATTCTGTCAGGGTGCCGCCGTACATTGGCCGATCCCAGGATCGGCCGTGGCAGGGATCTTGCGCCCCGTTTTATCCGTGGAGCCTATCCTGCATCGAGCGTCGTTGATGCAGCCGTCGAATGGCCCGGCCATCGGCTCGATCGAATGGCGTCGCGCTCCCCGGCTCGAGGTGACCGGCCAGATTCAAGGTCAGATCCTCGGCATCGACGCCCCGATCATTGTCTGCGAGATCAGCGTGGACGGCTTCAGGATCGTGACTTCGGTCGAGATCGCGGTGGATGCCATTCACGAGCTGCGCTTCACGCGGCAGGACGGCTCCACGCTGTTCGCACGCGCTCGCGCGATCGGTGCTAGCCGCGCGGTCGCGTCGCGCGGACTGTGGTATTTTCCGCGGCGGTGCAGGCGCTTCGATTTCACGTCGCCGTCTTCCTCGGCGCCTTCCTCCTGTTTCTCGTCCAGCCGCTCATGGCCAAGCAGATCCTGCCGTGGTTTGGCGGCGGCTCCGTCGTCTGGGCGTCGTGCCTGCTGTTCTTCCAGGTGGCGCTCGTGGGCGGCTACGCCTACGCGCACGTGTCACGCCGGCTCGGCGTCCGCCGTCAGATCTGGCTGCACCTGATCCTGCTGATCGTCGCGCTCGTCACGCTGCCGATCACACCGGCGGCAGCCTGGAAACCGATCGACGGCACCGCTCCGGTGGCGCGCGTGCTCGGCGTGCTCGACCCTGACGGTGGGGTTCCCGTACGTCCTGCTCGCTGCCACCGCGCCAATGCTGCAGGACTGGTTCGCGCGCCGCTTTCCCAATCGCTCGCCGTACCGGCTCTACGTGCTGTCGAACGTGGGATCGCTGCTCGCGCTCGGCGTCTATCCGCTCTACCTCGAGCGCTACCTCGATCTGCGCCCGCAGGCCGTCGTCTGGTCGGCCGGCTTTGCCGCGTTCGTCCTCGTCTGCGCCTGGTGCGCACAATCGATGCGCGCGACCAGCGCGGACAGCGTCGTGACGCCGCCGCTCGACGACCACGCGCCGGTCGGCGCGATCGATCGGCTCCTCTGGATCGTCCTGCCGGCCTTCGGATCGGGTCTGCTCGTCGCCACGACGAACAGCCTGACCCAGGACGTCGCCGCGGTGCCGCTCATCTGGATCGTTCCGCTCGCGTTGTATCTCGTGACGTTCATTCTCGCGTTCGCGGGCTGGTACTGGCGGTGGGCGTGGGGCTCGGCGCTCGTCATCCTGCTGGCTGCGGCCGTCATCTACGCCAACTCCGACTCGGAAACGCCGATCCTCCTGCAGGGCATCGCGCTCGTGGCGGCGTTCACCGCCGCGGCGATGGTGTGTCACGGCGAGCTCGCGCAGCTTCGCCCGTCGCCGGCCTCGCTGACGGCCTTCTATCTCGCCATTTCGATCGGCGGCAGCGCCGGCGCGGCGTTCGTGACGCTGGTGGCGCCGGTCCTGTTCACCTGGTATCTGGAACTGCCGCTTCTGTTCATGGTGACCGTGGCCGCGCTGCTGGCGCTCGGCTGCCGCGATTTGGCGCGCGAGCACTCACGGGTCCTGGCCGGCATCGCAGCGGTCGTGTGCGCCGGCGCGCTCTTCTACGTGGGCGCCATCGTCCTCCGCCCGCTGCAGCGTGAGGGCCTGGTCGGGTCAGGACGCGGCTACTACGGGATGCTGCGGGTCTTCGACGAAGGGCCCGAGGAGAAGCGCGTCCGCAAGTTGTGGCACGGGCGGATCGTGCACGGCGTGCAGGTGCTCGTTCCTCCCGAGCTCGGACGCCAGGCCCGCTCGTACTACGCGCCCGGCAGCGGCATCGCGACTGGCGGTCGGCCAGCATCCGCGGCGCGATCAGGGCCAGCCCCTCAAGATCGGAGTCGTCGGGCTCGGGTCCGGGACCGTGGCCGCGCTCGGGCAGCCGTTCGATCGCATCCGTTTCTTCGAGATCGACCCGCTGGTCGTCCGATTCTCGAATCAGTACTTCACGTATCTCAAAGACTCGCGCGCGAAGACAGAGGTCTCTCTGGGCGACGCGCGGCTCTCGCTCGAGCGCGAGATGGTGTCTGAGCAGAATCAACACACCTATGACGTCCTCGCCATCGACGCCTTTTCCGGCGACGCCATTCCAGTGCACCTGCTCACCAGGGAGGCCTTCGCCCTCTACGAGCAGGCACTGCGCCCCGACGGCGTCCTCGCCGTTCACATCTCGAACCGGTACATCGATCTTCGCCCCGTCGTCAAAGCCGGCGCCGCCCTGACCGGCCTGCAGGTCCTCGAACTCGACCAGGCCTCCGGCGGGCCGTACGACGCGATTGGCAACACCTGGCTGCTCCTCACCCACAACGAGCCGTTTCTCGACCGGGCTCGTCCGTTGGCGCTCCTGCCCAACGACGAGATTCCGTCGGTCCTGTGGACCGACGCGTTCAGCAGCCTGCTGACGGTCTGGAAGTAAAGGACTCCGGGAGTCAGGGAACGACTCCCGGAGTCTTGACGCCCAGTCGGCGCCTCCGTCACAATGATTGGGATGTTGCGCGCTCGCCGTTCCGGGATCTGTTGCGCCTGTTGCAGGCCCTTCATGGGCCAGATCCCGGGTGCGTCTCCATCGACGGGCTCAGCCTAGCGCGCTGACCGCAAGATTCTGACGATGGCAGTTCGGCCCGGACAAGCGTCCGGGCTTTTTGTTTTTGGAAACGACATCGGGTGTCGTTTCCAATTGATCACGAGGAAACGACACCCGATGTCTTTGACGAATGCTCCTGTCCAGGCGCCGCTCGTTGCGGCGATCGGCGGCACGCCCCTCGTGCGGCTCGGACGCTTCGAACCGCGCCCGGAGGTCGAGTTGTACGCCAAGCTGGAATCGAGCAACCCCGGGGGCTCGGTCAAGGATCGCGCCGCGCTGGCCATCATTCTGGACGCGGAACGCAGCGGCCAGCTCGGCCGCGGCAAGATCCTGCTCGACGCGACCTCCGGGAACACCGGCATCGCCTACGCGATGATTGGGGCCGCGCGCGGGCATCGCGTCCGGCTCTGCGTGCCGGGCAACGTCACGCCTGAGCGGAAGCGAATCCTCCACGCGTACGGCGCGGATCTCGTGTTCACCGATCCGATGGAGGGAAGCGACGGCGCGATTCTCGAGGCGCGACGGATCTACGCGGCGGCTCCGGATCGCTACTTCTACGCCAATCAATACGGCAACGATGCCAACTGGCGCGCGCACTATGACACGACGGCGGTCGAGATCGCCGAGCAGACTGGCGGACGCCTGACCCATTTCGTCGCCGGCCTTGGCACGAGCGGGACGTTTGTCGGCACGGGCCGCCGGCTGCGCGAGATCGACCGCTCGATTCAGCTCCTGTCGGTCGAGCCAGACTCGCCCTTGCACAATCTCGAAGGGCTCAAGCACATGGCCTCGGCGATTGTCCCGACGATTTACGATCGGTCGCTCGCCAACCGGCAGATCACGGTCGCGACCGACACGGCGCACGAGCTCACGCGCCGGTTGGCACGCGAGGCGGGATTGTTCGTCGGGCCGTCGAGCGGCGCCGCGCTGGCGGCCTGCCTCGACGCGGCCTCCGAAGTCCGTGCCGGCGTCTTCGTGACCGTCTTTCCCGACGGAGGAGATCGCTACTTGTCCGATCGCTTTTGGGACGACACGGCTGAATCGGGGCCGTCGTCTGCCAACACCGTGCGGATCTCGTCTGCGGCGAGGGCGACGATTCTGGCCGATGGCGAACGCAGTTATCCGGACGAGTGCTGCGGCGCGCTGTTCGGACCGGCGCCCACGCAGATCGTGGAAGCGCTGTCGCTCCGGAATGTCACGACCGGGGAACGCCGCCGCCGATTCCTCATCGGGACCGAAGAGTATCGAGCGGCCGAGAAACATGCGGACGACACCGGCCGTGCGCTCCTCGGCTTTTATCATTCACATCCAGATCACCCGGCGGAACCGTCCGCGTTCGATCTCGAACATGCGTGGCCGAACATGAGCTACGTGATCGTCTCGGTCGCTGGCGGGCAGGCCGGCGTCGTGCGATCCTGGAGACTTCGCGCCGACCGGTCGGGCTTCGACGAAGAGCCGCTCGACCGGAGCGCAGGATAGGAACCCCCTCATGCCCGTTCGTATTTTGATTCCAACGCCGCTGCGGCCGTACACCGGCCAGCAAGCCGTGGTCCAGGTCGACGGCCAGGACGTCGCCGAAGTGTTGCAGCAGCTCACGGCGCGCCACGCCGACCTCCGCAATCACCTCTTCAAGGACGACGGCAAGCTGCGCAGCTTCGTCAACATCTACGTAAACGACGAAGACATCCGGCACCTGAAGGGTGAGGCGACCGCCGTCGGCCCGTCGGACACGCTGAGCATCATCCCGTCCGTGGCCGGCGGCTCGGTGGCCGAGGCCGTCGACGCGCTGCCGGCGCTCTCGAAAGACGACGTCACGCGATACAGCCGGCATCTGATCATGCCGGAAGTCGGCGTCGAGGGTCAGCGCCGGTTGAAGGCGGCGCGCGTGCTCTGCGTCGGCGCCGGCGGGCTCGGCTCGCCCTCGTCGCTCTACCTCGCGGCGGCTGGTGTCGGCACGCTCGGGCTCGTCGACTTCGACGTCGTCGACGTCAGCAACCTGCAGCGGCAGATTCTCTACTCGACCGGCGATGTGGGACGGCGCAAGCTGACGGCCGCGCGGGAACGGCTGAGCGGCCTCAATCCGGCGATGACGGTCATCGAGCACGATACGGCGCTCACGGTCGGCAATGCCCTCGAGCTGTTTCGCGACTACGACATCATCGTGGACGGCGCCGACAATTTTCCGACCCGCTATCTGGTCAACGACGCCTGCGTGCTGACCGGCAAGCCCAACGTCTACGGCAGCATCTTCCGGTTCGACGGCCAGGCGTCGGTCTTCGCGACCAAAGGCGGCCCGTGCTATCGCTGCCTGTATCCCGAACCGCCGCCGCCGGGCCTCGTGCCGAGCTGCGCCGAAGGCGGCGTCCTCGGTGTGTTACCCGGCCTGATCGGGACGATTCAGGCGACCGAGGCGATCAAGCTGATCCTCGGCGCCGGCGACTCGCTGGCGGGCCGGCTGCTGCTCTTCGACGCGCTCGCGATGTCGTTCCGGACGTTGAAGCTCCGCCGCGACCCGAACTGCGTGATCTGCGGCGATCACCCGACCCAGAAGACGCTGATCAACTACGAGCAGTTCTGCGGCGTGATGCCCGCCTCGCAGACCGCGCCGGCGGGTCTGCTCACCCGAGTTCGAGACCACGGTCGAGGAATTCAAGGCGCAGCTCGATCGGCACGATCCCGTCTGGATTCTCGACGTGCGGGAACCGCGCGAGTTCGAAATCTGCCGCATTCCGGGATCGACCCTCATCCCGCTCGGCGAGCTGCCGAATCGTGTGGCCGAGCTGCCGCAGGGCGACGGCGCCCCGGAGATCATCGTCCACTGCAAGATGGGCGGCCGCAGCGCCAAGGCCGTGGCGCTGCTGCGCGAGCGCGGTTTCACGCGCATCAAGAACCTGCAGGGCGGCATCCTGGCCTGGATCGACAAGGTCGATCCGACGCAGGCGAAGTACTGACTGTCGAAAAACCTCACGCCTCTCACACGGAGACTACGGAGTGACACGGAGCCTTGATCTGAGACCAGCGCGGTAAAATAATTGTTTATTATATTGTTCTAATTATTATCATATTGCTTAATGTGTCACCGACCGATATAACCATCGGACGTGGCTGGCTCCTTCTCCGAAACCTTTGGCGGACCGCATCGCGCGCCGGCGCGGGCGATGTTCAAGGCGGCCGGGTTCACCGACGCGGACCTGGCGCGGCCGGTCATCGGTATCGCCAACACCTGGATTGAAATCGGTCCCTGCAACTATCACCTGCGCGAGTTGGCTCAGTACGTGCGCGAGGGCATTCGCGCCGCCGGCGCGACGGCGATGGAATTCAACACGGTGTCCATCTCCGACGGCATCACGATGGGCACGCCGGGAATGCGGATGTCGCTCGTCAGCCGGGAGGTCATCGCGGATTCGATCGAACTGGTCGCGTCGGGAAACCGGCTCGACGGCGTCATCGCGCTGGTGGGCTGCGACAAGACGATTCCGGGCGCGGCGATGGCGCTGGCGCGCCTCAACCTGCCGGGACTGGTGCTCTATGGCGGATCGATCGCCCCGGGTCACGTCAATGGGCGCGATGTCACGATTCAGGATGTCTTCGAGGGCGTCGGGGCGCACGCCGCGGGGCGGCTGAGCGCCGACGGCCTGCGCGACCTCGAGAATCGCGCCTGTCCCGGCGCCGGCGCGTGCGGCGGGCAGTTCACGGCCAACACGATGGCGGGCGTCTGCGAGTTCCTCGGCCTGTCGCCGATGGGCAGCGCGAGCGTGCCCGCCGTGGACCCTGCCAAACGCGGCGTGGCGGTGGCCGCCGGCCGGCTCGTCGCCGACCTGGTCCGCCGCAAGGTCACCGCGCGCGCGATCCTCACGCCGGCGGCGTTCGAGAACGCGATTACGTCCGTCGCCGCCACCGGCGGTTCGACCAATGCCGTATTGCACTTGCTGGCGATCGCCCGCGAGGCGGGCGTCGATCTCGACCTCGAAGCGTTCAACGAGATCAACGCGCGCGTGCCGTGGATTGCCGACCTCAAGCCGGCCGGCCGGTATGTCGCGACCGATCTGCATCGTGCCGGCGGCACGACCCTCGTCGCGCAGCGCCTTGCGGACGCTGGATTGCTCAAGACCGACGCGATCACGGTCAGCGGCCGGTCGATCGGCGAGGAAGCCCGCGACGCACGGGAAACGCCCGGCCAGGACGTCGTTCGCACGATCGACGCTCCCCTCGCGGCGACGGGCGGACTGGTGATTCTCAAGGGCACACTGGCGCCGGAGGGCTGTGTGCTCAAGATCGGCGGCCATCCACGAACGACGATCCGCGGGACGGCGCGCGTGTTCGACGGTGAGGAAGCGGCCTTTGCCGCGGTCCAGGCCGGCGCCATCCGCGCCGGTGACGTGGTCGTCATCCGCTACGAGGGACCACGCGGTGGCCCCGGGATGCGGGAGATGCTGGCCGTCACCGCCGCGATTGTCGGCGCCGGACTCGGCGAACAGGTCGCGCTGGTCACCGACGGCCGCTTTTCAGGCGCCACCCACGGACTGATGGCCGGACACGTCGCGCCGGAGGCCGCTGCCGGCGGACCGATCGCCGCCGTGCGCGACGGCGACGCCATCGTCATGGACGTCGCGCGCCGGCGCATCGACCTGGAGATTCCAGCCGAGGAGTTGACGGCACGTCTCGCGGCACGAACGCCGCGGCCGCCCAACGCCCCGGCCGGCGTGCTCACCAAGTACGCACAACTCGTTTCGTCGGCGGCGCAAGGCGCCGTCACCAGCCAAGGGAGGCCGGCGTGAGTCGTCTCACGGGGGCAGAAATTCTGTGGGAGTGTCTCGTCCGTGAGGGCGTGACCGACATCTTCGGCTATCCGGGCGGAGCCATCCTGCCCGCCTACGACGCGATGCTCAAGTTCCCGATCCGGCACGTGCTGGTCCGGCACGAGCAGGGCGCGACGCACATGGCGGACGGCTATGCGCGCGCCAGCGGCCGCGTCGGCGTCGCGGTGGCCACGAGCGGTCCCGGCGCCACCAACATGGTGACGGGCATCGCCACGGCGATGATGGACTCGTCGCCGATCGTCTGCATCACCGGCCAGGTGGGCAGCCGGCTCATTGGCTCGGACGCCTTCCAGGAAACCGACATCACCGGCATCACCCTGCCGATCACCAAGCACAACTACCTGGTGACGCGGGCCGCCGATGTGGCGCCGGCCGTGCGCGAAGCGTTTCACATCGCGCAGTCGGGCCGGCCCGGTCCGGTGCTGATCGACATCACCAAGGACGCACAGCAGTCGTCGTGCGAATTCGATTGGGAGGCCGCCGCACCGGTGGCGACGCCGGCGCGGCCGGCTCGCGCGCTGGATCGCGACGCCATCGAGCGCGCGCTCGCCCTGATCAAGTCGGCCCGCCGGCCGGTGGTCCTCGCCGGCCACGGCATCATGCTCGGCGGCGCGGTCAACGAGTTCCGTGCGTTCGTCGATGCCACGGGCATCCCCGTCGCCGTGACGCTGCTCGGCATCGGCGGTCTGCCGGCCTCGCATCCGCACAACCTCGGCATGATGGGCATGCACGGCGAAGCCTGGGTCAACACGGCCATCCAGGAAGCCGACCTCCTCATCGCCCTCGGCATGCGCTTCGACGACCGCGTGACCGGGAATCTCAAGACCTACGCGCCGCACGCGAAGAAAATCCACGTCGACATCGACGCCGCGGAGATCGGCAAGAACGTGCCCACCGACGTCGGCATCGTCGCGGATCTCGCCACCGTGCTTCGGGCCTGGCAGCCGAACCTGCCGACGCTCGATCTCTCCGACTGGATGCAGCGCATCGACACGCTCAAGGGAGACTCGGCCGTCCGCGACATCCAGGGGCTGCCTGACGACGGCCACCTCTACGCCGCGCACGTCATTCACGATCTCTGGCGCGCCACGGACGGTCGCGCGATCGTCGTCACCGACGTCGGCCAGCACCAGATGTGGGAAGCGCAGTACTACAAGCACGAGGCGCCGCGCTCGCTCGTCACCTCGGGCGGCCTCGGCACCATGGGCTTCGCCTTGCCGGCTGCCATCGGCGCCAAGATGGCGTGCCCGGACGCCGAAGTCTGGGCGGTCGTCGGCGACGGCGGCTTCCAGATGACGATGTGCGAGCTGGCGACGGCCGTGCAGGAGCAACTGGACGTCAAGGTCGCGATCATCAACAACGGCTACCTCGGCATGGTGCGTCAGTGGCAGGAGTTCTTCTACGAAAAACGCTACGCCGCCACTCCCCTGCTGAGCCCGGACTTCGCCAAGGTGGCCGGCGCCTACGGCATCGAGGCGTGCACGATCCGATCGCGCGCCGACGTCATTCCGGCGGTGAAGAACGCGCGCAGGCATCGGGGGCCGGTCGTGCTCGACTTCCGCGTCGAGCAGGAAGACTCCGTCTACCCGATGGTCCCGGCCGGCGCCGATCTACACGCGATGATCCGCCGCCCGAGCCCGATCAGCGAAACGGGAAGTGATGAGTGATGGGCAGATTGCCGATTGTCCATGGTCGAGCGCGATTGCCAATTGTCCATTGCCGATCGGCATTGCCGATTGTCGATGTCTCTGCCATTGCAGATTGCCGATTGCCGATTGTCCATTAACAGGAGCTTTCCACCGTGCTGACCTTTGTCGTTCATGTGGCTGACCGTCCCGGCGTCTTGAATCGGATCGCGTCATTGCTGCGCCGTCGCGGCTACAACATCGACTCGCTCACCGTCGGTCACACCGATGTGTCCGGGATCTCACGGATGACGGTTGTCGTCGAGGCGCAGCCCCGAGGCGGCGTCGCGCATCGAAGCCAATATCTACAAGCTCGTCCACGTGCAGAAAGTCGAGAACGTCACCGACGTGGCCACGGTGACGCGCGACCTCTCGCTCATCAAGGTGGCGACGACGATCGAGACGCGCAGTCAGGTGATGCAACTGGTGGACGTGTTCCGCGCGCGCATCGTGGACGTCGCGCCGGAGTCGCTGATCGTCGAGATCACCGGCACCGAAGAAAAAATCGACGGCCTGGTCGAGATGCTGCGTCCGTTCGGCATCATCGAGATGGCGCGGACCGGGCGATTGTCGATGGCACGGGGCCGGCCGTCGGGCCGCGCCGATCTGACCGACGGGGTGGATCGTGCGAGGCGCCAGCGACGAGTCGCTCGCCTGCTCGGTGTAGTACGTAGAGCGCCTCGAGCTTCGAGGCGCCGGGACAAGTACGTAGGGCGCCTCGGACTTCGAGGCGCCAGAACAATCACGAGGACCAATGGCGACAATCTTCTACGACAAGGATGCCGATCTCTCCGTGGTTCAGGGCCGCCGGGTGGCGGTCATGGGGTACGGGTCACAGGGCCATGCGCATGCGTTGAATCTGCGCGACAGCGGCGTCGACGTCCGGGTCGGCTTGCCGGCCGGGAGCGCGTCCCGGGCGCGGGCGACCGCCGCCGGGCTCACCGTGCTCTCCCCTGCCGAGGCGGCGGCCTGGGCCGATCTCATCGTCGTCCTCGTGCCGGATACGTCGCAGCCGGCGCTCTATCACGACGCGATCCTCCCGAATCTCGCGCCGGGCAAGACGATCCTGTTCGCGCATGGCTTCAACATCCGATTCGGCACGATCACGCCGCCGGCTGACATCGACGTGGTGATGGTGGCGCCGAAGTCCCCGGGCCACCGGGTGCGTGAGCTGTATGTCGAGGGCGGCGGCACGCCCGCGCTCGTCGCCATTCACCAGGACGCCACCGGCCGCGCGCTGGCAGACGTCGCTCTCCTATGCGAAGGCGATCGGCGTCACCCGCGCCGGCGTCGTGCAGACGACGTTTTCGGAAGAGACCGAGACCGACCTCTTCGGCGAGCAGGCGGTGCTGTGCGGCGGCGTCAGCGAGCTCATCAAGGCGGGCTTCGAGACGCTGGTCGACGCCGGCTATCAACCGGAGATCGCGTACTTCGAATGTCTGCACGAGCTCAAGCTCATCGTCGACCTGATCTATCAGGGTGGCCTCAACTACATGCGGTATTCCGTCAGTGACACCGCGGAGCATGGCGACTACACGGGTGGCCCGCGCATCGTCACCGAGCAGACGCGCGCGGTGATGCGGCAGATGCTGAAGGAGATTCAGGACGGCGAGTACGCGCGCAAGTGGATCGGCGAGCACAACGCCGGGCGGCCGTCGTTCAACGAGACGCGTGCGCGCGAGCGGCATCAACTGCTCGAGCGCGTGGGTGCCGACTTGCGGAAGATGATGCCGTTCGTCAACCCGAAGTCCGTCCAGCCTGACGGCGAAGTCGTCGGGGCGAGATAGCGTCACCCCGCGCCGCTTTGGCGGCGCGGGCCCGAGCGCGGGGCCAGGTCAGCGTGTCTGCCGGCGCTTCTTTGGCGGCTCGTCGACGCGCACGCCCGCCTCGTAGGCCGCCCGCGTGACACGCCCGGCCGGCTTGGCATGTTGTCCCGGCTTGTTGGGCGGCCCCTTGACGCCCTGCGATCGGTCATCGCGGGCCGTCGTTGGGCTGTTGGTGAGCGTCTCCGCATCCTTTGGATTCATCTCGGTCTCTCTTTTCGGCTCGGGCAACCGCTCTAGCCGCCACACGCGGCGTGGCTGACGAGATACACAACGATCAGCACCGAAGCAGGCACACCCAGCAGCCACGCAAGCACGTATTTCCTCATTGGTTTCCTCCTCTACCCACGATCAACCCAATCTGGAAGTTCAGATGTGCAACTTGTGATCCACGTCAGAACTGCGCGCAGGAAATGCGGCGGGTTCCGTCAGGCACACGGCTTGCACAGATTGGGGGCACGGAGGTGTGACGGGCAATGACTTGCCAACAGGTTCGCTTCGATCACGGTGAGTGCCTGGTGGAAATCAATGAGCCAGGCCATCCTGGCCGGCCGGACTACACCGCGTTCGTGTCACTGCTGGAAGAAGGGGGCGCCATCGTCCGGCCGCTCGTCCAGCTGGATGGTCACCGCATCAAGATTCAGGCGCCGACCGAACCGCTCGCGCTCGACTCGGCGATCAACTTCCTCGAGCAGCGGTTTGGCGCAGTGCGCGCCCCTGAGCGCGGCGCCTGCATGCTGTCGACGGCGACGGTTGGCCGCCCGGTCGTGGTCGTCGACTAGCGCTACCGGCGGCCGCTCCGCTCGATGGCCCAGTCCATCAGCTGATCGAGCGGCCAGCAATTGACAATGCGTTCGGGTGGGATGCCTGCGAGGCGTGCGTGGGCGATCGCCGTCTCCGCGTTCACCAGTTCCCGGTCGGTGTGCGCATCGCTGTCGAGCGCAAAGAAGCATCCGGCCTCGAGCGCGATCTGCGCGGCCATCGCGTCGAGGTCCTGCCGCGACGGATCGCCGTCAATCTCGATCGCCGTGCGAGCTTCCGCGGCGGCTTCGAAGACCGTCTTCCAGTCAGCCAGGACCCCGGTGCGCTCCCCCAGCTTGCGGCCACGGGGGTGCGCGAGGATGTGAACGCCGGGCGTGGTCGCGGCACGCACCATTCGCGCGGTCTGGTCGGTGCTCTCCCGAAGCTTGGCGTGTGGCGCCGCCAGGACCAGGTCCAGTTCCAGCCCGCGCAGATCCTCGGCGCTCAGGTCGAGACTGCCGTCGGCCTGGATGTTGGCCTCGACGCCTTTCAGCAGCCGAAAGCGGCCGGCCATCGCGTCATTGAGTTGATCGATCTCGCGGTGCTGCCGTCGGAGGTCGGTCGTCGAGAGGCCTCCCGCGAGCGGCAAGCCGAACGAGTGATCGGTGACCGCTGAATGTTGATAGCCGCGAGCGGCGCACGCGGCTGCGAGCGCCGGCAATGGCAGCTCGCCGTCGCTCCACTCCGAATGCATCTGGAAGTCGCCCCGGTAGTCTTCGAGTGACGGGCCATCCAGCGTCTCGTCTCGCAAGACGTCGAGAACACGCGCGCGACTCAGGAGATTGTTCCGCAGCCCGCGGCGTCGCGCGACGTCCACGGCCCGGCCGCTCGCTGCGATCGCCGCCTCCACCGTCGCCGAGCCGCCTGTCTCGAGCACTTCCGCAATGATCCGGGCCGATGACGGCCCGATGGCCGCGATCTTCCTGATGGTGCCGTCGGCCTGCCGCAGCATCACCAGCGGATCGTCGAGCCGCATCACCGCGCCGGCAGCCCCGCGATAGCCGCGCTCCTTGTGCGGCGAGGTCTGGATCGAGGCGAGATCGCGCAGCAACCCAGCCGCGACCGCATTGAGGTCGACCGCGTCGAACGGCGCCTGGGCGCGGGAACGGCGCGCGCTAATCGTGTGGCGCCTCGGTGTTGACGAGCGGAGGCTTCCGGACCGGAGGCAGATCCATCGCTTGTGCTCGCCGGGGGGCGCGGTCGGGCGTAAACGGCGCGAGGGCGATCGCTCGCCCCTGCCGGGCAGATTCGTACAGGGCCTCGACAATGCGGACGTCCTGCGCCCCTTCTTCGGCTGAAGGCTCCGGCGCCCGGTCTTTCAGCACACAGTCCGAGAAATGCAGCAGTTCGGCGGCAAACTGATCGCGCTTCTTGCCTCGCTTCTTCGTCGTCTTGCCGTCGATCGTCAGTGTGTAGACCAGCGGCTCGGCGTATTCGAACGCCGGTTCGAGATGCACGGCACCCTGCGTGCCGACCAGCCGGAACGACGAGACGTCCGCGGCGCCAAAACTGGTGGTAAAGGACGCCGTTCGATCGCCCTCGAACGACAGCACGGCCGTCGTCATCTCATCGATGCCGGGCATCCCGGCGCGTCCGCCGTCGATCGCCGCCGCCTGCACCTGGAAGGGCTCCGCGCCAAAGAGCAAGCGCGCGGCCTGAATGCAATACACACCCAAATCATAGAGCGTTCCACCGCCGAGCTCAGGGTTCGTGCGAATGCCTCCCGGGATGGCGCGCATCGAGAAGGCCGCCGTCGCATAGCGCAGGTCACCGAGCCGGCCGCTCCTCGCGAGCTCCAGAACCTCCAGCGTCGTGGGCTCGAAGTGGAGGCGATACGCGGTCATCAGCTTGACGCTGGCGTCCTGGCACGCGGTGATCATCTGCTGGCACTCGCGATCGGTGACGGCGAGCGGCTTCTCGCAGAGCACGTGGACGCCCGCGTTGGCCGCGCGAATCGTGAACGCCGCGTGCTGCGAGTTGGGCAGCGCGATGTAGACGGCATCGACCTCGCGCAGGCAGTCCTCGTACTCGTCGTAGGTGCCGCGTACCGGCGCCCCGTAGCGCTCGCCCAGCTCAGCGAGCTTCTGGGCGTCATGGCTGATCAACGCGTGCAGAACCGAGTTCCGCCTGGCGTGAGCGAAGGCTGGCAGCACCGCAACCTGCGCGATGTGGCCGAGGCCGACAACGGCATAGCGAATCTTCTTGGATGGACGAATGACCATACCTTCATCGATGCGAGAGCCGTTCCAAGGGCCGCCGCCTGCGATGGGCGGGATGTCCGGGCGGCGTCAGCATGGAAAAGCGCATGGGCTGCCCAGAATGGGCCGGGCGTTGCCAAATCGCTGTAGCGAGCTGAGATGGGGGAGATTGCAACGGCGGGCGTCGGTGAGATGGTGTCGAGCACACAGTTCCGGAGGCGGAAATGGGAGTCAGATTCGCGGGTTGGTTGCTGGCCGGCGCGCTCGTCACGAGCCAGGCCTCGGACGTGCCAAAGCCGGCGGTTTCGAACGTGATGAACGCGCAGTTCCCTGCCGTTCACGCGGACGGACGCGTGACGTTCAGGCTCCGCGCGCCCAACGCCACGCGGGTGCAACTGCAACCCGGCGGTGGAGACAACGGGCTCGGCACGGAGCCGACCGACCTCACGAAAGGCGCCGATGGATTCTGGACGGTCACGACGCCGCCAGCCGTCCCAGGATTCCACTACTACTGGTTCCTGGTAGATGGCCTCGCGGTCAACGATCCGGGCAGTCAGGCGTTTTTTGGCTGGGCGCGCGACACGAGCGGCATCGAAGTTCCGAGCCCCGGCGAGGACTTCTACCTGCCTCACGACGTGCCGCACGGCCAGGTCCGGATGGAGTGGTATCTGTCGCAAGTGACCGGTCAGTGGCGACGGGCAATGGTCTATACGCCCCCCGACTACGACCGCGACACGCGTGCGCGCTTTCCCGTGCTGTACCTCCAGCACGGCGCCGGCGAGAACGAGACGGGCTGGACCCGGCAGGGCCGCGCCAACTTCATCCTCGACAACCTGATCGCGCGCAAGCAGGCCGTCCCGATGATCGTCGTCATGGATCACGGATATGCGACGGTGCCGGCGCCGCCGGGAGCGGCCCCCGATCCGGCGGCCGCACGCGGCCAGGGCGCCGGCCGGGCTGGCGGTCCGCAAGGCCCGTCGGCGTTCGAGCGAGTCGTCATGACGGATCTGGTGCCGGCGATCGACGCGCGCTATCGCACGCACGCGAGCCGGGACCAACGCGCGATCGCAGGCCTTTCGATGGGAAGCGGTCAGGCGCTCCAGATTGGGATGAGGAATCTGGACGCGTTCTCGTGGATCGGGCTGTTCAGCGGCGCCTCCGTCACCGGCGATCTCAAGACCGCGTACAACGGCGAGCTCGCGAATCCTGCCGATTGGAACCGTCGCGTGCATCTGCTCTGGATGGGTGCCGGAAGCGTGGAGACGCGGTTGACGACGGCGATCGATGCGTCGCGGACGCTGCTCGACGCGCACGGCGTCCGCAACGTGGTGACCTACACGTCTACCGGCACGTCGCACGAATGGCACACCTGGCGGCGCTCCTTGCACGAATTCGCGCCGAAGCTGTTCAAGAAATAACACGAGTCAAAAAACCATCACCATGAAGACGTAAAGTTCTGAAGACACGACTCGAAAAGCCAAGGGTGCTTTTCTTCACGGCCTTCACGTTGAGCTTTTTGCTCCGCCGTGCTAACGGATGGCTTGACCCGCTGATTCACGATCCGGCCGAGCAATGGCCGGTGATCGGATCCGAACTCGTCGTCGATTCGCACGAAGTCACCGATCAATCGACCGGGAAGGCGATAGAACTGATAGTCGAGCTGCAACAGGCCGAAGGTGGCCATCCGGCGGCGCGGCGGCGTGTCCTCGAACACCTGTTGGAGGACGACGGGCGCCGCTTCAATCGCACCCTCCGACCACGTGTTGAGGTCGGCGCCAACCACTACCGCCGTGTCGGTGCTGAACGCCTGACCGAGCGCCCGCGCTTGCCGCGCGCGATGCCCGCTGGAGAAGAGCCACAGACGGCGCGGCCCCGCGAGCACATCGAAGTGCGCGCTGGCGACACGGAGGGTGCCCGGCTCGCCCTCGGGCGTCATCACCTGCATCGTCGCGGCAATGGCAACGCGCCGCATCCGGGTGAATGGCAGTTCGATCGCCGTCAGTTGATTGAGGCCGCGCGTCGCGAGGATGGCGTTCCCGCGATCCTCGGCGGCCGAGCCCGCGTCCGGTGGATGGCCGTTGCGCATCGACGGCGCGTAGAAGAGTGACAGGTCAAGCGCGGACGCGATCTGCACGATGTCCTGGCGCTGGCCCCATGATGGAGTCGGGCGAATCGCCGGTGGCACCGGCGCGCCTCGGCTGACGCCAGGGGGCACGTGCTCACCACTGCGATAGACCTCCTGAAGCAACAGGACGAAGTCGGTCACGACTTTGCCGCCGGTGAACCGGCCGTCGCGGAGCGCCCGGACGAATCCGGCGATGTCCCCGCCGCCAACGTGCACATTCCAGCTGACGATCGCCAGCGTGTCGATCGAGGGAGCCGCGGACGCTTGCAGCGCCTGGCGCGAACTGGCGACGACCGGTCCGACGGTGGCACACCAGTCGGGAGGTGCCATGACACCTCCGGCAGCGTCGGCGTTGCGCCACTGAACGACGGTCGCCGCTGGATGGCCATCGAGACCGATGACCGTCCGACAGACATCAGGCGAAGGCGCGGGCAGACTTGAAGAGGGCGACTGCCGTGCGAGACACGCGCAGGTGGCCATCGCTGGCACGAGGAGCAGGTAGCGGAGCGACAGCACCTGTTGACGCTACTACGAGAACCGGGTGCTAGGTGCTGGGTGCCGGGTGCTACGTGCCGGGTGCTACGTGCTGGGTGCTGGGTGCTGGGCCCGCCCGGGCATTGCTCCAGGAGGCGCGAGCGACGTCACTGCCCTCTCGGCCTGCTCCAGGAGGGCGGAAACGCCGATCTGGCCCAGATAGTTGCCCGCCAGCGTCACGCCTGCGGGGAGTCGGGCGAGCGCCGATTCCGCGTGTGTGATCGCCGTGTCGTAGCAGGGCACGGCCTCCGGCCACGACGTCATCACGACGTCGAAGGGCTCGTCGCGCCGCGACGTCATTCGCTCGCGATCGGCCAGCACGCGATCCCTGCTCAGGAGCACGACGTCGGCCGTCGTGCGGGTCGACCCATAGATCCAGGTCTCCGAGCGGCAGGTGGCTCGACCGGGAAAAATATCGGTGTTGAACAGCACGCCGAGGGCGTCGATGCCGGACTCGCGCGGAAACAACACGCCGAATCCGTGGGCGTCGTCAAGCGACGGGCGGAAGAACATGGTGGCGGTGGCGAGCGGCAACATCTGCACGCGTGCCAGCGCCGCAGCAACTTCGGGAGCGTCGATCGCCAGCAGCCTCGCCGCTGCCGGTGCGCCAGTCGCGATGACGGTTGGCAGCTGCGGATCGAGACGATCGCAAAGCACGCCGAACTTGAACGCGACGCCGCGAGCGGCGAGCCGCTCGTGCAAGCGCGCGACGAACTGTCCCATACCGCGTTCTGGTGCGGCCATCTGCACGGCCATCTGCCGGCGGCCGCGGCGGCGGCGACGCCCGATGACGAGCGGCGCGGAAAGGCGATCGGGTGACGAGGCGTAGATGCCGGCCAGCGCCGGGCCGAGGAGCTGGCGGGTGGCCGCCGCGCCGAAAACGCGATCGGACCAGCGCGCGACCGTCTCATCTGAGCCTGGCTTCGTGCTGCGAGTGAGCGCGGCACGACTCCAGCGGGCCGCCATCGACGCCGTCTCCGCGATCGACAGCGGCCAGCGACGCGGCCGGCCGTCGCGCCAGATATAGCGGGCGCGACTCGACGGCAGGGGAAAACAGGGCGTCAGATCGAGATCGCGGAACCAGCGTGCGACGGTGGCGGACCAGACAAACGCGTTGGCCGCGGTCTCGACGAGTCCGTGTGGAGACACGCGGGTATGGATGAGACCGCCCGGGCCCGGCGCCGCTTCAATCACCTCGACGTCGACCCCGCGCTGTGACAGGCACCAGGCCGCGGCCAGGCCCGAGAGCCCCGCGCCAATCACGCGGGCGGTCTTCACGCCGACGTGGAGTAACGCGGACCGGCCGGTGAATCGGCCCGGAAGTAGACGTCGAAGAACGATGCCGCATGGCGGAGGAATGGCCGGCCGGCCGGAGGCACGATCAGGCGATTGGCTTCGACGGCGAGGACCCCTTCGTCGAAGAGCGGGCCAAGGAAGTCGCGGATTTCGCGCGCCTCGTTCTCGGCCACGTCGACGACGAACCGGGTCATCAGCGCGACGATCCGGGCGCGACGCGCTTGATCGTCAGCCGACAACAGGTGTCCGCGCAGCGTCGGCACCTCGCCGTCGCGGACGCGGCGATCGTAGACCGTGAGGACCTTTTCGTTCTGGTGATAGCAATCTGCCGTCTCGGAGATCGCGCTCACGCCCAGCCCGAGGAGCACTGACGTCGGTGCGGATGTGTAGCCCATGAAATTGCGATGCAGCGTGCCGTCCGCAGCCGCCCGGGCGAGCGCATCCGCCGGCCGCGCGAAGTGATCGAGGCCGATCTCTTCATACCCGGCCGCCAGCAGCGGCGTGCGGACCGCTTCGTAGAGCTCGCGCTTGTCCGCGCCGGCCGGAATCTGATCGTCCCGGAACCGGCGTTGCGCCGGCTTGATCCACGGCACGCGCGCGAAGCTGTACACGGCCAGCCGATCCGGACTGAGATCCAGGACCGCGTCGGTCAGCCGGGCCATCGATTCGGCCGTCTGCCCCGGCAAGCCGTAGATCAGATCGAAATTGACCGACGCGAACCCGATCCGGCGCGCGTCACGGCACACGGCCGCGGTGCGCTCGAATGGCTGTACGCGATTGACCAGTTTCTGGACCTCTGGATCGACGTCCTGAACACCCAGCGAGATGCGCGAGCAACCGTGCCGGCGCATCACCTCGAGCTGCGCCGTGGACGGTCACCCGCGGATCGACCTCGACGGATCCTTCGAAATCGTCAGCCGCCCGGCCAAGCCGCGCGAACAGACCCGTCATCAGCCGGTCGAGCGCGGCCGGCGAGAGAAACGTCGGCGTCCCTCCCCCAAGATGCAGTTGGCGGAGAGGACGGGCGTCGAGGGCCGGCACGCGCGCGCGATATCCGTCGAGCTCGCTGAGCACGAGATCGACGTAGGTGTCCTCGTGCCGGTGGTCGCGGGTGATCACCGTGTTGCAGCCGCAAAACGTACACAACGACTCGCAGAACGGGATGTGCACGTAGAGCGCCAGTGACGCATCGGGCGCGCCGATGGCGCGGCCGAGGGAAGCCACCCACTGCTCCGCCGTCGGCGTGTCGTGCCAGTGCGGCACGGGCGGATAGCTCGTGTACCGCGGCACCGGCACGTCGTAGCGGGCCACGAGATCGACCGCGGTCATTGCAACCTCCTCCGTACCCGCTGAACGAACCGGCGGACACTGGCTTCCGGCGTCGGCGGCAGGACGCCATGGCCGAGCCCGCAGATCCAGCCGCGACGGGCGTGCGCCGGCAGCTTAGCCATGGGCGCGAGGAACTCGTCGATCGCCCGGTCGAGCGCACGACCAGTGAGCAGCAGCAGGGCGGGGTCGAAGTTGCCCTGCACGAAGCCGGAGCGCGGCCGGGCCAGACACGAGGCGAGATCCCAGCGCCAGTCGTACGCCAGGCCCGCCCACGGCGCGTCGGCAATCGACGCCGGCGCCAGATGCGCCGGATGCAGGTGCCGGCCGAAATAGCCGAGCTGCCCGGGAAACCGCCGCGCCAACCGGACGAGGTCCGGCGCGACGACGCGGCGATAGACATCGGCGGGCAGTTCCCCCGCCGCCGTGTCGAACACCATCACCAGATCGGCGCCGGCTGCGAGCTGGCTCGCGATGCCGCGTTCCAGCAGCGGCACCAGCCGCCGCGCGAACCGGCGATAGAGCGGCAACGAGGTCTTCGCGGTGGCGAGCGTGCCGGCGTGCGTGCCCTCGACGGCGTAGACGAACAGCGTCCACGGCCCACCGACGAACCCGATCAGCCCGCGGTCGGCCGGCAGCGCTGCCCGCGTCGCCTTCACGCCGTCGGCCTGAAAGGCGATCCGCGGCAGGGCCTGCTCGAGCGGGCGAAGCCGGCCGATCGACGATGCGGTCAGTCGCGCGTCGAGCCGCGGGCCCGCGTCCGTGTAGCGGACGCCGAGTCCGAGCGCGTCGAGCGGATACAGCAAATCGCTGAACAGGATCGCGCTGTCGAAATCGAAGTCCTCGACGGGACCGAGCGCGACCTTCGCCGCGAGATCCGGCGTCCGGCAGAGCGCGTCGAAGCTGTGCCGCTTCCGCAGCGCCTGGTAATGCCGGTGATACCGCCCGGCCTGGCGCATCAGCCAGATCGGTGGCACAGCCTGCGGCTCGGCGGCCAGCGCGCGCTGAAACCGCGTCATGACACGTCCCCCGCGGCGGCCCACTGATAGCCGACACCGCGCACCGATCGAATCAGCTGGCCGTCGGCGTCGCCAAGCGCCTGCCGCAGCCGCACCACCGCGTTGTCGATGGCGCGCTGCGTGGGAAATCGATCCTCTCCCCAGACGCGGTCCAGGATCTCGGACCGGCTGACTACGCGGGGCGCCGCATCGATCAGCAGCTTCAAGACGCGGCTGTCGCGAACCTGGAGGAACGTCTTCGTCCCGTCGGCGGCCGCCACCGACATCGCGTCGAAGTCGATCGACAGCGCTCCAACCGAAACGACCGGACGCGGCGGCTGAGTCGACAGCACGTGCCGCACCCGCAGCATGAACTCTTTCAGATGAAACGGCTTCGGCAGGTACTCGTCGGCGCCGAGCTCGAAGCCCTCGAGGCGGTTCTCGGCCGAGTTGAGCGCGGTCATGAACATCACCGGAATCGTCGTCGTCCGCTTGATGTGCCGCGCCAGGCCGAATCCTGAGCCATCCGGCAGCTTCACGTCGACGATCGCGAGGTCCCACGCGCCGGCGCGCAGGCGGTCGCTTGCATCGGCGATCGACTGCACCCACTGCACCACCAGTTCATCCCGCTCGAGACGCTCCGCCAGTGTCCGGCCCAGCGACGGATCGTCTTCGACGAGGAGGACGCGAGCCATCAGAGCGCCTCCGGCAAGGTCAGCGTCACCTGGAATCCGTGATCGGCGCCCGCGCACTCGAGGGATCCGCGCATCCGGCTCAGCAGCCGCTGCGACACGAAGAGACCGACGCCGGTGCCGCCGGTCGTCGACGATCGAACGAATGGCTGGCCGAGCCGGCTGACGACGTCGCCCGGCGCGCCGTGACCGTCATCGGTCACGACAATCGACACGCGGCCATGACCCCGAGGCTGGATGTGTACGGTGACCTCACGAGCGGCGCCGTGCACGGACGCGTTCTGAAGCAGATTGCGCATCACGCTGGTGACGGCGCGCTCGTCCGCCAGCACGCGCCGGCCGCCGTCGATACGGACGCGCAATTCGGGCCAGTCCCCGGCGACGCGCTCGACGAGCCCATGGACGTCGACCGGCTCGACGAACAGACCGCCGTCAGGCTGGGCAAAATACAGCGAGTTCTCGAGCTGCAATTGCAGCCGCCGCGCGTCCTTCAACAGCCGATCGAGGTTCGGATTCGCGGCGGCGTCGGGCAGGTCCTCTTGCAGGCTCTCGGCCTGCAGTTGCAGGCTGGCGAGCGACGTCTTGAGGTCGTGCGTGAACGACATGAAAAAATTGCGGACCTCTTCCTGTCGCGCGTGCTCACGGCGGATGCCGATGAGCAGCGCCACGCCGCCACCGACGAGGAGCGCGATGAGCACGAGCCCTTCCCACTCGAGCATCCGCTGCAGGCGATCGACCTCCGACGCCTCGACCGCGGCGGTTGCCGTCTGCAGCCGGCTGGCTTGCGCGAGCCCGAAGATCAGCCACCAGGACGCGAGCGATACCGTCAGCGCCAGCCAGGCGCCGGCGACGACATAGTGCAGACGATGGCGGGATCGCAGGGCGCTCACTGTCCCGCCTCTTCTATCGCGGCGGCGATGGCGGCGGCCGCGCGCGCGAGGATCGCCTCGTCGTGCGCCAGCGAAAGGAACAGCACTTCGAATCCGGACGGCGGAAGGTAGACGCCGCGCGCAAGCGCCGCGTGAAAGACCTTCGCGAACCAGGCGCCTTGCCGCGGATCGATCTCATCCACCTGGCGCGGATTGTCAGCGCCAACGTGCAGCCACAGGATCGAACCCTCGCGCACAATCGTTGGCGGCGCCGTCAGGCGGGCGAGTCGCGCCGTCACATCGGCGGCAAATGCGGCGGCGCGCCCTTCCAGCACTCGCCACCCGTCGACGGCGGTCATCTTGGTGAGCGTTGCCAGTCCCGCTCGCATCCCGACGGGATTGGCACTGAGCGTCCCGGCCTGGTACACCGGACCGAGCGGCGCGACGAGGTCGAGATACTCGGCGCGTCCGGCATAGGCGCCGACCGGGAATCCACCGCCGATCACCTTGCCATAACACGTCAGATCCGGCGCGATGTCGAGCCGGCCGGCCATGCCGGTGGGGCCAACCCGGAATCCGCTGATGACCTCGTCGAAGATGAGCAGCGTACCGGCATCGCGACACGCATCGGCGAGCCGGCGCAGCCATTCGTGCCGTTGCGGCAGCAGACCGTGATTGGCCGGCAATGGCTCGACAATCGCGGCGGCCAGCGTCGAGCCCGATTCCGCGAAAATCCCTTCGAGTTGCTCGTCGTCATCGAGACGTGCGACCAGCGTCTCGCTCAGCGACGCGTCGGAGATACCGGCGCTCGAGGCGGCAGTGCGGCCGGCCAGTCCGCTGCCGGCCTTCACGAGCATGCTGTCGACGTGGCCGTGGTAGCAGCCCTCGAACTTGAGGACGCGCGATCGGCCGGTCGCGGCGCGGGCGATGCGAAGCGCGGTCATCACCGCTTCGGTGCCCGACGAGACGAAGCGGACGCGCTCGACGTGGGGAACGTGCGCGACGATCCATTCCGCCAGCGCAAGCGAGTACGGCTCGCAGGCGCCGAACGACCAGCCGTCGTCGAGCGCGGCGTGGGCGGCGCGGGCGACCTCTTCGTCGTGGTGGCCCAGGATCAGCGGCCCGAAGCTCTGGCAGAAATCGATGTACTCGCGGCCGCTGGTGTCGACGAGGAACGCCCCGTGCCCACGCGAGAAGAAAAGCGGCGCACCGCCGACACTCCGGAACGCGCGCACCGGACTGTGGACGCCGCCGGGAGTGACCCGGAGCGCACGTTCGTACAAGCTTGCGGCACCGCTCATCCCGCGAGCCCCAGGCGGCGCGCGTGGCGAGCGCCGTAAGAAATGATGTAGGCGGCGCCCGCGCGGCGGAACACGTGCCACGTCTCGACAAGTGCAGCGTCGAAGTCGGTCAGGCCCTGCTCGGCCAGCGCCACGAGCGCCGCATACTCGCCGCTGACCTGATAGGCCCCGACCAGCCGGCCCGTGGCTTCCTGAATCGGCCGGATCAGATCGAGCGAGGTGAGGCCCGGTTTCACCATCAGCAAGTCGGCGCCCTCGGCCGCACAGCGCACACTGGAGGCGATCGCGTCCGCCCGCGCACGCACGTCAATCTGATAGTGCCGGCGATCGCCCTTCTTTGGCGCCGAACCCGCGGCTTCCCGAAATGGGCCGTAGAACTGGCTGGCGAACTTGGTGCTGTAACTCATGATCGGGACGCGGCCGTGGCCGGCGGCGTCGAGCGCTGCCCGAAGTGCCGCCGTCCGGCCGTCCATCATGTCACTCGGACTGATGCCGTCTGCACCGGCGCCGGCAGCCACCGACGCTGCCTGCGCCAGTTCAGCGAGCGTCGCCGTCAGGTCGATCCCGCCGTCGTCATCGTTTATCGCGCAGTGCCCATCGGCCGTGGACGCGCACAAGCAGATGTCGACCCACAGGTGCAGCGCGTCGCCGAAGCGGCCTTTGATCGCCGCGACGGCGCGGTCGAGCGGCGCCCAGTCCAATCGCCGCGCTGCTCTTCGCGGCCGGCACGTGAAACAGCAGGAAGTGCCGGACGCCTTGATCGACGTCACTGCCAATTACGTCCAGGGCATCGGCCAGTCCGAGACGGGCGTTGCCGGCAAGGCCGGTGATCGCTTCGCTCCCACCCAGGCCGTCGACGACAAAGATCGGCTGGATGAAATGCGCGGCGGTGAACACGGTCTCGGCGCACAGGTCGCGCAGATGAGGCGTTTGACGCAGCCGTAACCGCGACCAGGCGGCCGGAGACGTCGCGATCGGAATCACTCCAGCACCTCCCGATACCACGTGTCGTAGTCGAGCCAGACGCCGACGCGACTCGCCTGGCCAAGCGCGGCTTCGACGACGCGGCGCGTGTGCCCCGGACCGGTGGCGTGCCACCCGGTTTGAATCGACGGCCACCGTTCGAGCGCGCGACGGAACGTCGCACCCGACGTCCAGAAAAAGTGCGACCGATCGGCGAGGTCGTCGGGCAGCGGTTCTTCGACCGCATAGGTCGCGAGCGCGCCAGGCACCTGCGCATCGGCATGCGTCAAACGACGCCAGTCCGGATCACGACCAGCAAGACGCTCGACCGCCGCGGGTTCGACATCTCCCAGATTATCCGCAGAGCCGTGTACCCAGACACCCCGCGCGGCGAGCTTTTCCCAGGTGCGCACGCCCGCGGTCCACACCAACCGGTCGGGCGGGACGGCCCAGGTCTCCGGCAGCGCGTCGGCACGGGTGATCCAGAGCCCCGCGCCGTTGGCCGGCGCTGTCACCGCGATGTCGCGGCGCGTGGCGCGGTGGCGCTCGTCGGGCCGCGGCCAGATCTTGCCCCCGCTCGCCTTGGGCGGTGGCACGCGGTCTGTCGTGAGGGACCAGGCCACATCCTCGCCGCCATCGGGCCGGCGGCCGCGGATGCTGAGGACGTCGCCGAACTCGCGTGTCAGGCAGGTGGCACCGAGCGCCTGATGACAGCCGCCGCCGTACCGCGCCAGGACCGCCCGCTCGACGGTCACGGCTCGCCACGTCGCCTGATCGGAAACGGCGGCGAAACGATCGATTAGATCGCGACGCTGTGCCGCCACTTCCACGGCGAGCGCGCCCTGCGCCGGCGCCGTCGGACAGCGGCTGATCGGCAGCACCATCCACTGACATCGATCGAGCGCCGTTCGGACCGCACGGCGTGCGGCGTCGAAGGGATGCGCGTCGTCCAGGAGGCGATCGATCGCGGCCTTCGCGACAATCAGGGCGGGTACCGTGCCTTCGAGCAGCTTGTGGAGTCGTGTCGGGACATTGCCGCGCACCGGCTGCGCGCGCAGCGTCGTCACCGGCCACGGCAGCAAGGAAGGAATGCTGTGCTCGATGAGCCACGCTCGTCGCGGTGACGACGTGAGGACGTCGAGCTCGCGCGGGTGATCGCTGACCGCGTCGCGCCGGACGAGCAGCACGTCGCGTGGATCGGCACGTTCGAGCGTCGCGGCGATCACGGTATCAGGGCGCGATTCGAGCGGCAGATCTTTCCAGGAGTGGACGACCGCGTCTGCCCGCCCTGCAGAGAGCTCGTCCGACAGATCGGCCGTGAACGCCCCTTTGTCCGGAAGTGCGGTGAGCGGTGTTGTCTGATCGCGGTCGCCGGCGGCGGCGCGCACGACCTGTGTGATCTCGGCGTCCGGCCACGCCGTCGAGAGCGTCCGTGCGACGAGTCCTGATTGAATTCGCGCGAGGTCGCTCGCCCGACTGAGGATCGTCAGGCGCACAGGTCGTCCCATCCGAACGGATGCAACTCGTCGCGATGGGCATGGGCCTGACTGCGTTGAAGGATGTCGTGCCGCGCCGCGGCGATACGGACCGCCGCTCGCTCGGTCGCCTGCTGCGCCGCACGGAACAGATCGGGCAACCTGACGACCTCCACGCCAAGCGGCGGAAGTTTCGCATCGGGCTCACCGCGCAGATCGACAATGCCCGTGAGCCGGGGATATCGCGCGGCGACGGAGGCGACGACCGATCCCTCGACCGGCGCCGCGACAACGAGACAGGCGGGCTCGTCGGAACCGGGACCGCAGGAGAGGGCGGCGAGCATCGCGCGGTTCCACTGATGCACCTCGGCGACGTCAGCCAGGGCCGGCCTGATCTCCGTCGCAAGGGCACCGGCGCCAATGAGGGCCACGACGCGGCAGCCACGGACGTGACGCGTCACCTGACTCCCGTACGCGCGCGCACCCAGGCCCTGCAGATGCTCGGTACGAATCTCGCGCGCATCGGTGAGGACTCGCTGCGCAAGACGACGAACCTGGTCGTCCCCGGGTCCGACCTCTTTGACGAAGGCCTTGAACTGCCCCATGACCTGCGTCTCACCGGCCAGCGGCGAACGCAAGCCGCACACCACTTCGAGCAACAGCGCATACGCGGCCGCGTCTTCGAGCCGGTCGACGTGTGGCGGGAGATTGATCGAATCCTCAGCGTCGACGAAGCCGATGTCTCGGATGCAGGTCCGCCAGACGGCCGCGTCAGCGAGCGGCGACAGGCTCCCGGACGGACCATGGAGGATCTGCAGGCGCACGCCCCGAATTTTATGAAGCGACCCGGCGAGGTGTGTCACGGTTTTGTCTGCCGGCTTGGTGCGGGCGGGGGTGTTCTCTAGGCTGAAACGCACCAGGCGATGGCGCGACCCGGCCGCGTTGGTGTCGTTCTCCTCCAGCTCGGCACGCCGGACGCGCCGACCCCCGGCGCCTTGCGGCGTTACCTCGCGGAATTCCTCTGGGACCGCCGGGTCATCGACCTGCCACGGCCGCTCTGGTGGCCGATTCTCCATGGGCGGGTGTTGCGAACGCGTCCGCGAGCCTCCGCCAAACTCTACGAGAAAGTCTGGACGTCCGAAGGATCGCCCCTCGCGGTGACGACCAATCGGCAGGCATCTGCGCTCGCCGAGGCGCTGACCGCCCGCTTCAGTGGGATCGACGTCAAGGTCGCGATGCGGTACGGCCGGCCATCGATTCGCTCGGTCCTCGACGAGCTCCAGGCCGCCGGAGTGGATCGGATCGTCGCCGTCCCGCTGTATCCGCAGTACGCAGGGGCGACGACCGGATCGAGCCTGCAGCAGCTCTATGAAGAGCTCGCGCGCCGCCGTGTGGTCCTCCCGCTGCGGGTCGTGCCGCCGTACTACGACGCGCCCGAGTACATCAGCGCGCTCGCCGATGTCGCGCGTGAGGCACTCGGTGCCACGGAGTGCGACCGCTACCTCCTGAGCTTCCACGGCCTGCCTGAGCGGTACGTGCGTGACGGCGATCCCTACCGGGACCAGTGCCTGATCACGGGCGCACGGCTGACCGCGGCGCTCGATCTGCCGCCTGACCGTGTCACCGTAACGTTTCAATCACGCTTCGGCCGCGAGCCGTGGCTGCAACCGTACACCGACGTCACCTTGCTCGAATGCGCCGGTCGCAGGGAACGTGTCGCGGTGGCGTGCCCCGGCTTCGTCGCCGACTGCCTCGAGACGATCGAGGAGATCGGCATGACCGGCCGCGAGTCGTACGAACACGCCGGCGGCCCCGCGTTCCACCGCATTCCCTGCCTGAACACGCATCCAACCTGGCTCGCCGCGCTGAAGACACTGGTCGAGCGGGAGCTGGTGGGGTGGGCTTAGCACGAGGGTCGGTAGGCTTGACCCTCGAACTCCGTGAGCCCCGTGCCGTCTCTCCGTGAGCCCCGTGCTAGAGGTGTGGTGGTTCGGGCCGCTTCGCCTTTGCCTGTGGCCACCAACTTGCGATCAGGACCAACACGATGAGCGCCCCGACAGCGCGGCGCCAGCCGCCGGCGAAGACGACGGCCGCATTGAAAACGATGACGAGGAAGAACAGCCGGATCGGCCAGGTCACGAGGGCGGAACGGTGCCCGTAGCGTTCAGGGGAGCGGCGCCACGACCACAACTCGAACAGCCACGCGGCAACGAATGCGTAGTTGACCAACACGCCGCCGCCCCAGGCGAGCCCGTAGACGGACGCCGTCTGCCGCGCGGTGGCGGCCCATGCGGCGTCGTGGCTCCAACCGTGCCGCGCGCCCATCGCGATGACGATATGGATGATCGCGATTGCGGCGCCCGCAGCCGAGACGGGCCACGCCCAGGGCGCGGGCGGCCGTTCGCCGTGGAGGCCGCGCTTGCCGGCCTCGCCGGTCGCAAACAGAATCAGCGCTATCCAGATGGTCCAGTAGAGCGCGAGGTCCACGTCACGATCCGGCGCGTTCCGGCGTCCCGAGCGTCGCGACGGCTGGGGGCGGCAGATCGACGACGAGCGACGCGACGGCAGTGGTGGCGATGACTCCCGAAAGCAGGTGGAACATCGCGGCGTAGCTGCCGGTCAGATCGACGCACCAAGCGAGCAGCAGAGGGCCAAGCGCCGAGGCGAGCACGGTGAGCGCCTGCGCCGCGCCCTTGGATGCGGCCGAGGTGACGCCGGCCGAAGACGGCCGGCCAGACGCTGAAGAACAGCACCATCACCAGCCCGCCGCCGAGCCCCATCGCCGCCGCCCACATCATGACCGCTGCGAGCGTGCCGAGGTACGGCAGCATGAGCAGACCGGCCGCGAGGACGAACAGCGAAATCGCCATCAGACGCGTCAGCGGACATTCGCGTCGCCAGGAATCCACCGAGGAAATTGCCGGCGAGCGCAGTCATCGCGGTGACGACGAGCGTCTGGTAGTAGACGTCCGGACCGAATCCGCGCTCCGCCAGGATCGATTCGTTGAAGAGACCGATACCTGACGCGACCAGCCCGTACAGCGCAGCGCCGAGCGCGAACACCCAGAACGCGCCGGTGCTCACGGCGTCGGACCAGCGGTGACCAGAAAGTTCAGCCGCAGGGGCCGGCGTTGACGGCGCGAACTGGTCGTCGCCGTCCGGCCCGGCGCCGATCGCCTCAGGGCTGCGCCGCACGACGAGCCAGCTGATCGGCGCGATGACCGCGAGCAGAGTGATCCCGATCGCCAGCCACGTCGATCGCCAGCCGTGCGACTGGACCAGCGAACCGACGACCGGGAACGCGATCATGAAACCGATGCTGAGGGCGAGGCTGTACATCGCCATCGCGGTGTTGATGCGACGGACGAACCAATGGCCGACCATCGCGATGCTGACGACCGACAACGCGCTCTGGCCGAGGCCGCGGGTGAACGTCATGGCGACGGCGAGCGCGGCGACACTGGTCACCTGGCTCATGGCGGAGACCACGATGCCGAGGCTCACGGCGACCGCGGTGACGACGATACGGGCTCCGAACCGATCGATCAGACGGCCGACGCCCAGCGCGCCGGCGGCGCCGATGATCGTGGCCCAGAAGTTCAGCGTGGCGTAGGTGACGCGATCGAGGCCGAGATCGGCGAGCAGCGATTCGGTGACCAGACCGAGTCCCTGCGTGCGGCCCGGCAGCGTGCCGACCATCGCGAGCGCCGCGGCAGCGAGGACGTACCAGCCGTAGAAGAAACGGCCGCGACGCGCCGGAGCAGACACCTTATTTCTTGTCGCGCCCGGAGATCTGACGGCCGATCTCGATCGCCTTGAACCCGGCCTCGCTGAATTGCTGGACGATGATCACGCTGAAGCCCTGCTTCATCCGCATCTCGATGTCAGTCGCGTTCGCGGGATAGCCGCACGGCACGTTGAACTCCTTGCACGCGGCCAGGATCTGCTGAATCCCGGCTTCCCAGGCCGCCTCGTCGCGCACCTGCTTGCCGTCGACCGTCGTCGAGAACACACCGCGAAGCGTGCCGGCGCCAGGAATCAACACACTCAGACCTTTGACCTGCGCGATCTGCCTGACGTTGGCGATCCCTTCCTTGGTCTCGACGATCGCCCACGCGAGCAGCTCGCCGTTGCGGTTGAGCGGCCACACGTCGGCCTTCTCGCGGTATTGCGCCTCGGTCAGGCCCCAGTACTTCGCGGCCGGCCCGATGTCGTCGGGCCGCGTTCCGCCCTTCGCCTTGAAGCGCATCGCGGCGATGCCCTGCTCGAGCTCACGCGCGGTGTCGACCTCGACGAACGAGATCGCGGCGGCGCCGGCGTTGAGCTGGCGGCTGATGTTCTCGATCGCCTTCGGCGGATCCGTCGAGATCTTCGGCGTCTTGACGCTGAGCGGTGCCAGCAGACGGTGATAGGGCGCCTTGCTGATCGCGCCGGATTCGACGAGCGCATCGGCGAACAGCGTGAACGGCCCGAGAGCGCGATCGACGCTGCCTTCCATGCTGCCGTTGAAGTAATAGTCGGCCTCAGGATGCGCGAGCGCTTCCTTCGCGAGCTCGAGCGGCGTCTTGGGTGGAGGTGGAGGGGGTGGAGGTGGTGCCGGTACCGCCGGGGTCGTTGACGCGCCGGCCGCCCCTGCGCCAGCCGCCCCACCGGCTGCCCCGCCGCCGCGACGGCCGCCACCGCCGCCCGCCGACGGCGTCGCGATGCCGAACACGGGCTGCTTCCTCTCGAGCAGATCGATGATCGGGTTCAGGTGCCGAGCCGACTGCGCGGCGATCAATCCACCCAGCGCGATGCCTCCGCCGACCACCACCGCCGCTATCGCGCGCATCTGTCCTCCCCTGGACTTCAAACGCACTTCACCCCGGACTTCAAGCGTTCTTTCACTCCGGACCTCGTGCGCCCTTCCACTCCGGACTTCGAGCGCGCTTCACCCCGGACCTCGTGCGCCCTTTCACTCCGGACTTCGAGCGCCCTTCACCCGGACCTCAAGCGCCCTTCACCCCGGACCTCAGCCCCTGAGTTTCTTGTAGTTGTCGAGACACTTCTGCGCCATCTGCAGCGCGGTGCCCGGCGGGCTGACTTCCTGTTCGATCAGATAGAACTCGGCGCCGCCCTTCGATTCCGCCGCGGCAAGCAGCGGCTTCCACGGCACGTCGCCCTCGCCGAACGCGACGGCGTAGCCGCGTCCTTCGCCCTTGCCCCAATCCTTGAGATGCAGGCTCTTGATGCGTCCAGGATTGGCGTTGATCCACGCCACCGGGTCGGCGCCCGCTTCGACGCAGGTGCCGCAGTCGAGCTGCAGCACGACGTCCTTCGGCGTATTCGCCGCGAGGATGTCCATTGCACGCGGGCCGCCGTCGATCGGCCGCCACTCGATCGCGTGATTGTGGAATCCGGTCGACATCCCGAGCGGCCGCAGTTTCTCGGCGGCGGCCGCGAGCTGATCGGCAAAGCCCTTCCAGCCATCGACGCCCTGCACCTTCGGCGGGCTCGCGATGACAATCGACTTGCTGCCGATGATCTGATTCAGATCGATCGCCTTCTGCATACCGTCGGCCGAGATCGAATTCGCGCCATTGTGCGTCGACAGACACTTCACGTTGAGGTCGTCGAGCAGCTTGCGCACCTCTTTCGCGTAATCGGTCGTCCACGTGTAGTACGGCGAGTAGAACTCCACGACCTGATAGCCCATCTTGCCGACGGCCGTCACCGTGCCCATCAAGTCCTTCATCAGTTCGGTGCGGACGGAATACAGCTCGAGGCCGATCGGGATCGTCCGCTGGGCAGCGGTCATCGCCGAGGCCGCGAAGGGCGCGGCCGCAGCCATCGCAAGAAAGGTCCGGCGGGAAATCGGATCAGGCATCGGCATGCATCACCTCTCGCGAGAGTCTAACGCGTCCCAGCGCTGGTAGTGCTCATGGATTTGGCGCCGCACGTCTTCGAGCCGCGCCATCGTGTCGTGAATGAACGTTCCGGTCTCCCGGTAGAAGTCCGGCCCCGCGATGACACCCTGCAGCCGAGCCTCCTCGGCTTCGAGCGCGCCGATGCGTTCGGGGAGCGTCTCGAACTCGATTTTTTCCTTGTAGGACAGCCGCGCCGGCTGCGCCGTGCGGTGGCGCGCAGCCGCGGCAGGGGGCGGAGGTTCAGGGGGCGTCGCCACATCAACCGGCGCCGGGCCTGCCGCGCCGGAGCCCGCGCCGCGGGCGAAGGAGGGACGTTGCCGAACCCAGTCGTCGTAACCGCCCAGATACTCCTCGATGCGCCCGTCGCCGCTGAAGGCCAGCGTACTGGTCACGACGTTGTTGAGAAAACGGCGATCGTGACTGACCACCAGAATCGTGCCGGCGAACCGCGTGAGCTCGGACTCGACCAGCTCGAGCGTTTCGAGGTCGAGATCGTTGGTCGGCTCGTCGAGCACGAGCACGTTGGCGGGCCGCGCGAGCAGTCGCGCGAGCAGCAGACGGTTTCGCTCCCCGCCGGAGAGCGACCGCACGGGCGATCGCGCGCGCTCGGGCGCGAACAGGAAGTCCTCGAGATACCCGTGCACATGGCGGGCCACGCCGCCGATGGTGACGGTGTCGTTGCCGTCGGCCACCGTATCGACCACCGTGCGATCCGGGTCGAGCTGCTCGCGGTTCTGATCGAAATAGGCGACCTGCACATTCGTCCCGCGCTCGACCGTCCCGGCGTCCGGATCCAGATCGCCGACGAGCATGCGCAGCAGCGTCGTCTTGCCGGCGCCGTTGGGCCCGATGAGGCCAATGCGGTCGCCACGGACGATGCGGGTCGAGAAGTCGCGCACGACCGGGCGGCCGCCGTATGACTTGGCGAGATCGCGCGCCTCGAACACGATGTGTCCGGAGCGCTCCGCGGACTCGACGTGGAGACGCACGTTGCCGGTGACCGCGCGACGGGCGGCACGTTCTTCGCGCATCGCCATCAACATGCGGACGCGTCCTTCGTCGCGGGTGCGGCGCGCCTTGACGCCGCGTCGCAGCCACGCCTCTTCCTGGGCCAGGCGCTTGTCGAACTTCTCGGCGGCCACCGCTTCGCTCGCGAGCCACGCGTCCTTCTTCTCGAGAAACGTCGCGTAGCTGCCTGGCCATGACGTCAGCCGGCCGCGGTCGAGCTCGACAATTCGCGTCGCGAGCCGTTCGAGAAACGCGCGATCGTGAGTCACGAACACGATCGCGCCGGCGTACGTCGAGAGAAACGTCTCGAGCCATTCGATCGCCTCGATGTCGAGGTGATTGGTCGGCTCGTCGAGCAGCAGCAGATCGGGCTCCGCCACCAGCGCGCGCGCCAGCAGCGCGCGACGGCGCCAGCCGCCGGACAAGGTGTCGAACGGCACGTCCGGGTTCAGCGACAGGCGTGTGAGCACGAGCTCCACACGCTGCTCGACGCGCCAGCCGTCGCGTTCCTCGAGCTCGTCGTGCAACCGCCCGAGGGTCCGCAACTGCTCGTCCGTCCCCTGTTCGGCGACGGCAACGGCGGCGTGGTGATAGCCGACGACGAGCTCGCGCAAGTCGCCCAGGCCGGAGGCGACGACATCGAACACCGACGCGGCGCTGACGGCCTCGGCATCCTGCACCAGCCGTGCGGCGCGGAGCCCGGGTGCGCGCCACACGGCGCCCGTATCGGGCGGGAGCTCGCCGGCGAGAATCTTCAGGAGCGTCGACTTGCCGGCGCCATTCCGTCCGATGACCGCGACGCGCTCACCGGGCTCGACGAGGAGGCCGGCATGATCGAGAAGCGGAACGTGGCCGAACGCCGTCGACACGTCTTCCAGGGCAATCAGGGGCATTTACCTCTTATTCCCCAGCGCCCTTGAATCTGTCGCCCTCCTCCGCAAACAGGACATTGAAGCTGGTCAGCGACCCGTAGCACCCGGTCACGTAGCCCTGGATCTTGATCTTCACGTCGTCGGGCAGGTCCGCGGCGTTGACCTGCTGCTCGAGGGTGCGCAGACGGTTGCGGACCATCACCACCTTCTGAAAGAACGTCTCGATCGGCCAGGTCTTCTCCTGCAGGCCGGGGTTCGCGGGCCGGAGGACCAACGTCCCGCCGCGCCACTTCTCGGCGGGTGCGACAGGCGTCAACCCCGTCTCTTCCCGGATGACGCGGCGCAGGATGGTCTCGAGGTCGGCAGGTCCGTCTTGATGCGGCATGATGGGGGCGCGCTCCTTTCACGGTCGCTCACGAGAGGCCCGGCGCCCGCGGCGGCTGCCGGCGCAGGGCGTTGGGGCGGAACGGCGCGCGTCGGCGCGGAAGCCGCCGGCGGCGCGGGCGGCTCAGTGGCCGGTCGATCGCGGCTGTCAGTGCCGAGCGGCGGCGGGGGCGACCCGTGGACCGCCCCGGAAATTGTGCTCGCTCCGGCAGTAGCCGCACGACACGCGCAGGGGCTGTCCGAGGCCGTCGACCACGACGATGGTGTGCATCCGGTCGGTCTTGCAGGCCCGGCAGTAGTCTTCGACCGACTCACCGGCGCGGTAACGGCGGGACGCCATGGCCGGCTATCATCGCATGGCCGTCTAACATTACCGGCGCGGGGCCCCACCCCCGCGCCTCGGGCCCGCGCCACAACGCGGCGCGGGGTGCCCAGCTTGCGCCAGGAAATGAAGTATGATGAGGCTGCGACTTTCCTGAATTTGCTGCTCACTCGGCCAGGTCCGGCCCTCCTTGCGCATCTCCCGGTTCATTCTTTCATCGGAACGCGAGCGTATGCGCCGTGACGAGCGCGACGGCAGTCGGCGAAAGCTTACGCACTAGGAGTGAACATGGCGACGAACGGCAAGGTGAAGCGCGTGGTGAGTGAAAAGGGGTTTGGCTTTATCGAGGCGGCGGACGGCGGAGAGTATTTCTTCCACCAGTCGGCCTGCCAGGGCGTCCGCTTCGACGAGCTCCGCGAGGGGCAGTCGGTGACGTTCGACAAGAGCCAGGGCCCGAAAGGGCCGCGCGCCGAAAACGTCCGGCTGACCTAGGAAGTCGCGCCGTCGGGCGATCCGCCCGACGGCGTCCATGCTCGTGTCTCGCGCCGCAGGGCGGCGCGGTCTGCCGTCAGGACTCGGGCCGGCCATCCGGCTCATATGGGGCAGTCTGTGATCTCACACGTCCCGCGACGCGTCGTGTTCCTCGTCGTGTGTCTCGCCATCGTCATCGGCGCCGCGCGCCCGCACGCCGACGAACCGGCGTGCGCCTTCACAGGCGTCGAGCGGATTGTCGCCGTCGGCGACGTCCACGGCGCCTTTACCCGGTACCTCGAAATCCTCCGGACGGCCGGCATCATCGGCAAGGGCGACCGCTGGGCGGGCGGCAAGGCGCACCTCGTCCAACTCGGCGACGTCGTCGATCGCGGGCCCGACTCGCGCAAGGTGATCGATTTCCTCCGTCGCCTCGAACGTGACGCCGCCTCCGCCGGCGGCCGTGTCCACTACCTGATCGGTAACCACGAAGCGATGCGGATGATCGGCGACTACCGGTACATCGTGCCGGGCGAGTACGCCGCGTTTGCGGATGGCGACTCGCGGGAGATCCGCCAGCAAGTGATCGAGACCCTCGCACCGGACGTGCGGGAGCAGGCCTTGAAGGAGACGCCGCTCGGGATGATCGAGCTCGTGCGCGCGTTCGGACTCAAGGGCCCGTATGGCTCGTATCTCCGCACGCTCAACGCCGTCGTCCGCATCAACGGCGTCGTGTTCCTGCATGGCGGGATCAGCCCGGCGGTCGCCCCCCTTTCCTGCGAGGAGATCAACACGACGATTCGCCGGGAGCTCGGCGTGGGCATGGACAAGCTGCGGGTCGAGGCGGCGACGAGCTTGACGACGCGCGAAGACGGCCCGCTGTGGTACCGCGGCCTGGCGCAGGAACCTGAGACGTTCGCGCCTGAGGTCGACAAGATCCTGGCCGCGCAGCAGGCGCGCGCGATTGCCGTCGCGCACACCGTGTCGTCGACCGGACGGATTGGCGTCCGCTTCGGCGGCAAGGTCCTCATGCTCGACACCGGCATGCAAGCGGAGTACGTGAAGAACGGCCGCGCGTCGGCGCTCGAGATCAAGGGCGACGTGTTCACAGCCATCTACGTCGATCGCCGCGACGTCCTGACGGCAGGCGCCGCGGCCCGCATTGCGGTGAACCTGATGCGTCGGGCGCGCCTCCCCGTCAGAGGTGCCGTCGCTGCGCTCGTGCTCGCGTGGCTGCTCGCGGCCGGGCCCGGCTGCCGAGCCAGTCGAACAGGCGAAATCGACCACCCCGCCGGTCGCGCAACCGGCGGCGCCGCCACCCTGGCCGAACGCCGCGGAGCTGGCGGAACGGCGCCGCGAAGCCGAGCGGCGGCGGTTGTTCCGCAGCGCGGAGCCGGTCGCGATCACGATCGCGGCTGATTTTCGCGCGGTCCAGCGCGATCGCGATGTGACCAGCACCAGGATGTTTCCGGCGACGATCACGTTTCCGGCCGCCGACGGGCAGACCACGTCGATGCCGCTGCAGATCAGGACCCGCGGCCATTCGCGCCGGAAGCCGACGCTGTGTGACTTCGCGCCGCTGCGTCTCGAGTTTCAGAAAGAACTGACGAAAAACACGCTGTTCGACGGCCCGCGCTCGCTCAAGCTCGGCGCGCATTGCCGGGATAACGGGACCTTCGAGCAGTACGTCCTGCGCGAGCACGCGGTCTATCGGCTCTTCAACCTGCTCACGCCGCGATCGTTTCGATCGCGGCTCGCGAAGATGACCTACGTGGACGCGAAGAACGGCCGCACGGTCGCCACCCGCTTCGGGCATTTCATCGAGGACGACGACGACGTCGCGCGGCGGCTCGAAGGACGAATCAAGGAAGCCAAGGGGACCTTGTTCCGGCAGACCCATTCCGAAACGCTGACGCTGATGATGCTCTTCGAGTTCATGATCGGCAACACCGACCTGTCGGTCAGCCAGCAGCACAACGTCCGGCTGGTCGAAACGCCGGCCAACGAGATCTACCCCATCCCGTACGACTTCGATTTTTCGGGACTGGTCAACACCACCTACTCCGGCGTAGACAAGCGCCTCCCGATCCAGTCCGTGCGCGACCGGCTCTACCGCGGGCCCTGTCGGACGCCCGAAGAACTGGAAACGTTCTTCGTCAAGTTCCGCGCCCTCAAGACCGAAATTTACGCGGTCTACGACGCGGTCCCCAACATGGCGTCGAGCGACCGTCGCGAGGCGCGGGCCTACCTCGACGAGTTCTATCGCATCGTCGATCGCCCGCGGGATCTGAAGCGCACGTTCATCGACCCCTGCGTAGCACGCGGGGATGTGATCGTGCGGCCGCCGCCGCTAGCCTCGACGAAGCGAGTTCGCGAAGTCGGGCCGCTGGTCTTCCTGCTCTCGCCGGCGTATTGCGGCGGACGCCGGGCGAACATCCTGCTCAAGCCCGAGTCGACGCTTCCTCTCGCCGTTCGCTTGCGCGAGGGCAGACTGAGCCTCGGGGAGGCGTTCAGTTTCATGAGCGGCCTCTACTTTCGCGGCAAGCTGACCTACGCGACGGTGTTTGGCCGCCCGGCCGTCGGTGACAACGCCGTGCTGATCATCACGCCGACGCGCGGCCTGCAGCGGCCGGACGTGCTGATCGGCAGCGACATCATCCGCGAGTTCGCTGCCGTCGATGTGGACGCCGCAGACGATCGGTATCGTGCGCCGCTCGAACGCGACCTGACGAGGCTCGTGGCGCACCTGCCGGCGGACGGCCGGGTCGTCCTCCTTGGCAGCGTCGCCACTGGAAAGTACGTCGACGTGCTTGCAGCGGCGCTCGGCCGGCGACTGCACTACCCGCCGACGTTCATCGGTCGCGGAGACATGAGCCGCGGCGGAGTGCTGCTGCGCAGCGCGGCCGACGGCGTCGAGTTGGAGTACGCCGTGCTCGACGCGGCGGCGCCACGGCGGGGTCCGCGGCCCGCCAAGCTCGAGCGGCGGCGCACGCCGATCAGCGGTGGAGGCTGAGACGCAGTTCCAGGAACGCGCGCGCGAAGTCCGCCGGTCGATGATGCGCGTTGAGCCCGCTGGGATTTGGCAGCACCCACAGTCGCGCGCCCTCGAGTTCTTCCGGTTGCTCACCGAGCGTCGCACCCGGCCGGTTGAACGCCGTTCGATACGCCATCACTCCCACGATGGCGACCACGCGTGGGCGAAAGCGTCGCACCTTTCGCGCCAGCTGCTGCCGGCCGGCGCGAAGTTCAGCGGGATCGAGCTCGTCGGCGGCCGCGGTCGTGCGCGCGACGAGATTCGTGATGCCGCAGCCGAGCGGAAGGAGCTGGCGGTCCTCGCTGGCGGTGAAGAGCCGCGGAGTGAAGCCCGATGCGAAGAGCGCGGGCCAGAAGCGGTTCCCCGGCCGCGCGAAGTGATGCCCGATCGCGCCTGAATAGAGGCCCGGGTTGATCCCGCAGAACAGCACGTCCAGGCCGGGCGCAATCACATCGCGGAGGGTCCGGCGACGAGCCAGCTGGAGGTCGCTTTGCGACGGTTTCCGCACCGGCGAACCGCGCGGGGGAAGCTCCTCGGGGCGTCGTCTCGCCTGTCGGTTTTTTGACATCTCTAGCTATCAAGTCCTTGAACACCGAACTTAAAGACATCCATTAGACTGACTTCTTGCGACGCCTAAGGCTTCTTTCCGGCACGTGCACACCCGGCCGTGCGGCAAGGAAGTTGCCCCTGAAAAGGGTGCTCGAACAGTGAAACGGGTTCGTCATCGATGACCGGTCAGTTGAGACAAGGACAGCCATGAAACTGCTCAGTCGACTCTTGCATCTCTGCCTCGGTGGTTGCCCGCATTCGCACACATACCGCGAACGCCGCGAGCTCTACGGTGTTCAGATTCTGCACCTGGTGTGCGAAGAGTGCGGCCACGCCGTTCCGGCGCTCGCGCGGACGGCGGAAGAGCATCAACACGTCGTCCAGGCCGGCGCCATCAAGACCAATAAGACGCGGAGCTATCCCGTGGACGTTCTGGCGCTGCAGACGCGGCGTCGGCACACGTTCGAACCGCGCCGCGCCGTGAACTAGACCGTTGCGGATTCCGCGATTCCCACCGCGGGAGCCATTCGCTTCTGATGCGGCCGGCGGCGCTATCATCTCGCGATGCGCCTCCGGCCGGTTGTCGCTCTCGCGCCACTGCTCCTGACGCTCTCCGGTCCGCTGGCCCACACGCAGGAGCCGGGCCGGCGTCCGCTCGCAAGCGCACACCTCGACCAGCTCGCCGAGCTGTTGAAGCTCGAAGAGACGCGCACGTTCGACGAGCCCGCGCTGGCGCGGCTCCTCGGCTCGACGCACCCTGAGGTGCGCCGTCGCGCCGCGCTGACCGTCGGCCGCGTGGTTGATCCGCGCGGTCGTGCCCTGCTTTCCCGTCTGCGTGTCGACGGCGATCTTGACGTCGTCGCGATGGTGGCCTTCTCGAGCGGTCAATTGAAAGATCCTGACGCCGTCCCGTGGCTGGCGGAAACGCTGTCGGCGCCGACGGCCGACCCTGACATCGCTCGAGAAGCGGCGCGATCGCTCGGCAAGATCCGTACGCCCGATGCGCGAGTCGCCCTCGCGCGCTATCTGGCCACCGCATCGGCGACGCCCGCGGCATCGGCGGTCATCGGGGAAGCGTTGCTCGCGATCGGACGCTTCACGACGCGCGAAGATCTCGCCCCCATCACGCGCTGGGTGGACGCGACAGACGCTGAGGTGCGCTGGCGCGCAGCATGGGCGCTCTTTCGCCCGCGCGATCCCACGGCGTTTCCCCACCTCCTGCAGTTGAGCCGCGATACGTCCGCGGAGGTCCGCTTCTGGGCCGTGCGCGGTCTGGCCGCGCCGCCGGCAAACGCCGACAGCACCGGATTCGATCGCGAGCGTGCTGCAGACCGGCTGCGCGAGACGCTCACGGATCCGGATCGGCGCGTCCGCACCGAGTCGCTGCGCGCGATCCTGACCTACGACAGCGACGCCGCTCTGGCGGCGGCACTCGACGCCCTCGACTCGCCCGACAGCTGGCTTTCGGTGTCTGCCGCCGAAGCGCTCGGACGCTTTGCGTCGCGCGCGCCGACGTTCGCTCCGCGTCTCATCGCGGCGACCGCGCCGGCGCGTTCGACGGCGCTCCGAGTCACCGCGCTCACGCCGCTCATGACGATCGCCCCGGAGCAGGCGGTCGAGGCGGCCGCCGCGCTCGTCCGCAGCAAGAGCGTGGTGGCTCGCGAGGCGGCGGTGGCGGCGCTCGGCCGGCTCGGCGAGCCGGGACGGCAACGGCTCGCGGCGCTCGCCGCGGATCCCGACACCTCGTCGCTCCTGCCGGCTCCCGGGCAGAATCGGCCGCGGACGCCGCCGGCGCCGCGCAGCGACGCCGAGTACCGGCAGCTCGTCGAGCGGTGGATCGTGCCCGCGTACCACGGTGCGCCCGGTCCGCGCGTGCTCCTCGACACGCCGCGCGGGTCGATCGAGATCGAACTGCATGCGGGCGACGCCCCGCTCGGCCTCGAGCACTTCCGCCGGGTCGTCGAATCCGGCGAGATTATCGGCGTCGAATTCGGCCGGGTGGTGCCCAACTTCGTCGTCCAGCAGCGCGCGATCCGCAACGACGTGACGCTGCGCGACGAGGTGAATCGCCGTGGCCTCAATCGCGGGACGCTCAGCTGGGCCTCGGCGGGCCTCGACACCGGCCGGCCCGGCTACACGCTGGGCAGCACACCGCAACCGCACAACGAGGGCGACTTCACGGCGCTCGGACGAGTGGTCGCCGGCATCGAAGTGGTGGACCGGCTCGAGCTGGGCGACGCGTTCACCGGCGCCCGGATGCGACGGTAGGCTCAAGAGCTTTCAACACGAAGAGCACGAAGGACACGAAGCGAACGAACCGGGCGAAGAACACGAAGTAACTTTGGGGAAAACGCTTGCCTGGTTCTTTCCGCGTCGATAATTGAACCGGCCAGCCCCTGCCCTGCAGCGGGATCCCCGAAAAACATCTTCGTGATCTTCGTCAGCTTCGTGCTCTTCGTGACCTTCGTGGTGAAAGATCACGGCCGTTTGAAGCGGATCTGCGCGACGACGGGAAAGTGATCGGATGGATACCGATTGTCGCGACTCGTCCGGACGATCGAGGCCGCGATGACCTCGGTCGCAGGTGACACGAGCACGTAGTCGATCTTGTCGCCGGTGGTCGCGCCGAACTTGAAGCCGTTGAACGTGCCGACCTCTTTTGCGTCGGGGTGCTTGACTCGGAACGTGTCCACGAACGGCGCCCCTGGGGCGCCGGCCGTGCCGAGCAGGCTTCCGAGCGCCGGGTTGCCTTCGCCGACATTGAAGTCGCCGGTGACGATCACCGGTTCGGCCGGCACCACGCGCGCGGCGATCCGTTGCAACAGCAGCTCCGTACTGCGTTCGCGCGACGGCTGCGACAGATGATCGAGATGCAAGTTGAAGTGATAGAAGCCCGTGCCGTCGCGATCGATCAAGCGCGCCCAGGTCGCGATTCGCGTGATCGAGTTGCCCCACGACTTCGATCCCGGCACCGCGGGGGTGTCTGAGAACCAGAACGTCCCGCTGTCAGCGACGCGAAACCGATCGCGCCGGAACAGAATCGCCGAGAACTCGCCGCGCGCACGGCCATCGTCGCGACCCACGCCGACGACGGCGTAGGCAGGTGCCGCGGTGATCATCTCGTCGATCTGCGTCGCCAGCGCTTCCTGAACGCCGATGAGATCGGCGTCGTGCTCGCGGACGACGTCGAAGAGCATCTCGCGCCGGCGCGTCCAGTGATTGTCGCCGTCGTTGGCCGTGCCGTACCGGATATTGAACGACATCACCGTCAACGGCTGGCCCGGACCGGCGGGCGCTTGCTGCGCATCGCCGGCAAGCCAGCCGCCGGCGACGAGAGCGACGGTCGCGATCAGGCGAAAAATGAGACGTCGTCGATGATCTGTCATGCGGCCTCGATCGATATTCTCGATCGACATTCTAGATGAGCCCTTTGACCCTGGCATAGCTGAGCGCGTCGATGGCAGCGCCGCGGGCGCCGGCGGTGTCGCCGTTGGGCATGATGTGAATCGGGATCCCGGCTTGTTCGGCGCGCTGAGGCGGCATGCCGCGGCGGATTTCATCGACGAACCAGTGCTGGAACTCGACGCTGGTTTCGAGCGCCCCGCCGCCGGCGATGAACGCGTCGGGATCGAAGACGTTGATCATCTCGTCGAGAAACAATCCGAGCGCGTGCGCCTGGATGCGGAACACCTCGCGTGCGAGCGGGTCGCCCTGCTCGGCCAGACCGCGCACCAGTTTGGCGGCCTGGTGGAGATTGCCGACCGCGTTCAGCTCGTGTCGTGGCTGGCGCGCGAGCAGGACCGGCAGGATCGTCTTCTCGATCGCGGTGAGCGAGCAGAGCGATTCGAGATCGCCGACGCGTCCGCAGTTGCAGAGCGGCACCATCCCTTCGACGCCGCGAATGGCCTGGTACGGAATCAGGACATGGCCGAGCTCCCCGCCGAATCCGTGGCGGCCCTTGATGACCTGGCCGGCGGTGATGACGCCGCCGCCGAGTCCGGTGCCGATGATGACCGACACGGTCGTCACCGTCGCCGCCGAGCTGATCCCGAAGAGCGCCACGTGGCCCCAGAGCGCCGCGGCGTTGCCATCGTTCAGATACGTCACCGGCTTGTTCAGCAGTCGGGCGACGGCGCCCGGCAGATCGAAGCCCGCCCACGCCGCATGCACGAAGTTGGTCGAGCCTCGAGCGCTCAGCACCCCGGCCGCACTCGCCGGGCCCGGCGAGTCCAGCCCGACCGCCACCACTTCCTCGAGCGAGACGCCGGCGCGCGCGGCCGCGATCTCGAGCCCGGCCAGGACCTGGCGCATGCCGACGTCCGGGCCCTCGCGGACCAGGGCTGGATGCTCGCACATCCCGTCGATCAGAAACCGCTCGGCGGCGTCCGCGAACGTGTAATTGACCTTGGTCCCACCCAGGTCGATGCCGGCGACGACACGCATGGGAAGCCATTCTAGCCCCGCCGGCAAATTCGTCCGTTCGTCCCAGGCCCTCTCCTTGCCGCTTCCGGACGATCCCTGTTAGCATCCGCCCACATTCGGTCACTTTCACGAATGCGCGTTCGGCGGACGAGGGTTCTGGAGGAGGATTCCATGCTCGGCAGGCTCACGAAGGTTGCTGGGTTCGCGCTTGTCGTGTGTCTCGCGACGGCGCTCCCGGTGGCGGCGCAGCTGACGACCGGCTCGGTGGCCGGGACGGTGAAAGACGCACAGGCGGCGGTCATCCCCGGCGCCACGATCACGCTCATCAGCGAAACCAAAGGCACGAAGTCGCCGCCGATCGTCACCAACGAAATCGGCGACTTCCTGTTTGTGAACGTCCCCCCGGACATGTACACGATTGAAGTCACGATGCCGGCATTCAAGACGCTGAAGCGGTCGGGACTCTCGGTGAATCCGGGCAACCGCACGGGCCTCGGCACCCTGACGATCGAGGTCGGCGGCACGTCCGAAGTGATCGACGTGAAGGGCGAAACGCCCGTCATCCAGGCGACGAGCGGCGAACGCTCGTTCACGATCTCGACCGAGGCGGTCGAGAATCTTCCGACCGCGAGCCGGAGCTTCATCGCGCTCGCCCTGCTGGCTCCTGGCGTGAGCGGCACAGTGGCCAACGCCGTCCGGACCGGCGGCGGCGGCGACACCAACATCATGATGGACGGCGTCTCGGTGATGGATACCGGCAGCAACCGGCCGCTGCTCCAGATGAACGTCGAGTCCATTCAGGAAGTGAAGGTCCTCACCTCCAACTACCAGGCCGAGTACGGCCGGTCGAGCGGCCTCCAGATCACCGCCGTCACCAAGAGCGGGTCCAATCGCTTCCGCGGCTCGCTCTACGACGTCGAGCGCAACTCCGACTGGAACTCGAACTCGCAAGACGAACAAGCTGAACGGCGATCCGAAAGCCGTTTCGAAGGAACGCGACTGGGGCTTCTCGATCAGCGGCCCGGTCGGCAAGCCGGGCGGCAGCAACAAACTCTTCTTCTTCTACAGCCAGGAGTTCGAACCGCGGACCGGCGGCAACAACGTCCAGAGCTACCGGGTGCCCACCGCGCGCGAGCGGCAGGGCGATTTCTCGCAGACCACGGACAACCTCGGCAACGTGTACAACTTCATCAAGGACCCGCGGATCAGCGGGCGCCTGCAACGCGACCGACCAGACCGCGTGCTTCGCCGACGGCGGCGTTCGCGGAAAGATTCCCGCCAACATGCTCTATCAGACCGGCCTGAACATCCTCAGCATGTTCCCGCTGCCGACGATCGACAACGTGCCGGTCGGTCAGGCCTACAACTTCCAGACGCTCCGCCCGACCGAGTCGATCCTCGGCTGGCAGCCGGGCGTCCGCGTCGACTATCAGGCCTCGTCGTCGCTCCGTGCGTCATTCAAGTACTCGGGCTGGGGCCAGCGCAATCAGGTCATCAACGGCGCCGCTGCCTGGCTTCAACGACACGAAGATGCAGCGGCCGGTGGTGAGCTCGTGGGGCTTCACGGTCAACTACAGCCTCACGCCGACGATGTTCCTCGAGGGGACGTACGGTCACAGCCAGAACGATCTCGCCGGCTGCGCGCTCGCGCAGTCGAATACCGGGCCGTCGTTCTGCACCGCCGCCGTGCCGATGAACGCGGCGTCCTATCGTGGCAACGTCGGGCTCGAGAACCTGCCGCTGCTGTTCCCGACCGCGAACGTGCTCAACCCTGACTACTATGCGGCGAAGGCGCTGAACGGCATGAGCCCGACGCCGCCGGCGTGGGTCAACGGCGACTTCCAGAAGCCGCCGCAGTTCTCGTGGGGCAGCCGTGTCGGCAACGCCCCGCCGAACATCCCGTTCCCCGGCTACTTCAACACCAACGCGACGCAGGACGTCTCGATCACGCTGACGAAGGTCGCGGGGCGGCACACCTACAAGGCCGGGTTCTACAACACGCACAGCTACAAGGCCGAGCAGGCGACCGACGTCAACTCGTTCGGGACGATCAACTTCCAGCAGGACGCGGTGGGGACGAATCCGTTCGACACCTCGTTTGGATTCGCCAACGCGGCGATCGGGACGTTCAGCTCGTACAACCAGGCGTCGAAGTACGTCGAGGGCAACTACGTCTACAACAACGTCGAAGGGTTCATCCAGGACAACTGGAAGGTGAGCAACAAGCTGACGCTCGACTACGGCGTGCGGCTCGTGCACCAGACGCCGCAGTACGATCGATTGGGCCAGGGGACGAATTTCCTGCCCGACGAGTGGGTGCAGTCGGCAGCGCCGGTGCTCTACCGTCCTGGATGCACGATCACGGTGGCGCCTGGTACCGCGTGCCCGACGGCGAACCGGCAGGCGCAGAATCCGGTGACCGGGCAGTTCCTCGGCACCAACTCGACGCTGGCGTTCGGCACGCTCGTGCCCGGATCGGGCAGCCCGACCAACGGCTTGTTCGCCGGCGGCGACGGCATCGTCGACACGACGTACACGTTCCCGGCGCTCGGCGTCGCCCCGCGGTTCGGCATGGCGTTCGACGTGACCGGCAGCCAGCAAGTCGTGCTGCGCGGCGGTGCGGGGTTGTTCTTCGACCGGCCGTTCGGCAACTCCGTGATCTTCATGGCGGGCAACCCGCCGGCGTCGAACTTCGTGACGGCGCGCTACTCGCAGCTGCAGAATCTGGGAGCGGCGGCCTCACGACCCAGGGACCGCCGGCGCTCGAACACGATTGAGTACGATCCAGGGCTGCCGTCGTCCACGCAGTGGAACGGCGGCGTGCAGATGCTGCTGCCGTGGGCGGTGACGGTTGACGTCGAGTACGTCGGCCAGCACAGCTACAACACGGTGCGCACGGTCAATCTCAACACGGTCGACCTCGGCGCGGCGTTTCTGTCGCAGAACCAGGACACGACGCTGGCGACGAGCGCGACACCGGGGGCGACCGCGTACCAGACCGACCTGCTCCGGTCCTACAGCGGCTACGCGGCGATCAACCATCGGATGTTCGACGGCTGGCGCACGTATCACTCGATTCAGTTCTCGTTCAACCGCCGGTTCCAGAACGGGCTGTCGTTCGGCTTCAACGACACCATCGGGCTGTCCGACCGGCAGAACGCCGGCGCGCGCCTCGAACACCTCGCGGACGGCAGCTACGCGTTTCGAGCGGATCAGGCCGAGGCCGATGAACTGCTCGGCAACAACGCGCCGCAGACACACCTGCTGCGAGCCAACTTCGTGTGGGATCTGCCCGACCTGCGCGGTGATGGCGGCGTGATACGGACGATCGGCTTCATCCTCAACGACTGGCAGCTGTCCGGGATCTGGTCGGCGGCGACCGGCGGCGCGTACACCGATCACGGCGTGCGTACCAGAACGGCGGCAACAACGTGAACCTCACGGGATCGCCGGACTTCAGCCCGCGCATCCGCGTCGTCGGCGACCCCGGTTCGGGCTGCAGCGACGACGTCTACCAGCAGTTCAACTCGGCGGCCTTCCAGGGGCCGCCCAACAACAGCAACGGCCTCGAGTCGGGCTCCGACTACGTGCGCGGCTGCTTTTCGAGCGTGCTCGACCTGGCCATCGCCCGGAACATCCGGATGGGCGGCGGCCGCAACCTGCAGGTGCGCGTCGACATGTTCAACGCGCCGAACGCCGCCGGCATCACCGGCCGCGCGACGTCGATGACGTTGACGAGCACCGCCGATCCCGTCAACATCCAGAACTTGCCGTACGATGCCAACGGCAACCTGATTGACGCCCGGTCGCGGCCGCGCGGCGCGGGATTTGGCGTCGCGAACGGGTACCAGGCGGCGCGGTCGATCCAGCTCCAGGTGCGCTTTTCGTTCTAGAGGACGAGCGCAGGCACGGAGAAGACTATCGAGGGCACGGAGAAGGGCTGGAGAGCACGGAGAAGAACAAAGTGGACACCCCGCGCCGCCAAAGCGGCGCGGGCCCGAGGCGTGGGGGTGGGGCCCCGCGCCCCTAAGTAAAGTAGACACCCCGCGCCGCAAAGCGGCGCGGGCCCGAGCCGCGGGGGTGGGGCCCCGCGGCCCTGAGTAAAGTAGACACCCCGCGCCGCCGAGCGGCGCGGGCCCGAGCCGCGGGGGTGGGGCCCCGCGCCCTGAGTAAAGTAGACACCCCGCGCCGCCGAGCGGCGCGGCCCGAGGCGCGGGGGTGGGGCCCCGCGCCCCTAAGTAAAGTAGACACCCGCGCCGCCAAGCGGCGCGGCTCGAGGCGCGGGGGTGGGGCCCCGCGCCTGTAAGTTAGAGAGGCCGAAATGGATCGGGATCGAAGAAGTTTTCTGAAGAGCGCAGGCGCCGGCCTCGCGGCGGCTGGGCTCGCGCTGACGCCGAAGGAGCTCGCGGTCGTGGCCGCCGAGACGGCGCAGCTCAGCGAGAAGGGCAAGCTCGAGCGGATCGCGTCGTGCTCGTACCCGATTCGCAGTCTCTTCAAGTCGCGCCAGGGCGGCCGCGGGGGCGCCGCGGGTGGACAGTTGAGCGAGATGAAACAGAAGTACGGCGAGATCACGATGCTGGACTTCCCCCAGTTCACCAAAGACACCTTCCCGGGTGTGACGAAGATGGACCTCTTCTCGTCGCTCTTCGGTGACGTGACCGACGACACCATGTTCCCGCAAGGTCGCGGCTTCGATCCGTCGTCGGCCTCGGGCCGGCGCTGGCTCGAGGCGCTGGCCAAGAAGTGTCAGGAGACCGGGACGCAGGTGCAGCACATCTCGAACAATGCGCCGACCAACCTCGCCAGTGCCGATGCCGTTCAGCGCAAGGAAGGCGTCGAGATTGCGAAGCGCTGGCTGGACGGGTGTGCCGTCCTCGGCGTGCGGTCGATGCGGATGAACTCGGTCACCGCGCTCGGTCCTGGCGTGCGGCCGAATGCGATTCCGCGGAGCACCGACGGCTATCCGCGAAACCTCGAAATCGGCGCGCTCCTCGACGCCGCCATCGAGTCGTACAAGGAGATGGCCGACCACGGCGGCAAGCTCAACATCAAGGTCACGTTCGAGAACCATTGGGGGCTGGCCGCTGACCCGATGAACATCCGCATCATGATTGACGCGGTCAACCATCCGTACTGCGAGGCGTCGCCCGACTTCTGCAACTGGGAGCACGAGTACATGCTCGTCAGCGGGCTCAAGGCGCTGGCGCCGTACTCCCACACCAACGTGCACGCGAAATACTGGGACCGCTGGGGCGACAAGAACGACGTCCAGCGCAGCGTCCGCGTGATGCTCGCCGGCGGCTTCAAGGGCACCTTCGCGCTCGAGTACGAGGCCGGTCCGCTCAATGGCGTCGAAGGCGCGAAGTATCTCTACAAGGAAGTCCTCGCGGCGTTATCGACACCGGTCCCTGTGACATAGCGCGGGAGTGGCCCGTCGCGCCCCAAAGTAAAGTAGGCGCCCGCGCCGCCAAGCGGCGCGGCCCGAGGCGTGGGAGTCGGGGCCCCACGGCCCCTGAGTAAGTGAAGCCAGCTCAGGCTGGTCCCGCGCCCTGCGTGTTGACGTACAGCGCATAGAGCGACTGACTGGCGGCCATGAAGAGCCGGTTGCGCTTCGGGCCGCCGAAGCAGAGATTGCCGCACACTTCCGGCAGGCGAATCCGGCCGATGAGCTTGCCCTCCGGCGTCCACACGGTGACGCCGCTGTAGCCGACGTTGCGCCCGGCGTTGCTCGAGCACCAGACGTTGCCGTCGACGTCGCAGCGGACGCCGTCGGGACCGCAGCGGATGCCGTCAATGCGGAAATCGGCGAACACCTTGTGGTTGGTCAGCTTGTTGTCCGGCGTGACGTCGAACACGCGCAAGTCGCCCGTGCCGCTGCTGACGACGTAGAGCTTCTTGTAGTCCGGTGAGAACGTGATCCCGTTCGGGTTCGGAATCACGTCTTCGACCGCGACTTGCGTGACGACGCCCTTCGCGTCGACGCGATAGACGGCCGTCGGCAATTCACGCTTGAAGTTCCCGGCGTCAGGCGGCTGGCCGAGGCGAGGATTGATCCTCCCGGTCGGATTGCCGGGGCCGCCCGGCGCGTCTGGCTGTCCCTCGTACAACTGCCCGCCGTACGGCGGATCCGTGAACCAGTAGCTGCCATCGGGATGCGCCGCGATGTCGTTCGGCGAGTTGAAGCGCTTGCCGCCGAACGAGTCGGCGAGGACGGTGGTCGAGCCGTCGAGCTCGTAGCGGACGACCCGCCGCGTGAGGTGCTCGCACGAAAGCTGCCGCCCCTGGAAGTCGAACGAGTTGCCGTTGGAGTTGTTCGACGGCGCGCGAAAGACGGTGACGCGGCCATCGTCTTCGATCCACCGCAGCTGGCGGTTGTTCGGAATGTCGCTGAAGACGACGAATCGTCCGACGGCGTTCCACGCCGGCCCTTCCATCCAGAGCGCGCCGGTCCAGAGCCGCGTGATCGCGGCGTTCACCTGCACGTAGCGGCTGAACGACGGATCGACGGCCACGATGTCCGGATCGGAGAAATAGGTCGTCGGCGGCGCGTTCGGGCCGAAGTCACGCGGCGGGATGGTCACCGTCGACGGCGGCGCCTGAACGCCCTGCGCCGCCAGGTTCTGGGCGAACCCGAGGCCCGCTCCGGTTGAGGCGAGCGCCTGCAGCGCGCGACGCCGCGACACACGTTTCGAAGACGACTTGGAAACCGGCATGGGCAAGAGACTATCCGAGATTGCAGATTTGGTGATCAAAGGAGTCTGTGGCTTCGGCGCTCTGGTGACTGTACGGCGTTCGTGGTGAAATGGCCGCCTCGAGGGAGTCAGGATGCCAAGAAAACCAATCGCCGTCTTGATGGGGCTCGCCCTGGCCGGACTGACGATTCGTCCACGCGCAGGAGCGCCCGCTCAACCGCGCCCCGCAAGGGTTCACCAACCTGTTCAACGGGAAGGACCTGACGGGGTGGCGCGGGAGACAGCAGGACTTCAGTCCGTACGTCGAAGCCAAACTGACGCCAAGAGGAGCTCGCCGAGAAGCAGAAGGCGTGGAACGCCGACCGCGATCTGCATTGGAGCGTCGACGCCGCGGCCGGTGAGATCGTCTCCGACGGCAAGGGTGTGTATCTCACGACCGAGAAGGACTACGGCGACTTCGAGTTTCACGTCGACTGGAAGATGGTGAGCCCGAACGGCGATTCCGGCGTCTACCTGCGCGGCTTTCCGCAGGTGCAGGTCTGGGATCCGGACAACCCGCGCGAGGTCAAGAATGGTGCACCACGCGGATCCGGCGCGCTCTGGAACAACAACCCCGACAACCCGGGACGTTGGCCGCTCGTGAAGGCCGACAATCCGGTCGGTCAGTGGAACACGTTCCGGATTCGCATGATCGGCAACCGCGTCTCCGTCTGGCTGAACGACAAACAGACCGTCGACAACCAGGTGATGGACAACTACTTCAATCGCGCAGAGCCGGTGCTGCCGAAGGGGCCCGATCTCACTGCAGACGCACGGATCGGAAGTGCGGTTTCGAAACGTCTACGTCAAGGACATGGACACGAAATAGGTTCTCGCCCGGAACTTCCGAGGACCTTTATATCGCTCCGGCATCGCAGCAAACGTCCGCTCGATGTTGTCGAGCACCGCGATCGTCGAGCGGACGCCGGCCTCCAGGAACTGCTCGCCGATTTCAGGCGTCGATCCGCGGGCGTCACCCCATGTGCCCGACTTCGTGGCGCGATAGACGGATCCCGGATTCGAAAAGAAGAACGCGGTGTGGACCGCGCCGGAGTTGACGGTGAACTCCGGGAATGGCGGGAACTCGGCGTTCGCGAGCGTCCATGTCCACCAGGTGCGGATTGATCGCCAGCACGGCCGAGGTCTCGGCCTCGTTGGCGTGGAGTCCCGTCTTCAGCGTGAAGAACTCGCGCCGTCTCGTCCGGCGGTCATCCCGTCCCAGTAGTTCACCGGAAACGCGCGGACGCCCTTGGGCAGCCGTTCGGCGGCGTTCGCGCAGGCGTAGGCGATGGCATAGGTGTTGTCGAAGTGGCCGTTCAGGAACACGATCCGCTTGAAGCCCATCGACGCAAACGACGCCGCGAGGTCTTCGATCAGGGCCATGAACGTCGGAATCCTGATGTGCACGAGGCCGGCGAAGCCGACGTGCGGATACGACAGCGCGTAGTTGATCGGCGGCGCGACGACCGCGCCAAGCGCCGGCGCGGCCCGGCGCGCCACCTCCTGCGGAATAATCACGTCCGTGATCAGCGGAGCGTGCGGGCCATGCTGTTCGGTCGCGCCGGTCGGAATGATGACCGTGTGATGGTGCTTCAGGAACGCCTCGACCTCGAGGGTCGTCATCTCGCCAAGAAAGACTGTGGAGGGCTTCATGCGCGGAGTATAAGATCCGAGGCGCGCGGTTGTCTCACGACATGAAGCCAATGAAGCCGCTGAAGAACTGAAGAAGAGCGTATGCACAGACCTGTCTTGATCCTGATCGCGCTCGCCGCACTGGCTGGCGCGATCGGCGCGCGCGTCGCGGCGCAGGCGACGCCCCCGCCAGCCGCACCGCCGCCTGGCGCGCCGCAAGCGGCGACGCCGCCACCGGCCGGAGGCGGCGGCCGCGGACAGGGACGCGCCGGCGGCGACTCGTTCCCGGCACAGCAGCGGCCGCCCGGCGATCCGGCGGTGATCGCGCGCGGCAAGCTGATCTTCGACGTCGCGTGCGCCAGCTGCCATGGCGGCGATCTGCGCGGCGGCCAGTTGAACGGTCCGAACCTCCTGCGATCGCAACTGGTGCTGAACGACCAGGAGGGCGAGCTGATCCTGCCGATCGTGCAGGGATCGCGCGCCGACAAGGGCATGCCGGCGCTGCCGATTCCGCCAGACGACGTGAAGGCGATCGCGGTCTACATTCACAGCGTCACGGCAAGCTCGCGCGGCCAGGGCTCGCCGCCTCGCGGGATGGGTCCGCCGCCGGACGTGCTCGTCGGCGACGCGGCCGCCGGCGCGACGTACTTCGGCAGCGACGTGCAGCAAGTGCCATTCGCCGACCGGCGACCTGCAGGGCGATCGGCGCGCGCTTTCCGGACGCCAAGTCACTCCAGAACTTCTGGGTCTCCGGCGGGCGCGTCGGCGGACGCGGCGGTCGCGCCGGCGGCGGCGCGCAAGGTGGCGGCGCCGCGCCGGCGCCGCGCGCGGTCACCGCCACGATCTCGCTCCCCGGCAACGAGAAGCTCGAAGGCCGGGTACTGCGCTACGACGACTTTCTCATCACCCTGGCGCTGGCTGATGGCTCCGTTCGCAGTGTCCGCCGCGACGGCGACTCGCCGAAGATCGAGTTCGTCGATCCGTTCGAGGTCCACCGCGCGCTGCTGCCGACGATCACCAACAAAGACATGCGCGACCTGACGGCGTATCTCTGGACGGTCAAATGAAGATCAAGAAACTGCTCCTGATCGTCACCCCGTGGTTGATGTTGCCGGCCGTCCTGGCCGGCCAGGGCCGCGGCGTCGCGCCCGCCGATCTCCGCAAGCCGCTCGGCCGAATCGTGGCCGACGTACTCCGGCGACTACACCGGCCGGCGCTACAGCGCGCTGAAGCAGATCAATCAGAACACGGTGAAGAACCTCACCCTCGCGTGGACGATCGGCGATCACGGCGGGACCTGGCGGCCGCGGCGGCGGCGGCGGCGTGCAAATCGGCGGCGAAGGCACCGGCGACTTCCCTCCGTCTCCGGCGAACATCAAGGGCACGCCGTTGATGGTGGACGGCACCCTCTACGTCTCGACGCCCGACAACGCGTGGGCGATCGATGCGCGCGATGGGCGCGAGCTCTGGCACTACTACTGGAAGACCCGCGGCGGCACCCACATCGCCAATCGCGGCCTCGGCATCTGGAACAACTACCTCTACATGGAGACGCCGGACAACTACCTGGTGTCGCTCGACGCGAAGACCGGCAAGGAACGCTGGCACAAGGAGATCGCCGACTTCGAACAGCAGTACTTCTCGACGACGGCGCCGATCGTGATCGACAACCACGTCATCGTCGGCACCGGCAACGACCTCGACTCGCCTGGGTTCCTGCAGTCGTTCGATCCGGAGACCGGCGAGTTGCAGTGGAAGCTCTACACGGTCCCGATGAAGGCCGGCGATCTCGGGCTCGACACGTGGAACAACCTCGAGGCGGCCAGTCACGGCGGCGCTCAGCCGTGGCTGCCGGGATCGTACGACCCGGACACGAAGCTGTACATTTTCGGCACCGGCAACCCGACCCCGGCCTACACGCACGGGCCGCGGCGAAGGCGACAACCTGTTCACGTGCTCGTTGATCGCCGTCCACGTCGACACCGGCAAGATGGCGTGGTACTTCCAGACGTCGCCGCACGACACGCACGACTGGGACTCGGCGCAGACGCCGATCCTGTTCGACGCGGTGGTCAACGGCAGGATGCGCAAGCTCGTCTCGACCGCCGCGCGCAACGGCTACTTCTTCACCCTCGATCGCGTCACCGGCGAGCACATCGTCACCAGCAAGTACGGCACGGCGACCAACTGGGCCTTGACGGTCGACAAGAAGGGATCGGTGCGGCGCGATCCGGATATGGATCCGACGGTCGGCGGATCGCTGGTCTCGCCGCCGGCCGGCGGCACCGTGAACTGGGAGCCGCCGGCGTACTCGCCCGACACCGGCCTGTTCTACGTCTCCGAGAAGAACGGCTGGTCGATCTTCTACCTGACCGATCCCGATCCGCGCGGGTCGATGGGCCTCGGCGGCAAGGAAGAAGTGAACGTCGGCAATTCCGGCAGCTTTCTGACGGCGATCGATCCGCGCAACGGCAAGATCGCCTGGCGCAAGCGCTATCCGAGCCTCGGGGGCGGCGGAGGCGGCGGCGGTGGGCTGCTCGCGACGGCGGGCAAGCTCGTCTTCAGCGGCGACGCCGGCGGCAACATCGTCGCCTACGACGCGACGAACGGAAAGCCGCTGTGGCACTCGCGCATCGGCAACGTCACCAACGCGCCACAGACGTACCATGCTCGACGGCCGCCAGTACCTGCTCGTCGCCACCGGAGATCGGCTGTTTGCGTTCATGATCTACGACCCGTAAGCACGGACGAAGCCGCGGCGTAAAATGACGATGTGCACCATCGATCATTCATCACCGTGGCGATCGTTCTGCTGATGGGCTCATCAGCGCGACCGGCGGGCGCGCAGCAGCTCGCCAATCAGTCGTTCCAGATTCAGTACGACGCCGCCGGCATTCGCAGTCTCAAGCGGACGAACGACGTCCACGACACCGACTACATCGCCGCGAACGGCACGCTCGGGCCGCTCCGGATTCGCTATCGGACGACCCGAAACGGCGACTGGCGCGAGCTGCGCGAGATGCTGCTCGATGCTGGCGCGGCCGACGCGACAGTCGATCGCCTACCGGCTGGGGACGTGGCAACCGACGCTCGCGTCGCGGAGCACGGGCGGTGCCGCCGTCGGCGCCGCCGGTGTTCGCGCGCTGAACGACGGTGTCGTTCCAGCGCCGGCAGCGGCCGGCGGACGCGGCGGCGGCGCAGGCGCGCGGGGTGCCGGACCGGGACTGGAGGGCCATCGCCAGACGTCCCGCTCTTCACCTGGGCCGGGTCGCGAGGCGCGACGCAGTGGGTGCAGTACACGTTTCCCGGCGACGAAACCGTGTCGAAGGCCGAAGTGTTCTGGGCGACACCGCCGATGTCGTGGCGCCTCGCTCTATCAGGACGGCTCGACGTGGAAGGAGGTCGTCGCCAAGGGCGCGTACGGACTCACGCCAAACGCCTTCAACGCCGTCGAGTTCGCTCCAGTCCGGACGACGGCCGATGCGGCTGGAAGTCACGATGGCGCCGACGGCGAACGTCGCCCTCGCCGAATGGCGCGTCGGCCCGGATCCGGCGCTGGCGCCTTCCGCGGACCTCCAGGCTCGATCAGACGTTCGCGCTCGACGGCGACGCGCTCGACTGGACGATCACGCTGAGCAATCAAGGCGCGCGGCCGGTCGAGATCGGCGATCTCGCGGTGCCCTTCAACTTCGCGGAGCGCACCGGCGCGCGCGGCGACATCTACACGCGCAAGCTGCTGCGCCACTCGTTCGTCGGCGGTCACGGCTCGTGGGTCTACTGGCAGCGCAGCAACGGCGAGGGCCCGTACCTCGTCATGACGCCGGCGAGGCGACCGAAGTTCGAGTACTTCGACAGCTCCGCCGGCGCGTTCACGCCGTACGTTCACGCGGCGGCAGCGAGCGCGGCGGCGACCGCGGCGGGCGGCCACTGGCGGCTGCCGGTGTCGAGCTTGACGGTCGCGCCGAAGGGCGCGCCGGGCGCGGAAGTGACGTACCGGTTCCGCTTCCAGTGGGCGAAGGACTTCGCCGGCGTGCGCGACGTGCTCCACGCCAACGGCACGTTCGACACCAACGTCGTGCCGGGCATGGTCGTGCCGTCCGATCTGCCGGCGCTGTTCTCGCTGCGCACGAAGAACGCGATCGCGGCGATCGAGCCGGAACATCCGGCCAGCGACGCGCGTCGAGCTCGTGACGGCGCAGGCCCGACGGCGTCAAGGTGTATCGCGCCCGGTTCTCGAAGCTCGGCGAGAACATGCTGACGGTGCGATACGGCAAGGATCGCTGGATGTCGCTCGAGTTCTTCGTCACCGAGCCGCTCGAGACCGTGATCCAGAAGCGCGCGGCGTTTCTCGTCAGCCATCACCAGCACACCGACCCGTCGAAGTGGTACGTCGGCGTCTACGGCGACTGGGATCAGAAGAACGAGATCCTGCGCGGCCCGGAGGATCGCGACAACCTCTCGGCCTGGCTGACCGACGCGAACGACGATGCCGGCAATGCGCGGCCGGCGTTCATCGCCGCGAAGAACGTCTTCTTCCCGAATCAGACCGAGATCGACAGCCTGGAGCTGTACATCGGCAAGTACCTCTGGGGCGGGATGCAGATGACGGAGCAGGAGAAGTATCCCTACGCCATCTACGGCATTCAGAACTGGAAGGCCAACCGGTCCAGCCCGGACGAAGGACGCAACGGCCAGGCGCACGTCTGGCGCATCTACGACTACCCGCACATCGTGCATCTCTACTACCGGATGTACCAGATCGCGAAGTTCTACCCGTCGCGGGTGAAGCATCTGAACGCGGCCGGCTACCTCGAGCGTGCCTATCGCACGGCCGTCGCCTACTGGACCGTTCCCCTGCAGGTCGAGAAATGGTCGGCCGACGCGGTCGGCACGATGAACGAGGCGTTCATTCCGGACCTGATCCAGGCGCTCGAAGACGAGGGCCGGACGGAGTGGGCCGTCGACGCTCCGCGGGCACTGGGAGGGCAAGGTCGATCGTTTCGTCAATCGGACGCCGAACCTCTACGGTTCCGAGTTCGCGTTCGACTCGACGGGCTTCGAATCGACGGGCGCGTTTGCGAAGTACGCCGTGACGCGCGGCGGCACCCGGGCTCAGCGCCAGGCGACGCGGCCGCGGCCGAGTTCAGAAAACGCGTGCCCTACGACGCCGCATGAAGTTCATGAACTTCCAGCTGCTGCTCAACATGTCCGATCGCGGCTGGCTCGAGCCGACCTACTACCAGCTCGGCAGCGACTATCGCGGCAACCTGTCGTATCTGCTCAGCTACATGTCGCAGCTCGGCGGCTGGTCGATCCTCGACTACGGCCTGCACTTCGCCGCCGATCCGACCGACTACCTGCGGCTCGGCTACGCGTCGTCGCTCAGCTCGTGGGCGCTGGTGAATTCCGGCACCGACGAGAGCGGCTACGGCTACTGGTTTCCGGGCAAGAACAACGACGGCGCGACCGGCGGCGGGTTCATGCCCGAACCGCATGGGGCGCGCCTGGATCGGCAAGACGATGGCGCGCGGCGCCTGGTACTACAGCGCCGAAGAGGACGTCGGCTACGTCGGCGCGTTGCGGACGCACGCGACGATCCTCGACGCGCGATCCGATCTTCGGCGAGATCGCCTACGGTGGTCTCGTGACGCGCGACGGATCCGTCAGCGCGATCGTGCCGCGTGACGGCCTGCGCGTCCGCTTCCACGTCATCCGCGACGAGCAGCGGCTCCACCTGGAGCTCGATCACGACGGCTTCGCGAAGGAGCGGGCGATTGTCGTCGCGACGATCTCGGACGCGTGCAGTTCGTGATCGAGAACCGCACGGGCGGCGCGCATCAGACCGGCCTGCGGATTGCCGGACTGCCCGCGGGCCAGTTCGCCGTGACGGTGGACGGCAAGACGGTGGCGACGATCTCGGGCGGCACGGCGGTCCAGACGGTCGCGCTGCCGATCGGGGCGAATCCGACGGGGGAAGTGACGATCTCTCGACGGTACAAGGACACTTGAAGCTGGGTGGAACCCCGGAGCCTCAATCCGGCAGCGTGAGAGATTGCTATGTCCGACGATCTTGATCGCCGATCCTTTATCGAGCGTTTGGCCGCCCTGGCCGCGGTCGCGGACCTTGGCCGACAGCCGCTCGCCGGCGCTGAGCCAGGTGCGTCGCGTGCCGCGCCGGTTGGCACGTTCAACGGCATCCAGATGGGTCCCCATACGATCCTCGATGAAGGGATCGAACGAACCCTGGACCTGATCGCCGATACGGCCGCGATCAACGCGGTGATGCCGTACAGCCACGCCTACAACGCGGCGTTGATCAAGCCGCTCCGCGACCGCGCCGATCATGGCGTGCCGCTCACCGACAATGCCGGCCGGCGCTTTCCGCTCGTCTGGGTGCGGACCCACAATCAGTACTGACAGAAATCGATTCTCGGAGAAATCTCGCTCGAGGATTCGCTGCACCTGTACTACGACCTCTTCGGCTACGACAAGCGCGTCGAGCCCGGCATCTCTGAGCTCGGCCGCCGCGGCTTCACGCCCGACTACGTCTTCCGCGAGACGAAACGCAGCGTCGCGAGCGCCAATGGCAAGACGAAGATCTATACCGGTGTCGGCTTCGACGTGCCCGGCAGCCCGGACGACGATCCCGAGACGATCTATCAGGCGACCCTCAAGTCCTTCGAAGCCGGCGCCCACGGCATCGTCGTCTCACGCGAATACGAAGAAATGCAGGTCGAGCATCTCAAGGCAGTCGGACGGGCGTTCAGGACAGTGACACGGTAGCGGGTTCCGGGGAACCCCGGAACCTCGGAACCCCCGGAACCCCGGAACCACAAGTGTCTTCACCCATTCTCAGAACGTTCCTCGCAAGAGCGTCATCGGGCCGAACTCCGGCCGGCCGAATCGAGCGGTCTCGACGCCAACGGTGCCGTCCAGTCGATAGGCGATGGGCTCGCGCCGAATCGCCCGCTGGATGACGTCGCGCAGGCCGGGAAGTTCAGCGAAGCTCAACTCGAGGTCGATCGGAATGACGGTGGCACCGCGTGCTTCGAGCGGGAGTCCCAGCGGAAGATCGACGGTCGTCGTCCGCGTGTCGTCCAGGAACACCGTGCCGCGCAGGGTCGTCAGGGTGAACCCGAACGCGTTGGGGTTAGAGACGTTGGTCCAAAGCCGGACGGCGGCTCCGCCGAGCGGAGCACGCGTCGTCGGCGCCAGCAGGCGTACCTCGGCGGGGTGGTCGGGCGCCCGCTCGAAGCGGGGTGGCTGCACCAGCAGACGCAGTTGGCCGAGCGTGGCGCAGGAGGTCGCCAGGATCGCTGTTGCAGCACCCAGGCTAAGCAGTGTCCGATGTCTTGCTCGCCCCACAAACACGTGGAGCTGCAAAAAACGGGCCTACTTGCCTTCCCGTCTGGGCAACTCGACGTGGACGGGATACGCCTTCTCCCCCGCCAGAATCTTCACCGGGAGCCGGTTCTCGGGTAGAGGAATAGGACACGTCGTGTACGGGTTGAACGAACACGGCGGATTGTAGGCCTGATTGAAGTCGAGCACGGCCGTCCCATCGTCCAGCAGGTCGGCGTAAAGAAAGCGCGCCGTTTCGTACGTCTCCTGCCCGCTCGACGCATCGCGAAACACGAAATAGAAGCGCTTCGGCCGCGTCGTGAATGGTCGCAGGCGAAGCGTCTGTCCCATGAGCGAGAACTCGACCACCCCTTCCGTCTTGTACTCGTCCAGGTCGCCGAAGGTGTTGGGCACCTTCACGGGCTTGGGTTCGGCATCCTTGATGAACTTGCCGACGACGCGGTACTGAAGGTCGATCGGAAACCAGGAGAATCCGAGAAAGCCTTTCGCGAGCGGGCCGTTCGGATCACGGACGCGCAACGAGCGATGTTCGCCGCTGACGTGCACGACCAGGCGCACCTCTCCCACCACGACCTCATCCGCCCCGGGCGCCCCGTCGTCTTTCAGCACGATGGGTTCGGTGACCGGCTTGTCCTTGATGACGGCAGCGACCCCGCGCGCAGGTTCGAAGCGGACCTGTGTGCCGCTGAGGATGAACTGGCCGACGGTTGCCGGCACGGAGGCCGGCAAGACGATGTCGTTCTGTTTGGCACTCCCAGCGGAATTGGCACCCGCTTTCAGAGGATGCATTCCCGCGATGCTGACCCAATCGCGGCGATAGTCAGCGTCGTGCTTGGCGCGCCATTTCTCGGTGACGATCACAGGAGACTCCGCGGCCGCCGCTGGCGACGGAGGCAGGCGGCGGAGAGCTGGAACAGCCAGACACAAGACAAGGCAAAAGGCCGAAGGCAAAAGGCAAAAAACGAAAACCGCGAGTCACAGTCCTTCTTTGCCTTTTGCCTTTCCTACCGAGGCTCGAGCTTCGCTGCCCAGAGCCCGCTGTTGAAGTCCGTGAACAGCACGTAGCCCTTCCAGGGCATCGCATTCATCACGAACGGCGCGTTCGGCGTGTACGCTTCGGGATCGTACGGCTTGAAGACCGCGATCTCGCGGCCCTGATCGTAGAGGTTGCCGAGCAGCATGCCCGAGACGTCGACCACGCGCACGCCGCCATCGTAGTACGCCTGATACAGGATGTCGTTCTCGACGATGATGTCGTGCGAGCCGTAGTCCTCGAGGTGATAACGGCCGACCTTGCGCGGGTTCATCGGATCGGTGAAATCGACGATGTGCGTGTAGCCGCCAGACGTCTGTGCGATGCCGCCGCGTGGCGGCGGGCCGCCGCCAGGTGTCGAGAGCTGATAGTTGGTGCCTTCCCAAACGCGGCCCCGCCGGCTCATTTCTTCGTCGCCGATGAAGAGATACACCTTGCCAGTGGATTTCTGGACGTACGGATAGATCTCGTGGCCGCTGCTAATCGGCACCGTATTGATGAGCTTCGGGGCCTTGAGGGAGCCGCCATACTTGCCGTTGCCGACATCGACCACAACGGTCCCGACGCCGCCCTGCGCTGAGTAGGCAATCCCGTCGTGCACCCACAGATCGTGGAGGCGCGCGTTCGGATGGCGGTACTCGCTCACGTACGCGGGCTTGTAGATATCCTCGGCGTTGATGATCACGTACTTGGATCCGCCCGAGACCGCAAAGAGATGATCCTTGGTCGCGAACATGTTGTGCACGCCGCCGGTGAGCTCGATGTCGAACGTCGACGACACCTTGGGATGCGCAGGATCGGCCAGATCGAGGAAGACCACGCCGTTCGTGCGATTCGAGGCGCCCTCACGCGACATCACGGCGTAGCGGGCGTCGGGCGACACGGTGACGTCGTTGATCGTGCGTGCGTCGACCTTCACCGAGTGCGTCTTGACGATGTTCGAGAGGTCGGTGATGTCGAAGACATGCGCGTAGCCGTCGCCGCCCCAGGTGCCGACGATGCAGTAGTCCCGGCCGTCTTTTCCGGTGTAGGGCCACAGATCCGACGTGTGCGTGTCGTAGATCTTGCCGCGGCCGACGATCGATATCCGGCGACGGACGTCGCGCGGCGTCACCTCGAGGGTCTTGCGGGCATTCGCGCTGCCAGACACCGCGAGAATCGTGTACATCCCTGGATAATTCGCGACGAACAGGCCGTTGTCGATGATGCCCGCACCACCCGGCGCCTTCGGCGTGTTGCCTTCCGGTGCCGTGTAGGTGTAGCTCCAGGTGATCGGCGCGTCGGTGACCGCGGCGCCGTCCGAACGCCTGGCCGCGCCGACCAGCTTGATGACGTCGCCCGTTCGAATCGTCTCCTCCGCGATGGCGAGGTCGAGCACGGCCACAGGGTTCGCGACGACCGTGTAAGCCATCTCCGCCTTGGCGCCGTCGAGCTCGGCCGTGATCGTCACCGCGCCAGGTTTGAGCGCGGTGACGTTACCGAATCGATCGACGCGGGCGACCGTCGTGTCGGAGCTGCGCCAGGTCGGCGTCAGACCCGGCCGTTCGCTGCCGTCGGCGTGCTTGCCGGCCGCGACGTGGGCGAGGGTAATGCCCGCGTAGAGCCGGCCAGGCTCGGGCGTGATCTGAAGCGACGCGAGCGCCGGCCAGGAGATCGTGATGGGAATCTCGAGCGTGACCGGCGCTGCCCGCGCCGCCGGCGGCTACAGCCGTCGCGACGATCGAGCCAGCCAGGAAGCCCGTCACTTTGCCGTCGGCATAGATCCCGGACCGTCGTGGCAGGTTGACGCGTACGACGGCGTCAGGAATCGGCTTGCCGGCAGCGTCGTACGCAGTGACCTTCAGCGCGACCGCCTCGCCCGCCCGAACCGTGAGGCTCGAGGGCTCGGCGACCAGCTTCGCCACCGGCGTGGCAGACGCTTGCGCCGTGCCCTGGGCTCCCGCGCCAGCGATCGCATGGACCGCCGCGACGATCAGCAACATGACCGCACCGGCCGTACGTGCTACCTTCATGGAATTCGCTCCAGTCTTCAGGGGTAGAGAGTCCGACCATGATGCCAGACACCCCGGCAACCGGCAACCGATTCATCGTCGCGGCCGCAATGGGCGCGGTGCTCGCCATGGCGACCACGACGCCGTCAGCAGTCGGCTCCGGTGGGGGCGACCAGGGCCGCGCGCCCCGCCGCCCGACGGCGACCTATTGGGCGTACGTGGGTGCCGAGTCCGCCGACCTGATTCACCGGATCCGCTTCGGGCCCGACGGCGCGACGGTCGAGCGCACCACCCAGATCGGCGAACTGCCCAACGAGATGGAGGGCCCGCACGGCCTCGCGATCTCGCCCGATGCGAAGTATCTCTACATGACCACAGGCCACGGCCGGCCGGATGGCAAGCTCTGGAAGTACGAGCTCGGCCCCGACTCGCTCGTCGGCGAGGGATTGGCCCTCGGCTATTTCCCGGCGTCGCTCGACGTCACTCGCGACGGCCTGTACACGATGTCGGTCAACTTCAATCTGCACGGCGACATGGTGCCGTCCACGGTGTCGGTCGTCTACGCCCCGACCTGGACCGAAGTGGCGCGCGTCGTGACCTGCACGATGCCGCACGGCAGCCGGATCGATCCTGGCGGTACGCGCCAGTACTCGACGTGCATGATGGACGATCAGCTCGTCGAAATCGACACCGTGAAATTCGAGGTCACGCGCCGCTTCTCGCTCGCGAAGGGCAAGGAAGGACCGCTGCCAGCCAACGCCGATGCGCACGCCGGCCATGCCATGCCGGACGCCCCGGCTGCGGCAGCCCGTCCAGCCGTCGATCCCGCCGAAGTCGGCTACAAAGGCGTACGCCACGACATGACGCCGGCCACGTGCTCGCCGACCTGGGCACAGCCGTCCGCCAACGGCAACAAGATCTACGTCGCGTGCAACAAGGCGGACGAGATCGTCGAGATCGATCGCGAGACGTGGGCGGTGAGCCGCCGCCTTCCCACCGGACGCGGCGTCTACAACCTCGCGGTCACGCCAGACGGGAAACTCCTGGTCGCCACGCTCAAGCAAGGCAGCATGATCGAAATCTTCGATCTCGCCAGCAGCAAGAGCCTGTCACGCCTCAAGACCTCGACGACGATCGCGCATGGGGTCACGCTCACCCCTGACTCGCGCTATGCCTTCGTCAGCAGCGAGGGCGTCGGGTCCGCGCCCGGCAAGGTCGACATCGTCGATCTGCAGGCCCTGGCGATTGCCGGGACCGTCGATGTCGGCCAGCAAGCCAGCGGCATAGCTTTCTGGCGGATGAAATAACAGGAGGGCACGGAGCACCCCGCGCCGGTTTGTGGCGCGGGCCCGAGGCGCGGGGGTGGGCCGAAGCTTCGGCGGAGGCCAGGCCCCGCGCCAGTAAAGCTAGAGAACACGGAGAGCGGATCTTACTGAATCGTTACCACTCCCTCACCCGCCCATCACGCGCTCTCGGAACAGCTCACCTATCCTGCCTGTGAAGAAAGCAGGCACGAGCATGAATATTCCCATTCTGATTGCTGGCGCCGGACCGACCGGACTCTCGATGTCGCTTCTGCTGTCGCGCCACGGCGTGCCCTCGCTGCTGGTCGACCGGCATCCCGGCACGTCGACGCATCCGAAGGCGACCAGGTTGAGCACCCGGACCATGGAGCTTCTGCGGAGCTGGGGCATTGATGCCGCCGTGCGCGCACAGGCGATGCCTGTCGTCTCGGATGCCGCCACGGCACGCCGCCTGAGCCCCGTGACGGCCTCGGTGTGCGCCCAGGATCGGCTGGAACCGATCCTGCTCGATTATGCGCGCAGCTTCCGCGATGCCGACATCCGGTTCGGGCGCGAGGTGGTGTCGTTCACGCAGGATGCGTCGGGAGTGACCGCACTGATCCGCGAGCGCGCGTCCGCGGTCGAGACCACTGTGCGAGCCGATTATCTCGTCGCGGCAGACGGCGTCTCGAGCCTCATCCGCGCGCAGCTCGGCGGCCGCGTGGCCGGCATCGAGCAGGTCGATAGTTTCGCTGCACAGGTCGCGGAACGATTCCGCGCCGGGCGCGTGTTTCTCACCGGTGACGCGGCGCATCCGATGACGCGCTTCGGTGCGATGGGCTTGAACTCCGCGATTCACGACGCGCACAACCTGGCCTGGAAGCTGGCGGCCGTCGTGCAGGGCTGGGCCGAGCCGGACCTGCTCGACAGCTACGAGGCGGAACGCCGTCCGGTGGCCGAGCGGAACGTGACCCGCTCGCTCGGGCTGCGCCGCGACGTGCCGATCGTGGCGGCCGATCTCGGTGCGGCCTATTCCTCGGCGGCCATCCTCACGGACGGCGGTGGGTGCGGCCCGCTCATGAGCGACCTGACGGCCCCGGCCTGGCCAGCCTGTCGGGCACCGCACCTGTGGCTGGAACGCGAGGGCCGCGCGATTTCAACGCTCGACCTCTGGAACGACCGTTTCACTCTGCTCACGGGCGATGGCGCGGTCGGCGATCTGTGGGCGGCCTGCGCCTGGAGCGCCACCCGGGAGGCGTCCGTGCCATTCGCGGCATACACGATTGGCGAACTGGGTGAGCTGCTGGATCGATCCGGGTCGTGGCACACCGCGTTCGGCATCGGCCACGAGGGCGCCGTCCTGGTGCGGCCGGACGGCCACATCGCGTGGCGAGCCAAGCGCCGCGTCAGCAACCCGCTTGCCGAGGTGACGGACGCGCTGTCACGCATCCTGGCGCGCCGGCCGGCACTCGCTCCATCAGTCCGAACCGCGCTGAGAACAGCCAGCTGACCATTGGCGCATCGCCCCCATTGCCCCATTGCCCCATTGCCCCATTGCCCCATTGCCCCATTGCCTCATTGCTTGAGCGCGAGTATCTGCAGTGTCCGGCCGACGTCGATCTGGCCGTGCTCGACGAACTCGAGGCCGGATCCGGATAACAAGTCGACGACGGGACGGGAGACGATGACTTCGCCGGGCGCCGCCGCGCCCGCCAGTGCCGCGCTCTGCTCGATGATCAGTCCTTCTCGCGCGGCGGGGTTGACCTCGCCGATGTGGACGCCGGCGCGGGCCGCAATACGCAGTCGAGCGGCGATCGTCACGGTCGCCGACGCGCACTGGACGGCGCGCGCGGGACCGTCGAACGCGCCGACGAGGCGCGAGTCATCGTCGACGAGCACGCTGCCGCGATGCCAGGCGACTTCGCGGTCGAACACCTGACGCAGCAGCTGGAGATCGCCGCCAGTGCCGCCGCATGTCACCGTTGCCACCGACGACAGCACATGGCCGGCGGTCGCGCGCACGTGGGTCCGCGTCACGAACTGCTCGATCTCTTGCAGAATCGCCTCTTGATCGCCGAGAAACGGCAGGTGGTCTTCCCCCTCGAGCTCGACCAGGGTGGCGCCGGGGATGCTCGACGCAAGGTAGCGTCCTTCCTCAACCTTGAGGCAGCGGTCTCCGCGGCGGTGCAGAACGAGGGTCGGCACACGGATCGTGGGCAGGACATTGCGGATGTCGATGTCCGCGTTCATCCTGGTCAACGCCACGGCAGCGCCCGGGCTGGCGCCCATGCGCAGGTACGACGCCCACCATTCGCGAAACGCCGGATCGGACGCTTTCGATGGCCCGCGGATCTCGATCCCGACTGGGCCGCCCCACTCGGCAACGATGGCGTCGCAGAACGCATCTCGCTCTTCGCGCGTCGGTCCCCACGGGTAGTCGACGTCCCACAGGCGGCGCGCGTAGCTGCCGATCATGATCAGCGCCTCGGTCTTCTCCGGATACGTCGCAGCGAACAGGCTGCACAGCGGTCCGCCCTCCGACACTCCCAGGAGGACCGCGCGCTCCGATCCAGCCGCCTCCATCACCGCTCGCACGTCGTCGAGCCGCTGTTCGAGCGAGGGCAGTTGGCTCACCGGCACGGCGTCCGAGAGGCCGGTGCCACGCTTGTCGAACAGGATGAGGCGCCCGATCGAGCTGAGCCTGGTCAGGAACCGGGCAAATGACGGCTCGTTCCAGAAGTACTCCAGGTGCGACACCCAGCCCATCACGAACACGAGGTCGACCGGGCCCGAGCCGACGACCTGATACGCGATGTTGACGTTGCCGCTGTGAGCGTACCGGACCCGTGGCACGGCGCCGGGTGTCACCTCACGAGCGTCTCCAGCCGGCGCTGGCTCGGATCGGCCGACGGCGGTCACCGGGGCGACGAAACGGTACCCCCGGCGATGGGCGGTCTCGATGAACCGAGGCGAGTGCGGGTCGTCGCCGAGCGCCTTCCGGACTTCGCGAATCGTGCCCTTCAGCACGGCATCGCCGACGAACACCTGGGGCCACACCGCGTCCAGCAACTCCTGCTTGGGCACCAGACGTCCGGGCCGGCTTGCCAGATACTCGAGCAGCGAGAATGCCTTCGGGGTGAGCGGCACCGGCACGGCGTGCAGGTACAGATGCCCGCTCACGGAGTCAAGGCGGTAGTCACCGAAAGTCAGGATCGACGGCTCAGCCACGGCAAATTCGCGCGGTCAGGGAGCCGCACGGCCGCACGATCGTCATTGTAGTGCCCGAACTCTCACCTTTTCGTCACCATACCTCGACTCCTCGCTCACGACCTGGCGGCGCGTCCCTTCTATCCTCGTCAGGTTCTCCCAGCAAGAAAAGAGGAGTCAGTGATGAAGCAAGTAACAGCCGTGCTACTCGTCGTGGCGGGTCTCGCGGCAGGCGCACGCGACGCTGCCGCCAGTTCGATCGTGTTCTCCGACGCCGGTCCCAACGCGGCGGCGATTCTGGACACCGTTGACAGCTTCCGAACCGCTCTCGGCACCCTCAACCCAAACGTCGCCGGGAGCTTCGGCAGCGGGCGGCGGGAAATCAACTGGGACGGCGTCCCGAACACCCAGGCTGCGCCCAATCCGTTCGCGCCGGATTTCTTCAATGTCAACTCGCCGCGCGGCATCGTGTATACGACACCGGGCACCGGTTTCCAGGTGAGCGGTACGGCGGCCGCCGGCGTGCCGATCGAGTTCGACAATCTCGCCGCCGGCAACTCGAGCCTGTTCGCGCCGTTCAGCGGTCAACGGCTGTTCACCGCAGTCGGCAGCTTCATCTCCGATGTGCACTTCTTCGTCCCAGGAAGCACGAATCCGGCCGTGACGTCGGCGTTTGGCGCGGTGTTCAGTGACGTCGATGCGGCAAACACGACGAGCCTGGAGTTCTTCGATCTGCTCGGCGTCTCGCTCGGGCTGTTCTACGTGCCGGCAGCCACCGGAAACGAAACGTTTTCGTTTCTTGGCGTCCAGTTCACGGACGAGCGCGTGAGCCGGGTGCGAATCACGTCGGGCTCAGCGGCGGATGCGGTGGTGATGGACGACTTCGTCTATGCCGAGCCGACGCCCGTGCCGGAACCGGCGAGCCTTCTCCTGCTCGGCGCCGGCCTCGCGGCGGGTGCGCGCAGGCTGCGGCGGCGTCGAGCCTGAGGCAACGAGGTCTCGCAACAAGATCTTTCAACACGAAGAGCACGAAGGGCACGAAGACTACGCAGGACACCCTTCGTGAGATTCGTGAGCTTCGTGGTGAAAGATCATCGCAGCCCAAACACCAGAATGTTGCCGCCTGCAGCCACCGCGATGTACTGCTTGCCGTCGAACATGTACGTCATCGGCGAGGCGCGCCAGCCGTGGTTGGTCGGGAAACTCCAGAGCGGAGTGCCGGTCACCGCGTCGGCGGCCATCAGCGACCCGCTCTCTTCGCCGAAGATCACGAGGCCGCTGGCGGTCGCCAACGTGCCGCCCCACGAATTGCCCGGCCCCACCTGCGGCAGCTCCCAGCGAATCTCACCGGTCGTGATGTCGATCGCCTTCAAGATGCGCTCCGGCCGCGGATCGGGCGCGACGCGCTGCGAGCCGCCCAGGTACGACTTGCCCGGCTCCCACTCGCCGCCGTCGCTCTTCGTGTAGATGCTGCACTTCTCGAAGGTCTGCACGTAATAAAGACCGGTCTGCGGGCTGTACGAGGGCGAGAACCAGTTGGTCGCCCCGTCCTGTGAGGGGCAGACCTTGGTCCCTTCGGGCGTCGGCTCCTGATTGGGCAGCTTGATCGGGCGTCCGCTGGCATCGATACCGCTGGCCCACGTGAGATTGCGCACGAACGGCTTCCAGAGCAGCAGCTTGCCGTCCGTGCGATCGAAGACGTAGAAGAAGCCGTTGCGGCTGGCGTGCAGCATCAGCTTGCGTGGCTGCCCCTGCCAGTTCGTGTCGATCAGCACCGAGGTTTGCGTCGCATCCCAGTCCCAGAGGTCGTGCGGCGTGAACTGGTAGTGCCACTTCAGCGCGCCAGTCCTGCGGTCGAGCGCGAGGATCGAGCCGGCGTAGAGGTTGTCGCCCTTGCGGTCGTCGCCGTTGTACTCCTTGCTGGGGTTGCCGACCGGCCAGTAGACGAGATCGAGGACCGGATCGTAGCTGCCGGTGAACCACGTCGGCGCGCCGCCATGATCGATGTCCTTGCCCTGCCAGGTCTCGGAGCCCGGCGTGCCGCGCTTCGGCACGGTCCAGAACCGCCACAGTTCCTTGCCGGTTTCCTGATCGTGCGCGGCGACGAACCCGTTCGCTCCGTGCTCACCGCCGGAGACGCCGGAAATCACCGCGGTGCCCGCCACGAGCGGCGCTGACGTCGCGAAGTAGTTCTTGCGGAAGTCCTCGAGCTCGGCGTCCCACAGCAGCGCGCCAGTGAAGCGGTTGAGCGCGATGATGTGAGCGTGGTCGGTGAGCATGAAGAGCCGGTCGCCGGCCACGCTCACGCCGCGATTGGTGCCCGCGTCGGCAAGCAGACCCGGCGTGCGCGGCCGTTGGAACCGCCAGATCTGCCGCCCGCTGCCGGCGTCGAGCGCGTAGCACTCGTTCGGCGCGGTGACGTACATGATGCCGTCCACGACCACCGGGGTGAGCTGGAGCCGGTTGCTGGTCGGCACGGTGAAGATCCACGACGGCGCGAGACGGCCGACCGTCGCCTTGTTGATCTGCGTGAGCGTGGTGTAGCGGTTGCCGCCAGGATCCCCGTTGTAGGTCGGCCACGAAGTCTCAGACGTCACTTCACGCCATCGCTCTCCCGTCCGGCGATAAAGGTGCACGCGGCCATCGGAAGAGCGCAACTGCAGATCGTCGACACCCTGTCCCGTCACCTGACCTTGCACGGTGCGGCCATCGGTGGTTTGAAAACTCTGAACGGTCGGTTGGCCGGCGCCTGGCGCGCGCTGAATGGTTCGGAGGAACTTGACCAGCGCGCCCATCTCGGGATCGGCGACCGGCATCGGTGGCATACCGCGCGCCGGGAGTCCCTGCCGAATGAGCGACGTCAGCTGTTCGTCGTTGTGTGCCGAGAGCCTCAGAACGATCGTCGGGCCCATCTCGCCGCCGTTGCCGTCGGCGCCGTGGCAACGAGCGCAGCGTACCTCGAAAGCCTGCCGGCCCGGATCCACGGCTTGGGCCGCGGCCGCTGACGCCAGGAACAGCGAGGGCAGAAGCAACGCTGGAATGCGCATCGAGTGAATATAGCCGGAGACGACTGGGGGCGCGCCCGCCGACACGGAATCGACAACGGAATCGTCGATGACCGCGGGAGCTCGATGATACAATTCGCCGTTCCGAGAACGGCACCAGGAAGAGAGCATAAATCATGCGCGTTCGTGTCACGGTAGGAGTGTTTGCGGCGGTCGCCGCTGGCGCTTGTTCAAACTCGATGAATTCACCAACACGGCCGGAAACACTCACCGCCGGCGTTCAGGTAACAGCGGCAAGTCACGCGGGCACTGCACACAACCATCGGACGCACCTGTCGGGCGACCAGGAAGTATTCACACCGGCCCCAGGCGGGTCGTCGCCTGCCGATTCCCGGGCGCAGGGCCAGGCTATCTTCAACGTGAGGCCGAATGGGCTGTCGGTGGACTACAAGCTGATCGCGGCGAACATCGAAAACATCAACCAGGCGCACATTCACTGCGGCCCCGCCGGGGCGAACGGGCCGATCGTGATGTGGTTGTACCCCGACCCAACGTCGATGGGGGCGCTACAAGGCGGGGCCGGGCGACATGACGGTGTTCTCGCCGAGGGGACGTTCAACGGCACCCATGTGCGGCCGACGACGCTTCCGGCGTGTCCGGGAGGCGTCGCGACGTTCGCGGATCTGCTCGCCAGAATTCGCGAAGGCAATGCCTACGTCAACATCCACACGAACGACGGCGTCGCGCCCAACAACACCGGTCCGGGCGACTTCCCGGGTGGTGAGGTCCGCGGTCAGATTAAGTAAGAGCGCATTACAGACCGAACGAAGAGGGAGGGGCCGGCTTCCGCCTTCGCTGAAGCTACGGCGGACCACCGTAGCCTTGGCGGAGGTGGTCCGCCGGCCCCTCAGCCCCGCCTCAGCGCTTGTCCGCCAGGTACACCTCGGTGTCATACACGAGCGTGACCTCCCCAAGAGCGTCGGCATGCATCGCGTGCAGTGAGCGCAGGAGAGTGATGAGCCGCTCACCTTCCGGCCCGCTCTTCGGCACGTACGATGCGCTCCTGGCGCGGCCGATCAGGCCGTCGAGATCGAGCCGCTGCGTATTGGGAAAGCGGTGGAGGACGACTGGCGTGAACAGCCCGCTGTCGCCGACCGATTCCGGCGCGAAATCCATGCGTTCGGCCGCGACCTCGCCGCCAACAGCCAGGATGGCCTGGCGAAAGCCCGCGGTGAACGGATCGCGCGAACTGCGCCGATTCCAGACAATAGCTAATCGCCCGCGCGGCTTGAGGATCCGGGCGAACTCCGTCAGCGCCGCGGCCGTGCGAAACCAGTGAAAGGACTGGGCGCTCAGGACCAGATCGTAGACGCCGGACTCCAGTCCGCTGACTTCCGCGGTCGCGCTCACCCACCGGACATTGGTGTGAGGCGCCGCCGCGTCGCGCATGCCCGCACCGGGTTCGACGGCCACCACCTGCACGCCCCGGTCGGCAAGTAAGCGCGCCGAGATACCCGTGCCGGCGCCGATGTCGGCCGCCAGCAGCCACACCGGATCTCCGAGACCGGCTAGAACGGCGTCGATCGCGCCGGCAGGATAGCTCGGGCGGTATCGAACATAGTCCTCGGCCCGATCGCTGAAGCGACGGACGGAGTCCTGATCAGCGGCGTCGTCATGCGTATTCTCGTGAGAGCGCATGAGGTCACACGTGAAGATCGCGCAGAGTCCGGAGTGAAGGCACGTGAAGATCCGAGGGAACGCGCTTGAGTCCAGAGGGAAGCGCGCCTTTGAGACTCCGTGGAGCCCTACGCGTCGTCGGCTCGTGCGCCGGCGCGTATTCGATGTCTGGCCAGGTCTCGCTCGAGCGCGGCAACGATCCCTCGGACCGCCGCCGCTTGCTCGTCGGTGATCTCGACGCCGAGACTGGCGATCAGACTACCCTGCCGGGCGCTTCGGGCGCCGACGATGCACCCGGTCAGCCCCGGCGTGTGCAGGAGGACGCCGATGCAGAGTTGCGCGGTGCTGAGACCGCTCTCGGCGGCCAGCGCCTTGATCTGGTCCACGGCCTGGAGGTGTCGTTGAAACCGTGCGCCGGCATAATCCTTGTGCGTGCTTCGCGCGTCGTCGGCCGGAAACGTCTTGTCCTTCTTCCACGTCCCGAACAACATGCCTCGAAACAACGGGGAGTACGCGATCGCGCCGACGCCGTGGCTGGCGCACCAGGGCAACTGCGCGGCGGCGACCGCAGGCCGGAGGAGGCTGTACGGCGCCTGCAGCGAATGGAGCGGAACACCCGTCGCGAGCCACTCCTCCAACTGCGCGACCGAATAGTTCGACACGCCGATTGCGCGAATCTTGCCCGCCTTCAGCAACTCGGCGCAGGCCGCCGCGGTCTCAGCAATCGGCTGATCGACCGGCCAATGGAGCTGGTAGAGATCGATGCGATCGACGCCGAGGCGCTGGAGACTCGCCTCGCACTCGGCGAGCACGTCGGCGTGACCCGCCGACTTCGCCGTGACCTCGCTGTCGTCGCCGAGACCGAACTTGGTGAACACCATCGGCCGCCGCGCGGCCGGCAGGGCCGCCAGGGCGCGGCCGACCACCCGTTCTGAATGGCCTGACCCGTAGATCGGGGCGGTGTCGATCCAGTTCACGCCATGATCGACGGCGGCATGAATGGCCGCGATGCTCGCCGTATCGTCCTGCCCGCCCCACATCCACCCGCCGATCGCCCACGTACCGACGCCAATCGACGTGATCTCCAACCCGGACTGCCCCAACGACCGTCGCAACATCGAAAGACTTTATCGTACGCCTTGAGCAATGGGGCAATGGGGCAATGAGGCAGTGAGGCAATGCAATTGGGCAATGTGGTAATGGGTAAAGGGTCTTCATTGCCCCATTCACACATTGCCCCATTGCCTCATTGCTTTACCGTCGGTAAACGAGCACGTACTTGTCCGTGAACAGCTTCACGTCGTCCACCTTCGAGAGGCCGGCGGCTTTCATCCAGGCGTCAATCTGCTCGCGAGTCACTTGCAGTGTCGGTTCCTTCACGTGCGGGCCCTGGCCGCCCTCGTAGTCCACGACAACGATCCGGCCGGCCGGGGCGAGGTAGCTGACGAGCGTCTTCAGATACTCGGCGCGGCTCTCGACGTGATGAAGTACGTCGTGGAAGAGCGCGACGTCGATCGTGCGAACAGGCAAGCCCGGGTCGGTGAACTTGCCCAGGACCGTCTGGACGTTCGAGACCTGAGCCGCGTCCGCGCGTTTCTTGATCTCAGGGAAAAATCCGGCGTCGATCTCAACGGCGTACACCCGGCCCTTTGGACCGATTGCCTTGGCCATTGGCACAACCAGCAGTCCTGTTCCCGCGCCGATATCGGCGACGGTCTGACCCGGTTGCAGCTTCATCGCGGCGACGACCTCGTCGATTTTGAGCGCCGAGACCCGAGCCGGACCGTCGAGCGTCTTGATCCACTCTTCGGCGGGCCTGCCGGCGAGCTGCGCCGAGAGGGACGCCGGCGCCGCAAGGGTGGCCAGCAATGACAGTAAGACTGCGAATTGCACGTTCTCGATTCTCCGTTCCGTTCTCAGTTCTGCTCAGAACTCAATCACTTTTTGCGAGCGGCGACATACGCCAGTGCAAACTTCTGCAGCGCCTCGTTGGAGAGGCCGATGATCTTGGCCTCCTCGAGCGCCTTCGCCTCGTCCCACTTGTCCACGAGCATCCGCTTGGTCAACCACAGCGCGCCGACGCGGTTGGCGCTGCCGCAATTGATGAACACCGGCTGATTGGCGGGATCGCTCACCGCCTTGATGAACGCATCGACGACGGTGTCGTCTGGCGACGCGTTGTTGAACGGCAGGTGGATGAACTTCAATCCAGCGGCATCCGCGGCCGCGCGTGACTCGTCGATCGCCGCGCCGGCCTCGCTCGCCTGGCGGAGATTGACGACCGACACGTAGCCGCGTGCCTTGAGCGCCGGAAATGCGCGCGTCTCGGTGGCGCCCGCACAGCCGACGGTTGCGTCGACGACGGTGAAATTACGGACGCCGTCGAGTGTTTCCTTCTTCGCTTGCCCATCCACCACGGTGATCAGGAGCACAATCGCTCCGGCTGTCGTGGCAATTGTCCTGAGGCGCATAAGAAATGATACTCCGAGGTGCTCATCGCGCCACGCACTGACCTGTCGCGGCCTTGGTGAACGTATTCGGGGTCCCGCCGTTGGCCGGAGCAGCGCTGTTGCCGGTGCAGGTGAGGGCGCCGCGGAAGGTATTGCCGGTCAGCAGCGCGGGCCTGGCTGTCTTGTTCGCCGAAATCACTGAATCGACTGCCGCCGTCGATCCAAACATCGTCAAGGCGCCGGTCGTGCCAGAGATACGCAGCGCACCTCCGATAGTGGTCCCGATGATCTCGATCGCGTTCGCATTCGTCGCGGTCAGCGCACCGCTGACGGAGGAGTTGACGGCGACGAGCGACGCCCCGGCCGACACGGTCACACCCCCGGTGACGGTCGCACGATCCAGACAGGTCGTGCCGCTCGTCACGGTGATGTTGCCGGCGCGCGACCCCGTGATCGTCTCGGTGCATGTCGGGCTCGGCAGGAAGGTGACGCGGAACGCCTTCGCCGCGCCGATGTTGCCGGCCGCGTCGATGCCTCGGTATTCGATGCGGTGGGTGCCCCAGCCGGGCTCGCGCGGCTCCCAGGGCTGCGGTGACAGGCCTTCTGAACCGAGGCTGCCGTAGACGAGCTCTTTGATCGTGGTGCCGCGCGGCGTGAACTTGTACGGCGTGCCGGGTGGCGCGTCGGGCCAACCGTAGTAGTGGTGCCAGCCGTCGCCGTTGACCCGAAATTCAGCGACGACGTAGCCGGGCTGATCGTCGGTGGCGTCGAGCTTCATCGTGAACTCGTCGCGCATGAAGTAGTGGCGATCGGCGTCGGCACCTGGGATCGCGGATACGGGCGTCGACAAAGCCGCCGCGACGGTCGGGCCGGTGTTGTCCACGGTCCACGTCCGCGTCGCCAGGACAGCCGCGTCCTGACTGAACTGTTTGACATTCGCGGTGAGCGTGTGAGTGCCCGGCGTCAGTTTCTGCGCCGCGAGAGCAAACGTCGCGACGGTTCTCCGCGGTCGCAATGACACGCCCATCGAGTAGCCATTCGACGAGTGGCGCCGGCCGGTTCGCCGGGAACTTCGTCACGACGTAAATCACGTCGGCGGCCCCCACCGGTCGACCGTTCTGCGTCGCGTCGAACACGGCAGTACTGATGGACGAAATCCCGCCGAGCCTGGGGTACGGGCTCACCTGCCACGATCGCGACGCAGTCAGCACCGTCTTCCGGATCTCCGGGTCGCGGACGAACGGCGTCGGATCGACGACCGTGACGGTCACGTCCTTGACGGGGGTGGCGCGCTTCAGCGTGCTCAGATCCAGGAATGGAGTGTTGTTCGAGGCGGCCACGACCTCGCCGTTGACCGACCACGTCGTCGTGAGCTCGTGATAGACGGGATGGGCAGTCTCGATCGAGATGACGCTGTCCTGAAACAGTTCCTCGTCGGTCGGCGTCGAATCCGCGATCAGCTCGACCTGCGCCGAAATCCGCCGCACCATCTGCTCGCGACTGGGCTGATCGAAGTAGTAGCCGACCGAGATCATCATCGAGTGCTTGCTCGGCCGCCAGATGCCGGTCGTCCGCGACGAGCCGCCCTCGAAGCGCTCGATCTTGCCGCCCGATTCGCTCGGCTCGCCCAGCCAGCGAAACCATTTCGCCTGCCTGGTCAGCATGTCCTCGATCGACATCAGCGTCATGTGCGGCGAATTGGGCTCGGCGCCGGTGTAGGCGCCGCCTGGCTTGCCGCGCGCGCTGTAGGTGTACTCGTCGCCAAGCCGGCCGAGCGAATGCCCGAGCTCATGCGGCGTGATGAGCGGCCCGAGCGAGTTGCCGCCAGAGGTGGTCGCGAGCGATCCGCCGATGCCGCCGTAGGTGTCGGTGTTGGCGATGACCAGAATCTGATCGAAATGCGGTGTCGCCTTGGCTGCGTACTCGCGCGTCAGCGCCTGCTTGTCCTGCGGGATCGTGATGCCGCGGGCGTTGATGTTGGTGCAGCCGCCGCCGAACTGCATGCCGAGCGGCGTCTTCCGCTGCTGCCGCATCTTCGGGATCGCACGTGATGCCCGACTCGCCCGACACGATCTCGACGGCATACACGTTGATGTAGCTGCGGTAGCTCCGGAACGGCTCGATGCTCCACAGCACGTTGAGATGCTTGTCGAGATGGGCCCGGAACTTCGGCATCTCGGCCGCCGTGTAGCCGTCACCAAGCACCACCATCGAGAAGCGCTTGGCCGGATCGCCGGTGATCTGAATCGGCACGACGGTCGCGCTGCCGACTTCCTGCGCGCGGACGGCCGGGCTCGCGAGGAGCGTCACTGCCGCGGCCGCTACAACGCCGATAACACGACCGACCTCAAGCACTTCTCGCATCACGCCCCCGTTGCCTCGCCCATGAAAATGAGGCAATGAGGCAATGGGTGAATGAGGCAATGAAGACCTTTATTTGCCTCAGCCGCCATTGCTCTCTTGCCCCATTTCATTGCCCCATTGCCTCATTGCCTCATTGCCTCGCCTCATTGCTACACGGTGCCCAAGTATCGATGCACCGAATAAATGGCCGCGGATCCCTCGCCCACTGCGGCAGCAACGCGCCGGTTGGCGTTGGCGCGAACGTCCCCGGCGGCAAACACGCCAGGCACGCTGGTCTCGAACATCAGCGGGTCGCGGTCGAGCGTCCACTGCCCGGTCCGCCGCGGCACGTCGGCGCCGGTCAGGATGAACCCCTTGTCGTCCATCGCGAGGAACCCGGTAAACGCGTCGGTGCGCGGAGCGACGCCGATGTAGATGAACAACGCCGCCAGATCCATCGTCGTCAGCTGGCCGTCCTGCGCGTGCCGGAGTGTGACTTGCTCGAGGTGGCCGGCTCCCCGCGCCGCACAGAGCTCGACTTCGGTGATCACCTCGATGTTCTGGGTGGCCTCGATCCGGTCGATGAGATAGCGCGACATCGTCGGCGACAAGGACGCCGCGCGGATCAACATCGTGACCTTCCGGGCGTATCGGGAAAAGTACAGCGCTCCCTGGCCGGCCGAGTTGGCGCCCCCGACGATCGCCACATCCTGATCGCGATAGAGTGCGGCCTCGCTCATGGCCGCGCCGTAGTAGGCGCCGGCGCCGATCAGTTCTGCCAGCCCCGGCACCTCGAGCCGGCGCACCGACATGCCGGTCGCAATCACGAGCGCGTAACAGGAGATTTCGTCCCCGTTCGAAAGATGGACGATGCGATAGGGATCCTCGCGACGCACAGACTCCACCGCGAGCCCGACCACGAGTTCCGTGCCAAAGCGTCGCGCCTGTGCGGTCGCCCGCTGCGCGAGGTCGGCGCCAGTGACGCCGGCCGGGAAGCCGAGGTAGTTCTCGATCAGCGAGCTCGTGCCCGCCTGCCCGCCCGGCGCGGCCTGTTCGATGAGGATGGTCTTCAGTCCCTCCGAAGTCGCATACACGGCGTTCGCCAGCCCCGCCGGACCGCCTCCGATAATCGCAAGGTCGTAGAACGGGCGTTTCGCGGCCGCGTGCAGGCCGATCTTGGCCGCCAGATCCACCGTCGACGGTGCCACCAGCGACGTCCCGTCGAGAAACAGCACCACCGGTAGCTTCGGCGGGTCGCCGGCCACCGTCTTGACGCTCTCGCGCGCGGGCGCGTCGGTGTCGAAATCCACCCATTGGTACGGCACCTGGTTGCGCGCGAGAAAGTCGCGCGCCGCGTAGCTCTGCGGCGACCAGCGTGAACCGACGACCCGGATCCCATCGAACGGCACGCGAACGCGCCCCGACCACTCCATCAGCAGATCGTCCAGGACCGGATACAACTTCTGCTCCGGCGGATCCCACGGCTTCAGCAGGTAGTGGTTGATCGCGACGTCGTTGATGGCGGCAATCGCGGCCTCCGTGTCGGCGTAGGCGGTGAGCAGCACCCGCGCGGCCTCGGGATACAGCTTCCGGGCCTCGGTGAGCCACTGCGTCCCGGTCATGCCCGGCATGCGCTGATCGACGAGGAACAACGCGACGGGGGTGTTCCGGCGCTTCAACTCCCGCACGGCCTCGAGCGCTTCGGCCGGCGTCTCCGCGGCGACGATGCGATAGCGTTGCCGGTACTGAATCTTCAGATCGCGCTCGATCGCGGCGAGCACTTCGCGATCGTCGTCAACGGTGAGAATGACGGGTTTGATCATCGTTGGGTCAAGCCGCGGGAGCGGGCGGTAAGACGACACGGAACTCGGTGCGGCCGGGACGCGTGTCGAACTCGAGCACGCCGTCGTGGTTGCGGACGATGCGACGGGCGATATCGAGCCCGAGACCAGTGCCTTGGCCGAGCGGTTTTGTCGTGAAAAACTGATCGAATACCTGGGACCGGAGCTGCTCCGGGATGCCAGGCCCGTTGTCGACGACCTTTACCGTGACGTAGCCGTCAACGAGCCGGCACGCGATCACCTGGACATGGCCTTTCGCAGGCGCGGCATCGAGTGCATTGTCGATGAGGTTCGCCCACACCTGATTCAACTCGCCCGCCACCCCGACGACCTGCGGGAGATCGGCCGCGATATCCAGCGTCACCGAGACGTCTTTCCCCCGCGCTTTCGAGTTCAGGACCGCCAGGGTGTCCCGGAGACCCTGTCCGAGCGCAAACGGCACCGGGGCCGCCGACTGGTCCAACCGCGAGAATCCCTTCACCGCCAGGACCAGAGTGTGGACCCGCGACGCCGCCGCCTCGACTTCCGACGCGGTCTGATGGGCGATGCGGCTCGCGGTAATCGCGCGCAGCGCGAGCGGCAGCGTCCGATCGTCGAGCGCCGCCGCGAGCCGATCGAGGACCTCCATCGTCACGCTCGAGCGGGCGAGTGCCTCGATATCCGGAAGCTCGACGTGATGAGCGCGCAGCCAGGACTCGATCGCGTCTTCGCGGTCGACGCGCTCGAGCGGCGACCGGCCGACGCGGCCGGTCTCGGACTCACAAATCTTTCGGACCTGATCGACCATCGCGACTGCCGCCGGTGGCAACCCGGCCGCACCCAGCGCTCGCGCGCTGGCGTCGAGATCGTCCAATTGCCGATGGAGCGACTTGGCCCCGCGAACGACGGCCGAGGCGGGGTTGTTCAGCTCATGCGCAAGTCCCGCAGCCCATCGACCGAGCGAGTTCATCTTCTCGACATGGAAGTCGCTGAAAGTGAATTGGCGGGCGCGATCGACCATCACGTGCACCAGCATGGCGGTCAGCTCAGGACACCCCGTAATGAGCTCGCGATAGCAATTCCGGTGGACAGTCAGCACTTCCGTCGCCTCTTCGACGGTGACATCGCCTGGCGCCGAGGTCATTCTGGAGTACGGCAGGTAGCCGCTCACATCGCCGCCGACCCACTCCATGACTTTCCGCGGTCCGGCGCCCCGATCGATGCGAATCGAAAACCGTCCGGACAACACGACCCAGAGGGAATCGACGACGGGCTGGTCCGCGAGCAGGCGCTCTCCTGGCGCAAGGGTGAGAATGGCCCCGTGCGCGGCCAGCCAGGCGAGCTCCTCGGCCGGCGCCGAACCAATCGTTCGATGCTGTTGAAGCCGAGCGACGAGGGCGTCGGTCACGGCCCAGATCATGCCACGGAGGGGTCTGGACCGGCCCGCGGCCGGAACAGGCCCCAGGTTTCGAGGTCGGATGAAATCCTGGCGTGCCCGACGATCTCGTAGCCGAAGTACTGATAGAGCGTCAGATTTCGTGGCAACTCCGTCGTGAGGGACACCCCGCTCGATCCGGGATCATCGTCCGACTGCGCCGCCGCCGCTTCGAGGAGGGGGCGGGCCAACCCCTGTCCCATGTGGGAGTGGCGGACGCCGATCATGTTGAGATGGTGATGCGGTGACGCGATGGTGAACGGCTTCGTCGCCTGCGGCATACGCCTCGTAGCGCAGGCGCGCCTCGTCGCCCAGCGCGGCCCACGCGGCATCGCGCCGCGCGATCACACCAGCTGGCATCTCCGGCTCGGCCGGCGGCGTCATCGTCGCCGCAGCAACGACCGATCCGCGATCGACCATGCCGAAAACCGGTGCGTTCAGCGCAACCCGCCGGTAGATGAAATACGCCACGAGCTGACGCAGGCGGTTGTCGTAGTCGCCGTGCACCTCGCCGACGATGAACCGCATGACGGGATAGTCGCGGAAGGCGTCGCACATCACGGCGACGACGTCATCGAAGCGGTCGGCGGACAGTCGTTCGAGCGCCGCAGCCATATAGGGATCGTAACGCGAGCGAGGCACGGAGATAGGCTAGATCACGGAGAAGTGAACCCGCGGCGCTGGGCCCGGGACGACACCGCGCGAGCTCAGGAGCCCGACGCCCGAGGCGCGGGGTGGGGCCCCGCGCCAGTAAGAAACGTCAGGCGCCGGTGGCGATCAGCCGCGCCGCAGCGACTGCCGCGAAGATGAGCAGGAGCCAGTCGAAGAGCTGCTGGGGAATCCGCGAGACCAGCCACCGGCCCCCGGCCAGCCCGGCAAGAATCGCCGGGACCAGTATCAGATTCAGCAGCAGCGTGTCGGCATGGATCAGACCCAGCTCGATGCTGAACGGGACTTTGAACAGGTTCACCAGAAGAAACAACCACGCGCTCGTGCCGACGAACTCGAATTTCGGCAATCCGACCGCCAGCGAGTAGATCGCGATGATCGGTCCGGCGGCGTTCGCCAGCATCGTCGTCACGCCGGCAAGGAGACCGATGGTCCAGGTAAACCACCGGGCATGCGGCACCCGCCCGAAGGCATCGGGACGCCGCCAGCGTATCGCCTGCATCACCGCAAGCGCGAGGATGATCCAGCCGACGATGGACTTGAAGGCGGCCTCGTCGAGCCGCCGCATCGAGAGCGCGCCGATCACGACGCCGAGGAAGACCGGCGGAATCATGCGGCGGACGTAGTCCCAGCGGGCGTGCTGACGGAACACGGCGACGGCATAGAGATCGCCGACGATCAGCATGGGGAGCACGACACCGGTCGAGTCGCGCGCCCCGAACAGGAAGGCGAAAACGACGACGTGAAAGAGGCCGACGCCAGCCAGGCCGGCTTTACTCAGCCCGACGCCGGCCGCGGCAATCGCCGCCAGAACCCACTGAACGGGCGTCACCGCCTTAGGGCCCTACCAGAGGCCGACGCGGCCGGCGACCGACGCGATGAGCTTTGCCGGATCGAAGCCGACGCCGCGCTTGAAGACGATCTCGACCTTGCGGACGTCGCCAATCATCGCCGACGGATCGCCGGCGACGACGACGAGATCCGCCTGTTTGCCGACGGCGATCGACCCGATGCGTGCGTCCTGGCTCAGGTATTTGGCCCCGTTCAGCGTTCCAATCTGAATCGCCTCGAGCGGCGTGAACCCGGCCTCGACCAGCAGCTCGATCTGCCGCTGATTCGAATAACCGGGAACGACACCGCCTGAGCCGGTGGGATCGGTGCCGGCGACGAGCAGTCCGCCGGCCCGAACGAACGCGCGCTCGAGGGCGAGGGCCTTCGGGAAGAGCCGCGTGTAGACAGACTGCGCATTGGTCTTGGCGCGCTCGTGCGTCCGCTCGAACTGTTCGCGCAGTGACGGCAGGAGCACCTCGAGCCCGGGCGGCAGCGGCCGTCCGGGAGTGAACGTCTCGAACACCGTCAGCGTCGACGTGAGCGCCACGTTGCGATCGACGAGCTTCTTGACGAGGGCGCGAAATGGCTCACTCGTCTCGTCGAGCGCGGCAATCGTCTGCTGGCCGGCACCCTGGCCGGGACAGGTGTCGGCGGCTTTGTCCGCGACGAAATCGGTCGCGGCCAGGAAGCCCGTGTTCGAGGTTGTCGATGCCGAGATCAGCCGCTTCCGCGTAGGTGACCGAGCAAAGGTGACCGGTGACCTTGAGCTTGCGCTTGTGCGCCTCGTCGATCGCCGCGCCGAGCTCGGCCCGCGTAATCTGCATGTAGGCCTTGAACGACGTGAAGCCCTCATCGGCCCAGTAATTCACCTGGCGCCGCGCGTCTTCGGCGCCCTTCATCGTCCGCATCTGGATGAAGGTATTCGGACCGTTCAGGTACGGCGCGGTCGCGTCGATCGACGGCCCCGGCTTCTGCCCGCGATCGATCGCCAGCTTCATGTTGAGGTCCATGAAGCCGTTGACGTTGCCGCCAGTGCGCATCGTCGTCACGCCGCCGGCGAGATACAGCCGCGTGAAGCTCTCGCCCAACTGCCCGTACACCCCCGGGCCCGTCGGGTAGTAGAGGTGCTCGTGGAGCATGACGAGTCCAGGCAGCACCGACTTGCCGGTGAGATCGATGGCGGCCGCACCTGCCGGCACCGGTGTGGTGGCCGCGGACCCGATCGCTGCGATGACTCCGTCTTTGATGACGACCGTCTGCCCCTCGCGCGCCGGTGCACCCGTGCCGTCAATCACGCGCACGTTGGTCAGCGCGATCACTGGTGCTTCGTAGGCGACGTAGGCCGTCCGCACAGCCTGCGAGAGCTGCTGAGCGGCAAGGAGCCCAATGGAAAGCAAGGCGACAACGAGGGCGACAGCAAGACGACGACCGAGCGAAGTCAGCACAGGCAGATGCTAGCACCTAGCCCGTAGCACCCAGCACCCAGCACGTAGCACCCAGCACCTAGCACCTCGCACCTGGCACTCCGTTCTACGTCTGCCGCTCCCGCATGATGTCCACCAGCGCAAGTGTGGCGGCCAGAACGGCGGGACCGAGGACCAGGCCGACGGCACCGAAGAGCGCGAGGCCGCCGATGACCGCGAGGAACACGGCGAGCGTATGAAGCCGCATTTCCTTGCCGACGAGCACCGGATACAGGAGATTGTCGATCGTGCCGACCACCAGCGCGCCCCACGCCGCCAGGAGCGAGGCCTTGCCCCAGTGCCCCTGAAACGCGAACGCCGCGGCAACCGGCAGCCAGATGACGAACGAGCCGAGGCTCGGCACGATCGACAGCACCGCCATCGCGACACCCCAGAGGAGCGCAGCGGGAATGCCGAGCAGCATGAACATCAGCCCGCCGAGCGTGCCCTGAACCATGGCGACGACGACGGTGCCGTAAATCGTCGCGTGAATGGTCGTCGTCACCTGCTTGAAGAGGTAGTTGGACTCGTCCGTCGAGAGGGGCAGCAACGATCTGACGACCTTGAGAATCTGATCGCGGTCCCGGAAGAAAAAGAAGAGAGCGAACAGCGCGATGAGGATTTGCACGATGCCCCACACGGACGCCGTGACCCACGCGGTCGCGTAACGCTGTAATCCCGGCATCATGTTCGTCGCGAGTGCGGCGACGTCGACGCGACCGGCGACCTGGGTGATCAGGCCCTCGAGCCGCGGATACTGCTCGAGAGCTCGCTGAACGCCGCCGCCTTCGACCTGCTGCCGCAGATAGGCAATCCCGTCCGCCGCCTGATGGCCGACCTGCCAGGCGAGAAACACCGCGGGCAGAACGAGCACCAGCGTCACCGCCAGCACGGTCAACGCCGCCGCCACTGCGGGTCGTGCCCAGCCGCTTGCTCAACCAATCGTGTACCGGCCGGGCGACGACGGCGAAGGTGAGCGCCCAGACCAGCGAAGCGAAAAAGGGCGCCACGATGAGCGCCGTGACGAAGAGCGCGAATGTGGCGAGCGCGATCAGCGCGACGACCGACAGGCGCTGGCGCGGGACCGCCGGCTCATCAGCGCCATGCCGGGGGCGCGACGACGGCCGCCTGGCGTCCGTTCCTGTTTTGCCTGCGTCGCGAGTCTCAGCAACCGCCACAAAGCCTTCGGCCCTGACGGTGCAACGTTCGTACCTACAGAAAGCCGGTCACGGCCGCGCTAAACGGCGCAAAACACTTGGTTGGCTCGAGTCGAACTGGGTAGTTGGGTGCCCGGCCGGACCATCAACGGGACGGAGGTGAAGAACTGTTGTTCCTGCCGGGTCCGGGGTTCCGAGGGTTCCGTAGGTTCCGGGGGTTCACGCCAGCACTAAGCCGCCAGCCGAACCGCTCCGTACTTCCCATGATTCTTGCGCCCTACTCGGATGCTTTTCACGCCGTACCTCCCATGCCTTTCACTCCGTACCTCCCGCGCCTTTCAGCTGTTGACTCTGCCCCGCCAGTCCCCGTTCCCGGCTGTCGACGAGATCCGAAAGCTCGAGGAACATATTGGCGTTGACGCGTTCCGCGTGCGGCAGGATGCAGTCGCGCGTCTCTCGAACGTAGCGGCGCACGAACGCCTCGTCGGTGACGAACCCCAAAGCCGTGAGGTTGCTGATCCGGTCCGCCAGCTTCAGTTGCCTGGCGCGCGGGCTGCCCTCGAGCATGATGCGCCGCAAGTACTCGGTCTTCGGCTCGCGGACGCCGTTGACGAAGCGAATGGTGACTTCCATGACGAGCGCGTAGACCGCTGGCCCGTCCGCGTCGATCTGCGTGATTTCCCGTTCGGTGACGCCCGGCAGGTTCAGCGCGTCCTCGAAGAGATCGTGAATGACCGACGCTTTGAGCAGCACCGGGTCGACGATCTTGTAGTCCAGAAGGATGCCGAGCGTGCTGATCTGGTGGCGGAACATGTTGCTGCCGCTGCGCCGCCGCACGCCGATCAGCGCCATCGCCTTGACGATGTACGGCGCGAGGGTAATCCGGGCGAGAGTGCGCTCGAGGTCGTCCATGCGGTGCCGTGGGGATTCTAACCGACAAAGAAGAGGACACCCGCGCGCCGCAACGCGGCGCGCGGCCCGAGCGCGGGGGTGGGGACCCCGCGCCTTTGATAAAAGTTGGCCAGCTTCAATTAATGGCGTGGGGCCCCACCCCCACGCCTCGGGCCGCGCCGCTCTGCGGCGCGGGTGTCTCAGGCGTCAGTGCTCGGACCGCGGCTGCGCGCGTCCAAGCAGCAACACGCCCTCGGCGATCGCGACGGCAATGAGTGCCGTGCGCCAGAGCCCCAGGCCGGCAGCCACGCCAACCGCCGACACGACCCAGACCGACGCTGCGGTCGTGAGGCCTTCCACTCGCCGTTCCGACTCGAGACGGAGGATCACACCTCCGCCGATAAAGCCCACGCCGGCGACGATGCCCTGGATGATCCGGCTGGGCGCGGCGAGATCCGAACCGGCAGCGGGAAGCATCAGGAACGTGCTCACCAGCGCAAGGAGCGCCGCACCGAGGGCGACCAGCGCATGGGTTCGCGTCCCCGCGGGCTTCTTGATTAGCTCGCGATCGAGGCCGATCACAGCGCCGAGCACGGCCGCGAGCGCCAGCCGGCCGGCGAGAACGAAGAGTTGCGACGGGGCGCTGATCGTGTCCACGGGACAAGCATAGCGACAATGCGATGCTAGGGGCTACGTGCTGAGTGCTAGGTGCTGGGTGCGGGGTGCAAGGAACGAACTGGCGGCCGCCATCTTTCTTACTTAAGTTGGCCAGCGGCAGCGCGTTCCTCGCACCTAGCACCCAGCACTTAGCACCCAGTACTTAGCACGCAGCACCTAGCACCTAGCACCCAGCACCGTTCCGTCGTCCACTAGAATCACTCCTTCGTGATCTTCGTGGTGAAAAGCTTGAGACAGTCCCGATGATGAGAGCCCGCTCTCCGCACGAACCGCATCGCGTCGCGACGCCGCTCGAGTTGCTCTTCGATCTCGTGTTCGTCGTGGCGGTGGCGCGCGCGGCGGAAGGCCTGCATCACGCCATTGCCGAGAATCATGCCGCGGCCGGGCTCGCCGGCTTCGCGATGGTCTTCTTCGCGATCTGGTGGGCGTGGATGAACTTCACGTGGTTCGCGTCCGCCTACGACTCTGATGACGTGCCGTTCCGGCTGGCCACGTTCGTCCAGATCACTGGCGCCCTCATCATCGCCGGCGGCGTCACGCAGATGTTCGAAACGCGGACGCCGAGCGGGGCGATTGTCGCCGGCTACGTGGTCATGCGTCTGGCGCTGGTCGCCCAGTGGCTTCGCGCCGCTGCCGGCGATCCGGAGCGGCGCGGGACTGCGCTTCGCTACGCGTACGGCATCACCGCGCTGCAGGTCGCGTGGATTGCCATGGTGTTCCTGCCCGTGCCGATGGTCCCGACCTTCGTCTTCCTGGCGGCGCTGGAGCTGGTGATTCCTGCCTGGGCCGAACGCGATCATCCGACGACCTGGCACCCGCACCACATCACCGAGCGCTACGGTCTGTTCACCATCATCGTGCTCGGCGAATCGATCCTCTCGGCCGCGATGGCCGTACAGGCGATGGTCGCCGCGGGTCAGCCCCTGGCCGCGCTGGTACCGACGATCGTGGGCGGCCTGCTGATCGTGTTTTCGATGTGGTGGATGTACTTCGACCGTCCGGTACACGACTTACTGACGAGCCTGCCCAAGGCGATCTTCTGGGGCTACGGCCACTACTTCGTCTTCGCCTCGGCCGCGGCCGTGGGGGCGGGACTCGCCGTCGCCGTGGATCAGGTGAGCCATCATGCGGCCATCGGACCCGTCGGGGCCGGGCTCGCCGTGGCCGTCCCCGTCGTCGTCTTCCTGCTCTGCCTCTGGGTCCTGCACTATCGGCCCGAGTATCGCCGCGACGCGCTGGGTCGGACCCGCCGCGGCGCCGCTTCTGCTCCTCGCGCCGTTCACCGGTCAACCAGTGCTCGCAATCGGCGGGATCCTGGCGGCGGTGGTGGCGATCAAGATCAGGGTCGGGGCACGGAAAGACTCGGCTGAGCAGATCTTTCAACACGAAGGGCACGAAGGACGAAGAGCACGAAGGATCATGGCTTGAAAGCGCTTGTCACAAGCGACCGTCGTACCCGCCGTACCCGTCGTACCCGTCGTACCGTCGTACCCGACGAAGAGGCGAGGGATCCCCCCGCCTCTTCGTCGTGTCGTCCTACCAGTTGACGCGGATCATGAACTGCCCGAGGCGGCCACCTGGATCGTAGCTGTTGCTGGCGTCCTGATAGGCGCTGGTCACCTGGAAGATCGTCGCGCCAGAGCCGGGGTTGGCCGCGGTGTTGAAGTTGATGTTGTCGAAGAGGTTCAACATGTCGAACCGGACTTCGATAGTTCGAACGGCCCGTCAGGTTGAACTTCTTGGTGACGCCGACATCGAAGCGCGTGAACCACGGCGCGCGGATCAGGAGCGTCCGCGGCGCGCAGTCGCCGGCCTTGAGCTGTGATGCAGGTCTCGCTGTTGGCCGGCGCGAAGTAGCGGCCTTCGGGCGCGCCCAGCGCCGTGCTGTAGCCGTCCGCCGTGCTCTGGCTGACGCTGAAGGCACGACGCGTGTTCAGGATGACGTCGTCCGGCATCATGTAGACCGTCCGCAGCCCGCTCGCCGGGTCGATGCGGATGTCGTGCTTGTACATCTTCTGCACGTCTTTCGGCGCTCATGCCGACCAGGTTGACGTTGCCGAAGTTGACCATCGCGCGCCTGGATGCGGCCGACGCCGTTGAACGACCAGCCGCCGACGAATGCCGTCGAGCACCGGGTGCATGTCGGTCCCGTAGCGCTGACCGCGGCCGACCGGGATCGTCCAGTCCCACTGCGTCTTGATCGCGTGACGCACGTTGGTCGCTGGGATTCATGACGCGGCCGTAGGCAAACCCGAGGAACGCGGAACCGCCCTCGAGCGCGTACTGATAGTTGACGCTCGGCCGAGAGGCCCTTCGACAGCCGGCGCCGCAGGTCGATCTGCAGCGCGTGGTAGTCGCTGAACGCGCCGCTGTCGGTGACGTTGTTGTCGTTGACGGCCGGATTGACGACGAAGAAGTTCGCCGGCAGGCCCGCCGCGATCGCGTTCGTGCGCCGCGTGTTGTCGCCGTCGAGGTCCGCCGCCGAGTTGCCCGGGCGACGGGTTGCGGAACGCCATGTCCTGCGTGAAGCCGGTCGCTCGTCCACGTGTTGTCCGGTGTAGGCGGCCGGGTTGTTCGCATCCCGGCTGGCGTTGATGTAGGCCAGGTAGATCGGCAGCGGACTCGTGCCGGTGCCGGCGCCGAAGTACGCGAAGCTGCCCGCGCGGTTCGCGACGCCCGAGGCGTTGTTCGCCCGGAGGTTGTTCATCGCGAGCTTGAACTCGTCGATGAACCCGTTGAACTCGGATGTCGCGGGTGTTGTAGTTGAGCTCCGACCACTGGTTGACGCCCTTGGTGCCGACGTAGCGGACGTCGACCGCCATGTCGCGGCCAATCGCGCGCTGGAAGCTGAGCGACCAGGTGCGCGCCGAACCGATCGACGATGTCGGGCGCGAAGGCGTTGAGGCTGTCCTGCCGGCCGCTGCGGACCGTCGTCGGGATACGTTGGCGTGCTCGGGAACGAGCCGGGATACAGCCGTTCGGGCTGGCTGAGGAGAATCGGCCACGACTCGCCGGGCAGCACGAGGTTGCCGTTGCGCCGACGTCCGGTTGGTGCTCAGCGTCGCTGCCCGGATTGCTGCCATAGATGCCCGTCCATGCGCTGAGGCCCTGACGCTCGAACGACTCCGAGTAGCCGCCGCGAAGCGTCGCCTGATCCGGATCGCCGAGGATCGTCCGGAGGAACCCGCCCTGGACGTTCGGCTTCCACGCCGACGCTGATGCTCGGGGCGATGTTGTTCCAGTCGGTCTCGTAGCCGTTCGTTGCCCTTGGCGAGCTGCTCGTACTGCGGCACCACGCCGCGTGTTGGCGGCGGGGTTGAAGAAGTTGCACTTGTTGAACGTGCTGCCATCGCCGAGGCCCGACATGCCGCAGACCGACTGCAGCGAGACGGTCGTCATGCTGTTGTTGGCAGCGCGGAACGGCGTCTGCAGGTCCCAGCGCAGGCCGTAGTTCAGCGTCAGGGTCGGCGTCATCGCGCCACGAGTCCTGGGCGTAGAGCGAGTACACGTTGATCGCGCCCTCGAACGCGGCGCGGACCGAGGAACTGGTACTGGTCGGTCGCTCGCGATCGAGCGCCGCCTGCCCGCTGACGTCGACGACGCGGCCGGTCAGCATCGCGTAGACGGCGCGCGCATCCGTCAAGTTGTCGTTCGACGCGCCGGGGAAGTTGGTCGTGTTGAACAGGCCGATCGCCGGATCGAACGTGTTGTTGAAGCCCAGCGTGATGCCCGGCACCTGGTTCTGCGCCATCTCCCACGCGCGCGAGTTCAGGATCGACCCGCCGAAGTTGAGGTTGTGCGTGCCCTTCTGCCAGCTGACGCTGTCGTCGATGCTGTATCGTCGGCGCGCTGCGCCAGCTCGGGCCGTTGGTCGTCCACCAGTCGGTGTTGATCGGAATCACGATCGCGCGGCCGCCGATGTCCTCGAACGTCTGCGGGCCGTTGCTCGACGGGATCGCCGAAGCGCGAGGATCCGCCGAGCGCCGTGATGCCGCCGCGAACCTCGTTGACCAGGTTCGACGTCAGCGTCGAGCGCAGCGTCATCGAGTAGAGCGGACGCGTCGAGTTGAACAGCCGGTAGTTCGGCGCGCCCGGGAACCGCGCGTCCGCGCCGTTCAGGTAGTCGGGATCGCGCTGCGGCCTTGATGACCTGGGCCGACCCGCTGAGGCGGTGACGCGTCGACAGGTTGTAGTCGATCTTGATCGTCGGCTGATGCTCGAACAGCTTGCCCGGGCTCTGCCAGACGTAGCTGTTGTTCAGCGGATTGGTCGTCGCCGAGCACGAGGCCCGTCGTCTGCCGTGGCGGCCTGGATCTTGTTCAGCAGGTTCATCACCTGTCGGATCCTTCGCCGAGATCTGGCCGTTGGCCGCCGCGAGTTGCAGCACGTTCACCCGGCGGATCTCGCCGCTGGCCGAGTAGCGGAACCAGCCGTCGAGCACCTCGCGGGTGATAGACGTCACGAGTGCGCGTGAAGCTGTTCGGGAATCGCAGCTGCTCGTAGTGGAAGAAGTAGAACGCCGTGCCGCGGCCGTCGTACAGGCCGGGCAGGACGATCGGGCCGCCGACGCGGGCGCCCCACTGGTTCAGCTTGACGTCGTTCTTCGGCAGACCGTTGCGCTCGTTGAACCAGTAGTTCGTGTTGAGCGCCGGGTTGCGGTAGTACTCGTAGCCGCTGCCCGCGAACCGGTTGGTGCCCGAGCGCGTGGCGAAGTTGATCGTCACCGCGCCGCTGCCGCCCTGGTTCGAGCCGGCGACGGCGGTCGTCACCGTCACGGCCTCCACCGCGTCCTGACGCGGCGTCACCGAGGCGAAGAAGCCGTCGGTGCTGCGCAGGAAGTTGTCGTTGTTGCTCACGCCGTCGAGCGTGATGTTCATCATCGACTCGGGCAGGCCGTTGATCGTCGAGTCGCGGTTGACGCCGGTCGTGTTCACGCCCGGCAGGAACGTGACGGCATTCAGCGCGTTGCGCGTCGCCGTCGGCATGCGGTTGAGCTGGTCGGCATTCAGCGTCGACGCGATCGTGCGCCGTCTGCGTGTTGATGAGCTCGCTGCTGCTCGCGACGGTGATCGTCTCGCTGATCGTGCCGACTTCGAGCACCGCCTTGACCACGCCCGGCGCGTTCGGCGCAATTCGCACTTCCGACGCCCACGTCTTGAAGCCCTGCAGCGCCACCGTGATCTTGTAGGCGCCCGGCTGCAATGCGGGAATCGTGAAGGTGCCTTCGGCATTCGACACCGCCGTGAACGGCGTGCCCGTGTCGTTGGTCACACTCACCGTGGCGCCGGGAATGACACCGCCACCGCTATCGGTGACCGTGCCCGAGATCGATGTCGTGGACGCACCCTGCGCGAATGCAGAGCCGGCGGCCAGGGCGAGGAGAGCGATCGTCAAAACCAGCCTACGCAGACCTAGCTTCATGGGTCTCGATCCTCCGAAATGGGCGTCTGGAGGGATGGTGCAGCAGGGATCCCCCAGACCCGCTTACGGACACTTCGTAACAGGAGCAGGGTATACGCATATGTGGCAACGGACAAGACAGGCGGCGGCATTTTATGGGATGAACGGCGCCGCTCCGTGACCAACCAACAATGCGAAGAGGCGATCCACAACGATGAATGACAAATCGCCCGTGAAACTGGGACTAAACGCACAAGTGCCCGAAAATGGCGTCCAATTTTTCGTGTTCAGTCCCGGTCAGATTCGACCTGAATCGATCACCACTCCGGCGTTCGTCCCTACGGCCCGCCAGCTTCGCTGCTGCCTCTACAATGTGCGCCGGAGGCCGTCATGAAAGGATCTCGACTCGTCGCACTCGTGGGAACCATCGCCGCGCTCAGTTGGTGGGCCGGCGCCTCGGCACAATCCGGACGCCGCTACATCGAGCCGAGTCTCGCCAGCGGCACGGGCCGGCCGTTCAGTGGCGGGGTACTCATCGGCGACACGTTCTATCTGTCGGGCACGCTCGGTCTGGAAGCGAACCAGCAGGTGCCCGGGACGGCTGAGGCCGAGGCGGTCAACGTGCTGAACAATGTGCAGAAGACGCTCAGTCAAGCGGGACTGACGATGGACGACCTGGTGTCGGTGCAGATCTTCGCCTCGGACGTCGGCCACTATGACGTCTTCAACAAGGTGTACCGCGGCTACTTCAAACAGGAGTTCCCGGCGCGCGCGTTCCTCGGTTCAGGCAAGCTCCTCTTCGGCGCCCGGTTTGAAATCGTGGGGATCGCAGTGAAGAGACGATGACGGTGCTGGGTGCGAGGTGCTTGGTGCGGGTGCTGGAACGCATTGGTGGCCATCTTCAGGATTTGGAAGATGGCGAGCGTCAGTTCGTTCCGCGCACCCTGCCTCATTGCCCCATTGCCCCACTGCAGTCACTTCCACGTGTAGGCCTGCCGCGCGCGCACGGTGAGGCCGGGGCGCTTGACGCGGACGTCCAGCGTGTGCAAGCCCGCGGGTTCGACACCGCGCGGGATGAAGTGCAGCACGTAGCTCTGCCGGAACTCGGAGAGGAGCGCGCGGAAGCGCGCGCTGAGGTTGTCGCCGCTTCTCACCTGCTCGACGACGCCGCCGGTTTCGCGCGCGAGCGAGGAGTACAGGTCGCGGCGGGCCCCGGCCGCGGTCGCCGAGGTCCTCGTCAGCGGGCCGGGCACGTCGGCGAGCACGACGTCGAGCGTGAGCGTGCTGCGGCGGGCGACGTCACGCAGGACCGTCAGATCGCTGATGCTCGTGCTGTCGTCGCCGTCAGTGAACACGACGACGAGCTGGCGCCGTCCCGCCGCCACGGGCGCCGTGAGCGCGACGGCGATCGTGTCGTAGACCGACGTGCTGCCGCCCGCTTCGACACGGGCGAGCGCGGCGTCGGCGGCGGCAGCCGCCTCGGCGAAGTCGAAGACGCGCCGCACGCGCATGTTGAACGTCAGCAGCTTCAGCCGGTCCTCGGTACGCAGATCGGCGCGCAGTTGCTGGACGGATCTGCGCAGCTGCGTGAGCACGGCGCCCGCTCACGCTGTCGCTCGTATCGAGGGCGACCGTCAGATCGATCGGCATCGACTCGCGACTGAGGTCGGCCACGGCCTGCGGGATCCCGTTGTCGAAGATCTCGAAGTCGCGCGCACTGAGGCCGGTGACCGGTTGGCCGCGATCGAGCACGGCGACATCGACGCGGACCGAATCGGTCTGGGCGCGGAACGACGCCTGTGGCGCCTGCGCGACCAGCGGCACCGCGCCGACCGCGGCCACGATCGACATCGCGATGACGGCCCTCACCGCACGACCTCTCGCAGGACCGCCCGCAATGCGCGGAACAGACGGAAGTCGCCCTGCTCGTACGTCCACCACGGGTCGATCTGGTCGTCGCCGGCGCCCTGGATCGAGCTCGGCCAGCTTCCACGCCTCCTCGTGCTGACCACCGGTCAACTGGATCGTCATCAGCGCGACGCGCGCCGATTGCGCGCCTGGCCAGGTCGCCAGCGCTGCGCGATACGCCGCGGCTGCGGCGTCGGACCGCCCCAGCGCGCGCAGTGTTTGGCCGCGAACGAGCTCGGCAAAGTACAGCACCGACGGATCCTTCGAGGGATGCGTCACGCCATCGAGGAGCGCCAGCGCGCGCTCCGGCGACGTGCGAAGTCGAACCCACGCGGCGCGCACGCGCGCTTCGTGCTCGATGTCCGGCAACGCCATCGCGCTGTCGTAGAGACGAAGGACATCGGCGGCAAACGGCGTCGCCGGACCGACCTCCGGACCGGCGCGCCGCAGGGCCATGCGCGCCTGCTGCTCGGCAATGACGGCCCGCGCGAGCACGAACCGTGCCTCGCGCGGGCACCGCTGGCGCGCGCGCGTCACCAATTAATTCCGCGGCATCCGTCAGCCACAGCCCCTGCAGCGCCGACGACGCGGTCAGGTGCCACCCGCACTCGAAGGGGTCATCGGGCGCTGGCTGCCGGATCGCCGCGCTGGTCTCGACCAGCAGCTTCATCGCCTCCTCACCCGCAAAGCCATTGGGTTGTGCGAGAGCGCCGAGCGCCAACTCGAGCGCAAACGCCGCGGTCCGGCGCGGCGCCGACGGCCAGGGCTGGGTCAGACGAGCGGAACTCGCGGATGACGTTGGCCAGCGCCGGCTCCGTACGGATCGCCAGGTAGACGGCCGCGTAGTCCGTGCGCTCATAGGCCGCCGTCAGCCGTGCGACACGCTCGGGCGCCGGACGCCGCTGCGGTTCGACCAATGCCACCGGTGCCGCGGCAGTCGGGGCCGTGGGTGCCGCTCCGGCGCTCGCCGGCGGCGTCGACGCCGACGGGCGACGTGGCACGACCACCCACCACCGCCCGCGCACGTGCGCGTCCCGCTGATTGACCTTCACCTGAATCTGATGCGCCCGGCCGTCGCGATCGCTCTCGGCCGGCTCGACGCCAAGCAGGTAGTACGCCGACATCTCCGTCGCGATGCGTTTGAACACGCCGGTCCCGTCACCGGCCGCCACGCGCAGCAGCGATCCCCCCGCCGTTCCCGAGAACACATCGAGCCAGCGGCCGAGCACCGCGCTGTCGCGCGAGATGTTGGTCAGCGTGACGTTCGCCTTGCGCGTTTCGGCCCGATACTGATCGAGCCAGCTCTGATCGACGAACATCGTGTAGACCGCCGTGTTCGCCATCGCGGCGGCTTTGCCGAGCCGCATGGACAGATCGTCAAGGTTCGGGCGCGTGCCTGGCACATCGCTCGCGAGCCGTCCCGCGCTCACGAGCACCACCGTCTTCCGCCCGGACACGGTGCTGAGCGCGGAGAAGAGCGACTCCAGTACGCCGAGCGCGGCGCTGGCCTCGCCTTCTGCCAGCATCGTCCTGCCGCGCACGGTGACCGACAGCCGTCCCCGGCACTGCAGGACGTCCGAGTCGTTGAGATTCTCGCCGCAGATCTTCGCCGCGAGCTCGTTGCCCGGCCCCATCTGGAGCTCCGCCCACTGCCCGAGATCGAGCAGCTCCGAGGGACGCAGATGAAACTCGACGTCAGGCGCGGTGTCGCGCTGGCCGACCACTGACGTCAGCGCGTGCAGAATCGCGCCACGATCCAGCGTCGGGTCAATCTTCGGGCCCAGCGGAAACGTAAACAGGCCGACGCGGTCGGCCGGGCGAAGCTGCTCGAGCAGCGAGCGCGCCGCCATCGCCACGCTGTTGGCGGCGGCCGCCTCGAAACTGCCGGCGTCAATCGCGAGAATCACGACGCGACCGCCCGGGGCCGGCAACCCCGCGGCGTCGTCAGCGCCTCAGCCGGCGCCGCCGTCGGACTGTCGCTCGCCGCGATCGAGTGTTCGTCGAGGAACGCGGCCGAGACGACACGGCGCCGCCGGCCGTCCACGGTCACTTCGAAGCGATCCGGACCGAGTCCAGCGACCGGAACGCCGCGCCGATCGATCACCTGCACATCGATGGCGATGAGCTCCACGGCGCTGCGAAACACCTGGGGATCCGGCGGCTTTGGCGCCGGCGCCTGCGGCCACAGGAACGCGCACAGCAGCGCCGCCGCGACCACCGGCCGGGTCATGGGAGTCAGATTAACTTAATCGACAATCGGCAATCGGGGAATCGGCAATGGCAGAGACATGGGCAATCGACAATCCCGATGGACAATCGGCGAATCGGCAATCTCCGATGGACAATCGGCAATCGGGCGATGGGTCGATGTCAATGCGGAATGTGCAATGGGAATGTGGCGATGGACAATCGGCAATTGGGCAATGGGCGATGGGGGAATCGGCAATGGGCAATCGATCTCAAGTGCCAGGTGCGGAGTGCAGGGCGCACCCAGCACCCCGCACCTGGCACCCAGCACCTACCTGCCGCCTATTTGCCTGCGTTCAGATCGTTCCAGTGCATCAGCGTGTTGAAGCCCGAGGATGAACGTGCCCTGCGTCTGCCAGCGCCAGAACGGGCGAATCGCGAACATCACGACGTGGCCCTTGCCGACGGGCGCGTCGATCACCTGCGGACGATTCTCGAGGTTCTCGCCGCCGAGGACGCCGCCCGAGAGCAGCATGTCGCGCGCGTCCGGCGAGAAGCGCAGGATCACGCGCGGCTGGAGGAAGTCGAGCATCGTCGTCGACTGCCGCCGCCGCCGCCGCGACCGCCGCCGAAACCAGCGCCACCGCCACCGCCGCCGCCGCCCGCCGCCGCGTCCGCCAGCCGGCGGGATCGGGCGCCGCAGGAGCCGCGGCGGCAGGCGGCGTCCAGTCCTTCGTCGGATCCCACGTGCCGAACACGTTCGCGCTCGCGCCCATCGGCTGCGTGTTCTGGTACATTGCCGCCGCGGCCGCCAGCGCCGCGCCCCGTCGGCAGCGCCGGCGCGGCGCGAGCGGTCCGGGCTGGCCGCCGACGCTGAAGAGCGGACCGCCGTTCGTTCTTGTAGTAGACCGGCAGGTGATTGCGCGGAATGCCGTAGACGATCGGGCTCGTCTTGTCGGCGACGATGCCGCGATAGACCGAGCCGGGCGCGACGAGGCCGTTGCGCCTGATCGACCGTGATGCCCGGCGTCAGATAGTTCGTCGGGAAGATCGACGACGTGCCGCCTTCGGTGATGAGCGTGCCGCCGGCCTGCGACGAAGTCGTACAGCTTGCTTCAACCCCGACTGGCCGAGCCCGCCGCGCGTGTCCTCGGTCGTCGATCCGGGATAGCCGAGCGCCTGGAACTCCGCGCGTCTTCTTGAACGGCACCGGCGTGCCGGTCGTCGGCGGATCCTGGCCGACGCCGCCGCCGTGCGGCCAGAGGATCACGTCGAACTGCGCGCGCAGATCCCGCTTCGACGACTTCGTTCTCGCCGAAGTACGTGTAGGGAATCTTGTAGTAGTCGAGCGCCGCGCGCACCCAGCCTTCGTCCTGCGTGTTGCCCCAGCTGTGGATGTAGCCGATGCGCGGCACGTCGAGATCGTGCTGCTTCAGATCGGCGGGCACCGACGCGACCGCGAACGCCGGACAGCCCGAGGCTCGTGCAGCACCGGCTCGAGCTGCGCGCGATTCGCGTTCGGAATGATGAACGCGCCCGGCGCGAACTTCCGGCCGCCCGCTTCGAACTCCGCTTCGGCCGCCGACATCTTCACCGTCGCGAACTGGAAGCGGAACTGCGCGAGCAGGTTGTCGCCGGTGTGCTCGACGACGATCGTCGAGCCCGTGCCGGTGACGCCGCCGGGCGCGCGCACCGGGCCGGTCACCGGCGTCATCGCCGCCGTCAGCAGCGCCTTGTCGGTCACCGGCGTCATGATCAGGTTGCGCATCATCGGATACGTCCAGCCGAGGTCGTCGTACGGGCTCGGGTTCGACATCGAGTAGTCCTGCACCGCGAAGTACATGTCGGCGACCGTGCGGTACGGCTGATCGCCGCGGATGATCCAGTCGCCCGGCTTCACGGCGACGTTGCCGGCGGTGAACGCCGTCGTCGCGGTGTGGAACTCGACGCCCTGCGCCATCAGGCCGTTCACCGCTTCGGCGGCGTTGGCCTTGCTGTGCTGCGTCGGCGGGAATCACCCAGCCGAACGTCGGGCCGTTCTTGCCCTTGTCGACGGCGTTCCTGTTCTTGATCCAGTAGTTCTCGAGCCAGCGTTCCTTGTCCTTGCCCGTGAAGCTCAGCGCGAAGAGCACGGCCGACTGGCTCATGTTCACGTGCGCGCGCGGGCCCCAGTTCACGTCGCCGGGATCGGGATTCGGACGGAACCACTCGCGGCTGTTGCCGCGGCCGCGCCCGCCGCCGCCACCGACCCGCCGCGCCTGCGCCGCCGCCGCCGCCGGCCTGCGCCGCCGCCGGCGTGCCGCCGCGCCGCACCGCCGCGCCGCGCCGCCGCGCGCCGCGACCGCCACGCCGCCGCCGCCGCGGCGCCCGCCGCGCGGCCGCCGCCGCCTGCCGAGCCCGTCGCCGCGCGACGTCACGTTGTTCACGCCGTAGCTGTCGACTTCATAGAAGCGGCCCGTCGCGTTGTGCGTGTGCACCGCGTAGAACATGTAGTTCGGCGTCCACCCGTCGTAGAACCCGTACGTCCACACGCCGGGCACGCCGCGCTTGGTCATCTCCATCACGTCGTTCTGCGCGAACATCCACCACTCGTCGATCGTGATCGGGTCGAGCTGCTCGTTGTACGGGCCGGTGCCGGTCGAGGCGTAGAGCAGCGACTGCGCTTCGTGCAGGTCGTGCAGGATCGTCGGCTTCCACTCGTTGGCGACCTTCATCACGTTCTTCGTCATCGCCAGGAACTGGCCCATGCCGTCGCGGTTGTTGTCGTGCGCGACGTACTTGCCCCAGTACGGGAGGCCGAGCGTGCCCTGCAGCCCTTCGGCCGCGCGCTTCGCGTTGTAGTACGCGGTGTCGACGATGCGCTCGCGGCCGTCGACTTCGACGACCGGCGTGATGAACGTGATCACGTTGTTGCGGATCTGCTGGATGAACGGCGTCTCTTCGACGACGAGCCGGTAGGCCAGCTCCATCAGCATCTCGGGGCCGCCGCGCTCGGTGGAGTGCACGCCGCTCGTCAGCCAGTAGATCGGCTTGGCGCGCGCGATGATCTGCCGCGCCTGCGCCTCGGTCGTCCGGCGCGGATCGGTCAGCGCCTGCAGGTAGCCCTTGTAGCGATCGAGGTTCTTGATCGTCTCCTCGCTCGAGATGGCGAGGACGATCTGATCGCGGCCTTCTTCGGTCTGGCCGATGACCCAGAACTTCGCGCGCGTCGGCGCCGCGTCGGCGACCGCCTTCATGTACGCGTGGATGTCCTTCGCGTACGTCAGCACGCCGGGCATGCCGGAGATGTGGCCGACGGCCGGAAACTTGAGCGGCGTCGGGACCTTGTCCGACGCCGGCAGGTGATCGACCAGCTCGGTCGAGATCCGCGGGTCGGTCAGGTGCTGCTTGATGAGCGCGGTGTACTCGGCGTCGATCTTCTGGGTCGACGCCGGCGTCTGCGCCGACGGCGCGGCGGCCGGAGCGAGCGCGATCGCCGACACGACGACGAGCGCCAGCGGCAACCGTCTCCATCCTCTGTAGTTCCTGGACATGCATCCTCCCGAAATGAGCGCACCCGGCGGCCAGTCAGGCAGGGGTTCGCCGGGAGTACGTAGCAAAGAAGTATAGCGGTGCCACGCCTTCAAAGAACCCTTGTCGAAAATCAAGGCTTCAAACACGGGGCTCACGGTGACGGCACGGAGCTCACGGTGTTTTCTAGGGTTTCCCTTCTGAACTCCGTGAGCTCCGTGCCAACCTCCGGGAGCTCCGTGTTCGAGGCCTCGGTCTTGTTTCACGTGGGCTCACTTACCCGACGCGTCCGCAAACGCCTGGTAAACGGTCGCGTAGAACCGCTCGGCAATCGCCGCGGTGTTGGGCACCACTTGAATCATCATCACGATCACCAGCCGCGATTTCGGGTCGACGCGATACGTCGTGCCGTACGCGCCGCCCCAGCCGTAGGCGCCGACTGAATCCATCCCGTTCGCGCCGTAGCGGTCGGTGCTCTGGAACCCGTAGCCGAAGCCGAGCCCGGCCGTCGAGTGCACCGTGCCCACCTGGTTGGTCGTCATCAACTCGACCGTGCGCGGCGACAGGATCCGCGCGCCGTCCAGCTCGCCACCCCGCCGCGTCATCTCGAGAAACCGCGCGTAGTCGCGCGCGGTCGAGAGCAGCCCGGCGCCGCCAGCGAAGCTCTTCCGCGGACCGTCGACGTAGTGACCCTGCCCACGCGACGTGTCGGGCGCGCGCACGATCTTGCCATCCGGTCCAGCGGTGTACACCGCCGCGAGACGACCGCGATCGGCGGGCGGCAAGAAGAAATGTGTGTCCTTCATGCCAATCGGCGCCGTGATGCGCGTCCGGATGAACTCGTCCAACGGCACGCCGGACGCGCGCTCGACGATGCAGCCGAGGATGTCGGTGTTGTAGCCGTAGATGTACTCACCAGGGTGGCTGACGAACGGCAACGTCGCCAGCGTCTCCATGGTCGTGCACACCGGCTCGTCCTTGTCGGCGGTATACCAGCCGAATCCGGCCGCCGGACCCAGTCCCCTGGCTTGATACTGCGCGGCGACCGACGGGTTCGTGCCGTAAGAAATGCCGGCGGTGTGCGTGAGCAGGTCGCGCACGGTGATCGCGCGGCGCGCCGGCACGATCTTCACATCGGTCCCCTCCGTCACCGCCACGGTCGTCTTCGCGAACCCGGGAATGAAGCGGCTGACCGGGTCGTTGATCGCGACCTTGCCGTCCTCGACGAGCCACATGATGGCGGCGCTGGTAATCGCCTTGGTCTGCGAGGCGATGCGGAAGATAGTGTCGGTCGTCATCTTCCGGCTGGCTTCCTTGTCGGCCCAGCCGAACGCTTTGTCATAGACCGGCTTACCGTCGCGAAGGACCAGGACGACCGCGCCCGCGATCCGGCCCTCGTCCACGTAGGTTTGAACGAGCCGATCGATGCGCGCGGTCCGGTCCGGCGCTTGCGCAAGGACACCGACGCTCAGCAGCGTGACAGCAAACGCGACAAGAATTCTCTTCACAGGGCAAAGCTTTTAACACGAAGGGCACGAAGAACGCGAAGAAGTTGAAAGATCGGTGACAAGCGCTTTTGCTAACCATTCAGCGTCGCCGATCGACTAACATCGTTAGTCATGCCGTCCCTGCAGCACTTCGAGCTCCATGTCCTGCTGGCGATGCTGCTCCAGCAGGGCGAGACCTATAGCGTGCCGCTCGTGCTCGAGCTGGAGCGGAGGACCGGACGGCCGGTCAGCCAGGCCGCGGTGTTCATCACGCTCGGCCGGCTCGAGAAGAAAGGGCTGGTGGTCTCGCGGCTCGAGGAGCCGGCGGGCGGACGGACGCGGCGGTATTTCAAGCTCACCCGGGCCGGGCTCGTGGCCGTCAAGGAGCAACGGCTCGAACACGTGCGCCTGTGGCGGGGGCTCGACCGCCTCCTCAAGGTCGCCCGGCACTGACATGAGCCGCTGGCTGCGCTGGCTCGTTCGTGAGGCGGATCGCCAGGCGATCGAAAACGATCTGGCGGAGCTGTACGAGTTCCGCCGGCGGCGTGACGGCGACCGCGCCGCAGCGAAGTGGCTGCGCGCGCAGCAGCGCCAGTATCCGGTGCGCCTGTTGGCTGAGCGGCTGCGCGCGGTTCCTGGCCGGGGGAGGACGATGATGTCGCATTTCTGGCGGGATCTGATCTACAGCGCGCGGAGCCTGATGCGAGCGCCGATGCTGACGGCCACGATCGTGCTCACCATCGGCGTCGGCCTCGGCGCTACGACGGGCATGCTCGGCGTCATTCGTGCGGTCCTCCTGAACCCGTTGCCGTACGCGCACGCCGACGAGATCTACTGGATCTATACCGACAACGCGCCGTTCCGCTTCCGGTTCTCGGTCGTTGATTACCGGGCGTTCGAGGCGGATCATCCCGCCTTTTCCGAGATCGCGGCGTATCAGAACAGCCGCGTGACCGTGACCGAGGGCGGGCAATCGGAACGGGTCCTGATCCGGTCGGTGACCGGATCGTACTTCCCGCTCCTCGAGCAGCGACCGCGTTTCGGCCGGCTGTTCGAACCGGCGGACGACACGGGCGGCGACCGGCTGGCGGTCTTGACCACGCCGTATTGGACCCGGCGCTTCGGCGCCGATCCCGCCATCGTTGGCCGGACCATGACGGTCGACGGCGGCCGCTACACCATTGTCGGTGTGCTCGAGCCGGCGAACGGCCCGCTGGAACGAGACGTCGCCTTCTTCACCGCCGCGCGCTGGCCGGTGCCGAAGCGCAAAGGACCGTTCTTCACCATGGCCATCGCCCGCCTGAAGCGCGACATGGCGCCTGCCGCCGCGCTGGAAACGCTGCGCGCGACGAACGCCCGGCTGTTTCCGATCTGGAAGTCCTCGTATCAGGACGAGAAGGCGACCTGGGGCCTGCAGGATCTGAAGTCGCGCGTCATCGGCGAGGTCGGTCCCACGCTCATGGCCGCACTCGCCGCAGTGGGATGCGTGCTGCTGATCGCCTGTGCGAACGCCGTCAATCTGCTCGTCGCGCGCGCCCTCGGCCGCAGTCGCGAACTGGCGATTCGCGGCGCGCTCGGCGCGTCACGCGGCCGGCTGGTCCAACACCTTGTTGCCGAGTCAGCGGTGCTCACCGTCACGGCCGCGGCGGTTGGCGTCGCCATCGCGGGCGGCGTGATTGCGCTCGTCACCACGTACGGACCGGCGTTCATCCCGCGCCTCAGCGAGGTCCGGTTCAACGCCCCCCTCGTCGGCTGGCTCGCGGGTCTTTCGGTCGCCAGCGGCCTCGTCATCTTCCTGGGTGGACTCATTCCGGCACTCGGCGCGTCACGCCTGCGCATGAACGACGCCCTCAGATCGAGCGGCCGTGGCGCGACCGACGGCCGATCGGCGCGGCGGCTGCGTCACACGCTCGTGGCGGCCGAATTCGCGCTCGCGACGCCACTCATTGTCGCCGCCGTGCTCGTGCTCGTGAGCCTGCAACGGTTGAATCACGTCGAGGTCGGTATCGACATGGATCGCGTCGTCACCGCCGCGGTGTCGCTGCCGGACGGCCTGTATCCCGGCGAGGCCGACCGCCGCAACTTCTGGGAGCGCGCGCTCGCCCGCCTGTCGGCGATTCCGGGCGTCGAGCGCCGCCGCACTCGCCGACAGCCGGCCGCCCGTGGACGCCGGCCAGACGAACAACTTCGAGCTCGAGGATCGGCCGACCCCGCCTGGACAGAATCAGCCGCTCAGCATCTGGGTCGGCGCGTCGCCGGGATTCTTCAAGACGGTCGGCCTCCGCCTCGAAGGCGGACGGCTGCTCGACGCGCAGTCGCTTCAGAACGACGAAGTGGTCGTCGATCGCGCCTGGGCGAAGCGGTTCTTTGGCGACGAGGAAGTCGTCGGACGGCGCCTCCGCGGCGGCGGCTGCACGACGTGTCCGTGGACGAACGTGATCGGCGTCGTCAGCACCGCGAAGTTCGCCGGACTCGATGCCCCGGATGAGGGAACGGTCTACTACCCGTTCGTCGATCTCCCCAACACGTATCTCGTGCTCCGAACATCGGGCGATCCGGCGTTGCTCGCCGGCCCGCTGCGGCAGGCCATGCACGAACTGGATCCCAATCTCGCGGTCACCGACCTGGCGACTGGCAACGAGCTCATCGCGACGTCCCTGACCTCGCCGCGGTATCTCACTGTGGTGGTTGGCGTGTTTGCGGCGGCGGCGCTGATTCTGTCAGTGGTCGGCGTGTATGGCGTCATGGCGTACTTCGTCGCGCAACGAACGCGAGACATCGGCATTCGTCTGGCGCTCGGCGGCGATCCGGCTGCGATGCGGCGCTTGATCGTCCGTCAGGGACTGCAGCTCGTCCTCGTGGGCGTGATCGCCGGACTGGCCGCGGCCGTGCTGAGCGCCAGGTTGCTGCGCTCGCTCCTGTTCAATGTCAGCGCGACAGATCCGCTCGCGCTGGTGGCGGTGTCGGCGGGCCTGCTCCTCGTCGCCGCGCTCGCGTGCCTCATCCCGGCCCGGCGCGCGGCCCGGCTCGATCCCGCGATGATCTTGAGAGACGCATGATCGACCCAACGCTTCAAGATCAAGGGCGCACACGGGGCTCACGGAGAAGACCGGAGAACACGGGGTTTAGACTAACCTTTTCGAACTCCGTGAGCCCCGTGCTCTTCTCCGTGATCCCCGTGTGAGAGGTCTGAGTCCTCTACCCGCCGGCCATCGCCCCGACGATCAGAAACGGTTCGGTGCCGGCGACGACCGCGGGCGGCAGTGGCGTGTCGAGCGGCTCGTGGGACAGATCTTCCTCGCAGGCAAAAAACCGGACGAGCGGCCGCCGTTGCAGCGTGACGTGATCGCGGATGGTGCCGCGGAGGACAGGATAACGCGCTTCGAGCGCATCGAGGATCGCGTGCGGGGTCGCGTCGCCCCCGACGTCGATCGTCACCTCGGCGCCGACGCGGGCGAGCGTGCGCAAGTGCACCGGAAGCACGACTCGGATCATGGCAGCGTCTGCACCTCGACTGAAAGCACCGGCGGCAGATCGCGGACGATCGGCGCCCAGGCATCGCCGGCGTTGGCCGACGCGTAGACCTGACCACCAGTCGTACCGAAATAGATGCCGCACGGATCGAGCGTGTCGACCGCCATCGAATCACGCAGGACGTTCACGTAACAGTCGCGCTCGGGCAACCCCTTCGCCAACGCCTCCCAATCGTTCCCGCCCGTGCGGCTGCGGTAGACGCGCAGCTTCCCGTCGGGCGGATAGTGCTCGGAATCGCTCTTGATCGGCACCACGTAGATCGTCTCCGGCTCGTGCGCGTGAACGTCGATCGGAAACCCGAAGTCGGTGGGGAGATTGCCGCTGACCTCACGCCACGACTCGCCGGCATCGTCGCTGCGCATGACGTCCCAGTGCTTCTGCATGAACAACGTCTGCGGCCGCGTGCGATGCATGGCAATGCGATGGACACAGTGGCCGACTTCCGCGTCGGGATCGGGAATGCCCTCGGACTTGAGTCCGCGGTTGATCGGCCGCCACGTCGCGCCGGTATCGTCGGACCGGAACACGCCCGCGGCCGAGATCGCGATGAACATCCGGCCGCTGGTCACCGGGTCGAGCAGGATGGTGTGCAGACACAATCCGCCGGCGCCGGGCTGCCAGTCGGGCGCCGATTTGTGCGCGCGCAAGCCCGGCAGCTCGGTCCACGACTGGCCGCCGTCAGAAGTGCGGAAGAGCCCGGCGTCCTCGACGCCGGCGTACACCAGGTCCGGATCGACCGGCGACGGCTCGAGGTGCCAGACGCGCGCGAACTCCCACCGATGCGGCGTGCCGTCGTACCACTTGTGCGTCGCCGGGCCGCCGTCGGCATAGACGAACTTGTTGTCCATCGGTGTCCACGTCTGGCCGGCGTCGTTCGATCGCTGGATGATCTGGCCGAACCAGGACGTGTTCTGCGAGACGTACAGGCGATTCGGGTCCGCCGGCGACCCCTTGAAGTGGTAGATCTCCCAACCGCCGAAGTGCGGCCCTTGAACGTCCCAGCGGTCGCGACGCCCGTCGGACGTCAACACGAACGCGCCTTTTCGCGTGCCGACCAGTACTCGAACCCGGCTCATCGATGACTCCTTGGGAGCTGTCATCTATCGTAACTCCATGCTGTTCGTGCTTGTCTCAGATCAAGAGCTCACACGGGCAAGAACGAGGGCCCTCCGTGTCCTCGTTCTTTCGCCGTGAGCCCCGTGTGAGAAGCGTGAGGTTTTCAGGCGTGTGCTTTTTTCCTGGCCTTGGGCCTATTGAAGTCCGCGATGGATCGTTCGGATCTCTGAAACGATGAGCTCCGGTTCGTCGAGCGGAATCCAGTGGCCGCTCTGTCTCGCGATGACGTGACGGCCGCGCGTCGACAGACGGGCGAGCGCCTCTTGCTGGCGCAGGCGGTGATCGCCGGGATCGGTCATCGAGATCGTCACGAGCGGCAGATCGCCGTAGCCGTCGCGCGCCGCCGCGAGCGTCTCGGCGGGCGCTCGTCTGAGATCGTCGCGATCTGGCTGCCGAGCGCTTCGTAGAACTTGCTGCGCGTCCAGAAGGACCGCAACGGACGGCGCGCCGCCGGCGGCAGCTTCCAGAGCGGCGCGAGCAGCCACTCGACGTCGGCGCCAACGCCGCCGCGAGAGATCGCATCCACGAGCCGCCGCGCCGGCGCCGACCGCGCCGAAGCCCACCAGCTCCGACACCACGCGCGCGAGCCCGAGCCGCGACGCGATCGTGCCCTGGCGGCAGAGTTGCACGCCGCGATCGATGCCGCGCCTGCTCCTTCGGCCGCCGGCGTCACCCAGTCCTCGGGGTGCGCCGGATCGACCAGCACGAGCGCCGGCGACGTCAGTCGGCGATAGCGCTGCGCGAAGATGCGCATCACGAGGCCGCCGAACGAATGGCCGACGAGCAGGTACGGCGGCGGCTCGCCGGCGCGATCGAGCAGCACGCGCAGCTCGTCGGCGACGCGGCCGGCGGTGCGCGGCAGCGGCCCCGCGTCGCTCCACCCGAAGCCCGCGCGGTCGTAGGTGCACGGCGCGCGCGAACTGCGGCGACGGGCGCGTGGACGAACGTCCAGCTGATCGACGATCCGCCGAGCGCCGCATCGAACACCACCACCGGACGCCGCTCGCCGAGCGCGTGCAGGTGGAGGCGGAAGCCGTCAACGTCGATCAATCGGCCGGGGGCCGTCACAGACTCAGCATAAGACGACCGCGCTGCGTGTGGGGCCCCACGCCCACGCGCGCGCCCGAACGGCTCGACTACGCTCGCCTGCGGGCGGTCTACGAGTCCTTAGCGCGTCGCCGTGGGGGTCGAGCCTCGGTGTCCTCGTGCTTATGTGGGTAATCCCTTACCGTGTCATTTCTTCACATTTGCCGTACCTCTTTCCACATTCGCCCTCATTGACCTGCAATCGGCTAGCTCGGGGCTACTGTCGCCCCGTTGGCCGCTGGCACGGGCTTTGATTCTCCTTTCCCTAGTCGGCTCCCCCGGAAGAAGGAGAACCACACAATGAAACGACTTCTCACAGCGCTAGCCGTGTCGCTCGCACGGCCTCGACGTTCGCAATGCAGCAGCCCCCTCCGGCGCAGCAAGCGCCGCCCGCTCCGGAACAGAAAGCGGCGGCCCCCGAAGTGGCGTTGACCGGGTGTCTGGTGCAGGGTTCAGGCCCGGCCATCTTCGTGATCGAGAATGCGAAGAAAGACGCGAAAAGCGACACCGAGAAGGGCGTGAGCTACATCGTCGTCGCCTCGTCACCGGACCTCAACCTGCGAACGCACCTCAATCATGAGGTCACGATCACGGGCCAGAGCGATGGCAAGACGGCGCCGGCGACGGGCACGAAGTTCGAAGAGAAGGATCTGCCCAAGCTCACCGCGAAGAACGTGACGATGGTCTCGAATACGTGCGCCCTGGCGTCACGGTAGACCATCATCGAGGGATGTCGGGAGGCCCGTCCTCGAGAGCGACCGGCGCAACAGGCGCCAAGGGTCGGTCTCGAGGGCGGGATGGTGGCTGGGCCGCTTACCGCCGGCGCGATGGGTTTGCTGCGTCTCGGGTCGCCTGCGCGTCGAGCAGTTGACGGACAGCTTTCAGCAGATCCTCGTCGCGCAGATCGACGAACTGGATGATGCCTTCGCCGTCGATGACGTAAGTCGCCGGCCAGCCCAGCACGTTCCAGGTGCTGCCAATCGGTCCGTCGCTGCGGCCCGCCGCGGGCGCATCCCACCACGCGCGGAACGAGAGTCTTCCGGCCGCTTGTGCCTGCCTGGCGATCGCCGGGCTGGAGCCTATCTGGACGCCCAGAAGGGCGAATGGCCAGCCTGCGTATTGTTCCACCAGGAATCGCTCGTACGGAATCTGCGTTTTGCAGATCCCACACCACTCTGCCGAGAACGCCAGGACGACCACCTTGTTGCGATGATCGCTGAGCTTGAGCGGGCGGCCTTCGAGGTCCGTGCCAACAATCTCCGGGGCCTTCTTGCCGACCATCAGCTCCGTGACCATCCGCCGCGCGCCGCGAACGACTTCATCCCCTGTTGGATGCCGGCTCGCGAGGCGATCGAGATGTGCGAGGACAATCGCCTCCTGCGCCGACGTCAGGCGGCCGGACTGCAGGCGTCGGGCGAATTGCCAGAGGATGTCGGGTCCCCGCTGCTGCCACGCGTCTGGGGACGGGTCGGCGCCGACCAGTCGATCCAAAGTAGCGACGAGCGTCGTCAACTCGGCGTCGGTAAAGGGGGGAACGACAAGATCGGCCGAAGGTCTCGGTCCGAATGCCGGAAAGGACTGCGCGCTGGCGGCTACTCCTGCCAACGCGCAGAATACCAATACGAGAGCTGCCCACGCTCGCATCATTACTCCGCGCGACTCCGTTGCCTATCAGGGTCTCGGCCTGACAGATGACGGACTTTAGACCATCGAACGCCGCGTCCGGCCTGCCCAGCCGCACGACGGAGAGGAACATTCTACACGGTGATAACGAGAAACGCTCGACCGTTGATTTACCATTAGCGCGATTAATGTCGAGCCTCGGCGGTCTCCAGGCCCGCAATGACTCGTTCGTCGCCCGCCTCGACCGTCACTGGCGTCTGCTGCTGGCGATCCTGATCGTCGTCAGCGTCTCCGTCCTCGTCGTGCAGGCCCGCGGTAAGTCCTTCTGGCACGACGAGATCTACACCATCCTCGGTGCCCGGCTGTCGCCCGTCACCCTTTGGCGCGCGTCACTCGATGGCATGGACCTGTCGCCGCCGCTCAACACGATGGTGACGCATGTGGTCCGGGCGGTCGCCGGTGAGGGGCCGATCGCCACCCGGTTGCCGCCGCTCGCGGGGTTCCTCACGGCGATCACGGTCGTCTTTCTCGTCGTTCGTCGCAAGTCCAACGTCGTCGTCGCCGTCGCGGCGGCGTTGATGCTCTGCCTGACGCCGGCCTGGCGGTACGCCATCGAGGCTCGCGGGTACGGTCTCGCGCTCGGCCTCTTCGCGCTGGCGCTGTATGGCTGGACCGAGGCAGCCCGCGGCCACCGTGTCGCCGGGCACCTGACGCTGATGGGCGTGTCACTGGCCGCCGGCGTCTGGACGCACTACTACTTCGTCCTGGCGTTCGTGCCAATCGTCACGGCCGAAGCGACCCGCCAACTGGCCACGAGACGTTTTCAGAACGGGCCGTGGGCGGCGCTGACCCTGGCCATCGCGGCCACCGTGCCGCTCGCGAGTCTGGCGCGCGTCTCGAGCAGCCAACGAGCCACCTTCTGGACTCGCGAGACGGCCGGGATGGCGGACACCTACTTTTTCCTGGTCGACGGCCTGAGACCGTACTGGATCGCCTTTGCGATGCTGCTCGGTCTCATCGCGATTGAACTGGTCCGCCGGTTGGTCACGCGGCAGTGGCCACGGCGCCTCGCCGCGGCCGACGTCGTGTTGTGTGTGATGTGTCTCGTCGTGCCCGCTGGCGGCGTCATCCTCGGCGGCTTCACGCACGTGTTCGTCGAACGGTACGTCGTGTTCGCGGCCGTCGGCCTGGCCGTGGCCGTCCCTCTGCTGGCGTGGTCGATGCTCCCCCCAGAGGGCATCGGCGACTGGGTGGGTACGGCGATTGTCGCCTTCGTGTTCGGGTCGCTCGTGTCTCAAGCGATCGCTGACCGCCATCCGCTGACGAGTCCCCTCTCGAGTCGTCCGGTGCTCGTCGACATGCTCAAGGGATCGTTTCCGCTCGCGATGACCGGCGGCGTCGCCTACCTGGAGATGTGGTACTACGCGAGCGAAGAGACGCGCTCGCGTGCCGTCTATCTCGCCGATCCGCGCGGACAACGCCGCGACACCGGATCGGACACGGCCGACCGCAACTACCTCGCGCTGGCACGATGGTCGCCAGTGCCGGCCGTCCCGGTCGGCGAATTCGTCAAGACCCACAAGCGCTTCTGGCTCTACTCATTCGATTCCAACTGGGCGGAGCGGACGCTGCGGTACTGGGACGCGACAATGACGGTGTGGGGAAAGGAATCGCCTGCGGCCGGCACCCTCTATGAAGTGCGGATGCCGGAGTGAACGACGAATCGACGAGGTCTACCCGGGTGCGGCGGAACGGTGAAACGGCGGTAGAATCCCGCCATCGCATGCCGGATTGGAGGCCTCGATGGTCCGGTATCTGTTCTCGGTCCTGCCCGCACGTCGTCGTGCTCGTCGCCACGACGCTCCTGCTCTGCGTCCCCGCGGCTGCGCAGGCCCAAGCCGTCACCGGCACCCTGCTCGGTACGGTCACCGATGCCAGCGGCGGCGCGGTGCCAGGCGCGACGGTGACCGCCACCGAAGCGCAAACGAACGTCAAGCGTTCGACGACCACGAACGAGATCGGCCAGTACCTGTTCGCCAGCCTGCTGAACGGCACGTATACCGTGGACACCGAGCTGCAGGGGTTCAAGAAGATCGTGCGGCCGGGTGTCAAAGTGGATGTCAACACCACGATCCGCGTCGACATGAAACTCGAAGTGGGCCAGATGAACGAGGCGGTCAGCGTCGTGGCCGAGTCGCCGCTCCTCCAGACCGACCGGACCGACACCGGCCGCATCATCGAGTCGAAGATGGTGACCGACATCCCGCTCACCTTCAATCGCAACTTCCAGAGCATCCTCGTCACCGTCCCGGGTTCCACGCGTCCGCACCGCGAGCACTCGCAGTTCTTCAACTCGCAGGACTCGCTCGCCGTCGAGGTGAACGGACAGCCGCGGCTCGCCAACAACACGCTCATCGAGGGGCTCGACAACAACCACAAGACCGGGCTGCTGCAGGTGATCATCCCGGCCGCCGACGCGCTCGAAACGGTGAGCGTCTCGACCAGCAACTACGACGCGGAGTTCGGCCGGTCCGGCGGCGCGGTGACCAACGTCACGCTCAAGTCGGGCACCAACGAGCTCAGGGGCAGCGCGTTCTTCTTCGGCAACACGGATGCGACCATGGCCAAGGATCCGCTCAGCGGCGTCAAAGCGCCGACCAAGTTCGCCAACGGCGGCACGGCCATCGGCGGTCCGCTGGTGCGAAACCGGCTGTTCTTCTTCGGGGACTACCAGCGCACGGTCGACAACAGCGGCTACGTCGTCCGCGCCACGGTCCCGACCATGGCGATGCGCAACGGCGACTTCAGCGCGGTCGCGCAGCGCATCTACGACCCGTTCACGGGCAACGTGGACGGCACCGGACGGGTGGCGTTTGCCAACAACCAGATCCCCCAGGAGCGGATCAGCGCGATTACCCGGCGCCTGCTGGCGTTCCTCCCGGAGCCGAACTTCGCCGCCACGCTTGGACAGAACAACTTCGTCCAGGCGCAGACGCGCGAAAAGACCACTGACGGCTTCGACGCCAAGGTCAGTCACACGCTCAACGAGCGGGATCAGATGTCGTATCGCGTGAGCTACATGCGGCCGGTGGTGTTCGATCCCGGGCTCTACGGGATTTACGGCGGGCCCGCCAACGGCGGCTTCGCCGGGACCGGCACCAACACCAGCAGCAGCACGGCCATCACCTGGACCCGGGTCTTCAGCGCCTCAACGGTGTTCGATCTGCGCGGCGGGCTGAACTACTACCACAACGTCACCTCGACCGAGGGCCACGGCCTGACGACGAGCACCGACGTCGGGATTCCTGGCGCGAACCTCGACGACTACACCAGCGGGTTGTCTCAGATCAGCATTGGCGGCTACTCCGACCCGGTGCTCGGCTTCTCGGCGAGCCAGCCGTGGGACCGTTCCGAGAAGACCTGGAACATCGCGACGTCGTTGACCAAGCTGATGGGGACGCACACGCTGAAGTTCGGCGGCGAATGGCGGAACAATCGCGACGTGCTGCTCCAGACGCAGGATGCCGGCGGATCGCGCGGGCGGTTCAATTTCACCGCCCCGGGCACCGGGCTGCCGAGCGAGAACAACACGCTCAGCGGTGTCGCCAACTCGATGGCGTCGTTCCTGCTCGACTGGCCCACCAACGTGACGCGCGACTTGAAAGTCATCGACGAGCCGGGCACCAGGCATACGGCGCTGGCCGGGTTCATTCAGGACAAATGGCAGGCGCGATCGAACGTGACGATCGATCTCGGCCTCCGCTGGGAGTACTACAGCCCGCTCGAGGGCATCGAAGGCCAGGGCACGCTCTCGAATTACGATCCGGCGACCCACACGCTCCGAGTGGCCGGGTACGGCAGCACCAACAACGCGCTCAACGTGCAGAAGACGTTCACGAACTTCGCGCCGCGGACGGGAGCGTCCTGGCGCCTGAACGAAATGACCGTCGTCCGCGCCGGGTACGGCGCCGGCATCATCCCGTTCCCAGACAATCGGTACGCGTTCAACTACCCGATCAAGCAGAACTACTCGGGCACACTGGTCACCCCGTTTTCGCGCGCCGGCACGATGGCGGCCGGCTTTCCGGCCCCGGCGCTGTTGCCGATTCCGAACGACGGCATCGTCGCGGTCAGCAGCACGCTGCTCAATTCCACGTTCGACACCATTCCGCCGGAACTGCGCGAAGGGACGCTGCACTCCTGGAACGTCGCGTTCCAGCGGCAGTTGCCGTTCCTGTTGACGGCTGAAGTCGCCTACGTCGGCAATCGCGGCGTCGACCTCGTCATGGACGTCGATACCAACGCCGGGATGGTGTACGGCGTCGGCAATGCCGGACGGGAGCAGTTCGCCCAGTTCAACCGTACCGGCACGACGCGGACCCGCACCAACGACGGTAAATCGCGCTACGACGGATTGCAGGTGAAGGTCGACCGTCGGTTCCGCAACGGCTTCCTGGTCACGAATTCCTACACGTTCAGCCGGTCATCGGACTACGTCAACGAGAACACGACCATCGGCACGCCGATCGATCCCGAGCTGAGCTGGGGCCGTTCGAACTTCGACCGCACGCACAACTACGTCGTGAGTGCGATCTATGAGCTGCCCTGGGGCCCGGGAAAACGCTGGATGGCGGATTCGCTCACGGGAAAAATCATCGGCGGCTGGCAGGTCAGCGGGCTGTTCGTCGCCCAGTCCGGGACGCCCCTGACGATTACCGGCAACGGGGCGACCCTCAACACGCCCGGCAATACGGCGTTCGCCAATCTCAACGGCGAGCACAAGGTGCTCGGCGGGCTTGGGGCCGGACAGCTCTACTTCGATCCCAGCGTCTATTCGCAGCCGGCGGCCGGTCAACAGGGGAATCTGCGCCGCAACAACGGCCCGGAAGGGCCCGGCTTCTGGCAGCTCGATCTGTCGATCTTCAAGCGTTTCCAGATCGCCGGCCGGCGCTACGCCGAGTTCCGCATCGACGCGTTCAACGCGCCCGACGCGATTCGCTGGGGCAACCCGTCCACCGGATTCAGCACCGCGACCGGCAACACGTTCGGTCAGGTGACCGGCCTCGCGGGCCAGACGTCGCAGCGGATCATCCGCTTCGGCGGACGGTTCGCGTTCTGATGCACCGCCCGCGTCGGCCCGCGTCGCCCAGATGGCGCCCATTCCTTTTTCAGAAGTTCGTGCCTGGATGTTCGAGAGCGCACTGCCGCTCTGGGGCGATGCCGGCCTCGATCGCAAGCGCGGCGGCTTCCTCGAAGAACTGAGCCTCGACGGCCGGCCCACCGCCGTCCCGTTCAAGCGGACCCGAGTCACCGCCCGGCAGATCTATGCGTTCTCGCACGCGTCGCTGCTCGGGTGGGGTCCAGGCGACGCGCTGGCGGCCGCGGGCTATGCCTATCTCGTCGAGAAGGCGTGGCAGGGGCCCGACCGCGGCTGGGCCCGCCGCCTCACTCCGGACGGCGAGGTGCTCGACGCCACGCCCGACTTGTACGACCATGCATTCGTCGCTCTTCGCACTCGCCTGGCGGTATCGCGCCAGCGGCGATCCCGACGCGCTGCGGCGTGCGCACGACACGCTCGACTTCATCGAGCGGCACCTGCGGCGGCCCGGCGCCGACGGCTTCCTGCACGCGTTGCCACCCGAGGGACCGCGGCTGCAGAACCCGCACATGCATCTGGTCGAAGCCTGCCTCTCGGCATTCGAGGCGACGGGCGACCAGCGCTTTCTCGATCGCGCGACGGAGCGTCGTGCGGCTCTTCCGCGAGCGCTTCTTCGACGGCCGGACGCTCGCCGAGTACTTCACCGACGACTGGCAGCGCGTGGCCGGCGATCAGGGACGCATCGTCGAACCGGGTCACCAGTTCGAATGGGCCTGGATCCTCGCGAACTACTCACGGCTCGCCGAAGTGGCGCTCGTGGATGAAATCAGCGCGTTGGTCGCGTTCTCCGAGCGCTACGGTATCGATCCGGCGACCGGCGCCACCTTCAATCAAGTCCGCGACGACGGCGCGCCGCTCGATCGCGGCTCGCGGACCTGGCCCAACACCGAGCGGATCAAAGGTCACCTGGCCATGTTCGAGCTCGTCGGCGGAACGCCACATCCCGGCATCGCCAGCGCGACCCGCTTGCTCCTCGATCGCTACCTGGCGGTCGAGCCGCGCGGCTCCTGGATGGACGCGTTCGACGCCAGCGGCCGGCCGCTGGCGACGACGGCGCCGACCTCGACGCTGTACCACGTCTTTCTCGCCTTCGCCGAGCTGCTGCGGTTGGAGCCGCAGCTGAGTAAGACTCCGCGTGTATAGGACTCCGGGTGTCGTCACAAGAGTAAAACGACACCCGGAGTCTTTTTCTCGACACCCGGAGTCTTGACACCCATGAGCTGGAAGGTCTTGGCCGTCGCTGTCGCTATGGGCGCCGCCAGCGCGGCGGCGCCTGCGCAGTCCGTCCAATTGCGCCGCACCGAGGTCGTGCGCGCGCTCGACCTCTATGCGGCCGGCCGCGCCGACGAGGCGCTCGCGCTGGTCAGCCGCGCCAGCCGCGATCAGATCCGGGATTGGCGGCAGGTCCTGGTCTCGTACGGGCACGCCTGGATCCACAACGGACCGGCCAACCTCTCGCCGCGGATCTTCGCAGCGGCGGCGTTCGCGCTGGAAATGGAAGCCGTGCGCGCCGAACGCGGTGAATGGGGCCGCACGTCGATGGTCGACTGCGGTGGCCAGTGCGTGATCGAATGGGGATGCACCATCCTGCGCGCCCGTGGGGTTTCGGACGATCACGAGCGCACGTGGCTCCTCGCCTCGATGGCGCTCGTCGGCGGTGTCCGGGACTGGACATTCCTCATCGGTCCTTCAATCGGCCTGACGAATCTGCAGCGGGTGCCGCTCATCGTGCGTCCGGCGGAGGATCACCTGACGCACGCGCTCACTCGACATCCGGGCGAGGCCCGGTTCCGGCTCGTGCGCGCCGAAGCGATCGCCTCGCGCTTCGACATCGGGCCGGAGTTCGATGTCCCTCGTGCGGGCGAACGGGCACGGCCGGTCGGCGGCGTGGGCACCATCGGCGTCGCCGGCCTCGGGCTGTTTCCATCCGCGTCAGCCAACCAGCGGCGCCGGGCGCTAATCGACACGGCCGTGACGGCATTCGAGGTGCTCACACGCGATCCTGACGTCGGCCTCGAGGCGAAGATCAGACTGGCCTATCTTCGCTACCGCCTCGAGGACTACGAGCAGGCGCGCGCCGACGCCGAATCGGCCGCGGGCGGCGCCGCCGATCGTGATTTGAAATACACCGCCCATTTCATCGCCGGCCAGGCCGCGCAGGCGATGGGCAATCTGAGCGGCGCCGAAGCGCAGTACGCTGCGGCGCTGTTCGCCCGGCCGAGGTCGCAATCGGCCATGGTGGCCCTTGCCGCGCTCCAGTTTCTACGCGGCGATGCCTCCGCCGCGTATGCGCTGGTCAACACGCCGCGGTCCCAGGCCGATGACGACGACCCGTGGCGCCTGTTCTTCTATGGGGACTTTCCGCGCCTGCCGGCGCTCATCAAGGACCTGCGAGCGCGGGTGATGCAATGAGCGCGTCCACGATTTTCACCACGAAGGACACGAAGCACACGAAGGCAATCGGGGCGAAGTGCGCGTGTCGAGCCGTGGATCACGCACGCGTGCGGCGGTGACTGTCGGGGTCATCGCCACGCTCGCGGTCGTCACGGTCGCCGGGCAGCAGGTGTTCCGCACGGCGACGGTCTCGGTCGCGGTCAACGCGTCGGTCAAGCGCGGCAACCGCGTCGTCGCCAACTTGACCGCGCGCGATTTCCGGCTGACCGACAACGGCGTCGCGCAGACCATCGACGCGATCTCGGTCGAGGCCGTGCCGATCGACGTCACGTTGTTTCTCGACACCAGCGGCAGCACGGCCGGGAAGCTCGACGACATGAAACACGACGTGCAGCAGATCATCAAGCTGTTGCGTCCGGTGGACCGGTTCCGCCTGCTGACGATCGGCGACGCCGTGTACGAGACCGTGCCATGGGTACCGGCCGGCACCACGGTGTCGCTCCCGTTCGGCCCGGTGGGCGGCATCTCGCTGATTCAAGACGCCCTGCTCATCGGCCTGCTGCATCGTCCGGACGCCGACCGGCGGCATCTCGTGGTCGCGATGACCGATCGCCGCGACTGCGGCAGTGTCGTCTCGTCAGCGGCGATTCGCGAGCTGGCCGCGCGGAGCGAGGCGGTCCTGCACCTGGTGGATCAGGAAGGCGGCGGCGGCGACGCGGCGTATCGCGTCCGGACCTGCTCGCCGCGCGGCCGGGGCGACGGGCCCGCGATCCTGCTCCAGGCCGCTGAACGCACCGGCGGCACCCTGCACGAACAGTCGTTCTTCTTCCGCGCGTCCGCACTCCTGCGCGCGTTCAAATCGATCTTCGACGACTTCCGCCAGAGCTACGTCTTGCGCTACTCACCCACCGGCGTCTCACCGAACGGGTGGCACGCGATCCGCGTCGAGGTGCCCGCGGTGAAGGACGCGACGATTCGAGCGCGGCAGGGGTACTACGGGGATAAGTAAAGCCGACACCCCGCGCCGCAACGCGGCGCGGCCCGAGGCGCGGGGGTGGGCCCGCGCCCTGAATAAGCAGACACCCGCCGCGAAGCGGCGCGGCCCGAGCGCGGACGATCTGTCAACCTTACTTAGGGCCGCGGGGCCCCACCCCCGCGGCTCGGGCCGCGCTGCTTCGCAGCGCGGGTGTCCACTAGCGGAGCGCGACATGCAGGACGAGCTGCGATCGATCCCCTCGAGCAGACCGGTCAGGATCTTCGTTACGCGATCCGGACACTTCGGAAGAGTCCGGGATTCACGGCGGCCGCGGTGCTCTCGCTCGCCATCGGCATCGGCGCGAACACGGCGCTGTTCACGCTCATCAACACCGTCCTGTGGAAGACGCTGCCCGTCCGTGATCCGGAAACGCTGCTCGTGCTCGGCCAGCAGGGCCAGGCCGGCGTCGGCAACGGATTCACCTATCAGACCTACGAACTGATTCGCGATCGCGTGTCGGGCCTCACGGTGGCGGGCTACTCGCCGGTGCCACTCAATGTGTCGATCGACGGCCACATCGAGCCGACGCGCCTCGGGCACCTCGTCACGGGCGGCTACTTCCCGCTCCTCGGTCTCCGGCCGGCGATCGGCCGGCTGCTTGGGCCGGAGGACGATCGCGTGCCGATGGGACACGCGGTGGCTGTCCTCAGCCACGAGTACCTGGCAACGTCGATTCGGCGGCGAGGCCGGCGTCATCGGCCGATCGGTGTCACTCAGTGGCACGCCGTTCACGATCGTCGGCGTGGCGCCGCCGGAATTCTTCGGGGCGAACGTCGGCTCCGCGCCGGAGCTCTTCGTGCCCGTGCAGATGCAGCCGACCGTCATGCCGATGACGGCCAACCTGATCGCCCGCGACACCAACGTCGGATCGAACTGGATGCGCATCCTGGCGCGCGTGACGTCTGGCGTGCAGGCCCCACAGGCGATGGCTCAGCTCGATGCACTCGCGCGCACGCCCGAGACCGACTGGCGGCCGAGGAACAAGTTCACCGGAGAGAAGGAAGACCTGCGGCTCGTCATGACCTCGGCGGCGACCGGTCTCTCCGATCTGCGGCGGCAGTTTTCTCAGCCGTTGTTCATCCTGCTCGGCGTGGCCGGAATCGTGCTGCTCATCGCCTGCGCCAATGTCGGCAACCTGGTGCTGGCGCGATCCGCAACGCGTCGCGCTGAGTTCGCGCTTCGCCTCGCGCTCGGCGCCGGACGCGGCCGGCTGATTCGGCAGGTGCTGGTGGAAGGCCTCGTGCTCGCGGGGCTCGCTGGAGTCGCTGGCGTCGCCCTCGCGATCTGGACCACCCACGCGCTCGTCGCCTACGTTTCCACGGGTCAGGGCGCGATCGTGCTCGACCTCTGGCCGGATCTTCGCGTGCTCGCCTTTACGGCCGGGGTTTCGGCGCTGGCCGGCGTGCTGTTTGCGACCATCCCCGCACTGCGCGCGTCGCGCGCCGATCATTCGGGCGAAGGCCGGCTCGATCTGGCCCGCGTCCGTGGCGTCGGCGGCCGCGTCGGGCCCGGCAAGGCCCTTGTCGTCCTGCAGATGGCGCTCTCGCTCGTGCTCCTCGTCGGCGCCGGCTTGTTCGTCCGCAGCCTGCAGAATCTGAACCGGCACGACACCGACGTCGATCAGCGCAACGTCCTGGTCGTGCGCGTCGAACCACGCGGCAGCGGCCAACGAAACGTCCCGGGCACCGCGGAGCGGCTCGACGTGATGTACCGCGACCTGCTCGCACAGATGGAGCGCCTCCCCGCTGTTCGATCGGCCAGCCTGGCGCGGTCGTCACCGCTCGGGCAGACCGGATATGGCTATCGGCTCGTCCCGGCTGCCGGGGGCGATGCGCAGATGCTGACGGCGACGATCGTCTACCCGCGGTACTTTGCGACGATGGGCATCCCGGTCGTCCATGGCCGTGATTTCAACGACGCCGACCTGCAGCCCGGCGCGCCGGCCGTCGTGCTGGTCAACGAAGCGTTCGTCCGTACGTTCCTCAACGGCCAGGCCACGCTTGGCGTGTCGCACGGCGTGAGCGAGGCGATCGGCCGCGGATCCCAGCGTGGCGCGCCGATGAACATCATCGGCGTCGTCAAGGACTCGCGGTTCCCGTCACTGCGCGAGGCGACGACGCCCCTCGTGTACCAGACGTTCCTCCAGGCGAGTACCGGATTTGGCGCCATGACGCTGCACGTCCGCCTGTCTGAGATCAACGAACTGACCGCTCGTCAGATACGAGCCGCCGTGCAGGCGGTCGACAAGGACGTGCCGATGTCCGACGTCCACTCGCTCGCCGACGAGGTGGACGCGGCGCTCGTGCGCGAGCGACTGGTCGCGACGCTCTCCGGCATCTTCGGGGTCGTGGCGCTCGTCCTGATCTGCGTCGGGCTCTATGGCCTCATGGCCTTCAGTGTCGCGCGCCGTACCGCCGAAATCGGCGTCCGTGTCGCGCTGGGCGCGACGCGCGCGGACGTGCGCCGCTTGATCGTGGGTCAAGCCATTCGCGTGCTGGCCGTCGGCCTCGCCATCGGGGTGCCGGCCGCCTGGATTGCGGGCCGATTGGCGTCGCGCCAGCTCTCGTCGCTGCTGTACGGCCTCACGCCCGGCGATCCCGTCGCGTTCGGCGCCGCGACCGCCCTGCTCGCGCTGGTCGCCCTCGCGGCGGGCGTCGTGCCCGCGCTGCGCGCAGCGCGCATCGATCCGATCGCTGCCCTGCGCAGCGATTAGCACCGGCCAGGCCGCGCGGTCATACCGCCGCCGCGCAAGCGATCGGCGCTGACGGACTACAATGGCCACGCTCTGTTCCTTGTCGCCATCTTTCTTGCCGCAATCTTTTCCGGCGCGACGGCGAGTCTGGTCGGCTTCGGCATCGGCAGCCTGTTGACGCCGTTGCTCGCCGTGCGGCTCGGCATGGACGTCGCCGTCGCTGCCGTCACGATCCCGCACGCGCTCGCGACGGCCGTTCGCTGCTGGCGGCTGCGCGCGCACATCGATCGCGATGTCCTGGTTCGATTCGGGCTGATCAGCGCAGTTGGAGCGCTGGCCGGCGCCCTGGTCTACACGCGCCTCGGGCCCACCGGGCTGACGCGGGTGCTCGGCGGTCTCTTACTCCTGACCTCAATGTCGCAGCTCACTGGATGGTCGGCTCGGTGGCGGCCACATGGCGTGCTCGTGACGGTGTTTGGACTGGCGTCGGGTTTCTTTGGGGGGATCGCGGGCAACCAGGGCGGCCTCCGCTCGGCGGCACTACTGGCCTTTGACCTGGCGCCTCTCCGCTTTGTTGCCACTGCCACCGCGACTGGACTTCTGGTCGACGCCGCGAGAACACCGGTCTACCTGTGGGACACGGGTGCCGCTCTCTTGCCGCTGTGGGCGCCGATCGGCGCTGCCTCGATCGGCGTACTCATCGGCACGGTGCTGGGCGAACGTCTACTGCTGGGGCTCTCGCGACAGCAATTCGGCCGCATCGTCGCCGTCGCGATCGCAGCGCTGGGGATCTGGCTCGGGCGTGGCGGTTGGGCGCTGCAGCGTGCAGCCCAACCGCGCTACGCGGCCGCTAGCGCGGTTTCGACGTCGGTAGAGCGAGCCGCCACCGTTCGTCGAAAAAACCTTGCGCCGCGACAAACAGCGGCAGGTACCGATAGTTGTTGCCCGGCTTCGTGATGTCCACGATCGCCCAGTCGGGCAGCTTCGGCGATTGCATCGCGTTGTTGGCCTGATCGTGAAACGTGAAGCCGCTGTTGATGACGACGTATTTCCTGGGATTGAGCGGATTGGGGAAGACGAAGACCGGAGCGTGACTGGCGTCGAACTTCTGGCCGCCGGCCACCACTCCGTCGGCGCGCCAGGCGATCGGCAACTGCGTCGCGATCCGTTTGTAGATCGCGTTGCTCGACGGATCGCCGAAGAGCGCGATGTTGTACTGCGCGAGATCGGCCGCGGTGATCTCCCGGTCGGTCTTGACGCGCGGCTCGCCGCGGAAAAAGTGCACCCATTCGCTGATGGCGTACTCCGCCTGGTCGCTCGCCCACTTTCCCAGCGCGTCCGACAGCGGCTTGCCGGTCGGCGTGACGAACACGAACGCGTCCATGAACGCGTCGTCGATCGGGCCTTGTAACTGGTGACGCTTGCGGAGATCGGAGGCCGGCAGCGTCCCGAGCCGCCAGACGCCGTTGGCTCTGACCAGGCTGGCGGTGAGCGAGTTGTCACGGCCAGCGGCCGGCAGGGTGAGCGTCGTCCCGTCGATCTCGAGCACTGGCCGTCCACCCGACGTGAACGGCGACTGACCCGGCTCGAACGTGAAGCGCATCGCGGTGACGTTCGTCGTGCTGGCCGTGATCGCGCCGCCGTCGATCTTCGCGTCCACACGCGCACGCGACCAGTGCTCGCCGATCGCGTCCACCGTGACCCAGAACATCTTGTTGTAGCGGAGCGTCCATGTCGTGAATCGAACCTCGCGCGGCACCGCGTTGCGTCCCTTCTCGACGATCGCATCCAGGCGGTCCTGAATCGTCTGCCTGGCACCGGCTTCGTAGCTGTGTCCGGTGTTCGGCCCGATGACATGCTCGAGCGTCAGTCCCTCGGCGCGCATCGCGTCCGCCATCGCATCGGCGGCCTGCTTCTGACCGTCGTTCGCGCCCGAGTACGCGATCACCGGGACGTTGAAGGTGTTCACCGCGTAGTCGGTCGAGTCGTAGAGGTGCCAGAGCTTCTGCTGCGTCTCGTTCTGTGGCTGCGTCCGAAGCGCCCCGCGCAGGAACACGGCGGTCTCGGTGAAGCCGGCGCCGGGCGCGCCCGCCGCCCACCGATCGGCGAAATGGACGATATAGGACCAGGCCGACGCGCCGCCCATCGAGAATCCAGCCATGACCATCCGGTCGCGATCGATCGGATACGCGCGCGCCACCGATTCGATCGCCTCGAGCCCGTCGATCTCGCCGGCGAAGCGGCTCGCGTTCGTGTAGCGCCCGTACGGCTGCAGCATGAAACGATCGGGACCCGATCGAAATGGCTTCGAGGTGTACCCCGTCGTCGACTTCGTCATGAACTGCTGCTCGAGCACCTGATCGTCGCGGCCGTGCATGAAGATGTCCAGCCGGTACTGTCGCTTCGCCGCGGGATCGTAATCAGTCGGGAGCGTGAGGACGTATGGCTGCGCCGATCCATCCAGTCGTGAATAGAAACCGCGAACGCCGCTCTGCGCCATCCACGGCGTCTCGCCTCGCGCCAACTGGTTGGCGCGGTCGGTGCCGGTCATGAGCGTCCGGAGCGCGTAATCGACTGGCGTCAGGCCGCCCGCAGCATAGAGCCGCTCGTCGTATTTGAGCGGACGACGCACGGCGTCGAGATACACCTCGGCGTCGGCAATCCGTTCTGACAACGGACCCGTCGTGTAGCGGCGTTTCAGCGCAGAGATGTCTGCCGCGAGGCGATCGACGGCCGTCTGGAGCGTCGCCTTTTCCTCGACGGACACGCCGGTCCCGCGAGGAGGAAACTGCGGCGGCGCGGGCGGATTCTGGGCCGAGCTCTGTATCAGCCACGGCGCGCCGGCACCGAACAGCAGCAGGACCACGACCGCGGGCAAGGCCACGCGGCATCTCGAGCTCATGGAGACGACTCCTTCCGTCCGGCCGGACGCGCACCATCTTCGTCGATCGTCTCGAACAAGTGAACAGCCGCCTCAGCCAGCCGCGCGGCTTGCGCGATCAAGTACGCACGCTCGGGCAGATTCGTCGCGCGATCCGCCGCCTGCCGATACAGAGCGATTGCCGCCTGGGCATCGCCGGCCATCTCGACCAGGTGGGCGCGCACCGCACTGAGGCGATGGTGCGCGGCAAGTCGCGCGTCGGCCTCGAGCGGCGCGAGCAACTCCAGGCCTGCCGCCGGCCCGTGCACCATCGCCGTGGCGACGGCGCGATTGAGCGTCACCATCGGGTTGTCCGACATGTGCTCGAGCAGCCTGTAGAGCGCCAGGATCTGCGGCCAGTCGGTGTCGCGGACGTCGGCGGCTTCGTCATGGACCGCGGCGATCGCGGCTTGCAGTTGATAGGGGCCGACCGCGCCGCGCGGCAACGTCGCCGTCAGGAGCGCGACCCCTTCCTCGATGGCCGCGCGATCCCATAATCGGCGATTCTGATCGGTCAGCGAGATCAGCTCGCCGTCCGGCCCCGTTCTGGCCGCCCGTCGCGCATCGGTGAGCAGCAGCAGCGCCAGCAGTCCCGCCACCTCGGCCTCGTCGGGCACGAGGGCATGCAGCGCCCGGGTCAGGCGAATGGCTTCGCGCGACAAATCGTCACGCTTCAGCGAGGCGCCCGCGCTGCTCGTGTACCCCTCGTTGAAGATGAGATACAGCACGTGCAGGACGGCGGAGAGCCGCTCGCTTCGCTCTTCTCCAGGGTCCGGCAGGCGGAACGGCACGCCGGACGATTTGATCGTCTGCTTCGCGCGGCTGATCCGCTGCGCCATCGTCGCTTCCGGCACGAGAAAGGCGCGCGCAATCTCGGCCGTCGTCAGTCCGCCGACGGCGCGCAGGGTCAGCGCGACGGCCGACGACGGCGTCAGCGCCGGATGGCAGCAGGTGATGAGGAGGATCAGCGTGTCGTCGGCGACGCCGACGTCGCTGGCATCCGGTGGCGAGACGCTCCACTCGGTCGCGCTCGCCGCCTCGGATTCACGACGGCGTCGCGCCACCTCGCTGCGGATGTGATCGGTCATCCGCCGCGAGGCGACGTGAATCAGCCAGCCGCGCGGATTGTCGGGCAGGCCTTCGGACGGCCACTGCAGGCTGGCCGCGACGAGCGCGTCCTGGACGGCATCTTCAGACGCGGCGAAGTCGCGATAACGCCGAACGACGGCGCCGAGCACCTGCGGCGCGAGCTCGCGCAGCAGGTCCTCGGTCCCGTGGTCGAGCCGTGCGCTCACGCGAACTCGGGTGGAGGACCGCTCATGACCTGCCGCACTTCGATCGCCATATTCATCGGCACGCCGTTCTGCCCGGGCGCCGCGGACGCTTCCGCCGCGATCTGGTACGCGCGCTCGGGGCTGTCGACGTCGATGATCCAGTAGCCCGCCAGGAACTCCTTCGACTCCGGGAAAATGCCGTCGGTGACTGGCGCGCCGTCTTTACCGGCGCGTACCAGCTTGGCTTGATCGGGAGCCGCGAGACCCTCTGCGGCCACGAGCTCGCCGGCCTCACCCAGCTTCTTGGCGAAGCCCATCATGAATCCGATATGCGCCTGAAGGTCTTTCGGGGCCCACGAATTGACGGCGTACTCGCCGCCGCGTGGAGTGTTCATCATCAGCATGTACTTCATTCTCTGCGCCTCGCTTTCGTGGGTAGGTCGGAGCTGGGAGTCGATTCTCGACATCCCGCCGCCGCTAGCAGGACGCCGCTCCGCGGCGACTACCCGGCTGCCTTCTTGAACGCCTCTGTCCGCTCCTTCGCTCGCTCCAGGACCATCTGAAACCGAGGCAGGTGTCGCACGGGATCGAGGAACCGGCAGTAGTGGGCCATGTAGGTGTACGGGTGGAAACCCGCGTTCGATCGCTCGAGAAGCTCGAGGCCATGCTCCAAATCGCCGGCGACAATGAACGCTTCAGCGAGATGGAACTGTTGATGCGGATCGAGGACGGCCAGGTTGATCGGTCCGAGCCGCTCGCGCGCTGAGGCCCCGCGGCCTTCGAGGCCGTCGATCAGCGCCAGGAGCTGCCGCGTGTAGGGGCTGCCGTCAAAGAGCCGCTGGACCGCGGCACCGTGCTCTTTCGCGTCGGCGAGCCGTCCGGCAACCGCGCATGCGTATCCCGTGCACCAGTGCGCAATGAAGTTGTCCGGCTCGATCTCGAGTCCCCTCTGCATGACGGGAATCCCCTGGTCGGCGCGCCCCACGAACCACAACGGTCCGCCGGCGGCCATCCAGGTGGCGGCCGACAGGGGATCGCTCTGCACGAGCCGGGGCGCCAGAGCCTGCGCCTCCTCGTCCTGGCCGGCGCCCACCAGCGTGAAGGCCATCATCACGAGCGAATCCGTGTCGTTGGGCTCGAGCTCGATCGCGCGTCTGAAGTGGCGCAGCGCCTCCAGCAGGTGGCCGCGCTCGTACTTGAGATTCCCGAGCAGCGCATGCACGTACGAGGCGTCGCGGTCGTTCCGCGATCAGGGATTGCGCCGCGCGCTCGGCCTCATCCAGCGGCGACTGGTCCGGCGCCATCCCCAGGCGCACCTGCCAGAGCGTCGCCAACGCCCGCATCGCCACGAGCGGCGGGGTTTCTCCTTCAATCCGAATCGCCGATTCGATGAGCGGCACGGCCGCCGGAATCGCGTAGCGTCGGAGCTGCTGCCGCGCCTGCAGGTACAGCTCGAACGCGCGCGGATCCGCGATCGGGCGATTGGCGAGCCGCCGGATCTCGTCAGACGTGAGCCGCACGCCGAGCGCTTTCACGATCTCCCGCGAGACCCGCTCCTGCACCTCGAACACGTCGTCCATCGTCCCGCTGTACTTGTCAGACCAGAGCGGCGCATCGGTCGCGACGTCGATGAGCTGGGCCGTGATCCGCAGGCTGTTGCCCGCCTTCCGGACGCTGCCTGCCAGGACGTAGCGCACGCCGAGTTCCTGCCCGATCGTGGCGACACCTTTATTTGTGCCTTTGAGCTGCATCGACGACGTCCGCGAGATCACCTGGAGCGCGTTGACCTTCGCGAGGTCGGCGATGAGCTCTTCGGTGAGACCGTCGCTGAAGTACGCGTTCTCCGCATCCGGGCTCAGATTCGCAAATGGCAGGACCACGATCGACAGCCCGCCGCGGGCCGCGACGGCTGTTGCAGGCGCTGTCGAGCCGGCGCGTGTCTCCGAGCCGGAGGCCGCATGCGCGCCCGATGCGATCCCGCGTCGAATCTCATCGACCTCGTTGCGCACGTCCCGCGCCGTCTGAATTCGCCGATCGCGATCTTTCTCGAGACACCGCTCGACCAGTCGGCCGAACGCCCCGGGCAGGTCGCTCCGGCAGGCGCTAATCGGCGGCGGCGAATCGCGGAGGATCGAGGACAGCAGGGCGGCCGAACTTGCGCCCTGAAACGGCCGCGAGCCGGTCGCGGCCTTGTGGAGGAGTACTCCGAGCGAGAACACGTCGGAACGCGCGTCCAGCTCCCGGCCTTCGACTTGTTCGGGCGACATGTACGGCAGGGTGCCCATCACCACGCCGTCGCTGGTGCGCACGGCGGTCTCGTCCTCGGCGCCGCCGGCCCACGCCGGATCGTTCGATTTAGCGAGCCCGAAGTCCAGCACCTTCACGCGCCCGTCGGCCGTCATCATCACGTTGCCGGGCTTCAGATCGCGGTGCACGATGCCCTTGTCGTGCGCGGCGGCGAGGGCCTCTGCGAGGGTGATCGCCAGCTCCAGCAGTTTCGAAGCCGGCAGTCCCTCCGCGGGCAGCTGCCGATCCAGCGGCTCGCCTTCAACCAGCTCCATCGTCAGAAAATGCGCGCCGGTCGCGGCGTCCTGCTCGACGGAATAGATCGTGACGATGTGGGGATGGTTGAGCGCAGCGACCGTGCGCGCCTCGCGCCGGAAACGATCGATACGAGCCTGGTCGTGGGCGAGGTCCGGCGGCAGGACCTTCAGCGCGACGTGGCGTCCGAGCGTGGTATCGAGCGCGCGATACACTTCGCCCATTCCGCCTTCGCCGAGTTTGGCGACGACCTGATAGTGGTTGATGCGAGAGCCGGGGAGGACACTCATTGGAGGCACATTCTACCGGTACCTGACTCGCGTCGACTGATTCGAAGGAAACCCGCCGAATTCTGCACTTCGCGTAAGATCCCGGGCGATGTCTTTGTCCGTCGGTTCCAGACTGGGTCCCTACGAAATCGTCTCGTCCCTGGGTGTCGGAGGCATGGGTGAGGTCTACCGGGCGCGCGACACCAAACTGAATCGCAACGTCGCGATCAAGGTCCTGCCCGACCTGTTCGCCACCGATCCTGATCGACTCGCGCGGTTCACGCGCGAAGCGCAGGTCCTCGCGTCGCTGAATCATCCGAACATCGCGGCGATCTACGGGATCGAGCAGAACGCGCTCGTCATGGAGCTGGTCGAGGGCGAGGAACTGTCGGCCGTCATCTCACGCGGGCCCATCGCCACCGCCGACGCGCTGCCGATCGCGAGGCAAATCGCCGACGCGCTCGAAGCGGCGCACGAACAGGGCGTCGTCCACCGCGATCTCAAGCCCGCCAATATCAAAGTCCGGCCGACGGCACCGTGAAGGTGCTGGACTTCGGCCTCGCCAAAGCGCTATCCCCCGGGTCTGACGAGCGTCCACGGAGACGTCGCCAACTCCCCGACGCTCACCGCTCGCGCCACCCAGATGGGCATGATCCTCGGCACGGCCGCCTACATGTCGCCGGAGCAGGCGCGCGGCCGTCCGGTCGATCGGCGCGCGGACATCTGGGCGTTCGGCGTGGTGCTGTACGAGATGCTCACTGGCCGCCGCGCGTTCGAAGGCGATGACGTCTCGATCACGCTGGCGAACGTGCTGAAAGAAGACCCGAAGTGGCACGCGCTGCCGTCAGATCTCTCGCCGCCGCTCACGCGGCTGCTCCGGCGCTGCCTCGAGAAGGATCCCAAACGCCGGTTGAGCTCGATTGGCGACGCGCGACTCGAGCTCGACGAACCGGACTTGTCTGCGGGAACGGCGAGTCAGATCGCCGCGCGGCCCGCGCGCGCGGCCGGGCTCGTCGCGCGCCTGCTGCCCTTCGCGGCCGGCATTCTGATCGCCGCCGCGGTGGCTGCCGTCATGTGGCCGCGCGGTCCGGCCTCGACGCCAAACGCCGGCACCGTCACGCGCCTTTCGATCCTGCCGCCGCCGGGCGAGCAGCTCTATCCGGACTCCCTCGGCGTCGCCATCTCTCCCGACGGCACGATGGTCGCGTCCGTCGTGGGCGGGATGTCGCGCGCCGCCACGCAACTCTGGATTCGCTCGCTGGACTCGCTCAACGCGCGCCGGATCGAATCGGCCGACGGCGCGACGCTGCTGTTCTGGTCGCCGGACAGCCAACGCCTCGGGTTCTTCGCCAGCGACAAGCTCAAGATCGTGTCGGCCTCAGGCGGCCGCGCGGACACGATCGCCGATTGACTTCGGGGCGGGGCGGCACCTGGAGCCGGGCCGGCGTCATTGTCTTTGCGCCGAACGCCACCGGCCCGCTGTACAAGATCTCGCCGGATGGCGGACGCGCCGAGCCAGCGACGAAGCTCGATTCGAGCCGCAAGGAAGTCGGCCATCGCATGCCGTGGTTCCTGCCGGACGGCGAGCATTTCTCTACGCGGCGCTGCCTGGCAAGGACGGGAAGTACGACGTGTTCGCGGGCTCGATTCGAGACGACTCGAAGGTGCTGATCGGCGCGTTCGATGCGACGCCCGTGTATGCGGATCGGGATGGCTGCTCTACGCGCGGCAGGGCGTGCTGACCGCGGTGCCCTTCGACACACGCCAGCTCAAGGTGACGGGCGCGGCCGTGCGGCTCGAGGACGAACCCTCGAGCATCCTGTCGACGACCGTCGCCTGGACCGCAGGTCATTCTCTGCACGCCGCGGGCGACACGCTGGCGTACTACTCCACGCCTTCGAAGAGCACCGTCCTGACCTGGTTCGACGCGAACGGCGTGGCCACAGGCACACTCAACGTGCCGCCAGGTTATTGGGAGGCGATCGCCATCTCGCCGGATGGGTCGCGAGCCGTGATGGTGAAGTCGGTGTCGCCCTCGGAGTCGAGCTTGTGGCTCGTCGATCTCGTGCGCGGCGCCGTGTCGCCGCTCTCGACTCAGCCCGGCCGCAACGACGCGCCGGTGTGGTCTCGCGACGGCAAGCGGGTCGTCTGGGCATCGGATCGGACTGGCGCGCAGGAGTTCGTCGTCAAGAATGCGGACGACGCCGTGCCGGAGCAAGTGCTGTTCAGCTCGCCGGCGCTGTTCAAGAATCCATCGAGCTGGTCGCCTGACGGCCGGTGGATCGCGATGACGCAGATCGATTCGGGTACCGCGCAGAACGTGTACGTGCTGGATGCGTCGGGCAAGCAGCCGCCGACGCTGGTCGCGAGCAGCCCCGTGCGGGACAACGCCGGTGCCGTTTCACCCGACGGAAAGTGGATGCTGTACCGTCTCAGGAGAGCGGCCGGTTCGAGCTGTACGCGCAGGCGTTTCCGACGCCCGGCCGTCGCGTGACGATTTCGCAGGAGAGCGGCGTGCACGGCTGGTGGAGCGCTGACAACCGGCAAATCGCGTACTGGGGCGACGATCTACGCAGTCTGTGGCGCGTGGACGTCACCTCGGGAAAGGACGCGCTCGTCGTCGGCGCTCCCAGGAAGTTTGCGACGCTGCCGCCCGATCTCATGTGGCTGGCCGCGATGCCCGATCTGAAGCGTTTCATCGGTATCGCGCCCGAACGGACCGGGACGGGGTCGGTGACGGTGGTCAGGAACTGGCGCGCCGGGATGAGATAGCCATGTCGACGGTGATGACCGATGGTGCGGGGACGATCCGCATTGTCCTCGGCGGCGGCGGAACGGCACGGCTGTTCGGAGTGCCGTTTTTCCTTGTGGGTGCGTGGCTCGGCTACCACCTGATTCTCGGGCTGTTCCAGCTCGTCACGGGCACATCCGGCGTCGAGATGATCCCGGGGACGATCCTGCTCCTCATCATGACCGCGGCGTTCCTGCTGCCAGGATGGGCGCTGCTCGTCGCGCGCGCGGTCGTCGAGATCGATCGCGCCCGCGGCATCGTCTACGGTCGTGCGCGATCTCCGGTTCTACCGGCATCGGCACGAGCGCAAGCTGTCGGAGTTCTCGACGATCGAGGTGGATCTCCTGTCGACGGCGCCGAACAAGCGCAACCGCCGCGCGTTTCAGGTCGAGCTCACCGCCGCGTACAAGACAGAACCAGGTGATCGGGCTCTTCGACGACGCCGATGAGGCACTGAGGCACGGCCAGCACCTGAGCGGCTCCTTGGCCTGCCGCTGCAGGACCATCGATACGTCGACCGTCCGCCGCAGCGTCCTATTCGGTCGCCTTCTCCGGCAGCGGAGCGGCGGCATGGAAGTCCGCATAGAAGCGACCGACGTACTCCTCGAGGAGCTGATCCACACGATCCGAGCTCGGCGACGTGACGATCAGTCCCGCATGGTGCCGCTTCTTGATGCGCTGCACGATCTCAGGATCCGTGTAGGCGGACATATCGGGATATTCCTGCCGCGCCAGTGACAGCACGATGCCGCCGCAGAGATCGAGGGCGATTGGTGGATCGTAGGTCCCATCTTCGCCAGCAATCTCAACCCGCGCCCATTCGCGCCACAGATTGATTCCCGTCGCGGCCTCGACGACGTCGACGATGAAGGCGCCGCCGACGCGGGCGGACGTCTCGAGGAAGAGCCAGCGTCCGTCCTCAGCGAGGATGAACTCGGTGTGCGACGCACCACGGACGAGGCCAAACGACTCGAGTACACGAGCGTTCATTTCCTGCGCCGCAAGAGCGGCAGGATCCGACGCCGCGAGGGTCCGCGTGACGAAGATACCCCCTTCGTGGGCCACTGCCATGGGCGGCATCCGGTACCTGCTCGCCCCCGCGAATCGTATGCGGCGGTTGAACACAATGGAATCGACGTGAAAGACGTCGCCCGGCACGAACTGCTCGAGCAGGTACTCGGCGTGGTTGTCGCCGAGCGCTTCGACGACGCGCCACAGCTCCTCGCCTGACTGCACCTTCTTGATGCCGATGGCGCCCGCCTGCGCCCGCGGCTTCAGCACCCACGGCGGCGGCACACGCGACGTCCACTCGTTAATCGCGTCGTGGTTGAGCACGTGGACGAATTCCGGGCAGGGAATGCCGTGGCTGCGGGCACGCCGGCGCATCGCCAGCTTGTCACGGAAGGCGCGGCCCGTGGTTTCCCCCATCCCCGGAATGAACAGATGCTCGCGAAGCATCGCGGCCAGTTCCACGTCGAAGTCATCGAGCGCGACGATGCGATCGAGGCGCTCGGTTCGGGCGAGATGCGCGGCCCCCTTGCGGATGTCGGCGTGCGGCATGTCGCGTTGAACGTAGAAGAACGCGTCGATCGAGTCACGCGGCCAGTCGGCGTCGCGCAGCTTCTCTTCGGTGAGCAGCAGAACGCGGCACCCCTGCCGTCGGCACTCACGCAGGAACTCGTGCCCTTTCACGTAAGTGGCGATACACAGCAAGGTCAGCATGCCGCGGCCACTCTACCCTCCGGCGAGCTTCAAGTCCTGCACCTTCTTCTCCGCCTCGGCGAGCGAGATCTTGAACGATCCCGGGATGAGCTGCTCGAGGAACACCGGATCGTACAGGTCTCCGGGCTCGAGATCGGTGACGGCACACACGAAGTACTCACCGGCCGGCAGGCCCGCAATGAGGTACTGGCCTGTGCTCGCCGGCCGGCCCTGCTGCACCCGACGCGATCCCGTCGTCCAGAACGTCCGGTCGGTCGAGAACACGATGATCGGAAAGTCCGCGGTCGGCCTCCCGGCTTGATCGAGTACCGAACCGGACAACGCTGTCGGCCGATCCGTCAGCGTGACGACCAGACCCGTCACGTCCCTGCCGGCCTCGACCTCGAGTGGCAGGTCTGCGACGTCGCGGCCGTTCCACATGATCGACTTCAACATCCAGCCGGTGCCGGGCGACGTCGCGCTGATGCGCAGATTGGGCGCGGCCACGTTCATGCGATACCGGCCCGGCGGAAGGCTTTTTGCCGCGAACGTCCCATCCGATTCTGTCGTCGCCGTCGATGAAAACATGAGTGACATCGCGATCTCGATCGCCGAGGTGTTCCCTGAGGCTGTCGAGAGGCTGAGCCGGACGCGCGACAAATCCTCCGGCGGCCGGAGCGACGTCGCGTCGAACACGAACTTCCCGGCGAGCGTCATCCCGGGCTGGAGGCGCAGCGTGAGGCCTGAAATGTCGCGGCCGTCCACGGTGATCTCCTGCGACGCCCAGTGCGTGCCGGCGCCGCTTCCTCCCATGCCCGGCACCATCGCCATCATCCGTCGCATCTCGTCCGCTTCGGACCGCGGCGCGTTGTCCGCGCGCGGCGTCCCGCGTACGGAAAGCGTGTACTGCCCGGGCTTGACGCCGTTGAGCGTGAACCCGCCATCCTGCGCCGAGCCCGCGCTGCCGGCGCCCATCATCATGAAGGACGCCATGATATCGCTCGAATCCGCCTGAACCGGGGTGACGGACACGGACATCGACTGCTGTGGCCGGCCTTCTCCGTCGATCACCGTGCCGCTGAGCTTCGCCGTCGGCACGAGCTGGAGCGACACGTCCACGCCCGTCCGTTCGTCCGCGATGCCGAGCGTGACGACCGTGGCCTCCGTCGCGATCGTCGTGCCGGGGTGATACACCGTCGCGTAGCTCACCGGCTGGGCGGGCGCGGGCGCGGCAGGCGTCGGCGCGGGTGGCGTGCCCGGCGAGCCGGCACTCGAGGCGATCGCCTGATCCGCCCACTGGATCTCGCCGGCCGTCACCTGGCGCAGCTCGCCACTCCCCTGACCGAGCTGACCCAGCTCAGGCTGTACGAGGACGATGTAGCTACCAGCGGCGAGGCCGAACATGCGATACACGCCGCGATCGTCGGTGGTGGCTCCCTCGAGTGCGGGCAGCGCCCGGCGCGCTCCGCCCGCCTGCACCTCCATCACCCTCACGTTCGTGCCCGGCACAGGCAGACCGCTAATACCGCGCACGACACCGGTGATGACGCTGCCTCGCGAAAGCCGCATCTCTACCGGCGGCGGCGACTGTCCTTCGATCACGGCGATCGGAACGCCGGGCCCCCGGCCAGGTTTCTTTGCGCCATAGAACGTCGTCACGTAGCCGGAACGGCTGGCGACGAGCGTGTAGTTCCCCGCGCCAAGCGACGCAAACTCGAACCGCCCGTCGTCATCGGTGGCGGTCATGCGCGGCAACAGCAGGTCGCCGGCGGCCAGTATGATCACCGCGTGCCGTACCGGCCGCTTCGCGACGTCACTCGTGAGGACAACGCCGCTGATGCGACCTGTTCCGGCTGGCATCGGCGCCTGCGCGGTATCGCGCGAGGGCGGACGGACTTGCGGCGGTGCGAGCGCCGAGATCAACGCGACGATGGCGACAGCGAGCCGCGTCATCGACCTCCCCTGCCGATCTGCAGATCCATCGAGCGCTTTTCGGCCTCGCCGAGTGTCACGCGCGTCGCCGTGGCCGCGATCGCCTCGATGAACGTCGGATTCTGCGGGTCGATCGTCTCGCCCTCGGCGGCGACGCCGATGAGGTAGTCGCCGGCGACGAGATTGATCAGCACGTACGTCCCGGTGGAGCCGCTGCGCGCGGTGCGAAGGCGGCGCGGGTTCATGCCGTTCGCGATCCAGGCGCGGTAGTCCGCAGGAAAGAGCACGACGGATGCGTTCGCCGCGAGGGCGCCCGCCGCGTTTCGCACTTTGCCTTCCATCTGGCCGATTCGATCGGTGTACGTGATCACGATGTCCGAGACGTCGGCATCTCTGATTTCGAGCGGCGCGCTGAACGCGTCGCGGCCTCCGGCGGTCACCGACTTGAGCTGCCACGTCACCGGTCCGTCGCCGACCAGGGAGGTGGCGATGAAGTACCGGCCGGGTGCGTACCCGGACGTCTTGAACTTGCCCTGATCGTCGAGACGGGTGTCGCGGCCGCCTGACAACGCGGTGCGCCCGTCGCCGGGTGACAGGAGCACGGTCATGCTCGCAAGCTGCTGGGGAGGCGGCCGTGGCGCGGCGCCTTCGAACTCGAGCCGGCCGCTGAGCGTGTAGCCCTCCGAGAGCGGGATCGCGACGCCCGTGACGTCGGTGCCGCCGACCGTGATCGACACCTCACCGAACAGCATCAGTTTGTCGTTCGGACCTGGCTTCCCGAGCATTTCCAACGCGACCGCGCCCAGTCCGCCGGCGGCGAACTCGGCAGGCAGCGGCTCGCGCGGCGGCTTGATCACCCGCGCGACATATCGGCCCGGCGGCACGCCGAGCAACACGAACGATCCATCCGCGCCGCTCGTGGCATGGGCGGCGTCCAACTCGCCCTCTGCGCCTGCGCCGGCGTCATCGCCCGCTGACAGGAGACGGACCTCCACTCCGCCCACCGGGCCGAGCGGTCCCGTGACCGTTCCATCGACGCGGGCTGAGCTCAGAAGGCGAAGCTGAATGTCGACGCCAGAGCGTTCTTCGCCGGACCCCAGTTTGATCACCGTCGCCTCCGCCAGCGACGTCGCCGACGGATAGAACACTGACTGATGAACGAGCAGGCGCCCGTCGCGTGAAAGCACCGGTTGCGTGCCTGCGGACGTCGACAGGAGGTGATCGCCGATGCGCAGCCCTCCATCCGCTGCAGCGCCTTGCGACATCATTTCGATCAGCGCGTTTCCGCCGCCCATGCTGGACGCCATGCTCTGCATTATCGAGTTGATGGTCGCGGCCGGCATCGTCGTGCGGGTCTCGACCACTGCCGCGAAGTAATCGCCGGGCACGAGTGACGCCGCGCGATACATCCCGCGATCGTCGGTCCGCGCGCTCGACCACGCCGAGTAGCGCGGCCGGCCCGCCGCCCACGTCCGCCGCATCATCCGGACCGAGACGCCCACGGCGGGCTCACCGGCATCGTCAACGACGGTGCCGCTCATGACGGCAGGCTTCGAGAGTCGGACCTGGACGTCGCCTCGGCGTTCGCCGTCAACGAGCGTAATCGGCTGGAGGCCTGGCAGCGAAGGCGCCGCACCGCGGCCGCCGCCGATGAGATATCCCGGGGCGGTCACGGTGAACGAGTAAGTTCCCGGCGCGAGGCTGTGGAACACGAAGCGTCCGTCGGAGCTGGTTATCTGCCGCAGCGGCGCCGGAGCGGGCCCGCCGCGCTGTGGCATCGGAGGGCCGCCGCCGCGGGCCTGGGGCGCAACACCGCGCGCGACTCCGGGCCCGCGCCCGTTCATGGTGACGATGGCGTCAGTAACCGGCTGGCCGGACGTCGCGTCGACGACGCGGCCGGAGATGATCCCCGAGCCCTTCGGCGCGGTGTCGGGAGTCTGCGCCGGCGGGGCCTGTTGTGTCTGAGCAAGGAGTTGCGGCGCGGCCAGAGCCAGCAGCGCCAGCGGCCAGACGAGAGCAGCTCGTCTCACGGGCGACCTCACTCCAGTGACTATACGCGGGTCTACCCGTTAACGGGGAGCCTGTTTCGCTGGCGCCGCCGGAAGGCCAACGTCGCTCACTCGCGGAACGGCGTCATGGTACGTGCGTCCATGTCGAGCGCACACACGCCCGCCAACTGATTGCGTTCAATCCACGACTTCACATGGTCGAGATATGGCGCGTCGTTCGGGTGCAGCATGTGATACTCGGGCGGGACCCACGCGCTGTAGCCGTTGAGCGTCGGCAATCGAACGCGCAGAGCAACGAACAGCGCATCGGTCGCATAGAGACCATACATGTTGTCGGATCGAGACATATATGACACGGACGCCGGCCTCGTGAAAAAGCTTCGACACGACGGATCAATCGCGATCGGCGCGCTCACCCAGCGGTGAAACTGCTCGCGAGATCGCTCGTACTCGAATACACGGCCGTTCCACGCGTAAGCCATGGAGACCATCGCCAGACCCAGCGCGATCACGCGGAACGGCGATCTCCGAGGCTCTCTGCTCACGATGACGGCAAGAGCCAGCACAGCGCCTAGTTCATACAGGTAGATGATCCGTTTCGGATCACGGACGGCGCTCAGGCCAGGGAGCCATCCGAGCGTCAACTTCCAGACCGACAGTTCATCGGTCCGCAGCGGGATCGCAACGATGACAACGGTGATGGTGGCTAGCCAGATGAGCCTGGCCCGTTGAACGCGACTGACTCCGAGCCGTGGCACAAGCGCCAGTAGCATCAGCAGAAACACGATCGCGAACGTCCGGCTGCTTTCGTAGACGATCACATCCCGAATGATGCTTACCGTGTCGTTCCACTCGAGCGTCGGTCGGCGAAGCTGGACCCAAAGGTGATCGGCGGGAAACGCATTGTGCTCGAGAAAGCTGCCTGCGTACGCCCATATGAAAAAACAGGCGCCCAGAACGGCGCCGACGCCAAGAGCACACGCGAGCTGCCAAACCGACCGGTCAGCCGCCCTCAAGCGAGAAATTGACGACCCCACGGGCCGCCAGCGGCGCTCCGCGTACCAGCCCAGGCACAGAGCCGCAAGAACGAGCGGCCTGGACGGATCCCGGGCTGAAATCGCGATACCAGCGACGTCAAAGCGATCGATCGGCACCAGCGTGATGAGGATCGCACTGAGCCACAGAGTCAATCCAACCACGAGCCATACGACGTGTGGTCGCGCGCGCGGCAACGGTGGCGTGCCAGCAGGTGCACGATGCGCCAGCCAGGGACGATCGATGAACGCAGGAAACAGCAGTCCGATCGTCACGACGGCCAGAGCCGCGGTGTAGAAATCCTGCGTGAACATCGATGTTGCGAGCAGGCCACCGAGAGCAGCCATGATGATCCGACCGTATTGGTGGCGCAGCACGGCAGCGCTATATACAAGTAGCGCGATCGGCGGGATCAGAAACACGGATGCGCGTTGCGACCACGCACCAATCCCGCCGTTGATGACATTTGCTGACGTTACGAAGAGCGCTGTGAACGCGATGCTTTCCCAGAACCCAAGCCCCAGTCGGCGCATGAGCAAGTAGAGAGAGATGGACCCGATCTCGATAACGAGGAAGATCGTAAGCGTGTGAGCGAGAAATGCATCAACAAATGGTCGAACCGACAGATAGAACGGTGCGAACAGAATGAGCCCGTGAGAGTAACCAAGGGTACCAGCCGCTGGAAAAAACATCGGCGGCGACACTGGGTTGTCCAGGCGAACGATGCTGAAGTACCAGATGCTCGAGTAACGCGTTGATAAAGTAAGAATCGAGCCAGCCGCCAAGGCCACCAGTAAGTGGTCTGCCGCTGGCGACCTGGAAGACATATGAACAATAGGCGGTGGTGAGCGCGACGACCGCAAACGCGCGAGCGGATCTGGACACAAGCTGGGACGGCATCAACGGAAGCGATGTCGTTGTGATGTCACGCCCAGCCCTGAGCGTTTGATCTCGCCTTCAAGGGTCTTGGCGTCGTCGGCCGATGCGACAAGTGCGGCAATGGTGCAGCAGAGCGCGCCGATGACGAAGTAGTAGTAGTTGCAGAACGCCTTTGAACCCATCGCGAACAAGGCGAACGTCGAAAGTGCCAGACCGCCGGCAAATCCGGCCGCATTGTTCGGTGTGCGCCACATCACCAGCGTCAGCGCCACGAGTCCAGCGCCCACCGCCCAAAGAAAGGAACCCTGGCCCCATCCGGCTCGCGCCGCCCAGCTCACGAAGCTGAGAGACTCGATGCGGAACGGCTCCTTCGTCTGCAACAGAATCACGGTGTCGACAAACGCGCGCACGTCGAGCAGCGCAAAGGGCAGGGTGACGAGGGCTCCGGCGGCGATCGCTCGAGCGAGGAACCGCCAGGCGCCCTCCGGCCGCGAGCGTGCGAACCGCCAGAGCAGTGGACCGGAAAGCCCCAGGTACTGTTTGGTGACGGCAAGCAGCCCGCCGATCCACGGACACCACGCGGGGCGCCGAATCATCGCCCACGTCATCGCCGCGAGCATCAGCACGGCAATCGGCTCGGTCCACCCTTGTTCCAGTACGAAAAATGCTCGCGGCGTTGTCAGCAGCAGGACGGCCGCGAGCTTCGCCGCCAGTGACGCCCCGGCGTAACCGATGAGCGCCGCGGCTCCGACAAGTGCGGCGAGCTCCGCGTATCGGTAGTCCCTGAAGATGAGGTGTCCGGGCGCGGCGACGAGCAGGCTCAGGGGCGGGTAGGGGTAGCCAATGAGGACGCGGTCGCCAGAAACCGCCTGCGGGTTGTAGAAGCTCGTGTCCGGCCCGTAGATGTTCCTGAAGGTGATTCGGTAGGGATTCCGTCCGCGCCCCAACGCCCGTAACGCGCTGCTGTGCACTTCGACGACGTCGATCCTGGGATGGGGCGATGCTCGCAGCATCCAGACGCCAAGCGCGATATTCACGACCAGGACGGCGGGAAACCACCATCGCGAGAACCATCGCAGGCCGAGCGTCCCGACGGCGACGAGAGCTGCTTCGATCGCGACACCAGCTGCGAAGAGATCCAGACGTGCGCCTTCCTCGAGGTACATGCCCGGCGTCGACCGGAAGAGCACCAGCAGTTGCACACCGATGGCGGCGGTAAGCGCGATGTGCACGAGGGCAGTGCGGCCGCGCACCAGACCGCCGCTCGGCATGATGAGAACGCCGGCAATGGTGAAGACGAGCGCCAGCGACAGCGCCAGAAGCGCCCGCGGTTCGTAGAATCCGTCGGCGACTTGCAGCGCGTGACCGAGAACGAGCGCGGCGACGGTCAGGCTGACGATTGCGGGAACCGGGGACCGGAAGCGTCCTGGCCTGGCGATTGACTCATCGGGCAAGGTTTCCATCCGATTGGCCATCCATGGGCCGTCAGGGCAGCACGTACCTCACCGTCACGTACACCAGGTTGGTGCGCGCGCTGGCGGGCGTGCCGTCGGGAACCGACCATGGGGTCCGCTTCACATGCGAGTACTGCATGATGAGGAGCATCGCGCCGTAGCGCGGCTCGCGGAAGAACGCGTGGTTCACGCCCACGGTCATCTCGTCGATTGAACGGTTCGCGCCCGTCGCGCCGGCAATCCCGTATCCGATCGCCTGGCTGCCGTCGGACGCGACTTCCCGATCGACCCGCACCGTTCCGTAATAGCCAAAGATCATCGTCGAGGGCTTCACCTGCGCCTCGACGCCGCCCATGCCCGACGTCGAGCCGATCGTCGTGATGCTGGCGTCGGCGTTGACCATGAAGTCGGGCGCCTGGCCGATCATGTAGCGCCCGCCGCCATCCGAGATGAGCGTCGTGCCGATCAGATGCACGCTCTTCGCCGGCTGGATGACGGCGCTGAACGAGAAACCGGTGCCGGTGGCCGAGAACGTGCGATCGCTCGCGGAGCTGTAGGTCCTGTAGCCGCGCACCACGAATGCCGCCTCGAAGTGCTGGCGCGTTTCTCCGGTCTGCGGATCGAATGCGACCTTGCCGATGATGTCAGGATACGGACTCGGTGCTCCCGGCGTGCCGCCGTTGTCCACTTCACTCTCGGGAAAGGACTCCGGCAGGACGACGGCCCCGCCGACGAAAGGCTGCGGATTCTCGATCGATACGCCGGCCGCGATCGTCTTCGACGGATGCGCGACGAACCGGAACTGCGTCTGCCGCGCCCACACGAGGCCGAGCTGCAGGTTCGCGTCGAGGTTCTGCGAAGTGACGACGTCCGGCGTGACGGGCGAGAGGCCGCTGCGGTTCGGCGCCAGCAGCGTCCAGGCCTGGCCTCCGATGAAGTCGAACTTGCCGCGGCTGTACTCCGCCCACCCGAGCCGCATACGCGGCGCGTGGGAGTTGGCGGTCACGAACGCATTGCCCGGACCGCCGCCCAGAAAGTCAATCTCGAGAAAGCTGCGCACCGACGCCGCGCCGACCTTCGTCGTCACCAGCAGGTTCACGCGCGAGGTCTGGGACGTCAATCGCGTCTCGTGCAGGTTGCCCGGCGGCGTGTTCTCGAACGGAATCGTGCTGAACGTCGTCGGCGCCCCGCTGCCCACGTTGGTCGAGCGGACGATGGCCATCGCGTCGAGGAACCCGCCAATCAGGAAGTCGGCGTCGCCGATGCGGATGGTCAGCGGTGAAGTCGGCGGCGGCTGCGGCGCCGCGGCTGGCGTTTGCGCCAGAGCTGCCGAGGGCAGGAGCGCACAGAGCACCGTGAGAATCAGACGGATAGCCGACGGCATGAATCGCCTGAATACGATACTCGTTTCCGCGTTCGTGCAGGGCGTCACCCCCTCCGCAGCCACCTTCCTACTCCTTGAACCCCTGACTCCTCTCTGAGAACATGCTGATCGTCATGGGAGACAGGCCCGATCGGTCGATACAGACCACCGCGCCCGCCACTCGCCGCATTCCCGGCGCCGTGTTGCGGCCGTTGTCATCGCTGGTCCGCATCGATGTGAGCGCCCTGTCGCACGCAGGGCACCTTCGAGAGAACAACGAGGACCAGTTCTTCGTGACGAAGATGTCGCGCGCGCTCGAGACGACGCTCTCGAGCCTCCCGCCCGGCGAGGTGCCCGAACGGGTCGAAGAGGTCAACTACGTGTTGATCGTCGCCGACGGGATGGGCGGTCACGCCGCCGGCGAAGTGGCGAGCCGGCTCGCGATCAGCGCGCTCGTCAGCCTCGCGCTGGACATCCCTGACTGGATCTTGAAGCTCGACTCCGAGACGGCGTCGGCCGAACTGGAGCGCCGCGCGCGCGACATCGTGCAGCAGGTCGGATCGGTGATCTTCAAGAAAGGGCGCGAGGATTCGGCCCTCGAGGGCATGGGATCGACGCTGACGGCCGCTCGCAGCCTCGGTCGGAACCTGTTGATCGTTCACGTCGGAGACTCGCGCGCCTATCTGTTCCGGGCGGGCGGCCTCCACCGCCTCACCAAGGATCACACGGTCGCTCAGATGCTCGTCGACTGGGGGAAGCTCAAGGCGAGCGACGTCCCCTCGTCTCACGTGCGCCACGTTCTCACGAACGCGCTCGGTGGCTCCAAAGAGCACGTCGATGTCGACGTCGATCTCCTGCCGCTCGAGGACGGCGACCGCGTGCTCCTCTGCAGCGACGGGCTGACCGACCTGGTCGATGACGACACGATCGCGCAGACGCTGGCAGATGCGGCCTCGTCCGCCGACGCCTGCGGGCAACTCGTCCAGTTGGCCCTCGATCGCGGCGGACGCGACAACGTCACCGTGATCGTCGCGGCCTACACGTTTTCAGACGAGCCTTGAGATGAGACGAACTCTCCTGGCTGGATCCGCCGTGACGGCCGCAAGCGTCGTCGCCGCGCTGCTCTTAGCGACCACGCATGCGACCGAATCCCAGCAGCCGGCGCCGGGCCTGCCTCCGAAACTGGCCGAATACGTCAGGACGCACGTCAAGCTCACGAGCGCCGAAGAGACGCAGTTACGCCAGGGGCAGCCGGTAACGGCGTTGCTCGAGGCCGATCCGTCGGTCGAGGTCTCCGTCTTCGGGGCCATCTGGATTCAGGCGCCCGTCTCCCGCTATGTCGCGGCCGTCAAAGACATCGAGAACTTCGAGAAGGGCGAGAACTTTCTGGTCACGAAGCGGCTCAGCAATCCACCACGTCTCGAGGACTTCGCGCAGATGAAGCTCCCGCCCGAGGACATCGAGGATCTGAAGGCGTGCGAAGTCGGATCGTGCGAGCTCAAAGTGAGTGAACCGGGGCTGGCCCGCTTCAAGAAGACCATCGACTGGTCGAAGCCGACGGCCAGCGCGGACGTGGACCGGTTGTTCAGAACGATCTCGCTCGAGTTCGTCAATGGCTATCTGAAAGGCGGTAATGCGCAGCTGGCGGTGTATCGCGATTCGAGCCGGCCGACGTTCGTCGCGCAGGAGCTCGCCGGCATGATCAACGCCATGCCGGAGCTGACCACCTACCTTCCGGAGCTGAAGCACTACCTCCTGAACTATCCGAAGGCGACGCTGCCGAAAGGCGAATCGTTTCTGTACTGGCAGGAAGCGAAGTTCGGCCTCAAGCCGACCATTCGGATCAACCATGTGGCCATCTCGGAGCAGCCGACGCACGTGGTCGTCCTGACGAAGATGCTCTATGCCAGCCACTATTTCTGGACGGCGATCGAACTGCGAGTGCTGGTGCCCGACGCGGCTCGAGGCGGCTTCTGGTTCGTCACCGTGAACCGCAGCCGCTCGGACGGGCTGAGCGGTTTCGTGGGCTCGATGATTCGAGGCAGAGTCCGCAGTGAAGCGGAGAGCGGCATGCTCGCGGCGCTCAAAGTCACCAAGACGAAGCTGGAGAAGCCTTGAGGCTCTTGGGCTGCGCGCTCCCGGCGCGCCGGGCTTGCCTTTCCTGCGCCGCCCTTGGCCTTACTTACTTCGCCTGAGCACGTACTCCAGCGCTTCGGCCGGCACGGTGAATGCAGGCCTGGGGGTGGCGCCGGGATAGATATCGCGCATGCCGATGCGGCTGGTGTAGAAGCCGTCGACCGTCATCCGTCGTACCAGGATGAAGAAGTCGATGCCCGGATCGAGCTCGGGCGAGCGATTCTTTTGATACGCGATGAGATCCAGGAGCGCGACCTGTTGCGGCGCCGCGGCGGTGACGAAATCAGCGGCACCACGCGACGTCATCGCCGTGTCGATCCAGGCGAGCCCCTTCTTGTATCGCGATTTCAACTCGTCGTTCACGCCGAGCAGCGTGTCGATCCACTCCGGAACGAATGCGGCGACGGCGCCCGGTTTGCCGTTCTCGCTGGGAATGATCAGGTCGGTCAATCGCTCGAGCGTACGGAATTCCGGGATGGTCAGCGCTTTCAGGATGTAGGGGCCGCCGTCGGCGCCCGTCGCCTGCTGTACGAGGTGGTGGACCTCCTGCGCGAGGACGCGGTCGATCGTGCCGGCGGCCGCGAACGCCAGCGCCAGGCGGCTCAATGCATCACGGCGCGTCATCTCAGACATTGCCCTTCCTCATTTCCTCGGCGAGATACTCGGCCGTTCGCCATGCGAGCGCGATGATCGTGTGCGTCGGGTTCTTGTCGGCGTGGCTGACAAACGGGCCGCCGTCGGCGACAAAGAGGTTCCGCACGTTGTGGGCCCGGCAGAACTTGTTGAGCACGCTCGAGCGCTCATCGTCGCCCATGCGCACGCAGCCGATCTCATGGATGATGCCGCCGCCCGGTCCCATCGTGGGTGGCGCGTCGGCGGCTGGCGCCCCCTGACCTCGCCCGGCGCCGCCGCCGCGACCGACGTTCACCGTGCCGCCAAGCGACTCGAGAATCGTGCGGAAGCTCTCGCGCATGTGACGGACCTGGTTGATCTCGTGGTCGCTCCACCGCCAGTGGAACCGCAGGACCGGAATCCCCCACTTGTCTTTTACGTCCGGATCGATCTCGCAGAACGAGTGCTCGTTCGGGATCATCGAGCCACGGCCGCTGAGGTTGATCGTCGTGCCGCCGTACGACTCGCGAATGGCCTGTTTCATCGGCAACCCGTACCCTTCGGTGCGGTTATACGCGCCGGCGCCGAAGCCCAGGCCCGGCATGCCGAAGCCGCCACCGCCGACCTCGACGTGGTAGCCGCGCGCGAAATTCAGTTCCTTGTGGCGATCCCACATCCACCACGGAATATAGAGGTGCGCTCCGTAGCCGTCGGTGTTGTGGACCGGCGTGCCGGCGAGAGCTGGCACGTTCGCAGACATCCCGAACCCGACCGAGTCGGTCAGGTACTTGCCGACGATGCCGTTGGCATTTGCCAGGCCGTCCGGATGGCGGGAGGACTTGGAGTTGAGCAGCAGACGGGCCGATTCGCACGCCGACGCGGACAGCACCACCGCCCGGCAGCGTACCTGACGCTCCGTCCCCGTCGTCTTGTCGATGTACGAGACGGCCGTCACCTTGCCCGACGCGTCGGTGATGAGCTCGCGCGCAATGGCATCGGTCAGGACCGTCACGCGGCCCGTCTTCATGGCGGGAAAGATCTGCACGTAGCTCGACGCGTAGTTGGAACCTTGCGAGCATCCGCGACTGCATTGTCCGCAGTAGTGGCACGGTGGGCGTCCGTTGAGTGCACGGGTAATGACCGCCTGCCGCGCGTTGATGGCGCGGATGCCCAGCTTCGCGCAGGCCCGCTGGAGAAGCACCTCGTGCACTTTGAGCGGCGCGGGCTCCTGGAAGATGCCGTCCGGTGCGCTGCGGATGCCCTCGGGCTTGCCGGTGACGCCAATCAGCCGCTCGGCCTTGTCGTAGTACGGCGCCATGTCGCTGTAGCTGATCGGCCAGTCCCACCCCAGGCCATCAAACGAGCGCGGCTTGAAGTCGTAGTCGGAGTAGCGCAACTGGACGCGCCCGTAATGATTCGTGCGGCCCCCGATGCAGCGGGAACGGAACCAGCGGAACTGGCTGCCCGGCGCCACGGTGTAGGGCTCCTCGGTCGTGTCGGCCGCGAACCCGGCGTTCAAGTTGATCGGCGTGCCCTGCCCAGTGGTGTAGAGCTGCGCCCGTTCGCCTGCACCTCGGTGCCAGAGGTCGGTACGGGCCGTGCAGCATCTTGAAGTCGGTCATCGCGACCATCGGGCCGGCCTCGAGGAGGAGCACTTTGACGCCGAGATCGGCGAGCACTTTCGTGGCGGTGCCGCCGCCGGCGCCGGAGCCGATGATGACGACATCGTGGACGGTGGAGCTCGTCTGGACTTGAGCCATGTCGCTCACTCCTCCCGCCGTCGCCCGCTTCGCGGGCTATGGCGGGCAAGCGCTTATACCGCGGATCGTTCGGGCAGTATACGGCGATGAGGTCTCGCCTGCCATTTCAAGGTGCCATGCCGGGAAAGCCGCTGTTCAGGCTTCGTTTTGCGCGAGTTGGTGCACCCGTTGATGGGACAGTCCGAGCAGTTGTGCCGCGTCCCGCCCGCTCATCTTCAGTTGGCCTTGGCGGAGGATACGGACGGCCCGTCGCGCAGCGGCAATAGCTCGGCTAAGCGATCCTGACCGCTTTTCGTCGTCCGAACGGCGATGAAACTTGCGCGCCTACCGGAGGATTCCCTGCCGCGCGCGCACGACATAGTTCCGGCTCGGCACCTTGACGCGAAGGCTGTGAAAGCGTCCGTTCGCGGGGGTCGTGGGTTCGTAGGCCAGCATGTACTGGTGATCCAGTTCGTCGGCGACCCGGGCCAGGGCGGCGCCGAGGTTCCCGGTGTCGTTGATCACCTCGCTGTAGCCGTTGCCCTGCGCCGCAATTGACGCGAGCGTGTACGCGTTGACGCGGGTCGCGGGGCGCGCATCCACGCGATCCACCGCAATCCAGTAGAGAAACACGTCGGTGCCGGTGAGCTCCTTTTTGAGAAGCGTCGGCGTCGTGTGGCTGGCGCTGTCCGCGCCGTCCGACACGATGATCATGGCCGCGCGCTGGAGGCTCCGCGCGGTGAAGAGCGACAGGGTCTTGAGCACCGCGTCGTAGACCGCCGTGCTGCCGCCCGAAGCGAGCGCGTCCAGGCTCGCCCGCAGGCGACTGCGATCGAGGGTCCAGCTGGCGATGACCTGGGCCGCGTGGTTGAAGCTGACGAGCGCCACCTCGTCGTCCGGTCGCAGCGCTGTTTCGATGAATCGCTGAACCGCGGCGCGCGTCGCCTGCAGCCGCTCGCCGCGAACACTGTCGCTCGTGTCGATCGCGATCGCCACGCTGAGGGGGGTCCGCTCCGACGCGAAGCGCGCCAACGCCTGTGGACGGCCGTCTTCTTCGACGACGAAGTCACGCTCGCCGAGGTTCGTCACGAGCCGGCCGTCTCTCTCGCGCACGGTCGCAGCGGTCGTGACCAGTCTGGATGCGGTCTGGAACGCGTCGCCGGCGAGAGCCGGCGGGCGCTCGGCGGCCACGCTCTGTGAAAGCAAGGCGCATGACAGGGCCGACGCGACCAGCGAACCGCCGGCGACGAACGCGGAGGAAAATCGCGTCATGTGGTTCATCTCAGAGAGGAAACGCACAGAAAGACTACAACACCACGAAGCGAAGCGGTTCACCGGGTGTCTGGCAGGTCCGCCCCGCTCAAGGTTTCTCTGTCGGCTCCTGTTTTTAGCGTGGTCGAAGTTGCAGCAAGCTGCGGCGAGTCGTACATTGGCGGTTCGGGCGGGAGAAGGGCTACCCACCCTCCGTATGTCATAGCTCGGTTTTCGCCGCCAGCGCCGCCGCATGCGCCGTCTGCTTCTCCTTGCGTGCCATGTTCCGCGTCTGCCAGGACTTGCTCTCGGTCTTCGGCTTCGGCTTCAGCTTCTTGTGCGACGCACGACTCTGTGGCGTTGTAGTGGTGGCCATATGTCCTCTTTCAGTGCTATTTGTCAGTCTCGAAGTGCTTACAGTGTAGTCGTCCCTGAGGACGCGGTTCAATAAATCGCTGACGAACATCATCACTCCTCAGCGAACGTGCCGACGACGTCATCTATCGACGGATTGCGTGTGGTCGCAGGGAAGGCGCATCATGGGTTAGCCTGAACGTCCTCGAGCGTCGCCGTCCAGACTAGTCATCTGCTTTTCCGACGGCGGCCCGTCGTTCGGGCTGGATGCATTGTGTTCGAGAACCTCGGGTACACGACGCCCGGGCCTCATCAGCGCGGCCGCCAGCGGCGCCGCGGATGGGGGCATGTCGCGGCCGGGATCGCGATCATCTGCGCCGGCGTGCCGGCGGCGACCTGGTTTCTACTGGCGCAGGAGGGGTCGGCCGCTCCGATCTTGGGCGTGGTGGCTGCCGGCCTCACGGAGATCTACATGGGCCGGCGCATGCTGGCTCGGAGCGCCGAGGAAGTGCGGCGCGACGACCCGCGTCCACCGGTAGTCTTTCTGCGTCCTTTCACGCTGACCGCCGGCGAGCTGACCAACGGCGACATGTTTCGACGTAGCTACGAACAGCGCCTGGCTCGCGCGATGCGCCCAATCGGCCCGTTCATCGCCATCGGCTCTCCATTCGACGAGGTTCCGGACCTCGGCGCTGCGCGCGTGTACGTGGACGACGCGACGTGGCAGGCGCAGGTATTGGAGATGCTGGGCGAATGTCGGCTCGTGATCTTTCACTGCGGCACCTCGACCGGCGTGATGTGGGAGCTGGAGCAGGTGCTGAATCGGGTGCCGCCGGACAGAGTTTTGCTCTCGCTGCCGACCAAAGAACCGCGCCGCAAGAAGATCGATGTCGAGAGCTATGAAAGCTTCAGGAATGAAAGCTGTGGCCTTTTTCCACATCCGCTTCCGCCAGCCATTCCCCGCGGCAGGTTTCTCTATTTCGACAGCGACTGGCGGCCTTCGTTTCTGGTGATATCGCGAAAGCATCCGCCGCGGCGCCTCCAACCGGATCCGTCCGAGCCGATGCCGACGCAGTCGACGGCGGTGCACAGGCTCTACAACGAGTTCCTGCCCTTCTGGAGCGTTCTTCGAGTGAGCCTAGCTGTTGGCGCGGTCGCGGCGCTTGTCCTCGGACTGCCCGGACAGGCGATGGAGTTCGGCATGCGCACGTCGCTGTTCGGGCTCCTGCCGACCGAGGCGGACGTGTTCGAGCAGCACCGCGCGGATCTCGATCGACGCCGGCAGGCGTTTACAGCGATAGCCGTGAAGTTGCCGGATCCCGGCTCAGCGACGCCCAGCCCCTTGGCGGCCGGACTCGATCCGCCGCTGTCCTATCGCGGGCTCGAGGATTCGAACACGGATTTTCTACAGGTCGACCAATTGCTGGATCCAGATCGCCCGACGATGGACATCATGCGGAATCAAAAGCTGCCAAGAATCATGCAGCGCCGGGCGCGCGCCAGTGGCGACCGCGCGACCACGTCGCTTCGCGAAGAGCTCGCGGCCGCATTGGCGATTCGGTATGTCCTTGTTCATCGCATGCATGAGCATAACGGTCCTTTCGTATGCGAAATGGAGGACGGCCGGCCGAGCGCGGGTGCGCCGCCCGTCCATCGCTTTGCGATCGCGCCGGGATTGGTCGCGGTCGAGGGTTTTCTCGTGAGTCTCGACACGCTGAACGTCGTCGCGACGTATAGCGTGACCGTGACGTCCGATCTGGATATTCGGGTGGAAGGGCCGACCGATCCGGCGGGGGCGCGCGAGGCAATGGAGCGAGTGGCATGGTCCGCATTCGTTGACAAAGTCCGCCGCACGGTAGCCGGTGCAATATCGGACGCCACGCACGGGGCGATTGCACCGGCCCCGGATTGGACGACGCTCAATCTGCCGTCCGTGAGTGCAGGTTACCGTCGTGCGGATTGTCTGAAGGCCGTTGCGGCGGTGAGCGAGCGCCGCGGTAGGTAGCGCGCACGCCGCTCCGTGTCGCTCGAACGCCGGATTTCGAAGCGCTCTCACGCTCGGCGCCCTGCGTCATGGTCTTGACTCTGCTCAACCTCTCGGAGGAGCCTGGCGCCGCGTACAAGGACAAGGGTACGTGGCGAGCCGTGGGCCAGATAGCCAGAGCTGCGCACTACCACATCGACAACGTCGGGGCCTTTTCTTATCAAGCGAGGCCCCTCGGCAGCGGGCATGAGATCAGCACGTACATCATTGGCCGCTACAACAGGGCTGGTCTACAAGCGGCGACCCTCGGCTTAGAAGGGGAAATTGCTGAGTTGCAAGTACCCGTTGCTCAACGACTTCGACACGGTGCCATGCCGGCGTGCCATGCCGCCCGTTGGACTATCCCTCGTCGTGAGCGAGTTGGTGCACCCGCTGATGGGACAGACCAAGTAGCGCCGCCGCGTCCCGGGCGCTCATCTTCAGCTTGCCTCCACGAAGCACGCGGACCGCTCGACGGGCGGCCGCCGAGGCGCGCCGATCCCCTGCTTCTGCCAACTTTCGCAGCGCGGCATATTCGCGGATCGCTTTCTTCACCGTGACCGGCAACTTCACCTGGTCGACAAGCTCGGCCGACACCGCATCATCAATGAAGAGCGCCAGCGCCTCGCGAACACGACGACGCGCCTCATCGACGGTTCGACCCTGCGTGTGACAACCCCGGACACCCCGAACCGACGCGACCCACCAGCCGGATCCATCCCGTTCGTAGCTTACGTGGTACGCGCTCATAGATCCCTCAGCCATCCTTTCCCCAGGCACCGCTCAAGGTCTCGTTCAATACGGCGCAGCAACCCAGGCCGATGTCTTCACCGACGTGGACCGGTACGGTCGTCACACAGGGACCACACTCGACACGAAGGTGGGAGCCCTTCTGCCGGACCTCAGCGCAACCCTTCGACTTCAGGATGCGCCGCAGGTCCTTCGCCGTCACCTCCCTGAGTATGGATCGACGCGACAAATGTGTCTAGGGCTATAGACATTATTCGTCCGGTGTCAGGCGACGCCTACTTGCGAATCTTCGCCGGCCAATTCACGACGATGGTGATCGGCGTGGAACCGGAGAAGACTCCTGACTCCCCGACTCTTATCAGAAAGCGCTTGCCATCTTTGGTAACGGCGTAGCGGTCGTCGGTAGCGCCGATGGCTTTGAAGAGCCGCTGCGGCACCGTCGCGCGAAGCTCCGTCGCCGCGTCGATGCCGGCCGACATCAACGTCCCATCCGGGGCGACAAAGAAAAGCTCCTTGCCGTCACTGCCACGCCATCTGGGCCTTCTTCCGCCGTCCAGCGAGATCTTTGACAGTCCCCCCTTGACGGGAAACGGCCGCACGTACACTTCGTAGCGGCCCGTCGCGTTCGACTCGTACGCGATCCACCGGCCGTCCGGTGAGAAAACGCCCGCGCCTTCGTCGGCCGAAGTCTGCAGAAACACGGACGGCGTGCCAGGTTCTCCGCCGACCGAGAGCGGCAGCGTCCACAAGTCGTCGCGCGACGAGTACACCAGGAAGCGGCCGTCGTGCGACCAATCTGGGAGAGTGGCATTCCTCAGGGACGGCACCAACAACTCGTCCCCGCCGCTGCCGTCGGAAGCCCGCCGAAAGAGGCTCGACCAGCCGGTCTTGTTCGAATTGAAAATCAGATGTTTTCCGTCGGGCGACCAGACCGGATCGAACTGGTGGCCTGGGCCGGATGTAACCTTCGTGGCCGCGCCTGCGCGAGTTAGATCGAGGACCCAGATGTTCCAAAGCCATCCGGTCGGCGAAGATGACACCGCGACGTGCCGTTCGTCCCTATCCAGATTCATGGTGATGTAGACGCTCGGGTCTCCGACCGACGTCAGTAAGGTTCCCTTGCGGTCGTGCCACGTCAATTGCGATATCGCGGGCCTCGCCTCGATGTAGCTCAGTCGCCGGTCGTGGAGACGGAAAAAGCTCCGGTCTGCCGGAGGTTCATCACGATCGGTCCGGCGACGAGGATGGGTTCGCCGGTCGTCTGACGGCTGGCTGCATCGAACGGCTGTGCCATCAGGTTCCCTCCTCGGAGGAAGAGCACGTGGCCCGCGCCGTAGACCGCGTTGGATTCAGAAGGTCCGAGCGACGTGGTATCGGCTGACGCCAATGATCCGATCCTCAGTTCGTTACGGTCCCCGCTCACTGACAGGTAGAGAAAATGTTGGCCGTCAGGCAGGAACCAGGGCGACCAGTGACCGGTCTCGTCTTTCCCCATCGTGGCGACAGGCGTCGATGGTCCGCCGCTGAACGAGACTTTCTGCAGTGGACCGACGCCCGACCCGAAGACGATGATGTTGTCGCGATTCCAGGTGCCGCCGCCAATGCCGATGGCGTCGCAAAGTTCCACGGGGCTGCCGCCGCTCACCGCGACCTTCTTCAGCTTGGTGCTGGCGAAGAATCCGAGCGATCGGCTGTCAGGCGACCAAAAGGGTGAACGTGCGCCCTCGGTGCCCGGGAGGGGCTGGGACGTGAGGCTCGCAAGTGGCCGGACCCACAGCTTGTTAGATGCGATGAACGCCACGGTTCGTCCATCGGGAGAGATAGGCGCCCCGGTCAAACTGTTGAACGTCGACTGTGCGGGAGGAGCGATGGTGAACGTGATGAGATCGGCCGGCGGCGGTTGACGAAGATAGACGAGGCCGACGCCGACAGCGCCGAACACGGCGAGACCAACGAGCGCCGCCGTGATCCACGCCAGCCGGTTGGGATGCCGACCCCACGCGACCACGGGTGCTGGCGCAGTGAGCAAGCTACTGGAGGCCGCCGCTGCCAGATCGCGGTCGTCGATCTCGATCCGCGCGTCGGCGATATCGTGCAGCCGGTGGCGCGGATCCTTGCGCAGACACCTTCGGAGCAATGAGCGGACGGATGCGGGCACGTCGGCAGGCAGCCCGTCCCAATCCGGCTCGCGCTCGAGCACGCGCGCGAGCGTGTCCGTGATCGTGTCGCCTCCAAACGCCGGGCGGCCCGTGAGCATCTCGTAGAGCACGCAGCCAAACGCCCAGATGTCCGTGCGCTTATCGACCGGCGCGCCCCGCGCCTGTTCGGGACTCATGTAGGCCGGCGTTCCCAAAATCATTCCCTGCCGCGTGCCGTCCTGCGTCATCGTCGGCAAGTGCGACAGATCTGGCCCTGGCGCCTCGCCCGTGATCGCCTTTGCCAGCCCAAAGTCCAGAATCTTCACGGTCCCATCGGGAGTGACCTTGATGTTCGCTGGCTTGAGGTCGCGATGAATGACGCCTCGCTCGTGCGCGGCTTCCAGCGCGTCGGCGATTTGACGCGCGATGTCGAGCGCATGTTTGGAATCCAGCGCTCGCGCGTGCGTGCCGTCAGGCACTGAGCCCTTGCCACTGGGCAGTGGCTCGGAAGGGTGTGTCGGGCCAGGTGCCAAATGCCTGGAGCCTGCAATGATTTCCGCCAGCGTCTCGCCCCGCACCAACTCCATGACGAGCGCCTGCACACCGTCGGCCTCTTCGAGCCCGTAAATGTGCGCGATGTGAGGATGGTTGAGCGCAGCGAGCAGGCGGGCCTCGCGCTCGAAGCGCGCCCGCCGACCGGCATCGGCCGTGAACTCAGCCGGGAGGACCTTGATCGCCACGTCGCGCCCGAGCTTGATATCGCGCGCCCGATAGACCTCGCCCATGCCGCCAGCGTCGAGCAGTGACACGATTGTGTACGGCCCAATCTGTCGGCCGGCGAGCGACGGGGACTCCATGTGCTCGAACATCTGAGCGGCCACATCCACGGCCGGTGTTTCGATGAACCGTTCCGCGGCGCCTTCGTAGCCGAGGAGCGACTCGACCTCACGCCGCAACGCGTCGTCTCCCGCGCAGACCTCACGCAGAAAGGCGTCCCGATCGCCCGTGTCGCGTGCCAACGCGGCATGGTAGATCCCAGAAACCTGCTGCCAGCGATCAACCAGCGCGGCGCCCCCTTTCAAGCTCACGCGCGAGCCAGACCTTGGCCAGCTTCCAGTCGCGCATCACCGTTTGAGGGGACACGTTCAACGCGTCAGCCGTTTCGTCGACGCTGAGCCCGCCGAAGAAGCGGAGCTCGACGACCCGCGCCTTTCGCGGGGCCACGTTGGCAAAAACGGCCAGCGCCTCATCAATCGCGACAAGATCCGCATCCGGAGGAGTGGACACAGCGAGCGCCTCGTCGAATGACACGCGGCGGGCGCCGCCTCCCCGTTTTTGATTGCCCTTCGCGCGCGCGACATCGACCAGAATGCGGCGCATCAAGCGCGCGGACAATGCAAAAAAGTGCGCGCGGTCCTTCACGTGCACCCGACCCAGAGCAGCCAACCGCAAGTACGCTTCATTGACCAGCGCGGTGGGTTGAAGCGTCTGACCGACGCGTTCCCGCCCCATGTACCGCCGCGCCACCCGCCGCAGCTCGGGCTCCACGAGTAGCACGAGCTGCTGCACCGCCGCCTGATCACCCGCTCTCCAGGCCTGGAGCAGCGCCGTGACCTGGTGCGATACCGAGGGGCGTTTGGCTTCCTGATCCATACGCGATCGCCCGAGGGCTACTGCGCATCTTACGGCAACGACCGGCCTCATCCACAACCAAGGCTCGCCTCTCACCAACACCCGAGGCTCGTCGCCCGGGTTCTGGGTCGATGGCAGTTTTCGACCGGACTCTGCGCGTGTGCATCTGGAGGCCGAATCAGCTTGGCCTCAAGGAGGCAGGCACATGGCGAGCACACTGCGGATGGTCATCGAGAGCGTGGTTCTAGCGACGGCATGGGCGATAGCGGGGCGGGCGGTGGAGACCCAGCTAGCGTCGCCGTCGCTGACGCTGGTCGTCCGGGACTACGGGGCCCTCCCGCCGCCGGTCCTCGATCGCGCGAAAGGCTTCGCGACGAGAATCTTTCGCAAGATAAACGTTCACCTGGACTGGCGGGATGCTGATGGGTTTGCGGCGGAGATGGAGACGCGGACGGATGTTTCCGCCCCGCGGCAATTCCTCGCCTCGGTGGTGCGCGTCAGCCTCCTCTCGGCCTCGATGGAGAATCCGCTTAGTCCGCCAGCCGACACTCTCGGCATGGCCAATCCCCTTGCTCTTCGGGTGTCGGTGCTGGTCCCGCGAATCGAACACCTCACGAGCCGAACCGGGCGAGACTTCGGCCAGGTCTTGGGGCACGTGCTGGCGCACGAGATTGGACACCTGCTCCTTCCGCCCAATTCACACTCCGAGGCAGGCATCATGGCCGCCAGGCTGGATCTCGTGCGCGTCGAAAATGGCAGCTTGTGGTTCGATCAGCATCAAGCCCTGATCATTCGTGCGAGGGCAGCGTCGATCTTTGTCGCGCCAGGGAAGTGAGGGCCAGCTGATTGTCTCCGCTCCCAAGGCATAGACGACGGGTGGATCTTCCGCTCGGCGGGTGCCATGCCGAAATTGACGGGTTCTGAACGATAAGGGCCCCACCCCCATGCGCTTGTCGATGAGCGACGGGCCCTCGTCAACTGCATGTGGGGTCGCTGACCAACTGGACCGCGAGACTGCCCCGATAGAAGGCGACCAGCTAGCCTGCCTCCCGGCGCCCGGCACTCACTCGGCCTCAGGTCGCGGTCTGACCCCTGCCTGGCACGAGCACCACGAACGCTTCATTCACGCCGCCACCTCGAGTCGGTCGTCGAGCGTCACAAGAGTAAGCGACGCCGGTCTACGTTGGCGGCGAGCGGCGCGGCCGCCAACTGCAGCGCGTCGGCCGCGCGCAGCCGATGCACCCGCAGGAGTCGACTGGCGACGTCGCGCACGTCGTTCGAGGGTCTCGAACCTCCGACCCTCGGCTTAGAAGGGGAAATTGCTGAGCCGCAAGTAACCGTCACTCAACGACTTCGACACGGTGCCATGCCCGCGCGCCATGCCCGCCAGCAAGTGCGTTGGAGCGTCGACGCGCACGGCCCGGGCGGAACAGCCAGCGGACCCAGTCACCGGACGAAGGCCGCCACCCCTTGGCCGGTGTCTTACTGGCTATGCCGGCTTGGCGTGTCGCCGCGATTGCCGTCGCGTCGGTGGTCGCCGTTTCTGCCTCGCAACAGACGAGCGCTCCTCGAGGCACGGGCGCGCTCTCTGGCCGCGTCGTCGACGCGGCGACCGGAGCGCCTGTGGTCGGTGCGGTCGTCTATCTGGGCCAGACGCGGGGAGCGGACGCCGGTGCGCTGCGCCGAGAACGGATGGAGAGCGGACCAGACGGGGCGTTCGGCTTTCGGAGTCTCCCAGCCGGAGAGTTCGCCATCCACGCGACGGCGCCGGACTACCTGGACGGCGCCCTTGGAAAGCGGCGTCCTGCCGGGCATTCCAGCTGGTTGAAGCTTGCCGACGGCGAGCACTTCGGCCGCGCCACGATCGAACTGCTTCGCGCAGCCACTGTGACCGGCGTGGTCACCAACGAGCACAACGAGCCCGTCGCTGGTGTGCAGGTGGATGCTTGGCGGCAAACGCGACAGGACGACGACTTTGAGCGGGTCAGCTTCGGCGAGACCGACGCGGAGGGTCGTTATCGGCTCGGTCAAATCCGCCCCGGCGATTACGTCATCGCCCTCCGTGTCTGGCACACGACGCTGAGGGAGCGTGTGCGCAACGGTCCGCCCTCAGCGTGCGGTCCGCCGCCCCCACCGCCGCCGAGCTCCGCTGCGACCCCGATCGTGACGACGCCCCGCGCCGAGCAGACAGCCAAGCAGCCAGCTCGTCCGGAAGGGGCGCTCTACTCGCTACTACCGCGTGGGATTGCCGAGCTGCCGCCGGACGAAGGCGGTCGCCCTCGTGCCTACCGGACGCTGTTCTACCCAAACATGACGGATATAAGTCGCGCGACCATCATTCCGATTGGCCTCGGTAGCACCCATGCCGGCATCGATTTTCAACTCATGCCGTCGCGCTCGACTGTCTTGTACGTGGAAGAGTCGTCCCGAGACGAGGCGCCTCGATCGGCAACGCCACGAGGATCTACCTGCTGCCGCCACTTGCTCCCGATGAGCTTTCCGACGCGAGCGCCATTGTCGAAGGTGACCGGTTCACGCTCGTCGATGTGGCGCCTGGAAGATATCGGCTCGAGGTGCATGAACGGGTGGCACTGAGCTGCGATGCGGAACACATCCCGTCAGACAGCGTTGTGACTCGTCTCGATATAGACGTCCCGGAGACCGGCGTGGACGAGCTCGTCGTGCCTCTCGCAGAGGGTCTATCCCTGAGGGGGACGATCGCGTACGAAGGCGCCAGTCCTCGGCCGGAGAGCGTCGACGTCTGGCTGGCGCCTCCGCCCGATTGGGGTTTCAGCGCGTTTGCAGGAGACTGGTTTACGCTCGGCGGTCTGACCGCCGGGAGGTACGCGGTCCTAGTCACGGAGAATGGACCCGAGGCGCGCTGGTTTGTCCAGTCGGTCATTGCGGCGGGGCGGGATCTCGCCGGGGCACCGCTGACGATCGGTCACGATGTCATTCAACGCGTTGCGGTCGTGATGCGGGATCGCGCGTCGCCGCTCGAGGGCACCGTCGTCGGCGCCGATGGTGCCCTGGTGGAGGACGCCACCGTGGCGGTATTTCCCATCGACCGGCGCCTCTGGCCGGGCGCGTTGTCGGGTCTCATGCGGTTTTCGACCACGCGCGCGATCGGCGGCCGATTCGCGTTCGCCCACGTCGTCCCCGGCGATTACTTTGTCGCGGCCGTCGACGAGCGGCGGATGGACGAGTGGCCGAGCGAGGCGATGCTGAAGGCTCTCGTCTCAATCGCGGCGCCGGTCACGATCGGCCCGGGCCAAGCCCAACGTCTGACCCTGCAGCTCAGACCGATGCGCTAGACCTCGACACGAGTTACGAACACTTCGCTGTGCAGCCGTCGCGCGATCTCCGTTGGGTCCGCTGACTCGAAGAAGAGTTCAAGGGCTTCGATGAGGTTGGTCCTCGCGGCCTCGACCGTCTGGCCCTGGCTCACGATGTCCAGCTCGGGACACAGAGCCACGTACACGTCGTCATCGCGTTCGATGATGGCAGTCAACTGCCGCTTGGACTTCATCGTCCGATGATAGCGCCGCCACGCGAGAATCGCGAGCAGCGATTCTGCAAAACGCCCCCCGCGATACTGAGCCCTGTCGGCTGCCGCCACCCGGGCGGATCGCCGAGTTTGTGAAGTTGCGGCGCTTGGCTTCCTTCCGGAATCGAGCGAGGACCTCAGGATCCAGGCGAATGGCGATCAGCATCGTCAGCCACGCCGCGACTTCGTCTCAGGAACGACATTATTCCTGAGCGACAATAGAGCCACCGCACATGGAACGCGAGCGTCCGCTGTCCGGGCCCGTCCGGCGCTGCCGGCGGGAGGAGACGTACGGGCAGGCGACCGAGGCGCCCGTCCGGGTCACGGTGACCGAGCACCGGACGGACGGTAGGCTCGCCCGCCAGTGGCAAGGGCAAACGAATGGGTCCGAGTCGGCCTGGACCTACGAGTACGGCCCGACAGGCCTGCTTTTGAGAGTGCGTTTCGACGACGGGGTTGGACCTCACTCCCTCCTCTACGTGTACGACCTCGACGACAGGTTGGCGCGTGTCATCGTTCAGAATTCGGAAGGCCGCGAGCATGTGTCCGAAACGTACGAGTACGACGCCGACGGACGGAAGACGCAGACGCAACATCTCGATTCGGCCTTCATCCCGCCCGGCACTCCATTCGCGTGGGCGGCCGGCGAAGGCGGCGCGGGCCTTGGAGCGGTGCGGCTGCTCGATGGGGATGGTCGTCTCCTGATGCGAGTCGACTTTCTGTACGACGACGCAGGGAATGTGATCGAAGAGGCGCTGACGAGAACCGACGAGATGCTGCCTCAGGAATTGGTGGCACAAGCGAGCCCGGCGCAGTTGGCCGCGTTTCGCGTGCTCCTTGGCGTGGACCAACCCGCACGCGTCAGGCATCGTTACGATGCGTCCGGGCGAAGAATCGAGAGCTCCGGATCGCTCGCCGGCCCCGGGAGCGACGAACGGAAGACCATGGCCTACAACGACCATGGCGATCTGATCGCGTCTGTTTCTGAAGAGACCCGCTCTTCTGGGGGCAGCATCGACGAACACGGCCGGGTGGTACCAAGTCCAAGCGAGCCGACGATGATCCGGTCGGAGACGCGCGTTCAGTACCAGTACGACGCGCGCGGCAACTGGACTGGGATGGTTGTCCAAGTCCGCAGCGGCGAGAATCAGGAGTTCTCTGTCCGCCAGATCCAACGGCGCGTGATCGAGTACTACGACGACGCGGCCAACTCGGGCCACCTGGCGATCACGCCTTGATAACAACTGAAGGGCGCCTGTTTTAGGCTTCGTTTTGCGCGAGTTGGTGCACCCGTTGATGGGACAGTCCGAGCAACTGTGCCGCGTCCCGCCCGCTCATCTTCAGTTGGCCCTGACGGAGGATACGGACGGCCCGTCGCGCAGCGGCGATAGCTCGGCGATCTTGTTCTCTGGCCTTCTTTCGCAGCGATGCGTAGTCACGGACCGCTTTGGCCGCACTCGCGGGCAACCGGACGTGGTCCACGAGTCGCGCAGACCCAGCATCCTCGACAAACAGTCGCAGCGCCTCTCTCAGCCGGCGACGCGCTTCGTCAACCGTCCTTCCCTGAGTGTGGCAGCCGCGAAGGCGGCGCACTGAGGCGACCCACCAACCCGCAGTATCGCGCTCGTAGACGACGTGGTACGTCTTCATCACCTGTTCAGCCATCCTTTGCCGAGGCACCGCTCAGGGAGACGTCGTAGGTCTTGCGCCTTCATCCGCCTGCAATTATGAACCGTCTTCGATCAATCTGTCTAGTCTCATAGACACGCCGACCGCGACCGGCCCATGTTCGTGGCGTCTCTAGCCGCCCGGCCATGCGTCCGACGTGCATGCCCACGCCCCGAAACGGTGTCTCGAATGGGCACCCTTGGATTTCGAAGAAGCCAACTCCCAACGAAAACAGCGAAGTCATCGTCGACCAACCGCTTTCGAAGGTGCGGTCTTCCCTTCGAAGTTTGTTCCTCCCTCGGACTCGGAGGTTCGCATTGCCGACCGGCTTGCCAGCCGAGCCGCGAGCGAAGTCGACGCTTGGCGAAGGCTGGCGCGCCCGGGAGGTCTCGACGGATTCAACTTTTCAAGAAGTTCGCATGGGGCCCCACCCCCATGCGCTTGTCTACGAGCGGGCGGCCTGCCCCTCGGGTCGGAGGTTCGCGTGCTGACCGGCTTGCCAGCCGTAGCTCGCGCTCGCAGCGAGCGACGAGCGAAGGCTGGCGCGCCCGGGAGGTCTCGAACCTCCGACCCTCGGCTTAGAAGGCCGATGCTCTATCCCCTGAGCTACGGGCGCGTCGTGGTGGGAATCTCTAGTGTAATAGGAATCGCCGCATGGACTCGTGCAGCCCGAGCCAACGGGAACCGGCTTCGTGCCGGAGATCGTGAAAGTGCAAATCGATCGTTCGAGATCCGCTCGCGATTCTACCGAGAGCTGCGACGTGTAGGAGGGCCCGCGCGGGCCCTGGCGACGGGCCTCGCTCTCTCGACGACTGTCGCCGCGCCAATGACCGCGCCGGGAGTAGAATCCACGCACGTGTCCCTCGGTCCTGACGACTGGCCGCGCCTCAAAGACGCGTTCGCGGGCGCGCGGGCGCTGCCAATGGACGAGCGCCCCGCGTACCTCGCGGCGGCCTGCGACGGCAACGAGGCGCTGCGCCACGAAGTGGAATCGCTCTTGTCGTCGGACGAGCGCGCGAAGAGCTTTCTCGAGGCGCCAGCGGTGGTGCTGGGCGACGACACCAGGGTGACAAGGAACCTCGAGGGGCAGCGCATCGGCCCGTATCAGATCGCGTCGCGAATCGGCGCGGGCGGGATGGGCGAGGTCTACCAGGCCCGCGACACGACGCTCAATCGCCAGGTCGCGATCAAAGTCCTGCTGCCCGCCGTCGCCAGCGATCCCGATCGCCTCGCCCGCTTCCGGCGAGAAGCGCGGGTGCTCGCGTCGCTCAATCATCCGCACATCGCGCAGATCCACGGGTTCGAAGACGCCGACGGCGTACACGCCCTGGTGATGGAGCTGGTCGAGGGCCCGACGCTCGCCGATCGGATCGTCAGCGGGGCGATTCCCATCAACGAGGCGCTCGCGATCGCGTCGCAGATCGCGGACGCCCTCGAAGCCGCGCACGAGCAAGGGATCATCCATCGGGACCTGAAGCCCGCGAACATCAAAGTCCGCGAGGACGGCACGGTGAAAGTGCTGGACTTCGGGCTGGCCAAAGGCCTCGACGTCCCGAGCAGCGCGGGGGTGGACGTGATGCAGTCGCCGACGCTGAGCGCGCATGCGACCGAGACCGGCCTCATCCTCGGGACGGCGGCGTACATGAGTCCCGAGCAGGCGCGGGGCAAAGCCGTGGACCGGCGCGCGGACCTCTGGGCGTTTGGCTGCGTCCTCTACGAGATGCTCACGCGGCATCGGGCGTTCGGCGGCGACACTCCGACCGATGTGCTGGCGGCCGTCGTGACGACCGAGCCGGACTGGACGAGGCTGCCGGCCGAGACGCCCGCAGCGATTCGCACGTTGCTCCGGCGGTGCCTGGAAAAGAATCGCGCGCGCCGGCTCGATTCCGCCGTGGCTGCACGGTTGGAGATCGACGACGCGCTGGCGACTCCGGCGGCTCAGACGGTCGTGGACTCTGAGCGGATCCAATCGCCGGGGACAGCCGCGCCGCCTTCAGACCGAGCCTCATTGAGACGTCGACCGCGGCAATGGACAATGATCGCGGGCGTCGCCGTTGTCGCTGTCCTGGTCGCGGCGGGTGGTGTCTGGCGCCTGTGGCAACAGGATTACTTCTGGCAGAATCCTCTGGCCGACGCCACGGTCGAACGTCTGACCGACTTCGAGGGCGAGGAGTTCGACGCGGCGATCTCGCCGGATGGAAAGTTCACGGTGTTCCTCTCCGACCGAGACGGCGCGATCAATGCCTGGCTCAGCCAGATCGGCAGCGGCGAGCCTGTCAACATCAACAAGGGCCATTCGCTCAGCTACAACCCGACGATCCGCTACACCGGATTCTCGGGTGATGGGACGCAGGTGTGGTACCAGCAATTGTCGGGACGGCCGGGAAAGAACCTGTTATGGCTGGCACCCGTCGTGGGGGGCGCGCCGCGTCTCTTTGTGGAAGGCGGGATGAGTCCCACCTGGTCGCCGGATGGAAAGAGCCTCGCGTACCACACGATCGACGCCGGCGATCCCATCTTCATCGCGGACCGGAACGGAAGCAATCCCAGACGGATATTCGGTGCGCAGCCGGGGGTTCACAGCCACTATCTGACGTGGTCGCCAGACGGTCGCTTCATCTACTTCGTCAGGGGTATTCCCCACGACGGAGGAAATGGACATCTGGCGCATCCCCGTGTCCCAGACCGACACGGCCGCGACGCCCGAGCGGATCACGCTTCACAACGCTCGGGTGGAGTACCTCGCCTGGCTCGATGCGCGCACGTTGATCTACTCCGCCACCGCTGAAGACGGGTCGGGCCAGTGGCTGTATGCGATCGATGTCGAACGTCGCATCCCGCACCAGGTGAGCTCCGGCATTGCGGAACAGTATCTGTCGGTGGCGGTCAGCGAGACCCGACCACGGCGTCTCGTTGCCACCATCGCCACTCCCAGCGCCAGCCTGTGGACGGTCCCCATCTAGGATGGCGTTCAGACGGACGCGGCTGCGACGCGCGTGGCAGTGCCCAACACGCGTGCCCTTGGTCCTCGCTTTGCTCCCGGCTATCTGGCATTCCTTTCCTCTAAAGGCGGAGCGAACGGACTGTGGAAGCTGGAAGGCGGCGCGGCCCTGGAGCTCTGGCGAGGCGACGAGGGCGGGGTAGTGGCTCCGCCGGCCATTTCACCCGACGGTCGGTTGATCTGCTTTTCTTACCGCAAACAAGGGACGGCGGGCCTGTACGTCATGAATGCCGACGGCACGAACGTTCGCACGCTTGGTGGACTCCTTCGATGTGCGCGGCGCCGCCTCCTGGTCCCCGGATGGCAAGTGGGTGGCCGTCGCCGCCAATCAGGGAGACGGCACCCGTCTGTTCAAGATCCCCCTGGACGGCGGTCAGCCGGTCCGGCTGCTCGACACGCTTTCCTTTAATCCGGTCTGGTCGCCAGACGGCCGGTTCATCGTGTATTCCGAACAGCAGGGCGGCGGGTCATTCCAGGTGAAAGCGATCACGCCGGATAAAGCGTCAGTCCCCCTCCCTGAGTTTCAGGTCGGCTATACCATCGCGACGCCGTATCGCTTCATGCCGAACGGAAAGGCGCTGATCGCGCTCGAAGGCAATCTGGGCGCCCAGAACTTCTCCTGGGTCGATCTGGAGGGCGGGCAGCAGCGTCAGTTGACCGACTTCAAGGCCGGTTTCGTGATTCAGAACTTCGATGTGTCGCCCGACGGCAAGCAGATCGTGTTCGATCGACTGCGGGACAATTCCAATATCGTCTTGATGAATCTGGCACGGTGAGCGAGCGTAGGCCTCAGGGCCCAGCCCTGAGGCCTTCTTCGTTGTCAGTTGGCAGAGCCAGGCATGACCCGGATGACTCCCGTGAAGCACACAGCCTGCCCGAATGCGGGGCATGGCGCGATGCGGTCGTAGGTCACATGTACTTGGGCCCCCAGCAGCCATCCTTCGATGATGGTGCCGTTGAACACGGCCGTCTGCGTCTCGTTATTCTGCTTCCCCTCGATCTGCGCGACGAACGAGTGCGCCGCGTCCTGACCGATGACCTCATACCGAGCCTCGAGCTGAACAATGGTGCCGTTGTCGAACGGATCGCGACTGAGAACCGCCCCGGCAAAGGTGCCAGGGACATCGCCCCCGGTGACACCTGCCAACCCAGGAAAGGCGGCCCACTTCGTGAAGGTGACTTCGACATTGGCCGCGCCGCCGTTGGCCTGCGCCTGCGTGCCAGCCACACCCGCGACACCCGAGGGTGCGGTTGGCGAAAAGGGTTGACTGCTGCACGCCGCCGCGAAGACACAGAAGCCGAGGATTGCCTGTCTCATCGTGCCACTCCCATTCAACGAGGAACCGGAAACGGTCCTGTAAGATATCAAGCGCAAACCAGCGCCGTTTTCCCTCACGAGCTGATGACCGACCCGCTCCGCGAGCACGATGTCACCGGCCTGCTCCTGTCCTGGCGCCAGGGCGACGCCGCGGCACTCGACCGCCTGGTCCCGCTCGTGTACGACGAGCTGCGCCGCGTGGCGCGCCGCCATCTCCGAGGCGAACCCCCTGGGCACGCTCTCCAGGCGACGGCGCTCGTCCATGAGGTCTACCTGCGACTCGTGGATGTCGACCGCATGACGCTGACGAGCCGATCGCATTTCTTTGGGGTGGCAGCCAGCCTGATGCGCCAGATCCTCGTCGATCACGCCCGCCGGCAACGCGCCGACAAGCGCGGCGGCGGCGTCACGATGCTGAGTCTGGACGAGGTGTCGCCAGCCGCTCAGGCGACGAGCGTGGACGTGCTCGCCCTCGACCAGGCGCTCGATGCGCTGTCCTCAATCGACGGCCGGCAGTGCCGCGTCGTGGAACTACGATTCTTCGCGGGGCTCAACATCGACGAAGCGGCCGACGCGCTCGGGATCTCGCCCGCCACGGTCGAGCGCGAATGGGCGTTGGCGAAGGCCTGGCTCTTTCGGCGACTGTCGCCGCGCGAGTGAACTGGACGCCGCCGGCGCCATCGTGAGTGAAGACGCAGGAGCTGTGATCATGGATCAGCACGGGCTCATCGACCGGCGATCGTTCCTCGACGGCGCGGGCAGGTTCGTTGTGGGCGGGCTGATGGTCGGCGCAGTCTTCGAGACGATGCGGCCCACCTCCGCCTGGGGCCAGCAGGTGGCGAAGGAGACGCACCCGACCTCCGCCCGCCTGGTCGATCGGCTCAGAACCCGGTTCTCGTTCCAGATTTCGGTCGACGTGGGCACATTGGATCAGGGTCTCGGGGTGGCCAGTGCGGCGCTGGCAGGCGGAGTCGACATCGTCGAAATGGGGACGCCGCTGCTCAAGAACCAGGGCGTCTCGAACGTCGTGCCGGCTTTCCGCAAGCGGTTTCCCGAAGCGCTCCTCCTGGCCGACATGAAGACCATGGACGGCGGCGGCGGCGAGGCGCGCGGCGTCTATGCGGGCGGCGGCAACATCGTTGATTTCCTCGCGCTCGCGGGTGTGGATACGGCGAAGTCGATCTGCGCCGTGCGCGACGAGTTCAGGCGCGCCGGCCCCGAACTCGCGCGGCTCGCCTTTGCCGACATCATGGTGCCTCACCAGGGGCCCGCCGCGCAGGCCGGCGACGTCGCGCTTCGCATGCTCGAGGCCGGCGTGGACGCCGTCGGCATCCACCTGCAGGCTGACGCGCGCCGCGCCAACCCGAAACTCATCGAGAGCGACTATCTCGGTGACATGGCCCGCGCCGTCTTCGATCGGGTCGGCAAAGCCGCCCCGGTGCAGGTGGTCGGCGGGCTCAGCGTCGCGCAGGCGAAGAGCCTTGCCAAGGCGGGGCTGCGCTGCTTCGTCATCAGCGGCAATATGGGCCAGCCGGACGGCAACGCCCGCTACAACCTGCCACCGGCCGAGATCCAGCGCCTGATTGCCGGTTTCATCTCCGAGGTCTCGAGCGGCTAGACGGCCCGTGACTGATGTCCGGCACCTCGCCACCGTTGCCCTCACCGCCGCGGCCCTCACATCGGCCTGCGCGAATGACACCCCTGTCTCGCCGACGGTCGCAAGCGCCAGCTGTCTCGGCTCAGGAAACGAGACCGCAATCAATGCCGCGCTCTCGAGCCCGTCGGGAATCGCGGTGCTCTGCCAAGGTGCCGTCTTCGATCTGCGCGGCCCGATCGTGTTCACTCGAGACGGCCAGCAGTTGTACACGGCGGGCTTGCCCACCGGCTCGACGCGCGCGACGCTGCGGATCGTCAGCCCGTCCATCGCTACCGCGCTCGTGTTGACCGGACGCAGCCGTGTCCGCGTGAGTCACGTCATCGTCGACGGCAACCGGACGGCGCTCGGCCGGATGCCGGGCGGGGAGGCGTTGATCGCGATGGGTGGCGACGCGTCAGGACAACAGGTGGAGCATGTGCACGCCTTCGAGCCGCGCGGGTGGTCGTGCATCCACCTGTTTGAAGGCCGCGGAGGGTGCACGGGTGCGACGATCGCGCACAGCGCATTCGGCCCGGCCGGCCAGGCCGATGGCACCTGGGCCGACGGCATCTCGCTCGCCTGCCACAGCAGTCTGGTGCATCACAACACGATCACGGACGCCACCGATGGCGGCATCGTGATCTTCGGTGCATCGGGATCGGTGGTCGCCAGCAATACCGTTCGCGCTCACACGCGACGGCTGCTCGGCGGGATCGCAATGGTCGACACAGGATTCGATTACAGCGGGACCGTGGTCGATTCGAACGTCATCGATGGCGCTGGTCAGAAGATTCTGGTCGGCCTGGCCATGGGCAGCCAGGCGTGGACATGTCGACCGGGCGCGCCCATGCTTTCCGGCGCATTCGTTTCTCATAACGTCCTGCTGGGCGACATGGGCTACGGCTACGCCGTGAACGGCGTGACGAACTGGACCGTGACGTCCAACGTCGACAATGCACGTCACACCGGCACGCCAGTCCGAAGCTGCGCGGGCGTGCTCCCGTCGGCACCGGGAGCATTCCAGATTGCGCGGAATCATTCCTCGGGCACGTTTCAGAGCGACTTCACGGACGCGACACTCGACGCCGCGCTCTTCGCCTTTGGCGACCCCGCAGCTCGGCTGTTCGCCGGTGACCGGACCTCGTGTTCGAATGCGACGAGAGCACGGCCTGTTACGGCAGACCCAGTTTCTTGCGGAGCGCCGCGAATCGCGGGTCACCGCGCAGGCCGTCGAACGCCGGCTCGACGTTGAGAAAGACCAGCCGCGGGCTTCGTTCCTCGCCGGCGCGCTCCAGCCACTCCAATGCGCGACCGTTTTCCCCAAGCCCGGCGTGGACGAGCGCCAGTGCATATGGAGACACATATTCGCGGGAGAATCGATTCGTCAGCTCCGTGATGACCTTGTGCGCATCCTTTGAGCGCCCAGCCCGTGCGTAGACGTAGCCGAGATCCGCCAGTGCAGATGGCGTTAGCGCAAAACCGGACCGGTCGCGTTCGAGCTCGCGTACGGCTTGCTCGTGGGCGCCTCGCTGCGCGTAGGCGAGTGCAAGACACCTTCGTGCCCCGCCGTAGGCCGGATCGAGTTCAAGGGTCTTGCGACATTGGGCGATCGCTTCGTCGAAACGTCGCGCCCAGTACAGCCGGCTGCCGAATCCGGTATTGATCACCAGCGACAGCGGATCGAGCTCGATGGCGCGGCGGCTCTCCGCCAACGCCTCATCGCGGCGGCCCGTCGCGATGAGATACTGCGCGTACCAACTGTGGGCCGTGGCGTCACCGGGATCGAGCGCGAGAGCTCGGCGAAATGCCGGTTCTGCATCGGCCAGTCGCCACTCGTGGACGGCAAGGAGTAACGCGCGGGCCGCGTGCGCGTCCGCGAGGTCATCGTCGATCGCGAGGGCGCGCGTCACCGCCGCGCGCATGCCGGCGAGCGCCTCCTCGGGACGCACATACCCCGAGTATCCGAGCGGGCCGTAGGCCCCTGCGATGCCTGCGTACGCGTCGGCGTATCCTGGATCGAGTCGGACGGCCGTCTGAAAGTGCTCGATGGCTTTCCTGAGACCCTCCGCCGACCGCTGGTTCGCGAAGTAGCGCCCCCGCAGATAGGCCTCGTACGCTTCGAAGTTACTGTCGTATCGACGTTGGCCCCGGCTCAGTGTCAGTCGGAGCCTGCTGACGATCGCGCGCGAGATTTCATCCTGTATGGCGAAGACGTCCTTGAGGTCCCGATCGAACAGCTCGGTCCACAGGATGACGTCGCCGGCGACCTGCACCAGCTGGGTGTTGATACGCAGCCTCGAGCCCGACCGCATGATCGACCCCTCGACGACGAGGTTCACGCCGAGCTGCGCGCCAATGTGTTGAAGGTTGCGGGGCTTGTCCTTGAAGGCGAACGAGGATGTTCGCGACCGCACGTCCATCCCTTTGATTACCGCCAGGTTGCGGATGATTTCATCCGTCAGCCCGTCGGTGAAGTAGTCGCTCCCCGGCTCGGCACTGAGATTCCTCAAGGGCAGCACGGCAATGCTGGGCCGCTCGGCGGGACTGACGTTGACGGCGCTCACAGGATTCAACCCGGCGAAACCCGCGAGCAGTACGCTGGGCGTCCTCGAAGATCCCGCCTGACGGCCAGCCACTTCCCAACCCACTCCGCCACCAGAATGGAGGCGGCGGCCAGCCGGCCGCGTACGCCAGCCTCCGACTAATCTCGGGCGCGGCTGCAACGCCGCCAAATCCGCGCGAGCGCATCCGCGCCTCTCGTACCGGCGCTCGGGACGAGGATCGATCGCGCGCTCGATGACGCGGGCGAGCTTCGGTGGCACATCGGCCCGCGCGGTCTGAATTGCGGTCCGCTCGCCGCGCTCCTGGGCACGGCGAACCTCGCGCACGGTCCGTGCCTGCACTGGATACGAACCGGTGACGAGGTGATAGAGGAGGACGCCGAGACTGTAAATGTCACTCCGAACCGTCGCCTGTTGCCGCTGCAGCACCTCGGGTGCGAGATAGAGCGGCGTTCCGGCGAGATCCGACGATGCGTCGTCGTCGAGTTCTCTGCCAGTGCCGAAGTCCATGAGCACGATGCGCCCGTCTTCGGCTCGCATCACGTTGTGCCCCTTGATATCCCGATGCAGCAGGCCGGCGCCGTGCACCGCCGACATCGCGCGACAGAGCTCGAGACCGATGTCGACAGCTTCGGTCGCGCTGACCACCTTCCTGTGGTCGAGGATCTGCTCGAGGGTGTGGCCGCGAACGAACTCCATCCACAGGCCGATCTGATCGCCAATCTGCTCCGCGCCGTAGATGGTGACGACATTCGGATGTCGCACTTTGGCGAGCAATCGCCCTTCGTGGATGATTGACGACGCTGCGCGATTCTCAGGGGAACGATCAGCCGGCAAGAGCTTCAGCGCGACTTCGCGATCGAGGCGCGTATCCCAGGCCCGGTAGACCTCTCCGAACGCACCCCGGCCGATCCGTTCGACGAGCCGAAGATGACTCCACATCGCCGGCCGCGTCACGGCGATGGAGCTCCGTAACGGCTGCCAGCACCCTCAGTTCTCGAACGAGTGGCCGCGCGGTCCCTTCCGAGACTCGATTCGGCAGCCGCCCAGTCGACGGGAGCGCCGTCGAGGATCGCGTCGGCGAGATCGTCAATCAGCCGCTCACTCGGCGGCACGTTTCATCTCCTCGGCCAGCCGGACCAGGGCCCGGTGCGCCGTCTTGCGCGCCGCGTCTGGTGTCGGTTTGCCCAGCGCCTCGGCCAGTTCCTCGAAGCTGTAGCCCATCTCCACTCTGGCGATGATCGCTTCCCGCTCTTCCGCCTTCAGCCGCTGAAGCGCACGCTTCGTAGCGCTCAACAGCCTCCTGACCGATCGCCTGTTCGAGGGGTGATTCGACACTCTCGACGTCGAGGCCATCAAGATCCGTGGCATGCGGCTGCCGTCCTTCCGCCGCAGCTCGTTTCGGATGCGATTGAGCACCGCCTGACGCAGGTACGCCTGCAGCGCACCGACATGGCGCGGCTCGAAGTGCTCGATCCTCTTGAACGTCTGAACCAGGGTGTCCTGGACCAGATCGTCCGTGTCGGCGAGATCGCGCGCCCACTTCGGCAACCGGCCGCGGGCCCATCGTTGGAGCGGTTTGAGATGGCGCGCGAAGAGGCGTTCCAGCGCCTGCTGATCACCGGCGCGGGCCCGCTCGATCAGATGAAAGGTTGATTCGGGGTCAACTGAACGAGAGGTTTCCGACGGGACACGATCGCCGGCACCTTCGTTCAGGGACATAGGTTCGCTCGTGTGGCACGTCGAAACCACTCCATCCTACGCCCAAACCGAGATCGAACGGCCGCGCAACTCGCGCCCGACGGATTGTCCGGATCGCCGGCCGTCGGTGTTTACAGAGGTAGGTCAGAGTCGCAGCGAGGTCGATGATGAGCAGGCATTTGAACACGTTTCGCATCAGTTTGATCCTCGCGATTGCGGTGATTGCGACGTTCGCCCTCGGTGCCCAGCAGTCTGTCCGCTCGGATCAGCTTCGTACGGAGCACCCGGACCGCCATCACAAGAACAAAGAACTGTGGGTCACCCACCAGCGTGACAACACCGTCTCCGTTCTGTCCTTCCCCGCGGGCAAATTGCTCGACCAGTTCTCCTTGCCGGACGGAACGCGGCCGCACATCACGACGTTCCACAGCGACGCCTATGCGTACATCAGCGGCATGGGCAATGGGACGCTGTCTATCGTCGATGCGAGGTCCCGGCAGCTGGTGCAGACGCTGACCTTTGGGCCCGCGCTCTGCCACCAGGGTAAGGTCTCGCCCGACGGCACGACCATGCTTGTCTCCGTCGTCTCCACGCGGACGCTCTACAAAGTCGCCGTGGACGAGGCCAACCAGTCGTGGACGCCCACCGGCAGCGTGGAGTTCCCAGTTGGGAAGCCGCCGGTCTGTACCGTGTTCAGCGCAGACAGCCAGCGGGCGTATGTGTCGACGATGATGGACGGCATCGTCATCGTTGACGTGCCATCGATGAGAATTCTCGGGACGTTGCCTACCGACGGTTTCGTTGCGTGCGGCATGATTAAGCCCAGCGCGGACGCTGACCATGCAGTGGTTGCGTCAGGCGGCAACGGTGGCCACATCTACACGCTGGACATGACGAACGATACGCTCGAGGATCGCGGCACGCTCGGGGCGATGAGCTGGCATAGCTTCAACATGACGCCCGACGAAGCGCTCGGGTTCGGCACTTCGCCGAACAGCGATGAGGTGGTCATCATCGATCTGACAACCGACCCGGTGACCAACCTCGGCACCATCGCTCCTGCAACCACTGCCGGGTACAGGCAACAACCAACCGGACGCCGTGGGCGGCGGCGAGCCGATTGTCAACGGCACCCTGCCCGTGAGCTCTCCGAGGTTCGGGCCGGTTGGCACTGGTGAATACCATTACCGGCAGAATCAAGCGCTTCATCGCGTTAGCCGAGCCGTCGCCACCCGGCACATTCAACCCGATGAACTGCAACGACTGCTCCGTCCACGGTGTCAGCGTCAGACGCATCGTGGTGCCACGGAGAGTACGTCCGCACAGTCGCCTCGAGTGAACGCCGGTCTCAGCCGTGTTGCGTGAACCAGCCACGGCACAGCCCGATTTGTCGCGTCGTTGTTGCCGGCGCCAGGATTGATATGGCGCGGGATACACTTGATCATGCGAGGCTCGCCATGATCCACCGCTACTCGAACGGCGACGTCACGGTCATTTGGAAGCCCGACTTGTGCCGGCACGGCGGCGCCTGCGCGCGAGGATTACCGGCGGTCTTCAGCCCGCGCCGGCGGCCGTGGATCGAGTTGCATCACGCCGACACGCCGGCCATCGTGGCGCAGGTCGAACGATGCCCGTCAGGGGCGCTCTCGTGGGAACGCGATTCTTCGGGCGGTGGCAGTCACTTCGCCAGCGGATCCGGACGAAGCTGAAACTTGATGACCTTGCTCGTCGTGCCCTTCCCCGTCTCCATGTGGAACGGTGCCCGCGTGCTGATGGTCGTCCACAACCCGCGTCCCTTCCATCCGGTCTTGGCGTCGTCGATGCGGCCATCGAGCCACTTCGTGTAGTACCCCGTCGGGTACGGCACGCGCAGCACCACCCACGCGCCGTCCTTGAGCACGAGCAATCCTTCAGCCGCGTTGCCGGTGTTGATCGGGACGTTGCGGCCGAGCCCGAGCGTGTCGAACTGATCGACCCACGTGTAGTAGCTCGCTTCGACGCTGCCCGAGTCGGTCACGCCCTTGAACTGCGGGAGCGGCTCCGGATACAGCGTCCAGCCCTCGGGGCAATGCTGACCGGTCGCGGCCGGCCCGTTGAGCGGGCCCTTGCACTTGCGGCGATCGAAGCTCGCCATGTGCCCGCTCGCCAGCGCCAGCCAGGCGACGCCGTTGCGGTCGATGTCCGCGCCCCGCGGCGAGTAGCCCTGCACCGGAGCCGCGGCGTTGTTCCACGGCGGCTCGTAGACCTCTGCCAACGCCGTCTCGGGTGGATTCTTGCCGGGACTCAAGCGCACGATCGCGCCAGGAAATCCGAGGACGGATCCCCACACCGATCCGTCCGGCGCCGGCGCGACCGAGTAGAAACCGCCGCCGAAGCGCTTGTCCTTCGTCGGATCCACCGGCTGATTCGGCTCGACGTAGGCGTCGCGCTGGCCGTTGCCGTTGGTGTCCATGATGAGCGCGGTCCAGCCCTGCGACTTCTCCTCGTCGCCGGTCTCGTCGAACATCTTCGTGTTCAACCAGCCCACGACCTGGCCGCCGCCGCTGGTCCACAGCGTGTTGTTGGCGTCTTCGGCGAACATCAGGTGATGCGTGCCGAAGCACGTGCTGATGTGGGTGAGCGCCCTGGTCTTCGGGTTGTAGACGGCGAGGTGGCGCGACGCGTTGTTGATCGGAAAGAGCTTGGCCGACGGATGACTCGAACCGGCTTTGCAGTAGTCAGGATTCGCGGCCGGTCGCACGGCCGAGGTGATCCACATCCGGCCCTCGCCATCGAACATCGGGTTGTGGACGTTGTTCTTGCTCGTCCAGATCGGCTCCGCTTCCCAATAGGGCGATGGCTGGACCATCAGCGGCGAGGTCGGCGGCGTCGCCGGATCACGCACCGTCAGCTTCACCTGGCTGATCCGGTGCTCGACCGGATCGAGCACCGGCAAATAGTCGGCGCTCAACTCGAGCGCGCCGTAGAGGAGCCCGTTGGCGTTGCGCGTCGGATCGCGCCGGTCCGTGGAGACCACGTCGTGTAGGTAGGCCTTCGGATCCGCCCAGTCCCATTCGGTGATCACCACGTTGCGCTCGATGCCGGCCGGACGCGGCGGAGCGGGCGGCACTTCGCCGGCGGCGATGCGATCGGTCCAGTCGGCAAAGACCGACAGCGCGCGTGTCATTCCCAGCTGGGTGAAGCCGGAAATCATCTGGTTCCCCGCCTGACCGGATTGGAGCCGCCGCTGCCACGCCGCCGTTGACGACCCGAGCGCGGCGAAGGCCGGCGGCATCTCGCGCGTCCCCTTCGTGCCGAGCTGATGACACGCGGTGCAGCCGCCCGACTTGATGCTGCGCAGCCACTGCGCCTGACTCGCGATGCCGGTCGCGATCCCGTTGCCAGACTCGCCAGTCCCCGGGAAATCGCTCTTCGGCGGCACGTTGAGCAGCGAATACCAATAGCCCGCCGGGTAGTACTCCGCCGCGGCGCGCGGGTTGGGCGCACGCACCGCCGTCAGCGTCAATGCACGGCCGGGTTGCGCAGCGACTTTCGCGGAATCAACCAGCCCGTAGCCTCGCACCCAGACGGAGTACTTGACAGCAGGCAAATCGGGAATCAGGTAGCGCCCCCGATCGTCGGTCACGACGATGCGAACGAACTTCGTGCCGAGATCCGCTGTCTCTGCGATGACCCAGACGCCGGCCTCCGGTCCGTTGGGTCCGGTGACGACGCCGCCGATATCGTCTTTATCAACGGCGACGACGTCGGTGGTCGTTTGACGCGTCTGTGGCGCGCCAAGCACCGCGGCGACGGTCACCAAAGAGAGGGCCACGCCCAGGGCAGTTCGCCGAGGCACGGAGAGACGACGGGTCATGGTCGACCGTCCTTTCTGGCGGGGGTATTACTCGACGATACGCCCGAGGTCGCCGGCGCGTCCACGCATTTTCGCGAAGATCACTGGGAGCGTCATCGGGTCGGGCCCGGCCTGGCCGGCAGCGACTTGCCAGTCCGGAGGCTGCTCAGATCCTGTTTAGGGTTGGGCTCACCGGGAGTCGTGTTCGCGTTCGGCGCGCCATCGTAACGGACCCAACTGTTGCCGGAATCATTGCCGGCGGCGGTCCTGCCGGTGTAGTACGCGTTGTCCGCGACGCTGGCCAGATGGAGATCGGCGACTTTGGGCGGCGCCGCGGCTTTGTCGTCCTCCCACGACACAAAATCCAGGTACACGTTGTCCGTGCCTGCACTGTTGCCGTCGGGACCCGGCAGGTACACGTAGAGGGCGTCGCCATCGTTGGAAAGGCCGGCGTTCAGCGAACCGCCGAGGCGGTCGGCGCCAAGTGTGACGCCAGTCCCAGGCGCCAGCACCATCTTCCAGTCGCGCGCGCCAGGGTCGACGATGGTATCGGTCGTCACGCCCTTGGCCGAGGTCCATACCGCAATCAAGGTGCCTCGCGGAACGGCCGCCAGATACGCGTCGGTGCCGAACACGAACACCGATTCGCCGTCGTTCAGCGTGCCCTTCTCCAGTTCGTTGTCGGTGACTCGCAAGCCGCGCAGGTCGACAGCGTCACGCAACACCAGCAACTCGAAGAAGTCGTTCTCGTTCGTGTCGTTGTCCGCCGCGTACTCATTGATCACGATGTCGCCGGCAGCCGGGGCGGCGCCGGCCGTGATCGCGCGACTGCCCAACGGAGCAGCCAGCAGCACGCAGACCAACATGCTGAATGGCACGACGTGGCGGCGTCGCGACCGGCTGCGGCGCAACGTCGTGGTCGGAATTATCAACGCGGCGAAGAATTGGCACATAGCGTCTCCCCCGTCCTCGCAGCAGCATACCGCGGCCGTGGAGCGTATACTGGCAGTCTCTCCAGCGCGCCACGATATCGCCGCCGGCCAGCGTTTGCTCCTGCTGCAGGACGGCGGTCCGGGAGGTCCCGATGACCCTGGACGAGAAGTGCGCTCACGCCGCCTGCGAATGCGTTGTGCCCAAAGGCGGCCGCTTCGGCAAGTTCTGTAGCGAGCACTGCAAGGAGGCGGCCTCGATGACCGACTTGCGGTGCCATTGCCATCATCCGGAGTGCGATCCGCAGAAACGCCCGGCAGCCGGCGCGGCACCTAGCACCTAGCACGCAGCACCCGGCACCCTTCTAGCCGTTTTTGCGCACGATCCAGGTCGTCATCGCGCGCTGATCCTGGACGACGGTCGTCTTGAGCGGATCGAGGAGTTGTCCGCCCAGCTCGCGCGTCAGCGCCATGAGCTGCGCCTCGTCCATGAGGAACCGCGTGGTGCCGTCCGGAAGCCGGCAACAACGGCCGCCGGCCTCGAGGGGAACGATGCGCGACTCGATGCCGATCGACGTCGCCAACCTGCAGAAGAACATGCCCCCTGGCGCGAGCACCCGCCAGCTGCTCGCGAGCATGGCATCGAACTGGGCCTGGTCGCGCGCGAAATGCAGCACCGCGCTGCTGATGACGACGGAGGCCGACCGATCCGGCATCGACGTCCGTTCAATCGGCTCGGTACGGAAGTTTTCTGGAGGGAGGGCGGGCGCCAGCCGCGCGGCGAGCTGGCGCACGGCGCGGATGGCGTCGGCGTCCTGATCGACGGCGTGGACCTCGCAGCCGGAGCGCAGCAGGTAGACGAGATTGCGGCCCCAGCCGCAGCCGGCGTCGAAGACACGATCGCGCGGGGTGATACGGCCGCGCAGCAACTGATCGAACAGATAGATGTCGATCCCGCCGAACTCGGTCTCGAGATCCATCGTCGGCGTGGCGGTCTCTATTTACTTACTGGGCGCGGGGCCCCACCCCCGCGCCTCGGGCCGCGCCTTAGAGCGGCGCGGGGCGATCATCGGTAAACGTCGCGAGACGAGCTGGACGGCCAGGCCCCACGGATCGCGCAGCATCGCGAGCTCGTCGCCGGCGTCGTTCTGCTGCACGTCGCCTTCAGGCGTCGCCCCGGCGGCGATGAGGCGCGCTCGCGTCGCGGCGACGTCGTCCGCCGAGAACGCGATGTGGAGTACGAGCGGATCCATCGCGCGGTAGTCCGGGACCTGGACGCGGGGATTCGCGTAAAACTCCAGCATGACGGCATCGCCGTCGTCGGCCAGGAAATGGCCGAAGGGGGACGCCGTCTGCGCGCGCTTGATGGTCATCCCGAGATGATCGACGTACCAGCGCGCGAGCGCGACGGGATCGCCGACCTGATAGGCCGCGTGTTCGATTTTCACCGAGTCGTCTCGGATCCCAAGGGCTCAGCCGAGCCGGGCCCGGAGGTCGGCCATGCGGCGATCGATGTCGGCGATCGCCTGAGTGAGCTGGGCACGGCGCCGTTCGTGCGCGGTTGACTCGAGCTGGCGCTGCAACTCGACGCGCGCGAGCCGCAAAGACTCCATGGCCTGTACTTCCTGAGGGTTCCGGACCTCGTGCGTGCGGGTCTCTGCTCGCTGCCGCTCGAGCTCCTCCATCCGTTCCTGAATTCTGGAATCTGCGTCGATCAGTCCTTCGCCGGCGTCGCCCATCATTCCACTCCGTGACGTTCCACGATCATTCGACACCCCGCGCCGCGTGGCGGCGCGGGCCCGAGGCGCGGGGGTGGGGCCCCGCCTGACACCCCGCGTCGCCCTGCCGACGCGGGCCCGAGGCGCGGGGGTGGGGCCCCGCGCCTGTGAGATTAGTGAACCATGGTACGACGCCGGCAGGCCCGGTCTCCAGTCGTTTTTAGAGAATTTGCGCCGCGTCCGAGCAAGGAGTGGAAAGACCGGCGCCGCTGCGGTGTGCTATCGTCGCCGGGTTTCCCCCGGCAGGTCTCGTATGCGATACGCGACGCTCGTCTCGATCGCCGCCCTGCTCGCGACCGGGCCCGGTGCGGCCCCGCCGCAGGCGCCGGCCGTGCGTTACGACAAGGTCTACCCGCTTCAAGCCGGTGAAGGCGTGTTCGCGTACGCGCGCATCTCGCCGGACGGGCGCACGCTGGCCTACGCGTCGATGATGCGCAGTCAGACGGTCCAGACCGTCGTGGACCTGCCGGCATCGAAGGTGCTCTTCACCGAGCGGGGCATCGACGCCTACTGGTCGCTCGATGGCCGCCGCATGATCTACCTGGCGCAGTCGGGCGCTGGCGGCGGGGTGACGATTCGGCATCACGCGTCGGGCGAGCTCGTCCGCAACGTCGCGCCCACCGGCCTTGGCGACTACTTCAGTTGGGCGGTCCGTGACGGCCGCAATCTCATCCTGACCATCGCCAGCAACTACTACTATCTCGACGGCGACCAGGCCGTGCTGCCGGCCGCACGCGTGCCGCCGTGCCCGGACATCGGCGTCGGCGACCGCCCGCTCATCTCGAAGGACGGCCGCCGGATCAGCACCTTCGTCCGCGGCGCCGTCGTCATCCGCGGCCTGACCGATTGCGACAACATCATCGACACCGGACTGCAGGGCGCCAAGGCCGATTTCTCCTTCGACGGCCGCTACGTCGCGTTCCACGTGGCTCGGCGCGGCACCAAGATCTACGACATCGTGGTCGTGGACCTGCAGAAGCGGACGATGCGAACGTTGCCGGATTTGGCGGGCTCGAGCCTCTTCCCGAGCTGGACCGAGGATGGCCGGCTGTGCTTCCGCTACGACGGCGACGACTACCGCGGGTTCATGATGGCGTCGAACGTCCTGTCCCTCCCCGAACAACCGCTGCCGGCAGGCGGGGCCCGCGTCCCGGCGACGCTGCGGTGGGAAGAGCTGTTTCCGGAGACGCCACAGCCGGCGGCCGAGACGACGCTGGTGATGATCTGGGCCGCATGGAGCGCGCACAGCCCCTACGCCCTCGAACACCTCCAGCACGCGAGCCGGACCCTCGCCGCGGCCCGCGCGAACGTCAGCGTGCTCACCGCGATCGAGCTGAGCAGCCGCCGCGCCGACGTCGACCGTCTCCGTCGCGACGGCGGCATCACGCTGGCGGAGATCCCCGTCTCGCCAGAACGGCTCGGCCTCACCGAGGCCTTGAACCAGATGCCGACGACCCTGCGCTTCCGCCGGGGCGTCCTCGTCGATCGGAAACTTGGCGCGCAGTCCGCTGACGAGCTCCTCTCCTGGGTCGCGCAACGGTAAAACGACATATGGCGCCACATCTGACCAACTACGACGGCAGTCTCACGGCCACGCCGAAGCAAGTCGCGGCGCCGAAAACGGTGCAGGAGATCCAGGCGATTCTCCGCAACCCCGGACAGTTTCCGAGCCCGGTCCGCGCGATGGGCAGTCACCACTCACTCACGCCGTGCGCCGTGACCGACGGAACGGTCGTGAGCATGGAGCACCTGACGCGGGTCCTGCGAATCGACCGTGGCGCCGGGACGATCACGGCGGAAGCCGGCTTGCAGTACATCGACGCCGCCACGGCCCTGCGCAAAGAGAAGCTCCAGTTCATGTTGAACATCGAGATCGGCAACATGACCCTGGGATCGGCGGCGTGCTGCCATACCAAGGATGCGCTCGACGGCATCGAGTTCGGCCAGGTGGGCTCGTACGTCACGCGCGTCAAGTGGGTCGACCCGCGCGGCGACCTGCAGGAGGCGAGCGAGGACTCGAACCCCGATCTGCTGCGCCGCGTGCGATCGAGCTACGGACTCTGCGGCATCATCTACGAAGTCACGCTGCGGGTGAAACCGATCGAAGCGGCGCAGTTCACCTATCAGCCGCGGTCGTCCGACGAGCTCACGCAGGCCGAAGTCGACGGCATCATCCAGCAGAGCGAAGGCCTCGTGTGCTGGACGCTCGGGCGAACGTCCGTGTTCCAGACGAAGAAGCGCATCACGGATCCCCACCTGCTCTCGTGGTTCATGGCGGAGGGACGCCGGCTGCTGTGGAACAACATCGCCGCGTTCTGGGCGCGAGCGATCGATCAATTCCTCGATGGCCCCATCGAGGCCATGGCGCAGGATCAGGCCATCCGGCTCACCCGGCTGGTGTTCTTCTCACTGCAGATGACCGGCGGCCTCTACATCCTCGATCCAGACAAGACGATCGACTATCGCGACACCGAGCCGCAAGGCGCGGTACGCCTTCACGTTCTGGGCGTTTCCGCGCGCCAAGTGGGTGGAGACGCTGAAGGCTTACCTCGATTTCGCCGACGAGCACCATCGGCGCACCGGGTTCCGCTGCAACATGCCGCTCGGCTCGTACTACATCCGGCAGGACTCGAAGGCGCTGCTGTCGTACTCGCACGACGGCGACGTCTTCTCGCTCGATCCGATCCACGCGCCGACCGACCAGGCCGCCTGGGATCGGTTTCTGAAGGAGTTCAACGAGTTCGCCAGCATGCGCAATGGCATTCCGCTGCTCAACCAGAGTCCTTTCGTCACGCGCGCGCAGTGCGAGAAGGCCTTCGGCCCACGCTGGGCCGAGCTCAGCCAGTGGGTCCGGTCGGTCGATCCCGACAGCCGGATGCTGAATCCGTTCTTCAGAGAACTCTTGTCGTAGATCTTTCGTGACTACTCCTGCTTGAGGAGGCTGCGAGGATCGCTTCTCACCGCGCGGCGCGCGGGGAAATACGCCGCCGCCACCACGACGATCACGACCGCTGCCAGGACCGTCACGTAGGTCAACAGATCGCCCGGAGCGATCTGGAAGAGCAGGCTTCTCATCGATCGGGTCGCCAGGACGGCGACGAGCAGCCCGAGCGCGACGCCGGCCAGCGCCCAGCGGCCGGCGCGTGACAGGACCCCACGCAGGATGGCGCCGCGTGGGGCGCCCAGCGCCATTCGGACCGCGAACTCCCGGCGGCGCTGCGCCACATCGAGCGCGACCAGACTGAACAGGCCGAGCGCAGCGAGGCCAAAGGCCAGCGCGCCAAACAGGACGAACATCCACGTCGCGAGCCGCCACGGCGCCTGCGCGCGCCGGACGACCGCGTCCATCGACGTGACCTGATCGACGATCGAGCGAGGATCGAGCTCGCGCGCCAGGTGGCGCAACGCGTTGCCGACCGCCATTGGATCGCCGCTCGTGCGGAGCACGACGTTATCGGCGATCCGTCCCACCTGCAGCGCCGGATCGTAGACGTCGAGCTGCACCTCGTCGAGGCCGCGATATCGAACGTCGGTCACCACGCCGACGACGGTCCGCCACGCGCGTGGCGGAGCTCCTGGTGTAAATGTCGCCATCATCATCTTCTTGCCGATGGGATCCGCGCCGGGCCACAGCCGTCGTGCGGTCGCCTCGCTGACGATCGCCACGCGCGGCACGTCGAGCGTGTCCTGGTCCGTGAAGAACCGGCCGCGCGCCAGCGGAATCTTCATGGTTTCGAAATAGCCCGGCGTCGCGATCTGATGGTTGAGTGTCGGGTTGGCGCTCGCCGCTGCCGGCGTTTCGGGCTGCCCTTCGAGGAACACGCGCACGCCCTGGCCGATCGGCCCGAGCATCAGCGGACGCAAGTAGACGGCGCCCGCCGACTCGACGCCCGGCAGTGCCCGGGCACGCTCGAGCAGATCGTTCATCCAGCGGTTCGGCGGCCCCTGGATCGATCGTGGCCGGACGATGGCGGTCAGCACGTGGTCCGGCGAGAAGCCGAGATTGATCTGGCGCAGGGCGATGAAGCTGCGAACCACCAGGCCGGTCGCGACGAGAAGCACGACCGCGAGGCCGATCTGAATGATGACCAGGGTGGAGCGCGCGCCGAGCGCGCGCCGGCCGGTCGTCGTACGGGACCCGTCGAGCGCCTGCACCAGGTTGACGTCGCCGGCGCGGCGCAAAGGGATCACGCCGGTGAGCAGCGCAGCCGCCAGGACGATTCCAAAGGTAAAGAGCGCCACCGGCGCGTTGATCGAGACGTCGCCGATTCGTGGCAAGTCGTCGGGCGCGAGCGCGACGATACCGGCCGCCAGCCCCTTCGCCACCGCCAGACCGAGCAGACCGCCGACGCCGGCAATGATGCCGATTTCGAGCATCCAGAGACGGCCGATGGCCGCGCGCGACGCACCCAACGCCAGCCGCACCGCCTGCTCACGCTGACGGATCGAGGCGCGCGTCAGCATCAGCGCGGCGACATTGGCGCACGCAATCACGAGCAGCACCGCCACCGCCGCCCAGAGCGCCCAGAGCGCCGGCCGCACCGGTCCGAAGACGTATTCGACGAAGGGCGTCACGACCGCACGCGCGCCCCACTTCGGACGGCCCGGCGTCGCCTGATCGAGTCGAGCTTCGAGGGCATCGAGGTCCTGTCGCGCTTGCGCCGGCTCGAGCCCGGGCCGCAGACGGCCGACGACATAGAACACGCCGAACGTGTTCAGCGTGCTCGTATTTGGCGGATTGCCGGTGACGATGATCGGGACGCTTGGGGTCCAGAACTCAGCGCCGCGCGGAAGATCGAGACCAGGCGGCATCACCCCGACGATCTCCAGCGGGCCGCGATCGAGTTGCATCGTGGTTCCGATCACGTTGGGATCGCCGCCAAACCGGCGCTGCCACGTCTGGTAGTTCAGCACCACGACGCCCGGGCCGTTCGGGACGTCATCCTCCGGCGTGATCGTGCGGCCGAGCAGCGGCGGCACGCCAAGCGTCTCGAAGTATCCAGCCGAGACGCCCGCAAACCAGATCCGCGAGGGCTCGCCGCGTCCTTCGAGGACGGCACTCCAGTTGTGCGAGGCCATCACGCTCGACGTCGAAAAGATCGATCCGTCACCTGACCACTCGCGCTGGTGGCGGTACGTGAGCTCGACGACCGCCTGGCCGCCGGTGTCGGTCTGCCAGACCACGGCCAGCGTGCCGGGATCCGGAACCGGCGAGGGCCGCAGCAGGACTGCGTGCACGGCGCTGAAAATCGCGCTGTTGGCGCCGATCGCCAACGCGAGCGTCACGGCGGCGGTCGCCGCGTGACCCGGGGCGTGACGAAGGTAGCGAATGGCCAGACGCACATCGTCGACAAGTCTCATGGGTGCATTGTGCCCGTCTCAGCGCGGGCCGGCGCCAGCGTTCCTCACGTCGCCGCGCGATTCGCCCCGCGCGAGGCGCCGCTGGTCACAAGGGCGTGCGTTATGCACGCCTCGCCACATATCGAGCAGCCGATCACTCACGTTCTGAGGGTTCGAGCGCCGTGGAGGCCATCCGTCGCTGGCACCTGACTTGTATTTTGCGAACCGTCGGGCGAGCCAGGCGCGACGGAAATTCGACAAGCCCGCACGCGTGGGCTGGCTGTATTCGTCTGGCCGCACCGACACCACCGAGGAGCCGTCCATGCCGGAGAAAGCCACCATCGAACGGGCACGCCAGGACGCTCGCGAAGGAAAGAGCGCGTCGACGCAGGCGGGCGAATTCGTCCGCGAAGAGATCCACCACATCCGTGAGGGCAAGCACGGGGCGTCGTCAGCCAAACAAGCGATCGCCATTGGCTTGTCGAAGGCCCGCCGCGCCGGCGTCGACTTGCCGCTGCCGCCGGGTGAACGAGGCAAGAAGCGGCGGCGCGCCGCGCCGCGGCGGAAGACGGCGGCGGCACGCGCGACCTCGGCGAAACGCGCGCGCGCCTCGCTGCGCCGTCTGAAGCGAAAAGGCCGCGCCGCGGCGTCCCATCGCGCCCTCTCGCGCCAGGCGCGCACGGCCGCGAAGCGAAGACGGCGTCGGATGGCTCGCTAGCGGCGACGCGTACTCGGGATGTCATAATGAGGCGTGCCTCAGATTGACGTCTCCGCAGAAATCGAGATCGCCGCCGCGCCCGCCGACGTCGCCGCGGTGATGTTCGACCCGCAACAGGATCCGCAATGGGTGAAGGTCGTGACGAGCGTGGAACTGCTCGATCCGGCGCTGGCGCCAGGCGCGCGGGTCAAACGCCACGGCAGCGTGATGGGCCGTGAGTTCTCCTGGCACACCGAAGTGGAAGCCGTGCACTTCCCTCATGTCCTGACGATGAAGATCGCCGAGGGTCCATTCACCGGGACGGTGCGGTACGACATTCAACGCAGCACCAACGGATCGCATGTGAGAATCCGTGGCGCCGGCGACGCGACGAGCCTGCCGATGCCGGCGGCCCTGATCACCGGGCCGCTCCGCAGCGCGCTCACAGAAGATCTCGAGCGGTTGAAAGCGATCGTCGAGAAATAGAGGGCCGTTTCCAGCTTAGAGAGACCGCAGGAACGCCAGAAGTGCGGCGCGATCGGCGGCGCTGAGCCGGTCGAAGCCCTGTCGCGCCAACTCGGCTTCGACGCGGTGGCGCACAATCGCCTCCTCGATCGTCGAGGCCGAACCATCGTGCAGCAGCGGCCGGCGGAAGCGGAGGCCCCACAACGCGGGCGTCCGGATCTCGGCGGCCTCGGCGGCGCCTTGCTTGATGCCATCCCCGGTCCCGACGTCGTGCAGCAGGAGATCGGAGAAGAGCGGCACTGGCCGCCGATCGAAGATCGGGTTGCTGTGACGAGGAGTCACCAGCTCCGGCACATGACACGCGGCACAGCCGATCGCGCCGAAGATCTGCTCGCCGTTGCGCGCCGCCGCGTCCGGCGCCAGCCGTGCGACCGGCGCCAACAGGCGCATGAAGCTCGCGAAGTTGTCGATCCCGCGCCGGCGTGTCTGTGGATCAACGATGTCTTCGGGATCGGGAATGCGATCGCACGCCTTCATCCGATCGGCGGAGACGCCGAGCGCCAGCTCGTTCGGGAAGAGATCGTTCGTGATGCCCATCTCATTGCGATACGCGTCAGCACCGAAGGCGAGCAACGTGGCGTGCTGCCCTTTCCAACCGAACCGTCCGACGCGCGGCTGGCCGGTCGCGAGATCGGTGACGCGCGCCGCCCGGCCGCTGACGCCGTCGCGATTGCGATCGGAGGGATCCTCGAGCGCCAGGAGCTGTTCGTCACTGAGCGCCTCGACGAGCCCGGCGCCGAAGAGCGGAATCGGAATCCGTCGCGCGAAGACCGTCGCATCGTCGGGCAATATGACCTGACAGCCGTGGCCGGGCACGGAGAACAACTGGAAGAGCGTCTCGCCCGAGGGATCGAGCGGTTCGAATTCGCCCTCTGCGTTTCGCCGGGCCGCTCGCAGCTCGAGAATGACGCCGCCGCCGCCGACGGCGGGCACGTTATGGCAGACCGCGCAGCTCGTGCCGTTGAAGGCCGGGCCGAGGCCCTCGTCCGACGTTTCGACTTCGAGGAAGTCGTCGAGGCCGAGCCGGAACTCGGCGAACTCGGTCGTTGAGAGGCCGGCCAGGGGTTCGCCAGGCTGAGGCACGCGCGTCTGCGCTACGAGATACGTCGTCGCGGCCCAGCCCGCCAACATCACGACGGCCGGCAGCCGGCGGATCATTTGGTCACCACGATCGTGCCGCTCATGAAGGAATGGCCGGCGCCGCACACGTGCGAGCACTCGAACCGGTAGCGCCCCGGAGCGGGCGGGTCGAACGTCACGGTGGTCTGTCCCTTGCCGCGCTTTGGAATGCGGACGTCGATCTTCGTGCCAACGATCTTGAAGCCATGATCGGTGTCCTCGCTCCCGAGGCGAATCTCGAGCGGGACGCCGGCGCGCGTCTTGATCTCGGAGGGCGTGAACGCGAATCGTTCCGCGGAAATCTCGACGACTTCAGCAGGTGGGGCCTGCGCATGCGACGGCACCGGCGCCGTGCGCGCAGAGAGCCGTACTTCAGGCGAGGTGAGCAGCGCCAGAACCGCGGCGCCTGCCGCGGCCAGCGCCGGATGCCAGCGTCTTGTCGTCATCAGAACCACCACCCCAGTCCGAGGTTGAACGAGTTCGGCGAGGACACGACCCCGCCGCGGTTGCGCGCGATGACGTAGTCGACCTTCACGGCGATGTCGGAGTCCGGCCAATACGTGGCGCCGATCACCCACTGATCGCGATCGAACGTCTTGATCGGCAGGTAACCCTCCGGCATCCGGAGTTGTGTGTCGACGTTTTCGTACCGCCCGAAGAGCGCGATGTCGCCGAACCGCGCGCCAGAAACGATTCGGTAACTGCCCTCTCCATAGAAACCACGGAGCGTGCGGGCGATGTTGGGATTCACGCCGGTACGGATGGCCAGTGCGTCGTTCAACTGATCGGCATTCGAGATCGACACCTGCGCAAATTGTCCGCGGAGCTCGATGCGGCGCCGCGCGTACCGCGCGTCGATTTCTCCGACCGTCACCGGCACGTCGAAGGTGGGACGAAACTCGAAGCCCGATCGCCCCGACCACACGCCTGCGCCAATCGTCAGTCCGCGATAGCCGACGTACTCGACCCGGCCGGTCACCGCGATCCGTCCGGCGTTGGCCTCCGAGCCGTGCTGCTGGCCTTCGCGAATGCCCTCGTCGGCGCTGAATTCGGCGGCGTTGAGCGGTGCCATCACGTAGGCGCGATAGCGCCAGCCTCGCCCGATTTCCCCGTGCACGCCGGCGCCGACGTCGAACCACGTCGTGGGAATGATCACGGTGTCGACGAGCGGGCGCTCGACGCCGTGAAACACCGGCGGCTCGTGGCGCTCGTTGATGATGCCGAGCGGAACGAGCAGCATGCCGGCGCGGAGGTTGAACCCGCGCGTCAACAGGAAATCGAGATACGCCTGTTCCAGCTCGAGCTCGCCGCCCTCCTCGAGCCCCTCGACGACCGCGTGCTCGATCTCGATTTCGCTGACGAAGCGTACGCGGTCGCTGAACCGGTGGGTCACGAGCAGCACGAATCGATGAAAGTCGAGGATGCCGTCCTGGAACTGCGGCTTGTTGTAGTGCAGTTCCATATACCCCGAGAGCGCGGTCGCCGCTGGGGGCGGAGCTGCCGGGGGATCCGGTTGGGAGGCCGCCTGCCCGGCCGCAGCCAGCGCCGGGGCGCTCATCATGGCCAAGCCCAAGAAGGCGGCGCGGTAATTTTGATTAATCAAAACGAAGATATTGAACCATCAAAACGCCCGCGACGCAACTTTCTTAGTTGCGCGTGGGGCCCCACCCCCACGCGCGCGCCCGCGACGGCTCGCTACGCTCGCCTGCGGGCGGTCTTACTTAACTGCGCGGGGCCCCACCCCCCTCGCGGCGCCGAAACGGCCTCGTTACACTCGGCCTACGGCGGTCAGCTTTCTTCTTTCTTCGCTCTTCTCCGTGCCCTCTAGCTCTTCTCCGTGTCCTCGTTCTACCCAGAGTCGGCATGGTGAAACGTACTCTCCACGCTCGAGCGTGCACGTCCCTACGCGAAAGCTGGCCCGTCCCTTGCACTCCCGTGTAGCAGCGGCCGTGCTGCGGCCGCGTTGAGGAGGAGATTTCAATGGCACGCAAGATTTTCGCGACGATCGGACTCGCGGCTGCGCTCACGCTGACGTCCGCGCCGCTCACTGCAACGACGCTCACGCAAACGACAGCACCGCCGACTGCGAGTGCGTTGGAAGATCGGATCGAGTATCGGCTCGAGACCAACGAGGTCACGCGAAAGTACGACGTCAAGGTGAACGTCGCCGGGACGGTGGCCACGCTGACCGGCAAAGTAGCGACCGACGCCCAGAAAACCGAGGCCGGAAAGCTGGCGAACGTCAGCGGCATCACCAAGGTGGAGAACAACATCGCGATCGACAAGGACGTTGACCGCACGTTGGCCGATCGTTCGAAGGCCGGACTCCAGAAGACGGGCGAGGCGATCACTGACGCCTGGATCACGACCAAGGTGAAGTGGTTCTTCATGGGCGACGACCTGCTCAAAGGCAGCGACATCAACGTCGACACCAACAACAAGGTCGTCACCCTCAAGGGCACGGTGCCGAACACCGCCGCGCGCAACCACGCCGTCAACGTCGCCAAGATGACGGAAGGCGTGACCCGCGTCGTCGACGCGCTGACGCTCAAGTCGGGCAACTAGGCTGCTCAGTCGTGAAGATCGCGCAAGTCGCTCCGTTGTATGAAAGTGTGCCGCCTCAGCTCTATGGCGGTACCGAACGCGTGGTTTCGTACCTGACGGAAGAACTGGTCCGTCAGGGCCACGACGTCACGCTCTTCGCGAGCGGCGACTCGATCACGACGGCCGTACTGGAGCCGATCTGCGCCTCGGGCGCTCCGGCTCGACACATGCTCGGTGGACCCGCTCGCGCACCATATCCTGGCGCTCGAGCGGGTCTGCCAGCGGGTGCATGAGTTCGACATCGTTCACTTTCATCTCGACTACGTGCATTTCCCGTTGAGCCGTCGCACCGGCGCGACCACCGTCACGACCCTGCACGGCCGGCTCGACATTCCTGACCTGGCTGCCGCTCTACCACGAGTTCACCGAGATGCCGGTGGTCTCCATTTCTGACGCCCAGCGCGAGCCGCTGCCGCACGCCAATTGGGTCGCCACCGTGCCGCACGGCCTGCCGCCCGGCCTGCTGCCCTTTCGCGAGACGCCAGACGACTACCTCGCGTTTCTGGGCCGAATCTCGCCCGAGAAGCGCGTCGACCGGGCGGTCGAGATCGCGCGGCGCGCCGGGCTCCCTTTGCGTGTGGCGGCCAAGATCGACGCCGCGGATCGCGAGTATTTCGAACGGGAGATCGCGCCGCTCTTCGCCGAGCCGTTCGTCGACTTCGTCGGCGAGATCGACGAGGCGCAGAAGGCCGACTTCCTCGGCGGCGCGCGGGCGCTGCTCTTCCCCATCGACTGGCGCGAACCGTTCGGCCTGGTGATGATCGAAGCGATGGCCTGCGGGACGCCGGTGGTGGCGTTCCGCGGCGGATCGGTCAGCGAAGTCATCTCGGACGGCGAGAGCGGCTTCGTCGTCGAAACCGTCGATCAGGCGGTCTCGGCAACGGCGTGCGCGATCGCGCTCGACCGCCGCCGCTGCCGTGCGGCGTTCGAGGCGCGCTTCACCGCCGATCGTATGGCGCGCAACTACCTGTCGGTCTACGAACGACTGGCCGCGGGCCGGGTCGATCGCCCGACGGCCGGAGCAGAGGAGTACGCAGAGGAGGTCTGATGTCCAACCGGGTCTCGGTCGCGCCAGAGGCGGACGATGGCGGCGCAGAAACCGACCCGTTCTACATCCTGACGCCATCGTCGCTGGCCGAAGAGCACGAGCTCGTCCTCAAGCAGGACGATACGTTTGCGGTCTTCGACCGCTTCGGCGACTTCCGGGCCGCCGGGCGGGCCAAGGACGGGCTCTACCACCACGGCACGCGCTATCTGTCGCGGCTGGCTCTGCGAATCGGGCGGCACCGTCCGCTGCTCCTGAGCTCGGCGGCGCGCGAAGACAACTCGCTCCTCGCCGTGGACCTGACCAACGTGGACGTCGTTCAAGACGACGTGGTCATCGTCCCACGCGGCACGTTGCACATTTCCCGCGCCATGCTCCTGCATGACGGCGCGCTGCACGAACGTCTCACGATACGCAACTACGGCCTGGCCACGGTGGCAACGACCGTGAGCCTCACGTTCGACGCCGACTATGCGGACCTGTTCGAGGTGCGCGGCACGCGCCGCAATCGACGCGGGGAACGGCTCGCTCCGGCGGTCGAGAGCGATGCCGCCCTGCTCGGCTACCTCGGCCTCGATGGCCAGACGCGCCGGACTCGCGTGTCGCTCCAGCCCGCTCCCGAGACCCTCTCAGCCACCGAGGCGCGCTTCGAGATCCGCCTCGCCCCGCAGGAGGAGCACAGCTATCTGCTGGTCGTCGCCTGCGAGTCTGAGAGCCGCCGGCCGACGGTCTCGTTCTCGAGCGCGCTCACGCAGACGGCCAGCACGCTCGCCAATCGCCGGGCGGAGCACTGCGAGATCGTGACGTCGAACCAGTACGTGAACAACTGGATCCGGCGCAGCGTCTCCGACCTGGCGATGATGATGACCGACACGCCGTCGGGTCCGTACCCGTATGCCGGCGTGCCGTGGTTCAGCACGCCGTTCGGGCGCGACGGCATCATCACGGCGCTCGAAAGCCTGTGGACCGCGCCCCATCTGGCCCGCGGCGTCCTGGGGTATCTCGCGAGCACGCAGGCGACTGAATACGATCCGGATCGCGACGCGCAGCCCGGCAAGATCCTCCACGAAGCGCGGGCGGGCGAAATGGCGGCGCTCCGCGAGATTCCCTTCGGGCGCTACTACGGCACCCACGATGCGACGCCGCTCTTCGTCATGCTGGCCGCGGCGTACTACCAGCGGACCGGGGACCAGGCGTTCATCGCCAAGCTGTGGCCGTGCATCGTCGCCGCAGTCGACTGGATCGAGCGCGACGGCGACCTCGACGCCGACGGCTTCATCGAGTACGCGCGACAGTCGCCCGAAGGCCTCGTGCATCAGGGCTGGAAGGACTCGCACGACTCCGTGTTTCACGCCGACGGCCGGCTGGCCGACGGACCGGTCGCGCTCTGCGAGCTTCAAGGCTACGTCTATGCCGCCTGGCGTGGCGCGGCGCTGATCGCCGGGTTGCTGGATGAGCCGGCGCGCGCGGCAGCCTGGTCGGCCAACGCCGACGCGCTGTTCACGCGGTTCGACGACCGCTTCTGGAATCCGGCGCTCGGGACGTATTCACTGGCGCTCGACGGCGAGAAGCAGCCGTGCGCCGTCCGCACATCGAATGCCGGCCACGTCCTCTTTTCCGGCCTGGCGCGGCCAGACCGGGCGCCGCTCGTCGCCAGCGTGCTGACGTCCGAGCTCGGGTTCTCGGGCTGGGGCATTCGAACGGTGGCGGCCGGCGAAGCCCGCTACAACCCGATGTCGTACCACAACGGTTCCGTCTGGCCGCACGACAATGCGATCATCGCGGCCGGGTTCGCGCGCTACGGCCTGCAAGACGCGGCGCTGGCCGTGTTGTCGGCACTCTTTGACGCGAGCTTGTTCATTCCCCTGCATCGGCTGCCGGAGCTGTTCTGCGGATTCCCCCGCAAGGTGGACGAAGGCCCGACGATGTATCCAGTGGCGTGCAGCCCGCAGGCCTGGGCGGCCGGCTCAGTGTTTCTGCTGTTGCAGTCGGCGCTCGGTCTCGAGATTCAGGCGCCCGAGCGCATCGTTCGATTCACCCGCGCGAAGCTGCCGCCGTTTCTGGACGAAGTGCGCATCAACAGGATGCGAGTGGGAGGGGTCAGTCTCGACCTCCTGCTCGAACGGCACGAGCACGACGTCGGCATCACGGTGCTGCGGCGGACGGGAGATGTGCAGATAGTGGCGGTCAAATAAGCAATGAGGCAATGGGGCAATGGGGCAATGATGGGCGAATAAAGCAACACGAAGTGCATCGCGTCATTTGACTCATGGCCTCGTTTTTCATTGCCTCATTGCCTCACTGCCTCATTGCCCCATTGCTAATTGTCCAGCAACTTGATCACCTGCGCATGTGAGACGACAACGTCAGGCACTTCCTGGAGCGTGCGCTGGTAAGTGTCGCGAAACGTGGGGCCGGCCAGATCGTGTTGCAGAAGGCCGCGCGCGTGCTCGCTCAGCGCCCGAACGTCGGCCGGCGTGATCGGCACGTCGGTGGCCAGCCGCTCGTCGGCCTGCACGATGAGCTCGGCGATCGGCCGAAGCCAGGCGAACCAGGGATCGGTCATCACCAACCGAAGGATCTGCTGCGTGCCTTCGACGGGACCGTGCGTGCGCGTGTACCGCCGCCGCTCGGCGTCGAGGAGGACCTTGTGCAATCCGAGCAGGCCGGTGCGCACGGCCCGGTACCTCGCCATCGCGAGCGCCTCGACCAGGTGATCGCCAGTGTCCATCAATCCAAAAGGATACGCGCAGGCCCGTTTCCTGCAAGGGTCTGATGTGCACTGGTCCGTGGTGTTCTCCCACCGGCGTGAGCAGGGCGATATGGTCACGAGAGTGCTCGTTCTCGCCCCTGTCATGCTATTAGTGTGTCACTCACTACCCATTAGGTGACACCGGCTCGGGTACCGAATCTGCTCCTTTGGACCGAACGGCACCGCGCGGGCCGTGTCCAGGGAGCCAGCATGGAACCGACCGGAGGGATCACCACCGCCACCAGCCGATCGCCGCTCGAGGATTCACCCGGCGCGTCGGCCGCGCTGCTTCGAGCCCTTCAGGCGATGCGCAACGGCGACTTCTCCGTCCGCCTTCCAGGCGACTGGACGGGCTTCGACGGCAAGATCGCCGACACCTTCAACGAGATCGCGGCGACCAACGCGCGCATGGCAAGCGAGCTGGACCGCGTCGGGACCGTCGTGGGACGGCAGGGAAAGACGCGGCAGCGCGTGAAGTTCGATCGGACGGCCGGATCCTGGGGCCAGATGGAAACGTCGGTGAACACGCTCATCGACGACCTGCTGTGGCCGACGACCGAAGTGACGCGGGCGCTGGCCGCCGTGGCGCAGGGCGACCTGCTCCAGACCGTCCGGCTCGACGTCGACGGTCGGCCGCTCGAGGGCGAGTTCCTGCGCTCCGCGAAGATCGTGAACACGATGATCCGCCAGCTCGGCGTGTTCACGTCCGAGGTCACGCGCGTCGCGCGCGAGGTCGGCACCGACGGCAAGCTCGGCGGGCAGGCGCAGGTCCAGGACGTCAGCGGCGTCTGGAAGGACCTGACCGACAGCGTCAACCTGATGGCGAGCAACCTCACCGCTCAGGTCCGCAACATCGCCGACGTCACGATCGCGGTGGCCAACGGCGACCTGTCGAAGAAGATCACCGTCGATGTCCGCGGCGAAATCCTTCAGCTGAAGGAAGCCATCAACACGATGGTCGACCAGTTGCGGTCGTTCGCCTCGGAGGTCACGCGCGTCGCGCGCGAAGTCGGCACCGACGGCAAGCTCGGCGGCCAGGCGATCGTGCCCGGCGTGGCCGGCACGTGGAAGGACCTGACCGATTCGGTCAACGCGATGTGCGGCAACCTGACGGGTCAGGTCCGCAGCATCGCGCAGGTCACGACCGCCGTCGCGCGCGGCGACCTCTCGCGCAAGATCACGGTGGACGTCCGCGGCGAGATTCTCGAGCTCAAGGACACCATCAACACGATGGTGGATCAGCTCAACGGGTTCGCGAGCGAAGTGACGCGCGTCGCGCGCGAGGTCGGCACCGAGGGCAAGCTCGGCGGCCAGGCCAGCGTGCCCGGTGTCGCCGGGACATGGAAAGATCTGACCGACAGCGTCAACTTCATGGCGAGCAACCTGACCGGGCAGGTCAGGAACATCGCCGAGGTCGCGACCGCGATCGCCCGCGGCGACCTCTCCAAGAAGATCACGGTCAACGTCAGCGGCGAGATTCTGCTCCTCAAGGAGACCATCAACGGGATGGTCGATCAGCTGAACGCCTTCGCCTCGGAAGTGACGCGCGTCGCGCGCGAAGTCGGCACCGAGGGCCGGCTGGGCGGCCAGGCCAACGTGCTCGGCGTCGCCGGCACCTGGAAGGACCTGACCGACAGCGTGAACTCGATGGCCTACAACCTGACGGCGCAGGTCCGCAACATCGCCGAGGTCGCCACCGCCATCGCCGGCGGCGACCTCTCCAAGAAGATCACCGTCGACGTCAGCGGCGAGATTCTGCAGCTCAAGCAGACGCTCAACACGATGGTCGATCAGCTCAACGCCTTCGCCGGCGAGGTGACGCGCGTCGCCCGCGAAGTCGGCACCGAAGGCCGCCTCGGCGGACAGGCGGCGGTGTCGGGCGCCGCCGGCACCTGGAAGGACCTGACCGACAGCGTCAACTTCATGGCCAGCAACCTGACGGCGCAGGTCCGCAACATCGCCGAGGTCGCCACCGCGATCGCCAAGGGCGACCTGTCGAAGCAGATCACCGTCGACGTCCGCGGCGAGATCCTGCTGCTCAAGGACACGCTGAACACGATGGTCGAGCAGCTGCGCTCGTTCGCGGCCGAGGTCACGCGCGTGGCGCGGGAAGTCGGCACCGAGGGCAAGCTCGGCGGCCAGGCCATCGTGCCGGGCGTCGCCGGCACCTGGAAGGACCTCACCGACAACGTCAACCTGCTGGCGGCCAACCTGACGACGCAGGTCCGCAACATCGCCGAAGTGACGACGGCCGTCGCGCGCGGCGACCTCTCGCGCAAGATCACGGTCGACGTCAAGGGCGAGATTCTCGAGCTCAAGAACACGCTCAACACGATGGTGGACCAGCTGAACGCGTTCGCCGGGGAGGTCACCCGCGTCGCCCGCGAGGTCGGCACCGATGGCCGCCTGGGTGGCCAGGCCGAAGTGCCTGGCGTGGCCGGCACCTGGAAGGATCTCACCGACAACGTGAACGTCATGGCCGCCAACCTGACCGAGCAGGTCCGCGGCATCGTCAAGGTCGTGACCGCGGTCGCCAACGGCGAGCTGAAACAGAACCTCACCGTCAAGGCCAAAGGCGAAGTCGCGGCGCTGGCGGCGACGATCAACAGCATGACGGAAACGCTGGCGACGTTCGCCGATCAGGTCACCACCGTCGCGCGCGAAGTCGGCGTCGAAGGCCGGCTCGGCGGTCAGGCCAACGTGCCCGGAGCGGCCGGCACGTGGAAGGACCTCACCGGCAACGTCAACCTGCTCGCCGCCAACCTGACGACGCAGGTCCGGGCGATTGCCGAGGTCGCGACCGCCGTCACGAAGGGGGACCTCACGCGGTCCATTCAAGTCGACACGCGCGGCGAGGTCGCCGAGCTGAAGGACAACATCAACACGATGATCGGCAACCTCCGGTTGACGACCGATCGCAACACCGAGCAGGACTGGCTCAAGACCAACCTCGCGCGATTCACCAACATGCTGCAGGGCCAGCGCGACCTCTCGACGGTCGGCCGGCTGCTGCTCTCCGAGCTGACGCCGCTCGTCTCGGCGCATCAGGGCGTCATCTACCAGATGGCGTCCGACCCCTCGCCCTGCCTGAAGCGCGTCGCCAGCTTCGCCGACGACGGCGAGCACGGCCATCCGCTGCAGATCCAGGTCGGCGAGGGGCTCGTCGGCCAGTGCGCGTTCGAGAAGCAGCGCATGCTGATCACGGACGTCCCCACGACGGCTGTTCCGGTCGGCTCGGGACTGTTCCGCGCCGTGCCGCGGAACGTGATCGTGCTGCCGGTGCTCTTCGAAGGCCAGGTCAAGGCCGTCATCGAGCTGGCCTCGCTCGGCACGTTCACCAGCTCACACCTCGCGTTCCTGGATCAGCTCACCGCCAACATCGGCATCGTGCTCAATTCGATTGAAGCGACGATGCAGACCGAGGGGCTGCTGATGCAGTCGCAACAGCTGGCCGGCGAGCTGCAGACCCAGCAGCGCGAGCTCCAGCAGACGAACGAGCAGCTCGCACAGAAGGCGCAGCAGCTGGCGGAACAGAACGTCGAAGTCGAGCGCAAGAATCAGGAAATCGATCAGGCGCGGCGCGCCGTCGAGGAAAAGGCGGCCGAGCTCGCGCTGACGTCGAAGTACAAGTCCGAGTTCCTCGCCAACATGTCGCACGAGCTCAGGACCCCGCTCAACAGCATCCTGATCCTGGGCCAGCAGCTCGCCGAGAACCCGGACGGCAACCTTTCGGGCCGGCAGGTGGAGTTTGCGCGCACGATCCACGGCGCCGGCACCGACCTGCTGAACCTGATCAGCGACATTCTCGACCTGTCCAAGATCGAGTCGGGCACGGTGACGGTCGACGCCGAAGACGTCTTCTTCGGCACGCTGCTCGACATGGTCACCCGCACGTTCAGGCATGAAGCGGACAGCCGCAACCTCTCCTTCGAAGTTCAGGTCGATTCCCGGTTGGGCCGCAGCATCACGACCGATGCCAAGCGGCTGCAACAGGTCCTCAAGAACCTGCTCTCGAACGCGTTCAAGTTCACCGCCCAGGGTGGCGTGCGGCTCAACGTCGCCGCCGGGGTCAGCGGCTGGTCATCCGATCACCCCGTCCTCGCGCAGGCGCCGACGGTCGTGGCCTTCGAAGTGTCGGACACCGGCATCGGCATTGCGCAGGACAAGCAACGGATCGTCTTCGAAGCCTTCCAGCAGGCCGACGCGAGCACGAGCCGCAAGTACGGCGGCACCGGGCTCGGCCTCGCGATCAGCCGCGAGCTCGCCAGCCTGCTGGGCGGCGAAATCCAGCTGCGAAGCGCGCCCGGCATCGGCAGCACGTTTACGCTGTATCTGCCGCTCAGATACGCCGGACCATCGGCCGGCATCCGTCCCGACGCGCCTGAACGGCCGGCGACGGCGATCGCGACGAGCCGCTCGGCGGAGCGGCCCACCGAGACCATCGTCGACGACCGGGACGAGATTGCCGCCGGGGATTCGACACTGCTGATCGTCGAGGACGACCCGCACTACGCCAGGGTGCTGCTCGATCTGGCGCGGGACACCGGCTTCAAGGTCCTGCTCGCCATGCGCGGCGAGGACGCGCTGACGCTGGCGCGCCAGTTCCGGCCCACTGCCGTCTCGCTCGATGTGTTTCTGCCCGACATGCTCGGCTGGACCGTGCTGAGCGAGCTCAAGCAGGATCCCTACACCCGCCATATTCCGGTGCAGATCCTGACGCTCGAAGAAGACCGGCGCCACGGACTCGCGCGTGGCGCCTTCGGGTTCATCACCAAGCCGACGTCGGCCGAGGCGCTGCATGCGGCGCTCGAGCGGATCCGGACCTACGCATCCAACCGGCGCAAGCGGCTGCTCGTGGTCGAAGACAGCCCGGCGGAACTGCTCGGTATCCGCGAGTTGCTCGGCCACGACGACATCGATATCCTCACCGCGGAGTCCGGCCAGGAAACCCTGACGATGCTCGAAATGGAGGAGTTCGACTGCGTCGTGCTCGACCTCCGGCTGCCAGACATGTCCGGCTTCGAGGTGCTCGAGCGGATTGGACGCAATCCTCGCTGGCGCGATCTGCCGGTGGTGGTGTTCACGGGACGCGAGTTGTCGCACGACGAAGAGACGCAGCTGCATGCCGTCGCCCGCAGCGTCGTCGTCAAAGGCGTCGAATCGCCGGAGCGGCTCCTCGACGAGACCGCGCTCTTCCTCCATCGCGTCGTGGCCGACCTGCCCGAGACGAAACAGCAGATGCTGGACCGGTTGCACCGGTCGGACGAGGCGCTCGTCGGCAAGACGGTGCTGGTCATCGACGATGACGTCCGCAATATCTTCGCGCTCAGCAGCCTGCTGGAGCGGCGCGGGATGAAGGTGCTGACGGCGTCGACCGGGCGGGAAGCGATCTCGATGCTGGAGTCCACCCCCGGCCTCGCGATCGCGCTGATGGACATTATGATGCCGGAGATGGACGGCTATGAAACCATTCGCGCGATCCGGCAGAATCCGTCGTTCCGGCGGCTGCCGATCATCGCGCTCACCGCGAAAGCCATGAAGGGCGATCGGGAAAAATGTCTCGAGGCGGGCGCCTCCGAGTACCTGGCGAAGCCGGTCAACACCGAGCAGCTGTTGTCGGCTCTTCGGATGTGGCTGCACCGGTAAAGGACTGAGGGCCGTGGACCCGCTCACCGTGCGCGACGACGTCAACATCCTGCTGGTCGATGATCAGCCGGCCAAGTTGATGACCTATCGCGCAATCCTTCGCGGCGTCGATGCGACGCTGGTCACGGCTGGGTCCGGGCGCGAAGCCCTCGAGCACCTGCTCAAGACCGACTTCTCGGTCGTGCTGATCGACGTCATCATGCCGGAGCTCGATGGATTCGAACTGGCCGCGATGATGCGCGAGCATCCCCGCTTCCGCAAAACGGCGATCATCTTCGTCTCGGGCGTGGCGCTCACCGAGCTCGACCGGCTCAAGGGCTACGAGTACGGCGCGGTCGACTACGTGCCGGTGCCGGTCGTGCCCGAGATCCTGCGCGCGAAGGTCCGCGTCTTCGTGGAGCTGCACCGCAAGACGCGCGAGCTGGAACGGCTGAACCGCGATCTCGAGCTGCGAGTCGCCGAGCGCACCGCCGAGCTGCAGGAAGCCAGCCGGCGGAAGGACGAGTTTCTGGCCACCCTCGCACACGAGCTGCGCAATCCTCTGGCGGCGATTCGGCTCGCCGCCCAGCTGATCGGACTGGCCGATCTGCCAATCGCACAGCGCGAGAACTCGGTCGCCGTGATCCAGCGGCAGGTGGAACACCTCGTGCGGCTGATCGACGATCTCGTGGATGTCTCGCGGATCACGCGCGGACTCATCAGCCTGCGGCGCGTGCCGGTCCTCGTGGCCAGCGTCGTCACGCAAGCGGTCGAATCGAGCCGCCCGGCGGTGGACGCACGCCGGCATCAGCTGCACGTGCATCTGCCGGCCGGCGACCTCTGGGTTGACGGCGACGCCGCCCGGCTGGCGCAGGTGCTCGGCAACATCCTGAACAACGCGGCCAAGTTCACCGATCCCGGAGGGCGAATCGATCTGACCGTGCGGCAGGAAGGCGCCCATGTGACGATTCGAATCACGGACTCCGGCGTCGGTATTCGGCCCGAGACGCTGCCGCAGATCTTCGAGTTGTTCACGCAGTCCGACCGCCCGCTCGATCGGACCTCGAGTGGGTTGGGCATCGGTCTCGCCCTGGTGCGCCGGCTCGTTGAGATGCACGGCGGCACCGTCACCGCGGCGAGCGAAGGACACGGCCATGGCACGACGTTGACCGTCACGCTGCCGCTGGCGTCCACTCAACGCGAGCTCACCAACTCTCCGCGATCGGACGACGCCCCTGACGTCGAACTGCCGCCCGTGCCGGACCTGCCGCCCTGCCGCATCCTGGTGGTCGACGATAACGAAGATGCCGCCGAAGCGCTCGCGCTGATTCTGCGTCTCTCTGGACATGACGTGCGCACGGCGCACGACGGTCTGGAAGCCCTCGACGTCGCGCCGGCGTTCTTGCCGCAGGTCGTCATGCTCGACCTGGGCATGCCGAATCTGAACGGGTACGAGACGGCCGCGCGGATCCGCGCGCAGCCGTGGGGCCGGGAGATTCCGCTGGTGGCACTGACCGGCTGGGGCCAGCCGAGCGATCGTCAACGCACGGTGGCGGCCGGGTTCAACGCGCATCTCGTGAAGCCGGTGGACCGGCGTGACGTCCTCACGGCGATCCACTCAGCGCTCAGGTGAGGAAACGCGGATGGGCCGCGCTGGCCGTCTTTGCCGCGCTGGCGCTGCTTCACACGTGGCCGCTCGGCGTGCTGCCGTGGCGGCAGTCGATCGAGTACCACCACGACGCGCGCCTCAATGCCTGGATCGTCAGCTGGATCGCGCACGCGCTCGTCACGGCACCCGGTTCGTTGTTCGACGGCAACATCTTCGCGCGTGAACCGGAGACCATCGCGTACTCCGAGCCGCTCATCGTACCGGCGATCGCCGCCGCCCCGGCGGCCTGGCTGGGCGCATCGCCGACCCTCCTCTTCAATCTGCTGGACGTCGCCGGACTCATCGCCACCGCCTGGTGCGGCTGGCTGCTCGCGTGGCGATGGACGGGCTCGACCGCTGGTGCCCTCGTCGCCGGATCGCTCATCGCCTTCAACGTGCATATCCTCACCAGGCTGGCCCATCTGTCGGCGACCCACTTGTGGGGGTTGCCGCTTGCGCTGTGCCTGGCCGACGAGGTGCTGGAGCGGCCGACGCGGCGCAACGCGATCCTCCTCGCGCTCGCCGTCGCCGCGAGTGCGGCGACATCGCTGCATACGCTGACGTTCGCCGTCCTTGCCGTCGGAGCCGTGATGATCATCGGCGCGCGACGCTGGCGAGGGGCGGTCGCCGTCGCGGCCGCCACCACCGCTGGACTGATCCTCGCGATTCCGGTGCTGCTGCCATACGCGCGTCTCGCCCGAGGCAGCGTCCGCCCGCTGGAGATGGTCACGCAGTTCTCGGCGACGCTCACCGGCTATGTGACATCGACCAGTTGGATGCACGGATTCTGGAGCCCGGCGGTCTCGAACCCCGTGAACGTGCTGTTCCCTGGGGCCGCCGCCCTCGCGCTTGCCATCGTCGGGGTCACCCAGATGGCCGAAGGACGTCAGCGCCGGCGCCTGATCACGCTCGTCGTCATCGCCGCAGCCGGGCTCTTGCTGTCGCTCGGCCCGGCGACCGAGGCGTATCGGTGGCTGTACGGCGCCTTCATGCCGCTCCGAGGGATTCGAGCGGCGGCCCGATTCGGCATGCTGGTGCTGCTGGCGGTCGCGGTCGCCGCGGCATTCGGCGTGGCCTGGCTCGAACGACGCGCCCGGGCGGTGCCGGCTGGTCTTCTCGCCGGTCTTCTGCTGACGGCAGTGACGGCGGACGCGTGGCAAGGTCCGCTGCTCACCATTCGCCAGCAGCCCCTCCCGCCCATCTACAAGTTCGTCCGTGATGCCCCCGGCGACATGCTGCTCGCCGAAGTGCCGTTCTTCCCCGCCGACGCCATGTTCGAGAACAGCGAATACGTCTTGAATGCGGCCGCGCACTGGCGGCCGGTGATGAACGGCTACAGCGGATACACGCCGGATTCCTATCGCCGGCGCGCCGGCTCGTTCTGGTACTTCCCGCGCGACTGGGCGATCGAAGAAATGAAGAAGGAGGGCACGACCCACGTGATGGTGCATCTGGAGCGGTTCGGCGCCGAAGCCGAAGACGTCCGCCACGCCGTCGACCGTCGCGCCGATCTGGAACTCGTCGCCGCCGACGGCACAGGCCATCGGCTCTATAAAATCAAATGAGGCAATGAGCCAATGGGGCAATGGGGCAATGAACTCCGCATTGCCTCATTCACACATTGCCCCATTGCCTCATTGCCCCAATGCACGTGTTACATTTAAGGGTCTGCCAACGGTGAGTGTAGCTCAATGGTAGAGCACCGGACTGTGGCTCCGGTGGTTGCGGGTTCGATCCCCGTCACTCACCCCAACCTTCGCTCACGCTTGCCGACGACAGCGTGAGCTACGGTTGGCAAGCCACGCGAAGGTTGCCCACCATAGCGCGAAGCGCGACGGTGGGCCATTCACAGTAGCGAGCGAGCTACGGTTGGCAATCTTTTTATGGCCCTACCCTCGCTTGATCGCTGATCCAGATCGCGACCAGCGCCGCGCTGACCCACAGGCCGAGTTGGAGAAAGAAGCGTACGAACGGACCCAGTCGCTGTTGCCAGTGGCGTTCGACCGACACGACCCAGACGGCGCAGGCCACGGTCCAGCCGACGACCCGCGCGATCTCCAGCGACAGCCAGCGCTCGAGCGAGTCCGGGACGACGACCAGGATCACGACCATGACGATCCACACGACGAGGTTCGTCAGGGAGAACGTGCAGCGTCGACCATCGTGCCGCCATGGACGTTGAATCTCTTATAACAGACAACTCGTATAATCCCTCCCGTGCAGCCTTCGGCCCCGCTCAGCTCCCTTGCCGAGCCGATCTACGAGACGTTCTACGGTCTCCGCGAGCAGCCGTTCGCGATCTCGACCGATCCCAAGTTCCTGTTCCTGAGCGCGTCGCACCGCCGCGCGTACGAAGAACTGCTGAGCGGGCTCGTCCGCGACGAGAGCGTCGTGCTGCTCACCGGCGAGACGGGCAGCGGCAAGACGACGCTCTGCCGCGCCGTCATCGGCGCCTTGGGGATTCGGACGTTTTCGTCGATCCTCCACCAGCCGTACATGACAGGACCGGAGATGCTGCGGCTGATCCTGCGAGACTTCGGGCTGGTCTCGCGCGAGGAACTGCGCCGCGGCGTGCTCGCCGTCGGCCGACGTGCCGCAGTTGCTCGACGCCCTCGAGGGGTTCCTCCGGTCGCTGATTTCGATCGAATCGCGGGCGGTCGTCGTCATCGACGAGGCCCAGAGCCTCTCGCCGGCCCTCCTCGACGAAGTCCGGATGCTGACGGCCTTCGAGCGCGATGGCCGGCGGCTGATTCAGCTCATGCTGTGCGGCCAGCCGACGTTGCTCAACACGCTCAAGACCGAACCGATGTACGCGTTGAACGAGCGGATCACGCGCCGGGTCGCGCTGACGCCGCTCTCCCGCGAGGAGGTCGAGCAGTACATCCAGCATCGGCTGGCGGTGGCCGGCAGCACGGAAGCCGTCGTCTTCCAGCATGAGGCGACGCGGCTGATCGCCGAGCTGTCGCGTGGGCTGCCGCGCCGGGTCAACGTCCTCTGCGACCGCACGCTGCAGGAAGGACGCGTCGACGGCCGAGCGTCTCATCGGCCCTGAACTGGTGAAGCGCGCCGCCAAATCGCTCGCCGGCGCGCACACCTTGGCCGCTCCGGCCACCGATGCGATCGGGACCTACGAGCCGGCCGGTGTGCTGTCGACACCGGACCTGGAGACGCGCGGCATCCGGTGGTGGAAGCGGCCCGCGATCGCGGGGCCCTTCGTGGCGATCGCCGTGATCCTGTTCGGACTCTGGTGGTACGTCAGCGGCATCGTCGATCGGACCGTCGACCTGCCCGCCGTCGCGCGGTTGAATCTCGACCGCGGCCAGCCCCCGCCTCGCCTGCGCGTGCCGTCAGAGGCGGAAGTGAAGCTGGCGCTGGAGGGGCGATAACCGCACGGAGTGTCTGCGTTTCTGGTAGCACCCGTCCGCTGTCATCCTCGCGCGCGTTTTTTCGCCAGCGGCCGGACCGCCGGTTTCAGATCCTCGGCGTCGCTGATCCGGGCGGTTCGCTTCTTGGTCGACGACACACGTTCCAGGCTCTGCCGCAGGGCCTCCATGAGGTTGACGACCTTGGGCGGCGCTTCTTCCTCCGCGGCGACGACCTCCTCACCGGCGATCTTCGCGTCGATGATCCGGCGCAGCTCTTCCTGATACTCGTCCTTGTACTGCGTCAGGTCGCCTTCCGTCTCGAAGTTCGAGATGACCTGTCTCGCGAGCTTCACTTCGTCCGGCTTGATCTTGGCGGGCACCGTATTGAGCTCCTCGATCGCGCCCATCGAGCGCACTTCGGTCGCGTGCCGCAGCGTGTACATGACCAGGCCGTTTTCCCGCGGCTGAATGGCGACGAGGTACTCGCGCCCGTACAGCGCCACCTTGCCGACGGCGGCCTTCCCCGCCATCCCCTCGCGCATGACAGCAAACGCCTCGGCGGCGACGGCGCCGTCAGGCGCGAGGTAATAGGGGCGCTCGACGTACACAGGATCGATCAACTTCGCGTCGGCAAACTGGACGACGTTGATGACGCGTGTCGATTCGGACTTGACCTTCGCCAGGTCCTCTTCGTCCATGACCACGTATTTGCCCTTTTCGAACTCGTAGCCCTTCACGAGATCGGTGTTGGCGACCTCCGTCTGACATGTCGGACACCACCGCTTCTGTTGAATGCGCGTGCGGCATTCCCGATGGAGCTGGTTGAAGCTGATGGTCGCCGCCGCGTCCGTAGCTGGGAACACACGGACGGGGATATTGACCAGACTGATCTTGAGGTAACCCTTCCACGTTGGACGCGCTGCCATGTTCGATCCTCGGTACTCCCGCAACGCGGCATTATCGGCGGATTTGGCGGGGAAAGATAGGCCGTGCACGGGACTGCACGGAATGGCGATCAAGGCCTGGCGACCGCCCGAAGGCGAGCGTAGCCCTTCGACAGGCTCAGGGCAGGCGAGCTTTGACCCGCGCGCAGCCCTGAGCCAAGCGCCGGGGGTGGGGCCCCGACGCATTGAGTGAAGACGTGGGGCCCCACGCGCAACTAAGAAAAGACGGCCAGTGGCGGCGCCAGCGCCAGTGCCTCCTGCCTACAATATCTGCCGTGGCGAAATGGCGCGAGGCACCTGGTGACGTCCAGCCCATGCTGGCGTCGCTCAACGAGCCGCCGGTGGCGCAGGCCGGCCTGATCTACGAGCCGAAATACGACGGCATTCGGGCCCTGGTCGATCTCCAACCCGGGCGCGGCAAGGCGTCGCCGCCGAAGGTCGCGGTGTACTCGCGCAACGGCAATGACAAGACGGCACAGTTTCCCGAAGTCGTGCGTGCGCTGCAGTCGGTGGGAACGCGCGTCACGGCGCCGCTGCTGCTCGACGGCGAGATTGTCGCGCTCGACCCGTCTGGCCGGCCGCTCGGGTTTCAGCACATCCAGGGCCGCATCCATCTGACGTCGCCGGCCGACATCGAGCGTGCCGCCCGCGAGCAGCCGACGGCCATCATCCTGTTCGATTTGCTGCGCGACGGTGACGAGGACCTGCGTGGCGTCCCGCTCGCCGCGCGCCGGTTGCGCCTGCAGGAGCGGGTGAAGCCGACGGCGCGCGAACGGTCGGTCGCGCGATTGAGCGAGATTGCGACCGACGACGGCCGGCCGATGCTCCAGCGCGCGCGCGAAGAAGGCTGGGAGGGACTCATCGCGAAGGACGGCCAGTCGCTCTACCATAGCGGCCGCCGCACGCCCGCCTGGCGAAAGATGAAGCTCCACAAGCAACAGGAGTTCGTCGTCGGCGGCTGGACCGAGCCGCGGCAAACACGAAGCTTCTTCGGATCGTTGCTCGTCGGCTACTACGACACCGGTGGCGCGCTGCGCTGGGCGGGATCGGTGGGCACCGGCTTCGATCAGGAGGAGCTCGAGCGCGTCGCGAAGCTGCTCGCGGCACGCCGGATCGACAAGAGCCCGTTCGCGGATGCGTTCAAAACGATGGAGAAGGCGCACTGGGTCCGTCCAGACCTGGTCGTCGAAATCCGATTCACGGAGTGGACCAGCGACAGGCTGCTGCGGCACCCCGTCTATCTGGGCCGTCGGACCGACAAGCCAGCGCGCGACGTCCGCCGGGAGGAGCCGGACAAAGCGAATGAGCAACCGCCACGATTGAAGATGGATGGCCGGTACCGGAAGAACAAGCGGGAGAAGACCTCGGGTGTCGTTTCCGCTGAGGAACGCGTCGGGAAACGACACCCGAGGTCTTTGTCCACCCTCCTCGATCAGTTGACCGAGCTCGAGCGCACGAAGAAGGACGGCGATCTCGTCCTCCCGGATGGCGCCACGCTGCGCGTCACCAATCTCGCCAAGATCTTCTGGCCCCGGCTCGGCATCACGAAGGGCGAGTTGTTCCGCTATTACGTCCAGGTGTCGCCGCTCCTGCTGCCGGCGATTGCCGACCGGCCGATGGTGATGAAGCGGTTCCCGAACGGCATCGACAAGCCGGCGTTCTATCAGCAACGCCACCCGGACCCGCCGCCCGCGGGCGTGCGACGCGAAGTCCTGCCCGACGACATCGAACCGACCAGTGAAGAAGGCCCACGCGATCGGTTGATCGGCGGATCGCTGACGACGCTCCTGTACATGACGCAGATCGCGGCCATCTCCCAGGACCCGTGGTTCTCGCGTGTCTCCGATCCGCTGTCGCAGGACTACACGGCGATCGATCTCGATCCTGGCGACGGCGCGGGGTTCGACGAGGTGCTGACGGTGGCGCGCTACGTCAAGCACGAGCTCGATCGGCTGGGGATTCCCGGCGTGCCGAAGACATCCGGATCGCGCGGGCTGCACATCTACCTGCCGCTGCCGAAGCGCACGAGCTACGAAACCGGACAGCTCCTCTGTCATGTCGTCGCGTCGATCGTGGCGGCGAAGTACCCGAAGATCGCCACGATCGAACGCATGGTGAAGAAACGCCGCCGCGGCACCGTCTACGTCGACTATCTGCAGAACATCCTGGGCAAGACGTTGGCGACCGCCTACTCCGCGCGCGCGACCGATTTCGCGGGGGTGTCGACGCCGCTCACGTGGAAGGAAGTCGCCGCCGGCGTCGACCCGCGCGATTTCACGATTCGCACCGCGCTGGCCCGCTTTCAGAAGGTCGGCGATCTCTGGGCGCCGCTCCGCGAAGGCCCGCCGGTCAATATCAAAGCGGTACTCAAACGCGCCGCTGCCGATGCGCGTGCCTGATGTCTGGGCCCGGTGCCCATTGCCTGACTCCGATGCAGTTGACCCGCTTCGCGCCGGCGCCGACCGGCTACCTGCATCTTGGCCACGTGGTCAACGCGATTTACGTCTGGGGACTGGCGCGCGCGTGCGGCGCGGGCGTGCTGCTCCGGATTGAAGATCACGATCGGCAGCGGTGCCGGCCGGAGTACGAAGCGGCGCTGCTCGACGATCTCGATTGGCTGGGCTTCGCACCGGATCGCCATCCGACGCCGGAATTCCGGCGCGGGGCCAGCGCCGGCCGTCAGAGCGATCGGCATCCGATTTACGAAGAGGCGGCGGAGCGTCTGCGCGCCGACGAGCTCGTTTACGGATGTCGTTGCAGCCGGCAGGAGGTGGCGGCCGCCGGGACGGCCACAGGCGACCGTGAGGCCGTCTACCCGGGGACATGCCGGGGCCGCGGCTGGCCGCTCGACGGCCGCGCGGCCTGGCGCGTCCGGATGGAGCCCGGCACCGAGACCTTCGACGATCTGCTGTGTGGTCCGCAGGCGCCAGGATCCGTCGGCACAATGCGGCGATCTCGTCATTCGAGATCGGCTTGGCAATTGGACCTATCAGTTCGTCGCCAGCGTCGACGACCACCGCCAGGGCATCGATCTGGTGGTCCGTGGGAGGGACTTGCTGGCGTCGACCGGCCGTCAGCAGCGGCTGGCGCGGCTTCTCGGCCGCACGAGCCCGGCGACGTTTGCCCACCACCCGCTGATCATGAAGTCGGCGACGCAGAAACTGAGCAAGTCGGACGGCGACACTGGTGTGCGCGACCTGCGCGCGCGCGGCTGGCAGCCGGCGCAACTCATCGGCGAAGCGGCGCGGCTGGCCGGGCTCGGAACGGGTGCACCGATCTCGGCCGCGGACGTGGCCGCGCTGCCGCTACTTCCGCGTGATCGGGACCTTGCGGAAGGCTGATCCCGACCACAAATACACCACCGTCTGCGCGCCGCAGCGGTTGACGGACAAGGTGTCGGATGAAAAGAAATCGTCCGTATTCGTCGCCGCGTTCAAGAACCGCGTGCCGCGTTTCTCGATGCCGAGCGACCCGGACGCCTGGCCGGACCCGAGCGTATCGAGGTCCATGACTCGATACTCCTCGCCACGGCGAAGCAGCACGGCCAGCTTGATGCCGTCGGGCAATTGCACGGCCACTGCATAGTCGGAGAGCGAATCGCTGTCGAAGTCTGCGGTGACCACCGGGGCGGCCGTCCCGCCGTTCTGGCAGGCGACGGCCTGCGGATCGACCGTCGCGACCGTGGCCCCTTTCCAATGGTCCTCCAGGGCGTCGAGTGCGGCCTTCGGCAGGGCCGAGGCCGGGGCGTCCTGTGCCGCCGGCGCTGGTGCCGTCTGTTGGGCGGCCGTCGCCGGTGACATCGTGCTCACCACCGCGACCACCGCAAGCGCTCTCAGTGTCATCATCATCTCCAGACCACGCTATACTCGAACGTCAGCTGCCTGCGCGTCATTTCGTGACTCACAATACATTCGAACCGGCACCGCTCGCGACCCTGCTCGAGATCAATCAACTGCTGACCTCGGCGCCCCAGCTTCGGCCCGGGTTGCGTCGCGTCCTCGAAACGCTCGACCGCCAGCACGGCATGATTCGCAGTGCCGTCACGCTGCTGACTCAGGATACCAAGGAGTTGCAAGTCGTCGCCTGGCACGGGGTGCCGGCGGACGGCCAGCGGGCCCGCTACCGGGTCGGCGAAGGGGTCACGGGCCGCGTCGTCGAGAGCTGCAAGCCGGTGGTCGTCCCGCAGGCCAGCCAGGAGCCGTTGTTCCTGAATCGGTCGAACCGGAAGGACCTGCACGCGAAGGAAGTGTCGTTCGTCTGCGTGCCGATCGTGCTCAACCGGAAGGCGGCCGGCGCGCTCTCGGCCGACCTGCCGTTCGTGCCGGACCGCGACTACGACGCGGTCGTCCGCTTCCTGAAGATCGTCGCCTCGATGGTGGCGCAGGCGGTCAAAGTCGAACGGCTGGCGGACTCCGAGCGCCAGCGGCTGATCGAAGAGAACACGCACCTGCGTGAGGAATTGCGCGAGCGCTACGACTTTTCGCACATCATCGGCAACAGCGGCCCGATGCGGCGCGTCTACGAGCAGATCGCGCAGGTCGCTCGCACCGGAACGACGGTGCTCATCCGCGGCGAATCAGGCACCGGCAAGGAGCTGATCGCGCACGCGATCCACTACAACTCGCCGCGGTCGACGCGGCCGTTCGTGAAGGTCAGCGGCGCCGCCCTCCCCGACTCGCTGATTGAATCGGAGCTCTTCGGCTTCGAGAAAGGCGCGTTCACGGGCGCGCAGGCGCGCAAGAAAGGCCGGTTCGAGCTCGCCGACGGCGGCACGCTCTTCCTCGACGAGATCGGCGACGTGCACCTCTCGACGCAGGTCAAGCTCCTCCGCGTCCTGCAGGAGCGCGAGTTCGACCGCCTGGGGGGCACCGAGGCGGTCAAGGTGGACGTCCGGCTGATCGCCGCGACCAACGCCGACCTGGAAAAGGCCATCGCCGCCGGCACGTTTCGCGAGGACCTGCACTACCGGTTGAACGTGTTCGCGATCTTCGTCCCGCCGCTGCGCGACCGGAAGACGGATGTGCTGCTCCTGGCGGACCACTTCCTCGAGAAATTCGCGATCGAGCACCACAAGCACATCAAGCGGATTTCGACACCGGCGATCGACATGCTGATGGCCTACCACTGGCCGGGCAACGTGCGCGAGCTCCAGAACATCCTCGAACGCGCGGTCCTCGTGTGCGACGGCAACGTCATTCACGGTCATCACCTGCCGCCGACGCTGCAAACCGCGGAGGCGTCGGGCACCGTCACGAACCTGTCACTCGCCGAGGCCGTGGACGCTTACGAAAAGGATCTCATCCAGGATGCGCTGAAGACCACGCGCGGCAACCGTTCGAAGGCCGCCAAGCTGCTGCATTCGACGGAACGGATCATCAGCTACAAGGTGCGCAAGTACCGCATCGATTGCCGCCGGTTCCGCTCGTAGGCGGTGATTCAACATTGCTGTCGATTGAGCCCTATTGGCCGACAAAAACGTCGGATCAGCCTGGAAGGTTCCTCGTACCGCCCGGACTGCCCTCCCCGTCAATCCGACAAAAACGTCGTGGCGACGAGACACTTACACAGCGTTGTCGAAGCGGCGGCGAAGCCCGGCCGGCGGAATCGCACGATTTGCTAAGAAAAACGCGCAGCGCCAGCCCTTGCCGTGCCGCCGGCGATGGCCCTGGTCTTGCTATTGAAGGGTGATCGTGAAATACCTAGCTCCTGACGCCATCATTCGGCCTTTTTGCCTTTTGCCTTTTGCACCTTCTGTTCTGGAGACCGTCATGCCACTGAAAGATCGGCCGGCGAACGACGTCGACCGCGGCCCGCGAGAGGCTGAGCGCGTGGAAGACCGGCGGGCGGCTGCCACTCCGGAGGCCGCCCCGGCCGATGCGGAGCGGACACCCGCGGTGTCGCAGGACTGGCGGAGCAAGTTATGGAAGACGTCGCGGACGGTCTTCTGGAATTGGGATTAGCGCTTGTCGTCATTGATTGATCAACGCCCAGGCATGTCGCCGGGCACGGAAGATCCCCGTACTCGCTATGCCCTGTGGCTGGAGCATGCCCGGGAGGAGCTCGTCGCCGACATTCGCGCCGGGCGCGGTGGCCACCTGGCGGTGTCGCGTTATGCCCGTCGCATCGATGAGCTGATCCGCGATCTCGTCCTGCCGGCGCAGGGCAGCGTCACGACGCCGTTCGTGGTCTGTGCGCTTGGCGGCTACGGACGCCGCGCCCTCTGTCTGCACTCGGACATCGATCTGCTCATCGTGTTCGATGGCCAGATTGGCCAGGCGGAAGAGCGCCTGGTCAAAGCCGTGCTGCACCCGCTGTGGGACTTGAAGTTCACGGTCGGTCACCAGATCCACGAGCTGGCGGACTTTGAAGATCAGAACATCAACGAGCCCGAGCTGCTGCTCGGCCTGCTCGACGCCCGGCTCCTCGTCGGCGACGCCAAGGTCTTTCGCGCGCTCCGGCGGTACTTGCCGCGCGCGGGCCGCGCGGCCGCCCGCGACTTGCTCTCGGGTCTGCAGACGCTCAACGAGACGCGGCACGCCCAGTACAACGGCACGTTCTACCAGCTCGAACCGGACGTCAAGGAGGCCCCGGGCGGACTGCGAGACGTGGCGGCCGTCCAGTGGATCCGGATGCTCGTCGCCGAGGGACGCACGAGCCACGGACGCTACGACGAGAGCCGGTTGCGCGCGGCAGAAGACTTCCTGCTGCGGATCCGCTCGGTGCTGCACCTCGACAGCGGGCGCAACACCAACCTCCTGACCCACGCCCAGCAGGAACGGGTCGCCGACCTCCTCGGCTTCGATGGGGCGCGGGCCCAGCACCGTGTCGAGGCGCTGATGAGCGCCTACTTTCGCCACGCGCGCACGGTCGCGCGGATGCTCGAGTGGATCTCGGCGGTGGCGCGCGGTCCGGTGGTGCGATCGGCGCCGGCACCGCTTGGCGACAACCTCGCGCTCTCGAACGACGGCGTCCAATTCGTGGACCGCACGCTCGCGGCGTCGAACCCGGCGTCATGGCTCCTCGTGTTCCGCACCGCGCTCGAACGCGGAGTCCCGGTGGCCGATCAGACGCTCACGTGGATCGAACGCCACGTCGATCGCCACGGCCCCGAGGACTTCACAGCCGCGGCGGGTCAACGCCGGCTGATTCGCGACCTGCTCCGCCCGCGGCCCGGCCTCTACGCCCGGCTGTCACAGATGCACGACTGCGGATTGCTCGATCGCGTCTTCCCCGAATTCGATCGCATCCACTGCCGTGTGATCCGCGACTTCTACCACCGTTACACCGTTGACGAGCACACGCTGCTGACGCTGCGCAACCTGGAGGCGCTGGCGAATCCCGAACAGACGTCGCGCGGACGGTTCGCCGGTCTCCTCCAGGAAATCCACGCGCCGGATCTGCTCGCGCTCGCACTGCTCTACCACGACGTCGGCAAGTGGAAGGACGCCGATCACGCCATCGAAAGCGTGCGGCTCGCGCAGGCCATGTTCGAGCGGCTCGAGTTGCCGCCCGAGGCGCGGAGGACGATCGAGTTCCTGATCCGCCATCATCTCGAGATGTCGCGGCTGGCCCTGCGGCGCGATTCCGAAGATCCCGCCGTCGTCCGGCAGCTCGCCGCCATCGTCGGCAACGAGGAGCACCTCAAGATGCTCTGCGTGATGACGCTCGTCGACATCGACGCCGTCGGGCCCGGGACGCTGACGCCGTGGAAGGAAGATCAGCTCTGGCGGCTGTACGTCGACACCTACAACCATCTCACCCTCGGCTACGCCGAGGACCTGATCGATCAGGATCCGGCCGAGTTGCTGGTGCTGCGGGCCGGCCGGCCATCGGATATCTCCGAAGACGAACTACTTCGCTTCGTGGCGGGTCTGCCGCGGCGGTACCTCTCCCTCTTCGATTACCGTCACGTGCGCCTGGCGCGGGACATCAAGCCGGGCGACGTCCACTCGTTTCTCGAGCGGAAGGACGGCATCTGGGAACTGACGGTGGTCACGGTCGACCAGCCCGGACTGTTTTCGAATCTGTGCGGACTGCTCTCGTACTACGGCATGGACATCTTGCGCGGTCAAGCGATGACGTCGCCAGAGGGGCTCGTGGTGGACGTCTTCCAGTTCGACGATCAGGAAGGATTTCTGCAGCACAACGCCGACGCCCCAGCCGCGATCTCGCGCCGGCTCGAGGACGTCGTCGCCGGAACGGCCGACGTGACGGCCCTCCTCGGCGGGAAGGAACGCAGCCTGATCTACCAGCGGCCGCGGCGCACCGCGCCGGTCGTCCGCTTCGATGCGGAACATTCGCACAAGCACACGGTGCTCGAGATCGTCGCTGACGACTCACTCGGCCTGCTCCACCGCATCAGCCGCGTGATCTCCAGCTACGACTGCGACGTGGACCTCGTCCTCATCTCGACCGAAGGACGAACCGCGATCGACGTCTTCCACGTGACCCGGCACGGCGCCAAGCTCTCGAGATCCGACGAAATCGAGCTCAAGCGCGGCCTCGAACGGATGCTGGATCCCGGCCACGACGCTGATTAGAGCGTCTCAGATCAAGAGCTCACACGGAGTTACGGAGAAAGCACGGAGAGCACGGGATCGGAAGGGTTAACCCTCCGAACTCCGTGGCCACCGTGCCGTCCTCCGTGCGTCCCCGTAGCTCCGTGTTATGCCGCGAGTTCCTGGCAGGTTTACTTCTCGCGCACGCGCGTGGCCTGGCACACCAGGTCGCCGATGTGACTGGAAAGAACGCCCGCGAGCGTGTCGTTGCCTTTGAGCTGCCCGGCAAACTCGAGATCGCTTTGCCCGCCGGCCACCGCGAACGTCAGCTTGCCGTCACGATACTGCCCCTTGAGGGCAAGCGTGCCGCTCTGATCGGTGGCAAACGTCCCGGTCACATTCTGGCCGTCGAGCTTCAACTCGAATCGCACGGAGAACTTGCCGTGCGGCGTGTCGAGATCGGCCGTCCACTTTCCGTTGACGGTCGGCGCTTGCTTGTCCCTGGCCGTCTGGATCGGCGCCGCGTGCGCCATCGCCCCCAGTAGCGCCATCACGGCGATCGTTCCTGCAACTTGCCTGGGTCTGGTCATGCGTTCTCCTTTTTCTGGGTTGCGCTGGGGCCCCACCCCCGCGCGCGGCGCCCTCACGGCTCGCTCCGCTCGCCTTCGGGCGGTCATCTTTGTTGCGCGTGCCCCCCCCACGCGCGGCGCCTCGCTACGCTCGCCTTCTCATCTGTTGCGCGTGGGGCCCCACCCCCACGCGCGGCGCCCTCACGGCTCGCTACGCTCGCCTTCGGGCGGTCATCCTTGTCTTGATAGCCATTACTCCGGTCGCAGCGCCGTCAGCGGATCGACGCGGCTGGCCCGCCGGGCTGGAAGCCAGCACGCCACGACCGCGACAGCGAAGAGGACGAGCGGCACGCCGATGACGATCGGCGCGCTCGAGGCGCCGCCGCTGGCGACGTCCCGGTCGATCATGATCGCGACCGCCCAGCCGGCGGCGGCGCCGAGCGCGATCACGCGCAGCGTATCGATCATCAGTGCGGCCACGACCCGCCCTCCGGTTGCGCCGAGCGCAAGCCGCAGGCCGATCTCCGATCTCCGCTGCGCGACGGCGTACGCCACCACTCGCAAAGATCCCGATCGCCGCGAGCGCCAGCAGGAGCGGACCGAGCACGACGAACATGCGGGCGGGAATGCGACGGAACACCAGATTCTGATCGACATGCTGCTCGAGCGTCCGCACGTTGTAGAGCGGCAACGACGCATCGAGTCCGGCGACGACCTTCCGGATTTCAGGAGCGACATCGAGCTCCTGTCCATCGCGCGTGCGCACGTGCACCTCGGTACTGGGGCTCGGCCGATCGCGCAATGAAAGATAGATCGCCGGGGTGGGCGGTTCGCCGAACGCGTTCGACAAGGAGTTGGCGACGACGCCCGTCAGGATGTACGGCCGGCCTGAGGCCTCGAGGCGGCGTCCGATCGGCCACGCGTCGCCGAGGTACTGGCGGACGAACTCCTCGTTGACGATGGCTTGCGGCGCCGTGGCGGTGTCGTCGAGCGAGGTGAAATCGGCGCCCGCGCGAAGCGGGATCTGCATCGTCGCGAAATAGCCGGGCGTCACGGTGTTCGTGACGGCCTGGTCGAGCGTGCCGTCCGGCCGGGCGCGCCCTTCGAGCGCGAAGGCGCGCGTCGGCAGGCCGTGAATGTCGAGCGGCACCGAGGTGGCCAGGGCCGCTGATTCAACCGCCGGCAGCCGGCGCACTTCGTCAAGCAGGCGGCGGGCAAACTCGGCCGACCTCTGACTGTCGACGCCGCGGTTGCGGCCGCGCAGGTCGTAGGCGGCGAGGAGCACGCCTTCGCGGCGAAATCCCGGATCGGTCCGCTTCGTGTCGTCGAAATTGCGGACGAAGAGCGCCGCGACGACCAGGACCACGAGCGCCAGCGCGACCTGAACCGCCATCAGCACATCGCGCGTGACACTGCGTCCGCCCGGGCTCGTTCCGGATCGCAAGGCGCGATTCGGAGTCAGACGGGCGAGGTGCAGCGCGGGCGGCAGGCCAAAGAGGAGCGACGACATCACGCCGAGCGCCATGGCGAATCCGACGCTGACGGCGTCGACGGCGCTGTCGAACCTGATCGTCACGCCCGCCGGCGACGGCAGCGGTACGGCCCGCAGCGCCTCCGTCCCCCACATGGCGGCCACGGCGCCGAACCCGGCCCCGAGGAGACCAAGCACGAGGTGTTCGGTCATCAGCAGGCGCACGATCCGCCACCGGCCGGCGCCGAGGGCCAGGCGAATGCTTATTTCCTGCCGGCGCGTGCTCGCCCGGGCGAGCAGCAAGTTGGCGGTATTGCCGCAGACGGCGAGCAGGACCAGCAGCATCACGCCCTGGAGAATCACGATCGCGCTGGTGAGAAAGCGCTGCGGGCCACGAGGCGCCTGCCAGATCGGCAGCACGGCGCCCTGCACCGAGGCGTTGGTCGACGGATACGCTCGCGCCAGATCCTGCATCGCCGCGGTGAGCTCGGCTTGAGCCCTCCCGGACGTCACGCCGGCGTGCAGCCGGCCGATGGCCGAGTATGCGCGAACCTCGCGCGCCGTGAGCTCGTTGGAGCCGTCAACCAGCACCGGCGCCAGCGTCGCCGGCATCCACAGGTCGAAGACGACGCCCATGATCGTGCCTCGGAAGCCGCGTGGCGCAACGCCGACGACGGTGAGCGGACGGTCGTTGACGCGAACGGTCCGGCCGATGACGTCAGGCGCCCCGGCAAGCCGCGCCTGCCAGAATTCGTGCGAGATCACGATCACCGGCTCGCCTCCCGGCCGCGCGGCGTCCGCAGGCTCGATGAGACGGCCGGCCGCGGCATGCAGCCCGAGGCCGGAGAAGTAATTGCCAGAAACGAAGAACCCGAACGCGCGTTCGAGCTGCGTGCCCACGCCAACGTTGAGCGGCGTGGTCCGGAACGCGATGACGTGCTGAAACGACGGCAGGCGCTCCTGAAGATCGCCAAATTCGCGCCACGACATGCCCGGAAACGATCCGTTTTCGCCCTGCGGTTCGATGAGTTGGAGCTGATGGCTGTCAGGAACCGCCGGTAACGGCTGCAGCACGCGCGCCTGGACCCACGTGAACACCGCGGTGTTGGCGCCGATCCCGATTCCCACCGAAGCGATGACGACTCCGGCGACTCCGGGCATCCGCCGGATGGCGCGCGCGGCGTTCCGCAGGTCGGCGAACCGCGGCATCAATGACCTGGCCTCCCGTGGAGAGAAGCGAGTGCGTCCATCAGCGGCGCGCCAAAATAGCGGACGGCGACCGCGAGCAGCACGAAGACAACGAGGGCAACGAGAACGGTCGTGGTGGATCGTTTGGCCATGGCGAATTGCACCAGAGCGTATGCGGCCGCCACTGAAGGCTCGGTGAACAGCACGTTCAGGTGCGGTTCAGCTTCGCTTGGGCTATAAGGCGGTGTGCGGGTGCTGGTGGTCGAAGACGAAGCCCGGCTGGCGGCCCAACTGTCCGAGGCGCTCGGCGGGGCCGGCTACGTGGTCGATGTCGCCGCGGATGGCGACCGCGCTGATTTCCTCGGTCACACCGAGCGGTACGACGCGATCGTGCTCGATCTGGGACTGCCGCGCGTCGACGGGCTGACGGTCCTCCGGCACTGGCGGGAGGCCGGCATGGCGACGCCGGTGCTCGTCCTGACCGCGCGTGGAAGCTGGCACGAGAAAGTGATCGGCATCGACGGCGGCGCCGACGACTACGTCGCGAAGCCGTTCAGCATGGAAGAAGTGCTGGCGCGCATTCGCGCCCTGATTCGCCGGGCGAGCGGTCAAGTGCAACCTGAGATCTCGTGCGGTCCGATCACGCTCGATCCGCGGCTGGCGCGCGTCACGCGGGATGGCGTCGCGGTCCGGCTGACCAGCCACGAATATCGCGTGCTGGCGTACCTGATGCACCATCGCGGCCGCGTCGTTTCGCAAACCGAGCTCACCGAACACATCTACGCACAGGACGCCGACCGCGACTCGAACACGGTCGAAGTCTTCGTCGCACGCCTGCGACGCAAGCTCGGCGCCGGCGTGATCTCCACTGTCCGCGGCCTCGGCTATCGCATCGAGACGACGCCTGCTTCGAGTACTGGGGACTGAGGGTGGCGCTGACATCCCTGCGCTCGAGATTGCTTGTCGGGGGCCTGCTCTGGACGGCTGGCGTGCTGGCGGCGGCCCACGTGAGTCTCGATCGCCTCCCTGCATCACAGCCGCGCGTTCGCCCACGTTGCGGGGATGACGACGACCGCCATCCTCTGTCTGGTCGTCGGGTTCACGTTCTTCCGGCGTGGCGTCTCGCCGTTTCAGACGATTCGGACCCGCCTCGCCCAGGTTCGCCAAGGCCGTCAGCGCCAGCTCGACGGGACGTATCCGGCCGAAGTGCAGCCGCTCGTCGACGATCTGAACGCACTCCTCGAGCACCGCGAGCTCACGGTCAGCCGCGCGATCGCGAAAGCCGGCGATCTGGCGCACGGCCTGAAGACGCCACTGGCAGTTCTGGCGCACGAGGCCGACCGCGCCGCCGCGGCCGGCCACGCCGATCTCGCGGCGGCGATTCGCCAGGAAGTCGATCGGATGCGGCGCCAGGTCGACTACCACCTCGCCCACGCGCGCGCGGCTGCGTCGGGCGCCCGGCTCGGCGCCCGGTCCGCGGTCGCCGAGTCGGCCGCCGGTCTCGTCCGGACGCTGACGCGGTTGCACGCGGAGCGCCCGCTTGCCCTTTCTGCGGACGCACCGGTCACCCACTTCGTCCGCGTCGAACGCCAGGATCTCGACGAGATGCTCGGCAACCTGCTCGACAACGCCTGCAAATGGGCGCGATCGTCCGTGCGCGTCTCCTCGATCGCGGCCGGCGATCAGATCGAGATCATCGTGGACGACGACGGACCGGGGCTCGCGCCCGAGCTGCGCGCCGCGGTCCTGCAACGCGGCGTCCGAGGCGACGAGGCCGCGCCCGGCTCGGGCTTCGGGCTCGCGATCGTTCGCGACCTCGGCGAGCTCTATACCGGGTCGATTGCCCTCGAGGCGTCGCCGATGGGCGGACTCAGAGCCCGGCTGACGACTGCCGGCGGCGAATTGGGTCTGACCCCGGTCTGACCCCGGTCTGACCCCCGATCTCGTCGTAATCAGGCGCCACCGTATATCCTTGAGTTCAGCCGCGCGGCGAGTCCGCGGGGAGTCATGCGCACGCCTCTTCTCGCTTTCGCCGTCGTCGCCTCCTGCCTGGCCGGCGCCTCGTGTCACAGCGCCACTGCGGCGAGCCCCGCTGCTGCCGGTGGCCCCGCCATCGTGGTGCCCGGGAAGCCCGGTGAGGCGAGCCGGGTGGTGGCCTCCGCCGGACCGGCGACCGCAATCAAGCACACTGCCGCGGATGTCGCGTTCATGCAGGGCATGATCGGGCACCACGCCCAGGCGTTGGACATGACGGCGTTGCTCAAGACGCGGACGACGCGCGACGACATGAAGCTGCTCGCGTTGCGGATCGACGTCTCGCAGTCCGACGAGATCAAGATGATGCGGCGGTGGCTGGAAGAACGCGGCCAGAAGCCGCCGGCCGATCATGCGCACCACCTGCCCGGGGCGCCACTCATGCCGGGCATGCTCACGGCTGAAGACATGGCGCGCCTCGAGGGCGCCAAGGGCGCGGAGTTCGACCGCCTCTTCCTCCAGTACATGATCCGTCATCACGAAGGAGCGATCGTGATGGTGAAGGACCTCTTCGCGTCAGGGGGCGGACAAAGCGCCGAGATTTTTGCGTTCGCTTCGGACGTTGACGCCGACCAGCAGATGGAAATCAGCCGGATGCGGGGCCTGCTCGCGTCCGGCAAATGACCGCGCGCAACGATCGCTTTTGCCTTTGTGAGGATGACTACATGACGCACGATGCGAATCGACGAGCGGCGCGGATCCGCCTGATCTGGAACCTGACGCTCGTGGGCGGTCTGACGCTGACGTCGCCAGTGGCCGTCGCGGCTCAGGACAAACCTGCGCAAGAGAAGCCGGCGCCACCGAAGGTCGTGTCGTCCGATCCACGCGTCGGCTTGAAGGCCGGGGTCAAAGACGCCGGACAGGTGGCGCGACACATCGAGCTCATCGGGCATCTCGACAAGCCTGAACCGTTCAACGATCCCACCGGCAGCCTGAACTTCGCGAACTCGGATCTGGCCTTCAAAGGGCACCAGCTCTTCCTCGGCAACTTTCACGGGCTCAACTTCTACGACATCGAGGATCCGCGCAAGCCGAAGTTGACGGTGTCGATGCCGTGCCCGGGCGGCCAGGGCGACGTCTCCGTGTTCCGCAATCTGTTGTTCATGTCGGTCGAGCAGACGCGCGGCCGGCTGGACTGCGGCACGCAGGGCGTCAGCGAAGTGGCGAGTCCCGATCGCTTCCGCGGCGTGCGGATTTTCGACATCACCGACCCGTCGAAGCCGCAGCAGATCGCCGCCGTGCAGACCTGCCGCGGGTCGCACACGCACACCCTCCTCGTCGATCCGAAAGACAAGGAGAACGTCTACATCTATGGTTCAGGCACAAGCGGGGTGCGATCCGCGGAAGAGCTCGCCGGTTGTTCGAGCAAGGATCCGAAAGAGGATCCTGACACAGCGCTGTTCAGCATCGACGTCATTCAGGTGCCGCTGGCGGCCCCCGCGACGGCCAAGGTCGTCAGCCGTCCCCGCATTTTCGCGGATCCGACGACGGGGGCGATCAGCGGGTTGTGGCAGGGCGGCAATCACGGCGAAGGCACGCAGCGGACCAGTGTCACCAATCAGTGCCATGACATCACGGTGATGCCGAGTGTCGGCCTCGCGGCCGGCGCCTGCTCCGGCAACGGGATCCTGCTCGACATCACCGATCCGGTGCATCCGGTGCGGCTCGACGCGGTGACCGACAAGAGCTTCGCCTACTGGCACTCCGCCACGTTCAACAACGACGGCACCAAGGTCATCTTCACCGACGAGTGGGGCGGCGGGACGTCGCCGCGCTGCCGCGACACCGACTTGCCGACCTGGGGCGCCGACGCGGTGTTCGACATCAGCAAGGACCGCAAGCTCCAGTTCGGCGGCTACTTCAAGCTGCCGGCGCCGCAGACGGAGCTCGAGAACTGCGTCGCGCACAACGGATCGATCATTCCGGTGCCCGGGCGCGACATCATGGTGCAGGCGTGGTACCAGGGCGGGCTGTCGGTGTTCGACTTCACCGATTCGACGAAGCCGGTCGAAATCGCCTACTTCGATCGCGGTCCGATCGACGGCACCAAGCTCATCACGGCTGGTTACTGGTCGACGTATTGGTACAACGGCCACATTTACGGCTCGGAGATCGGCCGCGGCCTCGACATCTTCCGGCTGCTGCCGAGCGACGTCCTGTCGCAAAGCGAGCTGGACGCCGCCGCACTGATTCGTCTCGATGAGTTCAACGCCCAGCAGCAGCCGGGTCTGACCTGGCCGGCCAGCTTCGTCGTCGCCAAGGCGTATCTGGATCAGCTGACGCGGAGCAAATCGCTGCCGCAGGGGCGCGCCAACGCGCTCCGGACGGCGATGGATCGGGCCGAGAAGTCGCGTGCCGGGCGCGACCGCGAGTCGGCCGTTCAGCAGCTCGAAAAACTCACGACGGAGCTTGCCGCCGAAACGGCGAGCGCGACCGGGCGCGACGCGGCCCGCGTGCAGGCCTTGATCGAGGCGATCAAGACGCGCGTGGCCACGCTGAACTGAGGCTCGAGCCGCCACGTGTCAGTTCCGCAGGGAACCGCCGTCGTCACCGGCGCCGGCAGCGGCGTCGGGCGCGCAGTCGCACTGAAGTTCGTGGCTGAGGGCTGGCGAGTGGCGCTGGTCGGTCGCCGCTCGTCGGCACTCGCCGAGACCGCGTCGCTGGCGGGCCGGGACGGCGACCGGCTCGCCATGCCGTTCCCCTGCGACATCAGCGTCGCCGATGACGTGGCGGCCATGGGCGCCGGTGTGCTGGAACGGGTCGGCGCAGTCGATGTGCTGGTCAACGCCGCGGGCATCAACGTGCCGCGGCGGAGCTTCTCAGCCCTCTCGCTCGAGGACTGGCACGCCGTCCTCGCGACGAACCTGCACGGCGCGTACTACTGCGTGCGGGCGTTCCTTCCCGGCATGCGCCAGCGCGGGACCGGGACCATCATCAACATCAACTCCGACGCCGGGAAGTTGGCGCGGGATCTGGCGGGCGCGGCGTACGTCTCGTCGAAGTTCGGACTGAGCGGCCTGACGCAGCAGATCAATGCCGAGGAGCGCGGGCACGGCGTGCGCGCCTGCTCCATCCACCCGCGCGATATCAACACGCCGCTGCTCGACCAGCGACCGCAGCCCCCGTCAGCCGAGGCGCGCGCGCGAATGCTGCAACCGGACGACATCGCCGCGTGTGCCTGGCTGGTCGCCACGCTGCCCGGAGCGGGCCCTGGTCGAGGAGATCTCGCTCTCGAGCCGGTAGCGGCGGGGGCTCCCGGCAGGCTATCCTTCGGAATCATGAATCGTACCTTCCCGTTTGTGGTTGCGGCAGCGGTTGCCGCCGTCGGCGTGCTGTCAGCCGCGCCCAAATTCACGTCGGTCTGGAAATCGCCGGATGCCGGCCAGGTCACCTTCGCCGGCAAGAAAGTCGCCGCACTCGTGATCTCGCAGGAGAACGGGCTTCGCGTCGCCGGCGAGGAAACGCTGGTCCGCGAGCTGACCGCGCGGGGCTTGCAGTCGGTCGCCACCTATCGCATCGCCCCGAAGGAAGAGCTGCAAGCTCCCGATCGCGCCAAGGTCTGGTTCGAGAAGGCCAATGTCGAGGGCGTCGTGGCGGTGCGGCCGGTCACCAAGGAGAAGCGGACGACGTACCACCCGAGCATCTGGGGGAACCCTTCCTACAGCACGTTGTGGGGCTACTACGGCTACGGCTGGAACGAGCCGTACATTCCCGGGTACGCGGAGCAGAACACGGTCGTGGTCGTCGAAGCGACGATCTATAGCGTGCCTCGCAACCAGCTCTTGTGGGCGGCGGTCAGCGAGACCAAGGATCCGAAAAACCTCCAGCGCTTCGTCGAAGACCTCGTGAAGGAGTGCGTCAAGGAACTCCACAAGCAGGGGCTGGCCCGCGGCGTGACCAAGTAGCGGCCGCGCCGACCCCATGAGCGCACCGCATCCTCCGACCGACACCGAACGGTTCCTGCACGATCCGGCCGACTTCTCGCTCGTCCTGGGCGGGCCGCTGTATCAACTCTGGCGGCGGGCGCGTCTCGCCGGAGGCGCGCTGGAGTTGCTTCGCCGGCGCGTTATCGCGTTAGTGGTGCTGACCTGGGTGCCGCCGCTGGTGCTGTCGGTGGCGGCGGGACACGCGTGGGGCGACCGCGTCAGGGTGCCGTTCCTCCACGACGTGGAACTGCACATACGGCTGCTCCTCGCGCTGCCGTTGCTGGTCGTCGCTGAGCTGGTCGTTCACCGGCTCATGCGTCCAGTCGTGCGGGAATTTCTGACGCGCGAGCTGATCCCCGACGCGGCGCGGCACCGGTTCGACGCGGCCATCAGCTCGGCGCTTCGCCTGCGCAATTCGGTCACGGCCGAAGCGCTCCTGCTGGCCGCCGTCTTCTTCGTCGGAGTGCCGTTCATCTGGCGGACGCAACTGGCGCTCGACGTATCGAGTTGGTACGGCGGGCCGGTGGGAGGGGAATGGCAGCCGTCAGTAGCCGGCTGGTGGCTGGGACTCGTGAGCCTGCCGCTGTTTCAGTTCCTGCTCGTCCGCTGGTACTTCCGCCTGTTCATCTGGATGCGCTTCCTCTGGCACGTGTCACGCATCGAGTTGCTGCTCATGCCGACGCATCCGGATCGCAGCGGCGGCGTGGGCTTCGTCGCGGGCGTGAGCCACGCCTTCGCGCCGTTCATGTTGGCCCAGGGGGCCCTGCTCGCCGGGACGATTGCCAACCGGATTTTTTTCGCTGGCGCCACACTCCCGCAGTTCAAGCTGGAGATCGGCGGGTTGGTCGTCGTCACGGCGATCGCCGTCCTCGGCCCGCTGCTGCTGTTCAGTCGCCAACTCGCGGCCGCCAAGCGCGTCGGCCTGCGCGAATACGGCGCGCTGGCGCAGCGCTACGCGCGCGAATTCGATGACAAATGGCTGCGCAGCGGCGCGCCGGCCAACGAGCCGCTGATCGGCAGCGCCGACATTCAATCGCTGGCCGATCTCGGCAACAGCTTCACCGTGGTCAAGGAAATGCGGTTGGTGCCGTTCACCTTGCAGACCGCACTGCAGCTGGCGCTGACGACGCTCGCCCCGGTCGCGCCATTGGCACTCACGATGGTTCCGTTGGATGAGTTGCTCACGCGCCTGCTCGAAGCGGTGTTCTGAAGAAGGACTCCCGGAGTCGTCAGCACGCTCACGACTCCGGGAGTCCTCAGAACAGGAATTTCAGCGCCAGTTGAATCACGCGTGGATCTCCCGCCGAGGTAATCGTTCCGAACGCGGCCGAGCCGACGGTCGTATTCGGGGCGCCGAACGGCGCGATGTTGGTGGCATTGAACACCTCCGCCCGCACTTCCAGTGCCCGGCTGCCGGACAGTGGCACCCGCCGCATCAACGCGAGATCGAGGTTGCGATAGCCCGGCCCCCGGACCGGATTGCGTGAGCTCGTGCCAATCGTAAAGGCTGGCGCCGCCGCGAACGCGCTGGTGTTGAACCAGCGGTTCACCGACCGTTCGTTTGCCGGGAGCTTCGGATCGCCGACGAGGTTGGGCCGCTGCGTGCCGAATCCCGCGAACGCATTGTTGTTCGTCGTCTGGCCAATGGCGATCGGGAGACCCGACTGGAGCGTGAGCACGCCGGTCAAGGTCCAGTCGCTGATCAGCGCGCCCCAGAAGCCGGTGACGTCGCGGCCTCGAGTCTGGCCCCATGGGAGGTCCCAGACCGCAGACGCGACGAAAACGTGTGGAATGTCTCCGTTCGAATAGTCGCGCTCGAGACTGCGGTTGAAACTGTCGGCCACCGGAAAGTTCGCCACTGGCCCGGTCAGAATCGACGCGTCGAACACCGAGGAGGCGTCATCGACGAGCTTCGATCGCGTGTAGCTGACGAGATACGACAGGCCTCGTGAGAAGCGCTGTTCCAGCTTGGCGTAAACGCCGTGGTACATCGTCGTGCCGACGTTGTTGCGATAGAGACTGACGGTCGTGTACTGCGGATAGGGCTTCTGCAGCTGCGCGACCGTGATCGTCGGATCGCCGAGCGATGACGAACGCGGGATGATCCCGAAGTACGGGTTGTCGACGCGTACCTGCAACGGCGCACCCTGTGCGAGCTGATCGACCGTGAGCTGGTTCAGGTTGGAGTCCGGGAGGCCCACCCGTGTGATCTTCGACCCGACATAGGCCACTTCCACCGCGATGTTCGAGGAGAGCTCACGCTGCATCGACGCGTTCCACTGCTGGACGTAGCCGGAGCCGAGGTCGCGATCGACAGAAAAGACGCCCTGACCCAGGCCAGCGTCCGGCGTCAGCGGAATGGGCTCGACGCTGGGGCCGGTGGCCAGTACGAACGCGGGCGAAATATTGTCGAGATTTCGTTGCGATACCGTCTGCAGGAACGGAAAGACCGGCGTCGTGAACGGTGTCGTGATGCCGGCCATTTCGATCCACACCGTCGCGTATCCGCCTCGCACCACAGTCCGGTCGGTGACGCGAGCCGCGACGCCCAGGCGCGGACCGAAATTGAGTTTGTGCAGGCGACGCGCTGAACGCGGCACGCCATTCTGGCCGAGATACTCGAGTTGCTCGGTGTCCAGATTGAAAACAGCGGCCTGATTGTGCTCCTCGGTTGACGGGAAGTTCAGCGTATACCGCACGCCGGCGTTGACGGTCACCCGGGAGGACACCCGCCAGTCGTCCTGAACGAAGTACTCCTGGAAGTGCGCGCGGTTGCGGACCTCCTGTTGCTGGAGATCGATCGAGAACTGCTGCACCTGTCCGAGCAGAAAGCTGGCGAACGGCGTGCCTGTATTCGCCGTGCCTGGCAGGTCGCTGAACAAGTTACTGAACGTGAAGGATCCCGTCGGCGACGGCGGCTGCAGGACGTTGAGGCGCTCCCAGCGCAGGTCCGCGCCGATCTTCAGGCTGTGCCGTCCTTTCAGCCAGACGAGCGAATCAGCGATTTGCGTCACGCTCGTGCCGAACTGCGAGGCTGTGCTCGGTGGCGATCCCAGCTGCTGATAGCCGCCGATCAGGAACGCTGGCAGCGTCTGCGGGAACTGCGCGTTCGACGGAATGCCGGGAAGGCCCAGGCTCGCGGACGGCGGGCCGGCCAGTTCGACGGCGGTGCGTCCGACGCTGCGGCGTGTGTCGCCGATCCGCAGCTCGTTGACGATACGCTGGCTGACGACGCGTCGATAGCTCGACGCGAACGACCACGACGTGGTCTGCTGCGGCCCGAGCGTGCCCGTCGTCAGTCCGCTTCCTTCAGGAAGCGGTGTGACCGGGATGAAGGTCTCGTCGAATCGGGTCAGCCGCCCGAACACGTCATCCCGGCCCGTTGCGAGACGGTGATCGAGCCGAACACTGACGAGATCCTGATCGACCGTCTCGTTGTCCACACGGCGGTAGTTGTTGGCGGTGCCCGCACTCGTCGGCAGCGGATATCGCTCCAGGAGCTGGCGCGCGACCGGGTCCACCCGATCGGCCGGGATCGTGTTCCCCGAGAATGGCTGGCGCGTCACGCCGCCGGTCGGGCCGGGCATTGTCGTCGCGGGATCGTAAATGGCGGGTACACGTCCGCCGATCGCCTCGGTAAAGATGCCCTGCCGCTGTAGCTGGGTCGGCACGGTGGAGATGACCGTGCGGCCGATCGTCTGCCGCTGTCCCTGATAGTCGGCAAAAAAGAACGTCCGATCGCGGCGGACGGGTCCGCCAACAACGCCGCCGAACTGATTCCGGCGAAACTGCGGCTTGGCCGCCTCGGACGGCGTGAAGTAGTTCCGGGCGTTCAGCGCTTCGTGCCGCACGTACTCGAAGAGCGTGCCGCGAAACGCGTTGGTGCCCGATCTGGTGGTCAGGTTGACGACCCCGCCGTTGAAGCGGCCGAATTCGGCCGGCGGGCTGTTGCTTTCGATCTTGAACTCCTGAATCGCGTCCAGGTTCGGGAAGAACGCGACCTGGCCCGGCTCTGGCTGCAACACCGAGATGCCGTCGAAGAGGTACTCGTTCGTGCGCGGCCGTCCGCCGTTGATGCGAGGCAACGGCGCAGCAGGCGCTGGCGGCATCGCGACGCCCGGCGCCAACGTCGCGAGCGCGATGAAGCTTCGGCCGTTGAGCGGGAGGTCGACGATCTTTCGATGGTCGATGACGTGGCCGAGTCCTGAGGTTTCGCCTCGGAGCAGTGACGCATCTGCCGTGACCGTGATCGCTTCTGTGACGGCGCCGAGCTGCATTGGCAGGCTCAGCCGGACCGTTTCGCCCGTGGCGAGCCGAATGCCGTCGCGGATGAGCGGTCGAAAGCCATTCAACTCGACGCGGACGCGATACAGGCCAGGCGCGAGCGCCGTGAAGAGGTAGTGTCCGTCCTCGCCTGCCACCGTCGTTCGGGAGAGATTGGTGCCAACCGCCGTGAGGGTCAACGTCGCTCCAGGCAAAGCGGCGCCGGCTTGATCGATCACCTGCCCGGCCAGTGCGCCACCGCCGATCTGGGCGGCGGCAGCCGGCGCGGTGACGGCCAACAGGACGGCGCTCGCGCACAGCCGGGCCCGCCAACTCTTTCCGCTCATCCATCCCACGGGGATGAAACTGTAGATCGGATTGAGTCAGTTGCTCAAATCGACTTGAATCGACTCAAAGCTCAGAATCCCAGTGCGGCTCGGCACGTCGGCCGCCTGACGGTCTCCCGGCTGCACCGACGCTACTGCACGGAGCAATTGGCGCCGAACGTCCGCCCGGGAGTGCCGGGCACCGCCTCGCCGATCTTGCCGTCGCCGTGCGCGCGGTGCGCGGGCTCGGCGTTGACGCTCACTTCGATCAGATGGTACGAGCCATTGCCGGTCCGATGGCAGAGCTGGACTTTCGGTCCTTCTACCTGCGTCGCGACCTGACCGAAGTAGTGGCTGGCGTCGGAATCCGAGACCGATCCCGCACTCCAGCTCGCCGTCACCGTGCCGACGTTGCGGTACTGGCCGGCGATCGCCACGCCGGTCGTCATGCACGTCATCGATTCGCCGGCGGCCAGCGTCGCTCTGGGGCACGGCACCGGACCGTTGGGATCATCCCTCACCACGACCGCGGTGAGCGGCGCGGTGCCGGTGTTCGTCACGACGTAGGTCCACGTGACGGTGCTGTTCACGGGTACGGTTGGTCCTGGTGCGTTGTCGGCATCCTGCCCGTTGGTGGCCTTCTTGATGCGCACGGAAGCGCTGGTCAGCGGGCCAGTCGGCTGGCAGTCGGCGCCGAAGACCCGCCCGAGCTCGCCCGGCACGGGATCGCCGATCTTGCCGTCGCCGTGCGCCCGATGTGCTGACTCGGCGTCTGTACTGATCTCGATGGAGTGATACGTGCCGTTTCCCGTCCGATGGCAAAGCACGACTTTGGCGGTCGATCGCGTCTCGCTGACGATCGTCGCCGAGGCGCCGCTGACCTGGACCTGAATCTGGATGACGTCATCGTTGGTGACGTTCGGTAGCAGTGCCGTGGCCGTCGCCGCGGCCGTTCTGAATTGCAAACGCACGAGCCCCGCGGGCACCCCGCCAAGCCTGAAGTTGCCTGTATTCTCCACGCCCGTCGACAGATTGGTGCCAGCGACCGCGACCGTGAGCCCGCTAGTCCCCACGCCGCTCACGGTGCCGGCGATGGTCGCGCCGCTACCGCCCGCAGCCGATGGCGCGGTCGGGGAATTGTTCTCGCTGCTCGCGCCACACCCGGCAGCGGCCAGGAGAATCAGAAACGGCAGCGCCCGCCGCACCAGGATGAACCTGCGCATGACACCCACCTCGGGCTGAGCAACAGCAAGTTTCGTTCCTGACGCATCGGCCGGCCACACCGGGACGGAATCGACTGACGAGGCCACCGGCTGGACAAGTACTTCCCACAGACCAGCCAAATTGGCTCACCCGCCACCATCCGCTCAGGCGGGACCGGCGCGACGCTAACGCGGCGGCTGAAACATCGCCAGGCCCGTCGGCGCGAAGTAGGTCGAGCGAGCCACGCGTTTCGCTTGCCACGGCACAGTCACCGCCGCCTGATTCAAGGGAGTGACCTTGACGGTGCCCACAATCTGATCGCTCTGCGCCTTGCCGCTGAACTCGTGGCGGGTCAGGCCAAGTCCGTCGAGCGTGATGTTCAACGTGAAGACGATGTCTTCGCCTCTCAGGCTCACCGGTTCGAGCACCTCGCGCCGATCGCCGGCGCGCGCGACGCCCTGCAGTTCCTGAAAATGCTGCTCGATGAATGCGCCGTACCGCACGCGCCTCCCGGCCACCTGCAGCTCCCAATCCCAGTCTCCGCCGACACGGGCAGGAACGATCCAGAGGTAGATCGGCGCGCCGTCCCGGTTGACCGCGTCAGGCGCCCAGCCGGCGAGGTCCCAGGTGCTGGTCAGCACGCGCGTGCCGGGGCGGGCGCGTTCGAGGATGATCGGCCGCAGCAACCGCATGAGCTCGGGAAACAGCCACATGGTCACGACGGTCGCGTTGCCCAGGTCGGTGTCAAAAGCGTTGCGCTGTTCGAAGCGGACGCGATTGGCCAGGCCCTCGCTTTTCGCCTGGTTATTCGACTCGCTCACGAGCTTGGCGTCGATGTCGACGCCGTAGCCGCGAAGACGTGAATTCATGCGGGCGGCGGTCAGCGGAATCAGCCCGTCCCCGGACCCGAGATCCACGACGACGTCGTCGTCGCGAAGCTCGGCCAGGGTGAGCATCCGCTGGACGCTTTCAGGCGTGCTCGCCTGGAAGAACGAGAAGCGCTCCTGCGAGTGAGGCGCGACGGTCATCAAGGCCGCCACCAGGGCGGCCAGCGTGATTCGACGAGTGCGCATGCGCATAAACCTCCGCTGGGGCTCTCTTGATGGTTTTTACCATCCTTCGCGGTTGCGAGCACACTGAGGCGCGAGTATTCTTTGGCCGTCATGCACATCCAGGCCGCCGGCACCGCCGAGCGCACCTACGACGCGATCGTCGTCGGATCGGGCATCAGCGGCGGTTGGGCGGCCAAGGAACTGGCCGAGAAGGGGCTCAAGACGCTGGTCCTCGAACGCGGGCGCGACGTCAAGCATCCGGACTACCCCACCGCGATGATGGAGGGCTGGCAGTTCGCCGGCCGCAACCGGCTGTCGCAAACCGACGTCGCGAAGCAGGAAAAACAGAATCGCACCGGCTACACGACGCATCCGGCGTCGGCGCACTGGTTCGTCAACGACGTCGAGAATCCGTATTCGGAGGTCCAGCGCTTCGACTGGATGCGCGGCTACCATGTCGGCGGCCGGTCGCTGCTGTGGGGCCGTCAGTCGTACCGGTGGAGCGACCTGGATTTCGAAGCGAACGCCCGCGACGGCGTCGCCGTGGACTGGCCGGTCCGCTACAAGGACGTCGCACCCTGGTACGACTACGTCGAGCGCTTCGCGGGCATCAGCGGCAGCCGCGAGGGATTGCCGCACCTGCCCGACAGCCAGTTCCTGCCGCCGATGGCGATGAATTGCCTCGAGCAGCAGGTCAAGGAGCGCATCGCGAAATCGTTCGGCGGCCGGCCGATGATCATCGGCCGGGTGGCGAACCTGACCCAGCCGCACAACGGCCGCGGCGGCTGCCAATATCGCAACCGCTGCATCCGCGGTTGCCCGTATGGCGCGTATTTCAGCAGCAATTCCGCGACCCTCCCTGCGGCCTACGCGACCGGACGGCTCACGCTTCGCCCGTTCTCGATCGTGTCCGAGCTGATCTACGACGCGCGCACCAGGCGCGTCACCGGCGTTCGCATCGTCGACGCCGAGACCAGCCAGACGACGGAGTATTTTGCGCGGGTGATCTTTCTGTGTGCGTCGGCGATCGCGTCGACGTTCATTCTCCTGAACTCGAAGTCGGACCGCTTTCCGAGCGGGCTGGGCAACGACAGCGGCGAGCTCGGTCGCAATCTGATGGACCATCACTTCAAGGTGGGGGCCAACGGGCTGTCCGACGATTTCGGCGATCGCTTCTACAAAGGGCAGCGTCCGAACGGCATCTACATTCCCCGCTTCAGAAACCTGGACGCCAAGACCCGGCAGAAGGACTACATTCGCGGGTTCGGCTATCAGGGCAGCGGCAGCCGTGAGAACTGGGCGCGCGGCATCAAGGAACTGAGCCGCTTCGGTGCCGATCTCAAAGCCGACTTGATTGCGCCCGGGCCCTGGCGTTTCGGGATCGGTTCGTGGGGGGAATGCCTGCCCTACCACGACAACCGCATGACGTTGAATCAGACGCTGCGCGACAAATGGGGGCTGCCGACGGTCACCTTCGACTGCGGATGGAAAACCAACGAGCTCAACATGCGCAAGGACATGATGAGCTCGGCGGCCGAAATGCTCGAAGCGGCCGGGCTGAAGAATGTGACGCCGTTCGACGACGGCAGCGCGCCAGGCTTGTGCATTCACGAAATGGGCACCGCCCGCATGGGCCGCGATCCGAAGACGTCCGTGCTCAACGGCTGGAATCAGGTGCACGCGGCGCCGAACGTGTTCGTCACCGACGGCGCGTGCATGACGTCGAACTCCTGCGTCAATCCGTCGCTCACCTACATGGCGCTCACCGCCCGCGCCTGCGATCGCGCAGTGAGCGAAGTGAACAAACGCAACCTCTGAGTCGCGCCATGCCGACACCCGAACCGACAGGCGTCTCCTCGATCAGCCGGCGCGAAGCGATCCGGCGCGCGGCGCTGCTCGCCGGCGTGGTGGTGTCGTCGGAGTGGCTGTCGATCGTCGGTCGGGCCGCGTCGGCACCGCAGGGCCGGTCACTCGACGCCGCGCAGGCGGCAACCGTGAGCGCCGCCGCCGATCGCATTCTGCCGCGCACCGACACGCCTGGCGCGATCGACGTCGGCGTGCCGGCGTTCATCAATCTCCTGTACAGCGACATCATGACCGCCGAGGAACGTGAGCGGCTGACGACCGGGCTCGCCGCCGTCGACGCCGCCGCGAAGGCCGGCGACGGCCGGCCGTTCGCCGCGCTCGGCGCCGATCGACAGGACGCGATCCTGCGCGACATCGCACGCGCCGAAGAAGCGCGTGAACCGGGCTTTTTCACGATGTTCCGATCGGCCACCATCCTGGGGTATTTCACGTCCGAGGAAGTTGGCCGCAACGTCCTCCACTACGACCCGGTTCCGGGCCGGTACGACAGCTGCATCCCGATCGATCAGGTCGGCCGGCGCAACTGGACGACGTAGACGGCGAACGCGACCAACGCGGCCAGCGCGATGGCCAGCGACACGACCGTTCCCGAATCGGTCGCGGTCGGCAACCACTGAGTCCATCGCAGCGCGCTCACACCGTCGCCGTCGTTCCAGAGCGTCTTCGGGAACTGCCACACGAACGCGTTGATCGCCATCTGCAGGAGCACGAGGCCGGCCACCACAAGCCGTCCGCTGGCGGCCGCCTGGGAGGCGAAGAGGTACACACCCATCCAGAGAAGGGATGAGACGGGAACGAGAAATCGCGCCGCGGGCGACCAGCCGCCTGTCCAGCCGTGGACGTTCGTCATCGGCAACAACACGGGAATCAGATAGCAGGCCAGGACGACCAACAGATCGCGTGACAGTTGCCGCCGGACGCTGGCGAGCAACCACAGGCCAGGAAGGGCGAGAAGGTACAGGGGGCCGTAGGCGAAGAGACCGTACTCCCGGTCGAACAACAGCCCGGTGCCTCTCGTAAACACCTCGCGGACAGCTTCTCCGGCACCCGGCATACCGAACGCTGCGTGAGGCGTGGTCAGAAGATCACCCCAGAGCACGAACGTCACCATCGTTCGGAGAGACACACCGACGCCAACCGCGACGAGAAATATCGTCAGCAGTTTCGTGGGGAGCGCTCGCCGCCTCGTCATCCCGACGGCAACCAGCGTCAAACCAGCGACGATGCCGACATTGCGCGCATGAACCAGCCACAGGAATCCTGTGAGGGCGCCGAGCCACGCGGCCATGCCGGCGGTGCTGACAGGCTGCAGGGTCAAGCGGCGAAACACGAACAGCACGACGAGTGCGGCCGGGATCTCCGTGAAGAACAAGAATGAATGCGAAAGAATCGGCGGCGTGACCGCAAACAACAACGCCCAGCGGAAGGCGCTCCACCCGGCCCCGCCGATGTCACGCATCGCCAGCCAGAGCTCGCGCGCCAGAAGCCCGGTCAGAAACGCCATCACGAGACTAATCAGGTGGCGCAGGAGCAACGACGGGTTCAGGCGCTTGGGGTCCACGCCGGCCATGGGCAGCACGTTACCAAGTCGTTCGGCCGTCGAGTACGCGAGCCGGACCGCTGGAGCGAGCGCCAGCGGCATGCCGATGTCGTGCACCGGCCGGAGGCGGCCTTCTCGCTCGAGAGCATGCGCCTCAGGGACCAGCGTTCCCGCACCGATCAGTGTGGCCTCGCGATAGTTGTTGGCGAGATCGAGATCGGCATCGAACGCGAGCGAATGCGCGATCATCATGTAGTGGGGCTCGTCGCCGGATCCAGCGAACGTGCCGTGCGTGATGAGCCCCCAGACAATGGCGAACACGACGCCGACGAGAAGTCGACCGCGTCTTCGCTCTCCGGGATTGAGTGCATCCACGCGGCTACCGGCTGACTCGGAACGCGATCAGCCTCGTCACCCGTTCGCCCGCATCGACAACTGTCAACTCGATCACGTAATCACCGGCGGCGAGAGGAGCGAGCGCGAGAGCGGCCGCGAGCCGGGGGCGACCGCCGTCAGTCAGTTCGGTGACCGCGACCGGCACTGGGAGCACGTCGCCGCGGCGGCTCAGCAGCCGGGCCGAGCGCTCGTCGAGCGACTTGGAGATTGGCCACTCGACCTGGATGCGCTCGGAGCGCAGAAACTGGAAGTCCGCGACGGGTCGCAGCGGCGCGCGCGACGCGGTCCCGGCTCGAAATACGGACGGTTCACCGACCAGACCGGCCGCGCCGGTCAGGACTTCGACATCTGCCTGGAGCCGTTCGTCGCCGCCGATGACGACGGCGCGCACTCGGTAGGAACGCGGTTCGCCGGCCGGAAGCGATCCCCTGACCGCGGCGCCTCGCGCGCCAGGTTCGATGCGGCCTTCAAGGACGATGGGTTTCGCGTCGGCCTCACCCCGCGTGATCGTGACGGTGACCGGAGCGCCGTCTTTGAACCGCCCCGCTTCGAGCTCTCGAGCGGCCAGCTCGACGTTCACGTCGAGCGTCGTCGGCGAGGCGGCAGCCGCAATGTAGAGCCGGGCGTCGGCGCGAATCCGTGCGAGCCGCCCCAGTTCGAGGTCGACCGGCGTCGGGCCGGTGAGAGGTCGGGAAGCCGCCTCGGCCGCGGCCTTCAGCAAGGCTTCGGTCGGGGCCAGGTAGCCCGGGCGCGCAACAACCGCCTCCCCGGATCGCTTCCGCTTGACCTCAATCCGGCGGAATCGTCCGTCAGCGGCGGTATTGCTCGAGTAGTAGCCGAGCAGATAGTGGGCCGACAGCTCGTCGGTGATTTTCAGCATGCCGGCGACCAGACCATTGGTGTTGACCACGGCCCGGCCGTTCGTATTCTCGGCGAGGGTCAGCAGGGTACTGACGGCACCCGTGACGGCACCCGTCGGTCCAACTCTGAGACCAGCCAAATCGACGGGATAAAAGCTGACGTTCGCGCGTCGAGCGGACTCGAGCAGGTCCATGAACCGCTGCTCGTAATCTATCTGGCTGAAGCGCATCGCCTGCGCTTCGCACCAGGCGGCGTCCGGCATGCCCGACATGTTCGCGCCCACTCCGAGCTTGCCGCCGGGACCGACGCCAATGGTCGGGATGCTTCCACGCGAGCCGCGCGCCATGGACGAAGCGCGGCGCCTCGGCAGGCCCTCTGTCATCAGGAGGATGTTCTTTCGCTCATCGCGGAGTCCGCCGAGCCAGATCACCAGTTGCTGGAGCGACCATGACGACAGTTCCGCACGGTAGGCCCTGACCAGTGCGTGGTCCGGCGCGCACACATCGAGCCGGCTCTCCAGATCGTTCCGTGGAATGACGCCCATGCCTGCCTCGCCCCAGTTCCAGTGCTTTGTCAGTTCGGCCTCGATGGTGTCGGTGCGGCGAGCGAACGTGAGCCGGTCGGGCACCACCTCGGGAGTCATGACGGCAAACAGATCGTTGCTGGCGAGCGTGCGCTTGAGGAAGGTCAGGATCGGATCCTTTGCGGCGTGCGATCCGGCGAACGACACATGGAACAAATCCAGATAGATCACGAACAGCCGGTTGCGGGGATCGGCCGCCTGGCGATTGGCATCGGCCACCGACGTCGGGTCGCGCGGGTCGTCGTCGACCGCCCGGGGTTCGGTCCGCACGAACTCGAAGGTCTCAATGGTCTGCGGCTTGCCGTCCTCCCAGACCGCGAAGTCGTCTTTGCCCAGGCCCTCGACCACCCGGCCATCTTTTCGAGGGTAGGCATCGACGCTGACGAGCGCGGCTCCGGCGCGGAAGACCGGCCGTTGCCCGGGGGAAGGTTGCTGGGCCGCGAGCGCGATTCCCAGCGCCCAGGCCAGCATGGCCGTCGCCCTCATGGCCGTCAGCGGCCGTCTTGGATAGCGCGCCCAGGCCATCGGTCCTCACATGGTGTGGTGCTGGCTCGTGCAGGATAACGCAATCGGCACCGCTCTGCCGGGTCGCATCGACTTGCGGATATATCCACGCTCCGATATAGTCGGCGCTCATGCCGAAACCTTTGCTGCCTGAGCGGCCGATGGCGCCCGCGGTCTTTCAGATCCTCATCGCCTTGGCCGACCAACCACTCCACGGATACGGAATCATGCTGGATATCGCCGAGCGCAGCGACGGCAAGGTCAAGTTGAGCCCCGGCACGCTGTACGGCTCGATCAAGCAGATGCTCGAAGACGGCTTGATCGAAGAAGTCGCTGGCGTTCGCCGACCACGACGAGCGCCGGCGGTACTACCGGCTCACACGCGATGGGCGCGAAGCCGCCCGCCAGGAGATGGCACGCATGTCGGCCCTCCTGAACCATGCTCGCCTCACCAGCCTTCGCTCGAACGAAGGGTGACGACGTGAAGCGGTCGGAACGAATCTATCGGTGGCTGCTGCGCCTGTATCCGCGCGACTTCCGCGACGAGTACGGGCAGGAGATGTCGCTGCTGTTCGAGCCCGATTGACCGACGGCTCCGTCGCCCTGTGGCTGCCAGGTGCTTGGAGATCTGCTCTTTCACGCCCCGCGGGAGCACTGGAGCACGATGAAGCAGGATCTCCGGTACGCGGTTCGGCAGCTACGCCGCGTCCCGGTTTCTCGGCCGTTGTCATCGCCACGCTGGCGCTCGGAATCGGCGGGACGACGGCGGTTTTCAGCGTCATGCACGCGGTTCTGCTCGCGCCGCTGCCGTACGCGCAGCCGGACCAGCTCGTGCGCATCTATCAACAAGAACCCGACGATCCGACGAGCCGCGCCGCCGGTATGTCCGCCACGCGCTTCACGGACGCTGCGCGACCGGGCCGCGATCGTTCGCCGGCATCGCCGCGCGCTCGACACCAAGGAGACCTGGGACTCGACCTCTTCAACGGACGGTCAGTCCGCAGCGCCTCCGCATCCTGTGCGTGACGAGCGACTATTTCCGTACGCTCCGTTCGGCGCCGTTTCGCGGCCCTGGATTCCGGACTGGAGACGAAGCTGGAATCCGGGCGACGACGCCGGCGCGCGTCGTGCTGAGCGACGCCTTATGGCGCACACGGTTCAACAGCGATACGTCAGTCGTTGGCACCACCGTTCAGCTGAGCGCGGAACCCTACGAAGTCGCTGGCGTCGCGCCTCCCGGCTTCGAGGATCCGATCGCCGGCGCCGTGGACGTGTGGCTCCCGCACAACCTGCGAGCGACACCTGACCGAGAACTATTCGCTGACGGTCGTCGGGCGGCTGCGCACGGGCGTCACGCTGAAGCAGGCCAGCGCGAACTGGCGTCCTGAGCGAGTCGATGAAACGCACGATCGCCCGACGTGCGGGCGAACCGCCTCGTCGCCGTGCCCTGCAGGATGATGTCGTCGGCACCGTCGCGTAATCTGGTGCAGCTGCTCGTCATCGCCGTCGGACTCGTGCTGCTGGTCGCGTGCGTGAACGTCGCCAATCTGGTCTCGTCCGCGCGACGGGTCGCGTGCAGGAGTTCGCGGTTCGTGCGGCGCTCGGCTCCGGCCGCAGCCGGCTCGCGCGGCTGCTGATGGTCGAAACCCTGGTGCTGGCGGGCTCGGCGGTGTCGCCGGGTTGGCGCTGGCCGCACTCGGCGTGTCCGTCCTCCAAAGGATCGGTCGCGACGCGCTGCCGCGGCTGCGACTACGTTGGCTTCGACCCGGGCGTGCTCGCTGTTCGCCGTCGTGGTGACGCTGGCGACGGCGATCGCCTGCGGCGTTACGCCGGCGCTCCGCCTGGCGAGAAGCGATCCGAACCGCGCGCTCATGCAGCAGTCGCGATCCGCGACCGGCACGCGCCGCCAGGGGAGGCTGAGAAGCGGCCTGGCCGCCGCACAGCTCGCGCTTGCCCTCGCGCTGCTTGCCGGCGCCGGCGTCCTGTCGGTGAGCTTCTACCAGTCTGATGAGAGTGGACCTGGGATTCCGCGTCGATGGCGTCCTCACGTTCGACGTCAATCTACCGAGCGTTCGGTATGACGCCGAGCGACGTGCGATCTTCCATGAAGAATTCGCTCGGCGGCTCGCAGCGATCCCGGGCGTGACCGCGCCGGCGGTACGTCTCGTCTCCCGGCGACCGGGTCCGTCTGCACCCGTGGCCAATGAGCCATTGAGACCGGCCCGCTCGCCGGGACGCGGTCAGCGCGAGCCCGAGCTGCGGGAACATCGCACGGTCAGCGGCGAGTTCTTCAAGGCGCTCGCGATTCCGCGTGCTGGCCGGCAGGACCTTCGACGACCGCGATGACGCGAACGCGCCGATGCGGGCCGTGGTTAGCGCCAACCTGGCGCGCGATCGCGTTTCCGGGAGTGCCGCTCGAGCAGGTGGTTGGACAACGGATCAGCGTGCTCGCTCGCCGCGGCAGCCGCGAAATCATCGGCGTTGTGGGCGACGTCACGATCGACGTCTACGGAAAGCCGTCCGCGCTCGCGTCTACATGCCCATCGTCAGTTCGCCAGCAACCGCAACTGGGCGCTGACACAGGTTGTCGCGACCGACGGCCCGCCTGAGCGCATTCTCCCCGAAGTCCGCGCCGTCGTCGCGTCAATGGACGTGAACGCGTTGTCGCCGGCGAGCCGCCGGCGCGTGACGTTCATGAGGTCGGAGTTGAGGGCGAGGTTCAGCAGGCCCGGATAGCTGTAGCGATTGTTGACGAGCAACTGGTAGCCCGGGCGGCCATTCGGATCCGGACGCCCATCCGCGGTGACGCGAATCTGCGTGCCGTCAACCTCGATGGTATTGAAGTCCATCGGCGCGGCGAACAGATCGGCGTCCCCCCGTACGGCCAGACCAGACTCCTGAACGTCATGTTGCCGGACGGCTGCGGAAAGGTCAGGTGGTGACCGGCGTTGGCGTCGAGTCGATCCATGACGACGACATTGATCGCCGTGGGGATCACGAACACGCACATCGCGGCGGCCGCCGCCAACGCCGGCGGTGCCGGTGTTTGAACGCCAGGACGCCGGCCATCACGAACGCCGCCGGGGCGACGCCGATGAAATGCGGTACTTCGACAGGCAGCCGGCGATCTGCGTGATCGACGAGGCGACGAGCAGCGCGGCCGACGGCCGGGCCGCTTCGAGCAGCCGCAGATTCAGATAGCAGAAGAGCGTGAAGGGCAGAATGACCAGCGCGTCGGCCGCGAAACGACGGCGGTCGTGACGAAGGCCGGCAGCGTTGCGATCCACGCCATGACCAGCAGGCTGCCGCCGAGCGAGAGCACCCGCGCCGCGCATCGCCACAGGATCACCAGACTCACCGCATTGAGCAGCGCAAAGGTGCCGGCAACGAGTGATAGCGCCGACCCCCACCCCACGAGCCGGACCATCGCCGCCGCGAACAAGTACAGGAGGGGCGGGTTGGTCAGACCCTTCACGAGACCAGCGTCCGGCGCTCGCGTTCGAGAAAGCCGTCCCACGAGCGTGGAGATCCCGTTCATCGAGGAATGCCTGGCCGCGCTGACGAACGCTGCAGCTCGAAGCGCACCGCCTGACTGCACACTTACATCGGCTCCGAGCACTTGCTCCTGGGCATCCTGTCCGACCCGGTGATGCTTGCCTCCTCGTGCGCATCGAAACCTGGGCTCGAACTCGCGACGGCGCGACGGCGCTGATTCGGCATCAAACCGGGACGGTCGAGATATTCCGCGGGCCTCGCACCAACATCTCGAGCGGTACGAAGTGGGAGCCGATTGTCGGCTACTCGCGCGCCGTTCGCGTGTGGAATCAAGTGTGGGTATCCGCCACCACGGCAACTGCCGGCGCCGGTGCGCTCGTCGGGATCGGCGACGCCAGGCGCAGACGATTCAGACGCTCAGAACATTGAAAGCGCGCTTCCAGCCGGAGCGAGCTCGAGCACGTCGTTCGCACCCGTATCTACGTCGTGAACATCGCGCGCGACTGGGAGGCCGTGGGACGCGCGCATGGCGAAATCCTCGGCGCCATCAGACCCGCTACGGCAATGGTCGCAGTCAGCCGTCTCATCGATCCGGAGATGCTGGTCGAGATCGATCCCGAGGCGATGCATCAGTGCGGAACGTTCCTCAGTTCTTCACTCCATCGCGTAGCGCGAAGTACACCTGATCCATCGTTTGACGAAGCGCCCGGCCAGCAGCGTCGTTGCCGGCCGCGGGCTGCAGGTGAATGCCGTCGCTGAGCATTTCTTTCAGATCCCGCCGCATCATCTCTTCGAACACGTAGCTCACGGGCACCCGCTTCTTTCGCGCGAGTTCCATGAGCGCGCGGTTGAACCGTTCCTGCGCCTGTTGTGACTTCTTGTCGTACCCTCGGGGAGGGATGGTCGCGAACACGGGCACCGTCCCGAACTCGAAGCACGCGTCGGCGATGGCGGCGAGATTTGCCATTCCGTCCGAGACCGGGACGTTCGACACTTGATCGTTGGTGCCGTACATCACCACTGCGAACTCAGGCCTGGCATCGGCGAGATACGTCTTGATGTGGGCCGCTCCGTACGCCGACGTCACCGTCCCGACGCCCTGGCGCACGGTGAGTCCCCTCGCGAGCCAGGATCCTGACGCGTGCGTGTAGAGGGTCGCCGCGGTGATGCTGTCGCCGGCGAAGAGGAAGACATCGGACCGCACTTTCCCGGCACCACGGGTATGGACCTCGCGGATGTGGTCGGCGTAGATCGCGCGGTCGGCTGCGACGAGGGTCGGCGTTGCCTTGGCAGGCGTGCTCGCGCCGGTTGTGACCGCGACCTCCGTGGACGGTGGCGACAGGTTGTTCTCGTAGTCGGCAGCCGTGACCCTGTAGGTGAATGCGCCCGACGAGCCGGGCTGGTCTCGGAACGCCGGACGCAATGATTCTCCGACCTTCTCCCAGCCGCCAGTGCTGCTCTTGCGATGGATGCTGTACACGACGGCGAACGTGTTGTCGGACGGCTCCTGCCACGCGAGCTCGACCGAGCCGTCCGCCGAAGCAGGGTTCGCGCGCAGGGCGGTCGGCGCGCCCGGCGGTGTCGTATCGCGTCCGCGGTAGATGACGAGCTTGTCAATCCGCATCTCCGCGGTCGGCCCGTCCTCGTGACCGTGGAAGAGCAGGCTGGCGTAGTCGGTCGTGAGCTCGATCTTCCGGTCCGGCGGGTCGCTGTTGTAGTGAAAGTCCTCGACGGCGAACACGACGGGATGCCAATCGTCGTCGAAGACTCTGGCCGGAGATGCTGGCGTCGTGTTGTCCTGTCGGCGCTGGTCGAACACGTTGACACTGACCGACTGCATCGACGTGGCGCGAACCGTGAAAGCGATGCGGAGATCCTTGGCGCCGGCAATCTTGAGCGCCGTGCTGGCCCCGATGGAGGCTCCTTCTTTTGCGCGGCGAACGACCAGGCTTCGACCGCTCAAAGCACCATCCGCGGCACCGATCAACTCCACACGCGCGCTGCCGGTCGGCGTGAAGGGATGCTGGTCGGACTCGAAGTCGAGCTTCAGGTACACCTCGGGGCCGCCCTGCGCGGCAAGCACCTCGGTGCCGGCGGCCGGGGCGTCGCCGCCGCAGGCGCACAGCCACACCACAGTAGCGAGTGCGACGAATCGAACGGCTCGCGCGGCGTTCATGGAGGGAAGTTTACAGCCCTTCCGCTGTCAACCAACGCGCGCGCGCTGTTGTATACCTCTCGACACCCGGAGGTGACTTGTGGGACTGGGAATTCCTGAGCTGTTCATCATTGCCGTTGTTCTGTTCGTGCCGGTCGTGGGCCTGGCACTGCTGGGCGTCATGATCGTGCTCGCCGGCAAGCGGGCGAAGCGATTCGGGTACCCGTCCACGCGCGAGTACCTGCGGGCCGCGCCGCGGACTGATGAGGAGAAGCGCGACGCCGTCGACATGGCGCTGAAAGGACTCGCGCTCTGCGTGCTGGGCCTGGTCTTCCCGCCGTTCGTGCTGGCTGGACTGGTGCCCCTTTTCTATGGCGGCCGCAAGATGGCGTACGCGTCGATGGGCCTCGGCCTCGTTGACGATGGACACTCTCGCCGGGTGTGAGCGCATCCGATCGCGACGTCGTTCTCGACGTCCGGCAAGGTAATCGCGACGCGTTCGGCCGGCTGGTGCGCGCCTATCAGGGCCGCCTGTTCGGGCTGGTCATGATGATGGTGCGCGACCGGGCCGGGGCCGAGGAAGTGACGCAGGACGCGTTCGTGCGTGCGTTCACGCACCTCGGACACTATGACGAGCGCCGGCCGTTCTATCCGTGGCTGGCGTCGATCGCAGTGCGGCTGGCGCAGAACTGGCTCGTGAGCCGCGGCCGTACGGTGCGTCGCGAGGGCACCGCGCTCGAGAGCGCTCCAGAGCCTGGCGCGGATCCCAGGTGCACTGGCGGAACTCGTCGCGACCGAGCGCCGGCGCGAGTTGTGGGCTGCCGTCGCCTCGCTGTCATCCGGAGAACGCACCGCGGTGATGCTCTTCTATCGCGACGATCTGGCGGTGGGCGATGTCGCCCGCGCCCTCGGCGTCACCCCGGGTACGATCAAGACGCTTCTGTTCCGCGCCAGGCGCCATCTTCGCGAGCGCCTCGGCGCGGCATCTTCTTTTATTGAGGACGTTTCCCGATGACGTGCGCACATGTGCTTGGTCTGATTGATGCGGGCCCGTTCGCGGACTATCCGCAGGAACATCTTGATGCGGCGCGGGCCCACGCGCGTGAGTGCCCGACGTGCGGACCTGCGCTGGCCCTGACCACATCACTGACGGCGGAGTTGGGCGCCTTGCCCGATCCTGACGGCCCAGCAGATCTCGCGAGCATCGTGATGGCGCGGATCGCACAACTGCCGGACCCTGGTTCCGCCACAGCGGCTGTGACACAGGATGCCGTCGCCACCGCGCGCAGGCGCGACTGGGCTCAGTCCGTCACGGCACTCGGCGGCCTGGTCGCAGGCCTGGCGCTGGTACTGACGATGCCCAGTGGCGCCGACGTGCTTGGTCATTTCATGACGCCGAGATTGAGCGCGGCCGGCGCGCTCGCGACCGTGCCCTCGTCGGGGCCCGCAGCGCTGGCCATCGGCGCGGGACTGCTGCTCTACGCCGTGGGACTGTTCGCACCTGTGCGCTCGGAATCCTGAGACGATTCATGTCTCCAGTCCTCTGCGCGCCCACGTGTCACGTCGTGAACGGCACCCATTCTCCTGAAGGGACGAGAATCTCGCTCGGCCCGAATCGCGCCTTGTATTCGAGCGACCGGCACCCTGCGACGTAGTAGCCCAGATAGAGATGCGGCAGCCCGCGCTCGCGAGCTGCCGCAATCAGCGCCAGGATGTTGAACGTCCCGAGCGCCCGGTGGCGCTCCGCCGGATCGTAGAAGAAGTAGATGGCCGAGAGTCCGTCAGGCAGCCGGTCGACGTAGCCCACAGCCACCAACTGATCGCCCAGGTAATAACACCACTCTTCGGTGGGAAATGGGTTGTCCACGAACATCTCGTCGTAGTCCGCCGTCTCGAGCGGCCAGCCCCTGGCGCCGTGCTGATAGCGCTGGAAGCGCTCCCGCAGCGCCTCCTTTTCCGGCGACGTCGACGGTGGACCAATGACGATGGAAACCGTGCCGGCGTTGGCCTTCCAGGCACGCCGCTGGCTGCGGTCGGGATGAAACGTCGCGATGAGCACACGCAGCGACTGACACCTGCGGCAGGATGGGCACGCGGGCCGGAACAGCATGTAGCCGAAGCGGCGCCACCCGGATGTCAGGCGCGCGGCATATTCGTCCTGCGTCAACCGGCCGACGAGCTCGTACCTGGAGCTGCCAGGTTTGAGCCGGCAGGTATTCGCAGCGCTCAGGCGGTGACGTGAACGTCAGGAGCGACTTCATCCGAACGCAATCATCGCCGATTGCGCTCGTCTGGAACACCCTGTCCGAATCCGGCTGATGCCGGATCCCACGCTCAGACTACAGAGCGGCGGTTTTTTCGGTAGCGTCGGAGGCCGACGAGGAGCCCGCTGCCCACGAGCAGCAAGGACGCCGGCTCGGGTGTGACGACGGGACGATGAAGCCAGACTCCGCCCAGGCTCGGATTATTCTTCGAGCGATGCCGATAGCGAACGGCGCGCAGCCTCAGCAATATTGCTGCCAGCGAGAGAAGACTATCTCTCATCCAGGGACCGTACGCACGGGTGGCGACCGAGGTTCAGTGTCTGCGCTCCATCCAATACCCGTCCGCGGACGGGATCAACAAAAGTGGGGACGAACAATTCCAGGAACTGCGGAGCCCACACCGAGTCGAACACCCCCGCGTCGGCCGCTTCAACATCGTCTCGGCCAGTCCCTCGGTGGAATGCAAGAAGAGATCTGTACCTGATTGGCAGTCGCCCAGATCCAGCCGTCGAATTCCTTCCCGGCCAACTCGCCGTCGCAGGCCGTCACCCCATCCTCAGCACAGATGCCGTCCACCTGGTTCCAACTGAGACCTGTGAGTTCGGCCACTTCGGCCCACTCCCAGTTCGTGACCGGATCGATGTACGTCACGCTGATGGGGGAAGCGGCGGCGTTTACCGAGCTGCCGAAGAACGCGAGGGCCAGGACACCGAGGGCACGACGGGGAAGCATCATCGAAGACCTTTCAACGGAAATGACGTCGGGGACACCAACGCAAGAGTCGCGCCAGGGCGACGGCTCGTCGGGCCCTGACCGCCGCAGTGGCTGTCTGACCAGGCGCAGACTATTGTCGCTGCGTCGCGTCATGCACAAACCGACGGCGGCAAGTTGACGTCGCCCGCCGGAAGCGCTGCGGCAGTCACGCGGGGCTCTGGGCCCCGGCGTCCGAACTCGCTCAGGACTGTCTCGAGCACCGGCAGCATCGCGCCGGCGCGCCTGGCCCTGATCACGGCGTCCCACAACGGTTCAAACTTCTTCCAGCCTGCCGCATAGGTGAAGTGGCGGGCGCCGGCGAGGAGATCGTCGTGCGTCCAGGCGCCGCGGGCGATCGACCTCCAGCGATAGAACTCCCGATAGGCCCACGCGTAGCCGTCCTCGAGCTGGGCGGCGGTCATCCGCGCCGGGCGGAAGACCGCGTGGCGCGTGTCGTAGAGATCCCAGTCAGACGTGGTCAGGCGTCCCTGCTCCTGCATCCGTCGATACAGCGCCGTGCCCGGATACGGCGTGAGGATGTGGAACGTCGCGGTTTCGATGCCCTGGCGGATCGCCCATTCGACCGTGCGCTCGAATACCGATCCTTCGTCGCCGTCCATGCCGAAGACGAAGCTGCCGTTGATCATGATGCCGCAGTGATGCAGGCGGCGAATCGCCGCGGAGTAGTCGCGGCGCATGTTCTGGTACTTGCGCTGCTCGACGAGATTCTCTGGATTCAGCGTTTCGAACCCGACGAACAGGCTGCGCAAGCCGGCCTTGACCGCTCGTTCGAGCAGATCGGGCGCGAGCACGGCGTTCACGGTGCCGGCGGCCTGCCACAGACGTCCCATCCCGCGCATTCCGTCGAAAAGCGCGGTGGCGAAGCGGCGATCGCCAAACAGGTGGTCGTCGAGGAAGTAGAGGTGGCGCCCGGGTAACCGGTCGATCTCGGCCAGCGCATCGTCGACGGCTTGCGTATAGAACGAGCGTCCGCCCTCGAAGAACGCCTCCTTGTAACAGAAGTCGCACACATGCGGGCAGCCGCGCGAGACGACGATCGAGTTGGGGACGAGATACAGGTGCCGCTTGATCAGATCGCGGCGGATGCGCGGCAGGCCGGCGAGCGTGCGGAGCGTCGATTGGTAGCGGGGCTGCGGATTCCCGCGTTTGAAGTCCGCGAGGAACCGGGGCCACGTGTCCTCGCCAGGGCCGAGAAAGATGGTGTCGGCGTGTGCCGCTGCCTCGTGCGGCAGCGACGTCACGTGAAGACCGCCGAGCGCCACATGGGCGCCCCGTGACCGGTAATGGTCGGCAAGCGCGTACGCACGCCGCGCCGACGTGATGTAGACCTGGATGACCACGAGATCCGGGGCGTCGGTCACATCAAGGGCTTCGACGTGCTCGTCCTGAATCTCGACCTCCACGTCGTCGTCGAGGTAGCCGGCCAGCGTGGCCAGGCCGAGCGGCGGGAACAGCGAGTACTTGATGGGTCGCCAGAACGGGCTCGTGGCTTCGGTCAACGCCGGCAGAATCATCTTGACGCGCATCGGGCCTCCGCAAGGAAGCATCGATCCGCTGCTGTCCGGAAGTCGTCAGCGATTCATGAGCGTTCGATGAGATGGCCGTGATATGTCCGGGTAGTTCGGTCCTGCCTGCTCTAGTCCACCCGCAACGCCGTCACGGGATCGACGCGGCTCGCGCGGCGGGCAGGAATCAGCGCACCGATCGTCGCAATCACGAGGAGCGCGGCGATCGCTGCCGCCCATGCCGCCGGATCGTAGATATCCGAACCGTAGATGTTCTGGCGCAGCGTCCGGACCGCCCAGGCCGCAACCAGGCCGCCGGCGGCGAGACCGGCGAGCACGCCGGTCATCTGCTCGCGCAGGAGCAGCGCGATCACCGACTGCGGGGTCGCGCCGATCGCGATCCGGATGCCGAGCTCACGCGTGCGTCGCGCCGATCGCATCGCCATCAACCCGAGGATGCCGACGCCGACGATGGCGAGCGCCGAGACACCAAACGCGCCGAAGAGCAACGACAGGAACCGGCGGCGCCTGATCGATTCGCCGAGCCCATCCTCGACCAGTTGTGACCGCGAGGCGGCCAGCTCCGGGTGCTGGCGCTGGATGACGGCGACGATCTCCGCCAGTCCGGCGCCCGGATCGCCGGAGAGCGACACGAAATACATCATCGTCTGCATCGACGTCAGCGCCTGCGCCGACTCGTAGATCTCGCCGGCGGGCGGCGAGTCGAGCGCCTTCATCCGCGTGTCGGCAACGACGCCGATCACCGTGTATGGACGAGGGGGCGAACCCTCGCGCAGAAGCGTGGCGCCCACGGCCGGCCGGTCGGGCCAATAGGCGGAGGCGACCGCCTGGCTCACGACGACGACGGGCGCGTTGTGCCGCAGCTCGTCGTCGGTGGGATACCGTCCGGCCAGCAGGCGCACGCGAGCGGCGTCGAAGAACCCGGGGCCGATGCGCACGGCATCGGCGCCGAGGCCGGGCGGATCGTCGCGGCCGGCCGGACGCTCGAACGGCGTGCCCATCCAGGCGCGCTGGAGGAACGGTGTCGAGAACGCGGCGGCGGCGCGGACGCCGGGCAGCCGGCGGATCTCGTCAGCGAGCGCCATCGCGCGATCGACGGACGCCGTGGGTCCAAAGCTCACGCGAAACGTGGCGGCGTCGCGGGCGCTGAACCCGGGATCCTCCCGCCACACGCGAGCGAGACTGCCGATGAAGAGCGCCCCGCCGATCGCCAGCGTCACGGCCAGGGCCACTTGCGCGGCGACGACCGATTGCGCGCCCCACCCGCGTGCGCGGACGGCAATCCGTGCGCCGGAGGCGGCGCCGGCGCCAATCCGCGTGAACCGATCGAGCATGAGGACCGGCCACAGCGACACGGCGATCGTGGACGCGGCGGCGGCGAACACCGCGAAGACGAGGACACGCGCGTCAATCTCGGCCGGCTTGAGCAGCGTCAGTCCGTCGGGCAGCACGCGCACGGTCAGGGCGAGCAGCGGACGAGCCAGCGCTGCGCCGATCGCCGTGCCGGCGCAGACGAGCAGCCCGCACTCGACCAGCACCACGCGGGCGATCGCGGCGCGGCTGGCGCCGAGCGCGCGACGGACGGACAATTCGCGCGCGCGATCCTGAGTGCGAGCCGCCACGAGGCCGGCGACGTTGACGACGGCGAGGCCGATGAGGGTCGCCGCGAGCGCGAAGACGATCCCGAAGAGCGGTCGCTGCTGGTCGGTGAGGTACTCGGCGAACGGCACGAGCCGGACTTCATCGTAAGGCCCGAGGCGCCGGCGTCCCGTCTCGGAGAGGCCTGGCCACGGGGTTCGGGGGATGAACCCGGCCATCGCCGAGCGCGCCGCCGCGTCGAGCCGCGGCCGGACGGACTCGGCGGTCAGCGGCGCCGGCAGCCGCGCGATGGCGCGGAGATCGCGCTCGGCCGGCGCGCGGCCCGTGCGGATCGGCAGCAGGACCTCCGGCTCGACGCGCGACGCGCCAGGCATGACGAAGTCGCGCGGCAGGACGCCGACGATCTCGATGCCGGTTGCGGGCGCGCGGTGCGATCGCACGACGGTCCCCAGCACAGAGGGCTGCCCGCCGAACCGCGCGTGCCAGAGCTTGTAGCTGATGAGGGCCGGCTCGATCTTCGCGCTCGTCTCGAAGTGAGACGGCAGGAATCCACCGTACAGCGGACGAACGCCGAGGACCTCGAGAAACGCGCGATCGACCATCGCCGACCGCACCGTATCGCCGTCCGGCAGCGGCGACGACGTGCCGAGCACGCAGGCGCCGATGCGGATGTCCGGCACGGCCGCAGACCACGCGTCGATGTCACGCCGGGAGATCGCGTTGAGCGACGACGAACCCCTCTCGGTCGCCCAGGAGAACCAGCCCTCGATGCCGTAGAGCTCCGACGGGCTGGGATACGGCAGCGGTTTGAACAGCACGCCGTCCACGACCGCAAACACGGTGGTCGCGAGCGTCATGGTGAGCGCGATCACGCCGGTGACCGTGACCGCGTACCACGGCGTGCGTCGCAGCGAGCGGAGCGCCGGCCGGATTTCCCGGCGCCACTGGCCAGGGCGCCAGAAAGCACCAGCGCCGCCGGATCGAAGCGCCGCGAACAGCGCGGCGAGGCGCGACGGCACAACGCTCGCGAGGATCGTCACATTAGGGCCGTCTCGCGTTAGCATAACGCCCGTTCCGCCGGGCGCGCCAGGAGTCACGATTCCCCTGGCGCGGCGGCAGATTGTGTGACGTCGACCTCAACTCAGTCGCGCGGATTGAAAGTGTAGGTCCCGTCCCAGGCCCAGTCCTCTCCGTCGTTTCCCGGCAGCTGCGTGACGTTCACGGATAGCCGGATGTGCGTGAACTTGCCGGTCCCGCCAGTAAAGCGTGCACCGTCCAAGACTGGTGACGAGATTGAGTGTGCAGTGGCCGAAGGCCTTGTTGTTGCCCGGACCCGGCGGGTCGAGGACGATGTCGGTGTCCAGCTGAGGATAAACCAGGTCCGACAGCATAGATGATTCTCGTGCCGACCTCGATCTCCTTCACGTTCGAGGACGTGATCGTGCAGAACTGACCGGCCACGCCCTGGTACTCCCCGCAGTTCTTCTTGATGTGGAGATCCCCGCTTCGTGGGAAAGCCCCGGCAGTCGAGGCCGCCGACGAAGCCACACTGCTTGGATTTGTCGGAACCCCGCGTCCGTCGGCACACCCGACACTGCCCAGCGCTCCGATAGCCAAGACATCCGATGACGACGTATTTCACGGTGAGAGGAATCGTGAGTCTCATAAGGCTCCTTGGGGGACGACTGACTCTCCCCCAATCGAGTCACGCGAGAAACGTGAAAGAAACGCCTCACCGGCGGCTGGTCGGAGGCCTCCGGGGCGTTACGGCGCCTTGACTTGATGAAGGGCGATCGGCACGATAGCCACTCTGAGGACAAACTGACGGATGCCGACCGGGACGTGACGGGATTGCTCCGCGCGTGGGGCCTGGGAGATCTCGCCGCGCGGGACCAACTCGTGGCGGTCGTCCATCAGGAGCTTCGCCGCCGCGCCGCGTCGCGGCTTCGGCACGAGCGGCCCGGGCACGTCCTGCAGCCGACTGCGCTGGTCCACGAGGCGTACCTTCGGCTCGTCGACCAGCAACACGCCGACTGGCAGAGTCGCGGGCAGTTTTTCGCCGTGGCGTCCGAAATGATGCGGCGCATCCTCGTGGACCACGCGCGGCGCCGCAATATGGCCAAGCGCTCCGGAGGATGGGCCCGGGTGACGCTTGACGTCGCGGTCGCGCCGACCGACGCTCCGGATGTCGATCTTCTCGATTTGGACGCAGGCGCTGACGGACCTCGCATCGTTTGATTCACGAAAAAGTCGCGTCGCCGAGCTTCGATTCTTTGGCGGACTCTCGGTCGACGAAACCGCGGAGGCGCTGGGCGTCTCGAGCGCGACCGTCGATCGGGAGTGGCAGGTCGCGCGCGCGTGGCTGTACACGCGGCTGACGGAAACGCCTCAGGCATGACGCCCGAACGGTGGCGGCAGATCACCGGAATCTTCCAGGACGCCCTTGCCCAGGAGACCGGGCAGCGTGACGCGTTTGTCGGACGTGCGTGTGGCGACGACCTGGCGCTCCGGCACGCGGTCGACAAGTTGCTGAATGGGCATCACGACGCCGGGCAATTTGGCGAGACGCCGGTGAGCGCGCCGGCGCCGCCGCTCGAACCGGGAGCGCCGGTCGGTCCGTATCGGATCGTTCACCTGCTGGGCGCCGGCGGGATGGGGGAGGTCTATCGCGCTCACGACACGAAGCTCCGCCGCGACGTCGCGATCAAAGTGCTGCCGCAGATCTTCAGCGCCGATCCCGAGCGGCGCGCGCGCTTCGAACGCGAGGCTCGCCTGCTGGCGTCGCTGAATCATCCACACATCGCCGCCGTCTACGGCACCGAAGAATCCAACGGCGTCCAGGCGCTGGTCATGGAGCTCGTCGAGGGCGAGGATCTGGCGCAGCGGATCGCGCGCGGCCCGATTCCGCTGGCCGAGGCGCTGCCGATGGCGGCGCAAATCGCCGAGGCGCTCGAAGCGGCGCACGAGCAGGGGATCATCCATCGCGACCTGAAGCCCGCGAACATCAAGGTACGCGAGGACGGCACGGTCAAGGTGCTCGACTTTGGCCTGGCGAAGGTGCTCGAGCCGATATCGTCAATCACCGGCGATGTCAGGAACTCGCCGACGATGTCGGGGCTGGGAACGCACGCCGGGTTCATTCTGGGCACCGCGGCGTACATGTCGCCCGAGCAGGCGCGTGGCAAGGCGGCGGACAAACGCGCAGACATCTGGGCCTTTGGCGTCGTGTTCTACGAAATGCTGACCGGCCGGCCGCTCTACGCGGGCAAGACGGCGGCGGAAATCCTGGCGTGCGTCATTGAACGAGAACCCGACGCGAGCGCGCTCCCCACGGCGACGCCGCCATCGATCCGGGAACTCCTCGCCCGTTGCCTGACCAAAGATCCATACCACCGCCTTCAGGCCATCGGCGAGGCGCGCATCGCCATCGATCGCGCGTTCAGACAGCCCCCTCCGTCCTCCGACGGTGCGCCCGGCCGCTCGCCCGGTGGCGCCGCAGATACCGCGGGCGCGCGGGTCCAACGCCGCGCGCGGCTGGCGTGGACGATTGCGGCGGTCGCGATGGCGGGTATCGGCGTGCTCGCCGTTCCGGCAATTCGGTACTTCCGCGCGGCACAAGTCGACCGTCAGAAAGAAACGTGGCAGATCGTCACACCCCCAACGAGCCATACGGGCTCGTTCGCGATCTCCCCCGACGGTCTCCGATTGGTGTTTTCCGCCACCATCGCCGGCAAGGTTCAGCTCTGGATCCGGCCCCTCTCGGCGTTGACCGCGCAGCCGTTGCCGGGCACGGAGGGCGGAACCTTCCCCTTCTGGAGACCCGACAGCCAGGCCATTGGGTTCTTTGCGGACAACAAGTTGAAGTGGATCCACGCGGCCGGCGGTCCGACGACGACGCTCGCGACGGTGCAACACGCCTGGGGTGGGTCTTGGAATCAGAACGGCGACATCCTGTTTTCGCGTCATCTGACCGAAGAACTGTGGCGGGTGTCGTCGAGTTCAGGCAGTGAGCCGGTGCAGGTCACCCGGTTGCTGTCGTCGCAATCGGGCCATGTCTACCCCTGGTTCCTGCCCGATGGACGGCACTTTCTTTACTGGGCCACCGGGAACGCCGAAGGGCGCGGCGTATACCTGGCGTCGCTCGATGCGCCCGAAGGCCGGCGTTTGATTGACGACGCGAGTGCTGCAGTGTACGCACCGCCCGGGTTCCTGCTGTTTACGCGCCAGAGCAGCCTGCTCGCCCAACGCTTCGATCTCGAGACGTTGACACTCACCGGGCAGACGTTCGTCGTGGCAGAGCCCCCTTCATACAACGGAGGAGACTTCCGTTGCAGCGCGGCGACCGGCACGCTCGTCTATCGCGACGGCTCAGGCAGCGAGCGGCAACTGGCGTGGGTCGATCGCGCCGGCAAGCTCGTCGGCCTCGTCGGCGAGCCATACGCGTCGTCCTCCCTGGGTATGGATCTCTCTCCGGACGGCACGCGTCTCGCGGTCAGTCGCACTGCGGAGGGCAACATGGACGTTCTGTTGCTCGAAACGGCGCGATTCGGCGCCACTCGGCTGACCGACGATCGGGCCGGTGATTTCTACCCGGTGTGGTCGGGCGACGGTCAACGGGTTGCCTTTACCTCCACCCGACAAACCGGTGTGATGCAGATCTGGGAAACAGCGGCGACCGGTGCTGGCGTCGACACGCTCCTGCTCGCGTCCCCAGGGCCGTTGCTGTCCCCCCAGGACTGGTCGCGGGATGGTCGGTTTCTGCTGTACATCAGGGTCGATCCCGAGCGCGGTGCCGACTTGTGGGCGTTGCCGATGACCAACCCCGGGGACCGCGTTCCCCATCGTCAACACCGTCTTCACGGAACGCGGCGGGCAGTTTTCGCCCGACGGGAAGTGGGTGGCGTACAGCTCGAACCGGCTGGGCCGTACCGAGATCTACGCCCAGCCTTTTCCAGGCCCGGGAGGCGTCACGTCCGTGTCGACCGCCGGCGGCACTCTGCCCCGCTGGCGCAACGATGGCAAGGAACTTTTCTACATCGGGCTCGACGACTGGGTGACGGCGGTGCCGATCCTCGGATCGGATGGCCAGTCGATGCGGCTGGGTGCCCCGGCGAGGCTGTTCCCGTCGCGGATGGCGTACCGGAACATCGAGCACACGTTCCTTTACGCCGTCGCGAACGACGGTCAGCGATTCCTGGTCGAGCAGATCAATGAACGGGGTACCGCGACGCTGACGGTCGTGCGGGATTGGCAGACGGCGAACAAAGCGACTCGGTAGAGCAGCTATGAGGCGGCCAGCCAGTCGCCCGACTCCCATTGGCCGTCAGTCGCACGAGTCAGGATGTTTCGGGGGTTGAGGCTGGAGGCGGTGCCGCCAGCGCCTTCGCCATGACTCCCAGTCCAAGCTTCAGCGCGGCATTCCAGGCGTCCCCGTGTGAGCGCGCCTGGGTGTTGCCGTTCTCCATGGCGGTCGCGATCACCTCCGCGACAAATGCGAGCCTGAACGCCTCGATGTCATGCACCGTGATTTTCAGCCGTCTGTGGCTCTCCACATAGTCCAGAAAATGGGATTCCTCGTCTCCCGGCCGGAAGACCACGAGGTCACGAATCGCCCTGGCCAACATGCCATGCTGCGCGGCCACATTACTGAACTGCGATCGCAGCTCGGGACGCGCGGCGAAGAGGCGGCGGTAGAAGCGCGACATGAAGTCCCTGGAGATGAGATCCTTCAAGTCGGCCCCAAGTGCCCGTCGAAGCGAATCGGGGAGTTTGCCTGCCTCGATTCGCCAGAGCTCGTTGCTGACCGAGGCGAGCCGGTCAGCCGGTTCCTCAGACAACATTCTGCTCAGAACGAATGCCAGGCTCGGACACTCCTCGGTCCAGCTCTTGCCGCCGTCCGCGTCGTAGTCGAAGAACGCCCGCGGGTCGGAGAAGAACCTGGCCTTCAGCGTGAGATCTGCGAAACGCCGCACTTCCACCGGCCGGCGGCCGATCAGCAATTCCAGGCCGAGCAGCCCGAGATAGTACTGCTCGTGGGCGTCGAGCTCTTCTCTGGTCTTGGGTTGACGGCCCCTGTAGACTTCCGGCGTCAACATCGTCAACACGTCCCAGTTCATCAGCTGTCCCGTGCTCATGGCCAGGCCGCGGGCAAGCTGCCCCTCGATCCGGAACGGCGTCAACCGCACGTCTCCCTCTCGATTGACGTAGATACTCGCCGGCGACAGCGCGCCGATCTGTTCGCCGACCTTGTGCGCATCCTGTTGCGCGACCGAGATCTTCGCCAGGACCTTGACGACGTACGGCGGCGGGAGGCATCCGCCCGGATGCCGTTTCATCTCGTCGGCGAGGGTCGGCCAGTCGACGAACTCCATGACCAGGCCATGAACTTCGGGATCGGCGATCGCCCCCTTCAAGCGGATGAACGACGCGTCGCGAAGACGCTCCGCCGTCCGGTGCGCCATGTCGAAGCTCTTACGCACGCGATTCCGCCAGGCGTCAGTGGGCAGCGCCTTGACGGCCACCTCCTGATCCTCGTAGGTCCCACGATAGATCACCGCGAAATCGCCGCCGTGTATGGATTCTTCGAGTGTGACGCCTTTGAGTTGCAGCGCCCTCTTGGTCGTCTCGAAGAGGTCGTCCTGCTGCTGCTGCGTGATCTGCCCGATCACGCCGAACTCTTTCCTGGCGCGCTCACAGACCTCCTTCACGGCCTGATCGATTGCGGATTCTCCTGCCCGGGGAGTGCTCGCCTCGTCTCCCGCTTCTTTCAACGCGCGAATCACCTCGCGCATGTCGGTGCCCCGCTTGACGCTCTTGGTGTTGTTGTCCCAGCCGACGAGCTGGAGGCTGGCCAATTCGGGGCGCTCGGTGTAGGCGCAGTTCTCGACCAGCACCGGCAGCAGCTTCAATCCGCCGGGCTTCTGGTGCTCCTCGAGCAACATCGGCAGCTCTTCGTCCTGCGCAAAGTTGCCGACCTCGAGATACTGCGGCGTCAGGAGCAACAGCGCGCATTTCGAGCATGCCAGCTCCTCCTCGAGCTGGGCCTTCCAGTCCGCCCCATCGCGCAGCGACTGCTTGTCGACGAAGAGCTGTTTCTCTGACAGCATCGTGCGCATGTGCTTGAGAAACAGGTCACGCCACTCGGCGTCGCCGGTGCTGTAACTCAGGAAGAGCTTTTCGCGCATGTGACCTAGCCTACGCCATCTCTTATTGGCTGCGAAGCATCCGGGCAGGATCGAGCCGCGTCGCCCGCCGCGTCGGCACATAGGCGGCCAGGAGCGATGCCGCGACCAGCAAGAGCACTGCCCCGGCGAGTGTCGGGGGATCAAGCGGATCGACCTCGAACAACATTCCACGCACCAGCCGCGTCGTCACCAGTGCCCCGATGAGGCCGGCGGCCGCGCCAACACCCGCCAGGCGCAACGCTTCGGTCAGCACGAGCCTGCGCACATTGGCGGCCGTGGCGCCCAGAGCAACTCGAATTCCGATTTCGCGGTCGCGTTGACGAACGTATGCGGCGATGACCGCGTACAGGCCAACGGTCGCCAGGAACACCGCGGCGATCGCGAAGATCCCGACCAGCCACGCATTGAACCGTGGTCGTGCGAGTGGCGCATCCAGCAGGCGGCTGAATGGTGCGACCCGGATGACCTGCACGTCAGGATCGACAGCGCGGACGTGCTCCTGCGAGAGCGAGGCAATCACATTCAGCGATGCTGTACTGCGCACGACGAGCATCCGCGCCGTATTCAAGAACTGCTTTGCCGGAAGGTAGAGCGTCGAGCGCGCCTTCGCCAGCTCGCGGTAGCGGGTCGGCTCGGCGACACCCACCACGGTCCGCCACGGATCCTCTGAATCCGGACCGCCCATCTTCAGACGCTTCCCAATCGGATCGTCACCCGGCCAGGTTCGCGCAACGACATCCTCGCTGACGATTGCGACGTTCAACGAGCCTTCTCGATCCGCATCGGTGAACGACCGGCCCCGCAGGATGCGAATCTGAAATGTCTCGAAGTAGTTGGGGTGAATCGATTCGAGGTTGAGCGAAGGATTCGCCGCCGCATCGGCTGCTGTTTGTCCCGCAGACATGAACCTCGGGACGTCCCACCCGCCAAGGCCCGAGAACGGCGGCACGTTGACAGGCGTTGCCGCCGCGATCGCTGGCGTCGACTCGAGCCGCACAACCAACTCATCGAGAAAACGCGAGTGGTATGCCGGATCCCTGAATCTCGGACCCGGCACGAGATCGATGAACACGAGGCGATCTGCTGATAGCCCCAGATCGGTCGCCTGGAGTTTCAGCAGACTGCGCGTCAGCAAGCCCGCGCCGGCGACGATCATGACCGCAAGTCCGACCTGGGCAGCCACAAGCGCGCGGCGTCCAAGTACTCCACGGCTTCGGTGATGTCCGTGACGCAGTTGCGCCACGAGATCCCGGCGTACGGATGCCAGTCCGGGTACGATGCAGGCCGCCACCGCGACAAGAAGCGCGATGGCCATGGTGAATGCGAACACTCGGGCGTCCACCCGGATGGCGTCGCCCCTTGGCAGCCCGACAGGAATCAGGGTCAGGAGCGCCTCGAGGCTCCACCACGAGGCGACGAACGCTGTCGCACCCGCCGCCGTCGCCAGCGTCAGGCTCTCCGCGAACAGCAGGCTGAGGATCCTGCCGCGGGCGGCGCCAAGCGCGGAGCGCACTGCCAACTCACGACTGCGCACTTCGCCTCGCAGCAAGAGGAGGTTCGCCACGTTCGCGGCGGCAATGAGCAAAACGAGCGCAACGGCACCGAAGAGCACAAGCATGGCCGGGCGGACGTCACCGACGATGACGGCTTCGAAGGAGCGCACGACCGGAACGAGGCCGCGCGGATGATCTGGTCGCGTGTTCGATTCGAGACGCTCTGCGATGGTGGCGAGCTCGGAGGCTGCCTGATCGATCGACACGCCGGGCCGAAGCCTGGCGATCAGGTCGATCTCAGAGTGCGCGGCATCGCCAAAGACGCCGTCCGTGGGCACAGATCTGACCGTCCTCCATACTTCGACACCGCTCGGGTAGTCGAGCCCTGGCGGCATCACGCCGACGATCGTGAACGCTGTCCCGCCGAGTGTCAGCCGGCGCCCGATCGTGTCTCGCGCACCGCCATACCTGCGCTTCCAGAGTCCGTGGCTGATCACGATGACGTTCTCAGCGCCTGCCACGTCATCGGTCCTCGTCAATGCGCGTCCGAGGAACGGGTTGATGCCCAGCACCTCGAAGTACGCACCGGTGACCAGTGCGCCGTGAACGTAGCTGGCGGCGCCGTCCTCGACCGCCACCCATGCGACGGCGCCATTGGACGTGACACCCGCGCCACTTTCGAGGAGCTGACTTGCCTCGGCGACCGCCTCGGCATCGGGACCGCCGAAGGGGTAGTGTGCGAAACGCGACGAGCGCAGCTCCTTCCACGCCAGAAGCAGCCTGTCCTGATCGCGCACGGGCAACGGGCGCAGGAGGACGCCGTCGATCACGGCGAACATCACAACCGTCCCCGTGATGCCCAATGCGAGCGTCAAGATGGCCGCAGCGGTGAAGGCCTTGGCTCGCCAGAGCCCCCGGCACGCCGAACGGATGTCCTGGTTCAGGACGATAGGAAACATTAGGGCCGCCTGGGAGTGAGCATAATGCCCGTTCTCGGTCCGTGCTCAGCCCTTCCGCTTCGCGCCGCCCTCTACGAGCGGTCAGCCCTTCAGCTTCGCAATGAGCGCCTTCGCCAGCGCGACCGAACTCGCGCGAATCTTTGCTGGGTCGTCACCCGGCGAGGGACTCGTCGAGACGGCGATTTGGGAGTTCCCGGTCTGCGCGTAAAGCCGATGGGCGTCCCAGAAAAAAGCCCCAGCGCCGACGCCCGCCACGGGTTCGAGTGACGCGCCCGACTCCCTCAGCTCTTTCATGAAGGTGTCCCACTTGGCTTTGGGTGTGCCGGTGCCCACCATCACCGTGACTGTACCGGCCGTGCCGCCCGCATAGCGGCATTCGGTCGCTCCGTCAGATCGCTGCGCCGGTCGGGCCCTGACGGTATAGCCGAGAATCTTGCTGGCCTCCTCGCGCGGCAGTAGTGCGCAGACGTCGATCCCATCGCCTCCGCTCTGCGACGAACGCGTAGCTGCGCTCCAGCCGCCGGTTCCCAGAACCAGCGCCGCCAGAATGACGATGAATCTAGACCTGATCCTGACCAAATCGGGTAAGCCCCTAGGATTGAGTGGATCCCCAAGCCGCGTCGAAGCTGGCAGGATCCCGAGGTTGTTCGAAGCACCTGGCAAGCTTTCCGTCACGGATTTCATAAACATGTGCGGTCCTGTAGTCCCGTGACGACCCGTCCCGGGTGAAGCGGTGACGCGCCAGCACAATGGCGTGTTGCTCGTTGGCGAGCACGTCCTCTACTTCCTCGTGGAACGTGCCGCCCGTGATCTGCATCGCCTTGCGAGCCAGGTCAGAGAGCCCGTCCTTTCCCACGTAGATCCCGCCGATCCCTCCACTCCCCGGCACGTGGAACTCGAAATCCTCGGTGCAGGGCCGCAAGTATCCGTCGACATCGCCACGGCCGAAAGCCGCGTAGGCTTCTCGAATTGTCGCTTCCGTTGGACTTGGCATGCGCGCAAGCTACCACAATGGCGGACAACTTCGCGTGGCCTGCCAGCCGAAGCTCACGCCGACCGATGACAGGGGTGAGCGAAGGCTGGTGAGGACGACCGCGTCCTCAGCGAGCCGCGGCCTGAATCGTCAGAATGATCCTGCGATAGGACGTCAGCGTCGGGCTGCCGTTGTCGGTGACCGCGAGAATCACATGCGCGGGACCTGCCGAGTTGGCGGTCAGCGTCGCGACCGCTTTGTCCGCATCTGCGATCGACACACGCGGCGTGGGCGCGGGTCGTCCACCTGGCGGCGCCGACGGGATTCCCGCCACGACGGGGGCGCCCGCTTGCCACGGAGGACCTCGAAGCGGGTCTCGGCTTCCCGGTCCGGCTCAGGAGGTCGGTTTCAGAAACAGACCCGCGCCGATCTTCGCCGCCTCGGACCCCGCAACAGGATGGAGATAGTCAAGCTTCGTCGAGTCGCTTTCCAAGGCGACGGGTTGGTCTGTGACCTTGGTATCCACGAGCGTCAGGAATGAGGGATCGATGTCCGCGTACTGGAGCCTGGCCCCCGTCCCCGAACCGGCCAATCTTCGGTTATTGGCAAAGTAACTTCCGACGATGCGGTACTGGATCGCCGCCTGCGGCTGCGTCGGCATGGGAGCCACGCCAGGAGCAACTACGCCCTGTCGTCCTCCCCGGCCACCGGCGTCAGCTAAGGCCGACGCTCCACCCTGCGCGGTCCAGACGTAGTTGCCACTATCCACCACGTTGTTGCGATAGACGAAGTCGCTGCTGATACCCGCCGTCCACACACCGCTGCCGTAGACGTTGTGGCAGAGGCAATGCGTCATGGCGTGCCCGCTGCTGCCTGGCGTCCAGTAGACGACAGAGATCTTGAGCCCTCGGAAAATGCAGTGGTGCACATTCACGCCGTTTCCATTCGCGATGATTCCCACGTGATTGCGGGCGGTCTCATCGTCGCCGACGAAGAGACATTGCCCAATTTCCAGGTCGTCGAGATCCCGCCGCAGCCGGCTGATCGCGTAGAGTCGCTTGATCTGTCCGGTCTGCGGCGTTTCGACGACAGGCATTCCCAGGACCCGCAGTCCCTGAATCGTGACGTGATTGGTCTCGATCAACATGCCATCGGCCGCGCCGCCGAGCGAATCCGGCCGACCGTTCCACGTTTGAGACAGAGGCAGGGTGTGGATGAGCGTCGGCATTCGCCCGATGTGCCATCCGGGATCGCCAGGCAGGACTTCGGCACGAATCGTCAGCCGCTCCGCGCGAGAAAACGCCCGACTCACGGGCTTGAGCAGCGTCGTTTCGCCCACCGCGTGAATGCCCTCCGTGAGCGCGATGGTCATCGCGCCCGTGCCCGTGCTCGCGTTCACCCGCTTTGCCGCCTCAGCCAGGGTACGAACCGGCGCGTCTTTGGCGCCGGAGTTCGCGTCGGCGCCGCCCGGACTGACGTAGAGCGTGCTGCCCGGGGCAGCCGGTCCCGGGCGGGCGACTTGGCGGGCGAGTAACTCGCCGCGCAGGGTCGCCGCCGCGGCGGCCATCGTGAGGGTCGTCCGAAGCGCCTGTCGTCTGTCCATCGTCCTGTCTCCTGAGGGAGCACTCGTCCCTGTGTTGTTTGACGACGAACGCGTGTCGAGTGTGAAACCGGCGTGAATCGCCAGGGCGTTCACACAGCGGAGCCCTGTGTCGTCCAACGAAACGAGGGATCGGTTGCCCCAAACGCGGCGCTTGGCCGGCGAACCAATCCATTTCCAAGGAGCTGTGATGTCTAAGCGTGTTTTCGCAGTACTCGGTGTCCTGTTCGTGGTATCGGTCTCAGGGTCGATGCGGGCGCAGAACAAGCCGCCCGCGCAATACGTGACCAGTGCGGAAGCGGTCAAGTTCATGCCGCTCGATCCCAAGAATCCGGGAGGCCCCAATATTTCCGTCGTGTCGGGCGACCTCCAGGGCAAGGGGCCGATCACGCTGTTCTTGAGATTGCCGAAGGGGCCGGCACCGTTGCACACGCACACGGCTGGCTACTATGGCGTCGTGGTTCGCGGACAGGCCAAGCATTGGCCGGCGGGCGGTGAGGCCAACGCGGCGACGCTGGGTCCGGGTAGTCACTGGTATCAGCCTGGCAAAGCCGCCCACGGCGACGAGTGTGTGGCGAACGAGTGCCTGCTGTTGATCCAAATGGAAGGGCCTTACGACTTCGCGGTCGCAGGGAAGTAGCACGGATGACCCATCGCGGCTCGGGCGGACTGGCTCGAATTCCGGCGCCCCGGCCGCGATCCGTCTCAGGACAGACCGGCAATATTTCACGCCAGCCGACATTAGTCGAGGTGACGTTCGAGCACTTGTCGAGCGAATCGCTGACCGGAATGCGCCGATTCCTGCGAACAGAATGCTGGCCCTGGTCCGCAAGACACTCAATTTCGCAATTTAATTTGGGTTCAGGAGGCGCGGATACCGGCTGCGCCGAGTCTCTGGGTGGACGATGCCACCGTCTTCCTGTAGCGGCGACCAGTCCATGTGTAGCCGTTCTTTTCGTAGAACGTGTGTGCGTCCGCCCGCTGATTGCCGGACGTGACAACCAGAACGGACACGTTGCGCGCCACCAACGCCGATTCAGCTGCGTGCATGAGCATGCGACCAATTCCGTGCCGCTGGTGGTCGACTGCCACCGCCAACGCCATGATCTGACCATAGCAGCCGTCACCCTCGTAGAGCGGCCCGACGCGCGTTCCGATGAAGCCGACGATATTTTCGCCATCGCAGGCGACGAGCGTTGCGTAGTCGTCGTCACAAAGGATCGATTCCAGTCGCTGCCGCATTTGTGCGGGCGACGTGGGATAGCCGAGGGCGCTCACGAGTCGAGCGACCAGGACGGAGTCCGCCATTGTTGCGCCTCGGACCGAAATACCCATCAGGATTGCTCCGATGCCCGGCATTCTAAGGCTGAGAACGGCGCCAACAGGCACAGAACAGGAGCAATTTGGGTTCACGAGCCGCGCACGCGGCCCACGCCGACGAGCGGACTCGTGAAATTTCTAGAAAAAACGAAGGGAAGGTTGGTGAGCCTAAATTTCGCGAGTTGGAACCAGCTGGACGGGTGGCTGCGGCAGGTTGACGGGCTGAGGCGCGCGGCGTGACCCGCCTGCTCCGAGCGGTGCCCGAGGGGTCCGGTATCATGCCAGCCCATGCAGAAGTCCGGGCCGCTTGAAGTCACGATCACCCACAATCTCCGCGATGCTGGAGAGGTCTCGCAACTGTTCGCTCGACGCCTCATCGCGTTGGACTGGGACCGCAAAGGGCCGGACCCTTCGGCATATACAGGGCGCGCGAAGACGGATGTAAGACTTTTCAACGAAATGAAAGATCTGGGAGCCGCCGTGATGGCCGCCTACAAGGGGGCGACCGACAACCGATCTCATCGGCTAGTCGGCTGGGTCGAACCCGGCGCAAGGTTCAAAAGGCTCAACGGCCTTCTGTGTCTGCCGTTGTCAAAAGCGAAGGTCGTGGACGCTTCTATCAGCTACCTCGGCAACCTCGCTCCGCGCTCCTGCACCGTGCAAACGTGCCACAACCGAGCAAAGGGACGGCTTACGTCGTTCGTCCTCGGCACCAAGACGGCCCGAAGCGTGGGATCGCTCCACCACATGGATGTCGAGTGGCTCGTGACGAACTTCCTGCTTTCACAACGGATCTGCGCGAGTGTTTGGAGTGGCGGTCGGTCCTACGAGAACATTGACCACGCGGGCTACGCGTCGTCCGGCCGGGAGATATTGGCTCAAACCACCGTCTCGACCGGCTTCGTTGGAAGGAAGGCGTCCCGACTGCTGGAACTCCAATCGCCAAGGCGAGCGCTGCTCATGTTTGGCCCGGAGTCGGCGCGCCAACAGTGCCACGCCGGTATTCAATACCATTCAATCGAAAACGTATTCAAAGCGATGGACGCCAAACCCGAAGGGCGTTGGCTCATCAACCGAATGCTCGCCGTGGCAAAGGGTTAGGCCGACAACCTGATGAAGACACCCCACACGCGACACTCGGTCCCGCGGATTGTTGTGCCACCTGCAACTGGCTCCCCATTCAGGTCGCCGACGGACCGGCTTTCATCGGACGAAGCCAGGCGGATTGCCCGGGCGATCCGACCTTGGCTCGATGAGTACGTGGATCGCTATGACCAGAAGAAGTACTGGCCCAGGGTGTACACGTCTGTCCGCCGGGAGTTCGGCCAACCAGCCGGCGCGAGTCCCGATGCGATTCGCGACGCCTTGCGCTGGAAGTGGGGGCATCTGAGCAAGCCCGCGTTCCCAGTTGCTCACGCCAGGCTGATCGCGCAGATCCAGGATGGGTGGTCTGAGGCCGTCGCCGCGCTCCCCGCTTCCACCGTTGGTGCATTCGAGGAGCTCGATGCGCGTTTCGGTCCTAAGCGTTTCATTACCGTAGCGTTCCTGTTGCACCTCCTTCGCCCACACTCCGTGCCCATCGTCGACCAGCACAACTTCCGAGCGGTGAACTCGCTCATTCGCCAGGTTCGCCCAAGTTGGCAGAGCAAGACTGTGCCTACTCGCTACCGTGATCTTGAGACGGTGGCGATGTTCATGGCGGCAGTTCTGAAAGGGTGGCGCCAATCGATGCCCGCATCGGCGCCGAGCAGTCGGAGGCTGGACAAGTTCTTGATGATGTACGGTAAGGCGTTAAAACCGGCCTCAGCACGCGGATAAGCCACACGATTCCCTGTATCCCTGCTGCCGCATCCCTTCGGTCATGTGACTTATAGTCCGTGGACTGATAGTCCGCATCAGGCCATCCTCACCACGTGCCGCTTTCGACCGACAAAGCGTTTCTTGCGGCCCTGGGCCAGCGGATACGAGAAATCCGGCAGTCTCGCGGCTACTCGCAGGAGACCCTTGCTCTCAAGGCCGACATTGACCGGACGTACGTCAGCTCCGTGGAGCGGGGCAGGCGCAACGTCTCCGCTCTCAACATGCGACGGCTCGCGAAGGCCCTCGGCGTACAGCCGAAGGACCTCTGGGACTTCTGAGGGTTCTATGCCAAAGCAGGGCGGCGGTGGGAAGCTGCCGGGAAAGACGCTTTACTCAGGCCGGCGACGCTCGGTTACGCGGCGGTCTGGTTTCAAAGCACACGAGGGAGCGACCGGGGGCGAGTACCGGGTGGACGATGTCGCGTCGGTGAAGCTCAAGGCCGGAGACCGGCTTGAGTTGACCTTCGAGTTTCCAGAGATACCCCCCGGCGCTTTGGCGGGCTTCGGGTTCTGGTTTTGCGCTACTGGTGGCGTGGAAGTTGTCGTTACGGATAACCCGGCGGTCGTCGCCATCACGGAGTACCCTGCCAAGACCGCAAAGACAACATACCCATACCCGAATTGGAACAAGGTTGGTGGCCTTTGGCACGTCGCGAAGGGGTGGTCCAAGCCGACGATCACCGTGATCTTCTCTCCGCCAAGAAGGCGGGGGACGTTGCTGTCTGCGGCGAGCACTGCGGCATCGTGTCTCACAAGCACCTGGCCAGTGCGAGGTCTGAATTGATGGCGAACATCCACGAATGTTCGCCCGAGTCCAATTTCGTGGAACAGGCAGGGAAGGTAACCGTTGCGGGTCCGACGCGCGGCGCTCCCATTTCCATCGTTCGGAAATCCTGCAATCGCTGCGCCCGTTTCCTCCCAATCAACGTTCAGGATGAACGCAGTTCGCTGAGCTTTAGCAATCACTGTGTTTGCTGCGCACCGTCGGCCCTGCAGACACCGCGGATTCGGTCTTCTGCGACCTGTCCAAGACGGACGCTCAGAGCTTCAGTTGGAATACGGCTTTCAGCTGGAATGCCGTTACTGCAAGAAGTTCGAGGTGAATGCCGCACACAATCCCAAACGCACGGCAGCCCAGATGAAGGAAGACGGCGCGCGAAGGCGCGCGTTTGAGCTTCTGATCGAAGCGTTGAGGGGGGGCTCAGACCAGCTAGCGTATCGCCAGCGCACCGGCCACGAGCTGACCGACGACGTGCTGAAGCGCTTCGGATACCTGTGCTTCAAGTGTCCAAGGACCTGCACGAAGGCTGGCATCTGGACCACACCCGTCCGTTGGCGTTGCTATGGCCGTTGGACGAAACAGCGACGGCGCTTTGTGGGGACTGCAACTCCAAGAAGCGTGATAGACCGCCAAGTCGATTTCTACACGGCCGCTGAGATCACAAGGCTCGCTGCGATCGTTGGGCTTAACGAGGACGTGCTGCTGAATCCTGCGCCGAATCTCGCGATCGTCCGGACACTTCTCGGGAGGCTGCCGTGGTTCTTCGATGAATTCCTCACAACCGAAGACATGACCAAAGAGCGCGACGGCAAGACAGCCGGCGAACTTCTGGTCAAGGCGCTCGACAAGGTGCTGGCGGCGGCTGGGTCTAAGGTTCGGCTGACTGCCGAACTGAACAGGCGCCGAGGCACACGCTAGGCGCGAGTCATCACGAAATATTGGTGCGCCGTTACTGTGCCCTTGTCGCGCACTCCATGGGATTCACAGTGACCGACATCTTCGCTGAAGACTTCTTCGACTTTGAGGCCGGCGTTCGGGGCGATGGCCGCGAGTGCGGTGCCCATATCGCATTTCCGACTTTTGCCCAGATGGAGCACGACAACGCCGTGGGGAGATAAGACGGAACGGCAAGACTCGAAGATCTGGGCGTATACCTGCATCGAGCGCTTCTGCAAGGTTTCAACGAACCGAGCAGGCTCGGTGTCGAAAGTCTCGCGTTCCCAGCCTGCAAACCAGAATCTCATCCAATTCGACATGTAGAACCTAGTGGAGTCGAAGAAACGGGGGCGACGTGATGATCGCGTCGATCCCGTCAATCTCCTTCGGCCATGGTTCCAAGAGGTCTGCTTCGTACACCCAGCCGGCGACAAACTCGCCAGGCAGGGCTGCCTGGATGCTGCGATCGACCTTGGCTCGGACCTTCTCTGCGACAGAGCGGTAACCTGCGGGTCCGGTCGGGGCAAAGGGCGTAACCGGATGTGAGCGCCGGCTCACGGCGTAAGGCCGGTTTCCGTGCAGCACGTGCATCATGCACGTCAGCAGGAACCGCCACTCCGGAGAGTCCTGCCTCGTTTCCAGGAAAAAGCGACGGGCAACCAACACTTCCCTGAACGTCTGCTCATGGAAGTACGCATCGAGTGCTCCATTGAACCGGATCATCGATGCGCTCTCGATCTCCGAGCGCCTCGGCTTATTCGCCAACAAGTACGCATCAAGCTTCGACAGTAATCCGTAAACCGCCTCCTGTAGAGGCGGGCAAATGCCTCGCGCTGCTCACGGACGCAGCGAGAAGGCTGATATCGATAGCTACGTTGCGCCTTCCCGAAAGCGCAGCCTCAAACGGAATCGTGCCAGCTCCGGAAAAGGGGTCAAGAACCTGCTGTCCCGGTTCTGAGAAGCAGTGCACTACGGAAGTGCGCCAGCGCAGGCTTCATCTTGCCGAGGGTACGAACAAGCCGAATGAGGGGGATGGCCCAGTTTGCGGGCGGTATATGGAGACTGCCGGTGCGGAAGTTCGGCTTTGAACCACTCCCAACGGCGACGCCACAATGCCGCGCCAGGCATTGCTATGACCTTCGCCTTTCTTGGGCGCTCCAAGATCAACACTTCCTGAGTAAGGACGCTCCTGTCCTTCGACAACCTCTTTCGCAGCGGTAGTCGCTCGACTACGTGCATTCCGTGTTGCTGGGCAACTTCCACTAGCAAATCATGAGTGGGGACGTGAACGCCGCCATAGCGGCTGTCGCCAATGTCAATGCAGATGATGGCACCGGGCACCGTCTGTCTAGCGAGTCCCTCCAAGACCGTTCCCATGTCTCGGAGTTACTGGCCGACCATTTCAGGTATTCGCTGGTCGTAAGCTGATTTTCGAATCTTCGCGACAACGGACGCCACGCCTGGCGGCAACTCATCATCTCCCAACGACGAGCCAGCGACGTCGTTGATGCCCTACGTCACAACCTGATCGCGCAATGCCCGTAGATCGGAACTCGCTCTCATCAAACGGGAGAACCAGAGTTCAAGCTTCGTGTTTCGTATGTAGTTCGTCCCATTGAGATACGGCGGACTCGTGATAACGCCGTCTGCGTTCACGGCAGGTGT
>CAWFLT010000001.1:0-506888 GCA_963816795.1 uncultured Acidobacteriota bacterium | reverse complement strand
CCGGCTCAACCTCGATCGGTTGACCAGGGTCAAGCGCGAAGACGCGGAACCGGAGATCCGCTCGCTCATCGGCGGCATGCTCGACCGGGACGAGACAGAACCCCGCTCAGCCTCTACGAGCGCGAAAGCATCGTCAGCGACGTGCTGCACGAGATGTTCGGCCTCGGTCCGCTCGAGATCCTGCTCGCCGATCCGACCATCTCGGACATCCTGGTCAACCGATTCGACCAGGTCTACATCGAACGGAACGGCCGGCTCGAGCCCACCGACGATCACGTTCAAGGACGAACGGCACCTGCAGCAGATCATCGAACGCATCGTCAGCGCGGTCGGCCGGCGCATCGACGAGTCGAGCCCGATGGTCGACGCCCGGCTCGCGGACGGATCGCGCGTGAACGCGATCATCCCGCCGCTGGCGCTCGACGGCTCGGTCATGTCGATCCGCCGGTTTCGGACCGACAAGCTCGGCGCCGACGACCTGGTCGACCGCGAGTCGTGGACGACCCCGATGAAGGACTTTCTCGAGGCGGCGATCGCGTGCCGGCTGAACGTGGTCGTCTCCGGCGGCACCGGCGCGGGCAAGACGACGCTGCTCAACATCCTGTCCGGCTTCATCGGCGAGCACGAGCGCGTGGTCACGATCGAAGACGCCGCCGAGCTCAAGCTGCGCCAGCGCCACGTCGTGCGGCTCGAGACGCGGCCGGCGAACATCGAAGGCAAAGGCGAGGTACGCCAGCGCGATCTCGTGGTCAACGCCCTGCGCATGCGTCCGGACCGCATCATCGTCGGCGAAGTCCGCGGCGAAGAGGCCCTGGACATGCTCCAGGCGATGAACACCGGCCACGACGGCAGCTTGACGACGATCCACGCCAACTCGCCGCGCGACGCGCTGTATCGCCTGGACACCATGGTCGCGATGGCCAATCTCAATCTTCCGGAGAAGGCGATCCGCCAGCAGATCGCGTCGGCGGTGAACCTGATCGTGCAGGTGTCGCGCATGTCGGACGGCACGAGGAAGGTCACGGCCATCTCCGAGATCACCGGCATGGAGGGCGAGGTCATCACCATGCAGGACATCTTCGTGTTCGAACGCACGGGCATCACCCAGGACGGCCGGGTGAGCGGACGATTCCGGGCGACCGGAATCAGGCCGAAGTGCGCGGAGCGGCTCGCAGCCTCAGGCGTTCACCTCCCGATGGACATGTTCGAGCACGTGAAGGTCGTGGGATAAGCGAGATGGCGATCGTTGTTCTGACGTTCGTTCTGATACTCAGCATCGTCCTCGGCGCGTACTACGGGTTCGTGGTGCGGTCCGAGCGCGGCGAGACGTCGAGGCTCCTCGGCCGGCTGGCCACACCGAAGGTCACCAGCAAGCTGCTCAAGCCCGGTGACCTCGAACGTCCCGCCGACAAGCTGAGCGGTGTCCGGGCGATTCAGGCGATGCTGTCGCGCGCGAAAGGATTGTCCGGCCCGATCGAGCGGCTGATCAACCAGTCAGGACTTCAGATCACGGTCGGCGCCCTGGTCATGGCCTCGGTGCTGCTCGGATGCGTAGGGTACCTGATCGTCAAGGGTCTGACGCACTTCACGGTGGTGGCGCTCGGCGCAGCACCGCTGTTCGCGAGCATCCCCTTCACGTTCGTCCGCTGGAAGCGCACCAGGCGCTTCGGGAAGTTCGAAGAGCAGTTCCCGGAGGCGATCGAGCTGATGGCGCGCGCGCTGCGGGCGGGGCACGCATTTCCGACCGGGATTCAGATGGTCGCCGATGAAATCCCCGCGCCCGGTGGGTGCGGAATTCAAGCTCCTCTACGACCGGCAGAACTTCGGCATGCCGCTCGGCGACGCGCTGAAAGGCATGGCCGAGCGGGTGCCGATCCTCGACGCCCGGTTCTTCACGACGGCCGTCCTGACCCAGCGTGAGACGGGCGGGAATCTCTCCGAGATTCTCGACAATCTTGCGGCCGTCATTCGCGAACGCTTCAAAGTGAAGCGACAGGTCCGCGCCGTCACCGCGCACGGCCGGATCACCGGGTGGATCCTTGCCGGCCTGCCGGTGGTGCTGGCGTTGATTCTCAGCGTGGTCTCACCGGAGCACATGAAGACGATGTTCACCGATCCGCTCGGGATCAAGATGATTGCCGTCGGCGGCACGATGCAGGTGATCGGCTCGTTGATCATCCGCAAGCTGGTCAACATTCGCTACTAGGAGTCCTGGACATGGCGTTGGATCTACTCGTTACCCTGGTTGCCGGCTTTCTCGCGGTCGCGCTCGTCGCCGGCTACGGGACGTCCAGCATTCTCGCGGCGCTCTCACCAGAGCGGCGCCGGCTGCGTCAGCTGGCCACGGCCGGAGGACCTGGCGCGAGCGTGGACGACACGTTCACCCTGGTCGATGGTATCGACCCGCGATTCAAGAACCTGCCTGGCATTCCCAAGTCCCCGAAGGAAATGGGCCGCCTGCGCCGCCGGCTGGCGATGGCCGGATACACGAGTCCGACAGCCGTGGTCCTGTACGCGCTGGCCAACCTCGTGACGCCCGTCCTGTTCGGACTCGTCGCCCTGGCCGCGGTCGGTGGTCCGCAGCGGATGGCTCCTCGCGTTGTTCGCGATTGCGATCGGTTACCTCCTGCCGGGAATGCTCCTGGCGCGGAAAATCGAGCGGCGCAAGCGTGAGATTCGTGAAGGGCTCCCGGACGCACTCGATCTGTTCATTGTCTGCGTCGAGGCAGGCAGCGGGCTGGACCAGGCGATCGTCAAGGCATCGGACGAGCTCGGCCTCAGCTACCCGGCGCTCGCCTATGAGCTGCGGTTGATTACGACGGAAATCCGCGCCGGCAAGCCACGCGTCGAGGCGTTCAGGAACTTTGCCGCGCGAACGAAAGTGGACGACGTGCAGTCGCTGGTCGCGCTGCTGGTTCAGACCGACAAGTTCGGCACCAGCCTGGCCCAGGCGCTGCGCACGCACGCCGACACGTCGAGAACCAAGCGCCGCCAGAATGCCGAGGAGCGCGCGGGAAAACTCGGCGTGAAGCTCGTGTTCCCGCTCGTGCTCTTCCTGTTTCCGGCACTCTACATCGTCATCCTCGGACCCGCGGTGATCACGTTCGTTCGCGTATTCCCACACTAACGTCTGCATTCTCAGGAGAAAACCAATGAACACCACGACTCTCGTGCTGCTCGCCACCCTGCCGTTCTCGCCGTCCTCTACATGGCCCGCCGCCGCAACCGGCTGAGCCAGGAGGACTAGTCGCCGTGCAGCCACTATACCGGCGGGCATCGGTTGCGCTCGCGGTCAGCGCTGCTGTCGGGGTGCGCGATGCGGCAGTCGCGCACCGCGCAGCCGCCGTCGCCGCCGCCCGAAGCGGCGGACGCCGCCACGGCGGCGCCCGAATCGCTGTCCGAGTACATGCAGAAGGTTCGGCATCTCAGCGTCAATGCTCGTCCGCTCAGCAAGAACGAGGCGGTCGAGACATTGGAGACGCGGGATCCCGCGATTGCCGCGGCGCTGCTTCTGGCCTCGAGCCAGCCGACCGCGGAACGGTACCGGAACCTGGCGGAGCGGTATCGCGAGCGCGGCGTCCTCGACGCCGCGTACCGCAATTTCAATCGCGCGATCGCGCTGAATCCGCGCGACGGCGCGGCCTACGAAGGCCTGGCGCGGGTCTGGCGCGACTGGGGCCTGCCAGGCGCTCGCTCTCGGCGACGCGCACCGCGCCATCTACTACGCGCCACAGTCGGGTCCGCCCGGAACACCTACGGCACGGTCATGCAGGCGCTCGGCCAGCTATGACCACGCGCGCGCGGCCTACGAGGCGGCAAGCCGGCTCGAGCCGCAGGCGGCGTACGCCGTCAACAATCTCTGCTATCTCGCGTTCGTCGAAGGGCGTCTTGACACCGCCATCGAGACATGCCGGAAGGCGCTCGAGATCGACCCGACGATGACCGCTGCGCGCAACAACCTGGCGCTCGCGTTCGCGGCGACAGGGCGTATCGATCTCGCGCGCGCGGAGTTCGTGGATGCCGGCGATCCCGCAAGCGCGCTCTACAACAGCGGCATCGTCTATCTTGCCGCCGGCGATTACCGCAACGCGCTGGATGCGTTCGACCAGGCCAGCAAGGCGCGGCCGACATTCCAACTGGCGCGCGAGCGCGCGCAGCAGATCCGCGAACAGATGTTCCTGGCCAATCGGCAGGAGCGTCTGAATGGCATCGCCAACGCAACCGGGCGACCGAACGTCGCTCTTTCACAGAAAGCCCATGATCACCATCGCTGAATCCCCGGACGTCGTTCCATTCCCGGCACCGGCCCAGACGCTCGAAGCGTCGGGGCTGACCCTCGACCTCATCCTGCAGCTGACGTTGAAGTCGCTGCACTTTGCCGGCGAGCTGACCGGCAGCGAGCTGTCGCGCCGGCTCGGGCTGGAGTTCCAGGTCATTGCTCCGGCGCTCGAGCTCCTGAAGGGACAGCATCAGATTGCGATCGTTGGCGGCGGGTTCGTCGGCGGCGCCTCGTACCGCTACCGGATCACCGACGCCGGCCGCACCCGCGCGGCGCTGTTCCTGGAAACCAGTCATTACGTCGGCGCCGCCCCGGTGCCGCTCGCGCAGTACCAGGCGTACATGAACGCCTACCGCGCGGCGGCCCCGCGCGGCGCCACGCGCGAGCGCGTGCGTCAGGCGTTTTCGCACCTCGTGATCAGCGACGCGGTCCTCGATCAGCTCGGGCCGGCGATCAACGCCGGACACTCGATGTTCGTCTACGGCCCTCCGGGGAACGGCAAGACGGTCATCTCGGAAGCCATTCACAACCTGCTCGAAGGCGAGATTGCGATCCCGCACGCGCTGGAAGTCGAGGGCAGCATCGTCCGGCTCTTCGATCCGGTGAATCATGAGCCGGTCGCGGCGGAAGAAGACCAGGACAGCCTCACCTCGCTCTCGAACGGAGACCGGAGATGGGTGCGGTGCCGGCGTCCGATGGTCATGGTCGGCGGCGAGCTGACCCTGGACTCGCTGGAGTTGAGCTACAACCCGACCACCGGGTTCTACCGCGCGCCGGTGCAGGCGATCGCCAACGGCGGCGTGCTCGTGATCGACGACTTCGGGCGGCAGCGGTGCACGCCGCGCGACCTGCTGAACCGGTGGATCGTGCCGCTCGAAAGCCGCGTGGACTTCCTGACGCTGCAGAGCGGCCAGAAGTTCGAGCTGCCGTTCATGACGCTGATCGTCTTCGCGACGAACATTCGCCCCGCCGAGCTCGTCGACGAAGCGTTCCTGCGCCGCATCCAATACAAGATCTTCGCTGAAAGTCCGACGATCGAGGACTTCAAGACGATCTTCGCGAGGTGCTGCCGCGACCTGGGTGCGACGGCGGAGACCGGGCTGGTCGAGCGACTGCTGATCGACTACTACCGCCCCCGCAAGATTGCGCTGCGCGGGTGCCATCCCCGGGATCTGATCAAGCAGGCGTTGTCGCTCGCCTCGTATCTGAATCGACCGCCGCATCTGACCATGGAACTGCTCGAAGCGGCGTGCAACAGCTACTTCGTCAACGACCGCGAGGAAGTGGCCGTCTACGCCTGATCCGCGCGGTGACGCGTGAGCGCGGGGCTCGCCGTCGACGTCCAGCGCCGCGCGCGCTCTTCGCCGCCGGCCTTGTCGCAGCGGCGCACCCTCCACGCTGCCGGGGAGCCTCAGAACCCGCTGCTGTCGGTGCGCATCACGTCGCCGCTCGGCCGCCTCGGGCTGCCGGGCGCCATCCGCATCGTCGCGCAGGTCAATCATCCGCCGCAGCTGGCGCTCGAATCGGTCAGGTTCTACGTGAACGACACCCTGGTTGGCGATGACCGGGAAGGTCCGCCGTATGCGGTCGAGTGGACGGACGCCAACCCGTTCGAGCCGACCCGCATCCGCGTCGACGCGACCGATGCGCGCGGCAACACCGCGTCGGATGCCATCGAGCTCGCGCCGTTCGAGATTCTCGAGACCACGGGCGTCTCGCGAGTCCTGCTCGAAGCGACCGTGACGGACAAAGCCGGTCGGTTCGTCGGCGGCCTCGACGCCGCCTCGTTCCGCGTGCTCGAGAACGACGAGCCGCAGACGATCGACCTCGCCAGCATCGAATCGCTGCCGGTCACCTACACGCTGCTCGTGGACGCGAGCCAGAGCATGCACGCCAGGATGGAGTTCGTTCGGAGGGCTGCCGGCCGGCTGGCCGACTTCCTGCGGCCGAACGATCGCATCATCGTGGCGCCGTTTGCGAAGTCGCTTGGACCGATCACCGGGCCCACCGGCGATCGCGACACGATCGCGGGCGCCGTGCAGGCGATCTCGTCCAGTGGAGGCACCGCGATCTCCGACGGTCTGATCGAAGCGTCGCGGCTCGTGCCGGGCAACGATCGGCGGCACGTGATCGTGCTCATCACCGATGGGTACGACGAGCACAGCCAGGCGAAGGTGGAAGACGCTCTCGTCGCGGTGAAGTCGGCGCGCGCCGACGGTGTACGTGATCGGCGTCGGCGGCATCGCCGGCATCTCGCTGAAAGGCGAGCGCGCCCTCAGGCAGATCGCACAGCAGACCGGCGGGCGGGTGTTCTTTCCATCACGGGAACAGGAACTGCCTGCCGTGCACGAGCAGGTCGCGGAGGACGTGCAGCAGCGCTACCTGCTCAGCTACTCGCCTGCGAACGAGGACGCCGACGGGGCATGGCGGCGCATCACGGTCCTGACGACCGATGCGTCGCACCGTATCCGCACGCGCGCCGGGTACTTCGCGCCGAAGCCGCCGCCGGTCCGGCCATCGCTCGAGTTCACGGTGACCGGCGCCAATCGCGAGCTCGTCGATCTGACGCGCGATGATCTCGTGGTGATCGAAGACGGCGTCGCCCAGAAGGTGGACACCTTCCAGGAGGCCGTGTCGCCGGTCTCGGTCGTGCTCGCGCTCGATGCCAGCGGCAGCATGACCAGGGCCGCCGACGGGGTCAGGACCGCGGCGCTGTCGTTCGTCGAGGCGCTGAGGCCGAAGGATGCCCTCAGCGTGCTGCTCTTCTCCGACTCGTCCGCGTTCGCGCACGGCCTGACGACCGATCGGCAGCAGAGCATTGCGGCCGTCAACGCCTACAACGCCCGCGGCGGGACCGCGCTCTACGACGGCCTGACCGATGCGCTGATGGGTGTGAAGCAGACCGAAGGCCGGAAGGTCGTCGTCCTGCTGTCAGATGGACGCGACGAGGACAATGCCGGCACGGGTCCTGGAAGCGCGCGGACGCAGAAAGACGTCTTCCTCGCACTCAGCGAGACCGACGCCACGATTTACCCCATCGGCCTCGGACCTCGCGTCGATCGCGAATTTCTCGAGCGGCTGGCTGCCGAGTCCGGCGGCGCCGCGTACTTTCCGGAGGACGTCTCGAACCTGCGCGACGACTACGCGCGCATCGTGGAGGAGCTGCGCCGCCGCTACCTTGTCAGCTATACCTCCACGAATGGCGCTCGCGACGGCGCGTGGCGCACCGTCCAGATCAAGACGCGGCAGGACGAGCTGACCGTCAGGAGCCGGGGCGGCTATGCCGCGCCGGAACGGTAAGGAACGGAACGAAACCCATGAACATTGTTTCGTCAAGGTCCCCATCGGATGTCGGTGCTCCTCTGGAGCAGACAAGCTTCGTCGTCGCCAGCCGTGCCATGACGGAACTGCTCGCCATGGCCGAGGGCGCCGCGAAGAGTCCTGCCACGGTCCTGATCACCGGCGAGAGCGGTGTGGGCAAGGACCTGGTTGCGCGATATATCCACAGCCAGTCCAGCCGCAGGCTTGCGCCGTTCGTGGGGGTGAACTGCGCCGGCCTCACCGAAGCGCGCCTCGAATCGGAGCTCTTCGGACACGTCAATGGAAACATGACCGGCGCCTGGCCCGAGAAGCGCGGCAAGCTCCGGCTCGCGCATCGCGGCACGCTGTTTCTCGACGAAGTCGGCGACATGATCCTGCGCATGCAGGCGTGGCTGTTGCGGTTTCTCGAGAACGGCGAGATCCAGGCCGTCGGCTCGGACCAATCGCAGGCGCCTGTCGACGTTCGCGTGGTCGCCGCCACCAATCGCAACCTGAACGACCTCGTCGCCGCCGGCCAGTTCCGCGAGGACCTCTTGTACCGGCTGCGCGTCATCCACCTCCACGTGCCGCCGCTCCGGGAGCGGGCCGAGGACGTTCACGCGCTGATGCAGGCACTTCCTTGCGCGCTCCGGGCGGGAGCTGAGCTTCACGGACGATGCGCTTCGAGCGCTTCTGCGAATACAGCTGGCCGGGCAACGTCCGTGAGCTGCAGAACGTCGTCGAACAGCTGGTCTGGTTGTCGGCGGGCGAAGTCGTCGGGGTCGAGCACCTTCCCGTCTCGATTCGCAGCGGACTGCCGTTGACCGTCGACGACGCCGGATTGGGAGGAAGAACTCGCACCGCGATCGAAATCACGTCCTCACTAGAGAGCCTCCGCCGGCTCACTGACTCGTCACTGACGACAATTCGTCACCTGTCAGGTGGCGCGAGTCAGTCTGCCCCTTATTTCCCAATCACTTACAGCTGTCAATGGCGGTACCTGATTTGCGTTATCAGGCCCCGTGAGCCAAGGCGCCGCGTGTGTGCGTGTGCCAGGCTCGCGGAGGCAAAACGCACACCATGTCAGCCATCTCGTCAGCGTCCCCCGTCGCGTGCCGGTGCTCCTCTGGAGCAGCCAAGCGTCGTCGTCGCCAGCGCGGCCATGACGGAACTGCTCGCCATGGCCGCGCGGGCGGCGGAGAGCCCGGCCAAGGTCCTGATCACCGGCGAGAGCGGGGTGGGCAAGGACGTGGTCGCGCGCTACATCCATAGCCACTCCAGCCGCCGGCTGGCGCCGTTCGTGGCGGTGAACTGCGCCGGCGTCACCGAAACGCTCCTCGAGTCGGAGCTCTTCGGCCACGTCAAAGGCAGCTTCACCGGCGCCTACCGCGACAAGCGCGGCAAGCTCCAGCTCGCGCATCGCGGCACGCTGTTTCTCGACGAAGTCGGCGAGATGAGCCTGCGCATGCAGGCGCTGCTGCTGCGGTTTCTCGAGAACGGCGAGATCCAGGCCGTCGGCTCGGACCAATCGCAGGCGCGCGTCGACGTGCGCGTGGTCGCCGCCACCAATCGCAACCTGAACGACCTCGTCGCCGCCGGCCAGTTCCGCGAGGACCTGCTGTACCGGTTGCGCGTCATCCACCTCCACGTGCCGCCGCTCCGGGAGCGGGCCGAGGACGTGCAGGCGCTGATGCGGCATTTCCTCGCGGTCGCCGAGCGCGATCTCAGCTTCACGGACGAGGCGCTTCGGGCGTTGCTGACATACCGGTGGCCCGGCAACGTCCGCGAGCTCCGGAACGTCGTCGAACAGCTGGTCTGGTTGTCGGCGGGGGGCGTCGTCGGGGTCGAGCACCTGCCCGTCTCGATGCGCAGCGAACCCGGGCCGCTCGACGCCGATCGCCGATCGCCGCAGCCGGGTCGCCGACGAGTTGTACGACGCGCTCGTCAAGCAAGGCGCGTCGTTCTGGGAGCACGTCTATCCGATGTTTCTGGCGCGCGACATCACGCGCCACGATCTGCGCGAGCTCGTGCGGCGCGGCCTGCGCGAGTCGCGGGGCCGCTACAAGTCGCTGCTGGCGCTGTTCGGCATGTCGAGCCGCGACTATCGCCGCTTCATGAACTTCCTGGCCGCCCATGACTGTGGCGTCGGCGTCCGCGAATTCCGCGGCGGAGCCGCGGCGGCCGAGGCGTCGTCGCAAGTACCGCCGACGTACGCCGGTCCGGCGGAACCGGCCGCGGCGCACTGAGCCATCAGGAAACCACCGTGACGTCTGTATTCAAGAAAGCACATCAATGACCATTGCCATTCTCGCGCTGTTCGCTGCGCTCGTCGTCCTCGTCGTGCTCTACGGACCGGTCGTCAAACAACCGTAACGTCAAACAACACCAACGTCTGTCATTTAAGGGAGAAAAACTGATGACCACCATGAATCTCGTGCTGCTCGCCGCCACTGCCGTTCTCGCGATCCTGTACATGGCCCGCCGCCGCAGCCGGCTGCGCCAGGAAGACTAGGCACGCAGGTCGCTGAAAAACCCAGCGACCTGAACTTCGAACTGCGAAGTTCGAACTTCGAACTGGAGAAATGCTCTCGCGGTAACGCTGCTGTCGGAGTGCGCGATTTGTCAATCGCGCACTCTCAGCTTTCGTCGCTTCACTGACCCGCGATTCACCGGGGAATGATCAGCGGAATGACCTGCCTCCCGTGCTTCCGGTACACCTTGAAATCGCGATCCAAGGTCAACACTGTGCTGTGAATGGTGACTTCCGCCAGTCGCACCAGGCAGGCGTCCGCGAGCGACATCGGCACATCGGCGTACTTCCGCATCAGGGCCCGAACGGTGCGGCCATGATCCTCCAGTCGGAAGGGCAGGCTCAGGACGTGTCGTGCCAGCATTTCCAGCACCGGTGCGCCGCCCGCCGAAATCACCCGGCAGCGCATCCGCCGCGGCACGTTTGAAAGTGTCTCAAACCGTCATACTCGACGCTGCGGCGGTGTCGTCGCCCGGCTATGCCGCGGACGGCCGTCGATACCGCCGCACCGTGATCAACTTGGCGCGCTGGCGCGTCTGGACGATGTCGTAGGACGACTGCATCCGCATCAGCGTCTCCATCCGGACCCCGAACGCCTTCTCGAGGCGCAGGGCCATGTCGCCGGAGAGATCCGCCTGGCCGTTGAGTAGGCTCGAGAGCGCGGGCCGCGAGACTTGGAGCACCTGCGCCGCGGCGGTGACCGTGAGGTCGAGCGGCTCCAGAATCTCGGCCCGGATGAACTCACCCGGATGCACAGGGTTGCGCATCCGCGCCTCGGGCTCAGTCGCCGTGGTCGTCCTCATCGTTCACCTCCACCAGTTCGTCTTGGTCGATCCGAAACGTCAGCCGCCAGTTGCGCGTGACATGAAGCGCCCAGGTGCCTGCGCGGTCGCCACTCAGTCGATGAGCCTTCCAGTGCGGCAACGTCCGGAGTTCGTCAACGGTCTCCATGTCTTGCAAGAAGCGTCAGCATGCGGCGCAGTTTGCCGACGGCGTCCGGAGGCAGGCCGCGGATCTGATCGGCCAGATACAGACGGCGCAGGCCGGCATGCGCGAACGAGCGAATCTTCAACCCACTCGCGATTGTAGCCTGTCACGCTACACTTGTCAAATGCGGCGAAACTGCCGGACAGTCCACGTCTGCCCGTGGCGTCAGGTCTGCACGTGCAGCGTTGCGCGTCAGGCGCTCTGAGCGTTCGACGCTTCGAAGCCTTAGGTCGGACGGTCCGGTGCCGCGGACGCGCGGCACCGCCTAGCCGTCGCAGAATGGCTGCGGGCAGCCTTATGGGAACAAACAACTCCGCAGGGTAGAGGTAGTCCTCGCCAGACTCGTCGACGATGCGGATATACCCTCTCGCGCAGCGTCACGATCAGCGAGAACCGGATAGATCTTTCGAGATTGCAAATCCTCCGAGCCGCCCTCTTCAACGCACAAAGCGAACGAACCACCCGATTGTAAAAGCGCCATGATCGTCAGTCCAGAAAACGCTTGATCATGCCACCGTGCCGTACCTAATCTAGTCGCCACCGTGCGTCCAGGTGCCTGACAGCGGTCGAGCGGCGACCTACGTGCTGCAAACGAGTCGGCGTCAGTGGCGTCGTCGTATTATCCAACCGATGAAAACCATCTCGCTGAAGCTGCCAGATGACGTCGCTGCCCGGCTCGACGCGCGAGCCAAGGCGATGGGAAAGAGTAAGTCGGCGCTGACGTGCGAGGCGCTGGCGAAATACCTCGACGGTCAAGGCGGCTCAGAGGTCTCGTGCCTCGATCTGGTCCGCGACCTCGTGGGCCGCGCGAAAGGGTCCGGCGACCTCGCTTCCAACAAGGAACATCTGCGCGGCTACGGACGGTGAGCCGGGCGGTCATTCTCGATACCGGGCCGCTCTTGGCGCTGGTCGACGCCCGCGACCAAGGACGGTGGTTGGACGGTCTGATCAATTTCCGCTGATCATTCCCCGTTGAATCGCGAGAGGCAACTCCCCCCGTGGAGCCAAATGATATACAATGTGCAATGTATATCAAGGAGGCGCTGAATGCAGGTCGCAAAGTGGGGCAACAGCCTGGCCGTTCGGCTTCCCGCAGCTGTCGTCGAGGCGCTCGAGTTGAAGGAAGGCGATCAGATCGAGATTCGGATCGCCGATGTGAGGACGTTCGAGATCCAGCGAGACCGGAGTCGCCAGGACGCGCTCGACAAGCTGCGGAAGCTCCGTCGCCCTCTTCCCCCTGGGTTCGTCTTTGACCGCGACGATGCCAATGCCCGCTAGTCCGTTCCTCGACACGAACGTGCTGATCTACTCGGTCGCCAGGAACGACGCGCGTTCGGAGATTGCCGAGGTGCTTCTGGCGGCGGGCGGTGTCGTCAGCGTGCAGGTCTTCAACGAGTTCGCGGCAACGGCGCGGCGGAAGCTCGGCATGTCGTGGGATGACATCGCCGAGGCGCTCGATGCGATCCGCATCCTGTGTCCGTCTCCACGAGCCATCTCGATCGAGACGCACGACGCCGCCGTGAAGATCGCGCGGACGCATGGTTTCCACATGTACGACGCACTGGTCGTCGCCTCTGCGCTCGCGGCGGACTGCGAGACGCTCTACACCGAGGATCTCCAGGATGGCCAGGTCATTGAGGAGCGGTTGACGATCCGCAACCCGTTCAAGACCGTTGAAGGCTGACCGGCTCTGTCGACGGGGCCGACGGCAAGTTGCCCTAACTTCTTCTTAAGAACGCTTCGGCGTCTTCATCGGTGAGTGCCCGCTCCCAGCCTTCGGTCATCGTGAACTGCCCGCGCATGGCCCCCAGAGGGGAGGCGCGGCGCTTGCGCACGGGCACCAGCTGCGCCACCGGGCGCCCGTGCCGCTCGATCACGACCGATTCGCCGTCCTCGACCAGGTCGAGCAGCCTGGAGAGCTGGGTTTTGGCGGCGTGGACGCTGACCTTCATGAGCGAGTTTTAGTCCAAATCTCGGAGTAACGCTACTTTTCGCGAGCTCGAAGCGATCTTGCGCCGACAGGGCTCGCGCGCAATCTGACGTTGGACCGATCTGCTGTTGTCAGGCGGCTTGGAGCGGTCGACCTGTGCAACGGAGGTTCGCCGAGCTCGGCCAGGAGCAGATTCAGTCGATCGAGCGGGACAGCGACGGAGCGTGATCGCCTACCGGTCGACCTCCTAGTCGACAACACCCGTCGGCCACGGTTCGGCTCTCCGATGAGACAGATGCAGGTACGCCGCGAAAGGGTGACCTTTTCGGTAGGTGACTTGAAGCGAGCGCTCGGTCATTGGGACACCTCGTAGACAGTCACGACGACCAACAGCCTGGTCTCGGCATCCGGCTCGACGATTGCGATCCACGGGTTCTGCAGGTGGCGGACGTGGATCATGAACCTGCCAGCCACGACGTTGGGCTCGAACCCCGTGGCTTTTTCCAGCATAGCGCGGACTTCGACCTCGGTCACGCCTCGTTGCTCCATTCGCAATTCGGCGTGGCTGGTGAACGAAAGGTCCCAGTTCCACCACTCAGGGAAAATCGGCATGACGAGCAGCCGTTCAATACGACGGCCGCTGAATGCCCAGCCGCTGCATCTTCGAGTGCAGCGTGGTGCGGTTGAGCCCCAGCCGCGCGGCCGCGCCGGTCGGGCCGCCGATGACGCCGCCCGATTCCCTCAACGCGCGGAGAATCGCCTCTCGTTCGGCCTCGTTGAACGTCGCGGCAGGTTTCGCGCTCGAGACGGCACGCCGGGCCACCGGCTGAACGTCCTGCGGCGGGAGCACGAGGCTCGGGCCCGACAGGATCACGGCCCGCTCGATGACATTCTGCAGCTCCCGGATGTTGCCCGGCCAGCTCCATCGCTTCAGCGCGTCCATCACCTTCTCCGGGATGGATGGAACCGCGCGCCCCATGCGCCGGGAACGACTGCCGCGCGAAATGCAGCGCCAGCGCGGGAATGTCGTCGACACGCTCGCGCAATGGCGGGATCGTCATCGGAAAGACATTCAGGCGATAGTAGAGATCGGATCTGAACGATCCGTCTTCGACCATCTGCACGAGATCGCGGTTCGTGGCCGCGACGATCCGCACGTCCACCTGCTGGGTTCGCGTGCTGCCGAGGCGTTCGAACTCACGCTCCTGCAGGACGCGCAGCAGCTTGGGCTGGATTTCCGCCGGGATATCGCCGACCTCGTCCAGGAACAGCGTGCCCTGGTGCGCGAGCTCGAGACGGCCGGTCCGCCTCGCCGTGGCACCGGTAAACGCGCCCTTCTCGTGTCCGAACAGCTCGCTCTCGAGCAGGCCAGGCGGCATCGCCGCCACGTTCATCCGGACGAACGTCCGGTCGCGCCGCTGGCTCAGGTTGTGGATCGCGTGCGCGATCAGTTCCTTGCCGGTGCCCGTCTCTCCGAGGAGCAGCACGGTGCTGTCGGCAGGCGCGACGGTCTTGACGGACTTCAGCACTCTCCGCAGGGCCACGCTCGTGCCGATGATCTCGGCGAACTCGTTGTGAAGCTCGCGTTCGAGGTACTGCTTTTCGTCGATCAACTGCGCGTTGCGGTCGGTGACTTCCTCGTACGCGCGGGCATTTTCGAGCGCAATGGCGATCTGCGCCGACGTGTGCCCGAGCAGCGTGACGTCATTCTCCGAGAAGGCATCCGGTCGGGCGCTCCCGACATACAGTGCTCCAAGCGGGCCATTTCGAGTGACGAGCGGCACGCAACACACCGATTCGATCCCGTACTCCTTCATCAACGGCGCACCGTCCCACCCGCGGGCTTCGAGCTCCGGCCGGAGGAACACACCGGCCGCGCCTCGCTCGATGGTCAGGCCCGCGATCGATCGGTCCAGTGGAAACGTGATATCGGGCCTGCTGAAGCCGCGCGTCTTGTTGTAGACAAAATCCAGCCGCACCTGGCCGGATTCCCGGACGCACAGCCCCACGCCGATGTGGTCGGCGTCGATGACACGCTTGACGGCTTCACAGATCGCTTCGAGCAGCGACCGGTGGTCGAGATGTGACACGAGCAGGTTGTTGACGTCGAGCAGGAACCGCAGGCGATCCCGCTCATCGAGAAGGTCGCGCTGGTACCGTTGCGCCTGTTCCCAGTTGATGCCGTTGTCCATGGCGATGGCCACAACGGCCGCGATCTGGGCCATGAACGCGGCGATGTCGTCGGTGTAGGGCACCGGGGAACGGCTGCCGAACGCCAGCACGCCGACGCGCCGGTGCGCGGTCGTCAGTGGCAGCCAGCACGCCACCTTTCGCCCCTGGCTGCGGAGGAACGCGGGACCAGGGGGTAACGGGCCTTCCTCCGGGATCACCATCACGGTTCCCTGCTGCGTCTCCCAGACCGCTGCCGCCGGACCCTGCTCGGCAACCGGCGCCGAGGTGAACGGAGGCATGATGTCAGGCGGCTCCAGCACGACGATCCGCATTTCGCTGGTCGGTTCGTCGTGCAGCAGGAGTGCCAGGTAGTCGAAGGGGACGACCGCGTGCAGTTGATCGGCCAGCACCTCGAACAGCTCGGCCATGGTCTTGTGGCCGGACAGCGTCTTCGAGATGCGCAGCAGCGCGTCGTAGCGCGAGAGGTTGAGCTGAGGCGACTGCGTCTGCGTCTGCCATGAGTTGTTGGGCAACCAGATGTTGTCGCCGCCGGAAAGGGGTGTCAAGTTGGCGTGACGGCCACCCCAGTTTGCCGTAATCTTGAGCAAGGAGTTCCGACCATGGCAGCGCTTGACTGGTCCCAGTGTCCAGCCGTCGAGAGCATCCCGGGCAAGGTGAGCGGCGCCTGGGTGTTCGAAGGGCACCCGCACACCGGTCGCCCTCGTCTTCGAGAACCTCGAGGACGGCATGACAATCGACGAACTGCATCGAGCAGTTTCCAGTCACGCGGGAGCAGATCAGGACCGTGCTGGAGTTCGCCGCCCGGAGTCTGGACAGTTCGCCGATGCTGCGCGTCCTTGATCGCCCGGAGCTCCGTCGCACAGACGCTAGTCGCCACGGTTCGAGCACGCCAGTGGCGTGCATCCCGAGGGAGACCGTTCGATGACGCGAAGAAGCTCGAGCCGGCGTGGCGCCATCCGGATGCGTCGTCACCGGACAGCGCCTCCGCTCAGCGCACCGGCAGTCGGCGAGTTCGTCGGTCGTGCATGCTCCTTGAAACCGAACTCCGCGGCGGTCGGGTCTGCACCTGCGCGTCAGCGCATAAGGTTCGCGATCGTGGTCACCGTTCGACGGATGCGGACGCTGCTGAGGCGTTGCGCCGGCATCGCGCACGACGTCTGCGCCAGTGACTTCGCACCGCATGTGCGCTGCTGACCGTGAAGGGTGTCACGCCCAGTAGCGAGCCGCGACCAGGTGAGCTGTCACACGGCTGCTCATGGTTCGCGGGCGTCGCGTCAGCGCGCGGACGGCAGGTCCGTGTGGCGGAAGTCGTCGCCCACGTACAACAGCGAATCGGCGGTGGAGGCCGCCGTCGCGTACGCCAGGCAGTCTCCGAAATTGAGGGAGGCCTTGTGCCGGCCGCGGCCGTAGCGCGCGAAGGCATCGGCGGCGCAGCGCCATTCGGCTTCACCGAACGGGACGATGGTGATGTCGAGCTCCGCGACGAGCGCCTCGAGCTCCCGGCCGGCCGGTCGGCCCCGCCGGCCGGCGAACACCAGGCTCGTCTCGACCAGCGTCGGCGCGCCAACGCGGACGATGTCCGCCTCGAGGATGCGATCGACGACGTCGAGGTAGCCGGGCTCCGAGAAGAGCACGGCGATGAGCGCCGAGGTGTCCAGCGTCACGGCCGTTACACGCCTTCCGGACCGTAGCCGAGAATCGCGTCCTCTTCCGTGCGGGTCAGGCGGCGGCCGAGCGCCTTCTTGGGAATCGACGGCCAGACCTTCGACTGCAGGAAGCGCAGGAGCCTGGCGCGGCGTTCGGCCACCGAGGGGCGCTTGAGTCGTCGTCGGCGTTCCTCGAGCGCGCGCCGAATGGCTTCCGTCTTGGATTCGCCGGTCAGCTTCGCCACTTCGGTCGCCAGCCGCTCGACGTGAGCGTTCTTGAGGTTCAGGGCCATGGTTACACCATGGTATATCAAGAATGGTGTAGTGGTGTAACCCGCTTGAGCCGCCTTAACTACACGGGCGCGGCGCTCGGTCAGGCGCGCTCGAACCGAGCCTTGGCCTTCGCACTCCGAAGCGGGTCGGTGCCGGAGCACCGTCCGGCGAAACGAGCGGCTCGGGCATGGAGGCGGCGCTGGTGGTCCATGTCCGCTCGTCCGTCTGCCCGGTCGCGTCGAGTCGTTCAGCGACGATCTCGTCCAGACGCGCGTCGTCGGCTTCACCGCCGCGCGCACGCTTTTTCGCTCCGCGCCGACACGATGGCGGCACGGACGCCACGTCGCAGACCTGGCTGGTGCGACCAGCCTAGACCGGATGCGTCGAGCGACATCGACTCCACGCGCCCGGCACTGTCGACCGGGCTGCCCCGCGTCGAGCGCACGCGGCTCGTGGAGTCCGCGCGAACCTCCGCGCTCGGCAGATCGGCATCGACTCTGCGATCTCGTCGACGTCTGCTTCCGAGGTGCGCTGTCGAGTGTCGCCAGCTCGGCGATCAACTGCGGAACCGTCACGCCGAGCTCGGCCGCTGCATCTGCGAGCACGTCCGCGGTGTGCTTGTCGACCTCGATGCTGACGTTGGGACTCATCGCACCAGATAGCCGATCAGCCGTTCCTGGCGCTTGACCCGTACGATCCGCCCACGTCGGTATCGGCGTATGGTCGTCTGCGTGCCACGGGCCAACGTTGACCGCGAGTGCGACGGCCGCGCGGCCGCTCGATCGACATGGGACCGGTTGCATACTGCGTGCCGTACTCGCGCCGGGATCGCGGTCACAGAGGTTGATCGCGCCACACACCGCTGGCTTCGGCGGCCGCCGCGCATACGGCAGCTTCGAATCGGGCCGAGCCAGCGCGAGTGCCCGTCGGACGACGTTGTCATCGACGGGGGCGACAGCGAAGACGACGATGAGACGTTCCACGCCCTGGCGGGCGAACGCCGCGTCACGAGCCTTCTCGAGGAGGTAGAAAATCGTCGTGACGCCGTGTGCGGGGACCATGCCAGGGCCTGTCCCCGTTCGAGCGCTGCCCACAAGGCGGCGGCGATATCAGCATCTGGGAGACGGTCGAGCATGACGTCGAGGAAGACGTTCAGCCATCTCATCCGGGAGGGCGTGATGGAAACAGCGAAGGTCTTCTGGTCGGGGCGATCGCAGGCGGTGAGATTGCCGCGCGCCTTCCGCGTCGATGCCCGGGAAGTCCGAATCTGGCGGAGTGGTCGCGCCATCGTGCTCGAACCAGTGCCCGACTCATGGGAGTGGCTCGACGCCCTCGCTGGTGCGCTCGATGACGACTTCGCGTCGGCCGTGCGCGAGCAGCCCGAAGCGACGGAGCGGCCTGAGCTCGGCAAGGTGGAGCCTCGCTAGCATGGCGGCTGTCAACTCCAGCGCAACGGGAAACTCCTCGATGCCTGCACAGTGAGCGTTTTTCGATCACAAAAGCTTCAACGTGAAGCTCGTGAAGAAGCAACCGTCTTCACGCGCTTCATGGCTTCACGGTGAAGGTTTTTCGAAATTGACTTTTTATCGGACCACCGCGATCGGCGTGATCGTCACAGGCCCGAGCAGGCCCGACTCGAGCGGCTGCCATCCGGCCGCGGTGAACAGGCCGTCCGGTCCGCGGTTCTCGGCAAGACGGGCGGGGAAATTGACGTTGTAGAACTTCTTCCAGTTCACGCCGCGCCGGTCGAGGTCGCGGATGCGGTTCGCCGAGAGATTGGTGACCGACACCTCGAGCGTGTTCGTCGCTCGCAACTGCGACGCGTCGAGCACGAGACGATACGGCGCGCCGATGAGCGTCGCCAGATCGCGGCCGTTCAGACGGACGCGCGCGCTCTCGGCCACGCGTCCGAGATCGAGCTGCCACGCCGATCCGCTCGCGGCCGGCCGCGGAAATGTCGCGGTGTACACCGCCGTGCCGGAGAACGCTTCCGCCGCCTGGCCGAACGTCGTCCACGACACGAGTCGATCGATCTTCTGGCTGGACGGCAGGTTGGGACCACCCTTCAGGAAGCGGACGGTCCACGGGCCGGCGACGTCAACGGGCGCGCCAGCCGCGCGATGGGTGTCGAACGTCTCGCGCACCGATCCAGGGGACTCGGCCACAATCAACGAGCTCCCCGCGGGCAGTTGGAGAGAGACCTCGCGCATCGTCCCGCTGGTCCGCGCGGGAAGGCGTCCTCGACGTCCGGTCATCGGATCGAATGCGACGATCGCGTCCGAACGCACGTCGAGTGGGACCCAGCCCTCCAGCGTGCGGTCGCTCGCGTTGCTGATGAAATAGACGCGGCCCATCGCGTCCGTCCGGCGCGCGAACTGCAAGCCCTGGTCGACCATCGGCTCGCGCTGGACGTTGGCGCGGGCGAGCAGCCGGTTGAGATCGCTGCCTTGCAGGACACGGCCGCTGCCGACGGCGGCTTCCCGAATGCCGTCCGAGCCGGCGGCCCCGAATGTGATCGCGTCAATCGCCGCCTTGAAGCGCGCGCGCTTGCCATCCAGGTCGGCGACGCCGCTCACGTCGGCCGGCCATCCGCCGTACGACACCACCGTGGCGCCTTGCCGCGCGAGCTCCAGGATCTCGAGGACGGTCTCGACCGGCACGTAGCGAGACGACGGCAGCACGATGGTCCGATACGACCCGCCGCCTTCGCTCGTGATCTCGGGTGCCTTTGCCCCGTAACCGGCGCACTTGCCGATCCGAGACGAAGTCGTAGGTGAAGCCGGCCGCCTGCAGCGTCTCGGCCGCCTTCTCGAACGTCGTGCCGAGCGGTGGGGGAGCCGCGCCGCCGAAATGCGCCAGCCGCGTTTTTCCGCGCACCGCCAGCGACTCGTAGAGCGGGTAGTACAGAAGGACATCGGCGTCGGGACGTCCGGATTGCATGAACGACTGGACGCGCGCCACATACGCATTGAGCGCGGCGAAGTCGTCCCACCACGCGTTCCGCGGATTGAACTCGACGCTGGCATAGAACTGCCAGCCCGGCCACGGATCCCCCACCGGCGAGTACGCGGTGCCGTGATACACGACGTGGTTGATGCCGGCGACGAAGAACCGATCGACGGCCGCCCGCACGTCGGCCAGCCGCACGCGGAAATGTTCGCCGAGCCACGTCGCGGCCTCGGCAGACACCAGCCGTCGTCCGGCCACGTGCGCCGCTGACGTTGCCCATTTGAACCGCTGAATCTCGGCGCCTTCGGTCTCGGGAATGTCGCTCGCGGCGTAGAGGTCGAGCACGCTGGCCGGCGATCCGTGGGCCTGATTTCGGACGAGACGGCCCTGACGTTTGGCCCATGCCGACCACTCGGTCGTGAACGTGTCGAGAAGCAGATCCGAGATGGTTTCGCGATAGTCCGCGAGCACGCGCGCACCCATTTCGTCGTCGCCACCCCCGAGCAGCGCCGGAAGGTGCCGGCGGAGGTCGTAGCCGCGGCGTTTCTCGAATTCGGCGAAGAACCGCGGCGTCCAATCGGCCTCGCCGGTCGCGTCGTCGACTTCATAGGAGTCGTTGAAGAACGCGCGCAGGCCGGTGAGACGACGTCCCGCGAACGCGCGATCGAACGGCAGCAGGTACTGCCTGATCGCGTCGGTCGAGAAGTGATCGATGACCAGACCCTCACCTCCGGGCGCGGCGCGCTCGACCAGTTTGCCGTGCCAGCCGGCGAAGAGGGCGTGCAGCGTCCAGCGGCCCGGCGGGGCGATCCAGTCCAGCCGCCCGTCCGCCTGCACGCGCGACGTGAGGTCGATGGTGTCGCCAGCCTCCGAATAGGCCATCAGCACCGCGAGCGGCAGATCGCGCGGATACTTCACCTGCTCCAGCGCGAGCGCTTGCAGGTTCTTGTTGGCCGAGATCGGCTCGACGAGGTCGCTGATGGTGAGCGCCCGGGCTTCGGGCCTGACCACCGGCGCTGTCGGCGCCGCGCCCCGAGGCGGATCTCCCGGAGCGCCTTCGTTGACGACGTGGATCTGGTTGCCGAGGGCGCGGACGAGCGGCGTCTGCCGAAGCGTGACCGGCTCGGCCAGCCGTTCTCCCGCGGCGAGCGTCCAGGTCCTGTGCACGAGCGATCTCGGCGCCGTGTCGTCGCCGACCCAGGGACCGCCAAACGGCCACCCGGTGCCCGTGGCCATGTCGACGCCCATCTTCAATCGCGTCGCCTCGCGCAACGCGTGGTCCAGCATCGCCATCCACTGCGACGACAAGTAGGGGATGAAGCGATCTTCAGTGCCGCGCACGCCGTAGATCGGCGTCACCTCGACGCCGCCGATCCCGGCCGCCGCCAGCGCCTCGAGCTCGGCCGTCAGCGAGCGCCGCTCGACCGCACTGCCTTGCCACCACCACCGTGTCCACGGTTTCGTCTCGGCGGCGATCGGCGGCCAGTCGCGCTCGCCGCGCTGCGCTGCCGGCGAGTCAATCCAGGCCGCTGCTGCGATTAGAAGGAGCAGCGTCGAACCCGTCCGCCAGCCGATCGTACGTGGGCTGATCATCGCAGCGCGGATCGTACGCCGAGATCGGCGTGCCCTTCAATTGGCGTCGAGGGCCATGTCGGAAACGTGGGCGAGAGCGACAGCCCCTTCAGAGCTCAACGCCCGCGGTCCGTGGTCGCGTCGCAGCTGGCCGGCCGGACCGGCACATGTCGAGCCTGCTGCCACCGCTGGGCCGTCATCCAGTTGAACTCCTCGATGTGATCCTTCGGATCGGCCGCGGCGCCGGATGCCCTGGAGACCGCGGCAGCTCCGCGACCGGCATAGCCGAGCGATGCGAGCCGGTCAATGAGGGCGCGACGGGCGATCCTCCGGCCGGTCTCCGCTGGTGGAGTAGTCGTTGCGAAGGTGCTCACGCGCTTGCCGCGCGATGAACTCGGCCGACCGTCAATGTCGATGCACCCAAGACGTCCAAGTTCCTCGACACGTAGAGCCGTGGATTGGCCGGTGTCCACAAACGGCCGCAAAAAGATCCACGACCCCGAGGCGCCTCGGCCGGTTATACTTTTGGTATGAAAACCGCGGTATCGATTCCGGACGAGGTTTTCGAGAAGGTCGAACGCTTGGCCCGGCGGGCCGGTCGGTCCCGAAGCGAGGTGTTCAGTGCGGCTCTCGCGGAGGTACGTCGCGCGGCACGCACCAGACGAAGTGACCGAAGCGATGGACCGCGTATGCGCCGATATGGGCGACCAGAGAGACGCGTTTGTCAGCGCGGCCGGGCGCCGCGTATTGGAGAACACCGAGTGGTGATCTTCCAAGGGGAGGTCTGGTGGGCGGATCTACGACCACCAACAGGCTCGGAGCCGGGCTTTCTTGGGCCGGTTGTCGTCGTCCAGGGCGACGCCCTGAACCGCAGCCGACTCGCAACCGTCGTCTGTGTGCCGTTGACGAGCAACCTGAAATGGGCGGAAGCGCCTGGTAACGTGTTGCTCGCTGCCCGGTCGACCAGCCTCCCCAAGGATTCGGTTGTGAACGTTTCGCAAATTGTTGCGCTCGATAAGTCATTCCTCACCGAGAGGGTCGGCAAGCTTTCGGCGGCCAAAGTTGAACTCCTGCTGGCTGGCATCGACGTCGTCTTGGGCCGGTAACTTTAGCGGGCCTTTGGTGCGCGCTACCGCAGCCAGACGGCCGACCAATCGCGGTACGACGGGCGTGCCGGTGCGGTCGCGTCCGGGATCAACTGTCGCTCGGTCCCGCCGTCGCTGATGAAGATCCGGGTGGGGCCAGGGTACGTACCCTTCGTGTAGATCAGCCGTCCGTCCGGCGTCCAGTCCGGATCGGTCGCGGGACCGGGCACTCGAAGATGCCTGCCGGAGCCATCCGCCCGGGCGACTTCGATACCACTATTGGGGCCGCCGTTCCCGAAGGCAATCTGGGACCCGTCAGGCGACCAGGCCGGCGACCAGGCGTCATAGAGGGACCCCGTCACCCCGCTAAAATCGGCTCTGGGGCGACCAACGCCCGGTCCGCCGAGCTGCCGGGCGTCGGAGCCGTCGGCGTTCACGGTCCACAGCCCAGATTGGTCAAATTGAAACGTGCCAACGCAGAACAAGATCCGCTGGCCGTCCGGTGACCATTTCGGACTGGACGAGCCAAAGTCACTGTTGAACAGGGAACGCCGGTTCGAGCCGTCGAGGTTCACGACGTCGATGTCGGAGTCGTCACCCTCGCGCCAGTTCACGAACACGAGCGACCGTCCGTCCGGCGACCACGCCGGTGTCGAGCCACGGTCGGCAACGAAGCGATCGCCGGAGCCGTCCACGCCAATCACACGGATGCCAAACCCTCTCACAGTGAACGCAATCTGACGTCCGTCCTTCGCCCACGCGGGCGTGCCGCCCGCGACCAGCGGCGTGACCAGCGAGCCATCCTCGTTGGCGAGATAGATCCGGTCCGTGCCATCGCGATCGCTCACGAAGGCGATGGGACCCGTCGAAGTGGGCGGCCGCGGCGCTAGAGGCGAGGTCGGCGTCGACGCCTTGTCGCACGACACGAGCAGCAAGCCAGCCGCGGCGATGAGGCACGCCACAGGAACCCGAAAAGACAGTCCAACAATCCGTTGAACGCGTCGATACGCGTCGGCACCGTTGCAGGTTCCTTCATCTGCGCCGCAGTACGAAGTCATGGATGCCGGTGCACTGAATCGGGAATTGGGTGAGTGGATGTGTGGCCTTGTCGGCCACGTAGAACGCGCCGAAGAACAGGCCAGAGATTTCAGAGTCAGAGGCCGTGAGCGTGGCGGCAACGGTCCCGCCAATCACGAGCGCGGTATTGGCGGTGAGGCGCTCGACCAGGTCGCACCGATAGCACCAGGGGCTGTCGGCGTAGTAGGTTGACTCGACGCCCATGATGTGGAAATTGACACGTCCGCTGGCATCGACGTAGCCGGCGAAACGGTCGCCGCGTCCGTCGGCGATCAGGAAATCCGCGCCGGAGAGCGCCACGCTGATCGACCGCTGATCCTGCGTGACGTTGGCCGAATAGGTCCGGCGCTTCAGCGGCATCGGGTAGCGCGCCGACGGCCGTCCGGCATCCACCGTTGATCAGGGTGAGCGTATAGGCGCCGGCGAGATTCGGCACGGGCCGTTCGGGCACGAGTTCGAAGTCATGAGCCGAGTGGGCGGACACCTCGATTTCCTGGATCGCATCGAGGTAACCCTCTTTCCGCGCCAGGAGACGCACCCGCCCGCGCAACGCCGTACAAGGTATAGGCCCCCCACTCTGTCTCCTACCGGTCCCAGAGGCCAACCCTTCGCCGACCCCCGCGACGACAGTCACGATCACACTTGGGAACGCCGAGGCCGTTCTCGGTGATCCGCCCCTTGAGGCGGAAGGTGCCGGTTGGCAGCACCATCAGGCGCGCCGACGCCGATCGCCCCTCGTAGTGGGCGACGATCTCCGTCTCACCCCTGATCGCGCCAGCGGTGGCGAGACCGCCGGCGCTGACCGTGACCAGTCTCAGACCGGTCGTCGAGCCCCACTGCACCTGGCTGGTCACGTCCTCGACGGAGCCGTTGGACTTGACGGCGTGTGCGGTCAATTGCACGGTGGCGCCTGGAGCGATCTCGGCGGGCGCGGTGACTGGCGAGGCCGACGACCGCCGCCCGGCGCGCCCGGTGGCGGCGACCCTGGCGGCTGTGGGCCGTTCGGATTCCGGCCACAGGACGCAAACACGAGGGCCACGGCCACGACGGCGGTGATGGCGACGCGCATGCGCGAAGAGATCAGGGTCGCGTGAGAGGGCTGCACAATCTGGAAACGACGAGTTGCGTGTGAACCGGACAGGCCAGGAGTAAGATGCGACTCACCCGCGCCATGACCGCCGACCTGCCGGATCGCACAGACGACGCGGCTGTATCTCAGTCCGGCCGTCTCGAATCGACGATCGACCTGATCGCGCGCGCCCGCGCCGGCGACGAGCTGGCCGTCGAGCGTCTGTTCCAGCTGCACTTCCATCCCCTTCGGCGATGGGCGAGTGGCCGCCTCCCCAAGTGGGCGCGCAATCTGGCCGACACGGACGATCTTGTCCAGGAGACCCTCATTCGGACGTTTAAGAGGATCGAGGAGTTCGAGCCTCGCCGCGTGGGCGCCCTGCAGGCGTACCTGCGGCAGGCCGTCCTCAACCGGATCCGGGACGAGTTGCGCCAGAAGGGTCGGGCTCCCGAGGCTGGTGAGCTCGGCGACCTCGAGGCAGACAGCGCCGAGTCGCCGCTCGAACTGGCGATCGGACGTGAGGCCGTCGAGCGCTACGAAAAGGCGCTGGCGGCGCTTCGGCCGGAGGAGCGGGAAGTCATCATCGGGCGGGTCGAAATGGGCTACACCTATCAGGAACTCGCAGACGTGCTCGGCAAGCCCAGCTCCGAGGCGGCCAGAAAGGCCGCCGAGCGCGCGCTGATCCGTCTCGCCGAAGAGATGGGCCGTGCCGGCGACTGAACCGCTCGCCGACCTCGCCAGGAAGGTGCTCGACGGCGCGCCGGTCGACTGGGCCGCGGCCGAATCGAGCGCCGGCCACGACGAGCGGCCGGTCGTTCGTCAACTGCGCCTGATCGAAGGCCTCGCGGCCGTGCATCGCCGCGAGCCGTCGCAGGCGCGGACACGGACCTGGACGCCCGCCCTGTTCTCGACCGCGCCGCCAGTGGAGGTGCCCCAGCAGTGGGGCCATCTGCGGATTCTCGAGCGCATCGGTCGCGGCGCGTTTGGCGCCGTCTATCGCGCCTGGGATTCGCGTCTCGATCGCGAAGTCGCGCTGAAGCTCCTGCCCGCGCCGCGCGCCCTCGACGACCGCTCATCGACGATCATCGAAGAGGGCCGGCTGCTCGCGCGGGTCCGCCACGCGAATGTCGTGACGATTCACGGCGCCGAGCGGATCGGCGATCAGATCGGCCTGTGGATGGAGCTCGTGCGCGGCCAGACGCTCGAGCAGCTGCTGCAGACGAGGCACGGCGTTCAACGCCGGCGGACACGATCGCGATCGGCGTCGAGCTCTGCGGTGCGGTGGCGGCCGTCCACGCCGCAGGTCTCCTGCATCGCGACATCAAGGCCCACAACGTCACGCGCGCCGAGGACGGCCGCGTCGTGCTGATGGACTTTGGCGCCGGGCGCGAGCTCGACGACAGCTCGTCGTCGGATCTGACCGGCACGCCGCTCTATCTCGCGCCCGAAGTGCTTCGCGGCGAGGCGGCGACGGTGCAAAGCGATCTGTACTGCCTCGGCGTTCTGCTGTATCACCTGCTCACGGGCAAGTATCCCGTCGAGGGCCGCACGATTCAGGACGTGCGGGCCGCGCACGAGCAGGGCCGCCGCACGACGCTGAAAACGGCGCGCCCGATTTGCCGCCTGCGCTCGTGCGCGTCATCGATCGCGCGATCGATCCCGATCCGCGTGCGCGGTACCAGAGCGCCGCAGCCCTGGCGGCCGATCTGAAGGCGCTCACGGCCTCGCCCTGGGCCAGGCGGTTCAAGTACATCGCGGCCGCCGCGGCCGTGCTCGTCGTCGCCGCCGGAGTGGCGCTCGGAACGCCGGGCTGGAGGCCGTTCGGGCCTCCGACAGGGCCGCCGAGGCTGGCGGTGCTCCCGTTCGAGAACCTCGGCGCTGCAGCCCGACACGACGACGTTCGCCCTCGGCCTGAGCTCCGAGATCCAGAACAATCTGAGCAGTGTCCAGGGCATCTCGCTGCTTTCGTTCGCGGCGTCGTCGGCGTTTCCCGCAAAGGGGAGGAATCTCCGTCAGGCCGCCGATGACCTCAACGCGGATCTTCTGCTCATCGGTTCGATCTTCCGTGGCGACGGCGTCCTCAGGGTCAACGTACAGCTCGTGCAGGTCACCGACGATGTCACGATCTGGGCCAAGTCGTTCGATCGGAAGATCGCCGACGTGTTCGACAGTGCAGGACGACATCTCCAAGGCGATTGTCGACAAGCTGCGGCTCGAGAGGGGCTGGCAGAAGACCCACACGACGCGCCTCGATCTCTATGACCTGTACCTGCGTGCGCGACTCCTCGAGATGAGGAGAGACCAGCGATGGCACGCGCGCCGCCATCGAACTCTACCAACAAGTCGTCGACGGCGATCCGGAGTTTGCGCCGGCGTGGGCTGGCCTCGCCAACGCCGAGGCCAACTTAGCAAGGCACTGGGCACAGCTGTCCGCGCGGGACCGGATGCAGGCAGCCGCCCAGACGGCGATTCAACTCGACGAGAATCTCGCCGAAGCGCAGATCGGCGCGGGCGAACGTGTTCGCGCTGCAGCGGAACTGGCCTCTGGCGGAGAAGGCCTTCCTCCGCGCCATCGAGCTCAATCCCAGCGCGACCGAGAGCTACCTGATGTACGTCCACCACTTGCTCACGCCGCAGGGCCGCTTGGTCGATGCGCTGCGCGTGCTCGACCGCGCCTGGTCGATCGAGCCGACCCCGTACGTCCGCCGCGGCACTCGCGGTGATTCAGGTGGATTCGGGCGACTACGACAGCGCGATTCAGAGTGCGCGCTGGGTCATCGATCGAGATCCGACCTTGCCGTTTACATACAGCCATCTGGCCCGCGCGTTGTATTTGTCAGGGCAGGAGCAGGAGGCGTTGAAGGTTTACCAGAACGACGTGGACGAAGATGACTGGGGTTATCGCGGCTACCTCTACGCCCGGCTCGAGCGCCGCGACGAGGCCGAGGCCCTTGCCGCCAACAACCCCAAGGCGCCGTTGCGGCAGATGGCGGTCTACGCCGGGTTGGGCGATCGGGAGCGGGCGTTCCAGGCTTTCGCGCGGGCCGTGAAGCTCAATTTTCTGCGGGCCGCCGTCGAAGTACGTCGGCCGGAGATGGCGATCATCCGCCGCGATCCACGCGTGCTGAAGATCTTGCGGGAGCTCGGGCTGCCTGAGTAGCGACTCATGCGAACGACGATAGCTGCTCGATGCCGCCTGGTCCTCATCCTCGCCGGCGCTCTCCTTGTCGCAGTGAACGCCGCCGCCCAGACGATCGGCGCGACGACGGGCGCCCTGAACGGGCGGGTGACCGACACGACCGGCGCCGTGCTGCCCGGCGTGGCCGTCGTCGCGTCGAGCCCCGCGATGTTGGGATCGCGTCCGGCGCTGACGGATGCGAATGGACGCTACGAGCTCCCGGCGGTGCCGCCGGGTGATACACTCTGAGGTTCTCGCTGGCCGGGTTCAAAGTATTAATCCGCGATGGCATTCGCGTGACGCTCGGCGAGACGGCGACCGTCGATCAAGTCCTCGACGTGGCCCAGGTCGAGGAACGGGTGGTGGTCTCCGGCAAGTCGCCGGTCGTCGATCGCTCGGGGACCGCGCTCGCTCACAGCCTCGAGCTGCGCGAGCTCGCCGCCCTGCCCGCTTCACGAAGCGTGAACGCGATCATCGATGCGACCCCAGGCATGCACATCACCCGCTTCGAAGTGGGCGGCGGCAGCGCCGGACCCGGCGGCGGCTGGTTTGGATACGGCACGAGCGGATTGTCCCTAGCAACGCTCGAGGGCATCTTGATCGCACGCCCCGGCCCGAACGGCTTTTCGTTCGACTACGGATCGTTCGAGCACGCGTCGGTCAACCTCGGTGCGCACGGCCCGGAGTGGCCGTTTCCGGGGGTCGTCGCCCAGCTCGTCACGAAGTCCGGGGGCAACAAGCGTTCAGGATCGGTCTATGTGGACGCCGCGCCCCGCGCCTGGCAAGCGTTCAACATCGACGAGGATCAGATTGCTCGGGGCCTGCGGGGCCGGAACGAAGTCGCGGACCGGGAGGTCAACCGGCAATGGGGCGCCCGCGATGCCAACGTCGACGCCGGCGGCGCGATCCGGCCGGATCGGTTGTGGTGGTACGTCTCGGCCCGCGACCAGGAGATGTCCGTGCGGCAGGTCAGGTTCCCGATCATGCCCGCGCGGACGCACATCACCAACCTCGGCGGGAAGGCCACCGCCCGCGTGACCGAAAACAGCCGTCTCGTCCTCTTCGGCCAGGCGTCGCGGAATCATCAACCCACACGGGTCGACGGCTACGAGCTTCCGATGGCGGCGGTCAACCTGGAGCAGGACTCGACCTCGAACCAGCTCGCGCAGGGCGGCGTCTGGAAGGTCGAATGGAATGCGTACGCCGGGCAGAAGCTCTACTTCGAGCTGCTCGGAGGGCAGTTCCTCGCTGACCGGCACGAGCGTGCCGAACGGCACGGACTCCTCGACGCGAGGATTCTGGCGATTCTGAGCGTCCTGGGAGGCAGCCGCAACTGGGAGGAGCGCTGGCGAAGCTCGCAGGTCAGCGCCTCAGTCAGTTATCTGACCACGGGAAGGACGGGCAGCCACCATCTGAAATTGCGAGGCGAGTATCGTCATTTGGTGATGGAGGAAGAGTGGCACGACGGCTACGCCGGCGGCGTGCTGTCCGTCACGCAGGGAGGCGCGCCCGTCAGCGTGTACCTGTTCGAGACGCCTTCCAAGTCGGTGGGCGGGCAGCATTGGTACGCCGCCTCAGCCAGCGACTCCTGGCAACTCGGCGGCCGGCTCACGCTCAACATCGGTGTGCGATTCGATCGCTACCGCGTGTTCTTTCCGGCGCAGCGGCATCCAGGGGGCCGGGCGGGCGATCGGGAGTGGGACGATACGCCATTCCCTGCAGTTGGTAACGTCGCCGACTGGAACGTCGTCTCGCCGCGGTTGGGCTTGAGTCATTCGGTGACGAGTGACGGCCGGACGGTCGTCAAGCTGACGTACGGCAAGTCCTGGTTCCCCCCGGGCACCGAGCTGATTTTTGGCGCGAACCCGAACTCGAGAACCTGGTTCAAACAATACGGGTGGCAGGACACGAACGGCAACCTGTATTGGGATTCGGGCGAGGAGCAGGAGCACGATCTGCGGACCCAGGGTGGCGGCGCCAAGTCTGAATCGCTCGATCCGTGCTGCGTCGCTGGGCTTCGTGCGGGAAGCCACCGCGCGGATCGAGCGCGAGATCGCCCCGAACACCAGCCTCGAGACCGGACTGATCTGGCGCCGACGATCGACCGCGCCTTCCGGCAGGACGCGACCCGGCCCTTCGATGCGTTCACGCGGACGGTCACCGTGACCGATCCCGGCATCGACGGAGTTCTCGGCCGCGACGATGGGCCAGGATCGTGCTCTATGACTCTGCCTGCCAAGCCGGCCGACCCGTTCTACGTCGTCACGCAATGCGCCCAATGGTCGAAACGAGTATTTCACCTGGGAGATCAACGCCCGGCGGCGAATGCACCGCCGCTGGTCGCTCGTGGCCGGCTTCTCGCACACCTGGGTGCGAGAGCATGCCCGAGGCTACTTTGGACAGGCCGTTCGCGCCAACGTGTACCCGCTGACGCCGAACGACCTGATCAATACGGCCGAAGGCGGGCGACACGAGTTCCGGATCTGGTCCGCGCGGGTATTCGGCACCTACGAAGGGCCGTTCGGGCTGCGCATCACGCCGTACCTGCGTCACCAGTCCGGTCAGCCGTACGGCCGCACGTTCAGCGTGCGAACCGGTCTGCTGAACATCGGATCGCTCACGGTCCTCGCCGAGCCGATCGGCACGCGCCGGATGGACCACGTCACGCTGTTCGACATGCGCGTGGAGAAGGCGTTCGCGCTGGGCGCGGGCCGCCGTCTGTCAGCCTTCGTCGACGGCTTCAACCTGCTCAACGCGAACCCGGAGCAGAACATCAACTGGGGGTCGGGACGGCGTTCCAGCAGCCGCTCGCCGTCGTGCCGCCGCGGATCGCGCGGATCGGAGCGAAGTTCGACTGGTGACGCGACCTCTATCCGGTCTAGCGCACCTGCGGCAACAAGTGCATGACGTCCTTCGGATCCGGCAGTCGTCCGCGACCCGGCGCCGGGCGGATGCGGTCGGTCGCGACGTAGCCCAGCGCCGCGAGACGCTCCATCACATCGCGAGGCGTGGACGACGCGGCCGTGTCGGCCTGGCTCCTGATCGCCGCGACGCGCGCGATCATCGCGTCGGCCAGCGCCCGCCGGTCTGCATAGATGTTCGTTTCTTCGAAGGGATCCCGCGCCAGGTCGTACAGCTCGGGCCGCGGCGCGTCGATCACCTTGAACCGGCCGACGCGCAGCGCCGCGAGCGCGCTCCAGCCGAACCGCTCCTGCTGCACCGATTCGGCGAACGCCTCGAGGTCGAGATTCGCGGCCTGTCCGGACATCAGCGGCACCAGACTGATGCCGTCCAGATCTGCCGCGGGGGCCGGCACGTCCAGCAGATCGAGGATCGTCGGCATGACGTCCGTCAGCCGGACGACGTCGCCGACGCGGCCGGGCGCCAGGCCGGGCGCGCGCATCATCAACGGCACGCGCAGGACATTCTCGTAGATGAAGATGCCGTGGTCGCGCTCGCCGCGCTCGCCGAGCGACTCGCCATGGTCGCCCGCCACCACCACCACGGTTCGATCGAGGAGCTTCCGCCGCTCGAGGCCCTCGATCAGCCGTCCGACCTGCGAATCCGCGAACGCAATCTCGCCGACGTACAAGTTGTGCGCGTACGTCGTCGCATACGGTTCCGGCGGATCGTAGGGCCGATGCGCGTCGTAGAGGTGCACCCAGAGGAAGTACGGCCTGTCGCCGATGTGCTCGATCCACTCGAGCGCGTCATCCACGACGGCATCGCCGCGACGCTGGCGGCGCCGCTCGCCGGGCGTCGGGTCCGCCGTGACACCGGCGTAGGTCTGGAATCCCTGGGCGAGGCCGCGATCGGGATCGAGGACGATCGAACTGACGAAGCCAGCCGTGCGGAAACCGCGGGCGGTGAGCGACTCGGCGAGCGTGGTGAAGCGCTCGGCCAGCGGCGAGTCGGCGTTGTCCCGGACGCCGTGGCGCGGAGGCCGCAGGCCGGTGAAGAGACTCGTGTGCGCGGGCAGCGTGATCGGCGCGACCGATGTCGCCGCGTCGAACACCACGCCCTCGCGGGCCAGCCGCTCGAGCGGCGGGCAGCGACACGTTCATGAAGCCGTAGGGCGACAGCCGGTCGGCGCGCGTCGTGTCGAGCGTGATGACGACGACGCCGGTCGGCGGCGCGGTGGCGGCACACCCGCCGACGCCGGCTCCCACGACGCCCGCGACGAGCAAGACGACCAGCCGGGCCCGAGCTCGGCGTGTCATCGGCGCGTCCAGCGTGATCCGCGGCTGGGAACAGCCGCCGAGAAAGTCCGCTAGCGAACGGCCCCGTCGGCGCTCCTCCATCGTCTGATCATCGCAGGCGGTGCCCGATAGGCGATCCGGCGTGCCGGTCAGCCTCGGCCGGCCCGCTGAGACCTCGAGCACGGTGCCGTCCGCGAGGAGTTCGGCGACATCGGGTTGCTCCGGGTAGGACGGGTAGTAGTAGGAGTCGTAGAAGCTGCGCAGCTGCACGTCGGCGCCCGATGGCGTGGCAATGCCCGAGAAACCGTCCGAGCCCGGGTCAAACGGCGCGTCGGAGAGGCCGACCGTCAATCGCGCGCCGGACTGTCTGATGGTGGCGGTGTACGTGCGCAGACGGTATTGCGGCTCGAGCGGGACGTTACTGAACCCTGTACAGTTGCGTGGCGTCCACCGTCATCGTGTAGGTGCCCTCGAACGATGGGACGTTCCCGTCGCGAACCGAAGCTGGAAGTCCCGAGTCGTGTGGCTCCCAATCTGGATGCGCTCCGTCACCGGCACGTAACCGGGTCGCCGAACGTGCAGGTACGACTCGGCGGGCACGCCGTACAGGCGGTACCGGCCGGTGGCATCGGTGCCGGCTGACGTCACGGGCCGCGACGAGAGATCCTCGGTGAGGCGGACCTCGAGAATGGCGTCGGGGACGCCCTGTCCGGGGCTGTCGGCTTCCGTGACGCTGCCGACCATTCGGAAGGTGCCGTCGGGCTGGACGAGGATCTCCCGGGAGCCGCGGGTCTGACCGATCAGGCCGGTGCCGGCGAGCGACACTTCGACGCTGAGGGTCGCCTCGCCCCAGAGGCCGAAGGGCGTGCTTGCCACGCCCGTGTTGTTGTCGATGCGCAACACCGCCGAGTTCGTACTGCCCCACCGCGCGCCTGTGGCGGCCCTTTCAGTCCGGTCGCTCAGCTGCAGCATCGCGGTGAACTGCTGCCGAGTTGCCCGGATGGACTGAAGCCGGCCCCGCGATCGTCACAGCCGTCACTGTCAGCACTGGTGGGCTGGCCCGAGGTGGGCTGGGCCCGACTTTGGTTCCTCTCGTCGCCGCACGACACGGCCAGGGCACCGAGCAGCCCGGCGCCCAGAAACATTCGAGCCGAACGATGTGGCGTCATGTGTCTGTAAACGCCGGGAAGCGCGGAACCGGACAAGCGCACCGGCGGGCACGCAGGTTGACAATCCTCGGCGCGGGACCCCGCATACCGCCCTCATCGCCTCTGCTAATCTCTAGACGGCTCGGCGGACCAGTGCCGTTCCAACTTGTTCCACCAGAGGCAACGTCCCCTCGACTGGCGAGGTTGCTAGAGTGAGGTTGTTCGGACATAGTGCCTTGAGTTGGAACGGCACCAGGAGGCAGTTGACTTTTCTCGAAGTGGCGGCGGCGGTCGACAGGTTCCTGCTACGCGTGAACCGGCCAGTCCAATACACGGTGATTGCCGCGACGGTCCTGCACATGATCGTCGTGGCGATTCCGAACGTCCCGCGGGCGTACGTCGATTACGCGCGTTTCCCGCCGCTGAGCGGCGTTCAGCAGCACGAGACCTACGGCAACGACACGATCGGCAACATGTACGTCGCCAAGGTCGTGTTGAACGATCCGCTCGACATGTACACCAAGGCGCGCCTTGAACAGACACCGCTCGAGAAGGCGACGTGGACCAGGGAGGAATCGGCTCCCTATCCGCCGGCAGCCTTGCTCACGGCGGCGGGCCTGTACGCGATAGGGGCGGCGATTGGCATCGGGTTCTACGGCATGGTCCTGCTGCTCGCCGCGCTGTTCGTCGCGCTGTCGGTCTGGTATTTCCTGAACACGCGGTGGTACCTCTTTCCGCTCCTGTATCTGAACTTCGCGTACTTCGGTCATCGGTTCGTCTACGTGCAGGACGACACCTACCTCGCCATGCTCGTCGTGGTCATGATCGCGCTCGTCCTCGCCCGCGCGAAGCGCGAAGCCAGTCACCTCCTGATGGCGCTCGCCATCACGATGAAGCTCTCGCCGGCGGCGTACGTGTGGCAGATCCTGACCATGCGGCGTGGCATGGCGATCGGCTTTGCCGCCATCCTGTTCGCCGGTCTCGTGTTCCCCTATTTCATCTGGGACAACTACCTGACCATCTTCACGTTCCACGATCAGGTCAAAGGCAACATCTACGATACGATCGCGGCGGTCGTACTGGTCGTGCCCTTCACGATTGTGCTGTGGTACGTCGAGGTGCGACTCGGGTTCGACAGGGAGGATCGGATCGGGTGGTCGCTCGTGCCGTTCGCGATGCTCGTCGCCGTCAAGATGCGGGTCGCCCGGCATCTGCTGATCGTGCTCCTGGTGCCGGACAAGCGGGGTCCGCGCAACATCGTGGCCGCCATCGGTCTCGCGCTCTACGCCGTGGCTCCGGACGTCTTCCGACTCGGGTCGGTGATGTACATCACGGTCGTTCTGCTCTTCGTCTGCCTGGCGCTATATCTGCGACAAATCGGCTGGGCAACGGTTCGCGACGACGCGCGCCATCCGATGCGCACCGTCAGGATGCTGCTGTCGGCGCCCCGGCCAGGTGCGATGGCGGGATGAGGCTGGCATGAATCCGGACCTGATGCGGGCCATCGACTACTGGGTCGGAATCCCGCTCGTCTTTCTCCTCACCATCGTCTCCCGCGTCCTGCGCCTCATCGGGCTGGCGAAGTCTCCGGCCGGCCGGCCGCGGAACATCCTGTTCATTCAGCTCGCCGAAATGGGGACGATGGTCGTGGCCTATCCCGCGCTGAGGAAAGCGCGCGAGCTCCATCCGGACGCCACACTGCACTTTCTGTGCTTCACGCAGATTCGGTCGAGTGTGGAGATGCTCGAGTTCATCCCACCGCGAGAACATCATCACCATTGACGCGCATTCCGGCTGGTCACTCGCACGCGACACGCTGCGGTTCGTGCGGCGTGCCCGCCGTCTCCGCGTAGACACCGTGATCAACACCGAAGCCTTCGTCAGATACAGCAGCATGCTGAGCTATCTGTCCGGCGCCTGCCGACGCGTCGGTTTCCACCGGTTCAACCAGGAAGGGCTGTACACGGGCGGTCTGCTGACCCACAAGGTGCTGCACAACGGGCACATCCATGCCGCGCATACGTTCCTCGATCTCGTGCACGCGCTCGACTCGCCGCCGGGCCAGGTACCGCACGTCAAACGGCCGAGGACCATGGACTGCCTCGACGTTCCGAAGATGTCGACCGACGGGAGCGTGGCTGCCGGGATCTGGCGGAAGCTCCGCGCGATCCATCCCGACATCGGACCGGCCCGCAAGCTCGTCGTGCTCAATCCGAACGCCAGCGACAAGTTTCCAATGCGCCGCTGGCCGCTCGAGTCGTTCACCGAGCTCGCCCGCCGGCTGCTGGAAGATCCGGAGGTCTTCCTGCTGATCACGGGCGTTGCGAGCGAGAAGCCCGACGCGCAGTACATCTGCGCGCGGCTCGGCTCGCCACGTGCGCTGGACCTCACTGGCCAGACAACGATGACCGAGCTGCTGCATCTGTTCGATCTCGCTCATGTGCTGGTCACGAACGACTCGGGACCGGCCCACTTCGCGGCGCTGACACGAATCCACGTCGTCGTCTTCTTCGGGCCGGAGATCCCCGACCGCTATCGGCCGCTGACGACCAACTCGGACGTGATCCACACCGGCTACACCTGCAGCCCGTGCATCGGTCCGAGCAACCAGCGGCGGTCGCCCTGCAACGACAACGTGTGCCTGAAGAGCATCGACGTCGGGGAGATCGCCGCGCTGGTTCGCTCGCGTCTCGAGGCGCGCGCCTACCCGGGCATCGTGTAGTCGACGACCGGCCGGACTTCGATCGAGACCCAGCTGTCGTCGCCGAGGAAGCCAGCCGCAATCTCCACGGCCTCGTCGAGGTCGACAGCTTCAATCAGGGTGTATCCGCCCAGTTGTTCGCGGGTTTCGGCGAAGGGCCCGTCGGTCAGCAGGCGCTGGCCCTTGCGCACGCGGACGGTGGTGGCTGAGCTCGAGGCGTGGAGCGGCGCTCCACCCAGGACCTTGCCCGCGGCCACGAGCCGCTTCACGTGCGGTTCGCATCGCGCCATCTCGGCCTGTTGTTCCGCCTCGCTCATGGCGAGCCACTTCTGTTCGTCCAGGTACGTCAACAGCATGTACTTCATTTCTCCAGCCTCCGCAGGTATATCGAACGAGCCTGACGCGGATCGACAACCCCCGAAGGTTTTTCTACGATGGTTCCGGTGCCGCACGCGTTGGTCGAAACCCTGTACCGGACCGACTGGGGCCGGATCGTTGCCACATTGATTAGTGTGCTGGGCGACTTCGATCTGGCCGAAGACGTCGCGCAGGAGGCGTTTGCGGCAGCCGTCGCCCAGTGGCCCGAGACCGGCGTGCCCGAGCATCCGCGCGCCTGGATCATCCAGACGGCACGGCACAAGGCGGTCGACCGTCTGCGACGACGCGCCACGCTACACGGCCAAGCTGGCGGCCATTTCTGCGGCGCCTGGGTACGGTGTGGTCGATCCGCACGAGATGGAGACCGGGGAGATCCCCGACGATCGGCTCCGGTTGATCTTCACCTGTTGCCATCCAGCGCTCTCGCTCGACGCGCAGGTCGCCCTGACGCTGCGAACGCTGTGCGGTCTGGAGACCGACGCGATTGCGCGCGCCTTCCTCGTGCCGGAACCGACGATGGCGCAGCGTCTGGTGCGGGCGAAGCGCAAGATCCGCGACGCGGGCATTCCGTACAGCGTGCCCGACCAGTCCGTCCTGCCCGACCGGCTCGACGCCGTCTTGAACGTCGTCTATCTCGTCTTCTCCGAAGGGTACGCCGCGACCCGTGGCGCCTGGTTGCGGACGGACCTCTGCGCGGAGGCGATCCGCCTGGGCCGGTTGCTGATGACGTTGACCGCGGCCCCAGGTGCCGACGGAGTTGAAGGGGCTGCTCGCGCTCATGCTCCTGCACGACGCCCGTCGCGAGGGACGCACCGACGAGCACGGCGATCGTCGTGCTGCTCGAGGATCAGGATCGGACGACGTGGCACCGCAGTCAGATCGCCGAGGGCCTCGCCCTGGTGGAGGTGGCGTTGCGGGAGGAAGCCGGTCCGTTCACCCTGCAGGCCGCGATCGCGGCGGAACACTGCCGGGCCGCCACCGCGGCGGACACGGACTGGCGCGGCGATCGTGGCGTGGTACGACCTGCTGCGCACGATCGACGAGTCACCCGTGGTCGCGCTCAACCGCGCGGCGGCCCTGGCGATGCGCGACGGGCCGGAGGCGGGGTTGCGCGCCCTCGATGCGCTTGCCGGGAAGGGGACGCTCGACGCCCACCCGCTCCTCTATTCATCGCGCGCGGAGCTCCTGCGTCGCCTCGGGCGGGGAGACGAGGCGGCGAGTGACTATCGGCAGGCGCTGGCACTGACCACCAACGATGCCGAACGCCGGTTCCTGGAGCGGCGACTGGCGGCGCCGTCATGACGGGTGAACTGCGGATCCTACTACCCGCCAGGCGCCCAGCGACCACCGATCGCGCGCTAAGATGGCCGCGCCGATGGCTCTGAGTCCCGGTACGCGCATTGGTCCGTATGAAGTGGTCGCCGCGCTCGGTGCCGGCGGCATGCGCGCCTGCGGCCCGACCGGAGCGCGTCGCGGAGCGCGCGGAGGTCGCAGCGAATGGGGGTGGGGCCCCATTCGCCCTGGAGTAAAGAAGACGACCTCGCCCATTCCCGAGGCGCCGATGGCTCTGAATCCCGGTACTCGCCTCGGTCCGTACGAAGTGTCGCTGCCATCGGCGCTGGCGGCATGGGCGAGGTCTACCGCGCCCGTGACACCCGGCTCGGCCGCGACGTCGCGCTCAAGCTGTTGCCGCCGGCGCTCTCGGCCGATCCCGATCGGCTGCGGCGCTTCGAACGCGAAGCGAAGACGCTGGCGGCGCTCAATCATCCGAACATCGCGCAGATCTACGGCGTCGAGACGATGCCGACCGGTGAACGGGACATTCCCGCCATCGCGATGGAGTTTGTCGAGGGCCGAACGCTGGAACGCCTGATCGGGAACAAGTTTGAAGTTTCAGACGCGCTGCCGATCGCGGCGCAGATCGCCGACGCGCTCGAGGCCGCGCACGACGCCGGCATCGTCCATCGCGACCTCAAACCCGCCAACATCATTCTCAAGGGCGCGTGGGGCCCCACCCCCACGCGCCTCCCGGACGGCAGCCGCTCGCCTACGCTCGCGTCCGCCGACGTCGCTGCTGCACGGTGAAGCTGGTCGATTTCGGTCTCGCCAAAGCGCCCGGCCTGGAAAGGATGGGCGCGACGGCGGAGGAGGGAGCGGAGGGCACGGAGGCCGAGGCGATGACGGTGATGTCGCCGGCAATGACCCAGGCCGGCATGATCCTCGGCACGGCGGCCTACATGAGTCCGGAACAGGCGAGGGGCCGCGTCGCCGATCGACGCGCGGACATCTGGGCCTTCGGCGCCGTGTTGTTCGAGATGCTGACGGGCGAGCGTCTGTTCGCGGGCGAGACCGTGACCGAAGTTCTGGCCGCCGTGCTGAAGGACCCGTTGCGGCTCGATCGGCTGCCGCCAGGAATACCGGCGTCACTGCGCCAGCTCATCAGCCGATGTCTCGAGCGCGATCCGCGGATGCGGCTGCGCGACATCGGCGAGGCGCGGATTGCGCTGTCTGGCGTTCAGACCGGCGAACGAAGCGCGCCGGCGCTGGAGCGCGCGTCTGCCCGACACGTCGTCCTGCCCGCGGCCGTCGCGCGGCGCTCGGCTGCGCTCGCCGCCCTCGCGCTGGCGGGCCTCGCCGCGTACGTCGCCTGGCAGGCGAAGCCGGCGGCGTCGATCCCAGTCCGGCGATTCGAGCTGCCGGCGGCGATGGCACCGGCGTCGATCTTCGCGATCTCGCCGGATGGCAGCCGGATCGCCTACGTCGCGCAAGGCCATCTCTTCGTCCACACGTTGGCGACGGCCGCGACCGCCGACCTCGGCGTCGTGCCTGTGCCGACGGAGGGCCTGCTGTGGTCGCCCGATGGGCGGCGGCTCGCCTATAGCGCTGAATCAGACCTGCGCATCGTACCGGCGGAAGGCGGACCGCCATTCACGGTCTGCCGCATCCCGGGCGGCGGACGGCTGACGAAGGGCTGGTGGCATGACGACGGCACGATTTACTTCGCAGTGTTGCGCGAGAGTCTCTATCGCGTGCCCGCGTCGGGCGGCACGCCGGTGCGCGTCACGGCCATCGCGCCAGAGAAGGAAATCGATTTCCATTCCGTCGCCGTGCTTCCAGACGGCCGGCTGATCGTCACGACGCATCTGCGCGGGCAGGACGCGGTGCGCCTGGATCTCGTTGACGGCGGCGACCGAACTTCCGCTCGCCGACGATCTCGACATCGACATCGTCAGGTTTCGCGCGCCCAACGATCTGTTGTTCGTGCGAGTGCGCAGGAATCCCGGCGTGTGGGTCGTGCCGTTCGATGGCGGCCGGATCGATCTGACGCGGGCGACGCTGCTCGAAGCCGGCGCGCGCGACTTCAGCGTGTCCGGCGAAGGGACGCTCGTGTCGTCCGTGCCGGCGCGCGAGCGTCGCGAGCTCGTGTGGGTCGACGCACGGGTCGGCGACCCTCGGGGCCTGGCAAGACGCACTCGACGCGGTCGATTGCGACGATGCCCGGTGCGCCGTTCGAAGCCGGGCTCGCTGTCGCTCGCGCTGTCGCCCGATGGCCGGCGCGCAGTGTTTGCCACCCGCGCCGCCGACGGCGGCGAAGAGTACCTCGTGCGCGATCTGGCGACGGGCCGCGACACGCGCGTGCCCGCGCCGAAGGCCTCGACGGGCGTCGTCGACCGGCGGACGGATCGCGTGGACGCCGGCGGGCCGGTTGCTGTATCCGGCCGGAGGTGTCGAGACGCTGCAGATCTACGACTGGCCCGCGGATGGATCGGCGAGCGGCCGGCCGCTCGTGGCCGGCATGGCCGCGCAGATGACGCCCAACGGCAGCCGAGATCCTCTTCAGCCGCGACGAGCGATCGCGCTTCCGGCTGTACCGCGCGCCGATGCGGCCCGACGGCACGGCCGGAGACGCGGTGCCGGTGTTTCCGGCGGCGGACGATCCGAACGTGCGCGTATTTCGAGTCTGTCGCCGGACGGGACGCTGCTCGCCTTCACGGACGTCGAACCGGTCAGCAACCGGCTCAACATCTTCGTGACGACGTGGCCGGACATGCGGGAGCGGCAGCAGGTCACGACCGAGGGCGGCGTCTGGCCGCGCTTTTCGACGGACAGCCGCCGGGTGTTCTACAGGAGCGGCGGCCGCGCGACCAGTACGGGTGTCACTCGCGGCGAGCTCAGGGTCGTGGCCATCACGACGGCGCCGTTGTCAGTCGGGACATCGAAGCTCCTGATGGTCGACGGCGAACCCGGCACGCCGAGCCTCAACAGCAGCTTTGCGGTGGGCGCCGACGACCGGCTCTTGATGATGCGCATCGCGCCGCAGTCGCCCGGTGACGCCGCCCGCATGGTGCTGCTGCAGAACTGGCGCGCGGCGGTTGGGCGGTAGGGTCTGCACGGACCGATGAAACCTCAACCGCCCGGTCGCGTTCGGCGGTCGCCTCGCGCAGCGTCAGCTCATCCGCGCACAGTGATCGCGCCCGGCACCGACTCGTTGTCCGCGGTATCGACCGCGATGACGGTGATGGTGCTGGTCTCGCCACGCGTAGAGCTCAACCTCTGCGCTGGTCGTGCCAACCACGACCGCGCCCAACTCACCGTTGACGTAGACGTCGTAACCGGATCAGCGACGAGCGGCGCGAAATCATCGGTCGACGGACTCCATCTCACGACATGGAACCCGCCGGTATTCTCCGCAGTGATGTTCGCGGGCTGCGTCGGCGGCGTCTGGTCGTTCGGGTTGGCGGGCTCGGTCGTCCACGAAGACTGGATCGCTGACCGGCGAGAGATTCCCGTCGATATCGCGCGCGCGGACGGTGAAGGTGTACGCTCGTCTCTTGATTGATCGGATCACAGGACGTGGAGCACCAGGACGGCGGCGCACGTAAAGATCGCCGGTTCTGGAATTGACCGTGGAGACGGGCTGCCCGTTGATGTAGACGGTGTACCAGATGATCGGGCCGTCGTCAGTGGACGACCACGTCAGCGTGGCATGCGTCGGACCAATATCAAGATGCTACGACCTTGGCATGTGTCGACCCATCGGGAGCGTGACGACGGGTTTCGTCGGTGCGGGAATCTCCCCCGGCAATGTCACGGTCACAGGCATTGCTCGATTTCGAAAGGTTCCCTGCCAAGTCCTTCGCGTACACGCGAAACGTATACGTCTTGCCCGACTGCAGGCCCTCGATCGTGTGACTCGTCTGCGTCTGGCTCACGGTCACCGTCGTACCAGGTCCGGAGATGAGGTAGTTGAAGCGGCCCGAGTTGTCCGTGGATGGGCCCCATGCCAGCGACACGCTGTGTTCAGTGAGCGCCGTGACCACGAGGTTGGTCGGCGCGGTCGGCGCCGTACGATCGCGACCTTGGGCCGAAAGTAGGGACGAACTGCACACCAGAGCGACCAGCACCATCTGGGCCGCCGTGATCGACGAACGCGAAGTTCTCGGCATGGGAATCCCTCGCTGCGGATGTACGAATCTGCCGTCGGTGACGCAAACCGGCTGCGTGGGCAGCAAGTGTCGTGCCGCGGTCGCGGTCGCGACAGTTGCAGGAATCGCGGCGTCTTCAGCGTCAGCGAAGTCGGCCTTTCGACGTTCGGTACGTTCTTACGCGCGCCGTACCCGAGACAACGTCCTCAGAATCGACTCGATCGAATCCATGTGTCGGCTCGTGCCCACGCCGCCGCGAACTCGGCGTCCACCCCAGACGTGTCCATGCCGCGGCCGGCGAGCGCCAGTTTCAGCCCGAGCAGCGACCACCCGTTCTTCGGATGTTCCTTGAGATCGGCGCGGTAGACACGCTCGGCGTCCTCGAACCGCTTCAGCTCGACGAGGGCCGCGCCGAGCCAGTGGCGGGGCGAAAACGGCAGCGGTTCCGGTTCGTCGTACTCGAGCGCCATCTCGAGCTCCACCGCGCGTGTGAACGGGGCGATCGATCCGCGGGCGTCACCGGCCATCCGCAGGATCTCGCCTTCGAGAATGCCGGCGACGATGCCGAGGATGTTCTTGGCGCTGTGGCGGCGGAGCGCGCCGGTCGAGGTCTCCGCGAGGCGCTTCACGCGCGCGAGATACTCCTGCGCCAGATCGGACTGCCCCTGCTTGAGGTACGCGTAGCCGGTCGCGAAGTCCCAGAGTCCGCCCTGCACCTCGTTCGTCGGACGGGTGGTCACCTGCAGCACCTCGTCAAAACGCCCGAAGCGGACCATCGTCAGCACTTCATAAAACGACGACCGAGTCAGCTTGCCGTAGTCCTTGCCGGCACGCATGGCAATGGCACCCTGGCCGTCGTACGACGCTGCGTAGAGCAGCATGTGCAGGTTGTGCTCCGGATAGATGGCGAACCCTTCGCCGACGGCGGCTTTGAGATCCGAATGCCACGCGTCGAGATTCGCGCGGACCGAGTCGCCCCAACGGCCGATCTCGTTCCACGTGTGCGACGGCATGTGGTTGATGTGGCTCGCGCCGGGAATCGATCGCCCGAGGAACTCCGCACACGCGTCGGCGCGGCCAGGCTCGACCGTGGATTCGGTCGCGTGGACGTAGAGATGACACGCGCCCGGGTGTCTGACGTCGCGGCTCAGGACCCGTTCCAGCACTTCATGGAGCCGCTTCACATTGGGATCGTTCAGGTCGCGCGAGCCGCTCCGTCGCTCGAGCAGGAAGAGCGCATCGGCGTACAGCGTCAGAATCTCGAGGTCATCGGGAAACTGCTCGGACACCTTTTTCATGGCGTCGGCGTAGGCGCGATCCTGATCCGCGCGACGGTCCGCGCGGAACTCCTTGACGTAGCGGACAGCCAGCGCGTCGATCAGCGCGCGCTCCTTCGGCGTCGCCCGATCGCGAAGTGAGACGGCTTTCTGGGCGGCGGCGAAGGCAAACGGCGATTCCGCTGAGCTCATCGGCGCGTTCAGGTACGACCCCCACGCCCACGCTTCGCCCCAGTAACAGATGGCGCAGTTGTCGTCGCGCTTCCAGGCTTCGCGGAATGAGCGGACGGCTTCCGGCTTCGCAAACGCATACATCATCTGGAAGCCCTGATCGAAAAACGCTTGAGCTTCCTTGTTCGTCGTCGAGATCGGCTTGGAGAATGTACCCAGCCCCGTCTTGAAGAGCTCGATTGGCGCGGTGTAGCGCTGTTCGAACGACGGCGGCGGGGCCCCTTGGCCCTGGGCACTTGGCGCCGCGGGCCACAACGCCAGAAGGAAAGACCACGACACCAGAGACAGCAGGCGGAGCAGGCGGTTCGACATTGCTGAGATATAGCCTAGACCTGAAACACCTCGAGTGGTCTATGAACATGAACCTGGCCAGACTGGTGACCACGCCGTATGGCCGCGGTTACGGCTACACCTGGCACCGCGCCACGAGCGATCTGTTCGTCGTCTGCGGATGGAGCTGACGCGGCTGGCTCGCAGCGAGTACCTCGTCCCGAAGCGCCACGACTTCTCCGACGACCAGCGTCGCCGGTGTTGACAGATCACGCGCGACCTCTCGGATGTCGGCGAGCGTGCCGCAATAGATCCGCTGGTCGGCGAGTGTGCCGCGCTCGATCGCGATCGCAGGTGTGTCTGGACGCCGGCCGTGCCGCACGAGGTGGTCGACGATCGTTTCCAGCCGGAGTGCGCCCATCAGAAACACGGCGGTGGGCATGCGGGCCGCGAGGCTCCAATCGATGCTCGAGGACGCCGCGGAGCTTGCCTCATGAGCGGTAAAAACTCCGAAGGCGGCTGACACTCCGCGGTGCGTGACGGGAACGAGGGCCGAGCCAGGCACTGAAATGGCCGAGCTCACGCCCGGAATCACCTCGAAGGGAATGCCGGCCCGCGCAAGCGCCAGCATTTCCTCTCCGCCCCGACCGAACACGAACGGGTCGCCGCCTTTGAGTCGCACAATGGTCTGGCCCAATCGCGCATACGCGATCATCTGATCGTGGATGTGAGGCTGGCGGTCTGCACAAGCTTCCCCGGGACTTCGGCCGGCGTAGACGCGCTTCGCGTGGGTGGGCGCGTAGTCGAGCAGCGCCGGATGCACCAGTCGATCGTAAAGCACCACATCCGCAGCTTGCAGCGCACGCATCCCGCGGAGCGTGATGAGCTCCGGATCGCCGGGACCCGCGCCGACGAGAAACACCTTGCCCACTGCTGATTTCATACTCGGCCGCCCCGGCACGCGCGACACGTCGCGGGCTGCGACGCCTCGGCGGCACAAGTGGCGGCCGTCTCGTCGCCATCGCCAGCCCGGCGGAGGCACTCGCCAATCGCGCGATGCGCACGCGACAAATCACCTTCCTGGACGAGTCGGGGGACACAGCTATCCAGGACGTTCTCCCAGAACGTCTGGCGGCGTGCGTATCCCTCGATGGTCTGTTTGACCGCGGGTCGCCAGGCGCCGAGGCAGTCAGCAAGCTCGGCGAGCGGGACGGAGAGATGATCGCGCAGAATCCGATCCCGGATCGCCTTGGCGAGCGCGGGACTCCGGCCGGCCGTCGATACTGCGACCTGCAGGCTGCCGACGCGCGCGACTGCGGGAGCGATGAAGTTGCAGTGATCGAGATCGTCGACAGCGTTCGCGACCACGCGTGCCCGGTCGGCGCTCTGAAACACCGCGGCATTGACGCTCCCGATCGGCCGTCGCGGCGATGACCAGCACCGAGGCGCCGAGGTCCTCATCGCGAAACGGGCGCGGTATCCACTCGAGCTGGCCGGCCGCATGCCACCGCTGAATCTCATCGGTAGCGGTTGGAGCCACGACCGTCACGCGCGCGCCCGCGTCGATCAGGCCCTGCACTTTTCCGACGGCAATTGGCCCCGCACCGACGACCAGGCACGCGCGGTCGCGAAGGTCGAGAAACACGGGATAGAACGGCGCCGCGGATCGCGTGACGTGGTCCATCCTCAGTTGATCTCACCGGCTCGCAGCGATTCGACGCCCACCCGGTGACAGAAGTCGCCAAAGCCTTCGGCATCCAGGCGCTCGGCGTGGAATCGCCGGAAGATCGGGGTCAACGTGGTGCGCAGATCCGCCAGCGGCACCAGATCGCGGAATGGCTCCGCCAGGCGGGTTCCGACGCGATTGCCACCCAGATAGAGCATGTACTTGTCGCCGGTCCGCCCGACCAGCGCGAGCTCCGCGACGAACGGCCGCGCACAACCATTCGGGCAGCCCGTAATGCGGAACACGATGGGCTCGTTTGGAATGCCGGCATCGCTCAGCGCCGCTTCGACACCAGTTCGGGCCGTCGGCAGGATGCGCTCGGCTTCCGTCAATGCGAGGCCGCAGGTCGGCAGTGCGGGACACGCCAGGCTGAGCCGCTCCACCGCACTGATTCGATCGACCGTTGGGATGCCATATTCGCGCATCAGGGCTTCCGCGATGGGCCGATTCCGGTCTGCGATGTCGACGAGCAGGACGTTCTGTTGCGGCGTGAGCCTCACAGGCGCCTGCATTTCCTCGACGAGGGCGCGAAGGCCGCTGCGTAGGCGACGATCGCCGCGATCCGTGATGCGGCCGCTCTCGATGGGGATACCGAGTGACCAGCGGCCGTCCCCCTGGGCCTGCCAGCCGAGATGGTCGTCTACGGAGAACTCGGGCATTGGGCGAGGCGCGCAGATGGGAAACGGGACGCGCTCGCGCAACTCTGCCACGAAGCGCTCCACCCCCCATTCGTGGATCACGTACTTCAACCGGGCGTGCTTCCGGTTGGTCCGGTCGCCGAAGTCGCGATGGACGGAGACGATCGCCATCACGACTTCGACGGCATGATCGGGATGGACAAAGCCGACGACGTCTGCGAGACGGGCAAACGTCTCTTCCTTGTTGTGCGTCAACCCCATTCCGCCGCCGGCCGTGACGTTGAAGCCTTCGAGGCGTCCGGCCTTGTCGAACAGTGCGATCAGGCCGGCGTCATTGGTGAAGATGTCGACGCAGTTGTCGCCGGCGAACCCGACCGCGGCCTTGAACTTTCTCGGCAGGTAGGCCTGCCCGTAAAGCGGATCTTCCTCGTCGTCGACGACGGCCTCGCCGTCGATCCAAATCTGGTGATAGGCCTTGCTGCGAGGGAGGGTCGCCCGGCTCAATTCAGAGGCGATGTGCTGAACGTACAACCGGCGCGGATCGGTCGTGTGTGCCGGACAGCATTTCACGTTGCGGACGACGTCTCCACACGCGCCGAACGTGGTGGCGAGCGAATGATTGATCGCCCGGATGCTGTCCCGGAGCTGCCCCTTAACAACACCGTGGAACTGAATACCCTGACGGACGGTCACTCGCAGTGTGGCGTTGCCGTACTCGCCTGCAATGTGGTCGTGTGCCAGATATTGCGCCGCAGTCAACTGTCCGCCCGGCAGCTTCGAGCGGATCATGAACGAGTGCTCCTTCGGCGCCTGTCGCCCCTGATCGCGGTTCATCTGCTCGTACGACCCATGGAACTTGATCAGGATCTTCCCGGCCTCACTCAAGAACGCATCCGACGATGCGACGTCGTCGGCCAATGGGCCGCGGAGCCCGTGACTCTGGCGTTTGACTTCCTCAACATTCAGCTTCGACATGACGGGATCGCCTCGAGCGTTAACGTCGTTGACCGTGGCGGCACAAAAACAACAAGGCCCGGAAAGCGGAAGCCTTCCGGGCCTTGAACTGCGAAACCTTGTTGTGCTTGGGAGCTAGAGAAGCACGTTACAGGTGGACACAGCGCGGCGCTCGGAGGCGTGCTCTCCGAGGCAGGTACATGCGCAGGTGTCGACCACGAACATGACTCCCGGCATTTAGCCACGCTGGCCCGCGCGCTGTCAAGCCGAGGGCTGGCACGACCCACGCATCCAGAGCACTGTAGCGCGGCTCGGGTTCTGAGCCGCGCTGCCGACCAGCGCTTTACAACTCCTGGGCGGCGTAGCACGATTTGCATTGAGCGATGATCAAAGCCACGAAGGCGGACCTGCACGATCTGATCCGCGTGCACGGCGCGCGCGTGAACAACCTCAAAGACGTCAGCGTCGACATCCCGAAGCGTCGGCTGACGGTGTTCACCGGCATCTCCGGCTCGGGCAAGAGCTCGCTGGTGTTCGACACGATCGCCGCGGAGTCGCAGCGGCTGATCAACGAGACCTACAGCGCCTTCGTCCAGGGCTTCATGCCGGTGCAGGCGCGGCCCGAGGTCGACGTACTCGAAGGGCTGACCACGGCGATCATCGTCGACCAGGAGCGAATGGGCTCCAATCCCCGCTCCACGGTCGGCACCGCCACCGACGCCAACGCGATGTTGCGCATCCTCTTCAGCCGGCTCGGGAAGCCGCACATCGGCTCGCCCAACGCGTACTCGTTCAACGTTCCCTCGGTGAAGGCCAGCGGTGGGATCACCATCGAGCGCGGCGCCGGCAAGACGAAGACCGAGGTGGCGACCTTCAATCGTCTCGGCGGCATGTGTCCGCGCTGCGAGGGCATGGGCTCGGTCACCGACTTCGACCTCTCGGCGCTCTATGACGATGGCAAGTCGCTCAACGAGGGCGCGCTCACGATCCCCGGCTACAGCATGGAGGGCTGGTACGCTCGCATCTTCCGCGGCTGCGGCTTCTTCGATCCGGACAAACCGATCCGTAAGTACAACAAGAAGGAATTGCACGACCTGCTCTACAGGGAGCCGACCAAGATCAAGGTCGACGGGATCAACCTGACGTACGAAGGGCTGATCCCGAAGATCCAGAAGTCGTTGCTGTCCAAGGACGTCGACGCGATGCAGCCGCACATCCGCGCCTTCGTGGAGCGGGCGGTGACGTTCATGACCTGTCCCGAGTGCGGCGGCACCCGGCTCAGCACGGAGGCCCGGTCGTCGAAGATCAAGGGCAAGAACATCGCCGACGTCTGCTCGATGCAGATCAGCGACCTGGCCGATTGGGTTCGGGGCCTCGACGAACCGTCAGTGGCTCCGCTGCTCACCGGGCTGCAGCACCTCCTCGACTCGTTCGCGGAGATCGGGTTGGGATACCTCTCGCTGGACCGGCCGTCGGGCACCCTCTCCGGGGGTGAGGCACAGCGCACCAAGATGATCCGCCACCTCGGCTCGTCGCTCACCGACGTCACCTACGTCTTCGACGAGCCCACGATCGGCCTGCACCCGCATGACATCGAGCGGATGAACGACCTCCTGCTGCAACTGCGAGACAAAGGCAACACGGTGCTCGTCGTCGAGCACAAACCGGAGACGATTGCGATCGCCGATCACGTTGTTGACCTCGGTCCCGGCGCCGGTACGGCGGGCGGAACCGTCTGCTTCGAGGGCACGGTCGAGGAGTTGCGGACCAGCGGCACCCTCACCGGCCGCCATCTCGACGACCGGGCCGCGCTCAAGAAGGCGGTGCGGACGTCCAGCGGCACGCTGGAGATCCGTGGTGCGGCGACACACAACCTGAAGGACATCGATGTCGACATCCCGCTCGGCGTGCTGGTGGTGGTGACCGGCGTGGCCGGGTCGGGAAAGAGCTCATTGATCGACGGCTCGGTGACGGGGCGGGACGGAGTGGTGTCGATCGATCAGGGCGCGATCCGCGGCTCGCGGCGGAGCAACCCGGCGACGTACACCGGACTGCTCGACCCGATCCGCGCGGCATTCGCGAAGGCCAACGGCGTGAAGCCGGCGCTGTTCAGCGCCAACTCCGAAGGCGCCTGCCCCACCTGCAACGGCGCCGGCGTCATCTACACCGACCTGGCGATGATGGCCAGCGTCGCCACGACCTGCATGGACTGCGAGGGAAAGCGGTTCCAGGCATCGGTGCTGGAGTACAAACTTGGCGGCGGCGAAGGCGTGAACATCGCCGAGGTGCTCGCGATGTCGGTCACCGAGGCCAGGGAGTTCTTCGGCGCCGGCAAGGCGCGCACGCCGGCCGCGCACGCCATCCTCGAGCGGCTCGCCGATGTCGGGCTCGGCTACGTCAGTCTCGGCCAGCCGCTCACGACGCTGTCCGGCGGCGAGCGGCAGCGGCTCAAGCTGGCCACCCAGATGGCCGAGAAGGGCGGCATCTACATTCTCGACGAGCCGACGACCGGCCTCCATCTCGCCGACGTCGAGCAGTTGCTCGGCCTGCTCGACCGGCTCGTCGACTCCGGCAAGTCGGTCATCGTCATCGAGCACCACCAGGCGGTGATGGCGCACGCCGACTGGATCATCGACCTCGGCCCCGGCGCCGGCCACGATGGCGGGCGGATCGTCTTCGAGGGCACACCCGCCGACCTCGTCGCCGCGCGCTCCACCCTCACCGGCGAGCACCTCGCAGCCTACGTCGGCAGGTGACCCAGACTTCCTTGCCGGACATAGGATGCCTCAGCAACAGGTGACTGCCTTTCCCGGACCTGACCTCGACAAATCCCGCAGCCTTCAACTTGCGGATCACCTCGGCCCAGGTCACATCCGGATCGTAAAACCTACCGCTAGGTTATGTCAACACCCACGAGCCCCCCGCCTCAGTGGCCTTCGTGCATGGCGATTCGTGGCTCGACGCGGGCCGCGCGCTGCGCCGGCAACCAGGCAGCGACAAGGGCCACGAGAGCGAGCACGACGGCACTGGCGATCAGGAGGCGAGGATCCGAGGGCGCGATCCCGAACGCGAGTGTTTCGAGCCAGCGTCCAGCACCAGAGCACCAGCCAGCCCAACCGCGATGCCGATGCTGACGACCGCCGCTGCCTGGCGGCAGACGAGCGCGCGTACTTGTCCGGCGGTCGCCCCGAGCGCGATGCGAATGCCGATCTCCGTCGACCGCTGGCGCACCGTGTACGCCAACACCCCGTAGAGGCCGAGCGCAGCGAGTGCCAGCGCAATGACCGCGAACGCGCCCATGAGCACGAGGGCGAACCGTTCCCGGCTCGCGCCGCGATCCACGACCTCGGCCATCGTCGCCGGCCGGTGGACCACGAGTTCCGGATCCAGTCGAGCCACCTCTCCGCGTACGGCACTCAGCAACTCCTCCGGTGATCGTTCGGTGGCGATCACCTGGGTGAGCGCCCAGTTCCTGTTGCGGGCGAACTGACGATGCGCGTGGTAGACGATCATCGTTGGCGCGCCGTACACGTCGAGCGCGACGTCGCCGACGACGCCGATGATCTCGAGCTGCCGTCCGCCGGCGGCGATGCGCTGGCCGGGAATGCTTTCGTTCGGCATGCCGGGAAATGCGACGCGGCGCGAAGTTGGCGCTCACGACGGCCCGATCCGGCGTGCCTGGCGCCGTCACCATCGTCGAAGCTGCGTCCGGCCAACACGGGAATCCCGAAGGCGGCAAACAGATCGCCGCTGATGACCCGCTGCTGCATCGCGAACCGGTTTCGGTCGACCGGAGTGCCGGCCAGCGGTCCGCTGCGGATTTGCGTGTTCCACGGGTGATAGCTGCCAGTCGCTGGAAGACGGGAGATGCCGCCTGCGGCCGTCACGCCCGGGATCGTCTCGAGCCGGCGGGCCAGTTCCTCCTGGAAGGACGCTCGCCGTGCCTCGTCGTAGCGAATCGTCGGCAGATTCAGCTCGAAGGTGAGCACCCGCTCGACGCGAACGCCGACGTCCACCTGCTGCAGCCCATGGAAGCTGGCCAGGAGAACGGCCGCGCCTGTCAGCAGCGTCAGCGCGAGCGCCAATTGTGAAGCCGCCAACGCACCACGGAGCCGCGCCAGTCCTCGCGTGCCGGTGGCGGATCGCGATTGCTGACGCAGCGCCTCGAGTGGCGAGGTTCCGGACAGGCGGAGCGCCGGGACAATCCCGAAGGCCACGGCGGTCGCCACCGTCGCCGCCAGCGCAAACAGCAGCACGGTCGCGTTGGGACCGACGTCGTCGAGACGTGGGAGCGCGTGCCGGCCGATCGCCTGCAACACGCGAATTCCGAAGCCCGCCAGGGCCAATCCGATCACACCCGCCGAAGCACGACAGCATGCAGACTCTCGACCAGGAGCTGTCGCGTCAGCCGAGACCGGCTGGAGCCCAGCGCGGCGCGCAACGCAAACTCGTGCACGCGACCGGTCGCCCGCACGAGCGCGAGGTTGGCCACGTTCACGCAGGCGACGAGGAGGACGAGCCCAACTGCGGCGAACACCAGGTGCAGCGGACCGCGCGCGCTCGACACGAGTTCTTCGCGCAACGGCGTCGCGACGATCGCGCTCTTCTTCGCGGCCGGCCAGCGTGCCCGCATGGGCGGCGTCAGCGTCGCCAACTCGGCCTGGGCCTGTTCCAGCGTGACGCCATTGCGCAGCCGGCCGATGGCCGTCAGCGAGTTGTTCTCTTCGTAGGTGTCGCTGGCCAGGGCGTACGGAATCCATGCCGCGACATCCGGGGCAATGGGGTCCGCGAAGCCCGGCGGGGCGACCCCGGCCACTTCATAGGGCTCGGCACTCAGTCGAATCGTGGCGCCGACGATCGACGGGTTCGCCGCCGAAGTGCGTTCGCCAGATCGCTGTCGCTGAGCACCACCCTGCGCGCGCCCGTCTCATCATCTCGGCCGAAATCGCGGCCAAGCGCGGAGTGGCGAGCGGAGCGTGTTGAAGTAGCCGCTCGACACCCGCAGGACACGAACGCGCTCGGCCCGACCATCGGTCACCAGATCGAGACCGGTCTCGGAGTAGTGGGCCAGTGCCGCGACGTCCTCGAAGGACGCCGCCTGCTCACGGAGGAACGTGAAATGCGTGCCGGCGACGACGTCTCGCGTCGTCGGGATTGTCCGGATCCTGTTGAAAGAGTCGCACCAGCTGCCCGGGTTCCTCGTACGGCAGCGGCGCGAGCAGGACCGCCTGCACGACACTGAACACGGCGGTGGCGCCACCAATGCCCAGGCCGAGCGTGGCCACGGCCACGCAGGCGAAGCCGGCGCTGCCGCGCAAGCTGCCGGAACGCGTACCGAAGATCCTGCATGCCCTGCTCGATCCAACCGATGCTGTTCATCTCGTGGATGCCCTGCCGCGTCAGGTGCGCGTTGCCGAACTGGCGCCGCGCGGCCAGTGTACGCGTCGTCAGGCGACAGGCCCTGGTGGAGATAGCGCTCGGTGAGCAGGTCGAGGTGGGCGTCGATTTCCAGCCGAGTGTCGTCGTCGAGCCGCCGGCGCTTCAGCGCGAACAGGAGCCGCGAGACGCGTGCGCGGAGCGCGGTCCACATGTCAGCCCTGCACCGCGCCGCGGAGGCGGGCGATCAGACCCGTGAGCCGATCCCAGGCCTCCACCTCACGCGCCAATTGACGCCTGCCGGCGGCGGTGATCGCATAGAACTTGGCTTTGCGGTTGTTCTCCGAGGCGCCCCAACTCGCCGAGATCCACCGCCGGTGCTGCAGCCGCATGAGCGCGGCATAGACGGTGCCCTCGTTCAGCTTCAGGATGTCATCGCTGACCTGCTCGATGCGGCGCGCGATGCCGTATCCGTGCTGCGGGCCCATGCTGTCGAGCGTCTGCAGCACCATCAGATCGAGCGTGCCTTGCAGCACTTCGAGTTTTGTCTCTGCGTTCGTCTGACCTTTGGTCACCGCATATGACACTAGCACCGACACCTTTGCGGTGTCCATAGGTGCACTGGGCGGCGCACTTCGGCAGGTGTCAGGGAAACCGCGGAGTTGCCGATCGATGACGTAAGCGCGACTGATCGCGTCGAGGCGCACCGTTCCCGCCTGCCTCATCACGGTGCGCAGTTCCTTGCGGAGGATGTCGAGCACCGCCTCCACGCCTTGCTGCCCGAACGCCGCCAATCCCCAGATGTAGGGCCGGCCGATCATGATCGCGTTCGCGCCCAGCGCGAGCGCCTTGAAGATGTCAGTGCCGCGGCGGAACCCGCCGTCGACGATGACCGGAATCCGGCGTTTCACTCCTTCGACCACTTCGACCAGACTCTCGATCGTGGCGCGGCCGCTGTCCTCGGCACGCCCGCCGTGATTGGAAACGATCACACCGTCAATGCCGTGCTTCACTGCCAGCTCGGCGTCTTCCTTCGTCACGATCCCCTTGATCAGGAGCTTCATCGTGGTCGAATCGCGCAGGCGCTTCACGTAGTCCCAGTCCGCGCCGGCGGCCTGATACGAGCTCACCTGTGACAAGTCCAGACCTCTGAACATCGCGCGAAGGCCATCGACAGAGGCCGACCCCATTCCGCTCTGCCCGGCGATCTTGTCGGCGGGCTTGTGACAGGCGGAGCAGTCGCGTGTGTCGCGTCGCCGGGCTCGCATGCCGGTTTCACGGTTGGAACCTCCCTGCAGATCGACCGTTAACGCGAGGACCGGGCATCCGGACGCCTGAGCCCGCTTGACGAGCCCTTGCGTGACGCTCCATTGATCGGTCGGATACAGCTGAAACCAGACGGGCTCGCCGCGCGCCTTGTTGACCTCTTCGATCGCCGTCGAGGTTTGTGTCGAGAGCATCTGCGGATGCTTGCCGGCGGCCGCGGCGCGCGCGGAGGCGATTTCGGCGTCCGCGTGAAACGCCCGCTGGGTGCCGACCGGGGCCAGGATGATGGGACTCGACCACGTACCGCCAAAGAGCTTGACCGACATGTCGATCTCACGGACATCCACGAGCCGCCGCACGCGCAACTGAAAGCGCGTGAACCCTTCCCGGTTTGCCCTGAGCGTGCCGTCGTCGTCCGAGCCGGTCGCGATGTAGCCGAAGTGGGCGACCGACAGCCGTTCGCGTGCGACCGCCTCGAAGTCGAAGACGTTCAGCGCCTGGCTGGCGGCGTCGATGATCGGGTCGAGCCGCTGGCCCGACTGCCAGGCCGAGGCGGCGACGGCCGCGGGATACAGCAGCGGGCTTCCTGCCAGAAACTTGAGCAGCCGGCGGCGGTCGAACTGACTCGGCCCCAACGCGTTCTCCCTGCCTGTCATCTTTACGTAGAGCGCGGGGCCCCACCCCCACGCCTCGGGCGCTCAGCGCGCCGCGCTTCGCGGTGTCGCCAGGGCCCCACCCCCCACGCCTCGGGCCCGCGCCACAAAACCGGCGCGGGGTGGCCTCTTGGATCTGGCGTCGGAGTCTATCAAAACGACTCGCGTCCGACTGGCACGGGCGGACTGACCGTAGCGGGCCGTCATCCCATCAAGGGCGTTGTGTGCCAACACGATCTGCCTCTGGTTCGACAAGGACGCGCATGAGGCCGCGCGCTTCTATGCCGCTACCTTTCCTGACAGTAAGGTGATTGCTGTTCGCGAGGCGCCCGGCGACTACCCGGCCGGCAAGGCGGGCGATGTGCTGACGGTGGAGTTCACCGTTCTGGGCATTCCCTGTCTCGGGATCAACGGCGGCCCGGAGTTCAAGCACAGCGAGGCCTTTTCCTTCCAGATCGCGACGGAGAATCAGGAAGAGACGGACCGCTACTGGAACGCGATCGTCGGCAATGGCGGCAAGGAAAGTCAGTGCGGTTGGTGCAAGGATCGCTGGGGCCTCTCCTGGCAGATCACCCCGCGCGCGCTCACCGAGGCGCTTGCGGCCGGTGGCGGTGAAGCAAAGCGTGCCTTCGAGGCGATGATGCCGATGAAGAAGATCGACGTCGCCACCATCGAGGCCGCGCGGCGGGGCTGAGGCCCCGAGTTCAACGTCGGCAAGCTATCGACCGAACGTCTTATCGAATCCGAGGCGTTGCTCGTGACTGCCGAGCATCAGGAGCTCGGCGCCACGCGACAGGCGCGTCTCGGACGTGAGCGGGACAATCAGTTTTCCATCGGCTTGCAGCGCCACGACGCTGAGGCCGGTGGCCGAGCCAATGCCCGAGTCCTTCAGCATTCGCCCCGCCAGCGCCGCGGGAACAGGAATCGAGAACAGCTCCACACCTTCGCCGAGCAGCACGGGTGGATAGCCTCGCAGCAGTGACATCACCGCTTCGATGCCGAGCGTCGTGTAACTGAGCACGAAGTCGGCGCCGGCCCGGTGGATGGCTTCGAGATTCCGCTCGTGCGTGATCCGGCTGACAATCCTGAGCCGCGCGTTCAGCCGCCGGCAGTACACCGCCAGATAGATGTTCATCGCATCTTCGTTGGTGGTGAGCACGACGGACTGGGCCTCGAGAATCCCGGCGCGCTCCAGCACACGGCGATCCGCCGCATCTCCGGCGAATACGCCTGCCACGTCGGCCGCCAACGGCGCGAGCACGGTTTCCGTTCGATCGATCACGTGCACGCGAACGCCTTTCCGATTGAGCGCCTTGACGGCAGCTTGTCCAACCTTGCCCGCGCCGACGACGAGCACTGGCGCGGACATCTCTCCCCCTGGGGCAGGAGGGCGTTCAGCGCGCCGATCTGCTCGGATGTGCCTGCCACGACGAGCAGGCTGTCGGGCTGAACCGCAGTGTCGGGGTACGCGGGCCGCAGCTTGCCGCGTTCCCAGAACCCCACGACGCTGAGACCTGTGGTCTGCCGCAGCCTGGTGTCGCGTATGGTGCTGCCCGCAAATATGGTGTCACGCACCGAAAATTCCGCGATCTGCAATCCCTTGAACTCTCCGACAACGTGTGCCTCCCGACGCCCTGTATCCACGCGGTTCGCCAGGTACTCGCCGAGCTGATGCTTCAGCGGCAGCACCGCCGTTGCGCCACTCAACTCGAGCACCTCGACCGAGTCCTCCTCCTCGACGATCGCCGCCACGGGCACACCTGGGGCCACCTCCCGGACCGTCAGCGTGATGTTCGTGTTGGTGGTGTCCTCGCAGTTGGCGACCACCAGGCGCGCGTCGGCCACGAGCGCCCGCTCGTACGTCGCGCGGTTGTCGCTCTCCCCCGCGAGGACCGACAGGCGGTCGCTGAACAACTGTCCGGCGCGGTTTGGATCCGGTTCGATGACGACGTACGCGATCTGCTCCTCGGCCAATCGCTCTACGAGGCCAGCGGCGATGGCGTCGTACTCGACAACAATCACGTGCCCGTGCGTTCCCTCAGGCAGTTCCCTCGGTGCCCGCAGCCGAACCCGCGCCTCGAGCCACGGAGCGTAGAACAGACGAATGAACAGGAATGGCAGCATCACGAGCAGGAACACGACGCCCGAGAGCAGGACGACAATGCTGAATATCCGGCCGGTGTCACTGGTGAACGTGATGTCGCCGAACCCCAGGGTGGTCATCACGACGAGGGTCCAGTACAAACCGGTGATCCACGAGTGCTGCTCGTGTTCGACGTGGAGTTTGATCAAATGGAAGAGCACCGCGTACAGCCCGACGAGGAGCGCCGAGAAAGGCAAGGTAGCCGCCGAGCGCGCGCAGGTTCGCGCGAGCTTCGCGGTCTGTGGTGAGATATGCCAATTGACTCGGAAGAAACTTCATGAGAGATCCACCATACCCGTACGCCGCTCGACCCGCGATACAATCGCGCGTGGCATTCGGCTCATCCCGTCTGCTCGGCGCCTCCGCCGAGCGACAGCTCGTCGAAGTCCGCCAACAGCTCGCCGATCTTCGCGACATCCTGGTCGCGCTCCCCGCGACGGCTCCTGACCTGGCGACGCTCAGCGCTTCGATTCGGCAGCTCGACGAGCTGTTCATGATCGTCGTCGTCGGTGAGTTCAACGCTGGCAAGAGTGCGTTCGTGAACGCTCTGCTCGGTGAGCGCATCTTCGAGGAAGGGGTCACCCCGACCACCGCGCGCATCCAGCTGATTCGTTATGGTGCCACTGCCGCATCCGGCCACGAGGACCGCGGCGCGCTCGTCATGACCGCCCCGCTGGAACTGCTGCGCGACTTGCAGATAGTCGACACACCCGGGACCAACGCGCTCGATCGCGAACACGAACGGCTGACGCGTGAGTTCGTGCCGCGCGCCGATCTGGTCTTGTTCGTGACCTCGGCCGATCGGCCGTTCACCGAAAGCGAGCGAGCGTTCCTGGAGACGATTCGCGACTGGGGCAAGAAGATCGTCATCGTCGTCAACAAAGTGGACATCCTCGAGAGCAACGACCAGGTCTCGCAGGTTCTCACCTTCGTCGATCAGGCCGCCAGCCGATTGCTGGGCGTCACGGCCGAGCGGTTTGCCGTCAGCGCGCGGCTCGCCTGGCGCGCAAAGCACGGCGACCCGGAGCAGTGGGCGGCCGGCGGCTTTGGCCCATTGGAAGCGTTCCTGCACGACACGCTGGACAATGACGAGCGGTTCAGGCTGAAACTGGCGAGCCCGCTCGGCGTCGGCAGTTCGCTGGCGGCGCGATACCAGACGTTCGCCGCCGATCGACTCGCCGTTTTGTCGGCCGACGTCGAGTCGCTGGCCGCGACGACGCGGCAGCTGTCGCTCTACGGTGAGGATCTCGAGCGTGGCTTCGAGCTGCGCATGACGGCGGTCGAAAAGGTTCTGGTCGACATGGAGTCGCGCGGTCAGACCTTTCTCGACGATACGCTGCGCATCGGCCGCGTGTTCGATCTGATGAATCGATCACGCGTTCAGCGTGAGTTCGAGGAGCGGGTCATCGCCGATGCGCCGGCGGACGTCGAGCGGCGCGTTTCCGAACTGATCGACTGGACGGTCGACCAGGATCTGCGGCAATGGCAGGATCTCTCGTCACGCCTGGCGAAGCGCCGGCAGGCGCACGGTGGGCACATGGCGGGCGAAGAGATTGGCGGCTTCCACAACGACCGAGCGGCCCTGCTCGACTCGGTCGGCCGCCAGACGCAGCGCGTCGTAGAAACGTTCGATCGCCGCATCGAGGCCCAGGCACTCGCCGATGGCGCCCGCACTGCCGTCGCGACGACGGCAGCAGTCGGCGCGAGTGCGCTCGGACTTGGGGCGCTGGTGACCGTCGTCGCGACCACCGCCGCGGCCGACGTGAGCGGTGTTCTTGCCGCGAGTGTGCTCGGCGCTGTCGGCATGCTGATCCTGCCGGCGAAACGCCGCCGCGCGCGCCGCGAGCTCGAAGCCAAAGTCGCGGATCTGCGCCAGCGTCTCACCACTGCACTGCGCATGGAGTTCGCGGCCGCGCGCGATCGCAGCGTGCACCGGATGACGGACAGCATCGGTCCGTACAGCCGGTTCGTCCGCGCGGAACAGACGAAATGGACCGACGCGCGCACCGCGCTCGAACGCTGGCGTGCTCGCGAAGCAGCGGAGCGCGCCACTGTTAACGCTCGTCGCTCTTGACGGGCCTGTTTGTTGGAGACGGTTGTGCCCGCCTGGCGTCTGCTCCCCTCGGATGTTCGCCTGACGGGACACGTTCGGTGGCTGATTCACTCGCCACGCCGTGGGATCATCAAATTCGATGCAGGTTTGGGGAGGCCCCACAATGCTCGACCTAGCCATGACATCCGTTCGCTCAGCGACTTCAAGCGCAACACGACCGACCTCTTGGACCGCCTCCGAACGACCGGCCATCCCCTCGTGCTCACGATCAACGGGAAGGCCGAACTGGTGGTGCAGGACGCAGAGGCCTACCAGGCGCTGCTTGACCGCGTGGAAGCGATCGAAGGGATCGAGATCTATGGCGGTCGCATGGATGCGAGGCAGATGGCGCAGATTGGCCAAGACGGAGACTGACTTATGCGACTGCGCGTGCTACTCGCCCTGCTTGTCGTCGTCGCATGCGAAGCCGGTCAGGATCCGCCGTCGGGCTCGCCCGCCGTTACCGCCGCGGATGCCTCACCGGCATCCATGAGACAGGAGGAATCACGCATGTGGATGACCGTCGGCGAACGTCGTTTCACCATCACTCTGGCCGACAACGCCGCCGCCCGTGCGTTCGCAGCGCAGCTGCCGCTGACGCTGGACATGAGCGAGCTCAATGGCAATGAGAAGCACGCCGACTTGCCGAAGCCGCTACCGGCGAACGCGAGCCGACCAGGAACGATCCGGAATGGCGATCTCATGCTGTATGGCGCGGACACCCTGGTGGTCTTCTACCTGACGTTTCAGTCGTCGTACTCCTACACCCGCCTCGGTCGAGTCGACGACCCTTCCGAGCTGTCACAGGCGCTTGGGCCGCGCGGTGTTCGAGTCCGATTTTCCAAGGACTAGTTTTCTGAATGACGCGGCAAGTGTTGGTCCTTCCAACGAAGCGACGTGGGCCAACGGAAGCAGTAGGTCAACAAGGCGGTCAGTGATGACGAGAGACACAAAAACGAACCGGCAAGCTGGGTGCTCGCGGCGGTCCGTCTTGCGGACGGCACTTGCGACCCTGACGTTCTCGTTCGTCCGCGCTTCCGCCGCAACGCCAGGAGGTGAGATGGAAATCAAGCGCAGTGGTTCACAACTGTCGGCGAAAGGACCCGCCGAGTGGTCCACCGGAACAGTCCGCATCGATCCGTTGTTTGACGCGCCTGTTCCGGCTCGCGCTGCCGGAGCGAGTGTGACGTTCGAGCCCGGGGCGCGGACGGCATGGCACACCCACCCGCTCGGCCAGACGCTGATCGTGACATCCGGCGTTGGCCGCGCCCAACCTTGGGGTGGGCCGGTCGAGGAGATTCGGTCCGGTGACGTCGTCTGGTTCTCGCCAGGCGAAAAGCACTGGCACGGAGCGGCGACGACGACGGCGATGACGCACATCGCGATTCAGGAAAAGCTCGATGGGAAGCCGGTGGACTGGCTGGAGCACGTCACCCCAGAGCAGGACGAAGGGCGGTCCGGCGGAAGCTAGCGTGTGATCGCAGCATGGCGAGGATCTTCATCACCGGTAGCACGGACGGCCTGGGCCGAGCAGCAGCACAGGCTCTGATCCAGAAGAGTCACCAGGTCGTTCTGCACGCGCGATCTCTTGAGCGCGCGGCGGCGCTCGACGACCTCGCTTCCCGGTCCGCTGGCGTAGTGATAGGCGACCTGAGTAGCGCGACTGACACGCGAAATGTCGCGAACCAGGTGAATGCGATCGGACGGATGGATGCCGTCATTCACAACGCCGGCGCGTATTCGACGAAAGGTCGATCACCGACGCCAGAGGGCCACCCGACCATCATTGCCGTCAACGCTCTCGCGCCCTATGTGCTCACGGCGCTGATGGAACGGCCCCGCCGATTGGTGTACCTCAGTAGCGGGATGCACCGCGGCGGCTCAGGCTCCCTGCGAGACATCGATTGGAACGAGCGGCGCTGGAACTCCAGTCAAGCGTACTCAGACAGCAAGCTCTATCTAACTGCCCTTGCGTTCGCCGTCGCACGACGCTGGCCCGACGTGCTGAGCAATGCCGTCGATCCCGGGTGGGTTGCGACGAAGATGGGCGGGGCGAGTGCGCCGGACGATTTCGAAGAGGGGTATCTCACGCAAACATGGCTTGCTGTAAGCGAAGATCGCACGGCAGCGGTCAGCGGCCGATACTGGCATCACCGCCGACCGCAGTCCCCGGCCAAGGAAGTGGAAGACCCAGTTTTTCAAGACCAGCTCTCCGCCAGGCTCGTTGAAATGACGGGCGTGTCGCTTTTCTGAGGCGCTAAAGAAGACGATTCCGAAGAAGCAACAGCTCAAATGCGACTGATCAGGCGCGCGAGTTCTAAAGTGAAATCACCCTGTGCTGTAAGTTGTTGAAAACACAGGTGAAATTTCGTGGCTGGGACGTAGGGATTCGAACCCCAATAACCGCGTCCAGAGCGCGGTGTCCTACCGTTGAACGACGTCCCAGCAGGGGTCTTCAGCGAGGAAAGAACCCTACCAACTTAGCAGTACCGCGAGTGGCCCGGCAAGTTGCCGCCAGTGACCCTGTCGTCAGCCGCCGGCCCGGCTAATTGAAAGTCTGGGCATCGGCTGATTGAAAGTTCAATGGTCGGCTGATTGCAACACGCCGTTGGGCCCAGCCGCCATTGATATCATCCCCGCCATGACGAAGCGTCTCGTGCTCCTGGCCCTGGCGGTCGCGCTCGTTCTGATCGCCCACCCGCCGGTCACCGCACAGCAGAATCAACTCGTCCCCGCGCCCGACCGTCGGAGTGGGGAAGGACAGGGCCCGTTTGCCACCCTGACGATCCGCAATGTCATGGTGATCGATGGCACCGGCGCCCCGCCGGCCGGGCCCATGAACGTCGTCATCGAGCGCAATCGCATTGCGCGGATCACCAGCGCCGGCACGCCGGGGGTCGCGCGTCCCGCGGCGCCGGCGCCGACCGGGCCAGACACGATCGACGGCACCGGCATGTATCTGATGCCGGGCTTCGTCAACCTGCACGCGCATCTCGGCGACAACCGCAAAGCGCCTGAGGCGGAGTACGTCTACAAGCTCTACATGGCGCACGGCGTGACAACGATTCGCGGCGTCGAGCTGGCGCCGCAGCCGTTCGCGCTGAAAGAAAAGACACGCAGCGCCGCCGAACGCGATCGTCGCGCCGCGCATCTTCAACTATCAGCGCCCGGGCGCCGGCTGGACCGAGGGCGTCGTCGACACGCCCGAGAAGGCGCGCGCCTGGGTGCGCTGGTGTGCGGCCAACGGGGTCGACGGCATGAAGCTGGTGGCGTATCCGCCGCGGATCATGGCGGCGCTCCTCGACGAAGCGAAAAAGCTCCAGCTCGGATCGACCGCGCACCTCGAGCAGCGCGGCGTGGCGCAGATGAACGCGCTGACCGCCGCGAAGCTCGGCCTCGGCACGGTGACGCATTTCTACGGCCACTTCGAAGCCCTGCTGCGCGACTACCAGGTCCAGCCGTGGCCCGATCAGATGAACTACAACGACGAGCAGTACCGCTTCGGTCAGGTCGCGCGGCTGTGGGACCAGATCCATCCGCCCGGCAGCCCGGAGTGGAAGCAGTATCTGCAAGAGCACATCAAGCTCGGCACCATCTTCGATCCGACGATGACGGCGTACGCGGCCGGCCGCGACGTGATGCGCATGCGCAACGCAGACTGGCACGCACGCTACACGCTGCCGTCGCTGATGGACTTCTACACGCCGAATCGGGAGAACCACGGTTCGTACTTCTTCGACTGGACGCTCAGCGACGAGATCGCGTGGCGCAACTTCTACCAGGTCTGGTTCAAGCTGCTCAACGACTACAAGAAGATGGGCGGCCGGGTCACCGTCAGCGACGACGCGGCGTACATCTACAACACGTGGGGATTCGGCTACGTCCACGAGATGACGCTGCTGCAGGAGGCCGGCTTCCACCCGCTCGAAGTGATTCGCGCCGCGACCATGCACGGCGCCGAAGCGCTGCACGAGCCGAAGGGCGCCGAACCGGAGTTCGGCAGCGTACGCGCCGGGATGCTGGCCGACCTGGTGCTGGTCGATCAGAATCCCTTGCAGAACCTGTTCGTGCTCTACGGCACCGGGCACCTGCGGCTCAATGACAAGACCGGCCAGAACGAGCGCGTCGGCGGCATCCGGTACACCATCAAAGACGGCATCGTCTACGACGCGAAGCAACTGCTCGCCGACGTGGCGGCGATGGTCGAGGCGCAGAAGAAGCAGCGGGGCGAGAGGCGGCGGGCCCGAGCAGCAGGTCGAGGCCGCTACTTGTCTCTCGCGGCTTTCGCGAGGATGGCGCGAAGCGCGTCGAGGTTGACGTCCGCGAGCCGCTTGAAGCTGATGCTCGACTTGCCGACCTTCACCGCGCCGAGCTGCTTCTTGTATTTCTCTGCCACGTACTTCCCGCCTTCGACGGCGTTGACGTAGATGCTGATGTAGTTCTTCTGGACGGCGAGGCCGACGAGAAACCAGTTGACCGCCTTCGCCGCGCGATCCTTTGTAGACGAAGTCGCCGTAGCCGATGATCTGCTGCGTGCTGCCGCCCCAGAACGTCCCTTCCCAGAGCACGACCGGCAGCCCCTTCAACTCGGCCGAAATGATCTTGTGAAGCTGCGCCACGTCGTCGCGCACCTCCTCAGGCAGGGATTTGATGTGGGTAGCGGCGGAGGTCTTGACCTTCTCCATGGGCGCCCTGCGGCGCGACTGATTATAGGCGCCGCAACGTTCCGCGCAGTCGCACTATGATGTCGCCGCGACAGGCGTCCTTGAGTACGCACCACCCCGTCCTGCACGTCGATCGCCCGACGATGGGCCGCCATCGCCCTCAGTGTGCTGGCGGTGGCCTGCGGGTCGAAGTCGCCGGCCTCGCCGTCCTTCTCGACGCCGGCCGAGCTGCGGATCGCGCCGATTCCGTCGAACCTTCCGGCCTACAATCGCGACACCTGGCAGCACTGGATCGACGCCGACGGCGACTGTCAGGACACCCGCGCGGAAGTGCTGATCCAAGAGAGCCAGATCGGTGTCCTGTTCCGCGGCGCCGTCCAATGCGTGGCCGACACTGGACGGTGGCCGGACCCCTACACGGGACAGACGCTGACGATTGCCGGCGATCTCGACGTGGACCACCTCGTGCCGCTCGCCAACGCGCATCGATCGGGCGGCTGGAGCTGGTCAGCCGACCAGAAGCGGCGCTTCGCCAACGACCTGTCCTATCCCCACCACCTCATTGCCGTGACGGCGTCGGCCAACCGCGCCAAGAGCGACAGCGGCCCCGAACTCTGGCGCCCGGCGAATCGCGCGTTCTGGTGCGACTACGCGACGGCCTGGGTCCGCGTGAAGCAGACGTGGGACCTCAGTGCGACCGAAGCGGAATGGCGCGCGTTGGACGAGATGCTGAAAGACTGTCAGCGCTGAGGCAGCCGCACGAACAGACGCAGTGACCGCCCGTTTTTCCCTTGCCCTTGTCCCCTGACGCCGTTCTATGTTGTCAGTAACTGATGTATCAGTCGATGAGGGGAGACGCTTGAGTAAACCGACCGATCTCGTCCAGGGCACCCTGGACCTCCTCGTGCTCAAAATCGTCGCGCTCGAGCCCATGCACGGATGGGCGATCGCGCAGCGGATCCAGCAGATGTCCAACGACGTCCTGCGTGTCGGTCAGAGCGCGTTGTACCCGGCGCTGCACAAGCTGGAACGGCAGGGCTGGATCACGTCTGAATGGAAGACGTCGGAAACCAACCGGCGGGCGCGGTACTACTCGCTCACGCGCGCCGGTCGCAAAGCGGTCACCGAAGAAGCCGCCAACTGGGAACGGCTGTCGGCTGCGATCTCGACCATCGTGCGCTCGGTGTGATCCAGGAGGTCTGAACATGCTGCGCTGGCTCAGCGGACTTCGCGTCGCCCTGAGCTCTCTCGTCCGTCGACGACGCCTGGACGACGAGCTCGACGAAGAGATGCAGTACCACCTCGACCGCCAGATCGACGAAGGCGTGAAGGCCGGCCTGACGCCGGACGAGGCGCGATACGCCGCGTTGCGCGCGATGGGCCCGGTGGCGAAAAGCAAGGAAGAGTCTCGCGACCTGCGGACGGGCGCCCTGATCGAGCAGTTTTTCGGCGACCTGCGGTACGCCGCGCGCGCGCTGCGCCGCACGCCCGGGTTTTCGGTCCTGGCCGATCGTCATCATGGCGCTCGGCATCGGCGCCAACACCGCCGTCTTCAGTGTCGTCAACGGCGTCCTGCTGAAACCGCTGCCGTATCCCGACGCCGATCGCATCGTCGCGGTCCGAACCGCCGCGCTGACGACGGGACAGATCAATCCGCTGATCACGCTGGCGAACTTCCGCGACTGGCGCGATCAGAGCACGTCGTTCGAGGCCATGGCCACGTACCGCGGTGGTGAGGCCCCGATCACGCCGGGCGACACGGCCGAGTACGGCCGCCATGCCAACGTGGACCGCCAGTTGTTCCGCGTCCTCGGGATCGAGCCGGCGATCGGGCGCTCGTTCCTCCCGGAAGACGTCGCCCCCGAGCACGGGCCAACTGGTGGCGCTGATCAGCCATGGCTATTGGCAGACTCGCTTTGGCGCCGATCCCGGCATCCTGAAGCGGACGATGCGCGTCGGCAACAGTCTTCGCGCCATCGTCGGCGTGATGCCGCCGGGGTTTCAGTTTCCGAACCAGACCGACGTCTGGACGCCTCAGCCGGAGACGCGCACGGCCAACCGTACGAGCCACAGTTTCCTCGGGGTCGCGCGATTGAAGCCGGGTGTCTCGCTCGAGGCCGCGCAAATCGAGCTGAACACGGTCGCCGCGAGGCTCGAGCAACAGTACCCGGACAGCAACAAAGGGCGAGGCGTCGTCATCGTCCCGCTGCAGGACGTCCTGGTGGGCGATGTGCGTTTCACGCTCTATCTCTTGTGGGGCGTCGTCGGCGTGGTGCTGTTGATCGCCTGCGCCAATACGGCCACGCTCCTGCTCGGCAACGCCATCGCGCGCACGAGCGAGATCGCGGTCCGCGCGGCGCTGGGTGCGAGTCGCGGCGCGGCTCATCCGGCAACTGGTGACCGAGAGTCTGCTGCTGGCGCTCGTCGCCGGCACGGTTGGCATTCTGCTGGCGCACTGGGGAGCGCGCGTGCTGGTGGCCCTGACGCCGGCTGACGTCGTCGAGACTCACCGACACCAGTCTCGACGGCCGTGTCCTCGCATTCACCCTGGCCGCATCGATCGTGACGAGCGTCCTGTTCGGACTGGTTCCTGCATTCCACGCGTCCAAGGTCGACCTGGCCGGCGCCGTCAAACAGGGCGGCACACGCTGCCGCGATGGGCCGCCGAGTGATCCGCGCGCGCGGAGTGCTTGTCGTCTGCGAGATCGCGCTCGCCGTCGTGCTTCTGACCGGCGCCGGGCTGCTGGTGAGAAGCCTGATCGCGTTGCACCGCGTCGATTTGGGATTTCAGCCGGAGAACGTGCTGGTGATGCGAGCGACCGGCGTTCGTACGCCGGCTGAGAACAACGCGTTCTTCGGAGCGCTTCTGCCACGCATCGCGGCACTGCCTGGAGTGGTCGCCGTCGGCGCGACGTCGATTCCGCCCGGAGACCTGTCCTACAGCGGCGACGGCTCGTATTTCATCGACCGCGTGCCCGAGTCTCGTGACCGCAACCTCGATCCGCGCGCGCTCTTCACGATTGTCGCGCCGGGTGCGTTTGCCGCCCTGGGCATCCCGCTCAAAGAGGGCCGCGATTTCAGCGAGAGCGATACCGCGGACAGCCCGCTGGTCGCGATCGTCAACGAGGCGCTCGTCCGCAAGGCCCTTCCCGGTCAGAATCCGATTGGCCGGACGATTTTCTGTTCCTGGGACAGGAAAGGCGGGATGACGATCGTCGGCGTCGTCGGCGACGTTCGCCAGCGCAATCCGGCGCTCGAGCCGATGCCGGACTGCTACATGCCGTATACCCAGCACAACTACAACAGCAACACGCTCATGCTCGTGACGCGCACCGTGGGCGATCCCACGGCGCTCGCCGGCTCGGTGCGGCGCGCCGCCGCCGAGATCGCTCCGGACGTGCCGGTGTCGTTCACGACGATGGAAGCGACGCTTTCGAAGCGTGTCGAGGAACCGAGATTCCGCGCGCTGTTGTTGTCGGTGTTTGCCGGACTCGCGGTGTGTCTGGCCATGGTCGGGCGTGTACGGCGTCATGGCCCATGCCGTGAGCCAGCGCTCGAGAGAGATCGGACTGCGCGTGGCGCTCGGTGCCTCACCTGCGGATGTCAAGCGATCGGTGCTGAAGGATGCGCTCAGGCGAGTGGCGCTGGGCGTTGCCATCGGCCTGCTCGTCGCCTGGGCCGGTTCCAGTTTGTTTGCGGCGTTCGTCTTCGGCATCCGGCCGACGGATCCAGTCGTGTACGGCGCGGTTGCTCTCCTGCTTGCCGGCGTCGGCCTCGCCGCCGCGCTCGTGCCCGCCCTACGTGCCGCCCGACTCGACCCGCTTGTCGCGATGAGGCACGATTAGCGCGTTTTCCTAACGCGTAGCGCGGATTGGGCTGCAATCCGCGTGCAGTTGGCGGGCCCCAACCCGGCCCGCCCTACGTACCTGCCGCGCAGACTCCTAGAGCGCTTTTGACTTCGATGTAGTGGTCGGTACGGTCGGGTACGCCAGGTACGTGTGGGTACGGCAGGTACAAGGAACGCGCTCTCGCTACCATCATTGCTTGAAAGACGACAAGCGCCAGCTTGTTCCATGTCACCCGTCGTACCCCTCGTTCCCCACGTACCCATCGTACCGACGTCTACAGAGAACTCGAAACTGCTCTAGTGCGGGACCGTGACGGTCACCGTCTTGGTCGCGCTGTTTCCTCCCGGATCCGTACACCGTACCGTGATCGTGTAGATGCGTCCGGTGCCCTGACCGGATCGCTCCGAGCGCAATTTCAGCGTGAGCCCCGACCCGATTTCCCAATCGGGCGAGGTGTCGCCGTCACCGCCGCCGTTGACAGGCTCGTTGCTCGTGACCGAGATGATCTCGCACGTCGCGGTGCCGCACGTCCCTGACAACGTCGGCGTCACCGTGACCGTCACCATCTTGTGGTTTGGCGGCCGCAGACTGTTGGGACTCGCGGTGAGCTGCTCGATCGCGAGCGGCGTGCAGATATTGAACCCGTGGGATTGGCCGATCCCGATCGTGGCGGTTTCGCCCGCGACCGTGGCCGTGACCACCCCGCTGAAGACCGTCACGGTGACGATGCCGGCCGCCGATTGCGTCGCCTCCGCTGATTCGCCAGGATCGAGCGCAAACGTTCCGATCTCGACGCCGGTCTGATCGAGGATCCTCACCTGAACCGGCTCGAGGTTTGCCGGATCGGCGACGACCGGGCTGCCCAGCGTGGCGATCTGCCCGGGCGCCAGCTGGACGATCGTCGTCACGCCGCCGACCGTTTTCCGGAGCTCGACGAACGGGAACGCGGCGATGGCCCGGACCGTGGTGCTGCCGGTGCCGTCCGCACACTGGAGGCTGACGGCCTCGCCCGCAGCGTCGAGCCGGACTTCCTCGGCCCCGCTGACGGCGCAGGTCTCCATGACGGCCGCTCCCGATCCCGCGCCCGAAAGACTCGCGAGGACGCCGCCCGGGCTCGTGTCGGAGAGGGCGAGGGTCCACCCGCTCCGCATGACAATCGTGCCTGACGTGGTCCCCCCCCACGCAGCGTCGGAGAACGTGTCGGAGAAGAGGCCGGCGAGGTGTCGATGCTGCTCAAGATGCCATCGCCGTCCGTGTCAAGGTCGGGGCTCAGCGTGAAATCAATGTTCGCTGTCGTCGACGGCGGATTGACGACGACCTGATCGTTCTGCTGGTTCGCGTACCCGAGTGAATTGCCGGTGCGAGCGATGACGGTGCCCGCGGGCAGACCCGCGCGAGTGACATACACGCCGAGCGCGTTCGTCGTGCCGCCCGTGGCCGGCTTCGTCGCCTGACCGACGTAGAGATCGACGATCACGCCGGCGAGAGGCGCGCCGCCCGAGGCCGTCACAGTACCCGAGACGCGTGCTCCTGCGTCGAGCGAGAAGTCGATGCCGCCGGTGGTCGCGCCCGCCGCGACGGTGATCGCCGTCCCGGAGATCTGCGGGTCGCAGCCGAGACAGGGCTCGGCGGCAGGGAGTTTGTGCACCTCATTGATGAGCCCGACGCTATTGATCGTCCGGACGTAGTAGTCACCCGGAACGAGGCCGTCGGTCAGGTAGGCGCCACTCGCGTCGGTGAGACCGCTCGCGACAGTCACGCCAGCCTGATTGAGAACGCTCGCGGTAATCCCGCTCAAGGGCTGACCCTGCGCGTCGGTAATCGTGCCGGCGATGCGGCCCGCGGGCTCGAGCGTGAAATCCACGCCCCCCGTCACGCCCGTCGACACCGCGATGCCGGTCCCGCTCGTCGGCGTGCAGCCGGGAGTGCACAGCAGCCCGTTGTACAGCGCATCGACGTAGAGGGCGTTGTCGGTCCGCACGTAGTAGGTCCCTGCCGCGAGGCCGTCCGGCAGGAGGTATTCGCCGTTCGCACTCGTGGCCGTCGCCGACGCCTGCAGTCCGCCCGAGCTGTAGACGCGGACCACGATACCGGCCAGGCCCTGCATGGCCGCGTCCCGCACGCGGCCGGCGACCCGGCCCCCTTGATCGAGTGCGAAGTTGATGTTGCCCGCGATTTGACCCGGAGTGACGGGAATCGGCGTCCCCGTCACCGGGTTGCACCCCGAACACGCGATGTCATCGAAGACGACGCTGATATAGCCCAGCGACTGCGCGGGTGTCGTCGACAACACCCGCGTGCGCGCGAAGTACGAGCCGGCCGGCAGACCCGGCGTCGTGTAGGCGCCAGCGGCATTGGTCGTCGCGGTGAGCAGGGTCCCGCCGCTGCTGGTGATGACGTCGACGGCGATTCCTGTGATCGGCGCTCCGGTCCCGTCGTCGGTCACGCTGCCGGAAATGCGTCCGCCTGCTTCAAGCGCGAAGTTGATGTTCGGCGTCACGATGCCCGTCGTGACCGGGATGGGCGTACCGTCGATCACGCGGCACGGCATGCAGGGGAGATTGTCGAACACTTCGGCGATGTAGGGCGTGCCTGCCGGAGGGACGGCGCGCACGAAGACCGCGCCTTCGGGCACCCCGGACGTCGCGTAGTTGCCGAGCGTACTCGCGGCGCTACTCGTCGTCGTGACGACGAGCTGGCGGCCAGTAACATCGAAGACCGTGATGGTGACCTGGCCAAGGCCGGTGCCGCCGGCATCGGTCACTCGCCCGGTGACTTGAGCGCCCCTGGCGAGGCCGATCGGAATCACGCGCTGCTCGCCGCTCGTGAGCACGATGGGTACACCCGTCGTTGTCAACTGGCACGACAGGCACACGATGTTGTTGTACGCCTCATCGAGATACCCGAGCGTGTTGAACGTCCTCAGGTAGTACGTGCCTGGCGCCAGACCGCTGAGGTTATACGTGCCGCTGGCCACCGTGCCCGAGCCGATCACCGATACGCCGCTCGAGTTGAACAGCTGGACCGTCACCCCGCCGATCGGTGCACCGCCGTTGTCGTCGGTGACCGTGCCGGAGATCCGCGCCCCGACCGTGAGGTTGAAGTCGACGGTCGCGAGGTTAGGCGCTGTGACCGCGACCGGTGTGCCCGTCGTGACCGTGCAGTTTGGCGCGCATGGCTGGCCGCTGTGCAGCTGGTTGATGTACCCGAGGTTGTTCGTCGTCCGGACGAAGTACGAGCCGTCGGCGAGCGCCGCGGTCGTGTAGGTCCCCAGCGTGGCCGCCTGCGTGCTGGTGTTGATCGACGTGACCTGCGTCCCGGCAGCGTTGAAGACCTGCACGGTGACGCCGCCGATGCCAACACCGGTGCCCGCATCTCTGATCGTGCCCGTGATCCTGCCGGCGAGTGTGAGCGCGAAGTTGATGTTTTCGATCGCCTGGCCGGCGACGATCGTCAGCTGGTTCCCCTGCGTCACGACGCAACTCGGCGTGCACGGCAAGTTCTGCCAGCCCCTATCGAGGAAGCCCAGGCTGTTCTGTGTCCGGACGTAATAAGTTCCCGGCGCGAGGTGGCCGGTGGCGTAGGCCCCGCCGTTGCTCGTCGGGAACGCGGTCGTGACCAGCGTCCCGGCGGAATTGAAGACCTGCACGGCGACGCCGAGTAGCGCGCCGCCCGTGGCGGCATTCGTGACCGTTCCCGTGATCCGCGACTGCAGGTCGAGCGCGAAGTTCGTGTTGGCGTTCGTCTGGCCGGCCGTGACGACGATGTTGCTGCCCTGCGTCACGACGCAGTTGGGCGTGCACGGCAGGTTCTGCCAGACCTTGTCGATGAAGCCCTGAAAGTTTTGAGCCTGCAGGTAGTACGAGCCGGGCGCGAGCAGAGCCGTGGCAAAAGTACCTGTGCCCGACGTCACCCCTCCCACGCCCCCGACCAGCGTGCCATTGGCGTCGTACACAATCAGGCTGATACCGCTCAACGGCGCGCCGGTCGATGCGCTGGTGACGACGCCTGAGATCCTGCCGCCCTGCACCAGGTTGAAGTTCGTTCCCGGCTGGTCGCCGGTGAGGGTGAACAGGCTCGTCTGCTGTCTCATGTAGAAGCCGACGTCGGCGACGTGAACGGAGTAGCTGACCGGAATCGGCAAGGCCGGAAACTGATACTGACCCGCCGCGTTCGTATTGGTCGTCGACACGGTGAGCCCTTGCGCGTTGCGCACGTTCACCAGGACCGAGGCGAGCGGGCTGCCGCCTCCCGTGACCGTTCCCGAGATCCGTCCCCCGACGGTGAGATCGAAATTGATGCCGGTGGCACCCGCCGCTTGTGGCGAGTGGGAGAGCCCAGGGGAACACCCGCCTGGGATGCACTGGACGTTGTTGTACTGCTCGTCCACGTACCCGAGCAGGTTCGCCGTGATGACCCGGTAGGAAGTCCCTGGAGTGAGCCCCGGTATCGTGTAATTGCCGTTGGCGTCTGTGACCGTGGCCGGCCCGCTTCCACCCGCGATGGGAAACGCGATGACGCTGACCCCCGCGATTCCCGTACCGCTGCTCGTGACCTGACCGGAAATGGTCGTCTGCGCGAACGCAGGCACGGCCAGAACGGTCAGCAGGACCGCAGAGAGAAGTACCAGCGCCAGACGCCGCATGCCGCCTCCAGAAATGCTCCCCGGAAGTCGGCCTGCGCGCAGACTACGGCAGGCGTACTAGTCGTTCACGTCGGACGGCAAACTGGGGAGCGAGCCAGCCGACAGACCCGTACGAGAATACAAACACCGCACCCGGACAAACTGGACACGGCGCGCAAATCATACTGAGATTCCTGTTTTTCGCAACGTCAATGTCGTGTGGTCTCGTCCAGATATCCGGCGAGATGGTCGATGAGATCCCGCGCGTCGTCCTCGGCGCCGTGAATGAACGTCGATTTGCGGCGTCGCAGCACCGGCAGACCAATCGCATACAGCCCGGGCGCATCGACGACGCCGCCGTCGTGTCGCAAGTGGCCTTTGTGATCGAGGACCGGCACGTCGAGCCAGCGGTAATCCGGTCGGAATCCGGTCGCCCAGATCACGGACCGGATGGCGCCGCGCTTGAGGTCGAGACTGAGTGGCGACGAGATCGGCATCCGCGTCGGCTCGAAGCGCTCGGGCGGGCCGACGTCAACACGATCCGGATGCGCGAGCGCCCAGTCATCGAACGTGTCGAGCAGCCGCTCCATTTTGAGATCGGCAAGCGCGAACTGATTGCGCAGCCCGCCTGAGAACAGCGCCTGGCCGTCGCGAACGGCGGCCAGGCGTCCGACGAGCGTGACGCCGGCGGCGCTCAACGTATTGAGGTCAAGCGTCACCCGCTCTGGTGTTCCCACCAGTTGCGGCGACGGCAACTTCCGCGCCCGCGTGAGATCGTCGATCTCGTCGTACCGCTGGTTCCAGACGCCGGAAGCCTCCATCCACCACAGCACGTCGCGGCCGCGGTAGGTCCGCGGCAGGCGCACGTGCTCGCCGACCGACAGCGTCACCGGCCGGCCCGACCGCTGGATCTCGTCGGCAAGCTGGGCGCCGGTGGCAGACGCGCCGACGATCAAGACTCCGCCTGCAGGGAGCTGATCCGGATGGCGATAGCTCAACGCGCTGACGCACTCGATCGAGGCCGGGATCGACGGCCGAAGGGCCGGGACGTTCTGAACATTGCAGGCGCCGCTCGCCAGCACCACGGCGCGGCAGCCGATCTCGCCGTGATCGGTGACGACCCGATAGCCGCTGTCTGTTCGGGCGATCGACGTGACGGCCGTATTCGTCCGGACTGGCGCCGCCGCGACGACCGCGAAGCGCGAGATGAACGCGATCACCTCGGCCATCGTCATGAAGCCGTCGGGATCCGCGCCGTCGTAACGGAAGCCGGGCAGCCGGCTCTGCCAGTTGGGCGTGAGCAGACGCAGCGAGTCCCAGCGCTCGCGGCGCCAGGAGTTGGCGACCTCGCCGCGTTCGAGGACGACGTGATCGATCGACCGCGGCGAGCTCAGGCAGCGGCTCACCGCCAGGCCGGCGTGGCCGGCACCGACGACGACCGTCGTGACACGTTCGATGGGTCAGCCTCGCGGTCGAGCCCGCGCCTCTAGATTTTGGCGACTTCGACGGTCACGTTCGTCGGATTGGTGATGACGTCGTAGACCGCCGAGCGCTTCTGTGACTGCGCGACGATCGCCTCGATATCCTGCTTGGACGCGTCCGCATCGATATTGAACGTCACTTTGATGTCGTCGTAGCCATTGCGGACGTCGCTGTCGATGCCGAGGATGCCCTGGATGTCCATCGACCCCTGGAGCTTGGCTTCGACCGAGCGCAACTGAATGCCTCGATTCTGCGCCACGGCCGCGACGCCCGCCGTCAGGCAGCTCGCGAGCCCGACCAGCACGAACTCGATCGGCGTCGCGCCGAGATCCTCCGAGGCGAAGATCTCCGGGTGATCGGCCTCGAACGAGAACTCGGTCTTGTGCTTCTGTTCTTCGCCGAGCCCGTGGAACCCGTTGATCTTGGTCTGGCTGTGCGTGCCGTTCTGCCACTTACACGAGGCGCGCCACATGAACTTCGCGGCCTGCGGGGCGCCCTTCAGCGCCTCACGCGCCGCGAGCAGCGCATCCACGTTGACCCCGTTGTTCACATTCGACTTCGCCATGCTGAGCTCCCTTTGCTGAGCGGACAATCGCCAGCCTTCGCTCGCCTGAGAGTGCCGAGCTACGGCGCGGCAGGCCGCGGACATCTGCCGGGGAAGTTCCGGATCATACATCGGCGGCATATGATCGCTCGCATGGCGACGTCAACGCCGAAGGCCGCCGCCGGCTCTGTCGGCACGGTCGAGACGCAGTTCCTCGACCTTCCTCAGCCCCTGCCGCTCGACTGCGGCCGGAATCTGCAGCCGGTTCGCATCGCGTACGAGACCTACGGCCGGCTCTCGCCGGCACGCGACAACGTCATCCTGGTGTGCCACGCGCTCAGCGGGGACGCGCACGCCGCCGGCTTCGCGGCCAGGCCAGTTGTGGCGAGCACGCGAGACGGGTTTCGCGCCGAGGAGCGCGATGCCGGCAAGAGCGGCGGCCTCGGCTGGTGGGACGGCATGGTCGGTCCCGGCAAGGCCTTCGACACCGACGAGTTCTTCGTCGTCAGCACGAATCTGCTGGGAGGATGCCGCGGCACGACGGGGCCGTCGTCCATCGACCCGGCGACCGGCCGGGCGTACGGATCGGACTTTCCAGTCATCACCGTCGCGGACATGGTACGGGCGGAGCGCGCCTTTCTGGATGTACTCGGCATCCCGCGTCTCGCCGCCGTCGCCGGCGGCTCGCTCGGGGGGATGCAGGCGCTCGAATGGGCGGTGACGTACGCCGACCAGGTGGACGCGATCATTCCGATCGCGAGCACCCACGCGCTCCTGCCACAGGGTGTGGCCTGGAACGCCATCGCGCGCAACGCGATCACGGCCGATCCTGACTGGCAGGGCGGGCACTACTACGGGACGGGCCGGGCGCCAACGGCGGGCATGGGCATCGCGCGGATGGTTGGCCACATCACCTATCTGTCGGCGCTATCGCTCAACGACAAGTTTGGCCGGCGGCTCCAGGACGGCGGCGACATCAAGTACCGCCTGAACGACGCGGAGTTCGAGATCGAGAGTTACCTGCGCCACCAGGCCGAGACGTTCGTGAAGCGCTTCGACGCGAATACGTATCTCTACACGTCACGGGCGCTCTCGTACTTCGACCTCGCGCGCCAGTACGGCGGCGGCCGGCTTGCCGACGCGCTTCGCACCGTGACGGCGCGAACGCTGCTCATCGCGTTCAGCTCGGACTGGCTCTATCCGCCGTCGGGCTCCGAGGAAATCGCGGCCGCGCTTCGGGCACACGGCAAGAACGTCGAGTTGTACGTCATCGACGCGCCGTACGGACACGACTGCTTCCTGCTGGAGGAGGCGCGTCAGACGCCGATGATCCGGGATTTTCTTGCGCGTTAGGAGGGGCGGGCTTGAGCCCGCCTGCAAGCGGGCCGGCTGACCTGTCCGCCGTAGCTTCAGCGAAGGCGGAAGCCGGCCCCTCCATGAGGAGAGTGTGTCGATGGAAGAGTCCCGCAATTTTGGCTTCGAGACGCGTCAGGTGCACGCCGGGCAGCGTCCTGATCCGAATACCGGCGCCCGCGCGGTGCCGATTTATCAGACGACGAGCTACGTCTTCGAAGATCCCGAATCGGCGGCGGCGTACTTCAACCTGCAGGAGTACGGGAACACCTACTCGCGGATCATGAACCCGACGGTGGCGGTGTTCGAAGAGCGCATGGCCAACCTCGAAGGCGGCTGCGGCGGCGTCGCCTTTGCCAGCGGGATCGCGGCGCAGGCGGCAGCGCTCTTCACCCTGCTTTCACCCGGCGACCACGTCGTCTCGTCGTCAGCGCTGTACGGCGGGACGGTGAACCAGTTGAAGCACCTCCTGCGCAAGATGTCGGTCGACCTCACGTGGGTCGATCCCGACGATCTGGACGCCTGGAAGGGCGCCGTTCGCGACAACACCAAAGCCTTCTACGGCGAGACGATCGGCAACCCGGCCGGCAACGTGCTCGACATCGAGGCCGTGGCGGCGATCGCGCACGCGCATGAGATTCCGTTGATCATCGACAACACGTTCGCGACGCCGTATCTCTGCCGCCCGATCGAGTGGGGCGCGGACATCGTGCTGCACTCGGCGACGAAGTTCATCGGCGGCCACGGCACCAGCATCGGCGGCGTCGTCGTGGACTCGGGGCAGTTCAACTGGTCGAACGGCCGGTTTCCGGTGGTGGCGAATCCATCGCCGGCGTACCACGGCCTGCAATTTCACGAGACCTTCGGGACGTATGGTTATCTGATGAAGCTGCGGGCCGAGACGCTGCGCGACCTTGGCGCGGCGATGAGTCCGTTCAACGCGTTCCTCTTTCTCCAGGGGCTCGAGACGCTGTCGCTGAGGATGGCTCGGCACGTCGAGAATGCCGCCACGGTCGCGCGCTACCTCGAGACGCATCCGCTCGCGTCAAAAGTGACGTATCCCGGCCTGTCCACGAGCCGCTATCGCCCGCTGGTCGACAAGTACCTTCCGCGCGGTGCGGGCGCGGTGTTCTCGTTCGACTGTCACGGCGGCCGTGCCGCCGGACAGGACTTCATCCGCGGCGTGACGCTCTGGTCACACCTGGCGAACGTCGGCGACTCGAAGAGCCTGATCATTCACCCGGCCAGCACGACGCACCGCCAGCTCTCCGAAGAGGAGCTCCGCGCCGCCGGCGTCGGTCCCGGCACGATCCGGCTGTCGGTCGGCATCGAAGCCGTTGACGACCTGATCTGGGATCTCGACCAGGGCTTTGCGCGAACGGGCGCGGCGCCGAGCAGCAAGGCGGCGACGCGATGACGCCGTCGTTCGATTTGACTCGCTATCAGGATCCGCTGACCATCCAGCGTGTCCTCCACAGCGCCAGGACCATCGCCGTCGTCGGTCTGTCGTCAACCCGCCTGCGCGCCAGCCACTTCGTCGGCTTCTATCTGCAGCGCCATGGATATCGGGTCATTCCGGTCAATCCGCGCGAGACGGAAGTGCTCGGCGAGAAGAGCTTCGCCAGCCTCGCCGACGTGCCGGTGCCGGTTGACGTCGTCAATGTCTTCCGCGCGCCGGACGCGCTGCCGGGCATCGCGAAGGAGGCGGTGGCCATCGGCGCGAAGGCGCTCTGGTGTCAGTTCACCGTGATCAACGAGGAAGGCGCGCGCATCGCCGAGGCGGGCGGCCTCTCTGTCGTCATGGACCGCTGCATCAAGGTCGAGCACGCGCGCTACGACGGCCGCATGCACTGGCTCGGCTTCAACACGCAGCGGATTACGTCAGTGCGTGGGGGATTGCAGTAAGGGAGTCACGATCAAGAGCTTCGCGACAGAACACGGGGCACACGGAGCCGCACGGAGGCTAGTGACTCTTAGCGACCGTAAGATTGCTACTGGTTCCCGCGTCCCTGCCACTTGGCCGCGAACGACTGCGCTTCCGCTTCGGACGGAAACAGGTAGAGACCAAGATTGTCGAACCGAACGGCAGACCCGTTGGGTGGCGTGCCACGAGCCTCGGCTTGATGGAGTTGAAAGCTGATCCGCGCTGCGCGTTCCGGTACACGGAACACTCCGGACATCTTGGCCCACACACCTGGTGCCGGAGGGCGTGCCAGCATGTTCTGCCCTGTGAGATAACCGACAAAGCGAGTGCCATCGCTGATGCCGATGAGGCCGTAGAGAGACGGTAAGCCGGTAATCACGCCATCCGAATTCACGCGTTCGCTCGCCGCCGAGCCGACCGCTACCAGGTACTTGCCGACCGCACTGGCCGGGAGCAATACCGTCTGCTGAACGCCGCCTGGTTTTCGCAGCCGGAAGCAAGGATCGCCGTCGCACGGCTCGACGGCTGCGTCGCTGGTAATCAGCCAGTACGCACCGCTCTCAGTCGCGTTCCCGTTCTCGAGGAGGTTCTGGTCGGCGTCGACGGAGTTGGGAAGCGGGACGCGTTGATAGGTGATGCGCGAGGTTCTGGCTGGACCGCCGAAGACGCGATCGGCGTTGTCCACGTGTAAGCGGTCACCCTCAATCGACCACAGTTCCTCGTGATCCGTCGCCCTCGGAGCGGCGCCGGCAGTACCGGTCCGGATCAGAAACGCTGCGCCGGTCCACACCGCTTCGACTGGTGCCGGACGCGGCGCTCGAGTTCCAGCCGCAGACGGACTCGTCATCGCGGACGAGATCCCTCGGCCGGAGACCGGATAGCGAGACACGCTGACGCTCGACGGAAACCGGCGCTCGATCGTTAGCCAGTTCGATTCCGTCAGAGTGACAAGGAACTCGCTGGCGACTGCCGGCGACGCCGTGGTTGGGTCCACAAGCCGCCAGCGGCCGGACACGTTCGTACTGGGCGAAGCCTGCTGCAGTCCGCCAATCGCGACGGCCGCGGCGATGAGCGTGAGCGCGCCAAGTCGCATGTGGCTTTGCCGAATTGTCTCACGGCCGAGCTGACAACAGTCTGGCGGCCTTCAAGCCGTATCCCCAGATGCCGGTCGCGGCCGAGCCGCGGACGTAGTCACTGAAGTCGCGCGCAGGACGATTGAGCGCCCGCGGCACGCCGTCCTGCACTGACGAATTGCGTCCGTCGAGCACCTCCGTGAAGAGATAGGTGATCAACGTGACGAACTCGGTCGGTACGCCCGCGGCGCCGAGTAACGCCGCGTACTCGCCGCTGCTGATTTCGACGAAGCTCAAGTCGCGTCCGGTGACGCGCGCGATCTCGGCGATCGCCTCGGCGAACGTCCACAGCCGGGGACCTGTCAGCTCATAGAGCTGGCCGAGATGGCGGTCGTCGGTGAGTGCCGCAACGGCGACGTCCGCGATATCGTCGGCGTCCACGAACGGCTCGCCGACCGGGCCGGCCGGCAGCGCGAGACGCCCGTCGAGTATCGGCTCCAGAAAATGGCCCTCGCTGAAGTTCTGGTTGAACCAGCTCGATCGGATCACCGTCCACGCGGCGCCGGACGCCTGAACGACCTGTTCGCACGCCTGCGCCTCGGCTTCACCTCGGCCGGAGAGCAATACCAGGCGACGGACGCCGCTCGCCAACGCGGCGTCGGTGAAGGACCGGATCACCTTGGCGGTGCCGGGAACCGCGACATCGGGGAAGTACGAGACGTACGCGGCACCGATGCCGTCGAGCGCTTCCGGCCAGGTGGCCGGGCGGTCCCAGTCGAAAGGCCGTTCTGCCGATCGCGAGCCGATCCGCACCGGCCACCCCATCGTCTCGAGGCGGTCAGCGACGCGCCGGCCTGTCTTTCCCGTTCCGCCAAGCACCAACGTTGTTCTGTGGTTCATGTCCGAGGTCTCCTGCCGGCCGCGTGCGACGGCCGGTAGACTCACTATGCGCGCCGCGCGAGGCAGAGACCATTCCAGAGCGTCCATCGAACATTACTTTTCGTCCTCGCTCCGCCGCATCGTGCCGCTTGACGGAGCCGGGCGACACGCCCGTCACGCGTTTGAACGCGCGGCTGAACGCGGCCTCCGTGGAGTACCCGAACTGACTCGCGAGCTCGCCGAGGCGCGTCCCGTCGTTCCGGAGCAACTGCGCCGCCGCATGCATCTTCCATTGGGTCACGTAGTGCATGACTGGCTCGCCGACGAGCTCGGTGAACCGCGCCGAAAACGCCGAGCGTGACATCCCGATCGCGTTTGCCAACGACTCGACCGACCAGCTTCGCATCGGATCGCGTTGAATCAAGGACAGCGCGTGACCAATCTGCCTGTCACGCAGGGCCCCCAGCCACCCGGCGCGCTCCTCGGGATGCCGGGTCACCCAGGATCGGATGGCTTCGAGCACGAGGATGTCTGCCAACCGCGTGATGACGGCTTCGCCACCCGCCGTGATCTCGCGCGCTTCGGCCGCGACGAGCCGGATGGTGCTCTGGAGCCACTCCGCGTGTGGCGAGCTCGTGACGTTGAGACTGATCACCTTCGGCAGATACCTGATCAGATCCAGCGCGGCCGGATGATCGACCCGGACCAGCGCGCAGAGCATCGACGTCGCGTGGCCACCGCCGCCGAGCCGAAGGATCTCGTAGCGTTCGCTGACAGATTCGCGGGGCGCGTCAAACAGGCCGACAGCGCGACCCCCGGCTCCACTCCCCAGCCGATGGCCCTCGCCGTGCGGCACCAGCGCGAGCGTTCCGGTTTGCAGGAGACACGGGTCGGCACCGTCCACGTTCACCCAGCACTCGCCCTCGGTCACGACGTGGAGGATCATGCAGCGCTCGACTGGCGGCAGCGCGAGCGCCCACGGCGCCGTGAACTCGGAGCGGCAATAGAACACGCCGCTCATCCGCAGGAACCCAAGCGCGTCACCTAGCGGGTCGACGACCGTCCAGGGATCCAGCTTCGTCACGTCCTTCGGCACGGCGTTCATTACAGCTCTCCCATCAGGCGCCGCCAGGTCAGTTCAGATTCGGCATCCGCTGGAAAGAACGTCTCGATCCGCAGCTCCTGCAAGGTGACGTCCTGCGGCGTGCCGAGCGTCATGATCGTGCTGAAGAGGCGCAGCTCGACGCCGTCCTTCCTGACATGAACCGGCAGCAGCAGATCGTTTGCGCCGAGACGGGCTGGCGGTCGCTGTCCGAGCAACGGCCCGGCGTACTCGCGCAACTCTGCGAGCAACGCCGAGGCCACCGCGTCGTCCGGCGCGTGACCCAATTCCCGCTCCGCCCGGTCCAGGAGATGGCGCCCGACGTCGTCCCAATTGACGACGTATCGCCGCGCCCCGCGAGGATGAAACGCCAGCCGCAGATGGTTGGCGTGCTCGGTGATCAGATCGGCGTCCACCACGGCCGCGAGCAACCGATCCGAGGCGCCGTTGCCGAGCAGGCAGTTCGAGTAGCGATCCAGGACGACCGCGGCATACGGCTTGTGCCTGTCGAGGATGAATTGAAGCACCTCGCGGATGTGCCGCATCTCCTCGGCCGCGAACGCCGTTTCGCGGTAGAGGTGCGCAAACCCGCCGGCCTCGAGCAGACGGTTTCTCTCGCGCAGCGGCACATCGAGCGACTCAGCGAGGACGAGGAGGGCTTGACGACTCGGTTGCGAACGGCCGGTTTCGATGAAGCTCACGTGCCGCGCCGAGAACCCGGCGTGCATCGCCAGGTCGAGCTGACTCATCCCACGCGCGGCCCTCCACTGGCGCAGGAGGTGGCCGACCGCGCTGACAGGCGGAGCGGCCGGTGTCGTCGCTGTTGACGGCATGAATCCATACTACGTCGATGGTCGATGGCGCGGCGATTACCTGCGAGGTAATTGCGGCGCGTGGCGTCGCCGGGCGATTCTCCTCGCAGACCTGACTGGTCAAAAGGAGTGTGAACCCATGACGTCGCACCGTCTTCTTCAGCTCAATGCTCTCTCCACGGCCGCGTGCGGCCTCGGGATGCTGGCCACTCGCGGAGTCGTTGTACCGGCTCTTCGGTGCCGCGTCCCCGGTCCTCTTCGATGTGATCGCGATCGGCCTGCTGGCGTATGCCGCGGCGCTTGCCGTGGCCGCGCGGCAACATCGCGTCGAGGCGCGCACGCTGATGGCGTTTACCGTCGCGGACGGCCTGTGGGTTGCCGGAAGCGCGATCGCGTTGCTCGTCTTCTGGAGCGAGTTCACGTCCCTCGCGCGTCTGCTCGTCGTTGCGGTCGCGATCGTCGTCGAGGCGTTCGCGACGCTGCAGTTCCTGGCGGCGCGCAGGCTGGCTCACTCGCCGTCGTAGGCCTGCTGCAGCCGGTGCAGGTCGAGCTTGTTCATCTGCAGCATCGCCTGCACCACGCGGCCGGCGCGCTCCGGATCTCCGCCGCCGCCGAGTAGCTGCCCCATTTTCCTGGGCACGATCTGCCACGAGAGGCCGAACTTGTCCTTGAGCCAGCCGCACCGGCCGGGCGCGCCGCCATCGGCGGTGAGCTTGTCCCAGTAGTTGTCGATCTCCGGCTGCGTCTCACAACTGACGAAGAACGACACCGCCTCGTTGAACTTGAAGTCGGGGCCGGCGTTGAGGGCCATGAACCGCTGGCCCTCGAGCTCGAAGTCGACGGAAATGACGCGGCCCTGCGCGCGGTTGACGGTGATGACCTCGGCGTGCTTGAACACCGAGGCGTAGAAGGTCATGGCCTCTTCGGCCTGGGTGTCGAACCAGAGAAACGGCGTGATGGTCGGCATGGACGGCTCCTGATTTGGGGAGAAGTCGTTCTCCCGTGTTTTCACAAGCAGGTCGGAGCCGAGTCGCGATTCTCGACACCCGTGAAAAACATTTACCGTGAAGTCGTGAAGGACTGAAGACGGTTCGGCAAGAGGCGCAACCCTCCGTCAGCTACTGGCGCTGATTCGGGGATGAAGGACTTGTACAGGCAACCCCACAGCCGCGCGTGAGCTATTCAGCGGGAGAGCTTCACGTGCTTCGGTCGCTCGAGACCGCTCTGGGACGCGGCCAGAAGTCTGAATGCGTCGGTTGACGCGGCCAGCAAACCCAAAGTTTGCCCTTCTTCACGACCTTCACGTTGAGGTCTTGTGGTTGAAGCTCTTTCAGACACCTACTGGAACAGCATCGGCGCGAACTCGATCAGGTAGTCGCGCCAGTTGAGCCACGTGTGGCCGCCGGCCGTTTCCTTGAACACCGGCGAGAAGCCGTGCTTCTTGAACAGCTCGACCGTCGATCGCGTCGTCGTGATCAAGCCGTCGTCCTTGCCGGTCGCGAACCAGAAGACCTTGAGGCCCTTGCGCAACGCCGCGTTGCCGAGCATGGTGCCGTAGCGCTCTTCGAACGCCGCGCCAAACGGTGGCGGTGGCGCCGCGGGGGCCGCGCCGGCGGCCGCTGCTGGCGCCGCGCCGCGTCCGCCACCACCACCGAGCAGACCTGAGCTGAAGACGCCGACGTACGCGAACTTGTCGAGCTGCGGCACGGCGATCTGCAGCGTCTGATTGCCGCCCATCGACAGACCGGCGATCGCGCGGCTGTTCCGTTCGGCGATCACGCGATAGTTCTTCTCGATGTAGGGCAGGACGTCAGTCAGGAAATCCGAGACGAACTCTTCGGTCGCATTCGGCACCGGCGTGCCTCCTGCAGCGGCGCCTCGTCCGGCCGCGGGCGGATTGGTGTGGCCCGCCGGCATGACGACGATCATCGGCTTCACTTTCTTCGTGGCGATGAGGTTGTCGAGGATGAATCCGGCGCGCCCGACGGTGGACCAGGCGGCGTCGGAATCGCTCGCGCCGTGCAGCAGGTAGAAGACCGGATAGCGATCGCGCCCGGCCTGGTAGCCCGGGGGCGTGTAGACGTGCATGCGCCGGTCGCGCTTCAGTGCCGTCGAGTAATACGGGATCATCGCGACTGCGCCGTGCGGCACATCACGCGTGTCCATCGTGTCCGAGCCCGGCACGTAGACCATGCTCCACACGTTGGTGTTGGACTCGCTCGTGATCGGGCTCCGCGGATTGAGCACGGTGACGCCATCCACATTGAACGTGTACCGATACGCGCCCGGGGACCACCGGGCCGACGGTGAGCTCCCACACGCCGTTCTCGCCTTTGGTCAGCACGTTGTTCTGACCGAGGCCCGGAATGTCGCCGCCGCTCAGGCGCACGTTCTGCGCCTGCGGCGCCGAGAGACGGAACGTGATCCGGCGATCGGCGAGGACCTCCGGCGACACGACCGGCGGCGTCTGGGGCCCGCCGCGTCCCCCTGGTGCCGGTGCGGCCTGGGCTGGTGGCGCCGGCGGTGGCGGCTGCTGCTGCGCCGACGCGACGAGGACCGAAACCAGTGCGAACGCCGTGACGGAGAACATCGACGAGTGTCGTTTGCTCATGTCCTGCTCCAGAGGTCAGACCGTCAATGGGACGGTGCGCGCATGATGCCACGGTTTGGCGCCCGTTGCGCCGATCTTCCCAGCCAGGCGTCATGCCCTTCGTGCTAGATTGCCCGCGGAGCCCCTCCATGAACCGACGCGTCTTGACTTCGCTCGCCGCGATCGCGATCGCGGCGGTGGTTCTGCGTCCGCCTGAAGGCATCGCCGCCCAGACGCGTGCGACCGCGACCAACGTACCAGTGATTCCGCACGAAGCCGTCCCCAATTTCTTCAAGAATCCGCCAGGCATCTACACCGGCGAGAACATGGGGATCGCGACCAGCTCGAAGGGCGCGATTTACATCTACCACCGCGCGAACGAGACGCGACTGTTCGAGTACTCGCCGCAAGGGATGTTCGTCCGCGAGATCGGCCGCAACAATTACGGTTTCGCCTTCGCGCACTCGGTGCGCGTCGACGCGCAAGACAACGTCTGGGCGGTGGACGAGGGCACCGACATGCTGATCAAGTTCAGCCCGGCGGGCAAGGTGTTGATGACCATCGGCCGCCGGGAGGATCCCGTCGCGATGCTGTCGAACATGCCGGGGGCCGGCGCCTTTCATGGACGCAACGCGAAGTATCGCTTCGGCCGGCAGACCGACGTCGCATTCGATCAGCAGGGCAATATCTTCGTGTCCGACGGCTACTTCGATGCCCGCGTCGTGAAGTACGACCGTGACGGCCGCTTCGTCAAGGCGGTCGGGACGCGCGGCAACGGCCAGCTCCAGTTCAACACGCCGCACTCGATCGCGACCGACTTTCAGGGCAACGTCTACGTCGGCGATCGCGGCAACGCTCGCGTGCAGGTGCTCGACAACGACCTGAACTGGAAGGCCAACTACTCCAACGTCGGCAATCCATGGGGCGTCTGTGTGTCGGGCGGCCCCGGGCCGAAGAATCCCGGCAAGCAGTACCTCTTCGTGTCCAACTCGTGGCCGGATAGCGCACCGGCCGCGTCGGCCGAGTTCACCGGGGAGGTGTACAAGATGGAGCTGGACGGCACGATCCTCGGGAAGTTCGGTCGCGGCGGCAAGGCGGTGGGGGAGTTCGCCACCACCCATCAAATGGATTGCCGCGACCCGAATGTGATCTACACCGCCGAGATCAACAACTGGCGGTCGCAGAAGATTCTGCTGAAGCCCGGCGCGTCGCTTGCGCCGGCCGCCCGCTGAGGGGAGCGCACCATGTCACGACTTGTCCGCGCGCTTCCGGTTCTTGCGATGGCGATCGTCGGCAGCCTCGCCGCACAAACGGCGCCGCCCGTCCTGCCGTTTGACACCGACGTCGATGTGCTGAAAACGCCCAACGACATCTACGTCGGCGAAGTTGCCGGCGTCGGGGCGAATTCGAAGGGTCAGATTTTCGTCTACACGCGAACCGGCCACCCGTACGCGACCGTCGGCGACAACCGCACGTTCGCCCGCGGCGGATCGCGACTCTTCCAGTTCGATCCGTCCGGCAAGTTCGTCCGCGAGCTCGGCCAGGACGTCTACGGGTTCAACGCCGCGATCGGACTGCGTATCGATCCGCAGGACAACGTGTGGACGATCGACGCCGCGGCGAATCAAGTGGTCAAGTTCGATCCCGACGGACGCATCGCCCTCGTGCTCGGCCGCAAACCGGAAGCGATCGGCGTCCGGCCGGCGCAGCCGCCCGGGGCGCGCGGCGGCGCGGCCGGCGCTCCTCCAGCAGCGGGCGCGGCTCAGCCGCCGCCACCGCCCCCGCCAGCGGCTCCGGCACCAGGCGCCGGGTCTGGAACACCGGGCTCGAGCTTCAATCGACCGGCCGACGTCGCCTGGGATCGCGCCGGCAACATCTACGTCGCCGACGGCATCGGCAACAACAATCGAGTCGCGAAGTTCGACAAGGACGGGCGCTTCATCGCGCACTGGGGCTCGACCGGCTCCGGCCCCGGCCAGTTCAACGGCGTCAAGGCCCTGGCGATCGACGCGCGAGACAATCTCTACGTCGCGGACCGCGGCAACAAGCGCATCCAGGTCTTCGATCTGTCCGGCACGTTCAAATCCGAGTTCGGCGGCGTCGGCACGCCCCTCACGATGTGCCTGACCCGCGGCACGACGCAGTACCTCTACATCTCGCACGCCGGCGATGACGACGGGATGGAGGACGCGGAGATCTACAAAGTGCAGCTCGACGGGAAAGTGGTCGGCCGGTTCGGCGCGGCCGGCAAACTGCCCAAGCAGTTCGGGCTCGCCAATTCCATCGACTGCCGCAACGACTCCGAGTTGCTCGTCGGCGAGATGACCAACTGGCGAGTACAGAAGATCACGTTCAAGCGGTAGTCGAAAAACCTTCACCATGAAGACGTGAAGACCGTGAAGAAGGGTTGGCGAAACCCTCAAAGATCACACGGGCAACGGCGCGTCCGGAGGTCAAGCACGTCAAGAAGATCGCCGGGCATTGCAGAAACTGCAACTCCCATCAGGAACTCTTGAAATTCTGGCGCGACCACGCTGGCAGGCTGCTTGCACGGACGGCTGCATGTCGTACTACGAGACGCCCCTGGCTCGGAAGGTGATTGGGTGTGCGATTGAGGTCCATCGCCAACTTGGCCCGGGCTTGTTGGAGTCGACGTACGATCAGTGCTTCGCCCATGAGTTGAGCGTGTCTGAGTTCAGCTTCGTTCGCGAAGCCTCGCTGCCATTGCGGTACAAGGGGATCAAGCTCGATTGGGGGTACCGCGTTGACTACCTGATCGAAGGCGAGTTGCTCGTCGAGCTGAAGGCGATTGCGAAGGTCCTGCCCATACACCGCGCCCAGGCACTGACGTACCTCAAGTTACTGGACGTCCCGCAGGCGCTGATCATCAACTTCAACGTCCAGCGTCTGGTGCAGGGCGTCACGAGCATTGTGCTGTCGTCCAGGCGACAGCGACCGAGTCGTGAATGAAGGGCGTTCCTGGCTGGAAATGCAGCACGATCCCTTGAAACGCTTTATCCCCCCTGACGCGCGCTCGCGCGTGTGATCGCAAGGGTTTCCCTAGTTGTTCTTCAGGCCTTCACGTCTTCATGGTGGATGTTTTCCGACGCCGAGCTGGCGCTTTCTCGCCTGACCGGTCGCCAGTTTTGCCGGTAAATCGTACGCCTCCCGCAGCCACTCAGTGAACGGCGGCTCCACCTGGTCGCGATGCGTGATTCGGAACGTGTGCACGATCTTCGATTTCGACGCCGGATCGACGCGATGGACCAGCGCCGATTTCACGGGGCGCCCGAGGAAGACACAGACCTCGAGAAACTTCCGCTTCGGCCGCACGAAAAAGTAGCAAGACGCCCGCGAGAACATGATCGAGTGGTGCGACGCGTAGATGCGCTGCTCGCCAAACTTCTCGGCCGTTGCGCGCAGCCGCTCCCAGGCCTCCCGCAGGTCCTCCGAGAGATCTCGCGTCAGCGCGGCTTCCGTCGTCGTCCAGCAGTCGTGCGGCTCGCCTTCGGCGATCAGCTGCTTGCAGTGGTAACACTCTCGAGCGGGCACGATTCATTGTAAAGAGGGCCGTCCGCCCCATCAAAACCCCATCGAAACCTCATCGGTCAGATCGGACGATTTGCCGTCTCATGCACCAAGAGGCACAGGATGAGTCACCGAGCGGGTGCGAGCACGGCAATCCGATGGGTCGCTACGAGCAGCCTGGTGATGCTGGTGTGCGGCCGCGGCGCGGTCGCCGTGCAGACGCTTCCAGACGCGCCCGCCCGCCTGCGGTCATCGCCGGCGGCGCAGATGCTCACCCGGTATGCGGACGGCGACGATCGAAGCGCCCGCACGTTTGCGTTTCAGCCCAACAAGGCCGCCGCTGTCCGCGCGTTTCGAGACGACGTCCGGGACTGGATCGCCGAGGGCGGCGCCCAGACGAATCGCAGTGCCTTGGCGGCGACGTTCGCCCTGGACGTCGTGCGTCAGTGGGCCGGCACGCCCGATTGGGCCTACGCCCCGGCGCTGCTCGCGTGGGGCTGTGGGCACGTCGGTGCCGGGTCGAGCGCGTGGTCGGGCGAGCGGATCTGGCATCTCGCGGCGGTGGCGGTGGCGCAGACGGCCGAAGACTGGGCGCTCGTCATCGGGCAGCACCTGCCCTCGGGCAAGCCGATGCCGGTCACGCGCAACCCGACTGAGAACGAACGGCGACAGGGGCATCTGCGTCACGCACGGGCGCGATTTCCCGACGAGCCACGGTTGATGCTGGCGGAAGCCATCGCGGCCGAAACCCTCACCTGGGAAGCCGGCGGGCCCGGACGGGATCTGAATCACCGCTTCGCGATGATGGCGGGCGAGATCGATCCGGCCTATCTCCAGAGCCTGCGCGCGGGCCAGGTCCTGGCGTCCGACGGATCGGGACGGCGGCTGCCAAGCGCGAAACCAGTGGCCGCCCGTGCGCTGGCGCAGATCGCGGATCTCCAACGCCTGAAGGAGCAATACCGCGCGCTGGTCGGCTACCCAACGGTGGCTGCCGAGGCGCTCGTCCGGCTCGCGCTCATCGAGTTTCGCTTTGCGGAGCGCGAGCAGGCGCTCGAGCATCTCGCCCTCGCCGTCACCCTGAGCCGCGATCCGCACGTCACCTATCTGGCGCATCTCGTGACCGGCACGATCCAGGAACGCCAGGCCGAGCCCGCACAGGCGATCGACGCGTATCGTGCCGCGCTGAATCTGTATCCCCGGGCGCACTCGGCAACGTCACTGCTCATCGCGCGGCTGTTCCAGACCGGCGCCCGCGCCGAAGCGGCCGCGCTCGCCGAGGATCTCTTCCTCGAGGGCGGGCCGGCTCCCGATCCGTGGCGGGCCTACCGCCTGGGCGATCAGCGTCTGCTTCCGGAGTACTTCAACCAGATGAGGGCGGCACTGCGATGACTCGCGTTTCCACTGCGCTCGTTTCCTGCGCGGCCATCGCGCTCGTCGTTCTCGTGGCGGGCGATCGGCCGGCCGCTCAGCAGGTGTTCCGCGCGTCGACTGACGCCGTCTCGATCACCGTCGCGGTCCGGCGCGGCAACACGCCGATCACGTCGCTCGGCACGTCGGACTTCGCGCTCACGGACAACGGCGTCACGCAGAAGATCGAGGCGCTGTCGCTCGAATCGGTGCCCGTGGACCTGACGCTCGTTCTTGACGCGAGCTCGAGCACGGCCGAAGCCATTGCGCGCTTCAAGTCGAGCGCCGAAACGGTCGCGCAGATGCTGCGCGACCGGGATCGAGTGCGCCTGATCGCCTTCTCGACCGAGGTGGTCGAGGTGTTCCCGCTGACGCCCGCCGGTGAACGTCTGCCGATGAACCGTCTTCTCTCGAGCGGCACCACCGCGCTGCACGACGCGCTGCTCCTGGCGCTCGTCCGCCGTCCCGAGCCCGGCCGGCGCCAGCTTGTCGTCGCGTTCTCCGACGGTGTCGACACCTCGAGCGTCGTCACCGCCTCGACGCTCGCCGACATCGCCCGCCGATCCGATTGCGCGCTGCATCTCGTGCTTTCTGGCAGCCCCGACAGTTTCCCGCCGACCATCCGATCGCTCCGGGACGCGGCTGAAGCCACCGGCGGCACCGTCCACGCGCCGGGCCAGTTTCACGACGCCGTCAGCGCCCTCCGCCGCGTCCTCAATGACTTCCGGCAGAGCTACGTGCTGCGATACACCGTCTCCGGCGTTGATGCCAATGGATGGCACGACGTCGACGTCCGCGTGACGGCGCCGGATGCCGACCGCTACGTGGTCTCACGCGCGGCGGGGATATTTCGGAGGCTAGCCAAAACCTGACAGGCATGACGCTTGCAGTACTGAACGCGGTACGATTGCCAGATCGCACGCGTCGCCAGTCTGTAAGGAGCTCGCTCAATGCCCGTTCGATTCCGTTCACTGTTCTTCGCCACCGCCCTGATTAGTCTTGGATCGGCGGGTTCCGCGCTCGCGCAATCCTCCGCTCCCAAGTTCGAAGTCGGCGGCCAGTTCTCGGCAATCCACCTCAGCGACTTCGCCGCCACCAACGCCGGGCTGGGCGGCCGGTTCTCCTACGATCCATTGCGTTGGATGACGCTCGAGAGTGAGTTCACGCTGTTTCCGAACGACGACGTCACCGTGATGAGTTCCGTGCCGGAATTGGGCACGATCTATCGGCGCCGCCGGGCCGAGGCGTTCTTTGGCCCGAAGATGGGGGTCAGAAACCAGCGGATTGGCCTGTTCGGCAAGGTCCGGCCCGGGTTCACGTCGCTCTCGGACCAGGGCGTCGACTGCGCCGGTGACGTCTGTGCGCTGATCTCGACGCGGCTCCTGGTGGTGCCCGAGTACCGGACGGAGTTCGCGCTGGATCTCGGCGGCGTCCTGGAGTTCTATCCGTCGCCGCGAACGATCCTGCGCTTCGATATCGGCGACACGATGGTCTGGCATCGGAGCTCCGCGCCGCCGTGCTGGGGCGAGTCGTGCACGAGCAACAACTTCAGCTCCAGGTTTGGCTTCGGTTTCCGCTTCTGACGCGTGTCCAAAACCTTGACATGAAGGGAATGAAGGAGATGAAGCACATGAAGGGTTTGGCTTTCGAAAACCAATTCTTCATGAACTTCAATCCCTTCATTTCCTTCATAACGAGCGGACGAAACTTTCCGACGCTCGGCAGAAACTCCTTCCCGGAAATCGTCAGGAACCGCAGCAGTTTCGGGGCGCCGAACAGCAGCGTGTCGTAGTCCTTGCTGGCCGATCCCCAGACGCGACCGGTCCGCGCCATGTGGGCGGCCTGCGCTTCGCCTTCTGACGGCGCCTGAAGTGTCGGCACGCCGAGGAGGCGGAGCAGTTCGCGCGCCTCCTGGACCATTTCGCGCGTGAGCCGCGAGGTCATCGTGGCTTTGGCATACGCCTGGTCGAGATCGCCACGTGCGATCGCTTCCGCTCTCGCGTGCTCGAACGTGGCCTTCACCGCGCGGCGTCGTGCCAGCTCAGCGGCCTTGAGCGCAGGCGGAGCGCCGTCGAACACGAAGGCGAGCTTGAGACCGTGTTCCGCGATCAACCGCGTCGTGCGGAAGAACAGACCCGACAAGTGAGACGTCACCCGGCCGTTCGCGTCCTGCAGCGGTGTGCCGTCGCGCAGCCTGATCAACGCCAGGAACTGGTACAGCTCACCGTTGCCGTCCACGGCCAGCGTCCGATCGCGCAACGTGCTCAACGCGATCGTTTGCGGCTCGACAATCGGCGTCAGGACGACACCCATCTCCGTGATGCTACTCCGGCATACACTGAGACGCATGCCCGCGAAGCGCGTCTCTCCGCCAGAGGTCGACACCGTACTCGATTGGCTTCGTGCGAAGCGCACGACGCGCGATCTCGACAACCTCACCCGGTTCGGCATCACCGCGCCGAAAGCGATTGGCGTCTCGCTCGCCAACATCCAGGCCATCGCGAAACGGACCGGACGCAGCCATGCGCTGGCCGCGGCGTTGTGGAAGACCGGCTGGTACGAAGCGCGCCTGTTGGCCGCCTTCGTCGATGAGCCGGATCGAGTGACGTCCGCACAGATGGATCAATGGTGCCGCGCGTTCGACAACTGGGGCGTCTGCGACACGCTGTGCTTCAAGCTGTTCGATCAGACGCCTCACGCCTGGGCGAAAGTCGCCAAGTGGAGCGTGCAGCGCGACGAGTTCGTCAAGCGGGCCGGCTTCGCCCTGCTGGCCAGTCTTGCCGGGCACGACAAGACAGCGCGTGACGAGCAGTTCGTGAAGGGCCTGCGGCTCGTCGAGCAGGAAGCGGCCGACGATCGCCACCTGGTGAAGAAGGGCATCAGCTGGGCGCTGCGCCGCATCGGCACGCGCAACGCCAAGCTCCACGCGGCGGCCACGGCGACCGCGAAGCGGTTGAGCGCGATGGCCGATCCGGCGGCGCGATGGATCGGCAACGACGCGCTGCGTGATCTGACCAAGAAGCGGCGCGCGTGACCGGCTCTTCTCGTGACTGAGCTTCCTCAAGAGGTCGAGGACTACCGTGACCAGCGTTGGCGCCGGGAAGGCACCCGCCAGGTCGACACGGTCATCGACGCCGAACACTTCATCGAGCAGGTAGGATTCTCGGCCTGCCTCACCGATGCCCGCCGGCCGGGCCCCTCGCTGTACATCGCCGTGTGCGGCCGCCGCGATGCGGTCATGCCGCGCAACGTGCAGAAAGACGTCGAGGCGTCACTCGCGTGGACGCTGAAGGACGACGTCGTGCGGCGGGGCAAGGTCTACTACGCGAAGCTCGCGCGCGGCAAAGCGCTGTTCATCGCGCCGCGCATGGTGCCGTTCTTTCATGCCGTCTGGGGCATGCGCCGATCGGACGAGGCACGGCGGCTGAGCAAGAACGCACGCGCCGTCCTTCGCGTGCTGCGCCGCGAGTGGGAGATGGGGACCTCCGACCTGCGCGACGAATCTGGCGTGCGCGATCGTCAGGCGTTCACGAAAGCGCTGGACGAGCTGCAAGCGGCGATGATCGTGGTGCCGAGCGAAGTGCTCTATCACCCGAAGTTCACGTACATCTGGACCCTGGGCGTGGGCCGCTTTCCCGACGCGCTGCGGCGGCGCGTCAGCCGGGACGTCGCGCTGCGCGAGATCGCCCGCTGTTTTCTGGCCGGCGCGGGTGTCACCGTGCGCGGCGAGCTCGCGCGCGTGACCGGGCTCTCACGGCCGGACGCCGGGCGCGGCAACCGCGCGCTCGTGGCAGAAGGTCACGCGATCATGATCGCGCCGGGTATCTACCGCCTGGCGGCGGCCGAGTCGCTCGCGCTGGTGACCGACAAGAGACGCTGACGCAAACGCGAGACACGGGGTGGCCCCCTCTCGTGAGGCCACCCCGCGATTCACGTACGACTGGCGCTGATGTGAGTGGTGTCAGCCGCAGGACGGCGATTCGGTCTTGACTGCCGTGACGGTGAACGTGCGAAGCGTTTCGCCCGATGCGCCGGACGACGCGGGCGCCACCGCCTCGGACAATGTGCCGGTGATCGTGACTTCGTGCGTCACATGCGGCTCCAGCTTGACCTTCTCTCCAGCGACCAGCTTGAAGTTGACGCGCGGGTTGTCTTTCCCCTTGGCGCCCTTCTCCTTGCCCTTTGTCAGCAGGTATGAATTCTCGCCGGAGCCGGGCGAGAGGCAGCCGACATAGGTGACCTTGGCGGGTGCCGATGGGTTCGTACCCGATTCCGTTCCAGGCGAATTCTGCTGCGCGGTAACCAAAACGGCGCTCGCCATCGTCGCGCCGATCGTCAGTGCAAACATCCGATAACTCTTCACGTGTGATCCTCCGAGTGTGTACGACTTGTCCTACGACACGCGGCCGCTGCGCGTTTCTCGCGCGCGCGATCGTGCACGGATCTGAGTCACTCGACATAACCCCAGTCGAGTCAGTCCAGAAACTAGCTGTCGATGAGCTCGGCAAAGTCGCGCTATGCGGCGACAAATAAGGCCTGATACGGAGAAATCAAGGCGATCGGATTTACGACGGGGGCAATCGACTGGTTGTCCCCGTTTTTCTTGCGTGACTAATCTCTCCTCAGCGCCGTCAACGGATCCACCGACGACGCGCGCATCGCGGGAACCAGGCTGGCGATCGCGCCAGAGATGAGCAACGTCACCGCAGTGGTCACGTGGACGACGGGATCGGCGGGCGAGACGTTCGAGGTCAGCGCCTGCATTTGCGTGCCGACAAACCAGCCCGGCCACAGGCCGATCGCGACGCCGACTGCGACGCGCCAGAGACCTTGCCAGAGCACCATCCGCAAGACGCCGCGCTGACTCGCGCCGAGCGCCATCCGCACGCCGATTTCCTGCGTGCGCCGGCGGACGGTGAACGACATCACGCCGTACAGTCCCGCCGCGGCGAGAATCAGCGCTGCCGCGCCGAAGGTCAGGAAGAGACCGCCGAAGAGCCGGAACGCCCAGCCCTGTCGCCAGAACTCGCCCGCGAGCGAGTTGGGATTGTTCAGCGGCGTTTCGGCACTGACGGCCGAGAGTGCACCGCGAATACCGGACGTCAGGGCGACCGGGTCATTGCCCGTGCGCGCCAGGACCGTGACCCCACGGTTCGGGTTTTGCGCCAATGGCAGATAGATCGATTCGACGACCTGTCCCGGATTCCGTTGTTCCGCCAGACTCGGTACCACGCCGACGATCGTGATCCACGGCGCCTTGCCGTCGTCACCGAATTGCACCCGCTTGCCGATCGCCGGGCCGCCGGCGAAGATGCCGAGCGACGAAGGCTTCGTCCACGACGGCGACCCGATCCGCGCCTTCCGTGTCGGCCTGAGTGAACAGCCGGCCGTGGCGGACCGCGATCCCGAGCACATCGAAAAAGGCGGGCGTGGCGTTGATCTGAGCCGCTCGCGGCCGGTCTTCGGGCTTGGCGTACGTCTGGCCTTCGAGCCGAAACGGCGGCGAGAAGCCGGTGCCCGGCACGCCGGTCGAGAACGCGACGTGTCGGACGCCTGGCACGCGCTTGATTCCTTCTTCGAACTGTTCGAGTGCACGAAGGACGGCCGGATTGTCAGCGTGCGTGCGCGTATCGAACGACACCTGCGCGAAAAACACATCGCGGGTGGCGAAGCCGTAGTCGAGCCGGCTCGTGGTCAGGATGCTGCGAATCATCAGGCCCGACACCACCAGCAGAATGCAGGAGACGGCGACTTCGACGACGACGAGCCAGCGGCTGAAGCGGCCCATGCGCAGGCTCGTCGCGCCGCGCGTGTCGTCTTTCAGGGCTGAGGTCGCGTCCGCACGCGACACGCGAAGGCCGGGCGCCACGCTCGAGACCAGCGCGGCCGCGACGGTGATGGCGGTGACAAACGCGAGGACCGTCAGATCGAGGCGCACGTCGATCCAGAAGGGCGGCTGCGTTTCGGCGATGGCGCCCATGAAGTACGTGACGCCGAATTGCGCAATGCCCAGACCGAGCGCCGCGCCAATCGCCGACAGCACCAGCCCTTCGGCCAGCGATTGGCGCAGAATCCGCCAGCGTCCCGAGCCAAGCGCGGTGCGGATGGCAAACTCCTTCGCCCGCTCGGCGGCACGCGCCAGTTGCAGGTTGGTCACGTTGACGCAAGCGATGAGCATCACCCCGAGGACCGCACCCAGCATCGTGTAGAACGTCGTCTTGATCCGCGTCGGCACGGCTTGCTCGATGAACGGCGTCACGTTCGCGATCGTGTCTTTGTTCTCCGGATGGGCCGCCGCCAGTTGCCGGACGATCCCGTCCATCTCGGCCCTGGCGTGTTCGAGCGTGACGCCATCACGAAGGCGGCCGATCACCCGCATGAACCGTCCTTCTCCGCGCTTGGCGGGAAGCTCGATGCCGGTCGGCAGCCAGATCTGTTCCGCTTCGGGGAAGCCGAACTTTTCCGGCATCACGCCGACGATCGTCGTCATGACGCCATTCAGGCGAATGGCCGTGCCGGCGACGCCGCGATCGCTCTTGAAGCGCCCCTGCCAGAGGCGGTGACCGATGAGAGCGACCGGCGGCGCCCCGGGCGCCGCGTCTGCCTCAGAGAAGTCGCGGCCGACGATCGGCGCGACGCGGAGGACGGCGAGCGTGTTCGGCGTCATCCGGGAGCCGCGCAACCGTTCCGGAAAGCCGCTGTCGCCGGAGAGGGTCACACTCGTGTTGGAGTACCCGGCGAGCGATTCGAATGATTTTTGCTGGGCCCGCCAATCCGTGAAATCGTGCGGTGGCGGGCTGTCGCGCCGGTCGGGATTCTGGACCGTCGCGCGCGACACAATGATGATGCGCTCGCTCTCAGGAAACGGCAGCCCGCGCAGCATGACGCCCTGCACGATCGAGAACATCGTCGTCGTCAGTCCGATGCCAAGCGCGAGCGCGACGATGGCGATCGCCGACGTACCCGGCCGTTTGAGGATCATCCGGGCGCCGTAGCGCAGGTCCTGCAGCCATTCCCGCATGGGATCTCCCGAAGCGATGTGAAGATAGACACCGCACACTGCCGGTCAGGTCCGGACCAGCACCAGCGAGCGTCCTTCCGGTATTACGTAAGAGGGGCGCAAAAGTTAGAGGGGTGTCACAACTCGACGTTAGGATGCCGCTATGAGCACTGCCTTCCGATCCGCCTCGTCGCGCCGCCTTCTCACCGGCGTTCGTCTGCGCCCTCCTCGTGACGGCAAGCGCCCTGGTCCCTGAGCGAGCACGCGCCGTCTCGACGACGGTCGTGATCAGCGAGTTCAGGACGCGCGGGCCGGTCGGCGGAAACGACGAGTTCGTCGAGCTCTACAACGTCTCGACGGCGCCGGTGAACATCGGCGGGTGGAAGATTCGCGGGTCGAATTCGAGCGGGACCGTCAGCACCCGCGCGACCGTGCCGGCCGGCACGATGCTGGGGCCGGGCTGCCATTTTCTGGCGACCAACAGCGCGGCCAGCGGCTACAGCGGGACCGTGCCGGGAAACGTGACCTACGGCACCGGGATTACCGACGACGGCGGCATCGCGCTGACGCTGGCCGACGACTCGATCGTCGACCAGGTCGGGATGAGCGCCGGGTCGGCGTTCGGCGAAGGGACGCGACTCGCCCAGTTGGCCACAAACGTCGACCGCGGCTACGAGCGCCGGCCCGGCGGGCTGGCGGGGTCCGGTACCGACACCGACAACAACAGTGCCGATCTCCAAGTCCTGATGCCAAGCGACCCGCAGAATCTGGCCTCGGCGTGCATCGTCGGTGGCGGTGGCGGGCCGAGCGGAGTCGGGACGGCAGACCCCGCGTCCGTATTGCCTGGCGGCGCCGTGCTCCTCACGGTCGCCGTGACCGAGGGCGCACCGCCGCAGCCGATCTCGTCGGTGCTCGCCAATCTCAGCGCGATTGGCGGCGTCTCTGGCGCCACGTTGTTCGATGACGGGACCAATGGCGACGTCACGACTGGCGATCTCGTCTACTCGCTCGCCACGACCGTCGCGCCGGCGACCAGCCCGGGTTCGAAGACGTTGCCTGTCACCATCACCGATGCGGGTCTGCGAATCGGCGCCACGTCGATTGCGCTCACCGTGGCCATGGGCCCGCCTCTCGTCGTCACGATTTCCGAGATCCAGGGCACGGGAGCGACGTCGCCGCTCGTCGGGCAGGTGGTCGAGACCGACGGCAGTCGTCACGGCGCGCCGGTTGAACACGGCGCGCGACGCGGAGAACGGCTTCTTCTTGCAGGCGGTCGTCGCCGACGCGGATCCGGCATCGTCTGAGGGCGTGTTCGTGTTCACCGGTGCACCGCCTCCGGCGATCGCCGCCGTCGGCAACCTCGTGCGAGTCACGGGTCGCGTGACCGAGTTCGTCCCCAGCGCTGATCCCGAACAGTCGCACCGATCACCGAGCTCACCGCGCCGACGATTTCGCTGGTCTCGGCTGGCAATCCCGCTGCCCGCCGCCGTCCTGCTCACGGCAGCGCATCGTCAACCCCGGCATCGCGCTCGACGCGCTCGAGCGATTCGAGAGCATGCGCGTGCGGGTCGACGAGCTGACGGTGGTCGCGGACCGACCGGCGGAAGCATCGCGGAGGCCGCGGCCACCTCGACGTCCGATGGCATCTTCTTCGGCGTGGTCCAGGGCATCGCGCGGCCGTTCAGGGAGCCCGGCATCGCGTTGCCCGATCCGTTGCCGGCGGGATCGCCGGCCGGTGTGCCCCGATTCGACAACAACCCCGAGCGGCTTCGCGTCGACAGCGGTCGTCAGCCGGGCGCGGCCCTGATTGACGTCCCGAGCGGGGCGACGGTGAGCGGCCTTGTCGGTGTGCTCGACTTCGCGTTCCGCTCCTACTCGATCTTGCCTGGATCCCGCGCCGGTGCCGACGGTGACGGGCAGCCTCGCTGCCGTCGCGGTGCGCGCGGCTGCTGCCGACGAGTTCACGGTCGCCAGTGCAAATCTCCAGCGCTTTTTCGACACGACAAACGATCCGGGTGTCGGGGACGTCGTGCTGACGCCCGCGGCGTTCGACCGCCGCCTCGGTAAGTTCTCGTTGCTCGTCCGCAATGTCCTGCGCCTTCCGGACATCGTCGCGGTCCAGGAAGTCGATAACCTCGCGACCCTCCAGGCCCTGGCGACCAGGGTGAACGACGACGCCAGCCTCGCGGGCCTCGCCAATCCCGGTTACGTCGCGTACCTGGAAGAAGGCAACGACCCGGGCGGGATCGACGTTGGTTTCCTCGTCAAATCGAGCCGCGTGACGGTCGGTGTCGGTCACCCAGATCGGCAAGGCCGACCGGTTCGTCGACGTGCGATGGCAGCAGCGACATTCTCCATGACCGTCCGCCGCTCGTCCTGCGCGCGGAGGTTGGCGCCGCGCCTCAGAGCGTGGCGATCACGGTGATCGTCAATCACCTGCGGTCGCTCAACGACATCGACGATCCGGCAGCGGGACCGCGCGTGCGCGACTCAACGGCGCGCGCAGGCCGAGGCTCTCGCCAGCCTGATTCAGTCGCTCCAAGCGAGTGAGCGCGTCATCGCGGTCGGCGACTTCAACGCCTTCGAGTTCAGCGACGGATATCGTCGACGTGATCGGCACGATCCTCGGTGACCCCGCGCCCGCCAGTGAGGTCGTTCTCTCGACGGTCGATCTGGTCGATCCCAACTTGACTTCGCTGGGAACCATGGTGCCGGCAGAGCAGCGGTACTCGTACGTGTTCGATGGCAACGCGCAGGTGCTCGACCATGTGCTGGTCACGTCCAACACGCTGCCCCTGGTCGCCGGTCTCGAATGGGCGCGCACCAACGCCGACTTTCCGGAGACCTTCCGCCAGGACGGCACGCGGCCCGAGCGGCTCTCCGATCACGATCCGGCCGTCGCCTACTTCCGCCTGCCGCCTCCGCCCTGTTCGGTCGATGTCAGCACGTTGGTGTCCGTCACCCGGGGCGGCTTCGTGTTCGATCGCTCGACTCGGCGATTTGTTCAGCAGCTCACGGTCCAGAACGTCGGTGACCGTGCCGGTTGCCGGTCAGGTGGCGGTCGCCCTCGACGGGCTCAGTGCCGGGGCGACGCTGGCGAGTTCGTCAGGTCCGACGGGTTGTGCCTTACCTGCCGGCAGTCCTACCGTCGTCCTGAACGTCGGCAGCGACGGCGTGCTCAGTCCTGGTGAGGTCGCCACGGCGATCCTCCAGTTCGTCAACCCGAGTTACGGCGCGATAACCTACGGGACTCGCGTGCTGTCCGGCGCCGCGCGTTGAAGCCGCGCCAACACTTCGCGGCGTTTCGATTCTTCGTTGAGGAGACTCCTGTCATGAAGAGGTTTCTGGCTGCGGCCATCGCGGTTCTGGCGCTGGTTGCTGTTCCATCGGTGACCACTGCGGCGCCGTTCAGCTTCAGTGTCGTCGTCAACACCAGCACGCTCATCGGCCACCCGCTTCGGACCGTTCTCGCTGGATTTTCAGCTGATTGGGGGCATCCCGTCCGGCAATACCGTTGAAGTCAGCAACTTCAACTTCGGAGGTGGGCAGGCGACGGGCGCACCGGTAACGACCACCGGCGTCTCCGGCGATCTCACGAGCAGTGTGACGTTGACCACCAGCAGCCCTGGCAGCTTTTTCAACGAGTTCTTTCAGACATTCACGCCTGGCTCGCTGCTGACGTTCGACGTCGCCTTCTCCTCGATCAACGTGAACCCGACGCCCGACGCGTTTTCCTTTTCCATCCTGGGCGCGCGATCTCTTTGAGATCCCGACGACTGGCGCTGGGCAACAAGCTCCTGATCCTCGAGCTCGACAGCACCGACGCTCGGTCTTGCCGACGTCCAGACGTTCAGCAGTCTCCCGCCCTTTGCCGGTGTGACGGTCGCCGCCGTGCCCGAGCCCGCATCGCTCGTGCTGCTCGGGGCCGGTCTGGTTGGACTGGTGCGCCGGGTCCGACGACGGGTAGCGGGAGCCACCGACCGGTCGGACCCCCGGCGCGACTACTTCGGCCGGGCCAGGTTGAAGAAGCCGGTGTAGGTGGCGCTGGTGAAGAAGCCGACGAACTCGTTGTCGATGGCGCGGCCGATCCAGTCATAGACGCCGCCGTCTTTGGCGCCGAGATCGGCGGTGCCTTTGAAGAGCACGGCGCCGCCGACCAATCGGCCTTCCATCGTGATCGAATACTTGTAGGGACGCCCGCAATCGCCTTCGAAGACGGCGATCCAGGCGTCGCCTTTCTGCGAAATGTTGGCACTGAGCTTGGCGCAGAGCTCCTGCGGGGGAGCGGACGCGCGCGTCGGGTTGTAGGCGCTCCACGTGCCCATCCAGGCGCCGGAGATGTTCGGCGGTCCCTGCGGACCGCGCCCGCGCTGGGCGTGGCCCGCCGTGGCCGTCACGATCATCAGCATCACGATCCAGGCAGCTCGTCGCATCACGTCACCTGGCCCTTCCGCGAATCACACGACGCACAGACATCTCACACGGGGAGCACGGAGACGTACGGAGCCACGGAGCAAGAAAGGTCGTTCAACCCTTCCGGTCAATCTCCGTGAGCCCCGTTTCTCCGCGTTCTCCGTCGGTCGAACCCTCGAACGCTCTTGGTCACTGTTGCGTGATGAATCCCTTAATCGTCGGTGGAAACACGTTGTGATCCAGCGTGCCGTAGAATGTCGCGTCACCTGAGCCCGCGGAAGTCGAGGTCCATCGTCACCGTCACCGAGAAAGTGTTGTTGGGGTTGAAGCAGAGCTCCCCGGTGGTCGATCCCTCGAAGCGCCGCAGGCCCACCCACATGGCCCACTCGCCCCCGGTGATGTCCGCGCACTCGCCCTGCGCTGTCCGGCAACTCATCGTGCTTGACGGCGACCGCGATGGTGCCGAGCGCCTTGGTGTTGAAGCCGACCTGTCCGTTGAAGACACCGATGAAGATGGCCGACCCGCAGCTCGTCAGTTGACAGATCTCGAGACCAGAGACCGCACCTTGAATGATCGGGGTTGAATCCGCGCGGACCGATCCTGCTGTGATGAGCAGCACCGTCAGCAGCACAAGCGAACGAATGGAATTCTTCATGGACACTCTCCTTGAGCGAACGTGCTCGAGCCGGTGCCGCGCGACTTCGAGACCTGGCGTAATTGCCGGACAGATAATACGACGGACGCTACTCGGCGCGGAGGGCGGTCGTCGGATCGACGCCGGCCGCCCGTCTCGCCGGCAGTGAACGAGGCGGCGAGCGAGATCGCGATGAGGAGGGGCACGACGACGGAGTAGGTCTGGGCGCTGACGCGATAACCGAAGAACGGCACGAGTCCGGACATGAGACGGCTGAGCGCGACGCTCAGGAGCAACCCGGCCGCGAGGCCCGCCCACGCGGGCGCCATCCCCTGGCGCAGAATCATCCTGACGATCCGGGCCGACGTCGCGCCGATCGCGATGCGGATGCCGATTTCACGGGTGCGCCGGCTGACCGCGTACGAGACGAGCCCGTACAGCCCCACCATCGTGAGCAGCACGCCCATCACGCCCATGCCGCCGACGAGCCTGACCATGTGGGTGCCGAACGTCGTGACACGAGTGTCGTAGAAGGTTTCGATGGTCTGAACGTCTGAGAGCGGCACGTCGCGGTCCAACCGCCGGACGAGATCGCGCACGGGCTCGAGCACGGCGGCAGATTCGCCGGCGGTCTGGACCAGCAGCACCATCTCGCCGGGCCGCTGTTGGAGGAATGGGAAGTAGACGGCGTCTTGCGGCAGCTCGCCGGGAATGCCATACGTCGACGTCGTCACGACGCCGACGATTTCATGCAGTTCGCGTCCGGCATCGACCCGCTGGATGCGTTTGCCGATCGGATCGGCCCCCGGCCACGCCCGCCGCGCAAACGTGTCGTTGACGATCGCCACCAGTGGCGCGGAGGCGTCATCGGTGCGGACAAACGTCCGCCCGGCCAGCAGCGGAATCCCCATGGTCTCGAAGTAGCGGTCGTCGATGCTGTTGGCCCAGGTCGGGGACACGCGACTGATCGTCCACGACGGTCTCGCCTTCGGGGGCCACCATCGCGAAGTCGAACGAGAAGAGCGGCATCGCAGACGTCACGGACGCCGATCGCACGCCGGGGAGAGCGCGCGCTTCGTCGACGACGCGCGACAGGAATCGCACGGCATCGACGTCCTTGTATCCGGCGCGGCTGGGGCTGATCGTCGCCTTGGTCATCTGCGTCGTGCGAAAGCCAGGACCGGCGTCGAGCTCCTGCCGGAACGCCTGCACGGCATAGACGGAGACCGTGACGAGCACGAGCGAGAGCGCGACCTGGACCGCGACGAGGATGGAGCGGCCGGCGGGCCGATACCGGACGGCGCGGCCGCGGTCGGTCGACTTCAGGGTGGACACCAGATCGACGCGCGTCGTCTGTAGCGCCGGCCCGAGCCCGACGAGCACGGCGCTCGCCATCGCGACGAGGATCGCGACGAGGAGCGCCCGCTCATCGAGATCGAAACGCGGGTGTTTGACGAGCTCCGTCGGGTACTGGATCTGCCGGAGGAGCGAGATGCCCAGCCAGCCGACCGCGATGCCGCCGGCGCCGCCGGCGATCGCGATGCCCAGGCTCTCAGTGAGCAGTTGGCGCACCAGCCGGCCACGGCCGGCGCCGATGGCGAGCCGGAGCGCCATCTCACGCGCCCGTACGGGTCCGCGGCTCGCGAGGAGGCCTGCGACGTTGGCGCAGGCGACGCACAGCACGGCGATCGAGAGCGTCGTCAAGATGATGACGAGCGAGAGATCGAGCGGCCGGAGCGTCGCCTGATAGGCAAGCTCGGTTTGCGCGAGGAGCGTCTGGTGTGAATTCGTTACCGGATGCTGTCGCTCGAGGTCGCGCCCGAGCGCCGCCAGTTCGGCGTCGGCCTGGTCGAGGGTGACGCCGGGCCGCAAGCGGCCCTTCGCGACCAGGACGCGTGCGTCGCGTGCGTCGAGCACTGCGGGTGTCGGTACGTTTCCGACGCGCGGCAGCATCGTCACCGGCAGGAAGACCTCGTCCGGCAGGTAGCGATCGAGTCCACTGAACGAGGCCGGCGCGACGCCGACGATCGTGACCTCGACGCCGCTGACGCGGATCGTCCGGCCGAGGATGTTCGGATCGGCGCCAAACTGGCCGCGCCAGAACGCGTCGCTCAGCACCGCGACCGTGTCAGGGCGCGCCTTCCCGTCCTCGTCCGCGAGGAAGCCGCGTCCGACCTGCGGCTCGATCGTCAGGACGGGGAAGAAATTGGTGCTGACAAAGGTCGCGAAGCGGACGCGCGGCAGCTCGCCGACCGTCGTCGTCAAGCCGACGGTCTCATGGACGAAGGCGAGGACGCCGTCGAAGCTCTGCGTTCGATCGCGGACGTCGAGATAGTCGGGGTACGACGTCGCCGTGCGATAGAAAGGGCCGTTTCGGACGCGCGAACCGATGCTGACGAGGTCGCTCGGCCGAGGCACCGGCAGCGGCCGCAGCAGAAGCGTATCGGCCATGCTGAAAATGGCGACGTTCGCGCCGGTGCCGAAGGCGATCGAAATGATCGCAATCGCCGTCAGCGCCGGATTCTTGGCGGAGATACGCGCGCCGTGCCGCAGATCCTGCCAGAGACGTTCGACGTGGACGAAGAGATTGGCGTCACGCGTGGCTTCGCGTAGCGCGGCCCGACTGCCAAACCGCCGGAAGGCGTCGCGGCGCGCCTCGGCGTCCGACATGCCAGCCGCCTGGTTGTCACGGATCCGTGCGTCGAGATGGAACTGCAGCTCTTCGTCGATCTCTGCGGTGAGATCCCGACGCCGCAGGCGGTCGCCGATCCAACTCAGGAGTCGGCGCACCATCACACCAACCTCAGCACCTGGCTGACCGCTCCCGTGAGCGCAGCCCAGTTCTTCTCTTCTTCCGCGAGCTGACGACGTCCGGCCGGCGTGATGGAGTAGTAGCGGGCGCGCCGGCCATTCTCAGAAGCGCCCCATTCGGCCCGGAGCCAACCGGCCTGCGTCATCCGATGGAGGGCCGGATACAGCGATCCCTCCTCGACGCGCAGCACACTGCTCGAGATCTGGAGGATGAGGTTCGCGATCGCGTATCCGTGCATGGCGCCGCGCGCCTGCAGCGTCTTCAGCACGACCAGGTCGAGCGTGCCCTGCAAACGATCGTTCGAGTGCTTCGGCATGGCCCATTTCCCCAAGCCAGCTAGGGGACGCCGGAGTGTATTTCCCTAGCTGGCTGGGTGTCAAGGCCGGCCACTCGATACGGGCCGGCCCTATTCGACCGGCACGTAGATGTCGGTGACGAGTTGGTCCTTCGGTGTGTCCATCGGCGTATTGCGATAGACCTCGAAGCTCGGCCTGTTGGCGACGCGATGGCTGCTTGCCGGCAGCCATTCCCCCATGAACCGTGCCCAGACATCTCCGAGTTGCTCGTAGGGACCCGTGTGACGCGTGCGAGCGTAGCGCCCGGCCGCGACCTGTACTTCGCTGAGTCCGGGCGGCAGTTCGAGGTCGGCCGGCACGACGATCCCGGCGTCGGCGCGCAGGTCTTCGACCGGAGTACTTTCGAGATCGTCGTAGTAAATCGCGAGCATCATCGGCGGCGGTCCCTCGAGCAGCCCGGCGCCGCCGAGAATGGCGCCGAGCCGTTCGAACGCCTGGCCGATGTGGTTGTAGGGCCCGATGTGACGCACCGCCGCGACGCGCAGCGTGGGCATCTCCTCGATGTCGACTGTCATGTTCTCTCCTCCTGAATTGCGTGGCGTGAAAGCCACCACTCCGCCGGTTGGGATGTAGTGAACGCCGCACGGCGTGGCCAGCTCGAAGCGGCGATAGGTGCGACGCCTGAAGCCCGACGGCGACGTCCCGAATCGCGCGCGAAAGGCCCGCGTGAAGGCCTCGTGCGTGTCGTAGCCGGCGTCGAGCGCGATCGCCGTCACGCCCGTGTCCTCGCGCGCCAGCCGCCACGCCGCCCGCTCGAGGCAGAGCCGCCGCCGCAGCTCGAGCGGCGTCTCTCCCACCATCCCGCGAAAGATCCGGTGAAAGTGAAACGGCGACAGGCAGGCGCCACGCGCGAGCGCGGTGAGATCGACCGCCACCTCGAGATCGGACCGCGATGTGTGCAATCGCCGCCTGCACCACGTCGGCGTAGAACGAACGCGTTCCCGGCTTCATTGGCTCAGCGTAAGCGACCGCGCCAGCCGCCGCTTGACCGGGGTTGCGCATTTTTTCGTCGGGCTGACCAGAGATAGCCGTCCCGGCCCTGCCAGCGTGGAGTTCGGCCGGTTCTAGGCTATCCTTTCCTGTTCTCGGGGAAGGTCTCCTCAGAAGAGATCTGGCGTCTCATCGATGCCGGAGGGATGGTAATGACAATACGCAAGGTTGTTCGCGCGGCCGCATGTCTGGCCGCGGTACTGATCAGCGCCTGGCCGGCTGCGGCCCAGGTGACGACAGGCACGATGGTCGGCACGGTGGTCGATCAGCAAGGCGGAGCGATTCCGGGCGCGACGGTCGTGCTCGTGAGCGAGTCACAGGGCACCAAGACCGCGCCGGTCGTGACGAACGAGACGGGCGATTTCCAGTTTCCGAACGTCCGGCCCGACATCTACACCATCGAGATCAGCATGCCGGCGTTCAAGACGCTGAAGCGCTCAGGGCTGACGCTCAGTCCCGGATCGCGCGCCACGCTTGGCGCCCTCACGCTCGAGGTGGGCGGGACCACCGAGGTGGTTGACGTACGCGGCGAAACGCCGCTGATACAGGCAGCCACCGGCGAGCGGTCTTTTACGGTCGAAACCGATGCCGTGACCAATCTTCCGATGGCGACGCGAAATTTCACCGAGTTCATCAACCTGGTGCCGGGCGTCGACGGCGGCAACCGGGCCGGTAATTCCGACTCGACCGGCGGCGGCTCGAACAACTTCATGATGGACGGCGTCGGCACGATGGAGCCGGGCAGCAACCGCCTGATGGTCGCGGTCAACGTCGAGTCGATCTCCGCAGGTGAAAGTGCTCACGTCGAGCTACCAGGCCGAGTTCGGCCGGTCGAGCGGCCTGCAGGTGACGGCCGTCACCCGCAGCGGCACCAATCGCTTCCGCGGATCGGTCTACGACGTCGAGCGCAACTCCGACTGGTACTCGAACTCCAAGACCAACATCCTCAACAACGATCCGAAGACGACGCTGAAGCAGCGCGACTGGGGCTTCTCGGTCGGCGGTCCGGTGGGCAAGCCCGGCGGCCAGAACAAGCTGTTCTTCTTCTTCGCCCAGGAGTTCCAGCCGCGCGAGCAGGGCAACAACGTGATTCGTCACCGCTTCCCGACCGCGGCCGAGCGGCAAGGCGACTTCTCGGCGACGACGGACAACAACGGCAACCCGTGGCCGTTCATTCGCGACTACCGGATCGCCGGGGTCTGCAGCAATGCCGATCGCACCGCGTGCTACGCCGACGGCGGCGTGCTCGGCAAGATTCCCGCCGATCGCCTGTATCAAATCGGCCTGAACATCCTCAAGCGGTACCCGATGCCGAACCTGACCAACATTCCGGCCGGGCAGAACTACAACTTCGAGATCACGCGGCCGAATCAGCGCATCACGTCCTAGCAGCCCGTCCTGAAGCTCGACTACCAGGCGGCGCAGGCCCTGCGCCTGTCGTTCAAGTACGCCTCGTGGGGACAGCCGAAGGTCGCGGTGCATCGGATCGCTGCCCGGGTTCAACGACACGAAGATGAACGAGCCGGTGGTGCCGCTGTGGGCCGTGACGGCGAACTACAGCCTGACGCCGACGATGTTCCTCGAGGCCAGCATCGGGCACGCGCAGCACGACCAGGCCGGCTGCGCGCTGAACGGCGGCGGCGCCAACTTCTGCACCGCGGGCTTTCCGGTCAACGACGTCGCCAGCCGCGCCAACACGGGCCTGGCCGGACCTGCCGTATCTGTTCCCCGACGCCAACGTGATCGATCCGGGCTACTACCAGTTCAAAGCGTTGAACCAGGTCAATCCGGCGCCGTGGGACGGCACGCGCATGCTGTTGCCGCCCAATTTCGGCTTCGGCGGGCGGGTCGACCGAACGCGCCGCCCAACAACAGCTATCCCGGGTTTGCCGATCACTCGTCGGTCAACGACTACGCGTTCAACCTGACCAAGCTCGCCGGGCGTCACACCATCAAGGCGGGCTACTACCATCAGCACGCGCTGAAGCGGCAGAATCGGGGCGCGCCGTTCGGGACGCTGAACTTCAACAACGACGCCAACAACCCGCTCGATTCACAGTTCCCGTTTTCCAACGCCGCACTCGGCATCTTTCAGTCGTTCGCGCAGGCGTCGAAGTTCATCGAGGGCACCTGGATCTACAACAACGCCGAGTTCTTCATCCAGGACAACTGGAAGGTCACCAACCGGCTGACGTTCGACTACGGCATGCGGTTCGTCCACCAGCAGCCGCAGTACGACAATACCGGACAGTCGAGTAACTTCCTGCCGGAGGCGTGGACCCTCGGCGCGGCGCCGCGGATGTACGTGCCGGGCTGCGCCAACAACGTCTATCCCTGCTCGGGCGCGAACCGTCAGGCGATGGATCCGGTGACCGGGCAGTTCCTGGGGCCGAACACCACGCTGGCGATCGGCGCGCTCGTCCCCGGCACCGGCAACACCACCAACGGGCTGTTCCTCTCCGGCCAGGGCATCCCCGACACCGTGTTCGACTTCCCGACGATGGGGTACGCGCCACGCTTCGGCGCGGCGTATGACCTCACCGGCCAGCAGAAAATCGTCGTGCGCGGCGGCGGCGGCCTGTTCTTCGATCGGCCGAGCGGCAACTCGGTGTTCGACCAGATCCTGAATCCGCCGACACAACAGAACGTCACCGTCCGCTACGGTGAATTGCAGGCGCTCGGCAGCGGCGGTCTGGCGACGACCACGACCGCCGTCCTCCTGAGCGTCTACGAGGTCGACGCGCCGCTCCCGTCGTCGTTCCAGTGGAACACCGGCGTGCAGATGGCGTTGCCGTGGGCGATCGCGCTCGACGTCTCGTACGTCGGCCAGCGCGGCTACAACATCGTGCAGCCGGTCAACCTCAACGCGGTGGACTACGGCGCGGCGTTCCTCGAGAAGAACCAGGACCGCACGCTGGCGCCGAGCACGACGCCCGGCGCCACCGCCGTGTCGCAGGATCTGATGCGCGCGATTCGCGGCTACAGCGCGATCACGCAGAATCAGGGCTATCTGCACCGCACCTACCACTCGATCCAGATTTCGTTCCAGCGCCGGCTGCGCAACGGCATTCTCGTTCGGCTTCAACGACGTCATCGGTCTCTACGATCGCCAGAACCTGGCGCCGCGGCTGCAGCATGCCGACGACGGCACGTTCAGCGTCCGCGCCGATCAGGCGCAAGCGGAAGAACTGCTCGGCAGCAACAATCCACGCGCGCATCTGATGAAGGGCAACTTCATCTGGGACCTGCCGGATCTGCGCGCCACCGGCGGCGTCATGCGGGTCGTCGGCTTCATCATCAACGACTGGCAGTTGTCGGGCATCTGGACCGCGTCGACCGGGAGTGCGTACACCGTCTCGGCGAACTACCAGAACGGCGGCGGCAACCATGAACCTCACCGGATCGCCAGACTTCGGCGCCCGCGTGTTCGTCGTCGGCGACCTGGATAGCGGTTGCCGCAGCAATCCATACGAGCAGTTCAACACCGGCGCGTTCGAGGGCCCGATGGTGGGCAGCGTCGGTCTCGAGTCCGGCAACGGCTATCTGCGCGGCTGCTTCCAGAGCAAGCTCGACCTGTCGATCGCGCGCAACATCCGCCTCGGCGGCGGCAAGAACATCCAGGTGCGCGTCGACATGTTCAACGCGCCGAATCAGGCGATCGTCACCAACCGCAACACGACGATGAACCTCGCCAATCCGAACAGCCGGACGGCGATCACGAACCTGCCGTACGACGAGAACGGCAACCTCATCGACTCGCGGTCGCGGCCGCGCGGCGCCGGGTTCGGCGTCGCGACCGTCTACCAGGACCCGCGCACGGTGCAGATGCAGGTACGCTTCTCCTTCTGAAGAGCGCTCGGAGAAGCGTGAGGCCACGGAGGAAGAGCTAGAGGGCACGGAGAAGAGCTAGAGACACCGCGAGGCGCGCGCGCGTGGCGGCGCCGAGCGCCCGAGGCGCGGGGGTGGGGCCCCGCGCCTGTAATGTTCGAAGGCACGGAGAAGAGCTCTCTGCTACACACGGGCCGGCGCGGAAAACGCGCCGGCCCTTCTTTTCGGAATCAGAAGCCGTACAGCGCGGCTGGGTTGGACACGAGAATTCGCTGTTGCAGGGCCGCACCCGGGGCCCAGTCGTTGAGCAAATCGAACAGCACCGCGTCGTCGGGCTTCGTCGTCTGCTCGGTCGGATGGGGCCAGTCGCTCCCCCAGACGAGCCGCTCGGGTGCCGCCGCCACGTAGGCGCGGGCGATTGCGCTCGAGTCCGAGTAGGTGGGCGGACCGGACTTGGAGTCGATGTAGACACCTGACAGCTTGATCCACGTGCGTCCGCGGTCGAGAAGCCCGCGGACTTTCTGGTAGAGCGGATGGTTCACGCCGTCGGCCGGCGGGACGTGCGCGAGGTGATCGAAGACGAGCGGAACAGGTACGCGCTCGAAGATCGGCATCAGGTCGAAGAGGACCGCTGCGGGGGCGTTCAGTTGAAGGTGCCAGCCGAACGGGGCGATCCGCTTCGCCAGTGGTTCGATCATCGCCGGCGTGGTGGCGCCAGCTTGCGCGAGGTTGAAACGAATGCCGCGCACGCCAAGCCCGTCGAGCCGTTTGAGCTCCGCGTCCGCGACCGTATCGTCGACCACGGCCACTGCACGGGACGATCGACCGAGCGCGGCGAGTGCCGCCAGCGTGCAGCGATTGTCAGTGCCATAAGTCGATGGCTGGACGATCACGCTGCGGCTGGTGCCGAGGCGTCGCTGGAGCGCACGGTAGTCATCGACCGACGCGTCGGGCGGCAGCAGCACGGCATTCGGTGCGGGAGGAAATCGCGCGTCGTAGACATGGTGGTGACAGTCGGTGGCGCCAGCCGGCGCCACGAGCTTCGGGCGCGCGATGCCCGCCGACCACTTCACTTGTCCTGCCTCCGCTGCGAGAGATTGGCGGCCCTCCGCCAACCCGATCGCGACCGATGACAGCGTCTTGAGGACATCGCGGCGGTTCCAGTCCGACCGGGGCATCGAGGTTCAGACAATACATGAACTCGAGCGCCGCGGGCGTGCCGGCCCTTATTCCTTGAGCACCAGGATCGGATCGATGGTGGCGGCGCGTCGCGCTGGCAGGAGCGCGGCGATGATCGAGGCCGCGGCGAGCGTCGCGCCGGCCGCGAGAAACACTCGCGGCGCAGTCGCTGTGACGCCGAAGAGCATCGACTGCGTGACCTGCGACGCCATGTAGGCGAGCGGCGCGCCGATCGCCAGTCCGACGGCGGCCGTCAGCAGGGCGTCGCGAAGCACGAGCCGCCGGACGTCACGCGGCCGGGCGCCGAGCGCGACGCGCACGCCGATCTCGCGCCGCCGGTCGGCGACCCGTCTCGCGGCGAGACTGTACAGGCCAACGGCGGCGAGCAACAGCGCGGCGCCGCCGAAGATCGCCGAGAGTGCCGCCCGGAGCCGTTCTTCGGCAATCGATTGATCGGCCAGTGCAGACATCGTCGTCGTGGAGGTGACAACGATCTTTGGATCGTAGGCCCGGAGCGTGGCGCGAATCGACGGTAGCACCGCCTCCGGCGCCATCGCCGTCCGGACGAACAGCGTGTTGAGCGTGCCTGAACCTTCGGCGATCGTGTAGAAGGTCGCCAGGTCATCGTCGCCATAGCCGCGCCAGCGGCTGTCTTCCACCACACCGACCACGTCGAGTAGGAGATCGCGGTCGTAGTCGGCCTGCAAGATTCGCTGGCCGACGGCGCTGCCAGAGAAGAGGCGCCGCTCGAGCTCCCGCGAGATCACGATCCGCCGCGGCGTCGGCGCGACGCCTGGGCGACGTCGAATCTCTCCAGTTCGGTCGCTGGCCTGAAGCGCGCGGCCATTCACGACCGGAATCCGCATGACGTCGAAGTAGCCGGCGGTGATCGACAACGAGCGGACCCGGGTGGTCTCGTTCGCCGGCTGATCGGCGCGCCGGACCGTCGCTGCGATGCGACCGCCAGTGAAGGGCACTGAGTACGCGCCGCCCACCGCGGTCACCGACGGCAGTGCGGCGACGCGATCCATCGCGCCGTCCATGTGCAGCCACCAACCCATGGTCATGTGCTTGAGGAACTGATCGGTTCGCGCGACCTTCTCGGCCAGCGTCATGCGTTCGTAGTCGCCCGGCTGAAGCGGCTTCTGTTGGCTCGGCGGCAGGCCCGTCAGCCGGAACGACACGACCGCAAGCGATGTTGGATCGAAGCCGAGCGATCGCGACGTCAGGCGGTACAGCGTTTCACCGAGCAGACTGGCGCCAACGAGCAGTACCAGCGCCAATGCGATCGCGCTTGCGACGACGAACCGCTGGCCGACGAGGCGGCTCACGGCGCCATCGCGGCCGCCTTCGGCCAGGACCGCGGACGTGCGTGTCCTCGAGACTGAGAGGGCGGGTGCCACGCCGAACAACAGCAGTGTCAGACCGCCAAGCGCCAAGGCGAACGTCGCGATCCGCGGGTCGAGCGCAATCGTTTCCACGCGCGGCAGGCCCGCCGGTGCGACCGCCACGAACGTTTGCATGACGAGGTACGCCAGGCCCAGCCCGACTGCGGTGCCGGCGATGGCCAGGAGCAGATGCTCGACGAGCAGTTGTCGGACGACTCGCGCGCGTGTGCCGCCGAGCGCCGCTCGCACGGCGATCTCGTGACGCCGTGCGCGCGCTTCACTCAGAAGCAGGCCGGCGACGTTGGCGCAGGCCACAAGGAGCAGTAGGACCGAGCCGCCGAAGAGCACCCAGAGGGGCCGCCCCGCACCGCTCCACTGGTCCTCGATGAGCGGCACGATCCGCGCGGTCGTCAGCTCACGGGTTTCGACCGCCCGAACGATCGTGTCTGCTGCGCCCGCTCCTGCTTCGGGCGAGACGCCGCGAGCGAGGCGCGCGACGACCCGCAGCGAGTCGCTCGGATACGTGTGACCCGTTTCCGAGGCAATGCCGACCGGAAACAGGAGCTCCGGGATCGGGCGGCCGTCGAAGCTGAACCCGCGCGAGACTACGCCGACGACCGTCACCACTTTCCGGCCGCCTGAGCTCGCGCTGCCGACTGTCGCCGTCTGCCCGATGATGTCGGCCCGGCCGCCGAACCGTCGTTGCCACGCTTCGTAGGTGACAATGACGCTGTCGGTGGGCCGGGTGTCCTCCACCGCGGTGAACGTGCGGCCGTGGGCCAACGGGATGCCGAGCGTCGGGAGGAAGCGCGACGACGCGTCCAGGCTCTCCACCATCTCGGTCCGGTCGTCACCAAACGTCGTGTCGAGACCGCGACGACGCCAGACTGCCACATCCTCGAACTCTGGCCGCTCCCGAAGCGCGTCCCATGCCCGGTACGAGACCATTCCGCGATTCCACGTCGCCGCCGCCAGCGGATTCTGGCGCCGGTCGGGAAACACCGCATGAATCGAGACGAGACGATCGGGGTCGGTCCACGGCGGCGGTGCGAGCAGCACGGCGTCGATCACCGAGAAGATCGCCGTCGTGGCGCCGATGCCGATGCCGAGCGTGGCCATGGCCGCGATCGGAAAGCCCGGGCGGCGGCGCCACCGGCGCAAGGCGTAGCGCACATCCGCGGCGACGAAGAACCGGTGGATGATCGAGGCGCGCGCGGGTCCAGAGTCTTGATCGGAGCGCATGCGATCCTTTCCAGCGTGGCCGATCGCGGCCGCGACTTCTCTAATTTGCGAGAGTTCCGCCCGCAGCCAGCCGCGCCGTGCGCGGTCCCGACGATACGCCTCTTCGAGATCACCGACGATGGCGGCGCGATCGCCGCTCGCGGTGAAGAAGCGGAGCAGCCAATGCAGAGCGGCGCGCATGGTCGTCAGCGCGGCAAGCCCGCGACGCCGTCCGCCATGCGCAGGAGCGCCGCGTGCGCCTCGCGCAGCGCGGCCTTGCCGCGCGGCGTGAGGGCCACGTACTTCTTGGCGCGTCCGCCGCGCACGGCCTCCGGATCGCCGAAGCGCGACTGCACGAGGCCCTTCTGTTCGAGGCGGCGCAGCGTGCTGTAGATGGCACCGAACGACGCCTGGCGACCTGCGCGTTCGGCCAGCGTGTCCCGAATCGTGACCCCGTAGGCGTCGGCGCCGAGCCGCGCCAGCGCCAGCAGGATCAGTTGCTCGAACTCGCCGAGGTAGTCGGGCATCGCGTCTATATAGTGCACAATGAACACTAAATCAAGGAAGGTACGTAGTGCGGCTCGGGTGGTGAGCCGCGACGAGCCTGTTTTGTGCAAAAATGACCGTTCGGATGATCGTTTTAAGCCGACTTTTGCGCGGCAGCCGCTGTTTTCGGCCTCGGGACGCTGGTGGTCCTGACGGCCGTCGCGACGGCCGCCGTGCCGCAGCGCCCAGACGGCGACGTGCTGATCTTCGCCGCCGCATCGCTCCAGACGGCTCTCGACGAGCTCGCGCCGGCGACGGCGCGCGCGACCGGCAGCCGGGTGCGCGCATCGTACGCGGCCAGTTCGGCGCTGGCGCGTCAGATTGAATACGGGGCTCCCGCGGACCTGTTCATTTCGGCCGACCTCGAGTGGATGGAGTACGTCTCCGAGCGGCGCCTGATTCAGCGCGGCGAGTCGCATCAATCTCCTCGGCAATCGGCTGGTCCTGATCGCGCCGACGGATCGTCCGTCCGCGCTCAAGATCGCGCCGGGGTTTCCCTTGGCGGCCGCGCTGGGTCGAGATCGGTTGGCCCTGGCCGACCCCGCGGCGGTGCCGGCCGGCAAGTACGCGCGCGCCGCATTGACCGCATTGGGTGTCTGGGATAGCGTCGCCGCCAAGGTGGCTGCCGCCGAAAACGTTCGGGCCGCGCTGATGCTCGTCAGTCGCGGCGAAGCGCCGCTCGGCATCGTCTATCGGACTGACGCGCAGATCGAGCCGCGCGTGGCCGTCGTCGACACGTTTCCCGAGACCTCCCATCCGCCCATCGTTTACCCGGCGGCCATCGTCACCACCGCGTCATCTGGCGCCGCGGCCGTACTCGATTTCCTGAAATCAGCAGAGGCACGCGCCGTGTTCGAGCGACACGGCTTCCTTGTTCCCCGCCGTGACTGACTGGACCGCCGATGAGATCGAGATCGTCTGGCTGAGTCTGAAAGTCGCGATGGTCGCGACGCTGGCCAGCGCGGTGCCGGCGATCGCGGTCGCCTGGCTCCTCGCCCGCGGGCGCTTCTGGGGACGGTCCCTGCTGAACGTGCTCGTCCATCTACCGCTGGTCGTCCCGCCGGTCGTGACCGGCTACTTTCTGCTGCGGATTTTCGGCCGCCGTGGGCCGGTCGGCGCCTGGCTCGAGCAGGTGTTGGGGCTGCAGTTTTCGTTCAGATGGACCGGCGCGGCACTTGCGGCCGCTGTGATGGCGTTCCCGCTCGTCGTTCGGGCGATCCGGCTCGGCATCGAGAGCGTCGATCGTCAGACGGAAGAGGCCGCGGCCACGCTCGGCGCCAGTCCGGCCTGGACCTTCGCGACCGTCACCCTGCCGCTCGCGATTCCGGGCGTTCTCGCGGGTCTGGCGCTCGGCTTCGCGAAAGCGCTCGGCGAGTTCGGCGCGACGATCACGTTCGTCTCGAACATCCCGGGAGAGACGCGCACGCTCGCGCTGGCGATCTTCACCGAGCTCGACAAGCCCGGCGGCGACGCGGTCGCGATGCGACTGGCCTGGCTCTCGATCGCCATCTCCGTTGCGGCGCTCGCGATCTCGGAGTGGCTCAGCCGCTCCGCGAAGCGAGGTCAAGCATGAGCCTCGTCGTCGAAATCGATCATGACTTCGGCGGCCTGCGTATCGGCGTCGCCCTGTCGCTCGATTCGCGCTTGACCGCGATCGTCGGCCCATCCGGATCTGGCAAGACGACGATTCTCAATGTCATCGCTGGCGTGTTGCGGCCCGATCGCGCCCTCGTGCGGATCGACGGTGAGGCGGTCGCCGACACGACGGCTGGCGTCTGGCGACCGGCCCACCAGCGGGGGATCGGGTACGTGTTCCAGGAGCCGAGACTCTTCCCGCACCTGACCGTCCGCCAGAACCTGATGTTCGGACGGTGGTTCAGCAGACAGTCGGCTGGCGGCATCGATGCGGCTGAAGTCATCGACTTGCTGAATCTTGGTGCTCTGCTGGCGAGACGGCCATCGCGACTGTCGGGCGGCGAGAAACAGCGCGTGGCGCTCGGCCGCGCCCTCCTGGCCAAGCCAAGACTCCTCCTGATGGACGAGCCGCTCGCATCGATCGATCGCGCGCACCGCGACACCATCCTGCCCTATCTCGATCGCATGCGTACGGAGCTCGCGGTGCCGACGATCTATGTCACCCACACATGGTCGGAGGTGGCCGACCGTGCCGATCACGTCGTAGAGTTGGCAGACGGAGCCGTCATATTCAATGGTCCCGCGCGTACCGTCGTGTCGCGAGGTTAAACGTCTCGAGCCTCGTTCTTAATCAGAAGTCATGAACTTCATCGCCGACCTCAAATTCGCTCTTCGTTCGCTGACCCGCGCCAAGGGGCTGGCCGCTATGCTCGCCTCACTGATGCCGGCCGCCCGGGCAGCCCGGGTCGATGTCATCCGGGCGTTACGACCGTGAGTCATGTTGAGCTTTGGTGCAGATCAGGGACGAATAGTGGGACGAATCGCGCCCGCGAAGACGCGCGATCAAGTAATCATTGTCGTTCTTCACCCTCATAAGGAGTCGATCCATGGCCAACCCGTTCGTCCACGTTGAGCTCCACACGACCGATATCGCGAAAGCCAAGACCTTCTACAGCGAGCTATTCTCCTGGAAGCTGGAAGACATGCCGATGGGGCCTGGCCTGACCTACACCCTGGTTCAGCCCGGTGAAGGGACCGGCGGCGGAATGATGCCGCAGCAAATGCCAGGAGCGCCCTCGTCCTGGCTGTCCTACGTGATCGTGGACGACGTGAAGGCCGCGACGGCCAAGGCGAAGTCGCTCGGCGCGCACGTGGTCAAGGACGTCGACGAAGTACCCGGCATGGGCTGGTACAGCATCATCGTCGACCCGACCGGCGCGGCGCTCGGGTTGTGGCAGACGGCCAAGGCGTAAAAAGACGAGGACACGGAGAAAAACTAGAGAGCACGGAGAAGAACAAAAGCGGACACCCCGCGCCGCCGTGTGGCGCGGGCCCGAGGCGCGGGGGTGGGGCCCCGCGCCCCTAAAACTAGAGGGCACGGGGAGAAGAGCGCCGAGCTCATCTCTGTGCCTTCTCTCGCGGCTCACAACCCGAGCCGCGCTACGTTTCCTCGCCTTCTACTGCCGATGCAAAGCCACCATCGGATCGACGCGTGAGGCGCGCCGGGCCGGGAGGTAGCTGGCGAGGGCAGATACGAGCAAGATCAGCACGATCGCGATGCTCATGGACGCGGGATCCAGGGGCGGCAGGCCGAACAGGATCGGCGCGATGAACTTCGTCAGCAGCTTGGGCAGCAGAATGCCGAGCGCGATGCCGGCGGCGACGCCGCTGCCGACGAGCAGCAAGGACTCGCGGAGCACCATCGAGACGACACTGCCTCGCTGAGCGCCGAGCGCCATGCGGATGCCGATCTCGTTCGTCCGTCGCGAGACGTTGAACGACATCAGTCCGAACAACCCGATCGAGGCGAGCAACAGCGCCAGACCGCCGAACAGGGTCATCGCGTTGGCCAGCAGCCGCTCCTGCTGAAAGCGGCGCTCGATGTGTTCCGTCTGGGTCGCAACGTTCGTCACCGGGACGGCTGGATCGACGCGTCGTACGGCTGTGCGGGCCGGTTCAATCAGGGCGCTCGGGTCGCCGCCCGTCCGCACGACGTAGTTCATCGCCCGGTTCGGATATTGCGAGTAGAGCTGATACACCGTCGGCGGCGCCGGCTCGCGCAGGCTGGCGTATTTGGTGTCGCGAACCACGCCGACGATCTGGTACTCGCCGGTGTTCTCAGGCGCCGAGCCAAACGTGCGCCCGACGGCGGACTGATCCGCGAACATCTTTCTCGCCGCCGCCTCGTTGATGATCACGACCTTCGGCGATTCTTTGGTGTCGATCGTGCCGAACTGCCGACCGGCCAGCAGCGGAATCTCCATCGTCGCGAAGAATTCAGGCGACACCGACATCATGTGCACGTCTTCCTTCGTGCCACCGGGCAGGCTCATCGACGACGTGCTGCGGCTGCCGGAGAGCAGAAGCACTCGTGTCAGCGCGACCGAGCGCACGCCCGGAAGACGCCGAGAGCTGATCGCGCACCTGCGTCATCAGCAGCGCCGTCCGATCGATGTCGTAGCGGTTCAGTGCGGGGTTCAGCGAGAACATCAGCAGGTTGTTCGGATTGAAGCCGATGTTGACGTCTCGGAGATTGTTGACCGTCCTGAGAAACAAGCCGGCACCGATGAGCAGCACCAGCGAAAGCGCCACCTGGAGCACGAGCAGGCTCTTGCTCAGCAGTGATCTCGAGCCGGCGACGCTTCGGCTTTCTTCCTTCATCGCGCTCGCCAGATCGACCCGCGTCGTGCGGAATGCGGGGACGAGGCCGAACAACACGCCGGTGAACATGCTCAGCCCACCGACGAACGCGAAGACGCGCCAGTCGAGCGGCACGTTCTGGCCGAACGGCAGCAACTGGCGGCTCCAGTAGCCGACGGCGATACCGAGCAATCCGCCGAGCCCGGAAAGGACCAGACTCTCGGTCAGCAGTTGTCGAATCAGCCGGTGCCGTGACGCGCCCATGGAGAGACGGATCGAGATCTCTTTTCGCCGGGCGGTCGCCCGCGACAGCAGCAGCGTCGCGACGTTCGCGCACACGAGCAACAGCAGCACACCGACCACCCAGGCGAGGATCCTGGTGGTCTGCGCCGCCTGGTTGTCGAAGTCGTAGATGCCACCGGCCGCTGGCAACACGAGCAAACGCGGGACTGCGAACTTCTCACGGCGGTTCGTCGAGAGCGCGCGCTGCTCGGGCGTCAGCGCGTTCGTGTACGCGTCCATGCCGGCCCGCGCGGTCGAGTGAAAGACGCCCTCGAGATTCGCCCGCACTTGATCGGCCGTCACTCCCGGTTTGAGCCGCCCGACGATCTGGACGTACCAGTTCGTCGGCTGCGTGAACCGTGACTGGCCGACCATCATCTGCGACTCGAGCGACATCGACAACGTGACGTCCGGCGCGTCCACTCCAAGGCGCTGAATGCCTTTGAACGACGCCGGCGTGACGCCGACGATGGTGAACGGCTGGTTGTTGATCGTCACGCTGCGGCCGACGACGTTGGGATCGGACCCGAACCGCTTTCGCCAGAAGGCGTGACTGATCACCGCCACCGGCGTCGCGCCCGGTTTGTCGTCGTCACCCGTCAGCGTCCGCCCGAGTGCGGCCGGCACGCCGAGCAGGTGAAAGTAGGGCCCCAACGTTCCCGTCGCCGACGCAAGGTCCGCTTCGTCGTTGATGACGACGTTGACGGCGCCAATCGGAAAACACGCGAACATGTCGGTCAGCGTCTGGTTGGCTTTGCGAAGCTCCTCGAAGACAGCCACCGAAAACGTCGAGCGAACGTTGCCCCCTTCGAACGGCAGTGAGTATCCGTAGTCGCTCGAGTTGCGGACCATGTTGTTGTCGCCGGTCCACTTGAGCTTGACCAGCGACTGGGGATTGGCCGCGTCGACGGTCTGGAGGAGCAGGCCGTTCACGGCGCTGAACAGCGCCGTGTTCGCGCCAATGCCGATCGCCAGCGAGAGCAGCACCACGACCGTCCAGGCCTTGGTCTGAAAGAGCATCCGAATCCCGTGCTTCAGGTCCTGAATCATAAGAAACCGTTCTCTATACTACGCGCCGGATGACCAGACGTTATCCGGCGCCCTGCGGTTGGCGAAGACAGTAAGCTCTTACCTGGGCCCCTCGCCTTTGGGCCCTGGGCCTTCTATGTCGTTCCTCCTCCCGCCACCGATCGAACCGATGCTCGCCAAGCTCGCAGATGCGATCCCCGTCGAAGGCGACTTCCTGTTCGAGCCCAAGTGGGATGGCTTTCGCGCCATTGTCTTTCGCGACGGCGCCGAGCTCTTCATCCAGAGCCGCGACCTCAAGCCGCTCGATCGCTACTTTCCCGAGCTGCACGAGGTCCTGATCGCGCAGTTGCCGGACCGATGCGTCGTTGACGGCGAGATCGTGATCGTCACCGGAGACGGTCTGAATTTCGATGCTCTGCAGATGCGGCTCCATCCGGCGGCGTCACGGGTCGCGAAGCTGTCGAAAGAAATCCCGGCGTCGTTTGTCGCCTTCGATCTGCTCGCGCTGGGTGATCGCGATCTGCGGCCGTTGCCCCAGCAAGAGCGCCGTGCCGCGCTCGAGCGCGCGTTTGCTGAGGTCGTCCCGCCCGTCCATCTCACGCCCGTGACGCGCGATCGCGAGCTTGCCGCTGACTGGTTGGCGCGCTTCGAAGGCGCTGGCCTCGACGGGGTCATCGCGAAGCCCGCTGACGGCGCCTACGAGCCGGGCAAGCGCGCGATGTTCAAGATCAAGCACGCGCGCACGGCCGATTGCGTGGTGGCCGGCTTCCGCTGGCACAAGAGCGGGCAGGACAGGATCGGGTCGCTGCTGCTCGGCCTCTATGACGATCGCGGCCGCCTTCAGCACGTAGGCGTCACCTCGTCGTTCACGATGGCGCGGCGGCAGGAGCTCGTGGCTGAACTGGCGCCGCTGCGCGACCGCGCGCTCGAGGCCCACCCCTGGCGCGAGTGGGCCGATGCCATGAGCCAGGCCACCGGCCGCATGCCCGGCGGACAGAGCCGCTGGAGTGCCGGCAAAGATCTCTCGTGGGAGCCGCTGCGGATCGAGCGCGTGTGCGAAGTGAAGTACGACCACATGCAGGGCGATCGTTTTCGCCACGCGGCGACCTTCCTGCGATGGCGGCCGGACAAGCCGCCGGCCGATTGCCGCTACGACCAGCTGGAGGTCACTCCGGCCTACGAGCTCGAGCGCGTCTTTCGTACGTCGCGCGACCATTCGTAGCGCGCTTCTCACTTCGCTTCACCGCCGCTTCCCACTCGGCGGCGATATCGGGACCGGCGTCCGGATCGAGCGCCTCCTGTGCGGGCCGGATCGCCTCCGGCACGTGCTGCAGATTGACGCGGATCCGCGTCCAGGTGTGAAAGCGGCCGCGCATCGCATCGACGAGCACGTCGGCCGGTTCGAGATGGGCCGCTGCCTCCGGATGCCGTGTCCGCCAGCGCTCGAGGCCGGCCAGGGCATCCTCTTTCTTCTCCGCCCGGCCGATCTCGACGAGCGGATGCTTCGGTACTCGCCGCCGCGACGGCTGCACGCGCGCCGGTTCGCCCGGCTGCTTCTTGTACTGCGGCGGCCACGGGGCATCGCCCTGGCCTTCGCGTTCGTGGCGCGCCGACAGCTCGAGCAGCGCTTCGAGCGATCCCGCGGCCTCGTCGATGCCCTGATGGCGGTCGCCGCCTGCGGCGAACCGCTCCGGCATCGTTAACAGCGTGAAGTCCTGGGGCACGCACTCGTCGATCTCAGGCCACGTCAGCGGCGCCGAGACGCGCGCGTCAGGCGTCGGGCGCACGGAGTACGCCGCGGCGACCGTTCGATCCTTGGCGTTCTGGTTGTAGTCGATGAAGACGCCGTGGCGTTCTTCCTTCCACCACTTGCTCGTGGCCAGCGACGGCGCCCGCCGTTCCACTTCGCGCGCGAGCGCCAGTGCGGCGCGGCGGACCTGATGGAACGTCCACTCCCGCCTGATGCGGACGTTGACGTGCATGCCGCGGGATCCCGACGTCTTCGGCCATCCGACGAGCCCGAAGTCCGCAAGCGTCGCTTCGACGACCCGCGCGACCTGGCGAATCTGGTCCCAGTCGACGCCCGGCACTGGATCGAGATCGACCCGCAGCTCGTCCGGATGGTCGACGTCGTCGGCGCGCACCGGATGGGGATGCAGCTCGAGGCACGCGAGGTTGGCCATCCACGCGAGCGCGGCCGCGTCGCGCGGCACGACTTCCTCGGCGGTACGGCCAGACGGGAAGCTGAGCGTGACGACCTCGATCCAATCGGGTCGCGAGGCCGGGGCGCGCTTCTGGTAGAAGAACTCGGCCTTGACGCCGTTGGGATAGCGGACGAGCACGTTCGGACGCCCGCCCGCGGCCCGAAGCGCGCCATCGGCGACCGCGATGTAGTAAGTGGCCAGATCGAGCTTGGTGAGACCGGCGTCCGGGAAGAGGACCTTACGCGGATTCGAGATCGGGACCTCGCGACCGGCGACCGTCAGGACCTCGGGCTCGGACTTGTCGGGCATGTACGAGACTGAACCCTTCGACTCGGCCGCAATACGGCCTCGCTCAGGGCGCGGCGCGCTTCTTTGCTTAGGGCCGCGGGGCCCCACCCCCGCGGCTCGGGCCCGCGCCATACACCGGCGCGGGGTGTCAACTGTTCTTCTCCGTGCCCTCTGGCCCTTTCTCCGTGCTCTCCGCGCGCGTGGCCAAGCGTTAGAACGCCACGCGCGGGGCCCCACCCCCGCGGCTCGGGCGCTCAGCGCTGCGCGCTTCGCGGTGTCGCAGTCAGGGCCCGCAAGCTCTAGCTGCTAGGCTGGCCCTTTGGCGGGGCGGTCTGGGCGGCGCGGCTGTTCATCTCCATCTGGCCGCGCAGGATGGAGCACCATTCTTTGTGCTCCGCGATAGGCATTCCGCATTCGACGCAGATGCGCACGCGGGTCTTGGGCGGTTCGGATTTTCCGAGCAGACGTTTCAAAAACGACATCTTCCCTCTCCCGGCCAGGGTCAATCTCGTGATTCATACGTTCGACGGCGCCGAGTGGTTCCGGGTTGGGAGAAGAACGAGGACACGGAGAAGAGCTGGAGGACACGGAGAAGAACTAAGAAAGCTGACCGCCGCGGGCCGAACGTAGTGAGGCCGGCCGCGGCGCGCGAGCGGGGGTGGGGCCCCGCGAGCAATCAAGAACGAGGACACGGAGAAGAGCGACGACAGATACCGCGAGGGCGCGAGCGTAGCGAGCGACCCGAGCGTCCGAAGCGTGGGGGTGGGGCCCCACGCGATTTAAGATCTGAGCTTGGCGAGCTCAGTCGCCAGGCTGTCTGCCACCCAGGCCGCACTGTCGGTGGCGCGGAAGACGTGCTCCCAGCCCGAGGCGCCGCCGCGGCTCCACATCACCACCACTTCGAGCGTCTCGGCGTCTCGCCGGAACATCCACCAGAACTGGCCGCCTTCGACGCCGGGCCAGAAGCACTCCCCGTAACCTTGGGAAAGCGCTGCCTCGAGAGCCCGGTGCAGTGTCTCGGCGCCTGGCCGCGACTTCGGAACGCTTACCGTCGTCTCCTGTTCTCCTTCACGAAGGTGGACGACAAGGTGGTCGTGCGGTTCGAGGGAAAGGCGGATTTCCATTACTACCAAGCTTTGATGCTCGCGGGGAGCGGGCGATGTAGTGTTGATCACATGAAACTCATCATCGACGAGCTGTCCGCGGCGATCACCGGCGAGCCGTGGCACGGCGATTCCATCCAGGCGCTCTTGAAAGACGTCACGGCTGATCAGGCGCGCAGCCGGCCCATCCCCGCGGCCCATTCGATCTGGGAGATCGTTCGTCACTTGACGGCGTGGACGCAGGAGGTGACGCGCCGGCTCGGTGGTCATCCGCCGGGGTTGCCCGAGATCGGGGACTGGCCGCCGCCGACCGGGGACGACGCCGCGGCGTGGCAGCGCGACGTTGAGACGCTGTTCGACGCTCACTCCGCGCTCGTCGCGGTGGTCAGCGCCATGACACCTCAGCAGCTCACCACGCCGCCCCAAAGCGCGAAGAGCCGCGAGCTCGCCACCGGCGTGAGCCATGAAGTGATGCTGCACGGCCTCGCCCAGCACCATGCGTACCACGGGGGGCAGATTGGGGTGTTGAAGAAAGGGGGGTAATCGACAATCGGGAAATCGGCAATCTGCAATGGCAAACACATCGGCAATCGGCAATCCTGATGGGCAATTTGGCAATGGCAATGGCAATGTGAAATGGGCAATGGGAAGTGCGGATGGGAAATGGGAAATGGCGATGGGAATGGGCAATGGGAAATGGCGATGGGAAATGGGGAATGGCGATGGGGAATGGCGGCATGGGATGGCGATGGGGAATGGGTAATCGGTAATTGGCCTTCTCACTGTCATCCCGTGCGCGCCTGACGCGGCACGATCTTGGCCGCTTCCCGAACTCGACGCTGTTTGACCGTCTGGCGCGTGCGATCTGCGAGGTTGGCTGCCTGCCGCGCAAGGAACTGTACGAAGCCTGGGAGATGGCCAAGCGGGTCAGACGTCATGTGCGTGGCGGCCGGGTTGTCGATATCGCCGGCGGCCACGGGCTGTTGGCGCACGCGCTGCTGCTCCTCGATGACACCTCGCCAACCGCCGTCGTCGTTGACCGCGTGATTCCGCCATCGGCGGCGACGCTGCACGACGCGCTCATTGCCGCATGGCCTCGTCTGGCCGGCCGTGTTCGTTTCGAATCGATGGATCTCGACGACGTCGCCACTCGGCGCCGGCGATCTCGTGGTGTCGTGCCACGCCTGTGGTGCGCTGACCGATCGCGTGATCGAACGCGCGGCGGCGGCGCGCGCGAGTCTTGCTGTGTTGCCGTGCTGTCACGATCTCTCGTCCTGTGACACCGGCGATCTCTCCGGGTGGGCAGACGGCGCGCTGGCGATCGACATGACGCGCGCAATCCGGCTCAAGGCGCAGGGGTATCAGATCTGGACGATGAAGATCCCGGAAGAGATCACTGCCAAAAACCGGCTGTTGATCGGTAGACATGAAGCGAATGAAGGGGGTGAAGCTCAGCAATGACGCAGTCCTGGGACGCGCGCCAGTACGCGGATCGGGCCCGCTTCGTGAGCGATCTCGGGCAGCCCGTGGTCGAGCTGCTGGCGCCGGTACCGGGCGAGCGCATCCTCGATCTTGGCTGTGGCGACGGCGTGCTGACCAAACGCCTGCTGGATCTCGGCTGCGAGGTCGTCGGCGTCGATGCGAGCGAGGACATGGTGCGGGCCGCGCGCGAGATCGGCGTCGATGCGCGGGTGGTGAATGCGCGGGCGCTGCCCTTCGTCGGCGAGTTCGATGCCGTGTTTTCCAACGCCGCGCTGCACTGGATGGGGCCGCCCGAGCCAATCGTGCGAGGTGTGACGCGCGCGCTCCGGCCCGGCGGCCGCTTCGTTGGCGAATGCGGCGGTCGCGGCAATGTCGCGGTAGTGATTGCGGCCCTGCGAGCCGCGCTGATGGCGCGCGGCGTCGATTTCGATCGCGTGAATCCCTGGTATTACGCGGACGTCGAAGAGTATCGCGACATCTTCGACCGGCTGGGGTGGCAGATTCTCTCGCTGGAGTTGTTCGATCGCCCGACACTGCTGCCGGGCAGCCTGTCGGACTGGCTCGAGACCTTCGCCGGCCTGTTCCTCGGCAGCGTGCCTCCCGCCGATCGGTCCACGCTGCTCGACGAGATCTCTGCGCGCTGCGCACCGGCGTTGCGTGACTCGGCCGGTCGTTGGACGTTGGACTACGTGCGGCTGCGTTTCGCGGCGACCTTGACCCGGCCGTGACCTCAGCGTCCGAACGGTGGCACGGCCTCGACGCCCTGCGCGCGTGGGCGTTGCTGCTCGGCGTCCTCCTGCACTCCACGCTGACCTACGTGATGCCCGGCGGTGCCTGGGCGGTCGGGACCGACGAGCCGTCGCCGACGCTGGGCTGGCTCATCTACTACCTCCACAGCTTCCGCCTCGAGATCTTCTTTCTGATGGCGGGGTTTTTCGGCGCGCTCGTCGTCGATCGCCGCGGCACGCGCGCCTATGTGTGGGATCGCCTCCGCCGCATTCTGCTGGTGTTCTTCGTCGTGCTGTATCCGATGAAGTTCGTCCTGGGCGCGCTCTGGATCGCCGGGGGGCGCACCACCGGCTGGCTCGAACTGCCGCCGCTCATCGACTCGCTCCCGTGGTACACGTTGGCGCTGGGATCGGCGGTGCTCGAGACGAGGCTGACGCATCTCTGGTTCCTCTATTACCTCTTCTGGATCACGCTGCTCGCGCTCGGCTGTCGGATGGCTCGCGCGTCGCGCGCTCTGCACCGGCCCGTGCGGCACTGGCACGCGTCGATCAGCTGTTTGAATCGGCGATGACCGGTCGCCTCGGCTCCGGTGGTCATCGCGATTCTGCTCACGCCGATCCTCGCCACGATGCAGGGCCTGGACGTCGACACACCCGACAGCAGCTTCGCCCCGAACTGGCCCGTGATGGCGGTGTACGGTCTCTGGTTCACGTTCGGCTGGTGGCTGTTTCGGCACCCGTCCTGGCTGCAGATCGCTGCGAAGCGCTGGCGGTCGCTGCTTGTGCTCGGATTACTCGCGAGTCTCGTCGGTGCGGGCCTGGCCGCCGTGCGAGTGACGGCTGGGCCGTGGGCGACGGCACACGCCGACGTGCTGCGCTGGGCGGCATCCTTCGCCACGAGCCTGACGATGACGCTGTCAGTGGCGGGGTGGACGGGGCTGTTCGTCGCGCGCTTCGATCGGCCGTCACGCCGCAGCCGCTACGTCGCCGATGCGTCGTACTTCGTCTATATCGTGCACCTGCCGGTGGTCGTGGCCCTGCAGGTCTGGTGGGTGCACGCGGCGCTGCCGTGGTGGATCCAGGTGCCGCTGATCAACGCCATCACCCTGGGCGTGTTGCTGTCGCGTACCGCTTTTGGCCGCGGGGCCCCACCCCCGCGGCTCGGGCGCTCAGCGCTCCCGCGCTTCGCGGTGTCGCAGTCAGCGACGCAGACACCCCGCGCCGCTCTACCGGCGCGGGCCCGAGGCGTGGGGGTGGGGCCCCACGCCGTTAATCACGATCGCCGCGTCGCCGCCAGTTCGACGACCACGTCCCAGTAAAAGCGCAGGAAGCGGTACAACTCGCTCTCGAGTATCCGTTCCTGATCGCTGTGAGCCCCGTAGCCTTTGGGCCCGTCTTCGAGATCGATCGCCGGGCCGACGCCGAAACATTGAATGCCCTTGTTGCGCAGGTACGCCATGTCGGTGGCGCCCGTGCTCATCGTCGGCAGCGTCGGTGCCTTGTAGTGGCGCATGACGGCGGCCTCGATCGTCTTGAACGCTTCGCTGGTCAGCCGCGTTTCCGGTCCGCCGGGCCGCGTATCGCGCTGGCCGAGGCTGACCTCGACCGTGGGATCGTTCACGACTTTGCGGATCTGATCGAGAAACGCGGTCATGTCTTCGCCCGGCAGCGCGCGGACGTCGAGCGTGGCCGACGCATCGGACGGAATGACGTTGATGCGATAGCCCGCCTGGACGATGTTGGGCGACACCGACGTGCGGAGCATCGAGGCGTGACGCGGTTCGTGCTCCTGGAAGTAGGCGTCGGCCGCCGCGGCCTTCGCCGGATCGTGGACGTCGCGATAGCGTGCGGCCAGATCCGGCGCGGAGATCTGGGCGAGCCGCTTGAAGTACGCGCTGGTGGTTTCGTTCAGCCGAATCGGCGGACTCCAATCGGCGATCGCCGCCACCGCTTTCGAAAGGTGCGCGACCGGATTGGTCTTGAGCGGCACCGATCCGTGGCCGGCGACGCCGCGGGCCGTGAGCTGGACGGCGTAAGGAATCTTTTCGAGCGTCTGTACCGAGACGAACTGCGTCTGTCCGCCGCGCCGCGTGCCGTTGCCACCTTCGGCGAGACAGTACTCGGCATCGACTGCGGCGAAATGCTGATTGACGACGAACTGGATGCCGAAGCGTGTGCTGCCTTCTTCACCGGATTCCGCGAGAAAGATGACGTCGCGATCGAGCGGGACGTTCAGCCGCTTGAGCAGCAGCATGACCATCAGCGACGCCGCGACGTTGTCCTTGTCGTCCACGGCGCCGCGCCCGTACACGTAGCCGCCGTCGCGCGTCGCGCCGAAAGGCGGCGTCGTCCACTTCTTCGGATCGACGTTGACGACGTCCGTGTGCGCCATCAGCAACAGCGGCCGCTTCTGGCCGTTGCCCTTCAGACGCGCGATGATGCTGGGGCGGTGGGCTTCGAGCGCGACCACCTGGACCGGAATGCCTTCCTTCTCGAGGGCCGCCTTGAGGTAGTCAGCGGCGGGCAGCTCGTTACCGGGCGGGTCGCTGGTGTCGAACCGCAGCAGCGACTGGAAGTGGCGGAGCGTTTCAACTTCGGCCTGCGTCCAGTCGGGCGATGCAGGGGCTTGCGCAGTCAGCACCACACCGGTGGCCAACATGGCGAGAGCGACAGAAGACTGTAGGCGCATGGCGGGATTATTGCCCAAGGCCGGCGCCCGTGTCCGGGTGGTAACGTGCCCGTGTGGAGATTCACCCGGGTGCGGTCCACCTGCCGAAGTGGCTGTCGATCGTCCGCCAGCGCGACCTGGCGTCGCAGTGTGTGCAGCTGCTCGACGGAGCCGTGCCCGCCTACGTGCCCGTCGTGCGCGGCGGCGGCAAGATGCACGTCCGCATGCTGTGTCTGGGCCGGCACTGGAATGGGAAGACGTACAGCTACGAGCCGGTGCGAAGCGACCACGATGGCCAGCCGGTCCCGGAGCTGCCCGAAGCGTTTCGCGCGCTGGCGCGCGATGCAGCGGCCGCCGCCGGCATGGCGATCGATCCTGACATCTGCATCATGAATCACTACGCGGAGGACGGCCGGATGGGGCTGCACCAGGACAAGGACGAGGCAGAGCAGTCACTGGCGGCCGGCGTGCCGGTGGTGTCGATCTCGATCGGCGACACGGCGCGCTTCCTCATCGGCGGCACGCGGCGCCGTGATCCAGTCGACGTGGTGTGGCTCGAATCCGGCGACGCCTTCGTATTCGGCGGGCCGTCGCGGCTGCGGTATCACGGCGTGTCGCGAATCCTGCCGAATACCGCGCCCGTCGAGCTCGGCCTCGCCGGCCGGATCAACCTCACGTTTCGGCAATACGATGTTGGGGACGGTTAACACGCTGCCGTGCGAGGTGCGTGGTGCGAGGTGCGGCTCGAGCACGGCACCTTGCGGGTCTCTGGACTAATCGACAATCAGCAATCGGTAATCTGCAATGGCAAACACATCGGCAATCGACAATCCCGATCGGTAATGGGTAATGGCAAATCTTTTCGAATGGACAATTCAGTTTGATGGGCAATCGCGAAGTGCCGATGGACAATGGGGCAATCGAGCCGCTCGATTGTCCCTTGTCAATTTCCCATCGGGTCAATTGCCGATTGCCGATTTGCAGGTCGATTTGGTTGCCCCGATTGTCGGTTGGCGATCCGGATCGATTGCGAGATTTCCCATTGTCCATCGGCATTATCGATGGCCGATGTGTTTGCCATTGCAGGTTGCCGATTGTCGATTGTCCATTGACGGCGCTTTAGACTCGTCTACCGGCGATCGACCCAGACGCGGCCGTCCTGCCGCAGGCGCACGCGGCCGCCGGCGCGGCTCGCTACGCTGATCTCGTACGACGACGCCGTCGTCTCGATCTGCGGCGAGAGGGGCTGGCCGTCGACCCGAAGGTTCGCCGCATCGAGATCCTCGAGCCGGGTCGCGTATTTTCCATGCGCCGTGCGATAACGCTGCTGCCGGTAGTACAAGCGGCGCAGCGCCCACTTCATGAGATCGTCAGGGTCGTCGCGAACGCGCTCCTCCGGCCCGCCGGGTGCCTGATCCGAGAACTGCACGACGCCCCAGCGCTCGGGCATGTGCATGTTGATCGCGCCCTGCGGGCTCCAGACCCAGTTGTCCTCAGCGAACGGCTTGCCGGTCGCGGGATTCACGCGCTTGCGATACCGGCCGTCCGCGACGTCCACCAGCCATTCGACGCGTGAGAAGTTCACCCGCCACTGATCGCCGGCGGCGGGCGGGCGCCGGCCTGGCGCCGCTTCGCGCAGCGCACGCCACGGCATCGCGATCTCGATCGACCAGCCGTCGTCTTTGTCGCCGGGCCGGTTGATCGTGCCGCGCGCGTTCACGCCGATGCCGAGTCCGGCAATGTCCCAGCCGTCGATCGGCGGACCGCCGTCGCGGTACGGCCGCACGAGCAGCAGGTCCCATGCGGTGCCGAGGACGTTCACTTCGAGCTCGTAGTACTGGTGCGTATCGCCGTCCGGATCGATGAACACTTCGAAATCCGGATCCTGAAAGATGACGGCGTCGCGCGTCGTCAGCGTGCCCCAGAGGTCCGGTTCTTCCATGTCGGCGGCGACGTAGAAGTGGTCGGCGTCCCACAGCATCTTGACGCGCGTCAGCCATCGCGGCGCCGGCTTGCGATCGCCTTCGATGTCGACGAACGGGTCGGACCACGCGGCGGCCTGCCAGGCGGGATCGTCGAGCCGGCCGTCGATCGCCGGCGGGGCCGGGGCGCGATAGACGACCGTGCGCTTCGGCGCGAACGGCAGCGCCTCGAAGTCAGGCGCGGCGGGCGCTTGCGACGCGGAGGCGACGGCGACACCCGCGCAGGCGGTCACGAGCGCGACGATTCGCGCGCCCGTCACGGCCACGACGCGCGCTGCTTGAGCACCGGCGCGAGCGCCGCCCAGTGCTGCGGCGTCAGCGTGTTGCCTTCGAAGACGCTGATGCCGGCGGCGCCGCCGGCGAGCGCCCGCGAGGCCGCACTCGCGAGATCCGCGGGCGGCAGGTCGGGGACGTACAAGCCGGCATACAGAGGAAGGCGGCCGCCGAGCGCCACGACGCCTTCGCGCGTGCTGCGTTCGATCCAGGCGAGGTCCTCGTTGTAGAAGCCCTGGTAGAGCATCGGCATGACGGCGTCGAGCGGCCACCGCGTCCAGTCCTGTCGGACGAGGCGGCGCGCGATCGCGGGCGTCGGGAAAACGGCCGCGGTGATCGCCCGGCGGTGGCGGCGCGCTTCGGCCGCGAGCAGGGTGACGACTTCGGTAATCGTGTCGTAGCGAAACTGCACCCACGCGTCATGCGCCGGCGGATCGGCGAGGTCGCGCGGATCGAGGCCGCGCTCCCGCTTGAATCGCGCCCGGCAGACGTCGCAATAACAGAAGTCGAAATCCGGGTATTCCTTGTCCTGCACGAGCTTGTACTTCGGCCACAGCGCCACCGGCAGGATCACGTCCGGATAGCGGATGTAATCGAGGTGCACGCTGCCGAGCCGATCGATCGCGGCCAACTCGGCGACGATGCCGCGTACGCGCTCGCGCACCTCGTCGCGCGACGGGCACATGAACTTGTAGTAATCGACGTACGGCGGACGATCGGCGGTCGAACGCCCGCTCCGGCTCACCGCGTACCACTCCGGATGCGCGGTCGTGTCGGCCCCGCGCATCATCGTGAACAGCCACGCATGAACCTCGACGCCCTCATCGGCGGCTGTCGCGATCAGCCGGCGATAGAGATCGGGCGTCGCCGTGATCAGCACCGCGTCGATCCCGGCCGCGCGCAGTGACGCCACCTGGCGCCGCCACCCGTCGTCGGCCGCCTTGACGCCGCGCATCCACGCCCAGTGCTTCGTTTGGGGTGCGGCCGACTGCGGCAGTGCCGTGGCCGCCGTCCCGGTGGCGACCGCGCCGAGGAAATCGCGCCGGGTCAGATCCATCGGATGCGGCTCAGCATAGCGCCACTCCACTGGTGCCGAGGCCCGGCATTTGCCGCGGGGAAATGTCCCGGAAAAGGGCCATTTTCGCGCAGATTTCCCCCTGCCCTTAGGCCGATATCCGACAATGAGGATCGGATATAGTTTGGCTGATCCCGTTCGACCCAGGTTCCGTCCCTTGGGCGCCGCCCCGGGGACTGGCCATCTTGCTGTTTTGGAGCGGAGCACGATGACGAAGTTCGGGTGGGCGATGGGTGCGACGGTCGTCTCGGCGGCGTTGGCTGCCGGCACTGTGGCAGCCCAGCGCGCGTCAGGCCCAAACAAACCCACGACCGGCGCCGTGGCGGCACCGGTCAGTTCGCATGCGCCCGCCCCGCCGGCTCCGCAGACGCCGCGCGGCGCGAAGAGCGCGCAGGCGACGTCGCTCGCGTTGAACTTCGCGATCGAATCGTTCTGCGTCGAGTGCCACAACGACGCCGAGAAGAAGGGCAGCCTCACCCTCGAGCAGTTCGACATCGGTCGTGCCACCGACCATCTCGAAACCGTCGAAAAGATGATCCGGAAGCTGCAGGCCGGCATGATGCCGCCGCCAGGTGTCGAGCGTCCGGATTCCGAAACCTACTCCACGCTGATTGCCACGCTCGAGACCAAGGCTGACGCGGCCGCGCTGGCCAAGCCCAATCCCGGCACGCGCACCTTCCAGCGGTTGAACCGGCCGGAATACGCCAACACGGTTCGCGATCTGCTCGCGCTCGACGTCGATGCCGGCGCGTGGCTGCCGCAGGACACCAAGAGCCTGAATTTCGACAACATCGCCGACGAACAGGGCCTGTCGGCGACGCTGCTCGAGTCGTATCTCAACGCGGCGGCCGACATCAGCCGCATGGCGGTCGGCGATCGCAATGCCTCGGTCGCCTATCGCACCTACACCAACACCAGCTACGTGTCGCAGCACCCGTGGGATCACGTGCCCGGCGCGCCGTTCGGCACGCGCGGCGGGTTGGTGACCAAGCACGTGTTTCCTGCCGACGCGGAGTACACGTTCGAGCTCACCCTCACCGGCGGCGACAATTCCCGGCTCGAAAACATCGACGTCTCGATCGACGGCGCGCGCGTCGCGCTCGTCCGCTACGAGACGCTCCCGTCGGGCGCGGCCGACGGGCGCGGCGCGATCTCGATGTATACCGAACCGATTCCGATCAAGGCGGGCCAGCACGTCGTGGCCGCCGCGTTCGTGCGCCGGTTCGACGGTCCGTACGAAGACCTGATCCGCCCGCACGACTGGTCGTACGCCGGCGGCGGCGCCGGAGGCAGCGCGATCACGACGCTGCCGCACCTGCGCGACGTGATCATCCGCGGCCCGTATCGCGCGACCGGCGTCTCCGAGACGCCGAGCCGCCGCAAGGTGTTCAGCTGCCGGCCGACGACTCCGACCGAGGAGCGGCCGTGCGCCCGGACGATCGTCGCGCGCCTTGGTGAGAGCGCGTACCGTCGGCCGCTTGCCTCACGCGAGGTCGACGGGCTCATGAAGTTCTACGATGCCGGCGCGGCCAAGGCCGGCTTCGAAGCGGGCGTCCGTCACGCGCTCGAAGCGATTCTGGCCAGCCCGCACTTCGTCTTCCGTCTCGAACGCCAGCCGGCGACCGTTCGCGCCGGCGAGATCTACAAGCTGTCGGACTACGACATGGCGTCGCGGCTGTCGTACTTCCTCTGGGGCATGCCGCCCGATCAGGAACTGCTGGCCGCGGCGAGTCGCGGCGAGCTGAGCGCCACCGCGTCGTTGGAGAAGCAGGCCCGTCGCATGCTCGCCGATCCGCGCGCCGACGCGCTCGGCCCGCGCTTCGCCGGGCAGTGGCTGCGCCTCCAGGACATCGACAAGGTCCACCCGGATCCGAATTTCTACCCGAACTTCGACGAGCAGCTCGCCGGCTACATGCGGCGTGAAACCGAGCTGTTCTTCGTCAACATGATTCGCGAGGACAGGAACGTCCTCGAGCTGCTGCGGGCCGACTACTCGTTCATGAACGAGAAGCTCGCGCAGCATTACGGGATCGGCGGCGTCGCCGGGACCGAGTTCCGGCGCGTGAAGTATCCCGACGACACGCGGCGCGGGTTGCTCGGCCAGGGCAGCATGCTGGTGCAGACCTCGTTCGCCAATCGCACGTCGCCGGTCTTGCGCGGCAAGTGGGTGATGGAAGTGCTGATGGGCACGCCGCCGCCCCCGCCGCCGCAGGACGGGTCGGTCCCGCCGCTCGAGAAGACCGCCGAGGCCAAGGACGGGCGGCCGCTGACGACGCGGGCGCGGCTGGAACTGCACCGCGACAACCCGACCTGCAACGCCTGTCACCGGTTCATGGATCCGATCGGGCTCGCGCTCGACAACTTCGACGTTACTGCCAAGTGGCGCAAGCGCGAGAGCGGGATGCCGCTCGATACGCGCGGCGACTTCTACGACGGCAGCCCCGTGAACACGCCGGCTGAGCTGTCGACGGCGCTGCTGAAGCGGCCGATTCCGATCGTGCGGACGTTCACGGAGAACCTGATGGCCTACGCGATCGGCCGGCGCGTCGAGTACTTCGATCAGCCGACGATTCGCGCGATTACGAAGGCCGCGGCCGCCAACGACTACAAGTTGTCGTCGCTCATCCTGGGCGTGATCAAGAGCGATGCGTTCCGCATGAAGCGGGCGGACGCCGACGACACCGAACCGACGAGATCGACCGGACGCAAGTAGACACTCAGACAGGAGATCGAACCCATGTCCTCCGTCATCACTGGAAAGCACATGCCCCGCCGCACGTTCCTTCGAGGGGTGGGCGCCACCATGGCGCTGCCGTTCCTCGACGCCATGGTGCCGGCCGGCCGCGCCCAGAAGAAAGCCGCGGACATGACGCGGCTGGTGTGCATCGAAGAGGTGCACGGTCTGGCCGGCTGTAACGCCTTCGGCGCGAGCAAGCTGCTGTACGCGCCGGAAACGACCGGGCGTGGTTTCACTCTGGTGCCGGAGAATCCGTTCTCCGCGCTCGAAGGCTTCCGCGACCAGATGACGATGATCAGCAACACCGACGTCCGCATGGCCGAGGCGTTCGCGGCGCCGGAAATCGGCGGCGACCACTTCCGCTCGAGCGCGGTGTTCCTGACTCAGGCGCATCCGAAACAGACGCAGGGCTCGGACATCTATGCTGGCACCTCGCTGGATCAGATGTACGCCAAGCGCTTCGGGCAGGAGCAGCCGATGCCGTCGATGCAGTTCTGCATCGAGGCCCTCGACCAGGCCGGCGGCTGCACCTACAACTACTCTTGCGTCTACACCGACACGATCAGCTGGGCATCGCCGAACGAGCCGCTGCCGATGATCCGCGACCCGCGCGTCGCCTTCGACATGCTGTTCGGCGCCGGCGGCTCGCCTGAAGATCGCGCCGCGCGCCGCAAGACGCGCAGCAGCATCCTCGACTGGGTGCACACCGAGATCACCGACTTCAAGCGCACGCTCGGCGCCACCGACCGCGTGCGCATGGATCGCTACCTCGACAACGTCAGCGAGCTCGAACGGCGGATTCGCCTGGTCGAAGCGCGCAACACCAGCGGCGACTCCCGCGCGATGCCGCTCGCGCCGGCCGGCGTGCCCGACTCGTTCTCCGAGCACATGAAGCTCCTGTTCGACGTGCAGGTGCTCGCGCTCGAGTCCGACATGACGCGCGTCATCTCGTTCAAGACCGGACGCGACTCGGACAACCGCGTCTTCCCGGAGAGCGGATCGAACCAGCCGTTCCACCCGGCCTCGCACCACGGCAACAACGAGGCGCGCGTGCTCGAGTTCAACAAGATCTGCAAGTACCGCGTTGGCCAGATGGCGTACTTCCTCGACAAGATGAAGAACACCATGGACGGCGACAAGAGCCTGCTCGAGAAGTCGATGATCATCTGGGGCTCGCCGATGGCCGACCCGAACGTGCACAACCATCGCCGCTGCCCGCTGGTGTTCTTCGGGCACGCCAACGGCGCGCTGCAGGGCGGACTGCACCTCAAGACGCCCGATGGCACGCCGATGGCCAACCCGCTGTTGACGGCGATGCACAAGCTCGGCATGGACGACCTGAAGTCGTTCGGCGACAGCACGGGAGAGTTCGCGCTGACTGTCTAAGATCAGATCTGAGGGCACGGAGAAGAACTAACGAGGCCACGGAGAAGAGCAAAGAGGACACCCCGCGCCTGCTTTCTGGCGCGGGCCCGAGGCGTGGGCGTGAGGTCTCCCCAGTACTGCCTTCGTGACACTTCGTGCCGCATTCGTGGCGCAAGATCGGTGCAGACGTGAGCCACGCGAGGACATTATGAGGACGACATGCCAGACTGCGCGCTGGGACTAGGCGGCCGTGATGACCGCGGCCGCCATTGCCGTGGTCGGCGCGCAGCAGCCGGTGAAGTCGCCGCTGGCTGACGCTGCCAAGCGCGCTGACAAAGAGGCCGTCCGCAGCCTGCTCAAACAAGGCGCCGACGTCAGCGAAGCGCAGCCCGACGGCATGACGGCCCTGCACTACGCGGCCGAGCGCGGCGACCTGGCGCTGGTGGACATGCTCCTCTACGCCGGCGCCAACGCCGCGGCCGTGACGAGGATTGGCCAGTACACGCCGCTCCACATGGCGGCGCGCGACGGCAACGGCGCGGTTGTCCGGTCGATGCTCAAGGCTGGAGCGACCGCCACCACGCCGACGGAAAGCGGCGCCACCGCGCTGCACTTCGCCGCCGCGTCAGGGAGCGCCGAGGCGGTGAATCTGCTCATCGATGCTGGCGCGGACGTCAACGCCAAGGAATCCGAATCTGGACAGACGCCGCTGATTTTTGCCGCCTCCACCGGGCAGGTCGCCACGATCAACGCGCTGCTCAAGCGCGGCGCCGATCCGAAGATCGCCACCAAAGTCGTCGACCTCGGCAAACAATCCGCGCTCGACCGCCAGGCGCTGGCGCTCCGCCGCCAGATCCTCGCGGCGACCGTGCCGCAGGGAGAACAGCCGACGCCCGCGCAAGAGCAAGCGGCCATTCAGGCGATGCGCGAGCTGCAGACGACCGGCAGAACACCCGCGCCGCCGGCCGCGGCGGCCGCGGCGGGAGCTGGTGGCCGTGGCGGTCGCGGCGGAGGTGGAGCGCCAGCTGCTGACGCCCCACCGGCGGCCGCCCAACCTCAGGCGCCAGCGCAGCCCCAGGCGCCGGCCGGCACAGGCGCCGGGCGCGGAGCCGCGGGCGGCGCGCAGTCAGCGACCGATCTTCAGAATGCCGACGGCCCGGCGCCGGTCGTCTCCGCCAAGGGCGGCCTGACCGCTCTCCATCACGCCGTGCGCCAGGGACATATTCCCGCCGCGCTCGCGCTGTTGGAGGGCGGCGCCGACGTCAATCAGAAGTCGGGCGAAGGCCACACGCCGCTCCTCATCGCGATCATCAACGGCCAGTTCGACCTGGCGATGATGCTCGTCGAGCGCCGGGCGAATCCGAATGCTTCTGCCGAGAACCTCGGCGTGACGCCGCTCTGGGCGGCCGTCAACGCGCAGTGGCAGCCCCGGACACGCTTTCCGCAACCGCAGGAAATGGACCTCCAGAAGTCGACCTACCTCGACGTCATGAAGGCGATACTCGAGGCCGGAGCCGATCCGAACGCCCGCGTGCGCGTCCATCCGTACTACATGGTCTACACCGGTTGCGGCAACGGCAACTGCGGCCTCACCAGCGTCGTCGGCTCGACCGCGTTCTGGCGCGCGGCGTACGGCACCGATGTCGAGGCGATGAAGCTCCTCGTCAAGTACGGCGCCGATCCGAACATCCCGACGATGGCGGCTGCGGGCCGTGGCGGCGGAGCTGGCGGGCGAGGCGGCGGTGGTGGCGCGGCAGCCGCCGGCCGCGGCGGCGCCGGGCGGTGGCGGTGGTCCCGACGCGAGCGCACCGGCCGACGCGGCGCAGGCCGCCCCGACGACCCCCACGCTCGATCCGTCAGGCTTGCCGCCTGTGCCAGCTGGCGGTCCTGGCGTCTTCGCGATTCATGCCGCCTCGGGCGTCGAGTACGGCGAGGGCTTCGCCGGCAACGCGCACCGGCACGCGCCGGACAGCTGGCTCGCCAGCGTGAAATACCTTGTCGAGGAGCTCGGCGCCGACGTGAACCAGCGCGACAACGATGGCTACACGCCGATGCACCACGCCGCCGCGCGCGGTGACAACGAGCTGATTCTGTACCTCGTGTCGAAGGGCGCCGATCCAAAGGCCGTCAGCCGGCGCGGCCAGACCACCGCTGACATGGCGAATGGCCCTGTGTCACGCATCTCGCCGTTCCCAGACACGATCGAGCTGCTCGTGAAGATGGGCGCGAAGAATAATAATCGCTGCCAGAGCTGCGCACCCTGACGGGTACGATAGGTACGACGGGTACGACGGGTACGACAGGTACGACGGTACGACGAGGTAGCGACACGGCCGCTCACGAGATCGAACGCGATCCGTGAGCGGCTTTGTTTTTTCTGCTCAGCTCGGAACCCGAGAACTGAACTGCAGAACGGAGAACCGTTCGAGTTCGGTCCGAGTTACTTCGCGTCCCTGAGCGCCTTCACGATCGCCGCATGCCGGCCATTCGCGTCGAGCTTGATGACGCCGATGTTGGTCTGGTAGGTCGCCGGATTGGCGGGCGCTTCCGACGCCGGCCGGACACGCAGGTCGGCGGATTCGCCGCCACTCGGGCTGACCTCGAGAATGACGGAGGGCCCGACCGGACGTGGCGTCCGGCTGTAGCCGATGCGAATCCGCGCGATGTAGCCCCACTTGCCGAAGCCGACCGCCTGTCCAGTCCCAGCTACCGCCTTGAGATCCGCCCACTCATTGCGTGACGCCTTGATCTGACTCTCGGACGTGAACCCGGGATGCGCGGATCGAATCTTGAAGTACAGGTAGCCGCGTTTGGCCGCCGAGATGCCGCTCGTGCCGACCGGTATCCGCACCGGCCATCGACGTAGGCGAACGCGCCCCACACCTGCAGCCGCTCCGCGTTCTGCTCGTTGGGCTCGAAGACGACTTTGTCGATGATTCCGTAGATGCCGACCGGACCGCTCGCGGAAAGAGACGACGCGCCCAGCAACGACAAGCATGACCGACCGCGAACTTCGAGTGGCTTGCATGGTGCCCCTCCCGTCGTTGCCGCAAGCGAGAACCCGGAACAGAACCGAGAACGGAGAACCGAGAACCTCAGCTCCTCCGCGCCTGCTCGTTCTTCAGCGTCCTCAATTGTGCGAGCGCAGCATTGACCTTGAACTCGATCCCCATGCGACCGATCTCCGCCGTCGCCTTCATCGGATCGCCCGAGACGCCCGAGTCCTGCGGTCCGCCCCACGGCTTGATCTGATCTTTACGCACGCCGGCCGGGCGGACGTGGAGCAACTGGGACGTGTCGCTGATGCCGGCATGGCTCCCGATGATCTGATCGTCGTAGCCGAACGCCGCTTCGAGCCAGGCGCGGTAGTGTTCGCGTCCGCCCTCGTAGTAGTCGGTGAGGGCGTAGGCCTTGTACTCGCTGCCGGCCCACTCCTTGTTGAGGGCCTCGGCGACGGCGCGCATGCCGGCCTGATTCCCGCCGCTGTCGCCGATGAAGATGATGTCCTTGAAGCCGTGCGCCTTGAGGCTGCGCGCTGCGGCGTCGAGCAGCTGATCGTAGGCCGGAGACGGCAGGGAGATGATGCCGGGGCCGGCGCGGTCCGGATTTCCCTCGGGCACGTATTGAATCGTCGGCGCCACCAGCGCGTTTTTGAGCCGTCGTGCCATCAGGTTCGCGGAGTGCGCGACGATGTAGTTATGTTTGCCGAGGACCATGTGGTACCCGTTCTTCTCGGTCCCACCGGTCGGGATGATCGCCGTCGTCTTGCCCGCCTTCAGCGCGTCGCGCGTCTCTTCCCACGTCAGCTCGTCGATGAACACGGTGTCCGGAGCGTGACTCGGTGAAATCCCCGCCGGCGCGGTTTCCATCGTTGGTTGACGCGGTGCCGGCGGTGCCGGGTTGGCCGCGGTTGCGCCGGCAGCGTCGCCGGCCTGACCGCCGCGTCCTCCGCGTCCGCCCCGTCCGCCACCCTGGCGACCTTCGCCTGCGGCAGCGCCACCGGCGCCACGCTGCGCCGGCTCGGGCGCCTGATACGTGCCGGCGATCATGCTCTTGATCTGCGCGACCGCGTTGTCCACCTTGATCTGGATGAAGATCTTGCCGAGCGCGGGCGTCGACTTCGTCGGGTCGCCGCTGACGCCACTGTTCTGATAGCCACCACCCGGCGCGAGCTTGTCCTTCCGGACGTGCTTTGGATTGACGAACATCATTTCGGACGTGTCGAGGATGTTCGCGTGCCCGCCGATCTGATCCGCAGGAATCTTGAGATGGTCGGTGACGTACTTGTTCTGATCGCTGTGGGACTTGGTGTAGTAGTCGTCGATCCAGTAGGCCTTCGCGCTGTCGCCGAACAGCTCGTTCAAGCGGGTCGCTGCCGTGCGCATGCCGGTCCGGTTGCCGCCTGACTCGCCGAGGAAGAGGATGGTCTTGAAGCCGCCTGACTTGAGACTGCGGCCGGTGTTGACGAGCAGCTCGATAAACCGATCTTCCGGCAGCGTGATCGTGCCCGGCTTGCCCATGTGGCCGCCGGGGTTTTCCCAGCTGCCCTCGGGCACGTAGGCGATCACCGGGGCGACGAGCGTCTTGCCCAACACGCGTGCGATCTTGTCGGCCGCGTACTCCATGACGAACTTGTGCTCGCCATCGACCATGTGCGGGCCCTTTTGCTCCGTGCCCGCCGTGCCGACGATGACCGTCGTCGTGCCCGCCGCGACGAGGTCGCGGACCTCGGCCCAGGTCAGATCCTCGATGAAGACGCTGTCAGGCGGTTTGGACGCGGGTGCCGTGGCGGGCGCATTCGCGGGGCGTTGCGCGACAAGAGCACTTGTCACAAGCATCACCACGAAGCACACGAAGAACACGAAGAGGAACGCGACGGATCGTTCATCGGACATCGCCCTTGATCCGGAACGTTCCATCCTCGAGCCGTTCGCGATGCGCGGTGTGGCAGTTCTGGCACAACGTCGCCAGGTCGGTCGCCGAGGCCTTGATGTCCTCGAACTTCCCGGCGGTCGTTGCCGCTTCCATGGACGTCACCAGCTTCAGCGCTTCCCCGGCCCAGCCTGTCGCGTCGCTTGTGCCGCGCGCTTTGAAGAACGCCGCGGCGTCGGTAAACGACTTCTTGAGCGTCGCGACTTGATCTTTCAGCGCGGCCGCGTCCGGCTTCTCGAGGCCGCTCCGCAGGGAGTTGAACGTCGGGCCGACCTGTTTCATCACCTTATCGAAGGCGGCCTCGGCAGGTGTGAGCGGAGGCAGCACGCGCTTGGCGACGTCGAGCAGGGCTGAGTTGATGACCGCAGTGGCGAGAATCGCCGGCCGGCCCTGGAATTTCGTGACGAGATCGGGAGGCAGATCGATCGTGTAGCCCTTCAGCCGCTTGGCCACCTCGGCCGGATCGAAGCGAATGACTTCGCCGACGACGGTCACGTACGTATTCGGCTGCACGACGCCGGTCAGCGTCGGCGCCAGCACCAGCACGTCCTTCCCCGTGCTCTTTGTCTTGTCCTGGTCGATCGTGAACGCCGTCTTCGACAGCAAGGCCTCGACCGCGGCCATGACCGAGACGTTCTCACCGAGGTAAGTGTCTGGATAGGCTGCAACCGAGCTGGCCGCGACCGGCACCATCGGCCGCGCGGCCGGCGCGGGCGCCTGTTGCGCGCGAACCGTGACCAGCGACGCGGTGGCGATCGCGAGCGTCGCGATGACGGCGGTGGTCGACTTGATCTGGAATGCGGGCGGGGCCGCGCGTTGCATGGGCCTCTCCTTCTCCCCAGAGTGTAAAAGACATCGGGTGTCTTTTTACGCTTTTCGTAAAAAGACACCCGATGTCTTACTCGCCAGCCCCCCGAAGCGCCGCTCACGCCGCGCGAAATCGGACACCGCGGCCGCGAGATCGTCGCCGGTGAAGTCCGGCCACGGCGTGTCGCTGAAGGCGAGCTCGGCGTAGGCGGACTCCCACAGCAGGAAATCGCTCAGACGCTGCTCGCCGCCCGTGCGGATGAGGAGATCGACATCGGGCACGTCGACGGGCGCGCCGGATCCGCTCCGCACGGCGGCCGAGAACGCCTCGCGCGATGCGCGGCCTTCGCGCACCAACCGCTCGGCCGCGAGCCAGATCGCCTCACGCGCGGAATAGTCGATCGCGAGCCGGAGATGCAGCGTCGTGCCGGCCGCAGTGGTGCGCTCGAACGTCTCGGCGTGCTCCCGCAGCGCCGGCGCCAATCGATCGCGGCGGCCGACGAGCGTCAACCGGATGCCGTGCCGCTGGCACTCACGGGCCTGTGCGCGCAGATACTCGTCGAACAGCTGCATCAGCCCCGTGACTTCCGCCGCCGGCCGCTTCCAGTTGTCGGCGGAGAACGCGTAAAGCGTCAGCGTGGTGATCCCGAGCGGCGGCGCCGCCTCGACCGCGCGCCGCAGCGCCACCGCGCCTTGCCGGTGGCCGACGACGCGCGGGAGCCCGCGGGACGTCGCCCACCGGCCGTTGCCGTCCATGATGATCGCGACGTGCATGGCCTACTCGTGCACGCGCAGCGGCTGGCGGGCCAACGCCCGGCTCCAGTCGACGCGCGCGGTGAGCTGCATCAGCACGAAGAGCGTCAGAATTGCGCCCACCGTCACTGTCAGACCGGTATACCCATCGAAGAAAAAGGCGTAGCTGAACAGCACCAGGAAGACCAATTGCGCGAGCCCGGCCTCCACGAACGCAAAGCGGGCGCCGGCGACCAGGCGCAGGTAGGTGACGACCAGCACGATGCTCGTGGCGGACGCCGCGATGAACGACACGTGAATCGAGACGTGATCGACGAGGTAGGCGAGGAGCAAGTGAAAGGCGAAGAACGCGGCCGAGAGAAAGGCGTAGTTCATCGGATGCAGGCTGTGGCCGCGCAGGACGCCGAGAATGACCATGACGGTCACGAAGAAGAGCAGTGAGACCGGGGCGAAGTAGGTGATACGCGCGGCGAGCGGTCCGGGGTTGAGCCGGTTGGGCAGGTCCATGCCGATGCGCTGGGCGGTCAACAGGCTGTCGAATCGCCAGGTCAGCTCCCAGCCCTCGCCGGTCCGCTGCCTGGCCGTCGGCGACATCGTTCCCGGCGGAAAATCCACCCGATCGAAGTCCGTCCGCATCGTCAACGTGAAGTCCTGGACTTGCGCGATGTTGCCCGGCCCGAGCGCGTACGCCCATCTGTCCAGACCACGCGAGTCGTAGGCGAGCTCGATCGCCAGCTCGCCGCCGGGCGCGATCTCGAGACGCGCCGTGGCGCCTTTCGAGAGATCTTCCGCGCGCGCCGCCGGACGGCCGTTGACCCGGAACGCGAAATTGTCGAACTGTCCCTGCTCAGACGGGAAGCTCAGGTGGGCGACGACCGTCCGCGTCACCGTGTCGGGGTTGTGGGCGCGATACATCGCGCGCACCCCGACCCCATACGTGTCGTACCAGAGGAGGCCCTTTCGCTGGTGATCGAGATCCAGCGAGACGTCGACCCGCGAAGACTCGATCGGGACCGGCACTTCCTCGACGATCTGCCGGGTCACCGACTGCGTGACGGGCTTCCCTGCCGCATCAGTCCGTTGGACGTCCTCCGTGACGGTTTTCGGCCGTTCGAACCAGATCCGGGGCGCGACCTGCACGTGCTCGCCACCCCACAGCAGGGCGACCGCCTGCGACAGGCGCTGATCGAACTCTCCGGACCGTTCCTTGACCGAAACGCCCAACGCAAACCAGGCAAGCGTGGCGACTCCATAGATGAAAGCGATGGCAGCAAGGCGCAAAGGTGTCATGCGCCTACTGTGGAGATTCCTCCGGCGAAAGAAATGAGCGAGTTGTGAGCGTCAGGTGAGAAGTGGCTCAGATCATTGGTGATTTCATTGCCAATGCATTGCCTCATTGGCCCATTGCCTCATTGCCTATTGGGCCGATGCGTCAGCCCGAACGCCAGTCCTGTGCCGAACAGCAGTCCCTCGAACGTGCTGACGACGCCGCGCGTGATCGGACGGAGGTCCTGTTCGCCGAGCAGGCGGGCGATCGGCGCGAGGCCGACCGACGAGCCTTCGAACGCCGAAGCCATGACGTCGAGGCTCGAGGCGACGAGGTGGCGGCCGGCCAGGGTCAACAGGATCGCGGCGGCCGCACAGGCGAGCCCGGTCGCGACCGCGGTTCGGAGTCGGGCGGGCCCGCGCGGCGCGGCCAGGCCGCCGCCGAGGCGTGGGGTGGACAGCCCGTAACCGAGCCCGGCCGCAGCGCCGAGAATGAGGCCTTCGAACCAGCCGCCGATGACGGGAACGTCGCGCCCGAACATGCCGCCGAGGACTGCGCGCGCGAGCTCGTGCGCCACGCCGCCGGCCAGCGCTCCGCCGGCCGCGCCGCACGCCGTGAGTCCGAGCGTGCGGGCCGATCGCGCGATGGCTTCTGCCGCCGCCAGGCCGGCGCCGACGCCGGCCGCGCCAAGGGCGCCGGCCACCGCCCCGACGAGCGCCAAGGCGACGATGACGCTGTGCGCGGCCCCCGACTCGGGTACGAGCCACAACGCCACTCCGCCCGCCAGTCCGGCCAACACAGCCCGCGGCGCCGCCACCCACTGACGCCGACGCCCAGCGGTTCGACGAGTGTCGTGCTGCGCGGCGCAGCCGGAGGCGAATGACATGCGCGATGGAGGCGACCGGGTCCGGCGACCCGAGCAGCGCGATTTCGCCGGCGCCCGGCACGTCCCAGCGCGCGTCGCGCAGGATGGCGCGCGCTTCTGCATGCCCCGGCAGCCCGTCGAGCCGGCTCAGCGCTTCGGCGGTACCGAGCGCGTGTAGTTGTTCCGCCGCTTCGCGCCGCTCCTCGTCCGACTGCCGATCGAACGGCGGACGCCGGAGCAGCCGATCGATCAGCGGAGCGAAGAGATCGACCGGCGGCACGGCGGCCGTCGTCTCCGCCGACGCGGCGGCAGCGGGCACCTCCGCCGACCCCACAGAGAGCGGCGCGGCCGGCAGCGCGCCGGCGTCGTTTTCCTCGGCGACCATCGCGTAGACAAACTGGTAGCCGTGCCTGGCGACCGTGCGCACGAACTGCGGATCGCGCGGGTCATCTCCAAGGCTCCGCCTGATCGTCCGCACCGCCTGGCTCAGGGCGCCGTCCGAGACGACGACGTCGCCCCAGACGCGATCGAAGATCTCCTGGCGTGTCACCGCCCGGTGCCGTTCTGCGAGCAGGAGCACGAGCAGGTCGAAGTACCGCGGGATCATCGGCACGTCGTCGTCGCCGCACCGGATGACGCGGTGTGCGGGCGAGACGACGAACGGGCCGAACCGGTATCGCGGCAAGGACACGCGGCGAGCATCGTACCGCGCTCGCTGAGGTCCGTCCACGTCCGCGGCAGCGGCACGGGCTGACGGCCGTCCGGCGACCGCCTTTTGCCGTCCAATCAAGCGGGCAGTAGCGGCGAGCTGGCCCCGATTCGAAACCGCTATATTGTTGGGGTTTCGCAGCGGGGGAGGGTCGGATGAGGGCAGATCGATCGGGCAGATCGGTGGGCGTCCTGGTGCTCGCAGCGTGGCTGATCCTCAGCCTTGCGGCGCCAGCGGGACCGGCGGCGGCGCCGGCGGCGTTACCGGAACGGCTGAGCGACGCAGAGTTCTGGAAGATCGTGACCGACTTCTCGGAGCCGGGCGGCTACTTCAGGATCACCGACAACTTCACGTCGAACGAACGAGAAATCGGCGCGCTGTTCACGATGCTCCGCGCTGCCAACGTGAAGGGCGGCGTCTACATGGGCGTCGGGCCCGAACAGAATCTGACCTACATCGCCGCCATCCGTCCCGCGATGGCCTTCATCGTCGACATCCGCCGCCAGGCGGTCGTGCAGCATCTGATGTTCAAGGCGGTCTTCGAGATGTCGAAGGATCGCGCCGACTTCATCTCCCTGCTGTTCTCCAAGCCGCGGCCCGCCGGCCTCGAGAGTACGACCCCGATCCAGAAGCTGTGGGCGCCGTACCTTCAGGGGCCGTCCGACGGCGACATGGCGCACGAAGACCTACGCGCGCATCGTCGAGCTGCTGACCAAGACGCACGGCTTCACCCTGACGCCGGACGAGCTCTCGCAACTTGGCTCCGTGTTTCAGGCCTTTCAGTTCTTTGGGCCGGGCATTTCGACGCGCGGAAGCGGTGGCGGCGGCAACGGGACGTTGACGTTCGCGGACCTCACCGGGTGGTCGTCAGACGCCACGGGTGAGGTGCAAAGCTTCCTCTCGAGCGAAGAGAATTTCCGCATCGTGAAAGCCCTGCACGACAAGAATCTGATCGTGCCGCTCAGCGGCGATTTCGGCGGACCGAAGACCATCCGCGCCGATCGGCGACTATCTCAAGCGGCAAGGCGGCACCGTGAGCGCGTTCTACGTGTCGAACGTCGAGCAGTATCTGTTTCAGGACAGCAAGGCGACGGCCTTCTACGAAAACGTCGCGTCGTTGCCCGTGACCGCGACGAGCGTGTTCATCCGGCCGTACTCGATGCGCCGGGGCGGTGGCGAAACGCAGTCGCTCTGCGCGATCGGCCAGTTCGTCGCCGCGGCGGGCGCCGGCCGGGTGTACAACAACAACGACGCGCTCGCCTGCGTGCGCTGAGCACAGATCTTTCAACACGAAGCGCACGAAGCTCACGAAGGGGACGAAGCACACGAAGAATACGGATATACATAACGTACGGAGGCACACGAGGACTGCGAGGTTTTGATCGACGTGCTTCGTGATCTTCGTTTACTTCGTGCCTTCGTGCGCTTCGTGTTGAAAGATCTTTCACTACCGAATCACGACGACCGGTTGCAGGCCCATGAACTGTCCGCACCGCTCAGCGGCCGCTTCGATCGCCTCGCGCTCCGCTTGCCGAAGCGGGCCGTACGTCGTCGACGTCGATCCGCACGTCCTCGCTGCCCGCGGTGCGCATCCAGCTGCCGCGAAGGCGGCCGTCGATGACGAGATGGTGCGCGTATCGGTCGCGACGGACGGAGCCGGCCGGCGGTGCGGGGTAGGCTGGCACCAGCCCGCGATCCTTATAGGCGATGAGGAACTCGTCGTAGTTCGGGAAGAGATAGGCGGCGGATCCGGCCGTCGTCCGAGATCGCGTTCCTTCCGGAAACGACCAATAGCGCAGCCCGTCCACCGATTCCCGTTCCAGCGCGGCGCCGATCGCGTCGAAGGCGGCGGTCGCGTCGCGGACGGTCAGTCCGGACCACCACACGAAGTCCCGGAGGGTCGCCGGCCCGTGGCTCTGCAGGTAGCGGCGCGCCAGCTCTCCGAGCGCGGCGTCGCGATCGAGGCTTCGCGCCGAGGGTGCGCGCGCGTCCAGCAACATGTAGGTGAATTGCTTCCCGCGCCGCGGACCGCTGCAGACGATCCGCTCGAGCTCGGCGTGCAGCATCACATACGCGAGCTTCTCACCCTGGGCGCTGACCCCCGCGCGGTTGAGCGCGTCGGCCAGTTCCGCGCGCGTCATCGCCTGCCCGCCAGCAAGCGCCCGTTCCAGCGTCCGCCGACTGCGCGCAAGCGCCTTGTCGTCGAGGCCATTGCGGCGGTACATGACGCCGTTCAGCCGGTGCAGCCGCGGAGCCGTGAGCTCGAGCATCCAACGGATGTCGGCGGGCGCGACAAAGTGCCAGGTCGGGCGCAGCACGTGGGTGCGCAGCACCCGTCCCTCATCGAAAGCCTGGCCGACCACTGTATCGGTCAGGCCGCTGCCGCGCTGGCCGACGCCCCATTTGGCGCCGGCGAAATCCTGCGACTGCACGGCGCCGAACCACGCGACGATCTCTTCGGGCCGTGCCCGGGCCCGGCGCAGCAGGTGCTGGTTCGCGAGCCGGCGGTGGAGGATCGTTGGCGCCACGGAAGGAAGGAGGGTAGGATGTGCCGGCTGCTCCCATGAGATATCACATTCGCCGAATCGGACGTCGGGCGTTGGCGGCGTCCTTGCTCACTGTCGGCCTTGCGGCCACCGTGTTGGCCGTCGACCCACAACAACAAGGAAAGAAAGGCGCGCCAGCCGCTCCCGCCGATCCGAATGCCTGGCCGGACGCCAAGACCATCGCGGATCGTCGCAAGTCCTCCGAGAATCGCCGTTTGTTCCGCTCGGCCGATCCGCTCGCGATGACCTTGACGGCCAATTTCCGTGCAGTCAACGGCGATCGCGTCCCGAACAGCACGAAGACGTTTCCGGCCACACTGGCGTTCCCGCGCGCCGACGGCACCACCGTGTCCGTGCCGCTGCGTATTCGCGGCCGCGGTCATTCGCGCCGGCAAATCTGTTCGTTCCTCCCCCTGCGACTGGAACTGCCCAAGGAACAGACCAAGGACACCGTCCTCGACGGGCACGGCCCGCTCAAGCTGGGCACGCACTGCCGGAACGACTACGAGGAGTTCGTCCTGCGCGAGTACGCGGTCTACCGCTTGTACAACCTGTTCACTCCGCGGTCGTTCAGGGCGCGGCTGGTGCAGATGACCTACGTCGACGATGTCAGCAAGAAGCCGATTGGGACGCGGCAGGGCATGCTGATCGAAGACGACGACGACGTCGCGAAGCGGCTGGAAGGGCGGAGCATCGATTTGCAGAAGGTGACGTTCAATCGCGTCGACCTGGAGACCGTCGTCCTGATGTCGGTCTTCGAATACATGATCGGCAACACCGACATGTCGATGTTCCTCCAGCACAACATCCGACTCGTCCAGACACAGGCAGGACAGCGCTATACCGTGCCGTACGATTTCGACTACTCCGGCCTCGTTGACGCACCGTACGCCATCCCAGCCAAACATCTCGGCCTGGGCTCGGTGCGCGACCGGTCGTATCGCGGCCCCTGCCGCACCGCGGTTGAGCTCGAACCCGTCTTCGCGCGCTTTCGAACGTTGAAGCCAGAGATCATGGCGATCTACGACACGCTGCCGGGCTTGAGCGATTCGTCACGCAAAGAATCGAAGGCGTATCTCGAACAGTTCTACCGCACCATCGATCGGCCCGGCGACGTCAAGCGCGCCTTCATCGACGACTGCGACAAGCGGCCTTATATGTGACATTGGCCGATGGTGATTGATGACAGCCCCCCACTGGCCGCGGGCGCAGGAGTGACCGTGAAAGCGACGATCGAAAAAGCATTCGGCTATCAGGGCGATGCGATGCATCTACCGGTGCCGGACCTGGCCGCCGCCCTGCCGTTCTACGAAACCGTGCTCGGCTTCCGCGTGGTGTCACGCAACGACACGCCGCACAATTCCGCCGTGCTCGCGCGCGATCAGGTCCAGATCGGCCTCGCCGAAAACGGCGGCGATCCCACGCAGGATGGCTGTGCCTTCCATGTGACGCATCTCGAAGCGTTGTTCGACGAGCTCAACGCCAACGGGCTCCACAAAGAACCCTCCGAGCTCGACATCGACCAACGCAATGGCGTCGCATGGAACGTGTTCTACGTCGTCGCACCTGACGGCCTCTGCTACTGGTTCGGTGAGCGGCAGGAGTCGACGCCGTACGCGAGAGATCAGTCGCTTCTGTTCGCGATCCGGTACAGATGCGTATCAGTCCGGATGAAGAGTGAGCGGTCTGCGATGGCGATCGATGCCAGCGTCGCGCCGTCGAGGCGAGCAGTTCCGATCGGCCGGAACTCGGGGCCGGGCGCGACGATCGTCGCGACGCCCTGTTCAGACAGGAAATAGATGCGGCCGTCCACGAAGACCGGCGAGGCCGAGAACGTGCCGCCGAGCCGTTGCTGCCAGATCACGGTGCCGGTCTTCGCCTCAACCGCGCTGGCAATGCCGGCGTCGTTCACCACGTAGAGCGTGTCGCCGGCGAGGACCGGCGACGGCGTCAATGGCGCGCCGCGCTTGAGCGTCCAGGCGACGTGGGTTCGTGTCACGTCGCCCGTGCCGTCGGGACGGACCGCGATGAGCGACGGTTCCTGGAAACCAGTGGCGATGAAGACGAGTCCGTGGCCAAAGACAGGCCGCGGCACGTTCGAGAAGCCGTCGGCGTAGCTGACCCGCCAGATCTCCCGGCCAGTACGGGCATCGTACGCGCCCGCGCGGTACGCGCCGACGCTGACGACGGCGTCGCGTTCGCCGGCGCGAATCGCGAGCGGCGTCGAGTACGCCTGGTCAGCGGGCAGACGGCGCGGCGTCCGCCAGCGCACCTTGCCAGTCCGCGTGTCGAGCGCCACCACGAAGGCGTCGTCGCTGCCATCGCAGCTGAAAATGAGCAGGTCGTCGAAGAGGATCGGTGACCCGCCGGCTCCGTGCTGCGACTCGTAGCCAAAGCGCGTCTTCCACACGATCTCTCCGCTCGGCGTCAAGGCCGCCGTGCCTTGCGCGCCGAAGTGCACGTAGATCCGATCGCCGTCTGCCACCGGCGTCGGCGACGCGTGGCTGTTCTTGGTGTTGATCGGGCCGGGACGGCGCAGTGAGAAGACCTCGACGTCGACGTCCTTCCGCCCGGTCGCCGCGTCGTAGGCCAGGGCGCGAAGAGAGACGTCACGCGTGCCAGTGGCAGCGGTCAGCCAGACCCGCCCGCCGGCCACGATCGGCGACGACCACCCCGATCCCGGCGTGGCCGTTTTCCAGACGACGTTCTTCGACTCGCTCCACTCGATCGGCAGCCCGGACTCCGAGGAGTGCCCCTGGCCATCCGGCCCTCGGAAGTCCGGCCATTGCACCGTCAGCGACGATGCGGCCAGGAGCATGGAGAGGATCATTGGGCAATGGTGACTAGCCATGGGTCAAGCGTCAGAAGACGCGCGCCGCTTCCGCGTCGAGCGCCTCGACGGTCCGCGTATAGAACGCGTTGGCCTCGGTCGTGGCTGTTGCCAATCGCCGTGAGCCCGACGATGCCGCGCTCGGCGATCGCGTTCATCATGTGAAAAATCACGCCCGTCTGGCGTGAGTGGTCGAAGTGCAGTCCCAGCCGGGCGGCGAGATCGAAGAGATCCTCGTGGGTGAAGACTCGATAGGCGGGCGACTCCAGATGGTCGCTGGCGACGAAGTACTTCGCTTCGCCGCGCGGCGTCAGGAACTCACCGCGCTCGGCGTCGTAGGCGCCGTCGGTGAGGAACTGGAGCGTCAGGAACGGATGAGTCGTGCCGCCCTTTCGCAGATTGATCTCGATCGCGTACACGTGCCAGCGATTCTGGTCGTCGCGGACGGTCACGAAGTCGATGGCGAATCGTCCCAGCACGCCGTCCCGCATCAGCCGCTGGCCGATCTTCCGGGCCTCGCGCATGATCGCGGGTGCGTACTCGCTGTCGGCCGGAAACCGGCAGCCCAGGTACGCCTGTCCGCCCGGTCCGCCGAGGACCTGATCGTGCGTCGAGAGGAGCTCGACGTCGCCGAGCGGCGTCACCCGTAGCTGTGCGCTCGGGCTGCGGAAATCCCGGCCGCTCAGCCGTTCCTCGACGACGCCACCGCGCTCCGCGAGCTTGTCGACGAACGCGGCGTACGTCAGGCCCTCGAGCTCGAAGCGCATCGTCTCGACGCGTTCGCGTAGCGCGGCGGCCTCGGCGTCGCCGCCGGGCGCCGGCAAGCCGGACAGATCGATCCGCGCGTTGCCCTCGCCGGAAACGCCCTCGTTCAGTTTGGCGATCGCCCCGGCGATCTCCGGCTTCTCGCGTCGCATCCTGACCAGGGCGTCGACGACGTCGGCCGGTGTCGTCAGGTCTTCCGCGCCGAGGGGATGCGGGACGCCTTCCTCGGCGAAGATCCGCCGCGCGCCGCTCTTCGTGCCAAGCGGCAACAGCCGGGGATCGGCGCCATACATTGGAATACCGAGCGCCAGCGCCAGGTCACGCTCGAGCCGGGTGGTGTTGAACGGCACCAGATGCGCCCGCTCCGGATCCGCAATCAGTGAACGGATATGCGCCAGCAGTCGTGGCCGCTTCAGCAGCTTCAGGCTGAGCGGCGCAGCCGATCCGTCGAGCGGTGACACCAGGAACAGTCGCTTGCGGGCATGCCCGGAGAACACGCCCGGCAGCAAATCCAGGTAGTAATCGACGACCTCTGGCCGGATCGCCTGAGAGGTGACGTAAACGAGCCGCGCCCGCGGCTGGCGCAGCAGCAGCAGGAGAAACAGATACCGCTCTTCGTACGCCTGCTGCAGGACGCCGTGGATCGACGCGTCCACGCTGATCGACGGGACCACGACGATGGTCTGTGGATCCTGATTGAAGGATTTGATCGACTGCCAGAGGGGGACGAGCTTGCGCTGCAGCTGCTGGAACTGCGCCGCCGCCTCGGCCTCTGACGCTTCCGCCGCGGGCGTCGGCATCACCTGCTCGCTCACACCGGCTGCTTTCCGTGCCGTGCTACTTCGGCGGGCCGAGCGGGCTCGGCGGACAATTGGCGCGTTCCACCGTGTACATCGCCGACGTGATCCGCCAGCCCTCGGGTGTCTTCACGAGGTGAAACGCGTCGACGCCGCAATGGCTGAACGCGCCATTGCGGTGGAAGTCGTACCGGGTCCACAGGGTGCCGATAGCACCGCTCACCTTGATTTCCGGATTCCACATCCGTTCGAGCGAGGTGCCGGCGCCCCCGGCCAGGCTGTCGGCAAACTGCTGCGTGGTCCGCGTCCGGATCACGGGTTTGCCGTCCTGCTCGCTGACGGAGATGAGCTGCCCGTCAGGCGTCATCGCCTGACGGGCCAGCAGTGGGTCGCGCTTCGCGATCGCGTCGAAGAACCTCTGCACGACGGCGACGATCTCGTCGCGGTCGGCCGCCGGAGCGGCAGGCGTCTGAGATGCCAGGACGACGAACGCGAGCGCGACCCAGCCGGTCACGTTAGAGCCCGCCCCGCGTGGCCTTCCACGCGCCGCCACGGCCGCCGGTGCCTTCCATCGACGATCCGCTGACCTTGCCCGAGTACTTCGTCGAGCCGACGGTGAAGGTGATCTGATCGCCGCGCAGGCGCCCGTCGGTAATCGGCTGCGAGCCGAGCGTGCCCGAGACCATCTGGTATTTCTGAGTGAGGGTCAACCGGCCCTCCGGCATCGTCCACGTGCCTTCGATTTTGGCCGGCACGATCCACAGCAGGACGCTGCACCAGCTCGTGCAGTCTTCGGTGACGGTGGCCGTCTCATCGGCTTCCCAGTCGTCCATCGTGAACGTGTTGGAGACGATCCGCGTGCCCGGCTTCATGTTGAGGATTTTCGGCCGCAGCTTGACGTTGAGGTCGGGGAGAAGAAAGAGGGTAATGACCGTGGCCTTGGAAAAATCGGTCTCGAAGAGGTCGGCTTTGACGAATGTCGCTTTGGCGGAGACCCCAGCCTTTTCCGCATTTCTCTTGGAAAGCTCCACCATGTCCGGGTTGTACTCGACACCCATGGCCGTCGCCCCACGCTTGGCGGCGGTGATGACCGTGCGGCCGTCACCGGAGCCGAGATCCATGTGGTAGTCCTGGGGCGTGATCTTCGCCATGTCGAGCATCTTCTCGACGGTGGGCTGTGGCGTCGGCACCCAGACGACGTCCTTGCCGGCCTGGCCTGAGGTCGGCTCGAACGGCTTCTGGGCCGCCTGACCCAGTAAGCTGGCGGCGGCGAGCGATACGCAGCCGGCCACCGCGGCCGACTGAATCCAAAAACGTGACTTCATGAAGACTCTCCTCATTGGCGCCTGGAGCGTGCGCAACCCGGTGATTCTACCAAGTCGCCAGGGCCCGGACGGCCGCGATCGTATCGGCCTCGGCGGCCGACTTGTCCGTCCGGTACCGCCGGACGCGGGCGAAGCGCAGGACGAGCCCGCCAGCATAGGTCGGGCTTTCCTGAATCTCGTTGAACGCAATCTCTACGACGAGCTCGGGCCGAACGTGTACCGTGTAGGCATCCCGCCCGATTTCGAGCTGCTGCAGCCGTTCGGTCTGCCACGCCAGCATCTCGTCGGTCAGGCCTTTGAAGGTCTTGCCCAGCATCACGAACGCCTGACGTTCGGGATCGCGGGCGCCGAGGTGGAGGTTGCTGAGCCACCCGCGGCGCCGTCCGTGCCCCCATTCAGCGGCCAGGACGACGAGGTCGAGCGTCCGGGCCTGCTTGACCTTCAGCCAGGCGGCGCCCCGGCGTCCGGCGGCGTAGGGTGCCGTCAGCGACTTGGCCATGACGCCCTCATGGCCTCTTTCGAGCGCACCGTGGGCGAAGGCACGCGCCGCGTCACGCGTCGGGTGAACCAGCCGTGGAACGGCCAGTGATCCGGCCAGCTCGTGCAGGACGGCGGTTCGCTGCTCCAGCGGCGCGTCGAGCAGGGGGGTGCCATCGGCGTACAAGCAATCGAAGAAGAACGGCGTCAACGGGAGGTCGAGGCGGGTCCTGGCGACCTCGCGCGTGCGACCGAATCGCCGCATCGTGACCTGAAAGGGATGCGGCCGGCCGTCGGGACGAAGGGCGATGACCTCGCCGTCGAGAATCAGATCGCGGGCGGGCACGGCACGGACCACCTCGACGACTTCCGGCGCGGCGTCCGTGACCTCCCGCAACGTGCGCGAGAACACGCGCACGTCATCGCCGGCTTTGTGCACCTGGATGCGCGCGCCGTCGAGCTTGTACTCGAGCGAGGCCGCGTCCAGGCGGTCGAGCGCGGCATCGACGGAGGACTCCGAATCGGCCAGCATCGGCTGCACCGGACGCATGAGCTGAATGGCGAGCGCGTCGAGGCCCGCCGCGCCACTCGTCAGCGCGGCGTGCGCCACGGTCCCGAGGTCGCCGGCGAGCATGGCCGCTCGGCGAAGTGCGGACGCGGGCACGTCCGCGGCGCGAGCGATGGCTTCGAGCAGGACGCCTTCGAGCGCGCCCTGACGCAACTCCCCGTAGAGCAGGCGGCGGAGGAACTCCTGCTCGTCGCGCGTCGCGCGCGCGAACAGCGCCCGAAGCGCCGCTGTCCGCCCGGCGGCTGAGCCCCTTCCGGTGAGCCCGGCGAGCCCCTGGAAGGCGCGGTCGACTTCACCGACACTGAGCGCCGCCGTGTCGCCCGGCGGGACGTCAGCCGCCGCGGCAATCGCGCGATAACCCGTGCCGATCCGTCCCTGGCGAATCCCGCCCGAGAGGAACGCGACCACCGTTTCGATCTCCTCGAGCGGCGTTCGAGAAATCAGGTCGGCCAGCCGCGCCGTCTTCTCCAGGCGCCCGGACAGGCGAGCGACATCCCTCGATGTGATGACGACTTCGGCAAGCTGCATTGACACCCGCGGGCTTTACTTAATGGCGCGGGGCCCCACCCCCACGCCTCGGGCCGCGCCGCTCTGCGGCGCGGGTGTGTGCCCCCCGCGCCTCCAATAAAGTTGGCCAACTTTACTTAGCGGCGTGGGGGCCCCACCCCCACGCATCGAACGCTCAGGGCTCGCTACGCTCGCTCCTTCGCGGTGTCGCCGGGGCCCCACCCCCACGCCTCGGGCCGCGCCGCTCTGCGGCGCGGGTGTCCGCGCCGACGCGCTCTAAGAAGATCGGACCGACTCCTGATGATCGCCCATCTGACCAGACGTCTGGCCGCGCATTGCCGCGTCGCACGCCGGGTGCCCGCATTCGCAGCGCAGGTCGACGATGTCCCTTGTCGATTCGCAATGGGCGCCGCAGAACTTTCCGAACTCGCCTTCACTGTCCACTCGGCAATCACACGACGGATGCGCACACTTCTCGATCTTGGCCATTTAGCCTCCCGCCGTCTGACTCCATCAACTTCCGTACCAGTCTGTTTTGGTTCGGCAGGGCAGTCAGGTGCCTACTCTGTGTGCAGCGCGCCTAATGGTGATTTAATCAGAAGACACCCACACTTTCTTAGGAGGCCCTATGTCCGTCGCCCGCGTGACCGAAATCACTGTCTCGTCGAAGAAAAGTTTCGAAGACGCCATCGAGAAGGGCGTTGCCCGCGCAGGCAAGACCGTGCGCAACATCACCGGCGCCTGGATTCAGGAGCAGACCGTAGCGGTGGAAAAAGGGAAAGTCTCCGAGTATCGCGTCAATATGAAAGTGACGTTCGTTCTGGATAAGTGATGCGGGGTTCAGCTACCCCCCAAACTTCCGATACGTCACCGGCTTGGATCGATCCTCGTACGGTTTGAGATTCCACTCGAAGAAGACCCAGGTCCGGTTCCAGGAATCGATCTGCGCGGGTGAATCCTCGCGCTGAAGTGTCTCCGTGTTGGTGCGGCGGCTGAAGGTGTGGCCGCCGCTGGACGGACCGACGTCGGGGTCGACGTAGATCTTCGTCTCGGCCAGATCCGGTTTGCGTGAGCGCAGCGCGTCCACGATCTGCTGATCCTCCACGAAGTCGACGTCGGTGTCGTTGGTGGCGACATGGACGAGCACCGGCACCTTGAGCTTGTCGACGTGGTAGAGCGGCGATCGCTGCACATACAGCGCCCGTTTCTCGAAGGGCAGCCCGAGGACCTCCTTCTGGGTCGAAAAATCACGCTGATAGTTCGGGCCCTTGTAAGACAGCCGGAAGATCAGGTTCGTCACCGGGACGATCGCTGCGCCGGCCTTGAACGGGTGCTGATCTCTGAAGATGGAGAGCAGCGTGATGTAGCCGCCGTGGCTCCATCCCATGATCCCGATACGGTCCGCGTCGACGTGGGGCAGCGTCTTGAGATAGTCGACCGCGCTCATCACATCGTCGACTTCCTTGCCGCCGTAGTCGATGGCCAGATACAGCCCTTCGCCGTAGCCGGTGCTGCCGCGATACTCGGGGGCGATCACCACGTAGCCGCGCTGCACGGCTTCGCGGACGAACGGGAAATACGAAATGCTCCAGTTGCCGTGCACTCCGCCGTGGACCCACACCATGGCGGCATGCCCCCTGGTCCCGCGCCGGTTGAGCGGCTGGAACACGTACGCCGGGATGTCCATGTCGCCGACGCTGCTCCGGTACGTGACCTTCGTGCATTCCATGATGCCCTGGCAGGCGGCGTCGTAACGGGCGTCTTCCTTGGCTTTCGTGTCGATTTGTGCCTGGAAATTCGGCCGTGAATGATCTTCGAACTTGTTGCTGACGTACAGCTGCCGCGCCCGCTGCTCGTCGATCGGGCCCTGGACGCCGCGGCCCCCGCCGCGCTGACCGGTGGCCGGCGCCGTTTGCGTGGTGGGCGCCGCCGGCGGCGGCGGCGTGGTCTGCTGGCCGGCCAGGCGTGCGCCTGCCGGCCCCGCGACGGCCATCAATCCGGCGATCACTACCAACAGCGTTCGACGCGTGATGCTCGGGACGGTCGGACTCATCTCAGCCTCCAGATCACCCCTCCGGACGGGTGCAATTACGCTCGGGCAACTTTATCGTAGTAGTACAGTTGGACGTGTCCGTGCCCGCGCTCACCGATCCGGCCTATCCCGTCGCGCGAGCGGTCGCCCGCCGCGTGCAGGCGCGTTTCAACCGCCACCTGGCCTCTGCCCGTGCCGCGGGCCACGGCGGCCCGCTCGCTGCCGAACCGGACGCCGACACGATCGAAGCCATGATCGATGGCGCATTCTGGGCCAGTCTGCGGCGCGAAGAGGGACTCACGCCGAAAATCTCGCTCGCGTATGTCTCGCCCGACGACGCCGGCCAACCGTTGCGGTTTTCGGAGCGGCTTCCGATGCGCCCGGCGCCGCTCGCGCGCCTGGCACCGGCTGTCGAACGGCCCGGCATCCATCTTGGCGTGTGGCAGGATGCCGGCGAACTGAAGGTCTGGGGGACGACTCGCGCGCTGCCGGCGTACTGCTTCGTCGTTGAAGTCGTTGGATCGGGACTGCTGGTGATCAAGCACCGGAGCGAGGCGTTCGGAAAGTTCGTCAACGTCGCCGTGCTCGAGGGCGATCAGATCAAGATCGTCGACGAAAGCTTCTCGACGACGCCGGACTGCCCGCGCCCGATCAAGTCGCTGCTTGGATTCGATCCGCCGCGGGGGCGCACGGGCACCGTCGACGTCATGGTGCTGCTCGCAGCGTCGATGCGCGCGCATCATCGAGGTGGCGCCCTGCTGGTCGTGCCGCGCGGCACCACGACCTGGCGCGAATCGATCGTCGAGCCACTGCTGTATGCGGCGGCGCCGCCTTTCTCAGACCTGGCCGAACTGGTGCAGCAGGAGAGCGACAGCTCGGACAGCCACGAGTGGCAGGAGGACCTGCGCCGCGCCGTCGACGCCATCGCCGGCTTCACCGCGGTCGACGGCGCGACGCTTATCAGCGACGACTACGAAGTGTTCGCGTTTGGCGCGAAGATCACGCGCCGGCGAGGCCGGCCACAGGTCGATCGCGTCGTCGTGACCGAACCGATCGAAGGCTCGGAGCGCACGGTGCTGGCGCCCACGCAGCTCGGCGGCACCCGGCATCTCTCCGCCGCGCAGTTCGTTCACGATCAGCGCGCTGCGATCGCGCTCGTCGCGTCGCAAGACGGCCGGTTCACGATCTTCAAGTGGTCCACGCACGACGATATGGTGCATGCGCACCGCGTCGAGGCGTTGTTGCTTTGATTCACAAGTGGTGTTAGCTCACGATCGGCACACAGCCCAGCAACCGCTCGGCTTCGGTGATCTGGGCGGGCGTGCCGATCACGGCGACGCGATCGCCCGGCTGAAGGACCTCGTCCGGCCCGGGGTTGCCGAGGAGCTCGGCGGTGCGGCCGATCGCGACCACTGACACGCCGGCAGTCGTGCGCAACGCCGACTCGGCGAGCGTCCGGCCCGCGACCGGACTGTTCTCGATGACGTCCACCCAGACCAGCTCGAGGCTGCGTGCGCCGTTGACGAGATCGTCGAGGACGCGCGCGCGGTCGGCGCTCGGCCGCTCCGATTCGTCGAGCCCCTCGCGCCGGACGAGCTCCGTATAGCGCTGGATCTCACGGAGCGGCAGGTCGAGGTCGAGCAACGTGCGGCGGACGATTTCGACCCCGCCCTCGAGCTCTGGCCGGACGATCTCCTGCGCACCGGCGGCACGCAGCTGCCGGGCGCCGTCCCACGTCGACGCACGGGCGACGATGCGCAGATGCGGTGCGCGTTTACGCACGGCCGCCACCACCGCCAGCTCCGCCGCGTCGTCGGGCAGCGTCGTGACGAGCGCGCGAGCGCCATCGAGCCCGGCGTGCTGCAGGATCTCGGAGCTGCTGGCGTCGCCGTACAGCACCGGCACGTTGAGCTCGTGGAGCTTGGCCAGACGCGCCGGATCGGCTTCCACGACGAGCCGCGGAATCCCCAGCCGGCCGAGCGCCTCCGCAATGTGCCGTCCGACACGTCCGCATCCGACGATCACGACATGGTTGGTGAGTTTCTCGCGAGGCGGCCCGAGGTCTTCTTTCGGCCTGTCCAGCGCGCGCCACACGGCCGGCCATCGCTGCAGCCATTGTTCAACCGGTCCGACGAGCTTGAACATGAACGGGTTCAAGGTGATCGAAATGATGGCGCCCGCCAGGATCAGCGAGTACTGATCCCGAGAGAGCAGCCCGAGCGAGACGCCCGCCTGGCCGAGGATGAATGAGAACTCGCCGATCTGGCTCAGCCCCGCCGCGATGACGATCGAGGTCCGCGCCGGATAGGCAAACAAGAACCCGACCAGGAGCGCGATCAGGCTGTTGCCGACCACGATGAGGCCGCTGATGGCGAGCACCTCGACCCAATTCGTGACCAGGTAGCTCGGATTCACCAGCATGCCCACCGAGACGAAGAACAGCACGGCGAAGGCCTCGCGGAACGGCAGCAGATCGGCGCCCACCTGGTGACTGAATGGCGACTGGCCGATGATGACGCCGGCGAGAAACGCGCCGAGCGCGAGCGAGACCCCGAAGAACTTGTAGGAGACGAGGGCCGTCCCGGCGGCGGCCGTCAGCGCGACCAGCACGAAGATCTCCCGCGACCTCGTCTGTGCGGCGCGAGCGACGAGCGCGGGCACCACCCGCGGACCCACCGCCAGCATCAGGACGACGAACAGCAGCGCCTTGCCGACCGCCAGTCCCGCCGACGACCACACGTCGCCGGAGCTCGACACACTCAGGAGCGGGAGCAGGACGAGGATGACGACGGCAGCCAGATCCTGGAGCACCAGCCAGCCGATGGCCACCCGGCCGTGGAGCGAATCGAGCTGGCCGGTGTCCATCAGTCCGCGCATGAGCACGACGGTGCTGGCGATCGAAATCGACAAGCCGAGGACCAGCGACGCCGCGGGCGACGCGCCGAACAGCCGGGCGGAGCTGTATCCGATGATCGTGGCGATCGTCATCTGCAGGATGGCGCCGGGGATGGCGATGTCCCGAACCTGCCAGAGATCCTTGAAGGAGAAGTGGAGCCCGACGCCGAACATCAGAAGGATGACGCCGAACTCCGCCAGTTGATGGATCGCCGTGCCGTCACCCTGATACCCCGGGGTGAACGGGCCGAGGGCCACCCCCGCCAGCATGTAGCCCACGATCGGCGGCAGGCCGACCCGCCGGGCGAGAAGCCCGCCGACCAGGGCATAGCTGAGCGCGACAGAAATCGAAACGAGAAGTGGTAAATCCGACACGGAACCCATTGACAATATCTCAAGCAACTATCCGCAGGCGGTCCGCGTCTCATACATACGGTCCCGCGCCTGCCCCGGAGGGTCCCGACGTGTCCACCCGTGCTTCAACTGCGCTGGCCGCCTGCCTCTTCGGCGCCTGGCTCGCAGTTTTGCCTGTCTCCCTTCCGATCTATGCCGTGCCGGCCGCGCAAAGCGACCTCGACGGGCTCATGCAGAAAGTGCTCGCCCGGCGCGACGAGAACTGGAAAAAACTGCAGCAGTACATCCTCGACGAGGATGAGCGCGTCGAAGTCCGCGGACCCTCCAACCTGCCGGTGTGGGGCGAGAAGCGCGAGTACAGCTGGTTCATCCAGGACGGCTACTTCATTCGCAGTCCGATCAAGGCGGACGGGGTCGAGGTCTCCGACGCGGACCGGCGCAAGTACGAGGAGGCGTTCCTCCGGCGCATGAAGGAACGGGACAAGCGCGCCAAGGGCGTCGTCAAGCCGACCGACAACGCTCCCGCCACCGCTGGCGAGGCCCCCGCAGCCGAACGTGTCGTCGCGGAACCGGGCGCCAACATGGAGGCCTTCCTGAACCAGACGCGCCAGCCGATGTTCGTCGACTCCGCCTATTTCCTGCGGTTCAAGTTCGAGCAGGGCAAGTATGCCTTCGTCGGCCGCGAACAGGTCGAGGGCACCGAAGCGCTTCGCATCGAGTACTACCCGACGCGTCTCTTCACTGATGATCAGGAGCGACAGCAACGCCGGCAAGAGCAGAAGAAGCCGAATCGTGGGCAAGACCTGGAAGCCACGATGGAACGGATGATGAACAAGGTTTCGCTCGTGACGATCTGGGTCGAACCGAAGTCGAACCAGATCGTGAAGTACACCTTCGACAACGTGAACTTCGACTTTCTTCCGGCCGCGTGGCTGGTTCGCATCGACGATTTGAAGGCGTCGATGATCATGAGCCAGCCGTTCAAGGACGTGTGGCTGCCGAAAAACGTCGACATGTTTTTCTCGGCAACGATCGCGGTCGGCTCGTTCAGCGTCCGCTACCATCTCGATTACAAGGATTATCGCGAGGCCAAGACGAGCGGGCGCATCAGAGGCGGCGGACAGCAGTGATCGGGGCCCTCGCGGCGACACTGGCGCTCGGGGCGTCACTCCTGGGCCTTGGGCCCTGGGCCCTGGGCCTTCAATCGTCAGAAGTCATCGCCGAAGTCCGTGTCCACGGCAACCAGATCAGTTCCGATGAAGAAGTCCTGAAGATCGCGGCCATCACGATCGGGCAGCCGTTCGGCGCCACGACGATCGCCGACGTCACCAAACGGCTGAAGGATGCCCGCAAGTTCGAGACGATTGAAGTGCTCAAACGCTTCGCGTCGATTGAAGATCCGTCGAAGATCTCCCTCGTCATTATCGTCAACGAAGGTGCGGTGCGGATCGAGTTGCCGCAGATTCCGGGCGGCGAAGTGCGGATCACTCGCCGCGCGTGGTATCGCAACCTGATGTACATGCCGATTCTCGACGGTGAGGACGGCTATGGCTTCACCTACGGCGTGCGCATTGCGTATCCGGGTCTGATCGGCGGCCGGAGCCGGCTGTCGACGCCGCTCACGTGGGGCGGATTCCGCCGCGCCGGCGTCGAGGTCGACCGTACGTTCGAGCGCGGGCCATTGAGCCGCATTGAGCTCGGGTCGGCGATTCAACAGCAGAAGAACCCGGCCTATCAAGAGAAAGACGATCGCACGCGCGTCTGGGGCCGCGCCGAGCGCGCGCTGGGCGATGTCCGCCTGGCAGGCACTGGCGGCTGGCAGCGAGTGTCGTTCGGCGATCTCGACCACGACGTTCCCACGGTCGGGTTCGAGGCCGCCTACGACACGCGCCTGGATCCCGTGCTGCCACGCAACGCCGTCTACGCCGCCGCGACGGTGGAACGCCTGTTCTTCGACGCCGGGCCGGCGACGACCCAGACGCGGCTCGATGCGCGCGGTTATCTCGGCGTCTTTCGCCAGAACGTCGTCGTCGTTCGCGCCGTCCGGGAAGACGCGACCGAACCGCTCCCGCCGTACCTCAAGTCGCTGCTGGGCGGCTGGTCGAGCCTGCGCGGGTTCCGCGCCGGTTCGTACGTCGGCGACACGATGGTGACCGGCTCGCTCGAGCTGCGGATGCCGCTCTCGTCGCCACTGAGCGTCGGCAAGCTCGGGCTCAGCGTCTTCGTGGACACCGGCAAGGCCTACGCCAAAGGCGAGAAGTTCGCCGATCAGCCGTATCACACCGGCATCGGCGGGGGCGTCTGGCTCACCCTCACCGCATTTCGCATGGGCCTGACCGTCGCCCACGGCCTCGACGCCGACACGCGGGTGAATTTCGGAGCGGGGATCACGTTCTAGAGTGCCAGGTGCTGGGTGCCAGGTGCTGGGTGCTGGGTGCTGGGTGCGGGTGCAAGGAACGCGCTGACTGCTCGTCGGCCTTTGCTCAAGTCAAGTAAGGATGGCCAGCGTCAGGGCGTTCCTGCGCACATCGGCACCCGGCACCTCGCACCTAGCACCCGAAGCCTCCCAATTATTGGTAGGCTGTGATCAGGACTGCCTGCCTTCAGTCTTGGAGGAACAGCAATGGTTCGACGAAGGATTGCATTCGGCACGGCGGCGCTCGCGCTTCTGCTCGTCGGGCGTGTCGCTTCAGCGCAGACCGCTGAGGAGATCGTCGAGAAGAACCTTCAAGCGAAGGGCGGCCTGACGCGCATGCGCGCGATCCAGACCGTGCGGCAGACGAGCCGGATGTCGATGCAGGGGATGGAGGCGCAACTGACGATGGTCGGCAAGCGTCCCAACCTGATGCGCCAGGAAATCACGATTCAGGGACAGACAGTCGTGATGGCCAACGATGGGACGACGCCCTGGATGATCAACCCGCTGCTGGGCTCGACGAGCGCGATCGCGTTGACCGGCCCGCAGGCGGACCTGACTCGGGAGCAGTCGGCGTTCGACGGTCCGCTGGTCGACTACAAGACGCGCGGTTCGACGCTGGAGCTCGTCGGCACCGAGCCGCTCGGCGCGGGAAAGGCGTACCACCTGAAGCTGTCGACCAAGGCCGGCATCGTGCAGCACATCTATATCGACACCGAGACGATGCTCGACACGCTGCTCGTGATCGAAGGCGCAGGCACCGGCAAGCTCGAGCAGGAATTGCTGGACTACCGGGACGTCGAGGGCATCAAGGTGCCGTTTACGATCCGCGTCAAGCAGAACGGCGTCTTGCAGACCGAGATCAAAGTCGACAAGGTCGAGTTCAACGCCAAGGTCGACGACGCCGTGTTCAAGATGCCGAAGTAAGAAGATCTTTCAACACGAAGCACACGAAGGAACACGAAGCACACGAAGGAGTTTAGGGGGTAAACCGCGTGACCCGCGGAACTTCCCCCTGAAACTCTTCGTGTTCTTCGTCTTTCTTCGTGTCCTTCGTGCTCTTCGTGTTGAAAGATCTTGGTTAGAGCGGCTTCCCCAGCCGCTCTTGCAGCTTTTCGCGATAGCCGCGGCTGAGCGTGAGCCGGGCGCCGTTGCGCAGGATCACCACATACTCGCCGTTGAACCAGGGCTGCAGCTCCTTGATCCGCTCGATATTGACGATGTGCGAGCGGTGGATGCGGAAGAACGTCTCCGGATTCAGCCGCGATTCGATCGAGTTCATCGTCTCGCGGAGCAGATGCGCTTCGGTGCCGAGGTGCAGCCGCACATAGTTGCCTGCGGCTTCAATCCAGTCGATTTCATCGGCGCGCAGGAAGAAGAGCCGGCCGCCGGACTTGACCACCAGGCGATCGCTCTTCACGGGGCGATCGGTTTTGAGGTCACGCACGAGCGCGAGCAGACGGCGGCCGATGTCGCCGGTTTCCTGGCTGTCGAGCTGGCGGCGGACGCGCTTGAGCGCGCCGTGGAAGCGCTCGCCGTCGAACGGCTTCAGGAGATAGTCGAGCGCCTGGACTTCGAAGGCCCGGAGCGCATGCTGATCGTAGGCGGTGACGAAGACGACCGCCGGCATGCGCTCGGCGCCGACCGTCTGAATCACCTCGAAGCCGTCGAGCTTCGGCATGTGCACGTCGAGAAACACCAGGTCTGGCGATTGCGAAAGGATGGCGTCGACGGCTTCGACGCCATCGCGCGCCTCGCCGACCACCTCGATGTCCGTTTCCGGACCGAGCAGCGACTTCATGCGGTCGCGCGCAAGCGGTTCGTCGTCGACGATGAGCGTGCGGATGGTCTTGGTTGACATGCTGATGGTCCTCAGGCGACGTGAGCGTTCGTCGCCGGCACGGCCGGGGCGTGACGCAGCGGAATGGCGACGAGCACGGTAAAGCCGTCGTGTTGCCGGTGAAACTCGAAGCGGTAATGCGCGCCGAACTGATGGGCGAGCCTCGCGCGTGTGTTCGACACGCCGATGCCCGTCGAGAGCGCGGCGAGGGCGCGCTCGTTCGGGCCAGGGCCGCTATCGGTCACGGTCATGATCAGGCGCTCGCCCTCGGGGCGTGCGCCAACGGACACCTTTCCGTGCCGGGAGTGCGGGGCGATGCCGTGCTTGATGGCGTTTTCGACCAGCGGCTGCAGAACGAGCGCCGGGACCACCGCGTCGAGGACATCGACATCCACATCGAACTCAACCGTAAGACGCTCGCCGAGCCGTACTTGTTCGATCTGGAGATACTTCGCCAGAAAGTCCATCTCTTCGTGGAGGTGCACTTCCGGCCGCGAGACGGAGTTCAGCGTCATGCGCAGCAGGTCGCTCAGTTGGACGAGCATCCGGTCCGCTGCGTTGACATCCCGGTGCATCAACGCGGAGATCGCGTGCAGGGTATTGAAGAGGAAGTGCGGGTGGAGCTGACTTTGCAACGCCTGAAGCTGCGCCTGCGCGAGCCGGGTCTGCAAGTGTGCGGTTTCGAGCGTTTGTTGCTGGGCCTGGCGGTAGTAGAAGAACGCGTGCGTGATCGCGATGATCGCCGCGCCCGAGATGAGCTCCCAGTCGATCAGCTGAGTGAGCGAGTTCGGGTAGATCCGCGTCCATTGGCGCAGCCAGCTGAAGGTCGCCAGCAGCTCCGGCTTGCTCATCGCGAGCTCGCGATAGTTCACGACCGTGCGCGCGCCGGCCTGAAGACCAATGTGCGCGAACGACGCCACGAGCACCGCCGCCACATGCACCGGAATCGCCACTCGCAACCGCTCCGCCGAAATCCGGAGGCGGTGCGACAGCCAGATGAGGGGAATGGCCAGAAGCGCCCACCCGTACCAGAACGACGCATTGAGAAGGAGGAGATTGGGGACGTTCGGCGGCGGCAGGTTCAGTTCCGGCCGCATCTCACGGTAGCCGAGCTCCATCCGGTAGGCGAGCACGGCGGAGAACGCCGCTGCCAGGCCGGCGACGATGAGCACGACGCCGACGACACGCCAGCGAATCTTCATCTCGACACTATTGCGGGAGGTTGGGGGGGTGTCAATCGCCTTGGGACGAAGTGCGGGACCAGTGCCCTGACGCCGCGTTCGAGCCGGCCGGTTGGGAAAAACGCCGCCGAGGTCTTATCATTAGCGCCGTGAGTACCGACCAGCCGCGTCACGCGGCCGTGGCGTCAGGGTGAGCCGTGGACGGTCAGCGATGCCAGCGAGCTCTATGAGATCGAGCGATGGGGCAAGAGCTACTTCTCCATCGGACCGAACGGGCACGTGCGTGTCCACGCCACCAAGGATCCCGAACGGTGGATCGACCTGAAGCAGCTGGTCGATCACCTGCAGCTGCGCGGCATCGGCCTGCCCATTCTCATTCGCTTTCGCGACATCCTCCGCCAGCGGCTGGCCGACATCCACGGGGCCTTTCAGGCGGCGATCAGTCAGCACTCCTACGACGGCAAGTACTTCTGCGTCTATCCGATCAAGGTGAATCAGCAGCGGCAGGTGGTCGAGGAGGTGCTCGACTTCGGCCGGCCGTACGACTTCGGCCTGGAGGCCGGCTCCAAGCCCGAGCTGCTGGCGGTCATCGCGATGGCCACCAACGACACGCCCATCATCTGCAACGGCTTCAAGGACGCCGAGTACATCGAGATGGCGATGCTGGCCCAGAAGATGGGCCGGCGCATCATTCCGGTGGTCGAGAAGTACACCGAGCTGGGCCTGGTGCTCGAGTACGCGCGCAAGGTCGGCGTCCGGCCGGACATCGGCATGCGCGTCAAGCTGGCGGCCCGCGGCGGCGGGCGCTGGCAGTCCTCCGGCGGCTATCGCTCGAAATTCGGCCTCACCGTCGCCGAGGTCCGGCAGGGCCTCGAAGAGCTCAAGTCGCTCGGCATGCAGGACTGCTTCAAGCTCCTGCACTTCCACCTCGGCAGCCAGATTCCGAACATCCGCATCGTCAAGGGCGCGCTCAACGAGGCGGCCCGCATCTATGCCGAGCTCGCGAAGGAAGGCGCCGGCCTCGAGTACCTCGACGTCGGCGGCGGCCTCGGCGTCGACTACGACGGCTCGCAGACGAATTTCGAATCGAGCGTCAACTACACGCTCGAGGAATATGCCAACGACGTCGTGTTTCACATCCAGTCCGTCTGCGACGACGCCGGCGTCAAGCACCCGACGATTGTCTCGGAGAGCGGCCGTGCGATCGTCGCCTACCACAGCGTGCTCATCTTCAACGTGCTGGGCGTGGCCGGATTCGGCGAAGAGGAACTTCCGCAGAACGGCAACAGCGAAGAGGTCGAGCAGCCGATCGTCGACCTGAAGGAGACCTATCAGAACCTGACGGCGCGCAACGCGCTCGAGAGCTATCACGACGCGCAGCAGGCGCTGGACATGGCGCTCAACCTGTTCAACGGCGGCTACCTGCCGCTCGGTCAACGGTGCGTCGCCGAAACGTTCTACTGGGCGATCTGCAATAAGCTCCGCAAGCTCGTGCAGGCCATGGACGACGTGCCGGAGGATCTGCAGGATCTCGACGACACGCTCGCCGACACGTATTTCTGCAATTTCTCGCTGTTTCAGTCGATCCCGGATTCGTGGGCCATCAAGCAGCTCTTCCCGATCATGCCCATCCACCGGCTGAACGAGGTGCCGGTCCGCCAGGCCGTCCTCGGCGACATCACCTGCGACTCCGACGGCAAGATCGATCAGTTCATCGATCGGCGCGACGTCAAACGCACCCTGGCGCTGCATCCGTTCACCGGCGAGCCCTACTTACCTCGGCGTCTTTCTGGTCGGCGCGTACCAGGAGATTCTGGGCGACCTCCACAATCTCCTCGGCGACACGCACGCCGTCCACGTGAGCCTCGACGCGTCGGGCAACGTCATGCTCGAGTCGGTGATCAAGGGCGACACGGTGCGCGAAGTCCTCGACTACGTCGAGTTCGACGCCGACATGCTGGTGCGGAAGCTGCGTGACTCGGTCGAGGTGGCGGTGCGGGAAGGCCGCATCGACTTCGAGGAATCCGGCCGGCTGATCCGGTTCTACGAAGACGGCCTGCACGGCTATACCTATCTGGAAGATCCGAGTGAGCGCTAGGCACCGGCAGGTCGCTGGTGGGTCCGTCTGACGGCCGCGTCGGTCGCGGCGTGATCCGGGCCGTCCTCCTCGCGATGGCCGTCGCGGCCTCCGCGCTGGCGGCCTGGCTGCTGGTGACGGGCGGCGGCACGGTTCGCATCTTCGGTGTCAATATCAGCGCCCATGAGCCGCGTCGTCCATTGCTGTACGCCGCGATCGCGTTCACGGCATGGATCCTCACGACGAGTGAGGTCCGCGCGTCCGGCCTCTCCCCATTGATCCGGCGGCTCCGCTTCCTGATTGATGATCGCGTGCTCGTCGGCATGCTCGCGATCGTCACCGTGTTCATCGGCATTCGTTACGGGACGATGGTCGGCGGCGGCGCCGACTCGTACGGCTACGTCAGCCAGGCCGATCTCTGGCTGCGAGGCCAGTTGGTCACGCCGCAGCCGTGGGCCGATAAGGTGCCGTGGCCCGATGGGCCGCACACGTTCGCGCCGCTGGGATATCGCGTGTCGCCGGATCGCCAGGGCATCGTGCCGATCTATCCCCCGGGACTCCCGCTGCTGATGGCCGGCGCCTCGGCGATCGGCGGCTTCTGCGCGCGGTTCTGGGTGGCCCCGCTCTCTGGCGCGCTGATCGTGATCACGACGTTCCTGCTCGGCCGCCGGTTGTCGAGCGCCGCGCGCCGGCCTGATCGCGGCCGTGCTGGTAGCCTCGAGTCCGATTTTTCTTAGTTACGCGATGCAACCGATGTCGGACGTCCCGGTGACCGCCGCGTGGGCCACTGCGCTGCTGTTACTGCATCGGTCGACGACGTGGTCGTCAGCCGGCGCCGGCCTGGCCGCCGGCATCGCGTTGCTGATCCGGCCGAACCTGTCGCCGTTCGCCCTCCTGCTTCCGATGTGGATCGCCGGTCGCGCGGTGTGGGCGGCGGACGCCGCCGCGCGCTGGCAGCGCGTCTGGCACCTCGGCGCGTACCTCGGTGGCCTGGCGGTCGGCGTCGTGGTACTGGCGCTGTTCAACGACAAGATGTACGGCGGGCCGTTCAGATCGGGATATGGCGAGGTCAGCCAGATGTTCGCCCTCGCCAACGTGCTGCCGAACCTGCGGAACTACCCCGCGTGGTTTGCCGAGATGCAGACGCCGCTGCCGCTCGTCGGCCTCGGCGCTCTGCTCGTCCCGTGGGTGGCCCGCTGGCCAGCGGCGACCGACCGGTCGTTCCTGGTGCTGTTCGGCGCGTTTGGCGCGCTCGTGTTCGTGCAGTACTGCTTCTATTTCGTGTTCGACGCGTGGTGGTACACACGATTTCTGCTGCCGTGCTGGCCGGTGATCATGATCGGCTTCGGTCATCTTCTGGCCAGCCTCGGGCGCATCGCCTGGTGGACGGCCCTGCTGGCCACGGTCGTCGTCGCCGGCCTGGCCGTGCGCGGCGTCAGCAAGGCGATCGAGGAGCACACTTTCGGAATGTTTCAAGGCGAGCACCGGTACGTGGCGGTGGCCCGCCTGGTGCGCGAAATGACGCCGGCGAACAGCGTCGTGCTTGCCATGCAGCATAGTGGGACGATTCGGCTGTATGGGGGCCGGATGACGCTCAGCCATCACATGCTTTCCGATCGGCATCTCGATCAGGTCGGTGACCTATCTCGCGGAACACGGCGCGCATCCGTACGTCCTGCTCGAAGACTGGGAGTACCCGGGCTTCATCAAGAAGTTCGCCGGCGCGAAGGCGCTCTCGCTGCTCGAGCGTGCGCCGGTGCTGACCTATCAGTCGTCCGGCACGACGAACCTCTACGATCTGGGCGCCTCTGCGCCGCGCCCAGACGTTCGAGGTGAGGGAGACGCCGGTCACGGGCGGTCATTGCGCGCTTCCCGCCGTGCGTCCGAGGCTCGTCCTGAAGTGAGCTCGCCGTCCACGCCGGCAGGTCCTGTGGCTTCGCGATCGGCGTGGCTTCTGGCGACGGCCCTGTACGTCGCGCTGACCTTGCTGTACGCCTGGCCGCTGCTGCCCGTGATCGATCGCGCGCTGCCGCACGACATCTTCGATCCGGGACTGAACACCTGGATCATCTGGTGGAACGCGCGCGCCGTCCCGCTCACCGATGCGTGGTGGAACGCGCCGATTTTCTATCCGGCGACGGGCGCGTTTGCGTTCTCGGAGACCTTCCTCAGCGTGACGCCGCTCACCACGCCGCTGCAGTGGCTCGGGGCGAGCGCCGTGGTCACCTACAACATCACGTTTCTGGTGTCCTTCCCGCTGACCGGGCTCGCCGCGCACGCGCTGGCGCGCCGCCTGACCGGCCGCCACGACGCCGCCTTCATCGCCGGCGTCGCGCTCGCGTTCTGCCCGTGGCGGACGGCGCAGATGCCGCATCTCCAGATGTTGCTGATGTGGTGGATGCCGCTGACGTTGTTCGCCCTCCATCGCTACCTGGATCGCCGGCGGCCGGTCGATCTCGTCCTGGCCGGCGTGGCGTGGCTCATGAACGGACTGACGAGCGGGTATTTCCTCGTCTACTTCGGGGTCCTGCTCGTGTTCTGGGCCCTGTGGTTTCTCAGGACGCGACGTGACTGGATCCTCGTTCCTGCGACGCTCATCGTCGCCACGCTTCCCCTCGTGCCGCTCCTCGTGGGTTACGCGCAGATCCAGTCGAGGTACGGCATGTCGCGCGGCTCTGGGCGAGGTCACCGCCTTCAGCGCAGATCTCACGGCGGTCTGGGCATCGGCGCCAGACGTGGTCGCGGCCCTGTGGACGTCGAATCCCGCGTCCGAGGGCGAGCTGTATCCGGGCCTCACGATCTTTCTGATCGCGCTGGCCGGCGCGGTCATCGCCTGGCGTACGCATCGCAGCGGCCGATGGTCTGCGCGTTCGCAGGGCGCTGGGCGTGGCCGTCTTCCTCGTTGCCGGCATCGCACTGATTCTTGCGATCCTCGGTGCGTGGACGACGAATCTGCCGGGCGGGGACGTCGCGCTCAGCCGTCCGGGCAAGGTGTTCCGCGCGACCGTGCTGCTGCTGATCGGGCTCGTGTGCTGGGATCGTCGGGTGATCGGCCTGTGGCAGCGGCGGTCGGCGCAGTTCTTCTATGTCGCGAGCGCCGGCGTCATGCTCCTGTTCGCGCTCGGGCCCGTCGCCCGCATCGCTGGATCCCCGTTCCTGTATCAGACGCCGTATTCCTGGTTGATGGAATTGCCTGGCGGCGACGCACTGCGAGTGCCGGCGCGGTTCGGCGTGCTCTTCGCGATGTGTCTCGGCCAGGCGGCGGCGATCGGATTCAGCCGGTTCACCCTGGCGGGCGCCACGAAACTCGTCGCCGCAGTGCTCACCGCCGCGATCTACATCGAAGGCTGGGTACCGCGGTTCCCAGTCATGGCCGTTCCTCCGAGCTTCGATCTCGAACAGATGCGTCCGGAACTTCCACTGCTCGAGCTTCCGGTCGCCGAGGGCTTCGCGGACAGCGAAGCCATGCTGCGGGCGACGCGTCACCATCATCCGTTGTTCCACGGCACCAGCGGCTACTCGCCGCCTCACTACGAGGTGATGCTCTCGCGGCTCCAGCTGTTGGATCCGCTCATGATCGAAGCGCTTCAGGCGTACGGGCCGTTCCTCGTCTACGTGAATCGCGCCGGCGACCCCAAGCAGCGCGCGCGCGACCTCTTCGATCAGTTTCCTGGCGCCGCCGTCGTCGGCCGCAGTCCAACCGGCTCGCTGTACGAACTGCCGCGCAAGACACCTGCGGTGCCAACGGACTCGTCGGCCGCAGAACTGCCGATCGCGTCGGTTCAGGTCTCGGTCCACCCGAAAGTGGTCGCCGGCATGAGAGATCGGAATGCCGTCAACCCGTTGGGATACGGGCGGACCGCAACTGCCAGGCAATGAAGTGTCCGTGACGCTCGAACGGACGGCCGTCGTCTCCCACATCGAACTGCATCTCGGCCCGTCGCCGCAGGACTATCCGCGCGGGCTACGCGTGAGCCTCGCGACCGGCGCCGGCCCGTTGACGACGGTGTGGGAGGGCAAGACCGCGGGTCTGGCGGTGCACGCGCTCATCAAGGATCCCCGGAACGCCCCGTTGCTCATCGCCCTGCCGGCCGCCACTCAGGCGGATCGCGTCGTCCTGACGGTCACCGAGGGTCACCCGGCGTTTTACTGGTCGATCGCCGAGCTGCGAATCTTCGGGCGGTAGCCCCACGGCTGATCACTCAAGATCTCACGCTCTTTGCCTCGCGACGGTGCCGAATTTCTGCGTCGCGTATCCCACGAGCAACCCGACGATGCACCCTGGCACCATGATCTCGACCCAGTAGTGGCCGCCCTGCTCGTTGGGCATCGCCGCGATGAGAAACGCAAAGAAGGCCGAGACCACGAGACCGACGGCGAGGCCCTTGGCGAGCGACTGCACGCGCGCCGCGTACCAGCCGACGAGGACGCCGACGATCAGTCCCTTGAACGTCGAGCCGATCACGATACCGACGATGTTCTTGGCCTCCTGCGGCGCGGAAATGAGCGCGGTCAGGCCATCGAACGCGCCGAGCACGGCGCCAAGCAGCAGTCCAAGCAGCGGTTTGTTCATTCAGAGCCTCCTGACAGGCTTATTACACGGCGAGGGTAAGAGCTTTTAGGGGACGGGGCTGATTCGTGTAATCGACAATCGACAATGGGCAAACTGCAATGGCAAACACATCGGCAATCGGGAAATGCCGATGCACAATGGAAAATCTGGCAATCCGACGTCAAATCTGAAATTTGCAATGGTCCGGACCGCCACATTCTTCGATTGTCCATCCAGCCGATTGTCCGATTGTCGATTGTCCATCCAATCGATTGTCCGATTGTCCATTTCACATCGGATCGATTGTCCGATTGTCGATTGGCGATCCGGATCGATTGCGAGATTGGCAATTGTCCATCGGGATTGCAGATTGCCGATGTGTTTGCCATTGCCGTTTGCCGATTGCAGATTATCGATGAATCATCCTCGTGCCCATACCGCAAATGCCGCCCGCATCACGAGGTAGGCGAGGAGGAGCACGATGAAGGTGCGGTACCTGAGCGAACCATCGGCCGACGTGGTCCAGCCAGGTGTCGCGGTACGCGGACACGGCGACGCCGTCGCGGTAACGGCCGAGGTCGGCGGCGAGGAGCGCCGCATTGTCGAAGCGCATCGAGGGCGAGGCCGCAAGGCATTTGGCGACAATTGCGCGCAGGCGCTTGGGCGGCGGCGGATCGCCCTTGATCATCCACGCGAAGATTGCGCCGAGGGCGAAGACGTCGGCAGACGGCCCGATCTCGGGAGAATCGCCCCGCTCCTGTTCGGGCGCCATGAATCCCGGCGTGCCGGCGCGAACGCCCGTGGCTGCCGGTCCGCCCAGGATCTTCGCGAGGCCCCAGTCGAGCACCAGCACTTCGCCGAAGCTGCCGACCATGATGTTCTCGGGTTTGAGATCGCGATGGACGATTCCTGCCGAGTGCGCGAACGCCACGGTATCGACCACCCGCTCGAAGATCGCGAGCTTGCGCGGTTCGCCGGTCAGTTGCGTCAGATGCGCGGCGAGTGTTTCGCCGCGGACGAGCTTCATGACATAGAAAAGGCGTCCGTCGGCGAGGACGCCGGCGTCGTGAATCGGCACGATGCCAGGGTGCTCGAGACGGGCGAGGACCTGCGCCTCGTCACGCAGCCGCTGATCGAGCCCAGTTCCCGCGGCGACTGCGTTCGACACCTTGATCGCCACGTCGCGATCGAGCAGCGTGTCGCGAGCGGCGTAGACGGCGCCCATGCCGCCGCGGCCAATCGGCCCGCCCAGCACGTACCGTCCTGAGGGCAGCTCTGGCCGCGTCGCGACGTCCCGAAGCCGATCGAGGACGGCGTCGGAGATCCACGTCATGCGCTGACGTCGACCCCGAAGAGCTCGCGCGCCTCGAGCCGGTACTCCTCGTCGGTGCCGACCAGGGATCGAAGCTGTGCGAGGGCAACATCGCGGAAGCGTCGTCGAGCGGCGTGGAGGTAGTTGGTGACCTGTGTCGTCGACACGTCAAGTTCCTTCGCGACACTGGCGTAGGTCACATCGGACGAAGGCGCCAGATCGTGCCGTTCGAAGACGGCGAAGATGAGCGGCTTGCCTTCTCGAGCGTAGGCCTCGCGCATCGCCGCCACCGTTCGCGAGAACAGGGCGCGAACGGTCTCGTCATGAAAGAAACGGTCGAGGTTGGCGGGCGACGGATCCCGCAGGCGCGAGGCGTCGATGCCTCCACGCTGGCCGAGCTCCTCTTCTGCGCCGTGAAAATCGAGCGATAGATGGACCGCCCCGCCGCCCCGTTTATCGGCGCGCTCCGCCTTCTGCAGGTTCTGCACGAATCGATCGAGACACATCCGGAGAAACGTGCGGAACCGGGACTTGGCCGGGTCGTAGCGCTCGACGTAACCCTTTTCAAACGCCGTCGTGAAGAACGCCTGGACGGCATCCTCCGCCGCTTCAGGCGCGAGCCGCCAGTGCAGGCGAAGATAGTGATAGCTCGGCCGCCAGTAGCCTTCAGCGAGATCGCCAAACGCCAGACGGCGCTCGTCGGTATCGGCGCTGCGAATCCGCTCGAGCACCGACCGGTGAGTCGCCGGAAACGGAATCACGAGGCAAGGGTAGCAGAAAGGCAAAAGGCTAAAGAGGGGTGTGCTATCTTGCGAGACCGCGACGATGGTGAAGCTGGCGGCGAATCTGAGCATGATGTACGGTGAGCTGCCGTGGGCCGATCGATTTGGGGCGGCGGCGCGGGCCGGGTTTGCGGCAGTCGAGTTTCAGTTTCCCTACGAATCGTCACCGGATGAGATCGCGGCCGCGTTGCGGGCCAATCGGCTGCAGTGCGTGCTGTTCAACCTGCCGCCCGGCGACTGGGCGGCGGGGGAACGTGGCGTCGCGTGTGTGCCTGGCCGCGAGGCGGCCTTTCGCGAGAGCCTGGCGCGCGGCCTCGAGTATGCGCTCGCGCTCGAGACGCCGCGGGTGCACGCGCTGGCCGGTCTCGTGCCGGAGAGCGCCGATCGCGCGGCGTATCGGACCTGCTACGTGAACAATCTTCGCGTACGCCGCCGACGAGCTGGCCAAGTCCGGCCGGACGCTCCTGATCGAGCCGCTCAATCACCGCGACATGCCCGGCTACTTTCTGACGACGCAGGCCGAGGCGCACGCGATCCGCCGTGAGGTCGATCGGCCGAACCTCAAAGTGCAGATGGACTTCTATCACGCGCAGATCGTGGAAGGGGATCTGGCGACGACGTTTCGCGCGTCGATGAGCGACATCGGCCACGTCCAGGTGGCCGGCGTGCCCGGACGGCACGAGCCTGACAGCGGCGAGATCGACTACGCCTATCTGCTGACGCTCGTCGACGAGCTCGGGTATTCGGGATGGATCGGTTGTGAATATCGACCGCGCGCCGGCACTGACGCCGGGCTCGGCTGGATCGATCGACTGCGCGCCCGTGGCGCGCCAATTGGTTTCTGACGCCATGCACATCGTGATCACCGGCGGCGCCGGATTTCTGGGCCAGCGGCTGGCCCGTACGTTGCTTCAGCGTGGGACGTTGGCCGGTCCGGACGGCCGTGCCGCCACGTTCGAACGGCTGACGCTCGTCGACATGACGGCGCCCAATGCGTTCGGCGACCCGCGAGTCGACGCACTGACTGGGGACATCTCGCACCGCGATCTGATCGAACAGGCGATCGACGGCCAGACGTCGTCCATCTTCCATCTCGCTGCGGTCGTGAGCGGGCAGGCCGAGGCCGACTTCGATCTCGGCATGCGTGTGAACCTGGACGCCACGCGGCAGATTCTCGAAACCTGCCGCGCGCGCGGCCGGCGGCCGCGGCTGGTCTTCGCGAGCTCGGTCGCCGTGTACGGCGGCAACCTGCCGGACGTCGCGCTCGAGACGACGGCGGTGACCCCCCAGACGTCGTACGGCGCCGAGAAGGCGATCGGCGAGCTCCTCGTCAGCGACTACGCCCGGCGCGGATTCGTCGACGGCCGTTCTGTCCGGCTGCCGACGATCAGCGTCCGGCCTGGCCGGCCCAACGCGGCGGCGTCGTCGTTTGCGAGCAGTCTCTTTCGTGAGCCGTTGAACGGCGAGGTGTCGATCTGTCCGATCGATCCAGCGATGAGGGTCGTCCTCGCGTCACCGTCGGTGGCGATCGACAGCTTCATCGCGGCGCACGATCTTCCGGCCGATCGCCTCGGCATGCACCGGACGTTGAACGTGCCGTCGCTGTCGGTGACCGTCGGGGAAATGGTCAGCGCGCTCACGCGTGTCGCCGGCGCCGAGGTGGCGAGTCGCATCCGGTGGGAGCCGAACGACGCGATCGCGCGCATGGTGGCCGGCTGGCCTGGTGCGGTCGATGCCTCTCGTGCCCGCGCGCTCGGCTTTCCCAGCGACCAGAGCCTCGACGCGCTGATTCAGCAGTACATCGACGAGCGTCAGCCTTAGCCGTACCGGCCAGTTCCTCGGCACGCGCACGACGTACGTGCCGGCGATCCGGTCGTGCCACGCCTGACGTTCCTGATCCCGCAGAATCCACAGGAAGCCCAGCCCGAACGGGACGGCCGACAGGATGCCGCCCAGCCCGCGGACGAGCGCATCGGCGAACTCGAATCGGCGCGCCATCCGCACGCACGACGCGCAGGTTGCAGATGATGCCGCCGATCGTCGTGCCCTTCAGCGCCCAGAATCCGACGAAGTAGGCAAACAGCAGCCCGAAGAACAGCCCGTCCTCGCGAAACACCAGGAACTGCCTGACCAGCAGGACGAGGAGCGCGTCAATCACGAGCGCCGCGAGGCGATCCACGAACGTGGCGCGCGGCATGGCGATGAGACTGTGCGCCGCCGCGGCGCCGGCCGGTGCGGGCTCGAAGGGCACGGACTCCGATGCCGGCGCGGCCGACGCACTCGTGACGATGGGATCCGCCGCGGCAAACGACATCCCCGGCGGGTCGGCGATCGGCGGCGGACCGAACGATCCTGACGCTGGCGGATCGATGGCCGGTGGCATCGGCGGTAGGGGGCACCGGTCCGCGTGGCGCGGGCGCTGGCCGTTCGCGCCGAATCGCGGCCAGGAACGACTGCGTCGCCGTGCCGATGCCGAGCACGCCGACAATCGCCCAGGTCATCAACCCAAGCAGCGGCACCATGTACAGCAGGATGATCACGACGAACCCGGCGAGGAAGGACCGCAGTCCGGACACCGGCGACTCGTCGCTGGACGCGCCGGTCAACGCGCGGCCGATCCAACGCGTGACGCCGACCTTGCCGACCAGCCAGCCGAGCAACAGCGCCGCCCAGAAGAACGGCAAGACGACCACGCCGATCACCGTCGCCGCCAGCAGCACTGAGAGCGGAGCGGCCAGCAACAGGACGAGCAGGCCGACCAGAAATGCGCTGAGTGGCCGGGCGGCGAGCGTATCCGCGCAGATACCGACGGGGCGGTGCATCAATTGATTGATGAGCACGGAGATCAGCAACACGATGCCGACCACGGTCCACACCCAACCGAGGCTCGGAACAATCAGCCGGCCCCAGAGGAGACCATGCGTGAACCACGGCACGACCGCGCGCACCCTGTCGCCGAGCCACGACGTGCCGACGAGGATGTACTCGTTGCCCGGCGAGAACGACGCCGGCGCGTTCAGGCCGCCGCCGACCACCACCAGATCGTGGCGAACGACCGCGCCCTCTGCGACGGTCGCGTCGCCGGCAACGACGATGACCGATCCCCGCACGACGGCCGTGCTGCCGAGCGTGACGCCGCCGAGGACCACGACGACATCGCCGTCCACGCGGCCATCGATCGTCGCGGATCCGTAGATGGTGACGACGTCGCGCACGGTCTCGTCGGGCCGCAGCCGATAGTCCTGCCAGATACGAAGAATCGCCCGCCCGGAGTATCTGAAGAAGTCCACCGGCTCGATCTGATCGCGGTCGATTTCGAGCGCCGGTGCCTGAGCCACGGCGTCGGCACGCTGGTCGGGCGACTCGACGCGTGTCTGGTCGGCAGCCAACCCGGCCGGCGTCGTGAGCAAGAGGGCAGCGAGCGCTGCGACAACAACAGGTGCCTTCATAAACGGGACGCCCCTCCCAGGGCGACACGGCCAATCGCCGTGCCAAATGCGGCGCACGCGGCGCCCATGATGACGAGGACGATCCCTCCGAACACGACAAGTGGTTCGATCACGACGCGCCACAGGACACGCAGCGCAGAGGCGACGGTGCTCAACTCCTGGAGCAGCCGGCCGCTCGTGCCGTCGGCAGCCGAGCTCGCGACGTAGAAGCCGACGAGATCGGCACTCACACGGGCCAGATTGATGGCGCCGAATCCGACCAGCAGCAGGCCGGCGACCGCCGCGATCTGCCACGACAGCGGCCACGTGCGCCAACCGACGAGGGGCGCGGTCACCACGCCAGCGCGGACCGCGCGCATGACCCGCGGCAGCAGCGTGTGCGGCGCGCGCGGCGCCGGCAACTCCCTCAGCGCGCGGTCGACGATCTCTTCCAGGGTGTGCGGATCCATGATTCAGGCCAGCAGCTTCGCGAGGATCTCCCGGCCGCGGTGGATGTCGGTCTTGATCTTCGCGAGCGTCACCCCGAGACGCGCGGCGATGTCCTGATAGCTCATCTGGTCGAAGTGAAACAGCACGATCGGCACGCGCTGATGTGGGGGCAGCTGCAAGAGCGCGGCGGCCAATTGACGCCGCCGCTCCACGCGATCGAGCGTATCGGCCGGCGTGCCTTCCGTCGCGAGCGTCATCTCGAACTCCATGTGGTCACCCTCGTCGTCCGTTCGCCGCATCTCGCTGAAGAAGCGCCACCGCGATCGGTACCGCGACAGGTGGTTGAGACATTCATTCGTCGTCACCGTCTTGAGCCATGACGCTGCGCCAGGGCTCGCCTGCAACTGATCGAATCGCTGGTACGCCTTCAGGAACACCGACTGCGCGACGTCCTCGGCCTCGCTTCGGCCGCCAAGAAGCCTGACGGCGGTTGCGAACACGAGATCCTGGTACCGCCGAACGAACGCCTCAAACGCGTCGGCGTCGTTCATGCCCGCGCGGCTGGCCGACTCGCATCAGGGGAAAGAACACGGAGGGAGGAAAAAGTTACACAAGGAGGGTCACGGAGAAGAGCTAGAGGTCACGGAGACGAACAAAGTGGATACCCCGCGCCGCCTTGAGGCGCGGGCCCGAGGCGCAGGGGTGGGGCCCCGCGCCAGTAAATTTGAGGAGAAAGGGCCCGAAACCACGGAGAAGGGCCGGAAAACCACAAGAATTGAGCTCCACGCGGGCGAGCGCAGGAGCTATCGCGCTCGTGTCCGCGTCCCCTGATCGCTCTGTGCCCCGGTGCTCTCTCGTGCCTCTAGCTCTTCTCCGTGCTCCAGTTCGTCTCGTTTCTCGCTCTAAGAACAGGGCGGCCCGCCGATCACCGAGACCAGAATGACCGGGTTCCGGCCACGGCGGGTGAGGACGTGGTCGGTGCCGCGGGGCACCAGGACGAACCAGCCCGCCGCGATATTGAAGTCCTTGTCGCCCAGCTTCAGGGTGGCTTCGCCCGCGATGACGTACAGCGCTTCGTCGGCGTCGGCGTGCTTGTGCAGCGGGAGGGCGTCACGGACTTGAATCATGGTCGCCGTCGACAGGCCCGAGCAGCCGATCGGACTCTCCTTGATGGCGTCGCGGCCCAACGGCTGCTTTTCGAACAGGTCCGGAATGGACAGGACCCTCGGTTGTCCGGGCGGCGGCGGCGGCGGGGCGACGACGACCGGCGGGGGCGGCGGCGCCGGTTTGGGTTCGGGCGGCGGGGGCGGCGCGGCCGTGAGGGCGGCCTCGACCGATTCCATGGCGCCGGCCCGTACGACCACCTCTTTCTCGAGCGGGACGTAGCCCTGGCGCTCGACCCGGAACCGATAAGTACCCGCGGTCAGAGTCCTGAACGTGACCGATCCGTTTCGATCGGTCTCGCCCTTCCGGCCGGACGGGCCTTCTGCCGCGACGTGGGCGGCGTCGAGCGGCGCCCCCATCCGGTCTGTGACCCGAATCTCGAGGACAGCTGGCTTGCGCGCGGCCTGAGTCGTGGCGGCCTGGGCCAGCGGGCTCAGTGCCCAAAGCGCGATGAACAGCGAAATCGTAGGCATGTCAGCTCACCCGGGGAGACATCTAACACGCTACTCGGTCGAAGCGCGATAGGACAAGAGGGGAAGCGGTGCTGCGTGCTGGGTGCCAGGTGCTGGGTGCGCGGACGAGCTCGCGCTGGCCCACTTCACTGAAGTGGCGAGCGCCAGCGTTCCACCCACGCACCCAGCACCAGCCCTATGTCCTCGTCAGCTCCCGCAACCGTTTCGCCGATGATCTCGACGATGCGGTCGAGCTCGTCCTCCTGAACGACGAGCGGCGGCGCCAGACAGATGCAGTCGAGCGCCACGCGCGTGTAGAGGCCGCGATCGAGGAGGGCGTCGGTCAGACGTTGCGTCATCTGCGTCTCCGGCGCATGGAGTCGCTTGGTGGCCCGGTCGGCGACGACTTCGACCGCGCCGATCAATCCTTGCGATCGGACGTCGCCCACGCCCTCGACCTGCCGGAGCCGTTCCAGTTTGCGACTGAAGCTGGCGCCCAGGGCGGCCGCCCGCTCGACGAGCCGCTCATCTTCCAGAATCTGGATGTTTCGAAGCGCGACCGCGCAGCAGGTCGGGTGCCCGGAGTACGTGTAGGCGTGCATCCATCGTTTGTCCGGCGGCGCGCCGTTGATCGTGTCGCGGATGCGGTCGGAGACACCAATCCCGCCGAGCGGCACGTACCCGCTGGTGATCCCCTTCGCAAACTGCATGAGGTCCGGCTCGACGCCGTAGTGCTCGAGCCCGAACCACCGCCCGGTGCGTCCGAATCCGGTGATCACCTCGTCCGAGATGAAGAGGACGTCGTAGCGGTCGCAGATCTCGCGAACGCGCGGAAAGTAGTCGGCGGGCGGGATAATCACGCCGCCGGCACCTTGAACCGGCTCGGCGATGAAGGCGGCCACCGTGTCCGGGCCTTCTCGCAAGATCGCCGCCTCGAGCTGATTGGCCGCCGCCACACCGAGGCTGATTGAAGGGTCGTCGTGCGTAAAGCGGTACGGATCAGGCGCGTCGATGTGCACGAACCCTGGCATGCGCGGCTCGAACATCGGCCAGAACGCCGCCAGGCCCGTCGCGCTCATCGCCGCGAGCGTGAGCCCATGATAGGCCCGGCGTCTCGAGATGACCTTGACCTTGTCGGGCTTTCCCGTCGCTTTCCAATAGAACCGGGCCGTCTTGATCGACGTATCCGTCGCCTCTGCGCCGCCGCTCGTGAAATAGAAGGCGTTGATCGACGGATAGACGAGGCCGCTCAGCCGCTCGGCGAGCGCGATCGCCTGATAGTTCGACGATCCCGCATACGCCGTCGCGTAGGCCAGCGTGGACATCTGATCGCGCGCGGCGTCCGCGAGCTCCGTCCGGCCGTGTCCGACGTTGACATTCCACAGTCCGGCCAGCCCATCGAGATACTCGCGGCCGTCAGCGTCCGTGATGATCGAGCCTCGTCCCTTGACCCAGATCCGGGACCGCGTCTGCGCAGTCGGGTGCTGCAATGGATGAAGCAGATGCTCGCGGTCGGCGGTCGAGGAGCGGAGAGGGGCATAGGCGGCATGAACAGGTCGTCAGCGAATGACGATCGGGAGCCGCGGCGGTGGGGGCATCTTGTCGCCGATGAAAAACGACGGATGGGGCGGCTGGTTGTAGCCGACGTTCTGCCAGGCGATCGCGACGCGGTACTGCGGATCGTGCATCAGCGTCGGCAGCCGGTTCGTCGCTGGAATCGTCGTCGTGTAGATGCGCAGCGACTCGTTGTCCGCGCTCCGCCAGATCACCTCCTCGCGCCAGTCGCCGAAGAGATCGGCTGAGAGCGCCGGTGTGGACTTCGTGCCGTTGTTCGACATGGCGCCGGTCGCCGTGAGCAGACGGTCGATCGTGCTCGTCGTCCAGTTCCACTTGCCGATCCAGTTGCTGTCGAGGATCTCGCGCAGCGGATCGGCGTCCCACCAGATCGCGAAGTTGGCCGACGGCGGCGCGGTCGAAATACGCTGGCCGCGCACGTCGATGAGGCCGAGGGTCGCGACGTTGGTCCAGAACTCGGCGCCCGGGTGCCGCGGGTCGATGTCCGCCGCGAGGCCACGTCCGACGTCGCCGCCCGGCAGCGCACTCCAGACGATGGCGCCCGACCGTGCATCGAAGAGTGCCGCGCCAGGAGTGCCGAGCGCGACCGTCGCGTCCTCGTTCTCATGGATGCCGAAGACCTCGAGACCCGGACGCGCCGGATCGAGATCGCCGGCGTGCAGCGCGTCTCCGTGCCGCAGCCCTGTCGAGAACAGGCCCTTTCCGTCGTCGTCGATCACCATCGATCCGTAGACGATCTCCTGGCGGCCGTCGCCGTCGACGTCCGCGATCGACAGGCTGTGCGCGCCCTGGCCGGAGTATGGCGACGCTTTCGGATTCGGATACGGCGGCGGCGCGCTGCCCGAGTCGAAGACCCAGCGAGAGGTCAGGGCGCCATTGCGCCAGTCCCAGGCCGCGATGACCGAACGGCCGTAGTAGCCGCGCGCCATGATGACGCTCGGCTGCCGGCCGTCGAGATACGCGACGCCGGCGAGGAAGCGGTCGACGCGATTGCCGTTCGTGTCGTTGCCGCCGTTGCCGCCGATTCCGCCCCAACTGTCCATCGGATCCCGGCCCGGTATGTACGCCGTCGTCGCGCGAACGGCACCGGTGCGTCCGTCGAAGACCGTGAAGTACTCGGGTCCGGCCAACACCTTGCCGTAGCGGGAATCGGTCGTCGCGGCGACTTGCACGCCGTCGGTCGGCACCGTGAGCGAGCGGAAGTCCTTGGCGGCGTCGCCGATCACGCGGCCCGTGCCGTCGATCGATCCGTCTGCCGTCTTGCACGCCAGCTCGGCCCGGCCGTCGCCGTCGAGATCGAAGACGATGAACTGCGTGTAGTGTGCGCCGGCGCGAATGTTCCGGCCCAGATCGATCCGCCACAGCCGCGTGCCGTCGAGTCGATAGGCGTCGATGAGCACCGGACCGGAGAGTCCGGCGGACGCGGTGTCGCGCGAATTCGACGGATCCCATTTCAAGACGATCTCGTACTCGCCGTCTCCGTCGAGGTCCGCGACGGTGGCGTCGTTCGCGTTGTAGGTGTACTTCGCTGAGGGCGCGCCCGCTGGCACGGCCACTTCGCCGCCGGCAGGCCGTTGAAGCGGCACGGTCAGATATTGCTGGACAGGGGCGTTGGCCGCGAGCGTGAACGGGGCACTGGCCGCTTGTTCCTTGCCGCCGACGACGGCGCGCACGGTGTACGTGTTCGAACGCGTCGGATCGACGGTGCGGTCGATGAAGTCGGTCGTGGCGACGAGCGGCGACGTGTTGAGCTTGACGGGCTTGCCGGCGTCGGTCGTCCGATACAGATTGAACGCGATGTCAGGAGCGTCGACGCCGAAGAGTCGCCAGCCGACGTAGACCTCGGCGTCGCCGGTGCGAACCGCGACGACGCCCCGGCTGAGCCGTTCCATGACGTACTGCGCGTGGGCGAGCGAGCCGGTCAAGATGACGAGCGCGACCGCGGCACTGAGTCGAGCCAGGTTCTTCAATTCATTGACCTCACGTAACCCCGGCGCGCCGTCACGGTCAACGCCGGGTCGCCGACCCGCACCTCGATCGGATGCCACCCACCGCTCGCGACGCCCACCGGTGTGTAGCTCAAAAGATACCGCTGATTGAAGCGCGACATCACCTGGACGAACGCCGTCCGGAGGTCCGCCGGTGTCGTGGTGTACATCGTCTCGCCTCCCGTTTCCGCCGCCACCACTTGCAGGAACGCCGGGCTATAGGCTGGCGCGCCGTTCAGCAGGCGGGTTCGCAAGCGGTCTGTGGCCTCGCGGTCGATGACGGCGACCGGCGCGGACGTCACTCCGTACAGCGTCGCCGTCGATTGTGCGGCGCTCCGCACGACGTCGGCGGCCGAGAGCCAGCTCGCGGTGTCACGACCATCGGTGAACACCAGCACCAGCGTGCGCCGCGTCGCGTCGGTCGGGAGCGCGAGCGACGTGAACGTCGCGTCGATGAGCGACGTCCAGCCGGCGCCGGTGACCTGGTCGACCTCGGCGTTCAGTCGCGCGCGATCGGCGGTCCACGCGAGGCGGCGCGTGACGGTGTCCGCGAAGGTGAGGATTTCGCCGCGGTCGCCCGGACGCAGCGCCGCGATGGCGGCGCGAGCGGCGTGTTTCAGCGTCTCGAGCTGCGTGCCGGCGAGGCTGCTGCTCACGTCGAGCGACAGTCGCAGGTCCATCGGGACGCGGTCGACCGCGATGAGCGAGATGCTCTGCCGCACGCCGCTATCGCGCAGCTGGAAGTCGCTCGCGCTCAAGCCATCGACCGGGCGCCCGCGATCGGTCACCAGCACGTCGACGAGGACGACTTCGGTCGTGGATCGAAACGTCCCCAGCTGACCCGCCACCAGCGCTGCGGCCGCCAGCACCACCGCGCGAGTCATTGCCGGACCGCCTCGCGCAGCGCCGCGACCTGCTTCGTCACGTCGGCAAACCCGAGAGGATATCGTCGCCACGGATCGGCCGCCGGTCCGCTGCGGCCGAGCATGGTCTCCAGGAGCGTGGCAGCGGCCGCGGCTTGTCCGGCTGATTGCAGAACGCGCGCGTCCGCGAGGTCGGCACTCTGCGCACCCGGGAACAGGCGGCGCGCTTCTTCGAAGAGCGCGCGCGCGGCTGGCAACTGGCCGCGCCTGGCCTGAATCTCGCCCAGCAGCAGTGCCGCGACGTAGGCGACTGGTGCCGGCGCGCCCGGCTGGCGCGCCGCTTCGAGCAGCGGCACGGCGCGTTCGTCAGCTCGTTGCAGCACGTGCACGCGCGCCAGCCGCAACGCCGCTTCGGGCGCCGCCGGCTTCGACGTCGCCGCCCGTTCAAGTGCGGCTTTCGCCGCGGAGATCGCGGTGTCGTACTGCTGGCGTACGGCGGCCGCGGCGCTTTCGGGCGCGGCGGGATCGACTCCCAGCGACAGCGCAACCGACTCGAGCGCCGTCCCCAACGCCAGGTGTATTTCAGGATCGCCAGAAAACCGTGTCGCCGCGTTGGCAAGAAACCGCCCGGCTGCCGCAGGAACGCCCTGCGCGGTCAGCCACTGCCCGACCGCCAGCGACCACTGACGTCGGAACGTCCGCGAGTCTGCGCGGGATTCCACACGTTCGGCGAGCGACAGCCACTGATCGGCGTAATCCAGGCGTGCGCCCACGCCCTCGGGCTGACGGGATGAGAACGCGGTTTCGGTCTCGAGCATCGCGGCGACCCGCATCCAGTCCGGCGCCCACTTCGCGTGCCGTTGCACGACGACGGTGTCGAGGCCGCTCCACGACGACAGGCCACTGATCGCCCGTCGCACATCTCCCGAGCGATATTCGATCAGCAGCGCGTGATAACGATCGACGACCGTCGCAGCGGTATCTGCGGGCGACGGCGCCTGGGAGGCCAGTCTCGAGGAACTCGCGAGGACCGCGACGGACGGTCATGAACGCGGCGAGGACGTGTGCCATGGGCACCGTCCGCTACTTTAGCCGGAGACGCAGCGAGAACGTATGACCGTCTGAGCGGGTCTGGAGTGACGGGTCCGGTCGCGACCGCCGCGGGCCGGTCCGGCTCCCGCGCCGCCTCCCGCCTCCGGCCACCGCGGCCGCCGCCCGATCCCCCACCGCCGGCCACACTCCCGGCCGAGGCGCCGCCACCGCCTCGGGCCGCGCCTCCGCCGGCGACACCGGCTCCGCCACGACCGCCGCCCCCGCCCCCTCCGCCGACGCGCGCCGCCGCTCGGCAGGTCGAACGAGATCACTTCGCCGGCTGCGGGCAGCGGAATCGTCCGCGCGGATCCGCCCCGTAAGGGCGCCGCCCCTGGCTGAGCTGCTGAGCCAGACCCGCTCGATCGCGATGGCGAGACCGGGACCGTTCTGGCTCGTGCTCGGACGAATGTCGCCGGCGACCTCAATCATCACCGTGGCCGTCGTCGTCTCGACGCGGGTGGGCCTGAAAAAAAATCCCATGCCCGCCTGGCCGGCGTGAATCTCCAAGCGCTGGACGTTCTCGACGCCGTCGGGCCGACGGTGGACGAGCCACAGCTCGGCGTCGAGATCGCGACCGGCCGCCGCGTCCGGCGCGCCGCTCGACACGAGCCGGCGCTCCGCCGCACACCTCGAGACCAATGCCAGTGGCATCGCAGCCATCCGCTCGGCGGAGCGGCGACGAAGTCCACCGGGACTCGGTCTTCGCGCTGAAGGACGAGCTCGGTCGAGCCACGCGGTCCGTTTGGCAGCGCCCGCCCGCGATCCCACAGGCGTTGCCAGTCGAGCTTGACGACAAGTTGCGTCGCCGTCCGAGTCACCGACGTCGCCGTCACTCGCCATCCGACCATGGCCGCACGGGGTTCGACCGTCGTCAGCGTCGTCGCGCCGCACAGGTCGCCGTTCGAGTACACGAAATAGGCGAACGGCTGCGACAGGTTGCGCATGCTCGCGCCCGACACGCGGCCGTCGGTCCGAGTCACTGGCGCGGCGAGCGTCAGGGTGACGCCGAACTGAGCCGCCACCGCCGTCGACAGGCCGTCAAGCACTCGCCGCACTTCCTGCGACGGCGGCGTCTGTTGCGTTGGGGGCGCCTGCGGCGGCGGCGCGGCCTGCTGCGAGAGGCCCGGCTGTCCTGCCAGTACCCAGCCGGCGAGGAGCAACGTCCGCATCCTCAGTCTCCTCCCGTGCCTTCCTGCCAGTCGACGCCCGATTCGAGACGAATCACGCGCGTCGGCGCGGGCGCAGTCGATCCTGGCGGCGGAGTCGACTGGGCCGACCGCCCGCGTGTTCACGTCGGTTGATCCCGCACGTTCGACCGGTGTGCCGGCGAATTGGTACCCCGCGGCAAAGCCTGCCGCCAGGGAGGCGACGAGCACCGCGGCCGCGGCCGGCCACGCGATCGCGCGGTGCCACGCCGTCCGCGGACGCTTCGGCGCCGCGTCGGGCTGGCTCTTCGGTGACGTCTGTGCCATCGCGTCGCGCAGCGCCAGGATGTCGATGAGATAGTCGCGCCCGCTTGCGTCGGCCAGCGCGCGTCTCAATACCTCGGCATCGACCCGTTCGCCGTCGACCAGGGCATCGATCATCTCGAAAGCGTTCTCAGTCATTGCCGTCCTCTCGATCGTTCCTATGACTCGTCGCGCCTGGCACGCTCGGGGAGCGTGAGCCGGATCCCGCGCTCTCGATGCACGCGCAGCGAATCGCCGAGCCCCTCACGCAACCGTTCACGCGCTCGATGCAGCCGCGATCGCACGGCATCGACCGTCAGTTCGCACGCGGCCGCGATCTCCTCGTAGCCGAGCCCAGCGCTCTCGCGCATCAGGAAGACGTCACGATCGAGCGCCGGCATGCCGGCGAGCGCTTCGCCGATCGCGACTGACAATTCCTGCGTCGCCGGCTGCAACCGATCCACCGGCTCCACCGTCGCCGGCCGCCGCACTTGGTCGCGAAGATGATTGAGTGCCAGGTTCCGCGCGATCTTGAACACCCAGGCGCGACGGCCCTGCTCGCCAGCGTCAGGCACGCGCGTCCGCGCCACCCGCAGGAACACCTCCTGCGTCAGGTCGCTGGCGGTATCGGTCCGGCCGACAATACGGCAGAGATAGCGGAACACGCCATCCCTGTGCTGAGTGAAGAGCTGATGTGCGTCAGTCAACCGGGCGCCTTTGCCTCTAAGAACCCCGTGCGGAGAGGATAGTGTCAATTCGGAGACGAGGCTGAGACTCCGAGCAACGATCACGGCTGGCCGGGGTTCTTAGGTCCATCGTCATGACATCAGGACGCCAAGCCGCACGGATGGCCATTGCGATGGCGATGGCGTTCAGTGCCGGTCGCTGGCCGGCGGCGCAGTCGCCGGCGCCTGCCACCACGGCCGCCATCAGCGGGAGCGTCGTCGACGGCGCGACCGGCCGTCCGATCGAGAACGCGATCGTCACGCTGACCAGGCGGACGGGCGGACCGCTTTCGTTCCCGACCCGGCTGTTGACGGATGCGCAGGGACGGTTCGTTTTCAAAGACGTGCCGCCTGGTGAAGGCTACTCGATCGGGGCGACGCGGCATGGCTATCTGCCGGCCGACTACGGTCGTTCGGAGCTCGGCGGCGCGCCGCAGCGGATCTCGTTGCGGGAGCGACAGTGGATCAGCGACGCCCGGATCACGATGTGGCGGCTGGGCGCGATCTCCGGCACGGTGCTCGACGAGCACGGGGAACCGATTGTCGGTATCTACGTCCGCGCCCTGGCGTCAGTGATTGTGGCCGGCGCGCCGCACTACGCCGCTGCCTCGCCGACCACCACAGATGACCGCGGCATGTACCGGATTTCTGGTTTGCGCGAAGGACGATACCTCGTGTCGGTCCCGGTCGTGCACAACTCGGTCCCTGACGGCACGAGCGTTCGTGCCACTGGCGGGCCCTTCGCCGGAGCCGGTGCTCTGACGCCATCCAGATCGCCGAATGAGACGATGGATCTGCTCGACCTCGAGCCCGGCACGCGGCTCGCGCACGGCAGGTATCCGATGCCGGCGCCCACAGCGGATGGCCGGCGGCTGGCGTATCGACAGACGTTCTACCCGGCCACGCCGCTGATCAGCGCCGCCGCCGCCATCGTCGTCGGTCCAGGCGCGGACCTTCGTGGGATCGACGTGCGCCTCGATTCCGTGCCGGTCGCGCGCATTCTCGGCCGCATCGACGGACCGGCGGACGCCGTCGCCGGCCGAACTCTCCGACTGCTCGCCGAGGGCACCGAGGATCTCGGCGACGGCAGCGAGGCCGCGACCGCGATCAGCACCCCCGACGGTTCGTTCACCTTCGTGCACGTTCCGGCCGGCACCTACTGGATAGACGCGCGACGCGCGGTCACGCAGTTCGAACTCGGCGGTGGCTCGTCGCTCCCGCGGCCGCCCAGTCCCGCGCGCGGCTGGAGCATGAACAACACCAACGTCGTCTCGGGCCCACCGGACCTCTTGGTCGCCACCTATCTTTCAAGCAACGAAGACGCCTGGTTCGGCCGTGCGCGCGTGACGGTGGGCGGGCAGGACGTCCAAGGTGTCGCGGTGACGCTCCAACGCGGATCGCGGATCGCCGGCCGCCTCGTCTGGGAGGGCACACCGCCGGCGATCGCCAGCGTGCAGATGGGCGCGGAGCCGGCCAACGGGAGTCCATCGCTGGGCGCGTGGCGGACTCGGATCGAGCTGCAGGCAGGCGGCGCGTTTTCCTTCGACGGCGTGCAGCCGGGACAGTACTTCCTGCGTCTCACCGGATCGTCGTGGGCGATCAAGTCGATCACGCACGGCGGTCGCGACTACACCTACGTGCCGCTCGAGGCGTCAGCCGGCCGCGATTTCAACGACGTCATCGTGACGATGATTGAGAAGGCGGGCGCGCTGGCCGGCAGCGTCCGCGATCGAAATGGCGCCGCGGCGACTGCGGCCGCCGTGATGGCGTTTCCCGCCGAGCGGGAGCAGTGGACACACTTCGGCCTTTCGCCGCCGCGCTTCAAGTCTGCGCAGACAAGCACGGGAAGCTTTTCGATCGGCGGCTTGCCGGGCGGCGAGTACTTCGTGCTGGCCGTCGACGTCGCGCTCGCAGACGCGTGGCAGGATCCCGCCTTCCTCGAGCGCGCCGCGCCGTTGGCTACGCGCGTGGCGGTCGGTTGGGGCGACGCCCGGACCGTCGATCTTGTCGTTGCGCGGATTAGATAAGAACGAGGACACGGAGAAACGATAGAGGACACGGAGAAACGATGAGATCATGAGCTTCAAGGTCTGCGCCCGCTTCATCGCTGCCGGTGTCCTGCTGCTTGGAGCCGCCCCCGCCAGCTCTTCTCCGTCTCCTGGTTCTATTGCGCAGCGGGACCGGTTTGCGAACGAGGCTGGCGGCACGAGCAGCCTCGCCGGGATCGTGCAGACGGATACCTCAGCGCCGGCGCCCGTGCGCGGGGCGCTCGTCACGATCTCGGCCGACGAACTGCCCGCCGGACGCGCCACCCTGACGGATGCCGACGGCCGATTCCGCTTCGACGGACTGCCCGCTGGACGATTTGTCGTCACGGCGTCGAAAGCGCCGTTCATTACCGCCGCGTTCGGCGCAAAGCGTTCGGGCACCGCGGGCACCGCCATCACAGTGGCCGCCGGCCAGCGTCTGGAGGACGTCGTCGTCCGCCTCAGTCGCGGCGCGGTGATTGCCGGGCAGTTGCGCGATGCGGCCGGCGAGCCGGTGCCGGCCGTGCAAGTTGCCGCGCTGCGCGTCGATTTCGCCCGCGGTACCAGCCCGGCGCCGGTGGCGCAGACGACGATGACCGACGATCGCGGCGCCTATCGCCTCTTCGGACTGATGCCTGGCAAGTACGCCATTGTCAGTACGCGCTCGGTGACAAGCGGCGAACTGAGCCGTCCGACCGCCGCGGATCTCGACGCCGCGCTTGCTGAGCTTCAGGCTCGCGAAGGCAGGCCATCGCCGAGTGGAGGACGGCCGCCGGTCGAACCCGCGCGCCGCTGGCCGACGGTCGGCGTTGCGCCGATCTACTACCCAGGCACCGCGCAGGCCTCCGAGCTCACGCCTGTTTCAGTGATTGCCGGAGAGGAACGCTCTGGCGTGGACTTCACGGTCAGCGTTGTGCCGACGACGACGATCCAAGGCACCATCGTCCATCCCGAGGGATCGCCTGCAAGCGTACTGCTCGTCATCGCGCCAGCCGACAGCGTGTTGCCGCTCCTCGCCATGCTGACGCCGGTATTGACGCCGCCCGACACTGAAGGGCGATTCAAGTACACGAATGTCGCGCCTGGGACCTACACGATCACCGCCCGGTCTGGCGCCGGAGCACCGGCCACGACGACTCGAGTTGGCAGCGGCGGAGGCGCGGGTGGCGGCATAGGCCCACCGCCGAGTCCGACTGCGGGACGAGTGCTCTGGGCGATGAGCGACGTCACGGTCGCAGGCGCTGACGTCGCCGGTGTCACGCTCGCCCTGCAGCCCGCCATGCGCGTCACCGGCAAGATCGTGTTCGATCCGGGAAAGCGCGATCCGCCAGCCGATCTCACCCAACTCTCCGTGCGACTCACGTCGACGCGCTCGCGCGGATCGGCGGCGATCAACAGCACCGTGCTCGGAAGCATCAACGTGCCGCCGGCGGCCGTTCGCGCCGACGGGAGTTTCGAGGTCGGTGGTGTGCTGCCTGGCTCGTATCAACTGGCCGTCGCCGGTGCCGCGGCCGACTGGTGGCTGCGATCGGCCGTGACCGGTGGGCGCGACCTGCTCGATACCGGGCTGGAATTCGGGCGAGCCGGTGACGTCAACGGGGTCACCCTCACGCTGACGGACCGACGGTCTGAGTTATCGGGGACGCTTCAGACGCCGACCGGAGTCCCCGCCGCGGGATACGTGGTGGTCGTGTTCCCGGCGAATCGCGAGCTCTGGACGCCGCAGTCGCGGCGGGTCAAGTTTGTCCGTCCGGCAGACGACGGAACGTTTGGGTTCCGCGATCTGCCGGCTGGGGAGTATCTGATGGCGGCGCTTGCCGATCTCGATCCGCCGGCGCTCGACGACCCGGCGTTTCTCGATCAGTTGCTCGGCGCATCGGTGAAGGTCCGGATCAATGACGGTCAGCCGCACACGCAGCATCTGCGCATTGGCGGCTGACCATCATTCCTGGCCGCGGGCGGGACCTTGTCAGATGACGTCGTGCGCTATCATCCGAAACTCAGCTTGGCTTCCGGTCTCGTTCCTCGCGGCGTGGTGAGTCTGGTCCTGCTGGCGGGCGCCGTGCAGGCGCTCTCTGGTCGCCAGGCGACGCAGGCCCCTCCGCTCTTCCGTTCGTCAGTGGAGCTCGTCCACCTCGATGTCTCGGTGCTCGATCGAGACCGCCGCCCGGTGCGAGGCCTGACGCCGGCGGACTTCACTGTGTTCGAGAACGGTGTGCCGCAGAAGATCGCCGTGTTCACGGCCGTCGACCTGCCCGGCCCGCCACCGGCATCAGGCGCTGCCTGGCTCCGCAATATCGCGTCCGACGTCGGTGCCAACGACGGGATGGAGGAGCGCCGCCTGTTCCTGCTGTTGATCGACGACGCGGCCGTTCAGGGCGATGTGTTCGCGGGGAAGAACGTCAAGGAGATCGGCCGCAAGTTCATCGAGAAGCTCGGACCGTCGGATCTCGCGGCCGTGATCTTCACCCGCGACAACCGGAACGCGCAGGATTTCACGTCCGACCGCACTCGTCTCCTCGCCGCCGTCGACACGTTCACGTTCGGTTTTCGCGACATGGCAGGTCCGAACATCGCCGGCGCCGACGACCTCTACTACCTCTATTCGATCGGCGTCCTCGAGAGTGCCGTGACGACCCTCAGCACGCTGCCCGATCGTCGCAAGGCAATCATCTACATCGGCCAGGGCCTGCCGGTCGACTTCGGCAGCGTGAGCGCGCCCGCGGCTGCAGGCCTGCCTCAGGACGGCGGCACCTCCGCGCTGGCCAGGCAGGGCACGATGGGGCAGATCATCCACCAGATGCGCCGTGCCTTCGATCGCGCGGCCCGTGCGAACGTGAACGTGTACTCGCTCGACGTCTGCGGCATCCGTGTGCCGCCGCCGGCCAACGCGCGCCAGCCGACGTGCGTTCCGGGCCTCGAGGTCGACTACGTGCAGACGCTCGCCGAGAACACCGGCGGCCGGGCCGTCATCAATACCAACGAGTTCACCCAGGGCATTCAGGCGATCTTCGACGAGAACGCGTCGTACTACCTGCTCGGCTTCCAGCCATCGAACGCCAGTCAGGACGGTAAGTTCCGGCGCCTCGACGTCCGCGTCAATCGTCCCGGGCTCGACGTGCGGACGCGGAGCGGCTACGACGCGCAGCGTCCAGACGCGGCCAGGCGACAGGCCGAGGCCGCGAAGTCGCCGCTCGGCGCAGCGCTAGCGGGTCTCGTGCCGAAGAGCGACCTGCCGCTGCGGATGGTGGCCGTGCCCTTCGCGCTGCCGAACCGGAGCGAATCGGCCGTCGCCGTGATGGTCGGCATCCGTCAGCCCATCCGCGAGGTCTCCGCGCGCACCGTCGAAAGAGTCGATCTGCAAATCCGCGCCTTCACTCCGGAGGGCAAGCAGCAGGGATCGACCGCATTGCGTGCCGATGTCGCAATCCGTGCCGGCGCCTCCGGGCTCGCTGAATACGAAGTGCTCTCGCGGCTCGACCTCAAACCCGGCCGGTATCAACTCCGCATCGCCGCCAACGTCGGCAGCCTCTCGACCAGCGGCAGCCTGTACTACGATCTCGATGTTCCCGACATCTCGTCCGCGCCACTCTCGCTCTCGGCGCTGCTCCTCACGGCCACGCCAGGCCCGATCGTCGCGTCGCGCGGCGAGCTCAAGGACATCCTGCCGGTGGTGCCGACGACGCGGCGCACATTCGCGGCGACCGATGGCGTCGCGGCCTTCATGCGCATGTATCAAGGGCGGCGCTCGGCGCTCACAGCCATTGACCTGCGCCTGCAGATTCGTGATCAGGACGATCGCACGGTGCTCGATCGGCGCGACGTCGTGCCGGCCGAGCGATTCACCGCATCACGAACCGCCGATGTCCGGCTCGAGATCCCGGTCGCGCGCCTGCCGGACGGCCAGTATCTCCTCACGGTCACGGCCGGCACCGAACCCAACGGCGTCACGCGACAGATTCGATTCGAAATCGCGAGGTAGACGCCGTGTCAGAAAAACCTCTACCGTGAAGAGCTTTGAAGCGTCCTTACCCCGCCACCGCCACTTGCGCCGCCCGCAGGACTTCGTCGCCGATGACGTACCCGGGGCGCACGACGCCGACGATCGATCCGGGCGCCGTTCCGGGAGGGGCGGTGATCGTCGTCACGGCTTCGTGGAGGGCGGGGTCGAAGGGCTGAGCGAGCGGTTCGAGACGGCGGACGCCGAGGCCTTCGAGCGTGGAAAGGAACTGCTGCCGGACGAGCGAGACGCCTTGAACGAACGGATCGCCGCCCCGATCGCCGGCGGCGTCGAGCGCGCGGTCGAGGTTGTCGAGCACTTCGAGGAAACTCACGAGGAGCGAGCGCCGGCCCCGCTCGACGTCCTTCGAGACTTCCTTGCGGAGCCGGGCGCGAGCCTGATCGAACTCGTCCGAGGCGCCACGGTACTTCGCGATGAGCGACTGGATCTCCTGATCTTTGGTCGCGACCTTTGCCTCCAGCTCCTCGACATACGTCGGCTTGAGCCTCGGTTCATCGGGCGTCACCGGCGCGTCGCCATCTTCGCGCGCCCACCAGCGTCGATCGGTCACCTTCAAGTCAGACATCCGGGGTTTTCTCCGTGCGCTCCATGTTTGTCTCCGTGTCCTCCAGGTTTTTCTCCGTGTCCTCGTCCTTCTCGGCTCGTTCCTTCTGTTCGTAACGTAAACGCCGAGTCGATCGCTCTCGCGCGCCGATCGTGACCGTCCCGCCGTTCTCGAGCTGTCCGAACAGGATCTCGTCCGTCAGCGGATCGCGCACCTCGCGTTGAATCACGCGGGCAAGCGGGCGCGCGCCAAAGACCGGGTCGTAGCCCTTCTTCGCGAGCCAGGCGCGCGCTTCCGGCGTCAGCGTAATGGCGACGCGACGTTCGGCCAGCTGCGCCTCGAGTTGCAGCACGAACTTTTCGACGATGGTCTCCATGACGTCTGGCGAGAGGCTCTTGAACGTCACGATCGCGTCGAGGCGGTTGCGGAACTCCGGGCTGAAGACGCGCTCGATGGCCGCCATCGACTTGCCGGCCGCGGCCCGGCGGACCGCGTCGTCGCGCTCCTCGCTGCCGCCGGCATCGGAGAAGCCGATGCTCTTGACGCTCATCTCGCGCGATCCGGCGTTCGACGTGAGGATCAGGACGACGTTGCGAAAATCGGCTTTGCGGCCGGTGTTGTCCGTCAACGTCGCGTGGTCCATCACCTGGAGCAGGATGTTGTAGATGTCCGGGTGCGCCTTTTCGATCTCGTCGAGCAGGACGACGGCGTACGGATGCGTTCGCACGGCGTCGACCAGCAGGCCGCCCTGTTCGAAGCCGACGTAGCCGGGCGGCGCGCCGATCAGCCGCGCCACGGCGTGCTTCTCCATGTACTCGCTCATGTCGAAGCGGATGAACTCGTTGCCGAGCTGCATGGCGAGCTGCTTGGCGAGCTCCGTCTTGCCGACGCCGGTCGGGCCCGTGAACAGGAAGCATGCCGGCCGGGCGTTCCGGGAGGCCGAGGCCGGCGCGCGATCGTTTGATCGACTGCGACACGAGCCGGACCGCCTCGTGCTGACCGAAGACGACGCGCTCGAGCGACTCCTCGAGCGTCCGCAGCCGCTCGCGATCCGAGGCGGAGGCCTGCCGGGCCGGAATCCGCGCCATGCGCGCGATCACCGCTTCGATCTGCGGCGCATCGACGACGATTGGGGTCGCTGGGTGCTGGCGTGCTGCGCGCCGTGCTGCGCGGTGCGGCTGCTGGCCCTTGGCGCCGTCTGGCCCTGGGCCTCGGCCCTGGGCCTGACCTCTTCGGCCGCTGCGCCTTTTCCTGGGCGTGGCGGAGTTTCGTGACCGCGCCGGCTTCGTCGATGACGTCGATGGCGCTATCGGGCAGCTTGTAATCGCGCAGGTGCCGCGCCGCCAGTTTGGCCGCCGATTCGAGCGCGGCGTCGGTGTACTTCACGCCGTGATGCTCTTCGTAGCGCCCGCGCAGGCCGCTCAGGATCCGCACGGTCTCGTCGATCGACGGCTCCTCGATCGCGATTCGCTGCAGCCGGCGGGCGAGGGCGCGGTCCTTCTCGATGTGCTTGAACTCTTCGAAGGTGGTCGATCCGATCACCCGGAGATCGCCCGCCGTGAGGATCGGCTTGATCAGCGTGGCCAGATCCATGGTGCCGCCGGTCGTCGCGCCGGCGCCGACGGTCGAGTGGATCTCGTCGATGAAGAGGATGGCGCGCGGCCGCGCGGCGAGGGCGCGGATCACGGCTTTGAACCGTTCTTCGAAGTCGCCGCGGAAGCGCGTGCCGGCGAGCAGCGCCCCCGTATCGAGTGAAAACACTTCCGCGCCGGCGAGCAGCTCCGGGACGTCGTCGGCGAGCAGCCGCGACGCCAGGCCTTCGGCCATGGCGGTCTTGCCGACGCCCGCTTCGCCGACGAAGACCGGGTTGTTCTTGCGCCGGCGGCACAGCACTTCGATCGTCCGCTGGAGCTCGTCGGCGCGACCGATCAACGGGTCGAGCTGGCCGCGCCGTGCGCGGTCCGTGAGGTTCATGCAGTAGGCCGCGAGCGGATCGCGCGCCGTGGCCGTGCCTTCGTCGCCGGGACCGGCCTCGGCCTCACCGCCACCGGCTGGCGGCTCGATGATCGGCGGCGGCGTCTTGGTGATGCCGTGCGAAATGAAATCCAGCACATCGAGCCGCGTGATGTTCTGCGCGGCGAGGAGGCGCGCGGCATGTGCCTTTGGCTGCTGGAGGATCGCGGCCAGGATGTCGCCGGCATGGACTTCGGCCCGCTGCGCGCTCTGCACGTGGAGCACGGCCGTCTGCAGCACGCGGCGAAACGCGGCCGTCTGCTCGGGTTCGCGCTCGTGACCGCGCCGCAGTTCCTCGACCGACGAATCGAGGTAGTCGTGCAGCTCGCGCCGCAGCTGCGGCAGGTCGGCGCCGCAGCCCTGCAGAATGCGCTCGCCTTCGGTGTCGTGCGCCAAGGCGTAGAGCAGATGTTCGAGCGTGAGATACGCGTGCCGGCGCGACACCGCCTCGCGGTACGCGATCGTCAGCACGATTTCGATGGATGCGGAGAACACGGTCTGGCTGACTCCACCTTGATTATAGAATGCACAGCGCAACCACCGAACACATGCCTGAGCTACCCGCTCCGAAGACGTCGGAGCCCCGCACGCTCGTCACGCACCCGGAGCTGCGATCACATCAGTCGCTTCCGGCCTTCAGGACGCTCGGGGAGCCGCCGAAGAACGCGCTCGAGCGGCTCCTGTCGATCTTCGCCGACGTGCGCGCCGGCGAGGGCGTCGGCGTGGTGCTGCTGACGCTCAACGTCTTCCTGCTGCTCGCCGGCTACTACCTGCTGAAGCCGGCGCGCGACGGCTTGATCCTCACCGAGGGCAGCGCCGGAGGTCGCGTCCTACTCGGCGGCCGCGCAGGCCGTGCTCCTGATGGGCGTCGTGCCGCTCTACGGCTGGCTCGGCACGCGCGTCGTCGCGGATCCGCCTGATCTCATCACGATGCGCTGTTCTTTGCGGCGAACCTCGTCGCTCTTCTATCGTCGCTGGGCCGCGCCGGCGTGCGCGAGGGCGTCGCGTTCTACATCTGGCTCGGCATCTTCAACGTCTTCATCGTCTCGCAGTTCTGGGCGTTCGCCAACGACCTCTACACGGAGGGCCAGGGCCGCCGGCTGTTTCCGCTGATCGGCGTCGGCGCGTCGCTCGGCGCGTGGCTCGGCGCGGCGGCGGTCGGCCCGCTCGTTCGCGGATCTGAATTTCACGCCGTACACGCTGATGCTGCTCGGCGCCGCGTGCTCCTCGTCGCGCTCGGCATCACGCTCGTCGTCAACCGCCGCGAGACGGCACGCGCCGACCCGCAGGCGCGCAGGCAGATCGAAGCGAGCCGCTCGGCAAGGAAGGCGGCTTCGAGCTGGTCTTCAAGGACCGCTATCTGCTCTGGATCGCCGTCCTGACGATCCTGCTCAACGTCGTGAACACGACCGGCGACTACCTGCTGAACCGGCTGTCGTCGAGGAGCGCGGTCAGCACGCTTTGGCCGATCGACGATCGCGCGGCGCCGTGCAGTTCATCACCGCGTTCTCCGGATCGATCGACGCGACGGTCAACCTCCTCGGCTTCCTGCTGCAGCTCTTCGTCACGTCGCGCGTCATGCGGTACATGGGCGTGCGCGGCGCGCTGTTCATCCTGCCGGTGCTCGCGCTCGTCAACTACTCGATCATCGCCGTCGTGCCGATCCTCGCGGTCGTCCGGTGCGGCAAGATCCTCGAGAACAGCACCGACTACTCGATCCAGAACACGATCCGACAGGCGCTGTTCCTGCCGACGTCGCGCGAAGCGAAGTACAAGGCCAAGGCCGCGATCGACACGTTCTTCACGCGCATCGGCGACGTGCTGTCAGGCCGGCGTTCGTCTGCGCTCGGCACCGCGCTCGGCGTCGGCGCGTGCCGGCTTCGCCTGGCTGAACGTCGCGCTCACCGTGGCTTGGTTGTGCGTGGCGGGTCAGATTGCGCGAGAGCATCGCCGGAAGACGGTGTAGCGGCCGCGCCCGGCCGGACGATCGGCAGTCTGCGCCGATCGCCGGAGCTCTTCCAGGACTTCCTCGGGCGGCGGCCGTTCGGCCGTGGGCCGGGGCGCCGCATCGACCAGCGCCCACAGCTTCGCCCGGAGCGGCACGGCAGCACGCCGTCGAGATACTCGACCGCCAGGCTCCGCAGGCCGCGGATCGGCCGACTGGATGCCGTGGAACGCGACCTGGAGCGGCTCGCGCGGCAGGACCGTCGAGAGCAGCGTGAAGACGTGCTCGAGGTTGCGCTGCGCGCGGCTCCGGACTGCGACCGACGCTGTCGTCCTCGCGCTCGACCTGATCGATCAGCCGATGGCCGTGCCAGACCTGCGGCGGCACGGAGAGCTCGCGTTCGACCACGGCCAGGATGCGCGCTCGTCGACGCGGAGCGCGTCGTGCTTCGCGAGCAGCCGGTCGATCGCGCGCCCGCACTGATAGCGCACCTCGAATCGCGTGTCGTCGAGCCCGCGCACCAGCCCGTTCGAGCGCGCGCTGCGTCGGCGACGCGTCGCCGAGAATCCGCGGCAGGCGGCGGCGGATGGCGAAGTCGGTGTCGGGCATCGAGCAGCGCGTCGACGAGCAGGCCGACGTGCGCCGGCGGCGTGCGCTTCGAGCACCGGCCGCGCGCGCGCGCACCAGGTCGTCCCACGCCAGCAGCTGCACGACCTGCGCGATCTGCAGCGTGTCCGGATGGTGCGAGCTCGGCGAGCGCCGGGTCGACGCGGCGCCGATCGCCCGATCGCAGCTCGACGAGGCTGCGTCAGCCGCGGGTCGTTCGATCCGCGGCGTCGGCGGCGGCGTGACCGGCATGCGTTCGACGCCGTGCCGGTCCGCGTCCGCGCGGGCAGGTCGAGCACCGTCCAGCCGGTCTCCGACCCGACGACGATCGGCGTGAGCTCGCCGTGCTGGACGAGGCGCCGCGCGACGACGCCGAGGTAGAGCGTGTCGAGCCGCCGCGCGAGATACAGGCCGGCCGCCGGCCAGCGCGATGGCGACCGCCAGCAGCTCGGCTGCGCTGGAACGCGACGCGCCGTGAAGAGCAGGAGCTGCACGATGACGGCGCCGACCGCGTCGCCGGCGCGATCGCAGGTGACGTCGAGAAACGTCTTGGTGCGGCGCTTCTCGTCCGGGTCCATCGGCACGAACAGCAGCTCGTAGCCGCTGCGGAAGAACGACCCGCGCAGCACCGACTCGACGCCGCGCGCGACGGCGAACATCGGGAACGTCGGAAGAGCAGCGCCAGCGACGCTGCTGATGCCGAGGCCGGCCGGCAGCGATCGAGATCGTCCGGCCGAGGCCGAGGCGGCGCACGGCTGGCGCCGACGCCGGTCTGCGCGAGGAACGTGATCGAGCTGCACGACGATGTAGAAGATCGCGAAGAACTGCGAGCAGCTCGGCGCGCGTCGTCGAAGCGTCGCGGCCGCGCCGCCTCGGACTTCAAGAGGTAGTCCGACGATCGCCGCGCCGGCCGTGCTCAGCACGACCATGAGCGCCGAGCGTCGTCGAGATGTGGCGGCGCCGTGCGCAGCACGTCGAATCCGAACAGACCGGCTCGCGTCGCTGTCGAGCGGCGCCGCCGGACGCGCGACTCGCCGGCACGCGGCGGACGACGCCACAGCCCGACGGCGGCGCGGCATGCAGCACCGCGAGCATCAGCAGCGGCGTCGTGTCGGCGGCGGCGCGCGCGAGCTGGGCCGTCGCCGAGCCCGCCCAGCAGTCCGCCGAGCGTGCCCGCGGCCGCGATGCGCCCGTAGCTCGCCGCGCGCCGTCTGCGGATCGAACAGCTCGCTGATGAGCGACCAGAAGCCGGAGAGCAGCAGCGCGCCGAAGCCGGCGATGTGCAGGTAGATCGCGACGGCGACCCACGGGCTCGCGCCGGAGAGCTGCCACTCGACGACGTGGCCGGTCGCGCTGAGCAGGAAGCCGACCGGCACGACCACGCCGCGGGCCGAAGCGCGCGAGCAGCCGCGAGTAGATCGGGCACGGCGGCGACGACGACGACCGCCGTCGCGATGACCATCGCCGGCAGCGCCGTGGCCGGCCACGCGCTGAGGAACGTGGCGTCGCGGACCGCCTTGGCCGCGACCTGGTGCGCGATCATCAGACGCCGGCGACGGTCATCGCCGAGCCGCGTGAAGGACGCAGTCTGCACGGCGGCTCGCTCAGATCTTGCGGACGACCGGCGGGCGTGCGCGACGACGTGCTGCGCGAACGATCGCAACGACGACGTGGGCGGCAGGTGGCGCTCCCACCAGGCCTCGCGCGTCCGCGTCCGTCCAGATCGGCGTCGCGCACGCGGTCGAGCAGCCGCGCAGCTCGCCGGCGCTCGACGGACGATCGTCCGGGCTTCTTCGCGAGGCAGCTGCAGACGATCGCGCTCGAGATCGCGCGGGAATCGGCAGCTCGGTGCGCGCGCGACGGCGGATCCGGCGGCGTCTGCACGTGCTTGAGCGCCATGCTCATCGGATTCGGGTCGTCGAAGACGAGCGTGCCCGTCAGCAGGAAATAGGCGACGCAGCCGAGCGCGTAGACGTCGGCGCGGCCGTCGATCGTGCGGTTCGCCCAGCGCGACTTCCGGCGCGATGTAGCCGGGCGTGCCGGTCGTCATGCCTTCCATCGTCAGCTGCGTCGCGTCCTCGCCGCGCGACGCACTTCGCGAGGCCGAAGTCGAGCACCTTGACGAAGTCGTAGCGCAGCGCCGACCTTGCAGATCATCATGTTCGACGGCTTCAGATCGCGGTGGACGAGGCCCTGCTGGTGCGCTTCCTCGAGCGACCGGCAGGCATGCCGCAGGATCGCCAGCACGCGGCCGGCCGGCTGCGGGCCGAACGTCGTCACGAGCGTCTGCAGGCTGATGCCGTCGAGCAGTTCCATCACGTAGTAGAAGCGGCCGTCCTGCGGCGACGCCGAAGTCGTAGAGATAGACCGTGTGCGGCGACTGCAGGCTGGCGATGACGTTGGCCTCGCGCTGGAAGCGCTTGGCCGAGACGTCCGCCTGCCGCGCCGATCCCGCCGCATCTGCGGGCGGACGAGCTTGATCGCGGCCGCGCGCGCCAGCATCTGGTGGCTGGCCTTCCACACCTCGCCCATGCCGCCTTCGCCGATCGGCGCGACGAGCCGGTAGCTGCCGAGCTCGACGGCGGTCTGTGCGCGGCGATCGTCATGCCGTAGATCCGCCGGCCGATCAGGTACGCGAGCACCGGCGAGCAGGTAGTTGAAGAACGGCCAGACGATCAGCTGTGCCGATCGGGACCGGCGGCGAAGTCCAGCATGCGCGCGTTGATCGCGTATGCGAGCGGCCAGGTCGTCGCGGCGGCGAGCGCGGTCAGCGAGCGTCCGACCCGGCCGATTCGGAATGAACACGCCGACGGCGAGGATCCACGGCGCCGAGCGACGAGATGCCGAGCACCGGCGCGTCGGTCCGAGCGGGATCGTCGTCTCGATCATCGAGATGCAGAAGGCGACCACGATCTCGAAGACGACGCCGAACGCGACGATCGTCGGCGGCCGCACCACCTTGTAGCGATGCAGCGCGAAGATCCCGAGGCCCATCAGGATCGCGGCGACGGTGGCGAGCCGGCTCGCCGGCGTCATCACGACCTCCCGCAACGCCGGCTGGGCGATCGCCTGAAACGTCTGGACGCAGACGATCACCCCGGCCGCGACCGGCGCCAGCCACGCGATGCGCGCGGCCGCGCTCTCGACCATATGAGCGGGAAGCCCCGGCGGCGGGGGAGGGAGGTCGGACGAGGGGTACCGGGGCGAGGGCGTGACGGCGGCCATGCCTGCTGACGATGATACTGCGCGCGGCTCCCCAACCTCGCTGCGACCGCAATGCGGCAACCGCCCTCGAATGTCGCGGTGGCGACCCGTGTAGAATCGCCGTCTGTGTCTACGGTGACATCCGGCGCAGGCTGGCTGCTGATGTTCGCGATGCTCGTCGTCCCGGGACGCGTGCTGGCCCAGTCCGGCGGGCCAGAGCCCGACCCCGCAGGCGCCGCCGACTCGGGCGGAGTTCCTGCGGCAGCAACGCGACGCCAAGGCGACAGTGCTCAAGCCCTACGAGCCCAACGGGCTCGAGCGGGGCATGGCGATCGGCGAACGCGTGGGCCAGATGCTCCAGCGCGACGGCATCTATCTCAAGATGGGCAGCCTGACGACCGGCAGCGGCTTCGCCTACGGCGCTGGCTATCGCGACCGTTCGCTCTTCCGGAGCCGAGGCGCCTTCGATGCCTGGGCTGGCGGTTCGCTCAAGAAATACTGGGCGGTGAAGTGCGCCGAGCCGAATATCCGCTCAACCGGAGCGACACCGTCACCCTCGCGGGCTATGCCAGCCGCTATGACTATCCCGCCGAGGAGTTCTTCGGGATTGGTCCGGATTCCGATCGACTGGACCGCAGCGACTACCAGCTGATTGGCACTCGCGTCGGCACCGAGCTCGACGCCCGTCCGGTCCGGGTGTTCCGCTTCGGCGGTGGCGTCGATTATCTCTGGCCGTCCCTGCGAGGGGGATCGAACGGCACGCTGCCGGACGTCGGCGATCTGTTCGACGATGGATCCGCGCCCGCGCTCGTCGGCGAGCGCGACTTTCTCCGCGGCCGCGTCTTCGCCGAGGTCGACTACCGGCGGCCGATGAACGCCCGCAAGGGCGGCTGGTACCGCGTGGATCGTGGCACGGAACGCCGATCAGCAGGATGGCGCCTTCTCATTCACCCGCCTCGACGTCGACCTCCGCCAGTTCGTCAGCTTCCTCTCCGAACGGCGCGTCTTCGCCGGGCGGATGCTGGTCACCACGACCGATACCGCGCCGGGCGCGCGCGTGCCCTTCTACCTGATGCCGTCGCTCGGCGGCAACGACACGCTGCGGGGCTTCCGCGCCTATCGCTTCCGAGGGCCGCACGCGATTCTGCTCCAGGGCGAGTACCGCTTCGAGATCTGGTCGGGGCTCGACGCCGCGCTGTTCTACGACGCCGGCAAGGTGGCGCTGCGGCGCGCCGACCTCAACTTCAAGAATCTCGAACACGACTACGGCTTCGGCTTCCGATTCAACACCGACAACGGCATCATCGTTCCGCGTCGACGCGGCGTTCGGCAGCCGCGACGGCAAGCACCTTCACATTGTCTTCGGTGGCATTTTCTAGATGCGCGTCGCCTCGGCCGGTGCCGCGCTGGCGGCTCATGCTGGCGGTCGCGTTCGCGGCGGCGATGGCGTCCTTCGGGCGCACGGCGGAGCCGCGATTCTTCCCGGACGATCCGATCTGGCGGACGACGATCGCGCGCTCGACGCGTCGAAGGTCGGCGCCGTCGAAGACAGCAACGGCTACGACTTCGTCGTCAACACGTTCGCGGACGCTCGGGCGAGCGCCGCGACGTGCGCGCGCTGAACGTCAACACCGTCGACGAGGTGCCCGACTCGAGCTGGTTCATGAACCGGATCGGCCGCCGGCCGATGTCGGTCGAGGAGCTCGTGCGCGGGCCGGATCGCGTTCGCGGCGATCTCGCTCGACGGGTGGGTCGTGTCCGGCGGCAAGTGCACCGGCGTGCAGCCGGGGTTCCGGATGAAGGATCCGTCGGGTCACACGTATCAGATCGAGTTCGATCCGCCGTCGAATCCCGAGATGGCGACCGGCGCCGAGATCATCGGCACGGTCGCGTATCACGCGTTCGGCTACCACACCGTCGACGTGTACCTCGGCGGAGCTCGATCCGGCGAAGATCGTCATCGCCGAAGGCGCGCGGATCTTCGATCCGCTGATCGGCGAGCGGCGCGCCGCTGACACGGCTCGCGATCTCGACGTGGTGCTTCGCCGCGGCGCGCGGCAGCCGAACGGCAAGTACCGCGTGCTCGCGAGCCGCTTTGCCGACGGCCAGCCGCTCGGCAACTTCCGCTACTACCGGCACGCGGCCGGACGATCCGAACGACATCGTGCCGCACGAGCATCGCCGCGAGCTGCGCGGCGCGCGCGTGTTCGGCGCCTGGCTGAACCACGACGACTCGCGCGGCGTGAACAGCCTCGACTTCCTCGTCACCGAGGGCGCGCGCAAGTACGTCAAGCACTACATGTTCGACTTCGGGTCGATCCTCGGCAGCGGGACCGTCTATCGCGCAGCGTCACCGGGCGGGCAACGAGTACATCCTCGAGTGGAAGCCGGGCTGGCTGACGCTCGTGACGCCGGCCTCTACACGCGGCCGTGGATGCACATCGACTATCCCGACGTGCCGGCGTCCATCGGCCGCTTCGAGGGCGACGCGTTCGATCCGCTGAAGTGGAAGCCCGAATACCCGAACTCCGCCTTCGCGAACATGCGGGCCGACGACGCGTTCTGGGCGGCGCGGATCGTGTCGCGCTTCTCCGACGACGCGATTCGCGCGATGGTCGGGAAGGCGCAGTACACCGATCCGCGCGCGACCGACTACATGACGGCGACGCTCATCAAGCGTCGCGACAAGGTGCTGCGGACGTGGCTCGCCGGCGTGAACCCGCTCGTCGACTTCGCCATCGACGGCGCGGGCGTGCTGACGTTCGCCAACGCCGCCGTGCAGGCGTCGGTGGCGACGCCGGCCTCCGAATATCGCGTGTCGTGGGCGCGGTTCGACAACGCGACGGACACGGCGACGCCGCTCGGCGGGGAAATCGTCTCGAAAGACATGCGGTCGACCGTGCCGGCGGCGCTCGCGTCTGCCGCACCCGGCGAGATCATCCAGGCCGGCATTGCTGCGACACATCCCGGCTTCTCATCCTGGTCGTCGCCGGTCGTCGTGCACTTTCGACGTGCGGCCGGTGGCTGGCAGTTGATTGGCGTGAGAGATAAGGAAGAACGAGGCCACGGAGAAGAGCTAGAGGCACGGGAGAACGAGGGCACGGAGAAGAGCTAGAGGCACGGAGAAGAGCAGCGAGCCCGCGAGGGCGCGAGCGTAGCGAGCCCCGAGCGTCCGAAGCGTGGGGGTGGGCCCCACGCAGAGTGCGAGTGTCTTACGCCCGCGTGACGACGTGCGTGTCGGCGTCGGGGCCGGTCGGCACGCTGTGGTCCTGCGGCTCATGGAGATGCCACCAGGCGCGCGCGTCTTCGGTCTCCCACTCGGCCGCAACGGATTCCGCCAGCAGCCGATCCAGTTCTCCCGCGCTGACGGGACGATCGGCCGGATCCTTCGCGAGGCAGGAGAGCACGAGCCGATCGAGCGCCCGGGGCACCCGCAACTCTGACCGCAGCGACGGCGGCTCGGGTTCCGCCTGCACGTGCATCAGGAGCGTCGCCATCGGCGTCGGCGCCTTGAACACGGGCTCGCCTGTGAGGAGCCAGTAGGCGACGCAGCCGACCGCATAGATGTCCGCGCGATGGTCGACGTTCGGCTGGCCTAATGCCGATTCTGGAGCCATGTATGCCGGCGTGCCGGTGGCCAGTCCGTCGGCCGTGACGATACCAGCGCTCGGCCCGGTCGATTTGTTTCACGAGGCCGAAGTCGAGCACTTTCACGAAATCGACGTCAGGTCCGACGCGGCAGGTGAAGATGTTCGCCGGTTTGATGTCGCGATGGATCATGCCGGCCGCGTGTGCCTCTCCGAGCGAATGGCACACCTGCCGGAGCAGATGCACCGCGCGCGCGGGCGGCACCGGCCCGTGCTGGCGGACGAGCGTCTCGAGGCTGAGCCCGTTCAACAGTTCCATCACGTAAAAGAACGAGCCGTCTTCGGTGACACCGAAATCGTAGACGCCGACCGTGTGTTTGGATCCCAGCGCCGCGGTCGCCCGTGCCTCACGTTCGAAGCGGGCAACGGCCAGCGATCGACCGTGCGCGTCCGTCCCGAGGAGCTCCGGGCGGATCAGCTTCATCGCCGCCGGCCGCGCCAGCATGCGGTGCTGCGCGACCCACACGTCGCCCATGCCGCCCGATCCGAGCTGCCGGACCAGTTCGTAGCTGCCGATCTCACGCGCCCGCTTCAGCCGGACGCCGTAGCCATAGACGATGATCGACATGACGTAGGCGATGCCGGCGCTCAAATACGTCGTGAAGATGAAGTACAGCGCGAGCGTCGACACCGACGCCGGCGGCGGCACGTCGCGGATCAGCGCGACGAGACCGAGCACCATCGGACCGGTCGAGGCGATCAGGAGCGACGTCAGCAGGATCCGCCGTGGCGTGTTGGGCGCGACGAGCGGCACGATCAAGAGCCACACGCACTCCCAGGGCACCCCGATATAGTCGCTGATCGAATCGATTCGCGGATAGCCGCGCCAGAACTCCGCCATCGAGATGCCGAACGAGCCGCATACGGCGAAGACCAGTCCGAGATTCAGCACGCGATCGGGCGGCTGCTTCGTGTGGCGCGCCACCACAAAAATGCCGATCCCGACGGCGATCGAAATCGTCGCAACGATGTGCTCGACAATCCGCGCCTGCCAGGGATGCGCGCCGCTCAGCAAGTACGGCGCCCAATAGGCGAGGAAGTAGCCGAACGCGTAGATGAGCCCGGCCCAGCCGAGCCGCCGGGAGGCTTCACGAAGCAGTTCCGGCGGCAGCGTGACCGTACCCGTGCCCGCGCCGAAGCGGCCGGTCGGGGTGTCAGCGGTTTTCTTACAGAAGACAGTCGGCGACATGTGACACAAACGTGACAGGTGCTTGGACGAGCCTGGGGGGCCCGCCGGTTCCATATATGACGGTATCGCCGGGGCTCCGGGCGGAGCCGTCCAGCGGGTGCTGGGGCGGGCGTGCGGGCGACCGCTACTTCTTGCCGACCTTCACAAAGCTGACCCCGGCGCCGCCTGGCGCAGCCATGGGCGAGATCTCGAACCGGGCGGCGCCCCTGCCGATGGTCACCGATCGGCCGGCGAGGATGCCAATGGTGGCGCCGACGACGACGTCGCTGAGGTAGTGGCGCTGACGTTCCATCCGCGAGGCGCCGACCCACGCGGCCACGGCGTACGCCGGCACGCCGACCTTCCAGCCAAGTTCGGAGTGCAGGACCGTCGCGGTCGCAAACGACGCCGACGTATGGCCCGAGGGGAAAGACAGCGACGTGCCGTCCGGACGCGTCCGCTGCACGCTGAACTTGATCGCCTGGGTCGTCGCCTGCGCGACGATCTGCGCGCGGACGAGCTTGGCGCCGAGAACAGCCACACGTGCGTTGTTCGTCGCCCGACCGGCGGCGTAGGTCGCGAACGCCGCGCTCGTTTGCACGATGAAACTCCCGACCTGCTGTCCTGGAGCAAACACGGGGTCTACTGACGGGGCGCCCCATGCCGACCGGGCCACGGGCTGGTCCATCGACCGGATTCCGAAACCGCCGAGCGCGCCGGCCACCGCGAAGCCGGCGTTCTGCCTCGAGGCCATCGCCCGGAAGTCCCCAGGCAGCGCCGTGAAGAGGTCCTTGAACGCCGGGATACGTTCCCGGATTCCGGGCGTCGGCTCCGCCAGGGCCGGATCGGGCGGGCTAGCTTCTCGCGCGACGGTGTCGGCGCTGCTGACCGGACTCGACTGCCCTGCCGCGGTGCGGCACCAACTCAACGCTGAAATCGAAATACAAAGCCCAACACACGCGCGCCGGAGCACCATCGAGGATTCCATCAGAGCCTGCTTTACTATCAGACGATGCGCCGTGTCCGGAGACTGTGGCATTTCGATGTCATTTTCATTGTGGCGGCATTGGCCGTCCTGGCCGGAGGGGACGCGGTCCGCACGGCGGCGCCGGCAACCGTCACCATCGTCCACATCAACGACGCGCACGAGATGGACGCTTCTGACGGTGGCCGATCCGGCGGGCTGGCCCGGGTTGCGACGCTCGTCGAGCGCCTCCGAAAGACCCATTCGCCGCTGCTTTTCACCTTGGGAGGCGACTTCCTTTCGCCGGCCGCGATTGGTACCGCACGTATCAACGGAGAACCAATGGCGGGGCGTCAGGCCGTCGCCGTCCTGAACCTCCTGGGTGTCCAGTGGGCGACGCTGGGTAACCATGAGTTCGACATCTCCGAGGTGGCCTTCAAGCAGCGGCTGTCGGAAAGCAAGTTCGGTATCGTGTCGAGCAACGTCGTCGGGGCAGACGGGCAGCCGTTCGCGGGGACCGTGCCGTCGGCGGTCGTGCCGTTGCGCGTGGCGGGCCGCGACATCCGGCTGGGCCTGATCGGGCTGACGATCGACTTCAATCGGCGCCCATGGGTGACCTATCTGCCGGCCGTCGACTCGGCCAGGACGCAGGTGCAGGCTCTGGCCGGAAAGACTGATGCCATCGTCGCGCTCACGCACCTCGGGCTGGCAGGCGATCAGGCCTTGGCCGGAGCGGTCCCGGAGATCGACCTCATCCTCGGCGGCCACGAGCACGAGAATTGGGAGCTCAGGCGTGGATCGCGGGCGACGCCGATCGCGAAGGCCGACGCAAACGGCCGCTCGGCCATCGTCGCGACGCTGACGTTCGATCGCCCGGGCACGCGGCCGGACGTGACGACTCGCGTGGAGATCCTCAACGAGCGGGTGCCACAACAGGCCCGGGTGAAGGCGGAGATCGCGCGCTGGATGGCGCTCGGCTTCGACGCGTTCAAGCAGGAGGGTCTCGATCCGGAAGCGCCGGTCGCGACGATCACAAGCGCGCTCGACGGACGCGAAGGCACGGTCCGCAACCGAAGCGGCGACTTGACCGATCTGATCGTCGCCAGCATGGCGCGCGAGGCGGGACCCGTCGATGCCGCGGTACTCAATGGCGGATCGATTCGGATTGACGACATCTTGTTGCCTGGCCCGGTCCGGCAGTACGACGTCATCCGCATTCTTCCGTTCGGCGGCAAGGTCGTTCGGGCGACGCTCGAGGGACGGTTGCTCGGCGCGGTGCTCGAAGCTGGCCTCGCGAATCAGGGGTCCGGCGGGTACCTGCACACGTCGGGAGTCACGCGCGACGGCTCGGCGTGGCTGGTCCGAGGGAAGCCGCTCGACCCGTCGGCGCGGTATCGCGTGGCGTTACCGGAGTTCCTGCTGACCGGTGGCGAGTCCCGGATGGCGTTTCTCACTCGCGCGAATCCGCAGGTCTCGGAGATTCAGGAGTTCCGCGACGTCAGACTCGCGCTGATCGATCAACTCAAAGGGCGATGAAGGTGTCAGGTCTCTTCCGTGATCGCCTTCAGCGGAAAGCCGGATTCGCGGGCGGTCGAGGTGACCTTGTCGACCTTTGTTTCCGCCACTTCCCAGGGGTAGATCCCGGCGATGCCGCGGCCATTCACGTGGACGTGCATCATGATCTGGAAGGCCTCGGCCGGTGATTTCTGAAAGATCTGCTCCAGCACGGTCACGACAAACTCCATCGTCGTGTAGTCGTCGTTCAGCAGCACGACCTTGTAGAGGGTCGGGTCCTGCTTCTTCGTCTGGGGCCGCTCTTTGACGGCGTTATCGGTCTTTTCCATGCCGGGGGCACGCGCGCGAGGGCGCTCAAGGCTATTTTATGCACATGACCTCGTCGCCGGCTCTGGTTCCACTCGCTTCGGGCGTGGATTATCTCGATCTCGAGTTTCAGGGCGAGCGCGGGATCATCGCGACCGTTCTGCTCCATGGCCCAGCCGGCGTGGCCCTCATCGACCCGGGGCCCTCGACCACGCTTCCGGCGCTTCGTCGTGGGCTGGCGGCGCGGGGCTTTGCGGTCGCCGATCTACGGGCGATCCTGCTCACGCACATCCACCTCGACCATGCCGGTGCGACGGGCTCGCTGGTCGCCGAGTGTCCAGCGGCGACGGTGTACGTGCACGAACGCGGCGCGCCCCACCTGGTCGATCCGTCCAAGCTGCTGACCAGCGCCGCGCGGTTGTACGGCGCGGATATGGAGAGGCTCTGGGGCGAGGTGCGGGCAGTGAAGGCAGAGCAACTGACGGTCTTGGGGACGAGCCCCGGAAGTTTTCCACAGGGAGAGGCCCGTCCCCTGGACATCGTCGGCCACGATCTCGAGTGGACGTACACCCCAGGCCACGCATCGCACCACGTGAGTTATTTCCTGCCTGGCCCGCGGATCGCGTTCGTCGGCGATACGGCGGGCATCTGCCGGCCGAGCGGCCGGGTCGTCCTGCCCGCGACGCCGCCGCCGGATATCGATCTCGATGCCTGGCGCGACAGCACCAACCGGATTCTCGCGTGGGAGCCGGACCAGTTGTTCCTGACCCACTTCGGCCCGCAGCCGGCTCCTCGCGTGCACTTCAACGATCTCTGGCGACGAATGGATGCCTGGAGCCGGCGCGTTCAGGCACTCATTGCGACCCCGGGCACCGACGAGGATCGGGCGCGGATCTTCGGGAACGAAGTGCTGGACGAGCTCACGCGAGCGACCAGCCGGCAAGAGGCGCTGGCCTACGTCAGTGCGGGGCGATTCGATTTTTCGTACACGGGACTCGCGCGGTACTGGAAGAACAAGACGCGCGACGTGTCAGAAAAACCTTCACCGTGAAGGCATGAAGTGCTGAAGAACATACAGCGCGATTTGCTTCATGCGCTTCGCAAGTAGACCCGCCGTGGCGCGGCCAGAAGCGTTGACCGCCTGGTTGACGCGGCCAGCAAACCCTAGAGTTTGTTTTTCTTCACGACCTTCACGTTGAGGCTTTTGAGAGGGTTGAAGCTTGGTAGATTGCTTACCGCTTCGCCTTCTCCATCTTTTCCAGCAGGGCTTTGATTTTCTTCCACTCCTCGCCGTAAGCCGCCAGGTCACCGTCGCGCAGCGCACGATCGGCGCGGTCGACGTGTTGACGGAGCTCGGCGACGAGGGCCGTCACGGCCGCGTCCGGCGATGTGGCCGACGGGGCCTCGACCGCCGGGAGTGCGGGGCCCGGTGCGGTCTGTACGACCGACGTAGCGCTGATGGCCAGCCGATCGGGCGCCAACGCTTTGGCCACCGCGGGCCCGAAGATCTGCGCGAGCGCATCGACGAGCGTCTCGGCCATCACGATCTGGCTTTGGTACGCGACGATGACGCGTTTGAGCTCGGGGATGCGCCCTTCGGTCGATCGCAGATACAGCGGCCGCACGTAGAGCAGCGACTCTTCAATCGGGATCACGAGCAGCGTGCCCCAGATGACCGAGTTGCCCGCCTGGCTCCAGAGCGTGATCTGCTGCGAGATCACCTGATCCTGATTGATCCGTCCGTTGACCTGTTTCGGGCCGTAGACGATTTTCTGCTTCGGGAACTGATAGACGAGCAGCTTGCCGTAGTGGGCCGGGTCGCTTCGCGCCACCATCCAGGCCGCCAGGTTCTCCTTGAGCCGCGGCGTGAACGGCAGCATCTGGAGGAACTCGGGCTCCTGCTGGCCGGGGAGCCGCATGATCGTGTAGTACGGCTGGATCGGCACAGAATTCCCGCCGACGTCGAGCGACGGCGTCTGCCACTGGTCCTCCTTGTTGTAGAAGACCGCCGGGTTCGTCATGTGGTACTGCTGGAACACGGTCGACTGCACCCGGAAGATATCTTCCGGGTAGCGCATATGGCCCCGTAGATCCGCTGGCATGTCCGAAAGCGGCTTCAGCATGCCCGGGAAGATGTTCTTGAGCGTCAGCGCAATCGGATCGGTGGGCTCCGCCAGATAGAACGTCGTTGACCCGTGGTACGCATCGATGACGATCTTCACGGAGTTGCGGATGTAGTTGAGCGCCCCGCCCTGCGGTTCGACGCGCGTCGAGTACGGGTAATTCTGCGTCGTCGTATACGCGTCCTGAATCCAGAAAATCCGGCCGTCGCTGACCACCGGATAGGGGTCGGTGTCGAAGCTGAGGAACGGCGCCAGCTCGCGCACCCGATCGGAGATCCGGCGATGAAAGATGATCCTGCTCTCAGGCGTCAGCGTGTTCGTGACGAGAATGTTGGTATTGGCGAAGCGGATCGCGAACAGCAGCCGTCGGACGAAGCTGCCGACGCTCACTCCGCCCGAGCCTGAATACGTCGTGGTCACGTTGTCGTCGCCGCGCGGGTAGTGAAACTCGGGCTGGCGCGTCCGGACGAGCACGTAGTCGTTCGAGAGCTCGCCGAAATAAATGCTCGGCTCGTCGAGCTTGATGTCGACCGTCGAGACCGGCGGCAAATCGCGAATGAACAGCACCGGCAGGCCTTCGGTCGTGACCTCGTTGACGGGACCGAGCGTCAGGCCGTAGCCGTGCGTAAACACCAGCCGCTCGTTGACCCACGTGCGGTTCTGCATGCTCTCGCTGCTCAGCTCCCGCATCGAGAGCATCACCTGCCGTGACCGGCCGTTGATGTTGTAGCGGTCGTTGTCGACGTAGCGGAAGTCGTAATACGTGCGGATTTCCTGAAGCTGCGCGAACGTCTGCAGCAGCGGATCGTGATCCCAGAGCCGGACGTTCTGAATCGTTGCGCCGTTGGCGATGATGTCCTTCGGCGTGAGCGCCGCGTCGCCCGACACTTCGCGTTCCTCGACAGCGTCGAGCGCATACGCGCGACGGGTTGCGGCGATGTTGTGGACGATGTACGGCTGCTCCTTGTCGAGCTCGTTCGGCGTGACGACGAAGTTCTGCACGAACGCGGCGTACATCGTGCCGGCCACCGAGATCGTGAAGTAGGCCGCGATCGCGACTGGCAGCGGCCACGTGACCCGGCTGAACCCGTAGTAGACCGCGAACCCCGCGCCGAGCACGAGCACGACGATGCTCGCCCAGAGGAAGGGCATGCGCGCGTTGACGTCGGCATAGGAGGCACCCCAGCCGACATTCGCGGGCGTCAGCAACGTGTCGAAGCGATCCAGCCACGCGCCCCACGCGAGCAGCGCGAAAATCAACGCGGCGAGCAGTCCGAGGTGACGTCGGGCGACCGGGATGAGCCTGAAGCGCGGCAGGACGCCCGCGGTCGGCCGCTGCTCGATGACGAAGCTTCCGGACAGCACGTAATAGAGCGCGCAACCGACGAGCGTGACGAACGAGACGAACAGCGCCTGCCGTCGCACGACCTGGAGCAGCGGCAGCTTGAACACGTAGAACGACACGTCGCGCCCGAACAGCGGATCCTGGTCGCCGAACGGCACCGCGTTGAAGTAACTCAGCCACGTCATCCAGCCGCTGGCCGACGTCAGCGCGACGCCGCCGGCGATGACGAGGGCGGCCGGCAGCGCGATGCCGGCCAGGTGCCGTCCCTCGAGCGCGATCGGGCGTCCGTCCGCGCCCGTGCCGAAGACGATCTGCGGCCGGCGAAACGTGCCGCGCGCGATGCGGAGGTTCAGGAACAGGAACAGGAACACGACCGCGAACGTTCCGGCGAAGACGGTCGTCTGCGCGTTCAGCGTCCGGACGAAAATCCCCTCGTAGCCGAGTTCCTTGAACCACAACCAGTCGGTGTAATACGTCACCGCGGACGGCACCACCAGCAGAAGCACACCGGCGATGACTAACAGGCTGAGGAAGTTTGGCCGTCTCATCGGATGTCCGTCGCCGCCACGTGCACCCGGGTCGGCGCGCCCTGGACGAACTCCGTCCACGCGACCAGCAACCGGCGGCCCGCCAGCGCGAGCCGCGCGAACCCGCTGGATCGATCGGCGCTCATCCCCACGCCGACCGGTTCGCTGACCCGGCCATCCCGGCGGACATCACGGATCAGCAGCCGTGCCGTCTCGGCGCCGGCTGGACGTTCGATCGATGAGACGATGACCCGGTCTGCCGACGGCATCACCATTCCGATCCGGCCGATGGTCGTGTCTCGATCCACGCGAATCGGCGAACCGAACGGCCCGCCGCTCGACGAGAAGGCGACTTGCGCGCGGGACGTGCCGCCCACCGCCGTGAACCACGCGACCGCCACCGAGTCGCCCGACGACGTGACGACCGGTCCGTTCACCGGACAGCCCGTGATCTTCCAGGCATCGCCAAAGACCGTTTCCGGCGCGCTCCACTGTCCTTTGCGAAGCCGTACGACCGCGATGTCGCGGATTTCCTCCGGCGATCGATCTCGGTAGGCGACGATGGCGCCATCGGGCGTCTGCGCCGCGGACGTCTGGCAGCAGTCGCAGACCCGCGGATCGACGAGCACATCCTCGCCGGGCTGCCCTTTGGCGATCGTGGTGGCGCGCAGCGTCATGCTGGGTCCGCCAGCGCCGCTCGCGCCATGACCGCCGCCGTGCGCCGCCATCTCGCGGCCGTCGAGCCAGATCAGGCCGACCGAGCCGTCCGGCATCTCGAAAAACGACACGAATCCATGTTCGGAGGCCGACGTATCGCGATGTGGTGTCACGACCGGCGTCCACGTCCGGCCATCGTCTGCCGACGTCGCGAGGCGAACGCCGTAGGCGCCCCGCGTCGCGGCCGTCTCGAGCCAGTGGACCGCGAGGACTCCGCGACTGGTCACGAAGACCGACGGAAAGTCGGCCCAATTCGCCAGCAGGTTCGTGCCTTCGGCGACGGTGACGGGTGCCGACCATGCCGTGCCGGTCAGGCTCGAGAGGCGCAGCCGCCGCCCGCCTTCGGCCCGCGGCTCGAGCCAGCTCATCCACACTCGCCCCCGTGCGTCCGCAAACAGATTGGGTTGTGCCGATCCGGCTCCGGCCGGCGACGCCAGTTCAGCGAGCGGCGCCAACGGCGCGAGCGCGGCCCGCTGTTCCAAGGCGCGGCCCGGCGCCACCGCCGACAGCGCGCAGAAGACGACCATTATCCCGAGGGGGAGTCGCATGAATGACCTGGGAGCTCTGCGGACAATCTATCATTCTCGCGGACGCGGGCGGTCGAACGGTGTTGGTTCCGGGGGTTCCGAGGTTCCGTGGGTTCCGGAGGTTCGAACCCTCGGAACCGCGGAACCCCGGAACCCCGGAACCCCGGAACCATAGATGTCTTATAGTCAATCCGTGCTTCCAATCGGCAGTCCCGCACCTGATTTCGAGCTCGTCAACCATCATCGTCAGCCTGTCCGGCTGTCGTCGTTTCGCGGCAAGAAAAACGTCGTGCTCGCCTTTCATCCGTTGGCGTTCACGCCGGTCTGCGCGGCGCAGATGCAGACCTACGAGCGCGCACAGGATCGATTTCACGCGCTCGATACCGAGGTGCTCGGGATCAGCATCGACGCGGGGCCGTCCAAGAATGCCTGGGCGACGGCGCTCGGCGGGATCTCGTTCGATCTGCTGAGCGACTTTCATCCGCACGGCCGAGTGGCCGAGGCCTACGGCGTGTTCCGAGACGACGGCATTTCGGAGCGCGCGATCTACGTGGTTGGCAAGGACGGGCACATCGCCTGGGCGAAGAAGTACGACATTCCCGAACAGCCCGACAGCGAGGAACTGTTCCGCGTGCTGGAGCAACTCAACTAGGGCGGTTTCCGATTCCATGTAGCCGTCGGTACGACAGTACGCTGGGTACGTCAGGTACGGTAGGTACGAGGAACCTTCTGGCGATGGCCAATAATCCTTAACTGAAGAAGCTGGCGATCGTCAGTTCGTTCCGCGTACCGAACGTACCTGTCTGTACCGACGTACCTGTCGTACCAACGTCCAGCGCGCCGACCGCTACGTCGAACTGGAAAGCGCTATAGTGCCCAGCGCCTGCCCTTATCAGTTGATCGCGAGCAGTTCTTTGTCGGTGCGCCAGTACCACGTCCCGCCGACCAGCGCGGGCGATGCCAGCACGCGCGCATTCAGTCGATTGATTCGCACGAGCTTGAAGACCGGGCCGGCCTGGACAACGAATGTCTCGCCCAAGTCGTTGGTGAAGAAGATCTTGTCGCCGACCACGACCGGCGACGCTGAGAAGCCCTCTCGCATGGCCTCGCCGAGCCGGTCCTGATACATCAGCTTGCCGGTCGCGGCTTCGTAGACTGTCAGGATGCTCTGCATGTCGTTGACGAGATACAGGTAGGGACCGTGAATCAGGCCCGACGGCACGAACGGAGATCCGCGCGGCGATGACCAGACGACATGCGTCGACGTCACGTCCCCGGTGCCGCCGGGCGTGATGGCAAACGTCGGACCGGCGCGGCCGGACGAGCAGAAGACGAGACCGTGGCCGACGACCGGCGTCGGGATGACTTCCCGGGTGTTGCCGCGGACCGTCCACAGATCCGCGCCGGTGGCCGGATCGTAGCTGTTCACCGTGCGCTGGCTGCTGACGATCAGCTCATCACGCGTGCCGGTGTTGATCACGATCGGCGTGCCCCAGCCGACGGTGGCGGCGCGGTCGCGCTTCCAGATCGGCTTGCCGGTCCCCGCATCGAAGGCCGCGACGTACGACCCCAGGGTTGCCGAGCCGTCGTGATCCTGGTAGAGGAAGATCCGGTCCTTGTAGAGCACGGGCGAGCCCGCGCTGCCGTGGTAGTTGTAGAGGTCGCCGAGCTTGGTGTGCCAGAGCAGCTTGCCGGCGAAATCGAACGCGGCGAGGCCATGCGTGCCGAAGGACGCGAACACCCGACTCGCCGTCCGTCGTCGGCGTCGCCGAGGCGCGGCTGTTCTTCGGGTACACGTGCTCGACGCCCTTCGACGGCAGCGGTGTTTCCCAAAGCGATTTGCCGGTCGCCCGATCGAACGCCAGCAGCGACACGCGGGATCCGTCCGGCGTCGCGGTGGTCAAGAAGATGTGGTCTTTCCAGACGATTGGGGATGAGTGCCCGACGCCCGGGACGGGCGTACGCCACTTGACCCGATCGGTGTCCGACCACGTGTCGGTGTAGTTCGTGCCGGCGACCTGGCCCTGTCCTGACGGCCCGCGCCATCGCGGCCAGTACTGCGCGCCTTCGCCTTCGATCGCGATCAACCGGACGTCGGCCGGAGCCGGCGCACCACTGAGCACAACGGTGGCGCACACACCGAGAACGAAGACACGGGACATGTGGAATTGATTCTAAAGCACATGGTTCCGGGTTCCGAGAAGCCCGGAACCCCGGAACCCATATCATCAGGTCATGTCCGAGTCTGATTACATCCTAGGCACCCACGACGAAGAAGTCGTGCGCCTTGGTGTCCAACACCGCGTTTGGCGGGACCGGATGCTGCAGTTGTGCCGTCAAGCGGGCTTCGGTCCGGGCTCGCGGCTGGTCGATCTGGGGTGTGGACCTGGTCATGCGACGCTCGACCTCGCCGATCTCGTTGGCGTGACCGGATCGGTCACCGCCGTCGATCAGTCGCTCAGGTTTCTGGCGGCGCTGCGAGCCGCGGCTGGCGCGCGTGGACTCCGCAACATCGAGACGCGCCAGGCCAACCTCGAATCGTGGGAACTGCCGGCCTCAGACGTGGACGGCATCTGGTGCCGCTGGGTGGCCGCGTTCGTGTCGAACCCGGAAGCGCTCGTCGAGAAAGCGCGTCATGCCCTGAAGGTCGGCGGCGCGTTCGCGATTCAGGAGTACATGGACTACGCCACGTGGCGGCTGTCGCCGCGCTCCGCCGCGTTCGAGGAGTTCGTGCGCCTCGTCATCGAGACGTGGCGCCACGAGCGGTGGCGAGCCCGATGTCGGGCTGGAACTGCCGAGGCTGCTCGAGCGGCACGGGTTCGCGCTGGAGCGAGTCACGCCGATCGTGGACGTCCTGACGCCGGCGATGGATGCCTGGCAGTGGCCCCGGGCCTTTGTCGACACCGGTCTGCAGCGCCTGGTCAGCCTCGGCGCGCTCGAACAGGCGGCAGCCGACGCGACCTGGGCGGGCTTTCTCGACGCCGAAGCCGACGCGAGCACGCGGATGGTGACGCCGCTGACCGTGCAGATTCTGGCGCGTCGGATCAGCTGACAAGATCTTTCAACACGAAGGGCACGAAGCACACGAAGGGGACGAAGGTCGCCAACGGACTCACCCCGCCTTTTCCCGTCTAATCTCATCGTGAGTAAGATCACATTATGAGTGGTCGCCGGCTGCCTCCCCTGACGCACCTTCAGTTCCTTGTGCTCGGCGCCCTGTTCGAGAGCGAACAGCCGGGCCGGGCTGTTCGCGAAACGCTCGCGCGCTACGGTGTCCGGCGGACTGCCCCCGCCTTCTACCAGATGATGGCGCGCCTCGAGCGCGCCAGCCTTGTCGAGGGCTGGTACGAGCAAATCACCGTCGGCGATCAGGCCGTGACCGAGCGCCGCTATCGCATCACCAGGACCGGCGCCAGCCGCTGGGAAGAGACGCGCCGGTTCTACGCCACCACGGTTCCTGCCGCGCTCCATCGGCGGTGGTCTGATGGCTGACGCGCCAGTCGGTCATCGGCTCGGCCGCTGGCTGCCGGACGCCGTCCGGCGCGACCTCTTCGAGCCGGCGCTCCAGGATCTGTACATTCGCGCGCTGGTCCAACCGAGAGGTCACGAGCGCCGCGCGCCGGGTGCTGTTGCGCGGGCGCTTCGCCACCGCCGTCGCCGCCCTCTACCTGACGTGCTGGTGGACCGCGCTCGTCAGCCGGTCCCTCGGACGTGGTCCCGTCCGACCTCCCGCGCACGAGCATCAAGGAACGAGGCTTCCTCATGTGGAACGACATGCGTCAGGCGATTCGATTGCTCTTCCGGGAGCGCGCATTCGCGGCTGCCGCGATCCTGACCCTGGCGCTCGGCATCGGCGCCAATGTCGCCGTCTTCGCCGTCGTCGAGGCCGTGCTGCTGCGTCCGTTGCCGTACGAGTCGGCGGAACGCCTGGTCATCCTCAATCACCGTGACGAACGGACCGGTCTCACCAAGGACTTCATCGCGCTCGGCGATCTGGTCGACATTGCCAGCCGCCATCCGACGCTGGAGCACGTCACTGCGTTCGGCACCGGTCGCAGCACCCTCTACGGAATGGGCGAGCCCATCATCGCGTCGTCGCTGATCGCCGAGCCGCAACTGTTCGACGCGTTTGGATTGGCGGTCCTGCACGGCCGCCGCCTCGCCGCCGCCGACGCAAGGCAAGGCGCCGCGCCGGTGGCGGTGATGGGGCACGAGTTCTGGCGGACGCACTTCAGCGCCGATCCAAGCGTGATCGGCCGGCGCATTCGCATCGGTCAAGTCGAGCGCGAGATCGTCGGCATCGCGCCGCCGCGATTCAAGTTTCCAGCCGGTCGCGCGACGGATCTCATCATGCCGTTTGCCGTGCCCGCGCAAGCCGCCACGCTGCGCAACAACGCGTGGATGCTCGCGGTGGGCCGCCTGAAACCGGGCGCGTCGGTTTCGCAGGCCAACGTCGCGCTCACGACGATCGCGGAACAACTGGAACGCGAGTATCCCCGGACCAACCCTGGCACGCGCTACTTTGCGACATCGATGCGCGACAGCCTGATCGGCGACACGAAGAAGCCGCTGACGTTGCTCCTCGCCGCGGTCGCCGTGGTCCTCCTGATCGCGTGCGTCAACGTCGGCAACCTGCTACTGGCGCGAGCGCTTGGCCGGCGTCATGAAATGGCGCTGCGCGTTGCGCTCGGCGCCGGACGCGGTCGTCTCGTCGGCCAACTGCTGGCCGAGAGTCTGGTCCTGGCGGTGGTGGCTGGTGCCGCCGGAATCGCGCTTGCCTATGTCGGCACGCCCGCGCTCGTCGCGCTGATCCCCCAGTCCGTTCGAGCGCCGGGACTTGCCGAGGTCGGCCTGAACGGCCGCGTCCTCGCGTACACCCTCGGGGTGTCGGTTGCTGCGGCGTTGGCCTTCGGATTGATGTCCGCGATCGCCGCCGGTCGTCCGGTCGCGTCGTCGCTCACCGCCCCGGCGCGAGCCGGACTGAGCCGACGCGTCCGTCGCGCGGCTTCCTCGCTCGTGGTCGTCGAGATCGCGCTTGCAGTGGTTCTCCTGCTCGGGGCCGGACTCATCCTGCGCAGTTTCGTCAGGTTGATGTCGGTGGATCCGGGATTCCGTGTGGATCACGTGCTGACGATCGACATCGCGCTGCCTGCGGCCGGGTATCAGACTGTCGAGTCGCGGCAGGCGTTCTATCAGCGGGCGTTTGCCGGTGTGCGCGCGCTGCCAGACGTCCAGGCGGTCGGCGCCGCCGCGGTGACGCCGCTCACGGGCAACAACTGGACGATTCCGTTCGAACGCACGGACCGGCCGGCTGCCGCCGGCGAACGGCCGCCAGACGTCGGTTGGCAGCAGGCGTCCGGCGGGTACTTTCGGGCGCTCCAGATTCCGTTGCGGTCCGGCCGGCTCTTCGACGAACGTGATGGTCCGACTGGCGCGACCACCGTGATCGTCAGCGAAGCGATCGAGAAGCGCTTTTTCGGCGGCGACAGCGCCGTCGGCCGGCACTTGCGGATCGGCCAGAACCAGACCGAGATCGTTGGCGTCGTCGGCGACATTCGGCGAGCGGCGTTGACCGACGAGCCGCGCGCGGACATGTATCTGCCCTTCGAGCGTCAACCGCCAAACGCGGTGACGCTGTTCGTGCAGACCACGACGGATCCGGCACGCGTGGTCGCTGCCGCGCGTCAGGCGATGCGGGCAATCGAGCCAAATCTCGCGATCACCGAGACCAGCAGCATGCAGGAGACCGCGGCCGAATCGGTGGCGAGCACTCGCCTCGCACTCTGGCTGCTCGGCGTCTTCGCGGTTGTTGCGGTCACGCTCGCCGCGGTCGGGATTTACGGCGTCATGTCGTATGTCGTCCGCCAACGGACCCGCGAGATCGGCACGCGCCTCGCGCTCGGCGCCCGGCCGAACGACATCCTCTGGCTCGTTGTTCGTGGTGGCGGCGTCCTCGGTCTGATCGGCGTCGCGCTCGGTCTCGGCGCGGGTCTGTTTGCCGCCCGGTCGCTGACGTCGATCCTCTACGGCATCCCGACCTGGGATCCGCGGACGGTGACGACGGCGGCGGTCGCGTTGGTCGCGACTGCGCTCGTGGCGTCGTATCTCCCGGCCCGCCGGGCGGCGCGGACCGATCCGGCACGGACGCTGACGGGAAACTAGTCAAAGATCTTTCAACACGAAGGGCACGAAGCACACGAAGGGAAACGAAGGTCACGAAGTACTGCGAAATCGCCAGCTGCCGTTGCGTTTTCGCCAAACCGCTTCGTGTTCTTCGCCTTCTTCTTCGTGTTCTTCGTGCGCTTCGTGTTGGAAGATCTTGATCTAGAGCTCTCTGAGCGCCGACGGAATCGGCAGTCGTCGCGGCGCGGATCGCCGGGAACAGGCCGCCGACGAGTCCCATGATCAAGCGCGTAGATGATGCCGGTCGTCAGCAGTTGCGGCGTGACGCGAAACGCGAACGCGACCTGGCTGAACGTCTGGAAGTTCATCGTCGACGTCTGGTAGCCGTTGAACGCGAAGTACGCGGCCAGGCCGCCGATGATGCCGCCGATCGGGCCGAGCGCGAGCGACTCGCCGAGCACCGACACCAGCACCGAGCTGCGTGTTGAAGCCGAGCGCGCGCAGCGTCGCGATCTCGCGCGCCCGCGTGGCGACCGCCGTGTACATCGTCAGAATCGCGCCGAAGATGGCGCCGATGCCCATCAGCGCCGCGATGCCGAAGCCGACGACCTGAATCAGGCTCGTCAGCGCCCGCGACTGGCCGGCGTAGTACTCGTTCTCGCGCCGGACCATGACGTTGACGGTCGGATTGGACGTCGAGCCAGTCGGTGAACGTCGTGAGCGAGTCCGGCGAGTCGAGTCGCGCGAGCACCGACTGGATACGAATTGCCGCGCCGGTAGGCGCCCTGCAGCACTCGCGCGTCGCACCAGATCTTCGGTTTCGGCGACGCCGCCGTCGGCCTCGAAGATGCCGACGACCTGCCAGCGGTTCTGGCCGGAGACGATCGTGTTGCCGACGCTCCAGGCTCGCGAACTGCCCGCTGGCGCCGCGGCCGACGATGACCTCGTTGGTGCCGAACTTGAACATCCGGCCCTGCGATGATCGAGACCTCGTCGCGGACCTGCATCGCCGCCGGTTCGATGCCGCGCATCGGCACGTTGGCCGGCGTGTCCGGCGCCGACTTCTTCGGCAGGTCGATGATCACGAACAGCTCGGCAGACGCGAGCGGCGTTCTGACCGTCGCGCCGGATGCCGGGCGCCTGCTTGATGATGTCGACCTCGGGTCCGCCGAGGCCGCTCGTCATCTCGCTGTCGGCGCCGGTGCGCATCACGAGCGCGCGCTGCGGCGATCCGGACTGCTGCATCGCGGCCGAGAAGCCGGCGGCGATCGACAGCACCGAGACGAACACGACGACGACGCCGGCGATGCCGACGATGGCGACCGCCGACGAGCTGAGGCGCTGCGGAATCGTGCGCAGGTTGAGCGCCAGGACGGCGAACGTCTGACTCAGCCAGCGCATGTCAGTTCCTCCTCAGCGCGTCGGTGATGCGCAGGTGCATGCGCCGCAATCGCCGGCATGGCGCCGGCCAGCAGACCCAGCAGGACCATCAGGCCGACGCCGAGCACGACGTCGCGGGTCGGCAGCACGAAGATCGGCAGCATCCCGCCGGTCGGGATCGCCGCCCTGGACGAAGAGCCAGGCGACGCAGCAGGCCGAGCCCGCCGCCGACGAGGGCGATGAAGAGCGACTCGGCGAGGACGAGCACCAGGATCAGGCCGCCGGAGAAGCCGAGCGTCTTGAGCACCGCGAGCTCGCTCGTGCGCTCGCGCACCGACTGCGCCATCGTGCTGGCGGCGATGAGCAGCATGGTGAAGAGCACGGCGGACGAGGATGGCGATCATGATCGCGCCGATGTCGCCGATCTGCTTCGCGAAGCCCTCGACGAATCCCTTTTCGGTCGTGGTCTTGGTCTCGGCCGACGAGTTCGCGAACATCTCGTCGAACGTCGCGGCTCAGCGCGACGGCCTGAGCGGGATCGGCGATCTTCACGATGTACCAGCCGACGAGTCCCTGGCCGACCCGTGCGGTTCTCGTCGAGGTAGTCGTAGCGGAAGAAGAACTGCGTCTTGTCGACGCCGTCGCCGCCGTCGTAGATGCCGCCGATGTTGAACTCCCAGGTCTGGCCGCCGCCCTTCGGTTGCCAGATCGTCGCGCGTGAGCGGAATGCGGTCGCCGATCTTCCAGCCGAAGCGCGCCGCGAGGTCCCTGCCGACGATCGCGCCCTGCCGATCGGCGAGCCAGGCCTTCATCTGATCCGGCGGCAGCTTGAACTCCGGATAGATCTTCATGAACGGCTCGGGCTCGACCGCGATGTTCGCGAAGAAGTTCGCCGGATCCTGGTAGATGCCGCCGAACCAGGTGTTGTGCGTCACCAGCTCGACGCCGGGCACGGTCTGCAGGCGCGGCAGGTACGACGACCGGCAGCGGCATGATCAGGCTGACCTTGTGGATCAGCACCAGCCGATCCGCGCCGGCGATCTCGACGCCGATCGTGAACGCCATCCGGATCGTCATCAGGAGGCCGAACAGCAGGAACGCGATGAAGATCGAGAGCAGCGTGAACGTCGTGCGGATCTTGCGCCGCCAGAGGTTCTTCCAGACGAGCGGCAGGAACTTCATGCGTGTCCTCCGCCGTTGGTGAGCAGGCCCTTGTCGAGGTGCAGCGTCCGCGTGGCGCGCTCGGCCGCGTGCGGATCGTGCGTCACCATGACGATCGTCTTGCCGTGGTCGCGATTGAGCGCCTGCAGCAGGTCGAGGATTTCGTCGCCGGCCTTGCGATCGAGATCGCCGGTCGGCTCGTCGCACAGCAGCAGCGTCGGGTCGGTGACGATGGCGCGCGCGATGCCGACGCGCTGTTCCTGGCCGCCGGAGAGCTGCCGCGGATAGTGCTTCGGCGCGATCGGCGAGCCCGACGACCTTCGAGCGCGATCGCGACGCGCTTGCGGCGCTCGGCCTTCGACGAGCTTCGTCAGCAGCAGCGGCAGCTCGACGTTGCGCTCGGCCGTCAGCACGGGCAGCAGGTTGTAGAGCTGGAAGACGAAGCCGATGTTGCGCGCGCGCCACCGCGACAGCGTCGCCGCCGCTGAGCTCGTCGATCCGTTCGCCGGCGACTCGATCGAGCCGTCCCGGTCGACGGCTCGTCCAGCCCGCCCATCAGATTGAGCAGCGTCGTCTTGCCGGATCCGGACGGCCCCATCAGCGCCAGGAAGTCGCCCTGCGGGATGTCGAGGTTGACGCCCTTCAGGACGTCGATGCGCTCGCTGCCGCGCGTGAAGTGCTTGTGGACGTCGCGAACTTGAACGAGGGTGTCGGTCGGCATTCAACGCTCCTGTAGTTCTGGGAACCATGCATCACTTGTAGTCACCTGTATCCCCGCCGCCAGTGTCGCCGGCGGGCTGAGCGACGACGCGTGTCGCCCGCGCTCAGCCCCGCGAGCACTTCGAGCCGGTCGCCGTCGGTGCCGCCGGTCTTGACGGCGCGCCGCTCGACGACGCCGTTGACGACGACGAAGGCGATCGTCTGTGTGCCCTCGGTCTTGATCGCGGCCTTCGGCACGAGCGTGACCGGCCGCTGCGCCGGCGTGTTGGCGTCCTCTGCGTCGCGGAGGAACGTGACCTTCACGCCCATGTCCGGCAGGATGCGCGGATCGAGCTTCTCGAAGCCGATGCGCACCAGCACGGTCGCCTTCTGGCGGTCGGCCGTCGGGACCGTGCGTGATCACGTGCGCCGGAATCTGCCAGTCCGGATACGCGTCGAGCACCGCGGTCACGCCCTGGTCGGGCTTGACGCGGTTGATGTAGCTCTCGTTCACGTCCACTTCGATCTCGAGCGAGCGCATGTCGACGATCGTGCAGATGCCGGTGCGCGTGAATCCGCCGCCGGCCGAGACCGGCGACACCATCTCGCCCGGCTGCGCGTCCTTCGAGATCGCGATGCCGCTGAACGGCGCGCGGATGATCGTGTTGTCGAGGTTCGTCTGTTGCGAGCTCGACCTGCCGCTCGGCCACCTTCACCTGCTCGCGCAGCGCCGAAGATGCGCGCGTCGATCGAATCGATCGTCGCCTTCGCCGCATCGACCTCGGCCTGCGTGGCGAATGCCGTCCTTGACGAGCATCGGCCAGCCGCTTGAGCGTCACCTGCGCTTCGTCGCAGCCGGACTTCGTTCTCGCGCGACCGTGCGCTTCGCGGCTTCGACCTGCGCCTCGCCAGCGCCAGCGCCGCCTTGTACGGGGCGTCGTCGAGCCGCGCCAGGATCTGGCCTTCGCGGACGGCCATGCCTTCCTCGACGTTGACCTCGACGACCTTGCCGGTGATCTTCGACGAGACCGTCGCCCGGCGCCGGGCCGTGACGTACCCGGACGCGTTCAGCACCGCGGCCTGCGTGCCGGCCGCCCGTTCGGTGACCGTGGCGGTCTCGACCTCGATCGGACGCGCCGCGCGTCGTCCAGCGCCAGGCGCCGTACCCGCCGGCGCCCAGCACCAGCAGCACGATGATCCAGGTGAGCGCCTTCCCGCCGCCGCGCCGGCGCCGTTCGGGTTCGCGCTCGATGCGAAGCGCGGCGAGGTCGTCTTTGAGTTCAGTCATGACAACAGGCCAAAGGCCCAGGCCCCGAGGCCCACGGGGCCAAGGGACCGGGCGGGTCACTTCGAAACCGCGGGACATGGGGACGGTCCCGCCGGCTCAGCAATCACCCAGTATATGCAGAAAAGGATGACGGACCTTGACCAGGGCGGGATCGGCGCAATCGGCGAGTGGAGAGCGCGGCGAATCGAGCGAGCCGGGCGGCTCTACTTGAGCCGCGATGTCTCGACGGCCGGCGTCTTAGCGCCCCGGCACCCCGAGCCACGGCCGGCTGATGTAGTCGCTCATGCCGAGGCCGAAGAGGATGAAGAGCCAGAAGAAGCCGGCGACGACCACGACCTTCGTGAGCGGCGTGTTGTAACGCACGCCCATGAAGTAGATGACGACCAGCGACGCCTTGGTGACTGCAATCGTCAGCGCAATCGGCGTGTTCAGCCAGCCGAAGTCGTGCTTGGCGACAAGCACCGTCAGGCCCGTGAAGACCAGCAGCAGAACGAAGATCGTGACGTAGGCGCGGACGGTGGCGATATGCGAAGTTGACATGCGTGCCTCAGTGCGTCCCGTAGTGGGAGCCCAGCAGGTACAGCAGCGGGAACAGGAAAATCCAGACGATATCGACGAAGTGCCAGTAGAGGCCGGAGACTTCGACCGGGTTGTAGTAATCCGGACCGAATCTGCCCTTCCACGCCATCGCCAGAATCACGAGCATCAGCACGATGCCGACCACCATGTGAGCGGCGTGGATGCCCGTCATGATGAAGTAGAGCGAGAAGAAGAGCTGCCTGTGGGCCCTTGATGGCGCGGGTCGAAGTGCGGCCCGGGCACCAGGTGGTGCTCGAACTTCTCGGCGTACTCGAAGTACTTCACGACGAGGAAGGTCGACGCCGAGGATGATCGTCAGGATCAGGTTGACGACCTGGCCGTTGCGCGATCCGACCTGCGCCGCATCGGACGGCGAGCACCATCGTCAGCGAGCTGAGATCAGCACGGCCGTGTTGAGCGCGCCGAGCGGCACGTTCAGGTGGTTGCTGCCGGCCGCCCACGCGTCCGGGTACGCCGTGCGGTACACGATGTAGGCCATGAACAGGCCGCCGAAGAACATGATTTCGGTGACCAGGAAGATCCACATCCCGAGCGTGGACGCCTCGAGCTGCTGCTCCATGCTGTAGAAGTGGTGCTGCAGCTTCGGGTGGTGCGCGTGACCGTGGCCGCCCGGGCCGGCGGCATGGCCGGCGACGGCGTGGTGGACGGCCGGCTCGCCGGACCCGGTCCCGTGTTTCGTCGAGGGGTTAGCCAACGTGCACCTCGCGGCCCGGCTTGTAGTTGTAGGCCGGCTCCGTCACGATCACATCCTCATCGAAGTTGAACGTCGGCGGCGGCGAAGGAATCTCCCACTCCAGGCCCTTCGCGCCCCACGGATTCGCCGGTGCCGCCGCGCCCTTGAACAGCGAGTAGGTCAGGTAGCACGAACGCCAGCAGCGTAGCCCGAGGCCGAGGATCGCCGGCGCCGGCGGTGGACAGCACGTTCAGAACCTGCCACTCATCCGGATACGCGTGATAGCGGCGCGGCATGCCCATGTAGCCGAGCACGAACTGCGGGAAGAACGTCAGGTTGAAGCCGACGAAGACGAGAATCGCCGAGATCTTGGCCGAGCGGCTTCGGAGTACATCCGGCCGGTCATCTTCGGCCACCAGAAGTGCAGGCCGCCGATGAAGGCCATGATCGCGCCGCCGACCATGATGTAGTGGAAGTGCGCGACGACGAAGTAGGTGTCGGTGAGGTGGATGTCGAGGCCCATCGTCGCGAGGAACAGCCCCGTCAGGCCGCCGATCAGGAACAGGCCCATGAAGCCGATCACCCAGAAGTCGGCGATTCCCACGTGATCGACGCCCTTGTACATCGTCGCCGCCCAGTTGAACGTCTTCACGGCGGACGGCACGGCGACGAGCATCGTGATGATCGAGAACACGAGGCCGGCGTAGATCGACTGGCTGCTGACGAAGAGGTGGTGGCCCCAGACGAGGAAGCCGAGGATCGCGATCGCGAGGCTCGAGAACGCGACGAACGCAGTAGCCGAAGACCTGCTTGCGCGAGACCGCGGCGACGAGCTCGCTGACCACGCCCATGCCCGGCAGGATCATGATGTAGACGGCCGGGTGCGAGTAGAACCAGAACAGGTGCTGGAACAGCACCGGGTCGCCGCCGAGCTTCGGATCGAAGATGCCGAGGTGCAGCGCGCGCTCGGCCATGACGAGCACGATCGTGATCGCGATGACCGGCGTGCCGAGGATCATGACCAGGCTGGTCGCGTACTGCGCCCACACGAACAGCGGCAGCCGGAACCACGTCAGGCCCGGCGCGCGCATGCGGTGGACGGTGACGATGAAGTTGAAGCCGGTGAGGATCGACGAGAAGCCGGCGATGAACGACGCCCATCGCCGCGAGCGTCACGTTGGTCGTCGACGACTGGCTGCTGTACGGCGTGTAGAACGTCCAGCCGGTGTCGAGGCCGCCGCCCGCGACGACGCCGCAGGCGTGAGGATGCGCGCCGATGACGTACAGATACCAGCTGAGCAGGTTGATGCGCGGGAACGCGAGGTCCTTCGTCCCGCACATGATCGGGATCAGGAAGTTGCCGAGCGTCGCCGGAATCGACGGGATGAGGAAGAAGAAGATCATCACCACGCCGTGCAGCGTGAACAGCTTGTTGTACATGTCGGACGACCAGAGGTCGCCCTTCGGCGTCAGCAGCTCGAGCCGGATGCCCGCGGCGAAGAGGCCGCCGATCGCGAAGAAGATCGTGATCGAAATCAGATACAGCATCGCGATGCGCTTGTGGTCCTTCGTGAGGAGCCACGACGCGATGCCGTACGGGGCGTCGAGATAACTCTGTCGTTGTTGCTGATGCATAAATGACCTACTTGCCTGCCGGCGCCGGCGTCGCCGACGCGCTTTCAGCGTCTTGATGTAGGCGATGAGCTGCAGCAGGTTCTCTTCGCTCACCATGCCCTGGAACGCCGGCATGATGGCTGATAGCCCTTCACGACCTTGGCCTGCGAGTTCATGATCGATTCGCGAAGGTAGTTCTCGTCGGCCATCACCGTCCGGCCGTCGGCCAGCTCAACCGGCTGCCGAAGACGCCGTGCAGCGTCGGGCCGCGGCCGCGTCGAGTCCGCCTTGTGGCAGGTGATGCACGCGTAGTCGGTGAACAGCCGCTCGCCGTTCTGTGCCGCCGGTGCCGGTCGAGCCGGCCGCCGGCGCGCGCTGCCAGGCGTCGTAGTCCTGCGGCGTCATCACGATGACCTCGCCGATCATGCCCGAGTGCTTCGTGCCGCAGTACTCGGCGCAGAACAGGTGATACGTGCCGGGCACGGTCGCCTTGAACCACATCGTCGTCAGCTTGCCGGGGACCACGTCCATCTTCACGCGGAACGCCGGAATCGAATAGTCGTGCAGCACGTCCTCGGAACCCAGCGTGAGGCGGACCGGCCGGCCGATCGGGACGTGCATCTGGTTGATCTCGCGCATGCCCGTCCGGATGCTGGACTTTCCACATCCACTGCTTGCCGACGACGAAGATGTCCATCGCGTCCGCGGGCGGCCGCGCCAGGTCGAAGAACAGCTTCGCGCCCCAGACGAACATGACCATCGAGAGGACGAACGGGATGAACGTCCACGTCAGTTCGAGTGCCAGCGATCCGTGAATGTCCGCGCCGACGTCGTCCGGATGGCGGCGCTTGTACTTGATCGTGAAGAACACGACCAGCGCCGTGACCAGCACGGTGAAAAACGCGCTCACGGCGGCGATGAAGAGATAGAGCAGGTCCATCTCCGTCGCCACCGACGACGCGCTGGGCGGGAACAGGGGAAAGGAAGTCGACATCTAGCGGATACCCGTGGCGGTCGTCCGGACCGCGTTGTGTCTGGCGGCGCTCGCGCCGCAGGCTCCAGAACACCGACGCGCCAAGCACGATGACCGTCAGCGCGCCTGCCAGCCTGACCATGTTCATGATCGCCAGCCCGTACTTGCCCGATTCCGGATCGTAGTGGTAGCAGAAGAGCAGCATCTGATCGACGAGCGATCCGATCTTGTCGTCCGCCGCCTCGACGAGGCCGAGCTTCAGATCCTTTGGCGCGAACTCGATGCCGTAGAGGTACCGCGAGATCCGTCCGTCCGCCGTCAGCAGCGTGATCGCGGCCGGATGGGCGTACTGATCGATCTGCGCATCGTAGGCGTAGCGGAAACCGACCGCCGACGTCAGCGCCTTGATCGACGACTCGCGTCCGGTCAGGAAGTGCACGTAGGGCGCCGCCTCAGGATGGTCGTAGCGGCGGAGAAAGTACTGCTTTCGCTCGGCGGCCATCGTCGGCGTCTCGCCGGGATCGAAGCTCACGAAGACGACGTCGAACTCCTTGCCGGCAGTGAACGACATGCCTTCGAGCGACCCGACCAGCCCGTGCAGCACCTGCGTGCAGAGCATCGGGCACTCGTAATACACGAGCGCGAGCAACACCGGCCGCTTGCCGAAGTACTGGCCGAGCGTGACCTCCTGGCCCGCCTCGTCGGTGAACGACAGGTCGAGCGGGATCTTCTCGTTCAGCTTCTGATCGATGCCGACGTCCTTGAGCATCGGGATCTGCTCTGACGCCGCCTTGCCTGGCGGCGGTACATACTTCGGACTCGACGGCTGAGCGGCCGCCGTGCCCGGAAGAGAACAACGTGAAGGCACGATGAGGACACGGTGAAGACATGGACAACACGCCCGGACGCGCGCAGCGCGCTCGATTCTGACGTTGTCGCGATCTCGCAAGTGCATGTTCTTCTCCGAGCCTTCTAGTCCTGCTTCATCTTCTTCGTGCTCTATTTGATCTTGCGCGTTCTCGGCGCCGGCGTCGCTGCCACGCACTGGCAAGCCGCGCTCGATGACCAGTTCCTTCGCGCGCTCGATCGGCAGCCGCACCGTCCCCGCATCCTTGTCGATCCAGTCGTACGTCGTCAGGGCGCGCTGTTCGCCCTGACGGAAGGTCAGCAGGTTGGCCGGTTCGTCGGTCAACAGCGCCGGCCCCGGGGGGGCCTGGCCCGCAGGCGCCGCCAGCGCCGACCGCGGCGTGTCGTTCTTGACCTGGCGGTGATCGAGATACGCGAACAGGCCGACCACCAGCAACTGACAGGCGACCGTCGTGCCCGTCAGGACGACGACGAACCAGACGATGCCGCTGTAGCTGATGCCGTCGCCTTCGACGGGCAGCGGCGACGGCTGGTGATGAGGATGGTGTTTAGTGTCCGCCATTGGAAATCACGTCCTTGAAGTACGGATCCCTGACCGGCAGCAGCGGCCGTGACGGCGAGGTTCCGGAAGAACAGCCACAACCACAGTCCGCCCATGCCGAGGACCACGGCGAAGTCGATCCAGGAAATCGCCGATCCCTCGTGGCGGAACACCGGCCCGATGTTCCAGGTGATGTCGACGACGCGCATGATCAGCACGACCACGGCGATCCGGCTGACGATGCGGGAGTCGCGCTTGAACCGGCGCGACAGCAGCAGGATGAACGGCGCGACGAACTGGCCGAGCAGCAGCACGACCGAGACGACGTACCACGGCCCATGCAGGCGCTCGAGATAGAACGGAATCTCCTCGGGCAGGTTGGCGGACCAGATGATCAGCAACTGCGAGACGCTGAAGTACGCCCACAGCATCGTAAAGGCGAACATCAGCTTGCCGAGGTCGTGGAAGTGATCGGCCTTCAGCACGTGCGACATCGGCGCGAACGCTTTCAGCCGCGACAGGATGACAATCGTGAACGCGAACGTCGACAGTCCCTGGCCGCCGAGCGTCAGCACGCCGAAGATCGTCGAGTACCAGTGCGGGTCGAGCGACATGACCCAGTCGATGCTCATGAACGTGATCGCTGATGACGTAGAGCACGAGGCCAGGCCCCGACAGGACGCCGAACTTCGGATCGCTTTGGCCGGCCGGCCGCGCCGGCTGCTCGTCCTGCTCCTTCGACCACTTCGTCAGCAGATAGGTGAGCGTGCCCCAGACGACGAAGAAGAGCACCGCGCGGATCACGAAGAACGGCTCGTTCAGGTACGCCGCCTTTTGGTGAATGATCTCGTCGGTGGCCGCTTCCGGACGTGCCCACATGTACAGCACGGGCAGCTTCAGCCAGATCGGCATGAACAGCACCGCGAGCAGCGGCAGCGTGCGGGTGGAAGCCTCGAAGACGCGGCGTGACACCAGTCCCCAGGCGCCGCCCGAGAGGTACTGCAGCATCAGCAGCGCGAGCGAGCCAATTGTGATGCCGGTCCAGAAGAAGTAGGCGATCAGGTACGACTGCCAGAAGGCGTCGCCGGCGACGAAGAACCCGACCACTGAGAGGATCAGGCCCGCCACACCGAGCATCTGTGCGCGCGAGCCCAGCCGCGCGATCTCCGCCGTCGGCCGCGACAGCAGCGTCGCGTCGTCCAGATGTCCGTGTCCGACCGCCATTACTGCTGTCCGCCCTTCTCGTGACCGCCGGCCGCTGCCGGCGTCGCTGGCTTGCCGCTCTTGAGCCGCTCGAGCTCGGCCGTCGGAACATCCGCGGCCGTCGCCGTGTGTGCGAGCTGCAGCGCCTTGATGTAGGCGACGATGCGCCACCGATCCTCGACCGTCACCTGTGCGCGGTAGTCGGGCATGGCGCCGAAGCCGCTGGTGATGACGTCATAGAAGTACCCGGGCGGCGCGGCGCGCAGCCGATCGATGTGGTACGAGGCCGCGCGCCGGTAGCCGCGCTGGACGACCATGCCGTTGCCGTCGCCGGTCTTGCTGTGGCACGGCGAGCAGTAGATGTTGTAACGCTCCTCGCCGCGGTCGAGATCCGCGCGCGTGATCGCAAACGGGAACGTCGGCACCGGCGCGCCGCCGACCTTGCCGGTGTTGAGGTGCTCGTCCTCGTTCAACATGCCGCGCGGTACCGTGCCGGCCACGAGCGGCTGCGCCGAGCTGCCCTTGGGCAACACCGCGCTGCTCTCGAGCGGGTCGTAGCGCGGGGCGTCGTGCATGTCCTGGCGGCAGGCGGCTGATCCGAACGACGCGAGAACAAGGCTTCCGATCAGCGCCAACCTGGTGCCTGACGAAGTTGTTGACTGTCTAGTGAGCAACTTCCACCACCTCTCGCGCGTTGAGGCCGGCGAGGAACTGACGCGTCGCGTGCGCGTCGAACTTCGAGTCGGCGGCTTCGATGGCGAGGAAGAACCCGTCAGAGCTCGCGTGTGAAAACCGCTCGTGGTTGAACACCGGGTGATAGGGCTGCGGCAGGCCGTTCAGCGCCAGCATCCCGAACACCGCGGCAAACGCGCCAAACAGAATCGTGGTCTCGAATGCCGGCGGGATGAACGACACCCACGAGTGGTACGGCCGGCCGCCGATGTTGAGCGGGTAGGCGATGACCTGCGACCAGTACTCGAGGCCGTAGCCGGCGAGCATGCCGGTAATGCCGCCCATCAGGACGATCGGCGCGACCTTGCGCTCGCGGAAGCCGAGCGCCTCCGCCAGGCCGTGAATCGGGAACGGCGAGAACGCGTCGGTCCTGGCATAGCCCGCCTTGCCGACGGCGGTCGCCGCGGTGAGCAGCGCGTCGGCGGAGTCGAACTCCGCCATCAGCGCGTAGTACGGCGTCGTGGATTCCGCGTGATGCGCCATCAGTGCGCGCCCCCTTCATCCTTCGGCTTCGCCTGCGACTGCGGCAGCAGCGTGTGCATCTCGAAGATCGCGATCATCGGCAGCACCCGGACGAACAGGAACATCAGGGTGGTAAAGAGGCCGATCGTGCCGGCCAGCGTCATGAAGTCCCAGATCGTCGGGTAGTACATGTCCCACGACGACGGCAGGAAGTCGCGGTGGAGGCTCGTCACGATGATGACGAACCGCTCGAGCCACATGCCGACGTTGATGAACATGCACACGGTGAACAGCACGCCGATGTTCCGGCGCATCCGCTTCGACCACAGCAGCTGCGGCACGATGAAGTTGCAGATCAAGAGGAGCCAGTACGACCACGCGTATGGCCCGTAGTAGACGCGGTTCTTCAACATGAACCGCTCGTATTCGTTGGCGCTGTACCAGCCGAAGAACGCCTCGCAGAGGTAGCCGTAGACGACCACCAGCCCGGTCACCAGCGTGACCTTGGCCATGTTCTCGATGTGCCGCATCGTGATGAAGTCGTGCAGCTTGAACATCGCCCGAAGCGGAATGGCGAGCGTCAACACCATCGCGAAGCCGGCATAGATGGCGCCGGCGACGAAGTAGGGCGGGAAGATCGTGGCGTGCCAGCCCGGCAGCACCGAGACCGCGAAGTCGAAGCTGACGACCGTGTGCACGGAGAGCACCAGCGGCGTCGAGAGGCCGGCGAGCAGCAGGTACGCCTTTTCGTAGCGCGCCCAATGCCGCGCCGACCCGCGCCAACCCATCGCCAGCAGGCCGTACACCTTCTTCAACACCGGATGCTGCGCCCGGTCGCGGAAGGTCGCCAGGTCGGGAATCAGACCGATCGACCAGAACAACAGCGAGACCGTGCCATACGTGGAGACCGCGAAGACGTCCCAGATGAGCGGGCTGCGGAAATTCGGCCACAGCGTCATCGTGTTCGGGTACGGGAACAGCCAGTAGGCGGCCAGCCACGGACGGCCGGTGTGCACGAGCGGGAAGAGCGCCGCGCAGAGCACGGCGAAGAGGGTCATCGCTTCGGCGAAGCGGTTGATCGATGTGCGCCAGTCCTGGCGGAAGAGCAGCAGAATGGCGGAGATCAGCGTGCCGGCGTGGCCGATGCCGATCCACCAGACGAAATTGATGATGTCGAACGCCCAGCCGACCGGGACGTTGTTGCCCCAGATTCCAATGCCCTTGGCCAACAGATACGTCAGCGCCAGGAAGAGCATCATCATGAACGTGAAGCCGAACGCCACGAAGAAGAACCACGCGGTCGGCGTGTTCTTCGTGAGGACGATCGACGTCAGCTTGTCAGTGATCGACCGGAACGAATGTCCCGGCGCGATGACCGTGTCCACTTCCCGGGGTGGACCCGTCGGAATCTGCGCTGCGCTCATCTACTTCTCCAACGCCGGATTCGGATTCCGGATGACCGCAAGGTACGTCGTCCGCGGCCGCGTGCCGAGATCCTCGAGAATCCCGTAGTTGCGCTCCTGCGCCTTCAGCTTCGACACCCGGCTGTCAGGCTTGTTCAAGTCGCCGAACACGATCGCGTCGGCCGGGCAGGCCGCTTCGCATGCGGTCTTGATCTCGCCATCGCGAATCTCGCGGCCCTCGGTCTTGGCGTCGATGCGGGCGTGGTTGATCCGCTGCACGCAGTAGGTGCACTTCTCCATCACGCCGCGGCTCCGGATCGTGACGTCCGGATTGCGCTGCGCGTGCAGCTCCGGCGTCGAGAAATCCGCGTAGAGCAGGAAGTTGAAGCGCCGAACCTTGTAGGGGCAGTTGTTCGAGCAGTAGCGCGTGCCGACACAGCGGTTGTAGACCATGTCGTTCAGGCCTTCGTCACTGTGCACGGTCGCCGCGACCGGGCACACCACCTCGCACGGCGCGTTCTCGCACTGCTGACACGGCACCGGCTGGTGATAGATGCCCTCGGGCGCTGCCGGATCCCCTTCGAAGTAGGTGTCGACGCGGATCCAGTGCATCTCGCGGCTGCGCATCACCTGCGACTTGCCGACGACGGGAATGTTGTTCTCCGACACGCAGGCCGCGATGCAGACCTGGCAGCCGGTGCAGGAATTGAGGTCGATCGACATGCCCCACTTGTTGCCCGTGTATTCGAAGGGCTTGTAGAGCGACATGTCGGGACCGGGCACTGGATGCCCCTGCTCGGCGATCGATTCCTTCGGACGCGCCCGATAGTCCTCCGCGTCGACGACGCGGACGGGATGGCGCCCTTCCATCATGAAGTGGTTCTGCGTCGAGGCGAGATCGTAGTGTTCGCCGGTGCGCACAATTTCCGCACCGCCGTCGAACCACACCGCCTTCGACGTCCGCAGCCCGAACGTATCGACCCCGACGCCGGTGCCGACGCGGCCGGTCTTGCGGCGGCCGTAACCGAAATGCACCGCGACGACGTCGCGCGCCATGCCCGGCATGATCCAGGCCGGCACCCGCGCAGACTTGCCGCCGTAGCGGACATCGATCAGATCGCCGTTTTCGATCCCCAGCGTGCTGGCCGTCTCGGCGTCGATGTACGCGACGTTGTCCCACGTGACCTTCGACAGCGGCTTCGGCATCTCCTGCAGCCAGCCGTTGTTGATGTGCCGGCCATCCAGGATGTTTGGGTCGGGGCAAAAAACAATTTCAACGCCGGTTGGCGACGGTGGAACCGGCGAGGGCACGGCTGGGAGGCACGGAGGAAGGCAGAGGGCACGGAGACGACCCCGGCCCGGCAGCTGGTTTGCTCCCCGGCGCTGGTCGTCGCCGCCGGTTTGGCTCCGGCTCGCTGCCGGCGCCGCCGCCGCGGAGCCGCCGCGAGCGCCGATCCAGCCGTGAGGAAGCCGTCGTGCAGCGCGTGGCGCCAAAGTACGTCAGCGCTTGCGAACGGCTGACCGGCGCGGTTTTGTAGCGTCCAGGCGGGCGTGGTTCCACCCTCGAATGCCTTGGCCCAGTAGCCCTTCAGGAGATCCATTGCCGCGGCGGGCTCGCCGTTCATCGCAGCGACGATCTCGATCGCCTGGCGTCCCGCGTAGAGCGGCGCGATCAACGGCTGTGTGAAGGTGATCGTGCCGTCGAAGCTGCGCGCGTCGGCCCAGGACTCGAGGAAGTGCGCCTCTGGGATGTGCCACTGGCAGAGCTCGGCCGTTTCGTCGAAGTAGAGGCCGTGGTGCACGCGGAGGCCGACTTTCTTGAGGCCTTCGCTGAAGTTCAGATCCGCCGGCGCCGTGAAAACCGGATTGCCGCCGAGGATGACGAGGACGTCAACCCGGCCCGCATTCATGTCGGCCGCGAGCTCCGCGATCGAGGCGGCGCCGTCCGCCGGCGCGCCGTCGAGCCGCGGGCCGTACGTCACCGTCGCGCCGACATTGCCAAGCGCATCGTTCATCGCCCGCGCGAGGGCATGCACCGCCGCCGGCTGACGATCGCCGGCGATGACCGCCGAGCGGCCCTTGTGCGCCTGAAGATCCGCCGCGACCGCGGTGATCCATCGGCGCGCCTCGTCGGACGCCGCGGCACCAGACGCCGCGCCGGCGCCGACCGCGGCGGCGAGACCGGCCGCGAAGCCGTGAATATCGCGGGCCTTGAGCGGCAGCCGGTGATCGGCCTTGCCACCAGTCACTGACGGGATCGGCTCCACGACGTAGAGCCGGTTCATCGCCTCGGTGGGCGTGCCCATCCGCCGGCGCGAGGCGAAATCCTTGGTGTAGCGCACCATCCCCGGGCCGAATCCGAGGAAGTCCGCGTCGAGCGACACGATGACATCGGCCTTGGCGAGCTGGTAGACCGGATGGCTGTCGGGGGCCCCGCCCTGACGCGCACCGTAGACCGCATCCCACTGATGCCACTTGGCTTCCGGCATCTTGGCGAGGAGCGACCGCAGCTGATCGAGCAGCGACGGCGACGTGATCGGCTCGGTCAGAATCCGCAAGCCCTGGCCGCCGATGGCCTGGCGCGAAGTGATGGCGGCTTGCAACGCCACCTGGAAGGCCACCCAGCTGCGATCTTCGGCGCCGCCAATGACGGTCCGCGATCGGTCGGGATCGTAGAGGGTCAGGACCGACGCCTGACTGAAGAGGTTGGTGCTGCCAAGGCTCGCCGGGTGCTCGGGATTGCCCTCGAGCTTCGTCGGCCGGCCCATGTGGTTCTCGGCGAGCAGCGGCTCGGCAAAGCCTCCCTGCACCATGGCGGTCGCGTAGAAGAGCGGCCGGCCCGGAATGATCTCCTCGGGCTGCCGGACGTACGGAACGATCTTTTCTTCAGGCTGTCGCGTGCAGGCGCCGACGCCTGCCAGGGCGAGCGAGGCCCCCATCAGCTTGAGAAACGTGCGCCGGCCCGCCGGGTCGTTGAACTCCGAAGCCTGCGACGGGAACTCACGATCGACGTACTCGTGGAATTCCGGCGTGTCGGCCAGTTCGTCGAGACTGCGCCAATAGGCGCGCCCTTCAAGACCGGCGAGTCGCGTGCGGATGTGATCTAAGTCCATAGGGTTCGTGTGTTCGGGTTCCGGCCCGGTCCGGCGCAAGCCGGCCAGACCCTGCGGCCCGGCGCAACTCGCGGAAGAGACGAGTCACCCTTTCAGCGGTGGCAGACTCCGCAGTTCGTCATGTGTTCGAGACTCGAGACCCGGTACGACTCCTTCAGGAACCGTCCGAGCTCCAGCTGGGTCGTGAACTGCCGCGTCTCGGCGCCCACGCGCACCGACACTGGCCGATCCGACCGGGGCTGCTCGTAGCCGACGTTGAACACTTCCTCGCGCGGCCGCAGGTACTTCTCTGGCGCGCGATGGCAGTCCAGGCACCACTCCATCAGGAGCGATTCGGCCTGATACATGAGCGGCATCTTGTCAACCGGCCCGTGGCAGGTGACGCAGCCGACGCCCTGACGGACGTGAATCTGATGATTGAAATAAACGAAGTCAGGTAGGTCGTTTACCCGAGTCCAGGTCAACGGCGTGTCATTGCGGAAGCTCGCCCGGACCGGCTCCAGGATTGGGGCCGTCGTCCACAGATTCGCATGACAGTTCATGCACGTCTTGGTGGGCGGAATTCCGGCGAACGCAGATTTCTCGACCGACGTATGACAGTAGCGGCAGTCGAGCCCGACGCCGCCGACGTGGTGCGCGTGGCTGAACTGAATCGGCTGCTCGACGAACTCGTTCTGCTTGGTCGCCCAGGAGGACCGCATCAGGGTAAAGACCAGCCAGCCGCCGACGGCCACGAGGGTCAGGACGACGGCGATACTCGAGCGGGCCAGGGCATTCGCTTGACGAGGAAAAATCTGACTCATAGCAGGCGCGGCGCCCTAAGCCTACATTGATCTTTCGCCGAATAACAGGCACGTCGCGCGTACTGACGGCCAGGGAAAAGACGCTCGGGTGGGCGACGGACCCCGGGCGGCGGTTCCGCGGCGCTCTATAATGTGAAATCTTTCACAATCCTGTCAACCCGTCCCGCGCCGGGCTCGCAACGCTGCCACACATGCTCTATATTGCACACGCTCATCGCAAAACAGGCACTATCTTGCACGGCGATAGGATGACCCCGCCATGAACGCGATCGAGATACACGGCGTCAGCAAAACGTTCGGATCCCATCGGGCCGTCAACGACCTGTCGCTCGAGGTGCCCGACGGATCGATCTACGGATTCATCGGACCCAACGGCTCGGGCAAGACGACGACGATCCGGATGATTATGAACATCATCCTGCCCGACAGCGGCCAGATCAGCGTCCTCGGCCAGCAGAGCTCAGGCGCCGTGCGAGACGCCGTCGGCTACCTGCCCGAGGAGCGCGGGCTCTACAAGAAGATGTCCGTCCGCCGCCTGCTCCGGTACTACGGAAAACTCAAGGGCCGAAGTCAGGCCGAGCTCGATCCGGTGATTCAGCACTGGCTCGGCCGGTTGCAGCTGCTCGACTGGGCGGACAAGCGGATCGATCAGCTGTCGAAGGGCATGGCGCAGAAGGTGCAGTTCATCGCCGCCATCGTCTCCAAGCCCCGGCTGCTGATTCTCGACGAGCCGTTCTCAGGACTCGATCCGGTCAACGCCGAATCGCTCCGCGACGCGGTCTTCGAGTTGCGGCGCGACGGGACGACGGTCGTCTTCTCGACCCACGACATGGGGGCGGCCGAGCGCATGTGCGATCGGATCTTCATGATCTTCAAGGGCAACAAGGTGCTCGACGGGTCGCTCGACGAGATCCAGGCGCGCTACGGGCAGGATACGGTCCGGGTCCGGACGGCGGCGGGCGCGGCAGGACTGGGCGCGCTGCCGGATGTCGAGGCGGTCAACGATCACGGCAATTTCCAGGATCTGCGGTTGAAGGGCGATCCGCAGTCGTTCCTCCGCCGGCTCCTCGAACGATCGGCGGTGACGCACTTCGAGATCACCAAGCCGTCACTGCACGACATCTTCGTCCGCATCGCGCGGCCGAGCGAAGATGAGCTGACCGATTCCGTCCAGGTGGCCAAATGAAGCGCGTGCTGACGATTGCCCAGTCGGAGTTTCTGACGCTCGTCAAGACCAAGGCGTTCATCATCGGCATCTTTCTGATGCCGGTCTTGATGTTCGGCTTCTTCATTTTCATGAGTTACGCCGAGCGGCACGCGGACACGGAAACCCGGGGGTTTGCCGTGCTCGACCCGAGCGGCATGTTCTACGACGCGATCGCGACCGCCGCCGGGACGCACAACGACAAGAGCGGCAGCGGGACGACCCAGACCGGGCCGCACTTCGTCCCGAAGCGGGTCGATCTCGCCGGCAGGACGGTCGACGACATCAAGGTGGAGCTGTCCGATCAGGTGCGGAAGAAGGAGCTCTTCGCCTTCGTCGACATTCCCGCCAACGTGCTCGACGCCGATCAGAAGGCGGCTGTCCACTACTACGCGGAAAACACGTCGTACGAACGGCTGCCCGACTGGCTGCGCACGACCCTCAACGACGAGATCGCCAAACGCCGGTTCGACGGCGCCGGGGTCGACCGCGCACTCGTCTCGAAACTGACCTCGCGCACGCCGCTGACGACGTTCGGGTTGGTCGAGCGGGCGTCGGACGGCAAGGTATCCGAAGCCAAGGAAGTGGACGAAGTCGCGCGCTTCGTCTTCCCGTTCTTCTTCCTGATTCTCATGTTCATGGCGGTGATGACGAGCGCGCAGCATCTGCTCAACGCGATCATCGAAGAGAAAATGAGCAAGATCAGCGAGGTGCTGCTGGGCTCGGTGTCGCCATTCCAGCTGCTGTCCGGCAAGCTGCTCGGCGTCGTGGGCGTCTCGTTACTGCTGGCGCTGGTGTACTTTTCCGGCGGCACCTACGCGGCGCTCCGAACCGGCCGCCAGGACCTGATCAATCCCGCGCTGATCGCCTGGTTCCTGGTCTTTCTCGTCTGTGCGGCGCTGATGTTCGGATCGATCTTTCTCGCGCTGGGATCGGCGTGCTCCGATCTCAAGGACGCGCAGAGCATGTTGCAGCCGGCGATGATCCTCGTGATCCTCGCGTACCTCGGTTCGTTCGTCGTCATGCGCGCGCCAGAATCGCCGCTCGCGGTCGGGATGTCGTTCTTTCCGACGATGACGCCATTCGCGATGATGCTGCGGATGGTGATGCCGCCGGGTCCGCCGGTCTGGCAGATCGCCCTGGCCGTCCTGATCCTGGTGTTGTCCACCGTCTTCTTCATGTGGGCGGCCGGGCGTATCTTCAGGATCGGGCTGCTGATGCAGGGCAAGGCGCCAACCCTGCCCGAGTTGATGAAGTGGGTGCGGCAGTAGAGCGGGTGCTGGGTGCGGGTGCTGAGTGCTGGGTGCTAGGTGCTGGGTGCGCGGAACGTACTGACGCTGGCCTTCATTCTTGATACGGTTCCACTCCTGACTTTGCCGTGAATCTTGTGCCCGCCGCACCCAGCACCCAGCACCTGGCACCCAGCACCTTCGACGTCATCGTCGCCGGCGCGGGGCCGGCCGGCGCGGTCGCGGCGAGGACGCTCGCGGCCGCCGGCATCCGTACGCTGCTCGTCGATCGCGCCCGCTTTCCACGAAACAAGCCGTGCGGCGGCGGCGTGAGTCTGCGCGCGCTGCGACGATTCCCCTGGCTCGACGCCGCGTTGGCCGGCGTGGACGTGCATCGCATCTCGCGCTTGCATCTGGAGGGGCCGCAGGGCTCGTCGCTCGACATCGAGAGCCCCGATCCGTGCGTGCTGCTGGTGCGGCGCGTGGAGTTCGACCACGCGCTGGTGCGCGCGGCGGTTGCCGCCGGGGCGACCCTGCTGGAGCGCTTCGAGATCACACAGGCGGAGGCGGACGCTGACGGCGTGACGTTGCAGGCCCGCGACGGCCGGCGGCTGCGCGCGCCGATCGTCATTGCCGCCGACGGCGTCCACAGCGTGCTGGCGAAGCGGCTCGGCGTCAACGCACGGTGGCCGCGCGCAAGCATCGCCATCGACATGATGGAGGAGACGCCGGTCGAGACGCTCCGCGCCGATCGCCCGGACGTGCTCTGGGTCGCGTACGCGTACAACGGTCTCGACGGTTATGCCTACGTGTTTCCCAAGACGCACCATGTCAACGTCGGGATTGGCTGCCTGCTGTCGCATTACAAGGGCGAGATGCCCGGCCGGCCGTACGACATGCAGCAAACGTTCGTCGGCCGCCTGGTCGGCGAAGGCGTGCTCCACGGCCAATCGGATCGCCGGCACTTCACGCCGTTTCTGATTCCGGTCGGCGGACCGTTACCGTCCGCTCACGCCGGCCGCGTGTTGTTCGCGGGCGATGCCGGCGGCTTCGTCCACGCCGTCACGGCCGAGGGGATCTACTACGCCATGGTGTCTGGCGAGCTGGCGGGCGTGGCCGCGGCAAGAGCTCTTGCCACGGCGCCGGCCCGGCCTGCCCCGCGGCGTCAGCCATGGGCCGGCTCTACGATCGTCTCTGGCGTCGCGAGATCGGCGCGGAACTCTCTGACGCGGTGCTGATTCAGCGCTATCTTTTTGCGAAGCACGATCGCGTCAGCCGCGTCGTGCGGGCCGGTCAGTCGGCGAACGGGCTGATGACGATGATGCTGGAGTACATGACCGGCGACTTGTCGTACTCGGCGCTTCGCCGGCGGATGCTGTGGCGGTTCCCGCTGACCATCCTGCGGATGGCACGCGAGAAGCTGACCGCGCGCGCGTCGTAACGACGCGGCTCTCGAGAAGTGAAGGCCATGCGACATCTCCTCATCGCGTTGCTCCTGATTCTGGCGGCGGCACCGCCGGCCGTCGCTCAGGCGAGCGCGCCGATCGTCTATCGCGTCACGTTTCCCGAACCCGAGCATCACTGGATGCGGGTCGAAGTCACGTTTCCCGCGATCGGCGCCCGGCCGTTGCGCGCGCGGATGAGCCGGTCGTCGCCGGGCCGCTATGCGGTGCACGAGTTCGCGAAGAACGTCTTTTCGATCGAGGCCTACGACGGGGCGGGCAAGCGATTGACGTACACGCGGCCGAACGTGGACGGCTGGGACGTCGCCGGGCACGACGGCACGGTACGGCTCGTGTATCGCATCTTCGGCGACTATGCCGACGGCACCTACATGGCGGTCGACACGACGCATGCGCACCTCAACATGCCGGCGGCGTTTCTGTGGGCAGCGGGGCTCGACGCCCGGCCGATCCGGATCACGTTCGTGCCGCCAGCCGGCTCGAACTGGAAGGCCGGCACACAACTGTTCCCGACGAGCGACCCGTTCACGTTCACCGCGCCAAACCTGCAGTACTTCCTCGACAGCCCGACCGAGCTCTCCGATTTCGTCCTGAGCACGTTCACCGTGCCAAACGCCGACGGCACACCATCCACCTTCCGGCTGGTCGTGCATTCGGACGGCGCGCAGGAAGACGTCGATGATCTCGCCAGGATGGTGCAGCGGCTGGTGCGTGAGCAGATGGCGGTGTTCGGAGAGTTCCCGAAGTTCGAGCCCGGGCACTACACGTTTCTGCTCGACTACGTCCGCTGGGGCGCCGGCGACGGCATGGAGCACCGCAACAGCACGTCGATTTCGAATCCTGGCATCACGCTTCGCACTGCGGCCGGCCGGCGCCAGGCGCTCGGCACGATCTCGCACGAGTTCTTTCATGCATGGAACGTCGAGCGCATCCGGCCCGTCGGCCTGGAGCCGTTCGACTTCACGCGCGAGAACATCACGTGCTGCCTCTGGCTGGCCGAGGGCTTCACTCAGTACTACGGGCCGCTGCTGCTGACGCGCGCCGGGCTCGCCCCAGGCGCGCCCACCGGATCGGCGGCCGCCGTCGTCAACGGATCGGGCCGTCAGGTGAGATCCGCCGTCGAGATGAGCGAGCACGCCGCGTTTGCCGATGCCGGCGTCGCCAACGACGCGGTCGATCGCGCCCGCAGTTTCATTTCGTACTACACCTACGGCGCCGCCATTGCGCTCGGTCTGGATCTCTCGCTTCGAAACCTTTCCGGCGGCAAGCTCACGCTCGACGACTACATGCGCGTGCTGTGGCAGCGTCACGGTAAAGCCCCGGCAGTTCGGCCCGGCTACGTCGCCCGGCCGTACTCGCTGAAAGATCTGCGGGATGTGCTCGCGGAGGTCAGCGGCAATCGCACGTTTGCCGACGAGTTCTTCGATAAGTACATCGAAGGCCGTGAGGTCGCCGACTACACCACGCTCTTCGCGGCGGTCGGCTACGTCATGCGGCCGGCCAATCCCGACGCCGGCTGGATCGGCTCACTCGCCGCGCAGGAAGGCGGTGGCGGGATCACGATCACCGGCCTCGCGTTGTTCGGCACACCGGCGTACGACGCCGGTCTCGACACCGGCGACGTGATCACGACCATCGCGGGAGAGCCGGCGCAGCGCGGCGGCCTGGAACGCGCTGCGGCAGCGCAAGCCGGGCGATTCGATCACGATCACGATCCGCCGCCGTGACGGCAAGACCGTCGACAAGACGCTCGCGATCAAGGCCGATCCCACGCTTCGTATCGATCCGATCGAGACGACCGGCGGGGAGCTGACGGCTTCGCAAAAGGCGATGCGTGAGGCGTGGTTGGGGACCCGAGTGAGATAAGCAGATCGAGAGCTTCGCTACAGAACACGGGGGCCACGGAGATACGCGGAGAAAACGGAGATCAAGAGGTTTAGCCCTCAAACTCCGTGAGCCCCGTGGCATCTCCGTGAGCCCCGTGTGAGCGGTCTGAGGTATGCGGGCCTAACTACCTTACGCGGCCCGTCACCTCGAATCTCCGGTAGTTCGTGTATCTCGCCTCGCACCGGATCGTTTCCCGCACGCCGCCCACCCGGCCGGAGTAGGCCTCGTTGAATACCGCTGGTACCCAGAGCTTGAGTTTGTCGTCCAGCGTGTACTCCGTCGACAGCGCGGCGACGATGTCCTCGTTCTCGAGCCGGATCATCGTCCGCTCGATGCGCCCGGTCGCGGCGTCGACGATCATCTCCCCGGTCGAGTGGATCTGACCGCCGCGCGCGCTGCGAATCAGCGTCGGACGCCCCCGATCGGTGAACGACAGGGTGATCCGCGCTCCCTGCTCCGTGCGTTCGACGCGGCGGCGATCGAAGGAGACCGTGCTCACACGTTGTGGCGCGAGCAGCAACAGCGGCAGCGTCGGCTCGTTGAAGTTCCGGTTGATCCCGCCGATGTTGAACGCGGCATTCCGGTTGGCGACGAGTTTGGCCACGCGCGACACTTCGCCCTTCTGCAAGAGGGCGCGCAGGCCATCGCGATCGGTCACCTTCTGTCCGTCGACCTCGGCGACGTCGTGGACGGCGATCCACTCGTTGTCGCCGGCGAGAAACACCAGGAAGAGCTCGCCGGTCATCACGCGTCGTTCCGTGCCGCCCCGTTCGCGGGTCGCTTCCTGTGTGTAGGTTTCGTCGGCGACGACGAAGCGAAGCTGAGATTGGTAGTCGGCGACGTACGCACTGGCGGCCGCGACCACCGCTTTGGTGGACGTATTCAGCGGCGCCTGGGCGGTGAGGAGAGCGCTGGCCACTGCGAACGGTACGGCCGCGGCGAGCATCTTCATCGTTGATTCGCTGAACGCCGGCCGGCGTCGATCCAACCGTAGCGCGTCAAGGCGGATCCCGCAATGGCCGAGACGGCGGCCAGCACGCGGCCCGCCGGCCAGACGCCCGACCCCAGCCGAAGGAGCAGCGGAACCGGGCCGGACAGCGTGTCGCCCAGCCTGGTGGCGACCGCCGATCCGCCCCGGCCGAGCGCCGACGCCGGCTGGTCGCGCCGGCGCTCCAGCCTGATGCCGATCGCCGTTTCGACAATCGCCGCCGCGAGCGCGATCACGTTCAGCGCGGGTGTGAAGTGCCCGCACAGCTCGATCGCGGAGACCGCCGCGCCGAGCGATGAGGCGCCGAAATGCACGGGCAGCACGCGCGCGTGCGCGGACCAGACCGGAATCGCCGTAGCGCCCAGCAGCACGCCGGTGTAGGTCGCGAGCACCAGGCCCGTCAGTGTGCCGACCGCATCGGAGACGGCCGTCACCAGCCACGGCCAGCTCGTGGCGGTGTCGAAACCGAGCACCATCAACGCCACCGGCAGCAGCACGGCAGGCGAGAAGAGCGCGAGTGTCCACGCCCCGACCGACATCGGGCTGCGCCACTTGAAGACCCGCAGCATGTAGATGAAGCGCTCGGGACGGCCGAGATCCGAGATGAGCAGCGCTGGAGAGATCGCCGCTCCGGCCGCGGCAATCCAGCGCGCGTCGCGGACCAGCGTGACGTCAGCGCCGGCGACGGCCGAGACGGACGCGATCATTGCCGCGACGCCCGCCACGCCGCCGATGAAGAGGTACGCGGGTACCTCCCACGTCCAGACCGGCGGCTTGAGCAACGGCCGATCGTAGTACCCGGTGCCAGTCGCGCCATCGGCGCCCTGGCGCGCCGCTTCGTCACGAAGGGCATCGAGGCGCGCCTCCCGATCGGTCATTGGTCAGATTCCACCATGTTCTGACTCAAAAAGCTTTCACCACGAAGCACACGAAGGACACGAAGAAGACGAAGAGCACGAAGACACTCTTTGGGAAGACCTCGAGTCCCGCTGACTAGTGGAACTCCTCTGACTAGTTGTGCAGCGGGATCCGATGCTTTCCCCAAGAAGTTCTTCGTGCTCTTCGTCTTCTTCGTGTGCTTCGTGTTGAAGATCTTGTGTTGAAAAGATCTAGAAAGCCTCTCGCACCAGCGCCGTCAGATTGCGCCCGCAGATTGTGCTGGCCTCGAGCTTGTCGCCGCGCGGGCCGGTCCAGTGCGTCTCGAGGCTGACGTCGCCGTGGTAACCGTCACGTTTGAGCGCGCGCAGCTGGCCGCGCCAGTCCACGCTCATCTCACCGACTGGACCCCACGTCGGCGTGTGGCCGCTGACGTGGCAGTCCTTGACGTGCACGTGGACGATGCGGGCCGCGGGCAGGTGACGATACCCGTCGGGATACGGCGTCTCTCCGGCGACCAGCGCGTTGGCGGGATCCCAGATCATCTGCAGCGCCGGATGGTCGATCGCCGCCAGGACACGCGCGGTGTCTGCACCGGTGCCGATGTTGCAAGCGTGCTCGTTCTCGAGGCCGATGACGATGCCGCGGCGCTGTCCCTCGTCGGCGAGTGCCCGCAGGGCCTCGACGATGCGATCGAAACATGCGGCGGGATCGACCGTGCGCCAGTAGGAAAACACCCGCAGGATCTTCGCCCCGGTGCGCTCGCACACGTCAAAGGCGCGCGCGGCCAGCCGCGGCTGATCGGCAAAGGTGTGCTTCGATCCAAACACATCCTGCTGAAAACGTTCGTCGATCGCCGGCGCATCCGGCAGCACGCATTTCAGCACCGGTGAGGCGATCGAGATCACGGTCATCCCCTTCGCCTCGACGACGGCGCGGGCCCGGTCCACTTCCTCGTCAGTCAAATCGACGATGTTCTTGCCCCAGACGACGCGTAATTCGGCGCCGGTCATCCCGACCGCCGCCATCGCCTCGACGGCGACGTCGAGATCGGGTGAAAACTCGTCGGTGATCGCCGCGATTCGCATGTTCATCCTTTGATGTGCACGCGGCTTTCAGGCCAAGCCGCGCTACTGCAGACCAGCGGCTCTACTGCACGCGGCTTCAGACCGCGCTACACTATCGCTGAATCCTCGCCGAACCGCCTTTGGCGAAGGCGCGCACCTGATCGAGGTGGCCATCGTCGTGTCGCCCGGGAACGTCGTGAGCAGCGCACCATGCGCCCAGCCGAGCCGCACGGCCTGCTCCGGCGATCTCGCCGCTGAGCAGTCCGTAGAACAGCCCTGAGGCGAAGCCATCGCCACCGCCGACCCGGTCGTGGACGTCGAGCTCGCAGGTCGGAGAGGCGTACGTCTGACCGTCGATCCAGGCGAGCGCGCCCCACGAGTGGCGATTGGTCGAGTGCACCTCGCGGAGGGTCGTGGCGACGACCTGGATCTGCGGGTACTTCGCGGTCACGCGCCCGATCATGTCGACGAAGACGCGGGGATCGAGCGCCGACGTGGCGGCGATCTCAGGGCCGGGAATGCCCAGTCCGTGCTGCAGGTCTTCTTCGTTGCCGACCAGGACGTCGACGTGCGAGACGATGCCGTTGAGAATCTGCTGCGCGCGCGTGCGGCCGCCGGCCGCCGTCCAGAGCCGATCGCGATAGTTGAGATCGAACGACACGACGGCGCCCTTGCGCCTTCGCGGCGCGCATGGCTTCGACGATCAGATCCGACGTGGTCGGCGACAGCGAGGCGAAGATGCCGCCGCTGTGAAACCAGCGCACGCCGCCGGCGAAGATCGCGTCCCAGTCGAAGTCGCCGGGCTTGAGCAGGGCGGCGGCTTCGTTGCTGCGGTTGTAGAACACGACCGGGCCGCGGACGCCGTGGCCGCGGTCGCTGTAGACCGTCGCCATGTTCGGACCGCGGACGCCGTCGTGGGCGAATCGCTTGTAGAACGGCCGGACGCCCATCGCGCGCACCCGTTCGGCGATGAGATCGCCGATCGGATAGTCGACCATCGCGGTGGCGACGGCGGTTCTCAGTCCGAATCCGTCCGCGAGATTGGCGGCGGTGTTGAACTCGCCGCCGCTGACGTGGATCGTGCACTCGGTCGCCTTGCGGAACGGCACCACGCCGGGATCGAGCCGGTGGACGAGCGCGCCGAGCGAGAGAAAGTCGAGAGCGCCTTCGGACGGAACCCGCATCATGCGTCAGCCCACTGAGTGTGAAACACGCCGTCACGATCGACACGACGATACGTGTGTGCGCCGAAGAAGTCGCGCTGGGCCTGCGTCACGTTGGCGGGCAGGCGCGCGGCTCGATAGGCGTCGTAGTACGCGAGCGACGCGCTCATGGCCGGCATCGGAATTCCGAGGCCGATCGCCGTCTGGAGCGCCGCGCGCCAGCCTTGCTGGCGCTGGCCGAGGGCGTCGCTGAACGCCGCATCGATCATCAGGTTGACCAGGGCCGTGTCACGCCGAAACGCGTCGCGGATGTCGCCGAGCAATGCCGCGCGGATGATGCAGCCGGCGCGCCAGATCTTCGCGACATCTCCGGGCTGAATGTCGTAGTGGTACTCGGCCGACGCCGCCCGGAGGAGGGCCATGCCCTGCGCATACGAGGTGATCTTGCTCGCGTACAGCGCCTGGCGCGTCTGCTCGACGAGGTCGTGGCGGTTGCCGGTGAACCGGCCGGGTGGACCCGGGAGCACGCGGCTCGCGGCCACGACGTTCCGTCTTGAGCGCCGAGATCAGCCGGGCCTCGACCGCGGCGTTGACCGTCGGAATCGGTGCGCCGACGTCGAAGGCGTTCTGGCTCATCCACTTGCCAGTGCCCTTCTGCTGCGCTTCGTCGAGGATGACGTCGACGATCGGCCGGCCGCTGTCCGGGTCCATGGTTTCGAAGATCCGCGCGGTGATCTCGATCAGATACGATCGCAAGTCGCCGCGATTCCACTCTGCGAAGATGCCGGCGAGCTCGGTGACCGGCACACCCGCGCCGCGATGCAGCAAATCGTAGGCTTCGGCGATGAGCTGCATGTCGCCGTACTCGATGCCGTTGTGCACCATCTTCACGTAGTGCCCGGCGCCGCGCGGCCCCATGTACTCCACGCACGGCTCGCCATCGTCGGCCTTGGCCGCGATCGCCCGGAAGATCGGCGCGATTCGGTCCCAGCCCTCGCGCGAGCCGCCCGGCATGATCGCCGGGCCGCGCAGCGCGCCCTCTTCTCCGCCGGAGACGCCGGTGCCGACGAAGTGCAAGCCGGCGGCCGCGAGCGCATCGGTACGCCGGTCGGTGTCGGCGAAGTACGAATTGCCGCCGTCGATGAGGATGTCGCCGGGCTCGAGGTGCGGCTGCAGATGCGCGATGACACTGTCCACCGGCTTGCCGGCGGGCACCATGATCAGGACGCGGCGCGGCCGTTCGAGCGCCTCGGCGAGCTCCTCCGGTGTACGAGCGCCGACGATCTGGGTGCCAGACGCCGGCCCGTCGAGGAACGCCGTCGTCTTCGCCGCATCGACGTCGTAGCCGACGACCGCGAATCCGCGGCTCTCGATATTTCGCGCGAGGTTCGCGCCCATCACGCCGAGCCCGACGACGCCGATAGTAGAGGTCATGAGAGATCAGTAGGCCTTCAATCCGGAACAGCATCTCGCCAGCGCGCGGCACGACGAGCGTGTCGTCACGCCCTTCGGCGAGCCACGCCGCCGGATCGATCTCGACCGGATCGCGGTAGCCGAGGTTGATCCGTTCGCACGTCGCCCGGTCGATCCCCGTCGCCAGCGTCACGCCGCTTCGCGGCGTCTCGATGCCGCGCACCGAATCATACGTGCCCTGGCCCTTTGACGTGGGTCGAATGCGCGAGGATGCCGCCCGGATAACCGCCAAATCGATCCCATTGAGCGAGGAAGTAGTCGCGGCAGTGATAACCGATCTCCTCGATGAGCCGGCCGTGCACGTGGCTCACCTTGCGAACATGCGGGGCATAGATGATGATCTCGCCTCCGTCGGCCACGACCGGCTCGGTCTTGTAGGCACCCTTCGCGGCCGTCCACAGATCCTCGTACATCTCGGGCATGACCGCGAGCACGCGATCGTAGGGCCGGTCGACCCACACGACGTGGCGCCGCGCTGAGAGCGCCGCGGCCTGCCGCCACGCCGCTTTGATCTCGCCGCAAAAGGCGCCGGCCACGCCGTCGTGGACGACGACCAGCGCGAGCAGAGAGACCGGGGTCGAGAGGAGCGCCGCCGCGCGATCGATCACGGCGCGGACCGGCGTGTCCGTCGTGCCGATCACCTCGTAGCTCGTGATCAGTGCGCCGAGCCAGTGCGTGAAGTGGATGATCGGCGGCGCAGCGATGCCCGGGAAACAGGTATTTCGTGCCGCCGGAAAACCCGACCACCTCGTGCGGGAAGACGGGCCCGCAGATGAGCACGTGGTCGTACTCGACGACGAGCCGGTTCAGCGCGACGTGGACGTCCTGTTCGAGACGGCCGCCCGTGAGGTCCGCGATCTCGCGCGCCGGAATCGTGCCGAGCTCGACGAACGTGGACGGGTCGTCCCAGCGATGATTGAAGACGTGGTGGGCGCCGGTGCGGCCGTTCACGACCGGGCGGCCCAGATGGCGCGTGAGTTGCTCGTCGCTCATCGGCGAGTGCGTGCCGAGCGCGACGAGGACATCGAGCGCGGAGGTGCGCGGGCCGAGGTCGCGGTCGAGATCAGATCGAAGACCGCCGGCACCGGCATCGTCCGCGTGCCGTCCGGAATCACCAGCAGGACGCGCTTGCCGTCGAGCGGCAGCCGGGCCAGACCGTCGCGGACGACGGCCTCGAGCGCCGCCGGCGACAGAACGCCCTGGTCGAGACCGGTGCCGACGACGCTCACGGTGCCGTTATATCAGACAGTCCTTGCAGAACTTCAGGCACTTCGCGGTCGCACTCGGCCATTCGCGACGAAGCGGCTGGCCCTCGTCAGGAACGGAATCGGCGACCTGTTATAGGAGGTTTAGCTAAGTGGTCCGACCAGTTGGTCGAGCGGCCCCGGTAGCGTTTTGCCCTGCAGAATGCCGGCTTCGGCAGCGAGTCGCATGGAACCGATTCGATATTCGAGTTTTCTGCACTCGATGAATTCATCGGAGACTCGCAGTGTAGAACGCGATGATGGCGCTTGATCGAAGGGTGTCGTTCTGTATCGTCACCGCCAATTGGTATGACGTCTCACGAGCTTCCCAGCGAACTTGTCGGTCCAAGCACCAGTGTCGCCACCGACCTCGTCATCCGTCATGTGCGGGGCCTCATCGTCACCGGTGCGCTCCAGCGCGGGCAGCAGCTGCCGGCCGAACGTGAACTGGTACGGACCCTTGGCGTCAGTCGCACGACGCGTCCGCTCCGGGCTCCAGGCGCTCGCGGCCAAGGGACGTGGTCGTGATTCGGCACGGTGCCGGCAGCTTCGTCGCCGACGGCCCGCCGGTCCTCGACAGCGAACCGCTCAGTTTTCTCGCCGCGCTCCATGGGTTCTCCCGCCGCGAGATGTTCGAAGCGCGGCGGACGCTCGAGGTCGGCGTCGCGGGATTCGCCGCCGAGCGCGCGACCGACGCCGACCTGGCCGCGATCTCCGATGAAGTGACGGGCATGTTCGCGATGCTCGACGACGCCCCAGGCGTTCCTGCTGCACGACATCAAGTTCCATCGTGCCGTCGCCGCCGCGTCGGGCAATCCGATTCTCGCCTCGATTGTCGAAATGGTGTCCGGCATCTTCTACGAGCTGCGCCGGCGGACCGCCAGCCACGCGCGCGATCGACGACCGGCCGCCGAGGTGCACCGGCGCATCTATCAGGCGATCCGCGAGCGCAATCGTGGCCTGGCGCAGTCGTTGATGAGCGATCACCTGCTCGGCGCCGAGCGCGAGCAGGATTGTGAGGCGCATGGAGCCGCGCGATGCCGTGAAGATCAGCGTGCCTGACTTAGTGAGCGACGTTTCGTAGTTCGTGGTTCGAGGAGGAGTGATGCACAGCATAGGAAGGTTCGCGGGTCTCGTCGGCGCGCTCGTCGTCGTCGCCGGTCTCGCCGGATCGGCGTCGGCACAGATCACCACCGGCGTGCTTGCCGGGACGGTTAAGGACGCACAAGGCGGCGTGGTTCCTGGAGCCACGGTCACGCTCATCAGCGATACGCAGGCCACGAAATCCGCGCCGGTCGTGACCAGCGGCACCGGCGACTTCGTGTTTCCCAACGTCCGCGACGGACACGTACACCGTCGAAGTGGCGTTGCCCGGGTTCAAGACGTCTGAAGCGGTCCGGCGTGACGGTCAGCCCCGGGCAGCGGGTCGCGCTCGGCACGTTGACGCTCGAGGTCGGTGGCACGAGCGAAGTCGTCGACGTCAAGGGCGGAGTCGCCGCTGATTCAGGCGAGCTCGGGCGACCGATCGTTTACGGTCGAGACCGATTCGGTGCAGAACCTGCCGATTGCCAGCCGCAGCTTCACCGCCTTCGCGGCGCTCGCGCCCGGCGTCACCGGCACGAGCCGGATCGGCGATCGCTCCTCGACCGGCGGCGGCAACAGCAACGTCATGATGGACGGCGTGTCGACGATGGACACGGGCAGCAATCGGGCGATCATCGATCTCAACGTCGAATCGATCGCCGAAGTGAAAGTGCTCGTGTCGAGCTATCAGGCCGAGTTCGGCCGGTCGAGCGGACTCCAGATTACCGCCGTGACCAAGAGCGGCACCAATCGCTTTCGCGGCTCGCGTCTACGACGTCGAGCGCAACTCCGACTGGAACGCCAACAGCCAGATCAACATGCTCAACGGCGATCCGAAAACGATCTCGCGCCAGCGCGACTGGGGCTACTCGCTCGGCGGTCCGGTCGGCAAGCCGGGCGGCAGCAACAAGCTGTTCTTCTTCTTCACCCAGGAATTCGAACCGCGCACCGGCGGCAACAACGTCACGCGATTCCGGCTGCCGACCGCGCTCGAGCGGCAGGGCGACTTCTCCCGCTCGACCGACAACAACGGCAACCCCTATCCGTACGTCAAGGACCCGCGCCTGAGCGGCGCGTGCACCGCGGCCAGTCAGGTCGCCTGTTTCGACGACGGCGGCGTGCTCGGGAAGATTCCGCCGAACATGCTGTATCAGACCGGCCTGAACATCCTGAACATGTGGCCGCTGCCCAACATCGACAACGTGCCGGCGCAGCAGGCCTACAACTTCGAGCTGACCAGACCGAACGAGAGCGCTGCTGAGCTGGCAGCCCGCGCTCCGGTTGGACTACCAGCCGACGTCCACCCTGCGCGGGAGTTTCAAGTACTCGGGATTCACCCAGCGCGAACAGACGCAGAACGGGTCGATTCCCGGCTGGAACGACACGCGGATGGTGAATCCGCACGTCATGACGCTGGCCGCCACCGTGAACTACAGCATGAGCTCGACGATGTTCCTCGAGGCGACGTACGGCCGGAGCTATGCCTACCAGGGCGGATGCTTCGGCGTCGGCTCCGGCGGCGGACCGCAGTTCTGCAACGCCTTCCCGGTGAACCCCATCGCCAACCGCAACAACGCGGGGCTCGAGCGATCTGCCGTTCATCTTTCCGGAAGCGGCCGTGGTCGACCCGGACTATTTCGTCTACTCGCTCCTCAACGCCAGCGGATCGCCGATGTGGGACGGCACGCGCGTGTTGCTGCCGCCGAGCTTCTCGTGGGGCAACCGCGTCGCGCAACAACGCGCCGCCGAACATCGGCTTTCCCGAGCCAGAACGTCGCCGCGAGCCATGACATCTCGATCAGTCTGACGAAGGTGTGGGGGCGTCACACGCTCAAGACCGGTTTCTACAACACCACAGCAACAAGCAGCAGATCCAGGGCGGCGGCGGCGGCGGACCCGCGCTGAACTTCCAGCAGGACGCCGTCGGGACGAACCCGTGCGACACGTCGTTTGGGTTCGCGAACGCGGCGATTGGCTGCTTCAGCTCGTATTCGCAGGGCTCGAAGACGGTCGAGGGCGAATACGTCTACAACAACACCGAGGGGTACGTGCAGGACAACTGGAAGCTGAGCGATCGGCTCACCGTCGACTACGGCGTCCGATTCGTGCACCAGCAGCCGCAGTACGACAAGCGCCTGCAGGCGTCGAACTTCTTCGTCGACGAGTGGACGCTCCGGTCGGCGCCGGTGCTTGTACGTCGCCGGCTGCGCCAACGGCGTGTATCCGTGCACCGGCACGAATCGGCAGGCGATGAATCCCGCTGACGGACCAGTTTCTCGGCCCGAACACGCACGCTGGCGATCGGCACGGTCGTGCCGAACAGCGGGAACCTGACCAACGGGCTGAACCAGGCCGGCCAGGGCATTCCCGATCACGACCTACACGTGGCCGGCGCTCGGCGTCGCGCCGCGCTTCGGCATGGCGTACGACCTGACCGGCGAGCAGCAGTTCGTGCTGCGCGGCGGCGGCGGGCCTCTACTTCGATCGCCCGAGCGGGAACTCGGTCTTCCCGCAGGTGCTCAATCCGCCGACCCGCCGGTCGGTCACGATTCGCTACGGCCAACTGCAGAGGCTCGGGCACGGCGGGCTCGCGACCGAGGCGCCCTCGTCGCTGAGCGTGTACCAGTACGACGGCGGCTTGCCGTCGTCCACCCAGTGGAACGGCGGCATCCAGATCGCGCTGCCGTGGTCGACCGTGGTCGATGTCGAGTATGTCGGCCAGCACGGCTTCAACATCGTCGAGGGCGACGAACATCAACGCCATCGACTTTGGCGCGGCGTTCCTGCCGGAGAATCAGGATCCGTCGCTCGCCCCGACGACTCCCGGCGCCACGTCGGTGCCGTCCGATCAGATGCGCGGCGTTCCGCGGCTACAGCGGCGATCACGCAGAACTCGGATCGCGGGTGGGTGACGCACCACTCGCTTCAGATCTCGTTCCAGCGGCGGTTTTCTCGACGGCGTGTCCTTCGGGTTCAACGACACGATCGGCCTCTCCACGACGGGCAGCACTGCGGCGCGCCTGCAGCACAATCCGGACGGCTCGCTCAGCATCCGCGCCGACCAGGCCGAAGCGGACGCGCTCTTCCAGACGGATCCGACGCGTCACACGTTGAAGGCGAACTTCGTGTGGGATCTGCCGGACCTGAAGAGCGACCAGTCGGCGCTGCGGGTGATTGGCTACCTGATCAATGACTGGCAGTTCTCCGGGGTCTGGACCGCGTCCACCGGCAACTCGTACACGGTGGGCGCCAACTACCAGAGCGGCGGGGCGAGCATCAACCTGACGGGCTCGCCCGACTACGGGGCGCGCGTGCGCCTTGTCGGCGATACGGGCCAGGGGTGCAGCAGCGACATCTACCGGCAGTTCAATACGGGCGCCTTCGCGGGGCCGCTGGTCGGGAGCGTCGGACTCGAGTCGGGGAACAACTACCTCAAGGGCTGCTTCGCGAGCGTGCTGGACCTGTCGATTGCGCGGAACATCCGGCTCCCCAAGGGCCGCAATATCCAGGTGCGGGTCGACATGTTCAACGCCCCGAATCAGGCGCGGATCACCGGGCGGAATACGACGATGAACCTGGCGAGCCCGGCCGACTCCGACGACGATCACCAACCTGCCGTTCGATGCACAAGGCAACCTGATTGACGCGTTGTCGCGGCCGCGCGGGGCCGGCTTCGGCGTGGCGAACAACTATCAGGCGGCGCGGAGCGTGCAGGCGCAGATTCGATTCACCTTCTAACGCGATGTGCGATGAGCGGGCCGAGCGTTCGGCCCGCTCCCCTTCGACGCGCGTCCGACCAGTCCGTAGGAGCTGAATGACGCGCTCGAGATCCTCGCCGCGCTGCTCGTTGGCGCTGGCATCACCGCCGTCGCCGCCCAGTCGGGGACCGCGTGGCCGCCGGCGCTGCGGTCGGTTTCCGACGAATCGCCCGCCTTGTCTCCGGAAGCGGAGATGAAGACGTTCGTCCTGCCGCCCGGCTATCGCGTCGAGCTGGTCGCGAGCGAACCGATGGTGCGAGGATCCCGTCCTGATTGACTGGGATGCCGACGGGCCGGATGTGGGTCATCGAGATGCTCGGCTACATGGCGGACATCCAGGCGACGAACGAACGCGACCCGATCGGCCGAATCAGCGTGCTCGAGGACACGAACAGCGACGGGAAGATGGACAAGAAGACCGTCTTCCTCGACAAGCTCGTGCTTCCGCGCGCGCTCAAGGTCCTCGATAAGGGCGTGCTGGTCGCCGAGCCGCCGCATCTGTGGCTGGCGACGCGACACGAACGGCGATCTCAAAGCCGACAGCAAAGAGCTCGTGTGCGATTGCTACGGGCAGCGAGCTCGCGAACGTCGAGCACAACGCCGAACGGCCTGCTCTGGGCGCTCGACAACTGGATGCACACGTCGGAGGGCGACACCTACTTCCGGTGGAAGGACGGGAAGTTCGAGACTCGGAAAACGCTGTCGCGCGGGCAGTGGGGCGCGTCTCAGGATGACGTCGGGTCACGTCTATCGCAATTCGAACAGCTCGGCGTTGCACATCGATTTCGTGCCGACGCCCTACTACGCTCGCAATCCCGAACCTGCTGCGCACCCGCGGCAGCTACGAGTTCATGGGCGATCCAGAACGAACTGAACGCGACGTTTCCGCTGCGGCCGAATCGTGGCGTCAACCGCGGCTACGTGGACCGGTCAGCTTCGCGCCAACGGCACGCTCGCGACCTACACCGCGCGTGAACGCGCCGATCGGTGTACCGCGGCGATCGGCTGCCAGCCGAGCTCGCGTGGCAACGTCTTCGTCGCCGAGCCGACGGGCAATCTCGTGAGCCGCATCATCGTCAGCGACGATGGCCGAAGCCTGCGCGGCCGGAAGGCCTACGACAACGCCGAGTTTCTCGCCTCGACCGATGAGCGGTTCAGGCCCGTGTATCTGTCGTCCGCACCAGACGGAACGATCTACGTCGTCGACCTGTATCACGGCATCATCCAACACAAGGGCTACATCACCGAGTACCTGCGGGATCACATCGTCGCGCACAAGCTCGAAGCGCCGGTCCACATGGGCCGCATCTTCCGGATCGTGCACGACACCACCCGACGCGACGGGACCGCCGAATCTCTCGAACGCGTCAACCGCCACGCTGGTCGCGACGCTCGCGCACCCCAACGGCTGGTGGCGAGATACGGCGCAGCAGCTCCTGGTCCAGCGGCGACGATCCGTCGGCCGCCGCCGAGTTGACCACGCTGGCCGAGCAGGCCAAGGACGTGCGTGCGCGTCTTCATGCGATGTGGACGCTCGATGGGCTGGATCGGATCGAGCCAGGGACCGTCGTCAAGGCCCTGGAAGATGGCTCTCGCGACGTGCGCGCCTCCGCGGTCCGGCTGGCGGAGCGTTTTCTGGCGGCCAGACACCCCGCGCCGCCCGGCGGCGCGGGCCCGAGGCGCGGGGGTGGGGCCCCGCGCCTCCTTGAAAGAGGGCAGTTATGGATTACACACGTCGTGACTTCGGGAAGCTGGTGATCGCCGGAGTGCCCACCGTGGGACTCCTCACATCGGAGTTCGCGCTCGCCAACGTCCTTCAAGCGAAACCGAACTCGAAATGGGCCGGTGTGCAGGTCGGGATGAACGTGCCGTACAACTTCGGCACCGGCAACTACACGACGGGCGACGAGATCCTCGCGAAGTGCGTTCAGCTTGGCGTGCAGTGGGGCGGAACTGCGCGCGCAGCCGGTCGAGCTCTTCCTCGGGTCGCCCGCCGCCGTGGCCGGCGCTGCTGCCGCGGCGGCACGCGGTCGAGGCGCCGGGCGGGAAGGCGCCCGCGCTGGCGCCCCACCCACGACCGCAGCTGACCCGGCGGCGGCTGCTGCGGCCGGCGCCGGCCGCGGGGAAGGCAGACAAGGCGGCCGCGGCGGCGGTCGGGCGGAATTGACTCCGGAACAGCAGGCCGCGCAGCGCGCGGCCGCCGAAGAGACGCGCAAATGGCGGATGGGCGTGTCGATGGACAAGGTGAAAGAGTTCCGCAAGAAATTCGAAGACGCCGGCGTCCTGATCGAGATCGTCAAGTGGGACGGCATCTTCACGATGTCCGACGACGAAGTCGACTACTGCTTCCAGGTGTCCAAGGCGCTCGGGGCGAAGGCGTTGTCGAGCGAGATCGGCCTCGAAGGCGCGAAGCGGGTGGGTCAGTTCGCCGACAAACACCAGATGCAGATCGGGCATCACGGCCACGCGACGACGACCGCCGCGGATTTCGAGACGGTGTTTTCGAGCGCGAAATACAACGCAGCGAATCTCGATCTCGGTCACTACACCGCGGGACAGGGATCGCCAATTCCGTTCATTCAAAAGCACTTCGAACGCATCACGCACGTGCACGTCAAGGACCGCAAGGCGAACAACGGCCCGAATGTGCCGTTCGGCGAGGGCGACACGCCGGTCAAGGAAGTCCTTCAGATGATGCGCGACAAGAAGTGGAAGTTCCAGGCGACGCTGGAGTTCGAGTATCCCGTCCCGGCGGGCTCCGACCGAATGGCCGAACTCGCGAAGAGCATGGCCTACTGCAGGAGTTGTCTGATCTGGAGCGAGGACACGGAGAAGAGCTAGAGAGCACGGAGAAGAGCAAAGTGGACACCCCGCGCCGCCTGTTGGCGCGGGCCCGAGGCGCGGGGGTGGGGCCCCACGCCCGCGCCTAAGTAAAGCTAAGCACGCTGCGCCTGTAACGTTCGAGCGTCGCGGGCTACCAAGCGGCGCGGAGCCCGACGCCCGTGCGCTCACGCTCGGCGCTCGCCGTGCTTGCCTCGCGCCTGTTTGTGCGTGGCCTCGCCGTTCCGCGTCCTCGGCCCAAGGTCAGGCGCCGCCCGTCCCGAAGCCCTACGTCGCAGATCCCGCCGGGCTCGTGCTCAAGTCCGAACTGCAGACGGTGAAGGTCGAGGTCCTGACGAAGGAGCTCGACACGCCGTTCGGGCTGGCCTTCCTGCCTGACGGCCGGCTGCTGATCAGCGAGCGTCCAGGCCGTCTGCGGATCTTCGAGAAGGGTGTGTTGTCGGCGGCGGTCAAGGGGATGCCGACGCCGCACGTCCAGCAGGACGGCGGCTATCTGGACGTCGAGGTCCATCCAGAGTACGCACAGAACGGGTGGATCTATCTCGGGTATTCGGAAGTGCTGCCTGGATTCACGCCGCCGCCCGCTCCGCCAGCCGATCCAGCCGCGCCTCCTGCTGCCGGGACGGCCCAGGGTCGCGGACGCGGTCCGCAGATTCCGTCGATGACGACGATCATTCGCGGGAAGATCAATCGCAACCTCGAATGGACCGATCAGCAGACGGTGTTCCGCGCGCCCGCCGCGCTCTACACGTCGAACGGGTCGCACTTCGGGACCCGCCTGCTGTTCGATCGGCAAGGCCACCTCTTCTTCTCGCTCGGAGATCGCGGCGTGTTCGAGCACGCGCAGGATCTCGCGAGCCCGCTCGGCAAGATCCACCGCGTGAATGCCGACGGTTCGGTGCCGAACGACAATCCGTTCGTCGGCAAGACCGGCGCGGTGGCGACGATCTGGAGCTACGGGCATCGCAATCCGCAGGGGTTCGCCTGGGATCCCGTCAGCGGCAAACTCTGGTCGTCGGAACACGGGCCCGGTGGTGGCGACGAGGTCAACGTCATCGAACGCGGCCACAACTACGGCTGGGGCATCGCGACGAAGGGCACACAGACCGGGATCACGAAGACGTCCGAGCCCGGCATGGACGAGCCGGTGGTGTTCTACACGCCATCGATCGGTCCGACGGGCATGGCCTTTTACACCGGCGATCGGTATCCGCGCTGGCGGAACGCGAGCCTGTTCTTGAGTGCGCTCGTCGGGCAGCGGCTCATCCGGCTCGAGATCGCGGGAAACGCCGTCGCGCGGCAGGAAGTGGTGTTCGATCAACTCGGCCGCGTTCGCGATATCGTTCAGGGACCCGACGGGTATTTCTACATCGCGTTGCAGAGCCCGACCGGGAGCGGCACTGGCCTGAGCCTCTCGGCCGCCACGGCAGGCATGTTGATTCGACTCACACCGGCGCAATAGACCAATGGAGGAGCCGGCCTGCCCCGGTCCACGTCGAGGGGCAGCCCGCCTGACACACATGACGCGTCCCGCAGCTCTGGCTTGTCTCGGATTGCTGTCGCTCGTCCCAATCTCGGCCGCGCCGGTGCGCGATGATGTCCAAGCCGCTCAGGCGGTGGCGCAGGCGCCCGCGCCCGCGCCGTTGCGGGTGTACATCCGCGCTGGTCTCAAGACCCATGCGCCCGGCCAGCACGACTACCCGCAGTTCCTGGCCGACTGGAGCAAGATTCTCACCGAGCGCGGCGCTCGTGTCGACGGCAGCCTGCACGCGCCGTTGCCGCAGGAACTGACCGGCGTCGACGTGATGGTGATGTACAAGGGCGACGCCGGCGAAATGACGCCAGAGGAACGCGCGACGCTCGAGGCGTTCGTCAAGCGCGGCGGCGGCATCGTGACCTTCCACGACGTGCTGTGCGGCCCCGACCCCGACTGGTTTGCGACGATCCTCGGCGCGGCCAAGAAACACGGCGAAGTCAACTACTCGGCCGGGCCGATTGCCTACACGGTGACCGACGCGGCGCATCCGATCATGCAAGGCGTCACCAACTTTCAGATCGATGACGAAGCCTTCTTCAAGCTGACGACCGCGCCGGGGTTGCATGCGCTGGCCACGGCGCCGATGCCGTCGAACAAGTCGGAAGTCGTGCCGCAGATCTGGACATACGAGCGCACGGTCGACGGCGGGCAGCCCTATCGCGTCTTCACCTGGATGCAGGGACATCTCTACGAGAACTTCGCGCACCCGATCGTGCAGCCGATGATCCTGCGTGCGATTTCCTGGGCGGCGAAGCGTCCGATCGATACGCTGTCGACCGTGCGCACCGGGCGGGGCCGGGGCCGCGGGGGGCAGTAGATCACAGACAACTAACACGGGGCTCACGGTGAAGAACGGAGTTCACGGGGGCAGAAGGGGACTCGACTGTCTTCTTGTGTTTACAGATAACTCAACCACCAATCCCGACGCCGCTCCTTGAGGCGCGCGAACCACCGGCACGCCGGATACAGGCCGATCACGATCGCCGCCCACACGACGTACGTCACCCAGAGGTCGTAGCCGAAGTTCGGCGGAAACAGGTTGCGCGGGCCGCCCATCGACGGGACCGGGTGGAAGATGAAGGCCAGCGCCGCGCCGCCGTACTGGATCAGCGCGAAGAGCACGGCCGCGACGTGCGCGAGATAGAAGTGGAGCACGAAATAGAACAACGGCACGCGCCCGAAGACGACGAGCGGATGGGTACTGGCAGGCGCGCGGCGATCGAGATACGCCAGCGCCAGCAGCGCAGGGCCGAGCGTCATCAGGACGAACGCCAGTGACGGCGGATACTTCGTCGTGTTGAGGAAGGACAGCGCCGTGAAGGCCGCTGACGCCTGGCCGGACCACGGCGCGGGATCGCCGTAGACGTTGAGCGCGCGCAGCACCACGAAGCCGAGCATCATGGCGACGCCAAGCCGCACGAACAGGCGCTGCCGGGCGTCTGGCGGCAGCGCGAACGCCGGACCGAAGCAGAATCCCAGCGCCATGATCGCGATCCACGGAATCAGCGGATAGCCGACGATCACGAGCGACGTGCCGACGGGGAACGCGCCCACCTGATGCAGCACGTTCCAGAGCCATGCGGCCGGACCGAGCTCGGCGGCCCCCACACCGTCGGCCAGATGATGAAGCACGATCGTCGCGACTCCGAGCACGGCGAGCCATCGCATCGGAAGCCAGACGAGCGCGGCCAGACCGATCATGCTCGCGCCGATCACCCAGAGAACCAGCAGCAGCACGGGATTGCGTGACGGGAGATCGAAGTAGTACCCGACCTGCATCACCGTCAATTCGAGGAGAATCAGCCACAGGCCGCGCGACACCAGGAACGTCGAGAGTTGCGTCCGTGTGCGCCCGCGTTGCCACCAGAAATAGGCACCGAGACCGGCCGTGAAGACGAAGACCGGCGCGCAGACGTGCGTCACCAGCCGGGTGAGAAAGATCGCGACCGTCGTCTGGGAGAGGTCGGTCGGAGACGCCGTCATGGCACCGCGATGGAAGAAGTCGCGGACGTGATCGAGCGCCATGAGGACCATGACGGCGCCGCGAAGCGCGTCGATGGCGGTCAGTCGGGACGTCATCGCTGCGGAACCAGGGCGACGCGAAAGCCGATGTGATCGGAGCGCCGTTCGGGTTCGTAGCGCAGCCGCATCGCCGAACGGCAGTACACGGCGGGGTCATTCCAGGCCCCGCCACGCCTCACGCGAGAGTAGGAACCATCGCCGTTGGGTACGCCCCTTGTGGTCATCTCCGGATCGGTCCCGCCAGGCAATTGCCCGTGATACCAGTCGCGGCACCATTCGAAGATGTTGCCGTGCATGTCGTACAGACCCCACGGATTGGCGGGATAGGTCCCGACCGGCGTCGCACGGCCAAGCCCTGCGCCGAACCGGGCGCCGCTTGGTGGAGGATCGGTCATATTGGCTTGCGTACGGCTGAGGTTGTCGCCAAATGACGACGCCGTGGTCGTGCCGGCGCGGCAGGCGTATTCCCACTGCGCTTCGGTCGGCAGCGCGAACGCCCACCCCGCGGGCAGGCCGCTCGACTTCTGCGCGCGTTCGGTGAGCCGGCGGCAGAACGTCTCGGCCTCAGCGTAGTTCACCCAGTACATCGGGAAGGTGTCGCCTTCGCCGAACTCGGCGCTCGGTGGCCGATCCGGAAATGCGCCGACGATTCGACGCCATTGCGACTGTGTGACCTCGTAGGCCGCCATCCAGAAGCCTGTCGAGATCGTGACTTGCACCTGCCGCTCGTCCGCCCGGCGGCCCGGTTCGTTCTCGGGACTTCCCATGAGGAACTGCCCAGGCGGGCACCAGCGCACAGCGACGCCGTCGACCTCGCGTGCCTGGCCGGCCGTCGTCCCGCCGAAAGACCCCGGCGGCTGTTGCGCCAGAGCGGACTTCAGGCCGAGCGGCAAGGCGATGAGCGCGCCGGTCGTCTTTGCCAGCCTCGTCAACAGGGCACGCCTGCCCATGTGCGGTGCCTGAGTCATAGACTTGGCCGCAGTTGCCGCCGATCGGCTCCAGTCGGCGCGAACCGGGCGAATGCGCTGCCGGTCACCAGTCCGAGCACGACTCCGCCAGCGCCAATGATTCCAAGGAACGCGAGCGCGCCCCACAGTCCGCGCAGCGACTGCGAGCGCTGCAGGACGTCTGCGGTGGAAATCGTCAAGGCGGCGAGACTCCACCCGACAAGACTCGCGACCACCCACAGATGCGCGTTGCGCACGTGCGGCCAGAGCAGGACGGCTTGCCAGATGCCGGCTATCAGGCCGCCGATCAAAACGCAGACATAGATCGAATAGGGGAAATCGATGCCGAGCTTCAGCGCGACATCGAACGCCGCGAACGGCACCCCGAGTCCGAGGACACACGACCAGAACCACTGCGAGCTGCCCGCGAGCACCGTCCGAATCACGCGCCCCTGGGTGAGGCCGAGACCGGCGCCCATACCGACGCCGACCAGAAACTGCGCGCCGCCGATGCCAACGGCTTCGCCCAGTAATGCCAGCGCGACGATCAGCGGTATACCCAGCAGCCAGCCCAACGCCGTGGCACGCAGCCAGACGACAGCACGTCTACGATCGGTAGGCACGGCCTGATCCACCTGGGATCGCGTCATGTTCTGTAGAACGTCGTGCCGCCGCGTTCCTGCAATCGCTCAGCCGACAACTCGCTGCTTCTGCTCGCCGAGTCCGCTGATGCCGAGTCGCATCTCGTTGCCCGCGCGCAAGTACACTGGCGGCTTCTGTCCATGGCCCACACCCGGCGGCGTGCCGGTGGTGATGACGTCGCCCGCCTGCAGGCTCATGTACCGGCTGAGATAGCTGACCAGATGCGCGACGCCGAAGACCATCGTCCTGGTCGATCCCTGCTGCCGCCGTTTGCCGTCCACGTCGAGCCAGAGGTCGAGATTCTGCGGGTCGGGGATTTCGTCCGCAGTCACGAGCCACGGGCCGATCGGGCCAAACGTGTCCGCGCTCTTGCCCTTGACCCACTGTCCGGTGCCTTCGAGCTGATAGGCCCGCTCGGACACGTCGTTGACGACGCAGTAGCCGGCGACGTGCGAGATGGCGTCGGCTTCCGACACGTACTTCGCGTCCTTGCCGACGACGATTCCGAGCTCGACTTCCCAGTCGGCTTTCTGGGCGCCGCGTGGCAAGACCACGTCGTCGTTCGGTCCCGAGATGCACGACGTGGCTTTCATGAACACCACCGGCTCAGCCGGCACGGGCATGTTGGATTCGGCCGCGTGATCCGAATAGTTCAAGCCGATGGCCACGAACTTGCCGACCCGGCCGACACACGGACCGAGACGCGGGGTGCCGGACGACTCGCGGCAGGGTCGCCGGATCGAGTCGCGCGGATCTTCGCGAGCGACTCCGGCGCAAGCGTCTTGCCCGCGATGTCGTCGATCACACCGGACAGATCCCGCAAATCACCGTTCGCGTCAATCATCCCAGGCCGTTCTTCGCCCGCCTTCCCGAATCGCACCAACTTCATCGCGTTCTCCCACCTGAACTTTCGGAACCTCGGAACGAACCTCCGGAACCTCGGAACCCGGAACCCCGGAACCCGTTAATGCGATTCCCTGGTCACGACATTTCCCCGGCAGCCGACGAGGAAATCGAAATCCGCGCCACGGTCGGCTTGCTGAACGTGCTTCACATACAGTCCGGCGTATCCGCCGGCCGGAGGCTCTGGCGCCTGCCACGCGGCGCGCCGCCGCGCCAGTTCGCCCGCCTCGACGTCGAGCGTCAGCGAGCGAGCGGCGACGTCGAGCGCAATCATGTCGCCGTCCTGGACGAGCGCGAGCGGTCCGCCGGCTGCCGCTTCCGGCGAGACGTGGAGGATCGCCGTGCCGTACGCCGTGCCGCTCATTCGCGCGTCGGAGATGCGCACCATGTCCGTGATGCCCTGCTTGAGCACTTTTGGCGGCAGCCCCATGTTGCCGACTTCCGCCATGCCCGGATACCCCTTTGGCCCACAGCCCTTGAGCACCAGCACGCAGTCGCCGTCGACGTCGAGCGCGGGATCGTTGATGCGCGTCCGATAGTGCTCGATGTTTTCGAACACGACGGCGCGGCCGCGGTGCTTCATCAGGTGCGGCGACGCCGCCGACGGTTTGAGCACCGCGCCATCCGGCGCGAGGTTGCCACGCAAGACCGCGATTCCGCCCTGCGCCACCATCGGCCGATCGAACGGACGGATGACGTCGTCGTTCCACGCCGGCGCGTCGTGGCAGTTCTCCCACGCCGTCTTGCCGTTCACCGTCAGCGCGTCGCGGTGCAGCAACCCATGCTCACCGAGCGAGCGCATCACCGCTGGCACGCCGCCAGCGTAGTAGAAATCTTCCATCAAGTACTGGCCCGACGGCATCAGATTCGCCAGCGTCGGCACGTCCCGGCCAAGCGTGTCCCAGTCGTCGAGCGAGAGCGGGATGCCGGCGCGTCCGGCCATGGCGAGCAGATGAATCACGGCGTTCGTCGATCCTCCCACGGCGCCGTTGACGCGGATCGCGTTCTCGAACGCCTCGCGCGTGAGGATGCGCGAAATCCGGACGTCTTGCCTGATGAGGTCGACGATGCGCCGCCCGGCCTGATGCGCGAGCGCAAAGCGGCGGGAGTCAACGGCCGGAATCGCGGCATTCTGAGGCAAGCCCAGCCCCAGTGCTTCCACCACGCTGGCCATCGTCGACGCGGTGCCCATCACCATGCACACGCCGCTCGATCGCGACATGCAGGACTCGGCTTCGAAGAACTCCTGCGGCGTCATCCGCCCGGCGCGGACTTCTTCGCTGAACCGCCAGACGTCTGTGCCCGACCCGATCGGCTTGCCGCGATAGTTGCCGTTCAACATCGCGCCGCCGGAGACGACGATGGCCGGCACGTCGCAACTGGCAGCGCCCATGATGAGCGAGGGCGTCGTCTTGTCGCAGCCGCAGAGCAGCACCACGCCGTCGATCGGATTGCCGCGGATCGACTCTTCGACGTCCATGCTGACGAGATTGCGGAACAGCATCGCCGTCGGCCGCAGGCTCGTCTCGCCGGTCGACATCACCGGAAACTCGAACGGCAGCCCGCCCGCTTCCCACACGCCGCGCTTCACGTGTTCGGCCAGCTCACGGAACGTGCCGTTGCACGGCGTCAGCTCCGACCAGGTGTTGCAGATGCCGACGATCGGCCGGCCATCGAAGACGTCGGGCGGCAGCCCGCGGCCAACCCAGCTGCGGTGAATGAAGCCGTCCTTGTCCAGCTTGCTGAACCAGGCGGCCGAGCGGAACTTCGGTTTGGTCATCGCGCGGTCCACCCTCCGTCGACGAAGAGCGCGCTGCCGGTGACGTACGACGCCGCCGGCGACGCGAGGAACACGACCGCGCCGGCCATTTCGTCCAGCTCGCCCCAGCGGCCCATCGGAATCCGGCTGACGAATTCCTTGTACTTCACCGGATCGTCGAGCAGCTGACGATTCATTTCGGTCGCAAACGCACCCGGGCAGATGGCGTTGGCGGTCACCCCGGTGCCCGCCCACTCGAGCGCCAGGACGCGCGTCAGATTGATGACGCCAGCTTTCGACGACGCGTAGGGCGCCCGGCCGGCGAGCGCGATGACGCCGAGCACGGAGGCGAGGTTGATGACGCGTCCCCACCCGCGCGTGACCATGCCGGGGCCAAACGCCCGGGCGCAGAGGAACGGCCCCTTCAAGTTCGTGTCGATGACGGCGTCCCAGTCGGCCTCGGTCAACTGAGTGATCGGGCCGCGGATGTTGATGCCGGCGTTGTTGATCAGGATGTCGACCGGGCCGAGGGCGGCGTCGACCTCGCCGGCCAGCCGGTCGAGTTCGGCCAGCTTGGTCACGTCGGCAGCGAATCCGCGGGCCCGGCGGCCGGTCGCGGTGGCCAGGCTGGCCGCGGCGGTCTCGCAGGCATCGAGCGAGCGGCCCGCGAGTGCGACGTCGGCGCCGGCTTCGGCCAGTGCCGTCGCCATCGTCAAGCCCAGGCCGCGTGCGCCGCCTGTCACCAGGGCAATCTTGCCGTCGAGCCGGAAGCGATCGAGCACGGGTGCGGAGGTTGGCATTGCCGCGCATTGTACTGGGTGACTGCGAAAATCCGACCTGATCGCCCGTGGCCGATCCACAATGCCCGCGGGGGATTCGTCATGACGCGCCTCAGGCTCATCATGCTGGCCGTGCTATCGCTGTCGGCGGGGCTGCTCGCCACGCAGACCCGGACCAGCGCGCCTCTCGAGATCTACGTCGTCGATACCGAAGGCGGGAAGGCGACGCTGTTCATCTCGCCGTCGGGTGAGTCCCTGATGATCGACAGCGGGAATCCCGGCGGACGGGACACGGACCGGATCCTGACGCTGTTGTCGCAGATTGGGCTCAAGCAGATCGACTACCTGGTCTCCACGCATTATCACGTCGATCACATCGGCGGAATGATCGAGCTCGCCAAGCGGGTGCCGATTCGTCATTTCCTCGATCACGGGCCGACGGCGGAAGAGAAGGAGCAAGTGACGGGGTTTCAGGCCGCGTACGCCGAGCTTCGGGCGCAGGCGAAACACACAGTGTTGAAGCCGGGCGACCGCGTTCCCATCACCGGCCTGGATTGGCGAATCGTCACCGCCGGCGGCACCGGATTGAAGGCGCCGCTCCAGGGCGCCGGGCGGCAGAATCCGGCGTGCGGTGTCTCCAAGCCGAAGGACAATGCGCCACTCACCGCGAGAGACGAGAACGCGCAGTCGGTCGGCAGCGTCGTCACCTACGGGCAGTTCCGCGTGATTGATCTGGGGGATCTGCTCTGGAACAACGAGATCGAGCTGATGTGCCCGGTCAACCCGATCGGGACGGTGGACCTCTACATCGTCACCCACCACGGGCAGGACTCGTCCGGGTCGGAAGCGCTGGTGCATGGCGTCCGCCCGCGTGTCGCCGTGATGTCGAACGGCACGCGGAAAGGGGCGGCGCCGGCGGCGATGCAGATCCTGCGATCGTCCCCCGGCCTCGAGGACATCTGGCAGCTGCACTGGTCGTACACGGCGGGTGTCGAGCACAACAGCGCCGGCGTGTTCGTCGCTAATCTCGAAGAGCCGGCGACGCTTGCGGCGGTGCTCGGCGGCACGTCACGCGGCGGCGGCCCTGCGGCCGCCGCACACGCGCCGGCGCACGCGATTCGGATCTCCGCCGAACATACCGGCACGTTCACCGTCACCAACATGCGGACGGGGTTCAGCAAGACCTACGTGAAAAAGTAGCGCGGCTCGGGTCGTGAGTCGCGAAATGGCGGGTCGCAGCCCGATCCGCTCTACTTGATCGGCCGAGAAGTCGACCGGGTTCAAGAACACTGACGTGACACCGCTCGTGATGGGGCCGTCGACTTCCGAGGCCGTTCGCGCCTTGACCCATTCGGGATCGACCCGGAACGCGGCCCACGCCTTCTGCGCCGCTTCACGGCTGGGATAGGCCAGGATGTAGGTCAGCGTGTTTTCGGAGAGCGGGGGATCGATCGGCTGCCAGTAGCCGATGTTCGTCATGCCGTGCTTGGTGAACAGCCGCGTCGTGTGATCACGAAAGCGCGTCTTGAGCGCCTCGAGCTTCCCAGGCGGCGCGGTGTACGTTCTCAGTTCGAACACGCGGTTGGCGGTCTGTGCCTCGACTGGTGTGCTGATTGACGTCGCTCCGCGAAACGCGTACCCCATGACAAACGCAGCGGCGACCGCCGTTGCCTGAACCCATCGACCTCTCGTCATCGTCCCCTCCGGTGCGGGCATTCTGCACCTGCCGAGCGCCCGTGTGCAATCGATGATGGGACCGGAAATCGCCATTGACACCGCGTCAGCCGCGGTTTACGGTGACCCGACGAGGTGAGCATGCGCCTTCCAATGAACAGTCGTGCGGTCCTGGGTCTCGCGGTCTTCGTGGCTGGCCTGGCCGCTGTGGTCGCGGCGTCGCAGCGCGCCGCATCGGCCGCGGCGATGACCGTGGCGGCTGGCCGGTTTCTCGAGGGGCTGACGCCCGAGCTCCGCCAGCAAGCGTCGTTTCCGATGGAGTCTGACGAGCGCCTCCGTTGGAACTTCATTCCGGTGAACACGTTTCCGCGCAACGGCGTCCCGCTGAAGTCGATGAGCGAGCCGCAGCGCGAGCTCGCGCTCAACATGCTGCGTGCAGCGCTCAGCCAGCGCGGCTACCTCACCGCCACCGCCATCATCGAGCTCGAAACGGTCCTCAAGGCGATCGAGAGCGCGAACGCGCGCGGTGGCCGTGGGGGCATGACGCGCGATCCGGAGCTCTACTTCTTCTCCGTCTTCGGCACGCCGGCGCCCAAGGGCGTCTGGGGCTGGCGGATCGAGGGGCATCACCTCTCGCTGCATTTCACCATTGCCAACAACAGCGCGGTCGCGAGCTCGCCGGCGTTCTTCGGCAGCAACCCGCACGAGATTCGCGAGGGCCCACGCACGGGCCATCGCATTCTGGCGTCTGAGGAAGACACCGGCCGCGCGCTCGTGCTCGCGCTCGACGAGAAACAGCGCGCCGCGGCCGTGTTCAACGCCGTCGCGCCGAACGACATCGTGACGATGACGACCGTCAAGATCGATCCGCTCTCGCCAGCCGGTCTGCCGGCGGCCGAGATGAACGCCAACCAGCGCGGGCTCCTCATGCAGGTGATCGACGCCTACGCGTCGAAGATGTCCGACGATGTCGCCGCCGACCGCCTGGCGAAGATCAAGCAGGCCGGGCTGGAGAAGATCACGTTTGCGTGGGCGGGGGAAACCGAAAAGGGCAAGAAGCACTACTACCGGGTGCAGGGGCCGACGTTCCTCATCGAGTACGACAACACCCAGAACGACGGCAATCACGTCCATTCGGTGTGGCGCGACTTCAACGGCGACTTCGGCCGCGACCTGCTGCGCGAGCACGTGAAGGGACTGCCGCACTGATCGGGTTCTCGCGCCCCGGTGGTAAGCTCATCGGTTGAATGCTCCGGAAAGCGTTTCGGATGTCGGTGCACGGCGGGCACGAGGCGGAATACGCCCGGCGCCATCAGCCGATCTGGCCCGAGCTCGAGGCCGTGCTCCTCGCTCATGGTGTGCGGACCTACTCGATTTTTCTGGACCCGGTGAGCGGCGATCTCTTCGCCTACGCCGAGATCGAGAGCGAAGCGCGCTGGCAGGCGATCGCGTCGACGCCGGAGTGTCAGCGGTGGTGGCACTCGATGCGCGACCTGATGCCGTCCAACCCCGACGCCAGTCCCATCTCGCGAGATCTGCGCGAGGTGTTTCACCTTTCGTCGCAAGGATGACCGAATGACCCTGTTCACCCGCAGTGCCGCCGTCCTCGCGATCGTCGCGGGCGTGACGGTGATCGCCGGAGGCCAGACGCCGACGTGGCCGCCGCCGCTCCAGAATGTGTCCGCCGACTCGCCGGTGCTGACGCCGGCCCAGTCGATGGCAAAGATCGTGATGCCGCCGGGCTACCGGCTCGAGCTCGTCGTCAGCGAGCCGATGGTGCAGGATCCCGTGGCCATCGACTTCGATCCAGACGGCCGGATGTACGTCATCGAGATGGTCGGCTACATGGAGGACATGCCGGCGTCGACGGAGCACAATCCGACCGGGCGGGTCGTGGTGCTCGAGGACACGAACGACGACGGCACGATGGACAAGCGGACGGTCTTCGCGGATGGGCTCGTGCTGCCGCGCGCGCTGAAAGTCCTCGACCGCGGCGTGTTGATCGCCGAACCGCCAAACCTCTGGCTCGCGCGCGACACGAACGGCGATCTCAAGGCGGATACCAAAGACGTCGTCACGAACACCTACGGACAGCGTGACGCCAACGTCGAGCACAATGCCAACGGCCTCTTCTGGGCGCTCGACAACTGGATGTACACCTCCGAGCACGACGGCTTCCTGCGGCTGAAGGACGGCAAGTTCGAGATGCAGCGCACGCTCTCACGCGGCCAGTGGGGCGTGACCATGGACGACGCGGGCCGCATCTATCGCAACACCAACTCGGCGGCGCTGTACGTCGACCTGGTGCCGGCGATTTCCCTGCTCAGAAACCCGAATCTGCTCCGGACCCGCGGCAGCTACGAGTCGATCGCCGATCAGCAGGCCAACGCCGTCTACCCGCTGCGCCCGACTCGCGGCGTCAATCGCGGATATCAGGATGGCGTCCTCCGCGCCGATGGCACACTGGCGGCCTACACGGCGGCAGCGGCGCCGACGGTGTATCGCGGCGACCGGCTGCCGAACGATCTCTACGGCAACGTCTTCATCGCGGAACCGTCCGGCAATCTGGTCGGCCGGCTCGTGATCAAGGATACCGGCACGGGTCTCAAAGCCGAGCGGGCGTACGAGCGCGGCGAGTTCATCGCTTCGACGGACGAACGATTTCGGCCCGTGAATCTGTTTTCTACGCCAGACGGCACGCTGTACGTCGTCGACATGTACCGCGGCATCATCCAGCACCGCGGCTACATCACCGAGTATCTGCGCGATCACATCATCGCCAACAAACTCGAGTTGCCCACGGGGCTGGGCCGGATCTATCGAGTCGTGCATACGTCGACAAAGCGTGCGGCGCGGCCCGTCTTGTCCAAAGACACGCCGGCGCAGCTCGTGCAACGACTGTCGCATCCCAACGGCTGGTATCGCGACACGGCGCAGCGGCTGTTGGTCGAGCGCGGTGCGCCGGGCGTGCAACCGCAGTTGAAGCAACTGGCGGAAACCGGCAAGGACGGCCGCGCGCGGCTGCACGCGCTCTGGACGCTCGACGGTATCGACCGCATCGAGGCGTCCACGGTGACGGCGGCGCTGGGCGATTCGTCGCGCGACATCCGCCTGTCAGCCGTGCGCCTGGCCGAGCGCTGGCTGCGTATGCCCGCGCATCCAATGCACGCGGCAGTGATTGCGCGGATTGACGACGCCGACTGGTCGGTGCGGCGGCAGCTCGCGGCGTCGCTCGGGGAGTTGCCGGTCGGCGCGCGGGAGCCCGCGATCGCCAGGATGCTCGAGAAACATGGCGACGATCCGATCGTGGTCGATGCCGCGATCAGTGGCTTGCGCGGCCTCGAGCCTGCCGTGATCAAGCTCTTGCTGGCCTCGTCCGCCGAAACGCCGCAGCTCGGCGCGGCATTGACGATGCTGGCGGCGACGGTCGTGCGTGGCGCAGACGACGCGTCCGTGCAGGATGTGTTCGATCTGATCGCGCGCGACGCGACGCCGGCGTGGCAGCGGTCGGCGCTGCTGCGCGGTGCAGAGGGAGCGCTGATCAACCAGGCGATGCTGACCGGGCGCGGCGCGGGGCCCGGCGCAGCTGGCGGTGGCGCCGGGCGCGCCGCCGGCGATCCGTCGGCGCCAGGTCAGCGCGGCGGACCCGGCGGTGCCTCGGCGTTCCCGGCGCGAGGGCGGGCCGGACAGGCTGGCGCAGGACAGCCCGCGGCCCCGAGGCGGCCGCGCCGAGCCGGCCGCCGGCCGGGCGGGTGGCCGCGGCGGCCAGGCGCGGCCCGTCGCTGAAGCTTTCCCGCGAGCCTGCGCTCGTGGCGCTCGCCGCTCGCGACAAGACGGAGCTTGGGCACGCGGACGACCGCCGTGCTCGCGCGGGTCGTCTGGCCCGGCAAGCCGGGTGCGGCGCCGGCCGCCGCTCCGCTCACTCCTGAAGAGCAAAAGCGCTTCGAGGCCGGACGCGAGGTCTACAACACGCTCTGCATGGCGTGCCATCAGAAGGACGGTCGCGGACTCGAGAAGATCGCGCCGTCGCTGATCGGATCGCAGCTGGCGCTCGCGCCGGCGGCGATCGGCGCGCGCATTCTCCTCAACGGGAAGGAAGGACCGGTCGGCCTGATGCCGCCGCTGGGGGCGGCGCTCGACGACAACCAGGTGGCCGCGGTCCTCACCTACATCCATCGAGAGTGGGGACATACGGCGCCGGCGGTGGCCGCCGCTGAAGTCGCCGAGATTCGTAAAGCGACCGCGACGCGCACGCGTCCCTGGACGAACGACGAATTGCTCAAGCTGCTGGGCGGCGGGCGTCCGTAGTGCGGGCCGCGTCATGAGTCTCAGCATCGGCCTGATCGGCACCGGCGCCATCGCGCGCATGCACGCGCGGGCGCACAAGAGCCTCGGCAATCCGATTCGCGCCTGTACCAGTCTCGACGTCGAGCAAGGCCGCGCCTTCGCGGCCGAGTTCGGCGCCGAGTTCCTGCCCGACTACGAAGACGTTTGCCGGCATCCCGACGTCGAAGCGATCGACGTCTGCACGTTTCCAGACTTCCGCTTGCAGCCGCTCGAGCTCGGCGGCCAGGCACGGCAAACACGTGCAGGTCGAGAAACCGGTGGCGACGAACGTCGCCACTGCGCGACAGATGGTTGACGCCGCCGCGCGCGCGGGCGTCGTGTTCGGCGTCGTCAGTCAGCATCGCTTCGACGACGCGAGCCAGTTCCTGACGAAGGCGATTTCGGACGGCCGGCTGGGGCGGCTCATCCAGTGCGATGCCTACGTGAAATGGCATCGATCGAATGAGTACTACTCCCGACCGATCAAGGGCAGCTGGGCGACCGAGGGCGGCGGCGCATTGATCAACCAGGCGATTCACCAGGTGGATCTGCTCAGGTGGTTCGCCGGGCCCGTCCGAGACATCGCCGCCATGTGGCAGATCGGCGCCACGCACAAGATCGAGTCCGAGGATGTCGTTTCCGCGCTGCTGCGGTACGAGAACGGCGCGACCGGCGTGATCCAGGCGGCGACGTCGTTTTGGCCCGGCTACCCGGAACGGATCGAGCTGCACGGCTCGAAGGGCACGGCGATCATCTCGGGCGACCGGCTGGTCACGTGGGATGTCGAGGACGATCGGGGCGACCCCGCGCCGGTGGACACCAACGTCGCGTCGGGCGCCTCCGATCCGATGGCCATCTCGTTGACGCCCTTCGAGCGTCAGTTCACCGATTTCGAGCGCGCGATTCGGACCGGCGGGCGGCCGATGGTGGACGGCGAGGCCGGCGTCCAGGCGCTCGAGATCGTCGAACGGATCTACGACGCCTGCAGGCGGCAGAGCTGAGGCCTGTCCCCGAAATGGCCGGAACTGTGGAAAACAGGCCCGTCCCCTAACCTGTGGAAATCTCATGAGAATCGCGATGGTGACGGGGGCGGGATCGGGGATTGGGCGGGCGGTGTCGCTGGCGCTGGTGGAGCAGGGCTATGGGGTCGTGCTTACGGGGCGGCGTCGCGACGCGCTCGAGGAGACGGCGCAGGCGGCGGGCGACGGGCGCGACCGGACGCGGGTGATTCCCGCCGATGTCGGGGATCCGGCGTCGGTGCAGGCGCTGTTCGCCAGGACCCGTGACGAGTTCGGGCGGCTCGATGTGCTGTTCAACAACGCCGGGATCAGCGCGCCGGGGATTCCGCTCGAGGATCTGACCGCCGACCAGTGGCGGGCGGTCGTCGAGACCAACCTCTCGGGGCCGTTCTACTGCACGCAGGAAGCCTTCAAGCTGATGAAAGCGCAGACGCCGCGCGGCGGCCGCATCATCAACAACGGATCGATTTCCGCCACGACGCCGCGCCCGAACTCGGCGCCCTACACGGCCACCAAGCATGCGATCTCGGGCCTGACGAAATCGACCGCGCTCGACGGCCGCAAGTACGACATCGCCTGCGGTCAGATCGACATCGGCAATGCCGCCACCGCGATGGCGAAGAAGATGGCCAGCGGGATCATTCAGGCGAATGGCGAGATCAAGGTCGAACCGCTGCTGGATCTCAAGGCCGTCGCAGACGCCGTCGTCTACATGGCCGGCTTGCCGCTCGACGCCAACGTCCTGTTCATGACGGTGATGGCGACCAAGATGCCGTTCGTCGGGCGCGGGTAGTAAGCTGACACCCCGCGCCGGTTTGAGGCGCGGGCCCGAGGCGTGGGGTGGGGCCCCGCGCCTAAGCAAGCTGACACCCCGCGCCGGGCTTGTGGCGCGGGCCCGAGCCGCGGGGGTGGGGCCCCGCGGCCCTAAGTAAAGTAGAACGCCGCGATCGTCACCGCCAGCATCGCCCCGCTCGTCCAAGCCGCCGATTGCCACGCCGGCGCCAGCCAGACGGTTGGCACGTCCGGGTTGGCGGGCAGGTTGTAGGCGGCGATGTCGCCCCGGACCAGGAAGATCGCATGCGTGCCGCCGACGCTCGAGTCGCGCGGATCGTAGACGACGGCGTCGGTGACGCCGCGTGCCTGCAGTTGCTCGACGCGATCGGCCGCGCGTTGCCGCAGCTCTTCGAGGTCGCCGAACTGAATCGACTGCGTCGGGCAGACCTTCGCGCACGCCGGCTCGAGGCCGGCCTTCTGCCGGTCGTAGCAGAACGTGCACTTGAACGCGCGGCCGTCGTCCGGCCGGCGGTCGACGACCCCGAACGGACAGGAGACCACGCAGTAACCGCAGCCATTGCAGATGTCGGGCTGGATGTAGACGCCGCCGAACTCGGTCCGGACGATCGATCCGGTCGGGCACGCTTCAAGGCAACCGGCGTGCTCGCAGTGCTTACAGACGTCTGACGAGAAGTCCCAGGCCGGCCGGCCGTCGCGCACGTGTTCGACGAACTTGACGTGCCGCCAGGTCGAGTGGCCGAGGCCGCCCGTGTTGTCGTACGACATCCCGGTCCAGACGAAGCCGTCGTGCGGCACCTCGTTCCATTCCTTGCACGCCACCTCGCAGGCTTTGCAGCCGATGCAGACGGTCGAGTCGGTGAAGAAGCCGGTCGTGGCCAACGCGATAGACCTCGGCGTCATCTTACGCTCGAGGTCGTCTCGATTCGGCAAAGCAGGGCCTTCGATTCCATGATGCGGACGTTGGGTTCTTCCGACATCGCGACAAGGTCGTTGGCGACGTCGCCCGTCACCAGGCCTTTGTGACCGAAGTGCCAGGGCAGCGCGATCTGATGCACGGTTCTTCCCTGCATGACGAGCGGACGGATGCGAGGGGTCACGAGGGCCCTGGCGCGAATGTCGCCGCGTGCGGTGACGATCCGGATCGTCGCGCCGTGCCGCACGCCGGCCTCACGCGCGAGCTCCGGCGACAGCTCGCAGAAGAGGGCGGGCTGCAGTTCAGCGAGATGTGACAGCGTTCGCGACATGCCCCCCGCGGTGTGATGTTCGGTGAGCCGGTACGTCGTCAGCACGTGCGGGAAGAGTGGATCGGGAGACGCCGCCCATTGATTGTCCGGCCGGTCGCGCCGATCGGCCGCCGGATTCGCCTGCTGGGCGTAGATCGCGTTCAGGACCGGCGATTCCAGCGGTTCGTAATGCGTCGGCAGCGGCCCGTCCTTCAGGCCCGCCGGCGCCCAGAGCCACGCCAGCCCGTCGTCATGCATGATGAACGGCTCGTCGCCGGCCGTCGCCGCATCTCGATCGGCGTCAGCCGCGGCGCGGTACGTCGGCGCTTTCGCGGCTGGGAAATCCGGCGTGTCGAGTCCGGTCCAGCGACCCGCGTGGCTGTCCCACCACACGAGCTTCTTGGCTTCGCTCCACGGCTGTCCGTCAGGCCGCGCGGACGCGCGGTTGTAGAGGATGCGTCGATCGGCCGGCCACGCGTAGCCCCATCCGTGGCCATACGGACCTTCGGCGGCGCGAGCACGAGCGCGATTCTCGTCTGGTCGGGGGAACACGCCGGCATAGATCCAGCATCCGCAGGCCGTCGATCCGTCGGCGGCCAGATCGGTGAAGCCGGTGACGTGAGCGGCGCTCTCGTAGCGCGGCTCGGGTTGAGAGCCGCGCGCGGCGTTGGCGGCCCCCAACCCGGGCCGCCCTACGTACGAGCCGCGATCGACGTCGCCCTCGTAGCGCGGCTCGAGCTGTGAGCCGCGATCGACGTAGTATCCGTTGATCTCGCGCAGCACCGCCTCTGTATCCGGCTCCCCGTGCCGGCCTCGCGTCGGATAGTCCCACGTCAGCGCGCGCAGGCCGTCGTTGTACGGTCGCGTGTCGCGGGCCGCGCGCGCCTTGAGTCGCTTGCCCAGCTCGTGGACGAACCAGCCGTCGGATCGGCAGTCGCCCGCCGGCTCGATCGCCTTCTCATGCCACTGCAACAGCCGTTGCGTGTTCGTGAACGTCCCGTCCTTTTCCGCATGGCCGGCCGCCGGAAAGAAAAACACCTCCGTCTTGACCTGATTTGGCTGCAGTTCGCCCCGCCGCACTTCCGGCGAGTCCTTCCAGAACGTCGCCGTTTCCACCTCGACCATGTCGCGCACGACCAGCCATTCGAGATTGGCGAGGGCGCGGCGCTCGAGCGCGGCATTGGGCGCACCAACCGCGGGGTTCTGTCCCATCACGAAGAGCCCGTCCATCCGCCCGTCCGCCATCTCGAGCCAGTAGCCCTGATGCGAATGATCGCCGGAGATGCGTGGCAGCCAGCCGAAGCCGAAGTCGTTGTCCACGTTGGCCGCGTCGCCGTACCACGCCTTGAGCAGGCTCACGATGTACTTGTCGAGATGCGCCCACCAACCGGTCTTCGCGCGATGCCGGACGATGTATCGGTTGAGCGTGCTGTTCGCGGGGCCGGACTCCGGCATCGGCAGATACCCGGGCAACAGGTCATACAGCGTCGGGATGTCCGTCGATCCCTGGATTGAGGCGTGGCCCCGGAGGGCGAGCACCCCGCCACCGGGCCGTCCGATGTTGCCGAGCAGAAGCTGCAGGATCGCGGCCGATCGGACGATCTGCGCGCCAACCGAATGCTGTGTCAGTCCGACGGCGTAGCAGATGGTCGCCGTCCGATCGGGGCCGGAGCACGCGGTGTAGCGGTCGGCGATCTCGAGAAACCGATCGCGCGGGATCCCGCACACGTTCTCCACCATCTCGGGTGTGTACCGCGCGAAGTGGCGGATCAGATGCTGATAAACGGTCCGAGGGTGGGTCAGTGTCGCATCGCGGCGTGGCCGGCCCCGATCGTCGAGCTCGTACTGCCACGTCGTCCTGTCGTAGGTCCGGGTGTCGGGCCGCCAGCCCGAGAAGAGGCCGTCGAGATCATCGGGCCCGCGGAAATCCTCGTGAATCAGCATCGAGGCATTCGTGTAGGCGACGACATAGTCACGAAAAACGCGGCCGTGGCTCAGGACGTACTGAATCAGTCCGCCGAAGAACGCGATGTCAGAACCCGCGCGGAGCGGCGCCCAGAGATCGGCATGTGCGGAGGTTCGTCCGAAGCGCGGGTCGACATGGATGACGAGCGTGCCCTGCTCGCGCGCCTTGACCACCCAGCGGAAGCCGACCGGATGGGCCTCGGCCATCGACGAGCCGATGATCAGGATCGCGTCTGCGTTGACGAGGTCCTGTTGGGCCGTCGTCGCGCCACCACGCCCGAGCGAGGCGCCCAGACCGGGCACCGTCGAGCTATGTCATATCCGGGCCTGGTTGCTGATGGCCACCATCCCGAGGCCCGCCGCAAACAACTTCTTGATCAGGTAGTTCTCTTCGTTGTCGAGCGTCGCGCCGCCCAGATGCGCGATCTTCGCGCATTGCATCAGCGGCAGACCGTCGCGCTCGGCCTCGAACGACCGTTCGCGCGTCGTCCAGACGCGCTCCGCGATCATGTCGAGGGCCATGTCCAGGTCCATCTCCTGCCAGTCGCTCGCGAAGGGCGCGCGGTACTTGACCCGGGTTTCGCGCGCCGCATGAGTCAGCAGCTCGAAGCTGGCGGCCCCCTTCGGACACAGGTGCCCGGCCGAAATCGGTGATTCGGGATCGCCCTCGATCGAAACGAGCTTGCCGTCGCGATGGAAGACCAGTTGGCCGCAGCCCACCGCGCAATACGGGCACACCGACCGTGCCACCAACGCGCCGGCGGTGCGAGGCGCCAACGCGCGAGTCCGCTCCGTCATCGCATCGGCGCCCGTCCCATCCGTCCGGTCGAGCAACTGCGCAATCACTGGCCAGCGGCGGAGTATGGAAGTGGACATGGGGCGATAGTAGCAGTGCGAGGGGGAGGGTGCTGCGTGCTGGGTGCCAGGTGCGCGGAACGCGCCCGTGAAGGTCGGACTGGCTGCGTACCATCTGCCGCGCGGAGCTCAGCAGATTCTGCAATGTCTCCAGCAAAACGCCTGCGCCCACTCGGACATGCGCTTGGCCCGTTTCCTGAATAGCAGTGAATTCGTCAGAAGGAGACACTACATGTCCTGGATTCGTCAAACGCTCGTGAGCGTCCTCGTGGTTCCGATGTTCTCGTCAGCAGTGCCCGCTCCGCAACGGCCCACCGCGTCGGACCTCGACGCCGTCCGCCGGATTTCGCAGCAACAGTTCCGTACGCTCCATGCGGCCGGCAAAGTCCTGGTGGTCGACGTGCGGAGCGAACCTGCGTTCGACCTCGGGCACATCGCTCGCGCGGTGAACGTACCGCTGCTGGAGATCGAGCGTCACGCCGGAGCACTCGTGAAGCAAGCCGGCTCCAACCGAATCGTGACCTACTGCTCGTGTCCGTACGAGCACACGGCCGCAGAAGCGGCGTTCGTGTTGGCGAAGCATGGCGCGAAATCCGTCAGCGCGCTGGCAGGCGGATACGTGGACTGGGTGATGACCGGGGGGAAGGTCGAGCGGCGCGGGGCCCTGACGAGTTCGGAAGGCACCGGCGCCTGACGAAAGCGGCTATCGCGTCATTTCGGCGCTTGAGCGGCTAGAAACTTCTGAAAATCTCCGTCGGATTCGACGGTGATCACGCCGCGCATCCGGTAGTGTGCGAGGCCGCACAGTTGCGAACAGGCGATGTCGAACTGGCCGGTGGCAATCGGCGTGAACCACACCGGGGCGAGCAGGCCGGGAATCGCATCCTGCTTCACCCGCATGGCCGGGACGCCAAAGCTGTGAATGACGTCCTTGCTCGAGAGCTGGATGATGACCGGCCGGTTGACCGGCAGATGCATCTGGCCGAGCGACACGATGTCGTCTTTGCCGAACGTCGACGCCCGGTCGAGGCCGAGTGGATTCGTGGCCGTGACGAGTGAGACAGAGGTTTCACCAAACCGGCCGTCCGGTCCAGGGTAGTGGACGTTCCACACGAACTGCTCGGCGACGACGCGGACGACCACCGCATTGGGATCGGCCGGCCGCGGCGACGTCTGTTCGAACCAGATCGGCAACGCGAAGCCGACGAGGAGCACCGCTTCAACGACGACAACGCCGACTTCAGTGGCAGACGCAATCCGTCCGGTCGCGCCGGCGCTGTCCGCACGCGGCTGGCGGCTGCTGCGAAACCGGATCAGGACATAGACGAAGTACGCGCTCCAGCCAATGAAGAGCACGAGCATCAGCCCGTGCACGAGCACCATCACGTGGTCGATCGAGGCCGCGTGACTGCTCATGGATCGACCTGCTGTGCACGGGCCACGCGGCGTGCGAAGCGAATGAAGCCGGCGAGCACCAGCACCGTCACCGCGAGGAGCACGACCACCGCCACGCGAGTGCCGTCGACGACACTGGACTCATCGACCTGAAAACAGACCGGACAGGCGGCAAAGCGCCAAAAGACATCGGGTGTCTTTTTACGATTTTCGTAAAAAGACACCCGATGTCCTGTCGCTGTCACCCGCGCTCTCATATGACGTACATCACCACGAAGATGCCGAGCCAGACGACTGCCAGGAACGCGCAATACAGCGATAGCGCCCGGACTCGGCCGGCGCTGAGATCCGGCGGCACTCGACGCGCACCGGCAATGATCCAAATGCTGGCGATGACGCCGCCAATGATGTGGAGGGCGTGCACTCCAGTCAGCGTGTAGTGCATCGCGAAGAACGTGTTGACGGACGGCACGAGCCCGCGAGCGATGGCGGCGGCGTACTCGATGCCCAGCAATCCAAGGGAGAGGAGCGCGAACAGCGAGCTCAGGCCGACCCAGACTCGGATGGCCGCGCCAGACACAGACCGGGCGCGCCACACGGCCGCCAGCATCAGGCCCTGCGCCGCGCTGTTGGCAGCGCCGAGCGGCAGGTTCAGGACGACACTGCCATCCGGCCATGCTGTGGCGGCCGTGCGCAGCAGCGCGTAGGCGGAGAACAGCGCGCCGAACAGCATGGCCTCTGACGCCAGCAACAGCCAGATCCCGAGCGTGACGTTGTTGACGCCCGTGTCGGCACGCCGCTCGATCGTGTAGGGGATCACGCCTGGCTCTGCGAAATGAAGTCGGCGCTGGCGCCCGCGGGGCTGTACTCATACGGCCCGCGATGAACGGTCGGCAGCGCGCGAAAGTTGTCGTGCGGCGGCGGCGACGTCGTCGTCCACTCGAGGGTTGTCGCCTGCCAGGGATTGTCGTCGACACGAGCGCCGCGGCGCAGGCTCCAGAAAAAATTGACCATGAAGACGATCTGCACCACGCCGAGCAACGCAGCCGCCCACGCCTGGAGCACGAACGAGCCCTCATGCCCGGAGAAGAAGGAATACGACCGGCCGGCGTCGTACAGCCGGCGATTGATGCCCGCCAGGCCCTGGTGGAACATCGGCAGGAAGATTCCGTTCATCGCGATGAGCGATCCCCAGAAGTGCACCCGGCCGAGCCGATCGTTCATGCGGCGTCCCGTGACCTTCGGATACCAGTAGTAGATGCCGGCAAAGAGCGCAAACAGCGTTCCTGGTGCGACCACGTAGTGGAAGTGCCCGATGACGTAGTAGGTGTCGTGAAGCTGGATATCCGTCGCCGCCAGTCCCAGCGGCAGCCCGGTCAGCCCGCCGATGCCGAACATCGGGAGGAACGCCAGCGCGAACAGTCCCGGCACGGTGAAGCGAATCGATCCGCCGTACAGCGAAAGCAGCAGCGCCGTCAGGATCACCACCGACGGAATCGAGATGATCATCGTCGTCACTTGAAAAAACGCGCTCATGGCCGGACCCATGCCGGTGAGGAACATGTGGTGCGCCCAGACGAGAAATGACATCACGCCCATGAACAGCGCCGAGCCCACCATCGCCCGGTAGCCCCACAGCGGCCGGCGGGTCGTGTTCGCGATGACTTCGGCGACGATGCCGAGCGCCGGAAGGATCAGGACGTAGACCTCAGGATGGGCGAGGAACCAGAACAGGTGCTGCCACAGGATCGGGCTGCCGCCGCCGGACACCTGCACCGCCTGGCCGAGACCACCAGACCGCTGGGCAGGAAAAAGCTCGTGCCTGCGAGTCGATCCATCAACTGCAGAATCGTCGCGCCCTCGAGCGGCGGAAACGCCAGCAGCAGCAGGAACGAGGTGACGAGCTGCGCCCAGATGAAAAACGGCAGCCGCATGAGCGTCAGACCTGGCGCGCGCAACTGCACGATCGTCACGATGATGTTGATCGAGCCGAAGAGCGACGACGTGATGAGGAAGAGCATGCCGAAGAGCCATGCCGTCTGGCCCGCGGTGGCGAAGTTGGCGAGCGGCGCGTAAGACGTCCACCCTGACGCCGCGGCACCGCCGGGCAGGAAGAACCCGGCGAGCATGATGAGGCCACCCGTCAGATACAGCCAGTAGCTCATCATGTTCAGCCGCGGAAACGCCATGTCGGGCGCGCCGATCATCAGCGGCACGAGGTAGTTGCCGAAGGCGCCCACGGCGAGCGGCACGACGGCGAGGAACACCATCACCGTGCCATGCATCGCGCCGAGCTGGTTGTAGAACTCGGGCAGCATGATGCCCTGCACGACGTTGGCTTCTCCGAAGAGGCCGCCAACAACCGGGAGTCCGGCAGTGGGCCAGGCGAGGTGCCATCGGATCAGCAGGATGAACGAGAAACCGAGGAGCAGAAAACAGAGACTCGTGATGGCGTACTGCAGGCCGACGACCTTGTGATCGGTGGAGAAGACGCGCATGACCGCCGGTGGACGCCTCGTCAGGGCTGGCGGCCGGGACCGCGCAGCGCACGTCCCGGGAATCTGCCAGTGTGCTCGCCGCGATTCAACACCTGCACGCCGTTGACGAAGACGTGGATCACACCGACGGCCAGCTGATGCGGCGTCTCGAACGTCGCACGATCACCGACCTGGCTCGGGTCGAAGACGACGATGTCGGCAAAGCGGCCCGGCTCGAGCACGCCCCGATCGGCGAGCCCGAGATTGCCGGCCGGGAGGCTCGTCACCCGCCGAATCGCTTCTTCCATCGTCATCACACCGTCCTGCCGCACGTACTTGCCGAGCAGCCGTGCGAAGTTGCCGTAGGCGCGCGGATGCGTGGACGACTTGAGGAAGATCCCCTCTGGAGCCATCGAGGCGGCGTCCGATCCCACCGAGACCCAGGGCCGGGCCAGCTGCTTCTTGATGTTCTCTTCCGACATCAGGAAGTAGACGACGCCGACGCGCGACTCGTCCTCGAGGACGAGGTTGAGAATGGTGTCGAACGGATCAGTCCCGCGCGTCTTCGCGACCTCGGCGAGCGTCTTGCCGGTGAGTGGCTTGAGCTTCTCGTTCTTGAAATCAACGAGCAGGACGCGCTCCGGCGAGCCGGCCGCCAGATACAGGTTCTCCCAGTCGGGCGACGGCGTCATCATCGCCGCCTTGATCTTCGCGCGCTCAGCCGGATCGCGCAGGCGCTTGAAGAGGGCCTGATACCCGCCGTCGAGTGCCCACGGCGGCATCGCGGCGTTGAATCCGGTCGATCCGGCCGGATACATGTACATGTCCGCCGTGATCTTCAGGCCCGATGCACGGGCCGCTTCGACCATCTCCAGCACGCGATCCATCTTCGGCCAGTTGGACTCGCCGGCGGCCTTGAGGTGGAAGATCTCCGCCGGGATGTTCGCCTCGCGGCTGATGCGGATGAGCTCGTCGACGGCCTCGGTCAGCCTGGCGCCTTCGCTGCGCATGTGAGAGATGTACTTGCCGCCGGTACTCGGCCGCCACCTTGCAGAGCTCGATCAACTCCTCGGTGGACGCGAACGAATCAGGCGCGTAGATCAACGACGACCCGATCCCGAGCGCGCCAGCTTGCATCTCCTGCCGAACGAGCTGCCGCATGCGATCGAGCTCGGCCGGAGTCGGCGGCCGGTTCGTCAAGCCGACGACGTGCTCGCGCAGGGTACCGGCGCCGATGAACGACGCGACATTCGGCGTCACGCCGCGTCTTTCGAGGTAGCGCAGATAGTCCGACAGCGTCGTCCACGCGTAATCGAATTTGATGTCGCCCTGCTCGGACTTCCACCGCGTCTTCATCTCCGGCGTCAGCGGGCCCATCGACGTGCCCTCGCCGAAAATTTCCGTGGTGACGCCCTGCCGGATGTCGGAGAGCGACCGCCCGTCGACGATGAGCGACTCGGTCGCCCACGAAAGCATGTTGATGAAGCCGGGCGCCACGGCGTACCCGGCGACGCTGAGGTCCAGCTTGGCGGTCGCACCGTCGAGATTCCCGACCGTCGCGATGCGATCGCCGCGCAAGCCGACATCCGCCCGGACTGGCGCCGTGCCCTTGCCGTCGTACACCATGCCGCCGCGCAGGAGGACGTCGAACCGCTCAGGGGCCGCCGCGGACGTCGCCATCGCGCCCCCGGCCACGGCCAGGCTCACGACGAGAAGCATCGGGCTGATGCGCATGGGCCGGTCGTGATTCTATACTGCGGGCATGGCTCACCCGTCGCCGCCGCCCGCTGAGACCGCCGGCCTGGGCATCGACCTGCCACTCAAGCGAACGTTCGTGCGCATTCTCCTGATTGAGATTGGGACCATCGGCGCGCTGTACTGGATGAGTCAGTACTTTTCATGACGATCCGGCGCGTGCTCCGGCAGGTGGCTGCGGCGATAGCCCTGGGCGCCGCCGTGGCGGTGCCGATGTCCGCCGGCCGCCAAGCCGCGCTCTACGACCTCGTCATCGTCGGCGCCCGGATCGTCGACGGGACGGGCGCGCCAGCCCGTGCCGCGGACATTGCCCTGAAGGACGGCCGCATCGCCGCGATTGGCAATCTGTCGGTGGCGCAGACGCGCGAGCGCCTCGACGCGCGCGGGCTCGTCGTCGCGCCTGGATTCATCGACGTCCACACGCATGCGGACGACCTGGCCGAGCGGCCGCACGCCGAGAACTTCGTCCGCATGGGCGTGACGTCGATCGTCGCCGGCAACTGCGGCTCGTCGGCGCTTGCCGTGGGCGAGGCCTTCAGCCGCATCCGCGAGACGACTGCCGCGGTCAACTTCGCGACGCTCATCGGCCACAACACGGTTCGCACTGCAGTCATGGGCAGCTCGCAGCGCGATCCGTCGCTCGACAGAGCTCGGACGCATGAAGGCGCTGGTCTTCACCGCGCATGGTCGACGGTGCCGTCGGATTCTCGACCGGCCTGCAGTACGTGCCTGGGACGTATTCCAAGAGCAACGAGATCATCGAGCTCGCGCGCGTCGCCGCCAACGAGGGTGGCCTCTATGCGACCCACATGCGCAATGAAGGCACGGCGCTCGAGGCCGCGGTCCGCGAGTCATTGAACGTGGCGCGGACGCTCGACATGCGGCTCCAGATTTCGCATCTGAAGGTCGACAGCCCGAGTCGTTGGGGCGCGAGCGCGGCCGCGCTGAAACTCATCGACGACGCGCGGGCGAACGGGCTCAGCGTGCAGGCAGACCAGTACGCCTACACGGCCGGTTCGTCGTCGCTCTCGATCCGATTCCCGTCGTGGGCGCTCGAAGGCGGCAACGCGCGTGTTCGCGAGCGCCTCGACGATCCGGCCACGTGGGCGAAGATCAAGAAGGAGATTGCCGGGTTGCTGGCCGATCGCGGCTTCACGGACCTTTCGTGGGCGACGGTGGCGAGCTATCGGCCGGATCCGTCGATCAACGGACTGTCGATGAAGGACGTGGCGCAGAAGCTCGTCGGCGAAGTCACGCCCGAGGCGCAAATCGAAGCCGCCCGGCTGCTGATGCTTGGTGGCGGCGCGTCAATGGTCTACCACTTCATGGGCGACGACGACATCGTGCGGATCATGCGCCACCCGATGGTCTCGTTCGCCTCGGATGCCGGCGTGATCGAGCCTGGCGCCGGCGTGCCGCATCCTCGCGGCTACGGCAACAACGCCCGCGTGCTCGGCGAGTACGTCCGCGATCGCAAAGTGATCTCGCTCGAGGACGCGGTGCGGAAGATGACGTCGCTGCCGGCACAACATTTCGGGTTTGCCGGACGCGGCGATCATCGCGAGGGCGCCGCGGCCGATCTGGTGCTCTTTGACGCCGCCCGCGTTCGTGACCTCGCCACCTACGACAAGCCGCACGCGTACGCCGAAGGGCATCCCGCACGTCCTGGTCAACGGCACGTTCGTCGTTCGCGACGGCAAGACGACGGGCGAGCGGCCGGGAAGGGTGCTGCGGCGCGAGCGGCGGTGATATTTCAGGACTGGTCCGGAACGAACCGGGCTCGCGCGGGCTGTCGTCTTGTCGGCTGGCAGCGAAGCCAATACGCCGTCGACTGAGGCGAGTTGTCGCCGGGGCTCCGGGAAGCTGGCCCTCGAAATCGTGCTCTCCGTCCGGTCGCGTTTCATACTTCGCGTGGCGCACGACGCCCTATCCGGCCGTGACTCGCTCTGGCGATCGTCGTTCAGGCCTACGGGCGAGCTCGTGCGCGAAACGCGCCGCTCCCTCCGGCACGATTTCGTACTGTCGTTCGCGGCTCATCGGCCGCGCCACGTTCACGTCGCTCCCGGAACGATAACTCGCCATCGGTCGACGGCGCGAGTCTGCGGTCGCGCCCGCCATTCCCGGACCGCGCGAGGCGCTACTATCTCCGTCGAGCACGTCCGATGGCCATCATCGCCGGTGAGACTGCGCGAGACCGTCTTCTCCAGGCCGCGAACCGCGGCGGTGCTGACGTCGCCGGCGGCTGACTGCGGAGTGCCGCGACAAGCGACAGTACGAAACCGTGCTCGTCGGGAGCGCCGGTTTCGAGGGCGAGTTCCGTAGGCCTGAAGGGCGTCTTTGGACGGGTCCAGGCCGAGTAGGACTGTCGCCCGATGGGCGAAGGAGTAGAACCGGCGCGCACAGAGGCGACGGTTTCGAGCGCCAGCTCCCGGAAGCCGCCGGGGCGTCGAGCACCGCCGCGGTTCGTTTCGCTGAGCCCGGCGGCAATTCGTCCCGGTCGATGGCGAACGAGCTACCAGAGCCGCCACGCGCCACCCGATGCGACACGGACAGGCAAGGGCTTAAATCCCCGTCTTGACAATATTCGTTTAAACGAGTAATCTCTCGAGAGTCATGGCTGGCCGTTCAGTGCGTGCCCCGTTGTTTCCGGCGAAAGAGCGCCGGCTGACGGACCAGGATTTTGCCTGGCCCGGGCGCAGCCGGCGGACCCAACTCCAGTTCGAGACGCAGGCGGCCATGGCCGAGCTCGTCGTGGCGCACGAGCGGGAGTTCGCCGAGTTGCTGAAGCCGGCTGACCTGTCGCCCGCCCAGTTCAACGTGCTGCGGATCCTTCGCGGTGCAGGCCCCGCCGGGGCGACGTGCGGCGACGTGACGGGCAAGCTCATCAAGCACGATCCGGACGTCACGCGGTTGCTCGACCGGCTCGAGAAGCGGCAGTTGATCGTGCGGGGCCGGGAGGCGTCCGATCGCCGGGTGGTGCGGACCCGAATCACGCAAACGGGGCTGGAATTGCTCGCCACGCTGGACGAACCGCTCGACGCGCTGCACGAGCGGCAGGTTGGGCACCTGAGCGAACGGCAGCTTCGCGACATGCAGGCGCTGATCGCGGCATTCGCCGCGCGCGGCCGGGCGTAGTTTTTGTGTCGACAATAGTCGTTTAAACGATGATCGTTATCAGGAGGATATGATGAAGCGCACCAGTACAGACCTCGGATTGCTGATTCTGCGGATCGCTCTCGGCGTCGTGTTCGTGATGCACGGCGGCCAGAAGCTCTTCGTGATGGGCCCGTCGGCCCTTGCCGGCTTCCTCGGCTCGATCGGCGTGCCGTTCCCCGAAGTGAACGCCGGCCTCGCCATCGCGGCGGAGTTCGGCGGCGGCCTCGCGCTGCTCGCCGGCGCGTTCAGCCGGCTGGCCGGCCTCGCGACCGCGTTCACGATGGTCGTCGCCACCGTCACGGTCCATCTCGCGAACGGCTTCTTTCTGCCGAACGGCTACGAGTTCACGGTGACGCTGCTGCTCGCCAGCCTCGCGATCGTCGCGGCCGGGCCGGGCGCGTTCTCGGTCGATGCCTGGATCGCCAGCCGCTCGTCACGTTTCGTCGCGCCGGCCGGGCTGCCGCTATCAGCAATGAGGCAATGAGGCAATGAGGCAATGAGGCAATGCGGCAATGGGGCAATGGGGCAATGGGGCAATGAAGTCGTCATTGCCTCATTCACCCATTGCCTCATTGCCTCATTGCTATCCCGCCAGTGGGCCCGTCGTCACTGTTTGCGACGGCGGGTCGCTCGCCGGGAAGGAGTCGTCGGATTCCAAATCGACCGCGTCAAGTTCGTCGCGGGCGGGCCCCGCGGCCTGTCGACACTGCTCCGCCTGCCATCGTCGCACCAGACGCCACGCCACGTACGCGGCCACACCGGCGCCCAACGCGAGAGCGGTTACTCGACGGTCCATGTCACGCCTCCTCATGCGCTGAAGGCGCCTCCACGTCTGCGTCGCGGCTTCCAACCCAAGCCGCGCTGACGGACCGTGCGCCCTCCCCTAATGCCCTGTGCCCAGCGCCTGGTGCCCGCCTTCTAGAATCCCGGCCGCAGGTTGAACACGAAGAACCAGCCTCGGCCGTCCCGGTTGAGCGCACGGGCCATGTTCAGCTCGACGATCATGAATCCGAACGCGTTGACGCGCGCCCCGGCGCCGACGCTGGCGATCCACTTACGATCGCCGCTCGTCGGTCCCTCGTCGCGCGTCCAGGCAACGCCGCCGTCGTAAAAGCCGAAGATGTCCACCGGCACACGGCCGTAGTCGAGCTTGCCCTTGAACAGACCCACGAGCGGCGCGCGCACCTCGCCGTTGAAGACGACGATCCGGCTGCCAAAGAGCCGGTCGAACTCCGGGCAGCTCCCATCGGGTTGCGGGGTGCATTCGCTCACCTCGAACGAGTTCGGGTCGTAGCCGCGGATGAGCGTCGCGTAGCCGAGGAACATGTCCCCCAGCCGAGGATCCTCGCCGCCGGCGCCATAGCGGCCGACATGTATGAGACGGCCCGCCAGCGTGACCGGGCGCACCGGCATGACGTACTGGCGCAGATCCACTGACACGCTGTTCATGCGCAAGTCGCCAAAGGTCGGCGAGGTCTCGATCCGCAGCCGCTGTCCCAGCACCGGCGCGGTTTGGCCAAAGGTGGAGGTGTCGCGAACGAGTGCCGTCGAGAAGTCGAAGAGCTGCAACGCCGGATCCGACGCCAAATCGGTCTTCTCTTCGCCGAGGAAATTGCCCGAGAACGGATCGTAGTAGCGCGTCCGGACTTCGTTGCTGAATCCGATCCGGCGCACCGCGCCGCTGAACTCCACGCGGGTGACACGGCTGAGGGGATACGCGGTGAGCGCGCCGGTCTGCGTGTACGTCTGACGCTGCAGATAGGTTTCCTCGACGAACACCGGCTGGCCGTTCACGTTGCTGACGCCACTGCGCACGGTGCCGGAGAGCAACGGCACGTGCTCGCCGAAGACGCCCCAGTTCCAGCGCGAGCTGCGATTCAGGTAGTTGATCGACGCTGCGACGTCCTTGACCCCGCCGTCCACCGAAAAGCCGACGCCGAGCATGTGGTTGCCGAGCACGTCGCCGAACATCAAGGAGATGCCGCCGCTGACGTAGGTCCCGAACGTGCTGCCGGCCGACACGCCGACCTGCTGGCCCACGCCGAGAAGCTTGAGCTTGGGCCGGTACTTGTCGTTTTCGAAGGTGGCCGGCTCGGGGAGCCCGGTTTTCGGATCCTTCAGCATGTCGGCCACCGTGTTCGTCTTCCGCACGCCCGGCGGCAGCACGCTCGCGTCCGAGACCCCGGTCGTCGGGTCCGGCCGATCCGCATCGGACGGATCGAGCACCCGAATCTCGTAGCCTGAGTCGCGGAACACGTTGACCGCCACGAGCGACGCTCCGGTGGCGACGGAAATCGCCGGGCTGAGCGGCGTGATCCCGGCGACCCCGGTGAGCTCATTGGTCAGCTGAGTCGTTTCTTTCGTCGTGAGATCGAGGCGCCAGAGGTTGCGGCGTCCGTTGGATTCGCCGACGAAATAGATCCGGTTGCCGTCGCCGGACCATTGCGGGTTGATCGCCGGCCCGTTGAGTCCGGTCTCGATCGGCGCGATCGCGCTATCGGCGACGGTGATGAACGCCATGCCGTAATTGCCAAACCCGAGCGCGCTGAGATCGCCCGTGAACCGGTCGGTGACGAACGCCAGGCGCGTCCCATCAGGTGACCAGGCCGGCTGGAGATCCGCAAACGCGTCGTTCGTGAGGCGCTTGGTCTGACTCACGTTCAGGTCGTAGACGAAGAGATCGGTGAACCCGCCTGTCTGGGCCGAGAACGCGATCGAGTTGCCGTCCGGCGCCCACGTCGGCTGGAAGATCTCGCCAAAGGCCTCGAACTTGATCTCCCGCACGATGTCGCCGCTGGCGGCGTCGACAATGGCCAGCACCGGCCGGCCACCCTTGACCGTCCCGATGGCGAGCCGCTTGCTCTGCGCATCCCACGCCCCGGCTGACTGCAGGAACTGCAGACTCTCGAAGTGAGGATCGGCCGCGGTCGAGATCAGTTTTCGGATGATCTTCCCGGTCGTGGCTTCCGCGAGGTAGAGATCGATCGACAGCCGGTCGCGCTCCGAGAGGAAGGCGATCTTGGTGCCGTCCGGGCTGATCGCGGGCGCGACGTTCATCGTGCCGCTGCCCGTCCGCTCGCCGATGATGCCTGGTTGCAGAGCCTTGATGTTCTTCGAAGGCGCCGGCTTCACGCCGTACATCTCACGAATCGACGCGTGCCATTCGGCGGCCAGCTGTTCCTTCTTGCGTCCCGTCACCACTTCGAACAGCTCGGCCAGCGTCGACACGGTGCGCGGGCCCTCGTCATTTGGCTGCTGATCTGGCACGACCACCGAGCTCGGGCCCGGTCCGGCTCGCGGCGAGATGATGCCCATGACCTGGCCGATGACCCCGTCGCCCCATCGTCCTGTGACGTAGGCCCAGAACGCATGGCCGAAGCGGTACGGGAAGTACCGTGGGTTGTCGAGATCCGTAATCGACGGCAGGCGATCCTCGCGCGCGGAGTCGCGCAGCCACATCGCGGTCTGGGTATCGCGCGGTCCGAGCGAGAGGTACTCGGCCATGCCCTCGATGAACCAGAGCGGCATCGGGCCGGCTTCCTGGCCGAGGATGTCGTACTGGAACGCGTGCACGAGCTCGTGGCCCAGCACGTGGTCCGTCTCTTTGAGACTGGCCGCGATCGGCAGGACGATCCGGCGCTGCAGTCCCTCCGTCACGCCCCCGGTGCCTTCGTCGATCTGACCCTCGATGACGTTGGTCTGTTCGAACTCAGGATGGCTCGCGTACAGGACGAGGTGCTGCCGGCTGGACAAGCCGACGCTGAACACCTTGCTCAGCCGCGTGTACCAGCGTTCGGCCATGCGCGCGACCAGCGCGGCCGCATCCGCCTCTTCCGTGTAGTAGTAGATGTCGAAGTGCTCGGTCTTGAGGACCTTGAAGTCGAACCGGTCGTACTGGACTTTGTTCCGGCCGAAGTACTGGGCCTCGGCGCGCGCGGGCCAGGCGGCGAGTCCTGCCGTGAGGATCGCGCCCAGCAGGACCGCCCGGGTGACGATCCCGCTTTTCGATTGTCGACTCATGTAGACAACTCCGCTTTTGCTAGGGACACCTTTGCACACGGTGCAATCGAAGTACCAATGGTGACCGATCTGTCGGCCGGCCGCTACTGCTCTGTGGTGTCCTCGTTCCCACCAGCTCCGGAGGACACCGGGGCATAATGGCGGATGGCCACGCCATACTCAGAATACGTGGGCGACCGGGATCCGGTTGAGGTCCTGGCGACGTCGCTCGCCAACTATCAGAACATCGCCGGACGGTTCACCGCGGCCCAATGGGCAATGCCGTGGGCGCCCGGCAAGTGGACGGCCCGCCAGGTCATTGTCCACGTCACGCAGTGGGAGATGATTTTCGGCACCCGCGTCCGCTGCGGCGTCTCGGTGCCCGGCTATCAGATTCAGCCGTTCGACCAGGACCCCTTCATGCACGAAGCCGAGGTCGTCGACGCGCCGACGGCGTTCGCCGCGTTCATCGCGCTGCGGACGATGAACCTCGCGATGGCTCGCGGCCTCTCACGCGCCAATCGTGACAAAACAGTGACGCACCCGGAACGCGGCACGATCGACGTGGAAAGTCTCCTCGTCACGCTCGCTGGCCATGCCGAACATCACCTCGGCCAACTCGACAAGATCAATAACCAGTGATCGATGTCATTTGCTGTTTTTCACATACTTGTCCAGCCACGCCACCGTCTCGGCCATGACGTGCATGTTTGACTCGCGCGCCGCGTAGCCGTGGGCTTCGTGCGGCAAGGTCACGTAGCGCGCCGTCGCGCCGTGGCCCTTCAGCGCCATGTAGAACCGCTCCGACTGGATCGGGAACGTGCCCGAGTTGTCGTCCATCTCGCCGTGGATCAGCAGGATCGGCTCGTTCACTTTGTGCGCAAACCAGAACGGCGACATCTTCGAGTACAAATCCGGCGCCTGCCAGAACGTGCGCGATTCGTTCTGGAACCCGAACGGTGTGAGCGAGCGGTTGTAGGCGCCGCTTCTCGCCACCCCGGCGCGGAAGATGTCGGAGTGCGCGAGCAGATTCGCCGTCATGAATCCGCCATAACTGTGGCCGCCGACGCCGATGCGCGCGCGATCGACGTAGCCGGCCTCGACGACGTAGTCGACGGCGGCCTGGGCGCTGGCGACGAGCTGCTCCACGTAGGTGTCGTTCGCCGTTTCGCCCGGCCCGACAATCGGCATCGTCGGACCGTCGAACACCGCGTACCCCTGCGTCAGGAGCAGCAGATGCGACGCGCCACCGACGACCGGGAACCGGTTGGCTGATCCGACCACCTGGCTGGCCGCGTCTGCGCTCGTGAACTCCTGCGGATACGCCCAGACGAACATCGGCAGACGCTGGCCCGGCCGATAGCTCGGTGGCAGATACAGTGTCCCCGAGAGCGAGATGCCGTCCTTGCGCTTGTAGGTGACGAGCTGTTTCTGGACGTCGGACAGCTGCGGATACGGATCGCGGAAGTTCGTGATCGGTCGCGAGCTCTTCGCCGTGAGATCGCGCACGACGTAGTTGGGCGGCGACGACTTTGTCTCGCGCCGGGTCATTACCCGCGCCGCGCCATCGTCCAGGATCGCGACCACGGACTCATAGCTGTCTTCGTCGCACTGCCACAGCCGCTCGGTCTTGAGCGTCTTCAGGTCGAGACGATCGAGAAACGGCCGGTCGCCCTTCGGCGAGGCGCCCGCGCCCTGCAAGTAGATGCCGTCCGCGACCTGGAGGATGCGGCTCGTGGACGGACGCGTGACGGCCAACCCGGGATCGCGGTAGCGATCCTCCTGCGGCAGTTCCCACACCTTGCGCGGTGATCCGGGAACGCCCGCGTCATAGATCCACGTGCGACGCGTTCGGGTGGCGCGATCGCTCTCGGTCACGAGCACCGCGCTCTTCTCGGTGAACTGCATCGAGGTGAACCGCCACTCGGTCTTGAACACTTCTGCCGGCTGAGCGGAGAACGGCGCTTTCAGCGTCACGACGCGATCGCGCTGCGGCACTTTGTTTGCCAGGTCGCCCTTGTCCAGGGCCTCGGTCCAGAAGAGCGTCGCCGGTTCAACCGCGTGCCAGGTGAATCCGCGCGGTCCGGCGAACACCCCGTTGGTGGGAATCGTGTCGCCCATCGGGACGTCCGCGAGCGTGCGCACGACGCGGCCGGTCTTGTCCCAGATCTCGACGTCACGTGGGAACAGTCCGGCAGGGACCAGATACGAGTAAGGCCGCTTCACGCGGGTGACGACGAGGAAGTTGCCGTCGGTCGAAACGCTCACGCCGGCGTAGACGGCGGGCTGACCGAACGTCGTCTTCTGGCCGTTGAGCGCCACCCACGCCGGCTGGCTCGTGTAGTAGTAGTCGTAGAGCCGTTCCTCGTAGCCGTTCGTGAGCAGATCCTGGTACGTCCGCCCCGGCGCGGCGCGGCCCAGGTTCTCCTGGACGTTGGGTCCGCTCGGAACCGGGGGCTCAACCGGTGAGGATCCACGCCCGTCGGCGATGAGGCGGCAGAGGAAGCCGGAGGAGTCGTCTTTCCACGTGCAGCCGCCGCCGAGTCCGTTGATGCCGCCGTCCAGCAGCACGCGGACCTGCGCGGTCGCGACGTCGGCGACCAGCAGGCGAATGCCGGCGTCGGTGGTGTGCGTGATGCCGATGTGCTTGCCATCAGGCGAGAACGTGGCGACGAACGATCCGGTCGTCGGCAACGTCAGCTTTCGATCCGTGCCGGTGGCGGCGTCGCGCAACGTCAGGCCGGTGGTGCCGCCGAGCACGCGCGGGCCATTCGTCTTGGGATTCACGCGCGCGCCGGCGAGGCCAAGAAACGGCGCCGCGACCTCAGCCAGTGTCGGCATGGCGCGGCGATGCGCCAGGAGCAACACTGTCCGATCGGGCGACACGGACACGGTCGGCAGCGGCTCGGCGTCCATCAGGTCGGCGATCACCTTCGGCGGCACCTGGTAGCCACTCGACGCCGGCGACTGCGCGGCGGGAGAGACGACGAGGACGCCGGCAGCGGCGAGAGACACACCAGCGAACAACAGGGACTTGCGCATGGACATCCTCCGGGGGAAATCATAGAGAGTATAGAGGGACGGGGTGAAGTGCGCTTGAGGTACGGGGTGAAGGGCGCGGGAGGTACGGAGTGAAGAGCGCGGGAGGTCCGGAGTGAAGAGCGCGGGAGGTCCGGAGTGAAGGGCGCGGGAGGTCCGGAGTGAAGGGCGCGAGGGAGGTCACGGAGTGAAGGGCGCGGGAAGTCGGAGGCAGCGAGCCGTGAAAGGCGCGGGAAGTAGCCGTGCGCGCGCCGGAGCCGGCGCCGATGGCGCGCGTAGGCGGGCTGAGTGCCGCGTTCGTCGCACTCGCAACACCGGCTATCGCTGACACGCCGATCGTCTCCGTCTGGTACCGAGGCTCGCCGGCGGGGCAGCCGCGGCTGGACGACCTGGCCGCGATCAAAGCATTAGGGTTTACGGGCGTCACCTGGCCCGGAGATGCCACGGCCGGCGTGCCGGAGCTTCGCCGCATGGCTGAGATCGTCGGGCTTGACCGTCGTGCTCCGGCCTGAGCGGCGTGTCATGCGCGCCGAGACGACGCCGGTGTCGCCGACGCACGTCGATCTGCCTGTTTCAGGCGCGCTGGCGAGCTCGATTCCCGCGCGCGCCTGGCGCGCGATCGCGCGCGGCGCCCGCGTGCTGTCGTTCGATCACGGGGAGCCGTTCGGCACGGGGACGACCGGTCGCGGCGGCCAGACACCGTCGTGGGTCGCTCCTGCAGTCGCGATCGCGCGTCAACTCTCGGCCAACGCCAGGCTCGTCGACCAGCTTCGTCCGGGCCCGTCCGTCACGATTGAGCCATCCGTGAGCGGCGTCGAGGTCGTCTTGCTCGACGGCGGCGCGTCGTGGGTCCTCGTCGCGACGAATACGGGCGCGGGCACTCAAAAGACGGAGGCGCGCCTTCCGCCACGCACGGCGTACGCGATCTGGATCAGCTGGATCGATGGCACCGACATGGCGATGCTCAACACGCCGCAGGGTCCGCGCTGGACCTTCGAGATCGCGGCCGGGAAGGCGCTGGTCTACATCATCGGGAAAGTGCAGCGATAGAGACCAAAGATCTTTCACCACGAAGGTCACGAAGCACACGAAGTAGACGAAGCACGCGAAGAGTTCAGGGAGTAGATTCTCGAAGAGCACGGCAATGAGAGCAACTCGCGTGGTTCAGATCGCGTGGTGCATGACGGTTCTGCTGATCGGGGATGCACGGGTGCCGGTTCGCGCCAGTCAGGCCCGGCGGTCGGCGGCGATGCTCCTCGACGACTACGCGGCGGGGCGGCACGAAGCCGTGGCGGCCGACCTCGCGCGCGTCCGAGATTTCGGTGCGCTGAAAGACGACCTCGCGCGACTGATTTCTGGCCGGATGAAACCGATCGCATCGGACGGGCAGCGCCGAGACGCGCTTGTCGCCGCGGCGTTCGTCTTGGAGGTGCTCTCCGCCGGCTTCGAGATGGAATGGCGGCAGCTCGCGCCGCTCCTCGAAGTGGCCTGCCAACTCATCCGCAGCCGTGGCCCGGCCGACGACGCGGAACGCGTCTGGATGTTGGGATCAATCGCGTTGGCCGGAGGCGCGCGCGATCGAATGCTGCTGGACGCGCATCTGCCTCACGCCCGCGCGCGATTCTCGACGGAGTCGCGGTTCCAGCTCGCGGAAGCCACCGCTGCGGAAATCGGCGCTGATTACGAGTCGATGCCGATTAGCACGGGCGCCTCGCCTGAGTGGCAGGCGAGAAAGCGGATCGCCATCAATGGTCTCGCCGCCCTGACGAAGGTGCCCGCGATTTCCGCCGAAGCCGAGCTCCATGTCGGCTACCTGTTGTTCCAGATCGGCGACCGCAAGCAGGCACTCGCGCATCTTCGCCTCGCGGACCAGACGACCGACGCGTTCGTTCGCTACCTCTCGCGCTTCCTGGCCGGACGGATCATGCTCAGAGAGAAACAGGACGAGCTGGCCGAGCAGGCGTTCCGCGATGCACTGGCCGTGCTGCCGGGCACCCAATCGGCATCTCAGGCGCTCGCGACGCTGCTCTTCATTCGTGGCCGGAGCGACGACGCCTACACGCTCCTGGAAGCGTCGTTCAGCCATCGTCCGCTGTTGCCGGATCCGTGGCGGCTGTACGGCTACGGCGACTTCCGGCGCTGGCCCACGCTTCGAGATCAGCTGCGCGCAGCCCTCAAATGAACATCCCGTGCATTCCGCGCGCGAGCGCCGTCGCCCTGCTCGTGCTGGCCGGTGCCGGGCTCACGGCGCAGGAGCAGCGGCCGGTGTTTCGATCGCGAGCGGACGTGGTCGTCGTCAACGCCGCCGTCCGGCGAGGAAACGTCCCGGCGCTGGGGCTGCAGCCCGCAGATTTTCGGCTGCTCGACAACGGCGTCGTGCAAACGGTCACGTCGCTCGACTACGAGGCCGTGCCAATCGACGTCACCCTGTTTCTCGATACCAGCCCGAGCCTGTCCGGACTGCTCGGGGAGCTCAAGCGCGACCTGGCGAGAATTGCCGCGATGCTGCGTCCTGGAGATCGGCTGCGCCTGCTCACGTTCGGCTATCAAGTGGATGACGTGTTCGGCTGGCGTCCCGCCGGCGCCGATCTGCCAGTCGAGAACGCGCGAGTGGGCCGCCTCTCGTCGGTGTCCGACGCCATTCTGCTGGCGCTGTTACACCGGCCCCAGGTCGATCGGCGACACTTGGTCATCGCCATGACCGACGCGATGGACGCGGGCAGTCAAGTCGAGATGTCGCAGCTACGCGCCGTGTCGGCGCGCTCCGAAGCGGTGCTGCACGTGATGGTGATGCCGTCCGCCTATTCGCCGCCGCCGAACATGCCGGGCTCCTGGGGCGTTGGGGTTCCGGAACTCGTCAGTGCGCCGCTCACCGAGGTCGCGGAACGCACCGGCGGCCGCCTGCACTCAGCGACGTTCGGTCGCGTGTCCGTCGTCAACGGCTTCAGCCAGGCGTTCGAGGACTTTCGCCAGAGCTACGTCCTGCACTACACGCCGACTGGCGTCGCGCGCGTTGGTTGGCACGAGATTGAGGTGCACGTTCCCGCGGAGCCGCGGCTCACGATTCGAGCGCGGAAGGGGTACTTCGGATCGTAGCGATTGGATCTCACCAAAACCCTTCGTGGTCTTCGTGAACCTTCGTGGTGAAAGCTCTTCGGTAAACTATTTTCCTGACAGCTCGTCGAACGCGGCCTCGAGCGCTTGTTGTCCGAGATTGCCGTGTGAGTCGAACCCCGGGACGGGCGTTCGAATCGCGATGATCTGATCGCGCGTCTTACCGGCCTTGATCTCGCCCTGCACGAAGGTCAGGAGCGCCGTGAGGAAATCGCGCATCACCATCAGGTCGGCACGGCTGCCGGTCACCGGCTGATTCATCCCGGCGTGGCCGAAGATGTAGACCGTGTCGTTGTTGTGCGCGGAGGCAGTTTTCTCGAGCACCACGATCCAGTTCTTGAAATTCGCGCCCGCGGGCTTGTCGACGACGGGCTGACGCCGGTTGAACATGAGGTCGCCCATGTGCACGACATTCGCGCGCTCGAAGGTGACGACCGCATCGCCGCTCGTGTGCGCCGCGCCGTAGTACCTGGCCGCCATCCACTCGTCGCCGACCTGCTGCCGCCAGACATCGGTGAACGTTGCGGTGGGGAAGGTCTGCTCCGATGCGGCCGGCCCGCGCCCGGGCCGAGACTTCATGTGCTCGGCTGCCTTCGCGTGCGCGAGGATCTTCGTCGCGGATGGCTTGAACACTGCGTTGCCGAGCGTGTGATCGTCATGGTGATGGGTGTTGATCAACAGGTCGATCGCGCGATTCTTCGACCGTTCGTTGAGCCCATCGAGGCAGAGCTTGGCCGCATCCGGAAACTGGCTGTCGACCACCACGACGCCGGCGGGATCGATCAGATACCCGATCGTGCCCGCCGCGCCCGGTGAAGAAGCCGACATTGCGGCGAATCGCCGTAAAGACCGGCGTCACCAGAGGCGGTGCTGGAGGAGGCCGGCGCCTGTTGCCACGCGCCGACGAGTGCCGGGCGAGCGACCAGACCCGAAGCCAGACCAAGGGTCGAACCAGCGAGAAAATCGCGACGCGAGATCATGCGGTCTCTCTGTGAAAAAAACCTCCACATGAAGTCGTGAAGGTCGTGAAGCGAAGTTTGGGAGAGCTCAACGCCAAATCGAACCGCCAGTGTTTCTTCACGCCTTCACGGCTTCACGGTGAAGGTTTTCTGACCAGCAGTGCTACTTCAGGATCTCATCCAGCGTCACGATCTTCACCGGTCCGAAGTTCGCGTCGCGGATCGGCTTCTCGATCTTCGAGAGATCGCCGACCACGACGACCGCGAACTTGTCGCTCTGCAGGTACTGCTTCGCGGCCCGTTCGATGTCGGCAGCGGTGACAGCCTGAATCTTCGGCACGTACTCGCTGAAGAACGACTCCGGCAGTCCGTACACGGCGAGCTCCGAGAGATTGCCGGCCATGCCACTCGGTCGTTTCGAACGCGCCGGGGAAGCTCAGCGCCTCGAGGTTGCGCGCGCGCTGCAGCTCGGCGGCGGGGACGGGCTGTCGCATGCCGTCAAGTTCCTTGAAGAACTCGCGCAGCGACTCCATCGTCTTGTCGGTCTGCACGTTCGCGGTCGCGAAGAACGGGCCTGGCGCGCCGCGCATGTCGAACGCTGACGACGCGCCGTACGCGTAGCCCTTGTCTTCGCGGAGGTTCATGTTGAGCCGCGACGTGAACGATCCGCCGAGGATCGTGTTCATCACGTCGAGCACGAAGTAGTCGGGCGTGCTCCGGGCGACGCCGATCCAGCCGATCCGGATCGCCGACTGCGCGGCGCCGGGCTTGTCCACGAGATAGATCTGCCGCGACGCGTGCTGCGTGGCCGCCGGCAGCGCCGGCTTGGCGATCGGCCCGGCGTTTCTTCCAGCTGCCAATCGCCTGTTCGATCTTCTTCAAGCACGGCTGTCGGGCGTGATGTCGCCGACGACGAGCAGGTAGGCGTTCTGCGGCTGGTAGTGGCTCTGATAGAAGCCCTTCAGCTCGGAGACCGCCATCTCGGTGTTCGAGACCTCGTTGCCCATCGCCGGGGTGCCGAAGCGGTGCCGCGGGCCGTAGACGAGCCGCGCGAACGCCGTCGAGGCCAGCGCCGGCGCGCTATCGCGAGTCTGGAGGATCGAGGTCAGCCGTTCCTTGCGCAGCCGCTCCAGCTCATTGGTCGGAAAGGTGGGCCGCAGCACGACGTCCGCCCACAGCGGCAGCGCGGCATCGAGTTTGGTCACTGGCGTATGGAGCCGCACGCTCGACGAGTCCCACGAGCTGCTCGGTGCTGAGCGAGGCGCCGAGAAAATCCACCGCGTCGGCCAGCTCGAGCGCGTTGCGCGAGCCGGCGCCCTCGTCGAGCATCGCCGCCGTGAAGCTGGCGAGTCCGTACTTTCCGGCCGGATCGGCCGCGGCCCCCGACTTGACGATGAGCGTCACGTCGACGACCGGGACCTCGTGCATCTCGACGATCCAGACCGGCAGCCCATTCGAAAGCGTGCGCTTCTGCACCGGCGGCACGCGCAGTGACGGCGCCGGACCCGGGACGGGCGGCTTCGATCGATCAGGACCTTGTTGTGCGGCCGGCCACGCGCCGAAGGCAAACGTCAGCGCGATCACCGCGACAGATGAACCCCCGGAACCCGCCGCGTCATTTCTCCTCCTTCTTCGCCGCTTCCGGCAACACCGTCAGCTCCAGCCGCTTGTCCGCCGGCAGCCACTGCCGCACGGCGGTCTGCACGTCGCTCACGCCAATCGCCTGATACCGCGCGAGGTCCTTCGCGAAGTAGTCCGGGTTGCCGGTCGAGAAGTAGTACGCGTTCAACTGGTCGGCCTTGGACGCGACGACTTCCATCTGGCTGAGAAAGCTCGACTCGATGCCGTTCTTCGCGCGGTCCACTTCGCGCGCTTCTGGCGGCGCGTTCCGCAGCTTTTCGATCTCCTCGTCGACGATCGTCTTGATCTGCTCGAGCAGCTTCGCCGCCGGTTCCGCCGACGGCCGCGCCGTCACCGTGATCGTGAACCGCGATCCGTACTTCGCCGAGGCCTGGCTGGCGCTGACGTTCTGGGCGAGTTGCAGGTCGTACACCAGCCGCTTGTAGAGACGAGAGTTCTTACCGCCCGTCAGCACGCTGGCCACGACGTCGAGCTCTCCGTCTCCTGGTGCGAACAGCGCGGGCGTGAGCCACGAGAGATACAGGCGCGGCAGCTGCACCCGGTCCGTCATCGACTCCCTGGTGACGCCGGCGAGCTGCGACGGGCGGGACGGTCACCGCCTCGACGGGCGCGCCCGCCTTGACGTCGCGGAACCAGTACTCGACCTTCTTCCGCGCCTCGGCCGTGTTGAAGTCACCTGCGATGACAAGGCTGGCGTTGCCGGGCGCGTAGTACTTCTTGAAGAACTCGGTCACATCTTCATGCGTCGCGGCCGTCAGATCTTCCATGTAGCCGATCACCGGCCAGTGATACGGATGATCCTTCGGATACATCAGCTCGGTCATGCGGATGTTGGCCATCCCGTACGGCGCGTTCTCGTAGCTCTGCCGCCGTTCGTTCTTGACGACGTCGCGCTGGCCGTCGACGAGCTTCGGCGTCACGACGTCGAGCAGATACCCCATCCGATCCGATTCCAGGAAGAGCGCCAGATCGAGCGCGTTGGAGGGCAGCGTCTCGTAGTAGTTCGTCCGATCCGTCGTCGTCGAGCCGTTGTTGTTGGCGCCGGCGGCCTCGAGCAGGGTGTCGAACTCGCCTTCCTTGACGTTCTTCGACCCCTCGAACATCAGATGTTCGAACAGGTGCGCGAACCCGGTGCGCCCGGGCCTCTCGCGTCCGGACCCGACGTGGTACCAGACGTTGACGGCCACCGTCGGCACGCTGTGATCTTCGTGCAGGATCACTGTCAAACCGTTCGGCAGTTTGAACATCGTGAATGGAACGGCGAGCTTCGCGGCCGGAGCGGCCTGTTGGGCCGAGGCCGGCACAATCGCGAGCGCAGCGGCCAGGGCAGCGATGGCGAATCGTCGGACGGTCATGCGGGATCTCCTTCGCCTAGTCTAAGCTGAACGTTCGACGCATGTTTTCGAGCCGATTGCCGTCCGTGCTCACGCCCACTGCGCTTGCCCGGACCACGGCGGCGCTCCGTGCGTCGGGATCCATCCTCTTCGATCTGACCGTCACCAATCCGACGGCGGCCGGCATCTCGTACCCGCCCGCCCTGCTTTCGTCCCTCGACCGCCCGCGCGGCCGCGAATATCGGCCGGAGCCGTTGGGGGAACCGGAGGCGCGCGCGGCCGTGGCGGCCACGTATGCCACCGCGCACCGGCCCGTGATGGCGGACGACGTCGTCCTGACGGCGAGCACGAGCGAGGCGTATAGCCTCCTGTTCAAGCTGCTCGCCGACCCGGGCGACGCCGTGCTCGTCCCGCAGCCGAGCTATCCGCTGTTCGATCTGCTCGGCCGCCTCGAAGGGGTCGTCTCGCGGCCGTATCGTCTCGACTATCACGGCGTGTGGTCCATCGATCGTGACAGCGTCGAGCGGGGACTCACCTCCGACGTGCGTGCGGTGCTCCTCGTCAATCCCAACAATCCGACGGGCTCGATGCTGCGTGCGGACGACCGCGAATGGATCGTCACGCTCGCGCGAGCTCGAGGGGTCGCGCTCGTGTCCGACGAGGTCTTTGCCGACTATCCGCTCCGGCGCCGTCCGGACGCGACGTCGCTCGTGGGCGAAACACGCGCGCTGACGTTCGTGCTCGGCGGCCTGTCGAAGTCCGCCGGGCTGCCGCAGGTCAAGCTCGGCTGGATCGTCGTCGGCGGGCCGGCGCCCGAGCGAGCCGATGCGCTTGCGCGGCTCGAGATCATCTGCGACACCTACCTCTCCGTCTCGACGCCGGTCCAGGTCGCGGCGTCCGATTTGATCGACAAGGGGCGCGTGATCCGCGCCACGATTGCCGAGCGTCTCGCGCGCAATCTGCAGGCGCTCGACGAGGCCGTGTCCGCGTGTCCGCCGGTGTCGCTGCTCGAGCCGGAGGGCGGCTGGTCCGCCGTCTTGCGGGTGCCGGCGACTGCGCCGGAGGAGAGCCTCGTGCTGAAGCTCCTCGAAGCCGATCGCGTGGTCGTGCATCCCGGATACTTCTTCGATTTTGCCGACGAGGCGTTTCTCGTCGTCAGTCTCCTGACTGAGCCGGCGGCGTTCGACGAGGGCCTCCGTCGCGTGCTCCGCCGCAGTGTTGGGGAAGTGGCATGACGTCACGACACGCCGGTCTGATGCTGCCGCTGTTCTCCGCGGCTTCGACCTCGAGCTGGGGGTTGGGCGAGCTGCCGGACATCGTGCCGTTGGCACGATGGATGGCTCGGGGTGGCTATTCGCGCGTCATGATCCTGCCGATCGGCACCGTTCCCGAGGGCGAGACGTCGCCGTACTCCGCGACGTCGACGATGGCGATCGATCCCATCTACATCGCGCCCGACGCGATGGAGGACTTCCGGCGCGCCGGCGGCGTCGCCGCGCTCTCGAGCGACGCACGCACCGCGCTCGACGCGGCACGCGCGTCTCCGGCGGTGCGCTATCCCGAGATTCGCCGAGTAAAACGCGAGGCCCTGGCGCTGGCGTTCCAGCGCTTTCTCGACGAGGAATGGGGACACCGCTCGGTCCGCGCCGCGGAGCTTGCCGCCTATATCGCGCGAGAGCGCTGGTGGCTCGATGACTACGCGCTCTATCGCGCCATCGCCACGAGAACCGGGCAGTGGTTCTGGCGCGACTGGCCGGCGCCGATCCGCGATCGCCTTCCGTCGGCGCTCGACGAGGCGCGGCGGCACGGTGGCACGGAAGTCCTGCGGCAGCAGTACCTGCAGTGGATTGCCGAGTCGCAGTGGCAGGCGGCACGCGCCGAGGCGCGCGCGGCCGGGGTGACCGTCGTCGGCGATCTGCCGTTCATGGTCGGCGCGGCGAGTGCCGAGGTGTGGGCGCGTCCGAGTGAGTTCTGGCTCGACGTCTCCCTCGGGGTGCCGCCGGACGCGTTCAGCGCGACCGGCCAGGACTGGGGGCTGCCGACGCCGAACTGGGAGGCGATCGCGACCTCGGACTACGCGTGGGTTCGGCAGCGCGCAGCAAGGATGGCCGCGCTTTACGATGGGTATCGGGTCGACCACCTCATCGGTCTCTATCGCACCTACGGCCGGCCTCCGGCCGGGCCGCCATTTTTTTCGCCGCCGCACGAGGCCGATCAGATCAGACAAGGCGAGCACATCATGCGATTGATCATCGCGTCCGGCGCCGGCATCCTCGGCGAGGATCTGGGCGTCGTGCCTGATTTCCTGCGCGCCTCGCTCGCGCGCCTGAACGTCGCCGGCTGCAAGGTGCTGCGCTGGGAGCGAGCGTGGGACGCTGCCAGGCCAGCCGTTTGTCGACCCGGTGGACTTACCCGCCGGTCTCGGTCGCGATGACCGGTACGCACGACACCGAGCCGATGGCCGACTGGTGGGACGAGGCGCGCGCCGGCGGACCGCGCCGCGTTCATCGCGTTACCGTCGATGCGTGCGGCCGGCCTGACGAACCTCGAGGGCCCGTGGGACGCCGCGCTGCGCGACGCGATGCTCGAGACGGTCTGGGGAGCGGGTTCGATCGAACTGCTCGTGCCGATTCAGGACGTGTTCGGATGGCGTGACCGTATCAACACGCCCGCGACCGTGACCGATCGTAACTGGACGTGGCGCCTGCCGTGGCCGGTCAATCGGCTGGACGATGTGCCGGAGGCGCGGGCAGTCCAGGCCCTGACACTGGCGCTCGGCCAGAGATACGGGCGGGCGTAGAGTCACCGTACGTAGGGCGGCTCGAACTGCGAGCCGCCAGCGCGGCTGCTTCTACGACTGGTAGTAGGAGAGGACCGCCTTCTAGACTTAGCGGACGATGCGTCTGAAAGGTCATGTTCTGTCCGGCCTCCACTCGGTTCTGGCGGCCGGGCTGCTCCTCATCGGTTCGGCCACGGCCGCCGAAGCGCTCGACGGCAAGCTCGTCAGTCGCGGAACGAATGCGCCGATTGCCGGCGCGACCATTACCGTCGTCGGGGCGACCGTCACAGCCACGACCGATGCCGAAGGTAAGTTTGCGCTCACGCCGGAACCCCGGCCGCCGTTCACCGTGATCGTCATCCTGCCAGGCGGTCAACTGGCCAAGCCGGTGCTGGTCGAGAAGCTGAACAACGGCCTCCTGACATTGACCGTCGATGCGGCGGTGAACGAAGAAGTCACCGTCACGACGGGCGTCGCGCCGAGCATCGAGGCGTCTCCGGGTGCGGCGCTGACGGTTCTGTCGTCGCGGGATATCGCGCTTCGCGTACCGGGCAACTTGATGGGCGCGGTCGAAATCGTGCCGGGCGTCAATCAGGTCTCCGAAGGCCAGGCCGCCGTGCCGGCGATTCGCGGTCTCGCGCGTGGGCGCACCTTGATCTTGATCGACGGGAGCCGCGTCACGTCCGAGCGTCGCGTCGGTCCCAGCGCGACGTTCATGGATCCGGCGGTCGTCGAGGGCATCGACGTCGCGCGCGGTCCGGGGTCAGTCGCCTACGGGTCCGACTCGTTCGGCGGCGTCATTTCCGTGAGAACGAAGCGTCCACCGCGCGCGGGCACGCAGTTCGGTGGATCGCTGACGCTCGGCGCCGGCGTGCCGGAGCAGCGCGGCGAAGGCACGATCAGCAAAGGTTTCAGTCAGGGCGGCGTGCTGTTTTCGCTGCACGGCCGCAACGCGGAAGACTACGACGGCCCGGATGGCGAAGTCCTCAATTCCGGCTGGGAAGACAGCGGGTTCCTGATTCGTGGTGAACACCGCGCTGGCGCCGGGCAGTTCAGCGTCGGGCTTGAAAGCGACTTCGGCAGCGACATCGAGCGGCCGCGCAACAACTCGAACGCCGTACGCTTCTACTATCCGTTCGAGGACTCGCATCGCTTCACGATGGGCTACGATCGGACCAACGTCGGCGGCATCGACGCCGTCGCGCTCACCGGCTACTTCGGGACGATCGAGCAGCGTACCGATCAGGATCGGATTCCGACCCCGACCCGCCCGCAGGACATCACGCGCGCCGACATCTCCGCCAAGGACTTCCAGATTCGCGCGACCGGCAACAAACTGGTCAAGCAGGGCAAGCTCGAGTTCGGTCTCGATCTGAACGGCCGGTTCGATCTCGAGGCGCACGACATCTTCATTCAGTACGATCTCGCCGGCAACGTCGTGTCCGAGACCGACAACCTGTCGATCGACTCCGCGAAGCGGGTCGATACCGGCTTCTTCTTCCAGGGCGAGAGCCCGCTTGGCGCGCACTTCTCTGCGTCAGGCGGCGTCCGCTTCGATTACGTGAGCAACAACAACAGCGGCGGCTACTTCGGCGATCGGTCGGTGTCGAACGGCGCCGTCGCGGGTTTCGGATCGATTACCGCCGGTCCGTTCTCGAATACGACGTTCGTCGCGCAGGTCAGCCGCGGCTTTCGCGACCCGACGCTCTCGGATCGCTTCTATCGCGGTCCGAGCGGACGCGGCTTCATTACCGGTAATCCGGATCTCGAGCCGGAGACGAGCCTCCAGTTCGACCTGGGTGCCCGTTACACGACGACTCGATTCCGCGCGGCCGGCTACTTCTACAACTACCGCATCAAGAACCTGATCGAGCGCTATCCGACGACGCCGGTCGATTCGTTCGCGTTCCGCAACCGCGGCGAGGCGGAGATCCGCGGTTTCGAAGCGGAAATGTCGGCGAGTTTCGGCGCCGGCTACTGGTTCGACGTGACGGGGCAAGTCGGCCGCGGCGAAGCGCTCGATGACGACGCCGACCTCGATGACATCTCGCCGGACACGCTCGCGTTCGGTCTTCGCAAGGCGTTCTCGCAGTCCTTCATGGCCTTCGGCCGCATCGCCGTCTACGCCGACGACAATCGTCACGGCCCGAGCGAAATTGACGCCCCCGGTCACACCAACATCGATCTCGGCGCGAGCTGGACACCGAACCGCCGGATCGAAATCCGCGGTCAGCTCAGGAACCTGCTCAATCAGGATTACTACGCCAGTCCCGATCCGCGCTGGGTGCCCGCCCCGGGCTTCAACGGGTCGGTGACGGTAGCGATCAGGTACTGACGCAGTTCGGGTTCCGGGGTCCGGGGGTTGCCGGGGTCTCCGCAGGTTCGCCTGACCGTCTCCGAGTCGGCCGTCATACAATCCCCTCGTGAACTATCTGATTCGGGAATATCCACTACAGCAAGGTGCGCTCGAGATCGGGTTCATCGAGGAGTTCTTCAGCGAGTTTCCCGAGCGAAAGATGGCGGCTGAGATCATCCAGCGGCTCGAGGGCCGCGAGTTCCAGATCCTGATGGCCGAGGCGCCGCTGCCCGACGATGCGTCGGCGGTCGTGCCCGTGTCGTACAAGGTGTCGCACGAACTGCGCGAGCACGAGACGGATCCCAAGCTGGCCGACCTGGTCGACCGCCTCCGCGACGTCGTGGAGTTCTCGGGGCGCAAGATCCTCTACAACTGGCTGGGCGCGACGCGTATGGATTGGCGGGGCCAGGGTCACTTCCGCGCCGTCACCGAAGAGCAGGAAGTGTGGGCCATCGCGGCCGGCTACGACGAGGTGATCGTCAAGACCAAGAACCGCTACTACGACATGCGCGGCACCCTCGACAGCCTGCAGTTCGACGTCATCAAGCTCGAACGCGCCGGATCAGATCCGCTCGAGTCCAAGGTCTACATGAGCAAGCGCCTCGGCCCGTCCGTCCTCGATGCGCACCGCAGCCGGCGGCAGCTGACGAGGGTGTAGGTGGCCCGTCCGCTGTTCGTCGCCGAGGGCCGCTATGTCGTCAGGCGGTTGCTCTCCCTTCCCCAATGGCGGCTCCGCGAACTGCTGCTGACGCCGGTCGCCGAGGCGGCGCTGCGCGACGATCTGGCGCGCGCCGATCCGGCACGGCGTCCCGAGGTCCGCATCCTCGATCAGGCGGAGCTCGATCGCATCGGCGGTTTCAAGTTTCATCAAGGGTGCCTGGGCTATGCGGAGCGGCCGGAGACTCCCCATTGGCGCGCGTTGAATCTGCCCGGTGAAAGCGCGGCGCCGATCGTCGTCGCTCGAATCCGTCCGCGATCCCGACAACCTCGGCAGCATTTTTCGATCGGCGCTCGGTTTCGGCGCGCGTGCGATGCTCATCGGACCGGCGTGCGCGGACCCGTTGTATCGAAAGACGGTCCGCACTTCCATGGCGGCCGTCCTGGCGCTTCCGTTCGCTGAGGCATCGCCGTGGCCCGACATGCTGTGGGAGCTGCGCGCCGCCGGCTACACGCTGGTGGCGCTGACGCCAGAGGCGTCGGCCGAGCCGCTGCCGGCGGTCGCGGCCTCGCTCGGCCGCGCGCGTGTCGCGCTGCTCCTCGGATCCGAGGGTGAGGGTCTGTCGCCGGCCGCGCTCGCCGCCGTCGACCGCCGAGTCCGCATTCCGATGGCGCCCGGCGCTCGACTCGCTCAACGTCGCCACCGCCGCCGCGGTGGCACTGTATGCTCTGACTTCGGGTGCCAGGTGCTAGTGCAGGTGCTGAGTGCGCGGTGCGTACGTGCGAGCGCTGCCGGGCGTGAGCCGCGATCTGCGAGGTGCAGTGCGTAGTGCGTGTGTTAGTCTCTGCTGGCGCACTGTCAGGCGTCCAGCAACAACCGCCGGCGACCGAGATTTACCTGGTCGCCTGGAGTTTCGACAAAGCAAAAACCGTCGTCGGCGCGGTGGTCAACATCAGCAACAGCCCTGGCTACGACAATCAGCCGAGCTTTCTGCCTGACGGCTCCGGCATCTTGTTCACCTCCAATCGGGACGGCAAGCAGACGGATATCTACCGCTACGACTTCGCCGCGAAGTCGGTGACGCAGCTCACGCACACGAGTGAGGGCGAGTACTCGCCGCTCGTGACGCCGGACGGCAAGTCGTTCTCGGTCATTCGCACCGAAGCCGATGGGACGCAGCGGCTCTGGCGATTCGATCTGGACGGCACGAATCCGCGCCTCGTGCTCGAGAACGTCAAACCAGTCGGTTACCACGTGTGGATCGACGCGACGCATCTCGCGCTGTTCGTCCTCGGCGGGCAGGGGCAGCCGAGCACCCTGCAGCTCGCCGACACGACGACCGGCAAGGCGGAGGTGATCGACTCGCGCATCGGCCGGTCGCTCCATCGGCGTCCGGGAACCGGGACAATCAGTTATGTCAGCCAGCCGGCGGGCGAACGCTGGCTGATCAAGGAATTCGATCCGAAGACGCGCGAGATCAAGACCCTGGTCGAAACGGTCGATCCGAAAGGGCAGGATTGCGCGTGGGACCCGTCCGGCCGACTGCTGATGGCGAGCGGGTCGAAGATCTTCGACTGGTCGGCCGCTGACGGCTGGCGCGAGGTCGGTGACCTGTCCGCGCACGTGGGCGCGATCACGCGGCTCGCGACCTACCCCGCCGGAACTGCCAGGGAAGGCGCCCGGCATCGTCATCGTCGCCGAGCCGCGCGCGAAATGATCGGCGAGTCGCGGCGCCTGGCCGCTGTCCAGACGCCGGTCATCCCGGTCGTCAGTCGCTGGATTGCCGAGACGCCCGGCACCATCTCGCTCGGTCAGGGCGTCGTGTCGTACGGTCCGCCGCCGGAAGCGATCGCGGCGGCGCACGCGTTTGGCGGCGCGACCGCCGACCACCGCTACGGACCGGTCGAAGGTCTGCCGGATCTCGTCGACGCGCTCGAGGAGAAGCTCGCGCGCGAGAACGGCATCGCGGTCCGTCCGGCGAGCCGCGTCGTCGTCACGGCCGGCGGCAACCTGGCGTTCATGAACGCGGTGCTCGCGATCACCGATCCCGGCGACGAGATCATCCTGCCGGTGCCGTTCTACTTCAATCACGAGATGGCGATCGTGATGGCCGGCGCGCAAGCCGGTGCTGGTGCCGACGACGCGCGGAGTTACCAGCTCGATCTGGACGCGATTGCCCGGGCGATCACGCCGCGGACGCGCGCGGTCGTCACGGTGTCGCCGAACAACCCGACCGGCGCCGTCTATCCGGAGCCGGCGCTGCGCGCGGTGAACGCGCTGTGTCGCGCGCGCGGCATCTTTCACATTCACGACGAGGCGTACGAGTACTTCACCTACGGCGACACGCGCCATTTCTCGCCGGGATCGATCGAGCGACGCCGCCGCGCACACGATCTCGCTGTACTCGCTGTCGAAGGCCTACGGGATGGCGAGCTGGCGCATCGGCTACATGGTGATTCCCGACGCGCTCTGGGCAGCCGTGAACAAGATTCAGGACACGATCCTGATCTGTGCGCCGGCGGTGTCGCAGCAGGCGGCGCTCGCGGCGCGTGCGTGTCGGCGCCGCCTACGCGCGCGCGGCGCTTGGCGGCCTCGACCGGATGCGGCGGCGCATTTTCGAGGCGCTTCGCGACCCGGCGTCCCCTGCGACACGCCGGCGTCCGACTGGCGCGTTCTACTATTTCGTCACGCGTGCACACGCCGCTCGATTCGATGACGATGGTCGAACGGCTGATTCGCGAGCATCGGGTCGCGGCGATCCCGGGCGCCGCGTTCGGCGCGACGGGCGGCTGCTACCTGCGAATCTCGTACGGCGCGCTCGAGCCGAGCACCGTGCACGAGGGCATCGCGCGGCTGACCCGCGGATTGCAGCAACTGGCCTGACCATCGTGAAGATCATCACCTGGAACGTCAACGGCATCCGCGCGCGGCACGCGCAACTCGATGCGCTGCTCGCCGAGGAATGCCCGGACATCGTCTGCCTGCAGGAGATCAAGGCGGCCCCGGATCAGGTGCCCGAGCTGCTCGTTGCGGCGACCGATCACTGGACGTTCTGGCACGGCGCCGGCGGCTATTCCGGCGTCGCGCTGCTCGTCCGTCACAGTTTTTTCACGGAACGGCCGGCCTTCACTCATCCGTCTTTCGATATGGAGCATCGCGTCGTCGTCGCCGACCTGGGCGCTATCCAGGTGGCGTCCGTTTACGTCCCGAATGGAGGCAAGGACTACGAGGCCAAGCTCCGGTTCTTTGACGGCGTTCGCCGCGTGGGCGACTGAAACGATTGGGACCGGACGGACGCTATTGATCTGTGGCGATCTGAACGTCGCCCGCGAGGAGCGAGACGTGCATCCGAAGGAGCGGAAACCGAATCAGATCGGCACTCGCCCCGAGGAGCGCGAGCTGTTCGCCCGGTTGCTCGACGCGGGCCTGGTCGACGTCGGCCGCGCGCTCGATCCGGACAACAACGAGCTGTTCACCTGGTGGGCGCCCTGGCGGAATCTCCGGCAGCGAAACATCGGCTGGCGCATCGACTACGTGCTGGCGAGCACGGGGCAGGCCGGACGGGCGATGTCGTCCGTTTCGCGGCGCGAATTCGGGACGAGCGATCACGCCCCGCTGGTCGTCGTGTTTGCGTAGAGTAGAGGACCCGATCGTCCAAATTGCCATGAGCCTTCGCACTCGCCTCATCGTTGCGTTCTTCGTGCTGTCGGTGGTCCCGCTGGCCGCGGTGACGTTCTATACCTATCAGAGCAACGAGACTGCGCTGCGCGAGGCGGCCGAGCGCGAGGCGGATCTGCTGGCCGGCGAGCTCGGCCAGCGGATGCAGCTCGTGACGGCGCAGTTGTCGCAGCGCGTCGAGCACCTGATGGACATCCAGGAGCTCGAGACTGCGCTGCGCGCGGCCGAGTCGCGGCCCGAGGCGCCAACTCAAAACGACGCGGTCGTTGCGAGCGCCGATTCGGTGCTCGGCAATCAGATCGCGCGGTCGCTCGGCGAGGCGGCGATGCTCCTGAACAACGTCCAGCTTCAGGGACTACGCGGCCGGGGAGGGCCCCCAGGTGGCGGACGAATGCCGCCGCCACCGCCGGGAAGTCCCGGCGCGCCTCCGCCACCCGGAGGCCCGAGCGGACCGCCGGTGTTTGGCGACGGCCGAGGGGATAACTCTCAGCGCCGCGGCGGCCGGCCGCCCGGTCCACGTCCGGACGACCCGCGATTCGGCGACGGCCGCGGCGGCCGTTCTGCGTCTGTTGCGCCGCCACCACCGCCCGCTCCACCGGCGCCTGCACCGAGCGCGCAAGTGCCTGCGGTGCCAACGGCGCCAGCAGTCGGCGCGACGCCGGCGCCTGCCCCAACCCCCGGCACGGCGACGGTGGACGCCGGACAGGCGAAGCTGATGATCGATCTCGCGCCGATCCGCCGCGAGATGTTCCGCCAGATCGTTCCCGAGGGCCGTCCCGAGGCGCTCACCGCCGGAAGAGCGCCAGCGCATCGCCGAGGAAGTCAATCAACGGATGCTCGGCATCGTCCAGGGCATCCAGCTCGGCGCCAAGGAACTGCAGAAGCGCGCCGACGAAGCGGCGCTGGCCGCGGCGCAAACCAAAGCCGCCGAAGCGAAGAGCGCCACCGCCAGTCGCGGCACCCCGCGCGTTGGTCCAGCTGCTCCGGCGTCGGGCGCCAAGGCCGGCGCGTCCGGCGCCGGCAAGGCCCCTGCCGCGTCGGCGACCGCAAAGGCGGCGACGAGCAACTCGACGTCGGCCGCCAAGCGCAAGTCGTCGCTGACAGGCAACAAGCTCAATGTGAGCGTGGAGCGCGACGGCGAGATCGTCCGGCAGGCCAACGCCGAGATCAACCTGCCCAATGTGCTCGCCACCGTCTTCTCGACGTCGCGCGGTGACGGCAGCGAAGTGCCGTTCGCGATCGGGCGGACGGGACAGCTCTACACGCGCAACGAGGCCGATCGCGCCCGGGTCGAAGCACTCGGCAGTGTCGCGAAGGTCGATGGACCCGCGACGGCGCGGCTGGCCGACTGGATTGTCGTCACGACGCCCGATCCATCGGGCTCCGGTCTCAAGCTCGGCATCGCCCGGCCCGTCGGCGATTCGCTGGCGAACTTGCGGCGGACGGCGGCGCGGAACGCCGGACTCGGTGCGCTGTTCATCGCCGTCGCGCTGATCGGTATCGTCCCGCTCTCGGGCCGCCTGACGCGCGGCCTCACCACGCTCAGCGAGGGGGTCAACCGGATCGCGCAGGGCGACTACAGCACGCGCGTGCCGATCAAGAGCCACGACGAGGTGGGCCGGCTCGCCGTCGCGTTCAACCAGATGGCGGAAGACGTCGAGAAGCATCAGCGCTCGGCGGTGGAGCAGGAGCGCATCAAGCGCGAGCTCGAGCTCGGGCGTCAGATCCAGGCCGAGATGCTGCCGCACGCGGCGTTTCGTCTCGGTCTGATCGAAATCAAGGGCGTCTCGGTGCCGGCGCGTGAAGTCGGCGGCGATTTCTTCAATTACTTTCAAGTGGCGAACGGCGAGATCGCACTGCTCGTCGGCGATGTCTCCGGCAAGGGCGTCGGCGCCGCGCTGTTGATGGCGAACATCCAGGCGTCGCTCCGCACGCGCCTCGCGCTCGGACAGGATCTCTCGGCCATCGCCGGCGCGATCGATCGCGACATCGAAGACAATTCGCCGGGGCCCGTCTACGCGACGTTGTTCGTCGGCATTCTGAATCCGGCCACTCGCCAGTTGCGCTACGTGAACGCCGGCCATCATCCGCAGTTCGTGCTGCGCAGAAACGGCGGCCTCGAGCGCATGTCGTCGACCGGCCTGCCGGTCGGGCTCTTCGCCGGCCGCGGTCACAGCGAGGACACCGTGCAGCTCGCTGCCGGCGACGTGCTCTTCTTCTACACCGACGGCTGCGTCGAGGCTGAGAGCGAAAGCGGCGACATGCTGGGATCCGAACGGCTCGAAGCGCTGCTTTCGTCGCTCGACGGCGACAGCGCCGACGAAGTCCTCAAGCGCGTCGAAAGCGGCGTGAACGCGTTCCGCGGCAAGCAGGAGGCGTTCGACGACGCGACGATGATGGTCGTGAAGATCGGATAGAGCGGTGCGGGGTGCTGGGTGCTGGGTGCGCGGATGCCTCACATCGTCAGCGCGGGCTCCTGACGATCTGGTTGCGGAAGTGTTGCCACTGCGCCTCGCGCAACGTCACCGTCCCGGCTGGCGTTCGTGGGGCGACGAGGAGGGTCAGCGCCGCCATTTCCTGTCCGGCCTCGGCGCCCCAGACCACGCGCTGCGGAGGTGAGAGCAGGCGGGGATTGGAAGCGGAGTTGTCGAACTGAATCTCCACCGAAAGGATCGTTCCTCGCGGCAGCCGCTCGGCCGACTTGAAGAAATACGTGTCTTCCCACCGGGGATCCCAGCGCTCGATCTGCAAGAGGCCTCGCGGTCTGTCTCCCTGGAGGCCGGGCGGTCAGCGTCATCCCGCGGGCCACGTCCCGCCCGTGAGCCCGGACCGCGTAAGCATCAACCTCGACCGGCAGCTCGAACGTATCGCGGACGAGGTAGCGATTGGCGCCCGGCGGGATCTCGATGCCCATCCCATAGCCAAACGCCGGCGGCAGTTGAATGCCCGTGAGCTCGCTGACTGGCGGGACGCTCGAAAAATAGACGGCGACCCGGCCGTCCTCTGATTGCGCCTGGTCTGCAGGACGGAGATGCAGCTGGACCACCAGATTGGAATGGCTCGGAAGACGCAGCGCAGTGTTCTCCGGGAACTGCCGGACCATCAGGCCCGGCACCCATCTCGTGAGCCCTCCCCACGATGGGTCGAGCGGCTCGCGGATGTCGGTTGACGAAGGCGCGGTCTTCGCCTGATCGATGGCGAGGGCGAGGCCCGGTACCGCGTCGGCGCCGGCCGTGGCGTCAGCCGGCCGGATGAAGAAGGCCGCCAACTGCGTGACGTCGCGCGTGCTCGGCTGAAAGTCGATCGCCGTGATCCAGCGATCGATTGGCAGGTCGATCGGGAGCGTCACGTTGCGAATGAACGGGCGGCCCGCTGCCGGCACAGTCACAGGCCGCGGCAGCGTGAGGACCAGATCCGGAATGCCGGTCCGCCAGACGTTCGGGAACGCCGGAGGTACCGGCAGCCGTCTGAGGTCGCCGGGCGGTGCGCCGGCTTCTGCCCACCGCCGCAACGTCGTCAACTGGCTGTTCGACAGCCGGCGGTCGTCGCGGAGCGAGACGAACCCTTCGGGCTGCGTCGCGGACCAGGGCGGCATCGTGCGTGCCGCGGTCACTTCGACGATCTTGCCGGCCCGGGCGCGGGCGTCTTCGTAGGAGAGCAACGTGGATGCCGCCGCCTGACCCGGACGATGGCAGGTGACGCAGTGCGCGTACAGGATCGGCGCCACGTCGTCCGCGAACGTCGGGGCGCGTTGCGGCGTCGCGGCCGACGCCGTCACCAGGCCGGCCGCGATCCAGGTGACGAGGTAGAGGAGCACGGTTGGATGATAGGACGTCGCGACGAGTTTCGGTACCATGGGTCCGTGCAGCTGCGGCTTCCATGGCTCGAGCCGAGCCGACCGACGCCCACGGTGCGCGCCCCCGCGCCGCCGGCGGCGCCGCGATCGCTCCAGATCGAGGGGCGCGAGGTGCCGATTCAGATTGCCCGGCACCGGCTCGCCCGCCGCTACGTGGTGCGGGTGATGGCGGATGGCACCGTCCGGTTGACGGTTCCGCGCGGCGCGTCGATCGGCGGCGGCCTCGCGTTCGCCGGTCGTCAGTCGGACTGGATTGCCCGGCAATGGCGGCGTCAACGCGAGCGCGACGCGCCGTGGGTCACCGGGACGCGAGTCCGCTGGCGCGGCGATCTCGTCGAGCTCGTCGTCGAGTCCGCCGAGGCGCGCCTCGGTGACCTGCGGATTGCGCTCGACCCCCGCCACGCCGTCCGGTCGAGCGTCGAGAGCTACTGCCGGGAGCTGGCCGCGCGCGAGCTGCCGATCCGCTGCGAGGCACTGGCGGCCCAGACGCACACCCGCATCACCCGGATCTCCGTGCGCAATCAGCGGTCGCGCTGGGGCGCCTGTTCGTCACGCGGCGTGATCACGCTCAACTGGCGGCTGGTGCAGATGCCGCCGAGCGTCAGCGACTACATCCTCTTTCACGAGCTGATGCACATGCGCCAGCCGAATCACTCGCGCCGCTTCTGGCGCGAAGTCGCGTCGGTCTGTCCGTGGTGGCGCGAGGCAGAGCGGTGGCTGCGCAAGCACGGACAGGGAAATGCTCTGAGTGGAAAGGCGCAGGAAGTACGGGGTGGAAAGCGCAGGAAGTTCGGAGTGGAAAGCGCTTGAGGTACGGCGTGGAGGGCACCTGAAGTACGGCGTGAAAAGCGCCTGAAGTACGAGGTGAACAGCACATGAAGTACGGAGGGACCCTGCGTACTTCCCGGACGGTCGGCCGCGCGCATCGCCGGACTTCAAACGCTGCTGACCCCGGACTTCGCCCGCGAGCCGTCGCGCCTCTAAGCCCGAGGCGCGCTACGAGCGCCCCCGGACCTCATGCGCCTTTCACGCCGGACCTCCCGTGCATTTCACCCCGTACTTCCCGCGCGTTTCACCCCGAACTTCAAGCGCTTTTCACTCCGTACTTCCCGAGCTTTCTTCGCCGGACCTCGGTGCTCTTGGTGCCGGACCTCAGATTACTTGACGATGACCTTCGTCTCCGCTCTCTGCCCGCTGGCGTCCTGGACGACGATCTGGTGCGCACCGCGCGTGAGCGGCCAGCGAAGGGTGTCGTCGCGGCCGGCGGTGCCGATCGAGGCGCCGTTGACGAACCACTCGAGCGAGCCGCGGCCGCCCTGGGCGCGCAGTGGCAGCGTCTGGAACTGGGGCCGCAGCGTCGGATCGATCAGATACACGGCGCCGGCAATCGGCGTCACGATCGAGAGACCAGTGGAGACGGGTCGCGTGTGCTCGGCCACTGGTGTGGCGCGCGCCGCTCGAACTGGTGCGACGGGCGCAGCCGCGGCGTCCCGCAGCAGTCCTTCGCGCTTCGCCCAATGCCGGTAGTTGGCTGGCCAGATCGTGACGACACCTTGATCGCTCGCGTGATGCCACGTGCAGTCATCAATCGCCGGACCGGTCGGCACCCATTCGGTCACCACTCGAGGGCACGCGCCGTTGGGCGTCAGGCCCGACAGGGCGCAGACGTTCGCGCGCCGCACGTCGTTCGTTGGCGTCGCGATCGGCGTGAAGTCGTCGATCGGCAGCGAACCGGTTGTGCGCTCGACGGCGGCCAGCATGACATCGTGGAAAATCGGGCCCGCGCCGGTGACGCCTGACGAATACGCGAGCGGCTGACGGGTGAAGTTGCCGACCCAGACCCCGACGGTGACATCGCGGGTGTATCCGATCGCCCAGTTGTCGTGGTACGCCTGCGAGGTGCCGGTTTTCGCCGCGACCGAAAACGGGAACTCGAGACTGCCGCCGCGACCGAAGACGAAGGCGCGCGCCTCGGAGTCGGCCAGAATGTCGGTGATCCAGAACGCCGTTCGTTCCGCGATCACACGCGATCCCGCCGGCACCGGCTCTGACTGCCCGTCGATCGCACGCACCAGGCGCGGCGCAGAGTACACGCCGCCGCGCGCCATCGTCGCGTACGCCGCGACCATTTCGTCGAGCCGGACCTCGGCGTTGCCCAGCGTGAGACCGAGCCCGTAGTGGGCGGCGTTGCGATCGAGCGTCGTGAAGCCGGTGCGCCGCAGCAGACGCAGGATCGACGGCACGCCGATCTCCGACGCCACCGCGACGGCCGGCACATTCTCCGACCCGGCGAGCGCCACGCGGACCTGCAGCGGCCCTCGAAATTGCCCGTCGTAGTTGCGCGGACTGTAGGTCACGCCTGGAACGGCGGTCGGAAACTGCGACGGCACGTCGGCGACGACCCGCGCCGGATGGAATCCGCGTTCGAAGGCGGCGGCGTAAGTGAACGGCTTCAGCGCCGATCCGGGCTGTCGCGGCGCCGTGACGCCGTCGATCGCCCCCTGGTGCTCGGTGTCGAAGTAGTTGCCCGATCCTTCCCAGGCCAGCCATTCGCCGGTCCGGTTGTCGAGCACGGCGACCGCGACGTTCCACGCGCGATGCCGCTCGAGCGCGGGCCGATGCGCCTCGATGATGCCTTGAACGCTGCGTTGAAGCGCGGCGTCGAGCGTGGTCTCCACGCGTCGAGGGCGCTTGGAGGCCGTCGCCACACGCACCTGTTCGACGAAGTGCGGCGCCACGGCGAACCTCGGCGCGCGCGAGAACGTCAGCGTCTCGCCCCGCGCGATCTCGTGATCGATGTCGCGGAGCCAGCCGCGTGCGCGCATCTCGTTGAGAATCCTGGCCTGCCGCCGGCGCGCGGGCGCAGGGTCCCGCCACGGGTTGTAGCGCGAGGGCTGCTGCGGCAGCGCCGCCAGGAAGGCCGCTTCGGCCGGAGTGAGCGTCCCGGCGTCGCGGCCGAAGTACGCCTGCGCCGCGCGATCGGCGCCCTCCAACTGATTGCCGTACGGCGCCAGCGTCAAGTACCACGCGAGGATCTCGTCCTTCGTCAGCCGATGCTCGAGCCGGAGCGCGAGAATGGCTTCGCGGATCTTCGACGGCCACGTGCGCGAGCGGACGGCGCCTGTCGTTCGCGCCTCCAGGAGCTTGACCACCTGCTGCGTAATCGTGGATCCGCCTTCGCTGACGCGGCCGGTCACCAGATTGCGCCACGCTGCGCGCGCGACGGCGATCGGATCGACACCCGGATGGCGGCGGAACCGGGCGTCCTCCGCGGCGATCGTCGCGGCGGTCAGCGGCTCCGGCAACGAGGCGGCGTCAATCCGCGCGCTCCGCATTCCGGTGCCCGAGCGCGACTCGTAAATCACCTCGCCGTGCCGATCGACGATCACCGTCGAGGGGCGGGCCTCATCGTCGAGCAGCCCTGCCGGCAGCGGGCCCATCCGTACCCAGAGGGCGAGGACGACCGCGCCGCCCGCGAGCCAGCGCCAGCGGCGTGCGATCGCACGCGCCGCGTCCCGTCCGCCGATGGCGAGGCGACGAAGGCGCGTCATTTGACGACAATCACGGTTGGCGCCGACCGTCCGTTGACCTCGGGCGCGTACATCTCTTCCGCCCATGTGCCCGTGACGTTGAACGATCCAGCGGTCGTCGCGCGCACCAGATAAGAGAACTCGTGCCGGCCTTCACTCAGCCGTGTGGCAAAGAGCACAACGCGATCGTCGTACTTCTCAACGCGGTCGAAGCCGCCCCGGCGCCAGCGGGCGCCGTACGATCGGTCCTCGGGCTGAGACGAAGCTTCGCTCGCCAGGTCCGAGGCCGTCGTCCTGAACCAGCTGTCGACGGCCTCGACGCCGCCGGCGAGTGCGTCGGTGACGGCCACGAACCGGCGTTCTTTCGGCAGCGTGACCGTCAGCGTGACGCGGATCAGGTCCCCGGCAGCGAACGACGTCGACGCCGGGCTGCTGCCACCGCTTTCGACGAACCGTTCGAAGCGGCGTTCGACGCGCATGCCCTGGTCGCTCGGCGGCGGTGGCGTGACGGGGATGTACTGCAGCCGCGTCGCGTAAAACAGCTTGCCGGTGCCGGCACGCGAGAGCACGAGATCGGCCTCGGCGCCGGAGGCTACTTGCTTCAACAAGTCAGGCATGGCGAGCCGCACCGTCTGCGGCACGGCCGTGCGGCTGCGGAATGTCGCGTTGCCAACCGGCGATCCGCCGAGCGTGACCGTCGCCGAGAGATTGGGCGTCTCGGCCTCGAACTTCTTGTAGTAGCGCACGAGCGACTCGAGCGCCATCGCGTTCTCCTGCGTGTTCCGCCAGCGCCCATTCACGCGCGCGAGCAGCAGGGATCGGACGAGGCCGGGCACGAACCGCGCGTTGTCGCCGCGCGTGACGATGCCGTTCAATACCAGCGCCGTCGACCGCACGTTCGAGTTCCACAGCCATCGGAGCTCGTCGGTGTCGACCTCTTCAACGTGCACGCGGTCGCCCTCGACGCGCATCGCGTTCGTCAAACGCCGGATCACGTCGTCATAGCGCGGATGCCGCGTCTTCGATGAGGCCATCGCGTCCGCCAGGTAACTGAGTCCGAAGATCGGCAGTTGATTGACCATCCCGGCCAGACGCGTGATGTTCGAGTCCTGATTGCGTCCATGCTCGGTCAGGACCTTGGCGCCGTACGCCACCGTCGCGGACCATGCCGGCAGCCACTGCACCTGACGCGGCTGGGCTTGTTTCAGCTCGCGCTCCAGGAAGTCCAGCGCTTCGGACACGACTTCTGCGTTCGGAGCGATGCCGAGCGAGTCCGCGACGTGCATCACGTGCAGGACGTAGCTCGTGAGATACACCTCGCCGAAGATGCAGCCCGGCCAGTAGCCAAATCCGCCATCACCGCACTGGTAACGCGGCAACTCTGCGAGCAGCGCGATGGCGCGCTTGCGGTACTCCGCGGGGGCAATCCGGCCCATGTTGAACGCCGCGCCGAGGTCGGCGGCGAGCGCCAGCGCGAGCGCGGCCGACGCTTTCTGCTCGGCGCAGTAGAACGGGTAGTCGGCGAGGTAGCGCGCACCTTCGCCCAATCCCACCAGCGCCGACGCCGCGAGCTCGACGTTGAGCCCGCCCGCCGCCGGCAGCACGCCGGCTGGCATCGCCAGGCGCTCGGTCGAGCTGGCCGAGGTCTCGCCGAACGCCGCCATGGTTTCGAGCCGCGCCGGCGCACCGATCGGCAGCGCCATCTCGAAGGCGTCGGTGTTCGCGCCGAGCCGCACGGTCATCTGGACGCGCGCGCTGCCGACGCCGCGCGCCGTCGCGTCGAAGCGCACCGCGTCCGAGGCGCCGCGCGCCAGCTTCACGGTGGCGGTCGTCGAGTTGCCGAACTGCAGCATGGCTGGATCGAGGCTGCGGATGGTGACGGTCGCGTCCCCTCCAGCGGCCGCGGTGTTGGTGACGACGGCGCCAAAGGAGGCGCGATCGCCGAGGGTCAGAAACCGCGGGAACGCGGCGATCAGCGTCACCGGTTTCGTGACTTTGATCTCCGTGTCCGCCGATCCGAAGCGTGATTGAGCGTCACCGGCCACCGCCATGATGCGGTAGGTCGTCAACGCTTCCGGCAGCGTCACCTCGCGGGTGGCGCGGCCGCTTGCGTCCGTCTCGACCGAGCCGAGCCAGAACGCGGTCGGCCGGAAGTCGCGACGGACCCCGCTCTCCAGACCACCGCCGCCGCCTTCGTCGCCGCCCTTGGGCGTGAGTACGCGCCGGCTGATGATGCGCTGCCGGCTGTCGGCCGTCATGACCTGCAACGCCTTCTGCTGGTACACCGCGCGGGTGACGTTCGGCGCGCTGATAGCCGGTGAGCGAGAGGATGCCGTAATCTACCGCCCACAGCGTCACTTCACTCGCTGCCGGCTTTGCGGCGGCATCCGTGACCGCGACCGAGATCCGGGCGCGGTTGGCGGGACGGTACTCGCCGCGATCCGCCGACACCTGCACGGCGAGGTGCTTTGTGGCATCCGCCACTTCCAGTTCGGCGTAGCCCAACCGGAATGCCGGCTTGTCCGGGTCGCTGCCATCGGTCCCGGGATCGGCCGAGGTCCGGCCGCGGATGAGCAGCACCGAGACATAAACGTTTGGAATATCCGCTTCGGTGATCGGGACCTCGACGGTCTGGTGCGTTGACGTCAGCGCAAATCGTTCGGCGCGGCGAATGCCTTCACGCTCGACCGTGAGCAGCGCCGTCGCCGATTCCCACGGCGACTGGATCATGATGCGCGCGCGTTCGCCCGGCTTCCACGTCTTGCGTTCCGGCTCGAGCGTGATCCGGTTGTGGTCGTAGCGTTCCCATGCGGTGTAGCCCTTGCCGAGCGCGTACATGGACGTGTCGGTCCGTGTACGGTGGCCCTCGGCGTCAGCCGCGGTCGCCACGAGCTCGTAGTAGCCGCCCTCGGGAATCGTGATCTTGACGGTGGACGGAGCCGCGGCCGTGCGCACCGTCCACTCACCGGACGGCACTTCGATCCGCTCCGTATCCCACGTGTAGAAGCCGCTGCCTTCGGCGTGGCGCACCGAGTTCCAATGAATGCGAAGGAGTACAAGCTTCACATTGACGCCCGCGACCGCGTTGCCTTTGGGATCGACGGCGACGACGTTGACGCTCGAGCCAGCCGCGACGTCAGGGAAGCGGGATGATGCCCGCAGGCCGATGTACCAGGGCGCGGGCGCGACCGTCAGACTCGTGCGATTGGCGATGTGCTGACGCGAGATGTCTTCGACGTCGGCTTCGAAGGTGTAGCGGTACGGAACGTCCACATGGCGGTCGCTCGGAACCGTGACCGTGAGCGCGCCGGTCGCGTCGAGCGCGACGGTTTCACCGGCGACGTGGTTCTCTTCCCGGTTGGCGTCGTAGCCAAAGGTGTACTGCTCGGCGGGAAATTTTTCCGTCACTGCCGCCGGCACGCTCAGGTCCACCGCGCGGGTCATTGTCCACTTCACGGGCCGGCGCGCCATGGTGCCGCCGAAGAGATACTTCGCGCTGACCGTGCCTCGCAGCGGCGTACCCGCGATCGCCGGCTCGGCGCTCAATGTCGGATCGACACGAAACTCAGGTTTGCGAAAGGCGGCGACCAGAAACGACCCGCTGACCTGACGCAGGTAGTCTGGGTCGTCGTCGAATTCGTCTTCCGTCACATCCGTCCGTTGACGCTTGGCCGTGCCTTGGATCCGCGCTTCCACCGAGTAGGTGCCGAGAGTCGCCTCTGCCGGAAGGTTCCAGTTCCATTCGGCGCTCGACCATTTGTTCATCGTGATCGTACGGCGATCCGCTTCACGTGAGCGGCTGTCGCGCACGATGACGTCGACTTTGGTGCCGGCCGGAAGCAGCCGGACGCCGTTCGACGTGTCGGCGCGGAGGATCGCCTTCACCTGCACCTGCTCGCCGGGCTTGTAGACCCCACGATCCGTGAAGATGGAGCCGCGCAGGACGTCCGTCGCTTCCCACAACTGGTAGGAATAGCCGAAGTCCCAGGCTTGAATCCCTTCGTTCCAGTTCGAGCCGACGTACGCGACGTCGCCGTCTTTCTCGGCGGTCACGAGAAATGAAAACCGATACGGCACGTTCGGCTTGCGCAGCGGCAAGGCCGGCGACAAGGCCAGGCCCTGCGCGTCGCTCGTCGCCTGCCAGAGCTGCTTGTTCTCGGTGTTGATGATGGTGACGCGCGCGCCGTGGCACGGGCTGGCCGTTGTCGAGGCGCGTGACGAACACCAGCGTCGAGTGCGGGCTGTCCTTGACCGTGATGCCGAGATTGGTGGCCTGAATCACCGTCGAGCACGTCCGTTCCACGATTTTCGTGCGCGGCAGCGCCTCGCCGCCTTTCATCGCGGCCCAGAACAATCCTGTGCCTTGTGGTGACAGAGAGGACTTCAACTCGAGGCCGTGCGACTGGATTTCGTCTGGCGTGACGTCGAGCCGGCGCGTGCTGCCGAGTCCGAACGGCAGAAGCGCGAACTGGATGTTCTCGAGCGCACGCACGCTCGGCATCAGGTCGGCGAGCGATAGCTTCTGCACGTACTCGGTCACCGTCCGCAGGTTGCGCGAGTAGAACGGGAGCCGCGTCCCGCCGCTCGTTTCCCACACGCCGTGGCCGTCACCGAAACCGGTGAACGCAGTCTCGTGCCAGTTCTCGACGAAGCCAAGCCACGGGTATCCGAGCGTCTGCCCGTCAGTGGCGGTGAAGCCGGCATCGAGACGGAGCGCCCAGGTGCGCGCCGGCGGCTGGCGATCGAACCCCGCGTCCTCGACGCTGTACATGGGGCCCGTGTCGCGATTGGCTTCGATCACTCGTGACGACTTCGGCACCGGCTTCCCTTGTGCCGACTCGGTGACGTCGGTTGCGGTGAGCGCGCGCGCAAAGCTCGCCGCGTCGGCCTGTTCGGTGAACGCGACGAAGTTGTACGCCGACGGCGTGCACTCGCTTCGGCAGCGCGGGCCGGTCACGAAGAAGAGCTTCGGCAGCTCGACCGTGGTCGTCTGCGCCGTCGGCGGCAGCGCGGGCCCGTCCGGGCTCGGCATCCGCGCATCCATCGTCAGGTGCAGGAACGCGCCGGGTGGCGGCGCCGCGACGGTCTCGAGCACGACTATCGCGTCGCCGGGCGGAAATCGCTTGCGGTCCCACGCGGTCGCCAGGCGAAGGGTCACCGGGTCACGCCGGGCGGCCGTCTGGCGAGCCAGCGCAATCTTGGCGTCGAACCGCTTCAGCCCTTCAGGATCAGACGACGCGAGCGACGCGCGCTCGGCGGGCGCAAACGCCGGAAGCTCGACGGGATGCGGCTCGAAGCGTGCGGCCACGTGCGCCAGGACGTCCGCCGCCCGCACCTGCTGGTTGAAGCTCAATGCGAGCTGAACCGGCGTGTCGAAGCGGCTGCCCTGGCGCGTCCAGCGCGCCGATTCCAGGCGGACCGTCGGTGTCGTGAACGAGAACTGGTACGGCTTCGCCAGCGGCCGGCCGGCGACGCTAGTGGCCGTCGCATCGACCGTGACCGTATAGCGCGTCGCGTAGTGGAGCGGCGTCGCAGGGTCGGGCGTGAAGATCAGGATCGTCGTGCCTGACCACCGCCACTGTCCTTTGATGGCCGGCGCGATCCGCACCCACGCCGGCGTGGGATTCGCCGGAATTCGTCCGAGCGCGACCATCGGTTCGGAAAAGACGATCCGAATCTCGTTCGCTTCTTCCAGTTGCCGGATCTCGCCGGTTGGACCGGCGCTCAGGATGGCGAAGACGGCGGACTGGGCGAGCAGAAGAGCGGACGCGAGCGAAATGAAGATGCCGACCACTCCAAGAACGCGACGAACGCGACGCATGACGACTCCTGACGTTGCCCATGAGGAATGCCCGTATGAGCTAAGACACCGGTTTCAGGAAATCGGCGGCGGTCCGAACTCCGGCGCAAACAGCGCGGCAAACTCTCCGAGAATCATCGCCGTCGCGCCCCACACCTCATGGCCGGCGAGCTCGAAGAACGGATAACTGATCACGACGCCCTCGCGCGCGCGCCGCGTCCACCCCAATCGGCCGGCATCGCGAAGCGCGTGGAGTGGCGCCTCCACGAGCGCCGCCACTTCACCGGGCGCCAGCTGGAACGCCGGACGACGATCGGCAACCGCGACGAACGGTCGCACCACGTGATTGCTGACGACGACCCAGAGCGGGGAGAGCGGACCCACCAGCCGCACGTCGGTGGGCGGGACGCCAATTTCTTCGAACGTCTCGCGCATGGCGGCATCTTCCGGCCGTTCTCCCGGATCGATCCGCCCGCCCGGCAGACTCACTTGTCCAGGGTGATGCGGCAAGTCGTTGCGGCGGACGGTCAGCGCCACGGAGGGCCCGTCCGGTCCCGGATACAGCAGCACGAGCGCCGCGGCCTGACGGGATCCTTCCGGTTCCAGATGGGGCTCCCAACCCTTCCGGATGGGCTGCGGTGCGAACCGCAACTGCGCGTTGGGTCCCGGCAGGGGCGAGCCCAGCCGCTGGCGCAGGAACGATTCGAGCGAAGAGAGATCCATCAAGAGATTATCGGTGCGAGCGCACGAAAGATTCCCCATCGACGGGAAGAAGTCCGCAGGCTCGAGCAGCGTGCTTCGAGGTTTGCCAAACATTTCGCACGGCATCGGCCTTGCTAGGGGGGAAGTCGGCATGGCTGCGGCGCGCAGTCGTGGCCGTCGGGAAGAGGTGGCAGCTCGGCAGAGAGGCCTGCTGCGTCGGAGAAGCCGCTGATCACGTCAACGGGGCCGGTCGGAGCGATGCATCCGGGTCCGCTGGGTCAGCCGCCACTCACGAGTGACGCAAGCCGTCTGAGGCCGGAGCCGCGCCAGTCCCCAGCCGCATCAGCACCCGGGCGGCACTCGATCGGCTGTGTCTCCGCGCCATGCCACTTCGCGGCGCCCCGCTTCCTGCGGGGCTACCAGCCGTGGCGGCTCCTGAGTGAGGTGATATGCGCGACGTGATGTCGCGAGTGCCAGGCGTACAGCTGCAGGAGCGTGTCCAGCGTCATCGGCCCCTTTTCCGAGTGCATCACGGTGCGATCGAACGTCGCGGCCGGCAGCGCGCCGAGCCACAACGTCCAACGCTGATGCAGGCCGTCGAGGAGCGCGAGCGAACATTCGATCGGCGCCGTACGCGAGTCCGCCTGCTCGGCCCAGATCTTTTCGTCGTACACCTTGGCGGGCGGGTTGTCCTCCGTGGCGCCCAGCCGCATCCGGACGAACGCGTTCATGTGACTGTCGGCGACGTGATGCACGACCTGCCGGACCGTCCAGCCGCCGTCGCGATACGGCGTGTCGAGCTGTTCCGGCGTCAGGCCGCGGGTGGCGGCGTTGATGTTGGCAGGAAGCTGCGAAAGCTCAGCGATGCAGACCTGGCGATCGGCTGGTGTCAGCGACGCCGCTCGCGTGAACTTGCCTACCGGGAATCGTGGATCGATGGTGGTCGACTGCTCCATGGCCGCATGCTATCGCCGGGCGTCGACGGCGTCCAATGAAAGGTGTTTCAGCCGTCTATGAGCGTGCTGCGATTGGCTGGTGCAGCGCGGCTTCTCGGCCAGCTCCGCTGTCGTCACGTCCGTTGCCGACCTCGCGCCGCCGGCGAAGCGGCCGCGGAAACCGCGCCTCCGTGCCAGCCTTCCAGAGCCTCGAGTCGACGGCTAACGCGGCGGTTGAGACACGGCTTGTCGGCCACTGCTGTAGACAAACGACAGTAGAACCGATTAGTCTTGTCGAGCGTCTACAGTAAGCGGCGGCCAGGCCCACGGTCGCGTCGGAGGCCAGATCATGCGCCGGTTTCTCGAAACGGTCGGACAAGACGTCACGTTCGGGTGGCGGACGCTGCGGCGCTCGCCGGGCTACGCCGTCGCCGCGATGCTGATTCTGGCGCTTGGCATCGGCGCCAACACGGCGATGTTCTCGGTCATCGACGGCGTCCTGCTGAAGCCGCTGCCGTTCCGAGCTGGCGATGAGCTGGTCCTGGTCCAGCAGTCCGCCCCGGGGTCGAACGTGGCGGACGCCAGCGTGTCGATCCCGGAGCTGGTCGCCTACCGCCAGCGCCTGACGGCCGTCCGCGATCTCGTCGAGTACCACTCGATGTCGTTCGTGATGCTCAACCAGGGCGATCCCGACCGCGTCGACACCGGCGTCGTCTCCGCCAATTTCTTCGAGATGCTGGGCATCGCGCCCGCCCTCGGCCGCACGTTCATTGACACAGACGATGACCTCGGAGTGGAACCGGTCGTGGTGCTCAGCCACGCCTACTGGCAGCGCAAGTTCGGCGGCGACAAGAATGTGGTCGGGAAAATCGTCGAGATGAACGACCACATGCACACGATCGTCGGGGTGCTGCCCCCGTTCCCGCAGTATCCGCGCGAGAACGACGTCTACATGCCGACCTCCGCCTGCCCGTTCCGCGCGCAGGGCGAGCGGTCGATGCAGCAGAGCCACCGGACGTTTGCCGGGCTCCGGGTGTTCGGCCGGCTCGCGCCCGGGGCGACCGCCGATCGGGCGACGACCGAAGTCCGGACGATCGCCACCGGGTTCGACGAGGCCTATCCCCGCGACTACCAGCGCGCGCGCGAGTTCACGGGACGCGCGCAGCCGCTGCAGGAGCAGCTCGTCAGCAATGCGCGGCCGATGCTGTTCGCCATCTCAGGCGCGACCATGCTGGTGCTGTTGATCGCGTGCGCCAACGTCGCCAATCTCGCCCTGGCGCGTGCGGTGCGCCGCGGCCGCGAGATGGCGCTGCGCACGGCCCTCGGCGCCGGGCGGGGGCGGCTGCTGCGCCAGCTCGTCACTGAGAGCGTGATGCTCTCGATCGCCGGCGGCGCGATCGGGATCGGTCTGGCGTGGCTTTCGCTCGATCTGCTCGTCACATTCATCGGCCGGTTCACCAGCCGAACCCAGCAGATCGGGATCGATGGCGGCGGTCCTGACGTTCGCGCTCGGCGCGTCGCTCCTCACCGGCGTCATCGCGGGAGCGTTGCCGGCGTTCTCGGCGCGGCGGAACCTGGCGCACTCGATGCGCGACGGCGGCTCGCAAGCGGGCGAGAGCGGCGGACGGCAGCGCCTCCGCGGCGTGCTGGTGGTCGCGCAGGTCGCGGTGTCGTTCATTCTTCTGGTGGGCGCGGCCCTGCTCCTGCAGAGCTTCTACCGGCTGTCAGCCGTGCGGTTGGGCTACGAGACCGATCGCGTGATGACCGCGGCGGTCTTCGGCAACTTCTCGCAGACGGCGGAGGACACGTTCCGCATCCACACCGGCATCCTCGAGAAGCTCCGCGCGTCGCCGGGCGTCGTTGCCGCCGCGATGACCAACTCGGTTCCTCAGTCCAGCATCCGGCCGGGCGCCGTTCCGGTCGTGCTCGAGGGGGTGCCCGCAACGGAAGGGCGCGCCCTCAACGTCGATCCGAATGTCGCCAGTGCGGGCTACTTCGAGACGCTTGGCGTCCCCATGCTGTCCGGCCGGTCGCTGCGCGACAGCGACAGCCTCGACCCGACGCCGGTGGCGGTGATCAATCAGTCCATGGCCGCGTTCTGGAACGGCGCCGATCCGGTCGGCCGGCGCTTCGCGCTGGACACCGGTCCAACGCGCACGTGGATCACGGTCGTCGGGATCGCCGGCGACTTCCGCCTCTACGGCGCGGACACGGAGATTCAGGCGCAGTACTACGTGCCGTACAGTCCGAACGCGTTCGGCGGCCGGATCATGGTGCGGACGGAAGGTCCACCCTCGGAGCTCGCCAAGACGATTCGAACCGCGGTGCAAACGACGAACGCCCAGACACCGGTCGAGGAACTGCAAACGCTCGACGAACTGCGCAACGGCCGGCTCGCCGTGCCGGGCCTCACTGCGGCCCTGCTCTCGATTTTCGCCGCGATCGCGCTCGTGATGACGGTCGCTGGTCTCGCGGGCCTCGATCGGGACGTCGGTGAGTCAGCGGACCCGCGAGTTCGGGCTGCGCATGGCGCTCGGCGCCAGCCGCGGCTCCGTCCTCAAGCTCGTCCTCTCCCAAGGCGTCGTGCTCGTGGTCATCGGCCTCGCGCTCGGGATCGTCGGCGCCTACGCGTTCAGCCAGCTCATCACCGGATTCCTGTTCGAGACGACGGCGACCAATCTCATGGCGTACGCCGCCACTGCGCGTGCTGTTCATCTGTGCCGCCCTCGTCGCCGCCCTCGGCCCAGCGCGTCGGGCGACGTCGGTGGATCCACTGACCGCGCTTCGCGCGGAGTGATCAGGGGATTTGCAGATTTGGAGATTTGGGGATTTCCGGCGGCCGGGAGGGGCCGGCTTCAGCCGGCCCAGCTGAGGCGGGCTGAAGCCCGCCCCTCCATCTTCATTTTGCAACGTGCTCTTAGAGATCTTCCGGTAACTGTTCGTTGTCTTCGTGCTCTTCTTTCCCTTCGAGTGCTTCGTGTCCTTCGTGTTGAAAGATCTGTCATTGCCGCATCGCCATGGTCGCCGCGATGCGCGTCGCACGGCGGGCGGGCAGCCAGCTGGCGAAGAGCGCCGCGCCGGCGAGGATGAGTGCCGCGCCAAGCACAACGGGCGCGTCGAAGCGCGCGTCGCCGAAGAGCAGATGGCGAATCGCGCCGCCGGCGGCGATTGACAGCAGCAGACCAACGCCGAGGCCCGCGAACGCCAGCACGTCACCGTCCCGCAGCACCATGGCGACGACGTTGCCGTGGCGTGGCGCCGAGCGCGAGGCGGATGCCGATCTCTCGCGTGCGTCGCGCGACGACATACGCCTTCACGCCGTAGATCCCGATCGACGACATGAAGAGGGCGATGAGGCCGAACGTGAGGAACGTGTTGGCGCCGGCGCGCAGCGTCCAGAGGAGCAGATTGCGGTCCCGGTACATCGGCAAGGTTTCAAGAGACAGGATGGGCACGGCGGCATCGAGCTCGCGCAGCTCCCGCCGGAGCACGGGCAGCATCGCGGCCTCGGCGTCGGCAGACGACGGCGGCGGTCTTCAACTGCAGGTGCATCGCCGATCGGAATTCCTGCCCGTAGGGCAGGTAGAGGTGCGGACGCATCTCGTGGTCGAAGAGCTGATGGCGCGACGGTCCGACGACGCCGACGACCTCGAGCACGGTCGGATCGGCCAGACTGCCGCTTCGAAAACTGGACGAACTGCCCGACCGGGTTCTCGGCGCCGAACAACTTCGTCGCCAGGGTCTCGTCGATGATCGCGATGCGCGCGCCGGTCGATCGAAATTCCTCGGCCATCGTGAACTCGCGGCCGCGGGTGACGGCGAGGCCGATGGTCTTGAAGTAGTCCGCACCGATACTCAGCGACACGCTGTCGACGAGCCCCGCGATGACCTCGCTCGCGGCGCCGTCTCCGCCGAAGGACATGGATTTCGACCCGCCGGCCGTGCTCCGCAGCGGCGCGCCCGCCCGCTGCACTTCCTCCGATTCGGTGAACTCGCCGAAGGCCTGGAGCGATCCGAAACTGGCCGCCTGGATCCCCGGAAGACTGCGGACCCGCGACAGCGCCTGCTCGTAGTACCGCTGCGTTTCGGCGGCGTTGCGGCCGGCGAGACTGGGATCGACGTTCGCGACGATACCGCGATCGAACGTGAAGCCCGGGTCGGCCGTCGCCGACTGCAACGCGGCGCGAACGAACAGGCCCGCGGCCGTGAGCGTCACGAGCGACAACGCGAGCTGTCCCATGACCAGCAGATCGCGCGTCGCCGGCCGCCACCGGCCAAGCCAGGAGGCGCTCGGCCGCCGGCCGCGCATCTCGCCCGCCTGTTCCTTGAGCGCGGGCAGCGCGTCGGTGCGTGCTTGCCGCCACGCCGGGCCGAGCCCGAACGACCAGCGCGCTCAGCAAACAGAACACGACGGTCGCGATCATGACGCGCGCATCTGGCGTGGGATCGAGATCGATGGAGACGGGCAAGTGACCCGCCAGCGAGGTGCTCACGAGGCGCGTCGCCCACCACGCGGCCAATGTCGCGACGCACGCCGCCGACCGCCGAGAGCGCCAGGCCCTCGGTCAGCAGTTGCCGGACGATCCGCAGCCGGCTGCCGCCAAGGGCGAGGCGAACCGCAAACTCCTTGCGCCGCGCGCTGCCCCGGGCGAGGAGCATGTTGGCCAGGTTGAGCGAGGCGACGAGCAGCACGAGGCCGGACATCGAGAAGAGCAGAATCGCCAGGACGCCGAGCTCGCTGTCGGTCTGCGGGCTCGTGCTCACCGACATGCGCGGGAGCGGTGCCACGCTGAGCGACTGATTCTTGTTCTCGCCGGGGTACGCGGCCTCGAGCGCCGCGCCGGCCGCGTCGAGCGCCGGAGCGATCGACGTGATCGTCGTGCCGTCATGCAGCCGCGCCACCAGGACGAGCGTGTGATGGCGCCGGTCGGCCATCGTCGCCGGCAACCCGTCTCGAATGAAGTCGTTCGACAGCGTGTCGTAGACGCCAGTCGGCACCCAGAGATCCGGTGAGACGAGCATCATCGACCCGCCGAACCCGCGCGGTGCCACGCCGATCACGCTGAACTGCCGACCGTTGAGGCGGACCACCGATTCCGAGGACGTCGTGACCGCCGCCGAGTCGCTTCCACGCGGCGTAGCTCAGGATCGTCACCGGGATGTCGGCGCCGGGACGCTCTTCATCAGCGGAGAACGTTCGGCCAAGGAGCAGCGGGACGCCGAAGGTGTCGAAGAAATTCGCGGTCGTGATGTCGACGAACACGCGCCGCGTGCCGTCGCCTTCGGCCATTCCGACCAGCGCGAACGTATGCGCGGTGAGCGACCGGAAGAGGTCGGTCCGCGCCCGCAGGTCGGCATAGTTCGGATACGAGAATCCGCGATAGGCATCTGGCTGCGTGCGATCGCGCGAGTAGACGCCTGCCAGCTCGGCGTCCGGCGTGCCCAATCGCGGCTTCAGCAGAAGTGAGTCGACCAGCGAGAACACGGCCGTGTTCGCGCCGATTCCGAGCGCGAGCACGATCGCCGCGATGGCCGTGAACCCGCGTTGACGCCAAAGCAGCCGGAAACCCAGCCGAAGGTCTTGCAGGAAGGTGGCCATGCGAAGAGAGACGGGGCAGAGTGCGGCCGGGTTCAATACAATGCGCCAACACTGGGTGCTGGGTGCTGCGGTGCTGGGTGCGGCGTACGTCGCGCGGCTCGAGTTGAGAGCCGCGTTGCCGCCACCCGCGACCGATCTCTGGAGGGGAACATGCGACGGATCTGGATGGTGATGGCATCGGGAATCGTGGGTCTCGTGACGTTTTGGGCAGCCGCGCCCGACGGGCGCCGGACGCTCTTGGCGGACACGGCCCATCCGGTGATGGCTGCCCCAGCCACGGGTCAGGGCGGTCAAGCCGCCGGCGGACAGGGACAGGGAGGAAGCCAGGGCCGATCGGGACGGCCGCCGTCGATCACCGAGCGCACGCAGGATCTGAAGAAGCTCGACGGCTTTTTCCCGCTCTATTGGGACGAGGTGTCCGGCAATCTCCTGATGGAGATCGCTCGCTTCAATCAGGAAGTGCTGTACCTGAACGGCCTGGCCGCCGGCCTCGGCTCGAACGACATCGGGCTCGACCGCGCGCAGCTCGGCGGCACGCGCATCGTCAAGTTCCAGCGCATCGGGCCCAAGATCCTGATGATCCAACCCAACTACGACTATCGCGCGACGTCCACCAACGCCGCCGAACGGAAGGCGGTCGAAGACGCGTTCGCGCAGTCGGTGATCTGGGGCTTCACGGTCGCGGCCGAAACCGACGGCCGCGTGCTCGTCGACCTGAGCGACTTCCTCATGCGCGACGCGCACGGCGTGGCCGGCCGCCTCGCGCCGGCGCAGTACCGCTTCGATCGCACGCGCAGCGCCGATCTACATGCCGAACACGCGCGCGTTTCCGAAGAACACCGAGATCGAGGTCACGACGACGCTGACCACTGAAGGTGGCGGCGGCCGGGGCGGCGGTGGCGGCGCGGGGCAGATCGGCGGGCGCATCGGCGACGTCACGCCGTCGCCCGAGGCGGTCACGGTGCGCCAGCACCACTCGTTTGTCGAATTGCCGGACGGCAACTACAAGCCGCGCAGGATGGATCCGCGGTCGGGATTCTTCGGCGTCAGCTATCTGGACTTCTCGGCGCCGTTCGGCACCGACGTCCGCACGCGGTTCATCAACCGCCATCGTCTCGAGAAGAAGGATCCGGACGCGGCGATGAGCGAGCCGGTGAAGCCGATCATCTACTACGTCGATCCCGGCGCGCCCGAGCCGATTCGGACGGCGCTCATCGAAGGCGCGCGCTGGTGGAATCAGGCGTTCGAGGCGGCTGGTTTCCGCAACGGCTTCCACGTCGAGCTGATGCCGGAGGGCGCCGATCCGATGGACGTGCGCTACAACACGATCACGTGGGTCCATCGTTCGACGCGCGGCTGGAGCTACGGCTCGTCGGTCACCGATCCGCGGACGGGCGAGATCATCAAGGGCCACGTCTCGCTCGGATCGCTGCGTGCGCAGCAGGACTACCTGATTGGCGAAGGACTGCTGTCGCCGTACACCACCGGCACCGAGAAGCCGCAGGTCCTCACCGACATGGTCGTCGCGCGGCTCCGCCAGTTGTCGGCGCACGAAGTCGGCCACACGATCGGCCTCGGCCACAACTACTACGACAGCACGGCCGGCCGGATCTCGGTCATGGACTATCCGCATCCGCTGGTCACGCTCAAGCGCGACGGCACGATGGACTTCACGGACGTCTACACGAACAGCATCGGCGAGTGGGACAAGGTCGCGATGACCTACGGCTACGGCGTCTTCCCGGCGGCAAACGAAGCGGCCGATCTCAGGCGCGTACTCGACACGGCGTGGGACAAAGACCTGCGGTACATGACGAATCAGGACGCGGACCTCCATCCGAAGGTCGATCAGTGGAACAACGGCACGGACGTCGGCGTCGGAGCTGACTCGCATGATGACCATCCGGCGCGCCGGCATGGAGCGCTTCGGCGAAACGGCGATTCAGAAGGACATGCCGATGGCGATGCTCGAGGAAGTGCTCGTGCCGCTGTACCTGCATCATCGCTACGCGGTCGAATCCGCGGCGTCTGCCGTCGGCGGGCAGAACTACATCTACGCGATCCGCGGTGACGGCCGAAAACCGGTGCGAGTGGGTGCCGGCCGACGCGCAGAAGGCGGCGCTCGACGCGCTGCTGGCGACGATCAAGCCCTCGGAACTGGCGCTGTCGCGCGCGGTGCTGTCGAAGATTCCGCCACGCCCGTCAGGCTACGGCCGGACGCGCGAGCTGTTTCCGCGCAACACCGGCGGCGCCTTCGATCCGATCATGCCGGCGACGGTCGCGGCTGACATGACCATCGGCTTCCTGCTGACGAACGACCGCGCCGCGCGCATGGTCGCGCAGAAGGCCGTTGACCCGACGCTGCCGGGGCTCGCCGACGTGATCGATCGCGTGGTCGCCTCGACGTTCGACGCCACGGCCGGCAGCCCGTACGAAGCGGAAATCAGACGCTCGATTCAGGAAGTCGTCGTCGATCGACTGATCGATCTCGCGGAAACCGCGCCGATGTCGCAGGTGCGCGCGATCGCGGCGCAGAAGCTGAAGGCGATCCAGGCCCGTGCCGCGCGGCCGGCGACCAACGCCGCCGATGCCGCCAGCCTGCAGCTCGTGGCGATGGACATCAAGCGCTTCTTCGATCGCCCGGGCGAACCCGCGCGCCGTCCAACGCTCCCAGGCACGCCCCCAGGTGCCCCGATCGGCGACAGCGGGATGAGCTACCTCGATTGGTACCTGAGGGACTGTGGAATCAGGTAGCGCGCCAGACCTCGAACACGGGGAAACGGAGGAGCACGGGGCTCACGGAGTTCGGAGGCGTTCAGAGCTACCGTTCTGAGTCCCGTGCTCTCCGTGCCTCTTCGTCGTGCGCTTTCCATTCCGCACCTCATGTGCCCTTCATCCCGAACTTCAAATGCCGTTCACTCCGCACTTCGAGCGCCCGTGCCTCTCCGTATTCATGTGCCCTTCACTCGCGTACGTCACCTCTGTCACTGGCTCGTGATCAGTTGCCGGTCAAGTGCTTTTTCAGGAACTCATCCATCCGCTTGAACGTGTACACCCACCGCGAGTGCAGCAGCGAGTCGTGCACGTCGTCCGGGAACACGATGAGCTCGTAGTCCACGTCGCGCGCGCGCAGCAGCTGCACGAGGCCCGTCGTCTGCTGGAACGCCACGTTGCGGTCGTCGTCGCCGTGACACGAGCAGGACCGGCGACTTCCACTTGTCGATCGCGCCGATCGCCGACGACTGGAACGACACCGACGGTCGGATCGAGCGAGCTGCCCCAGAGGTGGACGCCGGCGAGGTCGACGCCGGCGGCGAACAGATCCGAGTTGCGCGCGAGCGCCTGCGCCGTGAGCACGCCGCCGTACGACAGTCCCCAGATGCCGACGCGCTTCGTGTCCACGTCCGGCCGCGCGTGCAGGTACTTGCCGGCGGCGAGCACGTCCTGATACTCGGCTGTTGCCGCTGCCGCCCGTCGCCGGGCGCCTGCCGGAACGACTCGACCGTAGCCGACGCCGCTGCGGATAGTTCACCGACATGCACGATGTAGCCCTGGCGACGCGAGCCACTGATTGACGGCGTAGGCCATGTGGTAGAAGTGCCGGTAGTGGTAGCCGAGCAGCATCTGCCGCACGGGGCCGCCGTGGACGAAGATCATCGCCGGGCGCTTCTCGCCGGCTTGATGTCCTGACGGCACGAAGAGCTGGTTGTAGAACTCGAAGCCGTCCGCGGCCTTCAGCGTGACGGCCTGCGGATCGACGTGCAGCGCCTTCGGAAATGACGCCGGCAGCGTCGGGTAGATCACCTTCTGCTCGCCGAGCTTCAGCGAGAATGATCCCGACCGACTGCGGCGCGCTTCGCGTCGGCGGTGAGCGCGGCGACGTGCGTGCCCGCGGCCAGCGGCATCGGAGACGTCTCGATGCCGTCGCCGGTCGAGACCTGTTTCGGCGTTCCGCCCGCGGTCGGCACCGCCCAGACGTGCCGGCGATCGATGTCGCCGTGGTTGGTCGTGTAGAAGAGCGTCCTGCCGTCCTTCGAGAGCGCGACCGACGTCGCGTCCTCGATGATCCCGTTCGTCGTCGTCAGCAGCACCGGCGCCGCCGTGATCGGTCCGGCGATGGCGACCGAGAAGTATCGCTCCCACTCGTCGTTGGGCACTGCGACCGTGAACATCACGTGGTCGCCCGCCCACTGGATGGCGTTGACGTTCGTGAACACGCGCTCGTCGGGCGCTGGTGTGCCAGAACTCCCTGGCCTCGCCGCGTCGCCGGATCGCCGACCCAGAACGACAGCGTGTAGCCGCCGCGGAACGTCGCCCGCATCAGCCCGGGCACCTGCGGCCCGGCTTGCGACGGTGGCCGGCGCCGTCGCCACCCCGCCCGCCGCCCTGCCGGCCACCTTGCGCCTGCCGCCGCCGCGGCCCTGCGCGCTGTACCGCGTCCGGCCTGCGCCGCCGGATTGAACGGCCGGTCCGTTCGGCACGTCCGATTCCGCCGCCGCCCTGCTGGGCCTGCTGGCCGAACGGCAGCCCGGCCGGCGAATGAACGCGATCCGCTTGCCGTCGTGCGACCACGTCGGGCTCGTGTCGCGGTCCACGCTCGGCGCCATGTACTTCACGGTTCGCGTGGCGACGTCGTAGATGCCGATGAAGCTGTGATCGACGCGACTGCTGACGAACGCAATCTTCCTGCCGTCCGGCGACCACCGCGGGCGCTGTTCGTGCCCCAGGCTTTGATGAACGGCGTCTCGCCGCGATCGACTGCGGCGATCGGGCGGGTCGGCGTCACGCGCGCGCGATAGATCTGTCCGTCACGCACGAACAGCACTGACGACCCGTCCGGCGCGAGCTCGGGCGCGAAGCCCTCGGCGACTCGCCACGCGGGCCCGCCAGCCGTGCGAACGGCCCAGATCGCGCGCTCGGATCCCGCCGGATCGCTCGACGGATTCGCGACCCACCCGTCGCGATTCGGCGTGTGGCCGCGCACGAACACCACGATCGAGCCGTCGTCCGACAGATTCGGATCGGTCATGTCCGTGCCGTCGTCCTTCAAGAACGACGTGAGACGCACCGGCTGATAGCCCGGCGCCGCCGCGGTGTAGATCTTGCGCCCTTTCTCCGTGCCCTCGTTCTTTCCCCGTGCCCAAATCTGTACAATTGGTCTATGAGCCGCCGATTCCTGGCGCTCGTCGTCCTGGCGCTGCTGGCCGCCTGCGGCAGCACCTCGCCGCCCGGTCCGTCCACGCAGAACCCGCCATCGGTGACGCCAATTCGGCTACTCGTTCTGACGGCGACGACCGGATTTCGTCACACCGATGGGATTGCCGCCGCCCGCCAGGTGCTGCCGCAAATGGCGGCGGCGACCGGCGAGTTCACGGTGACGGCGACCGAAGATCTGAACGACTTCGCGTCGCGACTCGGGACGAGCGACGTGGTGTTCTTTGCGCTGACCACCGGCGAGCTCGCGTTCACCAACGCGCAGAAGACCGCGATCGTGCGGTTTGTCGAAGATGGCGGCGGGTTGATGGGCGCGCACAGCGCGACCGACACGCTGTACGACTGGCCGGATTACGGCCGGCTGATCGGCGCGTATTTCAAGGAACATCCCTGGACGCAGGAAGCGACGATCACGGTCGAGGGTGGATCCCACCCCGCGACGCGAGACCTCGGCGCGAGCTTCCGTTTCATGGACGAGTTCTACACGTTCCGCGACAACCCGCGGCCGCGGGTGAACGTCCTGCTCGCGCTCAACGCCGCGTCCGTGGGAGCGCAGGGCGACTTCCCACTGGCCTGGACGCAGTCGATTGGCCAGGGCCGCACGTTCTACACCGCGCTGGGGCACTTTGCGAGCACCTGGACGGACGTCCGGTTCCAGGCGCATCTGCGCGGCGCGATCAAGTGGGTGGCCAAGCGGGAGTAGGGACGGGCTTGTCGCGGCTCACACTTCGAGCCGTGCTACGTAGGTTTCGCAGCTCACAACAAGTTTTCGCGCTTCAAAACAGGCGGTCGCGGCTCACGTTCAAGCCGCGCTACGTGGCCCTTTCGCGACTCACAGCCCGAGCCGCGCTCCTTTACTTTTGTTGATAGCTGTAGAGAATAGATAGTCCCTTCTGGTTTGTTCCAGCCCGGGACATTTCATTCGCCAGACGTATCGACAAGAAAGGACCTTCCTCCCATGGGTTCGTCAGCGCTGCAAGACGCCACAAAAGGCATCATCGAGTGGAGCAAGACCAACGGCAAGGCCAACGGCAGAGCAACGGGCCAGTCGAAAGCGACCGAGATTTTCGGATCGCTGACGTTCAACGACGAAGTCCAGCGCCGCCGGCTGCCTCGTGATGTCTACAAGGCGTTGCGCCGAACGATGACCCACGGCGATCCGCTCGACGCGTCGGTCGCCGACAGCATCGCCGCGGCGATGAAGGACTGGGCGGTCGAGCACGGCGCCACCCACTACACGCACTGGTTCCAGCCGATGACGGGCATCACGGCCGAGAAGCACGACGCCTTCATCGCGCCGACGGCCGACGGTCGTGCGGTGGCCGACTTCAGCGGCAAGGAGCTCATCAAGGGCGAGCCTGACGCCTCGAGCTTCCCGTCCGGCGGCATGCGCTCCACGTTCGAGGCGCGCGGCTACACCGCGTGGGATCCGACCAGCCCGCCGTGGCTGCTCGTCTCGCAGAACGGCACGACGCTCGTGGTCCCCACCGCGTTCGTGAGCTGGACCGGCGAGGCGCTCGACAAGAAGACGCCGCTCCTCCGTTCGATCGAGGCGCTCTCGAAACAGGCCATCCGGATCCTGAAGCTCTTCGGCTCCCGCGCCGAGCGCGTGATGACGACGTGCGGTCCGGAGCAGGAGTACTTCCTGATCGATCGCAACTTCTACTTCGCGCGGCCTGACTTGATCAACGCCGGCCGCACGCTCTTCGGCGCCAAGCCGCCGAAGGGCCAGGAGCTCGAGGATCAGTACTTTGGCGCGATCCCCGAGCGCGTGCTGGCGTTCATGCACGACGTCGAGACCGAGCTCTACAAGGTCGGCGTGCCGGTGAAGACGCGCCACAACGAAGTCGCGCCGAGCCAGTACGAGCTGGCGCCGATCTTCGAGAGCGCCAACGTCGCCACCGATCACCAGATGATGACGATGGAAGTGATGCGGCGGCTGGCGCCGAAGTACGGCCTCGCCGCGCTGCTGCACGAGAAGCCGTTCGCCGGCGTCAACGGCAGCGGCAAGCACCTGAACTGGAGCATGTCGGACGATCAGGGCAACAACCTGCTCAACCCCGGCGACACGCCGCACGAGAACATGCAGTTTCTCGTCTTCTGCACCGCCATGATCCGCGCCGTCAACAAGTGGCAGGGGCTGCTGCGGATGTCGATCGCCAGCGCCGGCAACGACCATCGTCTCGGCGCCAACGAAGCGCCGCCGGCGATCATCTCGATCTTCCTCGGCGACATGCTGACCGACATCTTCGAGCAGATCGAAAAGGGCGGCGCCAAGCGCACCAAGAGCGGCGGCCTGCTCGACACCGGCGTCTCGGTGCTGCCGAAGCTGCCGCGCGATGCCGGCGACCGCAACCGCACCAGCCCGCTCGCGTTCACCGGCAACAAGTTCGAGTTCCGCGCCGTCTCGTCGAATCAGAGCATCGCCTACCCGAACATGGCCCTCAACGTGGCGATGACCGAGTCGCTCGACTACGTCGCCACCCAGCTCGAGGCCGCGGTCAAGAAGGGCAAGAAGATCGACGCCGCCGTGAAGGAGCTCCTGCCGGCGATTCTCAAGGAGCACAAGCGGATCATCTTCAACGGCAACAACTATTCAGACGACTGGCGCAAGGAAGCCGGCAAAGCGCGGGCTGCTGAACCTCTCGAACACGGTCGACGCGCTGCCCGAGCTCGCGAAGGCCGAGGTCGTGAAGACCTTCGAGAAATACAAGGTCCTGAACGGCCGCGAGCTCCACGCGCGCTATGAGATCACCCTCGAGACCTACGTGAAGACGGTGAACGTCGAGGCGCAGCTGATGGTGCTGATGGCCAACCGGTACATCCTGCCGGCCGCGTTGCGCTATCAGAAGGACGTCGCCGAATCGGTGAAGGCCGTGAAAGATGCCGGCGGCTCGAGCAAGGAAGCCAAGAAGCTGCTCGACAAAATCATCGGTCTCGTCGACGAGCTGCGCCGCCGCACCGACGTGCTGGCCAAGGCCCTCGAGCACCACGCGCCGTCGACGGAAAAACACGCGAAGTACATGCGCGACACGATCGTGCCGGCGATGGAAACGCTCCGCGAGTCCGGCGACCAGATCGAAGTCGTGGTCCCGCACGCGATTTGGCCGCTGCCGACCTACCGGGAGATGCTGTTCATTAAGTAGTGACGTGCTCGAGCAATGAGGCAATGGGGCAGTGAGGCAATGGGGCAATGCATTGCTTCATTGCCCATTGCTATTGCTCGCGTGCTGTTAATTGCCTCACTGCCTCATTGGCCCATTGCCTCATTGCCAGTGCGGCAGTCAAAGAGCCGGAAGGAGCAAGACACGGCGGACGGGCTGAAACCTGTGGCAGCAGGTCCCAGCTGCTGGCTGGCTGCACTCGCCGCAACTCGACTTTCTCCCGGCACCTTCTTAGACACCAGAGACAGGGAAACGGGTCAAGAGCGCGTGAGGTACGGCGAGAAGGACACTTGAGGTGCGGTGTGAAGGGCGCTTGAGGTACGGCGGGAAAGACGCTTGAAGTACGGCGTGAAGGGCGCGGGAAGTACGGCGTGAAAGGCACTTGAAGTACGGCGTGAAGGGCGCGGGAAGTACGGCGTGAAGAGCACGGGAAGTAGGGGAGTGAAGGGCGCTTGAAGTGCGGCCCATTGCTCGATTCCCAATTGGCCATCAGCCGATGGCCAATTACCCCATTACCAAATCACCCATCGCGCGATTACCCATTGCCGATTGCCTATCGAGCGATTGTCCATTGCCCGATTGTCCATCGAGCGATTGCCCATTACCCGATTGTCCATCGAGCGATTGTCCATTGCCCGATTGCCTATCGAGCGATTGCCCATTGCCCGATTGCCCATCGAGCGATTGCCCATTACCGATTGTCAATCGGGATTACCCATTGCCGATGTGTTTGCGATTGCAGATTCCCTGATTGTCGATTGTCGATTGACCTCCGGCGGGGAACGCGTCGCAGGCTATGTGCAACCGCTTCAGTTCATCGAGGCGACGCGTCTGCGGAGATTCTTGATGTGTTCCCGAATCTGCGCCTGCTCGTCCTTGTCCTCCTCGTCGGCGTGCTCCGGCTCGCTCCAGGCGTTGAGCCGCACGTAGTCCTCGAGATCGGAGAGCGCGGCCGGGAAGTCGTCGAGGTGGTAGGCGAGCAGGCCGCGGTCGCGGCGCTCGTGGAGCAGCGTCGGGTCGGTCGAGAGCAGCAGATCGGTGACCCGATGGGCCTGGCGGAACAGGCGCAGCTCGACGTAGGTGCGCTTGAGATTGTTGAGCAGTCGCGCGACCAGTTGGCGGGGTGGGCAGATCCGCAGCAGCGATTCGTCGTACGTCACCTCCTCGCCCATGACGCGGGACAGAAGGGCCCGCCGCGCCGCGTCGTCGAGCTCGGCGCCGCCGTCGAACGGATCGAGGATCAGCGCCGGCGCGTCGGCCTCGGGATCGTCAGCGGCGACCCGGAGGAGGAAATGCCCAGGGAACGCGATGCCGTCGACCTTCAGCCCGGCCCGGCGGGCGACTTCCATGTACACGACGGCGAGCGAGATGGGAATGCCGAGGCGGCGCTCGAGGACGACGTTCAACAGGCTGTTGCGGAAGTCGTCGTAGTGGGCGCGGTTCCCGCTGAAGCGTTCGCGCGTGAAGAGCAGCCGATTGAGCGCGGCCACCCGCGCCCGCACCGGGGCCGGGCCGAGCGCATCGAGCGTCATCGCCGCAAGATCGCCGAGCCGCGTGAGCTCCGCCAGCGACGGGCGCGGATCGAGCTGCGGGAACTCGAGCTTGGCGATGACGAGCGACGCGGCCGCCACGTCAATCGGGGCGCGCGACAACACGCCCGTCAGCTCGCCGGCCAGCGAGCCGCCGCTGCGGGCGACAGCAGTGCCGGGCTTCATGCCTGTCTGGGCGTCCCCGCCCGCGCGTGAGTGGCAAGACGGGCGTCAATCAGCCGATCGACGAGATCGATCGTCACCTCGTCGAGCGAATCGACGATCGCATCTGCGCCGGGAAGCGCGTCGGCCGCGTAGCTCGTCGTGATCGCGATCGTGCTGAGCCCGGCGAGGCGAGCCGAGGTGAGTCCCCACCGCGAATCTTCGATCGCCAGCGCCGCCTCCGGACGCACCCCGAGTTGCTCGACCGCCGCGGCATAGGCATCGGGAGCCGGCTTGCTGCGCGCCACGCTGTCGGCACCGACGATGGCGCCGAAGGCGGCGTCGAGCCCTGCCGGCCGCAGGATCGCGGTGATCTCGGCGACGAGCGACCCCGACGCGATGGCGAGCTGGTAGCGGGATCCCAGTCGCGCAACCGCGGCCGCCGCCGTCGGATACGTGACGCGTCCGTCAATCAGGCGCTGTTCGTACGTTCGCGTCTTCTCCTCGACGATGTGGCGGAGATCCGCGGCCGCGAGGACGAGGCCCGAGTCGCGGGCAAACGTCTCGACGAGATCCCGATCGTCGTAGCCGAGATAGCGATCGAAATAGGTGGCCCGATCGAGCGTCCAGCCGCGGCCGCGGAAGACGTCCTGGAATGCGGCGAGATGCATCGTCTCGGTGTCGGCCAGGACGCCGTCGAAGTCGAACACGACGGCTCTCGTCATTTCGCGAGCCGTTCGCCGGCCTGAATCGCGATCGTGAGCCGGTTCTCCGCCGGCGGGACCGGACAGATGTACGACGGGTTGTAGACGCAGTACGGGTGATACGCGCGGTTGAAGTCGAGGTCGTAGAGTCCCGTCGAAGTGCGGTCCAGATCCAGGTAACGGCCTCCGCGATAGGTCTCGGTCTGGTTGGTGAGATCGCCGAACGGCACGAAGAGCCGGTCGACGCTGCCGCTATCGGCGTCGGCGAAGGCCGTCAGCCGCAGGTTGGCGCCGCCATACGTGAAGCCGAGCGAGCCGACGCGGCGCATCCGCCGCCGTTCGTCGCCCGAGGTCTGCAGCTCGATGACGACGGGCGGACCCGTCCGATCTTCCGTCAAGAACGTCGGCACGCGCGCGGCGGCGTTGACTGGGTAATAGGCCAGTCCGGAGAACGTCGCCCGCTCCGCGACCGGAATCGGCGACTCCTTGCCGGTGCGGAACACCTGGTCCTTTTCGACCCGCCAGGCGGCCACTTGCTCTTGATAGGGGCGATCGTCCGGGGGGCCCGGGCCCGAAGTGCAGCCGGCCGAGGCAAGCAGGAGGCCCATTCCAGCGATCAGCCGGGGCCGGCGGAGCGGCCTGTTTCGCAGACGCATGCCCAATTATCTTCATTTACAGGCGTGGGGCCCCACCCCCACGCCTCGGGCGCTCGGCGCTGCTCCGCGGCGCGCGCCTCGCGGTGTCGCCGGGCCCCACCCCCACGCCTCGGGCGCTCGGGCGCTGCTCCGCGGCGCGCGCCTCGCGGTGTCGCTGGGGCCCCACCCCCACGCCTCGGGCGCTCGGCGCTGCTCCGCGGCGCGCGCCTCGCGGTGTCGCCGGGGCCCCACCCCCACGCCTCGGGCGCTCGGCGCTGCTCCGCGGCGCGCGCCTCGCGGTGTCGCCGGGGCCCCACCCCCACGCCTCGGGCGCTCGGCGCTGCTCCGCGGCGCGCGCCTCGCGGTGTCGCCGGGGCCCACCCCCACGCCTCGGGCGCTCGGCGCGGCTCCGCGGCGCGCGCCTCGCGGTGTCGCCGGGCCCACCCCCACGCCTCGGGCGCTCGGCGCGGCTCCGCGGCGCGCGCCTCGCGGTGTCGCCGGGGCCCACCCCCACGCCTCGGGCGCTCGGCGCGGCTCCGCGGCGCGCGCCTCGCGGGGTCGCCGGGCCCACCCCCACGCCTCGGGCGCGCAGAGCTCCGGGCTGCGCGGTGTCGCGTCGGGCCTGCGACACCGCGAGGCGCGTGCCGCGCCGAGCGCCCGAGGCGCGGGGGTGGGGCCCCGCGCCATTAAATAAGACACTGTTCGAAATGGGACGGACTCATAGTGAATTAATGGCAATTTATGGCCACAAAAAGGTCACTGGTCCCTTGGTTGACCGATCTCGGACATGGGAGTAGTATTCGCCCACCCTGTGCAAGACCTGCGGTCCCGTTTCACCCCCTGGACCGAACCGCAGTCGATGTCCGGTTCCGTCGCAAACCTGCGTTCGTCGTGGATGGACTAGGTAAGGAGGACGAAAGATGACGCGAGTGTACCGAGGGCTCCTGCTGGTGGCGATCGCCATCGCCCTGTCGGCAGGATCGGCCGAGGCGCAAGCCACCGGTCAGATCTTCGGCAAAGTCACGGATCCGTCAGGCGGCATTTTGCCCGGCGTGACCGTGACGGTGTCCGGACCAGCGTTGCAGCGGCCGTTGTCCGCGGTGACGACTGAAAGCGGGGCCTACCAGATCCCCAGCGTTCCGATTGGCACGTTCACGGTGACGTTCGAGCTCGCCAGCTTCAAGAAAGCGGTGCGTCCGAACGTGGTGATTGAGACGGGCTTTGCGGCCCAGATTGACCAGAAGCTCGAGCTCGGCCAGATGTCCGAGGAGTTGACGGTCACGGCAGTCAGCCCGGTGGTCGACACGAAGAAGACGACGACCGGCAGCACGTTCACGAAGGACATCTTCGAGAACATCCCGACGGCGCGCGACCCCTGGCAGATCATCGGCATGACGCCCGGCGTCCAGGCCGGATTGAACGTCGGCGGCTCGGCGTCCGGGCAGCAGGTCGGCCTGTCGGTGTACGGCACGAGCGCGAACGTCCAGTGGAACCTCGAAGGCGGATCGATCACCGACCTGTCCTCGAACTCCTCACCGGCCTACTTCAACTTCGACTCGTTCGAACAGATCTCGGTGGTGACGGGCGGCGGCGACGTCTCGGTGCAGTCGAGCGGTCTGTCGATCAACCTGGTGACCAAGAGCGGCAGCAACGTGTTCAAGGGCAGCGCGCTCGCCACGTATGAGAACGACGCCATGCAGGGCGGCAACGTCACCTCCGACATGTTCTCCTCGGGCACGACCGGGCTGCTGTCCGGCAACCCGATCAAGAAGATCTCGAACTACTCGATCGAGTATGGCGGGCCGATCAAGCGGAACAAACTCTGGTGGTGGGCGGCGGCCGATCATCAGGACATCAATACCGGCGTCATCAACTTCTTCGATCCGGACGGCGGCGAATTCTGCCAGCAGTTGATCGCGGCGCAGCGCGCCGGATCGTTCGCGGGCACCATCACCTACGATGACCTCCCGGCGGTGCAGGAGTGTCTGCACAACGACAAGACGCTGATCAAGAACATCTCGGCGAAGACCAATTACCAGCTGAACGGCGCGAACAACATCCAGTACCTGTTCCAGAGCGACAACAAGTTCCGCAACGCCCGCGGCGCGAGCGCGAACACGGCCAAGGAAGCCGTCACCGAGCAGACCAGCGATGAGCCCTGGGGCTTCCCGCTGCCGACCCACTCGCTGACGCACCGGATGATCCTCACCGACCGGCTGGTGATCGTGAACCAGTTCACCTACGTGCACGGCGGCTTCTTCCTCGACTACCAGGGCAGCTACTCGACGAAGATCTGCGGCGCCAACACGCGCTACCTGGGGAACACCAATTACAACGACTACCTCACGGGCGACCGCGCGGATCCGAACTGCTTGTTCAACCAGCAGTCGCTGGGCAATCAGACGACAGGCTTCAACAGCCGCTCGCTGACCGCGACCTACCAGACCGTGCGGCACTCGACGGAAGCCAAGTCGGACGGCACCTACTTCCTGGCCAACAAGCTCGGCGGCGACCACAGCCTGAAGTTCGGCGTCGGCTGGCGGAAGAACCCGATCATGACGTTCTCGCACTACAGCGGCGGCGCGCGTGCGCAGCAGCAGTGCGTCGGCAACAACCGCAGCAACTGCGGCACCGGGGCGACGGTTCCGGTCGGATCGGCGACGGGCTTTGTCCCACGCCAGGCCGTGTTCTACCGCGATCAGTTGCTGAACAACGACTGGTGGACCTACAACGGCTACATCCAGGATTCGTACAGCCGCGGCCGGCTGCGGATCAACGGCGGACTCCGCTACGACTGGCAGACATCCAAGTATCTCGGCGGCTGCGTGCCGAACAACCCGATGATGCCGGAGCGTCTGCCGGCGCAGTGCGAAGACGCCACCAACGTCGACGCCGGCACCGGCGAGCCGATCCAGTCGTTCGGCAACTGGGGCCCGCGCGTTTCCGTGATCTATGACCTGACCGGGACGGGCAAGACCTCGGTGCGGGCCAGCTACTCGTACTACTTCGCGACGAAGATCACGCTGGCCAACGCCCTCGGCGGATTGTTCAGCCAGCCGGCGTTGACGTGGGGCAACAACACCAGCAGCGGCGCCTGCAGCACCACGGCTGGCGCGTCCTGCTGGACCGACGCCAACATCGACAGCGTCGCGCAGGTCGACGAGCTGATCGGGAACCCGACGTCGAGCAACGCCCGGTTCAACCAGAACACCGGCATCTTCGCGCCGCTTGGGCAACACGGTGGACCCGAGCACCCAGATCGGCCGGACCCGTGAGTTCATCACCGGCATCCAGCACGAGCTGATGCCGAACTTCGCCGTCGGCGCCGAGTACGTATATCGCAAGTACGATCGCGGCACGACGACCTACAACGTCGGCTATCAGCCCGGCGCTCCCGGCTATCCGTACTCGTCGATCTACACGGACCTCCGGACCCATACGGACACGGTGGCCAACATCACCGCGCCGTACTACGTGCCGTGCCAGGGCTGCTATCGTGCGACGGGCCTGGCCACGATCACGATGACCAACCCGAACTATCAGGTCTACAACGGCGTCAACCTGACGGTCAACAAGCGCTTCAGCAACCGCTGGCAGATGAACGGATCCGTGACCTTTCAGGACAACCCGCAATACACGCCGTATGGACCTGGCGTGGCGGAGTCGAATGTCACCAATCCGACTGGCCTGGAGTTCACCAACGGCGTCAGCACGCTGGGCCGCTTCCTGGTCAAGCTGAGCGGCAGCTACCAGCTCCCGTGGAACATCAACGCGGCCGGTAACCTGACAGTCAACGACGGCAACACGCGGACCGTCTCGATCACGGGTCCGGGCGACGTCTACGGTGGTGTCAACGCCAGCGGCGCGGCGACCACGATCGCCTACAACACGCTGACCTACCAGTCTGCCGACGCAGAGCGGTTTGACGCGGCCAAGCTGCTCGACCTCGGAGTGAGCAAGACGTTCAACTTCAACGGCGGCAAGAACCGTCTGAAGCTCAACCTGGACGCGTTCAACGTGTTGAACGTCAACTCGATCACGGGCTACTCGAGCAACACGATCAGCAACTCGAACTTCAACGCGCCGACCGCCATCATTCCGCCGCGGGTCTTCCGCGTCGGCGCGTCGATCGCGTTCTAGCGCGAGGCGACTACAACCGAACGGCTCCGGGCTTGCCCGGAGCCGTTTTTTTTGTACGCCTCGCCGCAAGGAGGACACGGAGGAAGGGCTAGAGGGCACGGAGAAGAACTAGAGGGCACGGAGCACCCCGCGCCGGTTTGTGGCGCGGGCTCGAGGCGCGGGGGTGGGCCGCCTTCGCGCCGAAGGCGCTTCGGCGAGCTGGGCCGAAGCCTTGGCGGAGGCCAGGCCCCGCGCCGGTAAGTTTAGAGGACACGGAGAAGAACGTAATATCAGTTCGCATGCCTCAGAAGCGGCGCGGCCGGCCGCGGCCCACAACGCGTTCCATTTTGCCGCCGAGGGCCGAGGCGTGGCGGACGTCGTGGCCGCTGCCCGTCCTGATCGTGCTCACTCTGGCGGCCTACTTTCCCGCCTGGCACGGCGGTCCGCTGTGGGATGACGATGCGCACTTGACGCAGCCGGCGCTGCAGTCGCTCGACGGGCTCTGGCGCATCTGGTTCGACATCGGCGCCACGCAGCAGTACTACCCGGTCGTCCATTCAGCCTTCTGGCTGATGCATCGGCTGTGGGGAGACGCGACGCTCGGGTATCACCTCGTCAACATCCTGCTCCACGCCGGATCGGCGTTTCTGATCGGTCTGATTCTCCGCCGCCTGGCAATTCCAGGCGCCTGGCTGGCCGCCTGTCTGTTTGCGCTCCATCCGGTCCACGTCGAATCCGTCGCGTGGATGACCGAGCTCAAGAACACGCTGTCGGGCGCGCTCTATCTCGGCGCGGCCCTGCTCTATCTGCGATTTGATACCAGCCGGTCGTCGAGACTGTACGGCGCCGCGTTCGCGTTGTTCGTGCTCGCCCTGTTGTCGAAGAGCGTGACGGCGACGCTCCCGGCGGCGCTGCTCGTGGTGTTCTGGTGGCAGCGAGGCCGGTTGCGCTGGCGCGAAGATCTGCGGCCGCTGGTGCCGTTCTTCGCGCTCGGGATCGCTGCCGGTCTCCTCACGGCGTTCCTCGAGCGCACCCAGATCGGCGCGGAGGGCGCGGAGTTCGAGATCAGCCTGATCGAGCGCGTGCTGATTGCCGGCCGCGCGTTCTGGTTCTATCTGGCCAAGCTCGCGTGGCCTGTCAACCTGACGTTCATCTACCCGCGGTGGGAGATCGACGCGCGCTCGGTGTGGCTGTATGTCTACCCAGTGACGGCGCTGGCGGTCCTTGTGGCCTGCTGGCTCTGGCGGAAGCGATCCCGGGCGCCGCTGGCGGCGATGCTGTTCTTTGTCGGCACGCTGTTTCCGGCGCTCGGATTCTTCAACGTCTACCCGTTCCGCTATTCCTTCGTGGCGGATCACTTTCAGTATCTGGCCAGCATCGGGGTGATCACGCTGGTCGCCGCCGCGATCTGGCGCGGGTCACAGATCTTTCAACGCAAGATCTTTCAACACGAAGAGCACGAAGCGCACGAAGGGGACGAAGCGCACGAAGGGAACATTTCAAAAAGTCGGAATGCAGAAAACCTCGAGTCAGCCGTTGCCACAAGGTCTTCGCCAAGCTCTCTTCGTGTTCTTCGTTTTCTTCGTGTCCTTCGTGCCCTTCGTGTTGAAAAGATCTTCGTCTGCGCTCTGATCGCGACGCTCGCCGTTCTCACCTGGCGTCAAAGCCACGACTACGTCGACGCCAAGACGCTGTATCGCGCGACGATCGCCCGCAACCCGACGAGCTGGATGATCCGGCACAACCTCGGATGGGTGCTGCTCGGAGAAGGCCGGGCCACCGGCGACCGGTCGCGGATCGACGCGGCGGTGACGGAGTTTCGCGCCGCGCTCGCGCTCAAGGCGGATTTCTCGCAGGTGCACAACAATCTCGGCACCGCGTTTCTCGAGCTGCAGCAGGACAATCAGGCGCTCGCGGCGTTCGACGAGGCGTTGCGCCTGAAGCCGGACGATCCGGAAGTGCAGTGCAATCGGAGCCTCGCGCTGGAGCGGCTCGGCCGGCACGACGAGGCGGTCGCAGCGGCCAGAGCGGCCATTCGCTTGCGGCCGGTCTACGCGAATGCTCAGGCCAGCCTCGGCAACGCGCTTCAGTCGCTCGGCCGGCTTGACGAAGCGGTCCTCGCGTATCGTGAGGCCCTGCGCCTCAACCCGAGTGACGCCGAGACGCATCACAACCTCGGGAGCGCGCTCGGCACCCTCGAGCGGTTTGAAGAAGCGGCCGGCGAGTACCAGGCGGCGCTCCGGCTCCGGCCCGATTCGATCCGCGCGCTGCGCAACCTTGGGTACGCGTTGATGCGAATGGGCCGGCCAGCCGATGCGGTCGCGCGCTTCTCAGAGGCGATCCGGCTCGCGCCGGTGTCTGGCGGGGCGTACGCAGACCTGGCACGGGCGCTGGACGCCGCAGGCCGCCGCGAGGACGCCGTCGCGGCCTACCGTCAGGCCCTGAAGTACGAGCCGAATCGGGCCATCGTCCACAACGAGCTCGGCGTCGTCCTGGCCGAGCTCGGCCGCGTCGACGAAGCGATCGCCTCGTTCACCGAAGCCGTCCGCCTCGCGCCCGAGTATGCCGACGCCCGCGCGAATCTGGCAAAGGCTAAGAGCATCAGGAAAAACTAACCTGGTCATCAGCTCTCAGATCAAAAGCTCACACGGGGAACACGGAGACGAACGGAGGACACGGAGACACGATCTTGAACATCGGATGAAAGCCTGTCCTCTCCGTGAATCCTCCGTGTTGAACTCCGTGGCCCCGTGCCGTTCCGTGAGCCCCGTGTCGTGCTTTGTCTTGTGCCTCTGGCTCTTGGTCCTTGGCCTTACTTGGTCGGCAGCGGCGTCGCGACATAGGCCTTGCGGGCACGAACTTTCAAGCCCTTGGCCTTCGTGCGCACTTCGATCTTGCGGACCTTGCCGTCCATGACGCGGTTGGTGGGCTGATAGCCGATGACGTAGTAGGTGCTGGTGTCGCGCGCGACGAGGCCGAACGCGCGGGCGACGTCGTCGATGTTGCGGACGATAAACCCGCCCGTTCCCTCGGTGAGAATCGTCGGGCCGTCGTCGGCCGTATCGAAGTTGGTCGAGCGTCCCATCGACGCGCTGAGCACATCTGACGGCGGGCTGTTGCCGTTGGTCTGACCGCGGCCGTCGATCGAGTAGATCGTCGTGCCGCCCCGTGCGGCGTGCGCGGAGATCGTCTGCAGCAGGGACCTGGATTCCTCGACGAAGAAGCCCTCCGACAACAGCACGATGGTCTTGCGTCCGGGAATGCGGCTCAAGCTGCCGATGACGTTCTGCAGGTTCTGCACCGCGGTGCTGGCGAGCACTCGGGCCTGCCGCACGTAGTGCCGCGCCTTCTTCTGAATCAGATTCTCGACCTGGTTCACGCCGCCGCTGTCCTGGCACAGGAACGCTTCCTCCCGGCACGCCTCGACGCCGAGCTGATCGACGAGCTCCCGGGCGCCGCCCTCGATCCGGTAGGCATCGACCTCGCTCGGGATCCGCGGAAACTCGCGGAGCGGCGCCAGCAGCGCCTGGCGGTTGTCGATCTCCGACTTGACGGCCTGCACGCCGGCGATCAAATCGGCGCGGCTCGTCGTGAGTTTGCCGCGGAACATGCTGCCGCCGACGAAGATGCCACCGAGATCACCGGGCCCGAACTGCTCGCGGAGGAACTGCTCGGCGCCGCGCTTGACGCGCTGAAGGGAATCGACCGCCAGGTGGCCTTCGTCGAAGAGCAGCACGAAGATCCGGTGGGCGCGGTCCTCCGCCGACGCACCGCCCTGAGCGCCGGCGACTGGCCTCGACGGGTCGTGCGTGACCATGTAGAACTGCTGGATGGCCTGCGGCTTCCCGTCCTCGAGGATCGTCACGTCGTCGGCGAGGAGACCGGGCACGAACCGGCCCTGGTCGTCGAGGACGATGGCGTCGACTTCGACGAGGCTGGTGGTCGTCCGGAACGTCGGCTGCTGGGCGCCGCCCTGAGCCGCCGGGGGCGCTTGTCCCTGGAGGGATGACCGGCCGGCGCAGAGAAGCGCGACGGCGATGACGCCGGCACACATCGGTCGGGCGATGCGCATCAGGATCCGTTGGATTCTAGCATCGCCGTCCAGGTCCAAACGTCCTCCGCCGCAGGGTTCTTCTCGCGACTTATTGATTCTTTTGCTTAGCCCAGCGGGTCTCTGCGGCACAGAATTCGGCAGCGACCGCCTGCAACGGAGGACTTATGGAGACGACATCGATGCCCGACCCGCGAGTGGCCCAGGCGCTCGAGCGGATTGCGACAGCCTTAGAGGCTCTCGCGAGCTTTAAGGACCGGACGTTTCAGCCAGCGCTGCCAGATCCTCACGAGGAACGGCGAGCAGCGCAGGCCAAGGCAGAAGGCAAACCGTACAACCGACGACTCGCTGAGCTACTTGCCGATCATCCTGCGGACTGCGGCGGCATCCGGGCCAGGCGGTGCGATTGCTAGAAAGCGCTCGCCGTAGGCACGCGCTTCCTCCTTGCGGCCGCTGGCGTCTAGATTGACGGTCAAGTTGTACAGCGCGTTGCCTTCCTGCGGATCGAGGTCGACCGCGCGCTTCCACATCGCGATGGCCTCGTCACGCCGGTTGCTGCCGGCGAGGACCACGCCAAGCGCGGTGTGCGCGCCCGGCAGCGAGGGATCGAGGCTGACGGCGTGCCGAAGCGCCGTCTCGGCTGCGGCCGCGTTTCGTGCGCCAAGTTCGGCGATGCCGATGTTCTGGTAGGCCAGCGCGTTTGCCGGATCGATCGTGAGGAGGCGGGTGAACGTTCGGATCGCATCGGCCGGACGGCCCGCGGCGACGTAGGCATTGCCGAGCGCGATGAGCGCGTCGGGATCGTCGTTGGCAAATGTCGCCAGCAGATCGATCGCCCGGCGCGCCTGGCCCGCCTCCGTCATGTATTGACCGAGTTTGATGCGCACTTCGCGCTGCGTGACGCCGTTCTTGAGCGCCGTCTCGAGCGTCGCGATCGCCTGCTGCGGCTGGCCCGTCAGCCAATACGTCAGTGCCAGATGCCGGTAGGCATCCTCGGTGTCTGGGCGTTTGGCAAGAATGCTCTCGTACATCGCCACGGCGTCTCCACTGCGTCCAGCGCGCCTCGCCTCGGCCGCGCGCTGCATGCCCTGCTCGATCGCGATCAATCGTTTCGGGTCGTCGTCTTCGGTGTAGCGCTCGCGTGCCGTCGCGGAGCCGCCGCCGATGTAGCCGAGCGACCGCAGCCGCTCGATCGTCTCCGGCGTCTCTTCCTGCGGCCGCCCTGGCGGCGCGACGTTGAAGCCTTTGAGTGTGTTGAGCAGCACCTGCGCGCGTTCAGCCCGCGTCGAGGCCAGATTGCGCGCCTCGCCAGAATCCGTGGACAGGTCGTACAGCTCGGGCAGCGGCAAGTCGATGTACTTGTCGCGACCGACGAGGACGCCGCGAAGTGGCGCCCAGCCGCGAGCCAGCGTCGATGTCATCGCCTCGAAGTAAGACGGCCGGTCGACATCGCCCCCGGCGATGACGTCTCGGAGCGACGCCCCGGAAGTCTCGTCCGGCGCGATCCCCGCTGACTCCAGGAGCGTAGGGAGGATATCGACATGGCGAACGCCGGCATCGACGGTCACGCCCGTCGTCGAGACACTGGCGTTGCCGGGCAGGATCTCGGCAACGAGCAGCGGGACGCGCAACACTGGCTCGTACGCGAAAATGCTGTGCGTCAGCTCGCCGTGATCGCCGAGGCTCTCGCCATGATCTCCGGTGATCACGACCAGCGTTGGGCGAGACTGCGTGGCAAGCCGATCGAACAGTGAGCCGAGCGCGGCGTCGGTGGCCGAAACTTCCCCGAGGTACGGGTCCGACGGAAAACGCGCGGCCCAAGGGTCCAGCGGCTCGTAGGGCACGTGCGGATCATAGAGATGGAGCCACGAGAACCACCGGCCTTGCTGCTGATCGATCCACCCCAGCGCCGACGTCACGACGGCGTCTGCGCGGCGCTCGCGATCTCCGGGTTCAGACGCGGACGTCCCGCGCTGGAGCTGGTCATCGTAGCGATCGAAGCCGATCCCCAAGCCGAATCGGCGGTCGAGCGGGAAGCCGCCGATGAACGCCGCGGTCGCGAAACCTGCCGCCTTGAGTCGTGTGGCCGCCGTCGCCTGGCTGGCCGGGTAGCGATAGCCCGTGTTGTCGCGGATGCCGTGCTCGTACGGGTAGCGGCCGCTCAAGATCGAGGCGTGCGAAGGCAGCGTGACCACCGCATGTGCGTGCGCAAAAGTGAAGCGGGCACCGCGCGCGGCCAGCCGGTCCAGATTGGGGGTGGTCGCCCGGCCGCCGTACGATCCCAGTGCGTCGGCCCGCAAGGTGTCGATCGTGACGAGGAGAATATTGCGATCCGGATTGGCGGCGAGCGCGAAGGCGTGGGGCCTGAGCCACCACCACGCGCCTGCCGCAAGGAGTGCGAGGACCACCAGTGCGGCCGGCCAACGACGCGGGGAGGAACGAGGCGCGGCCATCGATCTATCGTCGCAGGAACTCGCGCATCTGTGCGATCTCGGTCTTGAAAAACGCTGGAGGCGCCGTGTTCACGAACTGTTGCGCGTAAGTACGCGCGTCGCCGGTCTGCCCGGTTTCCACGAGCGTCAAGATGAGGTTGTACAGCGCGTTGAACTCACCGCTGTCGAGCGCCACCGCGCGCTTCCAACTGTCAATCGCGTCGGCCTTCCGGCCGGCGCCGGAAAGAATCACGCCGAGGATGGTGTGCGCACCCGGAAGCGCGCTGTCGACAGCCAGCGCCTTTCGCGCGAACCCTTCAGCTTCCTGGAGGAGCCGCTGGCGATCGGCTGGCGTGGTCGCGGCCCGCGCCTGACTCAGCGTCATTGACGCGAGATTCTGATACGCGAGTCCGTTCGTCGGATCGAGCGCCAGGACCCGGTTGAAGCTCGCGATCGCGTCCGGGTAGCGCCTGGCGTCACCGTACGCGATGCCGAGCGCGTTGAGCGCCTCGACGTCGGTCGTCGGCAGCCCCTCGAGGACGAGGATGGCGCGCTTGCTGTCGGCATGGCTCTCGGCGAGATAGATGCCGAGTCGGATGCGGAGGTCGCGGTCCGGCGCGCCCGACTTGAGCGCGCCCTCGAGCGCCGAGATCGCCGGCCCCGGCTCGCCGGCCTCCCAGTAGGCATGCGCGAGCTGAATCGCCGCGTCGGCCATGTCAGGACGCCGGTCGATGACGCGAGTGAAGAGTGCGATTGCCTCCGCGCACTTTCCCGTTCTGGTAGAGCTCGGTGGCCGCGTGCAGGTCACGGTCAACCGCGACGAGGCGTTTTGGATCGTCGTCTTCGGTGTAGACCTTCTTCGCGGGCGCGCTGCCCGACACGTACCCGAGCGACCGAAGGGTCGCAGCGACCGCGGCGGATTCCTGCCCGGGGCGCTCCGGCGGCGCGACGTTGTAGGTCTTCAGGGTGTTGAAGAGAACCTGCCGCCGTTCGGCGAGCGACGCCGCCAGGTTCTTCACCTCTGCCGGATCCGCACCCAGTTCGTAGAGTTCCGCGATCGGCAAGTCGATGTACTTCTCGCGGCCTACGATCACGCCACGGAGCGGCGCCCAGCCGCGCACGAGACTGAACGTCATCGCCTCGAAGTAGAGCGGCCGGTCGCCGCCGCGGCCGCTGCCAATGACCTCGCGCAACGAGCTTCCCGCCAGCGAGGCTTCGACCGGCGCCCCGACGGCATCGAGTACGGTCGGCGCGATGTCGACGTGGCGGGCCGGGGCGTCGATGACGACGCCACGCGTCGCCGAGCCACCAGCGTGCACGGTCGCGACGATGAGCGGGACGCGAAGCGTGGCCTCGTACGCAAACATCCCGTGCGTCAGCTCGCCGTGGTCGCCGAGGCTTTCGCCGTGATCCGAGGTGATGATGACGAGGGTTGGCCGTGAGAGGGTGGCGAGCCGATCGAAGAGCGGGCCGAGCGCGCGATCGACGGCCGCGACTTCACCGTCGTATGGTTGCGACGCGTACTGCGACGCGAGATCGGCCGGCGGTTTGTACGGCGAGTGGGGATCGAATACGTGCACCCACGAGAAGAACTTCGTGGTCTGGCGGCCGATCCAATCGATCGCGCTCCTGGTGACCTCGTCTGCGGTCCGCTCGGGCATCGAGAACGACACATCGCCTTTGAGCTCGGGTACCTGGTCGTCGTAGACGTCGAAGCCGGGCGTCAGGCCGAACCGCTTCGTGAGGGGGAAGCCGCCGACGAAGGCGCCGGTCGCAAAGCCAAGGGCCTTGAGTCGCGTCGCGAGCGTCCGGGTCCCGTCCTTGACGCGATAGCCGCTGTTGTCGCGCATGCCGTGCTCGTAGGGAAGCTGCCCGGTCAGGATGGAGGTGTGGGATGGCAGCGTCACGACCGCGTGCGCGTGCGCGAACGAGAAGCGCGCGCCGCCCGCGGCCAGCCGATCGAGGTGCGGCGTGGCGGCACGGCCGCCGTACGACCCAAGCGCGTCGGCGCGCAGCGTGTCGATGGTGACGAGGAGGACGTTCTGGTCCGCGGTTTGAGTGACGGCGTACGGGCTGCCGCGCCCCCACCAGAGCGCAATGGCGCCGATCGCGGCCAACAGCGCGCCACCTGCCGCGATCCAGCCGCCGCGCGCCTTTCCGGGGGCCGCCGGCGAAGCGACGGCCGCCCGTTCCGATCGCGCGCCGCGGACGGGCTTGCGGGAAGTCGGCGCGCTCATGGCGCCGCGGATCCAGCCACCGCTATCTGGGCGCGAACATGTTGGCGTACACGCGGAGACCACCCGGCCGCGTGATGCCAGTCAGCACCTGTGTGGCCGGTTTGTTGTCAGGCCGCCGATAGGTGATTTCGTACTGGCTCGTGAGCGCATCGCCGAACGTCTTCAGCCAGTTCTCGATCGCGGACTGGCCGACAATGAACTCGCGACGCCCGCCGGTGACCTGGGTCAACTTGGCCAGGACGATGTCGCGCGCAGGATTGCGCAGTTCGCCGCGCTGCAGCGACACCGCCCACAGCGACGCCCCGGACTTGCGGAACCCCTCGATGATCGCGTTGGGCTGTTGCGTGCTCTGTTCGTCGCCCGGCTCGATGTTCAGGATCACCATCGCGCGCCGCGGGCTCGGTCGCCGTTCGAGTTGCTTGTTGGCTTCCATCATCGCCTCGAGGAGCACCGACGCCGCGTCCGGCTTCGGGAACAGTTTGTTGATGCCCTTCTCGACGTCGGCGACGTTGCTGGTGAAGTTGACGACAGGAATCGACGCCTGACCGAATTCCATCAACGCGATCTGCGTGGCCGGCGCCGCGGCGGCGACGTGCTTCACAAATGCAGTCAGCGACGTGCGGATGTCGCGGATCACCTCACTCGCCCCCGACGAGGTTTCCGCTCTGGTCATCATCCCGACCGCACCGGACTCCTTCGTGGTGTCGGCGAGAATCTGGATGTTGAGCGGCTGCGTCGCCAGCTTGGCGCTGGTGATCTCGCGGTTCATGTTGTCTTCGCGAATCGCGAACTCGGCCGCCGTCATGTCCTTGACCGGCTTGCCGGACCCGTCGACGACCGACACGAAGATCGACTTCTCAACCGATTGCGTCCGCGCCCCGACGCCCACCGCGAGCGCCAGCACACCGACGAGCGGGAGCACGAAGATGCGTGGCCGACCAATCCAAGCGCCCATACCCAGCCTCCGGGGCAAGTATCTCATTGCTCATTGGTTATTGGGGATTGGTCATTGCATTGGGGCATTTCGTCAATGGTCAGTGAATTGCCCCATTGCCCCATTTCATTGCCCCATTGCCTCATTGCCCCATTGCCTCATTGCCTCATTGCCTCATTGGCACATTGCCTCATTGCCTATTGAGGGGATATCCGCGACTTTCGGTGACGGCGTCGGCGACGAGGCGGCGCGCGGCGATCGTGTTGGCGGGCGCCACCGTCAAGGTGTTCTTGAGGGTGTCGAGCGCCGAGTCGAGCGCAGCGCCCGAGCGCATTGCCGCCAGGGCCGTGCGCGCATGCATCTCGATGCGTAGGCTCGCGTCGTGCACCGCGACGGTCGCCACGGCCGCGTGGACGGCGGCATCGCGATGCCCGCCGGCATCAGCCGCGGCCGCCCGCAGGGCCGCGCTCTCTGCCGCGAACGTGTCCAGGACGATGTCTGACAGGAGCGTCAGCACCTCCTGCTCCTGAGCGAGCGCGTCGCCATAGGTCTCGACCGCGAGTCCGATCGCCATCAGGGCGACTTTCTTCAACGCGCCCGTACCTGCTCGTACCTGTCGTACCCGTCGTACCCGTCGTACCGTCGTACCCGTCGTACCCGTCGTACCCGTCCCGATCCCTCGTTTGACGATGAGCCCCGGAATCAGCAGGCGGTTGATCTCGTTGGTGCCCTCGAAGATGCGATTGACGCGGGCATCGCGATACCGCCCTTCCGCCGGATAATCGCGGACGAATCCGTTGCCGCCGTGAATCTGGACGCTTTCGTCGACGACGAAGTCGATCATCTCGCTGCCGGCCACCTTCAGCAGCGACGCTTCGATCGCGAACTCCTCCAGCGCGGCGGCGACCGCGGTCGTGTCGTCGCCCGACGCGCCGATCGCGGCGTCGATGAGGCCGGTGGTCCGGTACAGCATGCTTTCCACGACGTAGATGCGAATCGCCATTTCGGCGAGCTTGTGACGGATGGCGCCGAACGCCGCAATCGGCTGCCCGAACTGTCGCCGGCCGGCGGCGTATCTGGCGGCTTCGCCGAGCGCGGCTTTCGCGCCACCGCTGCACATCGCCGCCAGCTTGAAGCGGCCGTAGTTGAGCACGTTGAACGCGATCTTGTGACCGCGGCCGATCTCGCCGAGGAGGTGGTCCGCCGGCACGCGTGCGTCCTGCAGGACGAGCGGCGTCGTCGACGAGCCGTGCAGGCCCATCTTGTGCTCTTCGTGACCGCTCGAGACGCCGGCGTCGCCGCGCTCGACCATGAAACGCCGTGAAGTGCTGGCCGTCCACCTTCGCGAAGACCACGAACAGATCGGCGAACCCGCCGTTGGTGATCCACATCTTCTCGCCGGTGATCGACCAGGCGCCGTCCGGCAGGCGAGTGGCCTTCGTGCGCGCGCCGAGCGCGTCGGATCCCGATCCTGACTCGCTCAGACAATACGCGCCGATGATCTCACCGGTCACCAGGCGCGGGAGATACTTCTGCTGCTGCGCCGGCGTGCCGAAGCACAGCAACGGAATGATCACGAGTCCCGTCTGCGCGCCGAACGTCGTCGAGAACGACGCATTCGCTCCGATCGCTTCGCCGACGATGATGGCCGACAATTTGTCCAGGCCGACGCCACCAAGCGCTTCCGGAACGTCAGTGCCCAGGAGTCCGAGCGCGCCGGCCCGCTCGATCAGACTGCCGCGCGACGGCCCAGTCTTTCTGTTCGAGGCGCGGCACCGCGGGGACCACCTCGTTGGCGACGAACGCCGCGGCCGTCTGCGCGATCAGCCGGTGCTCGTCACCAAGCTGTTCCGGGGTCAGGACTGCGCTCGGACGGAATCTCACTCGTCAACCAGCGGCGCGCATGCCGGGACATGCACAGGGACCATGGTGACCGGCGCGCGACGGCCGTACCGCTCATACTCGAAGTCCCCGAGGAGATCTTCGATCGCTTCGCCCACTTCGCGCGTCTTGCCTTCGAACAAGTGCGAGGCGCCGTCGATGACGACGATTTCCTTGGGTTCGGGGAGCTTGGCGTAGAACGCCCAGAGGTCCTTGATCGGACAGAGCTCGTCGAGACTGCCCTGAATCAAGAACTTGGGCTTCGTGCTCGCGAGCGTGTTCACGAAATCGTAGTTCGGGCGCGTGACCGGCGGCGCGATGCCGATGAGCAGAGAGACGCGTGGATCGACCGCACCGGTTTCGAGGGCGATCCACGATCCGAACGAGAAGCCGGCCGCCCAGAGCGGGACGTCCGGATAGCGCGCCGACATGAAATCGAGCGCGGCGCGGAAATCCTCCGCCTCTCCCTTGCCGGCGTCGAAGGCGCCTTCGCTCTTGCCGACGCCACGGAAATTGAAGCGAAGCACACTGCACCCGATGCGCGCGAGGCCCTTGGCGCCCTGAAACACCGCCTTCGTGTGCATCGTGCCGCCTTCTTCCGGATGAGGATGCGCGAACACGACGGCGGCGCGCGGTGGGGCCGCGCCCGGCGCAGCGGAATCGGCGCCAGGTGAGGAACTGCGCGGCTCGTCGAGCAGCGCCTCGAGTCGCCCCGCGGGGCCGGACACGTCGAGATACATGCGATCAGGCTCCCTTTGCCTCAAGTGAGTGGACGGAACGCTCGGCAAGAAAACGGCCGACCACTTCCGAAAAATCAGCCGGCTTCGTCACCGAGCCGAGGTGCCCGGTGCCAGGCAGCACGACATGACGCGCGCCGTCGATCAGCCGAAGGTACTGCAGCGTGGTTTCGGTGGGGACGACGCGATCGAAGCCAGGCTCGCCGGTGATGACGAGCGTCGGGGCGACCACGCGACGGCAATCGCTTTCGAGATCTGACGCCTGCCAGGCGCGCACCCATTCGGCCATTCGCGTTGGCGACACTGGCGCGCGCAGCACGCGGCCGCCGTACTCGACGGCCAGGCGCGCGCGCGCGGGCCACGAGGGCCGGGCGCGCACGAGCTCACGCAGCAGCGTGCTCGACGCCCGCCAGGCGAACAGGGGCAAGCTCAAGCGCGGCCGTTTCAAGTACGCGGCCCGGCGCGGATCTGGCCGCCACCCCGGCGGCGGGGTGGACACCAGCACGAGGGCGCGCACCCGATCGGGATGAAGGGACGCATACCGCAACGCGATGAGGCCGCCGAACGACACACCCACCAGCGCCGCCGGCGTTTCGCCGGCACGCTCGATCATTCGATCGATGCCCTCGGCCCACGCGGTGAACGGGTCGCCGCGCCGGTCGGGGCTGACCAGATCGCCGAGCGAAAACGTCAGGACACGGTGTGACCGCGCCAGCGCGTTCACGGTGCCGGCGAGGTATTCCCATCGTCCCTGAATGCCCGGAATGAGCACGATCGGTCGTCCCGAGCCCCGGTCAATCATCGTGAGCTCTTACCCTGTAACAGCATGGCCGGACCGTCGTATTGAAAAAGAACGTCAACCCGTCGTCTCCTACGGCCAGCGCTAGTAGGCGCGCGTTCACGCTCGAAACGAGAATACATGTTGGGCACAACCGAACAACAGGCGCTCGTCACGCGATTGAATCGGATCGAAGGTCAGATTCGCGGGATCCGTCGCATGGTGCAGGAGCCACGCCTCTGCGTCGAAATCCTCCAGCAATTGGCGGCGGCCGAGGCGGCGCTCAATCGAATCAGCCTCGCCATCTTCAAGTATCACGTCGACAACTGTGTCACCGAAGGCCTGGTCAAAGGGGACGTCGAGCGACGCAAGCAACTCGCCGAGCTCGTCGACATCTTCGATCGCTTCGCCAAATAACGCCGGGCAGACCGGGCTGACCCCGGTCTGATCCGATCGCATTCCATTTTCGTCCCAGCCTTCGTCCCTCCCGTGGTCGGATCCAACCCCTTGGATGTCTCTGATTCGGATTGGTGGCCGTTCATAGTCGGACACCTAGTAGAATCAAGCAGTTACGTCCCTCCCCAGTGCGTTTCAACCGTGCAACGAAATTGCATCTGTGGGGTCAAACCACACAGTAGGGGTGTCAACGCTCGCCCGGGACACCCTGATCCGTGTGCAAACGTAACCGGAAACGGAGGCAGTCCTCATGAGTAGAAGGTTGGTACCAGCGGCCCTGGTGGCCCTGTGCCTCACCGTCCTCGCCATCCCAGCAAGCGCCCAGGTCTTCACGGGACGAATCGACGTCACCGCGAAAGACGGCACCGGCGCCTTGCTGCCCGGTGTGACCGTGGAACTGGCAGGGGTCCAGACCCAACGAGGCGTGACGGACGCTCAAGGCACGGCGCGGTTCTTGAACCTCGCTCCTGGGCGCTACAGCGTTGTGGCCAAGCTATCGGGCTTCAACGACTACAAGAACGACAACGTGCCGGTTGGCGCCGGCTCCATCGTCGACCTGCCGATCACGCTCACGGTCGGGGCGGTCACCGAACAGGTGAACGTCTTTGCCGAGACGCCGGTCATCGAGACCAAGAGGCAGACGGTGTCGACGAACGTGTCGCTCGACGAGCTGCAGAGCATTCCGTCCTCGCGCGACCCGTGGGTCGTGCTGCAGACGGTGCCGGGGATCGTCGTCGACCGCGTGAACGTTGGCGGCGCCGAATCCGGGCAGCAGTCGGCGTACCAGGCCAAGGGCGCGAGCGACGACGACAACACGTGGAGCATGGACGGCATTGCCATCACGGACATGTCGGCCGTGGGGTCGACGCCGACCTACTACGACTTCGACATGTTCCAGGAGATGCAGGTCACCACGGGCGGCGCTGATCCGTCCAACCCGACGCCGGGCGTGCAGCTCAACCTCGTGCTGCGCTGCGGGACGAACCGCTGGCGTGGGTCGAGCCGCTACTACTTCGAGAACAACAGTCTGCAGTCGGACAACCTGCCTGACGACGCGGTGGGCAGGCTTCAGAGCTACAACCGCTTTCACAAGTACACCGACTACGGCGTGGAAGGCGGCGGACCGGTCGTGAAGGACAAGTTGTTTGTCTGGGGCGCCTACGGCAAGACGAATCCCCAGATGGAGGTGTACTCATACAACCCGGCCGAGCGTACCGTCGGCGTGCAGGGCGAAGACAACTGCTCCGGGTTCGGCACCTACACGGCGCCGGCCGAATCGTACGTGTTGACGGCGCGCGACTGCACGACGCTCGAGAACTACGCCGCCAAGGCGACCGCCGTGCTCTCGGACAAGTTGCGCGCGAGCTTCACCTATTTCCGCGGCGACAAGATCAAGCTCGGCCGGAACGCGGCGTCCAATCGCCCGGCCCCGACGACCTGGAACCAGAAGGGCCCGACCGACCTGTTCAAGGGCGAAGTGAACTACACGATGTCGAACACGACGTTCCTGACCGCGCGCTACGCGTACACGGGCGGCGGGTTCTCCTTCGAGCCTGTTGGCGGCCGCGACACACAGCGGTACCAGGACGATGCCGGCATCTTCCAGAACACCTATTCGTGGTACGAGACCGATCGTCCGCAGAGCAACCTGCAGCTCGAAGGGAACTACTTCAAAGGCAAGCACGAGCTGAAGTTCGGATTCGGATGGCGGAAGTCTTCCGTCACTTCGCAGAGCGGATTCCCCGGGGGACTCTACACGACCCACACGGAATACCCGGACATGTACACCACCGTCGTGCGTGACTGGGCCTTTGCCGGCAACGGCGTGTATTGGAGCGCGTTCGCCGGGGATCAGATCAGCCTCGGCCGGCTGACGTTGAACGTGGGCGCGCGCTGGGACCGTCAGGTGGCCAACAACGAAGCCGCCTCGGTGCCTGCCAACCCGCTCTCGGATCTGCTGCCTGCGTTGACCGCGACCGCCCAGGACAGCGTGGTCGTCTACAACACGGTCACGCCGCGTGTGGGTCTCACGTATGCCCTCAACGAATCGCGCAAAACGATCGCGCGGGCGAGCTATGGAATGTTTGCGTCTCAGCTGGCCTCCAACCGAGGCTTCAACGTGACGCAGATCCCCTACTACAGCTACGTGTACTTCATCTCGCGCGATCTGAACGGCAACAGGATTACCGATCCCAACGAGATTATCGCGGCCGACGGCACGGGCGGCTTCGATCCGACCGATCCGCTGAACGGCAACCCGGACCGGATCGGAAACTACAAGACGCCGAAGACCCACGAGCTGCTGTTCGGGATCGAGCACGAGCTGATGAAGAATTTCGGCGTGAGCACGAACTTCACGTGGCGGAAGTACGTCGACTTCAACTGGCTGCAATTCGAGGGCGTGACGGCGGCCGACTACACCCAGGCCGGCACGTTCACGGGAACGGATCCGGTCGTCGGTTCGTTCAGCGTGCCGTACTACTCTGTCAATCCCTCAGCCATCCCGAGCGATCGGCACCGGCTCGATGAAACGCGCAACGGCTACAGCCAGCGATTCCTCGGACTCGAGGTGGCCGCCACGAAACGCATGGCCGACAACTGGATGATGCGCCTCGGGTTCTCGACGAACGACCACCGCGAGTACTTCAACGGTACCGATTCGCAGGCCGATCCCACGCCGACGGTCGTCGTTGCCGGCAACCAGATCGTCGGGCCGCAAAAGGACGGCGGCCTCGTCATGATCACGACGAGTGGCAGCGGGAAGAGCGCAATCTACACGGTGCTGCCGAAGTATCAGTTCATCGCGACGGGCGCGTATCAGATGAAGTTCGACATCAACTTCGGGCTGAACTACATCATGCGCCAGGGCTACGCGTCGCCGTTCTTCCAGAGCCGCGCGCCGGGGACGAGCGATGCCTTGAACTCCGCCGGCAAGAGCCTGTTGCTCGTCGACGATGTCGGCGCCTCGCGCCTGCCGACAGTGCACTCGGTCGACTTCCGGATGAACAAGGCGTTCAGGTTCGGCAGCGGAAAGTACTCGATCAACTTCGACGCCGACATCTTCAACCTGTTCAACTCGGCGGTCGAGCTCGGCAGGATCTACGATCGGCGGTTGACGACGTTCAACGAGGTGCGCGAGATCATGAACCCGCGTATCTTGCGGCTCGGCATTCGCGTCGGATTCTAACTGCCGGACGAGGGCGACACGAGGGCGCGACCCGATGGGTCGCGCCCTTTTTTGTTGGCTATCACTTCGCCCACTGAAGCGCCGCCACGGCGTCGCGCGCCTGCTTTTCGAACGGACCGCCCAACGCGACGCACTTCCCGTAGGCCTCGAGCGCACTGAGTCGATCGCGGTCGGCCAGGAACCGGGCGGCCGTGGCGGACGTGGTGCTGGTCTGCAGACGGCGGGCGTAGCGAAGGTGGTACGCGCGGCCGAGATTGAAATACCCGGTGTCGTCGTCCGGCGCCGCCAGGACGGCTCGTGAGAAGCTCTCGATGGCATCGTCGATCGCCCCGCGCTTCACGAGGACAATGCCCACCGCGTTGTGGGTGTCGGGATCGGCGGGCCATCGCCGTGCGGCCTCGCGCAGGACCGAGAGGGCATCCGCCGTCCGGTCGAGCATCAGGTACGCATCGGCGAGATCGAAGTGGACCGGCGCGTAGTCCGGTCGGGCGGTTCGCACCCGCTGCCAGGCTGCGACGGCGGCCTCCGGATGCCGCAAGGCAAACTCCGCCAGCCCCAGCGCATAGTCCACCCAGACGCCGCCGCCGGCCGCGGCCGCTTCCACGAGGCGGTCGCGCGCCTCTTCGACCTTGCCGGCGGCATACAGATCCCACCCTTGCCGCCCCAGTTGCGCTCCGCGCCCGGCCGCCGGCGCCGATGGATCACCGAGACGATCGCCAAGCGCAGCGATGTCGGCTGGCCGGCCCGGCCCGAATCTCGGCCGCGTCGACCCGGCTGCAGTACCTGGATCCGGGCCGATCGTCGGCGCGGCTGGCTGCGTGGAGCTCGCCGTGCCAGGCGGGGCGGCGGGGGGCGGGGGCTCACCCCCGGCTCTCGCGCCGGCGGCCGGGCCGCGTTATATCCGCGCCGGGCGCGGACCGTCACATCAGGGCGGCGCACGGTGACGTCGATCCTCCGGTACGATCCGTCAAACGGTATCTGCGGCGAGTAGCCGAGCATGTAGTACGTCCCGCTTTCGGTCGCGAGGTGATCGAGGGCGGGCCGAAGATCGTTGCGGTTGCGGACGCGCTCGCCACCCGTTTCGAGTGCGAGCGTTGTCAGCACGTCGGCGTTGACGTCGGATCCAAGCGTGGCAAGATCGCCGACGCCTTGCGTGGGCTGCTCGCCGAAGATGTTCTGCATTCGAGGATCGGTGTTGAGACCGCGCGCATCGAGCGTGGAGATGCGGACGCGATGCTGCGCCGCCAGCCCGGCCACGTGGGTCACTCGCTCGGCAAACTCGCCGGTGTAGAAGCCCTCCGAGAACAGGACGACCTGTTTTGGTCCGGGCAGACGGCCGAGCCCGCTCGCGAGCGTTTGCAGCACCGTCAGCGTCGTCTGCGCGTCACGCGCCGACTCGCCGGTCATCAGCGTGGCCTTTCCCTCGATCTCGGCTTCGACGACCGACCGGCCGTTCCCGTTGCACTCGCTGGGCCGCTCGTTGCAGGCACGCAGGACGGCCTGCTCACGCGCATTCCGGCTGCTCCTCGCGATGTGAAATGCCTCCTCCTCCGTCAGGATCCGCGGCCATTGGCGCATGTCGTTCTGACGCGAGAGATTTGGCAGCTTCACGCCCTCGAGCAGGCTCAGAAGCAGTTTCTTGTCGGAGACGATCTTGTTCCCGAGCATCTCGCCGTTGACGACCAGGCCCGCCAGATCCTGCGCGCGCAGACCGGACTCGAGAAAGCCCTGAATGGCGCTGCGGCTGCGGTTGAACCCGTTGGCGGAGAGGTGCGCGAGGTCGAACACGAAGATGAAGATCCGCGGCTGGAGAGGACGCCGCGGCACGGCCGGAGGCGAGCCGATGGCGGCCGGCGTCCCACGCGCGAGCGGGCCCTCGGTGGTGACGAGAAAAATCGTGTCGAGGCGCTGAAGCGACCCGCGCTCGCGGATCTCGAAATCGGCCGGCAATAGATCGGTGACTGGCCGCCCTTGCCGGTCAAGAACGGTGACATCGACTTCGACGAAATCGACGCCCGTTCTGAACTGCGGACTCTGCGCGGTCTGCCAGGCGGCGACGGCGCCGCCGCTCGCGATGAGGACAGCTCCGGCGAGACGCGCGGCGTTATTTCTGAACGGTGGCCACAACAAGTGCGTACGTCCCGCGCCCGCGGCCCTCGAGGTACGCGAGCCGGGCTCCGTCTTCCGTCCAGGCCGGGAGCACGACATTCCTCGTGTCCTCCACCTTCTGCTGGCTGCCATTCCGGTCCATGAGAATGAGCCGGCCGGACTTCAGTTCGGCAAAGGCGATGAGTCCGGTGCCCTTCGGTCCCCAACCGAACGTCAGGCCGGGAACGATCGGATGGTTGATCCATTCGCCGATGGTCTGCCCTTTCAGGCGCAGCAGGTAAACGTTATAGGTCTCCATGCCCCGCGCCGCTTCCATCGCCGCTTCTCTGGACATTCCGGTGGTCGGATCCGGAGTCCCGCCGCGCGCGTACTCGCCGCCGAACGGAAGGGCGATGGCGTTTTCACGCCGCTTTTCATCAGCGGCCTCGATCTTGAGCGCGGGCTCGCCGGGCGCAGTCTGCGCGGCTTTCCAAGCCCAGTACGCCGCCGCCCAGTCGGGCTGGGCATCGACCCGCTTCGACGGGCCGCCGCTCGACGGGATGAGAAAGTGAAACGCTTCCTTGATCGAGGCATCCCGATTCGGCTCGTACGTCATCAGGTAGATTTGCGATCCATCGGGCGACCAGGCAAGCTGCCGCACCAGTCGACCTTTGAGCTTGTTGATATCGATCTCGGCGACGACCGTCGGCGTGAGGCGGATGGTCTGGACCGAATCCGACTGGCCGAGGAGCACGACTCCCAATAGCGCGCAAAGGATCATCGGCGATACTCCCAACGGACCTTACCACGTGCGCAGCGCGTCACTTCTTCAGCGCGGCAAGCATGCGCTGCAACTCACTCGACGCAGGCAGGGCGCCCACCCCGGCTTCGAGGGCCTGCCGGGCAAGGGCCGGATGGCCGAGCCCGACGTACGTCTCCGCCAATGCAAGATAGGCGGCGGTCATCGTCGGTTCGATCCGCATGGCGTTTCGAAACGCGGTGACGGCGCCCGTTCGGTCATCCGCGCCGACCCGGGCCCAGCCGAGCACGAACGCCAGCGCCGCATCCTCGTCCGGGCTCGCGCCGAAGGCGAGACCGAGCGTTGCCGCCGCCAAGCCATACTCTTCGCGGCCCAATCGCGCCAGGCCGCGGAGCCGGTTGGCGACCGGGTCATCGGCCGACGCGCTTTCGAGCTCCGTCAGGACGACCGCCCACTGCCGCCGTTCGGCGCTGGCTGCCGCCCGGCGAATGCGCTCAATCGGACTCGACGACGCCTGGCGAATCATTCGCCGGCCCGGCTCACCCTCGAGGGCGTCGCGTGGCCGGGGCGCGCTGCCGGTCCCGAGCGGTGACGGCGGCGCGCCGACGATCACATCCACGGGACGCCGGACATCGGCCACGACCTCGCCGTCGACGCGGACGATGGCCCGGGCGACATACGGGCCGGCCGGCAGCTTCTCCAAAGGCACGGCGAACTTCACGTCTCGCAGGACGCCCCGACCGGAGGCTGTGATCTCGCCGAGCACCGCGTCGCTGGCCCTGCCTGTCGCACCCGGTTCCGGTGAGCCGGTCGTCGGAGTCAGCTCGAGTCTGGCGATGACGTTCTGGAGCTTCGCCGCGTCAGGCCCGTAGAGCCGAAGCGTGCCGACGAGAGTGCCGTCCGTGTAACCCCGATTGCGCACGGGAAGCGTCTCGCCCGGCGAGACGAGAATCAGGTCCGTGGCCGCGACATCCGGCCCGTCGAGGGCACGCACTCTGAACCGGCGATCCGCGCTGCCGACGATGCCGCCGGGCTCGCGGACGACGCACCGCATGATGTAGTCCCCGGCGGGAAGATCGAACCCGACGCGCCACGACGAAGTGCCGGTCGAGACGCCGGGTTCGGTACTTGTCGGGAGCGGCAGCCGATCCGAGCCGCTTGCGGCGGCCTGTCCAGTGCGGCTGTTGCGCACGACGAACACGACGTCGGCGCTTTCTGCATCGTCCCCCGTTGCCGCCCCGCCGGCGCGGCGCACGGGCAGCTGAGCCGTGAGACTCACGGCGACCCGCTGCTGGGCGGACACGGCCGATTGTCCGACGTACGTGGTGTATTCCAGCTTGAGCCCCTGCTGAGTGAACGGCGCGCCGAGAGCGGTGTCGATCGCGCGTCGGCGGTCAGCCGGCGTCGGTGTCGCGCCAATGGCATATCCCGTCCTGGAGATCACGCGCGCGCCCGGGCGGTTGACGTGGAATCTGATCCGTCGATACGCGCTGTCACCGGCCTCTGGCACCGCGGGCTCGAAGCCGATGAGGTAGTAGCCGCCGTCGTCGGGCAGGAGCGCGGCGAGCGCCGCATCGAGCCGCGTGGCCGCGTCCTTGACCAACATGCCGCCCGTTTCCGCGGCAAGACTGCCGAGCGGCTCGAGCCGACTCGACGTTTCCATCGCGTCATCGGCGGTCGAAGACGCCGCGGCCGTCAGGTCGGCGCGGCGGTTGAGCTCGAACGCATGCACCACTGCGTAGGTTTCGGCGGCCGCGGCTGCGACGTCCTCGACGTCGCGCGCGACGTTGTCTGCGTAAAACCCCTCGGAGAAGAGCACGACGGTCTTTCGTCCGTCGATGCCTCGAAAACTGCGAAGCAGGTCGGCCGTCGCCTGAAGGAAGCGCCGCGTGTCGGCATCGGCCTGATTCACGATTGACTGAGCGTTCTCGCGAATCAGCCGGCGAAGCACGGCCGGGTCGTTCGCAAATCGCTTCACGAGGTCGTTCGCCGAGACGCCGCCTGCCGCGGTGTCGGAGGCTTGCTGCGCCGTATACCGCGACAGCACCAGCTCGTTGCCCCGGAGGATCTCATACGCCTCGCTGACGGTCATCTCCGTCACGGCACCTGTCGCGCGCCGTTCGAGCGCCCCGCGCACGAGCTCGAGCTGGCGGCGCGCGGCTGCGACATTCGCCGTGAACGGCTGGGCCGGTCCCGGGCCCGGAAGTCCAAAAACGGCAACGCGATCTTGCGGGCGAACGCGCTCGCGCAGGAACGCATCGGCGGCGATACGGACCGGCTGCTCACCGCCTGACCGAATGTGGTCCTGATCGATGATCAGGACGAACAGCTGGCCTTGCGGCGCGCCCTGGTTCGTGGAGACATCGGAGGCGATGGTTCTGAGGGCGGACTCGACGTAGGACTGTCCAGATCCGGCAACGCGCTGGAAGAGAAGCACGGGTCGCCGGGTGTCGCCTTCCGAGACGATCACTTCGTCCTGCCGAAGATCCGTGACGGGCCGTCCGGCCTCGTCCACGATCCGGACGTCGAGCCGGACCAGGCTCACGCCGGATCGAAACACCGGGCGATCCGTTTGTGGCTCTTGTGCCGCAAGCGTCGCAACCAGCAGAAAGGGGATGAGTCGTACGCCGTGGAAACGTTCTGCTACGCTGCGGCGACGCTGACAACCGGCGTTGCGGGCGCTTTCCACAGGCTGAAACCCACTGCCTATTTTATTACCTCTTTGACGCGGGCGATGTCGGGTGCGTAGAGCGCGGCCGGGGCCGTGCTCACGTAGCGCGCGCCGTACCGGCGCGCCTCGTCCAGGCGTCCCTGGCGAACGAGCTCGATGGTCAGGTTATAGAGCGCGTCGAATTCGGTCGCCTCGAGATCGACCGCGCGCTTCCAGGCGTCGATGGCCAGCGCCTGGCGGCCTGTCCTGGCCAGCACGACGCCGAGTCCGGTGTGAGCGCTCGCCAGGGACGAGTCGGTCGCCAGTGCTTGTCTGAGCGACGCTTCGGCCGCGGCCATGTCGCCCGCCTGCAGTTGCAGCGTGCCGATGTTCTGATACGCCAGGCCATTCGTCGCATCGAGCTCGAGGGCCAGCTTGAAAACACGCATGGCGTCGGCGGCGCGGCCGGCGTGACCGTAGGCGATGCCCAGCGCGTTCAGGGCTTCCGTGTCGTCCTTTGGCAGCGTCTCGAGCAGCGCGATGGCTCGTGACGCGGCGCCGGTCTCGGCCAGGTAAGTGCCGAGCTTCACGTGGATGTCGCGTTGCTTCACGCCGTTCTTGATCGCCAGTTCGAGCGTGGCGATCGCGGCGCCCGGCTGGCCCGTCTGCCACAGGACGAATGCCATGTTCCGGTACGCGTCGGCGGTGTCCGGCCGCCGGGCGATGACTTGCTGATAGGTCTGCACCGACTCAGCCGGCCGGCCGGCTCCGAACAGTTCGCTCGCGCGATGGAGCGTCTTGTCCAGGTCGATCAGGCGCTTCGGGTCGTCAGCCTCCGTGTACCGGTCGCGTCGTGGTGCCGCACTGCCGGCCGTGTAGCCGAGCGCGCGCAGCCGCTCTCGCGCCGCAGCGGTCTCCTCTCCCGGCTGATCGGGGAGGTCCATGTTGAAGCCGCGCAGCAGGTTGAGGAGCGCCGGAGTCCGTTCGGCCTCGAGAGGCGCAAGATTCTGTTGCTCACGAGGATCGGCCGACAGGTCATAGAGCTCAGGAATCGGCAGGTCGACATATTTTTTACGACCGACGAGCACCCCGCGGAGCGGCGCCCAGCCGCGCGCCAGCACGGGCATCATCGACTCGAAATACGACGGCGTCTCGGCCTCTCTCGCTCCAAACAGTGAAACGCCCGGCAGCTTCGGCACCGTGGCGCCGAGGGCGGCAAGGATCGTCGGCACGATATCCACATGCCGCGCCGGCGCGGTGACGTCCGCGCCACGCCCTTCCGGCCCGCCCGGGGTGATCTCCGCGGCGATCAGCGGCACATGGAGCGTCGATTCATACGCGAAGATGCCGTGGGTCATCTCGCCATGCTCGCCCAGGCTTTCCCCATGATCCGCGGTGACGATGACCAGGGTCGGGCGTGATTCCCGATCGAGCCGCGTGAAGAGCGGCCCGAGCGCAAAATCTGTCCACGCGACTTCGCCGGCGTACGCGTCGTTCGGATAGCGCGCCTGCCACTCGGCCGGCGGCGCGTACGGCGCATGCGGATCGAAGACGTGCACCCAGCCGAACCATTTCCCGCGTTGGCGGCCAATCCAGTCGACCGCGGACGCGACAGTCGCATCAGCACGCCGCTCGGCCACCGCAAGCTCCGTCGTCTTGCCGACCTCGCTCACGGCATCGTCGTAGACGTCGAAGCCCGCGCGCAGCCCGTAGCGCTGGTCGAGCGGAAACGCGCTGATGAATGCCCCCGTCGCGAAGCCCAGCGCCTTCACTCGCGCGGCGATCGTCTCTTCGCCGGCGCGAACGCGGTAGCCGTTGTTGTCGCGGATCCCGTGCTCGTAGGGGTAGCGCCCGGTGAGAATCGACGCGTGCGATGGCAGCGTCAGAACCGCATGGGCGTGGGCGAATGTGAAGCGCGCGCCGCGGGCGGCCAATTTGTCCAGGTTCGGCGTCGCGGCCCGGCCCCCGTACGATCCGAGCGCGTCGCCTCGCAGCGTGTCGATCGTGACGAGCAGTACGTTGCGATCCGCGCGCGGTGCCAACGTGAACGCCGAGCCAGGTCGCCACCACCACCAGGCCGCGCCCGCGCCGACGACCACCAGGGCACCGACGACCGCGGCCACGGCCAGACGTCGATTCTTTCCAGTGCCCATCAACGGTGTCGCTTCTGGCCTTCAGACCGCACGGCGTCCGCCCGATCCGGCCGGCCAAACATCCGGTAGAGCTGCTCCGCCCGCTCGTAGGCGAACGGATTCGGCGAGACGCGGAGCATCTCCTGGATCACGCGGTCGGCATCTCCCGGCCGCTCCATCGACTGGTAGAGCATCGCCAGTCCGGAGCGCGCCTGGACGTTCTGCGGGTAGAGGCGGATCTCCTGCAGGAAATACGGCTCGGCTTCCTTGTAGCGTTCGAGCCGGGCCAGCGAATCGGCGATGTAGAAATGGAGATCGGTCGCCTGCACGGTGCGGCGGGCGTACGCCGCTCGCGCCTCCATCAGCAGCGGCAGCGCTTCGGCATAGCGTTTCTGGTTGTATTCGGCCATGCCGCGAATGAGCAGCGGCACGGGCAGCGTCGGATCAGCTTTGCCCGCCAGGTCCGCCTGCCGGAGCGCCTCGTCCACGCGATCCTGCTGGAGCGCAAGGTTGGCGAGCGCTTGATGAGCGGCGGCCGGAGAGACCGCGATCGCCAACTCGGCGTGTTTTTTCGCCTCGTCGAATCGCCCCATCGAGGACAGCACCGACGACGCGCCCAGCAGCGCGCCGGCTTCATCGGGCTTGCGCCGGATGGCCTGCTGATACGCGCCATAGGCCTCGGGCAGCCGTCCCATGCGGACGTAGGTCGCCGCCAGGTGAATCCAGCCGTCGAACATGTTCGGGTTCTCGTCGAGGACCTCGCGCAGCAGACGGAGTCCGTCCTCGAGTTTGCGCGCGCCGATCAGATCGACCGCCTCGCGGTACTTCACGAGGACGCCGACCTTGTCCTTGGGATCCGGCAGGCTCTCCGCATTGGCGGCGGGCTGAAGTGCCGCCGTCGTGCCGACGTAACCCAGGGCTGCCAGTCGCTCGCGGTCTTCTGCAGAAACCGCCGCCGGCTCGTCGACCTTCCGGTTCGCGACGAGCGCATCCAGGCCCGACCGCAGGGCCGTGGCGGCCTGGGTGCGGGTCGCGACGACGTTCTCGCGTTCGTCCGGGTCGAGCTCGAGATCGTACAGCTCGGGGCGAGGCGCCTTGATGTACTTGAAGCGTCCATCGACGAGCGTCGTGAGCTCGCTCCAGCCGAAGTGATATCGCGGATAGAGCGCCTCGGCATAGATGCCCTGCGAGGCGATCGAACCGCGGCCGGTCAGGAGCGGATCGAGATTCCGGCCGCGCAACCCGGGCAAGGGCGCCAGCCCGGCGAGGCCGGCCAGCGTCGGCAGCAGGTCGATGTGCTGTACGACCTCGGCGACGCGGGTGTGTCCGCGGCGTGCGCGCGGCAGCTTGATCATCAGCGGTACGCGAATCGTCTCGTCGTACACGAACAACCCGTGTTCTCGCTCGGTGTGATCGCCCAGCCCTTCGCCGTGATCCGCCGTGATCGCAATCGTCGCCTCATCGTACCAGCCGTGCTGCTTCAGCGCGGCGAGAAGCTGGCCGACGATCTCATCCGAGAACGCCACCTCGCCATCGTACTTGTCCGGTTGCGTGAACCGCGCTGGCGGTGTGTACGGCGCGTGCGGCTCATAGATGTGAAAGAACACGAAAAAGCGATCGTCCGGCACGCTGTTCAGCCACGTCGTGGCGGCAGTGAGCGTCGCCGGGCCGGCTCGAAGGATTTCACCGGGCGTCTGATCGACCGCCGCCGGCGGCAGCACGGCGTCGTAGTGCGAGAATCCCTGACTGATCCCGGTCTCGGCGCGCAGCACGTAGGCAGACACGAATCCCGCCGTGGCATAACCCGCCTTCGCGAACAACGACGCCAGCGTCGACTGGCCCGGCGCGAGTCCGAACCCCAGATTGTCCCGGACCTTGTGCTCGAACGGCAGCAATCCCGTGAACATCGAGGCATGCGAGGGGAGCGTTTGGGGGGCATGCGCGTACGCCTTCTCGAACACGACGGCGTCGCGTGCAAAGGCATCGAGCGCCGGGGTGCTCCCCTTGCCGTAGCCATAGGCCGGCAGCCGATCGGCTCGGAGCGTGTCGATCGAGATGAGGACGAACGCGTGCGGCCGCCGTGGGCCGCCCGACCACAGCCACAGGCCCACGCCGGCGGTCACGACTGCGAGGACGAGCGCTATCCACGAAAGGCCGAAACGTCTGCTGCGCTTCAGGGGACGGGCCACTCCCAATTATTTCGCGTATTTCGCGCGATTCTGCATCAGCGCAATGTTCGCGAGGGTCTGGTGCGCCGCGGCCGGCGCGCCGGCAATCGCCAACTCGGCGTACTTCCGCGCCTCGTCGTACCGGGCCATCTGCGTCAGGAGCGACGCCGCGCCGAGCAGCGCGCCGTGCTCATCAGGCTTGCGCCGAATCGCCTCGCGATACGCCTGATACGCGTCCTCGAGCCGGCCCATGCGCGTGTAGGTGACCGCTGCGGTCAGCCACGCGTCGATCATGTCCGGGCTGTCGGCCAGCACTTCGCGCAAGCGCGCCATCCCGGCGTCGTACTGACGGGCGCTGATGAGATCGACCGCCTCGCGGTAGGTCAACAGGATGCCGACCTTGGCCTTCGGATCCGGCAGGTCCGCACCCGCAGAGGTCGATGCCGGGGCATGCGTGCCGATGTATCCGAGGGCGGCGAGCCGCTCACGATCCTCAGCGGACACGGCCGACGGCGCATCGAGTCTGCGCCCGGCGATGAGGGTCTCGAGGCCCGATTTGAGCGCCGTGGCCTGCTGGCCACGCGTCGTCGCGATGTTCTCCCGTTCGTGCGGATCGCGCTCGAGATCGTAGAGCTCCGGCGTGGGCGCCTTGATGTACTTGTACCGCCCGTCGGTCAGCGACGTGAGCTCGCTCCACCCGAAGTGGTAGCGGGGATACAGCGCCTCCGCGTAGATCCCTTCGGCCCTGATCGTCCCGCGGCCAAACAAGAGCGGCTGCAAATCGCGTCCCCGGCGGTCGACGGGAGCCGTAATGGCCGCCAGCCCGGTCAGCGTCGGCAGGAGATCGATGTGCTGCACCGGATCGGCGATGCGCGTGCCGCCGCGACGGCTGTTCGGCAGCTTGATGAGCAGCGGCACTCTGATCGTCTCGTTGTAGACGAACAGGCCGTGCTCTTTTTCCTGGTGGTCTCCGAGCCCTTCTCCGTGATCGGCGGTCACGACGATCGTCGCGTCGTCGTACCAGCCGCGCCGGCGGAGTGCGGCGAGGAACTGACCGATGATGTCGTCCGAGTACGACACTTCGCCATCGTACGGATCGGCCATCGCGAATTTCGACGGCGGCGTGTAAGGCGCATGCGGTTCGTAGATGTGCAGGAACACGAAAAACCGATCGTCGCTGAGCGACTCGAGCCACTTGGTCGCGGCTGCGACCGTCGCCGTGCCGTCGCGCAAGATCTCGGCTGGCGCCTGATCGCCGGCCGCAGGCGGCAGCGTCGCGTCGTAGACGCCAAACCCCTGGGCGATGCCGGTTTCCGGCCTGAGCACGTAGGCCGAGGCAAACCCAGCGGTCGCAAATGACGCCTGCTGAAAGAGCGCCGCCAGCGTGGGGCGGTTCGGGGCGAGCACGAAGCCGAGGTTGTCGCGCACCTGGTGTTCGAACGGGAGCTGTCCGGTGAACATCGACGCGTGCGACGGCAGGGTCTGCGGCGCGTGCGCGAAGGCACGCTCGAACACGACGGCCTCGTTCGCCAGGGCCGACAACGTCGGCGTCCGGCCCTGGCTGTATCCGTAGACAGGGAGCCGATCGGCACGGAGGGTGTCGATCGAAATGAGCACGTACGCGTGCGGCCGCCCTGGCCGTGTCGCCCAGAACCAGACGGCGGCGCAGCCCGACGGCGAGCCCTGCCAGAATCACCGATCGCCGGCGGCTGCGCGCGCCGCGTCGGCGGCCGTGACCGTTGTCGCTCGCACGACGCGTCGGGAACGTCTACGAGTGGCTGCGGTCATGCGCCCGATGCGGATCGGCGGCCCGGTACCTTCCTTCATTATCTGCGGAAGACCCGGGCTCACGCGGGTTCAGCGCCGCGGCCCACAGCCCGGGCCGCGCTACGTACGTCAGGGCGGCTCGGGTTCGAGCCGTCGTATAATCGGCGCATGCGACGAGCCGTGCTGGTTGCCGTTCTCCTGGTCGCCACGATGGCTGGATTCGGCGTCCGCGCCCAGCCATCGGCGACCGCAGGTACGCAGGCGACGAGCGTGGATCTCGCGCGGCTCGACGCGCTGGACGGCGTGATCAACGACGCGATTGGCGCCGGCCAGCTCCCGGGCGCCGTGGTGCTCATCGGTCGCGGCGACGCGGTCCTGTTCCGCAAGGCGTACGGTCGGCGCGCCATCGTCCCGGCGCCGGAGCCGATGACGCTCGACACCGTCTTCGATCTTGCGTCGCTGACCAAAGTCGTCGCGACGACGACGGCCGCGATGACGCTCATCGAGAGCGGCCGCATTCGATTGACGGATCCGGTCGCGACGTTCATCCCGGAGTTCCGGAAGTACGGCAAGGAGCGGGTCACGGTTCGCGACGTGATGACGCACATGTCCGGGCTCCGGCCGGACGTTGATCTGGGCGACGCCTGGGTCGGCCGGGACGCCGCCATCGCCCTCGCCACTGAAGAAGTCCTGCAGGCGCCGCCGGGACGCCGCTTCATCTACAGCGACATCAACTATTTCCTGCTGGCCGAGATCGTCGAACGGGTGGCCCGCCGGCCCTTTGCCGAGTACGTGCGCGATCGCATCTTCGCGCCGCTCGGCATGCGGGACACCATGTTCACGCCGCCGGCACCGCTCGTGGCGCGCATCGCCCCGACGCAGCCGTGCACGCCGTACGGCTGGCCGTGCGACGGACCGGACATGAAGATGCTGCGCGGGGTCGTGCACGATCCGACGGCGCGGCGGATGGGCGGCGTCGCCGGGCACGCGGGTCTCTTCAGCACGGCCGACGACCTCGCGATTTTCTGCCGGATGCTTCTCGGCGGCGGCGCCGTGGGCACGACCCGCATTCTCTCGCCGCTCGCCGTGGCCCGGATGACGTCGCCGGCAACGCCCGCGGGCGAGGCGAACATCCGCGGGTTTGGATGGGATATCGATTCGTCCTACTCTGCCAATCGCGGCGAGTTGCTGCCGCTCGGATCGTTCGGCCATACCGGATTCACCGGGACGTCTATCTGGATCGATCCGGCAACTGGCGTGTTCGTGGTGTTCCTGTCGAACCGCGTGCATCCCGACGGCCGCGGCGACGTCACGCCGCTGCGCGCGCGCGTCGCGACCATCGTCGGTGCGGCGCTCTTGCCGGTGCCCGGAGTGGTGACGGACCTGGCGTTCAACCGTCAGGTGTTCGACAGCCAGATTCCCGCGGTGCCCGCCCCGCCGGCGCTCCCGATTCTGACCGGTCTCGACGTGGCACGCGCCGACGGCTTCAAGGCGCTCGCTGGCCGCAGCCGCGTCGGCCTGGTGACCAACCACACGGGCCGCGCACGCGACGGCGCCGCGGCCATCGATCTGCTCGCCGACGTGCCCGGCGCCAAGCTCGTCGCGCTCTTCAGCCCCGAGCACGGGATCCGCGGCATTCTCGACGCCGCCGTGCCGTCGTCGAAGGACGAGCGCACGGGCCTGCCGATCCATTCACTCTACGGCGCGACGCAACGGCCGACGGCGGCGATGCTCGACGGTCTGGACGCCATCGTGATCGATCTGCAGGATATCGGCACGCGCTTCTATACCTACATGACGACGATGGCGTACGTCATGGAAGAAGCGGCGGCACGCAAGATCAAGGTCGTGGTGCTCGATCGTCCCAACCCGATCGGCGGCGTCTCGATCGAGGGCCCGACACTCGACGAGTCATCCGTGGCGTTTGTCGGCTATCTGCCGGCCATGCCGATCCGTCACAGCCTGACGATGGGGGAGATCGCGAAGCTCTTCAACGGCGAGAAGAAGATCGGCGCGGACCTGACCGTGGTCGCGATGAAGAACTGGCGGCGCGACACGTGGTTCGACGAGACGGGATTGCCGTGGGTGAGTCCGTCGCCGAACATGCGCAACCTCTATCAGGCCACGTTGTACCCGGCATCGGCGCGTTCGAGTCGACCAACATCTCGGTCGGCCGCGGCACCGATACGCCGTTCGAACACATCGGCGCACCATGGATCGACGGCCCGCGGCTCGCCGAGGCGCTGAACGGCCGGCAGATTCCCGGCGTGCGCTTCTATCCCGTGCGCTTTACGCCGGTATCGAGCAAGTTCGCCAGTCAGGAGTGCCAGGGCGTGTTCATGGTCATCACCGACCGCGCGGCCTTGCGACCGGTACGAGTCGGGGTGGAGATTGCGTCGGCGCTCGTCAAGCTCTTTCCGGGCAAGCTTGAAGTGGATGCGGCGCGCCGGCTGTTCGGTTCGTCGGCCGGTCTCGATCGGATCAAGGCCGGCGACGATCCCGCCGCCATCGCGGCGTCGTGGTCGGCCGGCGAAGCGCGATGGCGCCTGCTCCGCGCGAAGTACCTGATCTACTGAACGACGAACGCTTTCCATGGACTCGGGCGCCTGGATCGACGTCAAGCAGATCTTCGCGGCAGCCTTGGCGTGCCCTCCAGCGGACCGAGCCAGCCTGCTGGACGAGCGCTGCCGCGGCAGCGCCTTCATCCGCGGCGAAGTCGAGACGCTGCTCGAGGCCCATACGAACGCCACCGGATTTCTCGAGCAGCCGGCGATCGCCTCATCGTCCTGGCTGATCGACCTTCAGCCGTCGACTCTCGAGCAGCGCCGTATCGGGCCGTTCCGGCTGGTCGGATCGATCGGCGCCGGTGGCATGGGGGTGGTGTACCGCGCCGAGCGCGTGGAGGGCGGATTCGATCAGCAAGTCGCGATCAAGATCATCGATCTCGCCCTGCACGATCCGGAAGCGCTGTCGCGATTCGCTGTCGAGCGGCAGATTCTCGCGAGCCTGAACCACCCGAATATCGTCCAGTTCATCGACGGCGGGCAGACGCCCGAGGGCCAGGCGTTCATCGTCATGGAGCTGGTCGATGGCGTGCGGGTCACGAACTACTGCCGCGAACGCACGCTCGCGCTCGACGATCGCTTGAGGCTCATCGAGCAGATCTGCGGCGCCGTACAGTACGCGCATCAGCACGGCGTCGTGCATCGCGATCTGAAGCCGGGCAACATCCTCGTTTCGGCTGACGGCGCGGTGAAGGTCCTCGACTTCGGCGTCGCCAAGCTCATCGCGTCGAGCGGCGACGCCGAGGCGACGCGCACGGGCATGTTACGGCCGCTGACGCCCGACTATGCGAGCCCGGAACAGCTGCGGGGGCTGCCGGTGACGACGGCCTCGGACATCTACGCGCTGGGCGTCCTCACGTACGAGGTCGTGACCGGACGCAAGCCGTACGAAACCAGCCGGGAAACCCTCGACCGGATTCTCGAGATCGTCACCATCACGGAGCCGCCGCGGCCGAGTCAAGCGCTCGCGCGGGAACCGGCGGGCACGCCGTACGACCGTACCCGCGTGCGCGGGGACCTCGACGCCATCATCCTGAAGGCGATGCACAAGGATCCGGCGCGGCGGTATGCCTCTGCGCAGGAGCTGGCCACCGACCTCGCGCGCTATCGCGGATCCCAGCCGGTCATCGCGCGCGAGCCGTCGCTCGGGTACGTCATCCGGAAAGCTGCGCGCCGCCACCGAGCGGCGGCAACGGCCGCCGCGGTGTCGGTCGTCGCCGTGCTGGCGGCGCTCGGCGTGTCGATCTGGCAGACTCAGCGCGTTGCCGCCGAACGCGACCGCGCCAAGGCGCGGTTCGACGACGCCCGCCAGATCGCCAACGCGCTCATCTTCAAAGTCCACGATGGCATCGTGCCGCTGCCCGGATCCACGCCGGTCCGCAAGATGATCGTCGACGAGGCGCTGACGTATCTCGAGCGCCTCAGTCGGGACCCGTCCGTTGACGACGCGTTGCGGCTCGAGTTGGCGGCCGCGTACCGCCGCATCGGCGATGTGCAGGGATTGCCGGGCACCGCGAATCTCGGCGACCGCGCCGGTGCGCGCACGAGTCTCGAACGCGCCGCGGCGCTGCTCGATCCACTGGTCCGCGCGACGCCGCCGAGTCAGGAGGCCACGCGGCTGCTCATCAGCGTCGAGTTCGAACTGGCGGCGACGATGGCCGCGCTCGGCGACAGAGAGGCCGCGGTGCGGGTCACCAAGACGGCGGCCGCCCGCGCAGAGGCCCTGGTCAAGAACGGCGCCAACGACGACGCAACGCGGAGTCTGCTGGGGAGGTCGTACTTTGAGCTCGCCCGGGCGTCACCGCATGCCGAACGCCTGCCCCACTGGCAGCGCGCCGCCGACGTGTTCGAGGGTCTGCTCAAAGAGCAGCCTGCCGATCCCGTCCGGCAGCGCAGCGTTGCCTTGACGGCAAAGTCCATGGGCGCCTATTTCGAGAACGTGAGGGAGTTCGAGAAAGCGCGCGCTTATTACCTGCGCGCGCAGGAGATCGACGAACAGCGGCTGGCGGCGAGGCCGCTCGCGCGTGACGCATTGTTCGACGTCGCCATCGACGTCGGCAACGTCGCCAACGTCGACTCACGACTTGGCCATGTCAAAGAAGCCGGCGAGGGCTTCGAGCGAAGCCTGGCCCTTCGGCAAAAACTGGCGGCGCAGGATCCTCAGGATGTCCTGGCGCAAGGCCGCGTCGCCTTCATGCATAGCCGCCTGGTGGGTTTCTACGCGAGAAACAACCGTCCTGGAGATGCTCTGGGCCACGCTCGGAAGGCCGTCGCCACGCTCGAACCGGTGGCCGGCGTCGAGGTCGAATCCCGGCAGGACTTGCTGGAGTACGTGGTCGACCTCGCCGAGCTCGAGGCGGTGGCGCGGAATCAGCCCGAAGCGTGCCGGCTTTTCCGGCGTTCGAGGACGATGGCGGACGAGCTGTTGAAGGTCAAAGGGGCGAACCTCTCCGAGCTCGAGACCTTCCGGAAGAGGGTCGACGCCGGCTTGACGAAGTGCGGCGGGTGAGGCCGAAACTCGGCGCTACGCCAGCCGGTACAGCATCAGATAGACGACCACACCCGTCACCGACACGAACAGCCAGATCGGCAGCGTGATCTTCGCGATCTTGCGATGACGCGCGACGTCCATCGCCAGGCCGCGCCGGAGCGTGACGATGGCCAGCGGCAGCACGGCCGCCGCCAGCACGACGTGCGGAATCAGGATGGCGAAATAGATCGTCCTCAGCAGCCCGGTGCCAGGGAACGGCCGCGAACCGACCTGTGCGTGATAGGTGACGTACGAGATGAGGAACAACGCCGACATCGTGAAGGCCGCGAGCATGCAGCGGCGGTGCGCGTCGATCTTCTTTGCCTTGATGAAGACGAAACCGATCACGAGCAGCACGCCGGCGATCGCATTGAGCGCGGCGTTCAAATGCGGGAGATCAGCGACAGACATCCCTGTCTAGAATTTTCGCGAGTACGCCATGAGCAGCCACAAGAGCGGCAAGTACGTGATCGACGCGTAGAACAGCCGGCGTGCATTCGTATTCGTTCGGCGGACTGCGAACACGATCGCGATGGCGACCTGGACCAGGCCGAGAATCAGGGCGCCGACCGCGTAAGTGCTGGTCGTGAGGCCGAAGAGAAACGGCAGTTCGCTGAACGGCACGATCGTCGCCGCCCACAGGGTGACCTGCCGGCCGGTCAACGCGCCATGCCGATCGACGACCGGCAGCATCGGGAGGCCGGCACGGCCATAGTCGTCGCGGTAGATCCAGGCGATGGCCAGGAAGTGCGGCAATTGCCACAGGAACATCAGCAGGAACAGCGCCCAGGCTGCCGGGTCGGCCAGCGATCCGCCAGCGCCGGCCCACCCGATGAGCGGCGGCAGGGCGCCTGGCACCGCCCCGATGATCGTCGAGAGTGATGTGCGCCGCTTGAGCGGCGTGTACACCGCCGTGTAAGTCAGGAGCGTCGCGAGCGCGACAATGGCCGCCGCCAGGTTGACCGCGAGCCAGAGCATCAGCAGTCCGGTGATCGACAGCGCCGCCGCCACCGTGTGCCCCTCGGCCGGCGTGATTCGGCCCTCGGCGACCGGACGCCTCCGGGTGCGCTCCATGAGCTGGTCGGTCGCGCGCTCCGTCACCTGATTGAAGGCGGCGGCGCCGCTCGCGACGAGCAGCGTGCCCAGGCACGTCACTGCCAGTGCGCCGAGATCCATCGGGCCGGTGGACGCCATGTAGAAGCCGCCGGCCGCCGTGGCGACGACCAGCACGTTGACGCGGACCTTCGTGAGCGTGATGAGGTCGGTGACGCGCGACCGCGCGCTGATCAGCGCGGGCGGCCCGGGCTCCGGACGCGTCTCGGCGTAATTGGCAGGCTCATGCCGGGGTTCTCTTGCTTAGTGGCTCGCGGGGCCCCACCCCCGCTCGCTGGTCGCTCAGCACCGCTCCTACGTCGCGGGCTTCGCGGTTGTCACGTCGAGGCGCCACGCCCATCGCCCGTCGCTCAGCACAGTTCCTCCATCACGGGCATCCACCACTCCTCCGAAGCGGACGCGGTGGGCACGCAGCGTCAGGACGAGCGACGTCGCGAGGACCAGGGCGCCGGTGGCGACGTGCAACGTGTTGATGAGCGGCTGCTTGCCGGTCAGCACCACGAGGGCGCCGAGCGTCACCTGCGTCGCGACCGTCAGGACCAGGAGCCAGACCGGCCGGACGAGCTCACGGCGGCCGCCGTGACGGGTCCAGACGTGCGCGGCGAGGACGATCACGCTGAGCGCGATTGCGACGGCGCCCAGGCGGTGCGCAAAGTGGATCGCGATCGGCATGGTCCAAACGGGCGGGAGCACGTGGCCGTACGACAGCGGGAAATCAGGAATGGCCAGGCCGGCGCCCGTATGCCGCATCGTGGCGCCGAGCAGAATCTGCAAGTACACCAGTCCCGTCAGGTGCATCGCCCCGCGTCGCAGCCGTGCGTCGTCCACCGGCGCCAGCGTGGGCTGTCGCCACGACGCCGAGGTGACGAGCGCAAGACTGACGGTCAGGCAGAAAAAGATCTGCGCGAGGCCGGCGTGGCTGATCGATACGGCGTCGGGCAGGAAGAAGAGGACCGTGATGCCGCCGAGCACGCCCTGCAGGACCACCACGCCGAGTGCGACCAGGCCGAGGCGGCGCACCCACGCGCGCGTTTCGACGCGGTACAGAAAAATGACGAGGCCGATCGTGAGGAAGCCGACCGTCGACGCAATCAGCCGATGGCCGTGCTCGTAGAAGATCCCGCCAACCATCTTGCCGAGCGGGAACGTGAACATGTTCTGGCCGTAGGTCGTCGGCCAGTCGGGCACCGCCAGGCCTGAGCCCGTGCTGGTGACCATGCCGCCGGCTGCCACGAGCAGCAGCGTCGCGGCCACGAGCAGCCGCGCGTAGCGATGCAGCCAGGTCATCCCTCAGCCTTCGCGGTAAAGGTGAACGACGTCGTCTGCGACTGCTTGTCGCCGATCGTCACCTTGGCGACATGAGTGCCGAACTTCTCGTGCCACGCCTCGATGGTGTAGGTGCCCGGCGGCAGGTTCGGAATCTCGAAGGAGCCGTCGTCTTTTGTGATCGCGAAGTAGGGATGCGCCACGACCCCGACATGGGCCGCCATCCAGCTGTGGACGTCACACTTGAACCGGACCATCACTTCGGGCGTCGTAAACGTCCTGGTCGTGCGGAAGCCTTGAATGGGCTGGCCCTGATTGAACTCCGGGTTCGCCGTCGGCAGCGCGTGCACGTTATGGAGCGTCGGGTCGCTGTTGACGATGTCGATCGGCTGGCCGGCGCGGACGCCGACGATGCGCGGAGTGTAGCGGCACCCCTTCTGGTCGAGGACGACGGTCGTGGTGGGGATGTCGAACCCGTATTCCGGATCCAGACCGTCCTTGACGTAGACGAAGACGTTCTTCAGTCCGCCATCGGCGGCAATCAGCACCGCATCGCTGACGGGATTCGGCGTCGATGGCTGCACGCAGGCCTGATCGGAGGCCATCTGCAGAGTTTCGGCGGCGGGCGCGGTGCCGCTGAACGTCGCGCGCCCCGAGAGCGCGCCGGCCGTTGCCGGATCGACGCGCTTGCTGCCGCCCGACTTCGTCGCCGCGGGCGGCGCCGGTGAGCCGCATGCCGCCGGTGAGCGCGACGGCCAACGCTGTAGTGATGAACGAAACGAGCGCCTGCGCGCGAGCCGGCTGAATCAGTTGCTGGTGAACCATGAGGACTGTATTGTGCGGCCGATGACGCTGACGCGTCGCCGCTGAAGAACGCCGCACGTATTATCGCCGACTTGACCCTGGTCACGCCAGGATGCTAGCGTCACGGGGACGGGTCTCGAGTGTGGAAAACTCCCGAGACTTCGCGTCGACCATGTCTCGGGAGTTTCCCACAACTCGAGACCCGTCCCCATTTGCCGGTATCGTCTAGGGGTCAGGACACGTGGTTCTCAGCCACGGGACCGGGGTTCGAATCCCCGTACCGGTACCAACCTTCGCCAAACGCTCGCTTCGCTCGCGGCTTCGGTTGGCAAGCCGCGTCACAGCGAGCGCCCGCGAAGGTTGTCCACCGTAGCTGCGAGCGTAGCGAGCGCCTAGCGAAGGTGGACCGTCACGCCAAACGCTCGCTCCGCTCGCGGCTACGGTTGGCAAGCCGCGTCACAGCGAGCGCACGCGAAGGTTGTCCACCGTAGCTGCGAGCGTAGCGAGCGCCTCGCGAAGGTGGACCGTCACGCCAAACGCTCGCTTCGCTCGCGGCTTCGGAAGCCACCTTGGCCAAGCGTCGTCGCTCGCGCACGGTTGCAGCCGCGTCAGGCGGCGCACGCGAAGGTTGTCCACCATAGCTGCGAGCGTAGCGAGCGCCTAGCGAAGGTGGACTGACAATCCTGAAGAACTCCGAAGTCCCGCCTCGCTACTACACCGGCATCGCTTCTGACATGGCGAAGCGGGACGCCGACCATAACGCAGGCTGCAGCGTTCATACCGCCAGAGTACCGTCCGTGGTCCGTCGACGTCGTGATTGAGTTTGCAGACGAGCCTCGTGCTCTTGCGTTTGAGCGCGATGGCCGAGGGCAGACATTGGATGTCTTTTCCTCGGGGATCGAGTAGAAACAGACGTTGATGTCACTCCTCAAAGGCCTCGCCTTCGGCGCGCTCGCGGCCCTTGTGGCCTGGATCGTGGGCGCCTCAGGACGCGGGCAGATCCTGGAAGCGACGACCTACGACTGGCGCCTCGTCGGCACCGCCGATCCGGCACGCGCTCGCTCCGACATCGCGATCATCGAGATCAATGAGTCATCCGTTCGCGCCCTGCAGCCGGCGGTCGGCCGGTGGCCGTGGCCGCGCTTCGTCCATGGCGGCGTGCTCAGCTTCCTCGCGCGGGCGCGGCGCGCGGGTGGTCGTCTACGACGTCATCTTCAGCGAGCCGGATTTTCTCGGCCGCTACGCCGTCGGCGGCCGCGAGATCACCGGCAATGACGTCAGACGCTGAACTGATTGGCGCCGTGCGGCGCGCCGGCAACGTCGTCGGCCTCGCCGACGCCGTCTTCCAGGGCTTCGACACACCGCAGTCTGCCGCGTCGTCCGACACCGCGCCCATCCGGTTGCCCGGGACGACCTACACGCCGGGGCCCGGGTTCATCGCGCGGCCGGACGTCAAGCCGCCGTTCGACGCGCTCCTCGCCGAGGTACCGGCACTCGGGCACAACTACCTGCAGAAGGATGACGGCGGCGTCGCCCGACGGATGGCGCCCTTCGTCGACGTTCGAGGCGTCGCGGTGCCGTCGCTCGGGCTGGCCGCGGTTCTGCTCGCGGATCTCGTGCCGGCTGAGGCCGTCACGCTCGACGGATCGACCCTGCGTGTCGGCGACGCCCGCCTGCCGCTCGTTGACGGACAACTGATCCTCAATCTGCACGGTTCCTTTGCCGAGTCTCGAGCAGGACGCGCCACCTATCCGGTGCACTCCTTCTTCAACGTCCTGCTCGCCGAGCAGGACATCCGGGATGGCAAGACCCCGCAGCTCGATCCGGCCGTGTTCCAGGACAAGATCGTCTTCGTCGGCACGAGCGCCAACGGCTTGGCCGACGTGCACGCGACGCCGTTTGGCGGCAACACACCCGGTGTGTTCCTGCACGCGGCGCTGGCGGACGACGTGTTGTCGAAGACGGTTCATGCGGCGAGCGTCGCCGCTGACCGACGCGCTCGTGACGGCGGGCACGGGCCTCGCGGCCGGCGCGATCGCGATGACGCTCCCCGTCTGGTGGGCCGTCGGCGCCGTGGTCGCGATGGCCGGGGCGGTGGTCGGTGTCGCGACCTACGCAGTCAGCACCGGTCTCTGGCTTCCGGTGGTCGCGCCCATGCTGGCGACGACGCTCGCGCTGCTGCTGGGTCTGTCGTGGCAGTACTTCGTCGAGGGCCGGGAAAAGCGGCAGGTCAAGCGCCTGTTCGGCCGGTATGTTTCGAAGGACGTCTTCGACCGGCTGATGGACGACCCGTCCCTCGCGCAACTCGGCGGCGAGCGCCGCGAGATGACCGTGCTCTTCTCGGATATTCGCGGTTTTACATCGGCCTCGGAGCGAACGTCGCCCGAAGCCGTCGTCGCGCAGCTCAACGAGTACTTCACTGCGATGGTAGAGGTCCTGTTTCGGCATCACGGGACGCTCGATAAGTTCGTCGGTGACATGGTGATGGGGCTGTTTGGGGCGCCGGTCACCGACCCGCGGCATGCCGACCATGCTGTCCTGGCCGCGGTCGAAATGGTCGCGAGGCTGGATCGACTGAACGACCGCTGGCGCGCCGAAGGCCGGCCGACGCTGGACATCGGCGTCGGGATCAACTCCGGGGAGATGATTGCAGGTAACATCGGATCCGAGACGATCATGAGCTACACGGTCATCGGCGATGCGGTGAACCTGGGCTCGCGGCTCGAGTCGTTGAACAAGGAATACGCGACGCACATCCTGATCAGCCAGGCGACGAAGGATCGGTTGACGGTGCCGGTCTCGACGCGTCTCGTCGGCGAGGCGCACGTCAAAGGCCGCAAGCAGGGCGTGGTCGTGCACGAAGTGCTGACAGACGGAGAGAACAACAGCATGAACCGCTTTCTCGTCATCCTCGCATTGTTCGCGGGCGGCTATGCCGGTCGTCTGCGCAGCTCGGCAAGATCACCAGCGTGCTCGACAAGGGCCTCAAGGCCTATAACGACCACAACTTCACCGACGAGGAAGAGACAGCAACTCGGGGCCGAGATCAGCGCCAGGCTGCGCGATCGGTATGGCGTCGTGCAGGACCGCGAGGTGCACAAGTACGTGGCCCTGACCGGGATGACCGTCGCCTCGGCGAGCACACGGCCGAACCTGTCGTGGACCTTCGTCGTGCTCGACACTGACGGCGTGAATGCGTTTGCCGCGCCTGGCGGGTTCGTGCACGTCACGCGGGGCGCGCTCGCGCTGATTCAGAACGAGTCCGAGCTCGCCAACGTGCTCGGTCACGAGATCGGTCACATCACGATCAAGCACACCATCAAAGCGATTCAAAAGGCGAATCTCGCAGGCAAGATCGCGGCGAGCAGCCGCGCGCAGCTTCATCGAGCAGTTGGCCAACAAGGCCTATGAAGTCGTAATCGAGAACAACTTCGACCGCGACGACGAGGACGCGGCCGACAAGGTCGCCCTCGGTCTCGCCAACAAGGTGGGCTACTCGCCGTCCGGTCTGGCGTCGTTTCTCACCAAGCTGTCCGAGCGCAACAAGGGCCTGAAGGAGCGCAGCGGCTTCTTTGCGTCGCACCCCGCGATGACCGCCCGGATCGGCGATTTGTCGAAGATCATCTCGTCGCAGAAGCTCACCGCCACCGCGCTCGTGGCGCCGCGCTATACCTCGTCGATCACGTTCAAGCCGGTGCCGGTCGGCCAGATCGCCCAGGCAGCTCCACCCAGCGCGCCGGCCGGATCGACGACCGCGGCGCCGAAGTCTTCGGGCGGCGGCACATTCGGCATCAGCGGGCAGAATCCGCTCGCGAAAGAGAACACCAGCAACGCGACGATCGCCTCAGCCGGCTCACGTGGCCTCAACCCCGATCGCGATGCGCGCGGCGGTCCCAACAAAGCGCTCGTCGTCGTGTCGGTCAGCGGCGCCGAAGTGGCGGCGTTTCGAAACGGGATCAGCTGAGCCAGGCGACTCACGTAGGATAGGCTCTGTCGAGTGCCAGCGCCGCCGCATCCCATTCTGCACTTCTGGCTCGCCGCCGGACTGGTGGTTGTGGCGGTCGCCCTCATGGCGACCGTCCGCAACCAGCTGATCCGCCGGCGCTTGCTCGTTCAGCACGCTGCCGCTCACGTTCGCCGTCGCGCTCCACCTCGTCGTGCTGCAGAACCCCGACACCGGGTTTGCCGGGATCACCGGCCTGCGTCTCGAGCGGCTGCTCATTTCGTTCGCGCTGATCAACCTGCTCGTCACGCTGCTGTTCAACCCCTGGTACAAGGACCAGGTCGCCGACCGTGCACCAGCGATCGTGCAGGACTCGATGGTGATCCTGCTCGTCCTCGCCGCCGGCTTCATCGTCTTCGACGTCTCGAGCTTTGACGTCCTCGCGAGCTCGGCGATCGTCGCCGCGATTGCCGGCTTTGCGCTCCAGGACACGCTCGGCAACGCGTTTGCCGGCATCGCGATTCAGATCGATAAGCCGTTCCGCGTCGGCCACTGGATCGCCGTCGGCAGCCACGAAGGCCGGGTCACGGAGGTCACCTGGCGCGCGACCAAGATCAGGACGAAAACCGGCAATCTGGTGATCGTGCCCAACGGCACGATTGCGAAGGAGTCGATCAACAACTTCTCGGAGCCAACCGCGCCGACCCGGCTCCATGTCGACGTCGGCTGCGCGTACGAAGCGACTCCCAACGACGTTCGTGTCGCCCTGCTCGCTGCCGCGAAGCAGTCCGGCCACTCGTTGAGCTCGCCCGGCGCCGAGCGTGGTGGTCATGGATTTCGGCGCCTCATCCGTGAACTACCGCCTGCACTTCTGGGTCGAGGACTACGCCGGAGGAGGAAGTCGCGCGTGACGCGGTCCGCTCCGCGGTGTACTACGAGCTCAAGCGACGCCGGATCGACATCCCGTATCCAATTCAGGTCGAATACTCGCGCGAAGAAGCGCTGGCCGATTCGCCCGAGCGGCGCGATCGGTTCCGTCGACAGATTGCCGCGGTGCCGATCCTGGCGAAGCTCCCCGAAGAGGCCCACGCGGCGCTCGCCTCCGCGGCGAGCGAACAACTATTCGCCGACGGCGAGACGGTCGTCCGTGAGGGCGACGCCGGGTGCTCGATGTTCATCGTGTCGCGCGGGCGCGTGGCCATCACCGTCGGCCCCGAACAGCGCGAGGTGGCCGTGACCAACACCGGCGGCTACTTCGGCGAGATGTCCCTGCTGACCGGTGACCCGCGCACCGCGACGGTCGTGGCGCGCGGGGACTGCACGGTCCTCGAAATCAGCGCCGACGACTTCCGTCACTACGTGCAGACCAATCCTGACGTGATCGATCAGTTGGCCGCGGCCGCCACGGCACGCCGGCGCGAGCTCGCCGAGTCGCGCGCGTCATCGGCGGGCTCGGTCGCCGTCACGTCCGTCTCGCTCGCGGATCGCATGCGAAGGTTCTTTGGATTGAGTTAGTTCTTATCGAGTGACGCCGCGCGCGCCCTCGCGGTAGCCGTCCTCGTAACCCGGGAGGAATCCCTCGCGGTAGCGGATCTTGTACGACTCACGCGGACCGTATTCGCTGCGGTAGTCGTGATCACCGCTCCGGTAGCGACTCTCGCGGAATCGGATCGTTGCGCCGCTGATCGCGGCCATCGTCGAACCCCTCGTCATAGCCGTCGGTGTAGCCGTTCGAGACGCCGACGTCGATGCGACCAACGCGTCCGTAGGCGCCGCCGTACTGCCCGTACCGCCCGTTCTGGGGGTAGGGGTTGGACTGGTCGTAGCCGCCGTTCGTGCCGCCGCGGTCGTAGTTGGAGCGCTGGTATCCGGTGCGATAGCCCTCCTGATACCCGCGTCGGAAATCCGAGCGATACCAGTCGACGCTGCCGTACTCGCGACGGTAGCCGGCGTCAGCGCGGCGATAGTCGCTTTCATCGGCAAAATCGTAACGCTGATTTTGGCGAAGATCCTCGAAGCCCGCGCGCAGGCCGCGGTCGTATCCTTCGACGTAGGCCGGCGACGCTCCGCGTGAGGTCCTCTGCTGGCGCGCTTCGAGCGTTGCGGCCGGCAACCCCAACGCGAGTACGGACACAATCGCGACGTGACGAACTTTCATGGACGCCTCCACGCCTGCCGAAATAGCAAGAGGCTTGCCACGTTGGCAATGGGGCAATGAGGCAATGGGGCAATGGGGCAATGGGGCAATGACACACGGCAACGGGCAATTCGCGAGGAAATAGGACAAACGGGGCGAAGGACGGGAAGCGGGCGAGTTGGAAATGCGATCGTGCGAGGACAGTTGATCAGGACACTGGACTCAGCGGAGCTCAGAGTGCCGCGTTGTCTTTCATTGCCTCATTGCCTCATTGCCTCATTGCCCCATTGCCCGCATTGCCCCATTGCTATTGCGTCCACACGAGCACGCGCTCACCCGCCGACGTCTGATGGTCGACGACGAGCAGCGGGCCGACGCGTTCGAGTTGGTGGATGTCGAGATCGAGCCGCTCGAGATCGAAGCCGCTGCCGTTGTGGAGCACGTCCACTTTTCGGTGCCCGAGCTTGAGCAGCCAGAACGGCAGCGAGACGGTGACGAGCCGGCCCTCGCTCGTGCTGCTGTTCGGGTCCCACGCAAGAATGTGGAGATCGCGCGGTCGGGTGGCCGCGGTCGGCAGGTCCGTCAGCGTGCGCGTCATCCGCGGCCGTTCGTGCTGGTCGAGCTCGAACAGCGGGCGCTGTTCCTTGAACCCGGCCTTGACCGCATCGAATTTCCGGAACGCGTCGGACGTCGTCGACGTCTTCGCCTCGATGTGGTTCGAGACGAACATCACCGCGGCGGCCGCAATCGCCAGCATGGCGACGATGCAGACGCCGCCGGTGATGACGATGATCCAGACCCAGGTTTTCTTGATCGCCATTACTTCTTTGCGCCGGGCAGCCGGAACGGCTGGCGAAGCAGCCGATTTGCCTCGGTGACGCAGGTCGGATCGCTGCCCCGCTCACACGCGACCTTTGCGGTCTCGGTACGCCGTCACCGCGTCAGCGCGCCGGCCTTCCAGATCGGCGAGCTTCCCGAGCTCGACGTGGGTGCGCCCGCGCACCCAGGCCAGGGGATCCGAGCGCAACGCCTCTTGGAGATCGACGTGCGCCTCCTTTGGATGGTTCAAATTGACGCGCGCCAGGCCGCGCTTGTAGAGCCACAACGCGCGCTCACCGGGCAGCCGCGGACGGGTGTCCTGGTCGAGGACCGCCAGCCCGCGCGTGAGCACCGCCTCCGCGACCTCCGCCCGCCCGGCCCGGATCGCCGCGGCGCCTTCTTCGAGAATGAAGAGACGGTTCCTCGGGTAGTCGGCGCCGAGGTCGTGCGCGATGCGCTCGACCTCCGCGTGCCGGCCCTCGCGGCTGTAGACGAGCATCAGCGCCATATTCGCCTCGACCCGCGTGTCCTCCCGTGTGGCCGCCGCTTCGAGCAGCGCGATGCCCTTTTCCTTGCCGCCGCCAAATCCTGCCACGTAGGCGATGACTCGCGTCGGCAAGGCCATGCACCGAGACCACGTATCTGTAGGTGCCGACGACCAGGCCCGCATCGACGCGCTTCGGATCCCGGTTGAGCACCTCTTCCTGCGCGTCATACGCACGGCGCGCGGCGCCAAAGGCCGACGACATCTTGCCTTCGACCGACGCGGAGTAGGACGCCTGCAGGGCATATGCCGCGCCGGCGTCGAACTTCGCCTGGATATCGTACGGCTGGCTCTTGAGACGGGCTTCAGCCAGCTCGATCGCCCGGGCCAGCGCCTGCTTGAACTCGGCGTCGAGGTCAGCCGGGGGCTTGGGGAGCGAGACGGAGGACTTCGAGATGCTGCCGTCGAGGTAGTGATCGACGCTGATCGCGCCGCGACGAAACAGGATGTTGAGCCAGAGAATCGACGCGAGCGTCCGGTGGGCGGCCGACTCCAGCGGCGCTTCCTTCACCGCGCGACGGGCGAAGGCGAGCGCCTCGGCGTTGTCGAGGTTGTACGAGGCTCGTCGGGCCGCGTCGAGGGTGCTGGCGGGCGCGGCGTCGATCCGGCCTTGCGCATCGACGCGACGCGCCGGGCCACGCCGCGATCGTCGCCACGGCGGCCATCGAGGCGACGGTGGATCGCAACAGGTGGAGCCTCATACGAAGCTGAATCGCTGGCCGAGCCGGGCTTCGCCCGCCCGCTGGAGCACGAGGCGCGCAGCGACGACGTCCTCGACGGCCATGCCAAGCGACTTGAAGATCGTGATGTCCGACGGCCGTTCCCGCCCGCGGACCTGTCCCAGGACGACGTCGCCCAGCTCGCCGCAGATGTGCGACGCCGCGATCGCGCCCTCGCCGATCGGCAGCAGCAGGTCGCCGGCCTCTTTCAACGCGCCGGCCCGTGAATCGACGAATACGCGCGCCCGCGCGACGAGGGCCGTCGGCATCTCGCGCTGATCGGCGCGGCACGCGCCGACCGCGGCGATGTGCGCGCCGGAGTTCACGTCGGCGCTCTCGATCACCGGCGTCGGCGAGGCCGTCGCCAGGACGATGATGTCGGCGCCGTGGACCGCGTCGGCCGCCGTCTGCGCAACCGAGACGGGAAGCAGCGGCGTCGACATCTCTGCGCGCGAACGCCTCGCGATGCATCGGGCTGGGGCTCCAGACGCGGACGTCGGTCAGCGTCCGGACGTGACGGATGGCCTCGAGGTGGCTGCGCGCCTGCACGCCCGAGCCGATGATTGCCAGCACGCGCGCGTCGGGCAGCGCCAGGTGCTTCACCGAGACCGCCGACACGGCGGCGGTCCTCGCCTCGGTGATGTAGCGGCCGTCCATCAGCGCCGACCATTTCTCCCGTTGTCGCGTCGTGCAGCACGATGCTCGCGAGGTGGGACGGCAGGCCGCGCGTGTGGTTGCGGTGAAACACCGTGACGAGCTTCGCGCCCATCGTGAGGGGGTCGGCGATCGTCGCCGGCATGACGCCGAAGTACGCGCGTTCTTCACCCACTTCGAGCACGGTCCGGACCGGTTGCACGACGTGCCCGCTGGAGTAGGAGGCGAGCGCCTGCTCCATGGCGGCAATCAGGTCGGGCATCGGCAGCACGGCCCGCACGTCTTGTTCGGTCAGCAGCAGCATAGAATCAGGCGCAGTAACGACCCGTGGATTCCCAGCCTGTTCCTCTCATCTTACGCACGATCGATGCCCATACGGCCGGCGAACCGCTCCGGCTCGTCACGGCCGGCTGGCCGGCGCCTCAGGGCCGGACGATGCTCGAGCGCCGGGCCTGGGCGCGCGAGCATCAGGACCACCTCCGCCGCGCCCTCATGCTCGAACCGCGTGGCCACGCTGACATGTACGGCGCCCTGCTCACCGAGCCCGAGCGGCCCGACTCGCACGCCGGCGTCCTGTTCATGCACAACGAGGGGTTCAGCACCATGTGCGGGCACGGCATCATCGCCGTCGTCACCCTCGCCATCGAGCGGGGGCTGATCACGCCGGGTGGCGACGGCACCGTACTCGTGCTCGATGCTCCGGCCGGGCAGATCCGCGCCCGCGCCACCGTCACGGCGGGGTCAGACGGGCCCCGCGTCGACCGCGTGTCGTTCATCAATGTGCCGTCGTTCGTGCTGGCGTCTGCCGTCCCGGTGGCCGTCGGCGGCCGAACGGTCTACGCGGACGTGGCGTTCGGGGGCGCCTTCTATGCCATTGTCGATGCTGAGTCGGCCGGCTTGCCGATCGCCGCGGCCTCGCTGACGGCCCTGCGGGAGATGGGCATGAAAATCAAGGCGGCGGTCGAGTCGGTGGTGACCGTCGTCCATCCCGATGAGCCGGGGCTGGCCGGGATTTACGGCACCATCTTCACCGGGCCGGCGTCGGACGCGCGCGCCGACCTGCGGAATGTCACCGTGTTCGCCGAGGCAGAGGTCGACCGGTCGCCATGCGGGACCGGCACCTGCGCGGTGCTCGCCGTGCTCGACGCGATGGGGATCGTGGAGGACGGGCGGCCGTTCGTGCACGAAAGCATCATCGGCACGACGTTCAGCGCACGGGTGGCCGACCGGACGCGGATTGGGGACCGGCCTGCAATCGTTCCGGAGCTCTCGGGCGAGGCGTGGATCACCGGCGAGCACACGTTCGTCGTGCAGGCGCGGGACCCACTCGCTGGCGGGTTTCGCTTGTAGGGGCCGGCTTTAGCCGGCCTAGAACAGGCGGGCTGAAGCCCGCCCCTCCAGACGCAGAATCACTTCATTCTAGCCAGCTTGTTCAGGTCGACGGCCTGCACCGCATTCTTCAGCACATCGATGTTCTCGACGTGGTTGCCGTCTGCGTTCACGACGAACCGGCCGGCGATGACGACGCCGACTTCGCCGTCGCTGCCGTTCTTGCGCCACTTTTCAAAGCCGGGCGACCCGGCCAGCGTGATCGCTCTCGAATAGCCGTCGTCCGACCGCTCTTCGTGTCCGACCGCCATGAACACCGTCATCGGCGCGAGGACCAACTGGTTGAACGACGAGTCCACGATCTCGAGCGTGAACGAACTGTCGCCCTTCTCGTAGCGTGCGCTCGCCTTCGAGAACGTGCCGTCCATGCTGAGCTGCTCGCCGCGGACCTCACCACGCGTCCAGCCGCGTGATCTCGGGGACCAGCGTCTTCAGCACTTCGAAGTCGACGACCGTCGCGTTCGCCTGACTCTGGCCCATCGGCGAAGGGCCCCTGGCGGGCATTTGCGCGCCCTGCTGTGCGCCTTGCGCCGGCGGTGGTGCGCCAGCGGCGGCCTGCGGGGCGGCCTTCGCGACCTGCTCGGCCGAGGCCTTGGCCGGCGGGGCCTGTTTTTCCTGTTCGGACTTGCCGCAGCCGGCGGCCGCGACGAGCATCACGGCGGTGACGAGGAAGGGGAGACGCATTGCGAAGTGCTCTGTCCGGTTCGCCCGGCATCTTACATCGCTTCCACCAGGCGCTGGGCCTTGGCGATCAGTGTCCGTGCGTCGACGAACGCCAGCGCCCGATCGATTTCCTTCTGGGTGAGCCACGCGCGGCTTCGTCCTTCGGTCGACACCGGACCGTCGCCGGTGAATTCCATCAGGAAGAAGTCCACCCGAATCCACCCGCGCCGGCCATCGAACTCCAGCCGGCCGAGCTTCTCGATCACGCGCGCGCGGACACCTGACTCCTCGAGCACTTCGCGCACCGCGGTCTCACGCGGCGACTCGCCGGATTCGATGTGTCCCTTTGGCAGCACCCAATCCTTGTCCTGGTTCTTGGCGGTGACCAGCAGGTATCGGATGGCGTCGGCGTCGCGACGGAACACGATACCGCCGGCGTGGGTGGGTGAGGCCACGTGTGTCGCTCCTCGCCGCGCCGCTTACTCGAGCGAGACATGCCGGCTGACCAGCCGTGCGGTTTCACGGATCTGATCGTTGTGCCGGGCCAGGTGTGCGCCAACGAAAGCAATCCATTCGTACGCGTTCAACGGACCCAGATATGGGTGGGGTCTGATGATCTCACCGAGGGCGTAGCCGCTGCCGATCTCGGCGGCGGCGCCAAGTTCGATGCGTGCCTGGTCGAGCGCCGTCGAGCACCGCGGGCGGCCGCAGCGTGCCGGCCGGCCGGAGCGCATCAGGCGAGACCGCGCGGATGCTGCGATCGGTGAAGCGCCGCGTGTCGATCGCCGCGAGAATCGGGCGGGTGTCGGTCTCCGGCCCGAGGCCATTCGTGACCGCGTCCGTCAACAGCTTGTTCAGCAGGCGCGCGACGCTGCGTTCCGTCAACACGAGGTGTTCGAGCACCTGCGCGACCGACCAGCGATCCAGCCCGGGTGATTCGAGCAGATGAGGCGCCGGAATCGCCCGCCACGGTGGCCTTGAGATCGGTGTGTTCCTGGTCGACGTAACCGAAGAGCTCGACGAGACGCGGATGCATGATCCTCGAAATTGTATGCTTACTTTATCGGCCAGGCCGCGGAGTCGGTACGCGCCGTCTTGAAGAACGCTTCGAAGCGCGCGATGACGGCGGCGTTGCTGTCAGCGACGTTTCGCTCTTCGTAAGGGTCGCTGGTCAGGTCGTAGAGCTCGAGCGGCGCGCCGTTCTTCAGCCGCACGGCCTTCCACGTGCCGATCCGGGCCGCCTGTTGAAAGCCCCGTTCGTGGAACTCCCAGTACATCGACTTCGTGCCCCGGCTGTGGCTGGCCTCGAAGTGCACGCGTCATGGAAAGGCCGTCGAGGCCGGCGGGCACCTTCGCCCCGGCGAGATCGGCGAGCGTCGGCAGGATGTCCCAGTGCGCCCACGGGTGGTCGCTGACGCGGCCGGTCGGGATGGTGCCGGACCAGCGGGCGATCATCGGCACGCGAATGCCCCCGTCGTAGAGGTCGCGCTTGATGCCGCGGAGGCCGCCCGAGCTCTTGAAGAACTCCGGATCGGCGCCGCCTTCCCGGTGCGGCCCGTTGTCGCTCGTGAACAACACCAGCTGTCTGGCGGCCGGCGCCGCGGCGGTCGATCAGATCCACCAGCCGGCCGATGTCGCGATCCATCCGCGTCACCATCGCGGCGAACGCCGCGTGCGGCGTCGGCTGAGATCGATAACCGAGCGACGAGGTGTCGTCCGGGCCGGTCGGACGTGCGTCCGCCTTCGCGTTCGCAAACGGCACTTCGGGGAAGGTGCCCTTGAACGCGTCCAGCGAGTCGTCCGGGACCCGAAGCTCCGCATGCGGCACGGTGTAATTCAGATAGATGAAGAAGGGACGCTGGTCGTCCCGCTCGATGAACGATGCCGTCTCGCGCGTGAAAAGATCGTTCACGTATTCCGTGTCGGGCACCGCGACCGGCTCCGCGTTGCGGTACAAGTGGTCGGTGAACTGGCGGTGGGCGTGCTGTTGATCGATGAATCCGAATGAGTACTCGAAGCCCTTGCGGTCCGGCTGACCCGTCGAGCCCGGCCGGCCAAGGCCCCACTTTCCGACGAGCGCCGTGCGATAGCCCGCCTGTTTCAGCGCCATCGCGACGGTGATGTCTTCCTCGCGCAACGGGATCTGCGCGTTGCCTCGGATCCAGACGTGGCCGGTGTGCTGGCCCATCATCAATGCCGCTCGCGACGGCGCACAGACCGTACTCCCGGCGTAGTAGTTCGTGAAGCGGATGCCCTCGCGCGCCAGCCGATCCAGGCTCGGCGTGGCGAACCGCGTCTGACCGTACGCGCTCAGATCGCCGTAGCCAAGGTCGTCGGCCTGAATCAGCAGAATGTTCGGCCGCGGCGGCGCCTGCGATGTGCACCGGCCTGCCGGCCAGGAGCGTGAGTGCCACCAGCGGCGCCAGCGACAGCAGCCGCCAGCGCGATCGATCCACCGGGACGTCCGGGCGGTCCACTGACGCCGCGCTCATCACCGCAGAGCTTACGCGAGATCTTTGCCGAGGCACAGGCTCGTCTCGGGGGAGTTGAGGTACTCGCCGTAGAGCGGGATCTGACGGAACCCGGCCGCTTCATACAGCGCGACCGCTTGCCGCTGGCGAGTGCCGGTTTCGAGCACGAGGCGCGTCGAGCCGAGGGCGCGGGCTTCCTCTTCCAGCCGCTCGAGCAGCGCCTGGCCGAGGCCCTTGCCGCGCTCCTCCGGAGCGACGAACATGCGCTTCAGCTCCGCGGTGGTCGCGTCGAGGCGCCGGACCGCGCCGCAGCCGAGCGGTTGCCCGTCGCGGTAAAGCACGAAGAAGCCACCGCGGCCCGCCGCCGTTTCGCCGGCGTCGAGCCGGAAGTGGTTGGCGCCTTCCTCCGGATACGCGGCAGCCAGTTCGGCATTCAGCCGGCCGATCAGCGCCAGCGACACGGGCGCATCCAGCGGTTCGCGCCGGACCTCGATTGGCTCGATGCGCTTCGCCATGATGATGTCCGGCCGCCCGCGCCCGTTCGCATCGGGCATGACGCCGACGATGGTGAATCCCACGCGCTGATAGAACTCGAACGGATGCCGGCGGAGATTGCGGATGGCGCGGATCGCGCCGGGCAGATCCGCGTACAAATCCGCGCCGCCGAGCGACGTCTCGTTCCGCTCGTCGTCGCTGCCCACCCAGAGCGTCAAGGCGCCGCGCCGCGCGACGCGTCTCTCGAGATCGCGCACGAGCGCGCGTCCCGATGCCGCGGCCCTGGTGCGACGGGGCGACCATCAGCGGATGCAGCTCCCAGGCGTTGCCGTCGTAATGCGGCTGGCCGCCGATCCACCCGACCACGCGCCCGTCGTCGAGCATGACGCGGCTGATTCGGCCCGGCTCGAGCGAGTCGAGCACGTCGGCCCGCGCCGCCTCGAGGTTGGGCCAGGCGTCGGAGCGCGGACGCATGGCATCGAACAGAATTCTGGCAGTTTCGTCGATCCAGTCAGGCCGGTCGGCAGGCAGATCGAGGATCCTCATCGGCGTCGAAATAGAATGACACGCACAGCCTGATGGCGGGAAAGCCGGGATTCTTCGACTTCGTGCGGAGCGCGTTCAACGCGCGGCCGTTCGGGATGGTGGTGCCGCCCAACTGGGTGGGGCTCACGGCGATGGGCCTGCTCGGCCTGGTCAATCCCGGCTTCTGGGTGCTGGGCGCCGGCCTCGAGCTCGGCTACCTGCTCGCGGTTTCCACCAACGAACGTTTCCGCCGCCTCGTCACGGCGCAGGCGGCCTCGGGGTCGCGCGGCGAGCTGGGACGCGCGCGTCACCCGGGCGCTTGCCGAGCTTGGCGAGCCCGATCGGCGCCGCTATCAGGCGATCGCCGACCGCTGCCGCTCGATCCTCGATCTGCAGACGGCCAACACGGACACGCCGCCGGCCGGGCTCGAGGCGCAGGAAGAAGGACTCGGGCGGCTCACCTGGATGTATCTCCGCCTGCTGGTTGCCCGGCACACGATCGCCAAGGTCCTCGGCATCGCCGACGACGAACGCGGCGCCGAGCTGACCCGCTCGGTGACGGCGCTCGAACGCCGGCTGAAGGATCCGCGCCTGACTGACGAACTGCGCCGCAGCCTGGAAGGGCAGCTCGAGATCCTGCGGCAGCGCATCGAGCGCCGCGGCGACGCCGACCGGCAGCTCACGTTCATCGACGCCGAGCTCGCCCGCATCGAGCATCAGGTCGAGCTCATCCGCGAACAGGCGGCGCTGTCGACCGATCCGGAGATGCTCTCGCAGCGGATCGACGAAATTGCCGCGACGCTCGGCGGGACGTCGCAGTGGATCAGCGATCAGCGACAGGTCTTCGGCGCGATGGAAGATCTGCTCACCGAGCCCGCGCCGCTCACGCCGGCGCCGCGCCAGGGAGCCAGCGCGCGACAGGAGAGCCAGTGACCCAGGACTTGCCCGGCTGGGCCAACACGATGCGCGACCTCTTTCGATCGGGGTCGGCGGCGCAGTTTCTCGTCCACGGCAACGTCTTCGACGTCGTCCCCGGCAACGGCCGTCTGCTGTCGGTGCCGCAGTTTCTCGACGAGGTCATGTTCGCCACCTACGACGTCGTTCTCCGGTACGACCGCAGCCGCGGCGCCCGCGCGACTCGCGGATCGGCCGACTGGAGCGAGTGGCTCACCAACGCCCTCGGGCCGGACGGCGCCACGATGACGCTCTTGCGCGAGCCGGGGTCGGCGCTCGAGATCATCGACCGCTATCTGCTGCGGACGCTGAACCTGCAGGCGATTGGCGGCGCCAGCGGCAAGGCGCCGCGCCGGATCGCGGTCATCGTCGAGTTCGCCGAGTTCGTCGTGCCGCGCGGTGACGCGCTCCAGCTCGGCGGACCGTTTGCCGCCAACGTCGTGAAGGTGCTCGGCTGGGCGAACGACCCCGCGATCGCGCAGGCCAACATCGTCACCGTGCTCGTGAGCGAGGGGCTGCACGATCTGAACGCGCTCGTGGTCGAGAACCCGCATGCGGCATCGCTTCACGTGCCGCTGCCGAACGAAGACGGGATGCGCGACTACGTCAAGACGCTGGCCGCGACCGAGTTCGCGACGCTCGAGAAGGAGTCGGACGTGCCGCTCGAGGCGTTGGGCACACGCCTGACCGGTCTCAGCCGCGTCGGCGCGCGCACGGCGATCGCGCTGGCGCTGCAGGAACAGCAAGCGGATCACGACGGCCTGGCTCGCCGGGATCAAGAAAGAGATGATCGAGCGCGAGTGCCAGGGACTGCTCGAGTTCATCGAGTCGCCGTTCACGCTGGACAACGTGGCCGGGCTCGATCCCGTGAAGGTCTGGTTGCGCGAAGATGCGACGCTCTTGCGCCGTGGCGCGGTGCATGCCGCTGCCGATGGGGTACCTGATTGCCGGGCGCATCGGCACCGGCAAGACGTTTCTCGTGCAGTGCTGGGCCGGCGAGCTGGGGATTCCGTGCGTCGTCTTCAAGAACTTCCGCGATCGCTGGGTCGGGGCGACGGAATCGAACCTCGAAAAGATCTTCGCCGTGTTGCGGGCGCTCGGCCAGGTCGTCGTCTTCGTCGACGAAGCGGATCAGGCGGCAGGCCGGCGCGAGTCCGGTGACGGCGACAGCGGGCTGTCGGGACGCGTCTATTCGATGCTCGCCAAGGAGATGTCCGACACGCGCAATCGCGGCCGCATCATCTGGGTGTTCGCGACGTCACGGCCTGACCTGCTCGAAGTCGATCTGAAGCGACAGGGCCGGCTCGACGTGCACATCCCGCTGTTTCCGCCGGAGACGGTGGAGGAGCGGCGCGCGCTGCTTCTGGCGATCGCGCGCAAGCTCAAGTTTCCGCTGACCGAGGCCGACCTGCCGGCGCTGGACGACGTCAAGGGGCTGGGTGGCCACGAGCTGGAGGGCGTGCTCGTGCGCGCGCTCAGGATTCACGAACTTGCCGAGCCGCCGAAACGTCTCTTGAAGGAAGTGCTGGCGGAGGTGCTTGCGGAAGTGCGTCCCAATCCACATACGCGCAAGCTCGAGTACATGGATCTCGTCGCCGTGAAAGAGTGCACGGACGCGCGGTTCCTGCCAGCGCGCTTCAAGGAGCTCTCGCCCGAGGAGCTGGAGACGCGCATCGACGCGCTCCGGAGATTCGTGTAGACCGCTGACCGCCCGCCGGAGCCAGTGGCGTCGAATTCGCCTGCCGGGCCGGCGTCAATCGCCGGTTCCCGCGACGCCGTTCGCCGAGAGGCACGAATGGGCAGCGATGCGGGCGGACGTACAATTGCCCGACCCGAGGAGGCTTGCCCATGTTTGCGCGTATCGGCCGGTTGCTGCGCGGCTTTTTAGGCCTGTTCATCAGCGGCATCGAAGAAGCGAATCCCGAAGCGCTGATGGAAGCGGCGCGCTCGGATTTCCGTCAGAAGATGACGCAGTACAACCTGGCGCTCGCCAAGATGGCCGGCGTCGCCGAGCGGCTGAAGGTGCAGGTCAAGGGGAAGGCGGGCCGCGCGCAGGATCTCGAGCGGCGCATCCTGGCCAATCACGCCGCCGGCAACCTCGAGCTGGCCGGGACGCTCGCGCGCGAGCTGCAGGAGCTCAAGGCCGACCTGACCACCGACACGCAGGAGCTGCAGGAGACCGAAGAGGCCTATCAGGCCAACCTGCGCCAGGCGAAGGTCGCGCAGCAGGACTTCTCGGACAAGGTCCGCAAGCTCGAAAAGCAGCTGTCGCAGGTGCAGATCAAGGAGGCGCAGGCGGAAGCGGCCACGGCGCTCTCCAGCGTCGCCTTCAAGGTCGGCGACCTCGGCGACACGATGAAGACCGTCGAAGACGTCCTGCAGAAACGCTACGAAGTCTCCGCCGGCAAGGCGCGCGTGGCGCGTGACATGGTCGACATGTCGGCCGTGCAGGAGAAGGAGAACGAGCGCAAGGCGCTCGAGCAGAACGCGCTGGCCGAGTTCCTCGCCAGCCAGGGCGTGCAGGCAACGCCGACGTCTGCCGCGACGCCGTCGGTCAAAGAAATGGGGCCGAATCAGTGAACGACGCCAACACCCAGCGCTTCACGCCGCTCGGCAAGTTCGTCTCGTTCGTCCTGGTCCTCGGCCTCATCGGCCTCGGCGCGTGGCTCGTCATGCGCAACGCCGGGGGCGGGCGGCGATGCGACCGGCACCGAGAAGGCGGAGTCTGCCGACGGCGCGCCCGAGGTCGTCGAGGTGAAGGTCGATGTCCCGACGCTGTCGCCGCCGGCGCCGGTGCAGATCAAGGACAACATCGTCCCGATCGAGATCAGCGAGTACGCCGGCTACGCCGGGTTGATCGCCGCCAATGGCGGACTCGATCCGACCGAGAACTCGGTGTTCTTCAAGAACCACGGCTTCAAGGTCAAGCTGACGATCAGCGAGGACGAGAACTGGTCCGAGCTGAACGAGGGCAAGATTGCCGCGTCGGTGACGACGGCCGACGTGCTGGCGGTCTACGGCCGCCAGTTGCACGCGATTGCGCCGGCGCAGATCGGCTTCTCGCGCGGCGCCGACGGAGTCGTCGTCCGCAACGACATCAAGCGGATCAACCAGCTCAAGGGCAAGACGATCGCGACGGCGCAGTTCACCGAGGTGGACTTCTTCATCCGCTATCTCGCGCAGGAGGCCGGCCTCGCGGTCAACACGCTGGCCAGCCTCGACGCGACGCCGCATCCCGAGCGCGTCAATCTCGTCTACACGGAGGACGGCTTCGGCGCCGGCGATCTGTTCCTCGCCGATCTGAAGTCGGGCAAGAACCGGCTGGCCGGGTGCATCACCTGGGAGCCGAAGGTGTCGGAGGTCGTGAGCGGGAGCGGCGGGCAGGCACACGTCCTCACGACCAATCGCAACCTGCTCATCGTGGCGGACCTGCTCATCGTGCACAAAGGCTTCGCCGAACAGCAGCCAAAGATGGTCGAAGGGCTCGTCCAGGGCCTGCTCGAAGGCAACCGGATGGTGCGCGACCGCCCGGAGGCGTACCTCGATGTCGTCGGCCGCGCCTTCAAGTGGTCGCCGACCGAGGCCAAAGCGGAGATGCAGCGCGTGCATTTCTCGAACCTTCCGGAGAACCTCGCGTTCTTCTCCGGCGCCATCGACGAGGCCGGCAGCTTCGGCGGGATCTATCAGTCGGCGGTGCTCGCCTACGGCAGCGACCTGGTCAAGAACCCGCCTGGGATCCGATCGCTTCGTCGATTTGAAGTATCTGCAGGCGATCGAGAAGACCGGGCATCTTCAAGGATCAGAAGATCGCGATCGCGCCGATTCGCATGGGCGGCGCCGGACGACGCTCGAGACCAATCCGCTCCTGAGCAAGGACATCCGGTTCCTGTTCGAGCCCAATTCGTCCACGCTCGACATGTCGGCGCCGGAGAACATCAAGAATCTCGAGGCGATCAAGAAGCTGCTGCAGATCAGCCCCGGGTCGACGCTGCTGCTGCGCGGTCATGTGGACAACTCGCGCGTCGCCGAGTTCCGCCAGACCGGGCGGCGAAGCGTACGTGCGCACGCAGGCGCTGCGCGCGATGAAGCTGAGCAAGCGACCGCGCCGACGAGATCAAGCGTCTGCTGATCGAGAAGTACCAGGTCGACGCCAAGCGGCTCGACGTCGTCGGCCGCGGCTGGGAAGAGCCGGCCGGCACCGATTCGGCGATGAACCGTCGCGTCGAAGTGCAGTGGTTCACGATTGAGTGAAGACCTCGGGGTATTCTACGAAAAGCGTCGAATGACACCCGAGGTCTTCTGGAGCCCCATGAACCTCTACGCCCAGCTCTCACGTCGCTTCGCCGGCCGGCCGCCGACCATCTCGCGCCGGGAGATGATCCAGCGGTCGCTCGCCGCGACTGCCGGGATCCTGCTCAGTGACAGGTTCGGCCGCGGCCTCGCGGCGCAGGCCAAGGCCGGCCGGGTCGTCGTCGTTGGCGCGGGCTTCAGCGGCCTGACGGCGGCCTACGAGCTCTCGCAGGCCGGCTACGACGTGACGGTGGTCGAGGCACGCAACCGCGTCGGCGGGCGGGTCATCAGCTTCGCCGACCTGGTGCCGGGCAAGATCGTCGAGGGCGGCGGGGAGCTGGTCGGGACGAATCACCCGCGATGGATTCGCTACGCCGAGCGCTTCAAGCTCAAGCTGGTGGAGGCGACCGAAGAGGACCTCGAAGCGCCGATCGTGCTCGGCGGCAAGCGTCTGACCGCCGACCAGTCCGAAGCGCTCTGGGAAGAGATGGCGAAGGCGTTCGCCAGGGTGGACGTCGACGCGGCAAGCGGTGACCGATCCCAGCGAGCCGTGGCGCACCGCCAACGCAGAGGCGCTCGACCGCCGTTCGATCGGGTCGTTCATCGACGCCTTGACGTCTCACCGCTGTGCAAGACGGGTCTCCACGCCATGATGATGGCCGACAACGGCATCGTCACTGGCTGGCAGAGCTACCTCGGCAACCTGGCGATGATTCAGGGCGGTGGCGGCGGCGTGAAGTACTGGCTCGAGAGCGAAACGCATCGCTGCGGCGGCGGGAACCAGCAGCTTGCGCAGCGCCTCGCGACCGCAGTCGGCGCCGCGAAGGTGATCACCAGGATGCCGGTGCGGGCGATCGCGATCACCGACCGCGGCGGTCGAGTCACGCTGGCCGACGGGAAGGTCCTCGAGGCGGACCATGTGATTCTCACAGCGCCGCCCTCGACCTGGAACCGGATCGCGTGCGATCCGCTCCTGCCGGCGACCCTGGCGCCGCAGATGGCGACGAACGTGAAGTGCCTGATTGCCCTCAAGGGCCGCTTCTGGCGGACGGCTGAGCTTGGTCCTGAGATGCTCAGCGACGGGCCGGTCTCGCTCACGTGGGACGGCACCGACGGACAGCCGGGCGGGGCGGCGGCGATGGTCGCGTTCTCGGGCGGCAACAGCGCCGATCAGTGCCGCGAGTGGCGGCCGGAGACGCGGGCGGAGAACTATCTGGCGACGCTCGAGAAGGTCTATCGCGGCATCCGGCCGAATTTCGTGAAGTACCGCTTCATGGATTGGCCGTCGGATCCGTGGTCCAAGGCGTCGTACTCGCTTTCCGGCTCCTGGCCAGGTCACCGCGCAGGGGCCCACATTGCGCCAGGGCATCGGCCGGTTGCACTTTGCGGGCGAGTACACGAGCTATGCGTTCATGGGATACATGGAAGGCGCCCTTGAATCGGGCGCCGCGGTCGCGGCCCGCATCGCCCAGCGAGACGGAGTCGCCAAGACCGAGGCCGCATGAAGCGACGAGGTATCGGCCCCAAACTCGCGATCCTGATCGCGATCGCCGTCGTCTTTCTCTTCTCACGACGCGAGCGCGAGTCGTCGTCGGGGTCTGAGGCCTCGTCCGAGAGCCGAGCCTCGCGCAAGCTGGACGCCGAGGTGACGCCTGCCCAGCCGGTGGCCGAGCGCGAGGGGCTGGCGGCCGCCATTCTCATCGACGTCTCGGGCAGCATGGATCGTGGCGCCGGTGACGACTCCAAGACGCCGAAGATCGTCAGCGCCCGTCGCGCCGCGATCGACCTCGTCGATCAGTTCGCGCGGTACGCCGACGAGCACAAGGGCGAACCGGTCTTGCTCGGCGTGTTCGAATTCAGCGACCGCAACGGCCAGCCCGACACGCGCGAGGTCATCGCGATGGGGCCGCCGGATCGCACGCGCGCGACGCAAGCCATCAACGCCATGAAGGCGAGCGGCGGCACGCCGATCGGCGGCGCGATGATCGCCGGCAAGCGGGCGCTCGACTCGACCGGCCTCTCGCGCCGCCACCTGCTCGTGATCACCGACGGCGAAAACACCAACGGGCCGGATCCGGACGACGTCGCGGCCGCCATCATGCGCCGCCCCGCCACCGAGCGGCCATCGGTCTACTTCATTGCGTTCGACATCGCCGCGAGCCGCTTCAACGGCGTCCGCGACGCCGGCGGCCTCGTGCTCGAAGCCGCCAACGCCCGCGCCCTCAACGACACGCTGGATTCGCTGCTGCGCGGCAAGATCCTGATCGAGAAGTAGGCAACTCACGCCTCTCACACGGGGACCACGGAGGGGCACGGGGGACACGGGGCAAAACAGGCAAAGACCTCGTGCACGCTGAGTTCACGAACGTGGAGCGATCTGGCTTCGGCCTCAATGCTGCTGCGGTGGGCCTTTCGGCCCACCACGACTGGAGCCGCCGACTTCCTAGCGACCCCCGGCGGGGCACCGCTCGATCGGCACGACCCGCAGCGAGAACCTCACGTCAGGCGTCGGCAGGACGACTGGCATCCGAGTTGTCTGATCCGTCGGCGGATTTACCACCATCTTGCAGTCGATCGCCGGCTCGGTGACGCGCTCGCGGGCAGCCGCTAACGCGGCCTGCAGTTCCTGGATGCGCGCGAGCTGCCCCGCATCGGGCGTTGGGCGAGGAACGACTGGCGCCGGCTTCGGCTGGCCGAACGTCACGTTGGGGCGAGGTGACGATAGCTTGGCGCAGGCAGGATCCATCGGCAGGCCGCCGCATTTTTGCGCGGCATCCAGCGACGGCCCGTTCAGCGTGGCCATCAGTCCGCCGACGGCGACGATCAGCCGCATGCTCATGGGTGCACCTCGCATCGCAATTGGGACGCCACAGGCCAGCCGGCAGTCTCTCGGGCCCGCGCCACAAACCGGCGCGGGGTCGCTCCGTGCCCTCGCTCTTCCTACCCCCGGCCGAGCCACTGCAGCAAGCCGAGCGTCAGCCACGGCACGTAAGTAATGAGCAATACACCGATCGCCAGGATGCCCAGGAAGGGCAGCGTGGCCCAGGTGACCTCCAGCACCGGCTTCTTGAACCGATAGGAGGCGAGCAGCAGGTTCAGCCCGACCGGCGGGTGCAGGAATCCGAGCTCGAGATTGGCGACGAAGATGACGCCGAGATGGACCGGGTGGATCCCGAACACCTGCGCCAGCGGAACGATCAGCGGCACGACGACGACGATCGCCGAGAAGATGTCCATCACGCAGCCGACGAGCAGGAGGAACACGTTCAGCGCGAGCAGGAAGACCCACTTCGACTCGATGTGCGACTGCGTCCAGTCGATGAGCGCGAAGGGGACCTGCGCGTTGATCAGATAGTTCGTCAGGCCGACGGCCACAGAAAGAATGATCAACACGCCGCCGACGAGCGCGATGCAGTCGCTCATCACGCGCACGACGTCCTTCCAGGTCGGCAGGTCGCGATGGATGAACCGCTGCACGATGAGCGCGTAGAGCGCCGCCACCGGCGCGCATTCGACCGGCGCCGCGTAGCCGCCGACGATGACGCCGAGAATGACGATCGGGAGCATCAGCTCCCACTTGGCTTCCCAGACGGCGGCGACCGCTTCTTGGCTGCGAAACGGCACTCGCCGTGCTCCGCTGCGAAGGCCTTCGCGCATGCCCATGATCCACAGGAGCCCGAGCATGAACAATCCTGGCAGCAAGCCGCCGATGAACAGGTCTTCAATCGCGATGCCCTGCGCAACGATGCCGTACAGCATCAGCGGCAGCGACAGCGGAAACAGCAGGCCGAGAGACCCGGAGGCGGTGAGGAGCCCGATCGAAAAACGCTCGCGATAGCCTTCCTTCAGCAGGCCCGGCAGCAGGAGTCCGCCCAGCGCGAGGATCGTCACGCCCGACCCGCCAGTGAACAGCGTGAAGAACGCACAGAGTGACGCGGCGGCGATCGCGGTTCCGCCCGGCGCCCAGCCAAACAGCGCCCGGAGCGCGCGCAGGAGCCGCTCGGACGACTTGCCTTCGGCGAACAAGAAGCCGGCGAGTGTAAACAGCGGAATCGCCGCCAGGCCGGCGGACGTCGTCAACTCCTCGTGCGCCTTGATAAGGAGCACGATCGGACGGCTGCCTTCGACCATGAACGCAAACAGCGCGATGCCGCCGAGGAGCGCGAAGATCGGCATGCCGACGAAGCCGGCAAAGAGCAGCGCGACGATCCACGGCCACGGCGACTGGCCCTCGATCAGCTGATGATTGGTCCCGAGCCAGATGCCGGCGAAGATGCCCAGCGCGGCAATGCCACGGCCGATCCACGTCGGCGACGCGCGCCAGACCAGCCGCACCGCGATCAGGCCAAACGCGACGGGCAGCACGAGATCGGCCACCCACACGGGCACACCCAAAGCGATGACATCGCCTGCCGCTTTGTTGCTTTGGACGAGGGCGATGCCGCCGAGCGCGAAGATCGTCGCCACCGCGGCCCCGGCAAAACCGGCGATGAGATGAGAGGTGGTTCCGATCCAGCCCTTGGGCAGGAACTCCCCGGTCGCCAACGTGAGCAGCTTGCCCTCGCGCGCGGCGATCGCGGCGCCGAGCATGCCCACCCACAGCGTCAGGATCTGCGCGAATGGCCCGGACCCTGGCAGGCCGGCCTGAAAGACCTTGCGGGAGACGATCTCCGACAACGGCAGCAACATCACGCCGGTCATCGCGAGGCTCGCGAGGACGTTCTCGGCGCGGACGGCGACGTCACGCATTTAGCGGCTCGGCCTCGGCCGCGTCAGTGGAAATGTCAATTCTTGCCGCCCGACTTCCTGAACGCGTCGCGCTCCCGCACAGCGAGGTCATAGACCTCGGCCGGAACCATGGTCCCGCGCATCGTCGTCGCCAGCCGCTCGGCCTCGGTGCGGAATGAGGCGAGGCCAGCCGCGTCGAGCGTCACGACCTGGAAGCGCTTGTTGCGCACCTTCATGTCGTCGATCGCTTTGGCGTCCTGCCCCGGCACTTCCGTATCGAGCCGCGTTTCCATCACCTGTCCGGCCGCCAGGACCTTGGTCTTGTCCTCGGCCGAGACCTGCGACCAGATGCGATCGGCGATCACGGTGGCGCCGATGAGCGGCGCGACGCGAATGTCGAGCATGTAATCGGCGCTGCGATAGAGCTGAATGACTGCGGCCGCGTACGCCGGACTGGGCGCGGCTTCGATCAGACCCGGTCGTCATACCGGTCGCGATGTCAGTCGGTTTCAGCGCCACGGGCTTGAAGCCGTTCTGCGTGTACCACTGCACCATCCGATCGTCACCCTCACCGGTGAAGAGCTTCAGCCGCTTCAGATCGGCGAGCGTCTTGATCGGCGCCTTCGAGAAGACCTGCACCCAGCCGGCGTGCCCCCAGTGCACCAGATGGAAGCCCTTCGCGGCGAGCCGCTTGGCGAGCACCGGCGTCAGCTTCTCCCGCACGTGTCGCGCTTCGGCGTCCGACTGGAAGAAGAACGGGATGCCGAACACGTTGAAGCCGTCGTCGATGTGTCCCAGTCCGGCCGAGGTGAGGAGCGAGGCGTTCAACTGATCGACTTCCGGGCGCATGATACCGGATGACGGTGCGCTCGTCGCCCTGGGTGCCGCCTTCGTAGACCGTCAGCTTGACGCGGCCCTCCGTCGACTTCATCCAGGTCGCCCCCATCTCGGTGAGCGCGTTGTACCAGATCGAGTTTCTCGGCACGAGCGTGGCGAGCCGGATCGCAACTGGAGCGGCGATCAACTGGGCTCCGGCGAGCACGACGGCAGCAACGACGAGCGCGAGTGGCTTGACGCGAAACATGGACGCTCCCTACTTGGTAAACAGCTTATCGGCGTTGGCTTGCATGGCCCGGGCGACGCGCTGGAGGACGATGACGACGAGGCGGTTGCTCTTGTCCTTCTCCGGGTCGATCGCGAGCGCATCCGTGATCATCCGGTCGAACTCGGCGCGATCCTGTTTGCCCACCGCGAACATCGCCATCGAAATGTACGGGCTCGGCGACAGGCCCTTCTGAAGCTCGACCGTGCGCTTGAACTCGGCACGGGCGCGCGCTTCGGAGCCGCCAAGCAGCTCGCTTTGGCCGTCGAGCGTGATCATGATTTCGTGCAGCGCGCCGCGGTTCCACGTGTCGTCGAGCTGGATGCCGCGTTCCGCGAGTGCGCGCACGGACGGGAGATCGATGGCCAGGTCGGTCTGGAGCCCGATCGCGAGCCCCCACGACGCCGCGGCCCAGTAGAGGAGGGGCACATGCTCGCGCCGCGCGCCCTTCAGCGCCGCCACGGGCTCCTGCAGAATCTCCTGCGTGATCCCCGGGAGCACGGTTTCCAACGCGCGGAAGCAGTAGTCCTTGGCGCGCAAGTACAGCTTCACCGCGCGTGCCTTTTCGGCCGTCGCCGCGCCTTGATCGCTGAATTCGAGAATCTCGGCCTCGCTCTGGACGAAGGCGTACGCGTACTGCGTGAAGCTGGCGCAGGTGGCGGTGAGGAGCGGCCGGTCTTTCGGCAGCGATTCGAGCAGGACCTCGGACAGCTTGAGCGCGAACATGCTCGCGCCTTCGACCAGCTTCCGATCGTCGTCGCGCGAGAACACATCGCCGGTGTCCGACAGCGCGCCGGCGACCGACTTCATCGCCATCGTCTTGAGGGAACACCCCGACCCGGCCGCGAGCGAGGCGGTCAGGATGAGCATGACGATGGCGCGAGGCACCACGGGGGGCGCAGGCATCAGACCACCCACTATATCGAGATGTGCCAGCCCTCGTCGTGAGGGCTCGCTGAGGAAACGCTGAGACCGGCCCATGCCGGCCGCCCGGGCCGCTACCCGAACGGCTGATCGATGGCGAGGCTCTGTTTCGTGAAGAACTTCGCGCCGGCGTCGGTGAAGTACACACAGTCCTCCAGGCGAATACCGAACTCGCCAGGAATGGCCACCATCGGCTCATCGCTGAAGCACATCCCCGGGGCGAGCGGGGTCGTGTTGCCCTTGACGAAGTTGGTCCATTCGTGGCCCTCGAGGCCGATCCCGTGGCCGGTGCGATGGGGCAAGCCAGGCGTCTTGTAGGCCGGCCCGAAGCCCGCATCGACGATGACCTTGCGCGCGGCCGCATCGACCGCCTCGCACCGCGCACCGAGCTTCATCGCCTCGAAGGCAGCGGTCTGGGCCCGCTTCTCCAGGTTCCACACGTCGATCTGCCGGGCCGGGCCTTCCCGAACACCGTGGTCCGCGTGATGTCCGATTGGTAGCCCTCGCAGCTGGTGCCGCCGTCGATCATCACGACGGCTGCCGTTCCTATTACGAGCCGCTGAACGAGCGTCGATGGTTCGATCCGGCGTCGCGTGGCAACCGGATCGATCCGACGCATCGCGGCGTGGACGACTACTGGCGCGAGTACGAGGGCTTGACCGAGCTGGGCCAGTGGCATCGGGCCGACTGGACCATCCGCTCGTTGTTCATGGACGAGTCGGCCTGGGATGCTGACCTGCAGCAGTATTTCAGCCGGCTGATCGAATCGGGCGTCACCGGACCGAGCCGTGCTTCAATGTAATCGGATCGACTTCCGGCTGCCGTGGCTCAGGCGGCAGTTTCCCGGCGCCGCGTTCGTCCACCTCTACCGCCATCCTCGCGATCAGTGGTGTTCGTCGCTCATGCGTCCCGCCACCGTGCCGCGTGATGTCACATTGGGCGAGTTCGGACCTCACGACCACTTCTACCTGTTCCGATGGGGCGTCGACCTGAAGCGCCATTTTCCGTTTCTGCCCGTTGATGAGGGTACCCCGCCCTATCTCTTGTTCTATTTCATCTGGAAGCTGTCGTACCTCTATGGCGCCGCCTATGCGGACATCTCCCTGTCGTTCGAAGATCTCGTGTCACGTCCCGCGGAGGTCATCGGCCGATTGGTTGATCAGCTCGATCTGGATGGGGATCCATCGACCCTCGGCCGGCTGGTGACGGCACCACCGGTCGGGCAGTGGAATCGCTACGCGGACGACTCCTGGTACCGGTCACACGAAGAACACGCAGAAAACACCCTCGCCGAGTTCTTTCGCGATGACGACAACTTCTGGAACACCGAGACCGGTGCGCGGACGAGGAAGGGCTGCGCGTTGACCTCGACGTCGACGGCAGGTACGCCGCCGCTGGCGACGTTCGCATCGATCTGAAGCAAGTAGTCTGCGTTCAGCCGTTCCATGCGGTCGCGAACAGCCGCGACGCGGCCGGTCAGGGCGACTTTTCCGCTGGACGCCGGTCTCGCGATGTAGTGCCGTCGCGCGCGGACTTCGAGACCGGGCGGCGACACCTTCACCCCGATCTCATGTTGCTTGCCGTCGAGCTTGGCGGGCGTGAACCCCATCCAGTACTGATGTCGCAGCTCTTCGGAAACGCGCCGGAAAAGGGCGGCAAGATCCTCCCGCTCACCGAGCTCGAAATAGGCGCCCCCGCTGACCTTGGCCAGATCCTTCAGCGCCGGGTCGGGCGGCTGCACCTGCTTGCTGAGCAGGGGAGTCGTCCTGGCAGAACCGCCGCCCGGCGGGAATCCAAACGGGCCCCGCTGGGCTCCCGAGAACCGTTCGGACGACGCCGAGAATCCGATGGTGTAGATCATCACGTCCGCGGTTCGCGCCCGGTCCATCAGCGCGCCGATCTTCGTGTGCGGCTGATTCCAGTTCGGTGCGTCATGCCCATCGGTCAGCACCAGGACGACGCGGCGTCCCTTGAGCGGAATCAGCCGATCGATGCTGCGATCGATCGCGGTCCAGACCGGCGAGGCGCCCGGGCGTTGGAGATCGCGCTGGAGCAATTCGATGAGCTCGGCGTGATTCCCCGTGAACTCGTCAGGCCCGAAACGGATCTGGTCGCTGAAGCTGCCGACGAGCGCGCGATCCGCTGGCAGCATCGTCCGGATGAACTCTGTCGCGGCCTTGCGCGGGAGGCCGAGGTGATCGCTCATGGTGCCGCTGCAGTCGATCATCAGCACGACCGAGAACGGCTGCACCTCGTTGGTGAAGAACGCCAGCGTCTGCCGGCGCCCGTCGTCGGTGACCGTGAAGTCCTCCTGACGAAGGTCCGTGACCAGGCGCCGCTGGCGGTCGACGACGGTGGCATAGAGGGAGACGATGTCGGTGCCGCCGCGAAACTGCGCCCGCTCCTGCTCGGCCCAACCCGGCGCGATCGCGGCCAGCCAGATGGCGGTCACCGCCGCCGAAGCCGGCATCAGGAGCCGGTGCCTCATCGGTCGGGCGTCCTCGTCGTGGTGCCTGGACCCGATCCGCGACGTGTCGGCGAGGTAGCTCTGGCGCGCCCGCACGATCATGGTCGAGTCGGCGACACGGACGTTGATCGCATGCACCTTCCCGTCCAGCTTCTCGGGCGAAAAGCCGAGCACGTACTGGTGGTGCAGCTCGTAGGCGACGCGCGTAAACGTGGCGTTCACGTCGTCGGTCGGGTTCATCATGAAGTAGCCGCCGCCGGTCTGGTACGCGAGCCGGCGCAGCGTCTCGCCCGGCGGGATCGAGCGGCGCGGATCGTCGACGATGCCGCGCGCCCCGGAGATCATCGCCTCGATGCCAGGGCGTGCCCGCGACCGGATGTGCACCGCGTAGATCATCAGCTCGTCGGCGCGCGCGCGTTCGAAGATCTGCGCCGCCCGTGTCGTGCTGTAGGTATCGACCCCGTCCGTCAGCACGATGATGACCCGCCGGCCGCCGAGCGGCGCCAGTGCCGTCATCGTGTGGTCGAGGGCGTCCCACAGCCGCGTCGGATTGCCGATGTGCAGGTCGTCCCGCAACGCCTTCAACAGGACATCGCGGTTGCCGGTGAACTCCGGGCTGATGTCCACGCGATCGCTGAAGCTGCCGACGCGGGCCTGATCGCCCGGCATCATGCGAAGGACGAACGCCTCCGCGGCGGCGCGCGCGAAGTCGAGGGTCGGCGTCATGCTCGCGCTGGTATCGACGAGGAGGATGGCCGTGATCGGCTGTAACGTGTTGACGAAGACCGTCAGGTCCTGCCGCATGCCGTCGTCGAAGATCCTGAACGCCTCTCGCGGCAGGTGCGAGACCAGTTCACCGCTCCGATCGAGGACGGTCGCATAGACGGCGACGGTCTCGACACCGGCGCGAAAGACGGGCGCTTGTTGCTGTGGTGGAGCCGGAGGAGGCTGTTGGGGCGCGGCGGGCTGTTGCGGCGCGGCGGCGAGGCCGAGCATGCCGGCGACGCAAAGCACCAGGCGCCGCATCGTCTCGGACCTACCGGCCGCCTCCGGGCGAGGGCGACTTGGAGGCCACATAGGTCTTCCGGCTCCGCGCGACCATGCCCGGCACTTTGATGCGGACGTCGAGCTTGTGCACCTTGTTGTCGAGCGTCTCAGGCGTGAACCCGAGGACGTACTGCCGGTGGAGCTCGTCGGCGACCTTTGTGAAGGTCGAGTTCAGTTCGGCCGTTCGCAGCAGTTCGAAATAGCCGCCGCCGGTCTCTTCCGCCACTTTGCGCAGGCCGCGGTCGGGCCGGCTCTCGATGAAGCTGCCGCCCGGTCCGCCGCGATACCGGCTCCGGATGCCGACCGCGTAGATCATCAGGTCCTCTTGCTGTGCGCGCGCGAGGACCTCGTCGCGCCCAACCGACTTGCTGCTCGTGTCTTCGCCATCGCTCAAGACGAGCACGACCCGTCGATTGGTTTCTTTCGAGAGGGCGGTAATTCCCACATCGACCGCATCCCACAACCTTGTGCCGTTGCCGTACTGCATCTCGGTGTGCAGGTAGCGAATCAGATCGTCCCGGTTCGACGTGAACATCGGACTCACGGCGACCTTGTCGTCGAACGAGACGATGCGCGCCCGATCGTGCGGCAGCAAGCGCAGGACGAACGCCTCGGCCGCGCTTTTCGCCAGCTCGATGTTCATGATCATGCTGCCGCTCATATCGAGCGCGATGACCACAGAAACGGGCTGGATGTCGCTGCGGAAGAAGGCCGTCTTCTGCAGCTTCTCGTTGTCATAGATCTCGAAATGCTGTTCTTCGAGGTCAGGCACCAGCCGGCCGGTCTTGTCAGTCACCGTCGTGTAGATCGGCACCGTGATGACACCGGCGCGGAACACGCCCTGCTGCTCCGCGAGCAGGGACGTGGCGGCGAGCAGAACGACGAATGGGAGGAATTTCAGCCGTTGCATGGTGTTGGACCCGCCGGCACTACGTTACTACGAGGACGGGCGAGGCTGCTTGGGAGGGGGAGGTCGTACCTGGTACGATTCATTCATGAAGAGCCGGCGGGAGTTTCTTCGGCGGGTCGGCGTGGCGGCGGGGGCGGTCGCTCTCGGGCCGGTTGGCGCGCTGGCGCAGGGCAAGGCGCCGCGGCGACCGGTGGGCCCGCGCGCTTCGGAGTTCGTCTTCGCCAGGCTGCGCTACGACTCCGGCGACTGGGACTACAACCCCAAGGTGGCGGCCAACGTGCTGGATGCCGTCGTGCAGTACACCGAGATTCCCGTCTACCCGGAAGAGATCGTCATTCCTCCGGATTCGACGGAACTGGCCGCGTTCCCCTTTCTTTTCATGACCGGGCACAAGCTCGTGCGGTTTACCACCGCCGAGCGGGCCAACCTGGCGCGCTTCGTCGAGGGCGGCGGCCTGCTGTTCTCCGACGACTGCAATCACGACGTCGACGGGCTGTACGCCAAGTCGTTCGAAGACGAGATGCGCCGGATCTTCCCCGGGCCGAACACGCTGGCCAAGATTCCGAACTCGCACGCCATCTACCGTTCGTTCTTCCGCTTCCCGGACGGCCCGCCGCAGACCAGCCATGAGCTCAACGGCTGGGGCGACGACATGGTGCACGACTACCTGAAAGGCGTCGAACGCCGCGGCCGGCTCGGCGTGATCTACTCGAACAAGGACTACGGTTGCGAGTGGGACTACGACTGGCGCAACAAGCGCTTTCGGACGGAAGACAACACCAGGTTCGCGGTGAATCTGGTGGTCTACTCGATGACATAGAACGAGGACACGGAGAAGAGCTAGAGAGCACGGAGAAGAGCTAGCGCACGAGATGCGAGCTGGCACGCGAGCGCGAGTGCGCCCGCGCCGCGCTTCGGGCGCGGGCCCGAAGCCTGGCGGAGTGCGGGCCCCGCGCCATTAATTCTAGAGGGCACGGAGAACGGACCACTGCTGAGACGATCGCAGAATCTGCAACGCCGGCTGGCGCCTTCGGATCGCAACAATTGCACCCGCTTAGCGTTCGGTGGCCGACTCTTCCTCAGGAATTGCGCCAACCGACTTGGCTAGCCGCTTGCCTCTTTTGGCGGCATGCCGCTCATCGTCAATCCAAACGCTACGGCCGTGATCGGTTGCGCGATACGAGTGACATCGCGCGCTTGGGCCGGGGCTCTATGAGTCAGTCTACGAACAATGCCTCGCCTATGAAGGTAGTCACCTATCTACGACTGACAGGCCTCAAGAAGGGCCTGATATTCAACTTCAACACAGTCCGGCTGAAGGACGGCATCACGAGCGTCGTGCTCTAAGCTCGTCTCCGTGATCTCTAGGTTCTCTCCGTGGGTCTCCCCTTAAGCGCTTTCCGCCGCCCGGAGGCAATCGAGCAAGCCTTCCTCGGAAGTCCGGTGGCGCAAAGGCGGCAACGCGCTTCAGCCAGTTCTCAATCCTGCGGCGTTGACGATCGCCATCGGTGAAGCCGCCTGAATCGTCGCGTGTGACGGCTGTCGTGCCGCCGCTCAGTTGTGCTGCGATGTCGGTTGCCGAATCGAGTGCGGCTTCCTGACTGTCGAACCAGTTCGTCCAGCCGCCTGCGAACCAAAGACCGTCGCGGCCTTGGCGGGTCTGAATCTCGCGGCGCTTGGTCATGAACGTCGTGGTCGGGGCGAGGATGCGATGTGAATGGCTGAAGAACGTATGGGGGCAGGCCGCCGGATTGACATCTGGCGTGCCCCAGGACTTGAAGATGGGGACTTGCTGCCCCGCTGAGTCTGTATCGCGGAGTGGGCCGAACCACGCCGTGAACCGCAGCGCGTCGCCCTCCACCACCGTGTTGACCGGTTCCCAATAGCGTGGGTCGTCCGGCATCCAGCACGATCCGCCTTGCTGCAGTGAGATCGCCAAGTCCGCGTACTCGCAAGCATTGAGCAGGTCGATCAAGTCGCCGGCCGGGAACGAGCCCGCGTTGAGGATCGCCGCGGCTGATTGAGGATCAGTCGCAAAGACCACCTGGTCGGCCGGAATCGTTTCGCGAGAGGTCGTGACCTCGAGCCCGCCGGCGAGATTCTTGCCCACGGCAGCGACTGGCTCATTCAGCCTCGGAATCATCCCAGCCGCGGCCAGCGCCCGGTCCAGCACACCGTCGAGGCCGATCCGGCTCTGGTACACCTCGAACGTCTGGCCTTTCACGCCTTCGATCGGAGGCTGCGGTTCGTCGACGCCGGGCTCGCCGAACACGTTGCGGACGAAGTACGTGATGGCGTACTTCGCGGACGCCTCGCCAATCCTCGCGTGCGGCAGCGTCACGAACTGATACAGAAACGGCCGGAGAACCGTGTCCTTGAACTCGTCGTCGAGAAGCGTCAGCTGATCCACCCAATCATCGACGCTGAGGGTTGTCTCGTCGCTCGTTTTGCGGTCGAGCAGGAAGGCGTAGGCGAGGAAGGTAGAGAATCCGATCAGGCGCTTCCAGTCCTGCGGACGGTAGCGGAGAAACCCGCCGAGCTGCGCCGGCAGCCACAGGAGCGGCCCATCGTCTCCGCGCGTCCAGAGTGTGATGCCGGTCGCGCGGGCGTCGATCTGTGGCGGAGCCTCGAACAGACCCAGGTCGGTCAACAGGCGAACATAACCAGCCTGCGGGTTGCGGTGAAAGAACTGCGCCCCGAGATCGATCGAGTACTCGCGGCCGCCGATCGTCAGGCTCGTCGATTGCGTATTGCCGCCAACGCGATCAGCCCGCTCGAGGAGGATCACATCGGCGGCCGGGTCGTGCTGCTTCAGCCGGTACGCCGTGAAGACGCCGGCAGCGCCAGCTCCGATAATCACCACGCGCCGCTGTGGCAAGAAGGGTCTTCTCCGTGGCCTCTAAGATTAATGGCGCGGGGCCCCACCCCCGCGCCTCGGGCCGCGCCACAAACCGGCGCGGGGTGCTCCGTGCCCTCAGCTCTTCTCCGTGATCTCTAGCTCTTCTCCGTGATCTCTGCGTCGCCGCGCTCCTTAGTCAAAGCGGCGCCCACCATGATTCTCTTGATCCGCGCCCACGGCGAGCCGTGCGAGATGCTGTTGGTCTGCGTCGGCTGGCCCTTCGCGTCGCCGCCGGTGCCGTGCATCTGCCACTCGTCCTTGCCGGTGACGCGCGTCGAGGTTGGCCCAGAAGTCGGTCGTGATCGCGTTGTAGGTGACGTTGGTCACCTGGCGCGTGATCTTGCCGTTCTTGATTTCCCAGAACATGTGGCCGCCGAACTGGCCGTTGTAGCGCTGCTGATCGATCGAGTAGCTGCCGCGGCCGTCGATCATCACGCCGTCCTTCGACGTCGGCGATCATCTGCTCGAGCGTCGGCGAGCCGGCGCCGCCCGGCTTCGAGGTGGACGTTCGGCATCCGCAGGAACGGGTAGTCGCGCCACGAGTTCGCGAACGTGCAGCCGCGGCTGGTCTTTTCGCCGAGGTAGTGCGCGGTCTCGCGATTGGTCTGCAGGCCGACGAGGATGCCGTCCTTGACGATCTGGAACTCGGTGTTCTTCACGCCGTCGTCGTCGTAGCCGCAGCTGCCGAGGCCGGTGTCGATCTTGCTCGCCTTGATGTTGAAGAGCTTCGATCCGTACTTCAGCTTGCCGACGTCGCTGACAGCTTGACGAAGCTCGTGCCGGCGTAGTTGGCCTCGTAGCCGACGACGCGATCGATCTCGGTCGGGTGCGCGACGATCTCGTGGATCGTCAGCATCGCGTGCGACGGCGACAGGATCAGATCGCTTGAAGCCCGCGGCGCCGAGCGGCTTCGCCGTGCACGTCTCGACCGCGTCGGTCGCGACCTGCTCGGCCACGTTCGAGCAAGTCGGTCTCCTCCGCGATCTCCCAGCCGCCGCATGCCGGTCACGCCCGGATAGTTGCGCGCTGCGCGTCACGTCGCCGACGCGCGCCGTCGACGTTCAGCGTCGGCGTCGTCGTGTAGATCTCCTGCTCGATGTAGGAGCCTTCGCTCGACGCGAAGTACTTCCACTCGTAGCTGTGGTTCACCGACGACGGTGACGTTCGTCACGCCCTTGCACCTTGCTGGCCTTGTCGACGATGGCCTGCGCCCAGGCCTGCTTGTCGGTCTGCGAGACCGTCGTCGGGTCCTTCACCATCGGCGTCACGTAGTTCTCGATGTACGGCTGGCACCGGCGCGAGCCGCACGTCGGTCTTCTTCGCGATCGCGCTGGCGCGCGCGACTTCCGACGGCGATCCTCGTGATGCGCCGGATCTCGTCTTCGGTCACGATCGGGCTGCTCGCGAAGCCCCAGACGCCGCTGTGAATCACGCGCACGCCGAAGCCGCCGGACTGTCGCTCGGCGTCGGTCGGGAATGCCGCCGCCCGCCGCCGCGTCCGCCGCCGACCGCCGCCGCCACCGCCACCACCGCCGCCCGGCCACCGCCGCCGCCGCCACCGCCGCCGCCACCGCCAGCCCGCCCGGCGCACCGCCACCGCGCCGCGCCGCGCCGTCGCCGGCGGCGTTGAAGCTGGCGTTGCCGCCCGGGATGTCCGGCCGTCATCGTGAAGCGCACGTCGGCGTAGCTGCAGCCCGCGAGCTTCGCCTCGCCGAGCACGATGTCCGCCAGGCCCTTGAACTTCGACTGCAGCACCTGGCCGCGCGGCGACTGCGCGAGCAGGTCCGCGATCAGGTCGGCCGAGGCGAGCGCCACGCCGGCGACGCCGACGGTCTTGATGAAATCACGACGCTTCATTGCGTCCATTTCGCTGGTCCAAAGACTGTCCGTGGCTCATGACTCGAGCTCGCGCTTCGAACGGGCGTCGGCCGCGGCTCACGACCCGAGCCGCGCTAGTACCCGAGCCCTATTGATACGCCGCCCCGACCATGATCCGTCGGATCCGCACCCACGGCGCGCCGTGCGAGACGCTCTGGCTCTGCGTCGGCTGGCCCTTCGCGTCGCCGCCGACGCCGAACTGCTGCCACGATTCCGGGCCGACGATCGCGTCGAGGTTGGCCCAGAAGTCGGTGGTGATCGCGTTGTAGGTCACGTTGGTCACCGCGCGCGTCTTCTTGCCGTTCTTGATCTCCCAGAACGCGCCGCCGCCGAACTGGCCGTTGTAGCGCTGCTGATCGATCGAGAAGCTGCCGCTGCCCTCGATCAGCACGCCGTCCTTCGTGTCGGCGATGATCTGTTCCGGCGTCGGCGATCCCTGCGGGCCCGGCTCGAGGTGCACGTTCGGCATCCGCAGGAACGGGTAGTCGCGCCACGTCGTCGCCTGCGTGCAGCCGCGGCTTTCTTTCTCGCCGATGTAGTGCGCGGTCTCGCGATTGCTCGAGAGGCCGACCAGGATGCCGTCGCGCACGATCGGGAACTGCGTCGTCTTCACGCCGTCGTCGTCGTAGCCGACCGTCGCGCGGCCGCCCGGGCCGCACCTTGTCGCCGGTGATGTTGAACAGCTTCGATCCGTACTTCAGCTTGCCGATGTCGCTGACCTTGCACGAAGCTCGTGCCGGCGTAGTTCGCCTCGTAGCCGACGACGCGATCGAGCTCGGTCGGCGTGGGCGACGATCTCGTGAATCGTCAGCGCCAGGTGCGACGGCGTCAGCACGAGATCGCGACGCCCGGCGTGATCGGCTTGGCGGCGGCGATCTCGATCGCCTCGTCGACGATCCGGTCGACGTTCGACTGCATGCGGTCGATCTTCGACCAGCTCCCAGCCGCCCGTGCCGCCGGGAATGCCGAGCGATCGCGACCGCGTCACGTCGCCGCGCTTGGCGCGTGACGGTGAAGTTCGGCGATCGTGTTGAACAGTCTCCTGTTCGATGTAGGAGCCTTCGGACGACGCGAAGTACTTCCACTCGGTGCTGAAGTTCGACCGAGGCGGTGGCGCTGACGACGTCCTTCTGCTTGATCGCCGCGTCGACGACCGCCTGCAGCGCGTTGCGCTTGTCGGTCGTCCGACATCGTCGTCGGGTCGTGCGTCATCGGCGTGCGCCAGTACACCTGATAGCGCCGGCACCGGCGCGAGCCGCACGTCCGTCTTCTTGGCGATCGCGCTCGCGCGTGGCGACCTCGATCGCGACCCGCGTGATCCGCCGGATCTCGTCTTCGGTCACGATCGGGCTGCTGGCGAATCCCCAGACGCCGCCGTGAATCACGCGGACGCCGAAGCCGGCCGCGCGCGGCGTGCCGTCGGGCATGTCGGTCGCCGATCTCGCCGCCGCCGCGGCCGAACCGCCGCCGCCGCCGCGCCCGCCACCGCCGCCACGACCTCCGCCGCCGCCGCGCCCGCCGACGTCCGCCTTCGGCTGCTGCCGCCGCCGCGGCATCGTTCGCGGCGGTGACGCTCACGCCCGGCAATCCGAGGTTGCGCGTGAAGCGGATGTCGGAGTACGAGCAGCCGGCGCGTCTTGCACTCGTCGAGCGCGATGTCGGCCAGACCCTTGAACTTCGACTCGAGCACCCGCCCCTTGGCGACTGCGCGATGCAGATCGCCGATGAGATCGCTCGACGCCAGCACGATGGCGCCGGCGCTCACGGACTTGATGAAATCGCGGCGGGAGGTCATAAGAGTCTCTGACGTACGCGTGGCAGGGCGCGGCTCGAGCGGGTGGCCCCGCGCTCCAGTCAGCTCCAAGCGCCCAAGCCTCGGGCCCGCCGCTCGCGGCGCGGTGTCTACACCGCCGGTGAAACCGACGTCATGTAGAAGTCCTCGATGCGGACCGGCGGCACGAGCGCCGTGCCGCCGCCGTCGTACGACTCGCCGGTGTGCATCGGCACCGGCTTTCCGACCAGCGAGAGGTTGTTGTAGCCGACGAGCGGCGACATGTTCCACCGGAAGTTCTGCACCGGTGCCGACGATCTCGCCGTTCTCGATCAGGAACAGCCCGTCGCGCGTCATGCCGGTGTTGAGCAGCGGCTGGCGTTCGGCCGGGACGCCGCGGATGTACCAGAAGAACGTCACGAGCAGGCCGCGGCGCGTCTGCTTGATCATGTCGGCGATCGACAGGTCGCTGCCGTCCTGCACCATGCTCATGTTGACGGTCGCGCGCGGGCTGGTCCTGCCGCCGGCGAGATTCCTGAGGATGCCGTTCTCGACCCACGTCACCGGCGCCGCCGGCGGTTGTCGCCGAGGATCGGCGTCTGACGCAGGATCGGATTGCCGATGTCGCTCTTCAGCGTGAACAGATCGCTGAAGATCTTGTCGCCCGGCTTCTTGTCGCGCATGAACTGGTTGCCGCCGCCGCCGCCGAAATCCGCCGCCCCCGCCCCCGCCGCCGGGACCGCCCTGGCCGCCCGCCCTGGTTGAAGATGCCGGTCATGAGCGAGAGGAAGCGCGCGTTGGCGCGCGGCTCGAGGATGACGGTGTAGCGGCCAGGCTCGAGCGCCTTCGGCTTGCGGCTGCGCAGCGCCTTGTCGGACGCGACCTCGGTCAGCTCGCCGGCCTTGATCATCGAGATGTCCTTGATGCCCGTGATGCCCGCCCAGCCCGATCCGCTGCCGTCCGCCATGCGGCACGTCAGGACGAAGCCCGGCTTCGGCGTACCGGTAGTACGCGAACAGGCCCTTGGTGTTCGCGGTGCAGTTGGTCTGATACGATCTTCGGGATGTAGCCCGATCCGAGCACGCCCTGCTTCTCGCAGATGTCGATGCTCTCCTTGACCATCAGCGCGCGCTCGCGCGGACCGAAGTTCACGCCGCTCGGCAGCGCCGCGTCGACCGGGATGTAGGTCTGCGCGCCGAGCAGCTCGGGCAGGTTCGGCGAGTCGGGCCGCCCCTTGGCGTCGGCGATCGCTTCGTCCACCGTCGCCTGCAGCGCCGGCGTCGCTGAAGTCGCGCGTCGTCGCGCTCGCGGTCTTCTGGCCGATGCGCACCGTGATCGTCAGCTGCCGATCGAACTGGACGAGGTTGACCGTGATCGATCGAATTCGCCCAGCGCGTGCCGGAGCGTTCGGAGCCCGTCAGGTCGACCTCGACGGCATCGGCGCCCTTCGCCATGTTGAAGATCTTGTCGGTGATGGCTTTGACTTCGTCGCGTGTGTACATGTGGGTGGTCAGGCTAAGAAACGTGGATTACGGTGTCAAGTCGTAGTTCCCCGGGAAACGACCTCGGGGGTCGTTTTACATTAAGCGTAAAACGACCCCCGAGGTCATTTCATTTCACGCCGGCGCCGCAGCCACCATTCCCCGCCCAGCGCCGCAGCAAACGCGGCGATCCACCAGCCCGACCGCAACGGATGCAGGCGGGACGGACGACGGGTGGGAGGGATCGCCGCCGTCAGGGCCGCAGCCAGTGTCTCGGGCGTCGCGTCGATCAGGAGTTGCCCGCCTCGCGAGGTCGCCCACGCGGCGATCAGGTCAGGCACGCTCCCAGCCGGGTCCGTCGCGTCGGCGACGACGGCCAGCCGCGCCGTCGCGGTCTCGGTCCCGGCGGCCACGGTGATCGAGTAGGTACCTGGCGTGGCTGGCCCGCGAACGGTCGCCCGGAAACGGCCGGGGCCAGCCTCCGGCCACAACCGGAGTTGGGACGATCCGGCGACACCGCTCACGGTCGCCGAGACGACGGTGGCAGTGCCGGGCGCCGGCGGGTCGGCCAGCACCGCCTCCCTGACTGTCACGCGGAGGTCTGCCGCCTCGCCTGGCGCGATCACCGTGCGGCTGAGCTGAAGGTCGAGGGCTGGCGGTGAGGCGTCTGCGGCGCTGCCGATCGCCGACCGAAAGAAATCGCCGTAAGGCGACGACGTCTGGAACGCCGCGATACCGCCAGCCGTCCAGCAGCCCGCTGACCAGGATCGCGGCCGGCGCCGACTGGGGCCTGAAAGACCGGCGCGGGCGGCCCGGCTTGGCCGTCGAGCGCGGCGAGAGCCTCCGCGCCCGCAGGCAGACGACTGGGCGTCGCGATTTCTGAGGCCTGGACTGCGGCCAATCCGGCGATCCGAACCGGCACGGCGACCGGGTCGCCTTCCTGACGTTCGACCCACCGTTCGACGCCGATCAGCGCCCCGGCCGGACCGGTCGCGACGGCGTCGAGGAGCGTCACGACGGCGCCACCGCGCCGCCGCGCGAACGCCTCGAGCCCGGCGACGTCGACAGTCGTCAGCGCATCTGGGGCACCGACGACGATGGCGTCGAAACGCTCGATGTCTGGAAGGGACGCCAACGTCTCGGGCGCGCGGCCGCTTCTCGTGACCACACCGGTCGCCGCGACCACACGACTGCTGACGGCGAAACGTGGATCCTGTTCGAGCAGCCGCCTGACGAACGTGGCGTTCCAGGCCGGGCGCCGATCGAAGAACAACACCGCCCACGGTCGATCGTCCACGTCGACAGCGAAATCGGCGACCGATGCGCCGGCCGAACCGAGGCTGGCCGATGCGCGGATTCGTGCGAGGCCGATCGCGGCCGGCACCACGGTGAGCGGGACGTCGATCGTGCCGTCGCGTTCGATCCTGCGTTCGACACGATCCACCAGCGTGCCGGCACCGTCCAACCGCACGACCAGCGTCTGGCCGGTGGCACCGTGCGTCTCGACCGTGACGTTGACGGCAACTCTCGATTCGAAGCGCGCTCGAGCCGGCGCGACGACGTTGCGAATCACCGCTGAGCGTGTGCCCCCTTCAGGCTGCACGAAAAACGCCGGCGCGGCGATCGACTCGGCAAAGGCCGGCAGGCGATCGCCGATGACGATCGTTGCGGCGGCGTCTGCCGAGAGGCCGCGGTGGACGCGGAAGCGCGCAGGCAGGGTCAACGCGTCTGCCGCGCCTGCCGTCGTCTCGATCACGGCGACGGTCGCCGGCACGTCCCGAGTCGCCGTGATCGCCGGGTCGACGATGCCGAGCACTGCGATTGCGACTGCGAACGTGCGCAGGAGGCGCTCGCGCGTCATCGCCCTCCGCCTCGTTTCTGCGCGTCCGACAGCGCGCCGCTGAGGCGCTGCGCTTCGCGGTCTGCGGTCGCGGCCGGTGCCGGCGGCAGCGCCGCGCGCGCAATCTCCGCCAGCGCCAGCGCGGCGCGCTCGAGCCGGCCGCGCGCGGCCGGTTCCTGTCCTTGCCGAATCTCCGTCGCCGCCGCCGTCAGATCGGCCGCGACCGCGCGCAGCGCCGCGTCGCCGCCTCCGAGGCGCAGCAGGCGCTCTGCGGCCGCCGTCGCGTCGGCCGCCTGCGCCGGCGCCAGGCGCGCCGGTCCCGCCAGCGCGGTCACCGCGTTCAGCACGCGCCGCAACTCCTGCCGCTCCGGCGGCACTTCGCCACGCGCTTCGGGCCGCGTCTCGCCGGCGACGTTCTTGAGCACGCCGGTCAGCCGGCGCTCGAAGTCGATGCGTTCGCGTGTCGTCAGCGTCCGGAGGATGTACCGGCTCCGCGTGAACGCTTCCTGCAGCGACTTCAGCGCCTGCTTTTCCTCCCGCAGCGCCGACGTCATCTCCTGCATCGTCAACGCCGTCGCCGCGCGGCTCATCGATCGAATAGCCATCAGCAGATCGGTGCGGCCGCGGTTGACCAGCCGGCCGTCGGTGAGCTCGTGCTCCTGCGCTGCCTCGATCTCTTCGTCTTCGATCTCGCCGCCCATCATGAAGACGAACTCGGCGCGCACGCTCCGCTGCATCGCGGCGAGGTTGAGCGCTTCTTCGATGAAGGCGTCAGCCGGCATCGCACCGCGCCCGGCGATGAGCTTCTCGGTGCGCAGAATCACCATCTGCTGGCTCAGCGCGTACCGATCCTTCTGATCGTCGATGGCGAAGCCCTCGCTCGCGACCGCGCCAGGCGCGGTGATCTCGATGATGAACGCGTCCGATTCCACCGCGCGCTGCGCCAGGCCGTCGATCTGACGCCACCGCGCGGTAGACGACGAGATCGCCTGCGTCCAAGCGCCAGCGACGACAGCGCCCATTTGATCGAGGCGGTCCAGTTCTGGTCGCTCTTCTTGGTCAGGATGACCGGCACGTCGCCGTCCTTGAACTCGAAGTTCTCGCCGGCGCCGCTCGCCTTGGTGTACTTCAGCGTCAGCGACGCGAGGCCGAGGTCGTCGGCGCCTTCGATCGCGACATCGACGACGCCGGTCCCGTCCGCCAGAAAGAGATCCCGGCCGGGTGCGGTGATGCGAACCGTCGGCGGGCGATCGGGCGTGACGACCAGGCCGACGAGATGCCGCTCGCCGCTGCGGCCATCTGGCGCGCCCGGTTGCAGCGCCAGGAAACCATCGACCGCGGTCGCGATCTCGCCGACGAACAGGCCGGCGGCCGTCGTCGTCATCGCCACCGCGCCGGAGGCCGTGTCGAGCGTGACGGTCGCCGCGTCAGCCGTGGCGGTGACGCGCAGCCGGCTCCCTTCGATCACGGTCAACTGCGCCGGATTGCGCGCGGTCTCGACCGGCCGTCCGGTGTATGCCGGTGGAGTGACGACCACCTCGAATTCCCGCAGGCGCGCGGCGTTGACCTCGACGTTGCGGATGGGAGCAAGCCCCGGGACAACGGACGAACCGCGAGCGTGATTGATCCAGCGGCCAGTACCAGGCCACCCGCCACCAACAGCGCGGCCGGGCGTATCGGGAACAGCGCGACGAGGTCGAGTTGACGAATCCGGTCCGCGGCGTCCCGGCAGACACGCGCGCCGACGTAATCGCGGACGCGATCCGGCCGCGCCAGCAATTCCGACGCCGTGACGAGAACGTTGCGACAAGCCGGCGCGCGGCGCTCGATGAGCGTCGCGGTTGACGATTGACGGCGACGGGTGACCACATATCCCGCAAGCGTTGCGATCCCGGTCACGACCGCCATCACGGTGAGCGTCGCGACCGGCCGGGCGTTCGCGCGCGAGAGCGCCAGCGCAACGATGGCAGAGACGGCCAGGCCGATGGCCGCCCCGCGCATCGCGCCGATCAGCGCGATCCGGCGCGTCGCCCGCACGAGGAACTGGACGATCGCGGGGGCGTCAGGCCACGCGGGCACGTTCCATCTCCACAGTGGCCGGCGGTCGTGTGCGTCGCATCCACGTCTCGAGTGCGAGCAGCGCCAACACCGCGACCCAGACCCAACGCGCGTCCGACCTGTCGCCGGCGTCAGGAGGCGGCGACGCGGCGCCGGTCGCCTGGCGGTTCCATTGCTGCAGCGTCGCATCCGCGATGTGGGTCGGCTCCAGTTCGCGCAGCGTCGTCAACGGCACCGCCGCCCGCCAGGCAGAACGAATCAACGCGGCTGTGTAGAGCGTGCTCGCGTCCGGCGGCGTGAAGAAGACCAGCCGCGTGCTGCCGCCCACCGTCGCCGTGTTGCGTCGCGGTGGCCTCGAGGCAACGCCGGTCGCCGCACGACAGACCGGCGAGCAGAGGATCCTGGTGGATCGCGTTGATGACGTCAAACATCCAGGGCTGATCCGGCGCCTTCGCGGACGCCACGATGGCCGCACGCTCGGTGGCGCCTGGAAACACGATCGCGATCTGGCGGTCCGTCGCCGTGGCCGGGACGCCTTCGGCGGCCGCAGCCTCGAGCGCCGCGCCGGCGATCGCGGCCTCGCCTGGGCCCGCAAACGTCGTCAGTGGCGAAGGCGCCGCGGTGCCGGCCGGTGCCGGCATCCACGTCACGCGCGATTCCGCGCCGTCCATCGACCACCTGTGACAGCAGCAACCGTCCGCCGACATTGCTCGCTGGTCCCGGAAGGCGAGCGGTGGCGTGCTGTCGATCCGCACCAGCGTGATACCGGTCTCGCGGTCAAGCGGCGCGAGGTCGGTCGCCTCGAAGCCCCCACGCTGAAAGTCGGAGATCACGACGATCTCCCGCGTGCCCGCCTCACTGGCGAGCCATCCTGCCGCGGCGGCGATCGCCGGACCGAGCGCGTCGCCGTCGATCACGCGCGACGTCGCGGCCCCGGCCGTCAACGACTGGGCCCGTTCGCGGGCCGTCACGGCGGCCGTCCGTCCATCGGGTGCGGGCAGATTCATGCTCGCGCTCGTGTCGACGACGATCGCGCGCGCGATCGTGCCAGTCGAGGCGGGACGCACGGCGACGAACACCGGCCCGGCGAGCGCGACGACCGCTGCGGCGACGATCGCCAGCCGGACGATGAGCAGCGGCACGTCGTTCAGCCGATGGCGTCGCGCCGGTACGATCGTCGAGACGTCGAGGAACCGCAGGGTCGGGAAACGCAACGGCGTCGGCGGCCGGCGTCCGAGCAGGTGCACGAGAATCGGCACCGCCAGCGCCGCGAGTCCGAACCAGGCCGCCGGCTGACGCCAGAACATCACGCGCCTCGCCGCAGCAGGAAGGTGCGGAGCACGCGCTCGGGTGCCGTGTCCGTGGTGAAGAGGGCGTAGTCGAGCCCGTCACGCCGCGCCTCGCTGCGGCATCGTTCGAGGAACCCGGCGACCGCGGCGCGATACCCGGCGCGGACCGACTCGCCGTCGAGGATCCGGCGTCCGCCGGACTCGAGGTCGAGCGACGTCGAGATCGCCCTGGTAGGGAAACGTCACTTCCTCCGGCGAGACAATCTGCAACATGCCGACGTCGTGGCCGCGGCGAGCCGCCCGGCGCAGCTCGCGGCGCGTCGCCTCTTCGTTGTCGTAGAAATCCGAGATCGCCAGAATCACGCCTCGCCGCGAGAGCAGCTCGGCGGCGCGCGCGATGACTTTCTCAGGCTGCCAGGTGTCAGCCGGCCGCAACCGGCTGAGCTCTGCCAGGAGCAATCGCAGGTGCTGGCGGCCGCCGCGCGCCGGCAGATAGCGCAGCCCACCTCCGCTCGTCGTCATCAATCCGACCGCATCGCCCTGAGAGCTGATGAGGTGCGCGAGCGCCGCGGCCACGGTCACGCTGTACCGCCACTTCGACACGCCCTTCTCGGGGAACGCCATCGACGCGCTCGCGTCGAGCGCGATCATCACCGCCATGTTGGTCGTCTCGCGGAACTGCCGCGAGTACAGCCGATCGGTGCGCGCGAGCAGCTTCCAGTCGAGGTACTTGAGATCGTCGCCGGCGCGATACGGCCGGTGCTGGCTGAACTCGGCGTTGTATCCGTGGAGCGGACTGCGGTGCTGTCCCGTGCGCAGTCCTTCCACCACCAGCCGCGCGGCCAGCTCGAGGTCGTCGATGGCCGCGACGACCGACGGAGAGAGCGCTAGCGTCGGTGATATCGCCTCCAGCAGCCGTCCGATGACCTGATCCGGATCGACGCCGTCGGCTTCGGCCTGGAAATTGACGAGCAGCCGATGGCGCAGCACGGGCAGCGCGACCGCTCGAAGATCGTCGGGGGACGGGACGCTGCGGCCGTCCATCAGCGCGCTGGCCTTGGCGCCGAGCAACAACGCTTGCCCGGCGCGTGGGCCGGCGCCCCACTTCACCCACTCGCGGATCGACGGCGGGGCGCTCGGATCGGCCGGCCGCGTGGCCCGCGTCAACCGCAGGGCGAAATCGACGACGTTGCCGGCCGCGGGCAGATCGCGCACGAGCCGCCGGCGCGCTCGAGCGCCGGCCCGGTCGCGACCCGGCGAATCACTTCCGCGCTCACCCGTGGTCGTCTCGGCGAGAATGCGCCGCTCATCCTGCTCGCTCGGGTAATCGATCACCACGTTGAACATGAAGCGATCCAGCTGGGCTTCCGGCAGCGGATGGGTGCCTTCCTGTTCGATCGGGTTCTCGGTCGCGAGGACGAAGAGCGGCCGCTCGAGCGGATAGCGAACGCCGCCCACCGTCACCTGGTATTCCTGCATCGCTTCGAGCAGCGCCGCCTGCGTGCGCGGCGGGGTCCGGTTGATCTCGTCGGCCAGGATGATGTTGGCGAAGACCGGTCCCGCGATGAAACGAATCGCGCGCTTGCCGGTCGTGACGTCTTCCTCGATGACGTCCGTGCCCAGGATGTCGGACGGCATCAGGTCCGGCGTGAACTGGATGCGATTGAACTTGAGGTCGATCGCGTCGGCCAGCGTCTTGATCAAGAGCGTTTTCGCCAACCCCGGAACGCCGCGGAGCAGACAGTGGCCGCCGGCCAGGAGGCAGACGAGCACCTCGCGCCGGACCGCCGATTGGCCGATGATGACGCGGCCCAACTCGTCGTGCAGGCCGCGCGCGAGCGCCATCGCTTCGTCGAACGTCGCGTGCGCCGGTTCCGTGCCCGACTCCGAAGTACACAGACATCGAGTTCATTCTATGCACGTACCAACATTGCAGGCGCGGGGCCCCACCCCCGCGCCTCGGGCCCGCGCCGCCACGCGGCGCGGGGTGGCGCCTCAGCTCTACGACCAGCATTGTGACCGACCGGCCACCTGCGCCCGATACGACCAGCCCGGCATAGAATCCGGCCGGCAGTCCGCGTGACCGTGTCCGTCCTCACACCGCCCCGTCGTCGCGTTCGTGCTGGCGTGCGCCATCGCGCTGGTCGTCCCGCTCGGCTGGCACGCTCGTCCTCGCCGCCTTCGGACCGGCCGACGACGGCCCGCCGAGCTATCTGCCGGCGCTCGAGCGCACGCGCGCCGCGCCGGCCGTTCGACACCGGCGTGGTCCCCGGCCTGCAGCAGATGGATCCCGGCGTTCGTGATCATCGGCGACTCGATGGCCGGGCGTGTCGACCTCGATCGGCTGCGCGAGCTGACCGGCGAGCCGGTCGCGCCGATTCTGCAGAACGCGACCGGCTCGGCCTACTGGTATCCTCGCGTTCAAGAACTTCGTCGTCCCGAGCGGCGTCCGGCCGAAGTGGACGCTGGTGTTCTTTCGCGACACGAACCTGACCGATCCGATGTTTCGGCTCGCGGGCCGTACCGGCAGACGCTCGACGAGGTCGCCGCGCGAGCGCGAGGACGAGCTGAACGCGATCGTCGCGGCGCGGACGACCGGGCCCTGGTACGCGGTGCACAGCTCGGCCGATCGCGTCTACGGCGCCGAGCGCGCTCGCGCCTGGATCGAGCCGCGCGTTGCGGCCTGGCCGGCGCGGCCGTGTCGCCGGGCCGCGCCGCGGCGCCGGCGCTGCTGACCGCGCATCAACGACGCGTTCTCGCTCGACCATCTGCGGCCGATTGCACAGGCCGATATCGACGCGGCCGCCGGATCGTCGACGCCGACTTTCGCGGCGAACGTCGACCGGTCCGTGCTGCCGCCGTTCGTCGCGCTCGCGCGCGAGCGCGGCCTGCGCGTGTGCTTCATCCGCGTCCTGCGGCGGCCCGTGAGCGGCGCCGCCGCCGCCGGAATCGCCGGCGCTCGCGCCAGTACGTCGCCGATCTGCGCGCCTGGCTCGCGGCCGAACGGGCGTGCTTCCTCGACGACCGCGACGATCCGCGGCTGCTCGTCGATCGAGTACGACGACGGCGATCACATCGCGCGCGAGTCGAGACGCGCGGTACACCGAACTGCTCGTCGAGCGGTTGTCGCAGCTCGCACGATGATCTTCCACAGCCTCGACTTCGTCGCGTTCTTCATCGTCACGACGCTGGTCTACTGGCGGCTGCCGCATCGCGCGCAGAACGTCCTGCTGCTGGTCGCCAGCTACTTCTTCTACGGCTACGTCCACCCGTGGTTCCTGACGCTGATCTTCGCGTCGACGGTCGCCGACTACTGGGCGGCGCGCGGGCATGGAGGCCCAGCCGGAGCGCAAGCGGCTCTACCTCGTGCTCAGCCTGGTCGTGAATCTCGGCATGCTCGGGTTCTTCAAGTACTTCAACTTCTTCGCGGAGAACGTGCACGCGCTGCTGGCGGTCGCTGCATCTCGACGTGCCGATGCCGGCGCTGCGGGTGATCCTGCCGGTCGGCATCTCGTTCTATACGTTCCAGGAGCTCTCGTACACGCTCGAGGTGTACCGCGGAACGCTCAAGGCGCGGCGCGATTTTCTCGACTTCGCGACCTTCGTCTGCTTCTTTCCGCAGCTGGTCGCCGGCCCGATCGAACGGGCGCGGCATCTGCTTGCCGCAGGTCGAGCGGCCCCGCGCGTTTTCGTGGACGCTCGCGCGCGCGGCCGCGCTGCTCATCGTCTGGGGCTACTTCAAGAAGCTGGTCATCGCCGACAACGTCGGCGTCATCGCCAACAAGGTGTTCTCGCTCGAGGCGCCCGGGTTCTACGTGCTCTGGGCCGGCGTCTTCGCGTTCGGCATTCAGATCTACGCCGACTTCTCCGCCTACAGCGACATCGCGCGCGGCACGGCCCGGTGGTTGGGCTTCGACATCATGCGCAACTTCGACCACCCGTACCTCGCCACCGGCCCGGCGGATTTCTGGCGGCGCTGGCACATCTCGCTGTCGAGCTGGTTCCGCGACTACGTCTACATTCCGCTCGGGGGATCGCGCGGCGGCCGATGGATGACCGCGCGCAACCTCATGATCACGTTCCTCGTCTCGGGTCTCTGGCACGGCGCAAGCTGGAACTACGTGCTGTGGGGCGGCTATCACGGGCTGCTGCTCGTGATCGCCCGCCTCTGGCCGTGCGATCGTCCGGCGGCCGGTGTGCCGCGAGCGGTCGTGACGGCCGCACAGACGATCGCGATGTTCGTGCTGGTGACCATCGGCTGGCTGATGTTTCGCGAGACGGAGACGAGCTACTTGTTCCGCGACCTCACGCTGTCGCCAATCGGGGCGCCGCTCTTCGACCGCCAGGCCGGGCTCTATCTGTTTCTACTGGCTTTCCTGTATTCCGTGCCGCTCTGGGTCCACGGCATCTGGGCCCTCTACGGCCGGCCGTGGCTGGACCGCAGCCGGGCCGCGCCGGTGACGCGCACTGAGGCGTGGGCGATCGGCGAAGCCGTGCTGGCCGGCCTGGCGTTCGCGGTCATCCTGGTGTTTCGCAGCCGGCAGTCGCTCGATTTCATCTATTTTCAGTTCTAGAGCGATGCGGTGGGTACGGCAGGTACGGAGTCGGACGAGGCCTTTCTCTGATTGCTTTCGATCTCGACGGCACGCTCGTTGATTCGGCGCGCGATCTTGCGGACAGCGTGAACGAGTTGCTCGAGAGCTTCGGCGCGCCGGCCTTGCGCAACGCCGAGGTGCTCGGCATGGTGGGCGAAGGTGCGAAGGTACTGGTGGCGCGGGCCATGCGCGCGAGCCGGCTCGATCCGGAGCGGCCGAATGCGCTGGCGCGATTCAAAGAGATCTACGACCGCCGGCTGCTCAATCACACCCGAGCCTATGACGGCATCGTCGAAGTCCTCGAGGCGGCCGCTCCACGCGCCGCGATGGCGGTCTTGACGAACAAGCCAGAAGCGCCGGCGCGACGCCTGCTCGACGCCCTGGATCTGGGACGCTACTTTCGCTGGGTGATCGGCGGTGACGGCGCGTTTCCGCGCAAGCCTGACCCGGCGGCGCTGCGCTACCTCGTCGCAGAAGCTGGCGCCGATCTCTCCGCGTTCGCTCTACGTCGGCGACTCGAACGTCGACATCGACACCGCCCGGCGGGCCGGGGTGCCGGTCTGTCTCGCGCGGTATGGCTTCGGCTACCTGCGGGGCGAATCAGGATTGGACGACGCCGATTGGACGATCGAGGCGCCAATGGATTTGCTGGCCGTGATCGACGCCGCGGTCACCAAGGGGCCTGCCCGTTCATCGCGCTGACGTCGCCGGTCTTCGTCGCGGGCGCTGCTTCGCGGACACCGATCGAATGATCAGCTTTCCGCGCCCACTCGCGGGGAGCGGTCGTTTGGCACGGGCGATAGCAGCGGCGAGCAGCGCCTCGACCTCCGGGCGAGCCAGCACGGCCGCCGACGGCAGGCGCAGAAACCGGGTCTGCGTCCCGGAGCCGCTCAGGATCTTCGCCGGATCGGGAAGGCCGGCGCCGTGGAGGAAACACAGGCCGACTCCGTTGGCCCGCGCGGCGATCGACACGATCGCATCCGACGGCCGTTCCGTCGGGGAGTACCCGATCACGAAGAAGTTGTAGTTGTCGTAGACCAATTCGTGCGCCGTCCGGAAGCGACGGCGCACTGCCGACCTGACCGCCCGGATCAACCGCTGATCCTTGGCGTCGAACTTGGCGATGAACGCCCGCAGCCGCGCCGCTGCGGATTTCACGGCAAGAGTTCCGTGGCGTCCTCCGCCGCCGGTACGCGGCGCGGCACGACGCCGGCGATGACCGGCGCCAGCGCGTCCGCCATGCGGCGATACCCGTCGATGTCCGGGTGCAGGCCGTCCGGCGATCCCGCGAGGCGGTCGATGTTGTCAGCCGCGGCGGCGGCGCGGCGCGTGTCGGCCGAGACCATGTTGGGATCCTTGCCCGCTTCGCTGACGATCCACGCGTTGATCTCGCGCATCCTGCGGTTCTGATCCGCCGTGGCCGTGTTGTACGGCACGATGGTGCCCGCGACGACGGCAATTCGCGCGGTCGCCGCCCGCGCGTACATCGCGCGCAGCTGCGACGTCACGTGCTCGACCGTCCGTCCCTGATACACATCGTTCACGCCGGCGATGATCACGACGGCGGCCGGCCGGTGCGCGAGGACATCGCGATCGAAGCGGGCGGCGATCTGATCGCTCCGCTCGCCGTTCACGCCGCGATTGAGGACCTGCCACTCGGGATTCGCCCGCATGCAGCCAGTAGGCGAACTGACTGCGCTCGTCGCCCTCGCCGTTGGGCGGCGCCTCGATCGGCGACTTGAACAGCGGCGTGCCGGCCGTCGTCGAGTCACCCAGCGCGACGATGACGATCATGGCTCTCTCCCTGGCAAGTGCATGCCGTCGCGGCTCGTGCTAGGTGCCGGGTGCAAGGTGCTGGGTGCGCGGAACGCCCTGGCGTTCGCCATCTTCAAAGAAGATCAGCGCGATCGCGTTCATTGCACGCGCACCTGCGCACCCAGCACTTAGCACCCAGCCCCAAGGCGCACCCAGCACCGCTATTTGCCTTTGGCCGTCCCCGCCGCGACAGCTTCCGCCGCGCGCATCACCCGAAGAATGTTGCGCGCCGACAGTTTCTTGATGTCGTCGTCGGTGTACCCGCGACGGAGCAGCTCGGCGACGAGCATCGGATAGGTGGAGACGTCCTCGAGCCCGGCGACGACACTGCTGATGCCGTCGAAGTCGCCGCCCAACCCGACGTGATCGATGCCCGCAGTTTTCTTGATGTGATCGATGTGATCGGCGACCTGCAGCAGCGACGCGCGCGGCGGCGGATTTGCCGTCCGCCAGGCGGCGATCGCCTTGTCGACGACGGCCGGCGAGCTGCCCGCTTCGCTGGTGAGTCGTGTCCGCTCGGCGGTTTCCCGGGCGTTGTAGTTCGCCACATCCTGTGAAACGAAGCCCGGCACGAACGTCACCATGACGATGCCGCCGTTCTTCGGCAGCAGTCGCAGGATGTCGTCGGGCACGTTGCGGGGCACGTCAGTGAGCGCCCGCGCCGACGAGTGCGAGAAGATGACGGGCGCTGACGACACGCGAATCGCATCGGCCATGGTCGCGGGCGAGGTGTGGCTCAGGTCGACGAGCATCCCCAGCCGGTTCATCTCGCGGACGACGTCTTCGCCAAATGGCGACAGCCCGTCGAGCTTGGGCGCATCGGTGGCGGCGTCCGCCCACGGGACGTTGAGGCTGTGCGTGAGCGTCATGTAGCGCGCGCCGAGCCGATGCATCATGCGCAGGAGCGCGAGCGACGAGTTGATCGAATGGCCGCCCTCCATGCCGATGAGCGAAGCGATCCGTCCCTGCCGTGTGGCGCGCTCGAGCTCGTCGGCCGTCAGCGCCAGCGTCAGCCGGTCGGGATAGCGCGCCACCATCCGGTGCACGATGTCGATCTGCTCGAGCGTCTGGGTGACCGACGTGGCGGGATCGGTTCCCGCCGGCGGCGATGGCACGTACACCGACCAGAACTGTCCGCCGACACCGCCCGAGGCGAGCCGCGCGAAGTCGGTCATGATCGTCGGCTGCGGCTGCCGCATGTCGAGCTTCGCGAGATCGCCGCCCGCGTTCTCGCCGCACCGCCCACGGATAGTCGTTGTGACCGTCGATGACCGGCGTCTCGCGCAGCAGCCGCCGCGCGCGGTCGACCATCGGATCGGCCGGCACCTGGGCGCCGACCACGACGACCAGCGGGACGACAACGGAGAGGAAGCCGAACAGGAGGAGCGCCTTCGCCATGCGGCGATTATGCCATTCGGGTGCCAGGGTGCTAGCTGACACCCCGTGCCGTTTGTCGGCGCGGGCCCGAGGCGCGGAGGTGGGGCACCGCGGCCCTAAGGAAGAAGAAAGATGGCCGGCTTTAGCTTAGATGGCAGTGGGGCCCCACCCCCACGCCTCGTGCCCGCGGCAGCATAGCAGCCGCGGGGTGTCAGCTAGCACCTAGCACCCGTCATTGTCTGAGCGCCGTCGCCGGATCGATGCGCGCGGCCTTGCGGGCGGGAATGATTGACGCGGTCGCGCTGATGACGCCGAGCAGCACGCCCATCGCGACGATCAGCCACGGTTCGAGCGCGATGATGCCGAAGAGGGCGTTCTCGAGCACTCGGGCGAGCAGAATCCCCAGACCGAGGCCGATCGCGATCCCGAGACCGGACATGCGGGCAGCATGACCGAGCGTCAACAGGATCATGTCGCGGGCGCGGCCGCCGAGGGCCAGGCGCACGCCCATTTCGTGACGGCGTTGTGAGACGTAGTACGCCATCACGGTGTAGATGCCGACTGCGGCCAGCACCAGCGCAATCGCGCCAAACGCGGTCATCAGTCCTCCGATGAAGCGCAGGCCGATCGTGCGCAGGCGAACGGACTCACGCATCGACATCACATCGACCGGCGGCTGGCCCGGATCGACCGACGCCAACGCTCGCCTCAGGTCGCCGGCGAGGGCCTCCGGCGCACCCTCGGTACGCACGACGAGTTGGACCGTGCTGCCGGGCCACTGCGATGCCGGCACCGCGACCGTTGGCGCGGTTCGGCGAATGAACCAGTCCTCGATCGTGTCGCCGGCGACGCCCACCACCGTCACCCACGGCTGCTCGTCTCGTCCGATTGTCAACCGGCGGCCGAGCGCCGTGCCGTCTGCGAAGTAACGGTTCGCGAACGCACGATTGACGACGGCGACGCGTTCGCCGTCAGCGCGATCGCGATCGTTCAGTCCGCGGCCTTCGAGGATCGGGATGCCCATGACCGGAAAGTAGTCGGCCGATACCGCGCGATAGCCGGCGATCAGCGGCTCTTTCGGATCGGCCGGTCGCCCGTCGATGCTGTACTCCCGCTGTTGATTCGACATCGTCGACGGCAGCGACGACGCCGTGGCGACGCCGGTGGCGCCGGGAATGGCGGCGCCGGCGGCGAGCAGGCGTTCCGCGAAATTTCGCCGCGCGGTGGCATCGGGATACGTCGTCTGCGGCAGCACGGTGCGCAGCTTCACCAGGCGATCGGGCTCGTAGCCCTGCCAGCCGGACGTGAACTTGTGAGCGCCGAGGATGGCGAGGACGGACGCGAGCAGGAGCGGCAGCGCGAGGGCGATCTCCGCCACGACCAGGCCCCGGCGGAGCCGGTTCGGTCCGGCGGTCATCGTCCGTCCGCCGTCACGCAGGCCGCCGGCGATCGGCGCTCGTGAGACGTGAAGGGCGGGCAGCGTGCCGAACAGGACGGACGCAGTCACGGCAGCCGCGAACGTCACGGCCACCACCCAGACAGTGACGCCCATCTCGTTCCAGCCGGCCACAAACCTGACGATCTCGACCGGCATGGCGCTGCGAACCAGATAGAACGCGATCGCGGCGACGCCGATTGCGACCGGCGTGGCCAGCAGTGCCAGGACGAGGCTCTCCACCATGAGCTGGCGCACCAGTCGCCAGCGTGCGGCGCCGAGCGCGGCGCGCACGGCGAACTCGCGCTGGCGTGCGGCGCCTCGCGCGAGCAGCAGGTTCGCCACGTTCGTGCAGGCGATCAAGAGCACGAGCGCGGCCGCCGCCTGCCAGAGCACCAGGATGGTGGGGAGACCGACGTCCACCATTCCCTGGGTCAGGGTGCGGACGACCGCGTCGCGCGACCGCGTCGCGTCGGGATGTTGCTGTTTGATGCGCTGATACAGCGTCTCGATCTGGCCCGCGGCCTGATCGAACGTCACGTCAGGACGACGCCGCGCCAGCATCGTCAGATAGTGGTCGCCGCGATTCTCTCGATCTTTTTCTGAGAGGGCGAGTGGTACCCAGACGTCGCTGTCGAACGGGAATTTCAACGTCGACGGCGCGATGCCCACGATGGAGTACGGCACGCCATCGAGTCGAATCGGCTGGCCCACGACGTTGGCCGCGCCTCCGAACCGACGCTGCCAGAGGCCGTGACTGATGACCGCGACCTTGTCTCGCCCTGGCACATCGTCGGCGGCCGCGAGCAGCCGGCCCTCTGCGGGCACGGCCGCGACGAGATCGAAGAAGGCGCCCGACACGCGGACGCCTTCGATCCGCTCGGGCCCGCTCTCTGCCGACAGATTCACCGACCACTCTTCAAACGCCGCCGTCGTCTCGAAGCCGTCGGCGTTTTGCGCGAGGTCGAAGTAGTTGCCCGGCGACACCGATTCCCGCGGGAATGGATCGGCCGTCGAGTTCTCGGAGATCATCACCATCCGGTCAATGTCCGGCAGGGTGAAAGGACGGAGCATCAGGCTGTCGATCCAGCCAAGCGTGGCGGCATTGGCGCCAAGGCCGAGCCCGAGCGTCAGGATGATGACCGCGGTGACGAGCGGCTCGCGCGCGAGTGAACGGAGCGCGAACCTGATCTCCTGGCTGAGCGAGCGCATGAATGGATCTCCAGACGGACGGATAAAATTCGCGGCACTGACCGCGCCGCGCCGGACGGCATGCGTGAGCGATCCGGCGAGCAGCAGCGCGGCTTGGCGCATGTACCAGCGTCGCGCTTGCGCGGCGCGTCCGCGCCGAGCCGATGGCGCAGAACTCCTCATGGAGGTCGCCGACCGCGAGATCTCCCCACTGCGAGAGCCGGCTCGCGACGCGGACCATCCGCTCGGCGAGGGCCGGTGGGGCCGGCGGGCCCGGTTTCACCTCGGGCCTCCCAGGACGGCGTCCAGGCCATGCGACAGATTCGCGACGGCCAGCCGCGCGGCGCGCAGGGCTTCGACGCCGGTGGGCGTGACAGTGAAATAGCGGCGAGAGCGTCCACCCCTGACGGCCAGCGGTTCGCCGAGCCGCGACGACACCAGTCCCTTGGCCTCGAGCCGATCGAGGGAGGTGTACAGCGCCCCGCGCGCGATGCGGCGCCGGCTTCGCTCGGCCAGCACCTCGCGGATCGGCACGGTGTAGGCGTCGTCTCCGCACTGCAGGATCGCGAGCAGGAGCAACTGCTCGAGCTCGCCCAGGTAGGGCGTCTCCGACATGGACTGCATTGTAGGCCTAATACGTCTGCAATGTAGGCAAAGTTCGGCTTGCCGCCTCCGCCCCGCCTGCGGCGGGCGAAGGTGATTGTGTAAATACGACTTGGGAGGTCCGGTTTAATGCTATGCTGGCTCGACTAAACGAGACCTGTCTCATTAAGGTCCAACCCAAGCGGAACCAATTCATGATTGGCCAGTCGTTCGTCATCACCCTTCGCGAGGGACTCGAAGCGTTCCTCATTATCGCCATCAGCCTTTCCTATCTGCGCAAGACCGGCCGCGCTCGACTGGTGTCGGCGGTGCATTGGGGGATCGCGATTGCCGTGGTCGTGAGCATCGGCGCCGGCGTCCTGCTCCAGCGCGCGAGCAATCAGGCGCTCTGGGAGGGTGTCCTCGCGCTCGTGGCCGCGCTGCTGGTTGGCACCTTGATCGTTCACATGTGGCGCACCGGCCGCCGGATGAAGGCCAGTATCGAAGGTCGCCTCGAGAGCGAGGCGGCGAAAGTCGGCGCGAGCGCGTTTCTGGGAGTGCTCGGCTTCACGGTGCTCATGATCGCGCGTGAAGGCATGGAGACGGCGCTCCTCATGAACACGCTGTTGTTTCAGGTCGACGACAAGTCCGTCTTGATCGGCGCGGTGGCGGGCACGGTGGTGGCGGCGGGAATCGCCTGGCTGTGGACGCGCTACGGACGCCGCGTGAATCTCGCGCGCTTTTTCCAGGTCACTGCGGTGTTTCTGTTCGTGTTCGTGATTCAGCTCGTGATCTACGGGTTCCACGAACTGACTGAAGCGAACATCGGCATTCCGAACGCCGATGCGTGGCACTGGGCCACCGAGCCGTACGGTCCCGACGGCATCTACGGACAGTACCTGACCTATCTCCTCGTGATCCTGCCGCTCGCCTGGCTCATGGCGTCGAATCTCTTCGGCAGCGCGTCGGGCCGGCCGGGCGCTCAGGGCTCCACCGCGTCGAGCAGTTCCTGAATCTGCGGCCGACCGCGCAGTCCGTCACCACGACCTGCGTGAGGGCGGGGCTATAATTGCCCGTCTTGGATATCCGCGACGCGACACCACCCCGCTCCAGGCTCAACGTCGCAACCACGAGCGGGCGGCGGCAATGGAGATCCCTCGCCCGGCCCGGAGCCGATTCCGGCCAGCGATGAGGAATCGGATCTGGCGGAGCTCGAACCGGCGCCGCCGGCGAAGGCGCCGGCCAAGAAAAAGCCGTCCGACACGATCTCGCTCTCGCTCGATTGGGCCGGCGAGCTCAAGTTCAGGAACAGTTCGGGCAGTCCGGCGATCGAGCTCCACAGCGGATCGCCCGGCGTGACCTCTCCGCCGCAGGCGTTGGGGTACGCGATCATGGCCTGCATGGCGATGGACGTCGTGCACGTGCTCGAACGCGCACGTAACGACCTTCGCACGATGTCCGTCAAGTTCATCGGCAAGCGAGCGTCCGAGCATCCGCGGCGCTTCATTTCCGTGACGCTGCACTTCGATCTCACCGGCCGCATCGACGCCCACGTCGTCGATCGCGCCATCGAGCTCTCGCGCGTGAAGTACTGCTCGGTCTGGAACAGCCTCAATCCGGACATCGCGTTTACGGCCACTCACCGCATTCACGAGTAGGGGCGTGTCGCGCCTCAGGCACATCGACTGGCTCCGCGGAGTCGCGGTCCTCGCGATGATCGAGTGGCACGCTCTGGACTCGTGGACGCTGCCTGGCGCCGAGCGTCAGGGGCTCGTCTGGATGATCGTCGGCACCATCGGCGGCCTCGCCGCGCCGCTTTTTCTGTTTCTTGCGGGTGTGGCGATTCCGCTCGCCGTTGCCGCCAGAGTGGATAGGGGGATCGACCGGCGTGCGGCAGCGTGGTCCCTGCAGAAGCGCGGCTGGCAGGTTTTCGGCCTCGCGCATCTGTTTCGGCTGCAGGGTTTTCTCCTCAATCCGAACGCGAGCTGGAATGTACTGCTCAAGCCTGACATCTTGAACATCCTCGGCCTCTCGATCGTCGCGTGCGCCTTCTGCACCGGCCGTACGACCACGCCGCGGCGGACCATGACGTGGCTGCTCCTTCCGGCCATCGGGTTCGTGCTGATCACGCCGTTCATTCGGGCCGCCTGGTGGCCGACGCTCCTGCATCCACGCCTGGAAGCGTACTTCCGGCCGGTCGGCACGTTCGGCGTGTTCAGTCTCTTCCCCTGGATAGCGCTCGTCTTCGCCGGTGCCGTCGTCGGCGCCTGGATGGCCAGAGACCGCGCGGCGATCGATACCACGCGTTGGCAACGGCGCTTCGCCGCGGCCGGCGCGGTCACGCTTGCGAGCGGACTCATCGGCCAGTACCTGCCGGCGCCCTTCGGCAATTCCGCGTTCTGGACGACGTCGCTGTCGTTCTTCCTCATTCGCGTCGGCGCGATGATGCTGGCGCTCGGTCTCGCCTGGCTCTGGATGCAGCGCCCGAGCGCCGCCCGATGGAGTCCGCTGCTGGTATTCGGCCGGACCTCGCTGTTCGTGTATTGGGTCCACGTCGAGATCGCGTACGGCGTGTTCACGTATCCGATTCAACGGTCCCTGCCGCTCCAGTGGTCCATTCCCGCCTTTGTGGTGTTCACGGGGCTGATGCTCTTGGCTGCGATTTGGTGGGAACGTCGCGGCGGGGTGCGATTCGAGATCCCGACCCATATGAGGGCTCGGCAAGTGTGAGGGCATCAACTTGCTTGAAGGCGCGGGGCCCCACGCCCCGCGATCGGGCCCGCGCCAGACATCGGCGCGGGCGTGTCAGCACCAGCAAAATCCGCCCTGTCGCTGAGCCCCGTAGTACTGTCAGAACGGCTTGACACTCCAGAACTCAGTCACCCGTGACGCTGCGGTTCAGGTCGATTGGCAGCTGATCCAGGACGTCGCTCGTGGATCGGGAGACGCGTTGGGTCAACTCTACGACCGCTATGCCGCGACGGTGTATGGACTCGCCCGGCGGATCCTGCCGCAGCCGGACCAGGCGGAGGAGGTCGTCCAGGATGTGTTCGCGCAGGTCTGGCGAGACGCCCGCCGGTACGAGCAAGCGCGGGCGAGCGTGGCCGGCTGGATCGTCATGCTGACGCGCGCGCGCGCGATCGATCGTCTCCGCGCGCGCAAGGCCCGTCCGGACCAGGTGAGCGGCGTCGAACCGACGCTCGTCGCCCCGCTGGTGTCGCCGGAACGCTCGCCTGAAGCCACCACGATTTCTGCCGAAGATGTGAAGCAGGTGCGCGAGGCGCTCACGCAGTTGCCCGAGAACCAGCGCGCGCTGGTCGAGCTCGCGTACTACGAAGGCTTGACGCATTCGGAAATCGCCGAACGGACCGGAGTTCCCCTCGGCACGGTAAAAACGCGCCTGCGTTCGGCCATGGCGGCCCTGCGCACGGTGCTGGCGACATGACGATGGCGACGCCACACGAGCAGTTCGACGACCTGGTGTCGGCCTACGCGCTGGGCGCGCTCGATACGGCCGAGAAGTCGGCGTTCGAGGCGCACCTGGCGACGTGTGCCGCCTGCCAGGCGGAGCTCCGACAGATGCAGCGGGTCGTGATCGGCATCGGGCTGGCGACGGCCGATCCGGTCGATCCGCCGGCGTCTCTCAAGGCCCGGGTCCTGGCCAACGCCGTCGCGCAGGCCTCGGGCCGCGCGACCGATGCCTCGCCGGTACCCGACATTCAGCCGAAGACCACCGCACCGGTTGCCCTGCACGATCGCCCGCGCCCGACCGCCTGGAACGCGCTGGCGCTCGCGGCGTCGCTCACGCTCGCCGTCGCGGCCGGCATCTATGCGTGGTCGCTGCGAACGCAAGTGCAGGCGCTTCGCGAGACCGTGGCTGATGCCTCCGCCCAGGCCGACACGTTGCGCGGCGAATTGGCCGCCGCGCGCCGTGACGCGGCCGCGCTCCGGACGACGATCCGGGTGCTCTCTGCGCCGGACATGATTCAGGTCAGCCTGAAAGGACAAGGCCCGGCGCCGAACGCGATCGCCCGCGGCTTCTGGAGCCGATCGCTGGGCTTACTCTTCAATGCGGAAGGGCTTCCGCCGATCGACCTGACCAGGATCTATCAGTTGTGGGTGATCAAGGGCGGTCAGACAACCAGCGGCGGCCTGTTCACGGTGGACGCGAACGGGCGTCGGCAGCATCATGGTGTCGCCGTCGCTGATCACCGAACCGCCAGACGCGCTGGCGGTCTCCCTCGAACGCGCCGGCGGAGTGCCGGTGCCGGCGGGGGATATCGTGTTGCTGGGGAAAGCTCAGTAGACACAAAACCTTCAACGTGAAGGCGTGAAGTTCTGAAGAACTTCTTCGAAGCTCTTCTTTACGACTTCACGACCTTCACGTTGAGCTTTGTCCGAGAGACTCCTTACTTTGCGCCGAGATCGTTCCAATTCACGATCGAGTTGAAGACCATGTTGAACTCGCCGTGGTTCTGCCAGCGGTACACCGGGTTGTTGGCGAACATGATCACCCGGCCCTTGCCGCGGTAGGCTTCGGGCACGTCGACGGCGAATGCGCGGCCGCGAATCGCGTCGCCGCCGACCATCAGGCCGCTCAGCACGGCGGCATCGCCGCCGACGAAACGCGCCAGCACGTTGCCTTGATCGGCCGTGCCGACCCGGAAGAACGTCTGTTGCGTCGCGTACTTGATCGGGAAGATCCGGTCGGTGTAGCCGTAGAACGACGGGTGATCGGTCTGGACGATCTCGGCCTGCACCAGCGGCTTCTGCGCGTTGATGCCCGGCACCGCTTCGGTGTCCACGGTGCGGGCAAAGCCCATCTCGATCGGGAAGCGCACGGCGCTGTCGGTCGTGATCAACGTCCCGCCGGCCTCGAGAAACGCCTTGAACGCATCGATGCCTTCCTGGCCGAATCCACCGCTGGTATCCATCGTCTCGCCGTACATGCCGAGGAACTGGTACTTCCCGCCCTTCATGTACGGCTGCGGGCGCGCCGCCGCCGGCGTCATCACCTGCGCGCGGCTGACGTTCTGCGCCGCCATGATGATCACGTCGTAGTCGCCCTTCAGGCTGCCTTTCTTGACGCGTTCCTTGTAGATGAGATCGAACGGGATCCCGAACTTGTCGAACGCGTGACGATACCAGCCAAGCTCCTGCGTGCCGCTCCACTGGGAGTAGATCGCCACCCGCGGCGGATCGGCATCGTGCATCGGTACGGTCGGCACCGCCGAGAGCGCGAACGCGGTGAGGCCGTACTGATCGACGGCGGTTCGCGCCGCCGTGATGTCCGCGCCGGTGATGAGGAAGGAGCCGGCCGGGATTTCCACGCCGTCCGCGCTGAACGACTTGTCGGCCACCTTCATCGGGACGGCACGCAGCTTGTAGCGGAACGCGATCATGTTGTTCGAGCCGTAGTGCGCGACGGCGAGGGCCGCGGTTCCCGATCCGGTGATCCGGCCGCGCACGCCGTCAGCCTTCACGAGCGGCGCGTTGACGTCGAGAATCGACTTGTCGCGCACCTCTTTCACGTCCACGTTGAACGCATAGCCCATCGTCCACCCGCTGTCGTCATAGGTGCGGAGCGCGGGATCGGGATAGTTCTGCTTTTCGAGCAGGTTCTTCGCCAGACGAAAGTACGGCTGGCCGCCTTTGATCACGTACGAGCCGGCGGCGATCGAGACGTCACCGGCCTTGATGTCGGCGGTGGTCTGGCCGACCTCGATGCCCTGCGCGCGCAGGATGCGGACGAGCTCCGCCGGGCGGGTGAGGTCACGCTGCGCCGAGATCACGTAGCCGAACGGCGCCTGCTTGAGTCCCTGATCGATCGAGTTCTTCGTCTTCGTGTAGAAGTTCTCGAGCACGAGATTCGGGAACATCGCCGTGAGCTGCAGCCCGGACAGCACGCCGGTCTGCATGTAATTCGTGTTGTTGCGGCGCGTGAAGGTCGCGGCCGCGTTGGGGGGGACGGGAATGCCGCGATACCACTCGCGGTCCTGGCCGCCACCGCGACCTGTCGGCGCGGCCGGTCCACGGCCGCCGCCAGGTGCACCGCCAGGAGCGCCGGCGCGTCCGGCCGGCGGCGTCTGGCCAGCGCCAGCGCCCGTGCCGCCGGCGACACCAGCACCGCGGCCTGTTTCCGCCTCGCCGCCGCCGGCCACTCCGGCCCCGCGCCCAGCCGCGGTATTACCGCCGGCCGCGGCATCGCCACCGCGGCCGCCGCCGCGCCCGGCGCCGCGTCCACCGGCCGCGCCCGCGCCGCCGCCAGCCGCCGCTGGGCCGGGCCCGCTGTCACGGCCCGACTGCGTCTCGTACATCCGCATCATGCCGTTGTGGTTGTAGGCGACCGACCCGAGATAGCCGGGCGACCAGCCGTCCATGAATCCGTGCGTGTACACGCCCGGCATGCCCCACTTGGTCATCTGCGAGAGCTCCCAGTTCGAGAAGAACGGCAGCTCGGCGAAGAGGATCGGATCGAGATTGGGATTCTGTGGCGGGCCGCCGCTGTAGGTGTACATCAGCGAAAGCGACTCGTGCAGGTCGTGCATGATCGGCGGATGCGCGGTGTAGTACCAGTCGGTGATCGCGCGCATCGACACCTGCGACAGGTTAATGTCGCGATTGTTGTCGTGGTAGACGTACTTGCCCCAGTACGGGAGCGAGCACGTGTTCCCGCCGCCGCCGGGACCACCCTGGCGCTGCCGGAGCTGCCGGGGCGCTGGCCGCGGACGCCGTGCCCGTGCCGCCCCTTGGGGCGCCGTAGCGGCGGTGTTTGCCGGGGAGGCCCCTCGCCCCGCCGTTCCGCCCCGGCCCGCCGTAGCGGGCTGGTTTGTGGCCGCGGAGGCGGGGGCGGGCGCCGCGAGCGCGGCCTCGGCCTGCAGGTCCTGCGTGCAATAGAACTGATCGACGTTGCGGTCGCGCCCGTCAGCGTCGGCGACCGGCGTCACTGACACATAGACGTTGTCGCGAATGTTGGAGATGTACGGCGACGACTCGACCGCCAGCCGGTACACGAGCTCCATCAGCATTTCTGGCGGTCCCGTTTCGCTGCTGTGGAGGCCGCCCATCAAGTGATAGTGCGGCTTGGTGGTGCTGAGCAGCTGTTTGATCGTCGTCTCCGGTACGCCGCGCGGATCGGCCAGCCGGGCCAGGTTGTCGCGGTTCTGCTGGAGGTTCTTGATGTTCTGTTCGGAGGAGACCCACACCACGACCAGTTCCCGGTCCTCATCCGATTTGCCGATCGTCTCGACCTTGACCCGGGGGGTGGCGGCGGCCAGCGCCCGGTAGTACTTGAGCAGGTCGGCGTAGTAGGTCAGCTTGCGCGGGGCGCCCGCGTGGTAGCCGAGCACGTCTTTCGGCGTCGGGATGCCCGGCACCTTCGGCAGGTGGTCGACGAGCGGGCTGCCATAGTAGGACGGCCCCGTCCACTCGGCGTAGGACTTCGCGAAATCCTCGTCCTGCGTCTGTTTCGGGTCCCGGGTCTCCGTCACCCATTGCTGGGCGGGAGTAATCGCGACCGCCAGCAGGCCCAGGGCCAGCGCGAGCCCAAGGGTCCAATACCCTGAGCGGAAGGTGCCGGAACGTCGCATCACTCTAACTCCTTGATGGCGGTAAGCTTGAGATTGGGCCCCGTGGCACATACAATCGCGGGCCACACGCCGAAAGCATCCAAGGCGTGCCGCGGGGCACGAAAGGGCCCGTTCGCCAATGATCAGCGTCGCCGCGCTCAAAATGCAGCAATTTGGCGTGCAATTCTATCAGGCTTCCCTGACCGCCAAGGACATCGACAAACTCGTCCGCTTCGAGGTGTTGAACTACGGGGAGCAGGGCACGGCTCCGGGCGTGCGAGGCAGTTCGCACCAATCGAAGGTCCGCTGGGACCTGCTCGAACGCCGAATTGCCTCCAATGAGAAGGCGTATCAACGCCAGATCATCCGCAAGAAGATCGACGAGCTCGTCCAGTACTACGAGCAATGCCGCCAGGCGCGCGACCTGCCGTCCATCGCCGGCGCCGTCATCATCTCCTGCGACGAGCCGTTGAAGTTCGAGCCCGTCGCCGGTGAGCCGTCGCTCGGCATCCTCAAGGTGCCGGAGCGCGAGGGCATCCTGCGGGCGATCGACGGACAGCACCGCCTGCTCGCGCTGCACGCGGGGATCGAACATTTCGGCGACGAGAACTTCACCGTCCCGGCCGTCATCTTCGACCGGCTCCCCGAAGATCACGTCGTCCAGATGTTCGTCACGATCAACGCGAAGCACACGCGGCTGAACGCCTCACATCTCGTGTCGCTCTCGGGCCGTCAGCTGTATCGCGATGAGAGTCTCGCTGCAGCGCACGACATCGTCCGCGCGCTGGCGGAACGCGAGGAGTCGCCGCTGCACGGCGAGATCAAGCTGCTCGGCGTCGGCCGCGGCCGTGTGGCCCAGGCGCCGCTCGCGCAGGAGCTGAAGAAGCTGTTTGCCACCGACGCGTTCGGTCCCGGCAAGAAGGGCGACGAGTTCCTCCAGGAGGCGAGCCGGTTCTTCGTCAACTATCTCCGCCAGGTCGCGATGGTGTTCGGCGCCGCCTGGGCGGGCCGAAAGTACAGCATCAAGACGGCGCCCGCGCTGCGCGCCTTCATCCGCGTCGCTCCCGACATCGTCCGTCGGCTCGATCAGCAGCACGCCGACCGCGCCGACTTCCGTGCGATCGGTCGCGTCATCGCGCCATGGGGCCGCCGCATCGGCGATCTGCGTTTCGAAACCGACGGGGCGTGGAAGCGATCAGGCTCGACCGTTGATCAGCTCGCGAAAGAACTGCGATTGGCGCTTCAATACCCCGAAGGCGCGATGGTCTGAGGAGAAGTTGGATCGTGTGTCGCTCGTGTCGCATAAAGTGCGCTCGTGTCCTGAACTGTAATCTTTGCCTTGTGCAAGAAAGTTCTACATGGGGGTTTTGCTGACTTCTTGAAGGCGCGGCGCGAATCCTTCGAAATTCCTCGCAAGCAATTCAGGTACGAGCCTTGCGTACCATACAGTGCGGGTCGCCTGAATTTGCGGCAAGTGCCGTAAAGAGCTGGGGAGCCAGGTTGCCCGCGGAAAGGCCCGCGTCTCGCGGGCCTTTTTTTTGTACGCGCGAGCACCTAGCACTTAGCACCCAGCACCCTTACTCCGCCGTGTCCGACCGCATCGGCATCGACACTGGCGGGACCTTCACCGATTTCGTCCGGCTCGGGCCGGATGGGCTCCAGGTCCACAAGGTGCGCAGCACTCCGGCAGACCCGGCAGCTGCGATATTGTCCGGTCTCGGACAGTTGGCGGGCGCCTCGGCGACGGCTGACGTCGTTCACGGGTCAACAGTCGCCACCAATGCGGTGCTCGAACGGAAGGGAGCCCGGGTCGCGCTGGTGACCACCGACGGGTTCCAGGACGTCATCCGCATTGGCCGTCAGACGCGCGCCGAGCTCTACAACATTTTCCTCCCGCTGCCCCGACCGATCGTCGACGCCGCCTTGACGATTGGCGCGGTCGAGCGGCTCGACGCGGCTGGGGCCGTGCTGACGCCGCTGACCGACGCCGAGATTCAACGCATCGTCAGCGCGCTCGATGGCAGTGGTGCGGATGTCGTCGCCGTCTGCCTGCTTCACGCCTACGCCAACCCTTCCCACGAGGCGTGGATCGCGCGGGCGCTCCGCGCCGAAGGCTGGACCGTCTCGGCCTCTCACGAAGTGCTGCCCGAGTACCGCGAGTTCGAGCGCTGGAGCACGACGGTGGTCAATGCGTACGTCACGCCCCTCATCGATCGGTATCTCGCGACGCTCGAGGCCGGTGTCGGCCGGCGGCGGCTGTCCGTCATGCAGTCGAACGGCGGCTCCATCTCGGCCGCAGCGGCCCGCGCCCAGGCCGTCCGCACCGTCTTGTCGGGCCCTGCCGGCGGCGTCGTCGGCGCGCGCGCCGTGGCCGGCGCGGCCGGGTTCGATCGCACGATCTCGTTCGACATGGGCGGGACGTCAACCGACGTCAGCCTGATCGACCACGACATCGCGACGACCACGGACTCGACGGTGGGGGACTTTCCGATTCGGCTGCCGGTGATAGACATTCACACCGTCGGAGCTGGAGGCGGATCGATCGCGCATGTCGACAGCGGAGGCGCACTGCGCGTCGGCCCGCGGAGCGCCGGCAGTCAGCCTGGTCCCGTCTGCTATGGCGCCGGAACGGAGCTGACCGTGACCGACGCCAATCTTCTCCTCGGCCGGCTCGATCCCCAGTGGTTTCTCGGTGGCCGCATGGCGCTGGACGTGGAGCGCACGCGACGGGTCGCGGCCTCGCTGGCGAAGTCGCTCGATCTCCGCGTGCCGGAGTTGGCGGAAGGCATCGTGCGCGTCGCCAACGCCAACATGGAGCGCGCCATTCGCGTCGTCTCGGTCGAGCGCGGACACGATCCACGGCGCTTCGCGCTCGTGGCGTTCGGCGGCGCGGGAGGCATGCACGCGGCAGAGATTGCCGCGCGGCTCGACATCGGGACCGTGCTGGTTCCCCGGCATGCCGGGGTCCTGTCGGCCCTGGGCATGCTCGTCGCCGACGTGACCCGCGACTACTCGGCGAGCGTGATCGATCGCACCGATCGGCTGCGCGCACGCGCGCTCGAGGCCGCGACCGCGCCGCTCGTCTCGCGAGCGCGACGAGAGCTTCGGTTCGAGGGATTTGCCGGCGCGCGCGTACGCATCGAACGGCTGGTGGACGTGCGCTACGTCGGGCAGTCGTACGAGATCACCGTGCCCATCTCCACGGACTTTCGGTCGGCGTTCGATCGTCGTCACGAACAGCTGTACGGCTATGCCAATCCGGACCGGGCGGCTGAGGTCGTCGCGGTCCGCGTCCGCGCGACCGGACTGACGACGAAGCCCTCGCTGCCGTTCACGCGGATCCGCCGGCGTACGGTGCCGAGGCCGGCCGCCCTGCGCGCTGCGCGCTTCGATGGACGCGATGTGCGGACCGCGTACTACCGCTGGGACGGCTGCCCGCCAGGTTCCCACGCACGAGGCCCGGCGATTATCACTGGTGGCGAGGCGACGATTGTCGTTCCCCCGAGCTGGCGGTTCACCGTCGATGGGCATGGGAACGTGACTGATCCGTGCAGGCACCAGGCAGGAGGCAGTTGGCACCAGGAGGCTGCGCGGCAGTACGTAGGGCGGGGCCGGGTTGCGGCCCGCCAACTGCACGCGGATTGCAGCCCAATCCGCGCTACGCGTTTGGAAAATGACAGGAAGTTGACGATGAAGATCCACCCCGTCGAGTTCGAGATTTTCAAGAACGTGTTTCTGTCCATCGCGGAAGAGATGGGTGTGACGCTGTGCCGGACGGGCTTCTCGCCGAACATCAAGGAGCGGTTGGATTACTCCTGTGCGGTGTACGACGCGCGCGGCGAGACCATCGCCCAGGGCGATCACATGCCGGTCCATCTTGGCGCGATGCCGTTGTCGGTGCGGGCGGCGATCGATGCGTTCAGGCTCGAGCCGGGCGACATCGTCATGTTGAACGATCCGTTTCATGGCGGGACCCACCTGCCGGATATCACCCTCGTGTCGCCGGTGTTTCTGGCGAAGGACGCGCGCCCGTCGTTCTACGTGGCGAATCGGGCGCATCACTCGGACGTCGGCGGGATGAGTCCCGGATCGATGCCGGTGGCGCGAGAGATCTATCAGGAGGGGCTCATCCTGCCGCCCATCCGACTGGCGCGACGCGGCGAGATCCTGCCGGACATCATGGCGCTGCTGCTCGCCAACGTGCGGACGCCTGCGGAGCGCGAGGGGGATCTCACCGCCCAGATCGCGGCCAATCGCGTTGCCGAGACTCGGCTGCGCAAAACGGTCGAGCGGTATGGGCGCGCCCGCGTGTTTGCGTACGCGGCGGCGCTCCAGGACTACACCGCGCGCGTCGTACGCGCCGCCATCCGGCAGGTGCCCAACGGGCGGTACGAGTTCGAGGACGCACTCGACGACACCGGCTTCGCCGACACGCCAGTCCGGATCCGCGCCGCCATCACGATCGCCGGCGACCGCGCCACGGTGGACTTCACCGGCTCCGATCCGCAGGTCGAAGGCAGCGTCAACGCCAACTACGCCATGACGCTGTCCGCGTGCCTGTACGTGTTTCGCTGCCTCGTCGCCGATGACGTGTTGTACAACGCCGGGGTCGGGCGCCCGCTGACCGTCATCGCGCCGCAGGGGACGATCGTCAATGCGGTGCGGCCGTCGGCGGTGGCTGGCGGCAACGTCGAAACCTCGCAGCGGATCACTGATGTCGTGTTTGGCGCGTTGGCGAAGGCTGTGCCGGATCGCATGCCAGCCGCCAGTCAGGGCACGATGAACAACGTCACGATGGGCGGCGTCCATCCGTTGACCGGCCAGCGGTTTGCCTACTACGAGACGATCGGCGGGGGCATGGGCGCGCGCCGCGGCCTGCCGGGCCTGTCGGGGGTGCACACGCACATGAGCAATACGCGCAACACCCCTGTGGAGGCGATCGAGCGTTATCTTCCGGTGCGGATCCGTCAGTATGCGCTGCGCAAGGACAGCGCGGGCAGCGGCGAATATCGCGGCGGCGAAGGCATCGTGCGCGAGTACGAAATGCTCACCGACACGTCGGTCACGGTGTTGTCCGAGCGCCGCCGCCGCTCCCCGTACGGCGCCGCCGGCGGCGGCCCGGGCGGCGTCGGCCGCAACACGCTCATCCGCGACGGCCAGGCCGAGGCGCTTCCCGGCAAGATCGAGCTCCGGCTGCGCGCAGGGGATCGCCTCCGCATCGAAACTCCGGGCGGCGGCGGCTATGGCGCCCCCAATGTTTGAGTGGTGGCGAGCCGGCAGCCCTCAGGCGAAGCGCGCCCTGGTCGCGGCGTCCCTCGGGTGGATGCTCGACGCGTTCGACGTGATGTTGTACGCGCTCGTGTTGCCGTCGTTGATGGCGTCGCTCTCGCTCGATCAGAAGACGTCGGGCTTCCTGCAATCGCTGATGCTGGTGTCGGCGGCGATCGGCGGACTGGTCTTCGGCCTGCTGGCCGACCGCTGGGGACGGACGCGGGCGTTGATGCTGAGCGTGCTGCTCTACTCGATCTTCACCGCGGCGTGCGGGTTTGCGCAGTCGGCCGTGCAGCTCGCGGTGTTCCGGATTCTGCTCGGGCTCGGCATGGGCGGCGAGTGGGCGAGTGGCGCGGCGCTGGTTTCCGAGACGTGGCCGGATCGGCATCGCGCGAAGGCGCTGGCGTTCATGCAGAGCTCGTGGGCGATCGGCTACATGCTCGCGACGCTCGTCGCCTGGTTCGTGCAGGATGTCGCCGGGCTCGACTGGCGCGCCGTGTTCTACGCTGGTGTGCTTCCCGCCCTGCTCACGTTCTGGATTCGTCGTGGCGTCGAGGAGCCACGTGTCTGGCGCGAGTCGCGCGCGTCGTCTGTGCGGGTGTCGATCGGACAGGCGATCGGCGGCCCGATGCTCCTGATTACACTCGCGCTCGCAATGATGAACGCCTGTACCTTGTTCGCCTACTGGGGCTTCAACACCTGGGTCCCGTCCTACCTGCGGGCTCCGGTGTCGAGTGGCGGCATCGGCCTCAGCAACGCGATGATGAACGGGCTCATCTTCGCCAACCAGGTCGGCACCTGGCTGGGCTACGTGACGTTCGGATACATCAGCGACGCGATCGGCCGGAAGCGCACCTACGTGATGTATCTCCTGCTTGCGGCCGGCCTCGTCCTCGCGTACACATCGACGTCGAGCGTGTGGATGCTCCTCGCGCTCGGTCCGGTGACGAGCTTCTTCGCCACCGGCCACTTCAGCGGCTTCGGCGTCGTCACCGCCGAGCTCTATCCCACGGCCGTCCGCGCGACCGCGCAAGGCTTCACCTACAACATTGGCCGCCTCGCGAGCGCCATTGCTCCGACGGTGGCCGGCAGCGTCGCGCAGTCTCACGGCTATTCAGCCGCGCTCGCACTCGCCTCGGCTGCGTACATCGCCGCATCGCTGTTCTGGTTCGTGATTCCGGAGACCAAGCGGAAGGACAATTCAGTAGATGACACCGCTCGTCGCGTGTTGCGGAGCCGCGGCGAGCGCCCGAGGCGTGGGGGTGGGGCCCCCGCGCATTGAACCAAAGATGACACCGCTCGCCGCGTCCTGCGGAGCCGCGGCGAGCGCCCGAGGCGTGGGGGTGGGCCCCCACGCCCTTAATTGAAGATGGCCAGCTTGACTTACTGGCGTGGGGCCCCACCCCCACTCCTCGGGCGCGCGGCGCTGCTCAGGCGCGAGCTCGGCCTTTTTACTTACTGGCGTGGGGCCCCACCCCCACGCCTCGGGCGCGCGGCGCTGCTCCGCGGCTCGCGCCGCGCGGTATCTACTTCGTGATCTGTGTCACCATCCCCATGAGGTAGTGCAGGGTGACGCGGTCTCCGACGTCCATGCCGCGCGGCACCGACTCGTCGCCGACGCGGGCATGACGGATTTCCTGTTCAGGATCTTCAGGATCGAGCCAGAAGACGTCGAGCGAGATCTGGCCGTGAATCGACACCGGCTGGATTCGGTGCACGATGCCCTCGCGTGAGCCTTTGAGCATGCCGGGGTCGCCTCGCCTCTATCTTTTCACGGAGTGCCCGGGTCGTCCATACTCGACTGCCTATAGCCGTTTTCACTTTGGTGTAGCGAAGCGAAAACGGCTATAGCGGTTTCCGCCGCGCCACCGCCGGGATGGGGAGATTTGCACAGGAGGGGGACGGGCTCGCGCCAGCGAGACCCGTCCCCTCCTGGCAAATCTCCCCCATCTCAGCTTGCTACAGCGACGTGGAAACCGCTCTGCCCACCGCAAAATAGCAAACCGCTCTATTATCGAGACAAGGGAGCCACACATGTTGAGACGTTTCGCCCGAGGTGGATTGCCGGCCTGGCCGCTCCTGGTCGGGGTGTTGGTGCTGGCGATGACGACAATCGGCCTGGCGAGGCAGGCGGCGACGCCTACCGCGAAGGAGGTCATTGCCCGCCATGTCGCGGCGATCGGTGGGGAAAAGGCCTACAAGGCGCTGAAGTCGATCCGGGCGCGCGGCACGTTCACGATGGTGGCGCAAGGCGTGTCCGGAGAGTTCGAGATGGCGGCGGCGCGTCCCGACAAGATGATCATCAAAGTCACCGTCCCCGGCCTCGGACAGATTGAATCGGGATACGACGGCAAGGTCGGGTGGACGATGGATCCGGTGACCGGACCGGCAATCCTCAAAGGACGTCAGTTGTCGGAGACGGCGGACGACTCGTACTTCGACGCCACCCTTCACGGTCCGGACCATGTGAAAGAAGCGGCCGTGGTCGGCACCGAGACGTTCGACGGCCGCAAGACGACGAAGCTGAAGATCGTCACGCTGTCGGGAAGCGAGCAAGTGGAGTACTTCGACGTTGAGACCGGACTCCAGATTGGTACCGAGGCGTCGCGTGAAACGCCGATGGGCATTACGCCCTCGACGAGCGTGCTGCGCGACTATCGGAAAGTGCAGGGCTTCATGGTGCCGCATGTGATGCTGCAGCGCACGATGGGCATCGAGCAGACCTTGACCATCACGGGATACGAGTTCGATGTCGTGCCACCAACCGCGTTCGATCTCCCGGTGCAGATCAAGGCCCTTATCAAGTGAGCCGCTCGCGATTCCGGATCCGTCTAGAGCGGTTTCGACCTTGGTATAGCGCTCTCGCCGTCGCACTGGCGATCGTCGCAGGCGGGCTGACGGCAGCGCGTGCCGCGCCTCAGGATTGGCGGGGACCAGCCCTCGCGGCGTTCGACGACGTCTGGGAGACGATCAACGAGACGTTCTACGACCGGTCGTTTGGCGGTGTGGACTGGGCCGCGGCCAGACGTGAGTTGAGACCGCGCGCTGAAGCGGCCACCTCGGCCGATGGCGTCCGTGCCGTGATCCGGGAGATGCTCGCACGGCTCGGTCAATCGCATTTCGGCCTGATGTCCAGCGCGCCGTCCAACGAGACGCTGCCCGGCTCCGCGCTGCCGGCGATCGAGGTGCGCATCGTCGATGAACGCGTGGTGATCACGAGCGTGACACCGGGATCCGCGGCCGCCCAGGCGGGCGTCAAGGCCGGCGAGTTCCTGATCGCGATCGATGGGGAGCCCACCGCTGCATTACGCCCAACCGACCCCGGACGCGACCGGCGAGGTCGCGATTTCGATCAGTGGCGGGCGACGTTCCGCGCCTTGCATGGCCCGGAAGGATCCGATGCGGTGCTTCGCGTGCGCAAGACTGACGGCACCGAGCGCACTCTCGCTGCCAAACGGGCCGCCGGCGCGGGCGAGCGCGTGCAGCTCGGCAATCTGCCGCCGTTGCAAGTCGTCGTCGACGTGCGCGCCGTTCGGACGCCTGGCGGTCGCGACGCCGGCTATCTCGGGTTCAACATCTGGATGACGGCCATCGGCGCACCGATCGCCGCCGGGGTCGATCGCTTTCGCCAGTCAGCGGGTCTCGTGTTCGATCTACGCGGCAATCCTGGCGGCCTGGCCCTCATGATCAGTGGCCTGGCCGGCCACGTGCTCGAAGAGGAGGTCGAGCTCGGCACGATGCAGACGCGCCATGCCCCGGCCCCGCTCACGTTCAAGGCCAATCCCAGATTCGTCACCGATGACGGCCGGCCGGTCACGCCGTTTGCCGGACCGGTGGCCATCCTCGTGGACGAATTGACCGCCAGTGCCTCGGAGACGTTTGCCGGCGCTCTGCAGAGTATTGGCCGCGCCCGCGTGTTCGGCCGCCTGACCATGGGCCAGGTGCTCCCGGCGCTGACCAAAAAGCTGCCGAACAACGACATCCTGATGTATGCGATGGGCGACTTCGTGACGCCCACCGGCCGCCGGTTGGAGGGGGCTGGCGTCGAGCCCGACGAGGTCGTCCCCCTCAGCGTCGCGGCACTGGCGAAGGGGCAGGATGAGGCGCTCGAGGCGGCGCTACGCTGGATCGACGGCGAGTATCGCCGCCGCTGAGGGTCGCCCCACGAATGGTCGTGGATCCTGTTGCGTTTTTCGTCGAGTTGTTGGTATCCTCCAGTGACCTGCAAGAAACGCACTTTCCTTCCGCGTGTGGGTCGTGTCCGACCCTTGGAACGACCGCGCCTGAAGTACGAAACGCCCGGGCGGAAAAGCCGGGTACGCGCGGAGATCGAAACTACTGAGGGTTCTATTCGGGAGTCTTGAATGGAGCAGCGCCCGCTGCGCCTCGGCGACATCGTCGACGACTACTGTCCTCGAGAGCGACGCATTACCAATCACGCCATTGTCGCGCTCGTGGGTGAAGACATCCGCCAAACGCGGTGTTCCACCTGCGACGCAGAACACGTTTTCAGAGGGGGCCAGGTGCCCAAACGCACCGCGCTTCGGCGCAAGGATGGCGACACGGCCCGCACACTCGTGACGCCGCGCCCCGGGATGGAAGAGGCGTCTCCTCCTCCCCTTGCCGCCTCGGCGGCCGTCTCGGAACCTGGCCAGGCGCCAACGCCAGCCGGTGTCACCTCGTCTGAAAACGAAGCGCTGGCCGGGGCCGACGACACGCCGAACGGCCATGAGGATCACGTCGATGGGTGGTTGGCCCAGCGCCCGTTGATACGCGCCACGCTCCCCCGCACAGAAGGCGACGTCCCCACCCCCCGTCCCATCCCTGAATTCACCATGCATCAGCGCCAGACGCGCGGCGGCCGCGCGTTCCGGCAGTCGTACGGCTGGTCAGGTGGCGGTGGGAATCAGCCGAACGGCGGGTTTCGCAACGGCCGGCCGGTCGACGGCAATGTCCCCGGCGGCAATGGCAGTCACGATCGCCATGGCAACGGCCATGGCCGGCAGGGTCACGGGGGCGGTCCCGGTCGAGGCGGCCAGCCCGGACCCGGCGGCGGGCGTCCAGGCCGTCATCGCGGCGGCGGCAGCCACCAGAACAAGCGCTCGCGCTAACCGCGCCGACGTCCATGTCCACTCCTGCGCTTGCTGGAAAGACCGGCCTCGTCGTTGGTGTCGCCAACAAGCGGTCCCTCTCGTGGGCCATCGCGCAGGCGGCGGCCGCGGAGGGGGCGTCGCTCGTGCTGACGTATCAAGGCGAGCGCCTCGAAGAGAACGTCCGCGAGCTTGGCGCCACGCTGGTCGACCCTCTGATCCTGCCGTGTGACGTCACGAACGACGAGCAGGTGACGGCGCTGTTTGCCGGGATCGGCGAGCGCCACGGTGGCCTCGATTTTCTCGTCCATGGCGTCGCCTTCGCGGACCGCGAGGATCTCGCCCGCCCGTTCGTCGAGGTCTCGCGCGAAGGATTTCGCAAGGCCCTCGACGTCAGCGCCTACTCGCTGATTGCACTGGCCCGCGGCGCCCAGCCCCTCATGGAATCACGCGGGGGCGGCAGCATCCTGACGCTCAGTTATCTGGGCAGCGAGCGCGTGTTTCCGAACTACAACGTCATGGGCGTCGCCAAGGCGGCGCTCGAGTCGTCCGTGCGCTACCTCGCGTCCGATCTCGGTCCGAAGAACATTCGCGTCAATGCCATCTCCGCCGGCGCCATCAAGACGTTGGCGGCGGCGGGGATCTCGGGATTCTCGTCGATTCTCCAGTCCTATCGCGACCGCGCCCCGCTCCGCCGCACGGTCGAGGCGTCAGACGTCGCGGACGCGGCCGTGTTCCTTCTGAGCTCAGCCGGTCGCGGGGTGACCGGCGAAGTGCTGATGGTCGATTGCGGCTTTCATGCGATGGGCATTTAGCAATGAGGCAATGGGGCAATGGGTGAATGAGGCAATGAAGGGCATTGCCTCATTGCCTCATTGGCCCATTGCCTCATTGCCGTAGTGCCTCATTGCTGGGCTTTTTGTAGTACTCCGATTGATACCGCTCGATCGTCTTCTTCATTTCGACCGCGTCGCCTTTCGTGTGGCCGTGGCACAGGATCGGGTTGTGCCCGCCGGTCGACTCGATCACCACGTCTGAGAACATGATGTGCGTGTCGATCTTGATCGACGAGACGTGCGCCATGTGAATCGATTCTTCGAGCTTGCCAATCCATTGCGGGTGGAAGTGCGAGAGGCTCGTCGGCGTAATCACGACCTGCGCGGGAAACAGCCGGTTGCCTCGGCTGAGCCGGCTCGCTCGAAAGACGTGCTCGCCTGGCAGCCGCCGGCCCTTGCGCAGCACGTAGAGCACGACGATCAGTGACGAGTGCCGCGAGTGCGGCGAGGATCCAGTAGAGGATCGGCGCGAGGTCGGAAACCGGCAGGTCGCTCATACGGGCAAATGGTAAGCTAACTGACGCCGGTGTACGGCGCCGGTGACTCGTCAGTCATGGGCACACTGGCTTCCGCTCTCCAGCCGATCGCCGCGGGCCTCGCCGCCGCCCCGCGTGTGTACGTCGACGCGAATGTCCCATCCGGAGCCGTCGGGTTCATGCGTCACGAGCTCGGCTGGGACGTGCTCTTCGTGCTCGAGCACGACGACCTGCGCCGGGCCCGCGACCTCGAGCACTTCCATCGCGCGATGGATCTCGGCCGGACGATCGTCACGCTCGACCGCGACTTCTGCGACGATCGCCGCTTTCCCCCAGAGCACAGCCCAGGCGTCATCATCTGCTGGGCCCCCGACGAGTCCGGCCTCCTGAAGATCCTGCGGGAGGTCGACCAGACCCTCCTGCGGCCAGATTTGGCGCCGTTGCCGCTCAAGGGAAGAAAAATCCGCTTATAGGCTTCTTGGTCCTCTAGATTTACAGGGGCGGTGTCTACTTCCTTAACGGCGTGGGGCCCCACCCCCACGCCTCGGGCCGCGCCGCCAAGGCGGCGCGGGGTCTACTTCCTTAACGGCGTGGGGCCCCACCCCCGCGCCTCGGGCCGCGCCTGAAAGGCGGCGCGGGGTATCCACTTTGTTCTTCTCCGTGCTCTCTAGTTCTTCTCCGTGGCCTCGCTCTTCCCCGTGTCCTCGTTCTTCCCGGAACCCCGGAACCCCGTTACCCGTCCCTGTCATCAATGCCCCGGCTTGCCCTCGTCTGCCTCTGTGCCGCCGTTGCGGCCGCCCCCGGCTGTGCCATCAGCATCGACCACGAAGGGCACATCGAACGTGAACAGAAGCGGTTTCCGGCCGAATCGACGGTCGATCTCAGCCTCTACACCTTCGACGGCGCCATCGAGGTCAGGAGCTGGGACCGGTCGGAGGTCGTCGTCGAGATCGAGAAGCGGGGGCAGGACAAAGACGCCGTCGAAAAAATCCAGGTGCTGGCGGAGCGGACTGGCGACCGCATCCTGATCGAGGCCAGGCGGCCTGGAGGCCGGACGGTGGTCGGGTTTGGCTCCTTCCGATCGCCCAGCGCCAAGATCGTCGCCAACGTCCCGCGGAAGACGAATCTGGTGGTCCGATCCGGCGACGGCGCGGTCGTCATCGAGCGCGTGCAGGGCCGGATCGAGGCGCGGACGAGCGACGGCTCGATTCGCGCGATGGAAACGTCGGGCGAGCTGCTGGCCGAGAGCGGTGACGGGGCGATTCAGCTCGACGAGGTGTCTGGACGTATTGAGGCCCGGACGTCGGACGGCAGCCTGCGGATCACCGGCACGCCGTCCGTCCTGCGCGCCCGTTCTGGCGATGGGTCGATCGTGCTCCGCGTCCGCCGCGGCACGGTCATGACCGAAGACTGGATGCTCGCCACGAGCGACGGCTCGGTCTCCGTCGAACTGCCTGACGGCTTCAATGCCGACATCGAGACCGATCCGGGCGGCGACGGCCGCACCCGCAGCGAACTGACGCTGATCAACGCCACCGGCGGCACCCGCGACAACCGCAAGCTACGCGGCCGGCTCGGGGAAGGCGGGCGGCTCTTCGTCGTTCGAACGGGGGATGGGACGATACGGCTGACCAACTACTAGAACCCCCGGAACCCCGGAACCCCGGAACCCAGGAAATACATCGTCGGATCCTCAATCCCCGCAGTGACAAATCCGTCATGCCGTTCGCGGCACTTGCTGCACTGCCCGCAATGCTTCCCGTCGGCCGGGTTCATGCACGAGAGGGTGAGCGCGAGTGGAACGCCGAGAGTCGGCGCCGAGGCGGACGACATCTTCCTTGTGAAGATGCGCGAGCGGCGTGGCGATCGACAGTGAGTGCGCCAGTCCGAGCGACACGCTTCGGGACATCGACTCGAAGAAGGCCGGTGTCGCATCCGGAAACGGATTGCCGGCCAGCGGACCCAGCGCGAGACGCCCGATCCCGAGGCGACAGCACAGCACCGCGGCCTTGGCGATCAGCACGATATTCCGGCCTTCGAGATAGACGTCCTCGTCGGGTGTGTCGTACGCGGGCGGCTGGCCGGTGACCGCCCAGTGCGTCGCCGGATACACATCGCGCATCTCGAGAGAGAGCGACTGGAGCGGCTCGACACGGCCGCGGAACGCGTCATGGGCGAGCAGCCGATCGATCGCGCGTCGCTCCTCGCCTTCCCACGCGAGTCCGGCGCGCACATGGATCGGCACGACCCGGTCGTGATCGCGCCGCTCCAGGGCGAGCAGCACGGCGCTGTCCAGACCGCCCGAAAAAAGAACTGCGGACATGACGTCGGAGGTAGTTTCTACGAAAACGGTTTGCCGCGAGCAAGAATGACCGTTTTCGTAGAAACTACCTGCGAGGTTCTATGTATCTCGTCACGAAGCGCATCGACTTCTGCTACGGTCACCGGCTGCTCGATTACGACGGTATCTGCAAGCACCCGCACGGTCACAATGCCGTGGTCGAAGTCGATGTCCGGACCGCTCAGCTCGACGCGCGCAACATGGTGGCCGATTTTTCCGACATCAAGCGGCTCGTCAAGGGCTGGATCGACCGGGAACTGGACCACAAGATGATCCTGAGACACGACGACCCCCTGGTCGAGCCGCTCGAGCGGCTCGGCGAGCCCATCTTCAAGCTCGAAAGCAACCCGACGGTCGAGCGCATCGCGAAGCTGATCTTCGACATGTCGCGCGACCAGGGCCTCGACATCCTCGCCGTACGCGTGTGGGAGACGCCGACGTCGTACGCGAGTTACTCGGAGTAGGAGAGTTGACGCGGCTCACCAGCCCGAGCCGCGCTACGTAGCGCGTACGTAGGGCGGGCTGCTCTTGAGCCCGCCGCTCTAAGCGATCGCTCTCCAGATCACCGCAACAACGAACGTGACGAGGAACGCGATCGTCAGCGGCATGAGCGCGCCGATCGTGGCCCACTTGCGGCTGAGCGTCTCCTTGTAGATCGTCATGATCGTCGTCGCGCACGGGTTGTGGAGCAGCGAGAAGAGCATCAGGTTGACGGCGGTCAGCAGCGTCCAGCCGTTCTTGTCCACCAGCAGCGTCTTCAGGTCGTCGAGCGAGTCCATGTCGCTCATCATGCCCGTGCCCATGTAGACCATGATCATCGTCGGGACGACGATCTCGTTGGCGGGGATCGCGATGATGTATGCCAGCAGAATCACCCCGTCGAGGCCAATGGCGTTGCCGAACGGGTTGAGGAAGCTGGCGATGTGCTGCGCGAGGTTGGTGCCGCCGACGTTGATGTTGCCGAGGATCCAGATGACCGCGCCAGCCGGGGCCGCGGTGAGGATGGCGCGCCAGAGCACGAAGAGCGTCCGGTCGATGAGCGACGTGTACAGGATGCGCAGGATGCCGGGGCGCCGGTAAGGGGGCAGTTCCAAGGTGAACGCCGACGCCTCGCCGCGCAGAATCGTTCGCGACAGGCCCCACGAGACCAGCAGGGTGAACCCCACGCCGATCAGCACCACGCCGACCACCGCGCCGGCCGCGGCGACCGAAGCGAACGCCGGGGGAAACGCCGCCCCGACGAAAATCGTGCCGAGCATGATCAGTGTGGGGAACCGGCCGTTGCAAGGCACGAAGTTGTTGGTGAGAATCGCGATCAGGCGTTCCCGCGGCGAGTTGATGACCCGCGTCGCGATGATGCCCGCGGCGTTGCAGCCAAAGCCCATCGCCATCGTCAGCGCTTGCTTGCCGTGCGCACCTGCCCGCTTGAACAGGAAGTCGAGGTTGAACGCGACCCGTGGCAGGTAGCCAAGGTCCTCGAGGATCGTGAACAGCGGGAAAAAGATCGCCATCGGCGGCAGCATGACGCTGATGACCCACGCCAATCCGCGATAGACGCCGTGCCAGATGAAGCCCGTCAGCCACCACGGGCTGCCCAGGCGATCGAACAACGCCGCGGCGTGATCCTCGATCCAGAAGAAAAACTCCGCGAGCATCGCCGACGGCACATTGGCGCCGGCGATCGTCAGCCAGAAGACAATCGCGAGCAGGAGCGTCATCAGCGGGAGGCCGAAGACCGGTGACGTCACGATCCGATCGATCCGCTGGTCCAGATCGAACCGGCGCTCCGTCGGCTGATGGACCGCGCGCTGCGCGACGCGTGTGGCTTCGTTGTAGATAGATCGCACCGCTTCGTCGCGGAAACTCGCGTGCAGCGTCTCGCGCAGCGCGGCCGCGCGCTCGATCACGGCTGCCGAGGAAGACGACGCGCTCACTGGGCCCCCTGAAGCGCGATTTTCTGGCTGAAGCGCTCGCTGGTCTGCTGCTGATCGGCGACGAGCTTGGCGAGCCGGCCGGTTGACAGGGCGTCCTCGACCTGCGCATCGCCGTCGAGCAGGCGAATCGCGATCCAGCGCGCGTTGGGCACGCCGGGGGCCGCCGCCTCGATGAGCGGCACGAGCTCGGACACCGCGCGTTGAAACTCGGGAGTGCCGGTGACGCGCAGCGGCTTGGTCGTGATGGTGCCGGCGCACACCGCGTCCACCGTCTCGAGCAAGGCGTGCAGGCCTTCGCCAGTGCGCGCGATGACCGGGATCGCCGGGACGCCGAGATCGCGCGAGAGGCTTCGGACGTCGACCTCCAGCCCTTTGCGTTTGGCCTCGTCCATCAGATTGACCGCCACCACCACGCGCTCGGTGATCTCGAGCACCTGCAGGACGAGATTGAGGTTTCGCTCGAGCGAGGTCGCGTCGACGACGACCACTGTGGCGTCGGGCCGGCCGAAGAGCAGGAAATCACGCGCGACTTCTTCGTCATGCGACGCCGAGAGGAGTGAGTACGTGCCCGGCAGATCCACGAGCTTGTAACGGATCTTGTTGAACTCGAAGCCGCCCTCGGCGCGGCTGACGGTCTTGCCCGGCCAGTTTCCCGTGTGCTGCTTGAGGCCCGTCAACGCGTTGAACAACGTCGACTTCCCCGTGTTTGGATTGCCGGCCAGGGCGACCACGCGATCGAAACGGTCGAGCTTCACCCCCATGCGGTCCAGCTCGGCGACCATCACGCAACTGTCGCAGTTATGAGTCATCGCACGCCCTCGACCGGACGGACCAACACCTGCGACGCTTGATCGCGCCGGAGGGCCACAAGCGTGCCGCGGATCTTGTAGGCGCGCGGATCACCGGCGAACGTCTGTAGAAACGGCCGGATCTGCGCGCCTTCGGTGAACCCCAGGTCCATCAGCCGGCGTCGGCTGAATCCCTGGCACGCTTCGTCCAGCCCGATGACTTCGGCCGGATGATCGTTGCCGAGATCCGAGAGCCGAATCACATCCGCCGGTACGACCGCGTCCGGCGCCGGCGCGAGAAACACATTCGCTGCGACCGCAGGCGCAAGCCGGAACTCGTTCTCGCCGTCCGTCAGGACCAGGCGGGACGGCGTCGATTCGACGATGCGCACGACTTGTCCGACGCGCAAACCTTCGGCCACGATCTGCGCGAACGAAATCTCCGGCTCGTCCTCGAGATGCACGACGCGGCCCGTCGTGTCTGCCGGCCATGACGTCGCCGGCGAGCCGATCGGCGGCGCGACCGCCCCATCGCGCGTCGGAATCGGATCGCCGTGCGGATCGCGTGTCGGGTGGCCGAGTGACGCCGACAGCCGATCCGCCTCGTCGGGCGTGAGCGAATGCTCTCGCCGTTCGGCGACCGCGTGCACCTGCCGCAGCGGTAACCGCGCTTCGTCAGCGAAGTACCGCTCGAGCAACCGGTGGGCGCGGACGACCTGGAGCGCGAGCCGCTCGCCGGCCGGCGTCAAAGCGAACTCCTGACCGCGCGCGGCCAACAGGCCTTGCGCCTGCATGCGGCCGACGAGCGTGACGACGGCCGAGTCGCCCAGGTGTAGTGCGCCGGCCAGTGACGAGATGGAGGCGTGGCGGCCGCGGTACTCCTGCTCGAAGAGATGCTTGAGGGCGTCCTCCAGCCGTTGGCGGTCACGGGCCGGCCGTTGCCGGTGGCGCCACACCGCGACGAGGCCTGCCAGACAGGCCACGAGTGCGACGAGCAGCAGGACGCTGGGGGTCATGGTAATTTCGAGTGTCAGTAAATAAAATTTTGACTACTCAAAATCATAGAGGAACCGGCTGGTTTTGTCAATCCTATCGGCCCAACCACCTGATTCACTGAACGCGGACTTGAATCTTGGCGGCCGCGCGCATGCCGATGGTGGCGTGCCCGCCGTCTTCTGACACCAGATGCACCGCCCCGGACGCGTCGTCGCGGGCCTCAACCGTGGTGGTCCGCCCGGGAACGAGATCGTGCTGCTCGACAAAGCGCAGGAAACTCGCGTCCTGGTCGGCGACGCGGGTGACGGTGAGCGCCACGCCGGTTGGCGCGCTCATCAGGTCCAGATAATCCGGCCGCGCGACTTCGCCCTCCGCCGTGGGAATCGGATCACCGTGAGGATCGACCGCCGGCCGGCCGAGCATGTCGTCGATCCGGTCGATCAGCCGCTCGGAAACGGCGTGCTCCAGCCGTTCGGCTTCGTCGTGCACCTCGGCCCAGCTCATGCCGAGGATCTTCACGAGGAACAGCTCGATCAGCCGATGGCGCCGGAGGACCAGCCCGGCGAGCTTCTCCCCGGCCGGCGTCAGCCGCACGCCCATGTACGGCTCGTAGTAGACGAGTCCGGACTCCGAGAGCGTCTTGACCATCGTCGTCGCCGTTCCTGGCACGACGCCGAGCGCGGCTGCGAGTTGCCCCATCGGCACGAGCTCATCGGACGAGGACGCCGTCGGCTGGATGGCGGACTGCGCCAGGTAGATCGTCTTGAGGTAGTTCTCGACCGTCTGCGACGGCAGCATTGGGTCATTATGTTCCGCAATGCCGCCGCGGCTTGCGAACGCGTTCGATACGCCTGAAGCCAAGCGCCAATACGTGCGGCGTTTGTTTGCGACGATCGCCGATCGCTACGACTTCATCACGCGATTCCTGTCGTTTGGCCGCGACCGGAAATGGAAGACACGACTGATCGACCTGGCCGGTGTCCAGCCCGGCTGGCGCGGATTGGATCTCGCGTGCGGCACGGGGGACATCGCCTTCGAAGCCGCGCGGCGTGGTGTCAGTGTGCTCGGAATCGACATCACGCACCGGATGGTCGCGATCGCGCGCGAGAAGGCCGCACCGGCCGACGGCACAGCGTGGGTCGTCGGAGACATGCTGGCGCTGCCGGTGCCTGACGCCACCGTTCACGTCGTCACGACGGGCTATGGCTTGCGCAACGTGCCCGATCTCCCGCGTGCGCTGTCGGAGATTCACCGTGTACTGGCCCCCGGGGGCGTGATGTGTTCGCTCGACTTCGATCGCCCGGAGGCGGCCTGGCTGCGCACGATCTATCTCGGCTACCTGACCGTCGTGGGCGCGTCGCTCGGCTGGGCGCTCCACGGCGATCCGGACACGTATCGCTACATTCCCGCTTCGATTCGACGCTATCCAGGCAGCCGTGGGGTGATGACGCTGATGCGCAACGCCGGCTTCGAAGAGGTGCGGCACGTCCCGGTCCTGGGCGGGTTCATGGCGATTCACGTCGCGCGAAGACCGTAGCGCGGGCGGAGCGCGCGGAGGTCGCGCGAATGGGGGTGGGGCCCCGTTCGCAACTAAGGAAGACCGTAGCGCGGTGCGGAGCGCGCGACGGTCGAGGTAAGATCCTCGTCACATGGACGTTTCAGAGCTCCGCAAGCGCATCCTCCAGGCCCTCGACACGGCGCGCAAAGACGCCGTGGTGCGGCGATCGACTGTGGACGAGGCCGCCCGTGCCTACGAGCGGTTTCTCGAATCGGTCGTGGTGCCGCTGCTGAAGCAGTCGCAGGACGTGCTGCGCGCCGAGAACCAGCTCTTCACGATGCACGCGCCGGCCGGCAGCGCGCGACTGGTCTCCGACAGTTCGCCGAACACGTTCGTCGAGTTCACGCTCGATGTCACGCCGGTCGTGCCCCAGGTGGTGGGTCGAGTCAGCCTCACGCGCGGGCGTCAGGCGGTGATCGTCGAAGAGCGTCCGATCTCGACGACCAAATCCGTCGCCGACCTCGCGGACGACGACGTGGCACAGTTTCTGGTGACGGAAATCCCGAAGCTGATCATGCGCACGTAGCCGGGGGCGCCGACACCCCGCCGACGACCTTGCTGGCAGCAAGCTCCGCAATTCGCTGATCCGTCATTCCCAAATCCTGCAAGAGCACGGCGCGCGTGTGCTCGCCAAGCCGCGGCGGAGCCGTTCGCACCGATCCCGGCGTCCCTGAAAGTTTGGTCGGGATGCCGAGTACCTCGAGCTGGCCGATCGTCGGATGCGTGACGGCCGCGACCATTTCGCGCGCGAGAATCTGCGGATCCTCGAGGGCTTCGTTGACCGAACGCACGGCGCCGCACGGGATGCCCGCCGCCCGCAGTTCCTCGACGAGCGGACCGAGCGCGAGCGGCGCGATGGCCGCGGCAACGATCTCGCGCAGTTCGTCATATGCCTGGACGCGACCGGCGTTGGTCGCGAAGCGCGCCTCGGCGGCGGGCCCTGTCAGACCGATCGCGCCGCAGAATGTCTGCCACTGGCGGTCGTTGCCGACGGCCAGGACCAGCACGCCGTCAGCGGCATCGAACGTGTCGTAGGGCGCGATCGACGCGTGACGGTTGCCAGAGCGTGAGGGGGTTTCGTTCGCCGAGAGCACGCGCTGGCCCTGAAACGTCAGGAGCGCGGCGACGGTGTCGAGCAGGCTCACGTCGACCAGTTGTCCCCGATCCGTGCGTCCGCGCGCGATCAGCGCGAGCAGCATTCCTTGGAACGCAAACATCCCGGCGGCAATGTCGCCAATCGCCACGCCGAGCCGCACGGCCGGGCCGTCTGCGACACCGGTCACGCTCATGAGTCCGCCCTCGGCCTGCGCGACGGCGTCGTAGCCTGGCTCCGTCCGGCGTGGTCCAGTCTGGCCAAAGCCGGAGATCGAGACGTAGATCAGTCGTGGATGCCGCGCGCCGAGCGTCGCGAAGTCGAGACCGTAGCGATCGAGCGTGCCGGGCCGGAAGTTCTCGACCACGACGTCGGCGCGCGCGGCCAGCGACTCGACGATCGCGCGGCCCTCGGCAGTCTTGAAGTCGACAGCGACGCTTTCCTTGTTGCGATTGACGCTGAGGTAGTAGGCGCTTTCTCCCTCAATGAACGGTGGTCCCCACGCACGCGTGTCGTCGCCGCGATCGGGATGTTCCACTTTGATCACCCGCGCGCCCATGTCGGCGGCGAGCATCGTGCAGTAGGGACCGGAGAGGACTCGCGAGAGATCCAGGATGGTGATCCCCGAGAGCGGCGCGCCGGTCACCGCGACTCCCGGTGTCGCTGCGCCACCGTGACGAGATCCGACACGAGCGCGTACGCCGTCTGTTCCAATCCGCCATCGCGCTGGGTGATCACGATCCGGCCGAGCGGCCAGGTGTCGAGCTCGAGCGCGTTCCCCTGGCCATCAAGCATCGCGAGCGGGTCGTCGGCCGGTAGTTCTTCGAGCCCGACGCGCACCACCGCGTCAGTTCCACGTCCGGCACCGGAGGCCACGAGCTTCAAGCGGCGCCCGGCTGCACGTGCTGCCCGCGCCCGATCTGCGCACCCGGCCCCGATTCCTTCGCGCACCACGCGCAGCGGCGTCGTCGCCGCCGCCAGCCACACGTTCGCGAGTGCGGACGCCTTGGCCGCCGCGTCCCACCCGTCCACGTCGAGCGAGGGGTCGGCCTCCGCGATTCCCGCGGCCTGCATGCGAGCCAGCGCGGCGTCGAACGGCTCGCCCTGCTCGAGAGCAGTCAAAATGAAGTTCGTGGTGCTGTTCACGACACCGCGAAACCCTCGGATCATGACGCCCGGCATTGTCTCGCGCACCAGGTTGAAGATCGGGATGCCGTCCATGACGGCACCTTCGAAGAGGAACGACACGCCTGCCGCGGCGGCCTCTGAGGCGAGCGCCTGGTAGGCGAACGCAACCGGTCCCTTGTTGGCGGTGATCACGTGGGCCCCGGCCGCAAATGCGGCGCGAACATGAGAAATTGCCGGCTCCCCAGACCGGATATCCAGGGTCGTCGTCTCAACCAATACGTGGGTCTCGACGCTCTGGGAGCGCAGTTGCGCGCACCACTCCAGCGCCGAAGGCACTGACGCCGGCCCAACAGCGTCGCCTTTGGCGATATTGTGTGCAACGCGAGCGGCGTCGAGACCCGCGCTATCGAACACGCGGCCGTGCCGCCGTGTCATCACGCCGGCGATCATCGGCTCGACGCCGCGGGCGGCCAAGTGAGGGTGAAGCTCGTCCAGCAACTGGACGAACCGGCGTGCCACGTTCCCGTATCCCACGAGCAGCAACGCGATCTTCATTCGTCTCGACTCGGCGTAGAGTGTACAAGGGAGACATGTCAATGACACGCCGCACGTTGCCGTTTGCGATCGCCATTCTCGCGCTCGCGCCGCATGCGCTGGCGCAGACCGCGCCGCCCGCTCCCTCGGTCGTCGCCCGCGGCGAAGCGACCGTCAAACGCGCGCCGGATCAAGCGTGGGTGACGATTGCCGCCGAGTCGCGCGCGACCACGGCGGCTGAAGCGCAGCGGCTCGCGGCCGAGGCGATGACCGCGGTGCAGAAGGCGTTGGTCAAGGCAGCGTTGCCGAATGACGCGATCAAGACGACGAACTACTCGATGCAGCCCGACCTGGAGTGGACGAACGGCCGCTCCCGCGTCAAAGGCTATGTCGTCCGCAACGAGATCGAGGTGCGCGTCGACGACATGAACAAGCTCAGCGGCGTCATCGACGCCGCCGGATCCTCTGGCGCGACTTCGATGTCCAATCTCCGATTCGATCTCAAGGACCGTGCCGGGGCCGAACGTGAGGCGCTCCGCCTTGCGGTGCAGGACGCCATGGAGCGCGCCAAAGCGATGGCCGCCGGCGCGCAGGCGACGCTCGGCCCGATCCTGCGCGTCGAGGAACGCCTCGAACGCGGCTCGCCTGAGCCGATGATGATGACCATGCGCACGGCGACTGCCGCCGCCGCGCCGCCGACGCCGGTCTCGCCGGGAGATGTCGGGATTCGGGCCGAGGTCTTCGTCACCGTCGCGATCAAGTAGGACCTCGGGGGTCGTTTTACGAGTTTTCGTAAAACGACCCCCGAGGTCTTTCTCTCTGCAAGGATCCGGGACTGTCCCGTTCTATGGGAAACGGCCGCGTGCCGTCCCGAGGAGACACATGTCCCGATTGCTTCGTGCCCTCGCCGTCCTCGCCGCCGGCGTTCTGGCGTCGCCGGTTGCCGCACAGACGCCCCAGAATCCGATATCCGACCCGCCAGTGATCATTACTCAAGCCGAAGCGACCTTGCGTCGCTCACCTGACCGGGCCTGGTTGACGGTCTCGACTGAAGTCCGGGACGGCAAAGCCGCCAACGCACGCCGCAAGAGTGCCGAAGCGATGACGGCCGTCCAGGAGTCCCTGAAAGCGACCGGCCTGTCGCCAGATGCCATCCGCACCATTGGTTTCTCGATGCAGCCTGAGATGGACTATGGGCCGGGTCGGCCAGGCGTTCGCAATTACGTTGTGCGCAACCAAATCGAAGTGCGCATCGATGCGCTCGACCTGCTGGCTGACGTGATCGACGCGGCCAACAGCCCGAAGAACGTCGCGATCACGATCTCGAATCCGCGATTCGAATTGAAGAATCGAGAGGCGTCGGAGCTCGAAGCGATCCGCGCGGCGGTCAAGACGGCGACGACCCGCGCGCAAGCGATGGCAGATGGCGCCGGCCAGGCGCTCGGCCCAATCGTCCGGATTCAGCAGGGCGCAGTGCAGGTGATCGCACCGTCACCCGGACCCACGACGCGCTCACCCGTGGCGGGACGCGCCGGCGGAGGAGCGACATTCGACGCCGCGTCCGCCGGACCAGCCGGCGTCGAAACGCCAATTACGCCAACCGACCTCGAAATCCGCGTGCAGGTGACGGTGACGACGTCACTTCGAAGTAAGGACGAGGACACGGAGAAGAGCTAGAGGACACGGAGAAGAGCCAAGGACACCGCGAAGCGCGTGAGCGCTGAGCGCCCGAGGCGTGGGGGTGGGGCCCCACGCCCCTAAATAAAGAAGCGCGTGAGCGCTGAGCGCCCGAGGCGTGGGGGTGGGGTCCCCGACGCTCGCCTGGGCCGAAGCCCTGCGTAGCCAGCGCCCCACGCCCCTAAATAGAGAAGTCTTACGGTTTTCGTAAAACGACACCCGATGTCCTCAACAGCGGCGGCAGCTCGTCGTCGTCGGCCTCGCGGTCGCGCTCGACAACGAGCTCGGGCTTGGTGACCTTCCGCAGCGTCATGACGAGCGGCTCCGGCACGTCGAGCTCTTTCACGGAGCTCACTCCGAGCTCCTTGAAGCGCCGAGCGCCCGGGAGCACTTTCTGTTCGAGGGAGCCGACGAACTTGTCGTAGCTGTCCGCCGCCTGTTTGATGCTCCGCCCAACGCCTCCGAGGTGCTCGACCATCGTTGCCAGCCGGTCGTACAGCTCGCGTCCGATCAGGCGGATCTCCTCGGCGTTCTCAGCCAGTTGCTCCTGCTTCCACCCGTAGGCCACCGCCTTCAACACCGCCAGAAGTGTCATCGGTGTCGCCGGAATCACGCGGAGGCTGGCGGCGTGATCCAGGAGCGTGCCGTCCTGCTCGAACGCCGCACCGAGCAGCGGCTCGAGCGGGAGGAACATGATGACGAACTCCGGCGCGGGCTGAAACTGCTTCCAATACTCTTTTCCACCGAGGGTGCGGATGTGTTCGCGCACCTGGCGCGCATGCAGGGAGAGCCGATCCTGCCGTTCTTCGTCGGACCGGGCGCTCGACGCGGCGAGGTAGGCGTCGATCGGCACCTTGGAATCGATCACGATGCGGACGCCACGGGGGAGACGCACGACCAGATCCGGTGTATGACGCGACCCGTCTTCGGCGGTCACGGACTCCTTTTCGATGAAGTCGCATTGCTCGAGCATGCCGGCCAGCTCGACGATGCGTCGCAGCTGGATTTCGCCCCATTTGCCACGCACGTTCGGCGACTTCAACGAGCGCGTGAGGCCCTCGGTGGCCGCCCGTAGCTGCTCTTGAGCGGATTGGAGCCCGAGCAACTGCGACGAGACCGCTTGAAAGGAGCCTTCGCGGGCCTTGTCGACCACCGTCAGCTGGGTTTCGACGCGTGCGAGCGCCTCGCGCACCGGCTGCATGAGCGCGTCGGCGCTCAACGCGAACTCGGTGCGGTTGTCCTTGAGGGCGTCGCGCGAGAGCGAGGCAAACGTGTCTCGGAGCTGCAGCTGGGCCTCTGCGAGCAGCGCCTTTTGTTCGTCCGCCAGCCGTCGCGTGGTCTCGAGCTCGGCGGTCAGCCGCGCGGCCTCGGCCGCGAGTCCGGCCTCGCGCTCGGCGGCCACCCGCCGAGTTGCCTCCAATTCGACCGCGAGCCGCGACTGACGGGCCTGCATGACAGCGGCGACGATCGCGCCGCCTGAGACGGCGCCGGCAATCACCGCGACCAGCGTTTCGATCATGGACAGATTGTACGCCTCTCTGTGACAGGGGAGGTCACGGCGAGAAGCGGTTTGCTATGCTAGGTCCCGCGATTCTTGGACCACCGTTCCTTCGCGGCCTTCATGGCGATGTCGCGCCGTTGCTTGTCGCTGAGCGGCGCCTCGCGCTGGGTGTCGCTGGCCTGGCTGCCCTTCGGTCCTGGCTTCGACATGTAGGTGGAGAGCTGGGTGCCAAAGTCATCCGGCATCGGACCTTCGGCCATCCGCGCCAGGTGGTCCGTGATCAGGGCGTGCGCCGGACGCTTCCGCTTCGACGGCCGCTTCGGTTTGACGGCCGACGGCGGTTTCGCGGTTTTCTTCAGCGGCTTGGCCATCTCCTATCATCCCATGCCGGGCGAGCGGCGCGGGTGGCGCTTCACTGGCGAGCCGCGGGACTGTCACGCGTTGCGCGGACCTCATCTGCGTACAATTGTCTCGATGCCGCCCGTCCTGTCCGCGCGCGAGCTCGCCCGCTACGAGCGGCACCTGACCTTGCCGCAATTCGGCGTCGACGGCCAGCGCCGGCTGAAGGCCGCGCGCGTGCTCATCGTCGGCGCCGGCGGGCTCGGATCGCCGGCGTCGCTGTATCTCGCGGCCGCAGGGGTCGGGACGATGCGCCTCGTCGATTTCGATCGGGTCGACGAGTCGAATCTCCAGCGCCAGATTCTCTACGGCGTCCCCGACGTCGGGCGTCCAAAGCTGACGGCCGCAGCCGAACGGCTTCGCGCACTCAATCCGGACCTCACGCTCGAGCTTCACGAGGCACCGCTCGACGCCGTCAATGCGCGAGGTCTCGTGAGTGGCGTCGATGTCGTCATCGACGGGACCGACAATTTCCCGACGCGGTATCTCGTGAACGATGCCTGCGTCCTGACCGGCACGCCCAACGTCTACGGCAGCGTCTTCCGGTTCGAGGGTCAGGCGGCCGTCTTCGCTGCCGACGGTGGGCCCTGCTATCGGTGCCTGCACCCGGAGCCACCGCCCGACGGGCTGATAGCGAACTGTGCCGACGCTGGAGTGCTCGGCGTGCTGCCGGGGATCGTCGGCACCATCCAGGCGACTGAAGCCATCAAGCTCATTGCCGGGATCGGCGAACCGCTCGTGGGCCGGATGCTGCTGTACGACGCGTTGCGTATGCGCGTGCGGGAAATCTCGCTGCCACGGGATCCGGAGTGTCCGGTGTGTGGAGACGCACCGACGATTCACGAGGTCGTCGCCTATGATCGTGTTTGCGATGGCATCACGGGGCCGGCCAGGTCCGGCGACGCGAAGGGAGCGGATCACGCGATGACGGTTGACGAGCTGCGCCGTTGGCGAACCGAGGGTCGGCCGCACCTGCTCATCGATGTGCGCGAGCCCTCGGAACATGCCGTCAACCGCATCGAGGGCGCGCTGCTGGTTCCGCTCCGGCAGTTGGCTGGCCAGCTCGGCGCCCTCCCGAAGGACCAGCCGGTCGTCGTCCATTGCAAGTCAGGGGGCCGGAGCGCGATCGCCGTCGCGATCATGAAAGTGGCGGGATACGACGCCCACAACCTCTCGGGCGGGATTCAGGCCTGGGAAGCCACTCGTGGGGGTAATGACGGCTAATCGAGACAGGTCAACAACTTACGAGGTTGTTCCCGGCCTGGCCGTGTAACAGGCGCTTGTCCCGGCGGGTCACCACCGGCTAAAATGGACTGGTTCGGTCGGATATCGGCCGGGCAGCCAGTCATGCTCAGACTTTCAAAGAAAGCGGATTACGCCCTGATGGCCATGCGCCACCTGGCGGCGCACGGCGAACGGGCCGCGGTGTCGGCGCGCGAGCTGGCCGAGTCGTACGACATTCCGTCTGAACTGCTCGCGAAGGTGTTGCAGCGCCTGGTGCGCGCGCGGTTGCTCGAGTCGCACCAGGGGATCCGCGGCGGGTACGGCCTGGCGCGGCCAGCCGCCGCCGTGTCAGTGGCCGAAGTGATTCAGGCGATCGATGGCCCGCTCACGGTGACCGCCTGTTCGGATACCGATCACAGCTGCGACCAGTATTCGAAGTGCGGCATTCGTGATCCGCTCTGGAAGATCAAGGACCGGATCGTGTCGGCGCTGGCGGCCACCTCGGTGGCCGATCTGGCGGCCGATTTGCCGGCTTCGCCCCCCGCCACGCTCGCGGATGGGGTCGCGATGGCGGTGTTGAGGAAGTAAGTAGGGAAGAAGTGCTAAAGCCACCGCGAGGGAGCGAGCGTTAGCGAGCCCCGAGCGTCCGAAGCGTGGGGGTGGGGCCCCACGCGGACTCCGCGAAGGCGCGAGCGTAGCGAGCGTCCTGAGCGTCCGAAGCGTGGGGGTGGGGCCCCACGCGGCTTAAGGAAAGATGATCACAGTCACCACCACCGCCGCTGATCAGATGTTGAAACTGCTCGACAAGCAGCATGTCGAGGCGCGCGGGCTGCGCGTAGGCGTCAAAGCGGGCGGCTGTTCCGGGTTCGAGTACCTGTTCTCGTGGGAAGCCGAGCCGCGGGAGAACGACCTGGTGTTCGAGGGCCCGAGCGGCGTGAAGGTGTGGATCGATCCGCGCAGTCACCGCCTGCTCGACGGCACGACGCTCGACTACGACACCAGCCTGCTCAGCCGCGGGTTCGTGTTTCAGAACCCGCACGCGAAGAGCACCTGCGGGTGCGGGACGTCGTTTTCGGTCTAGAGCGGTGTCAGGCCAAGGGCCCAGGGCCCAGGGCCAAAGTAAGTTCGAGAGTTTTGCCTGGGCCTTGGCCATTGGCCATGGGCCTGATGAACGAAGTTCTTATGTCTACATCCACTGACACGATCGAACAGCTGGCGTCGCAAGAGTACAGGTACGGCTTCGAGACCGAGGTCGAAACGGACACGTTTCCCCCGGGCCTCGACGAGCAGGTGGTTCGCCGGCTCTCGGCGATCAAGGGCGAGCCGGAGTGGCTGCTCGAGTTCCGCCTGAAGTCGTATCGCGCCTGGCGCGAGATGCACGAGCCGGCGTGGCACAACCTGAAGATCGAGCCGATTCACTACGACGCGATCAGCTATTACTCGGCGCCGAAGAAGAAGCCGCAGCTCGCGAGCATGGACGAGGTCGATCCCGAAGTCCGCAAGACCTTCGAGAAGCTCGGGATTCCGCTCGAGGAGCAGAAGCTGCTGGCCGGCGTCGCGGTCGATGCCGTCTTCGACAGCGTCTCGGTGGCGACGACGTTTCGCGGCAAGCTGGCGGAGCTCGGGATCATCTTCTGTTCGTTTTCAGAAGCGGTGAAGGATCACCCCGAGCTGGTGCGCAAGTATCTCGGCTCGGTCGTGCCGTACACCGACAATTTCTACGCCACGCTCAACTCCGCGGTCTTCAGCGACGGCTCGTTCGTCTACGTGCCCAAGGGCGTCCGCTGCCCGATGGAACTGTCGACCTACTTCCGCATCAACGCGAAGAACACCGGCCAGTTCGAGCGGACGCTGATCGTCGCCGACGAGGGCGCGTACGTGAGCTACCTCGAAGGCTGCACCGCGCCGATGCGCGACGAGAATCAGCTGCACGCGGCGGTCGTCGAACTGGTCGCGCTCGATCACGCCACGATCAAGTACTCGACGATTCAGAACTGGTACCCGGGCGACAAGAACGGCAAGGGCGGCATCTACAACTTCGTCACCAAGCGCGGCAAGGCGCTGGCGCACGCCAAGATCACCTGGACGCAGGTCGAGACCGGTTCGGCGATTACCTGGAAGTATCCGAGCTGCATCCTCCAGGGCGATCACTCCGTCGGCGAGTTCTACTCGGTCGCGACGACCAACAACTGGCAGCAGGCCGACACCGGCACGAAGATGATCCATCTCGGGAAGAACACCCGGAGCACGATCGTCTCCAAGGGCATCTCGGCCGGGCACGGGCAGAACACGTATCGCGGTGCCGTCAAGATCGGCAAGAACGCGAAGGGCGCCCGCAACTACTCGCAGTGCGACTCGCTGCTCATCGGCGACCGCTGCGGCGCGCACACGTTCCCGTATCTCGAAATCAAGAACACGAGCGCGAAGGTCGAGCACGAAGCCTCGACGTCGAAGATCGGCGAGGACCAGATTTTCTACTGCCGCCAACGCGGCATCTCGAGCGAAGACGCCGTCAACATGATCGTCAGCGGCTTCTGCAAGGAAGTCTTCCGCGAGCTCCCGATGGAGTTCGCCGTCGAAGCGCAGAAGCTGCTCTCGATCAGCCTTGAGGGATCGGTCGGATAGAGACAGAGCCCGTGAGCGAGGCCGAAGTGAAGCAAGGGCGACGTAGCGAGGCCCGAAGCGTTGACAGCGCGGGGGTGCGTAGCGAGCCCCGAAGCGTCCGGAGCGTGGGGGTGGGGCCCCACGCGATTAAGTAAAGATGCAAAGACGATGCCATTACTAGAAGTGAAGAACTTGCAGGTCAAGGTCGAGGACCAGGAAATCCTCAAGGGACTCAGTCTCTCGGTGAGTCCGGGCCAGGTCCACGCGATCATGGGCCCGAACGGATCGGGCAAGAGCACGCTGGCGCGGGCGCTGGCCGGGCATCCCGCGTACGAAGTCACCGGCGGTTCGGTGACCTACGACGGCAAGGACCTGCTGGAGATGGCGCCGGAAGATCGCGCCCGCGATGGCGTGTTCATGGCCTTTCAGTACCCGGTCGAGATTCCCGGCATCCAGAACGGATACTTCCTCAAGGCGGCGCTCAACGCGCTGCGGAAGCATCGCGGTGAGCAGGAGCTGGATGCCGTCGAGTTCATGCAGTTCGTCCGCGCGAAGGCGAAGTCGCTCGGCATGGACCAGCAGATGCTGAGCCGGTCGGTCAACGAAGGGTTCTCGGGCGGCGAGAAGAAGCGCAACGAGATCTTCCAGATGGCGGTGCTCGAGCCGCGGCTGGCGATCCTCGACGAGACCGACTCGGGCCTCGATATCGACGCGCTGAAGATCGTCGCCGAGGGCGTCAACGCGCTGCGCAGCCCCAACCGCGCGATTGTCGTGGTGACGCACTATCAGCGGCTGCTCGACTACATCGTGCCCGATTTCGTCCACGTGCTCTCCGGCGGCCGCATCGTGCGGTCCGGCGGGAAGGAGCTCGCCCTCGAGCTCGAAGCGAAGGGCTACGGCTGGGTGGACGCCGGCTTGGCGGGAGCGAAGGCATAGCCATGACCGCAGTCGCAGAGCGTCACGAGGCCCTGGCCGCCGAGTTCGAGGCGTTTCGCCGCGATCCGGCGTTCGGCAGCGGCCCGCGCAGCCAGGAGCGGGACGCCGCGTTCCGGCGGTTTCTCGATCGCGGATTTCCGACCACCCGGGACGAGGAATGGAAGTTCACGAGTGTGGCGCCGATCGCCGCGCTGACGTTCGTGCGCGCCGCGGCCGCGTCGCCCGCGCGCGCCGTGATCGAGCCGTTTCTGTTTGCCGGGCTCGGCGTGAACATCGTGCTCGTCAACGGCCGTCTGGTCCGCAGCCTGTCCGCGATCGACGCGTTGCCGGCGGGCGTCAGCGTCCGGTCGTCCGCCGATGGCGCCACCGCCGGCGAACCGGTCGCCGGGACCGTGTTCGGCGATCTCAACGCCGCCTTTCACGAGGATGAAGTGACGATCGACGTCGCCGCCAAGGCGGTCGTCAGCGAGCCGATCCACGTGCTCAACCTGTCCATGGGCGACCGCCATCCGGCGCTGGTCCTGCCGCGGTTGCGGATTTCGGCCGGCGAGGCGGCCGAAGTCGCGGTCGTCGAGAGCTACGCCGGCGCCGGCGACGGCCAGACGCTGACGTGCCCGGTCACGACCATCGATCTCGCACCGCGCGCCGTCGTGAAGCACGTCAAGATTCAGCGCGAAACGAGCACGGGCTTTCATCTCGCCAACATCCGCGTCCGTCAGGACCGCGCCAGCACGTTCACCTCGTGTGCGCTGACGTACGGCGGCCGCATTTCGCGCAACGACATCCTCGCGGTATTGGGCGGCGAGGGCGCCGAGTGCACGCTCGACGGGCTCTATGTCGTCGACGGCGACACCGTGGTCGACACCCACACGACGATCGATCATGCGATGCCGCACTGTCCGAGCCACGAGCTCTACAAGGGCATCCTCGCCGGCCGTTCGCGTGCGATCTTCAACGGCAAGATCATCGTCCGGCAGGACGCGCAGAAGACGGACGCGAAACAGACGAACAAAGCGTTGCTCCTGACCGATGAGGCGCAGGTCAACACCAAGCCGCAGCTCGAGATCTTCGCCGACGACGTGAAGTGCACGCACGGCGCCGCGATCGGGCAGCTCGACGAGGACGCGTTGTTCTACTTGCGGGCGCGCGGCATCGGCGCCCATGAGGCACGTAACTTCCTGATTCATGCGTTTGCCGGGGAAGTGCTCGACGAGATCGCGATTCCCGTCGTTCACGACACGGCGATGCGGTTGATGGAGGAGAAAGCTGCACCTTCGGACGGCGTGCATGACCACTGTCACTCCGATGCGTCTCTCGACGTCGCCGCCGTCCGTGCCGAGTTCCCGGTGCTCGCCGAGACCGTGCACGGCCGCCCGCTCGTGTATCTCGATAACGCGGCGACGACGCAGAAGCCACGCCAGGTCCTCGACGCGCTCCGGTCGTACTACGAGCACGACAACGCCAACGTGCATCGGGGCGTCCACACGCTGAGCGTGCGGGCCACCGACGCGCACGATGCCGCGCGCGAGAAGGTCCGCGCGTTCATCAACGCGCGGTCGACGCGCGAAGTGGTGTTCACCCGCAACTCGACGGAAGCGATCAACCTGGTCGCGCGCGCGTGGGGCGACGCCAACGTCCGCGCCGGCGACGAGGTGCTGATCACGGCGATGGAGCACCACTCGAACATCGTGCCGTGGCAGCTGCTCTGCGAGCGCGCTGGTGCCCATCTGCGCGTCGTACCGATCGACGACAGCGGCGACCTGATCATGGACGAGTTCGCGCGCCTGCTGACCGACCGCACGCGGATCGTCGCCGTGGTGCACTTGTCGAACGCACTCGGCACGATCAACCCGGTCGCCGAGATCGTGCGGCAGGCGCACGATGCAGGCGCCGCCGTGCTGGTGGATGGCTCACAGGCGGCGTATCACATGCCGATCGACGTCGCGGCGCTCGGCGCCGATTTCTACGTCTTCACCGGACACAAGCTGTACGGCCCGACGGGCATTGGCGTGCTGCACGGGCGGGAAGCGGTGCTCGAGGCGATGCCGCCGTTCCTCGGCGGCGGCGACATGATCCGCTCGGTGACGTTCGAAGGCAGCACCTGGAACGATCTGCCGTTCAAGTTCGAGGCGGGCACTCCGGACATCGCCGGCGCCATCGGCCTCGGCGCCGCGATCGACTACGTGCGCCGGATCGGGTTCGACGCGATTGGCGCGCACGAGTCGGCGCTCCTCCGACGGGCCACGGCCGCGGTGACCGCGGTGCCGGGCGTCCATCTCATCGGCACGGCGAAGCAGAAGGCGAGCGTCTTGTCGTTCGTCATGGACGGCATCCATCCGCACGACATCGGGACCATCGTCGACCGCGAGGGCGTCGCTATCCGGACCGGGCATCACTGCGCGCAGCCGGTCATGGATCGCTTCGGCATTCCCGCGACTGCGCGCGCATCGTTCGCGATGTACAACACGTTCGAAGAAGTTGACGCGCTCGTTGCCGCGCTCGATCGCGTGCAAGCGCTGATGGGGTGAGGGCCGTGGGTATCCGCGATTTTTTCACCGGGAAGAAGGACAAGCCAGCTGACGGACCGGCGACGGCAACGGCCACCGCCCCCGCGCCGCCGGCGGCGGACGCTGACGGCTGGGGCGCCGGCAGCGCCGGCTTTCACAACACGCCCGACGCGAGCCCGACGTTCACGCCGCCCGAGGCCTGGGACACGGCCGCGCTGACCGCGCCACCGCCGCCATCGACGGGTGACGCGCCGCAGGTGGGCCCGCTCGATCCGGAACAGACGGCCGCGCTTCAGCCAAAGATCGTCGACGTGATCAAGACGGTCTACGACCCGGAGATCCCGGTCGACATCTACGAGCTCGGCCTCATCTATGAGGTCATCGTTGACGCTGAACGCCGCGTGCTCGTGAAGATGACGCTCACGAGCCCGGCCTGTCCGTCGGCGCAGCAGATCCCGAGCGAAGTGCGCTACAAGATCAAGGCGCTTCCTGAAGTGACCGACGCGTGGGTCGAGATCGTCTGGGAGCCGCCGTGGTCGAAGGAACGCATGTCGGAAGCGGCGAAACTGACGCTAGGGTTTTTTAATTGCAATGAGGCAATGGGCAATGAGGCAGTGGGGCAATACGAGTTCAGCCCCCAACGTCTGAGTTCTGCATTGCCCCATTGCCTCATTGGCCCATTGCCTCATTGCTGTCATGTCTGATCTGTCCGACCTCTACCAGGAAGTGATCCTGGACCACAATCGACGGCCGCGGAACTTCGGGCCGCTCGCGACGGCCAATCACGTCGCGAAGGGCCACAACCCGCTCTGTGGCGATCGGTTGACGCTCTACGTGCAGCTCGATGGTGACCGGTTGACGAACGTGGCGTTCGAAGGGTCGGGCTGCGCGATCTCGAAGGCGTCAGCCTCGCTGATGACCGACGCCGTCAAAGGCCACACGGTCGAAGAAGCGATGACGCTCTTTGCGCACGTGCACACGATGCTGACGTTACCGCTCGATCAGACGGTGGACGACGAGGCGGTGGGCAAGCTGGCGGTGTTGTCGGGTGTCAGGGAGTTCCCGGTGCGGATCAAATGCGCCTCGCTCGCCTGGCACACGTTGAAGCAGGCACTGCAGGGATCGGCGGAGCCGGCGAAGACGGAGTAGGCCGTCGTTCGCGGCTCGAAGTTCGAGCCGCGCTACGTCACCCAGAGCGAACCCCGGAACCTCGGAACCCGCGGAACCCCGGAACCCTAGAGTCCTTCCAGCGGTATCCACAGATAGTCCGGCCGGTGCGCCGCTTCATCGCGCGTCTCGGACAGCGTGTGTTCCAGCAGCAGCAGATCGAGAAGCGCGCTGGCGCCAGGCGCCGTGGACGGCATGAACGCCGCGCGCGCTGTGCCGGCGGCGTACGCCTGCAGGAAACTGGCGCTCACCCACGTCTGCCACCAGCGCGCCCACGCGGCGAGCCGGTCGCGATCCTGTTGCACCGTCGCGCTTCGTGTCATCAGGCCCACCCCAGCCGCATAGTGGAACGAGCGGATCATTCCAGCGACGTCGGCCAGCGGACTCGTCAGCCGGCGGCGCTCGCCGAACGGCCGGTCGGAGTCGCCTTCGAAATCGACGATGAGGTAGTCGGCTTCACTGAGGAGCAACTGCTCGAGATGGTAGGCGCCATGGATGCGGGTGAGCTGCACGCCGAGAGGGACGGCCGCCGCGAGCCGCTGGATGCGTGCCGTCAGCGCGTCCTCTGACGCCAGGAGCCGTTGGGCCAGGGCACTGGCGGGTGCGCGGTCATCCGCGGCGACAGGACCGAGGCTGGCGATCGCCTCACGCGCCTGCGTGAGGACGTTAACGGTGAGCCGTTCACGCTCGGCTTCGTCCAGCGTCGCGACGCCAAAGCGGTCGCGTGCGGCGGCACTGTCGAGCAGGACGTGCATCTCGGCCGTCCGCCGCCCGATCGCTGCCGCCGATTCGAGGTAGGGCCCAATCGTCGCGCGCGCGCGATCGGGGGGCACGGTGGACCAGAGATCGAAGTCCTCCGGCAGCACCGCCTCGGCTGGCCCCCAGGCGGTTGCCGCCTCGAGGTAGCGCTGCAGTTCTCCGAGCGCCTGCCGCCAGGCGTCCATCTGGTGGGGCATGAACCCGCTCAGGACCGCGACCGTGCTCGTCGCCTCCCCGGCGGGCGTTGCGTCCGACAACAGCGTCCGTGCCGGTTCGTACTCCAGGAATCCCGCGAGGCGCGGCACGCGCGTGTACTGCGCCTCTTCGCTGAGGAAGTGGTCGAGCTCGACCTCGGGATGAGTTCCTGCCTGCACGCGGCGGAACATCTTCAGCCAGAATCGTTCGCCGAGCCGCGTGCTGGTGTTCGCGCGATCGATGGCCGGCATCGCCGGCGCAAGATCCGCGTCGGCAGCGTCGCGGCGAATCGCCGTGAACGCCGGTGCCTGAGTCGGACGCAGCTGTCCGAGACGCAGCGCCAGCGGAGCGCCCGTTTCGATGGCGCGGAAGATCGACATCGTCATGACCGAGTCGAGCGCGCCGTGCAGCACGCCGCGCCGCGCGCCGGCAACTCTCGCCACCACCGCCTCCGGCCGGTCGCGAACGATCGCTTCGGCGGCCTCGCCCGCCGCGATCGCCAGGGGCGCCACATAGCGCTCGACGTCGCCGCTGGCGTAACTGACTTCGACGATGGTCAGGAAGCGGGGCTCGTCGCCGTCACTCAGCACGCCCCAGTCGACGAATCTGGCCTTGTGCACGTCGCCGCTTCTGAGAAACCAGGATTGCCGTTTCAAGTACGGCCCGAGATAGTCCCGCTCGATGAGCTGACGCGTCGCACCGGCGAGCATGCGTGACCAGTCCGGCCCCAGCAGGAGCGGTAACTGGAGCTCGCCCTCGGCGCCGGCGCCGAGCGGCCGCACGGTGAGCGGCGCCGCCGGTTGGCGCTTCAGGACGAGCCAGTAGAACGCGTACGGTCCCATCGTGAGAAAGTACGGGCTCTCCGAAATGCGGGGCAGCTCGATGCCGCCCGACATCTCCACCGGCACGAGCCCCGCGTACTTCGTCAGGTCCAGCGTCACCGGCTGCATCGCGCGGGCGAGGTTGGCGACGACGAGAATCGGATCGTCCGTCTCGAGCCGGCGAATGAACGCGAAGATGTGGCGGTTGTCTGGCCGCAGCAGCTCGATGCCGCCGCGGCCGAACGTCCGATGCTGCTGCCGGAGCCCGATGATGCGGCGAAACCAGTTGAGCAGCGAGAACGGCGATCGCTCCTGCGCCTCGACGTTGACCGACTGGTAGCCGTAGACCGGATCCATGATCGGCGGCGCGTAGAGCCGCGCCGGATCCGCGCGCGAGAAGCCGCCGTTCCGATCCGCCGTCCACTGCATCGGCGTCCGCACGCCGTTGCGGTCGCCCAGATAGACGTTGTCGCCCATCCCGATTTCGTCGCCGTAGTAGATGACAGGCGTGCCCGGCAGCGACAGCAGGAGTCCGTGCATCAGCTCGATCCGGCGCCGGCTGTTCTCCATCAGCGGCGCCAGCCGCCGCCGGATTCCGGCGTTCACCCGCATCTGCGGGTCGGCCGCGTACGTCTGATACATGTAATCGCGTTCTTCGTCGGTCACCATCTCGAGCGTGAGCTCGTCATGGTTGCGCAGGAAAATCGCCCACTGAGACGACGGCGGGATGTCCGGCGTCTGATACAGAATCTCGCTGATGGGATGCCGATCTTCCTGGCGCATCGCCATGAAGAGGCGCGGCATCAGGGGGAAGTGAAACGCCATATGGCATTCGTCGTCCTCCCCGAAGTACGCGGCCACATCCGACGGCCAGAGGTTCGCCTCCGCCAGCAGCATGCGGTTGGAATACCTGGCGTCGAGCTCGCGCCGCAGGCCGCGCAGCACGTCATGGGTTTCGGGCAGGTTCGCGCACGACGTCCCCTCGCGCTCGATCAGGTACGGCACGGCGTCCAACCGCATCCCGTCGACGCCCAGGTCCAGCCAGAAGCGCATCACCCGCGCGACGGCTTTCTGTACCGACGGGTTGTCGAAATTGAGATCCGGCTGATGCGAGAAGAAGCGGTGCCAGTAATACTGATTCGCCACCGGGTCCCACGCCCAGTTCGACCGCTCGGTGTCGCTGAAGATGATGCGCACGCCGGCGTACTTCTGGTCCGAGTCGCTCCAGACGTAGAAATTGCGCTTGCTCGTCCCCCGCTTGGCCCGGCGCGCCGCCTGGAACCACGGGTGCTGGTCCGACGTGTGATTGATGACGAGCTCGGTGATCACCCGGAGGTCGCGTGCGTGCGCCGCGTCGAGGAACGTCCTGAAGTCCTTCAGCGTGCCGTAACTTTTGTGCACGCCTTCGTAGTGCGCGATGTCGTAGCCGTCGTCGCGCAACGGCGACGGGTAGAACGGCTGCACCCACAGCGTGTTGACGCCGAGCGACTGAATGTAGTCCAGCTGGCGCGTCAGGCCTGGGAAGTCGCCCGCGCCGTCGTCATTGCTGTCGAAGAACCCGCGGACGTGCACCTGGTAGACAACCGCGTCCTTGTACCAGAGAGGATCGTCAGCCGCCGCCACGGCGCTACTTCACTCGCTCGGCATCCATCACCCAGACGCCGCGCCCGTAGGTTGAGATCACCAGCATGTTGTCGCGCCGCTGGAAGCCGAGATCCGACACTTGCACCGAGGGCAGATTGCCGCCCAGCACCGCCCACGTGTCCCCGCCATTGGTCGAGACGTAGACGCCGAAGTCAGTGCCGACGTAGAGCACGTTGGCGTTGCGTGGATCCTCTCGAATCACGTTCACGGGTCCGGCCGGGATGTTGTTCGTGATCGATCGGAACGTCCGGCCGTTGTCGGTCGACTTGTAGACGTAGGCGGCGAAGTCGTCGTCCTCGCGGCCGCGCTGGGTCACGTAGACGGTCGTTTCGGCGTGCATCGACGGCACGAGTCGCGAAATCCAGCGCCGCACCGGCAGCCGCGTCGTGAGGTCCGTCCACTCCTTGCCGCCATCGAGCGTCGAATGCAGCCGCCCATCATCGGTGCCGATGTAGAGCAGGTCTTTCTTCCTCGGCGATTCGGCGATCGCGACGATCGACTGGTAGGGGATGGCCGTCGGGTTCTCGCCCATCTGCGCGCGGTTGTTGTCGGTCAGGTCCGGGCTGATCTTCTCCCACGAGTCCCCGCGCGTGCGCGAGCGAAACACGAACTGATAGCCCGCATAGACGATGCTGTTGTCGTGCGGAGAGATGATGAACGGCGCCATCCACTGGGCGCGAAGCTCGGCGTCCGGATCGGTCGGCCGGATGGGAGTCGCCGCGCCCCCGCGTCCACGGCCGCGGCCGGCGGCGGCGGCGGCGCGTCGGCCGGTGGCGGCGTGAGATCGGTCCGGCTGAACGAGCCGTAGAAGCCGTGCGAGTAAACGATGTTCGGATTGCTCGGGTCGACCGCGTGATGGGAGCCCTCGCCGCCGGGTGCCCCTGCGAACGCCACCGGCGACACCGCGTCGCGGCCGCGCCCGAGATCGACCTGCCCACGATAGCTGCCGTGATCCTGGATGGATCCGTACGCCCAGAACGGCGTGCTCGTGTCGAGCTCGATGTTGTAGAACTGGGCGCCGGCGGCGCTCACGGCGAAGCGCCAGGTCTTGCCGCCGTCGGCCGTCTGGTAGAAGCCGCCGTCGTTGGCGTTGTAGATGATGTTGGTGTTCGCCGGGTCGATCCACAGTCCGTGATGATCGCTGTGCATGCCGCCGACGGTCGTGAAGGTCTTGCCGCCGTCGGTCGACTTGCTGAGCGGGACGCCCATGATCCAGATGGTGTCCTCGGTCGTCGGGTCCACGCGAATCTGTCCGAACACCCAGCCGTAGGTGCCGGAATTGTTGTTCAGCCGATTGGTGGTCGCTTCGTCAAACCGGCTCGTCTGCCGCCAGCTCTTGCCGCCGTCATCGCTGCGATAGACATCGGCGCCCTTGATGAATCCCTGGCCCTGCGGCATCGGCCGGCCGTAGGCGTCGTTCTCGTTGGGCCGCGCCATGCGTCCGATTTCGTAGTTGTCGACCATGGCGTACAACGTGTCGGGCTTCGAGCGCGCGAGGTCGATGCCAATGCGGCCACGATGCTCGGGCTGCGGCAGGCCCTGACTCGCGTCCGCCCAGGTCTTGCCGCCATCGGTCGTCTTGATCACTCCGCCCTCGTTGTAGCCCGGCTCGACGCGCGGGTCGCTCCATTTGCGGCGGATGCGCTGCCAGAGGCTGGCGTAGAGGACATTCGGATCGCGCGGATCGATCACCAGGTCGCTCGCGCCGGTGCGGGCGCTCTTGTAATAGATCTTGTCCCACGACTTGCCGCCGTTGGTCGTCTTGAACACGCCGCGCATTTCGTTGTCGGTCCATTCGTGGCCGGACGCCGCGACGTACACTGTGTTCGGATCGGTCGGGTGGACGATGATGCGGCCGATGGTCTGGGTGTCGGTGAGGCCCATGTGCGTCCACGTCTTGCCCGCGTCGGTGGACTTGTAGATACCGACGCCCGCCATCGAGGCGCGGAAGATGTTCGCTTCGCCGGTGCCGACCCAGACGATGTCGGGATTGGAGGGCGCCACGGCGATGTCGCCGATGCTGGTCGATGGCATGTGCTCGAAGATCGCCTGCCACGTCTTGCCGTCGTCGTCGGTCTTCCAGACGCCGCTCGTCGCGTAGGCGGCGTAGATGCGACGCTGTCCGGCGCGATCGGCGACGGCGACATCGGTCGCCCGCCCGCTGATGTTGGTCGGGCCGAGATACGACCACGTCATTGCGCGATACGGCGACGCCTGTCGCATCGACGTGTAGGTGTCGTACGCGAGGCGGAGGAACTCGCCGTCAGCCCGAACCGGGCCTTGGGCGACCGGAACCGCCAGGGAGACGCCCAGCACGAGGGCGAGTGTCAGATAGCGCATGAGTAAATTAGAATCGAGTGAGATGCCGCCTGTCTACCTCGACCATCACGCGACCACGCCGGTCGACCCCCGCGTGCTCGACGCGATGCTGCCGTACTTCACCGAGGTCTTCGGCAACCCGGCGTCGTCGGTGCATCAGTTCGGATGGCGCGCGCAGGAAGCGGTGGAGCAGGCGCGCCGCGAAGTCGCCACGCTCATCGGCGCCTCCGCACGCGAGATCACCTTCACGAGCGGCGCCACTGAGTCCAACAACCTGGCGATTGCCGGGGCTGCCGATGTGGCCCCGGCCGGAAGGCGGCACCTCGTCGTGTCGGCGATCGAGCACAAGTCGGTGCTCGAAAGCGCCGCCCGGCTCGGCGCGGCCGGCTGGTCCGTGACGGAACTGCCGGTGCAGCCGGACGGGCTGATCGATCTGGACACGCTCGCGCGCGGCCGTGACGCCACAGACCGCGCTCGTCAGCATCATGGCGGCCAACAACGAAATCGGCGTCGTCCAACCGCTCGCCGAGATCGGCGCCATCGTGCGCAATGCCGGTGCGCTCTTTCACGTCGATGCCGCCCAGGGCGCGGGCAAAGTGCCGATTGACGTCGACGCGATGCGGATCGATCTGCTGGCGCTCACCGGCCACAAGATGTACGGGCCGAAGGGCTGCGGTGCGCTCTTCGTGCGCAAGCGCACGGCGCTGACGCCGCTGATTCACGGCGGCGGCCAGGAGCGCGGCCTGCGATCGGGCACGCTCAACGTGCCGGGCATCGTCGGCCTCGGCCGCGCCTGCGCGATCTGCCGCGACGAGATGGCGGAAGAAACGGTGAAGCATGACGCGCCTGCGCGATCGGCTGCTCGACGGACTCCGGTCGAGCGTTGCCGGGCATCGTCGTGAATGGATCGCTGGTGCATCGGCTGCCGAACAACCTGCACGTGACGTTCGGCGGCGTGGACGGCGCGTCGTTGTTGATCGGGATCGGCGACATCGCGGTGTCGTCCGGTTCGGCGTGCGGCTCGGCCTCCGAGGCTCCCTCCCATGTGCTGCGCGCCATTCTGGGCCCGGCCGGTGCCGTCGGCGTCGATTCGCTTCGGCCTCGGCCGATTCACGACCGACGCCGAGATCGACTACGCGATCGAGAAATTCGCGGCGGTGGTCGGACACTTACGGGCCATGGCGCCGGCCTAGAACTGGCATCGCAAGGCGGCTCCGGCAAGGCACGAGGCCACCGCGCTCGAGTCCGGCCAGCGGCCGAGTGAGCGCATGGCTCCGGCACTGGCCACCGCGAAGCCCGCGACGCCAGGAGCGGCGCTGAGCGACCGGCGAGCGGGGGCGGGGCTCCGCGAGCGTTTCAGTAACAGTCCGTGAACGAGGCAGCGAATGAACGGATCCGAACGCACCGGACGGGATGGGCGCCTGCTGGCGCTTGTCATCGTCGTGTCGCTGGCCGTCCTGCTGGTGCTCGCGAAGTTTCGTTTCCGCGTCCGATGGCCGCCGCCGACCCCGACCGGGCCGCTCGAACGGATCGTCGCCCGTTCCACCTACGAGGACATGGCGGCGACGATCGCGAATCTGGTGCAGCGGCTGTCGCCGTCGGTGGTCGTGTTGGTCGCGACGCCGATTCCGCCGGATGCGAAGCCGTCGCGCGGGCAAGAAGGTCGGCGCCGAGCCGGTCACCGGTGCTGCCGCCGCGACTCGTGGCCGGCCATTCGCGTCGGTGCGGGATCTGGCGGTCGGCCATGTGCCTGCCGGCTATCAGGTCACCGGCGGCCAGGGGCTCGTCGCGGCCGGTCGAAGTCGTCGGCGGTCGACGCCGACCGGAGCCATCGCCGTCGTTCGCGCGACGTCGGTGTTCGAGACGGCGAGCGGCACGGCCGACGCGATCGCCGAGTTCGCGGGGTTCAGCTATGTCGCGGTCGTCGAAGCGGCGGCGGGTGGGATGACCGCCTCGCCGGTGTTCGTCGGGCGGGCCGACTCGACCGCACGACGCGCCAGTGGCCGACGCCGGTTCGCGTCCTCGGGTGGCACCGCCGGCCGTGCCGATCGGCGCGCTGGTCTTCGCGTTGGATGGCCGGTTCATCGGCCTGGCGACCGCGCGCTCCAGACGGCGTCCGGCTGCTGATTCCGGCCGCCGCGATCGACGCGACGGTGCTCACGTTGACGAGCGGCGGCAAAGGCAGCCGTCCATGACTCCGGCGGCCGCGGGACATCCGCCGGCGCGAGCTCGGCGGACCGGACCCGCTCGATCGCCGCCTGGGCGTGCCGCCCGCGCCGGCCCTGCCGTCGCCGCTGGCCTGGCTGCTGTCGCTGCTGCGGACGCGATCCGCGCTCGGGCTCGCGCCGTCGCTGACGCCGGCCGCGATCTTCCTGCCGCTCGGTGCGCTCCTCGGTCCCCGCGGTCTCGGCCTGCTCTCGCCGAGCGTGCTGGCGCGGCTCGACGTCGCCGTGACGATCGCGCTCGCCGTGCTCGGTGTGCTGGTCGGCGTCGGCGCTCGGCCGCGAGATCGACACCGCGCGCCGGCTGTTCGTCGCGGCGAGCCTCGAGAGCGCCGTCACGATCGTCGCGGTGACCGGCGCGACGATGTATTTCGTGACGGCGACCGGCGTGCCGATCGGCGCGCCGATCGCCGCGTTTGCGCTGGCGCTCGGCCTGTGCGCGTCGGCGTCGTCGGCGACGTCGGCCGATCCGGATTCGGAGCCGGTCGCCGGCGTCGCGACGCGCGTCGCCGATCTGGACGACGTCCTGCCGATCGTGATCGCGACGGTCGCGTTTGCCGTCGCTGCCCGGCCGACGTCGCTCGCGTGGAGCGTGGACCCTGGCGCTCGCGCCGATCGCGATTGGCGTCGCGGTCGGTCTCGATCGGCTGGCTGCTGTTCGAGCGGGCCGAGTCGGGCGCCGAGCGCGCGGTGTACGTGCTCGGCGCGCTGTCGCTGGCCGGCGGCGCCGCGGTCGTACCTGCGGGTGTCGCCGCTGGCGGTGGGTCTCGTCGCCGGCGTGTTCTGGACGGTCGCGCCCGGCCGCGCCGATCGCATCGTCCACGACGATCTCCGGAAAGTGCAGCATCCGCTCGTCGTGCTCCTGCTCGTCACCGCCGGCGCGCTGTGGGTGCCGAGCGCGGTGTCGCGTGTGGCTGCTCGCGCCGTACCTGCTGTTCCGGCTGGCGGGCAAAGTCGCCGGCGCGTGGGTGTCGGCGGGATTCCTCGAGGTGCGCGCCGCCGATCTCGCCGCATTCCTGATGCCGCCTGGCGTCCTCGCCGTGGCGTTTGCGCTCAACTTTCGTCAGATGCTGCCGGCCGAGTGCCGGAGAGACGCTGGTGTCGACCGTGGCGGTCGGCACGGCGGCGTTCGAGCTCTTCGCGCTTGCGGTCGTGCCCGCACTGGCGGCGGAGGAGCGCCGCGTGAGACGGGTCGCCGCGCTGGCGATCACGATGGCGCTCGCGTGGCTGCTCGTCGCCCGGCTGGGAAGCGAACCCGCCGGGTCGGCGGCGCTCGCGCTGGGCGTCGCGCTCATCGCCGCGTCGATCGTCGGCTGGCTCTTCGAGTTCTTGCGCCTGCCGCGCGTCACCGGGTATCTCGCGTTCGGCCTGCTCTGCGGCCCGCTCGTCGCCAACATCATCACCGAGCCGATGGCGCGCGACCTCAGCGCCGCCAGCGGCTTCGCGATCGCGGTCATCGCGTTCATTGCCGGGCTCCAACTGCAGATCCGGCACGTCCGGCCGTCGCTCGCCGCGATGGCGTCGATCAGCGTCGTCACGATGGCGATCGCGTGGACGGGCCTCGCGATCGTGCTGTTCGCCGCCTGGCCCTGGCTGCCGATCGGGCCGGAGCTGGCCGGCGTGGGAACGCGCCGCCGCGGTCGGCGCTGACGGCGACGGTGCTGATGGGCGTGTCGCCAACCGTCACGGTGGCGGTGATCGCCGAGAGCCGCGCCCGCGGTCCGCTCTCGACGATGGCGGCGACGATCGTCGTCCTCATCGAACTGCTCGTCATCCTCGTCTTCGCGATCAGCCTCGACGGCGCGCGCCGCGTCTTCAACCCGGTGCTGGTCGACGGGTGGACGCTCGCGGCCGCCACGGCCTGGACGCTGCTCGGCTCGCTGTCCTTTGGCGCGATCCTCGGATCGCTGTTCGCGCTGTACGTCCGGTACGTCGGCCGTGAGATCACCGTCGTGCTGCTCGCGTTGTGCGCGATTGTCGCCGGCCTCGGGGCCCGCCTGCACTTCGAGCCGCTGCTGGCCGGCGTCGCGGCCGGCCTGATCGTCCGCAATGTGTTGCGCGAGGCTGGCGACGTCCTCCGCGACGAAGTCCAGCGCGGCGCGATGCCCGTCTTCGTCCTCTTCTTTGCCGCCGTCGGCGCGTCGATGCACGTCGAGGCGCTGGCGACGATTGGCGTCACCGCGATCGTCATCGCGGGCCTGCGCGCGGTGCTCTTGCGCGCCGGGGCGCCGCGCCGGCGCGGCGCGGGCCGGGCTCGACGTCGCCGGAATCGCGCCTGGTCTGGCGCGCGCTGCTGTCCGACGTCGGGCATCACCCTCGGCCTGGCGGTGGTGGTGGCCGCCGAGTATCCCGAGTGGGGCGGCCGGCTGCAGACGCTTGATGGTCGCGATCGTCGCGATGCACGAGCTCATCGGGCCGATTGTGTTTCGCGCCGCGCTCGCCGAGGTGAACGAGATCGGCGGATCGGCCGGCGGGCTGGTCGTCGTGTCGAATCGCGAGCCGTGGATTCACGAGTACGCGGAGCACGGGTCGATCATCGCCCGTGCCACGCCCGGCGGCGTGTCGGTGGCGCTCGACGCGCTCTTGCGCGAACGCGGCGGCGTGTGGGTCGCACACGGCGCGGGGAGCGCAGACCGGGCCGTCGTCGACGAGCGCAGCTCGATCGAAGTGCCGCCCGATGCGCCGGCCTATCGCCTCCGCCGTCTCTGGCTGTCGCCAGAGGAGGAGGAGGGCTACTACGCCGGCTTCAGCAACAGCGGGCTCTGGCCGCTCTGTCACCAGGCGCACGTCCGCCCGCAGTTCAAGGCGGGCGACTGGGAGATCTATCAGTCCGTGAACCGGCGGTTTGCCGAGGCCGCGGCGATCGAAGCGCCGCCGGACGCGTCGGTGTTCCTGAACGACTACCATCTGGCGCTCGTCGCCAAGTCGCTGCGCCAGCGGCGGCCGGCGCTTCGCACGGCGCTCTTCTGGCACATCCCGTGGCCCGACGTCGATCGGCTGCGGATCTGTCCCTGGCGCAAGGACATCGTCGAAGGCATGTTGAACAACGATCTGGTCGCGTTTCAGCTGCCGCGCGATCAGCGCAACTTTCTCGCCGCCGTCGCCGAGGAGGTGGGCGCGTCGGTCTCGGGCGAGGTCGTCTACTTCGGCGATCGGCCGGTCCGGGTGTTGTCGATTCCCATCGGCGCCGACTTCGATCGCATTACCGCCATCCTCACCACGCAGGAGCTGACCGAGACGATGGCTCGCCTCACCGCGGACTATCGGCTGGACGGGAAGGTCGTTGGGGTCGGCGTCGACCGGCTCGATTACACCAAGGGCATCCCCGAGCGGATCGCGGCGATCGATCGCGTGCTGGCGCGGCGGCCCGAGCTCGCCGACCGCTTCGTGTTCGTCCAGATCGGCGTGCCGTCGCGCGAGGAGGTGCCCGCCTATGCCGCCATTTCGGCCGAGATCGACGAGCAGATCGCGCGGGTGAACGCGACGCACGGACATGGCGCCGGCGAGGGGCCGATTCTCTACCTGAAGCGCTCGTTTCCGCTGCCCGAGCTCGTGGCGCTTGTACCGGCTCGCCAACTTCTGTGTCGTCTCGTCGTTGCACGACGGGATGAACCTGGTGGCGAAGGAATTCGTCGCGGCGCGCGACGATCACGACGGCGTGCTGATTCTGAGCGAGCTGGCCGGCGCTGCGCAGGAGCTCGGCGAGGCGCTGATCATCAATCCGTACGACGATCAGGGATTCACGGCGGCCATCGATCGCGCCATCGAGATGCCGGTCTGGGAGCGGCGGCGCCGGATGCAGGCGATGCGCCGGCGCGTCGCCGGCCGCGACGTGCTGGCGTGGGCGTCGGACATCCTCGATCGGCTCGAGCGCAGGAAAGGTCCGGGGTTCCTTGCAGGATAGTAGACCGGCAGACACGAAGGTCGGGCCGGCGTACGACTCGCCGGAGCGCGTGGCCGCGGGGGTCGCGCAACGGCTCGACAGCCGCCATCTGATTCTGCTCACCGACTACGACGGCACGCTCGCCGACCTGGCGCCAGTGCCCGTCTCAGGCGTACATGGCGGATGACGTCCGCGAAGCGCTCGACGCGTTGGCCGCCAGCGCCGAGATCTCGGTGGGCGCGGTCAGCGGCCGCCGGCTCGTGGATGTGGCCGAGCGGGTCGGCCCGGCCGCGGAGTTCGTCGCCGGACTGCACGGCCTCGAGATCACCGGGCCGGATGCCGCCTTCCATCACTACGCGCTCGACAGCGTCGCGCCGGTGATCGAGCGGCTCGTGCTCGACGCCGAGCGTGAGCTGGCCTGGTGTCCCGGCCTCTTCCTGGAGGACAAGACCTACGCGCTCACGTGTCATGTCCGGCGCGTGCCGCCGGAGCTCGCCGGCCGGGGCCTGGAGGAGTTCGAGGCGCTCGCCGAGCCGATGCTCGAGGCGCACGTGCTCAAGTTCCTCATGGGCGCGAAGGCCGCCGAGCTGCTGCCCGCGGTCGACTGGCACAAGGGGCGCGCCGTGCAGTGGATCCGCGCGCGCGATAGCGGCGCGGATCGATCGGCCGGTCGTGGTCGTGTATCTCGGCGACGACCGGACCGACGAAGACGCGTTCACCTGGCTGGCCGACGACGAGATCGCGATCGGCGTCGGGGAGCGGCCGCACACGCACTTGATCGATTTTCGACTGAGCGGGCCCGAGGCGGTCGGCCGGTTCTTCCGCGCGCTCCGTGATCCGGGCCGGTGATCGCGAGAGGATCCGACCGCACGATACACTGTTCGTCATGAAAGTGACCGTGGCCCACAGTCCGGATTCAGATGACGCGTTCATGTTCTTTGGCCTGGCCAGCGGTGCCGTGCACGTCGAGGGCATCGAGGTCGAGCAGGTGCTCGCCGACATCGAGACGCTCAATCGCGCCGCCTTCGACGGCCAGTACGAGGTCACGGCTGTCTCGTTTCACGCCTACGCGCACCTGCAGGATCGCTACGCGCTCCTGCCGCACGGCGCGAGCATGGGCGACAAGTACGGCCCGATTCTGGTGGCGCGGCAGGGCAGCCGCATCGGCCGGACGCCCGGCGCCCTCAAGGACGTCCGCGTCGCGATCCCCGGCAAGATGACGTCTGCGTACCTCACGCTCCAGATGTACGACCCGTCGTTCATCGCCGAGATCATGCCGTTCGACGAGATTCAGGAGGCCGTCGTGAACGGCCGCGTCGAGGCCGGCCTGCTCATCCACGAAGGCCAACTGACCTACGCCTCGGACGGCCTCGAGAAGATCGTGGACCTGGGCGAATGGTGGTTCGATCGCACCGGCGGCCTGCCGCTGCCACTCGGCGGGAATGTCATTCGCCGCGACCTCGGCGCCGAGGCGATGCGGGTCGTCTCGCGCATGCTGCACGACAGCATCGCCTACGCCTTGTCGCACCGTCCCGAGGCGGTCGAGTACGCGCAGCAGTTCGGCCGCGGCCTCAACCGCAGCGACACGGACAAGTTCGTCGGCATGTACGTCAACCAGCTCACGCTCGACTACGGCACGAGAGGCCGCGCGGCGCTCGAGCGATTCTTCGCCGAAGCGCATCGAGAAAGGCCTCGTCCCGGCGCCCGTGCCAGTTCAATTCGTGTAAGAGCGAGGGCCGGGAGGCAGGCCGGAAGCGGACACCCGCGCCGCTTTCTGGCGCGGCCCGAGGCGTGGGGGTGGGGCCCCGCGCCTGTAATGTTAGAAAACATCCGCGAACACAAAACCGTCCCGTTCGACCACGACGCCTGGCTCGACGTCGATGCGGTGACGAAACATCGGACCGGCGCAGCAGAAGGTGTGGAACTCGCCGCGTTCGCCGCAGGGATCGACCTCGGGCGGCAATTCGTCGAGCAGCGACGAGTCGTATCGCCGGCCGGCGAACGACCGGTCGAGCACGCGGGGATCGACCGAGGTGAGGACGGCGTCGAGGCCCGCTTCGATCATCTCGCGCGCGAGCGCCGGCGTCGGTCGATTCCACAGCGGGAAGATGGGAGCCAGGCCCGTACCGGCGAGCCGTTCCTCGCGATACTGCCGCACGTCCTCGAGAAAGAGATCGCCGAACGCGACGTGCGTGAAGCCGCTGGCGCACGGCATGCGTCACCGCCGTGCGCATCCGTTCTTCGTAGATCTCGTTGGGACACGGTGAAGGAATCTGGACGGTGACGAGCGGGAGTCCCGCGGCCGCGGCCTGCGCCTCGACGAGCGCGCGACGCACGGCGTGCATGGCCACCCGATCCGCCGCTTCATTGAACGTCGTCAAGAGCGCGGCCACTTCGACGTCCGCGTCCCGGCGCAGCACGTGGAGGGCCCACGCAGAGTCCTTGCCGGAGGACCAGGACAGTAGCACTTTCATCGCCTGCTGCCGCGCGCCAGTGAAGTTAGCGGACACCCCGCGCCGCCTTGGCGGCGCGGGCCCGAGGCGTGGGGGTGGGGCCCCACGCCAGTAAGGCTGAAGATAACCGCGCCGGTGTGTGGCGCGGGCCCGAGGCGCGGGGGTGGGCCGCGGCTTCGCGCCGAAGGCGCGGTTCGGCGCGCTGGGCCGAAGCCTTGGCGGAGGCCAGGCCCCGCGCCTGTGATATTGATCGCCGCCTTCGGGTGAAGGACGTCTGCCAGCAGCCGGATCGCGTCCGCGACGCGCGGACCAGGGATCGACAACCGATCGTCGGTGAGGATATGGATGCGTCCCGACCGGACGGCCGGAAGAGACGGCAGGACGTTCCAGACCAGGCGTTCTCGTGCGACCCGTTCCGGCGTCCAGCCTTCACTCGCATGCGCTTCGATGATCACTTCCGGGGCACGCGCGAGCAGCACCTCGGTCGTGGCCTGAAGGCTCTGACGCGCGATGTCGGCAAACACATCGGCGCCTCCCGCCGCGTCGAGCATGTCGTGCATGAACCCGACACCCGCGCTGACGTAGACGCCCCGGAGCGAGCCCGGTTCGCGGCCAAACACGAGCACCGTCCGCGGCCTCGGCCGCCCCGCAACGCGGGTGCGAATCGCTGCGATGTCCCGTTCGATCGCGGCAGCGACCTGATCGGCCTCCGCCCCCCGGCCGATGCGCGTGCCCAATTCCCGAATCGTCGAGGTCACGTCGCCGAGTCCGGCATGACGGTAATTGAACAGCGGCAGTTGCGCGCGGCCGAGACGCGCGATCAACTCGGTCTGGCTGCCGTAGACCACGACCAGGTCCGGCTTCAACGAGAGGATGCGCTCGAAGTCAGGATCGATCAGCGCTCCCACTTTCGGCCGTGTCGCCACCTCCGGCGGAAACCGGTCGTAACTCGAGACCCCCACGACCTCGTTGCCCGCGCCGATCGCGAAGAGCATCTCGGTCACCGCCGGCACCAGCGAGATGATCCGCTTCGGCGCCTGCAGCGAGCCCGCCGACACCACAGGTGCCGCCGACCCGCGCCACACCAGCAGCGTAGCGACGATGGCCAGCAAGCAACCGACACAGGCCGCTCGTCTCAGTGATCTCAAGGTCTTCTCCGTGATCTCTAAACTTACTGGCGCGGGGCCGGCCTCCGCCAAGGCTTCGGCCCAGCTCGCCGAAGCGCCTTCGGCGCGAGGCGGCCCACCCCCGCGCCTCGGGCCCGCGCCTCAAGGCGGCGCGGGGTGTCAACTTTGTTCTTCTCCGTGATCTCTAGTTCTTCTCCGTGTCCTCAGGCCCTTCTTCTTATCAATAACCACAGGAAGAAGGGCCCCCCAATGACTGCCGTCACGATCCCGACCGGCAGCTCGAGCGGCGCGAGCAGCGTCCGCGCGATCGCATCGCAGCCGACGAGGAAGGCGGCGCCGAAGAACGTGGATGCGGGCAGCACGACACGATGGTCGGCGCCAACCAGCAGCCGGACCAGATGCGGGACGATGATGCCGACAAAGCCAATCGGGCCGCCGACCGACACGGCTGCTCCCGTCGCGAGCGAGGCCGAGAAGAACGCGATCCGCTGCGCGCGCTCGACGTTCACGCCGCGAAAGCCAGCCGCTTCCGCGCTGATGCTGAGCAGGTTGAGCGGCCGCGCCAGCCAGGCGAAGCCCGCAAACGCGACGAGTGCCAGCGGCAGCGCCGCGAGCAAAGGCGCATAGCCGGCGATGTCGAGATCGCCCATGAGCCAGCGAAGGGCGCGAAACGTCTGAGCGAAGTCGCTGAGATACTGCACGAACAGGATCAGCGCCGAAAAGAACGCGTTGAGCGTGACGCCAGCCAGGAGGAGCACCGTCGTCGAAATCCCGCGATGCTGGGCCGTGGCGAGGGCGTACACGACGAGGACGGCCAGAATCGCTCCGAGAAGGCTGGCCGAGGCGACGCCGCCGACTGCCCACGCCTGCCCGAACGTGATGGCGACCATCGCGCCGAGCGACGCACCGGCGGAGACGCCGAGCGTGTAGGGCGTGGCCAGAGGATTGCGCAGCAATCCCTGAAACACGACGCCAGCGGCAGCGAGCGTGCCGCCGACCAGCGCCGCCGCCAGCGCGCGAGGCAGCCGCGCGATGAAAAAGATCTGAGCGTCGACGTTGTCCGCGAACGGCACCGATCGACTGAACACGCGGCCGAGCTCGATCGGCGTCGAGCCGATGAACGGCGCCGCGAACACCGCCACCACCATCGTCAGGAAGCACAACGCCACGACGGGAACCGGCCTCATGCGCGCCCTTTACAGTAACGGCGCCGCGACTGCGGGGTCGACATCGAAGAGTTGGCCGATCAGCGCCGGCGTCAGGACGTTGGCCACCGGGCCGTCAGCCAGGACACGGCCGCGCGACAGCAGGACGACGTGCGTGCAGACCGCCTTGGCCAGCCGGAGGTCGTGCGTCGACAGCACGATCGTGAGGCCGCGCTCTGCTCGGAGCCGCTTCAACAATGCCGCCACTTCGAGTTGATAACGCAGATCCAGTGACGCCGTCGGCTCGTCGAGCAGCAAGACGCCGTTCTGCGTGATCGTCAGAGGCCCCAGGCCCAACGCCGGCCGTTCGCCGCTCCCGTCAGGGCTGCGCAGTCTCTTTGCCTTGGGCCATTGGCCCTGGGCCTTTGGCCTTCTTCGGCCGTGTCCAGTTGTGCGAGCGCCGATGCGATGACGACGCGTTGCTTCTCGCCGCCACTGAGCGTGTTGAACGGTCGATCGGCGAGCGCGGCGGTGCCGGTCGCTTGAAGCGCCGCCATCGCGGCCGCGCGATCCGACGGCCCTTCCAGTTCGAACGCGCCGAGGTGCGGATAGCGGCCCATCAGGACCATTTCCAGCACGCTGTAGTCGAAGGTCAGCACCGTCTCTTGCGGTACGACGGCAAGCTGCCGCGCGATCGTCCGGCGCGGCAGCGCGCCGATCTCGGTGCCGTCGATCATCACCTGCCCAGACCACGGACGCGCCACGCCGGCCATCAATCGGAGCAGCGTGGTCTTGCCCGATCCGTTGGGCCCGAGGATGCCGACAGCGGACCCGTCAGCCACTTCGAGCGAGACCGCGTGCAGGACGCGCGCGGCCATCTCGTTCCTGCCGCGGCCTTTGTCGTAGCCGAAGTGGACGTCAATGACGCGTAGCGACACGCAACCCGATCATGGCGCTCCGTCCGAGCGCCGGAAAGCCAAAGGCCTCCTCATAGTCACGATCGAAGAGGTTGTTGACACGCGTGTACACCTCGAGCGACCGGGCGATGCGGACGGCACCGCCGAGCGACGCGACGGCATATCCAGGATTCTGGTACACGGACGACGCGAAATTGGGTTCGAGGTCGGTCATGCCGCCGCGGCCGTTGATCGTGAAGAACGCCTGGGCACGATCGGAGGACCAGGTGACGGCCAGGGACGCCTGATGGCGCGGCCGCCGAAGGAGCGGGTCGCCGACGTCGTACGGCCGCGGCGCGACCTCCGTGCTCACGTTGTCCACGCTCAGGACCTCGGTGTCGAGCCAGGTGTAGGCCACGCGAGCGGAGAATCCGCGCGGCGATCGCCAGTTGGCCCCGACTTCAAGACCCTTCGCTGTGGCGTTGGCGATGTTGTCCGACTGGTACGGGCTCGCGCCCGAAAACGAACTGCCCACGGTGACGATGAGATCGTCGTACCGGTTCGCGAAGAACGTCATGTCGGCGACGAACGCCGCTCCGGCCAGGGCGTGTTCGATGCCGAGATCGAGGCTCCGGCTCCGCTCCGGCTTCAGGCCGGGATTGTCGGTGAACGCGATCTCGAAGGCGCTCGGCGGCTTGATGCCGGTGCCGGCGCCGAACCGGACTTTCGTCCAGCCGCGCGCGTCGGCAGGGCGAACGAACCAGGAGCCCGAGACCTTCGGATTCACCGACCACACGACGTCCGCCTCGTCGAACGCCGGCCGGCCGAACTCACCGGCGGCGAGTGTCGATCGCTGAATGCGCTCGACGCGGAGACCGGCGGTGAGCGCCGCGCGCCCGCTGAACGGCCAGCGTGATTCGGCGAACCATCCGTTGATGTGCCGTTTGACCGGGATCTCCTGCGCGTTGAGATCGCGAATGTACCGGTTCTCTTCCTGTTCGGTCAGAATCTCCCAGCCGGCAGACAGGCCAACGCGCCGGCGCTCGAGGTCGAGCTGATAGCGTCCCGTCACGCGGTCAGTGTCCGTGTGGTCGGTGTTGATCACCGAGGGGTCGAAGAAGTCAGCGCTTCGAAACTCGCCGCGCGCGCCGGTCAGCGCGAACTGGAATCCGTGGCGGTAGCTCCGGCCGGCGCCGAGCGTGGCGGATGCGCGCACCCCGGTCAGGTTGTTCGTGCCGCGCGAGACGAGGTCGAGACCGCCATAGAGCCCGAGCGGATCCGATCCGTACGGACCGGGAAAGCCGCGTTCGTTGTGATTGCCGAGGACGTCGATCCGCACGCGCCGATCGGCGCGATCGGACCACGTCACGCTCGCGTTGCCGGCGAAGCGGTTGTAGTCGTCGTTGGCGACGGCCCGGCCCAGGTTGGCGCGGTCGCCGGTGTCGCCGTCGGTGTCGAGCCAGTCGAACGTCGCGCCCCATGACCAGGCGCCGCGCGCACCGCTCGTGACCGCGCTCGTCTGCGCCGTGCCGTAGCCTCCGAACTCGACGATCGCATTCGTTCCGGGCGCGCCGCCATGCGGTGTCGTGACGCTCAGGATACCGCCAATGGCGCCGCCGCCGTACAGCGCGCTCTGCGGCCCACGGACGACTTCGATGCGCTCGACCTGCAGCGCCGACAGATGCGCCGCGTCGAACGATCCCCCGAACGCGTTGAGCGGGATCCCATCCGCGATGACGAGCGTGTAGTCGGACTCGCCGCCGCGTGGGAAGAGCGACGTCAACGCGCCGCGGCCGCCCTGCTGGATGACGCCGAAGCCCGGCACGAACCGGAGGCTCTCGGCCACCCCGTCGATCTGGAGCCGCTGCAGCTCGGGGCGCTCGAGCACGGTCACGCTGTCGGTCACTCGCGAGAGCGGCAACTCGACCTGCGCTGCCGACACGACGATCGACTCGCTCACCGCCGCGAGTGTGAGCGCGAGGTCGACGTCGGCGGTGACGTCGGCGCGAACCGTGACGCGTTTGGGCACAGCGCGCCAGCCGGTGGCCGCGACCATGACGTCGTAGTCGCCAGGCGCGAGGCTGATCGGACCGAAGCGGCCGTCGCTCGCGGTCCTTGTGGTCGTCACGACCGCCGTGCCTTTCATGATGAGGACATCGGATGACGCCACGGCGCGTCCTTGCGGATCGACGACGCGGCCACCGACGGCCTGCGCGATCGCGAACGTGGGCACGAGCAGGAGGAACAGCGCGGCGAACAGAAGCGAGCGAGAAAGGATGCGGCCAGGACGGCCGCCGGAACGGCAGATCATTCGAACCCCCACCGGCGTGTGACGCGCCGAAACTGCGCTGAGACATTCAGCGCAGCAGGAAGGACGGGCCCGGTGACCAGGTATCCTGACTTGCGGATCGTTGCCGACGTTCGCGCCTTCCCGTGCGGTTGCACAGTGGCGGCCGATCGATGATCGGCAAATGAACGCCGGCTCCCCGCTGACAGTGGCGGCACCGTGTGGGATTTGCACCCACTTCCCAGTGGCCGCCGGGCGAGTCGGTTGTCGGCTCGGAGTATAGCATGTCAAAATGTTGTAACTTGCCGAGCGAGGCAGACGAATGAGCAAGCGATCGACCGTCACCGTGCGGGAACAGCCCGTCGCGGACACGCCATCGATCTCCGGCGCACTCAAGATTCACGCCGAGACGATCACCATCGACACCGAAGAGCGCGTCGAGATTTTCGATCTCACCGCACAGGTGATGGCGCTCGTCAGCCGCCTCGGCATTCGCGAAGGCATCGTCAACGTCTTCTCGATGCACACGACGTGCGGCGTGTTCATCAACGAAAACCAGACGGCGCTGATCGCCGACATCCGCGCGTTTCTCGAAACCGTCGTCGATCGTCGAGCACCCTGGCGCCATAACGATCCGGCGTACTCCGATTGCGATCGCGAGAACGCCGATTCGCATCTGCGCGCGATCGTCCTCGGCCACAGCCTCTCGCTGCAGGTGAGCGGCGGCGAAGTCGTGCTCGGCCAGTGGCAACGCATCCTGATGGCCGAGCTCGACGGCCCGCGGTCGCGCACGCTGCGCGTGTCAGTGATGGGCGTGGCTAGTGCAGGCACTGGGCACTTGCAAGCGCAGAAAAAACGCAGCCTGTCTCATAGACATGAAGGCAATGAAGCGGCTGAAGGTCCGGCTGGAAACGCCCGGCGCCGGATGCGGACGCAGGCCAGACGTGACTGAACTGACGCCCTTAACACCTGGATGGTTCAGTCACGTCTGGGCCGCGGGCGGGCTACGCCCGCCCGACGCCGGGCTCTTCATGTGCTTCACTTTCTTCATTCCCTTCACGTCCAAAGATCAACGTCGGTTCGATGTCGATCTCTGATCACAAGCTCGAATCCGGCGAGCGCCTCACGCTCGATGACGGCGTGCGATTGTTCGAGCATCCCGATCTGCACGCGATCGGACGCCTGGCCAATCGCGAGCGCGAGAAGCGCCACGGCGCGAGGACGTTCTACAACTTCAACCTCAGGCTCGAGGCGACGAACGTCTGCGAGGCCAGTTGCCTCTTCTGCTCGTTCGCGCGGCTCAAGCCGGGCGCTCCCGAGGCCTACACGCTCTCGCTCGAACAGGTGTTCGCCAAGCTTCGCCAGCGCGCACATCAACCCCTGACCGAAGTCCACATCGTCAACGGTCTCCATCCGGACCTGCCGTTCGATTACTACGTGGACATGCTGAAGGGCCTGAAGCAGATCCGCCCCGACGTGCACTTGAAGTGCTTCACGGCGGTCGAGATCGCGTTCTTCGCCGACACCTACGGCATGACCGACGAGGCGGTACTGCGCGCGCTCATGGCCGCCGGCCTCGACTCGTTGCCGGGCGGCGGGGCGGAGATCTTTGCCGAACGCGTGCGGCGCAAAATCTGTCACGACAAGGCCGACGCGGATCGCTATCTGTCCGTCCACCGGATCGCTCACCGGCTCGGGCTGCGTTCGAATGTGACGATGCTGTACGGGCACATCGAGACGATGGAGGAGCGGGTCGACCACATGCTGCGGGCGCGGGCGCTGCAGGACGAGACCGGCGGCTTCCAGGCCTTCATCCCGCTCGCGTTCCATCCCGACAACAATCAGATGCGCAAGCTGCCGGCGCCGTCGGCGACCGATACGCTGCGCGTGCACGCCGTGGCGCGCCTGATGCTCGACAACATCCCGCACGTGAAAGCGTTCTGGATCGCGACCGGCGTGGACGTGGCGCAACTCGCGCTGTGGTACGGCGCCGACGATCTGGACGGGACCGTGCAGGAAGAGAAGATCTACCACATGGCGGGATCGCGAACGCCCGAGACGCTCACGACCGGCGACATCCAGCGCCTCATCCGCGCCGCCGGCCGCGAGCCGGTTGAACGAGACACGCTGTACAACGTTGTTTAGCGCGCGCCGTCGGTCGCTCGTTCGCTCCGCGCGGGGCCCCACCCCCGCTCCGGACGCTCGGGCGCTCGCTACGCTCGCGCCTTCGCGGTATCCACGCGTGGAGCCCCACCCCCGCGCTTCCGGACGCTCAGGGCGCTCGCTACGCTCGCGCCTTCGCGGTGCCGCGCGGGCCAGCCCCGCTTCGGACGCTCGGGCGCTCGCTACGCTCGCTTCCTCGCGGAGTCTTGGGCTCTTCTCCGTGCGCTCCAGCTCTTCTCCGTGGCCTCGCTCTTCCCCGGACGCTTCGGAACGCTCAGGGCGCTCGCTACGCTCGTGCCTTCGCGGTAAGCAGAAGACGGCTGTACGGCGAACCCGCGAGCGTAGCGAGCGCGGTGAGCCTCCGAAGCGTGGGGGTGGGGCCCCGGAGTGATACCGCAAGGGTCGAGCGCAGCGAGGCCCGAAGCGTCCGAAGCGTGGGGGTGGGGCCCCACGCGGGTTAAGTAAAGTGCTAGACTTGAGGGGTCAGTTTCCGACACCGGCGATAGCCGGGGGCCGAAGGGGTCCCAACGGGAGTTGGCTTTTTTCACGTCTAGAGATTGTGATTAATTTCACAATCTCCGGAGGTGAGACGTCAGCGATGACTAACGTACAGGTCCTCACCGACTACGAAAAGACGCGGCTCAGCGAGCGTCAGGCGCTGCCGGAATCGTACCTGCGGCTGCCGGACGAGGAGATGGACGTCCGCATCGCGGCCGCCAAAGCCGCGCTCGGCGACCGTCTGGTCATCCTCGGTCACCACTACCAGCGCGACGAAGTGTTCAAGTTCGCCGACTACACCGGCGATTCGCTGAAGCTGGCCCAGTACGCCGCCGCGCAACACGACGCCGACTACGTCGTCTTCTGCGGCGTGCACTTCATGGCCGAGAGCACGAACATCCTCGGCGCGCCGCACCAGCAGGTCGTCCTCCCCGATCTCGCCGCCGGCTGCTCGATGGCCGACATGGCCGCGATCGATCAGCTCGAAGTCTGCTGGCAGGAGCTCGACGACCTCGGCGCCCGCAGCGTGATCCCGGTGACCTACATCAACTCCACCGCCGCGATCAAAGGCTTTGTCGGCGAACACCAGGGCATCGTCTGCACGTCCAGCAACGCGGCGAAGACGATGCGGTGGGCCTGGGAGCAGGGCGAGAAGCTGCTGATGCTGCCCGACCAGCACCTCGGCCGGAACACCGCGTTCCGGATGGGCACTCCACTCAGCGACATGGCCATCTGGGATCCGGATCTGCCGTACGGCGGCCTGACGCGCGACGAGATTCGCCGCGCACGACTCATCTTGTGGAAGGGGCACTGCAGCGTGCACACGCGATTCAGCGTGAAGCACATTGAGCAGTTCAGGGCCAGGTACCCTGGCGGCAAGGTCATCGTCCACCCGGAGTGCACGTTCGACGTCGTGCAGGCGGCCGACGATTGCGGCTCGACCGAGTACATCATCAAGACGATCACCAACAGCCCGGAAGGATCCGTCTGGGCCGTCGGGACCGAGATCCATCTCGTCAACCGGCTCGCGCACGACGTCGCGCCGGCGCGTACCGTGACGACGCTCGACACGATGGGCTGCCTCTGCTCGACGATGTTCCGAATCTCGCCCAACCATCTGCTCTGGGCGCTCGACGGCCTTGTCGACGGCGAGGTCCACAACCGCATCGTCGTACCCGACCCGACGAAGCGATGGGCGAAAGTCGCGCTCGACAGAATGCTCGCGATGGCATAAAACTGGATGCAGGAGTCACCTGCCATGCCGCATCAGTTGCCACCACTGCCGTACGAGTTCGCCGCGCTCGAGCCGCACATCGACGCGAAGACGATGGAGATTCATCACGGCAAGCACCACGCCGCGTACGTGAACAACCTCAACGCTGCGGTCGAGAAGCATGCCTCGCTGCAGGGGAAGAGCACCGAGGATCTGATCAAGAACCTGTCGGCCGTGCCGGAAGATGTTCGCGTCGCCGTTCGAAACAACGGCGGCGGCCATGTGAATCACACGATGTTCTGGCAGATCATGGGGGCCGGCAAGGGCGGCGCGCCGACCGGCGCGATTGCCTCCGCGATCAGCAGCGCCTTCGGGTCCTTCGAGGCGTTCAAAGATCAGATGAACAAGGGCGGCGTCGGCCGCTTTGGCAGCGGCTGGGTGTGGCTCGTCGAGTCAGCAGGCAAGCTCTCCGTCGAGAGCACACCGAACCAGGACAATCCGATGATGGAAGGCAAGAAGCCCATCTTCGGTATCGACGTCTGGGAGCACGCCTACTACCTGCACTACCAGAATCGCCGGCCCGACTACCTCGCGGCCTGGTGGAACGTCATCAACTGGGACGAGGTAAACCGGAGGCTCGGATAAAAACGAGCCGGCAGCGGAGAAGAGCTAGAGGGGCACGGAGAAGAACAAAGTTGACGCCCCGCGCCGCTTGAGGCGCGGGCCCGAGGCGTGGGGGTGGGGCCCCACGCCAGTAAGAAAGTTGACGCCCCGCGCCGCCTTGAGGCGCGGCCCCGAGGCGCGGGGGTGGGGCCCCACGCCAGTAAGAAAGCTGACGCCCCGCGCCGCCTGAGGCGCGGGCTCGAGGCGTGGGGGTGGGGCCCCACGCCAGTAAGAACGTTGACGCCCCGCGCCGCTTTGAGGCGCGGGCCCGAGGCGCGGGGGTGGGGCCCCACGCCAGTAAGAAAGTTGACGCCCCGCGCCGCTTTGAGGCGCGGGCCCGAGGCGCGGGGGTGGGGCCCCACGCCAGTAAGAAAGTTGACGCCCCGCGCCGCTTTGAGGCGCGGGCCCGAGGCGCGGGGGTGGGGCCCCGCGCCTGTAAGTTTAGAGCGTCCACTACCGGCAGTCGAAGTTCTCGGCAGCGTCCGTACTTCCGCGTCCCTTGTAGTTGGCGGTCTTCGGGTACTGGCACAGCGGTCGCGATCGCACGACGGCGCCTGACGGATCGCGGCGGACGGCGTCGAGCGTCTCCGGTGCTTTGCCTTCCTCGACCCAGCGCACCAGCGCTTCGAACTGTCCGCTGGGCGCCGGCCCAGGCCCGCCGGCACAGTGCGCGACCCCTGGGGCGAGGAAGAACCGCAGGAACTCCGACGTCTTCGCCGCGCCGCCCATGGCCGTCTGCACCCGCGTGAAGTAGTCGATCGATCCGCCCGGGTAGATCAGCTGATCGGACCACCCGTGCCACATGATGATCCTGCCGCCGCGGGCCTTGAACGCGGTGAGGTCGGGATTGTCGGTGGCGAACACCGCGCCGAACTGTTCGACAGACTGATCCCAGTACCGCTCGTAGCTGGCGCGCGTGAGACTCGTCCAGTTCCACTGAGGATCCTGGGTGAGAAAATAGCGCCACCACTCGAGCGTGATGCCGTTTGGACGCGGTGCCAGCGGCGTCCCAGCCGTGCCGCTCAACCCCGAGAAGTCGGCGCCGCGCTCGAGCCCGTGCCAGAGGACCGATCCGTCGCGCCGCCGCGGCCCTTCCCAGATCGCGCGGATCACTTTCGCGTCCGCTTCGGTGATCGCGCCGCAGTCGCCCGGCGTCGTGCCCACGAGCACTTTGGGATCGAACGTACAGGCACGCGGATTCTCGAGGACGCCGTCCTTGACACCATCGAGCCCATCGCACGCCGCGACCGCTGCCGTCGTCGCCGCCGCAAACTTGCAGGACGGCACGACGGTGTTCGTCTCGAGCATCATGAGCGAACCCCACATCTGCGCGACGTGCAGCTTCGTCCAGTTCACGGCCGGCGCGCCTGCGAGGACACCGTCGTAGTCAGCCGGATACCGCTGCGCCTCGCTGAGGCCCTGCCGCCCGCCGGTCGAACACCCATTGAAGTAAGCCCGCCGCGGAGGCGTGCCATAGAAGGCGGCAGTGAGTGCTTTGCCGACGACGGTCATTTCATGAATGCCCGCGTACGCGTTGTCGCGAATCGCTTCCCAATCGAGCCGCCCGTTGGCGTCGAGAGCGAAGCTGCCGCTGCCACCTTCGTGGCCCGTATCCGTCGAGCCGGCAGCGTACCCCGCGCGCAGCGGTTGAGCGACGGCGTTGGGATTACCGCCCGAGAAGCCGCCGCCCCCTACGCCCTGGAAGCGACCGTTCCAATCGGTCATCGGAAGCGCGATCCAGATGCGAATGCGATCGCGTGTGGAAGGATGCGCGACGATGGCGGTCACGCGACAGGAGGCCGGTACCTGCTCCGTTCCGGCATCGGCGGAGGCCGCCTCGATCGTCGTGTCGGTCAATGTCAGTTCGCGCAGGCTCTCGCACGAGCGCGCCGGTGCAGCGCTTGCGATCAGCGGTTTCGGTCTCGGCGGCGGCGGGCCGGTTCCGCGCTGGCCATCGAGGACGACCGACGCCGCAACAATCAGCGCGACGGCATAAATCGTCGCGGCCAGGCGCCGAATGGCGGCGCGCGTAGAAGTGCGCGATGCAGGCATGCAGGCTCCGGGGAATCGAAGTGAGCCTATGAGTAGTCGCGGCGTGCGTCAATCGACAATTTGCGACGCGTGCCATAATCGGCGGCCATGCTCGCTGCCATCCAGATCGAACGCGCAGCCGCTCACGGCTGACAATGACAATGACGACGACGCGGACGCAGGTCGGCATCGTGGGCGCCGGGCCGAGCTCGACCGCGGCGATGACCAGCCTTGCGGAGAACTATGCCGGCTGACCTGCGCGGCGCGGCGCCGCTCGAGATTGGACGGCTGATCGACGCCGGCCGCTGGTCGGGCTATCAGCGATGGCTCGTGTTTCTCGTGGCGCTGATGGTCGTTTTTGACGGCGTCGACAATCAGCTGCTCGGCATCGTCATTCCCACGCTGATGGGCGAGTGGGGCGTTCCGCGCCGCGCCTTCGCATCAGTGGTCTCGTACGGCTACGCGGGAATGATGGTGGGCGGCGCGATCGCCGGGCTGGCCGGCGATCGAATTGGGCGCCGTGCCGCGCTGCTCGGGAGCGTCGTCCTGTTCGGCGTCATGACCGCCGTGTCGGTCCTGGCCCGCTCACCAGTGGAGCTCGGGATCCTGCGACTGCTTGCCGGCATCGGTCTCGGCGGGGCAATGCCGAACGCTGCGGCGCTGGCTGCTGAGTTCGTGCCCGTCCGCCAACGTCCGATCGCGGTGACGGTGACGATCGTCTGCGTTCCGCTCGGCGCCACGCTGGCCGGCCTGCTGGGCATCCGGCTGCTGCCGTCGCTCGGCTGGCGTACGCTCTTCGTCATCGGTGGCGTCGTGCCCATCGTCGCGGCGGCGCTGCTGGTACGGCTGCTTCCCGAGTCGCCCCGGTTCCTGGCGCGTCATCCGCACCGATGGCCTGAGCTTCGGGCGACGCTCCGTCGCATGGGACACGACGTCCCGGAGACGGCTGCCTTCGCCGACACGACTGAGCGCGCGGTCCGCAAGGTCTCGCTCGGCGAGCTGTTTACCCCGGCGTTCCGCCGCGACACGGTTCCGCTGTGGGGCGCGTTCTTTTCGTGCCTGCTCGCGGTGTACCTCGGGTTCAGTTGGCTGACGTCGTTGCTCACCGCTGCCGGCTTCGACACGTCCACGGCCAACACCGGTATCACGGCCTTCAATCTCGGCGGGGTCGCTGGCGCCCTGTGCGGAGGGTGGGCCATCGCCCGCGTCGGCTCACGCGTGGCGATGCTGACAATGACGGCTCTGGCCATCCTTGGCGCTCTGGGTCTCAGCACCCAGACCATCGCGGTGACTGCGCCGATCGCGCCCATCATCGCGATGCTCGCGTTCACTGGCGCGATGATCAACGGCGTGCAGACGACGATGTACGCTCTGGCCGCGCACATTTATCCGAGCGCCGTCCGCGCCACCGGCGTCGGCACCGCAGTGTCGTTCGGTCGATCGGGCGCGATTCTCAGTGGCTACGCGGGCGCCTGGGTCCTCGAGCACGGACACGGCGCCTACTTCGGACTGATTGCGGCCTCGATGACCGTGACGTTCATCTCACTGGCGCTCGTGCGG